>NZ_CP066779.1:6171785-6340135 GCF_016598535.1 Rhodococcus sp. P-2 | reverse complement strand
GCGACTCCGGACTTGTCGAGGGCGCCTTTGATGGCGATGCCGCCGAGGTCGGACCCGGAGAGGTCTTTCAACGATCCGAGGAGTCGACCCATCGGGGTACGAGCTCCCGCAACAATCACAGAACTGGTCACGATTTCCTCCGGCTGCAAAAGAGACATAGTCGTCGGTTCCGTGCGGCCTAAGAGCCAAGTCACATCCCGACGTGTACTCCTCAAACGGTAGCGCTACCGTGAAAGGTATGACACAGACCTCCCCCAGTTCTGCACTCGCACCTTTGTCGTCCGACCTCGTCGTCGCGATCGATCACGTCGGAATCGCGGTGCCCGATCTCGACGTGGCGATCGCGTGGTACACGCAGCACCTGGGCATGGTGTCGACCCACGAGGAAATCAACGAATCGCAGGGCGTGCGTGAGGCCATGCTCTCCGTCGTCGGCTCCCCCGCCGGATCCACTGCCGTTCAGCTGCTCGCGCCTCTGGACGAGAACTCGACCATCGCCAAGTTCATCGACCGAAGCGGCCCTGGACTGCAGCAGCTCGCCTACCGGGTCACCGACATCGACGCCATCTCCGCCGAGCTTCGCGAGCGCGGTGTTCGGTTGCTGTACGACGCTCCCCGACGCGGTACGGCCAACTCGCGCATCAACTTCATTCACCCGAAGGACGCCGGGGGCGTCCTGGTGGAACTGGTCGAACCCGACGCGAGCCACTAGCAGACCCGACTCCAGCTCGTATGCCAGGTAGATTGTCGCCATGGCATACGAGCAGGACCGCGGTTCGATCCAACTTCCGTTCCAGATCGCACGGAAGGGATACGACCGCGACGAGGTGCGTAACTACTTCGAGCGATTCGACGCGGAGCTGCGAGTTACCGCAGCCGATCGTGATGCTGCCGCTGCGCAGGCCCGTGACCTTGCCAAGCAGCTTGACGATGCACGCGACGACATCGACGACCTCCGCAAGGACGTCGACCGCCTGTCGGTACCGCCCACCACTGCGGAGGGCATGAGCGATCGCATCAGCCGCATGCTGCGCCTTGCCTCCGACGAGGCCTCCGAGGTGCGCGCGAAGGCCGAGGCCGACGCAGCCGAGATGACCTCCATCGCCGAACAGGACGGCGCCCGCCTACGTGGGCACTACGAGTCGCTGATCGCCGAACTCGAGGACCGTCGCAACGCGATGGAAACCATGCACGAGCAGACCATGGCACAGGCCCGTACCGAAGCCGCGCGCATCGTCGAAGCCGCACAAGCCGAGCGGGATCGACTGGCTGCCGAGTCCGAGGCCAAGCGCACTCAGATCCGCGAAGACTTCGACATCTCGATGTCGGAGCGCCGCGCCAAGGTCGTCGCCGCCGTCAACGAACTGGAGTCGTCGAGCAAGGCAGAGGCCGAGCGTCGACTCGCCGATGCGTCGCACGAGGCTCAGCGCAGGCTGCAGGCCGCCACCGATCAGTCCGAGCGCAAGATCGCACACGCAAAAGAACTGACTGAAGAACTGCGTGTTCTCCGTGGCCGAATCCTGGCTCAGCTCTTGGGTATTCGCGGACAACTCGATTCGGTTCCGGCCATGCTCGCATCGGTCAATCGGGAGAGCGAACTCCTCGATTCACCGCCCGCTCCGGTCATCGTCGAAGCCGAGGAAGATCTCGAGATCGAAGACAAGAAAGCCGACGCAGATCCGGTCGACTCAGAACCACGTATCGACGAAGACGACGTACTCGAGGACTCGGACGAGACCAACACCGCCGAGATCGACACCCGCGCCGTCGAGCAGCGAGCCCAGTCCAGGAACTGATCGACGCTCAGGACCACCGTCTGGTCAGGCTGCGAGTTCCGCGGCCTGACCAGCATCCGGTGTGCCAGTGTCGACGTTCGTTCGCGCCACCCGGTTCCGAAGGCCACGTCACCACATGGGCGACGCCGGGCCTGATGTCGTGATCACAACCGGGACACCGGTAGAACTTCGTCGCATTGGAACCGGGTATCGGCCTCACCATGTACATTTCACCGCCCGGCCCGGGTTCCTCCCGGACCAGCGCCCCGCCGAACAACACACCACTGGGTGCCTGCGACTCCGCACTCGAATCCCGAGCACGCCGAGTATCCGTTCGACGGGTTTGCTTCGGCGAAGGTTTACGGCGCGGCATGGTTCGAGTCTAAACAGCGTCAGAAAAGTCGGAACTCGGTGCTTTCGGTCCCGCGGAGTGCCTCGTAGTCAAGGACCAGGCAACGGATCCCACGGTCGTTGGCCAAAGTCTTCGCCTGCGGCTTGATCTGTTGCGCTGCAAAAACTCCCGTGACCGGCGCGAGCAGCGGATCGCGGTTGAGCAATTCCAGATAGCGCGTCAACTGCTCGACGCCGTCGATCTCGCCGCGGCGCTTGATCTCCACCGCCACCGATGCACCGTCCGCGTCGCGGACCAGAAGGTCGACCGGCCCGATGGCCGTCATGTACTCGCGTCGCACCAACGTGTAGCCGGGGCCGAGCGTCTCGACATGCTCCGCCAGAAGTTCTTGAAGGTGCGCTTCGACACCGTCCTTGATCAATCCCGGATCGAGGCCGAGTTCATACGACGAATCGTGCTCGACCTCCTCGAGAGTGATCCGAAGCTCCTCGCCCGCTTTGTTGGTGACGACCCACAGGATGTCGTCGCTGTCTCCGGTGGTCTCGACCAACCAGCACGGCGGACTCATCCAGTTCAGCGGCTTGTACGCCCGATCGTCGGCATGAATGCTGACGGAGCCGTCGGCCTTGACCAACAGCAGTCGTCTAGCGGTAGGGAGGTGGGAGGTCAGGCGTCCCACATAATCGACACGGCAACGAGCAATAACTAGGCGCACCGGACCACCCTAAGCGATCAATACGACTACTCTCGACACACTATGCAGCGAAGCCGTGTCCCGAGTGCGCCCCTGGGGTCGTGGCTGCTCGGATCCACCGACGAAAGCCCCAGACGGCGCCGAATCCGCGTCCAGGCACTACTGACCGCCCCTCTCCTGGTCACCAACCTGATCGGAGCGGTGCTGGCGATAGTGCTCGTCGGATTCGTGGTTCCCGGACCCGAGATCATCCACCCCGAATTCGCGTGGATCAACTTTATCGCCGTGCCCGTCTTCATCGGGTGTGTCTTTCTGATCGGACTTCTCTGGGGCACCAAACGCCTCATGCGGGATCTCCGGTGGGCCACCGAGGATCACCGGCCAACCGAGCAGAATCAACGCGCGGCGCTGCGCGGGCCGTGGCGACTGACCCGAGTGCAAGCTGTCCTGTGGACGGCCGCGCTCATCACCTTCACGACCATGTACGGAATCGTCGACCCCGACACCATTCCGAAAGTTCTGTTCACCGTGGCCTTCAGCGGTATCACCACCTGCGCGTTCTGCTACCTGCTCAGCGAGTTCGCACTTCGCCCTATTGCTGCGCGTGCACTCGAATCCGGAGCACCCCGCAAGGCTGCCGTTCTCGGACTGACCGGCCGGACAATCCTCGTCTGGCTGCTCGGAAGCGGAGTCCCCGTCACTGGCTTGATGCTCGTAGCGGTCTTCAGCTTCATCCGACCTGCTTCGTGGCAAGCCCTCGCAATCGCCATCCTCGTCATCGGCGGGATCACCCTGTGTGTCGGACTCGGGCTGACGTACATCAACATTCGATCGGCCGCGGCCCCCATTCGGTCCGTACGACGAGGCATGGAACAAGTCACCCGTGGCGACCTCACCGCGTCCGTCGTCGTGTACGACGGGACCGAACTGGGACTGCTGCAGACCGGCTTCAACCGCATGGCCGAGGGACTACGCGAGCGCGAGAGAATTCGCGACCTCTTCGGGCGCCACGTCGGACACGAGGTTGCCGCAAACGCGGTTCGCCGCAACCCCGAACTCGGCGGTGAAGAACGCGACGTTGCCGTTCTTTTCGTCGACGTCATCGGTTCGACCACCATCGCGGCCACCAACTCCCCTACCGCGGTGGTCGCTCTACTCAACCGATTCTTCGACGTCATCGTCGACGAGGTCGATGCACACGGCGGATTCGTCAACAAGTTCGAGGGCGACGCAGCGCTGGCGATTTTCGGAGCGCCGACGACACTCGACGATCACGCCGGCAGCGCTCTTGCCGCCGCCCGCAAGATCCAGCAGCGCCTGCGTGCCGAAGTTCCGGAAGTGAGCGCGGGAATCGGCGTCGCTGCAGGTATTGCCGTAGCCGGCAACGTCGGTGCGCGAGAAAGATTCGAGTACACCGTCATCGGTGATCCCGTCAACGAGGCAGCACGACTGTCCGAGGTCGCAAAGACGGTTCCGGGTAACGTCGCCGCGTCCGGACGGGCGGTGGCCGCCGCGGACAGCGCCGAAGCTGCCCAGTGGTCGATCACCGAGAACATCACCCTTCGCGGCCGCCTCGAACAGACCGAGCTCGCGATTCCGTGCGACGCTTTGGAGTCCGAGACCGTCCCCTCAGAGTCCGTGCCTGTTCAGCCCTGATCTCACCTCCCCCCCTGAGCGAACGGCACGTTCAGTCGATCCAAGGCGATGAACGCCACGTTCGCTCGATGACTTTCCCTCTTCCCGACGGTCTATATCGGCACAGCGGAAATCCGACGACGCCTGGGAGATGGGTACGACTATGAAACTGACGACCTTTACCATCGTCACTCTCGACGGAGTGATGCAAGGACTCGGTGGGCCGGACGAAGACCGCCGTGGTGGATTCGAGCGAGGCGGATGGTCCGCGCCATTGGTGGACACCGAAGCGATGAATTATCTCGTCCAGGTCTACCAGCGAGCTGACGCCTTCCTGTTCGGCCGACACACCTATGAGATATTCGCCGGATACTGGGGCACGTTCGAGAATCCGGATGTCAACCCCATTGCAAGCGCGTTGAATTCGCGGCCCAAGTATCTTGCGTCGAGGACGCTCATCGATCCCCAATGGAAGAACACGACCGCCCTTACAGGTGACACCGCCACAGCGATCGGCGAACTGAAAGCCGTACCCGGCGGTGAGCTCCAGGTGCACGGGAGCGGCAACTTGTGCCGTTGGCTTCTCGCGAACGATCTCGTCGACGAGGTGATCCTGCTGATCGTTCCGGTGGTCGTAGGCCAGGGCACACGACTCTTTCCCGATACCGGACCGGATATCGCACTCGAGCTGGCCGAATCGCGAGCCACACCAAAGGGCGTGACGATCCAGCGGTATCTGCCCACTGGCCGGCCGAAGTATGCAACTGCCACCGCCGACGGCATCGACTGATCCGGGCAAAGCGCCCGCCAACCTCAGTCGCTCGCCCGCCCCTGATCGTGTGAACGGTGCGTTGGGTCGATCTGAGGCGACGGATGTACCGTTCGCTCGCGGTCGGGGGTGTTTTGGGTATGAGAAAGCCCCCCAACCATGACTGGTTGGGGGGCTTCTCTTACGTTGTGTTCGGCGGTGTCCTACTCTCCCACACCCTGTCGAGTGCAGTACCATCGGCGCTGAAGGGCTTAGCTTCCGGGTTCGGAATGGGACCGGGCGTTTCCCCTTCGCTATGACCGCCGTAACTACCAAAATAATTTTGGCACTGACATTCATCGACACACTGTTGAGTTCTCAAAGAACACGCACACACCATCACCACGACCCTATGGCCGCCGCTCCGGGGCAACTTTTCCAGCCTATCCCATCATGATCATCGGCGCAAACCGCTGAACATTCGGGAAAGAACTGGAGGTGAAGCACAACCATACACGATGGAAACTACTTCGAAATTTGGTCAGGCACTTCGTACAACCTCGTGTCACTCGCCGTGAAGGCGGGAGTCGGTGTCCGTGTCGCTCTGACTTGGAATAAGTTACGCGCCCGCTGAAGTCTTTGACAAATCCACAGGTCAGAGACTCGGAAGTAAGCATTTCCCCAGCAAGATCGGCCGCTTCACCCGGATTTCGTCAATTCGGACATCGTGTGACGCCGGACACCGTGGCCGGATCCGCACGCAGCGGGACCTCACACCACTTGAACTTGGATACCTGCATCCTCGAACAATGCGACTTGCTTTGCGGCTACTGCAGCATCGGTAACCAGCACCGCCCCGGGCGGTATCGGTGCCCACGCATGGAAAGGACGTTCACCAAGCTTGGCGGAGTGCGCGAGTATGTAGACCTCGCCGGCACGTTCGATCATCATTTCCTTGAGCCGGGTCTGATCGAGCTCAGCTTCACAAATACCCAGGTCAGCGGTAACTGCGTCGGCACCGAGGAACGCCTTGTCAAACGACACCCGCTGCAGCGACGCTTCCGCCAGTGGCCCGACGAATCCTTGACTGAGCTGTCTCAGCGTCCCGCCGAGACATTCGACTCGAACACCATCAGCGTCGGCTAACGCCTCGAGCGCTGTCAGCCCTGCAGCGATCACCGTCAAATTCGTCACGTGACGTAAGAACTCCCCCATCGCCCCGACAGTGGTGCCTGCATCAAGGAGCACGGTTTCTCCGGGCCGGACCTGTTCGGCAGCCCACTCTGCAATCCTCCGTTTAGCGTCGAATCCCTCCATCGCCCGCTGACGCAGAGACGATTCCGGATGGGGATTGATGGCAATTGCCCCGCCATAGGTACGCGCGATCAGACCCTGTGCAGTCAACTGACTCAGGTCGCGACGGATCGTGGATGCGGTCACGCCGAATTGGGCAGACAGATCCTCGACACTGGCCAGACCGCTGGTGCGAGCGAGCCTCGCAATCTCCGACCGCCTCGCCTCCGACTCCCGAATGGCCATCGCTCCTCCCCCCTACAAACCCTGGTGCTTACTTGGAAACGAATGTGCTGGTTGCCAATTCGGCCGCCTGCCGCAGCGCTTCGACCATACTACCGGCCTCGGCGATGCCCTTACCTGCAATATCGAAAGCGGTTCCGTGATCGACGGAGGTACGGATCACAGGCAACCCGACGGTGATGTTGACGCCGGCCTCGATCCCGAGAACCTTGACCGGGCCGTGCCCCTGATCGTGGTACATCGCAACGATCAAGTCGTAGTCCCCACGTCCAGCGAGGAAGAATGCCGTGTCCGCCGGCAGCGGACCGTGGACGTCGATTCCTTCTGCCTTCAAGAGTTCGACGGCGGGGATGATCTTCTGCTCCTCCTCTCCGTACCCGAAAAGCCCGTTCTCCCCTGCATGCGGGTTGATCCCGCACACGCCGATTTTCGGAGACGGATTACCCGTGCGCACCAAAGCTTCGTGACCGCGACGAATGGTCCTCTCGACCAGGCCGGGCTCGATCCTGGCAACTGCATCGAGCAGTCCGATGTGAGTGGTCACGTGAATCACCTTGAGCTTGGGGGTCGACAACATCATCGACACCTCCTCGGTACCGGTCAGGTGCGCAAGCAATTCCGTGTGTCCAGGATAGATGTGTCCTGCCGCATGCAGCGCTTCCTTGTTCAGCGGCGCCGTGCAGATCGACTGGACTTCACCGCGTACGGCGAGTTCGCTTGCGACGCGGATATATTGATAGGCCGCATCTCCCGCGACTGCCGACAGTTCACCCCAGGCGAGATCCTCGGGTAGCAAGTCCAGGTCGATGACGTTGATCCGTCCATCGATGAATTCAGCATCCTTGATCTCCTCGATCGCGACCACGTCGACGTCGATTCCGAGCACCGTGGCAGCCAATCGCAAACGCTTCGCGTCGCCGACAACGACCGGGCGGCAACGCTTTCTCGTTTCGTCGTCGAGGAGTGCGGGGACGATCACTTCCGGTCCGACGCCGGCGCCGTCGCCCATCGTGACAGCGATCAGCGGCAGTGGAGTGGATTCGATTGACATGGGATTGACCTCGTTGTCTGAAGGAGTCACTGAAGGTGGACTGTCCGGAGCGGCGACCGGGGTGGGGTGCGCAAGAAACTTCGTTATGGAGAAGAGACTGTGCGCATTCCCGAAACTGCCTGGCCGCGTGACGATGTACCGTCCGGTGCGATCGACGGAAAGTACGGCGCCGTGTTCAATTTCGTAAATCGGTGACAGAGTGTCGATCCGGAGGCGGTCGAGAACGCTGCGTGCGGTTTCACCACCGGTGAGAACCAAGTCGATCGGATTCTCGCCGTGGGAGAACCCTGCATCGACGGCAGCGATCAGATCGGCGAGAGCCGAAACGAGGTGGACGGATTCTGCAGGCACGACAGGTCCACTTACCGAAACGACAACGTTTCCGCGATCCAGTGCGTTCAGAATCGGAAGCGGATCGACCGAATGTTCCAGGAGTTCAGCACTGTTCACTTCGATATGGTGCGCACCTGAATCCCGAAGCAATGCCACTTGGTCTCCGGCAGACGCATCCGCCGTCCCCACAACCACCAACGTAGATCGAGAATCACGAAGATATGGCCATGCGGCGGGTGACTGCATTGTGCGTCGTCGTGCCACTGCCGTTGCGAGCGCCGATGTTCCTACCAATCGAGATCCCCGAACATCCTGTGCTGCAGCCACAATCAGTTCCAGATCACTGTCGGTCTCGACGTCGCAGATCGCCACCGACCCGGCTTCTGCGATCGACGCAAGAACCTGATTCAAACGCCCGGAACGAATGCCGTCCAGCGATACGCCAGAAGTGATTGCCGACGGTCCGAGCGCCTCTGCAATCGACCGAGGCGCCGGCGTCGACTCCGCGCGCCACAGGTCCGTGGAGTGCAACGCAACCCCATCGACCAACACCACGCCGTCTTGCACCGTGCGCCCTTGCCTGGGCAATCCGGCTGCGACAATGACCGCGGATCCGTCGCGGGAGAGTTCTCCAACCTCCGCCGCTATGTTGCCCCTGAGCAGAGAATCGATCTTCTTGACGATCTCGGAGCCGTCGGACGATTGCAGAACTGATCTCACGTCACGAGAGGCTTCGGCAGGGTCGGACCGCCGTGAGTGCAGATCGAAAACCGTCACTCCTGATCCGTCGGGTGCACCCGGACCGAGTCGAAGCGATATGCCCGAACTGCGGAGCAGAAATCCTGCGGCCGACTCCGCGGCTCCGGAAAGATCGTCAGCGATGATTACCAGTGGTTTCATCGAATTCCTCGACCCCCTTTCGGTCTGAATCGAGTACGCACAGCATCGCAACCGATGCGCGAAGTACGCAATTGAAGTTACGGGACTTGCGCGAAGTGCGCAACAGTGCCATTGTGAGCTGAGTTACAAGCGAGAGCCCGATGCGATTGTTCACCAACAGTCCGCTCGGAGCGTCGCCCCCACGCTGCCCCGTCAGGATCGAAAGGTCACCGATGACCAATACTCGTTTGCGAACACCACAGCTCTCCCGGCGGTCCTTTCTGCAGTTCACCGGGCTGATCGGTGGCGCAACGCTTCTGGGCACGACAGCCGCGTGCGCCGGCCCTACCGGGAAGCCGACACAGGACACACTGGTGCTCGGGCTCAACCGTTCGCTCGTCAGCCTCGACAACAAACTCAATCAATTCGACGCTGCAGTCACGGCTCAGCGAGGCGTCAGACAAGGTCTCACCCGGATCGGCGACAATCTGACACCGCAACTCGTTCTTGCCGACAGGTTCGAATCGACCGGACCGACCGAGTGGACGGTTCGACTCCGCGAGGGCATCCGTTACTCCGACGGCACACCTGTGCTGATCGACGACGTCACGACGGCAATGCAGATGTACCAGCAGGTCAGCGGATCCTTTGTCGCACCGCAGTTCCCCGAGTGGCCGACGGTCGTCCCCATCGACGATCGCACCTTCATCCTTCGGACGAATTCCCCGGTGCCGGTTCTGGACTCGCTCATGTCCAACATCTTGATCACCCCGGCCGCTGCCAACGAACCCAACGAACTGCAGAGCGGAATCGGGTCGGGGCCGTTCGTCGTCAGCGAATCGAACCGGGGCACCGGCGATTACACACTTGTTGCCAATGACAACTACTGGGGCCCTGCCCCGGGCGTTCGTCGTGTTCAGGTCCGCTTCATTCCCGAAGAGGCCGGCCGCGTCGTCGCGCTTCGGAGCGGCGAGGTCGACGTCATCGACTCGATCAGCCCGGACTCCGCAGAACAACTCGCGGACCTCCCTGGAGTCCAGGTCGACACCGTGCCGAGCACGCGCATCAACCAACTGTTCTTCAACTTCCGCAAGCCCGCCGATCACCCACTGTCCAATCCGCGCGTTCGCGAAGCCCTCACGTACGCCATCGACGGTGAATCGCTCGCTCGGGACGTGCTGATCGGATCCGCGGTCCCGGCCACCGGTCCCGCACCGTCGACCTTGGATGGGGCCGTGAAAACCGGTACTTACCAATATGATCCACGAAAAGCGCGACAAATGCTCGCGGCCGAAGGCGCCGACGACCTCGAACTCACCTTCATCTGGGAAACCGGAGAGTTCACCAACGACGTCTCGGTGATGGAATCGGTACTCGAGATGATGAAGGCAGTGAGAGTGCGCGTCAAACTCCAGCAGTTCGAACCGGGCGGTGACATCTCGTCCTGGCGCCAGGGCAAGACCGGGGACTGGGATGTGCTGGGCAACGGCTACGGCAACCAGACCGGACTTGCACTGACCACGTTGCAGGGCATGTACGCCGGCACAGCGGAGAAGGAAGCAACTCGCGACACCTATCACGGGTACGTCTTTCCCGAGATCACCGCGAAGATCCAAGCCGCGTCCAGCGAACCGGACCCGACCAAGCGCGCCGCTCTACTCGACGCCGCGCAGCAGGACATCTGGAACACCTGGCCTTGTCTGTGGAGCTTCGTACCCAATGCACTCCTTGCGAAACGCACTCGTGTACAAAATGTTTCACTGACCCCGATCAACTCCTACGACCTCGGCGCCGTCCGATTGGAGGCCTGAGGCGATGACTCTCACTGCTCCGAAACCGCAAACCGCACGCGAAGTTTCCTCGCGTCGTCGCACGAAGATGAACCCGACACTCAAATACGTGCTCAAACGCTTGGCGCAGAGTGCACTGACGATCTTCCTCACGCTCACAACGGTGTTCGTCCTGATCCGCATGGCACCCGGCGATCCTGCCTACGCTTTGGCCGGGCCGCTGGCGAGTACAGAAGATCTCGCCAAGATCCGCGCTGACATGGGCTTGGACAAGTCAGTGTTCTCCCAATACCTGATCTACCTGTGGGACCTGGTCCATCTGAATCTCGGCACCTCGTACTCGTTCCAGGCGCCGGCCATGGATGTTGTCCTCGGCCGACTCCCGTACACGATCACCCTGGCCGTCAGCTCCATCCTGCTGACCGCCGTGCTCTCGATTCCGTTGGGCGTGTGGATGGCTCGTCACGCGGACACACGACGCGAACTCGGTGCAAACGTCGTGGCCGTCGGCGGGCAGTCCATGCCGGAGTTCTGGAGCGGTCTGATGCTGGTGACGATTTTCGCGGTCCTGATCCCGGTGCTCCCCGCAGCCGGTTTCACCACGTGGCCGTCGTTGATCCTGCCTACCGTCACTATCGCCATCCTTCAGATCGCGCTGATCTCCCGAATGGTCCGACGCGAAATGGTCTCGGCCTTCGCTTCTCCCTACATCACTGTCGCACGCTCTCGCGGAGTATCCGAACGCGAACTCACCTGGCGATATGCGATGCGTAACTCGGCAATTCCCATCGTCACCGCGCTGGGCACCAGATTCGCCGGAATGCTGAACGGCGTCGTGGTGGTCGAGGTCGTGTTCGCCTGGCCTGGTGTCGGCTCGCTGGTGGTCCGCGCACTCGAGACTCGCGACTACCCGCTCATCCAGGCCACCGTACTTGTCACTGCGGTTCTCGCAGTGCTCGTGCAACTGGCAGTGGACCTCCTCTACCCCCTCCTGGATCCACGCGTGCGACTCGGAAAGGGCGCCAACTGATGACTACCGTCTTGGAACCTCCCACAACTCCACGCGCCAGCGCGGTCACCGAGGCAGACTTCGCACGCGCCGGAGCCACGCGCCGTAAGCGAGACAGCCGAGTCAAGATCTGGGCCGGCTCGATCTGCGCGCTCCTGGTGATTCTTCCCGTTGCATTGGCGGGACTACTCCCCCTCGCAGATCCGAACCAGACCAACCTGAGCAGTCGACGGCTACCGCCTCTCACCGACGGTCATCTGTTCGGCACCGATCAGTTGGGACGAGATCTCCTCTCACGGATCCTGCACGGCGGCCAGGTGTCTCTGACGATCGGTATTCTCGCCGTAGTCGTCTCCGGGCTCATCGGTATCGTCGCCGGATCCGCCGCGGGGTACTTCGGTGGCTGGGTCGACACCGTGATCTCCCGCCTTCTCGAGGCACAGCTTTCTCTGCCTCTGCTGATGATGCTGCTTCTCGTTGTTGCGCTGTTCGGACCGTCCATTCCCGTCATCACGTTTGTCATCGCGATCGCGCAGTGGCCCGAAGTCGCGCGGTTGACTCGCTCATTGGTACTCGTCGAACGCGAAAAGCCTTACGTAGCTGCAGCTCGAGTCCTCGGACTTACCCGTATGTCCATCCTGCTTCGTCACGTCATTCCGAACATCGTCAAGCAGGCATCGCTCGTCGTCCTGCTGCTGCTCGCGCAGGCCGTACTGCTGGAAAGCTCGTTGAGCTACCTCGGCGCCGGACCACAACGTCCATTCGCTACCTGGGGACGAATCATCGCCGACGGCCAGGACTACATCACCACCTCATGGTGGATCGTGACCCTGACTGGCCTGATGATCGTGCTGCTGGTGGTCGGAGTGAACCTACTCGGCGACGGTCTACGCGATCGACCTGCAGGATCGAAACGACTGGGCGCAAACCTGTTCGGGCGTGGCAACGCCCAGAAAGCAAAGGCGTGAGACATGGGCAATCTACTACGGGTCGACGACCTCCAGATCGAACTTGTCACGGCAAATGGCGTCATCCGAGCCGTCGACGGGGTGTCCTTCTGCATCGACGCCGGTGAAACCGTCACCATCATCGGTGAATCCGGCTCCGGAAAGTCGACGACAGCCATGGGAATCCTCGGACTGCTTCCGGACGATCTTGCCGTTCTTTCCGGGAAAGCCGTGTTCAAAGGCCAGGACATTCTCGGAAACACGAAGATGCTGAACGATATTCGTGGGAAACACATCGCTCTCATCCCCCAGGACCCGATGACGGCCCTGAGTCCCGTCCACACCATCGGCAGCCAACTTCGAGAAGCAGTGCGCCACAGCGGTGTAACCGCGAAGAACCTACAAATCGAGCGGGCAGTGGAACTGCTCGAGCAGGTGCGCATTCCGTATCCGGATCAGCAACTCGACAAATACCCGCATCAACTGTCGGGCGGAATGTTGCAGCGCGTCCTGATCGCCGGCGCGCTTGCTGCCGGCCCCGAACTGATCGTGGCCGATGAACCGACCAGCGCATTGGACGTCACCGTTCAGGCCGGGATTCTGGATCTGTTGCTCGAGTTGCAGGAGCGCACCGGGATCGGAATGCTGGTCATCACCCACGACCTCGGAGTCGCCCGACTCGTATCCGATCACATCTACGTGATGAAGGACGGCCGTTTCGTCGAGACCGGCAGCGCCGACGTTCTCGTCGACTCACCGCAAAGCGCCTACACACAAAAGCTTCTCGACGCCATACCGCACCTGGGGCCTTGGGACGGCGACCCCGCCCGTTCAACACAGATCGGAGCCTCGGCATGAACCCCCACGAAACGCCACTTCTCGCCGTCGAAGACCTCGTTGTCGAGTATCCGGTTCCCGACGGAGTTTTCCGGGCAGTGGATGCTGTGAGCTTCTCGGTGGAAAAAGGCAAGACCCTGGCCATCGTCGGCGAATCCGGATGCGGCAAGTCGACCATCGCTCGATCGATCGTCCGACTCCTCACACCGACCAGTGGACGCATTCTCGTCGACGGCACCGACATCGCGCAGATGACGGAGAAGTCGCTGCGCCCCTTCCGCTCCCGCGTTCAGATGGTGTTCCAAGATCCGTACGGATCACTGGACCCCCACCTGACTGCCGAGGACATCATCGGAGAACCACTGCGACTCAAGGGTGTCCGAAGCAAGGCGGAACGCTCCAAGGCAGCAGCAGAACTCGTCGGTCGCGTTGGCCTGCCCAGCTCGGCACTACACCGGCGTCCGGCGGAGTTCTCAGGAGGCCAACGTCAGCGAATCGGAATTGCCCGCGCACTGGCCAGCGGACCCGAACTGCTGGTGTGCGACGAAGCCACGAGTGCCCTGGATGTTTCGGTCCAAGCACAGGTACTCGAGCTCCTACGTGAAATTCAAGCCGATACCGGTCTGACGTACGTTTTCATCTCACACAACTTGGGCGTCGTCCGAGAGATCAGCGAGACCGTAGTCGTAATGTCGAAGGGAACCATCGTCGAATCCGGTTCCACAGAAGCAGTTCTCGCCAGCCCCCGCGAGCCGTACACACGCGCACTACGTGGTGCGGCCCTCGACCCCACAACGATGGTGGGGATCAAACCACGCCACGTAGTAGCCACACTGTCCAAAAACTTGCTGGCCAAGCAGATCGAACCACGAGGAGTTGCCTGATGACCGCCCCACTCGAGCTTCCGAAAATGGTGCTGGGCACCATGACTTTCGGGGACACCGTCGATGCTGCGGGCGCGGGCGCGATGCTCGACGTCGCACTCGACGCCGGTATCTCTCACATCGACACGGCCAACGGCTATGCGGGCGGCGAGTCCGAGCGCATGCTCGCAAAGCTCCTCCAGGGCCGACGCGATTCCATCACTCTCGCCACTAAGGCGGGAATGCCGCATCCCGATGCCGGTGACAACAGCCCACTCTCGGCAAAGGGGCTCCGGGCAAGCATCGAAGGAAGCCTGCGCAGACTCGACACGGACTACGTCGACCTGTTCTATCTCCATCAGCCGGACCGAACCGTCACGCTGACCGAGACTCTCACGACCGTCGCGGAACTGGTTGCCGAGGGCAAGATCCGCACACTCGGCGTATCCAACTTCGCAGCGTGGCAGATCAGCGAAATCAACTACACCGCAGACACAGTCGGTGCGCCGCGACCGATCGTCGCACAACAGCTCTACAACTTGCTCGCCCGTCGCATCGAAGAAGAATACGCCGAATTCGCGGACGTGGCCGGACTGACCACCATGGTCTACAACCCACTCGGTGGGGGCCTGCTCACTGGGCGCCACACCTTCGAGGAAAGTCCCTCCGACGGCCGATTCGGCGACTCCCGTCTTGCATCGATGTACAAGGAACGGTACTGGAACACACAGATATTCGACGCCATTGCACAACTGACGACGATCGCGGAGCAGTCGAGTATCTCCCTGACCGAGCTTGCGTTGCGCTGGCTGGTCAGCAAGCCCGCGACCGGATCGCTGCTCCTCGGAGGATCCAAAGTCGCCCACGTCGAATCCAATATCGCGGCCATCGGGCGAGGCCCACTCGACGCCTCGACCGTCGAAGAGTGTGATCTCGTCGGTGCCGCCCTACGAGGCCCCATGCCCAACTACAACCGCTGAAACACCCGACCTTCATCAGGAAGAGTTCTTCACTATGTCAGCACAGGAATTCGCCGCACGTATCCGAGGACGCGAACGCATTCTCGGATACTGGTCCGTCATCGACAGCCCGATCTCGACGGAGTGGATCGCACACATCGGCTGGGACTACATCGCCCTCGACATGCAGCACGGTTTGATCGGCTATTCGGGGATGGTCGCCGGCCTCACCGCAATCGACTCGTCACCGTCCACCGTCGGGATGGTGCGCGTCGAGGCAAACAATCCGACGCCCATCGGCCGTGCACTCGACGCAGGCGCCGTAGGCGTCATAGTTCCACTGATCAACAACGCCGAAGAGGCTGCGGCCGCCGTGGCAGCCGCCAAGTATCCGCCGTTCGGCATCCGCTCCTACGGGCCCATGCGCTCGCAACTCCGTATCGGCCCCGTTCCCGCCGACGCGAACCGCGACACCGTTGTTTTTGCGATGATCGAGACTCCACAGGGTCTGGCGAATGTCGAAGATATCTGCGCAGTGCCCGGATTGGACGGCGTGTACGTCGGGCCGTCCGACCTACGAATCGCCGTCGGCGGTAAGCACTCCAACGATCCGGATGTCTCCGAGGAATTCGAAGCAGCGCTTACCCGGGTGCACGAAGCTGCCGCCCTCAGCGGAGTGGCCGCGGGAATCCACACACCCTCCGGTCAGGTTGCGGCACAACGACTCGGGGAGGGCTACACGTTCGTGACCGTGGCCTCGGACCTGACACACCTGGCGAACATCTCGGCTCAGCATTTGGATGCCGCCAAGTCCTGATCCGGGCACAAAAATGGCGATGCTCCCGTACTTGGTACGGGAGCATCGCCATTCTCGAACAAAGCTATCGCTGAATCGCCTTGATCTCGAGGAACTCTTCGAGCCCGAACGTGCCCGCCTCGCGTCCTACGCCCGACTGCTTGTACCCACCGAACGGAGCATTCGTGTTGAATGCTCCGCCGTTCACCTCGACCTGCCCGGCCCGCAGTTGCCGTGCGACGCGATCCGCGCGATCGGGGTCACCTGACCAAACGCCACCGGCCAGTCCGTACTCGGTACCGTTGGCAATCCGCACTGCGTCGGCCTCGTCTTTGTAGCCCATGATCGAGAGGACCGGTCCGAAGATCTCCTCGCGCGCAATGGTCATGTCTTCGGTCACGTTCGCGAACACTGTCGGACCGACGAAATATCCACTGGCCAGACCGGTTTCGCGTCCGTCGACAACCGCGGTGGCTCCTTCCGACACGCCCTTCTCGATGTATCCGCGAACGCGTCCCAGCTGATTCGCGTTCACCAGAGGACCAAGCACCGAAGTCGGCTGAGTCGGATCACCTACCGGGAAATGAGCGGCTACCGCAGCAGCGATTGCCGCTGCCTCATCCACCTTCTCCGCGGGGACCAACATACGCGTCAGCGCCGAACAGGTCTGGCCCGAATTGATGAAGCACTTTGCGACGCCATCCGTGACAGCCTTTTCGAGATCGGCGTCGTCGAGAATGACGTTCGCCGACTTGCCGCCCAGCTCGAGCGACACCTTCTTGATGGTGTCCGCGGCAACGATGGCCACTCGCTTGCCGGCCCGAGTCGAACCGGTGAAGGAGACCATGTCGACTTCGGGATGGCCGGCGATGGCTTCACCCACTACCGGGCCGTAGCCGCTCACCAGGTTGAATACACCTGGAGGCAAACCAATTTCGTCGAAGATGTCAGCGAGAGCGTACGTGATGAGTGGCGCAACCTCGGTGGGCTTGAGCACCACAGTGCAGCCCGCGGCAAGTGCTCCACCAACCTTCAAGACAACCTGGTGGAGCGGGAAGTTCCAAGGAGTGATGGCGCCGACAACACCCGCAGGTTCGCGAACAATCAGCGAATTCCCAACCTCGTGAGCGTCGAAATCATAAGTGCGAGCCAATTCGGCAAATGCATTCAAGTTCGCGAGCGGCATTCCGATTTGTACGGGCTTCGCGAATCCGATCGGCATTCCCATATCCTGCGAAACGAGCGCCGCAAGATCATCGGTGCGTTCGGCAATTATCGCCGCAGCCTTGGAAAGATATTCGGCGCGCTCGCCGCCGGATAGTGCAGACCACGTGGGGAACGCCTTTCGCGCTGCCTTCGCGGCCGCGTCGACATCTTCGACAGTGCCTTCGGCGACAGTTCCTATCAGCTCTTCGGTAGCCGGATTGAGAACGTCGATCCGACCGCTGCCAGTGGATTCGATCCAGGCGCCATCAACATAGATTTTGGTGCGGTCGAGAATATCGGTCATCGAAGCCTCCGTAGTCATCACGCGTGCACAGGTGAGGTGGACCCGATCACACGGGTCGCCTCTTCCGAGCCTAGCCACGCTCGACGGGTTCCGTGGCAGGTTGGTGGCGCGATTGAGGTTCGACTGACGAGACTTGCGGTGGGCGCACGCTTTTCAGGATCGAGTGAACGGTACGTTCGGTCGATCTGAGGCGATGAAGGTACCGTTCGCTCGACGTCGGGCGGGGTGGTGCGCCGGCCGCGACGGTGCCGGCAGTGGCCTGCCCCTGGTGGTGTGAACGGTACGTTCGGTCGATCTGAGGCGATGAAGGTACCGTTCGCTCGCGGTCGGGGGTGTGGGCGGTTTCGGGTCGGGGGTGTTTTGGGTATGAGAAAGCCCCCCAACCATGACTGGTTGGGGGGCTTCTCTTACGTTGTGTTCGGCGGTGTCCTACTCTCCCACACCCTGTCGAGTGCAGTACCATCGGCGCTGAAGGGCTTAGCTTCCGGGTTCGGAATGGGACCGGGCGTTTCCCCTTCGCTATGACCGCCGTAACTCGAGAAGTACGGCGTCTCCATCTACTACACCGCACCCACCCTCGTGCGCACCTTCATGAAGTGGGGCCGCGAGATCCCCGACGCCCACGACCTGACCTCGATCCGCCTCCTCGGCTCCGTCGGCGAGCCCATCAACCCCGAAGCGTGGCGCTGGTTCCGCGAGGTCATCGGCGGCAACAAAGCACCCATCGTCGACACCTGGTGGCAGACCGAAACCGGAGCGATCATGATCTCCCCACTCCCCGGTATCACCGCCACCAAACCCGGATCCGCCATGGCACCCCTGCCCGGCATCTCCGCGAAGATCGTCGACGACGACGCCAAACCCCTCGGCCCCGGCGGCAACGGCTACCTCGTCCTCGACGAACCGTGGCCGGCGATGCTGCGCGGCATCTGGGGCGACATGGACCGCTACCGCGACACCTACTGGTCCCGCTACGCCGAAGAAGGCTGGTACTTCGCCGGTGACGGCGCCAAATACGACGACGACGGCGCACTCTGGGTCCTCGGCCGCGTCGACGACGTCATGAACGTCTCCGGCCACCGCATCTCCACCTCGGAGGTGGAATCAGCACTGGTCAACCACCACGGCGTCGCAGAAGCCGCCGTCGTCGGCGCCGCCGACGAGACCACCGGACAGGGCATCGTCGCGTTCGTGATCCTGCGCGAAGGCGTCGAAAACACCGGCGACGTCCTCATCGCCGAACTCAAGGCACAGGTCTCCACCGACATCAGCCCCATCGCCAAACCACGTCAAATCACCATCGTGCCGGAACTGCCCAAAACCCGATCCGGCAAAATCATGCGCCGCCTCCTGCGCGACGTCGCCGAAGGCCGAGACCTCGGAGACACCTCAACCCTGTTCGACCCCAAGGTATTCGACGCAATCCGCGGCAAATAAGGCCTGCCGCCCCTGTGTGCCTTTCTGGTAGTCCCCCTACCAGAAAGGCACACAGGGGCGGAGCCCTCACACAAACGCCGGTTGATTCGAAAAGCACTCTGCTACTGGGGATCCCCCTCCGCGAGGCCCCTGATATTCAGCGCTCGCCATGGAGAATGAAGTGAATCTCTTACCTCGATGGAGCTTCCAACATGTCCGCCGAACTGCCGACGCCGCGGCGCGAACCGTCGAACAGGTTTCTCTGATCCCACGTAAGGGCACTCGTAGTCGTGACTCCGCAGAGTGAATCCAGATCCCAGCCGGCCTTGTGGAATCGTGAGCGAATCAGCTCCGGTTCCTGGTAGAACGCGATGTGACAACCCGCGATGAAGAGCTCACGGCCGTTGATCGGGTACGCACCTTCCGTGCAGAGCCAGGTGATGGCAGCTGCAGCGTGGGCTGAATGAGGATCAGCTGCGAAGGGATCCCCGCCGCCCTCCATCCAAGCATTGGCCAATGGAGGTATACCCAATGCGTCGACTGCATAGCTCAGGCTGGCGAGATTCTCCGGCGTCGCCATGTTGCTGTTCGCGGTAATCGGTCGAACTACATTGCTGCGCACCCCGAACTCACCAAGATCACGCGCCACTATACGAGAGAATCCGACGACGCCTTCTTTGGCGGCGGAGTAGTTGCCCATACCGTAGTGCCCGATCCCAGACGGAGACGACAGGTTCACGATCGATCCGCCCCGCTCCATCAAGTGCGGCGCTGCGTGGCGCACGGTCGCGAAGTACCCCTTGAGATTGACCGCCAGGACAAGATCGAAATCTTCCTCACTCATCTGGTCGATTCGAGTTGGGCGAATGATTCCGGCATTGTTGACCAAGATGTCAATTCGTCCGAAGGTGTCCAGAGCCGCCTCGACCACAGCGTTCCCTCCTGCCATGCAGTCAACGCTGGACGTTTCTGCAACTGCTTCGCCACCGGCCGCGAGGATCTCGTCGACAACCGCCTGAGCCACCGACGTGTTATTTCCTGCCCCGTCCGGTCCACCACCCAGATCATTGACGACGACCTTGGCACCCTCTCGCGCCAGCAGAAGTGCAGTGTCTCGCCCGATGCCGCGACCTGCTCCGGTGACAATGGCAACTTTCCCGGCAAAGCGTTCCTGGCCCATATGATGGTCCTTTCATCAGAAGTGTTCGATTCTTGCTTGGCACCGCAATTCAGTCTCCAAGGCAAGGTGTGTCAGTGGCCGTGGCGGATCTCTCGAATTCCTATGCCATAGAGAACATTCTGCGTGGGGCACACACATTGAGCATCCGTCGATTGTCGGCGATGTGCTCCGAATGGCCGACATTGCGCTCTTGACGGATCGATCTCGGCATGAAAGTCCGGTACCACTCATTCCCCGGGAAGCCTTGAGGTAGCTCGCGCTGAAAGTGCCGTACTACAACGAAATTCGACAACCCACACGACTCTGGTCGGTCATCGACCCCCGAGCGGCAGCGCTCCCCCACCGACGGGATAGGGCGGGAGCGTCCCCACAAGTGTCGGTGTCAAAGTGGTCGCGGCCGGATCGGAGCGACCCAGCGTCAGTTTCCGAACTTCGGCACCCGTTCCGTTGCTCCCACTCACAAGGAGATCCGCGCCGGTAGTCGTACTCGTCGTCGCCACTTCGACGCCCGACCCTGAACCGGCGAAGGGATCGAAGGAGGCAACTTCCCGAAACGCTACGTCCGTCGAATGGTGATCCGGGCTCTCGAGGTACATCTCGGGCGCGCCGTCGAGCCTCGATCCACTCGAGAAGACACGGACGGAACCGTCCCCTCCGAGCATGCCCGCCACTATCGATTTCGCTCCGCCCTCGGCGCCGGCCACCCACCCCGTCGAAAGCGATACTCCGTCGTGATAGCCCTGATCGAAGGCCAAGAACTGTGACGTCATCGCCGGCCCATCCGCATGACCTGCGTGTTCGTCGGAGCCACCCTTTGCCGCCGCCGTCGGTTCGTACAGGTCGTAGCGGAATGTCTTGACCAGCGGTTCCTCGCCCGCGCCTGGCGCTGTCACGATGCTCGCCCGACCTGAGTGACTGTCCACCATCCCGGTTGCAAAAGTGACGCCACTACTCGAACCCGGATATGGAGCGAAGGAGCCGAATTCTGCGGGCGCAGACTTCTTGTCCGGCGGAAGGTCGGTGGAGTAGATCTTGACCAGCGACTCCATTCCGGGGCCCGATGCGACGATGATGTTGTCCGCCAGAGCATTTCCGTCGATGTCGACGCCGCCGACACTCACTCCACCGCGGAAACCCGAATCGAAGGGTGCAAACCTGGCCAGCTCGTCGGTGAACGGCACGCCTCCGACTGCGTTGTACGCCACTACTTCCGGAGCCGAGCCTGCACCTGTTCCAGCGACCAGATCAAGCACCATGTCTCCGTTCACGTCCGCCATCGCAACACTCGGGGTGCCTTCGAACGACGGGAAGGGCGTCACAGCAGTGATCAGTTTGTCGCCGTCGGCATCGAATATCTGCACCTTGGCGGGCACGCCGGCCGAACCAGGTATCGCGACGGCATATGTCGATACCTCGGGAATCACGTTGACGGTAGCCATCAAACCGTTGTCCTCGTGATTGAGTCGGTGGCAATGGATTACAAAGGTTCCGGTGTACTCGGTGAACTTCGTCCGCAACGTCACCGATGCTGGTTCCAGCGCATTCTCGTTCTCGTCTGTCACTGGCGCAGGCACGTTCACGTTGTCGATTCCCCAGGGCTGAATGCCCGTCGTGGTGCCGGCGACGGGATCGACGACTTCCGTCACCTGGAAGTCGTTGACGTGAATATGCATCGGATGTTCGTCGTTGTTGAGGTTCGTGATCTTCCATTCCTCGACGGAATTCAAACGCGGTTGAATCAACGGAATGTTGGGGAAGGTGTTGTCGGCGAACTCGTAGGTGAAGGCCTTCGGATCACTGTTGCTTGCCTTGTCGTTGCTGAAGCCGCCCGAGACTGTGAGGTTGCGGGTCACGTCGGGTGTCATCGCTGCGGTATCCACGAAGGAGGTGTAGGTGTCGAGCTTCTGTCCGAACGCGAAAGGAATCGTCGTTCCTTCGCCCTCGTCTGGTGTGGCGCGGATCAGCTGCTGCGTCGGGAACGTGAAGAATCCGTCCGCGTAGCTGATCACCGAAGGGTCGACAGTGACGGATCCGAGTTCGGCGGGCGGATTGTCGGTACCGTTGTTGGTGTAGAGAATGCCCGGATTACTCACCGGTTTTGCACCCTCGAGCGGTGGCATCTCCAGCACCAGATCGCCGGACGCCGGCATCGTCACTGCGATCGCGTATCGCGAGGCCGGCGGAATCACCAGCCGGGTTCCGTCGCCGTCCACAGGTGGCTGGACCTCGTCGAACGGATTCCCGTCCTGCCCCACGATTGCGAACTTCGGATGAGCGCCGGTTGCGGTTTCCGTCAGGGTGACCGGCATGTAGGCGAAGTCGCTGATGTTGGCGAGCACCCAGATCTCGGTCTGCCCCGGCTTCAATTTCAGGGACGGCTGAAATTGACCGTTCACCGTGTACTGCACGTCGCGTTGGTTGTCCGGCAGGGAGAGATCGGCCGGGACGCTCGTCGACTCACCCACGAAGCTCTGAAGGTTGCCCGGTACGAATTGATTCTGTCCGCGATGATTGGCCGGCGACAGCGGTCCGGTGTACCAGTTGGTGAAATACTGCGCTCCCTGCGTGGTATCCGAGAAATTGACCGGCGCCAAGATCGGACGGTATGTCCCGTCCGCCAATTCCGTGCCGGTGGGCGGCGTCAAGGTGCTGACGAATTGGGGCCAGTTGGCATCGTTGAGCTGTCGCCCCTTACCTTTGCGGTCGAACACGAAGTTGTACTGCAGTGCCATGTCGCGAATCGGAATGTCGTTGGCCGTCACGACAGGCAAATTGCCGTCCGGCCGGCCGATTTCCAGCAGCCCGGCCAGACCCATGTAGGTCTGCTGGGCCGTGAGGGTGTGCCGGTGGCTGTGGTACCAGTAAAGTCCGTTCGGCATCGTCCCCGGAATCGCGTAGTCGTACACGTTTCCCTGACCGGCGGGGATGTTGAGCAACACGTTGTCCGCATTGCCGTCCGGACTCACGTGAACTCCGTGCGTGTGCAGATTCAAAGGAGCCGACGTCAGCGCCGGTGGATAGATCGGAACATCCCCGCCTGCCGGTGTGAATGCCGGATCGTAGAAGTCCTCGATCGCGAGGTCCTGCAGATCGTTGTCGTAGTGAATGATCAAACGCTCTCCGGGATCGACGCGGAGAGTCGGCGCCGGATAGACGTCACTCGCCGAGGTCGATCCGTCCGACGCCGTACCGCGGATGACCTCGTACCCGAAGAGCAGAAAATTCGACACCGGCGCGGACGCCGTATCGAGCGGAATCACTCCCTGATGGGCGGACAACCGCACTTCGAGGACACCATCTCGACTGCTCAGTTTCACCGGCTCCCGATAGTCGTCCGGGGCACCGTCCGAGCCGTAATTGGCGCCGACCTCGGGCGCCGATTCACCGGACGTACACGCGGCCAACGCCATCGTCATGGACACCACTACTACTGCGGCTAACGACTTTCCTCGCAGTGCGATCACTGGTTTCCCCGTTCCATGGTGGCGTGAGATACGTCCGATCAGCGCTCATCAGCCTATCGAGAAAACATCGGCTGAACAGTACATTCACGACAAATTGCCCACTTAGTGCCAGCTCGAGCGCTGCACCTTGCAAGCAGTCTCAGCAAACCGATCAGAAATCGAGAAGCACAGCCAAGGGACCCGCAATTACGTTGAAACACATGAACACACCACAGAAGTCCACTTCCGACCACACGTCGTCAATCCACACATCAGCAGGGAGCACACAGATGACCACCGCACAGTCCGTGATCCTCCATGTTCCCGAACTCGCGGCAGCCGAAGCCTTCTACAACGCCCTCGGCGTCGGAGATCGAATCCAGCTACGGGAATCTAACGAACCGACAACAGGGTTTCGTGGGTACACCCTTTCGCTCGTCGTCGCCCAACCGAACATCGTCGACGCCTTCGTCGACGCGGCGCTCGCGGCCGGCGCCACCGATTTGAAGCCGGTCAAGAAATCCCTCTGGGGCTACGGCGGAGTTGTTCAGGCTCCGGACGGTTCGATCTGGAAGATCGCCACGTCGTCGAAGAAGAACAACGGACCAGCCACCCGAACGATCGACAGCCTCGTGCTGCTGCTCGGCGCCGAAGACGTCAAGGCCAGCAAGCAGTACTACCTAGACCACGGACTAGAGGTGTCCAAGAGCTTCGGTCGCAAGTACGTCGAATTCACCAGTGCACCGGGCAATGTGACACTGGCACTGTACGGTCGCCGCGCCTTGGCAAAGGATGCCGGGCTGTCTCCGGAAGGCACCGGATCGCACCGGCTCACCATCACCGGTGCTTCCGAACCCTTCGCGGATCCCGATGGTTTCGCCTGGGAAAGCACCCATCCCTGACACAGGTGGCGTCTCGGGAGCAGGCCCACCAGACTCAGGACATCCGACGAATCCTCTCCAAGTTGTGCGCCATCAATGGTCCAACGGTTTCGAGAGCCGTCGGTGAGGTGATGTTCCAGTGAGTGCACTCGACGGGGTGATTCACGATATCCCCGCTCACGTACGCGCGCCATGAATCGGCGCCACGGTTCAGCCACGGATCATCCAGCGCTGCAGTGAAGTACAGAATGTCTCCATCGAAGATCCCCGGCCGGTAGGTCTGCATCAACGAGTCGTTGTGCTGGGCCGCGAAGACAAGCCTGCCGACATCTTCCGAAGTCAGCTCACCCATGGCTTG
Organism: Rhodococcus sp. P-2; assembly: GCF_016598535.1. Classification (GTDB taxonomy): domain Bacteria; phylum Actinomycetota; class Actinomycetes; order Mycobacteriales; family Mycobacteriaceae; genus Rhodococcus_F; species Rhodococcus_F baikonurensis. Next base: position 6,315,143 of record NZ_CP066779.1, on the reverse strand, counting down.
TGCGAACTCGAGACCCATATCCGCGTCGTCACCAGCGTCCGATCCTTCCGTGTCTTCAGCGGAATAGGCGAAGCTGTCCAGCATCACCAACGAATCGACCGACTCGCCCGCCGTCTGCAATTGCACTGCCATCGCGTGTGCGATCACCCCGCCCAGCGACCAACCGGCCAGGTGGTATGGACCTTCAGGCTGGATTAGCCGAACTTCCTCGAGGTACCTGGCAGCAGTGAGTTCGATGGAAGTCGGTAGCGGATCCGCGGACGAGACTGCTGGAGTCTGGATTCCGTACATCGGAGTTGCCGAATCGATGTAGGGCGTCAATCCCGCGTAACTCCAGGCCAGACCGACGATCGGGTGAACGAAGAACACAGGCGGCCGATCACCGGTCGTCCGAATCGGGAACACGACGTCCAGTGCGCCGGCAGATTCTTGTCCGGAGTCCACACGACTCGCTATCGACGCCGGAGTCGGCTCGGTCATCAACCACTGCAGCGGGATCTCGCGAGCGAGGGAGGCCCGCAACTTGGTCACCACCCGCATCGCCGACAGTGAATTGCCACCCAGTTCGAAAAAGTTGTCGTCAGCGCCGACGTCAGCGATCTCGAGGACCTCCGAGAAGGCAGTCGCAACAGCGATTTCCGTAGGCGTGCTCGGCTCTCGATACACGATCGTCGACGCGAATTCAGGGGTCGGCAATGCCTTCTCGTCGACCTTTCCTGTCGGTGTCGTCGGCACCTTGTCGATGAAGACGACAGCACTCGGGATCATGTGACGTGGCAGGAACTCCGAGACGAACGCGATGACCTGGCCCACCTCCGGTGCGGTTCCTTGTGCGGGCACGACGTACGCCACCAGTGCTGTGTCCCCGGACGGTGTCCGCTTGCCGAGGGTCATGGCCACATCTACGTCCGGGTGAGCGTGCAGTGCCGCGTCGATCTCACCGAGTTCGATGCGATGCCCACGAATCTTGACTTGACTGTCGGTTCTCCCCTGGTACTCGATGGTGAGTTCTGGTGTCCACGCAGCGATGTCGCCCGTGCGATACAGACGATCACCGGGCCGGCCGTGTGGGTTGGCAACAAATCGGGTTGCCGTGAGCACGGACTGGTCGTGGTATCCCCGCGCGAGAGCCGGCCCGGACACGTACAGTTCGCCCGGCGTCCCGATCGGCACCGGGAGGAGTCGCGCGTCGAGGATCAGAGTGTCGAAACCGCGCACGGGCGACCCGATCGTGACCGGATTCCCCGCGACGAGATCACCGACGGTGGAGATGTCGGTTGCCTCGGTAGGGCCGTACCCGTTGAGCATGGTTCGACCGGGCTGCCAACGGTTGACCAGTTCGGCAGATACGGCTTCCCCGCCGACACCGAGAACTCGAAGCTCTTCGAGCCCTTCCGGTTCCATCGACGTCAACATCGCCGGAGTGATCAGTGCGTGAGTGACCCGACGTCCGATCATGAACCGGGACAGCTCTTCTCCGCCCAGAATGGTAGGTGGTGTGACGACCAAAGTCGCCGCCGCGGATAGCGCCGACATCATCTCGCCGACCGACATGTCGAAGCTCGGCGAGGTGTTGTGCAGGAATCGTGAGGACGAGTCGACTCGATAGTGCTCACGTCGCTCGGCTGCAAGGTTCGCAAGACCGCCGTGGGTGACCACGACACCCTTCGGCTTGCCCGTGGATCCGGACGTGTAGATCATGTAGGCGGGATTGTCGACACGGGCGGCTCCTACGATCCTCGTGTCGGGGAGATCGTCGATCGCGGTTTCCAGTGCGTCCAGATCGAGCCAACGCACCGAATCGGGAAGGTGATTCCCACGCCGGCTGATGCCGATGACAGCGCCGGAGTCCGTGATCATGTGTTCGATTCGCTCAACCGGATAGTCGGGATCGACGGGCAAGTAGGCGGCGCCGGTCTTCGTCACCGCCCACACCGACATTACGGACGCTGCCGACCGTCGGAGCGCCACGGCTACAAAGGTTTCCGGACCGACACCCTGATCGAGCAGAATTCGGGCCAGGCGGTTGGACCAGGCGTCCGCTTCTCGATACGTCCACGCACGACCGTCGGCCCAGATCGCGATCCCCTCGGGGTTCCGCGCGACGGCAGAATCGACGAGATCGGCCCAGGTCGACTGGGGCGCCGCAGGCAGACCCGACACCGGGACGAGAAGGCGCCGTTCGTCGGCCCCCAGGACGTCCAGGTTTCCGACGGCGGTGTCCGGCAACTCCACGAGTGCGCGCAGGATCCGAAGCATCCTCTCTCGCACGACCCGAATCGTCGGCGCGTCGAAAACGTCCGACTGATACTTGAGCGTGAACTCAATGCCGTTGTCAGCGACGACGGTAAGTGTCAACGGATAGTGAGTCGCGTCCTCGCCGGTGATGGCGGTAACGGTCATCCCGTCGATCGAGGTCGTTGCAGCGATCCCCTCAGCATCGACGGGATACGACTCGAAGACGGTCAACGTGTCGAAGTCAGCGGCGTTTCCGACACTCTTGACGATGTCCGTCAGCCCGAGATGGTGGTGTTCGAGAAGTCCGGCTTGTTCGACCTGCAGGCGCGACAGCAATGAGCGCAATGACTCCGCGGGGTCGAGCGTGACCCGGACAGGAAGTGTGTTGATGAACAGGCCGATCATCGACTCGACCTGATCGAGCTCGGGGGGACGACCCGACACCGTTGCTCCGAACACGACATCCGTTCGACCCAGTTGGCGCGCCAGCAGTATTCCCCAACCGGCCTGCATCATCGTGTTCAGCGTGACGCCGTTGTCGGCGCTGAAGGCACCGAGCTGCTGGGCAAGTTCGGTCTCCACCTGGGTGACGACCGACTCGACGGTGCCGGCACTCGAACCCACAGTCCTCTGCCCGGCGAACAATGTCGGCTGTTCGAGCCCGGACAGCGCCTCGGCCCATGCCAGCTCGGATTCCGCAGTGTCACGAGAACTCAACCAGGCCAGGTAATTACGATACGACGCTGCGCGCGGAAGCACAGATTCGTCTCCGTGCGTTGCGTACAGGACCATCAGGTCCTTCATCAGCAACGGCATCGACCAACCGTCGAGCAGAATGTGATGGAGCGTCACTGCGAGCGCGTGCCGCCCTGGACCTTGCGTGATGAGCGTGAATCGCAGCAACGGCGGTGTTGCCAAATCGAAACGCTCGGATCGATCGCGCTCGAGGGCTCGAACGTAAGCAACCTCGCGCTCGCTCTCCGGCACCGCACCGAGGTCGACCACACGCCACGGAATATCGGTCTCACCGAGAACGATCTGCGCGAGTTCGCCCGAAAGATCCGTGACGTAGGCGGTCCGAAGGTTGTCGTGACGGTTCAGCAGTGAAGTCACGGCCCGGTTCATTCGCACCGGATCCACCGTTCCTGTCAGCTCCAGAACCATCTGGGTCTGATAGACGTCGGCAGTGTTCCCTGCGAGCAGCGAATGGAAGGCAAGCCCGTGCTGCAAAGGCGACAAAGGCCAAATGTCCCTGACCACCGGGTATCGCTCTTCCCAGGCGTCGATGTCCTCTTGCGAGGCCGTCACCAACGGAACGTCGGACGGCGTCAGGCCTCCCCCGGCTCCGTCGCCGACGTGCGAGACCAGACTCCGCAGCGCGATCGTCCAGTACTCCGCCAAGTCCCGGACATCCGCCTCCGTCAGGAGACGTCCGGCGTAGGAGAACGTCGCGGACAACGAGGCGCCACCCGTCGACTCGTCCGACGTGTCGGTGACGATGGCATTGATATCGAGAACTGCCGCGGCGGGCATGTCCGGGTTTCCGGGTCCTTCGATGTCACCGACATCCGCAGACGGAGTCCAGCCGAGTTCTGCGAACTCGTCGGGAACGCTTCCGGCAGAGACACGACCGAGGTAGTTGAAACTGATCTGTGGCGTTGCGTCCTGCAGCGTTTCACAGTGGTCGCTGCCGGTCAGGTATCGCAGAACGCCGTAGCCGATGCCACGACCGGGCACGGCCAGCAGTTGTTCCTTGATCGATTTGACGGCGCGACCCGCTGCGGCGCCATCGCTCATGGCGTCGTCGATGTCGAGTGCACCGAGTTCGAGACGCACGGGGTAGACACTGGTGAACCAACCGACGGTCCGCGAGAGATCGGCACCGGGTGCGGTGTGCTCTTCTCGCCCGTGACCTTCCATCTGGATCAGTGTCGATGTGGTGTGCACGCCTCGTTCGCGACGCCAACGAGTGACAGCGAGCGCCAGAGCCGTCAGCAAACCGTCGTTGACGCCGCCACGGAATGCGGCCGGAAGTTCGGTCAGCAGTGCACGAGTCGTCGAAGCATCGACGCGTACCTCGATGTCGCGGACGGTGTCGACCAAGTCGACGGAGGGATCGAAGCTCGCCGATCCCAGGTCAGGATCCTCGCCGTCGACAATTGAACGCCACACCGGCAGTTCTGCCGTCGCAGCAGCCACGCTGTCCTGCAACGCATGTGCCCACCGCCGCATGGACGTACCGACGGGGGCCAGTTGCGCCAGCGCACCATTGGATATCTGTGCCCACGCGGTCATGAAGTCCGGCACCAGGATTCGCCATGACACGCCGTCGACGACCAGATGGTGCATGACGACGAGCAGTCGACCCGTCGCCGCTTCCGGCTCACCCGTCGGCGCGAGCCATACGCACGCGAACATCACACCGCCACGCGGATCGAGTTCTCGCCGAGCCAGTTCCACTTCGGACCTCGCCAATTCGGTGAGGCCTTCCGCGCTGGCGACAACCGTCGGATCGAAGTCGACTTTCCGCAGACGAGCAGCGACGTCCACGCTGCCGGGCTCGGCTACCTGCAAGGTGTCGCTGTGCAACGTCGACCGAAGCATGTCGTGGTGGTCGACGACGGCGGCGAGCGTGTCGACGATCCCCTGTTCGTCGACACCGACCGGCAGATCCAGTGCGATCGACTGTGAGTAGCGATCGAAGTGATCGGTGCTGCCGAGGACCATCCGCATCACCGGCGTCAGCGGCAACTCGCCGACACCGTTGCCCGGCAGCTCGGCAAGTACCTCCCGCGCGGTCACGTCAGCGCGCAGGACGACCTGCGCCAACGCCGCCACGGTCTTCTGCTCGAAGACGTCGCGCGGTGTCATCACGAGCCCGTGAGCCTTCGCTCGGGAGACGAGTTGAATGGATGCGATGCTGTCGCCACCGAGACCGAAGAACGAATCGTCGACGCTCACGGTCTCGACACCGAGCAGGTCTGCGAACAGTGACGCGAGGGTTTCTTCCGTCTCAGATCCAGGTGCTCGATACTGCGTCTTCGGTACGGAGAAAGTCGGAGTCGGAAGGGCTTTGCGATCCAGCTTGCCGTTCACCGTGACCGGAAATGCGTCGAGAACCACGTATGCATGCGGCACCATCGGTCGTGGCAGCGTGGATTCGAGGTGGTGCCGTACGGCCTCGAGGTCGATGACGCGCCCTGCCTCCGGCACAAGGTAGATGGCCAGGCGCTTACCCAGTGCAGTCTCGACGACCAGCACCACGGATTGCGCAATCTCATCGCACCGCGTTGCCGTCGTCTCGATTTCACCGAGCTCGATACGGTGGCCTCGAATCTTGACCTGACTGTCGATCCGTCCGTGGTACTCGACGGTGAGATCATTCGTCCAGGCGGCGATGTCGCCGGTGCGGTACATGCGCTGCCCGGGTTCGCCGAAGGGATCTGCGACGAATCGTGCTGCGGTGAGCAGGTGTTGACTGTGGTAGCCCCGGGCCAGTGCGGGCCCCGCTACATACAGTTCGCCCGGTGTGCCGATCGGCACCGGCCGCAGCCGAGTGTCCAGGATCATGGCCCGGAACCCACGCACTGGCGTCCCGATCGTGACCGGTTGTCCCGCGACGAGGTCTGCGACCGTGGAGATGTCGGTCGCTTCGGTCGGTCCGTAGCCGTTGAGCATGGTCCGGCCGGGCTGCCAGCGATCGACCAGATCCGCGGACACCGCTTCACCGCCGACCCCGAGGACCCGAAGATGCTCGTGGTCGCGTGGGTCGATCGTGCTCAGGACGGCCGGCGTGATCAGAGCATGGGTGACTCGTTGCATATCCAGCAACTCCGCGAGGTCGTCACCACCGATCGTGGTCACGGGTGCGATCACCAGTGTTGCCGCGGCAGAAAGAGCCGAGATCATTTCGCCGACAGCCATGTCGAAGCTGGGGGAAGCGGTGTGCAGGAACCTGGCATCGGACGTGATTCGATAATGCTCGCGCCGCTCCGCCGCCAAATTGGCGAGGCCGGAATGCGTGACCACCACACCCTTGGGCATACCCGTCGAGCCCGAGGTGTAGATCATGTATGCCGGATTGTCGACCCGTGCGGGTGCGTCGATCGGGCTCAGCGAGGCCACCGCAAGTTCGTCGGCGATGTCCTCGAGAACCAACCATTCGACGTCGTCCGGCAGGAACCGCCGCTGCTCGGCGATCGTCACACCCAACCTTGCCCGAGAGTCGCCGAGGATGTACGCGATGCGATCGGCCGGATAGCTCGGGTCGACCGGCAAGTACGCGGCACCGGTCTTGGCCACCGCCCACACTGCGAGAACGGATTCGAGTGAGCGAGGAAGAGCGAGAGCGACAAAGGTTTCCGGTGCGGCATTGCGTTCCGCGATGACGTGTGCCAGTCGGGTCGACAGTTCGTCGGCCTCGGCGTAGGTGACGGCGCGGTCATTCCACAGGAAGGCGATCCCCGTCGGATTCGACGACACCGCAGCATGAATCAGCTCGGAAAGGGTCGCCGGATGCGCTGCCGCCAAGCCTCGCACCGGCGCCAGCAGGTTCTGCTCGTCCCGATTCAGAATGTCGACATCACCGAGAACGCTCGCCGGGTCTTCGGTCAACTGCTCGAGCAGCATCACGAATTTCTCGGCGAACGACTCGACCGTGGAACGGTCGAACAGATCGGTCGCGTAGGTGAGCGATCCACGCACCGTTACCGAATCGGCGGTTGCTTCGCCGGCGTCGTCCGCACTCTCGAACAGCGTCAATGCAAGATCGAATTGTGCTGGAGTGACGTCGAATTCGAGAGCCGACACCCGAAGATCGGGAAGCTCGAAGGCAGTGTCCTCGACGTACTCGTAGGCCAACGCAACCTGGAACAGCGGCGAGTGAGACTGTGAACGAACGGGGTTGAGAACGTCGACAAGCCTCTCGAAGGGCACATCGACGTGGCCGAATGCACTCAAGTCTCGGTCACGTACCTGATCGATCAACGACGAGAACGTCTGCTCGGAATCGACATCTGTTCGCAGAACGACCGTGCCGACGAACATTCCGATCAAATCATCGACGGACGCCTCACCTCGACCGGACACCGGCGTGCCGACGACGATGTCGGAGGTGGCCGACAATCTCGCCAGCAACGCTGCGTACACCGCGTGGACCACCATGAACACACTTGCATGGTGGTGATCGGCAATCGCACGAACGCGTTCCATGACGTCGGGCGCGATGTCGAAGCGGATCATCGCACCGTTCTGGGTGGCCACCGCCGGCCGTGGTCGATCGGTCGGAAGTTCGAGTGCGTCCGGGATCCCGTCCAACGCTGTCTTCCAGTAGTCGATCTGAGTCGATGCGATGCTGTTCGGGTCCGCCTCGTCGCCGAGGAGCGCCCGTTGCCACAGTGCAAAGTCGGCATACTGGATCTCCAGCGGCGACCAGAAGGGCTCCTGGCCGGTCAGTCGCGCCGAGTAGGCAATCATCACGTCCCGAGCCAACGGCGTCATGGATACGCCGTCCGCACTGATGTGATGCACCGACATCACGAGCACATGCTCGGATTCTTCTATACGAAACAGCTTGACCCGAATCGGTACCGAAGCTGTGACGTCGAAGCCTTCGGAGAGGACAGCGAGTATGCGCGTATCGAGGTCGCCACGGTCGACCTCGATCGGGCTCACGTCGAACTCCACCTCCTCAGGCGTCAAGATGACCTGGACTGGGCCGTCACCGTTGTCGGGGAACATCGTTCGCAGCGACTCGTGACGTGCCAGGACGTCACCCACCGCCCAGCGAAGCGCAGAAACGTCGACGGCACCCGAGAGGCGGATGACCAACGGAATGTTGTACGCCGCGGACGTGACGTCGTACTGATTGAGGAACCACATCCGGTTCTGCGCAAGCGAGAGCGGAATCCGTTCCGGGCGTGTGCGTGCAAGGAGGGCGGGCCGAGCGGCCCGCTCTGCATTATCCAGTGCCGCAGCAAGTTCCACCACTGAAGGATGATCGAACAACGCGCGAAGCGGCAACGCGGTACCGGCATGTTGGTTGATGCGGCTGATGAGCCGAGTCGCATTAAGCGAATTACCACCCAACACGAAGAAATCGTCATCCACACCAACCCGCGACTCACACCCCAAAACCACCGCAAAAGCAGCAGCCACCACCCCCCACCACCCACACCAGCAAACCGACCATCCAACACATCCACCAACGTCAAACCCCACAGCCACCCCCACACCATCCCAACCACCCACCACCAACCCACGCTCGGAAGCGCCCAGAATCTCCGTATCACCTACTGGGGCAGTTGGATTCGAGACACACGACCGGAGTAAGCGGACGAAACGCTCCCCGAACTCGGTAACTGTGGTGCGCTCGAAGATATCGGTGGCATAGGTGAAAGCGGCGTCGAAACCCAAGGGGCTGCCGTCCTTGCCACGCTGCTCGGAGAGCGACAATTGCACGTCGAATTTGGCGACACCGATGTCGACTGAAACAACATCGACACCGAGTCCGGGTAGTTCGAGGTGAGGATCTGCGGTGTTCTGGAATTCCAACAGAACCTGGAAGAGCGGGGAATGAGACGACGAACGCTCCGGCGCAACAGCATCGACGACGCGCTCGAACGGCACCTCGGTTTGCCCGAACGCTGCCAGATCAACGTCGCGAGTTCGTGAAAGGATCTCTTCGAAAGTCGCGGCAGGATCAACGACGGTTCGCAGGACGACCGTGTTGGCGAACATCCCGACCAGATCGTCGAGGACTCGCTCGGTGCGCCCTCCTACCGGAGTGCCGATCGCGACATCCGGCGAGGCGCTCAGCCGTGCCAACAGGATCGCCAGCACTGCGTGCATCACCATGAACGGGGTCGTGTTGTGGCTCCGAGCGAGTTCGAGGAGGTCACTGTGCACGTCTGCGGGCACCGAGAATCGGGCCGATTCACCGAGCATGGATCGTGCCGCGGGCCTCGGTCGATCCAGCGGAAGGTCGATCACGGCAGGTAGACCGGACAGGGTGGACGTCCAATAGTCCAACTGCTTCGCCTCGAGATTGTCCGGATCGTCGTCACTGCCGAGCAGTTCGATCTGCCATTGGCTGTAGTCGGCGTACTGCACAGGCAAAGGCGGCCAGTCCGGTGTCCGCTTCGCTGCTCGCGCGGCGTAGGCGCGGGTCAGGTCGCGGGCCAGCGGCTCGAGCGATGCTCCATCCGCTGAAATATGGTGAACCACCAACGCGAGGACGTGATCGGCCGGAGTGATTCTGAAAAGAGACCCGCGCAGGGGCACGTTCGCGCTCACGTCGAACCCTTCGCGAGCCAGATCGGCGATGCGCCTGTCCAAGACTTCCTCGTCCACGGATACTTCCCACGCCATCTTCGACGTCACGCGTTCCGAAGGAACTACCACCTGATGTGGGCCGTCGACCGACGCCGGGTAGACGGTACGAAGCGATTCGTGTCGATCGAAAACATCACCCATCGCGAGCTGCAGCGCAGCCACATCCAACCCCCCTGACAGTCGGACCACCATCGGAATGTTGTAGGCCGGGGACGACGTGTCGAACTGATTGACGAACCACAGGCGTCGTTGCGCCGGAGACACCGGAATCTTGTCCCTGTGCGAATGTGCCTGCAGGATTGGACGCTTCGAACGCGAGGGATCAACGCCGGAGGACTTCGCGCCACGCACCTGGAGGGCCAATGATTCGACCGTCGGTGCTTCGAACAAAGTCCGCACCCCGAAATCGACTGCTTCAGCGGCGTTGACTCGTGCGATCAGCTTTGTGGCAATGAGTGAGTTCCCACCCAGCTCGAAGAAGTCGTCACCCGCACCCACCGTCTCGGCGCCTAGGACGTCGGCAAAAATCTCGGCCAGCAACAGTTCCTCGGCGCCCTCGGGCGGCCGAAAGTTGTCCGACCGAGCATCGAACAGAGGTGCCGGTAAGGCAGCGCGATCGACCTTTCCCGATGGAGTCACCGGCAACTCGTCGAGAAGAACAAAGGCCGCGGGAACCAAGTACGACGGCACACGACTCGCGGCGTACTGCGTCAGATCGGCCGTCGAGAGCGCACTTCCGCCGGCAGGTACGACGTACGTGGTGATCATCGTTGTCCCGGAGGGACCCGCACGCGCCACGGTGACTGCATTCTCGACCTGCGGACACGACTGCACGACTTTGTCGATTTCCCCGAGTTCGATACGGAATCCGCGAACTTTCACCTGGAAGTCGCTACGACCGACGTACTCGAGTGCACGGCCGCGGCGCCGGCGCACCAAGTCGCCCGTTCGATACATCCGCCGGCCTGGGAGACCGAACGGGTCGGCCACGAATCGTTCGGCCGTCAACGCATACTTCCGGTGGTATCCGCGTGCGAGCGCGTCTCCCGAGATGTACAGCTCGCCAACGACACCGTCGGGGACGGGGTGCAATCGCTGATCGAGCACGACCTCGTCGAATCCGCGGAGCGGACCGCCCACTGTGATGTTCTCCGACGGCACCATAGGCTCGCCGATGTTCGACATGACGGTGGTCTCGGTCGGCCCATAGGCGTTGCACAGCCGTCGGCCGGGAGCCCACCGCTGCACAAGATCCGGTGGACAGGCCTCACCACCGACCACCACATCACCGAAGCCCGAAAGGCCCTCGGGCGACGCTGTTCCGAGCGCCGCAGTAGTGATGAAACCGTGCGTGACACGCTGGGATTCAAGGAAGCGAGACAGCTCGTCACCGCCGTAGATCGTGCTCGGTGCAATCACCATGGTCGCTCCGGCACCGAAAGCCAGAAGATACTCGAAAATCGAGGCGTCGAAACTCGGGGTCGAGAAATGCAGCGTTCGCGCTTCCCGAGTCGCGCCGAACCTCGAACGCTGTTCGGCAGCAAGCGCTTCCAGTCCACGATGCGAGACCGTCACCCCCTTGGGGAGTCCGGTCGAACCCGAAGTGTAGATCACGTATGCGGGATTGTCGGGCCGGATCGGGTGCACCCGATCGCCATCGGAGCCCGAGCGCACCGACAACCGCGCAAGTCGGCCACGGAACTCAGCGTCGTCGATCGCCAACCAGGAAATCGAATCCGGCAAACGATGAAGTTTCGCAACGACCGTCAACCCCAGTACGGCGCCGGAATCGGTCAGCATGAAGCGAACACGTTCACTCGGATAGGTCGGATCCACCGGCACGAATGCCGCGCCGGCTTTGGTCACCGCCAACATCGCGACAACCGATTCGATCGACCGCGTCAAACCCAGCGCCACACTGCTTTCCGGACCGATACCGCGGTCGATCAAGACTCGGGCCAACTTCGAGGAACGCTCGTCGAGGTCGCGATAGGTCAACTCGTCTTCGAGAAACGCGAGAGCCACGCCGTCGGGGTTTGTGCGTGCCGCACCGTCGAACAACTCGGCCAAGGTGCGAGGCGAAGCGCGAAGGTCACCGCGGACAGGCCTCATCGCGGATCGCTCGTCGTCGGACAAGATGTCGATGTCGCCGACGATCATTGCCGGATCTGTTGTGACGGATTCCAGGACGCGCGCGAATCGCAAACCGAGGCCGCGTATCGTCTCGGCGTCGAACAGGTCGGTGGCAAACGCGAGCGTCACCGTAATTCCGGACGGTGTATCCGCCTCGTCGAAGGTTTCGACAGCAGACACTCCGAGATCGAAGCGGCCGATGTCGGGAGGGTGCTCGTCAGCGCTGGCGACCAACTCGAACGTCACCTGTACAACCGGCGCATACGCAGGTACATCTTCTACCGCAAGCGACTGCACCACCTGCTCGAGCCGTATCTCTCTGTGCGCCTGCGCATTACTGTGGACCTCGACGACGCTGCCCAGGAGCGCCGTGAACGGCGTCTCCAGATCGATATGACTCCGGACGGCGACGATGTTCGCGTCGGATCCCGCGGGAGTACCGATTACCACGTCCGAAGCACCGGACAATCGGCTCACCACAAGCGCAAAGCCTGTGTGCAGGACCGCGCAAGTGTCCGTCCCGAGATCACGTGCCATTTCTGTAATCCGCGTGTGAGTGTCGGCGGAGATCACGACCTCAACCTGTCCACTGTCCAACGATTGCGTTGCAGGCCTAGTTCGATCGAAGGGAAGTTGCAACAGTTCGGGCGCCCCGGTGAGCTGAAGTCTCCAATATTCGAGCTGCCGGATTTCGCGTTGTCGTCGCTCGCCCTCCCGGGCCGTCGGGCTGTGAATTTCTGCGAGTTCGGCACCGGAATCAGACGCGATCAACTCTTCCAGCAAGCCGACAAAATTCCGGTGGTGCTCGCGTAAACCCGCCTCCTCGTAGCGGACCGGGTTTGCCCGGAAGTCGACACGCAGTCTGTCGCCGCTCGGATACAGGTTGACCAGAAGGTCTTCCACCGGACCGGAGGTGACGATGTGATACTCCCCAACCGCCTCGCCCAACTGCACCTCCTGCCGAAACATCATGACGTTGACCATGGGCCCGGAATACGAGGCTTCGCCATCCAGACCGCTCGTCACGCCGGCGTCCCGACGGATGTCGTCGAGGCTGCAGCGCTGGTGTCGCAATGCACCCATGAGCTCATGCTGAACCTGGGCGAGGAGTTCACCGACGGTGTCGACGGCTGCGACTCTGATGAGCAACGGCGCGACGTTCACCATCATGCCGCCCGAGTCCCGCAACACCGCCGTGGTCCGTCCGGACATCGGAACATGAATCTGGACAGTCTCTTTCGCCGTCATCCGCGAGAGGTACAACGCGAGCGCAGCGATGACCGTTGCAGCGTGGTTCTCGGATTCGTAGAGAAGGGCACAGCTCCGGTCCGACATCAGTGTGCTTTCGAGTCGGCTCTCGGTTTGCGCGGGCCCAGAAGCCTCCGCCAGGCTGGATCCGGCGACGGTGGTATTGCGCTCAGCCCAGTACTCCCGGTCTGCGGCGAATCGATCCGACATTCTGTACCGCTCGTCGATGTCGTACAGCGTGCGCAGTGTCGCGGCACGACTCGGCTGCGGATCTTCTCGCGCCGCCGAGGCCGAGTACCGATGCGCAATGCGGTTCATCATGGTCATGGCGCCGAAACCGTCGAGCGCGACATGATGAATGCGGCTGTACCACAGATAGTGCGCGTCGCCCACGCGCAGCACAGCGGTCTCGACGATTCCGTCGACTGCCAGGTCGAGCTGCGTCCGGCAATCTCGACGCATCCACTCGACCGCATCCGCGAGAGGATCGGAGGACCGACGAAGGTCGACAAGACGGACGGTGATCTCAAATGTCTCGTCCACGTACTGCATCGGTTGACCGTCGACCTCGATTACTTTCAGCAACGGAGATTGAAACTCGTGGGCAACTGCTCGCGTTTCACGACCCAGTAGTTCGACGTCGAGTTCGCCGCGCAACTCGACGTAGTGCGCTATCAGAATGGGGACTTCGGGGTCGAGTTGTTGTGCGAACCACGTTGCCCGTTGCGCGGCCGAGAGCGGAAATCGCATCTCGGAAGAGTCTGTTCGTTCGACCTCGAAGGGTTTCACAATGCCCCGCCCCGCACGGTCTCCGCGGCCGCCGAGTGCGAAGCCGCGTCCGAATCCAACAGCGCGAGAGCAAGAGGCTGATCGCGCCTCTCAAGGAGTCGTACCCAGAATCGGTCGGCGCATGCACCGGCCGACTGGTCGATGCCGCAGATGCGTATGTCCGTTCCGATCGACTGCCCGAAATGCACTAAAAGTGTGAATGTGCCCCGCCACCTCGGTAATGTCCCTCTCCTAGACGACACATCCCCCGAGGGGAGCAGGCGCATGGACATCACCACCATTACCGAAGTGATACGCCGACCACCGGATCGCCCAGGGGACGTGTGGCGCCCCGGCGATGCCTGGCTGGCCGGCGGAACCTGGCTGTTCTCAGCGGAACAACCCGACACACGTCGACTCGTCGACCTCACAGCACTCGGCTGGGCACCACTGGAAGTCGGCACGAGTCACTTCAGTGTCGGAGCTACGTGCACCGTCGCCGAGCTGTATGCGTTTGTGCCGCCGGATAATTGGCACGCAAGTCCACTGATCCGCGTCAGTTGCGAATACTTCCTCTCCTCGTTCAAGGTGTGGAATGCGGCCACGGTAGGTGGCAACATCTGTATGTCACTTCCCGCCGGGCCGATGATCACACTGGCGGTTGCCCTCGAGGCGACGTTCACACTGTGGGCTGCCGACGGTACAGCGAGGACCGTCGACGCGTGCGACTTCGTGACCGGTGACCACCAGAACGTCCTGGAGCCGGGCGAAGTTCTTCGGAGCATCGAGTTCCCGGTGCACGCGCTCACCAAACAGCACGCCCACCGCCGATTCAGTCTCACTCACCTCGGGCGGTCAACGATCTTCATGATCGCGACGCAGACTCCCGGCCTCCACGACTTTCACTTGACCATCACCGCGGGAACGACCCATCCGATCCGGCTGACGTTCGACACGATGCCGGACGAAGAGTCGCTGCGACGGGCCGTCGACGCCATCCCGGCCGACAACTGGTTCAGCGATCCCAACGGAACCCCCGACCACCGCCTCCATCTGGCCCGTCACTACGCCGACGAGCTCCGAATCGAACTGACGGGGAGCCGGTCATGAGCTACACGGTGAACGAACGGACGTTCGACGAGGAACCGTTCCCCGGTCAGTGTTTGCGCACATTTCTTCGGCACCTCGGACACCACGGAGTGAAGAAGGGGTGCGACGGCGGTGACTGCGGGGCGTGCACCGTATGGCTCGACGGCGCACCGATCCACAGTTGCATCACACCCGCGTTTCGCGCCGACGGTCGCGACGTGACCACCATCGAGGGGCTCGGCACGCCCGAAGATCTCCACCCGATTCAGCAGCAGTTCCGGGACGCACCTGGCTTCCAGTGTGGATTCTGCACCGCCGGAATGATCATGACCTCGGCCGCGCTCACCGACGCGCAGAAAGAAGACTTGCCGCGTGCACTCAAGGGAAACCTGTGCCGCTGCACCGGTTACCGATCCATCGAAGACGCGGTCAACGGTGTCAGCGCAATCGAGGTCGCCCTTCCCGGACAAGCAGTCGGAACAAGCGTAGGCGCGCCGGCGGCAACCGAAGTGGTCACCGGACGCGCCGAGTACACGATGGACACCGCGATCGACGGCATGCTGCACCTGAAGGTCCTGCACTCGCCTCACGCCCATGCACGCATCACCTCCATCGACACCAGCGAGGCACTCGCCGTCCCTGGCGTCCACCGCGTCTACACCTGGAAAGACGTGCCGCGCAAGCTCTTCACAACGGCAATTCATACCGACCACCTTGTTGATCCGGACGACACGTACATCCTCGACAACGTCGTGCGGTTCGTGGGTCAGCGTGTAGTGGCCGTCCTCGCCGATTCCGTCGTCGCTGCGGAAGAAGGCCGTCGGAAGGTGAAGGTCGATTACGAGATCCTGCCTTCGGTGTTCGATCCGGAAAAGGCGATGGCCGACGGCGCTCCAGCCCTGCACGGATCCGACGATCCCTTTGTTCGAGATCCCGAGCACAACATCCTGCTCGAACTTCACGGTCATGTGGGCGACGTCGAGGCCGGGTTCGCCGAGGCCGACGTCATCCACGAAGGCACCTATTTCTCGCCGCGGGTTCAGCATGCGCATCTCGAGACGCACGGTTCGATCTCGTGGATGGAAGACGGACGCCTTCACGTTCGCACAAGTTCACAGTCCCCCTCCATCGCCAAGGTCAAACTCGCCCATCTCTTCGACCTCCGCCCGGATCAGCTGCGCGTGTTCTGCAGACGCGTGGGCGGCGGGTTCGGCGGCAAACAGGAAGTGATCAGCGAAGATCTGGTGGCGCTCGCCACCCTGGATACCGGCCGTCCCGTCTGTCTCGAGTTCACCCGAGAAGAAGAGTTCACCACCGCGTCGCCGCGTCATCCGATGAAACTGACGATCAAGCTCGGAGCGAAGTCGGACGGGACTCTCACCGCCTTTCACTACCGAAACGTCTCGAACACCGGTGCATACGGAAATCACGGCGGAGAGACACTCTTTGCCGGCGGCGCGGCAGTCTCGCTCTATCGCTGCGCGAACAAGAAATTCGATGCGTATTCCGTCTACACCAACAATGTTCCGAGCGGCGCTCTGCGTGGGTACGGGATGACTCAACCGGCCTTTGCCGTGGAATCGGCGATGACCGAATTGGCCAACGCGCTGAACATGGATCCGCTCGAACTGCGTCGACGCAATATCGTCCGACCGGGCGATTCACTCGTCGCACTCGAAGACGGCCCCGACGACGTGATCTTCACCGAAGACGGCCTGGGGCAATGCATCGATCTGATCGATGCCGCGTTGAAGCGCAATCCGATTCCCTCGCTCGGAGACGAGTGGCTCATCGGGACCGGTACTGCCAGTTCACTACATGAGACCGCGCCACCCACCGAACACATTTCCGAGGCCTGGCTCACCCTCGGCGAAGACTGTGTATACGAACTTGCCGTCGGCACAGTCGAATTCGGCGAGGGAACGTCTACCGCCCACGTACAGATCGCCGCGAATCAGCTGGGCACAACACCGTCACGCGTACGAATCATTCAGTCGGACACCGACCGAACCGGTTTCGACACAGGCGCTTTCGCCAGCGCAGGCCTGTTTGTAGCGGGGAACGCGGTACTTCGCGCGTCGAATGCGCTCCGTGATCGATTACTGGCCTTCGCCGCGCACCACACCGGTGTGTCGATTGACCAGTGCTCGATGGACGACGACAAGATCGTGTGCGGCAGTAACCGTGTGACTCTTCAGGAGATACTCGAGGCTGCACGTCCGCGCGGGATCCGCTTCACCGAGGCACGGAAGGCTTACGGATCTCCGCGCAGCGTGGTGTCCAATACTCACGGCTTCCGGATCGCCGTCCACCGCGTCACCGGTGAGATCCGCATCCTCTACAGTGTCCAGGCAACCGACGCCGGAGTGATCATCAATCCGGCGCAGGTGCGGGGGCAGATCGAAGGGGGCGTCGCCCAGGGCATCGGCTTTGCCCTCACCGAGAACTTTCACGTGGACGAACACGGCGCGATGATGAACCCGAACCTGCGTAACTACCGGATCCCGACGTACGCGGATGTCCCTCGCACCGAAGTGATCCTCGTCGAGTCATCCGACTCCGTCGGCCCACTCCGCTCCAAAGGCATGGCAGAGTGCTGTATCAATCCGGTTGCCCCTGCGCTCGCGAACGCACTGCAGGACGCCACCGGGTCGCGATTCCGGTCGTTACCGCTCACACCTGAGCGCATCTACACAGGGCTGAACCGATGACCGCGAACACGTCGGCGGACAGCGCCGCGACGGTCATCATCGGCCAGCGAGTGCGTCCTGGGCTGGAGAAGGAATTCGAGGTCTGGCAGAAGGACCTCAACCGTGCGGCCGCAGACTACGCCGGCTTCCTCGGGGCGGAAATCGCAGCTCCGACGACCACCCAACCTGATTGGGTGATCGTGTACCGCTTCGACTCCATCGCTCATGTTCAGGCGTGGATCAACAGCGCGACACGGCAGGACTACCTCGAGGACGGCCGGCAGTACTTCGACGGACCGGCCACACAGCAAGTGGTGAGCGGCGGGATCAAGCCCCCGGACCCGCTGCTGACCGTGGTCGTGACGCACCGAGTCGGCGACGACAGCATCGACGAGTTCCTTGCCTGGCAAGACCGTCTTCGCGAGGTGGAAAGCGCGTTCGAAGGGTTTCGCGGCACCGAACTGTTCCGCCCCGTCGACGGCGTGCAGGACGAATGGACGCTGCTGTATCGCTTCGACAATGCGGCCCATCTCGACACGTGGCTGACTTCTCCTGAGCGACAACAACTCCTCGCCGAGGGCCGCAAGTTCCACGACTTCGAACTGCGCACTGTCGACAATTCGTTCGGCAGTTGGTTTGCCTTCGACGAGAACGGAAACGAGGCCCCTCCACCGTCGGAGACAAAAACCTCGATCGCCGTCTGGGTCGGCCTCTACCCGACTGTCGTCTTGCTTACTTTGGCGCTGTCACCGCTGAAGCTGCCACTCTGGCTGGGATTGTTGATCGGCAACCTGTTGTCGAGTTTCATCATGAGTTTCTTCACGATGCCGTACTACGTGAATCGACTCCTGCACCGCTGGCTGCGTCCACCTTCGGGGATTCCTGTCGCAAAAACCAACGCGCAAGGAGTGGCAATCGTCGCCGCGGTGACCTTGTTCTGGGTAGTCGTCTTCTATCTCGTGACCACTCAGTTCTGGAGCCTCCCCTAACGATCGCGGGGAGACATCCTGCGCCTACCCACCCGCTGTTTTCAGATCATCGGCGGCGTGTGATGTATCGCCACCGTTACTCGAGACCGAACGCCGCGATCGTGCCGCCACCAGAGGTCTGGTATTCACCAATCCATCGGTCTACAGGGAAACTCGACTACCCCCTTGGCATCTGGGCAACCTCCACGATCATCGCCCTGCGACGCGATCACCGAGGGACATGGTGGATACGCGCATGGCCGCTGGTGACAGCTCTCGGCGTGATCGTGGCACTCGCCAGCGCCCCACAGTTCGACTCAGCCAGAGCGCACAACCTGACCCTTGACAGCGTACTTGCATTTTGCAAGTGTGGATCACATGAGCCTGTTCATCACATGCCCGGTCGAGAGCGTCGAGCGCGCGACCACCTTTTACACCGCCCTGGGCTGGACCCTCAACACCGAGATGTCCGATCACAATGTGTCGTGCTTCGCGATCGCGCCCGAGCAGTACGTCATGCTCGGCAGCCGCGAAATGTACGCCAGCGTCGGCGGCGTCGAGGAGCTGGTCGGCGGACCCCGCACCCCGTCGAAGGTGACGGTCTCGTTCGACCTCGGCAGCCGCGAGGCGGTCGACGAACTCGTCGCCCGCGCCGGCGCCGCCGGTGGGCGCATCGGCGACACAGACGACTACCCCTTCATGTACCAGCGCCAGTTCGACGACCCCGACGGCTACCACTACTCGCCGTTCTGGATGAAGCCGGACACCGATACGACCGCGTGAGCGACCTCGCAGCGGCCCTCGAAGTCGTAGGAGCACGGTGGGCGCTGCTGATCGTGGAGCGGCTGCTCGACGGGCCGCAGCGCTATGGCGATCTGCAGCGCGATCTCGGAGTGCCAACCAACATGCTCGCGACCCGCCTACGCGAGCTCGAAACGGCCGGCGTACTGACCCGTCTGCCCCTGCGGCACAACACACGGGCGTACGCACTCACCGACCGTGGGCATGCCCTACGCGGGGCAATCGTCGCGCTCGGACGCTGGGCCGCTGACGCTGAGGGGTGACAGCGACAGCTGCCTGAATGTCGGGCGACAACACTGCACCTACCTAGCGTCGACTATCCTGCACGCAACGAAGCCGACCTGCTCGTCAGTCAGCGACACGTACCCCAACCATCGCCCGAACTCTGCTCTCCTGCTTCAACTTTCGCGCAAGGACGCAGTTGACCCGCAACCCCGCGAAAGGTACCGGCTTCGCAACCGTGCATCACCCGCGAGGGGTGACGCACCAGCATGAACTGTCACATCGCTCAGACGCGAAGGTTCTCCGCAGCCTGTGACAGAGCCGCACCAGCATTGATCGCGCCGAGAATGCCCGCCAGGTCCCGGGTTTGATCGTCGGTCAAGTCCGCGAACATCTCTGCGCCCAGTCCGTCGAGCAGAGCGTCAGCCTCTGCCGCTGCCAGTCGCCCAGCATCGGTGGCAACCACCAAGCTGCGCCGACGATCAGTAGCGTCACGCGTCCGGGTTGCGAACTCCTTCGCTTCCAAATCGTCGATGACCGCCACCACAGTCGTCGGATCTATCCGGCTCCGTCGACCGAGCTCCGACTGCGACAGCGGTCCCTCGGCGACAAGGACCTTGAGCAGTGTGTAGTGCCGGGTCCGCATACCCAATGGAGCCAACCGATTCTCGGTCAATCGAAACGCCACCTGACCGAGCTTGACCAGCAAACACCCCGGATGAACGGCCACCGAATCCGGCACCAACGGTTCCATCGACACAGCTCCTCCCGGCGAGATCCCGCGAGCTCGCACGATTTGCTTCGCAGTACCTATAGTCAGCAGTGCGAATCATTTGTATGGTCTACCTCACAGTAGACGACCTGTGTGAAGCAAACATGACGGAGGATGCATGAAGACCGGACAAGCAACGTCGAACTGTTTGCGCACCAGAAAATCCCACGTTCGTGCACGTCGATCACTCTTTATCGCTCTGGCAACAATCCTCGTGGCGCCGGCCTTTGCTGTCAGCGCGACGCCACCGGCAACCGCAGAACCGAACTCCGGCACACAGTGGCTCTGCACGCCCGACCTCACTTCCGACCCGTGCGATCTCCCCTCCGACACCACCGATCTCCTGACCGGTGAAGTCCAACCACCGAAGGCAGACAGTGCCACCGACAAGCCCGTCGACTGCTTCTACCTCTATCCGACAGTCAGCAACCAGGTTGCGCTCAATGCCGACCCTGCCGCATCACCGGAAGTGCAGTCGATCGCGCGATTCCAAGCAGCCCGATTCTCCGACGTCTGTAGGGTGTTCGCACCCGTCTACCGACAGGTTCCCTTGCTCGGGTTGCCCGCCGCGCTCGCCGGTCTGGACGGCCCACTAGAACTCGCGTACGGCGACGTGCTCGCCGCCTGGAACGACTACCTGGAGAACGACAACAACGGTCGCGGGGTGATCTTCGTCAGCCATTCCCAAGGAACGATGATGGCACGCAAACTCATTCGAGAGCAGATCGATCCGAACCCGCAACTACGTACACAACTGGTCGGCGCCTTTCTCATGGGCGGAAACGTGACCACTGCAGCCGGGAAGACCACCGGCGGCGACTTCGCGAACATCCCACTGTGCACTCAGCAGGGTGAGACCAGTTGCATCACCGCCTATTCCACCGAACTCATCGGACTCCCGTCATTGTTCGGCAACAGCTCGTACGACCTCCTGTCGACCCGGATGGGTCTACCCAACGGACCCGGATTCCAAGTCGCATGCACAGACCCAGCGTTCTTGAGTGGTGACCCGCAACCCGTGGGAGTGACCATTCCGAGTGCGCCCTACTCCTTCGGCATCATCTCGGTCCTCATGGACTACACGACGTTGCCCGAGCCACTTCCCACCTCCACTTCGTCCTGGACCACCAGCAAAGGGCGAGGAGGCGGAGAATGCGTCGACACCAACGGATTCCACCGATACCGAATCGAGATGACCGTTCCTCAACCGATCAACGAACTACCGCTGTTCGACACCCACCTACTCGACCTCAACTTCGGACTCGATCGTCTGGTCGACATCGCCGCCCAACAAACCCACACCTGGCAAACCGCCGGACGTTGATCGAGGCGTCGCCGGAACCTCCGAACTTTTCGGAACAATCGGAACGCGCAGACCGAGCCTAGGCACTCTCCAACAACATGATCATGGCAGTCGCGCGGGCGCGGTTCTCGAGTGCATCGACACCGAATCCGAAATGATCCGACAACTTCGTCAGTCGGTGCGCAACACTGCTGTGGTGAAGATGCATCGAATCCGCGGTTGCTCGCAACGTGCCGCATCGTAGGTACACTCTCAGCGTCGCCAGCAGTTGCACGCCGGTTTCGGATGTCTGCAAGCCCAAGGCATTAGTCATGTCTTTGACGCGTACGTGTTCGACCTTGGGGCCAGGCGCAAGAAGTACCAGCGCTCCGAGATCGTCGGCGTTCACCACCGGAGTGCACTTCGACGCCTGATCTCGGGCGAATCGCGCAGTGCCGATCACCAAATGCGCTTCCGATGCCTTCGAAGCCAAAGATATCCCCGCGTAGGTCAGTCGAGCGGTATTGCCGTCGGACGATATCGGCCTCGATGGTCCGGGATCCAAGATGAGACGCAAGGAGTCCCCGTCGATCTCGACGCCGGTCGCACGGCCGGGCGTCGCGTCTGCGAAAACGGAGAGACGCGGGTCAGCACCTGACTTGGTGACAACCACGCGCACGCACGTCGACGGATCGATCCGCAGCGCTGTGCACGCAGTGAGTACCGCGAACTCGTCCATGGGCAGAAGCAGATTCCGAGAATGCTCGGCGTCAGTCAAGGGACGGCGCGGCTGAAGAATCGATGCGGCAGTGAGAGCCATTCGGTCGACCAGCATTTCGTCGAGAGGAACTCGATCACCGAGACGTTCGATCCAGACTCGTCCGGCGACGACATCACCGATCACGATCTCCTTGGCGGTGGTTCGAGTTCGTTGAGGCCATGGCGACCACTGTCCACGCGGGTCGTAGCGACGGGTGTCACGGCTTCCGAATTTTCCGGATGTCTCGATACCGACCACACAATCCGCAAGGGTGGCACTCGCGCGGAGCAAAGACGCAATGTCTGCCCCGTGCCGAACCAGGGTGTCGAAATAGTCGATGACTCGTACCAAGCCCGCCGAGTCCGCATCCAATTCGGCAAGCCGGTACATCAACCCCTGCATCGATTTTCGCTACAAAGTCGGAGCAAGAACACGAAGACCCCTCTTCAACGCGTTGAGTGATTCCGTGACGCAGCGCTTGCTGACCTCGGCCGTCGCAACCATCCCCGATCCGTGAAACGTGCCGGGGAACGAATGGAGTTCGACGCTGACCCCCGCTTGAAGCAGCCGGAGCGCGTACTCGATTCCCTCGTCACGGAGCGGATCGAGCTCCATGGTGCAGAGATATGTCGGCGGTAGGTTCGTCAGATCAACTGCCCGCGAGGGCGCGGCGTAGATGGAAACATCCGGATCCTCTGGGCCGGCGTAGGTCTCACCAAGGTAGTACCGCCACGACATGATCGCATTCGGTCGATTCCACAGTGGCGTGTCGGTGAATTCGGTCATGGAAACTGTGTTGAGCCTGTCGTCGAGCTCTGGGATTTCGAGCAACTGAAATGCGACTGGAACAACCCCTTCGTCTCGCGCCTTGAGCGTGGTGCCTGCTGCCAGCCCTCCTCCGGCACTCTGTCCACCGACTGCGATGCGATCACGATCGATTCCCAATTCATCTGCATGGGAATGGATATAGATCAGTGCGGCATAACAATCATCGAGTGGGCCCGGGAACGGAGTTTCGGGAGCGAGTCGATAGTCGACGCTCACGACGGCAAATCCGAGAGCTCGTACCACGTCGATGCAGTAGGGATCACACGATTCGGCTGTACCCACCGCGAACCCACCACCGTGAATCCAGAGCAGAACCGGGAGGAGACCTTCCGCATCCATCGGAGTGAAGAGCCGAAGATCAATGTCCGGATCGCCGCCGGACCCGGGTACCGTCAACTCTTGCAAACGAACTCCGTCGAATGACAGGCCCGCCAACAACGTGTCGACCATGCCGTTCAACGTGGACCGCGACGTGGCCAGATCGGAAAAGTCACCTTCGGGAAGCATGGTGACGGCAGCTGCAAGCTCTGGATCGAGCGTAGGAAATTGTGGCATGGACCAATCATGTCCTTGATTGTGATCTGCGTCATCGGCAGCGTGTAGGAACATAGGGGCAAATTGTCCGACGGGCGGCGGGGCCGTTGTGAACTACAGGTCAATGATGATTCTGCAACGGGTCACGAGAGTTCGCCGAGAGACCCCGATGCCGACGCCGATGCCGATGCCGATAGCCATTCTGTCGTGGCCGTGCATGACGCCAGGAAGAATATGCAGCTCACAGGAAACCCCGGCCTTGA
This sequence comes from Rhodococcus sp. P-2, assembly GCF_016598535.1. Lineage (GTDB taxonomy): Bacteria > Actinomycetota > Actinomycetes > Mycobacteriales > Mycobacteriaceae > Rhodococcus_F > Rhodococcus_F baikonurensis. The sequence goes on along the minus strand of NZ_CP066779.1, from coordinate 6,291,215 downwards.
CGCGGCACTGAACGAACGTGACACTCTCGTCACGGACGATATCGAGTTCTCCTACTTCGATGTCCGTGCCGGGCAACCCTGCGAAGTCGGTCAGCCGACCCCGAGGCGCACGCCGGCGAGACCGAGTCCCCACCCAGGTCGTCTCCGAGAACTGCATTTCAGATCGCGGGCAAGAAATGCGGTGCCTGCCGCGATTTCTCCTCCGCCGCTGTCTCCCATCACTGCGACGCTGGTGACCGTTTGATCGAGGTTGTGTACACGCACAGTTGTCGGAGGTAAGTCTGTCTTTTCCGACATCCGGCGGGTGCACCGTCCGCACCACTCACGCAGGATTGCCTGCATGACTTACGAATTCGATCCTGAACTTGTTCCGATGCTCGCCGCGCTGCCAGATCAGAGTTCACCAGCGTTGTCCGTTTCAGAGATTCGCGAGCAACTCGCCGATCATTCGGCACACGGTGGAGAAATCGACACCTCAGGTGTGTGGATCCATGACCAATGTGTGCCAGGCCCGCCGGACTCTCCGGACATCGCACTGAGGGTCATTACTCCCCATACGCGCAAGGGCACCGGCGCTGTGTACTACATTCACGGCGGCGGGTTCACTGTGGGCTTTGCTTCGATGCGCGACGACGCCAATGTCGTCGTGGCCCGAGAACTCGGTGTCGTCGTGGTGTCTGTCGAATACCGACTTGCACCGGAGGATCCGTTCCCATCAGGCCTGGAAGACTGCTACGCCGGACTGCTGTGGGTAGCGAAAAACGCTGACGTTCTGGGAATCGACCCCGAAAACATTGTGATCCAAGGTGATAGCGCAGGAGGCGGGCTCTGCGCAGCGCTTGCCCTGCTGACACGAGACCGAGGTGGCCCCGTCCCCGTATTCCAGTTTCTCGGCGTACCCGAGATCGACGACAGGCTCGTCACGAAAAGCATGCTGGCATTCACCGACACACCGCTCTGGAATCGGCAGGCCGCCGAACAGAGCTGGGACGCCTACCTCGGCGCCGGCGTTCGCGGCACTGACGCCGTCTCCGCCTACGCAGCACCCGCGCGAGCATCCGAGCTGTCAGGTTTGCCGCCGACCTACATTTCGGTCATGCAATACGATCCTCTACGCGACGAGAATATTGCGTACGTTCAAGCGCTTCTCGATGCTGGAGTATCCGTAGAGGTACACCTGTTTCCCGGCACTTTCCACGGATCGGGACTGGCGAAGGACGCAGCGATCAGTCAACGGGAATTCCAGGAAGCGTTGACAGTTCTGGGTCGAGCGCTCGGCGTCGATCGAACCGTCACCCGGACACGATGAACATGCGCACAGAAGGAGACACGACCGAATTGAGAGTCTGCGACTCACTCCCCAATTCTTATCCGCCGAGCGCGGAGTTCGCTGCGTCCGCCAACGCGGGACCGGAGTTGCAGGCTGCCGCAGATACCGACCGCCTCGCTTTCTGGGCGAATCAGGCGCAGCGCCTTCACTGGCACGAGAAATGGACCGACGTCCTCGACTGGACCGACGCCCCCGTCGCCAAGTGGTTCGTCGGCGGAAAACTCAACGTCGCCTACAACTGCGTCGACCGCCACGTCCTCGAAGTCTCGGGTGGACGAGGTGCTCGGGTTGGTCGGGTTGTCCGAGGTGGCGGGCAAGAAGGCCGGCGGGTTCTCGTTGGGTATGTCGCAGCGTCTCGGGTTGGCGGGTGCGTTGTTGGGGGATCCGAAGGTGTTGTTGTTCGACGAGCCGGTCAACGGTCTCGATCCGGAGGGCATCGTCTGGATTCGTAAGTTCATGCAGCGGTTGGCGGCCGAGGGCCGCACGGTGTTGGTGTCGAGTCACCTCCTGTCGGAGATGGCGTTGACGGCGGAGCAGTTGGTGGTGATCGGTCGGGGTCGGTTGATCTCGGATTCGACGGTGGCGGAGTTCGTGGATCGTTCGTCGGAGTCGACGGTGCGGGTGCGCAGCCCACAATTGGACGCTCTCCATGCCGCATTGACTGCCCACGGACTGACTGTCCGCGAGGAGCATTCAGGATCGGAGCCGGTGTTGGTGGTCGTTGATTCGACCACTGATGTGATCGGTGGTCTGGCTGGTTCGCAGGGAATCGTGTTGTACGAGTTGGCTTCCCAGCAGGGATCGCTCGAGGATGCGTTCATGAAGTTGACCGGAGACGATGTCCAGTACCACGCATCCGGTGTCGATCCGGGTGCCGGAGTCCACCACGCAAACACACAGCAGGCTATGGGAGGTGCACTGTAATGGCTGTTCTCAGTGCTGAACGTATCAAGATCACCACGACCAAGTCCCCGCTGTGGTGCACGGTCATCATTATCGTGCTCGGGTTGGGGCTCGCCACCGTTTTCGGACTGAGCGCCAAGTCGTCGCTCAACAGACCGGACGGTGTAATGATGCCGACCGTGTCGGGGGCGCTCAGTGGAGTCACCGGCTTCGGTGTGTTGGTACTGATGATCATGGCTGCCCTCGCGATCACCAGCGAGTATCGCTTCGGGACAATCCGAACCACATTCCAGGCAGTTCCGAACCGCGCCTCGGTTCTGATCGCCAAAGCAGGTCTCATCGGCGGGTTCGGAGCTGTACTGACTCTCGTATTGTCGTTCGGCGCCTTCGCTCTCACGAAGGCGACGTCAGGTGACGCGGGAAGATTCCTCACTCTGTCCGGCGACGAGAACTGGCGGATCGTCTACGGAACGCCGATCTACGCGTTCTTCTGCGTAGTTCTAGCTGTAGGAGTGGGAGCGTTGCTGCGGCAGTCTGCCGGTGCGATCGCGCTACTACTGTTGTGGCCCTTGCTCATCGAGAATCTGTTCAACCTGTTCGGCAGTATCGGCGAGAAGATCATGCCGTTCCTGCCGTTCATGAACGCCAATAACTTTCTCGGTTCCGGCGGTAGCGTCGACTTCCACTGGGGACCCTGGGGCAGCCTGATCTACTTCGCCCTCTTCGTGCTCGTCGTCTTCGGTCTCAGCATCCTCGTCGTGAACCGACGAGATGCATAGGCGCGAAGATCACGCGGGCTGATTCTGCTTACGCCAGCGAGCGTTCAGGAAACCCAATGCCGCGATCACGAGGAACAACACTGTGGTCGAGATCAACTGTGCACGGGCATCGGCGTCGAAGAGCATGAGGACGACGAAGACGCCGAGCATCGCGAGTGTCGCGTAGCTCAGATACGGGAACAGCCACATACGAACTGTCAGCTTGCCCGACGCTTCGAGTTGTTTACGCAGTCGCAGATGCGAGACGACGATGAAGATCCAGATGACCAGCAGCGCAGCGCCGACTGCGTTGAGCAGGATGCCGAGCAGGTCGTCGGGGAGCAGCCAGTTGAGCAGGACGCTGACGAAGCCGAAGAACACCGACAGCAGAACGGCATTGGTCGGAACTCCGGCGCTCGACAGTTTCGCCATGAAAGCGGGTCCGTCGCCGCGGCGCGACAGTGAGAACGCCATCCGTGAGGTGCCGTAGATGTTGGCGTTGAACGCGGAAAGCAAGGCCACCACGACGACGAGTTCCATGAACCCGGCAACGCCCGGAATGTTCGCCTTGTTCAAGACGGCCACGAACGGTCCGCTCTCGAGTTCGGGATCGTTCCAGGGCAGCACCAGAACCATGATCGAGATGGCGCCGATGTAGAAGACACTGATGCGCCACACGACGCTTCGGACAGCGACGGCGATGGAGCGTTCCGGATTCTCGGATTCGGCGGCGGCGATGGTGACGATCTCGATCCCACCGAAAGCGAACGCCACGACGAGAAGCCCTGCGGCGATGCCGGACAACCCGTTGGGCATGAAGCCGCCCTGCCCGAACAGATTGCTCGTACCGACCGGATCGGTATCGGGGAGGATGCCGAACACCAGCAGGACGCCGATGACGAGGAAGGCGATGATGACGGTGACTTTGATTGCTGCGAACCAGAACTCGAACTCGCCGAAATTGCTGACCTTCGCCAGGTTCACCACGGCGAAGAACACCACGAAGACCAGGGCGACGACCCATTGCGGGATCGACGGCACCCAGTCGTTCACGATCGCAGAGGCCCCGGTGATCTCGGCGCCCAGCACCATGATCAGCATGAACCAGTAGAGCCAGCCCATCACGAAGCCGGCCCACTCGCCGATCCCCAGGCGCGCGTAGTGCGAGAAGGAACCGCTGGCCGGAATCGCTGCGCCCATTTCGCCGAGCATGCGCATCACGAACACCACGACGGCGCCCGCAAGGATGTAGGAGATCAGGACGGCCGGGCCGGCCTTGGCGATACCGACGCCGGTTCCGAGGAACAGGCCGGCGCCGATGGCCGAGCCCAGGCCCATCATCGTCAGATGTCGGACCTTGAGACCGTGGCCGAGAGCAGTGGTTGTTCCGTCGGAGACGTCGGTGTCAGTCATCAGTCGTTGGCGTGCAAAGCAGCGTTCAGTTCGACGCCGGTGCCCTTCCACGGCACGACCTCGACGGCACCCGAGACCGAGTTACGACGGAAGAGAAGGTTCGACTTTCCGCTGAGTTCCTTGGCCTTGACGACGGTGCCGTCCGGGCCGGTGACCTTGGTGCCCGCGGTGACGTAGAGGCCCGCTTCGAGGACGCAGTCGTCGCCGAGTGAAATGCCGAGGCCGGCGTTGGCGCCGAGGAGGCAGCGCTTGCCGAGGGAGATGGTTTCCTTGCCGCCGCCGGACAGGGTGCCCATGATCGAGGCGCCGCCGCCCACATCGGATCCGTCGTCGACGACGACGCCCGCGGAGATGCGGCCTTCGACCATCGAGTTGCCGAGGGTGCCGGCGTTGAAGTTGACGAAGCCTTCGTGCATGACGGTTGTTCCGCTGGCGAGGTGTGCACCGAGACGGACTCGGTCCGCGTCACCGATGCGAACTCCGGACGGCACGACGTAGTCGGCCATGCGCGGGAACTTGTCGACGCTGAACACTGTGACGACTCCGCGGATGCGCAGACGCGAGCGAACCTGCTCGAAGCCTTCGACGGCGCACGGACCGAAGTTGGTCCACACGACGTTGCTGAGCAGGCCGAACTGACCGTCGAGGTTAACGCCGTGGGGCGCGACGAGGCGGTGCGAGAGCAGATGGAGGCGCAGGTAGACGTCATGTGCGTCGACGGGCGCCTTGGAGAGATCGGCGATGGTGGTGCGGACGACGACCTGCGAGACCTCGCGAGCGTCGTCGGTGCCTGCCAGCAGTGCAAGATCGGAAGGAATGTCTGTTCCCTCGACGTTCTCGGTACCGGTCTTGTCGAATGTTCCCAGCTCCGGTGCCGGGAACCAGGTGTCGAGGACGGTTCCGTCCGCGGTCACGTTGGCGATACCTACTGCTGTTGCTCCCTGTGCGCTCACGGGACTAGAGATTACTGGGTGGTGGGTGCACCGGCCTAAGCTGGTGTGTGTGAGCATCCTCGATCTTGCTTCGGACCCCATCGACTTGACGGCCGCCCTGGTCGACATCCCCAGCGTCTCGCACGACGAATCCGTCATCGCGCAGGCCGTCGAGGATGCGCTGCGTGAGCAGACTTCGGGCTTCGAGATAATCCGAAACGGCAACGCCGTGTTGGCGCGTACGTCGCGTGGGCTGCCGAGCCGCGTCATGCTCGCCGGACATCTGGACACGGTGCCGATTGCCGACAACGTTCCTTCGCGACGCGACGGCGACATCCTGCACGGCTGCGGGACCGTGGACATGAAGTCGGGCGATGCGGTGTTCCTGCACCTGGCGGCCACCATCGAGAACTTGGCCCACGACCTGACTCTCGTCTTCTACGACTGCGAAGAGATCGCCGCGACGTTCAACGGCCTCGGTCGGATCGAACGCGAGATTCCGGAATGGCTCACCGCCGACGTCGCAATTCTCGGTGAGCCGACGGCCGGTTTCATCGAGGCCGGGTGCCAGGGCACGATGCGGGTTCGGTTGACGGCTTCGGGAACACGCGCACATTCGGCCAGGTCCTGGCTGGGGGACAACGCCATTCACAAGTTCGGCGGAGCGTTGGAGCGGTTGTCGGTGTACCAGCCGCGTTCGGTCGACATCGACGGTTGTGGTTACCGCGAGGGATTGTCGGCGGTGCGGATATCCGGCGGTGTCGCCGGAAACGTGGTCCCGGACGAAGCCGAGATGGACGTCAACTTCCGCTTCGCGCCCGATCGCAACGAGGCGCAAGCCGAGGCGCACGTGCGCGAAGTGTTCGACGGCCTGGGCCTCGGATTCGAGGTCACCGACTCCTCGCCCGGCGCACTCCCCGGTTTGGCGAACCCGTCTGCTGCCGCCTTGATCGAGGCGGCAGGTGGTCAGTTCCGCGCGAAGTACGGGTGGACCGATGTGTCCAGATTCTCGGCACTCGGCATTCCCGCGGTGAACTACGGACCAGGGGATCCGAACCTCGCGCACAAGCGCGACGAGCATGTTCCGGTGCAACAGATCACCGACGTCGCGGCCGTGCTGAGGAAATATCTGTCGGCCTGACCGTTAGCCTTGCCGCATGGCACCAGAGAAGAATTCGGCTTCGAAGAAGCAGAGCTCGTCGATCAAGCACCGCGGGCCCGTACAGCTTCGCCGCAAGCGCAAGGACGAGAAGACCACGACCGATCAGCGCTTGCTCGACAAGCGCGGACCCACGGACTGGGTCCACACCGATCCGTGGCGTGTGTTGCGTATCCAGAGCGAATTCATCGAAGGTTTCGGCGCGCTCGCCGAGGTTCCGCGTGCGGTGACGGTGTTCGGTTCGGCACGCACCACGGTCGATCATCCCGAGTACCAATCCGGCCGTGAGCTGGGAACCGCGTTGGCCGAAGCCGGGTACGCCGTCATCACCGGCGGTGGACCAGGAGTCATGGAGGCTGCCAACCGCGGTTGCAGCGAGGCCGGTGGATACTCGATCGGCCTCGGCATCGAGCTGCCGTTCGAGCAGGGACTCAACGAGTGGGTGGATCTCGGAATCAACTTCCGTTACTTCTTCGCACGCAAGACGATGTTCGTGAAGTACTCCCAGGCATTCATCTGCCTGCCGGGCGGCTTCGGCACACTCGACGAGCTGTTCGAGGCACTGACTCTGGTGCAGACCCACAAGGTCACGCGCTTCCCGATCGTCCTGTTCGGTACCGAGTACTGGTCCGGACTCGTCGACTGGATTCGCGGCACCCTCGAGCGTGACGGCAAGATTTCCGAAGGCGACGTGAACTTGCTGCACGTCACCGACAGCGTGGAAGAAGCAGTACGAATCGTCCTCAACGCCGACAAGGGCGTCGACGAGGCCGCAGATCTGGGGAAAGAAGAAGAATGGTGACCGATTCCGACAAGAAGTACTCGATCTGCGTCTACTGCGCGTCAGGTCCGGTGGACGAATCGTTCCTGGCGTTGGCGTCGGAGGTGGGCACCGCGATCGGTCGACGCGGATGGCAGTTGGTCTCGGGCGGCGGCAATGTCTCGATGATGGGCGCTGTCGCCGAGTCCGCTCGCGCGGCGGGCGCTTGGACCGTCGGCGTCATTCCGAAGGCCTTGGTACACAAGGAAGTTGCCGACGTCGATGCCGACGAGCTGATCGTCACTGACACCATGCGCGAGCGCAAGAAGCTGATGGAAGATCACGCCGACGCGTTCATCACGCTGCCCGGCGGGATCGGGACGCTGGAGGAGCTGTTCGAGACGTGGACCGCGGGTTACCTGGGGATGCACGAGAAGCCGGTGGTGATGCTCGATCCCGTCGGACACTTCACCGGCCTGCTCGAGTGGCTGAACAAGCTCGACGGGACCGGCTTCGTCGGGCGTCAGGCGCTGGACACCCTGCTGGTGAGAACGGATGTGGAGGCCGCGCTCGACGCGTGCGTGAAAGGCTGACCTGGGGCATGGCGGGCTTTATTACCGTGCAGTAAGGTGGCCGCAGACTGGGCGGCCGAATGGGCGCCGGATACGTGTTAGGGGAGCCATGAGTTCGGAAGCCCGTTCGACCGTCGGCCTGCTGGATCTGGCGGCAAAACTGCCGTCGATGATCACCGAGGTGCCGATCCTGGCGCGGGGGGCCGCCGGGCTCACACGCAAGCCTTCGGCCAAGGAATCGATCGGGTTGATCTTCCAGAAGGCCGCGCACGCGCACCCGTCGCGCCCGTTCATCCGGTTCGAGGGCCACGCGACCAGTTACGCGGAGGCCAACGAACTGGTCAATCGCTACGCGGATGTACTTCGTGGCCGAGGCGTCGACCGCGGAGACGTCGTCGGCGTTCTGGCAAAGAACACTCCTGAAGCCCTGTTGGTTGCACTCGCTGCCGTCAAGCTCGGTGCCGCGGCAGGAATGCTGAACTACAACCAGCGCGACGACGTTCTGGCACACAGCCTTACGCTGCTCGACGCTCGCGTCCTGGTGGTCGCCGACGAGTGCGAGGAAGCCCTCGAATCGTTGCCCGCCGGATTTACCGGGCCCGATCAACTTCTTGTCAGCGAACTCTCCGATCTGGCGAAGACGGCTGATCCGGCCAACCCGGCGGTCACCGCCGAGGTGCTGGCGGAGGAGAAGGCGTTCTACATCTTCACCTCGGGCACCACCGGAATGCCCAAGGCGAGCTTGATGACTCACTTCCGCTGGTTGAAGTCGATGTCCGGTCTCGGGTTGATGGGCGTGCGCTTGCGGGGCTCGGACACTCTGTACTGCTGCCTGCCGCTCTATCACAACAACGCGTTGACGGTATCGCTGTCGTCGGTGCTCGCGTCCGGTGCGACCATCGCGATCGGACGTCAGTTCTCCGCCTCGCGGTTCTGGGACGACATCGCACTCAACAAGGCGACCGCATTCACCTACATCGGTGAACTGTGCCGCTATCTGCTCAACCAGCCGGCCAAGCCGACCGACAGCGACAACGCAGTTCGGCTGATGGTGGGTAACGGTCTGCGCCCGGAGATCTGGGCCGAGTTCACTGCGCGGTTCGGCATTCCCCGCGTCGCCGAGTTCTACGGTGCGAGCGAATGCAACATCGCGTTCGTCAACGCACTCAACGTGGACAAGACAGCAGGTATCTGCCCGTTGCCGCACGCCGTGGTGGAGTTCGACGAGAACACCGGAAAAGCGTTGCGGGGAGCCGATGGTCGACTGCGCAAGGTTTCCACGGGTCAGGTCGGGCTCCTACTGTCCAAAGTCACCGACCGAGCACCTTTCGACGGCTACACCGACGAAGCGGCGAGCAACAGCAAGCTGGTACGTGGCGGATTCAAGGACGACGACACCTGGTTCGACACCGGAGACCTGGTGCGCAAGCAGGGATGGGGCCACGTCGCCTTCGTCGACCGCCTCGGTGACACCTTCCGGTGGAAGGGTGAGAACGTAGCCACCACGGAGGTCGAGGGCGCGCTGAGTTCGCACCCGGCCGTCGAGGAAGCAGTTGTCTACGGCGTCGAGATTCCGGGCACCGACGGTCGCGCGGGCATGGCAGCGGTCAAGCTGCGGGACGGCGGGAGTTTCGAGGGCACCGAAGTCGCGGCTCACCTCTACGGCAAGCTCCCCAACTACGCGGTCCCGCTGTTCATCCGCATCGTCGACTCACTCGAACACACCAGCACTTTCAAGTCGCGCAAGGTGGAATTGCGCAACGAAGGTTACGACGTCGGCGCCGACACTCTGCACGTTCTCGAAGGCCGCGAGGGTGGTTATGTGGACTCGTACGACGAATACGTCGGAAAGGTCGCGGCAGGCTCGGTACCCAAGGGCTAGACCGAGTTCCGTCATGCCAGTATGAGTGGCATGTCTTCACTCTCCGGTTCGACCGCGCAGCCAGGCCCGGCGCCCACCCTGTGTGGGCGTCCGGTCGCGGTCGACCGTGCATTGGTGATGGCGATCGTCAACCGCACTCCCGATTCCTTCTACGACCAGGGCGCGACGTTCTCGGACTCGGCAGCGATGGCTGCCGTCGATCGGGCCGTCGACGAAGGCGCCGATCTGGTGGACATCGGGGGAGTGAAAGCCGGGCCCGGTGACCTCGTCGACGCCGACGAAGAGGTCAGGCGAGTCGTTCCGTTCGTCGCCGCGATCAGAGCCAAGTACCCCGAGTTGATCATCAGCGTCGACACCTGGCGAAGTGGCGTCGCACGGCTGGCACGCGACGAAGGTGCCGACCTGATCAACGACACGTGGGCTGGTGCGGATCCCGAACTCGTCGTGGTCGCCGCCGAGACGGGTGCCGGAATCGTCTGCTCGCACACCGGCGGCGCAGTTCCGCGCACGCGCCCCCACCGTGTCCGCTACGACGACGTCGTCGCAGATGTGGTCACCGAGGTGGTGTCGGCAGCAGAACGCGCCTTGGCGCTCGGAGTTCCGCGCGATGCGATTCTGATCGATCCCACCCACGATTTCGGTAAGAACACCTTCCACGGGCTCGAGTTGTTGCGGAAAGTGGACGTTCTTGTAAACACCGGGTGGCCAGTGCTGATGGCGCTGAGTAATAAGGACTTCATCGGGGAGACTCTTGGTGTGGAGCTTTCCGAGAGGTTGGAGGGAACATTGGCAGCGACAGCAATGGCCGCGGCGGGCGGCGCCCGGGTGTTCCGTGTTCACGAGGTGGCGTCCACCCGTCGAGTAGTCGACATGGTGGCCGCGATCCAGGGACGCCGCGCCCCGGTACGTACGGTTCGAGGTCTGGCATGAGTATCACCGGTGCGGGCCCGACCCGCGTATGGGCAGAAGCCAACAGTTGGGACCATCCGAGTTGGACGGTCGCCGAACTCGAACGGGCGAAGGGCGGCCGAACCGTCTCGGTGGTGTTGCCCGCGCTCAACGAAGAAGACACCGTTGCTGCGGTGGTCGACACCATTCATCCCTTGCTCGGGGGCTTGGTCGACGAATTGATCGTTCTCGATTCCGGTTCCACCGACCGTACTGCCGAGCGTGCGCGCGCGGCCGGAGCGACGGTGATCAGTCGTGAGAGCGCAGTTCCGTCCATCCCGCCGACCGCAGGCAAAGGTGAGGTGCTCTGGCGTTCGGTCGCCGCAACGACGGGCGATCTGATCGCATTCGTCGATTCCGACCTCATCAATCCCGATCCGGCGTTCGTGCCCAAACTGCTGGGCCCGTTGCTCACGGTGGACGGCATCCATCTGGTGAAGGGTTACTACCGCCGCCCGCTGCGCGTGAGCGGCACGGAAGACGCCAATGGCGGCGGACGAGTCACGGAATTGGTTGCGCGGCCCATGTTGGCTGCGCTGCGGCCCGAACTCACGTCCGTACTGCAACCACTCGGCGGTGAATACGCCGGCACCCGTGAGTTGCTCTCGGCTGTCCCGTTCGCCCCCGGCTACGGCGTCGAGATCGGCTTGCTGCTCGACACGTACGACACGTTGGGACTGGCGGCGATCGGTCAGGTCAATCTCGGTGTGCGCAAGCATCGCAACCGGCCGCTCGCCGATCTCGGCGTGATGAGTCGGCAGATCATCGGAACGATGCTCAGGCGGTGCGGGATCGAGGATTCGGGCGCGGGGTTGACCCAATTCCTGGTCGACGGTGATTCTTTCGTGCCCGAGACCACGGAGGTATCGCTGCTCGATCGACCCCCGATGAATTCGATAGTGCGCACCGCGGGGGTCTGACCGCTCACACTCGGGTATGGGAGTATCGGTCCATGATGACGATCCTCCTGTACCTGATTGTCATGGCACTGGTCGGCGCGATGATCTTCCTCGCCGCCAGTGCTGTGTTCGGGCGCTCGGAAGAGCTGCCGCCGCTGCCTCCTGGCACGACGGCGACCGTACTCCCGGCAGAGGATGTCACCGGTGCGGATGTCGACGCTCTGCGTTTTCAGCAGGTGCTGCGCGGCTACAAGGCGAGTGAAGTGGATTGGGCCCTGCATCGCCTCGGGTTGGAAATCGATTCTCTGCGTGCACAACTGGGCCGTGACGAGCGGTCTGAGGTCCTGGTGAAGGCGGATGCTCCGGCCAAGGCCGAAGCATCGCAGGAGGCGCCTGCGACCGAATCCGAATCGAAGGATTCCCAGGGCTGATGACAGACGGACTGGTTCGGTGCGGCTGGGTGGTCGAGACGCCCGGTGACACGCTGTACCGCGACTATCACGACGAGGAGTGGGGGCGTCCGCTGCACGGGCGCGACGAACTGTTCGAGCGGCTCGCCCTCGAAGCATTCCAATCGGGACTGTCGTGGATCACGATTCTGCGTAAACGCGAGGCGTTTCGCGAAGCCTTCGACGGGTTCGATCCGGACAAGGTCGCAGCGTACGGAGTTGCGGACGTGGAGAGACTGCTCTCCGATGCCGCGATCGTCCGCAATCGCGCGAAGATCGAGGCGACGATTTCCAACGCCCGAGTGCTCGTGAATTCACCCGATCTGGACCTCGATTCGTTACTCTGGTCGTTCTCGCCGCCTCGACGCACCAGAAGACTGACATCAATTGCAGAGGTTCCGGCGGTCACTCCCGAGTCGACTGCCATGGCCAAGGAACTCAAGCGGCGCGGGTTCAAGTTTGTGGGTCCTACCACGGCTTATGCGCTCATGCAGGCTACCGGAATGGTCGACGATCACGTGGCTGATTGCTGGGTTCCGGCGCAGGTGTGACGGTCGACTGAACACCCCTAAATGTGACTCAGATTCCCGGTTCCCGCATCCATAGGGAACAATGGAGGGTACGAGCCTCGCTGATTGTTGGCGGGGCGCACCGTTAGTCGAGGCGCAGAGCAATGCAGCGCAGATCTGGAGGGAGCAGAGGATGGCGGCCATGAAGCCCCGGACCGGGGACGGTCCCCTCGAAGCAACCAAAGAGGGACGAGGAATCGTCATGCGGGTTCCACTCGAGGGTGGCGGACGCCTCGTCGTCGAGCTGACCCCGGATGAAGCTGCAGCGCTCGGTGTGGAACTCACGAACGTCACCAGCTAGTCGGGTCCAGGTTGTAGCAGTACGAACAACAGCACGTGATTGCACGCAGGCTCCGTATCCGATTCGGTACGGGGCCTGAAGTGTGTGCGCACCACCGGTAGCCGAAAGGACGGATCAATGCTTGCCACCGTGATCGATCTTCTGTCCTGCCCGCAGTGTGCTGCCGAGTTGGAATTGGTGGACGGCGCCGTCGAGTGCGACCGCGGACATCGATTCGACGTCGCTCGCCAGGGCTACGTGAGCCTGATCAGTGGCGGTGCCACGAAGTTCACCGGCGACAGTGCCGAGATGATCGCCGCGCGTGCACGGTTGCTCGGCGCCGGCCACTTCGGTCCGCTGATGGATGCCGTCTCGCGGGCCTGCGTGACGACGGCAGGGTCGGAACCGGCGCGGATTGTCGAAATCGGTGCAGGCACAGGACAATACCTCGCACACGTCGTGGATTCGCTTGCCGATTCTCGGGCGATAGCCTTGGACGTGTCCAAATTTGCGGCACGGCGAGCAGCGAAGGTCCACGAAAGGATCGGCTCGATCGTCGCGGACGTCTGGCAACCACTGCCGATTCGGGACGGAGCGCTCTCTCACGTGCTCTGTGTGTTCGCACCACGCAACGGTCCGCAGTCCCATCGAATTCTCGCCGATGACGGCGTTCTGGTGGTCTTGACGCCCACTGACAGGCATCTGCGTGAGCTGATCGACATTCTCGCAATGGTCAAGGTCGACGATCGCAAGGTGGAACGTCTCGAATCGTCGATGGCCGGCTATTTCGAGCGCGTGAGTAGCGACGAGGTCGAGTTCACGATGTCGCTCTCGCACCAGGATGTTCTCGACCTGGTGGGGATGGGACCGTCGGCGAGACACCTGACGCCCGCCGATCTGGCTGCCGCCGTGGCGAAACTGCCACAGCCGAGCACCGTCACCGCGTCGGCGACGGTCTCGACCTATCGCAAGATCTGACGCGGATCAGCGTCTCGTGACGGCGTCCGCGTAGACCTCGAGCGTCTGCTTGGCTATTTCGGCCCAGGAGAACTCGTCGATCGCACGGATTCTGCCTGCACGACCCATCGCGTCTGCGCCTTCTCGGTCGGCGACAACGGCATTGACGGTGGCCGCGAGTGACTCCTCGAATGCGATCGGCTCGTAGGCGTTGTAGTGCACGAGTCGTCCGGTCACGCCGTCGGCGACCACCTCGGGGATGCCGCCGACATCGGAAGCGACCACGGCGGTCTCGCACGCCATGGCTTCGAGATTGACGATCCCGAGGGGCTCGTAGACCGAAGGGCAGACGAATACCGTTGCTGCCGAGAGTATTTCCCTGATCTGCTCCGTGGGTAGCATTTCGCGCACCCAGAAGACATTGCCCCGGTGCCTGGCGAGTTCGGCCACCGCCTTCTCGGTCTCGGCGGCGATCTCCGGTGTATCGGGCGCACCGGCGCACAGCACGAGTTGAATCTCCGGATCGAAGTGGTGTGCTGCTGCGACGAGGTGCCCGACGCCCTTTTGTCTCGTGATCCGTCCGACAAAGGCCACGACGGGTTTCGCCGGGTCGACGCCGATCGACGCGAGTGCGGACTGCGCTCCCGGTGCCGCTCCACCGGGATGCCAAACCTCGGTGTCGATTCCGTTGCGTACGACGTGCACGCGACTCGGATCGACAGCGGGGTACGCGTCGAGGACGTCGAGTCGCATACCGGAACTGACGGCGATGATCGCGTCTGCGTGCTCGACGGCGTTGCGTTCGGACCACGACGAGATCCGATAGCCACCACCTAGCTGTTCGGCCTTCCACGGGCGTCTGGGCTCGAGTGAGTGGGCAGTGAGGATGTGCGGTACGTCGTAGAGCGCCGAGGCGAGATGCCCGGCCAGTCCGGTGTACCAGGTGTGGGAGTGGACGATGTCGACGCCGGCTGCGGCATCCGCCATCCGCAGCTCGGTGGAGAGCGTCGTCAAGGCGGGGTTGGATCCGGCGAGAGCGGGGTCGGGTGAGTGGACGATCGCGCCTTCGCGCGGGGCGCCCATGCAGTGCACGTCGACCTCGCACAACCGCTTCATCTGAGCGACAAGCTCGGTTACGTGTACTCCTGCGCCGCCGTAGATCTCCGGCGGGTATTCCTTGGTCATCATCGCGACTCGCACGCGCTAAACCTAACCGCCCGTGGTCGATCCGGCTACCGATCGAACGTAACCCCGTCCGCCTGGAGGGGACACGATCGGACCTCTCGGACTGCTTCGCTAGCGGGAGTTCACCAGTGCGGATAGGTTAGCGGTGTGAGAAGCCAGCCGCATGTGCTTGGAATCGTGCTCGCCGGGGGCGAGGGCAAACGCTTGTATCCGCTGACCGCGGACAGAGCGAAGCCCGCAGTGCCCTTCGGAGGTGCATATCGACTTATCGACTTCGTGTTGAGCAACCTTGTCAACGCGGGATATCTGCGTATTTGTGTGTTGACGCAATACAAGTCACATTCACTCGACCGCCACATTTCGCAGACGTGGCGATTGTCCGGGTTCGCGGGTGAGTACATCACTCCGGTCCCGGCCCAGCAGCGGCTCGGGCCGCGCTGGTACACCGGCAGCGCCGATGCAATCCTGCAGTCGCTCAATCTCGTTTACGACGAGGACCCCGAGTACATCGTGGTTTTCGGTGCCGACCACGTGTACCGGATGGATCCGGAACAGATGGTGCAGCACCACATCGAATCCGGGGCAGGGGTGACGGTCGCCGGTATTCGTGTACCGCGAAGCGAGGCTTTTGCTTTCGGCTGCATCGACAGCGACGAGTCCGGACGCATCACCCAGTTCCTCGAGAAGCCCGCCCATCCTCCCGGGACACCGGACGACCCCAATTCGACGTTCGCGTCCATGGGTAACTATGTGTTCACCACCAAGGTGCTCGTGGACGCCATCCGCGCCGATTCGGAGAACTCCGATTCCGATCACGACATGGGCGGCGACATCATTCCCGCCTTGGTCGCTGCGGGTGAGGCGTCGGTCTACGACTTCAAGGACAACGTCGTTCCCGGTGCCACCGATCGCGACCGCGGTTACTGGCGTGACGTCGGTACCCTCGACGCCTTCTACGACGCTCACATGGACCTCGTGTCGGTGCACCCGATCTTCAACCTCTACAACCGCCGCTGGCCCATCCGCGGCGCCACCGAGAATCTCGCGCCCGCCAAGTTCGTGAAGGGCGGACTCGCACAGGAATCGGTGGTCGGTGCGGGGTCGATCCTCTCTGCCGCGACCGTGCGCAATTCGGTGCTCAGTTCCAACGTCATGATCGAAGACGGCGCGACGGTCGAGGGCAGTGTGCTGATGCCGGGTGTGCGCATCGGCAAGGGCGCCGTCGTGCGGCGTGCCATCCTCGACAAGAACGTCGTCGTCGGTGACGGCGAAATCATCGGTGTCGACCTCGAACGTGACCGCGAACGATTCGCCGTCAGTCAGGGCGGCGTCGTCGCCATCGGTAAGGGCGTCTGGATCTAGAGCTTGCTCGCGCAGAGGAGGCCGTCGCCGAGGGGGAGCAGGACTCGAATGAGTCGCTCGTCCTCGGTTACGGCCTTTGCCGCTTCTCGGACCGCGACAGTTGTCGCGTCGCGGGCGGAGCTGTCGGCAACGCGGCCGTCGGCGAGGGCGTTGTGCAGAACGATGACACCGCCGGAGCGCAGCAACCGGACACCTTCGCGGACGTAATGCGGGTGGTCGATTGCGGCGCAGTCGACGAAGACCAGGTCGTAGCCACCGTCGGCGAGACGGGGAAGGACATCGAGAGCCCGTCCGTTGATCAGGCGAGTGCGTGCCGGAGCGATGCCGCTTTCGCGAAAGGTCAGCTTGGCTGCACGCTGATGTTCGGGTTCGCTGTCGATCGTGGTCAGAACGCCGTCGTCACGCATTCCGTGCAGAAGCCACAGGCTGCTCACGCCGGCTCCGGTACCCACCTCGACGGCCGTCTTCGCGTCGAGCATTCTCGCGAACATCGCGAGAGTCGCGCCGACGGCAGGCGTCACCGGATGGGCTCCGAGATCCAGCGCTCGATCTCGCGCCGCGGTCAAAATCTCGTCCTCGGAAACTACGTCCTCGACGTGGCGGAGTATCTGTTCGGCGTGGGTCACGCTCATGAGGTTATCGGGCGGTTCGGATTGTCGCTGCAAGGCGCGCAGTCACCAGGATTCTCAGGAATCCCTCAGGCTCCTCATATGGCGTGCACACCGCGATGAGAAAAGGTGTATACATCGCCGGATCGAAGATCGCACGGCGGTATCGATTTCTACCAAGTTGGTCTTTCGCAGCTCGGTGATCGGGAACAAATCACAGCATCGGCTGGTTCTCCCGAATATCGCGCATCACGTGATTCGGACAACGCGGTGATCGAACTACGCGATCCCGAGCAGGAGGATCAACTTATTTACCAGGTCAACGACGAGCCTCGCCCTCGAGAGTCGGAAGTTTTGACGACGGAATCGGCTGTGGATTCCGAATTGATCGGCACAGCTGTGTTCGATGCAACTGGTGAGAAGTCCTCCATGCCGTCTTGGGACGAACTCGTGCGTCAACATGGTGACCGGGTGTACCGCCTGGCTTACCGGTTGTCAGGCGATGCCCAGGACGCCGAGGACTTGACGCAGGACACCTTCATTCGGGTGTTCCGCTCGCTCTCCGATTATCAGCCCGGAACGTTCGAGGGCTGGCTGCACCGCATCACGACAAATCTGTTCCTCGACATGGTTCGCCGACGCAACCGCATCCGTATGGAAGCACTGCCCGAGGACTACGACCGTGTTCCCTCACCCGGCCCGGACCCCGAGCAGATCTACCACGACGCGCGCCTCGACGCAGGTCTGCAGGCCGCGCTCGACTCACTCGCACCTGAATTTCGCGCTGCTGTCGTGCTCTGTGACATCGAAGGTCTGTCATACGAGGAAATCGGTGCCACACTGGGAGTGAAGCTCGGAACGGTTCGTAGCCGTATCCATCGTGGGCGACAGGCGATTCGTGATCATCTGGCAGCGCAGCGCGCAGCCGAATCCGAACTCGTCGGTTTCTGACGGTCGGGTTCGAGCTACAGAGCGGGACGTGGTCAATCACCTGGAGGGACGAATGACGGAGGCGCGGGCACATCGCCAGTTCGGTTCGACCGAACATCTGGCCAGCGAGGCAATCGCTGCCTACGTCGACGGGGAACTCCGAATGCAGGCCTACTTGCGGGCCTCGCATCACATCTCGATCTGCGCCGAGTGCGCTGCGGCCGTCGATGCTCAGCAGCAGGCACGTGGTGCACTGCGTCGAAGCGGCGAGATGACGATGCCGTTGTCCCTGGTGGGACTTCTCAGTCAGATTCCCTCGTGCAACAGTCCGAGTACCGGACCAAATTCGGAAAACGCCGACAGTTCCGTCGGTAATCAGCCTGCGGGCTTCTCCACCATCAGCAAGCGGTTGTCCCGTCGCTGGCGCAAATGACGCCGCGCGCCTGCTTCCCGGCGCGGATCAGTGATACTGGACGACGTGACTGACGGAAAAAGGGGGCACTCCGGAGTGAGCTCGGATTCTTCGGCAAACGGTTCGGTGGATCGACCGGCAGATGCGCCGGTACTCGACCCCCGCCCGGTGTACCGACCTCAGATCGATCCGGCCTCGCGCCAGGTGTTCGGTCGGCCGAGCGGAGTCGAGGGCTCGTTCACTCCGGTTGCCGCGCGATCGACCCCGTCTTCCGACGTCGTGATCGGGACTCCGGATCCGGTTCTGGCCGAAGCGTTCGGTCGACCCGCAGACGCAACCGAGTCGATCGGTCGCGATCCCGAGGCGTCGGCCGACAGCACTCCCGACGAAGAACCGCCGAGCGATCCGTGGCGCGATCCTGAATCCGCGGTCTCACTGGGAAATCCAGCAGCGTCCGAGGCGCCGGTGCAGTTGCCTCCCGCCCAGAAACTCGATGTGCGTGAGTTGTTGTTCGGTCGCAAGGTCGCCCCTTCGGCACTGGCCGCGCTTGCAGGCATGGCGTTGGTCATCGCGCTCGTCGGCGGGTTACTCGCCACGGTCATCACTGCCGATCGCAGTTCGCTCACCAGCTCACGTGTCACGCTCGTTCAATCCGGCGGCGGCGAACAGCCGGAGTCGCAGGTGGCGAAGGTCGCCGACGCGGTGCTGCCTTCCGTGGTGTCGATTCAGGTCGCCGTCGGTGACCAGGGAAGTACCGGATCCGGTGTTGTCATCTCGGGTGAGGGATACATCGTCACCAACAACCACGTGATCTCCTCGGCCGTACCGCCGGCACAAGACGCGAAGATCCAGGTGATCTTCTCCGACGGAACCAAGACCGACGCCCAGATCGTCGGCCGAGACGTCAAGACAGACCTCGCGGTGCTCAAAGTCTCGGCCAACAATCTGACGGTCGCCCAGCTCGGAAAATCCGAAGACGTCCAGGTAGGTGACGACGTCGTCGCCGTCGGCTCACCGCTCGGGTTGAGCAAGACCGTCACTCGCGGAATCGTCAGTGCGTTGAATCGGCCGCTGCGGTTGTCGGGTGAAGGCACCGACACCAACGCCGTCATCGACGCCGTTCAGACCGACGCGGCGATCAACCACGGCAACTCCGGTGGTGCGCTCGTCGACGACGAAGCCCGCGTCATCGGCATCAACACCGCAATGCTCAGCGAGTCCGGTGGTTCGGTCGGGCTCGGCTTCGCGATTCCGATCGACACGGTCACCGAGGTGGCGCAGACCATCATCCGCGACGGCAAGGTTCATCATCCCGACATCGGCGTGAATGCCCGTACCGCGGTCAACGACGCGACCAGCGGCGCTGCCGTGGCCAACGTCCGCGATGGCAGCCCAGCGCAACGTGCGGGGATCGTCGAGGGTGACGTCATCGTCAAGGTCGGTGACCGCCCGGTCACCAGTGCCGACGAATTGGTGGTTGCCGTCAACGCGACGACTGTCGATCAGCCGGTCAACGTCCAGTTGATCCGCGACGGACGGCAGGTCGACATTTCGGTCACGCCGGTGTCCGACTGATCGGACCCTGCGATCTTCCTGTGAGGTTGATCCGGACATGCGCGCACCGAGCGAGCACACAGTAGGCTGACCCTGTGTTTGGCAACATCGGTTGGGGCGAGTTCATGATCCTCCTCGTAGCGGCTCTGGTCATCTTGGGACCTGAGCGGCTTCCTGGTGCGGTCTCCTGGGTCACGAAATCCCTGAGGCAGGTGCGCGAATATGCTTCGGGCGCTTCCAATCAGCTCAAGGAAGAACTGGGTACCGATTTCGAGGATCTGCGTAAACCACTCGCAGATCTGAACAAGCTGCGCGGGATGACGCCGCGCGCCGTGATCACCCAACACCTTCTCGACGGCGACGACTCCATCTTCACGGGCAACTTCGACAAGAAGCCGCAGAGTGGAGTGCAGGAGCCGAAGACGCTGTCGAAGGACAAGCCACTCACCGCGGGCGAACGTCCTCCTGTGGACTTCGACGCAACCTAGATTCGACATACGAAAGGGCGCCTGTCACCGATCGGTGACAGGCGCCCTTTCGTATGAGGGCGTTCTACAGGTTGCGAACCGTATTGATACCGAGCGACATTCCGGCCAGCCCACGCTGACGGACGGCCAACTTGTCGGCGATGTCCTTGAGTGCGATCGCGGCGGGTGAATCGGGAGCACTGAGAACGATCGGCGTCCCGGCGTCGCCTGCCTCGCGGACGGACGGATCCAGCGGAATCTGTCCGAGAAGCGGAACCTTGGCTCCGACGGCCTTCGTGAGGCGATCGGAGACGGTCTGCCCGCCGCCTTCACCGAAGACGTCCATGCGGGTGCCGTCGGGAAGTTCGAGCCACGACATGTTCTCGACGACGCCGGCGACGCGCTGACGGGTCTGCAGGGCGATGGCGCCGGCGCGCTCGGCGACCTCGGCGGCAGCCTGCTGCGGTGTGGTGACGACGAGGATTTCCGCACTCGGGATGAGCTGAGCCACCGAGATTGCGATGTCACCGGTGCCGGGCGGCAGATCGAGCAGCAGCACGTCCAGATCGCCCCAGAACACGTCGGCGAGGAACTGCTGGAGCGCGCGGTGCAGCATGGGGCCGCGCCAGACGACGGGAGTGTTGCCCTGGGTGAACTGCGCGATGGAGATCATCTTCACGTCGTGTGCGACGGGCGGCATGATCATGCGCTCGACCTGAGTCGGCTTGGCGTCGGTACCGAGCATGCGGGGGATGGAGTGACCGTAGATATCCGCGTCGAGGACACCGACGGACAATCCGCGAGCAGCCATGGCTGCCGCGAGATTGACTGTCACACTGGACTTTCCGACGCCGCCCTTGCCGGAGGCCACGGCGTAGACGCGGGTGAGTGAACCCGGCTGGGCGAACGGGATGACGGGCTCGGCGGAATCGCCGCGAAGCGACTTGCGGAGCTCGGTTCGCTGAGCGTCGTCCATGACGTCGAGTTCGACGCGGATCGCGCCGACACCGGCGACGTCGGCGACGGCCTTGGTGACGCGTTCGGTGATCTCGGTGCGCATCGGGCAACCGGCGGTCGTGAGATAGATGCCGATGTCGACGCTGTTGTCACTGGAGAGAGTGATCCCCTTGACCATCCCCAGTTCGGTGATGGGTTTGCGGATCTCTGGGTCCAGAACTCGCGCGAGCGCGGAGCGAACGTCGGACTCGGTCAGTACAGACATGACTCCATGGTAAGTCCAGGTAGGTCAGTGGATGCGCGGCAGGTCCGATGCGGCGGGCACGATGCCGGTGGAGTACCCGAGCGACCAGGCCAGAACGTTGGCGACGTAGGCGGCCGAGTTGTTGTAGCGGTGGATCGCGGAGGCAACCTGGGTGACGTCCTGCATGTCGAGTCCGCCGTCGCACAGGTACTTGCCGGTGGTCAGTGCGGAGTCGAAAAGGTTCTGGGGGTCGGCGATTCCGTCACCGTTGCCGTCGCCGGCGTACTGGTTCCAGGTGGACGGAATGAACTGCATGGGGCCGACGGCGCGGTCGTAGACGGTGTCGCCGTCGAGGGCGCCGCCGTCGGTGTCCATGATGACGGCCTGGCCGGGCAGGCTGCCGTTGAGCGGCAGGCCGATCACGGGCTTGTAGAGGTTGCCGTTCGCGTCGGCGTCCTTGCCGTCGTTCGCGTGGCCCGATTCGACGCGACCGATTCCGGCGAGGAGTGTCCAGTGCATGTTGCAGTTGGGCTTCTCGACGGCGAGGATTCGCTCGGCGTTCTGGTACGCGGCGACGCTCACGCTCGGGATTCCGAGTGCGCCCTCGGCCATGGAGGCGGGGAGCGGGGGAGTCGCCTGCACGGGAGCCAACGGTGCGGGCTCCGGCGCGGGGGCGGGTGCCGGTTCGGCGATTGCTTCGACGGCGGGCAGAATCTGGGCTTGCGGTTCCTGCGTGGCTTGCGCGGCAGTGTCCACCGTTTCTGCGGAGCTGGTGTTGAAGAACGGAACCTTGGGAGCGGCGCCGGCCGTGTTGGCTGCGGTGACGAGTCCGATAGGGATGAGTCCGGTGAGCGCGATGACCGAATTTCGACGGATGTGCGAATCTGTCTTCTTGCTGTGCCGACCCACTGTGTATGCCTCCTGAACCTCCGCGAGGAGGTTTTCCGTTCAACTGACGGAGTCGAGGCTACCTGATTTGTTGCGTTTCCGTTATTCAACCGTGATCTAGAAGGGCAGTTTGGGGCATATGCACTGTTCTTTCGTGATTTTTCGGTTACAGAGCGGGCATGCCGGGCAGGCCCGGGAAGAACGGAACGAATGCCGGCGCAGGCGCCGGGGCGGGCTCCGGCGCGGGAGCCGGGGCGGGTGCCGGAGCTGGCTCAGGCGCGGGCGCGGCGGGCGGCGAAGATTCCGCGGGGGCTGCGTCGGTGGTGACGGGTGCCGTGGCGGCCACTGCCATGCCCGGGACGGTGCACGGCAGAAGGATGCCGTCCTGCAAGGCGTCCAGTGCTGCGGGGTCCGGAAGGATCACACACATGTCGTCGGGCCAGCGCCATCCCTCAGCCGTCAGAATCGGCCAGACGAGACCCCGTGAGGTGAGGACGGGGAGCGGGATGATCGGACCGGGAGCTGCGTTCCGGGCGGCGTCGGGTCCCGGAGTGGGGCTGGTCGGCATGACTCCAGGTGGGATCAGTGCCTGGATTTCGGGTGAGAGCGCCGGCATGTCGGGCAGGCCGGGGAAGAGAGGAGTGGTGGTCGGGGTCGGCGTCGTCGACGCAGATTCCTTGTCACCGGCCGCCGGGTCGGTAGCGGCAGCAGCAGCGAGAACGGCCGAAGCTGCGGAGTCCGCCGAGGCGGCGGCGTTGATCGCCGAGCTGCCGGTGTTGATGCCGGAGGTGTACGGCAGCTGACCGGAAGGGATGACGCCGTTCTTGTAGGCCGTCGACCACATGATCACGTTCGCTGCGTAAGCGGCCGAGTTGTTGTATCGCAGAACAGCTTTGGTCTCCTGGGCGACGTCGCGCAGGTTGAGTCCGCCGCTGCAGAGGTACTTCGCTGCCGAGAGCGCCGCGTCGAAGACGTTGTTGGGGTCCTTGATTCCGTCCCCGTTACCGTCGCTGGCATATCCGGCCCAGGTGGCCGGAATGAACTGCATCGGCCCGACGGCGCGGTCGTGAGTGGGGTCGCCGTCGATCGCGCCCTTGTCCGTGTCTCGAATGACTTCGTTGCCCGCCAGACGGCCGTCGAGGACGGGTCCGAGGATCGGGGTGACCGTCGTTCCCACCGAGGTCGTCTTGCCGCCGTTGGCGTGACCGGATTCGATGCGTCCGATCCCGGCCAGGAGATGCCAGGGGATGCCGCAACCCGGCGCCTCGGTCATCATCACCAGTTCGGCGGAGCGGTACGCGTTCAGAACGATCTCGGGGATGCCCAGAGAGGTGAGGACGACGGCCGCGGCGTTGGGCGCTGCCGGAGCGCCGGCGACCGTATCGCTGGGTGGGGCCGATCGTTGCGTTCGGACGGTGCGGGGCGTCGGGAGGAAGTCGACAGAGTCCGGCTGCGCAGCGGAGGCGGAGCCTGCGAGGGCGATGGGGACCTGCGACCCACCGGACGGTGCGCTTCCGGCCGTGAGGGCCGCTGGACCTGTTACGACAAGCAGTCCCCCCACCAGTGTGGATGCTGCAATCATTCCGCGTACTCGCACGATTCCCCTTTGCTGGCGCTCCCGCTCCGGAGTACCCACCGTGATATCCATATTGCTGTGACTTACGTTACATATCGGTCACGGTGCGTGCAGCAAAACTCAGCGAACGCTCAGCTAGTTGTGACTTTGTTTCGCAGTATTCGAGTCACGGTGCTTCTTCTTCGGGGTCGGTTCGCCGTCGGCAGCAAGGATCGACTTGATCTCTTCGAGCTCGCGCCGCAGGTAGTCGCGGGTGGCGACCTCGCCGACGGCAATACGCAGAGCTGCGAGTTCACGGGCGAGGAATTCGGTATCCGCCTTGGTTTGCTCGGCGCGCGAGCGGTCCTCCTCGAGCGAGACCCGGTCGCGATTCTCCTGACGGTTCTGTGCCAGCAGGATCAGCGGCGCCGCGTAGGCGGCCTGGGTGGAGAAGGCCAGGTTCAGAAGAATGAACGGGTACGGGTCCCACTGCAGAGCCACCGCGAACACGTTGATCAGGATCCAGACGATCACGATGATCGTCTGGATCGCGAGATAACGCCCGGTACCGAGGAAGCGGGCGATGCGTTCACTGACGCGTCCGACAGCTTCGACGTCGAAATCGAGATTGAACCGGCGGCTTCCGCGAGGCGTTTCCAGTCGTTGCCGTGCGGTCGTGCTCGACGCCCGTTCGCTCATCGGAGTAGTTCCTCGTCGTCGGAGTAATCCTCGCGCCAGTCTTCCGGCAGGAGGTGATCGAGCACGTCGTCGACCGTGACGGCCCCGATCAGGTGATTCTCGTCGTCCACGACCGGCCCGCACACCAAGTTGTAGGTAGCGAAATATCGGGTGACCGACGCCAACGAGTCATCCGGAGCCAACCTGGGCATATCGGTGTCGAGTATTCCGCCGACCAGGCTCGCGGGAGGCTCGCGGAGAAGCTTCTGCAAGTGGACGCATCCGAGATACCGCCCGGTCGGAGTCGCGGTCGGCGGACGTACGACGAAGACCATGCTCGACAGCGCCGGGGTCACGTCGTAGTTGCGGGCGCGGGCAAGGGCCTCGGCGACGGTCGTCGAGGCCGTCAGTACTACCGGTTCGGGCGTCATCAGACCACCGGCAGTGTCCGGGGAGTGCTCGAGCAGGCGTCGAACAGGTTCGGAATCCTGAGGGTCCATCAACTGCAGCAGTGATTCGGCTTCGGTCTCGGGCAGCTCGCCCAACAGGTCGGCGGCGTCGTCGGGATCCATGGCCTCGAGTAGATCGGCGGCACGTTCGACTTCCAAGTGCATCAGCAGATCGGTCTGGTCGTCCGCCGGCAGTTCCTGGACGACGTCGGCAAGGCGTTCGTCGTCGAGGGCCACGGCCAGTTCGTGACGGCGCTTCTCCGGCAGTTCGCGCATGGCGTTGGCGACATCGGCGGGTCGCATGCCTTCGTACTGCAGAAGGAGGTGAGCGACGCCCTGACCGGGGAGTGAGAGATCGCTCTGCGTGAGGCCCGCGACGTGCTGCCAGTCGACGATGTGAATCGCCGCGCGTCGACCGAGGCGTCCACGATGGCCGCGAACCGCGACCTTCGAGACGACCCAGTCGCGGGTTCGAGTCGATTCGATCCCGAGGTCGACCACAATCGTGTCGACGCCGTGAAGCTCCTCGAGTTCCGGGTCGTCCACGCGCACATGCGAATCGAGTACCTGCGCCAGAGCGAGCACTTCGCCCGGGCGCTGGTTGAAACGCCGCAGACTGACGTTGCCCGTGGTGAGGGTGACCGCACTCGGTTCGATGGCCGTCACGCGGAGCATCGGAACGAAAATACGTTTGCGCGTGAACATTTCGATCACCAGACCGAGAACGCGGGGTTGCTGGCGTCCGATACGGACCGTGATGACGACGTCGCGCACACGACCGATCGATTCGCCGTCCGGGCCGAGTACAACCAGGCCGGCAAGCCTGGCTGCAAATACCTTGCCTGCTGCTGCCATGATTGCAAGGCTAATTCGTCCAGCGTCAAAATCTGCAACGGCGCCACCGAAAATCGAGAAGGGCAGTCCGCAATGACTTCACGCAACCGTTCCCGTCGATCGGTATTGGCAGTTCCCGGCAGCAGTCGGAAGATGATCGACAAGGCGAAGGGATTGCCCGCCGACGAGATCTTTCTCGACCTCGAAGATGCGGTGGCGCCGTTGGCGAAGCAAGCGGCCAGGGAGTCGATCGGCGACGCGTTGGCCGAGGACGGGTGGGGCAAACAGGTCAAGGTCGTCCGGGTCAACGACTGGACCACCGAATGGACGTATGCCGACGTCGTGGAGGTGGTCGGCCGCGCCGGAGCGCATCTGGACGCCATCTTGCTGCCCAAGGTGCCCGACGCGAGCCACGTCCAGGCGCTCGATTTGTTGTTGACGCAGGTCGAGAAGGCCAACGGTCTCGAGGTCGGCAAGATCGGAATCGAACCGCAGATCGAGAACGCGATCGGATTGACCAACATCGACGCGATCGCCACCGCGAGCCCCCGCGTCGAGGCGCTCGTGTTCGGCCCGGCGGATTTCATGGCGAGCCTGAACATGCGAACTCTGGTCGTCGGCGAGCAACCGGACGGCTACGACCGCGGTGACGCGTATCACCACATTCTGATGACCATCTTGATGGCCGCGCGTGCGCATGGCGTCCAGGCGATCGACGGCCCGTACCTGCAGATCCGTGACGTCGACGCTTTCACTCGTTCGGCGGCGCGAACGGCAGCGCTCGGTTTCGACGGCAAGTGGGTTCTGCATCCCACGCAGATCGAGGCAGCCAACGAGGTGTTCAGTCCGCGCCAATCCGATTACGACCGTGCGGAACTCATCTTGGACGCGTACGCATTCCACACCTCGGCCGCCGGGGGAGGACGGGGCGCCGTCATGCTCGGCGACGAGATGATCGACGAGGCGAGTCGCAAAATGGCGCTGGTGATTTCGGCCAAGGGGCGTGCTGCGGGGATGACGCGTACGTCGGAATTCACCCCACCCGAACACGCCTGACGCTCGCATAGCCGAACGAATCAGGTCTGTAAAGGGCACAATAGGGGTAGATGTACTTGCGTCGTCCGCGTGGATGACGTGCCCGAAAAGAGGAGCGCAGCCAGCCATGTCCAATCCGCTCGGTCAATCGTCGAATGGGTCGCGCCGTGGAGCGTTGCCGACACCGCCTTCGGGATGGCCCATCGGGTCGTACCCCACCTACGCCGAGGCGCAGCGCGCAGTCGACTACCTCTCCGACCAGGAATTCCCGGTTCAGGACGTCACGATCGTCGGCGTGAACCTGATGCAGGTCGAGCGAGTTCTCGGTCGGTTGACGTGGGCCAAGGTGATCGGCGGCGGCATCGTGTCCGGCGCCTGGCTCGGCGTCTTCTTCGGTCTGGTGCTCGGGATCGTCACCGGTGGGTTCCTCGCGCCGTTGATCGCGGGCATCGTGGGCGGCATCATCTTCGGCGTCATCTCGACGACCATTCCGTATGCCGCGACGCGTGGGCAGCGGGACTTCGCCTCGACGATGCAGTTGGTCGCCGGACGATACGACGTTCTGTGTGAGCCCAAGACGGCGGAGTCGGCGCGCGACCTACTTGCCAAGCTCGCCATCTGACATTCTTGCTCGGGCTGCCAATTCGTGTGATCTCGGTTACTTTGTGTACACGCGGGCGAGGTGACACTCACTTCCCCGTGACCGTTTGCCGGACAAGGAAATAGGTCCCTTCTCCGGCAGAAGTGCCGATGTGTGGTGTGTCGGCCAGCCGTAACGACTGCGCCGTCTCGCCGCCCGAGGAGGACGGCTGTGCAGAACAAGAGATTGCGGGCGGGGCAGAAGAAGAAATTGCGGGTGGGGCTGCTCGGCGCGGCGACATTGTTGTTGGCGCCCTTGCTCACTGCGTGTGGATCGGACAACGAGGACGGGGTGGTGCTGTCCTTTTACACCGCCGCGGACGGCGCCGAGCAGTATGCAGAGGCCGCCGCCAACTGTTCGGCGGCGTCGAACGGCGCGTACCGGGTCGAGCAGAAAACTCTGCCCAAGGGTGCCGACGATCAGCGGCTTCAGTTGGCGCGGCGGCTGACCGGCACCGACAAGTCACTCGACCTGATGACGCTCGACGTGGTGTGGACCGCCGAATTCGCCGAAGCCGGTTGGGCATTGCCGCTTCCTGACGACGTGGCGGCCGAGGTGAGCAACGGGACTCTCGAGGGGCCGCTGGAGTCGGCGAAGTGGCAGGACCAGCTCTACGCGGCGCCATTGAACACCAACACCCAATTGCTCTGGTATCGCAAGGATTTGATGCCGGACGGGCAACCACCCCAAACCTGGGATCAGATGATCGACATCTCCGAAGGACTGGCCGCGGAGGGGCGCCCCAGCTGGATCGGTGTGCAGGGCAAGCAGTACGAAGGACTGATGGTCTGGTTCAACACCCTTCTCGCCAGTGCGGGCGGTTCGGTGGTCGGGCCGGACGGAACCACGGTGACAGTCGCCGACGGTGATGCTGCCCAGCAGGCGCTGACCGTCATGAAGCGTGTGGCTACCGCGAAGGGTGCGGACCCCTCGATCTCGCAGGGGGACGAAGCGTCGTCACGCCTGGGTATGGAGAGCGGCAAATCTGCCTTCCAAGTCAACTGGCCGTTCGTGCTGCCGGGCATCCTGGAGAACGCCGAGAAGGGCGATCTTCCCTACATCGACGACAAGGGAAACGTCACCAGCCAGAACACCGGAAATACGGTTCTCACGGTAAACGGTGAACGGAATTTCCTTGCCGCTCCTTATCCTTCGGTCATCGAGGGCAAACCGGCGGAAGTCACGATCGGTGGCTTCAACGTCGCGGTGGCAAAGACCAGTCAGCATCCGGATCTCGCTTTCGAGGCACTCACCTGCCTGCGTAACGAGGAGAATCAGCGCAACAATGCAGTCGCCGGTGGTGTCCCGCCGACACTCGAGAGCCTCTACGACGACCCGGCGTTCCAGGAGGCGTACCCGGCGTGGCGTGAGGTTCGCGACAGCCTGGACACCGCCTCGGTCCGCCCCGTTTCTCCTGCCTATCAGAGTATTTCGACGCTCATCACTGCCACGCTGAACCCTGTGGGAAACATCGATCCGGAATCGACCGTGAACGATCTTGCCGAGCAGGTACGTAAGGCAGTCAATTCCGAGGGGCTGATTCCGTGACGATCGACAGCGAAAATTCGGGAGCTGCACCAACAGTTGCGACGCCTTCGCCGGAGCCGAAGCACTCCGCCAAGTCGAAGATGTCGGACGGAAAGGCCGCCGAGCGTCGACTCGGCCTGTGGCTGGTGGCCCCGGCCGCGATTCTCATGATCGCGGTGACCGCATATCCGGTGGTCTACGCCGTCTGGCTTAGTTTGCAGCGCTACGACCTACGCTTCCCGGATCAACGAAAGTTCGTCTGGTTCGACAACTACGTGTCGGTGCTGACCGACGGATACTGGTGGCAAGCGTTCGCGGTGACGACGTCCATCACGGTTGTCTCGGTCGTCATCGAGTTCGTTCTCGGACTGACCATCGCGCTGGTGATGCACAGAACGATCGTGGGTAAAGGCCTCGTCCGCACCGTTGTGCTCATCCCGTACGGCATCGTCACCGTCGCCGCGGCCTACAGCTGGTACTACGCGTGGACGCCGGGCACCGGCTACCTCGCCAATCTCCTGCCCGACGGCAGTGCGCCGCTCACCGACCAGATCCCGTCGCTCGCGATCATCGTCCTTGCCGAGGTGTGGAAGACGACGCCGTTCATGGCGCTGCTCCTGCTCGCCGGTTTGGCGTTGGTTCCGGACGACCTCCTCAAGGCGGCACAGGTGGACGGTGCCGGCGCGTGGACTCGTTTGGTACGCATCATCCTTCCGTTGATGAAACCCGCCATCCTCGTAGCACTGCTGTTCCGCACACTCGACGCGTTCCGCATCTTCGACAACATCTACGTGCTGACGAAGGGAGCGAACGACACCGGATCGGTGTCGATCCTGGGGTACGACAACCTGTTCAAGGCATTCAACCTGGGCATCGGATCGGCGATCAGTGTGCTGATCTTCGTGTGTGTGGCGTTGATCGCCTTCGTCTTCATCAAACTCTTCGGTGCCTCGGCTCCCGGATCCGACACGGAAGGACGCTGACATGACCGTGACTCCCAGACTCAAGATCAGCTGGTCCGTCGTCAACCTTCTGGTCTTGTTGTACGCGTTGGTTCCCGTCCTGTGGATTGCCAGCCTGTCCTTCAAGCCTGCCGGAACCATCAAGGACGGCAAGTTCATTCCGGAGAAGTGGACGCTGGACAACTACCGAGGAATCTTCGACACCAGCGCCTTCACCAGTGCCCTGATCAACTCCATCGGCATCGGACTCATCTCGACGGTCATCGCCGTGGTGATCGGGACGATGGCGGCGTACGCCATTGCGCGCTTGGATTTTCCGGGCAAGAAACTGTTGGTGGGTGTCGCCCTGTTGATCGCGATGTTCCCGCAGATTTCGTTGGTGAGCCCGCTCTTCGACATCGAACGACGACTCGGACTCTTCGACACCTGGGCCGGGCTCATCCTGCCGTACATCACCTTTGCGTTGCCGTTGGCGATCTACACGCTCTCGGCGTTCTTCAAGGAGATTCCGTGGGAACTCGAGAAGGCGGCGCAGATGGACGGCGCGACGCCGGGTCAAGCGTTCCGGAAGGTGGTGGCTCCACTTGCCGCGCCCGGCATCGTCACTGCGGGCATCTTGGTTTTCATCTTCTGCTGGAACGATCTGTTGTTCGCGATCTCGTTGACGTCGACCGAACGCTCCATCACCGCCCCTGCTGCCATCGCGAACTTCACCGGCGCTTCACAATTCGAGGAGCCCACCGGGTCGATCGCCGCGGCCGCCATGGTCATCACCATTCCGATCATCATCTTTGTTCTGTTCTTCCAACGTCGTATCGTGGCCGGGCTTACTTCCGGCGCAGTGAAGGGATAAACCTGTGGCCGAGATCGTGCTGGACAAGGTGACCAAGCTGTACCCGGACGGAGCCAAGGCGGTCAGTGATGTCGACATCACCATCGCCGACGGAGAATTCATCATTCTCGTGGGCCCGTCCGGTTGTGGAAAATCCACGACGCTCAACATGATTGCCGGGCTCGAAGACATTTCGACCGGCGAGCTGAGGATTGCTGGTGAACGCGTCAACGAACGCGCCCCCAAGGACCGCGACATCGCGATGGTGTTCCAGTCGTATGCGCTGTATCCGCATATGACGGTGCGCCAGAACATCGCGTTCCCTTTGACATTGGCGAAGATGTCCAAGGACGAGATCAACGCCAAGGTCGACGACGCGGCGCGGGTGCTCGACCTCACCCAGCATCTCGATCGCAAACCGGCGAACCTGTCGGGTGGTCAGCGTCAGCGTGTCGCGATGGGACGCGCCATCGTGCGCAGCCCCAAGGCGTTTCTCATGGACGAGCCGCTCTCGAACCTGGACGCCAAACTGCGCGTGCAGATGAGGACGGAGATAGCCCGCCTGCAGCAGCGGCTCGGCACGACAACGATCTACGTGACCCATGACCAGACCGAGGCGATGACACTCGGCGACCGGGTGGTCGTGCTTCGCGGCGGAATCGTGCAACAGATCGGTGCGCCGCAGGAGCTTTACGATCGTCCCAACAATCTGTTCGTGGCGGGATTCATCGGATCCCCGTCCATGAACTTCTTCCCCGGACAGTTGACGGCCGACGGAGTCAGCACGCCGATCGGCGAAGTTCGACTGCCCGCGGCGGCGCAGTCGAAGATCGCGGGCAGCGGCTCGGGGAAGGACGTCGTGGTCGGAATCAGGCCGGAGCATTTCGAGGACGTGGCGCTGGTCGATGCAGCGCAGCAGCCGCACGGCGGGACGTTCACCGTCGACGTCGACGTGCTGGAATCGATGGGTTCCGACAAGTACGCGTATTTCCTCGCCGGCGGCCCCGCCGTCAATTCTCGTGAACTCGAGGAACTCGCCGCCGATTCGGGAACCGCCGTCGCTGGTGGCGGCCAGCTGGTCGCCAGGCTCTCGTCCGAGTCCACGGTGGCTCAGGGCAGGTCGATCGATCTGTGGTTCGATCCCGCCAAGATCGCGGTGTTCGACGGCGGTACGGGAGCCAATCTGCTGCTGTGAACCTCTACCCGGGCAAGGTGACCGAATACGTCGTGCCCCAGGGGAGCGGTACCTGTTCGGGGCCGGGTGTGACGTCGGCCGGCTCGGGCAGGGGGATCAACCGGCCGAACTGTTCGTGATGGGTGGAGGCCGGGGCAGCTTGTGCTGTCCCGGCCACCACGGCGATCGGCGCCGCTGCCAGGGCGCCGGCGACGGCAAATCGAGTGGCGATGCGGCGCTTGCTTGCTCGGGTCGAGATCATGAGCACTCCTGCGTGGTGTCGAGGTTCGGTGAATGCTGTGCCATTCACGGTATTGCGGGTTGATTGTGAAATCTCGTGTGCGAAGCTCATTCACAGGGAACTGGGATGGGCGGCACAGGAGGACAGATGAACGGATCCTCGGTACGAACCGAGCACCTGCCCGGCGGCCCGGACCTCGAACGGATACTGCGCGAACACGCCTACCGCGGTGCGTACCTGCAGCTGACGGTGCGCGGCGCTCTGGTGCTGTTCATCGCCCTGACACTGATCTTCGTCCCGCCGATGAACGATGCGGGATGGTGTTTCGCGATTCTGGGCGCGTATGCGCTCTGGTCGGCAGCCGTGGCGCTGTGGATCCGCAAGGGCGGCACCGGCCCGGTGACCATGATCTGGCTCGGATTGTTCGTCGACCTCGCCGTTCTCGCAACTCTGACATTGCTGACTGGTCTCGCAGCCGAGCAGAGTTGGACCGCCGACATCTTGAGCAACGGGCTCTTCGTCATACCGGTCCTGGCGTGTACTCAGCTTCGGACGGACGTGTGTGTCGGCGTCGTTGCCTGCACGATCGGTGTGTTCTTCGTTTCAAGTTGGGCAACGATGACTTCGAATTCCGAGCCGTGGCCGTCGATCCTGTTGAGCACCATGGCCTTGGTCGGGGTGGGTGCGGGCGCAATCGGACTGACCCGGATCCAACGATCGCGTGTGTTGACCATCGGGCACCTCGTCGGGCATCGCACGAGCCTTCTGGCCGAGCTCATGGGGTTGGAGCAGCGTGAGCGCACAGAACTGTCCGAGCAATTGCACGACGGGGCGCTCCAGTACGTTCTCGCGGCGCGGATGGATCTCGACGAATTGGCAGGCAGTGCGGAGCCCGTCGCGTTGGCGCGAGCGGGGAAAGCGCTCGGTGAAGCGACAACGCTGCTGAGATCGTCCGTCTCGGAACTGCATCCCACAGTTCTCGTTCACGTGGGCCTTGCCCGCGCGATCGGGGACCTCGCGCGCTCGGCACAGGGACGCGGCGGAGTAGTGGTCGACGTCGACACTTCAGGCTGGAAAGACGATCTACGCACGTCCGCGGACGACGTCCTGTTCGGCGCCGCTCGAGAGCTTCTGGGCAACGTCGTCAAACATGCCGGCGCGCACAATGTTCGGATCGAGCTTGCACGGCTGGACCACCGTGCGGTGCTCGTGGTTTCGGACGACGGCCGGGGGATCAGCGCTGATCGGATTGCCGAACGACGAGCCGCCGGTCACATCGGACTGCTCTCGCACGAACTGCGTGTGGTTGCCGCGGGTGGGTCGTTCTCGGTCGGACCGGGTGAAGAGTCCGGAACTCTCGCGCGAGTCGAGATACCGTTCCAGATCGCCGCTGCCACCGACCGTGATCGTTGAGGAGTTGTCGATGGCTGCACTGATCACCGATCGCGAGCTCAACCTGGCGACTCTGGCGAGGCAGTTCCTGCTTCGACGCGCCGAGGTAAGCGCGTTGGATGCGATCGAGCACCTGGCAGGACTGCAGGCTCAGGCGCCGAATCCGCCCTACCTGGCACTGTGGGCGCGGCTGAAGAACTTTGCGGCAGAAGACCTCTCCACCCTTGTCGAGAATCGCCAGGTGGTGCGGCTGGTTGCCATGCGAGGCACGGTCTTTGCTCTCTCGGCCGCCGATGCGGGTCCCTTCCGGGCCACGGTGCAGACGATCATGGAACGCGATCTCCACACCAACAGCACTCAGCGTGCGGCGCTCACCGGTTTGGATCTCGAGGCGCTGGCGCAGGCGGGACGCGAACTGGTAGCGGACGGGCCGCTCACCCAGATGCAGATGAGACCGATACTGGCAGAGCGCTTTCCCGGCCACGCGGCCGAGGGCCTGGCGCACGGCGTTCGAGGGCTTCTGCCGATGGTCCAGGTCCCACCGCGAGGTCTGTGGGGACGATCCGGAGCACCGGCACTGACAACCTTGGAGAATTGGCTTGGCACAGAAGTGAGTTCATCTCCCGATCCCGACGCGTTGGTGCTGCGCTATCTGGCTGCGTTCGGGCCCGCGAGTGCGAAAGATGCGCAAGCGTGGTCAGGGCTTACGAGACTCGCCGAGGTCTTCGAGAGGCTACGCCCCGGCTTGATCACCTTTGTCAACGAGAATGGGACCGAGGTATTCGATCTACCGGACGCGCCACGACCGACCTCCGGAACACCGCCGGTCAGAATCCTTGCTCCGTTCGACAACATCCTGCTCTCGCACGCCGACCGCTCGCGAATCATGGACGAGCAGTACCGAACTCGTGTCTTCACCGTCAACGGCATCATCAAGCCCGCCATCCTGGTGCGCGGAAAGGTGGTGGGATTCGCGACAGTGACGCCGGACAATGAGACGGTCGAGTTGGGCGCGACTCTGTTTGCGCAGCAAGCGAAGACCGCGCTCACGGCCATCGAGAAAGAAGCGCGTTCGTTGCTGAAGTTCATGCACCCGAATATCGTGAACCGCGAAGTGCGGTTCGCTGTCGCTACGTAGCGGGCTTGTGCTTTCGTGGTGCCCGATCGCGCAGTTCGGCCACGATCTCGTCATTCCACATGTGACGCCGCACCAGTCGGTACCGCTCCCGGGCGATCCACAAGTACGCCTCGGCGTCGGTGTGCTCGGGCAACATGTCGGCGCCCCGCAGCATCCGCACGACGGGGAGAAACTCCTCGCCGAACCAGCGTCGGGCGACCGTGTCTCGGCCGAGGAACTCGCCCTTCTCCTGCATGAGCCGAAAACCCCACGCCTCCACACACTCACTGAGTTCGGCGTACTCCCACGGGTCGGTGACCTGGACGGCTTCGCGTTGTGAACCCTGCAGCGGAACGCGGGTGAGGAAGAGTCGGCGATGGTCCTTGATGAGCAGATCGGCGCGCTGAGTGATGCCTTCCGGCGAGATACGAGTGATGATCTCGGTGACGTACGCGTCGATAGTCTTCTGGTGCATCGCACATGCAATGGACACTCGGTGGTGCCCGTCGATCACGAAGTGCATGGAGCCGACGCGATACAACTGAACAGGTGGCACCGATTCGCCGCGTCGTTGCGCCACCGCAAGTCGCTCCCAACGAGCGCGCGAGTGAGTGGACGTCGGACGGAAGTACCTGTCGAAATCACCTGTGCGGTCGACACTTCCGACTATCGATTCGATGGTGACGACCTGCAGACCCAGAGACTTCTCGCCGACCTTGCCGAGCGCTGCGACAACTTCGTCGAACGGCAGAATCGCGTTGACGTCGTCCGGTTCGCGTCGTAGCCAACTGACCAGACGTGCAACGTCGGCACGTCGACGCTGACGAGCGAAATCGTTTTCCGCGTCGGCTGTGGGAAATCCGGTGTCACGAGCCATGTCGGCGCCTCACGATCGTCGGCGGAGTACCTGGAGAAATCTCCATCAGCGTGAAGCCGACGGTATTGAGCACGATAGTCCGGCCTACCTCCAGATCGAGAGGTGTTCGCCCGTGCGGGTGGATGTGTCCGTGGATCATGACTGTCGGATCGAGGGTGCGGATCAAGGAGGTGAAGCATTCGAACCCACGATGTGGCCGATCCTCGGCGTCGCCGACACCGCGGGCAGGGCTGTGTGTGAGCAGCACATCGACTCCCGCCCGACCGCCGGGAAGTCGCGATTGCCAGGCATTTCGCCAGGTGAGCGAGCGGGCGCGTCGGCTCTGCCGGCGCTCGGTCCACTGATTGGGGCCCGTGTTGTATCGGATGGAACCGCCGAGGCCGGCGATCCGCAGACCGGCGACGGTAACGATGCGTCCGTCGGCGTTGACCGCGCCGGTCGGCCCGGGCCACTGCGCCGGCATCCCGGCCCGCATCCAACCCGATCTCTTGTTCGAATATCCGGACAGATCGACGTCGTGGTTCCCGGGAACGAACACGCAGGGCGCATTCAGTTGATCGGACAGGTACTCCAGATACGCAAACGGCAGATCGCCTGCGCCGAGGATCACGTCGACTTCGAGTGAACGAACCTGACTGCTCCACAGGAATTCGACGGTCTCGTCGCTGACAGCGAGAACGGAGACCATTTCGACGACGCTACCGCCACCGCGAGGTATCTGCGCTGCGAACCTCGCGGGCACGGTGTTTAGATGGACGAGTGTCAGACAGCGTCGTATCTTCCGTCCGGGCCCACCTCGTCAGCAGTATCGAGGGGCCGGACCCCACCGCGGCCTCAGTGACGTTCCTCGGGGTCGAACCGCTGGACGTACTGCGTTTCGAGTCACCCGACGGCCTGGTTCGCTACGCCACGCTGGGGTGCTCACGTCATCCGATGGGCGACCCCAACGAGCTGGTCGCAGACCCCACACGCGGTCCTCGCGCCGAGTTGGTGCTCACCCTGCGCGGTGGCACGGGTGTTGCGTCAGGTGTGGCCAGGACGCTCGCGGTGCTGGCTGCGGCGCCGTCCGTCGAAGGGGTCGTGCTGCTCGAAGACGCACTGCTGGACCTGGGCGAGCCGCTGTGGAAGGACACCGCGTTCACGGCGGTGCTTCTCGGTGAGAGCGGGATCGCCGACCTGACGCTGCCGGAGCCGTTCGATCCGGTTCGCTTCCTCGGCGTGGTCCCCCTGACCGGTACCGAAGCCGCCTGGGTGCGCCTGCGCGGCGCGGAGGCACTGCGGGAAGCGTGGACCGAGGCGGGGATCGACATTCGCGATCCGCACCGTTCCGCCGCCTCGCTCTAGGGTTCCGGCGGCCTCTGTGGTTCCGGTTGCCCTGGCGTTTTGTCGGTCAGATCATTCGGCGTGCACGAGTATGTCTGCCAGGTTCTCGAGACTCACCCGAACCGTCCGTGAAAATGCTTTCGTGACGATCGGGTCGGCCATCTTGCCGAATACGCCTCCAAGTCCGCTTTCGCTGTCGAGTCGGTAGGTGACCCGAGTCCCGTCACCGACTTCTTCGCAGGTCGTGGTCTGGGAGAAGCTGACCGGACTTTCGACGGACGTCGATTTCGACGATCTCGGTGGGTCGTACTCGGTGAATTCGGATGTCCACTCGAGACGCTTGCCCAGGATTCTCGAGACACCGTGCCAACGGCTTCCCACGCCCATCGGGCCGTCGGTGATCTGTGTGCACTCGACCATCGAATTCTCCCAGTTGGGCCAGTTCTCGGCGACGGCGATGTACTCCCAGACGTCCTTGGGTGGCAACGCGATCTCTACGGATTGCTCGACTGTAGGCATGGTTGCTCCTCCACTTCTCTTTGGATCTGAATTTGCTTGTCGCAAAATGGATTTCGGGAACGGAATGAAAATGCGTACCCATATCCATTGTCCGCCTGCGACGGTGGCAAGTACAGGGAGTCAGGGTGAGCGATTCACAGCCAGTTGTTGCGGCGGAAGAGAAAGAACAAGCCGACACACACCGACGCGATGAGGAACAGGATGGACTGATAGCCGTACTTGTAACCGAGTTCCGGCATGTTCTCGAAGTTCATTCCGTAGATACCGGCAACGCCGGTTGGCACGGCGGCGATAGCGACCCACGCCGAGATCTTGCGCATGTCGGTGTTCTGCTGCACCGCGATCTTCGCGAGTGCGGCATCGACCAGAGAACTCAACACCTCGTCGTATTCCGAGATTCGTTCGGCCACGATCGTGTGGTGATCTCGTACGTCACGGAAGTATCGCCGGATCTCCTTCGGGACGAGGCCGCCCGCGGGCTGAGTGAGCTGGAGCAGTGGCAATCCGAGAGGAGTGACCGAGCGTCGTAGTTCGACGATTTCACGTTTGAGTAGGTAGATATGCTCGACGGCAACGGTGTTCCGCGGGTTGAACACCAACTCCTCCATGCTGTCGACGTCCTGTTCGACCAGCTGAATGACGGAGAGATAGCTGTCGACGACGTGGTCGGTGATCGCGTGCAACACCGCGAACGGTCCCATGGAGAGACGCTCGGCATTCTGTTCGAGCGACTTGCGCACGCTTGCCAGTTCGGAGTGATCCCCGTGCCGGACGGTCACTACGAAGTCGGGACCGACGAACACCATGATCTCGCCGGTTTCGACGATCTCGCTCGCCGTCGCCACGGACTCGTGCGGTACGTAGACGACCGTGCGCAGCACCAGGAACATGACGTCGTCGTAGCGTTCGAGTTTCGGGCGCTCGTGTGCATGGACGGCATCCTCGACCATCAGCTCGTGGAGTCCGAAAGTTGCTGCGACATCTTGCATCTGGCCTTCGTCGGGTGCATGCATGCCCACCCAGACGAATGCGTTGTCGCGACTACGGACCTCGGCCAACGCGGCGCGATGCGTGTACTTGCCCGGCAACCGCACGCCGTCCACGTAGACCGCGCAGTCGACGATCGCGCGGGCTGCCGGGACGGGGATCTTGGGTGCACCCGCTTGCGTCG
Organism: Rhodococcus sp. P-2; assembly: GCF_016598535.1. Classification (GTDB taxonomy): domain Bacteria; phylum Actinomycetota; class Actinomycetes; order Mycobacteriales; family Mycobacteriaceae; genus Rhodococcus_F; species Rhodococcus_F baikonurensis. Next base: position 6,252,471 of record NZ_CP066779.1, on the reverse strand, counting down.
ATTTGCCGTTCGACCAATTCGGCAGTGACGGCATGGTTGGCACGCTCGCTCCTTCTCGGTCTGTAGTGCAGTGAACCTGTGATGCAGTAACGGCACTACAGCGACACCTGATCGAATTGCGCTGCCGCTGCGGCGTAATCGTACGTCAGCTTCCGGCTCGCCTACCGGAGCGCGATGAAGTTGCCGATTGCTGACACACTGGAACAGTGCGAATAGACCTTCACACCCACTCCAACGCATCGGACGGCACCGATACCCCGGCTGCCCTCATGCGCGCCGCAGCCGACGCCGGACTCGACGTCGTCGCCATCACCGATCACGACACGACTTCGGGCTGGGCCGAGGCGGCGCAGGCCTTGCCGAGCGGGGTCAGCCTCGTTCGCGGGATGGAGATGTCGTGTGAGGGGCGAGGTGAACGTGGTTGGCCGGTGGCCGTTCATCTGCTGGCATACCTCTTCGATCCGACGCACCCCGAATTCGCAAAAGAACGTGAGCGACTGCGCGCCGAACGCGTCGAACGTATCCGGGTGATGACGACGATGATGGCTCGTGACGGTCTGCCCGTCGATCCCGATCAGATCCTGGCCGACGCCGGTCCGTCTGTCGGACGCCCGCACGTCGCAGCGGCCTTGATGCGAGCGGGAGTGGTGTCGAGCATCAGCGAGGCCTTCTCCGACCTGTTGTCCAGTCGCGGGCGATACGACGTTCCCAAGTACGACACTCCGCTCGAGTACGCCGTCGAACTGGTGGCAGCAGCCGGGGGAGTGACCGTCCTTGCGCATGGACGGGCGCGTTCGCGCGGCGGATTGCTTGCGCTCGACCACATCCGTGATCTGGCCGAGCTGGGTCTCGGGGGTCTCGAAGTCGATCACCCGGACCATCGCAGCGACGATCGCGACGTCCTGCGCCGCCTGGCCGTCGACCTCGGTCTGGCAGTCACCGGATCCTCGGACTACCACGGGGAGAACAAGACGATCGGACTCGGCGACGAGCTCACGGACGAGGCGGAGTTCGACAAACTCGTCTCGGCTGCCACCGGCGTGGAGGTACTTGGGCGCTGATGCTCGACACCACGCTCTACCTCACCGTGTTCATCACGCTGTTCGTGATCATGGACCCGCCCGGAGTCATCCCGGTGTTCCTGTCACTGGTCGGCCGCAAAAGCCGTGAAGATCGCAATCGAGCGGCATGGCAGGCCCCCGCCGTCTCCCTTGCGGTCATCTCGGTCTTCGCCATCGGCGGTCAGGCGATCCTCAACTACCTCCACATCGGTATTCCGGCATTGCAGGGCGCCGGCGGACTACTCCTCCTTCTCATCGCACTCGAACTGCTGACCGGAAAGGCCTCGAACCGTCCGCAGGGAGCCGACGACGTCAACGTCGCACTCGTTCCTTTGGGCACGCCGATGATGGCTGGTCCCGGTGCGATTGCGGCCGTCATCGTCTTTGTCGCCCAGGCCGACGGTGAAGCGGCGTCGTATCTGGCGATCGCGTTGGCGATTTTGTCCATCCACCTCGTGCTGTTCGTGGTCCTGCGCTTCTCGACGGCACTGATCCGGATACTGGGCGAGGGTGGCATCAGTCTGCTGGCACGCATCGCCGGTCTATTGCTCGCCGCCATCGCGGTTCAACTCATTGCGGAATCAGTCCGCGGATTCGTCGCGGGAGCGTAAGAGATGACATACGACGACAGGTACGGCCGGAACGACAGGTACGAGGACGACTACCAGTACCAGGATTATCAGGATTATCAGTACGAAGACGACTACGACTATCCCGCCGACAAACGGCAATGGCTGCTGGTCCGCGCTCTACGCGCCCTGAGTGGCACCGTGGCGGCCGGAATCGTGGTCTTGACACTCGTGATCATCGGTTCGGCTTATCTGGGCGGCAACCGCGGATTCCCGGGACCGGGAACAACGTCGATCGCCGCGCACATTGCGGCCTCGGTGGTTGCTTTGGCCGCGCAGATCTGGTGCGACCGCAGGCGGGGTATCGCGGCGGTTGCCGGATCGGTGGTCGTGCTCGTGGTGGCGGGGCTGTTGTTGGTGACGCAGTGGTGGGGATGACTGGGTGGGGATGACACCGTGGGGATGACGGCTCAGGTTTGAGTGTGGTGAGGAATCCGACCGCTTGGAGGATTTGATTGTGATCCGACTCTGGTGGCAAACTGGAGTTACTTCGAGGCGGCGCCACAGCCCGGCCCCGAAGTGCAGGTTTCGTCAGAATTTCTCCCGAAACCTAGATTGCATGGATACGCCAGGGCTCACCCGCCCCACACCATGACGCTTCGGATGTATTGCGGCCCACTTTCTCGCGCACGCCGAATGCTCTTCTTCTCAGTAGTCGTTCGCGGAAGAAATGATCTCTGACCGTTGTGAACGTGGTTTCGCAGCGGTCCGAAGGATTACTTCCCAGTAACCCAGCCCCGCTTGAGGCTGGACTAATCAGGAGTGTCATCGTGTCCCTCGTGACTGAAGCCATCAACGTACCCAAGGTCGAGTTGACCGACGAAGAAATCTTTGCCGCTCACGTCGGTGGCAAGCTCTCGGTCGAGACCACAGCACCGCTCGATACGCAGCGGGCCCTCTCGATCGCCTACACGCCGGGTGTTGCTCAGGTGAGCCGCGCCATCGCTGCAGACGAAACCCTCGCCGATCGATACACGTGGACCAACCGACTCGTCGTGGTGGTCAGCGACGGCACCGCGGTTCTCGGGCTCGGCGACATCGGCCCGCGCGCATCGCTGCCCGTCATGGAGGGCAAGTCGGCACTGTTCAAGAACTTCGCCGGACTGAACTCCATTCCGCTGGTTCTCGACACCAAGGATCCCGACGAGATCGTCGAGACGCTCATCCGTCTGCGCCCGAGCTTCGGCGCGGTCAACCTCGAGGACATCTCGGCACCGCGCTGCTTCGAGATCGAGAAGCGCGTCATCGAAGCCCTCGACTGCCCCGTCATGCACGACGATCAGCACGGAACCGCCATCGTGGTCCTCGCTGCCCTCAAGGGCGCTGTCAAGGTCCAGAGCCGCGACATCACCACACTCAAGGTCGTCATCTCCGGCGCCGGCGCTGCGGGTGTTGCCTGCGCGAACATCCTGCTCGCCGCCGGAATCAGCGACGTCATCGTGCTGGACTCGAAGGGCATCATCTCGGGTGAGCGCAGCGACCTCAACGACGTGAAGGCAGAACTCGCAGCCCGCACCAATCCCCGCGACCTGCACGGTGGTGCCATCGAGGCACTCGAAGGTGCTGACGTGTTCCTGGGTGTCTCGGCGGGCAAGATCCCGGAGGAGCTCATCGCTTCGATGGCTCCCGAGTCGATCGTGTTCGCGCTCTCCAACCCGGATCCGGAGATTCACCCCGAGACCGCGTCGAAGTATGCGGCGATCGTGGCTACGGGTCGCAGTGATTTCCCGAACCAGATCAACAACGTTCTCGCCTTCCCCGGTGTGTTCAAGGGCGCGCTCGACGCCGGCGCCCGTCGCATCACCGAAGGTATGAAGCTCGCTGCCGCCGAGGCAATCCTGTCGGTGGTCGGCGACGAGTTGGCAGCGGACAAAATCGTCCCCAGCCCACTCGACCCTCGCGTGGCACCCGCAGTAGCGGAAGCCGTCGCGGCCGCAGCGCATGCTGAGGGCGTGACCAGCTAAGAGGGACTACGAAAGCCCCGATCGGAACCCGCACACAAGGTTCCGATCGGGGCTTTTTCGTGGGATTCTCGCGCTACAGACGAGCGAGGTCGGGTGTTCGACGCAGCCTGCCGGTGCCGGGAACCGATGCCCAGACCACCAGTGCCAGTAGGCCGTCCACGACGAGAGCCACCACCGCGACCAGGATTGCGCCGACGACAACTCGGTCGTACTTGTAGAGAGCGAGACCGTCGAAGATGTACCGGCCGAGACCGCCGAGGTTGACGTAGGCAGCGACCGTCGCTGTGGCAATCACCTGCAGTGTGGCGTTGCGGAGTCCGCCGAGAATCAATGGCAGCGCATTGGGTATCTCGACGCGGAAGAGTACTTGGAGTTCGGTCATACCCATCGCCCGCGCGGCCTCGACGACGCCACGGTCGACGCTGGCGATTCCGGCGTACGTGCCGGCGAGGAGTGGGGGAATGCCGAGGATCACGAGCGCGAGAATCGGCGGCATCACCCCGAGTCCCATGAGAAGAACGAGGAACGTCAGCAGGCCGAGTGTGGGCAACGACCGCAGTGCGTTGACCAGACTGACGACCACGATCTCACCGCGGCGTAGATGGCCGATGAGCAATCCGATGGGCACCGCGATCACGGCCGAAAGTGCCACGGCCAGAACGCTGTACCACAGGTGCTGGAGAATGCGTGTGCCGATTCCGGTGTCGCCGCTCCAATTTCCGGGATCGACGATGAAGTCCCAGGCTCCGGTGAAGATGCTCATACGGGTTCCCCCTCGGCTGACAGGACGGCGGGAACCTTCGAAGAGGTCGAGGTCGAGGTCCTGGTCCACGGGGTCAGGAATCGGCCGATCAGATACAGGATCAGATCGAGCGCCAGTGCCAGCACGACGATCGCGATGATGCCGGCAACGATCTGGTCCGGGTAGTCGCGGTCGTAACCCTGTTTGAACAGAACTCCCAGCCCGCCGATTCCGATCAGTGATCCGACCGACACCAGCGAAATATTGGTAACGGCAATAACTCTGATGTTCGCGATCATGACCGGCAGCGCCAACGGCAACTCGACCGTCAGGGCGCGTCGTAGTGGCGTGAATCCGACGGCGGTGGAGGCGTCGATGACGTTGTCCGGCACCGAGTCGAGTGCTTCGGGCACAGCCCGGATGAGCAGTGCCGTCGCATACACGCTGAGTGCGATCACCACGTTGAGCGGATCAAGGGTCTTGAGGCCGAACAACTGAGGAATCGTGACGAACAGCGCGAGCGACGGAATCGTGAACGCGATGCTCGCCAGGGTCAACGTGATTCGGCGCAGCCACCTGACGTTGCGGATCGCTGTACCGACCGGAACGGCAATCAGGAGACCGATCAGCAAGGGGAGCAGCGCCAGATACAGATGGGTCTTCGAGTAATCCACGACCGTCGAGAAATTGTCGATGAGCCAGCGCATGCCGCTACGCCCCGAATCCCTCGGTGAAGGCGACTCGGTTGCGTTCCTCGTCCTCGCGTCGACGCTGATCTGCCAATTTCGCGACGACTTCGGAACCGAGGATCCCGCCGATCACCGCGCCCTCTGCGTCGACGGCAACACCGATACCGGAAGGGGAAGAGATTGCCGCATCGAGTGCTTGGCGGAGATCGCCGCCGGGGGAGAACAACGAACCTCCGGCCGACGTCGACTGCGCAAGAGTGCGTCCCGAGCGCAGACCTTCGACGCCGGTCACGTCGATCCATCCCTGTGGACTTCCGTTGTCCGTGACCACGAGAACCCACTCGCCCAATTCGAGACGCAGAGCCTTCAACTCGTTCTCGACGGCCGTACGGACCGGGTGAAGCGGGACCTCGTCGGCAGCACGGAACGACAATCCCCGATAGCCGCGATCGCGTCCGACGAATCCGGCGACAAAATCCGTTGCCGGTGCGGCCAACACGTCGCGAGGCGCCGCCACCTGCTGAAGCCGTCCGCCGGGGCCGAAGACGGCAATGTGATCACCGAGTTTGACTGCCTCGTCGATGTCGTGGGTGACAAAGACGATCGTCTTCTTCAGTTCGCTTTGCAGACGGAGCATTTCGGTCTGCAAATCCTCACGCACCACGGGATCGACGGCGCTGAAGGGCTCGTCCATCAACAGGATCGGCGGATCGGCTGCCAGCGCACGGGCTACTCCCACCCGTTGCTGTTGCCCACCCGAGAGTTGCCCGGGATAGCGAGTGGCAAGTGAAATGTCCAGACCGACTCGTTCGAGAACACCCAACGCGGCTTTACGTGCGGCGCGGCGGGACTCACCACGCAGCACCGGAACCGTTGCGACGTTGTCGATCACGGTGCGGTGGGGAAGTAGGCCGGCATTCTGAATGACGTACCCGATGCCGAGACGCAGTTTCACCGCGTCGGTCTGGGCGATGTCACGACCGTCGACGAAGATCTTGCCCGACGTCGGTGTGATCATCCGGTTGATCATGCGCATCGACGTCGTCTTGCCGCACCCGGACGGCCCCACGAACACCGTGAACGACTCGGCCTCGATGGTGAGATCGAGACGGTCGACGGCGGTGGTGCCGTCCGGGTACTGCTTGGTGACACCCTCGAAGGTGATCACGTGACTACGAGACCGGCTTGTCGAGGCCCTGCGCCGTCACCCACGCCTTGGCCGCCGCTGCCGGCTCCGTCTTGGTGTCGCCGGACACCTGGACGTTGAGAGCCAACAATTCTTCGGTGGTGAGCTTGGCGGACACCGCATCGAGGACCGTCTTCAGCTTGTCGGAAGACTTCGAGGCACGCAGCACCGGCACCACGTTCTGAGCCGGGAAATTGTTCTTCGGGTCTTCGAGAACCACGAAGTTGTTCGCCGGGATGGAGGCCGACGTCGTGAAGATGTTTGCTGCGGTGATGTCACCGGACGAGAGCGCCTTCACGGTTGCCGGTCCACCGCCGTCGGCGATCGGAACGAAGTTGGCAGCCGAGATGTCGAGCCCGTAATTGGACTTCAAACCGGGCAATCCGGCTGGACGTTCCTGGAACTCGGCCGGAGCACCGAACTTGACTTCGGCGGAATGCGGAGCCAGATCGGCAATCGTCTTCAGGTTCCACTTGTCGGCGGTTTCTTTCGTGACGACGACGGCGTCCTTGTCCTCGGCGGATGCAGGCGTCGCAATTGCCAATTCCGACCCGAGAGCTGCGGGAAGGGCGGCGAGGACGTCAGCGGAGCTGGTGGCCGTGCTGTCGGGATCCAAGTACTGCAGGAGATTTCCCGTGTAATCCGGAATTACGCTGATCGACCCGTCCTTGAGCGCCGGAATGTACGCCTCACGGCTGCCGACGTTGAACGACGTGGAGACATCGAACCCGTTGACACGCAGTGCTTCGGCGTAGATGTTGGCGATCGTCTCGGATTCGGTGAAGTTGGCGGAGCCGACGACGACCGCGTTGGGATCGCTGTTGGAGTCACCGTCACTGCTACCGCACGCTGTCAGTGCAGTGAGAGAGACGACAGTTGCCGCGGCTACGAGCCAACGGTTGGAACGAAATCGTGAGGTGCGCATGAGCGTCCTTCCGGTTTTTCGGGCGTCCCGTGTTTCGGGCGTCGGTGACCATCCCTTGTGGCGAAGCCACCTGGGTGACTTCGACGGCGCCGCCACCGAGTGGCAGCGTCAGGACTGGTTACCGCGCATCGCCCGACAAGTGTAACGATAGGTACCGACATGGCACGGTTTTCGATCCATGGGATTGGATGTGAGGATTTCGGTGAAGAGCACACGCACGAAGTATTCGACTGTTGTTGCAGCACTGATGGTCCTGCCGATTCTCAGCGGATGCGCAAACGGTGATTCGGTGGTAGAGGGCGCCGGAGCGGAGTCTCGCGAGCAGATCGTGGTGGCTGCTGACGCATCAGTGGAGAGTTCGGTGTTGGCCGAAGTGTATTCGACGGTGCTCTCCTCGTCCGGCCTGTCGGCTCGCGTCGAATCGGTGGGTGGTGGCCGAAACCAATCACTCGAGGCTCTGGACGCAGCGCGAGTCACGCTGGTACCCGAGTTCACCGGTGCGCTGCTCGATCACTACGACCCGTCATCCCCGGCCCGCAAGGCCGACGACGTCTTCGAAGCCTTGAGTCGCTCTCTGCCGGAGGGTCTTTCGGTCTCCGACTATGCGATGGCCGAAGACCGTGCGGTCGTTGCACTCGACACCGCATACGCACAGTCGTTGGGAGCGAAGACGATAGAGGCCTTTGCCCCTTCATGTGCCGCGGCAACGCCCCTCGTCTCCGCGAGATTCGTCGAGGACGGGGCAGTGGAACAGTTGGCCGAGGGCGCCGAGTGTGTCTTCGCCGGGGTCGATCTGACAACACCGGTCGACGTGCCCGGTGCACAAGTATTCGGAACCACGACGCTGTCAGCACTGGCACAATCCGATGCCGTCACAGTGCTCGCTGATTCGAATCACGTTCTGGCTGCGCAGAACGTCGTTCCGCTTTTCCGAACGGGCGCACTGGGAGATTCGGCTGTCAAGGCGCTCAGCGTCGTCGCCGGTGAACTGTCCACCACCGACCTCGCCACGATGATCGAGCAGGTGCGGGCCGGCAACGCGTCAGCCTCGGAAGTCGCCCGCACCTGGTGGGACACCCGTCAGTGACATAGACGGAGTCGGCCACCCGTCAGTGAGCGCTCGATCCCACCGCTGAACTCGAATCATCCTTGGCGCGAATCAGTTTCGAGGCGATGAATTGGCCGAGGTCGGCAACGGCGTCTGCTGCTTCCTTGACCAGTGACGCCTGGGCGTGAGCCACGTGCCACAGTCGTGCGTACTCGACCAGGGACACGTCGACGCCGGCAGCGGCGAGTTTGTCGGTGAACGTCATGATCTGCGGGTAGAGAACTTCCTCCGACCCGACGTGAATCCTGGTGGGTGGCAACCCGTCGAGCTTGCCGTGCATCGGTGCGTAGCCGGGATCGGTGCGATCGCCACCGGCAAGGTAAGCGTCGGCGGCATCGAAGGACCACGCGGTGTTGACGACGAGGTCGGCCTTTTTGGTGGCACCCCGATCGCCCGGATCGACCCACGGTGAGATCAACGCAAGCGCGCCGGGGGTCACGCCGTGGCGCTCGATCAGACGCAGAGCGGTCGCGGCGGCCAAACCGCCACCGGCCGAATCGCCGGCGATGGCAACGCGGTCCTCCGAATAGTCGAACTCGGTGACCAACTGCATGAAAGCAGAGACCGCGTCGTCGAGCGCGGCGGGATACGGGTTCTCGGGTGCGAGACGGTAGTCCAGCGTGAAGACCGCACTGGACGACTCACGTGCGAGATGCGCTGCGAGAGAACGGTGTGTGGCCAGCGAACCCAGCGTGTATGCCCCGCCGTGCAGGTAGAGAACTGCAGTGGGGCGCTCGGTTGCGCCGACGGTGATCTTCTCCGCCGGTCGGCAAGCCAGCTCCAGCGGGCGCACGACGGCGCCCGCTGGGACCTGCTGTAGTGGTGCCCCGGCCTCGAGCAGCAGACGTTGAATCCGATACGGCAGTCTCGAGTTGAAAGCCAGACGGAAGTACGGCTTCAACAAGAACGCGACCACGGGCAGCGGAAGGGTGAACGTGCTCACCGGCAGGGCTCCTGACTTTGTATACGAACTGCGCTGTAAACGAACTCAGCTGGACTTGGGCATCATTCGACCGGCGACGATCGCGACGATGCGCTGGTAGCCCGATCCTACGAGGCGAACCCAGGCATCGAATGCGATTGCGTCCATCCCGATGAGAACTCGCGGCTTGCTCTTGCGAACACCGTTGACGATCGTCTTGGCCGCGTCCTCCGGAGTGGTGCGCGCGAGCTTGCGGTCGAAGAACTCGGAGAAGACGGCAAGATCTTCGCCCGGTCCTGCGGTGGCGTTGCGTGCGATGGCCGTCTTGATTCCGCCCGGGTGCACACAGGTCACCTTCACCGGATGCTTGGCGATCAGCATTTCCTGGCGAAGCGACTCGGTGAAGCCGCGAACGGCGAACTTGGCCGAGTTGTAGGCGCTCTGACCGGGCATCGACAGCAGGCCGAAGAGGCTCGACACGTTCACGATGTGCCCGTCGCCGGAGGCGATGACGTGGGGGAGGAATGCCTTGGTGCCGTTGACAACTCCCCAGAAATCGACGTCCATGACGCGTTCGAAGTCCTTGAACTCGGACTTCTCGAAGGTGCCGTGGTACGCGATTCCGGCGTTGTTGTAGATCTGGTTGACCTTGCCGAAATGGGCGACGACTGCGTCGGCGTACTCGAGAACGGCTTCGCGCTGGGTGACGTCGAGATGGTCCGACTTCACCTCGGCGCCGATGGCTTCCACCAGACGCGTTGTCTCGGCCAGACCGACGGTGTCCACGTCGGAGATCGCCAACTTGGCGCCCTGGCCGGCCAGGTTCAGTGCGAGAGCGCGACCGATGCCCGATCCTGCTCCGGTGATGACTACGACCTTGCCTGCAAAATCACTCATTGTGCTACTGCCTTCTCGTCGTCGAGGTCGATCTGTGAAGTGGTCGCGGTGCCGACGGCGCCGAGATCCGAGGTGGCGACGCTGCGGTATGCCGCGAGGTCGAAATGCTTGGTGGCATTGCGGAACTGGAAGGTGAAACCCGGCCACAGGGTGGTGTTGTTTCCGTGCTTGTCCATGTACCAGCTGGCGCAACCGCCGTTGTTCCAGACGCTCTTGGACATAGCTGCCTGCAGGTCCTTGTTGTACTTGTCCTGCTTGTCCTTGCGCACCTCGATGGTGCCGATGTCGTACTTGTCGATGGTGGCGATCGCGTCGACCAGGTAATTGATCTGCGACTCGATCATGAAGACCATCGACGAATGTCCGAGGCCGGTGTTGGGTCCGACGAGGAAGAACATGTTGGGGAAGTTGGCAACTGCCGCGCCCTTGTACCCCTGCATGCCGGTCTCTTCGAAGACCTCGGCGAGCGAGCGCCCGTCCTTGCCGAAGATTCCCGCGAAGGTGGGGGAGTCGGTGACGTGGAAACCGGTCGCCACGACGATGGCATCGATCTCACGCGTGGTGCCGGTCTTCGAGACGATCCCGTTGGCGGTGACCTCCTCGATGCCTTCGGTCACCAGATCGACATTGTCCTGGGCGAGAGTGGGGAAGTAGTTGTTCGAGATCAGCATGCGCTTGCAGCCGATCTGGAAGTTGGGCATGACCTTCTTACGAAGATCCTTGTCCTTGATCTGAGCCTTCAGGTGACGCTCGGCGGCGAACTGCAGCGGCTTCATGAACACCGGCGCCTTGGCCAGGCCTACGACCTGCGTCTCTCGCATCCAGTAGATGCCGGTACGGCACAGTTTCTGGAAGCCGGGAAGGTACTTGAACGCGAGGTGCTCGATCTTGGTGTACTCGCGGTCTGCGCGGGGCAGGATCCACGGCGCCGTGCGCTGGTACACGTCGAGATGCGAGACCTTCTTGCCGATGGCCGGCACGATCTGGATGGCGGAGGCGCCGGTTCCGATGACGGCCACGCGCTTGCCGGTCAGATCCGCGTCGTGGTTCCAGCGCGAGGAGTGGAAGATCTCGCCCTTGAATCCGTCGATGCCCTTGATGTCCGGAAGTGAAGGCTCACACAGTGCGCCGACGGCCGAGACGACGATCTTTGCGACGAATTCACCCTTGTTGGTGCTGACGTGCCACCGAGCAGACGCCTCGTCCCACCGGGCGGAGAGAACGTCGCAGTCGAAGATGTGCTTGTCGAGCACCTTGTGGCGGTTGGCCACCGACTGAATGTACTTGTAGATCTCGGGCTGAGTGGAGAAGGAGCGCGTCCACTCCGGATTGAGTGCAAAAGAGTACGAGTACAAATGCGACGGCACGTCACACGCGGCGCCCGGGTAGCTGTTGTCACGCCAGGTTCCGCCGACGTCGTTGCCGCGCTCGAGAACGACGTAGTCGGTGATGCCGGCCTGTGCCAGTTTGATCGCCGCACCGAGACCGGCGAAACCACTGCCGATGATCAGTGTGCCGACGTGGCGAGTATCCGCGGCAGGTGCTGAGGTATCTGTAACTGGAAGACTCATGTAGGGAACGATATGCCTTTATTGAGTCACGGTCAATAGCTTATTGACGAATATTCAGTAGTCTATTGGCATGGACGCAGTGAAGCGAACGCGACTCGACCCTGCGCAACGCCGAGCGCAACTCATCGACCTCGGCGCGCGCATGCTGGCCGAACGGCCGCTCGAACAGATTTCCGTCGAGGACATCGCCGATCAGGCCGGTGTCTCGCGGGGGCTTCTGTTCCACTACTTCGCGTCGAAAAGCGAATTCCACCTGGCCATCGTCCGACACAGCAGTGAACAGATGCTCCAACGCACCGAACCGAGTGAATCGGACGACCCGATGCTCACCCTCCGCTCGGTGCTGGCGTCGTACGTCGACTACGTGACCGAGAACCGCAATACCTACGTCTCACTGCTCCGAGGGACCGCCAGTGGAGATCCGCAGATGCGTGAGGTGTTCGAGCAGACCCGCGACATCATGGCCAAGAGAACCCTCGATCAGCTCCCGAAGATCGGCCTGACTCGAACGCCTCAGGTGGAGCTGGCCGTTCGCGGTTGGATCGCGTTCGTCGAGGAAGCCACCATCAGTTGGCTCCGTGCGCCGGCCATCACCCGCGAGGAACTGATCGACCTGACGGTTCAGTCGTTGCCTGCGTTGGCGCTGGCTGCCGTCGGCTTCGACGCCGGGCCGGATCTGGGTCTGCTGCAATCGAATTGACGTGAACGCAGAAAGGCCGGGCCCCACACTCCTTGCGGAATGTGGGGCCCGGCCTCGAGTAACGCTATGTCAGATCACTTGGTCGGCAGGAACGCCACTGATCAATTGGTCGGCAGGAACGCCACTGCTCAGTTGGTCGGCAGGAACGCCTCGTCCAGAATCTCCTGCTGCTCCACCGCGTGCACCTTGCTCGATCCCGAAGAGGGAGCGGACATCGGACGACGCGAGATGCGCTTGATGCCGGTCAAGGTCTCCGGCAGAAGCTCCGGCAGTGCCAGTCCGAGGAACGGCCACGCGCCCTGGTTGGCGGGCTCTTCCTGGACCCAACGGAACTGATCCGCATTCGGGTAACGGTCCAGGGTCTCCTTGAGGCGACGCTTCGGCACCGGGTAGAGCTGCTCCATGCGCACGATGGCGATGTCGTCACGCTCGTCCTTGTGCTTCTTCGCCAGGAGCTCCCAGTACAGCTTGCCGCTGACCAGCAGAACCCGCTTGACCGATTCGCGAGCGCTTTCGCCGCTCTCGTATGCCGGCTCCTCGAAGACCGAACGGAACTTGCCCGTCGTGAAGTCCTCGACGTTGCTGACTGCAGCCTTGTTACGCAGCATCGACTTGGGCGTGAAGACCACCAGCGGACGGCGGATGCCGTCGAGGTGATGGCGACGCAGCAAGTGGAAGTAGCTTGCCGGGGTGGACGGAACCGCAACGGTCATCGAGCCTTCGGCGCACAGCTGAAGGAAACGCTCGATGCGACCGGAGGTGTGGTCCGGACCCTGACCCTCGTGACCGTGCGGCAGGAGCAGCACGACGTCGGAGAGCTGACCCCACTTGGCCTCGCCCGAAGAGATGAACTCGTCGATGATGGTCTGCGCGCCGTTGACGAAGTCACCGAACTGCGCTTCCCACAGGACCAGAGCGTCGGGGTTACCGACCGAGTAGCCGTACTCGAAGCCCAGACCCGCGTACTCGGTGAGGGCGGAGTCGTAGACCATGAACTTGCCGCCGTTTTCGGCGTCGGCTGCGATCTTGGCGATCGGGCTGTACTCGTTGCCGGTCTTGCGGTCGATGAGAACCGAGTGACGCTGGGTGAACGTTCCGCGCTTGGAGTCCTGACCCGCGAGGCGGATCAAGGCACCCTGCTCGGCCAGCGAACCGAAAGCGAGCAACTCGGCGAACGCCCAGTCGACATGCCCGTCACGAGCCATCTCACGACGCTTCTCGGCAACCGGCTTGACGCGCGGGTGCACGGTGAAACCGTCGGGGACGTTGACGAACGCATCACCGATGCGCTCGAGAACCTCGGGAGCCACAGCCGTGGTCAGGCGAGCCGGCGGAGTCTGGTCGAGTTCGACGGACTCGGACGGTTCCGGCTGGAACTTCTCGAGTTCACGGACCTCGTTGAAGACCCGTTCGAGCTGGCCCTGGTAGTCGCGAAGTGCGTCTTCGGCTTCCTTGAGCGAGATGTCACCGCGGCCGATGAGGGACTCGGTGTAGCTCTTACGAACACTGCGCTTGGTGTCGATGACGTCGTACATGGCCGGCTGGGTCATCGACGGGTCGTCGCCCTCGTTGTGACCGCGGCGGCGGTAGCAGATGAGGTCGATGACGACGTCCTTGCCGAACTTCTCACGGAAGTCGACGGCCAGCTGAGCAACCCAGACGCACGCCTCGGGGTCGTCGCCGTTGACGTGGAAGACCGGTGCGGCGATCATCTTCGCGACGTCGGTGCAGTACTCGGACGAACGTGAGTGTTCCGGGGCGGTGGTGAAACCGACCTGGTTGTTCACGACGATGTGCACGGTGCCGCCGGTGCGGTAGCCGCGCAGCAGAGAGAGGTTCAACGTCTCGGCGACAACACCCTGACCGGCGAATGCAGCGTCGCCGTGCAGCATGAGCGGCAGGACGGTGAAGCCTTCTTCACCCTTGTCGAGGATGTCCTGCTTGGCGCGAACCAGGCCTTCGAGAACCGGGTCGACGGCCTCGAGATGCGACGGGTTGGCGGTCAGCGATACAGCGATGTCGTTGTCACCGAACATCTGGATGTACGTGCCGCTGGCACCCAAGTGGTACTTCACGTCACCGGAGCCGTGAGCGGCCGCCGGGTTCATGTTGCCCTCGAACTCCGTGAAGATCTTGGAGTAGGGCTTGCCGACGATGTTGGCCAGCACGTTGAGTCGACCACGGTGCGGCATGCCGATGACGACCTCGTCGAGCTGGTGCTCGGCGGCCTGGTCGATCACGGCGTCCATCATCGGGATGACGGCTTCGGCGCCCTCGAGCGAGAAGCGCTTCTGGCCGACGTACTTGGTCTGCAGGAACGTCTCGAAAGCCTCGGCGGCGTTGAGCTTGCTCAGGATGTACTTCTGCTGAGCGACCGAAGGCTTGGCGTGATGGCCCTCCACGCGGTCCTGGATCCACTGACGCTGATCCGTCTCGAGGATGTGCGTGTACTCGACACCGACGTGGCGGCAGTACGCGTCGCGCAGCACGCTCAACACGTCGCGCAGCTTCATCTTCTCTTGGCCGTGGAAGCCGCCGACCTTGAACTCGCGGTCCAGATCCCACAGCGTCAGGCCGTGGCTGATGACGTCGAGGTCGGGGTGGCTGTGGAACTTGTCCTTGACGAACTGCAACGGGTCCGTGTCGGCCATGAGGTGGCCGCGGTCGCGGTAGGCAGCGATCAGTTCGAGAACGCGGGTGTTCTTGTCGACGGCGCCTTCCGGCACGTCCTTGCGCCAACGCACCGGCTCGTACGGGTTGCCGAGCGCGTGGAAGATCTCGTCGTAGAACTCGTCACTGATCAGCAGGTTGTGGATCGTGCGCAGGAAATCGCCCGACTCGGCACCCTGGATGATGCGGTGGTCGTAGGTCGAGGTGAGGGTCATCAGCTTGCCGACGCCCATCTCGGCCAGCTTCTCGTCGCTGGCGCCCTGGAACTCGGCGGGGTATTCCATCGCGCCGGCACCGATGATGGCGCCCTGGCCCTTCATCAGGCGCGGAACGGAGTGAACCGTGCCGATGCCGCCCGGGTTGGTCAGCGAGATGGTGACGCCGGTGAAGTCTTCGCCGGTGAGCTTGCCCTCACGAGCGCGGCGGACGATGTCCTCGTATGCCGCGTGGAACTGGACGAAGTTCATCGACTCGGTGTTTCGGATGGCGGCAACCACCAGTGAGCGGTTGCCGTCCTTACCGGGAAGGTCGATCGCGAGTCCGAGATTGGTGTGCTCGGGTGTGACCGCGTTCGGCTTGCCGTCGATTTCGGCGAAGTGCCGGTTCATGTTGGGGAACGCGTTGACTGCCTGGACGATCGCGTAACCCAGGAGATGGGTGAACGAGATCTTGCCGCCGCGAGTACGTGCGAGGTGGTTGTTGATGACGATGCGGTTGTCGAACATCAGCTTCGCGGGGATGGCACGCACGCTGGTTGCCGTCGGGATCTCGAGCGAGAGCGACATGTTCTTGACGACCGCGGCTGCGGCGCCGCGCAGAACCTTGGTTTCCTCGGCTCCACCGGCGGGGGCGGGCTTTGCGGGAGCGGCCGCGGGCTTTGTTGCTGCGGGCTTGGCCGGGGCGGCCTTCGCGGCGGGCGCTGCCGTCTTCGCGGGGGCCGGTGCAGCAGCCTTGGCAGGCGGCGCAGGGGGTGCGGTCTTGGGGGCGGGAGGCGTGGCCTTGGGAGCAGCAGGCGGAGCTACAACAGCGGCGGGTGCAGCCGCGTTGCCGTTCGAGGCAGTCCCGTTTCCACCTCCCGTGTTCGCCGAGTCCGGCGAGTAATCGGTCAAGAATTCGTGCCAACTGGGATCCACGGACGACGGGTCGTCCTGGAAGCGTTGGTACATCTCGTCAACCAGCCACTGGTTCTGTCCGAATTGGGATGTAGAACTGCTGCTCACGGCAGGTGTTCGCCTCGTTTCTATTTCGGTACCCGATCAGAGCGCCTATATACATGAGATTAGCCCGAGCGTGTGACGAGCAATTGTGCGGCACACAATTTGTGAGCTGTCTCACGGAAGTCCGTGATCTTGCGATCACGTACTCCCTCTCGGCGGTACAAATCCGTGCCGACTGTCACGCGACGGGGTTGCCTTCGATGACAGTTCTCGACGTCAGATTATTCCCCTCACGCGCCTGCGATGCATCCCAGAGTCCCGAGTAGTGACCACCGGCATACCGCAGAACATCGTGCGGGCCGTATTCAACGATACGTCCCCGGTCAACTACGACAACGAGGTCTGCTCGGGCGGCAGTGGCGAGGCGGTGAGCTACGACGACCGACGTCCGTTTCCGGGTGACCGACCGACTTGCTTCGAGCACCATTCGTTCGGTCGCGGGATCCAGCGTCGCGGTCGCCTCGTCGAGGAGAAGTAGGTCCGGGTCGACCAGTTCGGCACGGGCCAATGCGATCAGTTGGCGCTGGCCCGCCGAGAGCCCCTGGCCACGCTCGCCGACGGGATGGTTCATGCCTCCACGCATGTCGGCTATCGAATTCAGTGCGCCGACGGAACGCGCCGCTTCCTCGATCTCCTCGTGCGAAGCCGACGGCCTGCCGTACGCGATGTTGTCGGCGACCGTGCCGGTGAACAGATGTGCTTCCTGCGGGACCACGCCGAGGCGACGGCGGTACTGCGAGAGATGGAAGTTCCGGATATCGGTGCCGTCCACGTCGACGGATCCGGACGTCGGGTCGTAGAAGCGGGCGAGCAATTTCACCACTGTCGACTTCCCGGCGCCGGTTCGGCCGACCAGAGCGACCGTCGTGCCCGGCGGGATCTGCAGATCGAATTCGGAGAGCGCGTCGACGTCCGCTCCCGAGTACCGGAACCCGACACCGTCGAGATGGACGGCGCCGTCCAGCCGTCCGGAGATCGGGATCAGATCCTCGCTGTCGGCGGTCTCGATCGAACTGCGAGTGCGCAGCAGATCGCCGATTCGCTGCAATCCGACGTTTGCCTGTTGGTAACCGTCGAAGACCTGTGAGAGTTGCTGAATCGGTCCGAACAGCAGGCCGAGGTAGAGCACGAAAGCGATCAGTACGCCGGGCGACGTCGATCCGTTGGCGATCTGGTGCGCACCGACGAACACGACCGCGGCCAACGCGAGATCGGACAGGAACGAGATGAACGGGAAGTAGATCGAGATGGCTCGCTGTGACCGCATCCGCGATCGGCGGTAGCTTTCGGAGCGTTCGGCGAACCTGCGCGCGGCACCTTCCTCGCGGCGGTATGCCTGAGCCGCTCGCAGGCCGGCGATGTTCTCCTGGAAGTCGGCGTTGACGAGCGAGATCCGCTCGCGGGACTGACTGTAGGCAACCGAGGAGATCTTGCGGAAGATCACGGTCGCAACCACGAGCGGTGGGATGACGGCCAGCGCCACCAGGCCGAGCGTCACGTCGGTCGCGAGGAGCGCGATCGAAATTCCGCCGACCGTCAGGACACTCACGATCGCCGTCGACATGCCGGTCTGGATGAACGACGAGAGCGCGTCGACGTCGGTGGTCATGCGAGTCATGATGCGTCCGGACAATTCACGTTCGTAGTAGTCCAGACCCAGGCGCTGCAGGTGTGCGTAGCTGCGTACGCGGAGCCCGAACAACACGCGTTCGCCGGCCCTGGCGGTGATGACCGTCATGACCGCGACGATGACCCAGTCGGCGGCAACCAGGAGCGCTCCGAATGCCGTCGCGATCCACAGCGTGCTGCTGTCCGCGGTCACGACACCGTGGTCGATGGCGTATCTGACGAGCGAGGGGAACGCGATCGCTGCGGCCGAGTCCAGAGCAAGACAGACGACAACTGCCAGCAGGACCCAGCGGACGGGCCTCAATATCTGTCCGAGGGAGAACTGTGGATTCGATTCGCGCAGGCTCTCGGGAGCGATTCCGGGATCTTCGCGCGCGGGCGGGAGCGCGTCGACTGCTGCCCTCAGGGAGGGCGTCACCGCGATTCCGCTGAGTGCCCCGGCCATCGGTCCGCCTGCACCCTGCGTCGAAGCCGCGGTGTTGTCGGCTTCGGATTCCGGTGCCTGCGGCCACAACTGCTCGGCTGTCGGTTCGCGGTCGTCGCGTCCGAAGGTATCGGGGCCGACCTCGTCGAGTTGGTCGGGGAGTTCCGGAGGCGAGGAGAACAGGGCGCGAAAGAGCGGACATCGCCCTTCCAACTCGTCCACGGTGCCGGAGTCGATGATCCGTCCGCCGTCGAGAACTGCTACCCGATCGGCCAGCGTCAGGGTGGATCGCCGGTGAGCGAGGATCAGCGTGGTCTGCCGTCGTCGGGCGCGGAAAGCGTCGAAGATCGCCGCTTCGGTTGCCGCGTCGACGGCGGAGGTGGCGTCGTCGAGTACCAGGATCCGTGGGTCGACAAGCAGAGCTCTCGCAAGCGCGATGCGCTGACGTTGTCCACCGGACAACGTCAGTCCGCGCTCACCGACAATGGTGTCGTATCCGTCCGGAAGTGCCTCGATGAAGGCGTCTGCCTGTGCCAATGCAGCCGCGGCGCGGATGTCCTCGTCGGAGGCGTCCTCGCGACCCAATGCGATGTTGGCGGCGATGGTGTCGGAGAACAGGAAAGGTTCGTCGAAGACGAGGCTGACGGCGGCACGAAGCTGCTCACTGCGCAGTTCGCCGATGGGGAAGCTCTGGCCACCGGTGTCGACGCTGACCTGACCCGAAGTCGGGGCGTAGAACCGGGGGAGAAGCAAGGACAACGCGGTCTTGCCCGATGCGGCCGGACCCACGACGGCGACGGTCTCGCCGGGTTCTATGCGGAGGTTCAGTCCGGTCAGGACGTCGCGTTCGGTGTCGAACCCGAATGCCACGTCGTCGAAAGTGACGCCCAGTGGACCGTCGGGAAGGTCCACCGGATGGTCCGGATCGGCGATGTCGGGTTGAGCGTTGATGACGTCGTAGACGCGCTCGACAGCCGCGCGCGCCAGCTGTGCCATGACGATGACAGACGACAAAGTTCGGGTGACACCGGTCATTGTCACGATATAGGTGGCGAATGCGAGAAACGTTCCCACGGTGATCTTGTCGTGCAATGCGAGATACCCGCCGAGGGCGATCACTCCCACCTGCCCTAGCTGGGGCAAGGCGGCCATGGTCGGCGCGAATTTCGCGTTCAACCACGCGGCGCGAAGGCGCTCCGAATACAGCGTGCGGCTGTGCTTTTCGAGTTGGTCGACCGCTCGTTGTTCCTGCCCGAATCCCTTGACTACGCGAACGCCCGTGACGGTTTCCTCGACGTGTTGGGCGAGATCGGCGGCCCGCTGCTGCGCGGACCACGTGGCGGCGAAGAGCATCGGTCGCATCAGGAACACCACGAGTCCCACCGCGGGGATGACGGCGACGGCGACGAGAGTCAGCAACGGCGAGAGCCAAGCCATGATGCCGATCGCGAGCACGAATTGCAGGAGCGCGCCCGCCGACATCGGCACCATCGCGAGCAGACCCTGGACGAGCTGCAGATCGGTGATGGACCGGGAAACCACTTGGCCTGTGCGGATCTGATCCTGTCCGCGTCCGTCGAGACGTTGGAGTGAGCCGAGCAGGGCGAGTCGCAAGTCGTGTTGAACGTCGAGCGAGAGTCGGCCGGCCAGCATCCGTCGGCCGTACTGGCACGCGAACCGCACGATCGCGAGCACTGCGATCGCCAACGCCACGAAGCCGATCACCTTGCCAGGGTTCTCCTGTCCGGCGGCGTCGAGCGCATAGCGGGTCAGAAGCGGAAACGAGATGTCGATCGCCGAAGCGATGACGGTCACGAGAAGCGCGCCGATCGCAACTCTTCGGTGCAACCAGCATGCGTGGGCCAAGCGGCGGATCCAGCCCGGAGTTCGATCGACCTCTCCAGCTACCGGACTGTCCGTGTTGATCGTGTTCATCGAGATCCACGGTAGACCCGGCCCCAGACAGCTTTTTCAGGTGATGTCGCGGGTCCGGGTTCGCAGCCAACCGAGCCCGCAGAACAGGACCACCCAAGCCGCCAGCATCATCGGGCCGCTCGGCCAGGACGCAAAAGCGTTGACGTCGATCGACGGTGCCGCATTGACGATCGTGCCGATCGTGGCCGATACCGGAAGCGCGGCCCCGATCCCACCGAGATCCATCGCGAGCAGCACTGCGCGGACGATCCATTCACCGAAGACGAACCACAGGATGACCGAGAGGGCACCGGCCATCGACGAACCGGTGAGCAGGGCCACCCCGGCGCCCAGTAGTGCCCACAGCGCACACGCCAGAATGCCTGCGGCGCAGATGGAGAAGAGATCGGTGGTGAAGCTGAAGTCCCGGCCGAAGAGCAACATCGCGCCGATGCTGACTACTTCGACCGCCAGTGCGTAGCCGACGGCGAATACAGCGACGACGGCAAGTTTTGCGCCGAGAACTCCGTCGCGGCCGCGGGCTGTGAGGAACGTTGTGGTGAGAGTCTTGTAGCCGAATTCGGATCCGGCGGTGAGCGCTCCGAAGACGGCCGCGAACACCAGGACAAGCGTGTTGGAGACACCGAGGCTGACGCCGGTGGACACGACATCGACGTCGAATGTGGTGTCTGCCGAATCGGCTACGACTTCGACGAACGTCCGAGTCGAGGCAGCGATCAGCACGGCCACGACCACCGGTGCGATGGCCAGTGCCCACCAGTAGCGCAGGGTGAGAACTTTGAGTGTCTCCGAGCGCACGAGCGTGGTCATCTGTGTCCTCCGGAAGGTCCGTATGCGGCAGGGCCGTAATAGCCCGGTCCGGAACCGGGACCGGGTGGGCGGTGGTATCCGACCTGGGGAACCACGTACTGCGGTGTTGTCATCGCGAGGAACAGTTGTTCGAGATCTGCGCCTTCGGTCGCGACACCGAAGATCGTGACACCGGCGGCGGATGCCACCGGTGGGAGCACCGACGTGTCGGTGCCGCCCACGGCGAGCCGTCCGTCCTGGGTGATCTGGGCGTCGATGATTCCCCGAGCGGCCAATGCCGTGGCGAGGAGCGCTGGGTTGGAACACGAGACGAGCAGTCGACTGCGCTGGGAGCGACGAAGTTCGTCCATGGTCCCTTGGTAGACGAGTGAGCCAGCGCTGACGATGACCACGCTGTCGACGGTCGCTTCCACTTCACGAAGCGCGTGGCTCGAGATCAGAACCGTTCGGCCGGAACCGGCAAACGTCTGTAGGAACTGACGTAGCCACGCCATGCCTTCGGGGTCGAGTCCGTTCGCGGGTTCGTCGAGGACGAGGATCTCGGGATCACCGAGCATCGCGGTGGCAAGGATCAGGCGTTGGCGCATCCCGAGTGAAAAGGTGCCGGTCTTGTGGGCTCCGACCGAACTCAGACCGACCATGTCCAGAACCTGCGCTGCGCGCTGAGTCGGCATGCCGATAGCGGCCGCGTAGATCTCGAGGTGTCCGAGCGCCGTTCGTTTCGGATGGAGACTGCCGACGTCGAGTACTGCGCCGACGGTCCGTGCCGGATTGGGCAGCAAACGCATCGGAGTGCCGTTGATCGTGGCCGATCCCGAAGTCGGCGACACCAGCCCGAGGAGCATCCGCAACGTGGTCGTCTTGCCTGAACCGTTGGGGCCGAGAAACCCGGTGATCGAGCCCGCCTGAACGTCGAAGCTCAGGTCGTTGACCGCGCGCGCCGCCTTGAACGTCTTCGTCAACCCACGAATCTCGATGGGGGCAGAGAAGGATCCCATTGCGGTGTTCGTCAATGCTGCTCCCGGGTCGGCGGCGAATACGTGATGCGAGCCTACGGCCCGGACAGCTATCTGCGGATGGCCCGGCGTGTCTCGGAAGCGGGCGCCGGAGCGGGCTCGTCGGCAGGCATCACGATCAGGTGATCGGTCCACCTGGCGGGAGCGGGCCCGAAGGCTTCACGTGCGTTCTTGACGACGCCTTTGCCGATGGCTCGGTTACCTGCGCCACCGATGACGGCACCGATCCCGGCGGGCACGAGCTTGCCGAGGATCAGTGCGCTGCGCTTCGCGGCGTATTTGGTCACGAACTTACGCACGAGGGTGCTGTTCATTCCCTTCATCGTGGGTCCGGGAATCTTGCTGGTGATTGCCGTCCCCCAGTTCTTGGCCGTGATGCCGGTGGCCTTCTGGACGATCTCCATGCCGGATTCGCCGAGGGCGACTGCCAGGACCAAGGCGCGTCGTTGCTGGTGATCCTGCACGGAGATGCCGTGCACCGACGCGATTGCCAGTGTCAGCAGCGCCGACGCCTCGAGGAAGAAGGCCGATTCCGCGCCGACGGCAGCGATGGACGCCACCGTTCCGACTCCCGGTACCGCGGCCGTGGCACCGACGGCACTGCCGCTTCCGGTGACGGCGAGAATGAACATCTTCTCCATCCGCTCGACGATCTGAGCGGGTGACTCGTCGGGGTGAGCCTTACGGACATGGTTGACGTACTTGGCCACTGCGGGCGCTTGCAGGCGGCTTCCGTTGTCGAGAACGGAAACGAGGACCTTCTCGATACGCCCGCTGTCGTTGTTCGTCGACTTGCTCATTGCTGCCCCTCCACAGTTGTCCTCCTCTGAAGCGAGGTGGACCGTATCTCGAGAATAGGTGAAGTTTTCGGTAGCGGCGGTGATCACAGGGGCCATAGGCTCGTACGAGACTTGATTTTCTCCGTGAGTTTTCCCAGGCAGGAGTTCGAGTGTTATGACCGCCACTTCGGAATCTCGTTCGACGACCATCTGGCCGACACTGCGCTACCTCGACGCCCGCGCGGCAATCCACTTTCTGGTGAGCACCTTCGGGTTCGTGGAGAAGGCCGTCTACGGAGAGGGAGACGTGGTGGACCACGCCCAACTCGACTGGCCGGGCGGTGGCGGCATCATGCTGGGCTCGCCGCGCACCGATTCGGCGATCGCCGGCCTGCCGCCGGGAATCGGTTCGGTGTACATCGTCGTCGACGACGCCGACGCCGCGGATGCACTCCACGAACGCGCTGTCGCGGCGGGCGCCACGATCACGCAAGGATTGCGCGACGAGGACTACGGTTCGCGGGGGTTCACCTGCCGTGACCCGGAAGGTGTGTATTGGAGTTTCGGCACGTACGCCGGGGAGTAAGCCTCGCTGCGACCTATCGGGTGGCCCAGTGCTCTGCTGGAACCACTTCCGACGGGATGGGCGGATGAGGAGGTGTCCCGTCCCCGAACGGTCGGCCACCCAATTGTTCGCGGCCGTGCGGTTCGAGCCAGTGTGTCAATTCCGGTCCCTTGGGCACGATTCCGGAGGGATTGATCTCCGAATGCACGATGTAGTAGTGAGCTTTGATCTGTGTGAAGTCGATGGTGTCACCGAATCCGGGAGTTTGGAAAAGATCGCGCGCGTAGTCCCACAGCACCGGCATTTCGCTGAGTTTGCTTCTGTTGCACTTGAAGTGGCCGTGATAGACGGGATCGAATCGCGCCAGCGTGGTGAACAGGCGCACATCGGCTTCGGTGATGGTGTCTCCTACCAGGAAGCGTTGCCGGGCAAGACGTTCGGTGAGCCAGTCGAGGCGGGCGAACAGCGTGTCGTATGCCTCGTCGTATGCCTGCTGTGATCCGGCGAACCCGCAGCGGTAGACGCCGTTGTTCACGTCGCGGAACACGTACTCGGAAACTTCGTCGATTTCGTCACGCAGTGGCTCCGGGTACAGGTCCGGTGCGCCTTCGCGGTGGTACTTCTTCCATTGCGTCGAGAAGTCGAGGGTGATTTGAGGGTAGTCGTTCGTGACCACCTTGCCCGTGGCGATTTCCACCATGGCGGGCACCGTGATTCCTCTGGGGTAGTCGGGATCTCGGGCGAAGTACGCGTCCTGTAGTCGTGGGATCTTCAGTACGGGATCGACGCCGCCGGGGTCGAGATCGAAAGTCCAGCTTCGCTTGTCGTGAACCGGCCCGCAGATGCCCATCGAGAGTACGTCTTCGAGGCCGAGCAGTCGGCGGACGATGATGGCGCGGTTTGCCCACGGGCAGGCGCGCGCGACGATCAGCCGGTATCGCCCTGGCTCGACCGGGTAACCGTCGCGACCGTCCTCGGTGATGCGGGTCGGGATGTAGTTGGTGTCGCGTGTGAATTCGCGGCCCTCTTCGACGAATGTCGGTTCGCTCGCGTCGTCTTTCGTACTCATCTGCGGTCCCTCTCGTTCGAGTGTCAACTGGGCAGGTGCACGTGTACTCGAGCGTATGCCCCCAGTACGTCGAATTTGGCTTTACGTGGAAGCGTCGCGCCCACAGCGCTGCCGCGACTCGTGCGTAGTTGCGGGATCAAACCCGAATCCAGAGCGTCCTCGGCAGCGAGAAGCGTTACTGCGCAGCCGATTCCGCGACGGCGGTGCGCTGGAGCCGTCAGGGTCGTGAGATCTGCCACGAATCCCTGGAATTCGGAGTACGCCGCGCATCCGAGCACCTCGTCGGAATCGGTGAGGGCGGTGAACCACCGCGTTCGGCGCTCGAGGTCGGCGGTGGTGCTGTCGTCGGGTGGGCACAGGGAAGCGACGGCGAGGGCGTCGTCGATCTCGTGGGAAATCAGCAGTTGCTCGTCGGGCGGCGTGTCGGTGTAGTCGCCGAGGAAGGCGAGATCGACGGGACCGGTGATTCGGCCGCCGTGATCGCCCGCGATCTCGAGGAGGCGTGCCGGTTGCAGAAGTGTGTCGACGGAGATGTCCGCCGTGCGCTCGATGAACCACTGTGGCCCGACGATCGCACCGGCGCCCGCAAGTTCGAGAACGTGGATGTCGTCGCCGACGACTCGGGCCGTGTGTGCCGGGCGCAATGCCGAGTCGCCGAGGCCCAGCTCACGTGCCCAGGCAAGTCGGATGATGTCGAGGTGATGATCGTCCACTCGCTACAGGCTAGTCCGATTCGAACGGGTTGATCGAGACGGCCGAAGGTCGTATATTCCATGTGGACTATTTCAGGTGGAATAGTCAAGAAATAGTCAATAGCGGCTTGTCAGGGAGGGGGATTCATGGGTGACGTGTCACTGACGCCTCTGGGAATCACCGTTCTGGGCCTGCTGTCCGAGCGTTCGATGCATCCGTACGAGATGTATCAACTTGCCTCGGTTCGTCGGGGCGATCAGTTGGTGAAGATCAAGCCGGGATCGCTCTATCACACGGTTTCCCGGTTGGAGAAGCAGGAACTTCTGGCTTCGATCGGGACCGATCGTGAGGGCAATCGGCCCGAGCGGACGACGTACGAGATCACCGCCCGAGGCCGTGAGGCGCTCGAGCATCAACTACGTGAGATGTTGGCGGTTCCGGTGCGGGAGTATCCGCGGTTGCCGCTCGCGCTCGCCGAAATGCACAACCTCTCCGCATCCACCGCGTGTCAGATGCTTCGGATCCGTCTCGCGCACCTCGACAAGACGATTGCGAAATTCGAGGCCGACTACGAAGCGGTGAAGGCAGCGGAAAAACCACGAATCTTCACGGTGGGCGCGGACTACGCCCACGCACTCACGATCGCCGAAAGAGAGTGGATCGGCGCGTTGGTGACAGACATCGAGAGCGGCGAAATGCCCTGGCTCTCACAAGAACTTCTCGACCGGCTGGCCGGCTCCGCAGGCTCGTCCGCACTACCTAAGGACTGAAGATGGAAAAGCAGGTCAATCCCTGGCACGCGCTGTGGGCGCTGTGTATCGGGTTCTTCATGATTTTGGTGGACAGCACCATCGTCGCTGTCGCCAACCCCGCGATCATGGAGGACCTCGGCACCGACATCAACAAGGTCGTCTGGGTCACCAGCGCGTACCTGCTGGCGTACGCGGTGCCGCTGCTCGTCACCGGTCGACTCGGTGACAGGTTCGGTCCGAAGAACCTGTACATGATCGGCCTCGTACTGTTCACCGGCGCATCACTGTGGTGCGGTCTGTCCGGCAGCGTCGAGATGCTCATCGTCGCAAGGGCTTTCCAAGGCCTGGGTGCTGCCATGATGACGCCTCAGACGATGGCCGTCATCACTCGCACGTTCGCGCCGAACAAGCGCGGCGCGGCAATGGGCCTGTGGGGCGCCGTCGCCGGTGTCGCCACCCTGGTCGGTCCGCTCGCCGGTGGCGTCCTGGTGGACAATCTCGGCTGGGAATGGATCTTCATCGTCAACGTCCCGGTTGGTGTCATCGCCTTCCTCCTCGCGTGGAAGCTCGTTCCGTCGTTGCCGACCAGCGAGCACAAGTTCGACATTCCCGGCGTGATTCTCAGCGCCGCAGGCATGTTCCTGCTGGTGTTCGGAATCCAGGAAGGCAGCTCGTACGACTGGAACGGATTCGTCTGGAGTCTGATCGGCGCCGGCGTGGTGTTGCTCGCGGTGTTCGTGTTCTACCAGTCGCGCAACAAGAACGAACCCTTGCTTCCCTTGGAACTCTTCAAGGATCGCAACTTCTCACTCGCCAACGTCGCCATCACCGCTATGGGCTTTGCGATCACGTCGATGGTCCTTCCGCTGATGTTCTACACACAGGCAGTTCGCGGACTCTCCCCGACGCAGTCGGCGTTGCTGCTCGTTCCGATGGCAGTGCTGACCGGTATTTTCGCCCCGATCATCGGCAAACTCGTCGACAAGACGCATCCGCGCTACATCGCCGGCACCGGCTTCCTGCTGTTCGCGGTCGCCTTGGGCTGGCTGGCACTGGTGATGTCTCCCGACGTCGCGATCTGGGAACTGCTTCTGCCGATCGGTCTGATCGGCTTCGCCAATGCATGCATCTGGTCTCCGCTCGCGGCCACCGCCACACACAACCTGCCTCCGATGCAGGCGGGCGCGGGCGCCGGCGTCTACAACACCACCAGGCAGGTGGGTGCGGTTCTCGGCAGCGCTGCGATCGGCGCTCTGATCACCGCGCGACTGGCTGCCCAGGGTCTGACCGGCGGTAGCTCCGAAGCCGGGGTGGGTCACCTCCCCGAGTTCGTCCGTGAACCGTTCAGCACGGCGATGTCGGAGTCGATCTGGCTGCCCGCAGGTGTGCTGCTCATCGGTTTCGTCGCCTCGGTGTGCTTCGCTCGGCCTCTACGCGGCGACGCCCACGACGACGCGATGGCCGTCAGTGCCGAAGCGCGTCGGGAAACATCACTGCGCGATTGAGATAGTCGCTCGGGTCCAGGGCTCGCTTGATCGCCCACATCGTGGCTATGTCCTCCGCCGAGAGGGCCAGGTCCAGATAGTTGCGTTTGAGCGAGCCCACCCCGTGCTCGGAGCTGACGTTTCCACCGTGATCGCGAACCAGTTCGAGGACGCTGCGGTAGACGGTGTCGGCGTTCGGGCAGTTCAGGACATTGAGGTGGA
This sequence comes from Rhodococcus sp. P-2, assembly GCF_016598535.1. Classification (GTDB taxonomy): domain Bacteria; phylum Actinomycetota; class Actinomycetes; order Mycobacteriales; family Mycobacteriaceae; genus Rhodococcus_F; species Rhodococcus_F baikonurensis. The sequence continues at coordinate 6,224,812 of NZ_CP066779.1, read as the reverse complement.
TGTTTCCCTCGGCGATGTGTCCGAAGAGAACGGGGATCGCCTCCGGTGCTCGGCTCGCGATCACTGCGGCGGCGTCCTCGGCAAAGGCGGCGAGCGAGTCCAGGGGCAGTGCCGCATCGAATTTCAGTGGGGGACCGAAGAGTCCGACCACTTCGGCGAAGCATTCCCTCGCCGCCCACAAGCGCGTCGAACTCGGGCCGTCGACTCCCACCGACGGAGTTTCCGGCGGGTCGATGCGTTCGAGTGCTTCGGCCAGGCTTTCCATCGGATCGTGAGCCGCGGATACCTCGGCGAGGAGATACCACGCGCGCCCGGTTGGCACTGCCGCGTTCAACCGTCGAGCGGCCAGTTCGAGTCCGCGGCCGTCCAACAACTCCAGGGCGTCGACGCCGTCGAGGGTGCGCAACATCCGTCCCGCGTCGACGACGTCCTCCAGTCTGTCGAAACCGGTCAGCGTCGTGACCCGATGAACCGGTACCCGGCGCAGCTTCAGGTCGACTGCTGTGACCACGCCGAGAGTTCCTTCACTGCCCACCCACAGTGCGGGCAGGTTGTATCCGGAGTTGTCGGACAACACTTTCGGTGACCGGCGCACCGTTGTCCCGTCGGGGAGTACAACCTCGAGGCCGAGGACCTGTTCGGCCATGTTCCCGTATCGAACCGTGTGCAGGCCACCGGCGTTGGTGGAGACCATGCCGCCGATCGTCGCGGTGTCCCGCGACGCTATGTCGACACCGAACTTCAGACCGGCGGCGGCCGCCGCGGAATGTACCTGAGCGAGTGTCACTCCCGCGCCGACGGTGATCAGCCCGGTGGCCGCGTCGACGTCGCCGATCGTGGTGAGGCGTTCGGTGGAGAGCAGGACGTCGTCGTGCTCGGGCACCGTACCCGCGACCAGGCCGGTTCGTCCGCCCTGGACGGTGACCGGAACTCCGCGAGAGCGGCACGCGTTCAGCACCGCCGCGACTTCGGCGGTATTTCCCGGTCGGACCAGAGCGCCGGCACGCCCGCGGTAGCGCCCCGTCTGGTCGGTGGAACGGGTCGCCAACACGTCGGCGTCGTCGACGACGAACCGGTGTCCCACCACGTCCGCGAGCACATTTCTCAGACCGTCCACCCGACGATCGTAGGCCGGTTCGATGTGGCAGTGTGGCGGCATGACTGCTCCCGAATCGCACCCCACCCGTCTCGAGCGCTTCACCACCGATCGTGGTGCCGAGGTGGCTGTCCTGACGTTCGCGCACGGACCACTCAATCTGTTCGATCAGGCCATGTTCGACGCGGTCATCGCCGATGTTGCAGCGCTGACCGAGAACCCGCCGCGCGCAGTGCTTCTGCGCGCCGAGGGCAAGGTCAACTCGGCCGGCGTCGACGTCCACGTATTCGACGGGCTGAACCCGGAGCAGGGCGCGGAATTGTGGCGAGAATTGTTCGCCCAGATCTGCCATCCGCTCGAGGCCTTGCCGTGCCCGGTCATCTACGCGGCGCACGGGCTGACGCTGACTGCTGCCTTCGAGATCTCCTTGGCCTGCGACATCATCCTCGCGGCGCCCAAGGCAAAGTTCGGGCTGGTCGAGACAGTGGTCGGTCTGACGCCGTCCATGGGTGGACCGCAACGCCTGGCCGAGCGCGCCGGTTCCGGACGGGCCCGCGAGTTGGTCATGACCGGCGATCTGTACGACGCCGCTACCCTCCACTCCTGGGGCGTGGTCAATGCAGTTCACGAGGACGTCGACAATGCGGCGCGGGCCCTCGCAACCAGATTGGCAGACGGACCGACGCGAGCCCACGACGCCACCAAGCAGATCGTGGCAGCGTGGCGTTCCGGCGGCATCGCCCACGCGGATTCGGTGACTCCCGGGGTGTCCGGCGCGCTGTTCGACACCGACGACCTGCGCGGCGCTGTCCGTAGTTTCCTCGAGGTGGGACCAGGTAAAGCCGTCTACTCGGGAAAGTGAGTTTGCGACCTTTATCGCCAGAGACCTCCACGAACTGTGATCCACGTCATATAGTCGAAGGGCCGGTGGGTTTGTCAGTGACGTGGAGGTATCGATGCGGTCGACGCTCGTGGAATACCCGTGTTCGACTCAGCTCCTCGCCGACGCCCGCGTCACCCGTGCGGGTGACGGGGTGCTTCGGTACAGCCAACTCGACCCTTCGCTGTCCGAACTCCTCGATATCGCCGTTCATCGATTTTCTTCCCGCATTGCGGTCGAGGAGGTCGACGGCGAGCAGGTCACCTTCGCGGAACTGTGGGCCGAGGCGTCGAGGGTCGCAGGCGGGCTGAAGTCACGCGGTGTCGAGATCGGCGACCGCGTGGCAATTCGAGTGGCCGCGGGGGTGCGGTGGATGGAGGCGTGCCTCGGAGTCATCCTCGCCGGAGGTGTACCGGTCTCCGTGGGTGTTCACCTGAGTGACGATGCGGCGGACTTCGTCATCGCGGACAGCGGTTCGGTGTTGGTGCTCGACGGGGAACTCCCACACGGTGTTCCGTTCATCGACGACGGTGCGGCCCCGGACGAGATGGCGATCCTCGCGTACACCGCCGATTCTTCGGGCGAGATGCTGGGCGTCGAGTTGAGCAACGAGAACGTGCTCTCGGCCATCGTCGGTATCCTGCACTCGCGCGACTACGGCGTCGAAGGTGTTCGGAATCTTCTGGTGGACAACGATTTCAAGTCCGTGCGTCAGTTCGTGCATGTGCTTGCGACGCTGGTGGTCGGTGGAACGGTGGTCCTCGCCGGCGACTTCTGGCGCGAGAGTGTGCATACCGTCGACATCGTGACCGGGCGGCCCGAGGACTTGCTCGAACCGCGGTTGCTCACGCTCGGGCCGGCGGCGCGTGCCGGTTCGAGGTCGGTGCAGTGGATCGACTGCAGCGGATCGCCGATCACCGCGGAACAGGAATCCAAGCTGCTGACGTTGTTCCCGGCCGCTCGGCATGTGATCGGCTGGGGCAAAACCGAAACTTGTGGGGCCGGTCTCATTCTGCCGAGCGAGTCGGCACCGACTCACCTCGGAAGCGTCGGAATCGCTTTCGGCGGAATGGAAGTGGCATTGTACGGCCCGGATGCTCCAGGTGGTTTCGGTGAGTTGCTGTGCCGCGGACCGAGTGTCACGCGCCGGTATTGGAACTCGCCGGAAGCGACCTCGACGAGGTTCACCCAGGGGTGGTTCTGCACTCACGACACCGCGCAGATCGACCCCGATGGCTTCGTCCGTATTGTCGAGCGCAACGTCGCGTAGTCACGCGGGCGTGGTCGACAAACGAGAGGGACATCATGGCGGACGAGGTTCTCACCGAGCGGCGCGGGCGGACACTGATCATCACCATCAACCGACCCGAGGCGCGCAACGCCATCAACTCGGCGGTCAGTCACGCGTTGGCCGCTGCGGTCGAAGAGCTGGATGCGGACGACGATCTGTCCTTGGCGGTGCTCACCGGTGCGGGCGGAAACTTCTGCGCGGGTATGGATCTGAAGGCATTCGTGGCCGGCGAGAACGTACTCGTTCCGGGGCGCGGTCTCGGATTCACGGAGGGGCCGCCGCGTAAGCCGATCATCTCGGCGGTCGAGGGCTTCGCGTTGGCCGGAGGCACCGAACTGGTGCTTGCCACCGACCTGGTGGTGGCGTCGTCCGAAGCGAAGTTCGGTATCCCGGAGGTCAAGCGAGGACTGGTTGCAGGCGGCGGCGGATTGTTGCGCCTGCCCAAGCGGATTCCGTACCAGAAGGCGTTGGAACTGGCCCTCACCGGTGACAGCTTCACCGCCGAGGAGGCCTACCGGTACGGGTTCGTGAACACGTTGACCGAACCGGGCAAGGCGCTCGAGGGCGCACTCGAGCTGGCTGATCGAATCACGCGCAACGGACCGCTCGCGGTTGCGGTCACCAAGGAGATCATCGTCAAAGCCGGCGGTTGGTCCGACGACGAAGCTTTCGCGAAGCAGTTGCAGGTGATGGCGCCGGTGTTCGCATCCGAAGACGCACGCGAGGGCGCAACGGCGTTCGCCGAGAAGCGCGCCCCGGTCTGGAAGGGGCGGTAAACCGAGATGGCCACACCCGTCGCAGAACTGCACATGCACATCGAGGGTTCGCTCGAGCCCGAACAGATCTACCGGCTTGCCGAGCGCAATCGAATGGATTTGCCGTACAAGGACATCGACGATCTGAAGTCGAGGTACGAGTTCACCGACCTGCAATCGTTCCTCGATCTCTACTTCGCCAACATGGCCGTCCTGCGCACCGCGGAGGATTTTGCCGACCTGACGCGGGCGTATTTCCGTCGGGCCGCAGCGGCCGGAGTCGCGCATGCCGAGTTCTTCTTCAATCCGCAGGCTCACGTGGTCCGGGGTGTTCCGCTGACCGAGGTCCTGGACGGGATCATGGACGCGGTGGCATCGAGTGAGCGCGAGTTCGGGCTCAGCAGTGCGGCAATCGCCGCCATCCTCCGTGATCAGCCCGTCAAGGACGCCGAAGAGATCTTCTCCGAAATCATTCGCTTGCAGGCGCCGATCGTCGGGCTCGGACTCGACTCCGCCGAGGTCGGCAACCCGCCTTCACTGTTCGAGGACGTGTTCGCACGTGCGCGCGCCGAGGGCTTGCACGTCGTTGCTCACGCCGGCGAGGAGGGACCGCCCGAATACATTTGGCAGGCACTCGACATCCTCGGCGCCGAGCGGATCGACCACGGCGTCCGGGCACTCGAGGATCCTGCCCTGATCGAGCGTCTGGTCGACGAGGAGATTCCACTGACGGTCTGCCCACTGTCGAACGTTCGTCTGCGCGTGTTCGATTCGCTGTCGGATCATCCGCTTCGATCGATGCTCGAGATGGGGTTGATCGTCACGGTCAACTCCGACGACCCGGCCTACTTCGGGGGATACGTCGACGACAATTTCACCGAACTCGGCCGAGCCCTGGGGCTGACCGAGGCCGAGCGAGACACCCTCGCCCGGAATTCGATCAAAGCCTCGTTTGCGAGCGACGCGCGAAAAGCGGAACTGCTGCGGCGCTGACCGTCAGTCGCCCAGTACCTGACGCAAGTACTCGTTGTCGAAGACACGATTCGCGTCGTACTTGTCTCGAACGGCGACAAAATCGTCGAGTCGGTCGTACGTGGGACGCAGGTCGTCGACGGTCCGGTTGTGCATTTTTCCCCAGTGCGGCCGGCCGTCGACGGCGCGCGCGATGGCTTCCACCGCGGCGAAGTATTCGGTTTCGGGTCGGCGGTGGTACTGATGAACCGCGATGTAAGCGGTATCGCGTCCGTGCGCGGTCGAGAGCCAGAGGTCGTCGGCAGCGGCAAAACGTACCTCGACGGGGAACGCGACGTTGGTTCCGGACTTCTTCATCCAGCGATCGATTTCGTGGAGTGTCTCGGTGACGTGTTCGCGGGGAATCGCGTATTCCATTTCCTTGAACTTCACCCGGCGCGAAGACGCGAATACTCGGTAGCTGCGATCGGTGAACTCCCGGGCACCGAGCAATCGAGATGAGACGTTGTTGATTCTCGGGATCGCGGCCGGCGCCAGGGTGGCGACGCGATTGACACCTTCGAAGAGTGTGTTGGAGAGAAGTTCGTCGTCGACGAATGCGCGGACTTTGCCGACAGGATCGGGTTCGGTGTCTCCGGGCAGTCGCGTGTTGCTCTTGGTGAGGACACGGTCGGTGTGCGGAAACCAGTAGAACTCGAAGTGATCCAGGCCCAGGCGGTCGCTCTCCAGGGTGTCCAATATGTGAGACAGCGTGTCGGGTTCCTCGATTGCACGGAGTGTGAATCGCGGAACGCAGGCGAGAGTGATCTTCGAAATGATGCCGATTGCGCCCAATCCGAGGCGGCCCGCTTCGAACAATTCGACGTTTTCGTCGGCGCTTGCGGTAACGACGGATCCGTCGGCGAGAACGATCTCGATTCCGCGGATCTGCGTGGCGATACCGCCGAAGCGGGCGCCGGTTCCGTGTGTGCCGGTGGACGTCGCGCCGGCCAGTGACTGGACGTCGATGTCACCGAGATTGGCCATGGCATATCCGCGCTGCCACAGGGCGTCGTTGAGGGCGTGAAGGCGAGTGCCTGCAAAAACTGTCACCAGCGCGCCGTCGTCGGTTGGCGTGATCGAATCGATTCCGCTCAGATTGTCCAGGCTGACGAGGACACCGTCGGTGACCGCGACACCGGTGAACGAATGGCCGGCGCCGACCGCTTTCACGCGTTGGCCACGCGCCGCGGCCTCGGCGACCAAAGACGAAAGTTCACGGGTATTTGTCGGCGTCGCAAAGCGACGCGGCGCGGCGCTTTGAGTGCCCGCCCAGTTCTGCCAAGTGTCCGAAGCCATTACGCAATAATGTACTTGGACGGTCGTCCAGGCAAGTATTGCGCGAAGATTTTGTCATTTGCGTTCTACGATCATTGGATGCTGAACAGGCTCCCGGCGGACGAACGCCGCACACAATTGGTCGAGTCCGCGTTGTCTATTGCGGAACAACGCGGTGTCAGTTCTGTGACGGTAAGGGCGGTGGCGGAAGAGGCCGGAGTATCACTCGGCGTCGTTCATTACTGCTTCGAGAGCAAGGAAGCGCTGATCGCGGCGATGGGTGAAACGCTCATCCTGCAGCTCAGTGCGTCGATGCAGTACGCATTCGCGCAGGTGCGACACGCTCCGGATCTCAGTGGTGTGCAGGGGCTCAAGGAATTGCTGCATATCGGGTTGACGGGAATGTGGCCCACGATCGAAGCAACGCCGGACCGGCAGTTGTTGACCTACGAAATCACCGCGCAGGCCCTCCGTAGTCGCAATCTCGGAGCTGAACGTGCCGGGGCCGTCGCACACGACCAGTACCGAATCATGGACGAGCTCGCGGTGTCGTTCCTCGAAGAATGCGCGAAGATCTCCGGCACCGTGTGGACCGAGCCGTTGAGTTCGATTGCGCGACTGAGTCTTGCGCTCATCGACGGGCTCGTCCTGCGATGGCTGGTCGATCGCGACTCCGACGCGACAATTGCGGAGTTCGGAGAAATGGTTCAGGTAATCGCCAACAAAGCAGTGGTCGCGCCTCAGTAGAACCGCCATCCTGGACATACGTCCAGGATTGGTGATTGACTGGTCGCACGCCGCGACGATTGGATCATCTGTGACCAGGACCCTCGATCGACTCACTGCTGCCACGCGAGAACTCGACCCGCCTCTGGCTGCTCTGGATCTGACCACACTGCGCAGTAACGCAGCCGACCTGGTGCGCCGCGCCGGTGGAACTCCAGTGCGAGTGGCGAGCAAATCGGTCCGTTGTCGTACGGTTCTGGCCGAAACTCTCGGCGACACACTGACCGCGTCCGGTGGATTCCGCGGAATCATGGCGTACTCATTGCGTGAGGCTCTGTGGCTCGTCGGGCTCGGCGCACGGGACATCCTGATGGGATACCCGACCGCCGATCGCGGCGCCATCGCGGATCTCGCTGCCGATGACACCGCACTCGCATCGATCACACTGATGATCGACGACGACGCACAGTTGGATCTCATTCGTTCGGCGTCGACAGGAGATGCGCCCGTCCGGGTGTGTCTCGACGTCGACGCGTCACTGCGGATCGGCCCGATCCATCTGGGAGTACGACGCTCACCGCTGCGCGAACCTGCCGCGGTCGCCGCACTCGCGGCGCGTGCTCGCCAGCGCGGTTTCTCCGTCGCAGGAGTGATGTTCTACGAAGCGCAGATTGCCGGCCTCCCGGACACCAGTGCTCCGATCGGTTGGGTCAAGAAGGCGTCCGCCCGAGAATTGGCGTCCAGAAGGGGCGCAGTGGTTGCAGCAGTCACCGATGCCGTGGGTGCACTCGAGATCGTCAACAGCGGCGGTACGGGGTCACTGGAGGTCAGCTCGGCCGATCCTGTGGTGACCGAGGTAACAGCAGGATCTGGACTGTACGTACCGACCCTGTTCGACCGCTACCGCGCCTTCCGTCCCGATCCGGCACTGTTCTTCGCGCTGTCGGCAGTGCGCAAGCCGACCCCGTCTGTCACGACCCTGTTCGGCGGCGGATACATCGCGTCGGGACCTGCGGGAGCCACCCGCGTTCCGTCGCCGGTCTGGCCCTCCGGTCTCAAACTGCTCCGCAACGAAGGCGCAGGCGAGGTTCAGACGCCGGTCACCGGAAAGGAAGCCGGAAACATCGCGATCGGCGACCGCGTGTGGTTCCGGCACGCCAAAGCCGGCGAGTTGTGCGAGCGCTTCGACCGCGTGTACGTGGTCGAAGCCGACGGCAGCAGAACCTCGGTTCCCACCTACCGTGGCGAAGGACAGTGCTTCGGGTAGGGCAGTGCTTCGGGTAGGGCAGGCATCGCCTAGCTCGTCAACCTCATGAACGCGCCCAGTTCCACCAATCCAGCGGGCGTGCTCGGCATGTACTGCGTCAATGCGTGCGATCGAACGATGATCGCGCACCACTTGCCGCGGGAGACGGCGACGTTGAGGCGATTTCGCGACAGCAGGAACGACATTCCTCGCGGAACGTCCTCCACGGCGGAGGCGGCCATCGACACGATTGCCACAGCGGCCTCGCGGCCCTGGAACTTGTCGACGGTCCCGACCTCGACCTCCGTGAGACCGGCCTCGGTGAGATCGCGCTCGACGGTGCCGACCTGGGCGTTGTACGCCGCGACCACGAGGATGTCCGACTGCTCCAAGGGGCGGGTGCCCTCGAACTCGCTCGGGTCGGTCCATGGCGTACCGAGGAGGCTCTGGATCTGGCGAACGATCTCCTGGGACTCTTCCGGGGAGTACGTGGAATTGCCGCGGTGATCAACGAACACCGTGTGTACTCCAGCAGCGAGTCCGTCGAGTTTCCTTGCCGCACTCACGGTTTCCTGGGAATGCAGCTTGCCCTCGTACGACAGTGCGGACACGGGCGCACACAGATCGGGGTGCATCCGCCACGTTTTCTCGAGGAAGTAGCCGAGTTCGGGTGGCAGTGCGCCGTGTCCCTCGGCGAGCCAACCGAGTGCCGATTCGTCGACAGGTTCGGGGTGCGTACCTTGGCTGACCTGGGGTAGCTGCTGGGGATCGCCCAGTAGCAACAGGTTGCGCGCGGAAATCGCGACGGCAATGGTGTTGGCGAGCGCGAACTGGCCGGCCTCGTCCACCACGAGCAGGTCCAAACTGCCTGCCGGAACGCGATCGGTGTTCGCGAAGTCCCACGCAGTGCCGCCGATGACACAGCCGACGCCTTCGGCTTCGGCGATGAATCCCGCATATTCTTCGGATGCGATGTCCTGCCATTCTGCGGTCTTGCTGCGGCTGCCCTTCTTCGCGACCAGTGCAGGGTCCATGCCGGCCTTCAGAATGCCGCCGAGCATGTTCTCGACCACCGAATGTGATTGCGCCACCACTCCGATTCGCCAGTGATGCTGTTCGATCAGTGTCTTGACGACACGGGCGCCCGTGTAGGTCTTGCCCGTACCGGGGGGACCCTGCACTGCCACGTAGGAATCATCGAGGTCGAGAAGTGCGGCGGTGATGGCGTCCGCGTAGTTGTTGTCGGTCCCGACGGGCGGGAGCGGTGAACCCGAGAGTGTCCTCGGGGTGCTGCGCCGGAGAATGTCGACCGCTGCGATGCGTGGCAGCTCGGGCAGGCTCTCGCTGGCGCCGGACGCGGCAGCGGCGATCGACTTCTCCATGCGTCCGGTGGGAATCGGACGACCGGGTGCCAATGCGACGGGGGCGTCGAGGTATTCGTCACCGCTGAGCAGTTCTTCGACGGTGACCACGTCGAGTCCTTCGGACTTGACCACGGCGGTGACCTTGACGCTGCTGGTGCCGCGCTGGGTGGGGTTCTCGCTTGCAACGGCATCGGGGGAGGGGGTTGCGTAGAGAGCGAACAGATCACTGCCCGGGCTCAAAGACGTTCCGGTGCCGAAACTTCCGGTCAGCTGAATGTGGCGACGAAACTTCTTCTGCCGCGGGGTGCTCTTGTGCCAGTCCGCCTCGATCTCGGACTGATCTACCACCATGACGTCACGGACGTCGACGAGGTCTTCGATCGGAGTGACCAATCGGTCGAAATGCGCCCACCAGTACGGCTTCCGTTCGCGATTGTGGTATCCCACTGCAGCGGCCAGTAGCGCCGCAGCCTGCTGATCGGGGGTGCGTGTCGAACCGGCCTTGTGGCCTGCGAAGTCGCGGAGCGCGATTTCCGATTCGGTGAGTTCCTCGAGTGGAATCTTGATCTGTCCGGTGGGCTCACGCAGTTCCACGCCGTGTTCTGCGGCGCGCTCGGCGAGCCAATCGCGCAGGCGCAGGGTGGATTCGCAGTCGTACTCGTTGTAGTCGGAGATACCCTGAAGAAGTTCCCTGGCCTGGTCGGCCTGTCCGCCGTCGCGCAGTTCGCAGTAGTCGGCATAAGCGACGACCGAAGCGGCGGCATTGGTGACGTCACCGTCGCGGCCGTGCTCACCCATGTAGAGCGGTTCGAGTTTCTTGATGCTGTACGAGCGTTGTCCGATCCGCAGGCAGGCGCGGACTATCGGATAGAGGTCCACGAGCACGTTCTCGCTGAGCAGCGTGTCCACCGTTTGCTCGCCGACGCCGTGACGTGCGGCCAAGCGCAACAGCGCCGATTTCTCGTACGCGGCGTAGTGATAGATGTGCATGCCGGGGTGAGCTTCTCGGCGCGCGGTGACGTAATCGAGAAAGTCGAGGAGCGCCTGGCGTTCACCCTCGCGATCGTGTGCCCAGAAGGGTTTGAACACGTAGTCGTCTGCCGGGCCTTCGACCACGCCGAACAGGTACTCCAGCCCCCAGTCGGTGGATCCGTCCTCGGCCCAGAGTGGGTCCCCCTCGAAGTCGAAGAAGATATCGCCGTCGTCGGGGACGGGCAGACCACCGAGCGCCGAGGGTTCGTAGACCTCGAATTCGGCGTCGCCGGATTGTTCCTGGCGTAGTTGAACCGCAGCCTGTGCACGGAGTTTGTCGAGTGTTTCCCGGCGGATTCCTTCGACTGGTCCAGTGCTCACGGCGAGTTCGTCGATTGTCGTGATTCCCGAGACGATCAGTTGTTCGCGCTGGTTGCCGCGGACGCCCGCAACCAGCAGCAGATCGCGATGGTTCTCGACCTCGACGCTGCAGGTGTCGCAGCGGCCGCAGCGCAGGTATCGATCGTCGAGCCACTGGGTGGGTTTTCCCTCGGCGCGATGCTCGTCGAGGACTCGTTCCAGTTCGGCTCTGCGCGCCGCGAAAACCGGTGCGATGTCGCCGATGTCGTGTGACGACGTGCTGCCGTCGCCGAGAAGCAGATGAACCTGATCGGAGGCTGCGATTGCATTGCGCTCCAATGCGTCCGCGTACGCGGCGAGTTGGAGGAGCGCCGACACCTTGGCATGCCGGGAGAGTTTGCTGTCGTAGACCGCGTACGTGTCGCCCTCGCGGACGAGGAAGTCGCAGAAGCCGAGGAATCGGCCGTCGAAGAAGGTTCCCTGATAGATCACGGGAGCGCCGGATCGGGCCGCCTCGACGGTGGCCAGGGTGGCGGCTGTCAGGCCTGCGCGCGAGTGTTCCGGTCGCGGCATGACGACCACGCCGTCTCCGTGTTGATCGATGAACTTCTGAAGCTGTTCGCGCTCGTGGGAGTCGCCGAGGCTCGACGTCCGCTCGAGCATCGGATCCGCCTCGGCCTTCTCGGCTGAGATCAGACCGGTACGGGCGTCGAGTTGCCGCAACAGCGCGAACTCGCACGAGGCCGCGGCCGAGAGGTCACTGGCGCTGTAGACGATCTGATCATCGAGTAGGAACACACGGAGATTGTGCCATCGCTCACCGACAAGGCAACCCACCAGTAATCGCCCACGCGCCGCGGATACCGGCAACGGAGTGCAGAATGACGATCATGCCTTTCTTCGACGGACGAACCGGTCAAGTGCACTTTCGGCATTGGCCGGCGGCAGGGGGTGCGGCGCCGAAGGTGTCATTGATCTTTCTGCACGGTCTCGGTCAGCACAGCGGGCAGTATCACCGCTTCGCGAGCGCCATGACGGTGTCGGGGATCGACGTGTGGGCGATCGATCACACTGGACACGGCTTGTCGGAGGGTGATCCGGGAGTCGGGGCTCCGCTCTCCGATCTTGCTGCCGATGCAGCCACGCTGGCTGACATCGCTTTGGCCGAACTGCCCGAAGCTCCGCAGGCGGTGATGGGGCATTCGTTAGGTGCCGTGACGGCGCTGACGGTGCTGGCTCACCGCGATCACGAGTTCGCGTCCGCCGTGTTGTGCGGCATTCCGCGCAGCGCGGTGGAGCAACACGGGTGGGCGGAACTCTCCGAAGCTGGTATCCCAGTCCTGGTCGTTCACGGCACCGACGACCGGATCGCCCCGGTCGATCCCGTCCGAGACTGGGCGCGGACGCTGCGCAACGTCGAAATGCGCGAGTTCGAGGACGCCGGTCACGACCTGCTGCACGAGAAGGTTCACGCCAGTGTCACCAACGTCAGCCGTGAATTCCTTCTCGCGCATTCCAGGTAGTCCTCTCAGGAGAGCGCGTCGAGCACCTCTTTCGACGTGACGGGATGCGAGAACATCGGGTAGTCGTAGGTGATCGCGTTCTCGTGTTCGGCGACCGACGTTCCGGCCACACAATCGGTGAGTGTGATGACCCGGTAGCCGTTCTCGTAGCCGGTGCGCATGGTTGATTCGACGCAGCAGTTGGTCAGGAAGCCACCGAGAAGGATCGTGCGAATTCCTTTGCTGCGCAGAATGAAATCGAGGTTGGTGCTGGCAAATGTGTCGAGTCCGCGCTTGCCCTCGATGACGATGTCGCCGTCCTTCGGGGTGAGGTCGTCGACGATCGCGGCTCCCCACGAACCCTTCACGAAAGCCTTGCCGTCGACGACGCCCTTGAGGATTCCGTAAGGATGCGAGGTGATTTCGTTGTACCCCTCGGCGAAGGTGATCGGTGCGTGCATCACGGTGACACCCGCCGCGCGCGCCGCATCGACCAGCGCGGCGGTGTTCGCGAGGAGTCCGTTCGATTCCATGACCGGTGCGACGGCCTCGTGGAGGACACCGCCTTCGGTGGTGAAGTCGTTCTGGTACTCGATGAGCACGACGGCGGTGGTTGCGGGATCCAGTTCGAGCTTGTCGGTCATGGTCGGCACCTTCTCTGTTGTGGTCCGGGTCACGAATCTTCTCAATTAAACAGTTTGTCAGACAAGCAGGCAAGGGGTGGTAGCGTCGCGGCATGGATACGACTCCGTTGTCGCGCATGCCGCTCAGCCTTGCCGTGTCGGGAAGAATCCGCGCTGCCATTCTCGACGGCTCGCTTCCCGTCGGGGAGGCATTGCCGACCGAACAGGAACTCGCGCAGACGTTCTCGGTGGGTCGATCGACGGTGCGCGAGGCACTTCGCGTGCTGCAAGCGCAGGGATTGTTGACCGGGGCGGACACTACTTCGACTGCCAGGCCTCGGGTGACGCACGAGCATACGGCCGATTCTGCGGCCACCGCTCTCAGTACGGCTTTGCAGGTGGGGGCAGTTCCGCTCGGCGATCTTGTCGAATTGCGGGTGCTGCTCGAAGCCGCAGCGTTGCGCACACTCGTAGCCGTGCCAGGCGACGCCCGGGTTGCGATCGAGCGGATGCGAGTCGCGACGCGTGCCGACGACTCGGTCGCCTTCCACGACGCAGACGTCGACTTTCACGTCGCGCTCGCCGGAGCAGGCGGGAACAAGGCATTCGGGTTGGTCATGACGGTTCTCCGCGACAGCATTGCCGGCTACCTGCTGAGCGAACTCGACTCGCGCGAGAACACGGCAGCCACGCTGGGCGCACTGCTGGCAGAACACGAGGGCATCGCCGACGCGATCGAGCGCGGCGCAGCCGACGAGGCTGCCGATCTGGTCGAGCGCCATGTGCGCGGATTCTACGAAGGACGAACGGAATGACCACGAGTATCGACCTGTTGGGTGAACGCTTGCAGAAAGCGCTGGGGGACAGGGCAACAACCGACCCCGACCGCATGGGCGCGTACGTCCGCGATCAATCGCTGCTCACCGCGGCCGGAAGTCCCGCTGCGTTGGTCAAGGCGAAGACTGTCGACGACGTCGTCGCGGTCATGACCGTGGCCCATGAACTCTCCGTTCCCGTGGTGACACGAGGGGCGGGTACCGGGTTGGCCGGCGCCGCCAACGCACTCGACGGATGCATCGTTCTGAGCGTCGCGGGGATGGATCGCATTCTCGAGATCGATCCCGCTGCACGTACCGCCACGGTGGAGCCCGGAGTGATCAACGGTGACCTGGCGGAAGCGGCTGCACAGCAGGGCCTTTGGTACGTTCCTGATCCGGGAAGCCGGGCCATCTCGAGTATCGGCGGCAATCTGGCGACAAATGCAGGCGGCATCTGTTGCGCCAAGTACGGCGTCACCGGTGATCACGTCGCTGCCCTGACGGCGGTGCTGGCCGACGGGCGTGTGATCCGTACCGGTGCACGGACGCGCAAAAATGTTGCGGGACTGGACCTGACACATCTGCTCGTGGGGTCGGAGGGGACTCTGGCGGTCATCGTCGAAGCCACGATGCGTCTGCGTACAGCGCCGACAGCCGCGACCACCGTCGTCGCCTTCTTCGATTCCGCGGAGTCCGCAATCGATGCCGTCCTCGCCGTGTCGGCAGTGGCCGAACCGTGTCAGCTGGAGTTGATGGACGACGTCACGATCGGCGCGGTCAATCGCCTGACGAAGATGGGGTTGGACGAATCGGCCGGGGCGATGCTGCTCATCCAGTGCGACGGTAGGTCAGCGGCCGCCGAGGCAGCGGACTGTGCCGCGGCGTGCGAAAGCGTCGGGGCGCGAGAGGTTTTCCACACCGACGATCCGGTGGAAGGTGAAGAGTTCACTGCCGCCCGGCGGATGGCGTTGCCCGCTCTCGAGGCGTTGGGTACGGTGCTACTCGACGACGTCGCGGTGCCAGTTCCGGCGTTGCCGTCGATGCTGGGGTGCATCCGCGAGGCAGCTGATCGTCGCGGTGTCACGATCGGAACTTTCGGTCACGCCGCCGACGGAAATCTCCACCCCACCATCGTGTTCGATGCCGCCGAACCCGGAGCGCAGGATCGTGCGCGCCAAGCGTTCGACGACATCGTTGCCGGCGCCTTGAATTTGGGCGGAACGATCAGTGGTGAACACGGTATCGGCGTTCTCAAAGCGCCGTACATGGCAGATATGGTCGGCCAGACCGAACGCGAAATGATGCTTGCAGTGAAGGCCGCATTCGATCCGAAGAACATTCTCAATCCCGGACGAGGTATCTGAGCGATTCGTCCGACCCTCACTCGTCGAGAATTGCGCTACCAGACGAACGTGTTGCTGCACGACGCTTTTCGAGTGACGATAGCCGTCATGAAGCTGTTGATGCTCGGAGGAACACGGTTCCTCGGCCGTGCTCTCGTCGACGACGCTCTGGCTCGGGGCTGGGAAGTGACAGTGCTCCATCGGGGGCTCACCGGAGCGCCGCCGTCTACAGCGGAGGTCCTGTTCGCGGATCGCACCGATCAGCGAGCGATGGTTGATGCGCTCGGTGATCGTCGATGGGACCTTGTGGTCGACACGTGGTCGGGTAGCCCCCGAGTGGTGGCTGAAAATGCCCGGATCTTGCGCGGCCGCGTCGACCGGTACGCGTACGTTTCCAGCGTATCGGCCTATCGGTGGGGCTTGCACGTAGACGAGACCTCACCGGTGGTTGCCGCATCTGCGACGTCCGATGACAACACCGATTACGCGTCCGCCAAACGTGGGGCCGAACTCGCTGTCCTGGAATCCTTCCCGGAGGCGCTGCTCGCGAGGGCAGGGTTGATCCTCGGCCCGCACGAGGACATCGGGCGGCTGCCGTGGTGGCTACGGCGCATCGCTACGGGCGGACGTGTCGTGGCCCCGGGAGCGCCGACTCGACCGCTGCAGTACGTCGATGTTCGTGACGTCGCATCGTTTGTCCTGTCCGGACTGGCGGCAAAGATCAGCGGGGCGTACGACGTCATCAGTGCGTCCGGGCACGCCACTACCTCCGGGCTCCTCGAGGCGTGCGTGGACGCCACCGGTTCGGACGCGGAACTCGTGTGGATCGACGAGGGTCGACTGGCAGCAGCGGGAGCGCAGCCGTGGACGCAACTTCCGTGTTGGGTTCCGCAAGAGGGCGAGTTCGCCGGCTTCCTCGAAGCCGACACCACCAAGGCAGCGCAGGCCGGGTTGCAGTGCCGTCCCGTCGAAGACACCGTGCGAGATACCTGGGAGTGGATGCAGCGAGAAACTCTGCCGACCCAGCGGGCTGATCGTGCGGTGCACGGACTGCCCTCGGAGATCGAAAGAGAACTACTCGCCGCCGAAGAATGAAACGAGTGTGGCCCGGTTCGTATTCGAACCGGGCCACACTCGTGAAAGACGATCGATCAGGCGTACAGGTCGCTGATCTTGGTCTTGTGAGCTTCGTGAATGATGTTGCGCTTGAGCTTGAGCGTCGGCGTCAATTCACCGGTCTCCTGGGTGAAGTCGACCTCGAGGATCGTGTACTTCTTGATCTGCTCCGGGTTGGAGACCTTCTTGTTGGCGTCGGCAACGGCCGAATCGATCTCGGCGATCAGGTCGGCGTTCTTCACCAGATCGGCGATCGGGGTGCCGGCGGGCAGTCCGTTGCGCTCGACCCAACCGGGCAGGGTTTCCGGATCGAGAGTGATCAGTGCACCGATGAACGGCTGGCCGTCACCGACGACGAGGCACTGGCTGATCAGAGCATGCGCGCGCAGGGAATCCTCGAGGCCGGCCGGTGCGACGTTCTTGCCGCCGGCCGTGACGATGATTTCCTTCTTGCGACCGGTGATGGAGACGTAGCCCTCGTTGTCGATCGATCCGAGATCGCCGGTGTGGAACCAGCCGTCGACGATCGATTCGGCCGTCGCCTTGTCGTTGTGCCAGTAGCCGGCGAAGACGACCGGGCCCTGCAGGAGGAGTTCGCCGTCCTCGGCGATCCGGGCGGCGTGGCCGTTGATCGGCTTGCCGACGGTGCCGACGCGCTGCGCGCTCGAGGTGTTGACGGTGATTGCGGCGCTGGTCTCGGTGAGTCCGTAGCCCTCGTAGATCGGGATGCCGACGCCGCGGAAGTAGTGGCCGAGGCGCGCGCCGAGGGCTGCGCCACCGGAGACTGCACGCTCGCACTCGCCACCCAGTGCTGCGCGCAACTTCGAGTAGACGAGCTTGTCGAATACCGCATGCTTGAGCTTTAGTGCCAGTCCGGGGCCACCCTTTTCGAGGGATTCGCTGTATTCGATGGCCGTGGCGGCAGCCTTGTCGAAGATGCTGCCCTTACCGCCGTCGACTGCCTTCTGGCGAGCCGAGTTGTACACCTTCTCGAACACGCGCGGCACCGAGAGGATGAAGTTGGGCTTGAAACCGGCGAACTGCTCGAGGAGCGTCGTCAGGTCCGACGTGTGGGCGACGGTGACCTTGGCGTCGAAAGCACCGAAGGAGATCGCACGCGCGAATACGTGGGCGAGCGGCAGAAACATCAGCGTCTTCTTGCCGGGGACCATCGACTCCGGCATGGCCAGGCGGCAGGCGTTGGACTCGGCGTAGAAGTTGGAATGCGTCAGCTGGACGCCCTTGGGGCGTCCCGTGGTTCCGGAGGTGTAGATCAGGGTCGCGGGCGAGGCAGCGGTGACCTGGTGACGACGGGTGTGCAGTTCTTCGTCGGTAATTGCCGAACCGCGACTGGACAGCTCGTCGATCGCTCCCGACTCGATGACGAGAACCTCGCGGAGGGCTTCTGCGCCGTCGGTGACTTCCTTGTGAGTCTCCGCGTGCTTGGCCGTTTCGACGACCAGAAGTGTCGTCGCGGAATCCTCGAGGATCCACTGCGCCTGGTCGGGGGAGGAGGTCTCGTAGATCGCGACGGTGCATCCGCCGGCAGTCCAGATGGCGTAGTCGAGAACGACCCACTCGTAGCGAGTCGCGGACAGGATAGCGACGCGGTCGCCGAGCTCGACACCCGAAGCGATCAGGCCCTTGGCAACTGCAGAGACCTGCTTCGCGAATTCAGCTGCAGTGACGTCGACCCATCCGCCGTTCGACGGCCTCTTGAACGGCACGAATGTGGGGTCTTCTTCGGCGTGACGGAACACGGAGTCGGCCATGGAAACGTTCTCCGGAATTGAGAACGACTGTGGAACTGAGAACTCGCGCACTATTGACCCCTCCAGTGACTACTGACATTTCTGATGTGCATTGCATCACATTAGTCGTCATTTTGCACTGTCGTTACTATTCGGTAGAACTGGTCGGGCGCTGACCTGCAGTTTAGTGTGACCGCCTGTTTACAGGTAATCAGGCGACGTGTTGGAGCGTGCGGCCGTGCACGGACAACCACCGGCGAATTGCGTAGTCCAATCGGTCTGGATCCACTCCGAGTTGCTCTGCAGTAGCTGCGAGGATCTCCGACGTGTCTCCCGGCACCTCGGTGGTGCCGAGTGTTGCGCTGATGAAGGTGTCGGCAGCGGTACCCAGATCGGTGTGTGGAATTCCGGCCAACATCAACAGGTGTGCCCAGGTCACTTCGGAACCGTCTCCGCAGGCGTCCACCCAGGCAAGGTGAACCGCGTCGAGAGCGCGGTCGGAATCAGCGGCCGACAGCAGATCCTCGACGCTGTTGATCCGCAAGTGATGGAGTTTCTCGGCGACCTGTTGGATGTGCCGTGCCTCGATCGGGACACCCGTTGCCGTGTAGCGGCGCTTGTACGAACCGATCTTGCCTGCCCACTGGTCCGAACTCCCGGCTTCTTCGAAGGTGCGGAGTAGTTCGCGTGCGCCGTCCGTGACGGGTTTGTCTTCGCGGGCTCGCCGGTAGGCGAGGTAGCGATCGACGACGGTCACTTCGCTGTGACCCGACGTGGACTGAACGGATTCGATGATGCACAGGGCGAGGCTCTGTCGATAAGCGTCTGACGCAACCCAGGCGGAAGGGTCGCCCAGGCGGTCACGGCACGCAGCTGCGACGGCGTCGACGGTATCGGTCGAGATGGTCACGGTTCCTCCAGAAAGCCGAATTCTTTTTGTTCCATTTGGCCTATCGGCACAGAGGAGCGAAATGTTGCACACATCACAAATTCTCAGAATCCTCTTGGTCTGTGCTCAGGCTGGAGAGGTCTGCGCTCAGGCGAGGAAGGTCAGCACTTCGTCGTCGCTGAGCTGATGAAAGTCCTCGAATGCAGCACCGACGCCGCCCAGCAGGGCAGGAACGAAGGGGCAGACGACGCGATCGGCGGAGCATGCGATCACTCTCATGGCTTCGGGGGAGGCGACGGGGACAGCGACGATCACGGAGTCAGCACCCGCGGTGCGCGCGCAGCGACAGGCAACGGCTGCACTCGCACCCGTAGCCATTCCGTCGTCGACGATCACCGCAGTGCGTCCGTGGAGGGAAACCGGGGTCCGTCCCTCGCGCAGGAGACGTGCCCGCCGGTCCAATTCGGTTCGCTCGTCGCGTTCGACGGCGGCGAGTTCACTTTTCGAGACGCGTACCGCTGCGATGACATCGTGATTGAGGACTCGCACGCCGCCCTCACCGATGGCGCCCATCGCCAGTTCCGGGTTGTACGGGCTGCCGAGCTTGCGCACCACCACGATGTCCAGCGGAGCGTTCAGCGCCGCAGCCACCTCGGCTGCTACCGGTACTCCGCCGCGTGGGAGTCCGAGAACGACAGGCTTGTCGATACGCAAAGACTCGAGCCGCCCGGCCAGAAATTTGCCGGCGGAAGATCGATCCCGATACTGGGTCACCGCGTTGTCCTCGAGAAGCTCGAACCCCGACCAGTTCGACGCTACTCGCTGCGCGTCACCGCGACGAGACCGTGAACCTCCGCAGGGCGAGGGCGGGGTTTTTCTCCCGGACTTCGGCGATGCGAGCGGCCGACACGGTTGCGGTGGCGACCCCGACCTGCTCGCCCAGTGAGCACATCACGACGCCCATCGGGTCGACGATCATGCTGGCACCAGCGCCGCCGCGCGCGCTCTGATCAGCCGCTGCGATGTACATCGTGTTCTCGATGGCCCGGGCGCGTACGAGAGTGGTCCAGTGGTCTTCCTTGAGTGGCCCGGGCACCCACTGGGCGGGCAAGAGCAGGATGTCCGCGCCGACGTCGACAATGCGCCGGGTGACTTCCGGAAAGCGCAGGTCGTAGCAGGTCTGGAGGCCGAAGGTCAGGCCGTCGCACCCGAAAGTCTGCGGTTCCGTGATGTCGCCGGCACGGATCACGGCCGACTCCTGGTATCCGAAAGCGTCGTAAAGATGCAGTTTCCGGTAGGTCGCCACCAGTTCGCCGTTCGGGTCCATCGCGACGAGAGTGTTGGAGATTCTGCTCACGTCGTCGATCCGCTCGTTCATTCCCGCGACGAGGAAGATTCCCAACTCTGCGGCGACCGCCGCCAGTGCCGAACCGAATTCGCCGTCAAGGCCCTCTGCGGACTCGATCAGCCGTTCATCCGTCTTCGGTGCGGTGAACATCGAGTATTCCGGCGCCACGACAACTTTCGCGCCCCGTGCTGCTGCATCGGAAGCCAGTGATCGCAGTGATTCGAGGTTGGCTTTCTTGTCCGTCCCCGGGGCGAATTGGGCAATCGCGACAACGGTCTGGGCGGGGGTGGCTGCGGTGGCTTCGGTCATGCTTCCTACGCTAGGCGAAACCCGCTGGGAGGGTGGATCTGTCGTAAATGCACCCCCGGTATGTCGTCGTGTCTATACTCTATCCGCTAAACTGCTGGTCAAATGAGTGATATTGAGCGTGACCCCGAACCCCCAACATTTGCCGACCTCGACATCGATGATCGGGTACTGAAGGCACTGTCAGACGTGGGCTACGAGTCGCCCTCGCCCATTCAGGCTGCCACCATTCCGCCACTGCTCGAAGGCAAGGACGTCGTCGGTCTCGCACAGACCGGTACCGGCAAGACCGCAGCCTTCGCAGTTCCAGTCCTGTCGCGGATCGACACGTCGATCAAGCAGACCCAGGCGCTGGTGCTTGCTCCCACGCGTGAGCTGGCGCTTCAGGTTGCCGAGGCATTCGGCAAGTACTCCGCGCACATCCCCGGACTCAACGTCCTGCCGATCTACGGTGGCCAGAGCTACGGCGTCCAGCTGTCCGGCCTGCGCCGCGGTGCACACGTCGTCGTCGGTACCCCGGGTCGTGTCATCGACCATCTCGAAAAGGGCACCCTCGACCTGACCAATCTCAAGTACCTCGTTCTCGACGAGGCCGACGAGATGCTCAAGATGGGTTTCCAGGAGGACGTCGAGCGCATCCTCCGCGACACCCCCGGCGACAAGCAGGTCGCCCTGTTCTCCGCGACTATGCCCGGCTCGATTCGCCGGATCTCGAAGCAGTACCTGAACAATCCGGTCGAGATCACCGTCAAGTCCAAGACGTCGACCGCTTCGAACATCACGCAGCGCTACATTCAGGTTGCTCACCAGCGCAAGCTCGACGCACTGACCCGAGTCCTCGAGGTCGAGGCATTCGAGGCGATGATCATCTTCGTCCGTACCAAGCAGGCCACCGAAGACCTGGCGGAGAAGCTGCGAGCCCGCGGGCACTCGGCCGCCGCGATCAACGGCGACATCGTCCAGGCACAGCGTGAGCGGACCATCGGTCAGCTCAAGAGCGGGGCCCTCGACATCCTCGTCGCCACCGACGTTGCTGCGCGCGGCCTCGACGTGGATCGAATCTCCCACGTCGTCAACTACGACATCCCGCATGACACGGAGTCGTACGTTCACCGCATCGGTCGTACCGGCCGCGCCGGTCGTCAGGGTGACGCGTTGCTGTTCGTGGCACCGCGTGAGCGGCATCTGCTCAAGTCCATCGAGAAGGCGACGCGTCAGCCGCTTGCGGAGATGCAGCTTCCCAGTGTCGACGACGTCAACGCCCAGCGTGTGGCCAAGTTCGGTGACTCCATCACCGAGAGCCTGGCCTCGGAGAATCTCGCGATGTTCCGCAAGATGATCGAGGACTACGACCAGGAACACGACGTTCCGCTCATCGACATCGCTGCCGCTCTGGCACTGCAGTCGCGCGACGGCGAAGCATTCTTGCTTTCTCCCGAGCCGCCGGCACCGCCGCGTCGTGAGCGCGAGCCGCGTGAACCGCGTCCCCCTCGTCGTTTCGACGACGGCCCGGCTCCTCGCTCGCGCGGACCCGAGGGCCAGGAGTTGGCGGCGTACCGCATCGCCGTCGGCAAGCGTCACCGCGTCGTTCCGGGTGCCATCGTCGGTGCCATCGCCAACGAGGGTGGACTCCGTCGAAGCGACTTCGGGCACATCAGCATTCGCCCGGATCACAGCATCGTCGAGCTGCCGGCCGACCTCTCCAACGAGACTCTCGAAGCTCTGCGTCGCACACGCATCTCCGGCGTCCTGATCCAGTTGCAGCCTGATTTCGGCCCGCCCCAGGGACGTCCGAGTGGCCGTGGCGACCGTGGTGGCCGGGACGATCGCGGTGGACGTGACGACCGCCGCGGTGGCGGACGCGATCGCTACAACGACTGACGTACAGAGCTGAAACAGGCGCTGCCCTCCGTGAGGAGGACAGCGCCTGTTTTTCGGCCAGTTCAGCGCGCCGGGCGGTAGTCAGATCGGCGTCGGTGCGAGAGCGTCGTTCTTCCTGGCGTTGGTGTCGAACTGCGTGCGGTACAACTCGGCGTACCGACCACCGCGGGCCAGCAGTTCCTCATGATTTCCGCGCTCGACGATCTGGCCTGCTTCGACGACAAGGATCAGGTCGGCTGAACGGATCGTCGACAAACGGTGAGCGATCACCACTGCAGTCCGCCCGGCGAGTGCTTCGCCGAGTGCTTCCTGAACCGCGGCTTCCGACGTCGAGTCGAGATGCGCGGTGGCCTCGTCCAGGATCACGACGCGAGGCTGGGCCAGGAGCAGTCGCGCGATGGTCAGGCGTTGACGCTCGCCGCCCGAGAGGCGGTATCCGCGCTCACCCACCACGGTCTCCAGTCCGTCGGGCAGCGACGCAACCAGGTCGGTGAGACGTGCTCGCTCCAGCACCTCACGCAGATCTTCTTCGGTGGCATCCGGTCGGGCAAGGAGCAGGTTGGATCGAAGGCTCTCGTGGAACAGATGCCCGTCCTGCGTGACCATGCCGACGGTCTCGCGGATGGAATCGGCACTGAGGTCGCGGACGTCGACGCCGCCCAACTCGACCGATCCGGAATCGATGTCGTAGAGACGCGGAATCATCTGGGCAACGGTCGACTTTCCGGCACCGGACGTGCCGACCAGGGCGACCATCTGTCCTGCTTCGGTGCGGAACGACAGGTCGTGCAACACGTCCTCGCCGCCGCGAGTGTCGAGGATCGCGACTTCCTCCAGAGAGGCGAGAGACACCTTGTCCGCTGACGGGTACGCGAAAGTGACGTTCTTGAACTCGACCGACACCGGGCCCTGCGGCACCGTGCGTGCATCGGGCTTCTCGGTGATGAGCGGTGCCAGATCGAGAATCTCGAATACCCGCTCGAAGCTGACCAGAGCGCTCATGACGTCCACCCGCGCGCTGGCCAGTGCGGTCAGCGGCGAGTACAGGCGCGTCAACAACAACGCCATCGCAACGACGGCGCCTGCGTCCAACTGTCCGCGCAGCGCGTAGAAGCCGCCGAGCCCGTAGACGAGGGCAAGAGCAAGGGCCGAGACCAGTGTCAGCGCTGTGACGAAGACGGACTGCAGCATTGCGGTCCGGACTCCGATGTTGCGCACACGCCTGGCACGAACCGCGAACTCCGCAGACTCTTGCGAGGGACGACCGAACAGCTTGACCAGTGTCGCTCCGGGAGCGGAGAACCGTTCCGTCATCTGGGTGCTCATGAGCGAATTATGGTTGGCTGCTTCACGATTGAGTGCTGCAAGTTTTGCACCCATCCGCCGAGCGGGGATGACGAAGATGGGGAGAAGCAACAACGCGAGGACGGTGATCTGCCAGGAGATCCCGAGCATGACGATCAGCGTGATCACCAGGGTGACCAGGTTGCTGACCACTCCGGACAAGGTGTCGCTGAAGGCGCGCTGAGCGCCGATGACGTCGTTGTTGAGCCGGCTGACCAGCGCTCCGGTTCGAGTTCTGGTGAAGAACGCGATGGGCATCTTCTGGACGTGATCGAAGACGGTGGTGCGCAGATGCAGGATCAGATCTTCACCGATGCTGGCCGAAAGCCACCGGGTCAACAGGCCCAGAGCGGCTTCGAGAAGTGCAACCAGTGCGATCAGTGCGGCAAGTTTGACGACTACGTCCACGGCGTCGCCGCCGACGATCGCGTTGACCACGCGCCCGGCCAGGACGGGGGTTGCCACGGCAAGTGCAGCGGTGACGACGCTCAGTACGAGGTACCAGCTGAGGTTACGTTTCTGTGGAACCGCGAACGTCGCGATTCGCTTCAGTGTCGCCTTCGAGAACGGGCGCCGATCTTCTTGCGCGTGCATCGCGTTGTACATCGCGTTCCACGCGGTGACTTCCATACTCATGACTTCGCCCCTCCGGTCGCCGGCCACGAAGATTACGTGGCCGGTACGACACGAAGGTAGAACCTAAACCAAACTTCAGGTCAAGTGCGGCCTCAGCGGGCCACGTCGACCACGACTCGCGGAGGATCGCTGAGCGTCGTCACCGTGAACGGTTGCTTCTCGGTCACCCCGATGAACGACTGGGTGACACCTTCGAAGACGTTGGACCCGTTGACCTCGGTCACGACTCCGCCGACGCCGGGAACCGGGTTGGGGCCGGAGTACTGTTCGACTCCGCTGTCGAAGGGGTAGGCGGAACCGTCGATCAGGACCTGGATCACTGCGGCACCCTTGATGTCCACGGGCTTTCCGCTGCCCTCCTGCGTGGCCGCGTCGACGTACTTCACGCGCCATCCGGGTGTGCCGGTGCCGCCCATCTCGTAGACGACACGATCGAATCCGTCGTGCTCGCCCACGCGGACGTCGACGACGGTGAGCTTGGACTCGGTACCCGCAGCCGACGTCTTGTTCGAGCTGTCCGTCGGGACTGGTTCTGTGGTCGACGCTGCGGCACTCGATGTCGAGGTGACGGCCGAGGTGGCTGCCGTGGGAGTGGTCTCCGCGTCCTGCGAACAGGCAGTCAGGCTCACGCCCACTGCGATGGCAGCGACAGCGGCAAATGATCTCGTCCGGTTCGTTGTCATGACTCGATCGTAGGGCTCGCGTAATCGGGATCCGCGGCGGCGGTGCCCGGAGTTACCTAACCGATATCGCCGTCGACGTAGAGCCACTTGCCGTCTGCTCGCGCAAATCGACTGCGTTCGTGGAGCATTCCCCGATCGCGTCCGAATGCGTAGTGAGCGCGAAATTCCACGATGCCGTCGGAATCGAACAGCCCACCTCGTTCGGTGTCCAGGATCTCCAAGCGGAGCCAATTCTGGTCGGGGTCGAGATCGAGTTCGGTAGGGCGATGGTCGGGATGCCAAGTCCGCGTGAGATATTCGTCGTCCAACAACGCGAATGCGGTGTAGCGCGAACGCATCAGGGTTTCGGCGGTAGGTGCGTGCGCGTCACCGCTGACGTACTTGCCACAGCACTCGGCCAACGTGTTGCCACTGCCGCACGGGCACGGATCGTTCGGGCGAGGTGTGGTGGGGCGGCTCGAGGTCACCGCCCCATTACAGCACGGGGTCCCAGACCAACTTGTGTTCGCGGTTCTCCCAGTACGGTTTGCGGAGGTCGCGCTTGAGGATCTTTCCGGTGGGATTGCGTGGAAGGATCTCGACGACGTCGATACTGGTCGGGCACTTGAACTTTGCGAGACGTTCCTGGGTGTAGGTGATCAGTTCGGCTTCGTCGATCTGCGCATCGCCGGTGAGAACCACGACGGCCTTGACGGTTTCACCCCAACGATCGTCTGGCACGCCGATGACCGCGACTTCGGCGATCGCCGGATGCTCGACCAGAACTCGCTCGATCTCGGGGGAGTAGACGTTCTCGCCGCCGGTGATGATCATGTCCTTGAGGCGGTCCTCGATGAACACGAAACCGCCGGAGTCGGCGCGGCCCATGTCGCCGCTCCGCAGCCATCCATCTGCGGTGATCGTTTCGGCTGTCGCCTCGGGCTTACCCAGGTATCCGGGAGTGCACTGCTCTGATCGCCACCAGAGTTCGCCGGTCGTACCGGTAGGCACGTCTTCGAGCGTGACGGGGTCCACCACGCGCATCTCGACGCCGGGGATCGCTGTGCCTGCTGACGCCATGCGCTCGATCTGCGACTCGTCGCGGTGAACGTCCGGCATCAACGCCGTGACGACGCCCGCCATCTCGGTCATGCCGTAGACCTGGACGAATTCGGTGTCCGGCCAGGCTGCGAGTGCCGCACGCAACAGCGGGAGCGGCATGGGTGCGGCGCCGTACGTGATGCGTTTGAATGCCTTGAAGGCGGCGACTGCCTGCTCGCCTGCGGCCAGGACTCCGGCAATGACCGGTGGGACGAGAAAGGCGATGTTGGCTCCGGCGGCCAGACCGGCGAAGATCGACGGGCCGTCCGCTTCTCTGGTGAAGTAGCAGCGTCCGCCGGCGTGAATTCCCATGATGGCGTAGCACGTTCCGCCGACGTGGAACATCGGCATCGCGATCAGGAATCGATGATCCTCGTGGGCCGGCAGGATCTCGAGAACACTGTTGCTGTGCGCGAACAGGTTTCGATGCGTGAGCTGGACGCCTTTGGGTCGACCGGTCGTTCCGGAACTGTAGAGAACCAGTGCGGTGGCATCGGGGCTCACCTCGGGTCGGGAGCTCAGCGGGGTGACCTCGTCGATCCAGGGTTCGAATTCGTCGTGTTCACCGCCGACGGCGAAGATCGATTCGACGGCCGTCAGGCGGTCTCGCATGGCGACGATCTGGGGGAGTAGTTCGCTGCCGACGAACAGGATGCGAGCCCCACAGTCCGCGAGTACGTAATCCAGCTCTTCGCTCGAAAGTCGCCAGTTGGGAACGACATTCGCGGCGCCGAGCAGTGAGGCGGCGTAGGTGACTTCGAGGCAGGACAGATGGTTCTTGTCGACGAAGGCGACAGTATCGCCGGCGCGGATCCCGGATTCGGCGAGTGCTGCGGCGATCTTCAAGATGCGTTCCCGCCATTGGGCCCACGTGTATTCGGTTCCTTGGAAGGTCATCGCTGCTTGATCAGGCTTGACCGTCGCCCAGTGCTCTAGCCGATCGAAAATGATTCCAGCGGTGGCGTCGGACATTCGGCCGCCTCTCTCGTGTGATTGGTGTCACAAGGTTAGTGTGCGTCCGCCGTTCGTATCGCTGTTTCTCTCCAATGCACACCAGTGCATACCAGTCGGAGAGCCGTGATCTCCCAGACCCTGATCGGCTCTGCCGCGGATATCAGGGTGGTCCCCGATGGCGGGGGCGCCCGCCACCCGACAGGATGGAACCAACCATTGCGGGCGTCCGTGTTTTCACGGGCGCCCGTCACGCCCGCAAAGTAGTACGAAGTGAACAGGAAAGGCGATCATGAGTTCGCACGCCCAGGATGTCGCGGCCCGCGCAGTCGGCCTGTCCAAGACCTACGGCACCGGAGATACCCAGGTGCACGCCCTCAGTTCGGTCTCCGCAGATTTTGCCCGCGGTGAGTTCACGGCGATCATGGGCCCGTCCGGCTCCGGCAAGTCGACGCTGATGCATTGCCTCGCCGGTCTGGATTCCGCCAGTTCGGGTTCTGTTCTCATCGGTGACACGGAACTCACGACGCTTTCCGACAAACAGATGACCCAACTGCGACGCGATCGCATCGGTTTCGTTTTCCAGGCTTTCAACCTGGTGCCGACGCTGACTGCGCTCGAGAACATCACGCTGCCGCTCGACATCGCGGGACGCAAAGCGGATCCGACCTGGCTGAACAGCGTCCTGACCAAGCTGGGTCTCGGAGATCGGCTCGATCACCGGCCAGGAGAGCTCTCGGGTGGTCAGCAGCAGCGTGTGGCGTGCGCGCGTGCGCTGGCGGGTCAGCCGGAGATCATCTTCGGCGACGAGCCGACCGGAAACCTCGATTCGAAGTCCTCCGGGGAGGTGCTCTCGATCCTGCGGGCGGCTGTCGACGAGTTCAACCAGACAGTGGTGATCGTGACACACGATCCGCGGGCAGCGGCGTATGCCGATCGGGTGGTATTCCTCGCGGACGGCAAGATCGTCGACGAATTGCGCGAGCCGACGGCGGATTCGGTCCTCGACCGGATGAAGCGTCTGGACGCTCCGCAGGCGGTCGTGAACGTGGAAGCCGGGGCTTGAGCACATGGCTTCGGTAAGTAACTCGCCGATGCGCAAGGTTTCCCTGCGCAACTTGGCGGCACACAAGGTGCGACTTGCGCTGACGGTTCTGTCCGTGGTGCTGGGCACGGCTTTTGTCGCGGGTTCGTTCGTTTTCACCGACACCCTCCAGAAGACTTTCGATTCGATCTTCGAGAACACCGCCCAGGGCGTCGACGTCCGGGTATCGATGGAAGAGCGCAACACCAGCGGCGTTCCGGTCGAGGATGTCGACAAACTTGCCGCAGTCGACGGTGTCCGAGCGGTAGCTCCGGCCGTCAGCGGGCAGATCGTCCTGATCAATGCAGACGGCGGCGCTGTTCAGACCGGCGGCGCGCCGAGTATCGGTCAGTCCTACCTGCCGCCCGGCCAGGCGATTGCCGAACCCGACACCTTCGTCGAAGGCGCGCCTCCGACGCAGACCGGCCAGGTGGCGCTCAACACCAGCGCCGCCGAGCGAGCCGGGCTGAAGGTGGGGGACTCCGCCAAGGTTCTGGCACCGGCCCGCGGAATCGTGGACGTGACGTTGTCCGGCATCTACGAGGGCGCCGGTAGTGACACCGGTGGATTCATCGGCGCGCTCTTCACCGACGAGCAGGCCCGTGGACTCTTCACCGACGGCCAACATGTCGAGTACATCGACGTCGCGGGCAACGGCGTGTCCCAGACGGAACTGCAGCAACGCGTCGAGCAGGTTTTCCCCGATCTCAAGGTGCAGACCGGTGACGAGGTTCGCGAGGAAACCAAGGCGGAGGTCGACTCGGCGCTGAGCTTCATCAACTACTTCCTGTTGGCGTTCGGTGCGATTGCTCTGCTCGTCGGCACGTTCATCATCTACAACACCTTCTCGATGATCGTGGCCCAGCGCCTTCGTGAGCTGGCGCTGCTGCGTGCGATCGGTGCGAGCCGGGCGCAGGTCGGCCGCTCGGTGGTCACCGAGGCGCTCGTGGTCGGACTCATCGGCAGCATCATCGGTCTGCTCGGCGGCATCGGTCTCGCCTACGGACTGCGCAGTCTGCTCAACACGTTCGACGTCGGTCTGCCCGAGGGCCCGCTCCAGGTGGGTGCCCGCACGATCATCGTCGCGTTGGTGGTCGGCGTCGTCGTCACGACGCTCAGCGCTTATGCCCCGGCTCGTCGTGCGTCGAAGATCCCGCCGGTAGCGGCCATGCGTGAGGAGTTCGCCTCGACCGGCGACTCATTGCGGGTGCGGACGCTGATCGGTGCGATTCTCGGCGTGATCGGTGTGGCACTGCTCGTATTCGGCTCTCGCGGTACCGGTGGCGGCGCGGCTCTGATCGTCGGGCTCGGTGCGTTCTCGTTGATCATCGCGGTTCTTCTCGGTGCTCCGGCCCTGTCGCGGCCGATCGTCGGCGCGCTCGGTGCCGTGTTCGCCAAGCCGTTCGGCGCCATCGGGCGGCTGGCTCGTACCAATGCAGTGCGCAATCCCCGCCGTACGGCTGCAACGGCATTCGCGTTGACTCTCGGTCTGATGCTGGTGACGGTCATCGGAGTGTTCGGATCTTCGGCCAAGGCGAGCATCAATGCTCTTGTGGACGTGGGTGTCTCGGCCGACTACATCCTGACCGGCCCCAACGCGATCGGCGTGCCGCGGGGTGCGGCCGACGCAGTCCGACAGGTGCCCGACGTGCAGAGCGCGACGTCGTTGCACGGAGTGCGTGCGAAGGTCGACGGCGAGGACGAGCAGGGCGCTTCGTTCGACGGACCGATCGAAGGCGTGCTCGAGTACAAGATTCTCGAGGGCACGGTCGATCTGACCGGCAACAACATGCTCGTCTCGAAGTCGACTGCGGACGACAAGGGTTGGACTGTGGGCTCGACTCAGACGTTGACCGGTCCCGGCGGCGTCGAGTACCAGACGGTTGTCGCGGGAGTCTTCGAGGACAACCAGCTGATCGGTTCGTGGATCGTCTCGGACGAGGCGTACCGGAAGCTGATGCCGGCGGAGAGCCTGCCGGACTTCGTGGTGCTGGTGAAGGCGCAGCCCGGCGCGGATCTGACCACGCTGCGATCCGAACTCGAAACGGCCACGGAGAAGTACGTCGTCGTCCAGGTGCAGGATCGTGAGGAGTTCAAGGGAACTCAGGGGCAACAGATCAACACGTTGTTGGCGATCCTCTACGGACTGCTTGCACTTGCGGTCGTGATCGCAATCCTGGGCATCATCAACACCTTGGCGCTGTCGGTGGTCGAGCGGCGACGAGAAATCGGAATGCTGCGAGCCGTCGGCATGCAGCGCGGACAGATGCGGCGAACGATCTATCTCGAATCGGTGCTCATTGCGGTGTACGGCGCAGCGGTCGGAGTTGTTCTCGGCATCGCGTTCGGTTGGGCTTTCGTGAGCACTCTCGCGGATCAGGGCCTCGACAAGATCACGATCCCGTGGGGTCAGGTTGTCGGGATGCTGATCGGCTCGGGTGTGGTCGGTGTGTTGGCCGCACTGTGGCCGGCCAACCGAGCGGCCAAGACGAAGCCGCTGGAGGCGATTGCAGATATGTAGGGCCTTCGGCCCCCGTGCGCACTTTCGGCAGCGGAAACACCCGAAAGTGCGCACGGTACCGTTGCCACATGAGCACCCTTCAAGAAGTCGGCGAACGTGAATCCTGGCGCTGCTGGCTGTGTGACGAACCGGTCGATCCCGACATGTCCGTCAACGATCCGCGCGGCCCGAGCATCGACAGCATCAACACCGCGAAAAAGGGTGGCAAGACCAAAGGTGGTGTCGAACGCTTGGCGCACCGCGCATGTAACACCAAGAAGGGTGCGGTCAAACCTGTTGTGGAATGGCCGGATCGGTTGTTCGTCGTGGATCCCGCTCCGATCATCGGGGTCGTCGAGCAGCTCGAGCGCAAGGGTGGTCGCGTCGCCGTCGCTCGTTGCCCGGGCAAAGACGATGCCCAGGAAGCGTCGGACTGGTTGATCGACCGGTTGTCGCGACTGGCTCCGTCGCTGAACGTCGAGACGAGCATCGACGCCGCGGGCGGGGGTTACCTGTTGGTCCTCAAAACCGTGTAGCAACTCGGCCCTGAGTGCCGTCTTTCGCGGTACCTGTTCCGCCTCCAGGATCGTCGGGGTACGGTCGAACCGAACATGAATCCGGTTTCGAGTGCGAAGGAATCCCGATGAACCTGGCATTGACCGACGAGGAACTAGCGTTCCGCGACGAGATGCGGACGTTCTTCCGTACGCAAATCCCCGCGGACATCAGGGAGGCGTACGCCCACGGCGAGGAATTGGGGCGCGACCGTATGGTCGAGGCGCAGCAGATCCTCAACGCTCACGGTCTGGCGGTACCGCACTGGCCGGTCGAGTGGGGCGGCAAGGACTGGACCCCGGTCCAGCACAACATCTGGCTCGACGAGTTGCAGCTAGCGTCGGTCCCCGAACCGTTGGCATTCAACGCCAACATGGTTGGTCCGGTTATCGCGGCCTTCGGCTCGCAGGAGCAGAAGGAGAAGTTCCTTCCGGCCACTGCGAACCTCGACATCTGGTGGTGCCAGGGATTCTCCGAGCCCGAGGCCGGCTCCGATCTCGCGTCGCTCAAGACCCGCGCGGTCCGCGACGGAGACGACTGGGTCATCAACGGTCAGAAGACCTGGACGACGCTGGGACAGTACGCCGACTGGATCTTCTGCCTCGTGCGAACCAATCCCGATGCGCCGAAGCGTCAGGCCGGCATCTCGTTCATCCTTGTCGATCTGAAGACGCCTGGCGTCACGGTCCGCCCGATCAAGCTGATCGACGGCGGCTACGAGGTCAACGAAGTGTTCTTCGAGGACGTCCGTGTGCCGGGAGAGAACCTGGTCGGTGAAGAGAACCAGGGCTGGGGCTACGCCAAGTTCCTGCTCGGCAACGAGCGCACCGGTGTCACGCGCGTCGGTTTCTCGAAGGTTCGGCTGGCACAGGCCAAGGCCCGCGCTGCCGAGGTCAAGGTCGGTAACGGAACACTGCTCGAAGATCCGCTCTTCGCCGCCCGTCTCGCCGAACTCGAAAACGAACTGCTTGCTCTCGAGCTCACTCAGCTCCGGGTGGTCGCCAGTTCCGCTGACGGCCAGCCGAACCCGGCGTCGTCGCTGCTGAAGCTTCGTGGCTCCGAATTGCAGCAGGCGAGCGTCGAACTGCTGATGGACGTGGCCGGCCCTGATTCACTGCCGTACGACGCGGGCAGCGACATCGCCTCCGCGAGCTGGGCGCAGCACACTGCCCCGACGTACCTGAACTACCGCAAGGTATCCATCTACAGCGGATCGAGCGAAGTGCAGCGAAGCATCATCGCCTCCTCGATCCTCGGATTGTGAGGCGTGGCATGGACTTCGAACTGAACGACGAGCAGAAGCTTCTCCGCGACACCACCAAGGACCTCCTCGCGCGTAGCTACGACGCCGAGAAGCGCAACGCGATCATCGACTCCGATCCAGGGTGGAGCCCGCAGGTCTGGAAGCAGTTGGCCGAGGTCGGCCTGCTTGGCCTGACGTTCTCCGAGGACGACGGCGGCATGGACGCGGGCCCGGTGGAAATCGGCGCGGTCATGACCGAGATCGGTCGACGCTTGGCACCCGAACCGTTACTCGACGCGGTCGTGACGCCGGGCGGGCTCATAGCCGAAGGCGGCAGTGCAGAGCAGCGCTCGTCGATTCTTCCCGGAGTGTCCGAGGGCGCCACGTTCCTCGCCTTCGCCGATCAGGAACCCGGAATCCGTTGGCCGGCAACCGAACGGGCCACCGCGGCGGCCCAGGTCGACGGCGGCTGGACCGTCACCGGCATCAAGAATCCGGTCGGGCACGGCGCGACGGCGGACATCCTCGTCGTGAGCGCTGCGCTCCCGGATGGCGGCGTCGGACTGTTCCTCGTCAAGAGTGATGCCTCGGGCTTGGTACGCAAGTCCTTCGCCACTCACGACGGTTTGCGCGGGGCGCAGATCGAGTTCACCGATACTCCGGCCGAAGCGCTCGGTGAGGGCGGAGACGCTTCCGCGCTGATCCAGGCCGCACAGATCCGTGATCAGGCTGCTCTGTGCGCCGAGGCTGTCGGAGCAATGGAAGAGGCGCTGCGTCTGACCACCGAATACCTCAAGACGCGTAAGCAATTCGGTGTTCCGCTCGCAAAGTTCCAGACATTGACGCATCGTGCCGCCGATCTGTACGTCTCGCTCGAGTTGGCGCGCAGCATGAGTCTGTACGCAACGATGTCCCTTGCCGACGGCGTCGTGGATCCGGTGATCGCTTCGCGGGTGAAGTTGCAGATCGGGCGTTCGGCTCGGCTCATCGGTCAAGAGGCCATCCAGATGCACGGTGGTATCGGAATGACCGCCGAATACCCGGTGGGTCATTACGTGAGTCGCCTCGTCGCCATCGAGCACACCCTCGGCAGCACCGAAGACCATCTCCGGGTGTTGGCCGCCGGCGTGGCTGATCACGAGATGGTCAGCGTCGTCTGATCTTTCACGATCGACAGAAGGGTCGCATTCCGTTCGCGGAGTGCGACCCTTCGTCGTTCAGCGGTGAGAGCGTAAGACGTCCAAGCGGAGTCGACGCTGCTCGATGTTGACCGCACTGTCGGTGAACGCTTGTTGCCAGCCGGGGTCGCTCGTTCTGGACGCGGCGCTGCGGAGCAGTGGTATCGCCTCGAAAGGGAACCGAGCCTGCACACTTCGCAGGGTGGAGAAGTGGCTGTGCCGCGAGTGGATGCCCAGGTCCTCGCCTGTCGCGGCGTGCTCCAACGCCTCGTTTTCCAAGGCATTCAACAATTTTTCGGCGACGGCCAGCGGCCATGGACGGTCGATGCCGTCGAGGAGTGCGCTGCCGTCGACTCCCAGAAGGTACTCGTCCGCGTGTCCGGCGACTATGTACTCGACGCGCTCGCGTGGGTCGGCGATGGCGACGATTCTCCGGTCGGTCGTGCGCCCGTCCCTCTCCAGGAAGGCCGAAGCCCACGCTGTGTTCTTCTGGAGAACGGTTGCAGCAGTCCATGATTCGATCATCACGTCACGCCATTGTTTCTCGATGGGGATAGTGAGGGCGTCGCGCGGTGAACCGGCCATCGATTCCCACAGCGTCAGCGGAGTTGCAGTCACGACTTGGCGCAGCCACCAGCGCCGGATTCCCTTGTTCTTGTAGTGGACGTCTTCGATGCCGTCACGAAATGCGAGGTCGTCGAGTGAACCGGGCAAACGGACGGCCAGGCGCGGTCGCAACGGTTTCGTCTCGAGCCGCACCCAGGACCGAGCCCGAGTGACCATGCGAGAGGCGAACGGTGATCGGGGGAGTTGACGTAGTAGTTGAATTGCGCGCTCACGGACCCGCACGGCTGGATCGTCGAGTGCGCGTTCGAGGATGGTGTAGTCGTGTTCACCCAGTCCGACGTCGAGATGATCGAGGAAATGCAGGCGGTTTGCCGTGGGCTCGTCGTCCCAGGCGATCTCGAGTTCTTCGCTCGCCAACTCCGGGTCGACCGTACGTATGTAATCGAACCAGGCGGTCCGGTCGTCCGGATCGGGCGAGAGCCACAGCTCGTCCCGGCGGGACCCGATCCGCCGGAGCTGGGCCCAGTCCGGATTCTGTTCCGCCAGGTACTGCCCCCGTCGACCGGCGAGGCGAAGGAGCGCCTCGCGGTGCTCGGGATACTTCAACGCGGCTTCCATGAAGAGCGGAACACTGGCCGCGGGCGCGAGGAAACTGTGTCGGTCGGCCAGTGCGAACCATTCCGCGAGAGTCCAGGAACGAACGTGCAACAAGGACTGAAGTTGTTCGATGGCGAGGTCGGGAAGTAGCGGTTGAACCGCTGAAGCAGTCGCTGATGCGCGCGAGTGACCTGCGTGCGCGTCTGATCGCAGGGAGGTCACCCGCCTACGGTATGGCAGGGGTGTGTCGTGCTCGGGCGCAGGGGTCGGGCGCGTGTCGGCAGATTCTGGAACAGTGGTAACCGGCGACCACCAGGAGGCGTGAGATGACAGACGGAACTGACGACGTCTTTGTCGTGGCGTCGGTGACCGAACGCCGAACGCTTATCTCCACTCGGGTCAGGGAGTGGTGTGCGGCGGGGACCGTCGAGTCGAACCGGCCGGAGTTGTCCGATGACGTCGCACTGCTGATAGCCGGTGGTTATGCGGACGAGTCGACTCGGTCGATCCTGGCGAACCGTCGCAGTATCGGACGTTCGTTCCCGGAGATCGGCGGCTTCTCGGAGTTGCGTTATCTCACCGACGAACTTGCCCGCACCAGGCGTCGGCTGCTCGCGACCCGTATCGGCCCGGTTCAGGTTGTCCTCGACCGGCGGGTGCAGGCGCTCGAGAAGCGCGTTCAGTCGATGCGGTCGGCGATCGTGCACTCCAATCGCCACTTCGCGAGCAGCGTCCGTGCCATTCGCAAGGATCGCCGCGACGGACTGCATCTCGATGTGGAGCAACGTGAGGCTCTTTTCGCCGGGCTCACCCGCACCCCGGTCCCAGCCAAGCTGCCGGTGGGTCTCGGCGTCGTGGCCAGTAGCGGAAATGCTGCGCTCGACAAACTTGCCGCCCAGTTCGGGAAAGTTCAGGGAACCGGAGTCATCGCCGATGCCGGAAGACGCATCGCCGAGGTCCTCGACGGACTCGTCGATTCAGAACCCGAAGGACGCGCCGGTGAGTACGACGCCCTGCTCTACCTTGCCGGGAATCTGTTCGACCGGATCGAGAGTTCCAGCGCGTGGCATTCCGACCACTTCGTCATTCAACGCAACCAACTCGATCTGGCCGACGAGATCACCCAGATCGCGGTTGACACCGTCGCGCTGCGTTCGATTCTTGCGGAGTTGGACGACGCGGTTGCACTGGCACGCGACGAGGGAACCCGAGCCGGAATCGCTTCGCGCCGGGAAGCGCTCGGCGCGGTCTGGGACCAGTTGGTCGAGCGCGTTGCGGCCCTCGCGCGGATCGGTGACCTGGTCGCACGGGCCGAGGATCAGCTGAGTTCGCAGCGCGCGGTTGCGCATGCGGCGAGCCTCGACAGCCGGATCGACGACCTACTTGCGCGCTCCGGTTCACGTGAACTCTCGGCTGCAAACACGCACTACGTCGGGGACCAATTCGACGGTGTGGAAGAGCTGATGTTCGCTCACCGGGCGGCGCTTTACGGGGACATTGCACTGCTGACCTCTGGGAACGAGCGTCGGGCGCCGTAGTCAGGCCGTCGTCTGCGCTGTAAGGTCGAAGGTACTGACCGGCCACACGATCGAAGAACAGGCCGGGATTTCGTTCAATGCTCGACCCCGATGCCGATCCGGTGATGCGGGCGTACCCGCTCGAGACAGGTCGATCATGGAAGACACCGCAAGCCGCGGCATCAATGCGTTCATTTCCGAAGCTACGCAGCGTGGGGGCAAGGCTGTCCGTCTCACTCACTCGCGTCGTAACCCCGTCGAGGTGACGGGCGCAGACGGCATCAGCCGCATCGTTCGAGTGCGATCGAAGCTCGACGGAGACTGGCAGGCCAGGCGTCAGGACGAGTCGCTCGAGAGTGACGACACGCGCTCCGAGTTCTGGGTGTTCGTCGACCTGGCGGCCGATCCGCACGAGTTCTTCATGCTGCCCTCCAACGAGGTCGCCGACGACATCCGCGCCGAGGTCGATCTGTGGATCATGGACAGCCCCGGACGTAATCGCACCGGCCATCACGCGATTCCGCGTGGGCGCGTGGTGCACGGTCACGATCGCTGGGATGCGTTGGGTCTTGCCGCGGTCAAGGATCCGAGCATTTACGTGGAGGCCCCGGTTGCGACCAAGCGCAAGACGTCGCCGGTTGCCGCGAAGAAGCGTCGCGCCAGCGGTGTCGAGGAGATCGAAGTCGTCGACAATCGCCTCGAGATGACGGCCGATTGCCATGGCTACCGCTGGGTCGGACGTTTCGACGAAACCACCGAGGTCGTGGAGATCATGCGCGGACCGATGGAAGGCCGCCGATTCCCCGATCCGACGGCGGCCGCCAATGCCGTCACCGGTCACATCTCAGGCGACACCGAGAGCCATGACGGCTGGTCGTTTTGGACGATCAACAACACGGCCCTCGGCGCTCATCTCAAAACTGCCTGATCTCAGGCTCCGACCGCCGCCGACACTCGTTCGAGAGTGTCCAGTTCATTCGACGACAGCACGAGATTCGGGGCGTCCAGTAGCGCCGGGAGCTGCTCGGGCCGGCTGACGCTCGCGATCGGTGCCGTGATGCCCGGTCGAGTCAGCAGCCAGGCCAGCGCAACCGTCGAGATCTCGCTCTCGTGGGCCTGCGCGATTGTTGCCAGCTCCGCGACGACGTCGAGTCCGGCGTCGCTGAAGTATCCGGCGGTCAGTCGTTCGCGGGAGCTGCCTTCGATGTCCGCGCGGGTCTTGTACTTTCCGGTGAGGAAGCCGGAAGCGAGAGCGAAGTACGGGAAGACGCTGATGTTGTTGTCGGTGGCGATCTGCGCGAGTTCGGGTTCGTACGACTTGCGGTGTACCAGGTTGTAGTGCGGTTGCAGCGCGATGGGCGCGGCGTAACCGTTCTCTTCGGTGATCCGCAGCCACTCCCGGACTCGGTCGGGGCTGTAGTTGGAGATTCCGAGGTAGCGAACCTTGCCCGCGACGACCAACGCATTGAATGCTTCGAGAGTTTCCTCGAGCGGAGTCTGCGGGTCGTCGAAATGTGCGTAGTACAGATCGATGCAGTCCGTCTGCAGGCGCCGCAACGAAGCCTCTGCCGCGGCTGCGATGTTGTCTGCCTTCAGGCCCTTGAAATCGGGATGGCTACCCACCTTGGTGGCGACGACGATGTCGTTCTGCAGACCTCGGTCGGTGATCCATTTCCCGATGATCGTTTCGGATTCCCCACCGGAATTGCCGGGAGCCGACGCCGTGTACGAGTCGGAGGTGTCGATGAAGTTTGCACCGGCTTCGGCGAACGAGTCGAGGATCTCGAAGGACGTCTTCTCGTCTGCGGTCCATCCGAAAGGGTTGCCGCCCAAGCTAAGTCGGAAGACGTCGAGGTCCGAATTTCCGATGATCGCCACTGTGTGGAACTCCCGTCGATGAAGGTGGTCGCTGCATCCCGCACCGTACCCTCTCACGGCGCTGGCGATGGCGCGCCCTCGCCAGGTTCGGCGAAAAATGTATCGGATCGTGATTGCCGCCGTCAGCGTTGGGTATGGCCTCAAATACTGAATTCTTCGATGGACTGCTGATAGGAGCGTCCGATGATGATTGTGGACGAAGCCACCCGCGTGGTTCGTGGTGTGGCAGACGCAACGACGACGGTGGCCGGTGCCGTCGGTGGTGGAGTGATCGGTGGAGTGACAGGCGGGATACGCGGAACGGCGGAGGGCGTCCGAGACGGACTTCGTGCGGGTAGTTCCTCGACGCCGACCGCCGTTCTCACGATGGCCGCCGTCGGTGCGGCGGGATTGGTGGAGTGGCCGGTGGTCGTGGCGGTCGGCGGCACGGCCCTGCTACTTCACGAATGGGATCGTAAGAGCGGTCGGCCCGATCGTGAGGTCAAGGCGGTTGGCCGCGCGAGCAAGACGGAACCGGCGAAGAAGGAATCGAGCGGAAACTCGCACAAGCCGGCCAGTCGGTCACAGGATCGAACTCACAGTTCTTCGCACACGCGATCCACTCACTGATGTTCACAGCGATGGCCCGGCGAGCGGTGTCGGTGGCAACTTTGCCGCCGCGCCTGGCGTTGTCGGGTCTCGCGTTGGTCGGTGGTTCGACGATTCCGCGTACCGCTGTCAGTGACGTGGCGCTGCGGACCGGCACCCTTGCGCTGGCGGGCGTCGGGATGATTCCGGCAGCAGCGGGATCGATCCTTCGTGCCCAGCGAATGCCTGGTTCCGCCTATGTCTCGGCGGCGGCGTCGGCGATCAATTATCAACCCCGCGTGCGTCGGCGAATCGAACAGAGCCTCGGCCGTTCGCTCACCGACTTCGCGTTGGAGTCGGCGACGTCGTTCGCGGATGTTGTGACCTATGCGCCTGCATCGCTTGGCGTGGACTTCGGATTGCGGACGATGCTGCTGCGCGAAACTTTGGCAGTGCGCACCGCTCGGCGCGGGTGCTCACTCGAACCCGGAGTTCGCCATTCATCCGTGAGGCATGAACCGAGTGGTCCGGGCGAGCGTTACGCTGACAGGATCGCTGGGGTTCAACTGCTCGCCGGGGCTGCACTCGCGGCTGTGTCTGCCGGCGGTGACACCGTCGCGACGAGTATCAAGGTTTCGGCACCGCGGCCACTTCGGATCTCGCGCGAATCGTTCGCTGCTGGTTTGTCATTCGGTCTGTGGCGGACACACCACGTCGCCGTTTCGGATCCTGCCGCGCTACGCATGCTCGATCGTGTCGACACCGTTCTCGTCGATCCGAGCGTCCTCTTCGACGACGCGCTCCGGGTGTCCGACATACGAGGGGTGGCCGAGTCCGATCGCGTCGCGGTGTGGACACGAGCCAGGAAGGCTCTGAACGACGGAACTGTCGGGGCGGGACGCCATCGCATCGGCGGCGCGGACGTCGTCGTGAGACCGGTGCGAAAAGAGTTGGCGGAAACACTGATAGGCGAGATACGCACGGCCGGGGTCGCAGCCGTCACGATCGACGACGACGGGCTCGGATCACTCCGAAGTGGATTCGACGAGCTCTATCCGGCGCGGTCGACTCCCGAAGCCGGCCTGCGCGAGGCTCTCTCGGCATTGGTCGCCGAGGGCCGGACAGTTGCGGTCGTGTCGAGTAAGGCGATAGCGGGGCAGGCGGTGCTGCGTATCGGGATTGCGCCACCGAGCGGCGAGCACGTGAGCGCTGACATCCACACCGACTTGGCCGGGGCGTGGCGGGTGGTCCATGCGTTCCGCGCCGCCCGGACAGCGACGAGGCGCGGGGTCGAACTATCTTCGGGCTCTTCGGCATTGGGCGGCTTGATCATGCTTCCGGGAGTTCGAGGGGTTGGGCCGGGGCCCGTCACGGCTGGTTCCGCAGCGGGACTGTGGACGGGATACACCCTGTCCAGATCTGTGATTCATGCTCCCGTCCCTGTCGGTACTCCGAGCGATACCTGGCATGAGATGGACGGTGATGCTGTCCTTCACGAACTCTCCGAATCCGTCCGACGTACGCCGCGGCGCGCTGACGCCCGTGTGCGGGCGCCCGCACGCTTCAGGTTGATCCGTGACGGATTGTCGGCGTTGCGAACAGAATTGGCCGATCCACTGACGCCGGTGTTGGCCACCGGTTCTGCGGCCAGTGCAGTCCTCGGGTCACCAGTAGATGCGATCCTGGTCGGTTCGGTCTTGGTCGGTAATGCCGCGATGTCCGCCTTTCAACGTCTGCACTCGGAACGCGCAGTGCAGCGACTGTTGCAGATGCAGGAGCCGGTAGCTCGGCGCGTGACGAACGCCGGCACGGTCGAGACAGCGGCCGACGCGTTGGAACTCGGTGACGTAGTGGCCCTCGAGTCCGGGGACATCGTGTCCGCCGATTGTCGTCTGTTGAGCGCCGAATCGCTGGAAGTCGACGAATCGTCGTTGACGGGGGAGTCTCTGCCCGTCGACAAACAGACCGACCCGACCCCGGGGATGCCACTGGCCGAGCGAAGGTGCATGGTCTATGCAGGGACAACAGTGCTTGCCGGCTCCGGCCGTGGCGTGGTCACGGCCACCGAAGCCCGAACGGTAACCAGGCGCGCTGATGCCGGCGTGTCCCGATCCGGGCCGGCCGTTGGCCTGTCCAACAGACTGCGCGAGCTCACGAGGGCGACCCTGCCGGCCAGTATCGGCGGCGGAGCGTTGGTGACAGTGGCGGGTCTGATTCGTGGCACCGGTCTGCGCCGCGCAGTCACCGGCGGCGTGGCCGTGGCAGTGGCTGCCGTGCCGGAGGGGCTGCCTCTGGTTGCCACTCTGGCTCAGCAGGCAGCAGCTCGAAGGCTCACTGCAGCAGGCGTACTGGTTCGTGCTCCACGTTCCATCGAAGCGCTCGGCCGTGTCGACGTGGTCTGCTTCGACAAGACTGGAACCCTCAGCGAGAACAAGCTTCGCGTGGCCGCGGTCGAACGCGTGGACGGTTGGGACGAAGGTGAGATCTTGGAAGTTGCGGCGCGCAGTGCCCTGCGACGCCGGGATGATCGGGTATTTCATTCGACGGACGCCGCCGTCGTCGATGCAGCCGAGCAAGCTCTAGGCAATGCTTCGGTGTTCGGTGACGTCGAGGCGGACAGTCTCGTTCCGTTCAGGTCGGGGCGGCCGTACTCGGCAGCTTTGCTCGGTAGGCGGATCGCACTCAAAGGTTCGCCGGAGTTCGTGTCCGAAGCAGGACTCGATCCGATGGCTGTGTCGTCGAAGCACGTGCAGAGCATGGCCGGACGTGGGCTGCGGGTGGTTGCCGTCGCCCAGCGAGAGTTGTCGGAACACGATGCGCGACGCGCCGGCGAAGACTCGGAGTTTCTCGAACGGTGTTGCTCCGAGGGTTTGGAAGCGGTCGGCCTTCTCGGACTCTCGGACACGCTGAGACCCGAATCGACGCAACTTGTTCGAGACCTTCAAGGCAGCGGGCACCAAGTACGCGTGCTGACCGGCGATCATCCGACCACTGCGGCCGCGGTCGCCGCCGAACTGGGGTTGGACGTCGCCCGCGAGGATGTTGTCACCGGTCCGGACTGGGAAAACTTCTCTCGCGCCGAACGACGGGACGCGGTCCGCGGCAGCAGTGTCTTCGCACGCGTGACGCCCGAGCAGAAGGTCGAGATCGTGCAAGCGTTGGAGACCGACGGGCGGGTGTGCGCCATGGTCGGTGACGGCGCGAACGATGCCGCGGCGATCCGAGTGTCCAGTGTGGGAATCGGGGTGGCGTCGACCGACAGCGATCCGGCGCGCGGCGCGGCAGACATCGTGCTCCTCGACGGCCACGTCGGCGGATTGACCGACGCATTGGACGAGGGCAGTCAATTGTGGCGGCGGGTCAGATCAGCGGTGGGGGTTTTGCTAGGAGGCAACGCTGGTGAAGTCGCGTTTGCTTTGATCGGTTCTGCGTTGTCCGGCGAATCACCGCTCAACGCAAGGCAGTTGCTGCTGGTCAATCTGATGACCGATGCCTTGCCTGCTGCTGCGCTCGCGGTGAGCACCCCGTCCGAGAACGGATCCGACAAGTCCGAACAGATGGACACTCATGCGTTGTGGCAGACAATCGCTGTCCGCGGCTGTGCCACGGCCATCGGTGCGCTGGCTGCGTGGCTTCTGGCCCGGACGAGCGGCAGGAGGCGGCGAGCGTCGACGGTGGCGTTGGTTGCCCTGGTTGGTGCTCAATTGGGGCAGACGCTGCTCGAATCGCGTAGTCCGCTGGTGGTCGCCACCGTTGCCGGATCCGCTGCGGCGCTGGCCACCCTCGTCAGCACACCGGTGGTGAGCCAATTTCTCGGTTGTACGCCGCTCGGTCCGATCGCGTGGGGCCAAGCAGTGGGCTGTGCGTCGGCGGCGACGCTGCTGGCGGCGCTGGCTCCGCGGGTGTTGGAGCGGATCGCCGCACCTGAGGAAAACGCGGAAGGTCAGTCGACGATTCGCAAGACCCCGACGCGAACCAGCAAGGCGTACACCTCCCGAATCGGGGGAGTCAGCGCTCGCGACAGCGTGGAAATCAGCGAAGCGGAAATCAAAGAAGCGGGAACCGGTGAATCGGACACGCTTGTGAGCGTCGCTGTTGGAAGTGACACGTCGCCGAACTCCCGGGCGACCCGAGATGAATCCTGAGGAATCGTGACATGTCCCAGAACACCGTCGACCGCACGAACCCCGTCGATCACCGCGCCGTAGTGGAATCCGTCCGTTCGGCTCGGAGCTTCGAGTTGGAGCTACCGATCGTCGGTTCCATTCCGGTTCCGCCCCCTGAACAGATTGCCTATTTTGCGGTGATGGGACTGATGGTCGCCTTCGAGATCATCGAGTGGCCCGTGGCAGTCACCATCGCGGCGGGGCATCTGCTCGCAACAGAGCAGCACAATCATGTCCTCGAAGAGATCGGAGAGGCGCTCGAGGGCGTCTGACGCCAGCGCTGCCGGATACAAATCGAGCGACCCCGCAATTCGCGGGGCCGCTCGACGTGCGGAGAAACTTACTGCGCGAGTGCGCGCTTCATGCCGCGTTCGACTGCTGCGATGATCTGCGGACGCAGTTCTGCGGCAGGGACGATCTCATCCACCGAGCCGACCTCTCGGGCCCGCTGGATGTTGTGGATCGCTTCGAATTCGGATGCCACTTCGCCGAGCTTGTCGGAGCGGACGGCGATGCGCTGAGCGTTCAGTTCTACGCGCAGATGTGCTTTCTCCGTGTCGTCCTTGGCTGCTGCCAAGTCTGCCTCCAGTTGCTGCACCTTCGGATCGTTGTTGGTGCGGGTGTTCACCTCACGGGTGAAGACCACTGCGGCGGCGGGGGCGCCGCCGAGTACCGAGGCGAACGAACCTTCGACAGCAAGAACTTCCATGTTGTCGTTGAGCGCACCGGAGAACACGACGAACGCGCCGCCGTGGTAGCGGGAAACGACGCAGAACACGATCGGTCCGTCGAAGTTGACGATGGCGCGGCCGATTTCGGCGCCGTACTCGAGCTGGATGTTACGCAGCGACTCCGGGGAACCGTCGAAGCCGGAGAGGTTGGCCAGCACCACGATCGGACGGTTGCCGCTCGCAGCATTGATCGCGCGGGCAGTCTTCTTCGACGAGTTCGGGAACAGCGTTCCCGACGTCCAGGTGTCGGGACCGTCCGCGGGGAAGTGACCCTTGCGCGGGATCGCGCGGGATTCGATGCCCACCACTGTGACCGGATGTCCGGCGAGGTGCGCGTCCAGAACGACCGAGGTGTCGGCGCCGGCCATGTCGGCCCAACGCTCGAGAACCGAGTGGTCCTGGTCGACCACAGACCGCATCACGGTGCGAATGTCGAAGGGCTTCTTGCGATCCGGGTTCTTCGCCGAGGAGAAGATGTCGCCGACCGTCTCGAAGTCGCTCGACGGGTGCGTGTGCGGGAAGCTGCGCACGTCACGATCGACGGGGTCCGTGGTCGCTGCGCGACGCGGGAACCGTTCGCCGGGAGCGAGATACGAGTGTGCGTAGTGACGGAACAGGATCTCGCACGCCGCAGTGAGGTCGGGGGCCCAGTACTGCGCCTGGCCGTTGGGGCCCATGACGCGGTCGTAACCACCGATACCGAAGTTGTCCTCGGCCGACACACCGCCGGAGTAGTCGAGAGACTGCTTGCCGGTCAGCACCATCGCGCTGTCCGGGGTCATCACCAGAATGCCCTTGGTGTGCATCAACATGGTGGCTTCGGCGTTCCAGTAGGGCTGAGCGCCGA
The DNA here is from genome assembly GCF_016598535.1 of Rhodococcus sp. P-2. Lineage (GTDB taxonomy): Bacteria > Actinomycetota > Actinomycetes > Mycobacteriales > Mycobacteriaceae > Rhodococcus_F > Rhodococcus_F baikonurensis. The sequence continues at coordinate 6,180,132 of NZ_CP066779.1, read as the reverse complement.
CGTTGATGCCCGTGACGACGATGTTGATCTCGCCGCCGTTCTGGGTGAAGGTGATGATCCGGCGCAGGCCGCGGGAGACCCAGTCCATGTTTTCGGTGCCACTCTCCATCGAGATGGTGGCACCCGAGGACAGTGCGAACCACTCGACCGGAGCGTTCAACTTCTCGGCCAGGTCGATGGCAGCGACCACTCGTGAGCATTCGGCCTCGGCCACGGTACCGAGCGCCTTGGTGGGGTCACCGAAGAGCGCGACACGAGTCATTCCCTCGGGGTAACGTGGCGTCGGAGTGTTCACGAGGCCGACGACGATGCCGGCCTTGTTGAGTCCGTACGGACGCTCGACGGGCGAGAGGACGCCCGCTTCGTCGAAGTCGTGCTCGACGAAGGTGCCCTTGGTACCGGTCAGGAGCGGAATCAGTTCGTACGGGTACACGGTGCCGCGTGCCCGCGAACTCTGGACCTTCTGCGCGTACGCGTCGAGGGGGAGCAGCGGTTCGGTGGGCGGGCTTGTCTTGTTGATGACCACACCGGCACCTGCGCGATAGGAGAAGCGCAGCGCAACTTCCTTGGGGGAGCCACCCTTTCGGTCCTTCAAGCGGGTGATGAGCGTGATCTCTTCGAGCCCGGCGCCGACGGTCAGTCGGGCTGCGTTCTGAGCGATCACGGAGAAGCGTTCGCTGGGAACGTCTGCGACCGGCCACACGTAGAGCACGACGCGGTTGGCTGCCAGTCGACGCTTGTCGCCGCGCTGGCTCTGCGCACGGCGGATGCCGTCGAGGCAGGCAGCGAGCGTGCGCTCGATGGCCGGGAGTGCAACCATCTGACCTTCGTCGTCCAGTTGCGGTGTCACGTCACGGATTTCCGCGAGGGCGATCAGGCGCTCGTCCTTCGGGTTCTCCTTGGCGGAGAGGTGGAACAGGTAGGTGTTCTCCGGAGCCGGCAGACGCTTTCCGTTGAAGTTCTTCAGGCGCCACATGTCCAGTCGCTGACCCGTGAGCGGGTGCATGTCGCGGATGATGTGATCCTCGACCAGTTCGCCGTCGACCGGGCGGAAGGTGACCCACCTGACCGGATCCCCGTTGGGGTTGCAGATGATCACCGTGGCGCGTCGTGATCGGGTGATCGCCTCGTTGCGGGAGAGTTCGGTGCGCAGCGTCTCGACGAGAGCGTCGCCGTCAGCGGGCTGATTCGGCCAGTCGAGGTAGATGTCGACTACCAGGCCACGGCCCGACGGAGCATCCTGCGCGATCGTGGCGACATCGTCGAGAGCCGTTCCGAGAGCGTCGAATTCGGCCACCGTCGAGACCAGATGCAGCCCGTCGCCCTTGAGGTCGAAGTTGCCGGTCACGAAACGGCGGTCGACGTGCTCGAAAACGCGGACGTCTTCGAAGGAGTGAATCTTGTAGTAGCGACGCGTGATGACCTCGAGCAGAGGGCCGCCATCGCGGTTGCCGACGCCGATCTTTCGACCCAACAGGTCCAGGAGCGGTTCGGGAGTGGCGACGAGGTTGGCGATCCGCTCGTCGAAATCGGCAGCGTCCGGCTGTTCTTCGAGGTAGGCGAGATTGCCGCGTACTCCGTCGTAGACGTCTTCGCGAACCTTGCGGATGCGCGGCTCGTCGAAGAACCGGAAGCGAAGGTTACGGGCTACGTCTCCGATGACGGGGTAGCGGACCTGCGTCGCGACGATGAGTCGATCGAGGACCTCGTTGAGCTCCTGAGCCGAGCAACCGGGGGCCTTGTCGCCGACCAGCCAGCCTTCGAGAAGTGCTGCAATGACCGGGATCTGGGCTTCCATGCGCTGCAGTGCCAGGAAGAGTCGGTATACCGCTTCCTCGACGGCCTGGCGATCGTCCAGATCGGTGACGTCGTAGTGGCGAAGTGCCCGTTCGAGTCTCGTGCGGAACGACGCCGGCAAACCTTCGCGCTCGGAGTCGAGTGAGTGCAGGAAGGTGTGGAAGTGCTCGCGAGGGCTGTGGACGGATTCGTCCTTCGCCGACTCACCCGAGGTGGGCTTGTTGCGCGAGAGCTCGCAGATGTCGGCGAAGGTGGTCAGCACCGCAAGTTCGGCCTGTACCAGTTCGCGGTCCTCGGACTCGAGCGCGCTACGAAGTGCGTCGTACTCGGCGAGGACTGCGTTCGCGTGCTTGCCGCTGACGTCGTAGCCGCTGATCATCGCGGTCAACGCTTCGAGCTGCGCCAGCGCGTCGCCACGGGTGTCGGAACCGGAAGTTGCTGCCGGAAGATCGAATTCGACGCGCGGAGCCTTTTCGGTGACGGCTTCGTCGCTGATCTGGTCGACGCGCAGGAGCGGTGCGCCGGCATCGACCTGGGAGTTGACGGTAGCGAGGACCTCACGCACTTTGCCCGCGTACGGAGCGCGAACTGCGGTCTCCATCTTCATGGATTCGAGTACGACCAGGGTGGAGCCGGCTTCGACGTCGTCGCCGACCGCGACCGGTACTGCGACGACGACGGCGGGAGCGGGCGCACGGACCACGCCGGCGTCGTCCTGGCTGATCTGGTGGCTGATGCCGTCGACCTCGACGAGATAGCGCGCCGGGCTCACGACGGAAACGACGTGGAAGCGCCGATCACCGATCACCAGACGCGACTCGAAGTCACCGAGACGATCGACGTCGACCTCGATGTCGCCGGCGTCTCCGTCGACGCGGTAGCGGTGCGGGCCGATACGCCCGACGGTCAGCTTGTATGCCTGACCTTGATAGTTGAGCTCGACGGTACGGCCGATCGCGTGATTGGCGCGGGGACGGCCGCCACGTGCCGAGGCGAGGAAGGCCGCACGCTCGAGGGACTCCTCGGCGTCGTAAGCATCGATGGCGGTGGCGATCAGTGCGACGTCCGCGCGGCGAGTGGTGCCGGTGAGAGCGCCCGTGCGGTCGAGCCAGCCGGTGTCCGCGGATGCCGAGATGACCTCGTCGCGATCGAGTAGATCGAGGAGGAACGACTTGGTGGTGGTGCCGCCGTCGAGTACGACAGTGGTTTCACGGAGGGCGGTACGCAGACGCGCGAGTGCCTCGGAGCGGTTGCGGCCCCACGCGATGACCTTCGCGACCATCGAGTCGTAGTCGGGCGGAATGACGTCGCCCGCCGCGATGCCGGTGTCGACGCGGATGCCCGAGCCGAGCGGAAACTTCAGGAGCTGAACGGTGCCGGGCGCCGGCGCGAAATCGTTGTCGGCGTCCTCCGCGTTGAGACGAGCCTCGACGGCATGGCCGAACGCGGGCGGGCAGTCGCCGACCAATTCGTCACCGCTGGCGACGAGGATCTGCAGCTTGACGAGGTCGATTCCGGTGGTGACCTCGGTGATCGGGTGCTCGACCTGCAGACGGGTGTTGACCTCGAGGAACGTGAACAGCTTGTTCTCGGGCTGGTAGAGGTATTCGACCGTGCCTGCGCCCTGGTACCCGGCTGCCTTGACCAGTTCGGCGGACACCTTCTTGAGGTGGTCCGACTGTTCTTCGGTCAGCACGGGAGAGGCGGATTCTTCGATGACCTTCTGGTTGCGACGCTGAATCGAGCAGTCGCGAACGCCCGGAGCCCAGACATTGCCGTGGTTGTCGGCGATGACCTGTACCTCGACGTGGCGTGCATCGGTGACGAGGCGTTCGAGGAAGACGACGGGGTCGCCGAAGGACCGCTCTGCTTCGCCCTGCGTGCGCTCGAGTGCAACTTCGAGTTCGTCTTCGGCCCAGACCTTGCGGATACCGCGTCCGCCGCCGCCGCTTCGGGCCTTGATGATCAGGGGATATCCGATGGACTGAGCATGACGACGAGCGTCGGCGCGCGTTTCGACAGGTCCGCCGCTCCACGGGGCGACAGGTACGCCGACCTTCTCGGCCAGGATCTTGGCGGCAACCTTGTCGCCGAGCAGGCGCATCGCGTCGGCGCTCGGGCCGATGAACGTGATGCCCAGTTTCGCGACGATCTCCGCGAAGGCGGGATCCTCGGCCACGAAGCCCCAGCCGACCCAGACTGCGTCGGCCTTGGCTGCGAGGAGTGCTCGCTCGAGTTCGGCGTAGTCGAGGTACGGGCTACCGGTGCCGGTGCTGCGCAGGGTCACGCCCTCGTCGGCCTGGCGGACGAACATGGCGCGGCGCTCGGCCTCTGTGTGCAGTGCAATGACGCGAATGCCGTAGTCGTGTTCGGCGTTCAGTTCGCGTACAGCCCTGATCAGACGGACCGCGGCCTCACCTCGATTGACCACTGCGATTCGTTTGAACATTGTCACTGCCACCGTCCTTGATGAGATTCTTCGTCACGTACGTTGCGATATGAGCCGACCGTGTCCCACATACCCGGATTACCTGGTTCGTGAACTACGCCGCGATGCGCTGTGTTTCCCCCGGTTGCGCGTCGGCAAGTGATTGCCCATCCGGTTCGTAGAGTCCCCTGCGCTCAGGCACGGCGTGCCTTGTGTGCCACCCTGCAGGCGTGGACTCAGAACCGCTCCAATCACGAATCAGCAACATATTGTGTCTGCTTCCAGGGAATCCCTGGTTTATCTAAGAATGCAGTATGTCGACGCTCATGTCACCTGGGCGAATTGAAGAATATTAGTCAACGTGAACCACGGTTACACCTATGGCGTTAAATCACTGTGGCGCAATAGTATTGGGCTCTGTGATACGGATCACGATGGTAATGAAATTGGCAAGGAAGTGAATACCCACTGGTAACAAAATCGCGTATTCGGAGAATTCTCCCGATTGCTCGATTATTACTGATCGGTACTACTGGCGAGTATTTTTTACGTCCTGTCGGACCGTATTCGAGAAATCGCCTTCGATGGTCGCGATGTGCTGTGCGATCGCGTCGAGTCCTCCGGAAGAGAGCTGCAATGCGTTGCCGAGAGCAAGGGAAGTCCGCTTGAAGTGCTCCACAAGGGGTTCGTATTTCGTGACCAGTCTCAGTCTGTCGGTCTCGTTCAGGTACTTCACGCTTCCCGCGTTGTCGACGAAGTCGCTGAACTTCACGAGGAACACCGCGGGATCCTCGATCGCGCGGATGACGTGATCCTGGTAGCCGGTGGTGTTGTCGTGCGGGTAGTCGATTGGATTGGTCACTGCCTCAACAAGTTCGGAGATTCTGTGGCTGAAGTGCGAGGCGATAAGTGTTGACGCACGTTCTTGCGCCTCGGATGCGGACATGTCGTCCGCAGTCTGGCCGCCGAGGAGCGCGATGACGGCGTGTGGTCGGTCCTCGACCGTGTCGTGAAGCGCGGTTGCGCTCAGGATCTCGACGTCGGAGCATCCGTACCGAAGCAGCCGCAACACATTTCGAAGGGGATGAACGATGTAGGGATCCTCGTTGGATTTGATCCCGTTCTTTCTGAGCTGATCGAGATGCGCGAGGGTCGCGACCTCCATGGCGAGCCGCAGGGTTTCCCCCGGGATCGCCAGCTCGTCGACGGCGCTCTCGATGGCGAAGACCAGCGTCGCAGCGTCCATCTCCTTCAGGGGTAACTGTTCGAATGCAGATCTGATCGGGTCGGAGTTGCTCATGCCAAATAGCCTTCCGGTTGGTGAGGCGTCGCGACGAATGTCCTGGTGCGGATCTGCAATCGAGTCCTGATTGACGCCGGAAATACGGGCCGAGGTCAGAATCATCTTGATTCTATCCGGAGACTACGACAGCAAGTGTTCTTAGCGTTGTGATCGAGGTGGACGGGGAGTTTCGTTCGCTTCCATCACTGGCAGACATGGGTAGGAAGAGGTTCGATGACCACGGAGGCGACCCTGGCGTCGTTTGTCGAGACGGTTGACACGGATGTCGATACTCATCCACTGGACGACCCTGTGCGACAAGGACTTCGCGGACATCATGCGCAAATCGCTCGCTGGGCAGGGAGAGTTGCGCGATACGACCCGACAGTCGCTCCGTTTGTCGGTCATCCGCCCGAGTTGGACGCCGAAGACTGGGAGAACCTACTCACACTCGTAGGTCCAGGCGGCACAGTAGGTTTACGAGGATTTGATCATCACCCGCCGGAAGGGTGGCGCGTTGTGGATCAGTTCGGCTCGGTCCAGATGGACGGGTCCGCACTCGAAGTCTCCGTTGATCCGTCGGTCGAACTTCTCGGAACGGGTGACGTTCCCGAAATTCTGGCATTGATCGAGCGCACCAAGCCCGGACCGTTTCTTCCTCGTACCGTCGAGATGGGCAGCTACTACGGCATTCGCGTCGACGGAAGACTTGTTGCCATGGCGGGGGAGCGGCTGCACCCTCCGGGATGGACGGAAATCAGTGCGGTGTGCACTGACAGCGACTTCCGGGGTCGAGGCCTGGGTACGACGCTGATCCGTGCCGTCGCTGCCGGGATTCGCGAGCGCGGCGAGCTGCCGTTTCTCCATGCAGTGCAATCGAATACGAATGCGATCAGACTCTACGAATCGCTGGGGTTCGTTCTCCGGAAGAGATCCAGGTTGACTGCGGTGCAGGCGCCTGCCTGATCAAATTCTCGCCGACGCCTGTGTTTCGGGCTCTCGGCCACTAGTCTGAACAAATGACAGTCGATCAGGCGTTGGACAGTGATTTCCTCACTCTTGCCGATCCGTACCGCCGCGAGTTGCTGGCGCACTGCTATCGCATGATGGGGTCGATTCACGACGCCGAAGACCAGGTCCAGGAGACGTTCATCCGGGCTTGGCGCGGGTTCGACGGCTACAAGGGCCAGTCGTCGCTTAGGACCTGGCTCTACCGCATTGCGACGAATACCTGCCTGACCGCGCTGGAGGGGAGATCGAGGCGTCCACTCCCGACCGGCCTCGGCGCACCTAGTTCGGACCCGGCCGACGATTTGATCGAGCGCAACGAGATTGCCTGGTTGGAACCGATCGCGGATTCTGCGTTGGGCGACGTCAATGATCCCGCCGTAATGGTCGTCAATCGCGATTCGGTCAGGCTCGCGCTTGTTGCCGCTTTGCAGCACTTGTCCGCGCGCCAACGTGCGGTTCTCGTCCTGCGCGACGTTCTGCAGTGGAAGGCATCGGAAGTTGCGGAGGCCCTCGACACCACAACCACTGCGGTGAACAGCCTGCTGCAGCGGGCTCGCGCGCAGATCAATCACATCGGGCCCACTGAGGACGATCTCGTGGAACCGACTACCGAGGCTGCCCGGAAGTTGCTTCGCGACTACGTGCACAGCTTCGAGAGCTACGACGTCGAGGCCATCGTTGAGCTGTTCACGCGTGAAGCCATCTGGGAGATGCCTCCGTTCGAGGGTTGGTACCAGGGACCCGAGGCAATCGGGCAGCTCATCGGAACCAAATGCCCGGCCGACGGACCAGGAGCGATGCGTCTACTTCCGACCGCCGCCAACGGCCAGCCGGCGTTCGGCCTCTACATGCGCGAGCCCGATGGGGTTCACCGTGCTTTCCAGTTGCACGTTCTAGATGTCACCGAGTCCGGGATCTCGCACGTGACGTGTTTCTTCGATCTGAGTCTGTTCGCGCGGTTCGGATTGCCTGCAGAGCTGTAGGGGCAGGGAGTTGCGCGAGCCCTCCGGTACGGAGGACCCGCGCAGCTACTCGTTACGGCTGTTGCTCTGCGTTACTGCTGAGGAACAGTCGCAGCCGGGTCCATCCACATGACCTCCCAGACGTGATTGTCGAGGTCGCGGAATGCGCGTCCGTACATGAAGCCGTGATCCTGGGGCTCCATCCACTTGCTACCGCCGGCAGCAATCGCCGCATCGACGAAAGTGTCGACTTCCTCTCTGCTGTCGGCCGACACACACATCAGTGCTTCACGAGCTTTCGACGTGTCACAGATGTCGTCGGCGATGAAGTCCCCGAATCGCGGTTCGTTCAGGAACATGACGGTGGCGGAATCACTGACGATCATCGAGACGGTGTTCTCGTCACTGAACATGTCGTTGAACTCGAAGCCGAGCCCGCTGAAGAATGCCCGGGTAGCGGCGACGTCCTTGACCGGCATGTTGACGAAGAGAAGACGAGACATGGGTGCTCCTTGAAGTCGGTTGACTGATTACTGAACGCTTCGGTTCCTGTTGGTTCCTGCTCATACAGACCGCAGTGGGCGCAGAAAGTCATCGCGAGAAGCAAAAATTCGAGAAAAGTATCGGCTGTTAACCCGCGTCAGTGCTCTGACCTGGCGATTTGGTGTTGTGTTGATCTTCGCGTAACTTTGTCCAGGTCAGAGCGACACGGACACCGACTCCCACCTGCGAGGGTGAGTGACACGAGGTTGTACGCAGTGCCTGGCGAACACAATCCAGTTCGATTTCGACGGGGTTCCGGTTTGCGCCGGTGACTTGGTTGGGATAGGCTGGAAAAGTTGCCCCGGAGCGGCGGCCATAGGGTCG
>NZ_CP066779.1:3594052-6169052 GCF_016598535.1 Rhodococcus sp. P-2 | reverse complement strand
GTTGTAATGGAAACCCAAGTAGCACCGGGCCCGTGAAATCTGGTGTGAATCTGTCGGGACCACCCGATAAGCCTGAATACTCCCTGGTGACCGATAGCGGACTAGTACCGTGAGGGAAAGGTGAAAAGTACCCCGGGAGGGGAGTGAAATAGTACCTGAAACCGTGCGCTTACAATCCGTCAGAGCCTTCGAGCAGTTTACTGCTGGGGGTGATGGCGTGCCTTTTGAAGAATGAGCCTGCGAGTTAGTGGCATGTCGCGAGGTTAACCCGTGTGGGGTAGCCGTAGCGAAAGCGAGTCCGAATAGGGCGATCGTAGTGGCATGCTCTAGACCCGAAGCGGAGTGATCTACCCATGGCCAGGTTGAAGCGACGGTAAGACGTCGTGGAGGACCGAACCCACTTAGGTTGAAAACTGAGGGGATGAGTTGTGGGTAGGGGTGAAAGGCCAATCAAACTCCGTGATAGCTGGTTCTCCCCGAAATGCATTTAGGTGCAGCGTCGCGTGTTTCTCACCGGAGGTAGAGCTACTGGATGGTCTAGGGGGCCCACAAGCTTACCGAAATCAGCCAAACTCCGAATGCCGGTGAGTGAGAGCGCGGCAGTGAGACTGCGGGCGATAAGGTTCGTAGTCGAGAGGGAAACAGCCCAGATCGCCAGCTAAGGTCCCTAAGCGTGTACTAAGTGGAAAAGGATGTGGGGTCGCGAAGACAACCAGGAGGTTGGCTTAGAAGCAGCCACCCTTGAAAGAGTGCGTAATAGCTCACTGGTCAAGTGATCCTGCGCCGACAATGTAGCGGGGCTCAAGTACACCACCGAAGCTGCGGCATTCACGCAATAGCCCCCCTTCACTCTGCGGAGTGTTGGGCAGGTGTGTGGATGGGTAGGGGAGCGTCGTGTGGCCATGGAAGCGGCAGGGTGACCTAGCCGTGGAGGCCACACGAGTGAGAATGCAGGCATGAGTAGCGAAAGACGAGTGAGAAACTCGTCCGCCGAATGACCAAGGGTTCCTGGGCCAGGTTAATCCGCCCAGGGTGAGTCGGGACCTAAGACGAGGCCGACAGGCGTAGCCGATGGACAACGGGTTGATATTCCCGTACCCGTGTGAACGCGCCCATGGTGAATCAGTGATACTAACCATCCTGAAGCCACGAGAAGACCTTCGGGTCTCGAGTTGGTGGATGCATGGGACCTGATCTGGTAGTAGCCAAGCGATGGGGTGACGCAGGAAGGTAGCTGAGCCAGTCAGTGGTAATACTGGTGTAAGCGTGTAGGGCGTGACCTAGGCAAATCCGGGTCACACATAGCCTGAGACGTGATGCGTAGCCGATTGAGGCGAATTCAGTGATCCTATGCTGCCGAGAAAAGCCTCTAGCGAGCTTTCACACGGCCCGTACCCCAAACCGACACAGGTGGTCAGGTAGAGAATACTAAGGCGATCGAGATAACTATGGTTAAGGAACTCGGCAAAATGCCCCCGTAACTTCGGGAGAAGGGGGGCCCTGTCTGGTGACGACATGTACTGTCTGAGCTGGGTGGGGCCGCAGAGACCAGTGAGAAGCGACTGTTTACTAAAAACACAGGTCCGTGCGAAGTCGTAAGACGATGTATACGGACTGACGCCTGCCCGGTGCTGGAAGGTTAAGAGGACCGGTTAGTTCCTTCGGGAGCGAAGCTGAGAATTTAAGCCCCAGTAAACGGCGGTGGTAACTATAACCATCCTAAGGTAGCGAAATTCCTTGTCGGGTAAGTTCCGACCTGCACGAATGGCGTAACGACTTCTCAGCTGTCTCAACCGTAGACTCGGCGAAATTGCATTACGAGTAAAGATGCTCGTTACGCGCGGCAGGACGAAAAGACCCCGGGACCTTCACTACAGCTTGGTATTGGTGTTCGGTTCGGTTTGTGTAGGATAGGTGGGAGACTGTGAAACGGTGACGCCAGTTATCGTGGAGTCGTTGTTGAAATACCACTCTGATCGAATTGGACCTCTAACCTCGGACCATGATCTGGTTCAGGGACAGTGCCTGGTGGGTAGTTTAACTGGGGCGGTTGCCTCCCAAAATGTAACGGAGGCGCCCAAAGGTTCCCTCAGCCTGGTTGGCAATCAGGTGTCGAGTGCAAGTGCACAAGGGAGCTTGACTGTGAGACTGACAGGTCGAGCAGGGACGAAAGTCGGGACTAGTGATCCGGCACCGGCAAGTGGAAGCGGTGTCGCTCAACGGATAAAAGGTACCCCGGGGATAACAGGCTGATCTTCCCCAAGAGTCCATATCGACGGGATGGTTTGGCACCTCGATGTCGGCTCGTCGCATCCTGGGGCTGGAGTAGGTCCCAAGGGTTGGGCTGTTCGCCCATTAAAGCGGCACGCGAGCTGGGTTTAGAACGTCGTGAGACAGTTCGGTCTCTATCCGCCGCGCGCGTTAGAAACTTGAGGAAGGCTGTCCCTAGTACGAGAGGACCGGGACGGACGAACCTCTGGTGTGCCAGTTGTTCCGCCAGGAGCACCGCTGGTTAGCTACGTTCGGAAGGGATAACCGCTGAAAGCATCTAAGCGGGAAGCCTGTTCCAAGATGAGGTTTCTCACCCCCTCGAGGGGGTAAGGCCCCCGGCAGACCACCGGGTTGATAGGCCAGAACTGGAAGTGCAGTAATGCATGCAGGTGACTGGTACTAATAGGCCGAGGACTTACCACAAAGAAGCTACGCGTCCACTGTGCGGTATCTGAAACAACACACAGATACTGATGAGAGAACCTTGTTTTCTCCATCCCCCAACACCAGCAATGGGTGTTGACGGGTGGTGAAACCAGGTGATCACAAGTTGGTTACTGTGACAGTTTCATAGAGTTACGGCGGTCATAGCGAAGGGGAAACGCCCGGTCCCATTCCGAACCCGGAAGCTAAGCCCTTCAGCGCCGATGGTACTGCACTCGACAGGGTGTGGGAGAGTAGGACACCGCCGAACACGCGGTGTTGGAGGGGGTGCGGAGGTCTCTTCCGGGGTTCATGGTGCCGTCGGTGGTGGTGGTGTTGGGGGAGTTTCCGGTGACGGTGCATGGGAAGTTGGATCGTAAAGCCCTCCCGGACATCAACTTCGAACCTCAATCGCTGCAGTATGTCGCGCCGCGAACGCCGGTCGAGGAGACGGTTGCCGCAATCTTCGATGATCTGCTGGGAACGTCCACGGTGGGCGTGTACGTCGACTTTTTTGCTCTTGGTGGGAACTCTCTCAGTGCGGCCAGGTTGGTTGCGCGAGTGAATTCTGTTCTCGGCGAACGGATCAACATCCGCGACGTCTTCGATGCTTCGACCGTTGCAGCGCTGGCGGAGTTGGCGCAGAGCCGCGGAGGGGACAATGGAGGTGATATCAGCGGCGGAGAAGGAGCGAAGCCAGCGTTGACGCCGCGGGGTACGACGACGGATATCCCACTTTCACCGGCGCAGGAGCGAATGTGGTTTGCGAATCAGTTCGCCCCCGAATCCGCCGCATACAACGTCACGTGCGCGTTGAGGCTCGACGGCGCACTGAATGTGAGTGCGCTTCGCGCTGCATTTGTCGACGTCGTCGAGCGGCACGAGTCTTTGCGCACTGTTTTTCCTCTCACGGACAACGGACCGCGTCAAGTGATCATGTCCACCTCACAGGTGGTATCGGATCTCGCACCGATACTTGTACAGGGAGGCGAAGACCTGCGCGAGCGTTGCCGGCAGATCGCTTCGGTTGGTTTCGACGTCACGCAACAGGTCCCGATGCGCGCCACCTTGTTGCGGCGAGATGACCAGGCCCACTCGCATGTCCTGGTGATCGTGATTCACCACATCGCCGCCGACGGATTCTCGACGGTACCGCTGGCCCGAGATCTCATGAGCGCATACTCCTCCCGTGTGAACGGTGAGGCACCTCGGTGGGCGCCGCTCGCGATCCAGTACGCCGACTACGCGTTGTGGCAACGTGGTTGGTTGGGCTCCGAATCCGACTCTCGGTCCTCGATCTCGAAACAGCTCATCTATTGGGCCGAGAATCTTGCGGGCACACCGGAGGTTCTCGACATTTCGACTGATCGACCGCGCGGTGACGTGCGTTCGCTCCGACGCGGACGGATTCGGTTCGACTTCAGCCCGGAGATTCATGCCGGTGTGGTTGCCCTGTCGCGCACACACAACGCCACGGTCTTCATGGTTGTGCACGCAGCCTTGGCAGTGCTGCTGGCGAGGCTCAGTGATGAGGACGACATAACCGTCGGAACTCCCATCGCCGGACGTGGGGAGCGCGAACTCGACGACCTGGTGGGTATGTTCGTCAACACCTTGGTCTTGCGCACTGCAGTGGACCGCGGCGCGACATTCGGGGAGTTCCTCGACCAGGTCCGAAACGTAGATCTGAGCGCCTTCACCCATGCGGACGTGCCGTTCGAACGAGTCGTCGAGATCGTGAATCCTTCACGCTCGACGGCATACTCGCCCCTGTTTCAAGTCATGTTGGAGTTCCAGGACATCGAGCGACCTACCCTGGAACTCCCCGAGTTGCAGGTGACCGACATGGGTGTCGAGATCGACACCATCAACTTCGATCTGCAGTTGACGGTGGCCCAGAATGTCGACGACGCCGGTGAACCGGACGGTATTCGCGCCGAATTCGGTTATGCCACAGATATTTTCGACAATGAGACAGTAAGGGGCTTCGTCGACCGCCTGCAACGGATTCTCGAGCGCGTCACCACGGATCCGCAATCGCGGATCGGAGATATCGAGATTCTCTCCGCCCGTGAGTCGGTCGAACTGATACCCGTGCGAGGTGTGATCTCCACCGCTGTTCAGAGCCTTCCGGACGTCCTCACTGCAGCAACAGATAAGGCGACCGCCCAGGATCCCGGCGCCGTCGCGCTGGTGTTCGAGGAACGTGAAGTGACCTATCTCGAACTCGACGCACAGTCGAACCGATTGGCTCGCCTGCTGATCGAATCGGGAGTGGGTCCCGAATCGGTGGTGGCGTTGTGTCTTCCACGCTCCGTCGAGTCCGTTCTGGCGGTGTGGTCCATTGCCAAGACCGGTGCGGCATTCCTTCCGGTGGACCCGGGACATCCTGCTGCACGTATCGAGTACATGCTGGGCGACTCCGGTGCAGCGTGGGGGATGACGTCTCGCGCTCACCACGCAGCATTGTCCGACCTCGTGCCGTGGCTGGTTCTCGACGATGCCGGTTTCGAGGAACGGCTGTGGGCGTACTCCCCATCGAAAGTCACCGACGCGGATCGGCGGGCACGGATTCGAATCGACAATCCGGCCTATCTGATCTATACCTCCGGATCTACAGGAACGCCGAAGGGCGTGACAGTCACACACCGCGGGTTGAGCGACTTTGCTCTCCAGGAGCGCGAGACATTCGCTACCACCACCGAAGCAAGAACCCTGCACTTCGCCTCGCCGAGTTTCGACGCGTCGGTTCTCGAACTCGTGCTGGCCGTTGGTGCTGGAGCCACGATGGTGATCGTGCCACCGACTGTCTACGGCGGGTCGGAGCTGGCGGCGCTACTGGAGCGCGAGCGCGTAACCCACTGTTTCGTGACTCCGGCGGCTTTGGCGTCCGTCGACCCAGACGGTCTCACCACTGTCGGTTGTGTCGTGACAGGTGGGGAGGCGTGCCCGCCGGAATTGGTGGCCCGCTGGGCGCCGGGCAGACAGATGTTCAACGCCTATGGTCCTACCGAGGCAACTGTGGTGTCGAGTATCAGTGCGGCACTGGCTCCTAACGACCCGGTCACCATCGGCGCACCTACTCGCGGATTCAGCGAGGTAGTGCTGGACTCGCGTCTGCGAGCGGTACCGGTAGGTGTCGCGGGGGAGTTGTATCTTGCCGGGCCGGCTCTCGCTCGCGGCTATCACCGGCGATCCGCGCTGACCGCCGCGCAGTTTGTCGCAGATCCCTTCGGTGCGCCGGGAACGCGGATCTATCGCACGGGCGATCGCGTGCGGTGGACGCCCGACCGGCAGCTGGAGTATCTCGGGCGCACCGACGCCCAAGTGAAGGTCCGTGGGTTCCGCATCGAACTCGGGGAAGTCGAGGTGGCATTGCAGACGCACCCACGCGTGGCCCAGGCGGTGACGGGCGTCTGGAACGGCGACGGCAGCGATCGGTTGATCGGCTACGTGGTTCCCGATCGCGGGGTGAGTGTCGATCCGCGAGACGTCCTCGCGCATGCAGGCACGCGACTGCCGTCGTACATGGTGCCTGCGGCGGTGGTGGTGCTCGACGCACTTCCGCTGACGGTTCACGGAAAACTGGACCGCGCAGCGCTTCCCGCACCCGATTTCTCGTCCGCGGCCACACCCGACCGGCCACCGCGAACGGAAACCGAGAATCTTCTTGCCGCTCTGTTCGCGCAGGTTCTCGGCCTCGACACCGTGGGAGTGCATGATTCCTTCTTCGAACTCGGTGGAGACAGCATCATGTCCATCCAATTGGTGGCCCGCGCTCGCGATGCTGGTGTGATCATCTCGCCGCGAGATGTATTCGACCACAAATCTGTTGCCGAACTTGCCGAGTCGGCGCACGTGGAGCAGGACGGGCCTGATGCGCTCGCGGAGCTGCCCGGAGCCGGTATCGGCACCCTCCCACTGACGCCGGTGGCGCAGTGGATGCTCGACCGCAGCAGCGGCGGCCTCGAGGGGGGTGAGCTGAACCGGTTCACCCAGGCGCTCGTGCTGACCGCTCCCGCTGATCTCACCCAGGACCTCCTTGTCCGGGGCGTTCAAGTGATGCTGGATCGGCACGACATGCTCCGTGCTCGCCTGGTCGAGCGTGAGCAGGTCATGGAAGTCCTACCACCCGGCTCGATCTCGGCCGAGGGACTGATCCACCGAGTAGCTGTCGATTCGGTCGACGACGAAGGTTTCCGGGCCTTGGCGTCGGGAGAACTCGAGGCCGCTGCCGACAGCTTGGATCCCGCCGCCGCTGACATGGTGCGCGTGATCTGGTTCGACCTGGCCGACAAACCTGACTTGTCGAACCAGCAGGGCCGATTACTTCTGGTGATTCATCACCTGGTTGTCGACGGCGTCTCGTGGCGCATTCTGGTCACCGACCTGGCGTCGGTGACAGCGCAACTCCAGGCCGGTGTCACGCCTGAACTGCCACCGATCGGAACGTCGTTCCGGCGATGGGCGCATGGGCTTGTCGAGCACGTGGGTGACCGGAGCGCAGACCGGGAGGTGTGGACAACGATCCTGAAATGCGATGACCCACTGATCGGTTCGCGCCCACTCGATCCCACGATCGACGTCTACGACACGGTCGACACCGTCACAGTGGACATCTCGCCTTCGGTGACCAGGAACCTTCTCACCACGGTTCCTGCGGCATTTCACACCGGCGTGAACGACGGACTCCTCACCGCTGTCGCGTTGGCCTCGATCGGGTGGCGACGACGCCGAGGTATGGATACCGCTGCCGCCCTGATCACTCTCGAAGGACACGGCCGCGAGGAGGGTGCGGTTCCTGGCGCAGACCTCGCTCGCACCGTTGGTTGGTTCACTACGCTCTACCCGGTGCGCGTGGATCTCGGCGGAATCGACGTCGACGACGCACTGGCAGGTGGCGCCGACGCCGGGCGGGCCCTCAAAGCTGTCAAAGAGTACGTGCGTGCGATCCCCGATCGTGGAATCGGATTCGGGATGTTGCGGTACCTGTCTGGCGAGAGCGACACGCTCGGCCGATTCCGTTCTCCTCAGATCAGTTTCAACTATCTGGGTCGGATCAGCTCCTCTGACGGAGCACAGGACTGGCTGCCGGTGGAGGACAATCGAAAGCTCGGCGGAACCCAGAATCGTTTCATGCCGGTGGCGTCCGTGATCGACATCAACGCCGCGGTTGAGGACCATGTCGGCGGGCCCTACCTGACAGCATCTTTCACCTTTCCCCGCGGATTGCTCGACAGGGCTGACATCGCGGAGTTCGCGGAACTGTGGCGTCGTGCACTCGACGGACTCACCGCGCACGCGTCGCGACCTGATGCGGGCGGTCTGACGCCGTCGGACATTCCCCTGGTCTCGGTGGACCAACAGCAGATCGAACGCTGGGAGAACGACTTCCCCGGATTGCGCGACGTCTGGTCGGTGTCACCCCTTCAAGCCGGGCTGATGTTCCATGCCTCACTGGCGGCCACGTCGACGGACGTCTACACAGCGCAGTTGTGCATCGAACTCGAAGGAGCGGTTGATTCCGAGCGTTTACGCGGCGCTGCTGCTGGACTACTCGCAAACCACCCGAATCTGTGCGCCGCGTTCGTCTACGACGTGAACGGCCTACCGGTGCAGTTGATTGTCGACGATGCAGTGATTCCCTGGACCGAGGTCGATCTGAGTGATCGAGGATCGGCAACCGAAGCAGATCTGGAGCGCCTCCTCGACGAGGATCGCAGTGCACCCTTCGACCTCGCCTCGCCGCCACTGCTTCGGCTGACGCTGCTGCGAACCTCGCCGACGAGGTGCGTGTTGGTGGTGACAAACCATCACATCGTTCTCGACGGTTGGTCGATGCCGTTGTTGGTTCGCGAACTGCTGACGCGATACGCGGCCGACGGTCTCCCGGTCGACAGAGCCCCGGCCGATCTTCCCGAGACTCCGTCATACCGCACCTATCTGGAATGGTTGGTGCACCGCGACCTCGAGACCTCGCTCGCGGTATGGGAGGACGCCATGGAAGGCGTCGACGAGCCGACGTTGTTGGCGGCTTCGGCGCCGATCGCGGAGCAACTGGTGCCCGAAGAAGTCGCCGTCGATCTACCCGATTCGGTGCTCGACGGACTCGGTGCGCTGGTCCAGCGGAGTGGGATCACGATGAACACGGTGATCCAAGCCGCGTGGGGTGTCCTGCTGTCTCGAATGCTTTCCCGCGACGACGTCGTATTCGGCGTCACAGTCTCGGGCCGTTCACCTGAATTGCCTGGTGTGGAAAACATGATGGGGCTGCTGATCAACACATTGCCTGTCCGCGTGCAACTGGATCCGGACGAGACGTGTGCGCAGCTGCTCGCTCGACTACAAGGCGAACAGACGGCTCTGCTCGATCATCACCATGTCGGACTCGGCGCGATTCAATCTGTCGTAGGGACAGGCATTTTATTCGACACACTGTCGGTCTTCGAGTCGTATCCGATCGATACCTCGGAGATGGACGGGAACACCGATATAGCCGGTATGCGCGTCACCGCTGTGACTGCCCGGGACGCCACGCATTACCCACTCACCGTGCTGACGGTCGCGGAACCCGCGCTGCAGGTGAGCCTGCGGTATCAGCCGGCGGCACTCGACCGCGCCGCGGTCGACACCATTGCGCAGCGAATGCCGCTGATCCTTGCCGCCTTCGCAGCGAACGCGGATACGCCGATCGGCGAGGTCGACGTGTTTGTCGCCGGCGAGCGTGGGTTGGTGGTGGGTGGTTGGGATGGTGTGGGGGTGGCTGTGGGGGGTTTGACGTTGGTGGATGTGTTGGATGGTCGGTTTGCTGGTGTGGGTGGTGGGGGTTTGGTGTGTGGTGGGGTGGTGTTGTCGTGGGGTGAGTTCGATGTTCGGGTGAATCGTTTTGCGCGGTTGTTGATTTCGTTGGGTGTGGGTCCGGAGTCGCGGGTGTGTGTGGCGTTGTCGCGGTCGGTGGAGTTGTTGGTGGCGGTGTTTGCGGTGGTGCGGGCTGGTGGGGTGTTCGTTCCGGTGGATGTGGGTGCGCCGGTGGAGCGGGTGGGGTTTGTGGTGGGGGTGGTGGATCCGGTGGTGGTGTTGTCGCGGGCTGGTGATGGTGGGTGTTTGCCGGTGGGGGTGGGGTTTGTGGATGTGGGTTGTGTTGATGTTTCGGGGTTTTCGGGTGGTCCGGTGGGGGTGGGGGATCGGTTGGGGGTGTTGTTGCCTGAGCATGCGGTGTATGTGATGTTCACGTCGGGGTCGACGGGTCGTCCGAAGGGGGTGGTGGTCTCGCATGCGGGGGTGGTGAATCGGTTGTTGTGGATGCAGGGGGAGTTTCCGTTGGGTGTGGGGGATGTGGTGTTGCAGAAGACGCCGGTGTCGTTCGATGTGTCGGTGTGGGAGTTGTTTTGGCCGTTGATGGTGGGTGCGCGGTTGGTGGTGGCGGATCCGGGTGGGCATCGTGATCCGGTGTATTTGGTGGGTGTGATCGAGCGGTGGGGTGTGTCGGTGGTGCATTTTGTGCCGTCGATGTTGGAGGTGTTCGTGGGGGAGCCTTCGGTGGTGGTGGGGTGTTCGAGTCTGCGTCGGGTGTTTGTTTCTGGTGAGGGGTTGTCGTCGGTGTTGGCGGGGCGGTTTGCGGGGGTGTGTGGTGCGGAGTTGGTGAATTTGTACGGGCCGACGGAGGCGTCGGTGGATGTGACGTTTCATGTGGTGGAGGGTGTTGTGGGGGTGGGTGTTCCGATTGGTCGGCCGGTGTGGAATACGCGGGTGTTGGTGTTGGATTCGCGGTTGCGGCCGGTTCCGGTGGGTGTGGTGGGGGAGTTGTATGTGGGTGGGGTGCAGGTGGCTCGGGGGTATGAGGGTCGTGCGGATTTGACGGTGGGTCGGTTTGTGGCGGATCCGGTGTCGGGGGTGGTGGGTGCTCGGGTGTATCGGACGGGTGATGTGGTGCGGTGGGGGTGTGGTGGGGTGTTGGAGTTTGTGGGGCGTAGTGATTTTCAGGTGAAGGTGCGGGGGCAGCGGGTGGAGTTGGGTGAGGTGGAGGCGGTGTTGGCTGCTCAGGTGGGGGTGGCTGGTGCGGTGGTGGTGTTGAGGACGGGTGTGGGTGGGGATTTTTTGGTGGGGTTTGTGGTGGGGTGTGTGGGGGTGGTGGTGGACGAGGTGGCGGTGTTGGAGGGGGTGCGGAGGTCTCTTCCGGGGTTCATGGTGCCGTCGGTGGTGGTGGTGTTGGGGGAGTTTCCGGTGACGGTGCATGGGAAGTTGGATCGTAAAGCCCTCCCGGACACTACTTTTACAGCTACGGGCTATCGGATGCCGAGCACGCGAGCCGAAGTTCTGGTCGCCCGAGCCGTCGCCGAGGTACTCGGTCTCGACCAGGTGGGCGCGGATGACAATTTCTTCGAACTCGGTGGAGACTCGCTCAGCGCCACTCGCGTCGCAGCGCGCATCAGATCCGAATCGATCACGAACGTGGGGGTGAAGGCCCTGTTCGACACTCCTGTGGTCGCGGATCTGGCGGAATCGATCGATCCACTGGAAGCTGCGCTGCGAGGTTCGGGGCTGGAAGGTTCGAGGATTTCGGAAATCGCGGGTAAGCCACGGCCAGAACACATTCCACTATCGCTCTCACAGACGCGTATGTGGTTCGTCAACCAGTTCGACACGTCGTCTCCGCTCTACAACATCCCCGTCGCACTACAATTGGACGGGTTCCTGGATTCGGGTGCGCTCGAAGCCGCACTGGGTGATGTGGTGGAACGACACGAATCCCTTCGAACGCTCTTCCCGACGTCCGCGAACGGGCCCTACCAGGTGATCGCCGAACCAGCGCTCGCTGCTCCTCGAATCCACCCCGTGCCGATTCCCGGCGAGCGGCTTTTTACGGACTTGCACGCGTTCTTCGACATCGGATTCGATGTGTCCGAAGAGTTCCCGCTGCACGTGAGGCTACTCCGAATCGGCCCGGAGCAGTATGTTCTTGCGATCGTTGTTCACCACATCGCCGCGGACGGTTTCTCGATGGCACCATTGGCACGTGACCTGATGCGCGCCTATACATCCCGTGCTCAGGAGCAGATTCCGGACTGGGCGCCACTGCTCGTCCAGTATGCCGACTACAGCCTGTGGCAGCGAGAGATCCTCGACGCAGAAGTTGGTACGGAAACGTCGTCCTCGGAGGAATTCGATTATTGGACAGCAAAGCTGTCGGGTATTCCGGAAGTCTCGCCGCTCCCTCTCGATCGACCGCGGACGCCGAAACGGTCTGCCGAGGGTGCGGTGGTTTCGATGGACTTCTCGCCCGAGACCCATCGAGCTTTGAACGAACTTGCACACCAAAATGGTTCGTCCCTGTTCATGGTGATGCATGCGGCTCTTGCGGTACTGCTGGCACGGCTCACGACGGCGGGCGACGTAGTGATCGGGACCCCGGTCGCAGGTCGCGGTGCATCGGTGTTCGACGATGTGGTCGGGATGTTCGTCAACACGCTCGTGCTTCGCACACCTGTCACATCCGGAGCAACCTTTGCCGAGGTGTTGGCCGCGGTGCGGTCAACCGATCTCGGTGCACTGGACCATGCAGACATTCCCTTCGAGAGGTTGGTGGATTACCTCTCGCCCGACCGTTCCACCGCACATTCACCTCTCTTTCAAGTACTCCTCGAATTCCAGACCGATACGGGACTGCGCTTCGAATTGCCGGAACTGACGGTTCGCTCGCTCGATGTCGATCTCGCGGTTGCAAAATTCGATCTGCAACTGAGTGTGATGGAGCACGGCGACGAGCACGGTGATCCCACCGGTATCAGCGCCGGTTTCCGTTATGCAACAGATATTTTCGATCGGATGTCGGTGGCGCGCATCGCGGCGCGCTTCGAGAGAGTGATCGGCGCCGTGATCGAGAACCCGTCGGCGGTCGTCGGCGATATCGACATACTTCTGGCCGGCGAACTCAGCGGGGTGCTGGGTGCGCCCTCGGCCTCGGGCTCGGCCTCGGGCTCGGCCTCGGGCTCGGCCTCGGTCTCGGCCTCGGGCGTCGGAACACACGAGGATTCTTTGTCGGATCTCTTCGATCGCACGGTGCAGACGTCCGGGGATGCCGTGGCGTTGCGCTGCGGCGGATTGTCCGTCACCTACCGCGAACTCGACGAGCGAGCAAACCGCCTCGCTCGACTATTGGTGGCGCAGGGGGTGATGCCGGAAACCCTGGTGGCAGTCGCGATGGCCCGCTCGATCGACCTGATGGTGGCATTGCTGGCGGTGGTGAAGGCCGGCGGCGGATACATACCGGTGGACTTGACCTCTCCGGTCGACCGGGTGGACTTCGTGCTGCGTGACTCCGCGCCGAAGTGCGTGCTGACCACTCGGGCCGACGGCGACGACATACGAGACAGTGACGCAGTCGCAGACAACGAGATTCCAGTGATTACCGTGGACGACCAGGCGATTCGCGTTGCGCTGCACAGGTTTTCTCCGCTTCCGGTGACCGACCGAGATCGGCTGCAACCGCTCCGACCCGAATCGGTGGCCTACGTGATCTACACCTCGGGGTCTACCGGGCGCCCGAAGGGGGTGCAGGTTTCTCACCGCAACGTGGTGACGTTGCTGGCAAACACCAGTGAGCTCTTCGGGTTCGACAGCGGCGATGTGTGGACGATGTTCCATTCAGAGGCATTCGACTTCTCGGTCTGGGAAATGTGGGGTGCTCTCGCACACGGTGGCCGACTGGTACTGGTCGACTACTTCACGGCCCGTTCACCAGAGGCATTCCTCGAATTGCTAGGGCACGAACGTGTCACGGTGCTCAATCAAACCCCCACTGCCTTCTATCAATTGGCGGAAGCCGACCGGCTTACCGGGGGTGGAGCTCTGTCATTGCGCTACGTGATCTTCGGCGGAGAAGCCCTCGACTTCGGACAGGTGACGCGCTGGTACGCCCGCCGCGGGACTTCGTCACCAGATCTGGTCAACATGTACGGCATCACCGAGACCACCGTGCACGTCAGCCACCTGCCGCTCGATCGTGAGCTGGCGCGTGAAGGATCTGCTTCGGTGATCGGGCAGGCGTTGCCCGGGTTGCGTGTGTACGTGCTGGATCAGCGGCTGCATCCAGTGCCGCCAGGTGTGGTGGGTGAACTGTATGTCTCCGGCGATCAGGTTTCACGCGGATACCTCGGCCGGTTCGGTCTGACCTCCGCGCGGTTCATTCCCGACCTCACGGTCAGTGGGGCGCGTATGTATCGGTCCGGTGACCTGGGGCGCTGGAACGACAGCGGGCAGCTGGAGTACCTCGGACGAAACGATCTGCAGGTGCAGGTGAAGGGGTACCGAATCGAACTCGGCGAGGTGGAGGCTGCGCTGCTCTCCGGAGTGGGCGTGTCTCAGTCGGCGGTGGTGGCCCGCAGAGACCGGTTGGTGGGCTACGTGGTACCGGAGCCCGGTGCGACCATCTCGCCGGCGGCGTTGCTCGAGTATCTCTCTCAGAGGTTGGCGCCGCACATGGTCCCCGCTGTCGTGACGGTTCTCGAGGTTTTGCCGCTGACGGTGAACGGGAAGCTCGACCGGAAAGCGTTGCCTGAACCTGATTTCGGGCGACAGGCAACCGTGAGCCGTGGCCCCGCCTCCGAGACGGAAAACATCCTTGCGGGCCTGTTCGCCGAAGTTCTGGGACTCGACGAGGTGGGGGTCGACGATTCGTTCTTCACTCTCGGCGGTGACTCGATCATGTCCATCCAGTTGGTGACGCGCGCCAAGTCTGCCGGAGTTCTGATCACACCGCGGGAGGTGTTCGAACTCAAAACCGTGACAGCGCTGGCCGAGACGGCTGGAATGGCCGGCAACCGCGTTGTGCTCGACGAGTTGTCAGGCGGCGGCGTCGGTGAGATCGAGTTGACGCCGATCATGAAGTGGATGATTGATCGTGGTGGAGATTTTCGCCGGTACTCACAATCTGTTCTGCTCACGATTCCTGCCGCGGTCGACGAGGGCACGCTGACGCGGGCCATCCAAGTCGTGGTGGACCATCACGACGTACTCCGGTCGAGCCTGCGGGCGTCGTCGCCCCCAGACTCCGTTCGGCGGATGGACGTTGCGCCTCCAGGTGCAGTGCGGGCCCAGACACTCGTGCATCGCATGCGTGTCGACAGCGCTGTGGCGCAGACGGTTTCGACGGCAGTGGACGCCGCTCTGGATCGGCTTGATCCGGCGGCCGGGGTGATGGTGCAGGCAGTCTTGCTCGACACCGATGCACACGACGAGAAACGGTTGCTCCTCGTCGCTCACCATCTCGTGATGGATGGGGTCTCCTGGCGAATCCTGATCCCCGATCTGGCACTTGCTTGTGCGCAGATGCAGTCAGGCGTCGACCCTTCACTGGCTCCTGTCGGGACGTCGATGCGTCGATGGGCACGTGGCCTTGTCGACGCCGCGCGCGAGCCGGATCGGGTGGCTGAACTCGACTACTGGCGAGAGGTGCTCGAGGGTCCCGATCCGAAGCTGGGTGTGCGCGCTCTGACGAAGAGGGACACCGCCTCGGCCACCACTGACATCGAAGTACGAGTTCCCCCGGGACTGACCGAGGTCGTGTCGACGACAGTGCCGCAGGCGATTCACGGGAGCGTCGAGGACGGTTTGTTGACGGCTTTGGCTCTTGCGATGTTCCGCCGGCATAGGGACCGCGGGGTCGACAATCCGGAGACGTTGATCAGTCTCGAGGGTCACGGACGCGAGGAGCAGGTGGTTCCCGGGGCAGATCTTGCTCGCACCGTGGGATGGTTCACGTCGATCTTCCCGGTGCGGATCGATTTGAGCGGAGTGGATCCGATCGACGCCTTCGCCGGCGGCCCGGCCGCGGGCGTCGCTGCCAAGGCCGTCAAGGAACAACTCCGGGCGGTGCCGGACCGCGGCGTCGGCTTCGGGTTGCTGCGCTATCTGAACCGCGAAACGGCACACACTCTTTCGCAACTTCCCGTGCCGCAGATCAGTTTCAACTACCTCGGACGCGTCGGTGGATCCGACTCCGACGCTTCAGCGGGATGGGTACCGATCCGTGACGAGGACCTGCGGACGGTTGCGGCCGTCGATCTTCCGCTCGCCGGCGTTCTCGAGGTCAACGTGATGACCGTCGACAACAGTGACACCGACAACAGTGATACCGAGGACGGCCCGCAGCTCGTTGCCAGCTGGACGTTCCCACCGGACATTCTGGGTGCGGACGACGTTCGGCAACTGGCGCAGTGGTGGCTCGACGCACTGGCCGGGCTCGGAGAGTACGCGGCAGGCGGCGGCGGATTCACACCCTCGGACTTCGACCTGGTCGATCTTCGACAGGACGCGGTCGACGACCTCGAAAGTCGGTGCCCCGACCTGAGCGACGTCTGGTCGCTCTCTCCATTGCAGGCGGGGTTGTTGTTCCATGCCGAACTTGCCGAACGATCGGTCGACGCATACCTCGTACAAGTGGCTCTCGATCTTGCCGGCGCAGTCGATTCGGAGCGCCTGCGTCGCGCCGCCGACGCGCTGCTCCGCAGGCATGAGAACCTGCGTACCGCCTTCCTTCACGGAGCGGACGGCCGTGCCGTCCAGGTGGTCCGAAGCAACGTGGCAGCGCCGTGGCAGGAAATCGACCTCACGGGTGCAACAGATCAGGATCGTGATCGAGCGCTGGCCGAGGACCGAGCGCGCCCGTTCGACATGGCGCGGGCGCCGTTGATCAGATTCACCCTGATCGCTCTCACCTCCGAAAAGTTCACGCTGGTGCTCACCAACCATCACATCCTTCTGGACGGCTGGTCCATGCCACTCCTGATCCGGGAATTGGCGACGCTCTATGCGGCTGACGGTGAAGTGTCGGCCTTGCCTCACGCGCGCGCGTATCGCGATTATCTGACCTGGATGAGCCGCCGCGATCTGCAAGCCTCGAGAGCTGTATGGGCGAGAACGCTGCGCGGAGTCGAAGGACCGACGCTGCTGGCTCCGGCGGTTCGATCCCGTCGACTCTCCACCATGGCGGCCGAGTGGGTGTTCGATCTGAACGAGGAATTCACAGCCTCACTTCGCGGGATGGCGCGTGAACTCGGACTGACGATCAACACAATTGTTCAGGCATCGTGGGGGATCGTCCTCGCTGCACTGACCGGGAGAGACGATGTGGTGTTCGGTGCGACGGTGTCGGGTCGACCTCCCGAGCTGACCGGGATCGAAACCATGGTCGGGCTGTTCATCAACACAATTCCGGTCCGAATCACGCTGCGCCCGACAGAAAGTATCGGCACACTCCTCGCGCGGATCCAGGCCGAGCAAGCAGAGCTGTCGGATCACCACTATCTCGGGCTTTCCGAGATCCAAGGAGCCACCGGGCCGGAGACCGGCTTCGACACGTTGACTGTCTTCGAATCGTATCCCGTTGACCGTCAGGGTTTTTCGTCCGATACCGATATTGCGGGGATCCGGATCACCGATGTCCAAGCCAAGGACGCTGCCCACTACCCGCTCAGCCTGGTGGCATCGGTCGACACCAGGCTCCGCCTGAAATTCGAGTACCTACCCGAGGTGTTCGGTGCCGCCGACATCGAAGAGATCGCCGGACGACTGCGGCGTGTGCTAGAAGCGTGTGCCCAGCCGGATCGCCCCGTGGCTGTGGTGTCGGTGCTCGCCCCGTCCGAACGTGCCGAATTGGTACCAGCCCGTGGCACGGCTGGTGGGTCGTCGCGTGTTTTCCCGGAGATCTTCGACGCGGCAGCCCAGCGTGATCCGAACGCGTCGGCCGTGGAATCGACGGACGGCAGCATGACCTACGGCGAGCTGGACATCCTCTCCAATCGCATTGCTCGCGTGCTTGTCTCGCAAGGTCTGGGAACAGAGGACTACGTCGCAGTCGGTGTCCCACGTTCTCTCACGTCTGTGGTAGCGATACTTGCCGTCGCCAAGACAGGCGCTGCATTCGTGCCGATCGATCCCGACTATCCCGACGAGCGGATAAACCACATGCTGATCGATTCGAAGGTCGGTTTCGGATTGACCACCGCCGCTGACCGAGATCGACTGCCCGATATCGCGGAGTGGCTGATTCTCGACGATCCGCACTTCACGAAGAAGTGCGAGGGATTCTCGGGGAGCCCACTGACCGACAACGACCGACTCCGTCCGATCGGGTTGGATTCAGCCGCCTACGTCGTCTACACCTCGGGGTCGACCGGCGTGCCCAAGGGTGTCGTGGTCACGCAGCGAGGGCTCGACAACTTCGCCCGAGACCAGGTCGAACGCTACGGCGTAACTCCACAATCACGCACGTTGCACTTCTCCACTCCGAGTTTCGACGGGTCGCTGTTCGAATATCTGCAGGCGTTCGGCGCCGGGGCGACAATGGTTATCGCTCCACCCGGGATCTACGGGGGTGAGGACCTGGCGGAACTGCTGGCCGAGCACGCCGTCACGCATGCGTTCATCACCACGGCGGCACTGGCATCGGTGGATCCGGCTGGGCTGGAACAACTTGCGGACGTCGTATTCGGGGGCGAGGCGTGCCCGCCCGACCTCGTCGCACGCTGGGCACCTGGCCGCCGCCTGTACAACGCGTACGGACCGACCGAAGCAACCATCATGTCCAACGTCAGTCCGCCGATGGCCGCCGGGGAACCGATCACGATCGGTGGACCCGTCAGGGGCGTCAGCGAACTGGTGCTCGACGCTCGACTTCAAGCGGTTCCCGTCGGGGTCCCCGGCGAGCTGTACCTGGCCGGACCTGGCGTGGCACGGGGATACCACCGAAGGTCGGGGTTGACGGCAGAACGTTTTGTCGCCAACCCGGCTGACCCGGGAACGCGGATGTACCGTACCGGCGACATCGTGCGATGGACGCCGGACCTGTGTGTCGAGTACGTCGGGCGAAGCGACTTCCAGGTCAAGGTTCGAGGATTCCGTGTCGAACTCGGGGAGATCGACAGTGCGCTGATGGCAGAGCCCGACGTCGGATTTGCCGTTACGGTTGCCGATTCCGGCCCTACCGGAGACACCCGACTCGTGTCGTACGTCGTGCCTACGGCGGGTCAACTGGACACCGGGGTCTTGATCCGCGCCGTGGCCCGGCGCTTGCCTGCGCACATGGTGCCTGCCGTTCTCACGGTGCTGGAGAACATTCCGTTGACCGCTGTCGGAAAAGTCGACCGTTCGGCGTTGCCCAGCCCCGAGATCGGCACAACCACAGGGGATTTCCGATCCCCGGTCGGCCCGGTCGAACAGGCGGTGTCGGACGTGTTCGCAGAGGTGCTCGGCCTGGAACGAGTCGGAACCGACATCAGTTTCTTCGAGCTCGGGGGAAATTCTCTCAGCGCCACTTCGGTCGCGGCGAGGTTGCGGGCGGTGCTCGGAGCCACCGTCGGGGTGCGGGACCTGTTCGAGACGCCGACGGTGGCCGAGTTGGCCACGGTGATCGACCATTCGGTTGCCGAACGGTCGGAGCGACTGGAACCGCGCCCCCGACCCGACGACATCCCCTTGTCGTTTGCCCAGCAGCGATTGTGGTTCGTCAATCAACTCGACACCAGTTCTCCTGCGTACAACATTCCACTCGTGGTGTGGCTGAGCGGTGGACTCGACAAGCCGGCGTTGAGATCAGCGGTGTCCGATGTCATCGCCCGCCACGAATCGCTGCGAACGATGTTCCCGGTCCGCGGCGACGGACCGGTCCAGCACATCGTGCCCACCGAGAGCGCCGAGCTGCCGCAACTGGCCGAGACATCGGTGACCGACGAACATCATCTCCGTGACGAGCTTGCCCGAATGGTCTCGGCCGGTTTCGACGTCGCCGCACGAATTCCCCTGCGGGCATCGTTGTTCACCATGAATGAGCGCGAACACGTACTTGCCGTAGTGGTGCACCACATTTCGGCTGACGGCTTCTCGATGTCTCCGCTGACCCGAGACGTGATGATTGCATACGAGGCCCACGCGCACGGCGGGGAACCCCAGTGGACGCCGCTTCCAGTCCAGTACGCCGACTTTGCGCTCTGGCAACGGGAGATTCTGGGCTCAGCCGACGACCCGGGGTCGGTGATCACCGAGCAGTTGGCTTACTGGCGACGCGCACTGTCAGGCGCTCCCGACCTCTTGGAACTTCCCCTCGATCGAGACCGGCCGACACAACAGAGTTTTCACGGCTCGCGGATTCACTTCTCGATCAGCAGTGATCTTCACCGCCGGATTCGGGACGTGTCGAGGCAGCATGAGTCCACTGCATTCATGACTGTGCATGCAGCGCTCGCGCTCTTGCTGGCACGTTTGGGCAGCACCGACGACATCGTGATCGGAACGCCGATCGCCGGCCGAGGAGATCGTGCCCTCGATGATCTGGTCGGCATGTTCGTCGGCACGCTCGCACTGCGCACACAGGTGGATCCGGCTCGATCCTTCCGGGAGTTGGTTGCGCATTGCCGCGAGGTCGACCTCGCCGCGTTCGCTCATTCCGACGTTCCCTTCGAGCGGGTAGTGGAGGCGGTCGGGCCGAAACGGTCGAGCGCTTATCCGCCGATTTCCTCGGTGTCCCTCGAATTCCAGAACAACGATCGGCCGATTCTGCACCTGGCGGGACTGGAAGTCCGCGGGATCGACCCCGAACTCGAGGTAGTGAAGGTAGACCTGGAATTCCTGCTCGCCGAAGAGTACGACGATCGCGGTGCACCGGGAGGAATGAGCGGAGCCGTCGACTTCGCCACTGATCTCTTCGACCCCGGCACGGTCAGCGGGTTTGCCGACATGTTCGTTCGTGTACTCGAGTCCGTGACCCGGAATCCGGAGGTACCGATCGGTGACATCGATCTACTCGGCGATCGTGAACGTCGCGCGTTGACGCCGGCGCGTGGGCTCCCCGAAGTACCTCCGAAACTGTGGCCTGAGTTGTTGGCGGACGCGGTGGCGATCGATCCGGACTCGGTGGCCCTGTCGCTGGAGAATCGGCAACTCAGCTATCGCGACCTGGACGAGTGGTCGAATCGTGTTGCCCGGGAGTTGTGCGGTCGGGGTGTGGGCCCGGAGACGTTCGTGGCGCTGGGGATGCCTCGCTCGATCGAATCGGTGGTGGCGATCTGGTCGGTGACCAAAGCCGGAGCGGCTTTTGTGCCTGTCGATCCGGCCTATCCGCGCGAGCGCGTCGAATACATGCTCGCCGATTGCCGAGCCTCGCTCGGTTTGACTGTGCAGTCCAGCCGAACTCACCTACCCGACGTTGTTCCCTGGCTGGAACTCGACGACCCACACTTCGCCCGACGGGTAGCCGCGCGGTCGCCGAAACCGATCACCGATGACGATCGAACCGGTGAACTGAACCTCGATCATCCGGCCTACCTGATCTACACCTCGGGCTCTACGGGGAAACCCAAGGGAGTGAACATTACTCATCGAGGTTTGGCGAGCTTCACGGCAGAAACTCGTGAGAGGTTCGAGGTCACACACGACTCTCATGTTTCACAGTTGGCCTCGCCGAGTTTCGACGCTTCCATCTTCGAGTTGACGATGGCATTCAGTGCGTCGGCGCGAGTGGTGATCGTTCCGCCTGCTGTGTTCGGTGGCGCCGAATTGGCCGATGTCTTCCGGCAGGAGCAGGTCACACATGCCACCATTACACCGACCGCGCTGGCGGCGTTGGGTGCCAACGGTTTCGAGGCGCTCCGTGTTCTCGATCTGGTGGGCGAGGCCTGCCCGCCGGAGGTCGTCGCGCAATGGGCGCCGGGTCGGAGGCTGCACAACGGCTACGGCCCGACTGAAACCACCGTGCAGGCAAGCGTCAGCGATTCGATGAAACCCGGTGCGGGAGTGAACATCGGCTCGCCGGCAGTGGGCTTCGGCTTCTTGGTGCTGGACGGGCGTTTGCAGCCCGTCCCGGTCGGTGTGCCGGGGGAGTTGTACATCACGGGCCCAGGTATGGCACGTGGGTACCATAATCGGGCGTCGCTCACTTCGGAACGATTTGTCGCTTGCGTGTACGGGTCTCCGGGGCGCCGAATGTACCGCACCGGGGATGTCGTGCGTTGGCATGAGTCCGGCGGTGCCAGTGCCGAAAGCGACAGTGCCGAAATCGTCGGGTCCGGCGAGGGCGCACATCACACACTCGAATACATCGGGCGAAGCGACTTCCAGGTCAAGGTCCGCGGATTCCGGATCGAACTCGGCGAAATCGATGCAGTTCTCATGCATCATCCGGCCGTGGGCTTCGCTGCCACCATCGGCCACGTCGGACCGTCGGGTGACACGGTCCTGGTGTCGTACGTGCGCGTGTCAGCTGCCGACGCCACGGACAGCGACGAGATACGGGCGTATGCAGCCGACCGACTACCCTCCCACATGGTTCCGTCGGCAGTGGTGCTTCTCGAGCGGATTCCGATGACACCGGTGGGCAAGCTCGACCGAAAGGCTCTACCGGAACCCGAATTCGGTTCGGCTGCCGCCGAGTTCCACGAGCCGGTCACTGATACCGAGCGCGCCGTGGTCGACTCGTTCGTCGAGGTTCTGGGTCTCGACCGGGTGAGCACTACCGACAGCTTCTTCGACTTGGGCGGGTCCTCCCTGGTAGCCACCCGAATCGTCAGCGCACTGCACTCCCGTTTCCAACGCAGAATTCCGCTTCAGTGGATGTTCCTCGACCCGACGCCCGCTGGAATCGCTCGACGCCTCGACTTGCCGACCGTGGACGCCGGCATGGAAGAGCTTCTCGCCGTGGTTGTTCCGCTGCGGACGAAAGGAAGTGGGCGACCGCTGTTCTGTGTGCACCCTGGTATCGGCCTGTCCTGGGGGTATGCCGGATTGGTGCGGTATCTGCCCGAGGACAGACCGGTGTACGGAC
This sequence comes from Rhodococcus sp. P-2, assembly GCF_016598535.1. GTDB lineage: Bacteria > Actinomycetota > Actinomycetes > Mycobacteriales > Mycobacteriaceae > Rhodococcus_F > Rhodococcus_F baikonurensis. The sequence continues at coordinate 6,146,545 of NZ_CP066779.1, read as the reverse complement.
TTCAGCTACCCGCACTCAGCGACGACGGTGACTATCAGTCGATCGAACAGTTGGCGCATCGTTACGTGGAAGAGATGGAGGCCGTTTCGCCAGACGGGCCGTACGACTTACTCGGATGGTCCCTCGGTGGAGTCATCGCGCACGCCATGGCCGTCGAACTGCAATCGTCCGACCGCGAAGTCGCCACACTGGCCATGATGGACAGCTACCCCGACAACGGGGATGCGCCTGCGTCAGCCGAACTCGACGTCCGAGACCTACTTCGAGGACTCGGCCTCGAAGTCGAGACCGACCGAGATCTGACCTTCGACGAGGCGGCGGCCGTGGTGGCCCGGACGCTCAGGCCCGAAACGGGAGTCGACGGTCGGGACCTCGAGCGGATTGCCCGCGGGTATGAGACTTCGCAGAGAATCACCCACCAGTTCGTTCCGCAGATCTACCAGGGAGACCTGCTGATCTTCCCGGCTGACGGAAAAGACGACACGATTGCGCGCGAAAGGTCGCCACAGGAATGGCGTCCGCTCGTGACGGGACGGATCGTGGAGGTGCCGGTGCGTTGCGGACACAACGAGATGATCGAGGCCCCGGCCATGGCGGTCATCGGACCGGAGATGGCCCGGCTTCTCACGATGTTTTCCGGATACTCCGAACGGGCATGACACCTTCAAGCCACCGAGCCGCACGCCCGCGAAGCGAGCGCCACCGAGCTGTTGCCGGGCACCGCAATCGAGCACGAGGAGCGGCAATGAGAAGGATCGGACGTACTCGGGCGATACTGGTCGTCGCCCTCGTCGCTTGGACGGGATTGTTCGGCGAAGCCGCGCTCGCCTCGGCTGATCAGGCTCGAACGTTGCCTTCAGACGGTTCAGCTCTCGATCACGTCGAGGAAATCAACGCCCGTCAGCTGACTATGTACGTCTACTCGGCTGCAATGGACAAAGTGATTCCGCTCGAGGTGATTCGGCCGGCAGACACAAGTGCGCCACGACCGACCCTCTATCTACTCAACGGCGCCGGCGGCGGCGAGGACACGGCGACGTGGCAGACACGGACAGACGTCGTCGACTTCTTCGGCGACAAGAACGTCAACGTCGTCAACCCCATCGGCGGAGCCTACAGTTATTACACCGACTGGGAGAAGCCCGATCCTGTTCTCGGACTGAACAAGTGGACCACATTTCTCACCCAGGAGTTGCCGCCGATCGTCGACGCCACGCTCGGCACCACGGGTGTGAACGCGGTCGCCGGCTTGTCGATGGCGGGAACCTCCGTTCTGAGCCTGGCCGAGGCTGCGCCGACGGTTTACCGCGCGGTCGGCGCTTTCAGCGGGTGCGCCGAGACGAGTACTCAACCCGGTCAGGACTACGTGAGATTCGTGGTCGGATTCCGCGGCGGCAACGTCGACAACATGTGGGGTCCGGTTGGTGGCCCGGGGTGGGTAGCCAACGACCCTGTGGTCAATGCCGAGAGATTGCGGGGCGTCGACCTCTACATCAGCAACGGATCGGGCTTGCCCGGCCCACACGAGAATCTGGGCGGACCGATGGTCAACGGCGACCTCGGGGTTCTGGCCAATCAGGTGATCGTCGGCGGAGTGATCGAGGCGGGGACGAACCAATGCACCCAGCGTTTGGCCGAGCGGCTCGACTCCCTGGGCATCCCCGCGACGTATGACTTCCGGGCAACGGGTACTCACTCGTGGGGTTATTGGCAGGACGATCTTCACAACTCGTGGTCGATGATTGCCGAGTCGATCGGTGCGCGTTAGCCGGCGAACCCGAGGATCGGTGGCTGAGTTGTTTCTCACTCCGGGACGCTCTTGCCGAACCTAGCCGCCCGACCTGCAGGTCAGCGGCGTTATAGTCGCGGTATGAGTTCAGAAACACTCGCACCCCTCGACACCGATGTACTTGCGCGCCGGTTCGCGTGCCTGGGTGATCCGACGCGGCTGCGAGTGCTCCGACTTGCTGCCGGCGGTCCGATCGACGTCGACACGATTGCACACGCCGCATCACTCGAGCCGTCGACGCTGAGTGCGCACCTCGAGGCCTTGATCGAGGTCGGTTTCGTCGAGGCTTCGGTGCGCGAAGGCACCTCGGTTGTCAGTGTTGCCGGAACGGCATACTCCGATCTGATGGCAGCCGCCGCCGTCGTGGCTGCGCGTGGTCCGGTCGAAGACACACTGGGAGTTCTTCCCGACGACGTGGTGCTGCGCCGCATGGAATCCGACGACTGGGATGCCGTGCGCTCGATCTACCGCGAAGGAATCGACACCGGAACCGCGACGTTCACCACCTCGGTGCCGTCCGCCGAGAAGCTCGACGCGCAATGGTTACCTGATCATCGATGGGTCGCGGAGATCGACGGCCGCGTCGAAGGCTGGGCGAGCCTGAGCCCGGTGTCCTCGCGAGACTGCTACCGCGGGGTCGCCGAGAACTCTATCTACATCGGTAGCGGCGCTCGCGGGCGCGGCGTGGGCAAGCTGCTGCTTCGCCGACAGGTGCAAGCTGCCGACGCCAGCGAGATCTGGACGGTGCAGTCGTCGATCTTCCCGGAGAACCGGGCAAGCGTCGCTTTGCATCAGGCCGTCGGATTCCGAGTCGTCGGCACTCGGTCGCGTATCGCTCAACTCGGTGGCAGGTGGCGTGACACGTTGTTCCTCGAACGTCGCAGCGAGGACGCTGAGCTTTGAGAAGAGACGCTCAGCCCTTGGCAGCGCTGATTCCGGCGCGTCGCCCGTAGAAGCTGCCGTCACCGAGGGACGTTCCGGAGGCATACCCGCCGGCGCAGACACCGGCGGTGCAGCGTCCAGCGGCAAACAGACCCGGGATCGGTTCGCCGGAGACGTGCATGACCTCCGAGTTGATCGACGTGCGCAGACCGCCGAGCGTGAATCCTGCGGTGAAGTTGCGAAGGTCGAGCGCAGCGACGGGTGAGCCGATCGGCTTGACCCACTCCTTCTTCTTGCCGAGCACGGGGTCTTCACCACGGGCGGCGTGGCGGTTGTAGACCTCGACGGTCGACTGAAGTGTGCCTTCCGGCAGGCCCATGTCGGATTCGAGTTCCTCGACGGTCTCGGCCACCCACTTGGGCTGGAATCTGAAGAACGGTGTGGAACTGTCGGCGGCGCAGCCCTCTTCGTAGGAGGCTTCGTCGATGATCAGGTAGGCCTGATTCTCGTTGCGCAACAGCGTCTCCTGCCCGATTCTTCCCGGGTACGTGTCCTCGTTGACGTAGCGCTGGCCGCGTCCGTTGACGAGAATGCCGCGGATCATCAACTGGGGGTCGCCGAAGAATGCGACCTCGGTTGCGTCCATGTGTGCGAGGTCCGCCCCGAGAGCCTGGGCCATCTGGATCGCCTTGCCGTCGTGCTCTTCGATAGCCGCACCGGGGCGCCCGATCAGCCGTGGGGCGTACGACTGGATCATCGCTTCGTTGTAGGCGAAGCTTCCCGTCGCCAGCACGACACCCGTGCGTGCTCGAACCGCCACTTCCTTGCCGTACTGCTTGGCGATGATGCCGACTACTCGATCGCCGTCGACGACCAGTCGCTGCACTCGCATGTCGTATTCTGCTCGTACGCCGAGGCTTTCGGCCGTCTCGATCAACGGCTTCATCAACATGAAGCCGCCGCCCTTCTCGCCGGTACGCTTGCCGCTCATCTGCGGAACGTGTCCGCGAGGGGCCGGTGTCGCGATCGTGTTGAACGGTGCCGAGTTCTCGCCGCCGGAATACATGAGACCGTCGTCGAAGGGCGTTTCCCACCCGGGTTGGCCGTAGAAACTCTCCTTGAACGGCACGCCGTTGTCGACGAGCCAGTTGTAGTGTTCGACGCTGCCCTCGCAGTAGTCGGTGATCTTCTCCTCGTCGGCGCCGGGGCCGAGCGCGGCCATCATGAACGATTTCATGTTGGCAGGGGAGTCCTCGAACCCGAGTGCCTGTTGGAGCGGGGTTCCGCCACCCAGATAGATGAATCCGCCTGCCAGCGCCGCAGCGCCGCCCCAGCCGCTCGTGCGCTCGAGCACCAACACGTCGGCGCCCGCTCGCGCCGCCTCGATCGAAGCACTCACTCCGGCAATGCCGTAGCCGGCGACGACGACGTCAGCCTCGAAGTGCCACTGCTCGATGCTTGCGGCGGACTGCGGACGGATTGAGCTGGCCTCGGCCATGGATTCGGATCCTTCGTTCTTCTGGTTGGTTGGTGGGGGAATCGGTAGGTGTGATCGATGCCCTGATTGCAGTATCTCGACCGAAAGTCAGTCGGTGTCCGTTTTCGCGGAATCGGCCGCGGCCTTCTCCTTGGCGCGCGCGGCTTTACGTCTGTCGGCCTTCACGGCGATCAGCGCATTGTTGAGGCCGGTCGCCAGGGGCCAGCCGACGTAGTGGCACAGGAAGATCGCGGCCTCCTCGAATTGTTGCTCGGTCAACTCCTCGTTGTGAAGAGCAGCGTTGATCTGGATCTTTGCCACATCGCTCTGCCCCTGGGCTGTGATGGCACCGATCAGCAGCAGTCTCCGATCGCGCACCGACAGGCCCGGCCGCGTCCAGATGTCGGCGAAGAGGTGATCGGCGGTCACGGCGAAGAAGTCGCCGGGAACGTCGGCGGGGAGTTCCCAGCCGTACACCTCGTTCATCTTCGCTACGCCGCGAGCGCGGGTCTCGGAGACGCGGCTTCCGCCCGTTCCATTGGTGTCGGTCGTGTGAGTGGTCTCGGTCATGCGTGCTCCCGTGTAGTGGACGCCGTAGATGCCGGTGAAGGCTCGGCGAGCCTGTCTTCTCTGTCATTCTCGACGCCCAGACCGGCACCGAGTCCGGCGAGCGCAAGGTGCGCGAGCGGCAGGTCGAGATCCAGCCGATCACCGAGGTCGATGGCCAAGGCCAGGTCCTTCTCCCCGAGATTTCGAACATGCCGCAGTATCGAGAACCACGGGTCGTCCTCCGAGACCGGTGCGGTGGTGTCGCGGAGCATGATCGCGCCCGCGCCGCCGGTGATCGCATCGGTGTGCCTGACGACCTTTCCGAGCGTGCGGAGATCGAGTCCTGCTGCTTCGGCGAGTCGCGCGGCCTCGGTCGTGGCGGTGAACGAGACGAAGTGAAGAAGGTTGCGTGCGAGCTTCATTCGCGTTCCCGCGCCGACGTCACCGGCGTGAACCACCAGCTCGGCCCAGGATCCGAAGGGCTCGCGGACGGCCTCGAACGCCTCGTCGGAGCCGCCGATCATCACGGCCAGCCTTCCCTGCGCTGCGCCGCCGGCGCCGCCACTGATCGGTGCGTCGACCAGCAGAACGCCACGCTGTCGACAGATACCAGCGAGTTCCACCGCCGTGGTGTCCGAGATGGTGGAGTGAATTGCGACGACAGTGCCTGGCTGTGCGGTCGACAGGATGCCGTGCGGCCCGCCTACAACCTCGCGCACCTGCGCGTCGTCGAGCACCGTGACGGAGATGATTCTCGCCTGCGCTGCAACGTCGGCGGGCGTCGATGCTCCACTCGCGCCCGCACTGGTGAACGGCTCGAGGGCTTCTGCGCGGGCATCACACACCACCAGTCCGCCCGGCCAGTCCAGGAGGCGCGTCGCCATGGGCGCACCCATGTTGCCCAAACCGATGTACCCCAGTCTGGGTTTCGAAGGGCCGGCTTTGGGCGCCGAATCCGTCATGATCGGTACACCTGGCCGCCGTCGACGTTGAAGATCTGCCCGGTCACCCAGCCTGCGTCGTCGGAGAGAAGGAACAGGCACATGCCGACGAGATCCTCCGGCGTACCCATGCGCTGCAGCGGGATTCGTTTGACCATGTCCTTGACGATATTTCCGGGGGTGACGGTTCGAGTCGCCTCCGTGTCGATGGGACCGGGAGCGATGGCGTTGATCCGGATGTTCGACCAGCCGAGTTCGGTCGCGAGTTGTTGAGTCAGGCTGTTGACTCCGGCTTTGGCGAGTCCGTAGTAGTTCGAGTACAGCCACGCCGCCGTGGAGGATTGGTTGACGATCGAGCCACCCTTCTCCCGCATGTGAGGTACGACCGCCCGGCACACGTGCAACGCGCCGTCCATGTTGACGCTCATGAACTTTCGGTAGTAGTCCCAGTCGACGGTCAACAGCGAGTCGATCTTCATTCCGCCGTAGATGGCAGCGTTGTTCACCAGATGCTCGATGCTGCCGAAGTGCTCGATCGTGAAGTCGGCAAGTGCCGCAGTCGACTCCCCGTCGGCAACGTCGACGTCCTTGAAGACCGCTCGTCCTCCGTCCGCGGTGATCTGCTTGGCGACAGCTTCGCCCAGTTCGCAATTGAGGTCGGCGACCACCACGTTGGCCCCCTCCGCGGCCAGAGCCCGGGCATACGCCTCTCCGATACCCTGCGCTGCTCCGGTGACTATCGCGGTGCGACCGTCGAAACGTCCCATGTCGACCTACTTTCGTGGTGATGATCCTGTGGTGAGGATGTGGAATGTCAGGAAGGTGAAGCGACGAGCTTGGTTTCGAGGTATTCCTCGAAACCCGCGAGGCCCATTTCGCGGCCGATCCCGGATTGCTTGTAGCCGCCGAACGGTGCGTCGGCCGAATACCAGACGCCGCCGTTGACGCTCAGCGTTCCGGTTCTGACACCGGCAACGACGTGCGCGACGCGATCGGGATCGGTGCCCCATACCGAGCCGGACAGGCCGTAGGGGGAGTCGTTGGCAATTCGGATTGCGTCGTCGTCGCTGTCGTACGGAATGATCACGAGAACGGGACCGAAAATCTCCTCCTGCGCTACGCGAGACGAGTTGTCCAGCCCGGCAACGAGAGTGGGCTCGACGAAGAAACCGCGCTCGTGATCGTCTGGACGGCCACCACCCGTCACGATCGTGCCGCCCTCTTCGACCGCGAGGGAGAGGTAGCTCTCCACCCTGGCGCGCTGGCGCGCCGAGATGACCGGACCACATACCGTTCCGCGCGCGCTGGGGTCACCGGCTCGGATACCCGCCATCGCGGCGGAGGCCGCGGCCAGAGCATCTTCGTACCGAGCGTGCGGCACCAGAAGTCTGGTACTGAGCGCGCATCCCTGACCGGCATGAACGCAGACGGAGAACGCGGCAACCGAGCATGCGCCCTTGATGTCCGCGTCGTCGAGGACGATGAATGCGGACTTGCCCCCGAGTTCGAGGAAGACCTTCTTGAGGGTTTGCGCGGCCGTGGCCATCACCGTGCGTCCGGTGGCGGTGGAACCGGTGAAGGACACGAGATCGACGCGCGGATCGCTGCACAGCTGGGCGCCGAGAGAGTGATCCGTCGACGTCACCACGTTGACGACGCCGGCCGGGATCTCGGTTTCTTCGGCAATGACCTTGGCGACCAGCGCGGCGCACCAGGGCGTGTCCGGCGCGGGTTTGAGAACGATGGTGTTGCCGGCCGCGAGGGCAGGACCGAGTTTGGCGAAATTGATCTGGTGCGGAAAGTTCCACGGTGTGATTGCGCCGACGACGCCGACCGCTTCCTTGAGCAGTCGGCGATGAGTCGGAATCCCCATCGGTGACGCGTGCCCGAGATCTTGTTCCCAGGAATAGGTTTCGATCAGGTCAGCCCAGTAGCGAAGATCTTCGATCGGGCCTTCGAGTTGTGGACCGCTCGTCAGCATGACGGGTGCGCCCACCTCGGCGACGGTGATCTCGCGCAGCTCCTCGATGTGAGACTGGAGTGCGTCGCACAGTTGGCGTAGGCAGCGAGCGCGAAATCCGTGATCGCGTGCCCATTCGGTGTCGTCGAACGCACGGCGCGCAGCGGCGATGGCCGCGTCCATATCCGCGGCGGTCCCTTCGGCAGCGCGGCCGATCAGTTCCTCGGTGGCCGGGTTGAAAACTTCGAAGGTTCCACCGGATCCGGGAACCAGCTTTCCGTCGACGAGAAGTGCAGAACTGTCTGCGGGTCGAAGCGTCATAACGCAAACCCTCTCTTTCTGGACATGTGTCTGGACTCTAGTTCACACTCGTGGTTGAGGCAATGGTTTCTGGGGCATAAGAGATTTCGAGAGGGTCTCTGGATCTACTTCGGTGAAAATCGATTCGTGCCTGGTGTGGCGCCGCTACGGTTCACCGCACATTCACAACCACGCCTTCACATCCACGGGAGAGAGGTCGAAATGAACAGAGTTGACGGAAAAGTGGTGCTGGTGACCGGTGCTGCTCGAGGTCAGGGGCGCAGTCATGCCGTCCATCTCGCACAGGAGGGCGCGCACGTCATCGCCTTCGATCTGTGCGCAGACATCGCCAGCAACGAATATCCGCTCGCCAGTCCAGCCGATCTGGAGGAAACGGCTCGACTGGTGAAAGAGGCCGGGCGGCAGGTGGTGACAGCGCGTGTCGACGTCCGTGATCGCGCCGGTCTCGAAACAGCACTTGCCGAGGCAGTAGGGCAGTTAGGCGGATTGCATGTCGTCGTGGCGAACGCCGGTATCTGTCCGCTCGGCAAGCACGTGTCGACTGCCGGTTTCGTCGACGCGTTCGATGTGAACTTTCTCGGTGTCGTCAACACAGTGCATGCATCGATGGACTACCTCGGCGAAGGGGGTTCGATCATCGCGATCGGCTCTGTTGCCGGTCTGGTGCCGCAGACCGGATTCAACGGGCAGCAGGCGCTCCAGGGTCCGGGCGGCGACGGATACGGCCTGGCCAAGAAGCTGATTCAGGCCTATACCAGTTCGTTGGCACTGACCCTCGGGCCGAGTTCCATTCGCGTCAATGCGATCCATCCGACCAACGTGAACACCGACATGTTGCAGAGCATGCCGATGTACCGGACGTTCCGTCCCGACCTCGAGAATCCGACCGTCGAGGATGCGGCAGTGACGTTCCCCTTCATGCAGGCGATGCCGACCCCGTGGGTCGAGCCCGCGGACATCTCGCATGCGGTCGTGTACTTGTCGTCGGACGAGTCGCGATTCGTCACCGGCCAGCAACTGCGCGTGGACGCTGGTGCCGGAATGAAGATCGTTCTGTAGTAGAACTTTTCGCGTCACGCCTGCCTGTTCGTGGTGAATTTTCGAAGTTTCCCCATTTCGTTGCCCTGGACAGGCCGCTGTAGTAACGTCCAGACACGTGTCCAGCCAACGGGGCGATTCAGGTAGCGGGGGATCGATTGTCTACGAATCCACTCGCAGGCGCCTCACGGGCAAACAAGCGGAAACTGTGGCCAGGCTTGCCGAAGCGACAGTGAAAGTTCTACGCGAACAAGAGTTTTCCGGACTGACTGTCCGTTCGGTTGCGGCCGAAGCGGGTGTAGGAACTGCGACCGCCTACACGTATTTCGCGTCCAAGGAGCATCTGGTCGCAGAGGTCTTCTGGCGAAGACTTCAGAACTCGTCGGCGCCTGACGGCTCAGGGTTGGATCGCACCGCGCACGTGCTCTCTGTACTTCGAAATATCGCGCTGCTTCTCGCGGACGAACCGGAGGTATCGGCTGCCGTGACCAATGCACTGCTCGGCTCCGATCCGGAAGTGGAACATCTTCGCGGCCGGATCGGACTCGAGATCCATCAACGACTTGCTTCGGCGTTGGATCCTGACGGCGAGCCTGAAGTGTTGGAAGCGCTCGAAATGCTGTATGCCGGGGCGCTTCTGCGCGCAGGGATCGGCTACGGAACCTACGCGCAAATCGCTGGACGCCTCGAGGCCTCAGCTCTACTGATCCTGGAGAAATCATGACAGAAGCTTTGATCGATCCGGTGGTCTTCAATCCGTACGACTACCACTTTCACGACGATCCGTATCCGACGTACAAGCGTCTGCGCGAGGAATCACCGCTGTATCACAATCCGGACGTGGGCTTTTGGGCGTTGTCGCGATATACGGACGTGGTCGACGGATTCAAGGACAACAAGCGTCTCTCGAGCGCAAACGGGGTATCGCTCGACCCCGCAGCCTACGGTCCACACGCGCATTATGTGATGTCGTTTCTCGCGATGGACGACCCCCGCCATATGCGGTTGCGCCAGTTGGTTTCTCGCGGATTCACACCGCGGCGGGTCGCGGAGCTCGACGGTCGGATACTCGAACTCACGAAGCAACATCTGGTACCTGCGCTGGGCGCGGGGGAGTTCGACTGGATTACGGAGGTGGCGGGAAAGCTGCCGATGGACGTCATCTCCGAACTCATGGGTGTCCCCGAACCGGACCGAGCCGAACTGCGGCGCAAGGCGGATCTGGTGGTGCATCGAGAGGCAGGTGTTCTCGACGTGCCGCAACCTGCGGTGGAGGCTTCGATCAGTTTGATGGGCTACTACAAGGAGATGATTGCGCAGCGGCGCCGATCGCGGACGGACGACCTGACCTCGGCCTTGCTCGACGCCGAGATCGACGGAGACAAACTCTCGGACCAGGAGATCCTCGGATTCATGTTTTTGATGGTCGTGGCCGGAAACGAGACCACGACCAAGCTTCTCGGAAACGCGCTGTACTGGGGTTCTCACCATCGGGAGCAGATCACACCGGTTCTCGACGATCCCGAACGAGCCTCGGAATGGGTGGAAGAGACTCTTCGCTACGACACGTCGAGCCAGATCGTGGCTCGGACTTCGGTCGTCGACCTCGAGTACCACGGGCGCACCATTCCGGCGGGGGAGAAGGTTCTGCTCCTGATCGGATCGGCCAACCGAGACGCCGACGTCTTCGAGGATGCCGACAGCTTCCAGATCGGCCGGAGTTCGTCGGGAAAACTCGCGAGTTTCGGTGGTGGCGTGCACTTCTGTCTGGGTGCCCACCTTGCCAAGCTCGAAGCCAAGATCGCCCTGGCGGAGTTCGGGCGTCGGGTCAGCGACTACGAAGTCGACGAGTCCGGAATCGAGCGTGTTCATTCGACAAACGTCCGGGGCTTTGCGGCCCTGCCGGTGAAAGTGCAGGTGCGCTGATGCCTCGTTTCGAACCCAATCCGGTTCGCCGGCCGGCACTGATCAGTGGTGCGTCGTCGGGAATCGGCACTGCTACCGCGTATGCCTTGGCCGAACTCGGGCATCCGGTTGCGCTCGGTGCGCGTCGAGTCACCGAATGCGAAGCCATCGCCGAGAAGATCCGCAGCAATGGTGGTGAAGCGTTCGCCCACTTCCTCGACGTCACGGACGGTGATTCGGTCGACGGATTCGTCTCGGCCGCAGAGGCAGTGCACGGTCCCGCCGAAATCGTCGTCTCCGGGGCCGGTGATCTCGAATTCGGGGCTGCGGACGAGATGGATCCCGAGGCGTTTCTACGGCAGATCCAAGTCCACCTCGTTGGTGCGCAGCGATTGGCGCATCGCGTACTCCCAGGTATGAGGCAACGACAGCGCGGTGACTTCGTACTGATCGGCTCGGATTGTGCCGAGCGCCAGCGTCCACTCATGGGTGCTTATGACGCAGCCAAGGCCGGGCTCGAAGCAATGGGGCGCCAGATGCGAATGGAGCTCGAGGGAACCGGCATTCGCGCGTCGATCGTGCGACCCGGGCCGACACTGACCGGCATGGGAATGGACACGACGCCGGAGATCATCGGACCGGTCGGGGAATCGTGGAGTAAGTGGGGGTTCGCCCGACACGGTTACTTTCTGCGCGCCTCGGACATCGCCAATGCCATCGTCGCCGTCGTGTCGGCGCCGCGAGGAGCACACATCGTGCTCGTCGAAGTTCAGCCCGAGGCACCACTGGACAAACTTCCCACTGCGAACTCACAGGAGACGACATGACGCACGGAGTGCAGGAGACGTCGCGAACACTGCCCGAGCCGCCGCGGGTGTCCGGCGGGGATCTCCCGCACGGGCATCTCGAGGAACTGAGAACCGACCCGATAGCGCTCATGCGCCGGGTGCGCGAAGAATGCGGTGACGTCGGCGCCTTTCAACTTGCCGATCGCACTGTGATCTTGCTGTCCGGAGCCGAGGCAAACGAGTTCTTCTTCCGTTCCACCGACGAGGATCTCGACCAACAAGCTGCATACCCCTTCATGAAGCCGATCTTCGGTGAAGGCGTCGTTTTCGATGCCAGTCCGGAGCGGCGAAAGGAGATGCTCCACAACTCGGCTCTGCGCGGCGAACAGATGCGTGGGCACGCCGCCACGATCGGCCGCGAGGTCGAGGCGATGGTCGCGCAGTGGGGAGACGAAGGCGAGATCGATCTGCTCGACTTCTTCGCCGAGCTGACCATCTACACCTCGTCGGCGTGCCTGATCGGCAAGAAGTTCCGCGACGAACTGGACGACAGTTTCGCCAAGCTGTATCACGAGCTCGAACAGGGAACCGATGCATTGGCTTTCGTGGATCCGTACGCGCCGATCGAGAGTTTCCGCCGCCGCGACGAGGCACGGTTGGCGTTGGTCGCTCTGGTACAGGACATCATGAACGGCCGCATCGCGAATCCTCCGCAGGGCAAGGAGGACCGCGACATGCTGGACGTGTTGGTGTCGGTCAAGGACGAGAACGGCGACCTCCGGTTCAGTGCCGACGAGATCACCGGCATCTTCATCTCGATGATGTTCGCCGGCCACCACACGACTTCCGGCACGGCAGCGTGGTCGCTGATCGAGATGTTGCGGCATCCCGACACCATGACGGACGTCGTCGACGAACTCGACAATCTGTACTCCGACGGCGCCGACATCAGTTTTCACGCCCTGCGCCAGATTCCGGTTCTCGAGGCTGTGGTCAAGGAAACCCTTCGACTGCATCCGCCGTTGATCATCCTGTTGCGGGTGGCACGTGGAGATTTCGAAGTGGGCGGCTTCGAGATCCGAGAAGGCCATCTTGTCGCCGCGACACCCGCGATCTCCAATCGAATCGCCGAGGACTTCCCGCGACCGGACACCTTCGATCCCGGGAGGTACATCGACCCGAATCAAGAGGACATCGTCAACCGCTGGACGTGGATTCCGTTCGGAGCCGGCCGGCATCGCTGTGTCGGCGCCGCGTTCGCTCAGATGCAGCTCAAGGCGATCTTCTCGATCCTGCTGCGGGACTTCGAGTTCGAGATGACGCAGCCGTCGGAGTCCTACCGAAACGACCACAGCAAGATGGTCGTCCAGTTGCAGCAGCCGTGCGCGGTGAGGTACCGGCGCCGAACACGTCCCGGGCGTGAGGGGTGATCATGCACGTCGAAGTCGACCTCGACCTGTGCCAGGGCCATGCGGCGTGCGAGCTCGAGGCACCGGAGATCTTTGTCGTCCCGAAGCGGGGGAAGGTCAGTCTTCTGGACCCGGACCCACCCGAGTCGCTCCGCGGTGAAGCCGAGATGGCGGTCAGGTACTGCCCGACCGGCGCCCTGAGGATTGTCGACTGATTGCAGCGGATTGTCGATTGATGTCAGCGAATTCATGTGCTCGAGGGAGGAAGTTCAGATGACGGGTTTCGACCGCGCAGAGCTCGACGAGATGGTCCAACGCTGGATCGAGGCGAACAAGAAGGCCGAAGCCGCCGGTGATTGGAAACCGTTGGCGGACATGTACGCCGAGGACGCCACGTACGGGTGGAACTACGGTCCCAAGCAGGATTTCATGGCGGTGGGGCGCGAGGAGATTCGTGAAGTCGCGCTCGGTCTCGAGATGAAGGGCCTCGAAGGCTGGGAGTATCCGTATCAAGAGTTTGTGATCGACGAACGTAGCGGAAACGTGATCGGCTTGTGGAAGCAGATTTCCGACGCCAAGCGCGAGGACGGTAGCAACTACTCCGTCTACGGTATCGGCGGTAGTTGGTTCCGCTACGGCGGGGACTTCCAATGGTCTTGGCAGCGTGACTTCTTCGACTTCGGGAACGTGTCGGCGTTGTTCATGGAGATGATCGGCAACAATGCTCTCTCGAAGGGGATGCAGGGCCGGATCCAGCGATCGATCTCGGGCGACCCGCTACCGGGCTGGTATCCGGTGGGCACCGCGCCGGTCCCGCTGTGGTGAGTCCGATGACCGTGCGCGATTCCTTCGAGACACTCTCGCAGCGCGACCTTGCCGTGTTGGTGCCCGAGTTGCTCCTGTGTGGGCAGCTGATCGATCGCTCGGGCATGGCGCATCTGATCGTCGAGTTCGGACGCGAGGGTATGGCGCAGGTGGCCGTCGAGGAGTGGGAATCGGCCAGCCCCTGGTACACCCGCCGCATGCAGAAGGCCCTCGGATACGAGGGCGACGACGTCGTGACGATCTTCAAAGGGCTACAACTCGACATCGGTGCTCCGCCACAGTTCATGGACTTTCGATACCGGGTCGACGATCCGCTGCACGGTGAATTCTGGCTCGATCATTGTGGAGCACTCATGGACGTCGAGCCGTTGGGCGATGAGTTCGTGACCTCGATGTGTCACGACATCGAGGATCCGACTTTCGATGCGACGGCCATCGCGACCAACCCACACGCCCAGATCCGTCCGATTCACCGACCACCGCGCAGGCCCGCGGACCGACATCCGCACTGCGCCTGGACCGTTGCCATCGACCCGTCGCACACGCCGCCCGTGATGACCGCGCACACCGAGCAGATCGGACGCACCGCCGCGGTGACGGTCGAGCTGAGCCCCATCGATCATGGCGGGGACGGTCGGGCGGACTACTCGGGTCCGTTGTTGTCGGACCTGAGGTTTTCCGACTTCTCGCGATCAGCCTTGGTTCGTATCGCAGAGGAGATCTGCGTGCAGCATCATCTGTTGGCGTTGGGCTTTCTGGCAGCGGTTCGCCGCCGCGCCGACGAAGACAAGGCGCGCGAGATCACGCGAAAGCAATTGACCGGAATCGCGGGAGTTGCGGCACAGCGTATTCGAGATGCGCTCGGGCTTCCTTCGACTCTGGAATCGTTGGCATTGGTCCTGTCCGTACACCCCTTGCTGAATCCGAAGCAGTATGTGGAGAGCGAGATCCGACCGGACGGCGGTGCTCTGGAGCTGTGGATCTCGCGAGACGCTCTTGTCGACCGCGACGGCGGTTGGCCGACCTTGCTCGGCAGCGAGCACCTCGATCCCCTCCAGGCTTTGGTTCGCGGAGTGAATCCGCATTTCACCGTGAGAGTGCTGGCCGAAGATGCCGCGGGGCTCCTTCTGACCGTGGACATCACCGAAGCTCCCGCTCCGGAATGCGTCGAAGTCGCCATTACGAAGGTCAGTACCGGCGCGGCCTTCGTATTCGAAGATCGCGGAATTCCCTTGCCTCTGTTCGTCGTCTGACCGGCCGAAACCGAAGGACTCAACCTATGGCCTACACGTTCGCAGACCTGTTCGAGCATTCCGTCGATGCGATGCCCGATCGCCTCGCACTGATCGTTTCCGGCGAGGAGGTGACATACCGTGAGCTGGACGAGCGGGCCAACCGATTGGCGCACTACTTCCAGTCAGTCGGGTTAGGTGTTGGTTCGCACATCGGTATTCAGCTGCACAACTCGATCGAGGCGATGGTTGCTGTCCTCGCGGCGTTCAAGATCCGCGGCGTTCCCATCACGGTGAACTACCGCTACACGAGCGACGAATTGGTCTACCTGTACGAGAACGCGGATCTCGAGGCGTTGGTTTTCCATCGTGGTTTCGCTGAGCGGGTTGCCGGTGCCTTGGTGTCGGCACCGCGGGTCAAGTACGTGATCGAGGTGCCGGACGAACTCGCTCTCGGGAACGAACCGTCGATTCCGGCGGCAATGGCGTACGCCGATGCGCTCGGCAACCAATCCCCGCTTCGCGCAGGTGAACATGCATTTCCCGAGCGTTCCGGCGACGACGTCTACGTTCTCTACACCGGCGGAACAACCGGACGACCTAAAGGTGTCGTCTGGCGGCAGGAAGACATCTGGCGCGTGCTGGCCGGCGGTTACGACTTCTACTCGGGTGAGCCGATCGCCGACGAGTACCAGCAGTCGCGCGGTGGCGCCGCGGCAGCCGAACCGATGCGGTGGTGCATGCTTCCACCGCTGATCCACACTTCGGCTCTGATGCCGACGTTCAACGCTCTGTTCTCCGGAAACACCGTCATCTTCGAACCGAAATTCGATGCGGCACAAGTCTGGAAGGTCGTCGCCGAATATCGGCCGCAGGTCATGGTCATCACCGGCGACGCCATGGGCCGCCCACTGGTCGAAGCCCATCACGAATTGCAACCGGATGCGTCGAGCCTGGCTGTACTCGCCTCCGGCGCTGCGCTCTTCTCCGGATCGGTCAAAGACGCGTTCTTCGACGTCTTTCCGAATCTGATGATCTCCGATTCGGTCGGATCGTCCGAAACAGGCTTCGGCGGAATCGGATTCGCAACCAAAGGGCTCGAGCAGCGTGGAGGACCCAAGGTGGGCGCCAACAGATTCACGGTCGTCGTCGACGACGACAACCGTGTGTTGGAGCCGGGTTCGGGCGCCGAAGGATGGTTGGCGAAACTCGGCAACGTCCCACTCGGCTACTACAACGATCCGGTGAAGTCGGCCGAGATATTCCGAGAGGTGAACGGCGCGCGAGCAGTCGTGACCGGAGATCGAGCGCGAATCGAGGACGACGGCTCGGTCACTCTCCTCGGCCGGGGAAACATGGTGGTCAACACCGGCGGGGAGAAAGTCTTCGTGGAAGAGGTCGAAGCAGTGGTGAAGGCCCATCCCGACATCTACGACGCAACAGTGATCGGTATTGCCGACGAGCGGTGGGGCAATCGGGTGGCGGCGGTGCTCCGCGTCCGCGATGGCGTGGAACCGGATTTCGATTCCATCGAAAAACACACCCGCACTCAGCTTGCCGGCTACAAGATTCCGCGTTCCTTCTGGATCGCCGTCGAGGTCGTTCGAGCGCCGAGCGGCAAGCCGGACTACCGCTGGGCCA
Organism: Rhodococcus sp. P-2; assembly: GCF_016598535.1. Classification (GTDB taxonomy): domain Bacteria; phylum Actinomycetota; class Actinomycetes; order Mycobacteriales; family Mycobacteriaceae; genus Rhodococcus_F; species Rhodococcus_F baikonurensis. The sequence continues at coordinate 6,129,788 of NZ_CP066779.1, read as the reverse complement.
AGGAGTTCTCGCAGAACAGCGACCCGGTCCACCGGATCGACTAGCGCTCACACGCAGCGCCCGGCACCTGGCCCCCATCCGTAAAGGAGCATCTGCAATGCCTGAGATCGACCTTCCCGACGGGTTCGACGTGACCGACCCGCATCTGTACGGCCAGCGCGTCCCGCTTGCCGAGTTCGCCGAACTACGACGATGCGCTCCGGTCTGGTGGAACGCCCAGGAACCGGGCACCGGTGGATTTCACGACGGTGGTTGTTGGGTGATCTCCCGCCACGCAGACGTCCGCGACGTCTCGTTGCGCAGCGAGGAGTTCTCGAGCAACGTCAACGGCTGCATTCCTCGGCATGAAGACAACATCTCCGCTGAGGAGTTGGAGGCAACTAAACATGTCCTGATCAACAAGGACGCCCCCGAGCACACACAGCTGCGCAAGTTGGTGGCGCGCTTGTTCACTCCGCGGTCGGTGGAAGCGATGCGAGCCGGCCTCGAAGCGCGCGCGGAGGCCATCACGTCGGCCGCCGTGGCGGAAGGTAGCGGTGATTTTGTCAGCCAGGTCGCCAGCGAGTTACCCATGCAGGCGATTTCGGAGCTGATCGGTGTGCCGCAGGACGGGCGCCGTCAGCTGTACGACTGGTCGAACCAGATGACGGGATACGACGACGAGTCGCTCGCCGGCGAGTCTCGGATGGCGTCGGCGCAGATCCTGGGCTACGCCTATCAACTGGCCGAGGCGAGACGGGAGGAACCGCTCGACGACATCATCTCGCGCTTGGTGCATGCCGACATCGACGGACAGAAACTCACCCCGGAACAGTTCGGTTTCTTCGTCATCATGTTGGCTGTCGCGGGCAACGAAACGACACGCAACGCCACGACACTCGGCATGATGGCATTTCTCGAGCATCCGGATCAGTGGGAACTGTACAAGCGTGAGCGTCCGCGCACCGCCGCGGACGAGATCATCCGCTGGGCTTCTCCACTGACGTCGATGCAACGAACAGCATTGGTGGACACACAGATTGCCGGCACGGCGATTGCGAAGGGGCAGCGTGTCGTACTGCTCTACGGCTCGGCGAACTTCGACGAAACCGTCTTCGAGAACCCCGACGTCTTCGACATCACCCGAGACCCGAACCCGCACCTCGCGTTCGGAGGAACCGGACCGCACTACTGCGTCGGCGCCAACCTGGCCAGAATGGAGGTCGATCTGATCTTCGGCAAGATCGCCGATCACATGCCCGACATCAGTAAGCTCGGCGATCCGAGCAGGCTCTCGTCCGGTTGGCTCAACGGGATCAAGGAATTCAAGGTCGACTACGGCAACTCCACGTCTTGTCCTTCGGGGCATTGACGTGTACAGCGGAAGAGTTGCACTTGGGGGCCCGATGCGCGAACTCGGCCAGTTCTACCGGATGGGCGCCGATGTCGCAGTGGGCTTGTTCCGCACCCGCTTTCAGGTGCAGGAGTTTCTCGAGCAGAGTTGGATGATCGCCCGGGTGTCGATCGTGCCGACCGTGTTGGTAGCCGTGCCGTTCACGGTCCTGGTGAGTTTCACCCTCAACATCCTTCTCCGCGAGATCGGTGCCGCCGACCTCAGCGGCGCCGGGGCCGCGCTCGGTGCCGTGACTCAGGTCGGTCCGGTGGTGACTGTGCTGATCGTGGCAGGTGCAGGCGCGACTGCCATCGCCGCAGATCTGGGATCGAGGACGATCCGTGAAGAGATCGACGCCATGGAGGTGCTCGGGATCGATCCGATCAATCGGTTGGTGATTCCGCGTGTGGTCGCGTCGACCGTGGTGGCTTTGCTGCTCAACGGACTCGTCTGCGTCATCGGCATCGCCGGCGGTTACGCCTTCTCGGTGTTTCTCCAGGGCGTGAACCCTGGCGCCTTCGTCGAGGGAATCACGTTGCTGACCGGCCTGCCCGAGGTGGCGTTGTCGATGGTCAAAGCTGCACTGTTCGGGATGCTGGCGGGATTGGTGGCCTGCTATCGCGGACTGTCGGTACGGGGTGGGCCGAAAGGCGTGGGGGAGGCCGTCAACGAAACGGTGGTGTACGCATTCATGGCGTTGTTCGTCGTCAACACCATCGTCACCGCGGTCGGCATCCGATTGACGGCGGGGTGATCGAGGTGACGCTGTCGGATTCGCTGGCACAAATCGGCAAGTTCGGACGCACGCGGGTGCGGGTGGCTCGAACGTCACGCTCGATCGACGACGTCGGGCGACAAGCTGTCTTCTTCGCGCGCGCCATCGCTCACATCCCGTGGGCAATTCGCAAACACCCGAAAGAAGTGTTGAGGCTGGTAGCCGAGATCAGCATGGGCACCGGAGCTTTGGCAGTGATCGGCGGCACGGTTGCGGTCGTAGGATTTCTGACTCTCGCCTCGGGCGGCACCATTGCGATCCAAGGTTTCAGCTCACTGGGAAATATCGGAGTCGAAGCGCTCACCGGATTCTTCTCCGCCTTCATCAACGTGCGTATCGCTGCGCCGGTGATCGCAGGAATCGGTCTGTCGGCCACGATCGGAGCAGGTTCGACCGCGCAGATCGGTGCCATGCGCATCAGTGAGGAAATCGACGCCCTCGAATCGATGGCGATCAGTTCGGTCCCGTACGTCGTCAGCACCCGCGTCACCGCAGGGATGCTCGCGATCTTGCCGCTGTACTCACTGGCACTAGTCGGATCATTTCTGGCCGGACGATTCACCACGGTCGTGCTGTTCGGTCAGTCCTCCGGTCTTTACGACCACTACTTCACGACGTTCCTCGATCCGGTCGACGTCGCGTGGTCCTTCGTTCAAGTGCTCGTGATGGCACTACTGGTGATGCTGATCCACACGTACTACGGATACAAAGCGTCCGGGGGACCGTCGGGCGTGGGAACTGCAGTGGGCCGCGGAGTTCGGCTCTCGCTGATCTGCGTCGTGGCGGTGACCCTGCTCGTCTCACTCGCGCTCTACGGCGGTTCCGGCAACTTCAATCTGTCCGGTTAGGGGGCTTCGTGCACAGATACGGTTACAAGTTGGCGGCGCTCGGCTTGGCTGCGGCGATCATCGGGGTCATCGCTTTGTCGGTCGCGTCTTTCAACCAGGTGTTTGTCGCTCGCGTCCCGATCACGGTGATCGCGGAGCGCGCTGGGCTCGTGATGGATCCGGGTGCGCGGGTGAAGATGGCCGGTGTGACCGTGGGCTCGGTGGAGTCCATCACGCCGACTGACGACGCCACCGCGCAACTGTCGTTGTCGATCGATCCCGAAGCGCTCGAGTCGATTCCGTCCAACGTGGATGTGGCGATCACGTCGAACACGGCTTTCGGCGCGAAATTCGTCAGCTTGTCCTCGCCGGAGCAACCGAGCAGCGCGCGACTTGCCGCCGGGGCGACGATCGACGTATCCCGGGTGACTGTCGAGCTGAACACGGTGTTCGAGAAACTCACCACCGTGCTCCGGACCGTGGACCCGGGCAAGCTCGATTCGACATTGGGTGCCCTCTCGACTGCGCTGCAAGGACGCGGCGAACGGCTCGGGGTCGCACTCGAACAAGCAGATTCCTCCTTGCTCGAATTCAACACTGCACGTGAGGCTCTCGATCATGTGTTGACTGATTTGCCAGCCGTCACGCAGACCTACCGCGACGCTGTTCTCGACTTGCTCGGCACCCTCGACTCGCTCACGACGACGGGAACCACTGTTCTCGACGAGCAGCAGAATCTTGATCTCCTCTTGCTCAACGTGATCGGGGTCGCCCGCACCGGAGAAGATGTACTGGGAGCCAACGCCGACGGTATCGACACCGTTCTGTCGTTACTGCGGCCGACCACCGCACTGCTCGAGGAATACTCCCCGGTGATTCCCTGCATGTTCCACGGACTGCAGGAGAGCAAGAAGATCGGCGACGGCGCCTACAACGGACAACCAGGAATCAAGATGTCGATCGGTCTGATCGCCGGAACCGAACCGTACCGATATCCCGACGACCTTCCGAAGGTCGCGGCAACAGGTGGCCCGCAGTGTATGGGTCTTCCACTGCGCGACCCGAACGTCAATGCTCCGTACCTGGTGACCGACACCGGGGTGAATCCGTTTGCGCCCGAGCGTCAGCCGAATGGTGGGCAACCGATGAACACGGTCCCGGATCTGATGAGCTACCTGTTCGGGACGGAGATCCGATGAAAGTTCGTGGGTACACCGTCAAGTTCGGAATTTTTGTTCTGGTGATGATCCTCGTCAACGCCGGGCTGATCCTCGTGTTCGGCCAGATGCGAGGTGGCGACGCGAGGTCGTACTCGGCGGAGTTCGTCAACGCCTCCGGGCTCAGAGCGGGCGACAAGGTGCGCATCGCGGGTGTGCCGGTCGGTTCTGTCGGCTCCGTCGAATTCGGTGGGAATCACCGTGCCCACGTGAGTTTCAGTGTGGATACGGGTGACACCGTGACTGTATCGACCAGAGCCGCTGTTCGATATCAGGATCTGGTGGGTAATCGATACCTCGAACTGCTCGACGATCCGGGGATCGCGGAACCGCAGCCACAGGGCGAGAGCATTCCCGTCGATCGCACCGCGCCGGCACTCGACCTCGATGCGCTACTCGGTGGTTTCAAGCCGCTGTTTCAAGCCCTGGACCCGGAGCAGGTCAACGCGTTGTCGATGTCCTTGCTCGAGGTGTTTCAAGGCCAGTCCGGAACAGTGGCATCGGTGCTGGCGCACACCGGATCGATCACGAACACTCTCGCAGACCGCGACCAACTGATCGGTCGAGTGATCGGCAACCTCGACGGTGTGCTCAGTGAATTGCGCAGCCGCGGTGGACAGTTCAGTGACACTCTCGATCACCTACAACAGCTGGTCAGCGGGCTTGCGGCGGATCGGGAGATGATCGGGAGTGCCGTCGAGAGTGTGAACACCGCGTCAGGCACCTTCGCCGACCTCCTCGCCGGAGTTCGCCCGGACGTCGCGGGAAACCTGTCGAAGCTGGACGCAAGTCTGAATCCGCTGATCGAGCAACAGAGTGAGCTCGATCGGATTCTCGCGTCCATGCCCTCGAACTACAAGCAGCTGATCCGAGTCGGCTCGTACGGGTCGTTCTTCAACTTCTATCTGTGCGGAATCGCCCTGAAGGTCGACGGTGCCGACGGTACGCCGCTCACTGTCGACCTGGTGGATCAGACGACCGGAAGGTGCGCACCACGATGAGAGAGATGGCACAGAGCCAGGCCGTACGCGTGGGGGTCGTGGGATTGGTCGTCACGGCCGCCGTCGTATTGGCATCGCTCCAGTATCAGAATCTGCAGTTCCTGAAATCGGGTGTCGGGTACAGCGCGGTGTTCGCCGACGCCAGCGGTCTCGCGCCGGGAGACGAAGTCAATGCCGCCGGAGTGAAGATCGGAACGGTGGACCGGATCGAGGTCGAGCACGGACTCGCGCGCGTGGACTTCACACTGGAAGGCTCGATCGGTTTGGGAGAAAGCACGTCGGCCGCGGTCACCACGATGTCGTTGCTCGGCAAGCGAGCTGTTTCACTCGATCTCGACGGTCCGGGAAGGATCGCGGTCGGCAGCGAGATCCCGGTCGAGCGAACAAGATCGGCCTACTCGCTCCCCGACGTTCTCGGTGACCTCACCACGACGGTCGAGGACATCGATCTCGACCAGCTCTCCGAATCGCTCGACGCAGTGGGACAGGTGATGTCCGGCAGTGCGCCGAGCCTGAGGCCGGCACTGGACGGCGTCGCACGGATCTCCGACAGCGTCAATCGGCGGGACGACATGTTGCGCACCTTGCTGTCCGATGCAAACGACGTCGCCGGGACGTTGGCCGAGCGTGGACCACAGGTCAACGCGCTACTCGTCGACGGCAACGCGTTGTTGGGAGAACTGGATCGGCGACAGGCGGCGCTTGGGGAAGTGATCACGAACATTTCGGCATTGTCGACCCAGCTGAGTGGACTCGTCCACGACAACGAGGCGCAATTGCAACCGGTCCTCGGCAAACTCGACACGGTTGTCGGCATTCTGCAGAACAACAAGGACAACCTTTCTCAGGGAATCGACGGTCTCGGTACGTACGTGGGCACGCTCGGCGACACCGTGGCCAGCGGTCCCTTCTATTACGCCTACGTCCAGAACCTGGTACCGGCGCAATACACCCAACCGTTGATCAACGCGATGTTCGGGCTACCACCTGCGCCGCTACCGATTCCGGAGGTTCGATGATGGGTGCCTTACGAGTTCGCAAACCGGTGAACTGGCGTCGAATCGGCGTGGTCGGTGGAAGCGTCGTCGGCGCGGCGATCGTCGTCGCGTCGGGATACCTTGCGGTGCAACATCTGCGCTACTACAACGTGACCGCCTACTTCACCTCGACGACTGGTCTGTATGTCGGTGACGACGTTCGTGTCGTGGGAGTCGACGTCGGCCGCGTCACCGAGATCGCCCCACAGGGGGATCGAATGCGCGTCGAACTGAAATTGGCCCGCGAGGTTCCCGTCGCCGAGGACGCGAAAGCGGTGATCGTTGCCCAGTCGCTGGTCTCGGCCCGCTTCGTGCAGTTGACACCGGCGGTGACGGACGGCGCCGACGCACTGAATGACGGTGCGGAGATCGGACTCGACCGAACAGCTGTCCCGGTCGAGTGGGACCAGATCAAGGAACAGCTGGGCCGGGCCGCCGATGCTTTGGGTCCCGACGGGGACGATCGCGGTCCCGCCGCCAACTTCCTCGACGGTGCCGGATCCGCACTGGCGGGCAACGGGGAAGCGTTGGGGCGCTCGGTGACCGAACTCTCGGAGGCTATGAGCACACTCGACGAAGGCGGAGCCGATCTGTTCGGCACCATCCGCGGCCTGCAGACCTTCACGACCGCGCTCGCGGCAAGCGACGAACAGATCGTTCAGTTCCAAGGACGACTGGCACATGTCTCGAGTGTGCTCGCCGAGAGCCGAACGCAATTGGCCCCGGCCCTCGCCGATCTGGACGCCGCCGTCGTCGACGTACAGCGGTTTGTCGAACAGAACCGAACCGGCTTGACGGAGCAGATCGCGAAGTTGGCAGATGTGTCCCAGGTATTGGTCGACAAGCGCGCAGGTCTCGAGAAGGTACTGCATCTGGCTCCGACAGCGTTGTCGAACTACTACAACGTCTACCGGCCGGCCCAAGGAGCGATGGTGGGTGTGCCCGCATTCCAGAACGTCGGCAACCCGATCGACTTGATCTGCGGCGGAATCGCCGGCCTGGCCAACGACACCTCGAAGAAGGGCGCGGATATGTGCATCGAATACCTCGGCCCGTTGCTCAACACGATCAAGGCGAACTACCCGGACCTGAGCATCAACCCGACCCGGGCGCTCGGCGCTCTTCCGGACCAACTGGTGTACAGCGAGCCTGATCTGGAACCGACTGGCGCCTTGAGCTTTCCGACGGTGCCGGTGGCGTCTGATCTGACCGGTTTGCTCATGCCGTCGACAGGATTGCGATGACTAGCCGCCGGTGGGGAACAGTGTGTGTGGCGGCGAGCGCCGTGCTCGTTCTGACGGGTTGTCAATGGAGCGGGCTGAATTCGGTGTCGCTGCCGGGCGCGGCCGGCCGCGGTGAGGGAAGTTTCTCGGTCGTGATCGAGATGCCGGACGTCACGTCGATCAGTCCCAACTCTCCGGTCATGGTCAACGACGTGACAGTCGGAAGTATCAGTGCGATCGAGACCGACAACTGGCACGCCCGGGTGACGGTTGCGCTCGACGGCTCGGTGTCGCTGCCCGCCAACGCGACTGCCAAGATCGGCCAAACCAGTCTGCTCGGATCCAAACACGTCGCGCTCGCGCCGCCCACCGAGGTGGCGCCGGAAGGGCGGTTGTCGGAGGGATCCGTGATTCCCCTTGCATCGGCCAGTGTCTATCCCACCACCGAAGAAGCGTTGACGGCACTGTCCCTGGTGCTCAACGGCGGTGGGCTGGCCCAGATTCACAGCATCACCACGGAACTGAACACTGCTCTCGGCGGACGGACCGATGCGGCGCGCGACCTGCTGAGCCAGATGGACACCGTGACCGAGACACTCGACCGTCAACGCGAGGCGATGGTCACGACCATGGAGAATCTCGACGTGTTCGCCGGCGAGATCACGGCTCAGCGAGACGTTCTCGGTGAGGCGTTGGAGACCCTTGATCCGGCCTTGGCGGAACTGAGCGCCCAACGCGTCGACCTGACCACCGCCCTCGATGCGGTCGGCAGGTTCGGGGACGTCGGGACCGATCTGGTCGACCGGACCCGCGACGATGTGAAAGCCAATTTGAGCGCCTTGGAATCGACGCTGCAGAAGGTGGTCGAAACCGGACCGGACCTGATCAACAATTTGGGCAATCTGAGTACCTTCCCCTTCCCCCAGACGACCATCGACGACGGAATGCGCGGTGACTACACCAATTTGTGGGCGCTGATCGACCTCACGAGTAATCGCCTCCAGTCAGGTCTCGGCTTCGGTACTCCGTTCGGGGCGCCGCAAACTCCGGTGGAGAACGGAATACTGGTCGATCCTTTGACCGCGCCTCTGGGTACCGGGCGGGCCGCCCCAAGTGACACCGGGCGGACCGACCAGGACGGTGGACGATGATTCTCACGAAGTTGGTGCGAAGGCAATTGACGATCTTCGCGATCCTGGCGGTGATAGGCATGAGCGCAGCGGCTATCTCGTACCTGAGAGTTCCGACCATGCTCGGCATCGGGCGCTATTCGGTGACAGTCGAACTGCCCGACGCCGGCGGCCTGTATCGGAACGCGAACGTGACCTATCGCGGCGACACCATCGGTCAGGTCAGGTCGGTGCGTCTGTCTCCGGGAGTGGTACGCGCCGAATTATCTTTGGAGAGCGCGGTTCCCGTTCCCTCCAGCGGGCTCACAGTAGCGGTGCGAAGTGTGTCGGCCATCGGCGAGCAATATGTCGACATGCAACCGAGCACCGCGGACGGACCCTTTCTGTCCGACGGAGACGTGATCGGCCCCGACGCTGTCACGATCCCGACCGAGATCGGACCGGTCCTCGATCAGGCGCAGGCGATGCTCGCATCCGTACCGCAGGACAAGTTGCGATCGGTGATCGACGAGTCCGCGGCGGCGTTCGGAGGCAGGGGAGAGGACCTGGCTCGTCTGCTGGATTCGACCACTTCGTTCGTCGATCAGATGTCCGCTGCCACGACACCGGCAACGACGCTCGTACAGCAGTTGGATCCGCTCCTGCAGACACAGGTGGTGACGGGCGACCAGATTCGCCAGTGGGCGTCCAGTGTCGCTCAACTCAGTGGACAGTTGGAGATCGCCGACGGCGCCGTGCGCAATATCCTCGAAACCGGACCGGGCTTCGCGACCGAAGCCGACCTGCTGTTTCAAGGCCTCCAACCCACTTTGCCTGTGCTGCTTGCCAATTTCACGAGCACCGCTCAGGTGGCTTTGACGTACAACGCCGGCTTGGAGCAGGTGCTCGTCATCTTGCCGCCATTGGTCGCGGCACAGGAAACCGTCGTACAACGCGGGCAGGTGGACGGTGCCGCGAACGTCAACTTCCACCTCCAGGCGCAAGATCCTGCAGCGTGCTCGACCGGTTACCTTCCGGCCGATCAGCGACGAGACCCGACCCAGACGAGTGTTCCGGACACCCCGGCCGACCTGTACTGCAAAGTTCCACAGAACTCGATCTTCGCAGTTCGTGGATCCCGGAACATTCCCTGCATCGAGGTACCGGGCAAACGAGCACCGAGCCCGGAGATCTGCCGGAGCCCCGAGGCGTACGTGCCGTCGGGTACCAATGCGCCCGGCGAGTTGTACACCGGGCCTGACGGAGTCGACTATCAACACACGGAGTTGGCTCCGGCCGCCTCCGGTCCGGGGGAGGGCGAGCCGTGGCAACAGTTGCTGACGCCGACGAATCGCTGAGGGGCGAGGTGCTGGATCCGGTACGAGGCAAACCCGGTGTTCTCACCGCCCTGGCCTGGATTGCACTCGCGGCTCTGAGCGTCGTCGTCGTCTTCGGCTGTCTGGCAGTTCGATCGGACCGCGCCCGAGAGTCCCAGCGCCAAGAGTTCGTCGCCGGTGCGGTCGCAGGAACCCTTGCCCTGATCGACGTCCACTCTGCCACGCTCGACGAGGATCTCGCGACGCTGAAGTCGCTGACTACGGGAACTTTTGCAGACGAACTGAAGTCCGGTGAATCTGCGTTCGTCGCATCGATCCGCGATTTCGCCGTCGATTCCGATGGTCGTGTCGACACCGCAGCCCTGGCATCGGAATCCGGTACCTCGGGAGTGGTACTGATCGCAGCCTCGGCCCAGGTCGGCAATTCAGCGGGAGAATCTTCGGCGCGAACCTACCGTCTGCGCATCGGTGTCGAGGAGGTCGACGGGCGGGTGCTGATGTCGAGTGTGGAGTTCGTCCCGTGAAGCGCGTGGTCTTGGTGTGTGCGGCGCTGATCTTGGTGGGAGTCGGTGGGACTCTGCTCTGGAGTCATCACCGTTCGGCAGCCGCTGACACCGCACGTGTAGAGGTGATCGGTGTGGCGCCGATGCTCGTCGAGAATCTCTTGAGCTACAACAGCGACACGGTCGACGACGACCTTGCACGTGCTGCCGAGGGCGCAAGCGGAACGTTTCAGGACAGCTTCGCCGAATTCGGATCGAAAACGGTTGCACCCCAATCGAAGGAGCAGGGAAACAGCACCAAGGCGCGGGTAGTCGACGTCGGCGTGCGCTCCGTGGCTGCAGACCGCGCAGAATTGCTCATGTTCGTCGATCAGATCACGACGAGTATCGCGCGGCCGGCACCAGCGTCGACGTCGAGCCGAGTCGAGGTGACACTCGACCGAGTCGACGGAACATGGCTGGTGAGTGCCATGATCCCCGTCTAGTGAAGGTTCTCGCGGCCCGCCATGATCAGCCTGGCAGTGACTTCGAGCCGGTCTGCGATCTGCGAATAGGACTCGTATCCCATGCCGGCTCGGACAAGCGCCCCGGACCAGGAGATTTCGAGTGCTTCGAGTACGTCGGGATCGTACGACGGCCCCAGTGCCTCGATGAGCCGCTCCCGGATGTTCTTGCCGATGCGTCCCCGAAGATGTTCGACGTCGGGATCGTTGCCCATCATCGCCGTGGTCACGGCCGCCGCCAGCTCCGGTTCGTCGGAAACGAGCAGTGCGACGCTACGAAGGACCGAGCAGACCTGCGCTTCCCGTTCCGCCTCCGGGGAGGGCTCGTGAGGTACCGCGTCGAGTCGGCGCCAGAACAGTTCTGCCACAAGGTGACTCTTGGACGAAAAATAGGTGTATGCCGTGGCCGCGGCGACACCCGCTTCCGCTGCCACCATCCGCACAGTCAGATCGGCAAACCCTTTGTCGCGCAGGACCGTGATCGCTGCCGCGGTCAGTCGATCGACGGTTTCGGCTTGCTGCTGTGTGAGCCGTCGACGCGTGGACTCGAACTTGGTCTTACCAGACATGTGTCCAGACACTACGGGATCGGACCCGAGCGAGCAAAGTATGCGCTATCACATTCTCAATGTCGCTTCCGCTCGGTGTCATGTCTCGCTCCCGCTTGGTGTCATGTCTCGCTCCCGCTCGGTGTCATGTCTCGCTCCCGCTCGGTGGGACAGAATTTCGATCCCCCGCGATCGCTAAGTCCATGTGTTAGAACGATTTCTAGAACACGTTCGGAAAATGTGCCCAGGATCGGAGAGGCTGATTATGGCGAAGTGGGACGAGACATGCGACGTACTCGCTGTGGGCTCGGGCGGCGGACTCGCCGGCGCGTACACGGCGGCCCGCGAAGGTCTCGACGTCATTGTGATCGAAGCGACCGACAAGTACGGCGGAACAACGGCGTACTCGGGCGGCGGCGGAATGTGGTTCCCGTGCAACGCCGTTCTTCGCCGTTCCGGGGACGACGACACCATCGACGATGCGCTGGAGTACTACCGTTCGGTGGTGGGTGATCGGACGCCCGCCGACGTTCAGGAGGCATACGTTCGGGGCGGCGCCGGGTTGATCGACTATCTCGAAGAGGACTCGAATTTCGAGTTCCAGATACTGCCATGGCCCGACTACTTCGGGGAAAAACCCAAGGCTCGCGCGAGCGGTCGACACATCGTTCCCAAACCGATGAACGCGACGAGGGTTGGTGTGCTTCGTGATTCACTTCGATCGCCGCTCGCGACGGAGCGGTTGGGAGAAGAGTTGCCGGCGTACCTCGTCGGTGGGCAGTCGTTGATCGGCCGATTCATGCTGGCACTTTCGACATACCCGAATGCCGCCATGCACCTGAACACCGCACTCGAAGAATTGGTTGTCGAGGACGGACGGGTCGTCGGCGCTGTCGTCGAGCAAGGTGGTCGGCGTCGAAGGATCCGAGCCCACAGAGGAGTGATCCTGGCCGCCGGCGGATTCGAACAGAACGAGACCCTGCGGGCCGAATTCGGTGTCCCTGGTTCTGCTCTCGACACGATGGGCTGCCCCGGCAACCTCGGTAAGGCTCACCAGGCGGCCATCGCCGTGGGCGCCGACACCGACCTCATGGGGGAGGCCTGGTGGTCGCCCGGGCTGACCCATCCAGATGGCCGCTCTGCGTTTGCGCTGTGGTTCACCGGCGGAATCTTCGTGGACGACAAGGGTCGCCGGTTCGTCAACGAGTCTGCGCCGTACGACCGCTTGGGTCGCTCCGTCATCGAACACATGCGGGCAGGGAAAGTAACCACGCCGTACTGGATGATCTACGACAACAGAGAAGGCGCAGTGCCACCGGTGAAGGCACCCAATGTGCCTATGGCGCAAACGAAGCAATACGTGGATGCGGGATTGTGGAAGAGTGCGCAGACGCTCGAAGACCTCGCCGCCCAGATCGATGTCCCCGCAGCGGAACTGGTGGAGACCGTGAAGCGATTCAACGCGTCTGCGGCGACCGGCGTCGACGACGACTTCGGCCGAGGAGACACTGCATACGACCGCGCCTTCTCGGAGGGGGCTTCGCCGCTCGTACCGATCGACCAAGGTCCGTTTCACGCTGCTGCTTTCGGAATCTCCGACCTCGGGACCAAAGGTGGTCTACGCACCGACGCGACCGCGAGGGTACTCAAAGCCGACGGTACGGCGATTGCCGGGTTGTACGCTGCGGGGAACACGATGGCAGCGGCCAGCGGGGCAACGTACCCCGGCGGTGGAAATCCGATCGGAGCGAGCATGTTGTTCAGCCACTTGGCTGCACTCCACCTCACGAAGTCGCTGTCGTAAGTCAGCCCGCTCGTGTCGGGAAGCGTCAGGCCTTGCCGAGTCCGGCGGCGATTCCCTTGTCCAGTTGGGTGAGCATTGCCGTACCCAACGACGAAAGCTGGGCGACCTGTCGATCGTCGAGGCCCTCGAAGAGGAGACCTTGAACCGAGGCGACGTGCGGCGGTGCGGCCGCGACGACCTTTGCCATTCCTTCGTCGGTGAGCACTGCGTTGGAGCCGCGGCTGCCGCGAATGACTTCCCGTTTCACCCAGCCGGCTTTCTCCATCTTCGTGATGACGTGCGACAGGCGGGACAGGGACGCGTTCGCGCGCTGGGCAAGTACCGACAACTGGAGCTTGTGGTCTGGGGCGTCCGAGAGTGCGGCTAGCACGAAGTACTCGAAGTGGGTGAGTGCCGAATCGCGTTGCAGTTGAGTGTCGAGGGCGGCAGGCAATCGAGTCACGAGAGCGATCAGTGTCAGCCAGGCTTCCTGCTGCTCGGCTGTGAGCCACTTTGTCTGAGACTGCGCGTCGGGCTGCGCGGTCGGTTCACTCATCGGTGACTTCTCCTTCGGGTCGAGCATTCTTCGTGCGCGGAGCGTGCTGGTGTACAGCGTCTCAGACGCATGTCCAGAAGAATATTGCGGGGAATAGTTGCGGGACGCAAGTGTTGAGTTCTATATTAGGTTGAACCTTCAACTTAATGACGAATGTCTATCCCGAGGAGTCCGTATGTCCACCACAACCATGCCTGCGCTGTATCTCAGCCACGGTGCTCCGCCGCTGGTGGACAGCGCGTTGTGGGTCGACCAGTTGGGGGCGTGGGCCGGCGATCTTCCGCGTCCGACGGCAATCCTCGTCGTCTCGGCGCACTGGGAATCGGCGCCGCTGACGATCGGTTCGACGACCACGGGCACCCCGCTCATCTACGACTTCGGTGGTTTTCCCGAGAGGTTCTACCGCGCGAAGTACAACTCTCCCGGCGCTCCGGAACTCGCCGCCCAGGTTGCCGCGTTGATGCCGGACAACGAGCGAGTGGTTCAGCAGCCGAATCGAGGCCTGGATCACGGTGCCTACGTGCCGCTCACGGTGATGTACCCGGACGCAGACATCCCGGTACTGCAAATTTCGCTGCCCACTCTCGATCCCGAGCGTTTGCTCCATCTCGGAGAGCGCCTACGGCCACTCCGTGAGCAAGGCGTATTGATCGTGGGATCCGGATTCACCACGCACGGGTTACCGTTCCTGCGCGATCCGTCGCCGGAGGCGCAGGCCCCGGGGTGGTCGGCGGAATTCGACGCGTGGGCAGGGGAGAGGTTCGCTGCCGGTGACGTCGATTCGTTGATCGACTTCCGCGCCCAAGCTCCCGGGATGCCGTACGCGCATCCGACCATCGAACACTTCGCCCCGTTGTTCGTCACGCTCGGTGCGTCGTCCGATCCGGAACAGGTGCCCACCCAGGTGATCGACGGATTCTGGATGGGGCTTGCGAAGCGCTCGATTCAGGTCGCCTAGGGAATCAGGTCCCCAGGAAAGTCAGCTTCGATTGCGAAGGAACTCGAGTGCCTGGTCGCCGTGGGTGTTGGCGCGTAGCTCACTCGAGATGACTTTGAGAACGGTGCGGTCGGTGTCGATCACGAAGGTCGAGCGTTTGACCGGAGCCAACTTGCCCAGGAGTCCGCGCTTGACGCCGAACTGTTCGGCTACCTTGCCGTCGGTGTCTGCGAGTAGGGGGTAGTCGAAGGATTGTGCGGTGGCAAAGGTGGACTGAGCTTCGACCGTATCGGTGCTGATACCCGCCCGCGAAGCGCCCACCGCGGCGAATTCGCTGCCCAGATCACGGAAGTGGCACGCCTCGGCGGTGCACACCGGCGTCGAGGCTGCCGGGTAGAAGAAGAGGACCAAGGGTCCGTTCGCGAGCAGGCTCGTCAGCGAGCGCGGAGTCCCGTCCTGGTCGGGCAGCGAGAAATCGGGAGCGAGTTGGCCTGGTTTCATTCGGCCGAGGTTACCCGCGCACGACGACCGCGTGGGGGAGCCTGGGATGATGGAGTCATGCACGGCGAGCCCACCTCCATGTCCGCACGGTCGTCCGACACCGCGATCGTCGGTGACGCGTCCGATTCCACCACCACTCGGGAGCAGTTCCGAGCTCTCGCGGCCGAGCACCGGGTCGTTCCCGTCACTCGGAAAGTGTTGGCGGACTCCGAAACTCCGCTCTCGGCGTACGAGAAGTTGGCCGGCAATCGTCCCGGCACCTTCTTGCTCGAGTCGGCCGAGAACGGTCGTTCGTGGTCGCGGTGGTCGTTCATCGGCGTCGGGAGTCCGGCTGCACTGACCGTCGTGGACGGAGAGGCAGCTTGGTACGGCAACGTTCCGGCCGGTGCTCCGGCCGGCGGCGATCCGATCGACGCGCTCGGTGCCACCCTGGAGCTACTTCGTTCGGAGCGGCTGCCCGACCTACCCCCGTTGACGGGCGGGATGGTCGGATTCCTCGGCTACGACGCGGTGCGACGCCTCGAGCGATTGGGTGATTCGGCGGTCGACGACCTGCAGATACCCGAGATGGTCATGCTGCTTGCTGCCGACATCGCCGCAGTAGATCACCACGAAGGGGCGATCACCCTCATCGCCAACGCGGTCAACTGGGACGGCACCGACGAGCGTGTCGACACGGCGTACGACGACGCAGTCGCCAGGTTGGACGCGATGACTCGCGCTCTTGCGGCGCCCGCGAAATCGACGGTGTCGACATTCTCGAAAGCGACTCCGAACTACCGCCGTCAGCGCACCACCGAGAGCTTCGGTGTCGACGTCGAAAAGTTGATCGGCGACATCGAAGCGGGCGAGGCATTCCAGGTAGTCCTCTCGCAGAGATTCGAGATCGATTGCACTGCAGCGCCGATCGACGTGTACCGGATGCTCCGCGCGTCGAACCCCAGCCCGTACATGTACCTGCTCAACGTGCCGAACGGTGATGGCGAGACCGCGTTTTCGATCGTCGGATCGAGCCCTGAGGCACTGGTCACCGTCGCCGAGGGCGTAGCGACAACACACCCGATCGCGGGAACCAGATGGCGCGGTGCCACGGAGGAGGACGACATCCTGCTCGAAAAGGATCTCCTCGCCGACGAGAAGGAAAACTCCGAGCACCTCATGCTCGTCGATCTGGGGCGAAACGATCTGGGGCGCGTCTGTCGCCCGGGCACGGTGAAGGTGCACGACTACCGGCACATCGAGCGGTACAGCCACGTGATGCATCTCGTATCGACCGTCACCGGTCATCTGGCCGAGGGAAAGCACGCTCTCGACGCGGTCACGGCGTGCTTCCCCGCCGGAACCCTGTCAGGGGCACCCAAGGTGCGTGCGATGCAGTTGATCGAAGAACTCGAGCCCACCAGGCGAGGTATCTACGGCGGCATCGTCGGCTACCTCGACTTCGCCGGCGACGCCGACACCGCGATCGCGATCCGAACAGCATTGATCAAGGACGGGATCGGATATGTCCAAGCGGGCGCCGGCGTCGTCGCCGACTCGGACCCGGTCTACGAGGACACCGAGGCCCGCAACAAGGCGATGGCAGTACTGAGCGCCATCGCGTCGGCGCACACCCTGCGCACCATCGGAGGTGACGATCTGTGAGTGAGAACGAGTCGATTGCAGCGGAGCAGCCTACAAGCGCTTCTCGTGGCACCGCCGTGCCGAGAACGCTTTTGCTTGCGTTGTCGGCAGCAGCGTTGTGGGGCAGCTCACGAATGACGTGGGTTCATCTGACCTCGAGCGACGGCAAGACGCTGGAGCGGACGACGGATCTCGACGGCAGCACCTGGGCGGCGGCGATGACTCCGCTCGCGCTCGCGCTTCTCGCGGCGATCGCGGCGTCGTTTGCGGTGCGAGGTTGGGCACTTCGGGTAGTCGGACTGTTGGTTGCACTCGTCGCCATCGCGGTAGCGGTTCCGGCGGTGCAGTTGTTGGTGTCCGGAGCCTCTGCGGACCGAGCGGTGGAGTTGGCCGAGTTGTCCGGTCACCCGGAAGATCTCTCGACGACTTTTTCGGTGCTGCCTGCCTTGCTCGCGTTGGTCGGAGCGGTGGCGGCGCTCGGCGCAGCAGTACTTCTGATGCGCAAACCTCCAGTGCGAGGCGGGTTGTCGTCGAAGTACGACAACCCTGCCGCGCGCCGCGAAGCCGCAGCCAAGCTCGGTCAGGGAGACAAACCCGCGTCGGACGAGCCTGTGACACAACGGATGTTGTGGGATGCGCTCGACGCCGGAGAGGACCCGACAGTGGCCGACGGAGACGACGGAGTTGGGGGAGGCGACGGTGCGAAACCGGGGTCGTCCCACTGAGTAAGACTGAACCCTCACCTGCGTGGGTACCCCGACGGAGTAGCAAAATTTCGTCCCACTAGGCTGAGACCACCCTGATGACGTATCTCACATCGGGCTCTTGCCCAGAAAGGATTCGGGCCACGATGACCGTACTCGACTCGATTCTCGACGGGGTGCGCGCTGATGTCGCCGCCCGCGAAGCCGTACTCGACTTCGCTGCAGTCAAGGCTGCTGCGGCCGCTGCACCGCCTGCACTCGATGCTGCAGCAGCACTTCTGGAATCGAGCATCGGCGTCATCGCCGAGGTCAAGCGAGCGAGCCCGTCAAAGGGTGCGCTGGCCGACATTGCCGATCCCGCAGAGCTTGCCGCGGCGTACCAAGCCGGTGGCGCACGCATCATCAGTGTCCTCACCGAAGAGCGCCGTTTTCACGGCTCGTTGGCCGACCTCGACGCAGTCCGTAAAGCGGTCACCATTCCGGTGCTGCGCAAGGACTTCATCGTGGGGCCGTACCAGATTCACGAGGCTCGCGCTCACGGCGCCGACGTCATCTTGCTGATCGTTGCCGCACTCGAACAGCAGGCCCTCGCCTCGCTCATCGATCGCACCGAATCTCTGGGAATGACTGCCCTCGTCGAGGTGCACACGGAAGAAGAAGCCAACCGCGCGCTTGAAGCCGGCGCCAAGGTTATCGGTGTGAACGCCCGCAATCTCAAGACTCTCGAGGTGGACAAGAACACCTTCGGTCGCATCGCTCCCGGTTTGCCGACCGAGACGATCAAGATCGCCGAGTCCGGTGTTCGCGGAACCGCCGATCTGTTGGCGTACGCCGGGGCGGGCGCCGACGCAGTGCTCGTCGGTGAAGGCCTCGTGACCAGCGGCGACCCTCGCAAGGCCGTCGCAGATCTGGTCAATGCAGGCGCACACCCGTCCTGCCCCAAACCGTCGCGATAAATCGCTTCACCCGCCCGGCGTGCTTTGATGCACCCGGGCGGTGACCAGCGACACCCTTGGGGCAGACTGGTGGGGTGACTTCACGTACTCAGGAACCAGGCTCCGGTGCACTATTCAAGGGCGGCAATCTGCCGCCGGCCAGCGCGGGACTCACCGAGCGCTCTCACGATCCCGACGCCGGAGGCCATTTCGGCGTCTATGGCGGACGGCATGTGCCGGAAGCACTCATGGCGGTTATCGAGGAAGTCACTGCGGAGTACGAAAAGGCTCGCGCGGACGACTCGTTCTTGAACGAACTCGATCGCTTGCAGCGCGATTACACCGGGCGTCCGTCGCCGATTTTCGAGGCAACGCGAATGAGCGAGTTCGCCGGCGGCGCGCGCATCATCCTCAAGCGCGAAGATCTGAACCACACCGGTTCTCACAAGATCAACAACGTTCTCGGTCAGGTTCTGCTGGCAAAGCGGATGGGCAAGACCCGCATCATCGCCGAGACCGGAGCGGGCCAGCACGGTGTGGCATCGGCCACCGCCTGTGCACTGCTCGGTCTCGAGTGCGTCATCTACATGGGTGCTGTCGACACCGAACGTCAAGCACTGAACGTCGCCCGCATGCGCCTTCTCGGCGCGGAGGTGGTCTCCGTCGAAACAGGTTCGCGCACGCTCAAGGACGCGATCAACGAAGCCTTGCGCGACTGGGTTTCCCACGCGGACAACACCTATTACTGCTTCGGTACCGCGGCAGGCCCGCACCCCTTCCCGACGATCGTGCGCGATTTCCAGCGCGTGGTCGGCCTCGAAACTCGCGCGCAGATTCAGGCGTTGACCGGCCGACTGCCCGATGCAGTCACAGCGTGCGTCGGTGGCGGCTCCAATGCGATCGGAATCTTCCACCCGTTCATCGACGATCTGTCGGTCCGTCTGGTCGGCTACGAAGCAGCCGGCGACGGCGTCGAAACCGGAAGGCATGCAGCAACGTTCGCCGGCGGTACCCCAGGCGCATTCCAAGGTGCCTACTCCTACCTGCTCCAGGACGAAGACGGTCAGACCATCGAATCGCATTCGATCTCTGCCGGTCTGGACTACCCGGGCGTCGGGCCCGAGCACGCTTACCTGAGCGACATCGGGCGCGCCACCTACGAGCCCGTCACCGACAGCGAAGCGATGGATGCGCTTCTGCTGCTCTCGCGCCGCGAAGGCATCATCCCGGCCATCGAATCCGCCCACGCCGTCGCCGGCGCACTCCGACTGGGCAAGGAACTCGGAGAGGGCGCGATCATCGTCGTCAATCTCTCCGGTCGCGGTGACAAGGACATGGACACCGCCGCAAGCTGGTTCGGTCTCTTCGACGGCGCCTCGGGTCAGGCAACCGTTCCGGATGACGCAGCAGACCAGAACGACAACACGGAAGGCTCGGACAAGTGAGCGAACGACCATCACGCCTCGCACCCACCTTTGCAGCGTGCAAGGCTGACAAGCGTGCCGCCCTCGTCGGTTACCTGCCGGCCGGTTATCCGACCGTTCCCGAATCGATCGACGTGTTCAAGGCGATGGTCGACGGTGGCTGCGACATCATCGAGGTCGGTGTCGCGTATTCCGATCCCGTCATGGACGGTCCGACAATCCAGCGTGCAGCCGAAACCGCACTCACCAACGGCGTTCGACTGCGCGACATCTTCACCGTGATCGAGCAGATCAGTTCGGTCGGCGGCAAGGCCGTCGTGATGACCTACTGGAACCCGGTACTGCAGTACGGCGTCGACAAGTTTGCACGAGACCTCGCCTCTGCCGGTGGGCTCGGACTCATCACCCCCAACCTCATTCCGGAAGAAGCAGGCGCCTGGATGGAAGCATCCGAGGAGCACCACCTCGACCGGATCTTCCTTGTCGCGCCGTCCTCGACGGAAGAACGACTCGCGATGACGCTCGACGCGAGTAGTGGATTCATCTACGCGGCCTCGACGATGGGCGTCACCGGCGCTCGCGACGCCGTGTCCTCGATGGCTCCGGAACTGACCGCACGAATCCGCGCGCATTCCGACATTCCCGTCGGCGTCGGATTGGGTGTTCGGTCCGGCGCACAGGCTGCCGAAATCGCGGCATACGCCGATGCCGTCATCGTCGGCTCGGCTCTGGTCTCCGCGGTCGAGAACGGCTTGGGAGCGGTTCGCTCGCTCACCGAAGAACTCGCCGAGGGCGTCCGCTCGGCTACCGTGGCGTCGTGACCTCAACTGTGGACCTGCTGGCCTATATCCCCAGCCCGCCCCAAGGCGTCTGGTACGTCGGACCGGTAGCGCTGCGCGCCTACGCGCTCTTCATCATCCTCGGCATCATCGTCGCGATCGTGTGGGGAGATCGTCGTTGGGTGGCCCGCGGCGGTGAGAAGGGGACTGTTCTCGACATCGCGATCTGGGCTGTTCCCTTCGGTCTGATCGGTGGCAGGCTCTACCACGTATTGACCGACTGGCCCGCCTATTTCGGCGAGAACGGGCAGCCTCTCGACGCACTCAAGGTGTGGCAGGGAGGCCTCGGAATCTGGGGAGCAGTGTTCCTCGGCGGCATCGGTGCGTGGATCGGCTGCCGTCGACGCGGCATTCCGGTGTCCGCGCTAGGTGACGCGATTGCGCCCGGAATCTTGCTCGCACAGGCCATCGGTCGTATCGGCAACTACTTCAACCAGGAGTTGTACGGTCGCGAGACCACCGTCCCATGGGGCCTCGAGATCTTCGAACGGGTGAACTCTTCCGGCCAACTCGATCAACTGGCTGGTGTCTCCAACGGAGAAGTCATTCGGGTCGTTCACCCGACGTTCCTCTACGAAGCTGTGTGGAACGTCTTGATCGTGATCCTGCTGGTCCTCGTCGACCGCCGATTCAAGATCGGCCACGGACGCCTGTTTGCTCTGTACGTCGCGGGCTATTGCCTGGGCCGGTTCGTCGTCGAACTGATGCGTGACGATTTCGCCTACGAGATCGCCGGCATTCGAGTCAACACATTCACCTCGGGGATCGTGTTCTTCGCCGCACTGGCCTACTTTTTCCTGGCGAAGAAGGGCCGTGAGGATCCGGCTGATTTGAAGTCGAAGAACTACGTCGCTGCGGTAGCTGCCGGTGAAGCAGGAGTCGCAGCGCCAGGCACCGACACGGATTCGGCGAAGGCCGACGCGAAAGTCACCGACGCAAAAGCATCCGAAGCGAAGGCCGCTGGATCCGATGCCGCTGGATCCGATGTCACTGAATCCGATGCCAGTGAGGCAAGCGACTCCACGGCAGCGTCGGACGAGTCGTCGGACGCGGTGAAGCTGTCGAAGAAAGACAAGCCGTGACAGGTCCCTATTCGCAAGGGGGATTCCCCGACGATCAGGGACCGGTCTACGGCGCGCCCAATCCGTACGGCTATCAGCAGCCTCTACCTGCTGCGTCGATGTACGGGTTCGGTGATCCCTATGCCCCGTACGGTCGGCACCCGGTAACCGGGGAACCGTATTCCGACAAGTCGAAGGCCACCGCTGGACTGTTGCAGATCTTGCTGGGCTTCTTCGGAATCTGTGGAGTCGGGCGCCTCTACATCGGAAGTGTCGGCATCGGATTGTGCCAACTGCTCGGCATGTTCTTCGCGCTGTTCATGTCGGCGTTCCTGATCGGGATTCCGTTCGCCATCGGAATCTGGATCTGGGCGTTCGTCGACGGCATCGTGATACTTTCGGGCAATGCACGGGACGGTGTTCGTCGGCCGTTACGGGGATGAACCGCGAGGATGAACGCGCAAACAGATGTGTGGGGGTCCGGCCACGCGAAGGTCGAAATCCTTCGCGCGGCCCGATAACAAAAGCTATTACGTACCGTCGTCGAATCGAAGGAAAGTACGTTGCCTAACTTGAACAAGAATCCGGAACCTTCCGAGTCGGGGGACTCGTCAGGATCGCAGTCGCCGGTTCCACCGCAGTTCGGGTCGCCATTCGACTACGACGCGACGGCGGATGCGTCGTTGACGGAAACCTCGGCGCCCACGGAAAAGACGCCGTCGACGGAGACCACCGGCACGGGCCCGGGCTGGGACACGTATTCGGGAGTCGGAAACGGCCCGGGCTGGGGAAACCACCCCATCTACCCGCCGCCGACCGGAACCGAATCCACCACAGCTTTTCCCACCGCGGGTTCTGATTCCACCCCGAATCACCCCACGGCGCCGTACACGTCGCAGGAAAGCTACGTGGCCCAGAACTATCCGGCGCCGGACTACTCGGGTTCTACCCAATCCTCGACGGACGGTCCCGTGTACGGGGCGCCGGCAGATCAGACTGCGAATCCCTACGCGGCTCCGCCGCAGGACTACCCCGCCGCTCCGCCGCAGGGAAGCCAGAACTACGGTCAGCCGCAGGGCTACTCCCAGCCTGGATATTCGCAGCCGGGTTACGGTCAGCCTCAGGGCTACCCGCAAGGTCAGGGTTATCCTCAGCCTGGCTACGGCCTGGTCGACCCGTCCGCCCCGTACGGACGAGACCCGATGACCGGCGAACCGTACTCGGACAAGTCGAAGACGACCGCCGGATTGCTGGGCATTCTGCTCGGCGGTTTCGGAGCAGGACGTTTTTACCTCAACCAGCCCGGCATGGCTGTCGCACAGATCGCGGTCACTTGGTTGACGTGTGGAATCGGTGGCATCTGGCCGCTCATCGACGGAATCATGATGTTGACCGGCAGCGTGCGCGATCAGTACAACCGCCCTTTGCGTAGCTGATCGAAACGACTTTCGGAAACTGTGACCCCCTGACGCCCCGGTGTCAGGGGGTCACAGTTTTCTCTCGCGACCTGCGGTTATGTGCTGATAAACTGGCGCACGTCGGCTGCATGTCCGCGTGGAGGTCGCCGAGTGCCGTTTTCTCTAATACCTGATCCTCGAGGCCTGTACGACCCCGATCAGGAAACCGATTCATGTGGTGTAGCCCTGGTAGCAGACACCTCTGGACGCCGCGCGCATTCCATTGTCGACGAGGCAATCGCGGTCCTGGGAAATCTCACCCACCGTGGCGCAGCCGGGCGCGAATCCAACAGCGGTGACGGCGCGGGGATCCTGATTCAGCTGCCGACGGAGTTATTCGACGCGGTGACCGAGTTCGAGCTTCCACCACCCAATGCGATGGGTGAGAACACCTACGCAGCCGGAAACTGCTTTCTTCCGGTGGATCAGGAAGCACATGACTGCGCGCTGGTCCGGATAGACCGGTACGCAGCGGAAGAAGGACTGCGGATTATCGGGTGGCGAGAGGTGCCGGTCGAGAGCGACTGCGTCGGAACCGTTGCCGCGCAGTGTGCTCCGTACATCAGCCAGTGTTTTGTGACGTGCGCCGAGCCACGAGAGCGCAGTGTGGGCGGAATTGCCTTGGACCGACGAGTGTTTGCGCTCAGGAGGCAAGTCGAACGGATCGACCAGGACGGGGCCGCGGTGTATTTCCCCTCGTTGTCAGCTCGAACGATCGTGTACAAGGGCATGCTCACGCCGGCGCAGTTGCCCGGATACTTCACCGACCTCCGTGACGGCAGGATGCGAACTGCCTTGGCCGTCGTACACAGTAGATACTCCACGAACACATTTCCCTCGTGGCCACTCGCACAGCCGTATCGCTGCATCGCTCACAACGGCGAGATCAACACGATTGTGGGAAACAGGAATTGGATGCGCGCTCGCGAGCCGATGCTGCGAAGCGCACTGCTCCATGGGGACATCGCTCGCCTGTTTCCGATCTGCACCCCGGGCGGATCCGACTCGGCGTCGTTCGACGAAGTGCTCGAGCTCTTGTCCCTCGGGGGCTGCAGCATGCAGCACGCCATCGCGATGATGATTCCCGGTGCCTGGGAGAACGATTCTTCGATGCCGGACGAGATGAGGGCCTTCTACCAATTTCATGCTTGCCTGATGGAACCGTGGGACGGTCCGGCGTCCGTGACTTTCAGCGATGGCACTGTCGTCGGGGCGGTGTTGGATCGCAACGGTCTTCGCCCAGGGCGGTGGTGGCGGATGAAGAACGGCCGTATCGTGCTGGCCAGTGAGAGCGGTGTGTTCGACGCTCCGACTTCCGAGGTGTTGGAGAAGGGGCGCCTCGAACCGGGACGCATGTTCCTCGTCGACACCGCTCGCCGTGGCATCGTTTCCGATACGGAGATCAAATCCGAACTCGCGAGCACAGCACCCTACCGGAGCTGGGTCGACGGAGGATTGGTCGGTCTCGAGGAGATCCCCGAGTCTGCACCTGCCCGAGGCGATCCGGCTCCGCTGTTGCAGAGGCAACTGCTCTTCGGATACCAGGCAGAGGACTTGCAGGAAGTTCTCCTTCCAATGGCTCGCTCAGGATCGGAGCCGTTGGGATCGATGGGTGTCGACACACCCCTGGCTGTTCTCTCGGATCGGCCGAAGCTGTTGTACGACTATTTCGTTCAGCTCTTCGCGCAAGTGACCAACCCGCCATTGGATGCGATTCGCGAGCAGGTTGTCACGACTCTCGCAACCACGCTCGGTACCGAGCAGAACTTGTTCGAAGCATCTGCCCGCTCGTGTCGGAGGATCGTTCTGCACAAGCCGGTGATCGGGCCGGTGGACATGAAGAGGATCACCGAACTCCACAGCCCTCGAACTCCGACATCCTTTGTCCTACCGGGACTGTTCGATGTTCGGGGCGGTCTGACCGAGGGTGTCGAGAGGCTTCGGGAGTCTGCCCGAACTGCCGCCGTCGACGGTATCGAGATTCTCGTGATCTCCGACCGTGGATCGGGCCCAGACCAGGCTCCCATTCCGTCGCTCCTCGCAGTATCGGCCGTGCACCACGATCTCGTTCGTCATGGCCTGCGGACCAAGGTGTCACTCGTCGTCGAATCAGGAGATGCCCGCGAACTTCATCACATCGCGCTCCTGATCGGATACGGTGCGGCGGCTGTTCATCCCTATCTTGCTCTCGAATCCGTGGAGGCACTCAGCGAGCAAGGCGAGCTTCCCGGGACAGATCGGAAGACCGCATCGGAGAACTATCTGAGAGCAACGAATTCCGGAGTGCTCAAGGTGATGTCGAAGATGGGCATAGCCACGGTTCACTCCTACACCGGCGCTCAGGTATTCGAGGCCGTGGGTTTGGGCCGGGCTTTGATCGACACGTACTTCTGCAACACACGAAGCCGGATCGGCGGGATCGGTATCACCGAAGTCGCGCGAGAAGTTCTGATGCGTCACGCGGCCACGTATCGCGCGGTGCAGCATCGGCAGTTGAGTAGCAGCGGAGAGTTCCGGTATCGCCGCGGTGGTGAATTGCATGTGTTCACACCCGAGTCCGTGTTCTTTCTCCAGCATGCGACCCGGACAGGGCGAAGTGAGATGTTTCGTCGCTACAGCGATGAAGTCGATCGACTGAGTGCGCAGGGCGGAACACTTCGGGGGCTGTTTCGATTTCGGCGTGGGATTCGTTCGCCGATTCCGCTCGATCAGGTCGAACCCGTCGAGATGATTCTCGCTCGATTCAACACCGGCGCGATGAGCTACGGTTCCCTCTCTGCCGAGGCGCACGAGACGATGGCGGTTGCGATGAATGCTCTCGGCGGACGTTCCAACACCGGTGAGGGCGGAGAGTCACCGGAGCGGTTGCGTGACGACAAGCGTCGTAGCGCTGTCAAGCAGGTCGCGAGTGGTCGCTTCGGGGTGACCAGCGATTACCTGGTCAATGCCACCGACATTCAGATCAAGATGGCCCAAGGTGCCAAACCAGGTGAAGGAGGCCAGCTTCCGGGGTCCAAGGTCTACCCGTGGATCGCGGAAACCCGGTACTCGACACCTGGAGTCGGGCTGATTTCTCCGCCACCGCACCACGACATCTATTCGATCGAGGATCTCGCCCAACTGATCTACGACCTCAGATGCGCAAACGATCGTGCGCGGATACACGTGAAGTTGGTCAGCGCAGTCGGAGTTGGGACTGTTGCAGCTGGTGTGGCCAAAGCGCACGCCGACGTGGTGCTGATCTCCGGTCACGACGGGGGGACGGGCGCGGCGGCACTCTCGTCCATCCACCACGCCGGTACGCCGTGGGAGATCGGGCTGGCCGAAACTCAGCAGACTCTGGTGCTCAACGGGTTACGCGATCGGATCGTCGTCCAGTGTGACGGGGGTTTGCGCACGGCGCGCGACGTCGTCGTCGCCGCGTTGCTGGGGGCGCAGGAGTACGGGTTTTCCACGGCGCCACTCGTCGCGGCCGGCTGCGTCATGATGCGGGTATGTCACCTCGACACCTGCCCCGTCGGAGTAGCGACGCAGAATCCCGAACTGCGCGAGCGATTCACGGGCCGGCCGGAGTACGTCGAGAACTTCTTTCGCT
The DNA here is from genome assembly GCF_016598535.1 of Rhodococcus sp. P-2. Lineage (GTDB taxonomy): Bacteria > Actinomycetota > Actinomycetes > Mycobacteriales > Mycobacteriaceae > Rhodococcus_F > Rhodococcus_F baikonurensis. The sequence goes on along the minus strand of NZ_CP066779.1, from coordinate 6,102,921 downwards.
TCATCGCCGACGACGTACGACGGTTGTTGGCAGAACTGGGGTTTCGAAGTATCGACGATGCGCTGGGGCACGCAGACGTATTGGAAATGTCTCCGGCGGTGGCGCATTGGAAGAGTCGGACGTTGAACCTCTCACCACTCTTCGACGTTCCGGCCGCGCCGGCCGGCGCGGCCTACAAGCCGTGTGTACCTGTTTCGAGCGAACTCGAACGCACCCTGATCGAGTTCGCCGCGAACTCACTCGAGGACGCTCGACCCGTGCATATCGAACTGCCAGTACACAATACGGACCGAGCGGTGGGAACGAGGCTGGGCGCTGAGCTGACCAGACGCTACGGCGCTGGCGGGCTACCCGAAGGCACCATCGACATCGTGCTCAGCGGAACGGCAGGCCAGTCACTCGGTGCGTTCCTGCCGCCCGGCATCTCGCTGGTCGTAGTCGGCGATGCAAACGATTACGTGGGGAAGGGTCTCTCCGGTGGACGAATTGTGCTCCGGCCGAGTGAGGATGCACCCTTCGTGGCCGAGGAGCAGGTCATTGCCGGCAATACTCTGCTGTACGGCGCCACGAGCGGTGCACTCTATGCACGGGGGCGTGTGGGGGAGCGCTTCGCCGTGCGTAACTCGGGCGCGGTCGCTGTGGTGGAAGGCGTCGGAGATCACGCGTGTGAGTACATGACCGGGGGTCGCGTCGTGATACTCGGCCCAACTGGTAGGAACCTTGCTGCAGGCATGTCCGGCGGGCTTGCCTTCGTACTCGACTTGAACGCCGAGAAGGTCAACTGCGACATGGTGGTTCTCGAGCGGCCTTCGGCGGAAGACTGTCGTCGGCTGGTCGAGATTCTCGGTGATCATCTGGCCGCGACCGGCTCGTCGGTCGCTGCACAACTTCTCGACGACTGGGTCGGCCAGAGTCCTAGATTCACCAAGGTTCTGCCTGTCGACTATCGGAAGGTCGTGGAAGAGAACCAACTGGTGGAGCCGGCTCATGCCTGACCCACGTGGGTTCCTCAGCGTGAAACGATCCGGCGCACCGACCAGGCCGACCGATGTGCGAGTCGGGGACTGGGAATCGGTGTACGAGTCGATGGATCCCGTGGTGCGCAATCGAGACGTTTCTGCACAGGCCTCGCGATGCATGGACTGTGCTGTGCCGTACTGCCATTCAGCCGGGGTGGGCTGTCCGCTCGGCAATCTCATCCCGGAATGGAACGACCTGGTTCGGCGAGGTCGGTGGTCCGAAGCCTCGGAGAATCTGCATTCCACCAACAATTTCCCCGAGTTCACCGGACATCTGTGCCCCGCTCCGTGCGAAACGGCGTGCGTTCTCGCACTCGACGACGAGCGCACGTCGGGAGGTGTCACCATCAAACGCATCGAACAGGCGATCGTCGACAACGCCTGGGAGTCGGGTTTGTTGGGGCCACGGGCGCCCGTAGTTCACAGCGCCAACCGTGTTGCGGTAGTCGGTTCGGGACCGGCAGGACTGGCTGCGGCTCAACAACTGACACGCGCCGGACATCGTGTCACGGTGTTCGAGCGGAGTGATCGAATCGGGGGACTGCTTCGCTACGGAATCCCGGAATTCAAGTTGCCCAAAGCCTTGATCAACCGGCGACTGGCCCAGTTGACCGCCGAGGGGACCCGATTCGTCACCGGCTGCGCCGTCGGAGTCGACGTGAGCGCACAAGACCTCATGACGAAATTCGAAGCGACAGTCCTGGCGGTCGGGGCCGATCGTGCCCGAGACACCGACGTGCCGGGGCGTGGCCTTCGCGGAATCCATTGTGCGATGAAGTACCTGCGTGCCGCCAACCGTGAATGCGAGGGTGACGGCGCGTCGAGTATCTCGGCGCGAGGTGAGAACGTCGTGATCATCGGTGGCGGTGACACGGCGGCCGACTGCCTCGGCACGGTGCATCGCCAGGGTGCGCGCTCGGTGACGGAACTGGATTACCACGTCCCACCCCCGGGGCATCGCGATCGAGACCGCGACCCGTGGCCGTTGTGGCCGCGGATCGTACGCAGCTCCCCGGCAGACGAGGAGGGCAGTGACAAACGGTTCCGATGGGCGGCGCAGGAATTTCTCGACGACGGTGACGGTGCGGTTCGTGCAATCCGGATGGTTCCGGTCGCCGTGTCGTGGGGAGAGAACGGACAGCGGACCCTGGTGCAGACCGGGGACACGACGGATCTCGTGTGCGAGATGGTGCTGCTCGCTCTCGGATTCGACGGCGTCGAATCCGCGCCGCTGCTTACCGACCTCGATGTCGGCACCGATCCGCTCGGCAGAATCGAGTGTGATGTCGGGTGGCAGACCCGGACACCCGGCGTGTTCGTCTGCGGCGACGCGCATCGCGGGGCGTCGCTCGTCGTGTGGGCGATTGCCGAGGGGCGGTCGGCCGCACGTGCCGTCGACGTGTATCTCACCGGTGGGTCCGACCTTCCGTCGCCGGTACATCCGAAGGCATTTCCGCTGTTCGTGAGGTGAACAACTGAATCGAGTAAGAACAGAAAGTGCACGTCACAAATGCCGGATAGAAGTGCGGTGGGGTAGCGACTAGGCTCGAGCCGTGAACCGACGGACAAAAATTGTATGCACACTTGGACCTGCGACAGCTTCTGGCGACCGCATCCGTGAGCTCGTGGAGAGCGGCATGGACGTGGCTCGCCTCAACTTCAGCCACGGCGAGCATGCCGATCACGAAGAAAACTACATTCGCGTCCGCGCCGCGTCGGACGCCACCGGAAAGGCCGTCGGTGTTCTCGCCGACCTCCAGGGGCCCAAGATTCGCCTCGGCCGATTCAAGGACGAGCGGACCACCTGGGCCAACGGTGAAGAGGTTCGAATCACCGTCGACGACGTCGAGGGAACACACGATCGCGTCGGGACCACGTACAAGGAATTGGCGCGCGACGCCAAGGCCGGCGACCGACTGCTGGTCGACGACGGAAAGGTCGGCCTGGTCGTCACTTCCATCGACGGTAACGACGTCGTCTGTCGGGTCACCGAAGGCGGTCCGGTCAGCAACAACAAGGGCCTTTCGCTGCCCGGCATGAACGTCTCCGTTCCTGCCCTGTCGGGCAAGGACATCGCCGACCTCGAGTTCGCCCTCAAGCTGGGCGTCGACTTCATTGCACTCTCCTTCGTTCGCTCACCCGCGGACGTCGAATTGGTTCACGCCATCATGGATCGAGTCGGGCGCCGCGTTCCCGTCATCGCGAAGCTCGAGAAGCCCGAGGCCATCGACAATCTCGAAGCCATCGTTCTCGCGTTCGACGCCGTCATGGTCGCCCGCGGTGACCTCGGTGTCGAGTTGCCGCTCGAGCAGGTCCCGCTCGTTCAGAAGCGCGCAATCCAGATTGCTCGTGAGAACGCGAAGCCGGTCATCGTCGCCACGCAGATGCTCGAATCGATGATCGAGAACTCACGTCCGACTCGTGCAGAGGCGTCCGATGTCGCCAACGCCGTTCTCGACGGCGCGGATGCAGTCATGCTCTCGGGCGAGACTTCGGTGGGCAAGTACGTCATGGAAACTGTTCGCACCATGGCCCGCATCGTCGAGGCCGTCGAGAACGAATCAACCCGTGTCCCACCGCTGACCCACGTCCCGCGCACCAAGCGCGGTGTCATCTCGTACGCCGCACGCGACATCGGCGAACGTCTCGACGCCAAGGCCTTGGTTGCGTTCACTCAGTCCGGTGACACGGTGCGTCGACTGGCTCGCCTGCACACACCGCTGCCGTTGCTCGCCTTCACGCCGCTGCCCGCTGTGCGCAGTCAGCTGACGCTGACGTGGGGAACCGAGACGTTCCTGGTCGATGCAGTGGCCACCACCGACGAGATGGTGCGTCAGGTGGACAGTGCATTGCTCTCCCTCGGGCGGTACGTCAAGGGCGACCTCGTGGTGATCGTTGCCGGGTCCCCTCCGGGAACTGTCGGCTCCACCAACCTCATTCACGTCCATCGCATCGGCGAAGAGGACCACTGAGTGACCCACGCGAACGCGTCCACCGACCTCGGTACTCTCCTCGGTCTGTTGGATCTGGAGCAGATCGGTGAAGACGCGTTCCGTGGATACCACCCGAAACAGGTAGGTTCGCGGACGTTCGGCGGTCAGTTGGTGTCTCAGGCACTGATGGCCGCCGGACGGACCGTCGATGGTGATCGCCCCATCCATGCCGTGAACGCCCACTTCATTCGGGGCGGAGATGTCAAGGCGCCTATCGACTACCGGGTGGAGCGTCATCGCGACGGGAGGGCATTCGCCAATCGCCAGGTGACGGCCTATCAGGGTGAGAACGAATTGTTCGTGATGCTCGCGGCATTCCAGGACTCCGGCAAGGGGCTCGACCATGCTGTCGAGATTCCGGATGTTCCACTTCCGGAGTCGTTGCCTCCCATCGGCGATCATCTGGTGGGGTACGAGGAGAAGCTGCCGCATTTCAGTGCAGCGCTCAAGCCAATCGACATGCGGTACGCCAACGATCCGGCGTGGATCCTCAAAGGCACCGGCGAGAAACTCAACCACAATCGGGTGTGGATGCGCCCCGACGGTGATCTGCCGGACGATTCGCTCATTCATGCTGCGACGCTGGCATATTCGTCCGATACCACCGTGCTCGATTCGATTCTGACCACTCATGGTTTGTCCTGGGGTCATGATCGTATCGTCGCGGCGACGGTCAATCATTCGATCTGGTTCCATCGCCCGTTCCGGTTCACCGACTGGGTTCTGTACGCCACCGAATCGCCGGTCGCTGCGGGTTCGCGCGGTCTGGCAACCGGACGGTACTTCTCGGTGGAAGGACTGCTGTTGGCGACGGTGGTCCAAGAAGGAATGATCAGGCATTTCCCGCGTAAAGGGGAATGAGAAGCGGGCCCGAGACTGAACTCGGGCCCAGATTCAAGCGGACTTGCGATATTGCGGTGAGAGTTCGTCGGCTCGGTCCCACGGAGACCAGTCGACCTCGCGTCCATCGAGTTGGGCCGCAACAACTTCCAAGCCCGCGTGCCAACCGGCGGCGTGGGCGTACGCCGACTCTTCGTCTTCCATCGTGTGGGTGAGGGTCAGCCAACAGCCGCCGGTGCCGTCCGGCGCCAGTTCCCAATGCAGAGTATCTGCGTCCCAGAGGAATTCGAGAATTCGGTGCGGGTGGACGCTGATGACCGTCCCGCGCGTCACATGATCTGCGGGCAGTCCGAATCGCTCGACTTGTTCCGGTGTCACCTTGAACAGCAGATCCGCGCCTGGAGTGAGATTGAAATCGACGTCCGCCGGGAACCAGGCGTCGAGGTACTCGCGTTCCGTTATGACCTTCCAGACCTTGTCCGGTGCGTGCGGAATCGCCAATTGGAAGCTCAGTGACACCCGACCGTCATAGGTCAGGTTGATCTTGCCGTTGTCCATCGGTGCCTCCAATGCTTGGTGCCCGTGCGGTTGCCCCCATCGTGCCATCTAATTGCTTAGGATGGAATAACTGCAGGTCAGATCGTTACCTATTGATAGGTTCTGTCGATTTGTCTCGTTTTGAGAGCGGCGTTCTGGATGCGTTTCGTGGCAGTGAAACAAACGCGCGGTACGCTGACCATGCACGACTGGCGCGGGTGGGAATTACCACCGGGGAGTGCACATCGCGAGGCATCGACCGCCTGGGTGCTTCACACATCTTGTGTGAAGGGGATCCATGTCTACTGAAAAACTGCCTACTGAAAATCTGTCTACCGGAAATCTGCCCAGCCAGAACGCGCCCGCTCGAGTTATCGACGGACGCGCAATTGCCGATGCTGCGCTCTCGGACCTGTCGGTGCGCACCAGGCAGTTTCGTGATGAGACGGGGCACGTTCCTTGCCTGGCCGCCGTCATCGTGGGAGCGGACCCGGCGTCGAAGGCCTATGTGCGGATGAAGGCCAATCGGTCTGTCGCCGTTGGAATGACGTCGCGGACGGTCGAACTCCCGGTGAGTACAACCACCGAAGAACTCGTCGACGTGCTGAGAGCGTTGTCGGAGGATCCTGTGGTCGACGGCATACTGCTGCAGCATCCGGTGCCGGTCCATATCGACGAGCGGGTCGCGTTCGACGCGATCTCGGCCGACAAGGACGTCGACGGCGTTACCTCGGCTTCGTTCGCGGCAATGGCCTTGAACGGTGGGGGATTCGAATCGTGTACCCCGAGTGGCATCCTGCGCCTGCTCGACGCCACAGGCGTCGAACTCGCCGGAAAGCATGCCGTCGTGGTCGGCCGAAGCCCGATACTCGGATTGCCGATGGGGATGCTGCTCCTGCGTCGGGACGCGACAGTGACGTACTGCCATTCGCGAACCGTCGACCTTGCCGCCCACGTCGGTACGGCAGACGTCGTCATCGCCGCTGTCGGCGTTCCGGAACTGATCAAAGGGGCGTGGATCAAGCCTGGGGCAGTGGTGATCGATGCGGGGTACAACGCGGGCAACGTCGGAGACGTGGAGTACGCCGCCGCGCTCCCACATGCCGGTGCGATCACACCGGTGCCGGGTGGCGTCGGCCCCATGACGGTGGCGGTCCTGCTGGAACAAACACTGGCAGCAGCAGTTCGAGCAGCGGAAGTTCGGGCATGCAGTGAGAATCATGACAGTCGTGTTGAACCGGACCCCGCAATCGCCTCGGATCGATTGTGAGACCTCGGTTTCGAGACGGAGTATTCATCCGCCCCGCGATAACCGAATTACCGCGTCGAGCACCGCTGCGCTGGAATGGCTGAGCTGAGCGCGCAATTGGGTATTCGACAGTCAGCTGTCTGCTTTGGGGATGTCGATCGTCAACTGGGACGGTGAATCGGATGTCGATACGGTGTATGCCGGACGGGTGTCGACCGTCCCGACAAACGACTGCAGGATCGCACTGTTCCTGGCTGCACTGTCTATGCGCGTGATGTTTTCGCCCTCGTGAGATACGGAGTTGAGCGACGAATCCGATTGGACTCCCATCAGGTCGATTTGAAGTATCGATCGACTTCCGACGTCCACGACTGTGCTGTCACCCGCTCGGATTGCTTCACTGACGTCTTCGGTTTTCCAGAACACAGGTCCGCTTCCGTCGAAGCGATAGGTGATGCGGGTGAAACCATCGTGATTGATCACGTCGATCTCGGTCACATCGACGCGCGGAGTCGGTGAAGGGACCTCCGTGTCGTTCGGGAACGGGGGAGGCATGGAGATCTCGGTGGATGGGGCATCGATCGGGGGAGAGCCGACCTGAAGGGTGCCGGTCTGTGTTGCAGCATCGAGCACGGCCTGGGTGGAAGATTCGCCGGCAGTGGATTCGCCGGCAGTATTGGATTGACCGTCTGTTTGACACCCGGTGAGCAGCGCGAGAATCGATATGGCTCCGAGCAGAGCAATCAGCCGGTGACCGTTCATGGATCGAATCTAACGGCGGTCAATCTGGGGTACAGCCGAATGCCGAAACCTTGCGGTGCGGCCAGCTGCGGCAGGTGGTGCCCTCGGTGAGACTCGAACTCACACTGGACGGGATTGAATCCGCGCAAACGCATTTCCCCTGGACAGGGTTTGAACGACAAGGCTTACAGATCTTTACTTAAATACCATGGACAGAACCTGTTTTCGAGCCTTTGAAGCCTGAACCTGTAAGCCTTGTCGATCAAGGTACATCAAATCTGCTGCGAGCTACTGCGAGCTACTTTCTCGACTCGCAGTCGTCCCGTTGAGTCGGGTGTCTGGTTCTCCGGCGCGTGAGTGCGCCTGATGAAGCGAAATGGCGATCTGGCCATTGGCGCCATTGGAGGTTTCCCGACGATCTTGACCGTTCTGGGACCGACACCGAGACGGTCGGTTGGCAACCGCGCGCATGACGCTACAACTGCGCTCGTGGGCTTCCGCTCGCAGTCATCGCGATTCGTCTCGGACTACGCAGTGATGAGTTCTGCCACTCGATCGGCAGCACTTCCGATATCAGTCACATCGATAGCGGATGATTCAGCTTCGAGCGGCATGAGGACTTCATCGATCTGCCGATCCGAATTGTCCCCTGCCATGTAGAAGGTGAAGAAGTGCTTCGACACCGCTGCCGCACGCGCGGCGACGATCCGTGCACGTAGTTCGCGCGCCTTCGCTTCCGGATCACGTCCATTGATGTTGACTGCATCCATCAAGTGGACCTTGTCGTTGTGGTGGCGGAATTCGAATGGAACAGTGGACTCCCGTCCGTCGAAAAGTGCACGGACCTCCACCTTTTCCTCAAACTGAACATTGGCCATCGACAAGGCTTCTCGGGCCTGACTCAAAGATAGTCGTAGGCCTGTCGGTCAGTCGCCCTTCGCGTGGCGGTCAACCCCCGCAGCGTGGCGTGCGATTGCACGATTACGCCCGCCACACGTTCGCGTCGATGCAACTATCGGCGGGCGTCCACTTCATGCAAGTGAGCCAGTGGCTTGGCCACGCGCACTATTCGCTAACTCTCGATACCTACGGCGACTGGATTCCTTCGGAGGACGGAGGCGCGGGTAACCAGCTCCCCGAGCCGTCCGCCCCGCCTACTCCGATTTCGGTTGCGGCTGAACCGGTTCCGTCGAACGTGGTGCCGTTGTTTGGTCGACGATCAAGCTAAGCCTGGAGCGATTCCGTCATTCTGGCTACAGATAGCGATCGCGCCATCCGTCAATAGTCGGCTGAAGGCGATCGGGATAGTGGTTCGTGCGTCCGCTCGCGGGATCGGTTGATTGGGCTTCGAACAGTGCGATCGCACACTCCGTGCTGATGACTGCCGTGGCAATTGCGTCGGCCATCATCGCGAACAATGCGGACGGACCATTGACCAGATCAGTCGGCCAAGAATGGCCGTGCGTGAAGCTAGAACACACGCGATACTGCTGTTTCATAATTGTCGGAAAGTGCTTGCCGTCCATGTCAGTTGTGTGAAACGGCGGGTTGTCTTGGAGCCAGTTGGCGGCTTTACGAACCATTGCGGTGTAGCCCCCGCCCTTCTGCTGGGGCAGGGTGTCCAGCACGTCAAGCTCATCCTGATAGAACTGGTGCTGGCGCTTGGACTGCTCATATGATTTGTCTGGCATGACCAGCAGCTTGTTGTCGTGGGCGTTGATCGCCTCACTTTGAAACTCGCGGGCATGCTCGGTGCCAATACGCGCGAGCCCCGCCGCTCGAGCCCGTCGGGAGTCTCTATCTTCAGGACTCATAATCCAGATTGCTTGCGCAGACGACTCGAAGGCTGTTCTGCAGGAGGATAAGAACGACGGCGTGTGATGCTTGAACGGAGTGCGCTTCGCACCAGTCTCGAGAAGTATCTGTATGGATGCCAGCGCGTCTGTCGCATTCACGATCGGGAACAGGACGGTACCCGTCAGACCCTCTGGGATTTTGCTGTCGTAGCCGTCCTCGTCATCCTTGGCCATCGGAGTACCCGGATCTGCTCGGTGCGGCTGCAGTCCCCAAGGCTCGAGCGTTTGCCCCCTCTTTCCACGTTCAACAACTCGCCCCAGTGGCGGGGTGAGCAACGTTCCGAGTGCGTACAGAGCATCTGTTTCGTTCATGCACGGCACCGTACCCGCCAGCACCGACAAAACGGTCTGTTTTTTCCTGTGGACGGATCGTAGAGAGGCGTCGAGGAGTGCTGCGGGAGGATCGTGGAGCTAGGCAGACATGGCTTTGTCGAGGCTTGCATCGATTCCAGCGGCTTTGAGTTCGCGGACCAGCTCAAAACGCCAGGCTCCACCGACATCTAGCGCGGTGTACGCGAGCCCATCGATATCAGACGGGAGCTCCACGTTGCTCTCGTACAGCAGAGTTACTCGTTCGCGGCCTAGTTTCCCTGCGAAGTAACCCCATTCGAGAATTACGTTTTGTCTGGCCCTTGCATTGGTCGATGATGCTGTTCTGGTGCTTCCAATATCATCGGCCGTAGCGATCACTATGGCGAACCCGGCATTCGACGCCTCGCCCTCGAACTTCTCGAAGAGTGTTCGACCCCGATTCGGCCTGTCGCTGAGCAAAACTGGTTTCAAGCCGGTAGCGGCTTCGACGAAGCTGGCAACTTTCAATTTGTGCGCTTCATCGTGTCCGTGAACGATGAAGATGCCGTTGCCAGTTGGTGCCGAATCTGTGCTGGTTGGTTGTGGTTCGTTGAAGTCGAGTTCTGTAATTGCTGCCTCAATCAACGAGACACCGCGTTCCACTCCGGAGTTGAACGCGTTGCGGATAGAAGCATCTGAGGATGGAGAAAAATTGGTGGAGTAGGAAATCTTGTTGTACTGAAGCAGGGTCGTGTGATCGGCACCGAGGATGAGGCGCAGAATGGTGCTCGTCTGGGCGGTCCACGCTGATAGTTCACCTCTAAACTTGGGTGCCGTCTCGATCTGATAATTGAGCTTCGCTATCTTCTGCGCTGTATCCACGCCTTGGATTTTCTCACATGGGTGATCTAGCCCACCGCGCTCCGCTGATGGGTAGCGCGGGGGTAGCACGGTTATGTTGCGTGCAATCTAGAAATGCAAAGAACCGCCTGTTGCCAGGCGGTTCGTTGTGCCCTCGGTGAGACTCGAACTCACACTGGACGGGTTTTGAATCCGTTTCCTCTGCCAATTGGGATACGAGGGCTTGTTGCGATGACTACATTAGAAGATGCGATTTCAATGTCAAACACCGGTACCCTCTAATCGTTCGCGTCTCGTGTCGGGGCGGTTCGATGGAGGAGGATGGTGGCCATGAATTCGCCGCAGCCGCAAGGCAATCAGCTCGCACCCCGTCGTGTTGTCGTCGCTGAAGACGAGGCGTTGATCCGTATGGATCTGGTCGAGATGCTTCGCGAAGAGGGCTACGACGTCGTCGGTGAGGCCGGCGACGGGCAGGTCGCGGTGGAGTTGGCCGAGTCGCTCAAGCCTGATCTGGTCATCATGGACGTGAAGATGCCCAGGAGAGACGGCATCGACGCCGCTTCGGAGATTGCCGCCAAACGCATCGCTCCTGTTGTCATTCTCACAGCATTCAGTCAGCGCGAGTTGGTGGAGCGCGCGCGCGATGCCGGCGCCATGGCTTACTTGGTCAAGCCGTTCTCCATCAGTGACCTCGTTCCCGCCGTCGAATTGGCGGTCAGTCGTTTCCGAGAGGTGACGGCGCTCGAGCGTGAGGTCGCCGATCTGTCCGACCGGCTCGAAGCACGCAAGCTGATCGAGCGTGCCAAGAGTGTTCTGATGGTTCGCCAAGCGCTCACCGAACCCGAGGCGTTCAAGTGGATCCAGCGCGCGGCGATGGACAGGCGTTCCACGATGAAGGCCGTCGCACAGGTCGTGCTGGAAACCCTGGGCGGTGAACCGGACGCTTGAGCGAAGTGTCCGGAACCCGGCTGTATCGAGCAGCTGCGTCGACGTTCGAAACCTCGCGCAGCGCTACAGCCGTGTAAACACTGTGCGCCTTCAGATAACAGTCAGGTCACAGGGCTTTCTTGAAGGATCGCGAAACGGTTCCAAGGTCTAGCGTCTGATCCCACAGCGAGCGCCAGTTCGGGTGGCGCGAGCACCGGCTGATCTTAGGAGCGTGGGATGGCTAGACGAACACTTGTGCGTACTGCTGCAGTTCTCGGCGCGGCATCACTGGCACTTGCAGGCTGTAGCTCGGACAAGTCGGATGACTCGTCTTCGAGTGGCTCTACGTCCGGCGCTTCTGCCGCGACGACATCCGTCACGACCGATTGCACCCCGGAGCAGGCCAAGGCCGGCGCCACCCCGTCCACGGAAGCACTGCGCATCGGCACGCTTCTTCCCGACACCGGCAGCTTGTCGTTCCTCGGGCCGCCGATGGTCGCGGGCACCCAGCTGGGAGTCAACGACGTCAACGCAGCCGGAGGCGTTCTCGGCCAACCGGTCCAGCTGATTCCCGGCGATTCGGGGGACACCACAACGGACACCGCCAACACCACCGTCGACCGCGAATTGGCTGCAGGCACTCAGGTCATCGTCGGCGCCGCGTCATCGTCGGTCTCGCTCAAGGTGATCGACAAGATCGCCAGCGCAGGCGTCGTGATGTTCTCGCCTGCCAACACCTCGGACCAATTCGTTTGCTACCCCGACAAGGGCATGTACTTCCGCACCGCTCCGACGGACGTACTGCAGGCTCAGGCCGTCGCACAGCTCATTTCGGACGATGGCGGTCAGCGCGTAGCGATCATGGCCCTCAACGACCCGTACGGGACGGGTCTGGCGGACAACATCGAAAAGAATCTGATCGATTCGGGTGTCCCGTCCGATCAGATCGAGAAGATCATCTACGACCCGAACGCACAGTCGTTCAACTCCGAAGTCGATCAGGTCAAGAACTTCAATCCGGATGCAGTGGCATTGGTGGGCTTCGAAGAGTCGGCGAAGATCATCACGCGCATGCACGAAGTGGGCATCGGCCCGTCGGACGGAATGGCGATGTACGGCGTGGACGGCAACATGGGTAATGCGCTGGGCGAATCCGTGGCGAAGCCGTTGCTCGACACGATGCAGGGAACTACGCCCTTGACGGACGTCGGAGCTGCCTTCCAGGATCGTCTGAAGGCTGTGAACCCCTCCCTGATCGACTTCAACTACGCCGGAGAGTCGTACGACGCGGTGGTGATCTCAGCGCTCGCTGCCGAGCAGGCGAAGTCGACGGCCGGCACCGACATCGCAGCCAACATCAACAGCGTCACCGAAGGTGGCACCAAGTGCACGTCCTATGTCGAGTGCCTGCCGTTGGTGAAGGCGGGAACCGACATCGACTACGACGGGATCACCGGTGAGTTGGACTTCAACGATTCGGGAGAACCGTCCATCGGTTCGTACGGAAAGCTCAAATTCGGCCCTGAGAACACGCTGACCACAGAAGGATTCGTGGTCGTGGGCAAGTAAGTGGTGTGCAAGTAAGCAGTCGACGAGAACGGGCCAGGGTCGCGAGACCCTGGCCCGTTCTCGTGTCCTTCCTACTTCTCTTTGCTTCCGGCGAGCGTTCCCAGGTACAACTCGATCACCTTGGGGTCGTTCATCAGATTGGCGCCGGTGTCGGTGTACGCGTTCTTACCCTGATCGAGTACGTAGCCGCGGTCGCAGATCTGAAGGCAGCGGCGCGCGTTTTGCTCGACCATGATGACCGAGACACCCGCAGCATTGATCTTCTTGCAGCGGATGAACACCTCGTCCTGGAACATCGGGGACAGACCCGCGGACGGTTCGTCGAGGAGCAGAACGGACGGATCCATCATCAGGGCGCGGCCCATGGCGACCATCTGACGTTCACCACCGGAGAGTGCCCCGGCCTTCACCTTTCGTCGTTCACTCAGCAGCGGGAACAGCTCACTCACGAAGGCGAATCGTTCCGCGAAGGCCTGGGGTCGCAGATAAATCCCCATTTCTAGGTTTTCTTCGATAGTCAGAGTCTGAAAGACGTTCTGTGTCTGAGGGACGTACCCGACTCCCTTCTGGACGAGGACATGGGCGGGCGCAGATGTGATGTTGTCCTCGCGGAGGGTGACCGACCCTTCGCGTACCGGTATCAGTCCGAACAGTGATTTCAGGAGTGTCGATTTGCCTGCGCCGTTCGGTCCGATGATCCCGACGATTTCTCCTTCCTTCAGGAAGAAGTTGCATTCACGCAGGATGTTGACGCCGGGAATGTAGCCCGCGACGAGGCTGTCGGCGCGGAGCAGGGCACCGGCCGACAGTCGCTGATGCTCCTCGGCAGTTGCGGCGAATTCTGCAGGCGTGAGTGAACGTGCTTGGTTCTCGCTCATGGCTTCTCGTGCCTTCCGCGCGGTTCCTCGGGACTCGATTCCAGCGCAGCGGCGAGATCGGCCGGAAGGTTGTCGATGTCGGGCTCCGACAGATCCCCACCTGTTTCGAGGGTTTCGACCTCGGCTTCAGCCAGAGCGGCGGCCAGAACGGCCGTCTCGCCCACCGGATTTCCGTTGTCGTCGAACTCGAGGGCCTGGTCATGGTGGCTGCCCAGATATGCGTCGACGACGGCAGTGTTGGACGAGAGCTCGTCCGGGGTGGATTCGGCGATGACGCTGCCCTGTGCCATGACCACCACCCAATCGCTGATGTCTCGGATCACGTCCATGTCGTGCTCAACGAACACGACCGTCATTCCGTCGTCGCGCAGTGACTTGATGTGTCCGAGCAGGCTTTGCGTCAGAGCAGGATTGACCCCGGCCATCGGTTCGTCGAGCATCACCACCGAGGGAGAGGTCATGAGTGCGCGAGCCATTTCGAGCAGTTTGCGCTGCCCACCGGAGAGTGAACCGGCGAGGTCGTCTGCCTTGGTGTCGAGTTTGAATCGTGCGAGGAGTTCGTTGGCGCGTTCGGTGATCTCGCGTTCCTGCCCTTTCCAGATCCACGGGACGAGAGAAGCGAAGATGCGTTCACCTCGTTGGCCGGTGGCACCCAGTCGTACGTTGTCCAGCACCGTGAGTTTGGAGAGCGCCTTGGTCAACTGGAACGTCCGTACCACTCCTTTCCTGGCTACCTGGTGGGGATACATGCGGCCCAGCGATTGACCGTCCATCGACCACGTACCGGTGTCCGGCCGGTCGAATCCGGTGAGGAGGTTGAAGAGCGTCGTTTTTCCAGCACCGTTGGGGCCGATCAGACCCGTGATGCACCCGCGTTGAATCTCGAGGTGATCGACGTCGACAGCCTTGAGACCGCCGAACGTCCGCGAGACGTGGTCAGCGACCAATACCGGGTCGGGTTTCGCCGATCCGGGAAGGTGAGGAACGTCGGCAAAGATCTGTGCTCTGGTATCGGCGTCAAGCATTGAGTTGCACCTCCCGCTTGTTACCCAGTATTCCCTGCGGTCTGAAGACCATCAGGAGAGCGATCATCAACCCGAGCAGGACATACCTGGTGGCTCCGACTTGCTGTTCCGTCAGTGAAAGCAGCGGATTTTCGCCGGAGATCGCCTGACGCAACAATGCATCAGGGATCGCGAGAAGGAACCAGAACAACATTGCGCCGACCACCGGGCCGAATACCGTTGCCGCCCCGCCCAGAATCAGCGCGCCGAACGCGAAGAACGTCTGCGCGGTCGAGTAGAAGTCCGGGTTGATGGACTTGGTCTGCAGGGCGTTGAACACACCGGCCAGACCACCGATCACGCCGCCGAGAACCAGCGCCTGCATCTTGTACACGAAGACGTTCTTGCCCAACGATCGCGCTGCGTCCTCGTCTTCACGCACCGCCTTGAGGACACGCCCCCACGGACTGTGCGTCAACAGGTAGACGAATCCGCACAAGATCAACACGAGGGTCCATCCCACGACCATCGACCAGAGGTCGTCTCCGTAGAACTTCACGCCGAGAAACGAGTACTGCTTGGCCGAGTCGAAGGGGCTCAGTGCGGTGAACGGGTCTGCGAAACCGAACAGGCCGTTGGTGGAACCGGTCACCGAATCCGACGCGGTCGAGCGGAAGATCAGACGCAGGATCTCCGACGCGGCGATGGTGACGATGGCGAGATAGTCGGCGCGCAGACGCAGCGTCGGGATACCGAGCACGAGTGCGAGGAGACCGGCTGCGGTGAGTCCGACGAGGATGCCGAGCCACAACGGCTGGTCGTAGGTCACGGTCATGATGCCGACGCCGTAGCCGCCCAGGAGGGCGAAACCGATCTGACCGAAGTTGAGCAGTCCGGCGTAGCCGAAGTGCAGGTTCAGCCCGATTGCCAGCAGTGCGTAGAAGATTGCCGACGGCCCGATCAACTGGGCGAAGGAAACCTGGAAAGCTCCCATGATGTCCATATTCGTCACCCGATCCTTTGTCTGGATCCGAGGATGCCCTGGGGGCGAACCACGAGGATCACGATCAAGACGAGAAGTCCGCCGATGTATTTGAGGTCGGGGTTGATGATGAGCGTGGAGAGTTGGACCAGAAGTCCGACGATGACGCAGCCGAGTAGCGCCCCGTACGCGGTTCCCAGACCACCGAGGGTGATTCCGGCGAACATGAGCAGCAAGAGTTTGAAGCCCATTTCCCACTGGACGCGTCCGCCGAGTTCGGAGATACCGAACAGCACACCGCCGAGGGCGGCCAATCCGCCGCCGAGACCCCAGACGAACATGATCACGCGTTCGACGTTGATTCCCGAGGACGCGGCGAGGTCACGATTGTCGGAGACAGCGCGCATGGCCTTTCCGATCCGAGTTTTCTGCAGGAGAAGGGCGACGCCGACCAGGACGACCAGACTGACGATCATGACGATCGCGTTGGCGTCGGTCAGTGCGATCGGGCCCCAGTTCTTCTCGACCTGGCCCTGGTAGTCGTCGAACGGTTCGGCGCGGTCGGAGAAGAAGATCAGGATCAAGTAGCGCAGGGAAATCGCGAGACCGATCGAGACCACCAATTGTGCGATCAACCCGGTCTTGCGCTTGCGCAGTGGTTTCCAGACGATCCCGTTGGTCAGCAGGCCGATACCGATGCCGACCAAGATCGCGAGGATCGTGGCCGGAATCAGCGGAACGCCGAAGGACGTGTTGATCACCCACGCAGCAACGGCTCCCAACGTCACCATCTCGCCGTGAGCGAAGTTGGTCAGGCCCGTGGTGCCGTAGATCAGGCTCAAACCCACTCCGGCGATCGCGATCACGAGGCCGAACCGCAGGCCGTCGACCGTCGTGCGAATCAGCTTCTCGCCGAAGCTGACATTCGAGGCGGTACGTACCTCGCCGAACGAGAAGATCACGGTGTTCGCGCGGCCGGCCACCACCTCGCGTTCGACAGCGGCTTGCACACTGACCCCGTCGGGGAGTGTGTCGGCAACGATCTCGAAGGTGTAGGTGCCCGGTGCCACGGCAAGTTCCCAACGGCCGTTGGATGCCGATTCTCCGGTGGCGACTTCGGTGCCGGAAGAATCGAGTGCACGCACGGTGACGCCTGCGAGGCGTGTGCCGCCGTTGTTGAGATTGCCGCTGACGGGGACAGCATTGTCGGGAACCGGTGCTGTCGGTGTTGCGGGTGATGTCGGGGTCGGCGGTGCAGGGGAAGTGGTCGGTTCCTGAGCCGAAGCAGTTCCGGCCAGGCTGAGTAATGCGAAGAACGTCAGTAATGCAAAGGCCAGTAGTCGGCTGAGTGTCGCGAGGGTCTGCCGTGTCACTACGGGTGGGGCCACGTACGTCCTCCGAGCGGGTCGGGAATAGCGCGTCTGGACAAAGGTGCCGCGCAGCAGAGGGATTGTTCCGTTGCTGCGATTTCCGGACTCTAACGGCTCCGTTCGCTTCAGATGGGGTTCTGAGATTTCCGGGATGTTTCGGTTCCGTATCGAAGGGCAATGGCTGCATCAATTGTCCGATTCTTGCGTCTGTTCCTGCATAAACAACGGCGAAGGCGTCGATGTCGGTCGCGATCCCTAGACTGATGAACCGTGAGCCCCGCAACCACAACTCGGTCCAGCACGTCCACCGCTCCAGCCGGCACCACCGGCAAGGCGGACGATCGCCCTCTCTTGATGCTTCTCGACGGGCATTCGTTGGCGTTCCGCGCCTTCTACGCGCTGCCCGCAGAGAACTTCAAGACACATAGTGGTCAGGCCACCAACGCGGTGTACGGCTTCACGTCGATGTTGATCAATCTTCTTCGTGACGAGCAGCCCACCCACTTGGCCGCGGCCTTCGACGTGTCGCGTCAGACGTTTCGCGCCGACCTGTTCCCCGAGTACAAGGCACAGCGCGCGAAGGCTCCGGACGAATTCAAGGGCCAGATCGACATCACCAAGGACGTTCTCGGCGCGCTGGGCATCCCGGTCATGGCCGAGGAAGGTTTCGAAGCCGACGACGTGATCGCCACGTTGACCACGCAGGCGGAGGCACTCGGATACCGGGTTCTCGTCGTGACCGGTGACCGCGACTCGCTGCAGTTGGTGACCGACAACGTCACTGTGCTCTACCCGAAGAAGGGCGTCTCGGAGCTCACCCGATTCACGCCGACTGCGGTAGAGGAGAAGTACAGCCTCAGCCCGTCGCAGTATCCGGATTTTGCTGCCCTGCGCGGCGACCCGAGTGACAACCTCCCCGGCATCCCCGGCGTCGGCGAGAAGACCGCCACCAAGTGGATCCGTGAGTACGGCGACCTGCAGGGACTGGTCGACAACGTGGACAAGGTTCGCGGCAAGGTGGGGGACTCGCTACGCGAGAACCTCGCGAACGTCCTGCTCAACCGTCAGCTCACCGAGATGGTTCGCGACGTTCCGTTGCCGTACACGCCCGAGCAGTTGGTGTTGGCTCCGTGGGACCGCGAGAAGATTCATGCGTTGTTCGACGATCTCGAGTTCAAGGTTCTCCGCGATCGGCTGTTCGCCACCCTGTCGTCGTCCGAGCCCGAAGCAGAGGAAGGGTTCGAGGTCAGCGGCGACGCACTCGCCCCGGGTGCGGTTGCCGCGTGGCTCGACGCCCACGCGCGAACCGGTGAGCGTCACGGCGTGACGGTGCTCGGAACCAGAACTCCGTTTGCCGGCGACGTCACTGCGCTCGCGATCGCGGCCTCGGACGGTGAATGTGCATACATCGCGGCATCGACGGCAACGTCGGAAGACGAAGCAGCTCTAGGTGATTGGCTCGCCGACCCATCGCAGCCGAAGGCCCTGCACGAAGCCAAATGGGCGATCCACGCTCTGCGTGGGCGGGGTTGGACGCTCGGTGGACTGACCAGCGACACCGCTCTGGCCGCATACCTCGTCCGGCCGGGACAGCGCAGCTTCAACCTCGACGACCTCTCGCTCCGCTACCTCAAGCGCGAACTTCGCGCCGAAACATCCGGACAGGAACAGCTTTCACTGCTCGACGACACCGAACAGCTCGATGCCGAAGCGGCCGAGACCGCGATGCTCAGCGCTCAGGCCGTTCTCGACTTGGCAGCTGCGCTGGACACCGAGTTGGAGTCGATCGAGTCCAAGTCGCTGCTCTCCGACATGGAACTGCCGTTGACGATCGAGCTCGCTCAGATAGAGGCCACCGGCATCGCCGTCGACAGCGCGCATCTGCATGATCTTCAGAGCCGTTTCGCCTCCCAGGTCGCCGACGCCGCCAATTCCGCGTACGAGGTGATCGACAAGCAGATCAACCTGGGTTCGCCGAAGCAGTTGCAGGTGGTCTTGTTCGAAGAACTCGACATGCCCAAGACCAAGAAGACGAAGACGGGCTACACCACCGACGCCGAGGCGTTGCAAGGTCTGTTCGACAAGACAGGACACCCGTTCCTCGAACACCTTCTCGCGCACCGTGATGCGACGCGTATGAAGGTGACCGTCGACGGTCTTCTCAAGGCAGTCGCCGAAGACGGTCGCATCCACACGACGTTCAACCAGACGGTTGCCGCAACCGGGCGTCTGTCGTCGACCGATCCGAACTTGCAGAACATCCCGGTGCGAAACGACGCGGGACGCGAGATTCGCGACGGATTCGTAGTCGGGCAGGGTTTCGACGTTCTGCTCACTGCCGACTACAGCCAGATCGAAATGCGCATCATGGCGCACGTGTCAGGCGACGAGGGACTGATCGAGGCATTCAACACCGGTGAGGACCTGCACAGCTTTGTCGGCTCGCGCGCATTCGGTGTACCGATCGAAGAGGTAACACCTGAACTGCGGCGCCGGGTCAAGGCGATGTCTTACGGTCTGGCGTACGGGCTGAGTGCCTACGGTTTGGCGTCGCAGCTGAAGATTTCGACCGAAGAAGCGAAGCAGCAGATGGATGCGTACTTCGCTCGCTTCGGCGGCGTGCGGGATTACCTCCACGCGGTGGTCGAGCAGGCACGTAAGGACGGTTACACCTCGACGCTCTACGGTCGTCGTCGCTACCTGCCGGACCTCAACAGCGACAACCGTCAGCGTCGTGAGGTCGCCGAACGTGCTGCCCTGAATGCGCCGATCCAGGGCACCGCAGCCGACATCATCAAGGTTGCGATGATCAATGTTCAGAAGGCTCTCGCCGACGCCGGATTGAAGTCGCGCATGCTGTTGCAGGTGCACGACGAATTGGTGCTCGAAGTGGTCGCCTCCGAGTTGGAGGAAGTCACCGCACTGGTCAAGGACAAGATGGCCACAGCCATCGAGTTGTCGGTACCCCTGGATGTTTCGGTGGGAACCGGTCGAAGCTGGGACAGCGCGGCTCACTGAGTCGGCTTCAAGACAGTCTGGCCACGAAAAGAGCGCGCTCCGAATCGAATTCGATTCAGAGCGCGCTCTCTTTCGCTATTCAGCTGAAGCGGTCTGCTCTGCGATCTGCTTGCGGACCTCGTCCATGTCGAGTGCCTTGACCTGAGTGACGAGCTCTTCGAGCTGAGCGGCGGGAAGAGCGCCGGCCTGGTTGAACACGAGCACGCCTTCGCGGAAAGCCATGATCGTGGGGATCGAGCGGATGTTGGCGGCCGCAGCGATTCCCTGCTCGGCCTCGGTGTCGACCTTTGCGTGTACGACGTCGGCGTGCTTCTCCGAAGAGGCTTCGAACGTAGGCGCGAACTGGCGGCACGGGCCGCACCAGGAGGCCCAGAAGTCCACGAGGACCACGTCGCTGCCGTTGATCGTTTCGTCGAAGTTCTGCTGGGTGAGTGTCTGGGTGGCCACAGGGGTCCTTTCCATTGTGCGGGCTGTTGGTGTGTGCAACGCCCCGGAACCGCTGATTCTTCCCTGAGCCGTTTTCAGCTTGCGTTCTCGGTCGCCCGAAACGTCCGGCGGTAGGCCTGGGGCGTGGTGCAGCGAAGCCGGATGAAGTGCTGGCGAAGCACGGCGCCGCCGCCGAAACCGACGCGTTCTGCGATGACGTCGACGGAGAGATCCGAATTCTCCAGGAGTTGCTGGGCGGCCAGTACCCGCTGATCACTGAGCCATCGGGCGGGAGTCGTTCCCGTTTCCGCTTGGAAACGGCGGGCAAACGTGCGAGCGGACATGTTCGCTCGGGCCGCGACCATACCGACAGTGAGATCGAGGGCGAGATTCTCCGTCATCCAGTCGAGGAGTGGAGCAAGGGTTGCACTCGGCGTCGAGGTGAGGGGAGTGGCGACGTACTGGGCCTGCCCACCGTCGCGGTGGGGTGGCACCACCATCCGTCTCGCGATGCCGTTGGCCACGCGAGAACCCTGTTCCTTCCGCACGATGTGCAGGCACAAGTCGATTCCTGCCGCAGTGCCTGCGCTGGTGAACACCGGATCCTCGTCCACGTACAGCACGTCCGGATCGACCTTGGCTTCCGGATACGTCTGCGCCAGCCTTTCTGCGTGACGCCAATGCGTCGTGCATCGCTTGCCGTCCAGGAGTCCTGCCGCCCCGAGGACGAACGCTCCGGTGCACAGGCTGGCCACCTTGGCGCCGCGGGCTACAGCCTCACGCAGTTTGACCAACAGGGGATCGACACTCGAGTCGGGACTCGGTGAACACATGTAGGCGTCGCCTGCGTCGTAGGTTCCGCCGGCGGAAACGACGATGAGATCGGCGTCGTCGAGGGAATCGAGGTTGTACGGAACATCGATGGTGTAGCCGAAGCGCGTTCGGATCGGGCCCGGAACAGCGGCGATCAGAGAGAAGTCGTAAGTCGGGAGGCCGTCGTCGGATCGGTCGAAGCCGAATACTTCACATGCCACACCGAGTTCGAACGCCTCGGTCATCGGCATCAGTGGGACCACCACTTTCGCGAGCATCTTTCGAGTGTGACAGAAAAAGGGCGAAGTGGCAGAAAATCGTCCAAGTCTGGCTTTTCTGCCACTATTGCTGTGTCGGACATTCCGTCAGGCTGTACACATGGCAATCATCGTCGTCAGCCTCCTGGTCCTACTGGTCCTGAACGTACTAGCTCTTGCCGGACGCACACCCGACACTCGTCACGATGTCAGTCCGCATGGAGACTTCACCCTTTGAGGGCAAGTCTGGCCATTCAATACACCGCAGCTGCGCTGGTGTGGGGAGCCAGTTTCCTCTTCATGAAGATCGGGCTCGAAGGTCTGTCCTTCACGCAGGTGGTTCTGTGGCGCTTGGTCTTCGGTGCGCTCGCGCTGATTCTCGTGTCAGCGGTCAGCCGGATCGGCCTACCGCGGGAATTTCGCGTCTGGAAGCACATGGCGCTTCTCGCAGCGACGCAATGCATCGTGCCATGGCTGCTGTTCAGTTGGGCGGAGCAGAACATGTCCTCGGGGCTCGCGAGCATCTACAACGCCACCACGCCGCTGATGACAATGGCTGTCTCCCTTGCCTTTCTGCCGGGGGAAACGCTGACGCGATACAAGTCGCTGGGGTTGCTTCTCGGATTCGGTGGAGTGCTGATCGTGTTGGCGCCGTGGAATCTCGGCGTCGCCGGAAGTGTGAGTGCTCAGGTCGCTTGCCTGGGAGCGACTGCGTCGTACGGCATTTCGTTTGTCTACCTCAGACGTTTCGTGCTTCCGCTCGGTGTCGACACTCGTGCGGTCGCGCTTATGCAGATCAGTATCGGCGCTTTCGTGATGGTTCTGGCCTCTCCGATCGTCGCAAGCACGCCGATGCACCTCACGCCGGCAGTTGTCTTGTCGATGATCGCACTGGGCGCACTGGGGACCGGACTCGCATTCATCTGGAACACCAACGTCGTTCGCGGGTGGGGGCCGACAGCGGCGTCCACCGTCACTTACCTCAGTCCAGTGGTGGGCGTCGCGCTCGGCGCAATCGTGTTGGACGAAGGCGTTGGCTGGAATCAGCCGGTTGGTGCGCTGGCGGTGATCGCGGGAATCCTGGTGACCCGACGTGCAACCCGCTCTGTCACAGCGGCGGCGTCAGTAACCATTCCGTCTTCCGTTCACCGTCCCAGCGCCTGATCGCGCCGCTGTGCCCGAGAATCACGTCGGTACCGACCAAGCCGATGGCTTCACCCAGACGTGCAGGTTCGACGCGTCGGGCGAGCGTCACATGCGGCGTCCACCCGCCGGGCTCGACGTGGGCGGGAAGTGCCGTCGAGCCAGCTGTGGCTTCGGCTATTTCCCGGTGCAGGTGAAGGAGCGCGCGCGAAGGAATGACCGAGCGCGCCAAGACCATCTGCTTGCCGCCGAACACGACGTAGCCGCCGAGTCGGACTTCGAAGTCCGGGGCCGAGAAGCGCCGTTTCAACTGTTCGTCGATCTCCGCGGGGATCTCGCGGGCGACGAACAGCGTTATGTGCGGGCGGTTGGACGGGCCGTGATGGGACGCCTGACTTGGTAGTCCGGCGTCGGCGAGAAGCTGCCATTGTGCTCGGACTGCCGACTCGCTCGCCGGATCGAGGAGCAATTCCACCGACTGGACCATGGTGAGCAATGATTGCCTGATGACAGGTGCGAGCGCAATCGGTACTCCGGCCATGCGGCTGGGACTCATGCACGGCGACGGAATCGGCCACGAAATCGTCCCGGCGACACGGCAGATCGTGGATGCGGCGCTGTCATCGGTTCATGCTCCTCCCGTCGAGTGGGTCGAGCTTCCGCTCGGGAATGCAGCCATCGACACTCATGGCACGCCGATTCCCGACGAGACCATCGATGCGTTGGGGCAGCTGCAGGGCTGGATCCTCGGACCCCATGACAGCGCGTCGTATCCCGAGAGGTTTCGCGGACAACTCACCCCCGGTGGCGTCATCCGGAAGAAGTTCGAGTTGTTCGCGAACATCCGACCGGCAGCAGCGTTCCCCGGCGTCAAGGCGATGGTCCCCGACATGGATCTGGTGATCGTCCGCGAGAACACCGAGGGGTTGTACGCGGATCGGAACATGGCGGTCGGCAGCGGCGAATTCATGCCGACGCCCGACATCGCGCTGGCCGTCGGTGTGTTCACCCGCAGTGCGTGTGAACGGATCGCACGCACTGCCTTCGCGTTGGCGTCGCGTCGGCGCAGTCACGTCACGATCGTCCACAAGGCGAACGTCCTCACGCTGACCACCGGCCTCTTCCGCGACGCCTGCAGAACCGTCGCCGCAGAGTTCCCACACGTGGTCGTCGACGACGAGCACGTCGACGCGATGGCGGCGCACCTGGTTCGGCGCGGCGGCGACTTCGATGTCGTGGTGACCGAAAACATGTTCGGCGACATTCTGTCCGATCTGGCGGGCGAGCTGTCCGGTTCACTCGGAACCGCGCCGTCGATCAACGCTTCCGAGACACAGGTCATGGCTCAGGCTGCGCATGGTGCAGCACCCGACATCGCCGGGAAGAACCGGGCGAACCCGACGGCACTGTTCCTCTCCAGCGCGATGATGCTCGACTGGCTCGGTGATGCACGGGGAGATCGGTTGTTGTCTGCGGCAGCACGCCGGATTTCAGATGCCGTTCGCACGACCATCGCGTCGGGCATCGCGACCGCCGACCTCGGCGGTTTGGCATCGACCAGCGAATTTTCCGAAGTCGTGTACGCACACACTCTGCGTCGCTGATTCTTGTACGACAGGCCGGAATCTTGCGAAGTCGGCGACGGTGGAACTCCTGCCGTAACCTACCGTTCGACTGAATTTCGGATGGACGTTGCAAGTGCGGCGATCGACGAGTGGAGAGCAGAGTCGTGGTCGATGAAAACGCACGGGCACCAAGGCCTCGTGGCGTGAGTTATGGCTCGAGCAGCGGCGGGCGTTTGCGCGCCAACGTGGTGCGAGTCCTGTTGGTGGGCTTGATCGTCGCACTGTGCGGCGGATGTGTCACCAACAACGAGGGTCTCGTTCCCGAAGGACCGCCGCTCGATATCCAGAAGGTGCCCGAGATCGCCGCACTTCTGCCGCCCAAGGTCACGGATTCGGGCAAGCTGCAGGTCGGCGTCAACATTCCGTACGCCCCAAACGAATTCAAAGACGAGAATGGCAAGATCGTCGGTTTCGACGTCGACCTGATGAATGCCGTTGCCGCCGTGCTCGGGGTCGAAGCTGTCTTCAACCAAGCCGACTTCGACAAGATCATCCCCGCTATCCAGTCTGGAAGTTACGACCTCGGCATGTCCTCGTTCACCGACTCCAAGGAGCGCGAGAAGACGGTCGACTTCGTCACGTACTACAGCGCGGGTATCCAGTGGGCGCAACGGCCGGACAAGCCAGTCGATCCGAACAACGCATGCGGGCTGCGAGTGGCGGTGCAGACCACGACCACCGAGGACATCGACGAGGTGCCTGCCAAGAGCGAGGCATGCGTGGCCGAGGGCAAGCCCCCGATCGACAAGATCAAGTACGACAGCCAGGACGACGCGGCCAACGCGCTCATTCTCGGTCGAGTCGACGCGCTGTCCGCTGATTCGCCAGTGACCGGCTATGCGATCAAACGGAGCAAGGGCCGGATGGAAGCTGCGGGAGAACCCTTTGATTCGGCGCCTTACGGCTGGCCGATCGTGAAGGGTTCCGCCCTTGGACCCGCCCTGCAGCAGGCAATGCAGTATCTGATCGACAACGGCGTCTATCAACAGATCGCGCAGACCTGGAGTGTCGAGGCCGGCGTCATCGAAGTATCCAAGATCAACGGCGCGGAGAGCTGATGAACATGACAACAACTGAGACCGGCGATCCGGTGCCGATCAAGGCGATCCCACTACGTAGGCCTGGTCGTTGGATCGCCGCGGTGGTCGTCGTGGTCCTCTTCGGACTCTTCGTTTACGGCGCGGCGACCAACGAAGCATTTGCGTGGGGGACTTACGGTCAGTACTTGTTCGACAAACGTATTTCCGCAGGTGCGTGGACAACGATCCAGCTCACGGTGCTGGCAATGGTGATCGCAATCGTCCTCGGCGTGATTCTGGCAGTGATGCGACTCTCTCCCAATCCGGTGCTTCGCGCCGCTGCCTGGGGTTATCTGTGGATCTTTCGCGGCACCCCGGTGTACGTCCAGTTGGTCTTCTGGGGCTTGTTTCCGTCGATCTACAAGAGCATCGATCTCGGCATCCCCTTCGTGCATCAGTTCGCGCACATCAATCTCCAGGACTTGCAGGCAGCGTTTCTGTTTGCGGTGATCGGTTTGGCATTGAACGAGGCCGCCTACATGGCCGAGATCGTCCGTGCCGGCGTGAGTTCGGTCAACGAGGGCCAGACCGAAGCATCTGTTGCATTGGGTATGACGTGGAGTCAGACGATGCGTCGAACGGTGCTGCCGCAGGCAATGCGCGTGATTATCCCGCCGACCGGCAACGAAGTGATCAGCATGCTCAAGACGACATCGCTGGTGACGGCGGTCCCTTACAGCTACGAGCTGTACGGCCGCGCGCGTGACATATCGGGCGCGAACTTCGAGCCGATTCCGTTGTTGATGGTCGCAGCTACGTGGTATCTCGCAATCACCAGCGTGCTCATGATCGGGCAGTACTACGTCGAGCGGCATTACTCGAAGGGCGCTTCACGTGTGCTGACCACGCGCCAACTTCAGGCACTCGCCGACGCTCAAGGCAAAGCTACGGTAGTGGAAACGCTTCCGGATACCCCCGGAGGAGAACGCAAATGACACCGATGGTGAAAGCAGACCGAGTTTGTAAGAACTTCGGCGCAGTGGAGGTCCTGAAAGGGATCTCGCTCGAGATCGACCCCGGCCAGGTCCTGTGCCTCGTCGGGCCGTCCGGTTCGGGCAAGTCGACGTTCTTGCGCTGCATCAATCACCTCGAGCAGGTCAACGCCGGCCGACTGTACGTCGACGGCGACCTGGTGGGCTACTCGGAGAAGAACGGCAAACTGTACGAACTGCACCCACGAGCAGCGGCCAAACAACGCCGCGACATCGGGATGGTGTTTCAGCACTTCAATCTGTTTCCGCACCGCACCGCTCTCGAGAACATCATCGAAGCGCCGACGCAGGTCAAGCGCGTCAGTAAGAAGAAGGCCGTCGAACGCGCGAAGGATCTCCTCGATCAGGTCGGGTTGAGCGCCAAAGCCAACGCCTACCCGGCCCAGTTGTCGGGCGGTCAGCAGCAAAGAGTTGCCATCGCTCGCGCTCTCGCGATGGACCCGAAGCTCATGCTGTTCGACGAGCCGACGTCCGCGCTCGACCCCGAACTCGTCGGTGAAGTTCTCACCGTGATGAAGCAGTTGGCCAAAGAAGGCATGACGATGGTGGTCGTCACCCACGAGATGGGTTTCGCCCGCGAGGTCGCAGACCAGTTGGTGTTCATGGACGGGGGAGTTGTGGTCGAGGCAGGCGAGCCGCGGGAACTCCTGGCCAATCCGCAGCACGATCGGACCAAGGCGTTCCTGTCGAAGCTGCTGTAGCCGTCAGGGTTTGACGGCGCTGAAAATTGCAGTGCCCGGAAAGAGTTGGCCGCGCAGGGGACTCCACTGTCCCCATTCGCGGTCCAACCACTCCGGCCATTCGGGCTCGATGATGTCGCGGACCTGGAGTCCGGCCGCGACGATCTCGCGAACCCGGTCGCCGATGGTGCGGTGATGCTCGACGTAGGTGGGGACTCCGTTGTCGTCGACCTCGACGTACGGGGTGCGGTCGAAGTAGGGGAGGGTCGCGGTCAAGCCCTTTGGCCCGGGATCGTCGGGGAAGATCCATCGGATCGGATGGTTGACGGCAAAGACCCACGATCCGCCGGGCCGCAGAACCCGGGCGACTTCGTTCATCACCTGCTGCGAATCGGCCACGAACGGCACAGCACCGAACGCCGAGCAGGCGATGTCGAAACTCTCGTCGGCGAACGGCAGGAGTTCTGCACTCGCCTGAATCAACGGGACTGCCGGTCCGCCGGCATTCATCGCGTCCTGCCCGCGGGCGAGCATCCCCATCGAGATGTCGAGACCGACAGCCCGAGCACCGTGTCCGGCGAGCCATCGGGCGCACGGCGCCGAGCCGCAACCCACTTCCAATATGTCTTTGTCGACTATGTCGCCGAGCAGGTGGTGATCGCCCTCGTGCAGCCCTTCGGGGCACCAGACGAATTCACCTTCGGCGCTGTTCACGCCCAGAAACTCGCCGTGGGTTCGGTGGTAATCGTCGGCGTCGGCGTCCCACCACGCACGGCTGGCGCGGTCGCTGGCACTCGAATCGACACGGACCCGGCCGACGCCGCTGGTACCGAGAATGGAATTGGCGGCGGCATGGCGCTCGTCAGACATGAACAACACAGTAGAACGGGTGACGCGGGCGCAGGGTACCCGGGTTTGCCCGGCAAGATAGCCGACGCGTAGTCTTACTCACGCGAGTGTCTGTCATCCGACCGATTGTCTATACGAGATCTTTACCAAGGTCTCGGAATCAGTCGGACCGAGAGAGCTCGCGGTGCGCTTCCGCGGTGTGGAATGTGATCCGGTATTCGGTTGTTCGTAATTGATGCAGCTGGGTACTTCGATCAAGTACTTCACAAAGTACTTCCAACATTTGTACGCCACAGTTGCGCATCTCGTCCGACAAAATCCATCAACCGACCACAACTCGTCCGGAGCAATTCAACATATGCCCTCCACAACCGTCACCTCGCCGCAGGTTGCCATTAACGACATTGGCTCCGCCGAGGACTTCCTCGCCGCCATCGATGCCACGATCAAGTACTTCAACGATGGTGACATCGTCGAAGGAACCATCGTCAAGGTCGACCGCGACGAGGTTCTGCTCGACATCGGTTACAAGACCGAAGGCGTCATCCCTTCTCGTGAGCTCTCCATCAAGCACGACGTCGACCCCAACGAGGTCGTCTCCGTGGGAGATGCGGTCGAGGCTCTCGTCCTCACCAAGGAGGACAAAGAAGGTCGACTGATCCTGTCGAAGAAGCGCGCTCAGTACGAGCGTGCCTGGGGCACCATCGAGGAGCTCAAGGAGAAGGACGAGGCCGTCAAGGGCACCGTCATCGAGGTCGTCAAGGGCGGCCTCATCCTTGACATCGGTCTTCGTGGCTTCCTCCCCGCTTCGCTCGTCGAAATGCGTCGCGTCCGCGACCTCCAGCCGTACGTCGGCAAGGAGATCGAGGCCAAGATCATCGAGCTCGACAAGAACCGCAACAACGTGGTCCTGTCGCGCCGTGCATGGCTCGAGCAGACTCAGTCCGAGGTTCGCAGCGAATTCCTGCACCAGCTCCAGAAGGGCCAGGTCCGCAAGGGCGTCGTGTCCTCCATCGTCAACTTCGGTGCATTCGTGGACCTGGGCGGCGTAGACGGTCTGGTTCACGTTTCCGAGCTGTCTTGGAAGCACATCGATCACCCGTCCGAGGTTGTCGAGGTCGGCACCGAGGTCACCGTCGAGGTTCTCGACGTCGACCTGGACCGCGAGCGCGTCTCCCTGTCGCTCAAGGCAACGCAGGAAGACCCGTGGCGTCAGTTCGCCCGCACGCACGCCATCGGCCAGATCGTGCCCGGCAAGGTCACGAAGCTGGTTCCGTTCGGTGCATTCGTGCGCGTCGAAGAGGGAATCGAAGGCCTCGTTCACATCTCGGAGCTCGCTGAGCGCCACGTCGAGGTTCCGGACCAGGTTGTCGGCGTCGGCGACGATGCCCTCGTCAAGGTCATCGACATCGACCTCGAGCGTCGTCGTATCTCGCTGTCGCTGAAGCAGGCCAACGAGGATTACAACGCCGAGTTCGATCCGTCCAAGTACGGCATGGCCGACTCGTACGACGAGCAGGGCAACTACATCTTCCCCGAGGGCTTCGATCCCGAGACCAACGAATGGCTCGAGGGCTTCGACAAGCAGCGTGAAGAGTGGGAGAACCGCTACGCCGAGGCTGAGCGTCGCCACAAGATGCACACCACTCAGATGGAGAAGACCGCTGCAGACGAGGCCGCTGAGGCTGCCACCGCTGCTGCCGGCTACTCCTCGGAGACGGCTGCTGCAGATGATGCTGAGGCTCCGGCTGCTGCCGGCTCCGCTCCGGCAGAGTCCGCTGGCGGATCGCTCGCCAGCGATGCACAGCTCGCCGCACTTCGCGAGAAGCTGTCGGGCAACGCATAAGGATTACCGCTTGATCTGATCAAGCGAGATCTGTGAAGAACCCCGCCCCTGCACGTGCAGGGGCGGGGTTCTTTTCTCTGTCAAGTGTCACTTGCACACAAAGAATTCAGTGAGTGAACACAAAAATGACCGGCACCGAAGGGTTGCCGGTCATTTTGTACTTCGTGAAGAGAACTCAGTTTGCGGGAGCAGGCACCCAGTAGGTGGCGGTCGCTTCGGCTGTGCGCTTACGCATCGACGCGAAGCTGTGTCGGCCTTGGCTCACGAGCATCGTGAACCACGTACGACGGTGCTCTGCCAGGGCAAAAGCAACTTCGGGAAACTCTATGCAGTGCACGCCGTTCGGCATTCCGAGGCGGTGCTGACCGTGATGGTCGCGATCTGCTCGCATGGCGTCCACTTTCTCGAGAAGGTGCAGGTACAGGTGCGTTCGCTAGAACATAACCGCACAGTCACCGAAATTGTGGTATTTGAGCCTCGAATGCCCCGGCGTGTTCGATCGGTAGGCGTGTCTCGATCTCTCGGGCGCGGAGATGAGAGACTGTCGAGTGTGTTGAGAGTAGGCCTCACTGGAGGCATCGGAGCCGGTAAGTCGACAGTGTCGAAAATCCTCAGCGAACTGGGAGCCGTCATCGTCGATGCCGACCTGATCGCCCGAGAAGTGGTCGAGCCCGGCACTCCTGGCCTTGCCGCTCTGGTCGATGCATTCGGCGACGGGATTCTGTCCGAGGACGGCAGCCTCAACAGACCTGCGCTGGCCTCGTTGGCGTTTGCCGACGACACATCGCGCGGCACTCTCAACGGCATCCTCCACCCGTTGATCGGTACGCGGACGATGGAGCAGATCTCGTCTGCGCCGTCCGATGCAGTGCTCGTTCAAGACATTCCGCTGTTGGTCGAGGGTTCGATGGCGCCGGCATTCAATCTGGTCGTCATCGTCTACGTCGACGAGGAGGAACGAGTTCGACGTTTGGTGGGCTCGCGCGGCATGCCGGAGTCCGACGCTCGTGCGCGAATCGCAGCGCAGGCAAACGACGATCAGCGTCGTGCTGTTGCCGACGTGTGGCTCGACAACAGCGGAGAGCCGGGTTCACTCGACGACGTGGTCCGCGATCTGTGGGCGAATCGACTTGTACCTTTCGAGAAGAACCTCCGCGAGGGCACGGTAGTACGCGCACTGCCGGAGCTGACTCCAGCCGACCCGTCGTGGCCGGCACAGGCCGAACGAATCATCGGCCGGTTGTCGCTGGCTTCCGGTGACCGCGCGCTCCGTATCGATCACATCGGGTCGACCGCAGTGCCGGGTCTCGATGCCAAGGACGTGATCGACATTCAGATCACCGTCGAGCACCTCGGTGTTGCCGACGACCTCGCGGAAGATCTGGCGGCTGCCGGGTTCCCCCGGATCGAGCACATCGTCGCCGACGACCCGAAACCGTCGTACCTCGGCGGCGAGACCGATCCGGCGGTGTGGGCAAAGCGGATTCACGGCAGTGCCGATCCAGGGCGTCGCGCGAACATCCATATTCGGGTGGACGGTTGGCCCGGTCAGCAGTTCGCGATCCTCTTCCGCGACTGGCTTCGCGCCGATCCGTCGGCGCGTGCCGAGTACGCCGAACTCAAGGTCAAGGCAGCCGAGAGTGCCGCAGGCATCGACGACTACGCCTCGGCGATCGACGCCTACCTGGGAGTCAAGACCCCGTGGTTCGACGCCGCCTTCCACCGGGCGTGGGAGTGGGCCGAGAAATCAGGCTGGTCGCTCTGACCGCTCAGCGCCACGTGACCGGCATTCCCAACGCGCCCAGCCAGGCGTCGAGGTGGTGACCGTGGGCGGCGATGCCGTCGATTGCCCGCGCGGCATTCAACATTGCGCGTTCCGAGGTCTTCAGGTCGAGAATCCCGGCGGTGTTCGCCTCGAGAAGTTCGTCGACGTCAAGTAATTCGATGCTGTGTCCGGTCTGCACGACCAGGTCGAGGTAATGGTCCTCTGAGGTCCACACATGCTCGCCGCGGGTGAATTCGCCGATGTCGACGTAGAAGTCCCAGTCACGGACGTGCTCGGGTGTGAAGTGGAGTATCGATGCTCGAATTCCGAGTTCGGGGATGATCCAGGACTCCAGGTAGTGAAACTGGGGATGGTCGGCGTGGCGCGCCATGTACAGCCCCCACGGTTTCTCGCGGTAGTGCTCGACCGGGCGAACGAAACCCTTGGGATCGACGTTGGTGCGAGCTGCGATGTCGAAGGTTTCGACCTTCGGTCGGTGAATGTGGGGACGTTCGTCGCTCATGATCGATGAACCTACCGCCGAACTGCGTTTTCGGCTGAACGCGGACGAGCAGGCATTGTGTCGGTGGGTGCGCTTACCCTGGTTTCATGGCGTTTGCTTCCGAACATCCCGTGGTCGCGCATTCCGAGTTTCGGCCGGTTGGTGACATCGAGCGCTCAGACGCGCGCTTCGAGGTCGTCAGCCCGTACGAACCGGCCGGCGATCAGCCGGCGGCCATCGCCGAACTGGAAAAACGGATCAACGAGGGGGAGAAGGACGTTGTCCTCCTTGGTGCGACCGGTACCGGTAAGTCGGCCACGACTGCGTGGTTGATCGAGAAGCTGCAACGCCCGGCTCTGGTGATGGCCCCGAACAAGACCTTGGCGGCTCAGCTCGCGAACGAGTTGCGGGAAATGCTCCCCAACAATGCGGTCGAGTACTTCGTCTCGTACTACGACTATTACCAACCCGAGGCGTACATCGCCCAGACGGACACTTACATCGAGAAGGATTCGTCCATCAACGACGATGTCGAGCGGCTCCGTCACTCGGCAACGTCCAGCCTTCTGTCACGACGGGATGTGGTCGTGGTGGCCTCGGTCTCGTGCATTTACGGCCTCGGTACTCCGCAGTCGTATCTCGATCGCTCGATTCAGCTCGACGTCGGTGTCGAGGTACCACGCGATGCGTTCCTGCGCCTGCTCGTCGATGTCCAGTACAACCGCAACGACATGGCGTTCACACGAGGTTCGTTCCGCGTGCGCGGCGACACGGTCGAGATCATTCCGTCGTACGAAGAGTTGGCAGTTCGCATCGAATTCTTCGGCGACGAGATCGAGGCGCTGTACTACCTCCATCCATTGACCGGGGACATCGTTCGCCAGGTCGATACGGTCCGAATCTTCCCGGCGACGCACTACGTCGCCGGCCCTGAACGCATGGAGCGTGCGGCCAAGGACATCGAGGCGGAACTCGAAGAGCGACTCGCCGAACTCGAAGGCAAGGGCAAGCTCCTCGAAGCGCAGCGTCTGCGCATGCGAACGCAGTACGACCTCGAGATGATCAAACAGGTCGGATTCTGCTCCGGCATCGAGAACTACTCGCGGCACATCGACGGCCGTGGCCCTGGAACCGCCCCCGCAACTCTGATCGACTATTTCCCCGAAGATTTCCTTCTGGTCATCGACGAGTCACATGTGACCGTTCCGCAGATCGGCGCCATGTACGAGGGCGATATGTCGCGCAAGCGCAACCTGGTCGAGTTCGGATTCCGGTTGCCGTCGGCAACTGACAACCGCCCTTTGACCTGGGAAGAATTCAGTCAGCGGATCGGTCAGACCGTCTACTTGTCGGCGACACCCGGTAAGTACGAGCTCGGCCAGTCAGGCGGTGAGTTCGTCGAGCAGGTGATTCGCCCGACCGGATTGATCGATCCTGAGGTCATCGTCAAACCGACCAAGGGACAGATCGACGATCTCGTTCACGAAATCCGCGAGCGAGCGGAACGCGACGAGCGTGTGCTGGTCACGACGTTGACCAAGAAGATGTCGGAAGATCTGACCGATTACCTTCTCGAACTCGGTATTCGCGTCCGATACTTGCACTCGGATATCGATACGCTCCGACGAGTCGAGTTGCTCCGGCAGCTCCGCCTGGGGGAGTACGACGTGCTGGTCGGCATCAACCTCCTTCGTGAGGGACTCGACCTTCCCGAGGTGTCGTTGGTCGCGATTCTCGATGCCGACAAGGAAGGCTTCCTGCGTAGCTCCACCAGTCTCATTCAGACGATCGGTCGAGCGGCTCGAAATGTGTCCGGTCAAGTGCACATGTATGCGGACAAGATCACCGCGTCCATGGCGCAAGCCATCGAGGAAACCGAGCGACGACGCGAGAAGCAGGTCGCCTACAACGAGAAGATGGGCGTCGACCCACAACCTCTACGCAAGAAGATCGCGGACATTCTCGATCAAGTGTACGAGGAGGCAGAGGACACTGCTGCGTCCGTGGACGTCGGTGGTTCGGGTCGCAACGCGACGCGTGGTCGGCGTGCGCAGGGTGAGGCCGGTCGTGCGGTCAGTGCCGGTGTGTACGAGGGGCGCGACACCAAATCGATGCCTCGCGCCGAATTGGCAGATCTGGTCAAGGAACTCACCGATCAGATGATGAACGCTGCACGCGACCTTCAGTTCGAGTTGGCTGGGCGATTGCGAGACGAAATCTCGGATTTGAAGAAGGAGCTCCGAGGGATGGACGCCGCGGGTCTCAAGTAGGTCGCCTCGCGTGCGTTCGTGCTCTCGACCGCTACGGTTTCAGGTATGGATGCACAGACTGCAGGCAAGACCGCGCGGACGCTGGAACTTCTCCATTCCTTGGCGTACTTCGTCCCGGAGACGGAAAAGGAACTTGTCGGCGTCGGGTTGGAGCCCGGCCGGATGGTGTACTTCGCGGGGCGATCAGCGCCGCTCGGCGCTCCACCCGCGACTGTCGTCACGGCTACCTTTTTCAACTTCAATCCTGAATTGATTGCCAGTGTCATCCCGCGTGCCTGGGAATTGGCAAGGCCCACAGAGGTTGTCGCCGCGCGGTATCGGGCAATCGACGCGGCGTACGTCCGCCTGTTCGGTGCAGACGTGACAGGATCGGCGGACATGGCCGAGGCTGCCGAACTCGTGTCGATCGCTGCCCAGAACATTCCTGGAGTGGATGGCCGCCCCCTGTACGCGGGTTGGGCGTCGCTCGACTGGCCGGCTGAACCTCATCTGCGTTTCTGGCACGCGCTGACACTGCTGCGTGAGTATCGCGGTGACGGACACATTGCGGCCCTTCAGACCGCGGGATTGAACGGCCTGGACGCGTTGATCACGCACACCGCGACGGGAATCGGGTTTCAGCGTAAGTTCGCGCAGACTCGCCGCGGATGGTCGCAGGAACAGTGGGACGAGGCCGTCGAGAGTTTGAAGGACCGCGAACTGCTGGATCGTTCGTCCGGTGCGCTTACCGAGGACGGGCAGGACTTGCGTGACGTCGTCGAAGACCTGACGGACGACCTCGCTCTGGCTCCGTGGGAAGCGCTGGGTGAGGAGGGTGCCAAGCGGTTGCTGGAATTGGCGACGCCGTGGCGTGCCGCCTTGGTCGAGCAGGAAGTTTTTCCGGCGGCGCTGTTCGGGCCCCGCTTCGGCAAACTTCGCTGAGTGGTCACCACCGGACCAATGTGTCTGTGACGAAGAATCACATTCACTGTGGGCTTGTGGCGTGTACTGCAAATAACACTATCCGCGGCACAATCCCGCTAATGTCAGCGCAGCGGTTGTCGAGCGGGTGCAACATCGTTGCGCTCGGTGCCGGCCGTACCGTCCGTCCCGTAACCATGGAGGAATGAATGAGTGCCTACCGGACCGTTGTCGTAGGAACCGATGGCTCCGAGTCGTCACTGAAGGCAGTCGACAGAGCTGCCGCCATTGCCAGTGGCTCGGACGCTCAGCTTGTCATCGCTTGTGCGTACTACCCGGCCGACCCCAAGGACGTGAGCGCTGCTGCTGACGCATTGGGTAACGAGGCCTATCAGGTCACCGGTTCCGCTCCGACGTACGAGATCCTTCGGACGGCCCGTGAGCGCGCACACGCCCAGGGGGCAAAGGATGTCGTCGAGCGCGCCGTCGTCGGCGCCCCCGTCGAATCGCTTCTCGCTTTGCTCGACGAGGTGAAGGGCGACTTGCTGGTCGTCGGAAATCGCGGATTGAACACGTTGACCGGGCGTCTACTCGGGTCGGTGCCTTCCGATGCGGCGCGCAAGGCGACGTCCGACGTTCTGATCGTGCACACCGTTCGCTGACCTACCGGCAGTAGTCGGCCTCGGCCGCATCGACGAACACTTCAGCCAGCTGATCGGCGCTGGGCAGTGTTGTCGATGCGGCCGAGCCGTTTCCGGTGGTGACCATCGGTTCGCTTGCTCCGTTCAGCGATACCGTCCGCAAATTCGCGATGATCATCTCTCGATCCGTGCCGGCCGCGAGCTGCTGGCAGACGCCGTCACCGAGCGCCTGCAACATGTCGTCGGAAAAGGCGGGCTTCACCCCGGTAGACGCGAGCGCCGCCCGCAGGCGTTCGGCCTCGTCTACCGGTTTTTCGGTCGGTGCTGCAGCAACAGCAGCGATGTCGTCGCTGCCGGCAGCAGCCGTCGAACTCGAGTCATCCTCCGAACAGCCGGCTGTCACCGCCGCGAGCATCCCGACACCGATCACCACGCGAGCGATCTTGCGGATGGGTGCGGCGGAACTTGCGGGCAGGCCAAGCACGAGGGGTCATTCCTTCAGTAGTCGACACAAATTGGGGTGACACCGCCATTCGTGGTGTCACGCACGAACCTACTCCGTGCGGCTCACGAATCGAAGGCCAACTCTGCTGCCTCGATGCCGTCGAGAACCGCGGGGAGCGACTCGACGTGAATGATGCCGAGCCTCTGGGTAGCTCGGGTCAACGCGACGTAGAGGTCGTTCATTCCGCGTGGTGACTCGTCGAGAATGTCGGCGGGTTCGACGATCAACACGGTGTCGAACTCGAGTCCCTTGACGTCCTTGACCGACAGGACGCTCACAGTCTCACTCGCAAGGCCCGCCAGGTCGGCAACGACCTCGGAACCGGCGATCACTGCGGTAATACCGGGATGCGACTCGGACTCGATGCAACGGCGCACGGTCGATTCCAATTCTTCGGCAGTGGTCTTGAGCGCCCACGGTGCAAATCCGCTGTCTCGTACCGACCGGGGTACGGATTGCTCCGGGTCGATCTCTTCGAGCACACGGTGAGCGACATCCATGATCTCCGAGGGAGTTCGGTAGTTGACGGTCAGTTCGGTGAGCTTCCAGCGCTTGGCGACGTAAGGCTCGAGGATCTTCTGCCAGGACGAGGTTCCCGCGGGATCTCCGGTCTGGGCTGTATCGCCGACCAACGTCATCCAGCGATTAGGTATGCGCCGCATCAGCATTCGCCACGCCATTTCGGAGAGCTCTTGGGCTTCGTCGACGATCACGTGACCGTAGGTCCATGTCCGGTCGCCGGCAGCGCGTTCTGCCGTGGTCTGGCGCTGGCCTTGATCGTGGCGCTGGGCGAGTTGGCTGGCGTCGATCAAGTCGTACGCCATCAAGATCTCGGGATCCATCTCGTCCTCGAGATCCTGGGGTGCAGAGCCGGTGAGGATGTCGAGAGCGCCCTGGGCGTCGGCGATCTGCGCGCGCCATTCACGTTGTGCGCGTTCGCGTTCGGCGGCGTCGTCGACGCCGAGAATCTCGGCCAGTTCGTCGAGCAGGGGAGCGTCGGCCGCACTGAAGCCTGGTCCGACGCTCTGCAGAAGCTCGTCGCGTTGGGCGTCGTCGAGTTGCGGCGCTGCCTTGGCCAACCTGGCCGGAGACGTCCACAGTTCGGCGAGGATTTGCTGAGGCGACAATTCGGGCCACAGCTTTGCGATGGCGGACATGATGTCCGGGTCCTCACGCATCTCGTCGCGAATGTCGGCGATGTCGTCCCGACTGAGGAGTGACCCGCCGTCGACGAGGTTTCCGCCGATGAGTTCGGCCATCTGCAGTGCCAACGCCTCGATGACTGCTGCTACGAAGATCGGGCGCGCCAGGTTGTGTGGGCGACGCGACGACCGAGCACGCCCGCGCGCCTTGGTGACAGTCTTGCGATCGAGCTTCAAGTCGTACGTGTCGAATCGAAGGGTGATCGGCTTCGACGGAACTTCCTGCCGATCCCGGACGGCGTTCTTGAGGACGTCGAGGATCGCGAGGGAACCCTTGATCTCACCGGCGGCGAGGGAATCCGTACGAGTTGCACGCACTCCGGGGTACAGGTCCCCGATCGTCGAGAGCAGAACTCCGGTCTCTCCGAGTGAAGGAAGGACCTGGCTGATGTAGTCGAGGAACGTCGCGTTGGGCCCGATGATGAGAACACCGGCCTTGGCCAGTTGCTGACGATAGGTGTAGAGCAAGAATGCGGCACGGTGAAGGGCGACTGCGGTTTTGCCGGTACCCGGACCGCCTTGGACCACCAGAACGCTTTTGTGCTCGGAGCGGATGATGGCATCCTGCTCACTCTGAATGGTCTCGACGATGTCGTTCATCTGACCCGTACGCGCTGCGTTCAGAGCGTCCAGGAGTGCGCTCTCACCGGCGACGCCACCGGCTTCGGTCACCACGCCGGCGGCTCGGGCAGCGTCGAGGTCCAGGTATTCGTCGTTGATTCCGGTGACTGTTCGGCTCCGACTGCGGATATGGCGTCGTCGCTTGACGCCCTCAGGCGCCGCGGGCGTCGCCAGATAGAACGGGCGTGCCATCGGAGCTCGCCAGTCGAGCAGTAGCGTTTCGTAGTCGTTGTCGGTGTCCAGAATTCCGAGTCGGCCGACGTAGCGTCGCTCGTCGTCGAAGTCGATGCGTCCGAAACACATTCCGTTCTCGGCTGCGTCGTACTTGGCGAGATCCTCGGTGTACATGGCATTGAAGGATTCGCGTTCACTGCGTGCTTGCGGGGTTCCGCCGGTCTCGAGGAGGACCGTGCTCAAGCGAGTTTGGGCATACTTTCGAAGATCGTCGAGACGGGAGTACAACATCGTCACGTACTGCTGCTCGAGCTCTTGCTCGTTCAGTGACGGGTCCGCGTCGGGCAAAGGATCTCCTAGGCTTGATGAGAAATTCACGCGCTGCAAAAGCGCCAAGACAGTCTAGTTCCCCCAGATGAACTGCCGCATAGATACAGGTCAGGCCACCCGAAGGTGGCCTGACCGTGTTTTCGGTGCACTTAGTGCGTCAATTCGTCCTTCTTGGCGCGAGCCTTTTCGAGCGCCTTCTCGGCGCGCTTTCGGGCACGCTTACCCAGCACCTCGGTCTGCTCCGACGCCGTTTCGGCCCACTCGTTGCTCTTTTCGAGCGCGAGTTCGGCGAACTCGGAGCTGCGCTTGCTCGCCAGCTCTGCCAGTTCGGCGCTGCGCTCACGTGCGGTCTCGGCCAGTTCGGAGCCGCGCTTCTGCGCGACTTCGAGGATGTCCGGGCCGCGTTCTTTGGCGACCTCTCCGAATTCAGCGGCACGCTTGCTCGCGATCTCCGCGAACTCGGAGCTGCGCTCCTTGGCAAGTTCGAGCCAATCCGTGCCGTGCGCCTTCGCGGTTTCGGCAAGTTCGGAACCGCGTTCGGACGCCACCGACAGAGCGTGTTCGACGCGATCGCTCGTGTGATCGGTCTGCGATGCGACCAACGGAAGTGCCGCGGCGATAGACGCCTGAGCCTTCTTCGCGGCGCGGCGGCCACGCCAGCCGAGCGACGGCTTGCCCTCGGTGTCGACGGAGGCGATCATCAGTCCGCCGAGCAAGCTGACGTTCTTGATGAAGTTGGTGCGCTGCATCGCGCGCAGCGACGGATCGGTCTCGTTCCAGAAGTCGTGACCGGCAAGCGTGGTCGGTACCAGGCTCCCCGCGAGGACCAACGACGCGAGACGCGGCGCCTTGCCGGTGGCCAGCAGGGCACCGCCGCCGATCTGGACGGCGGCGTTGATCTTGACGAGTGTTTCCGGATCAGCAGGCACCTTCTGCGTCACTGCTCCTGGCAGCGTCTCGACGGATTTGTCGATCAGCGGTGACGCTTTGGCTGCTCGCTGAGCGGGGTTGCGCAAAGCATCGATTCCCCCGGCGATGAAGATCGTGGAAAGCAGTGGACGAGCAATTCGACGTACCAGCATGTTTCAAGCCTCCCGATGTAGGTTCGTTTTCTACCCTAGCGATCTCACAAGGAATTGGTCCGGTTCGGCGATCCCGCGACGCCTGACCCGGTTGACGGATTCCTGGTCGCCGAAGCGCGCTGTACTGCGTCGATGACTTCTCCACCGATCCGGACACACCGTTCTGAAGTATCCGTTACCGCGTATCCGCATACGGCGTGTTCGAAGGTGTCACACAATGCGCACCGTTCGAGCACGATGGTGTTGTGACCACCAAGATGACTCAGAACTTCGGCTCGACCCTTCCTGCCGGCTGGGGACAGCTGTCGGATGAGGAGAACGAGAGAAACTGGGCGATCTTTCGTGCGCGCTTTGGGTTCACGCCCGGCATCGACGCACGATCTTGGCCCGCCATCGCCGAGCCCATCCCGTCCGTGGTCTTCGATTTGGGTGCGGCGCCAGCTGCGACTCCAGGGGCGTGGGCCGCTCGCGTGGATGCGATAAACGCCGAAGCGTTGCGCTGTTTCGTCACCGATTGGAACGACGATCGCAACTTCGTCGTTCTGGATTGGCAGCATCCGGGCTACACCTTCGACGCGGAGGCGCATGCTGCCGCGAAAGAGTTGGCGGAGTGGCGTGTCCCGATCTATCCGAACGGCGACTACTACATATTCAGTCGTGACGACTTCACGGAAGGGACCTTCGGCCATCCGTGGGAACGCACGCTGTGTGTGTTCGGGGAACGGATGGTCGAAGGACTCGGCCGGACTCTGTCGACCTGGCTTCCGCGACTTTGCGTCGACGGTGAACAGGTCGATAGTCAGGAAGTCGGTTAGCGGGGTCCAGTACGGAACAGGTGAAACGTCACCAACCGCGCTCGCGCCATTCCGCCAGGTGCGGGCGCTCGGTACCCAGCGTCGTGTCCTTGCCGTGCCCGGGGTAGACGACAGTCGCGTCGTCGTACCTTCCGAACAGCTTGTTTTCCACATCGTCGAGCAGGGAAGTGAACTTCTCGGGGTCGGCGGTCTTGCCTACGCCGCCGGGGAAGAGTGAGTCGCCGGTGAAGAGGTGAACCTGCCCGTTCGGTTCGGTCAGAGCCAACGCAATGGAACCGGGCGTGTGGCCGGACAGGTGGATGACGTCGAGGCTCAGATTGCCTACTGTCACCTTGTCGCCGTCTTCGAGGAGTACGTCCGGGGTGACGGGAAGGACCTCCGCGTCGAGAGGGTGAGCGGCGGTCGGCACCTTGGTGGCAGCGTGGACGTCCTGCAAAGCCAACCAGTGATCGCCGTGTTGATGGGTGGTGACGATGGAATCGAAAACAGGTGCTTCCTGTTCGATGAGCGCAATGATCTTCTCGGCCTCGTTGGCCGCATCGATCAGGAGAGATTTCCCGGTCGCGGAACAGACGACGAGGTAAGTGTTGTTGTCCATGGGGCCGACCGACATCTTCGTGATGACGGCACCGTCGACTGTGCGCCGCTGAGGGGCAGAATCGGGGGAGACCTGACCGGTGTAGGAGTCGTCGATCACGATGGGCTGATTCGTCATGAAACGCAGGCTACCTTCGAATAGGGGCAGGTAGAGCGATGGGCTCGCCTGGTGAGAAAAACGTGTCGGTGGCTCGGCTTACGATGACGATCGCTCGAGGACTCGCGTTTGCGCGGCCACTCGAGACTTCTCCGGGGGGACGGCCCCGGACGATTGACAATGAAGGGAATTGGTGTGGCGGATCGCCTGATCGTGCGGGGTGCGCGTGAGCACAATCTGCGAGGAGTCGATCTCGACCTCCCGCGAGACAGCCTGATCGTCTTCACCGGGTTGTCCGGCTCCGGCAAGTCCAGCCTCGCGTTCGACACGATCTTTGCCGAAGGTCAGCGTCGCTACGTCGAGTCACTCTCGGCATACGCGCGTCAGTTCCTCGGTCAGATGGACAAGCCCGATGTCGATTTCATCGAGGGTTTGTCGCCGGCGGTGTCCATCGACCAGAAGTCGACCAACCGCAACCCCCGTTCGACGGTGGGCACGATCACCGAGGTCTACGACTACCTCCGGCTCCTTTATGCCCGCGCAGGTTCGGCGCACTGCCCGGTCTGTGGTGAGAAGATCGCACGTCAGACCCCGCAGCAGATCGTCGACCAGGTGCTCGAGATGGAAGAGGGCATCAAGTTCCAGGTCCTCGCACCGGTAGTCCGTACCCGTAAAGGCGAGTTCGTCGACCTTTTCGATCAGCTCAATACCCAGGGCTACTCGCGCGTGCGCGTCGACGGAGTCGTCCATTCACTCGCAGATCCGCCGAAGCTCAAGAAACAGGAAAAGCACGACATCGAAGTAGTGGTCGACCGATTGCAGGTCAAGGCGAGCTCGAAGCAGCGCCTGACCGACTCGGTCGAGACCGC
Source organism: Rhodococcus sp. P-2 (assembly GCF_016598535.1). Classification (GTDB taxonomy): domain Bacteria; phylum Actinomycetota; class Actinomycetes; order Mycobacteriales; family Mycobacteriaceae; genus Rhodococcus_F; species Rhodococcus_F baikonurensis. The sequence continues at coordinate 6,060,706 of NZ_CP066779.1, read as the reverse complement.
ACTTCGATTGGCCGAAGGCATCGTGGTCCTCGACTTCGTCGACCGTGAAGAAAATGCACCTGATCGTGAGCGTCGTTTCTCCGAGAAGCTGGCCTGCCCGAATGGCCACGCACTCGCGATCGACGATCTCGAACCGCGCTCGTTCTCCTTCAACTCGCCCTACGGCGCCTGCCCGGAATGCACCGGCCTCGGTATCCGCAAGGAGGTCGACCCGGATCTGGTGGTTCCCGATCCTGACCTGAGTCTCGAAGACGGTGCAATCGCGCCGTGGTCGATGGGCCAGAGTTCCGAGTACTTCGGACGCCTGCTGTCCGGCCTCGGCGACATTCTCGGATTCGACATGAAGACGCCGTGGAACAAGTTGCCGGCGAAGGCCCGCAAAGCAATCCTCGAAGGCAGCGAAGAGCAGGTGCACGTCCGGTACAAGAATCGGTACGGCCGTACCCGTTCTTACTACGCGGAGTTCGAAGGTGTGATGCCGTTCTTGCACCGCCGGCTCGAACAGACCGAATCCGATCAGATGAAGGAACGCTACGACGGGTACATGCGCGACACCCCGTGCCCGGCGTGTGGTGGTGCTCGCCTGCGCCCCGAAATCCTGTCTGTAACTATCGCGGCGGGAGACTTCGGCAGTAAGTCCATCGCCGAGGTCTGTGAACTGTCGATCTCCGATTGCGCGGATTTCCTGAACAGCCTCACTCTCGGCTCGCGTGAAGAGGCAATCGCGGGTCAGGTCCTCAAGGAAGTTCAGGCGCGCCTCGGCTTCCTGCTCGACGTCGGCCTGGAATACCTTTCCCTCTCGCGAGCCGCGGGCACGTTGTCCGGTGGCGAAGCCCAGCGAATTCGCTTGGCAACGCAGATCGGATCCGGACTCGTCGGTGTGTTGTACGTGCTCGACGAGCCGTCCATCGGCCTGCACCAGCGTGACAACCGGCGACTCATCGAAACCCTGACGCGCCTGCGTGACCTCGGCAACACGCTGATCGTCGTCGAACATGACGAAGACACGATCCGGACATCGGACTGGGTGGTCGACATCGGACCGTACGCCGGCGAGCACGGCGGCAAGGTCGTCCACAGCGGACCGTACGAAGAACTGCTGACGTGCGAAGAATCTCTGACCGGCGCCTACCTGTCCGGTCGTAACTTCATCGAGGTCCCGGCCATTCGCCGACCGGTGGACCGCAAACGCCAGGTCACGGTCGTCGGAGCTCGCGAGCACAATCTCGACGGCATCGACGTGAGTTTCCCGCTGGGTGTGCTCACTGCGGTCACCGGTGTCTCCGGTTCGGGCAAGTCGACGTTGGTCAACGACATTCTCGCGACCGTCATGGCAAACAAACTCAACGGTGCACGCCAGGTGCCCGGGCGTCACACACGAATCAACGGTCTAGATCAGCTGGACAAGCTCGTGCAGGTCGATCAGTCTCCGATCGGCCGGACTCCACGATCGAATGCGGCCACGTACACCGGTGTGTTCGACAAGATCCGCACCCTGTTCGCGGCCACCACCGAAGCGAAAGTCCGCGGATACCAGCCCGGCCGATTCTCGTTCAACGTCAAGGGTGGACGCTGCGAGGCGTGCTCCGGCGACGGAACGCTGAAGATCGAGATGAACTTCCTGCCGGACGTGTATGTGCCCTGCGAGGTGTGCCACGGCGCTCGGTACAACCGCGAAACGCTCGAGGTTCACTACAAGGGCAAGTCGATCGCCGAGGTTCTCGACATGCCGATCGAGGAAGCTGCCGAGTTCTTCCAGCCGGTCACCTCTATTCACCGGTACCTCAAGACTCTGGTCGACGTCGGACTGGGCTACGTCCGACTGGGTCAGCCGGCTCCGACCCTGTCCGGTGGTGAGGCGCAGCGCGTCAAGCTGGCCGCCGAATTGCAGAAGCGGTCGACCGGTCGCACCGTGTACATCCTCGACGAGCCCACCACGGGTCTGCATTTCGAGGACATCCGCAAGCTCCTGATCGTGATCAACGGTCTGGTCGACAAGGGCAACAGCGTGATCGTGATCGAGCACAACCTCGACGTGATCAAGACATCCGACTGGGTCGTCGACATGGGACCCGAAGGTGGATCCGGCGGCGGAACCGTTGTGGCGCAAGGTACTCCGGAAGACGTTGCCGCGGTCCCCGAGAGCTACACGGGCAAGTTCCTCAGTGAGGTCCTCACCGCGCAGCACGCTCCGGCCAAGGCGAAGCCGATTACCAAGAAACGTGCGACGAAGGCAGTTGCAGCGAAAAAGGCGGCACCACGGAAGAAAGCCGCTTCTGTGCGCTAGTAGTACGTGAGCAAGTGGAAGTCGGGCAGTGATGCCGGGTCGGAATCGACCCGGCATCATTGCTCTCTCGGTCAGGAGGCGGTGGCCTCGAGGATTACCTGGGCGAGCTCTTCGGGGCGCGACCACATCGGCCAATGGCCGGTCGGGAGGTCGACATACGTCACGGGGAGTTTCGCCAATTCGGCGGCCATCGGATGACCCCCGTCGGCCATCTGGGCGATCACTGCGGAGGGGAACGTGCTGCAAACTACGGTCGACGGCACCTGGTAGCGCTTTTCGTTCGTCAGGACGATCGGCTCACGCGCGGGCCCGGCCGGTTCGGGGACCGCATTGGCGCGGAACGCCGCGAGAGCTTTCTCGTCGAGTCCCTCGAGGCTGCTGCCGTCTGCTTCGAGTTCCGCCCACGTCGGGAGCGGTATCTCGACGACATCAGCAGCCAGATCCGGTCGCAGCGCCGCGCCGTCGGGCATGGGGCCCGAGTCGGCGTAGACGATCCGAGCGACGCGATCCGGGATGCGATCGGTGACCGCGTATCCCACCGGGCCGGCGCCGCTGTGTACGACCAAGACCGTGCGCTCGTCGGAGTCCGATATGGCGTCGACGACTGCACGGACGTGGGCGTCGAAGGTGACCGCTGATCGATCTGTGTCTACGGCGTCGAGCCCGGGCAGTGTCAGGCTGGTCACGCGGGTATCGGGACGCTCGAGGTGGGGGAGAACTGCATCCCAAGCCCATGAACCGAGCCAGAATCCGGGAACAAGAACGATGTGAGTTTTCATGTGATCACAGTGCAGTCGGGTTGGTGACAACAGAGTGTCACTGATTATGTCACCGTTTGGTATCGGAATCTGAGACACTCGTGAGTGTGAATCGAGCTGCGAGATTGCATGCTCTCGTCGAGGAACTTCGGCGACAGGGCGATCGAGGGACTACGTGCTCCCGATTGTCCGAGGAATTCGGTGTCACCACCCGGACGATCAAGAGGGATATCGAGACGCTGATGATGGCGGGTGCGGCGATCGAGGCGCGCTCAGGTCCCGGGGGTGGATACCGACTCGTAGGTCGTGCCACTCTACCGCCGGTGAATTTCACTGTTCCGCAAGCGGTTTCGATCGCGTTGGCGTTGACGGCAGCCGGCGACGCTCCGTTTGCGCCGGATGGACGAGCAGCTCTGGCGAAACTACTCGACGTGATGGACGAGGAGAGTCGTCGCAAGGTCGCCGAACTCGGTGGTCGCGTGTGGATTCGCGGCGACGGCGGGGCTCTGACGGATTCGCGCAGGAACCGGCAGGCGGTAGAGCAGGGTCTCGAACAGAGTCGCGTCGTGTCGTTGCACTACGTCGATGGGGAAGGTTCGGAGACGGTGCGGGCAGTTGAGCCGCACATTCTGGCGCAGGACCGTGGGCAGTGGTTTCTCATCGGCTGGTGTCGCCAGCGCGACGCCGTGCGTTGGTTTCGACTCGATCGGATGCGCCGGGCCACGCTGACGAACGACCACTTCACACCACGGGATTCGACCGTCTTCGGACAACCGCCCGAAGACGCTCGGCCTGTTGCGCATCGAAGGTGAGTGGTTCAGTCGATCATGTTGCGGGCTGCGGTAACGGAATCCGTGATCAGTTCGGTCAGAGCGGCCATGTCGACGTCGCTCAGCCGTTTGACGTAGAGGCAACCTTTGCCGACCTTGTGCTTGCCGAGGCGCGCGAGTGTGTCGGTGTAGTCGTCGAAGTTCAGCGACAGGTACAACGTGAGTGCGGTGGCCCTGGGGGAGAACCCGATCAGCGGGGTGTCACCCTCGTGGCCACTCGCATACCGGTAGTGCCGTGCCCCGAATCCGATGATGCTCGAACCCCACATGACAGCAGGCTCGCCGGTCGCGGCCGACAACAAAGAGATCAACTCGACGCTGTCGGCACGCTTGCGGTCGTCGACGCGTGAAATGAATGCGTCGACGTCCTCGGGCGTCGGTTGTGTCTTGTTGGCGGTTGCCAACTCAGTAGACCGGACCGGTGAACTTCTCGCCCGGTCCCTTTCCTGGCTCGTCCGGATGTGAGGAGGCCTCACGGAATGCGCGCTGCAGGGCTTGGAGGCCTTCGCGGATGGGTCCGGCGTGGGGGCCGAGGTATTCGACCGACGCAGTCACCAGTCCGGCAAGCGCGGTGATCACTCGACGAGCTTCGTCGAGGTCCAGGTAAGGGCTGGAAGACGGGTCGGCGTCGGAGAGGCCGAGTTTTTCGGCAGCCGAACTCATCAGCATCACTGCGGCGCGGCTGATGACCTCGACCGCGGGAACTTCGGAGAGTTCGCGGACGTCGGGATTCGCGCCGTCGGTGTTCTGATCTGCCTCGAAGTTCTCACTCATGGATGTAAGGATTCCATCAGGCCGTGACGGTGTTGAATCGGGCCTCTCCCGGCAACGGCGGAGCGGCGCCGATTTCATTCATCTCCGGTGACCTGTTAGTCTTGTTGCAACGACCGCCTCCGACTTGTTCGGGGGCAGCAAGTGGAGTCCGACTCCCACCTCTGCGCGGCAGGTAAAACTGCAGTTCAGTGGTTCCGGTCACCTGATTACGAAGATCCTTCTTCGTCAGGTTCCTCGCTCAGTCGAGGAGATAGGTTTCGGCGTGAGCTGGATCTTATGTGATCGGTCGACATCGGGCCCCGCGGATGAGCAATCATCACAGCGGGGCTTTTTTGTTGGGGTGCGGGCGGTACGGGCTGCGTGCGGTCATGAAGACCGCACCGTTCAACCTAGGAGGCCCCATCAGCACTGAGACCCGCATCAACGATCGTATCCGCGTTCCCGAGGTTCGTTTGGTCGGACCTGGCGGCGAACAGGTAGGCATCGTGCGTGTTGAAGATGCACTCCGCTTGGCCCTTGAGGCCGACCTCGACCTGGTCGAGGTAGCTCCTGATGCCCGTCCACCGGTCTGCAAGATCATGGACTACGGCAAGTTCAAGTACGAGGCTGCACAGAAGGCACGTGAGTCACGTAAGAACCAGCAGCTGACGGTCATCAAGGAGCAGAAGCTCCGACCCAAGATCGACGACCACGACTACGAGACCAAGAAGCGCAACGTCGTTCGCTTCCTCGAAGCCGGTTCCAAGGTCAAGGTCACGATCATGTTCCGCGGACGTGAGCAGTCACGCCCCGAACTCGGCTACCGCCTTCTGCAGCGTCTGGGAGCAGACGTCGCAGATCTCGGATTCGTCGAAACCTCGGCAAAGCAGGACGGCCGAAACATGACGATGGTCCTGGCACCGCACAAGGGCGCCAAGACTCGCGTCAAGGCGCAGGAGAGCGCTCAGGCGCCAGTGGCTCAGGCTGCTCCGCGTCCGGCTACGGCCGCACCGGCTTCCAGTGAAGCAGCTCCGGAAGCACCGGCGACCGGCGATGCCGCTCCCGAGGCTCCGGCCAGCTAGTCGATTTCCCAAGATCCACCACGTAACAAGAACTGAGGACTCCATGCCCAAGATGAAGAGCCACAGCGGCGCCTCGAAGCGATTCAAGGTGTCCGGCAGCGGAAAGCTCATGCGCCAGAAGGCCGGCCGTCGCCACCTTCTCGAGCACAAGTCCAGCAGGGTTACCCGTCGTCTCGACGGTGTCGCTGTTGTCAGCCCTGACGACGCTCCGCGCATCAAGCGCATGCTCGGCATCTGAGTCGCCCCCTTACTGACCACCCGGGGTCGTACTTTCAGCCCCTAGATTGACAGGATTTTTCAAGTGGCACGCGTAAAGAGGGCGGTCAACGCCCAGAAGAAGCGTCGTTCAATTCTTGCTGCATCCAGCGGCTACCGTGGACAGCGTTCGCGTCTGTACACCAAGGCCAAGGAGCAGCAGCTCCACTCGCTCACCTACGCGTACCGCGACCGTCGTGCGCGCAAGGGCGAGTTCCGCAAGCTGTGGATCACGCGTATCAACGCTGCAGCTCGCGCAAACGACATCACGTACAACCGCCTCATCCAGGGCCTGCGTCTGGCAGAGGTCGACGTCGACCGCAAGATCCTGGCTGAGCTCGCTGTCTCCGATGCCGAGGCCTTTGCCGGCCTGGTCGCACTCGCGAAGGCCGCTCTGCCGGCCGACGTGAACGCTCCTGCCGGAGAAGCAGCCTGATTCACGCATCACAGCAACGGCCCGTGGACCCGCTCACCGAGCGGACTCCGCGGGTCGTTTCTGCTGTCAAGCTCCTGCGCACAGCAGAACGACGCAAAGCAGGACGTTTCCTCGTCGAGGGCGAGAACTCGGTCACCGAACTGTTGAACGGTGCACTCTCGAACGGCGAGACCCGCCCGGTACACGATCTCTTCTACACAGAGGACGCGGCCGAGCGTTATCAGCACGTCATCGATCGGGCGCTGACCGCTGGAGTTCGTGTTGCTCTTGTCACCGATCGAGCAATCAAAGCTCTGAGCGATACCGTCACGCCGCCCGGCCTCGTTGTCGTCAGCGATCTGCTGGATGTACCGCTGAGCGCAGCCGTCCACCAGGACACCCGCCTGCTCGCAGTGCCGGTCGAGGTCAACGAACCAGGCAATGCCGGCACCGTCATTCGCATCGCCGATGCAGTGGGCGCCGATGCGGCAATCCTCGCTGGTGACAGCGTCGATCCACACAACGGCAAGGTCGTTCGTTCGTCGGCGGGCAGCCTCTTTCACCTCCCGGTCGTCCGCGATCGAGACACGGTGTCGGTGATCGAGCAGATTCGCGCCGCCGGCATTCAAATCCTCGCGACCGCAGCTGACGGTGAAGTCGACCTCGACGAGGCCGACGAGTTGCTGAGCAAGCCGACGGCCTGGCTGTTCGGCAACGAAGCTCACGGTCTCGATCCGGCGATCGCCGCCCAGGCCGATCATCGGGTGCGGATTCCGATCCATGGCCGCGCCGAAAGCCTGAACCTCGCGACAGCGGCCGCAATTTGCCTGTACGCAAGCGCACGAGTGCAAAATCGCGCCACCGATCACGGCTGAAAACGCACGCGAAGACCTCACGGAATCCCATTTGCGGAAGCCTGAGACAATACAAGAGCAGAGACAAAGCTCGAGTGAGCTCGAATGCTCGCTCGCAGTAAGAGAAGTAACTCGCAGTACAAGAAGTAAGCAGTACAAGAAGTAAGCAGTACGAGAAGTAAACCGAGAAGCGACAGGAGCGTCACAGCCGTGGCCAAAAATGAGGGCGCGACACCGCCGGAGGTCGACGCGAGTGTACTCACCGAAGAGGCGTTGACCGCTGCCGCTGAGAACGCCGAGAAGGCGCTCGCGGACGCCGCCGACCTGGACGCGCTGGCGCACGTCAAGGTGGAGCACCTGGGGGACAAGTCCCCGATCGCCCTCGCTCGCCGGGGACTCGGCAGCCTTCCGGGCAAGGAAAAGGCGGACGCCGGCAAGCGCGTCAACATCTTCCGCACTCGGATCAACAACGCGTACGACGCTCGTCGTGAGGTCCTCCTCGCCGAGCGTGACGCTGCGGTGTTGGTTGCCGAGGCAATCGACGTCACTCTGCCTTCCGATCGCCACCCCGTCGGGGCGCGTCATCCGATCAGCCTGATTTCCGAGCAGGTCGCCGACGTATTCGTCGCCATGGGTTGGGAAGTTGCCGAGGGGCCGGAGGTGGAGACCGAGCACTTCAACTTCGACGCGCTCAACTTCTTGCCGGACCACCCTGCACGCACGATGCAGGACACCTTCCACCTGGCACCCGAGAACTCCCGTCAGGTGCTGCGTACCCACACCTCGCCGGTGCAGGTCCGCACCATGCTCTCGCGTGAGGTGCCGATCTACGTGGTGTGCCCCGGCCGCACGTTCCGCACCGATGAACTCGATGCGACGCACACTCCTGTCTTCTCGCAGGTCGAAGGCCTGGCCGTCGACAAGGGTCTGACGATGGCCAACTTGCGCGGAACTCTCGATGCGTTCGCTCGTGCCCTTTTCGGCCCCGAGACGCGTACCCGTATGCGCCCCAACTACTTCCCGTTCACGGAACCGTCGGCCGAGGTCGACGTCTGGTTCGCGAACAAGAAGGGTGGCGCCGGCTGGGTCGAGTGGGGCGGCTGCGGCATGGTCAACCCGAACGTTCTGCGCGCCAGCGGTATCGATCCCGACGAGTACTCGGGTTTCGCATTCGGCATGGGCCTCGAGCGGACCCTGCAGTTCCGCAACGGCATCCCGGACATGCGTGACATCGTCGAAGGTGACGTGCGTTTCACGCTGCCTTTCGGTGCCGCGGGCTGACCGACCCGGTGCTCGATATCCCCGGTGCTCGAAATGCCCGGTACGCGGAACCTTCACAAAGACTTATCGACAAACGAGAGAGCTGAGCAGACGTGCGAGTAGCGCAATCCTGGCTGACCGAGATCCTGCAGCGGGCAACTCCGGACTGGGAGGTGACCCCGGAAGAGTTGGACGCCGGATTCGTCCGGGTGGGACTCGAAGTCGAGGAACTCGACACACTCGAGGCGATCGACGGCCCGTTGGTCGTGGGCAAGGTCGTCTCCATCACCGAACTGACCGAGTTCAAGAAGCCGATCCGCTTCTGCCAGGTCGAGGTCGGCGAACCCGAGACTCGCGGCATCGTCTGTGGCGCCCGCAATTTCAACGAGGGTGACCTCGTCGTCGTTGCGCTGCCTGGCGCGGTGCTGCCTGGCGGATTCGAAATCGCCACTCGCAAGACGTACGGCCAGGTGTCCGACGGCATGATCTGCTCCGTCTCGGAACTCGGTATCGGCAAAGACCATTCGGGCATCTTGGTGCTCGAGCCCGGTACCGCCGAACCCGGCGCAGACGGCAACGAGTTGCTCGGTCTCGGTGACACGATCATCGAATTGAACATCACCCCGGACCGGGGCTACTGCTTCTCGGTCCGCGGCCTCACCCGCGAACTGGCCTGTGGTTTCGATCTCGAATACGCCGATCCCGCTTCGGTTCCCGCGCATCCGGCCGAGGGTGAAGCCTGGCCGGTGCGTCTCGAACCGGAGTCGAAGGCGTCGCGTTTCGTGATGCGGAAGATCACGGGTATCGATCCCGCGGCAGTGAGCCCGTGGTGGCTGCAGCGTCGACTTCTGCTCTCGGGTGTTCGCCCGATCTCGCCGGCCGTCGACGTCACCAACTACGTGATGCTCGAACTCGGTCAGCCTCTGCACGCGTTCGATGCGACCGCGGTGCAAGGCGAGCTGGTGGTCCGTCGGGCCAAGGCGGGGGAGAAGTTGACGACGCTCGACGATGTCGAACGCACGCTTGATCCCGAAGACGTTGTCATCGCCGACGATTCCGGAGTCATCTCGCTGGCTGCCGTCATGGGCGGCGCCACCACCGAGGTGGGAACGGCTACGACGGACATCCTGCTCGAAGGAGCTACCTGGGATCCGCTCGCAGTCTTCAAGACGGCGCGCCGACACAAGCTGCCGAGTGAGGCGAGCAAGCGCTTCGAGCGCATCGTCGATCCGGCGATTCCGCTCGCAGCGGTCGATCGCGCCGCAGCTCTGCTGGTCGAGATTGCCGGCGGACGGATCGAGCCGGTCCTGACCGACGTGGGCGAAGTCGCCCCTCGCGCTGCCATTCGTATGGATATCGACCTGCCCGACCGTGTCGCCGGAGTCACCTACCCGAACGGCACCGCTGCTCGCCGCCTCACCCAGGTCGGGTGCAACGTCGAGGTCGGCGTCAGCGAAGGGGGACACGGCCAGTTGGTCGCGACGCCGCCGTCGTGGCGTCCGGACCTGGTGCAGCCCGCGGACCTCGTCGAGGAAGTTCTTCGCCTCGAAGGTCTCGAGCAGATTCCGTCGGTGCTCCCCGCCGCTCCGGCCGGACGCGGATTGACTCCGTCGCAGCGGCGCAAGCGCACGGTCTCGAAGGCTGTGGCTCACGCCGGGTACGTCGAGGTTCTTCCTCCGGTGTTCCTGCCCACCAACGTCTTCGACGTCTGGGGCTTGGACGCGGACGACCCGCGCCGCAACACCAGCAAGGTGCTCAACCCACTCGAAGCCGATCGTCCGGAGTTGGCGACGACGCTGCTTCCGGGTCTGCTGGAAATCCTGGCTCGTAACGCTTCTCGCGGTCAGCGTGACCTGTCGCTGTACGGCATTGCGCAGGTTGTGTTGCCGGGACCCGACACCAAGCCGGTTGATGCATTGCCGGTGGATCGCCGTCCGACGGACGAGCAGATCGCGAACCTGATTGCGTCGTTGCCGGCTCAGCCGGTTCACATCGCTGCAGTGTTGAGTGGTTTGCGTGAGCCGAGCGGCCCCTGGGGTCCTGGCCGTCCGGCCGAGGCTTCGGACACTTTTGCAGCAGTGCGGGTTATTGCAGCTGCAGCAGGCGTCGAGGTCGAACTGCGTGCGGCGCAGTACCTGCCGTGGCATCCCGGCCGCTGTGCCGAGGTTGTCGTCGACGGCAACGTAGTCGGTCATGCGGGTGAACTGCATCCGGCCGTTCTCGAGCGTGCCGGACTGCCCGCGCGCACCTGCGCACTGGAAATCGACCTCGACGCTTTGCCGTTGGTCGAGAACCTGCCCGCGCCGCGCATTTCGCCGTTCCCCGCGGTGCTCCAGGACGTTGCGGTTGTTGTCGATCGTGACATTCCCGCAGCGAAGGTGCAGGAAGCTTTGCGTTCCGGCGGCGGCGAACTTCTCGAAGACATTCGGCTGTTCGACGTCTTCGAGGGCGAACAGGTCGGTGAAGGCCGCAAGTCCCTGGCGTTCGCCTTGCGATTCCGTGGTGTCGATCGCACGCTGACCGAGGACGAGGCAAGCGCGGCTCGCGACGCAGCGGTCGAGGCTGCCTCGAAGGCCGTCGGTGCGCAGATGCGTGGCTGATTTTTTCAGTTGATCACAGAGCCCACGACCACTGCTGGTGGTCGTGGGCTCTGTGGGTTATCGGTGTCCCGGCGAGTCGATGCGGCTCGGCAACCACACGTCCGGGGCGATCGTCGACGTCCTGCGTCCGTTCTGGTCGAGCACGTGACCGAGTAGCTTGCGTAGGTAGAGAACGATCGACCGTTCACCGACGTGCAGGCCTGGGAATTCTTGGCGCAGGCGAATTTCGAAGGCATCGAGTTCTGCAGGAGAATGCAGCCACAACTGAACCACCAGGTTGTCGGCGCCGACCACGGCGAAGCAGTTCCGAACTTCCGGAGCCCGACTCAGCACTCGGCCCGCTGTATCGAGCAGTTCGGGTTCGACGTGGCACCACAGGGTGGCGAGCACGGGAAGTCCGGCCAGTGGCCGCGCGAATTCACACCGCAGCGCCACCAACCCCGAAGAGGTGAGCCGGTCGATCTGGCGTTTGCACGCAGCCGGACTTATACCGATCGCGTCGGCCAGGTCCTTCATGGGAGTGCGCCCGTCGTAGGCGAGCATGGTCAGAACCTTGCGATCCTGTTCGGAAATTCCAGTCGGCCGAGCGCGTACGGCAGTACGGTTTTCGCTGGTGGTCAGCACACCCTTCTCGGACGGTGCCAGCGCATTGAGTCTCCATCGCCCACCTTCGGTGAACCAGCGTGTGATGATCGAGGTTCGTGTCCCCAGTACGCCGTCGATCGTTGCGACCTCTTCGGAGATGAAGCGCGACATCGACGCCAAGTCCGCAGTACCGGCCGTGACGAGCAGATCGGCTCTACCCGTTGACGCTTCGATGGTCACGGCGTGGGCCAACCCAGTCAGATGTGACGAGATGGCGTCGAGAAGTGCAGGGGAGCAATCGATTTCGATGATTGCTGTGACGATGCCGGCCAGCACCTGTGGCCCCGGAGTGACCGTTACCCAGGCCAACGACGATTCGGACAGTCGATTCCAACGCCGGGCGAGAGTCGCGGCGTCGAGTTCGAGTGGGCCGGCCAACGAAAGCCACGTGGATCGCGGTGCGAGCTGTAGCGCATTGATTATCCTCAGATCGATTTCATCTATCCCGCGATCGTTGTCGGCATCGAGTGCGCTCATAACGTCATTATCCGGCACATCGCTGCAAGATTCGAACTATCTGCGACGCTCGACGGATGATGACAGAGGACAAGTACGCGCTGATCGGAGCGGGCCCGTCTGGATTGGCCGGCGCGCGAAACCTCGATCGGGCCGGCATTGCGTTCGACGGTTTCGAGAGCCACGACAACGTCGGTGGGCTCTGGGACATCGACAATCCGCACAGCACCGTCTACGAGTCGGCGCACCTCATTTCGTCGAAGACCACTACCGCGTTCGCGGAGTTTCCGATGGCAGATTCCGTCGCCGACTACCCGAGCCACGTCGAACTGGCCGAATATTTCCGTGACTACGCTGACACCCACGATCTTCGCAGGTACTTCACCTTCGGTACTACTGTCGTCGACGTCTCGCCCGTCGATTCGCTGTGGCAGGTCACCACGCGCAGTCGCAGCGGTGAGACGACAGTCGCGCGGTACCGAGGCGTGATCATCGCGAACGGAACGCTGTCGAAGCCGAATATGCCGACGTTTCAGGGCGAGTACACCGGCACTTTGATGCATACGAGCCAGTACCGCAGCCCCGAGATCTTCCGCGGTAAGCGGGTGCTGGTCATCGGAGCGGGCAACAGTGGATGCGACATTGCAGTGGACGCCGTCCATCACGCCGAATCCGTCGATCTGAGCGTTCGGCGAGGCTACTACTTTGTTCCCAAGTATCTGTTCGGCCGGCCTTCGGACACCTTGAATCAGGGAAAGCCGTTGCCGCCGTGGATCAAACAACGCGTCGACACAATGGTGCTCAAGCAGTTCACGGGAGATCCGGTGCGGTTCGGATTTCCGGCACCGGACTACAAGATCTACGAATCGCACCCGGTAGTGAACTCGTTGATCCTGCACCACCTCGGGCACGGTGATGTTCACGTGCGCGGCGACATCGACCGGATCGACGGCAGGACGGTTCATTTCGTCGACGGTTCGTCCGCCGCGTACGACCTCGTTCTGTGCGCCACGGGGTATCACCTCGACTACCCCTTCATCGAGCGTGACGAGTTGGGCTGGTCGGGCGCTGCCCCTGACCTGTTCCTCAACCTCGCGAGTCGGCGCCACGACAATCTCTTCGTACTCGGGATGGTGGAAGCCTCCGGGCTCGGGTGGCAGGGCCGTTTCGAGCAGGCCGAGTTGGTGGCCAAATTGATCACCGCACGTACCGAAGCCCCTGCCGCGGCGCAGGAATTCTCGGTCGCGGCGGCGGGTCCTCCTCCCGATCTGTCCGGGGGATACAAGTACCTGAAGCTGGGACGAATGGCCTACTACGTGAACAAGAACGCCTACCGATCAGCGATCACGCGACACATCGGACTGCTCGACACTGCTCTGGCGAAGGGAGGGCAGTGATGCCGATCGACGACGTGGTTCTCAACTTCAACCCGGGGTCGTTGATGATCCTCAACGTGGTGCTTGCCGCGATCATGCTGGGGATCGCCCTCGACACCTCGGTCGACGACTTTCGTCGGGCGCTCACCAAACCCAAGGCGATGGCGGTAGGTATCGCTGCCCAGTTCCTGCTTTTGCCGGCAGTGACATTTCTCCTGACGCTGATTCTCTCGCCGGCTCCGTCGGTAGCACTCGGCATGATCCTGGTGGCGTGCTGCCCGCCAGGGAACATCTCGAACGTCCTGACTCACCGGGCGGGCGGCGACGTCGCGCTTTCGGTGTCCATGACGGCGGTGTCGAACGTCCTCGCAATCTTCCTCATGCCGCTCAATCTCGCGTTCTGGGGGAGTCGACGCCCGGAGACCGACGCTCTGTTGCAGTCCGTCGATCTGAATGCACTCGAGATGGTCGCGCAGATCGCCCTGATCATCGGAGTGCCGTTCGTTCTCGGCATCTGGACGGCGCGAAAGTTCCCGGAGATCGCCGCGAAAGCGCAGCCGTGGGTGAAAAACGGTTCGTTGGTGGCGTTGTTGATCTTCATCGTTGCGGGAGTGTCGGGGAATGCGTCGTACTTCGTCGACTACATCGGGGTGGTATTGCTCGCGGTCTTCTTGCACGACTCGGTTGCCCTCGCGCTGGGATACTTCTGCGGCGCCGTCACCGGGTTGAACGAATACAGCCGTCGCGCAGTCTCGTTCGAGGTCGGCATCCGCAATGCCGGACTGGGGCTCGGTCTGGTGTTCACGTTCTTCGACGGGCTCGGTGGCATGGCCGTCGTGGCCGGCTGGTGGGGGATCTGGGACATCATCGCCGGGTTGGCTCTGGCCACGATCTGGTCCAAGCGACGCGCCCGAAAGGCGGTACCGGCATGACCGTCGCACTCGTAACGGGCGGGAACGGGTTCCTGGGTACCGCTGTCATCGACGCACTGATCGCACAGGGCGTCTCCGTCGTCTGTGCCGACCTCACGGTCAAGGCAACGCCGGACGATCGCGTCCACCGCGTTCGAGCGGACGTCTGCGACCCCGCAGAATTAGGGAGGGTGTTCGGTGAGTATCGACCGAACGTCGTGATCCATCTTGCGTCCATCGTGAATCCCGGAAAGAACACGACAGCAGAGCAGGAGTACCGCGTCGACGTCGACGGAACACGAAACGTGCTCGCGGCCTGCGTCGAACACGGGGTTGGACGGATCGTCGTGTCTTCGTCCGGAGCGGCGTACGGCTACCACTCCGACAACCCACCGTGGATCACCGAGGACGTACCTGTCCGAGGCAACGACGAATTCACTTACAGTCGGCACAAACGCCTGGTCGAAGAGATGCTCGCTGACTATCGCGTCGAATACCCGGAGTTGGAACAAGTTGTCTTCCGGATCGGCACGATCTTGGGTGAGAGCGTCGACAATCAGATCACCGCGTTGTTCGATCGCCGCAAGCTGCTCAAGGTAGCCGGGAGCGACAGTCCCTTCGTGTTCGTCTGGCACACCGATGTCGCGGGCGCTTTCGCGGAGGCTGTGACCGGAAGCCAGGTTGGCATCTTCAATGTCGCGGGCGACGGTGCGTTGACAATCGACGAGTTGGCTTACCGGATGGGAAAGAGAACGGTGACGCTTCCTGCATGGTTGTTGCGAGGCGTTCTACGCGTCGGACGGCGATTGGGCGTAACGGAGCACGGTCCGGAGCGGGTCGGATTTCTCCAGTACCGACCCGTTCTCGACAATCGGCGGCTCAAGGAACAGTTCGGATACGTCCCCGAATATTCGAGCGAGGACGCGTTTGCCGCTTACCTCGCCTCACGCTGACCCTTCGACGGACGGTCGTGGAAGGATCGGAGTTGTCCGTCGGAGTTTCGAGAAGGGACTGACAGTGTCACGAATTGATGGGTCCGCACATGATGGGGCCGAACATGACGGGTCCGTGCGCCAGGTAGTCGAAGCTGCGAGTGCACTCGACGACAAGGACTTCCTCGCGGTGGTCCGCGCAGTGGTCGAGCGTCGTCCGAGCCTGTCGGTCCTTCTTTCCGTGGTGGACACCGCTGCCGCGAGCCTCGAGCCGAACCGTGTAGAGGACGCGGACGAGGACACGATCACCGACGCAGAAGAAGTCGAACTGCCCGATACCGTTGTGGAGGTCGACGAGATCATCGACGTCCCGGTGGTACTTGCGACCGATCCGAGAATTCCCGAACCCGACTACACCGAAGGGGGAGTCCCCACTTTCGACCGTGTTCGGGAGAAGATAGAGGGACGCTTCGGTACTTCCACAGGTTCGGCCGAATTGGCACACGAGAGTCCCGCCGGGAAAACGGTCGACGAGCAGTGGGACGAGCGCCAGAAGGCCGCAAAAGCCAAGCTCGAGGAGATCCGGCGATCCATGGGTAAGTAATTATGCATTCCGATGCACAATGATGCATACTGTGTGACATGACTGAAGGTGGTACGGCCGAGCACGCACGCAAGCCGATCAGAGTCGCCGTTGCCGGCGCCAGTGGGTACGCCGGTGGTGAGGTTCTGCGTCTGCTTCTCGGGCACCCCTCCTATACCGACGGCAGTCTGGTTATCGGTTCGCTGACCGCCGGTGGCAACGCCGGTTCGACGCTCGGTGAGCATCACCCGCACTTGCTCCCTCTCTCGTTGCGGGTACTCGAAGAGACCACTGTCGAAATCCTCTCGGGTCACGACGTCGTCTTCCTCGGTCTCCCACACGGAAATTCGGCTCAGTACGCCAAGCTGCTACCCGAATCGACGGTCATCATCGACTGCGGTGCGGACTTCCGGCTGCAGGATTCCGCAGCCTGGGAGAAGTACTACAAGAGCGCTCATGCCGGCACCTGGCCCTACGGTCTTCCTGAATTGCCCGGTGCCCGTGAGAAATTGGTAGGCGCCACCCGCATCGCCGTTCCGGGCTGCTATCCGACGGCAGCGAGCCTCGCGCTGGCCCCCGCCGTTGCCGCGGGGATCGTGGACTCACACGTGAACGTGGTTGCGGTCAGTGGCACTTCGGGCGCCGGCCGGGCACCGAAGGCTGATCTGCTCGGTTCCGAGGTCATGGGCTCCGTCCGCGCGTACGGCGTCGGCGGCGTCCATCGCCACACCCCTGAGATCATTCAGAATCTCTCGGCCGCAGGCGGCAAGGACATCAGTGTCTCCTTCACTCCGGTCCTCGCGCCCATGCCGCGCGGCATCCTTGCGACCTGCACGGCAGCCACCACCGCGACCGAAGAGCAGGCACGCGAAATCTACGAAAAGGCATACAACGACGAGCCGTTCATTCATGTGCTGCCTGCCGGCGTCTTCCCGCAGACCGGCGCCGTGATCGGATCCAACGCCGTGCAGATCGGGGTCACCGTGGACGCCGACGCCGGTCAGCTCGTTGTCATCTCGGCAATCGACAATCTCACCAAGGGCACCGCCGGTGGCGCTGTGCAATCGATGAACCTTGCCCTTGGCCTACCCGAGACCGCAGGTCTCTCTACCGTGGGAGTAGCTCCGTGAGCACCGACAATCCGCAGCAGATCGACAACGCAACCGAGCCTGACGCGACCGTTGCAGACGTGGTTCACGTCGCCGGGGGACGTCTGCTCCGCACACAGGGCGTCACCGCACCTGCCGGATTCCGCGGTGCCGGAATTGCTGCCGGTATCAAGAAGAGCGGCAAGTCGGACCTCGCTTTGGTGCTCAACGAGGGACCCGATCTGGCTGCTGCCGGCGTCTTCACCCTGAACAAGGTCAAGGCCGCTCCGGTGCTGTGGTCGCAGCAGGTTTTGAAGACGGGCAAGCTGCGCGCGGTCGTGCTCAACTCGGGCGGCGCAAACGCATGTACCGGCGCAGGCGGATTCCAGGACGCACACAAGACTGCCGAGGAAGTTGCGTCGGCACTGAGCAATTGGGGAACCGAGACCGGCGCGATCGAGGTCGCAGTCTGTTCGACCGGACTCATCGGCGACCGCTTGCCCATGGACAAGCTCATCCCCGGTGTCACCGAGGTGGTCCACGAGCTTGCCGGCGGAATCTCCGGCGGCACCGACGCGGCATACGCGATCATGACCACCGACACTGTTCCGAAGCAGGCGTCGCTGCACCACGCCAACAAGTGGAACGTGGGCGGAATGGCCAAGGGCGCGGGCATGCTTGCGCCTGCGCTGGCCACGATGCTGTGTGTCGTCACGACTGATGCTGTCGCAACGGCCGAGCAGCTCGATACCGCTCTGCGCGCCGCTACTCACCTGAGCTTCGATCGCCTCGATGTCGACGGCGCCACGTCGACCAACGACACGGTGCTGCTGTTGGCGTCCGGCGCCAGCGGTGTCACTCCGACCCAGGACGAACTCAACGCCGCAGTACTGGCCGTGTGTGACGATCTCGCCGATCAGTTGATGGCAGATGCCGAGGGCGTCACCAAGCGGGTCAAGGTGACGGTGCGCGGTGCGGCATCCGAGTCCGACGCGCTGATCGGCGCCCGGACCATCGCCCGCGACAGCCTGGTCAAGACAGCGCTTTTCGGATCCGATCCCAACTGGGGCCGCGTTCTCGCAGCAGTGGGTATCGCTCCCATCGAGCTCGATCCCGATCGAATCAGTGTGTCCTTCAACGGGAGTCCCGTCTGCATCGACGGCGTCGGTGCTCCGGGAGCACGTGAGGTGGACCTGAGCGGGATCGACATCGAACTCGACATCGATCTGGGAATCGGCAACGAATCCGTGAGCATTCGCACCACCGACCTCTCGCACGCCTATGTCGAAGAGAATTCGGCGTACTCGTCATGACCGAGACGTATCCCGTGATCAGCGAGCATCAGAAAGCGCATGTCCTCGCCGACGCGTTGCCGTGGCTGCAGAGATTCCGAGACAAGGTCGTCGTGGTCAAATACGGCGGAAACGCCATGATCGACGAGAAGCTCAAAACGGCATTTGCCGCCGACATGGCGTTTCTGCGGACTGTCGGTATCCATCCCGTCGTCGTGCACGGCGGTGGCCCGCAGATCAATGCGATGCTGGCACGCCTTGGCATGAAGGGTGAGTTCCGCGGTGGTTTCCGTGTGACGACGCCCGAGGTGATGGACGTCGTGCGGATGGTGCTCTTCGGTCAGGTCGGCCGTGAACTCGTGGGCCTGATCAACGCGCACGGCCCGTACGCGGTCGGCATCTCCGGCGAAGATGCGCACCTGTTCACCGCTACTCGACGCACTGTTGCGGTCGAGGGGGAGCAGACCGACATCGGTCTTGTCGGAGACGTCACCACCGTGAACCCGGATGCGGTCCTCGATCTCATTGCGGCAGGACGTATTCCGGTGGTCTCGACCATCGCACCCGACGCCGACGGTGTCGTCCACAACATCAACGCAGACACCGCCGCTGCCGCACTGGCCGAGGCGATCGGTGCCGAGAAGCTCGTTGTCCTCACCGACGTCGAAGGTCTGTACACCGATTGGCCGGACCGATCCTCGCTGGCCACCGAGATCGACACCGACGCCCTTGCCCAGTTGTTGCCGAGTCTCGATGCCGGCATGGTGCCCAAGATGGAGGCCTGCCTTCGCGCGGTGCGCGGAGGTGTGCCGTCGGCGCACGTGATCGACGGCCGGCTCGAACATTCAGTCCTACTCGAACTTTTCACCGGTGAAGGAATCGGCACGATGGTCGTGCCGGGTTCCTCGGTCGCCGGTCCCCAGCAGGGAGCTACCTCATGAGCACGATCGATCTGCAGCAGCGGTGGTCCGCTTCGCTGATGAACAATTACGGCGTACCCCGGGTTGCTCTCGTCCGCGGTGACGGCGCTGTACTCACCGACGCCGACGGCAAGCAGTACGTCGACTTCCTGGCCGGAATCGCCGTCAACATCCTCGGACACGGACATCCGGCCGTCGTCGAAGCCGTCACTACTCAGTTGTCGACACTCGGCCATGTTTCCAACCTGTACGCCAGCGAGCCGGTCGTCGAGTTGGCGGAGCAGCTGCTCGCTCATCTCGGCAACGTGAGCGGGCGCGCCTTCTTCTGCAATTCCGGTACCGAGGCGAACGAGGCTGCCTTCAAGCTCGCTCGCGCCACTGGCCGGAAGAAGATCATCGCGGCCGAAGGCTCCTTCCACGGTCGCACGATGGGGGCACTCGCGCTGACGGGTCAGCCGGCCAAGCGGGCGCCGTTCGAACCGATGCCCGCCGGTGTCGAGTTCGTGCCGTACGGCGATGTCGAGGCACTCGAGCAGGCCGTCGATTCCGACACCGCCGCTGTGTTCCTCGAACCGATCATGGGTGAGGGCGGCGTCGTGGTGCCACCCGAGGGATACCTCGTCGAGGCTCGGCGGATCACCGCCGAGCGCGGTGCACTTCTCGTACTCGACGAAGTGCAGACCGGCATCGGCCGGACCGGCTGGTTCTACGCACATCAGGCAGTCGGCATCGTCCCGGACGTCATCACTCTCGCGAAGGGACTCGGCGGCGGAATGCCGATCGGCGCCTGCATCGCGACTGGGGCAACGGCAGAGTTGTTCGGACCGGGCAAGCACGGTACGACGTTCGGCGGCAATCCGGTGTGCGCTGCGGCGGCGCTCGCCGTGCTGAAAACCATTGCAGCGGAAGACCTGATCTCACGCGCCGACAGCTTGGGCAAATCGATCTCGGCGGGCATCGAAGATCTGGGCCATCCGTTGGTCGACTACGTACGGGGATCAGGACTGTTGCTGGGTGTCGTGCTGACCGAGGACGTGGCGCCCGCGGTGGAAAATGCCGCGCGCGAAGCCGGGTACCTTGTGAATGCAGCGCAACCCGGAGTGATCCGGTTGGCGCCGCCGCTCATCCTTACCGATGAGCAGGCCGAAACCTTCGTGGCAGCACTACCTGCCATCTTCGACAGTGCACTATCGGCTGACCAGCCGGGGGAGAAGTGACTACCGTGGTGAAACACTTTCTCAGGGACGACGATCTGACTCCGGCGCAGCAGGCCGAAGTTCTGGAACTCGCTGCGATTCTCAAGAAGGACCCGTTCGCTCGGCGTCCACTCGAGGGTCCTCTCGGAGTCGGCGTCATCTTCGAGAAGAACTCGACGCGTACACGTTTCTCGTTCGAGATGGGCATTGCGCAGATGGGCGGCCACGCCGTCGTCGTCGACGGGCGCAGTACCCAACTCGGTCGTGAAGAGACGTTGGCGGACACCGGACGCGTACTCTCCCGCTATGTCGACGCCGTCGTGTGGCGCACGTTCGGCCAGAAGCGCTTGGAGCAAATGGCAACGGGTGCAACGATTCCCATCGTCAATGCGTTGTCCGACGAATTTCATCCCTGTCAGGTTCTGGCCGATCTGCAAACGCTGATCGAGCAGAAGGGTGAGCTCAAGGGATTGAAGCTCACCTACCTGGGCGACGGCGCCAACAACATGGCTCACTCGCTGATGCTCGGCGGAGTCACCGCAGGCATCGACGTCACCATCGCAAGTCCCGCGGGCTTCGAACCGGCGGACTGGGTAGTGGCAGCAGCTCGCGCACGCGCCGCGGAAACCGGCGCGACCATCACGCTGACTCAGGACCCGCAGGCCGGTGTCGTCGGTGCCGACGCGTTGGTCACCGATACCTGGACCTCGATGGGTCAGGAGAACGACGGGCTCGATCGGGTCGGCCCGTTCCGTCCGTTCCAGATCAACAAGGAACTGCTCGCAAAGGCAGATCCGAAGGCTGTCGTCCTGCACTGCCTGCCGGCCCATCGCGGCGAAGAGGTCACCGACGAGGTTCTCGACGGACCCCAGAGCGTCGTCTGGGACGAGGCGGAGAACCGTCTGCACGCCCAGAAGGCGTTGCTCGTGTGGCTGCTGGAACAGCGAACCCAACTGGACCAGGCGTGAGCGTCGCTCCCACTCGGGCCGGTCGCCAGTCGCGCATCATCGCGCTGCTGGCGGCGCACCCCGTCCGAAGTCAGACGGAGTTGGCGGCGTTGCTCGGTGCCGAGGGCATCGAAGCGACGCAGGCCACCCTGTCGCGTGACCTCGAAGAGTTGGGAGCGGTGAAACTGCGCGCCGCCGACGGCGGCGCCGGTGTTTACGTGGTGCCGGAGGACGGGAACCCGGTACGCGGTGTGTCCGGCGGTACCGACCGCCTCTCGCGGCTGTTGGGTGAGCTGTTGGTCTCCACCGATTTCAGCGGCAACATGGCGATTCTCCGGACACCGCCGGGAGCCGCGCACTACCTCGCGAGCGCACTGGATCGGTCCTCGATGCCCGACATCGTGGGAACGATCGCCGGAGATGACACCATCTTCGTGGTGGCCCGAGAACCGCTTTCCGGAGCGGAACTCGCGGCCATGATCGAATCGCTCGCCTGACCCCTTATTCTTTGATAGAGATTTTCAACCGAAGGAGCACAAAAACCATGGCCGATCGCGTCGTACTCGCCTACTCGGGCGGGCTGGACACTTCTGTTGCCATCAGTTGGATCGGTAAGGAGACCGGCGCTGAAGTTGTCGCCGTCGCCATCGATCTGGGGCAGGGTGGCGAGGACATGGAGGTCGTGCGTCAGCGCGCGATCGACTGCGGCGCAGTCGAATCCGTTGTCGTCGACGCCCGCGACGAGTTCGCGGACGAGTACTGCCTGCCGACCATCGCGGCCAACGCCCTGTACATGGACCGCTACCCGCTGGTCTCGGCTATCAGCCGTCCGCTGATCGTCAAGCACATCGTCGAAGCTGCACGCTCGCACGGCGGCACCATCGTCTCGCACGGTTGCACCGGTAAGGGCAACGACCAGGTTCGCTTCGAGGTCGGATTCGGCGCCCTCGCACCCGACCTGCAGGTCATCGCACCGGTCCGCGACTACGCCTGGACCCGCGAGAAGGCCATCGCCTTCGCCGAAGAGAACAACATCCCGATCAACGTCTCCAAGAAGTCGCCGTTCTCGATCGACCAGAACGTCTGGGGCCGCGCCGTCGAAACCGGTTTCCTCGAGGATCTGTGGAACGCGCCGACGAAGGACGTCTACGACTACACCCAGGACCCGACAGTCAACTGGAACGCACCCGACGAGCTCATCATCAGCTTCGACAAGGGTCGCCCGGTAGCCATCGACGGCCGCCCGGTGTCGGTTCTCGAAGCCATCCAGGAACTGAACAAGCGGGCAGGCGCTCAGGGCGTCGGTCGCCTCGACGTCGTCGAGGACCGTCTCGTGGGCATCAAGAGCCGTGAGATCTACGAAGCTCCCGGCGCCATGGTTCTCATCACCGCGCACCAGGAACTCGAGCACGTCACCCTCGAACGCGAACTCGGTCGCTACAAGCGTCAGATGGAGCAGCGTTGGTCCGAGCTGGTCTACGACGGCCTCTGGTTCTCGCCCCTCAAGGACGCACTGGATACGTTCGTCGACAAGACGCAGGAGCGCGTCACCGGCGACATCCGTCTCTTCCTGCACGGTGGAGCCATCACCGTCAACGGTCGTCGTAGCCCCGAGTCGCTCTACGACTTCAACCTTGCGACGTACGACGAGGGTGACAGCTTCGACCAGTCAGCATCGAAGGGCTTCGTCGAGATCCACGGTCTGTCGTCGAAGGTCGCCGCGAAGCGCGATCTGGGACTCTGACTGTGACTGGCAGCCACGGAACAAACGAAGGCGCCCTGTGGGGTGGGCGGTTCGAATCCGGACCGGCCGCTGCCATGGCGGCGCTGAGCAAGTCGACTCACTTCGACTGGGTCCTCGCTCCGTACGATGTGCGGGCCTCACAGGCGCACGCTCGTGTGCTGAACAAGGCAGGTCTTCTCAGCGAGGCCGACCTCGCGACGATGCTCGACGGTCTCGACCGTCTGGCGGCAGATGTCGCCAGCGGCGCCTTCGGGCCGAGTGACTCGGACGAGGACGTACACGGTGCACTCGAGCGCGGTCTGATCGAGCGAGTCGGGCCGGAGGTCGGCGGGCGCCTGCGTGCTGGTCGTTCGCGAAACGACCAGGTGGCCACGCTGTTCCGCATGTGGCTTCGGGATGCGGTTCGCCGCATCTCCACCGGTGTTCTCGACGTGGTCGACGCATTGGCGACTCAGGCCGGGGCTCACCCGGATGCCGTGATGCCGGGCAAGACGCACCTGCAGGCGGCTCAGCCGGTCTTGTTGGCGCATCACCTGCTCGCTCACGCACATCCGTTGTTGCGCGACGTGCAGCGCCTTCGCGACTTCGACGTGCGAGCTGCGGTGTCCCCGTACGGTTCCGGTGCACTCGCCGGTTCCTCGCTCGGTCTCGACCCCGAAGCCATCGCAGCGGAATTGAAGTTCGACAGCTCGGCCGAGAACTCGATCGACGCAACCGCTTCGCGTGACTTCGCGGCCGAGGCGGCGTTCGTGCTTGCGATGATCGGTGTCGATCTCTCCCGCATGGCGGAAGAGATCATCATCTGGAGCACACCGGAATTCGGCTACATCACGCTTGCCGACGCGTGGTCGACGGGCTCGTCGATCATGCCGCAGAAGAAGAATCCGGATGTCTCGGAACTGACGCGCGGTAAGTCGGGTCGTTTGATCGGTAACCTCACCGGATTGTTGGCGACGCTCAAGGCTCAGCCGCTGGCGTACAACCGCGATCTGCAAGAGGACAAGGAACCGGTCTTCGATTCGGTTGCGCAGCTCGAGATGTTGCTCCCGGCCATCACCGGTCTGGTGCAGACGCTCGAGTTCCACACCGAGCGCATGGCGGAACTTGCCCCGGCAGGGTTCACGTTGGCCACCGACATCGCGGAGTGGATGGTGCGTCAGGGCGTGCCGTTCCGGGTTGCCCACGAGGCTGCCGGAGCGTGTGTGCGTGTTGCCGAAGCGCGAGGTGTCGGACTCGAAGACCTCACGGACGAGGAACTGGCCGGCGTCGACAGCGCGCTGACGCCCGCTGTTCGTGAGGTGCTGACAGTCGAGGGTTCCATCGCTTCGCGTAATGCGCGGGGCGGCACCGCGGGGGTGCGGGTCGCCGAGCAGCTGGACGGAGTCAAAGCAGTGGCACAGTCACTGCGGGAATGGACCCTCTGACGTCGCGGTCACGAGTGTTGTCCCTCTCTTTTCGGCAGTAGTCCTTCGGTCGTACGCGGTCAGGGAGCAGAATTTGCTCCCTGACCGCGTACGCGTATTCGTCGTCAGTAGGCTTGTTGCGCGCGGGAAAAATGAGACTGACGTCACATGGTGAGAAACTTGGGAGTGAAATGGTGGGATTGAATTCCAAGTCTGTGCTGGGCCCGATTCGTCGGGTGGTTGCGACAGCACAAAACGGCCTCGAGGTCGTCCGGTTGGGTGGGCTGGAAACGGATGCGACCACATCGCCGTTCGAGATCGTCGAGCGCGCAGCGATGTACCGGCTCCGCCGCTACTTCCCGGACAGTGATCCGGAAACCGTCGGTGCACCGATCGTGCTGATCCCGCCGATGATGATGTCGGCGAACGTGTACGACGTGACCCGAGACCAGGGTGCTGTGGGAATTCTGCACGAGATGGGCCTGGACCCCTGGGTAGTCGATTTCGGTTCGCCCGACTCCGAAGAGGGCGGTTGGGATCGCAATCTCGCCGATCACATCATCGCTCTCAGTGACATCATCGACCACATTCACCGTCACACCGGTAAAGATGTTCACATCTCCGGCTATTCGCAGGGTGGCATGTTCGCCTATCAAGCTGCCGCGTATCGGCGTAGTCGAAACATCGCCAGCGTCATCACCTTCGGCAGTCCGGTCGACACGCTCGCCGCGCTGCCCTTCGGTATCCCGGCCGGATTGGCCACCAAGGGTGCGGATTTCCTCGCCGATCACGTCTTCAATCGCCTGGCGGTCACCGGGTGGATGGCTCGCACCGGGTTCCAGTTGCTCGATCCCGTGAAGACGCTGAAGATGCGCGTCGACTTCCTGTTGCAACTGCACGACCGTGAGGCTTTGCTTCCGCGAGAACAACAGCGACGCTTCCTCGCGACCGAGGGTTGGGTCGCGTGGTCTGGGCCCGCGGTTGCCGAACTGCTCAAGCAGTTCATCGTGCACAACCGAATGATGACCGGTGGTTTTGTCATCAAGGATCAATTGGTCTCGCTTGCCGAGATCACCTGCCCCATCCTGGCATTCGTCGGCGAGGTCGACGACATCGGTCAACCCCAGGCGGTCCGTGGGATCAGTCAGGCAGCGCCGCGGGCAATGGTCTACGAATCTACCTTGCGCGCAGGTCATTTCGGATTGGTTGTCGGTTCCACCGCGGCCAATCACACCTGGCCGACCACCGGTGAATTCGTACAGTGGACCGAGACGGGTGGGCCTCTTCCGGACCGTGTCGCGAACATGGTCTACGGCGCCGACCTCGAAGACCAGACCGGTGTGTCGATCAGCAATCGGATCATCCACACCGTCGCCTCGGTCGCCGAAGTAGGAGCAGGAGTCACCAAGGGAATCAGTGACCTTGCCGCCGGTGCCTTGCGCGGCACTTTCGAATTGTCCGGCGAAGCGGCACGAGCATTGCCGCGTTTGGCACGGCTCAACCAAATTCAGCCGCACACCAAGATCTCGCTGAGCCAATTGCTCGCGGAGCAGCGTCGAAAGGCGCCGAACGGAGAGTGCTTCCTCTTCGACAATCGTGTGCACACCTATGAAGCGGTCAACGCCCGCATCGACAATGTCGTGCGTGGATTGATCTCCGTGGGAGTGCGTCCGGCAGCACATGTCGGTGTCCTGATGGAGACCCGTCCCAGCGCGCTCGCTGCCATCGCGGCCTTGTCGCGCCTTGGCGCCGTTGCCGTCATGCTTCCGCCGGGGTCCGACATCTCGGCGGCGGTCAAGCTGGGATCGGTTGATCGGATCATCACCGATCCGGAGAACGTCGACGCTGCGGTGGTCACCGGTAGGCCGGTCTTGGTGCTCGGCGGCGGCGATGCCCGCGGCCTCGAGGTGGATCCGTCACACGACGTGATCGATCTCGAACAAATCGATCCGACGAAGGTCAATCTGCCCGGGTGGTACCGACCGGATCCCGGTGTCGCCCGTGAACTCGCCTTCATCATCTTTGCGGAATCCGGCGGCGTTCTCGAAGCCAAGCAGATCACCAACTACCGTTGGGCACTGTCGGCCTTCGGCACGGCCACGGCGGCAGATCTCGATCGTGGCGACACCGTGTACTGCCTTGCACCGCTCCATCATTCGTCGAGTTTGCTCGCGACCATCGGCGGCGCCATGGCCGGTGGGTCACGGATCGCGCTCTCGCGCGGACTGAATCCGGCACGATTCGTCGAGGAGATCCACCGCTACGGCGTGACTGTCGTGAGTTACACGTGGTCGATGATGCGCGAGATCCTCGACGAGGATCTTCTTCTCATCGACGGCAGCCATCCGGTCCGACTGTTCATCGGTTCGGGAATGCCGCACGGTCTGTGGAAGCGGACCACGGAGGCGTTCGACCCCGCGCAGGTGCTCGAGTTCTATGCGTCGACCGAAGGTGACGTGATTCTCGCCAACGTCGCCGGCTCCAAGGTCGGCTCCAAGGGTCGACCGCTGCCGGGTAGCGCGCAGGTGCGGTTGGCGGCCTACGACCCGCTCAGCGGTCGGCTTCTCGAAAACGGTAACGGATTTGTCCGTGAGTGCGCCGACGACGAGGTGGGATTACTGCTCGGGCGTGCCGGATTCACCGCTGATCTCTCGGGCGGTGCCATGCGAGGTCTCTTCCAGGCCGGTGATTCCTGGATTCCGACCGAGAATCTCTTCCGCCGGGACGGCGACGGCGACTACTGGTTGATCGATCACAAGAACACGGTGATCTCCACGCTCCGCGGACCCGTGTTCACCCAGCCGATCGTGGACGCGCTGTCGAGTGTGGCGCGAGTAGATCTCGCCGTCGCGTACGGCATCGGCGACGCACCACATCAGCTGGCGGTCGCTGCCGTGACATGGCGTCCGGGACGCCAGTTCCGCTCTGCCGAACTGGCAGAGGCACTCTCGCGCATCGCTTTTGATGCTCGTCCGGACATCGTGCACGTGGTGGACGAGATCCCGGTGGGTTCGTCGTACCGTCCGAGTTCGACTGCATTGGCAGCCGCCGGTCTGCCGGCGCCAGGACCACGGACCTGGTTCCTCGATTCCGAGACGCAGTCGTACAAGCGGCTGACCAAGGCAATTGCTGCCCAGTTGATGCCGACGAGAGTGGGTACCGGAGCACGGTAGCCTGAGAACATTCTGTTTGATCGGTTCGAGAGGACTCACGTGGCTATTGATTCGACGTTGCTCAGCATTCTGGCCTGCCCCCAGGACAAAGGCCCGCTGTTGCTGGTCGGGGACGAGTTGCTCTACAACCCGCGCCTGCGGCGTGCGTACCCGATCGAGAACGGCATTCCCGTTCTGTTGATAGACGAGGCACGCGACGTGGCGGACGACGAGCACGAGAAGCTGCTCGCACGGGCCGAAGGTTAGATCGGTAATTCACCGGTCAGGTACCGCTGGAGGTTCGGAGCCACCAGCGGTACCAACGCGTCCACGCTCAACGATGCGAGTGGTTCGAGTCCGAGCACGTATCGCGTGACCAGCAGCCCGGCCATCTGAGAGGCCACCAGTTCCGCTCTGATCAGGCCGGTGCCTGTCGGTGTGTCCACCCGCGGAATGATGTCGCGCAAGACGACATCGAGCAGAAAGCTCTGAATCAGTTGTGATCCGTCGCCGGAAATGGCCGATCGAAATGCTGCCAGAATCGCCGGCTTATGTTCCGATTCCCACAGCCCCGTCACTGCCCTGAGTAGGTTTTCGCCGAGATCTTCGGTCGGGGAGGCGTGAACCGGTCCCAATACCTGCGCTGGATCGATCGGTAGCGCGATCGCAGCGGTGAACAACTGCTCCTTGCTTCCGAAATGGTGATGAATCATGGCCGGATCGACGTCAGCGGCCGCGGCTATCGATCGGACGGTTGTTCGCCGAAAGCCGTTCTGGGAGAACGCTCGTCGCGCAGACTCGAGGATCTGCGCACGAGTCTCCGATTTGCCTGGTCGACGGCCGGAACGAATCGGTGCGGGGGCGGTGTCGTTGTCGGTCATGGCGTTCGGCGATCGAGTGTTGCCGCGGCCAGCGAGAGCGCTGCGGCGGCAAAGCCCGCCATGACGGCGAGATCACGCCACATCTGGCCCGTCGCGTCGGCATGCATCGACACTTGCTGAAGTGCGTCGACGGCGTAGCTCAAGGGAAGAACATTGCTGATCCATTCGAGCCAGGTCGGCAGTTGGTCGCGCGGTACGAGGAGTCCGCAAAGGAAGAGCTGCGGAACCACCACTACAGGCATGAACTGCACCGCTTGGAATTCGGTCTTCGCGAACGCACTGGCCAACAGACCGAGAGCAACGCCGAGGATCGCGCCGAGAACTGCAATCACGATGACCCACGCAAGACTGCCCGCGATGGTGAGCCCGAGAAATCCGAAAGCTACAGCGCACGCGAGAGCTGCCTGAGCGGCGGCCGAGAGCGAAAATGCCGCACCGTATCCGGCAAGAAGATCGAGCTTGCCCATCGGAGTGGTGAGCAGACGTTCGAGTGTTCCCGAACTGCGTTCGCGCTGCATGGCGATGGACGTGACCAGGAACATGACGACAAATGGCAAGATTCCCAACATCGTGATCGCGACCCGTTGGAAGAGGGAAACCTGGCCGGGCGGAGTCGGGACGTCTTGGTAGAGGAAATACAGCAAAATCATCAGCAACGACGGGACCAACAAGATCATGGCGACGGTGCGGTGGTCCTGGCGGAGCTGAAGCAGAATTCGAACGGTGGTTGCACCGAAGATCCTGATGCTCATGATATTTCGCCTCCGACGGGTGAGGTTCGAATCAGTTCGAGGAAGGCGTCCTCGAGGCGTTCACATCTGGTTTTCGCGCGGAGGTCGTCGGGGGAGAGTTGTGCGAGGAGATGGCCGTCGCGCATGAGAATGAGTTCGGCGCAGTGATCGGCCTCGTCCATGACGTGGCTGGAGACCAACAGGGTGGTTCCGCTGCGAGCGAGGTCGGCAAATCGTTCCCACAATTCGACGCGAAGCACCGGATCGAGACCGACGGTCGGTTCGTCGAGGATCAACACATCAGGTGACGCCACCAAGGCGCATGCCAGCGAAACTCGACCGCGTTGACCTCCGGACAGATCGGCGGCGGTCTGATCGGCGTATCGGCGCAAACCGACGGCGTCGACCGCTGCTGCGACGTCTGCGCTGGATTTGCCGTACAGAGCGCCGAAGTACTGGACGTTTCGAGTAACCGTCAGGTCGCCGTACACGCTGGGGGATTGGGTGACATACCCGACCCGACGGCGAAGAGCAACGGACCCGGCGAGATCCCCCAGGACTCTGACCTCACCACTTTCGACGATCTGGGTTCCGACTATCGCGCGCATGAGGGTTGTCTTGCCGCAGCCGGACGGGCCGAGCAGTCCGGTGATCGATCCTGACGAAACCTGCAGGTCGAGTGAGTGGAGAACTTCGCGCTTGCCGCGAATGACTCGTAGTCCGCGGATGTCTATTGCCGGCGTTGTGGTCACGGTGCGCCTCGTTTCAATAATTCATCACTTGTTGAATTATGCGACTCGACTGACCGAAGAGTCAACGGCGTGGGCACAATCGAGGGGTGAGTATCGAGACCTTGGAAAATGTGGAGAACCCGTTGGAAGCGGGCCTGACAATTCTCGGCTCGACCCTGATCGTCGACGACATTTCGCTGAGGATTGTCGAGGTCGAGGCGTACGGAGGGGAGAAGGACGGGCCCTGGCCGGATCCGGCAGCACATTCGTATCGGGGGCGAACGCCGCGGAACAGCGTGATGTTCGGGCGGGCGGGCCGTCTCTACGTCTACCGCAGTTACGGAATGCACTTGTGTATGAACATCTCGTACGGCCCGGACGGTGTCGCGGGCGGTGTTCTGCTCCGAGCCGCTGAAATCGAAGCGGGTCACGATGTGGTGTCTGCTCGGCGATCGCCGGATCGGCCATCTCACCAATGGGCCAGAGGACCAGGCAATCTCGGCGCTTCTGTTGCAATCACGCTGGCGGACAACGGGACAGACGTTTTCGACTCAGCCTCGCGGATTCGGCTCGAATTGAGGGAGCCCGAGGAATGGGTCAGCGGACCGCGAGTGGGGGTCGGTACCGCAGCGGAGGTTCCGTGGCGCCTCTGGATTCCGGACTCGCCGGCGGTGTCCGCGTATCGCCGAAGCCCGCGAGCACCGGCCATTTCGTGAAGATGGGATGATCGAGTCCGTGACTGAGAATATTCTCGACGAACTGACCTGGCGCGGGCTGATCGCCCAATCAACCGATCTCGACGCTTTGCGTAAGGATCTCGAGGCCGGACCGGTCACGCTGTATGCGGGATTCGACCCGACCGGACCGAGCTTGCACGCAGGCCACCTGGTTCCGCTTCTCGCGCTCAAGCGTTTTCAGCGTGCCGGCAACCGTCCGATCGTTCTGGCCGGCGGAGCAACGGGCTTGATCGGTGACCCCCGTGACGTCGGGGAACGGACGATGAACTCCGCCGATACTGTCGCTGACTGGGCGGGACGCATCCGTGGTCAGCTCGAACGATTCGTGGATTTCGACGATTCTCCGACGAGTGCGGTCATCGAGAACAACATGAACTGGACCGGCAAGATGTCGGCCATCGACTTCCTGCGTGACGTCGGCAAACACTTCTCCGTGAACGTCATGCTTGCGCGTGACACCGTGAAGCGTCGTCTCGAGTCGGACGGGATGTCGTACACCGAGTTCAGCTACATGCTGCTCCAAGCCAACGACTACCTGCACTTGCGACGCGATCTGGGTTGCACTCTGCAGGTCGGCGGGTCCGATCAGTGGGGCAACATCATCGCGGGCGTCGAACTCAACCGTCGTGTCGACGGCGAGAGTGTTCACGCAATGACCGTTCCGCTGGTGACCTCGGCCGATGGCAAGAAGTTCGGAAAGTCGACCGGTGGCGGCAGTCTGTGGCTCGACCCCGAGATGACCAGCCCGTACGCGTGGTACCAGTACTTCGTGAACACGGGCGACGCCGACGTGATCAAGTACCTGCGCTGGTTCACCTTCCTGACCGCAGACGAACTCGCGGAACTCGAGACGGCAACGGCGGAGCGCCCGCATGCGCGCGAAGCACAGAAGCGGTTGGCCGCCGAGATGACCACCTTGGTTCACGGAGAACACAACACCCGCGCCGTCGAGCTCGCCAGCCAGGCGTTGTTCGGCAAGGCGGAGCTGGCGGAACTCGACGAGTCGACGCTTGCTGCTGCGCTGAAGGAAGCGTCTGTCAGCGAACTGGCGCCGGGGGAGCCACGCACGATCATCGATCTGCTCGTGACAAGCGGCTTGTGTGAGAGCAAGGGAGCCGCTCGCCGTGCAGTGAAGGAGGGCGGCGCTTCGGTGAACAACCAGAAGGTCTCGACCGATGACTGGGAGCCGGCCGCATCCGATCTGCTTCACGGCAGCTGGTTGGTCGTCCGGCGCGGAAAGCGCAACTTCGCCGGCGTGAAAATACTTTCGAACTGACGTGTGTGGGGTCACAGTGCTCTCGCGGGGCTCCTGTGGTCGCTGGTGGCCCGCCTACGGGCGGGCTACCAGCGGATTTAACCTGACGAACATCCGCGACCTGCACGTTTGACGCTCAGTTTTCATTCGCGTAACTTTGTCCAAGTCAGAGCGACACGGACACCAACCCCGACCGACAGGCCGGGGACACGCGGTTGGACGAAGTCGGAGACAGTCAAGCTCAGCGGGAACTTGCTTCCCGTGAGCAAACAAGCTAAGATTGTAACCCTTGCCCCGGAGCTTTCAACCATGTTGAAGCGATGGTGTGTGCGTGTTCTTTGAGAACTCAACAGTGTGTCGATGAATGTCAGTGCCAAAATTATTTTGGTACTTCACATGTCGGATGATGTTCCGGGCCTTCGGGTTTCGGTTCTGATGTTCGGGGTGTGAGTATTTTTCGTCGGTGATTGTTCATTCTTCCGTCTGAATGGTTGCCGACACATTTTTTGCTAGTTGAGTTTTTTTGCTAGTGATTTGACTCTTTTTGTCTATGACTGATTAGCCGGCTAATCAGTCATAGACAAAAAGAGTCAAATCACTAGCAAAAAAACTCAACTAGCAAAAAATGTGTCGGCAACCATTCAGACGGAAGAATGAACAATCACCGACGAAAAATACTCACACCCCGAACATCAGAACCGAAACCCGAAGGCCCGGAACATCATCCGACATGTGAAGTACCAAATCAATTTTGGCACTGACATTCATCGACACACTGTTGAGTTCTCAAAGAACACGCACACACCATCACCACGACCCTATGGCCGCCGCTCCGGGGCAACTTTTCCAGCCTATCCCATCATGATCATCGGCGCAAACCGCTGAACATTCGGGGAAGAACTGGAGGTGAAGCGCAACCATACACGATGGAAACTACTTCGAAATTTGGTCAGGCACTTCGTACAACCTCGTGTCACTCGCCGTGAAGGCGGGAGTCGGTGTCCGTGTCGCTCTGACTTGGAATAAGTTACGCGAACCTTCAATCAATTCACAAATCGCCTGGTCACCACACCGATTTTGGCAGCCAACGCCAGGTCAGACAGTTTTGTCATTCCACCACCGACCATAAGACGCGAGTGTGACGCCGAGCACCGAGCTTATTCGGTGCCCACCCGCTCGATCACTCCCCCGAGTCCACGGAGGTTCTCGACAAAACGCGGGTAACCACGGTCGATGTGGAAGATGTCGTGGACTTCGGTGGTTCCGTCCGCGACCAACCCAGCAAGCACGAGCCCGGCGCCGGCTCGAATATCCGAGGACCACACCGGTGCACTCGACAGCACTGGAACTCCGCGGATCACAGCATGGTGACCGTCAGTACGAGCGTCGGCCCCAAGTCGGATCATTTCCTCGACAAATCGGAAACGCGATTCGAAAACGTTCTCGGTGATCATCGACGTGCCCTCCGCAACCGCAGCCAGACCGATTGCCATCGGCTGCAGGTCGGTCGGGAATCCGGGGTACGGCAATGTTGCGAAATTGACCGCTTTAGGTCGTTCGCGCTGGATGACACGGAAGCCGTCGACCTCGGGCGTCACCTCAGCGCCGGCTGTCCGAAGCTTGTCGAGGACCAGTCCGAGATGCTTGTGGTTCACCCCGCGGACACGGACGTCACCCCTGGTCATGGATGCAGCGACACCCCATGTCGCAGCAACGATCCGATCGCCGATG
This sequence comes from Rhodococcus sp. P-2, assembly GCF_016598535.1. Classification (GTDB taxonomy): domain Bacteria; phylum Actinomycetota; class Actinomycetes; order Mycobacteriales; family Mycobacteriaceae; genus Rhodococcus_F; species Rhodococcus_F baikonurensis. The sequence continues at coordinate 6,026,901 of NZ_CP066779.1, read as the reverse complement.
ACACGGTGGGTAGTCGGTTCCAACTTGCGGACGCCTTGAATGGTGAGCGTCGAACTTCCGCCGCCCGATACCTTGGCGCCCATCTCGTTGAGCATGTTGCACAGATCCACGATCTCGGGCTCACGTGCAGCGTTGTCGATCACCGTTTCGCCACGGGCGAGCACAGCCGCCATCAAGATGTTCTCGGTTGCACCCACCGACGGGAAGACCAGGCGAATGTTCGCTCCGTGCAGGTCATCTGCCTCGGCAACGACACAACCGTGTTCGATTTCGCTACGCGCACCCAACAGCCGGAGTCCGGATTGGTGCATGTCGAGCGGTCTCGAGCCGATCGCATCGCCACCAGGAAGTGCGACAACAGCGCGTCGACAACGCGCGACCAGCGGACCGAGCACACACACCGAGGCGCGGAACTGTTTCACCGCATCGAAGTCAGCGTGATACTTCGGCTCGGCCGGCGTCGTGATCCGCACTTCGGAATCTTCGAGTTCGACTTCGCAGCCCAGACCTCGCAGAACGTCCGCCATCAGGGGTACGTCGAGAATGTCCGGGCAGTTGGTCACGACAGTGGTGCCTTCGGCCAACAGCGCCGCGGCCATCAGCTTCAGCACACTGTTCTTGGCCCCTCCCACCAGTACTTCACCTTCGAGGCGGTTACCCCCGGTCACAAGAAAGTGCTCACTCACGGTTCACAGCCTAGAGCCACAACCTCGTCGGCACCGCGCCGGTACCGTAGCCCTATGTCTGTTCACCTGACGAAGATCTACACCCGGACCGGCGACGACGGGACCACCGGCCTCAGCGATTTTTCGCGAGTCTCCAAGAACGATCCGCGTCTGGTCGCCTACGCGGATTGCGACGAGACCAACGCGGCGATCGGTGTGGCCGTTGCCCTCGGTACTCCCCCACCGAATCTGCTCGTGATGCTGCGACAGATCCAGAACGACCTTTTCGACGCAGGTGCCGACTTGTCCACCCCCGTGGTCGAGAACCCGAAGTACCCGCCGCTGCGAGTGACGCAGGCCTACATCGATCGACTCGAAGGATGGTGCGATGAGCTCAATGAGCAACTGGCACCGTTGAATTCGTTCATTCTGCCGGGCGGAACTGCCTTGGGCGCTCTGCTTCACGTAGCAAGAACCGTCTCGCGGCGTGCGGAGCGTGCGGCCTGGTCCGCCATCGATGCGAACCCGGAAGACACGAGCGTCCTCCCCGCGAAATACCTCAACAGATTGTCGGATCTGCTCTTCATCATGGGAAGAGTGGCAAACCCGGAAGGAGATGTGCTCTGGAAGCCCGGCGCCGGGGCTTGAGCGATACTGGTCAGGCGGTGCGACGCCTACGGGCGCGCCCGTCCGGCCGCGATTCGACCCAGGACAGGAACGCTGTCAATGCTCCACTGTCCAAGGCGATTTCGTAGGCCGACGATCCGTCGTTGACCTTGACCACGACGATGTCGTCGCTCATGATGTCGAATTCGGTACCCGAGGGAGAGCGACGGCTCTCGACCTCGACACCTTGACGATCAATCCTGGAGTCCGGGCCTGGCCGCAGACTCGACAGTTTGAAAAAGACGAATGTGCTTTCGCCGTAGCGAATGATCCCGTGCCGCCACCCGCTGTCCCCTGGGGATGGCAGAACACGAAGCAGTGCAGCGGTACCGCCGCGACGTAGAACGAGCAGACGATACAGAAAAGCCGCGACGAGAACCGCGAGCAGCACAACCAGAATGATCAACACAGTCATTCCGAATGTCACTGTTCGTCGGCTCCCGTCGCGGCTTTACTCGAGTAACTTACGCGCGCTCGACGGCCCGGAGCTGACCCTTGGCGACCGCAATCGCTTCGAGATCGCCCGAGTTCTCGGCCAAGACAGCCTTGGCTGCCTCGACGTCGATGTCCTGTGCCATGTCCGCGGACTCGGCAAGGATCGTCACCGTCGTCGCAGTGACGGAGAGGAACCCTCCGTGTACTGCAGCAACGATACGCTCGCCGTCGACCGAGGTGATCGACACGGTTCCGCCCTCGATCAGCTGACCGAGGACCGGCTCATGCCCAGGCATGATGCCGATTTCACCCTCGGTGGTCTGAGCGCTGACCAGCGTCGCCGAACCAGACCACAAGCGCTGCTCGACGGCAACGAGTTCTACGGTCATCTCAGCCATGGTGGACTACTTCCCGGCCATCTTCTTGGCTGCAGCCTCGACGTCGTCGAGTCCACCGCAGCTGTTGAATGCCTGCTCGGGCAGGTGATCGAACTCGCCCTTGCAGACGCGGTCGAAGGCTTCGATCGTGTCGCGGAGCGGCACGACGGAGCCGGGCTCACCGGTGAACTTCTCGGCGACGATGAAGTTCTGGCCGAGGAACTTCTGGATACGACGGGCGCGGCCGACGAGGACCTTGTCCTCTTCCTGAAGCTCGTCCATACCGAGGATGGCGATGATGTCCTGCAGTTCCTTGTACTTCTGCAGAATGCGCTTGACCTCGTTGGCAACGCGGAAGTGCTCGGCACCGACGATGCCGGGCTCCAGGATGCGGGAGGTCGAGCTCAGCGGATCCACAGCGGGGTAGATACCCATCTGCGAAATCGGGCGCGAGAGCTCGGTGGTGGCATCGAGGTGCGCGAACGTCGTAGCCGGCGCGGGGTCGGTGTAGTCGTCGGCGGGCACGTAAATAGCCTGCAGAGAGGTGATCGAGCGACCGCGGGTCGAGGTGATGCGCTCCTGGAGCTCACCCATCTCGTCCGCCAGCGTGGGCTGGTAGCCCACTGCCGAAGGCATACGGCCGAGGAGGGTGGAAACCTCGGAGCCTGCCTGCGTGAAGCGGAAGATGTTGTCGATGAACAGCAGAACGTCCTGGCCCTGAACGTCGCGGAAGTACTCCGCCATCGTCAGTGCGGACAGGGCGACGCGCATACGCGTTCCGGGCGGCTCGTCCATCTGGCCGAAGACAAGGGCGGTGTCCTGGAGGACGCCCATCTCTTCCATTTCCAGGTGGAGGTCGGTGCCCTCACGGGTACGCTCACCGACACCTGCGAACACCGAGGTGCCCGAGAACTCGCGAGCGATACGCGTGATCATTTCCTGGATCAGAACGGTCTTGCCGACGCCGGCGCCACCGAACAGGCCGATCTTTCCACCCTTGACGTACGGGGTGAGGAGGTCGATGACCTTGATGCCGGTCTCGAGGATCTCGGTCTTACCTTCGAGCTGATCGAAGGCTGGTGGCTTGCGGTGGATGCCCCACTGCTCGCCGTCACGGCCGAGGCCCGGGGTGTCGAGGCAATCGCCCAGTGCGTTGAACACGTGGCCCTTGACGACGTCACCGACGGGAACCGAGATCGGCTTGCCCGAGTCGGTCACTGCAGTGCCGCGGACGAGGCCGTCGGTGGGCTGCATGGAGACGGTGCGGACCAGGTTGTCACCGAGGTGCTGTGCAACCTCGAGCGTCAGCGTCTTGGCGACCGAAGGAAGCGTGATCTCGGCGTTCAGGGCGTTGAACAGTTCAGGAACAGCGCCACGCGGGAATTCAACGTCCACGACGGGACCGATGACCCGCACGACGCGGCCGGCTACGGCCGAAGCCGAACCTGCCCCGTTGTTTTCGGTTACTGCTGCGGTCATGTGCTAGTCACTTCCTGCGCTCGAGGCGAGCGCGTTGGCGCCGCCGACGATCTCGCTGATTTCCTGGGTGATCTGGGCCTGGCGAGCCTGGTTGGCCTGACGGCTCAACGTGTTCACCAGTTCGTTTGCGTTGTCCGTCGCGGCCTTCATGGCGGTACGACGGGCTGCCGACTCCGATGCCGCAGCATCGAGAAGCGACGAGAAGATACGAGTGCTGACGTACTTCGGGAGAAGAGCACCGAGAAGCTTCTCGGGCTCGGGCTCGAAGCTGAAGTCCGCGACGGGTCCATTGTCATGGTCGTCGTCGTGGCCGTTGGTCAGCATGTCGTCACCGAGTTCGATGCGCTCTTCCGACACGAAGACCTCGAGAGGAGCCATACGGCGAACCTCGGGAGTCTGCGTCAGCATCGACACGAAGCGGGTGTAGACGATATGGAGTTCGTCGACGCCCTCGATCGTGCCTTCACCGTTCGGAGCGGCAACCTGGTTACCCGAACCAGCCATGAACAGCTCCACCAGGTGGCGGCTGGCCTTCGCTGCATCCGAGTATCCCGGATCCTGCGAGAAGCCCGTCCACGCAGCACCGATGTCGCGGCCGCGGAACGTGTAGTAGCCGAGTCCCTTGGAACCGAGCACGTAGACGACCGGCTCCTTGCCCTCGCTGCGGAGGAGAGCCATGAGCTCTTCTGCCTGCTTGAGGACGTTGGAGTTGTAGCCACCACACATGCCGCGGTCACTGGTGACAACGAGCACCGCAGCCCGCTTGGGCTCCGGACGCTCGTTGAGCAACGGGTGATCGAGCGAAGCAGACGCACTCGCCAATTCGGTGAGTACCTTCGTGATCTCCTCGGCATACGGCTTGGACGCGGCGACGCGAATCTGAGCCTTGGTGATACGCGAAGTCGCGATCAGTTCCTGTGCCTTGGTGATCTTCTTGGTCGAGTTGACCGACTTGATACGAGACCGCAATTCGAGAATGCTCGCCATCGATCAATCACTCTCCCTTCGGAATTCGCAGTGTCATGGGCGCGTACGTCACTTGCTGACGGTCTTGCGCTTGACGTTGATCTGCTCGTTCGCGACCTCGTCGGCGCCCAAAGCGTCAGCCTCGGCCTCGTTCACGACCCGGCTTCCGTCGGATGCGATGAAGCCTTCCTTGAACTTGTTCGTTGCAGCGATCAGCTCAGCAGCGTTGTCGGCATCGAGTGCCTTACCGCCGTTGATGCTGGAGTAGACGCCAGCAGCCGAGTGCTTGAGGTCTTCGAGCAGTTCCTTCTCGAAGCGACGGACGTCGCCGATCGGAACGCTGTCGAAGATGCCTTCGCCGGCCAGGTAGATCGAGACGATCTGGTCCTCGACGGGGATCGGGCTGTACTGATCCTGCTTGAGCAGCTCGACCAGACGGGCACCGCGCTCGAGCTGAGCCTTGGAGGCAGCGTCGAGGTCGGATGCGAAGGCGGAGAACGCTTCGAGCTCACGGAACTGAGCCAGTTCCAGACGCAGCGAACCGGAAACCTTCTTCATGCCCTTGGTCTGTGCAGCGCCACCGACGCGGGAGACCGAGATACCGACGTTGATCGCGGGGCGAACGCCCTTGTTGAACAGGTCGGACTCGAGGAACACCTGACCGTCGGTGATGGAGATGACGTTGGTCGGGATGTAAGCCGAGACGTCGTTCGCCTTGGTCTCGATGATCGGCAGAGCCGTCAGCGAGCCACCGCCGAGTGCGTCGGACAGCTTCGCCGAGCGCTCCAGCAGACGGGAGTGCAAGTAGAAGACGTCACCGGGGTAAGCCTCGCGTCCCGGCGGACGACGCAGCAGCAGTGAGATGGCGCGGTACGCCTCTGCCTGCTTGGTCAGGTCGTCGAACACGACCAGAACGTGCTTGCCCTGGTACATCCAGTGCTGGCCGATGGCCGAGCCGGTGTACGGTGCGAGCCACTTGAAGCCTGCGGAATCAGATGCCGGAGCAGCAACGATGGTGGTGTACTCCATCGCGCCCTTCTCCTCGAGGGCAGCCTTGACGCCCGCGATGGTGGAACCCTTCTGACCGATGGCAACGTAGATGCAGCGCACCTGCTTGTTGACATCGCCGGAATCCCAGTTGGCCTTCTGGTTCAGGATGGCGTCGATGCAGACCGCGGTCTTGCCGGTCTTGCGGTCGCCGATGATGAGCTGGCGCTGGCCGCGGCCGATCGGGGTCATGGCGTCGATAGCCTTGATACCGGTCTGGAGCGGCTCTTCGACCGGCTGGCGCTCGAGCACCGAAGCGGCCTGGAGCTCGAGTGCACGGTTCTCGGTGCTCTCGATCTCGCCGAGACCGTCGATGGGCGCACCCAGCGGGTCGATGACGCGGCCGAGGAAAGCATCGCCGACGGGAACCGACAGAACGTCGCCCGTGCGCTTTACTTCCTGGCCTTCTTGAATGTTCTGGTAATCGCCAAGGATGACGGCACCGATTTCGGTGGCATCCAGGTTGAGCGCGACGCCGACGATTCCACCGGGGAACTCCAACAGCTCGTTGGACATAGCCGAAGGCAGGCCAGAGACGTGCGCAATGCCGTCACTGGTGTCGGTCACTGTGCCGACCTCCTCACGGGAGGCCTCCGGGGAGTAGCTCGCGGTGTAGTTGTCGATCGCGCTACGGATCTCGTCGGAGGAGATCGTCAGCTCCGCCATGTTTTTCCTGCTCTCGGTGTCTGGTCTTCGAAAAGATCTGGAGTATGTGTTCGGCTGAAGGACTACTTGAGGTTCTTCCGCAGTGCTGCGAGTCGACCCGCTGCGCTGCCGTCGATAACCTCGTCGCCCACCCGGACGACCAAGCCGCTGAGGAGTTCTGGATCGACCTCGACGTGTACTGCTACCGGCTTCCCGTAGGTGCGGGTAAGAGTGCTGGCCAAGCGATCCGACTGCTCCGAGCTCAACGCCGAGGCGCTGCGAACGTGAGCAACGGTGGTATCGCGCTGCGCTGCGGCAAGATTCGACAGCTGATCGAAAGTGTCTGCGGGTGCAGACTTCAACCGGCCGACGGCCTGTCCGGCGAGTGCCTCGGTGACCGCGGTGACCTTGCCGTAGAGCAAGCGAGAGAGGAACTCACGCTTGCGGGCTGCGGGAACCGACAGATCCGAGAGCGTCTGCTCCAGGCTGGGGTCCCCTGCCACGATGCGACCGAGACGGAAGAGCTCGTCCTCAACGGTGTCCAACTGGCTCTGATCGGCTGCGGCGCGGAGCAGAGCTTCGCGTCCGAGCAATTCGAGCGAGTTGACCAAGTCGCGGGCCGCAGACCAGTCCTGGCCTGCAGCTGCCTTCACGGTGGCGAGCGCCTCGGCGCCGACCTTTCCGGAGAACAACTGCTCTGCCAAAGCCTGGCGACCAGCGGCCGGTGCCGAAGCGTCAGCCAGCGCGCTGCGAAGAGCGCGCTGGCCGTCGAGTACCTCGACCACCGAGAAGAGCTCGGACCCAGCCTGAGCAGAAGCAGCAGTTGCGGCTCCTGCAGAGACGGCGCCCAGGGCACTGCTCAGCGCAGAACGAGTCTGCGCCAAGGCTTCACGGCTCGCTGCGTACATGTTGCTCACTTCCTGGCTGAATCAGCGCTGACGGTGTCGAGCTCGTTGAGGAAACGATCAACCGTTCCGGCGCGCTTCACGTCGTCGGCGAGGGACTCCCCGATGACCTTCTCGGCCAGGTCTACAGCGGTCTTGCCGAGATCCGAGCGGAGCTCAGCGACGATCTGCTGACGCTGGGCGACGAGCTGGCTGTGGCCTGCGGCCACGATGCGGTCGCTCTCGTCCTGCGCCTGAACCTTCATGTCAGCGATGATCTGCTGACCCTGGGTACGCGCTTCCTCACGGATCTGCGCTGCCTCGGTACGAGCTTCGGCGAGCTGCGCGCGGTACTGCTCGAGCGCTGCCGCTGCCTCTGCCTGTGCGTCTTCGGCTTTCTTGATGCCGCCCTCGATCTGCTCGGTGCGTTCGGCCAAGACCTTCTGGAACTTCGGAAGAACGAGCTTCCAGAAGACGAAACCGACTACTACGAGCGCGACCGCGGACCACACGATGTCGTATGTCTCGGGGATGAGGGGATTGTGTTCAGTCGTCCCCTCCGCCGCGAGAATTGCGATGGTGGCTGCCATGTCGGTCTTAGAAGATGAAGCCGGCGACGAGGCCGATCAGCGCGAGGGCCTCGGTGAATGCAATACCGAGGAACATGGTGGTACGAACCTGGCCGGCCATCTCGGGCTGGCGGACCATGCCTTCGATTGCCTTGCCCACAACGATGCCCACGCCGATGCCGGGGCCGATTGCTGCGAGGCCGTAGCCGATGGCTCCGTAGCCGCGCGACTTGGTCTCGACAACTTCCTGAGCGAGGTAAGCGATGCTCATGGTGTTCCATTCCCTTTCTGTTGACCTCCGCCGGATTCGGCAAGAGGCTCAGTTCTTGGTGTAGCTGGTGAGGAGGTAAAAGGTCAGTGCTCGTCGGCGTGGAGCGCCAGATCGATGTACACCGCGGTCAGCAGCGCGAACACGTAAGCCTGCAGGAAGATGACCAGCAGCTCGAAGAACGTGAATGCGATACCGGCGATGATCGACGGAACACCGAAGATCGCCTGGAATCCGCCGGACACGAAGAAGAAGTAGTTCGTCGCGCTGAAGAACAGCACCAGCAGGATGTGGCCGGCCAACATGTTGGCCATGAGACGAACCATCAGCGTGAACGGGCGCAGGATGAAGGTCGAGATGAACTCGATGGGCACCAACAGGAAGTGCAGGGGCAGCGGGACGCCGGGAACGACGATGCTGCTCTTGACGTACTTGAAGAAGCCGTACTTCTTGATTCCCACGTAGTTGAACACGATGTAGGCAAGCGCTGCGAGTACCAGCGGCATACCGATTCGCGCGTTCGGCGAGATGTTCAGGAAGGGAATGACGCTGGCCAGGTTGCTGGCGACCACGATGAAGAAGATCGTCGTGATGACCGGCAGGAAGCGCTTGCCCTGTTCCTTGCCCAGGATCTCCTCGGCGATATTGATCCGAACGAAGTCGAGCGCAAGCTCGGCTGCGTTCTGGAGTCCGCGGGGAACCAATCGAGGGCTGCGCATCGCGATCACGAAGAAGGCTGCGACCAGCACCGACATCAGCAGACGAATCAGCATCAGACGGTCGAGCTCGAAGGGGCCCGCGTGAATCAACACGGAGGGCGGGAAAAAATCGTCTAGTGACGGCGCATGGAATTCATCCGCGGCCAGGGTGGTGACGCTCAGCGTTCTCTCCCGTAGTCGGTCCGCAGCCATCATTGACTGCGGTTCGATCGGACATTGACGATCTACAAGTCGACAAGTTCGACTCGCGCATTCGTCAGCAGCTGGAGAACCCTTGAGGGACCTGGCGTCTGTCGGTGTCGGCGACTCTCGTCGACTCAGTGGTCAGAATTTCGACCACCTGCGAGCACATGGCATCGTCGGCTGAGTGTTACTCGGCCCACCATTGCTCTCGCTTGAACCGAACCTTATCAAGTCATCTACGACATTGTGTAGATGGGGTACCTGGAAGTCCGATTAGTTACCTCTTGTAGTACTACTCGTCGTCGTCGACGTTGCTGCTGGGAGTGGGATCGACGTACGGAGTTTTGGTTCCGAGAACGCCGTACGTCTCCGCACCGAGCACCACGACCAGCGACATGATGATGACCAGGACGAGGGCGGTCTTGTTGTAGAAATCCATGTCCGAGAGGACGAAGAGAACCACCATCGCGAGAATCATCTTGAGCAGCCACGTTCCGAGCAGAACTGCACCGGCCGTGAGCGCGGGCAGCTTTGCCGTCAGCAGTACGCCCAGCGCGGTGAACAGGATGAACCCGCCGCCGACGGCTGCGCCGATCAAAGCGCCGTAGACGCCTTCCTTGCCGGCGAACAGCCCGCCCAGGAGCGCGCCGACCACGGCCAGCGCGATCAGCCCCATCACACCCCACTTCACGGCCGACTTCATCGCGGCGGTCGAATCAGGGATTGGTTGCGAGGCAGGTACAGGCTGCGGCGTGTTCGTCACGATGCCCAAGGGTAATGGATCGGGAAACGTGGCTAGCGCCGCTGCTGCTTGCGATCGATCAAAGACGGCACGGCGGTGAAGAACAACGCAAGGACCAAACCGGCCGCGACGAGTACAACAACCAGCTGACGATTGAGCAGTGAGGATCCGACGGCACCGAAAGCCAGAACGCTGACCCACAGGTAGATGACCAGCACGACTCGTCGATGCGTGTGCCCGATCTGCAAGAGCCGGTGGTGCAGGTGCATCTTGTCCGGACTGAACGGACTCACGCCCGCTTTCGTTCGGCGGATCACGGCCAGGAGCATGTCCAGCATCGGGATGAACATCACAGCTCCGACCAGCAACAACGGCGCGAGAAGGCCGACGAGGTCGCGGGTTCCGTAGGCGGCCAGCGGAATACGACCGGATGCGCTGGTGGAGATCGCAGCCAGCATCAGACCGATCAACATCGAACCGGAGTCGCCCATGAAGATGCGTGCCGGATTGAAGTTGTGCGGAAGAAATCCGAGACAAGCACCTGCCAACGCCGCGGCGATCATCGCGGGTGGATAGACGCTGGCGTCACCGCCCTGATCGTGGAGCAGACCGATCGAGAAGATGAGGATTGCCAGGGCCGCGATCAGCCCCAAACCGGCGGCCAATCCGTCGAGACCGTCGACGAAATTCATGGCGTTGATGGTCGCGACGGCAACAGCCACCGTGAACAGTCCCGATTGAATCTGATCGAGGATGATGGTGGACCCACCGTCACCGCCGAACGGGTTGTAGATGATGAACCAACTGACGCCCATCACCACGAGAACTCCGGCAGCAGTCACCTGACCCACGAACTTGGTGAGCGCGTCGAGACCCCATCTGTCGTCGATCACACCCACGAGGACGATGACGGCTCCCGCAACGAGCGCAGCATGTACGTCCGGACTACCGAAGCCGAAACCTCTTGTGAGCGCGGGTAATTGCTGCGCAAACAGCAGGCCGACAGCCATGCCGATGTACATCCCGACGCCACCGAGGCGCGGAATCGGCTCGACATGAACGTCCCGATCACGCGGAATCGCAACGGCGCCGAACCGCAGCGCCAACAACCGGACTGCTCCGGTCGCCAGGTAGGTCACCACCGCAGCCGTACACAGCACGAGCAACAGTTCACGGATGGGAACACCCGCTCCCCCGCCACCCTGTGCCAGATATGTGGTCGCCTCGTAGGAAGTGATCACTGCGCGAGATCACCCGTCTGGCGGGGGTAGGCGGGCTTTGCCCGGACCAATTCGCGAACGCCGTCGGCTACTGACGCCAACTCGGCCTCCCCGGACGTGGTGGCGGGATCCGCGACGACTGCACGCGCGATCAACTCCCCCACGACGCTCATGTCGGCACGGTTGAATCCCTGCGTCGTCACGGCCGCGGATCCGACGCGGATTCCGGACGTGACGGCCGGCGACTGCGGATCGAACGGAATCGCATTCTTGTTGAGCGTGATCGAAGCCAGTCCGCACCTACGCTCGGCGTCGACTCCGGTGACCCCGCTTGCGCGCAAGTCGAGAAGTGCCAGATGCGTGTCGGTTCCACCGGACACGGTACGCAGGCCGCGAGCTTCCAACGACTGCGCGAGCGCCGACGCATTGGCAACCACTTCCTGTGCATACCAACGATATTCCGGCGTCGATGCTTCTTTGAAGGCAATCGCCTTCGCGGCGATCGCATGCATCATCGGACCGCCTTGAATGAAGGGGAACACCGCGCGATCGACAGCCGAGGCGTGCTCGCTGCGGCACAAGATCATTCCGCCGCGCGGGCCTCTGAGGACCTTGTGCGTCGTCGCGGAGACCACGTCGGCATACGGAACACACGACGGTATCGCTCGGCCTGCGACGAGTCCGATGAAGTGGGCGGCGTCGACCCACAGGATCGCACCGACCTCGTCAGCGATCGAGCGGAAGGCTGCGAAGTCGATGGTGCGGGAGTATGCCGTCGCGCCGGCGACGATGATTTTCGGCTTGTGCGCCAGAGCCAGGGTGCGAACCTCGTCGTAGTCGATCAATTCGGTGACCGAATCGACGTGATAGGGAACGGTGGTGAACCACTGCCCCGAAAAGCTGACCCGAGACCCGTGAGTCAGATGCCCACCGTGCGGAAGACTCATCGCCAGCACGGTGTCGCCGGGCTTGGCGAATGCGGCGTACACCGCGAGATTTGCAGTGGCTCCCGAATGCGGTTGGACGTTGACGTGCTCAGCGCCGAAGAGTGCTTTCGCCCGGTCGATCGCCAGATTCTCGGCTGCGTCGACGTACTCGCACCCGCCGTAGTAACGCCGACCCGGATAGCCCTCGGCGTACTTGTTGCTCAGGGTCGAACCCAAAGCGGCCAGTACGGCGGGGCTGGTGAAGTTCTCGCTCGCGATGAGTTGAAGTCCGCCGCGCTGACGCTCGAGTTCGGCCAGCGCAATAGCCGCGATCTCGGGGTCTGCCGTGGCAAGCTCACCGAAATCCGGTCCCCAGTACGTGGATTCCCCCGCGCGCTCGCCGCCGGCGCCGACCATCGTTACGAAACTCCCTCTACAAGGCTTTCCGGACTGGTGCCCAATACCTCGGCGATGGATTCTGCCGAGACGGCACCCACTCGCAAGATACGCGGTGAATTGCCGGTCAGGTCGACGATCGTGGAAGCAACGGCATGTTCGGCCTTGCCCCCGTCGAGATACACGCTGGCAGATCCGCCGAGCTGATCTCGAGCTTCCTCGACGGTAGTCGCCGGCGGACGCCCCGAAATATTGGCGCTCGAGACGGCAAGCGGTCCGACATCGCGCAACAATTCAAGAGCAACCGGGTGCAGGGGCATACGGAGCATGACGGTTCCGCGGGTATCGCCGAGGTCCCAGGCAAGTGACGGCGCCTGCTCGACGACCAAGCTCAGTCCGCCGGGCCAGAACGCGCGGATCAAATCCCGTGCCTGCGGGCGCACGCTGTAGACGAGCCCGTCGATGGTGTTCCACGATCCGACCAGTACCGGGACGGGCATGTCTCGCCCGCGTCCCTTGGCGCGCAGCAAACTCGTGACAGCTTCGCTGTCGAACGCGTCGGCGGCGAGTCCGTACAGGGTGTCGGTAGGGAGAACTACGAGTCGGCCGGCCTTGAGCGCGTTCTTCGCGGCGGCCAAGCCTGCGGTTCGGGAATCTGTCTGACTGCAGTCGTACACGGTGCTCACTCAGCCATCCTTTCACTCTGCACTTCGGGCGTTCGATTCCGCTGGGCTTCGACGTCGGTGGCGACACGTCTGGCGACGACGAATCGCGGACGACCGGCAAGATCGGGATGCTGCGCGACCTCGCCGAATACCCGGCGCGCCGAGAACAGCGCAGCGACGCCGTCGCCATTGGTGTCGTCGTGCTCGATGCCTGCCGCGCCGCCGATGCGAAGCCACCGCGCGATGTTGCTGATCATCGGTTTGATGACGGACAGACCGTCGGCACCGCCGAACAGCGCGGTGTGTGGGTCGTAATCCATGACCTCAGGCTGCAATTGCGCGCCTTCGGGGATGTACGGCGGATTGGAAACGACAAGATCGACGCCGCCCTCGAGCCCCGGCAACAAGTTCCGATCGGTGACGTCGCCCTGATGCAGATGGATCGGTGTATCACCGGCGGCCTCGCGGTCGGCGGCATTACGACGCGCCCACGCCAGCGCGGCGGGTTCCTTCTCCACGGCGTGAACGACGGCGTCGGGACGGGCCTCGGCGATGGACAGCGCGAGTACACCCGATCCCGTGCACAGGTCCAGCACTACCGGCGGCTTGCTTCCGCAACCTTCGAGGAACGAGAGCGCCCAACCCATGAGCAATTCGGTTTCGGGCCGCGGAATGAAGACACCCGGACCGACGGCGACGTCGATGTTGCCCATCGATGCGACTCCGATGATGTGCTGCAAAGGAATCCGCTTCACGCGTTGCGCAACCAACTCGTCGAACGCCGCGATGACCTCGGGATCGACCAACGGAATCAGCCCGAGACGCGTGCGTTCGACGCCGAGCAGGTGGGATGCCAACAACTCGGCGTCGGTGCGTGGGCTGGGCACACCTGCGGCGTCGAGCTGTTTTGCAGCTTCGATCAGCGCCAAACGAAGTGGAAGTCGACTCACGGGTACAGCCTGCCACGCTCGACCGACACGCGGTTCACCGAGTTCCCAGCAGTATGGAGGTCAGTCATCGTCTGCATCTACTCGGCCGCGAGACGCGCCTCTCGGTCCGCCTTACCCAATGCGTCGAGAAGTGCGTCGAGCTCACCGTCGAGCACCGCGTCGAGGTTGTGCGACTTGAACCCGATGCGGTGATCGGTGATGCGGTTCTCCGGGAAGTTGTAGGTGCGGATGCGCTCCGAACGGTCCACCGTCCGGACCTGACTCTGGCGACCTGCCGACGCTTCTGCGTCCGCGGCTTCCTCGGCGACTACCTGCAAGCGGGCGGCAAGGACCTGCATGGCGCGCGCCTTGTTCTGCAGCTGCGAACGCTCGTTCTGGCAGGTGACGACGATGCCGGTCGGAAGGTGCGTGATTCGGACAGCAGAGTCGGTCGTGTTGACGCCCTGACCACCCTTGCCGGACGAACGGTAGACGTCGATGCGCAGGTCACTCTCGTCGATCTGGACCTGCTCGACCTCTTCCGGCTCCGGGTAGACCAGCACGCCGGCGGCCGAAGTGTGAACGCGTCCCTGGGATTCGGTGACGGGCACTCGCTGGACGCGGTGAACACCGCCCTCGAACTTCAGCCTCGCCCACACTCCGTCCGGGGTATCTGACTTGCTCTTGATCGACAGCGTTGCTTCCTTGTATCCGCCGAGATCGGAAACCGTCGCGTCGAGGATCTCGACGCGCCAGCCGTGCCGTTCCGCGTAGCGGACGTACATGCGGGCCAGGTCCGAGGCGAAGAGCGCGGATTCTTCGCCGCCCTCACCGGACTTCACTTCGAGGACGATGTCGTCGCCGTCATGCGGATCACGCGGCGCCAACTGATCGGTCAGCGTCTGCTCGAGCTGCGCGACCTCGGCTTCGAGATCGGGGATCTCGGCGGCGAAGCTGGAATCGTCGGCAGCGAGTTCGCGCGCGGCTTCCAGATCGTCCTGCGCAGCCGTGAGCTTGTTGTACGTCGACATGATCGGCGAGAGCTCGGAGAACCGCTTACCGACGCGCCTGGCAGCGGCAGGGTCGTTGTGCAGCGCCGGATCGGACATCTGTGCTTCGAGACCGGCGTGCTCCGCCAAGATGTCGTCGATGGCCGAGGGCTGGGTTGCGCCTGCCATGGTTCGCTCCGCTCTGAGTTTCGATTCCTACGGTGCGCGCTTGAAGGTGTTTCGACGCCGGGACCCGGGAAACGCGCAAACCGAGTGCAGGCACAAAAAAGCCGACGCCCGATCTGCGCATGGCAGATCGGGCGTCGGCGGAACAGCTAGGACTCGGTGGCCGGGACCTTGCTGTCTGCGCGCTTGCCGTAGCGAGCCTCGAAGCGAGCGACGCGTCCACCGGTGTCGAGAATCTTCTGCTTGCCCGTGTAGAACGGGTGGCACTGCGAGCAAACCTCGACGTTGATGCGTCCGGACTCCTTGGTGCTGTGGGTCTCGAACGTGTTACCGCAACCGCAGACGACGGTGGTCGCTACGTAAGTTGGGTGGATTCCTGCCTTCATGGTGTCCCTTTCAATGGTCGCCGGGTCGACGTCGCCAATCGACATCGTGAACCGGAACCGGACTCGGCCGTTCAGTATGCCAGATGCGGTACCTCACCGGATAATCCGCGTCTCGCACGCCTCGGGGTGGCTGTACGAAGTTGTCAACGCACTGCCCTTCGGTTTTGTTCCGCCCATGCAAAAGGCCCACAACCAGCTGGTTGTGGGCCTTTTGACGTCGAGTCGATCAGTCGTCGATCGCACCCGGTGCGGTCTTGGAGACCTGCATCAGGAACTCGAGGTTGTTCTTGCTCTTCTTCAGTCGATCGATCAGCAGATCGATGGCCTGATGCGAGTCCAGACCGGACAGGACGCGGCGGAGCTTGTGCAGCACCGCAGCCTCGTCCGGGCTCAGGAGCAGCTCGTCCTTACGCGTGCTGGACGGGTTGACGTCCACGGCCGGGAACACGCGGCGTTCGGCGATCTTGCGATCGAGCTTGAGCTCGGCGTTGCCGGTGCCCTTGAACTCTTCGAAGATGACGGTGTCGCCGGTGGATCCGGTCTCGACCATTGCGGTAGCGATGATGGTGAGCGATCCACCGTTCTCGATGTTGCGGGCAGCACCGAGGAAACGCTTCGGCGGGTACAGCGCTGTCGAGTCGACGCCACCGGAGAGGATGCGTCCGGACGCCGGCGAGGAGTTGTTGTACGCACGACCCAGACGCGTGATGGAGTCGAGCAGTACGACGACGTCCTTACCCATCTCGACCAGGCGCTTCGCACGCTCGATTGCCAGCTCGGCCACTGCGGTGTGATCTCCCGGCGGGCGGTCGAAGGTGGAGGAAATGACCTCGCCCTTCACGCTGCGCTGCATGTCGGTCACTTCCTCGGGACGCTCGTCCACGAGGATGACCATCAGGTAGCACTCAGGATTGTTGGTGGCGACAGCATTCGCGATCGCCTGCAACACGCTGGTCTTACCCGCCTTGGGCGGGCTCACGATGAGGGCGCGCTGGCCCTTACCGATGGGCATCACCAGGTCGATGACACGCGTGGTGAGAATGTGCTGCTCGGTCTCGAGGCGCAGACGCTGGTTGGGGTACAGCGGCGTGAGCTTGTTGAACTCGGGGCGCTTCTTCGCGGCCTCGACGTCGCCGCCGTTGACCGTGTCGATCCGGACCAGCGGGTTGAACTTCTGACGCTGGCTGCCCTGTTCACCGTCACGCGAGACCCGGACGGCACCGGTGATGGCGTCGCCACGGCGAAGGCCGTTCTTGCGGATCAGGTTCATGGAGACGTAGACGTCGTTGGGACCGGCGAGGTACCCGGACGTACGCACGAAGGCGTAATTGTCGAGGACGTCGAGGATGCCGGCAACCGGCTGAAGGACGTCGTCCTCGCGGATTTCGGTCTCGCGCGAATCGTTGGGTGCGCCACCCTCACCGCGGTCGCGACCACGGCCACGGCGCTCGCGGAAACGGCGTCCGCGGCGTCCGCGTCCACCCTCTTCGTCGTCGTCCGGTCCGTTGTTGCGGTTGTCCGTGCGCGGACCGGCATTGTTCTGGCCGGCGTTGTTCTGATTGCCACGATCCTGACGGTCCTGGCGATCCTGGTTGCCCCGGTTGCCCTGGTTGTCTCGCTGGCTCTGGTTGTCCCGCTGGCCCTGGTTGTCTCGCTGGCCCTGGTTGTCTCGCTGGCCCTGGTTGTCGCGGTTTCGCTCGCGGCGGGGACGCTCGTTGCCCTGCTCGGCAGGAGCCTGCTCAGCTTCCGACTTGCCCTCGGCGCCTGAAGATCGTTCGGCCGGAGCCTCTGTCTTCGCAGACTCGGCGGCCTTCGAGGTGTCCGAGTCGGACTTTGCCGAAGGAGTGTCCTGCTCGATACTCAGTTCACCCTGGTCGGGTGAACCTGCTCGACGTGCGGCGCCGCGACGCTGGCGTCCACGACGGGGTGCAGCCTGATCGGCGTCCTCGGCGGATTCGGTACGTGCCGGCGCGGCCTCGGCAGGAGCCGATTCGGCCGCCGGAGCTGTTTCGGCTGCGGGGGTTTCGGTTCGTGCGGCGCGAGTGCTCTTGGCACGAGTGCGCGCAACGGGCGCGTCGTCGAGAGTGAGTTCACTCTGTGCGGGTGCAGCCTTTGCGCTGCCGCCCTGGCGCTCCTTGATGGCTGCGATCAGGTCACCCTTGCGCATGCCGGAAGTGCCTTTGATGCCCAGTTCACCCGCAAGAGTGCGGAGTTCGGTGAGCACCATGCCGGAGAGTCCGGCTCCACGGCGCGTTTCGGCACGCTTCGTGGAGGTCGCCACCGCACCGTTCGATGCTGAAGATGACGCCTGAGAATTGTCGCCTGATTCCGACCCGGCGGGTGCAGAAGTGGCGATGAGGTCCGTATCGGTCACGGAGGTCCTTTCCTTCCCTCACTCGCACTGCGCAAAGTCGAGGGTTCGTCCCGCAGTTCGATTGAATACCGAACTCGGTGGTGCCGTACGTGGTTGCTGTCCAGAACTGCCGGCTTGTCCGCCGTCACATGATTGTCGGAAACTCTCGCCTCAAACTTTTCATGCGCTCGCAAACCTGCCCAACGCGCCTTCGTCGACGATTCACTCCCCCGTGTGCTGAACCCCAGAGTCATGGAACCTCTGAGTGTTCGATCCGCGGAGGATTCAAACCTTCGGAGAAGGTACAAGCGCGAGGATCATGCCTGCGAGAATCATGCCAAGGACTGTGGACCCCGATTGGGAAGGAGTTTTGCCCCCTGGTGATGCACCGGCGACTGACGCGCACGATGTACGGACATAGCCCAGGATAGCGCCCAAACCTGAGTCCGGCAAGAATTTGGGCGACTGGGTGTGTCAGTTCACTACCGATCGGTAGTGGGCAATCACCAGGACCAAGGCAGGGATCAGACGGTCGTCGTGACTACTTCCACACCGTCGGCGATATCCAATTCGAGTACACGGAGCCCGTCGGCCCGCGCAGCTTCGGCGAGTTCGACGGGGAAAGGCTCTGTGCTGAGCGCCAACACGGTGGGGCCGGCGCCGGAAACGGTCGCGGCGATACCCGCCTGACGCAGAATGCCGATCCACCGAGTCGTGAGCGGCAGAGCGGGCGCGCGTTGCGCCTGATGCAGACGATCTTCGGTGGCTGCCATCAGCAGATCCGGGCGCGCGGTGAGCGCGACGACGGCCAGGGCGCTGCGGCTCGCGTTGAACGACGCATCCTGGTGCGGAACCAATTCGGGCAGAAGCCCGCGGGTGTGCGCGGTGGACGAGCGCTCCTCGGGAACCAGTGCCACGGCACGGATGTCGGGATGCACGTCGAGTTTCGCCGCGGAGTAGATCGGCTCGTCTCCTTCGACGGCCGGCGGGCAACTCCACGAGACGACTGCGCCACCGAGAACACTGGCGGACGCATTGTCCGGGTGACCTTCGAACTCGGACGAGAGTTGAACCAACTGCTCTTGCGTCAAACCGATCTCGGCATCGAGCGCGCGTGCCAGACCGTTGGCTGCTGCCAGTCCACCGACGGCCGCGGAAGCCGAGGAACCCAACCCGCGCGAATGCGGGATCGCGTTGCGGCACAACACATCCAGGCCGCTGGCCCACACTCCCGCAGCTTCGAGGCCACGCTCGATGGCGCGAACCACGAGATGCGAAGGACCCCAAGGCACGTCGGCAGCACCTTCGCCTTCGACACGAATCTGCAGACCCGATTCCGTTGTGGTGACCACGATTTCGTCGTACAACCCCAACGCCAGACCGAGGGTGTCGAACCCCGGCCCCAAGTTTGCACTCGAGGCCGGGACGCGAGCAGTCACCGAAAGGCCGATAGGCAGGGTTATAGTCATGTCAGACACCGGATTCCGCGGAGTGGTCGATGAATCCACGGACACTATGCAAGCTCGAGGGCAGCCGCGACGGCAACGGGATCGACACCGATGGGCTCGACGTTCGGCATCCCCTTCAATGCGGTGTCAGGATCTTTGAGACCGTTACCGGTCACCGTGCACACGACGGTCAGGCCAGGCTCGAGCCAGCCCTCTGCACGTGCGGCGAGCAGGCCCGCGACGCTGGCGGCCGATGCCGGTTCGACGAAGACGCCCTCGGTAGCGGCGATCAGTCGGTACGCCTCGAGGATCTTCTCGTCGGTGGCGGCACGGAATGCACCGTTGGACTCTTCCTTCGCCGCGACTGCGCCGTTCCAGGAAGCGGGGGAACCGATTCGGATTGCGGTGGCGATGGTTTCGGGATCCTTGACGGGTGCGCCATTGACCAACGGCGCCGCTCCGGCAGCCTGGACTCCGAGCATGCGGGGCTTGACCGTGGTCAGGCCGTCTGCGTAGTACTCGGAGTACCCGCGCCAGTACGCGGTGATGTTTCCGGCATTGCCGACCGGGAGAGCGTGTACGTCGGGAGCCTTGCCGAGGACGTCCATGATCTCGAATGCCGCGGTCTTCTGACCTTCGATGCGCACCGGGTTGACCGAGTTGACCAGACCGATGGTGGGGAATTCGGCCGTGGTCTTGCGTGCCAGCTCCAGGCAGTCGTCGAAGTTGCCCTGCACCTGAATGATCTTGGCGCCGTGCATGACTGCCTGCGCGAGCTTGCCCATGGCGATCTTGCCCTGCGGGATGAGCACGGCGCAGGTCATGCCGGCCTTGGCTGCATACGCAGCGGCCGAGGCGGAGGTGTTGCCGGTGGACGCGCACAGAACTGCGCGCTGGCCGCGAGCCAAGGCGTCGGTGACGGCCATCGTCATGCCGCGGTCCTTGAAGGAACCAGTGGGGTTGAGGCCCTCGACCTTGAGGTAGACGTCGCAACCGGTGATCTCGGAGAGGTGGCCGGCCGGCAGGAGCGGGGTGCCGCCCTCGCGCAGGGTGACGGTCTTCCAGTTGTCACCGATCGCGAGACGGTCCCGGTATGCCTCGATGAGACCCGGCCATGCCTTGTGGACGGGGTTGACGATGCCGGTCATTGTTCAGTGCCTTCCAGTCGCAGCACGCTGGTCACAGCGGTGACGAATTCGAGTTCGTTGAGGGCCGCCACGGTCTCGGACAGAGCCGCGTCGGTTGCTACATGAGTGACGACCACCAGACGCGCGCCGGCGCCGGCGCCCTCCTGGCGGACGACGGAAATGCTCACGCCGTGCTTGGCGAACTCGGCGGCGACTGCGGACAGCACGCCTTCCTTGTCCGCGACCTCCATGTTCACGTAGTAGCGGGTGAGGATGTCGCCCATCGGCGCGACCTTGAGCTTGGCGTACTTGGACTCGCGGGGGCCGCGACCGCCGTGAACCTTGTTGCGCGCCGCCATCACCAGGTCACCCATGACCGCGGACGCGGTGGGGGCGCCGCCTGCGCCCTGGCCGTAGAACATGAGCCGGCCGGCGTTCTCTGCTTCCACGACAACGGCGTTGAATGCGCCGTTGACCGAAGCGAGCGGGTGGCTGAGCGGAACCAGCGCCGGGTACACGCGAGCGGAAATCCGCTCCTTGCCCTTGGGCGTGACGATGCGCTCGCAGATCGAGAGCAACTTGATGGTGCAGTCGAGTGCCTTCGCCGACGCCAGGTCGGCAGAGGTGATCGTGGAGATTCCTTCGCGGTACACGTCCGCGGCAGTGACGCGGGTGTGGAACGCGATCGACGCGAGGATCGCAGCCTTTGCCGCGGCGTCGTAGCCTTCGACGTCGGCGGTCGGATCTGCTTCCGCGTACCCGAGGCGTCCGGCCTCGGCGAGGGTCTCCTCGTAGTCGGCCCCGGTCTCGTCCATCGCGGAGAGGATGAAGTTGGTGGTGCCGTTCACGATTCCGGCGACCTTGTTGACGCGGTCTCCGGCCAGGGACTGCGTGAGCGGGCGGATCACGGGGATCGCACCGGCAACAGCGGCCTCGAAGTACAGGTCGACAGAATTGGCCTCTGCAGCCTCCGCCAATTCACCGGTGTGGTCCGCGAGCAGCGCCTTGTTGGCGGTCACGACCGACTTACCGGAGTTGAGGGAGGAGAGAATCAGCTTGCGAGGGAGCTCGATTCCGCCGATCACCTCGACCACGATGTCGACGTCGTCACGACCGACCAGGGACTCGGCGTCCGTCGTCTGCAGTTCCTCGGGAATTCCGCGGTCCGAGCCGATACGGCGAACGGCAACTCCCCGCAGTTCCAACGGGGCACCGACGCGAGCTTCGAGTTCCTCGGCCTGCTCACGAATGATCCGGACGACCTCGCTCCCGACGTTGCCGAGGCCGAGAACGGCCACACCGATAGCGCGATGCGCCGATTCGCTCGTCACTGCGATACCTCCAAGCTGAGCAGATCTTCCACTGTTTCCCTCCGCAGAATCACGCGTGAGACTCCGTCACGCACCGCCACCACGGCTGGGCGGGTGAGCAGGTTGTACCTGCTCGACATCGAATAGCAGTATGCACCGGTCGCTGCTACCGCTAGTAAATCACCGGGCCCGACGTCCTCGGGCATCCAGGTGTCCCGAATGACCACGTCACCGGACTCGCAGTGCTTACCGACGATACGTGCAACGACCGGATCAGCCTCGGAAGTTCGCGAAACCAACTTGGCTTCGTACTCCGCACCGTAGAGGGACGTGCGGATGTTGTCGCTCATCCCGCCGTCGACGCTGATGTAGCGGCGTGTCAGCGAGCTACCCACCGTGACGTCCTTGATGGTGCCGACCTCGTAGAGCGTCACCGTGCCAGGTCCGGCGATGGCGCGGCCGGGTTCGACGGCAAGCGTCGGCTCCGGCAATCCGGCCAGGGCGGACTCGTTGCGCACTATGTGACCGAGCTTTGCTGCCAGTTCGTCGACGGGCGGCGGGTCGTCGGACGGGATGTACGAGATCCCCATGCCGCCGCCGAGGTCGATGATCGAAATCTGCTTGGTCTTCTCGACTCCGAACTCGGTGACGACGTCGCGGAGCAAACCGATCACGCGGTGCGCGGCCACCTCGAAACCGTCGACGTCGAAGATCTGCGAACCGATGTGGCTGTGCAGGCCGACCAGTCGCAAGTTGTCGGCAGCGAAGACACGGCGGACCGCGTCGATTGCCGCTCCCCCGGCCAGCGAGAAACCGAACTTCTGGTCCTCGTGTGCGGTGGAGATGAATTCGTGGGTATGCGCTTCGACGCCGACGGTCAGGCGGATCAACACGTCCTGAACGACACCGGCCTCACCGGCGACACGATCGAGTCGGTCGATCTCGATCGCCGAGTCGAGCACGACGTGCCCGACACCTGCGGCGACACCGGCGGCCAGTTCGGCGACGGACTTGTTGTTGCCGTGCATCGCAATTCGCTCAGCCGGGAAATCGGCATGCAACGCAATCGCAAGTTCGCCGCCGGAGCAGACGTCGAGCGATAGACCTTCGTCGGCAACCCAGCGTGCGATCTCGCCGCAGAGGAACGCCTTGGATGCGTAGTGCACCTTGGCATCCGGACCGAAGGCACGGGCCATGTCACGGCAGCGCGAGCGGAAGTCGTCCTCGTCGATGACGAACAGCGGGGTGCCGTACTTCTCGGCGAGCTCACTGACCTTGACACCGGCAAGGGTCACTTCACCGTCGTCGCCGCGAGAAGCGTTGCGCGGCCACACCTGCGGCGAGAGTTCACCGAAGGCTTCGGGGCTGGTCGGACGGTCGGGCAAGCCGGGGGCCTGCAACTGCTCGGCATGCTTGGGGCCGGCGGGGTGCGCGTTCACATTTGCTCCGGTGCGGTGACGCCGAGCAGTTCGAGGCCGTTGGCCAGGACCTGTCGGGTGGCGGCGCAGAGAGCCAGACGCGCGCGGTGCACGTCGGTGGCGTCTTCGTCGCCTTGCGGAAGGATGCGGCACGCGCCGTAGAAGCGGTGGTACGCACCCGCGAGCTCTTCGAGATAGCGGGCAATACGGTGCGGCTCACGCAGATTCGCTGCGCTCGACACGACGCTTGGGTACTCGCCGATCGTGCGGATGAGGTCACCCTCCTGCTCGACAGTGAGCAGGGCGAGGTTGCTCGCGTCGGCGGACAGGCCGAGGTCTGCGGCGTTGCGAGCGATCGCAGAGAGACGTGCGTGCGCGTACTGGACGTAGTAGACGGGGTTCTCGCTGCTGGTCTTGGTCCACAGATCGAGGTCGATGTCGATGCTCGAGTCGACCGACGAGCGGATCATCACGTAGCGCGAGGCGTCGACGCCGATTGCCTCGACCAGATCGTCGAGGGTGATGACGGTGCCTGCGCGCTTGCTCATCTTGACGGCAGTGCCGTCCTTGACGAGGTTGACCATCTGGCCGATCAGCACCTCGACGGTGTCCGGATCGTCGCCGAAAGCGGCAGCGGCAGCCTTGAGGCGGCCGATGTACCCGTGATGGTCGGCGCCGAGCATGTAGATACAGAGGTCGAACCCGCGGGCACGCTTGTTCTGGAAGTAGGCGATGTCACCGGCGATGTAGGCGGCGTTGCCGTCGCTCTTGATGACGACGCGGTCCTTGTCGTCGCCGTAGTCGGTGCTCTTGAGCCACCACGCACCGGCTTCGTGGAAGAGGTTGCCCGAACCCTTGAGGGATTCGACGGCCTTCTCGACCGCACCGGATTCGAAGAGCGAGTTCTCGTGGAAGTAGACGTCGAAGTCGACGCCGAAGTCGTGGAGTGTCTGCTTGATGTGCGTGAACATCAATTCGACGCCGATGGCGCGGAAGGTTTCCTGCTGCTCGTCGGCGGGCAGGTCCATGACGTCGGGACGCTGCTTCAGAACCGAGGCGGCGATGTCGGCGATGTATGCACCGGCGTAGCCGTCTTCGGGAGCGGGTTCACCCTTCGCCGCAGCGATCAGCGAACGCGAGAAGCGGTCGATCTGGGCACCGTGGTCGTTGAAGTAGTACTCACGGGTGACCAGTCCGCCCTGCGCGGACAGAATGCGTCCGAGCGCGTCTCCGACTGCGGCCCAACGGGTTCCACCGAGGTGAATGGGGCCGGTGGGGTTGGCCGAGACGAATTCGAGGTTGATCTTCTTGCCGGCGAGGGAATCACCCGAGCCGTACGACGCACCGGCTTCGAGTACCGACACGACGATCGCGCCCTGGGCGTCCTTGTCCAAGCGGATGTTGAGGAAGCCGGGTCCGGCGATCTCGGCGGATTCGATTCCGTCGGCAGCGGTGAGGGCTTCGGCGATCCAGCCCGCCAGCTCGCGGGGATTCGTGCCGACCTTCTTGGCTACCTGCATGGCAATGTTGGTGGCGTAATCGCCGTGCTCGGGGTTGCGTGGTCGCTCGACGGTGAGGGTTTCGGGTAGCACGGATACGTCGAGGCCACGATCGGCAAGGACGCTCGCTGCGGTTCCGCGGAGCAGTTCGGCAAGGTCAGCTGGAGTCACAGGTATTCATCCTATTGCCTGCACACCGGAAGTGGAGACTCGCCTCACGCCTCACTCTCCGTGAACCTGTCCGAGGCAGCTGTGGCGTGTCGCACGCCACTCTCAAAGTTTGCCCTCAGACTCGGAAAGTACAGTGGTAATGCCCGAGCTACCACCGCGTACCTTCATGCGCGGGCGCGCTACACCTCAAGCCCACACACCGAAAGAGCCCAATCGATGCCAAGCGGTTCCGATAGTCGCGGTCCCAACAAGAACTCCGGGGCCAAATCAGCCAAGGCCATCAAGGCCGCCAACAAGAACAGTCGGCCGGCCAAGAAGGGCAAGGGTGGCGTCCCCGCTCCCCGCCAGATCCCCTGGCTGTCGATCGGTGCCGGTGTGGCTGTGCTCGCACTCATCGCCGTGCTCGGTATCAATCTGTGGCCCAAGGTCGAGGAGCGGCAGGCGCTCGAGCCGTACAAGTACAGCTCGGAGAACAAGGATCCGTCGGACAAGATCGACGGCGTCCTCAAGATCGAGTACCCGGCCGGCCAGCACGTCGATTCCACTCAGCGCGTGGCATACGACCAGACTCCGCCGTTCGGTGGCCCGCACGACGCCACCTGGGCTAACTGCACCGGAACGGTGTACGCCGACCCGATCCGCACCGAGAACGCCGTTCACTCGCTCGAGCACGGCGCCATCTGGATCACGTACAACCCCGATCTCGTCGATCAGGACCAGATCGACAGCCTCGCCGGACGCGTCAACGGCAAGTCCTACATGCTGATGTCGCCGTTCCCCGGCCAGAGCAGCCCCATTTCTCTGCAGTCGTGGGGCCATCGCCTCGAGATCGACAAGGCCGACGACGATCGCATCGATCAGTTCATCACCGCGCTGAACCAGAATCCGAACGTCTACCCCGAGGTCGGCGCGAGCTGCACCAACCCGCTGTTCACTCCGTCGACGTCGCCGTTCGATCCGACTCCTCCGGGTCCCGACGCCATCCAGATGGACGGCACGGGCGCTACCCCGGCCACCGACGAACAGATTCCCGCCGGTGGATAGTCCGGTGAACAGTTCAGTGACCACCGATCAGTCTTCGAAGCCGAGTCAGCGCACCGCACTGCTGATCATCGGTCTGATCGGCGCGATCGCCGTCGGTTTTGCGCTCGGCGCACTGACCAATCTTCTGGGACCCGACGCGAAGTCGTCCCTGACGGTTCCGGCATCGGATTCGGTGGACGTCGGCTTCGCGCAGGACATGAGCGTGCATCACAGCCAGGCCGTGGACATGGCGTCCATCGCCCTGACGAAGTCCACCGACAACGACGTACGCACGCTGGCGTTCGACATCTTGACCACGCAGCAGAACCAGCTCGGTCAGATGCAGGCGTGGCTGACCATGTGGGATCAGCCGCTGTCCAAGGTGGGTCCGTACATGGAGTGGATGTCGTCCGATTCGGGTTCCGGTCACGGATCGCACGGGACTTCGGCCACGATGGACATGGCTCATTCCGGTCCGGTCGACACCATGCCCGGCATGGCGTCCCCCGAGGACCTCGCGGCTCTCCGCGCGGCGGAAGGCCTGCAACTCGACACCCTGTTCCTGCAGCTGATGCTTCGTCACCACGAAGGTGGGCTTCCGATGATGGAGTACGCAGCAGCCGACGCCACCGAGGGTCCGGTGCGCAGCCTGGCACAGACCATGGTCAACACGCAGCAGAGCGAGTCCAAGCTGATGACCGACATGTTGGCAGCTCGCGGCGCAGCGCCGCTGCCCATGAACTGAACTGAGAACTCGGACCCGACTGGGCCTGGTCCTGAATTTTCAGGACCAGGTCCAGTTTTCTACCTCCGGCATGTCTTCGAGGTGCTCGACGATGTAACGCGAGTGCTTTTCGAGCTGTGTGCGGCAGAACTCCGCCAACTCGGACGCCCCGGCCGGCCGGCGCTTGGAGCGTCGTAGCGCCTCGATCACCAGGTGGTAGCGGCTCATCTTGTTGAGGACAACCATGTCGAACGGTGTTGTGGTTGTTCCCTGTTCACTGAATCCGCGGACGTGGAAGCGTTCGGGACTCGGACGCCCGTGAATCAGTTCGTGCACCGCACGCGAGTATCCGTGGAATGCGAACACGACGTCGGTCTGCGCGGTGAACAGATCGAGGAAGACCCGCTCCCCGAATCCGTGGGGATGCTCGGTGGGGGTCAGCAGGGCCATCAGATCTACGACGTTGACGACGCGGGTGATCAGTTCGGGTGTGTGATCGCGCAGCAACTGTGCAGCAGCCAGGATCTCCTGCGTCGGCACATCTCCCGCGGCGGCCAGGACCACGTCCGGTTCCTGTCCGCGAGCCTCGGTTCCGGCCCATTCCCACACCGAAGCTCCCGCCGCGCAGTGCTCGTGCGCTTGCTCGAGCGTGAGGTACTGCAGATGCGGTTGCTTGTCCACGACTATCAGGTTGACGTGGTCGGTACTACGCAGGCAGTGATCCGAGATCGAGAGCAAGGTGTTGGAGTCCGGCGGTAGCCACACGCGGATCACACTGGGGGCCAAGGGAATAACGGCGTCGATCATGCCGGGGCCCTGATGACTGAATCCGTTGTGATCGTTGCGCCAGCACGTACTGGTCAACAGCACGTTGAGCGAAGCGACGGACGCCCGCCACGGCAGGTCGACGGCATGTTGGAGCCACTTGGCGTGCTGGATGAGCATCGACACGCTCACCATCGCAAATGCTTCGTAGCTCGCGAACATCCCGTGTCGACCGGACAGCAGATAGCCCTCGAGCCAACCTTCGCAGAGGTGCTCGCTGAGGACCTCCATGACACGACCGTCCGCGGACAGTCCGTCGTCGTAGTCGGTGATCGGCAGTTGCCAGCAGCGGTCGGTTGTCTCGAACACGGCCCCGAGTCGATTGCTCGACGTCTCGTCCGGACAGAAGAGTCGGAAGATCCCGCCGCTGTCCTCGGTTTCGGTCGCGGCGTAGATGTCGCGCAGAAGCTCGCCGAGCACTCGCGTCGTCTCGTGGAAGGTCGAGCCCGGGGATTGAATGGGAAGCGCGTACTTTTCGAGCGGCGGCATCGGGAGATCGACGCGAAGTCGTCCACCGTTCGCGTAGGGAGTACTCCCCATGCGCTTGTCCCCCGCCGGCGAGAGCGCCGCGAGTTCCGCGACCAGTGATCCGTTTGCGTCGAACAACTCGTCCGGACGGTACGACCGCATCCACTCCTCGAGTTGCCGCAGATGTGATTCGTTGGTTCGCACGCCGGACAACGGCACCTGGTGCGCACGATGTGTGCCCTCGACCAGGATTCCGTCGACGGTGTGTGGACCGGTCCATCCCTTCGGCGTTCGCAAGACGATTGCCGGCCACGAACCCGACCACTCCTCGCCACGGCGTGCGGCACCCTGCATCTCGCGGATCTTCTCGTGTGCCTGCGAGATCGCTTGATACAACTGAGGAAACACCGCGTCGGGATCGTCACCGGAGACGACGATCGGCGCCCACCCCTGGCCGCCGAGGTAGGCCTGGATGTCTTCGTCGCTGCTGCGTCCGTACACGGTCGGGCCAGCGATCTTGGCGCCGTTCACGTGCAGGATCGGCAGCACCGCGCCGTCGCGTCGTGGATTCAAGAATGCCGGTAGCTTCCACGAGCCGGACAACGGCCCGGTCTCCGCTTCGCCGTCGCCGATCACACAGGCCACCACGAGATTCGGATGATCGAAGGCAGCGCCGGCCGCATGGGCAAGGGCGTAGCCGAGTTCGCCGCCTTCGTGGATGCTTCCGGGTGTCTGCACGCTCACGTGGCTGGGCACCCCGCCGGGAGCCGAGAATCGCCGACACATCCGATGGATGCCCTCGGCGTCGTCCGACACTTCCGGATAGATCTCCGAATACGTTCCCTCGAGATACGTCGACGCGACCAGCGCCGGTCCCCCGTGACCCGGACCGGTGACGTACAGCCAGTCCGCACCGGTGGCGACGATGTGCCGATTGAGGAGCGTGTAGATCATCGACAGGCCGGGGCTGGTCCCCCAGTGCCCGAGCAATCGAGGCTTGATGTGCTCTGCACGCAACGGTTCACGCAGAAGCGTGTTGTCCTTCAGATAGATCTGCGCAACGGTCAGGTAGTTGGCCGCTGCCCACCACTTCAGGTCGAGCGCGAGCTGGTCTTCGGAATAGTGGTGATCGGTCATCAACGACTCCCGTACCTCACGAGGGTGCCCGAGCAGTCCGCCCGAGCCTGTGCTCAGAGCCGAGCCTAGGCGTAAAAAGCATCCGAGTCAGTCGGTACAGATGATTCGACGACCATGGTCCCCGGTCGCATCCTCGACTGCCGCCCGCGACGACGCCATGCCGAGACGGGGACCGGTTTGGTCTTGTCCCCCCGTGATGCGCTACGCTAACGCAGCCCAATCGGCACACCGAGTATTCGGTGCGCCCCCGTAGCTCAGGGGATAGAGCGTTCGCCTCCGGAGCGAAAGGTCGCAGGTTCGAATCCTGCCGGGGGCACCACGAAAACGCAGGTCGGCGACAGATTTTCGACCTCGTTACGGTGCCATGCCAACAGATCCAGAGTCTTCTCCCCGACTACTGTCGATCTCATGCCTCGCGTCGATCCCGCTCCCACGTACACGATGCGTCAGCTGGCTGCGTTTGTCGCGGTGGCCGAGACCGGAACGATCAGTGCCGCAGCCGAGCGCCTGCACCTCTCCCCTTCCGCTCTGTCCTCGGCGCTCACCGAACTCGAACGCGCGCTCAAAGTTCAACTGTGCGTTCGCCGTCGCTCATTCGGCATTCAACTGACCCGCACCGGCGAATCCGTTCTGGTGCGCGCCCGCGCGCTACTTCAGCAAGCCGGGGAACTCGAGTCCGACGCACTCGGAACCGGCGGAAGCGTGTCAGGGCCCATTGCGATCGGCTGTTATCCCGCTCTGGGGCCGACGGTTCTGCCGTCGATGATCGCCGGGTTCACCCGTGAGAATCCCGACGCGCAGGTGGAGTTCCGCGAGGACACTCAGAATCGACTCCAGACACATCTCGAGAACGGCGAGTTGGACCTCGCGATCGCGTACGACCTGGACCTCTCGCCACAATTGCGCACGGTTCCGTTGGCCGTCCGCGAACCCTTGATCGTCCTGGGTGCCGAACATCCGCTCGCGCGGTCCGAGCGACCGATCCATCTTCCGGACCTCGCGGAACACCCGATGGTTCTCCTCGACGCTCCGCCGAGCACCAAACACGCGCTCGATGTCTGTCGCGCAGGCGGATTCATCCCGAAGGTTGCATACAGAACCGCGAACTTCGAGACGGCGCGGGCATTTGTCGGGCGCGGACTCGGCTGGACGCTGTTACTCCAGCGCCCCAAGATGGACGTCACGTACGAGGGGCTCGAGGTGGTCGTCAAGACCATCGCTTCCCCTGTCGTGCCGTCGGTGCACGTAGTTCTCGCGTGGCACCAGAACACTCGTCTCAGCCGCGTCGCACGCGCTTTCATAGAATTCGTTTCACCCTCGGAACCTGCCCAATAGTCCCACTACCAGGCAGCGGAGCTGGTTCCACGTATTTTCCGTGCAAGAACCTCCAATTCTTTCGCTTTTCAATTGTTGTGGCGCACGTCATTGTTTCTTCAAGCCACATTCATCTCGAAAGGCACTTCATGACCTCCATCGCCTCACCGACCGCTACGCGCACCGCCGCGACGGTCAAGGCGCGCAAGGCCGCCCTCGGCAGCTTTGTCGGCACCGCCATCGAGTGGTACGACTTCTTCATCTACGGCACCGCCGCCGCGCTCGTGCTCGGCAAGCAGTTCTTCCCCGGCACGTCCGATCTGGCCGGCACCCTGGCCGCCTTCGCCACCCTCGCCGTCGGATTCGTCGCGCGACCCATCGGCGGAATCGTGATGGGACACTTCGGCGACCGCATCGGACGCAAATCCATGTTGGTCACCTCGTTGATGCTGATGGGCTGCGCCACCGTTGCCATCGGCCTGCTACCCAACTACGCCGCCATCGGCGTCTTTGCCCCCATACTCCTGGTGGCTTTGCGATTCGTTCAGGGACTCGGCGTCGGCGGCGAGTGGGGCGGCGCAGTTCTGGTCGCCACCGAAAACGCACCGGAGGGCAAGAAGGGGCTGTACGGCAGCGCACCACAAATCGGTGTTCCCGCAGGCGTACTGGTGGCCAATCTCGTCTACCTCCCCCTCGCCGCCTTCATGGACGACGATGCATTCAACTCCTGGGGATGGCGAATCCCGTTCCTGCTCAGCGCAGTTCTCGTAGGTGTTGCGATGTGGATCCGTCTCGGCCTCGAGGAAAGTGACGAGTTCACCGCTTCGAAGTCCGAAGCACCGGCGGAGTCCATGCCGATTCTCGAGGTTCTCACCAGACACTGGAAGACAGTGCTCCTCGCCGGCGGAACCTTCATCGCCACCAACGGAATTGCGTACGCGTACATGGTGTACGTCCTCAAGTACGGCGAGACCGAACTCGGCTTCGGCAAAACCACGATGCTCTTCCTCCTCATCGCATCCTGCCCGTTCTGGATGGCGGGAATGGCTTTCAGCGCTCACAAGTCGGACACTCTCGGACGCCGAACCGTCTACATCCGCAGTTCGACCGCGCTGGTAGTGGCGGCAGCGGTGTTCTTTCCGCTGATCGACACGGCGATCGTCCCGGTGATGCTCGTATCGATGATCGCCCTCGGCTTCACGCTCGGCTGCTGCGCCGGGCCACAAGCGGCACTGTTCGCCGAGTTGTTCCCCGCACATATCCGCTACAGCGGAGCGTCACTCGGATACCAGATCGGCGCAATCCTCGGCGGCGGTCTGGCCCCGATGATCGCCACTGCGCTCTACGCCGCCTTCGACACCTCGTTCGCCATCACCGTCTACTTCGTGATCATTGCCGTGATCAGCCTGGTTTCCATCCTGCTACTCCCGGAACCTCAACTGATCCCGAAAACCACTGCCGCACAGAAAGCCTCGTGACCATGTCGACCTACTTTCATCCGAAGAAGTACGCACCCGAGGATTTCGCTTCCACGGCGCCTTCGGCCGACGCACTTCCCGTCGTGATCGTCGGAGCCGGCCCCGTCGGCATGGGCGTAGCCATGGGCTTGGCACAGCGCGGCATTGCCGTCACGATTCTCGAAGCGGCCGATCAGGTCTCGTTCGGCAGTCGCGCGATCTGCGTGTCACGGCACAGCCTCGAAGTTGCCGAGCGTCTCGGCTTCGGCGCCGAACTCGAAGACATCGTTCTGCCGTGGGTGGGTGGCCGGAGCTACTACCGTGATCAGGAAGTGCTGCACTTCCGCATGGCGTCCGCCGATCACGACGCACGCGGTCCGATGGTCAACGTGTCGCAGTCCGAGTTCGAGCAGATCATGACGGACAAGCTGCTCGCTCACCCTCTGGTGAACTTCCACTGGTCGTCGTCGATCGCGGGCATCGTGGCCGGCGATGACGAGGTGACGCTGACCGTCGACACCGCGTTCGGAACTCGCGAACTGCGCGCGGCGTGGGTAGTGGCTGCCGACGGTGGCCGTAGCAAGATGCGCGAACTCAGCGGAATCCGCTTGCAGGGCAACAGCTACGAGGGCAACTACGTCATTGCCGACATTCATTGGGAATCGGAACTTCCGGCCGAGCGTCTGGTGTGGTTCGACGCACCCAGCAACCCGGGGTCCACGATCATCATGCACCGCCAACCACGGGACATCTGGCGCATCGACTACCAGCTCGACGCGTCGGACGATCCCGAGGCAGAGACGCAAGAAGATCGCATCCGCGACCGCATCACCCGCCACCTCGAATGGCTGCAGAGCGATATCCCCTGGACCCTCGAATGGTTCGGTTTCTACCGCGCCCATGCACTCGCCCTGGAAGATTTCACTCACGGCCGTGTGCTCTTTGCCGGCGACGCCGCGCATCTTGTTCCGATCTTCGGTGTTCGCGGCCTCAACTCGGGTATGGAAGACGCCGAGACCTTGGTGTGGCAACTGGCCGCCGTCATCAACGGAGCTGCCGATACCGCCATCCTCGACGCGTATTCGAAGGAACGTCGCAGCGCGTGGCAGCAGAACGTCGACAATGCAGGCAAGTCGACGCTCATCATGTCTCCCGGCAGTCACGGCTACCGAACCACCCGCGACGCCGTACTCGAACTCGCCACCAAGCGAAGCGAATTCGCGCACCTCATCAACCCGCGCCAGTCGAGTGCAACGCATGCCCGACTCTCGCCGCTGACGTGGCCCACAGCTGCGGGCACCGAGGGCGTCCTACCCGGGGATCCGTTGGAAGACAGATTCGTCCAGGTCTCGATCGACGGTTCGAAAACCTCCTTGAACAGTCTGCGCGGTACTGGATTCGGCCTGCTGGCTTTCGGACTGTCAGCTGAGTCGGTCCACGAACTCGTCGCACAGGCCGAGATTCTTGCTCAGGCGATTGCTCCGGAAACCGTACGGGTGATCACCGCGGGAACTACCGACTCCACGATTCCCGATGCCGAAGGCAATCTCGCATCTGCCCTCGGTGCTCGTGTCGGCGAGATCATCGTGATTCGGCCCGACGGATTGGTGCTCTGCCGCATCAGCGATCCCACGCAATTGAACGACGTGGCCAAGCACCTGACGGCCGGTACTGCGCCCACGCACTTCGATGCAGCACCGTCGGCGACTACTGCGGTGATCGACGACGAGGGCCGCCGCGAACACGTCTGGTTGGCACTGTCGAACGCACTCGATCAGGCTGATCCGTCCGACCGCGAAGCCATGTTGGTGCGGCTGGCGCTGATTCTCGGTTCGCAAGCTACGTCGACAAGCATCGATGCAGCCCTGAAATCTGCTGCTCGCTAGTTCAGACACAGCAACTCGGCCGCGCAGGATTGTCTCCTACGCGGCCGAGCGCATTCGCGGATGAAGCGAGTATTCAGTTGACCTCGGCCAATTCCTTTTCTTCCTCAGCGCGCCTGTCACTCGCCGAGTTTCCCCTCAGCGACCTTCCACGTACCAGCGGCGAGACGGTGATCGCCAAGCCCACCAGCGCGACTCCGGTAACCAGGATCAGTCCGGGATGGAACTGTTCGAATCCGGCGGTACCGGCACCGGATGCGGTGTGCGATCCGGCGGTCACGAGGGCGGTAGTCAGAGCGAGTACGAGCGCCGCACCGACCTGAGCGGACGTGTTCACCAGCCCGGACGCCAAACCCTGCTCCGAGTCGTCGACGCCGGAGGTGGCCTGGGCCATGATCGAGGTGTACCCCAAGGCGAATCCGAGTCCGAGCAGGATGACGCTCGGCAGAATCGCCACGACGTACGACGGTGAATCGCTGCCCGCGAAGAGGAACCAGAGGTACCCGACGCTGAGCGACGTCAGTGCCGCGATGATGAGCTTGGCACTGCCGTACAGGTCGACCAGCCGTCCGACGAACGGCGATCCGAATGCGACGATGATGCCCGCGGGGAGCAATGCCATCGCCATCTTCAGGGGCGACCAGCCGAGGGCCGACTGCAGGAAGATCGTCATCATGAACTGGAAGCTCAGGTAGGAACCGAAGAGAGCGATGATGGCCAGATTCGCACGAACGATGGTGCCGACGCGCAGAAGCCCAAGTCGTACAAGTGGATGAGCGACCTTCTTCTCCACGAAGAAGAACGTCGCAAGAAGCACGGCTGCGACGGCGAACGAACCCAGCGTCATCGGGTGTGCCCACCCACGGGTCGGAGCCGAGACCATCGTGTAGACCGTGAGAAGCATTCCCGTCACCAGGGTGACGGCGCCGACGAGGTCGTGTCCCCCGGTATCTGCGGGACGGTCCCGCGGAATGAGGAAGTATCCACCGATCAGCGCGATGACGGCGAACGGAACCGGCATCAGGAACGTGAATCGCCAACCGGCACTGGTCAACAGCCCGCCAAGGATCAGGCCCGACGAGTAACCACTGGCACCGAACACGGAGAACACCGACAGCGCACGGTTACGGGCCGGGCCCTCCTTGAACGTCGTGGTGAGAATGGACATTGCGGTCGGAGCGGTGAAGGCCGCAGCCAACCCCTTCACGAATCGTGATGCGATCAGCAGTGTTCCGTTGTCGACAAGGCCACCTACCAGCGAGGCGATGGCGAACACGGTCAGCGCGATCAGGAAGACCTTCCTGCGCCCGAGAAGATCGGCGGTACGTCCACCGAGTAGCAACAAGCCGCCGAACCCGAGGACGTAGCCGTTGATGATCCACTGCAGCGAAGTAGTGGACAGGCCCAGTTCATTGCCGATGGACGGTAGAGCGACGCCCACCATCGACACATCGAGACCGTCGAGGAACAACACGAGGCAGAGCACCGCGAGGATGCCCCACAGCTTGAGGGACCAGCCCTCCCCTGTGGCCGGGTCCGTGGATTCCGTAGAACCCGGGGTTTCCGGCGAATCGAATGGTTTGAGTGTCGAGTCTGTGCAAGTCACGTCAGCGAGAATAGATGCACATGCACATAATGCACAAGCATTTAATGCAATTGCACGTAATCGAGTCTTCAACTAGAATGCGGTCGTGACGTCGGAATCCGAATTGCGCAACACCTGGCGCTCGCTGTCGACCAGCTACAACGACATCGCGTGCGAACTCGATCGCCAGATGCAGTCGGCGCATGGGCTGAGCATGAGCGACTTCGAGGCTCTCGACCGGCTCATGGACGCCACGTGCGAACGTCCACGCATGCAGGAGCTTGCCTCGGAGATGTACCTGAGTCCGAGCGCGCTCTCCCGTAGCGTGGCCCGTCTCGAGAAGGCCGGACTGGTTCAGCGAGCACTGTGCGAAGCCGACCGGCGCGGGGTGTTCGTCGACGTCACCGACAAAGGACGTCAGGTACACGCGGACGCCAGCAAAATCCAACTGGCCGTATTGGATTCACGCCTGCGCGAGCAATAGCCGTACGGCGGAGGAGCACCGCACCGCGCCCGGCCACCGGGCACGGACCGTTCCGGACTAGACTGAGCACATACCGACGCGCCTTTCTGTTGCCGTCGGCGATCGACAGCAGCGCAGCCGGCACGCTTTCACGCGATCCTGGCCGAGGCAATCTGCCAGCGTTCCTGCGGCTTCTGCTAGTCCCTCAGGCGCCTGCCTGACATCTCTACCTGCTCCTATAGAGAGATACACAATTGAACAACGCACGCACCCTTGGAGTCATCGGACAGTCGAGCAAACCGGCAGAACGCCGGTTGCCGATCCATCCTGCGCATTTCGATCGCATCGATGCCGAACTACGTTCTCGGATCTACCTCGAAGAAGGCTACGGCCACCCCTTCGGTTACTCCGACGACTACCTCTCGCGCCTGGTGGCCGGAATCCGCACGCGCAAGCAGATTTTGGCGGAAACCGATGTGGTTCTGCTGCCGAAGCCGTTGGTGCGTGACCTCGCCGAACTCCGATCGGGTCAAGTTCTCTGGGGCTGGCCGCACTGTGTCCAGGACACCGAGCTGACACAGATCGCGATCGACAAGAAACTGACCCTCATCGCCTTCGAAGCCATGAACTTCTGGCACAGCGACGGATCGTTCAATCTGCATGTGTTCCACAAGAACAACGAGTTGGCCGGCTATTGCTCGGTACTGCACGCCCTGCAGTTGATCGGTTCCACCGGAGACTACGGCCGCCGTCTCACTGCTGCCGTGATCGGTTTCGGTGCCACAGCGCGCGGCGCCGTCACTGCACTCAAGGCGCACGGTATCCATGAAGTCGACGTACTGACTCAGCGCGGCGTCACCGCCGTCAGCTCCCCTATCCACTCGGCGCGCATGGTTTCTTTCGACAACGACAACGGTGACGTCCGCGGCAGCCACGTCATGCTCGACAATCACAGCGTGCCGGTGCCGGGTTTCCTGGCCGAGCACGACATCGTCGTCAACTGCGTCCTGCAGAACACGGATGCCCCGCTGACGTTCCTGACCGAGGAAGATCTCATGGACTTCCAACCGGGAAGCCTCATCGTGGACGTCTCGTGCGACGAAGGCATGGGGTTCAGCTGGGCTCGTCCCACCTCGTTCGCGGATCCGACCTTCATCGTCGGCGACAACATCACTTACTACGGCGTCGATCACAGCCCGTCGTACCTGTGGAACTCGGCGTCATGGGAGATCAGCGAATCACTTCTTCCCTACTTGCCCACTGTGATGGCAGGAGAGACGGCTTGGAAAGCAGACGAGACCGTCGACCGCGCCATCGAAATCCGTGACGGCGTCATCGTGAATCCCGCCATTACGCGTTTCCAGCACCGCTCGGCGGACTACCCGCACGCTGTCATCGCGGAGTAGGCGCCTCGATCAGGCCTGGCCGGCTGCCGCGTTGATCGGCGCCATGTCGAAATAGTCGCGCCAGGCACTGATCTTTCCGTCCTCGACTTCGAATACCCCCATGACCGGGAGTGCTACCTCGGCACCGTTGATGGTGAAGACGTCGACGCGCTCGTTCATGACGGTGTTGCCGTCCGCAACCTGACGCTTGATCTGAAAGTCGATGTTGCCGAAGGCACCGACAAATTGCTCGATGAACGCCCGGACGGCCTCGCGACCGACCACGGGCTCCATCGGGATGTTGTGATAAACGACGTCATCGGTGAAGTGCTCAACGATCTTCGCGACGTCGGCGTTCGCCCAGAGTGCACAGAATTCGGTGATCAGCTTGTCCGGTGTCATTGTGTGCCAGCCTCTTTCGAATCGTTTTCGTGGGGTTCGATGATTGCCAGGATGCTCTCGATCTCGCCTGCCGGTATCCCGAAGTACTCGGTGACGAAAACCGTACTGGCCGGGGCTTGGCCAGGTGTTCCGAGGTCGAGCAGGTACCGCGCCACGACGCTCTCGCCCCACTCACGCAGCGCGAGTTCACGTATCGCCACGATTCCGCGATATTGCTGCCCCTGTTCGAGTTCGTTGCTGATGAAAGCGCCGGTATCACCCGTTCGCTGACCGTTCTCGACCCGCCAGGCGTCGGCGGCGAATCGGACCTTCGTTGCGTCGTGAGTGAGCAATGCGTTCACGTATTCACGCGCCATGGCGACGCGTCCGCTGACCGCAGACTCCGTGGAGTGCTTGGCAATTGCGCCCAGGATCGACTCTGACAACTCCGGTCGGCAGATCACGAGATCCGGTAGGTAGGGATGTGATTCGTTGTAGAGCAGCGGCGAACCGTCGATGCGGCTGCAATGCAGCCCGGCCGCCTGTGCGACGCCGACGGGTGCAGCCGAATCCCATTCCCACTGCCCACCGGCGTGCAGGTACGCGTCGACCTCTCCGCGCACCACCGCCATCGCCTTGGCGCCGGCCGATCCCATGTGCACGACGTCTGCGCCGAGTTCGGCCGCCACGGCTTCGGTGAATGCGGGCGGTCGCGAGCCACTGACGACCACTCGGAGCGGCGAGTTGGCGGCAACCGAGACTGCCTCGTCGCCACTGGAGTACACCGCTCCGAGCGCCGGCTGCGACACCGCGGCTGCGGTAATTCCACGACCGCGTTCCCAAAGCGCCACGTGCACTGCCCAATCCGCATGATCCGGCAAGCCGTATTCCTTGGAGCCGTCCAGCGGATCGATGATCCAGACCCGGGATGCCTCCAGACGATTGCGATCATCGGCCGACTCTTCCGAGAGCACGGAATCTTCCGGCCGCTCGGCCGCCAACCGGTCGAGGATGTAGGAATCGGCTGCCTTGTCGCCTCGTCGGCCCAGCTCACGACCGTCGTCGACACCCAGGCCCTCGGCTCGGATCCCCAGGAGGATCGCACCAGCGGCCTGCGCCAATTCCGCCGCGAGTGCCTCGTCGGCGATTCTGCTGTGTGTGGATTCGCTCACCGGTCCAACACTTCCATAATTCGCAGCGCAAGTTCGGTAGGCGTTCCGTCTTCGGGTCTGATCACCAGCTCGGGGCTGGCTGGAGCCTCGTAAGGATCGTCGACCCCGGTGAAACCCTTGATTTCCCCGGCCCTGGCCTTGGCGTACATACCCTTGGGGTCTCGGGCTTCACATTGCTCGATCGGGGTGTCGACATAGACCTCGACGAACTTCAGTCCAGCAGCCTCGTGGGCCGCCCGAACTCGATCGCGGTCCTCGCGGTACGGACTGATCAGGCAAGCCACTGCCACTGCACCTGAATCAGCGAACAACTGCGCCACGGCGCCGACTCTGCGAACGTTTTCCGCTCGGTCCTCGGCACTGAACCCGAGATCCGCATTCAGGCCGTGCCGGAGGTTGTCGCCGTCGAGTCGGTACGCCGGGATACCCGCGGCCACCAACCGGCGCTCGAGTTCCACCGCGATCGTCGACTTACCCGAGGCCGAGAGTCCGGTGAGCCACACAGTCCCACCGGTGGTCGCACGCTCCTCGCGAGAAACCTCCGAACTGTGCCAGACGACGCGCGACTCCTTGAGCGTCGGACCGTTGATCATTCCAGCAGCAACGGTATTGCCCGTGGTCTCGTCCACGAGAATGAAGCTGCCCGTCACCCGGTTGCGGCGGTAAGGATCGAACATCAACGGTTGCTGCGTCTTGATCGAGATGCGTCCGATCTCGTTGAGGGACAGAGATTCTGCCTTCTCGTCGCGGTGCAGAGAATTGACGTCCAGGCGATAGTCGAGCTTGACGATCTGCGCTTTCGTGGAGCGCGTGGTGTGCAGCAACGAGTAGCGGTTGTTCTCCGACAGGGTGGTCTGTTCAGTCAACCAACAGACCATCGCATCGATTTCCTGCCCGACCTGCGGCCGGTTGTTGAGCCGACACAATTGGTCCCCGCGGCTGACGTCGAGATCGTCGGTCAGCTCGATACATACGGCCGACGGCGCAAATGCCTCGTCGATCACGTCACCGCCCGGCCCGTGGACTGCCTTCACCGTCGAGGTGAATCCTGAAGGTAACGCCACGATTTCGTCACCAGGCTTGAAGACACCACTGGCAACCGTTCCGGCGTATCCACGGAAATCGTGGAGGTCGGCATCTGTTTGCTTCTGCGGACGGATCACGTACTGCACCGGAAACCGAGCGTCGATCAAGTTGCGATCCGAAGCGATGTGCACCTGCTCGAGATGGTGCAGCAGAGAAGGCCCGTCGTACCAGGACATGTTCTCGGTCCGGGCAACGATGTTGTCTCCCAACAGCGCCGACACCGGAATGAACGTCAGGTCGTGGACGTCCAACTTGATCGCGAACTGTCGAAACTCTTCCTTGATCTCCTCGAACCGTTCCTGAGACCAGCCCACCAGATCCATCTTGTTCACGCACAGCACGAGGTGCGGAATCCCCAGGAGCGTGGAGAGGAATGCGTGCCGCCGCGTCTGTTCGAGCACGCCCTTCCGTGCGTCCACCAGGATCAGGGCAAGATCGGCCGTCGACGCGCCGGTCACCATGTTGCGGGTGTACTGCTCGTGCCCGGGAGTGTCGGCGATGATGAACTTCCGGTGAGGGGTCGCGAAATACCGGTGGGCCACGTCGATCGTGATGCCCTGTTCACGCTCAGCGCGCAAACCGTCAGTCAGTAGCGCGAGGTTGGCGTACTCGTCTCCTCGCTCTCGACTGCTCCGCTCCACGGCCTCGAGTTGGTCCTCGAAGATCGACTTGGAGTCGTAGAGCAACCGGCCGATGAGTGTCGATTTTCCGTCGTCGACGCTGCCCGCCGTGGCGACTCTCAGCAGTTGCGGCATCAGAAGTACCCCTCTTTCTTACGATCTTCCATGCCGGCTTCGGAAATTCGGTCATCAGCTCTGGTTGCGCCACGTTCCGTAATACGGCTCGCTGCAACTTCTTCCACGACAGCAGCCGGCGTTTCGGCCGACGATTCGACGCATCCGGTACACGTTGCGTCGCCGACCGTACGGAAGCGCACCAACGCCTCGTAGGACTCTTCGCCGTCGCGAAGTTCGAGGAAGCGGGTGCGTGCCAACAACATTCCGTCGCGCGGAACCACGTCGCGACGATGGGCGTAGTAGATGCCGGGAAGGTCGATCTGTTCGCTCTCGATGTACTGCCAGATGTCGAGCTCTGTCCAGTTGGAGAGCGGGAAGATCCGAATATGTTCGCCCTTACGGTGTTTGCCGTTGTACAGATTCCACAGTTCGGGTCGCTGCACCTTGGGATCCCACTGCCCGAACTCGTCCCGGAAGCTGAACACCCGCTCCTTGGCGCGTGCCTTCTCCTCGTCTCGGCGAGCACCACCGAACACGGCGTCGAACTTGTTGTCGCGAATTCCGCGCAGCAACGCGTGTGTCTGCAGGCGATTGCGACTGGAACCGACTCCGGTGTCCTCGATGACGCGACCGGCGTCGATGTCGTCCTGCACGCTGGAGACGACAAGACGCAGGTTGAAGCGATCGACCGTGCGGTCGCGAAATTCGATCACCTCGTCGAAATTGTGACCGGTGTCGACGTGCATCACGGCGAACGGCAATGGGGCAGGCCAGAATGCCTTGGCCGCTACGTGCAGCATCACGACGGAATCCTTACCTCCGGAGAACAGGAGGACCGGCTTTTCGAAAGTCGCTGCGACTTCGCGGAATATATGGACCGCCTCCGCTTCGAGTGCTCGCAGATGCGACAACTCGTAGGCGGGCGGGGTCTGGAGTGTTGCCATGTCTTTCGCTCCTGAGCATCACGTACTCCGTGCGGAACACCATTTCCGCATCGGTACATTTATGTACCGGACTGGTTCTAATTTGAACGCAACCACAGAATAGAACTCGTTCTACCCAAAGGTCAATGTCCGGCAATCAGACGTCACAGACCGCGAACCGGACTCCGGCCACCAACTTCCGCCGTCACCGCATCCGCTGCCGCAACCAGCGCCGCGGCCCTTCGCTCGATCTCGGCGCCCGTAATCGCCCCACCCACATACAGCGTCAACACAAGCGCCTGATGCCCCTCGGCGTCGTAGGTCGGGGCCGCGATGAGACTGACGGGATGCTCGTCGTCGGAACTGATGTCGCGCCCGAGGTACACCCTCTCGCCCAGGCTCGACACCATCTCACCGAGCAGTTCACGCACCTCGGGCGGGAGATCATGCGTCGCAACACCCGCCATCAGCGTGTGAAGTCGCTGCCCGACGGGGTCCAGACTCTCGACCAGGTACCCCGCGGCGCGGCACTCGCGGACCACGTTCCACAGACGCTCGCGATCCAAGCGCACCGGCAGGCTCGGCTCCTTGCTCAGCCAACTGTCCATGTCGTGATCCGAACCCCAGAGGACGTACATCAGTCCGACCGGCGGAGCGAACGGATACACCTGCCCGACCTTGGCAGCGCGACGTGCTCCGACCGGTCCGGTCACCTCGAGAACACTGATCTGGTCACCGATCACGCCGGACGCCGTGCACGTCGTCCCGAACTCCGCACTCACCTTCGCCAGATGGGTGCGGGCAATAGGGCCGACGGCAAATCCGCGCTGAGCTGCACGTCCGGCCGCAATCAAGGCCGGACCGAGCCCGTAGGTCTTCGACACCTCGTCCCGAGTCAGGTATCCACGATCAGCCAGTGCCGTGAGGATTCCCAGGCAGGTGGGCTTGCTGATCTCGAGCGCGCGGGCCAGTTCCGACAGCCCGAACCGCTGATCAGGGCGGCCGACGAGGTAATCGAGTACCTGAACCACCCGCTCGGTGGGAGGCGATTGCCTCCCCCTCGGGC
This sequence comes from Rhodococcus sp. P-2, assembly GCF_016598535.1. Classification (GTDB taxonomy): domain Bacteria; phylum Actinomycetota; class Actinomycetes; order Mycobacteriales; family Mycobacteriaceae; genus Rhodococcus_F; species Rhodococcus_F baikonurensis. The sequence continues at coordinate 5,984,604 of NZ_CP066779.1, read as the reverse complement.
GACCATCTTCAGGCGCCTTCTCCGGTCCACCCATTGACCACTCCCTAGAACGCGTTCTATTGTCGGAATACCCAACATCTACCAAATAGGTACATATTTGTACCACGACGCTCTGGACCGGCGACATAGTCGGAACTGTGAGGAGCCAGCGTGCTGACGGACCCGTTTGCCGAGGCGATCGCCGAAGCCGAGAAATTGATCGAGACTGCGCCGCACATCAGATCCGAACAGGATCTACTGGAGGGATACCAATATCTGGCCGGCGGAATCATCGCGACGACGCATGCCGCCTGGGCCAGCGAAAAGACTCATCCGAGTTTCATCCAGGGCACTGGGCCGTTCACCAAGATGGGTCTCGACAACCCGGACACCCTCTACTTCGGCGCCCGTATCAACGACGACAAAGAATACAAGGTCACCGGAAAGCGCGGCACCACAGCCGATCTCAGCTTCCAGGTGTTGAGCGGGAACTACACCAACTCGAATGTCCCCGGAAGCGAGATCGCCTTCGACGACCGCGAACTCGAGATAGACGACGACGGCAACTTCGTCGCTTGGTTCGGCCCCGGCCCTGCCGACGGCCGAGCCAACTACTACACCCTGGCGCCCGGTTCCTCGCAGTTGGTCGTTCGCGAGGTCTACAGCGACTGGAGTCAGCAGCGCGGCGTGATCCGAATCGAGCGCACCGATTCGATCGGAATCGCACCGCCACCGCTGACCGCCGAAGAGACCGAGAAGCGGTACGCACGGGCCGGAAAGGCACTGGTCACGCGGGTCAAGACGTGGCTGCAGTTTCCGGAGTGGTTCTACCTCAAGCTCACGGTCAACACCATGACCGAACCACGTCTGACGCCGGGCGGACTGGCGACACAGTACTCGTCGGTGGGACATTACGAACTAACCGACGAGCAGGCGATGATCATCACGGTTCCGGCGTCGGACGCACCGTATCTCGGCTTCCAACTCGGTAGCCTCTGGTACATCTCACTCGACTACGTCAATCATCAGACCTCCCTCAACAACGGCCAGGCACAGGTGGATCCGGACGGGATGGTCCGGATGGTGGTCAGCGAGAAGAACCCCGGTGTCACCAACTGGATCGAAACCGTCGGGCACCCGCGCGGCATTCTTCAGTTCCGGTGGCAGCGGGTCTCGCGCGAGCTGACGCCCGAGGACGGCCCCACCGTCGAGATCGTTCCAGTGGAAGACATTGCGAAGCACCTGCCGCATTTCGACACCAACGCCATCAGCGCCGAGGACTGGGCAGCGCGAATTGCCCAGCGCCAGGCCGCCATCGACAACCGAATGCTGGGGTAAACATGACCGCCTTGCTCGAAGACCGTGTAGTAGTCATCTCCGGGGTCGGCCCCGCTCTCGGCCGCGCTCTGGCGCTTCGCTGTGCGTCAGCCGGCGCGAGTCTTGTTCTCGCAGCGCGCACGCAATCGCGGCTCGACGACGTCGCGAAGGAAATAGTCGATGCCGGTGGGCGCGCCGTCACCGTTGCCACCGACATCACCGACCAGGCTTCCGCCGAGAATCTGGTGGCCGAGTCCATTGCCGCCTACGGCAAAGTCGACACTCTGATCAACAATGCCTTCTCGATTCCGTCGATGAAGCCATTGGCTCGCACCGATTACCAGCACATCCGCGACAGCATCGAACTGACCGTACTGGGTGCGCTGCGCCTGACTCAGCTGTTCACGCCGGCACTTGCCGAGTCGGACGGCTCCGTGGTGAACATCAATTCGATGGTGTTGCGGCATTCGCAAGAGCGTTACGGCAGCTACAAGATGGCGAAGTCGGCCCTGCTCGCCATGTCGCAGTCCCTGGCCACCGAACTCGGCCCGCAGGGAATTCGTGTCAATTCGATTGCACCCGGCTATATCTGGGGCGACACCCTCAAGGGTTACTTCGCGCACCAGGCGGAGAAGTTCGGCATGACCGTCGAGCAGATCTACGAGCACACCGCGTCGAACACCGACCTCAAGCGCCTGCCGACGACGGATGAAGTATCCGATGCGGCGATCTTCCTGGCGTCCCCGATGGCCAGCGCGATCACCGGCCAATGTATCGACGTCAACTGCGGCGAATTCCATCACTAGGAGCACCATGACTGAACGCACTCACGTCGGCACCGTCGAGGATCTCCATGCCTCGGCGACGCGGATGACCGGCCTGACGGACTTCGGCGTCGACGATTACACCGAAGCTCTGTCGGTCCTGCTCGAGTCGTACGACCGCGACGAGGATCTGACACCCTTCGGCAGCAAGATCTCTCGGGTATTCCTACGCGGCGCCCTGGTGGCACGTCTGCTCAGCGAATCCGCATGGAAGGAACATCCGGAACACGCCGACGTCAAGATCGAGCGGCCGATCTTCGTCACCGGATTGCCACGCACCGGCACCACAGCGCTACACCGCCTCCTCACGGTCGACCCGGCTCACCAGGGTCTCGAGATGTGGCTGACCGAGTTCCCCCAGCCGCGTCCACCTCGCGATACCTGGGAATCGAACCCGGTCTTCGCCAAGATCGAGGAGACGTTCGGCCAACACCACGTCGAGCATCCCGAATTCATGGGCGTGCACTACATGTCCGCCAGTGAAGTCGAAGAATGTTGGCAACTCTTGCGTCAGACGTTCAAGTCCGTGTCGTACGAGTGCCTGGCAAATCTACCCACGTACTCCGCATGGCTGAAGGACCAGGAGTGGTCGAACGCCTATGCACGACACAAGAAGAACCTGCAGCTGATCGGTCTGCCCGATCAGGATCGACGGTGGGTCCTCAAGAACCCGAGCCACCTGTTTGCGCTCGACGAATTGATGGAGGCGTACCCCGACGCTCTCGTCATCCAGACTCACCGCTCCCCCACGACAATCATTCCGTCGGTATGCAGCCTGGCCGCCCAGGCGACAGAGGGTTGGTCGAACACGTTCACCGACAAGGTGATCGGCGAAAGTCAGCTCGAATTGTGGGCCAGGGGACTCGAGCAGTTCGACAGTGCACGCGCACACCACAATCCGGCTCAGTTCATCGACGTCGACTATCAGGACTTCGTCACCGATCCGCTGGGAACCGTCGAGAACATCTACGCGCACTTCGACATCCCTTTGACATCTACCGCCCAGCAGTCGATGGAGGCCATGCACGAGGAAAGCCGCTCGGGTGCTCGCAAACCTTCGCACAAGTACACGCTCGAGGAGTTCGGTCTGACGAAGGAGCAGGTGGAAGAGCGATTCGGAACTCGTTGAGAACCGCTGGCCGACGACCTTGCTGACAACTGAAGCCCCGCCGATCGGCGGGGCTTCAGTGATCGAAACGCGGTCAGCTGCCGAGATGCTCGCCCAGCAGTCGGTCCAACTCGTCCGGCGCCTCGTCCGGAATCCAGTGGCTCACGCCGCTGAGAACCTCGAACCGGTACGGGCCGTCGACAAACGCGGGGGTGAGCGCAGATCCCTTGGGCCCGATGGCAGCATCGCCGTCGCTCCAGACGTGCATGGTCGGCACGGTGACCCGGGCAGTTGCGGGGTTCGGCTTGGTCATCCACATCGCGCGATACCAGTTCAGACCACCCCGCAGGCGGCCGGGAGCCAGCATGGCATTCAGATCGCGCCGCGCGTTCTCCGGCGTCTGCCCGCTCGAGATCAGGAACTTCTCACCCGCCGACGTGGAGGACAGAACCTTCTCGGGAACGAAGGGCAATTGGAACGCCCCCATGTACCACGATTTCAGTCCCTGCGTGCTGGTCACCATCGCCTTGACGAACGCCAGTGGATGCGGAACCGACACCGCGGTAACGGTGTTGAGCAAATCGGGCCGCTCGGCAGCGACCTGCCATGCGACTGCGGCACCCCAGTCGTGGCCGACCAGGTGCACCTTGCCCACCGCGAGCGCGTCGATCAGTGCGACAGTGTCAGCGGCGAGTTCGGACCCGCGGTACGCCCAGCGCGCTTTCGGCCTGGCGCCGGGTGAGTACCCTCGCTGATCCGGCGCCACCGTGCGGAAGCCGCGGGTGTGCAGCAGCGGTGCGAGCTGATCCCACGAGCTCGAATCCTGCGGAAAACCGTGCAGGAGGACAACAACCGGACCGTCTGCCGGCCCTTCGTCGCGTACGTCGAAGGTCAGCCCGGACCGGGAGTACGAGGTGAGGCGATCCGCCGGTGTAGTCATAGCGCCACGCTAGCCTTCGTGACCCCTGTGATCGGAGCCTTTTCACCAGCGCGCAGGAACTGGCCTGTCTTTTCGATTCCGAATCCCGGGGCGAATTCGCCGTCCCGGTAGACGAGTCGGCCGTTGATCACCGTCGCGACGGCTGCGTCGTCGCTGCGGTTGACCATTCGGCTGATGCCACCGTACTCGGGGACCTTTGCCTCGAACAGGCCGTCCACCGACTCGTCGAGCCCGGCTGGATCGATGACAACGAAGTCCGCGCGGTCACCCTGGCGTAGATGCCCGGCATCGATGCCGTACCAATCCGCCAGTTCGCCGGTCAGGCGATGAATTGCCCGTTCGACGGTGAGGAACGGTTTGCGGTCACTCTGGGCGTCCTTGACACGCTTGAGGAGTCGCACCGGATAGTTGTAGAACGCCATGTTGCGCAGATGCGCACCCGCATCGCCGAAGCCCATCTGCACGCCGGAACTCGCGGCGAGTTTCTTGGCAAACTTGGGACGATGATTGGCAATAGTGGTGCGCCAGCGAAGTTCTCGTCCGTACTTCACCACCAGATCGAGGTATGCGTCCACGGGGTGCACTCCCCGGACGTCGCCGACCTGACCGAAGTTCTTGCCGATCAACGTCTCGTCCGGGCAACCGACGATCACGGCGTCGTAGAAATTGCGGTGCCAGATGCGAGGTGAGAACTTGTTGTCGTAGTCCTTGCGGAATGCGCGGCGGTACGACTCGTCCTGGAGCAGTTCGTTGCGCTCCACCTGGTCCTTGAGGTGCAACGCGGCGGCGCCGGCACCGAACTCCTCGAATACGACGAGGTCGATTCCGTCTGCATAGACGGTGAACGGAACCGGAAGGTGCTGCCACTTGAAATCGGTCTTGGCGAAGCGGTTGAGCAGCGGGGCCGCAGCAAGCATGAAGTACACGATCACCGGGTAGGCCTTCGAATCCGCACCGGAGAGCAGCGACGTCTTGAGCGGCTTCTTGCGTCCGATGGCGGAGCTTTCAGCGAAGAACGCCGCGACGTTCGGATGCAGGTTGATGGTCGGAGCGCTCTGCAAGATCTTGCCGCGATCACGAAGGATGCGGTTGAGGAATCGGAACTCCTTCCACCGTGCATACGTCGACGGCAAAGAGCGAGAACGGTATTCGTCGCCGTCGATCTTGTCGAGGGCGTTGGTCATCGACGACAGGCCCAACATCCCCGCATCGATGGCGTCCTCGAGCATCGAGCCCATCCGGCCGAGTTCCGAGCGGGTCGGCTTGACCTTCTTGTCGGTGCCGCGCCCCAATCCGAGTACGTGCGTGCGAATGTCGGAATGGCCGATGAAGGCCGCGACGTTCGGTCCGAGGGGAAGGGCTTCGAGTGCAGCGGTGTACGCCGCGGGACCGGTCCAGGTCTTGTTCGCTTCGAGGATGCGCAGCACCGCGTCGTGGGGCACTGCTTCGACCCGGCTGAACAGGTCCGCAATTTCGCGCGGGGTCGAATACACCGTCGACAACGAGCAATTACCGAGCACGACCGTCGTGACGCCGTGGCGAACCGATTCCGGAAGCCCTGGACTGACCAAGGCCTCGGCGTCGTAGTGCGTGTGGACGTCGACAAAACCCGGGAGCACCCACTTGCCGGCCGCATCGATCACCTCGGTGTCCGGCCCGATCTCGAGGCCTGTCGTGGACACCTCCGCGACCACGCCGTCTCGAATTCCGAGATTACGACGCAGACCTGGAGCCCCCGTCCCGTCGAACCACAACCCGTCGTTGACCACGATGTCGAAAGCAGACACTGTCGGACTCCTCGCCTCACGTATGTGTTACCTCACGTTATAGACAGCGTTGAGTAAAAGTCAATGAACCTTCGGAGCCAATACATAAGATGTCGGAATGGCTGCAGTCCCACGCTCCCCCGAAGACCGTCAGAGGCAAATCCTCGAGGTGGCAGTACGCATGTTGCGGACCGAGCCTTTCGACCAACTGTCGATGGACCGAGTTGCCGCCGAGGCCGGCGTCTCATCGCCACTGCTGTTCCATTACTTCAAGAACAAAAAGGGCTTCCAGAACGCCATCCTCGAGGCTGCCTCGGCCGATCTCGAAGATCGAATGCGACCTGACCCCGAGCTCCCCATCACGTCCCAGCTGCGTTCAGGTATCGAAACTTTCGTCGACGCCGTTATCGAGCACCCCACCATTTACCTCGCCGTGATGCGGATGGCCGGCAGTGGCGACGTCCGGATGCGCACGATCTACCGTGGGATGCGCCGCACTTTCACCACGTGGATCGTCGCTGCGCTCACTAATCTGGGCATCGAATCGAACGCGACCGTGGAGGCGACAATCGCCGGGTGGCAGGCGTTCATGGAGGAAATCGTCGTCAACTGGATCGACGAGCCGACGCTCGAGCGAGGCGAGATGGTCGACCTCTGTGAACGAATTTTCTACCACTGCCTACCGGCAGCAGGCATCAGCGTGGAGCAAATAGTGGCAGCCACCGTCGTCGCGACGGCCAGTGAGTCCGGCGCAACACAACCGTGATCTTCGCGCCGGGGTTTCACAGGTGGTCACGATTGGGTATCTTGCTTGCAGTGGCACTGGACCACGACCCCAACACATGAAGGATCCAACATGGAGTCTGTCGAAAACGTATTGCCCGAGGGTGTCAAGCTCGAAGACGTCTTGAGTGTCCTCAAGGTCGCAGTTGCGGGCATCGGCCTCATCAGCGCACTTTCGGCATTCAGCTGATCGCAAAGCGTCATCGACAGGCCGGACTTCGGGGAGTCCGGCCTGTTTTTTGTTTCCATTCCTGAACAAACCGTGAACTTTTCAGCAACTTCAGCGCAAAGCGGTCATTTCGACCCAAACAAGCGTCCAGTTTGCTAACTTGTGTCTGCGACACAAGGTCGTACAGAAACACCACGCAGACACAACCTTGTACATACAAACCTGTACATACGACACGGAGGACCGAAACATGGGTTCCATCAACACCCTCAGCGCCGTCATCGACATCATCAAGGTCGTCCAGCCGTTGATCGCCAAGCTCAACCTCAGCTGATTCGCTTGCACCACACCCCTGCCAGGGCGTAACTCGAGATGGGGCCGACATTGTCGGCCCCATTTTCCATAGGTGCACTATCTCAGCCGAGGGCCTTCTTGATCTCTCCTGCCAGTACCGACGCCAACTGCGGCGGCACCGCATTGCCGATCATCGTGCGCACCGCTCCCCACTTGCCTTCGAATACGTAGTCGTCGGGAAATGTCTGGAGGCGAGCAGCTTCTCGGACGGTCAACGACCGCGTGTGTTTCGGGTGCACGTTGCGGGAAGCCGAGATCATCCCGAAGGTGGTTCCGACCGTCGACGCCGGCTCGTCCCACCGCAATCGCTTGTACGTCGTGTTGTAGCCGGAGGACGGTCGCATGGCCGGATCTTCGTTGTCGTGAGCCGACATTCCTTCCGGCACATCACGCAGCCACCGCAGGACGTGCTCGGGATGCTCGACGGCCCAGTGCAGCGGGTCCGTTTCGCAGGCCTGTCCGGATTCCAGCGGAGCCAGGTCGACGGTGGCATCGCGGAAAGTCCTCAGTGGCGCAACACCATTCACGCCGTGAGTCTTCGGCGGAAAACGCAGCGGACCGATACCACTGTCGCGGCGGGTCGCCACGATGAACACTCGTTCCCGGAACTGCGGGACGCCGTAATCCTGCGCATTGACCGTGTTGACCGACGCGTCGTAACCGCGTGCAGCCATCTCGCCGAGTATCCGGTCGACGACCATCCCACCGTCCGGGTCATTCATGCTGAGTAGCAATCGCACGTTTTCCATCACCACGACCTTCGGCTTCACCAGGTCGGCGAGCTCGAGCAGGTTCCGGAAGAGATGGTTGCGCGGATCGTCGCGGTCGCGTCGGCCGGCGAGGCTGAAGCCCTGACACGGCGGCCCCCCGGCCAACACATCGATGTCCACTTGTGCCAGAAGGTCTTTCACACGGGCTTCATCGATTGCCCGGATGTCCTCGCCGAGGCACCTCGCGCCGGGGAAGTTCCGATCGAAGGTCGCGCGCGCCTCAGGAACGACTTCGATGTATCCCTCCACCGAAAATCCCGCCATCCGAAAGCCTTCGGCCATACCCCCACAACCGGAGAACGCCGTCAGTACGGTGGGGGCTCCGCTTCCTGCCGCCGCGACCGCACGCCTGGCCACCGAGGCGGGGTCGTTGACCGGTGTCGCGCGACGCGCACGGCTACTACCACTCGATCGCTTCCGCGGGGCCGCGTACGTGCCCTCACGCTTTGCCGCTTCCAACGCGGAGAGGGCTGTGAGAACTGCGCGCGCCACCGGTGGCTTCGGATACGCCTTGTCGAGTTCCCACGCGGAGACGACGGCCGACGAGACTCCCGCTCGGCGGGCGAACTGGAACTGACTGATCCCCACGTCCAAGCGCCGCGATCGCAGGTCCTGTCCCGAAATCAATTCAGTGCCTCACTCAAGTGGTCCGCTCGCTCCGGCAGCCCAGACTATCGCAGCCGACACCGCGAACCAGGACCGCACAAGAGAGACCGGCAGGCGGTATGCCTGCCGGTCTCCGACACGAGCGGATGACGGGATTCGAACCCGTGTGAACGGCTTTGCAGGCCGGTGCCTAGCCACTCAGCCACACCCGCGTCAGTGAGTAACTCTGCCCCGACTGACGGCGCCGAACCACAGTTCCGCTCAGCATGATTCGGATGCAATCCCACAAGGCGTTCCAGTCTCTGGGAAAACTGCGAGCCCTTCGGGAACAAATCGGTCAGTCTCGATGCTGACTCCCTCGGTGGGCGCAGGTCATACGAAGTGCGGCCCGAATTTCGCCCGAACGACCGAGCAGTTCGCCAGACCCAGACAACCCAGAAGGTTTCATGAGTGCCGAGAACACCGCCATCGCCCCGCTTGTGAAGGCAGCTCCGCCCTTGGAGGCGGCCCCGCTGGAAACGAGCAGTGTCGACCGCAAGCCGAGTGTCGGAAAGATCCTGGCCCTCGGTTCCATGACGGCACTCGGACCCTTCACCATCGACATGTACCTGCCTGCACTACCGGATATCGGCGCCGATCTCGGAGTCTCGTCGTCAACGGTTCAGCTGACGATCACCGGAACCCTCATGGGCCTCGCGCTCGGCCAACTGTTGGTCGGGCCGCTCTCGGACACGCTCGGCCGCAAGAAGCCGCTGCTGGCCGGAATCGGCGTCCACATCCTGGCTTCGCTGCTGGCGGTCTTCGCACCGAGCATTGCGGTCCTCGGAATCCTGCGGGTCTTCCAGGGCATGGGCGCGGCGGCCGCGGCAGTGGTCACCATGGCGATCGTCCGCGACCTCTACAGCGGCAACACCGTTGCCGTCGTGATGAGCCGGCTGATGCTCGTGCTCGGCGTTGCGCCGATCCTGGCGCCCAGCATCGGTGGCGCCCTCCTCGTCGCCCTCGACTGGCGCGGGATCTTCGTCGTCCTGGCACTGATCGGCGTCGGCACGGCGATGATCGGTGCGTTCGGACTGTCCGAAACACTGCCGAAGGAAAAGCGTCGCCCGAGCGGATTGACGTCGGTTCTCCGCACCTACGGTTCGCTGCTCGGCGACCGCACGTTCATGGTCCTGACGCTCGTCTCCAGCGTCGGAATGGCGTCGTTGTTCGCGTATGTCTCCGGGGCGTCGTTTGTCTATCAGGACCAGTACGGCCTCAATCAACAGGAGTTCGCGCTGCTCTTCAGCGCGGGCGCGATCGCGTTGATCGGTGCTTCGCAGGTCAACGTCCGACTGCTCGACCGGTGGACTCCTCAGCAGATCACCAAGTGGGCCCTCGTGGCTGCGGTTGTCTCCGGCGCTGTAGTCATTACTGTCGCGGTTTTGGAACTGGGCGGGCTCGCCGGATTCGTGATCGCACTCTGGGTCATGGCCGGCGCAATCGGGTTCGTTCTCCCCAACGCCCCGGCACTGGCTCTCGCTCGTCACGGCGAGGCGGCCGGTACTGCGGCGGCGATGCTCGGTGCATTCCAGTTCGGCGTCGGTGCGGCCATCGCGCCGGCCGTCGGTCTACTGGGAAACACGAGCACAGCCCTGGCCGTCACGATGACGGCGTGTGTGTCGCTCGGTCTGATCGCGCTTCTGGCTACGACCCGGAAAAGCGATCGGACCCGAAAGAGCGATCCGACCCGAACGAGCGAATCGGTCTAACCGGCAGCGGAGAACCACTCGCTGTAGAAGGTGGCAAGTCCCAGGACGCACGAGATCGCGACGAAGATCCAGAATCTTGCGATCACGACGGTTTCCGGCCAGCCGAGTAACTCGAAGTGGTGGTGGATCGGGGCCATCTTGAATACGCGTCGACCGGACGATCGGAAGACCAGAACCTGGATGATCACCGACAGGATCTCAGCCACGAACAGGGCTCCGATGATGACCATCAGCAGCTCGGTGTGCGTCGTGACGGACAGACCGACCACCAGGCCGCCGAGCGCCAAGGAGCCGGTGTCGCCCATGAAGATCTGAGCCGGGGCGGCATTCCACCAGAGGAAGCCCAGGCACGCCCCGCCTGCCGCAGCAGCGACGATAGCGAGATCCAGGGGGTCACGAACGTCGTAGCAACCGGCGGCAGGCTCGAGGACACACGAGTTCCGGTACTGCCAACCGGCGATGACGACGTAGGTCCCCAGGATCATGCCCATCGAACCGGCCGCGAGACCGTCGAGGCCGTCGGTGAAATTGACGGCGTTGGACCAGGCGAACACCAGAATGCAGAAGAAAACCACAAAGCCGATGGCACCCATCGAGAACACCGAGATGTCACGAACATGGGACAGGTACTGGCTTCCGGGAGTGACTCCGTTGTTGTTGGAGAACTGCAGGAACAGAATGCCGAAGATGATGGCGCTCGCCAGCTGACCGACAGTCTTTGCCGTCTTGTTCAGCCCGAGATTGCGCTTCTTGCGGATCTTGATGAAGTCGTCGAGAAAGCCGACGATTCCCAGTGACGTCGCCAGCGCGAGAACCAGCCAACCGGATGCAGACAACCGCGGTAGCCGCGAGCCGAAACCGATGATGTGTGCCGCCAGGTAGCCCGCCCACATGCCTGCGATGATCGCGATGCCGCCCATCGACGGGGTGCCACGCTTGCCCTGATGGCTCTGCGGACCCTCGATCCGAATCTCGTGCCCGAGCCCCTGCCGCGAAAGCACACGAATGAGAAACGGAGTCAGGAAGAGCGCGACGAACAACGAGACGCCACCCGCTACGAGGATTGAAATCACCCGTGGGACTCTACAGACGTAAGCGGCTGCGACACACAATCAGACAAGGCACCCGACCGCTTCGCAGCATGGGATGATCGAACCTATGTCTCCCCCCGCGCCGCTCCCCCTCGACCCCATCGAAGAGGCGCATCGTCAGTGGACGGAGCACGGTTGGAGCGATGTCGCCGACGGCATGGCTGCGGTCACGTCGGTGATGCGTGCGCAGCAGATCATGATGGCGCGGGTCGAAGAGGTACTCAAGCCTCTCGGGCTGACCTTCGCCCGCTACGAATTGCTGACGCTTCTCACCTTCACCAGGTCGGGCGCACTCCCGATGGCCAAGGCCAGTGCCCGCCTCCAGGTTCACCCCACCAGCGTCACCAATGCCGTCGACCGCTTGGAGAAAGCCGAGCTGGTTCGGCGGGTCCCCCATCCCAGCGATCGACGTGCGACGCTCATCGAGATCTCCGACGCGGGTCGCGCGCTCGCCCTCGAAGCCACCGAAATGCTCAACAGCAAGGTGTTCGCACACCCCGGACTCCAGCAGGACAAGCTCGAGCAATTGGTGACGATCCTCACTGAACTTCGCAAGACTGCGGGTGACTTCGACACCGGCGGCGCACCCACCAAGTGGTGAACCGACCACCCGTACACACAAAAAACTGCCCTCACACTCTCGACGAGTGTGAGGGCAGTTTCAGCTGTTTCGGAACTCAGCGGTACCCGAATTCAGCGGTGCTTGAATTCTGCCGACCGCTTCTCCACGAACGCGGTCATGCCTTCCTTCTGATCCTCCGTCGCGAAGGTCGAGTGGAACACCCGACGCTCGAAGCGGACGCCCTCGGCGAGGGTGGTCTCGAAGGAGCGGTTGACTGCTTCCTTGGCCATCATCGCAATCGGCAGCGACATCTCGGCGATGGTGGTTGCGGTCTTCAATGCGTCGTCGAGCAGATCGGCAGCCGGAACGATCCGAGCGACCAAGCCGGCGCGCTCGGCTTCTTCTGCGTCCATGTTGCGGCCGGTGAGGCACAGTTCCATGGCCTTGGCCTTGCCCACCGCACGCGTAAGACGCTGCGAGCCACCGATACCCGGAATGACACCGAGCTTGATCTCGGGCTGGCCGAACTTCGCGGTATCCGAAGCGATGATGAAATCGCAGAGCATCGCCAGCTCGCAGCCACCACCGAGCGCGTACCCGGAGACGGCGGCGATCAGCGGCTTACGAGCTGCTGCGACGCGGTCCCACGGGGTGAAGAAATCTTCGACGTATGCGTCCATGTACGTCTTGGACTGCATTTCCTTGATGTCGGCGCCGGCAGCGAAGGCGCGCTCGGAGCCGGTGATCAGGATGGCTCCGATGCCGTTGTCCGCTTCGAGGTCGGCGACCGCGGCGACGACCTCGTTCATCAGCTCGGAGTTCAGCGCGTTGAGAGCCTTCGGGCGGTTGAGCGTGATGACGCCGACGCGACCCTTACGCTCGAGGATGATGGTGTTGAAGTCGGTCACTGCTGTCCTTCGGTCGAACGGTCACGGATGTCGTTGATGATGGCAGAGAAGTCCTGACCGCCACCGCCCGCGGCATGGAAGCGACTGTAGAGTTCGGCGGCCTTGAGCCCGATCTCTGCATCGACGCCGTTGGTGCGCAGCGCATTTGCAGCCAGACCGAGATCCTTGTCCATCAGTGCGACGGCAAAGCCTGGCTGGTAGTCGTTGTTGGCCGGGCTGGTGGGCACCGGTCCAGGCACCGGGCAGTTGGTGGTCAGTGCCCAGCACTGTCCCGAAGCGTTGGACGCCACGTCGAAGAGCGCCTGATTGCTCAGGCCGAGCTTCTCGCCCAGCACGAACGCCTCGCTGATCGCGATCATCGAAATGCCGAGGATCATGTTGTTGCAGATCTTCGCAGCCTGGCCGACACCGGCGTCGCCGCAGTGAACGACCTTGCGGCCCATCACGTCCAGCAACGGTGATGCTGCCTGGAAGTCCGCTTCCGAGCCGCCGACCATGAAAGCCAGCGTGCCGGCTGTTGCTCCGACGACTCCACCGGAGACCGGTGCGTCGACGCTGCGGTGACCGGCTGCTTCGGCTTTGTCGTGTGCCTCGCGGGCATCGGCGACGTCGATGGTGGAACAGTCGATGAACAGCGTGCCCGGTGTCGCCACCGGCAGCAGTTCCTCGTACAGACCGAGAACGTGCTTACCGCTCGGCAGCATCGTGATCACGACGTCGGCACCGCGAACGGCGTCGACCGCCGAATCCGCTACCGATGCACCGTCTTTGACTGCCTGCTCCAGTGCCGCAGGTGCCAGGTCGAAACCGACGACCTTGTGTCCGGCCTTGACGAGGTTGGCCGCCATCGGGCCACCCATGTGACCGAGTCCGATAAATCCAATGGTGCTCATTAGTGATGCTCCTTCGGCGGTGATCAGTTGCCTTGCGGTTGGGGGGTGAGTCCGAGCTCGTTGTCGCCCAGCGGGGCGAAGTAGGCATCGACGGATTCTGCCGTGACCTCGTCGAGAGTTGCCGGCGACCACTTCGGGTTTCGGTCCTTCTCGACGACCTGAGCGCGAATGCCCTCGACCAGATCGTGTGAGGCGAGCGCAGCCGTCGAGACCCGGAACTCCTCGTTGAGGACCTCCTCCAGGCCTGCCGCTTCTTTGGCGTGTCGCAGGGATCGCAGGGTCACCGACAGCGCGATCGGGGACTTGCCGAGAATCTGCTCCGCCGCCTTCTCCGCCTCGGGGATTCCACTCGAGCGAAGACGCTCGACGATGGTGGAGACGTCGTCGGCCGAGTACGCGGCGTCGATCCAGCTCTGCTGGGCCAACAGCTCCGACACCGGAGCCGGCTCCGCGTACTGCGCCACGGCGTCGGCAACCGAGGACGACGCGAGAGCGGCGATGAACGTCTCGATGTTCTCCGACGGGATGAAGTGATCCGCGAAGCCCGCTGCGATGGCATCCCCGGCGCTCAGTCGCGCCGTGGTGAGCGCGATGTGCGTTCCGAGTTCACCGGGAGCACGCGAGAGCAGGTACGTTCCGCCCACGTCAGGGATGAAACCGATTCCGGTCTCGGGCATTCCGATCATCGAACGCTCGGTCACGATGCGAATGTCGCCGTGTGCAGACACTCCGACGCCACCACCCATGACGATCCCGTCCATGATCGCGACGTACGGCTTCGGGTAGTTCGCGATCTCGGAGTTGAGGATGTACTCCTCACGCCAGAAGTCGAGCGAACCGGTCTTGCCGTCCTTGGCGTCGTGGTAGATCGAGACGATGTCGCCGCCCGCGCACAGACCGCGTTCGCCGGCGCCCGTGAGTACGACTGCCTTGACGTCGTCGTCGGACTTCCATTCCTCGAGTGCCTTGGCCATCGCCTTGACCATCGAATGGTTGAGGGCGTTGATCGCCTTGGGCCGGTTGAGGGTGATGAGCCCCAGTCCGTCACGCTTTTCGATCAATACCTCGAGCTCGTCGCTCATGCTGCTCCCTGCTTTCCCTGACCTGATGCGACCACGCTGCGCGCGATGACCACCCTCATGATCTCGTTGCTGCCTTCGAGGATCTGATGAACCCGAAGATCGCGAACGATCTTCTCGATCCCGTACTCAGCAAGATAGCCGTAACCGCCGTGAAGCTGGAGAGCCTTGTTGGCAACGTCGAATCCGGTGTCGGTCGCGAAGCGCTTGGCCATCGCACACAGCTCCACGACGTCGGACGCTCCGTCTTCGAGTGCTGCGGCGGCGCGCCACAGTAGTGTCCTGGCCGCTTCGAGTTCTGTGCGCATGTCGGCGAGCTGGAACTGCAGGGCCTGCGACTCGATCAGCGCCGAACCGAAAGCCTTGCGGTCCACCAGATATGCGACGGCTTTCTCCAGCGCAGCTTGAGCTCCACCCACCGAGCAGGCGGCGATGTTCAGTCGGCCGCCGTTGAGACCTTTCATGGCGATGCGGAATCCACTGCCCTCTTCACCGAGCATGTTGGCAGCGGGAACGCGCACGTCTTCGAAGATCACCTGACGAGTCGGCTGTGCGTTCCAGCCCATCTTGACCTCGTTGGCGCCGAACGACAGTCCGGGTGAATCCTTGGGCACGATGAACGCCGAAATGCCCTTGGCACCTGCAGATCCGGTGCGCGCCATCACGACGTACACGTCGGAAGTGCCTGCGCCGGAAATGAACTGTTTGACGCCGTTCAGGATGTAGTCGTCACCGTCGCGAACGGCCTTGGTGCTCAGGCCCGCAGCATCGGAGCCCGCACCGGGTTCGGTGAGGCAGTAGCTGCCCAGTTGATCCATCGAGCAGAGTCCGGGCACCCACTTGTGGCGCTGTTCGTCGTTGCCGAACTGGTCGATCATCCACGTGACCATGTTGTGGATGGAGATGTATGCGGCGATCGACGGATCGCCCTTGGCCAGTTCTTCGAAGATCCGGGCAGCGTCGACGCGGCTCAGTTCACTGCCACCCACGTCTTCACGAATGTAGATACCGCCCATCCCCAGGGACGCCGCCTTACGGAGGACGTCCACCGGGAAATGCTTGGTCTGATCCCACTCCACTGCGTTGGGCGCCAGATGCTCGGCCGCGAAGTCGCGGGCAGTGTCGCGAATCGCCCGCTCGTCATCGGTCAGAGTAAACATGGAAAGTGTTCCGATCAGTTCATCGTGGGGATGACGAAGTGGTTGGTCTCTTCCTTCTTGCCGGAAGGCCAGCGCTGCGTCACGGTCTTGGTCTTGGTGTAGAAGCGGAAGGAGTCGGGACCGTGCTGGTTCAGGTCACCGAATCCGGAGCGCTTCCAGCCACCGAAGGTGTGGTAGGCGATCGGGACCGGGATCGGCACGTTGACGCCGACCATGCCGACGTTGACGCGAGCGGTGAAGTCACGTGCGGTGTCGCCGTCGCGGGTGAAGATGGAGACACCGTTGCCGTACTCGTGTTCGGTCGGAAGACGCAGCGCCTCTTCGTAATCGGCAGCGCGGACCACCTGAAGGACGGGTCCGAAGATCTCTTCCTTGTAGATGCGCATGTCCGAGGTGACGTTGTCGAACAGGGTTGCGCCGGCGAAGAATCCGCCTTCATGGCCTTCGAGAGTGAAGCCGCGGCCGTCGACGACTGCCGTTGCGCCCTCGTCGATGCCGATCTGCACGTAGTTGTTGACGCGGTCGAGGGCATCCTGGCAAACGAGCGGACCGAAATCGACACCTTCGTCGTCACTGCGACCGATCTTGAGCTTCGCGACGCGCTCCTTCAGCTTCGCGACAAGAGCGTCCGCGGTCTCCTCGCCGACGGGAACGGCAACCGAGATGGCCATGCAACGCTCACCGGCACTGCCGTAGCCTGCACCGATCAGTGCGTCGGCAACCTCGTCGAGGTCGGCGTCCGGCATGACGATCGCGTGGTTCTTGGCGCCACCGAAGCACTGTGCACGCTTGCCGTGAGCTGCGGCGGTCTCGTAGATGTACTGGGCGATCGGCGTGGAGCCGACGAATCCGACGGCCTTGATGCGATCGTCGGTGAGCAGGACGTCGACAACTTCCTTGTCACCGTTGACGACGTTGAACACACCCGCGGGCAGGCCGGCTTCGAGGAACAGTTCAGCCAGGCGCAGCGGGACGGAGGGGTCACGCTCGGAGGGCTTGAGGATGAAGGCGTTACCGGCAGCGAGGGCGGGGCCGGCCTTCCACAGCGGGATCATCGCCGGGAAGTTGAATGGCGTGATGCCGGCGACGACGCCGAGCGGCTGACGCATGGAGTACACGTCGATGCCGGTGCCGGCACTCTCGGTGAATTCGCCCTTGAGCAGGTGCGGAGCGCCGACGGCGAATTCGATGACCTCGAGGCCACGCTGAATGTCACCCTTGGCGTCGGCAACGGTCTTGCCGTGCTCGGACGAAAGGAGGCGCGCCAGAGAATCCATCTCGGCCTGAGCGAGCTGGAGGAACTTCATCAGCACACGGGCGCGCTTCTGCGGGTTGAACGCCGCCCACACCAGCTGCGCCTCTTCGGCATTGGCGATGATGGCTTCGGTCTCGGCCTTGCTCGCGAGGGGGACGCGGGCCTGCACCTTGCCGGTGTTGGGATCGAACACGTCCGCAAATCGATCAGATGTCCCGGGAACACGCTTGCCACCGACGAAGTGCGTCAACTCGTGAACCGTCGCATTTTCAACCATTGTGCTAACCCGTTCCTTGCTCGTATGGACCACCCAGGAGGCAGCAGTGAATATGTCTACCATCCTATAGTTGGATGTCCATGTATGTCTAGAGCCGAACGGCCGTGAGTGGTTAAGGAGTCCCAGGGCTCTCTAAGCACTCACAGCGCGGAGCGCTGACGCCGCATCCTGCGCGACGTCGGCATCGGTGACGTCGTAGCCATCCGATCCCCCGCCAGGGCCGCCGGACACCGCGACGACCTTGCGTGCCGAGAGATGCACCGCATCGACGCCGACGGCAGCGATTGCCGGGATGTCGTCGACGGTGATTCCGCCACCGGCCATGATCTGGATCCGGCCCGCGGCATGTTCGACCATTCGACCGATCTCGTCGAGACCCTCACTGCAGGTATCCGCACCCCCGGACGTCAGCACGCGGGTCACGCCCAACTCGATCAGTTCGTCCAGCGCGGTCAGACGGTCGGCCACCACGTCCATCGCACGATGTACCGTCACCTCGACCCGCGCACGGTCCATGCATCCGATGATGCGACGCAGCACGACGGTGTCGATCGTATTGTCTTCTGTCAGTGCGCCGATCACGATGCCGGAAGCTCCTCCGGCCACGGCAGCACGTACGTCGTGCTCCATCACCCACACTTCGTCGGGTGAGAACACGAAACCTCCGGCGCGCGGACGAATCAGCGGGTGAACCGCGATCCCCACTTCCGACGCAGCCTCGATCACTCCGATGCTGGGCGTCAATCCCCCCGTCGGGCCGAGTGCCGCACACAACTCGACTCGAGTCGCTCCTACCGAACGCGCGATCCTCGCCCCCCGCACGTCCTGCACAGCCAGCTCCAGAACCGTCATGTCAGAAGGACTGCCACGACGGCTTGTGTTCGAGCGCATACCGGTAGTAGTCGGCAAGTTTGAGCGAGCTGGCCGCAGCTTCGTCGATGACGACGGTGACATGGCGATGCAATTGCATGACCGAGGCCGGGCAGAACGCAGACAACGGACCTTCGACGGCGGCGGCGATCGCATCGGCCTTCCCTTCGCCGGTCGCGATCATCACCAGATGCCGTGCATCGCTGATGGTTCCGAGCCCTTGGGTGAGCACGTGGTGTGGGACGTCGTCCACACCGTCGAAGAAGCGTGCGTTGTCGATCCGGGTCTGCTCGGTCAGCGTCTTCACGCGGGTTCTCGAGGTCAACGACGATCCGGGCTCGTTGAAGCCGATGTGGCCGTCGGTACCGATGCCGAGCAACTGCACGTCCACTCCCCCGGCCGCCGCGATGCTCTGGTCGTACCGGGCGATCTCCTGCTCCGGGCACGGCGCTTCACCGTTGGGGCTGGACACCATCGCCGGATCCAGGTTGACGTGATCGACGAACTCCGCCCGAATCACCGAGTAGTACGACTGCGGATGGCGTTTCGGCAATCCGAGGTACTCGTCGAGCAGGAATGCCCGGGCCAGCGAGAAGTCGAGTTCGGCGTCGCGATGCCGCGCTGCCAATTCACGATAGGTTCCGATCGGCGACGACCCCGTTGCAAGCCCAAGCGTCGTCGCCCCGGCTCTGACATATCCTTCGACGATGTCCGCGACGGTCGAGTCGACCTCCGCGGGTGTCGGCTGAATTACGATTTCCATGATTGTTCCTTTCCGGCGGCTTT
Organism: Rhodococcus sp. P-2; assembly: GCF_016598535.1. Classification (GTDB taxonomy): domain Bacteria; phylum Actinomycetota; class Actinomycetes; order Mycobacteriales; family Mycobacteriaceae; genus Rhodococcus_F; species Rhodococcus_F baikonurensis. Next base: position 5,965,356 of record NZ_CP066779.1, on the reverse strand, counting down.
TCCGCCGAGTAGTACACGCCCCAGGCGCAATTGACGATCGGTGACCAGGATGTCGGCTCGGCAGCCCACGGCCAGCGTTCCGATCAGGTCGCCAAGCCCCAGCAACCGCGCTGGGCTCCGAGTTGCCGCTGCAACAGCGTCTTCCATCGCAACCCCGCCGTCGAAGACGGTGCTGCGCAGTACGTCGAGCAGCCTCGCGGTCCCTCCTGCGATCGCGCCGGCCGAGCCGTCGATTGTCGCGAGCCGTGCGACTCCCCCGTGAACCGTGACGTCGAGGGCACCGAGTTGGTAGTCGCCGTCGTCCATTCCGGCAGCGGCCATGGAATCACTGACCAAGGCGATCTGGTCCGGTCCGACAGCGTCGAAGACCATCGACACGGTCTCGGGTGCAAGATGCACACCGTCAGCTATCAGTTCCACCACCATCTCGCCTCTCGCGGCAGCCGCCAGGCACGCTGCGACGGGCCCCGGTGATCGATGGTGCAGCGGCGGCATCCCGTTGAAAAGGTGGGTCGCGCTGATCTGACCGGCCCAATCCCCCTGCACTGCAGCACCGATGCGCGCCGACGTCGTTGCCGCATCCGCATCCGTGTGACCGAAACTCGGCACGATGTTGCGATGACGCATGATCGCGAGCAACTCTTCGAAGTTCTCGGTCTCGGGCGCCAGAGTCATGGACCGGACGGTCCCCCGTGCGGCGTCACACACGGCTTCGAGCAGAATCGGATCGCCGGGAATGATCGCCGCCGGATCCTGGGCACCGCAGCGGACGCCGTTGATGAACGGCCCCTCGAGGTGAATACCCAGAAGTTCTCCGCGTTCGACCAGATCGGCGAGCATCGTTGCTTGTCGCACCAGATCTGCGCGCGGCGCGGAAACAAGGCTGGCCAACATCCCGGTCGTGCCGTGCTCGCAATGGTGCGCCGCCGCGCGACTCGCTCCCTCGGCGTCGGTGTTCGGGAAACCGGCACCCGCTGCGCCGTGACTGTGTACATCGATCAGCCCAGGCATGATCACAGCGTCGGTCCGATCCGGAATAGCCACGACCGGTGCGGACGCCACGTAGTCCGCAGCCGAGCCGACCCAGCTGATCTTCTCGCCGTCCACGACGACAACCCCGTCGTGAATCTTCCCGATCGGAGAGCCGATCACCGTTCCCCGCAACACGATCGGATCGCCTACAGCGCCCGAGCCTGGCGTACTCATACGGACTCGCGGATCCGGGCGACGGCCGCTCTACCCTCGATCGGGTTTCGCGCGCCCCGTGCCGCCGCGGCCATGTCCTTGCACACCGCCAGGTCGAGAGAGGCCAGTTGCGCGCGAACGGCACCCAACGCGGGGACCGACATCGACAGGCTCGTGATGCCCAAACCGACCAGAACCGGCGCCAACAGCGGATCCGACGCGGATTCACCGCACACACCGACAGGTTTCCCGGCGTCGGCGCCTGCCTGACCGACCATCGCGATCAGATCGAGGACCGCCGGTTGCCACGGATCGAGTAATTGCGCCAAGCTCCCGGCCATACGATCCACCGCGCAGGTGTACTGGCTCAGATCATTGGTGCCGATACTGACGAAATCGAGATGCTCCAGGAGGTCCCTCGCCCGCAAAGCTGCGGCCGGAATCTCGATCATCGCCCCCACCTTGCCGATCCCCCGCGAACGCGCAAGTTCTGCAAAGTCTTTCGCTTCGTCGGCCGTGGCCACCATCGGCGCCATGACCCACAACTCGGCGCCAGACGTGTTTCCTGCGGCAGCAAGAGCGTCGAGCTGACTGATGAGCGTGTCGGGATAGACCGTGCCGACACGGAGCCCGCGGATACCAAGGGCCGGGTTCTCCTCGACCCCGAGATCGAGAAACGGCAACGGCTTGTCCGAACCCGAATCGAGAGTGCGGACCACTACCTTCTCGCCGGCGAAGTGCCCGAGCACCGACGCGTATGTCTGTGCTTGCTCCTCCACCGAAGGTGCGTCGTGGCGCCCGAGGTACGAGAATTCCGTACGGAACAATCCGACGCCCTCACAGTCGGCCGCCCCGGCCCGCGCAGCGTCCTCGAGGGTTCCGATGTTGGCCGACAACCTCACCGCGAACCCGTCACGCGTGCGTCCTGGGCCGTGTGCCGAAGCCGACTGCTCTGCCACGAACGATGCTTCGAGGACAGCGCGCTCACGCATTTCTGCCGAGGGATCGATGGTGACCGTCCCGGTGGTGCCGTCGAGGATGAGGAGTTTGCCCTGCGTCAGCTGATCGGTTCCCGAGCAGTTGACCACGGCCGGGATTCCGAGCGACTTCGCCAAGATCGCCGTATGGCTGGTCGGACCTCCTTCCGAAGTCAACAGTCCGACCACGTCACTGTTGCCCAGCGTCGCTGTATCCGCCGGCGCGAGGTCGCGCGCCACCAGGATGTACGGGTAACCGGGGGTGGGGATTCCGGGCATCGGCTCCCCTCGAAGAACGGCCACGGCTCGCTGCCCGAGATCGCGCAGATCGGTTGCCCGTTCGGCCATGTACCCGCCGAGCGCCGTGAGCTTTTCGCAGAATGCGTCGAAGGCAACTGCGACGGCGTGCGCGGTCGGCAGCCCGGATTCCAGGTTCGTCTTGGCCGCCTTCACGATGCCCGCATCGCGCGCCATCGCAGCCGACGTCGTCAGAATCTCCGCGGAGACGCCCTCGACTGTCTTTGCACGCGAGAGCAGTTCCTCCGCGACGGCGTCCAGCGCCTCACGGATCCTGATCAGCTCCGCCTCGGGACTGCCCGTGATCGGGTCCGACGCCGAGGTCGGCTCAGGCGTGGAGAATCGCAACCACGGCGCACAGACCGAACCCGCGCTCACTCCGATACCCGCGATGCGGTTGTCCACACTCGCCGTCATCAGGCTTCGTCCAGTTCGGATGCGAGAAGCTCGGCGAGCGAATCGAGCGCAGCATCGGCGCCGTCACCGTCGGCACGCAAGGTCACCGAATCCCCGAATGCGGCACCGAGAGTCATGACAGACAACATGCTGGAGGCATCGACGGGTTCGCCGTCGCCGAGCGCAATGGTGACGTCGGCCGGTAGATCGGCTGCGGCGCGCGCGAAGAGCGCTGCGGGTCGTGCGTGGAGTCCGACGCGGGATCCGATTGTCGTGGTTGCGATCGCCATGTTCAGCGTCCTTCCAGTTCCTTGTCGAGCTTGTTTTCCAGTTCGGCGACGAGCGGGGCGTCGGTGCGACTGTCACCTTCGGCAGCCAGCGCCAGTTCGGCCTCGAGCAGCGCGGGGTCGGGCTCACCTGCGGCCACCTCGACCTCTTCTTCTCGTCCCGGCGTGCGCAGATTCCACTTCTTGATGACGAAGCTGAAAAGGAAGTAGTAGATCACGGCGTAGCCGAGTCCGATCGGGATCAACATCCATGCGTTGGTTGCCTTGCCGAAGTTCAACACGTAGTCGAAGAAGCCTGCGGAGAACGTGAATCCGTCGTGAATCCCCAGCGCATTGACCAAGGCCATCGACGTTCCGGTCAGGAGCGAGTGGATGACGTACAGGGGCCACGCGACGAACATGAAGGAGAATTCGAGCGGCTCGGTGATACCGGTGAGGAAGGCGGTCAGGCCGGTGGAGAGCATGATGCCGCCGACGAGCTTCTTCTGAGAAGGCTTGGCGTTGCGCCAGATTGCGAAGGCCGCAGCGGGGAGGGCGAACATCATGATCGGGAAGAAGCCGGTCATGAACGTACCGGCGGAGGGGTCACCGGCGAAGAACCGGTTGAGGTCACCGCGAACGATCTGACCGCTCGCGTCCTGGTAGTCGCCGATCAGGAACCACACGGCGGAGTTCAAGATGTGGTGCAAGCCGGTGGGGATCAGGAGACGGTTCGCTGCGCCGTAAATGCCGCCGCCCACAACGGTATTGGAAGCAACTGCTTCACCGACCCAGTTGAGGCCGGAGTTGAACAAGGGGTACACGAATGCCATCAGGACACCGACGACAAGACCGGTGATCGCTGTCAGAATGGGAACGAGCCTGCGCCCGTTGAAGAATCCGAGATAATCGGGAAGTTTTGTTCGATAGAATCGCTGCCACAAGATCGCCGACAGCAAGCCCATCACGATGCCGGCGAGCACACCGTAGTTGATCAGGGATTGATCCCCGTTCGGGTCCGTCTTCCCTTCGAGGACGATCGGCGACATCGCCTTGAACACACCGTCGATCACCATGTAGCCGACGACGGCGGCCAAGGCAGTCGAGCCGTCGGCCTTCTTGGCCCAGCCGATCGCGATACCGACCGCGAAGATCAGCGGCAGCCACGTGAAGACTGCTTGTCCTGCCGCAGAGATCACTGCCGCAGCGCTGTGCATCGAACTGAATCGCCCGAGCAGATCGTCCTGGCCGAGGCGGAGCAAGATTCCCGCAGCCGGCAGAACGGCGATCGGAAGCATCAAGCTTCGGCCGAGGCGTTGAACCCCGGCGAACACTTTCGATTCCTTCTTCGGGGTGTCTTCGAGAGTCATCAAGGACCTTCTTCGTTCGCCGGGCCGCGTCGCGATCGGCCGCTGGTTCTGGAAATTCGGGTGTCGTACACGTGCAGGTTTCGTGAAAATGCAGGTCACGGTTCTTGCTCGCAAGTGAGGGCAAAACCGTTTTGTCGAAACTGTTGTGGAGCCGGACTTCCAACGGGTACTGTCCGGTCATAACCAGTTGTAGTTTTACCTGGTGGAGGCGAGTTGTCAACACCCAAATGTGACATACGTAACCGGGATAGCCTTGACCAGCAACTAGTCAGCCCACCTGTACGACCGTTCAACGATCACGACCAACCCGACAATCAGGAGCAGCAAATGTCGAAAGCGGAAGCAATCATCAAGGGCCTCGGCGGCGCAGAGAACATCGTCGAGATCGAGGCTTGCATCACCCGCCTGCGTACCGAGGTCAAGGACGGAGCGAAGGTGAACGAGTCCGCTCTCAAGGCTGCCGGCGCACACGGCGTACTCAAGGCCGGAACGGTTGTCCAGGTCATCGTCGGGCCCGAGGCCGACACCCTTGCCGAGGACATCGAGGACATCCTGTGACGGTCGTCCTCGCCCCGCTGCCCGGCCGGGTCGTCGCACTTGCCGACGTACCGGACCCGGTGTTCGCTCAGCAGATGGTCGGCTCGGGCGTCGCGATCGAACCCGCTCGCGGTCAGGGCCCGCTCACGGTCGTGGCGCCGATCAGCGGGAAGATCCTGAAACTTCACCCTCACGCATTTGTGATCTTCGGCGAGAAGGCCACGGGCGTGCTGGTCCACATCGGCATCGACACGGTCAAACTCGAAGGCGACGGATTCACCCTCATCGCCGCCGAGGGTGACACCGTCAATGCCGGTGATCCCGTCGTCAGCTTCGATCCAGCGCACATCGACACGACCGGTTACTCGGCGATCTGCCCGGTAGTCGTGATGGATTCCAAACCGGACACCGTCGAATCCCCTTCCGTCGGTGGAGACGTCGCCACCGGCGACACTCTGTTCGACTGGTCGGCGTAACACAAAGGGCGGGCACACCGGAAGGTGTGCCCGCCCTTTCGTTCCGAACGATGGCTACTGGTCGCCGCGTGTCTTGGGCCGCGCTTGGCCCTGGACTTCCATCTGCAACTGGTAGCGGTCGGATCGGTACCAACTACGAGTGTGCTCGACCGGTGCGATCTCGCTGAACGACACTCGATCGAAGTACAGAACCGGGGCGCCTTTACGAGTACCGAGGAGAGTCGCGATCTCCGTACTCGCACCGTCTGCACTGACCGTCTGTTCGGCCCGATCGATCGGCTTGTCGTACTTGTCGGCGGTCGCTCGGTAGATCGAACCCGTCAAGTCCATGTCGAGTAGACCCGGCAACAGTTCGGGATTGAACCAGCCGTCGTCCACACTCACGGGCTCGCCGTCGGCGAGGCGCAAGCGCTTGACGTGGTAACCGTCGGAACCCGGTCGCATATTCAGTGCGGCAGCAGTGCTTTCGGGGACCGGCCCCTGCTCGCTGACCAGGACCACTGTCGTGGGGTGATGCCCCTGGGCGCGCATTTCCTCGGTGAAGGATGCAAGGTGCAGCTTGGACTGGACGGCACGGTGCGCAACGAAGGTGCCCTTGCCACGCACGCGAACGAGGTGTCCGTCATTTACCAGTTGTCCGATGGCCTCGCGAACGGTGATCCGACTGACGCCGTAGTCCTGCATCAGGTTTCGCTCACTGGTCATCAAGTCGCCAGGCTGGAGTTCTTGGGTGCACTTGCGCAGGAGAATGGTGCGCAACTGTTCGTGTTTGGGTATTGCGCTGTCGCGCAAATGAACGGGCATCACAGCGACTGTCCCTCCGAGAAATGAATAGCCGTCTATTCGCCGACGATAAGGATATGAAATCGCAGGCAGGTCCCGACCGGACCGGTCCAATTAACGATACTGGAATTCACGACAGGAAACTAGCACCAGTCCGGAGTTGTCCGATTTCAACCGTCCAACCGTCGGTAGATGGACCGTATTTCGTCCAAGGCGACGTTCTGCTGAGCCATGTCCAATCCCAGTGCCGCAACCGCCTCGCGCAACCGCCGGATATCCAGATCGTCGATCGCCGCACGAAAAGGCACCTTCGGTAGCGCCGGCAGGGCAGCCGCGATTCCGAACCAATTCTCGACGTCCACCGCAACGGTCGACTCGTCTTCCACTCCCCCGATCAACTGCTCCAGGTCGACCCCGCGAAGTCTCAGCAACCTCAGCGGATCGGTGTCGATCCGCTCGGCGGTCAAGAACGCCACGGCCGCAGCGTGTTTGCACGGCCAACCGACATCGGGGCAGGTGCAGTCGAAGCGAAAAGCCGACGGGCCGTCCGGTATCAGTTGGGCGGCAAGCATGTCCGGGACAGTGCCGGACACCAGTGCGGCAAGGCTTCCCGGCACGCGGCGGATCTTGGTGATGATGTCGTCGATATCCGATTGATCGAGGGTGTCGATCGACAGCGTGGAAACGAACGGCTGAAGTTGGCTGCCCTGAACCTCGGCCGTCACCACTCCCGGTTCGATGTCGAGCGCCAAGACCTGACCCGAACGCGCATACGTACGCCCACGCGTGACGCGAGGTTTGTCGCCGATCTCTTCGACGACGCGGACAAAAGCCTTGCCCCAGAACGTCCTCCCGAACGCTGGACGAGGCTTGACCGGCGCGGGTGCCCGCCGCCGAGGCCCGGTGTACTCGCTGAAATCGGGACCCTTACCGCGCGGACTCATTCGCCCACCGCGTCGTCGCCGAGTCGCAACAACTCGTCCAATTGCTCGACGCTCATCTCCGTCACCCAGTTCTCACCGGTCCCGACTGCAAGTTCGGCGAGTTCACTTTTACTCGCGATCATCGTGTCGATTCGCTCTTCCAAGGTTCCGACGCACACCATCTTGCGGACCTGCACGTTCTTTCTCTGACCGATGCGGAAGACACGGTCCGTCGCCTGGTTCTCCACCGCGGGGTTCCACCATCTGTCGAGGTGAACCACATGGTTGGCCGCTGTGAGATTCAGGCCCGTGCCGCCGGCCTTGAGCGAGAGCACCATGATGGGCGGGCCGCCTTCACCTTGGAACGCCTCGACCATGGCGTCGCGCCCGGCTTTCGACACTCCGCCGTGGAGGAACGGAACTTCGGTGGTGAACCGGTCTGCCAGGTACGGCACCACCAGCTCGCCGAACTCACGAAACTGTGTGAACAACAGAACCTTCTCGTCGTCGCCGGTGACCGACTCGACGATGTCCTCGACCAGTCCGAGCTTTCCCGAACGGTGTTGCCCGCGTCGCATCACCGGCGATCCGTCGCGCAGGAAGTGCGCCGGATGATTGCATACCTGTTTGAGTTTGGTCAGCGCAGACAGGACGGCGCCCTTGCGCTTCATACCTTCCGTCCCCTTGATCTGCGCCATCATCTCGTCCACCACCGCGCGGTACAACGCGGCCTGTTCCTCACTGAGATTCGCTCGAACCGTCATCTCCAACTTCTCCGGGAGATCCGCGATCACGGCGGGATCGGTCTTCACGCGCCGCAGCACAAAGGGGGACGTGACGGCGCGCAGTCGCGAGACGGCAAGTTGATCCTTTTCCCGCTCGATCGGTACGACGAACCGTTTGCGGAACATCTGCTCCGAGCCGAGTACACCGCGATTGGCAAAATCGAGGATGGACCGCAACTCGTCCAGTCGGTTCTCCACCGGCGTTCCGGTCAGAGCAACGCGATGATCCGCGGGGATGCTGCGAGCAGCTCTCGCCTGAGATGTCTTGGCGTTCTTGATGTGTTGAGCCTCGTCGAGCACTACGCGCCGCCAGTCGAGTTCCTTGAGGGCCGCGACGTCGCGGGTCATGAGCGCGTAGGTGGTGATCACCAGATCACTCTCACGAACAGCGTGTTCAAGCTCCGCCCCGGTAGCGCGGTCCGAACCGTGATGAACGTAGACGCGCAGGCTCGGCACAAATCGCGCCGCTTCACGCTGCCAGTTTCCCACGACCGACATCGGACACACCAAAAGTGTTGCCGTCTTGGACTTCTCGTGGGCAAGTAATGCCAACAATTGCAGCGTCTTCCCCAGCCCCATGTCGTCGGCCAAAACCGCGCCGAGACCGAGTGCACTCATGTAGGCCAACCAGTCGAGACCGCGTCGTTGATACGGACGCAAGGTCGCGTTGACCGTCGACGGCACCGCGACCTGCCGCGGGGCCACCGACTGGTCGAGCAGTGCGGATGCCCATCCGGTCGCCTTCACTTCCTCGACCGGTAGGTCTTTGAGGTCGTCGGCTATCAAGTCCTTGATCAAATCGACAATCGCTCGATCCCCGCTCGAATGCCGCTGACTGACAAAACGAGCCGCGCGGGCCAGTACGTCTTTGTCTGCCTGCACCCACTCGCCGCGCAACTGGACCAGATCGGACTTCGCGTCGACGAGTCGGGTCATTTCCTCGGCGGTGAGCACCTTGTCTCCGAGCGCCAATTCCCAATCGTATTCCAGCAATTGATCCATACCGACCGTGCGATTCTCCGCAACGATCGGAGACGACGCCGAGGTCACCCGCACACGCAGCGAAGGAGACACCACGTTCCAGGCGCGGGGAAGCAGCAGCGTGATTCCCCGCTCTCGCAAGACAATCGCGCCGTGTCCGACCAGGTCCATCACGACCGGCGTGGGCAGCAACAGATCGAGACTGTCTTCGTCGCGCGGCACGTCGCGAAAACGTGGGTACGCCTTGATCGCCTCTTCGAGCTTCCGACTGCCGAGCTGGATGCGTTTAGGGTCGGCCCGGTGCAGTCGAACACGCTCGGGCGCTTCGCCTTCGGGACGCAGGCACACCTGCAGACGCCACAGCGCATCGTCGTCCGGATCGGAATTGTCGTCGAGTTCCGGCTCGATCAGCCGCAGAACCAGGTCCGGCTCTCCGGCGGTGAACGTGGATCCCCATTCGGCGAGTCCCTCGGCCGCTCGTACCGACACGTCGTCGAAAGGGTCCCCGGACAACACGGCCTGCCAGAGCGAGGTCTGCATCACCGGCACCGAGCCACCGAGAACACGGCGGACGATCGGGTCCGTGAGTTCGTTGGTGATGTCTTCGATCATCGCCCTCGGCGAGCCGACGGCCCGCTGTACCGGTGGCATGGCCACGACCAGTTCACCGATCCACGCGCGCTGGCGTTCCCCCACCGACAACTGCCAGCGTGGCCACCAACTTCCTTCGGCCCGCGTCAGCGCCGGCACCACCCGCCCGGCACGAACCCAACGGTCGATTCCTCGCGCCACGTGCACGAGAAAATGCAGGTCGCCCGCGATTCGCTGGTCATCAGCCTTGAACCGCAACAGGAGATCGACCGCGTCCGGCGGTGCCAACGCAACGGCTGCGTACTCACTCTGCAAAGGCCCGCCAGGCACAGGCGGCATGGGGACGTTGACACGATGACGGAACTTGCGGTGCAGGACAGCACTGACCGGATCACGGGGATCGTCGGTCCCGGCACCGTCGTGCCCGTCGACCCACAGTTTGAGCCCCGATCCCGGTGACCAGAGTCCATGCAGCATCCGACCATCCAATCAGGTGCCACCGACACCGCTGTTCGTCACCACCCTTCCGGACCGCCCTTCCGGCATGCCGGGGCAATAGGCTGGCAGGCATGACGACGGCATACGGCTTCACCGAGTACGGCGGCCCCGACACACAGTCCTACTTCGACGTCACCCTCCCACCGCCCGGTGCTGGACAACTGCTGGTGTCGGTCCGAGCTGCGGGCGTCAATCCAGCCGATTGGAAGGTTCGCGCTGGTACGCGGAAAGACACCGTGCCAGTGACGCTGCCTGCGGTTCTGGGCCGCGAAGTGTCCGGTGTTGTCATCGGAGTGGGTCCGCGGGTCACCGAGTTCGAGGTCGGCGACGAAGTGTTCGGCGCTACCGCGACCGGCTTCGGCGGCTACGCCGAGTCGACCATGCTCAACGTCTCGTCGACAGCACACAAGCCGCCTGCCGTGTCGTGGGCGGATGCCGCGGTGTTGACGGTTGCGGCGGGGACGGCCTACGACGCGCTCCACGGCCTCGGACTGAAGCCCGGGGCAACACTCCTGCTCCTCGGCGCCGGTGGCGGCGTCGGTCGCAGCACCATCGCGCTTGCATTGGCACAGGGTGTCAACGTGATCGGTGTCGCGAGCGAATCCAAGAGAACCGCGATCGAGGACGCGGGAGCACGCTGGGTCGAGTCGGGAGACGGATTCGCAGACGAAGTGTCCGCGCTGTCCTCAGGTGGGGTGGACGCGGTTTTCGACCTTGTCGGCGGGGACACTCTCGCTCGCGGTGCTGCGCTCACCCGACCGGGTGCGCCAATCCTGAGCATCGCCGATCCTCTGGCGGCAAGCCGACTCGGCGGCAGTGGTGTCGAACGCCGAAGGACCACAGCAGTATTCACGGAGGTCGCGGCGCTCGTGGACGACGGGACCCTCGACCCTTCCGTGTCCGGCCGCTACCCGTTCTCCCGCGCCGGGGAAGCGCTCGCTGCAGTCGAAGACGGCCATGCCGCCGGCAAGGTGGTGATCGACTTCGGCTGATCTCTGTCGGACGCCGATGGTTCAATCACCGTCTACGACGGGCGGGGGCACAGGTGGTTGCACGGTTGACTGCGATCCTTGCAACGCTCGTGCTCGTATGTCTCGTTGCGTCCTGCGGATGGTTCGGGAACGCGCGTCTCGATTCTGCCCCGGGCAGCCCGACTCGATCGGACCTGGAGGAGCTCCTGTCCCGGACCGCGGTCGTCGACAACCGACCACATCCGGGTGGATACGAGCGCGGCTGCGGTAACGGCGAGGCCTGCGTATTCGGCCCCGCGTGGTCCGACGACCAGGACGCACCAGGTGGCCACGACGGGTGCGATACCCGCAACAACGTTCTGGCCCACGATCTATCGGACGTGGTGTTCAAACCGGGAACACGTGACTGCCTCGTATTGTCCGGCGTGATGACCGACCCGTACTCCGGTGACCGCGTCGAATTCGAACGAAGCCGGGCCAAGTCCGTCCAGATCGACCACGTCTTCCCACTCGCCGCGGCCTGGGACTTCGGCGCGAACTCCTGGACGCCCGAGCTTCGGATGAGGTTCGCGAACGACACGTCACTGAACCTGTTGGCCGTCAACGGCCCCGACAACCAGTCGAAAGGCGACAGCACGCCCAGCGACTGGTTGCCGCCCAATCCTGCGTACCGATGTTTCTACGCAGGCAAGTACTTGACCGTCGCGATTTCCTATGGCTTACCGGTCAGCCGGGCGGATCACTCGGCGTTGACAGAACTCGCCACTCGCTGTTGAGCTACCGGCCGTCCTTCACCACTCGACCGCTCTGAATGACGAGTGCGATGCGCTCACGATCAGCGAAGATGGACGGATCCGTCAACGGATTGCCGCGGAAGGCAACGAGGTCGGCGAACTTGCCGACTTCGATGGTGCCGACCTCGTCGGCGATGCCGAGAATGTCGGCGTTGATCCGGGTAGCGGAAACCAATGCGTCCATCGGGGTTTCGACCTTGGCGCGCAGGACAAGCTCCATCCCCCGACCTGTTTGATCGGTACCGATAAGGTCCGATCCCAATCCCACTCTGACGCCGGCATTTCGAGCGGCGAGGAGTCCGTCGATCTGCCCCTGCATCATCTGGCCGATGCGCGCCGAAATCGATTCGGGTAGACCCGCTGACGCCGCGCTGTCCGAGAGCGCCTGCACCACAGCCAAGGTCGGTACCAAAGCGACGTCGTGCTCGGCCATCAACTTGGCAGTCTCGTCGTCGATGTCGGAACCGTGCTCGACGCATTTCGCGCCGGCGGTAACCGCGTTCCGGATTCCCTCGTTGTTGTGAGCGTGCACCGTGACATACGTACCGCGCGCATTGGCTTCCTCGACGGCAACTCCGATCTCGTCGACCGTGAACTGCGTGTCGGTGAGCTTGTCATGAGTGGATACCACTCCCCCGGTGACGCACAGTTTGAGGAAGTCGGCACCTCTGCGGAACGTCTCACGAACGTTCTTTCGCATTTCGTGCGGGCCGTCGGAAAGCAGAGACATACAACGCAATCCGGGGATGTCGTGATCGGACCAGTCCGAAGTCGGCTCCCACTCGGCCGCCAGGTGTCCGTGTCCGCCGGTCTGGCATTGGATCGGGCCACACTGAATGATCCGCGGCCCCGGAATCTTGCCCGAGGCGACAACTCCGGCGAGTCCACCGTCGATTCCGCCGCAGTCACGAACCGTGGTGAATCCCCCGTCGAGAGTAGACGCGCAGGTCGCGAACATGTCTGCGGCCAGTTCGGCTACCGATATCTGACGCCGCAGGCTCGGGGCGAGATCACTCGATCCACCGAGATGAACGTGTGCGTCGATCAGTCCGGGCGTGATCGTCAACCCGGTGCAGTCCAACACCTCCACCCCCTCGGGCGGCGTGCCACCGATCGCACTGATGCGTCCGCTTTCCACAGCAACAGCACAGTTCTCGATCGGTTCGGCTCCCGTACCGTCGATGATCGTTGCACCGGTCAGCCATACGACAGACATATTGAATGTTCCTCCGACGTGTACCGATCGCCGGAAGAATCCGCCGACATACCGAATAGGGTTCGGTTAGTATGATGCATGTCGGCTCCTGAAATCAAGGAGTTGTCATCAATCGATCGAGTCCGAGATTGCCGACGAATCCCTCACCAGGAGAATCGATGCCGCGCCCCACCCAGCCGATACTGTCCACGGGCAACATCACCGACGCCGCCCTGGATGCTGTCGACGCGACCGGTGACTTCACCATGCCCGGAATCGCCAAGCAATTGAACGTGACTCCGTCTTCGCTCTACACACACGTTTCGGGTCGATCCGAGATCGTCGAACTCATGCGCATCCGCGTGATGTCGTCGATCTCGGTCCCGCAACCACCCGCAGGATGGAGCGAGCGGGTCAGCGCCTGGGGGTGGGCCTATCGCCGAGCTGCGGTCGAGCATTGGCGTCTCATCCCGCTGCTCATGACGCGAAGCGTCCGCACCGAGGTGACTTTCGATATCGATACCGCACTGGTCCAAGCATTTTCGGATGGCGGGTTCGATCCGATCGACACTCGTCACGCAATTTCCACGCTGGACAGTTTGGTCCTCGGATCAGTCGTCAAGCTGTCGACGCCGGATGTCGCGTGGACTCAATCCTCGAACCCGAGCGAGATCACCCGTGAGGCCACGACCCCACTGCGAACCGACGACACCTTCGACTTCGGCCTGAGAACCCTGATCGCCGGATGGATGGCCCAGTGCGTCATCCGCCTGTATACCGAATCCCATTCGGATCTACCTGTCACTTCACCGTGAACGACCTCGTATGCCATCCCGTGGCGCCACCGGGAATCGGCGGAGTGCGCTCTTCCACCTGAACGTTCCCGTCCAAATCCGTCGCCCTGACCTGCACGGTGTGCAAACCTGAGCCTGCATCCCACATCCACGACCATTGCCGCCAGGTGTCGATCGAGTACTCCTGCGCCAGTGTCGCCGGTTGCCATTCGCCGTTGTCCACGCGAACCTCGACCTTCTCGATTCCACGATGCTGAGCCCAGGCAGTTCCCGCCACCAGCACCTGGCCCGGCTCGATCGGCGCCAGAGCTGCCGGTACCTCGATACGCGACGACGTCTTGATCGGTGCCTGCGCACCCCAACCGCGCTGGGTCCAATAGGCCTCGACCTTGTCGAAACGCGTGAGTTCCCACTCCGTCACCCATTTGGTGGCGGAGACGAAACCGTACAGGCCGGGAACTACCTGCCGAACGGGGTAACCGTGCTCGAACGGCAACGGCTCACCGTTCATCGCCACGGCGAGAATCGCGTCACGGCCGTCGGTGACTATCTCGACCGGGGTGCCGACTGTGAAGCCGTCGACGCTGGTCGACAGGAGCATGTCGGCGTCGGGATGGACACCGACTTCGTCGAGCAGGTCCTTCATGGGATAACCGATCCACTTCGCGTTCCCAGCCAGGACACCACCCACCTCGTTGGAAACACACGTCAGCGTGATCACCCGCTCGATGGGCGTTCGCGCCACCAGGTCGTCGAACGACAACGTCATCTCGCGGTCGACCATGCCGTGAATCCGCAGTTCCCATGAGTCCGTCGTCAATTGCGGAACGAGGAGAGCGGTGTCGATGCGATAGAAGTCGTCGTTGGGCGTGATGTACGTCGACGCACCCGCAATCCCGATGTCTGCACCCGCCGGAATCGGCGGCGCCGGGTCAGCGGCGGTGGGCACGACGAAATCTTCACGATTCGCGACTGCTCCAGCGATTCTCTGCCCCACGAACTTCCCGGCGGCACCCGCGGCCGCAGCCACTGCCAACGCCGCACCTGCCAGCAGAAGGAACTGACGACGAGGCAACCACGAGTCGGCGACGCCCGGCGAGAGCGGCACCTCCAGTTGCGTGATCAGCAACCGCAGAGTCGCGACACCCGCGACCACGCCGACCAGCGTCGGGAACACGTACATCGCGTCGGCAGTCGGGCGTTGCAACGCCGCATACACGCCAACCGCACCGAGCAGAACGAGGATGAGGCTGCCAATCGGGCGACGTCGCCGTTCCAGGAGCCCTGCCACCGCGCCGAGCAGAACTATCAAGATCGACATTCCGATGAACAGCGCCGGCTTGTCGTTGGTGCCGAAGGTGTCGATCGCGAACTCGCGAGCCCAAGCCGGCGTTCGGTCGACGGTGGTTGCACCGACGGCGTAGAAGGGCGACGCGTCCGGGTTGATCGGCAGCGCCACCAGTTCACCGACGCCCAGGACGACAGCCGCGGCCAAGACCCCGGAGATCGCGTGAGCAGCCCATCTACGACGCGGTGGACGAGATTCGGTGCTCGGGTGCTCGTCGATGTTCTGTGTGACCATGTCGTCTCGGCTCTGTCGGTGCGAGTGGTGCTTCGATCGGATACCCGACATTCGGCGCTGCGGGACATCCGGATGGGTGCACTCCTCCATCAAGAACTACTCCGAACTCGCGATTAGAGTGGGAACGATGACCGTCGACCTCAACAAGGACACGCTCCTGTGCATGTCGCTCTCCGGGCGACCGAGCAACATCGGCACCAGGTTTCACAATTACCTCTACGAGGAATTGGGCCTGAACTTCGTCTACAAAGCCTTCACCACCGAAGACGTACCCGCCGCGATCGCCGGCATACGAGCACTCGGGATTCGAGGCTGCGGGGTGTCGATGCCGTTCAAGGAACAGGTCATCGAGCACATCGACGTCATGCATGATTCGGCCAGCGCCATCGACTCCGTGAACACGATCGTCAACGAGTCCGGAGTGCTGCACGCCTACAACACCGACTATCAGGCGGTGGCCGATCTGCTGCGTGACAACGACGTCGATACGAGCCTGTCCGTCGCTGTCGCCGGCAGCGGCGGCATGGCAAAAGCAGTCGTCGCCGCGGTACGCGACACCGGATTCACCGACGTCACCGTAATCGCCCGCAACCAGGAAGTAGGGTCGGCGCTCGCCGAGCAGTACGGCTTCGACTGGCAGGCCGAACTCGGTCCGCTTCGTCCCGGTGTGCTGATCAATGCGACCCCGATCGGAATGTCCGGCGGTGCTGAAGCCGATGCACTGTCGTTCCCCGAAGAAGCAGTTCGCGCAGCGGAAGTAGTCTTCGACGTCGTCGCGATGCCCGCGAACACTCCTCTGATCGCGTTGGCGACCCTACTCGGGAAGACGGCGATCACGGGAGCGTCGGTCATCGCTCTTCAGGCAGCCGAGCAGTTCGTGCTCTACACCGGCGTTCGTCCGAGCGCGGAGCAGATCCAGCGAGCGTCGGAATACTCACGGACGTAGGAACCACGTCATCGTGAACGAGACCGGGGAGACTCCACCTCAACAGCTGGCGCGGAATTTCAACGAGTTGTTGCAAGAACTGCGCGTTGCACTCTCGGGTGTTCAGATCCTGTTCGCCTTCTTGCTGGCCGTGGCATTCACCGAACGCTACGAGGAGGCCTCGACGTATATCCGCGGCATCCACTTGGTGACGGTGATACTTGTGGCCGTCTCCTTCGGGTTCCTGATGGCGCCCGCGGTGTGGCATCGTATGCTCTTCCGCCGTGGGCACCGCGAGAACATCTTGCCCATCGCCAACCGATTCGCGCTGTGCGGCATAGCTTTTCTCGCCGCCTCCATGACCGGCACGGTCCTGCTGATTGCCGAGGTCGCCGTCGGCGGAGTCGCCGCAAAGATCTTGGCTGCGTGCGCCGCTATCATGTTCACAGCACTGTGGTTTCTCGTGCCGTCATTCATCGATCGCGCCAAAGGCTGACTCAGGCTCCGGTTTCGACAGCGCGAGTGCCGTCGTTCGACCACTGCGACCACGAGCCCGGAAACAGGGTCGCGTCGTACCCTGCGATCGCGAGCGCCGCAATCTCGTGCGCTGCAGTCACTCCGGATCCGCAGTACACCGCCACCCTGTCCCCGACGCCCAGGCCCGCGAACCGCTCACGCAACGCGGCCGCATCCAGGAATCGACCGTCGCCGGTGACGTTCTCTGCGGTCGGTGCGCTCACCGCACCGGGAATGTGACCCGCGACGGGATCCATCGGCTCGACCTCGCCGCGGTACCGCTCCCCGGTTCGGGCGTCGAGCAGGACACCGCCCTCGCTCGTCCAGTTGCCGACGCCGTCGATGTCGACGGTCGGCATGTTGTCTCCGGTGAAAGTAACATTGCCCGGGCTGACGGACTCGCCGATACCGGCCGCCAACGGCAGTCCCGCGGACTCCCAGGCCTGCAACCCGCCGTCGAGGAGTCGGACGTCCGAGAGTCCGGCCCACCGCAGCAGCCACCAACCGCGGGCAGCGGCGGTATTGCCGGTGGCGTCGTAGAGCACCACCGAGTCACCGTCGTCGATTCCCCAACGACGCGCGGCCTCCTGCAGGTCTTCGAGTCCAGGCAGCGGGTGCCTTCCCTTGTCCGTCGACGGCGTCGAAGCCAGTTCGTCGTCGAGGTTCACGAATACCGCACCGGGAATGTGTCCGTCGCGAAAATGCTGCTCGCCGTTCGAATCACCCAGCGCCCACCGGACATCGAGCAATCGCGGCGCGGCTCCGGCCTCGATGAGAGCGGACAGTTCTTGGACGTCGATCAGCACGGGAAGTGTCATGAGCCCATCCTGACACGACCTCTCACGCAACCCCGAAGAAGGCACCGAGACCCACCAACAACACTCCAGTCACGACATCGATGCGCTTGCCGACGCCAGGACGACGCAGCTTCTTGCCGGCTCCGGCCGCCATCACCACCACGATCGCCCACCACAACGCTGCGGCGACCACCGTCGCTCCCGCCAACATCAGTGTGCGCAGCCCTGCTCCTTCACCGGGCTCGATGAATTGTGGGAGTAGCCCGAGAAAGAACAACAACGCCTTCGGGTTCAGCAAGTTCGAGAGGAAGCCGTAACGAAACGCCGTGGTGACCGCGATCGGTTCTTTCGCTGCCGGAAGTCCCTCGTCCGAGGCTCGCGCCTTGAATGCACTTCGGATCGCGGAGATGCCGAGCCAGGTCAGATATGCCGCCCCGGCGTAAGTGAGCGCGGAGAGCAACTGCGGACGCGTCGCGACGAGTGCGGAAAGGCCCAGTGACGCGGCCGCCGTGTGAACGAAGAGCCCCGAAATCACGCCGGCCGCCACCACCGCACCGGTCCGTCGATCTGCCAGAGAATGACGCAGGATCAGGACAAAATCCAGTCCCGGCGTGAACAGGACGATGGATAGCAGGGAGCCGAAAGCAAGCCATTGACCGACACTCATCCGAAATACCTCACACCCGAGCTGATTCGAGACACATGTTCATGCCAGGAGTGTGCAACTGGATCCGGGAACTTCAAAACGACTCCGGATATAGTTCGGCAGATGACGAAGAATGAGCCTCTGGATCCGGTGGACTGGAAGATTTTGGCCGAATTGCAGAACGACGCGTCGATCACCAACAAGGTTCTAGCCGATCGTGTCGGCTTGGCGACGTCCTCGTGCCACGAGCGCGTACGACGCCTGCGTGCAAACGGAACGATCAGCGGTATCCATGCGGTTGTCGACCCGGCCGCGGTGGGCCGCTCGATGCAGGCGATCATCGCCGTGCAATTGCGACCGCACCGACGCGACCTCGTCGACCGCTTCACAGCGGACGCGCTCGCGTTGCCGGAAACCCTTGCGCTCTTCAACGTCTCGGGGCCCGAGGACTTCTTCCTCCACGTCGCGGTCCGCGACAGTGCGCATCTACAGCGAGTATTGATCGACCACCTCGCCGCGCATCCCGAAGTCTGGCACGCCCAAACGCACCTCATCTACGGCAAAGCGGTCACCTCACCCATCCGGCCGGACAGGTAAATCGCGCCCCGAGCGGGTCGGGCAGAATCACTGACCATGTCGGACTCCACAGAAACCACCGAACCGGAAGCCGTTCGTAGCAACTCGCAACCGATGAGCGCAGGCATCGTCACGGCCCTCGTCGGCTTCACCAGTTCGTTCACGGTGGTCCTCACCGGCCTCGCCGCTGTCGGCGCGGACGCGACCGAGGCGGCGTCCGGACTGCTGGTTCTGTGTGTGACCCAAGCGTTGGGAATGCTCTGGCTCTCACGCCGGTACCGGATGCCGATCACCCTGGCCTGGTCGACGCCCGGTGCCGCTCTGCTCGCCGGCGCCGGAGCCGTCGAGGGTGGGTGGCCGGCGGCGGTCGGAGCATTCATCGTCGTCGGAATCGCGATCGTGCTGACCGGACTGTGGCCGACGCTCGGAAGGATCATCTCGGCAATCCCGACGCCCCTCGCGCAGGCGATGCTCGCCGGAGTTCTGATGCCGTTGTGCCTGGCGCCGATCATCGCCGTCCGGGACGCACCGGCAGCAGTCGCGCCGGTCATCCTGGTTTGGCTTGCGGCGCAGCGCTTCTCCAAGCGATGGGCGGTTCCGCTCGCGTTTCTCACCGCAGCGGTCGTGATCGGGATCAGCCTCGTCACGTCGGATCGAGTGCTCGACGCCGGCGCCATGATTCCCCGCATCGATCTCACGGCGCCGTCGTGGACCTGGCAGGCGATGATCGGCATTGCGATTCCGCTCTACATCGTCACGATGGCTTCGCAGAACATTCCCGGTGTGGCCGTGATGAATTCGTTCGGCTACACCGTTCCCTGGCGGCCGTCGATGATCGTGACGGGTATCGGCACCATCGTCGGCGCTCCGGCCGGTGGCCATGCGATCAACCTCGCGGCGATCAGCGCAGCCCTGGCCGCCGCCCCCACCGCGCATCCGGATCCCAAACGTCGATGGATCGCTGCCTTCACCGCAGGCTGGGCCTATCTCGTTCTCGCTGCCGGCGCGGCCGCCGTGGCCGCTCTGGTAGCCGCCGCTCCAGCCGGAGTCGTGGAAACTGTTGCCGGACTGGCGCTCCTGGCAACTCTTGCCGGCGCCCTCACATCGGCGCTGAGCGAGGCGAGTGAGCGTGAAGGTGCCGTGGTCACGTTTCTGATCGCCGCATCCGGGGTCAGTATCCTGGGAATCGGTTCGGCATTCTGGGCACTGTTGGTGGGACTGATCGTGCGTGCCGTCCTGCAGGGCACCACCCTGCCATCACTCTCGCGAAAGTCGTCACTACAGTCGAAGCCGTGAGCACAGCGCAAACGCCCCCGTCGATCAGCGAGTTTCCCGTTCTCTGGCCCGTCCCGACGCGGTGGGACGACAACGATCACTACGGCCACGTCAACAACGTGACGTACTACTCGTACTTCGACACCGCGGTCAACGCCTGGCTGATGTCTTCCACCGGAACCGACATCCGCAATCTGCCTGCCATCGGCGTCGTCGCCGAGACGTCGTGCCGGTACCTGAGCGAACTGTCGTTCCCCGAGCAGTTGCAGGTGGGTATCTCCGTCGAGAAACTCGGCACCAAGAGCATCGTCTACGCCCTGGCGATATTCCACGAGGTCGACGATGGCAATTGGGAACCCGCCGCCACCGGACGCTTCGTCCACGTCTACGTCGACGCCGACACCCGTAAGCCGGTGGAGATCCCGGCCGCCATCAGATCGGCAGCCGGGACCTTGACCGAAAACTAGCTCAGACCGAGCTGATCTGCCGTCAGGACGGCGCGTGCAACGATTCCGTCGATCAGCGCGACCGTCGGGCCGCCGTGCTCGGCCTTGTTGCGCGGATCGTCGAGGATTCGCCGCAGCACGCCCTCGGCGATGATCGAGAGCTTCCACAGCGCGAGTACGTGCCAGTATCCGACGGCTGACACGTCGCGGCCCGTCGCCTCGACGTAGGCCGCGACCAGCTCCTCGCGGTTCGGAAAGCCCTCCAGCGTGGACGCCATGAACGGACCGGCAACTTTGTCACCGGCTTCCGGCCAGTACGCGAGCAGTGCACCGAGATCCGCGAGCGGCTCCCCCAACGTGCACAACTCCCAGTCGACGACCGCAACGATGCGACCCTCGACCGGATCGGTGATGACGTTGTTGAGGTGGAAGTCGCCGTGAACCAAGGTCACTTCGTTCTGTTCCGGAATGTTTCGGTGCAGAATCTCGGCCAACCGGTCGACGTCCGGAACATCGCGGGTCTTTGACTTCTCCCACTGCGCCGACCACCGTTTGAGCTGACGCTCGGCAAAGGGCTTTCGGCTGGCCAGATCCTCGAGGCCGGTCTCTTCTAGGTCGACCCCGTGGATGCTCGCGAGGGTTTTCGGCATCGCCAGTCCGACCGCACGACGCTCGTCCTCGGTCAACTTCTGAGCCACCGGGACGCCGTCGATCACAATGCCGTCGATGTAGCTCATCAGGACCAGCGGAGCGTCCGTGATCTCCGGGTCTTCCGTGATACCGAGGATTTTGGGAACCGGAACCTTGGTTCCCTGGAGCGAGGACAGAATGCGGTGCTCACGAACGACGTCGTGCGCCGACGCCAACAACGTGCCCAGCGGAGGTCTGCGCAGTACCCACCGTCCTCCGCCCGCATCCGTCACGGAGTAGGTCAGATTCGATTGCCCGTTACCGATCCTCTCGAAAGTCAGTGGTGTCGTGGCGCCGACCCCCAGTTCGGCGATCCACGCGGAAACAGCTTCTTCGTTCAAACCGACTGCAGTCACCGCACCGATGCTAGCGGTTGACACCGGATCGGTTGGGCGTACCGACACGTTTGTTACTCGCCAGTTCTCAGTCCAGGTCTTGATACGGCAGTGAAAATACTTGCGGATTTCCCAATCAGGGGGATCCTGATGGTAGAGCGACAACTGCATACAACACATCGGGATTGTGCGGCGTACTCACGAGGCGCGCCGGGCATGAGCAGAAACCGAGGTGAGCGAAGATGATCGACAACCTCGATTATCCGGTCCAACTCATCCAACCGAACGGCGCACGAGTGTGCCGGCCCGAATTCGACCGTCTGATAACAGACATCGGGCCTGACGAACTGCTGTCGTTGTATCGCGATCTCGTCGTCAGTCGCCGAATCGACACCGAAGCTGTTGCCCTGCAGCGTCAAGGCGAAATAGGTTTGTGGGCTCCGATGCTCGGCCAGGAGGGCGCGCAGGTCGGTTCCGCGAGAGCGCTTGCCTCCGACGACTTCGCCTTCACCAGCTATCGCGAACATGCCGTCGCGTACTGCCGGGGAGTTCCCCCCGAATTGCTGACCACGATGTGGCGCGGAATCTCCCATTCCGGTTGGGATCCAGAACAATTCAACGTCACCAATCCGGCGATCGTCGTCGGCTCTCAAGGGCTGCACGCCACCGGATACGCATTGGGCGCACATCTGGACGGCGCCGAGATCGCGACGATCGCCTACTTCGGTGACGGCGCCTCGAGTCAGGGCGACATCGCCGAGGCGATGGGATTTGCTGCCAGTTTCCGTGCCGGCGTTGTCTTCTTCTGCCAGAACAATCAGTGGGCCATCAGTGAACCGGTATCCCTGCAGTCCCGCACACCCATCTCACATCGGGCGATCGGTTACGGCATCCCGGCGATCCGCGTCGACGGCAACGACGTACTCGCCGTGCTCGCAGTCACGCGCTGGGCACTCAATCGCGCACGGGAAGGCAGCGGCCCGACGTTCATCGAGGCGATCACCTGCAGAATGGGCCCACACACGACGTCCGACGATCCGAGCAGGTACCGCGCCGATACGGATATGTCGGAGTGGAGAAACCGCGATCCGCTCGAGCGAGTGCGTCTGCTCCTGGAGCAACGCGGCCTTCTCGGCGAGAAAGAACTCACTACCATCGCGGCGGCCGCCGACGACGTCGCAGCTGGACTACGACGCGCAACCATCGCGCTCGCCGATCCGCCCCCGTCAGCGCTCTTCGATCACGTCTACCTCGAGGCACACCCACTGATCGACGCCGAACGTGAAGAGCATCGCGCGTATCTCGGCAGCATGGAAGGGGCACTGTCATGACCGTCATGAATCTGGTGACCGCACTCAACACCGGCCTGCGACGCGCACTCGAAGACGATCGTCGCGTGGTGATCATGGGCGAGGACGTCGGCCGTCTCGGCGGTGTATTCCGGGTTACCGACGCCCTGCAGAAGGATTTCGGCGATACCCGGGTGATCGACATGCCGCTCGCCGAATCAGGGATTGTGGGAACGGCTTTCGGCTTGGCTCTGCGCGGGTACCGGCCGGTCTGCGAGATCCAGTTCGACGGTTTCGTCTACCCGGCTTTCGACCAGATCGTCTCGCAGGTGGCAAAGATCCACTACCGCACCCGGGGAGCCGTGACAGCGCCACTGACGATTCGGATTCCCAGTGGCGGCGGAATCGGTGCCGTGGAACATCATTCGGAGTCGCCGGAAGCCTACTTCGCTCACACCGCAGGACTGCGGGTGGTGTACCCGAGCAATCCGGTCGACGGTTTTCACATGATCCGGCAATCGATTGCCGCCGACGACCCGGTGATCTTCCTCGAACCCAAACGGCGTTACTGGGATACCGCCGAGGTGAATACCGATGCCGCGCCCGAGCTTCCGCTCCACCGCGCCCGTGTCGCCCGCTCGGGAAACGACGCGACAGTGGTCGCGTACGGATCCATGGTCGCCACCGCACTCGACGCCGCACGGATCGCCGAAGACGAAGGCCTCGATCTGGAGGTGGTGGATCTGCGTTCGCTCTCCCCCGTCGACTTCGACACGATCGAGGCATCGGTGAACAAGACAGGCAGGCTGGTCGTCGTCCACGAGGCGCCGAAGTTTCTCGGCGTCGGCGCCGAAATCGCAGCACACGTCGCGGAACACTGCTTCTACCAGTTGGAGTCACCGATCCGTCGGGTCACCGGATTCGACATCCCCTATCCGCCTGCCAAGCTCGAGCAATTCCACCTTCCGGACGCCGATCGGATCCTCGCAGCGCTCGACCGAACGCTGGCAGCATGAGTACGACGCACGAATTCCGGTTGCCGGATCTCGGCGAGGGCCTGACGTCCGCCGATCTGGTCGAGTGGACGGTCGGCGTCGGCGACACGGTGGAACTCAATCAAGTTCTCGCCCAGGTAGAGACAGCCAAAGCTCTTGTCGAACTGCCGTCGCCCTACGTCGGCGTTGTCAGAGAACTCCTCGTCGAACCTGGCTCTACCGTCCCGGTCGGCACTCCGATCATCCGAATCGAGGAGCCTGCAGATTCACCGTCTCCAAGTGATTCACAGTCCCCGAGTGTGCTTGTCGGATACGGACCCGCGGCCGAGAGACCGAGCCGACGACGGAACAGGGTTACGCCACACTCGCAAACCGCGGCGAGTACCGAGCGTCGGCCCGCAACACCCTCGGCGCGGCGCGCGGCCCGCGAAGCCGGCATCGATCTGAGCGAAATCACCGGAAGTGGATTCGACGGTGCCGTCACGGCAGCGGACGTCGCAGACGCGCTTCGCGTGAAGGCCGCGTCGAATGAAGCTCCGCGGCCGGCCGGATCCGGTATGCAGAAACAGCCGGTCTCGTCCGGCATGCGGAAACAGATGGCGTCGGCGATGGTCGCCAGTACCCGTGCCCCTCAGGCCAGCGTCTTCCTCACCGCCGATGTCACGCCTTCGATGGAACTACTCGGCAGGCTCCGTCCCTCGGACGCATTCACCGGACTTTCTCTCACTCCGCTGACTCTCGCGGCCAAGGCCTTGGTTACGGCGATCTCGTCGCACCCGATGGTGAACGCGCATTGGCACGAGGCCCGCGGCGACGCCGTCATCGACGATCACGTGAATCTCGGCATCGCCGTCGCCTCCGAACGTGGACTGTCCGTGCCCAACATCAAAAGCGCCGAGACGCTGAGCCTGGTCCAACTTGCACGCGCGGTGACCGAACTGACCGTCGCTGCCCGCGCGGGAGTGACCGATGTCCATCACCTGACCGGTGGCACCGTCACGATCACCAATGTCGGAGTCTTCGGCGTCGACGGGGGCATTCCGCTCCTCAATCCGGGAGAAGCCGTCATCCTTTGCCTGGGCACAGTGAGCGAGCGTCCCTGGGTAATCGAGCGCAAGATCGAAGCGCGGAGCGTCGCGACACTGACGTTGACGTTCGACCACCGGATACTCGATGGTGAGCAGGCCGCGAGATTCCTCTCATTTGTCGCACAGATGCTCGCGGACCCGGACCTGTTGCTGTCTCACCTGTAAAAAGGAACGAGTGAGCGTCAACCACACCGACCGAGTAGTCCCCACCTCCGCCCTGGTACGCGCGCGGGCCGGCATCTTCGGCATCTTCGGCATCAACGGATTTCTGCTCGCGATGTGGGTCGTCCACATTCCGTCCATCGAACACCGTGTGGGAATCAGTCACTCGACGCTCGGCTCACTGCTTCTCCTTCTTGCTGTCGGAGCCATTGCCGGTATGCAATTGAGCGGTCCGCTCGCCGATCGATACGGCAGCAGGCGCATGGTCATCCTGGCGGGTAGCGGGCTGGCATTCGCCACTCTCGGCCCGGGATTTGCCACGAACACCTGGCAACTGGGCGCTGCACTTGTTGTATTCGGCTTCGCGAACGGCGCGTTGGACGTGTCGATGAACTCGCAGGCTGTCGAGGCCGAACAGTTGTACCGGCGCCCGATCATGGCGGCCTTTCACGGCATGTTCTCGGTCGGCGGCGTATTAGGGTCCGTCATCGGATTCGGCACTCTCGCACTGGATCTTCCGCCGTACGTCACGCTCAGCATCGCGTCGGCAATCGGCTTGCTCGCGGTCTGGTTGTGCTCGCGACCCCTGCTCCCTCACGTCGACGTGCATGCCGAAACCGCGTCGACTACCGGAAAGACACACGGCAGATTCTCGGCTCGCGTGCTTGCTCTCGGAACCCTCGCCTTTGTTCTGATGCTCGCCGAGGGAGTGGCGAACGACTGGAGTGCGCTGCAGGTCAAGGAAGATCTGGGTGTCTCGAATGCCGTTGCTGCACTGTCGTTCGGTGCATTCTCGGCCATGATGACCGTCGGCCGGTTCACCGCGGATCGGATCAGCGCGGCGGTCGGCCCGGTGGCCGTGGTTCGCTACGGCGCGTTGCTGTCGTCCGTCGGCATGCTGACCGTCGTGGCATCCGGCTGGCTACCACTGACATTGCTCGGCTGGGCACTGTTCGGCGCAGGCCTGTCTGGATGCATTCCGCAGATCTTCACCACCGCGGGAAATCTCGGCTCGGGTTCGGCTGGTACCAACATGTCTCGCGTCGTCGGCATGGGATACATCGGATTCCTCGCCGGTCCGGCGACCATCGGGTGGGTCACCACGCTTGTGCCTCTCACCACAGCAATGTTGATCCCGTTTGCATGCGTCCTGGTCGCAGCGGGTTGTGCGGGTGTCGTTCGGCGCGATTCTCCGACCGCCTACAGACCTCACAGCTGATCCTCACGATCGGCACAGACTCACCAGGGATGCTGGTACTCGTGACCGTCTCGACCTCCACCCAGCACCCCACTCCCTCCACAACCACTCGCTTCCTCGTCCTTGCTGCGATCGCCGTCGTAGCGCTGGGCGCCTTGTATATTTTGCGACCCACCTCGCCTGGCGTGAACGTCCCGGAACAGGTGCGCGCACTTGCCGAGTGGACGGTAGGCCGATTCGACGTCACCGCTGTACTCGCAGCCACTACCGCTCTGGCCGTCGTCTCGATGGTCCGCGGACTGCCGTACGGCATCGGCGCGATCCTGCTTCTCGGAATGGGCGCTAATCTCACCAACGCGGCATTCGGCTCCTGGCTCCCCGATGCGCCCCAGGACCTATTGCCCAGCGGTCACGTGGCAGCGGCGACCGCGCTGTACTGCTCGGCGATCTTGATCTCCGCCCCGCAGTGGCGTCCGGTGGTCGCCGGTCTCGGATTCGTCGGAGTTGCTGCGATCGGTGCCAGCGCACTAGCCGCCGAGCTGAGCGGCCTTTTCGGAGTGATAGCCGGCGTTCTGATCGCTCTGGTATGGGCCTGTGTCGCAGCCATTTTGATGGCACGATCGCCCATCGCCGCGAAACGTGAAGAGCTACGCCCGGATACGGCAGCCATCGCGTTCTCCAGGCACCGGAGCATCCGACTTTAGTCCTAAATCTTTGGTATCCAGAGATTTTCGCCGATAGCTCTCCCGCGACGGCGGGGCATGACGTATGTTCTGAAATGTCCGAATCAAGTAGTTCCTCAGCGAAGGAGTCTTTACCGTGAGCCTCGAAGATCTGAACCCGCTCGAACTGATCCAGAAGTTGATCGAACTACTTTCCGGCTTCTCTTCCGACCCCGAAACCCCCGAGGTCCCGTAAAACGTCGCCAGAGGCGCCTGTTCCGAGTTTCGTCTCGGACCAGGCGCCTTTGTCGTTTCAGCACACGCCGTTGCAGCACAAGAAGTCGTTGCAGCGTGAGAACACGAGAAAGGCGCCCACTCGCGGTTGCGAGTGGACGCCCCTTCCGAGTTCCAGCGCTACAGCGCCTTGAGTTCTTCGGTAACCTCGGAGACCGACTTCTTGGCGTCACCGAAGAGCATCGAGGTGCCCTCGGCGAAGAAGAGCGGGTTCTCGATACCGGCGAAACCGGAGTTCATCGAACGCTTGAGCACGATGACGGACTTCGACTGGTCCACGTTGAGGATCGGCATTCCGTGAATCGGTGAGCTCGGATCGTTGCGCGCCGCCGGGTTGGTGACGTCGTTCGCGCCGATCACCAAGGTGACATCGGTACGAGAGAACTCGTCGTTGATGTCGTCCATTTCCTTCATCGCGTCGTACGAGACATCCGCTTCTGCGAGAAGAACGTTCATGTGACCGGGCATACGACCGGCGACCGGGTGGATGGCGTACTTGACCTCGACGCCCTTCGACTCGAGCAACTTCGCCATGTCCTTGACGGCGTGCTGAGCCTGCGCGACCGCAAGTCCGTATCCCGGTACGACGATGACCTGGTTGGCGTAGGCCATCTGGATAGCCGCGTCGGCGGCCGAGGTCGCCTTTGCCGTGCGCACGACACCGTCGGAGGATGCAGCTTCGCCGCCGCCACCACCGAAGCCACCGGCGACGATGGCCGGGATGGACCGGTTCATGGCCTTGGCCATGAGGTTGGTCAAGATGGTGCCCGAAGCACCCACGATCATGCCGGCGACGATCATCGCCTGGTTGTTGAGCGCCAAACCTGCAGCAGCAGCTGACAAACCGGTCAGAGCGTTGAGCAGCGAGATGACGACGGGCATGTCCGCGCCGCCGATGGGCAGCACGACCATCAGTCCGAGGATGCCCGAAAGCACGAGGACGCCGACGATCCACAGTGAGCTGGTCGGCCCTTCCGGCGAGATCGCCTTGATGCCGATGATCACCGAGAACGCGACTGCGGCAATGAGCAGCAGCGCATTGAGCGGCTGCTGGAGCTTACCGATTCCGATCGGACGACCAGGCAGAGTTTCCTGCAGCTTCAGGAACGCGATCACGCTGCCCCAGAAGGAAATCGATCCGATCACGGCAGCAAAGAGCGAAGCGATGACGATGTGCACCGTCGGCGACTCGCCGTGCTGGAATGCGGTGAATCCGTCCGAGTCCAGGAATTCCGCGTACGCGATCAATGCGACGGTGCCACCACCCACGCCGTTGAAGAGCGCGACCAACTGCGGCATGGCCGTCATCTTGGTGCGGAGCGCCGGCGGGACACCGAGCACGACACCGATGACCAGGCCGGCAGCGATGAGGATCCAGTTACCCATTTCCGCATCACGAATGGAGATCAGCGTTGCAACGACGGCGATGAGCATGCCGACCGCGGCGATCTGGTTGCCACGGACTGCTGTCTTCGGGCCGGTAAGACCCATGAGGCCGTAGATGAACATCGAGAACGCGACAATGTAGAGCGCATTGACCAGGTATTCCATTACTGGTCACCATCCTTCGACACAGACTTGGCGGCCGGCTTGGCCTTGAACATCGCCAACATGCGGTCCGTGACCACAAACCCACCGACAACGTTCACGGTTCCGAAGACGAGCGCGACGAACAAGATGATCTGCAACCCGATCGACGGATCGTGCACCTTGCCCAGGACGACCAACGCACCCAGGACGACGATGCCGTGGATGGCGTTCGTGCCTGACATCAACGGGGTGTGCAGGGTGTTCGGAACTTTGGAGATCACAGCGAAACCGACGAACCCGGACAACACCAGGATCGCGATGTTCGCCAGAAGTGATGTGTACATCAGGCGCCCTTCTCTTCACGGGTGACGCACGCACCGGCCAGAACCTCGTCGGAGAAATCAGGCGCCAATGCACCTTCCACCAACATCAGTTCGATCAGCGCGGAAATGTTCTTCGAGTACAACTCGGACGCATGCTCAGGCATCGACGCCGGCAAATTCAGCGGAGAGCAAATGGTCACGCCGTGCTTGACGACGGTTTGACCCGGCTCGGTCAGCTCGCAGTTACCACCGGTTTCACCCGCGAGGTCGACCACGACACTGCCCGGCTTCATGCCTTCGACCGCGGCGGCGGTGACCAGGCGCGGCGCGGGACGACCCGGAACCAGAGCCGTGGTGATCACGACGTCGAAGCCCTTGATCGCATCCTCGAGTGCCTGCTGCTGCTTCGCGCGCTCCTCGTCGGTCAGCTCGCGGGCGTATCCACCCTCGCCCGCCGCGTCGATTCCGAGGTCGAGCCACTGTGCACCCACCGAGCGCACCTGGTCTGCGACCTCAGGGCGCACGTCGTACCCGGTAGCGCGGCCACCGAGACGCTTGGCTGTCGCCAGCGCCTGCAGACCTGCAACACCCACTCCGAGCACCAGAACCGTCGCAGGCTTCACCGTGCCTGCAGCGGTGGTGAGCATCGGGAAGAACCGCGTGGACTCCGATGCCGCCAACAGAACAGCCTTGTATCCGGACACGTTCGCCTGCGAGGACAACGCGTCCATCACCTGTGCACGGGAGATACGGGGAATCGCCTCCACGGCATATCCCTCGATGCCGGCGGCCTTCAACTCTGCAATGCGATTGTCTGCGTTACGCGGGTTCAAGAAACCGATGAGCTTCGCGCCGGTGCTGATTCGGGCGATTTCCTCTGTCGACGGAGGCGCTACCTTGACCACCACGTCAGCAGTCCACGGATCGCCGATCTTCGCGCCCGCAGCGGTGTACAGCTCGTCGGGAATCAACGCCCCCAGACCGGCCCCGGACTCGACGACAACGTCGACACCCTTGCCGATCAAAGCGGACACAATTTTCGGCACCAACGCGACCCGACGCTCACCGTCACTCGATTCTCGAGGGACGCCGACCGACGGACGCACTTGTGCGCTCTTCGATGTTTCCATTTTCCATTACCTTCTGCGGTTGGTGGTTCGCCTGCTGCGACGAGCGGCAACCAGCATGTGATGAGCGGAAGATGACCCGCTTTTGGGTGAATGGTGACTGATAGTAGCCAGAGTTACCGCGGCGTAGGGAAACCGACGACGCACTTTCTCCATCTGAATCGAGTCCGAACAGTATGTTTGGACTTAGTTGGAGAAGCCTACTGTGAGGCCGATCACACTCGAATGGCGGGCTATTCCACTATTTGAAACGTCCGAAAGACGTAAAGGCATCAAAATGACGCGCCGAATCATCAGGGTCGAGCGAGTTTACGAACCTACTTCCGAATGTAACGCCGTCCGACTCCTCGTCGACCGACTCTGGCCACGCGGCGTCAAGCGCGAAAACCTGCAGGACGCATCGCACCGGCATCGGATGCTCGACCCGTTGTTCTACTGACAGCAAGCAAGGACCTGCCATACAGCCACGCGCAGGTCCTTGCCGACTATCTCGCAGAATTACTCTGATGTCCTAGCATTTCCTCTGAAGGTCAATTGCTCACATATTGAGACCGCAACTTGTGCTTCACGAGTTTTCCTGTCGCGGTCCTAGGCAATTCGTCGGCAAAGTCGATGCTTCGCGGAGCTTTGAAATGTGCAACCTGGCTGCGGACATATTCCAGCAATTCCTCGGCGACATGAGCACTCGGCTCGATCCCGTCCGCTAGTTGGACAACCGCCTTGACCTGCTCGCCCATTTCCTCGTCGGGAACACCGATGACCGCCACGTCGAACACCTTCGGATGCAAGGTAAGAATGTTCTCGGACTCCTGCGGATAGATATTGACGCCACCAGAGATAATAGTGAATGCCGCGCGGTCGGTCAGATAAAGAAAGCGCTCCGAATCGATATAGCCGATATCACCACTCGTCGTCCACGTCGGATGATCCGGATGCTGCGCGGCGGCCGTTTTCTCAGGATCGTTGTGGTAGCGGAACGGCAGAGTCTCCCGTTCCCAGAACACGGTACCGATCTCGCCGACCGGAAGATCGCGCCCGTCGTCGGCACAGATGTGCACGATCCCCATCACACCGTCACGACCGACGGAACCCGGATGAGACAAAGCCTGCTCGCTGTTGATGAAAGTGGCGCCCGAGCCCTCGGTCGAGGCGTAGTACTCGTGGATCACCGGACCCCACCAGTCGATCATCGCCGTCTTCACTTCGGGCGGGCAGGGAGCAGCCGCGTGAATGGCGACTTTGACCGTCGAGAAGTCGTAACGATCGCGGGTCTCCTTCGGCAGTTTCAACATTCGAACGAACATCGTCGGTACCCACTGACTGTGCGTCACAGCGTATTTACCGATCAACTCCAGCGCGGTCTCGGCTTCGAATGCATCCATCAAGATCACGGTTCCGCCGACCGAATTGATCACGCCGCAAAAGCGCAGGGGTGCCGCGTGATAGACCGGAGCCGGGCACAAATAGACTGTGTCGGAATCGAACCCGTACATCGGCGCGAACACCGCGGTGTACGGATCCATGGTGGTGTCCACCTCACCCTCCGGAAGATCTCCCTTGATTCCCTTGGGCCTGCCGGTGGTTCCGGACGAGTACAGCATGTCAGCCCCGCGTGGCTGCGAGTCGAGTGGATCGGCGGACTGAGTATCGACCGCATCCTCGTAGTCGTCGAAACCCTCGAGAGCGCCGCCGTACACCAGTCGATGGCGAACACGTGGAATCAGCTTCTCGTCCAACGGAACTGCTGCCGACGCCTGCCCCGACGCCACCAGAATTGTCGCCTCGCAGTCGTCGACGATGTAGGCGGCCTCCGCAGCCGTGAGGTGCCAGTTCACCGCAGTGATGTAGAGACCGGATCTCAATGCGGCCCAGTACACCTCGAACGCGCGGAGATCGTTGTTCGAGATGAGAGCGACGTGGTCTCCAGGCTTGGCACCGACACTTCGGAAGTATCGCGCCAACTGCGTCGACCGTTCGTCGAGTTCCCGATAGGTGATGGACTCACCCGTCGCGGGGCGAATGACGGCGGGCTTGTCCGGCGTGGACTGGACGAAATTTCCTGGAAACACGAAGACTCCTCTGTCGGTGACGACAACGCCGGGTGAGCCTGCTTCGGCGTCGACAATCCTGGTCTACCACAGGAACTCTGCTTCCTTCGGAGGTTTGGCGACACCGACTCGAGGCCTGGGAATGCCCGCTCACTTATCCGGCGCGACATACAGTGAGGAGAACCGAACCGTCCGAAACAGGAGATGTCCGCATGAGTGGTTGGCCCCAGGACGCAGTAGTCGACGCGTTGACGGAGGAATGGCGAGTCATCGACGCGCTGCTTGCCGAACTCGACGGTGACCAGTGGTTGGCACCGTCGAACCTTCCGGGGTGGACGGTTCACGACATCGTGTCGCATCTGATCGGTACGGAATCGCTGCTCTCCGGTATCGAACCACCGTCGATCGACCTCGACGTCCACGCATTGCCCCACGTCCGCAACGAGATTGCGGCGTTCAACGAGCGCTGGGTCGAAGGCCTGAGGCGGACACCGCACGCGGACCTGTTGGCGCACTACCGTGATATCACCGCCAGCCGAACCGAGGCACTTCGCTCGATGACGGGCGCCGACTGGGACGCCGAGACACAGACACCGGTCGGTCTTGCGCCTTATGGCCGGTTCATGCGTATTCGGACCTTCGACTGTTGGATGCACGAACTCGACATCAGAGATGCTGTCGGCATCCCGGGCGAGGAAGGCGGATTGCGCGCGGAGACTGCCTTCGGCGAAATCACCAGCGCGCTCGGTTTCGTCGTCGGAAAACGAGGAAAGGCGCCCGAGGGAGCACGGATCACTTTCGAACTCGAAGGGCCACTTGCCCGTTCACTTCACGTCTCGGTTGATGCGCGTGCAACGCTCGTCCCGGAGCTGGACGGGCCGGCGACCACGACAATCTCGATGAGCTCACCACTCTTCACCCGAATTGCCGGTGGACGCGTCCACGCGTCCGATCACCGAACCGACATCTCGCTTCGCGGTGACACCACGGTTGGCACACGCGTCGTCGACAATCTGGCGTTCACGATTTGAGGGTTGGGTGGATAGGGCACAAAGGGTTCGAAGGTCGCGAAGGTACTGAGAAGTGAAACTGTTTCTCTCGTCCTACCGATTCGGCGACCACCGCGGGGCCTTTGTCGATCTTGTAGGCCGCGGCGCTCGCATCGCAGTGATCGCTGCGGCTGCCGATTCGTGGCCGCTCAATGCCCGCAGTTCGGCAGTGACAAGCGAATTGACCCCACTACGGGCAGCGGGTTTCACGGCAGAGGAAGTGGACGTCCGCGACTTCGCGGGCGCACCGGAAGCACTCGAAGCCCGGCTTCGCGAATTCGACTGCCTGTGGGTCCGCGGCGGAAATACGTTCGTTCTGCGTGCACAGTTAGCCCGAAGCGGCGCAGATCGGGTCATCGAGATGTTGGTTCGTTCAGGCGTCGTGGCCTATGCGGGATACAGCGCGGGAGCGTGCGTGGCTACTCCGACTCTGATCGGGCTCGACGCGTCGGACGACCCCGCTGAAGTCATGCCCACCTGCGGTGTCGACCCGATCTGGTCCGGGCTCGCGCTGGTCGACTTCGCGATAGTGCCGCACGGCGGCGATTCGTTACTCGAAGATCCACAGGTGACCGCGCGGACGGTTGCGGCGCTGACCACTGCGGGCGCGCAATTCACGGTGCTTACCGATCAAGAGGCGATAGTCGTCGAACGCTGATCGTGACGCAGACTGAGCAGTCCGCTTCGGCCGGACTGGATCAGCCGTGCTCTGCCACTGCGGTTCCGGCTGCCGGCGACTGACGCTCGAGCCTCGTCCACGCAATCTCCCAGCGCTTGACCGAGACCTCGTCGGCGTCCTCGAGAAGGGCGTCGAGGAGCAGGCGTGGGTTTTCGCGCCATGCCAGCTCAGCGGCATGGACCTCCGCAGCCGAGAACAACCCGGACGCCTCGAGGTCGCGAATCCACTCGCAGATCTCGCCCCGGTGGATCCGTGCGATGGTCTCGTATCCCAGACCTTCGTCAAGGAAGTCGTACGAAAAAATTGCGGCAAAGTAACTGTTCGACTCACGCTGCCCGAAAATCATGTGCGTTCCTTCCTCGAAGTTGTCCGACGAAGACTCGAAATCGAACCGTTGCGAAGCCGCGCCAAAGTTTTTTTGGCGAAGTTGTAACGCTTCTTCTATCCCCGACGATTCAAACGCTAACCCCCCAAGCGGGTCTTTGGGATCACGTCCGAGAAACGATCTGATGACCAAGGCAATACCCCTGGGGTTTCCGGGCGCTCGCACCCTACGCCGGCACGCAATCAGCGCCCCGCTGACCTGCAATTTGCCCGTTTCAGGCCCTCCACTTAATCCATCCGAACAGATGACAAAAAACTTTGTGACGAGTCCCACATATTGGGATGTTTACGATCGCGATGCATATGTATCACCCATTGTGGGCACAAAAGTACGGGCAAATCGGCACGTAC
Organism: Rhodococcus sp. P-2; assembly: GCF_016598535.1. Lineage (GTDB taxonomy): Bacteria > Actinomycetota > Actinomycetes > Mycobacteriales > Mycobacteriaceae > Rhodococcus_F > Rhodococcus_F baikonurensis. Next base: position 5,930,570 of record NZ_CP066779.1, on the reverse strand, counting down.
AGACCAGTTTTGTTCGTTACGCGCAGCGACGAAGGTCCCTTGAACGGTCGTCCAGTTGTAGTTGCGCTAAGTAACGGAACTCACGGCGGCAACCGATATTGCGGACGGCCTGCCAGGTAGCGTGACTCCACAGAACGCAGACGCGGCGCGCCGCAGCCGGCCGCCCTTTCGAAACGGAGCCCGAAGATGACCGAGACAGTGGCGCACAATCCCGCGGAAACGCGCTTCGAGATCCGTGTCGACGGCGAACTCGCCGGTTTTGCCGAGTACTCGGACCATTCCGGCGTCCGTGATTTCCACCACACGGTGACCTATCCGCAGTTTCGTGGGCGCGGGCTTGCAGCCATCGTGGTGCGTGAAGCGCTCGATCAGACCCGGAAAGAGGGATTGAAGATCCTTCCGACGTGCTCGTACGTCGAGAAGTTTGTTGCCGAGAACCCCGTTTACCAGGCATAACCGAACGAGGACGCTCCGCGAAAAATCACTCGCGGACCTGCAGACCCCGCTGCTAGCGTCGATGGTGCCGTCGTCGAAATCCCAGGCGGCACCGTCTCGGGGAAGGAAAGAACGTGGTCGCCTCAGCAGATCGGCGTCCACCTGCGTCCACGGACGTAGCTACCCCCAGCTATCTCCCTCTCGTCCTGGTCAATCTCGCGACGCTGTTCTCGGCGATCGGCAACGGTATCGCCATCGTCGTGCTCCCCTGGCTTGTTCTCGAACGAACCGGCAGGGCTACCGACGCGGCAATAGTTGCCGGCGCAGCAGCCGTTCCACTACTCGTGTCGAGCCTGTTCTCAGGGACCTTCGTCGACAAATTCGGACGTCGTCGAACGTCGATGATTTCCGACGCACTCTCTGCGATGTCCGTTGCAGCGATTCCGATCATCGCGGCCACCGCGGGCTTGACGATCCCGGTGATCGCGGCGTTGGCCGCACTCGGCGCCGTGTTCGACCCCGCCGGAATGGCGGCGAGGGAGTCGATGCTGCCCGCAGCAACGCGGACCGCCAAGTGGAAGCTCGATCGAACCAACAGCGTGTACGAGGCCAATTTCAACGTCGCATATCTGATCGGCCCTGGCATCGGCGGTGTCCTGATCGCAACGATCGGAGCGGTGAACACGCTCTGGGTGACTGCGGCAGGTTTTGTGTTCTCGATCGTCGTGGTCGCCTTCATCCGGCTTCCCGGCGCCGGAGTGCCCGAACACGAGCATCGGCCGAAATCGATCTGGCACGGCACACTCGACGGTCTTCGGTTCGTCTGGAACAACAAACTGCTGCGCACTCTGGCGCTGATCGACATGGCCGTCGTCGCGCTCTACATGCCGGTGGAGAGCGTCGTGTTCCCGGTGTACTTCACGGAGTTGGACCAACCGGCCCAACTCGGATCGGTATTGATGGCATTGGCGATCGGCGGCATCATCGGCTCTCTCGCCTACGCCCCGCTGGCACCGATCATGTCCCGGCGCCTGATCATGATTTTTGCTGTCGCCGTCCTCGGCATAGCGATGCTGGTCATGGCGCTTCTACCTCCGCTGTGGGTGATCCTCGTACTCGCCGGACTACAGGGTCTCGTCTACGGACCAGTCGGCCCGATCGCCAACTACGCCATGCAGACGCACAGCCCGGAGCACATGCGCGGACGCGTCGTCGGTGTCATGACGTCGACGGCCTACGCCGCCGGCCCGCTCGGCTACCTCGCGGTCGGCCCTCTGCTCGATCAACTCGGAATCGCGTCGACCTTTGTGGCCCTGTCGATTCCGATCATCCTGATCGCCGCGGTCTGTGCCTCCCTGCCGGTGCTTCGCGAACTGGATCGTCCGCGGCACTCGACCGACGTCAGTTGAACCCCATCACGTCGTTGCCCCAGGCGACGCGCAGTCCGTGATCGGGGTCGCTGACGAGGGTGTCGGCCGAGTCGATCAACAGCGTCGACCGCTTCTCCTCCTCGTACGGCGCCCAATGTTTCGAGCCGTCGAGAGCTGCCGGCACGGCATGCCTGGCGAAGGCCAGCCATCGCCGTTGGATACGGCCGGCCACCTCCATCGCAGCCTTCCGCCCACCCAGCCAGAATGTGGGGTCGACGTTCAGGGTCCCGAAATTGCCGAAGACATAAGGTAATTCCGTCGCGTGACCCGCGCCGATCCGTGCGGCTTTGAGCATCGGCGTCGCGTGATCGAAGCGGTACACCCACGTGGGGGAATGCCTGCAGTGAGCGTCGGCGATCCACAGAGTCGGCATGCGAAACGCCGCGTCCCGGGAGAGCGCCAGCGCGCCACTCGGTTTCGCGTGATCTGGGTAGGCCGACATGATCTCGGCAAGTTTGGTCGCGGAGATGTCGGGGTGATCGTCCGCCAGTAATTGGAGCATTGCCTCGACGGACTGCGCGCTCACCGGCATCAGTGGCGACTTCATGAACTTGAAGATCGACGCCTCGTCCTTGTTGGAACCGATGATCAGTGGGATTCGGTGCGCGTAACCCTTCTGGAAAGCCGCAACCGGGTAGTGCGGCACCAGATCGCGATCGACGACGGGTGCCATTGCCAAAGTTCCCGGAATCCGTGTCGGAATCTCGTTGACCAGGTCATCGCTTGCCTTCACGAGAAGTTCGAGATCCGTGGTCAGCAGATCGCCTGCGTCTTCAGGGTCGATCGAGAGCAGTTCGAGAAACCGCTCTGCCACGGTCTTGGCGCGCTCGGCCCCGTAGACGGAGGTCGCGGGAGGACTCTGGGCAATCGCACGATGGAACAGACCTTCGGCGCTCGGACAGGTCATGAGCGTCGTGATGGATCCTGCGCCGGAAGACTCACCGAACACGGTCACCGCACTCGGGTCACCACCGAAGGCGTCGATGTTGTCTCGAACCCATTCGAGCGCCGCAATCTGGTCTCGCAGACCGCAGTTCGATTCGAAAACGGTATCCCCGGTGGAAAACGCGGACAGGTCCAAGAATCCCAGTGCGCCGACGCGATAGTTGAAGGAGACGAGAACGACGTCACCGGTTTCAGCCAGATGACGGCCGTCGTAGATCGTTTGGGCGGCAGACCCGAGGCAGTAGGCGCCGCCGTGAATCCACACCATCACCGGTCGAGGCGTGCCGTCGGGTCGCGGGGCCCAGACGTTGATCGACAAGCAGTCCTCGTCGATCTTGAAAGCCCGATCGATCGGAACCGCCGGACTCTGACCTTGCGGCGCGATCGGCCCGAATTCACGACAGTCGCGCACCCCGTCCCACGGCTCTGCGGGTTGCGGCGCGCGGAACCTCCGTGCACCCACCGGCGCTGCTGCGTAGGGCATGCCCTTCCACGCGAACACACCGCCATCCGGATACCCGCGGGCTTCACCGTCTCTGGCACGGATCACCAGTGTTCCGTCCTCGCCGAGATTTGGTCGAACGTCGGTCTCCATGTCTGAATCCCCTCCCGACCCGCGCGTGTGGCAATCAAGACCAAACCTACCAATCTCGGACGGGTGTGCGCCGAGTACACAATCCCTCGGTGTTAAGGTCGCCTAGTTCTGACACGGGGTGCTCCGCATGGGCGGGGCTGAGAACACACCCGGGAACCTGATCAGGTAATGCTGACGAAGGGATGTCATGGCTACTACGCAGCCTGCATACAATTCTGCCGAAAACTCGGTGGCCACAGCGCCGTCGACGGATCGGTTCACCGATCGACTCTGGGCCGAGACGAAGGTCCTCCGCGAGTCGATCGACTCGCTCGAGTTCCTCCGCCGCCTCGGCGACGGAACGTTGCCTCTCGACGCGTTCCGCACGTACATCGAGCAGGATAAGCTCTATCTCGAGGGATATTCGAAAGCGTTGTCCCTGGTCGCGGCCCACGCCCCGGATCCGCAGGCCGCGGGCTTCTGGTCGAATTCCGCGTCCACGGCAGCGACGGTGGAATCTGCGCTTCACGACGGTTTGCTGACCGGTGGAATTCTTCCACCCGGTTCGCAGCGGCTGGAGCATTCGCAGGCCTGCCTGGGATACGTCTCGTATCTGACGGCGACTGCGGCAACGGCGCCTTACCCGGTCTCCGCAGCGGCAGTACTCCCCTGCTTCTGGATCTACGCCGAGGTCGGCCGCGATCTTGCCGCTTCAGCGCGCGAGGTACTCGACGCCGATCCGTCGCATCCGTACGCACAGTGGGTCACGACCTACGACGCACCCGAATTCCACGAATCGGTGGCGCAGGCTCGCGTACTGGTCGATGCTGCGGCTGAAGCTGCCACCGAGACAGAGCGAGAGGCGATGAGTGAAGCGTTCCGCATCGCCAGTCGCTACGAGCTGATGTTCTGGGATTCCGCACTCCACCAGCAGCCTTGGCCGGCGTCGTGATGTCGTTTGCGGCGCTACGCCGCACGCTTGCCACGTCTGCCGCGATCGCAGCCGCATTCACGGTTCTGACCGGATGCGCCTCTGACACCGGCTCTTCCGACGGGACCATTCGGTTCGCACTCGACTGGACACCGAACACGAACCACACCGGTTTGTACGTTGCACTCCAAGAGGGCTACTTCGAGGACGCCGGTCTGGACGTCTCGATCCTGCCGTACAACAACACCTCGCCCGACACCCTCGTCGACGCCGGTAACGCCGAGTTCGGCATCAGCACACAGAGTCAGGCCACGTTCGCCCGTGCGGCCGGCGCCGCCACGACGTCCGTCATCGCGCCACTTCAGCACCGCGCCACCGGCATCGGCGTGAAGGCGGATCGTGGGGACATCACGCGTCCGCGTGATCTCGACGGAAAGACGTACGCCGGGTTCGGCGATCCGGGTGAAGTCGAGACGCTGCAGCAGATCATCCGCAACGACGGCGGAACCGGGAACTTCACGACGGTCACGCTCGGAACGTCCGCGTACGAAGCCGTGTACTCGGGCCAGGCAGACTTCACCGTCTCCTACTTTGCTTGGGAAGGCCTCGAAGCGGAGCGAAACGGAACTCCGATGCGGTACTTCCAGTACACCGATTACGGCTTCCCCGATGCGTATTCGATCGTGATCAACGGCAACCAGCAGTGGTTGAAGGACCATCCCGACGAGGCACGCAAGTTCGTCAAGGCCGTTCAACGCGGTTATCAGACTGCTGCCGACAACCCGGACCAGGCCGCGCAGGACCTCATCGACTCGAATCCCGGAGCATTCACCGACGAAGACCTCGTCCGTGAGAGCCAGCGGATGCTCGCCGCCGACTACATGAAAGACGCCAACGGAGTCGTGGGCGCCCAGAATCTCGAAACCTGGTCGGGCTACTCGGGATTCCTCTTCGACAACGGGTTGCTCGCCGGACCGGACGGGAAGCCGTTGACCCAGAAGCCGGACTGGTCGGAGTACTTCACCAATGAGTATCTCGACGCGTCCTGACGTGAGCGGGCGATTGGTCTCGACCACGCGGCGGGCGCTTCCCGCGCTCGCCGTGGTGGTGCTCCTCGTGGCGGCGTGGCAGATCTACGTCGAGATCAGTGGGATTCGGCCGCAAGTACTCCCGTCTCCGGGTCGCGTTGTTTCCCAGGGTTGGGACAACCGCGAGATCATCGCCGACCACGCCTGGTCGACATTGCAGGTCACGTTGGTCGGCTTCACCGTTTCATTGGTGTTGGCCTGGATTCTTGCTGTGGTCGTGGACTTTTCGCCGTGGTTGTCACGCGCGCTGGTACCACTCTTCGTCGTCTCGCAGACGCTGCCGATCATCGCCATCGCGCCACTGATGATCATCTGGTTCGGATTCGGGTTGCTGCCGAAGGTGTTGGTGATCGCACTTGCGACGTTCTTCCCCATGACCATCGGACTCATCGAGGGATTTGCCGCAGCCGACCGGGAAGCGGGCGCTCTCCTGCGCAGTATGGGTAGCACTCGCTGGCAGGAGTTCCGCTACGTCCGCCTTCCTTCGGCGATTCCGCGATTCTTCACCGCCCTGCGCATCGGCATCACTTATGCGGTCGTGGGTGCGGTGTTCTCCGAATACGTCGGCGCTACTTCCGGTTTGGGTATCTACATGAGCACCCAGAAGAACTCCTTCCGCACCGACCTGGTGTTGGCGGCCGTACTGGTGACGGCGTTGATCAGTGTCACGCTGTACTTGCTGACGTTCGCCGTCGAGCGCATCGTTGCACCATGGGCGATGAACGAAAGGTCACGGACATGACTGACCCGATGGTCGAGGATGCAATGGTCGAAATCCAGGACCTGACCAAGAGGTTCGACACGGCCGGAGAATCACGTCTCGTACTCGATTCGGTGTCCTTCCGCGCCGACGCGGGCGAGTTCGTGTCGGTGATCGGGCCGAGCGGCTGCGGCAAGAGCACGATCTTCAACGTCCTGGCCGGGCTCGAATCCCCGACCTCGGGTTCGGTCCGTGTCGGCACGCGCGCAACGGAATCCGAAGCAGCCACCGAGGTACACACCGCGTACATGCCGCAGAAGGACCTTCTGTTTCCTTGGCGCTCGGTCTTGGACAACACGGCCCTCGGTTTGGAAGTCCAGGGAGTCGCGAAGAAGGACGCACGCGAGCGCGCTCGGGAGTTGTTCCCCGCGTTCGGCCTGACCGGATTCGAGGACGCCCGCCCGTCACAGCTGTCTGGCGGCATGCGCCAGCGAGCGGCAATGCTGCGCACCGTTGTTCAGGGCAAGCCGGTCCTGTTGCTCGACGAGCCGTTCGGCGCGCTGGACTCGTTGACCCGCACCGAGATGCAGGCTTGGCTACAAGACGTGTGGCAGCAGTACCGGTGGACCGTGCTGATGATCACCCACGATATTCGTGAAGCGATCTATCTGTCCGACCGCGTGGTCGTTCTGTCTGCGCGTCCGGCAACAGTCAGATGCGTCGTCGACGTTCCCTTGCCGAGGCCACGCGAACTGGACATGATCACCACGCCCGAGTTCGCCGAGGTCGAGCGTGAGCTGCTCGCCGTGCTCCACGACGAGACTCGCAAATCGATGCGGCCGTAACGGTTACTGATAATGCGCTGAGAACGCGCCGATTTCACCTGCCGTTCAAGAGAAAGTGCATCGCAACGGTGCAACTTCACGTAGGATGTCGCGGCACTTTCGCTCAAAACTCCTTAATATCAGCAAGATCCGAACGCTCGACACGCAGTCCGTGAACGCTGCACAATTCTCCGTACTCTTCGGTAACGTACACTCGGTCGCCTACGAGACCAACGGCCAGAAGGTAACTGGACGGTAAAGCGGGATCGTGGAGGCACAGTCATCGCAACAGATTTGGAAAGGGACAGCGTGAGCACACTGCAGTCAGGTCAGAGCCTCGGAGTCGGCCAGGAACTCAAGTCCGACAACGGCGCGTACACCCTCACCTTGCAGGACGACGGCAACCTGGTTCTGTCCGAGGGCGGACAGGCTGTTTGGGCCGCAGGCACCAACGGATCCGGCGCCAACCGCGCCGAGGTTCAGGCTGACGGAAACTTCGTCATCTACAAGGACTCCGACGCCGTGTGGGCATCGCAGACCGCAGGCAACGACGGTGCCTCCCTCTCGGTTCAGGACGATCGCAACGTCGTTCTGTCCGCCGGTGGAAATGCTCTGTGGTCTTCGGACACCGCAATCGATGCCCCGGCCGCCGAGGCTGCTCCGGAGCCCGCTCCGGCACCCGAGCCCGAGCCTGCACCCGCAGCTCCGGCAGCGCAGAGCTACACCGTCGAAAGCGGCGACACCCTGTGGGCGATCGCAGAGCGTTTCTACGGTGACGGCAACCAGTACCAGCGCATCGCGGATGCAAACGGCATCCCGAACCCGGATCTCATCAACGCCGGTCAGGTGCTGACGATCCCCGCCTGATTCACTGCTTGACCTGGCCCTGGGTGCCGACGTCCGCGTCGGCACCCAGGGCCTTTTGTGTTCTACGCCACACAGATTCGCGTCCCGCCCAGCAGGCCCTGATACTCCATTGCGGCATCTTTTCGCCTACAGTACTTCCGTACTGCTCCCGAAGGACAGGTGTGCATGAAAGACAGAACAGTCATGATCGGCGCTGTCGCAGTGGCCGCTCTCTCTCTGACATCAGGCCTCGTGTTCGGCGGAGCAGCCGGCGCATTCGGTGCCGGCGGCCCTGTGGTAACGCCTCCCGCTCTGGTCTCGTCGGTTTCCGTCGAGTCCGTCGCCGGGATCGAACCCGCCGCGTTCTACAGCTCGGTTGCAGTCCCCACGGTTGTCATTCCGCCGACGCCTACCTGGCGAGTCGCAGACGAAACGACTGCTCCTCGTAATCAGCCGCTCGTGGTAACCGCGACAAGCTCGAGTTCCGCTACCTCGACTACGACGGCAACCAGCACGACAACACCGGTCTCGTCCACGACCACCGCGTCGGCTACCGCGACGTTGTCACCGACTGCGACAGCCACGACCACCAAGACCAGCACCACCCCCGTTGTCACGACCGGGTCCACGCCCCCCGTCGTCGAGGTCTCGCCCGTTCTCGCCGGATAGTCCTCGCTCTTTCGCCTGCATACCGCCTGGCGTGACGGCGGTTACAGGCACACTTCGGTCGCCGCTCTCGAATACCCGATCTACCTGCGACAACCTGCGACAACCTTGCTCGTCTCACGGTTCGACGCCCGCTGCAATCCGGTCGACCGGAAAAGGACAGCAGCATTGTCGGAGCCTCGCGATACCGTATAGGTCTGAGCTTTTGCGGAAGGAGGTGGCTGATGAGCGCAATGGGCTTCGATCTCGATGTCAGTGTCGACCGTGCGTGGGCAGAATTTCAACGTCGCCTCGGCGATCACATTTCCATCATGGTCGACGGCGACGTGCTTGCCGTGGAATCGTCCACCGGCGACTTCGATCCTGCTGACGGCGCAGCGCCATGCGTTCAGTTCCTCGTGTGGGACGAGAACACAGTCCGCTGCGAGGTTCCTTCCAACGACTTCCTTCATCCGCGCTATCGACTCGAAGATGCCGACGAACAAAAGTTGATCGCACTCGGCTGGCATCCGCCTTCCGAAAATCTCTACGATCCGAACAACTCCCCAGCCTTCTGCGTCGACAAGGCGCAGAACTGGGCCGATCAGCTCGCAGCGATGACTGTCGCTGCATTCCGGGACGTGTTCGGTGTGCAGCACCCGGCTTTCCTCTCCAGCGATCTCACCGGCAACGAGCAGACTCCGGATTTCGATCCGTCGGTTGTCGAGTCGACCGAACTTCCGACACTGGACCCCACTGCGGCCTACATGCCCAATGATGTCGACCACCTCAAGGAGTTGGTCACTCTCGCATTGCTTCCCATGCTCGGCACTCTTCCCGAGCGGGACAGCGACGGCGACATACCCATACGTGTCGGTTCGACTGTCATGTTCGTCGGTCCGCTTTCCGAGTCCATGGACGTGCAGTTGTTCTCCCCGCTCGTTCAGGACATCAGCAACCGCACTCGTGCAGCCGAGGTGATCGCCGATCTCAACCGCAAGTGGTCACGCATCAAGTTCGTCTTGATCGACGACCGTCTGTCGGTGTTCCTCGAGGTGGCGGGTTCGCCATTCGTTCCCAAGCAACTCACGGATACGTGCGCGGCCCTGACGTCGTTCTTGCGTACCGTGGACGACGAGTTCGCCGCGCGCGTCGGCGGAGACCTCTTCTTCGCGAACAAGAGCGGTGATTCCTCCTCGCTGCAGCCCGATCTGACGGCCGAGGACCTGCCTCCCGAACTCGAGACCCTGCTGCACCTCGATCTGGATGTGGCCGAGGATCTCGATGCGGTAGCCGATGTCTGCGGTCGCGATCGCGATCTGATTCTTCAGCTCCTCCACATCAGTAACGAATGGCAGATTCAGCTGCGTAGTCAAGCCGTCGACGCCCACAGTCGCGGAGATGCCGAGGAAGCCGCGGGCTACGAGGATCAGGTCGGTGGGTGGGAACTCATGGTCGACCGTTTGCGTGGGGCTTTGCGACTGGTGGTCCTGCCCAATTCTCGAACCGAGACGCCGGCCAAGCCGCAACCTGAGCAAATGGGCTTGTTTGCCGACCCCTTGCAACAGAGTCTCTTCGACGATCCGTCCTGACACGACAGATCGCCTTTCCCACTATTCGAAGTGGGATTTGAAGATCTGGCCGTGGACGCCCACGGTTCGATCGACTACCTGTGAGACCGTGAAATCCGCTGCGGCAGAAAGATAGGCGTAGGCCGTCGCTCGATCCATTCCGCGATCATGCTCGAGGAAGTCGAGTGCGTTCACCACTGCACGTCGCATGGCTCCGTTGAGGTCACTGTTCTGGCCATCGACCGAACCGTTGGGGTCGGACAAGCCGATCGGAATCCAGGCCTCCTCGGTTTCGGCGAACGGGTATCCAAATGCCACCGATGGGGCGTCGCCGGAATCCCTCTTGCACACACTGAGTCGGAACGTGCCGCGCAGCGAACCTTCCATCGCGGTCAACGCGGACTCGCCGTCACCCATGGCCATGTGTGGGTCACCGACGTAGAACAGGGCACCTTCGGCAAAGACCGGCAGGTAGAAAGTTGATCCGACACCGAGATGCCTGATGTCGATGTTTCCGCCGCCCAGCGTCGGAGGAATGGAGTTCGACGACGGGGATGTCGGATCGGCATCCGTGGAATAGGCAACTCCCATCATTCCCATGAAGGGCCGCAAGGGAAACCGCACCTTGGACTCGCCGAAGGGCATCACACCCTTGCCGTCTTCGATCGCGGTGAAAGTGGAGACCCCTCCGTACTTCAACGGATCCTTCGTCGCCCGCCCGTCCGTGGCGACCGGCGGCATGACTTCGTCCAGAGTGATTCCCGCGGGAGCGGTTCCGTCTGCCGTGACAGCAAGAGCGCCCTTGCCGTGCCTGCTCGACACAACACCGTACGGCACGCGGGGAATCGCTTCGAGTGTCTCGATCTTGAGTACGTCTCCAGGCTGTGCGCCTTCGACGAAGACCGGGCCGGTGACGACATGTGGGCCGTCCTTGTCGAAGTTCCGTTCGGTTCGGTTGTATTCGGCCGCAACGGCAATCGCATCCTCGAGCACGTCTTTCTCGGAAACGCCCTTGCCGCCGAAGTATTCGAGGGGATTGCGCCCTTGATCCTCGAGGATTCCCTCGTGCGAGAGGGCGTCGATGGTGACGGTCTGGCCCGACTTCATCCGCATCACTTCGCGGGTGTGGACGTTGGGCACATAGCCCCACATGACGTCCGACGGATCCGAACTCAGATAGTGGTCGCCGCTGACGTTTCCACTGCCCGGTTGCAGAATCTGCACACCATCGGCGAACGGCAGTGCAGAGGAGGATGATCCAGCTGGCGACGCGTTGGAGTGCGCGCACCCCGAAGCCACACCGGCAACGCCTACTCCCGCACCGAGAGCCGCGACCGCCCTCATGAATCCGCGTCGGCCAAGACCTTTCGTCAGGTCTTCGGCTGCGTTGCGGGCAAGCGTGTTTTCCATCGAGTTTCCTCCGGAGTGCGTGACGATGTGCGACTGCGAAGAAAACTAGACCCGATTTGTTACTCGTTCATTACCATTTCATAGCAAGGAAATGCCGTTGACTGAGAATGAGTTCAACGACGGCGAAGCCGCCAGAGCGACGTCGTTTCGCGAGCCCGGGCAGCGTGAAGCGCATCGGTTCGGTCACTGACCTTTGCGTGCGTCGGTTTGACGTCCATGCGGTCGACAACAGTGAGCCCACCGGCCGCGATCAGATCGTGCAGTTCGGATCGCGTTCGGAGACCGAGGTGTTCGGCAATGTCCGAGAGGATCAGCCACGCTTCTCCCCCGTCGTCCAGATGCGCTGCGACACCAGTCAGGAAGCCCTTCAGCATCGCTCCAGCGGGGTCGTAGACGGCGTATTCGATGGGCGAGGTGGCCTTGGCCGGAATCCAAGGAGGATTGCAGACCACCAACGGAGCGGTGCCTTCGGGAAAGAGGTCTGCTTCCACCACGTTCACCTGATCGCCGTAGCCAAGCCGCGACAGGTTGGTGCGCGCGCATTGCAACGCCCGGGGGTCCTGGTCAGTGGCCATCACTGTCTTGACCCCGCGCCGCGCCAGGACGGCAGCAAGAACGCCGGTACCGGTGCCGATGTCGAAAGCGGAATCCGTCGACGGCAGCGGCGCAGACGCGACAAGGTCGACATACTCGCCGCGGACGGGCGAGAACACACCGAAAGCGGGATGAATTCGTGCGTCGAGCGCCTCGATGAAAACACCTTTGCGATGCCACTCGTGAGCGCCGATTGCGCCGAGGATGTCTCGCAACGAGCGAACCGACGGCTCACCGGTGATCCCGAACGCCTCGGTCAACGCTATTTGCGCGTCCGGGGCACGCCGGAGTGGAATCGACAGATCGGCGTCCAAGGGAATGAGCAGCATGCCGAGAATCTGCGCGCGACGTCCTTGGGTCTGCCGGTGGAGGTGGAAAGCTTTGGCGGGATCGTCGGACGCTCGGCGCGGCTTGCGGTCGATGCGCGATGCAACGGCCTTCGACAGTTGGCGAGCGTTCTGAAAGTCTCCGCGCCACAGCAACGCCGTGCCTTCGCACGCCAGGCGATAGGCGTCGTCGGCCTTCATCGTGTCGTCGGCGACGACGATGCGCTTGGGCGCCGGGGCATTGCTCGTCGAACCCCAACGGGCCGATTGCTCGGCATCGTTCTCGGTCCACACAGCGAATTGTTCAGTCATGTAAGCCCTTCCGGCGTCCGACGCATAGCGGCCGGTCTACCGGCTGATGTGGTCCAGATCTGCAAAATCTGCTTGTCTGGTGTCCACACTAGTCGGGACCGGCCGCGCTACATGACTGCGAGAGGGATGTCAGCCCTTGGAGACGCGAGCTGCCTCGGCGATGCGAGCCTCGGCGACCGCGTCAGCAGCCTCGCCGGCGAGGATTCCGTCCTTCTTCGACTTCGCGAAGATCTCGGTGACTGTGTCGAAGATCTTCTCGACCTTGAGCTTGACCTCTTCGGCCGAGTTGCCCTTCAGCTCGCCGGCAACCTGGATGAGGCCGCCGCCGTTGGCGACGTAGTCGGGGGTCCAGGTGATGCCGCGGTCGCGGAGGATGTTCTCGACCTCGGGCACGGTGAGCTGGTTGTTGGCAGCGCCGCAGACAACCTCAGCCTTGATCGAGCGTGCGGTCGTATCGGTGAGGGTTGCGCCCATCGCGCAGGGTGCGTAGACGTCAAGGTCGGCGTCGATGATGCTGTCGACGATGCTCACCTGCGGGAAGTCCGCCTTGACGCGATCGAGCGCTCCGGCGTTGACGTCGGTCGCGAGAACGGTCGCGCCGTCTGCGAGGAGGAGCTTGATCAGCTCGTAGCCGACCTTGCCTGTGCCCTCGACACCAACGGTCTTGCCGGCGAGAGACGGAGTGCCCCAATGCGACTGTGCCGCTGCGCGCATCGACTGGAATACGCCGAGGGCCGTCATCGGAGCGCTGTCGCCGGAACCGCCGACGGTGGCGTTGCGGCCGACGACGAAGTCGGTGTTGCGGCCGATGATGTCGAGATCGTTGGAGTTGGTTCCGACGTCACCAGCGGTGATGTAGCGGCCGCCGAGGGTCTGGACGAATTTTGCGTAGGCGCCGAGCAATTCGTCGGTCTTGGCCGTTGCGGGGTCGCCGATGATGACGGCCTTGCCGCCGCCGAGGTCGACGCCGGCAACGGCAGCCTTGTAGGTCATGCCGCGAGAGAGACGCAAAACGTCTGTGACTGCGGCGGATTCGTCGGAGTACGGGTAGAAGCGCGTTCCGCCGAGCGCGGGGCCGAGCGTCGTGGAGTGGATGGCGACGATGGCCTTGAGGCCGCTCGCGGGATCCTGGAAGAAGCTCACCTGCTCGTGGGGGTAATCGCGCAGGTAGTCGGCGCGATCGAACACGCCCGCAGTGTCGTCATGGGAAACAACGGAGTTCACGGGCTCGGCGGTGAGAGTCATTGTGGGATAGACCTTTCCGAAGAATAAACGGGGCGCAGTCGAAATATTGGGGCGAAATGGCCATTGGGTACTATTGGGGACAAATAACCCAAAGAGAATCCCGCTGAGCAATTCGTGGAACCAATGCTCTGCCTGAGTTACGATTTGGTCAATGCAAATCTCTTGAACTAGTCAATTCGATCATCCAGTGACTCAAATCACTGAGGAGAGGTTCACAAAGTGCTCAGCATCGACAAGCTCGACGTCCAGTTGCTCGGACTGCTCAGCAAGGACTCGAGGATGAGTGTGGCCGAGTTGGCCAACTCGTTGGGTGTCGCCCGCAACACCGTCCAGTCACGAATGAAGCGCATGGAATCCAACGGACTTCTCACCGGGTTTCGGCCGAATCTCAATCTCCCCGAGGTCGGTATCCCGATTCAGGCATTTGTCGGACTGGAGCTCGAACAGGGCAAGATCAGCGCAGTCGCTCGCAGTCTGACCGAGTTGCCCGAGGTGATCGAAATTCACGCCACGACCGGTCGCGAGGATTTGCTCGTCCGCGTGGCCACGTCGACGCACGCGGCCCTGCAGAAGTTGGCCGAGCAGATCGTGTCGCTTCCAGGCGTCACGCATTCGACCACGACCATCGCTCTGACCAATCCCCTTCCGTATCGGATTCAGCCTCTCCTCGAGCACCTCACCAATGACGCCGGCTGGGGTCGTTCGACCGCCTTCCCCCGCCAGCAGGACTAGGACGGGTGGTCGCGTCGATGCTTCCCGGTGCGCTAGTTTCATGGTTATGAGTGAGATCCAGGGACAGCGTATCGCGTTCATTCAGGCGACGTGGCATCGCAACATCGTCGACCGTGCACGCGACGGATTCACCGACGCGATCGTCGAGCTCGGCTACCCCAAGGACACGGTTGATTTCTTCGAGGTGCCGGGAGCTTTCGAAATCCCGCTGCACGCTCGGCGGTTGGCCAAGACCGGCCGCTACCAGGCGATCGTCGCCGCAGGTCTGGTCGTCGACGGCGGAATCTATCGGCATGACTTCGTTGCAACTGCTGTCATCGATGGTCTGATGCGCGTGCAGCTCGACACCGACGTTCCGGTTTTCTCGGTGGTCTTGACACCGCATCACTTCCACGAGCATGCCGAACATGTCGAGTACTTCAGCACGCATTTCGTGAAGAAGGGCGCCGAGGCTGCGCGCGCGGTCGACGCCACCGTCAAGTCGTTGAAGGCCCTGCCCACCAGCTAGTCGTTACCCAAGTCTCGCTGAGCCGAATGCCATCGGCTCAGCGAGATTTTTTGTGTCTATCGAGGCGTCTCAGCGCTAGTCAGCGCTGACGCATTCGAGTCCTCGACTTCGCCGTAGCGGTCGACGCATTGCTGGAAGAAGTCCCGCATCTCGGTGACCACTTGGATGTGGCTGTTCAACGACTTCTCCAACGAATCTTCACCGCCGACGGCCTTCTTGGAGAACTTCGCGGCGAGGTCCTGCCCTGACTTGAGTGTTCCCATCGCATCGAGAAACTCGAGTGACGCTGTCTCTCGTTCGACGGCCCACAATTCGATCAACAATTCAGAACACGACGCGACCAAACCTTGTGCCGCCTTGAGATCAACACTGATCTGATCTTCCTGCCAACCGCCAAAGAATCCGGTCATTTCGTTCCCCTCTAGTGTTCCGCTACCCGCAGTCAGTCCTCGCTCTAGCGTGGCAAGGCCCCCTCCAGCGCCTCGGCATATCTGGAAGCAAGGGAACACATTGAATCCTCTTGTTGCCGAGAATTTTTTGCGTCGGCCGCTATCCAAATCGAACCAAGTGATACGTCCAGACCCACGTAACAACGATCGATATCTGGGTCACTGGCACTGTGAAACCGAAGCCCCGGCCGACCACCGATCGACAAAGTCTCAAACCCCGTAAAGCTTGCATTTGCCTTCGCTTCGTCAAGAGAGTTCTCGCCGGAGAAGACGATCACGTAGTACCCGGACTGAGTCCACGAGCAAATCTTCCAACCCGGTTGCTCGACGCCGGCGATATCAACTTCCTCGGTAGCCGGATCAAGCCCGACTTCTTCCAGAACCGAGTCCGGAATGTCCGTGCAAGGATCGAACAAGCCCTCTTGGCCGGATGCAGGCTCAGCCGCCCCCTCCACGACTGAGCTGCATCCTGCCGCAGCCCACACCAACATCCCAGCCATGAGCAGTCGCCCAACCCCCACCGACCCCCGCATGGCACCCCCTGTTGATGTGGACCCACACTATTGGATGCATCGGAGGCCCGATCGGTTCCCGCAATCTTCAAATTCCCAGTTCACGGTCCCCGGTTCACTCAGAGCGCATCGCCAGCGATTGACGCTCAGCTCAGCAGTCGCATACTGGAGAGGTTGACTACAACTTCGGGAAGGCACCGAGTGAGCGCACCGAAAGCCCCGGCCAAACCAGCGATCCTCAGCGTCGACGACGATCCTGGTGTTTCGCGTGCCGTCGTTCGAGACCTTCGAAAGCGGTACGGCGAGAAGTACCGAATCATTCGCGCGGAGTCCGGCGACCAGGCGCTCGAGACCTTGCGTGAAATGAAACTTCGCGGCGATGCAGTCGCTGTGATCGTCGCCGACTACCGCATGCCCGGTTTGAGTGGAATCGAGTTCCTCGAACAGGCAATGGACCTGTATCCCGTAGCTCGGCGCGTTCTGCTGACCGCCTACGCCGATACCGATGCTGCGATCGACGCCATCAACGTAGTCGACCTCGACCACTACCTCCTCAAGCCGTGGGATCCGCCGGAGGAGAAGCTGTATCCCGTCATCGACGCGCTGCTCGATGCCTGGGCAAGCTCGAGTCATCATCCTGCCGAGGAAACCAAGGTGGTCGGCCATCGTTGGTCCGAGAGATCATCCGACGTTCGAGAATTTTTGGCACGCAACCAACTTGCCTATCGTTGGTACATGTCGGACGAGCCGGAGGGCCAACGACTGCTCTCGGCTGCCGGTACTGACGAACTGCGGCTTCCCGTCGTCATCGCATCCAACGGGGATGTCCTCGTCGAGCCCACTGACGCCGAACTTGCCGACAAACTCGGGTTGAGTACCACTCTCTCCGAAGACTTTTACGATCTCGTTGTCATCGGCGGCGGCCCAGCGGGTCTGGGAGCTGCTCTGTACGGCGCTTCGGAGGGGCTTCGGACGGTTCTCATCGAACGGCGAGCGACAGGCGGTCAGGCCGGCCAGAGTTCGCGGATCGAGAACTACCTCGGGTTCCCCGACGGAGTCTCGGGCGCACAGTTGGCCGATCGCGCACGACGCCAGGCAACCAAGTTCGGCGCCGAGGTCATCACCGCTCGCGACGTCACCGGTTTGGAAATCAACGGCTCGGCCCGCACAGTGCGTTTCGACGACGGTTCGTCGGTCGATGCCCATTCGGTCATCTTGGCGACAGGTGTTTCCTATCGCCAACTTTCGGCACCGGGGCTCGATACCTACACCGGCCGAGGGGTCTACTACGGGTCAGCTGTCACCGAAGCCGCTCGGTGCAGCGAACAAGATGTGTACATCGTCGGCGGCGCCAATTCGGCCGGCCAAGCTGCGGTCTACCTCTCCCGAGGAGCTAGGTCCGTCACCATCCTCATTCGCGGAAACTCGCTCGAAGCGTCGATGTCCTACTACCTGATTCAGCAGATTGAAAGGAACCCGAAGATCACCGTGCGCACGTGCACGGAGGTGATCGGAGCCGAGGGTGACGATCACCTCGAACGAATCACGCTGCGTAACAGAGCCACCGGAGAAGAAGACACTGTCGATGCTCAGTGGTTGTTCATCTTCATCGGCGCCGCTCCCCTGACCGACTGGCTCGGCGACGTGGTGGTCCGCGATGGCAACGGATTCGTTCTCGCCGGCCCGGACCTTCCATCCGAAGGTGTAACCCCGGACGGGTGGCCTCTTGACCGTGCGCCACATCATCTCGAAACCAGTGTCCCCGGAGTATTTGTCGCCGGAGACGTACACGCCGAATCGGCCAAGCGTGTCGCGTCGGCCGTCGGAGAGGGCGCGATGGCCGTGATGTTCGTCCACCGCTATCTCGCTCAACAATAGGGAGATTCGATGTCCATTCCTGAATGCAGCCCCGACCTGCTTCGCACCCTGTTCCTGTTCGAGAAGCTCACCGACGATCAGCTCGAATCACTGTGCCAGGCAGGCCATATCACCGAGATCGATCGAGGTCAGGTCTACCTCGAAGGTGAGCCTGCCACCTGCTTCTACGTCCTGATCGAGGGCGAGGTGGTGCTGTCCAAGCTGTCGGGCGGCGAAGACATCGAAATCAACAGGACCACCCAGCGTGGCGTCTACTCGGGAGGCTGGACGGCGTATCTCGGCGATCGTGTACCGCAGGTCTACGCGGGGTCGATGCGAGTGACGACTCCTTCGACGTTTTTCGTCCTGGACGCCGACAAATTCGGCAACGCGATGCGCGAGTGGTTTCCGATGGCGGTACATCTACTCGAGGGTGTCTTCTTCGGCAAGAAGAACACCCAGCAGATCATCGACCAACGAGAACGACTGCTGGCGCTTGGATCACTGTCGGCGGGATTGACTCACGAGCTCAATAATCCTGCAGCCGCGGCAGTTCGAGCGACGGCGTCGTTGCGCGAGCGTGTTGCAGGTATGCGTCACAAGCTGGGAATGGTCGCGTCAGGCACCTACGACCGAGATGCCCTCGTCACGCTCATGCGACTTCAGGACGAAGTTGCAGAAGTTGTCGCCAAGGCGCCGACGCTCACGCCCCTCGAAGCCTCCGATCGGGAGGATTCGTTGGGCGAATGGTTCGAGGATCATTCGATTCGGGAGGGTTGGGATCTGGCTCCGACCTTCGTGCAGGCTGGTCTCGACACCGCTTGGCTCGACAATGTTGCTGCAGCCGTGGACGAGTCGGTGCTGGAAGGCGCAATTCGCTGGCTGAATTACACCATCGAATCCGAACTCCTGATGAACGAAATCGCAGATTCCACAACGAGAATCTCGACGCTAGTTGGTGCGGCGAAACAGTATTCACAGATGGACCGCGCTCCCTTCCAGACCATCGACGTCCACGAACTGCTCGACAGCACGTTGATCATGTTGGGGCAAAAGATCGGAAGCGGAATCGAAGTCGTCAAGGAATACGACCTCGCGCTGCCACCGATCGACGCGTACGCCGCCGAACTCAATCAGGTGTGGACCAACCTCATCGACAATGCGGTGTCTGCCATGGACGGGTCGGGAACACTCACCGTTCGGACAAGCCGCGATGGCGACCGCGTGTGCATCGAGATCTGCGACACCGGTGCCGGGATTCCCGATGACGTCATCGACAGGATCTTCGAACCGTTCTTCACGACTAAGCCTGTTGGCGAGGGAACCGGTCTCGGTCTTGATATTTCGTGGCGAATTGTGGTTGGCAAGCACCGTGGCGAACTGCGGGTGACGTCGGAGCCCGGTAACACCCGGTTCAGAGTTTTGTTGCCTATCGCGGGCCCACCGCGGGATACGCGCGACGACTAGTCGCCCTTGCACGGCCGGTAGGCAAAGCGCACGATGAAATGACCGACTTCAGTCAGCGAGAGGGTGGACCATGACCGACGGACTTCCAGCGGGGATCGATCCGAGCGTGCCGCCCAGTGGCGCGGGATGCGTCGAATGCGATGCGAGCGGCGGTTGGTGGGTGCACCTGCGTCGATGCGCGCAGTGTGGTCACGTCGGTTGTTGCGACTCCTCACCGTCACAGCACGCGAGCAAGCATGCGGCCTCGACGAAGCATCCATTCATGCAGAGCTACGAACCTGGCGAGGATTGGTTCTGGAGCTTCGAAACCAACGAGGCATACGACGGACCGGAATTGGCTGCGCCCACTTCACATCCCGTAGATCAGCCAACGCCGGGGCCTAAGGGTCGTGTCCCGGCCGATTGGCAGCAACACATCCATTGACTCAGTTCGGTTGGTCGATCGACCTCAAAGTCGAGACGTTCGACGACTCCTGATCCAATGCGTTGTCGATGCAGGCTTGAAACTGAGCTTGCATTGCCTCCACGACCGCGATATGACTCGCCAACACATCGACCAGCGCATCGGGGCCGCCGACCGCTTTCTCCTCGAACTTAACCTGCAGTGCTCGACCTGATTCGAGCGTCCCGAAACCACCAACCCAACTCAGTTTCCCAGCAGCAACAGACAAATGCTCCAATGTCATTCGGTATTCGCCGCAAGCCGTAACTAGCAATCGCGCCGTGTCCGGATCCAGCGAGAACGAAACCTCGGCCCCGTAGCTCTCAAATGAACTCATTCGTAGCACCACCTTCATCAAGCGAGCGATTCATCTGGGGAGCTCCGGGAAGAGTTTGTCGGCAGACTTCGCGGCGAGTCCACACGGGTCGACCGGTGTCTCACCGAAATCTGGGGCGATCCGAACGATCAGCACCCCCTGATTGGTCGTCCAAGCTACCGAGCAAATCCGCCCGGTGTCATCGTCCCGCTGGCCGAATTGGATAGCAGGGCCGCCATGAACACTCACAGTCGTAACATCGGCATTGTTGGTGTTCGCTTCGACTTCGTCGAGAGAATAGTCAGTTGACCAGACGCTCAGCGAAATTCCCGTCCCTTTCCATGAGCAGATTTCGAATCGTGGAATCTGAACTCCAAGAATCCCGCGTTCTTCAGTCGCCGGATCGACGCCGACGTGGCGCAAGGCGCTGTCGCTAATCCCGCTACAAGGGTCGAATAGCCCGACAGCCTCGACAGCTCCTACTGCATGCCCCTCGACCGTTGAGGAACAACCCCCGACCAACAGTGCGGCCGCGACCAAGACCACTGCACCCCTCACTCCCACAGCACTCCCCTCATTCGCGGCCCGCTCACAGGATTAGACGCTCCCCAGCACCGATCGGTTCCACCCCATTGCATTCCGTTGCAACCCTTCACCCGCGCCGATAATCGGCCTAACGTCGATCTACCAGGGGATTCACAACGAAGTGAGGTGCGGATCAATGAAGGCAGCACGGTTCCACGGGCAGAAAGACATCCGGATCGAAGAGATCCCTGAGCCCGAATTGCGGCCAGGAACAGTCAAGCTGAAGGTCGCATGGTGCGGAATCTGCGGCACCGATCTCCACGAGTACCTCGAGGGACCGATCTTCATCTCCGCACCCGGACACCCGCATCCACTCTCACACGAGAATGCGCCGGTCACGATGGGCCACGAGTTCTCCGGCACCGTCGAAGAGGTCGGCGAAGGTGTCACGGACGTCGAGGTCGGCGAAAATGTCGTCGTCGAGCCGTACTTCGTCTGCAACGAGTGCGCCCCGTGCAAGGCGGGCAACTACCACCTGTGTACGAAGATGGGGTTCATCGGCTTGGCCGGCGGAGGTGGCGGGCTCAGTGAGAAGGTCGTCGTCGATCGTCGATGGATCCACAAGATCGGCAACATCCCGCTCGACGAGGCAGCTCTCATCGAACCGTTGAGTGTCGCTCATCACGCAGTCGTACGCAGTGGAGCCGAAAGCGGCAACGTCGCCATCGTGGGCGGAGCTGGACCGATCGGACTCCTCGTTGCGGCAGTTCTCAATGGGCTGGGTGTCACGACGATCGTCACCGAACTCAGCGAAGCCCGCAAGGCCAAGGCCCTCTCCAGTGGCGTCGCCGACTACGTCATCGATCCCACCACCGAAGACGTCAAAGCGCGTGTCCTCGAACTCAGCGGAGGCATCGGCGCGGACATCGGCTTCGAGTGCGCAGGCGTCAACGCGGTCCTCGACACCATGCTCGACACGGTCCGGCCTGCTGGAGTTGTTGTCAACGTGTCGATTTGGGGCAAGCCTGCGACCATCGACATGCAGAAGCTGGTCCTCAAGGAAATCGATCTACGCGGAACCATCGCGTATGTACGCGACCATGAAGCGGTCATCAAGATGGTCCAGGACGGTGTCGTCGATCTGGCCCCGTTCATCACCGGTCGTATTCAGCTCGAAGAGTTGATCGCCGAAGGGTTCACCACTCTGATCGAGCACAACGACACTGCAGTCAAGATTCTCGTCAGGTCGTGACCGGACGGGGCACCTCGGGACCCACCGCAGTCAGCGACCCGGGCGCCCTCCCTTTGCCCCATCCGATTTTCTCTCGGTAGCGGCCGACGTGATCTTCCTCGATCACGTCGGCCGTTTCCAGCGGTGTGGATTGCGGATGCACGTATAGCGCATCCGTCGGGCAATATGCCTCACACATGAAGCAGGTCTGGCAATCCGATTGGCGCGCTATCACCGGGACGCCCGACCGCGTCCGATCGAAAACATCTGTGGGACAGACGTCTACGCACTTGTCGCAGCCAATGCAGTCAGGCGCAGACACCAGCTCGATCATGACGTCACCAGTGCAGACCCGGCAGATTCAGAAGTTCGGGTCCACACCGAATCCAAACCGCCGGTAAGAACGTGATGGTGCTGCGTCACATCGAGTTCGGGATAATCGTCCCGCTTGCTCATTCCCCGAGTCTCGGTCCGCGCCAGCGTCGAGTGATACATCCAGCGACCGACGGCCGTGATTGCGGCAGCCTGCCGCGCCGCCATCCGACCCGCTGGATCCGCGCCCAGATCCGCACTCACTGCACCCCACAGCGATTCGAGCTCACCGAGCGCTGCGGATACTCGATCACCGCTGCGGAGGTAGTTCTTGTCGAAGGGAATCAGCTGCGCCTGAGCAGCTTTCACCACATCGTCGGCAGCAAACCCGGTTCGTACCGGATTACGCAATCCGACGGTTCCGGCTCCGCGTAGACCACTGGTAGCCCCGCGTCCGACCGACAGCGCATAGCGCGCGGCGCCGGTGCCCGCCCACGAACCAGAAGACATCGCCCACGCGGCGTTGTGACTTCCCCCGCCGGTAAACCCTCCGCAGATTCGCTCTCGGGTCGCAGCGTCCCCGGCGGCAAACAGTCCTGGAACCGATGACGCGCAATCGTCGTCGACCACGTTGATTCCCCCCGTGCCGCGCACCGTGCCTTCAGCGAGCATGCCGACCTCGAATTTGTCAGTGAAGGGATCGATTCCGCGGCGATCGAATTGCAGGAAGAAGTTGGGTTGCCCCAGCCTCATTCGACGCTGCACCTCAGCGTCGGCCCGATCGATCTGCGCGAAGACCGGCTCATTCCGCAACGTGCTGGCGATGACGGACCTCCCCTTCGCCGAACCGGCACCTTCGAGCACGCTTCCGTCGGCGTGGAAGAACGTCGCGTACGCGTAGTAAGCCGTCTTGGTGATCGTCGATCCGGCCGCTGCGACTCCGTACGCGTTGGAGAACTCCATGCCGGAGAACTCCGCTCCGACTTCGGCTGCCATCAATGCACCGTCACCGGTATCGACATTGGTGCCCAACGCACCGGACAGAAACGCACAACCTCCGCTGGCGACCACTACGGCGCCTGCCGAAACGCGGTAGTCCTGGTGCTCGTGGCGTTGGTAGCCCGCAGCTCCGCGAACTCGCCCGGCGTCGTCCACCAACAACTCCAGCGCCGGCGAATGGTCGAGGATGCGCACCCCGGCCCGACGAATCCAGGTGCGCATCCGCCGCATGTACTCAGGCCCCTGCAAGCCGGTGCGTATCTGCTTGCCCGTGCTGGTGTCGACGGGGAAGGGATATCTGCCCTCTACCGCGAGGAGATCCATGTTGGAGTAGGTCTGCTCGAGAACGCGGTCCATCCAGTGGTGGTCGGCCAGATATCCGCCGAGCGCCTCGCGTCCGGCCTTTGCCCGCTCACGTGCAGTCGCATCCGGTTCGACGTACCAAACACCCGTTCCGGAGGGGGCCGTTGCGCCACTCGTTCCGCAATAGCCCTTGTCGACCAGGACGACGTCTGCACCGGCCTTGGCCGCGCGCAACGCTGCCCATGCGCCGGCGGGGCCACCACCGATCACCAATACATCGGTGGAGATTTCGAGGACGTCCGTCACTGGCCAGCTCCTGTCAGAGGTCTACGCAACACTTCTGTTGCCGCAATATTCCTCGAACGAACTACCCAGCGCCACAGTCAGAATCACTGTGAACTCAACCAGTCACCGCCGCATCGACAGAGCGCTACGACGCTTCCCGCTCCTCGTCCGTGCACAACGC
This sequence comes from Rhodococcus sp. P-2, assembly GCF_016598535.1. Lineage (GTDB taxonomy): Bacteria > Actinomycetota > Actinomycetes > Mycobacteriales > Mycobacteriaceae > Rhodococcus_F > Rhodococcus_F baikonurensis. The sequence goes on along the minus strand of NZ_CP066779.1, from coordinate 5,906,575 downwards.
GGAGTACTTGGCGAAGGCTTCCTGCAAGGTCAGCGATTTACGTCGCTCGGTGATGTCGCGGGGCTTTCCCTGCACAACACATCGACGAGCATGTTCGATCACAGCTTCACGTATGACGCTGGAAATGTCCGCGCCCGTGAGCTCTTGGAGGGTCTCTAGGGCCCTCAGTTCCTCTACGTCGAATCTCACCGTTACCGATCGTCTAGCCACGCTCAGGATGTTACTTGCGGGTACACCAAATTTGGTGAGTTACATATGCGTCGAGTCGAATATCTTTGGGCGCCAAAACCTTCGAATTCCGATCTACGTGGGTAAATAGTTTTCCACTCACGGCACTCATGTAATGCAACGCACACGGCGCTAGCCAGCGTGCCGACGGACACTGTCGCTGTCTATGCTTGCGACACTGCCTTCGATCGGAGATATACCGCGTGAGCATCGACCACATCGTTTCCGCAGTCGACGGCGACGCTGCCGAGCGAATCAAGACAGCTCTGGCCGAGAGAGCCGCAACCTCGACGGACACGACCACGCTGGTGTTCGACGGCGTGAGCATCGAGATTCCGCCATCGGTCGGCGACGCCGTCGTGCAGCTCCTGACCTACCTCGCTGCCGGCGACAGCGTCGCCCTCGGGCCCGTCGCAGAACTCCTCACCACCTCGCAGGCAGCAGAGATCCTCGGCGTTTCGGACACGTATGTGCGCAAACTCGCCGACGCCGGGAAACTCCCGATCGAACTACGCGGCACCCACCGCAGGTTCCGCCTCGATGACGTGATGGCTTACCGCGAGCAGTTCCCCAAACGCGCCTAGCTCTTCGCGTACATTCCTTCGATCTCCTTCGAGAACCGATCGACGACGACATTGCGCTTGATCTTGAGCGTCGCTGTCATCTCACCGTCTTCCTCGGTCAGATCGCGATCGAGAATGACGAACTTCTTGATCGACTCCGCATGCGAGACAGTGGCATTGGCGTCGTCGACAGCCTTCTGCAGCTCCGCTCGAAGGTCCTTGTCGTCACGTAGTTCGGCGACGGTCGCGCCAGAAGGCTTACCGTTCTCCGCCTTCCACTTCTCGAACACCTCGGGGTCGACGGTCAGCAGCGCCGTGATGTAGGTCTTCCCGTCGCCGACGACGACTGCCTGCGAGACGATGGAATGCGAACGGATACGGTCTTCCATCGGGCCGGGCGAGACGTTCTTGCCGCCCGCCGTCACCAGTAGATCCTTCTTGCGTCCCGTGATGGAAAGGTAACCGTCGCTGTCGAGTTCACCGAGATCCCCGGTGCGCATCCAGCCGTTGACAAACGACTCTTCGGTGGCCTTGTCGTTCTTCCAGTAGCCCTTGAAGACAACCCCGCCGTTGAGTTCGATCTCGCCGTCCTCGGCGATGCGAACCCCGTTGCCGCCCATCGGCTGTCCGACGGTTCCGATCTTCTGAGCACCCGGCACGTTGACGCAGTGCGCCGCAGTGGTTTCGGTGAGGCCATAGCCTTCGTAGATCGGAACTCCGAGCCCACGGAAGAAGTGTCCCAACTCAGGAGTGAGGGCGCCGCCGCCGGAGATCGCGAACCAGCACTCGCCGCCGAGAGCCTCACGAAGCTTCGAATACACGAGCTTGTCTGCCACTGCGTGCTTCGCCTTCAAGATCAGCGAAGGACCGCCCTTGTCGAGAGCTTGGCTGTACTCCTTGGCGGTGGCTTCGGCGAAGGCGAAGATCGCGCCGGGAATCTTTCCACCGGACTCCGCCTTGCGTGCTGCGCCGTCACGAACTTTTTCGAAGACACGCGGAACACCGAGGATGGTGTTGGGCTTGTACCGCTCGAATTGAGTTGTAATGGTGGCAAAGTCGGACCAGTGCGCCTGCGACGCACCAGCTTCGAACGTCGCGAGGGACACCGCGCGAGCCAGCACGTGAGCGAGCGGCAGGAAGGTCAGGACTCGGTTTCCCGGAACCGCCACCTTGCCGATCGATGCCGTCAGAATCCCGCGCACCTCGGACAGGAAGTTGCGATGCGTGAGGATGCATCCTTTGGGACGACCTGTCGTGCCGGAGGTGTAGACGAGCGACGCCAGATCGTCGGCCTTGATGCCCGCGAGCCGCTTCTTCAGCTCGGTGTCGTCTACGTCGGCGCCCTGTGCGGTCAGCTTTTCGACTGCTCCGTCGTCGATCTGCATAACGGCTTTGAGAGAGCTCGGCGCGTCCTGGAACAGCTGCTCGTGCGCGCCGGTTTCGACGATCGCGATGACGGCCTCGGAGTCTTCGAGGATCCAGCTGACCTGGCCCTGAGACGACGAATCGTAGATCGGGACGGTAGCCGCGCCCGCAGCCCAGATGGCGAAGTCGAACAGCGTCCACTCGTATCGGGTCGCGGAGAGCAGTGCGACGCGGTCGCCTGCCTGCACCCCGGCTGCAATGAGACCGTTTGCGACGCCGGTGACCTGCTCGGCAAACTCTTTGGCTGTGACGTCTACCCAATCCTCTCCCTTGGGGCGGGAGAACACCGTCAGATCTGGCGTGCGCTCGGCGTGAGTGAAGACGGTGTGCACCACAGACTCATTGTCGGAGATGGTGAACTGGGCTTTGGCGCTGTACTCACTCACAGGGTGTCATCTCCGTTGGTCTGCGATTCGATGCTGATTCTGAAGCGGTGGAGTGCGCGGGCGAAGTCTGCGACCTCGGACTCGGTCCAATCGTGCAGCCTGCCGGCGACTTGGTCGAGCCGACGCGCGTCGGCGGCGTCGAGGTATTTGCGGCCAGCCTCCGTGAGATGTAGCGGATTGCCCTGACGAACGGATCCCGGATCGGCATACACCCAGCCTGCCTCGATGCAGCCGCGAACTTGGCGCGAGATGGTCGAGCGGTTGACGCCGAAGACTTCTGAGATCTCCGTGGCCTTGCAGCCGTCGTTGCGGCCGATGAAGGAGAGGAAGGAATGCTGCGCGATCGACGGGTGGTCATCGGAATGCCGATCCCCCGTCATCAGCTGCCGCGTCAGGTGCACCAGCTCGTCATGAACGGCTGGTGGACCGGTGAGCGCCATTGCTCCGTCGTGTTGCACTGGGCAACTATAACGCCGATCCCTGTGTCCGACGCAATATGACCGCCGCCACCGACAGCAAGTGCGTCGGTGGCGGCGTGAACAGCTAGACCAGATCTTCACCGTTTCGGCGGGCAGTTGCCCAATCTTTGAAGAATCCCTTGCTGATGACTCCCAAGACAACCAGCACCAACGCCGGCCAGATCAGAACGTAAATGGTCAGTAGAGCTGTACTCATTCGTATTCCTTCCACTTGTCTCGACGGTTACTTTCCGGACGCTCCCACGGCAGGAAACTCCTCCTCGTCGAAGTCTCCCGTCCGCTGCTTGATCAGTTCGAAATCGAACGTCTCACGCTGATTGACGGACATCGCAAAGCACACGACGGTACTGACGGCATAGGCCACCAAGGATCCGCTGAGCGTTGGGTAGTCGTGCAGGAAGCCGATCGCGAACGGCGCGGACAGCACGATCGCCAGGCCGCCGACGATCTGCGCAACCTTCAGACCGAAGAATCCAAATGTCATGAGTCCCAGCACCACTCCGATACCGATAACGGCAACGATGTCGGAGAAGAGCCCGAACATCCCATCCATCGGCACCCAACTGAATCGGACGGGCAAGAAGGCAGCAAGAGCCACCAGCACCGACACAGTGAAGGCCTTGTTGGTGACCTTTCCCCAATAGAAGCTTGCGATAACCGGGAACACCAGCGCGCCCCACAGCGCGCCGACGAACACCAACAGATCCAGAATGCTCAGTTGCAGACTTGCCAAGGAGATAGCCGCCGCCGTGGCAACAATCATCGTTACTCGGCCGATTAGCAGCATCCGTCGAGGGTTCGCATTAGCCTTGCCTGCGACGGCTTGGCCGTAAACGTCGGTCATCACGATGGACGAGAGCGCAGCAAGGTCCGAGTCCGCCGTCGATGACAGCGCGCCGATGATCATGACAAAGAAGACAGCCAGCAAAATTCCGGGCAGGTACGACGCGGCCATCTGCGGAATCAGATTGTTGACGTCACCATCCATCGGCTCGATTCCGAGGTATAGAGCGAGAACACCCAGCATTCCGACACCAATGACCGTTGCGCCGTATCCGACGGTTGCGGTGATGAAGGTGGGCTTGATCAGGTCTTCGCGGACCGCGAACAGACGTTGGGCAATGGTCTGGTTGCCGATTGCGTAGGCAAGAACTGCCGCGATGTACGGCGCGCCCTGCTCGAAGAAGGCAACGCTCGAGAAGAAGTTGCCCTGCTCAGCAGTAAGGTTGCCTGCCCCGGATTCGAAGGCTGCCGGGAACCCTGCCGCAAAGAAGATGAACGGCACCAAAACCGCTACCGCACCGAGCATTCCGATCAGCTGAACGAAGTCGGTCAACACCGAAGCGCGGAAGCCCGACCACAACGTGTACAGCAAAACGCCCAGCGCAACGATGAACACACCCTGGATGAAGTTGAACGGCGAAAGCAACGCGATCAGCAGACCACCAGCGAGGAAGTTCGACATCAAACTGATGAGACTACCGACGATATTGGAGCCCGCGAGCATCAGCTGACTCGAGCGTCCGTGCCGCGCGTACATGACCTCAGCCAGGGTGTGGGCTTTCGGCGCTACTTTGCGAATTCGCTGGCCAAACGGATAAATGAAGAGAATCATCAACGCGCCCCATAAACCGTAGTGAATGGGGCCGGAGATTCCGTAGGTGTAGCCAGAAGTGGCAGATGCGTACATCGACGACGCCCAAATCCAGGTGGCCGTCATGCTCGCGGCCGAAACACCAAATCCTAATTTGTTTCCGGCGGTCATAAAACCGTCGGCATTTTCCTGTTTCTTACCAATACGAAGAGAAATCAGAAATGTTCCACCATAAAAAGCAACAAGCAGTGAAACAATTACCAAGGTACTGAACTGGACCATGTCGGACCCCGTCACATGCCACATCCTTCGCACATAATCGGCAGAGCAAAGCACAAAACTCCTGTTCAGGATCTTTGCGCTTCGTTTCTGCACGCCCTAGGAGCGACCGCCATACCAACACCGGTCACATATTCAATTGACTAGCAACACGCACTTCGTCTTTTCGGAAACCCAACCTCCACAAAATAAAGTTTCTGCGCAAGCTTTTGGCTCTACCACGCAATTCAACAACTGAGAATCGACCATAGCATGATGGCAATTTCGAACAAAAACTCCGATATTTTCCCACCCGAAAATATTCATGTTTCCGCCGCAGTAAAATCGTGCGCTTCCAGCGCATATAACAACTCCGCATCGATTGAAATCGATGCTCGATTCGATCGCGTACCTACATCGACAGGACCATCCTGGCAAACCGTCGGCCCCACTCGGGATCGGCGGAAACATGCTGGTCCAGCGGATTGGAGACAATCGCCCCGATCATTCGCAGGTACACGAGAGTGTCTCGCACCATCCACGTCCAATCGTCGTCCCCGAGTCGCGTTCCGTCTGTTGTCGACCAACCCAATGCCGTGAGGCCTTCGATCATCACTTCACTACGTTCGGACTCCGACAAGCCGGCAGCCAACGTAAGGAACAGAATTCGGCCGGCTTCCTGCGCCAACTCACCCTTTCCCAACGGCATGGCCGTCACGATGTGACGCCACAGCTCGCCTTCATATGCAAGCACTGACGCGCCGAGTCGAGTCAGAATCAAAGTGCCTCGGAGTTTCCGGACAAATCCCAGTGTCTTGGCGGCTTCAACGAGTACTGCCAATTGCGAGTCACTCCCTGCCGTGACATCGATCCAGTCACTGCCCCAATCGAGTTCGTCTCGGGCGTCCGCAATATGGTCCGAAGGAAGTGCCCCGGACGCCGTCAACGCAATCCCACCGACTCGCGCGGAGTGCAGCAGCCACAGCAGTTGGCAGGTTGCTCCCTCACGCATCACCTCGAAATAGTTGTCATATCCACCGCGAAGCTCCGATTTGGCGACTGCGGCAAACAGTTTCGGTGCGGAATGAACCGACAGGCGGCGCAAGAAATTCTCGAACAGCGAGCTTTCCACGGGCGGTGATTTATGCAGTGCCACTGCAATGGTGACTGCTGCATTGGACTCTGCGGGAACAAAACGTTCGGGATCGAACAGTCCGGTACTCGCCTGCACGTTCAGGAACTCGCGATACCCGATCGGACCGCCAGAATCCTCCGGCGGGCACGCTCTCTCGCCGTCGAGACAGGATGGCTCAGAAATCGGCTGGTCTTCGACAATCTGCTCGAGAACCAACGTGTGACTCCACCGTGCGCGGGCGTTGTACTCATAACGGACGTACTCCCCGACCGCGGTTACTGCCTCGTCGATCCGGACTTCGTCCTCACCAAACTCGTCTTCCTGGTATCCGTCGCGCTCGATCACCTCTGGCGCGATATACCGATCTGGGCCATTGTCCGTTGAATGATGGACACTCACCCATTGATGAGCGTGTTGATCTCCCCACCCCATCACCGCCTGCACTATCGAATGAAGTTGGTCCAGTTCGATATTCGACGGAACCGAAAACCGTCTCCAAATAGGCGGCGTGATGCAATCGAGTTCGATCCGCATGACAAAGTTCGCCACCTCCGGCCGTCGACGCTGATTCCGCATCTGCCTCGGCGTAAGGACCTTCATCTGGCTTTGCGTCGCTTGATATGCAGGTACCAAACGCAGATGTGAAGCTCGCCGAACTCGCTGACCCGTCATGTATGGAGGCTAGATCTACCTACCGACAGCCGAGATACTCACTGCCACAAGGTTGCCCGATTTGTCGGGGCTCGCATCTCGTCGCTGGTCGGCTGTCAAGTCCAGATCAACACGGACCTACCCAGGCATCTTTGATCATCCACTGCGCGGACAATAGTGTGCGCCGATTACCGTAGACCTGACAGCTACCGCACGAAAACAGTGCCCAGCGCCTGCTCGGACTGGCACAGAACATGAGGATCCATGAGCGACCAACACACGACCGCCGACCAGCCCCTCCACATCAACGGCGCAATTGCCTTGGTGACGGACGAGCGCGACGAATTGGTTCGCCTGTGCGTTCAAACTCTCGCCGAACTACTGGGCAGTGAGCCTGCCACCGATGACGACGGCGACATCGTCGTGCCGGTTCACGGGTTTGTCGTCTACGTGACAGTTGCGGATGACGGCCCTCAGATCAACGTCTGGTCTTCGGTTCTGACCGGCCTCGGCAATCCCTCGCATGCTGCGACTCGACTGATCGAACTCGCGCAGGAATGGCCGCGCCTGCGCTTCGCCTTCAGCGGCGACCACCTACTGGTCTCCACGATGCTCGACGCCGATCCCTTCGCGCCGCAGCATCTGCTGAACCTGATCGACGAGGTTCACGACTTCACTCACGAACTCGACGACGATTTTGCTGAGTCCTTCGGCGGCACCCTCGACTGCGACGAAGACGACGACAGCTACGCCGGCGACTGCAATCCCGGCGGTTGCGGCGGAGACTGTGACTGTGCGTGCGGCGATGAAGCAGACGCCGTCGACGGCGATCTTGGAATTACCCAAGTCAAATAGACTGGCCCATCTTCGACCAGCTACGCAGAGCGCTCGTTGGTGTTTGTCACGAAGCGACATAGATCTGCGTGCGGTGCCAGTCCAGATAGACAACATCCGGACGCTCCGCCTTGTCCGGCAAGATCAATCGGTCTCTCAGAGGTGGCTTCCCGAGTGCGGCGCGAAGCGGACTTTCGATCTCCATATCGCTCTCGACGCCGGGCGCGTAGTGGAGGTTCAAGTCCTCGTCGACGGTGATGAGCCCCGTATCGAAGGCAATGTCATGTGTCGGGCACGCGGTGAAGCCGTTGCGACGGTCAAGTCGCTCTTTGTCAGTGCTGTCTCGCCAGGGCTTGATATGGCTTGCAGTAAGGAGGCGCGGCCGGCGTCGGCCCCCGACATTCGCGCTAAGGCCACAGAACACGCAGCGGTGCTCGTGATTGCTGAGTACGCCAGCGGCGAACCGATGCTGGCCGATTCGAACTCTGGAGGTCAGCAATCGCTGAGTGGTCGCGATGGGGATATCGTTACGCTCGCTAGACCACTTTTCAAGCGACTGCTCCAAGGATCTCTCGATCTCACTTTGGACTAGCTCTTCTTGTCCCACCAACCACAGCGTTTCGCCGCTTTCCAATTCGAGGAAGTCCGGCAACACATGTTCGTCAATTCCGTGGGAACGCGCCGATCGCAGAATTCGAAGGTATACGTCCTGCATCAACGCGCTGTCCGAAAGCATCAACGACGCGACTTCGACCTCATGCCGCCCGCCATGACTACGTGTTCCATCCAGGTTCGCCATCTTTGCGATAAAGCTCGTGGGCCGACGCTTGAACAGACGCGCAAGATGCTGGACCGGCATTCCCGCACGATGTGCAGAGGAGCTACCGAACCGGCGATGGTCAACCAACAGCGATGCACAGAGCGACAACACGACCTCGCTTGGAACGAACGAAACCTGTCGGCTTCCCTTCGGTACCTCCTGTCGTGCGAGTACCGACTTCCATTGCGCCGCCAGCGCGGCGGGCGATGGGTCAAGAAACTCGGAGATCACCGAAGGTGCCACTATGCGCCTTCCTCGTAAGTGTTCAACCCGCAAGTTCACACACTAGCCGGCGCCGCGCGGAACGATTCAAAGCCACTCCGGGGGTCGCTATCCACCGATGAAGTAGTTCGGCGAACCGGTGCGTCTTTCTGGTGGCGCCCGCTACCAAAAAGACGCATGTGGCGGAGCCCCTACCGGAATGCATTCCCTTTCGAGGTGAGTGCCTTCACCCTCTCAACTGTCCAAACCGCAAGCACATCCACCTTGCGTTTGCGACCCGTCTCCTTGTGGGTATCCATTTCCTGTTCCGCGATGATGTCCTTGATCCCGTCAGCATCGAGTGCTGAAAGACGCTCCAACAGAACCTCTTCCCCGTCCGCCTTGAAGACCTCGAACGGATCGAAAGCGCCGGGCTCCCGCTTCACCTTCGGAGCCGCAGCACGACGGCGCGGCGCCGGCGCAGGAGCAGGTACCACAGCTGCGGATCCATCCGACGGAACTGCGAAAGCGCTTTCGATTGCCTTCGCGAACCGCGGGGTACGGGCAGCTTCCTCCGCGACTACCTGAACCAGCTTGGCCAGCAACACCGAGGCCGAGGCATTAGTTGCACCCAACTTCAAGAGCGCGGCACCGGTCTCCTGCACCTGCACCCGACGACGCGCCTCATCGATACCCGCACTCATAGCTTCGCCTGCGCTTCCGTGAGAATGTTCTGCGTAATTGCACGCATCTGATCGAACTGACCTGCATTGCCGTACTTCACCTTCAAAGTGCTGTACGGGTGAAACTCCGCCGACGCGGCAATCTGATTCGACTCCGCGAGATATTCCGGCAATACGTGAGGGACGTTGGGATCGCGTCGAAGGTTTCGCACAGTCGTGCGGTGCACCGCCGAGTTGGACTTGTACTTGGTGATCACCAACCCGAGTTCGAAGAGTTCACGGCCGAGTTCTTTGCCGAACTTCGCGATGTGCGTCTGGATCTGCGGAATGCCGTACGTGGAGAGTACATCCGGGATCGTGGGGATCACGTAGCCGTCAGCCATGGCCAATCCGTTGAGTGTGATCGGCCCGAGATTCGGCGGGCAATCGATCAGAACATAGTCGTAGTACGGCATCACCGGGGCGACGGCATCCCTCAACAATTCAACCGGCTTGGTGGAGTTCCGATCAGCAACCCGAAGGGCACTGATCTCCTCCTGCAGCTCGATCAAATCGAGAGATGAGGGAAGCAGATCCACACCCGTCACTCGCTTGACCGGCGAGACTCCGCGCTGAATCGAAGCTTCGAGATCGAAGTTCGACGTGCCATCGACAGCGTCACGGAAAATGGTTGCGCTGGTCAGCCCTTGCTTGTTGAGTTCGAGCCAGTGATCCTCACTGATCATCATCGTCGTGAGATTGATCTGCGCATCGAGGTCGATCAGCAGCACGCGCTGACCGAATTCGAGCGACATGAACTCGGCCAACCCCGCGGTGATCGTCGTCTTACCGACGCCGCCCTTGAGGTTGATTGTCGCAATCGTCTTAGCCATCAGAACCCATTCCTGTCTCCCACCACAACACACCTAGTTCGCATCGACGATCGCCCCTGTCCCCGACTGCTTGACCCGAAAACCGATTCGCCCCAACGGCTCCGCCGCGTGCGGAAGCGCGTACGAGAACAACGTCGCAAAATCGCGCGAGTCCACGGGACCAGCCTGTGCCCGTTTCAACTGACGAGGAGCCGGATCGTTCGCAAATACCAGAATCAATGCACCGCGAGTCTTCCGATGAAGAGCACCCGCAAGCGGTCCACCGTTCTTCTTCGGGCTGCCCGCAATGTGCTCGATCGCATCGCGCTCACGAACGGCCGTACCGGTGAAACCTGTTCGGTACTCGCGTTCCTGGCGTTTGCGATTGACGATCGGAAGTTTCTCGTGCCAACCCTTGATCTCGATCGGCTCCCGGGTCTTGGGGTACGGAAGCAGAACTGCGAAGTCTTCGAGCAATCCGGATTCGATTGCGGTCGAGAGCGCTTCGCGGTGGGGACCGAAATCCCACCCGTTCGCCCACTCGAACTGGTCGACGGCCGCCAACACCACACGGGCAGGGACGATGCCGTATCGCGCAGTGAACGATCGCGAAACATCATCCTTGTCAACGAAATTGAAGGACCCACTTTCGTCCAACGACTTCAACAAAGGTGCAACCGCCTCGAAGTGCCGAGCGTTGATCGAACCGTCGCCTCGCGGGGGCTGCATCGTGAAGCTGAAACTTTCACCACCCATGCCTCGATAAACCAGATCGGCGTTGAACATCTTGTTTCGAGCCGTTGGTCTGAGCCACGGCAGCTGCTGAAACACCATCGGCGGCACATCGCGTGGAGTGACCCACGGTTCGCCCTTCTCGTTCACACCGCTGAACCGAGTGAGCTCATTCCGGAACTCCTGCTCGTCCCGAACGATCGCCTCGAACGCCTTGTACATGTCGTAGTCCGCGCCGGCGGGTCCGCCAACCGTGCGGCCGATGAACAGGCGCACCAGGTCTCGGTACCCGGGGCGGAAACCGAACCATCGTCCCATCTGCATCAATGTGTCAGCTTGGCCCGTTCGACGCGTGTAGTAGGTGATGGTCAGGCCCTCGACTGTAAAGCCGCGACTCAGCTTCGTTCCGCCGACAAGGATCTTCCACACTCCTCGTTCCTGGAAATCGAGGGAATCCTGCTTGTAGTCCTTCTCCGCCGCACCATTGACCACGATGACAGGGCTGGTACCCTCGGAAATCTTGTCGTAGGCGGCGCCGATGAACTCCTCCAACTCGACAAAAGACTCAGGGTTCGGCAGTTCACTGCCCCGTGCCGCACTCACCACTGCAAAGTCCTCGGCCCAGAGCTTGTCAAGCCTCGCGAGACTCTTTGCCTGGCTGTACCCCGCCGACTTCCACAAGGCCTTGAAATCGTTGGCCACCGCGTCGTGCTCGGCCTGCTTCACCGATTCGTGCACCAACATCGTGTGGTGCCGATACGGCTTGGCGCCCTTCGATTCCCGGAAAAGCTTGATCGCCCCGGTCAGGACAAACGAGTCGAGAGCCCGCAATTGTTCGGCAGAACGATCCTCGTCGCACTCGGCCCGGAGATCCCGTACGTACGCTTTCTGGTTCGAATTGGCCGGAGTCTTGTCGTCGCCTTCGAGATCGTCGAGATCGTGGAAGTCCGCACCACCCATGTACGGGGCGGGCCGCTCGAGACTGACGATGAAGTCCGAAGGAAAGACGTTGACGCTGTCTTCCGGATCGACAAACACATTGGCAAAAGGTGTTGCGGTGTAACCGATGTACTGGGCACGCTTGAGTAGACCGAGGATCTCAGCGATCTGGCCGTTGATCGCCGTCCGCTCGATCTGCTCGGTTTTCATCTTCTTCGGATCGATCGTGTTCACCGATGCTTGATCGGCTTCGTCGTCGATGATCAGGGCAGGAATCTGATCGAGTTCGGTCGGCACTTTCTTCAGATCGGCCACCAGCTTCTTGAGGCTGGAGACGTTCTTCTTCACGACCGCGATGCGAATATTGCTGGGGTATAGATTCTTCGGATCATTGAGCGGAAGGGAGTGATCCACGGTTTCGAAGTGCAGTGCGCTCAGGCCCGCGAGCAGGCTCTTGTAGTCAAAGGTCGAGGTGGTGAGTCGACGGATAGCCGGGATTTCATTCGTCTTGTTCGGATCGATTTCGTGTTCGAGAAAGTTCCCGGTTCGCCAGTCCTCGTCGTTGGCGTAGTCGTCGTCCACACCGGCACTGATGTTTTGACGACCGACCAATTCCATGTCGAGGCGTCGCTGAGTCTGGCTCCGGAGAATCTCGATAGTGCCGGTCAGAACGATGACCAAGCGGTACCCAGCGTCGATCGCCTTGGCCACTACGCCACTGAAATTCGCCGTCTTCCCGCTCTGGACGTAGCCGACCACCAAACCTTTGGACTGATACGGCTCCGGCCTGGTTGGGTCGGCGAGTCGATGCACAACCTCGGTCGTTGCGATGTCCAGCTTTCCGATTGTTGCTTCGTCCCAGTTCTTGTCGGCTAGAACTCGCTTGTAGGCACGCCAATAGAAGTCGTGCTCGCGCCGGCGCTCGGAGGTGTACCAGGGGTCCCACGGCTGCTGAGCAGCAATGACAACCGGCCCACCTTCGCGGGGGAAGCGCGCATCCATCTCGGCGTGGGCGTCGACCGGCAACCCCAACAAGTCGTAGATCCGAGCCCGCCGTTCCGGGCTCTGCGGGGTAGTCGAACCCACCCATGTCTCAACACTTTCCGCATCCCACTGCCGCAGACGCGAAGTGAGCGCCGTTCGTACACCGACAGCATTGTCGTCGAGGAACACATCGATGATGTCCGCGATGGTCAGGCCGTCCGGATAGCTAGCTCGCAGGCGCGCGTTGACCGGGTACAACACGTTCTCGGGCGGAAACCCGTCACCGAGTTCACGTGCAACCGCACGGAATACTTCATCACTCACTGCACTACCTGCTCCCGGTGCGCTGACACTGCGGAAATCAACACTTCCTGCCACGCCTTCGTCTTTTCTCTCTGACGAGCGCTGATTCTCGTTCCTTCGAACATCTCGCTCACCAACAGGAAGACAAGAGTCTTGAGCACCGGAGCATCAGCCGGGTCTAGACTGCGACGTCCGAGCAGATCACGCCGAAAACGCGCATTGATCCACAAAGTTCGAGTCTTGAGGTCGACTTCGAAGAACTGATCACGCGCCAAAGCTCGCCAACCCACGGCAACAGGATCATCACCGACGCTGAATTCGAAGGCGTCGCTGAAGGAATCGAGCACGTCTTCCGGAAAGCCGGATGCCGGCTCGATGACGCTGATCGGCCGAGGTGCAGAACTTCGGGCTGCCCGCACGACGCGCTCGGCATCGGTCAGATATGAACGGAATCCACCGTTGCCATCCGTGAAGACGGCCCCGTCGAAGGCAGCCGACGCAGTGGCGTCGAGCGTCACCCCCGATTTCTCGGGATTGATGGTGATGTGCTGCAGCAGAGATTCGTTCAGGTCGACAGCAATTCGTGCCAATCCGTAGTCCGGTCGGCCCCGCACTATCGCGTTCCAGCCGCCGATCTGCAGGAGTCGATCGTGCCGATAGAAGTAGAGCCCCTGCTGGTCACGGCCAGGGGCGCCGTGGATGCGAAATTCCGGTGCATTGCTCCGGGCGGGCCACAGGTGAGCTTCGGTGGTTACTGTGGCACCGGCGATCGACACGGTAAGTGTCCGAGGGTAGTTGGGGTCGCCGGTGCGCGGATACCGGAACGGGTCGATGGCACTGACTGTGCGCAGCGCGCCGGCGCGTCCCGCTTCGACGTCGAAGACATCGACAGTCAGAGCGATCCGGCCGGATTCGATGAGACGGTGAAATACGACGCCGAGGTGACTGCGCACGTCGTTGATGGTCTGTTCGAGCCAGCTGGTCTGCTCGTCCGCGTGCGCGGACATGAGAAATGTTGTGATGCCGCGCCATTCGACAACAGTTCCGGTGTCGAAGGGAAAGCGGGGCGTGACTGCGTCGAAGAATTCTTCGGCTTGCCGGTCCTCGATCACCGAAACTGACTGACGCCCCTGCACTGAGGCCGAGTCGATCTCGCGGCCCTGCGTCGGGTGCCCGGACTTTCGAGACCACACTCGGAGCAACCGAGCCTGACTCAACGACGCCGCCTTCATCCCTACACCGAAATGACCCAGGTCCTCGGCGGCATAGTCGCGTCGGCGGCCGTAGGTCATCGCGGAATCAATGGTGTCACTGTCCATGCCGGAGCCGCTGTCGATCACCATCATCGACACGATCCGTGTGCCGTCCTGAACGAACCTGATCAGCACGTGGGAGGCCGCGGCGTCGAGGCTGTTGTCGATCAGATCGGCGAGCGCTGTCGCGATGGTGTGGTGCAAGCCGATGGCGCCGGCGAGGGACTCGTCCGCAGCAAGGATCTTGGTACCCACTATGCGGGTGTCCGCGACGTCAGTCATGGGATGCATCCTTACCCTCTACCTCGTCGATTTCGGATGCTTCGCCGCGCCTCCATGCCGCCTCCAGGAAGTCCAGAACCACGTCTTCACCACGATCTTCATACGCGCGCAGTATCTTTCGTGGACGGTCTTCGCCGTCCAGACACACGGCCTCGGCGAGAATCCGCACCACATGTCTCTCGGCAGTTCGCAATGGCTCGCGATTGCCAACCTCTGCGAGTGCCTGACGTAGTGGGTCGATGTCAGAGTGAACGATCGCCGGTCGGACCACGCGGAAGGTTCCGTCTTGCCACAACTCGAGCAACACGTCTTCGCCCTCCACAGCGGAGAGTTCACGCAGGAATCGGCGGATAGTGCCGAACGTCGGCTGCGCTCCGGTCCATCGAACTGCTTGAACGCCGAGGTGACTCTCCAACTCGATGTTCGCGCCGCGCGCACAGCCGGCAGCGACCGCGACACCGGCGGGTACAGCAAACCCGGAGCCCCGCAGATGATCTGCGGTCACGGTCAGTCGATACCGCCACGTACTACCTGACCGGTACAGGCGGCGAGTCAACTCTGGCGTCTTCGCAGTGTTGCGTGTCCGCTTGCGCCGGACTATCCCGTCACCACCAATGTTGAACTCACTGGCTTCTTCAGCCTCTCCCGAAGAAACCGATTCCTCCCCAACGGAATCCGCGCTTCCCCAGGCGTGCAGCCGCCAGACTGCGCCGTCGAGCGCCACGCGATCGTCGGCCTCGAGCGCGCGCTCGATCGACCGGTCACTGCGATCGGACTTCAGCAACTCCACTAGCTCGACGACGGACTTCGGCGATCCGACGGCTTCGAGCGCGCCGACTGCCAGATCGGAGATCCGACGCGCACGCGTCAGCGCAGAATCCGCCACTACGACGACCCCGCACCACGCAAGCCACTTCTCCAGTTCGCCGCGTGACATCGATACCACTTCGGCGACGTCGTCGAGCGCAACCACACCGTTGGGCGATTCGAAGTCCTCGAGCAAAGTTTGAGTGCGTTTCTTGGCCGCCGCGACGCCGGGAGCGGCTGCCCAACCGTCAGTCACCTCGAAATAGTCATCGAGGCGATCCAGAACCAACCACAGCGGAACTCCGTAACCAGGCACCTCCGCCGCGATGCTCGGATGCACTTCGAGAAGCCGATCAAGCGAAGCCACCGGCTGAATCTCGACTCGCAAGCTGGCAAGCAGGTTCCCCACGGCCGTCCCGAATCCGCACGCCGCGTTGAGTTTGGCTTTCACGTCGGCCTCAATCTGCCCGACTCGCCCCGAGCCCACTCCGAGCTTGGCCCCGATCGCTCCCCTGCGCTGCGGCACTCGCGCCACGATCCGCTCACGCAACACCAACGACTCCCGCTCATCCAGCTGCGAGAAGAGATTGTCGATCTCGTCCATCGCGTCGGTTCGGTCGGTGTCGGGCAGATCGTTCGGCGTCAAAGCCGAGATCCGGGCGGCAACTTCCTGAATCGAGGCCGGAGATTCGTCGTCGATCTCGACGGTGACGAGTGGTCTGCTGTCCTGGCCTCGGACCCGTCGCCACATTGCGAGCTGCGCGAGATCGTCGAGCAGCGCCGTGATCGCGGGTGGGGCAACTGCTTCCTCAGCGGTCTCGACGCGGGCGAGCGGAGTCGACATGACCGCACAGACCAACAGGTTGAGCACTATGTCGTGCACCGTCTGTTCGCTCGTTCCGCGCACGCCGAAGATCTCAGCGGTCGTGTGCGTCAGCAGTCCGCCGATTGCTTTGTCGGTGGTGAGCCGAGACAGTGCCGTCACTGCGCGGGTATCGAGGCTCAACGCCTCCAGCGGGAGATCTTCACCAAGGAGCGGAAAGCTCTCTCGTAATACCGCTGCCGCGTGGTGGGCGATGTAGAGGGACGCCAGCTCGGCGAGAACCTTCTCGAGATCGACCTCGAGAACAGTGAACGACGGCGCTTCGCTGAACCACCAATCAGGCGACGGGGCCAGCGGCTCGAGCAGCGCCGCACGATCGGATACGTAGTCGTCCAGCCAAGGAAACAGATCGACCCACAGCGTCTGACTCAGCTCGTTCGCGGGAAGCGAGTTCACACCCAACGTCAACGCACTACTCCCACTCACGGATACCTTCATTGCAGTCAAAACCGACCGCGATGTCGGTAACAAGTTACTGCAGCTTGTGAGCCGTCGCAGCGCCGGACCTGCTTACCCGACAGTCAGGCTTCTCCGCTCAGTCGACGGCGGTGAAACCCTTCGCCCGATCTTCGTCGGCCGAGGTCCACAGCGTCGTCGACAGTTCGGCCTTCACCAGCGGGATAACCTCCTCCGCAAAGCGGCGCAAAGTGTCCTTCTGCTGCTCGAAGTCGAGCACGTGATTGACGGACACCGATTGGAAATCGTGGCCGTAACTCTCGTGATAATCGAGGATCTTCTCGGCGACCCGCTCCGAGGACCCGACCAACGCCGGCCCACGGTCGACGGCTTCCTCGATGGTCCGGAAGCTCGTCGACTTTCCGACGGCTTTGGGATCGTGCTTGCGTTTGTCGGCCTGCGCAACGGCGCCTTCGTAGATCGGACGGAACTCTTCGATGGCCTGCTCGGTCGTGTCGGCGAGGAACAATCCGCCCGAACCCGAACCGACATACGCCTTGGACGGGTCGTGCCCGTACGCCAGGTACTGCTCGCGGTAGTGGTCGATGAGCACTTTGTAGTTCTCACGGGGCTGGAAAGCATTGGCGGTGACGATGGGGTCGCCCCACTTCGCCGCGAGTTCGACGGCCTCGAACGAGGTAGCCGATCCGTGCCAGATCCGGAACGGACCGTCGTACGGACGCGGTAGCGTCGTCGCGTCCTCGAGCGATGGTCGGTGGGTTCCCACCCACTTGACGTTTTCCTCGCTGATCAGCAGTTTGAGGAGTTCATAGTTCTCGGTGAGGTACTCGTACTGCTTGGCGATATCCAACCCGAGGAGCGGGTACTGAAGGACCTCGTTGCCCTTGCCGATCACGATCTCGAGGCGTCCCCGGCTCAGCTGATCGATGGTTCCGAAATCTTCGGCGACTCGAATCGGGTCGAGTAGCGACAGGACGGTGACACCCGTCGAGAGCAGGATTCTGTCCGTGGCCTGCGCAATTGCCCCCAAAACGACGGTTGGCGCCGACGAAAGAACCGGCCCGGCGTGGCGCTCGCCCACCGAGAACGAATCGATACCCAACTCTTCGGCCAGAACTGCCAGTTCGACGACGCGGTTGAGCCGATCGGACGGGGCAACTTCCTCGCCGGTCACTGGATGGGGTGGGTTGAAAATGATGTCCAGAACCTGAAAACGCATGACCCGTCTTTCTCGATAACCGCACAGCGCGCCTGTCCCTCGGAGGCTAGTGCGCGGTTCCTCGACGGATCCGCCAACCGACCGACGCTCCCAATGCAACCAACGTGCGAAATCTACTAATCAGCAACATCTTTCAACCAGAAGAGACCACCCAGTCGATAAAACTCTCGCCGATCCGAAGTCGACCGAAATCATGCCGAACTCCCGCCAGGCAGGACCTGTGTCACCGACCAATCGAGCGCACGGTAAACATGAAGTACTAAGAGTGCGTTCCCTTATCGTTAAGAGGTACTTGATATGAACGGTGCGGCAGCCATCGGTGATGGCATATTCCAGATTCCTGTCCCGATCACGGACAACCCGCTCGGCCACACACTCGTCTACGCCATGGAATCCCCCGGCGGACTGATCTTGGTCGACGCTGGTTGGGGCGACGACAACGGCTGGCAGGGCCTCAACGCGGGGCTCGCCGAAATCGGGCATTCGGTGACCGACATCGAAGGCGTCGTGGTCACGCACTTCCATCCGGACCACACTGGACTGTGCGGCCGGGTCCGCGAGGCATCCGGCGCCTGGATCGCGATGCACGAGGACGACCACTACCTGTTCGATCAGATGTCGACTGCACGCGACGACGAGTGGATGGCCTACCAGCTCGAGAACATGGAACGCGCTGGAGCCCCGAAAGCCGACCGCGATGCCTTCCGGTTGACTGCCGCGGGTGAGTCTCCCGTGGGCCCCGAGTCCGCTCCCGACCGCCTTCTCGCGGACGACGAGATCATCGCGCTGACCGGCCGCGGCCTCCGCGTTGTCTACACCCCCGGCCACACGCCTGGCCACGTCTGCTTCTACCTCGACGACGCCGACGTCATGTTCACCGGCGACCACGTCCTGCAGAAGACAACCCCACACGTCGGCAACTTCGTGTACCCACTCGACGAGCGTGACGCCCTCGCCGATTTCCTCGATTCGCTCGCACGGGTGCAGAACATGAACATCACCCGCGGTCTCGGCGCTCACGGCATTCCGATCGACGACGTCGGAGGTCGCGCCGGCGAGCTGATCGAGCACCACCAGGAACGACTCGATCACCTGCTGCAGGAGTTCGCCGACGACAAGCTCACGGTGTGGGACGTCGCGGCAAAGATGAAGTGGTACAAGCCGTGGGCCGAGATCTCCCCGATGGGCAAGACGATGGCACTCTCCGAGGGCGCAGCTCACCTTCGCCATCTGGTTGCCCGAGAGCAGGTCTCTCAGGTTCCCGGCTCCGAGCCCGCGCTCTTCGCTCGCTCCGTCTGAAAGATCAGGGCCGACAAGCACTCCGCTCGTCGGCCCTGATCTTTATTCCGCTTCGGCCTGATCGACAATTCGGGTCGACGCGGATCGCGGGACCACCACCACCGGAACCGGCGAGTACCGCACGATCTTCGCTGCCCGACTGCCGAGGAAGACCCGGGCCAGTGGACCCGCCTTGCTCGAGCCGACCGTCAGAACGTCACCTCGATCCCACTCGACGCCCTCGAGTGCCTCGGCCCAGTTACGGCCATGGCTGATAACCGATTCCATGACGTCAGGTATTTCGGGCAGTGCACGCACTCTCTCGAAGGCAGCGTTGGTCTCGCGCTCGACCACCTCGGCCCACTCGGAGATGACCGGCGAGTCCCCCTCGGTCCCGAGCGTGGTCGTGTACTGCGCGTTTGCACGAACTGCAAACGCCGCCAATCTGAGTCCGGCATCGACACGCGCAGCCACGGTCGCGGCGGCGAGCACCAGGTCGTCCTGATCGGGTGTGCCCGAGTATGCGGCGGTGACGCGGCGAACCACCTCACCGGGCTTGGTTCGAAATCCCCTCGGCGCCAGCGCGACCGGGACGTCGGAGCTGTGCAGCAAGCGGGAGGTGACGCTGCCGAGAGCCACGTGGCCGAACACCCCGGCTGTGGACGAGTCCAGGACGATCATCTTGGCTTCGTGCTCGTGAACGAGATCGAGCAGGCCACTCGACGTCGACTGAGCTTCATGCACGACATAAGTCACGTCGACGTCGGAGGGCATGTCTGCCCGCGCTTTCGCCAGTGCCGCTTCGGCTTCGGCTCGCAATTGCTGGTGGTATTCGGCGTCGACACGCGCCATTCCGGGCGGTGGCGGCGAGGGAATCACCGCGCAGATCACCAGCGGTTCACCGGACGAGCGCGCCAACAGCGTTGCAAGATGGACGGTTCCGGAACCGTCACCGTCAGGTGCATATCCCGCGAGCAGCGTCATGACTCGGACTCCGATCCCAGTTCGGCGCGGTTCTTCGCACCGAGGCGCGAGTGCTTCATACCGTAGGCGAAGTACCAGATGATCGCGACGGTCACCCAGATGAGGAACACGTAGATCGTGACGGTTCGGAGGTCCTTGATGATCCACAGGCAGCCCAGGATCGAGAGGATCGGCGTCACCGGATAGCCGGGAACTTTGAAGCTGCGCGGCAGGTCCGGGTCACTGCGCCGCAGGATGATGACCCCGATCGAGACCACGAGGAAGGCCACCAGGGTTCCGATGCTGGTCATTTCGGCGAGGAAGTTGATCGGAATGAAACCAGCCAGAATGCTGATGACGACGCAGACGATGATGGTGTTGGGCACCGGCGTCAGAGTCCGCGGGTTCACCTTGTGGAAGATCGACGGAATCATGCCGTCGCGTGACATCGCGAACAGGATGCGGGTCTGACCGTAGATGACCACGAGTGTGACGCTGCAGATGGAGATCACCGCTCCGGCGGCCAGAAGTGTTCCCGGCCAGGTAGATCCGGTCACCTGTTCGAGGATGGCGGACAGTCCGGCTTCCTGACCTTCGAACGATGCGGAATCCTGTGCACCGATCGCCACGGCGACAACGGCGATGTAGATCGCGGTGACGGACACGAGCGCAATGAGGATCGCGAGAGGGAGATTGCGACGAGGGTTCTTCACTTCTTCGCCGGCGGTGGACACTGCGTCGAGGCCGATGTACGAGAAGAAGATGATTCCGGCGGCGGACATGACGCCACTGAATCCGAACGGTGCGAAGTCGGCGAAGTGATTGCTGTTCCATCCGGCGATGCCGACCACGATGAAGAGCAGCAGAATTGCGAGTTTGATCGAGACCATGATGGCGTTGGCCTTGGCTGATTCGCTGGCGCCGCGGATGAGCAGAACACCGCACAGGCACACCAGGATCACTGCGGGCAGATTGATGATGCCGCCCTGTTCCGGCGCTTGTGACAACGCGTCGGGAATCTGGAACCCGAAGAGATTACCCAGTAGCTGGTTCAAATACTGCGACCATCCGACGGACACCGCCGCGGCCGAGACTCCGTACTCGAGAAGCAGACACGCGCCGACGGCCATGGCCGGAAGCTCTCCGAGCGTCGCGTAAGCGTAGGAATACGACGAGCCCGACGCCGGGACAGCTCCGGCCAACTCCGCGTAACAGATCGCCGTGAGTCCCGCGACGAGACCGGCAACAACGAAGGAGATGATCACTGCCGGACCCGCAACCGGGACAGCCTGCGAGAGGACGAAGAAAATACCGGTGCCGATCGTGGCGCCGATGCCGAACATGGACAACTGCGCTAAACCGATACTGCGGGTCAGCTCACCGCCGTTGGTATCTGCGTCGGTCTCCTGGTCTATCTGCAAAGCCGGCTTGCGCCGAAGTACGTGTTTGACGAGAGTAGCCATCGACGCTCCTCTAGAGTGCCTGGTAGGAAACTGTTGTATCCTCATACTGCACGTAAGTGTCCTGCGACACAACAGTTGGAGCAAAGTTGTCCAGCTCACGCCAACCGTCCGGTCTGGAATGCCCGGACCGTGAACCGCCTTCGGAGAAAACGGGGAGATCATGACCGGCCCGACCATCACCGTCGACCTGCGTCGTATCGAACAGAATGCGCGCGTCCTCGTCGAGGCGTCCAGCGCTCACGGTATATCGGTGGCCGGTGTCAGCAAATCTACGTGCGGCTCCCCCAAAGTGGCACGAGCAATGGTCCGCGGCGGCGTCACGCAGATCGCCGACTCCCGCCTGGACAACCTGGCCCGCATTCGCCGCGACGGCATCACCGTTCCCCTGATGCTGATCCGCGCACCGTCGCTCAACGAGATCGACGACACGATCCGCTACGCGGACATCAGCCTCAACTCCGAGTTGACGACGATTGCTGCTCTGGGCAGAGCAGCACAAACGCGAGGAGTCGTCCACGACATCGTGCTGATGATCGACCTCGGAGATCTCCGCGAAGGAATCCTGCCGGCGGAGGCGTTGGACGTAGTCGCTGAAATCCTTCCCATCGAGGGCATCAGACTGATCGGAATCGGCGCGAACCTCGCGTGCGTCGGTGGCATCCAACCGACCGTCGACAACCTGTCGAATCTGGTCTACCTAGCCGACGAAATCACGAAGCGGTTCTCGATCGAACTGCCGATCGTTTCCGGCGGCAATACGTTCTCACTGCCACTACTCGAGACGGGCACGATGCCCGAGGGGATCAACCATCTGCGTTTGGGCGCCAGCATCGTACTGGCCGAATCACCTACTCCCCCAGGACTGTACGAACTGCTGAACAACGATGCCTTCACTCTCACCGCGGACATCATCGAGGCGAAGGTCAAGCCGTCGCGGCCGTATGGAGTCTCAGGCGAAGATGCGTTCGGCCGACGCCCCGTCTTCGACAACGAGGACAAGCCGAGCCGACGCCTGATCTTGTCCATCGGCCGCGAAGACATCTCGCCGGAAGGCTTGACCCCGATCGATCCGCGTCTGAAGGTGATCAGTGCCAGCAGCGATCACCTCCTCGTCGACGCCGGAGAAACAGGTGACGAATACCGACTGGGTGGCACGGTCGACTTCACGATCGATTACGGCGCGCTCTTGATGGCGATGACGTCGCCCTACGTCGAAAAGCGTTATGTCCTGGGCACCGAACCGATCGACGCCAATGCAACAGTCGAATTGATCGACCTCGAAACTGCCGGCCTGGCACGCCATCTCCTCGATCACGGTCTACGCGAAGACATGTCCGGAATCGGATTCAACTGCATCCAAGCCGAGAACGCTGCCGCGGATCTCACGACGTTGCCGCTGTGGCTCACTTCCGAGGCCTGGCAGAACACCAGAATTCCGATCGCCACCGAACCCGGAACCGATTTGGGTGCAATCATTTTCGCCTCCCACGGCGATATCGAGCAATTGCTGTCGTCCGCGGCGGATCTGCACGGCCCCAGTTTGGAGAACACCGTCTTGGTGGGGGTCAAGAACGCCACGGTCGATCACAAGCGCGCACTCGACGAGTACGGGGTGTTGCTGGTGACGATCGACGAGATCGATCGTCATGGCATGGCGGCCTTGATGCCTCGTGTCCTCGCCGCGGCGGGCCAGGGTGTGAACGGTGTCCACGTCCACTTCGACATGGACATCATCGACGGGCGTGTTCTCGGCGTCGACGACACGACGCATCTGGGCGGCCTCACATTCCGAGAAGCGCACCTGGCCGCCGAATTCATCAGCGAGACCGGCCTGACGAGATCGATGTCGATCGGAAGCGTCGCAGCGGCGGCTTCCGATCCTCTCGGCCGTCAGGCGACCTTCGTCGACGGATTGGTTGCATCGCTGCTGGGGCGCAAGGTGGTCAAAGCCTGACGTTGTCGGCAGCCCTTGCGAGAATCGTCCGATGATCACGCGGAGCCCCGGTCAACACGTATTCATCGCACTCGGCACGCCATGGATCGATGCCGTAGTCGCGTTTCTCGAACCCAGAGCGCGTGTGGATCCCTGGATCATGCACGGAATGATGGCCATCGGTGACCTGGTGATCACTGTTCTCGACACCACTCCTCGCACGGTGCTCTGCATCGAGACCGTGGCTGCGCCGTTCGACGGCACGTCGCGGATGGAAGTCGACGAAGAAGTGAGCGCGCTCCGCTCTTTACCCGTCGTTCCCGAACTCGAACAACGATGGTCCATCACTTTTCCCACGGATCCAGGGCCGGTCGACGACGCACTGGCCGACCGGATTCTCGCGGCCGTCCAGTCATACGAAGTGCCCTACTTCGGCGACATCGACACACTGGATCCGACGTCCACGGCTGCCCACGCCCGAACGTTGATGCGCGAGCGGGGAAACTGCACAGGTTGCAGCGCACCGATGCCGTTGCGAAAGTTCAACAGCGGCGATCGCCTTCACTTTCATTCCGCATCACGGATCTTCAGGCAGGCCGAACCTGGGGACGACTACCCAGCCGCCCTGTGCCGCAAATGCACCGGAAGGATGGCCACTTCCGGGCACACCAACTTCATCGACTACATGCTGTCGAAGAATCCACTGTGCCCGCAGTGCGGTGCACACAGAACCGCTCAGTGTGCCCCGGGGATGCCGGTCCATCCGTTCGATCACCTACCGTGGCTCGCCGGAACAGGCTGCGTCGTGGGACCGGACACCCCCGAATGGACGTGCCGAGCGTGCAGTCACTCATGGGGACAGATGTTCCCGCCGGATCACCCGCAGCACGACTGATCAGTTCGCGGCGAAGCCAGGAAGCCGATCGATGTCCGCGATGATCGAATACTCCGCGGCATCGCCCTGGAGGATTCGACTCTGCTCGCCGTGGACGTCGACGGGGACGTCGCCGGCCAATGTCACTCGGTGCACACTGCGGGCCTGAGTCCCGTAGTCGGCGATCCCGTAGTGCTGAGTCGCCTGGTTGTCCCAGATCGCCAGGTCGCCGGCCGTCCAGTTCCATCGAACAGTGTTTTCCAACTTGATGATTCGCGCCTGGAGGATCTGGTAGAGAGCGACCGACTCGGACGGCTTGAGCCCGACGAACTCCTTGAAGAAGTGACCAAGCAGGAGGGTCTTCTCCCCCGTCGCCGGGTGGATCCGCACCACCGGGTGTTCGGTCTCGTAGATTTCTCGGGTGAACTCGGCGTAGTAGGCCAGGCGCTCCGGGTCTACCGGGTTCGCCTGGTTGGCGACCTCGGCGTAGTCGTAGGCATTGGTGTGAACGGCCCGCAGATTCTCGACGAAGACTTTCAGTGAAGGCGGCAGTTGGTCGTATGCAGCGGTGGTGGACGCCCACGTGGTCGCTCCGCCGTACTCGGGAATGGTCGTCGCTCGCAGAATCGAGGCTTTCGGGATGCGGTCGACGAACGTCACGTCCGTATGCCAACTGTTGGCGGCGCGGTCGAGCACCAACAGCTTGTCGCCCCTGGACTTCACCGTCGGGTGCGGGGTGGTCTGCGTGCCGAGGGTTCCGGCGAATTCGTACTGCGACGTGTCGTCGAGATGCTGCTGCCCTTGGAAGAACACAACCTTGTGCGCTGCCAGCGCATAGTTGATCGCGTAGGCGGTCTCTTCGGACAAGTCCCCGGAGAGATGGACGCCGTCGATACGGGCGCCGATCAGCTCGCCCACTTTGTGGACGGTGATTCCGCCGGCAGCGTAGATCTGCTCCGGGGTCTGGATAACGCGTTCGAGTTCGGTGACGGACATGGCGATCTCCTGTGAGTCGGTCAAGCCTGCGGGCACGGCAGTCGTCATGGCGCTGCCTACTGTGAACACTCAATCATTGACGCTGCGGCCTCGAATACGGTTGAACTCGAGGTGATCTCAAAGTTCGCCGCTCCCTCGTCGGAGAATATTGCCGCTCACTGGGACGAGGCCGTCGTCGTTGTCGTCATGAGCTGTAGCGTGCGACCTGCCGCACCCACGTCTACGGAGGACAGCATGCAACCCGAGGGCCCTGCCGAACAGATTCGTTCAACGCTCGCTCGGATCGCGCATCTTGCCGATACCGGCTCGGTCGAGGCTTACGTGGAGCAGTTCACCCGCGAGGCCGAATGGAACATGCCCGCTAATCCCGATCGCAGTATCCCCGCACAGGTACGACGTGGCCGTGAAGAAATTGCTGCTGGAGTACGCGAGCGCCGGGCGGCCGGGATACAAGGCCCGGGCACATTCACACGCCACGTCACCACGGCGATCGCCGTGGACGTGACCTCGGAAACTACAGCCCGCGTGGATGCGGTGTGGACGTTCTACGTCGACACGACCACAATTCCCAAGCTCAGTGGCGTCGGGAGTTACGCCGACGAGTTCGAACTCGAAGACGGGCGGTGGCGACTGTCGCGACGAGTGATCTCGCGCGGCTGACGCTCAGTCTTCTTCGCCGGTGATCGCCTCACACCAATCTTCGACCTGATCGATCCCCTCTTCCGTCCATTCAGGGCTCATGTCTTCGAGTGCATCGAAGACCACCTCGCAGGTCAGCATCTCCGGTGAACCCTCCGACCCCGCTGCCTCGGTTCGCTCCGCAGACGCTGTCGCAACTGGGCCGGCAGCCAGCGCAACCGCCATCGCCCCCGTTCCGACCATCGCTTTCACACGCATGGGAACTCCTCCTTCACTCTCGTTTCGGTCCTCGGGGTACCCGACTCGCCCCGCGCTACCCATCCCCGTCACTCATGTCCGACTTTCGGCGCCGACGGCATAGACTGAGCTCGTCGCCACCACGCTCTCGCAGCGTCGGGGGCGACAGATACACAGCTGGATCAGAATCGGAAGGCATCCCATTACAGAATCTCCCGCTCCGCACGACATCTACTTCGTACCCCCGGAGCAGGACAGCCCCAATCCCGTGGAACCGGCGTCGGCCGCGTCACGCGCACGGATGGGTGAACTACCCGAGACTGTCCGATTCAAGAATCGTTTTGCCCTCGCGATCACGACCACCACGCCGCTCGAAGCGATGGTCGAAGATCTGCTCTTCATCCGCGACATCCTCGACGCCGCAGGAATCGAGTATCTACTCGTGCGCGGGAACGACGAGCGCCCGGTCATCGCGGTCAGCTGGACCGAACGCAAGAACCTGCGGCAGGCACTTGTCGAGGGATGCGCCAACGCACCCTTCTATTCCAAAACTGTCGACGCGAAGAAGAGCCCAGCGCTCCTGGTCGCGGACGGTGCCCTGTCGAAAACCAACAAGTCACGGATCTTCCGCTTGTTCCGTCCGAGGGTTCACGTCGCAAGCGGGATGAACTACGGCGCGAACATCGGCGTTCAAATCGAATTGTGGTCGATTTCCGACGAAGAAATCGTCCTACCCGTCGAGAACTCACTGACACGACGAACCGTCCTCCCCGAAGAAGCTGTCCGAGGAACCGTCGAGCGATTCGGCCGGATCTGGCCGACTATCGAGAACATGTTCGCCGATCATGCCTCCGATATCAGCTTCGATATCGACCTTGTCTTTTCCTGGGTCGACGGCTCTTCCAAAGAGTTTCAGGCTCAGCGCGCCAAGCGGATGCAGAACTACATCGTCGGTGAGGGGGACGAATCAGAGGCGCGTTTCCGTCAGATCGACGAGCTCAAGTACGCGCTACGGTCCATCCACATGTACGCGCCGTGGATCCGACGGATCTTCGTCGCAACCGATTCCGATCGTCCGGACTGGCTTGCCGACGATCCGCGAGTCACGTTCATGCCCAGCGAAAAGTTCTTCGCCGATCCAAGTGTCTTGCCCACTCATAATTCTCAAGCTGTCGAGTGCCAGCTGCACCATATTCCGGGTCTGGCAGAACACTTCCTCTACTCCAATGACGACATGTTCTTCGGTCGCCCCGTCGGCCCGGACATGTTCTTCTCCCCCGGCGGGATCAGCATGTTCATCGAGGCCGACACCAGAATCGGTTTGGGCCACAACGACAACGACCGCAGCGGGTTCGAGAATGCCGCCCGCGTCAACCGCCGACTGCTGCAGGACCGCTTCGGTCTGATGACCACCAGGCATCTCGAGCATGCAGCGACGCCACTGCGCAAGAGTGTGATGGCCGAGATGGAACGCGAGTTCGCCGAAGACTTCGCGGCAACTGCAGCAAGCACCTTCCGCGCGAGTTCCAATATCTCGGTGACCAATTCGCTGTATCACTACTACACACTGATGAGTGGACGGTCGGTGGTGCAGAAGTCCGCAGCCGTCAAATACGTCGACACGACGGTCAAGGCCGGTTTGCGCGACATGGATTCGCTGCTCGCCAAGCGCTCCATGGACTTCTTCTGCCTCAACGACGGCAGCGCTCCGGAGATCGATCTGGAACTTCGCACGCGCAAGATCACGGAGTTCCTGGAGAGCTACTACCCCATCCCTGCTCCCTGGGAAGCCTAGACGAAGCGAGGGCCCAGCCGATTTCGGCTGGGCCCTCGCCACTGCGGTCGATCAGCGTGCTGTCACATGCTCCCGCTGCACCGGAATAGGCAGACCGAGGTTGTCACGCAACGTCGTTCCTTCGTAGTCGCTGCGGAGAACACCTCGATCCTGCAGCAACGGCACCACGTCGTCGACGAACTCGTCGAGTCCCGTCGGTACGAGGTGCGAGCCGAGGATGAATCCGTCCGAACCGTCGTTGCCGACAAACGAATCGATTTTCGCGGCAACCTGCTGCGGTGTACCCACGATCGGTCCACGCTCGAACTGATCGATCACCACCTCGCGCAAATTCAACTTCTTGCTCTCCGCGACCGCGCGCAGTTTTGCCACGGTCGCGAAACGATCCTGGTGAATAAAGGCGCGCCCCTGGATGATCGGCGGAGCTTCGGGGTCCGGAGCGATATCGGGTAGCGGCCCTTCGGGGTCGTACTTCGACAAATCGAGATTCCAGATCTGCTCGAGCAACACCAGGGCCGTCTGACCGGTGACCTGCTGGTCGCGAATATCGCGGTACTTCTCGATCGCATCTGCCTCCGAGGTGCCGAGAACAAAACTCGCCGACGGCAGGATCTTGATGTCACCCGGGTCGCGTCCGGCCGCGACGGCACGTGCTTTGATATCGCGATAGAAGTCGGCCGCCTCGGGCAACTGACCGTACGGTGAGAAGATCGCGTCGGCATTACCAGCAGCAAAATCTCGCCCCTGCGGCGACACCCCGGCCTGCAGAATAACCGGGCGCCCTTGCGGGCTTCGCGGCACTGTGAATCGGCCGTTCACGTCGAAATGTGATCCATGAAAAGCGAATTCACCGGCATCCGGTCGCGCGAGAAAGCGCCCTGATGCTTTGTCGGCCACGATATCGTCACTGCGCCACGAATCCCACAGTTCACGCACCAGCGCTACGGTCTCCTCCGCACGCTCGTATCGTTGCGCGCGGTCGAGGTATCCGCCGCGGCGAAAGTTCTGGCCGGTGAATGCGTCGAACGAGGTGACGACGTTCCAGGCGGCGCGGCCACCGGACAACTGGTCGAGCGTCGCGAATTGGCGGGCCAGTTCGTACGGCTCGTTGAACGTGGCGTTGATGGTGCCGGCCAAGCCGAGGTGTTCGGTTACTGCCGCCAACGATGCAAGGACTGTGAAGGTGTCCGGCCTACCGATAATGTCCTGATCGAATATCTGTCCCGCGCGTTCACGAAGGGCGAGACCTTCGGCGAGGAAGAAGAAGTCGAATTTCCCACGCTCGGCGGTTCGAGCGGTGTGCTCGAAAGAATCGAACTCGATCTGGCTGCCCGCCTGCGGATCCCACCATGCAGTGTGATGGTTGACGCCGCCGAGGTAGGCGCCGAGGATGACCTGCTTACGCTTCTGAGAACTCATGAAAATGTATTCCTCGTCTGTCAGGCGGCCGGAGTACCGGCGGCGTAGCGGTTGGGAACGTCGATGGGTAGACCAAGTAGTCCGCGAAGATTCGTCTGCGGATACTCGGTACGGAATGCGCTGCGCCGCTGCAATTCAGGCACCAGCTCACCGGCGATGGCGTCGAGGTCGTCCACGACGACACCCGGCCGCAACCGGAAGCCGCCGATTCCCAACTGCTGCCACCGGAGCAGGAGATCCGCCAACTCAGCAGCGGAGCCGGTGAAGGTCATTGCGTCCGAACGGTATTCGGCGCCGGCCTGCGCGTCGAGGCGAGCGAGTCGTTCCTTCCCTGTTTCTTCGGTCGTATCGAAGAAGACGACAATGTCGGTGAAGACCCGAAGCGCTTCGCCGGTGCGCTGCACGTGTTCCTCGGCTGCCCGCACTTCACCCAGGATCGCCGTGACCTGCTCGTCGTCGAACGGCGTCACGAACACCAGGTCGGCCGTCCGCGCCGCCAGGTCGTATGCGACCCGCTGATGAGCCAATGCGGTGACGACGGGATGGCCCTGCGGCGGGCGCGGAGTCACCGACGGTCCACGAACCGAGAGGTACTTTCCTTCGAAGTCGATGTAGTGCAGCTTGTCCCGGTCGATGAATCGACGCTGTTCGACATCGCGGATCTCGGCGTCGTCCTCCCAACTGTCCCAGAGTCTCCGGACGACGTCAGCTGCCTCCGCAGCTTCGTCGAACAGGTCGCGCACGAAGTCCGGGAGGACGCCGGAAACGATCGACTGACGGTCGGCATCGGTGAGGGCCGGGATGTCGCGACGCCCGAACTGTGCTGCCTCGGGTTCCGACACCGACACCTTCACCTGCCACCCGGCGCGACCACGCGAGGTGTAATCCAGCGTGGCAACGGCTTTGGACACGTGGAACGGCTCGGTGTGAATGGTGGTGATGGTCGGGATCAAGCCGATGTTGCTCGTGATCGGTGCCAGGCGGGCGGCCACGAGATGCGCATCGAGCCGAGCACGTACCCGATCAACCGCGTCGTCGACGGGTTCGAGTGGGTTGGCCGGCACCGAGAGACTGTCCTCGATGGTGACGAAATCGAGCAGACCACGCTCGGCGGTCGTCACCACGTCGGTCCAATACGACGCGCTGAACAGTTCACTCGGACGCGAGTGTGGCTCTCGCCAGGCTGCAGGGT
Source organism: Rhodococcus sp. P-2 (assembly GCF_016598535.1). Lineage (GTDB taxonomy): Bacteria > Actinomycetota > Actinomycetes > Mycobacteriales > Mycobacteriaceae > Rhodococcus_F > Rhodococcus_F baikonurensis. The sequence continues at coordinate 5,875,859 of NZ_CP066779.1, read as the reverse complement.
GCCAACCGGCGCCGTCCAGCGCTACGGCGAGATGCAGCGGAGCAAGACGAGAAGGGGTGGAGGTCATCGGCGCATACTCCTGTTCGAGAACTACTCGGGAGCGCACAGTGCCGACCGCAGAAACCGTCAGCACCCGACTGACGGTTCTCGTGGCGACTGCCGCTTGCGACACGCACCGCGCGTATCGCCAGGTGTGATTCCGGGGCACCCCATCGGCATGAAGGGTTGCCGTCCAGCTAGCCGGTCCTTGTTGCTGGAGCTCTGCACCTACCTCGACGGTAGTGAGTACGCGACCGCGCGGCAATCGCCCAGAACTGCGCGGGGGTGCCGGAAACCGCCTGTCACCTCAGACGATCGAGCGGCCTGCCTTTTCGCTCTCGCGGATTCGAATACCGGCAGCGCCGAGCCTGCGGGCACCCTCGGCCGCGTCGACGGGCTCACCGACCGTCACGTGTGCACCGAGTGGAACGACCGAATGAACAATTGTCTCGTCGTACACGTGCACCAGGTTGCACCCCTGAGCCCCGTCACGACCACGCTGCCCACCGACTTCCACGTTCAAGTCCTGGGTGTAACACGTCGACGACGCCACGGACACCGGAATGCCGGCAAACGTCGCCGTCGTCGAATAGTGCAGGTGCCCGGCAAGAATCGCTCGGACGTCGCTGCCACGCAATACGTCTGCCAACCGGGACTGATCGCGCAACTCCACCAGAACGGCGAGATCCTGAATGCACGGAACCGGCGGATGATGCAGCGCCAGAATTGTTCCGTCGGGCGCCGACACCGCCAATTCTGCTCGTAGCCAATCCAATTGACGATCCGTGATCTCACCGTAGTGATGACCGGGAACCGACGAATCCAGGGTGATCACCCGCAGTCCGTCAAGGTCGTAGACGTTGTCGACGGGATGATCGGTGGCGTCCTCGCCCAGCAGCAACGATCTGAACATTGGGCGGTCGTCGTGATTGCCCATCGCCCAGACGACCTGCGCATCGATCTCGGCCGCCACAGGTTCCACGATGGCTTTCAGTTCCGCGTATGCGTCGGGGTGCCCCTGGTCGGTCAGGTCGCCGGTGAATATCAGTGCGTCCGGGCGTGCGCCCGAGGCCACGATCCCGCTGAGCACTTCCCGCAATCTCGTCGACGCATCCACGGCGTCGTACAACTCCCCCTGAGCCACCAGATGCGTGTCACTGAGGTGCACCAGGAAATGCTTCGGACGCGGGTACTCGGCATTCCGAACGCTCATCGGTCTCTCGCTTCCGCTTGCCGACGCGTAGGCGCCGGTGCGGCACCTACTGATCGTCGAGACTAGTCAACCGACCAACAGTGACTGATCGGGGCACGCCCGACGAACACGAAGCGAACTCCCGCGGCCACCCTCGGGATCGAGTAGTTGAAGCTGCGAGTAGTGTGTGGACAGTGTTGTTCCTGACCAGTCGGCGTTACGTCGACCTTCGCCTGCAGGCGAGCGCAATGTGTCCGCGCTCGCTCTGACTTGACGCGTACCAGGAAACATTTCTTCGATTCTGCCCGGCCTCTGGTGCCGCGCTGCGTTTCGCTCCCATGATTTTCGAAAGGCATAGTCATGCCCAGCTCCACCTCCACCGGCGTGCCGGAAAAGTCCACGTCCCGTTTTCCGTCCTGGGCGACGGCATTCGGACCGCAGATCGTCGCGGGTCTCGTACTCGGTGTCATCATCGGTCTCGTCGCCCGGGCAATGCCTGACGCAGCCGACGGCAACGTCAACTGGTTGGTCGGCACCGTACAGACCATCGGTTCTAGTTACGTCAAGCTGCTCACCGTTGCGGTGATCCCGCTGGTGTTCACCGCCATCGTCAGCTCGATCGCCAACCTCCGCCAGGTCGCCAATGCAGCTCGCCTGGCCGTGCAGACCTTGCTCTGGTTCGCCATCACCGCTTTCATCGCCGTGATCATCGGCATCATCGTCGGCCTGATCACCGATCCCGGTTCGCGGACCGACGTCGCCGCCGACGCTGCGAAGGAACCCAAGAGTTCGGGTTCATGGTGGGCGTTCATCACCGGACTGGTTCCGAACAACTTCCTGGGGCTGGGCGCAAAGACTTCCGTCGCAGAGGGAGTAGCAACCACATCCCTGAGCTTCAACGTCCTGCAGCTGCTCGTCATCGCCGGCGCAATCGGTATCGCGGCGCTGAAGATCGGCCCCAAGGCTGCTCCGTTCCTCGAGTTCAACGCGTCACTGCTCGCGATCGTCCAGAAGGTCCTGTGGTGGATCATTCGCCTTGCCCCGATCGGTACGGCCGCACTGATCGCCAACGCTGTCGCCACCTACGGCTGGGATGCAATCGGCTCGCTGGGCGTATTCACCGCCGCCATCTACATCGGTCTGGCCATCGTCTTCTTCGTGGTCTACCCCATCCTGATTGCCGCGCACGGCCTCTCGGTCCGAAGCTTCTTCTCCGGTGTCTGGCCTGCAACTCAACTCGGCTTCGTCTCGCGCTCGTCGATCGGCACTCTGCCGCTGACCGAACGCGTCACCGAACGCAACCTCGGTGTTCCGCGTGAGTACGCCTCGTTCGCCGTTCCGCTCGGTGCCACCACGAAGATGGACGGTTGCGCTGCAATCTATCCCGCGATCGCGGCAATCTTCGTCGCCGGCTTCTACGACGTCCCGCTGACTTTCACCGACTACCTGCTGATCGTCGTTGTCTCGGTCATCGGCTCGGCAGCAACGGCCGGAACCACCGGTGCGACAGTCATGCTCACACTCACGCTCTCCACCCTGGGTCTTCCCCTGGCCGGCGTCGGACTGCTCCTCGCAGTCGAACCGATCGTCGACATGGGCCGTACCGCAGTCAACGTCACCGGCCAGGCTCTGGTTCCGGTCATCGTCGCAAAGCGTGAGGGCATCCTCGACAAGGAGCGCTTCGACGCTCCCCGCAACGGTGATCCCTTCGCCGAGGAACTTGTCGACGCGTAACCCTCGCTGACAACAGCAGCGTCCCCGCACCTGAGCAATACGGTGCGGGGACGTTGCTTTTCACCCGGAACTGCACAAACTGTTGCCGAACCGTCAGACGCCCAACGCCCGGGACAAAGTCGGCCACGCCTTGGGTAGTCGTTCACGCCAATATGCCCACGCATGTGTGCCGTTCGGCTCGTAATCCACCTGCGCCGGAATCTTCAGCTCCTGCAACCGCGCGTCGAACATCTTGGTACAGGCGTGCGCAGCAACCTCGATGCCGCCGCCGATCACCAGACGCTCGAGTAGTTCCGGAGTCTGCAGAGTCTCGTCGGATCCGGGACGACCATTGGCCGTCGACACGTAGATCTCCTTGCCACGCAGCTTCTCTGCGTTGATCAACGAATCGTGTGCCTCCCACTCGGGGCCTCCTGGCACACCCCAGATGTTGGCCGGATCTCCGCTTCGCGAAGAAATCGTGGCCTGGACGGCAGTTCGGCCGAGCGGATCCATCGTGGAGTAGCAGCCACTGAAAACCGCGACGCCACGATACATGTCCGGAAAGCGTTGGGCGAGCATCATTGCACCCATTGCACCCATGGAATTGCCGGCAATCGCGTTGATGCCGTTGGTCTTCAACCGTGCGTCGATCAGCGGTGGCAACTCTTCGGTGATGAAGGTTTCCCACTTGTGCAGTCCCAGCCGCGGATCCGGATTCTCCCAGTCCGAGTACAGGCTCGCGATTCCACCGTTGAGCATCACGACGTTGACGTTCTTGTCGGCGAAGAACGCCGGAGCGCCGCCGATCGTCATCCATCCGCTGCTCTTCTCACCGGCATCGACACCCTCGAGCATGTACAGCGCCGGGCGCGGAACCGAATTGTCAGCGGGTAGCAAAATCTCGACGCCGACCTCGCGTCGAAGTGCAGGCGACGCCACCGTCAGCCTGACCGCCTGCGGTGCGGTCACCTTCTCACCGACGATGGCCGGGACGACGATGTCGTCGCGCAGGTCCGGTTTGGGGCCCGGATCCTCCTGAAGTGGTCCCGGGATCGTCGACCCCGAACTCACGCTGCCCTCGACGCTGCCCAGACTTCCCGAGCTTCCCGCGCTCCCGGAACTCGGCGCTGCCGTCGACAGTCCGCCCAACTGCAAAGAAAGTGCACAAACGGCCACACACACCGCACCTGTGCGCGCAGATCGGATCCACGCACGCCGCTCAGTCCTCATGAAACTCCCAAACCAGTCAAAGATGTTTTCCGTGAACATACCGTGCAGTTCGAACTTTCTTGGACAAACGACCACGACAATATCTGTCGGTCGCCGCTACTAGGCTGGCCCCGTGCAACCGGATTCAGTCAGGGCCCTCGACCTCGACCGAATTCGCGCTGTCGTGGGTACAACCACCTACGAACGCGGTCTTGCCTACCTGCGGCAGAATGCAGTCGAATCCATCGGATGGAACGACACTGCTGACACCTTGACCGGCGCTGTGTCGGGAACTGCACGAGAGCCGTATACCTGCACGATTTCGGTAACCCGCAGCGCGACTGGTTCCGCAACTTTCGCACGCGGCCTCTGCACGTGTCCCGTGCGGATGAACTGTAAACACGTGGCTGCGTTGGTACTCGCAGCAGTGGCCGAGGCGAACACGACGCCACAACAACACGGGTGGGACGGCGCGCTCGAGCAGTTGCTCCGACCCGACCCCGACCTCGGTGCCACTCGCGGACTCGGCATTCAATTCAGCACCCGAACCAAGGGCACATCGACACGGCTCTTCGTCAAACCAGTGCAACCAGGAGCGAGAGGGTGGATCTCCGGCGGACTCGCCTGGAACAAACTCGGAAGCACCTTTCAGTTCCCTGCGGATCACCTCCGGGTGCTACGCGACATACATCTCCTGCACAGCGCCGGCAATTACTACCGCAATCAGAATGCCGCGGAAATCGATCTTGCCGGGTTCACGAGCCCGCAACTCTGGTCGCTGCTTAGTGAGGCGATCAGCCTGGGTGTTTCACTCGTTCACTCGAAGGCCGGCCTCGGCAACGTCTCCCTACTCGACGATGCCAACATCTGCCTCGACGTCCACGGAGCAGAAGACGACAACCTCCGTCTCACGCCCCGAATTCAGGCCGGTGGGCACATCGTCACTCATTCCGACTGGGGACTCGTCGGCACGCCGGCACATGGCGTCTTCACGCTCGACGACGCCAACGCGATCACGCTCGCACCACTACACACGCCGGTAACCCACCAACTGAGGCAGTTGATCGACTCCGGAAAGTCAGTCGACATACCCGCCGAGCATCGGGATGCGTTCACTTCACGGTTCGTGTTCAAACTCGGAAACCTCGCTCCCGTCACATCTTCCGACGGCACCTACAACCCACCGACTGTGTCCGGTCCTCGGCTACAACTGGTCGCCACGTACGAGGACAACCATCGCATCGACATCGAATCGGCATGGAAGTACACCGTCGATGCCGACGAACTGATCATTTCTACCGCGGATACATCCACCGACGAGTCCGAGGTCCGCAATCACGTGGCCGAAGATGCCATCGCCGAGAGCCTCGGTGCGGCCGGGGCGAAGGCCACTCTCGCGGGAACGCTGACCGGTCTCGATTCCATGCAGTTCACACTCGACCTCCTCCCCCAACTCGACGCGAACGCCGCCGTCGACCTCACCGTCGCGGGCACGCCGGCCGACTATCGTTCTGCAGACGACGCTGTCGTAATCGGTCTCAGCACGTCAGCCCCCGACGGGAACAGCGGATCCGACTGGTTCGACCTCGATGTCACCGTCGACGTTGCGGGACAAAGTGTTCCGTTCACAACACTGTTCTCCGCTCTTAGCAAGGGTGAGACCCACATCCTGCTACCGGACGGCGCCTTCTTCCGACTCGACGCACCTGACCTTCTCGGTCTACACCGACTCATCACCGAAGCGCGGTCACTGCTCGATCGCCCAACCGGCAAACTTGCGATCAGCAAGTTTCAAGCCGGGCTGTGGGATGAATTGACCACACTGGGAAGAGTCGAACATCAGGCAGCAGCATGGAAGAAGCAGATCGCAGGATTGCTCGACAGTTCCGGGATCGATCCCGTCGACGTCCCCGACACCTTGACGGCAACACTGCGTCCCTATCAGGTCGACGGATTCCGCTGGCTCAACTTCCTCCGGCAGCACAGCTTGGGCGGCATACTCGCCGACGACATGGGCCTGGGCAAGACCCTGCAAACCCTCGCAATGATCTGCGCTGCACGGCAATCGAATCCAGCGGCGCCGCCCTTTCTGATCGTTGCTCCCACCAGCGTGGTCTCCAATTGGAAATCCGAGGTGGCCAAGTTCGCACCAACCCTCCACGCCGCTGTCATCACGGATACTCTGCGGCGCAGAAGAACCGACCTGGCAACACTCGTCGACGGGGCAGACATCGTCGTGACGTCGTACGCACTCTTTCGCCTCGACAACGAGGCGTATTCCGCAGTCCTCTGGTCCGGACTGGTACTCGACGAAGCCCAATTCGCCAAGAACCACAAGTCCAAAGTCCACCAGTTCGCGCGAGCGGTGGACGCACCTTTCAAACTCGCGATCACCGGAACTCCCATGGAGAACAATCTCATGGAGTTGTGGTCGCTCCTCGCGATCACTGCACCCGGACTGTTCCCCAGCCCCACCACCTTCACCGACATCTACCGCAACCCCATCGAAAAGGAAGGCGACACAGAGCGATTGGCGCAACTACGACGGCGCGTCAAACCGCTGATGGTTCGGCGCACCAAGGAACAGGTGGCAGCAGACTTGCCGCCGAAGCAGGAGCAGATACTCGAGATCGAGTTGCATCCGAGTCATCGTGCAATCTACGACACTCACCTACAACGCGAACGGCAGAAGATTCTCGGATTGCTGGACGACGTCGACAAGAACCGATTCACGATCCTGCAATCGCTGACGCTGCTACGCCAACTCAGCCTCGACGTCTCGCTGGTCGACGAGGAAAACGGACCCGTCCCGTCGGCCAAGGTCGACGCTCTCGTCGAGCAATTGGACGACGTCATCGCCGGCGGGCACCGTGCGTTGATCTTCAGTCAGTTCACCGGATTCCTCGGTTCGGTGCGCGCCCGACTCGACGCAGAGCGCATCCCCTACAGCTACCTCGACGGTTCGACGCGCAATCGCGGTGAAGTCCTGGAGGAGTTCAAGTCTGGCGCAATGCCCGTCTTTCTGATCAGCCTCAAGGCTGGTGGCTTCGGTCTCAATCTCACCGAGGCCGACTACTGCTTCATCCTCGATCCCTGGTGGAACCCAGCCGCCGAAGCACAAGCGGTCGATCGCACTCACCGCATCGGGCAGACGCGAAACGTCATGGTCTACCGTCTCATTGCCAAAGACACGATCGAAGAGAAGGTCATGGCGCTCAAAGCGAAAAAGTCGGCATTGTTCTCGAATGTCATGGACGCCGAAGGGACACTCGGCACCGGACTCGACGCCGAGGATCTTCGCGCGCTGTTCGAGTGAGGTGCCTATTCGGTCGAACCGCACCCACCCGCTCACGGTAATGTGAGTCGAGAACGGACAACACAGAACTCCCGAACGAAGAAATTCACTTCGTTCGAACGAGAGGAACCTGAATGGGCGTCACACTTGCCAAGGGCGGCAACGTATCTCTGTCGAAGGCCGCACCCAACCTCACCAAGGTCGCAGTCGGTCTCGGCTGGGATGCACGCAGTACCAGTGGTGCCGACTTCGACCTCGACGCCAGCGCGTTGGTCACCGGCCCGGAACGCAAGGTCCTTTCCGACTTGCACTTCGTCTTTTACAACAACCTTCGCTCGCCCGACGGGTCCATCGAGCACACCGGCGACAACCTCACCGGTGAAGGTGACGGCGACGACGAGGTCATCAACGTCGACCTCCCGGCTGTACCGCCCAACGTCACCAACATCTTCTTCCCCGTCTCGATTCACGACGCCGATGCTCGACTCCAGTCCTTCGGGCAGGTCACCAACGCCTACATCCGCGTCGTAGATCTGTCGAATGGCTCCGAGCTGGCACGCTACGACCTCTCGGAAGACGCTTCCACCGAGACCGCCATGCTTTTCGGTGAGCTCTACCGCCACAACGGCGAGTGGAAGTTCCGCGCAGTCGGACAGGGATACGCATCCGGACTCGCCGGCATCGCCCGCGACTACGGCGTCAACATCTGATCTCTATCGGTACGCGAAACGGGGTTTGATCCGGTATTTCCGGATTGAACCCCGTTTCGTTTGTCTGCGACCATGCTTGAGCTAACGCTGCAGAATCGCCCTCGCGAGATAGGGAGCCCAGGACGAGTCCGCTTTGGTGCCGAACTTCCCTAGCTCGTAGCCCGTAGCCCCGATCAAACCAAGCACCTCTACGGTGCTCCCCGATGTGTCACGTTTGGCGGTCTGAGCTCCTGACATCAGGATGCTCGACGCGCGAATCGGTTCGAGCGCACGCGAGACGAAGCGATGACGATCTGACGGCGACATGCCAGCCGCAACTGCGAGGAGTGCAAGGAGCTCCACCGCCCGCTGCGAGCCACCCGGCGCAACCGGAACCCCTTCGACGATTACCGACCACATCATCGACGCGTCCCGCTGGGCTGACTGTCCCCGCTTCGTCAGAACAATCTGCCCTTTGTGCTTTCGTACCAGGCCAAACCTCTTGAGTACTGCGAAGAGTGAACGCCCTTTGGGGAGATTGACAGGTCCTAGTTCAGGTTCGTCGAGCATCGCATCGACGGTCGTGAAGAAATCATCCGCCTCGATCCCTTCGACACCGATCAGCGTCAGGACCGCCTGAAGGCGGTGGCCGGCCTCGAGGTGGATCAGCTCTCCGACTGCCGACCGATCTTCGATGCCGGCTCGGTCCAGAACCGCGTGCAATTCCGGGACTCGCGCGGGTTCCAGGCATTCGACGAGCTTTGCAACGTCGTACGGCGCAACGATCTCGTCCGGTCGAGATGTACGCCTGTCGGACAGGCGACCGTTGACCTCGGCGATTTCGAATCGTGTCGGCTCGAATTCAGTTTGCGGCCATTCGAGAGTCCACTCGTGGGAGCGCAGCTTCTCCGAAGCGAGGACACCGAGGAGCTGCTCGTACTCGTCAGGCCCGACGCATTCTTCCGGAGGACATGCGCCGCGACCCGCGGCGCACACAACTTGAAAACCGTCGGGCAGTCGGTCCGAAGATTCGAGAGTCAGTGTGTGGCGCCAATTCCCGTAACGCCCATAGCGATAGCTGAGCTCATCACCTGGCAAGACCATGACCTCGTCCAGGCGTACCGCGGACTCCACGACCGCCACTCGGCCGGGGCGGCGCTGTTCTGCGTTGCTTCCGGACGCCACATACTCTTCGACCTCACCCGGAAATCTCCTTCCGGACTTGGACCAGGCGTGCGAATGGAGGTCACTCCACCCCATTGCTTGTTGGACCACGGAATGCAGGTCATCCAGATTCAGATCTGAAGTGACGAGAATTCGTCGCCAGATCTGAGTGGAAACATTGTCGACACTGATACGTATCGCGTACTGCGCTGGAACCGAGCGCCGCTGCGAACGCAACGAGCGCGCAAACGGAAAGCCCCCACGCTCTCCGCCAACTTCTTGAACAAACCTTTGCAGTTCTTCCGGTTCCGTCGGAACGAGTCGCAAATGCGACACCCTCGAGCTGCTCAACCCCACCATGTCACTCAGCCTAGGCCAAAGTGCTAGGGACAAAGGCACAAAATCGGAGAGTACTTCGAACTTATGAGGGGGTTCACAATCTGTACCTTGGCTAATAAGTCGCTATGTGCTTCGGCGCCGGCATCTTCCTCACCCCGTCTGCCTTCGCTCTGCCCTGCCCTGCCCTGATCGTGTGAACGGTACGTTCGGTCGATCTGAGGCGACGGATGTACCGTTCGCTCGACGTCGGGGGGTGGTGAGCCGGCAGTGACGGTGCCGCCAGTGGCCTGCCCCTGGTGGTGTGAACGGTACGTTCGGTCGATCTGAGGCGACAGACGTACCGTTCGCTCGACGTCGGGCGGGGTGGTGGGTGTGTTTTGGGTATGAGAAAGCCCCCCAACCATGACTGGTTGGGGGGCTTCTCTTACAGTGTGTTCGGCGGTGTCCTACTCTCCCACACCCTGTCGAGTGCAGTACCATCGGCGCTGAAGGGCTTAGCTTCCGGGTTCGGAATGGGACCGGGCGTTTCCCCTTCGCTATGACCGCCGTAACGGGTTCGTCGGCAAATGGGAGATCCGGATCGGGGTCGACAACAAGCCGTGGTTCATCCCGCCGCCCTCGATCGATCCGCAGCGGCACCCGCGGCCGGCGAACACCACCTTCACAACCTGAGGACGAACCTCAGGCACAACAGAACATAGCCGAGCACCGCATCGAAGAGATCCTCCGATGCGGTGCCAACAGGCCGTGACGCGGGACGGAGCTGTGCCCTCGATCAATCAGCGAGTCAGCACAAGCCCCGATGTCGGAACTCCCGTGCCCGCAGTCACCAGTACATTCTCGACGGAGTCGACCTGGTTGACCGAAGTACCGCGGATCTGCCGAACTCCCTCGGCGATACCGTTCATCCCGTGGATGTATGCCTCGCCGAGCTGTCCACCGTGGGTGTTGATCGGAAGCTTGCCGCCGAGTTCGATTGCGCCACCGGCAATGAAGTCCTTGGCCTCTCCCCTACCGCAGAAACCGAGTTCCTCGAGCTGCATCAGAACATAGGGCGTGAAGTGGTCGTAGAAGATCGCCGTCTGCATGTCCGACGGGCGCAGCCCACTTTGTGACCAGAGTTGATCGCCGACAAGGCCCATCTCCGGTAGGCCGGTCAGACCGTCACGGTAATAGCTGGTCATGATGTATTGATCTGCCCCGCTGCCTTGTGCGGCCGCAGCGATAACGGCAGGGGTGTTCTTCAGATCTTTGGCTCGTTCGGCCGAGGTGACGACGATGGCGATGCCTCCGTCGGATTCCTGGCAGCAATCGAGGAGATGCAAAGGTTCGGCGATGAATCGCGAGTTCTGATGGTCCTCGAGGGTGATCGGTTTTCCATAGAAGAACGCCTTCGGATTGGTGGCTGCGTGCTTACGGTCCGCGACGGCGATTCGACCGAAGTCCTCGCTGGACGCTCCGTATACGTGCATGTACCGCTGCGCGACCATCGCGACAAACGATGCGGGAGTACCCAATCCGTGAGGATAGGAGAAGGCGTTGTCCGTCCCCGACGAATTGACCTGCGCCACAAGGCCGGAGTTCACCTGCCCGAAACGCGCACCCGATCGCTCGTTGAACGCGCGGTAAGCGACGACGACGTCTGCGACGCCAGTGGCGACCGCCATGGCCGCCTGCTGAATCGTCGCCGCAGCGGCACCGCCACCATAGTGAATACGACTGAAGAACTTGAGGTTCGGGATACCCACCGAACGAGCCACCGCGACTTCGGTGTTGGTGTCCATGGTGAACGAGGTAAGACCGTCGACGTCGGCGGGTGTCAGACCTGCGTCGTCCAACGCGGCTTGAACAGCCTCGGCGGCCAGTCGCAGTTCACTGCGACCGGAGTCCTTCGAGAAATCCGTGGCTCCGATTCCGACGATCGCGGCCTTGCCGGACAGTGCGCTCATTCAATGTCTCCGTTTTCAATGTCTCCATTCGAACCCGACGCCGGAAATGCCAGTGTGACCTGCGCGGTGATGTGATCTCCCAGACTGTTCTTGCCGACCACCGCGAGCGAAACGAGATCCTCGTCGTAGGAGGTCACCGTTCCGGAGAGCGTCAAAGTGTCGTAGGCGTACCAGGGGACCCCGAGGCGGAGCTTGATCGACGTGAGTACTGCCCGCGGCCCTGCCCAGTCGGTCACGAATCGCTGCACCAGGCCGGTATCCGTGAGGATGTTGACGAAAATGTCTTTCGAGCCGCGTTTCTGTGCGAGATCACGGTCGTGGTGAACATCTTGAAAGTCGCGGGTAGCGAGCGCTGCCGAGACCACAAACGTCGGGTCGCCGTAGATCGAGAGCTGCGGAAGAACCTCTCCCACAGTGATATCCGTCGTCAAAGTCATCGTCACTCCTTCACCGCAGAAACCGCTGAAGCCCCAGACACAGCAGACACATCAGACACATCAACCGGCTGCCACGCGTACAAGGTCCAGGGAGTTCCCCCGGTCTCGTCGTCTCCGGGGAAGTCGAGGTAGATCGCCTCCACCTCCATTCCGATCGACACACTCGAGGGATCGGCACCGCGCAATTCGCCGAGCATCCGCACACCCTCGGGCAGTTCGACCAGGGCCACGACGAACGGCAACGACCGACCAGGAACCTTGGGCGCGTGGTGAACGACAAAACTGAAGACCGTTCCCCGTCCGGACGCGACCACGTAGTCGGTCTGCTCCGACTTGTCCTTCCAGATCGCGGGCACCGGCGGGTGCTGCACCGAACCATCCGAACGCAGTTGAATACGCAGCTCGTGTGCGGCAACACCGTCCCAGAAGAATTGTGTGTCGAGAGACGGCGTCGGGCGCAGCATCCGCGATGCGTCCAGGTCAGCAGGGACGTCAGTCGAGGGCGTCTCGTTGACTGGCGGCGCGAACTTCAAGATCCGGAACATCATCTCCGAGACCAGTTCTTCGCCGACCCGCCAGAAGCTGCGGGTAGTGAAGAACCACCCTTCGCCGAGACCTGTCTTCTTGGGTCCCACAACGTCTTCCAACACCGAGGAGATGGTGACTTCTTCACCTGGTTTCAAGTAGCGGTGGTAGATCTGATCGCAGTTGGTCGCGACGACGGACGTGAATCCGGCCTCGTCGAGAATGTCCGTCATCCGGCCCAACGGATCGTCGGCTTCTCGAATCGCCCCCAGACCGCGCATCGTCCATACCTGCGCCATCGCCGGCGGTGCGACTATTCCGTCGTGTCCGGCAGCGCGGGCGGCCGATTCGTCGACGTAGATCGGGTTCTCGTCACCGATCGCCTCGACCCAGTTGCGGATCATCGGCAGGTTCACGGGGTCCCGGCCGGCGCGAGGAGCGCTCGGCCCGTCCTCTCGAACCCGCTCGGCAGCAGTGAGAATGGGATCTGACACGATTTATTTCCTATCTCGGAACGCGGGGAAGCTTCAGGCCGGCGGTAGCGATCAATTCGCGCATCACCTCGTTGACTCCACCGCCGAAGGTGATCACCAGGTTGCGCTTGATCTGCATGTCCAGCCACTCCATGAGATCAGCCGTTTCGGGATCGATCGGATTTCCGTACCGTCCGACGATCTCTTCCGCGAGTCGACCGACTCGCTGGATGCGTTCGGTCGCAAACACTTTGGTCGCCGAAGCGTCGGCGATGTCCACCGAATCCGAATCACTCGACGCCACTTGCCAGTTGAGCAGTTCGTTGAGGCGATACGTCGCGTGAATCTCGCCGAGCGCGCGCCGTACGTCGACGTGATCGAGCAGGTTTTCACGCTTGGCCCAATCGAAGACGTGGTCGTAGATCCCTGCGACACGACCTGCAGGGCCGAGCATGACGCGCTCGTGGTTGAGCTGCGTCGTGATCAGGCGCCAACCCTGATTCTCCTCACCCACAAGCATGTTCACCGGAACGCGAACATCCTCGTAGTAGGTGGCGTTGACATGATGCGCGCCGTCGCAGGTGATGATCGGCGTCCAGGTGTAACCGGGATCTTTGGTGTCCGTGATCAGGATCGAGATGCCGCGGTGCCGCGAATCAGCGGAACCTGTTCGCACGGCGAGCCACACGTAGTCGGCGTCATGCCCGCCAGTGGTGAAGATCTTCTGACCGTTGACGATGTACTCGTCTCCACTTCGAACTGCCGAGGTACGCAGCGCTGCAAGGTCGGTGCCGGCCTCCGGTTCGGTGTAGCCGATCGCGAAATGCACTTCACCGGCGAGGATCGCGGGCAGGAATTTCTGCTTCTGCTCCTCGCTGCCGTACTTCTGCAGAGTCGGGCCGACGGTCTGCAGAGTGACCGAAGGCAGTGGGACATCCGCCCGCACAGCCTCGTTGACAAAAATCTGCTGCTCGACCTCGCCGAACCCACGTCCGCCGTACTCCACGGGCCAGCCGACGCCGAGCCAGCCGTCCTTGCCCATGCGACGGATGACCTCGCGGTAGGTAGGGCCATGCCGCTCCACACGCATGATCTTGGCCTCCTCGGGCGAGATCAGCGTCGAGAAGTAGCGTCGAAGTTCAGCTTGCAATGCGTGCTGACTGTCGGTCAGATCGATGAACACCGGGCCCCCACGAGGTCGAGTCGCTGCGAAGCGCCACCGAGAAGGCGCGCCAAGTCTTTTGCAGTCGAGTAGTAACGATGAAGCGGATAGGTGACGTCGACGCCCAGACCGCCGTGCAGATGGTGGAGCACCTGCATCGTGGCGGGAACCTCCTGGGCGATCCAGTACGCCATGACGTCGAGGTCCGACTGGGCATCCAGGCCCTCCGACACGCGCCAAGACGCCGACAGCGCCGCGACGTGAAGGGTCCGAGAGGTGACATAGGCGTCGGCGATCTGCTGTGAGACCGCCTGGAACGTGGCGAGCGGCTTGCCGAATTGCTCGCGTGAGCCGACATGTGCCGCAGTGAGATCGACGGCACCGGAAACCAAACCGTCTGCAACGGCTCCGATACTCGCCGTGGCGATCCGGTACAGCGTCTGGACGGCTTCCTCGCCGGCACCGAGAAGTTCACCGACCGCCTCGTCCATGGTGACTGCGAACTCCGGACTGCCGGACGCACTGGGAGTCGGTGTCAGTGCGACGCCGGCGGCAGTTGGATCGACAAGAACGACTCCGGCGTCTGTGGGCACAAGAATTCTGTGTGCGCTCGCCGCGAAGGGCACGGCAAGCACGGTCCCGCTGACGCGATACCAGTCGCCCGACTGCTGCGCGGTAGTCGACGGCTGCTTCGGGAACTGCTGCCCCGGTTCACCGAGGGCCGCGGTGAACACCCGGCCATCGCTGACTCCGGTGAGCAATTCGTCCTGCTGCGCGTCGGTCCCCAGAGCAACGATGGGGAGTACGCCGAAGCCCAGGGTCGCGAGAGCCGGAATGGGTGCAGCGGCCCGGCCGACCTCGACGAGGAGGGAACCGACGTCAGTCACCGAGAGGCCCTCACCGCCCAGACGCTCGGGCAATGCCAACGTGAGCAGATCGGCTTCGGCGAATGCCGCCCAGAGCGCGTCCGGCTCCAGTTCACGGGCAAGGAGCGCGGTAGCCACCTCGGCTACCGCTTCCTGGGTTTCATCGGGAGTGAAGTCCACGCTGGCAATCCTGTCTCTGATGTAGAACGTGTTCTAGTTGTATCACCAACGTGGACATTTCTAAAGGCCTCTACTCACGCCGTCTAGTCACGGGGCAGGCCCAGAATTCTCTCCGCGGCGACGGTCAACAGGATCTGCGTGGTTCCGCCGGCAATCGACAGGCATCGCGTGTTGAGGAACTCACGCGAGAGCGGGCCCTCCACCCATCCGGCCGGGCCACCCAATTCCATGGCGAACTCTGCGACATTCTGACGCTGACGCACGCCTACCAGCTTGCGGACGCTCGACGCCGGGCCCGGATCCTGACCGTCCAACTGCCGCAGTGTCGTACGCAATTCCAGCAACGAGCCCACCATGGCGGTTCCGATCAGCCCACCGAGCTTGTCTGCAACCACAGGATCGGGATCGCCGGCCAGCTCGAGCAATTCCTCCATCGCACCGCCGAGCGAAGACCCTCCGCTCATCGCGACTCGCTCGTTGGCGAGGGTCGTGCGGGCCAGTTTCCAGCCTCCGCCGAGCTGGCCGACGACACACTCGTCCGGCACGAAGACGTCGTCGAGGAAGACTTCGTTGAACAGGGCGTCGCCTGTTATCTCACGCAGCGGCGAGATCCGAATCCCAGCCGTCTTCATGTCGAGAAGGAAGTACGTGATGCCCTTGTGCTTGGGAACATCGCGATCGGTCCTGGCAAGGCAGATGGCCCAGTCCGCCTCACGCGCAAGCGAAGTCCACACTTTCTGGCCGTTCAGCTTCCAACCACCCTCGACCTTTTCCGCGGTCGTGCGCAGCGCCGCAAGATCCGAACCTGCACCGGGTTCACTGAAGAGCTGGCACCAGGTGATCTCACCTTTGAGCGTCGGAGTCGCAAATCTTTCGATCTGCTCCGCACTGCCGTGCTCGAGGATGGTGGGAACGGCCCACCAGCCGATCACGAGATCGGGTCGGCCGATACCGACGGCCGCCAACTCTTCCTCGATCAAAATCTGTTGTGCGGCCTTGGCGCCCCGGCCGTACGGCTTCGGCCAGTGCGGTGCAAGGTAGCCGGATTCGGCCAGCGCGTTGCGCTGTTCGGATTCGGGTAGCGCCACCAGTTGCGCTACCTCTTCGCGAATGTCGGACCGGTCGGATTCCAGTTCACTCAAGTCGATCTGAAGGTGACGCCGTGCGCCGCCGATCGTCAATTCCGCAACGCGTGCGCGCCAGCGAGATGATCCGCCCAGAATCTGCCGGAGTGACAGTGCTCGACGAAGGTAGAAGTGTGCCTCGTGCTCCCACGTGAATCCGATGCCGCCGAGCACTTGAATGCAGTCTTTCGCCGTCTCGACAGCGGCGTCCAGAGACACCGCGGCCGCCACCGCCGCCGCGATCGGAAGTTCGTCGCCCGACTCTGCAGCGACCGCGGCGTCCCAGGCGACGGCTCCGGCATTCTCTACGCGACACAGCATTTCGGCACAGATGTGTTTGATCGCCTGGAACGAGCCGATGGGCTTTCCGAATTGTTCGCGAATCTTCGCGTACTCCACCGCAGTACGCAGGCTCCACGCCGCAATTCCGGCCGCTTCGGCAGCCCCCAGCACCGCCGCGAGATCGGAAACCGATCCTGGGGCAATGTCATCGAGGATTCGGTCGGCGTCGACTGTCACTCGGTCGAACGAGACTCGTGCCAGTGGTCGCGACTTGTCGATGGTGTCGACCGCTTCGTAGGTCACGCCTTCGCTGTCACCGTCGACGAGAGCCCAGACGACACGCGAACCGTCGGTTCCGGACACCACGCTCGCCGGAACGAGTACCGATACACCCGAATCTGCGCCCCAGGCGTAACCTCCTTCGCCATGAAGCTCGATGCCACCGGACGCGTTCGCCGTTGCCGTAACTGGACTTTCGTCCAATACGACGGCACACGGCAGCGCACCGTCGGCGAGCGTTTCGGACCACCGTTTGGCAGCGGGCGACGAACTACGCCCCACCACCAGAGCGGCCAGCGCAGTCGTGAGAACAGGACCCGGCACGAGTTCGATTGCCGCCTGCTCGAGCATTGCCGCGAGATCGACGATTTCGGCTCCGACTCCGCCTACCGCTTCAGGAACGGCGACCGAAAAGATCCCGAGAGACGCGAACTCGGACCATTTCTCCCGCCACGAAACTGCTGGTCCACGGCGTACCATGTCCATCGGCGTGGCCGAGCGCGCCCAGGCCTCTATCGATTCCTGGACCGCCCGCTGTTCATCGGTCGTGGCGATTGTCACAACTGGTTCCCGCCTCTCGATAAGTGACACAATTGTTTAGAACGTGTTCTAATATGACACCTGGCCAAGAGTCAAGGCGCGAAGGAATTTGTCGATGACCACAACATCCCGATCCCGCTCCAACGCGGTTGCTTCTGCAACGCTCGGGGACGACGATCTCAGCTCCAACGCGCAACGTGAACGCCGCAAGCGGATTCTCGACGCAACACTCGCCTTGGCGTCCAAGGGCGGCTACGAGGCCGTTCAGATGCGCGCCGTGGCCGAGCGCGCCGACGTCGCAGTCGGAACGCTCTATCGCTACTTCCCGTCCAAGGTTCACCTTTTGGTGTCCGCTCTGGCACGCGAGTTCGAGAAGATCGACTCCAAGGGCAAGATCCCACCTGGAACCAGCCCGCTCGAGCGGATGCAGCTGATCCTCAGCCTCATCACCCGCGCGATGCAGCGCGATCCGCTCCTCACCGAAGCCATGACTCGCGCGTTCATGTTCGCCGACGCCTCCGCAGCGGCAGAGGTCGATCAGGTGGGCCAGCTGATGGACCGTCTCTTCGCACGGGCGATGACCGAAGAGGAGCCGACCGAGGAGCAGTTGGCGATCGCGCGCGTGATCTCCGATGTGTGGCTGTCCAATTTGGTGGCATGGCTCACGCGACGTTCTTCGGCTACCGATGTCGCCAATCGCCTGGAATTGACGGTTGAACTGCTGCTCGGTGACGGAACGCGGAAACCCGAATAGACATCCTTTGTCGCATCTGTCATTTTTGCACTGATCTGGCAGAAACGTATCGAGCCAGGAGTCGCTGCATCACCTAGATTTGAAGAGGTGAGCGCACAAGATCTGTCCATCGAACTCCGCCGAGCGCTGTCGGGCGTGGCACGCACCCCGCGCCTGCTCGTAGCCTCCGACTACGACGGGACGATGGCCCCCATCGTCGCCAACCCGGACAAGGCCTATCCCCGCGCGGAAACGGTGCGTGCGCTCCGCTCCCTCGCCAGCCTGGCGTCGACGACGGCGGCCGTGATCTCGGGCCGCGCTCTCAAGGATCTGGCTGCACTGTCCCGGCTTCCTGCCGAAGTGCAGTTGGTCGGCAGCCACGGCTCCGAGTTCGACATCGGATTCGTTCACGCGATCGACGCCGACGCCAGGAAACTGCTCGACGAGATCGTCACCGAGTTGGGCCGAATCGCCGCCGACACCCCCGGCGCAACTGTGGAGAAGAAGCCCGCCAGCGTCGCCCTGCACGTACGCAACACCAGCGCCGACGACGCCGAGAAGGCACTCATCGCCGTTCGCACCGAGTCAGCCCTCTGGCCGGGTGTTCAGGTCACCGAGGGTAAGTCGGTGGTCGAGTTGGCGGTCATCGCCACAGACAAGGGCCACGCACTCGACTTGATTCGCCATCAGGACGGCGCTACCGCTGCCGTCTTCATCGGGGACGACGTCACCGACGAAAAGGCGTTCAGCAGGCTTCAGGGGCCGGACATCGGAATCAAGGTCGGCAGCGGGGACACCGTCGCCGACTATCGCGTCGACAGCACCGAGGATGTCGCTGCCGCTCTGGCGTTCCTGCTCGACGAGCGTCGCACGTGGCTTTCCGGTGCCGACGCTCCGCCCATCGAGCGACTCTCGATGCTCGCGAGTCCGCGCACCGTCGCTCTGGTGACCCCGGATGCGACGCTGACCTGGTTGTGTCACCCGGAACCGGATTCGGCGGCGGTCTTCGCGCACCTTCTCGGCGGAACCGGGGCCGGCCACTTCTCGGTCGGGCCTCGCCGAACAGCCTTGCCGCTGAGCCAGAAGTACATCGACAGCACGATGACCGTTCAGACCCGCTGGGCGAGCCTGTCCGTCACCGACTACCTCCCCCACGACGTCCCACAAGGACGAACCGACCTGACCCGCATCATTTCCGGTCAGGCCGACGCGATCGTCTCGTTTGCACCCCGCCCCGAGTTCGGCCAGGGTCAGGTCACGCTCGAGGTCGTCGACGAGGGCATTCGTGTCCTCGGCACCAACGAGCCGTACGTGCTCCGCTCCCCCGGCGTGCTGTGGAACATCGCCACCGACGGAAATCAGCAGACCGCCCACGCCATCGTCGAACCGTCCAAGGGTGACGTCGTACTCGAATTGCGTTGCGGAACAGAAGAAATCGGACCCTCGGAAGTTCCGGAGATCGAACGTCGAGGGACTTCTGAAGCCTATTGGTCCGATTGGGCCAAGACGCTCGAACTCCCGAAGCTGAAGCCGGACTTGATGAAACGCTCTGCGCTGACCTTGCGCGGGTTGGTTCATGCCGATTCCGGTTCCATCATGGCCGCCGCGACGACATCCCTGCCGGAAGAGATCGGCGGAGTCCGTAACTGGGACTACCGCTATTGCTGGTTGCGCGACGCAGCCCTCACCGCAACAGCTCTCGTGAGTGTCGGGTCCACCGACGAAGCCGAGAATTACCTCGACTGGGTCCACCGCGTACTCGAAACGCTGCCGGGACCCGAGCGCCTGCACCCCCTCTACACGCTCTACGGAACTTCGCTACCGCCCGAGGCCGTCATCGATTCGCTTCCCGGATACGCCGGCTCGAGGCCGGTCCGCGTCGGAAACGCCGCGAATCAGCAGGTTCAACTGGACGTGTTCGGCCCGATCGTCGAGTTGATCGTCGAACTGGCGAATGCACGCGAAAAGGCCGGTGCCCCCGATCCTTTGAGCGACCGCGATTGGGAACTGGTGTGCGCCATGGTCGAGGCGGTGCAGCGACGCTGGTTCGAACCCGATCACGGCATCTGGGAGATTCGCGACAACCCGCGTCACCACGTCTATTCCAAGGTGATGGGTTGGGTCACCGTCGACCGCGCTGTCGATCTTGCCACCCGCTTTTCTCGCGAGGCTCTGCCCGAGTGGGCGGAACTGCGTGACCAGATCGCCGACGAAGTGCGCCACAAGGGCTGGAAGGACGACGTCCAGTCGTACACCGCAGCCTACGACGGTACCGATCTCGACGCAGCCACTCTCCACATCGGACTGTCGGGGCTGATCGATCCGACGGATCCACGCTTCGCAGCGACCGTCGTAGCCACCGAGGCTGAACTACGCAGCGGCTCAACGGTATACCGGTACCATCACGACGACGGTCTGCCCGGCATCGAAGGTGGATTCCACCTCTGCGCCGCCTGGCTCGTCGAGGCCTACCTACTGATCGGACAACGCCTACAAGCAGAGGCACTGTTCGACCAGTTGGTCGCGGCGGCAGGTCCCACCGGACTACTCGCGGAGGAGTACGACCCCATCGCGGAACGCTCGCTGGGCAACCATCCCCAGGCGTACAGCCATCTGGGATTGTTGCGCTGCGCCCAACTCCTGGCGTGAGCGCTACACCCTGACGGCTACACCCGGATCCGACCTGATGTTCGTCCTGTCAGTAGTTCGGTGTCGAGCATCTCGACGATCGGGACGCCGGATCCGGACGGCGACATCAGGAGCGCACCGGCGCGTCGGCCCTTCTCTTCCTGGGGCTGGCGCACCGTTGTCAGCGATTCGCGCAGCGCCTCGTCGACGCCGTCGAATCCGGTGATCGACAGTTGGCCAGGTACATCGATGCCCTGCCAGCGCGCCCAGTCCAAGGCGCCGAGAGCCAGCACGTCGGTGGTGCAGACCAGTGCGGTGATCTCAGGGTTGGTCGCGAGAGCTTCCGCCGCCGCCGAGTGCCCGGACTGCGATGTGTGGACGTACCGCTCGATCACCGTGAGTGAGAGTGGGTCCATGTCGGCCGCCACCATCGCGTCGCGCACGCCTTCGATCCGCTCACGCTGGACGTGGAAGTGCGGGGACTTGAGTCGTTCCTGGCTGACCACGCCGTCCATCCGGTCGCGCCCCAGCCTCATGCAGAGCACGCCGATGTCGCGGTGTCCGAGACCGATGAGGTAATCGGCGACCTTGCGCATGGCAGCGCGGTCGTCGATGCCCACGAGAGACGCACCGGGGATCTCACGAGGCTGGTCGCACACGACGATCGGAATGTGACGCTCGAGCACGGCAGCGAGATACGGATCGTCGTCGGCCACGGAGTAGACGACAAAGCCGTCGACACCCGCCTGCTGGACCACGGCTGCAGCATCCACCTCGTCGCGGCCAGGCCCGGCCGGGATGAGCAGCAAGCCCTGGCCGGCGTCCTCACACGATTCCGAGAGACCGGCAAGGAAGCTCATGGCGGCCGGGTCACGGAACGAATAACTGAGTGCTTCGGTGAGCAGAAGACCGACGGCGCCGGCTTTGCGAGTTCGCAAGGAGCGGGCGACCGGATCGGGTCCGGGATATCCGCGTCGCTTGGCCGCTTGGAGCACTCGATCCCGTAGCTCGACGGAGAGCTGATCGGGTCGGTTGTACGCGTTCGAGACTGTAGTTCTCGACACATTGAGCTCGGCGGCAAGCGACGCCAAAGTGGCTTGACGGCGTGGCTGACGGGACCGGGGCATAAACGGACGTTAGCCGTAGTGCCCGCAGACGGCGCGTTGGGGCTGAACCGAAGGTGAACTACCAGCGACTATGCGCTAATGTGTAACGGTAACGGTTTCCAATAGCATTTAGCCCAGCCTTTGTTCAGGAGAAAAGCACGTGCGTTCGTCGTCGAAATTCCGCACCGCCACCGCCCTCGCGGCCGTCTCGGTCGCCGCAGCATTCGCGCTCACCGCGTGCAGCTCAACCTCCTCGAAGGACGACGGCATCACCGTCGTCGCATCGACGAACGTGTGGGGCGACGTCGCGCAGGCCGTCGCCGGCGACAAGCTGACCGTGACGTCGATCATCAACGAACCGTCCGCGGACCCGCACTCGTTCGAGGCGACGCCCGCCGATGCCGCCAAGATCACCGACGCATCGCTCGTCGTCTACAACGGTGGCGGCTACGACCAGTTCATCACCGACGTCCTCGACGCAGGCAAGGGCGAGCAGAAGACGGTCAACGCCTACAACCTGCTCGACGGCGGCATCCACGCCGGCGAAACCGCGGGCGAATCGCATGACGGTCACACCCACGGCGCAGTCAACGAACACGTCTGGTTCGACATCCCGACCGTCGACGCCGTCGCACATTCGGTTGCCGATCAGCTGAGCGCTCTCGATCCGGACAACGCGGCGACCTACGAGGACAATGCGAAGGCATACAGCCAGAAGCTCGCAGGCGTCACCGCGATCACCGATTCCATCGCCGCTGCCCACGCGGGCGCACCGGTGGCTCAGACCGAGCCGATCGCGCACTACCTCCTGGTCGCAGCTGAACTGAAGGACGCAACTCCCGAGGAGTTCACCAGTGCCATCGAAGACGGCAACGATCCGTCACCCGCCGCAATCGCCGCAACCCGGCAACTCCTCTCGGAGAAGCAGGCCCGCGCACTGGTCTACAACATCCAGACGCAGGACAAAGTGACCCAGGACATGCGCACCACAGCCGAAACCGCCGGAGTGCCCGTCGTCGAGGTTACGGAGACTCTCCCCGAGGGCCTGGACTACATTCAGTGGCAGACGCAGACCGCGGAGTCGCTCGCAAACGCCCTCTCTGCCCAGTAATTATTTGCCCCACCATTTCCGAGAAGAACCGATCGGCTTGTGACAGAAACTTCCGCGAATACTCCTGTGCCTCCGGGTAACACCGTGCCTTCAGGAAACACCGTGCCTTCAGGTAACACCGTGCCCGCTGTGACGCTGAAGGGTGCTCGATTGTCTTTCGGCGCCCGCACCCTCTGGGACGGACTCGACCTCGAGGTACAGCCAGGTGAGTTCATCGCCGTACTCGGACCGAACGGGTCGGGCAAGACCTCGCTCCTGAAGATTCTGCTGGGCCAACTGCAACTCAGCGGCGGTAGCGCACAGATCGTCGGCACGCCGGCACGGGCCGGGAATTCACACGTCGGGTACATCCCGCAGCAGAAATCCATCGACGACGGCCTCCCGCTCCGCGGCCGCGACCTGGTCGGCCTCGGCGTCGACGGTCACCAGTGGGGTACGGGGTTACTGCGTCGGGGTCGTCGCCGCAAGATCGTCGACGACGCCATCGCACAGGTCAGTGCCCAGTCGTTTGCCGACGCTCCTATCGGTTCCATGTCCGGCGGCGAGCAGCAGCGACTGCGGATCGCGCAGGCTTTGGTCGGCGACCCGCGGATCCTGCTGTGCGACGAGCCGCTACTCAGCCTCGACCTCGCCAACCAGCACCTGGTCTCGACGCTGATCGACAAGCGTCGGCGCAGCCATGACACCGCGGTGCTGTTCGTGACGCACGAGATCAATCCGATCCTGCCGTTGGTGGATCGAGTGCTCTATCTGGTGGACGGCAAATTCCGGATCGGGACGCCGGCCGAAGTGATGACGTCCGAGGTTCTCTCGGATCTGTACAACACCGACGTCGAAGTGTTGCAGGTTCGTGGCCGTCTCGTCGTGATCGGCACCGGAGACGCCATCGACGCACTCGGCAGCGCCGGCGGACTACGCCCGGGAGAAGGCGTTCACCATTCTGATGAGGATCACCACCAGTGAGTAACAAGTTCACCGACGCGATGTCGCGGATGTTCGACGTGTCCGCCACCGTCGATCTACTGCAGTACGACTTCGTCCAACAGGCGTTAATCGCCGGTGCCATCCTCGGATTGCTGGCAGGCATCATCGGTCCGCTCATCGTGAGTCGTCAGATGTCGTTCTCGGTGCACGGCACGAGCGAGTTGTCACTGACCGGCGCATCGGCCGCACTTCTCGTCGGTGTGGGCGTCGGCTTCGGTGCCATCGTCGGTTCGGTCGTCGCCGCGGTGCTGTTCGGACTGCTGGGAGCGAAAGCGCGGGACCGGGATTCGGTGATCGGCGTGATCATGGCTTTCGGTCTCGGCCTGTCGGTGTTGTTCCTGTGGGCATACGACGGTCGCACGGGAACCAGCTTCTCACTGCTGGTCGGACAGATCGTGGCGCCGGGAAACAGTGGTCTCGAACTTCTGCTGCTGTGCGCGGTCATCGTGATCGGCACACTCGGATTCATCTACCGCCCTTTGCTGTTCGCGAGCACCGACCCCGAAGTTGCTGCAGCTCGCGGTGTTCCGGTTCGGGCACTGTCGATCGTGTTCGCCGTGTTGGTCGGCATCACCGCAGCACTGGGCGTGCAGATCGTCGGCGCGCTGCTGGTGATGTCGCTGCTGATCACCCCCGCAGCGGCCGCCGCGTACGTCACGGCAAGCCCACTCAAGGCCACGATCCTCTCCGTCGTGTTCGCCGAACTGGCAGCCGTCGGCGGCATCCTTCTCTCGCTGGCACCCGGCGTTCCCGTCTCGAGTTTCGTCACCTCGGTCTCGTTCGTGATCTACCTGATATGCCGACTCTTCGGATCCGCACGTCGCAAGAATGCCGGACGGATTCCGGCGCACGCCTGAACACCGAGAGCCACGCATATCTCGAAGCTCATGTACCTAGAATCGAGGTATGGGCTACAGCGTTGATCTGAACAGCGACCTCGGCGAGGGCTTCGGAGCCTGGACCCTGGGCGACGACGACGCCATGCTCGAACTTGTCACCAGCGCGAACATCGCCTGCGGATTCCATGCCGGGGACCCGACAACGCTGTGGGCGACTTGCGAATCCGCAGCCACCCGCGGCGTGCGGATCGGCGCGCAGGTGGGTTACCGAGACCTCGCCGGTTTCGGGAGACGCTT
This sequence comes from Rhodococcus sp. P-2, assembly GCF_016598535.1. GTDB lineage: Bacteria > Actinomycetota > Actinomycetes > Mycobacteriales > Mycobacteriaceae > Rhodococcus_F > Rhodococcus_F baikonurensis. Next base: position 5,850,701 of record NZ_CP066779.1, on the reverse strand, counting down.
CATCGACATGTCCCCGAAGGACCTCACCGCCGACGTCATTTATCAAATAGGAGCGCTCGACGGTTTGGCTCGTGTCTCCGGATCGCGGGTCACGTACGTCAAACCCCACGGCGCGCTTTACAACGCAATAGTCCATCACCGTCGGCAAGCACGGGCGGTCGTCGCCGCTGTCGTCGCCTACGACAGTTCGCTACCCGTTCTCGGACTACCGGGTTCGGTGTTTCTGGAAGAGGCTCGAGAGGCCGGCCTCGAGATCGTCGCCGAGGCTTTTGCCGATCGCGCGTACACGGCGGAAGGCACCCTGGTTCCCCGCACCGAGTCCGGCGCCGTTCTGCACGACCCGACGCTGGTTGCAGAACGGGTTCGGCGAATGGTCGTCGACGGCGAGTTGGACGCAGTCGACGGAAGCACGGTGAAAGTCGCCGCAGCATCGGTGTGCGTCCACGGTGACAGCCCGGCAGCTGTCGACATGGCCGCAGCGATCCGCGCTCTCCTCGAATCCTCCGACGTCGAGATCACGCCCTTCACATGATCACGATCCTGCCAGCCGGTGAATCCGCAGTCCTCGTCGAATACGACGAACGGCCGAGCGTGCTGGGCAACTTCAGGGCTCTCGACGCCAGTCGGATCCCCGGAGTGATCGACCTGATTCCCGCGGCGCGAACCATATTGATCGAGTACGACAACGCGATCACCGGACACAAACTCGTGGAGAAATGGGTCCGTGGGGCAGTACCGATCGAACTCACAGCAGATGAGAGTGGGCCTGCTGTCGAGATTCCGGTCCGCTACGACGGCGCCGATCTCGTAGAGGTGGGCAAGCTGACCGGACTCGGGGTCGACGGTGTGATCGATGCTCACACGGCTGCGTCGTGGACCGTCGCGTTCATCGGTTTCGCCCCTGGCTTCGCATATCTGACCAGCAACGAGAGAAAGCTCGAGGTTCCACGTCGATCGGACCCGCGCAGGCAGGTCCCGGCTGGTGCAGTCGGGTTGGCCGGACCGTTCTCGGGCGTCTACCCGCGCAGTTCCCCGGGCGGCTGGCAGTTGATCGGAACGACGGAACTGTCGGTGTGGGATGCCGAGCGTCGACCGCCGGCATTGCTTCTACCCGGCACCACAGTCACCTTTGTCCGTGCATGATTTTGGTGCAAGCATGATTTTGGTGTCTTCACCGCGTTGTTGCGGGAGAATGGATTCATGGCCTGGCTCGAGGTAGTGCGTACCGGCCCGCTCGCCACAGTTCAGGACCGCGGGCGGACGGGCTACGGCGCCCTCGGGGTCGGCAGATCCGGCGCCGTCGACATGGTCTCGCACGACAGCGCTAACAGACTCGTAGGCAACACTTTTCGAGCAGCAACCATCGAAGTCACCACTGGGGGTTTCGCTATGCGGGCCGTCGGTTCGATGACGGTGGCAGCAACAGGCGCGCGGGTGCCGCTGACCGTCGACGGACAGCCGGCACCTGACTACGCGAGCATCCACCTTGGCGGTGGCAGCATTCTCGAATTGGGTTACAGCACAACCGGGTTGAGAACGTATATCTCTGCACGCGGTGGCGTCGACGTCCCGCAGGTACTCGGCAGCAGATCCACCGACACACTCTCCGGACTCGGGCCTCCGCCGCTCGCCGCCGGCGATCTACTCCTCCTCGGGGCCGAAGAAGGAACGTGGCCCACCGAAGAATTGATTCCACCGCCGGCACCTGCGCTCGGCCCAGTTCCGATCGAGATCACGCTCGGCCCCCGAAATTCCTGGTTCACCGCCGCATCCGTTCACGCGCTCCTTCACACCACATGGAAAGTCACCGAACACACCAACCGAGTCGGCGTCCGGTTGCAGGGGCAGGGGCCTTTGCATCGCTCTCGCACCGAGGAACTGCCGAGCGAAGGCGTCGTGATGGGATCCATCCAGGTGCCGCCGGGCGGACAGCCCGTCGTGTTTCTGGCCGACCATCCCGTGACCGGCGGATACCCGGTCATCGCTGTAGTGTCCGACGCGGGGATTGCGTCGTTGGCACAGTTGCGGCCCGGCAGCACCATTACCTTGAAGGCCACTACTCGGCCGTCCTAGCGCTGATAGTCTCAGCCGCGCCAGCTATGCGGCCGGCGGCGCTCGGCCGTCGCCAGAACCTGAAGGACTGTCACACTATGAGCCCTAAGAGCAGCACACTTGCTCTCGGAATAGCGTCACTGATCACTGCTGCACTCGTCCTGTCCGGATGCAGCAGTTCGGAAAGCGGAGACGCAGTCTCCAGTGATACCACCGCCTCCGAAAGTTCTGCATCTTCGCCGTCTGCCGCTGCCGCGACGCCAACCTTGCGGGACGGGACACCGTTCATCGGTGAACGGACGACGATCGAAACCGGCGACGACCCCGAAGCGCCGAGCATCAGCGTCAGCCTCCCGCCGAGCTGGACTCACGGCGAGAACATCCCTGCCGGCGTTACGGATGCGTTGTCCAGCAACAGCCAGGAACCCAGCGGTTTCATGCCCAACACCACGGTGACGGTCGAAAACCAAGGCACCGCAACAAAAGACGAGGTTCTTGCCGCTGCGCGTGAAACCATCGCCACCCTCGACGGATGGACCGAGGTGAAGTACACCGAGATCGACGTCGACGGACAGCAGGGGTTCCGCCTCTCCGGAACCTGGACAGCGCCAAACCTGGACGTTCCGCTCTACGCCGTCATGACAGTCGTTGCTTACCAAGCCGACGACAACTCGCCGGTCTACTTGGTCAGCTTTGCAAACCAGTTCACCGACACGACGAACATGCAGACCTCCAACCAGGTGGAAGAAATCAATACCTCCATCGAATTCGGCTGAGCGCCTAAAGATTTGAACACCTGATCACCGAACGACCGCGGCGGGCCGAGACTTCGACAGTCTCGGCCCGCCGTATCACAATTCTCGGCTAACTCGAGCCGAACAGGCCGCTGAGGGAACCCAGGCCACCGCTCAACGAGCCGAGCGATCCGGTTCCGCCACCGGTTCCAGGGTTCGTTCCGGGGTTCGTGCCGGGGTTGGTTCCGGGATCAGTACCAGGATCCGTACCTGGGCCGGTCGGATCCGTTGCCTGCACCACGATGGTGGGACCCATTTCAGGGAAGCTGGCGCTGGTTCCGGCCCCACCACCCATGAGTGTCGCGCCGACAGTCAACCCGCTGCCGTAGGTACCCGGATCACACTTCACGACATAGCTGGTCTTCATCGTTATCGGGTTCTTGCCGTTGTTGTACCACCCGCTACTTGTGAAGACCTTCGTGGTTGCGGTCGACTGCGAGGTATTCGGGGATTCCACCGTTTCCTTGATGGCACCTCCCAAACCTGGGAGGCCACCCATGACCTTCGAAATCTTTGCCGAGCCCGGCACGAACTCGAGACAGCCGGCATGGATCTCGGTCAGCCGGTTGACGTACCCTTCGAGCCCGCTCTTGCTCGAAACGGTCGTGTAGGTGATCGTGTCGCCGACCTTCGGGGAAGCATTGTCCACGGTGCGAGTAAATGTGTAGGCACCAGAAGTTGCGGTCTCGGCAGTCGCGACTCCCGCGCCCAGCGCGCTTGCACCCACAGCAAGAGCGATCACCCCCAAGCCAGCTCCGACGGTGGACAGACCACGATTCCTGGATCCAAACTTTGCCACGAATAATCTCCACTCTTAGTGGTTCCAGGACAACCGAATTCGTTGATTACTGGAACTTGTTGCAACCCGACTCTCGAAGTACGATACAGTCGACCTGGACATTCGCCCAGCTTTTCGCCGAATTGATCGCCAATCAGTTAACAGCAGGCAATCAAGATCGAAAAAGTCCTCTCAATTCGGACTTTTCCGCAAATTCTGCCGAACTGACACATAGGCAAGCGTCCGATAGGTTTCAATGGTTACCACGGCGCAACCTTTGAAGAGTCATCCCATCGCCGTCAGCGTGAACCCCTCGAACGGAGAATTTCATGTCACGTTTTTCAATGCGTAAAACACTCACCGGAGTAGCAATCGCTGCGCTTGCAACCAGCGGACTTCTCATCAGCACCGGCGCTGCGCACGCAGATACCGCGCACCCGAAGACCAGCACCGTGACTTCGAACCAGGTCACGATCACCAAGAGCGTCGTGGGCGACGGAGAAGTGGCGCCCGGCGGGAAATTGACTGTCCGCACCACAGTTTCGGCCAACGGCCATCCGGACTTCTTCGTCAACAAATTCGTGGACCGCTTTCCGGCCGGATACACATACATCAAGGACAGCGCCTCGATCGATTCCTGGCACTTTCTCGGGCTGACTCAGAAAACCGAGAAGGTCTCCCCCACCGTCGACAATGCGGCGCGCACCGTCACCATCCCCGATGCGGGTTGGAATGTCTCGATCACCGGCAGCAAGACGGTCACTTTCGAGGTGAGCTACCTGGTTCCGGACAACGCACAACCGGGAACTTACGTCGAGCTCCCCAGCTCCATCGGCATCTCGCTGTGGGGCACCGACCAGAACATCAGCGGCGTCTACGCCAAGATCCGTGCCAAGAACCCCGGCGAGGCGGCCGCATCGGGCTCTGCAGATCTGGGCTTCGGCTCTTCTGACGGCGAGGGAGGAACCGGTTCGGCCGGCTCCTCCATCCTGGACAACCCGGCCGGCTTCATCTCAGACATCATCAGCGGTGTCCTGGCCAACGGCAGCTGATTCACCCGCTCCACCAAGAACACTCCGTCGGGGAATGTGATCGAGGGTGGCATCGAATCTTCGGACTCGGTGCCACCCTCGAACTTTTGTCGCGATCGCACTCCGTCGCGCTCTGCATCGAACAACCAAATAGGAAAGCATTACCTAAGTCATTCGCGGTATGATCCATCGATGAGTTCCACAGGATTTCCGTACTGGGCTGTGCCGGCGGGCCGGTACGTACCGCTCCCCTTCGCCATGACGACGTCCACCATCGGGCGCGATCAGAAGCGGGTGTGGCGCGAGATCCGCCATCCCGAACATGAACTCCTGTGGGGCGCTTCCGGAGAGATGAGCGCGTATATCGACGACGTTCGTTGGCAGATCCCACCGACGGTCGGCATGTGGATTCCGGCTGGAACTCCACGCCGCATCACGCTCGGCGCATCCACCGAGGCACGCTTCACCTACTTCCGGCCCGAGTCGTTTCCCCACCCGTGGACCAAACCCGCGATCATCGGCATAGACGACGTGGTCAAGACGATGCTCATCCATCTGCACCAGCGAAACATGCCGACCGAAGCTCGCTTGCGGGCAGAATCAGTAGTCTTCGACACCCTCGCACCCATCGAGGCGGCCGATGTCGCGGTGCCGATGCCCGCCGATCCCCGGGCCCTCGCCGTTGCACGCCGCTTGATCGCCGACCCCGCCGATCAACGCGGGCTTGCCGATTGGGCCTATGTGGTCGGTGGAAGCCCCCGCACCCTGAGCCGCGTGTTCTCTCAGGGCACGGGGATGTCCTTCACCGAGTGGAGAATTCAAGTTCGCGTCCGCGCCGCGATGTCCTATCTCGCTGCGGGCGTTCCCGTTTCGACGGTGAGCCGTCGCGTCGGATACGAAACCCCCAGCGCCTTCACCAGCGTGTTCCGCAAGGTCACCGGACGGACACCGAAGAACTATTACTCGGACGCGTGCGAATTGTCAGCCTAACTGGTCAGAACCCGTTCATCTTCGAGACCAGTTCGGCGAAGGCATATTTGACGCTCAGCGACGTGGGTGAGGCCAAGGCCATGACTCGTGCCAGACCGAGCTGCTGAATCAGCCTGCCGTCCTTGACTGCCGGCAGGTCGGCAAACAACTTGTCCCCCATCAACCCGGGGAGCCCCTGACCACTCGCGTCGTTGAGCACGATCACGTCCGCGTCCAGTTCGTTGTACTGTTCGCGCGATGCAGTCACCGATCCCTGGGTGTCGCCGCACAGCTCGGCGCTTCCGGCCGACTGCTTCAGTCCGAGCTGGGACATCAGGATGACTCTGCCGTCGTCAGCGCAGTAGTTGGTGAGGCCGTCGATGTTTCCCGACAGGAAGGTCAGGGTTTTCCCGTTCAGATTCGGGGAACCCGCAGCCAGGTCGGCGATGGAATCGTCGGTTTCCTCGATCAGCTCAGCCGCCCGCTTCGGTTGTCCGAGTACTGAACCGATGGTCGACAACTGCTCCTGCCACGTAGTCGCCCATGCGGTCTCCTTGAACGGAATCGTGGGTGCGATCTGAGAAAGACGTGCATAGTCGTCTTCGGTGATTCCCGAGACCACCGCGATGATCACGTCCGGCTCCAACGCCAGGATCTGCTCGAACGGCACACCGGAAGTGCTGTCGAGCAACGTGGGTTCGACATCGCCCAACAATTCTTCGTCCCAGGGCAGGATTCCGTTCTCCAAGCCTGCCCCACTGAACGACTCCATGGCGACGGGCGTCTTGCCCAGTGCGAGGACCGAATCCTGGCTGTTCCAACCGATGGTCACGATCCGCTGAGGTTCGGTCTCGATGGTGGTCGAGCCGTACGCATGATCAACGGTAACGGGCAGCGCGCCGGCCTCGGCCAACTGCGTCACGTCCTCCGACGCTGTTGACTCGGTGCTGCTCTGGCATCCTGCGAGCAGGGCAATTGCGGCCACCGCAGCCATTATTCGGATAGTGCTTTTCATCTTCTGTCAGCTCTCTTCGCAAACGTACTTTGTTTCGACCAAGCAGGTATATCGAGACCTGATCCCGGTAATGGGGTCTCGATGCTCCATCTGTCCGCTGCCGCGTAGCCCTTGGCATCTGCGAGCACTTTCCGCACTCACACCGGCTCTACCGTAGAACTGCACAACGAGTGTTCAGATCTGGGCGAGGAGTTTCACGAGTGTCAGCGCTGCCCGAAACTCGTACCGGTCCTATCGAGATGATCAAGATCGGATCGTTCTCCTCCGGACGCGGACCGCGGTTGGTCGCAGCCGTCGCAGGGCAGGCGTCGTATCAGGTAGCTCAGGCCCTCATTCCGGTGCTGATCGGCACCGTCGTCGACCGGGCAATCGGAAAGTCCGACAGCACAGCCCTTCTCGTGTGGCTTGCGGTGCTGTGTGCTCTGTTCGTCGGACTTGCTCTGTCGTGGCGCATCGCGGTTCGCCTGAACACACAGGTCTTCGTCTACGGCGAACACGACCTACGACTGAATGCAGCCAGACGGGTACTCGACGCCAGGGGCATGAAAGCTCAGCGTTCGACGGGTGAAGTTCTCACCATCTCCACCTCGGATGCCTCACACGTCTCGGGCTTTTCCTGGGTTGTCGCCGAGCAGGGCTCGGCTTTCGCAGGGCTCGCCGCGGCAGTGATTTCGCTTGCCTTCGTCTCCTGGCCCCTCGCGCTGATCGTCGTTCTCATCACGGCTGCGCAACTCGCTTTCATCCACAAGATCAGCGGTCCGCTGGACGAGCGCGTGTATGCAGAGCAGAAGAAGGCAGCCGAGGCAGGAACGCTGGCAACGGATTTCACGCTGGGCCTGCGGGTATTGAAAGGTTTCGGGGCCGAACCCACCGCACTGTCGCGCTACGTGCACGCAAGCCGCGAATCCATGAAGGCAGCGATCCGGACGGTCCGAGCGATGTCCAGCCTGACCGCGCTGAATTCCGGGGTCTCGGCGTTGGTACTGGCGTCGGTCGCCTTGGGGGCGGCGTGGATGGCGCATCAAGGCACGATCACCGTGGGCAACTTCGTCACCGTGGTCGGACTGAGCAGGGTGATTGCCGGGCCGATGGAAACGCTGGGATTCTTCGGTGCCGAACTCGCCGCAAAGCGAGGCTCCGCGCGCAGACTGTCCGAACTGCTGGCCGAGCCACACCTGATCGAATCGCTGCACTCCACGGCCGCGATCGACTCCGACAGAAGTGAAGACGCCCTGCTGATTTCGACCGACAACGGAACGGTCGTCTCGGCTCGCCGCGGAGAAGTGGTGGGCGTGCGCGCTGACGATTCCGCTCACCGACTGGCACTGCAACTCGCCTTTCAGACGCCGCTGGGCCGCAACCGATATTTCGTATTCGGCACCGATGCAACACAACTCGGTCCGGACGCAGTTCGCGATCAGGTGTTCGTCTCCGCCCATGAAGGAACCGTGTTCACCGGTACCGTCTTCGACAATCTGGCAGCACCGAGCGTCGACTCGTCGGCAATGACGTCATCGGCGCTCGACGACGTGTTGACACATCTGCCCGACGGCCACCACTCCGAGGTCGGTGAGCAGGGAAAGAAGCTCTCCGGAGGTCAGCGCCAACGACTACTACTCGCCCGCGCTCTCCATCAACCGCAGCCGATCCTGGTCCTTCACGAACCCACCACTTCCGTGGATTCTGTCACCGAGCATCGAATTGCACACTCGCTGAGAAACTTTCCCGACAAGGCCATACTGGTGATCACCTCGAGTCCGACCTTGCTCCATTCGTGTGACCGTGTCGTCACGATCGACGACGACGCTCGGGAAGGAGACTCACAGTGACCGATACCCTTCCGGATGCATCTGTTGTTCCGCCTGCATCTGCCCTGCCGATCGCGTCGACCAAGCAGACCGTCCGCGCATTGATGGCACTGCTTCGGCCACGTAGGCGAGCGCTCGCACTCACGACCGTCGTACTTCTCTCCGCCACAGCCTGCGGATTGTCCACCCCGGCGTTGCTCGGACTCATGGTCGATGCGGTCACAGAGGGCAAACCATTTGCCGCGCTCCTGCGCATCACCGCGTTCATGCTCGGTGCAGCGGCGGCCGGAGTTGCGCTGACCTGGTGGAGCACACAGCTTCTCGCGAATGTCGCGCAGAACGTGCTGGCCGATCTTCGGGAAGACGTGTTCGCCGCTACGCTCGCGCAACCGTCGTCGCTGGTCGAGGATGCCGGAACCGGTGATCTGATTTCTCGGGTCTCGGGTGATGTCGAAGCGGTCAACACTGTCATCGCCCGGGTACTGCCCGCAACGGTGTCTGCCCTGTTCATGATTTCATTGACGCTTGTCGGCGTGGGAGTGATCGATTGGCGCTTCACCGTAGCAATCGTTGCCGTTGCGCCGATTCATTACTTCTCTCTCCGACATTTCCTCCGACGCTCCGGACCCGTCTACCGACGCTCTCGCGCCGCGCAGGCCAGGCGAGGGCAGCAGCTCATCGAAACCCTCGGTGGCGCAGGCACTGTCACTGCCCTGCGGAGAACTGACGAGCACATCGGCAGAATCGCCGCGACCTCCGAGCATGCCATCAGCTTCGACATGCAGGCAGTTCGATTGCGTACCAACTTCTTCGCCCAACTCAACGGCGCCGAACTGCTCGGACTCGCTGCGGTCCTGAGCGTCGGCTACTGGCTCGTGACCACGGGATCGGTGTCCATCGGGGCCGCTACCGCCGCTGCCCTCTACTTCCACAGTCTGTTCAGCCCCATCGCGGTATTTCTCTCGAACATCGACGAATTGCAGGATGCGGGTGCCAGCCTGGCTCGCCTGATCGGCGTCACCGCGATGCCGGGGCGTCCCGCGAGCATTCCTGTCTCGGCTCGGTCCGAACCCATCGGCGTCGAGGTGGACCGGGTTTCGTACTCGTACGACCAGTCCACCCCGGTGATCGATTCGATCTCGATCTCGATTGCACCGGGGGAACGAATCGCCGTCGTCGGCAGCAGTGGTGCCGGAAAAACCACACTCGCCAAACTGATTGCGGGAATCATTCCCGTCGGGAACGGGCGAATCACCGTCGACGGCACACCGATTGACGACCTGAGTGACGCCGAACTTCGACACAAAGTCGTCCTGGTCAGCCAGGAAGTTCACGTATTCGTCGGGACGATCGCCGACGATCTCCGGTTGTGTGCACCAGATTCGGACGACGCGAAGATCGTCGAAGCCGTCGAAGGAATGAAAGCTCAATGGATTCACGAGCTTCCGGACGGGCTCGAGACCAGGGTCGGGGCCGGCGGGTACCAGTTGACGGCGGCGCAGGCACAGCACATAGCCCTCGTCCGACTGGCTCTGCTCGATCCGCCAGTCGTGATCCTCGACGAGGCGACCGCCGAAGCCGGAACCACCGCAGCAGGTCTTCTCGATCAGGCAGCCGAGCTTGCGGTCAGCGGCAGGACTGCCGTGGTGATAGCGCACCGCCTGAGCCAAGCAGTCCGCGCCGATCGGATACTCGTCATGAGCGGTGGCCGCGTAGTCGAGAGCGGGACACATGACGAACTGATCGGCGCGGACGGTTCCTACGCTGCGCTCTGGGAAGCCTGGTCGGTACGGAGCTAGATGCCCGCCAGGCTCACCTGAAAGCCGTTACAACTCAGCTGCTACGACGCCTGCGGGCGATGTCCGCCAGGACGACTCCGGCGGCAACCGAGGCGTTGAGCGACTCGACCGGACCGGCCATCGGAATGGACAGGATCGCGTCGCAGTTCTCGCGGACGAGGCGCGAAAGGCCCTTGCCCTCGGAACCGACAACGATCACCACGGGACCGCTGCCGTCGAAATCGTCGAGGGTCGTGTCACCTTCGGCGTCGAGACCGACGACCTGAACACCCTTCGACGCCCAGTCCTTGAGCGTACGAGTGAGGTTGGTGGCCCGAGCGATCGGCAGACGAGCGGCAGCACCGGCGCTGGTACGCCAAGCGACAGCACTCACGCTCGCGCTGCGACGCTCCGGAATCACGACGCCGTGTCCACCGAAAGCTGCGACCGAGCGCACAACGGCACCCAGGTTGCGGGGATCGGTGATGTTGTCCAGCGCGACGAGCAGCGGCGGCTCGGCATGCTTGCGTGCCTCGGACAGAAGATCGTCCGGGTGCGCGTAGCGGTACGGCGGAACCTGCAGGGCGATGCCCTGGTGAAGACCGTTGGCGCTGAGGCGATCCAGATCGGTGCGGGGCACCTCGAGAATGGAGATGCCGGCGTCCGCAGCGAGCTGAACGGATTCCTTCAGTCGATCGTCGCTCTCGGTGCCGACGGCGACCCACAGTGCCGTCGCCGGAACGCCGGCGCGTAGGCACTCGACCACCGGGTTGCGTCCGAGCACTGTTTCGGGACCGTCGAGAACCTTGCGGCCCGGACCCGGACGGCCACCGCGGCCCTGCTTCTCGTCGGCACGTGCGGCGCGCGCTGCACGCTTTGCCGCGGGATGCTTGGTGCGTGCCTCGGCGGGCGGCGTAGCGCCACGCCCTTCGAGACCTCGACGGTGCTTACCGCCGGAACCGGCAACCTGGCCCTTCTTGGTGCCGCCCTTACGGACTGCGCCGCGCCTGCTCGAGTTTCCAGCCATTGTTACTGCCCTGCCTTAAGGGACCATTCGGGTCCGTCGGGAGTATCGGTTACTTCGATACCCGCCTTGATGAGGCGATCGCGGACCTCGTCCGCCACCGCCCAGTTCTTTTCCGTACGTGCCTGCTGCCGACGATCGAGATCGGCCCGCACCAACACGTCCAAAGCTTCCATTGCCGTCTCGGTGTCGCCACCGGACTGCGTCCAATGCTCGTCGAGTGGGTCGACGCCCAGGATCGCGAGCATGGCCCGCACCTGACCGGCAGCCACCCGAGCCGCGTCGAGATCACCGGCAGCGAGCGCGGAATTACCTTCGCTCGCCTTGCCGTGAATCTCGGCCAACGCGATCGGCACCGACAAGTCGTTGTCGAGAGCCGCCGCGAAACCTTCGGTCCACGTGCCGAGTTCGACGCCACCCGCACGCTTGTGTGTGCGCAGGACGAACGACTCCAGCCCCTGGTAGGACTTCGCGCTTTCGTCCAACGCCTCGTCCGAGTACTCGAGATTGGAACGGTAGTGCGCACTACCGAGGTAGTACCGAAGTTCTTGCGGACGAACCTTCTTGAGCACGTTCGGCACCGAGAGAACATTGCCCAACGACTTGGACATCTTCTCGCCACTCATCGTGACCCAGCCGTTGTGCAACCAGTACTGAGCGAAATCGTCGCCGGCACACTTGGCCTGCGCAATTTCGTTCTCGTGGTGCGGGAAGACGAGATCGCGTCCACCACAATGGATGTCGAATGCCGCCCCGAGGTAGAACTCCGCCATGGCCGAGCACTCGAGGTGCCAGCCCGGACGGCCGGGTCCCCACGGTGTCGGCCACGAGGGCTCACCGGGCTTCACGGCCTTCCAGAGTGTGAAGTCGCGAGGATCACGCTTTCCCTCGGCGGCACTCTCGCCCTGATGAACGTCGTCGAGTTTGTGGCCGGACAGCGCGCCGTACTCGGGATAGCTCTGCACGTCGAAGTAGACGTCGCCGCCCGCCGCGTACGCGTGACCGTTCTCGATCAGGCGTTCCATCATCTCGACCATCTGCGTCACGTGACCGGTGGCCCGTGGCTCGATGGACGGCGGCAGCACACCCAGTTGGTCGTAGGCCCACGTGAACGAACGCTCGAACGTCGTCGCCCACTCCCACCAAGGTCGACCGGCGTCGGCGGCCTTGTTGAGAATCTTGTCGTCGATGTCCGTCACGTTGCGCACGAAGGCAACGTCGTTGCCGTGCGCCAACAGCCAGCGTCGCAGCACGTCGAAAGCGACGCCGCTGCGAACGTGTCCGATGTGAGGATCACCCTGAACTGTCGCCCCACACAGGTACACCGATGCATGTCCGGGGGCCAACGGAACAAAATCCCGAAGGGCCCGCGTACCGGTGTCGTATAGGCGCAGGGTCACGACCAGCGATCTTACCTGTCGTGTTCGGTTGTCATGACCAACGCGGTGGCCATGGCGGCGATCCCCTCGCCGCGACCGGTCAAGCCGAGGCCGTCCGTAGTGGTCGCGGACACCGAAACAGGTGCGCCGAGGATGTCCGAGAGCACCCTCTGTGCCTCGTCGCGTCGCGGCCCGATCTTCGGCCGGTTGCCGATGACCTGTACCGCTGCGTTGCCGACGGTGAACTGGTTCTCTTCGAGCAGTCTGCGAACCTCGGCAAGCATTCGAGCGCCGCTCACGCCGTCCCATTCGGGCCTGCCGGTGCCGAAAACCGAACCGAGGTCACCGAGGCCCGCCGCAGAGAGCAACGCGTCACACAGAGCGTGGACGGCTACGTCGCCGTCCGAATGGCCCGAGCACCCGTCTGCTTCCTCGAACAGCAACCCGGCCATCCAGCAAGGACGACCGACCTCGATGGGATGAACATCCGTGCCGAGACCGACGCGCATCTAATTTCCGTCCTGTGAATCCGCGCTCAACTCTGTCTCCGAGCTCAGGAGCGCCCGTGCCAGGACCAGGTCGAGCGGAGTGGTGATCTTGAAGGCGAGAGCATCGCCGGGAATCGTCTGTACCGAGACACCGAGACGCTCGACCAGAGCGGCGTCGTCGGTCGCGGCGACGTCACCGGCTTCGTACGCACTGCGCAGGACGTCGGTGGAGAAGCCCTGAGGAGTTTGCACCGCACGCAACTCCGAACGCAGAGGCGTACCGGTGACTGCGCCGAGCACGTCGACCGACTTGATCGTGTCGGTAACCGGGAGTACCGGGATGACCGCGGAGCTGCCCGCTCGGAGGGTGTCGACGACGCGCGCGATCAACTCCGGCGGTGTCAATGCCCGCGCAGCGTCGTGCACGAGAACAAAATCTGCATCGCCTGCCGCACTGAGGCCGGCACGAACCGAATCGGTTCTTTCGTCACCACCGCCGACGACGTCGACGTCCGCTGCACGACCGAGGTCGGCTACGACGGATTCGACCAGTTCAGGCGGCACAATGACAACAACGCGGTCGATCGCCCCGGATTTCCGGAGTCCATCGACCGCGCGTGCAAGCATGGTGCACCCACCGAGTTCGACAAATGCCTTGGGCACTTTCTCACCCAATCGCACTCCCCGACCTGCGGCAGGTACCAGGGCTACTACTGCCACTGTCAGCTTTGTTGAGTTGCAGTCAGGACGCGGCCGCGAGGACCTCGTCGAGAATGGTCTCTGCCTTCTCGGTGTCAGTGCCCTCGGCGAGCGCGAGCTCTCCGACGAGAATCTGACGAGCCTTGGCGAGCATGCGCTTCTCACCAGCGGAAAGTCCGCGGTCCTGCTCACGACGCCACAGGTCACGTACAACTTCTGCAACCTTGTTCACGTCACCTGAGGCAAGCTTCTCGAGATTTGCCTTGTATCGACGAGACCAGTTGGTGGGCTCTTCGGTGTGCGGTGCTCGCAGAACCTGGAAAACCTTGTCGAGGCCTTCTTGGCCGACCACGTCACGAACTCCGACGTACTCTGCGTTGTCTGCAGGAACCCGTACTGTGAGATCGCCTTGAGCGACCTTCAGAACCAGGTATTCCTTCTGCTCACCCTTGATGGTGCGGGTTTCGATAGCTTCGATCAGCGCCGCACCGTGATGGGGGTATACGACGGTGTCTCCGACCTTGAAAATCATGTGTCCCGTGCCCCTTTCGATTCCACTAGTTTAACACGTGAAAGAACCGACCACTCATCAACTGTGCAGGTCAGGGGCATCCTTGCTCGAGCGTAGGGGTTGACAGGGCTTGTTGTACGTGCATTCAACTGGTCTGGAGCACCCCTGCGTAACCGACTGAAAGCCCACGCAGACAACCGTTGTGGCTACCCGACGGCCAGCCCGCGGGACCTTATCTACTACTCTGCCTAGTGGAGTGCGAACCTGACGCCGTGGAGGACAAATCGTGACTGCTATCCGTAAGCCGACTCGTCGAGTCGCTACCGCCATTGCACTGGCTGCAGGCGCAGCCATCGCGCTGTCCGCTTGCGGTTCCGGACAGGTGAGCCAGACCGCCGTCCAGCAGGCCGCCGTGAACGGCAACAGCGCCGACCTCGGTGAGATCGCACTGCGCAACGTGCACATCGCTTACCCCTCGTCCGAGGAGTACAGCATCGAGCCGGGCGGCAACGCCGTGCTCGCCTTCAGCATCGTGAACGACAGCGCCGAGACCACGGACAAGCTCGTCAGCATCACCACCGACTACGCAGCACGCGTCGTCGCAGGTGAAGAGGTCGGCGGCCTGACGATCAAGCCGCAGACGTCGCTGCAGGCCGGCCAGTTGCCCGCAGGCGAAGGTGCCGCGACCGAGGCCGAGACCCAGATCAAGAACAACGAAGAGAACGACGACGCACCCGCTGCGCTCACTCTCGTCGTTCTCCAGGACATCAAGGCGGGCGTTCGCCCGGGCCTGACCGTCCCGATCACCTTCAAGTTCGAGAAGGCCGGTTCGGTCACCGTCGACGTGCCTGTCGACGCCGGCCCGCAGCTCGAGCGCAACGAGTCGGACAAGTCGCCTGACGTTGCAGAAGCCGGGCACTGAGCCCCGAATCACCAAGGCGCACATTGCGCTTCGCAGAACAACTTCAGTAATGCACTAGAGGCGGGGTCCATGTCGGACCCCGCCTCTAGTCTGTCCCGGTGGCCAAAGTGAAATCGAACTACCGCTGCTCCGAATGCCAGTCGGTAGTGCCCAAATGGGTCGGTAGATGTCCGGACTGCGATTCGTGGGGCTCGATGACCGAGGTCGCCGTAGTGGCACCCGTCGCCAGCCGCGCCGGCGCCTCACTCGCAAAAGCGGGATCAAGCGCCGTGCTACCGACGACGCCGGCCACACCGTTGACACAGATCGACAGCACCTCGACGCAGGCCAAGCCCACCGGGATCGGCGAGTTGGACCGTGTACTCGGCGGTGGCGTCGTACCTGGTTCGGTGGTTCTGCTCGCCGGAGAACCCGGTGTCGGAAAATCCACGCTACTTCTCGAGGTCGTCTACCGCTGGGCGATGCGCAGCGCGGACGATCGAGCCTTGTACGTCACGGGCGAGGAGTCTGCCGGTCAGGTTCGACTTCGGGCAGACCGCACCAACTCTGTCCACGAACGGATGTATCTGGCGGCAGAATCCGATCTCGCGACCATTCTCGGCCACATCGAGCAGGTCAAGCCGACCCTGGTCATCGTCGACTCGGTACAGACCATGCTTGCTGCCGACGTCGACGGAGTCGTCGGCGGCGTGACTCAGGTCAAGGCCGTCACCAGCGCCCTGACCTCCCTGGCAAAGGCCAGCGGGATCCCGGTGCTTCTGATCGGCCACGTCACCAAGGACGGCGCCGTCGCCGGTCCGCGCTCGCTCGAGCATCTCGTGGACGTGGTTCTGCACTTCGAAGGTGACAAGCACTCCACCCTGCGCATGGTCCGCGGCGTCAAGAACAGATTCGGTGCGGCCGACGAAGTGGGATGCTTCGAACTCAGCGAGCAGGGCATCAACGAGATCAGCGATCCGTCCGGCCTGTTCCTGCATCACCGTGAAGAAGCCGTGGAAGGCACTGCAGTCACAGTGATGATGGACGGTAAGCGACCTCTACTCGGTGAAGTTCAGGCCCTCGTCGCCGCCACGCCTCTACCGACACCTCGCCGAGCCGTCAGCGGGCTCGACACCGCCCGTGTGGCCATGGTTCTGGCCGTGTTGGAGCGCCGCGTCGGAGTGTCGATCTCGAAGGCCGACGTCTACGCCGCGACCGTCGGCGGTATGCGAATGACCGAGCCGGGTGCCGATCTGGCTCTCGCCATAGCGGTCGCTTCCGCGGTGAAAGCCAAACCCGTCCCCAAAGGGCTCGTCATCCTCGGCGAGGTCGGACTCGCCGGAGAGGTTCGACGAGTTGCCGGCGTCAACCGGCGGCTGATCGAAGCTGCCCGATTGGGATTCACCAGCGCCATCGTGCCGGTCGATTCCGGCCCGAACATTCCCGGCATGCGCGTCAACGAAGTAGCGAACCTGGCCGAGGCACTCGCCTATGCCGGATTGATGGGCGGCAAACAAGCCCCGTCTCGCCCCAAGCTCACTCCGGTGAAATGACCGACTTGTGTCCGACTACCGCGTCAGACCGACGAGGTGCCGAACGGAGAAGTCGGTTCGCCGTCCACGAACTCCTTGGTCTTGGCGAAGTGTTCCGGGGTGATGGTCAGGAACAGCCCTCGGGAGGTTCCCACCACCGTGTCCGGATCCGCTGTCGGGCCTTCGACGATCACTGCTTCCGCGCTGGTGTAGACCTTGCGGCGCAAAACCCCGTCGATGCGAGCCCGGAATTCGAGCACCGATCCCAACGGGATCGGTCGGGCGAAGTCGATCTCGAGGTGCCCGGTCACCACCGGCGAGCCGAGAGCCATGCATGCCATGCCCTGAGCCTCGTCGAATGCCGTCGACAGAATGCCGCCGTGAATGACACCCGGACCGCCCTGATACTTCTTGGCGACCTCCAGACGACCGGTCACTTCCAGCCCGTTGCCGGCCCTGAAACTCATCGCCATTCCCGCAGGCTGGTCGTCGCCGCAGCCGAAGCATTTCGACCAGTGCTGAGGCAGCTTCTCGCCGGCGGCCGGAAAGAATTCGGTCGGCTCCGGGAGGGTCAGGTCGTCAGGCAGGGTCCAGGTACTACTCATGGATAGGTAATCTAAACGGGGATCAGTCCGGCGCAGGCATCGGACCCGACCGAAGTGACATCGACCTCAGCAGGGAGTTTCTCAATGATCAGTGCGATGGCGGACACACAGTCGTCGTCGGCATTGCGAGAGACCATCGCCAGGTTGGCGCCGGGTACCGCGCTGCGAGACGGGCTCGAACGCATACTTCGCGGTCGTACCGGCGCGCTGATCGTCCTCGGATACGACGAGGAGATGGAAGCGCTCTGTGACGGCGGATTCAATCTGGACGTGGAGTTCGCCCCGACTCGCTTGCGTGAACTCTCGAAGATGGACGGCGCGGTCGTCCTCTCGACCGACGGCACACGCATCGTGCGTGCCAACGTCCAGCTCGTTCCCGATCACAAGATTCCCACCGTCGAATCCGGTACCAGGCACCGCGCCGCCGAGCGCACGGCAATTCAAACCGGCTATCCCGTGGTCTCGGTCAGCCAGTCGATGTCGATCGTCAGTGTGTACGTCGGCGGTATCCGGCATGTCATCGACGGATCGGCCACCATACTTTCGCGTGCCAACCAGGCCGTCGCCACGCTCGAACGATACAAAGCGCGACTCGACGAAGTGACACGGCAACTGTCGGTCGTCGAGATCGAGGATTTCGTGACCCTGCGCGACGCGTTGACAGTCGTGCAGCGGCTCGAAATGGTTCGCCGTGTGTCGATCGAGATCGAGCAGGACGTCCTCGAGCTCGGCACCGACGGTCGCCAGCTTGCATTGCAGCTCGAGGAACTGGTCGGCGACAACGACATTGCACGCCAACTGATCGTTCGGGACTACCTGGCCGGTCCCGAACCGATCGGCACCGCGGCGATGGACAACGTCCTCGTCGCACTCGATCGCGTCACCGACGCCGACCTCCTCGATCTCACGACACTTGCGCGGGTTCTCGGTTATCCGGGCACGATCGAAGCACTCGACACTCCGATGACCCCTCGCGGATACCGCGTGCTGATGAGGGTGCCTCGATTGCAGTTCCATCAGATCCACCGGTTGGTCGGATCCTTCGGCACTCTTCAGTCGCTGCTGGCCGCTACGGCCGCCGATCTGCAGTCGGTCGAGGGCATCGGCGGGCTGTGGGCCCGTCACATCCGTGAAGGACTTTCCCGGCTCGCGGAAACGTCGATCACCGGATCGTTCAACTAGCGGGCCCGGTCAGGCTCGCTCTCACGCGATGTTGAACGGCTCCGGAGAGCTTCGCAGTGCGCCGAGCTGACCGACAACCGTGTATGCGCCTGCGCCCACCGGATTGCGCTCGGGGTTCTGCGCGGTCGCACACTCGGGGGTCGACGTCGTTGCCGACCAGGCGACCTTGAACGCGGCTTGCTCACCCGGAGCGAGATTGCGCACGTCAGCTGCGGGCTGCGGGTAGCAGTCGACGTTGGACCACAGACGGGTCTTGCCGTCGATGCTGTAGACGAGCACCTGCTGAAGGCCGCCCGCCAGATCTCGATCGCAGGGTGCCGAACCGATGTTGGTGATGACGATCGTGAACGACGGCTCTTCGCCGGGAGCAAAGGTCGCCTTGTCTGCGGTTGCCTTGACTGCCAGCGACGAGTCGGCACACTGACCGGCCGGGACCGGAGCCCCGGTGGTGGTCGACGAAGACGAAGACGACGAAGAAGATCCCGAAGCCTGCGTGCCCGAGCCGCCCGAACCACCGGCAGCACCGCCACCCGAGCCACCGCCACCGTCCGGTGCGTTGGATCCGGAAGGGTTGGGGGTGAAGGAGACGTCTGTTGTCAGCGAGGAACTCGCAGCGGCCGAATCGGCCTCCGGGGTATCACTTCCACCGCCGAAGAGGGCGGACGCCGCCCAGATGATCAACGCCAGCGCAATAACGGCGGCACCAATGGCCAGCGCCCGGCGACGCCAGTAGATCTCAGGGGGCAGTGGTCCATTCGGTTCCAACACGGACTCAACGGTAGTTGGCTCAGGGTCGACTAACCGTCAGCTGAGACGGCGTGTCGGTACCCATTGTCCGGTGCCAGGGATCACTGCCCCGGAAGATCTAACCCTCGACGCTCTCGCCGATGTCGCCGACAGCGCCCTGAACACGCATGTGACCGTCGGACAATGTGTACGTGACGCCGACGATCGCGCACGCACCCTTGTCCACCTTGTCGGCGATGATCCGCGACCTCTGCATGATCAACGAGCCGGTCTCCACGACGTGACGACCTTCGAGTTCGTCGACGGTGGACAAGCCTTCGTTGCGGCCCATCAGGATGGACGGAGCAACGCGCTCGACCACGCTGCGGATGAAGCCGTCGGGAACCGCACCCTTGTCCAGGGCGTCGAGCGTTGCTTTCACGGCACCGCAACCGTCGTGCCCGAGGACGACGATGAGCGGCACGTTGAGCACGTGAACGGCGTACTCGATCGAACCGAGCACCGAATCGTCGAGCACATGACCTGCCGTGCGCACGACGAACATGTCGCCGAGGCCCTGGTCGAAGATGATCTCGGCGGCTACGCGCGAATCACCGCAACCGAACAGCACCGCGGTGGGGTGCTGTGCGTTGACCAGCTTCGCGCGATCGGCGATTCCCTGGCTGGGGTGAATGGACGCGTCGTTGACAAATCGCTCGTTGCCTTCGCGAAGGGACTTCCAAGCGGAAATGGGGCTTGATCGTGGCATTCCCTCATTGTGCACCCGTCGCATTTCGGGCTCTCGCCGGGAAGGTTGCGTAGACGCAAACGGAAGCTCCGCGTCCACATTCACGCCTTGTGATGGCATGCCCGAATTGGAACTTACTTCAGAGTCAGTTTCCTGATACCGTCTCCGAACGTGACCTGGAGCACTTTGAGCTTCCGAATGTGACCGAAGAAACCCGACCAGAACGATGCGGCCGGAAAGGGGAATGGCGTGAGCACCGAACTTGGAACAACCGGGGACGCAACACCCGCCTCCCCCGCCAAGACGAACATGTTCTCGAACCTGCTGTCCGAAGTCGGACTGCTGTTCACCTTCACCGTTCGCGTGTGCGTTGCTGTGATCACGACCCTGCGACGCAAGCGTCTCGCCTGGCGTGAGGCGCTCGACCAGATGTGGTTTCTCGCCCACGTCACCTCGGTCGCCTCGGCGCTGGTGATGATTCCCCTCGGCGTGGGAGTGGCGCTGCAGATCGGTGCGCTCGCAGATCAAATCGGTGCAGGTGCGTACAGCGGTGCCGTGGTCGCGTTCCTCATCATCGGACAGGCCGGGCCTCTGGTGTGCGCCCTGATCATCGCCGGCGTCGGCGGTTCCGCAATCTGCGCAGACTTGGGCGCGCGAACGATCCGTGAGGAAATCGATGCGCTCGAAGTGCTGGGACTGCCGGTACTCGAACGCCTGGTCGTCCCGCGGATGATCGCCATCGCCGTCGTCTGCCTTCTCCTGAACTCGATAGTTCTCGTAATCGGTTTGGGCGCAAGCCTCTTCGTGCACGTCCTGATCCTCGACGGCAACGCCCAGAGCTTCCTGCGCAATCTCGTTCAATTCAGTCAGCCCAGCGATTTCGTCGTCTCCGGCATCAAAGCCGTTGCCTTTGCGCTCATCTCGGGAATCGTGGCCTGCTACAAAGGCCTGACCGTCAAGCGTGGAGCCCAAGGCGTCGGCGATGCCGTCAACGAGACCGTCGTGCTCTCGTTCGTTCTCGTGTTTGTCGCCAACCTCGCAATTACTCAGTTCTACCCGCTGTTCGTCTCGGTGAAAGGTGCCTATTGATGCACCTGCCCATCGCAATTCGTGCCAAACGTGTCAGTTCGCGCACCGTCGACGGCCTGAGTCGCCTCGGCGATCAGTTCACGTTCCACGCGCGTGTCATCACCTCGATTCCGGCAACCCTCAAGCGCTATTGGCGTGAAGTCGCCCGTCTCGTCGCCCAGGTGGCCTTCGGTTCTGGCACCCTGCTCGCCGGCGGCGGCAGCGTCGTCGTGATCTTCGCGATCTCGTTCTTCGCAGGTTCCCAGATCGGACTCGAGGGCTACCGCGGACTGAACCTCGTCGGCCTCGCACCGCTTTCCGGCGTGATGTCCGCCATCGCGAATACTCGCGAGGTCGCCCCACTCGTTGCCGCAATCACCCTGGCTGCCAAGGTCGGAACCGGATTCACCGCGCAACTCGGAGCCATGCGGATCTCCGAGGAGATCGACGCACTCGAGGTCATGGCGATTCCCTCGCTGCGGTACCTGGTCACCACCCGAATGATCGCGGCGCTCATCGCGGTGGTCCCGCTGTACCTCGTCGGCCTGTTCGCTTCGTACATGGCAACGGCGCTTGCGGTGATCCGGGTCAAAGGCCAGTCGGAAGGAACATACGGCTACTACTTCAGTCTTTTCCTCTCTCCCAACGACATCTGGTTGTCCTTGATAAAAGTCATGGTGTTCGCGGTCGTCGTGACCCTCGTGCACTGCTACTACGGATATACCGCGACGGGTGGGCCTGAAGGCGTCGGCCGAGCAGCCGGACGAGCGCTGCGCACCAGCATCGTCTTCCTTGCCTTCACCGACGTCGCCATGACCATCGCGCTCTGGGGACTCAAACCTCAGGTTCCCGGGTTGACCGGATGATCGTCACGGACACCAGTCGAATTGCACTGGCACTGCGTGGTTTACTTGCGGTAGTCCTGCTGATCGTCGCCTACGTCTTCTTGTTCAGCAGGGGCACGGACACGTTCAGTTCCACACCGCAGGTCAGTGCTGTCGTCCCCGCCGGCGCCGGTGCGTTGAGAATCGGATCATCGGTTCAGTACCGCGGGGTCGTCGTCGGTTCGGTCGCCGACATCGAGCCTGGCACCACCGCTTCCACCATCTCGCTCGCAATCGACGAGGGTGCGTTCGAGGACATACCGTCGACAAGTCAGGTGCGGCTGATGCCCCGCAACATCTTCGGCGACTTCTTCGTAGACCTCATTCAACCTGACGAACTCTCGCGTGGTCCTGCTCTCGCACCGGGTACCGAGTTGGTATCCGATCAGTCCGAAGTCGCGGTCCAGCTCTACCAATCGATCTCACGGATCTACTCGCTCGTTTCTTCCCTCGACCCCGCCGACATCAACGTGGCGCTCACGGCAGTCTCTGATGCGATGAGCGGCAAGGGAAACCAGATCGGCGAGTCTCTCGATTCAGTCCGTCAAGCGTTGGTCGGTGCGCAGCCCGTCATCGACGGACTCGGCGACGACCTCGACGACATAGCGACGCTCGCCGACAGTCTCTCGACGAGTGCGCCGGACATGCTCGCCGCATTCGAGAACTCCATCACCACATCCAAGACCGTCGTCGAGAAATCCGACGGATTAGCGGGGCTTCTGCGGGCCGGCACCAGTACGGGATCTGCCGCCACAAGTCTGATCGGTGACAATCGCGACCGCATGATCACCTTGATCGACGACGCCGATTCCCTCACCGGTGCAATCACTTCGCGGCCAGACCACATCACCACCTTCTACAACGGCCTGCGCAATCTCACGATCGAACTTCCGCCCGCGTTGGCCCACGGTCCATGGCTCAGCACCGACCTACGGTTGTCTGTCACAGATCTGTATCCGTACGGAAAGACCGACTGCCCGCAATACGACGGGACCCGCGGCCCCAACTGTCCTGCCTCCGCGACCGCGTTCGGCGGAACCGTCGGCCCGGTCGGCAGCCCTGCCGAACAATCCCTGATCTCAGCTATCACCCAGGGCGGTACAGCTTTGGACACTCTCGTGGCGGGGCCGGTATTTCGCGGCACGACGGTGGTGGGCAGATGAGCGTGAAGCAATCTCTGATCAGGTTCGGATTGTTTGCCGCACTGTCAATTCTCGCCACCGTCGTCGTGGTGAGCACCCTGATCAACCCCGTCTCCGGGTCGAGCTCGCAGTACCAGGCTGTCTTCGTCAATGCGTCCGGTCTGGTCACCGGCAGTGATGTCCAGATCGCCGGAGTCCGAGTCGGGCGCGTCGACAGCGTCGAGTTGGTGAACAACCAAGCCGTCGTCGGGTTCGAACTCGAATCCACACAACGTATTCCGACCGACGGTCGGGCGGTGGTGAGGTACGCGGATCTGTTGGGGGCACGGACGATCTCGATCGAACCAGGGCAAGACGGGGGCGCAACCGGCAATTACCTCTCCCCCGGGGCCACCATTCCCGTCGAACAGACTCAGCCCGCGATCGACCTCACCGACATCCTCGGCGGCTTCCGTCCCCTGTTCGACGCGCTCGACCCCACAGAAGTCAACGAGCTTGCCGCACACGTCGTCCAGGTATTCCAAGGACAAGGTTCCACCATCGAAAGCCTGCTGGAGCGCACTGTTGCCGTCACCGAGAACTTGACGTCCCGAGACGGGATCTTGGACCAACTACTGACCAACCTGGACCGGGTACTCACCGTCACCACGACGAATCGACCCAACTTCGTCGAGATGATCAACACGCTCGACACACTGGTCGGCGGTTTGGCACAGGACCGCCAACAGATCTCGGCCGCAGTTGATTCCGCGGGTTCCCTGACTTCTTCCCTTCAGGACCTGGTGACGCGCGTGGAACCCGAGTTGGCTGGCGCGCTGACTTCCGTCGATCAATCGGCTCGGGTCGTCGTCGACAATCGTGAGTCGCTGGCGACCGGTATCACCGCGTTCGATCAATTGTTCACCCAGTTGGGGATCGCGATGAGCTACGGAAGCTGGGCGAACATCTACATCTGCAACTTCCGACTCAGCGCGCTGGACCAGTCGGTGACTCTCGGCGGCCCCGAGCGTTCGGCGGTGTGCCGATGAACTGGCTCACCGTCAAGAACCCGGTCCGCAACGGAATCATCTGCATTCTCGTCGGAGTCTGTGTAGTTCTGGCCGCACTCGTTGTCCCTCAACTGATCTTGAAGGTCAAGACCAACGAGTATCACGCCGTCTTTGCCAACGCCACCGGATTGACGCAGGACGATCCGGTCAACGTCGCAGGAGTCCCGAGCGGGGTGGTCACCTCGTTGGCGGTCAGCGGCAATTCCGTTGAAGTCACCTTCCGCCTCGACGACGGCGTCACACTCGGCGAAGACTCCCGTGCGGACATCAAGATCTCGACTCTGCTCGGCCGACGCTCGCTCGACATCACTCCGAACGGATCGCGCTCGCTACCCGGAGGTTCGACCATTCCCGTCGAGAACACGAGTGTTCCGTTCACTCTCGACGATCTCGGACGAGGAGCACAAACCACTTCGGAAAACCTTGATCTGCAACAACTGCGAAATATGCTGACCGTGGTGTCCGACAACTCACCGGACGATCCCGAACTCATTCGCCGCTCACTCGAGGGAATCGACGCACTCTCCGGAGTAGTCAACGACAACGACGATGCATTCCGTTCCCTTCTCACCGGAGCGCAGCAGACGACCACAACGTTGATCGAGCAGAGGGACACGCTGGAAACCCTTCTGGGAAATGCGGATCTGGTGATGTCAACGATCGCCGACCGGCGAGATGTGCTGACTGCGCTCGTACAAGACCTGAATCAGTTGAGCACCAACATTGCCCAGTTCCTCGGTGAGAATCAGGCATTGGTCGACTCGGTCTTGGGAGACCTCCACGAGGTGACGGGAGTTCTGTCCGAGAACGAACAATCACTGACCACGCTGCTCGACAACTTCGCACCCAGCGTTCGGTACGTCACGAACGCGACCGGCAACGGCAACTGGCTCGATCTCAACTCACCCTCCACACTCATCCCGGACAACTGGTTGTGCGTCGTCGGGCTCGTTCAGGGGTGTCGATGACTACGACCGTCAAGAAACTCGCCGTGCTGGCAGCGATAGTGATCTGCGCGATCGGTGCCGTCCTGTTCGTCACGCGTGACGAACACCGACTCACTCTCACCGCCGAATTCACCTCGACCGACGCAATCTTCACCGGTAACACGGTGACGATTCTGGGAGTTCCCAACGGAAGGGTCGAGAGCGTCACGCCGGAAGGGTCCCGGGTTCGAGTGGCGCTGAGCCTGCCATCCAGAACACGTATACCGGCCGACGCGCAGGCCTGGGTCCTTTCTCCCTCGGTCATCAGTGACCGCACAATCGAACTCGGCCCCGGATACGAGGACGGTGAATTCCTCGCGGACGGCGCAGTGATCCCTCTCGAACGAACTCACTCCCCGCTGACATGGGACCAGCTCACCGCATCGGTGAACGAACTGACGGTCGCGCTCGGCCCTGGCGCCGACGGCGGTGGGATCGGTGACCTCATCGGAGAAGGCGCTCACGCGTTGGACGGCAACGGGCAAGCATTCAACGATGCCGTGCAGTCCATCTCACAGGCCAGTTCGGTACTGGCCGGCGCGAGTCCTGACATCTCCGAACTGGTGAAGAACCTGAACACCCTCGTGCAGTTGATCGCGGACAACCAGATCCAGGTCGACTCGCTGTCGAACTCGGTGACCGTCACGGCACGCGCGTTCGGTACCCAGCGAGAAGACATCAGCGGGGCGCTCGATTCCCTGACCACGTTGCTCGGACAGGTCTCAGCGCTACTCGCCGAACACGGCGAGGCGGTCACCGCCGATCTGGGTACGCTTGCACAGTTGGCCGGCGCAGTCGCGACCAAACAGGACCAATTGCGCGAGATCATTGAAACGGCACCAACGGGATTCGAGAACGTGTCCAACCTCGTCACCGAAGAAGGCCGAGCCAGAGCACGGTTGAACGTCGCCACCGATCTCTCACAGTTCGACACGACACGAGAACTGTGCGAGAAGATGCCGATTCCGCTGTGCACAGGGCCCGGAATCGTCAATCCCATCGAATTTCCCTCGGCAGGCAGCTCCGACCTGGCACGCATCCTCGGTGGGGGCAACTGATGGCGTCGAACAAGCCCGTAGTGAGCGTTGTCGTGGCACTCGCCATCGCGGCGCCTTTGACCGGCTGCAGTCTCAACTTCCAGCACCTCCCTCTCGGGCGCTCTCTGCCGGGAGAGTCGTACCCGCTGAACATGGAATTCGTCGATGCGTCATTGCTTCCCGTCGGCGGCGAGGTGCGTATCGGTCAGGCAGTGGTCGGCAGAGTCACGTCGATGAGCGCGGAAACCTTTGCAGCCGTGGTACATACCGAGATCGAATCCGATATCGAACTACCCACCGGCACCCGCGCTCGGATCGAGTTGTCCACCCCGATCGGCGATGCGTTCGTCAACCTCGAAGTTCCGGTCGATTCAACCGGCCCCATGCTCGTACCAGGTTCCACCATCGAGCGTTCGGAGACCGTCCGCGGACCCGACGTCGCACAACTACTCGGCGCCGTCGGAACTTTGTTGAACGGCAGTGGGTTGGCACAGGTCAAGACCATCGTGAGCGAGGCTGATCAGATTCTCGACGGCAGGGAAGAGACGATCCGCGATCTACTTGGGCGCCTGGACACTTTTCTCGGGACACTCGAAGACCGAAAGGAATCGATCAACTCGGCGCTGGACTCGCTGAATCGGCTGAGCGCTCTCATCGGCGACGAGAGCGCCACCATCGACGAAGGCTTGCGCACACTCACACCCGCATTGGGCGTGATCGCCGACCAACGACAACCGCTCCTCGATCTACTCGACGAAACCGACAGACTCAGTACCGCAACCAATTCCGTACTCGACCAGTCGGCCGACCAGATATCAGAGATAACCGGACGTCTGTCACCTATCCTCGACCAGTTCTCGGCAATGGGCCCGACACTGGGTGAGACGATGGCCAACCTGGACAATGCGAGAGTGCTCCTCGAGCGCGCCAGCCCGGGTGACTACGTGAACATCGACCTCGACGTCGATGTCGAGGGCACCGTGACCGGAGTGCTCAACGAGATAATTCCGGGCGCCGCACCGCCACTGCCACCTCTGCCCGCCTCCGATCGGGAACTGCCGATCACGACACCCCTGCAAGGAGGAACGCGATGAAGAACCGAACCGTCTATTTCGAGATCGTCGCCTTTCTCCTCATCGCGGTGGTCAGCACGACGTATGTGCTCCGACAAGTAGGTGCTGGAGATCCCTTCACCGGAACATTCTCGGTCACCGTCGAATTGGAGAACGCGGCTGGAATCGCTCCGGGTTCGGAAGTGGCCTATCGCGGAGTCACCGTCGGCGACGTCGAGTCGGTAGAGGTTGAATCTGCCCGGGACCTCGTCGTGATGACGCTGAGCATCGCCGCCGACCAACAGATCCCCGACGATTCGCATGCGGCCATCAGCCAGGACACCGCAGTCCCGGTACTGAAAGTTCAGTTGACTTCGCAGACCGACGGCGGCCCGTATCTGCATGAAGGCTCAGTTGTTCCGACTGAGCGCACGTCGATCCCGGTCGCGTTGGGAACCGTGATCGCGAACTTCAACGCTGCTGCCGACACTGTCGATCCGGCAGACCTACGGACACTCTCGCACGAACTCGGCGAGGGATTGAACGGATTGGGTCCGGATCTACAAGCGCTCGTCGACAACTTCGACGTGCTTGCGCGCACCGTTCAAGCCGATCAGCCCCGTGTCAACACGCTCGTCGAGAACTCGCGCTCATTGTTTGCTGCGAACGAGGAAAATGTCGACGCTCTTCCCGAAGTTGCACTCACACTTCGCCAATTGACAGATCAGGTACGAAACTCCGATCCGCAACTGCGCACTCTCCTCGATCGAAGCCCGAGCGTTCTCGACAATCAGATACTGCCTCTCATCGAACAGAGCCGCGAGCCGTTCAGTCTTCTGTTGGCCAATTCTCTCGTCTCCACTCAGATCGTCACCGCACGGATGCCCGCGGTCGATGCCTTGTTGGTAGTGGTACCCAAAGGTTTCGAGAAGTTCGGAAGTATCGTCGAAGACGGACGCGCTCAGCTTGATCTGATCACAGCACTGGGTCCGGTTTGTATCTACGACACGCCCCGGCGATCGGTACAGGACACCTCACCGACCACGCTCGACAAGAACCAACACTGCGCGGACCAGTCGGGCCGGATCCAGAATCGCGGCTCACAGAACGTCCCCACCGGAACTGGAACGATCGACGGGGTTGCCGAATACGATCCTGCCCTCGGCACGGTTGCAGCCGGTGACGGAACGTCGATTCGTCTGGGCCTCAACGGTGGTCAGAACACCGTTCTCGGTGACAACTCGTTTGCCGCACTACTAGTACAAGGAACGCAATGACCGAGACACCTCAGTCCGAGACACCCGAGCCCGAGATCTCCGAGAGTCCAACACCCACAGTCGTCGAGAAGCCCACGCGCCTTCGCAAGCAGACCCTGCTGATCGTTGCCGGCGCCTTGGTCGTCGTAGCGGCGCTCGGCTGGGGCGCCTTCGCGACCTGGCAGAGATCGATCGACGAAGACGCCCGCACCAGCGCACTGGACAGCGGACGGCAATTCGCCACTGATCTTGCGACGTACAACTTCCAGAACCTCGATCAGAACCTCTCCGTGGTGCGCGACAACTCCGTCGGCGAGTTTGCCGGCCAGTACGCCCAGGTGGCCGCCAATCTGCAGAACATGATCGTGCAGTATCAGGCGACCTCGTCCGCTCAGATCATTTCTGCCGGGCTGGCGAGCAGCGACCGGGACAATGCCGAGGTGCTCGTTTTCCTCGATCAGACGATTACGAACACCAACTCCCCGGATCCGAGGATCGACCGCAACCGCATGCAACTGTCGCTGGTCCGCGAGGACGGCGAGTGGAAACTGAGCAACGTGCAGTTGTTGTGACCTCGTCACGGCGTAGTATCTCCCCGAGCATTATCGAGCGATAGCTAGGGGACCCTGTATGGCCACGAAAGATTCGGCGAAGGACGCCACAGCCAGTTGGCGACGGATCGAGCCGCTCGAGCTGACTCCTATCCTGGAAGCCGCCCTCGAAGGATTCTACGACAACGGATTCCACGGAACGTCGGTACGCGAGATCGCGCGTCGTGTCGGTGTCACTATTCCCGCTCTCTACTACCACCACCAGAGCAAGGAAGGGATTCTTCTTGCTCTCCTGGAAGTTTCGACCAGCGACGTGCTCGCACGAGCACACACCGCCTACGCCGACGGTGGAGACGACCCCCGGCAACAGCTCACCAATGTCGTCGAAGCGATCGTCCTTCGCATGACCACCCGGTCACGCCTTGCGGCTCTCGAGGGCGAGGTGCGGTACCTCAGCCCCGAAAACCGCCAGCGATACCGCGTCGTACGAAAGGGTGTCGAGGAACTGGTACTGGGCATCGTGACGGAAGGCGCGGAACGAGGCGTCTTCTCGGTGGCGGACATACCCGAGACCACGCGCGCGCTGCTCGCGATGTGCCAGTCGATTCCGCGTTGGTATCACGCGGAGGGAGAACTCACCCCGGCAGAGGTGGCTCAGAAGTACGCCGTGATCGCACTGAACACGGTTGGATGCAAACCCAGCCGCAAGCGTGCACGTTGATTCTCACACCGTCGTGTATCGCGCCCGAAGTTCACGCTTGAGGATCTTGCCCGTAGCGCCCAACGGGAGTTCGGTGACTATCTCGATGGACTTGGGGCACTTGTAACCGGCAAGTCGGCTTCGGACGAAACCTGAAATCACGTCGGTATCGAGTTGATGTCCTGCAGCAGCAACTACGACGGCTTTGACCGCCTCGCCCCACAATGGATCCTCCACTCCGATGACGGCGACTTGGGATACTCCCGGATAATCGGCGATGACCGATTCGACTTCGATGGGATAGACGTTCTCTCCACCCGTGATGATCATGTCCTTCATCCGATCGGTGATGTAGACGTAGCCCTCGCTGTCGACCCGTCCCACGTCGCCGGTATGGAACCACCCGTCGGCATCTATCGCAGCGGCAGTCTCTTCCGGACGTCGGTAGTAGCCTTCGGTCGTTTGAGGAGACCTGACGTAGATCTCGCCGGCCTCGCCGATCGCAACTTCCTCGCCTTCCGGTGACATCACCTTCAGTTCCACCCAGGGGTACGGTTTTCCCACCGAGCGCAGCAGTCCGACGTTCTCGCCGTCCACTGCATGGTCACAAGAATCGAGTTGCGTTACTGCTCCATGCGTTTCGGTCAGCCCGTAGACCTGGAACAGGGGCGTGCGGAACGTCTCGAGAGCTCGCTTCAAGACCGACGGTGTGATCGGGGAAGAACCGTAGGCGATGGATCGGAGAGTTGCGAAATTGCGCTCTCGCGCACCTGGCACGTCGACCAGCATCCCGATGACGGAAGGCACGAGGAAGGTATTGGTGATACTCATCCCTTCCATTACTTCCAACAGACCGTCAGGTGTGAATTCCGGGAGAACGACGTTGTGGGCTCCATTCGCGAGTCCCACGAGTACCCAACCCAATCCGCCGACGTGGAACAGTGGCATCGCACACAAGCTGACCGAGGATTCGTCGAATCCCCATGGCCCACCGGTTCGCGTGCATGCTTCCAGGTTCCTGTTGGACGTGAGAACGCCTTTGGGTTTTGCCGTGGTTCCGGATGTATACAGTTGCAGTACAACGTCGTCCAGGCTTCCGCGCCATCCCGGATCGACCGAACTTGCGCCTGCCGATCGAGCTTCGTAGTCGAACTCCTCGGAACCGTCGATCTTCACAACGCGCAGCTTCGTGACTCCCGATGCCTGCACCGCCGACACCACGCCCTCGAATTCACTGTGGAAGAACAACACCCGAGCGTCCGCGTCGGCGAGCACCTCGGCAACCTCGGCGCCGGACAACCGCCAATTGATCGGGATTGCCACTGCCCCGATCTTTGCTGCCGCAAGTACGATCTCGACGACTTGAGTCGAGCTTCTGTCCACCACGGCCACCCTGGTTCCCGAGCTACAACCCAGGTCGAGAAGAACGTTGGCCAGCCGACTGGTACGGAGGTCGAGCTCGGCAAACGTCATCGACCCGTCTCGACCTGTCAACGCGAGGGCGTCCGGTCGTGCAGCAGCGTGGCGTCGAGACTCATCGCCAAGGCGATATTGTGAGCACATCGTGAAAAGCCCCTTCTGGATTGGACGTAACTTCCCGCCCAGGCGTGTGCACGACGCCCGAGCGCTGTCTAACCGACGAACTCTCGACGAGCTATTGCATCGCCTCGATGTGTTTCATCACGTCCGGGTACCGACGCAAGTGAGCACCGCCGTTGACATCGAGAACCTCACCCGTGATCCACGAAGAAGCATCGGAGGCGAGGAAGAACACCGCTTCGGCAACGTCGCGAGGCAACCCGTTACGGCCGAGCGGAGTGTTCTCCGTGAAGTCCGCCTGAATAGCCGGAACACCGGTGAGACCCTCGACAAGAGGCGTTTCGACAAGACCTGGCGAAACCGCGTTGACGCGTATCCCCCGGTCTCCGAGTTCGAGTGCCGCCACCTCGGTGAGCATGGCGAGGCCCGCTTTCGCGGAGCAGTATCCCGCAAAACCTGCTGCTGCCTGTCGTGCGTTCAGCGAGGTGATCGACACGATCGATCCACCGGCAGTCATGGCACGCGCAGCATGCTTGATCACGAAGAAACCTCCGGTGAGACAGATGTCAACGGTTCGCTGCCAAGTTTGCGCCTCCAAATCCGTGATGAAGCCCGGCAGATTCACCCCTGCACAATTGACCGCGATATCCAACCGACCGTGCTGCGCCTTCGCCCCCTCGAATATCGCCTTGACCGATTCTTCGTCGACGACGTCGACCCGGACTGCTTCAGCTCGCCCACCGAGTTCTACGGCGCGTTTCCGCCCGCCTTCGACGTCGATGTCACCGATCACGACGATCACCCCTCCAGCGGCCAGCAATTGCGCTGTTGCCCAACCGATACCGGAGGCTCCGCCGATGACGACGGCTACCGCACCTTCCATTCGCCCGGGCATCAGCGAGGAATGTTCTCGTAGTACGGGACAACGATTTCGTCCGTACTCGTGACGTCGCCCAGCATCATCGTCGTGATGGGGTGGACCACGTGCGGGTCCACCTCGACGTTGATACATGCAGGAACCCCCGCGTCGAACGCACGTTTCATAGCGTCGGCAATGGAGGCGACGTCCTTCACACGCTCACCATATCCACCAAAGGCCTCGGCAACTTTCTCGTATGCACTGTCTGCGAGTTCGGACACGACAATTCCTTCGTCCCCGTACACCGCTTCCTGGCCGTGGATCGACATCCCCCACACTGCATTGTTGAATATCACTGTCACAACCGGTATTCCGTGACGGGCCATCGTGTCGAATTCCTGGATGTGGAATCCTGCGGCGCCGTCACCCGTAATGAGTACGACCGGTGATTCCGGTCGTGCTCGATGTGCGCCGATTGCGAAACCCGGCCCGACACCCAGACACCCGAGGTAGCCGAGCCTCAAGACACCACCAACTACTTCGGTGGTCGTGAAGAATTCACCCCACGACGGGGCCTCGGCACCGTCCATCACGAAAGTCGTACCAGGCGGGCAGGCTTCGACGATCGCGCGCGCTGCAAAGTACGGATGCGCCTTACCGCTTTCCGTCGCTTGGTCCTCGAAACCATGCCGGTGCGCGTGTTTCGCACTGGTGGCGGCATCGACCCAGGCGCTCCAATCGGGCCATTGACGTTGCTCAGCAGCAGTTTTCAACCCGATTAGTGCTTCTCGACAGTCGGCAAGTATCGGAACGTCCACATCCTGCATACGTCCGATTTCGGACGCGTCGACGTCGATCTGAACCAACCGCGCACCGGGGAACAAACTGGTGCGTCCGCCGGTGAACATTCCGGCGCGGGCCCCGACAACGAACACCACGTCGGGCGTCGGCTGCCCGAGGGCAGGCAATGAACCGATTGCCAGCAACCCGCCGCCGGCGAGTCGATGGCTTGCGGGTACTGCTCCATCGGACTTCCCGGGGTAGAACACCGGCACGTCCACCGTTTCCGCGAACGCCACAAGTGCCTCGCTCGCGTGGGAGAAAGTGACGCCGCCGCCGATCACAATAGCGGGGTTCGTCGCTTCACCGAGCAGATCGAGAGCGGCCTCGACCGCCGCGGCAGTCGGACCCGACCTCGCACTCAGGGTGTAGTTCACCGGAAACCTCACGGTGTCCTCGTCGGCTTCACCGAACATCACGTCGATCGGCACTTCCAGCAACACGGGCCCCGGAATTCCGGTCGTCGCCTTACGAATTGCCAGAGCAACTATCTCGGGAACGCGCGCCGGATCGGTGATGCGATATGCCCACTTGGTCACTGGAACGGCCGCGGCAATCTGATCGAAACCACCCTGAAGCGGATTCGTCTCGGTCTCGCGCATCGGCGGAGCACCGACGACGAAGACAGTCGGAGTGCGATCGAGGAGTGCATTGGTCAGCGCGGTGTAGACATTGGTGAAGCCTGGGCCGGAGGTGACCACACAAACGCCGTAATTGCCCGTCACCCGCGCGTATGCATCCGCAGCGTGTCCCGCGGTGGCTTCGTGTCGGGTGTCGGTGAGCCGAATGCCATGTCGCCGACAAGCTACGAGGAAAGCATCCAAATGCCCTCCATGGAGGGTGAAGACCTCGGTAGTGCCCGCTTCGGCTAGTGCCCTGGCCAGTAGTTCGCCACCGTTGACAATCATGTATTTCCTTCCGAATCTCGTTGCTTGATTAACGATCGCTAAGTCATTTCACTGTATCGTGGGTCACAGTGCGACGCCAGAGTGGCATTATGCGAACACATGGCACGAAATTCCCCCCAAACCGATCGAATCGTCATGTTGACCGAACTGCTGGCATCCGACCCCACGACGGGGCGGAGCCTCGCCGACATCGCACGACACCTCGGCGTCGCAAAGGCAACCTGCTACCCCATGGTCGTCGCTCTCACCGAGGCCGGCTGGCTCGTACGTCACCCGATCCGCAAGACCTACCAACTCGGCCCGGCACTAGTTCCCATCGGCCAAGCCGCCTCCCGCGCAATCGATGTCGTCGATCTTTCCCGTACCGTCATGCAAGAGCTGGCCGACACATCCGAACTGGCCTGTCTCGGATTCATCCGATCCGGCGCCGACCTCGTTGTCGCCGAGGCAATTCAACCGATCTCCAAACGCAGCGGAACTCTCGGCTTGCGCATCGGCGACAATGTACTGATGGCACCTCCACTGGGGGCAGGCCTTGCCGCATGGTTCGACGAGGACGACCTTCACGAATGGTTTCTCCTCGGCAAGGAAGCATTGGACACGGAGGCCACACTTCTACGGTCGGAGTACGAGCCGATCCTCATGGCCATTCGAGAGCGCGGTTTCGCCGTGGAATGCCTTCGCCAACAAGAACGTTCAATTTCCGACGCCGTCACCGAGATGCGCGGGCCGGGAGTCGGCGGCCAGAGGGCCGCACTCGCACTGAGAGAAGCACGACGTCTTCTGTCTGCGGATGTCGCGGTCGGAACACTCGACCTCGACGCCAATTATCAACTGCTGTCCGTCAATGCCGTCGCCTTCGCCCAGGACTCGACACCGGCACTGATCCTCTGCCTGGTCGATGCCCCGTCACCACTGACCGGGGAGCGGATCGCCGAACTGGGCAAACTCGTGCGGGAAGCCGCCGATCGGGTCACCACTCTCATGCACGGCCGAACACCTCGACCATTGACATCCGCAGACGGAGCAACATAGCTTGTAAATCCTATCGCTTATATAACGATCGCTAAGTCTATGAGCGTGGCGGTCCGCCTACGTCCCGTGACCACCCCGATCCCCGCACACCCTTCGGCCGCAAGGAGCCTCCATGACTCTGACTCACTCCGCCCTTTACATCGACGGAACCTGGCAATCACCGACGACGCCGGACGCCATCTCGGTGCACTCGGCCAGCACAGAGGAGAAGATCGGCAGTGTGCCGGACAGCGCACCCAACGACGTCGATACTGCCGTCGCGGCGGCGGGCCGAGCCTTCCGGACGTGGTCGCGACTCGCGCCTGCCGACCGAGCCGACGCCTTGGATCGATTTGCCGCGGCCCTGGGGCGTCGCGCGGATCTCACAGCTCGATTGGTCAGCCAGCAGAACGGAATGCCGATCTCGATCTCCACTGTTGCCGAAGGACAAGGACCTTCAGGGCTTTTGAGCTATTACGCCGCGCTTGCCCGCACGACCGAGCTCGAAGAACACCGTAACGCGCTGGCCGGAACGGGAACCACCATTGTTCGGAAAGAGCCGATCGGTGTTGTCGCCGCGATTGCACCGTGGAACTTCCCCTCGCTTCTCGCAATGATGAAAATCGCCCCCGCGCTCGCATCAGGATGCACCGTTGTACTGAAGCCGTCGCCCGAGACCGTGCTCGACGCGTTCGTCCTGGCCGAGGCCGCAATGGAGGCCGACCTTCCTGCCGGTGTTCTCAACATCGTCACCGGAGGACCCGACATCGGCAAGTACCTCGTCGCTCATCCGGGCGTGCACAAGGTCGCCTTCACCGGCTCCACACCTGCAGGGCGACACATCGGAGCAACCTGCGGGCAACTACTGCGACCGGTATCGCTGGAGCTCGGCGGCAAGTCCGCCGCAGTCATTCTCGACGATGCGGACCTCGACGCGACGATGGCAGGTTTGGCGACGGCATCGTTGATCAACACCGGCCAGACCTGCTACGCCTCGACAAGAATTCTCGCGCCCGAAGGACGCTACGAGGAGGTGCTCGATGCCGTCACCGCAATGGTCGAGTCGCTACCGGTGGGCGACTCGTTGGACCCCACCACCTTCATCGGCCCTCTCGTGAGCGCCGGGCAGCGCGAACGTGTCGAGTCCTTCATCGCCACGGGCACTGCGGAAGGCGCACGGATCACGACCGGCGGATCACGACCGCGCACACTCAAGCGCGGATGGTTCCTGGAGCCAACCGTTTTCGGTAACGTCTCCGCGAACCACACGATTGCAACCGAAGAGATCTTCGGCCCCGTCCTCTCTGTCATTCCATACACCGACGAGGTACAGGCCATCGCAATCGCCAACGATTCCGAGTACGGCCTCGGTGGAACCGTGTGGACTGCCGACTTCGATCGCGGGTTGGAAATAGCCCGCTCAGTCGATACCGGTTCGTTCGGGATCAACGGCTACACACTCGATTTCGGAGCACCGTTCGGAGGCACCAAGGCGAGCGGGATCGGTCGCGAGCTCGGACCGGAAGGCCTGGCCGCCTACTTCCAGACCAAATCGATCTTCACCACGGCCTGATTCGTCACCTGCACCATGAGTCGCCGGAAATCGTCGAGCACACGATTGCGCACTTACTTAACGATCGTTAAGCTAGGTTCAGTGCAGTAACCGCGACAGAAGATCAAGGAAGTATCCAGTGGCCGTGCGATCCAGTGACCAGTACCGAAAAGGGCTCAGCGACGATCGTCGAGTCTTCTACCGAGGCAAGAAGATTTCCGATGTCTACGCCGAACCCGAACTGACTCTCGCAGTCGATCATTCGGCATTGTGCTACGACATCGCCGACGACCGACCCGACCTCGCGGTCACCGATGTCGACGGTGACCCAGTCAGCGCGTTCTACGTGGCGCCGACATCTGCGGACGATCTGATTCGGCGCGGCGCCCTGATCGAGGAAGTATCGCGACGCGGCGGCGGAACCATCGTCCTCAAAGAGGTGGGCAGCGATGCGTTGTTCGCCCTTCTGCGTGCAACCACGGGTGAAGGTCTCGAGAATGCGCGCGCTTTCTACAAGCGGGTCTGCGACGGCGATCTCGCACTCGCCGTCGCGCAAACCGACGTCAAGGGTGACCGGTCACTTGGACCGCGCCAACAGGCAGACCCAGACCTCTACCTGCACATCGTCGACGAGGACGCCGACTCCATCACCGTGCGCGGCGCGAAGTGCCACACTTCGTTCTCCGCCAACGCCGACGAGTTGATCGTGCTGCCCACCCGCGCGATGGGCCCCGAAGACGCCGATTACGCAGTGTCCTTCGCCATCCCGATCGACACACCAGGTCTCGAACTGTACGTCTCTCCCTACGCTGCCGGAGAACGCAACTCCTTCGAATTTCCGATCTCCACGAAACACAAACTCCTCGAATCGCTCACCGTCTTCAACGATGTCCGAGTACCGAAGAATCGAGTCTTCCTCAACCGTCAACCCGAACTTGCCGGGCCACTCGCGCTGGCGTTTGTCGATTACCACCGCTTCACCGCCATCAACTACAAGTTGCCCCTACTCGACATCATGGTCGGAGCAGCTTCACTGATCGCCGAGGCCAACGGCATCAGCAAGGCAGGCCATGTAAAGGGCAAGATCACCGAACTGATCACCTGGAGCGAGACCGTCCGTGGACTGGCTCAACTCGCCGCCGTTCGATCGAAGCCAGGAGCACACGGTGTCCGGCAACCAGATCCGCTTGCCGTCAATATGGCCAAATACCACTTCGCACATGGATTCCACAACGCGGTCGCCATCCTCACCGATCTCTCAGGTGGCCTCCTCGCCACCGGCCCCGGCGGTGAAGACTGGGACAATCCCGAAATTCGTGCAGTTCTCGAAAAATACTACGCTGCAGCAGTTCCTGCCGAAAAGCGTCTCCGTCTGTTGAACTTCATTGCGGATCTGACCGCCCGCGACTACGGCGGATACCAGTCAGTCCTGGCTACGCACGCAGAAGGATCGCTCGAGGCCGAGAAACTGCAGATCTCACGCTCCTTCGATCCGACGAGGGCACGCGAATACGTCAGCGACCTCGCCGGAATCGCCCACCTCTGACCATTCGT
The DNA here is from genome assembly GCF_016598535.1 of Rhodococcus sp. P-2. Taxonomy (GTDB): domain Bacteria; phylum Actinomycetota; class Actinomycetes; order Mycobacteriales; family Mycobacteriaceae; genus Rhodococcus_F; species Rhodococcus_F baikonurensis. The sequence goes on along the minus strand of NZ_CP066779.1, from coordinate 5,812,690 downwards.
CCCGAGAGAACAACAAGGATTTTCATGATCTCGACAGCATTCACGGAAACGTTCGGCGTTCGCCACCCCATCGTCCAAGGTGGAATGCAGTGGGTCGGCAGAGCAGAACTCGTCGCAGCCGTTGCCAATGCCGGCGCCTTGGGATTCATCACCGCACTCACGCAGCCGACGCCGGCCGACCTGGCGAACGAAATCGCCCGATGCCGCGACCTGACCGACCAACCGTTCGGCGTCAACCTCACAATTCTGCCGTCGATCACGCCACCGCCGTACGACGAGTACCGCCAGGTGATCGTCGACTCAGGCGTGAAGATCGTCGAGACCGCAGGTTCCAATCCCGCACCTCACCTGCCGATCTTCCATGACGCCGGAATCAAAGTGCTCCACAAGTGCACAACAGTCAGGCATGCGGTGAAGGCACAGGATCTCGGTGTCGACGGAATCAGTATCGACGGATTCGAGTGCGCCGGCCATCCAGGGGAGGACGATGTCGCAGGCTTGGTCTTGATTCCAGCTGCCGCAGAGAAGATTTCGATACCCATGATCGCTTCCGGCGGCTTCGCCGATGCACGCGGTCTGGTCGCCGCGCTGGCACTCGGAGCAGACGGCATCAACATGGGTACACGATTCATGTGCACCACCGAGTCTCCGATCCACCAGAACATCAAAGAAGCGATAGTCGCCGCAGACGAAACACAGACCGAACTGATCTTCCGACCACTCCGCAACACTGCACGCGTGGCAAGCAACACCGTCAGCCGAGAGGTTGTCGAGATACTCTCCCGCGGCGGGCAATTCGAGGATGTGCGCGACCTGGTAGCAGGAGCGCGAGGGCGAACCGTCTACGAAACCGGTGATCCCGACGCCGGCATCTGGACGGTCGGCACATCACAGGGACTGATCCACGACATCCCCACCGTAGACGAGTTGGTCCAGCGCATGGTGTCCGAAGCAGAGGACATCATCGGGGCACGCTTGCGTTCGATGACCGAACGCGTTTCCGTCTAGGACAGGAGAGCAACCCATGCGTCGAACACTGTTCACAGCCGACCACGATGCCTACCGAGAGACCGTGCGCGAGTTCATTGCCCGCGAGATCATGCCTCACTACGACAGCTGGGAAGAAGCCAGGCTCGTCGACCGATCGGCGTGGCTCGCCGCCGGCAAGATGGGTATCGTCGGTCTGGCCGTCCCCGAACAATACGGAGGCTCGGGTGAACTCGACTACCGGTACCGGTATGTGGTCGCCGAAGAGATCGCCCGTACCGGTACCACCTCGTTCGGCGCCGGACTCGGACTTCAGGACGACATCGTCATTCCGTACATCGCCGACCTCGGCACAGACGAGCAGAAGGCACGTTGGCTACCGGGTATGGCTGCCGGCGAACTCATCTGCGCCATCGCGATGACCGAGCCGGGTACCGGCAGCGATCTGCAAGGCATCAAGACCTCGGCTGTTCGAGATGGCGACGACTGGATCTTGAACGGACAGAAGACCTTCATCACCAGCGGTATTCACGCCGACATCGTCATCGTTGCAGCGCGGACCGATCCCGAAGCCGGGTCGCGGGGATTCAGCCTCCTCGTGGTCGAACGTGGGATGGACGGATTCACCCGCGGTCGCAAACTCCACAAGGTGGGGCTCGCGGGTCAGGACACAGCCGAGTTGTCGTTCGACAATGTGAGAGTCCCGGCAGGCAACCTCCTGGGCGAGGAGGGTGGAGGCCTCATTCATCTCATGGAGCGCCTTCCCCGTGAGCGCCTGTCGATCGCAGTGAGCGCAATCAGTTGCGCGCGTGCGGCCTACGAATGGACCAAAGGCTACGCGTTCGACCGCACCGCCTTCGGAAAGCCGATCGGCGACTTCCAGAACACTCGATTCGCCCTCGCCGAGATGCTGACCGAGATCGACGTGACACAGGCATACGTCGACAACGCAGTCCTGGCCATCAACGACGACCAGCTGTCAGCAGTCGAAGCGGCACAGGCGAAGTGGTGGGCCAGCGAACTTCAGAAGCGCGTCGTGGATCGTTGCGTACAACTACACGGCGGATACGGCTACATGATGGAGTATCCGATCGCCCGGGCCTACGTAGACAGCCGAATCCAGACCATCTACGGCGGAACCACCGAAATCATGAAGGAGATAATCGGCCGCGACATCGCGAAGGGTTGATCAGCACCGAGAACGACCGTGGTCCCGAACATCCTGTGTTCGGGACCACGGTCATTGTAAGCACCGTTCTCGCTTCGTCTATCCGAAGACTGCTGCGCGCTTTTCCTGAAACGCCGCAACACCTTCGGCGAAATCACCACTGCCCAACAGGTCGATCTGGCCTGAGCGCTCGCGTGTGAACGCATCACCGAGTTCGGTGAGCGTAGCGTCGTTGATCGCCTTCTTGGTAAACCGAAATGCAGGGGACGACCCGGCGACCAATCGGTGCGTCAGGTCTGCCAACTCCACCGCGAAAGCGTCGTCCTCGCACACGTGTGAGACCAGGCCGCAGTCGAAAGCATCTCGAGCGGATAATCTTTCGGCCAGCAGTGCCATGCGCATGGCGCGCGCGCGACCGATCGACGCTGCCACCAGTGCGGTGGCTCCACCGTCCGGCATCAATCCCACCTTTGTGAACGCGAGCAGAAAGTAACTCGACTCCGCTGCGAGCACGAGGTCGCACGCCAAAGCCAGCGAAACACCCACACCTGCCGCAGGGCCTCGTACCGCAGCGACCACCGGAAACGGAAACTCTCGAATGGTCTGCACCAAGGCATTGGCGGCATCGATCGTGTCCGCCGACGGCGGACCGGACAACGTCACGTCCGCGAGGTCCGCGCCCGTGCAAAAGGCCTTGCCCTCTCCTTCGAGAACCGCCACCCGCACATCCGAGGATTGTGCGTGCTCGACGAAGATCGTGGCAAGACTCTCCAGGGTTTCGGTAGTCAACGCGTTCATTCGCGCTGGCCTGTTGACGACTATGCGGAGCACTCCGCCGTCTCGGCTCGCGTAGACATCCGGTCGCGTTTCGGTCATTGAAATTCCTTGTCAGTCAGACTCGATCGAGTTGTGCTACAAAAGTTGATCTGCCACTCAGTCGTCCAGCCAATCCTTCGTCACGGCGGTGGTATCGACCCCGGGTGGCCGGGCACCTGACGGCTGCACAGTCCTGGAACGGGAGAACCGCGGCGCGGGTGCCGCCTGCACTATTCCGTCGGCTTCGACAAGAGTTCCCCGCTGGGCAAGATGCGGGTGCAACGCGGCTTCGGCGGGGCTCAGGACAGGAGCAACACAAGCGTCCGTCGATTCGAACAGCGCTGCCCAGGCGTCTCGCGTGCGCGACGAGAACGCCTCTGTGAACCGTTCTCGGATTGTGGGCCAGCCACTTCGATCCATCTGATCGGGCAACGATTCCGGCGCGATATCCATGCCTTGGAGGAGCGCCGCGTAGAACTGCGGTTCGAGGGCACCGACTGCTACGAACTTGCCGTCCGAACATTCGTATGTGTCGTAGAACGGCGTAGAACCGTCCAGGAGGTTGGTTGCACGTGAGTCACTCCACTGTCCGCTCCCTCGCAACGACCACATCATCTGCGCCAACACCGAAGTTCCGTCGACAATTGCGGCATCGACCACTTGTCCTGTGCCCGAACGCTCTCGCTCGTACAACGCAGAGACGATTCCGAGGATCAAGAACATGGAGCCACCGCCGAAGTCTCCGACGAGGTTCAGCGGAACCGTGGGTTTCTCGGCCGGACCGATAGCGTGCAGGACTCCGGTCAGCGCCAGGTAAGTGATGTCGTGTCCCGCCCGCTGCGCGAGTGGGCCGTCTTGACCCCATCCCGTCATACGTGCGTAGATCAGCCGGCTGTTGAGTTCGGTGCACACGTCGGGGCCGAAACCCAGCCGCTCGGTCACGCCGGGCCGAAAACCTTCCAGGAACACATCGGCTTTCGAGACGAGGGCCCTCACCAACTCTCGGCCTGACTCGGTCTTGAGGTCGGCTTCCACCGACCGTCTCCCACGCAAAAGTTGGTCCTGCTCTCGTGGCGAGATCTCGAGTCCACCAGACGGACGCTCGACTCGAACAACGTCCGCTCCGAGATCTGCAAGCATCATCGCAGCGTGCGGCCCCGGACCCAACCCCGCGAGTTCCAGCACTCGAACACCGTGCAACGGGCCGCTCATCCGATGGAAACCTTGCCTGAATAGCGATCGCGCAGTTTTCCTTTGACCAATTTCCCGGTCGGAGTTCGAGGTAGATCCGTACTGAACACGAGTCGCCTCGGCAGCTTGTACTTGGCGATCTGCGCGCGCAAATGAGAAAGCAGTTCGTCGCGAAGCGCATCGCCGGCTTCGGCTTCGGGGACTGGCTGGACGACAGCCATCACTATCTCCCCCATCTCGTCGTCGGGCAACCCGATCACCGCCGCGTCCAATACCGAGGAATGCTCGATCAGCACGTTCTCGATCTCCTGCGGATAAATGTTCACACCGCCCGAGATGATCATGAAGGACTTACGGTCGGTCAGAAATAGGTAACCCTCCTCGTCCACGAAGCCGACATCACCCGTAGTCGTCCAGGCCGGGTGGGCGGGATGCTGTGCCTCCTGGGTCTTTTCGGGCGCATTGTGATAGTTGAATGGCAACTCGTCACGTTCGAAGTACAGCGTACCCACCTCGCCGGGGGGTAGATCTTCGCCGTTCTCCCCGCATATGTGGAGCACTCCCAGGGCGGCCCGCCCCACCGTGCCCGGCTTTCGCAGCCACTCGTCCGAGTGAACGATGGTCATGCCGTTGAGTTCCGTCGAGGAGTAGTACTCGTCCAGAATCGGCCCCCACCAATCGATCATCTTTCGCTTCACATCGACGGGACACGGTGCGGCCGCGTGGACGGCGAGTCGCAGAGACGACATGTCGTAACGGTCGCGCGTTTCTTGTGGCAGTTTGAGCAGGCGCACGAACATTGTCGGCACCCACTGGCTGTACGTGATGCGATAACGCTCGATGTATTCCAGAGCCTTCTCCGGATCGAACCGATTCATCACCACAACGGTTCCGCCCAGCGCCTGGACCGAGGCGCACGTCCGGAGCGGAGCGGCATGATAGAGGGGCGCCGGGGACAGATAGATGTCGTCTTCGGTTACACCCCAAACACTTTGGTTCATCGCCGTCATCTGATCGCCTGGATCCTGTATCTGACGATTCGGTAGAGCCGGCTTGATGCCCTTGGGACGGCCGGTGGTTCCCGACGAGTACAACATGTCGGCGCCGCGCGGCTGATCCGGGAGCGGGACGTCCGACTCCATGTCAGCCGCCCGGTCGAGGGAGTCGTATCCGTCGAGTTGGCCGCCGAAGGAAAGCCTGGTCACCTGCCGGGGAACGAGTTCGGACAATGTCGCGGCCAGTTCGCTCAGAGCAGCATCGACGATGACTACCTTTGCCTCACAGTCCTCGACGATATATGCACCTTCCGGAGCGGTCAGGTGCCAGTTCACCATCGTCAGGTAGACACCGGAGCGCATAGCCGCCCAGTAGATGTCGAAGACCTGAACGTTATTGGTGGCGAGTACGGCCAGGTTGTCGCCCCGCCGCAACCCGAGTCCGTGGAGAACTCGCGCAATCCGAATCGAATTCGATTCCAGTTGCGCGAACGTCACCGCTTCACCGGTCTCGGCAACGATCACCGCGGCCTTGTCCGGGTTTGTCGCAACATACGCTCCGGGATACATGGTTCACTCCAAGGTTCGTTCGCTGAGGTCTTGTTCACAAAGTTGTTCGTGTGGAGATCATTCGAGAGAAAGCGCGACTTTTCCTACCGCCGTGCGCTCGCTCAACGACGTCAGTGCATCGGCAGCACGCGCCAAGGGGTAGAGGGTGGGCTCAGGCACCCTCAGAGCTCCCGACCGGAGCAGGGGATAGAGCTCCTGCCATTGACGCTGTAGATACCGGGGATCGGTTTTCAGATATTCACCCCATCCTGCACCCGTCACCGAAATATTCTTCAGGAGAAGTCGATTCACCTTGACCGTGGGAATATCACCGCCGGTGAATCCCAAAACGACCAGGCGACCGTTCGGCGCAAGGCTGCGCAGGCTGTCGGTGAAGCGGTCACCACCGACCGGATCGAGAATGATGTCGACACCGCGCCCATTCGTAATCCGTTGGACGCCTTCCTTCCACCCGTCGACCGACACGACGTGCGTTGCCCCGGACTCCGCGGCGATTTTCTCCTTCTCGCCCGTACTCACGACAGCGACCGTCTCCAGACCGAGCGCAGACGCGACATGCAACGCGGCAGTACCCAACCCACCGGCCGCGCCGTGAATCAGGACGGTCTCGCCGGCACGGTATCGCGCACGTTCGTCGAGGGCGAAGTGCGCGGTCAGATAATTCAGGAGAAATCCCGAACCGGCCGAGAGCGAGACCACATCAGGAAGAGCGAAGACATTGGACGGCTCGACCGCAACGGTCTGCTGCCACGAGCCTTCCCCGGTCGTCAGCACGGCCACGCGCCGCCCGGGCACGAAGCCTGACCCTGGCGGCGCGCTCCGAACGGTACCGGCACCTTCAATCCCTGGTACGCACGGTAGTTCGCGCACCATTTGGTAGCCGCCCGTGGTCTGGAGAAGATCAGGGAAACTCACGCCGGCGGTGTGCAAATCAACTACCACCCGTGCGGGATCGACAGGTTCGTCGACATCGACCAACGACAAACCTTCGGGCCCCGTCGCCTCCACCAAGTGGACTGCTTTCATTCAAACTCCTCGGACTGATTCCGGCGACTTCCTCGGCAAACGGAGTCCTCCACAGCAACAGCTTAACGATCGTTAAGTAAGACTCTACGACGACAGGCAATGCCATGGCAATGGCGCTCGACCACGGAACGTCCCGGACTGCAGTCTTCTGCGAGGTTTGCGCAGCCACACCGGCAGAGCGCGGCTTTCGATCAGGTACTCAGTACAGGTAATCCTCGCCGCTGGCGCGGACGGTTATGTCACTGATGCTGATACCCCACGGTTGATCGATGATGTGAACGACAGCGTCGGCCAGGTCGTCGGGCTTGATCAGCCAGTATTCGATGGAGTCGACATCCTTCTGCCCGGGGCTGAGGGTGCCGTCGGCCAGGTGCCCGACGTTCTCCATGTAGGTACCCGCACGTTGACCGGTGAGACCGAGGATCGCGTTCTCGTTGACGATCCAGCTCGCCAAGTTCGTTCCTGTCACACCCGTGGGCTTGACAGTCGTCACCTTGATCTTGCCCTTGGCTTCGATTCGCAGTGAATCCGAGATCGTGGTGACTGCAGCCTTAGTTGCGCTGTAGACGCCGGAACCGTCGACGCCGGCGTTTCCGAAGATCGACGAGATGTTGACGACTTGACCGCGACCCTGCTCGATCATCTGGTCGTATACCGCAGAGATTCCGTTGACGACGCCCTTGATATTGATGTCGATTGCCTTGTGCCACTTCTGCCACGCACGTTCGTGATCGGCGAAATATGCGAGAGGCATGACGCCCGCATTGTTGACGAGTACGTCGAGCGCCCCGTACTCCGAAATGCCGTGCTGCGCCGCAGCGATGACCTGATCCATGTCGGTGACGTCGGCAACCTTGTAGGTGCCGGTGAATCCCGCGGCCGCGATACCGTCGAACACAGTCTTCAGGCCCGCCTCGTTGATGTCCACGCCGACGACTTTGGCGCCCTGCGCAGCCACCTTCTCGGCGATGAGTTGACCGAACCCACCCCCTGCACCGGTGATGAGAATGACCTTGTCCTGCAAGTACTGAGACATAACTGTTTCCTCGTGTTCTGGTTTTCGGATTCGGTGTGGGTCAGACGATGTCGATGGCATCGAGGACCGCGGCGACGGTCCTGCGGTCGCCGGAGACCTCGACGGCAGACCGCCATGCAGATCGGGTGGTCCCCCACCGCAGAAATTCGGTGGCCTGGGTGGTCGCGACGTTCTCCGGCACGTCGTCAGATTCGGTGACGGTCACTCCCCCATCGCCATGAGAGATGACGAAAGTGCGCTCGGTGGCGCCGTTGAGGCGCAGTGCCACAGGCGATGTCAACGCGGTGGCGACAGCTTCGCCGCACATCTGCGGGAGCCCAGCAACCATCCAGTCGATCGCCGGATCGACTGCGGCCGCCACGTCGATCTCACCGTGAGGAATCGGTCCGAACGGCGCCAGAAGATCCGACGTCAAATGGACGAGATGGTCGAACGACACCGCGTCACTGAGCTGATGCAGGCGATAAGTCCCGAGGTCGAGCATCTCGAGTGTGTTGTTGCGAAGCTCCTCTGTCTGCAGCGCGGCCAACGTCGCGAGCCCCGCTTCGGATTGCTCCCGGTAGTAGTCCAGGATCTGCTCGTGCGGTAGATCGGCACGCTCGCGGACGGCAGCGTCGTTGAGCCGCTCGGACTTTCCACTGGGGTTCGACGGGAACACCAGATCCGGGTCGGCGATGAAGTTGAAGAAGAACGCCATGTGACCGATGAGGTCGTGGACGCGCCAACCGTGGCACGCAGTGTCCGCTTCCCATTCGGTGGTCCCGAATTGCTCGGCTATCTTCACGGTATTTTCTGCCAGCGCACGAGCGCCGGCGAGTCCTGCGTCGGACATGGTGGCTCGATTCTTACGAGGATGCGAGGAAAATGGATTTGAGTTGCTGGTACGCCGCAAGCCCTTCGGGACCGAGTTCACGACCCAAGCCGCTGGCTTTGACGCCACCGAACGGTGAGCCCCAGTCGAGGTTGAAGGTGTTGACACCGAACGAGCCTGTCTCGACGCGTCGAGCAATTGCGATACCGCGTTCCTCGTCGGAGGTCCATACAGTCCCACCGAGGCCGTACTCGGAGTTGTTGGCAAGCGCGACAGCCTCATCGACGTCGTCGTATGAAATGACTGACAGCACCGGCCCGAATACTTCCTGCCGTGCGATGGTGCTGCCGTTGTCGACATCGGCGAACACCGTGGGCTGCACGAAGAATCCGGTGTCGAGGTCGGCGGGGCGTCCGCCACCCGTGGTGACAGTTCCGCCTTCCGAGCGTCCCTGGTCGATCAAGGACAGCACACGGTCCTGTTGCCTCGCGCTCACCAACGGGCCGACGAACGTCGACGGTTCCATCGGATCGCCGACCTGCAGACCCTCCGCCATCGCGGTGATGGCGTCGACGTACGTCCGACTACGGCTGCGGGGAACCAAGATTCGAGTCGACATATAACACGTCTGCCCACTGTTGAGCAGGGATGCAGTTGCCAGACCGGTTACCGTCTCCTCGACATCCGCGTCGTCGAGGACCAGGGCCGCCGACTTGCCACCCAATTCCAAAGTAACGGGGCGAAGCATTCCGCCGCACACCGTACCGATGTGTCGACCGGCCGCAGTGGATCCCGTGAACGCGACCTTGTCGATCCCGGGATGCGACACGAGATACTGACCGATCTCCGGTCCGCCAGTCACGATGTTGATGACACCCTCGGGGAGTTCTGCCGCAATGGCGGCCTCGGCCAATATGTAGGAGTCCAAGGTGGTTTCGGGAGAGGGTTTCAGAACGACGGTGCATCCCGCAGCAAGAGCCGGGGCGATCTTGAACATCGAAAGCACAGCCGGGAAGTTCCAGGGCGCGATGGCAGCAACGACACCGATCGGCTCGCGTCGCACGATTGTCGTACCTGGCATCGGTTGGCTGGCCCGTCGTTCTTCGGTAGGCATCGACTCGGCGAGGCCTGCGTAATAGCGCAAAAGTTGGACGGGCGCGGCCCCCTCGGCGAAACGGGCGAGCTCGATGGGCATGCCGTTCTGGTGAGTGACCGCCGCCGCGCGGTCCTCGGATCGTTTCTCGAGTTCGTCGGCGAACCTGCGGATGACACGCGCACGTTCGACAGGGGAAAGATCGGACCAGTCGTTCCGTCGCAATGCTTTTCGAGCCGCTGATACAGCTGCGTCGACGTCCGTCGATACGGATGCGGGGAACGAGCCTATCTGTTGCTCCGTGAAAGGTGATACGACTCGGATGATTTCGGAAGTGTCCGGCGCTCTCCACAGTCCGTCGATGAACAGTGCAGTGCGGTCGGTGAGTGTTGTCATTGTGGCTCCTCCAGGGATGGCGCTCGACGTTGAACCAGCCAACCTGTGTTGATCATCACTGCCCAACAGACGAGAAAATTGACATGATGCGCCAATTTATTTACATTTCGACACATGGCCGATCTGATCAGCGCCTCGTCGCTGACACGACTGCCCGAGTTGATCTCCGAACTCGGCGGAGATCCGTACGAATTCCTCGACCGTGTGGGCGTCGATCCGGCCGTCATCGGCGCGTACGACCACTTCTTGCCGTTCAGTGCCTTGTCCACACTGCTCGGACTCTGTGCGGATGAGTTGGAGGCGCCGGACTTCGCACTCAGACTCGCCGGCAAACAGGACCCGGACATTCTCGGTCCGGTCGCCATCGCGGCCCGCAGTGCCGAGACAATCGGAGATGCATTGCACGACGTCGCCCGATACGCGCACGTGTACAGCCCGGCGTTGGCGGTAGATCTGACAGTCGGCGACACCGAGGTGTCCTACGGGATCGATACCGTGCTGCATCGACTTCCGTATCGGTCCCACGTCGTGGAACTGGCGATGGGCGTGACGCTTCAGACTTTCCGGATGATGGCGGGCCCGGACTTCCATCCGACGCACATCTCGTTTCAACATCCACGTATCTCCGAACTGCGCAGGTACGTAGAGTTTTTCGGTTGTTCTGTCGAGTTCAGCTCGGATCGGAACCTGTTGACCTTTCCGCGCGGAGTCATGCATCGCCACCTCCCCCGGGTGGATCCGATGGCCTACGACTTAGCCGTGCGTTTCATGGCAGGTCGAGATCCGGATGTGGCGTTCCACGACGCGGTGTCGGCTGTCATCGTGCGTTCCCTGCCTGCGGGTGCAGCCACGCTGAAGCAAGTCGCGACTTTGATGATGCTGCACCCACGAACACTGCAGAGACGATTGGCGTTGGAAGGCAAGGCGTTCGAATCACTAGTCGACGATTCACGACGCGAACTCGCTCGCAGTCTTCTCTCGAACAGAGACGTGTCCCTCTCCGAAGTGTCACGCCAACTCGGCTATTCCGAACCGAGCACCCTCACTCGAAGCTGTAAGCGTTGGTTCTCCACAACGCCCCTGAAGAAGCGGAGGGAACTTACCCGCCGCGGCGGTTGACCGCATGAGCCACGACGCCGACGGTTCGAAGGTCGTAGCGGCTCACCACCGGGGGCGTGGGAGATGGGACGAGAACAGATCCGGCATCGCGTCACTGCAACGGTCGGGGAATACCGCCTCTCGCTTTTCCAGAAACGCCGCGATACCTTCACGAACGTCAGCCTGAGCACCGCGAGCATTGATTCCGATGCTCTCGACGCGATGCGCGACCATGGGGTGTTCGACTCCCAGCATGCGCCAGACCATCTGACGCGACAGGGCAACCGATACCGGCGCGGTGTCACGGGTCAGGCTGTGAGCGAGCGCCGTCGCCTCCCCGAGAAGATCTTCGCGCGAATGCAGTCGGTAGACCAACCCGGCCGAAAATGCTTCCGCGGCAGTGAAGATCCGTCCGGAGTAGATCCAGTCGAGGGCTCGCTGGAGCGGAACCAGTTTCGGCAGCAACCACGACGAACACGACTCGGGCACGAGTCCTCGCCGATTGAAGACGAAACCCATCCTGGCGTCGTCGGCGGCCAAGCGAAAGTCGGCCGCAAGAGTCATGGTGATGCCCACGCCGACGGCCGGTCCGTTGATGGCCGCAATGATCGGCTTCAATGAATCGAACATCCGCAGGACGACGCGTCCGCCACCGTCCCGACGTAGATCGACGCCGTCCCGACGTGAATCGTCACCGTTCGCGCCATTTCCGTTCGACTCGGCGCTCCATTCGGAGAACGTCTCTGCTCCCGAGGACAGATCTGCCCCCGCGCAGAACGCACGGCCCGCTCCCGTCAGGATCACCGCACGCACAGCGTCGTTCGCGTCGGTGGCGTCGAACGCTTCGATGAGCTCGTTTTCCATCGTCGTGGTGAATGCGTTCAGCTTGTCCGGTCGATCAAGGGTGATCACGGCGATACCGTCTTCGATACTCATCGATATGTTTTCCACAGGTCCCTCTTTTCTCTTGGTGGCGATTAGCGAACGATAATCGCCAGTTCTGCCCATATACGCAGTTCAAGGCGGTTTCTTTCCATCAGGTGTGTGCCGCGACTGTTCGGCTCTAAGCTGGGCAGGACGCAGGCACCGAGGAAATGAGAAGGAACCGAACAATGAGTGGGGCGAAGACTGTCGTTGTCCGGCAACTCATACTCGATTCCGCTGTCCGAAACATGAACGAGCGCGGCTATCACGGGACGTCCATGCGAGACATCTCCGCCGGCGCCGATCTCACTGTCGCGTCCATCTACCACCATTTCAAATCGAAGCAGGAAATACTTCAGGAAATCATGATTCGGGCGCTGCACGACGCCAACAGCATGACCCGTAGTGCACTGCTGCGCTCCGGCGGCGATCCGAAAGACCAACTACAAGCACTCGTCCGCGCTTGGGTCATGTTCCATACGACCAGGCGCGAAGACGCCCTCGTAGGAGCGACCGAATTGCGCAGCTTGGACGAATCGGGGCACCGTCTGGTCGTAACCCTGCGTGACGAGCAGGAAAGCATGTTTCGCGACGTCATCGAGCGCGGAATTGAAGAAGGTACTTTCCACACTCCATTTCCCCGGGATGCCGTGCGCGCCATTATCAACATGGGGCAGCAGGTCTGTGTGTGGTGGCGCGTCGACGGACCGATGAATGCGGAAGATATCGCGTCTCGCTACTGCGCATTGGCGACCGCGATGGTCGAATCAAGCTGAGCTGGGCGACACCTCCGCCGAGAAGGGCTGAAAGCACGTAGGGCTGCAACGCCGCAGGGCCGAAGCCACGAAATGCCGTCGATGTGCGAGACCAGCGCGCCTCGACGTGCGTCCGCACACCCACTGCTCGAATCGGTATCCCCATTCCTGAGATCTACATCACTGACGAATCATCATCTCAGGCGAACGATCGTTTGGCAACAGATTCCGGATCGCACGGCACATCCGGAGAAATCCGCTGCAAAAGTGCACTTTTCTCGACTATTGACATTTAACGATCGTTAGGTCAATGATGGCTCGCAGCCGAACGATCGTTTGGCAAATTGGAACGAAGGAGTGCGGGCAACATGAGCACCTCCGCATTGCCACGCGCGACACTGCGCACCTCGCCGACTGCCTCGAGGTGGACGCCTTCGCCACCCGAATGTCCGAGCGCTTCCCGTAGGGCAACGATGGCGAGATATGACTTCTCGTATCGAAGATCGCACTCGCACTTGGATATTGCGTCGTCTGCACACCGAACTTGCCGCAACTCACGTCCTGACCGAACTCACCTGAACGACCCCACAGAGAGCGAATCGCGATGACCAACAACACCGAATCTGCGGTGGAGCGCCCGGGCAGATCTCGGCGCGCGTCCTTTGCAGCCGCGATCTCCACTTCCCTGGAGTGGTACGACTTCTTCATCTACGCGACTGCCGCTGCGCTCGTGTTCAACTCGACTTTCTTCGCCACCGACAGCGAGGTGGTCGCTGCAATGAGTTCGTTTGCCACCGTCGCAGTCGGATTCATCGCCCGTCCCATCGGTGGAGTGCTCGCCGGTCATTTCGGTGACCGGTACGGACGAAAGCCCGTGCTCGTTGCCGCCGTGGTCCTGATGGCTGTGGCGACCTCCTTGGTCGGTTTCGTACCCAACACCAATGTCGTGTGGCTTGCCCCGGCCATCCTCGTGACGCTGCGAATCTGTCAGGGCTTGGCCGTGGGAGCACAGTGGGGCGGAGCCGTATTGCTTGCCACCGAGAACGCACCGGCAAACCGCCGCGGGCTCTTCGGTAGCTTCGCCCAACTCGGTGTTCCGATCGGTGTGGTGCTGGGCAATATCGTGTTCCTGGTTCTGACAGCAACTCTCGCGGCTGATTCGTTCCTTTCGTGGGGATGGAGGATCCCGTTCTGGATCAGCTTGATCATGCTTCCTGTGGCATTCCTCATCCACCGCTATCTCGAAGAGACGCCCGAGTTCAAAGCGCTCGCTGAAAAACTGGCCGAATCGCCGGTAGTTCGGAAATCCCCCATCCTCGAAGTTCTCAAGAAGAACCCGGGCACCGTCCTAGCTGCAGCGGGCGCCAATGCCATCGGCGTGATTTTCTTCTACACGATGATCACCGGGTCGGTTCAGTTCGCGACCACCTACCTGGAGATACCGCGGTCGACGGTCCTCACCTACATCCTGATCGCATGCGCAATACAGATTCCCCTGGTTCCGCTGGCGGGATACCTGTCCGACCTCTACGGTCGCAAACTCGTCTTCGGCCTCGGCACCGCAGCCATGATGCTCTGGGGTATCCTGATGTGGCTGATGATCGGTGGGTCCAGCCCGGACACGATCTGGCCGTTTGCCGTCGCGGTTATCGTCGGAGTGGTGGCAATGTCCCTCCAAACCGGTACGCAGGGAACGCTCTTCGCTGAACTGTTCCCACCGGAGATTCGATTCTCGGGCGCTTCACTCGGCTATCAGATCTCCGCAATCATCGGGGGTTTCGCGCCGATGATCATGGTGATGCTGATCAACGGCAATCCGGACAACGCATGGAAAGTCGGTTCCTTCCTCGCCGCTGCCGGTGCCATCGGATTGATCTGCCTCTACGTGATCGTTCGCCGATACTCCGGACGCTCGCCAGTCGTAGGCACACGAGTGGAGACTGCGAACGCTCAGTACGCATCGTGATTCAACCGGGGGGTGAGTGGTCTCGATGCCACTCCCTCCCGGTTTTCGGGCACGAGAAATGACTGTCGGTCACTGCCGATAAAGTGACCTCCACACGTCGACGTGTCCTTCGTCGACCGGGAGCGCAGGTTCGAGGAGTGTGTCGGTAGCGGTGGCAGTGGAATCTTCGGTGCTGCTCGAGTGGTACTCCGATACGGCCCGTGATCTGCCGTGGCGACGCGAGGGCGTCAGTGCCTGGCAGATCCTGATGAGCGAGATCATGCTCCAGCAGACGCCGGTGGTGCGTGTCGCGCCCATCTGGGAAGAGTGGGTGCAGCGCTGGCCGGTTCCGTCGGCGATGGCGGCGTCGAGTCAGGCAGAAGTGCTTCGCGCTTGGGGCAAACTCGGTTACCCACGACGCGCGCTGCGGCTTCACGAATGCGCGGGCGTCCTGGCTGCCGAGCACGGTGACGTGGTGCCCGAAGATGTCGACATCCTGCTCTCGCTGCCGGGGATCGGTTCCTACACCGCCCGCGCCGTGGCGTGCTTCGCCTACGGACAGCGAGTGCCGGTGGTGGACACCAACGTACGACGCGTTGTTGCACGGGCCGTTCATGGCAACGCCGAACCAGGCAATCCGTCCAACACACGCGACCTGGCCGATGTCGCGGCGCTGCTGCCGCGGACGCGAGCGCGCGCAGCCACCTACAGCGCAGCTCTCATGGAACTCGGCGCACTGATCTGCACTGCGCGGACGCCGAACTGCGAAAACTGCCCGTTGCCGAACTGCGCCTGGGTCGCTTCGGGCAAACCGGCACACACCGGACCGCCCAAGAAGGTGCAGAAGTTCGCGGGAACCGATCGCCAGGTACGAGGAAAATTGATGGCCGTTCTTCGTGAGAGTCACCGTCCGGTCGAACGCGCGCAACTCGACATCGTCTGGCCGAACGATCCGGGTCAGCGTGACCGCGCACTGCATTCCCTGCTCGTCGACGGACTGGTCGAGCAGACGGATGACGGCCTGTTTGCGCTGGCCGGAGAGGGTACGGCTTAACCGACTCGCATCGGGTTGCATTCTTCGGCTGCGGGTTCGTCGGCCTGAGGCGGTGCGACGTCCGGATCAGAACGCCGCAGTGCAGCAGGAACGGCAGGTACCGCCGGGTCGCAAGGGGTCAGAGCCGGAATCGGTAGGGCGGCGCCGGGCGGAGGTCCACTGGTCGAGGTCGCCGGCTCCGCGCCGACGTTCGGGCGATCCGTGGACACCGCGCG
This sequence comes from Rhodococcus sp. P-2, assembly GCF_016598535.1. Classification (GTDB taxonomy): domain Bacteria; phylum Actinomycetota; class Actinomycetes; order Mycobacteriales; family Mycobacteriaceae; genus Rhodococcus_F; species Rhodococcus_F baikonurensis. The sequence goes on along the minus strand of NZ_CP066779.1, from coordinate 5,796,610 downwards.
CGGCCCGTCTGGAGACAGCGCGATCAGCAACCCCGTCAGCATGAGCAGAAGTGGCAGGACTATTGCCGCCGCCCACCGGATCCTGTTGACGGGCCGGACAGCCATGCCGCCACCGGACCGAACGTCAGCTCCCCGATCGGCCGCCACCAGCGCAGCGCCAATCGCGAGTTGGGTCCGCTCGCCGAGAAACAGGAAGCCGAGACCTGCCAGTTCAGCGGCTTCGGCGGACGGCTGCCGAGACTCTTCCTTCACGAGCATCGCGACGAGCATCTTGGGCACCGGGTCTCGTTCGGCGACGAGGAGGTCCAATGTCGCAGCAAATGTCGAGCTGTCTGCAAGCAACTCGGCGGTGTCGTAACGGTGCGCCGAGTCCACGACACCGGCACTCGGGTCGACGGCCGCGATCACGGTCTCACCGCCGTCCGGCCAGAACACGAGAATCGACGAAACACCATTCAGAGCGTCGACCGCCCGCAGGTAGGCGAGCCGAGCGTCGAGACCGTTGACCAACTCCACGTTCTCGAAAGAACTGGAGGACAACGAATCCGGAACGAGGTCACGCACGTCCGCACGCTCGCACATAACCCCGACGACTGTGGGACACAGATTCGAGCGCAGGGCCCGGCCGGTGGCGACCTCGGCAGCGGACGCGAGCGCGCGTGCCGACGCCTGCGGAGAGGGAACGGTCCCGTCTGCACCCCAGGGGTGACGGAACTCGTCGATCGAGCCCAGAAGGGGTGTGTCCGCATCTACGAGAGCTGTTGAAATTGAATCGTTTTCGAATACAACGCCCAGGCTTTCACGCACTGGATCCTCCATAGACTGTTGCCGTTACGGGTGCTGCCATCACTGCGAAGCTGTATCAGAACGTCAGGCCATCGACCGCCATTGCACCTGGTTCCAGCACCACGTCCACCGGCGCTCGGCCGTCGACCGTGACGCGATACGTCCCCGGTAACAGTCCGAGAAACGAGAAGTGACCCTCGAACGGTGTCACTGTCCGCGCTGTCGCGTGCCCGCATTGATCGATACCGATGATCGCCACTGTCTGCGTGGTGCCGGACGTCACCAGACCCGAGATCTGCCCGTTCGCAACTACCGGATCCTCCTGAACCGTTTGTCCGTCGACGGAATTCCCTTGTGGATCACACACTCCCGGTCCAGTCGATACGCGCACAGTGACGTCGTTCGACCGCACGCGAACCGCACCACTATCGGCAGTGACCACTACTGCTGTCGGTAGACCGTCGGTATCTTCCCGCTTGCCCGCAATCATCGTCGCAGTTCGTGTGAAGAATCGATCCGCTTCCAGATCCCCTACCAAGCACAGTAACCCGGCCTCGTCGATGTCCGAGCCGACTCCGCAGTAGTCCGGCAGGGACGGCAGAGTGAAACCTCGGGGCACCTGAAGTTGTACGACCACGTCCGAGAGCGATGTGCCCCGGACACCGATGTCGACGACGTACGTCACCGGATCACCCTCTCGGACAATCCCGTTGGACGGTCCGGAATCGAGGCCGGGGCCGTCGGCTGGATCGAAAGGCGGTGCACCGTCGATGGCCGTCAACCCGACGGTGAAGGCAGGCGTGAACTCTCCCTCGGCTGCCAATCGAACATCCGACTGCATCGGAAGCACACCGAGCGCAGCAGCGCCGACCACCAGAGCTCCGGTCACGACAACGACGCCGATACCTCGCACTCCTCTCCGCCACGCCCTCGGTCGGAGTCCGACGACAACGGCCTTCGACCACACCTCTGACAGACGAGTTCTCACGACGCTCCTTCGATGTCTGACTCTCGGGGCTCCCGACAGGCACTCGCGGCCACATTTGGCGAATCCCGAGCTACGTTCAATAGAAGTCGCTCGATGGCCGCGAAAGCCAATGGTGACGGCATGATTGTGCGGGTGAACTTCTCTCACCCAGGGTGAAGTCCCGGGTGAATTGCCCGGGATCGCACGCTCTGGATTCGCACCAGCTACGCTCCTCCCTGTAGATAGATGGATCGAGACAATCCGCCCAAACTCTTCAATTACTGCGGGGCGCGAAAGCAGAAAGGGTCCGCGCTGATGTTCGGGATGGACGGCCATGACTGGGCAGCTATTCCCGAAAGGCGCACTCTCGCGACGTCGATTCCCCGGCAGGCACTGTTCTCGAAACTTGACCGGCGTGCCGCGCTGACCATCGTCCGTGCACCGAACGGTCACGGGAAATCGTCGTTGATCGCATCGTGGCTGCGCGCTCATCTGGCATCCGAACGAATACTCGTCTGGGTCTCGGCCCCACAGCCCTCGTCGACTCTCGAAGATTTCTGGGCCATTGTCCTCGATCGAATCCATGCCGCCGGAATCGCACTGCCCGACATCGACGATCTCGTCGATCCTTTCACCGCTGTCGCCAAATCCCTGAACGCCCTCAGCCGCCCCGTGCTGCTCGTGCTGATCAGGCCGGATCTGACAGCGGAACCAGAGTTGGACGATCAACTGATCGAACTCCTCACCCTCTGCCACAATCTGGACCTCGTGGTCACGCTCTCGGGCTTCGGCATGTTCTCCGAGCCGTACCTGCTCGACACCGACCACGAGGTGATAAGTGCGAGTGAGCTGTTGTTCACGACAGCCGATACCGCCCATGTGCTGGAACAGGCCGGCGTAGAACCGACTGACGGTGATTCCGAACAAATCACATCCTTGACGGGTGGACTGCCCGCGCTTGTTCGCGTCGCCGTTCCCGCCGTCCGCGTCTCCGGCACCGGCAACCGCGGGCAGATGATCAAAAAGAACATCGCGCGGGCGATAGACGATTACGTGAACAATTCCGTTCTCACCACCGCTGAGCACGTGAAGCAACTCGAGTTCCTGCTCGCGACGGCCTTTGCGCGATCGATCACCGTCGACATCGCCGCAATGCTGTTCGAGTCCCAACGCCCGGACGCTGCCGAGACCGTTCATCAGATTCGCGCGCGCCTGGCGATACTCGAGACATCCGGATTGGTGTCGCGGGTCGAGACCGAAGCAGAAGAAACCTGGGAGTTGCCGCCCGCAATTCGTCGATCGATACTTGCGCGCCACACCCACGCTGGAATCGATCCAGCGCAACGTCTTTCGTTCCTCGCGCACAATCGACTCGACAACGGTCATCACGCGTCAGCACTGGACTACGCTGTCGAGGCAAAGAACTGGACACTGGCAGTAGACATCGTCGAGCAACACTGGGTGACGATGATCGTCCACAACCTGGACTCGGTTCGCTCTGCCCTCCAACGGATTCCGATGGAAGCTGCAGACAAACACTCTGCTGTGGAGGCGGGGCGCGCTCTGTTCACGATGCATCCGAGCGAGCGCTCGGCGGTCGTCGACTTGCTACCCGAATCGCCGACCGAACTGTGGGAGCTCGGCAGCGAGGCCGGCGCGAAGGACGCCTTGAGCATTGCCTGCGTTCAATCGATCATGCTCAGGATGGCCGGCGAGTACGGGCTCGCAGCAGAAACCACCAGGCGCCTGTCTCACCTCAGTCGCAGTGCGCTGGAGAACAACCCGGAAGCCGTCAGCGCGCAACTCCCTCTCATGCGACTTCAATGGGCGATCAATTTTCAATTGAGCGGCAGGCTCACCGAATCCACGATCAAGGCCCGAATGGCCTACCACGGCGCACTGTCTCACGGAGTCGACTTCATCGCTCGCAACTCCGCGGGCAGTGCCGCACTGAATTGGGCGCTGGCGGGTGAACCTCGCCAGGCCGCATACTGGTTCGAGCTCGAGCAAAAGCACCCGGACCCTGGCGGTTGGCTGGAACCTGTGGTCAAGATCGCCGGCCTCACGGCACGGGTGCTCGAGGCCCTCGACACACTCGACTTCGACGACGCACGCGGGACACTGACCGAACTCGGTCTACCTTCCGACACCGAGGAACTGTGGGCATTCGTCATCTATGCGCACTGCCAATTCGCCTTGACCTCCGGCGACCGAACGTCGGCACTACTGTTGCTCCACAATGCGATCGAAGCGCATTCCATGCAGTACACGGCTTCCTCTTTCGCGCTCCCGCTGCTGCAATCCGCCGAGATCGATCTCCTGCTCGCTCTCGGAGAGGGAAACAAGGCCGCAGCACTGGCCAAGGAATTCATCGATCCCGCGACCAACCCGTGGACCCTCACGTCGGTGGCACGCCTACGACAGCGGATCGGCCAGAACGAAGCCGCGGTCGCCCTGTGTCACCAGTTCGACTGGTCCGGCGAGTCGTATCCGCGAGCACAGATGGAATCGCTTCTGGTGCAAGCGGTTGCACACTCCGAGTTGGGTGAACCGCGCCTCGCGGCGCAGGAATGGTCCAGAGCGTGCAGTATCGCGGATCAGACCGGACTTCTGCGTTCGTTCGCGACCATCGCATCGGCTGATGTCGAGAAGCTCGAATCGATGGCGAAAACGAATTCGCCCGCACTCGCCGAGTTCGCGAAAAAGCATCCTGCTGAATCCTTTCCGGAGATCGTTCGCATCGTCGAGCTCACCGAACGCGAACAGAAGGTCCTCTCACTCCTGGCACTGGGAATGGGGTCGGCCGCGATGGCGGACAAACTGTACGTGTCCGTCAACACCGTCAAGACTCAACTACGCACCCTCTACAAGAAGCTCGACGCGCACAATCGAAACGAAGCGATCACGAAGGCACGTCAGCTGCGCTTGCTGTAGTCCCGGTTCGGAACTGATTCGGACTACATTCTGTAGGCATGAGCACCGATACCTGCGTCTTCTGCAAGATCGTCGCACTGACCGAGCCGGCAATTCTCGTTCACGAAAGCGAGACGACTCTCGCATTCCTCGATGCCCGACCGGTGAGTCGGGGACACACTCTGGTGGTTCCCAAACGCCATGCAGAAAACCTCGATGCTCTCGAAAGCAACGAGGGCGCTGAGATGTTCCGCGTCGGGACGCTCATCGCCGGAGCCCTTCGCCGCTGCGACATCGCCGCTGACGGAGTCAACTTTCTGGTCAACGACGGTCGCGCCGCGGGCCAAACCGTGTTCCACTCGCACCTGCACGTCGTCCCACGCCATCGCGGCGACAAGGCTAAGTTCGCTGCCGGACTTCTGGCCAGAAGAGCCGTCGAACTGGAGCAGGTGGGTGCGTCGATCCGCAGTCAACTCACTGTCTGAAGGAACTCCGTCACCACGTCACGGTAACGCTGCGGTTGATCGTCGTGGACCAGGTGACCTGCATCGGCAATACGTACGTACCGGGTTTCCGGCCTCTCGGCCATCTCACGCATCTGTCCTTCCGGGGTGATGGTGAACTCCCCCTCGATGAGCAAGGTCGGCACCTCGATCGCCTTCCACTGATCCCAGAAATGCCGCGTACCCCACTCCTCCGAGATGTCACGAAAGGTCGACACCTCGCCGTGCAGGTACCAACCGTCGTCGCGGCGGTCGAAAGAGTCGAGAAAGTACTGGCCGGCGACGGGGCCGAAGAATTCCTTCATCGCGTCCTCGGAAGCGAACGGCTGCGGCCACGCCGAGATCATCTGAGCCCAATCCGCCGCGGTGCGTCCGCGAAAATCGGGAGCCATGTCTTCGAGGACGAGGGCACCGACCTTGTCGGGGTGCGCGGCGGCGAAGCACCAGGCGTGCAGCGCCCCCATCGAATGCCCGATCACGATCATCGGACCCTCGACGGAAGCAACAGCAGACGCCAGGTCCTCGACGAATGCCTCGGTGGTCAGTTCAGCAGGCGCAGGCCTGCCGTGACCGGCGGCGTCGAAGGTGTAGACGTGGCCGAACTCGCGGATCCACGGCACGTGGCGCCGCCACGTTCGTGAGCTGCCCATGAGGCCGTGCAACAACAGAATCGGTTGTCCCGTTCCACCTTCGTCATGCAACACGAGTGTCACGGTACGCGGTGAAGGTACGCGGGTAATGTCGCTTGCATGGCAGTCGTGAAGATCAATGCAATCGAGGTCCCCGAGGGCGCCGGCCCCGAACTGGAGAAGCGCTTCGCAGCACGCGCTCATGCAGTCGAGAACTCACCGGGCTTCCTCGGATTCCAACTCCTCCGCCCCACCGCAGGTGAGAGCCGCTACTTCGTGGTGACGCAGTGGGAGTCCGAGCAGGCATTCGCCGATTGGCGTGACGGCCCTGCCCGCGAAGCACACTCCGGTGAGCGCGCGAAGCCTGTCGCTTCGGGTGCGTCGTTGCTGGAATTCGAAGTTGTCCTGGACGTAGCCGCCAAGAGCTGATTTCGTGGATTGCGCTCGCCGCGGCGGGCGCAATCCCTGCTCAACTCGGCTTCACGCGTTGACACGGTGCGGGCAGTAGTGCAAAAGTTCGCATGTAAACGCGATGGTCCGACAGGAATCCGGTGAAAGCCCGGAGCGGTCGCGCCACTGTAATTCGAGGTGAAGTGTCTTTTCGGCACGACCATTTCGACAGCCAGACACTTCGGCCATCGCATGGACCTAGGGGACGCGAAAATCCCAGGAGGCTTCGATGGCTCTCGCCTATTCTCCCGATACGTCGATCGACTCGACTCGTCTGGCTTTCCTTGCCGCTGCAGTAGTGCTGTTCGCGATGCTCGCTCTCTACCTGGTCGGATTCGACCAGGGCGCTATCTCTCGCACCGGTATGTACATGCATGAACTGATGCACGACGGTCGCCACTTGATGGGCCTGCCGTGCCACTAGTCGACAATTTCACGAAGCTTCTCATTCGTGGTTTGTTGGCTGGTTTGATCGCGGGCATCCTTGCCGGCGGAGTTGCGTTCGTGCTGGGTGAACCGCACGTCAATGCTGCCATTGCGATCGAAGAAGCCAACAGCGCCACCGGTGAGGCTGCCGGCGAAGCCGCTGGGCATTCACACGGGGACGAAGAAGAACCACTGGTGAGCCGCGACGGGCAGCGCGCCGGGTTGTTCCTGGCCACAGCGCTGGCCGGACTGGCACTCGGCGCGATCTTCTCGGTCGTCGCGAATTACGCGCGACGACTCACCGGGATGTCCGGACCGTTGTTGGCGATCACCATCGCCGTCGGCGGTTGGCTGGCCATCGAGGCCGTGCCGTTCTTCAAGTACCCGGCCAATCCGCCTGCCGTCGGAGATCCGGACACCATCAATCAGCGCACACTGCTGTGGCTGGCCGCCGTGATTCTCGGACTGCTGTCCGTCACCGCAGCGGCAGCGGCAGCAAAGGCAGTTTCCGGACACGAGTTCCTCAGTGTGCGCATCGCTGCTCCGGTGGCCGCGTTCCTGGTGATCGTCGCGATCGGTTACGTCTCGCTTCCCGGCATCAACGAGGTGGGTGAGGATTTCCCGGCAACTCTGCTGTGGGAGTTCCGGCTTTCCTCGCTCGCTACACAGGCGACGCTGTGGCTCGTACTCGGATTGGCATTTGCCTTCCTCACCGAGCGCGCGACCAAGAACGCCGACGTGGCGAAGAAGTACGCCCTTCGCTGAACCTGCTGTGCGCCTTTATTAACCGCGGGCGGTTAATAAAGGCGCACAGCAGTTCTCGTTTCAGCTCAGGTGATGCACTTCCTGAAGCCCGTACACCGGCGTCGGAATACCCTCGTAGCGCGCCTTCAACTGCAGCGCGAGGTACAGCGAGTAGTGCCGCGACTGATGCAGATTGCCGCCGTGGAACCAGAGCGCCTCCTGCTGCGTGGGCTTCCACATGTTGCGCTGCTCGCCCTCCCACGGTCCCGGATCCTTGGTCGTGTTCGAGCCCAGGCCCCACACCTTGCCGACCTTGTCCGCGGTGTCCTGTCCGATCAGATCAGCCACCCAACCGTTCATCGAGCCGTAGCCGGTCGCGTAGACCACCACGTCGGCCGGCAGTTCCGTACCGTCTTCGAGGATGACGCTGTTCTCGGTCAGTTCACGAATGTTGCCGTGCGCGAGCTTGATGTCTCCGTTGGCGACCAGTTCGGCGGCACCGACGTCGATGTAGTAACCCGATCCGCGGCGTAGGTACTTCATGAACAGACCCGAACCGTCGTCGCCCCAGTCGTGCTCGAAGCCGGCCTTCTCGAGGCGATCGTAGAAGTCCTTGTCGCGCTCACGGATTGCGTCGTACACCGGGATCTGGAACTCGTGCATGATCCGGTACGGCAGCGAACCGAACGTGAGGTCGGCCTTGTGCGTCGTCATGCCGGCGGCAAGCGCACGCTCCGAATACAGATCGCCCAGGCCCAGATCCATCAGCGAATCCGATTTCACGATGTGCGTCGAGCTGCGCTGCACCATCGTGACGTCGATGCCGTTTTCCCACAGAGCGCCGCAGATGTCGTGCGAGGAATTGTTGGCCCCGATGACCACAACCTTCTTGCCGACGTACTGATCCGGGCCGGGGTGCTTGCTCGAGTGGTGCTGATCGCCGAGGAACTTGTCCTGCCCGGGGAACGTCGGGACGTTGGCCTTGCCGGACATACCCGTCGCCATCACCAACTGCTTGGGACGCAAGGTCAGCTTCTCGCCGTTGCGGTCGACCTCGACGGTCCATTCCTGGGTCTTCTCGTCGAACGACGCTGACGTGCAGGTCGTAGAACTCCAATACGGCACCTCCATGACCTTGGTGTACATCTCGAGCCAGTCGCCGATCTTGTCCTTGGGCGCGAACACCGGCCAGTTGTCGGGGAACGGCATGTAAGGCAGGTGGTCGTACCACACCGGATCGTGCAGGCACAGGGACTTGTAGCGTCCGCGCCACTGGTCGCCGGGTCGCTCGTGGCTGTCGATCACGATGGCCGGCACTCCGAGCTGACGCATCCGGGCACCGAGCGCGATTCCGCCCTGCCCACCGCCGACGATCACGACGTAAGGCTGTGTGGTGTAACCGAGTTCGCGGTCCTCGATCTCCTTCTGCTCGGCCCACGTGACGCGATTCGGATCTGCACCGTGCTTGGCGCCGCGCGGGCGGCGAGTGCCCTTGCCCTCCTCGTGGCCCTTGAGTTCCTGCAACGACGTCAGCAGGGTCCAACCTTCATCGCCCTTCAGACGAAGGTGCCCGTGCGCGCGCCCGGTTGCAGTCTCGAATTCGATCCAGGCCGACGTAACGCCGTCGGCCTCGTCGGGCGTCTCGGTGGTCCGGAACCCCGAAGGATCGGTGTCGTCGAGTCGTGCGGAGAGCATGTCGGCGATCTGCTCGCGACCTTCGACGGTCTTGATGTTCCAAGTGAACGACACCAAGTCTCGCCAGAAACTGTCGAGTGCGAATTTGCCTGCAACACGCTCGATGTCACGAGCGGCAAGTGCCGACTCGAAATCCGCCAGCCAGGCATCGACGCGCTCCTGCGGTGTCACCGCCGTCAGCTTCACCTCGGGGGCGACTGCGGAATCGATGGTTTGCGTCATCACTTCTCCTTGTTTATGAATGTGACACACAGCACATCGCATCAGTGGCCCGGGTCACAAGCGTTGCAGCCTGTTGCAATCCGCCCCACTGTGACCAATCCCTCGATCACAAAACTAGTTGAACAATGCAACGATATGTACGATTCAAACCGCCTTCGACGATGCGCACCCCTTCGCATCCGGAACCACCCGCGATATGCAAAGGAGACGCGCATGGCACGAGCAGGCGCTATAGCCGAGCGGACGGCCCCCGCCGTACGACCTGGCGGACTTGTCGGCGTACTGGCGTTCATCGGCATCCTCGCCGCACTCATGCAAACGCTTGTCGTCCCACTGATCGCGGAACTACCCACACTGCTGAACACGACCGCCTCGAACGCGTCGTGGGTCGTCACTGCGACGCTCCTGGCGGGCGCTGTCGCTACACCGATAGCCGGGCGTCTCGGGGATCTGTACGGCAAGCGGCGGCTGATTCTGATCTGCACGATCCCGCTCATAGTCGGATCGGTCATCTGCGCAACTGCCAGTTCTCTGATTCCGATGGTGATCGGACGCGGATTGCAGGGCATCTGCGTCAGCCTGATCCCACTCGGCGTCAGCGCACTACGCGATCTGCTTCCGCCGGAGAGACTCAATTCTGCAATCGCTCTGATGAGTTCATCCATGGGAATCGGCAGCGCACTCGGCCTGCCGATCGCCGCGGCAGTAGCTCAGAACGCCAGCTGGCGGGCACTCTTCTGGGGATCAGCGGCGCTCAGTGTGCTGATACTGATCCTGACCTGGTTCTTCGTCCCGGCGACACCGGTACACAAGGTCGGCGGACGGTTCGACCTGATCGGCGCGATCGGGCTCGGAGCCGGCCTGATCTCACTCCTGCTGGCCGTATCGAAAGGCGGCAGCTGGGGATGGACAAGCGGCACCACCGTGAGCTTGTTCGCGACCACGATCATCGTTCTTCTCGGCTGGGTCTGGTTCGAACGACGCACCGACGACCCGCTCGTGGACCTACGTGTGACGGCGAAGCCGCAGGTGTTGCTGACCAATATCGCTTCCATCGCAACTGGATTCGCGATGTACACCCAGTTCTTGATCATCCCGCAACTGCTGCAACTACCGGAGTCCACCGGTTACGGCATGGGACAGTCGATGTTGGCGATGGGCCTGTGGATGGCGCCACCCGGATTCGTGATGATGGCGGTCTCTCCACTCGGCGCACGCCTCACCGCACTGCGCGGGCCCAAGTTCACACTCATCACAGGCGCGCTCGTCCTCGCTCTCGGTTACGGATCTTCGATGCTGCTGATGGGCTCGACGTGGGGGCTGCTGATCGTCGCCTGCATCGCCAACGCCGGCATCAGTCTCGCGTACGGTTCCATGCCCGCCCTCATCATGGGCGCGGTCCCGCCGTCCGCCACTGCTGCTGCCAACAGCTTCAACTCCTTGATGCGCTCGATCGGCACGTCTGTGTGCGCCGCCGTCATCGGCGTCGTTCTTGCACAGATGACCGTCCAGGCCGATAGCCATATCCTGCCGTCGGAAGCCGGCTTCCGCACCAGTCTGTTGATCGGATGCGGGTTCGCCCTGCTCGCCGCAGCTATCGCACTGTCGATTCCCGTCCGAAAGATGTCTTCCCGCAGCAAAATACCCGTCGAGTCGATCTCCGCTGCAAGCGACTGACCGATACCGGTTGCCCGCACCGTCGTGCGGGCAACCGTGTCACCCCTCAGCAGGTTTCAACTTGCCGAGTCCCAGCGACTGAAATCCCACGACGTAGAACAGCGTCCACAGCACAGCCCAGTCCACGAAACCCAGTGCGTTACCGTGTAATCCGTCGACAACTGCCGGCTCGTGAAGAATGTGCTCTGCCGCAAAGCGGTAATAGAACAGGAAGGTCACCACCGCGAGCGCAAACGTGAGCAGCGCGCGGATCGCGAGGTTGACCCCGTCAGCAAAACCCGTCGGCTTGTTGCCGAAGGCGTTGGCCCAGAAGATCATCCAGAACGCCCAGCACACACCGAGCTGCGCCGGGAACTGATGGACCACGCCACCCAACTCGGCAACAGCATCGCTTCCCACCAGTGCCTTCACGACCGGAAGTGCCACGAAGTACAAGCCGGTTCCCGCGGCGAAGTTACCGATCGTGGCTGCGAGCGCCGTCTTTCCACCACCGCCGAACAGTCGCCACGGCCAGTTGTCGAGCGTCTGACCGGTCAGGATCACGACCACCACGACGCAGTAGAACCAACCGAGCACGGTGTCGACGGTCATCAACGGATCCGTGGCGGAAAGCGACACGGACGGCAGGCCGAACACGAAGTACAGCGCCAGCGTCGGGACGGCGACAAACGCGATCTCACACAACCCCACCAGCGGTTGCTTCATCCCGAGGGAAGTCCACGGCCAGTGCTGCCAGTTCAGGACCACCATCACCCAGGTCCCGAATCCGAAGAGCACGAACAGCGCACCCGCGAAAAAACCGAGACCGCCCTCACGATCGGCCGCGAAATCCGGGTACAAGCTCCCCAAACCGTGTGCCAGGAGCCACGTCACCACGACGGCGAAGACCGCGGTCGCGGCCATGATCGCCAGCCCCTTCGCCGGCTGCGGGAGTCGATCGAAGCCGGCGAACTCACAGTTGAAGCCGATGAACACCACAAAGAGGATCGCCCAGAAAAGCGCCGCGTTGAACGGCAAAGGATAGAAATTCCACGGACTGGTGGTCGGATCTGCCAAAAGGTACCAACTCGCCACGGCCAGCACGAGAACGATCACAAGATTGGTGATTCCGAACTCGATCCAGCGGCGTGACGGTGGCCGGTTCGGCGTCGCCGGTTCTGTGGGTGTGTCGACTGTAGCGGTCATGTTCCCTCTCCCAGATTGTCTCGCAAGATGATTCGCGAAGTGGTCGCGCAACTATGAAGCTGTCGCGCGGGGCACCGGGAGGGTTGCCAAGGGTTGCAATCGCTGTCCGATTCTTCGGAATTGCAACACCGTGCAACCCTTCCGCATTGTGGTCGCGGTCACATACAAATCACTCACCGGTTCACGGCTAACCGTTTCACTACCAACGAGGAGAAACTGCATGAGCATCACGGGCAAGGTAGTTCTGGTCACCGGCGCCGGCCAAGGAATCGGACGCGGAATCGCTCTCCGCCTCGCCCACGACGGCGCCGACATCGCACTGGTCGACCTCGACCAGACCAAACTGGATGCGGTTGCCGACGAGATTCGACAGATCGGGCGTCAGGCGACCACGTTTGTCGCCGACGTCAGCGATCGAGCACAGGTGAACGCCGCTGTCGAACACGCACACAAGGAATTGGGCGGATTCGACGTCATCGTCAACAACGCTGGAATCGCTCTCGTCGGCCCGATCTCCGACGCGACGCCGGAAGAGGTCTCCAAGATCTGGAGCGTCAACGTCGACGGTGTGCTGTGGGGAATTCAAGCTGCAGCAGCAAAGTTCCAAGCGCTGGGACAACGCGGAAAGATCATCAACGCGTCGTCCATCGCCGGCCACGACGGATTCGCCATGCTCGGCGTCTACAGCGCCACGAAATTCGCGGTCAGGGCCCTCACTCAGGCCGCGGCCAAGGAATACGCGTCCGACGGAATCACCGTCAACGCGTACTGCCCCGGCGTCGTGGGAACCGACATGTGGGTGACGATCGACAAGAGGTTCGCCGAACTGACCGGTGCGCCGGAGGGCGCCACCTACGAGAAGTTCGTCGGCGGAATTGCGCTGAGTCGAGCTGAAACCCCCGACGATGTAGCCGGTTTCGTCTCGTACCTCGCCGGGCCCGATTCCGACTACATGACCGGGCAGGCCGGTCTCATCGACGGCGGTCTCGTCTACCGCTGACCGAAGTGTCGTCACTGAGAACGGTGCCTTCGCCGAAAACGGTGCCCTCGCAGAAAAGGCGGTTGCCCGAACCCGCGATGCCACCCGGCGAGGATCCTCGCGACTACGCGAGGACCCTCGCCGCGGTGTACGACGCGACGATGGCCGGAGACCGCGCACCGGCCCGACCCAGGGACGTGGTGCGCCAATCGTGGCAGCGCCTGCGCGAACTCGGTATCGACCCCGAGCACAACCGGGTCGAACCGTCGATGGACGTTGCCGAACTCGATCTCCGTCGTCGTGAGTCCGGACTGTACGACGTGCTCGACGACGTCACGCGTGGACTCGAATCGGTCACCGCAAGCGGTGAGAACATCATGGTCGTAGCGGACCTTCGCGGAACTGTGCTGTGGCGCAGCGGTTCCCATCGCGTACTCGACCAGGCTGCGCGTCTGGGTTTTGTCGAAGGGGCGAACTGGGCCGAGGACAGCGTCGGTACCAACGCCATCGGAACGGCATTGGTGTCACGACAGGCGGTGCAGATCTTCTCGGCGGAACATTATGCGCGTAGCCACCATCCGTGGACATGTGCGGGGGCACCCATCCGCGATCCGCGGGACGACCGTGTCATCGGCGTGGTGGACATCAGTGGTCCGGCGAAGACCGTCCATCCCACGACGCTCGCTCTGGTCGACGCCGTCGCACGCCTCGCCCAATCACACCTGCGGGACAAGCACAGGGACAATCTCGATCAATTACGTTCTGTTGCAGGGCCGATGCTTGCCCGCAGCGGATCACCCGCATTGGTGATCGATACTCATGGTTGGGTCGCAGCGGTCGACGCACTCCCCCATCGCTCGCGCGTGCTGCTTCCCGCAGCTTTGGCTCCCGGCAGAACGTGGTTTCCGGCTCTGGGCCTGTGCGAACTGGATCCGCTCCCCGGCGGGTGGCTGGTTCGTCCGATCACCACCGGCGAGAAAATCACCGCTCCCACGGTGCATATCGATCTGCGCGATTCCGAGAACATGTCGGTGACCGTCACATCCGGGTTCGGCGAATGGGCGTACTCCCCGACCCAGCGGCACGCCGAGATTCTGTTCCTCCTCGGATCGGAAAGACGAGGACTGACTGCATCTCGGTTGGCGCAAGACCTGTTCGGTGACCCGGCCCGCACGGTGACTGCGCGGGCCGAGATGTCACGTCTGCGAAAGAACCTTGCCGGAGTTGTTGCAGCGCAGCCGTACCGGTTCGTCGATGCAGCGCACGTGACGTTGTCCTGCCCCGTGGACGGCGCGCATCTGTTGCCGTTCTCGAACGCGCCGGCAGTACGTGCCGCTCGCCTTACTCAGGCCGGTTCGGAGGCCTGAGTAAGCAACTGCAGAAACACCTCTTCGGGCTGAGCGCCCGACACTGCGACCGCACGGTTGGCAACGAAGAACGGAACACCACTGACCTGGAGTTGGCGGGCCATGGACAGATCCTCGCGCACGGCCTCGGCGGCGGCATCGGAGCCCAGTTGCTCGCGCACCACATCGGCATCGAGACCGACGCTCACGGCCAGCTCGACCAACACCTCACGGTCGTCGATCACCTTGCCGTCGCTGAAGTGAGCCTTGAACAGCGCTTCGAGGAGTTCGTTCTGCCGCTCACCCGCGAGATGCAGCAACCTGTGCGCATCAAAGGTATTGGCGGCGATCACGGTGTCGAAGTCCAAGGTCAACCCGACCTCGGCTGCCGTCGCACTGACATGGGCGAACATCTGACGTACCTGATCAGGCGCCATCCCCTTCATCTCGACCAACGCGTCGAGTTCGGTACGGCCCGCGCCCACCGGGGTCTCCGGAGCGAGCTGGTACGAGCGCCAGATGACGTTGACGCGGTCCTTGTTCTCGAAACGATCCAGAGCCGAGAGGAACCTGGTCTTTCCGATGTAGCACCACGGGCAAGCGACGTCCGACCACACTTCGATGGTCACGTCTTGGTCAATCACGATTTGATCAGTCACCGAAGGTGCAACAACGAACAGGGGCGGGATTAGTCCCGAGTCACGTGACCAGGCCACACCGGAACGCGATCAACGACGCACCCACCCGGTTGGGCACGCCGAGCTTGGCGAACAGTGAAGAGATGTGCGTCTTGACGGTGGTCTCACCGAGGTACAACCGCTCCGCGATGACGCTGTTGGCCGCGCCCGTCGCCAGGATTGCCAGCACTTCACGCTCGCGTTCGGTGAGCGACGCGAGGGGGGTCTGATCGGGGGCTTGCCGACGCGGCGTCGAGGCCACGATGGCGCGCAGAGAATCGCAACTGAACAACGAGTGGTCGGACGCCACCACTCGTACTGCCTGCTGGAACGCCTGTGGAGCCGCGTCCTTGCTCAGGAAACTGTGCGCGCCCGCCTCGACGGCCTGCACGACCATGTCGTCGACGTCGAAGGCTGTCATCGCAATGACCTTCGGCGGATTGCTCATGGTCATCAATTCTCGGGTGGCCTCCAGGCCGCCGACCCGCGCCATCTTCAGATCCATCAACACAACGTGCGGACGAAAACGCGTGACCTTGGCTGCGACCTGATCGCCGTCTTCTGCCTCGGCAACGACCACGATGTCCGGCGCTGCTTCCAGGATGTCCTTCATTCCGCGCCGAACCCAGGCGTCGTTGTCGACGATCAAAACTGTGATGCGCGAGTCAGCGTCCATAGTGCGCTCAGATTACCCAGAGCCCCCGACAGTGAGAGGGTGGGCGGGCTACGACGACCAGGGCACCCAGCAACTGACGAGGAAATCGTCCCCCAACGCACCGGCCTCGACCTTGCCGCCGATCTCTCGCGCCTGTTCGGCCAGTCCGCGTAGACCTGATCGCGAACCGATCGACGTCATGGGTGCAAGCTCGCTGAGCTTGTTGCGTGCGAGGATGCGGATTCCGTCGTGCGGAGACCCGGTCACCGAAATGACGAGCATCTGGTCGCTCGCGTATTTCTGGACATTGGTCAGTGACTCCTGCACGACGCGATAGCAGACGTGCCCCGCCAACATTCCGACGTCACCCGGGAGCAACTCGGATTCGAGACGGCAGTGAATGCCGGCGGCGCGGGCACTGTTGACCAGATCTCCGATCGCGTCGATCCCTTGATGCCCACCGTGTTCGCGACGATCACCATTTCCTCTGAGCACTCCGACGATTCCCTTCAATTCGTCCAAAGCCTCGTGCGCGGTCGTTCTGATCATCGCAGCCGTGTTGACGACCTTCTCGGGATTGTCTGCCGCGCTCACCTGCAGCCCGCCGGCGAACAACGAAATCCGGCTCAAGCTGGCGGCGATCGTATCGTGCATGTCGCGAGCGATCCGCGTTCGTTCCTCGGTGCGAATCATCTCGTCGCGCATCACGTCGGTTTTCTCGGTGGCCAGATCCCGTACGTGCTCGGCCTCGACGAGTTCGGTCCTGGTCCGGATCAGGAGAGAGAGCGCCACGACGATGCCGACCATGACGGCCGCGACGAGCCACGGGATCCAGATGGCGACGTCGTATTGAACGACTGCCGAACCGTCCTTGGGTTTCATGGTGCCCATCGTGAGAACGGAGTACTCACGATTTCGAAAAGCGTCGTAGGTCAACGAAATTCCGCACACGACGAAGACAGCTGCCGCAGCGGCAGCAAGCCGAGGCCCACGTGCGATCCTGGCAACGGCGAACAACGCGATGAGCGCCGCCGTTGCATCAGTGGGAAAGAACAGCGGCCCGACCAGCGTGATCGCCAGAACCATCCAAGGATGTTGATGGCGCCAGACGAGCGATACCCCGCCCGCCACGCCCAGGACGAACCCGATCCCGACCAGGACCGGTGGCATGTTTCCCGACGAACCGGCGATGCCCACCGTCATGAAGGAACAGAAAAGGCTGAACGCGACGGCGGTGGTGGTCCATACGCGCCGTCGCACAACAGTTCCTTGGGTGGTGATCACCGAGCAAGCGTATCGACCGCCACCGACGCCTCGAATCAGCCGAACGGGTGGACGAACCGCCAGGTTCCGACCGAAAGGATGAGGCGGACCGATCTTTCGGCTGAAGCGGTGAGCAGTCTTCGCATCGTTGACTTGTGCCATACCAACTCTCGAAAGGCGCACATCATGCGATCACTCCGCACTCCCCTCGTCCTCCTCGCCGTCGGCGCAGCCTTGTTCGCAACCATCGCCTCGGGCGAAACAGACGAAGCGAAGAAGGTCGACGACAACGGTTCGTCCACCGCTCCTGCGGCTGCCTTCGGCATCGGTGACGTCGTCGAGCTGGGCGACTGGCGCGTACAGGTACACGGCGTCGTCGATCCTTACGTCTCGACCAATCAGTTCATCACCGCTGATCCCGGAAACCGTTACGTGGTGGTCGACACCGAGGTCACCAACAACAGTGACAAGCCGTCGACTGTCTCGTCGATGATGTGCTTCGAATTGCAGGACTCGGCGAACAAGTCGTACAACATCACGTTCACCGACAGCAGCACGTCGAGTGTCGACGGAGAACTAGCACCGGGCGCTGCCAAGCGAGGCGAACTGGCCTACGAGGTCCCCGAGGCCGCAACCGGTCTGCGCCTTCAGTTCAAGTGCGATCTATTCTCGTCCGGCTCGGCAACGATCAACCTGTCGTGAACCGTCCGGGCGATCTGCTGCTGAGTCCGTGGGCGCTGGTTTCGGTGGCGATCATTCTGATCAACGACCACGCACTCAAAGGCGCCTTCGGGAACATGGTGACGGGCAAGCTGTCCGACGTCGCCGGCGTGTTCCTGTTTCCCCTGCTTCTGCTCTCGGTTTTCGAGGTGCTCAGGCGAAACCTGGTGGGGCGAGCAGCGATCGCCTGGTCCATCGCGGTCACGGGTATCGGCTTCGCCGCGGTGAAGGTGGTCCCGCCGATCGGTGACGCGTACGAGTGGGTGATCGGGTTTCTCCGCCTGACCGCACGAGGATTCCGCGGAGATCTCTTGCCGATCCTGGTCTATCGCGATCCATCGGACCTGTGGGTGCTCCCGATACTGTTCGCGAGCTACCTGGTCATCACACACAACCGCACTCGGGCGCCGGAGGGGGCGCCCGAGCACGAGTTGATCAGTCCAGGGCCGCATCCAACGTGATGTCGACGCCGGTCAGTGCCTTGCTGACCGGGCAGGTTTCCTTGGCCGCCTGGGCGACCTCGGCGAAGCCGTCGGCGTCGAGGCCGTCGACCTCGGCGCGAACGGTGAGCTTGATTCCGGTGAGCTTGAAGCCGACCGTGTCGGGTCCGAGCGACACGTCCGCGGTGATGTCCAGGCTCTGCGGGGTTCCGCCGGCCTCGGCGATCAGGGCCGACAACTGCATCGCGTAGCAGGAGGAATGTGCTGCGGCGATGAGCTCCTCGGGGCTGGTGGTTCCGCCGGCCTCCTCAGCTGCGCGCTTGGGGAACGACACGTCGAAGGTCGCGACGCCCGAGCTGGTGAGTTCCACCTGCCCCGATCCGGCCTCGAGGGTGCCGTTCCAGGCGGTGCGTGCGGTACGAGTTGGCATTGCTGTCCCTACTTCCGTCTTCACATGATTCGGTGAACGCCTTGCGATCACGAACCTACCCGCGATACGTGACGTCACACCTACTGTTTCGGACGGGACTACCCGAGGAGCGTCGCGGACAGCAGTTTCTCGACGCGGGCCTGTGCGGAGTTCTCCGAGGAAAAGTGCACGATTCTGCCGATGTCGAAGACAAGCCCGAGCGCCGCGTGGACGAGAAAACGGGCTTGGACGATCGTCAACTCCGGCCGTGCCTCGACGCACAGGTGCGCCCACTCCTCGACGTTCAAACGCTGAATGTTGCGCAGCTCGGTCCGCGATCGATCCGGCAAGCTGCCGATCTCGGCAAAGTACACGGCCAACAGTTCACTGGTTCCGAACGAAACCTCGACGTACATCTTCGCCAACGTCTCGACGGCTGCGAGAGGGGTCTCGGATTCCGCCAAGGCCGAACCCAACGTCATCGTCAGACGATCGGACGCTCGGTGGAAGGCCGCAGCCAGTAGGTCGGCCTTGCTCGCGAAGTGCCGATACACACTCGACGCGTTGATACCCGCCGCGGCGCCTATCTCCTCGATGCTCACGTCGTGATACCCGCGCTGATAGAACAGCAGGACTGCTTCCTGAAGCAGCACTTCACGTTTCGACGTCCGCACGAGGCCGGTTTTGCGTTCGGACGCCGCCACCCCCGCGCCGCCTTGCACACCGACCGGCAGTTCGACGCCGACGACGGACCAGCATGCTGCAAGGATCAGCGCTTCGATCTGCTTGGCGGACAACGCCGATCGATGCCCGGTGATACTGGCGATCACGCTGAGCACAGCGGGTGCGATGAGCTCCACGTCCGCCGGGTCGAGTTCCGGGCGAACTGCGGCCAGCGGCTCGGCAATCCGAAGATTGAGCGTGCGCATTCCCACCCGCAACTGCTCACGATCCTCGTCGACCAGGTAGCGCCCCTCCCATCGGTAGAGACCTCCCCTACGCCGATTCTCGATCGTCGCGCGAATGACGCCCACCATCGTGGATTTCAACTGCTCGCGTGGATCGTCGTTTCCGTGTACCGCGGGATCGCTGGCATCCAACAACGCCTGGGTCAGGTTGTTCACGGTGTAGACGAACAGCGCGTATTTCGTGGGGAAATGACGATAGAGGGCAGGCCCGGAGATTCCGACCTTCGCTGCGATCTCGTCGATACCCACCGCGTGGTAGCCACGTTCGCTGAATGCTTCCGCGGCAGCGGCCGCAATTTGCGCCTTCCGATTCTTCGGACGCGTCCGTGGTGCAGGGTCGCTGCCACGCACGGAGACGCGTGTCTGTCCGGGCACCTGACCCTCCACTTCCGTTGCTTTCTCTTGCACTGCCTTCGTCCGCTGCACCGCACTTCTACAGGCGTGAGTCCGAACGGATCATGTTAACCGTCACGAAGGTCGCAATTCGCGCCCGGTACAGCTTCACCCGAAACCCTACAACGCAGCTGTCGCGCCGGACGGATTCCGGAAAAGAGTCTTGACACCCGCTCTCACACCGGTGTTATGTTAGTGACGATTCGCACAGTCTTGCACGTAGTCCGCTGGCGGGCTCGTTCCTTGTGGCACGGAGTTTTTCCTTGCCCACAACAGGGTTCGATGCCGATTGACCGACCGTAAGAAAGTAGTTGTGAGCACATGATTCGCACTCGCTTCACCGAAATGTTCGGCGTAGACCACCCCATCGTGCAGGGCGGCATGATGTGGGTAGGGCGCGCAGAACTTGTTGCGGCCACGGCAAATTCAGGTGCCCTCGGGTTCCTGACGGGTCTCACCCAGCCCACACCGGAAGACCTCGTCAAGGAAATTGCTCGCACTCGCGATCTCACGGACAAGCCCTTCGGTGTCAATCTCACTATTCTGCCGTCGATCACGCCACCGCCGTACGCCGAATATCGCCAGGCGATCATCGAATCCGGAATCAAGATCGTCGAGACGGCCGGTTCGAATCCGATCGATCACCTTCCACATTTCAAGGACGCAGGTGTGAAGGTGATCCACAAGTGCACTGCAGTTCGTCACGCGGTCAAGGCCGAGAGACTGGGCGTCGACGCCGTCAGCATCGACGGATTCGAATGCGCCGGGCACCCCGGCGAGGACGACATACCGGGGCTGATTCTGATTCCGGCTGCCACGCAGCAACTCACGATTCCCGTGATCGCCTCGGGCGGAATCGCAGATTCTCGTGGACTCGTCGCCGCCCTCGCGCTGGGCGCGGACGGCGTCAACATGGGAACTCGATTCATGTGCACCGTGGAATCCCCTGTAGCGCAATCGGTCAAAGAACAGATTGTCGCCAACACCGAACGCGACACCAAGCTGATCTTCCGGACCCTCCACAACACCGCACGCGTGGCCGCGAATGCGATCAGTGCCGAAGTCGTCGACATCGAGGCACGCGGCGACGCACAGTTCAGTGACATTCAGCATCTGGTGGCCGGAGCGCGCGGACGCAAGGTCTTCGAAGACGGCGATCTCGACGCGGGCATCTGGTCCGCCGGCCAGAGTCAAGGCCTGATCAACGACATCCCGACGGTTTCCGACATGATCGACCGCATGGTCTCGGAGGCCGAACACATCATCACCTCACGGCTTTCCGGATTCGTCACCGCGGTGAGTGCGGCATGACCGCCACCGCCGAGACGGGCTTCCGCTCCGAGATCACCGACGGTGTACTGCGATTGACTTTCGACCGCCCCAAGCGGATGAACGCGATCGACCTGCCCACGATGAGCGCTTTCGCCGCCGCAGTCCGAGACGGCGGCGCAGACCCGGCAGTTCGTACCATCGTCATCACCGGCTCCGGTCGAGCGTTCTGCACCGGCGCCGACCTCGCCGCAGCTGCGGTCAACCCCGCAGACCCGAAGGTCGTCATGGATGCGGCGACTTCGCTGATTCGCGCCGTCACCAGCGCCCCGGTCCCGGTGATCGCCGCGGTCAACGGCCCCGCCGCCGGCGTCGGAGTGTCCATCGCGCTGGCTGCGGATCTGACGTACGCAGCATCGAGCGCGTACTTCCTCCTCTCGTTCGTCAACATCGGCCTGATGCCCGACGGCGGCGCCAGTGCGCTGGTACCGGCAGCGATCGGACGGGCCCGCGCGGCCGAGATGGCGTTGCTGGGTGAGCGGGTCTCCGCCGAGGACGCAGAGCGTTTCGGGCTCGTGTCCCGCACCGTCTCCGACGAAGATTTCGCCACACACATCCAGTCGATCGCCGATCGAACGTCCAAGGCTCCCCGCCGTGCCCTCGAACTCACCAAAAGAGCGCTCAATGCGGCTACGTTGGATCGCCTCGACGCCGCGTTGGAGCTCGAAAATATCGGGCAGGCAGAACTTCTCACCGGTGACGATTTCAAAGAAGGCGCGACGGCGATGCTTCAGAAGCGCGCACCGCAGTACAAGTAATCCTGCGAATTTTCGTTAACAAAACCCCTGTGCACATCGACGGCTCACTGTAGCCTGAGTCACACAATCACCCACGCATGAGAGGAACCCATCGATGGCCTCCACCGATGCAGTCTCCGAGGCGCAGCGTTCACGCCGCACCAACTGGAACAATCAGATCGCCAGGCATGCGCAGATGATTCCCGATCGCACCGCGCTGCGATTTTTGGGCAATTCCATCACCTGGAGCACTCTCGACACGCGCGTCGAGAAGCTGGCAGACGCCCTTGCTCGACGCGGTGTCAGCTTCGGCGACCGCGTGCTCATCCTGATGCTCAACCGCCCGGAATACCTCGAGGTCGTGCTCGCGACCAACGCGCTGGGCGCAATCGCTGTTCCGGTGAACTTCCGTCTGACGCCACCCGAGGTCGCTTATCTCGTCAACGACTCCGGCTCCAAAGTCATTGTCGCCGAAGGCCCCTTGGCTCCGCTGGCCAGCGCGGCTCGCGCCGCATCCGAGGGGATCGACATTTCCATCACCGTGGGCGCCGCCGCCGAGGGTAACAGCCTGAATTACGAGGACCTGATCAGCGAAGAGGGTGAGCAGCACGCGTTCGTCGACATCCCGGACGACACTCCTGCTCTGATCATGTACACCTCGGGAACCACCGGTCGCCCCAAAGGTTCGGTACTCTCCCACTCGAACCTGTCGTCGCAAGCATTGACCTGTATCCGAGCCTTCCACCTGTTCAACGCCGATTCCATCGGTTTCTGCGCGTCGCCCATGTTCCACATCGCAGCCCTCGGCTCCATCGCACCGAGCCTGCAACTCGGCACGACCACGGTGATCCACCCGGTCGGCGCATTCGACCCGGGCCAACTACTCGACATTCTCGAAGCCGAGAAGGTCACCAGTCTGTTCCTCGTGCCTGTGCAATGGCAGGCCGTGTGCGCAGTTCAGAAGGCACAACCTCGAGCACTGTCGCTGAAGAACATCTCGTGGGGTGCCGCGCCGTCGTCCGATACGATCCTGCGGGCAATGGCCGAAACCTTCCCCGACGCATTCAATGTCGCGGTCTTCGGTCAGACCGAAATGTCGCCCATCACTTGCGTTCTCGACGGCGAAGACGCAATCCGTAAGCTCGGATCGGTCGGTCGGGTCATTCCGACCATCTCCGCCAGGGTGGTCGACGAGAACATGGACGACGTGGCACCCGGTGAAATCGGGGAAATCGTCTACCGCGGACCCACGATGATGAGCGAGTACTGGAACAACCCCACCGCCACCGCAGACGCCTTCCACGGTGGATGGTTCCACTCCGGCGATCTCGTTCGAGTCGACGACGAAGGCTTCGTCTACGTCGTCGACCGCAAGAAGGACATGATCATCTCCGGCGGCGAGAACATCTACTGCGCCGAGGTGGAAAACGTTCTCTACGAACACGAATTGATCGTCGAAGCGGCCGTCGTCGGTCGCCCCGACGCCAAGTGGGGTGAGGTGCCGGTCGCGATCGTCGCAATGGCGCCGGGTTCAGCCGTTGACCTGACCATCGAAGAGCTGAGCGTCTTCCTCAACGATCGTCTCGCGCGCTACAAGCACCCGAAGGACATCGTCGTCGTGGAAGCGCTCCCACGCAACGCAAGCGGCAAGGTCGTCAAGGGTGAACTGCGAGAGAAGGTTCGAGCAGTCGACGCCGTTTCCTGACTCGACATGAAACGGGCGGCACCTCCAGCGATGTGCCGCCCGTTCGTGTGCGTCCTTCACGTGCTCTGCGAATGCAACTTCCGATGCAGTTCTCGTACCTGTGGAACCAACTCCGGAACCGGACCTTCGACCGGGATGTTCGGCGCAACCTCGTTGACGGACAGAGACTTCACCGGCGCCGGAGCCACACCCCACTCCGCGAGCCAGTCGCCGAGTTGGGCCGAAGAGCAGATGTAGACGATCCGTCCCAGTCCCACCCACGCGTGCGCTGCCGAACACATCGCGCAGTGCTCACCCGAGGTGAATACCGTTGCCGTCGAACGCTCTTCCGGCGTCAGGTACTGAGCCGCCCACCGCGCCAGCTCGAATTCGGGGTGACGAGTGTTGTCGCCGCCCGCGATTCTGTTTCGATCCTCCGCCAGAAAGGTTCCGTCGGCCGCTGCCAGGACGGAACCGAAAGGTTCGTCGCCGGCATCCAATGCTTCCGTTGCCAATTCGACGCAACGACGCAGGTGACCCAGTTCGATGTCGTTCATGTGTACGCCCTCTCCCGTGATACACGAAACGGGCGGCACCGGTGAGGTGCCGCCCGTTTCGTTACTTGCTCTGCTGTACTACTCTGCTGCGCTTTCGCTTTCGCCGGCCTTGGTCAGCTCGATCGGCGGTGCGTCCGGCACGTCGATCGGCTTCTTGGTAGGCGTGAACGTGAACTTCGCGTCCTCGCCCGAGCCTTCGCCGTCCCAGTTCTCGACGTCGACGAGCACGATGTGACCCGGTCCGATCTCTCCGAAGAGGATCTTCTCGGACATCTGGTCCTCGATCTCGCGCTGGATGGTGCGACGCAGCGGTCGTGCACCCAGTACCGGATCGAATCCGCGCTTGGCCAGAAGCGACTTGGCCTTGTCGGTGACCTCCATGGCCATGTCCTTGTTCTTGAGTGCCGCCTCGACGCGAGCGAGCATCAGGTCGACCATCTGAACGATCTGCTCGTTCGTGAGCTGATGGAAGACGACGATGTCGTCGATACGGTTCAAGAACTCGGGACGGAAGTGCTTCTTCAGCTCGTCGTGAACCTTGAGCTTCATGCGCTCGTAGTTCGACTCCGTGCCCGTTCCCGAGCTGAAGCCCAGGCCGACTGCCTTGGAGATGTCCGACGTACCGAGGTTGGACGTGAAGATCAGCACCGTGTTCTTGAAGTCGACGGTACGTCCCTGACCGTCGGTGAGACGGCC
Organism: Rhodococcus sp. P-2; assembly: GCF_016598535.1. GTDB lineage: Bacteria > Actinomycetota > Actinomycetes > Mycobacteriales > Mycobacteriaceae > Rhodococcus_F > Rhodococcus_F baikonurensis. The sequence continues at coordinate 5,771,560 of NZ_CP066779.1, read as the reverse complement.
GTCCTCGAGCACCTGCAGGAGGGTGTTGTAGATCTCCTGGTGTGCCTTCTCGATCTCGTCGAACAGCACAACGCTGAACGGCTTGCGGCGCACCTTCTCGGTGAGCTGGCCGCCCTCTTCGTATCCGACGTACCCGGGAGGGGCACCGAACAGACGCGAAGCGGTGAAGCGGTCGTGGAACTCGCCCATGTCGATCTGGATCAGAGCGTCGTCGTCACCGAACAGGAAGTTGGCGAGCGACTTCGCGAGCTCGGTCTTACCGACACCGGACGGGCCGGCGAAGATGAACGAGCCCGAGGGACGCTTGGGATCCTTCAGACCTGCACGCGTACGACGGATCGCCTTCGAGACGGACTTGACTGCCTCTTCCTGGCCGATGATCCGCTTGTGCAGTTCCTCTTCCATGCGGAGCAGTCGAGTGGTCTCCTCCTCGGTGAGCTTGAAGACGGGGATGCCGGTCCAGTTGCCCAGAACCTCGGCGATCTGCTCGTCGTCGACCTCGGCGATGACGTCCAGGTCTCCCGCACGCCACTGCTTCTCACGCTCAGCGCGCTGAGCAACGAGGGTCTTCTCCTTGTCACGCAGGTTCGCGGCCTTCTCGAAGTCCTGCGCGTCGATCGCGGACTCCTTCTCGCGACGCGCGTCGGCGATGCGATCGTCGAATTCGCGCAGGTCCGGCGGTGCAGTCATCCGACGGATGCGCATTCGCGCGCCCGCCTCGTCGATGAGGTCGATCGCCTTGTCCGGCAAGAAGCGGTCGTTGATGTAGCGGTCGGCCAGCGTCGCCGCTGCCACCAGAGCACCGTCCGTGATGGACACACGGTGGTGAGCCTCGTAGCGGTCACGAAGACCCTTGAGGATCTCGATGGTGTGCTCGACGGTCGGCTCGCCCACCTGGACGGGCTGGAAACGACGCTCGAGAGCGGCATCCTTCTCGATGTACTTGCGGTACTCGTCGAGAGTGGTGGCACCGATGGTCTGCAGCTCACCACGGGCGAGCTTGGGCTTGAGGATGGAGGCCGCGTCGATAGCGCCCTCGGCCGCGCCCGCACCCACGAGGGTGTGCAGCTCGTCGATGAACAGGATGATGTCGCCGCGGGTGTTGATCTCCTTGAGAACCTTCTTCAGGCGCTCTTCGAAGTCACCGCGGTAACGGCTGCCGGCCACGAGCGACCCGAGGTCGAGCGTGTACAGCTGCTTGTCCTTGAGGGTCTCGGGAACCTCGCCGTTGACGATTGCCTGAGCCAAGCCCTCGACCACAGCGGTCTTACCGACACCGGGTTCACCGATGAGAACCGGGTTGTTCTTGGTACGACGCGAGAGAACCTGCATGACGCGCTCGATTTCCTTCGAGCGGCCGATGACCGGGTCCAGCTTGCCTTCGAGGGCAGCTTGCGTCAGGTTGCGGCCGAACTGGTCGAGCACGAGCGAGGTGGACGGCGTGCCGGCCTCTCCGCGGGTGCCACCGGTTTCGGTGGGCTCCTTGCCCTGGTAGCCCGACAGCAGCTGGATGACCTGCTGGCGGACGCGGTTGAGATCGGCACCGAGCTTGACCAGAACCTGGGCTGCCACGCCCTCACCCTCACGGATGAGACCGAGCAGGATGTGCTCCGTACCGATGTAGTTGTGTCCGAGCTGCAGCGCTTCGCGCAGACTCAGCTCGAGGACTTTCTTGGCGCGCGGTGTGAAGGGGATGTGACCGGACGGAGCCTGCTGGCCCTGGCCGATGATCTCCTCGACCTGGCTGCGGACTCCCTCGAGGGAGATACCCAACGACTCCAACGACTTGGCTGCAACACCTTCGCCCTCGTGAATGAGGCCGAGAAGGATGTGCTCCGTGCCGATGTAGTTGTGGTTGAGCATCCTGGCTTCTTCTTGAGCCAGGACAACAACGCGCCGCGCGCGATCGGTGAACCTCTCGAACATCGCTCTCCCTCACACTCTCCGGCGGGCAGGTTCGAGACCGGATGTCTCGTCCCTGGTCGCCGCGTTTCGCTCCGGCACTACAGACTGATCGCCTCGCCGGTCAGCGGACTGACGTCCACGAATCGACAAAGGTTGCACGACCCCACTTATTACTCTAGAGGGCGCGAAGTCCACCTGCTGCTCCTCCACCCGATTGGCGGCGGAAGCCGGACTGCTTACCGTTCACAACGTCGCAGCTGAGGGAATCGTTTCCCGGTTCCTGTACGCCTGAAGCGAACAGCGATTTTCGACGCCTGATCAGCCGAATATCGGGAGTACCCGAGTGCACGGCACCTCACGCGGATTCGACGGATCCAGCGCGTTGAGCGTCAGAGTCGCCGTTCGCGCCGACGCCACCAACGCGATGTGATCCGACAGGTCCTGTTCGCAGCCGTCCTGAACAACTATGTTCGACGCATTCGACGCGGCCAGTATTCCGCTGCTGTACGGAACGACTACTTGATCGAAACGGGTCACGATGTTGGTGTACTCGACGTCATCGGAGTAGACGCCCGCGTCGCGCAGTTCGGTCACGAAGGTGGCGTTGTCGAAATCCGGTCCGCCGACGCCTTCCGGTGGGCCGACCTCCGAGCCGTCCCACAACGGAGCGATGGAGACGATCTTGGAAACCTTCGCGTCGCCGCCGAGGAACTTGGCGTAGTACGCACTGACCGTCGTCCCTTGGGAGTGTCCGATCAGGTCCACCTTCGAGCTACCGGTCGCGGTAAGGACTTGGTCGACGAACTCCGACAGCTGCCCTGCGCTGTCTCCGAGTGGTGCGAGGCCGCCGGCTGCGGAAATCGGCCACGGCTGGTCCGTTCGATTCCCGAAGGTGAGCGCGAAAACGCAGTACCCCTCGTTGGCCAGCACGGGTGCGAGTACGCCCCAATTTGTCTGACGGTTGGCCGCCGTCCCGTGCACCAGAACGACGGGATCAGGATGAGCAGCGGAAGGCCTGCACGAGAAGTCGTTGGTGCCGGGGACCGATCCACCCGGGTTGGTCGCTTCGAGGGCGATTCCACTGAAGAAACCGAACGGAACGGGAAGAGGTTCGTTCGCCGACGCAAGCGGTGTGGCGGTCGCAGCTACGGCTCCGGCCAGAGCGAGAGCGCCCACGCATGTTCGAATCCCCACCGAAGGCCTCCACATGTTGCTCAACCCACGACGGGCAATACCGAGTTGCACGGTACCGGCCGCTGGTGCGCGGGGTCGAGTGCATTGAGAGCAAAAGTCGCAGCGCGCAGCGATGCCGCGATGGCGAGGTGATCGGAGATGTCTTGCTCACAACCGTCCTGGACGACGATGTTGGTGGCGTTGGGCCCGGGCTCCAGTCCGTTTGTGTACGGCAGCACCAGTTCGTCGTAGCGCGTCGTGATGTTCGTGTAGTGAACGCCCGGCGCGTAAACGCCTCCCGCACGGAGATTTTCGATGAACTCCGAACCGGCCCCCATGTTCAGACACGCCTTGCAGATCGGGAATCCGGCCTGCGCTGCCTCGGATACTCCGAGTTCGCGAAGGCTGCGGCCGATACTTACCTGCTCGTTTCCGAGCGTTCCCTTCCACAGCGACGCCACCGAGACGATGTTGTCCACTTTGCCGGCACCGCCGAGGAACTTCGCGTAGTACCCGTTGATTATGGTGCCCTGCGAATGTCCGATCAGATCTACCGACGTTGCGCCCGTGGCGCCCAGTACTTGATCGACGAATTTCGACAATTGTGCTGCGCTGGAGGGAATTTCCTGCATTCCACCGATGGCCGACAACGGCCATGGCTGCTCGGGGAAGTTGCCGTACGTCAGCGCGAAGACGCAGTAGCCCTCGTTGGCGAGCAACGGCGCATAGGTGGCCCAGTTGGTCTGCCTGTTTCCACCCGTTCCGTGAACGAGCACAACCGGATTGGGATGTTCGGCAGTCGGTTTACACGAAAAGTCATTGGATCCGGGAGCTGAACCGCCAGGATTTCCCAACTCCTGAGGAACTCCTGCGAGGAATGCATTGGGCACGGGCAACGGAGCCTGAGCCGACGCCACGGAACTGAACCCGATGAGCATCACCGCGGCAAGGACCGCTCCCCCGAACAACCTGATTCTGCGCACGACCGACTCCTCTACGAGAGATGCGAACCGTGCAGACGCTAACAAACTAGAACGCGTTATCAATCCGTTTCGGCAAAATGCGCCCGAATCCATTCGCGATCCATTTCAGACGGCCTTTTCGTAGGCTCGGCGCACCTCGGTCGAAATACGACCGCGGGCCGAAATCTCGAAGCCGGCACCCTTGGCCCATTCGCGGATGGCGGCACTCTGATCGCGGTCGGCAACTGGGCGAGACTTGGCCACCGATCCGTTGGCCGATTTTGCGGAATTCGACTTTCTCGCATGGGGAATCCACTTTTTCAGTGCATCGCGCAGTTCCGCGGCGTGGGCGGCGGTGAGATCGATTTCGTACGCAACTCCGTCGACGGAAAACTCGACAGTTTCGTCAGCGGGCGATTTCTTGTCCAGATCGTCAACCATCGTGACGACAACCTTTTTCACCACGACCATTCCTCCCCAGATCCTTCGATAAGCAGCGACAATAGCACCTGGACAAACGTCCTGTCTTGGCTCGTCCGGATGATTGGGACTGATCGCCGCCGGGTATGCCAGTCGACTTGTCTTGCGACAAGGACAGTGCCGATACGCTCCTTGCGACGCATTGGGGAATGCATGCAGCGGGGGATCATGACAGAAGACGGCGCGAGAAAACACCTCTTCCGAGTCCCACTTTCGAATCGGGAACTACGATGCGCTGAACGCGCAGGGCCCGAAGCTACGGCAGAACTCCGTCACCGCTCAGAGCGGCGGCGGGCGAATATCGTCGGGAACAAATCGAATCCCTCGGGAGCGCCCCAACTGAAAAAGGTTCGGCCGCAACGTGTGCGGCCGAACCCTGATCGAAGTGAATCTAGCGAACGGACGGACGGACGATCGGGAAGAGGATCGTCTCGCGAATACCGAGACCCGTCAAAGCCATCAGCAGTCGATCGATTCCCATGCCGGTGCCGGTGGTCGGCGGCATGCCCTGTTCCATCGCGGCGAGGAACTCCTCGTCCAGCACCATCGCTTCGTCGTCGCCGGCCGACGCGAGGCGCGCCTGGTCGACAAAACGCTCACGCTGGATCACCGGGTCGACAAGTTCGGAGTAGCCGGTCGCCAACTCGAATCCGCGGATGTACAGGTCCCACTTCTCGGTGACACCCTTCTTGCTGCGGTGATCTCGGGTCAGGGGCGACGTCTCGACCGGGAAGTCGCGGACGAACGTCGGCACGTACAGCTGATCGCCGCACTGGTGCTCCCACAGTTCCTCGACGAGCTTGCCGTGGCCGTAACCCTTGTCCTTGGGAATCTCGAGGCCGACCTTCTCCGCCAAAGCAAGAAGCTCGTCGACCGTCGTATCCGGGGTGACCTCGGTGCCGATGGCCGCCGACAACGACGGGTACATCTCGAGAACCTGCCACTCGCCGCTGACGTCGTACTCGGTACCGTCGGCGAGGGTGAGGACCTGCGTTCCGAACGCTTCCTGCGCAACTTCCTGGACGAGTTCACGAATCATCTTCGCGGAATCGTCGTACGTGCCGTAGGCCTCGTACGTCTCGAGCATCGCGAACTCGGGAGAGTGGGTGGAGTCGACGCCCTCGTTGCGGAAGTTGCGGTTGATCTCGAAGACCTTCTCGATGCCGCCGACAACGCAACGCTTGAGAAACAGTTCCGGCGCGATACGCAGGTACAGGTCGATGTCGAGGGCGTTCGAGTGCGTGACGAACGGGCGAGCTGCCGCGCCGCCGTGCAGCGTCTGCAGCATCGGCGTCTCGACCTCGAGGAAGCCGCGGCTCTCGAGCGCATTGCGCAGCGCGCGGACGACAGCGACGCGCTTGCGGGCGTTGTCACGAGCCTCGGGGCGAACGATCAGATCCGCGTAGCGCTGACGCACCCGGGACTCTTCGCTCATTTCCTTGTGCGCAACCGGCAGGGGGCGCAGCGACTTGGATGCGATCTGCCAGGCGTCGGCCATCACGCTGAGCTCGCCGCGACGGGAGCTGATGACCTCGCCGTGGATGAAGACGAAGTCACCGAGGTCGACGTCGGACTTCCAGGCAGCCAGTGCCTCTTCGCCGACACCGGCGAGGCTGATCATGGCCTGCAGCTGGGTGCCGTCGCCCTCTTGCAGAGTCGCGAAGCACAGCTTGCCGGTGTTGCGCATGAAGATGACGCGGCCGACGATGCCGACCAGCACACCAGTCGCCGTGTCCGGCTCGAGTTCCGGATACTCCGCGCGGATCTGCGCAAGCGTGTGGGTGCGATCGACCGAAACCGGGTACGCCTCCTGCCCCTGCGCGAGGATCCGTTCACGCTTTTCGCGCCGGATACGGAGCTGCTCGGGGGTGTCGTCGACTGGCTGGGCTTCTACATCACTCACGGGGTACAAGACTACTGGGCCGTGTCCACCGCGTTTGTTGCTGGTAGCACCGCGGCCACCGCGAGCACGATTCCCGACAGGAGGTACAGCGCAACCCTGACGTGATTCCACATCGTCCACCCCGCCTCGTACGACGCCCATGCGGCTGCGTCGGTAGCGCTCACCGAGGCAAAAGCGTCGTTACGCGGGACGTGGTAAATCGCGGTCACCACGAAGGAAACGAGGACGCCGACGCAACCGACGACCGCGAGCATCCAACCGTTCGGCCTGGAGATCGATGCCCAGATTCCAGCGGACAGTGCAGTCAGCGCGGATCCGATGAGCGGCAGCATCAAGGCACTGCGTGGTGCTTCGACGTTGATCGCCTGCATCGACGTGATCGCGGTATGAGTGTCCACCGATCGCAGGGCGGGCATCACAAAGGAAGAGAAAGCAAACAACGCACCACCGTCGACGAGCGCGCCGAGCGCAGTCACGCCGACCAGCAACTCCAGAAAGACCTCGGACTTCTTCATGACCAAACCCCCGTTCGAGCGACCTCGGCGGCAAAAGTGGTGAAATCTCGAGCGGGCCTGTCCAGGACCTCTTCGACCACTCCGGTCACGCTTTGATTCCGTCCGTCGAGAACCTCGGCGAACAGGTACGTGAGCAACTCCACGACGTCGCTCGGGATGCCGACTTCCGTCATGCTGTCGGAAAATTGTTGCAGTCCAATTCTTTCGAACTCCACCGCGCGACCCGACGCCGTCGAAATCGCCTCAACGGCCTCCGCGAAAGTGAGTAACTCCGGACCTGTCACCTCGAGGACTCGGCCGAGGAGTTCGGTTCGAGTCAACGCGGCCACCGCCACGTCAGCGAGATCGTCGACGTCGATGAACGGCTCCCCCACCCCACCTGTCGGAAGTGCCAGGTGGCCTTCTCGAATCGGGTCGAGCAGATACCCTTCACTGAAATTCTGGGCAAACCAACTGGCCCGCACCACAGCCCATTCCAGGCCACTGTCGGCCAGCACCCGCTCGGCCTTCTGCGCTGCCGGTTCACCCCGACCGGACAGGAGCACCATTCGCCTGACGCCTTCGCGATACGCGAGATTCGCCAACTCCTCGATGTGCGTGCTCGATTCCGGCACCGCAAGATCCGGCGCATACGCCACGTATGCCGCGTCGACACCGGACACAGCGGGCTGCCACGTCGTTTGATCGTTCCACTCGAAAAGCGTCCCGGAGGTTCTCGACGCGATTCGGGTCCGCACGCCCGCCGCGGTGAGCCTGTGAGCCACGCGCGCACCGGTCTTGCCGGTACCACCGATCACTACTGCCGATTGAATGTCACCTCTTGTAGTCATGTCTTCATTCGACCGCGCGACGGCGATACGCTCCATAGTCGAACGTCGCAAAAACATTTGCCAGCGTCTACCGTCGAATCATGGATGCATTGTCGATGATGCTGGCCGGATCGCGGGCGGAGGGCGCTTTTCTGCTGCGCTCGTTGCTCGATCCACCGTGGTCGTTGCGTATCGAGGACCACGCACCCGTCACCGTGCTGGTTCTGGTTCGCGGCACCGCAGTCGTCGTCTCCGACACCGGCCAGACCGAGAATCTCGAGGCCGGCGACGTGGCACTTCTGCGCGGCCCCGATCCGTATACAGTCGCCGATCAGCCCGGCACCCCGGTTCACGTACTCATCGACGAAGCGCAGAACTGCGCCGCGGTCGACGGCTCACCACTCGAGGACATGTCAGTGCTCGGGGTTCGCACGTGGGGCAACTCGACGAGCGGCGAAACCGTCATGCTCACGGGCACATATCGTTTGGACTCCTACGTCAGCCGCCAGATCCTCGACAGCCTGACACCCGTCGCGGTGGTCCGAGGCAGCATCGAAAATGCGCCGATGACAACGCTTCTGGAACAACAGATCGCCTCCGATGGGCCAGGGCAGGAAGTCTTGTTGGACCGACTCCTGGACCTGGTCCTGATCTCGGCGGTCCGTACGTGGTTCGCCGAGAATCCGGATCGATCACCGCGATGGATCAAGGCATACGAAGATCGCGTCATCGGGCATGCCTTGCGGCTCATACACAATCGGCCCGAACATCCCTGGACGGTCGCGAGTTTGGCTCAGGAAGCCGGCAGTTCGCGAGCAGCTTTCGCTCGCCGGTTCACCAACCTCATGGGCATCGGGCCGGTTGGTTATCTGACTGAATGGCGTATGTCCGTGGCCGCGGATCTGCTCGCAGACCCGGCACGAACGGTGTCGTCGATCGCCCGAGAAGTCGGTTACTCGAGCCCCTTCGCCCTCACGACGGCCTTCACCCGCCATCACGGAGTGAGTCCGAAGATCTATCGCCAGACCTGCTGTGCGCCTTTATTAACCGCCCGCGGTTAATAAAGGCGCACAGCAAACGGGTCAGTGAGCGGAAACGGCCGCCAACTCGCGGGAGCAATGACGCACTCCGCTGAGCGCACCGAGCAAACCTGCAGCCTTGATCGCCTGGTATCCGCCCACCAGATCGGTGGCCTTGTGCAGGCCGAGCTGCTGCAACGACGCTGCGGCCAGGCTCGAGGTGAAGCCCTCGGAGCAGACGATGACCCACTCGACGTCGTGGTCGGTGGCCAGCGCGAGGTGCGCGCTGCTGGTGGGGTCGAGGCGCCACTCGAGCACGTTCCGCTCGATCGCGAGTGCGCCGGGGAGAGTTCCCTCGATGGCGCGCTGCGCCTGCGGACGAATGTCGACGAAGATTGCTCCGCGGTGAAAGGCTTCGGTGAGCTGGAAAACGTACATGCGATCGATCTGTGCGCGAGCGTCGTCGAGCATTTGGTCGATGGTCATTTGGTGCCCCCCTCGGGCAGGTCGGTCAGCTCGGTACGGGTGCGACGAAGAGTCCGGTGATCCGTCACTTCGTAGAAGGACATTGCCGTCAGCGGCGGCGAGTAAGCGTGAACACTCAGAGTCGGTGCATCAGAGCTGATTTCGATCGGATCACCAGGAACATCCGTCGAACGCACGACATCGTGAACCCAGCCGAGCGGGAACGAAGCCTGATCGCCGGCGTCGAGCTGGCGTTCCACCAGGGCGTCACCGGCCCAACGGAATTCGGTGAGAGAACCACTGAGGACGGTCAATGCGCCGAACGAACCTGCGTGGTCGTGCAATTCGGTGTTGCGTTCGGGTACCCAGCTGATGAGCCACACATCGACGTCGTCGTCCGCATGCAGGCGAGTGGACCAACGATCGAGCGTCGGGAAGGCGTCGGGAATGAGGTGGTCGAAACGGCCGTCGAGCACGCCGTTCGCTCCCTCGTCGGTCAGTCGCAGCAAATCGGCCGGGCGAAGGCGGGTGGGCAACGACGCACCACTCGGACGGCGGCCAGACGCCCCACGATTAGAGCTACGACCTGCGGAAACAGCGAGGTCAGCAGTAAGAGTCGGGGCCAAAACAGAGAGATCTGCAGAATATGTGGATAGCACGAGCTAGCTCCAAGGAATGTGAATTGGTCAAGGCAGCGGTCAGCCTCGACAACACTCCTGAGCACCCATGCAGCGATTCACGAGCACCATTGTGGCACAACTTTCGCAATCGCGAAACTGCTGGAGCAAAACCATCGATCAGGCGACGGGTCGTCGACCGGATCCACGACGCGCCTGATTGCGCTCGAAGACCAACCTCAACCCCTCGAGAGTGAGGTCCCGTTCGAGGTGATCGATAGTGTCGGATTCGGGAATGATCAGCGGTGCGCTGTCCCCGGTTGCGATCACGGAGACGTCGTCACCACCGAACTCCGGCAGTTCGTCGCGTACGCGGTTGACCAGTCCGTCTACGAGGCCGGCAAAGCCGAATACCGCACCGGACTGCATGCATTCGACGGTGTTCTTGCCGACCACCGAACGCGGGCGCACCAATTCGACCTTGCGCAGCGCAGCGGACTGCGACGCCAAGGCATCGGTCGAGATCTCGAGTCCGGGCGCGATGCAGCCGCCCAGAAACTCACCCTTGGCGGAAACGACGTCGACACAGGTCGACGTACCGAAGTCCACGACAATGCACGGACCCTCGTAAAGATGGTGAGCGGCAAGACTGTTGACGATCCGGTCGGCTCCCACCTCTTTGGGGTTGTCCACCAGCAGTGGCACACCGGTGCGAATACCCGGTTCGACCACCACGTGGGGAACGTGACCCCAGTACCGCTCCAGCATCACGCGGATTTCACGCAAGACGGACGGCACTGTCGACAGCGCCGCAACGCCGGTGATCTGATCGACATGAGTACCCAACAGCCCACGGAAGGTCAACGCCAACTCGTCGGCAGTCATCCGAGGGTCGGTTCGCATTCGCCAGTCCTGCAACAGCTTCGAATACTCACCAGTCCCGGAGAACAATCCCAGAACGATATTGGTGTTCCGCACGTCGACCGTGAGCAGCATGGATTACACCAGGCTGGATTCGCGCGAGGCCTCGAGTGTCGACAGCATGCGCGGGGTGATCAGACCCGAACCCTCCGGCGCGTGAGCCGGGTCGGAGCCGAGTTCGATCTGCTTGTTGTCGGCATCGACGAACACGACGCGCGGGGAGTACTCCTTGACTTCCTGCTCGTTCATCACGCCGTAGGCGATGAGGATGACCAGGTCACCCGGCTTGACCAGATGCGCTGCCGCACCGTTGATTCCGATGACACCAGTTCCGCGCTCGCCGGCGATGACGTACGTCTCGAGACGCGCACCGTTGTCGATGTCGACGATGCACACCTGTTCGCCTTCGAGGAGATCTGCGGCGTCCATCAGATCCTGATCGACGGTGACGGAACCGACGTAATGCAGGTCGGCGTGAGTCACTGTGGCGCGGTGGATCTTCGACTTCATCATCGTGCGAAACATATCCAGGTCCTTACTCGTGAAAAGTGCTCAGTGAGACAGCAGGTCGTCGATGGCGTCGGCGGATGGGTCGGTGTCACGCTCGAGGAACCCGGTTCCCACCGCGACACCGACGTTGTCGATCAAACGGGTGGTTCCGAGCTTGGCGGCCACCAACAGCCGGCCGTCGCCTCGCTCGGGCGCGGGGCCCAGATCTACGCCCCGCACCTCGAGGTAGTCGACCTCGATTTCCGGAACAGCTGCCAGAACAGCGCGTGCGGTTTCCAGAATTGCTTCCGCGCCCCCGGCCGCCGCGTGCGCACCGGCGATCAGAGCTGCAGACAGCGCGACCGCTGCGGTGCGCTGGCTCTCGTCGAGGTAGCGGTTGCGAGAGGACAACGCGAGGCCGTCGAACTCGCGGACCGTCGGAACTCCGATGATCTGTACATCGAAGTTGAGATCCCACACCATCTGACGAATGAGCGTCAGCTGCTGGTAATCCTTCTCACCGAAGTACGCGTGATTGGGTGCCGCGATCTGCAGCAGCTTCGCCACAACGGTCAACATTCCTGCGAAGTGCGTCGGGCGTGCGCCGCCTTCGAGTTCGCTGCCCAACGGCCCGGGCACGATGGTGGTGCGCTGACCACGCGGGTACATCGTCTTGACGCTCGGCGCGAACACCAATTCGACGCCCTCGGCGCGAAGCAGGTCGAGATCCGCATCGAGAGTGCGTGGGTACGCGTCCAAGTCTTCGCCGGCACCGAACTGCAGCGGGTTCACGAAGATGGAAACGATCACGACCGCGCCGGTGACCTTGGCCTGACGAACCAGTTCGATGTGGCCGGCGTGCAGCGCACCCATCGTCGGAACGAGCGCCACCTGACGCCCGACACCGCGCAGTGCCCGCGAGACGCGCCGAAGCTTGTCCGGATCGTGGTGCACCGTCAGTTCGCCGCGCTTGTATCCGCCCTGCAGATCACTCACGACGGTCACCTCCCGTTTCAGTCAAGATGTCGAACAATTCGGTGGGGGCGCCCACCCGCTGGGCCGATCGCAAGGACATCGCTCGATAGCCGGCAGCGAGCTCCGGATCCAGGTCTGTCAGTACGCGCAAATGTGTGTCGACGGCAGCAGCGTCACCGCGTGCCACCGGGCCGGTCAACGCCGAGGGACCGCGTCGTAGCGCGTTGTCCAAGGCCGCCGACAGCAGCGGCTGCAGGACACGCTCGGCCACCCCACCCGGATCTCCGTCGACCAACTGCTGACCGAGCAGCTCGTCACCCTGCAACGACGCTCGCAGCGCCTCGACGGCGTCGACTACGAGCGTGACCAGGTGATTACTGCCGTGCGCCAGTGCCGCGTGGTAGAGCGCGCGGTTCTCCTCGCGTACTCGGACGGGCTCGCCGCCGATCTCGAGAACCAGTGACTGCGCGATCGCGTATCCGATGTCGTCGGCAGCAGTGATTCCGAAGCATGCCGACGACAGACGCGCAGTGTCCTCGTCGTGACCGGTGAACGTCATCGCCGGATGGATGGCCAAGGGCAGCGCGCCCAGTTCGGTCAGCGGGGCCAGGATCGCGATGCCGTTGGCACCGGACGTATGGGCGACGAGCGTGCCCGGCTTGACGGCCTGGGTGGCCGCGAGACCTCGAACAAGATCCGCAAGTTGGTCGTCAGGAACGGCGAGAATCAGCAGTTCGGAGCGAGTTGCGACGTCGGCAGCCGGAAGTATTTCGGTATCGGGAAGCCGCTTCACAGCGCGGGCGACCGAGGCGCTGGAGACGGCGGAGCAAGCGCTGACAACATGACCGGCTCGCTCCAATGCGGCACCGACAGCTGTTCCGACCCGGCCTGCGGAGACAATTCCTACCGTCAATCGCGCAGGTGCAGGTCCATTAGTGATCCCGAAGGAAGTCACCGGATTCCTCTCGTTCGTTCCAGTCCCGCTCGGCGGGTACCAGACGTTCTGCGTCCGAGGATATCCTTCGCCCGAACCGTCATGCCATGGCCGGGCGAGTGATCTGCGACTCAGTCCTCTCGGCGACGACGTCGACCGGAGCCTTCGGACGGATTGTTCGAACTCAGGTTTGCCATGATTTCGGCGACGGTCAATCCGTTGGAATGAGCACCGCTGGCGGCATCCTCCGGGGCAGCACGGCGACGACGGCGCGGCTCGGCATCAGGCTCCGCAGCGGGGTCGGGTTCAGCTTCCGCGACAACTTCGGGGACAACCTCGGGCACCTCTTCGACGACAGCGTCTTCGATGACGGCGACTTCGATCTTCGGGGCCTGGGTGGGAGCCTTGACTTCAGGCTCGACCGGCGCGACCGGCTCCGGATCCTTCTTCACCGGAACGTCTTTCACCGTTCGTGTCGGCGAGGAACTCACCGGAGAACTCGGTGCTTGGTTCCCGCTCTGGGGCTTCTGCGTTTCTTGCGACTTCTGCGTCGGAATGACGCGAGGCGCCACGAAGCTGCTGTCACGCCACGACGTCTCCGCGAACACGACGGTTGTCTCAGCGGTCACCGGATCGTCGTTGGGCGATGCCAAGCCGCCGACGTTCGGTGTCGGTTGGCTGGGTCCGCTCTGGCCGGCACCGGGAACGTACAACCCCGACGGTGCCGGCTGGTACGCGCCGTACGAACTACCTCCGAGTTCCGGCACTCGCGTCGAATCGGTCTTGAGCGCGGTCTGTTCGGGCAGCAGTCCACCTTCGAACAGTGCTTCGAGGTTTCGGCGCAGCGCCACCAGTTCGGCGCGCAGCCCGGCCAGTTCCTCCGCGTCCGCGGTCACCTCACGTCGCACGCGACCTTCGACGCTCAGCTCGTACTCGCGTCGAGCAGAAATTTCACGTTCGAGCTGCAGTTCGTAGACGGTCTGGAGATCGGCAACCTTGGCTTTGTCCAGTGCCGACTCACGCCGATACTTGGTCATGGCGATAGCGCCGAGGGTGGCTGCCCACAGAGCGACGACCAGACCCACCCGAAGAAGCTGAACGCTGTTGCTGAAGATCAGAAACAGCGAGGCAATGACAGCAAGTGCCAGAAGAGCAGCAATGATCATCTGGCTCGCGCTGCGCTTGCTTCGGCGCGCAGACTTCGATCGACCAGAATTTGTCATGGTTGCCAGGGTACTTGCCGAGACCGGGGTCGCCACGTACCTCGGTGGGTGATTTGCCGACCAGGCTGTCAGTGCGCGGGCTCGTCAGGTGTATCTTCCGGCGTCTTGCAACAATGTTCGAGCCACAGAGCTGCCGCTACCAGCGCAATTGCGGCGCCCAACCCCACCCACGCGCCCGGCGTGTCGGAGGCCGCGGCCTGCAGAACCGAGCGCTGTGGGATGAGATACACCAACACTCCGACCCAGACACCGACGGTAGCTGAACCGACCAAAGCGGATGCTTTTGCCAATGCCAGTGCGCGGGCGGCGGTGATCGGATGAAGCTGTCTGAGCCCGTCACCGACCTGACGATTCTTGACGCGCGAACGAATGACAAAAGCGAAGACGGCCTCGGCAACAGCCACGAAGTACAGCGACGCTCCTGCATAAACAGGGATGGGCGGCATCGAACCGTAGAACACGCGAATCAGAATCCAGGTGGCCACGGCCGCCACTGCAGCGAGTACCACGAGTTCACTGATCCGGGTCGGCTTCAAACCCTTGTCGTTTTCGGTCACCGCGCAAGCACCACATCGGTAGTGCGGACACCTTCGCGCTCAGTGCGATCGAGGCCGTCGAGAATTTGTGCCACCGGCAACTTCTGGCCGTCGACGATCAGCGTCGCGTCAGGCTCGACGTCCAGCCAGGGAACGAGAACGAATGCCCGAAGATGCGCGCGCGGATGCGGAAGTGTGAGCACGGGATCGGAACTGACGACGCCTTCGCAGTCGACTACGTCCACGTCCAGGCTCCGTGGCCCCCACCGCTGTTCGCGCACCCGGTCTGCGGCTTCCTCGAGAGCTTGCGAGCGGCGAAGCCATTCAGCGGCATCGGCTTCGGGATCGTCGACCACCACCACCGCGTTGTAGAAATCCTGCTGCTCGACGCCACCCCACGGCGCGGTCGAGTAGACCGGTGAGACAGCAACGACGGCGCTGCCCAACCCGTCGACAACGGACTGCAGGTGAGCCACGCTGTCGCCGATGTTGGAACCGATCGACAGAACAGCGCGCGTCATGCCGATCGGGTCCGATGTGCGACGACGGCAACGTCCGCAAAAACCAGCGGAATCGGTGCCGAAGGTTTGTGGACCACGACCTCGACGCTCTCGACCCGCGAATCCTTCATGACGTCGTCCGCGATCTCCGCAGCGACGGTCTCGATGAGATCGCGCGACGGGCCGGCGACGATGGCTGCGGCGGCCTCCGCCAACTCGCCGTAGTGCAGAGTCTGAGTCAGGTCGTCCGACGCTGCGGCTGGAGCCAGGTCCATCCACACGGTGATGTCGATGAAGAAGTCCTGACCGTCACGCTTCTCGTGGTCGAACACTCCGTGGTTGCCGCGAACCTTCAGTCCGCGCAATTCGATTCGGTCCCCCATGTCAGGCCCTTTCTCGTCCACGGTTCCAGGCGTCGACCACGGCAATGGCGTCGAGCGAGGCTTGTGCGTCGTGCACCCGAACTCCCCAGGCACCCTCACGCGCCGCAAGCGCGGAGACCACGGCCGTCGCAGTCTCGCGCCCACCGGGCGGACGGGGATTGCCGTCGGGATCGCTGAGCAGAGACCCGAGGAAACGCTTGCGGGAGGCTCCGACGAGCACCGGGAATCCGGTCGCGTTGAACTCGGGTAGTGCTCGCAACAGTGCCCAGTTGTGGTCGGCGTTCTTCGCGAACCCGAGGCCGGGGTCGAGGATGATCGACGACGAATCGACACCGGCCTTCAACGCCAGATCGACCTGCGACAGCAGTTCGTCACGGACGTCACGGACCACGTGGTCGTACTGATCGGCGCTGCCACGATGGACGTAGTCACCGGCCGAGCGCCAATGCATGAGAATCCAGGGCACTCCGGCGTCGGCCACAACGGATGCCATGTCGGGGTCTGCGCGACCACCCGATACGTCGTTGACGATCCCTGCACCCGCTTCGATCGCGGCGGCGGCGACGGAAGCGCGCATCGTGTCGACACTGACGCGGATTCCTGCTGCCACGAGTTCTTCGATCACCGGGGCAATACGATCAGCCTCGAGTTTCGGATCGACGCGGGTGGCTCCCGGGCGCGTCGACTCGCCGCCGACGTCGACGATGTCGACGCCTATGCGTTGCAGTTCGAGCCCGCGAGCGATCGCCGCGTCACGATCGAGAAATTGACCACCGTCGGAAAACGAATCGGCGGTGACGTTCAGAATCCCCATCACGACCATCCGGGCCGGATCGCTGCCTGCAACGGGAGCCGCGGACATCTCGCTCACTTACGCAGGATGAGGTCCAGCGCTTCGGACCGTGAGGCCGCGCTGGATTGCAGGAGCCCACGAACCGCAGACGTGGTCGTGCTGGCTCCGGGCTTGCGGATACCGCGCATCGCCATGCAGAGATGCTCGGCTTCGATGACGACGATGGCTCCACGGGGGTCGAGCTTGCGCATCAAAGCATCCGCGATCTGACTGGTCAGGCGTTCTTGAACCTGCGGACGCTTGGCGTACAGATCGACGACACGCGCGAGCTTCGACAAACCGGTGACCTTGCCCGACTTTCCGGGGATGTAGCCAACGTGGGCGACGCCGTGGAAGGACACCAGGTGGTGCTCGCACGTCGAGAACATCGGAATGTCTCGCACGAGCACCAATTCCTGGTGGCCCTCGTCGAAAGTTGTGTTCAACGCGTCGTCGGGCTCGGAGTACAGACCCGCGAAGATCTCCTTGTACGAGCGCGCAACCCGGGCCGGCGTATCGAGCAGGCCTGGACGCTCCGGATCTTCACCGACCGCGATCAACAATTCCCGTACGGCAGCCTCTGCCCGCGCCTGATCGAACGGGCGGCCCGTTCCGAGCGACACCAGTTCACTGGCCACATCATTCACCGACAACCGAACTCTCCTCGAGAATTGTTCACAGGTCCCCCGCCGCAGAGCCTAGTGGCGCAGGGTCAGCGAGATCCGTCCGGTCCGTCCCAGCGAGCGGTGCTCGGGCCGTCGTCCTCAGCCGAATGATGCGGCGGCGGAGTCTGCGGTTGTTCCGGCGTGGGGCTCTGCCACTGGTTTTCGCCGGACGGGTTTCCCCGATTCGGATCGGCGAAGGGTCCACCGTCCGGGTACTGCACCGGGTAATCGGGCTGCGCGGGGTAACGGCGGCCGGGATGCGGCTGCTCCGGGTACGCCTGCTGGCCCGGATGCGGCTGACCGTACTGCCCCTGATCGGGCTGGGGCTGACCGTGTTGGGGCTGTCCGCACTGGCCCTGCGACTGGTTCGGCGGGGTCGGATTCTGTCCACCGGTGTATCCACCCGACTGCTGTCCGGGGTACGTCGGAGACGGATTCTCACGCGGAGGCCAACCCGGTGCCGACCATCCGGCGGGCGCTCCGTAGTCCGGTGTTCCCGGTTGCGGCGTCTGCTGCGGAGCACTCGGCTGTGGGTACGAAGGCTGTGCGTAGCCGTTGGAAGGTCCCTGGTTGCCGTTGTTGGGGACACCACCGTTGGGGGCACCGCTGTTGGGTGCGCCTGCCTTGACGAGAACAGGTGCGGCAGCGGGCTCCGGCCACGTCTCGCCGCGCTCGATTGCGAGTTCGCGCGGAGTCTTCACCGGCGGACGATCCGAAGGCGTACGCCCACCGAAATCGTTGAAAGCCGTGATGCGCGGACGCTTTTCGACGCCGGCAAGGATCTTCTCGAGGTCCTTGCGAGTCAACGTCTCACGCTCGAGCAGTTCGGTCGCGATGAGGTCGAGCGCATCGCGGTACTCGTTGAGGATGGCCCACGCTTCGGTGTGCGCTGCCTCAATGAGGTTGCGCACCTCCTCGTCGATTTCGCGGGCGATCTCGTGGGAGTAGTCGGACTGAACGCCCATCGAACGGCCGAGGAACGGATCCCCGCCCTCCTGTCCGTAGCGAACTGCGCCGAGCTTGGCGCTCATGCCGTATTCGGTGACCATTGCGCGGGCGATCTTGGTCGCCATGTCGATATCGGACGACGCTCCGGTGGTGGGCTCGTGGAACACGAGCTCCTCGGCGGCGCGTCCACCCATTGCCATGACGAGACGAGCGATCATCTCCGAACGCGTCATCAAACCCTTGTCGTCCTCGGGCACCGTCATCGCGTGACCGCCGGTGCGACCGCGAGCGAGGATCGTGACCTTGTAGACCGGCTCGATGTCAGGCATCGCCCAAGCAGCCAGCGTGTGACCGCCCTCGTGGTACGCCGTGATCTTCTTCTCGTGCTCGCTGATGATGCGACTCTTACGCCGCGGTCCACCGACAACACGGTCCACCGATTCCTCGAGCGAAGCTTCGGTGATGACGGTCCCGTTTTCGCGTGCGGTGAGCAGCGCAGCCTCGTTGATGACGTTCGCAAGGTCGGCACCCGACATGCCGACGGTCCGCTTGGCGAGACCTTCGAGGTCGGCGTTGGGATCGATCGGCTTGCCCTGCGAGTGCACGCGCAAGATCGCGCGGCGACCGGCGAGGTCGGGGGCCCCGACCGGAATCTGGCGATCGAAGCGGCCCGGACGCAGCAGTGCGGGATCCAGGATGTCGGGGCGGTTGGTTGCGGCGATCAAGATGATGCCGGTGCGATCACCGAAGCCGTCCATCTCGACGAGCAACTGGTTGAGTGTCTGCTCACGCTCGTCGTGTCCGCCGCCCAGGCCTGCTCCGCGCTGACGACCGACGGCGTCGATCTCGTCGACGAAGATGATGCAGGGGCTGTTCTGCTTGGCCTGCTCGAACATGTCGCGAACGCGCGAAGCACCGACACCGACGAACATCTCGACGAAGTCAGAACCGGAGATGGTGAAGAACGGGACGCCGGCTTCGCCTGCGACAGCGCGAGCGAGCAGCGTCTTACCGGTTCCGGGAGGGCCGTACAGCAGCACACCGCGCGGAATCTTGGCGCCGAGCGCCTGGTAGCGAGCCGGGTTCTGCAGGAAGTCCTTGATCTCGTACAGCTCTTCGACAGCCTCGTCCGCACCGGCGACGTCGGCGAACGTGGTTTTCGGCATGTCCTTGGTGAGCTGCTTGGCCTTCGACTTACCGAATCCCATGACTCCGCCGCGACCACCGCCGCCCTGCATCCGGTTCATGACGAAGAAGAAGATGCCGAACAGAATGATCATCGGCAGCACGAACAGAAGGATCGACGTCAGCCAACTCTCCTGAGTGACCGTCGTGTTGAACTTGTCCGCTCCGGCGCCTTCGACCTTGTCGAAGATCTGCTCCGACGCACTCGCGGGGTACTTCGCCAGGATCTGCGTCTTACCGTCGGTGGCGTCGTTGCCGTTCTTGAGCCACAGACGAACCTGCTGCTCACGGTCGTCGATCTGCGCCGACGCAACGTTCTTGGCGTCGAGTTGGGAGATCGCGACCGAGGTGTCGACGGTCTTGAAGTCGCGGGTGTCGTTGCTGAAGTAGCTGAAGGCATAGATCACCAACAGCACGACGGCTACGAGTAGCACGTTACGGAACACAGTCTTACGGTTCATACAGGTCGGCCGATGTGGCCGGTCCTTTCGAGAGTGCGGGTCTGCCAGGTCGCCTTCCGGCTGCCAACCGGACACCTGCAGGTTACCGCGATCGGCCCCATCGATGCCCGCCAGCAGCCGTGCCGCTTGGTCGGAACGGTCGTCACTGTGTTCAACGTGCGTATTGCCGATCAGGTTCCCGGGCTACGTCGCAGCACAGTTTCCCGTGAGCGAACACGCTCACAGTGGTTATCGTGCGCTTTTCCGACGCTTGTCCGTCGTTATTCGTCAGGCCGTGTCGGAGAGGATTCCCGCAACAGCATCAGCGGCACCCGACGGGTCACCGTCGATGATGCGGTGAGCGAGCTGATCGAGCCGCGCAGACAGCCGAGCCGAGGACTCGGGCACGTCCGCCTGCTGGGCGATGGTGTCGTCGAGGTCAGCCAGTAAGCCACCTCCGGCCAGGTGGCGGATGCAGCGCCACGTCTCGGCGAAGTTTCTCGCGGTCCCGTCGTCGGTCAGCATCGCGACCCGCAGCGCAGCGTTGGGATTCGACGCCGCCGCCCGAGCCAGGCCGGCCATGATCGCCTCCCTGGCGGCAGTCAGTTCGTCGACGGTTCGGTCCTGTAGCCGCACTCCCGAGTCCGCAGAGCGGCCCGCGTCGGGCGTCGGAGCTTCACGAATCACTGCACCGTTGCCGTGCTGGATCTCGACTCTTCCCCGAATCTCGAGGGCAACGAGCGCTTGAGCCAGCGACGCGCGACTCACGCCGAGTTCGGCGGCCAGGCTGCGTTCGGGAGGAAGCCGATCGCCGGGCGAAAGACCTTGAGCCTCGATGAAATTCGAGATGTGCTCGGCCAACTGCTCGTACAGACGCGGACGCTTCAATCGTCCGGGCAGGCCCGAGCGCGAGCCGGGCGATGACGTCGAATTCATGCCTCGGAGTGTACTTGACAAATGGCGCAGTGGCAGAGAGGCTAGGCCAATTCCAAGTGATGCAGACCACAAGCTGGTCGCGAACGGATTGAGAGTTCGATGGCAAATGTCATAGCCCTGTCAGTACTTGTCCTGGTGTTCGTCATATCCACCGTGAGGTCGGTGAACATGGGTGCGCTTGCCCTGGTGGCTGCCTTCGTCGTCGGAACACTGGTCTTCACCGTCGATACCAGCGAGATCCTCGACGGTTTCCCGGCCAGCCTCTTCGTCATCCTGGTCGGTGTCACTTACCTGTTCGCGCTGGCCAGAAACAACGGCACGGTCGACTGGATCATTCACGCGGCAGTGCGGGCGGTCAGAGGACGAGTGGCCCTCGTGCCGTGGGCGATGTTCGCTGTTTGCGCGGCCGTGACCGCCATGGGTGCGGTCAGTCCCGCTGCCGTCGCCATCATCGCGCCCGTGGCGATGGGCTTCGCCACCCGCTACCGGATCCACCCCATGCTGATGGGCTTCATGGTCGTCCAGGGCGCAACGGCGGGCAGCTTCTCCCCCATCGGAATCTTCGGCGTGATCACCAACGACGTCATGCGCCAGAACGGTCTCCCGTCGAGCCCGGCCTTACTGTTCGTCTCGACCTTCGCGGCCGCGGCCGTTGTCGCTGCCATCGCGTACGTCTCGTTCGGCGGTCGCGCACTGATCGCGCGCGGCGCCTCGGAACGCGTGCTCGTCAGCGCAGTCGGAAACGCGTCGGGCGGTGGCGACACCATCACCGGTTCGGGTTCCGGCGACAGCTCGAAGGGTGGCGGCAGGTCCTCGGGTGGGACCGCTCCGCACGAGGGAGCACTCAATCTCGAGCGACGACTCACCCTGCTCGGACTGGCGTCACTTGCCCTCGGCGCCTTGGTCTTCGACCTCGACGTCGGATTCACCGCACTGACCGTCGCGGTACTTCTCACCCTGATCTTCCCGGCCTCCGCCCGCGGAGCCGTCGACAAGATCAGCTGGGGCACCGTGCTCCTCATCGGCGGAATCGTCACGTACGTGGCCCTACTGCAGAACCAGAACACCGTCCAGTGGCTCGGGGATTCGGTAGCGCACGTAGGCATTCCGCTCCTCGCGGCCTTCTTGATCTGTCTGATCGGCGCGATCGTCTCGGCGTTTGCGTCCACAACGGGAATCCTCGGAGCACTCATCCCCTTGGCAATTCCCTTCCTCATGACCGGTCAGGTCAATGCAACCGGTCTGGTCATCGCGCTGGCGATCTCCTCGTCTCTGGTCGATTGCAGTCCGTTCTCGACCAACGGCGCACTGGTGGTGGCGAACGCCGCTCCGGAAGAACGCGACGTGGTGTTCGGGCTGACGATGCGGTGGGGCATGACGATCATGGTCGTGACGCCGATCCTCGCCTGGCTGCTGTTCGTTGTTCCCTGGTCCGTCTGAAACTTCTTTCAAAGAAAGGAAACTCACAATGAACAGCGAATCCACACTTTTGCGCTCCCTCGACCCCCACATCTTCGACGATCACGGAGCGGCGGCCAGTTTCGGCGAAGGCGCAACCCTCTCTCGCGCCGACCTGTTGGCCGCCGCCACCGCGGTCGCCGATCGAATCCACGGCGCACAGCGAGTGGCAGTACAGGCCACCGCCGGCCTCGAGACGGTCGTTGCTGTGACCGGCGCGCTGATCGCCGGTGTTGCCGTGGTCCCGATCCCGCCGGACTCCGGCCCGCTCGAACGTCAGCACATCATCGCCGATTCCAAGGCCGAACTGATACTCGGAGAAGGGCCGACGGATTCGAGTATCCCGTTGATTCCCATCGATATTCACACGCGATCCGCGACGTCCTATCCCGAACGGAGCGCGGCAGCTACTGCACTGATCATGTACACCTCGGGAACCACCGGAGCGCCAAAAGGCGTCGTCCTCTCGCGAGCAGCGATCGCAGCGGATCTCGACGCACTTGCCCACGTGTGGAATTGGACTCCGGAGGACACACTCGTCCACGGACTGCCCCTCTTCCACGTCCACGGGTTGATTCTCGGCGTGTTGGGTGCCTTACGCGTCGGTTCACCGCTGATTCACACTGTCAGACCGACCCCGGAGTCGTACGCCGCAGCGGGTGGCTCGCTGTATTTCGGTGTTCCGACCGTCTGGTCACGAGTGTGCGGAGATCCCTCGGCGGCAGCAGCATTGCGATCCGCGCGTCTGCTCGTGTCCGGCAGCGCGCCACTTCCGGTTCCGTTGTTCGAGCGGATGAAATCGCTGACCGGGTTGGCACCCGTCGAGCGCTACGGAATGAGTGAAACTCTCATCACCGTCAGCACGACGCACGACGGCGAACGTCGCCCAGGCTGGGTCGGCCACGCTGTTCCCGGAGTCAGAACGAGGTTGCGCGGCGAGAACGGTGAACTGTCGGCGCACGACGGTGAGCAGCTTGGGCAACTGGAAGTTTCGGGAGCCGTGCTCTTCGACGAGTACCTCGGGAACCCCTCGAAGACAGCGGAATCCATGACCGAGGACGGCTGGTTCCGCACCGGGGACATCGCAGTGATCGACGACAGCGGATTCCACCGCATCGTCGGACGCGAGTCTGTCGACATGATCAAGTCCGGTGGATACCGCATCGGTGCAGGCGAGGTGGAACAGGCGCTTCTGGCGTACCCGGGGGTTCGCGAAGCCGCCGTCGTCGGTGTGCCGGACGACGACCTCGGACAGCGCATAGTCGCCTTCATCGTCGGGGAAGTAGCCGACTGCGCAGTGGTTTCGGACTTCGTCGCCGAATCGCTGTCGATCCACAAGCGTCCTCGCCAGGTTTGTCTGGTCGACAGCTTGCCGCGCAACGCCATGGGCAAGGTGCAGAAGAAACTGCTGACGCTCTGAAGTTGGACCTGTAACAGCCACCGACGAACCCAGCGGCTGTTACAGGCTCATTTGCAGTACGGGTCGGTCGGACTAGGCGGCGAGAGCGGGAAATACGACAACCGATCCATCACGCCGTCTTACGATCTCGATCGCCACGTCGGATTCGTTGTCCGACATGGCGACCCCATCTCCCAACTCCCGCAACAGGTATGC
Organism: Rhodococcus sp. P-2; assembly: GCF_016598535.1. Lineage (GTDB taxonomy): Bacteria > Actinomycetota > Actinomycetes > Mycobacteriales > Mycobacteriaceae > Rhodococcus_F > Rhodococcus_F baikonurensis. The sequence goes on along the minus strand of NZ_CP066779.1, from coordinate 5,747,672 downwards.
GGTCCGCAGCATCTTGTCGACCTCACTCGACTTGAACACGAAATCACGAACACCGTGTGATCGGTCAAGCCTCAACTCGGACAGTCCCATGAGCAGTGACGCGATCCCCGACTCCAACTTCGAGACTCGCTACTGATCGCTCTTCAACGCGCGAGTAAAGCTCTCGAATGGGTTGGCCTCGTCCATCTGAGCGTGCTCCACGGCTTGAAGGACGATCACACGTTTCTTGAGCGCGATAGCGAGTGCGGCAAGCTAGAGGTGGGCGCGGAACTCGCCACCCTCCTCGTCGATTTCAGTGAACTAGCTTGGAGTCAGCCACTCTCCAACAGGACGGCAACAACTCCACACAAATGCCGCACCTCGGCGACGGTCGGCGCAAGTTCGTAGGCATGGTGGTGACAGACGTTGCTCAATCTGTTCCATGCCATTGCTGCGGCGTCGGCACGTGCCGGTGTGTCGAGGGAACGCAGTATCACCAATCGCGAGCGCATGCTTGCTTGCGGCGCTTCGGCATTCAGCGCGATGCACCGTTCGGCTACCAGTTCCTCCAATGCCTGCCTGGCCAGAAATGCAGCCAACCGTGCCGAACTTCCAGCAGCACCGACACTTCCATCGAGCAGTAGCTCCGCATTTCGCAGCACGACAGCCGGCGGCATCTGTGTTGTCATTCCGCGAGGATCCCGTCGACCGTCTTCCTGAGGTCATTCACTTCGCTCCTCGTGATCGACATGTCGGCCCCGACATGCGAGCCGGCGTTAGCAATGTTGAGCGTCGCTTTGCGCCCTTCTCGCAGAATTTGCCACTGTGACAAAGGCTTCTCGGCATCGCCGTACACCGCGAGCGCGATCTTGGCTCGCGTCTTTTTCACCGACGTCCACCGGTTCTCGGTGTCGACCCGACTCTCGCCCGCCTTGTGCTGCTTCGCGTAATACACTTGTTGCGCCGCGGATTCCAATGCCAACCGGAACAAACCTGGTGCCACTCGGCGCTTGACCTCGTCGGGAACGTTCTCGTCGAGCACCAGCGCGCGGACGTCGTCCACATAGCGAGTCGCCTGGTTCAGTGTCTCTGCGACACAGACCTGCGATCCGGTCTCACGTGCAACCTCGACCAGTCGCGCATTCACCGCAAGTTGCCGTATCGCGGTGGCCAATCGGTCGTCGTGGGAGAACACGATGACCTGCCGTGTCTCCGACAACTTCGACAGCACTCGGATGAACCCGTCGATCTTGGCCGGGTCCATCGCCTGAATCGGATCATCGAGAACGATGAAGCGGAACGGACTGTTCGGTGTGGTCGCACGCGGAATGAACAGTGCAAGCGCCAAAGCGTGCAACTCCCCCTGACTCATCACCGCCAATGCTTCGGTCGGCACTCCGTCCACCGACCCTTTCAGCACCGCCCTGCGTCGAGTATTGCTGCCTTCCAGGCTGATCGACCCGATGTCGACGTTGCTTTCCTGCCTGAGCTCCGACCAAATCTCGCGCGCCTGCTCCGCGATCGGCTCGAGTCTCTGATTCCGCAGTTCTGCCGCGTGGGCGGCTACCCACTTCTTCGCCGCATCCAGGACTTTGACGGTGTCATCACTCAAACGTGCGTCACGCTCTAGGTTGACCCACGTCATCAAACGACCCGCGATCGGAGCCCATGTGTCTTCCTGCTCAGCGATTGCGAGCGACGCCTCTTCGCGCACGGCGTTCGCAGCGTCGATCACCGCAGGCAAGGTCTTCTCGATGTGCTCGGCGAGTTCGGTTACTCCGGTCGGCACACCTTGGGCAGCGACCACTGAATCTCGGTACCGGGTCAACGACTCCAATTCCTGGCCGTCGACCGATTCCAGCCGTACCAGCTCGTTCAGCAATTCCTTTGCCGCCCGACATGCGTTGTCAAGATCGCGCCGAGACTGCCGATACTTACCCAGCTTGCTGTTCTGTTCCGCGAGGCGCGTTCGGGATTGGGCAGCCCAGGCGTCATCCAGCACCCCCTCCGCGCATACCGGGCATTCGATTATGCCTGTGCCACTGTGCAATTGAATAGCTCTGTCGAGGATATCGCTGCGCTGTTCCACTACGGACAAAGCATCGCCGGCGTGCTCGACGGTGTCGGCGACCGCAACCCGGAGATCGGCGACAACCACCTCGATCGCCGACTTCTGCGGGCCCGCCAGAGTCGCGCACCTGCGCAGACCAGACAAGGTGGGAGCAACAGCCGAGCCGGAGCCTGTCGCGAGCGCAAGCACTTCGTCGAGATCGTGAGTCCGCTTCTTCAACTGAGTGACGGCGGATTGTGCACGCTCGTCTGCTGATTCAGCGACGATTTCCTTGAGTTGACGCAGATCTTCATTCGCGCGCTGACGCGGAATCTTGGCAGCCTTCAGCGCGGCGATGAGCCGCTTCTCAGCGTCGGCGATCTCGTCCAGTCCCAACAGCTTTGCAAGTGCGTCGTACAGCGTCGACGGGCTGTCCTCCACCAGCCCTCCGATCTCGTCGTAAGACAAGATCGGCCGATGCAGCTCGACGGCGGACTTCCATCCGAGTTCGTCGGTGCCGACAGTGCGCTTCTGCTTGCCCGTCTGGGTCCACGCTTCGTTGTCGTGCAACGTGGCACCGATCGGCCAGTCGACGCCGACGACGGTCGGTTGGGAACCCTCGACGGTCAGCCCGACACGCACCTCGCATGGATCCGGGCTGTGTAAGTTTCGCCAGCTGTCAGCCCATAGTTTCGCCTTGTTTTTCCACCGGTAGCTCGAGCTGGTGACTGCAAATTCAAGAGCTTCGGCAAAACTCGACTTACCCGACCCGTTGCGCCCACTGACGATGGTGATGCCGGGCGCAGGATGCAGATCGAGAACGGCTTTCGGCCCGATGCCGCGGAAGCCGGCGACCGAAATGGATGTAAGGAATGCCCCAACTGGTTCTTCGTCTGGGCCGCCGGCGGTTTCGGGTCGGGTTCTCAGCTGTTCCGCACCGCCGATCTGCTTGCTGAGTGCATCATCACCCTCGAGTGCTGCAAGAACGAGATACTTCGCCGCATCAGGCAGATTCGTGTCTCCGTCGATCGCGTCCCAGACGACCTCGTCGAGCGATCTTTCCGCTTCTCTGTTGGCAGTTGTCACCAGAACTCCCTCGCCTCGTCGATCCCAACCGACCCAACGGTTTCATATGGGACCGACAGTACGTCGCGGCGAGGGCGCTCAGCTGTCCGTCAGGACACGACGAAATGCGACAGGATCGCCTGGACTTCGTAGATGTCGACCTGCTTGGTGAACTGTTTCTGGATCGGTGTCGCGTTCCCCGAGATCCAGATCTTCAGCTCGGCGTCGAGATCGAAGGTTCCGGCTGTCTCGACCGCGAAGTGGGTGATCGACCGGTACGGCACACTGTGGTACTCGATCTTGCGGCCCGTCAGCCCCTGCTTGTCGACCATCAAGAGTCGCCGATTCGTGAACAGAAATGCGTCGCGAACCAACTGATACGCCGCATGAACCTGCTCGCCGTGGCCGAGCAGACGTGCGTATTCGTGGTGCGCCGCAGCGGGATCGATTTTTCCAGCGTTACCGATCAACCCGTCCATGAGACCCATCAGGCCCGATACCTCCGTGCTCGTCCAAGTTGCCTCCACGGTCGAAGGCGACAGCGACGCTATCGGTGCACGAGTCAGTGGTGTTACCGGCGAGCAGGCTCAGCCGCCGTAGACCTCGGGGTCCAGGGTGCCGATGTACGGCAGATCGCGGTACCGCTCGGCGTAGTCGAGGCCGTAACCGACGACGAACTCGTTGGGGATGTCGAAGCCCACGTCCCGGACGTCGACGTCGATCTTGACCGCGTCAGGCTTGCGGAGCAAGGTGACGACCTCGAGCGAAGCGGGGTTACGAGTCTTGAGGTTGCGCATCAACCACGACAGCGTCAGACCGGAGTCGATGATGTCCTCGACGATCAGCACGTGGCGACCGGCGATGTCCTTGTCGAGGTCCTTGAGGATGCGGACGACGCCCGAAGACGAGGTCGAGGATCCGTAAGAGCTGACGGCCATGAATTCCATCTGCGACGGGATCGGCAGGGCGCGGGCGAAGTCGGTCATGAAGAAGACCGCACCTTTGAGGACGCCGATCAGCAGGAGATCCCCTTCGGGGGCGCCTGTCGGGTAACGCTTGGCGATGTCCTCAGCCAGTTCCGCCGTTCGAGCACGGATCTGTTCTTCGGAGATCAGTACCGATGCGATGTCGCCCTCGTACACGCGTCAAACCCTTCGTCGGTCTTCGAATCCGAGGATCAGCCTGCCACGTCGCCGGGCCGCCACCAACCTCGCCTCCGGTGTTCCGCCCCCGATCGCGACGCCGCCTTGCCCCCGCCAGTCGATCACCAGAGCGTCGACCGCGCGTAATTGTTTGTCGGTCAATGCTTTTGCGCCGCCTTGCAGTAACCAGGCCCGTAGAGCGCGTCGACGGATTGCGGTGGGGGCTTCGGCAAGTGTGTCCACTTCCACTTCTCCGTCGACGACAACCCGTAGGAGTAGGGCCTCGGCGTACTCGTCGAGCGCCTCGCCGTCCTCACGTAACTGCGTCGCGGTTCGGGCCAACGCCTCGGGAACTCCCCCACCGAGAATTTCTTCGAGTAGCGGCAACGCCTCGTGCCGCAGACGGACACGAGTGAACTCGGGATTGTCGTTGTGCGGGTCCTCCCACGGCGTGATTCCCAGGTCGACGCAGGCCGCCCTGGTCACCGATCGACGGATGCCGAGCAGCGGCCGTCCCCAGGGGGCGTCGAATGCCGCCATACCCTGAATCGATCGCCCACCGGACCCGCGGGATAGTCCGAGAAGGACGGTCTCTGCTTGATCGTCGAGCGTGTGTCCGAGTAGAACCGGGAGGTCAGTCCTGGCGTCGCGCAGGGCGTTGTACCGAGCCTCACGCGCTGCGGCCTCGAGACTCCCACCATCGGCTACGTCGACGGTCAGCACCGTCGCGGTCCGGCAACCCAGCGCCAGCGCCTGATCCGCGGCCGAGCGTGCGACGGCATCGGAGCCGTCTTGTAGTCGATGGTCCACGATCAACGCGTCGACAGAATCGGTTTCCGCCACGGCTGCTGCGGTCAGCGCCAACGAATCGGCTCCCCCGGACAGGGCGACGACCACACGGCGTCGTGGCTCGTATGCGACCGTCCACGCCCGCACAGCCTGTCGCAACGCGAGTAGGGCAGGCGTCTCAGGCAGCAGCATCTAGCCGAGAACGCGCTTTACCCACGCGTCGGGATTGTCGATCTCGTCGAGCAACGGCAAGGTCTCGGGCCCGGCCCAGATGGTGTTGAACTGCTCCATGCCGACCTTGAGGACCACCGCGTCGACGAAGGCCTTGCCGCGTACGTACTGCGCCATCTTGGCGTCCATGCCGAGCAGCATCTTGATGATCCGCTGCACGGGGTTGGACTTGCGCTGCCGACGCTTGTCGAAGGCTGCGCGGATAGTGGCCACCGACGGCACCACGGCAGGGCCGACGGCGTCCATCACGTGGTCGGCATGCCCTTCGAGGAGGGTGCCGAGCACGAGCATCCGATCCAGCGCGTCACGCTGGGGTTCTGCCTGCGAGGCACGCAGCAGGCCGATGATCCCGCCCGCCGTCGCACCGTCACTGGAGTCGGGTTCCTTCCGCGAACGCAGCTCGGCGGCGAGGCGCCCGACGACGTCGGTCATCGACTCGTCCACCGTCGCTCCGAGCGTTTCGACGGATTCCTTCATGTACTCCGCGAGCCACGGCGAGGAAGAGAACTGGACCCGGTGAGTGACCTCGTGCAGGCAGACCCACAACCGAAAGTCACTCGGATTCAGCCGAAGGGACCGTTCGACGGAGACGATGTTCGGTGTGACCAGGAGCAGCGTGCCGTGCTCGCCGGTGAACGGGTCGTACTGCCCGAGGATCGCCGAAGACAGGTACGCCAGCATTGCTCCGGCCTGCAAGCCCGCCGGCTTTCCGACGATGAGATTGCCACTGCCGTCGGGGTCGGCGCCGGTGAGATGCGCCATCGACCGCGAGGCCGCCGTGATCCACCCGGCCCGGTCGAGCACGTCAGCGGCCGGGACCGGTAGGCCGTCGGCCAAACCGGTCACCTCACGAACCGGCAGTTCTGCACGCTTGGACGCTTCGGCGAGTTCTGCGGTTGCCGTTTCGGCCGTGTAGCGAGACATCGCGGGGCCGCCGCGCGCCAGTTTTATCCCGGCTTTGGCGGCAAGACTCCAGTCGACGGCACCACCGAGCGGAGCCGAGGATTCATCATCGTGTGGAGTCTTTTCGGCCACTATTGGCACCCGCAATTCCTCAATGCTCCGGCAATCGCGTCCAGGGCAGGACGGCTCACTTCTGGCGGCCGGTCATTGGACATCAGTGCGAAGGTGAGCACTCGCCCGTTCTGATCGACCACGAATCCTGACAACGCGCTGGCCGTCGAGAGAGTTCCCGTCTTGGCGCGTACCCAACCCGCACCGGTTCGGTTTCCGGACGCGTAGCGGTCGGACAAACTTCCCGTTCCGCCGGCCACCGGAAGGTAGTCCAGCAGCGGACGAAGCTTCGGATCACCGTCACCGGCCGCAGCCGTCATGACGCGATCGAGTACCTGAGCGGGAATGAGATCGTCGACGGACAGTCCGCTGGAATCGTGCAGCGAAACTCCGGTGTAGTCGAACCCGGCCGCCTGCAAGGTCTTACCGGTCGCGTCGACGGCTCCGGTGAACGAGGCTTCGATTCCGGAGGCAATCGCGACCTCACGCCCGATGGTCTCGGCGAGCACGTTGTCGGAATGTTCCATCATCTGCAGCAGCCGGTCGCTCAGCGGCGCCGACTGCACAGTGGCGATCGGCTTGGCACCGGCAGGCGCCGCGCCGAGACTCACGTTGGCGGGATCGACGCCGAGTGCCTGAGCGAGGACCTTGCCCGCGTCCAACGCGGGAGTCTCCGAACGGGGCGACTCGTCTTGAGTGCCGTCGTACCGACCGCCTTCGATCATCACCGATTCGATCGGAGTGATGTAGCCCGCGGCAATGTCAGCGGGGAACCAGCCGGTGGCCATGTTGTCCCCCTTGAACAAACTCGAGTCCACGACGACGCTGGTCACCGGCGTACCGGCAGCCTTGATCTGGTCGACGAGATCCGCGATGTGAGCGGCGTTGGCGTAGTACCCGCTCTGCCCCTTCGGCGTCGCCGTCAGCGTCGGGTCCCCGCCGCCGACCAGAACGATCTGGCCGGGGCTCGATCCGGGCACCACCGTCGTGGACAGCCTGTGGTCGAGCGGCAACTTCAGCAATGCCGCCGATGCGGTGAGCACCTTCGTCGTGGACGCAGGCGTCATCGGCGTCGACGGGTCTGCGCTCCACAGAACGTTGCCGGTCAATGCGTCAGCCACGACTCCGGTGAACTTCCCCAGATCCGGGTTGGCCACGGCCGGGCCGATCGCCGCAGCGATTCCCGACGCGCTGGGGATCGGTGCGTCCGTCGGGACGGGCACCACCTGAGGTGACGGCGTCACGAGCGCAGGCTGCGGCGACGTAGTCACGGTCGCACTGCCGGCAGTGTCGTTCGACGTACCGAGTTTCACGACGACAACTCCGGCGACGGCCAGTACAACAACTGCACCGACCGCCAGAAGGATGCGGAAGTTACGCCGTCGACTCTCTTCCAACGAGCCGATCTTCTTCTTTCCTTGGCCCGCCAACGCCCCTCCGTCTGTGCTCTGCCTACTGGGTGGTCAGGCAACCTTATCCTTGACCCGATATCCTTCCGACGAATCATTACCGACACGACAGCGAGGAATCGGCGTGGAGTTCGACGTCACCATCGAGATCCCCAAGGGTCAGCGCAACAAGTACGAGGTCGACCACGTAACCGGTCGCGTCAAACTCGATCGCTACCTCTACACAGCTTTCGGCTACCCGGCCGACTACGGCTTCATCGAAAACACCCTGGGTGAGGACGGCGATCCGCTCGACGCCATGGTCCTGCTCCCCGAGTCGGTCTTCCCCGGCGTCATCGTCGAGGCTCGCGCAGTCGCGATGTTCAAGATGGTCGACGAGGCCGGCGGAGACGACAAGGTCCTCTGCGTTCCGGCCGGCGACCCCCGCTGGGATCACATCCAGGATCTGGGTGACATCTCACAGTTCGAGCTCGACGCGATCAAGCACTTCTTCGTCCACTACAAGGACCTCGAGCCGAACAAGCACGTCGAGGCAGCCAACTGGGTCGGCCGCGCCGAGGCAGAGGCCGAGATCGAGGCTTCGATCAAGCGTCTCGCTGCCGACGGCGGTCACTGAGCTCGAGTTCTCAGGCCTTGCAGAAATCCCCGCACATCGGAAGATGTGCGGGGATTTTTTGTGCTGTTTTTACTCGCCCTTGCAGTTCCTACTCACCCTGGAAGACCGGCGGGCGCTTCTGGAAGACGGCGGTGATGGCCTCGGTCAGATCCTGCGAAGGCAGGAACGCCGCGTTCCAGGCCGCGACGTAGCGAAGGCTGTCGTTCACGCCCGCGCTGCGGGTGTGATCGAGCACGTCCTTGATGCCGTGGACCACGAGCGGCGGGTTGAGAGCAATCTCCTTGGCGGTCGCGCGCGCCGCGGCCAGTACTGCGTCGGCGTCTTCGAACACGTCGTTGACGAGACCGATCTTCTCCGCGCGCGCTGCGTCGATGTCCTTGCCGGTCAGAGCCAATTCACGCAGGTGTCCGTCGCCGATGATCGCGGGCAGACGCGCGAGGCTGCCCATGTCCGCGACGATCGCGACCTTGACCTCGCGGATGCTGAACTTGGCGTCGGCACTCGCGTAGCGGATGTCTGCTGCCGTGATGAGGTCGACGCCGCCGCCGATGCACCAGCCCTGCACAGCTGCGACGACGGGCTTGCGGCAGTCTGCGACGGCATTGATGCCCGACTGCATGCGCTTGATCATGGCGTGGAACTTGGTGCGCGGGCCTGCCTGAGCCTTGTCCGCGAGGACGGCACCGAATTCACCGCTCATCGCCGGCAGGTCCAGGCCGAACGAGAAGTGCTTGCCGGAACCGGCGATGACGATTGCACGCACCTCGGGATCGGCGTCGAGGTCGGCGAAGATTTCGGGGAGTTCACTCCAGAAATCCGGCCCCATCGCGTTGCCCTTGCTCGGCCCGATCAGCGTCACCTGGGCGATGTTGTCTTCGCGCTCGACGGTGAACGCATTCCAGCTCTTCTGTTCAGTCATTACTCAAGAGTAACTAAAGGTCGGGCTCAGCCGAAGACCGCTGCCTTCATCCGAAAATTCCTGCCTCGTCGAGTACCAGTACGACGAGGGTGACGGCCATCAGGGCGAACATGATGAGCATCGCCATCCTGGCCGCCCGCTCACTCGTGGGCGGGAAAACGCGCTGCGCCGGATGCTCGGCCACGTACTCGGACAAGGACATGGTCCTGGCACGTGAGCGTGTCGGATTCTGTACCGCTGCTGTTGTAGCCATGTCGGTGATCCTTTCAACTACGCAATCTCAGTCAGGTACCCCAAAGGTGAAGTACCCGACCGAGTTCGACTTCTCCAATGTAGACCCGCAGACCGAAGAAGTCAGCGTGAGTTTCGTGCGAATTACCTGAGAGTTAGTCCACACAGGGGATGCCGCCATTCGCGTCGGCTCGGATGGGTGATCCCTGCGCTCCCGTGTCGGGAACGGTCCCGGCCGATACCGACGGACCGGGTTGCACCGGAGCAGTCGAGAACACGGTCTGCGCATTGTCCTCGCCGATCAGTACAGACACTGATTCGGCCGCTGCCTGCTCGTTCGACACCGCGACCACACCCAACTGCTCGGCCAGCGCCTCTGCGACGGCTTTGGCGCCGACCCCATAGCTGACCACCGACTTTGCCGTCGGAGGTGCGGTGCTCACCTCGCCGACTTCGACTCCCGACGCTTTCATCTCCGACGCCAACGCGGCACCCAACCCGTCCGTCGCGGTTCCGTTGCGGATGTCCACAACTTCGTTCCCGGTCGAGATCGCGGTGTCCATCGCAGGTGCAGACGCAGAGTCGCCTCCCGCGAAGATCCTCGACACTTCACTACGCAGACGCGCCGGATCGACCGTGTTGACGTCCTGGCCGTCGACGGTCTCGTATCCCTCGATCGGAAGGGTGTAGAAGTCGATGTTCCCACCCGCGAGAGCGCTTGCCTGAGAAGCGAATCGGACGGGATCCATGGCGGAATCGATCACCACGTCCTTCTTCACCACGTCGGCGAGTGCCGTCATCTTCGGAATGTTGCCGATGACGCCGGAGCCCTTCAGGTTGGCAATCACCGCACTGATGAATGCCTGCTGCCGATGGGTGCGATCCAAGTCCCCGTTGTCGAGACCGTGGCGTTGACGGACAAACGAAAGTGCCTGTGACGCATCGAGAGTCTGGATCCCGGCCGGGAAGTTGGCACCCGAGAAGTCGTCCTGCACCGGATTGTTGAGGCACACCTGAACGGGGCCGATAGCCGAGACGACGTCGTAGAAGCCCATCAGGTTCACTTCGGCAAAGTGATCGATCGGAACCTTGAGCAGATTTTGCACGGTGGTCAATGTCGAGCGCCTTCCGACTTCCCGTGCTTGCTGTTCTCGCGCAGCAGGATCCGTCACACCGTCCGCTACGAGTTTGGCGTCCGCGTCAGCCTTCGCCATTCCGTAGGCTTCCTTGATCTTGGCCATTCCGTAGCCGGGCACCGCGACGTAATCGTCGCGTGGGATCGCCACCGCACTGGCCTTGCCGCCGTCGCCCGGAACATGGAGCAGGATAAGCGTGTTCGTGTTGTACCCACCCACGTCGCTGTCCCCCGCATGCAACTTGTCGGTGACGAACTCTGCCGGCAGATCGCTGCCGTCCATCGCTTTACGACTGTCGAGCCCGATCAACAAGATGTTGGTATCCCCGCCTGGTGAACTGCCGGCGTCGTCACCGAGAGCGGAGAGCGCGTCCGATCGATACAGCCCCGACGTGAGATCCGACTGCACGTACCACCCGATTCCGACGCCCACCAGAATCGTCGTCGACAAGGAGGCGGCCGCCAGCTTGCGCCCCACCGAGAGCGTCGACCGCTGCGGTTGACGCCTACGCCTGTGCCTGCTTGCCGAGTGTCGAGGTCGCGGTTCCACGGCCGACACGCTATCCACCGTTCCTGAGTAGAACCTGTCGATACCGGACACAGCTGGTCATTCGCTGAAAGAACGCTGAGAATGAAGTCCGAATTGGGCAAATCTGCTCTAGGCTCCGCCCTGTGGACCGCCGACGCTTCCTCAGTGCCCTCGCAGCAGCAACCCTGACCGGAACCGCCGCGGTGACCATGGGAACCGCTTGTTCGTCACGTTCGGTCGGGACGGCGGTCGCCGCAGCCGACGAACCAGCGGACCCCGCGCCTGTCCCCGATCTGCCGCCCGCCTTGTTGCCGCCTCCACCGCCGTCTGCCCGGGTGCCGCTGCCCGGTGGCGGTTCGTTGACCGCCCTGCCAGGTGGCGGAGATCTGCTCGCCCTGACGGTTGACGACGGGGCCAGCTCCGAAGTCGTGCGCCTCTACACACAGTTCGCAAAAGACACCGGTATCCGTTTGACGTACTTCGTCAACGGGCAATACAACTCGTGGACCGAAAACGCCGGACTTCTGAGACCGCTGGTCGAGAGCGGACAAATTCAGCTCGGCAATCACACCTACTCGCACCCGGATCTGACGTCCGTGTCGAAGCAGCAGATCGCCGACGAGCTGACGAAGAACGGAACGTTCCTGCGCAACACCTACGGTGTGGACGCGGCGCCGTACTTTCGACCGCCGTACGGAAGGCACAACGCGACAGTCGATTCCGTGGCCGCAAGCGTCGGCTACACCGTGCCCACCCTCTGGTTCGGGTCACTGTCGGATTCTTCGTTGATCACCGAGGAGTACATCCTCCAAATGGCGAACCAGTACTTCAATCCGCGGGCCATAGTGATCGGACACCTCAACTATCTGCCCGTGACCCACGTGTATCCGCAACTGGTGGACATCATCCGGAGCCGGAACCTGCGGACAGTCACACTCAACGATGTGTATCTGAAGCCGTGACGCCGTGGTGACCGCAGCCGACAACGAGGTCCCGGCTGAAAACCCGGTTCCGTCTGTGAAACAACGCACCGAGGCCTGGCTGCTCGCGGACATCACCGAGGAACCCGCCGGACATCTGGGGCCACACCGGATGGCGCCGAAGAAGGAGAAGCGCCACCCGTGGTGGAAGGTGATGTGCCTGACCGGTGTCGATTACTTCTCCACTCTCGGCTACCAACCCGGTATCGCGGCGCTGGCGGCCGGCACGTTGGCTCCCGTCGCGACAGTCGTATTGATCCTGCTGACGCTGTTCGGTGCGCTCCCGGTCTACCGGCGAGTGGCCCGCGAGAGTCCGCACGGCGAGGGTTCGATCGCCATGCTCGAGAAGCTGCTCCCCAAGTGGCGCGGCAAGATCTTCGTTCTCGTGCTTCTCGGCTTCGCGGCCACCGATTTCCTCATCACCATGACGCTCTCGGCTGCCGACGCCACGGCGCACCTCGTCGAGAATCCTTTTGCACCAACCTTTCTCTCCGGTCACACCGTCGCCGTCACCCTGGTTTTGCTTGCGCTCCTCGCTGCGGTATTCCTCCGCGGCTTCACCGAAGCCATCGGTATCGCGGTCGGATTGGTCGCCGTCTACCTCGCCTTGAACGTGGTGGTCATCTCCGTGGGTTTGTGGCACATCGCGACTGCGCCGTCGTTGGTCACCGACTGGACGCGCGCCATGACCACCGAGCACGGAAACCCGGCGATGATGATCCTGATAGCGCTGATCGTCTTCCCGAAGTTGGCGCTCGGCCTGTCCGGCTTCGAAACCGGCGTCGCGGTCATGCCGCAGATCAAGGGCGAGCCGCACGACACCGAACAGAATCCACGCGGCCGCATCAAAGGCGCACGGCGCCTGCTCACCACGGCGGCGCTGATCATGAGTGGATTCCTGCTGACGTCGAGCCTGGTCACCACCATCCTGATCCCGGAGAACGAGTTCCAGCCCGGAGGCGCTGCCAACGGTCGCGCGCTTGCCTTCCTCGCGCACGACTATCTGGGTGAGATCTTCGGAACTGTCTACGATCTCAGCACGATCCTGATCCTCTGGTTTGCCGGTGCGTCGGCAATGGCAGGGTTGCTCAATCTCGTTCCGAGGTATCTGCCCCGCTACGGCATGGCGCCGTCGTGGGCCCGCGCCGTGCGTCCGCTGGTCCTCGTGTTCAGCGTCATCGCCATCACTGTCACGATCTACTTCGACGCCGGTGTCGACGCTCAGAGTTCCGCGTACGCAACCGGTGTCCTTGTGCTCATCTCGTCGGCGACCGTCGCCGTTGCACTGTCTGCTCGCAAGCACGGACAGCGAAAACTGTTCGTAGGGTTCAGTTTTGTCGCGGTTCTGTTCGTCTACACGACCATCGCGAACATCTTCGAACGCCCGGACGGTGTGAAAGTGGCGTCGTTCTTCATCGCCGCGATCATGGTGGTGTCCTTTCTTTCCCGGATCTCGCGAGCCTTCGAGCTACGGGCAACCTCCGTCGAATTCGACGAGACGGCGCTGCAATTCATCGCCGAGGCAGCCGAGAAGGGTTACCTCGCGATGGTGGCGCACGACGTCGATCGTCTCGACGAGGACGAGTATCGGCAGAAGGAATCGCAGCAGCGCGCCGAAAGCAACATCCCGGAGGCGGAGTCGATCATCTTCATCGAAGTCAACGTCACGGACTCCTCCGAATTCAGCACCGACCTCCTCGTCCACGGACGACAGCGCGGCGAGCACCGGATTCTCTGGGTCGACAGCCCTGCCGTCCCCAACACCATTGCGGCGGTTCTCCTGCGGACGAGGGACATCACCGGCGTGATTCCCGACGTCTACTTCGAGTGGACGGAGGGAAATCCGATCATGTACCTACTCCGATTCCTCTTCATCGGTGAGGGTGAGACGGCTCCGGTGACCCGTGAGGTTCTACGGCGCGCCGAACCCGATCAGTCCCGACGGCCCCACGTCCACGTCGGTTGACACGGCACTCCCCTTGACCGCTCACGCGGGTACAGATGCGGAGTTGATCGCACGGCCAGCATTGTTGATTGCTTCGGGCACAACCGACCTCGGCCACGAGGTTCGAGCATCCTGCGAGAACGCATCCGGTGAACATCTGCAGCCTCGGAAGTCGGCGAATATCAGTGACAAGCAGTTGGGAGCAGGACGGGCTTACCGGGCGGGGAGTGGTTGAACGCGATTCTTCGTTCGATCTATGGTCCGGAGCAGACGCTTAGTGGACAATGCGAACATGACGACCGGCGCGCCTGCTCAAACCGTGCACTTTGATCAGAAGCATTACACGGCAGTGGTTTCTGGCGCGAAAGTTTCCACCGTCCGCTGGCGCGAAGACATACACGAAGGGCCGGCAATTTTCATCTTCGATAATCACCCGACCGCCCGCCCCCTTGCAGGACAGGTCACCGCTGTAGAAACGTACGATCTCGCTCATCTGTCGCCGCTAGCAGCTCGCCAGCCACCCGGCACCGACATGACGAATTTCGCAAGACAACTCCGGGTCAACTACTACCCCGAGATGCCTGAAGACGCTGTTGTTCAGGTGGTCGTCATAGCCACTGGTCACCACGGGGATTCGTCACTGCCCACGACGTAGTGCGACCGAACTCAGCCGTCGAAAACGTCTGTTGCACTTCCGTGTGCGTCGAGGTCTGCGCTGCCGGCGCCGATCAGGAAGTTTGCGGCCAATTCTGGCTGGGTTGATCCGTCCAGGCGCGCTGGCACTCGTCCGGGGTCAGCGTTGTCGTGGATCCTCTGCGACAGGGCCGCCTTCGTTTTCCCACCGATCCAGTGCGCGTTTTTCCTGCTTGGCGGCGGTGTCCTTGCGTGATCCGAGTGATCTTACGGACTTGAGTAGTTCTGTGAGTCGGCCCATGACCGGACCATACTCGACTTTCCGGCGAAGCTGACCCGGGGTTGGATGTATCTCCATCGGAGATGCCATAGGGGACTTCGACGCCGCCATCGACGGCGTCGACAACCACGAAACTCTCCGCCCAGCCGTGCATTGCACTACCCGCACGAGAACGCACGATCCGCGTGCATTGCGACCAAACCGCGAGCACGACGGCGGCGAAGCTACGCACGACGTCGCTGCGTCGTTCGGTGAGAATACTGGACCTACGCCGGGAAAATCGGGTGCTTCAGCCGTCGAGATAGGGATAGGTTGTGGTGCGTGAGCGCACAAGTGATCATTCTGACCGGCCCACCAGGGGCAGGGAAGTCGACCCTCGCCGCGAAACTTGCCCGCGGTTACAGCAAAGGCGTTCATCTGCACACGGACGACTTCTGGCACTGCATTGTTTCGGGCGCGATACCTCCGTACGATCCCACCTCCGATGCGCAGAACCAGACTGTCATGGATGTGGTCGCTGGCGCCGCCTATACCTATGCGCGCGGCGACTTCACCACGGTGATCGACGGAATCATCGGGCCGTGGATGCTCCCTCACTTCCGAACTCACGCGACGCAGCAGCCGAACTTGGCGGTCCACTACATCGTGCTCCGGCCGCAGCGCGACATCACGCTGAAGCGAGCTCAAGCCCGAACCGCACCAAGCGCCTTGATCGACGAGGGGCCAATCCTCTCGATGTGGGATCAGTTCTCCGACCTCGGCGAGCTCGACGATCATGTACTGGACACGTCGGGCGACGAGGTAGAACAGAGTGCCCAACGAGTGGCAGCCGCCATTCGCGACGACCGTTTCCGACTCTTTGCACAGTAGCGGCTCAATCCGCCGGAAACCTTTTTTGCAGGCCATCTCGTGGGCCATACGAGGCATACCAGCCAGGGACCCTTCAACCGGAGTGGAAAGCCCTCTTTGGTTCGCCGACTGCGGTCTCGGATTTCGCTGTCAGTCTCAGAATCGGCCGTGAACTGTTGAGACCAAGGCTGTTTCTGAGGCACCGGAGGATGAGACATGTTCCCTTATGCGACTGAGAAATGAGAGCAGATCACCAAGCCAACCCTCGTCCGCCGACAGAAAACAGTTCCGGAGCGAAATCGATTTCAACAGTTGTCGAATCGACAGCGTGTCCGAGAAACCCGCCTCACCTTGTGGGGAGTTCACTAACCAGGTCTGACATTTCTGATTCGGGCATTTAATGGCCGCGGGCGGCCTCGCGTGATCCGGTGACCGCAGCTCAGGAACCACCGTCCCTCCTCGGTGGTGTCGAATCCTTCTGTGAGGGAGCGGAATGCGATGCCGCGCCCGCCGAGTGTGTGGACGGTGCCGATGACGTGGCGGACACTGGTTCTGTTTGGGCGACGAATACCGATTCGAGTATGTTGCACCCGAACCGACCTACACACGGTCTACCGATGAATTTTGTCGAGTTGACACTATCGAAGGATGACCCTTGGTTTTCGAATCCGGCCACCCGATGATGATTGCCCTCGACATTGACGGCACCCTGCACGTCGCGGAGGACACGAATCCACTCGCGCACGAAACGATCAGCATCGCAGTGAGATCGGCTGTGCGGGCCGCTGTTCGATCCGGAGCCCACGTCGTGCTGTGCACCGGCAGACTCGCCCCCGCCACACGACCGTTCCTACTCGAGCTCGACATCATGACAGGGTTCGCGATCTGTTCCAACGGGGCCGTGCTGATCGATGCCGCAACCGGGAAAATCGCGGAGCAAGTGGTCTTCGATTTACGCACTCCCATCGCGGTACTACGCGAACAACTGCCCGGCGCGATCTTCGTAGCCGAGAACCCGGGCATCGGGGTCAGAGCAACCGGCCGTGTCGACGACGCGGATATGCACCACGGCGAGGTCGAGCTGGTCGATGTCGACGAACTTGCAACCACGCCGACCACTCGACTTGCGATCCACTGGCCTGGACGCAGTGGGCAGGAGCTGACCGAAATCTTGTCTGCTCTCGACCTCCCCGGCATTCGAAGCCTGTGCTACGGAGACGAACCACTGGCCGACTTGACCGCAGCCGGCGTAAGCAAGGCTGCGATGCTGGAAAGGCTGCGCATCGACCTCGGCGTCGCCGCAACACGGACCCTAGCCGTCGGTGACGGCATCAACGACCTGGAAATGCTGGACTGGGCAGCTCACGGCGTGGCCATGGGTCACGCACCCGCTTCCGTGCTTGCCGCAGCCGACCAGATCTGCCCACCAGGCACCGAGGACGGTCTTGCCACCGCATTGTCGGCATGGTTCCGATAGACGAAAACGCGAAATTGCCTCGCGTATTTTTCACTGTGAGGACCGATGCGGGCAGTAGGAAACTCGAACCCAGTGGCCGACTGCGTCGAACCCGGGCCCGATTTGGATCAACACGCCGACACGAACCGCAAGTTCCCCACGTCCTCTGCATCGATTTCAGCCGGGTGATTGCTGCCATCGCCGAAAATACGAGACAAAATTCGGGCATGGTGAGATTCTGAGACAAACGCCTGGGGGGGTTCGCGGCGTTGATACCAATGTGGACTGCATCTTTGCGCATTTTCTGAAGTATTGGGCTGATGGTGTTCGTCGTACTGCATGGAAGATTGCTGGTGCCTGTGCAGGCCGAAGGCTTGCTGTCGAAGGTCGAATCTGACAGCAGGGTCTCCGGTGTCCCAGGGATTGTCTCGTTCGGGTGAGTTGGTCATAGCTGGGGCTATTCAGGCGATTCTGGCGTGCAGGTGCACGTCGTGCCATCCGTCTGCGTGCAGCATGTACCTCCGCAACGTGCCTTCCTGCTGGAAGTGAGCGTGGTGGGCGACTGCGCAGGAGGCTTGATTATGTACCGAGTGTGTCAACCACAACCGCTGAAAATTTGCGGTGGCGAAAGCCCACGCGCTCACTGTCTCGACCGCTTGGGCGGCAAGGCCTGAGCCTCGCATTGCCGGCCGAAGCCAGTACGAGATCTGTGCGCTCGACGATGGTGAATGCACGGTTCGTAGTGAGACAGATCCGGCGACGTCCCCTCGGTCGGTGGTGATGGCCCAGCCTGCGTCGCTGTCGGCCGACCATTGTGTCCGCCATGATCGGATCCAACTTCGGGCTTCGTCGATGTCGTTCATAGCGCGCATGTTCCACCGCTGGATGTCAGGGTCGGAGTACGCATCGACTACGGAACTGGCGTCGCTGTCGACCCACGGTCGCAGGAGAATCTTGGGACCCGACAAGACGGGTTGGTTGCGGCAGCTCAACATATTCGGCGAGGAATCGGGACCGACGAGAGCGGGCATGAATAGCATCCTTTCACGCCAGCGGAGTTTGGTGGTTCTCCTGTTGCGACAAGGTGTTGACCCCGAAGATGCAGGTAAGAGCGGTTTGCCGGTGACCTCGTTGACCACTCGAGACCGCGTTCCCCCTACAGGTGTTGTGCCGGAGACTCTTTCGCCACGCTCCGCCAGCGTTCACGCCTGGGTTTATCCGCAATCTTCATCCAACGCGCAAAATCACGGCTCTCCGTGGGAGTCGCTCTCCCCTCCCACGTCGACTGCTGCGAGAAAACTCCACCACCGCAACAAGTCATGCCCGTACGATCGGATCGTCGCCGACCACGACGACCGATCACACGCTTAAAGTTCCTCGAAAAATAGGGTCTCTGTGCCGATTACCTCGCCTGACGCATCGAGCAACCGATACGGCTCTGCTTCGGAACCGGCCGAAATCAGCCGCCCCACGTCGGGAACGACGAGCCTTGCAAAATCCTCCCGGTGCGTCTCGCTGCACATACTGAGGAAAGCATCAGCACGACCCCGACCTGCAATGATTCGATCCGCTAGTTCAGTCAATATGCCAGCGCGCCCCCGTTGGTGGATGCCCAAGTGGGGCGAGCATCGGCGGCACTGGCTTTCCGGTGGCGGCACTCGCGCCTTCTACTGTGCGCGGGTTTGTACTGGATTCGGCCGGTTTTCGGAAGTTGAGACAATACCGAGTTGAGCGAGAGCGCAGAACCGGATGAGACTGCAGCGTGGAGCCCGGTCCCGGACGAGGGCCAGGCAGGCGGTGATGTTGGAGGGCGGTCAGTGGGCGTACCGATACACCAAGGGTGCTAAGCCGGTTCTGATGAAGGTGCCGGAGCGTCCTGCCCGGTGTAGGAGTACAGCAGTGAGGCCCAGACCGAATACGTTGCGGGCCTTCTTGGTTGGTCCGCCCACTGTGTATTCATCTTGTTCGCGAGCCATTCCGCGTCCGACTGGACCATCGGTCCTCGCAGGCAGCAGCGGCCGCCGTTGCCTTGGACGTAATGGGTGAAGCACTCGTTCTCGTACCCGCCGTGTTCTCCGGCGCGGGGTATCACGACAAAGCTTGTGAAAGAAGCTGTTTCGATCATGGTGATGCCTTCCCTCGAATATCGAGCGTGCTCGACTACAGTCCCCTTCATGAGACGGACCTGCGGAGTCGGACATGTGGCGGCATCGTGAGTAGAAGCGATGAGTGAGGTTTCTCCGGCCGTCAATCGTTCATCATTTCGCCGCTTCCTCACGGCCGCGGTGATCAGTTCGGCGGGCTCGTCGGTGACAGCTGTGGCGATGCCCATTTTGGTAGTGCAGCTTCTGGACGCGACGCCCTTCGAAGTCGGTATGGTGAACGCGGCTCAGTTGATTCCTTATGCGGTGCTCGGGTTGTTCGTGGGGGTTTACGTCGATCGGTGGCGACGAAAGCCAATCCTAGTGTGGGCCAGCGTCGGTCGAGCGGTAGCACTCGGCACTGTTCCGCTTCTGTGGCTCGCCGGCCTTCTGCACATCTGGGTCCTGGTCATCGTGTTGCTGTTGTTCGGCTCCTTCTCGGTGTTCGGCTTCGCTGCGATGCAGTCCTTGTTACCCCGACTGGTTCCACGCAGCCAACTGGTGAAAGCAAACGCTCGACTCGACCAAGCCGACGCAGCAGCAACGACATTGGGGCCAACGGTCGGAGGCGCACTCGTAGGCCTGCTCGGCGCTCCCGTGGTGATTGCCGTCGACGCAATCAGCTATTTCGCTGATGCCGCACTCAATTCCGGTCTCGACGTAGACGAGCCGCGACCCGCTTCTCGCTCCCGCAACCTGATGAACGAAATGCGTGAGGGTCTGAGATTCACCTACCGCCACCGCACTCTCAACCCGCTCGCAATATCGACACACGTGTGGTTCCTCGCCAACGGAGCCGCGTTGACTGTGCTGTCTCTCTTCGCCCTCCGCTCACTCGGGTTCAGCGCCTACACATACGGCCTGCTTCTGACGACGTTCGGTGTCGCAAGCCTCCTCGGAGCGTCCAGTGCACATGCGATCGGCACGCGCATCGGACCAGGACGAACGGTCATCCTCGCCCGCTCGCTGTATCCCCTCACCTGGCTTCTCGTTACCTTCGCGACCGACACACTTGTTGGCCATCTCCTGCTTTTCGCAGCTCTTGGCCTGCAGGGCTTGGCGGCAGGCGCGGAGAACGCGAACGAGATGGGCTATTGGCAAGCGCTCACTCCGGATGAGCTTCTCGGGCGCGTGAATGCCGCCCGGCGTTCCGTCAACCGCACCATGGCCGCCCTCGGTGCCGTGACAGCAGGCCTGTTGGTCGGCGCGATCGGCGAAGGCCCCACCCTGATCGGCGTCACCATCGTGTTCGCCATCGCGGCAGGCACATTGGCGTCCTCGCCGCTGCGACACTCGGCGCGGGATCTCTGACCTCAGCGTTCAGCGCAGCTCTACCTCCGCGGCGGCCGAGTTCTCTGACAGCGTGTAATTCCTAGGAGCGTCCGTTCCAGGTGCAGGTCATGTTGACACTCGCAGATAGCATCCACGCATGCACGTCGACATCGAGGGCGCCGCCCGCATTGCCCGCCTCGCCGCAGAATTCGACTGGACCTGGGCCGTCGACGATCTGGAACCCTTCTGCGCACAGGCTGGATGGGAGGTCGTTGAATTGGATCAAACCGGCGCCTCGATGCGGACCGGCCTCCGTGTTGGTCAGCCCGAATCGATAATGTTCGGGCGTAACCGTTCGATGCGCTACATCTCAATCTTCGTCTCGGACGTGGCAGATGACGCTACGCCCATGACAGTGGTGCGCCCGCTGCTGGTCGAAGGGTTCACGAACCTCGATGTGGCATTTACCGCACTCCTGGGGACAGCCACGAGCGCCAAACCCGAACCAAAGGCAGCTCTCAGATGGGACCTGCCGAAAGCGGTCATCACACTGAACCGGGGTGTCAGTGCGATCCACCTGCGTCTGAAGAGTCCGGAATATCAAGCATGGATGGATGAGCCTGAACCGGAGTACGAGGACGAGGACTAGCGACCTAGGCCATCTCCTGACCAGGCTCAGTCGAATTCTGTCGCCAGGAACAATATTTCAGCAGAACGGTCAAAGTCGGTACGCCTGGTCGCATCGCACTGTGGCTGGAATGGATCGATGCTGTCGACGGCCTCCGACCAGTCGAATTCTTCCTGAAGACCGGCGAGACGGGGCGGTGCACACGTATGCGCGGATAGGGTGGCTGTAGCGATATTTCCGTGCTACACCTCCTCGTCGGGCTCTAATTGACGATGTACTCGTCGATTTGGTCTTCATCTGCTCGGTATTGAGGGCTTGCAATGTTCACGAAGTTGTCCCGCTTCCCCCGATAGGCAGTGACCACCACGGTAGACAGGTCCCACCGCATGCTGTCCTCCCCACGACGAGGAGGTAGCCCAAGCTCAGTCGACAATCGATCAGTCAGTCCGTTGAACCACACCCCTGGCAGCCCGCTGGATTCAGCTTCCTGTGTACCCAAGCGATCCGTAACGTCGAAGTCGATCGCCTGGACGCTGTACGTGTCTAGACCCGCGGTCCCCCAAGGACCTGCGATATTGAGGTCAATGGTTATTGACGCGCCTCGCTCCCGATGTTCGGTGACGGTCCAACCTGCGGCGAGGGCAAGAGCCTCGACGCCATAGCTGCAACGCTCGGCTTCGGCAGATCCTCGGTCATCCGCGCACTCCTGACGGTGCTGAGAAGATGAAAAGTGGGTCGGACAAGCTCTCACGAAACGCATGATCACCTACGGTTGGACGAGGTTCGAGGCGAAGGAGAGGCTTTCGGGGAGCGCTGCCCGCATCGTCTCGATATGACCGGTCGGATATGTGCGGAATGTAACTGGCTGGCGGTTGGCGGCGAGTTCGGCTGCGAGTTTCAAAGCCAGCGGTGCCGGCACCATCTCGTCCGTCAGCCCCTGCCCGAGGAACACTGGCCGGTCGTACCCGGTCGTCGGGATTTCCAGCATGCCGCGAGCAGCAGCCAGCACCGCGGGATCGTCGAGGGGCCGGTTCACCAGATCGCCGATCGTGACGTCGCCGAGGCCCGATGCCATGTCCTGGTAGCAGTCGGTTTCGGCTCGGGTCAGGGCATCCGTGCCGCGTGGTGTCAAGTAGCGATCGATGTCGAGATCGGGTCGCGCCGCCCGCAGTCCGGCCAAGAGGTACGAAACGAACACGGTGCTGCCGGTCAGTGGCAAGCGGGGAAAGTCCGGCCCCACGAGTGGTGCAAGGTTCTCCAGATTGGACGGCGCCCCGGTCGCGACCGCGCCCCGATAGTCCAATTCGGGTGCGTACCGTGTGGCGATCGCTGCCGTGACCATAGCGGCCTGCCCGCCCTGAGACTGTCCGAGTGCCAACCACCGCGGTGAGAGCGACGGTTCGACCGCACGCGCGGCACGCACCATGTCGATCACGCTGTGCGCCGCCGACGGTCCGTCCAGGTACGCGTGGATTCCCGGCGTGCCGAGCCCCACGTAGTCGGTCGCGACGATCGCGTAGCCCTGCGAGAGCCAGTTCGTGAGGTATGGACTGCCGACGGTCCCGGTCACGGTGGGAGCGCACTGGTCGGAAATACCTACAGTGCCGTGAGCCCACGAGATGACCGGCCAACCGCCTTCGGGTGGATCGCCGGGGGGCAGGAAGAGCGCGCCCGTACTCAACGCGGGTTGGTTCAGCGGTCCCGTGGACCAGTACGTGAGCTTTGATGCGTTGGCGGCGCCGGGAATCCAGAAGGAGTGCGGCAGGGAAGTTGCCGCGGTCACTGTGCCCGGCGTCGTGATTGGCGCCGGTTCCTGCGCGTGGACGGGCGCGGTCGAGACGGCCGCGGAGGCGAGTGCGATCACCATCAATGCTTGGCCGAGCCGTCGTCGGATCATCGCATCGCTCCCGTGGTTCGTCGGTGTCTGCGCCGACTTCCATTCTGCGCGAACCGGCGGCGCCGGCGTACTGGTTCGACCATCTTCGGGTGCCGCTCCTGCAGTCGAGGGGCCAGCGGACCGTGCGCGACGAAGAACCTACAGCCGAGGTCAGCCGTGCATACCGAGAACTATTCGGTCTACGGCGCGCACAAGGTGTGGCTGGAAATGCGTAGTGAGGGCATTGATGTGGCACGGTGCACGATTGATGGGTGTCTTCGGGCTCGAATGCGCACGAAGAGGCATGACCAAGCGCACCGCCGTCGCCGATCCACAAGGACATCGCGCGGACAATCTGGTGCAGTGAGGTTCAACCCGGTGACGCCAAAAATGTTGTGGGTCGCCGATTTACTTACGTTTCGGCGTGGTCGGGTTGGGTTTATGTCGCGTTCGTGATGGATGTGCACTCACGGCAGATTCCGGGCTGGAGGACGGCTAGGATGATGACGACATCGTTGGTGGCTGACGCGATTGAGCATGCGATCTGGACCCAACGGCGAGAAGGGATTACGTATTGTCTGGACTCATTCATTGTCTGTGGCATCACCACCCCAGGCGCAATAGGTTTGGTGTCCAATTCGTGAAAGCCCCATCTCGATCGACGAGAGTGTTGTCGAGATCGAGCAGAAGGGCCATGGCCGAGAAGTCTATAGCCGAGCACTCTGCGACGATGTGGTGATGCCCGAAAAGGTTGACCCAGTACAGCCCACTGAGCGTCTGTGGTTCCGAGGTGATTGCCACATCCACTCGACCTACTCCGACGGGGAGCAAACTCCACCGGAATTGGCGGAGACCGCTCGTCTACTGGGGTTGCACTTCGTGGCCACTACCGACCACAACACAACAGCGGCTCACCACGCGTGGCAACAAGAGAAAATCGCTCAGGAGTTCGCAGTAATCCTCGGAGAAGAAGTCACCACCCCTCACGGACACTGGCTGGCACTCGGACTCCCACCCGGACATCTCGTCGACTGGCAACACACCGACGTCGTCGGTCTCCACGCCCAGCGTGACCTCGTCCATGACGCCGGAGGAATATGCGTCGTGGCACACCCATACGCGCCCTACCCGTCGGGCACCTTCGCGTACCCGCACGAAGGGTTCGACGCCGTCGAAGTATGGAACGGCGCTTGGGATTCAGATCTACCGTGGCAGGCAGACAACGAACGAGCCCTTGCACATTGGGCACAGCAGCTAGTCATCGACGTTCCAGCCGGGCGCTGGATCCCCGCGATCGGCAACAGTGATACGCATTTGAGAAGCCAGATGGGCTCACCCCACAATGCCGTTGCAGCCGAACGATTGAACACAGACGATCTCCTGACATCCATCAAAGCTGGCCGGACTTGGATCTCAGCCGCAACCACAGTCGACCTGTCGTTCATGGCAACTCTTGACGATCAGTGCGCAGAGATTGGCGACGAGCTCGATACACATGGCAAATCGGCCACGGTTCAGACCACCGTCCATGGCGTACCGTTCGGCACCGTCACCATTCACACCGATGCAGGACCAATTCACTCAGAATTGTTGCCCGACAGCGGAACCTGCGAACTGTCGCGTCCTGTTCCTCCAACTTCGACGTTCGTCCGCGCAGAGGTGCGTTCACGAACCGGTCACATGGCCGCACTCAGCAACCCAGTCATCTTGAGAGACAGCAGAATACCCTCACAGGAGAACCGCTGACGAACACGGTTCAAGCGAAAGCCGACGCGCTATGAAACGCGGCCCGCGACCGTTCCGACTACGGCCCCGGGAGGTTGACTGGCGGATGTGCAGCATTCGAAACGTGCAGTATTCCCGCCGACGGCGGACACTCAATCATGCGCCAACGCAGTTAGGACCGAACTTCAGTCGACAAAGCCAACAGGGTGCTCATGTGGCTACTGCTGGGATGGGGCGTGGGCAATGTTGCTGTGTGGTGGATCCACCTCGCCCGACGCAGCAGTCGTGAAGTCCAGGTGTCGCTGGTAAGCCCAGGCCCCTTCGGGGAACGGACCTGGATTGATATGGGAGGCTTCCTCGCCTACTGCTCGCTGGCATCCCTCTTCGCAATCTTGATCTGGTACATCCTGGCTCACAGATGATGCCGTCGTTTACTTATCCCGAGACGACACACCACCGGGTCTGTAGCCCGAAATCGAAAACCCGCCAGACGGAAGCCCTACTGTTCGCCATACTTCGTGCATGCGCAAAGGGACACGGCTGTGGCCGACGAACGCCGTCGCAGCGTTCGTCATGCTTGTGATCGCCGGAACACTCGTCGTGGTGTCCATCTACGGCGGTCTCTACTACTCGCGACACCGGACACCCGCCGACGGATTCCCGATCAGTCTCACCTACCGTCGCCGGCACTACAACCGCAACGGCGACCCCGTCGCCGACATGCCACGATCTGCGAGTGGCTACGACTACTCGAAAGTCGACCACCTCGACAACGAGAACATCGACCTGTACGCCGCAGTTCGGCCGGGACAGCCCGTCACCACCAGCCAACCAGTCACCGTCCTTGCGCAAGGAGCGAACGGGATGTTCGTCCCGTACACGCTCCAAGGCGGTCCCTGAGAACTCGACGAAACGAACCGACGGTCTACCCCACGGCGCTCTCCCCGCACTCACATCATCCGGCCAATTGCCGCGGGTTCAGGATCCGGGTGAAGTCCTCGATCGGCGTTTCGGCGACACATCCGTGACAGATGG
Organism: Rhodococcus sp. P-2; assembly: GCF_016598535.1. Classification (GTDB taxonomy): domain Bacteria; phylum Actinomycetota; class Actinomycetes; order Mycobacteriales; family Mycobacteriaceae; genus Rhodococcus_F; species Rhodococcus_F baikonurensis. The sequence goes on along the minus strand of NZ_CP066779.1, from coordinate 5,721,743 downwards.
ATCGGTTGATTTCCAGCGCTACCCCATTCCCTGACTGACAATGAGCCAAGGGTCAGTGTCAGACTCGCGGGCGAGCATGTACCCCCACGAAGTAGCGCCATTGTGCATCGACACGACAGTCCGCTGCTCCAAGTCGAAATGAGTCAAGACTTGAACGCCCTGCTGGTACCCGGACATCCCGTTACCCTCGGGGACCTGAGGCACTGGATCCCCGACCTCGATGTTCGTGATGCTGACGATGTTGGTGAACCAACTATCCGCACTGCTCTCGAACCGCTGCTCGAACTCAGGACTCAGCAAACGCTTCGCCGCCTCCACGTCATGCGCATTCAACGCATCCAAAAACGCATGTACAACGGTGGTGGGCGACGCATCCCGAGGAACCGAACTCGGGCCCGTTTCGGGCGCCGTTGCGTTGCAGGCACTTATCGAGACTGTGGCGACGAGCGCAACAACCACACACCCAACCGGCCTCACGATCCGCCCCTTCCAACTACCGTCGAGTCCGATCGCTCCCTCCAACGAGAGCACCGGGCGGAGGAGGGCGACATTCATACTGAGCGCTTCAAGTGTTCGGCGACTCGGCCTGAGAGGAGTGAGTATTCATAATCGAGCCGCGTCCAACCCGTCGGACGCGGAACATAGACACCACCGATCACGCTCTCCTGCACCGAAAATTGTTCACGCGTGAGATCAATCTCCGACCCGTCTGGTAACCGGTTCCACCAGTGAAAGTCCACTCGTTCACCTCGAACGTGCACCTCGCCGCGAACCAGGTCACCACCGAAATAGTCGTGCACCACCACCGCAGTCGTCGCACATTGCCCGCGCGCGGGATTCTCCTCCGACCAATCCCCGATGTCTTCTGGAGCGCACGTATCGGGTCCCCATGCAGCGTTCAGTGCTTCGGTTACGCGGACCAAGGAGACGGAATCCATCGACGAAAACTACCATGCAACGTGAACGGCATTTCCTTAGGGAATTCAACTCTGGCAGAGAACAATTGCATCCGTTGCACCTTGCTGCGTCTGCTCCCTTAATGCCGAAATCACAGCTCGCGCACGATAATGGACGACATGGCGCAGTACTGGAGCGAGTATCCATTGTCCGAGGTCGACGGTCAGGTGCCCAGTACCCTGCCTGTGGGTCGCTACGTCAGCGTCATTTCGAATGGACACGGAGCGCTGACCGCGTGGGTTGCGGGGCCAAGCAGGTGCTACAGGACACCGCATCCGGCATCCGCGCACCCGCCCGTACGGGTTACTCGCGGTGACCCGAGCAGGGAACCCGAGGAAGTCTGGTTCGAGCCATACACCGAAGAAGACCTGCGGATGGTCAACGACAACGTCAACTCCTACCTCGCGGAGGCCGGAGTCCGGTTGCAACCCCGGGGGTACAAATGGCACGTGCTGGTGCCTGAAAGCGTTCGCGATGGCGAAGAACTGGAATACGCGCTGCGTGAGAAGAACCAATACATCGAACCGGCCGAAGTCCTAAGAGCAATAGAGCGATTGTACGAATCACTGGTCAGCCAGATACCGCCGACTTCCTGACCAGTCTCGCCGGTCTACGGTCTCAGCCAGACCAAATCTGTTGCACGATCATCCACAGCCACTCACGGACAGGCTGCGGAAACGGGCTCCAGTACAACCACCAATTGTCCACAACGAACCTTCCTCAATTGTGCTGTTGCACTGAATCAGTGACGACCCGGCGGGTTGACTGGGCGGATGTGCAGTATTCGAAACGTGCAGTATTCCTTCACAGCAATTGCGGTAACTCGAATTCGATCGTTGTCGGAGCCAGGCCGAACTCGGGATATGACACGGTGATCCACAAGGGCCCCTGAGGGGGTGGGCTGAGAAAGTATTCACCGCCGGTGGTGATGCCGAACAGGTTCTCGGCGATACCACGCCACGAACGGCCACCGTACAACCACGGCTCATTCGGGTCGTCGGGGTAGTCGCCGGGGTGGGTCGAGTTCGCGAGAATCGGCCCGGTGATGGTGTCGACAATGAGTCGAATTCTGTGCGGTTCACCGGGTTTGATCCGGGATCCGAAATTCATCTGCTCGTTGCTCGGCTGGGCGAGGGAGGGCATCTCCTCGGGCGTGGGTTCGTGCGCTACGACATGGAATGCGAGCCCAGTACGAAATAGCTGCAGGTTGGTCAACCGGAGATCGAGGCTGGGGTCGGCGGGGAACGGTAGGGATATGTCGTATGAAGCGCGAAGGTTGGAATCGGCTTGCGGGAGTCGCCGCCAGTCGGGGAGATCTCGGCTACGAATCAGTTGTTCGGTACGAGATCGTTCAGGACGGTTCAGGGCATCGAGCTTCTCCCTCAGTACCGGGTCCGGAATTTGTTCGCCAGCCAGCCGCAAGACCTGACCACTGCGCAGTACGTGCGCATCCCACTGCGGAGTGGACCGTACGTAGGCGAAATTAATACGTTCCGACATCTTGTGATCCTCTCGCCGCCGGGTGTTACAAGATCGTATTCCGCCGCCGACCGGCTGCAGACTCAGCCAGACCAAATCTATTCCACAATCATCCTTTACGTTGGAGGACCATGGAAGGATGCTGAGATGCGTACGTTGATCGCAGCGGGGGCTGCAACCTTCTTGATTGGTGGTCTTATCTGCGTTGGCTTCGTGCTTTGGTGGCTCGGACAACGGACCCATTGCTCTTCGTACGCACCTCTGACATCGCAGATCACGGATCCGACCAACTTACCTACGATCTCCCTCTGCCCTGGCAGTGATGAGAGCCCGACGCTGTATCTCATCGTCGGGCCACTGGCCAGCGCTGCGGTCGGAGCGCTCACTGGGTTCGTTGTCTGGCGCAGCGGAGTTCAGTTGTCGCGCACCCGGTAATATTTACCCTTCTGACTACCGACCTCGCGGCCTTGCGCTGAAGCGGCATGTGCTTCACCAACCCAAATTCACCACGTATGGAAGCGATACCGCAGGTTGTCGACTCGATGCGCTCGGCGACGACCTCGACGAACTGTTCTCCTATCTAGACGCCTGGTCCGAGGCGATCGTCGATGCCGACTCCTATCCCAAGCGGATTTCCGGGATCTACTACCTCGGCGGTGGCCCGCACTTCGGTTCCGGGTTGACCATCGATATCGCAGCTGACCTGTACGAGGGCAGGGCGTGAATGATGGCTATAACCCATTCTCAGCTAGGCCAAATCTGCTGCACGATCATCCACAGTCACTCACGGACAGGCTGCGGAAACGGGCTCCAGTACAACCACCAATTGTCCACAACGAACCTTCCTCAATTGTGCTGTTGCACTGAATCAGTGACGACCCGGCGGGTGACTTCGTCAGCGGACTTGTCGAGCGCATACCTTTGAATGCTGGGTGTCTGAGTCCGCCGTCGGTGCACTCCCGGTATTCCACTTCGCACGCCAAAAGCCGTTCAAATCCGCGGTGCCCGACCTGGCCTGATCTTCTGCATCGCCCGCTCACGGACGGACTGACGTAGCACGATAACGGTAGCCATCCTGGTGCGCGTCGGAACCGTACTGCGCAACAAGGTCCTCGTATTCAAGGTCCACTAGCTGGCCTGGAGTCAGGACGCGGTACCCAGTCGCCACAATCTCGGAGTAGAACACCCAACAACCGCCGGGAATTTCGGCTGCGTCGAGTACACCCCAGCCCTCCTCGGCGTGGAACTCACGGACGACTGCGCTTGCCCGGAGCGGCGGCGGGTTCTCGAACGTGGTTTCGGCAACGAGGTCCGAATCCGTAATCTCAGTGATGGTGCCGTCGGGATCGATGTTCCAGGCTGTGGCCCCGGTGAATGTCGGCTCTCGCTCCGGAAAGCTCTGTGGGCCGAAGACCGAGATACCGGCCGCGATGACCGCCAATGCCGTCAGCGCATATCCCCATCGCCGGGAATTTCGGGAGCCCATGGCATGGACGCTACAGGCACCACTACGCCTAGTAGGGGGCTGCTCGAATCGTGGGTCGTCGAGCACGGCGTCGATGCGGCAGTCGGCAACAATCTGCGCGATTGCCGCTTGTCCGCAACGATGGTGGCGAAATGTGGATCATCGTCGTTTGTTCCCTGGCGCAGTGGGTGGCCGCAATCTCGTCTTCCACGCATCCTCGAGTGCTTCTCGTAGAACCGGTCCCGGTGGTGGCCGAAGGAAGGTACGAATGCGCCAGGCGGTGATGCCGAGGGCAATGGCGATCGCGAGAGCGAGCGCCTTGTCTGGATACGGGCCGGCCGGAGAATGAGTCAGTCATGATCCGGGTCTTTTCCGTCCAGTGGTTCCCGGTCTGGAGCCCCGCCGGTTGCCGCCCGTGGGGTTCCTGCGTTGTGTGGGTCAGCTCGTTACGCCGCGTTAAGAACCTGAAAACTCGGTGAGCAAACCTTCCTTTCCCAGGTAAAGCAGCGGATTATCGAATTGGCCGCGCATCTGGTTACCGCGCGGCATGTCGAGCGCGCCTGAAGGCACAACGGGCCGGGAGGTCACATGCTGCTACATCAATCGATCGGGTTGGAGCGCTTCAACGAACTACCGCGTCAGAAGGCGGTTCACGCATTGTTCGAGTGCTGCTGCTCTCTGACGTGGGCCGGGTGGGTCAGCGACGGGCGTCCGTTCGCCGATCACGCGGAGATCCTCTCGCGAGCCGAGGACGCGATTCTCAACCTCTCGGACGAGGACGTCGAGCGAGCATTGCAGTGCCATCCACCCGTAGGCGTGCGCAAGAACAGCGTGCCGTCCCACCTCGAGCAATGCTCGATCTGGGTTCCGGACGACGTCGTCATGGCAACCATCTATCGCGCCGGCGAGGAGTACGAGCGAAACTTCGGCTTCCGGTATCTGTGGTGTTCGCACGGCCACGACGCCGACGACCTGCTCGCGAACATCGGCCAGCGCATGTCCAACGAGCGGTCCGTCGAGCGAAAGGTCTGCGTCGACGAGCTCGCCAAGATCACGCGGACGAGGATCGAGCGGATGCTGGGACCCGAGGACGGTTATCCCGAGTACTGAAAAGAAAAGCGGGTGCAGCGCTTTCGCGCTGCACCCGCTTTTCTGCTCTGAAGATCAGAGATCGAACTCGGCCGGAGAGATTCCGACTGCAAAACACATGTCGCGTACGACGCCGCGCTCGTGCTCGTCGAAGTTTCCGTCTGCGCCGCCGATGATGATGCCGATCTGGATGACCGCCCGGGCCTGATCCTGCTTCGACTTGAGCTTCGCGATGGTTGCCGTTGCCTCGACCTTGCCGAACTCGTAGTCCGAGGACAGCTTGCTGCAGTACCAGTCGAACTGCTCACGAAGCTCGTCCGGTGGGAAGACCGCGAGCGACTCGTTGCTCATGATCAGCGCGGCGGTCTTCTGACGCTCCGACGGATCGATCGAACCGTCTGCGGCGGCGATCAACGCGCACATTGCCATGCTCGCGTTCTTGAATTCCTTGTTCTGGAACTGGCTGGTCTTTGTCTTGAGCTGGCCGTTCATCTCCTGAGCCTTAGCCTTCAACTGATCCCAGAATGCCATGAGTCTCCTCGAGTATTGCCGCCACACACCGCGCGTGGTCGTACCACCACTCTGCCTGTGCGCTCGGCAATCCGCCATCGGCCGCTAGGTGCGGTCGAACACTGCCAGAATTCGCGACTCGGAGATCGGGTCGAGCACGTCCGGGGTGAAGTGCCATTGCGTGCGGGTCCACGGATCGTGAACCTCCGTCTGCCCTGCTGCCGAAAGGTGTTGGCAACCCTCGGACAGCGCGGCGACGGACTCTTCCGCGAAGTTCGACTCGTCCTCTCCGACAATCAGTATCGACAAACCGATTGCGGGCCCACGTTCGGCGAGGAACATGACGGTCTGTGCGTCTTCGGCGGAGTATCCGTGCGGGAAATCGCTGAGGATCAACAGTCGTAGGGAACTCGGGCCATCTGCGACGCCACTCATTCGCGCGAGTTCGCCCATGTCGACGGCTTCGGCGAGTGCCCGCAGACGCGCTGAGATCTCGGTGTGAGCGGTGATGACCGGCCCCGCGAGCATCGGTGCCAGTCGGTCGGTCAGTGGCGTGAGCGAGCCGGTCAGGTCGACGACGTCGAGTAGCGGCATCGGGCCTGCGGCCATGACGCGCACGGTGACGGCACTGATCAGACCGAGCGCTGCTTTGCTCGACGTACTGTCCACCCAGATGGGCCGACGCAGTGGGAGCGGGACGCAGTAGGGAACGGTGAGTGTGCCGCGGTCCGGAGCCGACAGCTCGCCCAGACGCATTCCGTCGCTGACGGCCGTGATCTGGGCCGGATCGGTTGTTCCCGCCCACGACACCGACTTCCACGACGCCATCGACCGTGGGAGCACACCGTCGATCACGCCGAGTTCGTGCGCAAGCTGGGCGCTGTCGCGGGCGTGATTGTCCCGTGCGAGTGAGACGAGATCGTCGTGACGCTTCTGTGCGGCATCACGCGCTGCCACTCCGGCTGCCGAGTTCCGCAACGACGGATCTGCGACGGCTGCTGTCAGATCTTCGTCCAGCCGAGCCAGCGCGTACTCACTGCTGGAGACGAAGGAAGCGGCAGATCGTGAGGCGTCCTCGAAGATCATCCATGCACGTTCGAGACCGCGGCCCACCTCCAACGGCTCCACCGCGGAGTCCGACGCGGGCGCAGCTGTCGGGGCTGGTTGGGCCGGCTCGTCGTCCACCTCGACGCCGTGCACCGAGATCAGTTCCGCCAGACCACCCGCGTAGCCCTGCCCTACGGCCCGGATCTTCCACACACCGGACTTTCGGTACAGCTCCCAGCAGATGACCGCTGTCTCGGTACCTGCGGTGGGGATCGCGAATTCGGCCAGGACCGAACCGGATTGATCGCTCAGGGTGGCGGAGAGCCCGGCCGTGCGAAAGGCGCCCGCCGCCGTCGCGGCCGGATCCACGCTCACGATGCACAACACGGCAGCGGCATCGGGATGAAGTCGATCGAGTTCCACCCGGATGCCGCTCTGATCGAGTTGCACTCCAGCGGTGGACGGTTGGTTGTAGAACACGAAGTCCGCGGACGTCAATGCCCTCAGGTTCGCGTCCGCTACCAGCGCCGACACGTCGAACGGCGTCTGGCTCTCGGCTCGAAACGTCACCACGGGCGCCTGCAGCGGCGCGTTCTGTCCGGGAACAAAAGTCATACCCACAGCAGCGAACTATGCCATGACCGGGCACTCTCGGTCAGCCTTGCAGGTCCGCCACGACTAGATCGGCCACCGCGGTCATCCCGGCATCCGTGAAGTGCAAGCGCTGCGCCGTCGACTCCGAGAACAGGCCTTCGAACCAACGCTGATCTGCACTTGCGCACGCGTCGTGCCCGCCGGCGATGCTCGCCGCCGCAATGTCGACAGTGCGCACACCGTGGGCGTGAGCGACCTCGTCGAACTTCGTGTTGTAGCGCGCGAAGTAGTCCATGAACCAGGCCGCGTCGGCGTCGGAGAACGGGATGTTCGGCCAGCAACCCCGAGCGGAGATCATGCCGCCCTCACCGATCAGGTAGATGCGAGCGTTGGGCGCGCGCTGCGTGACCGCGGTCAGGATGCGATCCAATTCTCCGGCAGCCCGGTCGATTCCGGACTGGGCGACGGAATTCGCGAGCGGGTCGTACCGACATCCACGATCAGTTCCTGGTCCCGGAGCGACGCACAGGGGCCCGAGGAAAATGCTGTTGGAGTCGTTGCCGCCGATCGAGATGGTGATCAGGTCGGTGTCCGGGTGCACGGCGTCGAGCTGGACCGGCCAGTAGTTCGGAATCAACTGTGGGGTGTCGATGATGTTCTCGGCGCGAGCCGCGCTGCAAGAGACGTCGGCGAACTCGGCGACCTCGAGTGCCCGAGAGATCTTGCCCGCGAAGTTCTCGTACGAGCGCGAGCAGGCGTCGGGGTACATCGGTTCCAGCCGTGGGCCGGAGGCACGGGAGTCACCGAGGGCGACGTACTTGATCCCGGTCTCGGAAAATCCCGACGGCGGTGCCGACTGGGGCACCGAAGCCTGCGCGATTCCGGTGCTCACGAGCGCCAGCACAACGCCTGCGACAGCCGCCGCACGACCGAGAAGTTTCCCTCGAATGATCATCTACTGTGCCAAGTCCTCTCGCGCACGGCCGCTCGACTGACGGCTCGACATGCCGCATGAGGTTAACGCACGGAGTGGACAACGATGTCCGGTTCGGCGGACGGCGATCGAAACCACCTACCGCCGAATCGGATTCATCTCGACTATGCAGTCTCGACTCACACAGTGAGGAAACGGCCCAGCTGCGGCGCAGCTTCTCCCGCATGCTTGGCCTGAATACCTTCACCGATGGCCTGCAGCTTCCATTCACCGTTCACGCGATACACCTTTGCCATCACCATTCCGGTGAAGGCCATGCCGCCCTGGAGCGTGTATCGAGCGAGCTCGGAGTTGGTGGTGCTGTCCACGAGGCGGCAGAAAGCGTTGGAGACCTGCTCGAACGTGTGTCCGCGGTACGAGGTCACCGTGAAGATCACGGTGGTCACGTGAGCCGGGACGCGCTGCAGATCGACGAGCATGACCTCGTCGTCACCATCTCCGTCGCCTGTCAGGTTGTCACCCATGTGACGGACCGAGCCGTCCTTGGACGTCAGCTGACCGTAGTAACAGACGTCGACGAGGTTGCCGTCGGCGTACAGGAGAGCCGAAGCGTCGAGGTCGACGTCGGCAGTACGGCTGCCGAACAGGCCGCTCTTCTTGATCGGGTCCCAGCCGAGCCCCATCTGGATCATGGTGAGCGCGACGCCACCTTCCTTGCGGAGGGTGACCTTCTGGCCCTTGGTCAGGCTGACAGGACGTCCCTTGACCAGGCTCACCTCGGGCTGCTGGGCCGGCGGCTGGTTCTGCACGGGAGGCGCCGGGGGCGCCTGGTTGTACGTCGGCTGCTGGTTGTACGCAGGCTGTTGGTTGTAGGCAGGCTGCTGCGCCGGCGGGTAGGCCGGCGGAGTCGGGCCCTGGTTGTAGGCGGGCGGTTGGTTGTACGCGGGCGGGGCCGGCGGAACCGGCGGAGCGTTGTACGAAGGCTGCTGCTGCGGCGGCTGATTGTATGCCGGCGGTGTAGGAGCGACAGACGACGGCGGGGTGATCGGAGCCGGAGCCGCGACCGGAGTGGGCGGCGGCGGCGGCGGCGCGGGAGCATCGTCGACGGACACACCGTGATCGGTGACCAGCGCGGCAAATCCACCGGCGTAACCCTGGCCGACGGCGCGCACCTTCCACGCACCCTGGCGTCGGTACACCTCGAGCGCGATGACGATGGACTCGGCGGTGAGGCCGTCGATCACGTACTCGTACAACACGTTCCCGGCCGCGTCGGAGACCCGAGCGGTCGGTGCAGCAGTGCGCCCGAAGTTCGACGACGCGTCGTCGAGCGTGATGACGGCGCGGACTTGCTCGATGTCTGCCGGGACGCCGGCGAGCGAGACTCGGAGTGAGGCAATGCCGCCCGGGTTGGGCACCAATTGCACGCCGGGTCCGGTCGGCTGGTTGAAGAAGACGAAGTCGGCGTCGGAACGAACTTTTCCGTTGCTCGTCACGAGGAGTGCAGACAGGTCCGCGGCTGCAGCCAACTGAACCGACACAACCACATCCGAGACGTCCAGCGGGCCGTTCTGCCCTTTGGCAAGCGATACAGACAACTAAATCCCCTTCATAGAGAGCGTGTATTACCCGAGCGAGGAAGAGAACCACCGCAATATTTCCGCGCTCGCTGCGATACCGGACCTTTCTGTCACAGTAACGGTCGGCCGTTGCCAATTCAGTTCTTCCAGCTCACCGTGCCTCGGCCGGATCGCGAAATCTGAGTATTCGAGCATGTCCGCATCCAACGCACCGTCACCAGCCGAGATCACCACGGCGGACTGATCCAGATCACCCGACTCGACCAATCTACGGCGCACCTCTGCCAGTGCGCGTGACTTCGAGACCGCGTCGGGCATCGTGTAGATCTTCCGGCCTTGACGAGAGACGTTCCAGCCCCGCGCCACACACCAGTGATTCCATTCGGTCTCGAATTCACTCGGCATCACGGCCAGATCTACGACCAGGTACGGAAACAGATCGTCGGCAACACGAATGGAGCTGACCCAACTCGAGTCGATGCGCGATTCCAGTTCCGCCTGAACCTGCGGCAACTCGGCGCCGGCCTTGCGGGTCGAACGGTCGATCTCGTTTCGCCACTCGCGATCGGCTTCGCCGTCCACCAGGATGTTTCCGCCGTTGCTCGTGATCGCGTACTTCCACGGTCCGCCGGGGAGATCGATCCGCTGAAACTGTGCGATGGTCCGGGTCGTTGTCGGAATCACCGGAACCCGCGAGCTGAGCGCAGTCAGCAGTTCGATCGATTCGACGCTCATGTGTGAGAGCGGACCGCCGTTGTAGTACTCGACGCACAGGGGGCTCGGCGCCGAATCCAGGTCGGAGCCACTGGGATCGCCGCCGATCGCGGCCTGTGAATAGATCATCGTGCGGTCCAGATCCGTGGCGATCAGGACCTGAGACGCAGCGGTGTCCGCACGGCTCACGTGATGTCCTTGATCAGGCCGACACACGAGTAGGCGAGGTCGGGTACTTCCTCGACCGGAACCCCACGTGCCTGCGCCAACAACCGGATATGCGCATGCTCCGGGGCTTCGAGTTCGCGCACCAGAACCTTCCACGGGAGCCGGCGCAGCAGCACCCTGGTTGTTTCTCCGACACCGGGTTTGACGAAGTTGACCGTCGAGATCCCGTACTCGGCCTGCACCTTCTCCACCGATTCCCAGCCGGCCCAGGTCGGCGTCCGATCGGAAGCGAGCACTGCGGCAAGAGAATCCGCTGCATCGGCACGGACGGATTCGAATTCGGCCGAGACCACGTCGAGCAACCTGTTGGAGACGTCGACGTCGGCCAGATCTGCGTAGAACTTGGCGCCGTGGAAATCGCCCGGCCCGATGAGGGTGTCGTTGAGGACTGTTCGTGAGACCAACCCGGACACCGTCGAATTGAGGCACGCCGACGCGATCAGGAAGTCGTCGCGGGTTCCGTACGTTCGCACGCAGTGGCCGGGGTCCGCGAGAACAGCCAGATCGGAGTCGAACTTTGCGCCGCCCGCCTCGTGGTACTCAGTCAACGCCGCGTCGAGTTCGCGGGCGATCGCACCCTTACCCGTCCAGCCGTCGACGAAGACGACGTTCTCCGAGTCATGATGGTGCGCAAGATAATCGAGTGCGACGGAATCGATGCCCTTGCCGCGGACGATGGACACCGCGTAGTGCGGCAGCGTCAACCCGCGAGTCTGCTGGGCCCAGCGCCGCATCAGAATCCCGATCGGTGTTCCGGCCCGAGCGAGTGAGACCAGCGTGATGTCACTTCCGCGCTCGGCCAGCACCAGGTCCATGACGGTCCCGACAGCGCGCGCCAACCGTGGGGCGCTCTCGGCGAGCACCGTCTCGAACAGATCCCGATATGCCTGATCGGGTTGGTACTCGATGGGAAGAGACTCGGCATAGTGCGCCTCACCCGACTGAATACGCTTCTCGCGCACGGATACATCCGCTTCGAGATCCACGTGCGAAAGATCCTTGAGCAGCCACTTCACTTCGCCCGGCGCGTACGAACCGAAATCGGGTCCGACCAATGGTTCGTTCATGACGAGCCTCCTGCTCTGGAATCTCGCAGCGCCGACGGATCGGCCCCGCGAACGGTGGCGACCAGGACGTCGGTGCCCGAGTTCCGCAACACCTCGACCACTCCGTCCATCGCCGTCAACCGATCGGTGTCGGCGGGCTCGTCGACGACCAGCAATGCAAGGGCTTCGACCGCCGCATCAGGCCACTGCGCGTTGTACACGTATCGAGGCTCGTTTTCACCCAGTTCCGGTGCCGGAAAGGTGAACCCACGACGCAGCGGGTATCCCGGCAGGTCGACGACGTAGGCGGGTGAGCGAGTTGTGGTCTGGTACCGAACTGCTCGCCCAGCGCGTTCCAAGCCCGCTGCGATCCGCAATGGCAGGTACATCAACTCTTCGTGACCGATCACGATCACAGCACGCGACGGGTCGATCGATGTTCCGAGGATGGACACCGCCGCCTCGACGGCGGACTCGAATGCCTCGGTGTCGCCATCGAGAAAACCGTGCCGGCCACCGTCGGGGACGTGTGCGGGCCATGGCAGATCCACTTGAGCCAAGGAGCCTCGACGATCGCCGATCGGATTGAGATCCGGAGCATCCAGGGCCGTGACGCGCTCGGTCAGGCCGTCGGGCAGGACCGTCGAACCCGAAGCGAGAGAGACGTAGTCGATCCGCACGCCCAACTCTGCCGCCGCGGCTTCGCTGGTGGCTCGGTGTTCCTCGGTCCTCATGTCCACCAGCGAGGCCACGACGTAACGGCTTCGCGGGCATTGCCCGTGCAGCGCCCGGATGGCGTCGATCGCGGTTGCGCCGGTGGAGATCTCGTCGTCGACGAGGACCAGCGGCAGGTCGTTCTCGAACAGTTCGGCGGACGTCGGCTGCATCAGATGACTCGTGGCGTGCGAGTGTCCCTCCTCGAATCCGGCGAGCGTCGTGGCACCGGGTACGTCCCGGCGCGTGGAGTGCAGGTAGCAGTGAGCGTGCAGACGAGCCGCGACGCAGTGGCCCAAACCTGTTGCAGTTTCGGCAAACCCGAGCACGACGACGTCGACGCCGTCACCGAGAGCGGTCCGCACCAAGTCGCCGAGGTCGTCGGCAGCGCCGATGACAACGGACGGCTCGGTAGGTACGTGCTTTCCCAGCACCGTGGACACCAGCAAGTGAGCGCGACGCGGATTCCGCCGAAGTCCGGGGATCACCAGATCGGGCACCGAATGCCCGAGTGACGAATCGCCGTGAACGAGGTCCAAGCCGAATTCTGCGGTAGCCCAGGGGACGTCCCTGGACTGGACGACCTCTGTCATCGATCGACCAACGCCGTCAGCAACTCGACGAACGTGATGCCCTTGTTGGTCACACCGAACACGTGAGCGCGGAGCGCAGTCTGATGAGCCCAATTGCGGTGCGGCTTCATCTCGTTCATCTTGTTCCGGTATCCGGACGCCTGCACTCCCCCAGCGTCGGCACCGAGAATGTCGAGGGCATCGTGGTACTCCTCGTGCGTGACCGCGGAGAGAGCATTGACCGCCGCGACGTGCGACGGGTGGATGACCGTCTTGCCTTGGATTCCGTTGGCTCGGTCCAGCGCGATCTCACGGAGCAGGCCGTCGAGGTCGCGGCTGACGAGGTGCTGACGGAACCGGACGGCGTCGTGTTCCTCGAACGGGGTGGCGCGCAGCATCGGCCGGAACATGCGTTCGTGATCGGCGAAGTACTCCCACACCGGCCCGGTGATGACAAAACCCGAACCGTCGGCGCGGCCGAGGTAGTTGACGATGTCGGCGATGACGTCGACCACCACGCGCACGTCGTAGATGGTCAGATCGCGGTCACGACGGATGCCGAAGGTGCTGCACATGTCGGTGGCGCCGATGCGGACGGCAAGGATGCGCTCGCGGTGTTGCGCGAGAATTCCACTGATGGTGCGCAATTCGAGATCACGTGTATCGCGGTGAACCAGCGCGGGTGATTCGAGTACCGGCATCGCGTAGAGATGCTTACCCAGCAGCTCGGACGCGTCCGCGACGGCGTCGAGAAACACGGGGCCGGACTCGCTGCCGAACTTGGGGATGACGAACCCGGTGAGCGCGGCACGCCCCTCGGTCAACGACGCGGCGACCTTGTGGATGTCCGCGACCTCACGGACCCGCACGAACAGCAACATGCCGACGGCGTCGGTCGACGCGATCTTGTCGAGAGCGTCAACCGCGTTAGCGCGCGCCGACTCCACCTCGTGATCAGCGACGGCGTCTTCGAGATCGAGCACCATCGAGCTGACGCCCTCGGACGCTCGCTTGACCACGATGTCGGCCAACCCGGCCCGGGTGGCCGGAACGTAGAGAGTTGCACCCAGAGCAATCGCGAGCAGATCCCTCTCGTCGGAATCCGCGAACGACCGAGGCGCATGCAGGAACAGTTGCTCCCGCACGTCGTCCTCGAGATGTTGAAAGTGCTGCATTTCTCTTCTCTCTGTAACCGCAATCAAGTCCATGAAACGACCCCCTGTGACAACGCGTCGAGCTACTCCGATCCCCCGATCGGCCCGACCATTCAGTTTTTGCCGGCTCGCGCCCGCATCTTCTCGACAACTTCGGTGATGAACGTCGATACCGAGTCCAGCTGTAATACATACGACCAGTAGTCCGGATGAGTTCCCGACAGTGACGCACTCGCTCGCTCGATCCTTGCTAGTTGAGCATCGAGTACGGAGCCCCACTCCGCCACCAACCCTTGGTTAACAGCGAACATCTGGGCGTCTTTCAGCCGGAAACGAACCTCACGTTCCTTTTCGCTCGGATCTGCCCGAACTGCACGCAGAGTAGCGAGACGGTCCGTCACGGCATCGGCGCACGCTTCGGCGTCGGCGAGGTGAACACGTGCTTCGGCCATCAAAGCCAGTGCGTGTTCGGGGTTTCCCGCAGCCAACGACTGCTTCGCTTCCTTGAGATCGATGTCAGCCTGATCGATGTGCGCTCGGCTGCGACTGCTGTTGTCGACGAGGTCAGCGGAACTTGCTGCGTTGAACTCGCGGAGCAATGCGGAGTACGCCGGATCCAGCCGGTCCACTCGTGTGCGCACTGCCGACAACCTGGTCGAGACCGAGGAGATCGTCATCTCTGCACGGTGCTGGGTCGACGGGGCGTCTGCCAATGCTTCCTCGAGCGCCGATACCGCTTCGCGGACACTCTCGGCCCGCGTGCGGACTGCGTCGGCGCGACCGGAGGATCGCGCGTTGTCGAGCGCTGCAACCGCGTCGTCGAGGTGTTCGGAGGCCGTCACCACCGACGGGTACTCGCGATAGCGCTGATCAGTGGCAGCAAGTTTCTCCCGGGCGGCGTTCGCCAGGGTTCGTGCCTGTTGGCCGAGAACGGGAATGGCGGACATCGTGACCGTCGCCTGCTCGAGATGCGCTCGATGTCCGTTGTAGAAGGCGTCGACGCCCTGCGCTGCCTCGACAAGTGCAGCTACCGACTTCTCGAACGCCGCCCGAGCACCGTTCGGGTTCTGGTGAAGTACCTGATCGTTGCCATAGCGCTCGGATGTGTCGAGGTAGTCCGACGCAGCCTGGAAGCACCGATCCCGAACGGGTTCCCACGCAGCGCGCAGCCCGCGCTCGGGGTACAGCTCGGCGGAAGCGTCGACTGCTGCCGACGCGATGGTCTGCCGCTTGTCCATGTCGAGGAACGCCGAAACCATGGCCGTCTGCGCCTCCCGCGCACGACTGACCGACTCCCCCACTCTTGCCCCCCGATTGAAGCGCTCCGACCATCTTCCCACCACGATTGAATCCTACGGGTCCAGCACTTCGCTTCTCGGTTCGTAATTCTGCTGTTACGGCGAACACACCGGAACTGCGGTTAGGGTGGTGGAGGTAAACACACTCCCAAGACGACTTCGCGTCGTAGTGGGCCTTGTCTCTCCTCTTGAAAGGACCCCTGAATGGGCGTCAGCTTGACCAAAGGCGGCAATGTCTCTCTCACGAAGGAGGCCCCGAACCTGACTGCAGTGGTCGTCGGCCTGGGCTGGGACGCGCGTTCCACCACCGGAGCTGCTTTCGACCTCGACGCCAGCGCGATCGGCGCAGGCTCGAACAAGAAGGTCCTCTCCGACCAGCACTTCATCTTCTTCAACAACCTCCGTTCGCCCGACGGCTCGATCGAGCACAAGGGTGACAACACGGACGGCGAAGGCGAAGGCGACGACGAGCAGATCGACGTGAACCTCGCAGCGGTTCCCGCCGAGGTCGAGAGCGTTGTCTTCCCCGTCTCGATCTACGACGCAGAAGCTCGCTCGCAGTCCTTCGGCCAGGTCCGCAACGCGTACATCCGCGTCGTCGACAAGTCGAACGGCAACGAGCTCGCTCGTTACGACCTCTCCGAGGACGCTTCCACCGAGACCGCCATGGTCTTCGGTGAGCTGTACCGCAACGGTGCAGAGTGGAAGTTCCGCGCAATCGGCCAGGGCTACGCGTCCGGCCTCGCGGGCATCGCGCGCGATTACGGCGTCAACGTCTGATCTTCGCTCTCGACGAGCTGACTCGGGGAAGGTTCCGCAGTAGTCTGTGGAACCCTCCCCGTTTTCACGTTCGGATGCGGTGAGAGACCGCTTGCAGTAACCACTCTGCATTGACCAACTAGAAAGGGCCACGCTCCGTGGTACTGCGAATATTCGGTTTATCCATCGCAATTTCGATCCTCGCGATGATCGTTGCGTTCATCTACGGCGGACCCGAGGCACTGTTCCTCGTCATCATCCTGTCGATTCTGGAAATCTCGCTTTCCTTCGACAACGCCGTCATCAACGCCACTGTTCTGCAAAGAATGAGTGAATTCTGGCAGAAGATCTTCCTCACCATCGGCGTCATCATCGCTGTCTTCGGTATGCGTCTGGTGTTCCCGCTCGTGATCGTCTGGGCTGCATCCGGTCTCGGACCCGTAGCTGCACTCGACCTCGCACTGAACCCGCCTGCGGACGACGCCGCGTACTTCACCAACGGCGAGCCGAGCTACGAAACCATCCTCACCGACGCTCACCCGCAGATCGCTGCCTTCGGTGGCATGTTCCTGCTGATGCTCTTCCTCGGATTCATCTTCGAAGAGCGTGAGATCACGTGGTTGTCCTGGCTGGAGAAGCCGCTCGCTCGCATCGGCAAGCTCGATCAGCTCTCCGTCGTCGTGGCCGGCATCGTCCTGGTTCTCAGTGGTTCTTTCCTCGCTGCCGACGACAAGGTTTCCACCGTCATGATCTCCGGTGTTCTGGGCATGATCACCTACATCGCGGTCAACGGACTGGGTGAACTGTTCAACCTGCCGGAAGAAGGCGAAGAGGAAGAAACCTCCAAATCCGGCGGCCCCACGCAGCTCGCGAAGGCAACCGGCAAGGCCGGCTTCTTCCTGTTCCTTTACCTCGAGGTCCTCGACGCGTCCTTCTCGTTCGACGGCGTCATCGGCGCATTCGCCATCACGGCAGACCCGATCATCATCGCTCTGGGCCTCGGCTTCGTCGGCGCGATGTTTGTCCGTTCCATCACGGTCTTCCTGGTCCGCAAGGGCACGCTCTCCGATTACGTCTACCTCGAGCACGGTGCCCACTGGGCCATCGGCGCTCTGGCCGTCATCTTGATGGTGTCCATCGGCGTTCACATCAACGAGATCATCACCGGCCTGGTCGGTGTCTTCTTGATCGGCGCTGCTTTCATCAGCAGCCTCATTCGCAACAAGCGAATCGCGAACGACGATCCGAAGTTGGACGAGAACACTCCGGCAACTGTCTGACGTTCTTTTCACAAACGCCCGCGACCAATTGGTCGCGGGCGTTTTGTTTGTTATGACTGAATTGAAACTCTCTGCATTCACAGCCGCGCGCCAATTGTTCAGCCGCGCGCCAATTGTTCAGCCGCGCGCCAAATTCAGCCTGCGGGTGAACAATTGCCCTGCGGGTACGAAGAACCGATTCGTAAGGGAAACCATGGACGAAATAGTCATAGAGGGCGCAACGGACGGGGACGCCGCGGAAATCCTTGTTCTACAACGCTGTTGCTGGGTCTCTGAAGCAATCTCGAACAACAGCATGGACATACCCCCGCTCCACGAGGACCTACCCACGGTCCGAGCCTGGGTTCAGGAGTCGACGGTCTGGACCGCACGACGCGGCGGCCGGCTCGTCGGGGCCGTCCGCGGCACAGCCGACGGAACCGCATGGCAGATAGGTCGCCTCATGGTGGCGCCGGACTTGGCGGGCAATGGCCTCGGCCGACGCCTCTTGCAGCACGTGGAACAGAATGCACCCGAGCACATCACCAGTTTCGAGTTGTTCACCGGCAGCAAGAGCGTGCGGAACATTCGCCTCTACACCCGAGCCGGCTACGCTCAATTGCCGCCGGATCCCAGCCACATCCCCGGAGTTGTCTACCTGTCCAAGCCGAACGTAACCGCCTCAGCTTGAACGGCAATACTGATGTGTGTGGTGAACATTCGCGTCGCAGCACAGACAGACTTGCCGTTCTTACGTGAGAACGACTCGCACATCGCAGACGAGGAACTCGTGTCGGTGGTCCAACGCGGCCGGATACTCGTCGCCGAGGACAGCGATAATCCAATCGGATGGCTCCGTTGGGGCCTGTTCTGGGACGAGATTCCGTTCATGAACATGCTGACCGTCCAGTCTCTAAACCGCGGCCAAGGCATCGGGAGCGCGTTGGTCAGATATTGGGAAACACAGATGCGCCGTGCGGGATATTCGACGGTCCTCACCTCCACACTCGCCGACGAATCAGCCCAGAACTTCTATCGCGCAATGGGATACGTCGATGCCGGAGTATTGCTACTCCCCGGCGAGTCCTCCGAGATCTTTCTACGCCGAGAACTCGACACGGCGCCCGAGATGACCGATCCCCACATTACCCGCGAGTAATATATGGTGGTCGTCACACCGCGATCTCAGGGTGGGGCGTGGCACACCAATGTGGAGGACGAGTATGTCGTCAAGGGTCTTATCTCGCATAGTTGTCGGAGTACTCGCTGTCGCACTGACAGGCGTCGGCGCACCGGTAGCGCTCGCACAGCCGACTCTTGCCCAGTCCCCTGATGACGGTTTCTACAGCTACGACGGCGCGACGCCCCTCTCGTCGTACGCTCCCGGCGCAGTCCTCGAGACTCGCACCGTGCCGTACACGGTGCTCAACGTCCCGACCCCGATACAGGCAGTGCAGGTTCTCTATCGATCAACCGACGCCCTGGGACAACCGTCCGCCAACGTCACCTCGATCCTGCGCCCCGCCAACGCTCAACCGAACAAAGTTGTTTCGTACCAGTCCTTTTACGATTCTCTGAACCCCGACGACAGTCCGTCTCGCGCGATCGCGGGCAACACCCCGATCGGTGACTGGACGCCCAGCGGACGCAACTTCAACATCGGCGGTACCTTCACGTCCATCGAGGCAGCCTTGTTCGGGCCGCTCTTCGCATTGGGCTACACGATCGTCGTCCCGGACACCGAGGGCCCGGATGCAAACTTCGCTGCCGGACCCGAATACGGGATGATGACGCTCGACGCTCTGCGTGCCGCCCGCGATGTCCCGGAAACCGGAATCACCGACGACGCAGAGATCGCGCTGATGGGTTACTCCGGCGGAGCGATCGCCACCAACTGGGCTTCGATACTCGCTCCCGCATATGCACCGGAGATCAACGACAACTTGATCGGTGCCGCGCAGGGAGGCGTGCTGGTCAATCCGGCCAACAACCTTCGCTACGCGAGCGGAAGCATCGGGTGGGGCGGCGTGGTCGGCATGGCAGTCGTCGGCGTTGCGCGTTCGTACGACATCGATTTCGGGAAGTATCTCAGCGACCGTGGACGCGACGTCATGGCTCGACTCGAAGACGCGTCCATCGGCAATGTGCTGGCGCAATATCCCGGCCTGACCTGGCAGGACCTGGTCAAACCCGAGTACGCAGATCCCAATACGGTTCCCGAGTACGTCGATGTCGTGAACAAGATCAACATGGGCACTGCCGCGACACCGACGATTCCGATGTTCATCGCGCAGGCAGCGAACGGAACCATCGAGGGCACCCAACCCGGCGGCCCCGGTGTCGGAGCAGGTGACGGCGTGATGATCACGGGCGACGTCCGCAGCCTCGCACGCAAGTACTGCGACGCCGGTCTGGCGATTCAGTACGACCAGTACGACACCATCAGCCACTTCCTCGGCGCCATGCTCTGGCTCCCCGGGGCGCTCGCTTGGGTCGACGACCGATTGAACGGCAAGCCTGCGCCGTCGAACTGCGCGGACATCGCACCGGGGAACTCTCTTGCGCCGCAGGAACATGCACGCTAGCTGACCGAGACCTCGAATCTACTTCGACGGCTCCACCTCCCACCGAACGTGAGTTACCAACGGTTCCAGGCTAAGCCGGCTGACGGCGGATTCCAGAAGTCCGTCGTCACGCTCCGCCGCAGCCAGTTCGGCCACCACCCGCACGCGGTCGCTGTCCGGGATGTCGAAGGACTGCACTGACCGCAGTTGGAACTCCGGCCTCGAAATGGACTGCACGGTAAGCCCTCTGATGTGGGCTTCGGCGTCACCGTGGCAGGTCACCTCGAAGGTGTAATCAGCCGGCGGTTCCTCGCGCCCGGTGCGGGCAGGCTGGTGATCCATCATCCGGCCCAACGGCCTCAACAGCGTGTTCGCCAACATGATCGCACCGGCTCCGAACACCGCCACCCAGTACATTCCGCCGCCGGCCAGCGCGCCGACGGCGGCCGTGGCCCACAAGGTTGCGGCGGTGTTCAGGCCCGTGACCGAGGCTCCCTGCTTCATGATCACCCCGGCACCGAGGAAGCCGATCCCCGAGACGATCTGCGCTGCGACGCGCGTCGGATCAGCGTCCGGCCCCTCAAACCCGTACGCGCCCATGATCACGAAGAGCGTCGCACCCAAGCTCACCAACGCGTTGGTTCGCAGACCCGCCATCCTTGCGCGCCATTGCCTTTCGATCCCGACGGCAGCGCCGAGGACGAGTCCGAGCGCTATCCGCACAAGGATGACGTGGATTTCCACGGTGAACTCCTAGAGCCAGGTCGCGAATCGACGGATGAACATTCCCTTGGCCACCTGCGTGACGACGCAGTATGCCGCGAGAGTGAGGACCAGCCACGGGAAGTAGTTCCACGGCAGTGAAACCAACCCGAGGGAATGACCCCAGGACGTGAACGGGAACGCCAGCGCGAAGACGCAGGCGGCACCCGTGCTAAGCAGTACCGGTAGCGAAGCACGCGACTGGATGAACGGGATCTTGCGGGTGCGGATCATGTGAACGATCAGCGTCTGTGAGATCAACGACTCGATGAACCAACCCGATTGGAACAATGCCGCATGCTCGGGAGAGTTGGCGGCGAACACGAACCACATCAGCGCGAAGGTCGAGATGTCGAAGATCGAACTGATCGGGCCGATGAACACCATGAACCGACGAAGGCTCTTGGTCTCCCACTTGCGTGGCTTCGCGAGGAAGTCGTCGTCGACACGGTCCCACGGGATCGTGAGCATCGAGAGATCGTAGATCAGGTTCTGCAACAACAGAACTACGGGAATCATGGGGATGAACGGCAGCAACGCACTGGCGACGAGCACCGAGAAGACGTTCCCGAAGTTCGACGACGCAGTCATCTTGATGTACTTCTGGATGTTTCCGAAGGTGCGACGCCCTTCGATGACTCCTTGTTCGAGTACGCCGAGGTCCTTCTCCAGCAAGATGATGTCCGCGGATTCGCGGGCGATGTCCGCCGCTGTGTCGACGGAGATCCCGACGTCCGCGGCCCGAAGTGCGGGTGCGTCGTTGACACCGTCACCGAGGAAACCAACCGTGTGGCCGACCCGCCGCAGCGATTCGACAATGCGTGCCTTCTGCATCGGATCCGTCTTCGCGAAGACGGTTGTCCGTTGCACCAACTCGTCGAGGGCGTCGTCGCTCAACGCTTCGATCTCGGCGCCGGACACAACAGTTCCCACGTCGATACCGACTTTGCCGCAGACGGTTTCGGCGACCAGTTCGTTGTCACCCGTCACCACCTTCACGGCGACGCCGTGACTCGCGAGAGCTTCGATCGCCCCGGCCGCAGATTCCTTCGGCGGGTCGAGGAAGGCCAGCAACCCGACCAGGGTCATGCCCTCTTCATCGGCAGTTGAGTACTCGCGTCGCTGTTCGTCGACAACGACCTTGGTCGCCACCGCAAGCACTCGCTTACCCTGACCGTTCAGTTCCGCGACCAGTCGGTCGACTCGGGCCAGCCATCCCGGCGTCAACTGGTGGGTCACCCCGTCCAGTTCAACCGATTCACAGACCGAAAGAAGCTCTTCCACTGCACCTTTGGTGACGATCAGATCGGCGTCACCGTGATCGACCACCACCGAGAGCCGACGACGCTTGAAGTCGAAGGGAATCTCGTCCACCAACCCGTGCCGACGCGAGATCTCCTCGATCACTTCGGGACCGGCGGCCTCGATCACCGCGTCGTCGAGAAGACTGCGCAATCCGGTCTGATTCACGGAATTGACTGCCGCGAGCCGCAACACGTCCTCGGACTTGCGTCCGGCAGTATCGAGATGTTCACCGAGAACGATGCGGTCCTCGGTGAGAGTTCCGGTCTTGTCCGTGCACAGAACGTCCATGGCGCCGAAGTTCTGAATCGCGTTGATCTGCTTGACGATCACCTTCTTGCGCGACATGTGAAGCGCACCCTTGGCCAGGTTCGCAGTCACGATGAGCGGCAACATTTCCGGAGTCAACCC
Organism: Rhodococcus sp. P-2; assembly: GCF_016598535.1. Lineage (GTDB taxonomy): Bacteria > Actinomycetota > Actinomycetes > Mycobacteriales > Mycobacteriaceae > Rhodococcus_F > Rhodococcus_F baikonurensis. Next base: position 5,699,305 of record NZ_CP066779.1, on the reverse strand, counting down.
CACTGCGGTTGCGACGCCGAAGAGTAGTGCTTGGCTCCAGTCCTTGGTCAGTCCGTTGATGACGAACACCGCGGGAACCATGATCAGCATGAACTTGATCAGCAGGTAGCTGACGCTGCGCACCCCGACGTCGAAGCTGGTTTCGGGTCGCTTGGAGGCCAATTGTGCTGTCATGGCACCGAAGTAGGTCCGCTTGCCCGTGTGCACCGCGACGGCGGTGCCGCTGCCCGACACGACGGAAGTACCCATGAACCCGATGTTCTCGGCTTCGAGCAGCCGATCGACGTCGATTCCCGACGACGGTTCCGCCGACTTCTCGGCCGGCATCGATTCACCGCTGAGCATGGACTGATTGACCTGTAGATCCTTGGCCCGAATGATGCGGACATCGGCCGGGATCATGTCCCCGGCGGCAAGCTGGACCACGTCACCTGGCAGTAGTTGCTCGATCGGAATCTCCGCCGTGACCACGGTGTTGTTGATCTTGCGGGTGGCCGCGACGGTCGTCGTGACCATCGCCTTGAGCGCCTCGGCGGCGCGACTCGAACGGTATTCCTGCCAGAACCTCAGTGAGACACTGACAAAGATCATCAACCCGAGAGTGATGATGCCCTCGTAGGAGGGACCGTCCTCGGGGTCCGCCCAGACCACGTCGGTCCCCACCATGATCAGGGCGAGGAACACCAGGATCAGGATGAACGGATTCTTGAAGGCTTGCGCGAACTGCACGATCGCCGGTGCCGGGCGGTCGTGGCGGACATCGTTGCGCCCGTGTTGCCGACGAAGATCGTCGATCTGATCGTCGCGAAGGCCGTTGGCCGTCGTGGTCAGATCTGCGAGAACGGTGCGCGTGTCCGAAGCCGAGTAGTCGACCAATTCCTGTGCGCTTTCCTTGGCCAGGACCGTTGAATGTGCTTGTTGTGCGCTGTTTCTCGTGGGCCGTGGCCGCAATGCGAGAACGGAAAATGACATGACGAATCTCCTCGGCTGCCCGAACACGCCTGACCATGCCAGTACATGAGGGCAGCAGAATGCGCTGAGCGACAATGGAAGTCGTCAGCGGACGCGGCGAGCCGCGCAGATGAAACCGAGGATGCACAGAGTCAGTGACTGAAGAGCAAAAGACCGGGGTGAGCATCGTCGGCAAGAACAGAAGGATGGGTCGAATATCGACTCGGCGGGTCGTCCACGATGGTCACCTCCTGAAAGTTAGGGCGTCCGATGACGCCACAATTGTGTGCGCACAGCACACGTCAGGAGAACCGAATATCGACGTACTCTCGCCTTCGCCGGAAGAAACCGGCATCAAGCTGCGAAAACACCTCCACGTCCGAGTTTTGGCACTGCACGACGTGTCCCGATCGAATCCGGGAAGCCACTTTGGATCACCCCTTAAGCCGGGGAGATCTGTCCTAACCTTGGGCGTCTCTCGACGTCGTGAGATCAGTGGCCTGTGTTCGTGCAGAAGCCTCACCTAACGAGGTACTGCACCCCGAGGGTAGTTCTCAAATCTGTTGCCTGTCAACCGAGCAACTCAGACTGCGGGCAATCCTGCCCGTGCGACGGCACCGGCGAAGAGTGCCGTCACGGCGGCACCCATGACGCTCTGATCAACTTCTTCCGGATCCACCGAGTGTTCGAGAACGAGCCCGGATATCAAGGCCATCAACGAGATTGCGGTGGTCCGCACATCGAAGGAATCGTCCACTCCCCATTCACGGGCACGTTCGCCGATCAACTCCACGAGTTGGCTGCGCAAGTGGCGGCGCTCACGTAAGTACGCCTGAGCGATCTGCGGATCACGCCCGGCGAGCACTCCGAATTCGAGGACGAGCAGTGACCACCCCGGGTCGTCGACCATCCACGTCGCAATGGCCTCGCCACCTTTGCCCGCCGCATCGGCCGGGTTCATCCCGGCGATCTCGGCGAGCACACGGCCGGCCAGTTCCAGAGACCGTTGCGCGAACAGTTCTGCGAACAGATCCTGTTTCGACTCGAAGTTGGAGTAGACAGCCCCCTTGGTGAAGCCCGCTCGGCGAGCAACTTCAGTGAGACGTGCAGCACTGAATCCGCGCTCCGCAAACTCTTCCGCCGCAGCGTCGAGCAGTCTTTGCCGCACCACGTCGCGTCCGGGGCGGGTTACCGGCGTCCAGTCCGGTTGACGAGATTCAGTCACGATACCTAGAGTATTCAATACCTCGGGTATTGACAAGCTCTTTACTTTCGACAAGATCAGGACTCTTTCGTGACCACTACGCATCCGGCACACGCCGCACCAGACAACAGCTCCACCCACGACGAACACCACCACGACAATCTGCTCGTGAAGTACGGCGCACCCAAGGTGATGGCCGCGCTGTTCGTCGGCGTGCTCCTGCTGCAGATGGGCTTCATCCTCAGCTACGTCGCCGCCTTCCATCAGCCCACTCCGCGAGACATCGAAATCGCGGTCATCGCCGATCAGGGCACACCCGACGGTATGGACCAGCAGATCGCCGACAAACTCAACGCCATCGACGGCAGCCCGCTCGACGCTCAGGTGGTCGACAGCACGGCGACCGCTCGACGCATGATCAACGACCGCGAGATCCAGGGCGCGTTTGTCATCAATCCGGCCGGACCGGACACCCTGATCACCGCGAGCGCGGGCGGCAGCTCCATCGCGTCGTCACTCGAAGCGGTGTTCACGAAGGTCGAGGCGACGCAGGACCGACAGTTCGTCGTCCGCGACGAGATCCCCGTCGGAGCGCACGACAACCGCGGCCTCTCCGGCTTCTACCTCTCGGTCGGCTGGGTCGTCGGCGGCTATCTCCTCGCGGCAGCCATCGGACTGTTCATCGGTGCGCCGAAGACCCTCCGCCAGGCCGGCGCACACACGGGCGTGATCGCGATCTACTCGATCATCTCGGGAGCCCTCGGCGCCCTCATCACCTCGCACGTGCTCGGAACTTTCGCCGGCCACTGGTTCCCGCTCTGGATCCTGGGAACAGCCGTGGTGTTCGGCACCGCCATGTTCACGCTCGGATTGCGCGCCGCCATCGGCGTTCTGGCAGTCCCGCTGGCCATCGCCGTCTTCGTGATCCTCGGCAATCCCAGTGCGGGAGGCGCATTCGGCTCCAACGTGATTCCGTCGTTCTATGCCGCCATCGGCCGATGGATCACACCCGGCGCCGGAACCGAAGGCGTGCGAAGCATCGTCTACTTCAACAACGTCGGCGTCGGCCAGCCTGCTCTGACGCTCTTCCTGTACGCGCTGATCGGTGCGGTCATGCTGTTCGGCTTCACGATCCGTCGTAACCGAAAGTCCACCGACACGACGCCGACTCCAGCTGTGGCGAACGCCGACTAGTCCTAGTCTGAACTCATGACGAGCCTCCTCCACCCCAACGCCTCGCACGTCGCCGAAACACTGATCTCGCGGGGTCACCACGGCGTCATCGTCACGCAGCCCGAAGCCACGCACACCGCGGCCGAGGCAGCGGCGGCCGTCGGGGTGGAGGTAGGCGCGATCACCAAGTCGCTCGTGTTCCTTCTCGACGACGACCCGGTCCTGCTGCTGGTGTCGGGCGCACATCAGGTCAACCTGAAAGCAACCGGAGAACGCCTCGAAGGCAAGCTCACGCGGGCGCCGCTGGAAATGGCGAAGTCGGCGACAGGTCAGCCGATCGGTGGGGTCGCGCCACTCGGGCATCCCACCAACCTGCCCACCTACATCGATACCGCCCTCGAGCAGTACCCCGAGTTGTGGGCGGCCGCCGGGCACCCGAACACGGTCTTTCGCACGACGTACTCCGAGCTCCTCCGAATCACCGCCGGCCTCGCCGTCGACATGGACTGACGCGCTTCAGCCAACCCGGTCCGAACCCACTCAGACGTGCGTCCACCTATAGTTGGACGCACCATGTGCACTGCAACCAGGACCCCGGCCGGTAACCACTGGCGTCGACGACACGTAGATCTGTGCCGCACCGACGCATGTCTGTGTACGCCGAGCGCAGTCACCTCGACCACACCGCACACCTCGAGTTCCAGCCGGAGAGTTCCCGTTGTCTGACAAGCCGAATGCCGTTTCCAGCCACACCACCCCCGACGTCCCCGAAGTAGCGGCGACGCCCGAGTTGTCCACCGGCATCTGCGCCGGCGACTACCGCGCAGCGCTTCGCCGCCACCCCGCAGGTGTCACCGTCGTGACCCTCGATTCGGGTACCGGCCCGGTGGGTTTCACCGCCACCTCGTTCTCGTCCGTCTCCCTCGAGCCGCCGCTCGTTTCGTTCAACATCGCGGAGACGTCGTCGAGCATCAACGCACTCAAGGCCGCCGAGTCCTTGGTGATCCATCTTCTCGGCGAGCATCAGCAACATCTGGCCCAGCGCTTTGCGCGAAGTGCAGATCAACGTTTTGCAGACGAGTCGCTGTGGGCGGTACTGGACACCGGGGAGCCGGTTCTGCACGGCACCCCCAGTTGGATGCGCGTCAAGGTCGACCAGCTGATCCCCGTCGGAGATCACACTCTGGTCATCGGACTCGTCACGCGGGTTCACGCCGAAGAGGACGACGAATCCGCTGCCGCACCCCTGCTCTACCACGAGGGCAAGTACTACCGCCCCACTCCGTTAGGTCAGTAGACAACTGTGCGCCTTTATTAACCGCCCGCGGTTAATAAAGGCGCACAGCAAGTTAAAGCGCTACGTACTTGGTATCGAGATACTCGTCGATACCCTCGGTTCCGCCTTCACGACCGAAGCCCGATTCCTTGACGCCACCGAACGGCGCCGCAGCATCGGAGATCGCGCCGCGGTTGACGCCGACCATGCCGGTGTCCAGCTTGGCCGAAACGCGCATCGCACGGTCGATGTCGCGGGTGTAGAAGTACGCCACGAGGCCGTACTCGGTGTTGTTCGCCGCCGCGATCGCTTCGTCTTCGGTGTCGAAACCGACTACTGCCGCAACGGGTCCGAAGATCTCTTCCTTCAGCAGGCGCGCATCGGCGGGCACCTGGTCCAGAACGGTCGGGGTGAAGAAGAAGCCGGGGCCTTCGGGTGCCGATCCACCGGTGCGAACGCGAGCACCCTTGGACACGGCGTCGTCGACGAGTCCGGTGACGGTTGCGAGCTGCTTGGTGTTGATCAGCGGGCCGATGTTGGTGCCCTCGGCGTCACCGGCGCCCACCTTCAAGGCCGCAACCTTGGCGGTGAACTTGTCGGTGAACTCCTCGCGGACGGAGTTGGCGACGTAGATGCGGTTGGCCGCGGTGCAGGCCTCGCCGCCGTTGCGCATCTTCGCCAGCATGGCGCCGTCGACAGCTGCGTCGATGTCGGCGTCGTCGAAGACGATGAACGGCGCATTGCCGCCGAGTTCCATCGACGTGCGGAGCAGCTTGTCAGCGGCGTTGCGCACCAACAGCTTTCCGACGCCGGTGGAGCCGGTGAAGGTGACCTTGCGCAGACGCGAATCCTCCATGAGCGGTCCGCTGATGGAGGCCGCATCGGACGTCGGGAGGATCGAGAGCACACCGTCGGGCAGACCGGCGTCGGCGAACACCTGACCGAGGAGCTGCATGGTCAGCGGCGTGTCCTCGGCGGGCTTGACGATGATGGTGCAACCGGCAGCCAGCGCCGGCCCGATCTTGCGCGTGCCCATCGCGAGCGGGAAGTTCCACGGCGTGATCGCGAGAACCGGTCCGACGGCTTCCTTGGTGACCAGGATGCGACCGTTACCGGCAGGAGCCTGCGTGAAACGTCCACCGATGCGAACTGCTTCCTCGCTGAACCAGCGCAGGAATTCGCCACCGTAGTTGACCTCACCACGGCTCTCTGCCAACGACTTACCCATTTCCAGGGTCATCATCAGCGCGAAGTCCTCGGCGCGGGCATGCAGCAATTCGAAGGCGGTGCGCAGGATCTCGCCGCGTACACGTGCCGGAGTGGCCGCCCAGTCTTCCTGCGCCGCAGCGGCGAGGTCGAGCGCGCGGATACCGTCGGCAGCGGTGGCGTCGGCTACCTGGGCGAGCTCCTCACCCGTTGCCGGGTTGTAGACCGCAAAGGTCTTCTCGGCCGGGACGAGCTTTCCGCCGAGCCAGAGACCCTTGGGGACCGAGTCGAGAAGATCCGAGACGTTGGACATGTCAGTTCCCCTGTGCTGCAGTGCGGATGGCGGTCTCGAGGACGGTCAACGCGTCGTCGAGCAGCTCTTCGGAGATGACCAGCGGCGGGAGCAGACGGATGACGTTGCCGTAGGTACCGCAGGTGAGGATCACGACGCCGGCAGCGAGGCATTCGGCGGCGATCTTCTTGGTGATGTCTGCGTCCGGCTCCTGCCCACCGGGCTTGACCAGCTCGATGGCGAGCATGGCGCCGCGGCCGCGAACGTCACCGATGACGTCGAGTTCCTTTGCCAGTGCGTTCATTCGGCCGACAACGGTCGACTCGATGGTGCGTGCGCGGCCACAGAGGTCGAGCTCACGCATCTGGTCGATGGACGCCAATGCAGCGGCGCAGGCGACGGGGTTACCGCCGTAGGTGCCACCGAGGCCGCCGGGGTGGACGGCGTCGATGAGCTCGGCGCGGCCCGTGACAGCGGCGAGCGGCATGCCGCCTGCGATGCCCTTGGCGAGCGTGACCAGGTCGGGCACGATGCCCTCGTGATCGCTGGCGAACCAGGCGCCGGTACGAGCGAAGCCTGCCTGAACCTCGTCGGCGATGAAGACGACGCCGTTCTCCTTGGCCCACGCGACGAGCGTCGGGAGGAATCCTTCTGCGGGAACGATGAATCCACCCTCACCCTGAATGGGCTCGATGAGGATGGCGGCCGTGTTGGCAGCGCCGACCTGCTTCTCGATCATCGTGATGGCGCGCTGTGCGGCCTGCTCACCGGTGATCTTGGAGCCGTCGACATTGAGGCCCTCGCGGTACGGGTAGGACATCGGGACGCGGTAGACCTCGGGGGCGAACGGACCGAAGCCGCTCTTGTACGGCATGGACTTCGAGGTCAGTGCCATCGTGAGGTTGGTGCGGCCGTGGTACGCGTGGTCGAAGACGACGACTGCGTCGCGACCGGTTGCGTGACGGGCGATCTTGACTGCGTTCTCGACAGCTTCTGCGCCGGAGTTGAACAGCACGGAACGCTTCTCGTGGTCACCGGGGGTGAGTTCGGCGAGACGCTCGGCAACCTCGACGTAGCCCTCGTACGGAGCAACCATGAAACAGGTGTGGGTGAAGTGTGCGACCTGATCCTGAACTGCGGACACGACGGCAGGGTTGGAAGCGCCGACGCTGGTCACCGCGATACCGGCACCGAGGTCGATCAGCGAATTGCCGTCGACGTCGACGATGACTCCACCGTCTGCGTCGGCGACGTAGACCGGAAGGGTGGATGCGACGCCGGCGCCGACGACCTTCTTACGGCGTTCGGCGAGCGCAGCCGAGCGCGGGCCCGGGAACTCCGTGACGATGCGACGCTCCTGCGGAAGCCGGTATTCGATTGCACTCATGTGACCACCCTCTCGGTTGTGTATTGCATTCGAGTATGCGACGCGCGAAGCACGGCCAGCACTGCCGAAATGGATACCCGGAGCTTCCGGGCTACTCCATATCGGCAACGACAGCTAGCCTTGATCAGGTGACGGTTCCGATCTCGTGGCTCTTGCGCCAGAAACACCTCTCGCTGGCCCTGCTCACCGACCGAGCAGCCGCCACCCATCCCGTCACGTTTGCGCAGGCCACAGAGCTGACGGACCCCACACCGTGGCTTTCCGGCGGTGAGTTGGTGCTCACCACCGGGCTGGCACTGGTGGGCGCCGACGCCACCGACTACAGCGAGTACATCGACCGTCTGGCCGCCGCAGAAGTATCGGCTCTGGGTTTCGGGACCGGCCTTTCCCACGAGAGTGTGCCCGCAGACCTGATTGCCGCCGCCCGCGGTCGCGGACTCCCCCTGCTGGAAGTGCCGTTCACGACCCCGTTCGCGGCGGTCACGCGCGCGGTGATGACTCGCCTGAGCCAGCAGGAATACGAATCGGTCCTGCGCGCCGCAGAAGTACAGACACGCATCACCCGCGTTGCACTGCGTGGTGGCGTGTCGGCGATCGTGCGTGAACTGGCCACGGCCACAAAAACTTCGGTGGCGTTTGTCGGTGATCGGATCACCGCGGTGCATCCGGCAAACCAGAAGTCGTTGATCACCGAGGTTCGTGCGGTCGCGGCCACCACCCGCGATCCCAACTCTCCGGCGTCGATCTCGCAGAGCACACCCGAGCGGACGCTGACGCTGTCACCGGTCGGAGTGACCGACAGTTGGCACGGCTACCTCGCCATGGCGGGAGCCGGGCCCCTGAGCAACATCGACAGGGTGCTGCTCGGACATGCCGTCTCGTTGCTCACCCTCGAACTCGAGAAGCCGGTTCGCCTGCGGGCCGAGCGAACCCGACTCAATGCCATGGCTTTCGGGCTTCTGCTCGACGGCCGAATCCCCGAGGACGGTGTGCCGTCGTACCTGGACGAAGCGAGCGACACACACGGCAACGTTCGCCTCGTCCACGTTCGCGGATCCGGACTCGGCCCCGTCCTTCGCGAACTCGACAACGCTCTCGCCCGGGCAGGTCGGCCACTGTTCGCACAATCCGAGGACGGCGCGCTGACCGTACTCCTTCGCGGAACCGACACGATCGACACGGCCAAAACGCTACTGGCGCAGCTCTCCCCCACCGAAGCGAAAGCTGTGCGTGCCGGAATCAGCACCCCTCACCGCCTTCTCGACGCACCCCGCGCACTCGTCCAGGCCCGCGCCGCGGCCAACCTCACGACGGCCACGGCGCGCATTCTCGAGTTCGACGCTCTGAGCGGGTCGACAATTCTGGCGTCCGAGCCTGCCCGCGAGGCCCTGATCGCCATGGCTGCGGACACCATCCCGGTGTTGACCGAACACGACCAGGCACACGGGACCGCACTGGTCGCGTCGTTGCGCGCCTATCTCGAGGCGAACGGCCAATGGGAGTCGGCGGCAGCCGAACTCGGTGTTCACCGGCACACCCTCCGAGGTCGCATCGCGCGCATAGAAGAACTGCTGCAATGCGACCTCGGTCAGGCCAGGGTCAGAGCTGAACTGCTGCTCTCACTACTCGCCTGGGAGGGCCGCTGAGCGCTCCGCAGCGTGCACCGAAGCGAAGCTGGACGCACCGCGAACGAGCAGTTCGAGTTCGGCGTCGACCGTGCACAGTCGTGCCGTGTCCAGCGCGCCGCTGCGGCTCACGCTCGACATCAAAGCCGTGAACCGGCGCACCGCTTGCGGATTGGCGGCCGTCCACAACTCGACTACGTCCGGAACACCTTCACCGAGCGCTCCGGACACGAGATCCGCGAAACGCGCCGTCAACCTGGCATGCACGGCGGCGCTTCCCATGACCTCCCAATGCGAGGCACCGACGGCAACGTCGACGCCTCCGAGAACATCACCCAGGTCGAGAGCGTCGGAGAGTTCCCGGTAGATCGCGGCAGCGGCCGCGACCGTCGTATTCTCCTGCAAGGCAATGTCCGCCAGAGCGAGCGCTCCGAAGGACGCCTCGATACGGTCGCCGGCCGACAAACCTTCGGTGAGAGCTCGCACCGGAGCTGCCCATCGATCGATGTCGGCGCGCGGGTTCACGGTGAAGCGGCCGGCAGCGCCCGGGCGGCGCAACACCCAGCTCATCTCGGATTCCAACAACTGCTGCAAACGATCGAGAGCCTTCAACTGCTCGGTGGCACTGCGATCCGAGTTCAGGATTTCGCGTCGAAGGTCCTCGGTACCAAGCACTTCGCTGACCACAGCGTAAGCGAGAGCCGCTTCCGGACTGCGAACTCCGAGATGTTCCTCGAGCCGGAACAGCACGCCGGGGCCGACGCGGTTGACCAGTTCGTCGACCACCGAGGTGATGATGATGTCGCGACCCAACCGGTGTGCACGAACTGCGTCCGGTGCGGCCTCGACGACGGAGAGCGGGAAGTATTCGGTAAGGCGACCGGCGAAAATCTGATTGTCCGGGACGGTCGAGGCCCCCAATTCCGCTGTCAGCACGTTCTTCGACTGCGCCACCAGCACAGCAAGTTCCGGTCGAAGCAGACCCTGACCGGCACGCGCCCTGACCGCCAGCGCCTTGGCGTCGGGCAGAGATTCTTCCAGTCGCTTCATGGCACCCGCCGAGACCAGGTTCTCGATCAACCGCTCGTGCTGATCGAGCAGTGCGGGAGCTCGGTGCTCGGCCAGGCTGATCGCGAGGGTCTGATCTTCACTGGCCTCGAGTACTGATGCGGCCACCTCGTCCTGCGCCGCCGCGAGCAGCTCGTTGCGCGCAGTCGCGTCCAACTCTGCGAGTGCGATCTTGATGTTGACTTCACGGTCCGAGGTAGCAACGCCGGCGGCGTTGTCGATGAAGTCGGCGTTGATTCGGCCACCGCCAGCGGCATATTCGATGCGAGCACGCTGGGTGAAACCGAGGTTGCCGCCCTCACCCACCACCGTCGCACGCAACTCGTCCGCGCTGACGCGAACTGCGTCGTTGGACGGATCGGCCGCGTCGACGTTGCTTTCGGTCGATGCCTTCACGTAGGTACCGACGCCGCCGTTCCACAACAGGTCCACCGGAGCGCACAGGATCGCTCGGATGAGTTCCTGCGGGGTCAGCTTCTCCTCGGTGATTCCGAGGGCCGCACGCGCCTCGAGCGGAAGGCGGATCGACTTCGCGCTGCGCGGCCAGACGCCACCACCCGGCGACATCACGGTGCGGTCGAAGTCGTCCCAGGACGAGCGCGGCACGGTGAAGAGTCGAGCGCGTTCGGCGAACGTCGTCTCGGTGTCGGGGGTCGGGTCGATGAAGATGTGGCGGTGATCGAATGCCGCGACCAGACGGATCTTGCGCGAGAGCAGCATTCCGTTACCGAACACGTCGCCGGACATGTCACCGATGCCCGCGACAGTGAAGGGATCGGTGTCGACGTCGAGGTCGCGCTCGGCGAAGTGGCGTCGTACCGCTACCCAGGCGCCGCGAGCGGTGATGCCCATCGCCTTGTGGTCGTAGCCGGCCGAACCGCCGGAAGCGAAAGCGTCGCCGAGCCAGAAACCACGCTCGACGGCGATGCCGTTCGCGACGTCGGAGAACCGTGCTGTCCCCTTGTCGGCAGCCACGACGAGGTAGGAGTCCTCACCGTCGTACTCGATCACTTCGGCCGGATGTACTGCTGCGCCGTCGACGATGTTGTCCACCACGTCCAGCAGGCCGCGAATGAAGGTGCTGTACGACTCCTGCACCTGCGCCGGAGTCGGTGACGACGTGCCTCGAACCACGAACGCGCCCTTGGCTCCCGAAGGAACGATCGGCGAATTCTTCACGCTCTGGGTCTTCATGAGACTCAGAGCCTCGGTGCGGAAGTCCTCGTATCGATCCGACCAACGCAGGCCACCACGGGCGACGGAGGAACTACGCAGATGCACGCCTTCGACATTGGGTGCGCTGACGTAGATCTCGCGGAAGGGAACGGTCTTCTGCGGAGTGGAGAGCAACTGCGAGTCGATCTTGAACGACGCGTACGGCAGCGGTTCGCCACTCTCACCGCGCAGGTACCAGTTGGTGCGCAGAGTCGCCTGCAGGAACGAACGCACGCCGCGCAGAACACGGTCCTCGTCGAGAGTGTCTGCACCGTCGACTGATTCGTCGATGGCTGCCGTTGCGGTAGCCACAGCTGTCTCACGCACACCCGCCACGGCGGGGTCGAAACGCGCGGTGAAAAGTTCGATCGCCTGCCGTACGAAGAGTGGCTTCGCTGCCAACACTCCGACGATGTAGCTCTCGGACAAACCGATACGAGCCTGAGCGAGGAAACGGCACGCAGCGCGCAGCAACTCTGCATCGCGCCAGGTGATGTCTGCTCGTCCGATCAGACTGGAGAACGCGTCCATCCGGGTCTGTCCGGCGATGACGGCTTCGAAGGCGTCCGCCATCTTCTCCAGCGCACTGCCGTCGAAGGTGCTCGGCTCGAAGGTGAAGTAATGCGCCGAACCCAGAACGGTCGGAAGCGGGCGGTGCGTCGAAACTCGGAGTCCGAGAGACTCGAAGTTCTCGCACAGATCGGAGAGGGAGGGCTCTCCGGACGGCCACAGCACCACGCAAGTCAGATCGTCACTGTTCTGGTTGTCACCCTGACGGAAGACGAGTCGCTGGCCCGCTGCGGCCAATTCGGCGACCAGTTCGAGCGCCGGGTCACCGGATCGATCACCGCCTGCCGATCTCGATTCTGCAGCTGCGGTCTTGGTCGCCGATGATGTGCTCGCCATTGAACACCCTCCTGGAAATTATTGGATCCGAACACTTTCCAGTGTTGCGTGGATCACCGGAAAGAGGTCGTGCCCGATAGGAGTACCAACCCCCATCGGGCACGACATTTCGGCAGTTGCGGTGAGCTCAGTCGCCCAACCTGATCGGAGCGAGCTCCTCGAACACGTCGCCGGGTCCGGGGTTCTCGGTAGGCGCGGCGCCGCCGAGATGGTTGACGACACCCCACACCGCGTTGATCGCGGTCTGGATCGCGCCCTCGGCCCAGCCGGCGGTCCACGACACGTCGTCACCGGCGAGGAAGATTCCCCGATGACGCGGTTCGAGATCATTCTGCACGAAGTGCGAGAACAGGCGTTCCTGGTAGCGGTAGTGCCCCGGAAGATTCGCCTTGAACGCACCCATGAAGTCGCGCTCGGTCTCCCACGACAGCGTCACCGGGCTCGAGATGATGTGGCTGCGGAAGTCCACGCCCGGGTAGATCTCTTCGAGAGAGCGCAGCATGATGTTCATGCGCTCGGTGGCGTCGAGCGCCAGCAGCTTGAGCGAGTCGTCCGACCAGGTGTACGACAAGCAGATCAGGCCGGGCTTGCCCTCACCTTGATCGAGCAGGTATGTGCCGCGACTCATGCGGTCGGTCAATGTCATCGACACCGAATCACGCCCGGTCTCGGGATCCTTGTCCTTCCAGAACGGGCGGTCGACGAGCACGAACACCTTGGTCGAACCCATGTAGTGAGTCCGCTCGATCGCAGTCCAGTGGTCGATCGGGAACAGGTCGTCGTCACACCTGATGTTGTTGAGCAGCATCCAACTCTGCACTGTCACAACGGCACTCGCATAGGTACGAATGAACCCGTCGGAGTCGGTGACCGTGATGTTGCCGGGCTCGGTACGGCGGAGTTCGGTGACGCGGGGACAGGTCTTGCCGTCGTTGAGCGAAGCGACCGTCGTACCGGCAGGCCAATGCGCCATCTGCGCCGGGGCGCGGTTCCACAACCGCATCGGCAACTGCTGCGATCCACCCACGATGCCGCGATGGTCGTCGTCGGCGGCCGTGATGACCACACGAAGGATTTCGAGGATCGAGTTGGGGTAATCGGTATCCCAACCGCCCGTACCGAATCCGACCTGCCCGAACACTTCCCGCATGTGGAAGGACTTGAAGTGCTTCGACGCGGCGAGGAATCCGTAGAACGTCTGGTCGTCGTAGCGCACCACGAGGTCGTTCCAGATCCGCTTGATTTCTGCGGTGTCGCGGTCACGAATGGCCTGCTGCAACGGAATCAGATCTGCATGCTCTTCGAGAGTGCGCTGCCAGGCCTGCGCCACCTCGGTGTAGATCGGCGGCAGATCCTCGAGAGTGTGCGCGTAGTGGCTCTCACCCTTGAGATCGATGACCGTGCTCGGTGTGACCTCGGCAAGGGGATTGGGGAACTCTTCGGTCTGCAGACCCAGTTCGTTCAGGTAATGGAACAACGTCGTCGACGACGGCGGGAAACGCATTGCGCCCATCTCGGCGACAACCCCGGGGTGCCCGTCGAACTCGACCGACCGCATCCGGCCGCCGATCTGATCGGCTTCGTAGACAATCGGTTTGAGACCGATCTTGAGCAACTCGTAGGCCGCGATCATGCCGGAGAGTCCGCCACCGATCACGGCAACCTCGGTACCCAGTGCCAGGTCGGGCACCGAGCCGAGTCCCGCCGGACTGGAAACGTAGTCGTCGTACGGGAACGGAAAATCCGGTCCGAACATCGTGAGGGGCGGCTGCTTGCCGGGTTCCGAGGAACTGTCCGGAGCTACTGGGATGGTCATCTACGGTTCTCCTTGGAGACAGTCGTGACAGGAAGGTCTGGATACAGATCGAGGCGTCGATCGTCGAGATGTGTATTGAGAGTGCGCGATTGCGCGACGGTGGCGGCGGCGATGTCCGCGAAGAGCAATTCCTGGTCGCCGCCGGCCCTCGCCAACTCGGCACCGTCTGGTGCGATGGCGCACGAGAGACCGCAGTAGGTCAGCTCGGTTTCGGCACCGCAGCGATTGACGTAGGTGACGAACATCTGACTCTCGTAGGCGCGGGCCGGAACCACTTGCTGCGCAATGTGTTCGTAAGGAGTCATCAAGCCTGTCGGCACGATGAGCCATTCGGTACCGGCGTCGGCGTGTGCCCGAACCGCTTCGGGAAACTCCACATCGTAGCAGATCAACAATCCGCAGCGGATACCCTCGAAATCGAACCCGACCACCAAGGTCTCACCTGGCCGAAAGTGCTCACGGTCGAGCGTGCCGAACAGATGCGTCTTGCGGTAGTGCGCAAGCGAGGTGCCGTCGCGGCCCACCACCTGCACACTGTTGTAGACATCTCCCCCGTCGAGTTCGGGGTAGCCGTAGACGATTGCGATGCCCGCACTGCGAGCAATCTCGGCGACGGAATCGAAGATCGGGCCGTCGGCCGGTTCCGCACGCAGCGACACCAGTTCGCCGATGTCGTAGCCGGTTGCAGACATCTCCGGGGTCAGAAGGATCCTTGCGCCGGACTCAGCAGCCTCACGGGCAGCGGTGTCGATCGCAGCGAGGTTGAACTCCACCGACGCAAAGGTGTCCGGTGTGGTGAGCGGACCTTGGAACAGGCCAACTCGGACAGAATCGACATGCATGGTTCGCTCCTTCAGGAGTTCCGTGACGCCAATTTTCGACGGTGCGTGTGACGGGGACAACTACCAGCGTGACGGGTGCCGCCAATCATGTCAACTCTTGTTTCCTAAGAATCAACATCTTCGCCGTCGAGCGTCACGAAGACGGAGCCCGAGGCCCTTCCGGCAACGCCGGATTCAAGACCCACAGAACCTTCGCCAGAACCGAGCCTTCGGCCTGAAAACTATGGTTGTGCGTCGGCGTGAATGTGAAGGAATCGCCCGCCGCAAGCACGACGTCCTCGGCGTCGACGGCCTCACCGTTCGGATCCGTCCGACCGCCCTCGAACGAGACCCGCAAGCCGCCCTCGAGCACGTGCACGAAGTTCACGTCGATCGGCAGACTGTAGAACTCCTGACCACTTCCGCCGCCTGGTTCCAGCTCGCCGAGCAGCACCTGAATTCGACGCTCGTTGGTAGGCGTGAGCAGGTATTCCGTCATCTTTTCGCCGCCGAAGCTGATTTGCGGCATGGCATCGGCACGAACCACTTCACCGGCAGACGCGTTCTCGAACAGGGATCCGACAGGGATCTCGAGTACCGCACACACTTTGATCAGGGTTGCCACCGACGCATTGACGTGATCGCGCTCGAGTTTCGAGAGATACCCCTTGGTCACACCGCAGGCCTCGGCCAGGTCGTCGAGGGTCAACCGCTTCGATTGACGTGCCGCCTTGAGCCTCGCCCCGATGCGCGGACCGACCGGCTCGACCGCTTCCTTCGCCTTGGCCACTGAACCCACTCCTTCACGACCGCCGTGTCCCTTTCAGGAAACAGGGGTTGACAACCGAGCCTCTTGAAGAAACCATACTTGCTCAGAGAGCTACATCACTGAAGGGCGCCCGGTGTGCGCCGAATCGAGAGCAGGGACCTCTGCACATGGCTACCAACAACCCCGGATCGTTCATCGGACCCGTCGACGCCACGCGCGTCCCCCGCTACGCCGAGCCGACCACCTTTGCGCGTCTCCCGCGCCTGGACGAGGTCTCGCGCGCCGACGTGACGATCCTCGGCATTCCCTTCGATTCGGGTGTCAGCTACCGCCCCGGCGCTCGTTTCGGTCCGGGCCACATCCGCGCTGCGTCGAAGCTGCTGCGTCCGTACAACCCGGCGCTCAAGGTCTCCCCCTTTGCCAACCAGCAGGTAGCCGATTTCGGTGACATCGGCGTCAACCCCTTCGACATCCAGGAAGCTCTCACGACGGTTCAGTCCGCCGTCACCGACCTGCGCGCCGACGGTTCCTCCGTGCTCACGCTCGGCGGCGACCACACCATCGCACTGCCGATCCTGCGCTCACTGGCCCGCGATCACGGCCCGATCGCCGTCCTGCACTTCGACGCTCACCTCGACACGTGGGACACCTACTTCGGCCAGCCCTTCACCCACGGCACGCCCTTCCGCCGCGCCAGCGAAGAGGGCCTGATCGACATGGAGCGTTCGCAGCACATCGGTATCCGTGGACCGCTCTACAGCGAGAAGGACCTCGAAGACGACCGCGTTCTCGGCTTCCAGGTGATCCGCAGTGACGACTACGAGGTCGACGGCGTCGCCAGCATCGTCGAGCGCATGCGTAAGCGCCTCGACGGTGGCCCGGTGTACGTCTCCGTCGACATCGACGTACTCGATCCCGCCCACGCTCCGGGTACCGGAACACCCGAAGCGGGCGGCATGACCTCTCGCGAATTGTTGAACACACTGCGCGGATTGGTCGGACTCAACGTGGTCGGCGCCGACATCGTCGAGGTAGCGCCGGCGTACGACCACGCCGAGATCACCGGTATCGCAGCGGCTCACGTCGCTTACGAGCTGCTGTCGGTACTCGCGCTCAATCGCTGAAGCAGCACAACGGTATCCGTGGTGTGATGCATCTCGGGGTTCGCGGGAAGATCTCGTGCCCGCGACTCCGAGACCAACACCCTCCACCCGTCCGTGAACAACGACTCCACGTATTCGGGCGTATGGAGCATGGCCCGATGATGCTCGGTCGGCGACTCGTGGGGTGAATGACCCACGATCAGCAGATGTCCGCCCGGCGCGACCAGATCTCCGAGAGCACCGAACAATTCCCCGCGCGCGGGTTCGAGCATGTGGAAGAACTGCGCGGACACCAGATCGAACGAGCGCCCCTGCGGATCCCACTTCGTCAGGTCGGCTTCCAGCCATTCGATGTCGACGCCCTCGCCCTCGACGTGCGACTGGGCGCGACCGAGCGCCACCGACGAGATGTCGGTGCCGGTGACCTTCCACCCGCGACGCGCCAACCACAAGGCGTCGGCACCTTCGCCACAACCGACGTCGAGTGCAGTGCCCGGTTCGAGGTCGGAGGCTTCCGCAATCAACTGTGGGTTGGGATTTCCGCTCCAGCGCGCTGGGCGTTCCTCGTACAGCGAGTTCCAGAATTGTGCGTCCGCCTTGGCGTACGGATTCTCGGTCGTGTCGGAGTTCTCGTGGTGATTGTGGTGTTCGTGGCTCATTCATCCAGGATGAACACCTCCCACGATTCACGCAACCATCTTTGCTGAAACAGCAACTTCTCCACCTCAACGCTCTGCTAACGTCACGCTTCGTGGCCGGTGGATTTCCCGTGTTTCGCCTGTACTGCAACTCGGAGAGCTCACACGTATTGTGTTGCGCGCATTTTCCCGAGTTCAGCGGTTCGAGCCCGGACGAAGAGTTCAGCACCCAGCGGAGTTTCGACCGCACCGTCGAGAAGATACTGCGCGAGGCATCCTTCGATCCGACGACCTTGACTTTGGTCGGCGAGCAGCAGGGTTATCCCGTCGGAGACCGACTGTTCGATGCGACAGTTCCGCGCACCGGGACCGTCTCGTACGCGTTTCAAGAAGCCGGACCGCCGTGGATCGTTCTCGGCCTTGATGTTTCGGTGGACGAATTCTGGTCCGAGATCGACGACGACGAAGACCTCCTCTCCCTCGGCCCGATCTCTCCGTTGACCTCTGTCCCTGCCGTAGTACTCGCTGCAACCGGGTGGCCACAGCGAAACGACCTCGACTCACTGTGAGCTGAACTGGTTCATCACCCCAGTTCTCGTGAGATCGAACAAAAATCGGCACGATTTTCGTGAAGATCGACCGAGATGCCCGTCACGTCCTACGCCAAGATTTAGCGGTCACACTCGACCGCGCCCTCTCGAAATTCGCTCGGGCCCTGGCTCCTTCACGGAGGCACAATGAAACACCGCTCTTATCCGGCACTTGCAACGGCAGCGGGGCTCGCACTCGTGTTGTCGGCTTGCAGCCTCGGGAGGTACGTCCTCGAGTTCCGACGGCGGTGAACCTCTGACAGACGGAACCTTCCGTTATGCGTTGCAAGCCGATCCGGGTGCACTCAACCCGATCATGTCCGGCTCCGCGGCAACGGCGGACATCTCGAAGCTGGCGTACGACTCCCTGGTCTACCAGGATCCTGAAACCAGTGAATTCAAACCATGGTTGGCAGAGAAATGGGAAGAGACTCCAACCTCCGCATCCTTCACCATCCGCGAAGGAGTCACCTGTACCGACGGGTCGACGCTGACCGCACAGACCGTCGCGAACAAAATCAACTTCGTCGCCGATCCGGCCAACGGTTCACAGCAACGCGGCACTACGGTCCCCGTAGGCGCTTCGGCGACGGCCGATCCCGCGACCCGCACCATCACGGTCACTACTCCGGCTCCGAGCCCCTTCCTCCTCCTCACGGTCAGTCGCCTCCCGATCATGTGCGACGCCGGACTCGCAGACCCGACCGCCTCGAACAAGAAATCACTTGGCTCCGGCATGTTCGAAGTCACCGAAATCGCCGCCAACGACCACTACACGTTCGAACGTCGCGACGGTTACAACTGGGGTCCCGACGACACCACCTCCGACACACCAGGTGTCCCCAAGACCGTCATCGCTGTCATGGCGCCCAATGTCAGCACCGCCGCAAACCAGCTCCTCTCCGGCGAACTCAACGCATCTCCCATCGCCGGTCCGGACAAGGATCAGATCGACGCCGCCAATTTCGCCTCGATCGATCGCCCGATGCCCTCCGGTCAGATGTACTTCAACCAGATCGCGTCCAATCCCACCAGCGATCCCGCCGTTCGCAAAGCACTCATCCAGGCTGTGAATCTCGACGATCTCGCTGAAGTTATCACTGCCGGCCAGGGCACCCGCGCAACAAGCCTTGTCGGCGTCGAACCCCGCGCCTGCGTGTACGACTCCGTCACCGGCGACATTCCGGACTACGACCTCAGCGCAGCGAAGGCAACCTTGGATGCGGCCGGTTGGACCGCCGGCTCGGACGGAAAACGAAGCAAGGACGGAAAGCCGCTGGCCCTCCGCCTCTTCTACGCTGCCGGCGAAGATGCACGCAGCGCGGCAGCCGAACTCACTCAGTCGGCATGGTCCGACCTCGGTGCGACCGTCGAGGTGACGGGAGCAGACCAGAACAAGGTTGTCGACGTCATGCTCAGTGGCAAGGACAACAACCAGTGGGACATCGCGTGGATCCAGATCAACAACTCGATTCCCAGCGGCTTCGTCCCGTTCTTCACCGGACCTGCCCCGGCAGCCGGTAAGAATTTCTCGTCGATCAACAACCCCGCCTACGAAGCAGCAGTGGCCAAGGCCTCCGGTTTGACCGGCGACGCAGCGTGCACAGAGTGGGCGGATGCCGAGTCGCAGATCACCAAAACGGTGTCCGCAGTCCCGTTTGCGAATACGACCATGAGCTTCTACTTCAACAAGGTCGGACTCGCGTTCGGTAAGTCCTTCATCGGGTCTGCACTGCGTCTCTACCAGTAGTCCGATCGATCGAACGCTGTGCGTCAGCGAGATACGTCAGGTCAGTGCGATCTGACGTATCTCGTTGTTACACCTATTGTCTCGTTGTCGAGCTCGACGTAGTCCAGCTGAGGAATGCTGGGCGCCAGTTCAGTGAAAGCCCACTTCGTAACGTTCTCGAAAGACGGACGGAAATCGAAAATCTCCGGCCAGGCACCGCCCGCCAACCGCTCTGCACATCGATCGACGGACTCGTCCAGAGCGTCCGTGTCTACGAACCATCCACGTTCTCCGAGTTGGTCGTCCTCGAACGAGAACCCCGCTCGCATCGTCACGCGAAAACCCTCGGCGGGCATCAGCGGCGGCAAGTTCTTTGCGTCCCGCACCGGCGCCGGAAGCCCTTGTCTCACAGCGAATGTACGACGGATCTCGATACTGAACATGCCCACCACGGTATCAATGTTCATCGAACACAGCTCTACGAGCGGACCAACCGCGCAATCGCGTCGTTCGCTTCCTTGATCTTCGCGTCCGCCTCGGGGCCGCCGGCAACCGCAGCTTTGACGACGCAGTGGCCGATGTGGTCCTCGAGCAGGCCCATGGCCACCGCCTGGAGAGCCTTGGTCATCGCCGAGACCTGCGTGAGAATGTCGATGCAGTACTTGTCCTCGTCGACCATGCGCTGTAGACCGCGCGCTTGACCCTCGATACGACGCAGACGCGCCAGGTAGTCACCCTTGGCGGAGATGTAGCCGTGCGAATCACCCGTGCAGCACGCATCGCCGGTCGTATCACTGCCTGGGGCACTACCTGGAGTGCTGCCAACTTCTGTCGCTTCCGACATTCGGTGTCCTCCTGTTCGTCAACGCGTGACGTCGCAACAATTCTCATTCCCGGGGCGATGTGCGGATACTCTTCGGCTTCCGTTGTCCTGCAGAGCAATCACTGCGCACATCGCCACGCACTTCGCTACTGCACGAACAGATGGGTGCATGGCGATTAGCGATGCCCGTTTTCCCGCTGCTGCGAAACGCATACGGTCTCAGTGCCCGTGGTGGGCGTGATGCGCGTGTTCGGACTCAGGCGTGGTCGCATTGTCGGCAGTCAGTGTGAATTCCGCGGTACGCACCACATCGCCGTGTTTGAAGTCCAAGAACAATCGGTAATCCTCGGCGCTCGGCATGTTGGCGTAGAAGGTGATTGCCGGTCCGGCCGGTGTGACGCCGTCACCGGGGTAGCCGTCCGGATGGACGTGGAGATACGCGAGGTCGGAGGCACGCAACGCGACCAGATGCCCGTAGGCGGCAAGGTAGGGCTGCAGGTCCGTGACGGGGATTCCGTCTCGACTGACCGAGAGTGTGAGCTTCGATGTCTGGCCCGCATGGGCTTCACCTTCGAGAGAGACGGTGTACCCGTCGACCGTCGTGGCACTAGCGGCGGCAGGCAACGGCCGAGGTTCGTAGGAGCCGGCGACGCGCACATCTGCGCTCAGCGTGATTCCGTCACCACCGTCCGGCGTGAAGTCCGCGAAGACTCGATAGTCGCCTGGGTGATCGAAATCTACTGACACATGCCAGTTTCCGTTCTCGTCCAATTCAGGATGCACGTGCTGGAATCCGGTCAGGTCCAGGCCGACCACGATCAGATGCAGCTGCTTGTCGTGGGTATCGGTGTACCGAGTCAACGGAGTTCCCGCCGAATCCAGGATCCGAAACTGTAGAGGCACATTGCTGCCGACTGATGCCTCCGACGTTGCCAATTCCAATGTGTAGCCGTTATTGCTGGACATCTTGCCCTCCCGAGCCTAGGTCGGCAGCACTTTCGTTGCCGTTTGCGTTGGGTTCTGCGTTCTTCGAAATCGAAGCTGTTGCAATTTGTACCATACCCCCCTAGGGTATGCAACGAACTACTCGAACACCGTGAATTCACTCGAAGGAGATCCGATGCGCACCCACGCCGAGCGTCGGCCGACCGAGTTCGAAAAGCGCCCCTTTCCCATGCATTTCCTCGCAGCACTGCGCCGATGTCGCAGCGGCTCGCTCATGACGCCCCCTGACCACGCAAGCATCACCTATACCCCGTACAGGTAAGGAATTCAGAATGTCCACACAACCGAAATCCACACGTAAGTGGTGGGCGTTGGCGTTGATCGCCGCCGCTCAGTTCATGGTCATCATGGACACGTCGATCATCGGTGTCGCTCTCCCCCAGATGCAGAGCGACCTCGGCTTTTCCCAGGAAGGCCTGACCTGGGTCTTCAATGCATACGTCATCGCGTTCGGCGGGCTACTCCTCCTCGGCGGCCGCCTGTCCGACCTGTTCGGCGCTCGCAGAGTGTTCTCCGCTGGTTGGCTGATCCTGCTGATCGGTTCCGTTGTCGCCGGTGCCGCCGGTAACGTGGCCGTCGAACTTGCGGGCCGCGCAGTTCAGGGCGCAGGCGCAGCACTCATCGCCCCCTCGGCGCTCACTCTGCTGATGATGCTGTTCGGCAGCACGCAGAAGGAAATGACCAAGGCGCTGTCCATCTACGGCGCTGCCGCCCCGGCAGGCGGTACGGCCGGCGTGTTCCTCGGCGGCGTCATCACCGAATACACCAGCTGGCCTTGGGTGTTCTATCTCAACATTCCCATCGCCGTCGTCGCGCTGATCGCTACCCCCTTCCTGATGCCGAACGCACCGGCACGTACCGGTTCGATCGATTTCCTCGGCGCACTGGCCGTCACCGCAGGCCTCGCTGTCGGAGTCTTCGGCATCGTCAGAGCACCTGACGTCGGGTGGGGATCCGGGCAGACCTGGCTGGCGCTCGCCGTTTCGGCCGCTCTGTTGGGCGCATTCGTACTGATCCAGTCCAAGCGTCGTGAACCTCTCGTGCGTCTGGGAATCTTCAAGGCGCCCAACCTCGGTGCCGCGAACATCGCTCAGCTCGTGCTCGGCGCCGCCTGGATACCGATGTGGTTCTTCCTGAACCTGTACCTGCAGCAAGTGCTCGGATACAGCGCCTTCCCGGCCGGTGCAGCGCTGCTGCCCATGACCATCTTCGTCATGCTCGGCATGATCGTGGTGGCACCACGGGCCATGGCGCGATTCGGCGCGAAAGCAATGATCGTGGCCGGATTGCTGGTACTGGGAATCGGATTGGGGTGGATGTCGTTGATCCGGCCCACCGGCAACTTCTGGGTCGACGTACTGCCGGCGTCGCTGGTGGCTGCTGCAGGTATGACGCTGGCGTTCATTCCCTCACTGGGTACGGCGATTTCGGCCGCACGCCCGGAAGAGGGCGGATTGGCCTCCGGCATCGTCAACGTCAGTTACCAGGTCGGCTCGGCTGTCGGTCTCGCGGTGATGACCGCGATCGCAGCGGTGTTCGGCGCCGATCAACTCGGTGACCTGACGGAGTTGACGAACGGGTTCTCCGCGGTATTCCTCGGTGCAGCCGCCATCGCCGTAGTGGGCGCAGGTATCACCGCGGTAGTCATGCGCTCGCCCAAGGTCGACGAGTCTGAAACCGCTAGATCCAGCGTCAATTCTTGACCAACTCCGGTGGTGGGTTCGGCCGGCGATCACCGGCCGAACCCACCACCGTCGGAACCACTTAGGACTTGTCATGCCTCGCCTTGCACCTCTCACACCGGCCACCGCTGTCGGCACATCCAAAGACCTTCTCGCCGAGCTCGTCAACCGTCACGGACAGGTCGGCGACATGGTCGCGGCGATGGCTCACTCGCCCGCAGTGCTGGGCGGCTATCTGGAACTCAGCCGCGCAATGAAGCGCGCGAAACTCAGCCGCAAGATCACCGAGCGAATCTCGATCGCTGTGCAGGTCCAGCAAGGTTGCGCCGTGTGCCTCGAAGCCCACGTTGCCGCCGCGCACGCCAACGGCGTCGAGTTGGACGAGATCGAGCGCGCCCGCGCGGGCACATCGGCCGATCCCGCCATCGCGGCGACGATCGACCTCGGACTTCGCGTCTATCGGGAACCTGCCTCGATTTCGGACGAACACATCGCGGGCCTTCGAGCGTACGGCTACGGTGATCGCGAGATCGCCGACGTAGTCGGAATCGTGGCCCTCAATATCCTGACCGGAGCTTTCAACCTTGTCGCGGGAGTGAAACCAGATGAACCGGACCGCTAGGACCGCACCGGAGCGGAACAGCATGCGTCTGTTCTTGATTCGCGACTATCGCCTGCTCTTCAGCGCCCAGATCATCGCGCTGTTCGGCACCGGGTTGGCGACGGTTGCCCTGGGTCTACTCGCCTACGAACTGGCCGGACCCAGCGCCGGAGCGGTGCTCGCCACCGCGCTGACGATCAAGATGTCGCTGTACGTCGTGATCGCTCCGCTCGCGGCGGCGTACGTAGACCGGTTGCCGAGACGGGCTTTCCTCGTCGCGCTCGACGCCATACGCGCAGCGGTTGTGCTCGCCTTGCCCTTCGTCAGCGAGATCTGGCACATCTACGTGCTGGTAGGCGTTCTGCAAGCTGCGTCGGCAGCGTTTACTCCCACGTTCCAGGCGGTGATTCCCGACATCGTGACCGACGAGGCCGATTTCACCCGTGCGCTGTCGGCGTCGCAGGTCGCCTACACGATGGAGAGCCTGCTCAGCCCCGTTCTCGCCGCGATCGCGCTTTCCTTCATGACATTCAACCTGTTGTTCGTCGCCACCTCCGTGGGCTTTGCCGTCTCGGCACTACTCGTGCTGGCCACTCGAATCCCCAACGCTCGTCCCAGCGCTCACGGAAAGGCGTGGGATCGGATCGCGTCGGGAGTGCGAATCTTCGTGACCACGCCGCGACTGCGCGGCATCATGGCCCTCAATCTCGTGGTGGCAGCGGCCGGCTCGATCGTCGTCGTCAACACCGTCAACTACGTCCGCGACGAGCTCGGTGGAACCCAATCCGACGTGGCGTGGATGCTTGCCGCGTCAGGCACCGGCACGTTGGTAACCGCGCTGCTTCTACCGCGCGTCCTCGACAGAACCGCCGAACGAACAGTGATGACAGCAGGTTCCATTGTGCTGGTCTTCAGTGCCGGCGCCGCAGCCTCCCTCGCCGTGGCAGGAATATCCACGTGGATACTGACTGCCGCAGTGTGGGCACTCGTCGGCGCCGGGATGGCCATGATCGTCACACCGACCGGAAAGGTGCTTCGGCGCTCCGTCGAACCCGCAGGTATACCGGAGGTGTTCGCAGCCCAGTTCTCCCTGTCCCACCTCGCCTGGCTCGTCACCTACCCGATCGCCGGGTGGGTTGGTTCGAGCGCGGGATTTGCGGTCACCTGGACCATCCTCGCCGCCCTGGCCACAGTGGGAGCCGTTGCAGGGTTCGCACTTTGGCCCCGGGAGACGGGCACCGAGACGCCGGCATCATCGAGCGCTGTTGCGACTTACGAAACGACGCAAGGAGAATGCACCCTGGCCGCGACCCAGTGCGCCTGCGCTCGCACCGTCTGATTCGGCAGCCTGCCCCCAAGGAATCACCGGTTGCGCCGGCAGTGCCGAATCACTCTGCAATAGAACGAAATTCGATGGGTTGCAACCCGAAAAGTGCGTCCACACCATGGAACTCCAGGTAAATGGCAGACTCCGGAACCTCCGGAGAGATTCATGACCAGGATTTCTCCCTCGGGGGTTTCGTTTGGTGCAACCGTGTACGGGCTTCTAGCCTCGATCCCATGACGACATCCCCGCCTTCATCCCGCACCGTTGCCGGCCGCCGGCTTTCCGTCGCAGCGTTCGTGGCCCTCGTGATCGTATATCTCGCTGTCATTCAAGGATTAGGGTTCCTGCTGACCCGAGACGAAGAAATCAGCTACGCAGCTCCGACCGACATCGACCAGTTGTGGCGTTCGCTCATCGTGCCGGTCGGAGCGTCGTTCGTCCTCGTATACGGGGCAGTCGCATGCCTGCGATGGTGGCGTCCGGTGTGGATCGACGACCGACCGGTACAACGCTGGTTGATCGTCGTACCGATCATGATGGTCATTTCGATCGCTGTGGTCACCGACTACCCAGGTCTCGCCGACCAGGACCTCACGTTCGTTGCACTCCTTCTTCTTACTTGCCTTCTCGTCGGCCTCACCGAGGAGACGATGTTCCGAGGAATCGGAATCACCTGCTTCCGCAGCAACGGCTTCTCCGAAAAGAAAGTTGCCCTGTGGAGCACCGTCATCTTCGGGTTGGCGCACTCGACCAACCTGTTCTCCGAAGGCCCCAAGGCTTTTCTCCAGGTGTTCAGCACCATCGTGGCCGGCTACTTCTTGTACATCATTCGGCGACGTACCGGGGGCCTGCTGATACCCGCCGTGGTGCACGGCTTGTGGGACTTTTCCTTGATCTCCGGTATGACGACCCCGGATCATTCGTACCCGCTCGCGATTGTCGCCGTGCTGACCATGCTGGCCCTGGCGATCGTGCTCTTCGTCCGCCGCAAGCACATCGAACCTCACGATACCGAAGCCGCGCGAGGCCGTCACGAAACATCGAACACATAAAATCGTTGCTGCAGTGAGAAATTGAAGGGATGGGGGCATCTACGACGATGCCCAAGCGATCGAGCAGCTCACGAGTTCTTCGGCTACCGTCAGTCGATCTGACAGCGCGCCACGTGACCTGTCTCCACCATTCGGCACCGTAGGACCTCGGCGCGGAGTAACGGCGCAACTCATTCACTGCACTGACGGAAGAAAGTGGTGGTGCAGGCATCGCCTGCACCACCACTTTTTACTCAGCTCGCGTTGGCATACTTCCTGGGATTTGCGTCGAACCGTGGTCCACAACCCTTGCAGCAGAACCAGTACCGGTTGCCTTCGTAGTCACGAAACAGGCCCTCTGCCTCGGCACGCGTCTTTTCGATCACGCTACCGGGCATGACTCGACATTCGACGAGTTCGCTACTCCCCGAGTTGAGTAGGTCTTCTCCACCGGGTGGCATCGCCGTACCGACAGCGCCTACAGCACCGTTGTCGTCTGTCGTCGGGGTATTGCCACAGCCACAGCTACTCATTGCGATTCCTGTTCTCTAACGGACGGACGTGACCCGGGAAGCGAGCTCACACATTCCGAGCATACCCCCTATAGGTATGTGAGCCAGAAACTATAGGAGAGTCCTGTCGACATTTCACTCCCCTCGATCATGTAAGCCACTGCAGGAGAACGAAGAATCGATCACCCAGCCCTCACTCGCCTCCGACGCCACAAGGATGCGACATTGATACCTATAGGGGGTATAAGTTAGGTCAGTACACAGACCATACCCACGAGGTCTTCGACGAAGAGGCTCAATGAAGAACTGGAAAGCAATCGGTGGCAGCCGATTCGCCGTAGTTGGAGCTTTGCTGTTGGTCGGCGCGCTCTGGGGAAGCTCGTTCCCCCTGGTTGCTGTGGCGGCACCAACTCTCGGCGCCGTCGGCACGACGCACGGCCGCTTCATTGTTGCAGCGTTGGTTCTCGCGCTGATAACGGCTTCCAGCAGATCGACCTGGCGTGCGGTCGGTTCCCGGTTTCCCGCATTCCTACTGCTGGCAGCCCTCAACGTCGCCGGCCCCCTCACCCTCGTTGCAACTGCGATCGTCGGCCTCAACTCGTCGACGGCGTCGATCCTGAATGCCACGACGCCGATGTTCACCGTGTTCGTTGCCGCGTTCTGGCTTAGGCAAAAGATCACCTGGCGAAAAGTCTCGGGTGTCGCGATCGGCATTGCCGGCGTCTCGGTGCTCGTCGGCGGGATTCCGTCAGCGCTCGACAGTCGCGCAATGCTGGCCATCGGCGCATCTTTGACTGCGGCACTGCTGTACGCAGTCGGTGGTGTCTACACACGAAAATCGTTCCAGGGCACCCCACCGATGACACTTGCCCTCGGCCAGCAGCTTGCCGCGGTTGTCCTACTGGTACCTGTGTCCGCCATCGCTCCCCCGCCGGGGCCCGTGACCGTCGGTCCACTGATTGCAGTGACCGCCCTGGGACTGGGGGCTACCGCCGGTGGCTACCTGGTGTACTTCTGGATAATTCGCCAGGCGGGTCCTGTCGCGGCGTCAGCCGTCACTCTTCTGGTTCCGATTTCGGCGTCGGCCATCGGAGTGCTGTGGTTGAACGAGCCTGTCACCTTCGCGCTCGTCAGCGGGCTTGTCATCATTCTTGCCGGAGTCGGCCTGCTCCTGGATCTTCCACCGACACGGGGTCCGTTGCGCAGTGTTCCTCCGGAGCAGGTGGACAGCGCCGGAGAACGGTCGGTCAGCGGGTGATCGGGGCAGTCCAAAGACCCACCAGCGCGTCGACGAGGTCGGTGGTGAAGTCCTCCCACGACGTGACCTCGTCCGGCCCTGATTCTGCAAGCGCGCGCTCACGTTCGGCGAACATGTGCACGATCGCATTTCGTCCGATGTCTGCGCGGGCACGTCGAACACTCATCGGCATGTCAGTCAGACAGGCCGAAAGTCCACGAAGGGTCTCCTGAAGAGTGGGCGAGGCCAGCACCTCGTCGTAGACGATCTTCCGCAGGACCGGATCGGTGAGAATCTGCGCACTGAACCGCGCGTACCACGTCGGGCCACCCATTTCGGCGTAATGATCGGTCGACGCCCGAACCAGACACGAAATCCAGTCACGAACATCCTCGGACCCTTCGATCTCACGCAGCAGTTCACCACGCTTCTTCTCCACCTGCCGGGAATGTTTGTTCACGATCGCCCGGACCAGATCGGTCTTGGTCCCGAAGTGATAACCGACGGCGGCGTTGTTGCCCTGGCCCGCCGCCTCACTCACCTGACGGTTCGACACCGCGAAGACTCCGTGTTCGGCGAACAACTGCTCGGCGACGGCGAGGATGCGGTCTCGGGTTGCGGCAGAACGCGCGGAGTTTGCCGCGCCGCCGGCGTCGGCCGTCGCATCCTCAGTCCTCGTAGTCATGTCCACCATCATCCTCGACCGTCCGAAATTGCTCGGTACCGGAGACGTTCGTCACGATCGACGACACACCCTTCCGGTGAGTCAGTCACTTGATTTAACTTTAGTTCAAGCAACTGACTTAAACCATTATTCGTTCTTCCTCCGATGGAGTTACCGCAATGTCGTCAACCACTTCTCCACCACCGACAACGCCGCCACAGACAACGAAGTCACCAGCCACCACGGCAGTGGTGGCTGTACTGGCGTTTTCCGGCATCGTCGTCTCGCTCATGCAAACGCTGGTCATCCCGATCATCCCGCACCTGCCCGAATACCTGAATGCGCCGGCGTCCGATACCGCGTGGGCTGTGACCGCCACGCTGCTCGCCGCCGCCGTCGCCGTCCCGACCATGGGCCGCTTGGGCGACATGTTCGGCAAACGCCGTCTGCTCCTGATCAGCATGGCGCTGTTGGTGACCGGTTCGGTGGTCGGCGCACTCAGCTCGAGTGTGATCCCGCTCGTTGCGGGCCGAATCCTGCAGGGCCTCGCCGCCGGCGTCATCCCGCTGGGTATCAGCGTGATGCGCGACGTGCTTCCGCCGAAGAAGCTTGCCGGCGCCGTTGCCATGATGAGCGCTTCGCTGGGAGTCGGTGGTGCTCTGGGACTTCCGATCGCGGCTCTGATCGCGGAATACGCAGACTGGCACGTTTTGTTCTGGGCTTCTGCAGTTCTCGGCGCACTCGCGGCCTGTCTCGTTGTCGTCCTGGTCCCCGAATCGACGGTTCGCACGGGTGGCACGTTCGACTTCGGCGGGGCAATCTCGCTTTCGGCAGCCCTCATCGCTCTACTCCTTGCTATTTCCAAGGGCGGCGACTGGGGTTGGACGAGCACGCTCACGCTTTCCCTGTTCGGCGCCTCGATCGTGATATTCGGATTCTGGGCCTGGTGGGAACTACGTACCCCCAAGCCCCTTGTCGATCTACGCGTATCCATCCGCCGCCAGGTGCTCTTCACCAACCTCGCATCCATCGTGTTCGGATTCGCGATGTTCGCCGCCAGCATGGTCTTTCCCCAGGTCGTCCAGTTGCCTGAAGTCACCGGTTACGGCCTCGGCGGTTCGATGCTCACCGCAGGTCTGGTCATGGCTCCCTCCGGCATCATCATGATGCTCATCTCTCCGCTGTCCTCACGCATCACCAATTCGCACGGCCCCAAGGTGACGCTCATGCTCGGCGCCGTTGTGGTCGCAATCGGTTACGGCATCGGTATTTTCGCCATGCACTC
This sequence comes from Rhodococcus sp. P-2, assembly GCF_016598535.1. Taxonomy (GTDB): domain Bacteria; phylum Actinomycetota; class Actinomycetes; order Mycobacteriales; family Mycobacteriaceae; genus Rhodococcus_F; species Rhodococcus_F baikonurensis. Next base: position 5,669,369 of record NZ_CP066779.1, on the reverse strand, counting down.
GATTTGGGAACTGGTTGTGATCGCCGTGATCATCGGTGCAGGCACCGGTATGGCTTACGGCGCAATGCCCGCTCTCATCATGGGCGCTGTTCCTCCGTCCGAGACCGGAGCAGCCAACAGCTTCAACACCCTGATGCGCTCCCTCGGTACATCATTCGCCAGCGCCATCGCGGGTGTCGTCATCGCCCAGATGACCATGTCCATCGGCGGGGCAACGCTGCCGTCGGAGAACGCTTTCCGCGTCGTCATGGCTCTCGCTGCCGGATCCGCCGTCATCGCGCTCGTCCTGGCCGGCTTCCTCCCTCGGTTCAACAGCTCCAACTCCCGCAAGGAGATTGGTAGCGATCACTCCGATACCTCCCCGACCACGTCGAAGGAATCCGTCCCGACGCACTGAGCCAGCGAGCAAGACGCATTGTCGGCCCCGGCGGAGTTCAACTCCGCCGGGGCCGACGCGTTCGAGGCGTTTTGCGGTTGATACACCTGCGGACGACAGTTTCGTGACATGCTCCGTTGAGATGAGTGCTCGTTCGATACTCGGGGAAAGGATGCCGCGATCGCCGCTCCTCGTGCTGACGTCGCCCTTGCCGTCGCCGCTGCTGCCGTCCTCGGCATAGGCGTCGGTGTTCTACTTGCCGATGTCGTCGCCGGCCTGGCTGCAGGTGCGGGTGCCGCGGTGGTATTTCGGTTTGCACTTCGGATGATCAATACCCGAAAGTGAGCGTTAGCGGGTGGTCTACTTCAAGACCCGGATCGCCGAGCCCGGGAGGATTCCGCTCGAAGGTGGGTAGATCGACGTTGCTCCGTTGAAGAACATGTGAGCAGGTGTCGTCGACACCGGAAGCAGGTCGATGTCGTTGAACAATGCCCGCTCACTTTCCTCCCAGATCTTGCAGGACTCGTCGCCGGGAAGAAGCGAAGCCTCAGTGGACAATTCGATGTACTTCTTGTTGTCGAGGGAAGCGAAGTTCACTCCTTCGGGCTTCGGCGGGCCGGTGAAGTACTTGGCAAAGATACTCGGCGTATCACTCCCCAGCGTCAAACCGATGGAAACGTCCCACGACGACAGGTCGGTGGTGCTGAACGTGTTGGCGATGACGAAACTGTAGTCGCCGCCGGTCAGTTTCACCTTCGCACCCAGTCCTTCCCACTGGGTTGCCACGTATTCGGCGGCGGCAGAGTTCGTATCGCGCGAGTTGTTGAAAATCACGTTGAGTGCAAGCGGTCGCCCGTCCTTCGTCAGGACGCCGTCGGCCCCTGCCTTCCAGCCGGCGTCGGACAACGTCTTCTTTGCCGCGTCGACGTCGAATTCGGGGATCGTTCCTTCAACACTGTTGTAGTCGCAGGCAAGGGGTTCCGAAACCGCAAGGGCGCGTGCGCGGGTTCCTTTTCCGCCGGTGGTGATCTCGGTGTAGTCGTCCAGATCGACTGCTTGAACGAGCGCCTGCCGCACAGCGCGGTCCGACGTGGGTAGAGACGCGAAATGATTGAAGATGAACTCGCCGGACAACGTGGTGTAGGTCTTCGAATCCAGACCTGCGGCCAAGACTCGTTCCTCGTCCGAACCTGTCACTGCCGCGGCATTCACTCCGCCGGTGAGAACAAGATTCGCGGTCGTACTCGGATCGGTGACAATCTTGATCGTCACCGTCTTCGGTACCCCGAGAGTGTCGGAAGTGGTCTCCCCGTTCGGACTCCAGGTGTAGCCGTCGCGGCGTTCCATCGTGATGTGATCGTTGGGAACAACTTCGGTGACCTTGAACAGACCCGTTCCGTTACTACTCGAACGGATACTGGCCGGGTCGTCGAGCGTCGCAGCGCACGGCAGCCGCAACGCGCCGATTCGAGAGAGCAAGAAGGGTGCCGGTTCGGCTGTAGTGACCGTCAGTTCGTCACCGTCCGCGGACGCGACCGTCGACAACGGTACGGTGGATCCGCGTAGCGGTGAAGCGTTTTCAGGGTCCATGACCCAGTTGATGTCATCGGCGGCGGTCTGTGCGGTGAAGGAAGTGCCGTCGGCGCACGTAATACCCTTCTTGAGCACGAACTTGAGTGTGTTCCCTTCTTCACTCCAGCTTTCTGCCAGATACGCACGCACAGTGCGTGTCTGCGCGTCTATGTCGATCAACGAATCGTACGAGTACGCGTTCACGATCTGAGTCGACGTAAGGTTGGTGATCAGAGGGTGCAGATTTCCCGGATCGGCGTTGATGACGGTCGTGAAACTGCCGTCCTGTGCATACTCACCGACCGAACCTTCGGGACTGGATGCGCCGCCACACCCGGTCAGGGTGAATACGCCAACGCTGATAACTGCTGTCGCGGAGACAGAACGGGCTTTCATACGAGCCGCCATCTACTAGAAGTTGCCATGGCGACAATCGTGCGGGACTGACGTGGTCTGTATCTCGTTGAAGTTCCCCATACAGTCGGCCGTACTCTGTTCGATTGTCACTATCGACCGGGCAAGCGCAGACGCTACGTACGACGCTGCCGTTGACGGTGATTCGCGACGTTGATTCGGTTGCCGCACAACGCCGGCATGCAGTAGCGGCGTCGCCCTCCCCGACTCGTATCGACGAACACCCCGTTGCACGTCGGCGACGCGCATGGGCGGAATCGTTCGTACCCCAATGTGCGCAGAGTTCCCAGCAACGAGTATCCGATAGACAACGTGAGTTCACCCGCGAGATCGATTGTGCCGTCCGGTAGTGCATTCCACCGATAGTCGTCCTGGGAATCAGGCACGAGCCGAACGTGATGCGGGACGGTTTGCAGGAGTCGATGAGTGCGATCAACGAGCTCGTCGCAGGTCGGAGCATCGAGAATCGAACGAATCTCCTCTCTGAGCGCCTGCACGTCGGCAAGTTCACCGCGGGTAGGCCGCCGCCCGTTGGGGAGCGCATCCGGCGAGAGTCCGTGTTCACCGAGTAGATCGTGAAGCGCCTGAGGGTCAGGCAACGCGTCCCCTGCCTCCACCCACACTCGGGGTGAGGTATTGACCAGGTCGGTCGCGAACGACGCACCGGCGACGTAATCGTCTAAAACTACTTGCATCCCTTACCGCCCTGCTTTACCGTAATTGAATAACCCAACTTTACACCTTACGAAGGCGGCGGGATGGAACACTGCGTAGACCACAGACTGCCGGAGATACTCCTCGACACCCATCACCGATTGCGCCGCGCCGGCACCGTGGCATCGGAGACACCCATCGTCGCCGCCGATCTCTACTGGTCGATCGGCGCACTCGCCCAATGCCTGGCCGCAATGGACGAGGTCATTTCACAACTTGGCACCAACGCCCGAAAGCAGTTGCGAAGCGGAAAGTTCGACGTCGAGAGCGGGCCGTTCGAAGGCGAACCCGACGCCGCCCTACTCACCGCGATTCTCGCCCTCGCCAGAGCGTCGAGCAGTTGCGAACCAGTACAGACGGCAATCGGCAATGCGCAGATCGCGGTCAGCGATCTCGTCGCCACAAGGCACATCAGAGCCTGACACACGCCGCAAGCGTCCCGACTCAGTAGAGACTGTATGGTTGGTTTTCGGGAAACCTCCAAGTACATCGAACAGCAGGAACCGGGTTATCACTGTGAGTGCAGGGACATCGACCATCTACGAGGACAGGACGGTCCGGATCGACGATCAGGGCGTCACGATCCGCCACTACTACTTTCCGTTTGTCAGCAAGTTCGTTCCGTACTCGCAGATCGAAACCGTCGACCTCGGCGTCATGTCATGGCTGAGTGGACGCCTACGAATCTGGGGAACAACAGATTTCAGCTCGTGGTACAGCCTGGATCTTTCACGCCCGTGGAAGGAGACCGCGGTGGTACTCACCCTCGCCGGTCGCGGAGCGCCTTCGTTCAGCCCCAAAGATCCGGATCGTGTCGAGACCGAAATCCGAAGTCGCATCGGATCACACGCCGCGAACTGACTAGCTGAACTCGGATTCGACGGTGACGATCTCACTCCAGTCGGTTCGATCGAACAACCGCGCCAGTGCAGTGAACAGAACTTCCGGGTCGATGGCGCTCTCAGCTGAGTGCACACCGACCCGATCAGAAATCGTTCCGTCGGCCAGCCGCGACACCACCTGAGCAAGGCCGAGCGCCAAGGGGATTCCGGTTGCACCGGCCATGTCCGACAGCAACTCCGATACCGGTGAATCATCAGCGATCCGTGCCACGACGCGCGTCTTTCGTCCATCGAGCACCCCTGTGGCCGAGGCGAAGAACGACGGCAAGGATCCGTGGTCGGCGCGCGTGAGCATGCGAGGCGCAGCACGGATCATCCGGATGAGCGAGGGCTTGCCCAATTCTTCAGCGGCCGAGTCGAGATCGATTCTGCCCTTGTCGATATCCGAACGTAGAACGTCGAGAAACGCAACGGTTTCCGGTGTGATCACCATCAGATTTGCCGAATGACCTGAGGGGCGGAAGGTTCGATGAAACATCACCGGCTCCGGATGCCCGACCACGTAAGCGTTTCCGCGGCGTCCGCCGGGCAGTTCCAGTGCAATGGAACGCAACGGTGCTTCTTTGACGATTCGTCCCGCACGAACGACCGGCACCTTGCCGCTGATCTGCTGCATCCAGTGAACGGCGGCTGCACTCAATGTGTCTACCGACTCGTCCTCGCCTTCGACATCAACCGGCCAGGCTGTGTACAGGCCGTCGACCACGTCCAATCGCGAGACTGCCATCGCGGCCAGGAGATTACTCATCCCGGGACTTGCGCCCATGCCCACTACCGCACAGATTCCGGCTTCCCTGGCAGCGCAATTCAATTCCAGCATGTCGACGGCCGGTTCCCAGTCGTCGCAGATGTCGAGATAGTGAGTCCCGGTCTCGATCGCTGCCTGGAGAATGCCGACACCGAAACGGAAGAACGGGCCTACGGTATTGATGATCACGTCTGCGTCGTCCAACAATTCACGTAGCGTGCGACCGTCCGTGACGTCGATGCTGCGCGCCTCGACTTGCGCTGATGCCTGAGCCAGGTCAACTGAAAGACGATTCGCAGCATCGATATCACGATCCGCGACTACTACGCTGCCGATTCCCGGCAATGTTGCAGCCAGTCGAACTGCTGCCGAGCCCATCGCACCGGCGCCGCCCAGAGCGACAACCGTAATTCCGTCAGCCACGAATTCCCTCCAAGAATGCAGTCTGATCCGCTAGATAGCCAGGAGCGAAGATCGAACGGGGAGCAAGAACGGCTACCAGAGCCGACATCACTTCCGAGTCTTCGAGGTTCTTGTCCACAATCGAATGGGTTGCGTCGGGATACTTCTCGACCACCAATTGCCCTGGAGCGTCGAGCACTTCGCGATACACCCTTTCGGTGTCTGCCACGTCGACGTTGACGTCTTGTCCGCCGATGATCAAGAGCACCGGAACCTTCACGGTTTCGAGATCGGCTCGCGCATCCGATCGGTAGTTCTTTCGGATGAAGTTCCATCGGTCTTCGGTGAGACCGTCGGCCTCGCCGGAGGCCACGAGATCGCCGAACGTTGCATCTCGGGCCAACTGATCCAAGTTCTTCGCACGATCGACCCGCGCTTTCTCGAATTCGTCGGCCGACGCATTTCTCTCGGAAAGTTCGGCAAGAGTATTGAATTCGCCTTGTTGGAGCCAGTTGATCGCCGGACCCACGGCAATGACGAACGCTACGTCCGGGTCGAGGTTCACCACCTTGGGCATCACCCACCCTGCCTGGCTCGCACCCCACAGACCGATACGAGACGGATCGACGTCCGAACGGCCCCGTGCCCACTCGATTGCCGCTTCCGTTTCCGCCGCCCGATCGTCCATGCTCTGATCGAGCCAATTGCCCGGTGCCCCATTCACCCCCGGCTTGTCCCAGGAGAGTGACGCGTACCCGGCCTTGGCGAACGCCTCCCAGACCGGCCTGTAAAAGGTCTCGTGTGTTGCATCGACCGGCCCGTCTCCGTGGACGAAAACCACGAGCCCGAAGGGACCGTCACCGTGTTCGGGCAGTGCAAGGACTCCCTGGAGCGGCACCGATCCCCCGGAGATCGTCACTTTTTCCTCACGGATGTCATAGGTGTTCTGGTACAGCGTCCAGCCCACCAGACCCACGATCAGAACAACGACCACTGCCAGGGAAGTAACCATCCACCTGCGTAAACGATGGCCACTCTTCCTCTCACTCACCGATCCCACTGCCATCTTCCCGCCTAACGTACGAATTTGAAACGATCGTATTGCATTCGATAGTACAGTTATGGGCGAAGATGTCGAGAGGCAAGGAAAGGACACGGCAATGACGGACAGGGACGTCGATGTGCCCACGAGGATCTTGATCGAGGGTCTACTGCGCACGGACGGAACTGTCGACGGGCGCACCCTCTATGCCACCGCCGACGCCCTCGACAAAACAGATCAACAGGTTCGGCTGTGCATCAAGCGGTTGGTCACCGAGGGGAAGTTCACTCAGGAAGGTCGCGGGCGGCAGGCCACGCTACGAGCAACGCCGAAAGCCGTGCGCGAGATGGAACCCGACGTCGAATTCGTTCGACTGGCCTATCAACAAGATCGCAACACTGCGACACCGTGGGACGGGTATTGGCATCTGGTCGGATTCGCAATTCCGGAGTCGTCACGGAAAGCACGAGATGCGCTGCGCACCAGGGTCGTATACCTCGGCGGCGCGCTCGTCCAGGGCGGTCTGTACGTCTCGCCGCACGCCTGGGAACCGTACGTTCTCGATGCGGCCGCCGAACTCGACGTCGAACAGCACCTGTCTTCTCTCACCACTCGGGATCTGAAAGTGGGCAGGCTCGAAGATCCCGTGAAAATTGCCGCACAGTTGTGGCCGCTGGACGAGATCGCAGCCGGATACGAACGGTTGCTCGACGTAGCGTCTGTGCGCCTGGAGAAACTGCAGAACACTCCGGGCACCGATGCTGTCACGGTGACCATCGAACTCGCGGCGGAATTCACGCGAGCTATGGAGCCGGACCCTCTGCTGCCGCCGGAACTGCTGCCCACCAACTGGATCGGCACGCGGGCGCGCTTCGTCACGGCACAGTGCTGGGCGCTTCTGGCACAGGTGGACGGTGCAGACGAATTACCGTCGCTGTTCCACCTGTACGCAGATGCGATCGGTGATCAGGACGCGAGCGTGCGCTGACGGGGCGGCAGTCCGAAACGGCCGAGCACTTCGTCGACTGCGGTGGACGGTGTGACAAGTCCGCGATCCTGGAGCCACGGAATGGTGCTGTCCACCAGATGTTCGAGTGTGCGGGGCAAGGCGAGGGGGAGCAACGTAACGCCGTCGGCGACCTCGGCAGCTCGGATATCGGCGATCAAACTGCCGAGCCCGGAGGGTGTTCCGACATAGTGAAGCGAAACCGGGACCCGCGGAGCAGTCAACGCACTGTCCAACTGTGCAAGCTCTTTTCGGGCGGAGCGAGCTTCCGGTGCGATCAGAATCTCGAGATCGACCAGCACTGCGACACTGTCGGGATCGCGGCCTTCTTCGGCGACAGCAGCACGGATCCGGGCGCGTTCGAGCTGCGCCTCACGCAGATCCGCAGCGCGAATCCGAACCACATTGGTAGGGAATGAAGCCAAATCGAGAGCCCTGTCGCTCTCGGTGAGGTCCACCCAGTAGTCGCCGCCGATGATCGGCAGGTTTCCTGGTGCGCCCTCAGCGGCCGGATGGTGACCGGATCCGGTCAACTCGACCGCCACGTGCAGAGAATGCGAAGCGAGTGAAGACATGTGTGACCTCCGAAAATCAGAAAAGTGTGGGATGAGCGAGACGAATCGTCAGCTCGAACACATTCCTGACGAGGTACGGCACAGATCGACATGACGACGGCACCACTGACCGAGAGTGATGCTCACTCTCGAAGGGGTGGCGGGAAAATCCGCTGGTGCCATGGCTGCCATGCTAGTTGTCCATTCGAGTTTTCGGGGACCGAGCTCAGCTCAGACGCACTCGGCTGCGCCGGCGTTGTCGTCGGCAGCTCCGAGGAAGGGGCGGGTCTCGGGCACGGGGTTCCACGCTCCGGCCGTCTTCGCGTACTTCCAATCACGCTGATTCGAAACCAGGATGTTCACGGCGTCGACCAAGCGCGTCACGTCGTCCGAACTGCTACCGAGCCCGAGGCTGGCGCGGACGGCGCCGCCGGAGAGACCGAGGCGCGCGAGAACCGGGTGTGCGCAGAAGCGACCGTCGCGAACTCCGATGCCGTGTTCTGCGGACAGGAATGCGGCGATCTCGCCGGCTTCGAATCCGTCGACGGTGAAGGTGACGATTCCGACGGCGTCCGGTGCGTCGTTCCACAGTCGCACCAACGAGACTCCCTCGATGGCGGACAATCCGTCGGTGAGCTGCGCGGTGAGTGCCTTCTCGTGCTCGGCGATGACGTCGAAGTCCAGGGCGTGCAGGGTTTCGCATGCGGTCGCGATTGCTGCCGCACCGAGCACGTTGGGGGAACCGGCCTCATGACGTGCAGGCGCGCAAGCCCATTCGGTGGACTCGACGGTCACCTCACGCACGGCGCCTCCGCCGGCGAGGTAGGGCTGAGCTTCGTCGAGCCAGTCACGGCGTCCGACCAGTACGCCGGCGCCGAACGGCGCGTAGAGCTTGTGGCCCGAGAACGCCACGTAGTCGACGCCGCATTCCTGCAGGTCGATGCGACGATGGGGAGCCAATTGAGCAGCGTCGACGAGAATACGTGCGCCGCAACGGTGCGCGATGTCGGCCAAGCGTGCAATCGGCAGGATCTCGCCGGTCACGTTGGAGGCGCCGGTGATTGCGAGCAGCGCAGCAGGCTTGGTGCACAGTTCACCGATCAGACGCTCGATCGTCTCTTCGATGGTGTCTGCAGCGGTGACGATACGAGCGTCGTTCCACGGCAACAGGTTTGCGTGATGCTCGACGTCGAGGACAACGGTGCTGCCGGGGACGCACTGGGCCAGCAAGTTGAGCGAATCGGTGGTGTTCCGGGTGAAGACGACGACCTGATCGTCGGCACAGTTCACGAAACGGGCAACGGATTCACGAGCGTTCTCGTAGGTGAGCGTGGAGATCCGGGACGCGTAGCCGGCACCGCGGTGAACACTGGCGTACGTCGGCAACAACTCGGCGATACGGTCGGTGACCTGGGCCAATGCCGGCGCGCTCGCGGCGTAGTCGAAGTTGGCGTAGGAGCATTCGCCGCCCTGAACCAGCGGAACCTGCAGGTCTGCACCCGAAACCTTGGCGATCGGAGCGGTGCAGCAGGTGTCGGCACTCAATACAGCAGTCATCGAAGACAATCCTCACGTTCAAGGACTCGTTCGTCGGGAGATGGCCCCGGAAGAGTCCGCGCTTGCCGCATTCGTTTTCGAACGCAGCCGGGTCGTCACCCGGAGCACCCCACCGCGGAGGAGGGTTGCCGACCAGCAAGCCGGGGCTGAACACTGGTACTCGTGACCTGGCAACGAGGATGGCAGGAACCTCCCGTGCTTGTCAAGACGAAGCTGGGAAGACCGCCGTCACGGCGCGATCGTCCGACAGGCGAGGTGGAGCGCAAGCCTGGTTTCCGGATCGGTCAAATCCACCGAGAGAAGTCGCTGAATTCGATCGATGCGACTCGATACGGTGTTGCGGTGCAAGCCCATTCGAGTGGCGGTATGAGCCAGAGACGATTCTTCGTCGAGGTACGTCGAGAGCGTCTCCAGCAACTCCCCACTCGCATCTCGTAGCGGCGCGAGCAGTGCCGCGGCCGCGGGCTGAAACGTGTCGGTTCGCGTCCACGCCAGTAGCAACTGCGCCAACCCCAGCCGGTCCACGTGCAGGAATCGGCCCGTTTGCGACCGGGAACCGGCGAGCCGAGCGGCATCCCCCGCCTCCGACAGAGACGCTCCGATTCCGGCTGGCCCATCGTGCGCGCGTCCCACTCCCACCCATGTCTCCATGGTGGGCCCCAATCGGGCTTGACCTGCACGAATACTCTCGGCAATCCTGGTGATCGCCTCCGGACGCGGCTCACCTGGCAGAGTCGTCCACGCCGCCCAGCCGTCAGCCTGTTCGACGACAGTGGCGTCGATTCCCTCGGCGGCGAGGGCGTCTGCAACTTCACTGCGCCTGGCGACCAGGTCGACCTCACCCACCGCCAGGACTTTGATGCCGATGTGCCATCCGTCCAGCACCCAACCCGCGTCGAGTGCGCGCCGGAGCAGTCCGGGTGTGGCGTCTGCGGACGTGTCGATCAGTTCACCGAGCAACGCGCTGCGCCGGCGCGCTTCACGCTCGTCGACCATGCGTGCAACGGCCAGGCGGTGCCCGACAGCCAACGAGGCCACGTCGAGAACCACTGAGAGAGAAGCCTCTTCGACGCTCTGTCGCACCGGAAGCAGTACAGCCAGCCAGGGCTCTCTGGCCGCGCCGGACGTCACCGGGCACGCGATCAGGACCCCACCGGAGTCCAACTCGACGGTGGTCGGTGCCCCACGACCCGACAACGTACCCGCGCCTGCACGATCAGCCTCTGACAAGAGCTCAGCGCCCGTCAGCGGACGTCCGGACGAGTCCAGGAGAATGAACGAACGCTGAAAGGTGTTCAGTAACACCGACAGAAGATTCTCGACGCTTCCGCCGGCTCGTTGGCCCGCGTGTGTCGCCCGCAGTACTGCGTCAGCCATCACCGCACGCGAATTCGAGAGAAGATCACGAAGATCCACGCTGAACTGCCAAGGGTCGGAGACGCCGAGCACCACCAGTCCGAGCCGATCCGCGAGCAACGAGAGACTCACATCCTCGGCCGCAGTGCTGTGAACAGCGACTACCTGGCACCCGGTCGCTGCCGTGCGTCGAAGGAGCGCATCGAATCTCCACTCCCCCACATCGATTCGATCGAGAATCACCAGAACCGATCCCGAACCCGCCGCACCCGACACTGCCTCCGCCGACTGTGCCGATTCGCCGGTGAGTGCCCCCACTGTCGTGACGACGGGGTCGCCCTCGCCCGCGAGTCGATACAACCCGACAAAGACCGGGTTGTTCAGCAACGCCGAAACACTCGCGCTCATCGCGCCTCCATCAGCACCGCGTCATGGTCGATTCCGAACGCCCGCGGGCCGACAATCTTCAATCTGCCCACCTCGTCCGCCCACCACGGTGGGCCGGGCAGGACCAAGACAGCTACATCCTGACCCTCGTGCACGGATTCACACGAGACGAAGGCACCGGTCCGGACGTCGAGCAGCGTCACGATGTCCGGGCATGTTGCGATCATCTCGCCATCCAACGCGACGGTCAGGAATTCACTCTCGAATTCGACTCGCATCACCGCAGAATCGTGTTCGAGAATCACGTTGCCTCGACGATCGTCTGCGCCCGGGCGGCTACGACGCACCGCACACACTCGGCCTGTCCCCAGCACCCGCGCTCCGGCGCTTCCGGCGATCTCCTGCCAACTGCCGGGCGCACCGATATGCTGCCCCAGTTCGTGCGCTCGGGAGAGAGTTCCCGGAATACAGGCCTCCCGCACGGTCCGCGCATCGATCGACGCGATCGCCAGAGCGCCCCAACCGCTGGTTCGCCCGATCAGAGAGCGCACTGCTACCTCGGCGCCCAGCACATCCACTCCGTCAATAACGGTGATCAGGCCGCCTGGCTGGGCGAGGGTGACCGGGCACAATTCCAATCCGGCTGCGGCGAGAGAGAAGTGATCGAGCCGCGGCATCGCCCGACCGAGCAGGTCCGCGTCGACGACGGGAACTCCCAACGCCAGCGCCGCCGCAATGCCGGAAAGAGCGTTGAGTCCACCGCCTTCGAACGTCATCACTGCGGTCGGACGCTTCCCGGTCCACCGAGTCAAAGCTGCTGCAGTATCGGAAAACTCACGCCCGGATGGCAATTGCTCCTCCAAAGCCAGAGCCGATCCGACGATTCCCACCGGCATGACCAGTGCCCCGTCGGGCAACTTCTCCGGCGCGATGACCTCTACCGAAGTGGACGCAATGAGTGGACGAAGCATCTCCACGAACAGGCGTGGATCGCCGCCCCCGCCGCAGCCCAAGACCACCGCCCCCGCTGCGATCGCGTCGAGGTCGGCCTCCCGGACCGCGTGCAGGCTGCTCACGGCTCGTTATTCTGCCAGCACGGGTTGCTCGAGCGTCTCCACCGGCCGGAACGGCCGATCGAGTCCGAAACTCGCCGGACCGAAGACCGCCAGTGCCTCGGGTGTTCTCATGATGGGTGGAGTCGCGATCCCGATGACCGCGACGCGCTGCCCGTACCGCAAGCCCTCGGTGGTGATGGGTTCGGCAGTGTCGGCCTCGACGATGCAGATCAAGTCAGGCACGATGGCCACCAGCACTCCGGAATGCAGTACTCCGGAATGCAGGGCGATCAGATTCTCGTTCTGGAACTGGACTTCCAGCTCTTCGTCTCCGACGCCGGCGATCCGCACCGAACCCCGAGCGAACCCCTCATCGGTTCGCCGGTCGACATCGATCACCTTGCCGTGAAAGAGAACTCGCCCGTATCCGTAGAGCGTGTCGGACAGACTGTCCACCAGTGCCTGGACGGGGTCCACCCGCTGCTCACGCGAAAGCCTGATGGACCGACCGATGGTCAGGGCCAATGACAGAGTTCGTGGGATAGCCGTGCGCTTCACATCTGCACCCGTCATCGAGTACTGAGCGATGTGCGCCATCCCCCCGAACCTCGACGTCACCCCGCGGGCGAGACCTTCCAATCTGCTGTTGTCGCTGCCGGTGTCGAAGATCGCCACCTCGTCGTGCTCGTTCGCCATGGCGAGCGGGCTGGCCGAAATCCCGTACACCGAAAAGGTTTCCATTTCGAGCTGAGGAAATGCCCGTCCCATCCCGTCGGCATCGATAACCGGAAGTCCGCGCCGTGCGGCCACCAGCAACGGGATCATCGAATTGATTCCCCCGCACTCCATCGGCATCGTCGCATCCGCGGTTCGCCCCGAGTGCCGCTCCAATGTGATCAGTGCCAGCTCGGGTTCCGTTCCGCGCGGCATTTTCTCGACCACAACGGTCGGTGCACCCATCTGCGCGACGGGGATCACCCACGCGTCGTCGTCGAGTTCCTCCGGATCCAGAATCGTGATCTCACCGGCTTCACCGAGCGCCTGCGCGACCAGCATCTTGCCGACAAACGGATCTCCACCGCCGCCGGTGCCCAACAGAGCTGCGCCCCTGGCGAGGTCGTCGAGGTCTGCCGTTCGTAGTGTCCAACTCATCGTGAGCCCTCCTGACCGGTGGAGACCAGACCACTGTGCAGTGCCAGGTCACCGACTGCCTTCACTCGAATACGTGTTGCGTTGCCCGGCAGGTACGGAATCGGGACCTCGTCGAACTCCACGATCTGCACGGACTCGGGTCGTGCGCCTGCGGCCACCGCCCGATCGATCGCCTCTTGACGGGCGTCGTCGGCAAGAACGTGACGGTGACCGTCCCGCACCGCTTCGACACGATCGACTTCACCACTGACCTGCGCGATGGCGGCGCCGATCGCGTTGGCGACGTCGAAACGCTCAGGGCGAATCACCGTGCCCAGGCCGGGAAGTTCACGCTCCAGCAATACCGATCCGCCCCCGACCGCCACTACCGGTAGCGGATCCGACGTGGTTCGCATCTGCTCCACGGCGTCGGCGACTCTCCGCGAGATCCGTTCGAGCGCCGTCGACACCAGGCCGCGGTCGAGGTGCGCCACCGCATGGCGATCACCAACGTCGGCCAAACCTGCCGCGACGGCGATGTCGGTGGCCGTCAACGTGTCTCCGCCGAAGACGAGTGCCCGTGAACCCAATTCATATCCCACCGATCCGGGCCCCACTGTGAGTCCGTCTGCATCCACCAACGAACCACCGCCGATGCCGATCGAGAACACATCCGGCATACGGAAATTGGTCCGCACCCCGGCCACGGTCACCTCGGTGGTTGCTTCTCGCGGAAAACCGTTGGTCAGTACACCGACGTCCGTGGTGGTTCCGCCGATGTCGATCACCGCACAGCTCGCCAGACCGGACAGCACAGCGGCACCGCGCATGGAGTTGGTCGGTCCCGACGCGAAAGTTGCTACCGGATAACGCCTTGCGTACTCGATGTCCATCAAGGTGCCGTCGTTCTGGCTCAGATACAGCGGTGCGACGATGCCGTGCTCGACCAATGAACGGGCGAGTCCGTCGACGATGTGATCGGCGAGCTCGCGCAGAGCAGCATTGATGATGGTCGCGTTCTCGCGTTGAAGCAGACCCACTCGACCGATCTCGTGCGAGAGCGAAATTGCGACGTCCGGTCCGAGTTCCTCTCGGATGATTTCAGCGGCAGCAACCTCGCATTCGAGATTGACCGGAGAGAACACCGAAGATATTGCGACCGAACGAGTACCACTGCGAGCCATATCGGCAGCATGGCGACGAATCTCGTCGGGATCCAGCGGCGAGATACGACGACCGTCGAACTCGTGCCCACCGTGAGCGAGGTAGTGCCTTCCCTGCACAGCGGAGACCAGGTCTCGCGGCCACCCCACCATCGGGGGCAGCGCGGCAGTCGCCGGAAGTCCCAGTCGCAGCGCCGCGGTGGGAGCAAGCCCGCGCTGCTCGATGAGAGCATTGAGAAAGTGCGTCGTACCGATCATCACTGCTTGAACAGCATTGGGAGAGAACGAGTACTGCTGCTGCAGCGCCGTCAGCGCTCCGCCGATTCCGCCGGTGATGTCCTTGCTGGTCGAGTGTTTGACATGCCCGATGACGGTGGTCCCGTCCATCAGGACTGCGTCGGTGTTGGTGCCGCCGACGTCGATTCCGATTCGCATCGCGAACTCCTTTCTACAGTTGTAGTGCTAGTGCGTGAGTGCAGACGAGCCCGAAGGCTTCTGCGGCGCTTCGGTTGCGGTGCGTCCGACTCCGCGAATCAGGCCGAGTCGACCCGCGACGACATAGAGAACAAATGCCGAGGCCACCGCGTTGATGGATGGCAGTCCGAAGGTGCTGTAATGACCGATCAGCGCCGAGACTATCCAGATCACCAGCGTGGCCGGTACCCAGGTGGGTGCCGAACTCGGTAGGGTGCCGGCGGTGCGACTCTCGTCCAGATCCTTGCGCCAGGTCTTGACGATGAAGTATTCCGCCACCATGATCCCGGCAATGGGCGGGAAGCCTACGCCCAACAGGATCAGGAAGTCGGTGAACGAGTTCAGGATTCCGGCGGCGGCGAGGACCGAACCGGTGACGCCGACAACTGCCGTGACAACGGCGCGGTTGATCCTTCGACCGAACACGACGTCGATGAAGTTCACGATGCCGAGACCCGAACTGTAGAGGTTCCAGTCGTTGATCTTGAAGGTGCCGAGAACGATGATCAGAACGCCGACCCAGCCGACCGACGAGAGAATGATCGTGGCGATGTCGGAGCTGCGAACGGCATGCGCGAGAAGTACGCCGGTCAGCCCGATCACGTATTCACCCAACGTGATTCCGACGAGCGTCTGCTTCACGACGTCGCCTGCCGTGCGATTGAAGCGCGTCATGTCGGGTGTGATCACCGCGCCGGCTATGAAACCGCCTGCGACGATGGTGGTTCCCGCAAGAAAGCTGAGCTCCGGCCCGGCCGGAGCAGATGTCATCAGATCCGACAGCGAGTGATTACGTAGTTCGGATATGACGGCCCATCCCACCAGGATCAGGAACAGCGGAACGGTGATGTTGGCGATCAGCTGCATGGAGCCGAACCCGCGCAGGACTATTGCAGTGATCAGGAGACCGAAAGCCAAAGCCCACGCCCATTGCGGCAGGAACGGCATGATCCCGTGCAACCCTGATGCAGAGACGGCCGATTGGATGCCGAACCAGCCGATCAGGCTGACCCCGATCACCAGTCCGATCACCGCCGAGCCTGCATGACCGAACCCGCACCAGCGCGCGACCACCGACGTGTTGAGCCCCTCACGAACTCCGATGATTCCGATGAAGATACAGACGACTTCGAGTATCACCGCGCCGACTGTCAATGCCCAGAAGGCATTCCAGAACGTCATACCGTAACCGAGCGTCGCACCGAGCAGGAACTGCGCGAGTGCCGACACCTGACCGAATCGCTGTACTGCCACCGAAAACCACGAATACCGTGCTTCGTCGGGTACGCGGGTGAGCGCGTAGTCGTCACCGTCGGACACCTCGCCGCCGCCGGCGGTTGTCGATGCTTTGTTCATGACGGACTCCTCGAATAGTTGGGAAGTGTTCTCGGAGAAGACGGTACGAATGTGTCCGGGGTCACGCCTATGGGCGAATCGACGTTTCTTCGTGTTACGACAATGCATTTCGCACAGTCTCGATTTCACGCAGTCGCGATTCCACAGTCGTCATGTGGCACGGGTCTAGCGCAGCGCGTACCCGCCGTCGGGGTAGAGGGTGGAACCCGTTGTGTACGTGTTGGTGAAGAGATAGAACACTGCTTGTGCGATCTCGTCTTCGTTCCCGACGCGGCCGAGGACGTTGTTCTCTGCACTCCACGTGAAGGCCGCCTCCCGAACCTCTGCCGGGCGCTGAGCCCAGAGATGCCCGTCGATGGTTCCGGGCGCGACGGTGTTGACGCGAATCGGCGACAGCTCGACCGCCAACCCGCGTCCGAGCCCCTCGATTGCCGCATTGGCTGCCACATACGCCGCAGCGGCCGCGGGTGGCCGCACACTGGCAGCGCCGGACATGAGGACCACCGACGCGGTAGGGGTCAGTTTGTCGAGTGCAGCGTGCACGACGCGGTACTGCCCCCAGAACTTCGATGTGAACGGCGACGCCGCATCCTCGACACTCTGTTCACGAAATGAGCCGACCTGGTAATCGGCAGCCGTGGTGAAGAGCGCGTCGACGCTGGGGATGTTGGTGAAGAACGCTTTCACCGAGTCGTCGTCCGAGGTGTCGACGGTGAACCAGTGTGCGGCTTCACCCAGCTGCGAGGCCGCTGCTTCGAGTTTGGATGCGGTTCGGCCACCGAGCACAACCTGCGCGCCGGCGTCGACGGCAAGCTGCGCCACTCGCAGCCCGATACCCGTTCCGCCGCCGATCAGGACGACGGTCTTGCCTGAAAGAAGAGAAAGTGTAGTTGTCATGCAGTGACTGTAGAAGCCGCTAAAACGACCCGATATGTGCAGAATGCACCGATTTCACGACCACACGGGGCAAAGTGCCCAGAATCAGTTGGTCCAGCGTCCTGGTGGAGGTTCAGCAGACGTGTCGTCAGCGAGCGGAAGCGGTTGGTCGCCGAGAAATGCCTCCAACAGCCCTCGACGACGTTTGCTGCGTCGACGTTGCCATCGCATCTGCTCCCGTTCGAGTTCGCTTGTAACAAAACAACTCCCACAGCCGAAAACATCGGTGAACCGCAACAGCGAAGGGAAGTAACGAATATGGGATCAGCAGACGTAATGGCCTGGCTCGCCGAGGGTTACCTCGCCGGCGATCCGATTCGCTATCCGCTCTATGTCGGATCGATGTTCCTGGCAATGCCGTTCCAGCTGATCGGCGTAATTCTGGGTCACCCCTTCTGAATCGTCACATCAGGCCAGGGCGGTCGACGTAGAACGGCCAGAGTCGCGATCACGGCGGCCGCCAACCCGATGAACTCCCCCATCAGAGCCGCCCGGGTGTGATCGGCAGCCGGTGACCACGACGGCTCACCCTCGTGGATCGAGAACACCCCCACTGGCACCGGTATGAGGTCTCCGCGCCACCGCCGATGCAGACGCGAAACCGTGATGATCGTCGTTCCGTCGCTGGTCTGGTGCGGTTCTCCGAAGATCGTCGAGACCCCTGATTCCCCTCGAAATCGCTCCACCGCATCACGAATCTCCATGATCTCCATCGTCGCACCGAAACAGCACCCCTGTGCGAGTCTCGATCGATGGCCGAGTGGTGGAATCCGAGCAGGCGTGTTGAGCGATGGTGGCAGACGATCACGCTGGCTTGGCTGCTCGTTTTCTGCGGCCCAAGCGCCATCGACAAAGTCATCACGGAACCCACAGCTTGGAATTGGGTATGGTTCGCGATCTGGCTTTTCGCGACGGTCGGATTTGCCTTCGGCACCGTCCAAGCCTGGCGAACCAGGAACAATCCGCAGCCGGCGTGGCAGGGCGGGACAACTGCCCCCTCCGAAGTACCCACCGACGACGTCCGCAATGCACTCGCGTCGACTGACGACCGCATTCCGGCAATCAAGGCACTACGCGAACTACATCCGGGCTTGGGCCTGAAGGATGCGATGGATCTGATCGACGCCCAACGAGGCGAACAGGGCCCGCAGCACGGATAGTTGCGACCATCACAATCACAGTTAGGTATCGGCTCTCGCTGCCGGGATCGAGCGAGCACGCCAGGAGTTAACCACCTGACAGACAGGCTGTTTCGCCGAGTTTGACAGATGCGATCAATCGGTGAGCGTCGACGCGACCGATTCAGCTCACCGTACCAATCGAATTCGTCTTTCGGCGTTCCACGAACAGCCCAATCCGACTATTGTTCAACGATTTACAACAGAATCAGCGTCTACCCACGACAATTTTCGCGACAGTGCAGCATCATTCGCTCAGTTGAGTTTGACCGAACCTTGGCGTTACGTTGAATTTCAAAGCAATAGCCCGGTCTTGACTGCGATGGTGTGAGCCAAACGCCCACCTACGCGTGACACGTGGCCGCCCTGACGGGCGCTGTGAATGCCTGAACGTTCGAGGAGTGGAATGACTGCGGTCAAAACTGCGTGGCGTGAACTACGGAAACCCGTGTTCATTCCCGCGTCGATAGTGATCTTTGCCCTGATCGCCTTTGCCGTGATCTACGCGGGAACCGCCGCGGATGCTTTCGAAACACTCAACAACGTGATCAGCGACGGCGTCGGCTGGTGGTACATCCTCTCCGCGACCGGATTCGTGATTTTTGCTCTCTACTGCGGAATCAGCCGTATCGGCAACATCCGATTGGGACGCGACGACTAGCAGCCCGAGTTCGGAATGCTCTCGTGGTTCGCGATGCTCTTCAGCGCAGGCATGGGTATCGGCCTCGTGTTCTACGGGGTAGCAGAACCGCTTTCGCACTACGTGACTCCTCCCGTCGCCGGGCAGATCGCCGGATCCACGGATGCCGCGGCCAATCAAGCAATGGAACTGACGCTGTTCCACTGGGGCCTGCATGCATGGGCGATCTACGTCGTCGTCGGTCTGGGTCTGGCGTACATGACCTACCGCAAGGGTCGTCCACTGTCGATCCGTTGGCTGCTCGAGCCACTCCTCGGACGCGCTCGCATCGAAGGAAAGATCGGCCATGCCATCGACGTCGTCGCCATCGTCGGCACGTTGTTCGGCGTCGCTACGTCGCTGGGATTCGGTGTCCAGCAGATCTCGGCCGGCCTCGACTACCTCGGCTGGGTGGAGACCGACAACTGGTTGGTCATCACCATCATCGTCATCGTGACGGGCATGGCCACCTTCTCGGTGGTCTCCGGCGTCACCAAGGGCCTCAAGTGGCTCTCCAACATCAACATGATGCTCGCTGCAGCGCTGGCCCTGTTCGTCCTGATTCTGGGACCGACACTGTTCCTCATGCAGTCGTGGGTGCAGAACCTCGGCGGATACGTCCAAGCCTTGCCCGAGCTGATGCTGCGCACGTCCCCGTTCGCCGAGGACGGCTGGCAGGGCGCATGGACCATCTTCTACTGGGGTTGGTGGATGAGCTGGGCACCGTTCGTCGGCATGTTCATCGCGCGCATCTCACGCGGCCGCACCATCCGCGAATTCGTCTTCGGCGTGCTGCTCGCCCCCACGCTGGTCGGTTCGCTGTGGTTCACGATCTTCGGTAACTCCGGCATCCTGCGTCAGCGCAACGAGGGCACGATGCTCGACGCATCCGGCGCCGTGGACACCAACACGTCTCTGTTCACGCTTCTCGACGGACTTCCGCTCGGAACGATTTCGAGTGTCCTCGCGATCGTCGTGATCGTGTTCTTCTTCGTCACGTCCGCGGATTCCGGCTCGATCGTCATCGACATCCTCGCGACGGGTGGCAGCCTGGAGACGTCCAAGATCACGCGCGTCTACTGGACGTTCCTGTCGGGCGCCGCCGCCGCGGTTCTCCTCATCGTGGGTGGCAGTGGATCGCTGACCGCGCTGCAGACCGTTGCCATCGCCACCGCTGTGCCGTTCTCGGTCATCATGGTGCTCGCGTGCCTGTCGATGCTGAAGGCGTTCCGGTACGAGGTCGCTTCGGCACCGCGCTACCTGCGAGTTTCGACCAATACCCCGGCGTCGACCGACGTTCCACAGCCCACCGAGAAGCGGCTCCGCGATCTGAAGATCTCGTCGACCTTCGCCGGTCTGACCCCGTCGCAAAACGGGATCACGACGGAACCCTCCGACGCCCACATGCTCGTCGCGGTGCACGAAGTTCCCGCCCATGCGGTCAACATCGACCCGGACACCGGCGCCGTCGACTTCTCCGAGGATTCGAAGGTCGTCGATCCGCTGGGCGGAGAGGTGTTCGACACACCCGAGTTCGCCGACTCGGCAGAAGGCCACGCGCAAGCTGCCAGTACGGACTGACCGGCACGTTCGGCATGTTGCATTAGGCATATCTGTTCACCAACTCGCAAACTTGTCATGAGACTTTCAACTCGACAGTTCGCAGGACTCTAAGTTTCGTGAGTAGAACAGGACCAACGGGTTTGCCACTCCAGTCGCAGTCGGAGACGGAACAGTCTTTCGGGATTCCGTCCGTATTCCTACGGTCGGCGCATGCACCTGCGCCGCGCACGCTCATCGACATCGTGCGGGCCTCAGCCGAGGCCAACCCGGAAGCACCTGCCATCGACGACGGCGACACCACACTGTCGTACTCGGAGTTGCTCGACGAGATCGAGCTCGGCGCACGCTGGCTCGGTGATGCCGGCGTCGGCGCAGGTGACCGCGTCGGAATCAGGATGCCATCAGGTTCACGGTCGCTGTACGTGGCGATCCTGTCGATCCTCGCGGCGGGCGCAGCGTACGTGCCCGTCGACGCCGACGATCCGGAAGAGCGCGCCGAGTTGGTCTTCGGTGAAGCGCAGGTAGCGGCGATCATCACCGGCGACGGTATCCAGCCGGGGACGGCGCCGAAGCGGCTCGAACATCCGCCGGTTCGCGAACCCGAACCCGACGACGACGCCTGGATCATCTTCACCTCCGGGTCTACCGGCACCCCCAAGGGCGTCGCGGTCACGCATCTCAATGCCGCGGCGTTCGTCGACGCCGAGGCGCGCATGTTCCTCCAGGACGAGCCCATCGGACCTGGTGATCGCGTCCTCGCGGGACTGTCCGTGGCATTCGACGCGTCCTGCGAGGAGATGTGGCTCGCGTGGCGTCACGGCGCCTGCCTCGTTCCGGCGCCTCGTTCCCTGGTCCGCAGCGGCATGGACCTCGGCCCGTGGCTGGTCTCGCGTGACGTCAGCATCGTCTCCACCGTGCCGACCCTTGCCTCGCTGTGGCCGGCCGAAGCTCTCGAAGCCGTTCGGCTCCTGATCTTCGGTGGCGAAGCCTGCCCACCCGAGCTGGCCGAGCGCCTCGCCGTCGAGGGCCGCGAGGTCTGGAACACATACGGGCCCACCGAGGCGACCGTCGTCGCCTGCGGCGCACTGATGGACGGCAAGAGCCCCGTCAGCATCGGACTCCCCCTCGACGGTTGGGACCTTGCCGTCGTCGACGCGCAGAGCAATCCCGTCGCAGTCGGTGAGGTGGGCGAGCTGGTGATCGGTGGCGTCGGCCTGGCCCGTTACCTGGATCCCGCGAAGGACGCCGAGAAGTACGCGTCGATGCCCTCGCTCGGGTGGGAACGCGCCTACCGAAGCGGCGACCTGGTCCGGCTCGAGACCACCGGCCTGATGTTCCAGGGCCGCGCGGACGATCAGGTCAAGCTCGGCGGCCGGCGCATCGAACTCGGTGAGGTCGACAACGCCTTGCAGAACCTGCCGGGCGTCAGCGGCGCTGCCGCCGCCGTGAAGAAGACGGCTGCCGGCAATCAACTCCTCGTCGGGTACATCGCGAGCACGGATCCCGACTTCGACCTCAAGGCAGCTCACGCTCTGCTCAGCGAGCAGCTACCCGCGGCCCTCGTGCCGCGTCTGGCGTTGATGGACGAACTTCCGACGCGCACATCGGGCAAAGTCGACCGCAACGCGTTGCCCTGGCCGTTGCCCGGTGCCGGTGAGGACGCCGGGGCCGCGTTGGGGCTCGACGGCACCGCTGCCTGGGTTGCCGGTCTGTGGGGTTCGATCCTGGGCGCGCAGATCACCGGACTCGACGACGACTTCTTCGAAGTGGGCGGCGGATCCCTCTCCGCTGCTCAGTTGGTGACCGCCCTACGCGAGCGGTTCCCCGAAGTGACCGTCGCACAGCTCTACGACCATCCACGGTTGGGGTCGCTCGCCGAATATCTGGACGAATTGGCGCCCACCGCAACTGTGGAGCCCCGGATCGTCGCTCCCACACCGTTGAAGACTCAGCTGGCGCAGATCGCCGTCACCGTTCCGCTCACGACGCTCACCGGACTGCAGTGGGTGACGTGGCTGGCGATCGCGAACAACGTCCTCGGCTGGTTCGTCGACGTCAGCTGGGCTCCCACCGTCTCGTGGTGGTGGATCCTGTTGGCGTTCATCGTGTTCATCACGCCGATCGGGCGCATGACCATCGCCGTCGTCGGAGCGCGCCTGCTCCTGCGCAAACTCGAACCGGGTACGTACCCGCGAGGAGGTAGCGAGCATCTGCGCCTGTGGGTCGCGCTGCGGCTCACCGAAGCCAGTGGCGCAGCCAATCTTTCGGGTGCTCCGTGGATGCTCTACTACGCACGTGCCCTCGGCGCCGATATCGGCAGCGGCGTCGATCTCCACACGCTTCCCCCGATCACCGGCATGCTCGAACTCGGTGACGGCTGCTCCGTCGAACCCGAAGTCGACCTCTCCGGCCACTGGATCGACGGCGACGTCATTCACATCGGCGAGATCAAGATCGGCGACGGCGCCTCCGTCGGTTCACGCTCGACACTTCTGCCCGGCGCGCGTATCGGTCGGGACGCCGTCGTCGAACCCGGATCTGCGGTGTTCGGTCGGGTGAAGGCCAACCAGCAATGGGCCGGATCCCCCGCCACCAAGATCGGGAAAGCGAATCATCCGTGGCCTGCAGAACATCCGAAGCGCGCACCCGGCTGGGTACCGGTATACGGCGTCACCTCGGTCTTCCTGGCCGGAATGCCGATCTTCGCTCTGATGGCGGGAATCGCGTTGATCGGTTGGTGGATTCGCGACACCGACACGCTCGCGAGTGCCATGCTCCAATCGCTGATCATGCTTCCGGTCGCGACCATACTGAGTTTGCTCGTCTTCGCAGTCATCACACTGGTGGCCGTTCGTCTTCTCTCGATCGGGCTGACCCCCGGTTACCACCCTGTCCGCAGCCGCATCGGCTGGCAGGTGTGGGCGACCGAACGCCTGCTCGACTCGGCCAGAACCTTCCTCTTCCCGCTCTACGCGAGCCTGCTGACGCCGGGATGGCTCCGCCTCCTCGGCGCCAAGATCGGCAAGAACGTCGAAGCATCCACCGTGCTCCTCCTTCCCAAGTTCACGACGGTCGCCGACGGCGCATTCCTCGCCGACGACACCATGGTTGCGAGCTACGGCCTCGGCGGCGGCTGGATGCACATCGAACAGGCGAAGATCGGCAAGCGCGCGTTCCTCGGCAACTCCGGTATGACCGCACCTGGTCGACGCGTCCCCAAGAACGGTCTGGTGGCGGTTCTGTCGGCTACCCCGTCCAAGGCGAAGTCCGGGTCATCGTGGCTGGGTAGTCCACCGGTACGACTGAGAAGGGCTGCCGGGGACACCGACGCCGCCCGTACGTTCAATCCGCCGATGCGCCTCAAGATCGCCCGCGGAGTGGTCGAAACCTGCCGACTGCTCCCCGTGATGGTCACGTTCGGCATCGGTCTCGGTGTTCTGTTCGCCCTCGAAGCACTGGTCGGTGCAGTCGGATTCTGGTTCGCTGCGCTGCTGAGCGGGGTAGTTCTGCTCGTCGCCGGAGCAGTGGCGGGCGCGATCACCATCGCCGCCAAGTGGATCGTCGTCGGACGCATCGCCAAGGTCGAGCATCCGCTGTGGAGTTCGTTCGTCTGGCGCAACGAGGTAGCCGACGCATTCGTCGAGACCGTCGCAGCGCCGTGGTTCGCGCGGGCGGCGACTGGTACCGCCGTACTGAACATCTTCCTACGTGGGCTCGGGGCAAAGATCGGCAAGGGCGTTTGGTGTGAGTCGTACTGGCTACCCGAGGCAGATCTTGTGACTTTGGGCGACGGAGCAACGGTGGAACGGGGGTGCGTCGTGCAAACTCACCTCTTCCATGATCGGATCATGTCCATGGATACCGTCACCCTGGGAGCAGGAGCAACGCTGGGACCACACTGTGTCGCGCTACCCGCAGCCGGCATCGGCGCGGGAGCGACGGTAGGGCCTGCATCTCTGGTGATGCGAGGTGACACCGTTCCGCCCTCCACCCGCTGGCAGGGCAATCCGATTGCGCCGTGGGTGGCGTCGTGAAGCCGAACAGAATGCTCGAGGAGCCGATCGATCCGTACCTGCCACACAACGGCAACCGCGGTTACCGCGTGTCTCGGTACGAACTGGAACTGACCTACAAGGTCTTCAGCAACCGGCTCGCCGGCAAAGCTGTCATCACCGCAGTCACCACCGAGAGCAGATCCAAGTTCAGCTTCGACCTCGCACAGAACCTGCAGGTGTCGAAGGTGTCGGTCAACGGTGCCCGCGGCACGAAGTACGCGCACCAGAACAACAAGCTGATCGTCACGCCGTCCGCCAAGATCCCCGCCGGCGGCGCATTGTCGGTCACCATCGCCTACAACGGCAATCCCGAGCCGATCAGGAGTCTGTGGGGCGAAGTCGGCTGGGAGGAACTCGACGAAGGAATCCTGGTCGCAAGTCAGCCCAACGGCGCGGCGTCCTGGTTCCCGTGCGACGACCACCCGATTTCCAAAGCGTCGTACCGCATTTCGATCACCACCGATTCACCGTTCTACGCTCTCGCCAACGGCAAGCTGATCCGCAAGCAGACCCGCGCGAGTCAGACGACGTGGGTCTACGAGCAGACCGAACCGATGGCAACCTACCTGGCCACCATTCAGATCGGCCAGTACGAGCATCGGCAGGTGAGCGCCGGCCCGGTGCCGGTCTTCGCCGTTCACCCGCCGCGGCTACGCGCAGCGTTCGACATCGATTTCGGACGTCAGCCACAAATGTTGGAAGTCTTCGGAAAACTGTTCGGCCCGTATCCTTTTGCCGACTACACGGCTGTCGTCACCGACGACGAGCTCGAAATCCCCATCGAAGCGCAGGGGCTCTCGATCTTCGGAGCCAACCATTGCACAGGTAGGCGCGGCTCCGAACGTCTTGTCGCGCACGAGCTTGCCCACCAGTGGTTCGGTAACAGTCTCACTCTCGGACAATGGTGCGACATCTGGCTACACGAAGGCTTTGCCTGTTACGCGGAGTGGATCTGGTCCGAGAATTCCGGTGGCCCGTCCTCTGACCAACTGGCCGCCAACGCCTATCAGGGACTCCGGCGGAAACCCCAGTTCTTGATCATCGGCAATCCCGGGCCTGCCCACATGTTCGATGATCGAATCTACAAGCGGGGCGCGTTGACTCTGCACGCCCTGCGCGGCGTTCTCGGAGACGAGAAGTTCTTCGAACTGATCCGCCAGTGGACCACGAAGCATCGACACAGCACGGTCAGTACCGAGCAATTCACCGATCTCGCTTCACGTTTCACCGATACTCCACTGCGGCCTCTGTGGGACGCTTGGCTGAATCAACGCCTGTTACCGCGGATGTGACGTACTGGATTTTGACGAACAGGCTTCGACGAACGGACCTCGACGCACGCCGCCCGATGATCTGAAACAGTCGGGCGGTGTGCATGTACGGCCAGCACGCCGTCGGCTACCGGCGCCATCACGGTAGGCAGTGCGCCGATCCCTTCGGAAGATCCAGCACTTCGCTGTTCACGAAGTCCTTCGATGCACTCACCCCAGCGGCATCGGCACGACCTGACGCAATGTCGAGCATCGCCGGGCAACAGTCGACCGGCGTGACCTGATTTCCGTTCCGCAACGAGCCGCTGCACACCACGCCGAAACATTCCGAATGCGCCGATTAGCTTTGTCTTACCTTTACTATATAGATGGGCCGAGGGACGACCCCGACGACAAAAACTTCAGGGCGCGCTTCCTCGACAGGTAGATCGGGGGATCGATGTTCGTTGTATTCACAATATGTTTCGTGATCGGAGTTGTCGCTCTGATCGGAGCCTTTGCCGTCGGCGAGGTTGCAGATCTGGGCGGCGGCCACGCAGACGGGCTGCCATTTCTGAGCCTGACAACGTTGGCCACAGCACTTTTCGGCTTCGGCGCCGGCGGCGTTGCTGCCACTCTCGCGGACGCTCCGACGTTGGCAACAGTGACTGCAGCACTCGCACTCGCCGCCGTTCTCGTTGTCGTCACACGCGGCCTTCTCCTTCCCTATCTCCTTGAACAACAAGATAATTCGCACATCGGGCGAGCTTCATACTCCGGGCTGTTGGGCACGGTCACCCTCACCATCGCAGCCGAAGGTTGGGGAGAAGTCTCGTTCGTCGACGCCGAAGGCAATCGCGTGCAGGCCAAGGCCGTCAGTGCACAGCCGATCGCGCTCACCACCGGCACCACCGTCTACATCGCCGATGTAGACGATCAATACCTTCACGTCGTCACGGTTGACGACGCGATCTAAGGACTCGATACATGCTGCCAATCATCATCATTGCGGTTGTAGTCGCGGTAATCATCTTCATCGTTCTCCCCGCGATCTACGTGAAGAACTACGTCAAGGTCCCGCCGAACGAAGTGGCGGTCTTCACCGGTCGAGGCAAGCCGAAAGTGGTACGCGGCGGTGCCCGGTTCAAGATTCCCGGCATCGAACGCGTCGACATCATGTCGCTCGAGCCGTTCAACGTCAGCATCAACCTCAAGAACGCGCTCTCCAACGACGGTGTTCCGGTCAACGTCGAAGCAGTCGGATTGGTACGGATCGGCTCCGCTGACGAAGCGGTTCAGACTGCCGTGCAACGATTCCTGACCTCCGACCTCGACGAACTCCAGCAGCAGATCAACGAAATCCTCGCAGGTAGCCTGCGCGGAATCACCGCAACCATGACCGTCGAGGACCTGAACTCCAACCGCGACTCCCTCGCCCGCAGTGTTGTCGAGGAGGCCGGCGGCGACCTCGCCCGCATCGGCATGGAAGTCGATGTCATCAAGATCGCGGGAATCTCCGACTTCAACGGGTATCTCGAATCGCTCGGTCAGCGTCGAATCGCCGAGGTCAAGCGTGACGCCGCGATCGGAACCGCTGAAGCCGAACGTGATTCGCAGATCCAGTCGGCAAAGGCGCGCCAGGCCGGGTCCGTCGCACAGGCCGAAGCCGACACCGCGATCGCGAGTGCGAATCAGAAGCGCGACGTCGAACTCGCTCGTCTGCGAGCACAGACCGAAGCCGAGAACGCCGAAGCCGACCAGGCCGGACCTCTCGCGCAGGCAACAGCGGAGAAGGCCGTCGGCATCGCACGTGAGCAGGCCGAGGCGGCCCGCGTCGAAGCTCGCACCGAGGTCGAGCGTCGACGCGCCCAGCAATCGGAAGCCGCATTGCAGGCAGACGTCATCGCGCCGGCCGAGGCCGAACGGCAAGCTTCCATCGCACGCGCAGAGGGCGAGCGACAGGCTGCGATCCTCCGCGCCCAGGCACAGGCAGAGTCCGCGAGGCAGGCCGGTGGCGCTCAGGCTGATGCACGAAAGCTCGTCGCCGACGCCGTTCGCTCCGAGCAGCAGGCTGACGCAGACGGTCTGCGAGCACGTCTGGAAGCCGAAGCTGACGGCCGCAAGGTAGCGGCCGACGCAGTTCGCGCCGAGCAGCAAGCCGAGGCAGATGGTTTGCGCGCCAAACTCGAAGCGGAGGCTGCGGGTAAGCGTCAGATCGCCGAGGCACTCAACTCCTACACCCCGCAGGCCGCGCAGTTGCTCACTCTGCCTGACGTTCTGGCGGCGCTGGTCGACGCCACCGCGGCGGCAGCGAAGCCGGTCGGCGACATCGATCGCATCTCCATCGTCGGGGGAAGTGACGGGGCGCAGGGTTCGATCGGCTCGATCCTGGGCATCAGCCCCCAGGTGATTGCCGGCGTCATCGAAACTCTGGAGAGCTCAGGCGTCGATATCACCGGATTGCTCAACGGCCTGAACAAGACCGCATCGGTTCCGGCTGGTACGACACACAGTTCGGTTCACAGTTCTGAGAACGGGTCCGCAACTGTAGACGCGTGATTGATCCCGGTCCGCCGACTCTCACCGGAGTCGGCGGGCCGGCGGCATCAGACAGCCGGAAGATGCGAACGTGACTTGAAGAGGATCAGCACCAGGCAAGCAGCCGCGGCAACGGATCCGAACAGGAGCGTCACCGTATAGCTCAGCGCCGGAATGCTTTCCGACAGCATCGCCAGCAGTGCCGGCACGGCAAATCCGATATAGGTGATCGAGTAGAACACTGCCGTCAGCCCTGCCAGATCATCCGGCCCCGCAATTCGCTGGATCTCCAGCAATCCGGACACCAATGCCATGCCGTACCCACAGCCGAGAATCGCTGCAGCGACGATCGCAACCGCCACGGTCAGCGTCGACGCGACCAGAGCGGCAGCCGCCATACCGACCACCAGAAACACCAGCGCCACCAGAGCGCCCCGCGCGCTGCGGTCGGTATCGATCTTGCGCCCCAATGACTGAATCGCGAACCCGCACGTCAGCGCGACCATGCACAGCAGAGCCGAAAAGGCCACGGGCGCATCGCCACTGTGCCCGGTCATCAGCGATGGAATCACTGCATACGCGACACTGGCAGCACCGAACACCCACGGGGCCAAGGGAACAACGACGTAGAGGAATCTGCGATGGCCTGCCGAGGGGATCTTGAGGTCGTCGATCAACCTGCGTCGCTCGGATTTCTCCTGCGCCGGCCGGGTTTCAGGCGCACGCCACAGCGCCACGCCCGCAGCCACGGTGATCACGATGTGCAGCACGTACGCCAACGCACTCGGCATGGGCGCCCACTGCGCCAAGATTCCCGCAGCACCCGCACCCAAAGCGAAGCCGGCGGTCAGACTCATCGCCGCTCGCCGGGCGCCCGCACCTTCCGACGCCGCCGAATCCCAGGGCTGCGTGGACAACTCCTTCACCCACGAACCGCCGACGGCCATTCCGATCCCCAAGGCGATTCCGCAGAGGATCCTTCCCAGAATCAGGACGGCGGCGGAGTCGGCGCCGAAAGCGAGGAGCGTCGAGCCGGCGATCGCGATGATCGGCGCCGGAAGCATGATCGGGCGTCGGCCCAATCGATCGGACAGCGGTCCGCCGAGCAGGAGAGCCGGCACGATCCCGACCACGTAGGCGAAAAGGAAGAAGTCGACCATCACCGGCGAATAGCCGTGGTCGAGTCGGTACATCACCAGCAGTGGCGTGAACTCGTTACCACCCCACGCTGCAGCGAACATGCTGGCGGCGACGGTCAGCCACAGCCATTTTCCGCCGTCGGCGCGTGCACTGTCGAGACGAGGTTCGGCCGCGGTCCCAGCGCCCATCGTTTGGGTGCTCATCACAGAGTTCCTTCGAAGCCGAGTCCATGCACCTGGCGCATGTGCGTGAGTACGGCAGTGTTGTATCCGTCGGCATCGCCTGTTTCGACAAGGTCGGTCAGCGCGGTGTGATCGACAAGGATGCGAGAGAGTTGGCCGGGGTCGCGTGAGATCGACCGCGCTGTCATCCGCCGTTGCCTGTCGCGCAGACTCGCGTAGAACGAGTCGAGCAGTGGGTTCCCACCGGCGGCAACGATCATCTTGTGAAAATCCGCATCGATCGCGCTGAACGCGGCGACGTCCCCGCGATCAGCAATCTCACGTTGCTCGATCAGGTTCGCGCGCAACGCTGCGACAAGCGCTTCGCGTGCGTGGGGTCGGACCGACACCACTCGAACACTCTGAGTCTCGACGAGTTGCCTGGCACTGACCACATGTTCCGCCTCCCCGTCCGCGACCGGGACGATCAACGCCCCCTTCTTCGGGTAGAGGCGCATCCAGCCTTCCGCTTCCAGTCGCAGAAATGCCTCACGCACCGGCGTTCGGCTCACATTGGTCCGTGCGGCGATGTCACCCTCACTGATCAACTCCCCTCCGGCGAGCTCGCCGGACAGGATCAGTTCCTTGACTTCGCGGAAGACGGTTTCGGAAGCGGAATACAACATAGACACAAGATGTATTTATACTCCACGCTGGCGCAACCCAGACATGCGGGTCGCCGATCCGAACATCTCGGTCCAATGCGGCATCGATCCA
This sequence comes from Rhodococcus sp. P-2, assembly GCF_016598535.1. Classification (GTDB taxonomy): domain Bacteria; phylum Actinomycetota; class Actinomycetes; order Mycobacteriales; family Mycobacteriaceae; genus Rhodococcus_F; species Rhodococcus_F baikonurensis. The sequence goes on along the minus strand of NZ_CP066779.1, from coordinate 5,638,883 downwards.
GTTAGCATTGCAAGGTGCCAGACAGCCGAGGAGTCAGTTCGCGATGAATGGCGCACACTCCCGCCTTCGCAGACTGAAGCACTCATGACGTCGCAGATGAAGTCCATGAGGACGCTGACCCGCGAGTGGTTAGCTCTTCCCGATCAATACGACCGCTTCACTCGCTATCTTCGCGACAACGGCCTCACCACTGCCACCCGGCTATTACTTGGCATCATCGTCATCGGGTTGGGCGTGTGCGCGCTACTCAACAGGTTCAGCCCCGCCGGCCCGACGAGCACTATCGCGCTGTTCTTCAACTCTGTCGTCGTGATCTCGTGCTTCGTGGTCGGAGTCTCCTGGTGGGTCTTCGGTCCGACCAAGCGGCGCTCGTTCGGATTCGTGGTGTTCTGCGATATCGCAGTCACGATTTCCGTGGTCGGGGATTCCTCGCAGCTTGCACGATTGCTCACCTGCGTCATTTTTGCGCTGATCGGCATCTACATCGCCTATTTTCACAACCCGAAGTTGCAGATCGCACACCTGACCTTCTCTGTTGTGATGATCGTGGTGGCGGCGCAGCCGATACTGTTCGGCCCGGACCGCGATCCGGCACTGGGTGCTTCGAAAGTGCTGGTCGTCGTCACCGCACTCGTGGTCTGCGCGTTCATCTCACAGATCGTGCTGACGATGCTCAGCATGGACGCATCCAGCTCCGACCTCGACCCCCTGACCGGCCTCCTGAACCGTCGCGGCCTCGATCGCCACGTCGAGAAGGTACTCGCGGAGTTCCAGCGCCAGGAATCGGCAGCCCTACTGGTGATCGCAATCGACATCGACAGGTTCAAGACGATCAACGACGTCCACGGTCACGACGTAGGCGATCGCATCATTCTTCGGGTGGCACAGCGCTTGTCGTCCTGGGCGCATGCTGATGCTGTCGTCGCGCGGGTCGGCGGCGACGAATTCATCCTCGCTCAAAGACTTTCCGTGCCGGCAATCGGTCCGATGCTCGACTCGATCGGGCCTGCCATGCACTCGAATACCGACGAGATCCCGTCGACGTCGAGCATCGGAATCGCCGTGCGCACCCACAAATTGACCGCAGGTGAGGAGCGGGCAACCGCGTTCACGGATATGCAGAAAGTTGCCGATTCGGCGATGTACGAAAGCAAGAGACTCGGCGGCGGACGCGTGCACACGATCGTCACCACCGCGAGCAGGTAGCAGCACGCGAGTTTTCAGTAGTAGACCGGCCCCGGCACTCCTCCGCCCGCTGCCACTGCGTCACCGGTGATAGCGATGCTTCGCGGCGATGCCAGGAAGGTCACGACGTCAGCCACCTCTTCCGCGTCGATGATCCGGTGTATCGAGTTCGTCGCGATACCCCGCTCCACCTCGGCCGCCGAGCGGCCCGACTCTTCCGACTCGCGGGTAATCCGTGCGGTCAACCTTTCGGTTCTCGTCACACCCGGATGGACGACGGTGACGTTGATTCCCTTGGGGCCCAGCTCGTCTGCAAGATTCTTGGTCAGAGCAGAAACACTGACGTTGCGGATCGTGTGGGCGATCGAGGTGGCCTGCCTCGCGCCCAACCCACTGATGTTGATGATCCGACCCCAACCCTGATCGATCAGATACGGCGCCACAGCCCGTGCGGTTCGCAGGTACCCGAGCACTTTCACTTCGACTTCGTCTCGCACGACGTCGTCGGTGGTCGCCTCGAAATCCGTCGGCTTTCCGGCGCTGAACGGAGTCGCTGCGGAGTTGACCAGAATGTCGACACCGCCGAGCTCCTTTACTACTTGCCGCACCGACGCCTGAACCGCGTCGTCGTCGCGTGTATCCGTCACGACTCCGATCGCACGAATTCCGAACTCCGAAACCAAATCTCGTGCAACGCTTTCGACCGTTTGCTCAGTGCGTGCGAGTATCGCGATGTCGACACCTTCAGCGGCCAGACCTCTGGCGATTGCCAGACCGATCCCCTTGCTACCACCGGCAACGATCGCACGCTTTCCAGACAGGTGAAGATCCATACCTGCGACACTATCCAACGGGCACGATTTCCAATGCGTCAGACCATCAGGTCCGCATACAGATAGACGTTGTCGGCGTAGTTGCCCACACCATCCTCGAATTGCAGTTCGCCGCCGCAGGTTACGACTGCCAACTTGCGAGGGCCTTCCGGGCCGGCCAGCACGCTTTCCTCCACACCATCGGCCTTCGGGCGCGTCGTAACCGCAGTCACCTTCCACGACGTGCTCTTGCCCGTCGCGTCTGATGTACGGATCACTTCACCCGGCTCGATCGTGCCCAGGTCGAACAGCGCACCGTTACCCTGGCCGGTCAGATTGACGTGTCCGGCAATCAAGGTCGTGCCGGTGGCGGAATCGAGAGATGCACCATCGAGCCAGATTCCGACGTTCTTGACGTTCTCCGGCGGAGTGAAAACTCCTTCCGGCACGGTGGCGTCCACGATCGGCGCCTGAACCCCGACCGGGTCGAGCGAAAGGGTGTTGGGAGTCATCAACTCATCAGTGGGCGCTGCCGGATTCGCGGAGTGCGACATGACAACTCCCGGACTCAGCGGGATCGCGGCACTGTCATCGGATGATCGCAGGCCGACGAAGGCCATGGAAGCACCAGCGACAAGCACCGCGACAACGGCCAGGATGTACGCGACACGACGCCCCTTGCCGGTGTTCGCGGGCCGATCATCGTCGGGATCGTCGTATGGATTGGATGGATTGGGATCCGACTCGTACATGGTCATCGAACTGTCTCCTGCGGGATTAGGTGCCCCCGGCACCTCTTGCGAATTGACGCCCCCTGCGTCTGATCAGTGCCGGCACCGATCACACAGCCTGTGATCGGTGCCGACGTCTACTGCATTTGCCTGGTGTCAGGAACGCTTACGTCGGAGAGCAACTGCTCCGGCAGCAGCCATTCCGACAAGCCCGAGGCCGGTCACTGCGACGGCGACGTTACGGCCCGAATTCTGTTCAGCAGCACCACCGTCGATGGCAACCGGGCGAGGTCCGGTGGCAGGCTTCGGAGTCGTCGGCGCCGGAGTTGCAGGCGTGGCAACGGGCTGCGAGGGAACAGGGACACCCGGAACTACCGGCACGACCGGCACAATCGGAACGATGGGCACGATCGGAACAATCGGCACGATCGGAACGACCGGGGTTACAGGCGTCGTAGTGGCCGGGGTCGTCGTCGACGGTGTCGTGGTTGCAGGTGTCGTTGTTGCTGGTGTCGTTGTTGCGGGTGTCGTTGTTGCGGGTGTCGTCGTGGGCGCTGCCGCATATCCGACGGTGGCAGACGCATTCATCGAAGCCGGCCGAACGGTGTCGAACGACGCGAAGATCTGGCACTCTGCCCCGGCCGTGTTCCAGTGCAGGTTCTCGACCGAATCCGGAATGACACTTGCGGTCACGGAGTAGTCCCCGGCGTTTGTGGCGGCGAGGCAAAGTTCAACGGCAGTCGGTGCATCTCCGCGACCGTCAACGGTCAACTGGTTTCCACTCAGCGTCGCCTTGGCATTGTCACCACAGACAGTGAGTTCCGTTCCCGCCGAGGACTGAACAGTGATCGGCTTCCGGTACATATTCGTGTTCAGAGTGAAGACGGCGGTCTCCCCGGCCTTCAGAGTGCCCGTCGCCGGCGTCTTGCGGGCAAGATCAAGCGTTTGCGTCACGTTCATGATCTCGACGATGCGAGCTCGCTCGTCGGCGCCGATGTTCCTGTCGCACAGGCCTTTGAAGTCGGCCATCAGCGGATTGTCGTAGTCCGAGACACACCACACCAGCGTCTGGCGCGCCGAACGTGCATTCTCACTGCCATTGCCCGAAACAGTGCCGTCGAGTTTGGCGGGATTTTGCAGCAACCAACTGATGACAGCGAGATCGTCGGCCGACAAATCGGGATTGCCCGAAGACGGCACCGTCGCGCCCATCTCGTCGTTGTGCTTGTCGACCGGCAAACCATTTTCGTCGACGCCGGAACACGGATCGAGATCGAAGTCCGTGCAGTACATCCATTCCGACTTCGCAATTCCGTCGACGTCGCGGACACCGCAGACCGGAGCATCCACCGCCGTCGAGGTACCTCGATCGGTGGTGCCGTACATCGGCACGATGTTGCCGTCGTTGTAATGGTCCAGTCGAACGCCGGAGATGTCGAGCATCTGCTCCGAGGGTGTGTACTCGGTGCCCTCGCACAACCCGGCAGTGAACGCCGGAGCGGCAGCGGTTCGCACCGGCAGTGGCGCGGAGACGGCCGGCGAAGCAAAAGCAACGCTACTGCCGGCCACCGTTACGGCAATAGCTGCGGTTAGCGAGAGTCGGAGAGCAAGCGGCCTCCGCCGTGAACCAGACACAGTCATCAAAGCTTCCCTTTCAAGACATTTCGGTAGCGGGGAGGTTGCCTGGAATCCCAAGACCACGCGGTCCAGCACTCACTTCCGAGAGGATCGGCCAGCTACTTTTGGCAACCGGCCAGTTACTAGATGGCAATGTAGTGCATGTTTCAAGAAAGTCCACCCACGCTCCGAGCAGGCGAACGTCGCAAGGCACTACGGGCGACAAGTTAGCCAAGTCGGTGACTGGAATCTTGTCCAACCGCACAACCGTCACGATCAACCCAAAAATGGCTCACCCAACCCCGAAGATCACGGCAATCCTCGACTGCTAGCCAGTCGATAACTCACGGTTTCCCGGGAAACCCACAGGAAGGGGCGCTTTCGGTCCGTACACAAAAGAAGGGGCCCGCATGGCGGGCCCCTTCAGTGGATAATTCAACAGAGACTGCTTTGTCGGAATCCCGACAATCTGCGGGCGTCCGGCACAGCCTTCCGACCAAGACTATGTGATTTGCATCACATTCAAAGATTCAGTCGGTTTTGTTCACAGTAGAAAGCAATCTTTTGGTCCTCTTTGGAGTGATTGCCCAGATCTCCGACCGAGACAGCCGGTCGCCGATCGCACGTGACGAATGCGGCTCGGGGTCAGCTCCGTACCGGCGGCGCCTTCCTCGTGGTCACCGCGATGCGATTCCACGCATTGATCGTCAAGATGACGCTGATGAGCTGGGCCAGTTCCTCGTCCGAGAACTCTGCGGCGGCCTCGCTGTACACCTCGTCCGGAACGAAACCGTCGGTAAGGACTGTCACGGCCTCGGTCAAAGCGAGTGCGGCGCGTTCGCGATCGGAGTACATCCCTCGCGCCTCTTCCCACGCGTTCAGTAGGTAGAGCTTCTGCTCCGTCACTCCGACCTTCCGAGCGTCTCGCGTATGCATGTCCAAGCACCACGCACAATGATTCAGCTGCGACGCGCGCGTGAGTACCAGCTCGACGAGCGTCGGCTCCAGCCCCTTTCGCGCAGCGGCATCCAACGCAATCATGGCGTTGTAGACCTCGGGCGCCAGCTTTGCGATATCCAGTCGTTGTCCTGTTGCTGTAGTCATACTCAAACCGTAATCCCGGAAAGACCCCGAAACATGGTTCAATCCGGTGATGAATTCATGGGCCAATCTTGGGTTCGATCTACATATCGAGTTGCCACAGGGAATCGGGGTTCGCACTGCGCTGCTTCAGACGCTTCGCGACGCGATCGACAGTGGACTGTTGAAGCCCGGCACCAGACTCCCACCTTCCCGCACCCTCGCCGTCGACCTCGGAGTTGCCCGAAACACTGTTGCGGACTGTTACGCCGAGCTCGCCGCAGCTGGGTGGCTTGTCACACGGCCGGGTTCCGGAACCGTGGTCGCCACACTCGCCAGCACACACAGTCGCGAGGTCGAGCCGTCACCGACCCGACGGCGCTTGACCTACAGCCTTCTCCCCGGATCGCCGGACGCGTCTGCGTTTCCCCGCACTGCATGGATTTCGTCCGCCAGACGTGCTTTGACCACCGCGCCGACCGACGCATTCGCGACCACTGATCCCAGAGGCCGAGTAGAACTCCGAAACGCCCTCACCACATACCTGAGCCGCACCAGAGGCGTTCGCGTCGATCCGAACCGCATTGTGATCAGCGCCAGCTCGGGTCACGGGATCTCCCTCCTTGCCCGCGCACTCGGAGGAACGATTGCCGTCGACGCCTTCTGCCTTCACCTGCACCGACAGCTACTTGTCGACGAAGGGCTTCTGACGATTCCCCTATCGGTCGACGAATCAGGCACTTGCACAGACGAATTGGCGTCAACATCTGCTGAGAGTGTTCTGCTGACACCGACCCATCAGTTCCCCCTCGGAGGCCCCCTCACACCGGCGAGGCGCGCGACCGCTCTCGAATGGGCCGCGACTACCGGCGGCGTCATCATCGAGGACGACTATGACGGCGAATTCCGTTACGACAGAAAGCCTGTCGGCGCACTCCAAGGAATTGCGCCGCAGCACGTCGCGTACCTGGGCACTGTCAGCAAGACACTGTCGCCGGCCATTCGCATCGGATGGATGGTGTTGCCGGACAGGCTGATCGATCCCGTCCTCGCGATAAAGGGACCCTACGAACGCTGGGTCAGTTCAACGGATCAATTGACCTTGGCGGACTTCATCGAGTCCGGAAGATTCGACAGTCATATTCGAAAGATGCGGACCTCGTACCGACGACGACGCGATCAACTGGTTGCGACCCTTGCGCAGCGAGTACCCCAGGTCAAGGTCGAGGGGATCTCCGCGGGACTTCACGCTGTGATCCGTCTTCCCTCCGGCACCGAACAATCTGTGCTTGCAGCGGCCAAGGCGCGCGATCTCGGGCTCGAAGGGCTGTCCGTCTTCCGACATCCCGACGTGTCGTCAGTCGGCGGCGGTGACGGCATCGTCGTCGGCTACAGCACGCCGACGCAGTCGCAGTACTCGAGGACGCTGGACGTGCTCTGCGAGGTGCTGCAGGCGGCTCTGCGATAACGCCTGTCGGTTCTGTCCAGCCGTTCACCTGCCCTGCCCTGCCCCGATCGTGTGAACGGTACGTTCGGTCGATCTGAGGCGATGAAGGTACCGTTCGCTCGACGTCGGGCGGGGTGGTGCGCCGGCCGCGACGGTGCCGGCAGTGGCCTGCCCTGATGTTGTGAACGGTACGTTCGGTCGATCTGAGGCGACGAATGTACCGTTCGCTCACGGTCGGGGGGTGTGTTTTGGGTATGAGAAAGCCCCCCAACCATGACTGGTTGGGGGGCTTCTCTTACAGTGTGTTCGGCGGTGTCCTACTCTCCCACACCCTGTCGAGTGCAGTACCATCGGCGCTGAAGGGCTTAGCTTCCGGGTTCGGAATGGGACCGGGCGTTTCCCCTTCGCTATGACCGCCGTAACGCGACTCCGGACTTGTCGAGGGCGCCTTTGATGGCGATGCCGCCGAGGTCGGACCCGGAGAGGTCTTTCAACGATCCGAGGAGTCGACCCATCGGGGTACGAGCTCCCGCAACAATCACAGTGGTCGTGTCGGTCATGCCAGTTCAACTTTCAGTTCGGTGCCGGTTGCGGCGACTACGTCTTCGACGCTGACATCGGGGGCGAGTTCACGCAGGACGAGTGGGCCGTCCTCACTCACGTCGATGACGGCGAGGTTGGTGATGATCCGATTCACCACGCCCTGGCCGGTGAGCGGCAGTGTGCAGGCGTCGACGATCTTCGGGTTACCGTCGCGGTCGTTGTGCTCCATGACGACGATGACACGACGGGCACCGTGGACCAGGTCCATCGCGCCGCCCATGCCCTTGACCATCTTGCCGGGGACCATCCAGTTGGCGAGGTCACCGGTCTTCGATACCTGCATGCCGCCGAGGACCGCGGTGTCGATGTGTCCGCCGCGAATCATCCCGAACGAGAGGGCCGAATCAAAATATGCTGCACCGGGATTGACGGTGACCGTCTCCTTGCCGGCATTGATGAGGTCAGGATCGACGTTGTCCTCGGTGGGATACGGTCCCGTTCCGAGAATTCCGTTCTCCGAGTGCAGGACCACGCGAACGTCCGAGCCCAGGTATCCGGGAATCAGTGTGGGAAGACCGATTCCGAGGTTGACGTACTCGCCGTCGATCATCTCGGCAGCCGCCCGTGCTGCCATCTGCTGGCGCGTCCAACCCGTCACTGTCACTGGTGCGGTCATCGTGTGGTTCCTTCCGAAGCGCTGACGGTTCGCTTTTCGATTCGCTTGTTCTGAGGTCCGGTGTGGACAACGCGCTGGACGAACACCCCAGGTAGATGCACTGACGCCGGGTCGATTTCACCGGGTTCGACGAGGCGTTCCACCTGCGCGATGGTGATGCGACCGGCCATGGCAGCGAGAGGGTTGAAGTTCATTGCGGTCTTGTCGAACACGAGGTTGCCGTCGGTGTCACCGAGAACAGCGTGTACGAGCGCGTAGTCGGCGTTGATCGCCTCTTCCATCACGTAGCGCTTGGTTCCGAAGACGCGAGTCTCCTTCGGAGGCGATGCAATAGCGATCGAGCCGTCGGCGTCGTAGCGCCATGGCATTCCGCCGTCGGAGATGGGGCTACCCACGCCGGCCGGTGTGAAGAACGCCGGGATTCCGGTTCCGCCGGCGCGCAGACGCTCGGCGAGCGTGCCCTGCGGCGTCAGTTCCACTTCGAGTTCGCCGGCCAGGTACTGCCGTGCGAACTCCTTGTTCTCGCCGACGTACGACGCGGTCACCCGCCGGATGCGTCCCGCGCTCAGCAAGATTCCGAGACCGTGATCGTCGACGCCGCAGTTGTTGGAGAACACTTCGAGGTCGGTTGCGCTCGTTGCTGCGATCGCGTCGATCAGTACGTCGGGTATGCCGCACAAACCGAATCCGCCGACGGCCAGCGTTGCGCCGTCGACGATGTCGGCGACTGCGTCCGCTGCGGACTCGTACACCTTTGCTGTCATGTTCTCTCCCTGCCAAGCGTTCATTGAGTAGACACTCACTCACTTCGGTATCCAGTGAACTATCTCCAGTTCACAGGTTCAAGGAATCTCGACCATCAATGCAGAACTGATCGGCTACTGATCATCTGAAGAAATTTCGTTCACTCAATGGACGCTAGGATGGCTGCATGCCAACTCACGAGCAATCGCCGGCCATGGTCGCGCGGGTGGCGGCACTTCTGCGAGCTCTCGGCGCGTCCGAGCCAACGGGTACTTCCACCACGGAACTGGGCAAGGGCACCGGCCTCGCTCGCCCCACCGCGCATCGGCTCCTCACGTCTCTGGCTGCCGAAGGACTGGTCGACCGTGATGCGAGAACCGGTCGGTGGTCTCTCGGTCCGGAGTTGTACCTGCTGGGGGCGGCGGCGGGAAACAGGTACGACATCACCGACCGCGCTCGCGACGTCGTCGACGAACTTGCCCGGGTCACGGGGGAGAGCGCATTCCTGTCGGCACGTCGAGGTGACGAGACAGTCTGCGTCCTGAATCAGGAAGGCAGTTTTCCGCTGCGATCCCACGTGTTGCACGAGGGGAAGCGATTCCCGTTGGGAGTCGCGTCGGCCGGCCTTGCCATCTTGAGTCACCTACCGACGCGGGACGTCGACGACTATTTCGTCCGAGTGAATCTGGAACCGGAATGGGGCGAGATCCACAGTGAGACGTCAATCCGCGAGCGAATCGAGTCGACGCGTGTCACCGGCTACGCCGTCAATCCGGCTCTCATCGTCGAAGGAAGCTGGGGGATGGGTGCCGCGGTGTTCGACCGCAACGGTCGCCCGGCCTGGGCGCTGAGCCTGACCGGAGTGGAAACTCGCTTCCGGCCCGCACGCCATGCCGAGTTGGGAACGCTACTCCTCGAGCACGCTCATACACTGTCGAACCGACTGAAAACGCATGCAGTGAACTAGCTTTCGTGAACGAGGTCTTGTGGAGTAGTCGTTCTTGCCGTCGTGCGCACATGCGCCTTCTCGCCTTGCGGGCCGAACAGATGCAAGATTTCCACCACCTGTTCATCGGCGGGCCCGAACCAATGGGGCTCGGCAGTGTCGAACTCCGCGACTTCACCGGGGCGCAGGACAACCTCGTTCGTACCCAGAATGACACGCAGATTCCCGGCGAGGACGTAGAGCCATTCGTAGCCGGCGTGGGTGACGAGCTTCGGTGGACGTGGACCGATCACCTGCTTGAACACCTGCACGCGTCCGGGATAACGCGTTAACGGAACGACGGCACTGCCGTTCTTGCGTCGACTCGGAGTGAGGTGAACCCGGGGATCGCCCGTAGCGGGAGCGCCGACGAGTTGGTCCAGTGCAACCCGATGAGCCCGCGCGAGCGGTAACAGCAGATCGAGGGTCGGACGACGGTTACCCGATTCGAGGCGTGAGAGTGCGCTGACGGAGATACCGGTGGCCTCGGACAGCACCTCGAGAGTCAACCCGCGATCGCGTCGAAGCGTGCGCAGCCTCGGTCCGATATCGGCGATCAACTGCTCGAATTCAGCATCCATGCTGTCCATCTTTGCAGTTTCTGCAAGTTTTCTAACGGGTTCGCAGGTGTGCGGGTGACGATCCTCGCGGCAGTCGAGCACGGCAGAACACTTCGAGAGATGGAGTCCGACCATGAAACCTTCGAGCGGGACCGACGAAACGCAAGTGATCGGACTTGATGCAGGGCGGCGATGGGGAGTCCTGGCGATCTGCTGCACGAGTCTGTTCGTCGTCGGGTTGGACACGACCATCGTGAACGTGGCCCTGCCGACGATCGGGGAGGGATTTCGTGTCGGAACCCGTGGTCTCGAATGGGTCGTCAACGCGTACACACTTGTGTTGGCGAGCTTGCTGATTTCGTCCGGAGCGGTGGCCGATCGTTTCGGCAGGAGACGAGTTTTTCAGATCGGCCTCGTTGTCTTCGGGGTGGCGTCGATCGCCTGCGCACTCGCTCCGTCCGTCGGGGTGCTGATCGTTGCGCGGATCTTCCAGGGCGTCGGCGGGTCGATGCTCAGCCCGGTTGCCCTCGCGATCGTGGTCAACGTGATGACCGACCCGAAGGAGCGGGCCAAGGCGATCGGGGTGTGGGCTGCCGTCTTCGGCCTGAGTATGGCGGCCGGTCCGATCGTCGGCGGGGTGCTCATCGAAAGTTTCGGCTGGCGATCGGTCTTCTGGATCAACGTGCCCGTGATCTTGGCCGTGCTCGCCCTGACTGCTGCGTTTGTACCGGAGTCCCGAGCGCAGCAGTCGCGACGTCTCGATCTTCCCGGTCAGCTGTTGCTGGTGATTCTTGTCGGCGGTGCGGTTGCCCTTCTGATCGAGGGTCCGCGAATCGGTTGGTTCTCTGCCGCGGCGACGGCCGGGTACGTCGTCGTCGCTGCAGCGTTGGTCGCGTTCATTCGCGTCGAATCACGAAAGCACGAGCCACTCATGGATCTCGCACTGTTTCGCCGACGGCCGTTTTCGTCGGCCGTGATCGGCGCGGTCGTGGTGTTCGTAGCCTTGAACGCGACGCTGCTGCTCGGGACGTTCTATCTCCAACACTCCCGCGGTATGAGTCCGGCCTTGGCCGGTGCGATCACCCTCCCGATGGCTGTTGCAGCAACGGTCTGCGCGCCGTTGTCCGGAATTCTCGTCGGGCGCTTCGGTCCGCGGCGGCCGCTACTGATCGCCGGTAGCTTCACGACACTCGGCGGGCTGTGCCTGGTCGCGCTCGACAACAACACGGCGATTCCGACGCTGTTGGCCGCCTACCTGTTCCTCGGTATCGGATTCGGGTTCTCGAATGCCCCCATCACCAACACTGCCGTCAACGGGCTGCCGAGATCGCAGGCCGGGCTTGCCGGTGGAATAACCTCCAGTGCACGCCAATTCGGCGCCGCTCTCGGTGTGGCGCTGGCAGGAGGGATCATCGGTGGCAGCGCCCCGGTGGATGTCGCGCAAGCATCGAGGCCGGGATGGATCCTGGTTGCCGGGTGTGGGCTCGCAGTCCTGGCGATTGCACTTGCATCTCGAAATTCCGAGGAACCGAACGGATAACCACCGAGCGTCCGCTCGAGCTTCACCCTGCGCGGGTGATTCCAAGTGTGTTCGCACCCGATACAGATGATGGGGTATCTGATCGACTCGTATCCGAGCGGGGAGTGCCATGTGCCAGACACCTAAGGACGCAACACCGGCCACGGTCGCGGCGAATCGCGAAGCGCTTTCGCGGTATGCCATGGAGGACCGGCAAGATTTTGCCGATGCCGATCGCGGTCTGATCGCCCCGTTGCCGGGCAAGGTGGTGGCCGATGACGGGCACGTTGTCTTCGACCCCGAGGCAATGGCGTACATCGGTGACGACGTTCCGGCACCCGACACCGTCAATGCGAGCCTGTGGCGCCAGGGTCAACTGATGCGTCGCGGAGGGCTCTACCAGGTAACGGATCGTCTCTATCAGGTCCGAAACAACGATCTGGCCAATTTGACGGTTGTCGAAGGTGACGAGGGGCTGATCGTCATCGACTGCATGGCAGGGGTCGAATCGGCACGGCAGGGCATGAAGATGATTCGCGAGCACGTCAGCGACAAGCCTGTCGCGGCAATCATTTACACGCACACACATATCGATCACTACGGCGGCGTCAAAGGGATCGTCGACCTCGACGACGTGACGTCGGGGCGAGTGCCGATCATCGCGCCGGGCACGATCGCCTCGTTCGACAAGTTTGCAATCGGTGAAAACGTCGTCGCGGGAAATGCCATGGCGAGACGGTCCTTCTACGCATTCGGCGGGTTGCTCGACCTCGATGCCAAGGGGATGGTCACGTGCGGCATCGGCACGATCAGTACTCGAGGTCCACTGATTTCGTATATTTCTCCCACTGACAGCATCACGGAGACCGGAACCAAGCGCGAGATCGCCGGTCTGGAGTTCGAGTTCCTGTACGCCCCTGATACCGAGGCGCCGGAGGAGATGCACATCTGGATTCCGGAACTCGCGGCCCTGACGTGCGCCGAGAACGCCAACCACTCACTCCACAATATTCAGACGTTGCGTGGCGCGCGCACCCGCGACGCTCGGAACTTCGCTCGCTATCTGGACGAGACTCTCGAACGGTGGGGCGACGAAGCTGCGGTTCACTACGGACCGCACACCTGGCCGGTGTGGGGCAACGAGAACCTGGTTCCGTTCATCGAATCTCAAAGGGACACTTACAAGTACATTCACGATCAGGCGCTCCGCCTCGCGAACAAGGGGTACACGCCGCTCGAAGCCGCCGAGGTGATCGAACTGCCGGACGAGCTCGCGCGCAAGTGGTACAACCGCGGATACCACGGAACTCTGCACCACGACGTGCGCGCCGTGTACACCAAGGAACTGGGAATGTGGGACGGCGATCCGGTGACGCTTCATCCACATCCGCCGGTTGAATCGGCGAAGAGGTTCGTCGATCTCCTTGGTGCGCAGAAGATCCTGGACGAGGGTAAACGGGCCTTCGAGGCTGCGGACTACCGATGGGCGGCGGAGATTCTGCACAAGTTGGTTTTCGCGCAACCGGAGAACACCGAAGCGAGGAATCTCCAAGCCGACGTCTACGAGCAGATGGGTTATCAAGCCGAAGGGCCTCAGTGGCGTGGAATCTATCTCTCGGCCGCCCTGGAACTACGCGAAGGTGCCCAGCCTGCCCCGTATGTCACGGCGAGTCAGGACAGTGTCCTCGCGATGCCCATCGACATCCTCTTCGACTTCGTCGCAATACATCTGATCGGCGAGAAGGCAGCCGACGCGGACCTGCGCATCGATTTCGTGTTCACCGATCACAGCGACGAGGCATGGACCGTGTGGGTCAAGCGCGGCGTTCTCAACGCACGTAAGGGCGCGTCACCGAACACACCACTGACCGTCTCCGGACCGAAAGCCGCACTGGTAGGGGCACTTCTACAGCCGGGCGCCGCCGCCCAACTGGCCAAGGCGGGGAAGATTTCGCTCGACGGAGACGGATCGGCGCTGGAGACGCTGGGAGGGTTACTGGACACTTTCGATCCCAGTTTCAATATCGTCACACCGTAACGAAGGGAGAGCTCTCGATGTGCACACGCTTGGTCTACCTGGGGCCCAACGACACTGTGATCACGGCTCGATCGATGGATTGGAAGGTCGACCTCGGAACGAACCTCTGGGCGTTCCCACGCGGCATGACCAGAGAGGGTTGCGCGGGTCCGAACTCGATCCAGTGGACGTCGAAATACGGAAGTGTTGTCGCGACGGCCTACGACATGTGCACGACCGACGGCGTCAACGAGGCTGGGTTGTCGGCCAATCTCTTGTGGTTGGTCGAGTCCGAGTATCCGACGTACGACGGTTCGAGCCCGGGATTGTCGATCGCGGCGTGGGCGCAGTACGTCCTGGACAGCTTTGCGACAGTTCGGGAAGCGGTCGAAGTGCTGTCGTCGGAACCGTTCACGGTGGTGACCGCTGCCGTTCCGGGCGAAGACCGCCTCGCCACGCTGCACATGTCGCTTTCGGACGCTGGGGGAGACAGCGCGATCATCGAGTACATCGGTGGACGTCCGACGATTCACCACAGCCGCGAGTACCAGGTGATGACCAATTCACCCATCTTCGATCAGCAACTCGCCGTCAACGAGTACTGGAAGCAGATCAACGGAACCGTCATGCTGCCCGGAACCAACCGTGCCGCTGACAGATTCGCCCGGGCGTCGTTCTACGTGGATGCGATACCGCAGACGGACGATCCTCGATCGGCCTTGGCATCCACTTTCAGCGTCATCCGGAATGTTTCGGTACCCCTGGGTATTTCGACTCCCGACGAGCCCAACATCTCGTCGACCCGATGGCGCACGGTCGTCGACCACAAACGTGCGCTTTATTTCTTCGAATCCGCGATGACGCCGAATACCTTCTGGGTGGACGTGGCGTCGATGGATCTCGGAGAAGGGACTGCCGTTCGAAAGCTCGGGTTGGGTCCGAACGAGAGCACCGTCTACTCCGGCGACTCCACTGATCGGTTCGAACGGGCGGAGGCATTCACGTTCGCAGGTGCATAGGGATTCGGGACCCACAAAAACCCAGTTGTGAAACTTCTTGACATTTCTACTCCGTTCAGATGAAACTTTGTTGCATATTCGGGTTTCGTCAACGGAGGACGGCATGGGCATCACAGTGCAGACACGGAACGATGGTGCGCAGCTCAAACGGCGCAGGGCGCTCGTCGCCGGCTCCGTCGGAAATTTCATCGAGTGGTACGAGTTCGGTGTGTACGGGTTCTTCGCGACGATCATCGCGTCGAACTTCTTCAGCGCAGACGGCTCCGGCGACCTCGAAAGCCTGATCAAGACCTATGCGTCGTTTGCGCTGGCGTTCTTCTTCCGCCCAGTGGGTGCCGCACTGTTCGGTCGACTCGGTGACCGCATCGGCCGACGCCCCACCTTGGTGATCGTCCTTCTGTTGATGTCGGGTGCGACGACTCTGATCGGCGTGCTGCCCACCTACGAGAGCGTCGGAATTCTGGCACCGCTGCTCTTGACGGTCCTTCGAATCCTCCAGGGATTGTCGGCGGGCGGTGAGTTCGGTGGTGCTGTATCGGTGATGACCGAGTTCGCTCCGCCCGGGCGACGTGGGCTGTACGGCTCGTGGCAGTCGTTCACCGTCGCACTCGGACTGCTCGCCGGTGCGGGTATCGCGGCACTCCTCGCCACCGTGCTCGACTCGGGACAGCTCAGTGACTGGGGCTGGCGCATCCCGTTCCTCCTTGCACTTCCGATGGGTCTGGTTGCCCTGTGGCTCCGGCTCCGGCTCGAGGAAACGCCGTCGTTCGAGCGTGCTCGATCGGTCCAGTCAGAACCGACAGCTGAAACAGCGGTGCCGGTAGTGCAACCGTCTGTCGGGGAGACTGCCAGAGCGATCCTGCTCGGAATCGGGCGGTTGATGGGGTGGTCTGCTGCCGGTTACACCTTCCTCGTGGTGATGCCTACCTATCTTCAGAGTTCGCTCAACGCGACCTTCCATCAGGCGCTGGTTGCTTCCGTGCTCGCCAATGCGGGCTTCGCGGTGACCATTCCGATCGCGGGTGGACTCAGCGATCGCATCGGACGACGCGCGGTCATGCTCACCGGCACCGTGATAATTCTGGTCTTGGCTCTGCCGCTGCTCAACGTCCTGCAGAACGAGCAGACGTCTCTGACCGCCAAGGGATTTGCAGTCTTTGCCGCCGGCGCCGCAGTGGGACTCGTTGCCGGACCCGGACCTGCGATGCTCTCCGAGATGTTTCCCACCTCGGTGCGGTACACCGGATTGGGACTCGCGTACTCCCTGTCCAACGCAGTCTTTTCGGGCTGTGCCGGTCTGATCATCACGTGGTTGATCAAGGAAACTTCCAACCTCGATATTCCGGCCTACTTCGTGATGGCGACATGCGCCGTCAGCGCGATCGCCTTGAGTACCTTGCGAGGTAACGCCCACAAGCGGGCACTCGTCGACTGACCGTAGCTTTCCCGAATGCCGAAACAATCCGAGTAAGGGATATTTCATGAGAGTCATCGGCCTGATGTCCGGTACTTCGTACGACGCTATCGATGCTGCCGCAGCAGACATCCGGATCGACGGGGACACTCTTGTGCTGACCCCACTGGGGATGGTCAGCGAACCATATTCCGGTGCGTTGCGGGCAGCGGTGGCTGCTGCGGTACCGCCTGCATCCACCACTGTCGGTCAGATCTGCCAACTCGATACCGAGATCGGACAGGCATTCGCGGCGGTGGCCGCGCGGGCGAACGCGGAACTGTGCGGTGGCAGTGCGGAATTGATCTCCTCACATGGTCAGACGATGTTCCACTGGGTCGAAGGATCGCAAGTAAGGGGCACTCTTCAACTCGGGCAGCCGGCCTGGATAGCCGAGGAGACCGGATGCACAGTCGTGTCGGATCTGCGCTCTCGTGACGTGGCGACGGGTGGTCAGGGCGCACCACTTGTCAGCGCCTTCGACGTATTGTGGCTCAACGGAAGAACTTCGGGCTCCGTCGCGCTCAATCTCGGTGGCATCGCGAACGTCACTGCTCCAGGTGGCGCCCCGACGTCGACGGCAGACGGTGCCGCGGAACCGATTGCCTTCGACACCGGCCCCGCCAATGCGCTGATCGACGCTGCGGTAAGCGAATTCACGGCGGGGGAGCAGTGGTTCGACCTCGGTGGTGCTCTGGGTGCAGCAGGCACCCCGAACGTCGATCTGCTCGCGCATCTACTGAGCGAGCCGTATTACGCGCAGCCCGCTCCCAAGAGCACCGGCAAGGAATTGTTCCATCGAGATTATCTACTCGCCGCTCTGCGTGGTTACGAATCCTTGTCCCTGGCCGACATCGTCGCGACACTGACTGCACTGACCGCCCGAACCGTCGCCGATTCCGTCAAAGGGCTTGCGGCGACCGAAGTGGTGGTATCGGGTGGTGGTACCAAGAACCCGACGTTGATGGCGATGCTTCGCGTCGAACTGGGCGACATTGCGCTCGTCTCCTCGGACGAACTCGGGGTCACCTCCGACATCAAGGAAGCATTGGCTTTCGCGGTACTCGGCTTTCTCACCGCGCACGGATTGCCCGGAAGCATTGCTTCGTGCACCGGTGCGCGTCACGCCAGTGTGCTCGGATCCTTGACGCCGGGAAGCCGTGGGCTGCCTAGAATCACATCGGTGCCCTCAGCTCCGAAAACGATGCGAATCGAGGCGTTATGACTTTGGACCGGAGTGTTCCGGCGTCCGTCGACCTGCTTGCCCGTATTCGCGCATCGTTGAGCAGCCTCTCGCCTGCCGAGCTGCGGATCGCGGAAATCATCGAAGCCGACCCCAGCCTGGCCTCCACGCTGACGGTCAACGATCTCGCCGAGCGAGCGTCGACAAGCACGGCGACAGTGGTCCGCACAGCCAAAAGGCTCGGCTTCGAGGGCTATCCACAGCTTCGTCTCGCGCTGGCGGCGATCAGCGGGTCCAGCGCCGGCGACACGATCCCACTCGGTGTGGACATCGTTGCTGCTGACTCGGCCGGCGAGGTGATGGCCAAGCTTGCCGAGTTCGAGTCCGAACAACTCAAGGGCACGGCGCAATTGACAGATCCTGCTGCGCTCGAAGAAGTTGTCTCCCGGATTCGATCCGCCCGCCGGGTCGAGGTGTACGGTATCGGCGCGTCAGGCATCGTCGCGCAAGACCTCACATTGAAGCTTTCGCGTATCGACGTCAACTGCCGGGTTCATCTCGACCGAGACGCGGCGATGGTGAGCGCCAGCTTGCTCGGACCGGACGACATCGCAGTGGGGATCTCACATTCAGGTGAGACTTCCGATGTCGTCGAACCACTCGCCCTTGCCCGTCGTACCGGGGCATCGACGGCTGCGATCACCGGGGGAGCGCGTTCGACGCTCGCCGTGCAGTCAGACCACGTACTGCTCACTGCCGGTAGAGAATTCGGTTTCCGGTCGGCTGCGATGGCGAGCCGAACCGGCCAGCTGTTGGTAGTGGACACAATTTTCGCGATGGTGGCGCACTCGCTGCCCAGCGCACTCTCTGCTCTGCAACGAAGCCATGACGCCATTGCTTCGAAGCGGCACTGACGAGGAGTCGTCGCTGTGAATCTGACGAGGAGTCGTCTAATGGAACTTGATCGAGGAGGACTCGCCACAATGCACTTGGAAATGCTCTCCACCGAGAGACCCAACCCTCTCACCCGCGATCTCGACGTCATGTCGGTGTCGGATCTGCTGACGGTGATGAATCAACAGGACGCGATCGTGGCCGACGCGGTCGCGGCGGTACTACCTGCCATCGAAGCCGCAGTCGACTTGATCGTCGCGGCACGGGCGCGAGGTGGTCGACTGATCTACCTGGGTGCGGGGACGAGTGGGCGTCTGGGGGTTCTCGACGCAGTGGAATGCCCTCCGACCTTCGGGACAGATCCGGGCGAGGTGATCGGCATCATCGCCGGTGGTCCGGGAGCGTTTCTGAACGCCGTCGAGGGTGCAGAAGACGATCCGCGAGCGGCTGGGGTCGACCTCGACGCAATTTCGTTGAACGCCACGGACGTCGTGGTGGGTTTGGCGGCCAGCGGTCGTACTCCCTACGTCATCGGGGGACTTGACCATGCCCGCGCACTCGGCGCCGCAACAGTGGCAGTCTCGTGCAACCGAAATGCGGCAATGAGTTCGCACGCCGGCGTGGCCATCGAAGTGGAGACCGGCCCCGAGATCCTCACCGGATCGACCAGGCTCAAGGCCGGGACTGCACAGAAGATGGTGTGCAACATGCTTTCGACGGCAAGCATGGTCCGTTCCGGCAAGGCGTTTCACAACCTGATGGTCGACCTTCGGCCTACCAACGCCAAACTGGTCGATCGTGCAAACCGGATCGTCGCGGCAGCCACCGGAGTGGATACCGAGATCGCTGCGGAGACCATCGAAAATGCCGACGGTCACGTGAAGGCAGCGGTCGTCATGTTGTTGGCCGAATGCGACTTCGCCGAAGCAGCCGAATTGTTGGACCGCGCCTCGGGTTCGGTACGTGAGGCCATCGTCGGAGCCGGCAAGAGCAGTGAGGAAGTCTGAATGGAAATCGTCATAGTTCCCAGTCCGGAAGACGGCGGACGAATCGCTGCCGATATCGTGTGCGGCGCCATCGAAAACGGAGCGCGGACGCTCGGTCTCGCGACGGGATCGTCACCGCTGCATACGTATCGGGAGCTGATCAAGCGGCATCGAGAATCTGGAGTGTCGTTCGCGGCGATGAGCGCGTATCTACTCGACGAGTACGTAGGTCTCACGCCCGATAAGCCGAAGTCCTACGCGCACACCATCCGCACGGAACTCGTGGATCATCTCGACATCGACAATGCGCGAGTGTTCAGCCCCGACGGCGGAGCCGCCGATCCCAGTGAAGCGGCCCGACGCTACGACGCAGCCATTGCCGAAAACGGTCCCATCGACGTGCAGATCCTCGGAATCGGCCTCAACGGGCACATCGGTTTCAACGAGCCCTCCTCCTCGCTCGCCTCGCGCACCCGAGTGAAGACCTTGACCGAGAGGACCCGCGCCGACAACGCACGGTTCTTCGCTGACCCGGCTGACGTGCCGCATCATGTGATCACGCAGGGGCTCGGAACCATCAGTGATGCACGGCATCTCGTTCTGATCGCGGACGGCGCCCGTAAAGCGCCCGCGGTCCGGGCGGCGGTCGAGGGTCCGGTCTCGGCATTCTGCCCGGCATCAGTGTTGCAACTGCATCCACACGTGACCGTCATTGTCGACGAGGCAGCTGCCGGCGAACTCCAACTAGCTGACTTCTACCGCTACACAACCGAGCACAAGCCGGCTGCGCAGGGCTACTGAACGGCGTGTTACTGAAAGCGTGTTCGTGTTACTGAAAAGCGAATTTGATCTCTAGTGCAGTTGAGCCCCTAGCCTCGGGGCATGATCAGTGCGAGAGGTTCAGTGGTACCCCCGCTTGCGTCGCCCCGGTTCTTCTCACCACCGCTCAGTGTTGCGATCGTCGGGGCGGGGCCGGCGGGAATCCACGCCGCGGGCGCTCTTGCTGAACTGGCACCAGGCACCAAGACAGACGTGTTCGAGCGTCTACCCACGCCGTACGGACTGGTGCGCTACGGGCTCGCGCCGGGGCATCCCGAATCCGAAAAGTTCGTCCACTCTCTGCACGCCACGCTGGCCGCCAGTGACTTCCGGTTGTTCTGCAACGTCGAGATCGGCAAGGACCTTTCCGTCGAGGACCTACGCTCTTCCTACGATGCCGTGATCATTGCAACGGGTGCGCCGCGGGATGCGCTTCTCGACATTCCCGGCGTCGAGCTTCCAGGTTCTTTCGGCGGCGCCGAGTTTGTCGCCTGGTACAACGATCACCCGGACAGTTCGCTGCAGTGGCCGCTGAACGCCGAATCGGTTGCGGTGATCGGAGGTGGCAACGTCGCACTCGATGTCACCCGAATGCTTCTCGCCGAGGCGAAATCGCTGCAGGCCACGGACGTATCGGCCGAAGTTCGGGAAGGGATAGCAGGCAGTCGTGTTCGCGAAGTGCACATCTTTGTCCGGCGCGGACCAGCCGACGCTCGCTTCTCCCCGAACGAGTTGCGCGCTCTCGGTGAACTGCCAGGCGTCGATGTCGTCGTCGACGCTGCCGATGTCGCACCGGACCGGCATATCGAGCGGATGGCAAAGCAGTCGGTGCACACCCGACTGGCAGTCGAGGCACTCCGCACCTTCGCGGACCCGTCTGCCGACCGGACTTCTCACCGCCGCGTTCACCTGCACTTCTACCGACAGCCGACGGAGATTCTCGGCAGTGGGAAAGTCGAAGCACTCCGCGTCGAGCGGACAGTCCCGGACGGCTACGGTCACGTCACCGCTTCGGGCACCTGTACCGACTATCCGGTTCACGCTGTGTACCGGGCAATCGGATTCCTCGGAACGCCACTTGCCGGGGTGCCTTTCGATCACGGGCGCGGCACCGTTGTACACCGGGGCGGCGCTGTGGTCGACGAGAGCGGCTCACCGGTTGAGGGCTTGTTCGTGACCGGTTGGATGAAGCGAGGTGCCGCCGGGCTGATCGGCGCGGCGCGGCCTGATGCTCGCCAGACCGTCGAAACGATGCTGCACCAGCTGGATTCGGTAGGCGAGCGGCGAGCAGACCGAAGCGGGATCGCGAGGCTCCTCGGGGCCGGCAACGTCGTGTCCGTCGATTGGGACGGATGGCTTCGCATCGATGCCGCCGAACGTGATCTCGGTGTGAAGCATGGGCGTGATCGCGTCAAGATCAAAGATCGCGAAGTACTTGTCGGTATCGGCACGAATCTGCCGGTTCACCCCCAATAGTTTCGCTGGGGTCTGGGGTACCGCCGGGGTTACGCTGAAGTGAGTCACCCCGATTCATCGTGATCGAGGTGCGGAACAGAAGTGTCATGAATGAACGTGGTGCGCAGGCCGTTGACGCGACAATCGCGAGCGGGCCCCTGACCGAACGGGGCACCGTCACCGAGTTGCGCCCGTCCGCACCGCCGGTGGTGCGTGACCGACAGAACGGTGCCGACGGCCTCGGGCGACTTGTCGGGGATTGGGAGGAGGGACGAACCCCGTCCGACCTGAGCGACTATCTGCCCGATCCGGCCAAGATTCGTCGGGCGGCGTTGATCGAATTGGTCGGGATCGACATGGAGTATCGCTGGCTGAAAAATGATCACCCGAAACGACTCACGGACTACTGTGCCGAGTATCCCGAACTACTCGAAGAACCACTTCCGGCCGAGCTCCTGTACGAGGAGTTCCGGCTGCGGAAGCAGAGTGGGGAGAACGTCGTAGCAGCCGACTATCTCAGCGAGTTCCCCTTGCAGGCAGAGAGTTTCGAGCGGTTGTTCGACCGTGATTCGATGGCCGGGCGCGAAGATGTCATGATGTTGGGACTCTCGGGTTTCGACGAGTTCGAGATCGGGCAGCACCTCGACGATTTCGAACTGGTGTTGGAACTCGGGCACGGAGCGTTTGCCCGAGTGTTCCTTGCTCGGCAACTTTCGATGCAGCGGTGGGTCGCATTGAAGATCTCGCGCAACGTCGGGGTCGAACCGCAGACTCTCGCCCAACTCGACCATCCCAACATCGTTCGCGTCTTCGACCAACGACTGCTCGAAGAACGTGCACTGCGAGTTCTGTTCATGGAATACGTGCCAGGCGGGACCCTGCTCGACGTGGTCAAACTTGTCCGCGTGACACCGCAGGCGCAGCGGTCCGGACAACTACTTCTCGACGCCATCGATCACACCCTGGCGAAGAAGGGAGAGATGAAGCCGAGCGAGACGAGCCTACGGAGCGAGATCGCGGCGATGTCGTGGCCGGAGACCGTGGCCTGGATGGGAATGAGACTGGCCGACGCCCTCGAATACGCGCGTGAGCACGGCGTACTACATCGGGACATCAAGCCGGCGAACGTACTTCTCAGTGTCGAAGGCATTCCCAAACTCGCCGACTTCAACGTCAGTTCGAGCGAGGAGGTGTCGACCGAGGATGCAGCATGTTTTGTCGGAGGCTCGCTTGCCTACATGTCTCCGGAGCAGTTGGAGGCCTGTTCTGTGGGGGCGCCCGGCACACTCGACACCCGTAGCGACATCTATGCGCTCGGCGTGATGCTGTGGGAACTCCTCACCGGGAGTAGGCCTTTCTTGGGCGACGGCACGGGAGAGAACCCGCCGTCGCCCAAGAAGGCGCTCGAGGCCCGCCGGCGTGGAGTGGATCCTGCGGCCGAGGCTCGGTTACCGGACGACTGTCCGCCGGCGCTGCGCCGAGTGCTGGTGAAGTCTCTCTCGCCCGAGCGAGACGGACGGTGGTCTGGCGGACGAAAGCTGGCTCGTCAGTTCGCTCTGTGCCTGGACCGGTCGGCCCGCAATCTGGTGGACCCACCGGAAGGGAGCCCACGGTCGACGCTGTGGAAGTGGGCGCTGCCGATTCTTCTGGCAGCGATCGGAATTCCGAATCTCCTGGCGGCGGGCTACAACTACTACTACAACAAGATGCTGATCATCTCGGGACTCTCGCCGCAGGCTCAGCAGCACCTCGAGCAGGTTCATCTGGTCATCGGGGTGGCTGCGTTCTCTCTCGGCGCCGCAGCGATCCTGTATTGGTGTCGACTCGCCCTCACCGTGCCTCACGGACTGCGCAACGGTCAGACGTACAGCGCGGATGTCTTGAACAAAGCGCGTACCGCGACGCTGAACGTCGGACACCGCGCGGTGGTGATCGCATTCGGTCTGTGGGTTCTGGCCGGTATCGCATATCCGGTTGCATTGCAGATTGCCGCCGGCGGAATTCCGCAGCGAGCCTACGTGCACTTGATGTCGTCGCTGGCGGTGTGCGGCGCCGTCGCAGTCGCGTATCCGTTCTTCATCCTGACGTATTACTCGGTTCGATGTCTGTATCCGATCTTGTTGTCACACGGGGAGTTACGGAGCGACGACGGACGCGATATTCGCTCGCTGGGCCGGAGCAGCACGCGTTACCTCGCGGTGGCGGCATCGGTTCCACTGGTGGGAATCGCGGGGCTCAGTTTTGTCGGTTCCGGCGCCGGCGAGGAACTCAACGCAACAGTTCGTGCGTTGTGTCTGGGCGGGATCGCCGGATTCATCGTTGTGTATCAACTGTTTCGACGGATCGAAAGTGATCTCCGAGCACTGCTGCGCGTTGTGTCTCTCGAGGTGTCGGCGTCTCCGTAACCACCTGACAACCGTGTTCGCGACGAGTTACTTCGCAGTGCTCTTGCGCGGTCGGCTGCGACGAACTGCTTTGGCGGGCGTCGGAGACTTCACTTCTGATTCTTCCTGAGGGTCGTCGCGCCAGTGAATCTCGATTTCTATCTCGACTTCGTTGCCGTCGACTTCGATCTCGAGTTCCCACCGAACCTGTTCCGGAACACTGATTTCGATCGAGTCCCCACCCGACCCCAGCTCCACTTCCGATCCACTGGCGAGGGCTTGGCCGAGGGCGATGAGTCGGTCGGCGACTTCCTGCCGTGAGAGTTCTGACTTCCTCTTGATCTCCAGTTTGGGCACGATCACTCCTGACCTCGGCGGATTCTCTCTTTAACGGTAGTTGGACGAAGGGGAGATTGTCGTAGTTTGTGGAACCACGCAGCAGGACGCGCCGACGCGCAACACGCCTGAAGGCGCTGTGGGGGCGCCAGAAAAAGCGAGGAATCCGGCTCACTCCTAGCACGGACGAATCGGTCGGGAGGGCCCTGTCAGCGATGATTTTCGCGAAAGTCTGGGTTCAGTCCAGAAGATTGCGCAATAGTGGAAAGGTGCCTTCGACGCCGGATTATGCAGCCCAACTGCGTAACGCTGAGCTTCGCGTGACTCGTCCCAGAGTCACGGTGCTCGAGGTTGTGCATGCACGCCCACATGCAGCCACCGAGACGATTTTCGATGCTGTGCGGGCAGTTCTGCCGGGGGTATCTCGGCAGGCGGTCTACGACGTGTTGCACGCTCTCACCGACGCCGGGCTGATACGGCGGATCCAACCGTCCGGATCGGTGGCGCTGTACGAGTCCCGCGTCGGCGACAACCACCATCACGTCGTCTGCCGGTCCTGCGGGGTCGTTGCCGATGTCGACTGCGCAGTCGGAGAGGCACCGTGTTTGACGCCGTCGGCGCGCAACGGCTTCGTCCTCGATGAAGCCGAGGTCATTTACTGGGGCCTGTGTGCCGACTGTTCGACAACTCAGAGTTTGCGATCACACCCGTGATCGAAGTCCGTTCTACTCGCTCATGGAGGGATTACCGTGTCCGATAGTTGCCCGGTTGCTCACGATGGAAACACCGAGAGCACCAGCGAAAGTGAAAACCCCGCAATCCCGTCTCCGACACCTACCGGGAATCGTCCGAGAACGAACAGTGACTGGTGGCCGAATCAGCCGGATCTCTCTGTCCTGCATTCGCATTCGTCGAAATCCAATCCCATGGGTGCCGACTTCGATTACGCCCAGGAATTCGCCAAACTCGATGTCGAGGCACTCAAGCGCGACGTCATCGCGTTGATGACGGCGTCGCAGGATTGGTGGCCGGCCGACTACGGGCACTACGGCGGACTCTTCGTGCGTATGAGCTGGCATGCTGCCGGCACCTATCGCATCGCCGACGGTCGCGGCGGCGGAGGTCAGGGCGCTCAGCGTTTCGCCCCGCTCAACAGTTGGCCGGACAACGCCAGCCTCGACAAGGCGCGGCGCCTGCTCTGGCCCGTGAAGCAGAAGTACGGAAAGCAGGTTTCCTGGGCCGACCTCCTGGTGTTCGCGGGCAACTGCGCCTTGGAGTCGATGGGGTTCAAGACGTTCGGCTTCGGCTTCGGTCGAGAAGACATCTGGGAGCCGGAGGAGATCTACTGGGGTCCTGAGGACACCTGGCTCGGCGACGAGCGCTACAGCGGAGACCGCGAGCTGTCCGGGCCGCTGGGCGCAGTTCAGATGGGCCTGATCTACGTCAATCCCGAAGGGCCCAACGGCCAACCGGACCCGGTAGCGGCCGCCCGCGACATTCGCGAAACCTTCGCTCGCATGGCGATGAACGACGTGGAGACAGCCGCACTGATCGCCGGCGGCCACACCTTCGGCAAGACGCACGGCGCCGGCCCGGCCGACCTCGTCGGACCGGAACCGGAAGGCGCACCCATCGAGCAGCAGGGATTGGGCTGGAAGAGTGCCTTCGGTACAGGAGTGGGCAAGGACGCGATCACCAGTGGTCTCGAGGTCGTATGGACGCCCACTCCGACGAAGTGGGACAACACTTTCCTGGAGATCCTGTACGGCTACGACTGGGAGCTGACCAAGAGCCCGGCGGGTGCCTGGCAGTGGATTCCGAAGGACGGCGCGGGGGCGGGCACGATCCCGGATCCGTTCGATTCGTCGGCCGGACGCACTCCGACGATGCTGACAACCGACCTCTCCCTACGCCTGGATCCGACGTACGAGAAGATCACCCGGCGCTGGCTCGATCATCCGGAAGAATTCGCCGAAGAGTTCGCCAAGGCTTGGTACAAGCTCCTGCACCGTGACATGGGACCGGTCACGCGCTACTTGGGGCCGTGGGTTCCCGAGCCGCAGCTGTGGCAGGACCCTGTTCCCTCGGCGGAGGATCAACTGATCGGGGACGCAGACATCGCGATCCTCAAGAGTCGACTTCTCGACTCCGGGCTGTCCATTTCGCAGTTGGTATCGACGGCGTGGGCGTCGGCTGCGAGCTTCCGCAGCACCGACATGCGCGGCGGCGCCAACGGTGCGCGAATCCGCTTGGAACCGCAGAAGAATTGGGAAGTCAACGAGCCCGCAGCTCTCTCCGCGGTGCTTCAGACTCTCGAGCGGGTTCAGCAGGACTTCAACCAGGCAGGTGGAGCCAAGGTTTCGCTCGCCGACCTGATCGTTCTGGGTGGTACAGCGGCCGTCGAACAGGCTGCGAAGAACGCCGGACAGGACATCACGGTCTCGTTCACTCCGGGACGTACAGACGCAACGCAGGAGCAGACAGACGTCGACTCGTTCGAGGTACTCGAACCCCGGGCCGACGGATTCCGGAACTACCTCAAGGGTGGGGAGAAGATTCCGGCCGAGATTCTGTTGGTCGACCGCGCGTACATGCTGTCGCTGACCCCGCCCGAGGTGACAGTGCTGGTCGGTGGACTTCGCGCGCTGAACGCGAACTTCGGCAAGACCGGTCACGGAGTGTTCACCGACCGCCCAGAGACGTTGACCAACGATTTCTTCGTCAACCTTCTCGACATGGGTACCGAGTGGAAGCCGTCGAAGACGGACGAGAACGTCTACGACGGCGTTGATCGTGCGACGGGCGATCCGAAATACACGGCAACTGCGGTCGATCTCGTTTTCGGATCGAATTCGCAACTGCGTGCACTCGCCGAGGTGTACGCCAGCGAAGACGCCAAGCAGAAGTTCGCCGAGGACTTCGCCGCTGCCTGGACCAAGGTGATGGACCTCGACCGGTTCGACGCCCGCTGATCCAGCCGATTAACCGACGGCGCCCCGCGAGCTTTGTTCTCGCGGGGCGCCGTCGCTTCTGCACACGATAGCGTGGTCGTGTGGCCGATCAATTTGCGCTGGTACCAGCGGTGTACGGTCAGCTCGCACCCATCCACAGCTACGGCTTCTGACCGGGTGAGGATCTGATTCAGACTTCGCTCGCAACGATGACCGGGCAATGAGCGTTTCGAATCATCGTGCTGCTTGTGGTGCCGAGACCGGCGTCGTCGAACGAACCTCGCCCACGCCGACCCACGACGAGAAGCCTTGCCTCGGTAGAGAGTTGTTCAAGAATGGCAACTGAGGGGCCGTCGAACTCGATCTGACGGATGGCGACGCCAGGGTAGAGCGTGGCCCAACCCGATAGTTGCCACGTCAACGGCGTCGAGTGCTGGGGCGCGTGCCCGGATGCGAAGTCTCGACGCAGTTCGCCCTCTGGCGGGGCGGCGTGCACGACGACCAGTTCGGTGTTCGCTGCCTCTGCTTCTTTGAATGCAATAGCCAAAGCGCTTTCACTGTGGGCGCTTCCGTCCAAACCGACGACAACGGGCAAGGCTGCCGCAGCGATGCTTTCACGCGGTCTTCCGACTTTTGCGAACGAACACCTCGGGGCAGGGGCAGCGAGATCGTCCTGTGGTGTGACGATCAAGGCGGCCTCAGCGGTCAGCGCGGTGAGAATTGCGGTGTTCTCCCCGGAGATCAGATCGGTCCGGATCCGAAGATCTGGCGACACCGACTCGGCGATCTGAATGGCTTCCATGAACAGGCCGGTCGGTGACGCCGAGGTGTTCGGATCGGTGGTGATCGGAGCTGCGAAAACAATTCGCATCCAGAGATTGTGGCGATGCGCGAACTCGGCCGCCCACGTGATCACGTCATGGCGCAGAGGGGATCCGTCGATGCACACGACGACCGCTCCGTTTGCGGACCACTCGGAGGTGATGAGGTCAGTCGATAGTTCGGGCTTCATCGTGAACTCCTCGAGCTGTGTCTGTCGAATGCGAACTGGCTTGCAGGACAGTGCCGAACAGCAATCCTGCGACGACTATCGAGCATGCGGCAGTCGTCAAGGGCAACCACACCAGCGTCGTGACCGCGAACATGAGCACGAGCAACGGCGCGAGAAGATGGCCGGGTTTCGCTCGGCGTTCGTGTTGCTGATCTTCTGCCCAGGCTCGGTACTTCGTGCCGTCATTCATGTTGTTTCACCTCAGTTCTTACGTCGGAAACCGACTTGTGGCCAAGCAGTCCGACATGCGCCTCGTCGCGCATTCGTTCGACCATGTGGGGGTAGTGCAGTTCGAATGCCGGCCGCTCACTGCGGATTCGGGGGAGTTCGGTGAAGTTGTGCCGTGGTGGTGGGCAGGACGTCGCCCATTCGAGCGAGTTTCCGAAGCCCCAAGGATCGTCGACTGTCACAATTCGGCCGTACCGGTAGCTCTTGAAAACGTTCCAGATGAATGGAATCGTCGAGGCTCCGAGCACAAATGCGCCGACGGTCGAGATCGTGTTGAGAAGAGTGAAATTGTCCGACGGCAGGTAGTCCGCGTACCGCCGAGGCATACCCTGAGCGCCGAGCCAATGCTGGACGAGAAATGTCGCGTGAAAGCCGATCAGAGTCAACCAGAAGTGGATCTTGGCGAGCTTCTCGTCCAACATCCGGCCGGTCATTTTCGGGAACCAGAAATAGATTCCGGCGTATGTCGCGAACGCGATTGTTCCGAAGAGGACGTAATGGAAATGCGCGACAACAAAGTACGAGTCGGTGACATGAAAGTCCAAGGGCGGGCTGGCAAGGATGACGCCGGAGAGTCCGCCGAACAAGAATGTGACCAGGAACCCGACGGAGAACAACATCGGGGACTCGAAGGTCAACTGTCCCTTCCACATCGTGCCGATCCAGTTGAAGAACTTGACGCCGGTCGGAACTGCGATCAGGAAGGTCATGAACGAGAAGTACGGGAGGAGAACGGCGCCGGTTGCATACATGTGGTGCGCCCACACAGCGATCGACAGTGCTGCAATTCCCAGTGTTGCGTAGACCAATCCGGTGTATCCGAAGATCGGCTTGCGGCTGAAGA
Source organism: Rhodococcus sp. P-2 (assembly GCF_016598535.1). GTDB lineage: Bacteria > Actinomycetota > Actinomycetes > Mycobacteriales > Mycobacteriaceae > Rhodococcus_F > Rhodococcus_F baikonurensis. The sequence continues at coordinate 5,609,364 of NZ_CP066779.1, read as the reverse complement.
CGGGGAAGATCTCGGAGACTATGCCGAAGAAGGGCAGTGCAAGAATGTAGACCTCGGGATGGCCGAAGAACCAGAACAGGTGCTGCCACAACATGACTCCACCGGTGGCGGGGTCGAACAGGTGCGCTCCCAGGTGCCGGTCCACCCACAATCCGATCAAGGCAGCAGCGAGCAGCGGGAAAACGAGAAGGATCAGCATGCTGGCGACCAGCGCATTCCATGTGAAGATCGGCATGCGGAACATCGTCATACCGGGGGCGCGCAGGCAGACGATCGTCGAAACGATGTTGACTGCGCCGAGGATGGTGCCGACGCCGCCGAGAGCGAGACCGATGATCCACAGGTCGGCGCCCATGCCGGGGGAGTGGAGTTCGCTGGTGAGCGGCACGTAGGCGGTCCAGCCGAAATCTGCCGCACCACCGGGTGTTACGAATCCGGCGGAGGCGATCAGGCCGCCGAAGAGGTACAACCAGTAGCTGAAGGCATTGAGTCGCGGGAAACACACGTCCGGCGAGCCGATCTGCAGTGGCATGAGGTAGTTGGCGAATCCGAAGAAGACCGGCGTCGCGTACAGCAGGAGCATGATCGTGCCGTGCATGGTGAACAACTGGTTGTACTGCTCGTTGGACAGGAATTGCATTCCCGGAACGGTCAATTCCATCCGCATGAGCAGCGCCATCAACCCGCCGATCAGGAAGAACGCGAACGATGTCACGATGTACATCAGGCCGATCATCTTGTGATCGGTGGTCCTGAGGATCTCGACCAGTTTCGAACCCTTCGGAGCGGTTCGGGGAGTGGCGCCGATGTGGATATCAACTTCGTCGACCGGCCGGGGTGCGAGATCAACCACGACGGTCGCCTACGCGCATCGACGTGACGACATACCGAGAATGCTTGGGACTGTGGAACATAAACGCAATGATCGTGGCGGTTACGACCTCGGGCGAGGGGAAAAGGTCCCGAGGATCGGACAGGGCGGCATGGCGTAGATCACGTGGTCCGGTACGGTCGAGAGAGTTGTCTTCACGGGCGGAAAGAAAGCGAGATGGTCATGGCATGTCGTATCAGTGAACTGGTGCTCGGTTGCCGGGAACCCGAGGTGCTGGGCCGGTTCTGGTGCGAGGTCCTGGACTTCGTCGTGCTCGATCGAATGGACGACGGTTCGTTGGAGATCGGCCCACGCGAAGGGTTCGGCGGTCCACAGCCCACGATCATCCTCAGTCGTAGAGACGAGCCGGAGAAGGGTAAGCCCCGCCTGCATATCGATGTCAACGCCACCGACCGCGATCAGGAAGCCGAACTCGAACGCCTACTGGCTCTTGGTGCGCGCCCGGCCGACATCGGCCAGACAGGTCAGGAACAGTGGCATGTCCTGGCCGATCCGGAAGGCAACGAGTTCTGCCTGCTCAAGGCCCAACTGGATCCGCTCTGACGCTCAACGGCCAGAGCTTGGTATCGGACTTCGCCTGGGGCTCAGCGGAACCCGCCACACCAGTTCGGTGACACCGTTCTCGCTGGTGATGTTGCTCGAGCCTCCGCACTGACGGGCGCGGGTCGACAGGTTGTCGAGACCGTGGATTCTGGTTGCCTGGTCGATACCCACGCCGTCGTCGACGATGCTGATGACAAGTTCCTCGGTGGCCCGGATGGTGACGTCGATGGCATCGGCATGAGCATGTCGCAGTGCGTTGCTCAAACCTTCGCGCACAACGGCTTCGGCGTGCGGGGCGAGTCGAGCCGGGACGGAACTGTCGATGGTTCCTTCAAAGGTGACGCTGGGAGTGATCGACGAGTGGCCGGACAGACCGTTGACCGCGTCGAGTAAGCGGCGCCGCAGGCTTGTGGGAGTAGACATCTCGCTCGTGTGAAGGTCGAAGACTGCGGTGCGGATTTCACGGACTGTTCGATCGAGTTGATCGACAGAGGTGTCCAATACGGTTCGAACGGTGTTCTCGTCACCTGGACGTTGCAATACCCCTTGTAGGCTCAATCCAGTGGCGAACAGCTGTTGAATGACGTGGTCGTGGAGATCGCGCGCGATTCGGTCGCGATCTTCGAGGACGTCGACCAGTCTTTCTTTCCGTTGCTGTTCGGCGAATTCGACAGTGACAGAAGCGATGTCTGCCATTGCCGTCAGTTGCTCGATCTCCTCGGCGCCCCACGGGCGGTCGCTGCGGCGTGACGCGAACAGAACGCCGCCGCCGAACGAGGTTCCGGAGAGGGGGAGCGCGACCACCGAATCGTCGCCGGAAACATTCAGCGCCGGAACGGAACTGCCACGTAAGGCAGAGATCGGTCGACGACTGCGCGCAGCGTCGTCGATCACGGTCCCGGACAGATCGACGGCTGAGCCGGTCGCCGTGAAAGGCTGGGAATCGGCAGCGTCCGCGACGTGAACTACTGGCTCTCTGCCCAAGTCGTAGCGAATTATGCACACCAGATTGCCGTCGGTGAGATGGCGCGTCGTGCGTACGAGTTCGGCCAGCGTCTCGTCGCGCGATCCGCCGCTGAGCAGACGCGCGTTGACGGCGGCGACGGCTTTGAGCCAGGCTTCTCGCGTCCGGGATTCCTCGAACAGGCGCGCATTGTCGATGGCGATGCTCGCAGCGTTTGCCAAGATCTGGAGTACGGCCTCGTCGCGGTCGTCGAATGCAGTCCGGTCCGAACTGTCCGCGAGGTAGATGCTTCCGAACACCTCGCCCCTGACGAAGATCGGAACTCCGAGAAACGTATCCATCGGAGGGTGATTGGCTGGAAACCCCGCCGAGGACGGATGCGAGGAAATGCGCTCGGTTCGAACGGGACACGGTTCTTGAACGACCAGGCCCAGTAGTCCGTGACCTTCTGGAAGATGCCCGATCTCGGCGACCTGCCCCTGATCCAAACCGGAGTGGATGAATCGCGACAAGCGTCCGTCGGGGGACTTCACGCCGAGCGCACCGTAGTCCGCTTCGAGGAGATGGCGCGCGACGTCGACAATTTGTTGCAGGGTTTCGTCGAGCTCGAGGGTGGATCCGACAGTCAATACGGCACTGAGCAGCTTGGGAATCGCGGTCGGGTTGAGGGCAGTCGCCTCGGCGCTTCCGGCGATGTCGCCGAAAAGGCTGAGCATGAGCGCGTCGCGGCTACCTGGCATGGTGTGTGCCCGTAGTGGCGGAGAATGGCGAACCTGACGGAGTCAGCAAGTGAGTGGTCGCCTGTCCGGAAGGATCCGGGTGAGCAGTGCCCGCACGAAGCTTTGTCGCCAGAACTGCAGCCTGAGTTCGACGCTCGAGACCCAGTTTTTCGAGGATGCGGGAGACGTAGTTCTTGACTGTCTTCTCCGAGAGCTCCGCGTGCGTGCTGATCTCTCGATTGCTCAGCCCCTTGCCGATCAACTCGAAGATCAACAGTTCCTGATCGGTCAACAGTGCTGCCGCAGTGCCCGACTCCTGCTCGGATCGGATGCGCCGAACCAAACCGATGACTGCCTGAGTGTTCAACAGGGATTTGCCGGTGGCGACCGTACGGATCGCCGAAACCAGGTCGTGGCCGCGGATGTTCTTGAGGACGAATCCGCGTGCGCCCGCGATCATGGCGTCGAGGAGGGCGTCGTCGTCGGAATACGACGTGAGCATCAAGGTGGCCGCTTCCGGATAGGTCGACGCCAGTTCTCGGCACAGTTCCACACCGCTGCCGTCGGGAAGCCTGACGTCCATGACAACCACGTCGGGTCGGCATGCGGGTATGCCGGTCGAGGCTTCGCGAACACACGACGCCTCGCCCACGACATTGAATCCCGATACCCGATTCAACAGGTCTGCCAATCCACGACGAACGATCTCGTGGTCGTCGACCAGATAGATGCCGATCGTCACGGTGGTCACCTCTTCCAGCTCACGCCTGCCATCGATGTTACCGGACGGTAATGTCCCGACAGGATCGGGTTGTCCGACCGATGGTCGACAAGAAACCCGCGTCGAAGGGTGCGAGACCGGGTGCCGATTGCACAGAGTCAAAGGTCCCGACCGTCACGAGATCTGAATCACCCCGATGTCACCACGTGGTGGGTGTGAGCTGAATGTGATTGCGCCGGTGGCGGTTCGATTCGTTCAGTCGACGGGAGCGAGTTCGACCGAGACGTGGACGCCCTTTCCTTTTCGGTGTGCGAGTGCCTCACCCGGGCGATCGATACCGTCCAGTTGGAGAATGATCGGTCCTTGTTCCGGATAGAAATTGCGCCACCAACTCTTCTTGTCCGGCATGGCAACGCCGATCGTCACATGGTCGCCCTTGCGCTTGTAGGAGACGGGCGCGCTGAAGGTGCGTCCCGACTTGCGACCGACATAGGTGATGACGGTCATCGAACGGCCGAGAAGCTTGCCCACTATCGGGGCACCGATCAGTGGTTGGACCACTACGTTCACGGCGGCGGACACACGTTGGAAAGTGTTCACAAGAAGCCCTTTCGTATCGACTACTGCACGAAATCGAATCCTGCACGGAAATTGCCGCGTGCAGTAGTTCTATCCTGCTCGACGGGGATTGTCGCGCGGGCAGAAATTGGTACAAACCGGTGCGCCGAAGCGAGTAGCGTGGGGTAGGTCGAGGGTCATTCGAATATGCGCGGTCAAGCCATGTCGTCCTCGACGCCAACCCGGTCCGTGGTCGAACGGCCGAGAACTGGAGCGCCTGTATGGCGTCGAACCCGTCCGACGTGTCGAATGCACCAGGGCAAGCCGAGTCGACTGACGCGGATGAGAAAGCATTGTCCATCTGTCCGGCATGTCAGCACAGTATGGAATCCCACGATCCGCTCGGAGTTCGGTTCTGCGCGGTGACTGCCGACCGCGGTCTCGACCGAAAGTGCATCTGTGCCGCCGATCGCGAGGAAATGCAGCACTACTCGCGATATTGATCCGCCTGGACGTCACGTCCATTCCTTCGTCAGGATTCGACTACCACCCGCGTGATGCTGTCGTCGCCGCTGAATCGCGCCGCGGGGGCTATGTACTGAGGGCAGGATTCAGCGTCGTCGCGACCATCTGTCGCGCAGAAGCATCAGTGCGGTAAGGGTTAGCCCCCATCCGATTGCAGACAGCGCAACGCCTACGCCCGCTTGGCCGGTGACATCAGTACTAGCGCCGATGCTGAAAGCTGTGGTGAATCCTGCAGCCGTGCCGGCAGCTGCAGTCAGACCTCCCGACTTGATCCATCGCGCGCAATGTGCGGAAACGAAACACGCGAGAATTACCGTTAATCCGCAGGCGAGGACCTGCCAGGTCGGAAACTGCGTCGGGGCAGGCAGGCCGGGGCCGCGGAATCCGCCTTTGTAGTCGGCTGACCAGCTGAGCCAGCCCACGCAAGACAGAACGCCCAGCGCAAAAGCCAACAGGCCAGTGCGCCACAGTCCGAGTGAGCCCGACCCTGTGAGCCCGGAACCGGGGGCGGTTGTGGAATGCTCCAGGTCAAGTCGTTCCGAACGCCAAATCGTCCAGATGAAGCTCGCACCGACAGCCGTGGGCACGCCGACGAAGATGAATTCGATCCAGAGAAACTGCGGCCAGGAAAACTCGAGATCGACGGTCATGAATGGAGTATGCGCGTACTACCAACCCTGCGTGGCCACCGTTCACTGTGCCGAGTCGTCGCTCAACCTTCAACGACCTTCTCGACGTGTGTGTTGGTCGGGTTCAGGTCGATTTTCCGTGCATTGACCAGTCGGAGTCCGGGTACCGGGTCTCCCGTGGTGTCGTCTATCAACGTCGAATGGGGTTCACCGTCATCGAACGCATGGCGTTCGCCCCACTGTCGCAGGCTCGTGATCACGACGAACAGATCCATGCCACGTTCAGTCAAGACGTACTCGTTGCGGGTCCCTTGCGCGTTTGATCGAACCTCGAAGATCCCTTGCTCGACAAGGGCTTTGAGTCTGTCCGTGAGAATGTTCTTTGCGATGCCCAGGTTTCGTTGAAACTGACTGAATCTGGATGCCCCGTCGAAGGCGTCTCGCACGATCAACAACGACCATCGATCGCCGATGATGTCGGCCGCTCGGGCCGTCGGGCAGTGCGAGTCCGTCCACTGTGCGCGATCAGGCATTGAATTCCTCATTGGTTGCGTTTTGAAACCGAATTGACGTAGCCTTCAAATGGTATCAAAATGCAACCAAGTTGAGGTGGAAGTGTCCGAACGTCATGCACTCACGATCGCACCGGTAGGGCCGAAAATGCCTCGTGGACTTCGCCTGTTGCTCGCCGTGCTCTGCGGTGTCTCGGTGGCGAACATCTACTACGCGCAACCGCTACTCGGACAGATCGGCTCGGATCTTTCCCTTCCTCCGGCCGGCCTCGGCTTCGTCGTGGCACTCGCCCAACTCGGTTACGTGGTCGGGTTGATCGTGTTGGTGCCACTGAGCGATCTCGTGAATCGCAAGAGATTGATCGCACTCCAGATCGTCGCTGCTGCAATGGGAACGATGATTGTCGCTCTGGCCACCACGAGCGCGCAACTGCTGATCGGGATGACCGTCGCCGGCACGTTCTCCGTTGTCGTTCAAGTCGTAGTCGCCTACGCTGCGGCAATCAGCGACCCGGACGAGCGGGGCGCAAACATCGGTGTGATCACCAGCGGCGTTGTCGTCGGCATCATCCTCGCTCGAACTGTCGCCGGCGCAGTTGCGGATCTGGCAGGCTGGCGTGCGGTCTACTCGGGATCCACTTTCATTTCGGTACTGGTCGCGGCAGTCGCGTTGACGATGCTGCCGAAAGACACTCGCTCGCACTCGGATCGGTCTTCTTATGTGCATGCCATGGGATCGGTCGTGACATTGGCGATTACGAACCGACTATTTCGCACGAGGGCTCTCATCACCTTGTTCTTGTTCGCGTCCTTTGGCGCCTTGTGGAGTGGAATGGCCCTGCCATTGAGCGAAGAACCATGGCGGTTGTCGACCACACAAATCGGGCTCTTCGGAATCGCCGGATTGGTCGGAGCATTGGGCGCGATCGGTGCCGGACGTTGGGCCGATCAAGGGAAGGCGCAACGTGTTACCGGGGCGTCTTTGGTTGTTCTCTTGCTGTCGTGGGTATTGAACGCGCAGGCGACGCATTCGCTTGTCCTGCTCGCAGTCGGTGTTGTCGCGTTGGACTTCGCCGTACAGGCTGTTCACGTCACGAGCCAGAATCTGATCGTCGCGGACGAACCGGAATCGGCCGGACGGATCATCGGCAGTTACATGGTGTTCTATTCGTTGGGCAGCGCCGCTGGAGCAGTAACCACCACAATGGTTTTCGACGCGGCAGGGTGGGGTGCTGCAAGCATTCTCGGCGGTGCCTACGCGTTTGCAGCCTTGACTGTGTGGACGATCGATCGATTGCGGACCGGTCCCGCACTATGGAGTTGGGAGCCACGTCCTGGCTGCGACGACCAAGGCGTTCACACCGATGGTCAGGGTCGGCTCGATCACTGGAGCGTAGTGCGGAGAGTGGTTCGACGGAACGGTTCGCAGGGCCGGATCAGTCATGTCACCTGTAGTGAACAGTGAAGGGTCGGTCCCGCCCAACAGCCAGTACGACAGTGGCGCACCGGCACTGGTCGCGAGGATGCCGACGTCTTCACTACCTGCGCCCGCACCGGGGTCGAGAATCTTGTTCGTTCCCAGCCATTCGGCAAAAGCATCGAGGGTCTTGTCGAGCGCTGCCGGGTCATTGACGACGATCGGAAAACGCTCAGTCTCGGTGATGGTCGGTGGGGTAGGTGCACCGGCGGTGGCCGCTTCGCCCCCGAACGATGCGGTCGACGCTGTCGAGGATGCGTCGGCGCACAGCCGCGTCGTAGCTGCGGATGTTGAGTTGCAGTTCTGCTTCGCCGGGAATGACGTTGGCGGCATCGCCCGCATGGATGGAGCCGACGGTGAGGACAGCCGTCGCAGTACTCGGCACCTCGCGTGAGATGACAGTTTGCAGTCGCAACACGGTTTCGGCTGCCATGACCACGGGATCGACCGAGTTCTCCGGCATAGATCCGTGGGCGCCCTTTCCAACCAGTCTCACACGAAGTGAGTCCGATCCCGCATACGAGGGGCCGGCGTGCCCGGCGATCGTGCCTGCCGGTAGCGGCGATACGTGTTGGCCGAGAACGATGTCGGGCTTCGGGAATCGCTCGAACAGTCCGTCGTCGACCATGGCTTGCGCACCCGCGCCGAGTTCCTCGGCCGGTTGGAATACGAGGACAAGAGTGCCGGACCAGGTCGTCGTGTCCTGCGAGAGGATCCGGGCTGCACCGAGTAAGCAAGTCGTATGCAGGTCATGGCCGCACGCGTGGCTGACCGAGACGGTCTTCCCCTGATCGTCGGTCGTTGTCACGGTGCTGGCGTAGTCCAATCCGGTTTCTTCCCGAACCGGGAGGGCGTCCATGTCCGCACGCAGCAGCGCAGTGGGTCCTGCTCCGTTCTTCAGGACTCCGACGACTCCGGTAGTCCCGACTCCGGTTGTGATGTCGAATCCCAATGCATGCAAATGTTTTTCGACGATCTTGGACGTGCGATCTTCGTGAAACCCCAGCTCAGGGTGACTGTGGAGATCTTTGTACACGTCGATCAAATCCAGATCGACTGCGACTGTTTCGTGCACTGACGAGGTCATGGGCGTCCTCTCGGTAGCGTCTTTTCAGGCTAACCGGGATGACAGGTCGGTAAACAGGACCTTAGGTCCCACCGTGCCGGTGATGCGGAGTTCGGTGCTACGGCACGTAGAACGATGTGACACCTGGGGTGATGATGGATCCGGCCACAGACAGCACGGCGACAGCGACTTGACCGGTCCCGGTCTGCATGATCGCCTCTGCCGGGACTCCGTTCAGACCGTCCGAGAGCCGAGCGGAGCCGGAGGCCCCGGTCGAAAGGTTCAGCCAGCGCACTTCGGACGAGAGCAGGCATCCCCAGCGGTCTTCCTTGCCGCCGGTGATCGTCACCGTGCCGGGTTGTTCGCCGACTACAGCTACGCAGCGGACGGCAGGCGCGTCGAAGCTGCCGTTCGGGTTGCCGTACGGCGCAGGGTTGATCTGAAACGGAGTGGTCACCGAAGCGGATGCGAGGGCTACCGGCGTCAGAGCCGAAACGATCACGACGGATGCGCAGACGCTGAGTCGGCGAACGAGATTCATCACGAGAGACCTCCAGTGTCCGGCAATGTCGCTTGCAGTTACCACTTTCCACCACGGTCGTGATCGAAGGGACAGCCTCACCATATCCGCTCGAATAGGAGAAATTCGTGGATCGAGGACACACTGGCGTGATGGTGGACCGATCTGCGAATTGGTCGACAATGTCGAGGAACGATCAAACGCACCCACGATTCTTCCCGACTCCCGGCATCAACCGCCGCGAATATGTCACTCAGGGACCGGGCTGTTTGCCGTGACGGCCGAACTGCGCCCACTCTGACCGGATGCTGTCAGAGCCAACCCGCTCGCAGTGTCCCGCTGAATGGGCATCCGGACCCTACTCCGCTGCGACTGCCCTAGCGTTTGCGTCGATAAACCACGTGAAGGGATTCGTTCAATGGCTAAGAATCAGGCACCCCCCGCGACACGAGCCCATGACATCGCTGTCGACCTGCTTGTGATCGGGTCCGGTACCGGCATGGCGGCGGCCCTCACCGCGAACGAGCTCGGCTTGTCCACGCTGATCGTGGAGAAGACGCAGTACGTTGGCGGTTCGACGGCGCGGTCCGGTGGGGCGTTTTGGATGCCTGCCAACCCGGTACTGGCAGAAGCCGGTGCGGGCGACACCATTGCGCGCGCGAAGACGTATGTGCATGCAGCGGTGGGTGATACGGCACCTGCCGCACGCGGTGAGGCGTTCGTCGACAACAGTGCCGCCACGGTCGACATGCTCCATCGCACGACGCCCATGAAATTCTTCTGGGCCAAGGAATACTCCGATTACCACCCCGAACTGCCGGGCGGTAGCGCCGCCGGCCGCACCTGTGAGTGCCTGCCGTTCGATGCGTCGGTGCTCGGTGCGGAACGCGGTCGCCTGCGCCCCGGCTTGATGGAAGCCGGGCTGCCGATGCCCGTGACCGGCGCGGACTACAAATGGATGAACCTGATGGTGAAGAAGCCGACCAAGGCTTTTCCGCGCATCATCCGCCGCTTGGCGCAGGGCGTCTACGGCAAGTACGTCCTCAAGCGTGAATACATCGCCGGTGGTCAGGCGCTCGCAGCTGGCCTGTTCGCCGGTGTGGTGCAAGCCGGTATCCCAGTGTGGACGGAGACGTCGTTGGTTCGGCTCGTCACCGAGGGCGACCGCGTGACCGGTGCAGTCGTCGTGCAAGACGGCCGCGAGGTGATGGTGACGGCCCGGCGCGGCGTAGTTCTGGCCGCCGGCGGGTTCGACCACAACATGGAGTGGCGCCACAAGTACCAGTCGGAGAGCCTCGGAGAGCACGAGAGCCTCGGTGCCGAGGGCAACATTGGCGAGGCGATCGAGGCCGCGCAGGAGTTGGGCGCCGGTATCGGTTCCATGGACCAGTCGTGGTGGTTCCCGGCGGTCGCGAGCATCAAGGGACGGCCGCCGATGGTGATGCTCGCGGAGCGTGCCCTGCCTGGCTCGTTCATCGTCGACCACACCGGCCGGCGATTCGTGAACGAGGCAACCGACTACATGACCTTCGGTCAGCGCGTGCTCGAGAGGGAGAAGGCGGGCGACCCGGCTGAGTCCATGTGGTTCGTCTTCGACCAGGAGTACCGCAACAGCTACGTGTTCGCCGGCGGCATCTTCCCGCGTCAGCCCCTTCCACCGGCATTCTTCGAGTCCGGTATCGCACACAAGGCGAGCAACCCGGCAGAGCTCGCTCGCAAGGTCGGACTGCCGGAGGACGCGTTCACCGAGACCTTCCGGACGTACAACGAGGCCGCAGCAGCAGGTAGCGACGCGGAATTCGGTCGTGGAGGAAGTGCGTACGACCGCTACTACGGTGACCCGACAGTGTCTCCCAACCCCAACCTGAGGCCGGTCGACGGTCGTTCCCTCTACGCGGTGAAGATGACATTGAGTGACCTCGGTACCTGCGGTGGCGTACAAGCCGACGCGCGTGCCCGCGTGCTTCGTGAGGACGGCAGCATCATCGACGGTCTCTATGCGATCGGCAATACCGCGGCCAACGCATTCGGTCACTCCTATCCAGGTGCCGGCGCGACGATTGGCCAGGGCCTGGTTTACGGCTATATCGCTGCCCATCACGCCGCAGAGCGGTAGCTCGACAAACACAGAGCGGTAGCTCGACAAACACAGAGCGCTAGCTCGACCACATAAATAGATCTACCCGACGGGAGATCAGCGCGCGTTTCCGACACCGGAACGTGCGCTGGTCTCCCGTTCGGCATTTTTCCTGGTGGGGGCGTTGTCAGGCGCGGCATTATGTCACGACCGGTCGGGACGAACGTGCAAAAACAGGTACGTACCCAGGTAGTTCAACCGTCGCGTGCAGCGTCGTGAAACGACAGCGTATGAGGTGATTCGTCATCCGCAACGCAAGGATCTGCATGTTCCACCCCTTTCTCGACCGTCCGGGTAGACACCCGCCTCGATTGGTCTGCGATCGAAAAATTTGAAGTTCGGTGCGCCTGCATTCACAGTGCACGGCAGAGCGAACCGCCACGAAGTCAGAACTCGTCAGAGTCTGATCGGTCCGTTTGATCGCCAGGTGCCCTCGATCGCGAGCTTCGTCTTTTACACGCCCCGTATTGGGCGCATTCGAAAAGTTCTACACAACGGAGTCGGTGCTGCTCGCCATGAGCTCAGCACATTTCGAGTGCTGTCAGCCGGTAGAGGCTGCACCTTCACCGTCCACATCCAGTCAGGAAACAATGAGTAAGCACAGAAAACACAAGCCCTCCAACACAAAACGATTCATCGCCCTGACCGCGGGAGTGAGCGCCCTCGTAGGTGCCGGAGCAGTAGCCAACGCAGGTATCGCCGGTGCGCAAGGCTGGTCGGCCAGTTGCGGTTGGGAGTGGCCGGTAGGTGGATCACTCTCGCAGGGGTACCACGCGGGCCACGACGGCGTCGACTTCGCCGTAAGCGTCGGTACCACGCTCCACGCACCGACGTCGGGAACGATTTCTGTTGCAGGGCCCAATGATCCAGGAGGATACGGAACTTACATCCAATTGGAAGCGGACACCGGCGAGCAGATCCAGATGGGACACCTCTCCGACACCTGGGTCGGAGTGGGTCAGCACGTCGAGGTCGGCGATGAGATCGGGGCAACCGGCAACACCGGTAGCTCGACCGGTCCCCACTTGCATCTGCGGATTCACAGTGGTGGGGCCGTCGATCCGATGGCCTTCCTGAGTTCGGTCGGCGCATGCGATACCGGTTCGAGCATTGTTCCTGCCGCTGCACCTGCACCTGCACCTGCACCTGAGGCGGCAATCGAATCCGCACCGGAGCCCGCTTCCGCTCCGGTTGTCGAACCCGTGTCATCTGAATCTGCACCGGCAGAAAGTATTCCGGAGACTGAATCCCGTGTGTCGGGCGAAGAGGTGATCGTTGCGGCTGGCGATACGTTGTCCGGTCTCGGTGCAGAACGTGGGCTTTCCTGGCAGCAGGTCTGGGACATGAACCCGCACATCGTCGATCCCGACCAGATCTTTGTCGGTGACGTCATCAACCTGTAAGAGTGGAGAATCCAACTCCGGCACGATGCCTTCCGCCCGGTCGCCCGGACGGAAGGCATCGTTTTATGTGCTGGACAACATATTTGGCGAAATTTGTGTCGCCTTGTCAGGGTTGAAACTCTTCGTTGTGGGGATTCTCCGGCGGACTGGTTGCGAGTATGCGCTTCCACCACTTTTGCCGCTGCGGGTCTTCGTTCCAGAGCACCGGTTCAGCGAGAGTGGGTACGGGGGCCACGGTTGTCGCGGACATAGGAGACCTCCTGGGATGAAGGGTTCTTGTGCAGGCGATTTCGCGCCAGGACTGCAGAATTTTGCAGCGTGATCCAGGCGTGTGGGTAGCGCTACAGATCCGATCAGGTCAGGCTTCGATCTGTCCCTGAGCTTCCGTCTCGGAATGTGCAGATCGGACAGGAGCCGCCGACGAGATTTCGATTCGCCTCGGTTTTGCCTTCTCGGCGATCGGCAAGCTCACGGTCAATACGCCGTTGTCGTACGAGGCGACGATCCGCTCGGAATCGATGTCCTCGCTGATGGACAACTGCCTTCTGTACGTTCCCGTGAAACGCTCACCGGCCAGCCACGTCACGCCCTCTTCGGAGAGGGCACTACGGTGCGCGGTCAAGGTCAGAGTCGAGCCGTCTACCTGTACGTCCACCGATCCCGGGTCGACGCCGGGGAGATCGGCATGCAGGACGTAGTGGTCATCGACCTTGTAGAGGTCCATCGGCATGAAGCGTGGACTTCGGTTACTACCGGTTCCGGTAGCAAGCAAGGATTTGGTGATCGCGTCGATGTCGGTGAAAGGATCGAAACGAAGCACAGCAACACACCTCCCGTATCGTCGAAGAAAGGTCACCGTCACCTCGACGGCGACCGAACTCACTGTGCGAGAACATGATAACCAAAGAATCTGGCACTCTGCAACCTCGAGTGCCAGATTTTTCGGTTGAGACTTCGGACCGAGATTCGGGAGGATGTGTGCCGAACTCGGGTCGCTGATTACTCGACCTTTGTGGCCTCTACGGGATCAGAACGCGCGGGTTCAAGATGTTGTTGGGGTCGACGGCGTTCTTGATTGCCCTGTTCAGCTTGATCACGACCGGGTCCAAGGCATTCGACAGGTTTCCTCGTTTGTGTTGTCCCACGCCGTATTCTGTTGTCACGGTCCCTCCCAGTGCCCTCACGAGGTCATAGATCTCTCGTCTCGCCGCGGCTGCAGATGCTGCGGCCGCTTCGTCGCCGACCGGATAGTTGAGGACGGGGTGTGTGAGCTCGTCCGCGGCGTGGGTGTAGCTGACGACAGTGGTGTTGTTGCGATTTGCTATGTCGGCTATACCGTCGGTGAGCTCAGGGAGCTTGTCGATCGGGACGGCAACATCGTCGCCGATGACCACGCCTTTCTGCTCGAAGGCTTCGTAGACGGCGTAGCGCGGACGGATGAACAGCTCACCTTCGTGATGGTCGTCGGTGACGAATACAGCTGAGGCTCCCCGTTTTTCGCAGTACGTGCGCATCAGTTCCATCTCGGCCTCTGCGGCGTTGCCGGCGTCGGAGCGCCCGATGAGGAGTGCCCCGGCGTCGGTGTCGAGTTCCATGCGAAGGAACTCTTCAGCCACCTTGATGGCGGCATTGTCGAGGATTTCGAGTTCTGAGGGGCGTGTGTGGTTTGTGATGTCCCGTGCGGCGGTGACGGCCTCGGACATCAGCGGGAAGAAGGCCACCAATGTGTGAGGAGTCGGGGGCTGAGGGATGAGCCGAAGTGTCAGTTCGGTTATCACTCCCAGAGTGCCTTCGCTGCCCACGAACAACTTCGTCAACGAGAGCCCGGGGGTGTCCTTGATGCGGTTTCCGCCGAGTTCAGCGATGGACCCATCCGCTAGCACAACGGTCATTCCCAGAATGTAGTCGCTGGTAACGCCGTATTTCACGCAACAAGGACCACCCGCGTTGGTTGCGGCGTTGCCGCCGATCGAGCAGATCTCGAATGACGACGGGTCTGGTGGATAGTACAAACCTTCTTTTGCGGCAGCGGCTTTCACATCGTTGGTGAGTGCGCCCGGTTCGACGATTGCCGTGCGTGACGATGCGTTGATCCGGATCGATCTCATTCGTTCGAGGCTGAGGGTTATCGCGCCGTCGATGGCCGTGGATCCGCCGACGACACTGGTTCCGGCGCCCCGTGGGACAACTGAAATACTTCGGCTGTCGGCGAAGCGAAGGGTCTCCTGCACGTCTGATGTCGTCGATGCACGAACAACGGCTACCGGTGTGCCTGCTGCGGGGTCGAAACTCCAGTCCTGTCGATAGGATTGGAGGAGATCTGGATCGGTGGTCATCGCGCCCGGTGACAGTCGCTGGGTGAGTAAATCCAAGTCGTCGACAGTGTCCATGATTCGAGTTCCAGCCTTCCGATCCGTGATGTTCTACCGAAACCGGTTGAACCTGAGGAATACCGATGGTCGGTCACCCACAAACCGCGTGGACATCAGTCGATGACGCAAGAAGTCTTGCCTCATCCGGGTATGCGCGTGGACCAGGTAGTTGAAAGCTAGTGTCTCGAGTGCGGTTGAGATCCACTGAATGTGGCGTACGGCACAGTTCGTCCGCCACGGCAATCCCCAGCAACGAGCCAGCGATGGAGGAACCACACCATGACGGCACCGCTGTGTCAGATACTGCTGAGGTCCGATATCACCTGATCGAATGCTCCGGTACGGCCGGGAGTCACTACTTTCTGGAATAGCGTCAGCACGCACTCGTCGAGTGCGTCCGTTACCGACACGGTTTTCCGAGTGACGGTACTTCGGTTTGACCAGCGTCCGCGGGCCATGTGCGCCAAGGCGGATCCGTCGCGCAGAGCCGTCGCTCTCCGACTCGATGAATGCGCGAAGACATACGTCCGGTCGGAGATGACCACTTCGCATCGCTTGTTCTTTCGACGCATTGCCTTGGGTTGTTGATCTGTCACAGTTCCGGTCATCCCTCCGGACAATCGAAGTGTTGCGGGATGGCCTTTGCGGAAGGTGAGAGCCTGTCGATCTCGAGCGGCGCGCGACGAATCCCGCTTCCTTCTACCTGGCGTCTGATCGCCCTCGTCCGTGTGTGTGGGGGACAGTGCGCCGTAGACGCTTCCCGATGGATCGAAAATCGTTACGGCTGAACCGTCTTCGGCAAGATTGACAAACCATCCGGTATCTGTGGAACTGTTCCAATTCATGCCGAAGATTATGCTACGAGTGATCGTCGAGCGGCAGGTTGCCTACTCCAACGTCAGAGGACACGACGGTACGTCTTGTCTGCGACTGTGATGACGGCGCCGGATGCGATAAGTCGTTCGAGGTGAAGTTGCGCTGTTCGCCGTTCGACGGCGTCGACGTACGGGGCACTGACGTGGGGCCGGTAGACGAGGCGGTGGGCGACGATGTCTTCCAAGCGTTGTGGTTCATCGAGGAAGTTGACGAGTCGTTCTTCGCGGCTGAGGAGTTTGTCCCGGTAGGCGGTCAAGCGTCGACGGAATTCCTCGCTGCCCTCGATTACGCCTTTCTGGTGGAAAGTTCCGTACCAACGCGCGTCGATCGTTGCGACGTGGTCGATGGAGTCGAGAAAGTCGTTGACGCTGCTGCCAAGATCGCCGTACATCGGGCCGAAGGAGGTGAGGTCGATGTCGGCGACGTAGAAGAAGCCGTCGGGCTCGACAAGGACGCCGCAGTGTCCGCGAGTATGACCAGGCAAATGAATGACTGTCGCGGTGCGGTCGCCGAGGTCGAAGACGTGACCGTCATCGATCCCCGCCACATTCTCGTGCGTCGAGGGGATGCCGTACTGAGTTGCTATCGATTGCTGGACCTCGGCTCGTTGGCCTGGGGGAAGTCCGTAGTTGGTGAGCAGCGTGTCGAGGGATGCAACCGCGGGTGCGTCGAGGTGGTGCGCGTAAACCGGTGTGTCGAAGTGACGTAGTCCGGCGATGTGGTCTTCGTGGCCGTGGCTGACGAATACGAGATCCGCGCCGACGGGGTCGCGGTCGAGAGAAAGGGAAGGGTCCATGACGAGGGTGCCTTCGGATCCGCGCACCACCACGGTGTTTCCGTAGGGGACGGCTCCACCGTTCTCCGGAATCAACACCGAGACCTTGCCGAATTCCACGGGTGTGAACATCTTTCGCCTCCCAGTGCGACGACAGTGTCGAGATGACACCGGCTTGCAGGCTCGAATCAGTCAGGACCTCTCGACAATATGCGTTGCCCCGACGACGGGATGAATCGGATAGTGAGCCGGCTACAGGTGACCCGCTTCTTGGCAGGCACACACCGATTTTCGGTGCTCGATACGATCGATCTGTGAAGAAGGCCGAGATCACCGCACTGCGCCGCCGCTGGGCGGATGAGGATGTCGAGAATCTGCGCGCGCAATTGGTCGTCCAGTCGCGGATTGTCAAGCCCCCTCACACTCTCACTTCTCGTTGGACAGAGACCGATGACGGTTTCGTGGATCTGCGCGGTCTAGTCGTCGGTAGCGATGGTCTCGACATCAGATTCCTCGCACTCGAACGTGTTGACCTGAGCTACGTACGGGGCGCGCTCACCGCCTTCGAGGCTGAGATGTTCAACTGCCGTTTCGATTTCGCTGCGCTGACGAGTCAGCAACGACTCAATCGCCGATTCGAGCGATGCAGTTTCCGGGGAGTCACTGCTTCGCGTCTGACGATCGGACCGAAGGTCGTCGATTGCGATTTCACCGGGATGAAAGCACACAGGCTCCGCTCTGTGCCCAATACCTTGTTCGAGCGGTGCGCATTCGACGACTCGGACCTGGCAGGCGCGGAGTTCGCCGATACCGCCTTTGTCGATTGCACCTTCCAAAGCGCGCGATTCTCCGCGTCCACCAACTTCGAGCGGTGCACCTTCACTCGCACTGACATCGAGTTCTCGACGGCGAGGGTTTCGCGATCGACGAGTAACGGATCTACTCTGCGGGACCAGTGGGAAGGGGAGGCCCAAGCAGCCGTGGCGTTGGAGCGCCACGCAGTGCGTTACGCGTCCGCAGTCGAGATGGGGGAGGAGGACAACGTGTCCCTCGATCCATTCTGAAAGACCGCAAGACGTCTGTCAGTTGCGGTCACTGCCGATTGTCAATGGCGAGAGTCTCGTACCCGAAGGGTAATTGGCGCCGAACACAGCTGGGCCGTCGGCGGTCACCTGTACTTCGGCTCGCAGGACAGACGCTGAGCTCTCGATACCATCGAGGGTCGCAATCACGACGCGTTCCGGCGCGTCCAGAGCGGTCCTCACGCTCAGTTGCCCCTGCGTCTCGTTCACACGAACTTCCGGATCGGCAATGACGATATCGAGAAGCCCGTCGTGAGCACGAAGATGGATCGCGCCACCGAACTCGGCAATCCGAACCCCGTCTGCGTCATGATGATCGGACGCTAGTGGCCAGACCAATTCGTCACCCAGCTCAACGAGGCCAGACGCATACGAAATCTCACCCAGCACGCGAATATACTGTAGCAGAGACTCTTTCACAGACCAACTCAAGATTGTGGGATTACTGTTCTCTGTCATTCCCAAGCCTCCTTCTCGTGCGCCGAAATGTGAACGGGACGTGATCCGCTCGGATGCTGACCGACCGGGCTCAGCGTCGACGACCTCGAGTCCCGTTCCAACGCCACGCGCAATATCGTTCCATGGTTCGCCCGGCTATCCGTCGGGGTCGAACTACCGGCAACAGTGTTGGTTATTCGTCGTTGGATCCGGGTTGGGATTTGAGGCCCGCGAGAACGAGGTCGACGACCAACTCGACGTACGTGTCGGATCCGGCTTCGAACTCTTTGATTTTGGACATCGGGGTCATCAAATAGTGGTGCTCAATTGTTCCTGCCACGGCGTCGAGAATCAAGGCCGGTGACGTTCCTTTGCTGATCTCTCCGCGTTCGATTGCCCGAAAGATAATTTCGCGACCGCCGGCAATGCTCTCACTGCGAAAGTCGGCAATTTCTCCCTCGAATAGTTCGGGATAGATTTTTGCATCGATCATGGCTCGCATTCGTACTGAGCCGTGCTTACCGAGTAACTGCTCTACCGTGACGTGACCGATCGCAATCAAGTCTCCTCGAAGCGTTCCGGTATCGAAGTCGAGGACGGTTCTCTTGCTCGATCGCAATGCATCCGACATTATCTGCTCTTTGGTCGTCCATCGCCGGTAGAGTGCTGCTTTTCCAACTTTGGCGTGTCGGGCGATGATATCGAGGTTCAATCTCGCCCAACCAAGTTCTCCGTACAAATCCAACGCAGAGGAAAGAATGCGTGTCTCTATGTCCGGGTCGCTGGGTCGCCCACGACCAGATGGTTGTGGCATGGCACGCGACATGGACCCATCATGCCACGCGCCATCGTCGGGTCTGTGTCGAGTCGTTTGTTCGGGTCAATCTCGACGGTGCAGCGAAGTGAAGCCGCTTTCTCGTTCGAAGCGGGAGGAATCGAGGCAAAGACTCCTCCCGCACAACGTCACGATGATTCTCGGACCGGAATGTCGACCAATTGCTCAATCGGTTCGGGTCGATACGCTTTACCGCCTAGCTTGCTGAGGAAGGGGACCAAGACGAAAATCAGAACACCCACTCCGATGCACACGGCCCAGATAGTGACGAACGCACTCTCAGTTGGTAGTTTCGACCCGCTGATCAGCATGCCGGACATAATTGCGGTAAAGGCGGCTCCGGCGACTGCACCCGCAACCGTTCGCGATGTGTTGTACAGAGCACCCGCTATCGCGGAATCCTCCGGGCGTGCGCGCGAAATTACCAGAGCGGGAAGGAGTGCGACGAACAAACCGATTCCGGTACCGCCGACCAATCCCATTGCAATGAAGCCAGACAGAGTGTCTCGAAATACGATCAATCCAGCAAACCATGTGGAAATCAGAATCGCCGACATCTGCAGTGTCGTTCGGGTGCCGAATCTTTGCGCAACGCTGTCGGCGAGTGACGACGCAATCATGACGGCGATGGGTACTGGAGTGATTGCAAGGGCAATGCCCATCGAATCGAGACCGAACCCGTACCCGGCGACTTCGGGTTTGGAAGCGAAATACAGTGCTGAGACAGTGGCAGCTCCGTAGAATTGCAAGCCGAACAGGCTGGTCAATCCCAACAGGAATCCCACGCCACCCTTCGTCAACAAGGTCAAGTCGACCAGCGGGGTGCTGATTTTCTTTTCGAGCGCGACGAAAGCAACAAGCAACGCCAAGCCGCCACCGATTGCCATGAGCGTTGTTGTGGAAGTCCACCCCAATTTGCTTCCGTTGCCGATCCCGACAAGGAAGATCGCGAGGCCGATGCCAAGAAGTGCTGCACCTGTCCAGTCGATGGAACCAGTTGCACGGGTGGATGTTTCGGGAACGAACAGTGCAATAGTGGCAAGGCTTGCCAGTGCGAGCGCAGCGGGCACGAAGAGGACCAGAGTCAGGCTTGCGTTGGTTCCGAGTAGTCCGACCAAAAGGGTTCCTGCGGCTCCTCCGGCGCCAAGGCACCCCACGAGAATTCCGATCGCGCGTCCGGAACCGGCACCGGCTCGTTCTCGGAGAATTGCAAGCTCGAGTGGAAGTAGTGCGCCCAGTGTTCCTTGGATGACCCTGCCCAACAAGAAGATTCCGAAGGACGGAGCTACAGCTGTCAGGATCGTTCCGAGGGCTACGGAGCCGAGCACAACCATCACCATGCGACGATGACCGTATTTGTCGCCCAGTTTGGCCAGTAATGGGACGCAGATGACGGTGGAAAGTAGGTATGCCGCCAAGACCCAGTTGAGTTGTGCGGGGTTGACGTCGAGCCTCTGTCCGATTTTCGGTATGAGTGGTATGTACCACGACTGCAACATTCCGCTGGTGACTTCGGAAAATGCGAGGAAGCCAACGGCGGCGAGCCCTCCGGCCTGGCGCGGAGAAATCACAGAACTCGACTGGACGTTCGGTTCGGTCACTGGATCCCCTCGGCGGAGTATTCACTGTGGGTTCGGTTGTTGCGCATCAGTTCTCGGTTCCTTGTCTTCGGGAGATTTGGAGTCGACCGAATTAGAGACGACTATCGTCCGCTGAACAGTATTGAGTGCCTTACTGATGTGTCAAGGCTCACAAAATTACTACTGGGTGGTAGCTATATCGGGTGCTTGAACTCCTGCACTCGGCGGGTGTGGTCGAGTGTGCGAACCCGCGATGAGCGGAGTGGGTCTGACATCAAGACATCACCTGCGGGGCACAGTCAGATTGCAGTGCTTGCTATTTCGTCGAGAGCTCGCTCGACGGCGTGCGCGATCTTGGAAGCTGGAGGCAGATGCTCTGCATCCGCCTGGATTCCGATCCAGAAGTATTCGTTGTAGGACACCGCTGTGAAACCGACTCGAACATTGCCGGCCAACGGGCCAAGCGGCCAGAGTTCGACGAGCGCTGCCCCGTCGAGCGCGAGCGGGCCGTGCGGGCCGTGAATCGCGTCGACGGGCGATATCGGCACGTCGCGTGTGGTTTCGGCCATCTACAGAGCGTAATGGACGAACGGGCCTGGGCGACGCTGGTTTCAGCTAGCGGATCACCAAGTCGTGGTCGGTGGCGCTGAGGGTGATTGCCGCAATGTGGTTGCCGTGCATCCAGTCCCGCACGAACGTATCCAAGGCCGGATTGGATGCCCGATCTGCGTACGCGGTCGCCGGGATCTCGATTGCCCCGACGAGGTGGCGCGGATTGCTGTCGAGGCCGGACTCTCGGGGAGACATCCTCAACCCGTCGGCGGTGTGCAGGACGACTGGTAGCGCCGTGCCATCAGGTGCAGTCACGGTCGCGGTCCGGGTAGTGGCGGCCGGGTCGAAGTGGTCCACCTTCAGCTGGTATCCGGACGGCTGGGCGTGCTGGCCGATGGCGTCGAGCAGGCGCGGATCCACGACAGAGTACGGAAACCCGATGTCGATCAATGTTTGGCCGTCGATGGCGCCATTGCGAGCGGGCAGGGATGCGGACAAGTGCCAGGGGGCGGCGGGGGCGAGAGTGTCTGCCGAGCGGTCTGTCGGCGTGTTCTCGATCGCTGTGCCGAGGATGGGAGCGCCTGTCGGTGTGAACTCCCAGACGCCACCGACGAGATCCTTGTGCCAGAAGCCGGATTCAGCGTCGCGGCGGCCCTCGACGCGCAATTCGCGCCGGTTCGGGCCGGGACCGAGTGAGTGCACACTGATCGCGGATGTGACTTCACCCGGAATCTTGGGCTGGTGCACCCAGTCCGGCGCCGGAAGTTGGATCGCTGCGGTGTTGCGGTCGAGCGTTTCTGCAACGAGGTTGGGTGCGGTGGGCTTACCCGACTGGTCTTCCCAGCTGTATCGGAAGAAGATCGAGTCGGAGCCCGAAGAGTCGAAATCAAATGTGCGGGTGTACATGTCGCCGTACTTGTTCATCACGAAGGTGGTCGATCCAGCCGCCGACAGCGAGTCGGCCCGGAACCGACCACCAAGCGGGCCGCCGATCTCGTAGCTGTCGTCGTTGGGCAGCCACGGGTCCGCATAGGTGATCCGGCTACCGTCCCCGGTCAAGGTGGGGATCATCGTCATCTTGGCCAGTCCGACGTAGTGGATTCGTCCCGCGACGTCGGTGAAGGTTCGGTTGTCCCACGGCGACGAGACGCTCAGCGCCCACCCGTTCGGCCGGTCGCCTGGGAGTTGTCTGCCTGGGCCACTCCACAGAGGCGCACCCCACGCTGAGGTCCAGTTCCACACCAGCGGATCCTGCGACGCGTTGTCCATCGTGTAGATCCAGCCGTTGTCGTCGACTGCGACCAGTTCGTCGTCGTCCAGCGATATCCCGACCAGTCGTCCACGCAGGCACTCGGGCATCGGCACGAAATGCCAGGCTTCCGTGGTCGGTACGCCAGGCTCCCGCGGACGGGCGAGCAGGTCGTGGTCGACGAGCGCGAAGTCCCAGAAGCGATTGAATTGAGTTATCGGCGTGCGAATCTCGACGGAGGTAGGGGCCGTCGAACCGGTGAAGGTCGGTAGGTGCGCCAGCCCGACTCGGCCACCGCCGGAGGGCACACCTGGCGGCAGTTGGGCGGTTCCGAATGGTACGCAACTTGCCGGCCCGGATACGGCGGGTGCTGCCGCGGCCAGGGGAGTGGACCACAGTAAACCGGCAGAGAGGAGGATGCCGACGCTCAGCAGTCGCGATCGGTGCGGATGCGAAACTCCACTGTCGGTGTCGTTCACGGTCCGATTGTCGCATGATCGGCACGTTGAATCGGCAGAATGTGAGGATTGTCCATCTGTGTCGGTTGCAGCGCAGAGTCCCGACTGCTGTGGTGCGGAATTTCGGTGACTATTGGAGAGATTGTCCTGCAAGTGCTTTCTCAGTAGTCGGTAGACCGCTCCGCGACCAGGCAAGAATACCGATAGCAGGCGAACCGAATGTCTTATCCGAAGTCTCACGAATTCCTCATGTCCAGTGCGTTATTCGTCTCTTCTGATACCCCGCCCTTGCAGGTGTGACGCTAAATAGAGTGGCCCGTGACGCAGGCTTGTGGCTACCATCGCGGTGTGGACACGGTGAAGCCCTATGGGTGTGAGGGGGTTGTCGGCGTCGCTTACGCCGACAGCAGATAGCGCATTCGGACCCGACAGCACTTGGTGCTGATCGGGCCATGAGCTGTACCCACCTTCACCGAGCCACGATTGGTAAACACCCATGATCATTTTGACCGATACATCTATCCGTTCCAGCCTGGTCAACGCGAGCCGCAAGGAGAAGTCCGATCTCACCCTGCCGGACGGCTTCGACGCCATCGACTTCGACGTTCTCGACTATTTGGGCTGGCGAGATCCCAAAATGGGCCGACGCGCCTACGCGATTGTCCCGACACTCGACGGGGAGACCATCGGAGTTTTGCTCGTTCAAGCGGAGGCCACTCCGCGGTCGCGCGCCCAGTGCTCCTGGTGCCGTGACACGCGACTTCCCAACGAGGTCGTCTTCTACGGCGCCAAGTTGGCCGGGCCCGCTGGTCGCCGCGGCAGCACAGTCGGAACACTGATCTGCCGAGACTTCCAATGCTCAGCCAATGTTCGTAACGACCCACCTCTTCCTTACACCGGCTACGACGCCTCTGCTGCGCGCCAGCACCGGAAAGATGAACTGGTGCTGCGTGCTTCGAGTTTTGTCGAGCGGGTGGCTCGGCAGTAGAACGGACCCGGGGACGCGATAGACCTGTTACGAAGTTCGGCCCCTCCCTAGGCTAGGGAGGGGCCGAACTACCTGGGCGGTGTCGATCCGAGGGGCGCTCGGAGACGGTGCGACATCTGGCGTCGCACATGATTACTCGGTCAGGGCGTTGCTCGACGTAACGTGCCCCATGCTCCGGCTATGCAGGCGATGGCCAGGGCCAATGGAAGTAGTGCCATCGGCACCACTCGGGAAGTATCGGCAAACCACGAACCGATCGCCGGCCACCAGCTGGCCCAGGTGATTACGATCGCTGACAGGCCGAGCACACCGAAGAGGCCGGTGAGGGAGGCGAGCAAACCGGTGGTCCTCCACCGCTGGTAGATCGCACCTGTCAGCATTGCGATCGAACTGGTCAGCAGCAGTGTCGCGAACAGCGCGAGCAACTGCACGGCTGCGCTGTCGGTGAAATAGCGTGCGATGCCGAACATGCGCATGTGCACACCCCAGCCGTTGGTGGCGGATTCCACCACTGACAGCAGTTGTAGCGCGATTGCGAAGATTGCGGACTGTGCCAGCGCCATTACCGTGGTGGCCGTGAAGAACTCGCGGCGAGTCACGCTGAGTCCGAGCGCGAACGGGAACGTCTGGGTCATCGACTGGAGGTAGAACGCCAGCACGAAACCGTAAACGGAGAACACACTGCCGGTGAATCCCTCACCCTCATCGTTCCGGACGATCGCGTAGATGGTGAAGCTGATGAGGAAAGAGATCAACAGGATGCCCACCGGCCAGGCGATCAGCAACGGCCACGCGACCGTGTGCAGTTGGAGGACGGAACCGATCCTGGACCGGGTGGGCGCCTTCGGGACCGTCCGTGGCGCTGTCGTTGCGATGCTCATGCGGTGATCTCCTTGCGCTGCGTCGAAGTCGCGATGACAAGTTCCTGCAAAGATGCCGGTTCTACTTGGACTCCGGCCTCCCGCAGTCGGATTCGCTCGGTCTCGGTCACATCGGCCTGCAACATGATTCGGCTGTGGGCGCCTAGTGTCTCCCGGCGCAGGACCCTGCCGGAGGTGGCAACGGCATCCACCGCATCAATGGGGCCGGATACCACTACGGCGCGACCTCGCAGTGCATCTGCGTCCTCGTCGACGACAATCCGGCCGCTGTCTACGACGATCACGTGCTCGAGCAGATTGGCTACCTCGTCGATAAGGTGAGTCGAAAGCACCACAGTGCGAGGATGTTCGGCGTAATCCGCAAGCAGACGATCGTAGAAGAGTTGGCGCGCAACGGCATCGAGTCCGAGGTACGGTTCGTCGAACAGCGTCAGCGGCGCGCGAGAGGCAAGTCCGATGATTACCCCCAACGCTGACCTCATGCCGCGCGAAAGCTTCTTCACCTTGCGGCACAGGGGAAGTTGGAAATCGTCGAGCAATGCTTCGGCGAACGCGTGGTCCCAATGCGGGAGAAGATGGCTGGCGGCGACGAGTACATGCTTGACCTTGAGGTCTTCGGGGTACGTCTGGCTTTCCTTGACGAAGCACACGTTCGCCAGGACGTCGGCATTTTCGAATGGGGCAGCGCCGAATACCTCGACGTCGCCGCTGGTGTGCAGGTCCTGTCCGGTCAGTATCTGCATGATCGTGGTCTTGCCTGCGCCGTTACGGCCGAGCAGGCCGTAGATCTTGTTCTGGCTGATCTCGAACGAGACGTCCGAGAGCGCATCGACGTCCCCGTAGCTTCTGTTCACTGCTCGCATCGAGGCGACGAGTTCAGTTTCGTTGAAACGCCTGACGTGCGACTTGGTCGTTGTCGTGCTCGAGTTCATCGGTCCGCCTTCCTGTCGTCCAGCATGGATTTGAGTTCGTCGAGGGAAATCTGAAGGCGGTCGGCCTCCATGACCAGCGGCTCGATGTATTGGCGCGCGAACGCTTCTCGTCGTCTGAACCTGAGTGCATCGCGGGCGCCGACGGTGACGAACATTCCGATTCCCCGTTTCTTGTAGAGGAGCCCCTCGCCTACGAGTTGATTGAGGCCCTTGGCTGCCGTCGCCGGATTGATTCGGTGGAACGCCGCCAGTTCGTTGGTTGAGGGCACCTGTCCGTCTTCCGGCAGTGAGCCGTCGATGATCGAGCCTTCGATCTGCTCGGCGATCTGCTGGAACAGTGGTCGTCCGTCGTCGATCACGATGATCGATGCCCGGTGTTCACTGGTTCATTACTCATGTAATGAACCATAGAACGTCGTGGGGCATGTTGGCAATGAGATCGCGGAATCTGGCACCGATGACTTGGGTCTCCGAGCGCTACCCATCGGGAAATTCATCGCAGAGGCTGATGGAACAGCTTGGATGCAGACCAGCTACGACTTCCAGATCCCCGGGGCGCTGCGCACAGGCATTGAGCTTCTGCGGAACCGTGGAACCGCCGTTCTAGGTGGTCGACCACGGGACAGGGTTGACCGAAACACCCGTCAGCATCGGCAATTCGCCACCCAACGTGAACAGACGAAACCCGCGGCCTCGGCTTCGGGGCGTAACCCGCAGTCGTAGAACAGAAGCCGGACCGCACGCCGCGGTCGGGCTGTTTTTCGTCAACCCAAAGACGGAATCGCATCCACCGCAAGTAGGGACTTAGCGCCTCGTTTTGGTGTTTCTGTACTGATTCGCGATCCCGATACGTACGCTTCCGGCCAGGGAATCGGACACTCGACCAACAGGGGTATCAATGCCGAATGTGACAGTGAAGTTCGGGGGTTCAGACCCGGAAACAGCAGACCTCGCACGCCGGGCACTGCAACCAGTACTCGACAGCATCTACCGCACATACCGCAGGAAACCGCTCCCATTCGTCGAAGCCGCACTGAAACGCGCAGGCCGAGGGAGCTTCTCACAAGCAGGAATTGAGCGATTCGCCAATTACATTTCAAGAGGCGACCGACCGATTCTCACCAAATAGTGCGGCCGCCCGTGATCAGGCCGAAGACCGAAGCGCTTCCACCGGCTACCTGGTCGACGACTTGAAGTGGTCTGTGCCAACTAGGTTCTGTGCCAACTAGGTACAGGTCCATCGTGGTCAACCTCGGAGACAGCTCCCGCTCGCGTCCGAGATCGGTAGCTGCCTCACCGTGGCATGGGACCTGTCAAACACAATCTCCCCTTCCTGGACAGGTAGGGGAGATTGTGTTTGTGACCACCGCACGATCCACGCATCTGCTGATATGCAGGTTTCAGGCAGAGCTGAAACTGTCATTCACATGCGGTCGGCCGATCTTCCTACAAGTCGGGGGGCGGTTAGTGGCCCTGCGCCTTCTAATGAGAAGGGGATCGTGGAACCGTTCGCCATCGCCACGATCACATTGACGATAGCAAAGAGAACGCTATTCATTTCAAATTCACCTCCTCTCTCCGTCGAGAGCCCGGCAGCATTCGCTACTGCATACAGGGCAGAGGCCCTGCTATCGAAATTGGGACCTGCAATGTAAGCGGGCGAGCCTGGACCGAATGAGGTGACGTCCTGATATCCGAGGCCATTCGAGGAGTTTTAGTCCACCAACCAAGGTCCACCAAAATTGCCTCCGCCTAAGTTGCCCGGTTTGGGAGTTGCGTGAGAAGCCGTAGCTCCGAACGTCATAACCAGGGAAGACGCTGCAATGCTTGCGAGTAATAAGGTTTCGACTCTGGACACCTACGGCCTTCTATCGAATTGGGGCCAACCTGCCGGTTTTTTAAGATCTTCGGGAAGGTAGCGCGACGCTAATGTGACAGTCCTCCAAACTGGGGTATTTCTTCGAGATTTATCCGGCTCTTCCGGATCCGGAGTGTATGAGTCGATCCACGGATGATCCGAGCAGGCACAAGATGTAGGTTGGTGAGGGTTTTTAATGTGCAGACCGATGGTCGTGCATTGGGACTTACGGTTAGGGCTGTCCGGTACTGAGGAAGAATACGTACTTGATGCTTTTCGAAGGTGATTTTTGACGGACTTGGGTATTTTCACAGTTGTGATTGTGAGAAGACCTGCATTCTTGCGTGAGTTGTGGTCCCCGGTGTCCGGGTGCGCTACGGCAGATCGGTTTTAAAAACTGATAAGCGCGCGGTGCCCGAGCAGAAACAGTTTCCAACCCCATCGGTTGGTAGTCGCGCTCGAATCACTGATGGACGGTGAACGAACCGAGGTACCGGCGACCATCGGCTTCGAGGTCGACAGCACTCTCCTGACAGTGCGCGCAATGGACACCGATTGAGGCCGGGGCACGACCAGTCGGACGGCATCGATGAACTGCAGAATTCCGAGATCCGGTCCTCTAGCACTTGGTGGCTCGTACCCCTTGAGTAGGGACGACGCTGTGGACGCGCTCGCGACTGTGGAACGCACAGTGATTGCAATCAACGCTTGCGTCTGAAGCCCGCCGCGCGGCGTATTCGCGGCGTCAGCGTGAAAGCAAGAGGGCGTTTCCGTGAACGGAAACGCCCTCCACCTGCGTTGAATCTGTGGAGCCGATGACGGGAATCGAACCCGCGTATTCAGCTTGGGAAGCTGATGTTCTACCATTGAACTACATCGGCGTCGCAGCCGACCGGACGTGTTTTCACCGCCGATCAACGTGCTTTCCGAACATTATCAGACGAGCATTCGAGCAGACGTATCACTGGCCGTCGTTGAAGAGAAGGCGCGTGTCGAAGTCGGCAAAATTGGTGGATGTTTCGTCTAAAAGTTTTGCGCGGGAACGCCTTTCGGGGTGGAGAACTCGAGACAGGTGGGGCTGGGCTCTGCCGTGGGAGTCCCGAACTCACCCATCGCGCTTCGTCACCGCAATGTGATCGCCCCCGGCGATGGGTCGGCACTGCTCGCAGAACCGGTAACCTCTACCTGTGCTGCTCTCCGATCGTGACATCCGTGCCGAAATCTCCGTTGGACGTCTGGGTATCGACCCTTTCGACGATTCCATGGTGCAACCGTCGAGCGTCGACGTGCGCCTCGACGGTCTTTTTCGGGTTTTCAACAACACGCGGTACACGCACATCGACCCGGCACTGCGCCAGGACGAGCTGACCAGCCTGGTCGAACCGGCAGAGGGCGAGCCGTTTGTACTGCATCCCGGCGAGTTCGTTCTCGGTTCGACTCTCGAAGTGTGCTCACTGCCGAACGACCTGGCCGGGCGCCTCGAAGGTAAGTCGAGCCTCGGGCGCTTGGGCCTTTTGACGCACTCCACCGCCGGCTTCATCGACCCGGGTTTCAGCGGCCACATCACACTGGAGCTGTCCAACGTCGCAAACCTGCCGATCACGCTGTGGCCGGGAATGAAGATCGGGCAGCTCTGCCTGCTCAAGCTCTCGAGCGCTGCAGAGTTCCCCTACGGAAGCTCCGAGGCAGGATCCAAGTACCAGGGTCAGCGCGGCCCGACTCCGTCGAAGGCGTACCTGAACTTCAACCGCAGCTGAACGAACCAACTTCGGGGGGAGTCGCATGATCGGAATTTTCTACGGTCTGGTTTTCATGAACTTGTTGTTCGTGACCAGCACCGTGTGCTTGATGAAGCCGTCGAAGGCCAGTGTTGTTGCGACCGTCTGCGCAGGAGTGGCGTGGCTCTTCTTCAACGGCCCGCTGGAAGGTCAGGTCTTGTGGTCGTTGAATCGAGAACACGGTCTGACGGTCTCGGATCTGATGTCGCTTGTTGCCTTCGGCATCGCCGCTCGTGGTTGGAATCAGGTCCGTAAGGTCCGCGAAACTGTCGACGCCGATCGCTACTGACCTGCGAGCTCACCTCAATTGAACGCCACGATTCGGACAGAAGTTTCGACCTGGAGCACAACGGTCGGCGAATCGGGCACAATTACTGAGTATGTGGTGGATTGTCGGAGGCGTACTACTCGTATGGGTCGTGTGTTCCATTCCGATTGCCATCCTGGTCGGACGCGGTATCGCGCGCCGGGACCGCGCAGAATTCGACGGCCGAAATCAACAGTGGGCCGACGAGGTTGTCAGGTCCATAGAGAAGCAATCGGATCAGGACAATGCCGATCGGCGTAAGCCACCACTGATCAGCTGACCAGCTGGACTTTTCCGGAGGTGAGTGGGCGTGGAACTTCCATCCGATACTCCCGACGACGTCGTGGCCGCAGCCGCCGGGGGACCCAGGATTCCGCAGTTCGATCCCACCCTGGGTATTCCGGTTATTCCGCCTGGGGGCGATGCTCCCCACAGGTTGGTGGTCATCGGCGATTCGCTGTCGCAGGGATTTCAGAGCGGGGCGGTCTTCAATACCGAGCTGTCGTACCCGTCGATCATTGCTCACCAGTTGGGCTGGCTCGATCAGTTCCGCTTTCCCCGATACGGCGGCCCGGGCGGGCTCCCACTCAACATCGAACTGCTGCTCCGCACCCTCGAAGAGCGCTTCGGACCGCGGCTCGACCTCTGGGAGGTTCCGCTCGCGCTCTTTGCTGCACGTGGGTTCATGGACCAGGTGGAGGACTACTGGGAACGCGGACCGGGCAGCGAGGCGCCGACTTTCTCTGCCGTCAATCACAATCTTTCGGTGTACGGGTGGGACCTTCGTGATGCTCTGACCAAGACCGCGCAGGGGTGTGAAGCGGCCCTTCACCAACCACACGACGACCTGATCAGCCAGATCGTCGAGAACAACGGCGAGCGTGCCGCACTGAGAGTTCTGCCGCGAGGCTCCGAGGCAGAGAAGCGCATGACGGCGTTCGACGCAGCAGCGGAGCTGGGCAAGGAAGGCATCGAAACTCTGATCGTCTTCCTCGGTGCCAACAATGCGCTCCGCACCGTCACCGAACTTCGGGTCGAGTGGAGTGGCAACAACTTCCGCGACCCGGATGGTAAGCGCGATTACACGGTGTGGCAGCCGGAGCACTTCGCGTCGGAGTACACCGAGGTGCTGGCCGCGATCCGCAAGATCAACGCCCAGCACGTCATTCTTTGCACGGTCCCGCATGTGACCATCGCGCCGATCGCCCACGGGCTCGGCGGCAAGATCGAAATCGGATCACGATATTTCCCGTATTACGCGCGACCATGGGTGCGCGACACCGACTTCGACCCTCAGCGCGATCAACACATCACCGGCGCGCAGGCGTGGGCCGTCGATACCGCAATCGACATGTACAACGACGGAATCGAGCAAGCCGTGGCGAATGCCCGTCGGGTGGGGAAGGACTGGTACCTCTGCGATATTGCCGGGTTGCTCGAGCGCGTGGCTTCACGGCGCTACGTCACCGATGTCAATGCGCGGCCGTCATGGTGGACGCCGTACCCCCTCCCCAAGGCACTGACCGATCTGCAACCCGTGCCGGACTCACTGTTCCTCTCCGCAGACGGTCGCGGTGGCCGCGCTTCGGGCGGCCTCTTCTCGCTCGACGGTGTTCATCCCACAACAGTCGCGTACGGGGTGATGGCGCACGAGCTGGCGAACATCATGGTCACAGCCGGGGTCCAGTTCGACCGAGCGCAGGTCGATTTCGGCCGACTCGTCCGACGCGACACCTTGGTACGCACGCCGCCGCAGAATCTCGACTCCACTCTGGGCGTCATCGGCTGGGCCGACGAGCATCTCGGCTTTGCCAAACGCGTTTTCGGCCTGTGATTTCAGCTTGCTTTCGACATCGTCGGAGCAACGATGCGTTCCGCGTACTCCCGCAAGAGCGCCACCAGGTCTGCGTCGTTCACGGAAAGTCTGCCGGTCGGACCTATCGCAGCCAAGGCACCGACGACACACCTTTCCGCGTCGTGGATCGGGACGGCGACGGCAGAGCGTCCGACACGAATCTCGTCGACCTCACGGGCGGGCTCACCGCGCCGGATCCGCGAGAGTTCGAGTTCCAACGCGTCGCCGTCGGTGATGGTGTGTGCGGTGACCTTTCGCAATGGGGTCTCGGCCAATTCGGGTCGGCTGGCGAGGAGCAGCTTCCCGATAGCTGATGCGTGAACGGCTGTGACCAGTGTTCGTTCA
Organism: Rhodococcus sp. P-2; assembly: GCF_016598535.1. GTDB lineage: Bacteria > Actinomycetota > Actinomycetes > Mycobacteriales > Mycobacteriaceae > Rhodococcus_F > Rhodococcus_F baikonurensis. The sequence continues at coordinate 5,577,537 of NZ_CP066779.1, read as the reverse complement.
CCGCTGAGCTCGTGGTCGGGATCGCGATCCACAAGTCGAATTCTGTTCTCTGCAAACGACGCGAGATAGACGCCGAACCTCAGCTGTTCGCGGAGTTCTTCGAGGAGCACCGAGTTGTCGACGGGTGTGGGTTCGGCGGCAGCCCCGGCCAATTCGCGGGTGCGTCGGCCCAGCGCGAAGCCGGAGAGGTCGGCGATCCGAACCAGGTAGCCGTCGGCGACAAGGATGTTGAGCAACCGATACGCGGTGGCAGGTGGGATGTCGGCCAGGGCTGCAATGTCTTTGGCGGTGGCTCCCGATCCGAGCCTGGCTGCCGACTCGAGCAGGGCAAGGGCGCGCTGAACGGCTCGGGGTTCGTGCCCACCGAGATCGCGGGGTCGGCCCACCATCAGCGGGCGCCGGCAGTCGGCTCGCCCACCAGCACGATGTTTCCGGCTGCGTCGGTGGCGAACACCCCAGCTCCGGGTAGTACGTCCTCGGTTTCGGGGCTGTCGAAAGCTCCGACGTGCAGCAGACTTTTGGGGCTTCGGCGTCGCAGGTAGAACTGCCAGAGTGTGCCCGAGGTCAGGATCACGAGTACGGCAATCGGTGCAACGTACGCGTGGTCGATCGTGTTGGCGTAAACCAGGTATCCGAGGACTATCGCGCCGGCGCCACTTCCACACGACGCGGCCGCGAGAACGCCGGGAGTGTGCTCACCGATCCGTGTCAGGAAGACCACGGATGCGATCGCCACCAGTGCATACGCCACGATGACGGCGCCGCGAACCGTCAGCCGGACATCGTCGAAAATCTCTCCGCGTCCGAGAACGGCAAAAGTTCCACCGCCTACCAGGACTGTGCAGACGACGGCGGTCAAGGCAAAGTACGGCGTGCGGAAGGCACGGTGAACCGAGGCGAACCGGCGGGGGAGTAGCCGCTCGACGCCGAACGAATAGACCAGGCGTGACGCAGCATTGGACGACGCCATCGACGACGCCAGCCACGAGCACCCCAGACCGACGTTGAGCGCGATCACGACGGCGGGGCTCACACCTGTCGCCGTTCCGTGAAGATAGGCGTTGACCAGAGTGTCACTGCGTCCGGACCAAGCGGCCCAGCCCGCGAAGATGAAGAGCGATCCACAGATGATCGGGGTGAGAAGAACTGTGCGGGTGACGGTTACCAGCGGACGACGAGCTTCGGGGCCGAAGAAGGCCGCGCTCTCGAATCCGGCGAGAGCGAACACGGCAGCCAGGGCGGTGAGCAGTAATCCGTGGCCGGAGCTGGGCGGAACGATCTGTGCCTGTTGGCTTCCGGAACCGCCCAGGACCATGAGCCCGACTATGAACAGCAGTGAACAGCTTTCGACGACGAGGATCGCGAGAGCGGCAAATCTGACACCCCGAACGAGGGCACCGAGAATCAGCAGGGCTATCCCCAGATAGAGCGCGATGACGTGAAAAGTCTTGTCCACGTGCACACCCGCGAAGCCGAGCAATGCGATTGCGGCCTGTCCTCCGTGGTAGAGCGTCATCACCGCGCTTCCGACGTATTTGACCAACATGGCGATGCCGGTGGTCAATGCTGCCCGGGTGCCCAGTCCACGAAAGACGAAGCTGTGCAGCCCACCTGATGCTGCCATTCGGCGCGTGAACTGTGAAACGCAGAACGCTATGAGCGTCACCAGCACGGTGGCCGCGATGATGGTGATCATCCCGCTCAACAATCGGCCGTGTGTCAGCATGGTGACGGGCAGAACGACCATCGACACCGCGGGAGCAGTGGTTGCCACCGACTGGGCCAGCACCTCCGCGCCGGAGAGTTGCCGACGGCCCAACGCGCGCAGCGGCGATCGCGCCGGGGGCTGCTTCTCGCGCGTGGTGAAGGACCGCGCGATGGCTTCGGTGAGAGCGGACATGTCGCGTCACGCTAGTCCGGTTCTGTAACGCGGATATTGCGGACATGCTTCCGCTGATCGCACTCGGGTGAGAGAGCCCGATGCGGATGCTCGCAGGTTTCTCACTCGGTCCCCACTGACTGTTTCCTGTGCGTCAAGTTCCGGACCCAACGCTCCTGAAGTCTGTGTTCAACACCAACCACCCGGGTCACCGGGAGCACACTGGGGAGCTCGAATGCCATACACACGTAGATCTTTCATGCGCAGTCTGGGAATCACCGGCGGCGCCGGCCTGGCACTCGGTGCTATGTCGTCCATCGGCCTGGCGCCGGCGGTGGCGTCGACGCCGAGGCGATTCCAGGCGCCAGCTGCCGGTGACCTGATCGGGAAGGTCAAGGGAAATCACTCCGTCGTGATCCTCGGCGGCGGACCGTCCGGTCTGTGCTCCGCCTACGAACTGCAGAAGGCCGGATACAAGGTCACTGTCCTCGAAGCGCGTAACCGGCCGGGTGGTCGGGTGTGGTCGATCCGCAACGGCACCGAAGAAACCGATCTGAACGGTGAGACACAGACCTGTACGTTCTCCGAGGGGCACTTCTACAACCTCGGTGCGACGCGTATTCCGCAAAATCACAACACCATCGACTACTGCCGCGAGCTGGGTGTCGAACTGCAGATGTTCGGAAACCAGAATGCGAACACCTTCGTCAACTACACCGGCAACAAGCCGCTCGCGAATCAGTCGATCACCTACCGAGCAGCCAAGGCCGACACCTACGGATACATGTCCGAGCTGCTGCAGAAGGCTACAAATCAGGGCGCTCTCGACCAGGTCTTGAGCAAGGAAGACAAGGAAGCACTCTCGTCTTTCCTCACCGACTTCGGTGATCTCTCCAGCGACGGCCGCTACGTCGGATCCTCGCGTCGAGGGCACTCCGCGGAGCCGGGCGCCGGCCTCAACTTCGGAACCGAGATCGAACCCTTCGGGATGAGCGATGTCATCCAGGGCGGCATCGGGCGTGCGTTCTCCTTCGAGTTCGGTTACGACCAGGCCATGACGATGATGACCCCCGTCGGCGGCATGGACCGGATCTACTACAAGTTCCAGGACGCGATCGGCATGGACAACATCGAGTTCGGCGCCGAGGTCAGCGGCATGAAGAACGTGCCGGAAGGCGTCAGCGTCGACTACGTCGTCGACGGCAAGACCAAGTCGATCACCGCCGACTACGCGATCTGCACGATCCCACCGCACCTGATCAAGCGGCTGAACAACAACCTGCCCTCCGACATCTTGCTCGCGTTGGATGCAGCCAAGCCGTCGTCGTCGGGCAAGCTCGGTATCGAATACTCGCGTCGGTGGTGGGAGACCGAGGACCGCATCTACGGCGGCGCGTCCAACACCGACCGCGACATCTCCCAGATCATGTTCCCCTACGACCACTACAACTCCGACCGTGGCGTCGTCGTCGCGTATTACAGCTCGGGTAAGCGTCAACAGGCTTTCGAATCGCTCACGCACCGTCAGCGCCTGGCCAAGGCCATCGCCGAAGGCGCAGAGATCCACGGCGACAAATACACTCGCGACATCTCGTCGTCCTTCTCCGGAAGCTGGCGTCGTACCAAGTATTCGGAATCCGCCTGGGCGTCGTGGGCCGGCGCGGGAGATTCCCACGGCGGCATGGCAACTCCCGAGTACACCAAGCTGCTCGAACCCGTCGACCGGATCTACTTCGCCGGCGATCACCTCTCCAATGCCATCGCCTGGCAGCACGGGGCCTTCACGTCCGCGCAGGACGTCGTTACCCATCTGCATCAGCGCGTTGCGCAAACTGCCTGACGTGCTTCATTTTCCATCACATTTCTGGAGGTCACATCATGAAATCTCGCAGCACCAAGGTCCTTGCAGCGGCATTCGCCGCCACCGCGCTACTGGGGTTCGCCACTGCCTGCTCGTCTGACGAGGCGGACGCCGAGACCACATCGAGTTCGTTCGTCTCCAAATCGATTCTCGAAGCGGGGCAGGCCAACCCGATGATCGCTCAGGGTGTCGCGATCGGCGGCGACACCGCGATCTACAAGACCAGCGGCATCGGCCCGTCGGCAGGAAACAAGGCGGCGCCGGAAGGTTCGCCGGAGTCGTACATCGACGGCCAGTTCTCCGGTGGAGTTCTGCCTGCCGGGGTCACCGTCACCGAGGCGCAGGGCATCAACGTACTCAAGAAGATCCGCGACAACCTCGAAGCCCAGGGATTGAGTCTCGAAGACGTCGTGACGATGCGCGTCTTCCTGGACAACGCGCCGGGGTCGGACAAGGCCGACTACACAGGATGGAATCGCGCGTACCGCCAGTTCTTCGCCAATACCAATCTCGACACCGGTGATACGGAGCTGGTTCCGATGGGCACTGCCGAGCCGATCGCTCCGATCGAGCGCAACAGCGCCCGCCCCACCCGCTTCGCGCTCGAGGTTGCCGGACTGCCGGTTGCCGGTTGGCTCGTCGAGGTAGAGGTCGATGCGGTGTACCCCGAGGGCAAGGAACCCGCCTGATGGGCGCGCTGAGCCCGACCCACTGGGCGATCGTCGCAGTAGTGCTCGTGGTGCTGTTCGGTTCGAAGAAGCTGCCCGACGCGGCCCGCGGCCTCGGCCGGTCGATGCGGATCCTGAAGTCCGAAGTCGGTGAACTGCACTCGGATACGGACCTCGCGTTGGAGAAGCGAGACTGACCCCGTGCGCGGTTGAGGAGTCCCCACACTCCTCAACCGCGCACAGGGGTTCTAGATCAAACCTTCGGAACGAGCTACCGATGGTGGTGACGGTGGACCTTTCACGAAGACATCGATCAGCACGTCCTCGTCCTGGTACGACGCGAACTGCGCCAACCCCGGCGTCTGGCGCACAGCCGAATGAACGGCGTCACCGTTTTGCGGATACTCCGGTACGACGTGACGCCAATGGGCGCACAGCAGCGTTCCGCCAGGCTCGAGGTGCTCGACGACGTGCAGCATTGCCTCGGTGAGCTTTTCGAAGGTGAGGTAGTAGCCGACCTCGCTGACGACGACGAGGTCGAAGGTCTCGTCGGGCCAGTCGTCACCCAAAGCCCAGAGACGAAATTCGGCGTCACGACCGGAAAGCCGCGCGCGAGCATTCTCCAGTGCGACGGGGACGATGTCGGTGGCGAGAACGCTGTCGCAGCGCTCGGCCAACTTCTCGGTGAGAACCCCGATCGAGCACCCAGGTTCGAACGCGCGGCGGTATCGAGGTTTCGGGAGCATGGCGACACTGAGCGCGTACTTTCGCTGCTCGTACCAGCGGGATTCGAAATCCCATGGGTCGGACTGTGCGGCATACATCTTGGCGAAGTAATCCACGGGCAGTTCACGATCGCTCATACGAACACCGTCTCGTACGGTCGCAGTAGTCGTTCCATCGCGTGTCGGGGGAGGATGGGCGCATCCGCGGGGTGATCGGAAAGCGGGGCGATCTGTGAAGTGAACTCATTGGTGGCAGCAGATTTTGCAGCCTGCACGTCGGAGGGCAAGGTCACTCTTCTTGCTCTGTCCCACGGGACTGCCGCATGATCCGGCGCGGCCCAATGCCACGCCCAGATGGGGTACTCGATCAATCGTGCTCCGGTATCCGCGCACGCCCTTGCCGCAGCGTCACCGGTGGCTTCATGATCCGGGTGGCCGTCCCCTCGCCACGTCGAGGCGCACCAGGTATCGGCCGAGGAATCACCGAGAATCGATCTGAGGCGGTCGGTCAACTCTCGCCGGTTCTCGCCGATCTTCCCGTCCGGGATGCTCAATCGAACCGGCGCGGGAATCCCGAGCACACGCGCCGCTCGATCCGACTCGGACCGTCGAAGTTGTTCCATCTCGGGCTGAGTCACCGTCGGTGAGTCGGGATGTGAAGCGCCGCCGTCGGTGACGGACACCACGTGGACATTGATTCCGGAAAGTGTTGCCAGGAGTGCGGTTCCACCCAGGCCGAGGATTTCGTCGTCAGGATGAGGTGCGACGACGATCAATCGCGAGCACCCGCTCAGGTCCAGTTCCGGAAACCTGCGTCCCCACTCCCGCCACGTCGATTCGGGGGTGCCACCGTCGTCGACGGGCTTCTGCGCGAACAGTTTCGAGTTCACCACGGCCGTTTCCCCTTGGCCGCAATCCGGCCCAGTTCTGCGAGATCCTTCTCGGCGTGGCTCTGCCGCAAGTAGACGGTGAGGTCGGCGACGCGGGCGGCATGCTCGGCGTCCATGCAGAGCGGCGCAGCCCCGAGAGCGCGTCCCACCCGATCCAGGGTCTCGGTGGCGGCGCGCTCGACGATTGCCCGCACACGCAGTGCCCGTTGCATGGCCTCGGCATTTTCGTCGAAAGGGTCGGCGTCGATCTCCGCCGCCGCGACTGCGAGCGCGTTGCGGGCCGCGGCCAACGCCGCGTCGACCGCACCGAGGTGCGCGAGTACATAGGGATCCTCGCTGCTTGCGGCCTTGTCGTACAACGGATCTGCGACGCCGCAGGCACCGCCGTACCAGCATGCGGCCACTCCTATCGCGCCGTGCCAGAACCCCGGCCGGCTCAGGTAGTCGCCTGCCGTCCCGACCGGTATTGCCGGAACCATGTCGAAATCGACTGCGCTGGAGTCGCTTTCGGCCATGCCAACGGCCTTCCACGAATCGGGAACGGGATGTACCCCAGGTAGCCCGAGCTCGACCGCGAAGAGCGAGGGGACACCGTCGACCAACGCGGTGATCAGTGCATGCGTGCAGGTGTTGGCGCCCGAACACCACAACTTGCGACCGGTGAGCGTCCAGATTCCCACGTGCTCAGATGCATTCACCACTGGTTCGGGTGGCTCGGCTGCCCACACTCCCCACAGCTGACCCGGTTCGGGATCGGGTCCGTCGAGTTCGGTGAGTATCGCGACTGCATCGGTGTGGGCCTCAGCCATTCGGCCGAGGACCACGTTCTCTCGAGTGAGTTCTGCCAGGGAAGTCCATCGTGCGGCCGTCGCGCCGCCGCCGGGCAACGGCAAGTACAGTCCACCTGCGTCCAGGAGTGTGTGTAGTCGTTTCATCGTGCCAGCTCCGCTTCTTCGTTATCGGCGGTCGTACCACCCAGGTTACGGATATGTCCGGCAAAACCGCCCGGAGTTCGGCCGTCGAGACGTGCAGACGTGGTGACCGCAATGTCTTCGGCCCATGCGATACAGGCACCAGCTTCGCTCAACCGCCGGACGAGATCGACGTCCTCGTCTTCTTCGAGATCGGAGAATCCTCCGACGCTCCAGTACATGTCGGCGCGGACACCGAGGTTGGCACCGTGGACGTGACCGTGTCGACCGTACGGATGCTCGTGATACATACGTTCGTATCGTTCGCGGACGGAGTGTGGATGACCTTCCCAGTCGGCGATGCGCACGGTTCCCGCGACGACATCCGCTGTACGCGCATATTCCAATTGGCGCGCAATCCACGTAGGGCCGACCACCGAATCGGCATCGGTGGTGGTGAACCACGCTGAGGCGCCCAAATCTGAGCCGAACGCGGAGAAGCCCGTCGCTCGCGAACGTCCGACGTTCTGATGCTCGACGCGCAGTACTTCCACTCCGTCGGGGACGACCCCCGCGGTTCCGTCCGAACAGTTGTCGAGGACGGCAACAAGTCGGACGGGGACAACGCAAGCCGATGCCGCTGTTGCGAGTGCGCGAAGGCAGTTGGGAAGGTCTTCGGCTTCGTTGTGGGCGGGAACTACGACAAGAACCTGGTCGATTGGCACAGTGACGATCCTTTCCTCACCCTGGTACGGTCGGGTCTTCTTTCGTCCCGGTTCTCAACAGATAACCACATTTCGGACGAGTGCCGCCGCGCGACCGCCAGCAGTTACGCAGGTCGAAAACTGTTTCGGTGAAACATCTCTGGATGCGTTTGGGAACTGCACCTTCGGGGTACAAAACGGGGTTTTGTCACCGGCGTTCTTTCAGAACCGGCGGTGGCGCACCGAATCGACGAGCATCCGGGCAACCTCGTGCAGTTTCACGTTGGTGTGCTGCGATTGCTGCACGAGACGGCTGAATGCTTCGTCGGCGTCGATACCGTGGACGGCGATCAGGACGCCCTTGGCCTGTTCGATCTCGGCCCGAGATTCCATGGCGCAGTGCAGTTGTTCGATGTGTTCGTGCGCCTGACGCCAGCGTCGTGAATCTGCGATCGCTGCGCCCGCACCGGCGGTGAACAATTTCATCAACTCCTCGTCGAAGGGCTTGAACTCTGTCGACGCGAATCCGTAGACGTTGAAAGCGCCGAGTAGTTCGGTGCTGCCTTCTCCCATGGTGATCGGCACGGACAAGTAGGACCGGACGCCTTGTTTGCGGGCCTCGGCGGTGAATTCCGGCCATGTGTCCTCGTGATCACCCACCTTTGCCCGTACCGACGACACAGTGCGCGCGGCGTCAACGCACGGACCACGATCGGCAGAGTGCTGGGCGTCGTCTATTTCGGAAAGGTAGTCCGCGGTGGATGCGGCAGTTCGTGGGCCATCGGCGGACAGCACCGTCACGCTGACAGCATCGGCATCCGGCAGGGCTTTGACAGCAGTCTCGGCCAGACGTTGGAGCATGGAGTCGAGATGCTCGTCCGTGTTCAGAGTGGACCGGAGTCCGGCGATCGCTTCGGCGAGAGTGTCGAGCGAATCTGCTGCGGAAGCAAACGCCGCGGCTCCCTGTGGAGTGTCCGCATTGCCTGTCATGACTCAGGTCTACTCCGCAAACTGCGACGATGTAACCGTTCCAGGCGGTTGATGCTTCGATGTTGCATGAAATCCGAGGTTCCTGGGTAGCCGCACGCAGCGATGTGCGATGTCGCCTGAAAAAGAGGAGCCGATGATGATCCTGCGTCTACCTGGTGTGTATCCACCGCAACACGACACGTCGTTACTGGCGGATGCGCTGCTGTTCGAGCACCTCACCGCTCGCAGTCGGGTGCTGGATCTGTGCACGGGGACCGGCGCCCTTGCCGTCGCGGCATCCGCGGCCGGCGCAGGTCACGTCGTCGCGGTCGACATATCTCGCCGAGCGTGTGCCAACGCTCGTCTCAACGGGATCCTCAACGGAACCTTGATCGACTCCCGTCGTGGGGACCTCACCGGCGCGGTGCACGGGGAACTCTTCGATCTGGTGATCTCCAACCCGCCGTACGTCCCTGCGCTTGCAGATGATCTCCCTACCGCTGGAATCGAACGGGCTTGGGACGCAGGCAAGGACGGTCGTGCCCTGATCGACAGGATCGCGGCCACGGTTCACGAAGTGCTCGTCCCCGGCGGCACACTTCTTCTCCTGCAGTCGGTACTGTGTGGGGTCGACAAGACCGAGGCCATACTCGAGGAACACGGTATGGCCGTGGAGATTTCGGCCCGGAAGTACATTCCCTTCGGGCCCGTGATGCGCGAGCGGCGCACCATGCTGGAGGCGCGAGGGCTGATCACCACAGGTCAGGAAATCGAACAACTCGTGATCATTCGCGCAACGAAGTCTCGCCCTTCTCCCAGCTCGATGTGAGGTGATCGCCGAGAAGGTCGTCGAACGCGAGGCACGCTGCGGCGCCGAACAAGATGTCATCAGTGCGGTGCGGCTGCGAAGAAGCAAGACCGCCGGCAAGTTCGCGAACGGCGATCTGTTCGTGAACCGAATCTGCTTCCACGTGCTCGTCGTAGAACAGTGTCGCGTCCGAACCGAATCCGAGTCGGCGCAGTCCGGCACTGTAGCGCTTGCTCGGCAGCGCCGACGTGGTCTCGACGGCGCACAGGTGCCCGACCAGCGTTCCGAGATGTCGACGATGAAAACCGAAGAGCGAGAGAGCATTCAACGACGCCAAGGTGACCGCGGGAACAGCATCGATGTAATGGCCGTAGCGGTCCGACAGACCGACAGCCCGCATGGTGTCGGCAAAAAGACGCGAATGCATACGCTCGGCGCGGCCGCCTCCGTACTCGTCGCTCTGCACTTCGACGAGTGCCGCCTTGACGGCACCGGAGAGCCGCGAAATTCCGAGGGTGTGCACATCCGCTTCACGGAGCTGATTGAGCGAACGGTGAATCAGCACCTCCGCGAACTGATCGACCGTGGCGTCCTTCGCCATGAAGGACGCAAGACCGGGGCCGGCGCTGGGAGCGGTCATCGCCCACAGGTCGGCCACCACGTCGCCGGAGGACGGAACCTCTCCCACAAGTTCCGCGATGCCGGACTCGAAGCGCGCTTCGAGCCGAGAGCGCACGGCGAGCAGATCCGGATTCCACTCCCACTCGTCCGAGACGTTCTCGATTCCCTGCAAATGAAGCTCGTAGAGGAGCGTCAGGGTCAACTGAGCGTCGTCGTCTCGAAGAATGTCGTAGGTGGGGTCGATGGACCGTGCATCCTCGTAGGCGTCGGTGGCAGCCGTAAGCTCCCTCGGATCGGCCGAGGAGCGCAGAATGGAAACAAGAGTGGCGCTCAGTGGGCCGCGCGCCTGTGGAACAGGCATGGAAGTGGGCACGCCAGTGGCCGAATCGAGAAGTGAAGAGGACATATGACCGCGTTTCCCGAATCGTCATCTGCCGAAACACCGAGTGTTCCCGGTAACAAGACCACCATAACCGCCTGCTCGGACGGCCCGCTGCTGGTGCGTGGTGACTTCGAGTTGCTCCGTGACGACGGCACTCCGATCGAGAACAAGCGCTCCACAGTTGCTTTGTGTCGATGCGGACGAACCGGTATCGCGCCGTTCTGCGACAGCTCACACAAGAAGAAGCGAGCGCGAGCGACCTAGCCGGTACCAGACTCAGAGTCCAAGAAGGCCAGGTAGACCAGGAAGACTCGGAAACCAAGAAAAGGCTGGATGCCGGCACCATGCGGTGCAGCGTCCAGCCTTTTCAGTCTGAAGTCAGACTGGGATCGAACTCAGATGGCGCGAACGTTCTGAGCCTGGGGGCCCTTCTGGCCCTGTCCGATCTCGAACTCGACCTTCTGGCCCTCGTCGAGGGACTTGTAGCCGCTGCCCTGGATCTCCGAGTAGTGAACGAACACATCCGGTCCGCCACCTTCCTGCTCGATGAATCCGAAGCCCTTTTCACCGTTGAACCACTTGACACTGCCCTGAGCCATAACCAAATTCTCCTGGATCCATCGAGCCGAGCCCTCCCATCGAGAGTCCGGTCTCACACCTGATCCTGCCATGCTCTTCTTTTTCTGTCTCCAATTACATGCATGGCGAGTTGCAGTATTTGACGGCTTTGTCCCGTTCCGGGACCGCGTCGGAAGCAGGTGATTGTTCAACTATGCGCGTTTACCTGCTGTGATGTATTCGTCGCTTCGATGCAGCGCGAAATGACAACACTTGTGTTAAATCTGGATTCGCGGCGCAGAATGCCACCCCGATACCCAGGAGGGGACCAAATACCCAACTCGATCGGGGTCGAGATCAGTCCGAATCGTCGGGTTTGGTGCGCCCGTCGAACGTCACATGGATGTTCTCGTGAGGAACCGCGCGTTGCGCCTTTGCTTGATCGGCGAAGGTGCGCCGATCGCCTTCGATGAGTTCGGTGTTGTCGGTGAACGGAGCCAACAACGCCCGCGGATGGAGTTTGTCGACTCGCACGACGTTGATTTCCGCGCACATGACGATCGAGGCGGCAGCGAGGAACAAGAAGGCCAACAAACCCAGAACGATGGCGAAGACGCCATTGGTGGTGGAGGCGCCTCGCACCACGGATGTCACGTAAAGGGCACCGAAGGACTGAAGTGCTTGCCAGAGAACAGCAGCGGCGATCGCTCCGGGTGCCACATCGGCCACCGAGAGCGGGCGGGCGCAGGTGAGCCGGAAAGCGACGATGAAGATGCCCGCATTCAATACGACTACCGCAAGGGTCAGCAGGAAGCTGAACGAACCGCCCAGATGAAGCGCACCGCCGATGTTGGAGACAGCGGTGGTCCCCACGATCGCGAGACCGATCGTGCCGAGGAGCAGTAACCCTTGAAGACGACCGCGGATGGGATCCGGTCGCATGTTTCGGGGCACCGACCACACCGTGTTCATTGCATTCTGGCAAGCCAGAGCGACGCCGAGGCCACCGTAGAGACCACCGACGATTCCGATCACCAGCCCTGTGACACCGCCGCCGATCTGTTGCGCATTGCCCAGGTCGTCACCGATTACCGGAAACTGATGCAGCGCGGAGTCCAAGATCTGTTGCTGAAGCTCGGGGTTGCCCGAGAGCACGAAGCCGAGAATGGTCGAGAGCAACAGAAGAAGAGGAAAGAGCGAGACGAAACCGTAGTAAGCGATCAGCGCGGCGAGATAAACACCTTGATCGTCGAGGAACTTGTAGAGGACCGCTATCGGGAACCCCAGTGCCGGATGCTTCTGTTGCAAGGCATCGAGGCGCTTGGCGATTGTCATTCTCGGTCTCTCTCAGCTCGTCGGACAGCCCGACGAACCTTAGTCGCTGCGAGCGTGCGGCGCTCGACGCCGGTGCAGGCGTGGCGTCAGGAGGCTTCGAGCGACTGCTCGGCTTCGTCGAGTGCGCGCATGGCTCCCTCGACAGAGTTGGTGACCGGAAATTCCTCTTCTGCCCGTGCGGCCCGGAGCAAGCGTCGAAGCGGGTGTGACCCGATGACGGACCACTGGAAATCGTGGGCTCGCGAACGGGAGTTCAGTTCGGCGAACAGTTCGAGGCAGACCGCACCGACGAACAGTGAATTGGACAGGTCGAGAACGACGCGCGACCACTCCGCTGCGTACGAGTCGAGAAGTTCTCGTAGTTCTGGCGCGGACAGTTTGTCGAGGTCGACGTCGACCTGGATCAGGACTGTCGAGGGTGTTATCCGCCAGGCTGCGAAGCCTTGTGTGTCCACGATCGGCCCCAATTGTGTTGAGGGATCGACGAAATCGATCGGTGCATGGTCGAGATCATTCAGATTCATGGCAGATCCGGTCTGTGTGCTTTCATCGAAAGGCTGACGACCGACCTGACGGCACGGAAAGTGAAAGAGTCCAGGTGTGGAAAGCATCGAGCCCAATGGATGTACGCAGGAAAATTTGACCTGATCCAGAGCCTTGATGCGAACCGAGCGCCAGCGGCTTCAGCCCCGGCTGTATTCTCAACCTCGGTACCGCTCAGTGTAGCTCGAGGGCTTGGATCGGTCCAGGCTTGTAGTCGAACATTAAGCGGTGCAATGTTTTTGGACAGACACTTCGGTATGGTGGGGGATCAGCGTCACCTGACGAAGGGATTCAGATGAACGACCGCGATGCACTCACGGCCATCTCGACCAAGCTGGACACATTGATCGGCGCGCAGACCAACGGACTGAGGGACGAAGTTCCGCCCGGTTCCAGTGTTCAGCGCGCCGAGGAGGACGGCGAGCACGGTCGTTGGGGGCACGATTATCGCCTCGCCAACAAGTATCTCGAGGCTCTCGACATCGGCCAGCCCGGCCTCATCGATCGAGATGAGATGGAACGTCTTGCACAGGAATACATTTGATCCGCGAGACGTACCTTCAGAAGATTTCACCCATCTCGGTCCGTAGCTGCTTCAGAGTCTGAGTGAGGATTCTCGATACATGCATCTGAGAGATGCCGACCTTGTCGGCGATCTGGGATTGGGTGAGATGTCCGAAGAATCTGAGAACGACGATCGTGCGCTCGCGCTCCGGTAGTGCCAGGAGCGCGGGCCGCAGGGTTTCGTGATTGTCGATCCGACTGATCGCTTCGTCGTACTGTCCCAAAGTATCGATCAGGGTCAGTCCGCTCCCGTCGCCGGCGGACGCCGTGTCGAGCGGGGTCGTTCGATACGAATTTCCGGCGGTCAACCCCTGTTCGACCTCGTCCGGCTCTATGTCGAGCTCCTTGGCGAGTTCCGCGACTGTCGGTGCACGGCCGAGCGTCTGCGACAACGACGTGAGCGCCCGGTTGAGGGCAAGGTGTCGTTCCTGAAGGCTGCGAGGCACGCGCACGGACCAGCCGTGATCGCGAAAGTGCTTGCGTACCTCACCCATTACGGTGGGGACTGCGAACGACAGGAAATCTGACCCTTTGTCTACGTCGAATCGCTGCACAGCCTGTACCAAACCCACGCGCGCAACTTGTTCCAAGTCCTCGAATGGCTGGCCGCGCCCCTGGTAGCGGCGAGCGACGTGGGTGGCCAGTGGTAGGCACAGTTCGATGATCGAGTTGGTGATCTTTTCTCGGGTCGGATCGTCAGGCGGAAGCGAAGCCATCGAGACGAACAGTTCGACAGCTAGTTCGTACTGGTCCTTCTTGTCCGGTGGGACAGCGGTCACGCACGCTCCTGGAGCAAGCCCTTTTCAAGCGTCATCGTCAGGGTGATGTGACCGTCCGCGTCGATTTCCGATTGTTCCAAACGGACCGAGTCGACCAGTGCTTCGAGAACGAACCATCCGAAGCTGTGGGACTTGTCGGGTATTTCGGAGTGCGCAATCACCGATACGACGATCCGCAGTGTGCGACCGTAGGTCTCGAATCGGCAGGTCAAGTCGCTGGACGGTATCGCATGGCCGATGAGGATGCTCGCGACTTCGTCCATCGCCAGAGCAAGATCGGCTGTTCCGTCGACATCCAACCCGGTGTTGTTGGCAACAGTGCGAGTGATCCCGCGCAGAGTCGGCAGTTGGGAGTAGGACGCTCGGACGCGGAGCGAGGCGATGGAGTCGTGAGTAAGTTCGGCTTCGGTCGGACTCGACAGAGGGATCAAGGGGCTTCCTGTAGGTAGATGTGGCGTAATTCCGGCGGACCGAGGCAAGGAACGGTACCGGCCATGCGTGCCAGCCATCTCTACCCCGGAAGTATTCATGGCCTTCGATTACCCTTCGCGCGGCGAAGTAATCCTCTTTACTCGAACTAGAGGATGAATTGTGAGACACATCACCTGTGGTGCGCTCGTACCGATTCCCATCTTTCATTTGTGACCCGTTCGGGTACGTCCGTTTCATGGGCACTCAGGCGGACAGGCAGATCCCCGTACACACACGACCGGAAGGCGTCACGGACGACGAGGTGAAGGCAGCGGGGGTGTTGTCGAACGCCCTCGAAACGGTGGAGCGGGCGCGCGGCGCTCTGTACGACTTCCATCAGCTGATCGGACATGCGGATCTCATGCTCGACGAGGTCGTCGAGTTACTGCGATCCAGCGGTAACGACGAGCTGGCCGATCAGATCGAGGGCGAGTTGATGGGCCGGAACGTGGTCGAAGGGCGCTGGACCTTCCAGCTCGTCGAAGAGTTCGACGAGAACTACTGGTCCTTCTTTCGCGAATGCGAGCAGGTGGTGCGTGACAAGCTGGCCGGTGGAGTATCGCACCTCTTCGAAGCCGAGATGAAGGAGCGACGCCGCACGCACGGTTTGCGACACCACGAGGCCAGACCTTGAGGTTGCTACCTATTCCGGTGAGCTCGCCGCGGCACTGATCAGTGGTTCAGTTCGACTTTTACGCAACGATTCTCGTTCGGTCGCCGTCATGCCGCCCCAAATGCCGTGGGGTTCCCCGGTCTGGATGGCGTGCACGAGGCATCTCTGCACGACAGGACATCTGGCGCACACCAGCTTCGCCGAACTCTCGCGCTTCGCTCGCCTGGAGCCGCGCTCGTTCGTGTCGTCGTAGAACAGGGCGGGATCGGTGTCGCGGCAGGTGCCGGACAGCTGCCAATCCCACTCGTCGGCAAGGGGCCTGGGAGATGTGTAGGAGCGCATGAACATGGACGTTCCCTTCGCTGCGTGGCGTACTCGACTCGGATCGAGGATCCAGGTCGGGTGTTGAGGCAAAGCTCGGTCCCGCCGGCCTGAACCGGCGGGACCTTCGAGGCTCCTCCCTCGCGGGGAAGATTTCGGGGGTACCTCTGGTCGGTCATTACCCAGCCGTACAACTTTTGAATCCCGGTCGTCAGGAATTCTTTTGATCCACGGCACGTCTTTCTGCTGCGGCGACAAGACCACCGGCGATGTCGCGCACCTTGACGTTCCATTCCTGCGACATCTGAACCAGAAAGTCGAAGGCGTGGTCGGCAGAGCACTCGCGCTCTGCCATCAGTAATCCCTTGGCCTGCTCGATCACTGGCCGAGAGTCCAAAGCTCTTCTCAGTTCGTCGTTCTCCGCGCGAAGGCGGGCAAGTACGTCTGACGCCGAACTGGACTGCTGAGCCCGCGGTCGTAGAACCTCGTACACACGATGAAGCACTCCGATAACCCTGCCGTCATCATCGGTGACAGAGGAATTGACCGTATTCCAATAGCGCGTGACAAACAGCCCGCTGCCTCGCTCGTCGCGCACATCGTAACGCTGAGTCGGCAGTGCGTCCCGAGTTCTGGAGTGCATCGTGCGCTCGAATGACGCTGTCAACGAGAAGATTCCGTCGGCAAACGAGTCGTCGGGATTGTCGGGGAAGGCTTCGAACACCTCCACTCCGTGCAACTGATCGAGGCTGCGGCCGGATACGGCAAGGTACTCGTCGTTTGCGCCCTGGATGCGAAAATCGCTGTCCACGAGCAGAAGAGAAGAAGTGCTTGCCGCAAAGCGATCGCTACGAACGATCGAGCGGAGAGTGCTCGAACTCATGATTGTGTCGTTTCTGTCCTGTCTTCGACGGCTGCGGCCCCTGATATTTCAGAAGTAGTTGATCGCGAGAACTCCAAGGGCGGTGCCTGCCACGATCGATCCGAACAACAAACGCTGCTGCAACACGAACATCTGATACTCGCGACGTGTCTGTGCCGACGTGCCGCGCGAGTCCGCAGACATGCTCTTGCCCTTTCCTGTTGTGGGGGGTGCGATTTCGGCCGACCCCCGATCGGCCGAAATCGCGGACGGTGCATCAGCTCTGGCGTGCCTCATCTGCGGCATCCTGCTCGGTGGACGCGCCTTCGTGTACGAGGCTGCCACCCGAGTTCTCGAGGTGTGCACGAACGAACCACTGGAACTTTTCCAACTGTGCCGTCTGGCCGATCAACATGTCTTCGGTGATCGGATCGATTTTGCCGACGCTGTCAATTGCTGTGCGACTGTCGGTGATGACCCCGGTGTAAACGAGGTCGAGCGCAGCGAGGTGCGCGCGGGCGTCGTCTCGGCCGACGGAGTAGTCGTCCCACGTGCGGTCCCGCTCGATCGCTCCCGCGGTGCCCTTGGGCGAGTTACCCAGTGCCGCGATACGTTCGGCCACATCGTCGGCGTAGCCGCGGACCAACTCCACCTGGGGGTCGATCATCTCGTGGACGCCGATGAAGTTGGGGCCCACGACGTTCCAGTGAACGTGCTTGAGCGTGAGGTGAAGATCGTTGTAGGCGCTGAGGCGTTCCTGCAGAATATCGGCGACGGACGAACCGTCTGCGCTGCTCAGTCCCGGTACGGTGAACTCGGACATATGTTTTCCTCTCGTCGTGATGGGGATCGCCCGCAAACGGGGCGATCTCGCGCCATCGTCAATCGGATCGCGTGTCGGACAGGTTCAGTGCGCGAGTGCTACCGGCTCCTCTGTCACCGGGTCGCCGTACATCATCGCGATTCGGCGCTTGACCTCTTCGGTTGTCAAAGTCGCGCTTGCGACAGTGAATCCGATGCCGGTGTTGCTCTCGCCCTGTGTGGGCGGGATGTCGATCGTCGTCATCTTGCTCCCGGTGAAGAGTGTGCCGTGAGGGAGTCGGCTGAACCACCGACTCCGACGTCTGGGTGTTCTGCACCATCGAGCTCCGGTTATGGCGCTTTCAGGTGCTACAAAATCTATATCAGCCGATGTAGATAATTGGCAAGGCTGCTTCGGCTCGGTGGCGAAGGGGAGCTAGCTCTGCGATCTCGTTGAAATGGGACTTGAGCTGCATTTACATGCATTTCTGGCACTCCAATTTTTGCCGTCAGTGGCCCTGGACACGCTTGAATCTATGTTCCCCGCGTCAGATTCACTGCGTGATGATGCTAAGGTCGGATAACGCCGATCGAGACAGCCGACACCGAACTAGGAGGTTCCAGTGACGTCGGAATCCCAGACCCGGGCGCTGCGCGGCGTATACGGGATCTCAGTGATGTCAGAGCTGTCCGGGGTAGGACCTCAGACGCTGCGCCTTTACGAGCGAAGGGGTCTACTCACCCCTACCCGCACGGACGGTGGTACGCGTCGGTACAGCGAGGCCGACCTGGATACGCTCGGACGCATCACCGCGCTGATCGACGATGGGGTCAATCTTGTCGGAATTCGTCTGATTCTGTCCCTGGAGGCAGAGAATGCAGTCTTAGCGGCTCGAATCAGCCAGTTGACCGCCGAGAACGACTAGTGACGCCCGCGGGAGACGATGCTGTTCAGGATGGAGTTTCGGTGCGGGTAGGGTCGCCGAAGTCCGCGTCGGCGGAGATCTTGTTGCCCGCCGCTTCGATCTGTTCGAACGCGGCGTCCAGAGCATCGACCAACCATTGGTGCGACGCCTCCGCGAGAAGGCGATCCGCAGTGTCGGTGTTCTCGGATTGGAAGAACCGCACCAGCCACGATTCCCCGTTGTCGGGTCGATCGGAGAGTCCGGCCGCGGTGTTTGTCGCCAGCAGGTAACGGTTGTACTCGAGATCGACACGAATGGCGTACTCGCCGAACAGATTCACCACGTTGGCCGGCCGATGAGTAGCGGCGGCGAGCGCGATGAGTGCGTCGTTGTAGGTCTCGGAGTACTTCATCGTGAGGGGCATGGTCGGCCTGTCTTTCTGGGCCGATGCAGCATTGCACGGCTATGTCGAGGAGATCAGTTCGCAGCCGCTGCTTGACGATGAACTGAAACCAATCCTAGCTCGAGTCTCCGAGCGCCCTTGACGCAAGCCCGCGAGGGTCAGTTGTTGCGCGCAAAGTCCGACTCACGCTCCGTGACGAACTGATCGTCCGGAAGCGGTCCGGGTGGGGCAAGCGCGGTCAGGAACGACTCGGCCCACTGATGCACATCGTGCGTCATGACCTGCCGATGCAGCGCAGCCATCCGGCGACGGCCCTCTTTCGGATCCTGATGAACCGCGGTCAGAATCGTATTCTTCACGCCGTCCAGATCGTGCGGGTTGACCAGATACGACTGTCGTAATTCCATTGCAGCGCCGGTGAACTCGCTGAGAACGAGAGCGCCTCCCAGGTCGCTTCGGCAGGCTACGTACTCCTTGGCCACCAGATTCATCCCGTCGCGCATCGGCGTCACGAGCATGACGTCGGCAGCGACGAACAACGCGATCAGTTCTTCACGGTCGACCGGTTGATACAGGTAGTGAACTACGGGGCGGCCGATCTGACTGTGGTCGCCGTTGATGCGGCCCACCTGTTCCTCGATGACACTGCGAAGGTCGATATAGTGTTGCACGCGTTCACGACTGGGCGTCGCGAGCTGCACCATCGTGTACTTCTCCGGATCCAAACGGCCCTCGTCGAGGAGTTCCTTGAGGGCTTGCAACCGTAGATCGATGCCCTTGGTGTAGTCCAGGCGGTCGACTCCCAGCAGGATTTTCTCGGGATTTCCGAGCTCTTCCTTCAATTCGCGTGCGCGGCGCAGGACCGATTCGCTCTTCGACTGCCGCTCGAGCTCGGCCGAATCGACGGAGATCGGAAAGGCTCCCACCTTGACGACGCGAGAATCGAAATCCACATGCCCGAGCGCACTTCGAACACCGACGCCTGCGGTCGTTGTCTTGAGGCCGAGTAGTTTGCGGGCCAAGAACAGGAAATTGTTTGCGCCACCAGGTAAGTGGAAGCCGATCAGATCGGCGCCCAGCATGCCCTTGACGATCTCCTTGCGCCACGGAAGCTGCATGAAGAGCTCGACAGGAGGAAACGGAATGTGAAGAAAGAACCCGATCGTCAGGTCCGGGCGCAGCTCGCGCAACATTGCCGGCACGAGTTGCAATTGATAGTCCTGCACCCAGACGGTGGCTCCGTCCGCGGCGCAACGGGCGGTTTCCTCGGCGAACCGCTGGTTGACCGCGACGTACGTGTGCCACCACGACCGTTCGAACGTCGGAGCCACCAGAACGTCGTGGTAGAGCGGCCACAACGTGTCGTTGGAGAATCCCTCGTAGTACTCGGCGAGGTCCTGAGAGGTGAGCTCGACGGGAAACAGGCGAAGGCCGTCAACCACTATCGGATCGACCTTCTCGTCCGCGACCCCCGGCCAGCCGACCCAAGCGCCGTCTCGCTGTCGCAGGATGGGTTCGAGCGCAGTAACGAGTCCACCCGGACTTCGCTTCCAGTTCTTGCCTCCGTCTTCGTCGGTTTCGAGATCGACGGGCAGTCGGTTTGCGACGACGACGAATTCGGAGAGCTTTTCGAGATCGGTACTCACGCCGACATCGGCTCCGCCAGGGTCTCGTCCAGGACGGGCGTCGAGGACAGGTACGTGACCGCCTCGGCTGTCGAGTCGGTGAACACGATGTCGGCGTCCATTTTCAGAAGAGAGAGCGGGCGCCTGACGGGGTGCGCTGCGACGAGCGTCCAAGGTACGCCGAGCCTTCGTGCCTTGGCCGACAGAGTCTCGATGATGGAAAGACCTCCGACGGAGATGAACTGGACGTCCGAGCAGTCGAGTACGAACGGGTGACGCTCACCGATCAGGTCGTCGACGCAAGCAGCGAAATCAGCTCGGGACCGGACGTCGATCTCACCGCTGACCACGAGCGACTGAATGTTTTCCGCACACGTCGTGGTGAATGTGGGGGGACTGTCCGTACGCTCATCTGTAGTTCTCGAAAACTCGTTCATCGAAACTCCTGACGGATTGCTCGAAACGGTTCGTTCGAACGGTCTGGTTCGAAACGGTTTCGTTCGAAACCGGGAAACGGCACGGGAAGCAACGCACGAACCGTGCTCGTCTTCAACGGCTGGGTACTCAACCGTGCTGAGTGCCTACCTTACCGCATCGCGAAAACCCAGGTGAAAAGCGTTAGATCCGTACGGATTTCAAGGACCCGTGAGCGTCGACCCACGGGACCTTGGTCCCGATGACTAAGTCCCTGCGGGATCAGTCGGTGTCGGTCGCCGGGCCGGTGGTCGTAGCTCCACCCTCGTCGGCCCAGGTTCGCTCGCCCGACGGATCGGTCTGAACGTCTTTGTGCGCTGCATCGGAGCCGGTTCCGGGACCATGATCGGTGTCGGTGGTCTGCGGCTCGTCCGTCTGATCCGCGTGGTCGGTGGAATTCTGTTCAGTCATGGTGTGTGCGTTTCCTTCGGGAAGTCGTTGTTCATGTACTTGTCGTTTCCTGCTCACCCGCGAGGGGTACTCAGTAGGTGGTAGTGCGTCACGTCGAGTCAGTACGCCACGTCGAGCCCGTACCAGCAAAGTCAGCTGTCACCGAAGCAGGAGATTTCACGTGAACCATATGACCGTGACGACCGAACACCTGCGTGCACTGCTCGGCAGCGGCCCCCATTCGGAATTGGTAGCGGTCGGTGGCGAGATCGAGATCTACGTCCCCGACGAAGAAGGGTTCGGCCTCGATGGTATCTCGCTTGTCACTCGTGAGCAGTTGGCCGAACGCCTACCGTCCTCGCACGACAACCCCGACGAAGGTGAACTACGTATCGCCGCGGAATCGTTGAGCGAGATGATCGCCGAACTCGGTGGCTGACTACTGAGGCCACCTGACTACTGAGGCCCCGTGGCTTCAGATTCTCGCTGACTTCAGATCTGGGGGATGGGATCCGGGGGATACGGATTCGGTGGTGTTGGAGTCGGCGGCACAGGTGGTGGATTCAGCGGATCGGGTGGTGTCGGGGCGGGTGGTGTCGGCGGCCCCGGATCGGGGACCGGGCCCGGATCCGGTGGTGGGGGAGTGGTCATGAGTGCCGGGTTCCCAAACACTTGCCGAACAAACACCTAGTGTTCGGAGTGGCTTTTGGTGTTCTCCTCGGCAGGTAGATCATCCACGATGTCGACTACGGCGATGTGGACGCTCTCTGCAGAGACCGGTGGGTCCATGTCGCCGAGGATCAAGTGAACGACGTCGACGACGGTGAACCGTACCCGGTCCGACAGTTCGGCCAGATCCACTCCGTACGGCGCTGTCAGTTCGATACGTAGTGAACGTATTTCGTGGCCGTCGACGAAGAACTCGATACTGCTCGGCGAGCAGTGGTGTCGAGAACGGATCTCGGCGGCCAAATG
Organism: Rhodococcus sp. P-2; assembly: GCF_016598535.1. Taxonomy (GTDB): domain Bacteria; phylum Actinomycetota; class Actinomycetes; order Mycobacteriales; family Mycobacteriaceae; genus Rhodococcus_F; species Rhodococcus_F baikonurensis. Next base: position 5,555,500 of record NZ_CP066779.1, on the reverse strand, counting down.
GGTGCGGAGTACGTGATCGCTCACCGACACCGTGCCGAGACGTGGACCCTCGGACGCATGTGCATCGAGCGGCCAACTGGACGCCGAGGTCGACCGCAGTGCCCGGATCACCTTGTCGCTGATTCGATCCCATCCTGGCTCGGGAGCGTTCCGCAGGACGTCGGATGCGTGCGCCATCAATGCGTCGGTTCGTGATTCAGTCATCGCCACCTCGTCATTCGTTCACTCAGGTTAGCCCGTGCGCGATGGTGATGCCCGCGCACCGAATCCGGAGTGAGTCTCAGAATCTTGCCGATTTGAACGAACGTGAGCATCTCCACCTCTCGTAGTGTCCAGGCTGCACGCTGGCGATAAGGCAATTCACCCAAGGCTTCTTCCAGAGCTTCCAGGAACGCGGAGTTCGAGGTCGCGTCGAACGGACCGGCCTCGGGAGACGGCACGAGAGGATCGAGCAGCTTGTCGTCGATCGGTTGAGCCCGCTTGATTCGATAGCTGTCCACGATCTTTCGGGAACAGATAGCGAAAAGCCATGTTCGCATCGACGATTCGCCACGAAATGAATCGAGGCGGCGCCACGCGGCAACGAAGGTGTCCTGGACTACCTCGAGAATGTCGCCTTCGTCCGCGAGCATTCGACGCGCATATCGGTGGAGCGCGGGGCCGTAGTAGTGCACGAGTGACTCGAATGCTTCTCGGTCGCCGAGTATCGCGGCGTCCACCGTTGCAGGGTCCAAGCCGTCAGGTGCTTCGGCGAGCCCCTGTGTGTGCGGTAACGCCACAGTCGCTCCTCTCGCAGAAATGCGGATACTCGGCTGCGTTCGAAGATTGTTCGCGCGGCCGGGGCGTTGAATGTTACGGACAGTAACTAACAAGTGTCAGTGATGCACGTCACCCGGCTGAGGCATTCGGTTTTGCGTTCGAGTCGCGACTACACAGGTAGATCGATCAACAGGAGGAGATGACAATGGTCAGCACGCAGGTTGCGACAGCATCTACGAAGGATGTTGCATCATCGAACGACTCGGCTCTCGTGAGCTCGCAAGGAAAGACGTCGATCGCCGACACCGTTGTCTCGAAGATTGCCGGCATCGCTACGCGAGAGGTGAGCGGCGTGTACGACGTCGGCGGCGGAGCGTCCCGAGTCGTCGGGGCACTGCGTGAGCGGATCCCCGGCGCGAGTGTCAACCACTCCCAGGGAGTATCGGTCGAGGTCGGCGAAAAGCAGGCAGCGGTCGACATCGACATCGTGGCCGAGTACGGCGTATCGCTCGCCGATCTGGCCACCGGCATTCGTCGCAACGTCATCGCGGCGCTCGAACGGATGACCGGTCTCGAGGTGACCGAGGTGAACATCACGGTTCACGACGTCCACCTTGACGAGGGCAGTGACGACGAAACCGGCGAGCCCAAGACTGCACGGGTGCAGTGAGTTCCGAAATCGCTGACACCATCGCGGCGGCTGTGACGCGGGTGCCTGGGGTCGCCTCGCTTCATGCCGGAATGTTCGGCGAGGTTGGCACGTACCTCCCCGGTCGTCGCGTCGTCGGCGTGCGGGTGACGGAGTCGTCGACGGACATCCATGTGTGCATCTTCGTCGACGCCGCCGTTCGCGATACGGCTTTACGTATCCGCCAAGCCGTTTCGGGACTCGTTGCAGGCCCAGTGAACGTGACCGTGGAAGACGTAGTCGGTCGTGCGCACGATGCCTGAGCACTCTCGAGGTTCAGTTCCTGATCGGCGATCCGCACGCCGAGAGGCGATCAGGAACTACCACCCCGACGTGGGCGGATCTGCGGACGCGCTCAATCGAGCGCTCGCACGAGTCGACCGGGACTTCGCATCCCCGATCGGTGTGGTTGTGCGCACGACGCTGCGCGGCACGATGCGACAGATATCCAAACCCGTTCGGGCCCAGTACACGCGGGTGCGCGCTCGGTTTCCGGGTGCCAGGACCTATACCGAAATCTGACCCGCACCATCGAACAACATCCACAACGGAGGATTCACATGACCACCTCGACTGTCGGCCTACTGGCAGGACTACTCCTCGGAGTCGCGGCTGCTGCAGGCGGTTTCACCGGATTCCTCATCGCGTTGGTTCTCGGCGTGATCGGATACCTCGTCGGTGGTCAGCGTGACGGCGAGTTCGATCTCGGTGTGATGTTGAAGGGCCGCGGGCGTGGCTGAGACAGTTGGACCGGAGTTGTCTGCGCTAGGTGAGCCGGGCGATCGCGGAACGCTGACGATTCGAGACAGAGTCGCGCAGAAGTTGGTTCTCGAGGCGACGCGCGGAACCCCGGGGGTGCGTCATCACGCCGGCGGCATGGACAAACTGACCGGGCGCGAATTGCCGAGGGCGCGAGTGCTGGTATCCGGCAAGCGGGTACGGGCCAAGGTCGACATCGCGATCGAGTGGCCCGGATCCTTGTCGGTGATCGGTACCGCGGTGCGAGAGAACGTGACAACGCAGTTGCAGTCCGTATCGGGCCTGGACGTGGACGGCGTGGACGTCGCGATCGTGAGCGTTCTCCCCGCATCGACCAAGAGTGACGAGGGAAGGAAAGTGCGATGACTGCGGAAAAGGTCGCACCACCATCCACGGCCTCGAGGGCTGCTGCTCCTGTTCCCCTTGCGACGCCCGGATCGGCCGTTACTGGATTTCTCATCGCGGCGGCGCTACTTGCACTCGGCGTGGTCGGCGTCCGCGACGCACTGGTGGACACCGGCGTGATCACCGGCTCGCAGTGGATACCAAGGGCTGCCACATATGTGGACGGGCTCACGTACCAGGGTTGGATGTTGCCGGCCGGGATCGCAGCCGTCGTTCTCGGACTGTGGTTCGTGATCGTCGGACTCAAACCGCGACGAAAGACTGCCAATGCCTTGGTCGGAGTCACGAATACATGGATCGATCCCGCCGATGTAGCGGCGATAGCATCGGTTCGCGTCGAGTCACTGGCGCAGGTTCGATCTGCTTCGTCGCACGCGACTCGGCGCAAGCTCGAAGTGAAGGCCTCGGTCACACCCGATGGAGCCGCAACCGCTGAATCGGAAATCCGTGCGGTGCTGGGGGACTTGACCGGGTCACTGTCACCATCGCCGCGAATCAAGGTTCGTATTCAGACGGGATCGATGTCATGACTCGGACGGCGACGGCGATTGATCGCGTGGCGACATGCGTAGTGGGGATGCTCGCGGTAGTGCTGGGAGTCGCAGCGATCCTGTGGAATCTCGACGTGATCAAGGATCTCCCTGCGCGTATCGAGATCCCGTGGGCTGAAGATCTTGTCGATCACTCGTGGTGGCCGTGGGCTGTCGGAGGCGTGGGAGTACTACTTGTCCTCCTCGCATTGCGGTGGTTGATCTCGCATGTGCCGCTGCGGCGGGTGAAGGAGATCACGGTCCCAGGGTCGAACTCGCACAATTCCATCACCGCGGATCTGGGTGCAGTGGCGGAAGGAGCGAGCGCATCGCTGGAGGACTTCGACGAAGTATTGCGTGTCCGAGGAAAGGCGTTGGTCGATCGCGGAGTTCGCATTGTCGAGCTACGGGTGATACTGAGACGTAGCGTCGTATCCGGATCGGAAACACTGTCCGAGTTGATTTCTCGTGTCACCGGCACGGGGGATCAAGTCGCTGTGGTGGTCGGTGATCCCTCCGTCGCGACCAGAACCCACATCGCCGTGGAAAGTGCGAAACGCGATGAGCCGAGAACTCTCTGATCGATCGAGGTTTGAGCCTCCGGACGACCGGGTATTGGTAGACCTCCCGATCGTCCACAGAGTCATGGATGTTGCTGTGGCACTGTGTGTCACGGTGCTCCTCTCGACCGTTACCTCGGTGACGATCGCGATCTTCGTGACGCTGATCATGTGTGCGTCGGTGAGTGTCGTTTCTCGTATGTGGTGAATCGCCAGTCATTTTGGTTCTGTCGTGAACACCTGATAGAAATGTAAGCAGACAATGTGGCTGCTACTGAGTGCACGATCCCCCGCGCGTGCGGCGGAGACTCCGGTTGTGTGCAAACACAACCCGCGATCACGGTCTAGTTGCGCGGGCCGATCGCTCGGAACTCTCCCTTCACCGGCAGTCTCTCATTGCGCCGTCCCTCTTTACTCTAAGGAGTTCAAATGCTTCCTCTCGGTATCATCGCCTGGATCATCATCGGTGGACTGGCGGGTTGGATCGGCAGTAAGATCATGAAAACCGATGCGCAGCAGGGGATCTTCCTCAACATCGTTGTCGGTGTCATCGGCGGCCTGATCGGTGGTTTCCTGCTTCGAGTCTTCGGCGTAGATGTCGAGGGCGCCGGCTGGATCTTCAGCTTCCTCACTTGCCTCCTCGGCGCTGTCATCTTGCTGTTCCTGGTCAAGGCAGTCACCGGAAAACGCTGACACATTTTTTCCACGCTGTTCGAGTTCGACTGAATCCACGACCGAATCCCACGGCCGTATGCACGACCGAATCAAAGAAGGAGAAATACATGTCTGACTTCATCGACAAGGCAAAGCACCGCGCTGAGGATCTCATCGGCGAGGCGAAGGAAAAGCTCGGAAATGCCACGGGCAACGATGATCTGGCGGCCGAAGGTGTTGCCGATCAGGGCGAGGCAAAGGTCAAGAAGGCCGGAGACACCGTCAGTGACAAGGTCTCGGATATCAAGGACAAGTTCACAAGCTGAGTGAGCATCGGCGCGGTTGATCGGCAAGTCCGGTCAACCGCGCTTTTGTGTGTCTCCTCGGCCGTTGCGGCTACCGCGATACGCGAACTTGCGCGTTTCTGCGAGCCACTCCGGAAGCATGCGCATGTGGGCGGGCCTGTTCAGAACCGGATCGAAGGACGGCTGGAGGCAATCCGGGTGGTCCTCGACCTCGTCGAGACAGAGATGCCCGATCGGTATCAACTGAAGTTGAATTCTCGCGAGGTACACGGAGAAGTGCAGAGGGGAATGATCGACCGCCGTTTTCAATGCCGACAAAGAAGTGCCGGTCGGGTGGACGCCGCGCGGTGTCACGATCAGCCACGCCGCCGCACCGCCTGCGCGTGAGTAAGGAACCAGTGTGCTGTATCGCGCGCCGTTCCACGAGAAAGCCGGAGCTGGAAACATTTTCGAGAAGGTAGAAAGTCCTGATGTTGCGAGAAGAATGTCCCACGGATTTTCATCGGCGCCGACCTCGTGCAACCGAAGCGCCAGGCCGAGTATGTCGGGTAGGTCTCCCGGTGTTCCGAGGGCTTTCGACATTCGAGCGGTGACGGAAATCGTCGAGGACTCCGATACCGGCCACCAAGGGGTGGCCGGCTTCAACGTTCCCTTCAGTTCGATCCCGTGAGGGTGAAAAACCCTGGCCATACGTAGCGATGATGCGAAGTGCAAAGGCGCGCCGACCAGCTTTCCGATCGCGCTCTTGCCGGTGGGGATGATCGAATTGATCGTCACAGCATCCTTATCTGAGATTTATCCGCCCGCGAAGTGTTCAGACTGGACGGACGTTCAGGCGTACTGACGGGCTTTCGGACGGTTTCTTTCGGCTTCCCAGCGGCAGCGATTGCTAATCATGTGACGCGCCGTAACAAAAGTCTCGCCGGTCGGGATAATTAGCCAAACGCACAAATTGGTCGTTATGGTTCGTTTGTCCGTAATGGTGCGATCGGACCTGCGACCGTCACGAACTGGCGAGATTGCTACTCGTGATTTGTGTTTGGTGATTGCGCGGAAACAAGAAATGTCGAGGAGACACGCTGATGGGCCACTCTCGAACCTGGCTGACGCGCGCGCTGGCAATGCCGGTGGCTGTCGCGGTGACTTTGTTACTTCCGCTCGGCAGTGTCGCCTCGGCCCAGGATTTCGAGGACGACACGGATACGTCGGTCGCCGCCGCAGCCACAACTCCGATCTCCTTCACCGAACTCGGCCGAGGGACGGACATCGTGTTCTCCTCCGATGACGCACCCGTGTTGGTGACCGTGCCGGTACCGGACGGACTCACTGCAACAGCCGTGACCGGAATCCTGACTGCCCCGACCGACTTCAGTAGAGGTTGGCTCGAAGTGACTGCCGACGGCAGATTGGTGAGCCGTGTCGACTTCGACGCCGGGCAAGCCGGAACCGGACTGCCGATTTCGGTTCCCCTGCAAGGTCTCGAAGTGGTCGACCGCAGCGTGACCGTGTCGATGATCGCTCATCTCGTTCCCGTCGACGACCGCTGTTACGACCGAACGAGATACCAGCCCCTTGCACTCCGGGACGCCTTTGTCACCTACGACGGTGCCGAGCAGCAGCCTATGACTGTTGCAACCTTCTTTCCGCCGATTTTGAGGAAGGCGACCATCTACGTCACGGATGGTTCAGCAAGGTCGCAGCAGAGTGCGGCTTTGCAACTGAGTGCGGCGATTGTCAACAAGTACGGAAGTCAGCCTGACGCCGTGGTGGTGGAGCAGCTGCCGAACGGCCAGAGCTTACCGTCCGCCGAGCCGGGACTGTTCGAGCGGGCTGTAGTGATCGGCAACAGTGGGGACGCCGGCATCGATCTCGCGGCGACTCCGAATGGTTCACCCGTGCTGCGGATTTCGGGGGACGACAAGACTCTCGTTCCTCAAGTCAGTCTCTTGGCGGCGAACTTCGACGGCTACTGGGCGGCGAGCAGAGCGCTGGCGTCGCCGGACAACACAGTTGCCCAGATTTCCCAGGACGCCATCACCGTCGGTGAGCTGAAGCTCGGAACGTTGACGGCCTCCGGTCTCAATCACATCGAGGTCGACGTCCCGTTCAGTCAGTCTCAACTTGGCCGTCCGATGAAGGACGTGTCGATCCGGATGATCGGTTCCTATGTGCCGCTGCCGAATTCGCGCAACGGAGAACTGTCGATCTCGCTGGGGGATACACGGCTCGCCTCGCAGACGGTGAACGAGACTGGGCGCTTCGACATCGGCGTCGATGTTCCGAACGAACTCCTGCGTCGCGACTTGACGTTCGAGGTGTCGATGGATGTCACCGGCGACTTCCAGTGCGGCACCAGTAGCCCGTCTTCGCTCACTGTCGATCCGGCCAGCACCATCACGTCCACTACCGGATTCCCGCCGACACCTGGAGGATTCGAGGCATTGCCGCAGTCGATGCTGCCCACACTCGATGTCGGTTTGAGTCACGGTGATTTCGCAGATCTCATTCGAGCGCAGCGCCTCGTCGTCACGATGCAGCGGTTGAGCTATCTTCCGTTGCAACCGCGTGTGCTCCCGTTCGGTGACGCGGCGACCAGCTCTCTGCCGGCGTTGTTGATCGCGGCGGACGGGACGCTGCCCACTCCGGTGGCTCTACCCATGGACACCGCAGATCAAGGGCTCCTGCGCTTGCAGGGTCTGGAATTCGGTGGACAGTACGGTGCCTTGCAGGTGGTTTCGGGTTCGCACAACGAAGTGGTGGCGCTGACATCTGCGAGTGATGCGGCCGATGCCGACGGCCTGCTCAACTGGTTGGAAGGTGGAAAGGACCGGTTCGCAGAACTGACCGGTGATCTCCTGGTCGCACCGCGCGGAGGAGAGCCGTTCGACGTCGGAGTCAACGTCGCCCCGTTGGGCACTGCGACCTCGGCCGAAGAGGAGACCGGACTGAGCGCGGTCACGATCGGCTGGATCGGATTCGGGACCGTGGTTCTGATCGCTGTCGCCGTCGGTGGTGTGCTCGTGGCTCGGCGTCGCGGACAGTGACCGTCATCGATCGCCCGGCCCTGTCCGTCGCGGTCCACGATCTACCGGGCCGGAAGCCCTGGCCGATGTTCGTCGTCCTCTTCGCGATTTACACCGCGTTGGGCGTGTGGATGAACGCGGGTATCGGGTTCATCTTCACCGATTCGCTCAGTCGCGTCGCCGCGGTATCGGCGATGTTGCTCAGCCGTGATCCGCACTTCGCGGCGATCGGATTCGTGTTCACCCCGTTGACGGCGGCAGTCCAGATTCCGATGGGCCTGATGGGTCATTGGTGGCCGGATCTGCTGCGGTGGAACATCACTGCGGTCGTGATGTCCGCGGCCTTCATGGCTGGTGCTGTGATTCAGATCCGCGGGATCAGTCGTGACCGTGGGTGTACGCGATGGGTCACCGTCATCTTGACCGTGCTGTTCGCTGCCAATCCGATGATCGTCATGTACGCGGCGAGCGGAATGAGCGAAGCTCCGTTCCTCTTCTTCGTTCTGTGGGCGACACGTCGACTGATTCGGTGGATGCGAAGCGACGACGTCCACGACCTCATCGGTGCCGGCCTCGCGTTCGCTCTGGCGTACCTGACCCGCTACGACGCATTGGCACCGCTGTTTGTCGCAGTGGTGCTGGTGACCGTGGTGAGTTGGCTTCGTTTCCGCCCGACCGCGGAGGAGCGGGGCGAGGGCGCGGGACCTGGCTTGCGGCTCTGGGCAGCAGCGCTCGACGGTGCCGTCGTGATGATGCCGGGATTCCTTGCCTTCGCCTTGTGGTCGTTTGCCAGTTGGCTCATCACCGGTCAAGCGTTCCAACAGTTCTCGTCGGTGTACGGAAACAGTTCCATCCTGGAGCAGGCTGGTGCCGGAACCGACTCACCGATTGCACGCCTCGGGTTCTCGATTACCGAAATGGCCGTCCTCGGGCCGGCGCTCCCGGTGTTCGCGGTCCTGGCCGTCATCTACGCACTTCGGCGGCGGGACACCGAAGTGGTCGTGCCTCTTGTGTTGTTCGGCGCCATCCTCGGCGCCCAAACCTTGCTGTACGTGATGGGATCGACGTTTCCCCTACTGCGCTTCTACATTTCGATCATTCCGCTGTGTTTCGTGTTGGTCGTCTTGATCGCTCCTCGCGGAGCGCCGGTCGTCACGCGTCGACCGGGGGCTGCTGCGTCGCGCTCGGTGTCGACGTACCCCGAGCAGGCGGGACCGTCTCTACCTCTTGTGATCTCTCTGTGCTTGCTGGTCGGCTCGACGCTGGTCACGTTTGTCGCGATGGGTAATGCGCGGATCGCAGTGCTCGAGCATTCCATTGCCAGCGCGATCATTCCGGGCCGGCAGAACCTCGAGGAGCAGACGAATCTGCGCACGTTTGCGGCCGAGCGTCGCATTGCCAGGTACCTGGACGACTTGGCTCTGCCGGAGGGATCGGTTCTGCTCGACACCGTGCAGAGCTATGCCGTCGTGGCGTCGTCGAACAACCCTCGGCAATTCGTCGTGCCCTCCGATGCGGACTTCGTGCGCGTACTGAACAACCCGGCCGAACATCACGTCGAATACATCCTGTCGGTTCCGAATACCGGTCGCGGTGTGTCGGACGCGGTCAATCGGCGCTATCCGACGATGTACGACACCGGTGCCGGCGGTGTGGGAGCGCTCGTGCTCGAGGTACCCAACGACGGCGGGATGGACCCTTCGGCCTGGCGTTTGTATCGCGTCACCGGTGAACGTCAAACGGGTCGATGAGGCAATTCGTGTGGGAGGATTGTCCGTATGACGTGGATGGTTGTAGATGTCTTCTGAAGAAGCGCGTCCGCGTGTGCGACGCACAGTGCGTCGCCGTATCGCTGCCGCTGTAGTCGGCTTCGCAACCGTCGCGGTGGTGACAGGAATGTTCACGACGCCGGTGGTTGCCGATTCGCCTAAGACGGTCCGGGTCGGAGCGTCGTCGAGCGGACTGACGCTCGACGGACAGCCGTGGTGGCCTACCGGGCTGAATGCCTATCAACTGGCCACCGATTGGTCGGTGAACTTCGGCTGTGGCGCGATGGTCGACCTCGACGCGTACTTCGGTTCGCTGCCGCCGAACTCCGTCACGCGTTTCAACGCCTTCCAGGCGCTCGCGGTGAACAAGTTGTCCGGAGAGATGGATTTCGGACCGATGGATGCCGTGTTCGACGCTGCCGCGCGGCACAACCAGTTCACGATTCCGGTGCTCTCACCCCAGGACAGCGGGTGCGATGACGGGCTGTTCAAATCCAGGGACTGGTACACCGACGACTGGAAGGTCGCGAACCTGATCCCAGGTCGAGCCACCATGAGCTTCCAGGACTGGATGCACACCGCCGTCGACCGCTGGAAGAACGAGCCTTCCGTCGCGGCGTGGGAATTGGTGGGGGAGCCGGAACCGAGCCTGTGTACCGATGCCGCCTGCAACTGGTGGACAAGAACGTGCCCGTCTGATTCCGCGCAGGTGTTGCGGGACTTCTTGGACACGGCAGGCGCCGAACTTCGAGCGATCGATCCGAACACTCTGATCACGGCCGGATACGTCGGGGGCGGTCAGTGCGGCACTGCGGGTGACGACTACCAATACCTGAGCGAGTCCGACTTCGTCGACGTTCTGCAGTATCACGACTACGGAGCCGACGGGGTGCCGCTTCCGGGCGACCAGTGGAACGGACTGGCACGACGTATCGAGCAGGCGACGAACGTCGGGAAGCCGTTGTTGGTCGCCGAGACAGGCGAATTGGCGGGTAGTTGTGAATCACTGGCGACCAGAGCCACGAATATCGAGACGAAGCTGACGGGGCAGAAGGCGGCCGGCACGGCCGGCGCTCTCCTGTGGGCATTCGTACCGGATCCACGGCCTAACGAATGCACGATGGACATCGGGCCTGACGATCCACTCTTCGACGTGATCGCTTCACTGGCAAGCTAGGACACTGCTAGTAGTCCACTGGGAGTTCCGCCAAGTGGGAGCATGGTCACGATTTGATAACAACCTGAACCTGGCATCGTTACTCGATACCCGTATTTCGTTCGTATTCAATGGCATTCAGAGGCATTCACCTGCGGATAACCGAACTTGAAGGCCGGTGGAGTCGCACGGGACCATTTGCGCGACGCCTCCAGGACCTACGTCCGGGTCGACTGGGGACGGTCCGGTCGAGGTGCTGAGCTCGTAAGTTGCGTCGTACCTGTCTCTTTGGCCAGTAGCCACGTCCCGCCGTGGTCAACGTCGAAAAAGGGCGACAACCGTTCGCTGCGGTAACGGGCAGTGAGCGGAGCGCGTTGTGCATCTCGTAGAAGTGACAACGAGGGGTGGTGTGTAGCTCTCGCGCGCAACGAATTCCGAGTTCGGGTCAACTTGCGACAGCATCGGCTGCCCGGTAGACCTTGTGCGCAGGCTGTACATGCGATGTGAGCTTTCGGTCGTCGAAATGAGGGGACGACCGCTGCATGCGCGTAACGGTAAGTGTGTGGAGCATCGCGTGAGCGGAAAGGTGAACGATGACTGGGTGCGCTGAACGGCCTTTCAAGACTGCAGTGGTGCCGGCCGCCGGGATGGGGACACGTTTCCTGCCGGCCACCAAGACGGTTCCGAAAGAGTTGCTCCCCGTGGTCGATACACCCGGGATCGAGCTCGTCGCAAGTGAAGCGGCGCAAGCAGGCGCGGAACGTCTGGTGATCGTGACAGCGCCGGGCAAGGCATCGGTCGTCGGGCATTTCGTCGAGGATCTGGTGCTCGAGGGCAAGCTCGCCGCCAGCGGGAAGCATCATCTACTAGAGCGTGTGCGTCGGGCTCCAGGTCTGATCTCGGTGGAGCCGGTTGTGCAAGAGTCTCCGCTGGGATTGGGACACGCTGTCGGTCTCGTCGAATCGGTGCTGGATGCGGACGAGGACTCGTTCGCGGTGTTGCTTCCCGACGATCTGGTCCACCCCTGCGGCGTTCTCGACACGATGGCGAAGGTACGCGCCGAGCGTGGTGGTTCTGTGCTGTGCGCGTTCGACGTCGCGCCCGATCGTGTGGGTGCGTACGGCGTATTCGACGTCCGCGCGCCGGAAGAAGGCGATGACCCAGACGTGCTCGCAGTCGTCGGCATGGTCGAGAAGCCGGACCCCGTGGATGCTCCGTCCACCCTCGCCGCAGCCGGACGCTATGTGCTCGATCGCGCCGTGTTCGATGCGCTCCGGCGAATCTCGCCTGGGCAAGGTGGCGAGCTGCAGCTGACGGATGCGATAGCGCTGTTGATCGCGGAGGGGCATCCGGTTCACGTCGTCGTCCATCACGGAACCCGCCATGATCTGGGTAACCCGGGTGGCTTTCTGCGGGCTTCTCTCGACCATGCGCTCAGCCGCACCGAGTACGGTCCGGAGTTGCGAGTCTGGCTCAAGGAACGATTGGATCAGCCGGATCCGCAGTTGACGTACTGAAGAATGCCGTCCATGACAGGTGAGGTCGAAATATGTTGTGGTGCAAGAGAATTCGCACCATTTTCGGTTAGTGCGTATGTGAATGTCGGTAGCCCGGAGTCATTCGCTGCGTTGGGCGATACCGCGTCGGGTGAGTTCGTCCACCAGGGACTGTGTCGCAATCGTCGCGATGACCGACGGTGGAGTCGTTCCCGGCTCCGCTTCCTCCGAGGTCAGATAACCGGCGGCTACGAGGACCTCCATGATCGGAGCGTCGAAGACCTGGCATGCCGTCCGCATCGTGTCCTGCGTGGGAGGGCGCTTGGCCGACAGCCATCGACTGAGCTCGGAAGGTCGAATCTTCAGCGCACGCGCAGCTTCCTGGATGTCGCCGAACGAGCGAAGTTCCAGTTGATTCTCGACCCATGCGGAGAAACCACTCATAGCGGTCATATTGCCTGAGCCGAGAGGTATATGCCACTTCCTTTCGGCCACGAGTCGAGGACAATTGGATATCTGCCATGTCGTGGCAAAGTTTTACGACGACGATTCGCTTATTTGCAGTTACGCGACGTCGCCGACAGAGGCGGACTTCTGCGCTGAGCGGGGATTATTCAGCCCGGCGTCGGCGAAGGGTGAAATTGAGGGTGAAATGCAAAAAATTCGATTGTCGGAAGCGGGAACTCAGTGACAACGCCGAGTGAAGTCAGACCTGAAGGCCTTCGGGATGATGCCGCTCCGACGGCAGGGCGAACAGGCAGAATTCCTTTGTCGCCGACTACCGCCGTGTGGATGGCCATCGCGATCGTAGTTCCGATATACCGCTCGTTGCCCGGCGCCGTCACGCAGTTGTGGGCGATGGCAGTGCTTGCGGTCATCGTGGCGTCAGTAGCGCTGGGACGAGTTGCTCGGCCGCAGTTTGTAGGCGTCTGGTTGATCGCCGGCTACGCCGCTCTCGTCGCCACGATAACAGCGACGCGTGGCAGTGATATCACCGGAAATCTTTACGTTGGAATCCAACTTTTCATTGTTCTAGGGCTCGGAATATTTGTGATGGTCGCCAATGTCCGGCGCGATCCGAATTTTGTCAGGCGGGTATGCATTGCGTTCATAGCAAGCCAATCGGTTTCTGCTCTGGTCGCCGCTGTCCAATTGGCGGGTTCATCCGTCTTCGGTTTCGGTGTTGTGAACGGTCGTGCTCCAGGTCTGGCAGGTCACCCGAACGTTCTGGGCATCATGTCCTCACTTGCGCTGATTCTGTGCCTGGGAGCTGCAGTGCAAAAGGTAGGAAATCGGGTCGTTCTGGTGCTGATCTCGATTGTGAATGCGGTGGGGCTGCTGGCAACCGGTAGTTTGAGTTCGTTGTCGGCGTGCGCGATCGGATTGATCGTCGTGGCAATTTCTTCGCGAGTGAAGATCACCACCATCGTCAAGAGTTTTGCCGGTGCCTCCGTTCTCTTCTGGATCGCAATCACCTACACCGAGTTCGGAAAGCACCTGGAGACGCCGGCCGATCGATACCTTCAGGTCACCGGGCAGACCAAGGCCGTCAGCACTCTGGAGATCCGTAACGACACTTACGGATTCGCTTGGGATTCTATTCGTGCGCATCCGCTCTCCGGGGTGGGTTTGAACGCGGCCAATGCGGCCTCGTTCGACAACGTCACAGTCGTCCACAATGTATTTCTACGATCCTGGTACCAAGGCGGGGTTGTGCTTGCCCTGGCTGTGGCACTGATCATCTGCGCGACGGCATTGGTTGCGTTCAGATCGATGAAGTCCGGCAAGAACGCCGCCGCCGCCGGCGTTCTGGTCTCGATGATGACGTTCGCTCTGACATCGGCATTTTTCGAGCAGGCATACTACTGGCTACCGGTCGTACTCGCGTTTGCATGTCTTTCGACCGACAGCGATCAGACCGCGAGCTCCAAAGCTCAACCGGCGCAACAATCTCCGATCGGGAACTGAGGTTACGTGTTCAATCCGTGGAAGGTTTTCTCCCAGTAAGACGGATTGCGTATCAACTGATAGGTGCCTTTTATGGCAGCGATGCTCATCAGTACCCAGTAGAGCGGAGCGGTGAGGCAGGCAATCAGCAGCATGGGATTCCGCGTCTCGCGGCACGCCACCAAGTTCATGTAAAGGACTGCCGCGTTACCGAAAACGAGCGACACGAGTGCCGGAAAGTAGACGTAGTTGGGAAATACGTCGTGGATGACCTCAGGCTGGCCGAGGATCCAACCGAGACTGATCAGCCAGAATGCCATGTTCAGCGTCGCCACGACGGGTGTCCCCGCCATCAAGATCGTGAAGCGTAGAAATCCGACCGTGCCGAGTCCGCGCCACAGTTTCACGGGTTGACGCATGTGAACCAACCAAGTCTGCAGGTAGCCCTTGTACCAGCGTGAGCGTTGTCGGATCCAGTTGATCGTGTCGCTGTTGGCCTCCTCCAACGTCGTCGAGTTCAGAACAGCGGTCCGGTAGCCGCTCTCGGCGATGCGAACTCCCAGATCTGCGTCCTCCGTGACGTTGAAGGGATCCCAGGCGCCGATCTCGTCGAGCACACTTCGTCGAAGGTGATTGGACGTGCCCCCCAGAGGAATCGGTGACTGACTGCGCATCAGCCCCGGGAGGATGAAATTGAACCAGAGGGCGTAGTCGGCCGTGAACCATGCGGTCAACAAATTCTGAGTTCCGTTGTGAAATGCGAGTTTCGCCTGAACGCACGCAGTATTCGATGGAAGTTTTGCGAAAGTTGCCACCACACGGCGTAACTGGAGCGGATCCGGAGAGTCCTCGGCGTCGTAGATGGTGATTATCTCGCCCGTAGAGAAGTGCAATCCGTAGTTACAGGCTTTGGGTTTGGTGCGGGGATCTGCAGCAGGGACCTTCAAGATACTCACCACAGCATCGACTCCGGCGGCAGTCGCAGCTTCGATAGTGACAGTGTCATCCTCTTCGAGGAGCAACAGCACCTGCAATTTGTCCGAGGGGTAGTCGATCGCTCGCATCGCGGAAATCAGGTCTCCGACTACTTCCGGTTCGTTGTATGCCGGAACAAGGATTGTGTAGTGCGGGAGTTCTTCATCTGAAAGCGAGCTTGCCTCTTGATCGCTGATCGTCACGATCGAGGAAGCATCCAAACCTCGTGTGAA
Source organism: Rhodococcus sp. P-2 (assembly GCF_016598535.1). Lineage (GTDB taxonomy): Bacteria > Actinomycetota > Actinomycetes > Mycobacteriales > Mycobacteriaceae > Rhodococcus_F > Rhodococcus_F baikonurensis. Next base: position 5,540,241 of record NZ_CP066779.1, on the reverse strand, counting down.
CAGCACGAGTCGATCCACCATCGCCCACACGTACCCGATCGTGCATGCCAAGGTGAGAACGATGAGCGTGGGAGTAAGGAAGAAGATCAGACACACCATGGTGGCCACGAGAATCAGGAGCAGGATGTTGCGCTGCCACGGATAGAACGCAACTGATGCCGATGAAATCGGTTTGCGTTCACGCAGTCCGTTCACAGCGTCGTGGAGTGCGGCCCGTTTGAATTCTTCAGAGCTTTCACTCTCAAGCGAGAGTTCGGGATCTACCACTTCTGTGCCTCCACGACGAGCCTTCCGAGTGACTGGAGCATACCTAGATCCTTGTACTGAGATTCGCTGTCTACAGTCGATATCCGGCCTCTGAGTAGAACGGCCAAGGTGTTGCTTCCATTCGAAGCCATCGATGGTTTCGGTTCGGGGAACAAGGCATTCGGCTCATGATTGTCCACCGTCAAGAGTGTGACGCGTTGTGCGGCACCGTCGCCGCGTGTCCACACGAAATTGAGGTTGCTCCAAGTGAGTAGGAGGGAGTCGTCGACAACTGTGTACATTTCCGCGACAACTCCACGACTCAACTCAACTCGTACGGTGGGACTGACACGTGCGTTCTGGAGATCATAGGTTGTATTGCTCGGATAGACAGACAGGGTAGAGGGGCGACGCACTTGAACAACGTCCATTTGGACGGTGCGTGGGCGCATCTGGGTGTCCCAGGCAGGATTGGGCGTATCAGCACGAATCGTCTGGCGAGTGAGTGCCGAAGTGGAACCGAAGTATTTTCTCGGCCAATCGTATTCATTGGTCGAGATTTCATGCCAACCAACGGGGAGGACGAGGCGTGGATCGGCAGTCGCCGGCGGGCCTACCGAGACCGGAACGCTCTGAGCGGTGGGGACCGGCGTAAAGAACATCACGATCGCCGCGGCGAACACCACCAGGATCGTCCAGTTGCTGGTTGACGTCGAAGGATTCCGGAGCGGACGCTCGAACGGCTTCCATGACCTTCCTCGTCGCTCGTACAGGTAGAAGAACCCGCCTACCAGTAACGCGCTACCTAGTGCTGGTAGCAGCTGGACGCTGAACAAGGGTGCAGTCGGGTAGTGACTGGAGAGGTAGTAGACCAAAGCAGCACCCAGGATGGACGAGCCGACGAACCCGGCGAATCCCCGTCTCCAGGTCCTACTGACGGCGATCGTCGTTGCGGCCGAAGCGACCAACACCATGATGATGCTGTAGTCGAATCGTGTGCCGCCGAGTTCAGTTGCCAGCGTGCGGTAGATGAGCGGCGCCAGAACGATTGGAACAACCCAGATTGCCCAGTAGCGATTCACCGGACGCAGACCGAACATGAGAACCGCTGCGCTCCAAACGAATACCCATGCGGCGATTACATCGATATGCATCAGTTCATAGTTCTCGGCAAAACGTGGCATGAGGAGTGCTTGTAAACCCAGAGAGACAAGTAAGCCGATACCGCCGACAATCTTGTCGGTCTCGCGGTCGTGGATCGGAAGGTCCGGGCCTCGTCGCAAATCTGTTCCGACTGCGGCTATCAGGCAGAGAAGGGGCAGGACGAAAACGTAGCCGATGGCGGTACCGCTTGCGGTGCTCCTCCACAAATTGGTCCAGGTGGGCCAGAAAGCAAAGATTGTCGCGGCTGCAATCATCAGCCAACGTACTGTGAGGCGGGGGATAATTCCCGACTGCGTGCGTAGGTCGCGAATCTTCAAGATATGTAGTCCTATTCGAACTGGTCGTCTACTCCGGCCGTGTCGGCTGCAGCGAGGTTGTGTCAGCGAACCCGACTTTTGTCGACCTTACGTGATCGATCGCAAGGTGCGAATCCGAACACCGGGCGATGTGGGATAGCCGAAGCCGAACAAAAATCTCACATGTTGAGACGAAGGAAAATTTCTTTTCGAGGCCGATTTGCTGCGAACTGGACGATCGACCTGTTCTCGTTCCGATGTTGATGCCTGTATCAGCAAGGGCTGTAGGGCTATTCGCCTTCGAATTGCACATCGGATCGGCAATAGGGACCAAGATCCCTGCCGGGGACGTAGGTCCCCAACGGCGCAGGCACCTTCTGTCGGCGAAAGTCATAGCGTTGGTTACCAATGGAAATGATCCTCTATTCAGGCGGTATCGGTAATGCGATGCCCTGTGGCAACCGCCTACTGGCGAGTAAGGTCCTTCCGTTCGTCACACTTTCGTCGAGGTAACGCGATAGTTGCTTCTGAATCGATCTCTCATCCTGTTGTTCCAGTCGATCCGCCTCCGAAGGGCGATAGGCAAAGCGCTTGCGCTGGCGCCACATTGGAATAGGTGGGGGTGCGGGCGGCTACAGGCCTGAACTGGGATGACTTTGCGTTTGATCCTGGGCTCGGACAGTGCTGAAATGTAATCCAATCGGAGCGTGAGAGCGTTCCGATTCTCGAACAATTGCACTCTTCGAATCGAAGCGAGCAATTTGCTGTTCCAGTGGATTGCTCGAATCTGGTGAATCACGCTCAACACCTGTCAACGACACACGGATTCAATGACACACGGATTCCACGAATGAGGAAGGGACTGATCACGTGACGGCGCTCGACGTGTCCACACTGGGCAAGACCAAGCACACGCTTCCCCGCGCAGTGCCCGACCTCCGCCGCGGATCGACTTCTCGGAGGGAATGGGAAACGGCATACCGCAGAAGGCTGTTCCTGGGCGATTCGGTGATCATCGTGGCGACGGTCTTCATGGCTCAATGGCTACGATTCGGCGGAGACGGCCGTGCGGTAAGCCCCGGAATCCTCGGGCAACTCAGCTACACCGGTGTGTCAATTGCATTGGCGGCGATGTGGTTATCGTCTTTGGGGATCTTCCGCACTCGATCGATTCGCGTGATCGGCAGCGGCCCCGAAGAGTACAGACGAATCTTCGTCGCGACAGTTCGCCTCTTCGGGCTCATTGCGATTGTCAGCCTGCTGTTGCAGTTGGACATCGCACGGCTCTATCTGGCCTTCGCATTTCCGGTCGGTCTGACCGCGCTGATGGCAAGCCGCTGGATTTGGCGAAAGGTGATCGCGCGGAAAAGGTCTCGCGGCGATTTCCAGACGTCCGTTTTGGTCGTGGGAAGCCCGGTCGCAGTCAAGAAGATGGCCCAGACCTTCGAACGGGCTCCCGGTGACGGGTACCGAGTAGTGGGCGTCTGCCAACCCAGTCAACTAGGTCGTCGCGACAGAGTCATAGTGGTCGACGGCAACGAAATACCGGTCCTCGGGGACGAGCACGACGTGACTGACGCACTCGATTTGGTCGGTGCAGATGCGGTTGCGGTTACGGCGACGGAACACCTCGGCTACGACGGTATGCGGAAGCTGGCGTGGGATCTGGAGTGCAAGGACGTCGATCTTGTTGTGGCACCGGGAATCCTGGATGTTTCCGGTCCGCGACTGTCGATGCGGCCGGTGGCGGGCCTTCCGCTGATTCACGTCGAACGCCCGCGATACCATGGTGCTCAACGGTTCGCCAAGACTGCCTTCGACGTCGTTTTCGCATCTCTCATTCTCATTCTGATCAGTCCCGTGTTGATCGTGACAGCGTTGGCAGTCAAGTTCACCAGTCGGGGTCCTGTGCTCTATCGGTCGGAGCGAATGGGATTGGACGGGGTTCCTTTTCCGATGCTGAAGTTCCGATCGATGGTTCAGAACGCAGATACGCAGGTGGACAGCCTGCTATCGGATAACGAGGGCGCCGGCGTTCTGTTCAAGATGCGTGACGATCCTCGGGTTACCAAGGTGGGGCGCGTCATTCGAAAGTTCTCGATCGACGAGTTGCCTCAGTTCGTCAACGTGCTCCGTCGCGAGATGAGCGTTGTTGGTCCGAGGCCACCGTTGAGGCGTGAGGTAGAGGCATACGACGGGGCTGTGAAAAGGCGACTGTTGGTCAAACCGGGTATCACCGGTTTGTGGCAGGTGAGCGGGCGCTCGGATCTTTCGTGGGAAGAAACCGTTCGGCTGGATCTGTCCTATGTCGACAACTGGTCGATGGTCGGTGACGTGATGATCGTCGTGAAGACGCTCAAAGCCGTAATGGCGAGTGACGGCGCATACTGATCCGTCCAGTCAGTCTTTCGTGTTGGTATTCGTACAGCGAATCCGATTCGTCATTCCCGGCGAACTCTGCCTGGGATCCGAAGCAAGGGAACTGCGAAATGCACACTGGCCAATCGGTGTTGCTCGATGAGAACTTTGGGAGAGCAGGCTCGATGTCATCAACAAAATACTCGATGTATCTGGCGGTGATTCCAACCTATCGGAATCCGTGCATCGAGGTGTTGCGTGAGATGGAAGAAGGAAATCTCGATATCCTGGCTTCGGACTACGGGCTGGACTCCACGGTGCGAACTGGCATCGACAAGGATTTCTACGACCGCGTTCGACGGATCGGAATCTTCGGTGACAAGATTCTTCTTCAGGTGGGTTCTTGGAGAAATCCGCTATCAGCTTCCGTAACTATCCTGGATTTGAACCCCCGTAGTCTCACATCGTGGAGTATTTTGGTCCTTCGACGAATAGCGCGTCGCCGTACGCTTCTATGGGGGCATTTGCACCCCAGGCAAGGTTCTTCGTCGAAGACGGCCTTCCTTCGGCGAACGATGCGCCGCTTGTCTCAGGGGACCATTCTTTACGGGTATGCCAGTGTGGTCCCAGCCAAGCTCGAGGTTCCAGGCCAACCAGTTTGGGTTGCACCCAATTCTTTGTACAAACGCGCTGACATCAACGCTGGCAACATCGGTGAATCGCGTAAATCAATAGTCTATGTCGGCCGATTGGTTGCCGAGAAGAACGTCGATCAATTGGTTCCTGCTTTCCACCGATCAGGCCTCGTAGACGAGGGCGCCGTGTTGGAAATCGTAGGTTTCGGAAATGCAGTGGAAACGATAGAACGGCAAATTGTCGATCTAGGTCTAGAAGAGTCCGTTGTGGTACACGGACGTATTGAAAGTCCGATCGAACTTGCTGAAATCTACGCACGATCAATCATGTCGATCTCTCCTGGATACGTCGGGTTGAGTGTCACTCAGAGCTTGGGATTCGGAGTCCCGATGCTGTACCCCGAGGACGCCCCGCACGCCCCCGAGATCGAACTTGCTGCTGTCGGTCCTATGCAGAGTTACTCGCCGACGACCGAGGAGTCGCTGGCTGTGGCGCTGCGAGAGTACTTCCTCCACCTTGTCGCCAATCCCGTTTCAGCGGAGAAAGTTTCAGCGAAGGTCGGGGATCTCTATTCCGCCGAAACCATGGCGTCGGGGATCTCTGCTGCGTTGCGAGGTCAGGTCGTCGAATTCGACAAAGAGGGATGGCCCAAGGAGATGGTCGTACGATGAGCAACCGATCACGCCTACCGTCAGGTGTCAGGCGAGCCCTTCGCGGAATTATGAATGGACTCGCGATATCGAACGGCAATGTTTCAGTAGGGCGCGACTTCGATGCCGGCCGCGGAGCTATCGTCAGTGCGCCACACCGACTGAATATCGGCGATAATGTCAGCGTCGGACCGAGGACCGTTATTCAGGTAGACGGTTCCATCGGATCCCACGTCATGATCGGCATGAACGTCTACATCGTGGGGCGCGAAGACCACGCGATCAACGAGGTGGGTATTCCGATGCTCGCGTCGACGTGGGTGGGGGACCGTGAGCCTGGTGCCCGCGATTCTGTCGAAATTGGAACAGATGTATGGATAGGTGCCTGTTCGGTGATATTGAGCGGTGTGAAGATAGGTGACGGTGCAGTTATCGGAGCCGGTTCGGTCGTGACCAATGACGTCGAGAGTTTCTCGGTGAATGTCGGAGTGCCGGCACGGAAAGTCGGCGAACGATTCGAGAGTGACACGCAGAGAAGTGCACACCTGCAAGCTGTGCACGGACTACCGTCCTGAGTGAGCTGAAAAAGGGAAATGAGCACGATGGATAATCAGGGAAATAAAATCCTGATCGTGGGAATCAACTATTCTCCTGAGCCAACCGGTATCGCTCCCTACACGGAGGGTTTGGCAAATGCGATAGCGGATGCTGGTGCTGACGTCAGAGTGGTGACAGGGTATCCGCACTATCCATTCTGGCGAAAAATGGATGGCTTCTCAGGTCTGTCTTCCGTAGAGCAGTCAGAAAATCTGACAGTGCAAAGACTTCGTCACTACATCCCTCGGAATCCCAGCTTTCTGCGAAGAATTCTGATGGAGGCAAGCTTCGCTTTGAGGGCGACCTGGGCAACTCTTTTCCATCGAGCAGACCTCATACTGTGTTTAAGTCCCACACTTTTGTCCTCGGCGGCATTTGTCATCAGGACCAGGCTCCTTCGGTCGCGCACACCCGTGGTGCTGTGGGTGCAGGACTTCTACGGACTGGGCGCGTCCGAGACCGGTCAGCTGAGCGGAGGCCTGTCGTCACTCGTCGATCGAGCAGAATCCTGGATCTTGCGAAAGTCCGATCACGTCGTCGTGATCCATCCTCGGTTTGCGAAGCATGCTCAGGACATCCTCGGAGTCGACTCGAGCAGCGTCACAGTCATCAGGAACTGGACCCACCTGGATCTCTCCCGGTCTGCGTGCGCCCGAGAAGATACGCGTAAGCGATTGGGCTGGGGGCCGGAACAGAAGATAGTTCTGCATGCCGGCAATATGGGTGCCAAGCAAGGGCTCGAGAACGTGGTGGACGCCGCGCATTTACTCGGGTCACGGCAGTCCGACATCAAATTCGTGCTGATGGGGGACGGGAATCAGCGGGCCCATCTCGAAGAGCTGTCCGACGGATGCGCCGGGATAGAATTCATGGATCCTGTTGGGGGCGAAGACTTCACCGATGTGCTGCGGGCCGCGGACGCATTACTTCTCAACGAGTTGGCCGATCTTCGCAGTATGGCTGTTCCGAGCAAACTCACATCGTATTTCGCTTCAGGGGTACCCGTCGTCGCGGCTACATCTTCGGACAGTGCCTCCGGTGAGGAGATCGCTCTGTCCGGGGCGGGAGTACGTGTTGACGCCGGAAATCCGGAAGCATTGGTACGTGAGATAGAGATGCTGGTGTCCGACCCCGTCCGTGCCGATCAACTCGCGCGAAACGGGAGGGAGTACGTGCACGAAACCTTGTCTCCCGGCTCTGCCACCACCGCCTTCGGTGACCTCTTCGACGGGCTCATCAATCGAGACAGTTCGCCCACTCGACCGACGCAAGCCCGAGCGCTATGACACACCCGCAGCTCTCCCTCGGCGAATTCACCGGGGCAGGATACGACAAGGGACGTCCGGCGTCAGTGCAGGTCGCGTGGCTCGCAGTGGCACCACTGTTCCGGGCCTGGTTCGTGCCGGCACGCATACGAGTGGCCATTCTCAGACTGTTCGGCGCTCAGATCGGTGAGGCAGTCCTGATTCGGCACGGCGTGAAGATCCATTGGCCGTGGAAGCTGTCGATCGGTGATAACACTTGGGTGGGTGAGGGAGCTTGGATCCTCAATCTCGAACCAGTGAGTATCGGGTCGAACAGTTGTGTGTCGCAAGACGTTTTACTGTGCGCGGGCAGTCACAGCAGAAAGTCACGGACTTTCGAGTTCGACAACGGACCGATCGTCATCGGCGACGGTGTGTGGATTGCGGCCAGGTCCACAGTTCTTCGCGGTACGTCGATCGGAGACCACTCGGTTATCGGCGCAAATTCCCTCGTTACATCTGATGTTCCGGCGAGTTCGATCGTCCGCGCCCCGGTTTCGTCGATCGGACGACCATGAAGGGCGCACGGCCCCGCTGCGCCGGGGTTCCGCAGTCGTTCGAGTGCCTGGGCGGTGGAACGTGAAGGTGATGACAAACCCCCTGGTGGTTCAGTTCACGGGAATCGCCGGCGGACGTCTTGTCGGAGCGTTGATTCAGGCACTGAGTATGGTCCTACTCGCACGCGTCTCCGGTCCGTCCGGCTTTGGAATCTTCGCTGCGGCCTATGGTGTCGGACTGGTGCTTCAGACCGTTCTGAACTTCGGGTTCACCCCATTTCTGGTTCGGATCCGTGCGTTGGGTGACCAGGAACCCCTCATCGCGTCGACGTTGGAGTTCTCGCGCCGCGCCAACCTGGCCGTTGGTGCATTGCTGGCATTGACCGCGGCTGTAGCCGCGGTCTTCGAGCCGACGCTTTGGTTCGTTGTGCCGTTGGCAGCGTGGGTTGTTCTGGACAATTACGTCGAGACCCTGCTCTCGCTACCACTCGCTGACGGGAATACCTGGCAGAACGCGGTGTCGTTGCTCCTCCGGCGAGCACTTGCTCTGGTTTTTGTCGGGGCCGCTTGGCTCGCAGGAGTCGACGCAGTGTTCTGGTATTCCGTCGGCCTCGCGTTCTCTTCGATGATCGCTGTCTTCGTGGCCATTCAGCTCGAACCGGCGATCACTCGTGTCAGATCGAGGCGCTCGTACAAGTCGATCATTGGCAAGTCTTCCCACTTCTGGTTGAATTCCGTTGCTACTCAGACGCGCAACTTCGACGTACTGCTGGTTGGACTTGTCACGTCGCCGGCCGTCTCCGGAATCTACGGCGTGACGAGTCGTATCACCACTCCGTTGCGGCTGATCCCCACATCATTTGCGGCAGTACTCATGCCTGCGGCGGCGCGCTCGACCACCGGGCGAATCACCCAGGGAATTCTGCGACCCGCGATGTACGTATGCATCGCAAGCGCGGTGATCTTCGGTGTGATCGCAGCTGTCATACCTGTACTCGTTCCACCGATTTTGGGCGATGCATACGTAGACGCGGTACCGGTAATGCAGGTCGTCTGCTTCAGTTTGATCTTCGCGGCGATCTCGTCCCAATTGAATGCGATTCTGCAAGGTACAGGCAGAGTTGAAATTGTCTCCTACATAACGGTTGTGAGCACCTTGATCTGCCTCGTCGGAATCGTGCTGGCTGCCCCCCGTTACGGGGCGCTCGGAGCGGGGTGGTCGCTCTCGCTCAGCTATGTATTTCAAACCGCATTGCTGACTTGTGTCGTTGTCGTTGCAATGAGGAGGGATCCCCATGCGTAGGTTCTTCATGAGTATTGCAGCAGCTCAGGGCAATCTGGGTGACATCGAGATACGCCGAACAGCAGTCGACTACATGCGTGAACTGGGATTCAGACCCGTTGTCTTTTCGGGCAGCATGAGCGCGGAGTACGTCGATGCCTTCGATTGGGAACCAACCGACGAGGTCATGGATTCGGGTATCAGCTTCTGGCGAGCGATTTGGTCCGATACGGTGCGCCGAAGGCGGGCAGTGATCGTGATGGCACCTGGGCCGGCGGTTCTGGGGGCCTCGGCAGCCAGCGTCGTCAAGCACTCGTTGTTGGTGACAGTCTTTGCGGTGCTTCGTATGTTCGGTACACGAGTCCTCGTTTTGGGACGGTCGATCGAGGTGCGAAGCTCAATGGCGGCAGTACCCGAGAAGATCCTCGTCGGTCTAGCCGACGTCTACGCGGCACGTGACAAAAGGACGTGTGAGTACCTGCGAGGTAAGAGTCGGTTCTATCCCGATCTCGCGTTCCGGGCCGGCCTATCCGACGGAGCGAAGTCTGCAGGCCGAGAATCTGCGCGCCGAGAAATAGCCTTGCTTTCACTTCGGCATGACCGGCCGGTGAACTACGCGGTTCTTCGGTCGATCCAGAGTCAGGTCGAGGCAATCGGTTTGAATCTGGTGGCCTGCTGCCAAGTTGCCGAGGACGACAGCCACAATCGCGAAGTTGCTGCAACGCTGGGTATTCCGTACGTGGGATGGGACGATGACGTGACCCATCGGCAACAGGAGTTCGCTGTCCGCGCCCTGTACGAGCGCGCTGCCGTAACCATCAGTGACCGCCTCCATGTCTTGATCCTGAGCGCTCGAGGCGGATCGATACCGGTGATGTCGGGCACCAGTTCGGTACCGAAGCTGAGGGATTCACTGGAACCGGTACTCGCGCCGCAGGCCTCCTGGATGGACGATGCGACGGGTGGCAGCTTGAATCTCGGGCACGACGAATCTATCCGTATCTTTCGCGGAATGGATTCCGCTGCCGCGGAACTGGAGGACTTGAGATCGCGGATCAAGGGGGCAGTAATGCCGTGAGGGTTTCTCAGTTCTGTTTGTGGGTTCGCTATTCCCACACAACACAATTCGGCCGATGACTACTCGCAGACAAGTATCTGCTTCGAGGACGGAGTTTCAAGTGAAACGTGCACTGATTACCGGAATTACAGGCCAAGACGGTTCATACCTGGCCGAACTGTTGTTGAGCAAGGGGTACGAGGTCCACGGACTTATTCGTAGATCGTCCACGTTCAATACAGCTCGAATCGATCACATGTATGTGGATCCCCACACGCCGGATGCAAAACTGTTCCTTCATTACGGCGATCTCAGCGACGGGGCGCGTTTGGTCACTCTTCTCGCACAGATACGCCCGGACGAGGTCTACAACCTCGCAGCGCAGTCCCATGTGCGGGTGAGTTTCGACGAGCCGGAACACACCGGTGACACGACGGGAATCGGGTCGATCAGGTTGCTCGAAGCAGTCCGGATGGCTGGTCTCGAATGCAGGTTCTACCAGGCGTCCAGTTCCGAGATGTTCGGTGCGACACCGCCTCCGCAGGACGAGCAGACTCCCTTCTACCCGCGATCGCCGTACGGTGCTGCGAAGGTGTACTCGTACTGGATCACCAAGAACTACCGCGAGGCGTACGGGATCTTTGCCGTGAACGGAATTCTGTTCAACCACGAATCTCCCCGGCGAGGCGAAACATTCGTCACTCGTAAGATCACGCGAGCGGTGGCACGGATCAAGGCCGGTCTGGAAAGCCATTTGTACATGGGCAATCTCGATGCAATCCGCGACTGGGGCTATGCGCCGGAGTACGTGGAGGGAATGTGGAGAATGCTGCAGGCCGACGAACCGGACGATTACGTGCTCGCGACAGGCGGCAACTACTCGGTCAAGGATTTCCTGACGGTGGCCTTCGAGCACGCCGGCCTGAACTGGGAAGATCACGTGCGCTTCGACGAGCGCTATCTGCGGCCGACGGAAGTAGATGCGTTGATCGGAGATGCCGGTAAGGCGGAGCAGAAGCTCGGCTGGAAGGCGACTGTGCATACCCCTGAGCTGGCTCGAATCATGGTCGATGCGGACATCGAGGCTCTGACGTGTGAGGGCAAGCCCTGGATCGACCGTCCGAACCTGGTGGATTGGGAGCACGCTCGATGACGGGGGAGTACGCGCAGAAGCCCCTCGATCGGAGCGACGCGGTGTACGTCGCGGGTCATCGTGGCCTCGTGGGTTCAGCGATTTGGCGTCGGTTGGAAGCCGACGGTTTTAGTCGCCTTGTCGGTCGCACGTCTGCCGAACTAGATCTTCGCGACCGCGGTGCAGTGTTCGAATTCTTCGCTGCTGAGAGGCCGAAGAACGTGGTTCTCGCGGCAGCCAGAGTCGGCGGGATCCTGGCGAACAGCACACTGCCGGTGGACTTCATCTCCGACAACCTTCGCATCCAGGTGAACGTGATGGACGCGGCGGCCGAATTCGACGTAGATCGCCTGCTGTTCCTCGGATCATCGTGCATCTACCCGAAATTCGCTCCTCAACCGATTCGCGAAGAATATCTTCTGACCGGTCATTTGGAACCGACGAACGATGCATATGCCATCGCAAAGATCGCGGGAATCCTGCAGGTACAGGCCGTTCGAAAGCAGTTCGGGCGTCCGTGGATCTCCGCGATGCCGACCAATCTCTACGGCCCGGGTGACAACTTCTCCGCCAAGGGCTCTCATGTGCTGCCGGCCCTCATCAGGCGCTTCGACGACGCGCGCCGTGATGGAGTTGCGTCAGTCGTGAACTGGGGCAGCGGGACGCCGAGGCGCGAGTTTCTCCACGTCGACGACATGGCGGATGCCTGCCTTCACTTGCTAGACCACTATGACGGAGCAGAACACGTCAATGTCGGTACGGGCGAGGACCAGAGTATCGCGGAGATCTCCGCGATCGTGGCTGACGAGATCGGGTTCGACGGCGAGATCGAATGGGATCATTCGAAACCTGACGGGACGCCGCGGAAGTTGCTCGACATCGGGAAGCTTCGAGATTTGGGGTGGCAGCCCACGATTGACCTTCGTGCGGGGATCGCATCGACCGTGGAGTGGTATCGACAGAATGTCGATTCGATCAGGACATGAAGTACTACAGCATTATTCGACGTAAACCCGACTTCGACAGGCAGACATCGTTATGACTTCTCGTATTGCGGTATTCGGCACCGGCTACCTCGGGGCGACACATGCTGCGTGCATGGCCGAGTTGGGCCACGAGGTTCTCGGGGTGGATGTTGATCCGAACAAGCTCGCCATGCTCGAAGCTGGGGAGGTTCCCTTCTACGAACCGGGACTCGAGGAAGTGCTGCGCCGCAACATAGCCGCGGGACGTCTTCGATTCACCGCCTCCTACGAGGAAGCCGCAGAGTTCGCCGACATCCATTTCCTCGGCGTCGGCACGCCGCAGAAGAAGGGGGAGTTCGCGGCCGACATGCGTTTCGTCGATTCGGTGATCGAGACGCTCGCGCCCCTCTTGACCAGGCCGACCGTTATTTTCGGGAAATCAACTGTGCCAGTGGGCACAGCAGAGCGACTGGGTGCGCGGGCACGCGAACTGGCGCCTGCCGGACAAGACGTCGAGGTGGCGTGGAATCCGGAATTTCTCCGAGAAGGCTACGCGGTGAAAGACACGCTTCACCCGGACCGGCTTGTGCTCGGGGTCGACCGCCATCGACCCGGACGTGCGGAATCGGTTGCGCGTGAAGTGTACGAGCAGCTCTTGAACGAAGGTATTCCCTTTGTCGTGACCGACCTTGCGACTTCGGAGTTGGTCAAAGCGTCAGCCAATGCATTTCTGGCGACGAAGATCTCGTTCATCAATGCGATCTCGGAGGTGTGCGAGGCGTCAGGCGCGGATGTGACAGTTCTCGCCGATGCCATCGGCCACGACGAGAGAATCGGTAGGCGATTCCTCAACGCCGGAATCGGTTTCGGTGGTGGCTGCCTACCGAAGGACATCCGTGCTTTCATGGCACGTGCGGGTGAGCTGGGAGCAGATCAAGCACTCACTTTCCTACGCGAAGTCGACAATATCAACATGCGTCGCCGCACTCGGATGGTCGAACTGGCTCGAGAAGCGTGTGGTTCGCTGCTAGGAGCCAACGTTGCGGTTCTCGGTGCCGCCTTCAAGCCTGACTCCGACGACGTGCGTGACTCACCTGCGCTGAACGTTGCCGGCCAGATTCAGCTGCAAGGCGCTGCCGTCAATGTCTATGACCCGAAAGCAATGGGAAACTCGAAGGCGTTGTTCCCCACCCTCACTTACACTTCGAGCGCACTTGACGCGTGCGCAGGCGCTGACGTCGTCTTGGTTCTGACCGAGTGGACCGAGTTTCGAAAGCTGTTGCCGTCGGACCTCGAAGCTGTCGTCCGCAAGAAGGTCATCATCGACGGACGTAACTGCCTGGAACCGACCACCTGGCGCGACGCAGGGTGGACCTACCGAGGTCTCGGAAGGCCGTAAACCGGTGAAACCTTCACGGAGGCTGGGTTGTTGTAGGCATCGAGGGGAAGTGGCCGTGCGCCCGGGACCAAAGTCTGTCAGCGAGCGAGCTGTGACCGGGGGAGATGCTGGGATCGCAGCTCGTGCGTCGCATGGTGAGGGGCATGTTGCCTTGTTCGGTTGGTGTGCATCAACTTCCGGCGGCAAGTTATGTAGTTGGTCGACGACGGACGTTGGTCCTACGGCTCGCCATGGTATGTGACCCTTTCGCGGTCGGCGCGGTCGATTGACGATACCGAGGGCGTTCCGAGGCTCCGTTGCGGTGGTGAAAAGACCAATGACGCAGTAGAGTTCAGCCTGGCTGCACGTTGTGTCTGCTCTGCGCGATGTGCGAGTGGACCCGATGTCAGTGTCGCGGGTTTGTCAGTGTCGCGTGTTCGCCGCTTCCCGATCATGTATCGGCCAGGAAGTGAGATGTGTGAGATGCCGTGAAGGCTTCTCCCCCCTGGCTGTTTCGGCAAATACCTCGCGCTGGGACGCAGGGACGCGCGATAGAAGATTGGCTGCCTCGTTCAGCCTGCATTGAGTGCAGCGGCTCGACAGCGGCTGTCGATTACTACTCGAAGACGTGATACGTGTTCGAGCCGAAGGAGATTCGACGATGGATGTACGGGACTACCTGAAGATTTTGCAGGCACGGTGGAAGATAGTCGCTGTCGTCACTGTGGTCGTGATCTTGGGCGCATTGGGCGCCTCGTTGATTGCGACGCCGGTCTACCAGGCTTCCACGCGCCTGTTCGTGTCGACCTCTACCGGAACAACCGTGAACGAGGCTTACCAAGGTAACCAGCTCTCGCAGCAGTTGGTCACTTCCTACGCCAAGCTCCTTACCGGCGAGACACTGGCACAAAGAACGATCGATTCAGTCGGGCCCGATCGGCTCGGCGGGCTTTCCGCTGCGGAGATTTCGTCCAAGGTGACCGCGACATCGGCGCCGGACACGGTACTTCTCGATTTGAGTGTGCAAGATGCGTCGCCTGAACTGGCACGTGAAATCGCAAATGCGCTGTCGGACGAGTTTGTCGTCATGGTCAAAGATCTGGGTACGCCTGCGAATGGTGGCACAGCGCCGGCGCGCGTCGTTGTCGAGCAGCGAGCACAAACTCCCGCGGAACCGGTGTCGCCGAAGACATCGCGGAACGTGGCGCTCGGTGCCGCGATCGGGCTTCTGCTGGGGATCGGGTTGGCTGTGGTGCGTGATCGCCTGGACAACACCGTCAAAGAGCGCAAGGTGGTCGAAGACATCGCCGGCGCGGCGATGGTGGGAACAATTCCGTTCGACAAGGAACGCGAAGTTCATCAAGCGATCAACTTCCACGAGGGCAATTCCGCAAGTGCCGAGGCGTACCGCGAGCTCCGAACCAATCTGCAGTTCCTGGCCGTGGATCGCCCACCGAGTGTCATCGTCGTCACGAGTTCTCTTCCCTCCGAGGGAAAGACCACGACTGCGGTCAACATCGCACTCGTGTTGGCCGAGGCAGGCAAGAAGGTGTGTCTCGTCGAAGGTGACCTTCGTAAGCCTCGCGTTTCGAAGTACCTTGGACTTATCGGAAGCGTCGGTCTGAGTTCGGTCCTGGCCGGGCAAGCAGACCTGGACGACGTACTTCAAGTTACGAGCAATGCCGACCTGACGGTTCTTGCCTCGGGTCCGATTCCTCCGAACCCGAGCGAATTGCTGGGCACTGACACTGCTCATGCAGTCTTTGCCGACCTCCGCAGAAGGTTCGACTACGTCATCATCGACGCCTCGCCGTTGCTTCCTGTTACGGATGCTGCAGTTCTTTCAGCTCTGGCGGACGGTGCGCTCGTGATTGCGCGTCACGGCTCGACGAAGAGGGAACAGCTGAGCAGGGCGGTCGGCAATCTCCACAGTGTGGGTGCGACGATTCTCGGCACCGTCATCACGATGACCCCGCTGAACGGCCGTGGATCCTACGAATACAAGTACTACTACGATTCCGATCCGGTTGTCGCTGACGTGGCCGTGGGAGGTTCCGTGGACAGCAATCCAGTTGGCGAACGAAAGGTCACGTCGACAGTCATCTGACTTGGTCGTACTTTAAAACCCGACGCCTCACAGGGCCCCCGAGCAATGCTCGGGGGCCCTTCTCTATGTGGTGAATCGGACGCAATCTCTAGTCGGGTCCTCTGAGTCTGCGACGCGCATTGCCGGAATGCAGGTTCATCGGTCGTCGCAGTAGTTGGGTAGATCGATCTGGTTGCATCCCGCGATAGATTTGGACAGAGGGTGCAGGAGCTGTTCGCGCAGCCGGCGGCGTTGCCGGGCCCGACATTGTCCCGGCAACCAACTGGCGGATCGCTCGAGACGGTAAGAAGGGGTCCGGCCGTCGGAACACCGGAAAGGGAGAGCGTCGACTGCTCTGCGGGAGTTGCTCACGTATGCCACACAACCGGTGGGCCTCGGTCGTGTCTTGATGACTTGCGACGAAACGAACGCGGGTTCGCGTAAGGCCATTGAAGCGTGCGGGGTTTTCTCGATAGCCTGCGCCCAGCTGATCAGTTGTCCCGCAACGTCGATTATTCGAGAGACACGCTCCGCTACTGGGTGCCAACCAGCGTGTCGAGCGTCAGTTGACCCTATACGTGGCCACACACGCTGGCCATGGCCATCAGTAGCGGTGTCCCCGCTTTGCAGCCGGGGGGCTATACAATTCGCACCTCTCGAATTCAACTGTGCTGCAGCTATTTTAGGACCTCGCAGACTGTCGTTGAGGGAGCAGGCTCCTCCTTTCGCATGTCCGAATTCTCGGTGTCACCCGATCGCAGGTTCGCGCATTGTCGGCCCGTCGTAGGTAAGACACCCATAGGCGAAGTATCGGACAATCGTCCAGGGTTGAGGCGACGCTGAACGCATCAAAGCATGGTTTGCAGAGCGATTACCAACTGCGTGCTTGTTTCCGTCCAAACGTGGAGTCCAATTGACCACGGAAATGAAAACTATAGGTACGCAACGGTAATAGTGGGGAATGTTCGCACCTTCCTGCTTGGAGGGTAAGTAACTGAGTTCAATGCCGGAGTCCGGAAGAAGTTCGGAAAGCGCTATTGCCACGTTGTCCGGAATGTGGCAAACTCCTCACTGGTACTGACCAGCTAGCCGAATAATTGCCAAGTCCTGAGTCCCGGCAATATCGAGGCTGGCGACGTCAGCGGGCGAGGAGAAATCGCCGATCGTCCCGTGTTTGGGTCGTTAGTGGACTCTGCTTCAATCATGGGATGTGAGCTGCGGCAATGCCGCATCAATCGACCGTTGGGCCGAGGCCTGACAATAGTCGCCGGGCTAACTACAAGGCGCACGTAATGCGACCATTCGCACTGAACGCAGTGATGCGGAGCAGTTGCTTCGCAGTCGAAGTATCGGGATTCGGCACGGCGGTCCGATGGACCTCGGCCGGTGAACAGCTTCAGGCCGAATTCTGTGCATGGGGAAAGGTATCTGAACACATGACGGTTCTCGATATGGCCGCGCCTACGAACGAACGGCCACAACAACACCGACGAGTAGCGCCGGAGCGGGCTGGTGGAGTGTCCGCACGCAGGAAATGGCAATCTGCGTATCTTCGTCGCCTGGCGATCACCGACACGATCATCGTTGCGGCAGTTGTGTTTCTGGCTCAATGGTGGCGATTCGGTAGCGACGCGGATGTCGTCGACGGTGAAGCGTTCGGCCATTTGAGCTACACCGCACTGTCTTTCGCCCTGATCATCGGCTGGTTCGCCGTACTGAGAGTGTTTCGCACCAGATCTCCTCGGGTGATCGGAAGCGGCCCTGAAGAGTACCGATTGATCGCTGTCGGAACGCTCCGCCTGTTCGGACTGATTGCGATCGCCAGCCTTCTCGTTCACCTGGAGATCGCGCGCCTGTACCTCGCAGTTGCGTTTCCGATGGGATTGACCGCCTTGATCGCGAGTCGTTGGATCTGGCGACGGGTGATTGCTCGTGAGCGGGCCCGAGGTGAATTTCGAACTGCAGTTCTCGTGGTCGGTGTGCGAGGGGCGGTTGTCGATCTTGCACGCAACCTCGAGCGCGACGATGCCCATGGATACCGAGTCGTCGGCGTCTGCGTACCTGGCTACGGCGGAGACGTGGGCGAAGTTGTCACAGTGAACGGCCGGGACATTCCGGTGCTCGGGGACGAGCACAGCGTCGCCGACGCACTCGAACAGGTCGGGGCCGACACGGTGGCGGTGACGGCGTCGGAGCGACTCGGACCGGAAGGGCTGCGCAAACTGGCCTGGGAACTCGAGCGTGATCATGTGGACCTTGTTGTCGCACCGGGGATTCTGGACGTGTCCGGACCGAGGCTGTCGATGCGCCCGGTCGCTGGATTTCCGCTGATCCATGTCGAGCGTCCGCGCTATCACGGCGCACAGAAGTTCACGAAGACGACCTTCGACATCGTCTTCGCAACCGTGGTACTCGTCGTGATCAGTCCGGTGCTTCTGGCGGCTGCGATCGCAGTCAAGCTCACGAGCAAGGGGCCGGTTCTTTACAAGTCCGAGCGGATGGGGTTGGACGGGCAGCCGTTCCCGATGCTCAAGTTCCGCTCGATGGTCCAGAATGCGGATTCTCAGGTCACGGCGCTGATGAAGGAGAACGAAGGCGCCGGGGTGCTTTTCAAGATGCGAGACGATCCGCGGGTGACGACTGTCGGTCGTTTCATGCGTCGGTACTCGATCGACGAGTTGCCCCAGTTCGTCAACGTCCTTCGGCGAGAGATGAGCGTCGTCGGACCGCGGCCACCGCTTCGGCGCGAGGTCGAGATGTACGACGGTGCGGTCAGTCGCCGACTGCTGGTCAAGCCCGGTGTCACCGGCCTGTGGCAAGTCAGTGGACGTTCGGATCTTTCGTGGGAAGACACTGTCCGCCTTGACCTTTCCTACGTCGACAACTGGTCGATGATGGGCGACGTCATGATCGTCGCGAAGACGCTCAAGGCGGTGGTGGGAAGTGATGGCGCCTACTGACCAGAAGGCGGCACCGGTGCCGTGCGAAAATGAGGCACCGAACAATCCGCTGATCTTGCGAACGGCATTGGTGATCGCGGTCATCGGCGCGAGCGGAGCCTTTCAGGCGTACACGCAGAAGACAGCTCTCGGATCGTTGCTCGTACACGGTTCGGCCGTTCTCGCGGCGACACTGGCGTTGGTCTACTTCCTCGATCGGCGATACTCACGGAATGCGACCTGGCCCGTCTTCGCGCTTCTGATCGCGGCCTGCGTTCCGGCGACCAGCTGGTACTGGTCGACGCTACCCCGGAACTCCGCAGTCGCCGGCATCGTCATCGTGTGCCTGGCGATCACGGGAATCATCGTCGCCCGGGAGTTGACCTTCGCGGTGCGAGTGCGGACTGTGGCCATCACCTTGCTGGTACTACTCGTCCTGTCTCTGATCGTAGTGATTCTCGATCCTTCGACTGGCATCGACGTGGACACCCGCGCCGTTGCCTATCGCGGAATCTTCACCCACAAGAACACTTTGGGCCGAATGGCTGCGATCGAAGTTGTTCTCGTTGCTGTCATACTCATGCTTCCCGACGTCAAGCGGATACCGTGGGTGGCGGCGCTTGCTGTCGCGGGCATCGTGTTGTTCGAAGCCCGGAGCCAGACCAGTCTCGTCGCTGCTGGGATTGCACTGGCGACAGTGCTTGCTCTGAAGTGTTTTCGACGGACTCCGAACGCTCACCTCGCCTCGACGGTGATCATCGGGCTCTACATCGGGGTGTCCGGCGCGATGAAGGTGCTCGGACCCGATGTCGCAGCGATACTCTCGCGAGATGTCACGTTGACCGGCCGGCTACATCTCTGGACGGTATCCGGCTACTACGCCGAACAGCGGCCTCTGCTCGGCTGGGGCTTCGGCTCGGTCTGGGCACCTGACAGCGCCGTTGGACAGATGATCCGGTCCAAGCTGTCCTTTCCGGCGACCAGCGCGCACAACGGAATGCTCGACATTCGTCTGCAGATCGGTTGGATCGGATTCCTGCTGCTGTTGGCCGGCTTTTCCCTGCTTCTGAGCACGGCGCTCGGGCGAGCTCGCAGCAGAACGGAGTACATCGCCGTCGTCGCGATCATGGTTCTCGTCTTCTCGATGGACTTGACGGAATCGACGCTCTTCTTCGGCGCCATGTGGTTGATCGTATGGGTCTTCCTGGCACCGTACGGACCCTCGACGCACCGCTCTCACAGTGCGCGGCGTGCCGACACGAACGATGTGTACAGCCTCGCTACGCAGCAAAGAGGAGGTCGGTGAGATGTACAAGACGTTCGATGTAGCGCGTTCGAAGCCTGATGTGACCCTAACGCCCGCCGGTGGATCCACGCAGCCGAAAGCCTTGATGTTCCATGCGATCTATCGGAACCCGGGTGGCGAGGAGCAGAGCTTTGCGAACGAATCCAAGCTCCTCGAATCGATCGGATACGAGACGGTTCGGTGCACCACGGACAACTCCGAGATCTCCGGGGGACCGTGGGCGGCAGTCACAGCAGTATTCAGCCCGCGGGTACTTGTCGACGCGTTTCGTATTATCCGTTCGGAGCGGCCCGACGTCGTCTACGTCAACAATCTCTGGCCTGCGTTTTCGGCCTCGTTGCTCGTGGCTGCGCGAGCCGCCGGAATTCCTACGCTGCAGGCGGTTCGGAACTACCGCCTGGCCACGCCGTCAGCCAAGTTGCGCGGGGATGGCACGTGCACCGAATGTGGTTCCACGAACTACTTCTCGAGCTGTGTCCGCAACGGATGCTACGGCAACAGCCGACTTCAGAGCCTTGTCTGCTACTTGAGTGCTGCGGCAGTCAAGCTGAGCGTCTTGGGATGCAAGCAGCACAGGTTCGTGGCAACGAGCGCGATGACAGCGCGGCTGATCGAGGGACCACTGATCGATTCCGATCGCGTCGTGGTTCGTCCGAACTTCGGATTCGAAGAAAACAAACCCGCGTTTCGGAGCACTGATTCGGTTGTCTGCGTCAGCCGACTGACACCGGAGAAGGGTGTCCTGGACCTGGTGCGCAACTGGCCACAGGACGAGGGAAGTCCCTCGCTCACAGTGCTCGGTGACGGACCGCAGTACGCCGAGATCTCCAGCATCAGCGCAGCTCGCGACAACGTCACGTTGGCCGGATTCACTTCACACGAAGATGTGATCGAGATACTCCGCGACAGTGCGGCGTCCGTGGTGCCGTCTCAATGGGCAGAGCCGTTCGGACGCGTTGCGATCGAATCGATGTCGGTTGGCACCCCGGTCATCTACGCAACCAGCGGCGCTCTCGCGGACATCGTCGGACCTGGCGGAACGCCTCTCCATTCCTTGGATGAATCGTCGATTCGCGAGGCCCTCGACCGGATCTTCGGAGCGGACGACCGATCGGCGATACGTAAATCCGCATATCGCCACTACTCGAATCGCTTCACATCCCGCAAGGCAGCGACGTCGATGCGTGAGCTCATCAACGAGGTGAGATCGTGAACGATCGCACTCGACATGTGACATTCATGGCGGATCAGGCGCTTTCGAGCATCCTCACTTTTGTCGTCCTCACCTCGGTGGCACGACTCGGCGGTCCGATCGAAGTCGGACAGATTGCCGTGATTCAATCGGCGGGTCTGTTGGCACTGGCACTGGGGCGAGCGATCGGCGTCGACGTCTGGCTGTCACGAGGGGCGAGGACCGACGAGCTCGGACCGGCGTTGGCACCCACGATCGCGCTGGCGGCGGTATCAGTGACATCGGTGTGGGCTCTGTTCCTGATTGCCGGCTCGGACTCGATGAATCTCACGGTATACGCCTTGGCTGCAGCTGGTTTCGTGGTGTTCGACGTGATACGCACGATGCTGATGCACGACGGTGCGAGTTGGATCTCTGCGTCGATACAGATCGTGACACTATCGTTCGTCCTTATAGCAGCTTTCCTGGTCGAGAATCTGACACTTGCACTCGTGACCTATACGGTCGGTGTCTTCGTCGCGCTCGTTCTCGGTCACGCAACCATGCGTCTGATACCGCCGGTGCCGTCAATCAGGTACTCACGCACTCACCGGTACAGATCCGTGCCGTTTGCGATCGAGATATTGATGGGATCAGCTGCGCAGCAGGCGATGTTCTTGATACTGACCGTGGTGGCGTCGATCTCGATGATCGGTGAGATCAGAACTGCCCAGACACTGCTCGGTCCACTGTCCTTGATGTTCGCGGGCATCTCGCCAATTCTGATGCGCAAGTTCGGCAGTGGTGTCGAAGCGATGAGCCCGGCCGAGTGCATGGCACTCGGTCGCCGAGTGGGCTTGCAGGTCTTCTGGGTTTCGATCATCTGCGTTTCGCTGATCTGTCTCACGCTCGAGATTCGACTCTCGGGAGTGCGATTGATGGATCATCTGGTCGGGACGCACTTTCCGAACTTGATACCGGTCATTCTGATGTGCGGGCTGGCGGTGGCGTTCAACGGGATTCTTCTGGGCGTCGGCACGTCGATCCGCGTCCTGGACAAGACCGGAACCCTCAACACATTCCGCGCAGTGCTGCTGCCGGTGCAGTTTCTGATCGTTCTCGGGGCCGGACTGTCCGACGATGCCGTCTATGTCGCTGGAGCCTTGGCGCTGTCGGCGTGTGTCAGCGCGAGCGTCGCACTCCTGGTCTCGATGAATCACGCCTCTCGACCGAAAGTTGATCTCTCATGAAGAACCTGAGCGGCGTCATGGTCGCGATTCTGACGTTCCGTCGAGAAGCCTCACTTGCTGTGTGCGTCGAGAGTGTCAAGGCGTCGATCGAGGGCGCCGGCGTCGAGGCCGAAATCGTGGTGGGCGACAACGATCCGGAATCCACGACGCCGATATGTGTCGCCGACGGGATCGAACGATTGCATCTCGGATTCGGCGGGGTATCTCCGGCACGACGTGCGCTGGTCGATCTCGCCCGTGCACGAGATCGTCGGTACATCATCTTCGTCGACGACGACGAGTACGTCGACTTCGACTGGCTGTCGAATCTCCTCACCTGCGCCGCAGATTTCGACGCAGGTGCTGTGGCCGGTCCCGTGATTCCGGTGGGCCTGCCCGCCTCGGAACTTCCATTGCACACTCGCGTTCGACATTCGACCGGGACGCCGGTTGCGTCGGCAGGTGCTGGAAATCTGTTGTTGGACCTGAAAGCTTTGAACGGCTTGAACTTCAGTGACGACTGGGATCTACCTGGCGGCGAGGACACCGAGTTCACGCTCCGGATGAGTGCCGGCGGTGTCCGGCTGCTGTGGTGCGACGAGGCGCTTGCGTACGAACCCGTCGACGAGGAACGGCGTCGGAACTCCTGGCTCTTCGCCCGGTACGTCAACAACGGACGAATCCTCGCGGTCTGTCAGGGACAGCTCGGACTGCCACTGCTGACGGTTCAGATTGCCAAACGCGCTTTGCTCGTACTCGCGTCGGCGACCTTGATCCCCGCTGCCCTGATCAGCCCACGGATCAAACGCGTGGTTCTCGACAACGGTGCACGAAACATCGGTTGGTTCTCAGAGCAATTCGGCCACCGCGGTTCACGGATGCCGCGCGCACAGAGGCTCGAGGTAGCGCGATGACACGGTTGTTGATGACGGCATACGCCTGCGATCCGAATCAGGGGAGTGAATCCGGGGCGGGTTGGGCGCTTCTCTCGGCGGCTTCCGAACTGTGTGAGTCGATCACGGTGGTGACTCGCTCCGGTGAGGCCCCCACATTGGAATCAGAATGTGAACAGCTCGGTTGCGAAGTTCGTGTCGTACGAATAGCGACTTTGACCGCGGAAGAAGCCGGATCGTACGGTCGATATCTCCGATGGCTCTGGCACACTTCACTGTTCGTTCGTCGTGAAGCGGCACACTTCGACGTCCTGCACCATGCAACGTTCGCGTCCGACTGGCTGCCCCCACCGGTGCTGTTCGGTGGAGCCGGCGGCGCACGACTCGTATGGGGGCCTGCCGGGGGCAACACCTACCCGCCGATGCCACTCGCCAAGCGCATCGGTTTGCGGTATCTGGCAACCACGGCAGTTCGGACCTGCTCGACGAAAGCCGCTCGGTCACTGACACACATCTTCATGTCAGGACGAGTCGACACTTTCATCGCGATGAACTCCGACAGCGGACGTGGCGCACCGCGGGCACGCAACGTCGTCGTCCAACCCAATTGTGTCCTGGACTACGACGGAATCGAGAAGCAAACGGTACCCAGGCCGAAACGAAGACTCTTGTTCGTAGGAAGACTGTTGCAGTACAAAGGAATCGATCTGATTCTGGATGCGCTCGAGCAGCTGGGCACCGAGTGGTCCATGACCTTTGTCGGGGAGGGACCCGCCCGTGGGCGGATTGAGATGTCGCTTCCGTATCGCCGCGGTCAGATCACGCTTCGCGGGTGGCGCGACAGATCGGAAGTGGTGGGCGAGATGGGGGCCTCCTCCGTTCTGCTCTTCCCGAGCATGCACGATTCGGGCGGCTGGGTGGCGGCCGAAGCAGCGGCCGTGGGCCTGCCGGTGGTCTGTTTGGATCTCGGCGGTGTACCGACACTGGCCGGTAGGAACGCCGTGGCGATCCCGGTTGCGCCGGCGTCGACTCTCGTCTCGCGTATCGCTCGATCGGTTGTCGAGACAGAGCTTTCTCTCTTTGAACCGCAGCGTGATTGGACTCGATCTCGGTTGAAATCGGTCTTGTCGCGCAGCTACGGCCAGTGCAATGAACGTCAACAAGGGAACGCTGAAAAGTGGTGAGACAGATGAGCAGTCCGTTCGAGGTCATCGAGGTGGGTGGCATTCCGTTTGCCGCGACCAACCTCGAGGGAGCTACTGATTGGGTAGTCAACGACAGACGAGAGGGAGCGGGAACCGGAGTCTCCGTGAGGTTGTCGAATTCCTACTGCGTGTCGGCGGCGCACAACGATCGTGACTACTCCGCGATTTTGAAGGGTCCCGGTGTGAACTTCGCAGACGGAACCCCGGTCAGTTGGGTGATGCGCCTTATCGGCGCCACCGCTTCCGATCACGTCGGTGTTCGACCAGTCCGGGGTCCATCGTTCTTCGAGGCCACCCTGGACAAGGGGCGCCGCTACGGCCTTCGTCACCATTTTGTCGGCACGACAGAAGAGACGTTGAGTCTTTTGACGGATCGAGTGGAAGAGTTGTACCCGGGCATCACGGTGGCTGGCACTTACGCCCCGCCGTTTGCCGCGTTCAGCAAGGAGTTCGTCGATGACATCATCACGAAGGTCGGTCCGTCGGCGCCGGACATCGTGTGGGTCGGCTTGGGAGCGCCGAAGCAGGATTTTGTCACGAAGGCGATAGCGGATCGAACGGACTACGTGGCCGTCGGTGTCGGCGCGGCCTTCGACTTCTTGGCCGGAACCGTTTCTGAGGCACCGTCTTTCGTACGAAATTCGGGATTCGAGTGGTTGTATCGACTTGCATCGGAACCCAAACGTCTGTGGCGGCGCTACCTGTTCGGTAACTCGACATTCGTCCGGTTGGCATCGCGCGACATTCGAAAGTTCCTCGGCCGTTCGAGAGGACACGCATGAGCGAGATCAAGACTGCCGGTCGATTCGGAGGAATACGGACCACAACCGTGGTTTCGCAACTATCAGGCGGGCTGTCCCGCAACGGAAGGAACGCAGGATGA
This sequence comes from Rhodococcus sp. P-2, assembly GCF_016598535.1. Lineage (GTDB taxonomy): Bacteria > Actinomycetota > Actinomycetes > Mycobacteriales > Mycobacteriaceae > Rhodococcus_F > Rhodococcus_F baikonurensis. The sequence continues at coordinate 5,514,967 of NZ_CP066779.1, read as the reverse complement.
AACGCGCACTGATTACCGGAATCACGGGGCAGGACGGCTCGTACCTCGCCGAGTTGCTGCTCTCCAAAGGCTACGAGGTTCACGGACTGATCCGTAGATCGTCGACGTTCAACACTTCGAGGATCAACCACATTTATGTGGACCCCCACCATGTGGATGCGCGGCTTTTCCTTCACTACGGTGACCTCAGTGACGGAGCGCGCCTGGTGACGCTGCTCGCGCAGATCAAGCCGGACGAGGTGTACAACCTTGCTGCGCAGTCTCACGTCCGGGTCAGCTTCGACGAACCCGAACACACGGGGAACACGACGGGTGTGGGGTCGATCCGTCTTCTGGAGGCGGTGCGGATGGCGGGGCTCGACTGCCGGTTCTACCAGGCGTCGAGTTCTGAGATGTTCGGTGCGACGCCACCGCCGCAGAACGAGGAGACGCCGTTTTATCCACGCTCTCCCTACGGTGCGGCGAAGGTGTACTCGTACTGGATTACGAAGAACTACCGTGAGGCGTACGGGATCTTCGCGGTGAACGGAATTCTGTTCAATCACGAGTCTCCCAGGCGCGGTGAGACGTTCGTGACGCGCAAGATCACGCGTGCGGTGGCGCGTATCAAGGCAGGGATCGAGGATCATCTGTACATGGGTAATCTCGACGCGATTCGTGATTGGGGATATGCGCCGGAGTATGTCGAGGGTATGTGGCGCATGTTGCAGGTCGACGAGCCTGAGGATTTTGTGCTCGCCACCGGTGGCAACTATTCGGTGCGCGACTTCCTGACAGTCGCTTTCGAACATGCGGGTCTGAACTGGGAAGATCACGTGCGATTCGACGAGCGGTACCTTCGTCCGACTGAGGTCGACGCCTTGATCGGGGATCCGAGTCATGCCGAGCGCAAACTCGGGTGGAAGGCCGGAGTGCACACCCCCGAACTGGCCCGGATCATGGTCGACGCAGACATCGAAGCGCTCGAACATGAGGGGCGCCCGTGGATCGACACTCCGGCACTTCCCGACTGGTTGGCGACGCGATGAGTGATTCGTTCGCAGCGCGAGCGCTCGATCGAGGCGCACCGTTCTACGTAGCCGGACATCGAGGATTGGTCGGCTCCTCGGTGTGGCGGCACCTGGAATCCGAAGGCTTCACGAACCTTCTCGGAAAGTCGTCCGCCGAACTCGATTTGCGTGACCGGGACGCTGTCTTCGATTTCTTTGCCCGCGAAAAGCCGACCAATGTGATCCTCGCAGCAGCAAAAGTTGGTGGAATTGCGGCGAACAGCGCGTTCCTCGTCGACTTCCTGTCGGAGAATCTTCGGATCCAGGTGAACGTGCTCGACGCTGCGCTTGCACACGGCGTCGAGCGTCTCCTGTTCCTCGGATCATCGTGCATTTACCCGAAATTGGCGCCGCAGCCGATCAAGGAGGAGTACCTGCTCACCGGGCATCTCGAGCCGACCAACGATGCCTATGCAATTGCAAAGATTGCGGGAATACTCCATGTCCAAGCTGCCAGACGACAGCATGGTCGATCCTGGATCTCGGCGATGCCCACCAACCTGTACGGCCCGGGCGACAATTTCTCGCCGCGCGGATCGCATGTACTGCCCGCCCTCGTTCGGCGTTACGACGAGGCGCAGTCGTCCGCAGTGCCGTTGGTTGTCAACTGGGGGAGTGGCAATCCTCGCCGTGAATTTCTGCATGTCGACGATCTGGCGTCGGCGTGTCTGCATCTGCTCGACAACTACGACGGTGCATCGCATGTCAATGTCGGAACCGGCGAGGATCACACAATTCGTGAGATCGCTTCGATGGTTGCCGACGAGGTCGGATACACCGGCGAGACGCGATGGGACACCTCGAAGCCTGACGGAACGATGCAGAAACTTCTGGACGTGAGCATGATTCGAGAGATTGGATGGCGGCCGACCATCGGATTGTGCGAAGGGATCGCGTCGACGGTCTCGTGGTACCGCGACAACATCGGTGCCCTACGTACGTGAATTTCCCATCCCATCAACACTTCACACACTCTCGAGAAAGTAGATCGAGCACCATGAGCACTCGCATAGCAGTTTTCGGCACGGGATACCTGGGCGCGACACACGCGGCCTGTATGGCCGAACTCGGTCACGAGGTCCTCGGAGTGGATGTCGATGCGGCAAAGCTGGAGAAACTGGCAGCAGGGGAAGTTCCTTTCTACGAGCCAGGTTTGCGTGAGGTTCTACGAAGAAATATCGATCGAGGAAGACTGAAGTTCACGTCGTCTTACGAGGAAGCCGCTGAATTTGCGGACGTGTACTTCCTCGGGGTCGGTACACCGCAGAAAAAGGGCGAGTTCGCTGCGGACATGATCTACGTGGATGCCGTGATCGAGACTCTGGCACCGCTACTCACCAAGCCCTCGGTCATCTTCGGGAAGTCCACGGTACCGGTGGGCACCGCGGAACGGCTCGGTAAGCGCGCGCGGGAGCTGGCACCGAGCGGCGACGCCGTCGAAGTGGCGTGGAATCCCGAGTTTCTCCGTGAGGGATTTGCCGTCCAGGACACATTGCATCCCGATCGTCTGGTGCTCGGGGTCGACCGCAATCGACACGGACGCGCGGAATCTGTTGCGCGCGAGGTATATGCAGACCTTGTCGATGAGGGGATTCCCTTTCTCGTCACGGACCTGGCTACGGCGGAGTTGGTCAAAGCATCAGCGAACGCATTCCTGGCCACGAAGATCTCGTTCATCAACGCCATTTCCGAAGTGTGCGAGGCTGCTGGTGCCGACGTCACAGTGCTCGCCGACGCGATCGGATACGACGTTCGGATCGGACGTCGATTTCTCAACGCGGGAATTGGTTTCGGGGGAGGCTGCTTACCGAAGGACATCCGTGCCTTCATGGCTCGCGCCGGTGAACTAGGTGCCGACCAAGCACTGACGTTCCTTCGCGAGGTCGACAACATCAACATGCGCAGACGTACACGCATGGTCGAATTGGCACGGGAGGCATGCGGATCGCTGCTCGGCGCGAGAGTTGCAATTCTGGGTGCCGCGTTCAAGCCGGACTCGGACGACGTTCGTGACTCGCCGGCGCTCAATGTCGCGGGCCAGATTCAGCTCCAAGGTGCCGCGGTGAACGTGTACGACCCGAAGGCCATGGACAATTCGCGTGCGCTGTTCCCGACGTTGACCTATTCGGCAAATGCGTTGGAGGCCTGCGAAGGTGCTGATGTCGTCCTGGTGTTGACCGAGTGGCCCCAATTCTTGAAGTTGCAGCCGTCCGATCTTGATTCGGTGGTTCGCAAGAAGGTGATCGTCGACGGGCGCAATTGCCTTTCCCCCGACGACTGGCGAGGCGCTGGTTGGACATACCGCGGATTGGGACGTCCGTGAGTACCAGGCATCGTGCCTGCTGCAGTTGATCGATATCGAAGTTGAGAAAGCCCGGTTCGCCCTCGCGGTCTGACCGGCAAGAACCGCTCAGACCCGCAGTGGGCATGCGTGAGCCGAAGGAGACATCAAGATGGAAATTGTCGACTACCTGAAGATATTGCAAGCCAGATGGCGAATCGTCGCTGCTGTAACGGTGCTCGGAATCCTGGGAGCCCTTGGCGCTTCTCTTCTTTCGACGCCCGTCTACCAGGCCTCGACGAGGCTTTTCGTTTCGACGTCGGCGGGTACCTCGGTCAACGAGGCACTTCAAGGTAGCCAGCTGTCACAGCAGCGTGTTCTGTCCTATACAAAACTCCTGACCGGCCGAACTCTCGCGCAGCGGACGATCGACGCACTGGGGCCGAGAGTGGTCGGCGGGATGTCGGCTGACGAGTTGGCGTCCAAGGTCACTGCGACGTCGGCGCCCGACACTGTGCTGATCGACCTCGGAGTCAAGGATCCTTCACCGGAACTCGCACGGGAGATTGCAGATACTCTTTCGTCCGAATTCGTCTCACTGGCAAAGGAACTGGAGACGCCTGAGAACGGCGGAACGCCGCCTGCGCGTGTGGTCGTCGAGCAGCAGGCCCAAGAACCGTCTGTTCCCGTGTCACCTAAGACTTCACGCAACCTCGCTCTAGGAGCCGTGGCGGGACTGGCGTCGGGAATCGCGCTTGCGTTGATTCGTGATCGGCTCGACAACACGGTGAAGGATCGTCGAACGGTCGAAGAGATTGCGGGTTCGGCGATGGTGGGCACGATCCCGTTCGACAAGGACGTCGAGGTCAATCACGCGATCGCTTTCAGTGACGGAAATTCCGTGAGTGCCGAAGCCTTCCGTGAATTGCGCACCAACCTTCAGTTCCTCGAGGTGGACCATCCACCGCGTGTCATCGTCGTCACGAGTTCGCTTCCCTCCGAGGGTAAGACGACCACGGCCGTGAACATCGCTCTCGTCTTGGCGGAGGCCGGCAAATCGGTGTGCCTGATGGAAGGCGACCTCCGCAAGCCGCGAGTATCGAAGTACTTGGGATTGATCGGAAGTGTCGGCGTCAGTTCGGTGCTCTCCGGTCGAGCGACGCTGGACGATGTGCTTCAGCCGACCGAGTTCGACGGGCTGACTGTGCTCGCCTCCGGACCGATCCCCCCGAACCCGAGCGAACTACTCGGTACGGACACGGCCAAACATGTTCTCGGGGAACTGCGGGCGCGCTACGACTACGTCATCATCGACGCCTCGCCGTTGCTCCCCGTCACGGATGCCGCGGTTTTGGCCGCGATGTCGGACGGCGCTCTGGTGATCGCCCGACACGGCTCCACGAAGCGCGATCAACTGGCGCGCGCGGTCGGAAACCTACAGAGTGTGGGTGCGCACGTCCTCGGCACTGTCATCACGATGACGCCGTCTCGCGGACGCAATGCGTACGAGTACAGCTATTACTACGAGTCGGACAAATCGCTACCGCAGTTGACCGCGGTGACCTCGCTCAGCGCTCACCGAAGCGAAGTCGGCTGAGCAGTGGGCCGACGAGATCGGCGATCTGAAGTCCGATCTCGTGAAACACCTTCTCTTCCTTACCCATCGGATCCAGGACGTCCTCGGGTTCGGTGGCACGAAATCGGGGCCTGGCGGCGGCGAGGTCGTCGACCGTTCCTGCATCCGCGAGCGAGCCCAACCGTGCGGCTTCTCGAAGGGTGAACGTGCGCTTCAGCCGCGCCGGAGCCATCGCCAGGACTTTGTCTCGCTGACTTTCGGTCATCGTGAGAATGAGGTCGGCGTCCGAGGCCAGCGCTGTTGTCATGCGTCGAGCTTGAAACTCCGTGGGGTCGCCGCCGAGCCCCGCGAGAACCCTCGCGGCCGTCGGCTCGATCGGGTGCCCGACCATCGCCCGGGTTCCAGCACTCGACGCGGTGAATCCGATGATCCCGGCTTCGGCGGCATATGCACGTGCGAGGCGTTCGCCCGTGGGTGATCGGCAGATGTTTCCCGTACAAACGAAGAGAACGTGCATGGCAGAAGCATAGGTTGCACGCGCGACGCACTCGTCGTACGCCCGATGTTGGTTTCGCGCCCATCTGGCGTACGCGTTTCGGAAAGTTCGGACGCATACCAACAACACATGAAGATGACCGTGTTCGGAACGGGATACCTGGGCGCGACCCACGCTGTGTGTATGGCCGAATTGGGTCACGACGTGCTGGGGGTCGACATCGACCAGTCCAAGGTCGACAAGTTGTCCCGTGGGGAGGTCCCGTTCTTCGAGCCGGGTCTGACCGACATGCTGGAGAAGAATCTGGAGTCGGGTCGGCTCCGGTTCACGACGTCCTATGCCGATGCCGCAGATTTTGCCGACATTCATTTTGTCGGTGTGGGGACTCCGCAGAAGAAAGGGGAGTACGGCGCGGATCTGAGCCACGTTCATTCGGTGATCGATCTGCTGGCGCCGTTGTTGCGACGGCCATCTCTGATCGTCGGCAAGTCGACGGTTCCGGTAGGTACGGCTGCCGCTCTCGGCGAGCGACTACGTGCCGGCGCGCCGGCGGGCGCAGCAGTAGAGGTGGCCTGGAATCCGGAGTTCCTGCGTGAGGGGCACGCCATCGCGGACACTTTGAGACCTGATCGGTTGGTTCTGGGGATCGATCGTGATCGACCGGGAAGCGCCGAAGGTGTTCTTCGTGAGGTGTATGCCGCGATATTGGGCGCGGGGGTGCCGTTTCTCGTGACCGACCTGGCGACATCCGAGTTGGTCAAGGGATCGGCGAATGCATTTCTCGCCACCAAGGTGTCCTTCATCAATGCGATTGCGGAGGTGTGCGAGGCCACCGGGGCCGACGTGACGATGTTGGCTGACGCTCTCGGATACGACGATCGGATCGGCAGACGGTTTCTGAATGCGGGGTTGGGGTTCGGCGGGGGATGTCTGCCGAAGGACATCCGGGCTTTCATGGCGCGGGCCGGAGAACTGGGTGTGGACCAAGCGTTGTACTTCCTTCGCGAGGTCGACAGCATCAACATGCGACGACGCACGAAAGCCGTCGAGCTGGTGACGGCGGCCTGTGATGATGGTTTGCTGGGAGCTAACGTGTCGGTGCTGGGGGCTGCATTCAAGCCGGAATCCGACGATGTGCGCGATTCGCCTGCGCTCAACGTCGCAGGAATGATGCAGTTGCACGGGGCGGCAGTCACCGTCTTCGATCCGAAGGCAATGGACAATTCTCGCCGACTCTTTCCCACCCTTCACTACGCAACCTCCACGTCAGACGCCTGCAAGAACGCTGATGTCGTCTTGATTGCGACCGAATGGGACGAGTTTGCCTCGCTCGTGCCCGCCGATCTGGATCCGCTCGTTCGTCGACGCGTCATCGTCGACGCCAGAAATTGCCTCGATCCGGAGGTCTGGCGTGCTGCTGGATGGAACTATCGCGGATTGGGGCGGTAGGTCGAACGTCCAGGTAGCGAAAAAGTAGCTGCGATTAGGCGTTAGATGCGATGCGCGAACCTTGTAGACCACCCCTAGTGGGTAGACTTCCGGCCGGGGAATGACGGGGTCTGCTGACAGGACCCGTCCACGGTCGACGAAGGTGGATCATGAACTTGGTATTGGGTGTGACGGTGGGAGCCAGCGCTGTGCGTTTGGCGCGCCCGGGGACGCCCGACCACCGTGGTCCGGTATTTCGATCAAGAGCGGTCGATCGCGGACGCGACGTTCCCGAGGAAATCGCCGCAGAAGCAACGAAGGTGGCATTGGCCGAGAATGTCGGCGTTGGCAGTCATACGGTCGTCGCCTACCGCGATCAAGCGCAAGCCGGTGCACTCCAGGCCGCGTTCGAGCAGAAAGGCATCGGCAACTTCGAGTTGATTCCCGAAGTTACAGCCACGCTTCGGATGCTCGAGGAACCCGGTGCGCTGACCGACCAGAGCACGCTTGTCGTCGTCGACATGGGTAGCTCGGGATCGACGATCAGCGTTGTGGACAGGCATTCGAGGTCTACCGTCGTGACTGCTCGGTCGACTCGGATCAGCGGCGACCACTTCGACGACCTCGTTTACTCCGACCAGACCGTACGCCGCCGAATCTCGACGCCGGCCGACCCGGGCGGCGACTCCGAACTGCAGTCGCGATGCCGACTTGCCAAGGAACAACTGTCCACACGGAGCGCGGTGTGCCTGCCCGGTCCCGGTGGGCTTCTCCTGCTGTCGCGGGAAGTTTTCGATTCGTTGGTCATCACGTCGGTGGAGGCCTTTGCCCGAGAAATACGGGAGGTCATCGCAACGTCCGGCCGTAACCCGGACGCGATTGTCCTCATCGGTGGCGGTGCGCGCATCCCGATCGTGCGGGCGACGCTCGCTGCGTGGCTGGATTGCCCCGTCATCGCGCCAGAACAGCCTGAACTGGTGGCTGCGCAAGGCGCTGCACTGATCGCGGAGTCGTCCCTGGCGCCGTCGTCACGACCTGTCGCTGCACCGGTCCAGGTCCCTGCTGTGGCACCGATCTTCGCGCCCTATCCGATTCACACACCGGCTGAGGTGCCTGTCCCGGTACAGGCGTTCAGTCATGGAGGAGTCGCTACGCTCCCCGAATCGGAACGGCCGGAGGGCGCTGCCGAGACGAAGTCTGTTCCACAGGAACAGATGTCGAGTCCGTATGCTGCGGACCTGCCGCAGCCGCGACCGAACCGACACGAGCAACGATTCGATCCGGCCGCAGATCTCGCGGTCGCCGTCAGCGACCCGGCCACGGACGGATTCGGCACAGAACGTGACGCCGACACCGAGGCCGTGATGGTTGACGCCCAGGCGTACTCGGCGGTGCGCGAAGACGAGGGAGTAGGAGCAGGAACCGCGCACCCGTCGTGGCTTGCCGGTACACAGACTGCGGAAACCACGTCCACGGAACCGAGGAATCCGCTGCGTTTCGCCGGCCTGGGCGCCGGTGTGATCGCGGCAGTCGTCATCGTCGGGTTGGGGTTGGGCTATGGCGGAAAGGTCTTCGGTGATTCCGACGAAGCCGGACCTGTGGCAACCGAGGTGACCACGACGGCACCGACTACCACGACGACTCCGCCGCCCCCGCCCACGACGACCCCGCCCCCGCCCACGACGGAGGAAGCGCCACCGGTGGTCGAGGCCCCGCCGGTTGTGCAGGACACCTATGTGCCGCCGGCGCCTGCACCCGCACCTCCGCCGCCCGCGATCTACATTCCGGGGCTGCCGCCGATTCTGTTGCCGGTCCTCCCGCCGATCCCCGGACTCTGAAACCCGGTGTCAGCGTTTGGAGTGGCGTCCACCTGACGTGGGGCCGGTCTTGATCGCACTACCGGGCGGGCGCGCGAGAATGACGGCGATTGCGGTGGTGAGCGGAACCGAAAGAGCCAGAGCAATTCCGCCGACCGCGGACCGGACGATTTCGATCGCGACGGCGTCACCGACCAACACGTCTTGGAGTGGGCGCCCGCTGACACTGAAAAGCAACAGCAGTGGCAGCGCCCCGCCGGCGTACGCGAGGACCAAGGTGTAGACAGTGCTGGCGATGTGATCGCGTCCGACCCGCATCGCCCCACTGAACACCTTTCGGCGAGGAGCGTGCTTGTCGAGTTCGGCCAACTCGAATGCCGAAGATGCCTGGGTGATGGTGACGTCGTTGAGAACACCGAGCGATCCGATGATGAAGCCCGCCAGCAGCAGGCCCGTGATGTCGATGTGTTCGATGTATGTCTGCACATTGGTGTTCTGCTCTTCGGACAACCCGGTGAGATGGGTCAGTTCGATACAGAGATAGGAGAGAACCGCCGCGAGCACCATCGCGGCGAGGGTGCCGAGCAATGCCGAACTGGTTTTGAGTGAGACACCGTGCGCCAGATAGAGAACCGCGTACAAGATCACCGCGCCGGCGACCAGTGCAACCGGTATCGCAGGCTTGCCGTCGAGCAAGGCGGGCAGGAGGAATCCGACGACAACGCCGAATGCGATCACCAGTCCGACGAGAGCGCGCAATCCGCGCCACCGCGCAACAGCGATGATGACTACGGCAAACGCCAAGGCGATCAGTGCCAGCGGGAGTCCACGCGAATAGTCCTCGAAGGAGTACTGAGTATTGCCGTTCGGGTCCGTCTGACGCACGAGACGAATGTGGTCACCGACTCGTAGATCCGGTTGACCGGCGCCCGGGATGACCTCGAGCAGTGTCTTGGTTCCGGCATTCGGCCCGGATTCGATGTCGACGATGCTCCGCTGGCATTGATAGGCCGACGTGGGCGGCGGTTGCGGGGCGCCGACGAATACCCTTCCAGCGGAGGAACTCCCGCAGTCGCCGAGGTCTTGCATGGTGACCGTGCCCGCCTCGGTTTCCACCGAGCTGCCGTCGGCATTCTGAAAAGGGAGTGGGACGGGGATGGTGTTCTTGTCCGGCCACAGTGCGATTGCTGCCGCGACGACGATCATGCCGATGACGACGAGCAAGCCGATCACGACGCGTGAGGCGGTGGGGCCGATCTGAATGGGTCCACCGTGGCCGTGGCCGTGACTCATCGGAAACTGAGTGTCGGACTGGGGATTTGCACCGGTGCAATGTTATCGGCTCCGAAGCGAATGGTCAGCTTCTGAAGGCAGTGTTGGAAGGCAGTGTCGGTGAAAGGCGGTGCCGACGAAAGGCAGTGCCCGTGAAAACCGGTGCTACCGATGAGGGGTGTGAAACGGAGATTGGTCGAGCTGGGTGGCGGGGAACAGGGGGGGTTGTCCCCGCCACCAACCTGGTATCCACAGGGGGGGGAGGGATACCAGGTGCTCGCGGCACCGAAGTGCTGATAACTAATGTACCCAATTTCAAACCGATTTGGCGCGTTGTCCAACTACCAATTCCGCAACGAATCACGTACCGGTTGGACCGTTTTCACATCAGGGCAGGTCACTAAATAGTTAAAGTGTCAATCAAACCGTGTGGTTTGCGAAAAATGTGACCAAGGTCGCACAAATGCCCCGTCGTTTTACGTTTACGGGGCATTTGTACAACGAGTTGTTTACTCGATTTCAGCCGGATTCAGCCGGAGAATCTACTGTTTGTAACTGGTGAGGAAGTTGCCGAATCGCTCGATGGCGACGGCAAGATCTCGGGCCCACGGGAGCGTGACGATCCGAAGGTGATCGTGATTGGGCCAATTGAACCCGGTGCCCTGAACCATCAGGATCTTCTCCTGGAGAAGCAGGTCTTGCACCAATTTCTCGTCGTCGTGGATCTCGTAGACGTTCGGATCCAGACGAGGGAAGGCGTAGAGCGCGCCGCGTGGTTTGACACACGAAACGCCCGGAATCATGTTCAGTCTCTCCCAAGCGACGTCGCGCTGCTCGAGAAGACGGCCGCCGGGCAGGATCAGGTCTTCGATGCTCTGGTGTCCACCGAGGGCCACCTGAATGGCGTGCTGTCCGGGGACGTTGGGGCACAGCCGCGTCGAAGCCAAGAGATCGAGACCCTCGAGGAACCCGGCCGCATGATCCTTCGGCCCGGTGATCGCGACCCAGCCGGAGCGGTAGCCCGCGACACGATAGGCCTTCGAGAGGCCGTTGAACGTCAGGCACAGCAGATCAGGGGCGAGCGTCGCCAGCGAGATGTGCTTTGCGTCGTCGTAGAGGATCTTGTCGTAGATCTCGTCGGCGAGGAGCAGGAGCTGATGCTTGCGCGCCAGATCGACCAACTGCTGCAGAACCTCCATCGAGTACACCGCACCCGTGGGGTTGTTCGGGTTGATGACGAGGAGAGCCTTGGTCTTGTCGGTGATCTTGGATTCGATATCGGCGATATCGGGATTCCAGTCGTTTGCCTCGTCGCAGAGGTAGTGGACGGGTGTACCGCCGGACAGGCTCGTCATCGCGGTCCACAGCGGATAGTCCGGTGCCGGGATCAGCACCTCGTCGCCGTTGTTGAGGAGGGCCTGCATGGTCATCGTGATCAGCTCTGAGACACCGTTGCCGAGGTAGATGTCGTCTACGTCGAGCTCGGGGAAGCCGGGAACCAGTTCGTAGCGCGTCACGATTGCGCGCCGCGCCGACAGAATGCCCTTCGACTCCGAATAGCCCTGCGCATAGGGCAGCGCAGCGATCATGTCCCGCATGATCACGTCGGGGGCATCGAATCCGAACGGTGCCGGGTTGCCGATGTTGAGCTTGAGGATCCGGTGCCCTTCCGCCTCCAGCCGGGCGGCATGCGCGTGCACCGGTCCACGGATTTCGTACAGGACGTTCTGGAGCTTCGACGACTGCTCCAGCTCGCGCTGCGGCTGACGGTGGCGGACGGGTTCTGGTGTGCTCACGAGTTACATGATTCCACCACTGTGCAAGTGCATTGTCGGGGACCGTGTCGCGCGACCAGTTGGCTATTGTCGAGCGATGACCCCCAGCGAGCAGATTGCAGCCCCGTACGGATCGTGGACTTCTCCGATCGGAGCAGCTGATCTGGCTGCAGGTGGCCACCCTGTCGAGGGCGGACGATACGTCGGCGACGAGATCTGGTGGGCTGAAATTCGTCCGACCGAGAGTGGTCGGACGTCGATTCGTCGATCCGGTCTCGACAACCAACCAGTCGACATCCTCCCGGCGCCGTGGAACGCGCGGACGAGGGTTCACGAGTACGGCGGTGGCGCCTGGACTGTCACGGAGTCCGGAAAACTGGTCTTCAGTGAATTCTCCGATCAACGGGTGTACATCCTCGAAGGAGTCACTCCGCGGGCTCTTACGCCCGAACCGGCGTCGCCGGCCGCGTTGCGATACGCAGACCTGCAGATCGTGAACGGTGAGGTGTGGGCGGTTCGGGAAGCGCACGCGGAGGACGGGGCGATCACTCGCGATATCTGCGCGATTCCGCTGGACGGTTCCGGCGAGATCCGCTCGATCGTCGGCGGTTCGGACTTCCTTTCGTCACCGAGGCTTTCGCCGAGTGGAACCAAGATCGCCTGGATCGCGTGGAACCATCCGCAAATGCCCTGGGACGGTACCGAACTGCGCGTAGCTCCACTAGTCGACGGCGTCGCTCAGGACTACTCCGTACTGATCGGCGGACCCGAAGAGTCGGTCCTGCAACCGGAGTGGATCACCGACGACGAACTTTTCGCAATCAGCGATCGCAGCGGCTGGTGGAACATCTATCGCGTCGGCGCCGAGATCACCCCGATCTGCCCGGTGGAGGCGGATTTCGGTGGGCCACAGTGGCGTTTCGGTGCGCGCTGGTTCGTCGAACTCGACAACGGCCACCTTCTCACCGCGCGCACCGTGGGAACCGACACCCTGGGGGTGCTCGATCCCGCGTCGGGAGAACTACGCGACATCGAGATCCCCGGGGTCACCAGTATCGGCCTCATGCAGGTTCGCGGCGACCGGTTGCTGCTCGTCTCGGGAGGCGCGAAACTGGCGGGCGCGCTACGTGAACTGGACCTCGGTACCGGAAAACTGACCGAAATCCGTTCGTCGGTCGAAGAATTGCCCGAGTCTGCATATCTTCCGGAAGCGCGAGCAGTCGTGGCTCACGGACACGGGCGAGAAGTTCACGCCGTTGCGTATCCGCCGCGCAGTCCGCGATACAAAGGACTCGACGGCGAACTGCCGCCGTACGTCGCGTTTGTTCACGGCGGCCCGACGGCGCACGTCGCACCGGCCCTCAACCTCGTCTACGCCTTCTTCACCAGCCGCGGAATCGGAGTGGTGGATGTGAATTACGGCGGGTCGACCGGTTACGGACGTGAGTACCGTAATCGATTGCGCGGTCAGTGGGGTGTCGTCGACGTGCAGGATGTCGTCACCGCAGTCACCGGATTGGCCGAGCAGGGGCTCGCAGATCCGGCCCGCCTCGCCATCGAGGGTGGGTCTGCCGGCGGATGGACTGTTCTGGCCGCACTGACCACGTCCGACGTGTTCGCCTGTGGTGCTTCCTATTTCGGGGTGGCAGAACTGGACCTGTTCGTGCAGGAAACTCACGATTTCGAGTCGCGCTACGTCGACGGGTTGATCGGTCCACTGCCGGAATCTGCCGACCTGTACGCCGAACGTGCTCCGCTCAACAACGTCGACGGGTTGAACTGCCCGGTGTTGTTGCTCCAGGGCCTCGACGATCCGATCGTGCCGCCCTCGCAGGCGGAACGATTCCGGGATGCACTGGTGGCCAAGGGTATTCCGCACGCCTACCTGGCCTACGAGGGTGAATCGCACGGATTCCGTAAGCAGTCGACCATCATCAGCTCACGCAACGCCGAGTTGTCCTTCTACGGGCAGGTACTCGGGTTCACCCCACCAGACATCCCGACGCTGGAGCTGTGGAAGCCTGCGATCGGTAGCTGACAACCCCGCGGCTGCGTGCGAAGCCCGCAATGACCGACCTGCCACCCCGCGTCACCGAGCTGGTCGCGGAGCTTCTCGTTCCAGCGCACGTCCTCGGCGGTGCGACCGGTGGGTACCGGTCGGCCGTGTGTGACGCGGCCGGTGAACCCACGAACGTCGTGGATTTCGAACCGGTTTCGCGGCGCTGGAGAGGATGTTCGGTGTGGGGATCGGTGGCCGGTTCTCGGCGTCACACTCAAGGAACCCTTGCGTCCGTAGCATTTGCGTGCCACGCTGTAGAACTATGACTACAGGAAAGGCGGACACCGCCACCGTCGCGTGAGCGCCGCACCGTTTCGCTCGTCGACGTCACGTCGAGCGACATCGACCGAGAACATCGATATCTTCGATGTAGACAATCAGGCCTTGGAAGCAGTCCGCGATGTATGGCTCGAACGCGGCTTGTGTACACGTCCGGCCGATCGATCCACTGCAGAATCTGCTGTCGCGCAACTATATCGGCGATCCGGACTCCCGAAACCGGAGTTTGTCTGGGTTCCGTCTCCCCGTGCCGGTTCGGATCTGATCGCCGCCGAAGGTTTGTCGACCACGATGTCCTTCGACGGCGCCGGACTCGACTGCCCGTCCGGACATATCGCGAGCATGTTCGCGTCATCGCGCCGACGTATGAACGCGAGTATCCAAGGTCGGAAAGCTGACTGGCAGATAGAACGCCGGCAGAGGCAGCGCCTGATCAGGGCGTCCGTTTGGGAATCGTTGCACACCACGCTGTTCGACGGAGTCGCGGTCGCGATACGAACGATGTCGACCCCGATGGCAGGCGGAGTGACCTGGTACGGACAGCAGGAAGCCCATCGAATCGCGTACTACGACACGTTCCGTCGATACGGTCTCGCGACCTTCGATTCGGAAGATCGTGAACTCCTGGACGTGCAGACCGCACTCGCTGACTCGACCGGGTGGTGGTGGGCGTTCGACAACCTGTGCATCATGGCTGAACGACCCGGCGCCGTGCATAGCGAACCGATACCGGGCAGCACGCTGGGAGAGCGGCGACTGCACCATTCTGATGGCCCTGCAATTGAATTCGGAGACGGCGCACATGCATTCGTTCTGCACGGGGCGATCGTTCCCGACTGGGTGGTGCTCGACCCGACCGCCGAACGGATCGCACTGGAGCGCAATGTCGAGATCCGTCGGTGCGCGATCGAGCGCATCGGCTGGGATACCTACATCGAGAGCGCCGGACTGATACTGGTCGACGAAACCGATGATCCGGGCAATGCCGGTTGCCTGCTACAGCTCTACGCGTCGCCGGAAGGCTGGGGCCGAAGTGGGCGAATCCTGCTCGCGGTCAACGGCTCTCTGGAACGCGACGGGCATCGGCGGCGATACGGACTGCATGTGCCCGGATGGTTCACGTCCGCGCTGGATGCAGCCGGCTGGACCTACGGCATCACCGGTGCCGACTATGCACGCCTCGTTCGTCGAACCTGAACCTCACACACACAACCTCGAACCCTCTAACCCCTTGGTGATACTTATGAACTCGAACATGACCTTGTCCGCTCTCACCACCCTCACCGGCCTCGACGTCTTCGACTATCTCGACAAGGAAGTGTCCATTCCCGTCGTCGACGGTCTTCAAGCGCAGGGCGATCTCATCGTGATCCCGTTTTCGCTGCTCGCAAATATCGTCACGCCCTTACCGTGGACTCGATCCGTGGACGTTCCACTCTCGGGAGTGGAACTGCTGCGAAGCGCGGCGGGCGGGAACCCTCACAGTCTGGTTGCAGACGTAGGGGAGTGCGTGTGGTCGACACCGGTGAAAGACGCTCGGGGCCTTGCACTCGGCGTGCTCGACACCCAGGTGACCGCTTACCTCATCCATCCGGAGCACGGCGCGACCGGAATCGCTCCGGGGCGCTACGTCATCGGACGGCAGCAGGAAAGGGGCGTCGGGCGTGCGCGTGGTGCGCGTGGTGCGGTGATGCTTGTCGCAGATTGACAGGCCGACCTCGGGCTCCAGACAAAGCGAATGCCCCCACCATGACGGTGAGGGCATTCGCGAGTGGTGCGCTTACTTCTTGCGGCCGGGAGCCTTTGCACCGGCCTTGAAGCCGAGTCCGCCTGCTTTGGGGGCAGGCGGCGCCACAGCGGGTGCCGCAGCTTCCGCGGGTGCAGACGCCTCGGCAGGTGCGTCCGCAGCGGGTTCTGCCTTCACGGGTTCGGTCTTCGTTGCCGGTGCCTCCGCAGCAGGTGCGGGAGCTGCAGCCGGAGCTGCCTTCCGGGCACCAGGCGCCTTTGCGCCCGACTTGAATCCGAGCCCGCCTGCCTTGGCGACCGGTGGAGCCTTCGGGGCTTCCGCCTGGGCGGCGGGAGCCTCGGCAGCCGGAGCCTCCGTCGGCGCCTCAGGCGCAGCCGCAGCAGCAGGTGCTTCAGGCGCAGCGGCAGCCGGAGCAGCCTTCGCGCCAGGAGCCTTGGCTCCGCCCTTCATCTGCAGTCCCTTGCCACCCGGAGCCTTGGCATCGGACGCCAGGCCCAGACCCTTCGGCTTGGCGACGGGTGCAGCAGCCTCAGCAGCTTCCGCTGCCGGAGCTTCCGCTGCCGGTGCTGCAGCGGCCTTTGCTCCGGGTGCCTTGGCGGCGCCCTTCATCTGCAGTCCCTTGCCGCCGGGAGCCTTGGCTCCGCCCGCAAGACCGAGCCCCTTGGGCTTTGCCGCGGGTGCGGCCGGTGCAGCATCTTCGGCAGCGGGAGCTTCCGCGCTTGCGGCGGGAGCTGCCTTCTTGGCGCCGGGAGCCTTTGCCCCGCCGGCCATTCCGAGGCCCTTGCCGGGTGCCTTGGCGCCGGGAGCTTTTGCGCCTGGTGCTTTGGCGAGGCCCTTCATGGCCAGACCCTTGCCTGCCGGAGCTGCCTTGGCTTCCGGGGTGGCAGCTGCTTCCTCGACCTCGGCGACCCGATCCTGCTCGACGGTCTCAGCCTTTGCCTCAGCAGCGACCGGTGCCTTCTCACGCGGGATCACCTTGATGTTCTCGCCGAGCTGGGCGGGATCGAGGCGGGTGACGGAGTTCAGCATCAGCTGCGCGACGTCGACGACCTCGACGCCTTCGCCCTGGCCCTGCTCCTGGCGGGCAGTGACGCCGTCGGTGAGCATGACGCGGCAGAACGGGCAACCCGTGGCGATCTTCTTGGGGTTGGTGGAGAGCGCTTCGTCGACGCGGTCGACGTTGATGCGCTTGCCGATGTTCTCTTCCATCCACATGCGGGCGCCACCGGCGCCACAGCACATGGAACGTTCGCCGTGGCGCGGCATCTCGACGAGCTTGGAGCCTGACGCTTCCATGAGTTCACGGGGAGCGTCGTAGACCTTGTTGTGGCGTCCGAGGAAGCACGGGTCGTGGTAGGTGACGTCTTCGCTCACGGATGCAACCGGGATCAGCCTCTTCTGACGCACCAGACGGTTGAGCAGCTGAGTGTGGTGCACGACCTCGTAGTCGCCGCCCACCTCCGGGTACTCGTTGCCGAGAGCGTTGAAGCAGTGCGCACAGGTGACGACGATCTTGCGCTTCTTCTGCTCGATACCGTCGAAGACCGAGTTGAGCATCTCGATGTTCTGCATTGCGAGCTGCTGGAACAAGAACTCGTTGCCGGCACGACGTGCGGAGTCGCCGGTGCAGGTTTCGTCGGCGCCGAGGACCATGAACTTCACTCCCGCGGTGGCAAGGAGTTCGGCGACGGCCTTGGTGGTCTTCTTGGCACGGTCTTCGTAGGCGCCGGCGCAGCCGACCCAGAAGAGGTACTCGTAGTCCTCGAAGCTGTCGGCGTCCTTGCCGAAGACGGGGATCTCGAAGTCCATCTCGTTGATCCAGTTGAGACGGTCCTTGGAGTTCTGGCCCCAGGGGTTGCCCTTGTTCTCGAGGTTCTTGAACAGGCCGGCGAGTTCGGAGGGGAACTCCGATTCGATCAGGACCTGGTAGCGACGCATGTCGATGATGTGGTCGACGTGTTCGATGTCGACGGGGCACTGTTCGACGCAGGCGCCGCAGTTGGTGCAGCTCCACAAGGTTTCGGCGTCGATGACCGGGGCCATCTCACCTTCGACGGTTTCACCGACGAGCTTGCGGTCGGCCTCGAGGCGTGCTGCCTCGGGGATGGCTGCGAGGGCGGCTTCCTTGACGTTGCCTTCGGCGTCGACGAGACCGATCTCGTCGCCGCCCATGTCCTTGCGTCCACCGGCGAGCAGGTACGGGGCCTTGGCGTAGCCGTGGTCACGCAGCGACATGATGAGCAGCTTGGGGGAGAGCGGCTTTCCGGTGTTCCAAGCAGGGCACTGGGACTGGCAACGCCCGCACTCGGTGCAGGTGGTGAAGTCGAGCCAGCCCTTCCAGGAGAAGTCCTCGATGTTTCCGGCGCCGAGAGTGTCGGTGTCGGGGTCGACGTTCTCCATCGTCAGGACTTTGCCCTTGGACATCATGGGCTTTGCCGCGCCGAGCGCGACGGTGCCGTCGTCTTCACGCTTGAAGTAGATGTTGAAGAACGCGGAGAAGCGGTGCCACGCGACGCCCCACGTGATGTTGCGGCCCACGATGGCGAGCCAGATCATGCCGGTCATCAGCTTGACGAACGCGAACACCGAGATCATGACGGGGCTGGCGGGAAGCAGCTTTGCGACCTGCATGGTGAAGAAGTCGGTCCACGGATTGGCGTGACCGTAGGTGGCGATCTTGCCGGCCTTGACCATGATCATGCCCAGGCCCTCGAGCAGGACGATGCCTTCGATGACGTAAGCGGCCTTGAAGTTGGAGCCGCCGAAACGGGACAGGCGTGCGGGCAGGCGCGGGTGGTTGAGCTGACGGATCACGATCAGCGTGGTGATACCGATGACGGTGCCGAGGCCCAGGATCTCGTCCCACAGGTGCCACGCCCACGTGTTACCGAAGATGGGCCAGTGGAACTCGGGGTTGAACGTCTGTCCGTAGGCCTCGAACCACAGAAGGAATCCGCCGAGGAAGCCGACCATGACGAGCCAGTGGGCCCAGCCGACGCTGCGGAACTTGTTCATGCGCGTGTGCGCGATGAACTCGATGATCATCTGCTTGAAGCGAGGGAAGAACGGGCGCCATCGATCGGGTGCCGACTGGCCGATGCGCACGGTGTTGAACATCCTCAGCGCGCCTGAGAGGAAGATGTACCAACACACCAAGCTCAGCAGAGCACCAATCGTGCCCAACGTAATCGTCAGGGCATTCATGTCGCGGCCTTTCGTTTCAGGGCGACGCGTCGGCCACCTCGGGACAGCCCACTGATACTAACCTGCGTTATGTTACCCGCCAGTAACTAGCATTACCAGCCTGTAGGTACCGGCTGGTAACCGCTCGTGGCCTGGAGAGATCAATCTTCTGCGTCGGACGGGCTTGGTCAGACGCAGACATGTCTGGTCGTCACGTTAGGCGGTGCCCGTCAGGTGTCCATCTGTCAGGCAGCCCTAACTCGGGTTCCGAGCAGGTGAGGACAACCGACCGGCTGTTATCGTTACGCCCGTCACGCACAGGGGAAACGGGTGGTGTGAGTCATCGACTGACGCCCGCCCGATCCCGGGGAGGATTGAAAATGTTCATTCGTAAAGCTGCGGCCGTCGCAGCGATGACCATTGCCGCTACGGGCATCGCTGCAGGTACTTCTTACGCAGCTCCGGAGACGTCACCCGACGTTTCGTATACCGCCGAGGTCGTAGACCAGGCTGTTGTCACCACCATCGACGCCGGGGCATTCCGGGTATCGGGTGACGGAACACACGTCGACCTGCAGAACAGCCAGGGCGCAACTCTCGTGAGTCTGCCGCTCGCGTTCAACCTCGGGGACGTTCAGTTCCCGTTCGACGAGACCGTCAGTGAGGACGGCAAGACCCTCACCCTCAAGCCGAACCTGGATCCGGCCAGCTCCAAGCCGAAGCCGGTCGCTGCCGAGTTCACCCCGGTTGCTTCGCCTGACGAGGATCAGAAGGCAATCGAGAAGTTTCAGTCACAGCTCGGGCTTGCCACGCAGATCGGTAGCCTCACCGGCACGATCGTCGGTGCAGTCATCGGTTGCATCGTGGGTCTGCCCGGCCTGGTTATCGGCTGCCTCCCCGGCATGGTCACCGGTGCCGGTATCGGTGGAGTCGCCGGTACCATCCTCGCCGGCGGCGGAACCGCAATCGTTGCGGGCATGGATCTGATCAAGGTCCTGAACGCTCCGGCCGGAACAACGCTCTTCCAGTAAACAGCTCTTCCAGTAAGCAGCTCTTCCGGTAAGACGTTACGAACGTCGAAACGGGCGCCACACCTTCAGAAGGTGTGGCGCCCGTTTTGCTGTCTCGGGGAATGCGTGCGATCAGTAGTCGCGAACCTTCAGGCCCGGATTGGCAGCGAGGATGTCGTTGATCGGCGTCGCATACTGCGTCGGTGCTTCCTGCCCGAACAATGTCTCGGCCTGCGCGATCTCGCACAGGGGAGAGGTGGCGACATTGGACGCACTCGTGATGCCGACGGCCAACGTTCCGGAGACGATGGGACCACCGCTGTCACCCTGCAGGACGCAGATATTGGTGGTGAAGCCGTTGTCGAGGGTGTGATCCAAAACCTTGGCGACGCGGTTGACGCCGGTGACGACGCCGCAGCTGAAGCCCGTGGTCGATCCGGCCTTGCAGACCGGGGCGCCCACTACGGGATCGGCGGTACCGGTGATGTTGACCGAACGGTTGAACGGAACCCGAACGCTGTTGTTCTCGAAGCGGTACTTCGCGTTGTCGTCGATGTTGATGATCGAGTAGTCGCGCCCGTCGAAGCTGCTCTTGGCGAAGTATCCGACGCGGGGCCCGGTCTGGTTGTTCACCATCGGGAAGACCTGGCTCGAATTCGAGGTACCGGCAGCGGCGCGGTTGGGATCGCAGTGGCCGGCGCTGATGTTGACCGTGCGTCCGGAACCGTCGGTGCCGTTGAAGCCGAATGAACAACGCAGTCCGGTGTTGCCTGAGGTCGCGCCGAAGGCGTCTCCGCCCAGTGCGGCGTCGCCGGTTGCGGATCCGGTTGCGGGGATGAGGTCCGCGACGATCGGGGGAACCAGCAGCGGAGCAGCGGTGTGCACAACGGTCCGCTTCAGGAACTCAGGCAATTCGATGCCGGCGGCCGGATCGGCCGTGAGGGCAACTCCGTTGCCGACCACGTCGACGGCGATGCCACGCACGAGGTCCGCGACCTCGGCAGGCTGCGAATCGAGCCACGAGTTGAGTGCCGAGAGCTGACTCTGCAGAGCCTGCTCGCTCTGCGCGACGTCCTTGACCTCGAAGCCGGCCTTTTCGGCGGCCTCGCGGGCGGCGTCCTTGTCGCGACCGTCAGCGAGAGCGACGACGCCCTTGCCGAGGTCGTCGAGCCACACGCCGGCAAAGGAGTCGGGGAACTGGACGCGCGCGATGGCGGCGAACTCCGCGAGCTTCTGTGCGAGTTCGGAACGCGAGACGAACTGGTCGGGCGTCAGCGCCAAGTCGTGCTGTAGAGCGTCGGCGAGTTCGACGGGCAGATGGGCTGCCTGGTCGGATACCCCGGATTCGTTCGGTTCTGCGTTCGCGACCGCGGTAATCGGTCCGAGGAGCAGCAGCGCGGCCGAACCGAACACTGCGGCACGACGTGCGATGGAGCTTCGCATGAGGGCCTTTCCACTTCGTTGACCGCGTACCACCCCCCTGGGAGCACACGGATACGGCTCACGGACTTGTGGTGAGCCGATCACAGTCGACCATGACTATATGGGTTCGAACGCGCTATTCCCACCCGTTACATGAGCACACAGCGCTGATCCCGACCGATAACAGCACTGTGCCCGCCGATCGAGAACAGATCGGCGGGCACAGAGCGTGAATCAGGGGTTGGTCAACCGGCAGTGCGAACGCGGATACCGGAACCGACACCGCCACCGGATGCGCGATCTGCCGCATCGAGGATGTCTCCGACCGGAATACCCAGGTTCGAGGTTCCACCGGAGGTTGCCAGTACCAGGTTCGCCTCGTTGCAACTCGGTGCGCCGCTGCTGTTGGAGCCGCTGGTGATACCCAGCGCCAAGGTTCCGGAGACGATGGCGCCGCCGCTGTCCCCGGCGAGGGTGCACGCGGTACCGGCGAATCCGCGGACGGTTCGTGAATCACCGTCGGCCATGAGCAGCTGTGTTTCGACGCGATCGGCTGCCACGACGCCACAGGTGAACGAGGACGTCTGACCGGACTTGCAGATGGGAGCGCCGATCACGGGACGTGCTGTTCCGGTGATCGCGAGGGTGGTCCCGTTGGCGCCGCGGACGGCAGCGCGGTCGAGGCCTGCGTCGATACCCGACTGGTCGAACTTGATGACCGAGTAATCGAGATCGCCGGAGTTGTTGCCGACGGAAGACTGTGAGAACGCGCCGATCAACTGACTGTCGTCGACGTTCGCGTGGTTCGGCAGGTAGACGGGAGACTTCGAGCCCTCGGCCGGATTGCAGTGTCCGGCACTGATATTGAGAGCATTGTTCTGATCGTCGACGGCGTTGAACCCGAACGAGCAGACCGAGATGTTCTCGGTCGGCGTCTCACGAATGGGGCCAGTCGACGTGATGTAGGTGTCGCCGCCGAGCGCTCCGGGCTCGACCGATCCGCCACCGTCCGGGCTGAGAACGATCTTGGTGTTCTCGAGCAGGGTCGGAAGATTGAGCGCCTGCCCGACAGGGCTGTTCGCGACGTCGATGACGACCTGGTTGTTCAAGACGTCGATCGTCGCCGAATTGACTGCGCGTGAGATTTCCTTGGGCAGCCCGGCAATCCAACCGTTGACGTCGGCCAGCGTCTTCTCGAGGGTGTCGGCGGAGACAGGGGCGACGTGCGTGCGGTAACCGTCGTCGGCGGCGATGCGAGCAGCTTCGGTGGTGGTGACGGCTACGACGGGCTGACCGTCGAGTCCCATCCACGAGCCGGCATAGTCGCCAGGGCGCTCGGACTTGAACTCCTGGGCGTATGCGCCGAGTTCCTGAGCCTTGGCGGCGCGGTCCAGATACTCCTGTGGAGAGATCTTCAGATCGCGTGCGATCGCCTCGACCAACTCGGCCGGAAGCTGATCGGCTTCGAGCTGTTCGACCTGCGTATCGGAGGCGGGCTCTGCCGATGCCGTCGTGATGAATGGAGCTGCGAGCAGTAGTGCCGAGGCGCCGACCACAGCGGTGCGGATCGCCAACGAGTTACGCATGAAATCCCTTCAAGTCCCCGGCACCGAGCCGGTAGGTACCGCACCCACCATAGGGGAAAAGTTCCGACAACGAATGTGCGCCTCCGCTCGGACAGCTGAATTATTCTGGCTGACTTGGCATTCCGGGTCTCGGGGCCACGGGCATGACGGGCATGTCGGGATTCGGAGCCGCCGGATCGGTTGTGTCGGTCGGGTTGGAGGGCTGTGTCGGCGTCGACTGTGTATTCGTGGGGTCGGTCGCGGTGGGGTTGTCCGGGGTAACCGGATCCAGCGGTCCGACGGCCGGCGGTAGATTCTCGATCCGAAGTGGGGGGATCTGCACGGTGATCGGCGAACCCTGCTGCACGGTCGCGGTGCCCGTCGGCGATTTTTCGACGCCGACGCTCGGAATCTCGGATGTCGGCAAGGGGTCGGGCGAGAGCGATTCCGGTTCGGGTGACCACGGCGTCGTCGGTCGTAATCCGAGCGCGGGTACCTGAGGCGGGAGCGAGGTCGCTGTCTGCGATGCCCCGCCGGACGGGCTCGGTGCGGTGTCAGGCGTGGTGCCGGGGGACAAGGGAGATTGTGCGTCGAGAATCCGAGGCGCCGGAACCGTCGACGTGTGCGCGATGACGAGCGCTGCCGCGCAACCCGACAGCGTCAGAAAAACTGCGGCGACTGCTGCGACGATGATCGGTCGGCGCTCCGACTGCCACTGACGATTCAGCCAGCCGTCGACGCTCGGTGCTTTCGCGACCGGGACCTTTGCGTCACTTTCCGGCTCCGGCTCGATCAGGACGAACGGTGGAAACTCCTCGGGGACTCCCTCCGGCTCGGCCAGGTCGGTTGGTTCGGGTTCGGGTTGGGTAGGGGCGATCGCGAAAGGCGCGGCCAACGCTGCTGCTCCGCGAGCTGCTCTGTCGGCGGCCTCCGGATCCGCGAGCCAAGCCGCGGAGGCTTCCTCTTCCGGAATC
This sequence comes from Rhodococcus sp. P-2, assembly GCF_016598535.1. Lineage (GTDB taxonomy): Bacteria > Actinomycetota > Actinomycetes > Mycobacteriales > Mycobacteriaceae > Rhodococcus_F > Rhodococcus_F baikonurensis. Next base: position 5,491,034 of record NZ_CP066779.1, on the reverse strand, counting down.
AGGTCGACGCCGTCGAGATCCATACTGTCGAGTGCGTCACGGAGCGCGGCGACAGAATCGTTCGACCAACCAGCCGGGATCACCGCGGAGATGTTCGGACTCTGGTCAGTGAGTGTCCGGACCTCCTTGACCAGGCAATACATCGCTGTCGCTACGAGTTCCTCTCCTCGGGTCATGTGCTCGGAGAAGTTGTCGGTATCGTCAGTTCCGACCCTGTCGAGGAACCCCCGCAAGCCGGCGGATCCTGTCGCGGTTCCACCTAGCTGCACGGTGCCGTCAGGAGCGTGGTGCAGCACCGATTCGCGTTCGAGGATCACTGGTGCCGAGTCGGGTTTCGCGATCGCGGCAATGCTTTGTTTGTTGCCGACGACGAGTCCGACTCCCCACTTCATAGCGATCCCCGTTTCACAGTTACCGAACTTTGCTCGGTATGTATGCCCTGATTCCTGTGAAAACTATCACTCGAACGGATAAATGCAACCGTTCGGACAATATGCAGCTAACTATTTGTTCATTGGTGTCATGCTACGAAGGATGGTGAGCAGTTCCGAACGAGACTGCGCGCCGACGCGACGCTTGATGCGTGCGACATGGTGCTCGACGGTTTTGGCGGAGATGTAGAGACGTTCGCCGATTTCCCGGTACGTCAGGCCGACGACGACGAGTTCGGCAACTTCTTGTTCGCGCTCGGTCAGTACCGACGGTGGCGCCGCATTGTCGGCCGAATCGGTTCCGTTCGCCTCGGCCGTCGACGCTGTGCGAAGCGAGCGCGCGACGTGGAGCAATGCCGTCGCCGATTTGGTGTCCGGTGTGCGGAGCGCTGCTTCGCCGGCGAGGCGGGCTGCGTCCCAGGGGAGTCCGATCCGACTCAGCGTCCGCGCCGCGGCTTCGACATCGTCAGCGTCGACGCTGCCCTGGAGGAGGAGGAGCCACTGGCGGCCTGCGGTCGCCAAACCGGCTGCGTACGTGTGGGTTTTGGCTGATTCCGCGAGTGCGTGCGCATGCGGAAGGAGGTCGGCGGGTGACTGCGCGAGGATCGATGCCTGGACGCCGTACCAATGAAGCGGCGAAGACCACAGCGGCGGCTCACCGAGTGCGCGCAGGAGCGAGCGCGCGTCGTCGACCAGATGCTCGACCTGCTCGGTCTCGTCGAGTCGCACTGCGGCAAGCCACAGTTCGCCGACGGGGAGGAGATTGAAGAGATCTACGCTGCACGAAGAGAGGGCGCCGGCCGCGCCCGACCAAGCTCGACGTAACTGAGCGAGATCGCCGGTGCGACGAGCGAGGCCGACGATCAGCGCGTGTAGAAACAGTGAGTCGCGCTCGCGGAGGGGGCCGCGGACCACCTCGTCCGGAAGGCCCTCGAGGACCGCGTCCTGCCCGCGGACCATCGCGATCCAGGCGCGAAGGATGTGGAGCCGTGCCCACGTGTGGCTGCTTGCGTCGACGGCGGCGATCGCGGCCGAGACGACAGTGGCGGCCCGTTCGTGGGCGCCGTTGTGCAGGAGTGCAAGAGCTACCAGTGCCGGGGCGGAATCCGGCTGGAATGCAGATGTGTCTGCTCCGCCGGGGAGCGAGAGCGCGCGCGACATCGTGTTGAGCGCAGTCGGTGCGACTCCCGTCACCGACTGCATCAGTCCGTTGGCCAGGGTCGCAGCGCCGACCGTGGAACTCGACGGTGATCCGGTGATTCCGGTCAGTGCTGCGTTCGCGTCGTCGACCTTGCCGATGCCGAGGAAGGTGATTGCGGCGAAGGGGGATTCGGTTCCGGTGCGCTCCGGACCGAGCCAGGTGTAGAGATCTGCAGCGGCGCCGAGTTGGCCGCACGCCGCGGATGAAGCTGCGCGGATTCGTACCGCCGCCGCCAGTTGCGCGTTGCCGGGATCGGGTTCGGCGATGACGGAATCGGCCAGGCGGCAAGCGGTGTCGAGGTCACCACTTCGAGCCGAGACCTGGGCGTACAGAAGCGTGTCGGCCAGGCCGAGAGCCTCGATCGAATTCACGCGACGAAAGAGATCTGCCGCGACCGCCGGTGTGCTGCCGTCGACTGCGTCTCGTAGTACGGCCGCGAGGTCGCGGTGGCGGATGCCGGAGTCGAAAAGTTTTCGCGCGGTGTCGACGTCGAGAGTTCGCGCGTGCGCGCGTGATTCGACGATTCTGATCAGCTCGCTGCGGATGCGCGCGGTGCTGGTCGACTCGGCCAGCACGCTTGCGACGAGAGGTGATCGGGAACCGAAAAGGCCGGTCGCCAGTGCTCGGTCGAATGCCGCTGTGAGGCTGAACTTCTCCTGTCCCAGATCGAGTTCGAAGGCGTCGATGTCCGGGACGGCGAGTGAAACCGCGAGGATCTCCCGCTCGATCGGATGCAGAGCTGTGACCTGATGGAGGATGTGTGTGCGTACGGCTGTCGCCATTTCCGGGCGGCCCGCCGAGGCAGCGGCGAAATACGCTTCGACGGCCCCGAAGGAACCACCGGCAAGGTGCTCGAGCGCCAGCACGGCACGGTCGTCGAGCGGAACTCTTCGCTCTGCGGCGATCTTCCGAATGTCGGATCGGTTCAACGGGTTCAGATGAAGGACGGTGCCGAAACTCGAGATGTTCGAATAGATCGGTGCGAGTGGAGGATCGATCCGATCGGAGGCGATGACAACTCCGAGGTCGTCACGGTGAACCAGTTCGTTCAGGGCGCGGATTTCGTCGGAGGTCAGAGCCTGCGCGTCCGCGATCACCACGATCGCATCGACCGGGGCGTCAAGCGTGACTGCGGTGACCACGGGCTTGTCACCCGATTCGATTCTCTTCCGCACCGCTCTCGTCACTTGGGGTCGAGCGCTGGCGTCGGTCCCGGTGACGAACAGGCGCAGTGGCGATGCAGTCAGGTCGATGCCGCGCAAAAGTCCCGCGATGTAGGACGATTCGGCGCCGCTGTCACGGTTCATCGAAAGCCGTCCGGTCAGCGGATCGGCGCGGTGACGCCGCCGACGACACCACCGACCACGTTGCCGACACCACCGACGACGTTACCGAGGCCTCCGACCACGCCGCCGACTCCGTTCCCGACGCCGTCGACCAGACCGCCGACTCCGTTGCCGATGCCGGTCGCAGCATCACCGATACCGGTTCCGACGCCTGCTCCCGGGGCGGGCGCGGGCGCGGGTGCCGGGCCGGGGGCTGGTGCGGGAGCCGGGGCGCCGGGTGCGGCAGGTGCAGGCGCCGACTGAGCGGTCTCGCCCGGTGCGGGCGCGGATCCAGCCGGTGCGCCGGCAACCGGCACTGCCCCTGGCGCCGTCGTCGAACCCGCTGCGGCAGCGGGAGATCCGGGCTGATTGTTCTGAGTGCCGTTGTTCGCAGTCGTGGATCCGGTGCCTGCTGCTTCGGCTGCCGTGGTGCTGCCGGGAGTAGAGTCCGGTGTGGTCGAAGCGGTGGACGAGGTGGACTCGTTGGTGGTGTTCGCCGAACTGGACGGAATGTTGATCTTGTCCATGGCTGTTCCGATTCCGAGTCCGCCTGCGGCGAGCACGATGAATGCTCCCACCACTGCAGCAACGACACCCACTCTCGACGAGCGTCGAGTCGCCGTGTTCTCTTCTTCGGTCGGCTCGGCAATCAACGGCGTGGAGAAGGTGGGAACCGGTGCGGGCTTGCGCGACGGCTCGACGGGAATCACTGCAGTGGCGGCGGCCGGCACGTGCGAGTCTCTGGCGTCGAGTGCGAGGGCCGCGGCGCCGGACGCCGCGCACGACGCTGGATCGGCGTCGGCGATCACCGGGACACGAAGCTCCGCAGACAACAGCTCGGCGACTAGGGGAATGGACGAGCTTCCTCCGGCCAGAACAACCTGATTTACGTCACTGGACTCGACGCCGGCAGATCGCAGGCTTTCACGCACCAAAGCCACCGATTCGGTGAGGGCGGGCCGGATCAGATCCTCGAGCTCGGAACGGACGAGTCGGATGTCGCTCAGGGCGCCGGGAAGCGCCACTCGGGCAACGGTTTCCGTCTCGGTGGAAAGCTCCTCCTTGGCTGCGCGGGCATTCTCGCGCAGAGTTTCCAGCGCGGCAATCGTCTCGGGAGCAAAGGGATCAAGGGTTGCGAAGTGGTCGGAAACCGCATCGAGCAGGTGCACGGTGACGAGGTGATCGAATTCGTCGCCGCCGATGTCCTCGCTGCGCAGTGGCTTTCCGAAGATTTCGCTCCGTCCGCCGGTCGTGGACATCATCGTGACGTCCAGCGAGCGAGCGCCGAGGTCGTAGACGACGGTCAGACCGTCGTTGACAGCAGTTCCGGAAGCGGCGAGCCACGCCATGACGGCCGCAGGTTCGGCGACGAGAGTAGCCCCGTGAACGCCGGCATCGTCCAGCGCGGACTCCATGGTGCGTGTTGTGTGGCGGTTCCACGCCACCGGGTGAGCCAGGACAACGGTTGTCCCTTCATCGCCGTCCGCCTGGCCCACGAGCGCGCCTACCGCTGTTGCCGCGAGAGCCTCGCCACGGTACTCGGTACCGTCGGCGGCAAGTATCGGAATCGGGTCGCCGACGCGCTCGACAAATCCGGTGATGACGGATCCGTCGTCCAATTGCAGTGCACTGGGTAAGCGGACCTGTTGCGTTTCACCGGTCGAGCCGTCGGTGACAGCTACGAGAGTGGCCGAACCGATGCTGATGCCGAGCCCTGCCGCCATGAACGAACTCCCCTGGTCGTGGGCGACAGAAGGACTGTCGCGGTTGTCTGCGATGTCGGTTTCAGGACCAAGATCGTTACCGGATCGGAGGCGTCGCGAAGAAGTAGGGGGCCGATCCCCTAATCGGGGCAAATCCCCTAATCCGACCGTGCGTAGCCCATAGGGGACTTCCCCGTCCGCCCCTGCAGATGAGGGGGGTGCACCCCGTTGGCCCCCACCGCAAAAGTTCTTAGCGTTGATTCCACTCGCTACCTCTGGCAGCGCACCAGTTTCCGGATCACCGGCAACAACCCACCGGCAACAACCCGGTCAACGAACTTCAGGAGAACCCGCCATGGCAACCAACGCCGTACTCGAATTCATCCTCGGGCTACTTCGTGACGACGAGGCAGCTGCCAACTACTGCGCCAACCCGACTGCGGCCCTCAATGCTGCCGGTCTGTGCGACGTCAGCCCCGCCGACATCGTCGCGGTCGCTCCGCTGGTCGCCGAGTCCGGCCTCTTTGCCGGTGGCGGCGCCGACCTGTCCGCGATCGTCAACGCCGGCGCGTCCGCTGCCGGTGCGATCGGCGGCGGACTCGGAATCGGCGGCGGCCTCACCGGTGGTCTCGGTGGCGGTCTGGGCGGCAGCCTGGGGCTCGGCGCCGGCGCGGGCCTCGGAGTCGGAGGAGCCCTCGGCGGCCAGTTCGACCTGGTCGGCGACTTCGCAGCAGCCCTCAGTGCTGCGCTTGCCATCGGCGGCGAGATCAGTGCCGACCTCGGTGCAGCCTTCGGCGCCGTCATCGAAGCCGGTCTCGGTCTGGGTGGTGCACTCGATCTCGAGGGAGCTCTCGATCTGGGCGCACAGCTCAGCGCGGCTCTGAGCGGTGCCCTCGGGGTGACCGGCGGCCTGACCGCGGAACTGGGAGCAGCCCTCGACGCCGCGATCGGCGCGGTCGGCGGACTCGACCTGACGGCAGGGCTCAGCGGAGCTCTCGCACCCGTCTTCGCCATCGGTGGCGATCTCGGAGCCGATCTCGGACTGGCTCTCGGTGGACTCCTCGGCGGCGCAGCAGACCTCAGTGGTCTTCTCGACATCGGCGGCGAACTGGGGGCGAGCCTGACCGGCGCTCTGGAATCCGCCCTTGCCCTCGGCGGCGGCCTGGATCTGGCCGGCGCTCTGACGGGCGACCTCAGCACGGCATTGTCCGGCGCGCTCTCCGGTGTCCTGGGAGCCGGCGGCACGATCGGCGCCGATCTGGGTGCATCGCTCGGCGGCGTCCTCGGAGCGATCACGGATGTCGGCGTCCTCACCGATATCGCAGGCGGCCTCGACCTCGGTGCTGCCCTGAGCGGCGCACTCGGCGGCGCACTCGGCGTCGGTGGCGGATTGGAAACTGCACTCGGCGGCGCACTCGACGCAGCACTGGGCCTCGGCGGAGGACTCGACCTTGACGCCGTACTCGGCGGCGGCGCGGACCTCGGCGCTCAGCTCAGCGCAGCACTCTCCGGTGCCCTCGGCGCCGGCGGAACGGTCGGAGCCGACCTGGGCGGCGCACTGGGCGGATTGCTCGGGGGAGCACTCGACATCGAAGGCGGTCTCGGAGCAGACCTCGCAGCGGCTCTGGGCGGCGGCGCGAATCTGTCGACGGCTCTCGAAGGCGTCCTCGGTTCGGCGCTCGGCGTCGATGCCGGGCTCGCAGGTGGACTCGGCGGCGCCCTCGACGCGGCGCTGGGCGCAGGTGGACTTACCGGAATCGACCTCGGTGGTGCACTCGGCCTGGGCGGCGAAGCAGGCTTGGCCGCCGGTGTGGCTGCGGCTCTCGACACCGCTCTCGCAGGTGCAGGTGGCTTGGGTGCTGTCGGTTCCGTGGGCACGGACCTCACCGGCGCGCTGGACGGTGCGCTGGGCGCCGGCCTCGGGCTGGGGGGCTCACTCGACAGCGTTCTCGGTGCCGAAGGTGCACTCGGTGGAGCGCTGGACACGGCACTGAACCTCGGCGGAATCGACACCGGTTCGATCGGCGCCGACCTGCCTTCCGTCGACCTCGGCGCAGTGAACCTTGGCCCGATCTCCGCTGAACTGCCTTCCGTCGACCTCGGAGGTATAGCGGCGGACGGACTGAACCTCGGTGCTGTGACCGGCGATCTCGGAGCGACGGTGGGCGGTGCTCTGGACGCAACAGCAGGGCTCGACGCAACCGCAGGTCTCGACGCAGCCACGAACGCGGCAGCCGGTTTGGGAGGGTCGCTCGGCGCAGCACTGAACGGCGTCACCGACCTCGGTGGATCGCTCGGCGGGGCTGTCGGAGCAGCTACCGACGTGACGGGTTCGATCGGTGCCGACGCAGCCGCGGCTGCTGGTGGCACCGTCGACGGTGGCGGTACCGTTGGCGGCGGCGGCGGCGTCGCTGACCTGGGTGGATCACTCGGTGGAGCAGTCAGCGGAGTGTCCGACCTGACGAGTTCGTTGACCGGTGCGCTGAACCCGTGGTCGTCGATCGATGCGACCGATGCTTTCGGTTCGGGCTCCGATTCGGGACTGAGCGCCGATGCCGGGCACTCGCTCTTCGCCGAGGATTCGGTTGCAGCGCCGGTCGATCACATCGACCCGGTTGCGGTTGTCGATCACCTGCATCCCTGATCTGCTGACGCAGGAACTGAAATCGGTCAAAATGACCTGATGTAACAAATCCGGCCCTGCGTGCGCTATGCGTTCGCAGGGCCGGATATTCGAGTCCGGAAGAATTGCGGGTCAACGAAGCTCATGAGTGATTCAGCGAGTCAGGTAAGCAGTCGGAAGGCGCGCGTCGCGTCGTCGACGGCGTCGTTGCTCGAACGAACAGCAGTCGTGGCGAAGGATTTCGGGCGAACGGATCTGGTGCGCCGACTCGAGAATGCTCAGGTCAGAGTCAATGATCCGCGTATTCGTATCGTGGTGGTCGGACCCCTCAAGCAGGGCAAGAGCCAGTTCGTCAATTCTCTGCTCGGCATCGACGTGTGCTCGGTCGGTGACGACGAGACCACTGCCGTGGCGACGGTCGTTCAGCACGCGGAGACCGCGGTCGCCGAACTGATTCTCGCCGATCCGGGTGCGGCGCCCATTCGGGTGCCCCTCCCACTCGAAGAACTGATGGGGATCACCCCGGCCACGCCTCGCGCCGAAGGGCGTGAAGTTCTGCGTGTGGAAGTGGGTGTTCCCAGTCCTCTGTTGGCCGACGGTTTGGTTCTGATCGACACCCCCGGTGTCGGTGGTCATGGAAATCCTCATGCTGCAGGAACATTGGGATTGATCACTGCGGCCGATGCAGTGTTGGTTCTGTCGGACTCCAGCCAGGAGTTCACCGAACCGGAGCTGGGATTCATCCGCCAGGTCGTCAATCTGTGTCCTGCGGTAGCCGGGTTGATCAGCAAGACCGATCTGTACCCGCACTGGCGGCAGATCCTCGACGCCGATCGCGGACATCTCCAGCGAGCCGGGTTGGACCTGCCGCTCATTCCGATCTCCTCGGTACTGCGGTCGCACGCTCTGAGGCTGGAGGACAAGGAACTCGAAGCGGAATCCGGATTTTTGGACCTCTATCAGTTCTTGCGGGACAACGTCGTTGCGCGTGCCGAGTCGAACACTCGACGCGCCGTTGCGATGGACGTCCGTTCCGCGGCAGCGCATCTGACGTTGGAGATGGGCAGTGAGCTTGCGGCGTTGAAGGATCCGTCGACAGCTCAGGCAGCGGTCGCCGGCCTGCAGCGTGCTCGAGCAGCGGCCGAGGAACTGCACAAGAAGACCTCACTCTGGCAACAGAGCCTCGGCGACGGCATTGCAGACCTCGCCGCCGACATCGATCACGACCTCCGGGACCGGTTGCGCCGGGTCACCCGCCAGGCCGAAGAGACTGTCGACGAAGGCGATCCCGGTAAGGACTGGGACGTAGTAGGGGAGTGGCTCGAACAGGAGATTGCCACCGCTATCGGAGACAACTTCGTGTGGGCTCACGATCGAGCTCAATGGTTGGCAGAGGTTGTGGCGCAGCACTTTGCGGAGACCGGCGACGTCGCGCTCCCGCATCTCGACGTTGCCGACACCGACGGTTTCCTGGAACCGGTTGGCGCGTTGTCGGACCTCGAATCCGGCCGAATCGGGATCACTCAGAAGGTCCTGGTCGGCATGCGCGGCTCGTACGGCGGCGTCCTGATGTTCGGCTTGATCACCACGATGATGGGCATGGCACTGGTCAACCCGATCTCGATCGGAGCCGGGGTTCTGCTGGGTACCAAGGCTTATCGCGAAGACAAGCAAGCGCAGGTGCTCAAGCGTCGGGCCGAGGCGAAAGCGGCTATCCGACGGTTTGCCGACGACGTCAGCTTCCAGGTGGGCAAGGAGTCGAAGGATCGCCTCCGCCTGGTGCAGCGGCTTCTGCGGGATCATTTCACCGACATCGCCGAGCAGGCGCTGCGCTCGATCAACGAATCCCTCCGCGCCACGCAGGAAGCCGCGCAGTTGGAGTCGAGTGAACATTCAGCTCGTATCAAGCGTCTGGAGACCGACATGCGCGTCGTCGCAGAGCTTGATGCCGTTGCCGGAACGCTGATCGGCGAAACTCCCGCTCCTGCTTCGGCAAAGGTGACCAACGCATGAATGCCGCGACTGCTCTGACCGCCGTGGAGTCGGCACACGCACTGATCGACCACGCCAGACGGGTCTACGCGGACCAGCCGCAGACGCGAGCCCAGTTGGAAGAATGTGCAGCCAGGCTCGACGAGCCACTCCGAGTGGCGCTCGCCGGCTCCCTCAAAGCGGGTAAGTCGACACTGCTCAATTCGCTTGTCGGACAGGATATAGCGCCGACCGACGCGACGGAGTGCACGCGCGTCGTCACCTGGTATCGGAACGGGACAACGCCGCAGGTGACCGCGACGGCCGAGAACGGTGCCGAGTTCAACGTGCCGGTGACGCGCCGCGACGGCAGGCTCACGTTCGATCTGGGGGAGTACACCGCAGACTCGGTGGACCGCATCGACGTCGACTGGCCGTCTTCGGCATTGGCTCGCACGACGATCATCGACACCCCTGGTACCTCGTCGCTCTCGACCGAGGTTTCGGCCAGAACCTGGGACATGCTTGTTCCCGACGGCGGGGCACCGGGCGCGGATGCAGTGGTCTATCTGCTGCGCGCCCTGAACGCCAGCGACATGCAGTTCCTCGGGAAGATCGCTGATCATGTCGGCGGAGAATCCGGCCCGCTCGGAGTGATCGGTGTTCTCTCGCGCGCTGACGAGGTCGGCGCAGGCAGACTCGACGCGTTGTCCTCGGCGAAGGACGTCGCGGCACGATTTGCCGAGGAGTTGGAGCGAACCGGCCTGTGCCAGTCGGTGGTTCCGGTGGCAGGTTTGCTCGCCCTCGCTGCTCGGACGATGCGGCAGAGTGAGTTCGCGGCCTTCTCGGCGCTCGCGCAGGTTCCGGCCGAGGATCTGAGCCTTGCGCTGCTCTCCGCGGACCGTTTTGCCAGGCAGGACAGTCCGCTTCCGGTCGACGCGGCCATGCGCGCGCAGTTGGCCGATCGGTTCGGGCTCTTCGGAATTCGTCTCGCCGTGACGTCGATCAAGCTGGGCGCCACTGATTCCCCGTCCCTGGCCGCGGAATTGTTGGAGCGAAGCGGACTGGACGAACTGCGTCAGGTGATCGACGTTCAATTCGGGCAGCGCGCGGATCAACTGAAATCGCACACAGCACTGGTGACGTTGGGCCGGATCCTCGAAGCCGATCCGAGTGAGGAAGGCGATCAGATCGCGGCAGAGGCACAACGGTTGCTCGCCGACGTTCACGGTTTCCACGAACTTCGACTGCTCGGGCGACTTCGTTCGGTACACACGGATCTGCCACCCGACGACCTGGCACAACTGCAAAGACTGATCGGTGGCTACGGAATCCGGGCCAGTGATCGTCTGGGCTGCGAACCGGAAGAATCGCCGGAGGTGCAGCGTGCGCGGGCTACCGCGGCTGTCCGGCGATGGCGCGAGTTGTCCAGGCATCCGCTCTTCGACAGGTTTACCTCGCGCGCCTGCCTGGTTGCTGCCCGCAGCGCCGAGGGCGTCTTGGCTGAAATTGTGCCCGAATAGGGACCCGTTCACTGTGCGAGCGCTTGGAGAGGGTTCTATCTTGAGTTCGGGATGATCCGGGCGTAACTCCCAGGTCCGGGTCCCACCTCGATGGGAGCACGCGCATGGCGAGTGACATCAAGTCCGCTTCACCGGATCGAGCCACCCTCGTCCTGGGGACGCTCATCCTGGTCGCTGCGGTTGCGAACCTCAATCTCTCGGTCGCGAATGTCGCGCTGCCGGACATCGGGCGGGCCTTCGACGCCAGCCAGACGCAACTGAACCTGATCGCGGTCGGGTACTCGCTCGGCCTGGCCGGAACGGTGCTCTACCTGGGGGCCTTGGGAGACCGATACGGCCGCAAGATGTTGCTTGTCACCGGTATGGCGCTGTCCATTCCGGCGTCGATCGTTGCGGGATTCGCCGGGAACTTCGAAGTGCTGTTCCTCGCTCGGATAGTCGGGGGCGTGTCGGCAGGTCTGGCATTCCCGACGACGCTGGCGATCATCACGGCGCTGTGGGCCGGGCCGGCACGAACCAAGGCGATTGCCATGTGGTCGGCAATCGGTGGCGCGATTTCAGCACTCGGTCCGATCGTCTCGGGGGCGCTGCTCGAGCAGTTTCACTGGGGTTCGGTCTTCTTCGTCACCCTTCCGTTGGCTCTCGTGGCCCTGATCTGTTCGCTGGTGTTGGTGCCCGCTCACGTCAACGAGACGACCGAGCGGGTCGATCACCTCGGCGGCACAGTGTCGATCGTCTTCATCGGGGCGCTGGTGTTGTCCATCAACTTCGCGCCGGTGAAGGGTTCGGGCACGTTGGCTCTCGTGCTCGGGGCGATAGCGGTCGTCGCGGGTATCGGGTTCTTCCTGCAACAGCGACGCGCGGTCAATCCGTTGTTCGATCTTCACGTAGCCGCGCGCCCGACCTTCTGGGTCGCGGCGGTGGGCGGTTTGGTCGTGTTCGGTTCGCTCATGGGTGCGATGTTCATCGGCCAGCAGTTCCTGCAGAACGTCCTCGGCTACTCGACGCTGGCAGCCGGTGCGGCCATCATTCCGGCTGCGCTGGCGATGGTGATCGTTGCGCCGCGCTCGGCGACCATGATCGAAAAGTACGGCGCCCGCGTCACACTGCTCTCCGGCTACTTGTTCGTCGTTCTGGGGTTGTTCGTCGCGCTGTTCCTGTGGAACGAAAGCACCCAGTACTGGCAGGTCGCGCTGGCCTACGCACTGGTCGGCATCGGCGTCGGCCTGGCCGGCACACCGGCATCTCGTTCGCTGACCGGATCCGTTCCCGTGCATCGCGCGGGTATGGCGTCGGGAACGTCGGACCTGCAACGTGACCTGGGCGGGGCCATCATGCAGTCGATTCTCGGCGGAATACTCACGGCCGGGTACGCAAAATCGTTGGGTAATGCGATCTCGTCATCACCGAACGCATCGGAGGTGACTCCCGAAACTCAGGCCGCGCTCACCAAATCTTTCTCCAGCGCCGAAGTTCTGGCGGAACGCTACCCGCAATACGCGGACCAAATCATGACCGCCGCCAAAAACGCCTTCCTGGACGGGGATACAAACGCCTACATCGCGGCGATCATCATCGTGTGCGCCGGGGCCGCGGTGGTGACGTTCTTCTATCCGCATCGCGAGCGCGAACGTGTTCTGCTGGCGCAGTACGCGGCAGAATCCGATCTCGCCGCGGAGAAGAGTTGAGCGCGCTCTGGTAGTGATGAGGGATGCCACAGCTACTTCACATCGATTCGTCTGCCGAACTCCACAACTCGACCTCGCGTGATCTGACTGCCCTGTTCGCTCAGCAGTGGTCGAAGAACAGCCCGGATCACACGACGGTGACGGTGGACCTGCATCGGGATCCGTTGCCGCACCTCGCGGATGCGGCCCTGCACTACGCACCACGCTTGCGAGTCGATGGGGAGATTCCGGATCCCGCCGCGGAAGCACTGCAGGCTCGGATCATCGAGCAACTCATCGCTGCGGACGTAGTCGTGATCGGTGCACCGATGTACAACTGGTCGATCCCGTCCACGTTGAAGGCATGGATCGATTACGTACACGTCCTGGGGACGACGGTGCCTTTCGACACGCGCACTCAGCCGCTGGCCGGTAAGCCGGTGGTGATCGTGTCCAGCCGTGGGAACACCTATGGGCCGGGTTCGGGGAACGAGGCCAACGATCACACCGTCCCGCCACTCGTGCAGGTGCTCGGGGTGTCGATGGGAATGGATGTCTCCGTCATCACCGCGGAACTGACGTTGGCGCACCGTATTCCGGCGATGGCACCTCTGATCGAGCAGGGTGACGAAAGCCTGCGCGCTGCCCGGGAATCGCTCGTCGAGCTGGCACGCACTCTGCGAGCCTGAGCAGTTCAGTCGAGAGACGAGATCAGCGACGCCACGTCGGCCGGTTCTGCGTCGTAACCGGGGAAGTAGCAGCACACCTCGTCGGCATGCTCGCCGAACCGCCGCCGAATCTCGGCCGCACACTCTTCGGGGGTGCCGACGACGGCGAGTGTGGTCAGCATCGGATCGGTGATCAGTGACGCCATGTCGGCGTAGCCGCCTCGCTTGGACAGGGCATTGAGTTCCGGTTGGACCTCGCCCCACCCTTCGACGTCGAGCACCGGACGGTATGCGGGCGTCGAACCGTAGAACGAGAGCAGGGCTCGGACGCCTCGTGCAGCCGCGGCGAGTTGTTCGTCGCCGCGGCCGACGCCGACGATGACCTGCGGGATGATCGTGAATTCTTCTCGGGTGCGGCCGGATTCACGAAGACCGGCATCGACGGCCGGAAGTGTTCGTTCGAGGAAATGGCGGTGTGTGTGGAACGGCATGACCAGTAGTCCGTCGGCCACCTCCGCCGCCGTTCGGGTCATCACCGGCCCGAGTGCCCCCATCAGGATGGGCGGCGGCCCATAGGGATTGGGGCCGGGATCGAACGTCGGTGGCATCAGTGTGTGGGTGTAGAACTCGCCGCGGAAGTTCAGCGTCGAAGTGTTCTCCCATGCCGTGAAGATCGCCTTGACCGCGGCGACCGTCTCCTTCATGCGGGCCGCTGGACGCGACCACGTTGCGCTGTAGCGTTTTTCGATGTGCGGTTTGATCTGCGATCCGAGACCCAGGCGAAAGTGCCCGCGACTGAGCAACTGCAGGTCGTTGGCCGAATGCGCCAGATGCATGGGACTGCGGGGGAACGCGATGGCGACGTTGGTCATCAGGTCGAGGTCGACGGCCGATGCCGCTTCGACGAGTGGGAAGAACACGTCGTGTGGTCCCTCGAAGGTGAACAGGCCGCCGGCGCCGGTCTCCGCGAGTTCACGGCTGCGAGCAGCGCCCGCGCCCGGCGCGGAGTCGAGTTGTACGTGAACCTTCATCGGCGTACTCGCAACCAGGTGCTGACACCGGGAGTGAACGGAGCGATCGCCGCCACTGCGACAAGGACGCAGTAGAGAATCGGACCCCATCTCAGAACTCCAGCGCCGATATCCGCAGCGCCGTCGACCAGAGACATGAAGCCGAGTCCGGCCGCGATGCTCACGACTCCCACGATCGCCGTCATCGCCCGCCCGGCGTTCTTGCGGGCACGGAGGAGTTGAAGGCTCATGAGTGCGAGCAGGACCAGGACGAGAGCGCCGCCGCCGCTGCCCACCAGGACGACCGTCACGGCATCGGAGATGTCGGTGGACGAGTATCCGGGATTGTCGCGCGCAGTCGATTCCTCGAGGGCTGACCGGACGTCGTCGAGGCTGGTGACTACCACTCCGGCGATACCGGCCAGGACGACGAACGAGCCGATCCAGGCAGAAGTAGACAACGTCACGGCTTTGGGCGTCTCGTCGTTCGCTGCAGGTCGGAGCGGCCGAACCGAGACGTCGGGTCGCTCGGGGGCTGGGCGCGCCGGCGCCGGTCGAGCAGGTCGAACGCGAGGATTGTCGGGATCGGTCACCGGCCGATCGTAGCCATTCATACAGATCTGGAAGTGATGTGGCACACTTTTTCGGCTTTTCGGGGAAGGCGGGAACAAATCTACGTGGGCTGTAGTTGACCATTTCGACAAGCTTGAGCGCCCCCGGCTCAACTTCGAGTTGACTCCCGGCTACGGTCGGAGGCAAACTTGAGCGGAGGACGCTCACCAAGCGAAAAACTCGCGGTCATGTTCGAGATCAACCACTCGGGCAGAGAACCGCAGAACGAAAGGTAGGAACACTATGGCTCGTGCAGTCGGTATCGATCTCGGTACGACCAACTCGGTAGTTGCAGTGCTGGAGGGCGGCGAGCCCGTAGTGGTCGCCAACGCCGAAGGCTCACGTACCACCCCCTCGGTGGTCGCATTTGCCAAGAACGGCGAGGTTCTCGTCGGTCAGCCCGCGAAGAACCAGGCAGTCACGAACGTCGACCGCACCCTCCGCTCCGTCAAGCGCCACATCGGCACTGACTGGAACGTGGAAATCGACGGCAAGAAGTACACGCCGCAGGAAATCAGCGCCCGCACGCTCATGAAGCTCAAGCGTGACGCGGAGGCTTACCTCGGCGAAGACATCACCGACGCCGTCATCACCGTCCCCGCGTACTTCGAGGACGCACAGCGTCAGGCAACCAAGGAAGCCGGCCAGATCGCCGGCCTCAACGTCCTTCGTATCGTCAACGAGCCCACCGCGGCTGCACTGGCATACGGACTGGACAAGGGTGACACCGAGCAGACCATTCTGGTCTTCGACCTCGGTGGCGGCACCTTCGACGTCTCCTTGCTCGAAATCGGCGACGGCGTCGTCGAGGTTCGCGCAACCTCCGGTGACAACCACCTCGGTGGCGACGACTGGGACGAGCGCGTCGTCGCTTGGCTGGTCGACAAGTTCAAGGCTCAGAACGGCATCGATCTGACCAAGGACAAGATGGCGCTGCAGCGTCTGCGTGAGGCTGCGGAGAAGGCGAAGATCGAGCTCTCCAGCTCGCAGAGCACCTCCATCAACCTCCCGTACATCACGGTCGACGCGGACAAGAACCCGCTCTTCCTGGACGAGCAGCTCACCCGCAGCGAGTTCCAGAAGATCACTTCGGACCTGCTCGATCGCACTCGTGCGCCGTTCCAGGCAGTGATCAAGGACAGCGGAATCGCCGTCAAGGACATCGACCATGTCGTGCTCGTCGGTGGCTCCACCCGTATGCCGGCCGTCTCCGATCTGGTTCGTGAACTGACCGGTGGCCGTGAGCCCAACAAGGGCGTCAACCCGGACGAGGTCGTCGCAGTCGGCGCCGCACTCCAGGCCGGCGTGCTCAAGGGTGAGGTCAAGGACGTTCTGCTCCTCGACGTCACGCCGCTTTCCCTCGGTATCGAAACCAAGGGTGGCGTGATGACCAAGCTCATCGAGCGCAACACCACGATCCCCACGAAGCGTTCCGAAACCTTCACCACCGCTGACGACAATCAGCCTTCGGTGCAGATCCAGGTCTTCCAGGGTGAGCGCGAAATCGCTTCGCACAACAAGCTGCTCGGTTCCTTCGAGCTCACCGATCTGCCGCCCGCCCCGCGTGGCGTTCCGCAGATCGAGGTCACCTTCGACATCGACGCCAACGGCATCGTGCACGTGACGGCGAAGGACAAGGGCACCGGCAAGGAAAACACGATCAAGATCCAGGACGGCTCCGGTCTGTCCAAGGAAGAGATCGAGCGCATGGTCAAGGACGCCGAGGCTCACGCCGAGGAAGACAAGGCCCGTCGCGAAGAGGCGGAGGTTCGCAACCAGGCCGAGTCGCTGGTCCACCAGACGGAGAAGTTCGTCAAGGAGCAGCGTGAAGGTGAGAACGCGGGCAAGGTCTCCGAGGAGATCCTGACCAAGGTCGAGGCAGCGGTCAAGGACGTCAACGACGCCCTGGCAGGCACCGACATCGCTGCAGTGAAGACCGCAGTGGAGAAGCTGGGCACCGAGTCGCAGGCTCTGGGCCAGGCCATCTACGAGGCTTCCGCTGCAAACGAGGCCGGAAACACCGACGGCGCAGGCAATGACGACGACGTCGTCGACGCCGAGGTTGTCGACGAGCCCACCGACTCGGACAAGAAGTGACCTCGGACAACCCCGAGAACAACCCGGTCGACCCCGAGACCGGTGCACAAGGAGAGGCGGCGGGGGAATCCCTGCCGCCGCTCGACTCGGAAGACACAGGGGTAGTTCAGGAAGCAGAGTCGATCGTGGAGGAAGCATCCGCCACCGATCAGCTCGCCGAACGAACTGCGGATCTGCAGCGACTTCAGGCGGAGTTCACCAACTACCGTCGTCGCGTCGAGCGTGACAAGCAGGTCATCAAGGAAACCGCGCGGGCTTCGGTCATCACCGAGCTCATCGGAATCCTCGACGACCTGGATCGCGCCCGGGCACACGGTGACCTCGAATCGGGTCCACTGCGTGCACTCGCGGACAAGCTCAACACGACCCTGACGGGTCTGGGTTTGACCGACTTCGGTAACGAGGGTGACGATTTCGATCCCGCACTCCACGAAGCGGTGCAGCATGAAGGCGAAGGCCACGACCCCGTACTCGGGACGGTCATGCGCAAGGGTTACAAGCTCGGCGACCGGGTCCTTCGGACCGCGATGGTGGCCGTGACGGACCGGGTAGGCGACAAGCCTGCAGACGGTTCAGAACAAGAAGCGAAGTAAGAGTGAGAGGAGGAGACGCCCAGTGAGTCAACGGGAGTGGATCGAGAAGGACTTCTACAAGGAGCTGGGCGTCTCGTCCACCGCGACGGCCGACGAAATCAAGAAGGCGTATCGCAAGCTGGCTCGGGATCTTCATCCCGACGCCAACCCTGACGATGCGAAGGCCGAAGAGCGTTTCAAGTCCGTCAGTGAAGCTCATGCCGTTCTGTCCGATCCGGACAAGCGCAAGGAGTACGACGAGGCCAGGCGCCTCTTTGCCAGCGGAGGCTTCGGCCCCCGCGCCCAAGGCGGCGGCGGATTCAACCCCGGCGCCGGCGGTTTCGACATCAACGATCTGTTCGGCGGCGGTGCCGGCGCGCAGGACTCGGGTCTCGGCGACATCTTCGGCGGATTGTTCAACCGCGGGGGAGCGGGCCAGCGCACAGCCGCACCCAACCGCCCGCGTCGAGGCAAGGATCTCGAGACCGAGACGACGCTCGCCTTCCGTGAAGCAGCGCTCGGTGTCACCGTCCCACTTCGTCTGACAAGTCCGACGTCGTGCACCACGTGCCACGGCAGCGGCGCGAAGCCAGGCACCAGCCCGCGAGTGTGCCCGCATTGCAACGGAACCGGCGTTGTCAGCCGGAACCAGGGCGCCTTCGGATTCAGTGAGCCGTGCGACGATTGCCGGGGAACCGGCTCGATCATCGACTCGCCGTGCGAGGACTGCCACGGTAGCGGCGTCACCAACCGGACACGGACCATCACGGTTCGCGTGCCCGCCGGCGTGAGTGACGGTCAGAAGATCAGGCTCAAGGGCAAGGGCGAAGCGGGCCTCCGCGGAGCACCGGCCGGTGACCTGTTCGTCAACATCCGCGTCAAGCCCGACAGCGTCTTCGGCCGCAACGGTGACGACCTGACTCTGACGGTTCCGGTGAGCTACGGCGAACTGGTGCTCGGCACGACACTGTCCGTGCCGACTCTGGAGGGCCGTGTCGGAGTGAAGGTTCCGGCCGGGACGGTGGACGGACGCATTCTGCGAGTTCGCGGACGCGGTATCCCCAAGCGTCCCGATGGTGCTGGTGATCTTCTGGTCACCGTCAAGGTATCCGTCCCGCAGAAGTTGGACGACCCGGCGATCGAAGCGCTGAAGACCTATCTCGAAGCCGAGAAGGCGAGCGGGTTCGATCCACGGGCCGGGTGGGCCGGTGCATGATGACCGAACGACCGCAGAATCAATGGGATGCGACGGTCGATCCTGACGCCCAGATCTTCGTGATCTCGGTGGCAGCCGAGTTGGCCGGAATGCATGCGCAGACCTTGCGCAACTACGATCGACTCGGTTTGGTCACCCCTCACCGAACCACTGGTGGAGGACGACGCTACTCCCCGCGTGATGTTGCGCTTCTTCGTGAGGTGCAACGGCTTTCGCAGGACGAGGGCGTCAACCTTGCCGGAATCAAACGGATCATCGAACTGACCAACCAGGTCGAGGCTTTGCAGCATCGCGTCCGCGAATTGGCCGAGGAAATCGCGAAAGTCCATGCGGGCTACCGCCGGGACCTCGTTCCGATTCCGCGCAACAACGCGTTGGTGGTCTGGAAACCCCGCAACCAGCGGTAGTCGGACCTAGTCACAAACGGCTCCACGCCCTGTCGGATTCATTTCATCGAATCCCGCAGGGCGTGGGGCCGTTTTGGCGTTTCCACCCAGCGGGAATCGGTCTGTCGAGGCGACCTGAATGTGCATAGCGTCCGCTTCCATGAATCCTCTTTTACGCGTTTGACGTTATCCAGATCACATTCTATGCTCCAACCCAAGCAACTGCTTGCTAGATCATCAAGCGGATGCTTGGTCGGCTGGTGCTCCAAATCAGGCGCGTCCACCGGTCGACCCTTCTTTCGTCAGGTATTCGCCTGACGTTCGGTGCATACATGTGTTCTAGGAGTGCAGACATGAATCGTCGGCCCATTCTTGTTGCGGCAGTAGCCGTGACGGCTCTGGCTCTCGCGGGGTGTAGTGGTTCTTCGGAGTCCGAAGGTGGCGCGGATTCGCCGTACCGAGTGCTGTTGACCGGCGGGATCAGTGCACAGGGCGTTCTCGCGGCGAACTCGCAGACCTCGCTGCTGGCCACCAAGGCCGGCGTTCAGGTCCAGAACGAGGCCGGGGGAATCGGTGGCCGTCAGATCGAGCTCACCACTGTCGACGACGCGGGTGATGCAACCATCGCCGTCACCAAGCTGCGCGAAGCCATCAACTCGGGGAACAAGCCTGACCTCTACCTCAACTCGGGTCCTTCGTCGATTGCGGCTGCGGTTCTCCCGATCCTCAAGCAGAACAACATCCTCTCGCTGAGCATGGCGCCTTCTCCCGATTCGACGGACCCCTCGAAGTTCCCGCTGAACTTCGACCTGGCTCCGGGTGCGACCGACACCGCTCGCGGCATCTCCGAGTATGCAAAGACCAAGAGCTACAGCAGCGTCGGAGTCCTGCACGGCAGTACCGCCTACGGTGAACTTTTCGGCGAGGAGATGACCAGTGCGCTCGAGAAGGTCGGCTTGAAGGCTGCGGGCAACGAGGAGTACGACGCCGCCGCGCTGGACATGACGGCTCAGTTGCAGTCGCTGAAGAATGCCGGTGCAACGGCAATCGCGTTGGACGCGTACGGCGCCCCGCTCGGATACGTGTTGCAGAGCCTGGAGCGACTCGGCTGGGACGTGCCGTTGATCGGCAACACGTCGGTCTCTGCCACCAACCTGATCGCCAACGATCCGCCCGCCGGTGTGCTCGGCACCCCACAGGTGAAGAACCTCGTGACGCAGGTGTTCACCAGCACGGTGTTCGATCCGAACAACGCGCTCGTCACCACGATGGTGGACACGATGGCGTCGCTGGGCTCGATCCCGTCGACGCTGATCCTCGCGGACAACTACGACGCATTCCCCCTCGTCGCGGCCGCAGCGGAGAAGGTCGGCAGTTCGACCGATCCGAAGAAGCTCGCCGAAGCACTGGAAACCGCAGAGGTCCAGGAGAATGCCAAGACCGCATTCCTCTCGCGCTACAACTTCAGCTCCGACAACCACGGCCCGAACCCGGATACCAGTGAGCTGAAGTTCATCAGCCCGACGAAGATCCTCAACGGTCAGTTCGGAAACCCGGCTGCGTCATGACCATTCTGTGGTCCGGATTGGCGCTCGGCGCGGTCTACGTGCTGGTTGCCATCGGGTACAACATCGTTTTCGTTTCGTCCAACACTTTCAACTTCGCTCAAGCTCAACTGATGATGGTGGGCACCTTCGTCGCCTACACGGGTCTGGTGACCCTGAAACTCCCCGTTCTCGTGGTGGCCGTCATGGCAACCGTGACCGTGATGCTCCTCGCCTCGGTCGAGGAGATCGTCGCGATCAGACCGGTGGCCGATCACCAGAACCAGTTGGTCACGACGTTGGGCGTCGCCACCCTGCTCAACGGTGCAACCCAATTGATCTGGGGTAGTGAACCTCTCACGGTTCCTTTCTTCGGATCGAACGAACCGATCACCCTACTCGGCGGCCGTACCTACCCGGTCGAGATCGCTCTGCTTGTTGCGGCGATCGCACTGGTCATCGGGTTGAGTTACGTCTCGAAGAAAACCATGACGGGTCTGGCTCTGATCGGTATCTCCGAGGATCGTGAAGCGGCGATGCTGCGCGGAGTCAACGTCCGACGTTTGGCGCTGGGTGCGTTTGCCTTCTCGGGTGCATTGGCCGGTGTCCTCGGACTGCTGGTCGGTCCCAAGACGTTTGCAGTTGCGACATTGGGGGCCGCGCTGGCCCTCAAGGGGTTCGTGGCGTTGGCGATCGGCGGGTTCGGCTCTCTGCCAGGCGCTTTGATCGGCGGACTGACCGTCGGCCTGGTGGAATCGTTCACCGCCCTGTGGGCGGGAAGTCAGTACAGCAATATCGCCGTCTTCACGGTGCTGATCGTCATCTTGATGGTCAAACCTGCCGGCTTGTTCGGCAACGTCCGAGAACGGGTGGTGTGAAATGGTAAGCGCGTGGCGGACTTTCCGTTCCCTACCGAGCTGGATCATCCCACTCGTCCTGGCCGTGGTGATCCTGTTGCTGCCCGTGATGGGACTCGACCTGTCGACATCACGGCAGATTCAATTGGCCTGCATCCTGGCGCTGGTGGTCAGTGGCCTGAACCTGAGCCTCGGCTTTGCCGGTGAACTGGCCCTCGGCCAGGCCGCGATGTACGCGGCCGGTGCTTACACCGCGGGTCTGATGTCCCAGGCCGGTCACACCGACATTCTGCTCCAGCTCGCTGCCTCCGGAGCTGTGGCGCTGGCGGTCGGTATCTTGACCGGTGTTCCCGGTCTGCGCCTGGGCAACTGGTCCCTGGCGATGACGTCGTTCTTCCTGGTTCTGCTGGTACCGGACGTACTGGCGATCTTCGGCGGTAAGACCGGCGGCCGAAACGGCCTCACCGGTATGGAACCGCCGACGCTCTTCGGTTCCGAACTCGACACTCAGCAGTACTACATGGTGGTCGTCGTCGTGACCGTCCTCTGGTTCGCGGTGATGCGGAACCTCGTGGTCTCACGCCACGGCATCGCGTTCCGCACGCTCAAGCAGTCGCCGGTTCTGGCGTCGTCGCAGGGTGTGTCGGTGTTCCGGATGAAGCTGCTCGGGTATGCGATCGGTGCTTTCCCGGCGGGTCTGGCGGGTGCGCTGTTCGCCAACACCGACCTGTTCATCTCGCCGGAGGCCTTCGGGTTCACCTTTGCCACAGCAGTTCTGGCGGCGTCGATCCTGGGCGGGGCGGCAAGTGTGTACGGCGCCGTTGTCGGTGCCGCGATCATGCAGCTCGGTCCCAACCAGTCGACGGCGTTCCAGGAGTACTCGCTGATCTTCTACGGCGGCTTCCTGATCATCGGCGGCGTGCTGCTCTCCGGTGGTTTGACCAAGGTCGGACGAGCGATCGTCTCGAAACTCGATCGCAAGGCCGGCCTGGGCGTAGTCACTGCAAAGGAAAACGGCGGTGGGACACCGGAACTTGCGGCGATCAACGGCGCTCGGTTGGTGGTCGACGGAGTGTCCAAGGCATTCGGTGGTAACCAGGCACTCAATGCGGCAACGTTGACGGCCGAGGCCGGTAAGGTCACCGCGTTGATCGGACCCAACGGTTCAGGTAAGACGACCATGCTCAACATGATCTGCGGGTTCTACACCGCCGATGCGGGTGTGATCACGATCGGTGACACGGTGGTCTCGCAGTCGTCGCCGCACAAGGTGGCCCGCGTGGGTGTGGCGCGCACGTTCCAGACTCCGACGATTCCGGAGAACATCACAGTTCTGGAAGCTGTTGCATCCGGACGCTATTCGGTGCACCGCGCGTCGATGGCGTCGGCCGTGCTTCGTCTGCCCAGCTTCCGCAGGATCGCAAAGGCCGACATCGTCGAGGCCGAACGTGTCCTCGAACTCGTGGGGATGTCGCACCTACGCAACGAGATCGCGACGTCGCTGCCCCTGGGGATGCGACGCATGCTCGAGGTTGCTCGCGCCGTCATCGCCGAGCCGAGGGTCGTCCTCTTCGACGAGGTGGCATCCGGACTCGACGAGGACGAACTCGAACGCCTGGCAGACCTGATCCGGGTGCTGCGTGATGCCGGGGCCACAGTGGTGTTGGTGGAGCACAACTTCCGCCTCGTCCTCTCGTTGGCCGACGAGATCGTGGTACTGGCTCAGGGACAGGTGATCGCTACCGGTGACGCCGCGACGATCGAACATCACCCACGCGTGTTGAGCGAGTATCTCGGAGTGAAGTCCGGCGATGAGGAAGCGCTTCTCGAAGAAATCGGCGCGGTGGACCATCAGACCAGTGAGGTGAAGTGATGGAACCGATTCTGAAGGTCCGCAACCTGCAGACCGGGTACGGCGATCTGCGCGTCGTCTGGGATGTCTCGTTCGACGTCTATCCCGGTCAGGTGACAGCCCTCCTCGGACGCAACGGAGCCGGCAAGACGAGCACGCTGCGTGCCCTGTCCGGCCTCAACAAGGTGGCTTCTGGAACCGTCGAAATGGACGGCGCCGACATCACCGGAGTTCCCGCGCACAAGCGGGTGCGGCAGGGAATGGCATACGTGCAGGAGGGCAAGCGGGTCTTTCACAAGCAGACCGTCGAACAAAACCTCCTGCTCGGTGGCTATACCCGCAAGGTGAAGCGCAGCGAACTCATGGAGTCCGTCGAGTCCATGTACGAGATGTTCCCGATCCTGGGGGAGAAGCGTTCGCTTCCCGCCGGTTCCATGTCGGGCGGTCAGCAGCAGATGCTCGCGATCGGCGCAGCGCTGATGGCGCAGCCGAGGTTACTCCTTCTCGACGAACCTTCGGGCGGTCTCGCTCCCGTGATCGTCGGTGAGGTGATGGACCGCGTCCAACAACTCAAGGAAACCGGCCTGGCTGTTCTGCTGGTCGAGCAGGCAGTCGAGGCTGCGATGAGCGTCGCCGATCACGTGACGGTCCTCGACATCGGCAAGGTGGTTCTCGACGCCGACGCCAAGGACATCGACGACCTGGCAGTGCTCAAGGATGCGTACTTCGGACGAGTCTGAACGGCACTGACGACTTCAGCCCGGCCACCTCGGCCGGGCTGAAGTCGTTTCCCGCTCCGTGGCACGGTCGCTGGCCATCTCTCGGCCGTGGATTTACCGTCCTGCAAACAACTCCCGCGAGAGGCAAACTTGATGACCGCTGCTCCCGACGTACTCGCCCCGGCAAAGCTCGGCCCGGTGACCCTTCGAAATCGAATCATCAAGTCCGCGACATTCGAAGGCAAAACTCCCGACGCCCTGGTCACCGACGAGCTGATCGAATTCCATCGACGCCCGGCAGCCGGTGGGGTCGGGATGTCCACCGTCGCGTACTGCGCCGTCGCACCGGAAGGACGCACCGAATACGGTCAGCTGTGGATGCGGCCCGATGCCCTCCCCGGGCTACGGCGGCTCACCGATGCCATTCACGCCGAAGGTGCTGCTGCGTCGGCGCAGCTCGGGCATGCCGGTCCCGTGGCGAACCAGAAGTCGACCGGACTGCCCGCGCTGGCACCGTCGAGTTCGTTCAATCCGTTGAGCATGAGGATGATTCGCACTGCCACGACAGCGGACATCACCAGAATTGCGGCGGCGCACGGGAGCGCTGCGCGACTTGCCGTCGAGGCAGGATTCGACGCCGTCGAGATCCACTTCGGTCACAACTATTTCGCGAGCTCGTTCCTGAGCCCGAAACTCAACCGTCGTAAGGACTCCTACGGCGGATCACTGGAGAACCGGGCTCGCGTCGTACTCGACACTGCACGCAGTGTGCGCGATGCCGTCGGCGACAAGATCGCCATCTTGGCCAAGCTGAACATGGACGACGGTGTGCCAGGAGGATTTTGGGTCGACGAAGCAATCCAGGTGGCGCAGTGGCTCGAAGCATCCGGAAGCGTCGATGCGCTCGAGTTGACGATGGGTAGCTCACTGCTCAACCCGATGTACCTGTTCAAGGGCGATGCGCCGATCCGCGAGTTTGCCGCCGCGATGCCGCAACCTGTTCGACTCGGTGTGCAGTTGGTGGGTAAGAGCATGTTGCATACCTATCCGTACAAGCCGCTGTTCATGTTGGAAGAGGCTCGGCAGATCCGTGCTGCGGTGAAGCTGCCGCTCGTGCTGCTCGGCGGTGTCACGGACAAGGCGGGAATGGATACGGCAATGGCGGAGGGATTCGAGTTCGTCGCCATGGCACGGGCGCTGCTCAGAGAACCGGATCTGATCAATCGGATCGCAGCCGAATCCGATACCCATTCACTGTGCATCCACTGCAACAAGTGCATGCCCACTATCTTCAGTGGTGCCCGCTGCGTGTTGGTCGAACGCGTCTGAGCTGGTCAGCGCACACCACGTCCCGACATCCATGCGGATACCGGGTCGTGGGCCGTAGCGGATCAAGTTCGTGGGTGCTTCGACGCTTGGTTCAGTTCTGCGTGAAGACGTCGTAGGAGGCGTTCATCGTGGGGTAGCCGGTGGCCATGTAGTCGGTGAGGATGACGTGCGTCGGGTCGCCGATGATGCGGGTGCCGTCGAGGGTGGGGTTGCCGGCGTAGTTGTTGGCCGCCATCACGGTCTGGACGCCGTCGGCCACGTTGTAGGTGACGTCGACACCGATGCCTCGGGGATCGCTGCTGTACGCGGTGACGATCTCGGTGGTGTGCGGGGCGAGGTAGGAGCGGGGGCCGTTGATCCACTGTCCGTAGGGGTTGGACGCGCTGTCCAGCAGCATCGGGTTGTCGG
Organism: Rhodococcus sp. P-2; assembly: GCF_016598535.1. Classification (GTDB taxonomy): domain Bacteria; phylum Actinomycetota; class Actinomycetes; order Mycobacteriales; family Mycobacteriaceae; genus Rhodococcus_F; species Rhodococcus_F baikonurensis. The sequence continues at coordinate 5,465,320 of NZ_CP066779.1, read as the reverse complement.
TGTTGTTGGTGATGGTCATGGCAACCGTCGGGCCGTCGGTCGGCATGGTGCCGGCGTTGGCGATCGCTGCGGTTCCCAGAGCGGTTCCGCCGAGAGCGAGGGCGATTGCGGTGACTGCTACGAAGCGAGTGGTGTTGGTACGCATGATGTCTGCTCCTGGGATGGTGTGTGGTTGCCGTTCTCGGCGATGAATCAATCTTGTCGCGAATGAGTGCTGCTGTATGTCCGCCGACGGGGCCGCGGCGGGGTTGAATCGTCTGTCCCCCGATCGGGGGAGGCGCAAGTGCTCGCATTGCTGATACGGGCGTGAGAAAGTGAGCAATGCGAGAAGGCACGAAGCCGGTGGTCGGCAAGGTTTCCGTGGTGGTCGGCGACGATCACCCGCTGTTCCGTGAGGGCGTGGTTCGGGCCCTGACCGGCAGTGACAGCATCGACGTCCTGGGCGAGGCCGACGACGGCGCAGCAGCGCTCGCAATGATCCGCGAACTACGCCCGAAGGTGGCGCTGCTCGATTTCCGGATGCCGCACCTGGACGGAACTCAGGTCGCCGCCGCAGTGGTCAGAGACGAGCTTCCGACCAGGGTGCTACTGCTCAGCGCTCACGACGAGTCGTCCGTCGTCTATCAGGCTCTGCAAGCCGGCGCTGCCGGGTTCCTGCCGAAGGAATCCACTCGCGCCGAGATCGTGAGCGCCGTACTCGACTGTGCCGCGGGCCGAGACGTGTTGCCGCCCAGCATCGCCGCCGGATTGGTGGGGGAGGTCCGGCGTCGCAGTGAACCTTCCGGTCCGACGCTCAGTGCCCGCGAACGTGAGGTTCTCGGATTGATCGCGCAGGGCGCAAGCATCCCGGCCATCGCCGCACAGCTCTTTCTCGCGCCCTCCACTGTCAAGACCCACGTACAGCGCCTCTACGAGAAACTCGGAGTCAACGATCGAGGCGCCGCCGTCGCCGCTGCGATGCGACAGGGTCTGTTGGAGTGAGCAAGCGTCACCGGATCACGTAGGTGACATTCATGGCCGGGTAACCCGAGGTCATCGTCACCGTGACGTCGTGGTCGTCGGTGGCGTACGTACCGCCGACATCTGCCCTGGTCTTCGAATTGGTGGCACTGAAGACGAACACTCGACCGTCGTCGGAGCGGTACGTGAGCACGATGGGGAAGTCGTTCTGGTTCTTACTGGTGGCGACTACGTTGACGTTCGTGTTGGGGAGGATGTAATCCGCCGGCGGGACGACCCAGTCGCCGTTCGGATTGGACGCGTCGACCAGATACAGGGCGCCGCGACCCGAATTGCTGATCATCGCCGTCGTGACGGATGTGTCGGTTATCGACTTCACCGTGTTCGCACCGGCGGCGCGGGCAACCAGAGCTGCCATGCTGAGGCCGGAGAAGGAAATTGCTTCGGGTCGAATTGTGTTGGTGCTCATCATGTTCTCCTCGATTTGTCGGTCTCGGTGACCGTGTGTTTCGGTGATGAGACAACTATGGCCCCCAATTCCCTTCGGGTCTGTCCGCCTACCGGTCCCAGTGCCGGACGACATCGGTGTCCTCCTATCGGTGGACAAACCCGCCTCGCCCGCCCACCCAGCGGGAGAACCCGTTCCTCTACCAACCAACCCACTCGTAGCGTGACCACCATGACCGATCCTGACTTCTCCACCGCACCACTCGACGTCGTAGTCATCGGCGCCGGCGTCGCCGGCATGTACGCCATGCACCGACTTCGCGAGCAGGGGTTGCGTGTCCACGGCTTCGAAGCGGGCTCCGGAGTGGGCGGCACGTGGTATTTCAACCGCTACCCGGGCGCACGCTGCGACGTCGAGAGTTTCGACTACTCCTACTCGTTCTCCGAAGAGCTGCAACAGGAGTGGGACTGGAGCGAGAAGTACGCCGCGCAACCGGAGATCCTGTCCTACCTCGATCACGTTGCCGATCGTTTCGACCTACGCAGTGGGTTCACCTTCGATACCCGTGTTCAGAGCGCACAGTTCGACGAGGCTTCGTCGACGTGGCGAGTGCGCACCGACGGTGGTCATGACGTCACCTCACGCTTCGTGGTGTGCGCCACTGGCAGCCTCTCGACCGCGAACGTTCCGAACATTGCAGGTCGGGAGACTTTCGGCGGTGAGGTCTTCCACACCGGTTTCTGGCCGCACGAGGGCGTCGATTTCACCGGCAAGCGAGTGGGAGTGATTGGTACCGGATCGTCGGGCATCCAGTCCGTTCCTTTGATCGCCGAGCAAGCCGAGCACCTCTTCGTGTTCCAGCGGTCCGCGAATTACAGTGTGCCGGCGGGAAACACACCGCTCGACGACAAGCGGCGCGCCGAGATCAAGGCCGACTACGCCGAGCGTCGAGCACTGTCCAAGCGCAGCGGCGGTGGATCACCGTTCGTCTCGGACCCGCGCAGTGCGCTCGAGGTGTCCGAGGCCGAGAGAAACGCGGCCTACGAAGAGCGGTGGAAGCTCGGCGGTGTCCTGTTCGCCAAAACCTTCGCCGACCAGACCAGCAACATCGACGCCAACGCAACGGCAGCAGCGTTTGCCGAGGCCAAGATCAGATCGGTGGTCGAAGATCAGGCCATCGCCGACTTGCTGATCCCGAACGATCATCCCATCGGGACCAAGCGGATCGTGACGGACACCGACTACTACCAGAGCTACAACCGCGACAACGTGAGCCTGGTCGATCTCAAGACTGCACCGATCGAGGCAATCGACGAGGCCGGGATCAAGACGGCCGACGCCCACTACGAGCTCGACGCATTGGTGTTCGCCACCGGTTTCGATGCGATGACCGGGGCACTCGATCGCATCGAGATCCGTGGCCGCAGCGGCGAGACCTTGCGAGAGAACTGGCATGCGGGTCCGCGAACCTATCTCGGCTTGGGAGTGCACGGCTTCCCGAACCTGTTCATCGTCACCGGACCCGGTAGCCCGAGTGTAGTGTCGAACATGATCCTCGCTGCCGAGCAGCACGTCGACTGGATCGCCGGCGCGATCGACCATCTCGATTCCAACGGCATCGACACCATCGAGCCGAGCGCCGAAGCCGTGGACACCTGGCTCGAGGAGTGCTCGCGTCGGGCGTCGGCAACATTGTTTCCATCCGCGAACTCCTGGTACATGGGAGCCAACATCCCGGGAAAGCCGAGGATCTTCATGCCCTTCATCGGAGGCTTCGGTGTCTACTCCGACATCTGTGCAGACGTGGCAGCAGCGGGATACCGAGGCTTCGAGCTGAACAGCGCGGTGCACGCATGAGTCGTCTCGAGGGCAAGCGGGTGCTCGTAACGGGTGCTGCCGGCGGAATGGGACGTTCACACTGTGAGCGGCTAGCCGAAGAAGGCGCGTCCGTGATCGCGTTGGACGTCGAACAGGCACAATCGGGGTTGGCGGAAACCGCTCAGGCAGTGCGTGGTCGAGGCGGTGTCGCGGTCACCGGTGTGGCGGACATTCGGGACTTCGACGGCTTGGCCGCAGTAGTGGCCGAGTGCGTTACCGAACTCGGGGGTCTGGACGTCGTGGTCGCCAACGCCGGCGTCTACGACACACCGGGACCGTCGTGGACCATCGAACCGGCAGTGTGGAACCGATCGCTGGACGTCAATCTCACCGGGGCGTGGCACACCGTCAAGGCCTGTGTTCCGCACTTCGGCGACGGTGGATCCGTCGTTCTGGTCAGCTCGACCGCCGGAATCAAAGGTATTGCCGGAGCGGGTCATTACAGCGCCGCCAAGCACGCTGTGGTGGGTCTGGCCAGAACGCTGGCCAACGAGTTGGGGGCGGAGGGCGTTCGCGTCAACTCCGTGCATCCGGGTTCGGTACGTACCCCGATGATCATCAATGCGCGAGTGTTCGCGAACCTGTGCCCGGACATCGAGAATCCCACCGAAGCAGATGCTGCTGCAGTACTGAGCGCACGCAACCTGTTGCCCGTTCCCTGGGTCGATCCGGTGGATGTCAGCAATGCCGTCCTGTTTCTCGCATCCGCGGAGTCCCGTTACATGACCGGCTGTCAGTTGGTCGTCGACGCCGGCCTGACCCAGAAAGTGTGAATTGATGACTTCTCGATTGGAAGGCAAGATCGCGCTGATCACGGGTGCGGCTCGGGGAATCGGGCGGGCTCAGGCCGTGCGTTTTGCCGAAGAGGGCGCGGACATCATCGCGGTCGACGTGTGCACGTCGGTGGAAACGACAGTCACGCCGCCCGCAACAGAGGCCGATCTCGACGAGACCGTTGCGCAGATTCGGGCGATGGGGCGAAAGGTCGAATCTGCAGTAGTGGACGTTCGGGATCTCGAGGCACTACGCAGTGCGGTCGACGCGGGGGTCGAAGCGCTCGGCGGACTCGACATCGTGTGCGCTACAGCCGGTATCACGTCCTCCGACGCGGCACTGACCATGTCGGAAACGATGTGGCAGACCATGCTGGACGTGAACCTGACCGGGGTGTGGCACACCACGACGGTCGCGGCTCCGCACTTGATCGAGCGAGGTGGGGGATCGATGACACTCACGAGCTCCATCGCCGGACTTCGGGGGCTGGTCGGGGTTGCGCATTACACCGCAGCCAAGCACGGTGTAGTCGGTCTGATGCGTTCGCTGGCAAAGGAACTGGCGCCGTACAACGTGCGGGTCAACACGGTCCATCCCACCAACGTCGACACCCCGATGATTCAGAACCCGTTGGTGCGCGGCAAGTTCCGCCCCGATCTCGAGAACCCGACGCGGGAGGAATTCGCTGCGGCCGCGATGACGATGAACATGCTCGCCATTCCGTGGATCGAACCGGTGGACGTAGCGAACGCTGCTCTGTTCCTGTCTTCCGACGAGGCCCGCTACATCACGTCGGTCGCCCTGCCGGTGGATGCGGGTAGTTCATCCCGCTGAAGTTCTGAACAACAGAAGTTCTGAACAGCTGAAGTTTTGAATAGCGGAGTTATGTCACGCTGAGATCTGCCACGGTGTGTAGCGTCGGGTTCAACTGACCGAAAGGCGCACACCGTGGCGGAACGACGCTATCTGGAAGTTACCGTCGGGACCAACATCGTCATGGTCCTCGACCACCGCACGGTGGAGGTCTTCGACCGCACCGCTGCGAGCACGAGCGAAGTGGCTCGCTGGCATGTCGAACACATTGCGGTGAAGGCGAAACCGTCGAAGTCGGGACTGAAGCTCACCATCGGAAACCGGCTCGCCGACGACTCCATCGCGGTAGCGGGTCCACGGGCGTCAATGACGGTCCCGCCGGAGAATGAAGCCGCCGTCATCGCGTTCTTCGACGAGGTCAAGGCCGCTCGGGTGTGAATCGGCAGAAGACCTTCGGCGCGGATGATTCGGGTTCTCTTGTCGAGCACGTCGTACGGTGCCACGAAGTACGCTTCGGACGCACTGTCGTCGGGCTCTCGGGAATCGAGGCGTCCGGAAAATCGACCATCGCAGACGAGTTGGCTGACGGTATCTCGACGGCGGGCCATGACGTCGTCACGATCCGTGGCGACGAGTTCTCGACTGCGAAAGCCGTACGAAACAACAATCCCGACGCGGTGCGTGGGTATCTCGAGGATGCGTACGACTATTCGATCCTCAGCAGTCGTGTGCTGGTGCCGCTACGGTCGGCCGAAGTTTCCGACATTTCCTACGTCTCGACTGATCCGGAGACGGACGAATCGGTGGTAACGAAGGCCCGGGTTCCAGATCGTGCCATCGTGCTCGTCGAGGGAGTTCTGCTCTTTCGGGGACTGATGCGAGATCAGTTCGACCTACGAATCTGGGTTGAAGCCAGCTTCGACGAGTCCTTGCGGCGCGCGAAGGTTCGTCCGCGCGATGTGAGCTATTACGGGACCGCCGAGGCGATAGCGTCTCGGTACGAATCCCGGTTTCATCCGGCGCAGAGGATTCATCTGCGTGACGATCGCCCACAACTGACGAGCCACGTGATTGTGCGCAGCTAGTCAGTCGAAAGGCCGACGGTATCAAGCTTGGCGCGCGGCAGCGTGGGCCCCGGCGACACGGCCGAATGCGAAGGCGTCGGCAATGTGGAATCCACCGTCCTTTGCCGCGCTGTAGGTGGAACTCACCGCGCCCGCCGCATACAGTCCCGGAATCGGGCTACCGGCGGTGTCGAGTACGCGGGAATGACCGTCGCGGCGCGGCCCACCGCTACTCCATCCCAGCAGCGGTGGCCCGGAGACGGCGTAGAACGGAGCGATCGCTATCGGAGCCAGAGTCTCGGGCTTGCGACCGAACGAGTGGTCTACGCCGTCTGTGCACGCCTCGTTGTAGCGGCGCACGCTCGTTTCCACGACTGTGGGGTCCAGTCCGAGCTTCTCGGCGAGCTCGGCAAGCGTGTCCGCCTTGACGATCCAACCCTTGTCGATCTCGGCTTGATTGTCCGAACTCCACTCGTACCTTTCGTCGAGGACTCTGTGTCCGACGGGCAGTGCGTCACGGCTGGGGCTCAATTGTCCGGCCAACCGCATCGTCTCGTCGAAGACGATGTTCATCGGTTGCACTGGAAAGTGTTGGTAAGAGCCCTCTCTGAACACATGACCGTGCCGCATTTCGGCTGACTCGTCGGTGAAACGTCGACCTTCCCGGCTGAGGAATACGTAATTATGTGCATTCCACAGCGCGAGAAAGAAACCCGTGGGATTCTCGGCATCACCGGGGATTCCCGTAATGGTCATCATGTTGTTCATATGCCACAGATCTGCGCCCACTGCCTGCGCCATGCGGTGGCCGTCGCCGGTTGCCGACGGTGAGCCCCAGATCTTCGGATTCTCCAGACGCAAGTAGTCGCGCACCATGGCCGGATTCGCTTCGAATCCTCCGGTGGCAAGAATGACGCCCCGGCGCGCTTGGATCTCCGAAGTTTGTTCACTCGAACGGACCTCGACTCCGGTCACCGATCCGGATTCATCCGTCAAGAGTCTGGTGGCTTCGGTGTCGAAAAGAGTGGTGATGCCGCGTTCAGCGAGAGCGGAAACGAGGAAGTGGTAGAGAAGTTCATTGCCCATCTTCCCTTCGATGGTGTCCATCCCTGCGTAACAAGAACTTCCGTCGAGTTCGCCGTACTCCGCCGTGGAATGGAAATCGCCGGTCATCGCTACAGATGCACCCAGACTGCGGAGCCAGTCGGAAAGTCCTTGCGTATTCTCTGCCCAGGCGTCGATGACATCGTCGGCAACGGTGAACGATCCGTTCAACGAACGCAGGAAGGTGCGGGCGGCAGCAGGGTCCTGGTTGACGAACCATCCACTGCCGGACAGTCGAGTATTGCCGCCCGCGGCATCGCGTCCGCTCTTCTCCAGAATCACCACCGACGCGCCGTCAGCGTGTGCTTGGAGTGCTGCGGCGGATCCGGCAGCACCCGATCCGATGACAATGACATCGACGTTGTTGTCCATGTCACAAAGCTATGGTCAGATGGCGGCGCCCCATACGTGCCTTCCCGGTGAGCGAGAGAAGGCCTGTTCCGGACAGTCGTCCGAGGATCAGAGGGTGCACATCAAGTACTCAGCTGTTGGGCCTCGACTTGAAAAACTGGACCGCACTGAGTGTTGCGGCAATCGGCCAACAGGCCACGGCGATCCAACGCTCCAGATTCTTGCTTCAGCGTGCCGAGCGGGGAACGATTCGGGGCGGACCAATTCGAATTGCCGGGTCGAAATCACCGCACCCGGCTGCACCGTCACGCATCATGGATGTGTGTCCGGCGATCACCGCGCTAGATCGACAGCAGGCCGCACGCTCGAGGTCATCCCTCCGGGCGCGGGAGCGGCCGCGATGTCCTCTGGAATCGTGTCCGTAGCGTTGCATCTGATCGGGCTCGAGGCGTTTTCGCTGGTGTGGCTGGTGATCGGGACGGCAATCTGGCTCGTTCTCACTGTGGTGTTCGCATCGAGGTTGGTCGATGATCGAGCACGGTGGATCGACGAGGCGGATACCCCTCCGGCACTCACGGGCGTAGCGGCGACGACAGTCCTGGGCACACGATTCGCCCTGTTCGATTGGAGTCTTGTCGGATTCACTGCGCTCGCGATCGCAGTGCTCGCGTGGATCGTGCTCATACCGGCGGTGATTCGACACTGGACTTCGCCGACCGTCGGCGTGCATTTTCTGCTGTGTGTGGCCACCCAGGGCCTGGCTGTGTTGGGAGCAACGCTGGCGGCCACAACCACGGCGCATTGGATCGCGATTCCGTCGGCCGTTGCTTTCGTTCTCGGCCTGGCGTTCTATGTCTTGGTGCTCGTCAGGTTCTCGTTCAACCAGCTCCGCATCGGTGCCGGAGATCATTGGGTCTTCGGTGGGGCGCTGGCGATTTCGACGCTTGCGGCCGGAAAACTGTCCGCAGCAGCGCAGGCTGTCGGTTGGCCGCAAGGACTGCATCATTTCTGCCAACGGTTGAGCGTGGGGCTCATGGTCATCGTGCTCGGATGTTACGCAGTGTTGCTTGTCTGCGAATTGGTCTGGCCGCGACTCGACTACGACGTCAGACGCTGGTCGACCGCATTCCCGATGGGCATGACCTCGGCCGCGTCACTGACCGTCGCAGCGACGGCGTCAGCTACCTGGTTGAAGCCGGTAGGTGCAGTGTTGGTGTGGCCGGCGGTAGCGCTGTGCACAGTCCTGCTGATCGCTTCGCTGCGACGATTGCGGGCGGTGAGTTCACCAACCCCGACGGTGGGGACGTGAGCCGACCAGCTCGTTCTTACGAGCGTCGTCGCGGCTGCGGTAGACGATGTACGGCCGGAACAGGTACGCGACCGGTGCACTGAAGACATGCACGAGGCGCGTGAACGGCCACAATGCGAACAACACCATGGCAATCGAGACGTGGATGTGGAAATCGAGCGAGGCCTGAGCCATCAGGTCACCTCGGGGCTGCAGGATCCAGATCGAACGAAACCATGGGGAAACGGTTGTGCGGTAGTTGGTTTCCTCGCCGAACGCACCGGAGCCGAGCACTGTTGTTGCCAGACCGGCGACGATTGCGGCGATCAGCACCACGTACATCAATTTGTCGTTCCACGTCGTTGCCATGAAGACGGGTCCGCGGGTGCGCCTGCGGTACACGAGAATCCCGGCTCCGACCAATGTGGATACACCCGCAATCGAGCCCAGTACAAGGGCTTGCACGTGATAAACGTGCTCGCTCATCCCGATCGCGTCGGTCCACGACTGCGGTATCACCAACCCGATGAAGTGCCCGACGATCACGACCAGGATCCCGAAATGGAACAGTGGACTGCCGATGCGGAGCAATCGGTGTTCGTACAATTGGGATGATCGTGTCGTCCAACCGAACTTGTCGTAGCGATAGCGCCACCACGTACCGATCACGAAGATCGCCAAGACCACGTACGGAACTACATCCCAATAGATTTCACCGGCAGACATCTCACGTCACTCCTTCACGGCGGGGTGGGACGGTCAAGGTGAAGAGTTCGAGTCCGACTGCTTCGGCCGGCGGACCCGACGCCGCTAGATGCTGGGCTCGAAGGACGTCCTGATTCGACACGGACGGCAGTGTTCCGCACACCGCCGCGAGAACCGGCGCGTACGGTGAGGTCGAGTCGGTCAGTGCAGACCAGATGGTCTCCAGCGGAACACGATGCGCTGAGAGCAGTTTCGATCCGGCTTCGGGATCGACGCATGCGGCGAACTCGAGTACGACGGTCAGGTGGTCTGCCGATTCGCTCTTCGGAGGCTCGACTCCGGCCCCGCGGTAGGCGTCGGCGAACGACAAGATCTCGCGCCCTCGATTGCGTGTATCGCCCGCAGTCCAGTACGTCAGGTAGAGGGTGCTGCGCCGCCGGAGGTCGAATGTCTCGACGTACTGCGTGGCCGCGACGTATTCGTCGCAGCCACGCAGAAAGCGACAGGTCTCGGCGAGCTGATCTCGCGAATTCGGCGGCAGATGGCCGAGGATGTCCTCGACGACGCCGAGTCGCTCGCCTTGACCCGCGTCGGGATAGGCCAACAGCAATCCGGCGGCATGCCACACCAGTCGGTGTTGCGCGACCGCGCTGCGGCGACCGCTTCTGCGATTGCCTCGGCCGAACCCGATCATCGACGCGCACCTCGATCGGGAAAGAGCCCAGTGGGTTTGCCCTTGCCGTCCCAGTTCAGGAGATTGACCCGGGACGGGTCAGCGGAGTTGGCGGACAATTCCTCCGTCGTCTGACGCTCACGCAAGGCGTGAAAGGTCTCGACTGCCACCGGGACCGGGCCACCGCTGGCCTCGCCGAACGGTCCGGACTCGTGCATACCGGGGCCGCCGTCGAAATCCAGAGCGCACTCGGTTGCCGTCTCCTCGAGTCTGTGCCCGTCGACCGCGTAGGCAGTGGGAATGATGTAGCGCTCCTCGTACTTTGCCAAAGCCAGAAGGCGGTACATCTCGTAGATGTCTTCCTCCGTCATTCCTACCGCCTCGGGGATATGGGGCTGAGGTTCACGGCCGAGGTTGATGTCGCGCATGTACGAACGCATCGCGGCCAGTCGTCGCAGAACTCCGTCGACGATATCGGTATCGCCGGCCGTGAACAGTCCGGCCAGATATTCGATCGGAATCCGCAACGAGTCGAGAGCACCGAAAAGATTGCCGACGTCCTCCCCGTCGTGGCCGTCGCGGCTCACGGCATCGACCACGGGGGACAGGGGCGGGACGTACCAGACCATCGGCATGGTGCGAAACTCCGGATGAAGGGGCAGTGCGACGCGATAGTCCTTGATCAAAGCGTGGATGGGTGACCTCTGCGCCGCCTCGATCCACTCGTCCGAGATGCCCTCTGCGCGAGCACCTTCGACGACCTCGGGATCATTCGGATCCAGCAGGACATCGAGTTGAGCCTCGTACAGATCTTTCTCGTCGGGTACGGTCGCCGCCTCGAGTACCTTGTCGACGTCGTAGAAGATGAGGCCGATGTAGCGCAAGCGACCGACACAGGTCTCCGCACACACGGTCGGCAGCCCCACTTCGACGCGCGGGTAGCAGAACGTGCATTTCTCGGCCTTGCCCGTCTTGTGGTTGAAATACACCTTCTTGTAAGGACATCCGGAGACACACATCCGCCAGCCGCGGCACTTGTCCTGGTCGACGAGAACGATCCCGTCTTCGGTTCGCTTGTACATCGCCCCTGACGGGCAGGATGCGACACACGACGGATTCAGGCAATGCTCACAGATCCGCGGTAGATAGAACATGAAGCTGTCTTCGAGTTGGAGTTTGACCTCCTCGTTGATCTTCTTCAGCACGGGGTCGTTCGGCACGATCTCAGGCGAACCGGCCAGATCGTCGTCCCAGTTCGCCGACCACTCCACCTTCATCGGTTTGCCGCTGATCAGGCTTCGTGGTGCTGCCACCGGCATGTGCTCGCCCAAGGGCGCCTGCGTGAGATTTTCGTAGTCGTACGTCCAGGGTTCGTAATAGTCTTCGATGGACGGCATTTTCGGATTCGCAAAGATGCGTGAGAGCTTCTTCAGTCGGCCACCGTCACGCAGGCGGAGTCGGCCGTTCTTGTCGCGGACCCAACCGCCGTTCCATTTCTCCTGATCCTCGTAGGTTCGCGGATAACCCTGCCCTGGTCGCGTTTCCACGTTGTTGAACCACACGTACTCTGTGCCGGATCGGTTGGTCCACGCCTGTTTACACGTCACCGAACAGGTGTGACAGCCGATGCACTTGTCCAGATTCATCACCATCGCCAGCTGCGCCATGACTCGCATCAGTACGTCACCTCCTGCGAGCGACGTCGTACGACCGTCACTTCGTCACGTTGATTTCCGGTCGGACCGAGGTAGTTGAAAGCAAACGACGTCTGTGCGTAACCGCCGGCGAGGTGGGAAGGTTTGATCAACAGTCTGGTCAGCGAATTGTGGATTCCGCCACGCTTTCCCGTCGTTTCGGTAAGTGGCACGTCGATGGTCCGCTCCTGAGCGTGATAGACGTACACCACCCCGTCCGGCATCCGGTGCGAGACGATCGCTCGACACACGACCACACCGTTGCGATTGACCGCTTCAACCCAGTCGTTGTCCGACACCGCGATCTTGTCAGCGTCTCCTGGGCTCATCCACATTGTCGGACCGCCACGCGAGAGCGAGAGCATGAACAGGTTGTCCTGGTACTCGGAATGGATGGACCACTTCGAGTGAGGGGTCAGATACCGGACGCTCAAACCGATTCCACCGTTCCGATCACCGAGCGCAGGCTCGCCGAAGAGGCTTGCCATGTCGAGCGGTGGCCGGTAGATCGGTAGCTGCTCGCCCAACTCCTCGATCCAGTCGTGATCGAGGTAGAAATGCATTCGACCGGTCAGGGTGTGGAAGGGTTTGAGTTCTTCGATGTTGACAGTGAATGGTGCGTATCGGCGACCACCGGTTTCACTACCGGACCATTCCGGACTGGTGATGACCGGAACCGGGCGAGCTTGAGTGTCGGCGAACGTGATTCGCCGTTCCTCGCTACCGGATGCCAGGTGAGTCAGTGGTCGACCAGTTCGCTTTTCCAGCTGGGCGAACCCTTCGACGGCCAATCGTCCGTTGGAGGTGCCGGACAGCGCCAGAATTGTCTCGGCCATCTTCTCGGCAGTGTCGAGCGCCGGTCGACCGGCGGCAACACCTGAATCGAAGACCCCGTGTTTCGCCGCCAACTCTTCAACTTCGCGTGTCGGATGCGTCGTGACGCCCTTGGTGGTGAGTCCGGCCTTTTCGACGAGTGGACCCAACGCAGCCCATTGTTCGGCGACTGCTGGGTAGTCTCGCTCGACGACTACGAGCGGGCCCATGGTCTTTCCCGGGACAGGTGTCTCGCCGCGAGCGCGCCAATCGTGTTCCTTGCCTGCACGATAGGCCATTGCACCAGGTGTGTCGTGTTGGAGTGTGCCCATCACGACATCTCGGCGCTTCCCGAGGTGCTTGCGCGCCAGGACACTGAATGTCTTGGCGATGGAGCCGAAAGCGTCGAAGTCGGAACGTGTTTCCCACGGCGGGTCGATGGCGGGGGTGAAAGCATGAATGAACGGGTGCATGTCCGTGCTCGACAGGTCGGCCTTCTCGTACCAGGTCGCGGCCGGCAGAACCACATCCGACAGCAAAGTGGTGGACGTCATCCGGAAGTCGATCGACATGAGCAGATCGAGTTTGCCCTCGGGGATGTCGTCGCTCCACGGCACTTCGCTCGGGCGCAGGTCTTCCGGTGTCGGCTCCGCCTGCAGATTCGAGTCCGTGCCGAGGAGGTGCCGAAGGAAGTACTCGTTGCCTTTGCTCGACGAACCCAGAAGATTTGCCCGCCACACACTCAGAACCCGGGGCCAGTTCTTGGGATTGTCTGGATCAGTGACCGCGAAATTGAGCTCTCCCGAAGCCAATTGGCTTGTGACGTGTTCGACGACATCGCGATCGTGAGTGTCTGCTTCGTCGGCGAGATCGAGACTGGAGCGATCGAACTGCGGGTAGAACGGCGTCCATCCCATCGACACGGCCGAGGTCAGCACGTCCATGGTGTGACGATCACGGAAATTGCCGCGGCCGGTGGGGCTGGACAAGGCGTCGGCCTGGTAGCCGTCGTATCGCCATTGGTCGGTGTGGACGTACCAGTAGGAGGTGCCGGCCATCTGGCGAGGCGGTCGGAGCCAATCGGTGCCCATCGCGACGGCTGTCCAGCCGGTGACAGGGCGGCACTTTTCCTGCCCGACGTAGTGCGCCCAACCCCCGCCGTTCCGGCCCATCGATCCGGTGAGTATCAGCAGGCTGAGGACAGCTCGATACGTCGCGTCGCCATGGAACCACTGACAGATCCCGGCACCCATGATGATCATCGACCGGCCACCCGAGTCGACGGCATTGGTGGCGAATTCACGTGCAATTCGAATCACCTGCGACGCACTGACACCGGTGATCGATTCCTGCCAGGCGGGGGTGTACGGCGCGCTCGCGTCGTCGAAGCCGGTGGGCCAGAGGCCGGGCAAACCGTCGCGCCGCACCCCGTACTGCGCGAGCATGAGGTCGAAGACAGTGCACACCAGACGGTCTCCGATGCGGCGCACCGGCACTCCCCGAATCATGCTCTCGCCGTGACCGTCTGGGGTGTCGAAGCGAGGAAGATGGATTTCGGCGGTCTCGCCTCCGTCGGCGGCGACGGTCAATGCCGGTACCACGTCACCGAGATCGAGATTCCACTTCCCGACACCTTCGTCGCCGTAACGGAAGCCGAGTGAGCCGTTCGGTACGACCACGGTGTCGGTGACGCTGTCGACGAGAACCGGTTTGAACGCGGCGTTCTCACTCGATTCGCCGAGATCTGCGGCCGTCAGATTCTTTCCCGCGACCAGGCGCCCGTCGCGTTCCTCGACGGTGACGAGGAACGGCAGGTCGGTGAACTGCCGTACGTAGTCGACGAAGAACGGTTCGCTCTTCTCGACGAAGAAGTCGGAGAGGATGACGTGTCCCATCGCCATGGCCATCGCGCCGTCGGTCCCGGCGGCGCACGGCATCCACTCGTCCGCGAACTTGGTGTTGTCGGCGTAGTCAGGGCTGATCGAAACGACTTTGGTTCCGCGGTAGCGAACTTCGGCCATCCAGTGTGCATCGGGTGTGCGAGTCACCGGGACGTTCGATCCCCACATCATCAGATAGGACGCGTCCCACCAGTCCCCGGATTCCGGCACGTCGGTCTGATCGCCGAAAACCTGAGGTGAGGCGACCGGCAAGTCCGCGTACCAGTCGTAGAAAGATGTCATCACGCCACCGAGAAGTTCGATGAACCTCGATCCGGCAGCGAACGAGACCATGGACATCGCCGGAATCGGGGAGAAACCTGCAACGCGATCGGGGCCGTATTCCTTGATGGTGTGCACGTGCGCGGCCGCGATCATTTCGGTGGCTTCCGCCCACGTCACTCGCACCAATCCGCCTTTTCCCCTGGCCTGCTGGTACTTTCGGCGACGCTGCGGATCGGCTTGAATGTCAGCCCAGGCATCCACCGGATCGCCGAGTCGCGTTCGTGCCTCGCGGTACATCTCGACGAGCACGCCGCGTGCGTACGGGTACCGGACGCGGGTGGGGGAGTAGGTGTACCAGGAAAAGGCGGCCCCGCGTGGACACCCTCGCGGTTCGTATTCGGGCCGGTCAGGTCCCACCGTCGGATAATCGGTCTCCTGGGTCTCCCAGGTGATGATGCCGTCCTTGACGTAGATCTTCCACGAACACGAACCGGTGCAATTGACTCCGTGCGTCGACCGCACAACCTTGTCGTGACTCCAGCGATCCCGGTAGAAGATGTCGCCGTCGCGTCCCCCTCGACGATTCACAGTTCTGAGGTCGGCGGAGAACTCGCCAGGAGTGAAGAAGCGGCCGCCGCGAAGGAGAGCGTCTTCGGCCCTGCTGCCGATGTGTTCGACCACTGTGGCACTTCCTTCACATCCCCACGATCACCTCGAGTGATCGAGAATCTGACGAACGAGCATGCGTGTCCATAGAACCGTAAAAACGGACTTGTCGCGACCGTTCGGGAGAAGTCCCAGGCAGGGAGGGATGGCGAAATACGAGTATCGCTTGCGATCTCGACGCGGTACTAGGAGAGGATGCGCGGTAGGGCAGGGTCGGAGTTGTCGATGACGCAGTCCGCTCGGCTCCAGGGTCGTGCGGCCGCGAAGTAGAGCCGTTGGCCACCGACATATCTGTTCATCGACGGATGTTCCGGATCTGCGTTCGTTCCGTCGCGAAGGTGCATTCGCTGCGCGGTGACCTCGAAGGGCACGTCGAGGAAAATCGAGTAGTCCCATCTTTCGGCGAGTTCGTCACGATGCAGGAACAGGCCCTCGACGAGGACTATCGCTCCATCGGCTCCATGCAGGTACGCGTCGCTGTCCCGTCGTAGTAGGTACTCGCGGGTTCCTCCCGGTGTCAGTGGATCGAGAACATGGCGTTCGAGGGCGTCGTAGTCGTAGCTGTCGAGCCAGAAGCCTTCCGGCGATTGCCGACCTCTGCGATGACGAATCTCCGGCGGATTGAGGAAGTCGTCGACGTGAATGACGATGACGGGGCGTGCATTCAGCTGTGCTGCAAAATTTTTCGCGAATGTCGTCTTGCCGCTCCCATCGACACCGTCGATCGCGACGAGGGGAGAGCCGCGCAAGGCGGAGATTTCGGCGGCCAGGATTTCGAAGGCCGTCGCGGTGCTCATCGAGGAGTTCTTGCCGCGCCCGTAGCGACATCGAGAGGTCCCGTGTCGTACAGGATTCGGTGGCCGTCCGCGAGAACGCGTCGAGTGCCCTCGTCGAGGGGAACGTCCGCCCAGCTTTCGGCGGCGAAGTTCAGTTCGACGAGGAGCCCGGACCGCAGGCGGAAACGCCGCTCTCGGACCGGCCCCCAGTTCGCGGCTCTGATGAATCGCGCGTCGGGACGGATTTGCATGAACCAATCCCCGTTCACAAGCGCGTCCGGATCTTCGGCCAGGATCATCAGATCGACATCACTCGCCATACGCTCCGCGCCGTGCGCGTAGGACCCGACCAGGGCTACAGCTTTGACGTCATCGTGCTCGGCGGCCCATCGTTCGACGTCGACGATCAACGCGTTGACCGCTCGTCTTCGCCCCTTCAATCGTGCTGACATGCCGGGTATCTTTCCTCACCAATGGGCAATCGATCCTATTCCTGCCCATATCCTTGGGGGAGTTCCGTGACCAACCCTGGGGAGAAAACGCATATGTCCACGACGAATGAAGGCAGTCGATGAAGGCGATCATCGTGTGCACCTCTGTCTCCCACGGCAATACGCGGCGGATCGCCGATGTCATCGCTGAGGTTCTCGATGCTCGCGTGGTCGAACCGGGCGAGATCGACTCCGCGGAGCTCGCCGGCTACGACCTCGTGGGCTTCGGGTCCGGAATCTATCTGCGCTCGTACCACGAAGATCTACGCTCGTTCATCGACTCGCTCGCCGTAGAACGACGATCCAAGGCTTTTGTCTTTGCTACCAGTGGTTTTCCCGACAAGGGGATTCATCGCTTCTCGCGTCCGCTGGTTCAGCTGCTCGAACAGAAGGGCTTCGATGTGGTCGCCGCCTTCTCGTCCCGTGCGTGGGATACGTATTTTCCGTTCAAGCTGTTCGGCGGAATCCGCAAGAGGCGGCCGAACGCCGACGACCTGGAATCGGCGCGCACGTTCGCCGAAGTGCTACGCGGAAGCGTTCAGGACAGCTTGCCCGGCACTGGATAGCTGCGCAGGCTCATCTCGAGCTCTCCGGCGTCGGCGAGATCGTTGATCGTCTGGCGCAGAGCACCACACGTCCGTTGAGCGTTGGCACGGCCGTTCTCGCGCCCCAGTTCCGGGCACACCTCTTGCGACTCTTCGAGCCATTGGACGCTGGTGTGCGCGTCGCTGTACTTCTCCACCAGGACACGATTTCCGCAGTTGCGGCAACTGACCTGACGCATCAGCGTGCGATCAGATCGGCCGGTGACCAGAAGGCACGCATGCTCGTGATCTTGGCGTCCGCGTCGAAAGTCATGACGTCGATCGGTTCGACCTCGTAGATCTGGTCGCCGACCGGCGTGACGACGCGGAAGTGGAAGGCCGCGCTGGATCCGCTCACCCGCAGGGTCAGCAGTTCCGTCTCTTGCGAACCGCCCTCGAGAGCGCCGTAGAACTCGGTGATCGCTGCCTTGCCGACTCGGGGTTCACTGCCGACCGGGTCTTCGAGTGTCGCGTTCTCGGCGTAGAGGGCGGCGATGTTCGCTGACGATCCGCGAGCCACGGCGTCGAGGTAGGTGGTAACCGTCGCCGTGATCGCGGCCGTGGTGTCTGGTTCGAGAGTGGTCATCGAGTTAGTCCGATCAGTCGAGAAGTTCAGGGTCTGACAACTACTTCGGACGCTATCGGTGCTGTCTCGATTCGGCGCCGGCATCTCCCACGCAGCGGGACAGCCTGAGCACTCAGGCGTCGAAGCGTCCGAACCCACCGCGGTAGAACAGAAGCGGACCGTCGTGACGCAGCACGTTCAGATCGGTGATGCGTGCGACGACGATCGTGTGATCACCGGCGTCGTGCTCCTGCTCGACCGTTGCTTCGATGCGGGCGAGCGCGCCGCTCAGCGCCGGAGCGCCGTTGCCGGCGGCATCCCATTCGACGCCGAGGAACTTGTCCGTCCCGCCGCGTGCGAACGCCGAACACATGTCCTGCTGATCGTGTGCCAAGACGTTGATGCAGAGAGTCCCTGTTTCGCGAAGCTTCGGCCAACTCGTCGACGTCTTCGCCGGGCAGAAGGAGAGCAGCGGGGGATCGAGAGATACCGAGACCAGGGACTGGCAGGTGAAGCCGAGGGGTGACTCTCCATCGTGAGCGGTGATGACGGTGACGCCGGTGCAGAAATTGCTCATCACGTTGCGAAGTGTGCGTCCGTCCAGAACTGGCGGCTCGGCGTTTTCCACGGTCATGTCGTCTCCTTGTTCAAACTCTGCAAACAGCTTCGGAAACAACGATGTGTGGCGGCGCGGCGGTAATCCAGCGGCAGTCCCACTCAATGGCAGCAATGGCTTCTCGGCACGGGTCCGGGCCGACCGAGTGCCAGGTGGAGGGGCCTCACGCAAATTTGATCCCGCTCAGCGGTCCGTTCGGATTCTACGAAACCAGCAAATCACCAGTGATTGTTAGACTTCGGGCATGTCCGAACCTGATGACGTGTCCCGAGGACTTCCCGCTACCAGCTGGGCAGTGCTCGGGATGCTGACGTTCGGGGAGGAACTGACCGGAAACGATTTGAAGAAGTGGGCCGACTGGAGTGTCGGCTTCTTCTACTGGAGCCCGTCCATCAGCCAGGTCTACGCAGAGCTGAAGAAGCTCGAAAGCATCGGATTCGTGGAGTCCCGGGTCGTCTCCGAGCCGGGGGTGCGGGGCAAGCGCCTCTACTCGATCACCCAGTCGGGAACTGACGCCGTCCGGACGTGGTCACGCGAGGCGCCGGTGGAAGTTCCGGTGCTCAAGCACGGCGTGATGTTGCGTCTGTGGATGGGACACCTCAACGAGCCTGAACGACTGAAGGCCCTGGTGGAAGCCCACATCGCAAATGTCGAAGAGCAGATTCGACGCGCGAAACTTCACGCAGATCATGCCGAGAACGAGCCGGCGTGGTCGTTCCCGGTCATGACACTGCGCTGGTCGGAACGGTACTTCCGCGCAGAGATCGACCTTGCTCGCGAACTACTCGAAGACATCGACCGTGCATCCGCCGAGTTCGCGAACGTTGCCGAGCACGACCGACTGGGATCGCCGTTGCCCTCGACGCCCGGCAGATGGAAGAACGTCGAGGAATACGTGTTGGCACTCGAGCAGGCCGGGCTCACCGGCAACGGCTCGAATATCTGAGTCAGGCCCCGGCTGCGGTCGGCATGTTGCGCAACAGGTGACGACGCTGCAACGTCGGAGTGACACTCAGCGATCCGCCGTCGATGCCTCGCCAAATGGCAGCGGCTGCCATACGGACCGGCGCTGCGCTGACGTGGTCGAGGCGGAGGGCCTTCGACGGCGCGCAGATGGATACCGCGGCAACAGCGCGGCCGATGGGGCCGATCGGTGCCGCAAGACAGCTGAATCCCGGTAGGCCGTTTCCGGATTCGAATGCAACCCCTGACTCGCGGATTCTGGCGAGGTGGGGCAGTGCGTAACCCGAGGACTTCGGCGAACCGAACGCGAGCAGTGCCTGACCGATCGCAGTGGTCTCGGCGCGGCGTCGACCACCCACACGCGTCGGCACCGCGGCGGCGAGGCGTCCGCCGATCTTCTCCATGTAGACCACGTCGGGCCCGTCGAGGATGCCGAGGTGGACCACGAAACCGGTGACGCGGTAGAGCTCGTGAAGAAGCGGCATGGCTGCAGCGTGGAGGCGGTCCTGATGAACCGCGAGCGATCCCAGTTCGACGAGGCGCATACCGAGTTCGTAGTCGCGGCCGTCACGACGCAGCCAACGCATCGAGACGAGACGTTCGAGCATGCGGTGGGCAGACGAGCGGGGAAGGCCGGTGCTCCGAACGACCTGAGCGAGCGTCAACCTGCCGGGACCGTCGAAGGCGTCGAGAACCAGCGAGACGCGATCGAGAATTGCTGTCGGGGCCGAATCTCCGCCTAAAGCATCCACAGCCTGCAGTGTCATCGTGTACCTCACTTCTCTTAGAGCTCCACAACCAGTGAACTGGCTATTTCAATTAGAAATAGTGTCATAGAGTTGCAGATTTGTGAAGTGGATCACCGGTCTGTTTTCGGGCGCGTCATGGTGGAAACGACGAAGGGGGCTTGCGCGACCATTCGCACAAGCCCCCTTCGTCGGTTTACTACCGGGCGGGTACTACATAGCTGCCAGTGGTTCGCTTCCGGACCAGTCGTGGCCCCAGTAGCTGTCAGCGGTGATCTCCTCGGAGGAGTACGAGTCCTGATCCACCTTCGCGCCCTCGGTGCCGAACTCGATGTCCCAGCCGCCGGGTGCGCGGACGTAGAAGGAGATCATCTTGTCGTTGGTGTGACGACCCAGGGTCGACGACACGGAGAATCCGTCCTTCATCACTCGGTCGAGTGCCTGGCCGACGGCGTCGAGGGTGTCCACCTCGACCATGATGTGAATCAGGCCGGGTGCGCCGCCGTGCGGTGCCGGGCACAGGGCCAAGCTGTGGTGACGCTCGTTGACGCCCATGAAACGGATTCGCAGCGGCCCGAATTCGGGCGGTGCCGGCAGACGGAACGCGCCGCGTGGGTAGAAGCCGAGCACCTCGGTGTAGAAGTCGAAGCTCGCAGCACTGTCCATCACCGGGAGTACGACGTGGCCGAGACCCTGTGAGCCGGTGACGAATCGAGCGCCGAAGGGCGTCACCACGGGGCTGTGGTCGAGGATCGCTCCGTGGAAGACCTCGATGGCTGCTCCACCGGGATCGGTGAAGGCGATGACCTCTTCGACCCGTCGAGCATCTGCTTCGGCAAGCGAAAGCTGCTCGACCTCGGTGCCGTTCTTCTCGAGGGCCTCCTGAACGCGGCGCAGTGCGGCGTGATCGGCGACCTCCCAACCGATGTTGACGATCTCGTCGCGCTCACCCTCGACGACGACGATGCGAGCAGCACGCTCGTCGAGTCGTAGGTAGAGGGCGTTCTCGTCCGGCCCACTGCCCTTGGCGAATCCGAGAACATCGAAAGCGAAAGTGCGCCAACGTGCCATGTCGTTGGTCGAGATCTTGACGTAGCCAAGTCCCTTGATGTCGGTGTGTGTCATCGTGTTCTGTTCCTGTCGATTTCTCGTGTCGAAGTCTGATCAGATCATCGCCCGCAGCGGACCCTGCGGATCTGCGCCGAGACGGCTCAATGAGGCGGCGTGGAATACGGTGCCCGGCACGTGAATTGCGTGGTGCTGTCCCGCGTGAGCGTCGCGCCAGAATCGCTGGAGCGGCTTGTCCATCCGTAGTGCGTTGCCACCGCAACGCGGGTAGACCTGATCGATTGCATTGATTGCGCGCCAGGCGGCCTGCACCTGAGTCTGACGTCCCTCGGCGCGCTGCTCGAAGGTCACTTCCTTACCGGCGTCCACCCGATCCCACATGCGGTCGACGTTGGCAAGCAGGGTGTCGCGGGCGGCCCGGATGTCGGCAGTTGCCTGACCGATGGCAAACAAGGTGTACGGGTCGTCCTTGACCGCCGTGCCCTGCGCGTTGATGCGATCGGCCTGGTACTCGTTGGCGTGGAAGAGCATTCCCTCACAGATCCCGATCGTGGCGGCAGTGATGCCGAGAGGGAACATGTTCGACCACGGCATCAGGTACAGCGTCTCGGTGCGCCCGTACTTACGTACTGCCGTTCCGTCGATGACCTCGTCGCAGTCCATGACGCGGTAATCCGGGACATAGGCATCCTTGACCACCAGGTCCTTGGAACCGGTGCCGCGAAGTCCCATGACATCCCACGAGTCTTCGATGATCTCGTAGTCGGTGCGCGGAATGATCACATGGAGCATGCGCGGCGGCATCTCCATGTTGCCGTCCTTGTCGCACGCCATCGCGCCGAGGAATGCCCAGTCGCAATGGTCGGTGCCGGAGGAGAACTGCCAGCGGCCGGAGAACTTGTAGCCGCCGTCGGTCGGGATACACATTCCGCCGGGCATGTACGGCGAAGCCATCCAGGTATCGGGATCCGATCCCCAGATCTCCTGCTGCACCTTGGGATCCGCGAACGCAAGCTGCCACGGGTGAACTCCGACGATCCCGTGGACCCAGCCGGCCGAGGGATTGAGCGAAGCCATGCGCATGACGGTCTCGGCGAACTCGCGAGGATGCGCTTCCATGCCGCCGTGTTCCTTGGGCTGCAGCATGCGGATGGAACCGATTGCCTTCATCTTCTTGGCGGTGTCGTCGGCCACCCGGCCGATCCGCTCGGCCTCGATACCTTCGGCGAAAATATCGTCGGCCATCGCATTGATCTGTTCGAGCACTTCGTACGTCATGTTGTTCCTTGCATCCAGTCAGGTTGTTTCAGCAGTGTTTTCGACTGCGGATCAGGAGGTTGTCTCGAGCGCCTGGGCGTCACGTGCGGCAACGTTTTCGGCGACTTCCCGCTTCCAGCTCTCCACGGCACGGGTGGTGTCGATCTCGAATTCGAAGCGCTTCGTCATGTCTTCCGTGACGTTCTCGACGTCGGTGTAGAACTGGTTGTACCAGCGCCGCAACTGGTAAACCGGGCCGTCCTCCTCGGACAGCAGCGGGTTGTCGATCGGAGCCTTGTTCTTCCAGATCTCCACGTCCTGAAGGAATCCCATCTCGACGCCCTCGGTGAACTGCGCAGCCATCGCGGCAGTGGACTCGTCGTCCATACCGGGAAGTTTCTTGACCATCGCGCCGTACTGCAACACGAACGCATTGTTCGAGATGGGGTAGTGGCAATTGATCAAAACGGTTTCGATGATCTGCCCGTTGGCTTCACTCTTGATCCAGTCGATCATGTACGACGGACCGAAATACGAAGCATCCGAACGAAGCACAGCGTTGGGGTCGCCGTAGTTGGTGCCGCTGATGATGTCCTCACGTCCCACCGATTCCATGTACTGGCTCGCGACGTGACCTTCGAAGATGTTCTTGAAGTACTTGGGGAAGGAGTAGTGAACGTAGAAGAAGTGGGCCATGTCCACGACGTTGTCCACGATCTCGCGGCAATGAGAGCCTTCGATGGTGAGCGTGTTCCAGCTCCAGTCGCTCCACTCATCGCTTCCGAAGCCCTCGATGTCGGGAATCGTGACCTCGGCGGGCGGGGGATTTCCCTGGGGATCGTGCCAGACGAACAGCTGACCGTTCTTCTCGAGTGTGGTCCACGCCCGCGTCTTGGCCAGCGGCGGAACGCGTCGTGCGTAGGGGATCGCCGTACATTTTCCGTTACCGCCCCAACGCCAGTCGTGGAACGGGCAGGCGATCGAATCGCCCTTGACGGTTCCATGAGCGAGGTTGCCACCCATGTGGCGGCAGTAGGCGTCGAGAATCTTGATGTTGCCCTTGCTGTCGGCGAAGACGACAAGGCTGGTGCCGAATGCCTCGATCTGGTGGGGCTGACCGTCGCGATAGGTCTTGCTGAGTCCGAGGCAGTGCCATCCACGTGCGAACCGCGCGGGAGGCGCTGCCGCTTCGATTTCTCGAATTTCCTCGCCGGCGCCCGACTGCGTCGGGGCGTCCGTAGTGGTGAGTGGGCCGGTTCCGAGTGCCATGTCTTCCTCCGAGCCGCGTCTTGCGACGCTCCAGTGATGTGATCCGTCTCATACAACGACGAAGCGTCCGCTGGAGATACGGCAGTTCCCGCTGGATGGAACACCCACTCGGTGACCTGCAGGGATTCAGCCGGCAAGAGTCGCGGCATTGTCGACGGCGAGAGTCGCCCAGGCCCGGGCAGTGACAACCCCGGTGGGATCGGTGGCGACCAGAGCTACGTCGGTGACGCTCTCGTGGTCCTTCTCGTACGTGGCGAGCACCGTCACGGAGCAGTTCAGGTCTGCTCCCGAGGAGGTCGCGGTGCACCGTCCGCGGAACCGTCGTAGCGATGCAGATCCGTAACGCCGAGCGGCGAAATCAGCAAGGGCAGCAACGGAATCGGCGCCGGCGTCAGTGGTCGGGGCTTCCCGCACGAAGACCTCGGCCACCAGATGCCCGGTCTGATCGTGGTATTCGGTGATTCGCTCGAGTGTCGAACCCAGTGGCCTCACGGATCCGGTGAGCTGTGCGCCGGGGTCGGGGCGTCCGAAGAACACCACATCCTGCTCGACGACGGACCCGTCGCGTGCGGAGCGCACGGTGCCGTACAACGAGTCGAAATCGGAGAGGAGCGTGGTGGCGGTACGGGGAGCAGTTGCCGTGAAGTGGGCGGTACCGAGCTTGGTAGTCATGACACTCTCCGTTGGACGCGACCGAGACGCTGTCGTCTCGGTGGGTACATCGACGCTAACCACCGCTCTGGCGGGTGACGACGGGCTTCCCGCTGATCGGGAGCATTCTCGGATTCGATCGAAGAGGTGGAACCTGTTCCAGTTTTGTGCAATTCTGGATATCGTATCCGTGACCGGGAGCACATCTCGATGACTGCACGCGCCGAGCAGAAGGAAGACCAGATGACAGACGAGTTCGCTGACCTGCACCGACCGGTATACGGTCCGGACCTGCTCATCACCGCTCTGGAACGCAATCACGACAAGCCCGCGCTGTACCTCGGCGACGTGATCCTCACCGGCGGTCAGATGCGCGATCAGATCAGCTGCTTCGCCCAGGCGCTCGCGTCACTGGGAATCACTCAGGGCACCAGCACCGCGATGCTCTCGAAGAATCGCCCCGAGGTCCTGATCAGCATGGGCGCAACCATGATCACCGGCTGCCGGGCGAGCGCCTTGAACCCGATGGGATCGCTCGACGACCACAAGTACATCGTCGACGACGCCGAGATCGAGACCCTCATCTTCGATCCCAATGCCTTCGAAGAGCGTGCCGCCGAGTTGAAGGCGTCCTCACCCTCGTTGACCAACGTGCTCTCGATGGGTCCGTCCGAGGTGGGAATCGACATCCTCGCGCTGGCTGCCACGTTCGAGCCCGCGCCGCTGAAGGCCGCGCACGTCGACGCCGAAGACGCCAGCAGCATGGTTTACACCGGTGGAACGACCGGCAAGCCCAAAGGTGTTGTCGGATCCTTCCGTTCGGGTGCAGCACTCAATCAGATCCAGATGTCGGAGTGGCAATGGCCCGAGGACAACCGCTTCCTCATCTGCACGCCACTCTCGCATGCCGGCGCAGCGTTCTTCATCCCGACCTTGCTGCGCGGCGGTGCGTTGATCGTCCTGCCTGCCTTCGAGCCCGGTGCTGTGCTCGAAGCGATCGAGAAGCACAAGATCACGGCAACCATGTTGGTGCCCACCATGATCTACATGCTCATGGACCACCCCGATCTGCCCAAGCGGGACGTCTCCAGTTTGCAGACGCTGTTCTACGGAGCCTCCGCGATGTCTCCTGCCAGGTTGCAGGAGGGCATCAAGAAGTTCGGTCAGATCTTCTTCCAGTTCTACGGTCAGACCGAGTGCGGCATGACAATTTCGGTGCTGCGCAAGGAAGAACACCTCGCCGACGATCCGGCCCGCCTCGCTACCTGTGGGCGCCCGGTGCCGTGGCTCGACGTCCGGTTGCTCGACGACGACCTCAACGAGGTGCCGCAGGGAGAACTCGGTGAGATCTGCGTCCGCGGCCCGCTGATCATGAAGGGCTACTGGAAGAAGCCGGCTGAAACTGCCGAGGCGTTCCGGGGCGGTTGGCTGCACACCGGCGACATCGCGCGTAAGGACAAGGACGGGTTCATGTCCATCGTCGATCGCAAGAAGGACATGATCGTGACCGGTGGTTTCAACGTGTTCCCTCGCGAGATCGAAGACGTGATCTCGGCGCATCCGTCCGTCGCATCGGTGGCGGTAGTCGGTGTGCCGGACGACAAGTGGGGCGAAGCCGTCAAGGCCTGTGTCGTACTTCGAGCAGGACTGACCGTCGACACCGAGGAACTGGTCGAGAAGGTGAAGGCGGCCAAGGGTTCGGTTCACGCGCCCAAGAGCGTCGACTTCGTGGATTCCCTACCGCTGACACCACTGGGCAAGCTGGACAAGAAGGCTCTGCGCGCGCGGTACTGGGAGACCAGCGCCCGCGCAGTCTAGGAACCGGCGTCGACAGCGAAGGGTCAGCGTTTCCAGACGTATCGACGCTCCGGGCGGCCCACCACTCCGTATTTCAGCGAGGTGGTGGACCGCCCGGTTTCGTAGAGATACTCGAGGTAGCGCCTCGCGCTCGCGCGTGAGATACCGACCCTCTCGGAAATGTCTGTTGCCGAGGCGGGTTCGGTGTCGTCTCGCAGAGCTGTCTCGACCAACTGAAGGGTCTCGGGGCTGAGTCCTTTCGGTAGCCCCTTGAGGGACGACGCCCCCGCTGCGCCACCGGCCACTCCGAAAGCCTCGTCCACCGCGTCCTGTTCTGCTTCGCCGGTACTGTCGAGGTTCGCGTAGGTCGATCGGTATCGCTCGAGCCGCTCACGGAGAACCTCGAACGTGAAGGGCTTCATCAGGTAATGCACGACGCCGCTGCGCAGTGCCTTCTTGACCGAGCCCGCCTCGCGCTCACTCGTGATGACGAGAACGTCCAGCTCCGGTGCCAGCTCGCGAAACGGGGCGATCAGATCCAGTCCCGTGGTACCGGGCAGGTGCACGTCGAGTAGAACCAGGTCGGGTTGCAACTCACCGACCGCGGTCAGCGCGGCCTCGGCCGAATGGGCAACGCCGCACACTTCGAAACCGTCTATCCGCGAGACGAATCCGCTGTGCACCTTCGCCACCATGAAGTCGTCGTCGACCACCAGTACCCGGATCATGCGCCCTCTCCGTCGTGTAGGACCGCAGTGAAGACAGTCCACTCGATGTCCTCTGTCTCGATACCCGGTATCTCGATTCCTGCTGTCGAATACGTGCTCACGGTGACGTCGCCACCGCGTCGACGACACGTCAGGCGCACCAGTGCCAAGCCGAAACCGTGTCCGTCACTGGACTGTCCCTTGGTGCTCCACCCTTGACCGAAGACCCTGTCGCGATTCTCCGGCGCGATACCGGGGCCGGCGTCCTCGACTCGCACTTCGACGGCTGCACCGCGGTCGCGAATCGACAACCGAACCTTGCGGCGCGAGGCTTCCGTCATCTCACCGACGGCGTCGACGGCATTGTCGACGAGGTTTCCGACCACCGTCGCGAGATCTCGTCCGAGCCTGCGGTCCACCGTCTCCAGATGTGTGTCCTCGGTGAGTTCGACCGTGACCAGTCCCTGTGCAGCGGCACCGATCTTGGCGATCACGAGTGCAGCGGTACCGACGTCGGCGATCTTGTCGGTGACGGATGCACTGACCTGCGCGCGCTCCATGGTCAAGCCCTCGACGTAGCCGACCACCTCGTCGTATTCGCCGAGCTGGACGAGGCCGGAGATGGTGTGCAGTTGATTGTCGAACTCGTGGATGTGTGCGCGTAGTGCGTCGGTGCTGGTTCTGGTCACGTCGAGTTCCTCTTCCACGGAGCGCAATTCGGTGCGGTCGCGGAAAGTGGTGACCGACCCGATAGTGCGGCCTTTGGATTCGATCAAGACGGTGTTGAGGACCAGTAGTCGATCACCGACAAGAACCAACTGATCGGATTCGGTTGTGCCGGAGGTCAGTACACTCTGGAGGCGGTCGTCGAGGCCGAGGTCCCGCACAGATCTACCGGCACTCCCGCGTGGGATGTCGAGGAGTTGGTGAGCACTGTCGCTCATCAGCACCACTTTTCCCTGCGCGTCGAATGCGATGACACCTTCCTTGAGGCCACGCAACATCGCCTCTCGTTGGCGAACCAGGTCCAGGATCTCCCCGGCCTCCATGCCGAGGGTCTGCCGTTTGACCCTGCGGGCCAACAGGATCGAACCGACGCCGCCGAGGAGTGAGGCCACCGCGAGGTACACCAGGAGGTTCGGCGCCGACTGCAGCAGTCGCGCCCAGATCGAGGGATACTCGATGCCGACGATCGCAGTTCCGGTAATCGTGCCTTCGCCTCCGAGGATCGGAACGTGCGCTTCCACGGCCTTGCCGGATGGCGTGTCGACCAAGCCTGTCCACGACCGATCCTGGGTCTGACGTGCATCGATGCCGACATCACCGGGGCGCGTCGAAATGACGACAGTGCCGTCGGCGTCGGCAAGCGAGACGTAGGTGACGCCCGAGATGGCGCGCACCGAGTCGACCGAACCCTGTAGTCCGGAGCGCAGGCGGGTCTGAGCCTGGGGGAGTAGTTCGCGTACCGCCGGATTGGCTGCGAGCGATTCCGCTGCGGAGAGTGCGCGACGTCCCTCCTCGCGTTGAAAACTCGCGGACGATTGAGCGAGGGAGAGGGCAGTGACGCACACGAGAACCGCGACGACGATCAGAAGTTGCAGCTCGAGGAGTTGCGACGCCAGAGTGTGCCGGCGCGGACGCAGGCGCGCACGCAGTGGAGACCTGCGCTCTCGCTCGGCCTGCTCGTTTCCTGAGGACACCAGCCAGACCCTAGCCTTCGGTTCGACGTCGGGAAAGCGGCCGTTCGTGAGCACAATGAGCACAAATCAATTTGCTTTCCCAATGGTGACCCCAGTCACAAAGTGCGTCAGTATGAAACCTGTTCACACAGCGGTACCAGCAGACAACCAGCAGACAAGGGCAGCGACATGAAGGCATCGAAGCGGCTGAGCAGGCATATCGCCCTGCTCGGCGCCTGCGCGATGACTCTCGTGCTCTCGACCGGATGCACTCCGGTCGAGTCCTTCTTCGCCGGTGGCCGAGCGGGTGAGAGTTCCGAAGAACTGCGAGTACTGGTGCCCTCGGTGGCCGGTGGTGGTTACGACCTGACCGCCCGGACCATGGTGCAGGCACTGGCCGACGAGGGAACCGTCGACTCCGACGTCGTTGTACTGCCCGGATCGGGCGGCATCGTCGGACTCAACCGGTTGGCTCTCGAAAGCGGGAATCCCGATCTGCTCATGGTCATGGGGCTCGGTGTTCTGGGTTCGCTCGAGATTCTGCCGTCAGAGCACACTCTTGCCGACGTGACGCCGATCGCGAGACTGGTCGAAGAACCGGAAGCCCTACTGGTTCCGGCAGATTCGCCGTACAAAACTCTGGCGGAGCTGACGCAGGCATGGGTGGCGGATCCGTCGTCGATCTCGATCGGTGGTGGTTCGAGCGAAGGTGGACCTGACGGGTTGTTCCGCCTTCTGTTCGCACGGGCAGTCGGGATAGATCCGTCGCTGTCTCCCTATCGCATCTTCGACGGCGGCGGAGAACTGCTCCCCGCGCTGCTCACCAGGCAGGTCGACGTCGCTGCAACCGGAATCGGTGAGTACCTGGATCAGATTGCGGCAGGCACGGTTCGGGTTCTTGCGGTCAGCTCGCCGGAGCGCACCCCGGCGGTGGATGCGCCCACCATGGCGGAGTCGGGCGTCGACGTCACGTTCACCAACTGGCGAGGGCTCATGGCGCCGCCGGGTCTGAGCGACGATCAGCGTCAGCGCTTGCAGGATTTGGTGCGGGATCTGGCGGCAAGCCCGCGATGGAACGAGCTGTCTCGCCGAAATGGTTGGAACAGTGCAGTTCTCACCGAACCAGAGTTCTCTGCCTTCCTTGCCGATCAAGCCCAGTTCGTCGACGCGACGCTCGATCCGCCCGGCACGAACTAGCACAACCGAAAGTTTCGTTTCACCTCCACGAAGGTCACCGGCTCGATTTGCCGTGCCGTTTTTCTCGGCAACTCAGCACAAAAGGAGTTCATCATGCTCGTCACACTCGGCTTCCTCATGGTTGCGGTGTTCATGTTCCTGATCCTCACCAAACGCGCGACCCCGGTGGTGGGACTGACCCTGGTTCCGGTGGCCTTCGGACTACTTGCCGGGGCGGGGCTCGGAATCGGCGACATGATCACCGACGGCATCAAGTCGCTTGCACCCACCGCGGCTCTGTTGTTCTTCGCGATCATCTTCTTCGGAATCATGATCGACGTCGGACTGTTCGATCCGCTGGTCAAACTCATCTTGCGGATGGTGCGGGACGATCCGATGCGGCTCGTGGTCGGAACCGCGGTGCTCGCGATGGTGGTGTCCCTGGACGGCGACGGTTCGACGACATTCATCATCGTGACCTCCGCGCTGCTACCGCTCTACCTCAAACTCGGTGTCAGCCCCGTCGTCCTGACGGTGATCGCCGGCCTGTCCAACGCGACGATGAACATCATTCCGTGGGGCGGCCCGACCGTCCGAGCGGCGAGTGCGCTGGGACTCTCACCGTCCGACGTCTTCGTCCCGATGGTGCCGTCGTTGATCGTCGGCCTGATCATGGTGCTCGGATTCGCGATTCACCTCGGGATCATGGAACGCCGCAGGATCGGGACTTTGGTCCTGACTTCTGAGCGCATCCTCGAAAAGGTCGGAAACGGTAGAAGTTCCAGCACCGGTAGCGCCGGCACCGGCGGCTCGAACGACTCCGAAGACGACGGCGGCGATACCGGACGCTTCATCGACGGCCTCGACCCCAAGCGGGACACCTTGCGACCGAAGCTGCTCTGGTTCAACGCCGCGCTGACGACGATCCTTCTCGTCGTGCTCGTGATGGACATCCTGCCCATCCCGGTGCTGTTCATGATCGCGTCGTCGATCGCTCTCGCGGTGAATTTCCCGGCGGTCAAGGATCAGGGCGAAGCGATCGCCCGCCACTCGTCGAGCATCGTCTCGGTCGTCGCGATGGTCCTGGCAGCGGCCGTGCTTACCGGAGTCTTCCAGGGAACCGGCATGGTCGAGGCAATGGCGGAGTGGCTGCTCCAGGTCATTCCCGACGCCATGGGCCCGCACCTTGCCGTCATCACGGGCGTCCTGAGCATTCCGCTCACGTTCTTCATGACCAACGACGCGTTCTACTTCGGGGTGCTCCCGGTACTGTCCGAGACTGCAGCGCAGTACGGCATCGAGCCGGTGGAGATGGCGCGCGCGTCGATTACCGGGCAGGCCGTACACATGCAGAGTCCGCTGGTCCCGGCGATCCTGCTGCTGGTCACGCTCGCGGGTGTGTCCCTGGCGGATCACCACAAGAAGGTCCTGTGGCGAGCCGGACTGATCTCGATCACGATGCTCGTGGTCGGCGTCGGATTGGGGCAGATCCCCTTCTGAGTGCGATCAGTTGTGGAAGGGGCACCGGCCTTGGTCGGTGCCCTTCTTCTTTTTTGTCACGAAGTTGGGCCGGATGTCGAGATCAGGCTCGTCGTACAGGCGGTGGAACGTCGGTGTGAGCGAGCTGGACATGGGCGGGTTCACCCAGGACCAGTCGGTCGGGCATTTGCGCCCGGCCTTGTCCTCGCGCGCGATGTGATCGATGAATTGCTTTGCGACAGTGTGATGGTCGACCATGATGACGCCGGCCTTGCGGTAGCTGTGGATAACTGCGCGGTTCAGTTCGACCAGTGCGCGATCCTTCCACAGCGTGCGGTCGTGGCTCATGTCGAGCTCCATCATCGCTCCGATGGTGGGCAACATGTTGTAGCGATCGGTGTCGCTGAAGTTGCGTGCGCCGACCTCGGTGCTGACGTACCAACCGCTGAACGGTGTGCAGGGATAGACGATTCCGCCGATGTCGAGATTCATGTCCGAGACCGCGGGAACGGCATGCCATTTAAGCCCCAGATCAGCGAACCAGCTGTATTCGGGATGTTCGATCTCGACCTCGAGTACGAGGTCCGTCGGAACGTCGAAATACTGCAAGGGCTCGTCGGGAACCGAAATCAGTACGGGGAGAACGTCGAACGCCGTACCGGCGCCCTTCCATCCCATCGCGGTGACCTGAGCGGTCAGATCGACGTGCCAGGGGTCGCCGAGGATGCTGCCGTCCGGCTGACGGTAGCCGGCATAGCGGATCAGTTGCGGGCTGAGGATGCGGTACTCCTGGCCGTCCTCGCGGGGAAGGGGGCCGACCGTCACGACGGACTGCAGAGCGCCACCGTTCGTCGACAGACGCAGGTGCTCCCAGCACGCTTCTGCGAGAGCGGAAGCGGTGACGGCATCGCGGGCGTCGATGAGTTTGAGGGTCCGCCAATGGGCGCGACCGACACACCGGGCGTGGTTTCGCCAGGCGAGTTTGGCGCCGACGAGCAATTCCTCCGCTGTGTGCGTGTAGGTGCCGGTCCGATGGAGTTCACGCAAGGCCTCGCGCCGCCGAGACGTCGGGAGGTGGCCCAGTTCCGGAGAGTCGAAAAATTCGACGCACTCGAGTTCCCGACGTTGAAGCTCGGTCAGCGTCGGGGTAGTGGAGGCGATCTGGGACGTAAGCCCGCTATCGGTGGGCAATTCGTCC
Source organism: Rhodococcus sp. P-2 (assembly GCF_016598535.1). GTDB lineage: Bacteria > Actinomycetota > Actinomycetes > Mycobacteriales > Mycobacteriaceae > Rhodococcus_F > Rhodococcus_F baikonurensis. The sequence goes on along the minus strand of NZ_CP066779.1, from coordinate 5,432,902 downwards.
TGTCGAACAAAATCCACGGCACGACTCCTGTTTGGCTGGTTGAGATTTCGCTGAACGTTAGCTCGGCGATCGAGAGTGTCGAAGCTCTTGTTTATCTTGCACGCAAGAATAAGAAAGGGACGGTCACACCGCGAAATGGGGTCGCATTGTGACACTTGTCCAGAATGATTTACGAGTCAGACATTTGTGACATAAGCTGCAGACGAAATTCCGCGGCGGGTCTTGCCGCGTCTAGTCGGGACGAGGATGAGCGTGGATTCGCAAGCAATCTCTCTGGTCCGGTCGAGCTTCAAATCCGTCGCTGCGGTGGAAGATGGTCCGGAACGGCTCGCCCGTACCTTCTATTCGATCCTGTTCGCTCGATCGCCCGAAACCCGGGAGTTCTTTCCGGCAGCGATGGATGTGCAGCGGGACCGGCTTGTCGGCGCTATCGCCCACGTCGTCGAGCGCCTCGACGAGTCCGACGCGATACTCGAGTACCTCGCGCAGCTCGGCCGCGATCACCGTAAGTACGGCGTCACCGACGAGCACTACACGGCAGTCGGGAACGCGTTGATCGAAGCACTCGAAACTTTCGGTGGCGCAGAAATGTGGACCGACGAGGTGGACAGCGCGTGGCGCAACGCGCTCGCGATCATCTCGGCCGCGATGATGGATGCCGCCAACGCGGAAGACGGACCGCCCGCCTGGAGCGCCACGGTCGTCGAATGCCGTCCGGTCATCAAGGGCGTCGCCGTCGTGCGGCTCCAACTCGACCAGACGATGGAGTACCGCGCCGGTCAGTACGTCAGCGTGCAGGTCGCCGCGAGGCCGCGGATGTGGCGCTACCTCTCGCCGGCCACGCCGTACGACGGGACCGGAATCCTCGAGTTCCACGTTCGGCAGGTCACCGGTGGGTGGGTCAGCCCGGTCATGGTGAACCAGACCGCTGTCGGTGACACCTGGGTGGTCGGTTCGCCCATCGGCGCGCTGGGGATTCCGGAGAACTCCAAGGACCTCTTGATGATCGCGTCGGGAACCGGAGTGGCTCCGCTGCGCGCTCAGATACTCGAGCTGATCCGACGCGGCAACACCCGCAAGGTCCAACTGTTCTACTCCGGACAGCATCCGTGCGATCTGTACGACCTTCCATACCTGTGGAAGTTGGCAGAGAAGCACCCGTGGCTCACGATTGTCCCGGTCTCCGAAGAAGACGAGAATCCGTGGTGGCACACCGAAGCGGAACCGCTGCCCCCGATCGGCATGGCCAGGCGCATCGTCGGCAAGGTCGGCAAGGTCGTGACCTCGTTCGGTGACTGGGCGGGCTACGACATTCAGGTCGTCGGCAGCGAATCCATGGTCAACAGCACCAAATTCAGGCTTCGCGCAGTGGGCATCGACGTCGACACCGTTCGCAATGATCCGACGTACTGACCGTCAGTAAGGATCGAACTGAATGACATCGGCCGGCGTTCCGGCCTCGATCAATCGATCGCGCGTCGATCGAACCATTGCTGCCGACCCGCACACCAAGACCTGATGTTCGGTGAACGCACCGTACGACGCGACGACGTCGGCGAGCGTTCCCTCGATGAGATGATCGTCGCCGAATCCGATGTCGACGTTCAACCGGTCGAACCATCCGTCGGGCGGGCCGCCGTCGGAGAGATCTTCGACGACAGGAATGGGCTGCAACCACGGAAACTGGTCGGCGAGCAGCCACAGCATGTCCGCTGCGTAGAGATCGCGAAGCGTTCTGCCACCGAAGAAGAGGTACACCTGCGGCGGGTTCGGGGTCTGAGCCAGATCGAGAATGATCGACCGGAGCGGAGCCAAGCCGGTTCCGCCCGCGACCATGATGACGGTGGGTCCGTTCTCGTCGACGGACAGGTTGCCGCGCGGGTCGAGGATCTGCCAGACGTCACCGGGCTGGGTGTCCTTGACTATCGAACCGCTGACCCAACCGCCGGGAACCGTCTTGACGTGAAACTCCAGCTTCCCGTCGTGTGAGGGAGGCAGGGCGGGGGAGAGCCGACGGAGCAACCGCGAATTCTGCGGGACGCTGACATCGACGTACTGGCCGGGGCGGAAGGGTACGACATCGCCGACCAGGCGGACAACCGCCAGATCCTCACGGAGACGGTGATGTTCGACAACTGTGCTCGACCAGGTTCGCTGGGCCATGAAAGTTCTCCTGTAGTCAGTAGAGCGGGTCGTGCCGGATCTGGTCGAGCGGAGTTCCGCCGGCACGCAAGGCGTAGACGGTCGTCTTGATCATCGACGGTGACCCCGAGATCTGCACCTGACGGTCGGCCCACGAGCCGAACTGCGCGACCACTTTTCCGATCGGTCCGATCAGCCGGCTGTGCATTCCGAAGGGCGGTTCGAGCACCGGTCCGTTGTGCCACCAAGGGTTTTCGGGTTCTTCGGAAACCGGTACGACGGTCAACCACGGGTTGCTGAGCGAGATGTGCCAGAGGGTTTCGAGGTCGTAGAGGTCGCACGGGTAGCGGCCGCCGACGAACAGATGCACGCGCGGGTTGTTCGCGCGTTGGGACATTTCCATCACCTGGGCCCGCAGAGGGGCGATGCCGGTGCCGGACCCGATCATGAGAACGTCACGGTCGCTGGTGAAGTCGACCTCGAGACCGCCGAGAGGAGTGGACATGACCCAGCGGTCACCGACGTTGGTTTCGCTGACGATCGCGGGGCTGACCCATCCTCCCGACACCTTGCGGATGTGGAACTCGAGCTGACCGAAAGGGTTGGTCGGAATCGCCGGTGAGTAGTACCGCCACATTTTCGGGCGCTGCGGAATCTGAACGCCGACGTACTGTCCCGCCCCGTACGGAATGGGTGGGTCGGCTTCGAGGCGCACTATCGCCAGATCGTCGAGGACTCGTTCGTGGCTGACCACGGTTGCGCCCCAGAGCGCCGGGGTCGTATCGGATTCGGCGCCGTCGGCCATCGTGCTCACGACGAGGTCGGTGAACTGCGACCAGGCCTCGTCCAGTTCCGGCGTCCACTTGTAGCGGCTGTGCGCGCTCGTGCCGTACATCGACCGAACCGCGCGCTTCAGAGCGACGCCTGCGGCCTCGTAGTGCTCACGCTCGACACCGTAGCGACGGTGGTCGCGGCCGAGTTGCGTGAGGAACTTTCGGATCCGGCGATGCTGCGGCAGATTCTTCACGACGAACTCGACGGCTCTGAAGAAACGGTGGCCCTGCGATTCCATCCCGGCGGGGAACAATGAGCGGTACAGAGGATGTTCCGCAAAGAGGCCGGTGTAGAACACTGCCGAGAAGTGCGCGCGGCTCTCTTCGTCGTCGGTCAGAGAATCGAGGCTGGATTGCAGACGGGCGATCACTGTCGGATCCAATCCATCCCCCTTTCGCACCAGCTGCAACTCTCGCCACAATTCTAGTACGGCCGAAAATGTGACCTACGAAACCAACTCGGTCTGGCGAAAACAAACTTGAGCGGAATAGACTCAAGTTTGTCCGCGTTGAGCATAGTGACACAGTCGCAATACCAACCGGTCGCGGCTCTTCCCGTTCGACTTCGCCAGAAAGGTGACAAGTGGACTCGTTCACACCAACAACCAAGACCCAGGCTGCGATGACGGCTGCACTGCAGTCGGCGTCGTCGGCGGGTAATCCCGATATCCGGCCCGCCCATCTGCTGGTCGCATTGCTCGACCAGACCGACGGCATCGCTGCCCCACTACTCAAAGCCGTAGGCGTCGACCCCACGGTCGTACACCGTGAAGCTCAGGCAATCGTCGACCGCCTGCCCAAGACAACCGGCGCAAGCTCCACTCCACAACTCGGACGCGAGGCACTCGCGGCACTGACCGCTGCTCAGCACCTCGCCACCGAGATGGACGACGAATACGTCTCCACCGAGCACGTCCTCTACGGACTGGCCGGCGGCGACTCCGACGTCGCCCAGTTGCTCGTGCGCCACGGCGCCACCCAGGACGCACTGCGTGAAGCCTTCACCACCGTTCGCGGCAGCGCTCGCGTCACCAGCCCGGAGCCGGAAGGCACCTACCAAGCGCTGGAGAAGTACTCCACCGACCTCACCGAAGCCGCGCGAAGCGGCAAGCTCGATCCGGTGATCGGTCGCGACACCGAGATTCGTCGTGTCGTGCAGGTGCTCTCGCGTCGTACAAAGAACAACCCGGTCCTCATCGGTGAGCCCGGCGTCGGTAAGACCGCGATCGTGGAGGGCCTGGCCCAACGCATCGTCGCGGGTGACGTCCCGGAATCGCTGCGAGGCAAGACCGTCGTTTCCCTGGACCTCGGGTCCATGGTCGCCGGTGCCAAGTTCCGCGGTGAATTCGAGGAACGTCTCAAGGCAGTTCTGGACGACATCAAGAACAGCGCCGGACAGGTCATCACCTTCATCGACGAGTTGCACACCATCGTCGGCGCCGGAGCCACCGGTGAATCCGCGATGGACGCAGGCAACATGATCAAGCCGATGCTCGCCCGCGGTGAGCTGCGGTTGGTCGGTGCCACCACACTCGAGGAGTACCGCAAGTACATCGAGAAGGACGCAGCACTCGAGCGTCGTTTCCAGCAGGTGCTCGTCGGTGAGCCCTCGGTCGAGGACACCATCGGCATCCTGCGCGGCCTCAAGGAGCGCTACGAAGTGCACCACGGCGTCCGCATCACCGACTCCGCGTTGGTGGCTGCTGCCGCGCTGTCGGACCGCTACATCACGTCGCGGTTCCTGCCGGACAAGGCCATCGACCTCGTGGACGAAGCCGCATCGCGACTGCGTATGGAGATCGACTCGCGGCCCGTCGAGATCGACGAGGTGGAACGCACGGTTCGCCGACTCGAAATCGAAGAAGTGGCACTCGAGAAGGAAACCGACGACGCGTCCAAGGCACGGCTCGAGAAGCTGCGTCAGGAACTCGCCGACGACCGCGAAAAGCTCAATCAGCTCAGCACCCGCTGGCAGAACGAAAAGCAGGCCATCGACTCGGTGCGCGTGCTGAAGGAACAGCTCGAAAACCTGCGAGGAGAGTCCGAACGCGCTGAGCGTGACGGCGATCTGGGCAAGGCAGCCGAGTTGCGCTACGGCCGCATCCCGGCGCTGGAGAAGGAACTGGAAGAGGCAGCAGCCGCTTCCGGAGCCGCCTCCGACGGTGACGTGATGCTCAAGGAAGAGGTCGGGCCAGACGACGTCGCAGACGTGGTCGCAGCCTGGACCGGAATCCCCGCCGGCCGGATGATGGAAGGCGAGACCGAGAAGCTGCTCCGCATGGAGTCCGAACTCGGCAAGCGAGTCGTCGGCCAGACCGACGCCGTCGTCGCCGTCTCGGATGCGGTTCGCCGCGCCCGAGCAGGTGTCGCCGACCCCAATCGGCCCACCGGTTCCTTCCTGTTCCTCGGCCCGACCGGCGTCGGTAAGACGGAGCTCGCCAAAGCCTTGGCGGACTTCCTCTTCGACGACGAGCGCGCGATGATCCGCATCGACATGAGCGAATACGGTGAGAAGCACTCGGTGGCCCGACTCGTCGGTGCCCCTCCGGGATACGTCGGCTACGAAGCCGGCGGCCAGCTCACCGAAGCTGTTCGGCGACGCCCGTACTCGGTGGTCCTCTTCGACGAGGTCGAGAAGGCACACCCCGACGTGTTCGACGTCCTGCTCGCAGTGCTCGACGAAGGCCGACTCACCGACGGTCAAGGCCGCACGGTGGACTTCCGCAACACCATCCTGATCCTGACCTCCAACCTGGGATCCGGTGGCACACGGGAGCAGGTCATGGACGCGGTGCGCCACGCGTTCAAGCCGGAGTTCATCAACCGTCTCGACGACGTGGTCATCTTCGACTCGCTCTCCGAAGAGCAGCTGGAGCACATCGTGGACATCCAGCTCGAGCAGTTGCAGAAGCGTCTGGCTGCGCGTCGTCTCACCCTCGAGGTGAACGGTGCGGCTCGGATGTGGCTCGCAGTGCGCGGCTACGACCCGCTGTACGGCGCTCGGCCTCTGCGTCGACTCGTTCAGCAGTCGATCGGCGACCAGCTCGCCAAGCTGCTCCTGGCAGGCAAGGTCCAGGACGGCGACACCGTGCACGTCGGTGTCAGCGAGGACGCGGATCAGTTGGTTCTCTCCTGATTCGGTAAGCGGAATGCCCCGTCGATCCACTTGGAACGGCGGGGCATTCGCATTTTGTTCTACCCTGGATGGCTGGATGCTCGAACCGGGGATGAGTGCACCCGCGCCTCTCCGAACGACTTCGACGCTCTTTCGTCCCAACCGAAGGTGAGCCAGGCATGACCGATCAGAACGATCCGCGTAACTCGGGTGGGCCGCGCCGTGAGGATCCCGAGGCCACCGAGGTGTGGGGGCGTACGCCCGACCAGCCGACGGAGCAGTACGGGACGGTGTCCGGCCAGAATCCGAACCAGCCGACGGAGTATTTCGGTCAGCAGCCGGGGGCACAGCAGTATCCCTACGGTGGCCCGGATCAGAACACGGAGTACTTGGGGCAGCAGGGGCAGCAGCCGAATCCCACTCAGGCGTTCCCTGCCTACAACCCGCAGTTCGATCCGCAGGCGCCGCCGCCCGGAGCGACGCAGGCCTATCCGCCGTACACGGCCCAGCAGTACGGGACCACGGATCAGTACGGAAATACGCAGCAGTACGGAAATACACAGCAGTATCCGGTTGCCGGTGGTGGCGGTGGTGTCCCGCCGGAACAGCCGTTCATCGAGGACGGGTCGTCGGGAGGCGGCAAGAAGCGCAAGCTCGCGACATGGGTGGCCGCCGGCGTGGTCGGGATCCTGGTCGCCGTGATCGCGATCGTCGCGTTCTCGGCGTTCGGTTCGAACGACAAGGGCACCCAGACCGCTTTCGTTCCCCCGACCACCACGACGCAGGCGCCGACCACCACACCGCCGAAGGCGAGCACCACGGCACCGACTCCGACGACGGATTCCCCGCTCAGCCAGCTTCCGGGCGGGCTCGGCGAAGTCATCGGTGACGCCGGGGGAGCCGTCGGCACCGTCAAGTCGAATGACGGCGGCACATTGGTCATCGATTCGATCGGCGGCTCGCAGGTGACGATCCTGACCACTGCGGACACCACGCTCATCGCGCTCAACCGCGCCACCATCGCCGATCTGCAACCGGGAGACAACATCGTCGTCGACGGAACGCCGGTGGAGAACGGGACGATGACCGCCAACACGATTCTGAGTACGTCGCTGCCGAAGTTCGGCAACTGAGTCGTTCACGACACATCGGGCGAGTTCACCAGGGTGTCGCGGGAGGTTGAAGCCGCGAGTCGCTACCCTGGAGGGTGATGACTGGAATGTGGTTCGGACTGGCAGCAATTGCACTCGCAGGCGCGGGTGCGCTTCTGTACGTCGACAGGACGAGGCGAGATCAATCAGGGCGAGTGCGTCAGATCTGGGCGAAGGCTCAGGGCTACACGTACACGGCTACCGACGATCAGCTGGCAGGCGAATGGCATCGCGCGGTCATGGCCAAGCAGGACTACCTCACAGCCACCGACGTCGTCCGAGGCCGTCGCCGCGGAGAGCAGTTCGTGCTGTTCGACCTGGAAGAGACCGCGACCATCGTGGCCGTTCGCCGCGAGATCGGGTCCGACGTCGACATCGATCTCCGGTTGAAGTCGACAGCTCCGCCCAAAGACGGTGACCTGAACCTGCTGGGTGCGATCGGTTCCCGGGTGGTTTTCGCAACGGACCTCGAGATTGCTCGTCGCGTCTGCGATCAGCGCATGGTGGCGTTCACCGAATCCGTTCCGCCGTCGATCAGCATGCTGTGGAGCGAAGGGCCGTGGACGCTCGGCTCGCTGCCGGTGACCAGCAACGGCCGGGATTGGGACGCAGCAATCGAGTCGGTTGCGCGGCTGTCCGGCATCTTGCACGTACTGCCCCCCGTCACCGATCCCAACGAACTCGAGGTCGATCACGATCCGAGCCGTCCGCGGCCGGGGGCCGAGAAGTCTCGCCCCGCTCAGGATCCGGTAGAGCAGCCCCGTTCGCGTCAGGAGCAGCCGCCTCGTGAAGCTGCACCTCGTGAATTTTCGCCGCGCGAGTCCGCGCCGCGTGAATCTGGATCGCGTGAATCTGGACCGCGTGAATCTGCGCCACGTCAGGACCAATCGCTGCGCAAGCCCGAGGCGGCCGACAAGCCGGCTCAGCGTCCGGCGTCGCAGCGCTCGGGCACAATTCGCCCCGTCGACTGACCTTCAGGTTCCCGTCCCGTCCCGATAACCACTAGCGTGGCCGGTATGTCGACTTCCCACTCGGATCGCCCTGTGCGTCCCGTTGCCCTGGTGACCGGACCTACCTCTGGTCTCGGCGCTGGTTTCGCCAAGAAATACGCCTCCCTTGGATACGACCTGGTTCTCGTCGCGCGTGACGAGGTCAGATTGCATGACCTCGCGTCCGAGCTGAAGACGATGTTCGGCACCGAGTCGGAGATTTTGGTTGCCGATCTCGCATCCGAGGCCGGACGCGACACGGTCGCGCTTCGATTGGAGAAGGGCGTCGAGGTGTTGGTGAACAACGCCGGATTCGGTACGTCCGGCGAGTTCTGGACCGCAGATCCGGCGCTGCTGCAGTCGCAACTCGACGTCAACGTCACCGCCGTGATGCGGCTGACCCGCGCGGCGCTGCCCAGCATGATCGCGTCGGCGCACGGAACGATCGTCAACGTCGCGAGCGTCGCGGGGCTGTTGTCCGGGCGCGGTTCGACGTACTCGGCAAGTAAGGCGTACGTGATCTCGTTCACGGAGGGACTGTCCGGCGGGTTGGCCGGAACGGGAGTGCGCGTGCAGGCGCTGTGCCCGGGCTTCATCCGCACCGAGTTCCACGAGCGTGCGGGTATCGAGATGTCCACGATCCCCAAGCCGATGTGGCTGAGCGTCGACCAGGTGGTTGCGGCGTCGATGAAGGATCTCGGTGACGACAAGGTCATCAGCATTCCGGGAGTCCAGTACAAGGTCCTCACTACGGCTGGGCGTCTGGTTCCCAAGGGTCTGGTTCGTCGGCTGACGAACATCGTCGGCCGAGGCCGCGGGCGAACCTAGCCCAGAGGCAGAAGCCGAACACAAGGCAGTGGTCGGTAGGCTGAGCACTCATGAGCGATCGTGAGGATTTGGCTGCGCTGGTGCGCGAATTGGCTGTTGTACACGGAAAGGTGACGTTGTCCTCGGGCAAGGAAGCCGATTACTACGTCGACCTTCGCCGCGCGACACTTCACCACAAGGCGGCGCCGCTGATCGGCTCGCTGCTGCGTGAACTGGTCGCGGACTGGGATTTCGACGCCGTCGGCGGTTTGACGATGGGCGCCGATCCGGTTGCGATGGCGGTGATGCACGCTCCCGGACGCCCGATCGACGCGTTCGTCGTTCGCAAAGCTGCCAAGGCACACGGGATGCAGCGTCAGATCGAGGGCCCGGACATCGTGGGCAAGCGTGTCCTGGTTGTCGAGGACACGACCACGACAGGCAATTCGCCGCTGACAGCAATGAAGGCCCTGCGCGAGGCGGGGGCCACCGTGGTCGGAGTCGCGACGGTCGTCGATCGCGCGACGGGTGCGGATGCGGTGATCGGTGCGGAGGGCGTCGAGTACCGCTCGCTGTTGGGCCTGGAAGATCTGAACCTGAGCTGACGCCCCGTGAGTGGTTAAGGGGTCCCTGCACTCCTTAACCACTCACAGGGGTCAGTCGCCGACGGTGACGGCGAGTGCTTCGTCGACGCTGTGCGGCGCGGGATCGTGGTCGTCGACGTGCGCGAGGACCTTGCGTCCGCTCGACAGGACGAACACGGCGGCGAGGGTGAGCACCGCGCCGACCCAGAACGGCATGTGGACGTTGGACTCGCCGAGCTTGCCGGCAACCCACGGGGCTGCGGCGCCGCCGACGAATCGAACGAAGCTGTAGGCAGCCGAGGCGGTCGACCGTTCCACGGGAGCCGAGATCATGACGGTTTCGGTGATGAGTGTGTTGTTCACGCCGAGGAACAAACCGGCGAGGACGACGCCGACGATCAGGACGATCTTGTTCTCGGTGAAGAGCGCCATCATGCCGAGGTCGAGTGCGAACAGTGTCAGCGCCAGCATCATCATCGGTAGTGTGCCGAAGCGTCGTTGCAGGCGAGGGGCGAGGAAAACCGACGAGATCGCCAGCATCAGGCCCCAGCCGAAGAAGATGAATCCGATCGGGTACGCCCCCATGTCGAGGGGGAACGGTGTGTACGCGAGCAGCGTGAAGAATCCGTAGTTGTAGAGCAGCGCGGTGATGGCAACGGTGAGTAGCCCGCGGTGCCGCAGAGCCTGGAACGGCGCAGCGATGGATGTGTGGTGTTCGGGCTTGGGTGCGCTCGGAAGCATCACGACGATGAGAATGAAGGCAACCGCCATCAGAGCTGCGACGCCGAAGAACGGTGCGCGCCAGCTGATGTCACCGAGAACGCCGCCGACCAACGGTCCGACCGCGATACCGATGCCCAGCGCAGCCTCGTACAGGATGATCGCGCGTGCGACGCCGCCGCTGGCCGCGCCGACGATGGCCGCCAGCGCCGTTGCGATGAAGAGTGCATTGCCGAGTCCCCAGCCCGCACGGAATCCGACGATCTGCCCGATGGTGCTGGAAGCGCCTGCCAGAGAAGCGAACACGATGATGATGGCAAGGCCTGCAAGGAGTGTCTTCTTGGCGCCGATGCGGCTGGACACCACACCGGTGATGAGCATGGCCACACCGGTGACGAGCATGTAGCTGGTGAACAGGAGCGAAACCTGCGACGGTGTGGCGTCGAGTTGTTCGCCGATCGGCTTGAGGATCGGATCGACCAAACCGATGCCCATGAAGGCGATGACGCTGGCAAAAGCTACCGCCCACACCGCTTTCGGTTGCTTCAGGAGGCTCGGCGGAGCCTCGTTCTGGTGCGTTGATGTCGCGGTCGTGTTGCTCACGGCCACCTCCTTTTTCAGTGGTGGGTATTTCAGCTGGGGTCGGAAGTCTTGATGATGGACCGTAATTCGGCCAATCCGTCAGCCAGCTTCTTGATCTGTTCGGGCTCGAGTTCGACGAAGTGAGGTACCAGGGCGTCGGCGATCTCGTTTCGGCCGTCGTTCAATATCTTTCGCCCCTTCTCGGTCATGGCGACGCGCACTGCGCGGGCGTCCTCCGGGTCGGCGCGGCGTTCGACGTAACCGTGTTCGCCGAGTTTGCGTAGCAGCGCGGTGGCGGAGGGCTGCGAGCATCTGTCGAGCCGGGCGAAATCGCTGATGCGCATTTCGCCGTACTCCTCGAGAAGTGAGAGTGCGCGCAGCCAGGCGCGTGGGTACTGCTCGGACGCGAACGAACCTGCCAGCTTCGCGAAGCGGTGTGTATTGCTCACGAGGTCGACGAGTAGTTCATGCAGTTGCTGCTGGTCATCGGACACGAGAAATATTATTACATAGGGTAACTATGTAAATCAACGAGTGTGCGGAAGGTGGTTCGTCACAGTCGTGGTGACCAGCGCTGCGATGTCGAGGTCGGGGCAGACGAGCGTGAGGCTTCGATTTGCCGCCAGCACTGCGACGCCGTGGGTTCCCGTCCAGATGTTCAGTGCAGAAGTGCTGGGATCGGAGGCGTCGGCCTCTTCGGTCAGGGATTGCAGGGCGGCGAAGAGTGGGAGTGAAGACTCCCGGAGGTTGCTGCCTGCGCCCTCGAGGAGGTCGTGGCGGAACATCAACTCGAACATTGCGGGTCGCTCCTGGGCGAATGACACGTATTCGATTGCTGCCGAGATCAATCGGCTACGAGCGGGTTGTTTGCCGGCGAGGATGGGATCGAGTCTGTCGGTGAGATCGCGCAGGCCGTGTGAGGCGATTGCGGCAAGCAGGCTGTTGTGTGTCGGAAAGTATCTCCGCGGGGCGCCGTGCGACACGCCCGCGCGCCGCGCGATCTCCCGTAGCGTCAGTTCCGTGGCGCCGTCGATATCGAGAATCTCGACGCCGGTGGCGACAAGTGTTTCGCGAAGGCTGCTGACAGGCATGGAAGACAGTGTCTACTATCTTGAACGTAGACACTGTCTACTAGACGGAAAAGGTGATGCCCTGTGCTCTACTGGCTGTTCAAATACGTCCTGATCGGCCCGGTCCTCTGGCTGTTCGGGCGGCCGACGATCGAGGGCCAGCACCACATCCCCAAGAAGGGGCCGGTGATTCTCGCCGGCAACCATCGGGCAGTCGTCGACTCGTTCTTCCTGGTTCTCATGGTGCGCCGACGCATCACCTTCGTCGCGAAGAGTGAATATTTCACCGGGACCGGTGTGAAGGGCGCGATGCAGCGCTGGTTCTTCGGTGGAGCGGGTCAGGTGCCGATCGATCGTAGCGGCGCCGACGCCTCCCGTGCGGCGTTGGACACGGCAATCGGAATTCTCGACAAGGGCGGGGTCTGGGGGATCTATCCCGAGGGAACGCGATCACCCGACGGGTGCCTGTACAAGGGAAAGACCGGAGCGATTCGCGTTGCCCTGGAAACCGGAGCACCGGTCGTTCCCGTCGTCGTGCACGGCGGCGACGCCGTCAACCCGCCGGGGACGCGGATGTGGCGCTTCAGCAAGGTCCGGATCACGGTAGGGGAGCCGATCGACTTCTCGCGGTACCGCGAACTTCGGGGCTACCAGGCCGTCGTGCGCGCGGCGACGGACGAATTGATGACGGTTCTCTGTGAGCAATCAGGGCAGGAATACGTCGATGTCTACGGCGCGGACGTCAAATCCGGCGATGCCGCCTGAGTGACCCAGTACGGTCGCTGTTGGACGTGTAACCAACAGGAGGATTGTGATGGCGGGCAAGTGGGGCATCGAGCACGCAGTTTTTGCGGCGGCGACGGCAGCGACCGTGGTCGGGGCAGTAGTCGGTAACGAGCGGGTTCAGCAGATCGCGAAGCCCCTTATTGCACCCGCCCTGGCTGCCCGAGTGCTGCGCAAGCGTTCGGAGACGGAAACTGCCGATACCGCACTGCTTCTCGCCGGCCTCGCCGCTGCGACTGTCGGCGACGTGTTCATGATCGACCCGGACAACGATGCTCGTCTGATCAAGGGCGCGTCCTCGTTCGCGGTGATGCAGGCCAGTTACTCGGCGCTGCTGCTGCGCCGTGGCGCTCGGCCGACCCGCGCTGCCCTGCGGCCCCGCATCAGCGGTTGGTCGACGGCGTCCGGTCTGCTGCGTGCCAAGGCGCCGAGCGTGTCGACGCCGCTCACCGGATACGGATTGATGTTGGGAACCACCTCGACGTTGTCGGCGGACCCCGCGCTGGCACCGCAATCGAAGGCCGTGCTCGACGTGGTCGTCCCGAACAAGGATCGACGCTCGTGGCTCGGATTGGGCGGAGTGCTCTTCACCGCGTCCGACGGGCTGATCGTGGTGCGTCGACTGTTCATCCGCGGGACCGCCGGCCGCGCTGCTGCCGAGGGTGTGATCCTGGCGTCGTACGCGGGAGCGCAACTGATGCTGGTGGAGGGCATGTTGGCGCTGGGACGCAAGAAGAGCGTCTAGTTTTTCACGGGCACAGCATGATTCGGTCTCGGTTCTTCGGGTCCACCATGACGGTGACCGTGGATCCCGGAGTGATCTTGTCTTTGAACTCGGGCCGGATCTCGTACTCGATCCGGCCCGAATACGAATCGGAACCTGGAACCGTGAGGTGGAGTGCGAGCTTGGCCAACTCGCCGTCGACGGTTCGGCGCAGGGGTGTGACTTTGTCGATTCGTGCCCATCCTTCGAGGCCGTGCTTCTCGAGTTTGCGCTCGGCACGGGTCGGGCGGTTGGCCCAGGCCATTCCGAATCCGAGAACCGAGCCGAAAGCGGCGAGCAGCCCGCCGATCTGATAGGGCAGCGTGCCGGGTGGGGTGTGCTCGACCAGCCATCCGAGCCACACCGCGAGCACGATCAGATACCCCACCGCGATGAAACACACGGTGTGTACGACGCGACGGTGATTCATCAGATTTCCTCCACATCCAGGATAGCCTGACCGGATGAGCGAACCGAACGTCTTCATCACCGGTGCTGCGGCTGGAATCGGGCGGGAGACGTCGCTGTTGTTCGCGCGCAACGGATACCGCGTCGGCGCATTCGACATCGACGACGCCGGCCTTGCCTCTGTGAAGGCCGAGATCGACGGCTTCGGCGGCAGCGTCGTGACGGGTGTCCTGGACGTCACCGATCCGGCCGGATGGGCGCGGTGTCTGGCCGATTTTGCCGGGGAGTCAGGGCGTCTGGACATCCTGATCAACAACGCGGGCGTGCTCTCCTCGGGACGGTTCGGGGATATTTCTCTTGCGGCGCATCGCCGAATGGTCGACATCAACGTCACCGGCACGCTCAACGGCACGCACACGGCTTTCCCGTACCTCCGTGATACCGCCGGGGCGCAGGTAGTCAATCTGTGCTCCGCGTCGGCGATCTACGGCCAACCCGAACTCGCGACGTACGGCGCAACCAAGTTCGCGATCCGCGGCCTGACCGAGGCGCTCGATTTGGAATGGGCACAGCACGACATCCGCGTACTCGCGCTCTGGCCGTTGTTCGTCCAGACCGCGATGGTCACCGGAATGGACACCGGTGCCACCAGATCTCTGGGTATCAAGCTGACTGCCACCGACGTCGCGCAGGAGCTGTGGACGGCCACACGCGGCGCCGGTCGCGTACACAAGGTTCACTACCCGGTCGGAACTCAGGCGAAGCTCTTCCTCAGTGCGTCGCGGTTCTCGCCCGCGTGGCTCTCACGGCTGATGAACAAGCGCGTCACCAGCACTTAGTCGGCCGCACGATAGAGTGCACTGTCGGCTGTTGCTGGGCCAAGATGACGTGTGTGGAGGTAGTCGGGTGGTTCGTGTTCGGGTGGGGTTCGTGTTGTTGGGCGTCGGATCGGTGCTCGTGCTCGCAGGGTGCGGCGGGGAGGCGGATTCGGCACCGACCGTAGCGGCGCAGCCCAGTTCGACCACCACGACCGCGACACCGACGACAACAACCACCGTCGCGCCCGTCGTCACCACGACCACCGAACCACCGACCACGACGCTGCCGCCGACGACGACGCTCACGGACGTGCAGTTCGAGCGCAACGAGTCGTACTACTTCACCACTCCCGACGGTAACTTCCAGTGCGGCATCATCAAGTTGCCCACCAGAATCGAAGCCGGGTGCGAGGGAACGACCACCCCGGTCCCGCCGCGGCCGGAAAGCTGCATGGTCAACTGGGGCAACGGCATTCGCGTCACCGACGAGGGCGAAGGTGCTTTCATGTGTTCGGGCGGTGAGGTGTACACCTCCGGCGGCCCCGACGCCGATCCGGTGTTGGCCGCCGGTCAACCGCTGAGCAAACTGGGTTTCACCTGCACGACCACCGCGACAGACGTCTCGTGTGTCAACGATCAGACCACGCACGGCTTCACCGTGGCTGCAGATTCCAACGAGGTGTTCTGATGACCGAAGTCGCAGCCGACGACGTTTCCGGCGGGGCCGGTGAACCGGGACCCACCGAGTGGGGCGAGAATCCCAACGGTGTCGGACCGTGGGCCGAGGAACACGACACGGAACCGCCGACCGACGAGCGCTACGACCCGGTGCTGCTGGTCGAGGGTGATCGTCGAAACGTCTTGGACGAGTACCGGTACTGGACGCGGGAAGCGATAGTCGAGGACATCGACTCGCGCCGTCACACGATGCATGTCGCCATCGAGAACTTCGCGCACGACGCCAACATCGGCACGGTAGTCCGCACGGCCAACGCGTTTGCCGCAGCCGCCGTCCACATCGTGGGGCGTCGGCGCTGGAATCGGCGGGGCGCCATGGTGACCGATCGATACCAGCACATCGTTCACCACGCCGACATCGGCGAACTCGTCGAGTACGCCCGTGAGAATTCACTCACGATCGTGGCCGTCGACAACACTCCGGGGTCGGTGCCGCTGGAAACGGCAAGTCTGCCGCGAGAGTGCATCCTGCTGTTCGGTCAAGAAGGCCCCGGAGTGACCGATCATGCGAAAGAGGTTGCGTCCATGACGGTCTCGATCGCGCAATTCGGGTCGACCCGCAGCATCAACGCCGGAGTCGCGGCCGGTATCGCGATGCACGCGTGGGTCCGTGAGCATGCCGATCTCGCCGATTCCCGCTGATCTCGCTCTCGTATTCCGGCTAGCGCGTAGCGGCTCGACCAGACAGGATAGGTAGTTATGCAGGAAGTGTGGGCAGAGCGGGCCGATGCGGCTGAGGGCGCGATAGTCAGTCGTCACCTTCGGCGCCTGTGGGGGATGCCCCGGACAGCACTCGGCGTGGTTGCCTGGCCTGCAGTTCGGCGCGAGCGGATGTTCAAGCCCTGGCACTACTGGTGGCAGGCGCACCTGCTCGATACTGCAATCGACGCACTCGAACGTGACCCGACGCCCAAGCGTCGTCGCCGGGTGGCGAAGGTTGCCCGCAGTGTGCGGGTCCGCAACGTCTCGGCGTGGACCAACAACTACTACGACGACATGGCGTGGCTGGGCCTCTCGCTCGAACGTGCTCAACGCATGTTCTCGGTCGATCACCGGACCGCGGTCCAGGCGCTCGAATCGCAACTCTTCGATTCGTGGTCCCCGGCCGACGGCGGCGGCATTCCGTGGTGCAAAGGTTCCGACTTCTACAACACCCCGGCAAACGGACCTGCCGGAATCATGCTGGCGCGCACCGGAAAACTCTGGCGTGCGCAAGCAACGGCCGACTGGATCGACGAGACGCTGCGGGATCCGGACTCCGGACTGATCTTCGACGGTATCCGCCGCGACGGCACCCTCGAGCGCGCGATCTACTCGTACTGTCAAGGCGTCACGCTGGGGTTGGAAACCGAGTTGTCGACGCGATTGGGCGAGCCGCGTCACCGCGAGCGAGTCCACAAACTCGTCGACGCCGTGTACGACGGCATGACCGAGTACGGAGTCATCACGGGCGGCGGCGGAGGCGACGGTGGATTGTTCAACGCAATCCTGGCCCGCTACCTCGCCTTCGTGGTGGTGAACCTGTCCTGGGAGACGCACGAGGACCTACGAGCGCGCGAACTCGCAGCGCAGATCGTTCTGTCCTCCGCGGAAGCCGCCTGGAACAACAGACTGCAGATCGAAGGTCTGCCGCTGTTCGGGCACGACTGGACCAAGGATGCTCAGTTGCCGAGTCTGTCCGGCGACATCGCCACCTTCGCAGCTGGAACGGTGCGCTCGTCGAGCGTCCCCGAGCGAGACCTCTCGGTGCAGGTGGGTGGGTGGATGCTCATGGAAGCGGCATTTGTCGTCTCGGCGGCTGGATACCCGCGTAAGCGCTAGGCTTTTCCGTCATGGAATCCCGGCACGTGATCGACACCGACGGCGTTCGTCTTCACATCGACGTCGGTGGGTCGGGGTCGGACGTTCTGGTTCTCTCCGGCGGCCCGGGATGCGTTCACTATCTTGCTCAGGACGAGCTGGTCCCTGAAGGAATGCGCGCGTGGTGCCCTGAGCCGCGCGGAGTCGGCCGGTCCGGTGGCGGCGCTCATTCGATGACGCAGGCGGTTGCGGACCTCGAACTGGTCCGGCGCACCTTCGAGATCGACAGCTGGGTCGTGCTGGGGCACTCGTGGGGATCCGACTTGGCAGTGCGGTACGCACTCGACTGTCCGGAATCGGTGTCCGGCGTCGTCGGAATCGCGGGGCACGGCCTCCACAAGGACCGGACCTGGTCGAAGCAGTACGAAGCGGGGATCGAGCCGGACCCGCAGATACCTTGGGAACCTGTTGTCTGGCAATCGCTTCAAGAATCGTTCGTCGAATGGATTCATGAACCAAAGCTGTTTCGGCAGTTGGCCGACTCACCCGTGCCCATGACATTTCTCGCGGCAGCCGACGACATTCGCCCGTCGTGGCCGTTGCAGCAACTGGCCGCGCTGGTGCCGAACGGTAGTTTCGAGGTCGTCGACGGTGCCGCGCACAACTTCTGGCAGTCGCACCCGGGCCTGTGGAGGACGATCGTCACCGAGGCTTGTGCGACGCACTCTCGACTCTCCTGATCTCCACCAGGATCCGCTCCGCAACAGTCTGATATCCCAGGCTCCGATTGACAGTCAGCATCGGGTGATTTTCCGTGTTCACCGTCGTGTGAATCTTTTGCAGCAAAGGAAATTCAGCTGCCAACACAGCCGCTTGTTGCTCCTTGACCCACTGAGCGAGGCCATGCCCGCGGTGTTGGGGAAGTACCACGGTGTCGTGCTGCGAAGCGTGGGTGCAGTCGTGCTCGTCCACCGTCACTACTGTCGCTGCGGCCAATTCGCCGACGCCGTCGACCGCGCAGCACACCAGGAGTACCTGAGAGCCACCCGTCATCTTCTGTTCCCAGGATCTGACCTCGTCGGCTCCCCAATTACGTTCGGGCATCTGCAGTTCGGCGCCCGGTGCGTCGAGAAGTCGATTCAATGCCTCCGCGAAGGAGTGGACAAGCTCGTCGGGGGTTCGGTTGCGCCAACTGACGATTCGATAGCCGGGGCGATCGCTTTCTGCAGTGGGAGAGCTGAGGTGCTGCACCTGGTTGGCCAGTCGAAGCAGCACACGATGGCCGTCGAACTTGTGCAGGAAGTGTTCGGCCGCACTTCCCACGAGCGCGGTGACCCTGATTCTCCGCACGCCGAACCCGGTGATATCGACCTCGACGAGTTCGGACAGCGCTCGTCCTACTCCTCGTCGCTGCGAATGGGGCGTCACGTACATCCGAAACTCTGCGAGATCGGCTTCGGCTGAATTTCGTCGTGCCTGGGCGATACCGAGAACCTCGTCGGTGTCGGCGTCGCGTGCGATCCAACGCCACACATCGATCGAATCGCCTTCGGCCTCGATCATGTCCGCCAAGGCGGCCGCTGTCGGCGCAGTTCCGGAGAGCCGGCGTTGACCTTCGGAGAACACCTCACACCATTGCCGAAGAACAGGTGCCGAGTCCTCGGACGGTACGAACTCGGCTACGACTACACGGCTCACCCTTGTGACGATACCGAGCTGCCCACCCTGAGTTGGAATCACGCGAACCCTAACCCTGTCGGACGGCGGCGGCAGTTGCCAGCATTCAGGCATGTCTGATTCTCCGCGCCAACTGAGCCTCAACGCGTTCATCCACCCCGCCGGCCATCACGAAGCGGCATGGCGTCATCCGTGGACAACCCCGGAACGACTGTTCGACGTCACCTATTTCCAGGAGATCGCGCGCACCGCTGAGGCAGCGAAGTTCGACGGAATCTTCTTCGCCGACGGTCCCGCGTTGCGCAGCGACGTCGAGCACGGTCCAGCGGGGACGTTGGAGCCGATCACCTTGTTGACAGCCATCGCAGTGGCGACCGAGCGGATCGGTTTGATCGCGACGGCGTCGACGACGTACTACGAGCCGTACAACCTGGCTCGGCTGTTCGCCTCGCTCGACCACATCTCCAACGGACGCGCGGGGTGGAACATCGTCACCACCGGCACCGACCTGGCAGCAGCCAACTTCGGCCTGGCCAAGCATCCGGACCACGGTGACCGGTACTCGCGTGCACGGGAATTCGTCGACGCGGTGGTGCGCTTGTGGGACAGCTGGGAGGACGACGCGATCAGTCTGGACCGGGAGAACGGAATTTACGCGGACAGAAGCAAGATTCACGAGATCAATTACGTCGGCCGGCATCTTCGGGTGCGGGGACCGTTCAACGCACCGCGAACGCCGCAGGGATACCCGGTGCTGGTACAGGCCGGTGCGTCCAACGACGGTCGCGCGTTTGCCGGTCAGTACGCGGAGGCGATTTTCACAGCGCACCAGAGACTTTCCGATGCTCAGGCGTTCTACACCGACATCAAGTCGAGGGCCGCTCAGTTCGGGCGCAACCCCGATCACGTCAAGATCCTGCCCGGAATCAGCCCGTTCATCGGTGACACCGAAGAGCAGGCCAAGGCACTCGAGCGCGAGTTCAACGAGTTGACTTCGCCGGAGTACGGGCTCGCGCAGCTCGGTGCACTCACCGGAACCGATGTTCGGAATCTGGAACTGGATGCTCCGGTTCCTGTCGAATTGTTCGCGGCGGCAGGTGATGTCACCGACAACAAGCAAAGCAGATTGCAGGTGATCGCCGGCATTGTCGAGCGTGAGCGTCCGACGGTTCGGGGTCTGCTTCATCGTTTGGCGGGTGCGCGCGGACATCGGGTATTTGCCGGAACCGCCGAGCAGGTGGCCGACACTGTCGAGGAGTGGTTCACCAGCGGTGCTGCTGACGGATTCAACGTCATGCCGCCGTACTACCCGGGTGGGCTCGAGGTCTTCACCGAGCGTGTGGTTCCGATCCTGCAGGATCGCGGTTTGTTCCGGACCGAATACTCGGGTACGACGCTTCGCGATCATTTCGGTTTGCCGAGGCCCGAGAGCCAGTTCTCGGGTAGTGCGTCCGCAGTGCAGTAGGCCCGCTTCCCGTTGTTGATAATGACAATGGTTATCATTAAGGAATGAAGCAGCTACCGGTAACCGTGCTGTCCGGATTTCTGGGCGTAGGCAAGACCACACTCCTCAACCACATCCTCGCCAATCGCGACGGTCGGCGGGTCGCCGTCATCGTCAACGACATGAGCGAGATCAACATCGACGCGGCCCTGGTCGCAGGCCAGGGCCACCTCGATCGCACCGAGGAGAAGTTGGTCGAGCTGACCAACGGATGCATCTGCTGCACGCTGCGTGAGGATCTGATCGACGCCGTCGGCGCTCTGGCCCGAGAGGGGCGATTCGATCAGTTGGTGATCGAATCCACCGGCATCTCCGAACCGATGCCGGTGGCAGCCACCTTCGACTGGGAATTCGAGGACGGCTTCAGCCTCGGCTCGCTCGCGAAGCTCGACACGATGGTGACCGTGGTGGACGCGTCGACCTTCCTCGGCGAGCTGGCAAAAGGCGAACGACTGGACGAGCGCAACCTCGAAGCCGGGGAGGGGGACGGACGCAGCATCTCCGATCTCCTGGTCGATCAGGTGGAGTTCGCCGACGTCATCTTGCTGAACAAAACCGACCTGGTGAGCCAGCGGGCGGCGGGAACCGTCGAGGCAACGCTTCGCAGGCTCAACCCCACCGCGCAACTGATTCGCACCGACCACGGCAAAGTCACCCTCGATCGCGTCCTCGAAACCGGTCTCTACAACCCGGAACTGGCTGTGCAAGTACCCGGTTGGGACGAGGAACTGGCCGGTGGGCACACTCCGGAAACCGAGGAATACGGAATACGTAGCGTCACGTATCGCGCCTCGCGCCCCTTTCATCCTGCGCGACTCGAGGCTGCGCTCGGTCAGTTCGCGGGCCTCTTGCGAAGCAAAGGCTTCTGCTGGATCGCGAGTCGGCCCGAGTTCGCCGCGATCTGGTCGCAGGCAGGCCCCAACCTCGTCATCGAACCGGCTCAACTGTGGGCGTCGGCAGCGGAGGTACCGGGGCAGGAGATCGTGTTCATCGGAGTGAAACTCGACCCGACGGCGCCGTCACGAATCCTCGACCCAGCCCTGCTGACCGATGACGAACTACGCGAAGGGCCGCGGGCCTGGACGCGCTACGAGGACCCGCTACCGGCGTGGGACCGGAGCCACGTGCACTGAGCCGTGCGCTTCTAGTCGAGGACTTCTTCGACCTCGACGTCTTCGGCGGGGCGGGCCATCTCCTTGCGGTACTGCCAGATACCCAACGCGGTACCGATGACCAAGCTGACCATCATCACGATCAGCACGGCGGGTAGCAACCACGGAACGCGATCGAGGAACGAGCCACCGTAGAAACCGAGCAGCAAGAGCACCGGCGCCCAGATGATCGCGCCGATGGTGCTCGCGATGGTGTAGCGCGTGTGGTTCATCTTGGCTGCGCCGGCGACCATCGGGCACAGGGTGCGCACCCACGGAACCCAGCGGGCGATCAGGACCGCCCAGAACCCGTGTTTTTCCAACAAGATGTTGACGCGGTGCAAATTCTTCTCGGTGAAGTACTTGCCGCCCTTGCGGGCTTTGATGTGATTGCCGGTTCGGTGGCCGATGACGTACCCGACTTGGTTACCGGCAATGGCGGCAATCATCGCGCCCACCGACAGTGCCCATACGTGGCCTGCACCGGATTCGTGACCGGCAAGCACGATTCCGGCTGTGATCAGTAGCGAATCACCGGGCAGAAACAATCCGAGGATGATCGCGCACTCGATGAAGACGAACGTGACGACGATGATCCAGACCAACAGAGGCCCGGCAGTCTCGAGTGGGGAGAAACTGCCGGATGCGAGCGTCATCGTGGTCAGTTCTTCGCCTCGTTCTGCAATCAGGGGGTGGGGTCTTCGGGGACTGTCACCGTCGAATTGTCCGTAGTGGAAGTATTCGCCGTTTCACCACGTCTCGACGCCAGAATTCGCTTTCCGATTTCGAAGACGATCGGCAGAACCGACACCAGGACGATCAAGATGAAGATGTAGTCGACATTGTCGCGGATGAATTCGATCTGCCCCAGGAGGTAGCCGAGCAAAGTCACGCCGGCACCCCACAGGATGCCGCCGACGATGTTGTAGGTCAGGAACAGTGAGTACTTCATCTTCGAAGCACCGGCGACCACCGGTGCAAAAGTACGCACGATCGGCACGAACCGAGCCAGGATAATGGTGATCGGGCCGTGCTTTTCGAAGAAGGCGTGCGACTCGTCGATGTACTTCTTCTTGAAGAACCGCGCGTCGTCCGTCTTGAACAGGGCAGTTCCGCCCTTGGCGCCTATGTAGAACCCGACTTGGTCGCCCAGAATCGCGGCGATCGGAATGGTCACCAAGAGCACCCACAGAGGTGCGAACGGTTCGATCTCGGTGGACTTGGAAGCCGCGATCAGCCCCGCGGTGAAGAGGAGCGAATCGCCGGGCAAGAGCGGAAACAGCAGGCCGGATTCGATGAAGACCACCAGAAGCAATCCCACCAGAACCCACGTTCCGAAGGAATTCAAGAGGTTCACGGGATCGAGGAAGCCGGGCAGCAAGGCCAGGTTCGTCACGGATTCAGTTGCTGCCTGCACATTCACGGGGGCCAGAGTACCGGCCGAATCTGAGTGTTTCCCACCACCGCAGGTCATCGCGTCGGCGGCGGTGACTGATACCGGGCTTGTGTGGCGGCCGAGACCGCAAAGAGACGTGACGAGTCGGACTTGCCATACTGCTAGGACCACACGAAGCGCTTTCACATCGCCGAGCGCTCCGAACGACACGTATATGGAGGACTCCCGCCGTGCCTATCGCAACTCCCGAGGTCTATGCCGAGATGCTTGGTCGGGCCAAGGAGCATTCCTTTGCCTTCCCCGCCATCAACTGTGTCGGCTCCGAATCCATCAACGCAGCCATCAAGGGCTTCGCGGACGCCGGCAGTGACGGCATCATCCAGTTCTCGACGGGCGGCGCCGAGTTCGGTTCCGGTTTGGGCGTCAAGGACATGGTCACCGGCGCTGTTGCGCTCGCCGAGTTCGCACACGTGATCGCCGCAAAGTACGACGTCACCATCGCGCTGCACACCGACCACTGCCCGAAGGACAAGCTGGACACCTACGTGCGTCCGCTGCTCGCGATCTCGCAGGAGCGCGTCGACGCCGGTCGTAACCCGCTGTTCCAGTCGCACATGTGGGACGGCTCGGCTATCCCGATCGACGAGAACCTGGCCATCGCCAAGGAACTGCTCGCCCTCTCGAAGGCTGCACGCATCATCCTCGAGGTCGAGATCGGTGTCGTCGGCGGCGAAGAAGACGGCGTCGAGGCCGAGATCAACGACAAGCTCTACACCTCGAGCGAGGACTTCGAGAAGACGGTCGACGCTCTGGGCATCGGTGACCAGGGCAAGTACCTGCTCGCTGCCACCTTCGGCAACGTCCACGGCGTCTACAAGCCGGGCAACGTCAAGCTCAAGCCCGAGGTTCTCGAAGAGGGCCAGAAGGTCGCCGCTGCCAAGCTCGGCCTGGCTTCCGGTTCGCAGCCCTTCGACTTCGTCTTCCACGGTGGATCGGGATCGCTGAAGTCGGAGATCGAGGACTCGCTGAACTTCGGCGTCGTCAAGATGAACGTCGACACCGACACCCAGTACGCGTTCTCCCGTCCGATCGCAGGACACTTCTTCACCAACTACGACGGCGTCCTCAAGGTCGACGGCGAGGTCGGAAACAAGAAGGCATACGACCCGCGCAGCTACCTCAAGAAGGCCGAAGCAGGCATGACGGCTCGCGTCGTCGAGGCGTGCAACGACCTGAAGTCGGCCGGACGCTCGGTCTCGGCAGGCTGATCGGCTTCACAACTGAGCTACACAGAACAAAATGCGCGCCGGCGAAATTCTCGCCGGCGCGCATTGTCTGTTCAGGTACTTATTGTCTGTTCAGGTACTTACTTGCTGGGATCGCAGACCTTCCACGTGCCGTCCTGGCGCTCGAGGTCGAATGTGCGCCATGACTGCTCGCCCGTGCTCGGCAAACTTGCCTGGACCTGAGCGATCGCGGTGTCGTCGGTGATGCGAACCGCGTCGACAGCCCCGACCTGCGGGATCGTCTTCTGCGCGACGGCATTGTCGTGGACCTGAGCGAACGCCGTGTCGGGAATGGTGCGGTAGTACTCGCCCAACGCCCCACAGGTCGACGTTCGCAGCGTTGCCAGATCGCCGGTCTGCAGAGCGTCGACGTACGTCGAGATGGCGGTCTGGACCTGGGCTTCGGGTGAGCTTTCACCGCTACCGCTGTTGGACGAGACGAATACGGCGACGCCGATTGCCGCGAGGACGGCCACGCCGGCAGCTGCTGCCGCGATGTACCAGCCCTTGCCGCTGCGCTTGGTCTTCTCCGGCGCGGCGGGCTCGATGCGAGTCGGCATCGGCTGGGCCGGAGGTTGGGTCGCTGCGACACCAACACGTTGAGGCGCGGCGCGCTGCGGCGGTTGAGGCGCGGCGCGCTGCGGCGCCGGTGGTGGGGTCGGAGCTTGCCGGGGCGGTGGTGTCGGCCGCGAGGCTTTCGGAATCGCGACGGTGGCGGGCTCCGGTTTCGGCTGGGGTGTCGGGGCTGCTGTGGGTGCCGGAGTTGCCGTGGGAGCCTGAGTTGCCGTGGGAGCCTGAGTTGCCGTGGGGATCGCGACCGTTGGCGCACTAGCGGCCTTGGCGTCGCCGTCTGCCTTCGAATCCTTGCCGGCCTTCGAGTTCTTGTCTGCCTTCTGGATCGCCACAGTCGCAGGTTCGGTCGGGGCCGACTTCTCGGGCGCACCCTTCGGGGCTGCGCTCTTTGTCGAGTTGTCGTCTTTCGAGTCCGGCACGGGTAACCCTTCGGTCTTATGCAGCAATGACCATGTCAGGGTAACGACCGGTATGTAGCCTGCATAACTCCGACCGTCGGCGAGGCGGTCCTGTGGCAGAAAGGCGTAGCGGGCACAATGAGCGCATGACCCAATTCGGTGACCTGCTCGGACCCAAGCCCACCCTGCTTCCCGGCGACGACGAAGCGGAATCGGCACTGCTCAACCACGCTGACCCGGCCCAGGTCGCGGCCGACCATCCCACTGCCTCCATCGCGTGGGCCTACCTCGCCGAGGCTGCCCTGGACAAGGGCGAAACCATCACGGCCTACGCCTACGCGCGTACCGGCTACCACCGCGGACTGGACCAACTGCGTCGAAACGGTTGGAAGGGTTTCGGTCCCGTGCCGTACAGCCATGAACCGAACCGTGGCTTCCTGCGTTGCGTCGCTGTCCTGGCCAAGGCCGCGAAGACGATCGGTGAAGCCGACGAGTACGCGCGTTGCCTCGATCTGCTCGAAGACTGCGATCCCAACGCCGCCGAAGCGCTTGGCCTCGGTTAGCAGTTTCCGTCCGAGCCGGGCCGGTATCAAGGACCGGGCTCGCAAATCGGTGCGTCGGCTTCAAACGTCGGCGCTACCGATCATTCAATGTGCCTTGGCGGCCGGATTGGCGTGGTGGGTTGCCACCACGGTGATCGGGCACCATGCGCCGTTCTTCGCGCCGATTGCCGCCGTGGTCTCGCTCGGTCTGTCGTTGGGCGCCCGACTCCGACGCTCGTTCGAGTTGGTTGCGGGAGTCACGGTCGGTATCGGAATCGGTGACCTGATCATCTCCGGCATCGGGAGCGGGCCCTGGCAGATCAGTTTGGTCGTTGTTCTGGCGATGTCCGTGGCGGTGCTTCTGAACAGCGGACCGATTTTCTCCATGCAGGCGGGAAACTCGGCGGTGCTGGTGGCGACGCTGATCCCGCCGGGCGGCAGTGGCGGACCCGATCGCATGATCGATGCCCTGGTCGGTGGCCTGGTGGGCATCGCTGTGGTCGCGATCATCCCCACCCACCCGGTACGACGCGCACGCAAGGATGCTGCATCGATTCTCGGAACCGCTTCCGAGGTACTGCAATTGGTGGCAGACGGGCTTGTCGCGAACGACCCTGACCCGATCGTGAAGGCGCTGCAGAAGGCGCGCGCAACTCAAGGTGCCATCGACGGTTTGCGCAGCAACCTTCTCGGCGGGCGCGAGATCAGCCGAATCTCCCCGCTGTACTGGAACAGTCGACCGCGCCTCGAAAGGCTCATGGCGACAGCCGATCCCATCGACAACGCGATGCGCAACATTCGAGTGCTCGCGCGTCGTTCGTTGACGTTGGTCAGGGACGACGAGATCCTCGATCCGCGTCTGGTAGCTCAGGTGGAGCGCTTGTCGAAAGCCGTCGAAGTTCTGAAGGAGATGATCCTGGCGGAGCCGGGGGAGCAGCCTGATCAGGCCGAAGCAGCGCGCGTCCTGCGCTCGGTCGCAAAGGAGCTGAAACCGGCGATAGTCGAGAACGCAGGACTGTCCTCGACCGTGGTGTTCGCCCAGATTCGCTCGCTGGTCGTCGACCTCTTGCAGGTAGCAGGCATGAAGCGCATCTCGTCGATCGCCACTCTGCCGCCCACTGTGCCTCATCCCGCGTACGAGCCGGATCACTGACCTCTGCCGTTTCCCGCTCACTGAGCAACTCATTGTATGTATGCGAATGTATGCATATGCTCTGAGGAGGACTTGGGAGGGAACAGGACAAATGGGAGCAGGGCACGGTCATTCACATGGCCACTCGGCAGCAGATTCGGTCGGCGTAGGACCGTCACCGCAACGCATCAGGAAAATGGCGATCGCGCTTGCGATTCTCGTTGCATTCCTCGTGCTCGAAGCCACGGTCGGCATCCTGATCAACTCGTTGGCTCTGCTCGCCGACGCCGGTCACATGCTCACCGACGTGGTGGGTATGGCCATGGGACTGACAGCGTTGTTGCTCGCGAAGAAGGGCAGCACCACCGCTGCCAGGACTTTCGGTTGGCACCGCGCCGAGGTGTTGACCGCCATGGCCAACGCGGTGATGCTGCTGGCCGTTGCGGCCTGGGTCTTCTACGAGGCAATCGGCCGGATCGGAAACGAACCCGAGATTCCCGGCGGCGCCCTGATCATCACTGCTGCCGCCGGTCTGGCCGCGAACATCGTTGTGATGCTGATGCTGCGCGGCGATTCCAAGGACAGCCTCGCGGTGCGTGGCGCGTACCTCGAAGTGCTTGCCGACGCGGTCGGTAGCGTCGGCGTTCTGATCGCCGGTGGCCTTGTCCTGGTGTTCAACTGGACGTGGGCGGACGTCGTCGTCGGTGTTCTCATCTCGCTGTGGGTGGTGCCGCGTGCGATCAAACTGGCTGCAGCATCGCTTCGCATTCTGACGCAGGCGTCGCCCGCCGACGTCGACGTCGAAGCTGTCGAGGCCGACCTGGCCGCACTGCCGAGCGTGATGGGTGTCCACGACCTGCACGTCTGGACGCTCACTACCGGGATGGATGTCGCGACGGTCCACCTGACCAGTGACGCGAATTCGTCGAACGTTCTGGAATCCGCGCGCACCGTCCTCGAAAGTCACGGTCTTTCCCACGCCACTGTCCAGGTGGAATCGTGTGCCAACGGCGAGCATTGCGAGAAGAACGTCACTTGGTGAAGCGGGTGATCTCCTTGCCCGGCTTCCAGAGGTCGACGTACATGTGTTCCCCGTCGACGGTCGTGTGCACCACCTCGTCGATATCGAGGACAAAGAGGTGCAGGGGTTTCGGAACCTCGTAGGTGTAGCTTTCCAGAACGGCTTCGAACTCGTCGCCGGTCACCTCGCGTGCAATTCCGGCGATCTTCGCATCGCCGCCTTCCATCGTGTGCTCGCCGGGATTGCTGTGGAGGGCGTAGCGCCCGTCACGGACGAGGTCCTTCGCCTTGAGAGCGCCGAACATCGAACCGAGCACCAACCGTCCGTCGAGGATTGCGACTTCGGTGCCGCTGACCCGCGGGGAACCGTCCTTGCGCAGCGTTGCGAGGACGTGATGCTTGTGGGCTGTGAACCGCGCTTGAACCGCGTCGGCAAGGGTGGGAACTTCTTCGGAGAATTGCTTCCAGGTGACCATGACGGTCATTGTGCACCCCTATTCCTGACAACTTCTGTCAGTGATTCTCGGTAATGTTCGCACCATGAGATCCGCGCGACTGCTCCAACTCATGTTGCGTTTGCAGGGCAGCCCTGGCGTCGTCGCAGATCAATTGGCCGACGAGTTCGGTGTATCGGTGCGGACGATCTACCGCGACGTGGCCTCGTTGTCGGCTGCCGGTGTGCCGATCTGGACCGAGAGCGGTCCTGGCGGCGGCATCCATCTGCTCGACGGTTGGCAGTCCAAGCTGTCCGGCATGACGGACGACGAGACGTCGGCACTCATGCTGTTGGGCGTACCGTCCATCGCTGCGGACCTCGGGCGATCCGACGCCGTCGGTTCGGCAGGGGCCAAACTACTCCGCACCCTGCCCGGTCCGCTGCGCGAGAGTGCGCGCTTGTGGCAGGACCGAATCCTGGTGGACGTCCCGGGCTGGTTCGGCGGCGTCGACGACATCTCTGCGCTTCCGCTCATAACATCCGCTGTGCTGGTCTCGCGTCGACTGCGCTTCGTCTACCGCGATCGCGAGCGGACGGTCGAACCGCTGGGGCTGGTCATCAAAGCCGGCGTTTGGTATCTGGTGGCGGGGATGAACGGTCGAACGCTGTCGTTTCGAGTCTGCCGCATCAAAAATACGGTGGTAGAAGATGATTCGTTCACCCGGCCGGTGGATTTCGATCTGCCGTCGTGGTGGGCTGCGTCGATGGCCGAGTTCGACCGGTCGCTGCTTCGTTTCGACTGCCAGGTGCGGTTGTCACCAGAGGGCAGGCGCCGGCTCCCCGATGTGGTGGGCGAGCTTGCGGCTGCTGTCGAAGTGGGACCCGAGGACGACGACGGATGGGTGGGCGCTTGGCTGAAACTCGAGAGCGAAGCCGTCGCGCTCTCACAGTTGATCGGGCTGGGAGCCGACGTCGAGCTGCTCGCACCCTCGTCGTTGCGTGAAGGGATGCGAACTGTGGCGGAGCAGATGGTGCTCCGCCACAGGTAGGCGATCAGGCCGTCGCAGAACGCTTTGCGAACAGGCGGGTGATACCGAGTTGAGCTGCGACGATGATGGCGCCAACCACCAGACCCAGCGCTGCCGAGGCAAGGGTGTTGACGATCCACGCCAGTACGCCACCGACTCCGGCGATGTCACTGACTGCTTCTTCTCCGTGATGAACGGCGTCGTACAGCGGGTGGAAGCCCAGTTCGTCGATGCCGACCAACAGGATGTGGCCACCGACCCACAGCATCGCGGCAGTACCCACCACCGAGAGCACCGACATCACGTGAGGCATACCGCGAACCAGTCCACGGCCGACCTTGTGGGTGAAACCCGACGACGTCTCGGCGATTCTCAAGCCGATGTCGTCCATCTTCACGATCAGTCCGACGACGCCGTAGACGACCACGGTGATGACAACCGCCACGACGGCAAGGATCACCAACCGGCTCCAGAAGCCTTCACCTGCGATGGTGTTGAGTGCGATCACCATGATCTCGGCGGACAAGATCAGGTCGGTGCGGACGGCACCCGAAACCACGGCCTCTTCGTCGCGAGGGTGCTCGTCGGCCGTTTCGTGGTGATCACCGTGGCCGAATATCGCACCCCAGATCTTGTGCACTGCTTCATAGCTGAGGTAGCAGCCACCGACCATCAACAGCGGCGTCAGGAGCCAGGGAAGGAACTGACTGAGCAGCAGAGCGATCGGCAGGATGATCAGCAGCTTGTTGCGCAGCGATCCGATGGCGATGCGCTTGATGATCGGTAGTTCGCGCTCGGCCGCGAGTCCACGGACGTACTGCGGGGTGACGGCTGCGTCGTCGATCACGACACCTGCAGCTTTGGCCGTCGCCTTACCGGTTGCGGCAGCAACGTCGTCGATCGAGGCCGCGGCCATGCGAGCCAGGGCCGCGACGTCGTCGAGCAGAGCGAACAGTCCGCCGGCCATCACAGACCTCCCGTGGAATCAGTGAGAAAAGGTGGCCGGACCGAACCGGTGACGCAGTTACTTGATCGCACGAGGTCTCTATCCATGATCGTCGTAGGTGAGGTCAGGTCACCTGGAACGATACCGGGGGCATCCGTCACGGACGACCTCGCTCGGCCGGTTGCCCTTCGTCACGAAAGGTCTTCCCGACCCGGTGCTCGCGTGTAAGACTGCACAGAAGATCGATCGAAACGGGGCACTATGCGTGAACCAGACACTGCACAGGTCGCCAAGACTTTCGACGCAATGGCGGCGCACTACGACCGACAGATCGGGCGCTTCGAACGTTTTGTGCTCGGTGACGCCCGGAAATGGGCTGTGGACCAGGCGCATGGCCGCGTGGTCGAGATCGCCGTGGGAACCGGACTGAACCTGCCGCTCTACGGGGACGACGTCGATTACGTCATCGGCGTGGACATCTCGACTGCGATGCTCGATCAGGCCAGGCTCAAGGTCTCCGAGGGAGTGAAGACCGAAGTCGACCTACGACTCGGAGACGTGCAAGCACTCGATGTTCCCGACGAGTGCGTGGACACATTGGTCTCCACCTACGCCTTTTGTACGATCCCCGATCCGGACCGAGTTGCGAGCGAAGCGTTTCGAGTCCTGGTGCCCGGCGGTCGATTCGTTCTCGCCGAGCACGGACCGAGCAAGAACATTGTGGCTCGTACATTGATGAAGGTTGTCGAACCGCTTTTTGTTCGGTTCGGTGCCGATCATCTCACCCGCGAACCGATTGGATACCTCGAAAACGCCGGTTTCCTGATCGACGAGGTGCAGCGCACCGGACGGGGTGGAATCGTGTTCCGGGTCGTTGCGCGCAAGCCGGACCCCGAATGGACGGCACTCGGTCACTGATGTCGGAATGCCGTCCATCGGGGAGAGTGCTCAGCCCAAGCGTTCCAGGATGGTCGCGTTGGCCAACCCGCCTGCCTCGCACATGGTCTGGAGTCCGTAGCGCGCGCCGCGCTGTTCCATGGCGTTGACCAGGGTGGTCATGATCCGCGTTCCACTGCCGCCTAGTGGGTGGCCGAGCGCGATGGCACCGCCGTGGACGTTCACCTTGGACAGGTCGACGCCGGTGTCTGCTGCCCACGAGAGGACC
The DNA here is from genome assembly GCF_016598535.1 of Rhodococcus sp. P-2. Taxonomy (GTDB): domain Bacteria; phylum Actinomycetota; class Actinomycetes; order Mycobacteriales; family Mycobacteriaceae; genus Rhodococcus_F; species Rhodococcus_F baikonurensis. Next base: position 5,401,345 of record NZ_CP066779.1, on the reverse strand, counting down.
ACTGGGGCAAAGGCTTCGTTGACCTCGAACAGATCGATGTCCGAGACCGTCAAACCCGCACGGGCCAGGACCTTCTGCGTAGCGGGGATGACCGCGGTGAGCATGTACAGCGGATCGTCGCCCGCGACCGCGAAACTGTGCAACCGTGCCTTCGGGGTGAGTCCGAGTTTCGCGGCGATTTCACTGGTCGTGATCATCACCGCCGAACTGCCGTCCGAAAGGGGGCTGCTGTTGCCTGCGGTGATGGACCAGTCGATCTGTGGGAATCGCTGTGCGTAATAGTCGGACTCGAAGGCGGTCCGTAGGCCGGCAAGGGTCTCGACGGTGGTGCCGGGGCGGATGGCCTCGTCGACCGACAGCTGCGGGAGAGTTGCGAGTTCCTTGGTGAAGTACCCACTTTCGGTTGCCAGCGCGGCTTTCCGATGACTCGACGCCGAGAACTCGTCGAGTTGGGTGCGGCTCAGTCCCCACTTGGCGGCGATCAATTCGGCGCTGATGCCCTGCGGTACCAGACCGTCCGGATAGCGCTCTTCGAAACCCACGCCGAGCGATTCGCGCCCGATGCTGCTCGAGCCCATCGGCACTCGGCTCATGGACTCGACTCCGGCCGCGACAACGATGTCGTATGCACCGGCAATAACGCCCTGAGCGGCAAAATGAACTGCTTGTTGGCTACTTCCACACTGGCGGTCGACGGTGGTTCCCGGCACCGACTCGGGGTAGCCGGCGGCGAGAAGAGCAGTGCGAGTGACATTCTGGCTCTGTTCACCGACTTGGCTTACCGCACCACCGATGACGTCGTCGATCAGCGCTGCATCGATTCCGGTGCGTTCGACTACCGCTGTGAGGCTGTGGGCGAGGAGGTCGACGGCGTTGATGCCGTGCAGGGCGCCGTTCGCCTTTCCCTTGCCGATCGGAGTGCGAACGGCTTCGACGATAACTGCGTCTCTCATGACAAATTCCTTTCAGGGACGGCGGATTCAGCAGGGACAACTGGGGTGGGTGTGGTCGCAGGTGTCATTCCCAGCGATGCCAGAGCAGACGCGAGCGCGACGGCGAAGATCACCCACCAGGCCTGGCGGAAGGTGTCGTAGTCGACAGCAGAGCCGAGAACCGCGATCAGAACGCTCACGCCGAGAACGGTTCCGATCTGTCGGCTCATGCTGACGATTGCACTACCGGTGGCCGATCGAGCCGGTGCCAGATCCGCCGTGGCCTGCGACAGAATGGTCGGCAGGGCAAGACCGACACCGATCCCGGCGATGATCCAGCCTGGAAGAAGTCCGGTCGCGTAGTTGGGCGTCGTATCGACCGAGACGAGGACCAATACCGTTCCGACGGCCCACAGAAGGCTGCCGAGTGCGGCGACGCGACCGGCCGAGTACTTGCGCGAAAGCGATCCACCGGCGATGGCGAACAGCGGAACCAGAAGCGGACCCGGTGAGACGGCGAAGCCGGTACGCAATGCCGAGTATCCCCAAACTTCTTGCAGCCAGAGGATGTTCGAGAGCAGGCCGGCGGCGAACGCTGCGCTGAACAGAATGGCGGTGACGTTGGACCAGGCAAATGAGCGGATCTTCAGAAGATCCGGAGCAATCAACGGAGTTCGGTGACGAGAGTTGCTCCACCAGAACGAGAGTAGTGTCACGGCGGCCACCGCGAAGGCGATCAGAACGCGACTGTCGGTCCACCCCCAGTCAGGTCCTTGCACGAGTGCCAGTGCAAGGGAGCCGACTCCGACTGTGAGCAGGGCAGCGCCGACGACGTCGATCCCGGCATCGGGGTCCTTGTGGGTCGTGTCCGGTACGAGTCGGACTGCCAAGTAGAGCAACACGATCCCCACCGGAACGTTGATCAGGAAGACCCAGCGCCACGACGCCTCGACGAGAATGCCGCCCACGACGGGGCCGAATGCCGCGGCAGCCGCACCGGCCGCCGCCCAGATGCGCACGCCGGATTGACGTTTCGCAGCCGGGAGGGCACTGATCAGGAGGCCGAGGCTGGCCGGGGTGAGCGCCGCGGCGCCGACCGCCTGGACGATGCGGAAAGCCACCAGCGCCCACAGTGACGGACTGAAGGCGCAGGCGGCGCTGGCGAGGGTGAACAGTGCGAGACCGGCGATGAAGGCGCGTTTGTGTCCGATCCTGTCCGCCCAGCGTCCGAGGGGGATCAACAGCGCGGCGTAGACGATCGCGTAGCTGTTGAGGATCCAACTGAACTCACCGAGCGAGTGACCCGGGTAGCTCTTGGCGATGTCGCCGAAGGCCACGTTGACCACAAAGAGGTCGAGGCTGGCGACGAACGGCGCCCCCGACAGTATCGCGAGAAGGGGTCCGGTCCGCACCGGCTGGCTATGAAGTTCCATAGTCAGCAATCTAGACTCTGGCTATGGTTATGGCAAGCCAGGGGGTATTGTGAAACTCATGGACGCTGTACGACTGACCGGGGTGCTCGAAGATCGCGACGCCTGGCGGGCCACGCACTGTTCGATCGGGCGGGCCATGGAAGTGGTCGGCACTCGCTCCGCCATGCTGATTTTGCGAGAGGCCTACTACGGCACAACTCGTTTCGACGACTTCGCGTCGCGGGTCGGCATTACCGAGGCGGTGGCGTCGGCGAGGCTGAAGGAGCTCACGGAGGCGGGCCTCTTCGAGCGTGTGCCGTACAAGGAGCCTGGAAAGCGGACGCGGCACGAGTACGTGCTCACCGAGAAGGGTCGTGACTTGCTGCCGGCGGTTCTTGCGCTGATGCAGTGGGGTGACAAGTACCTGCACGGCGGAAAGGGTGGACCGCTGGCGGTGGCGGACGACGCTACCGGTGAGCCCGTTCGCGTCGAGGTCCGCAGTGAGTCGGGGCGTGAAGTGCCGCTCGGCGAGTTGCGAGTCTCTGTCAACGAATCGCGTGGACGTCAGCGCGAATAGCGATGCATTTCAACAGCTCTCGAGCTGTGGGCCTTCTTGAAGTTGTCCGTTATGTCTCTGGTTATCGAAAGTATGTTCGATTAAACTTTCGGTATGGCCAGTCGGGAAGCGTGGCAGCTGGATGGTGAGGACCTCAAGGGTGAGGTTCTGGATCTGGTGCGTGTCCGGCACGAGTTGCAGTCACGGTTGGTGTTGCTGATCGTGGAGATGTTTTCCCGTGAGGTTCTCGGTGGGAAGGGTTTTCGGGCGATCGCGCAGTGGTTGCACGGGTCGACGAATCTGGAGATCGGTGAGTGCAGTCTGCTGGTCGGGTTGGCGCGGTTGTTGATGCTCGAACCCGTGGTGGGCGATGCGTTTCATCGGGGTGACGTGGATGCGTTGAAGGCCCGGCAGGTGGCGTCGTTTTGTCAGCATCCGCCGAAGAACATGACCCCGGCCGATGTGGACAAGGCGCGCGGGATCCTGTTGGGATTGGCGTCGAAGAACATCGCGGATTGTGATGCGGTGCGGGCGGCGATCCGGCGGATCGAGAAGCAGTACGGCAAGCGCGAGGACGGAGTTCCGGTCGGCGAGGATTCCGAACGTAACGAGTTCTACGCCTCGAAAGGCCTGTACGGGCGGGTCACGGTGAAGGGTGATGTGGATGCGATCAACGGGGCGCGGTTGATCACGTTGCTGTCGAGCCTGTCGGCTCCGACACCGGAGAAGGACGGCGTCAAAGACACCCGCACGCCGGCATTACGACGGGCGGACGGGTTCTGCGAAATGTTGCGCCGGTATGAGCGGGCGGGGTTGGGTCCGATCGAAGGTGGGGTGAAACCGCACATCACGGTCACCGCGAGTGCGAAAGACATGACCGACCTCAAAGCATTGAAAGATATGTTGCCGTCCACTGAGGAGTTGGGGTTTGCGTGGACGGATTGGGTGGGCCCGATCAGTATCGACACGGCCCGGATGCTCGCCTGCGACTGCACGGTCACGCGGATCTTGTTGGATGAGAATGGTGTTCCGCTCGACCGCGGTAAGGAAGCCAGAACCGCGACGGTGCCGCAGCGGCGGGCGTTGGCAGTTCGTGATGGCGGGTGCGCGTTTCCGGGGCGCGGGACACCATCGGGATGGTGCGACGCCCACCATATCGTTCACTGGAACGACGGTGGCCCAACAGATCTCGACAATCTGATCTTGTTGTGCGGCCACCATCACCGGACACTGCACCACACGGAATGGAGAGTGGAGATCGGCCCGGATCGGAAGTCGGTGTTCTATCGGCCGATGTCGATCGACCCGTATCAACAGCCGATCGGCGGGAACAGCCCACCCACCGCGGCCTGAACTGAACCAACTGAAGACGCGAGCACCGGGGCACAGTCGTGCCCCGGTGCTCGGGCCTGCGTTTGGGAGTCTGGGTGGTTGGCTGGGCGTCAGCTCAGTGACTTCTTGAACCCGACATGGGAGGCGACAAATCCGAGACGCTCGTAGAAGTCGTGAGCTTCCTTGCGAGTTTGATCCGAGGTGAGCTGCGCCAGGAAAGCGCCGCGCCGGGCGCCTTCTTCGCAGGCCCAGCGGATCATCGAACTGCCGATGCCCTTGCTCCGGTAATCCTCGTGGACGCGAACAGCTTCGATCTGCAGTCGTGTCGCCCCCATTCGGCTCATACCCGGAATGAAGGTCAATTGCATGGTGCCGATTACCGCGTCGCCGACCAGAACGGTGACGAGGAGTTGAGCCGGATCTTCGTCGATTCGCTTGAACGCGTCCTCGTAGATCGTTCGGGCTTCGGGGTTGGTCGTCTCCCGAGTGCTGCCGATCGGGTCGTCGGCGAGCAAGTCGATCAGTGCTTCCACGTGTCGAATCTCGGCCCGCGTGAGGGTGTACTCCACTCCGCCGGACTGAAATGACGTCGCAATCATCGATGCTCCCCTGAAGAAGAATGAATGTCTGAAATGTCAGACTCTCACGAGTCTCCTCCAGCGCACTCGATCACGTCCAAAAACGCATGAGGGCGTTACCGAGCATGGCGTAGTAGTCGGACACACCGCTCAATTCGAAGATCCAGTAGATCGCGTCGAAGAAGACGACATTGATCTGTGGGACAAACAAGAGTGCAACCAGCAGGAGCAGTCCGTACGGCTTGAACTGGTCGAGTTGGTGCCGTGTGTTGGGTGCGAGATAGGGCTCCAGCGCGTTGTAACCGTCCAGACCGGGGACTGGGAGCAGGTTCAAGACCGTCGCCATGACCTGCAAGAAGGCAAGGAAGCTGAGGCCGGCCCAGAACGTCAGGTGCTCGGACGCTGAGCCGTACGTACGTATGACGACGAGGAGAATCACCGCGGCGACGGCGTTCGTGAACGGACCGGCAAGCGATATTCGCGCCTGCACCTTGGGCGGAAACATCCCGGTGCGCAGATACACGGCGCCGCCGGGAAGTCCGATGCCGCCCAATGCGATGAACAGCACCGGCAGACCGATCGAGAGCATCGGATGGCTGTACTTGAGCGGGTTGAGCGTCAGGTAGCCACGAGCCTCGACATCGGTGTCTCCGTGACGCCACGCCAGATACGCATGGGCGAACTCGTGCAAGCACAGCGTGACCACCCAGCCTGCAACCACGAGAACGAAAACACCCGCTCGGCCCGCGATTGAACCCCACGTCGAGTTCCAGGCGACCACTCCGGCGATGACAGTGATCGCAACTACGCCGAGGAAGACAGGGCTCGGCCGAACCGCCGACCGTGCTGCTCCGGTTCTCACCTGACCAACAACCAAGTTTTGTCATGCCGGTAGAAGGTCGAACGCTTGAGATCGCGTGGGTTGGCCACCCCGTCGCGAACCAGACGAGCCGCGGGCGAGCCCAGCTGAATGGCTCGGCCTTCCAGCCAGCGTCGCCCGCCCCAGCGACTCTTGCGATCCACAGATGCCTTGATGCCGGGGAGCTTGGGACTCGGCACTATCCGGATGCCGGGGACCGTGCCGGAGAACAGTTTGTTGTCGTCGACGTAGGCCTCGCCGATCAATTCTGCGGCATCGGCCGGACCCGTGACAGTTGCCGCACCTACCAGCGCGATTCCAGCGTCGTCGCGGATGAGCGGCACGGTGTGGACTGTGCCTTTCAACGCCGTGCGCGCAGCTCGCGCACCCGTTGCGAGTTTGTACGCGTCGGTTGCGTCGGACCTGTTCTCGGTGACGTAGGCGAGTTCGACGTTGAGTCGCTCCAGTCGCATCAACCGTGTCAAAGCCGCGGCAAACGCGCCGTCGTTACCGACGACGATCAAGCGCGGTTCGGTGACGACCTGCAGTTGAGACAGGGCCTCGTCGAAGTCCTGCTTCTCCGGAAGTTCAGGGGCAGTGAACGACGTGAGTTCACCCAGGGGGAGTGGAACCGGCGAATCGCCACATTTGAGCACCACAGGGGTCAAAGCCACTCCTAGCTCGATCAAGACTTCTTCTCGGGTAGTGGGACCTCGCCACCCTTCCCCGAAATGGCCGTCCGAATCACTGCCGACGATCTTAGTGCGAGTCTCCGTGTCGACTCGTAATCGTGATGGTCACACCGCCAAATTCTGGACCGTCAGGTCTGGTCTGGTGCTCTGGGCTAGACTGCTCCTTCGGTCACTGCAACAGTTCGGCGCTGCATCATGTGCGCGGAAGCCAGGCAGTACCAATGCGGCGGGACAACTGCTGCACGTCGACCGTAGGAGACAACGTCATGCCGGCAATCGTCCTGATCGGCGCCCAGTGGGGCGACGAAGGTAAGGGCAAAGCTACAGATCTACTGGGCGAGCAGCTTCAGTGGGTCGTGCGATACCAGGGCGGTAACAACGCCGGACACACCGTGGTTCTGCCGAACGGTGACAAGTTCGCACTGCACCTCATCCCTTCCGGAATCCTCACCCCCGCCGTCAACAACGTCATCGGTAACGGTGTCGTCGTCGACCCGGGAGTGTTGTTGACCGAATTGGCAGGCTTGGAAGAGCGCGGCGTGGACACGTCCCGCCTGCTGCTTTCTGCTGATGCGCACCTGATCATGCCGTACCACGTGGCCATCGACAAGGTCACCGAACGCTTCCTGGGAGCGAAGAAGATCGGCACGACCGGCCGCGGTATCGGCCCGTGCTACCAGGACAAGATCGCCCGTGTCGGTGTCCGTGCTGCGGACGTCCTGGACGAGAAGATCCTGACCCAGAAGGTCGAAGCAGCACTCGAATTCAAGAACCAGGTGCTGGTCAAGATCTACAACCGCAAGGCACTCGACCCGCAGCAGGTCGTCGACGAGGTCCTCACACAGGCCGAGGGTTTCAAGCACCGCATCTCGGACACGCGTCTGGAGCTCAACCTCGCCCTCGAGCGCGGCGAGACCGTTCTGCTCGAAGGTTCGCAGGGCACTCTGTTGGACGTCGACCACGGTACGTACCCGTACGTGACCTCGTCCAACCCCACCTCGGGTGGTGCGGCGGTCGGTTCGGGAATCGGTCCCACCAAGATCACCACGGTGCTCGGCATCCTGAAGGCGTACACGACGCGTGTCGGTTCCGGTCCGTTCCCGACGGAGCTGTTCGACGATCACGGCGCATACCTGGCGAAGCAGGGCGGCGAGGTCGGTGTCACCACCGGACGCGCTCGTCGTACGGGATGGTTCGACGCTGTCATCGCGCGTTACGCGACGCGCGTCAACGGCATCACCGACTACTTCCTCACCAAGCTGGACGTGCTGAGCAGCCTCGACACGGTACCGATCTGTGTCGCGTACGAGGTGGACGGTGTCCGCCACGACGAAATGCCGATGTCGCAGAGCGACATTCACCACGCCAAGCCCATCTACGAAGAGATGCCCGGCTGGTGGGAAGACATCTCGGAGGCTCGCACCTTCGAGGAACTGCCGCAGAATGCGCAGAACTACGTGCTTCGGCTCGAAGAGCTTTCGGGTGCATTCATCTCCTGCATCGGTGTCGGCCCCGGCCGCGACGAGACGATCGTCCGGCGCGAGATCGTCCGCTGATTCGATTCCTCGAAATCCCCGTTCCTGTCTGCAGGGACGGGGATTTCGTGTTCAAGCCAGCTTCGACAAGTGTGCGGTGACGGTCTTCCAGTCGGGAAACTCGGTGCTGCCGAACTTGATCCAGTCGCCCTCGAATCGATCTGCGCCGTTTGCTCCGCGGTCGTCGACGAGGTAGTCGCCTCGGTTGAGGTGCTTGTGGTGCGAGAGGATCAGACGTTTGTACGCGACGCTGCCTTCCTCCATTCCGAGGTGCTCTTGGACCCATAGCACCTTGTCGTGCCAGGCTGTGGCGTTCTTCCACGGCGCCGTCGAGAGGATGTAGGTGTCGAACTGCTGCGCCAGTTGGTGGTAGGCGTCGATGGCACCGTCGAGTGGGTCCATGCCAGAGAAGATGTGTGGCGCTTCGTCGAGGCCGTTCTTGTACTTCTCCCGGACGCCGTCGGTCAGGCGATCGATGCCCGACTGGAAGTTGACGAGGGTGTTGTCGAGATCGATGTAGAGAATCTTCTTGGAAGCCGGCAGTGCCATCGAGGGGAAGGGAAACCTCTCTGGAGACTTTCTGAGTGCGAAAAGAGTCCAGTTTTACGCAACTGGACTGAGATCAGTGAATTCTTCCCCCTGATCACAATCGCATGGAGGTCTGACAGAGTTGTTCTCGCGGTCCGGAGTTGCGTCGTGGAAGATGCCGCCGAGGGGTGCTGCCAGGCGAAACTGCTCCACGCGAATGTAAGTACCTTCACCTTCGGCGGGTGCGAAGAAGTAGACGAGTGCCACGAAGAGTCCGATGCCGATCAGGGTCGCGAAGGTAGTCATGGACATATGATCAACTCGACTGGCATTGAGTTACATAGCCAAGTTGGCGATACTGGACTGCATGATGACTCGAGTTCTCGGTGCCCGTTCGCTCGCGCGCGATCTGGGGTCCTGGCAGGAAGAGTCCGGACGCAGGCCCGCGTACCGTGCGCTTGCCGACGGTATCCGCCTGCTCGTGCACGACGGTCGCGTTCCGCTGGGGGTCGCACTGCCGAGTGAGCGTGAACTTGCGACGGTGCTCGAACTCAGTCGAACCACGATCACGTCCTCGTACTCGGTCCTACGAGACGAGGGGTATCTGATCAGCCGGCAGGGTTCACGAAGCACCGTGGCGTTGCCCGCCGGCGCGCGGCCGAACGGGTTGATGTTCCGCTCCCACCAACCGGGGCCGAGTGGACCCGTCGTCGATCTCAGTTACGCAGCGATGGCAGCTCCCGCCGCCCAGGTCGAACTTGCGTATGCGTCTGCGCTGCAGGAACTTCCGAACTTCCTGCCCACGCACGGGATGGAACCGGTCGGGATTGCCGACTTGCGTGACGTGATCGCGCAGCGCTACACGGCGCGGGGCTTGCCCACCACTGCCGAACAGATCATGGTGACCTCGGGTGCGCAGCACGCGCTTCGGTTGTTGCTGTCGGTGCTCACCTCACCAGGCGAGCGGGTGCTGGTCGATCACCCGACGTATCCCAATGCGCTGGAAGCGATTCGGCGAAACGGCGCTCGGCCCGTGCCGGTTCCGGTCCGGCCGGAGTTCGCGGCGGCCGGAGCCTGGGATCTGGACGGGATTCGAAGTGCAGCAAGGCAAACCGCTGCGAGAATGGCCTACCTGATCCCCGACTTTCACAACCCGACCGGCCTCTGCATGGACTCTTCCGGTCGCGCAGAGCTTGCGAAGATTGCGCATGAAACGCGAATGACTCTGGTCGTCGACGAGACGATGGTAGACCTGTGGCTCGACGCACCACCGCCGGCACCGGTCGCGTCACATGGGCGAGGCGCGGCGAAAACCGAAGTGGTGACGCTCGGTTCGACGGCGAAGTCCCTGTGGGGCGGGCTACGTGTCGGTTGGATTCGCGCCGATGCCGCACTCATCACCCAGTTGGTGGGGGCGCGTGCCGCGGTCGACCTCGGTACTCCCGTCATGGATCAATTGGCAGCCGCCTACTTGCTCGCCGACGACCGCTCGTTGCTCGAACAGCGTCGCGAAGTTCTGCGAGAACAGCGTGCGGTGCTTCTCGGTGCAGTGGCAGAGCATCTGCCCGACTGGCGTCCCACCATCGGCTCCGGCGGAATGTCGGTCTGGATGCGAATGTCCGCGCCCGTCTCGACGGCGTTGGCTGCGGTGGCACCCAACTTCGGTGTACTCCTGGCCGCCGGCCCCCGTTTCGGCGTCGAAGGTGCGTTCGAACGATTCATTCGCGTGCCGTACGCACGTTCTCCCGAGGACCTCATTCGCGGCGTTGCGTCCATCGCCGCTGCGTACGACACTCTCGCGACGGATCGCGACACGGCAGACCAACGAATGGTCGTCGTCTGAGAACTGGGTACACACCCTGAAAGCGGTGTGAACCAGGAGGTCGGGCATGACGGCGGTAGACGGTACAGGCGCAGCGGGAACCAGTGCGGCGGAAGCGCTCGCAGAACGATTGTTCGCGGCCACGCTCGGGGCGTCGGAGCTGCAGGCTGTGTATCTGGGCGACCGGTTGGGCTGGTACCGCGCGCTGAGCGATCACGGCCCGCTCACGTCCACGGAACTCGCGGACCGGACGGGGACCGTCGAGAGGTATGCGCGGGAGTGGCTCGAGCAGCAGGCCGTGGCTGGTTATGTGGACGTCAATTCGGATGCCGATCGGCGGTACAGCTTGCCGCAGGCCCACGCCGATGTGCTGGTCGACGACGAGAACCTGCTTTTCCTGGCCCCGTTGGCGAGGCTGTTCGTCGCGACGACGTCGTCGATGCCCCGCCTGCTGGACGCTTATCGTCACGGCGGGGGAGTCACGTGGGAATCGATGGGTCCGGACGCTCGCGAGGGCCAGGCGCTGCTGAACCGGCCGATGTATCTCCAGCAGCTTTGTCAGCAGTTTCTGCCGGTAGTCACCGATCTGCACGCCATTCTTCTCGGCGGCGGGCAGGTCGCTGATCTCGGAATGGGGGAGGGTTGGTCGTCGATCGCGCTCGCCCTCGGGTACCCGAATATCGAGGTGCACGGCTTCGACGTCGACGCAGCCTCGGTGAATGCTGCCCGCCGAAACGCCCACGATCGCGGGGTGGACGACCGCGTTCATTTCTCGTTGGTCGACGTGGCCGGCCAAGCCCCGGAGACGGGTCGAGCCGATGCCGGGACCTACGACGCCGTGTTTGCTTTCGAGTGCCTTCACGACGTTCCGGATCCGGTGGGATTTCTGTCCACGGCTCGGGCGATTGCCCAGCCCGGCGCCCCGGTGATCGTGATGGACGAACGAACGGCAGATGCCTTCGATCCCGAGGCGGGTCCGATCGAGCAATTGCTGTACGGATTTTCGCTGACCTGCTGCTTACCGGACAGTCTTTCGCATCCGGGGAGCATTGCCACCGGGACGGTGATGAGGCACTCGACACTCGAAAGTTATGCCAAGGCAGCAGGTTTCGAGAGAGTGGACGTGCTGCCGATCGAGCACGAGATGTTCAGGTTCTACAGATTGGGCTGACGCCCCGTGCGCGGTTAGAGAGTCCCGAGGCTCCTTGACCACGCACGGGGCCGAAGGCCCTAGGTCCAGACCGTGTCGATATCAGTCGCCTCACGTGCCGGGGCGGCGGGCGTCGTGGTGGGCGTACGCGAGAAGCGCGGCGCCGGAGCATGCTGGGTGACGCCGTCGAGTTCGATGAGCGAACCGCGGGCCGCGATGTGTTCGTTGGACGGAGCCTCGGCGAACGTGAGGACCGGCGAGACGCAGGCGTCGGTGCCGAGGAAGATCTTGGCCCACTCGTCGCGAGTCTTGGACAGGAACTTTTCGGTGAAGAGCTTCTTCATGTCGTCCCACTTGGACGTGTCCATCTGATGGGGGAGCGTCGCGGGATCGAGTTCGAGGCCCTCGAGCAGCAGTGCGTAGAACTGCGGTTCGATGGATCCGACGGCCATGTACTTGCCGTCGGAGGTCTCGTAGGTGTCGTAGAACGGAGCGCCGGTGTCGAGGAGGTTGACGCCACGCTCGTCGGACCAGACGCCGCGACCGCGGAATGCCCACATCATGTGGGAGAGCGCGAGGGTTCCGTCGACCATCGCCGCGTCGACGACCTGGCCCTTTCCGGATGTCGAGCGCTCGACGAGAGCCGACAGAATGCCGAAGATCAGGAACATGGAACCGCCGCCGAAATCGCCGACCATGTTGAGCGGCGGGACGGGACGTTCACCCTTGCGTCCGATGGCGTTGAGGACACCGGTCAGTGAGATGTAGTTGATGTCGTGACCGGCGGCGTTGGCGAGTGGGCCTTCCTGGCCCCAGCCCGTCATGCGGCCGTAGACAAGACGCGGATTGCGCTCCGAGACCACGTCGGGGCCGAGTCCCATTCGCTCCATGACGCCGGGGCGGAAGCCCTCGATGAGGACGTCGGCGCGGCTCAGGAGATCGAGAACCTTGGCGACGTCGGCCGGGTCCTTCAGGTTGGCCTCGATGATGCGGCGGCCGCGCTTGATCTGGTCGGTTGCGTTCGAGTCCTGCGGAATCTGCCCTGCGCGCTGCACGATGACGATGTCGGCCCCCATGTCCGCCAACAGCGTCGCGGCGTGCGGGCCCGGTCCCAATCCAGCGAATTCCACGATCCGAATGCCCGCGAGCGGGCCCTTCTTCTCCACAGCTTCTGCAGACACACGCACTCCCAATTCAGACGGTGACAACACTTCTGACCCGACGGTAACCTGTCGGATCGATCAGGTGTGCTCCGGGGCACTGTGTCCGCCGAGGGAGGCGCCGATCACTAGACGGCGGCACCCTCGAACTGAGCGTTGTAGAGACGGAAGTACGCGCCCGCCGCTGCGATGAGTTCGTCGTGTGTGCCCTGTTCGACGATCTTGCCCGCCTCCATCACGACGATCAGATCGGCGTTACGGATGGTGGAGAGCCGGTGCGCGATGATGAAGCTGGTGCGCCCGACGCGCAACGCGGACATTGCTTGCTGCACAAGCTGTTCCGTACGTGTGTCGACCGAGCTCGTCGCCTCGTCGAGAATCAGCAGCGACGGCTCCGACAGGAATGCGCGGGCAATCGTGATGAGCTGTTTCTCGCCGGAACTGATGTTCGACGCCTCCTCGTCCAGCACGGTGTCGTACCCGTCCGGGAGCGTGTGGATGAAGCGGTCGACGAAGGCAGCGCGTGCGGCTTCGTGGATCTCGTGTTCGCTGGCGTCGAGCCGGCCGTACGCGATGTTGTCGCGGATCGTTCCGCCGAAGAGCCAGGTGTCCTGCAGAACCATGCCGACGTGGTTTCGCAGGTCGGAGCGGCGCATCTGCGAGATGTCGACGTCGTCGAGAGTGATTCGGCCCGAGTCGACTTCGTAGAAGCGCATGAGCAGGTTCACCAAGGTGGTCTTGCCGGCACCGGTGGGGCCGACGATGGCGACCATCTGCCCGGGCCGAGCCGTGAGGTACACGTTCTCGATCAACGGCTTGTCCGGCTCGTAGCGGAACGAGACGTTCTCGAACTCGATGTGACCGACGTTGCGATGGCGTCCGGCGGGCTCGGGGAGAAGCGGCACGTCGATGTCGGGCGACTGCTCGGGTTCGTCGAGAAGCTCGAAGACCCGCTCGGCCGACGCGGCCCCGGACTGCAGGCTCGTCGACATGGACGCGATCTGCGTGAGTGGCTGGCTGAACTGGCGCGAATAGACGATGAACGCCTGAACGTCACCTAGAGACATGTTGCCGCTGGCGACCTTGAGTGCGCCGACCACAGCAAGCAGCACGTAGGTGATGTTTCCGACGAAGTTCATGACCGGCATGATCAGACTGGAGAGGAACTGTGCGCCGAAGGACGCGTCGAGGAGCTTCTTGTTCTGCTCGGCGAATTCACGCTCGGCTTCGGCCTGATGCCCGTACACACGAACCAGGTCGCGACCGCTGTAGTTCTCCTCGATCTGTGCGTTGATCTTGCCCGTCTCGGCCCACTGAGCCTTGTACAACACCTGTGCTCGCTTGGCGACCCTGGCAACGAGGAGCACCGATACCGGCACCGCGATCAGTGCGATCAGGGCGAGCATCGGCGAAATGACGAACATCATCGTCAGGACACCGAGGACGGTGAGCACCGACGTCAGGAGCGAGGTCAACGTCGACGACAACGTAGACGAGATGTTGTCGATGTCGTTGGTGACGCGGCTGAGGATCTCGCCGCGCGGCGTCTTGTCGAAGTACGGAAGGGGCAGACGGTGAAGCTTCGCCTCGACCGAGGCACGCAGGTTGTAGATGGTCTTCTGGACGATGATGTTGAGGAGAAATGCTTCCAACCAGGCAAGTAGCGACGAGAGCAAGTACACGCCGATCGCGAGCATGACGACCTTGCCGATCGCGTCGAAGTTCAGACCCACGCCCGGAACGACGTCGGTCGAATTGGACACGAGGTCGGCGAAGGTCGAATTTCCTGATGCCCGGATGGCGTCTGCGGCCTGCTCGCGGGTCAGTCCGGCGGGCAGGCTCTTACCGATGAACCCGGCGAAGATGAGGTCTGTCGCGTGACCGAGGATCTTCGGCACTGCGACGGAGAGTGCGATGCTGGCGATCGTCGCAGCGACGACGCAGACGACCGCAAACTTGTGTGGCTGAAGAAGCGAGAGAAGCCGCTTCATCGTCGCTTTGAAGTGGCGAGGTTTGGTGTCCGTCGCGGTCAGCGCAGGCTTCGGCTCTTTGTCGGGGTTCTCGGGGTTACTCGACTTCGCATCCCCGTCCGCGGATTCGGGTTCGCTCGGGATCTTGGCGAACACCACAGTCGGGGCATCGTCGAAGTACTGGCTGTTGGGGCCGCCCCATGTCGGGTCCTGCGGGCTGGTCATGCGCTCATCTCCGCGGGAATCTGGGAAGCCACGATCTCTTGGTACGTCGGACAGTTGGCCAGAAGGAACTGATGGTCGCCGAGGCCGACCGGCGCACCATCCTCCAGCACCATGATCTGGTCGGCATCGATGATGGACGCGACGCGCTGCGCGACGATGATGACCGTCGAATGAGTCGAGACCGTGCGGAGTTCGCGCCGGACCGCAGCATCGGTGTGCATGTCGAGTGCTGAGAACGAATCGTCGAAGACGAAGATCCGGGGTCTACGAACCACAGCTCTGGCGATGGCGAGACGTTGGCGTTGTCCGCCCGAGAGATTGCCGCCGCCCTGGGCGATCGGAGACTCGAGACCATCGGACAGTTCCCGCACGAAGTCGTCTGCCTGGGCGATGGTGAGGGCTGCCCAGATGTCGTCGTCGGTGGCGGTCGGGTTTCCGTAGCGGATATTGCTCGCGATCGTGCCGGCGAACAGGTAGGCCTTCTGCGGCACGTATCCGAAGTTGGTGAAGAGTTCGTCCTGATCCCAGCCGCGGACGTCCAAGCCGTCGACGAGGACGGCGCCGGCCGTGACGTCGAAGAGTCTGGGGATGAGTGAGACGAGGGTCGATTTGCCACTACCGGTACTGCCCACGATCGCGGTGACCGTACCTGGCATGCATCGCATCGAAACGTTCGACAGGACCGGCGTTTCTGCTCCCGGATACGTGAATCCGGCTCCACCGAACTCGACAACGCCGTAGGGGCTGGTCGGGCGGAGGGGCTGGGCCGGCGCGGGCACGGTCGGCTCGGTGTCGAGTACCTCGGTGATGCGGTCGGCGCACACGGCCGCGCGGGGGATCACCACGGCCAACATGGTCGCCATGACCACTGACATCAGGATCTGCATGACGTAGGCGAGGAAGGCGCTGATCTGTCCGATCTGCATGTCTCCGGTGTCGACCAGATGCGCGCCGAACCACAGCACCGCGACGCTCGACAGGTTGGCGATCAACATCACGGTGGGCAGCAGCACTGCCTGGTACCGACCGATGAGGAGCGAGGTGTCGGTCAGTTCCTTGTTGGCCTTGTCGAAGCGGATCGTCTCGTCAGGCTCGCGAACGAAGGCGCGAATGACACGCATACCGGTGAGCTGTTCGCGCAGTGATCGATTGATGTTGTCGATCCGCGTCTGCATAGTTCGGAAATGCGGGATCAGCTTGGCCACAACGACCGAGACGGTGATGCCGAGTAGTGGCACCGAAATCGTCAGGAGCCAGGACATCTGCAGGTTCTCGCGCAGGGCCATGACGATGCCGCCGATACACATCAGTGGGGCGCTGACGAGCATCGAGGACGTCAGCATGACCAGGGCCTGGATCTGCAGGACGTCGTTGGTGTTCCGTGTGATCAGCGTCGGCGCACCGAAACTGTTGAATTCGCGATCCGAGAAGCTGCCGACGGCTTTGTAAAAGGCGCCTCGAACGTCGTGGCCGAAGCCCATCGACGATTTTGCAGCCAGATAGGTCGATGCGACCGACGCGATGATCGATGCAAGCGAGACCAGAAGCATGATCCCGCCGGTGGACATGATGAATCCGGTGTCACCGCGGGCGACACCGTCGTCGATGATCCGAGCGTTGAGCGTGGGGAGGACCAACGACGCGATAGCCCCGAAGAGTTGAAGTGCGAGAACTCCGGCAAGCAACCAGCGGTACGGCGGGAGGTACGCCTTGAGCAGTTTTGCTAACACGACGGTTCCCAGTGAATTGGCCGGGTTGCCGCTCGTTCGCGATTGATCACAAGCACACGGTATGACAGATCGTGGTCGAGGTTGGCACCGACTCTGACGATTGCATCCTTTTGTCCTATTTGATTGTGATGTCTGCCACATTCGAATTCGAGGTTGGATTCAGGTCACAGTGCCTGAACTGCAGGTTTACACATCGATCCAATATGTCACGCTTCTGTTTGAGCAAAAACAAACTGGACGTACTTGTTTAGCTTGGCTACAAAGGGGCGGAGCGAACAAAACGTGCGCCGCGTCATAGATATTCATGCAAGGAGTCACACATGGGATCCCTCGGAAACCTTCTCAAGGCCAACGGTATGGGCTGGGGCATTCTCCAGCTTCTTCCCCTGGTCAACATGCTCAAGACCATTCAGGGGCTCGACACCGCGAGCTCGAACTCCTGACGTTCGACCGCTGGAAATCTTCCGAAACAACACAGGAGTAGTCGCATGACCTCAATTCAGAATCTCGACGCCTTCCTCAAGAGCGTTCTCGCATTCGTGACCAAGTTGAACGCGGGGTCGGCAGACGACTCGGGTTCGGCCGGTTCCACTGCCGAGTAGTTCTCGGTCCCAACTTCTTTTCAACTGCATCCCGACATAAGGAGACCCGACATGGGTTCATTCGAAGACTTCAGCGGCGTCGTCAAGACGTTCATTCCGGTACTCAAGGACCTGTTCACGGCACTCGGTGGTGGCTCGCTCACCCCTGGGACCGGATCGGCGGCTGACAAGTAAGTCCCGTTTGTCCGAAAGTGTGGCTCGCAGTTGTCTGCGAGTCACACTTTCCGCCTTTCTAGTGTGAGCTAAATCACATTTTTGCAAGGATTGAACAGTGGATATGTGCTCTGAACTGCAATTACGACTGAAGGTGTTACTGGCCGTTCACCTTGGTAGCTATTTGGTAGCTAGACAAGTGTCGGTAGCCGGTCTATAAATGCAGTCAGCGCCACGGTAGTGCGCTACGTCACAGCTCGGGATGTTGTTCGGGGGCGGTTCAGCCATCCGTGCGGCAGAAGTTCCCGAACCATCTCGGCCACCGCCTGCGGCCGGAATGGCGCTGGAACACCACACCACCTCACATACAGGAGAACCTCCTATGTTCGGATCACTCAGCACCCTCGGACCCCTGCTCACCGCGCTCGGAGCTTTCCTCAAGTCCGTTCCCACCGAATCGCTGTCCGGCGAGGGCGAGGGCTCGTCCACCGGTTCACTCTCGGGTCTGTCCAGCGGATCCGCCGAGTAGTCATCCCTTCCGGCAGGGTCGTTCGGCTCTGCCAATCGGATTGCATGCAGGTGCCCTCTGTCCACTGTCGTGGCCGGAGGGCACCCGTGTTTGCGGAGATATTCGTAGTTGCCCTTTTGGCATGTAAACACAGAACTGCGAGTGGCAGCACCTGCGTACGATGGTTCGACGACATCGGCATACGGTCACCGCGACGTCCGGTGCTCCCGAATTCAGAGGTAGCCGACCGCGAGGTGACGCATGGTAGGGACGAGTCGCTTTCTGCGCCTTCTCCTAGTGCTGGCCGTCGTGCTTGCGGCTTCGTTGATCGGCATCCTCACCCGCCCACCAGGTTTGCTCGCGACATTCTGGTGCGCCAACGCCATTTTGCTGGGAATGATGGTCAGATGGCCGGTCCTGATCGAATGGCGAACGTGGATCGCTGCGGCCGTCGGATACGTCTGCGCCGACCTGATCACCGGCAATTCGCTATCGCTTGCCCTGCAGTTGAACGGGGCGAACCTCGCCGGTGTCACAGTCGGTGTTCTTGTTCTGTACTACTTGAAGCGAACACCGTTCCGATTGGTCGATTCGCAGTCACTGGTGTGGATGGTCTTCGTCTCGTTCGTCGCGGCGACTGGTACCGCGGCAACCGCCGGCGCCTTGGACCGGCTCTTACGCGGTCTGTCCTTCACCGACACGTTTGTCCACTGGGGCGCCACCGAGGTCATGGCGTACCTGCTGGTCCTTCCTCTCATTCTGACTCTCACCATCCCGTCGAGCCTTGCCGAGTTCCGCACCAAACTGACGGCCAGAACCGTCGCCGCTATGAGCGTTCCGCTACTCGCCACTGCAGCCTGCGTACCGATCGCCCTCAGCATCGAAGGGCCGATCGCGCTGGTCCTGCCGATTCCAGCTCTCCTGTGGTGCGCCACTCGCATCTCGGTTCCGAGCACTGCCTTCGTTTCCGTGGTCTGGTCGGTGTGGTCACTCATGATGGCGGGTAGCGGTCGACTCGATATCGGAGATCAAGCCGCGTCGACTTGGAACGAGGACGTCATCACGTCCATTGCGGTCACGTTGATCGCGTTGGGGCCGATCGCGGTTGCCTGTGCGACCGAGGAACGTCGCGCTGCCGAGCGTGAGCTTTTCCTTGCTGTCGAATTCGACCATCTGACCGGAGTCCTCTCGCGCGGTGCTTTTCTCGGACATGCGGAATCGGAACTTGCCGACGCGGCCCGCGCGCAGTCCCCGGTCGGCCTGCTGATGCTCGACCTGGACCACTTCAAGAGCATCAATGACACGCATGGACATATGACCGGTGACAGCGTTCTCGCGAACTTCGCCGAACGGGCCGCTGACCGATTGTCGGACGGCGATCTGATCGGAAGGCTCGGCGGCGAGGAGTTCGCCATTCTGCTTCCGGACTGCAGCTTTGCCCGAGCAGTCGACGTCGCCGAGGCCGTCCGCGGCGCGCAGGTCGAGTACTCGGCCGAATCAGATGTGACGAGCACGGTCAGTGTCGGCGTCGCGTGGGTTGATCACGCGACGCCTGCCTTGGCCACCCTCATGAGCGTCGCGGACGAGGCTCTGTACGACGCCAAGCGTGCCGGACGCAATCTCGTGAAAGTGCGCAACGTCGGCAACGACGCCGTGCCGCAACAGAATTCCGAGCCGACCACGGCCACCCGCACCTATCGCAAGCCAGCGGTACCTCGAACGATCAGGCGAGGGTTTGACCGCGAAGGCGTGGTCGACGGCGGATAACTGCGCTGACCTGCATCGGGATTGGCATATAGTCGCACCCATGCAGCTTGATTCGACGCCTTCGCACCTGCCGACCCTCCCACTCCGATTCGGGACCCCACTGACCGAGAACGCCATTCGCGTGATGATGTTGGGATCAGGCGAGTTGGGTAAGGAAGTTGTCATCGCGCTGCAGCGTCTGGGCGTCGAAGTGATTGCGGTGGATCGCTATCCCGACGCCCCAGGGCATCAGGTGGCCCACCGTGCTCACACTGTCGACATGACCGATCCGGAAGCGCTGCTTGCCGTCATCGAGTTGGAAAAGCCTCACTTCGTGGTTCCCGAGATCGAGGCCATCGCGACGGATGCGCTTGCACTCGTCGAAGAACGCGGAGGGGCGGTGGTCATTCCGACCGCCCGCGCCACTCAGCTCACGATGAACCGTGAGGGAATCCGTCGGCTCGCGGCCGAGGAGTTGGGCCTGCCCACTTCGCCGTATGCCTTCGCGGACTCGCTTGCCGAAGTACAGGCAGCGACAGACCGAATCGGTTTCCCGTGCGTCGTCAAGCCAGTCATGTCCTCGTCGGGAAAGGGACAGTCGACGGTTCGATCCGCCGAAGATCTCGACGCCGCATGGGATTACGCGATGGCCGGAGGCCGTGTTAATCACGGCCGGGTGATCGTCGAGGGTTTTGTCGATTTCGATTACGAGATAACGCAATTGACGGTTCGCGCCGTCGGGGAGAGCGGTCAGGTCGAAACGTCGTTCTGCGAGCCGATCGGGCACCTGCAGGAGGCCGGCGACTACATCGAATCGTGGCAGCCGCAGCAGATGTCCGCGGCTGCCCTCGCGTCGGCGCGGGACGTCGCCGAGAAGGTGACCACGGCTCTGGGCGGGCGAGGCATCTTCGGCGTCGAGCTGTTCGTGAAGGGCGACGACGTCTACTTCTCCGAAGTGAGCCCACGGCCGCACGACACCGGATTGGTGACCCTGCGGACGCAGCGACTCTCGGAGTTCGAGCTGCATGCCCGTGCGATCCTGGGCTTGCCGGTCGACACGACTCTCACGGCCCCGGGAGCGTCGGCGGTGATCTACGGCGGCGTGGAGGCAAAGGGAATCGGATTCGACGGTGTCGCCGAGGCACTCGCGGTTCCCGAGACGGACCTGCGGCTATTCGGCAAGCCGGAGAGCTTCACGCGTCGTCGCATGGGTGTTGCCGTGTCGACGGCCGCCGATGTGCCCACTGCACGCGCCCGTGCTCGCGAAGCCGCGTCGAAGGTGCGTCCCGTCGGATGAGTCCTGTGGCCGAGGTCCTCGTCGGGCTGGTCATCCTGGTCGGTCTGATCGGGGTCGTCGTTCCGATTCTCCCCGGGACACTTCTCGTTTTCGCCGCAATTCTCGTGTGGGCGATCATGACCGGTGGCGCGACGGCGTGGACGGTGTTCGCGCTGTCCACGCTGGCGCTGGTGGTCACCGGGATCGTGAAGTACACGTGGCCAGGCAAGCGGATGAAGTCCGGGGGCGTGCCCAACCTGTCGGTGGTGGTCGGCGGCGTCGTCGGCATCATCGGGTTCTTCGTGATCCCGGTCGTGGGGTTGTTCCTCGGGTTCATCGTCGGAACCTACTTCGCGGAACTAGCGCGGCTGCGTCGCTACGACATCGCCTGGTCGTCGACGCTTCACGCGGTGAAGGCAGTCGGATTGTCCATGCTGGTGGAACTGTTCGGAGCGCTGATCGCGGCGGGGCTGTGGCTGGGAGCCGTCGCGTTCACTTGAGCGCAGCGGTACCAGGAGCGTGCGTTGTCGCACATGACCGCGGACAGGTCGTCGCCGACGGCATCGGCGATCACGTCCAGGTCGTGGACCTCGAACGCTCGACGTGCCCGGGTACCGGGTAGGTCGGTGCCGAACATCAGCGCAGCGGGATTGACCGCGTGGATCTGGCGAAGCACATCGCTGACGTCGGAGATGGTGGTGCGGCCGAACCCGGTGGCTTTGACACGTACTCCGCGGTCGACGAGGTTGAGGAGATACGGCAGCCCGCGGGTGGACATTCCCAAGTGGTCGATGCTCACCGCCGGCAATTTGGCGAAGACGGGTTCCAACGACAGCAACAGCGTGGCATCGACGTAGAACTCGGCGTGCCAGCCCACCAGATCGAATGCGCGATTGGCGAGATCGGCGAGCAGACGCAGGTCGGTGGCGCCTCGGCGCAGATTGAACCGGACGGCGCGCACTCCCAGCGCGTCCAGAGCAACGATGTCTTCGTCCGTCGCATCGAGCGGTAAAGCAGTGACGCCCACCCAGCCTTCGCCGAGCTCGGACAATGCGGCTTTCAGGTATTCCTGGTCATTGCCCTGGTACGACGCCGTCACCACCGCGCCGCCGTCCACACTCAGGCCCTTCAGCGAGGCAATCCGGGCCCGGTAATCGGCCACGGTGAAGGGCTCAGGCAGGTACCCGTGATTCTCGACCAGCGGGAAGCGCGGGTCGATGATATGCACATGGGCGTCAAACACGGGGTCTATTTTGCCCTGTTGCCTTGGGTCCCCGCACACACCACCGGCCCGATGTGACCTGGGTCGCGTCGGGCCGGTGGAGGGCTTGTGTTCAGTTACTTCTGCGCACTCAGTTCGCGCGGTCGGGCTCCGACGCCTTCAGCATGTCGTGACGCTCGACGACCTTGATGCGCTCACGGCCTTCGGGCTCGCCTAGGCTGCGCTCGTGCGCGTCGAGGCGGTACCAGCCCTGCCAAGTCGTGTACGGCACCTGCTTGCCTTCGAGGAACTCGATGACGGCGTTCTCGTCGGGGTTCGCGGCGCCGGCGAAGTCGACGGAATCCTCGAGAAGATTCGCGACGGTTTCGTTGGCGTCACCCTTGGTGTGGCCGATGAGGCCGACGGGGCCGCGCTTGATCCAGCCGGTGACGTAGGTGGCCGGCATGAACCGGGCTGCGCCCTCGGCGTTGTCGTCTGCGACGACGCGTCCGGCGTCGTTGGGAACGGTGCCTGCCTGGTCGTCGAACGGCAGCTGCGTGATGTTCTGCGAGAGGTAACCGACGGCGCGGTACACGGCCTGGACATCCCAGTCCTTGTACGTGCCGGTGCCCTTGACGTTGCCTGTTCCGTCGAGCTGGGTGCGCTCGGTGCGCAGGCCGACGACCTTGCCGTCTTCACCGAGGATCTCCGTGGGAGATTCGAAGAAGTGCAGGAACAGCTTGTGGGGACGGGCTCCGACATCGCGAATTGCCCAGTCCTGCAGGGTATTCGCAACCATATCGACCTGCTTGGAGTTGCGGCGAGCCTGCTCGGAACCCTCGTCGTAGTCGATGTCCTCGGGGTCGACGATGACCTCGATGGTCGGCGAGTGGTCGAGTTCGCGCAGTTCGAGAGGCGTGAACTTGGCCTGGGCCGGGCCGCGGCGTCCGAAAATGTGAACCTCGACGGCCTTGTTGTTCTTGAGACCCTCGTAGACGTTCGCGGGGATTTCGGTCGGCAGCAGTTCGTCACCGGTCTTGGCGAGAACGCGGGCGATGTCGAGCGCAACGTTGCCCACGCCGAGGACGGCGACCTTCTCGGCCTCGAGCGGCCACGTACGCGGCACGTCGGGGTGGCCGTCGTACCAGGAGACGAAGTCGGCCGCGCCATAGCTGCCGTCGAGTTCGATACCCGGGATGCCGAGCGCGCGGTCGGCGTTGGCGCCGGTGGAGAAGATGACCGCGTCGTAGAACGACTGCAGGTCGTCGAGGGTGATGTCGGTGCCGTAGTCGATGTTACCGAGCAGGCGTACCTGAGGCTTGTCGAGCACCTTGTGCAGGGCGGTGATGATGCCCTTGATGCGCGGATGATCAGGCGCGACGCCGTAACGAATCAGGCCGAAGGGCGCGGGCATGCGCTCGAAGAGGTCGATGCTGACGCCGCGGCCGGAGACTGCGGTGTCGGATTTCATGAGGGCGTCGGCGGCGTAGATGCCGGCGGGGCCGGCGCCGACGATCGCGACCCGGAGTGGGCGGTTGGAGTCAGTCATCGTGAGGACAGCTACCTTCTTCGAAGTTCGGACAACATATCGACAAGTATCCAATTTAGCCGAACCTAAGCACAGCGCCTCGGTTGCGGCCGAACGGATCCACACTCTCACTCGATCGGTTGTGGGTAAACCTATTCTTTCTTCCCATTCTCCCGTTGTCTCGGGTATTCGGGGTAGGGGCCTGCTCCTTGACGGGCCACAACTTCAAGTTGTGGGGGAGTATTGGCGCTATGAGTGACGAGCTTCGCGAATCCGACAACATCGATGGCAAGAAGGCGTCTGCGGGGCCGTTCCTCTTGGCTGTCGCCATCGTCGCCTTGATCCTGGGTGGAATCTTCGTCGCGTCGTGGATCTCGCCGGCCGAGGAGAACGTCACCGAGTCAGACCGCGTGAGTCGCTCCGTCACCGACTACGTCGATGCCGAGAATCGGAATGACGCGGAGACGATCAAGACCCTGACCTGCGCGAGCTTCAATTCGAGCAACGGTCCGATGGCCGACGTCGACGGAACCGTCGAACTGAAGGGTGTGGACGGGGTCGTGGTCAACGGCGATCGTGCACGGGCCGACGTGACGATCACCGGTGGCGGAGCGGGCGAGCGAGTCTCGACCTGGGCCCTGACCCGTGACGGCAACCGTTGGGTCGTCTGTAACTGACGGCCCGCTCAGGCGCTCGCGGCAGTCTTGTGAAAACATGGACTACGTGAGTTACGCAGGCGATCTGACGCCGGAGCAAGCCTGGGAGCTGCTCCGCGAAAACCCCGACGCCGTGCTGGTCGACGTGCGGACCGATGCGGAGTGGAAGTACGTCGGTGTCCCCGATGTTTCCTCCCTCGGCAAGCAGGCCGCACTGATCGAATGGGTGAGCCACCCGACCGGCGCGCGCAATGACAACTTCGTCGACCAGTTGAAGGAAGCCGGCATCACCGCCGATTCCTCCGGGTCGGAGCGTCCGGTGATCTTCCTGTGTCGATCCGGACAGCGTTCCATCGGTGCGGCGGAAGCTGCGACTGCGGCGGGTATCGGCCCGTCGTACAACGTGCTCGACGGGTTCGAAGGCGCATTGGGCGCCGACGGGCATCGCGGACTTGTAGGTTGGCGGGCCATCGGCTTGCCGTGGAGGCAGCAGTGAGCGGAATTCCCCAGGGCGGCGCATTTCAACGAGCGCTGCCGGACGACGTCGGTCTCGGCACCCTCGGTGTTCGCGGCGGACTGATGCGCACCGGGTTCGAGGAGACTTCCGAAGCTCTGTTCCTCAACTCCGGATTCGTCTACGAGAGTGCAGAAGCCGCCGAACAAGCCTTCACCGGCGAGGTGGATCATTTTGTCTACTCCCGCTACGGCAACCCGACCGTCAAGATGTTCGAAGAGCGTCTGCGTCTCATCGAAGGTGCAGAAGCGTGCTTTGCGACGGCCAGCGGAATGTCGGCAGTCTTCACGGCGTTGGGCGCACTGTTGGCCAACGGCGACCGATTGGTTGCCGCGCGCAGCCTCTTCGGATCCTGCTTCGTGGTGTGCAACGAGATCCTTCCGCGCTGGGGCGTCGAGGTTGTTTTCGTCGACGGTGAGGACAACGCGCAGTGGGAAGAGGCTCTGTCCGTGCCGACCACTGCCGTGTTCTTCGAGACTCCGTCCAACCCGATGCAATCTCTCGTCGACGTTCGACGGGTGTCGGAGCTTGCTCATGCAGCCGGTGCAAAGGTAGTGCTGGACAACGTCTTCGCGACGCCGCTCCTGCAGCGCAGCCTCGATCTGGGAGCCGACGTCGTTGTGTACTCCGGCACCAAGCACATCGACGGTCAGGGCCGCGTGCTCGGTGGCGCGATCCTCGGGACCGAGGAATACATCAGCGGTCCCGTTCGAGAACTGATGCGGCACACCGGTCCTGCGCTCAGCCCGTTCAACGCCTGGACGCTGCTCAAGGGTCTCGAGACCATGCCGGTCCGCATTCGGCATTCCGTGGCTTCGGCACTCGAGATCGCCGAATTCCTCGAAGGACACTCCGGCGTCAAGTGGGTCAAGTACCCGTACCTGACTTCACACCCGCAGCACGAGCTCGCGAAGACTCAAATGAGCGGCGGCGGAACTGTAGTCACGTTCGAGCTCAATGCGGCTGACGGTGAGGGCAAGAAGCGGGCGTTCGAGGTTCTCAACGCGCTGCGGGTCATCGACATCTCCAACAACTTGGGAGATTCCAAGTCGTTGATCACTCACCCCGCCACGACAACGCACCGGGCCATGGGTCCGGAAGGCCGTGCAGCGGTGGGTATTACGGACGGCGTTGTGCGGCTGTCCGTCGGGCTCGAGGACACGGCCGATCTGTTGGCTGATCTGAAGCGAGCTCTCGGCTGAACCCGTAGAGCGCCTTGCCTCGAACTTTCGTCGGCAAGGCGTTCTACGGTGCAGGCGTGAGACCCAGTTGTTTGACGTCGATCGTCAACGCCGTCGTATTCATCGTGAGTCCCGAGCTGGTGGTATCGCTCGGGTAAATCGTGAACAGCACCTGCGCCGTCAGATTGGTGTTGTTCAAGGCCGACGTGACCGCTATGAGATTCGGCGTCGGTGCCGTGCTGTCGTACAGAAGATTGTTGTTCTGATCCGTGACGTACGTGCGAAGGTCGATGTTGGCGGCTGCGAGCCCGCCACTCAACTTGGTCTTGTCGACCGTCACATTGGCTCTCAACCGGGGACCGGTGGCCAAGACCTTCGAATCGCAGAAATACGTGTAGTTGAATCCGGGCTTGAGTCGGTAGGTAGTGATGTCCGGGATATATACGAGTGGATTCGGATTGGTGGGCGCGTTGACGTAGACCTGCGAATACCAGCCCCCGCCGCTCGTGGTCACGCATGCTCCCAGATCCAGGGTCCCGGACTGGACAGCGGCGCTCGTCAGGGTCGTACTGTCCGTCCATTTCGCCAATGTGCCCGAGCCGCCGAGCAATACAGCTCCGGCCGCGGCGACTGCCATGGCGGCTTTCGTCGTCTTCTTCATCACGGCACCAGCGCCTTGATTTCGTCCGGAAGTTCGCTCGGGGCAGGAGATTCGGCCCAGACTCCCGTTGATGTGTCGATGACGGTGACTCCGGACGTGGTGATCACGTACAACTGATCGGTACCGGTGAGCCAATGCAGTACAGCGTCATTGTCCACGGCACCCCGATACACCTCGGTGCCTGATGAATTCGACACGGACACAACGTTTCCACTGGCAGTCGAGAGCTTCTGGGCGCTGAGGCCGGTCGTGGTTGCCGGGGCACCGATGGGAACCTCGCTCGGGGTGGTCGTGATCGGTGGCACCGTTGTCGTTGTCGTTGTCGTCGTCGGGGGCGCCGTAGTTGTAGTCGGTGACGAGGTGGTTGTCGAAGGTGTAGTTGTGCTGGTGGTTGTCGTGGCCTGCAAGGTTGTTGATGCGCTCGGAGTAGTCGTGGGTGAAGGTGTGGTCGAACTGACTGCTGCGGTGGAAGTGGTGGTCGTCGCACTCGGAGCTTGTGCAACCAGCGCCGAACGAGCGGCCGGTGCTGAGGCTGCCGTGGTTCCGCTCGTGGGTCCGGATACACACGCCATGTCATTGAGGATGATGAGCAGTGTCGAACTGCTGATGCGGTACCCGGTGTATTCCGGTGTCACGTAAGTTCCAACGAGTCCGTGTAATTCGACGTCGTAGTTCGTGTTCGACAGGAGAATCCCGCCGCTCGGCAGATCGGACAACGTCAGGGTCGTCGAGAGGCCGGTCACGTCTCTGATCAGCGGAGGTTGGGTGGTGTTGGTTGCGTTTCGGACGATGATTCGAAATGTATCCGTGGCAACGCCAGGCCAAGCGAGCAGGACGGAAGTTCCCTTGTCCGAGCAGGTCATTGACGCGGGAGGTTTCGGAAAGCTTGCAGCAGTGGTGAACGAAATGCTTCCCGCTGTCGCCGTGCCCGTGAAGGCGGCCTGTGTTCCGCCTATGTTCGCAATGCCCGTCACGCTGAGACCGACCGTTGCCAACGCGACGATTGCCTTGAAGGCGTGGGAATCGCCGTGCGCGTCGTGACGATCCAGCCTGGGTTCCCCTTCATCCGGTCCTTTCCGTGGGCGAAATGCGATGTACAGCAGTCCTCCGACGGCAATCGCACCAAGCACAAGCCCACTCGGTCCGGACAGCCAGACTGCCACGTAGCCGAGGCGGTTGATGCTGAAGAAGACGCGATCGGCTTCGGTGATGACGTAGGGATCGGGGTCGGCGATCGGATTTGCATCACCACGCAGTTGCGCGACGGCAAGGTTGTTGCCCTGCTGATCTATCGATTCCACGCGATGGGTGATGCGCGTGCCTTGGCTGTCGTAGACGCTGAGGATGTCACCTACCTGAACTTCCGAAGCGGGTACTGTGCGCGCGAATGCGAGAGCGCCGGTATCGATCGTGGGTGACATCGATCCACTCTGAAATATCAGCGGAGTGATGCCGAACACCAGACCGGCGATGAAGATGACGATGGACGCCAAGCCTGCGAGGGCTCCCAGAGTGAGTAGCACTTCCCATATCCGGTTCGGCATCGAGACCTTTGCACGTGCTTTCGTGTGTCGGGACATTGCCATCACACCTTTGCCGTGAAGGTCAGGACGATGTTCGACGTGCTGTTCGTCGGTGGTGTCGGTGTTGTCGGAAGCTGCACCGAGACACATAGATTCTCCGTCGCCCCGACCGGCAGTGGGCGGTCGACGGCACCGATGGCTTGATTCGCGGTGAGTGTCAGCGCGAGCGAGGAGACCACGTTGGTGCCGTCAGTGCACTTGTTGGCAACAGTTCCGCTGGAGGAAACCGTCATACGTAGAGAGGTCGTCAACGCACCACTACTCGTCGACGTAATCGTGTACTTCAGTGGGACAGTTGCCCCCGTGCCCAGATTGTTGACCTTGATCAGAGCGGTATTCGAATCACCGGGAATCATTCCGGACTTGCCAAGCTCGCTGAAATTCAGGGACTTGGTCAAGGTGGGCTGGGCAGTGCTGTTCAACTGCAGGTTGATCGACCCGGTCGTGATGTTTCCCGAAGTCGCAGTCGCGGAAGACGTCCAGGCCGCGAGCGTGGTCACTCCGCCGACACCAAGCACCATCCCCAGCGCGAGCAGCGCGCGAAAGCGCGTGCTGGTCAACAGGTGACGAATCCGGTGAGCCGGACGGTCAGGGCGCGAGGGCATCGTGCTGGCCTTTCTCGATCTGGGCGGAGTCGATGAGGTTGGAAGCTGCAGGGTCAGGAGCCAATCGGGCACGAGCTCGCTCCTTCCGGCCGTCACGGATGCCGCTGATCATCATGTAGGCCGCGTACAGCAGTAGTGCCGTCACGACGATCACCACGATCACGGTGCGCTGCTCTCCGGTGAGCCAGGTGTTGACGTAGCCGAGATACGGAAGGCTGTACCAGACCTTTCCCCGGATCTGTACTGGCCGTACTTCTTTCTCGTCGCGTTCACCGTTCGCGTCGCCCTGGGTGATGAAAGTTCGTTCACCCTTTTGGTTTTCACTTGTGGCGATGATCCGGTGCGTGACGACGGTCGGCTGACCCGATTCCAGCTGGTACGTAATAGGTGTACCGATCCCCAGTTCGGACGGATCGACAGGTTTGACGACGACCAGTGATCCAGGGTTGTACGTCGGGCGCATCGAACCGGTCAGAATCGTGAAGCGCTGCGCTCCCGCGAAGAAGGGGACGACAATGGTTGCGACGATGACTGCCGAAATTGCCAGCAGCAGTGTCCAACTGACGATAGAGGTGACCCACCACAGAGGGCCGGTACGTTCACCGCGTTTGGTCGAGTGTTTCGTCATGCCGCCCCTGCCTGGAACGTGAAGGTGGCCTTGTTCGTCTGACCGGAGACCGCACCAGAGTCCACCGCGACCCGCAGACACAGGACGTAGGTGCCACCGGCTGCGAGCGGAGTCGGCATGTACGCGGGGGAAACCGGGTACTGTAGCGATGCATTCATCGATCCGGACGTCAGTGGGGTCACTGCCGGAGCCGCGGTGTTGACGCCGGTCGGGCAGGCGCCTTCGTTGTCGACTCCGTACGTGGTCAACGTGAATCCCGGAAGTGGCGTGGTCGTCGACTGCATTCGCCACCGCAGAGGATCAGCCCCCGAATTCTTGACGGTGAGCGGAGCTTGCACCGTGTCTCCCGGGACAACGGGCGTCGTGGCCGTCGTCAAATTTGCCAGGGTGTACGCCGCACTGGTTCCGGCCGAAGTACCAACGGTGAGGTTGACGCTGGCAGCGGTTGCGGTCCCACCACTCGCGCTCGCCGAATCGGACCACAGCGCGAGCGACTGCTGTGACGATGCGAACACCGCTACAGCAGCCACCGCGACTGCGATCGCTCCCCAGACCTTTTTCCTCATGAAATTACGGAGCCGGTGTCAGTGCTGTCTGAGTGACGACCAGCTTCATCGCAGACAAGTTCAGCGACTGGTTCTGCGCGACCTGGTTGGCCACCTCGGTGAAGTTCAGACGGACTCCGACGTGCACGATCGTGCCGTTCTGCACCTTGGTGATCTGGGAAATCGGGTTGCCACCAGCGTCCTTGATGGTCGTAACCGGCTGTACAGCGGCGGCAAGTTCGGCACTGTTGGCACCTGGAACGATGCCGGCCGTATCAGCGGTCAGAACAGCCGCGAGACGATCGCCCACCGCGGTCACTGTGACGTCGCAGGTGTATTCGATGCTCTCGGTGGTGACGATGCGGTAAGCCGAGATGTTGGTGATCGCGGTCTTCGTCGGATTGAGGGAGTTCCAACCGCCGCCGACCGGTGCGCAGGCGCTCAGGTCGAGTGCACCGGAAGTGACGGGTCCGCCGCCACTGACGTCGGCCGAGTCGCTCCACACAGCGAGCGAGCCCGCACCGCCGAGGAGGAGGGCGCCGGCCGCCGCAGCAGCGATCGCGCCCTTGGTCTGCTTCTTCATGAAAATCTCATTTCATGTCTGGGACCCGAAATGGGTCGTTCAGACATGAGTATCAGCCACGGCAAACGATTCGTTACTACTTTTTCTCAAATTTCTTTTTGGACTGTGATCCACCTATCGCCGGGGGTGTATTCGCCTCTGACCTGCGAATAACTATCAGTACGCAATCTTCCTACGAAAGAAACCGCTTGTTTGTCCATCTGGACAAAGTGGACGAGTCGGATCCTGGCAAATCTGGTGTTTTTTACCAGTTAATTACCGACTCGCGGTTTTGTTTTGCAATTGAATCAATTGTTTGCGGTGCTACGGAATGGATCGGTTGTCATTCCTACAAGATCGGCGACCGACTCGAGAACGACTGTGGGTCGGTACGGGAAGAGCTCCACCGACGCGCGGGTCGAGATCCCGGTCATCACCAGAATCGTCTGCAGTCCGGCTTCGAGGCCGCAGACGATGTCGGTATCCATGCGGTCACCGATCATCAACGTGTTGGCCGAATGAGCGCCGATGGACCGCAGGGCCGACCGCATCATCAAAGCGTTGGGCTTGCCGACGTAGTAGGGATCGCGCCCGGTTGCCTTGGTGATGAGGGCGGCGACGGAGCCGGTGGCCGGCAGCGAGCCGTCGCGCGACGGTCCGGTCGCGTCGGGGTTGGTGGCGATGAACCGCGAACCACGCTCGACCAGGCGAATCGCGGTGGTGATCGCCTCGAACGAGTACGTGCGCGTCTCACCGAGGACGACGTAGTCGGGGTCACTGTCCGTCAGGACGTAACCGATATCGTGCAGGGCAGTGGTCAGGCCCGATTCGCCGACCACGTAGGCGCTTCCACCCGGCCGTTGGTTCGCCAGGAACGTCGCGGTGGCGAGCGCTGACGTCCAGATCGACTTCTCCGGGATGTCGAGACCCGAATTGAGCAGACGTGCTCGCAGGTCACGCGGGGTGCGGATGGAGTTGTTGGTGAGCACCATGTACGGGATGTCGTTCGACGCCAGCTCTGCCAGGAACGTGTCCGCTCCGGGTATCAAGTGCTCCTCGTGGACGAGAACCCCGTCCATGTCCATGAGGTAGGTCCAACCGGTCTGATCTTCTGTACTGGTCATGTCTCCAGTATGTGCGGGAGCCGCCCGATGTGGGCGGTCAAGCGAGAAGTCGCCACAGCCCGATCAAACCGACGACGACAATCGTATAGCGAAGTGCGGTGGGGGACAGGCGCCGTCCGTAGCGGGCACCCAGAACGCCACCCGCGAGTGAGCCGACGGCGATCAAACCGGCTGCTGCCCAATTGATCTGGTCGAAAGCCAGGGTGATGTACATTCCCGCTGCAACGATGTTGACGAGCAGTGAGAGCAGGTTCTTCGCGCCGTTCATGCGCTGGAGGGTTTCCGGGAGGATGGCACCCATCACACCGATGAGGAGGATGCCCTGCGCGGCAGTGAAGTAGCCGCCGTAGATCCCGACCGCAAAGGTGCCCACGGTCAGGAGCATCAGCCTTGTGGTGGACAGCGTCGTTTCCTCGGTGGAACGCTTCTTGGCCCAAGCCTGGATGCGTGGTTGGAGGAGGACGAGTGCGAGAGCCAGGATCAACAGCACCGGCACGATGGTCTCGAACAGTTTCTCGGGTAGATGCATGAGCAACCACGAGCCGAGGAAGGCACCGGCGAGCGACGCCGGAATCTGCCAGCGCAGGCGTTCCCACTGCCCGGACAACTCACGCCGATAGCCCCATGTGCCCGACACTCCGCCGGCGACCAGTCCGACCGCGTTGGACATGGTCGCGGTGACCGGTGGCATGCCGAAGGCGACCAGGGTGGGGAACGTGATCAGTGTTCCACTGCCGACGACGGCGTTGATCGCGCCCGCGCCGATGCCGGCCAACAAGATGAAGAAAGCGTCGAGTCCACTCACTCCGCAGACGGTACGGCAGGTGCGAAGTCGGTCCGGACGGCGGTCCCGGTCTTCATTCGAACACTCCATTCAACACGGCGGTCAAGGCTTTAGGCACCGTTGAAATCAGTGCGATTTCAACCTGATCGACCTTTCATTTCCCTTGCAGTGCAGGGAAATACAACATTTGACGACTCGGCAATTCGCGTCTAGTCTTTGCTCACCATCCAGAGCGACCGAGAGACCTGGCTCGTCGACGTCGCAGCAACCCCCCGAGTGATCGGGAGCGGGTGCTACCGCCAGGACCGATGGAAGGCATCACATGGGTTCCACTTCGCACGCTCCGCACAGGCGCCGTCACATCGATCTGTGCCGCACGGCTTCGTGTCACTGTCGCTGACCGAACTGTCGTCTTCGTAACTCGAGTGCATTTACTCGAGCACACAGCTGCGTTCCCATTTCCCGAAAGGTCTATTCGTGATGTCCACTCCGTCAGGTAGTGCGCCGTGAGCGCGCCCACCGATGTCCGCCCCGAAAAGTCGGTGGCCGAGCCGCAACTTCCCGACTCGGAGCTTGTCGTTGCTCGTACCTGGCACCCGCTGCGCTGGGTGATCAGCGCGGTCGTACTGGTACTGCTTGCCCAATTCATTCACGGACTCGTCGTCAACCCAGGCTGGGACTGGCCGACGTTCGCGCAGTACTTCACCGCGAAATCCGTGCTCGCCGCGTTGTGGGTGACGATCAAACTGACCCTGTGGGGGACGATCCTCGGATTCGGTCTCGGTGTTTTCCTGGCACTCGGCCGTCTGTCGAAGAACCCGGTCCTGCAGGTGATCGCCTGGACCTACATCTGGGCCTTCCGCTCCATTCCGCTCATCGTGCAGTTGCTCTTCTGGTTCAACATCACGTACCTGTACCAGACGCTTTCTCTCGGAATACCTTTCGGACCCGAGTTCTTCACCTTCCAGGTCAGTGGTGTGATCGGCGGATTCACCGCAGCGGTCATCGGTTTGGCGCTGCACCAGGCCGCGTACTCGGCCGAGATCATCCGTTCCGGAATCATCTCGGTGGATCACGGTCAGATCGAAGCTGCTCACTCGCTCGGTATTCCGCGCAGTCGCCAGTTCTTCAAGATCGTTCTCCCTCAGGCGATGCGGGCCATCCTGCCCAACGCGGCAAACGAGGTCATCGGACTGTTCAAGGGAACGTCCATCGTCTCCACCATGGCAATCGCCGAACTGTTCTACCAGGTGCAGGTCATCTTCGGACGCAACGGTCGAGTTGTGCCGCTGCTGATGGTCGCCACCATCTGGTACATCATCCTGACGACGTTGCTCTCGATCGGTCAGTACTACGTGGAGCGCCACTACGCCCGTGGATCTGCCCGTGCCCTTCCGTTGACGCCGATACAGAAGGCGCGCAAGAAGTTCGAAGAGATTCGTGATGCGCGTCTCGATATTCCGAGAGGTGCGACCCGATGACCGCAGAGTTGGCCGAAGAGACGGTGTACGCCGTCGAAGCGCGCGGCATCCACAAGTCGTTCGGCGCGCTGGAAGTACTTGCCGGTGTCGATCTCCTGGTCCGCAAGGGCGAGGTGACTGTCATTCTCGGTCCGTCGGGTTCCGGCAAGTCCACTTTGCTGCGTACCCTCAATCACCTCGAGAAGGTCGACCGCGGGACCGTACGGATCGACGGAGAACTGATCGGGTACCGGCGCAAGGGAAATCGGCTTCACGAACTGCGTGACCGCGAGATCCTGAAGCAGCGTTCACACATCGGATTCGTGTTCCAGAACTTCAACCTGTTTCCTCACCTGACTGCGCTGGAAAACGTGGTGGAAGCGCCGCTCTCGGCCCAGAAGCGTGATCGTGACGAGGTGTACCGCGAGGCCCGCGCACTGCTCGAGCGAGTGGGGGTGGGGGACAAGGCAGACGAGTATCCCCGTCAACTCTCCGGTGGTCAGCAACAGCGCGTGGCGATTGCGCGAGCTTTGGCACTGAGGCCGGCGGTCATTCTCTTCGACGAGCCGACGTCGGCGCTCGACCCGGAACTGGTGGGCGAGGTTCTCGAAGTCCTGGCTCAGCTGGCTCGTGACGGCGCCACCTTGGTGATCGTCACGCACGAGGTCGGATTTGCTCGGGAAGTGGCGGACACCGCGGTCTTCATGGACGGCGGCGTCATCGTCGAACAGGGCCCACCTTCACAGGTGATCGACAACCCGGTCCACGAACGGACCAAGGCTTTTCTCTCCCGCGTCCTCTGACGCGACCTAGACACATTCCCGAAAGGAAAAATTGATGTTCTCCCCATCCCGTCGCGCGACCTTCCTGATCTCGGCTATCGCCACAGTCGGACTGCTCAGCGCCGCGTGCAGCAGTGCGGACGCCGAGTCGGACGGTGGACAGGTCACTGCCGCTGCGGGTTACAACCTCACAGCCGACCAGAATCGCATCACCACCGACAAGGTGGATTCCATCGCCGCCGAGGTTCCTCAGGCGATCCGCGACCGCGGCACACTGCGAGTCACCGGTAGTGCCGGTTCCGCTCCGCCGCTTCGCTTCTACGCCGACGACGACACCACCCTCATCGGCTCCGAGACCGATTTCGCCTACCTGATCGGTGACGTTCTCGGTTTGAAAGTCGACCTGCAGACCGCAGACTGGGCACAGAACTTCGTCCGCATCGACTCCGGTGAGGCCGACGCGTTCCTCTCCAATGTGACTGTCACAGAGGAGCGTAAGGAGAAGTACGACTTCGCCACCTACCGACTCGACACCCTCGCTTTCGAAGCCAAGAAGGGTGCCGGAATTTCCATCAAGGAACCCAAGGACGTCGCGGGCAAGAAGATCGCCGTCTCCTCGGGCACCAATCAAGAAGCGCTGTTGGTCAAGTGGAGTGAGCAGAACGTCGCGGCCGGCCTGGCGCCCACCGACATCTCCTACTACCAGAACACCACCGACTACTACCTGCCCCTGCAGTCCGGCCGGATCGACGCCTACTTCGGACCGAACCCGTCGTCGCAGTTCCACGCCAAACAGTCGGGTGAAACCGAAGTTGTCGGTGAGTTCTCCGGTGCAGGCGACACTCTGCAGGGGCAGATTGCCGTGCTGGTGAAGAAGGACAACGGCCTGATCAAGGCAATCAACGACGCGATCAACCACACGATCGAGAACGGCACGTACCAGCAGATCCTCGAGCGCTGGAACATCACCAGCGAAGCCGTCGACACGTCTTTGATCAACCCGCCCGGCCTTCCGAAGACCAAGTGAGCTCTCGTCCATGAGTGAGATTCTCGATGTGATCGTCATCGGCGGAGGACTCGTCGGGTCCTCCGCCGCATGGCGGCTCGCGGCGCGCGGACGTAGCGTCGTTCAGTTGGAACAGTTCGGGCCGGGGCACAAGCACGGTGCGTCGCACGGTACGTCGCGCATCTACCGTCAGGCGTACGACAATCACCTGTACACAGGGTTGGCGGCCGACGCTCTGCCGTTGTGGCGGGAGTTGGAGGCCACGACGGACATCGGGTTCCTGGAACTGACCGGTGCCGTCGATCACGGTCTGCCGCAGGCAGTGCAGTCCAAGGCGCAGATACTTCTCGAGGCGGGCATCAAGGGCGAGATTCTCACTCCTGCCGAGGCGTCCGCCCGCTGGCCGGGGCTGCGATTCGACACCACCGTGCTCCATCACCCCGATGCGGGCCGGTTGCACGCGGACCGAGCCGTGACCGCGCTGAAAGCGGGAGCGGTGTTCGCCGGTGCCGAGGTCCGTCACGACGTTCGGGTGTTGGCGCTTGCACGTGCGTCGTACGGCGTGGACGTGGTGACGGACGGCGGAACACTCGCAGCTCGTCAGGTCGTGATCGCCGCTGGTGCGTGGACTGAGGACCTGATCGCAGACAGCTGTCTCGGTTCCGAGATCGTGCTGCCGACGCTACGCACGACACAGGAACAACCGGCGCACTTCGCACCGCTCGATCCCGGAGTCGAGTGGCCGAGTTTCGTTCACCACACCGGTGCGCAATTGGAGACTGCGGGGATCTACGGACTCGGTTCCGAGGACGGCATCAAGATCGGTGAACACGCGACCGGGCCGGTGGTGACTCCGCAGACCCGTGACTACACCCCTGACTCGGCCGGAGAGCAACGATTGGTGGAGTACGCCGAGTCGTGGTTGCCCGGCGTCGATTCCACCCGGGTGGAATCGATCACGTGCCTGTACACGAGCACACCTGACAGTAACTTCGTCGTCGACCGAGTCGGCGCCGTCACGGTGGCAGCGGGATTCTCGGGGCATGGATTCAAATTCGGTCCGGCCTTGGGTGAACTCGTGTCGGACCTTGTCGACGGAACCACTCTCGCTCCGGAAGTTTTTCGGCTGGGGGAGCGTTGACCAGATTCATGGAGGAAAGTGTTGTGGCACTGGAGCTCGGGACTCGGCAGCTCGCGGGTATCGGCGCGGTAGAGGTCTACTCGGTCTCGCAGGACGACCCCTTGGCAGCTCCACTGATCGCGGAGTTGGCCCTCGAATACAGTTCACGTTACGGCGGGACTCGCGAAGCGATGCTCGAGGATCTCACGACGTATCCGGCAGAAGAATTTGCATACCCACAGGGAGCGCTGTTGGTGCTCACCCACGACGGCCTGCCGATCGCAGGCGGTGCGTTTCGTCAATTCGATTCCACCACTGCGGAACTGAAGAGAATCTGGACGTCGGTCGACTATCGGAAGCGTGGCCTCGGCAAGGCCGTCGTTCGTGAGTTGGAACGAGAGATCGAGCTTCGCGGATACAGTCGGGTGTTCCTCACGACGGGGCCTCGGCAACCGGAGGCCGTCGCGCTGTATCTGTCCAGTGGATACACACCGCTTTACGACGCTTCGCTCTCGCCCGAAGAAGTGGGCGTCCACCCGTTCGAGAAGCAGCTTCGGGTGCTCGAAAATGTGACTCGAGCAGCAATTCCTACCGACCGGGTTGACAACACCCGGGTTTGACCTCGTACACTTGCGAACGACCATCCAGAGCGACCGAGAGACCTGGCTCATTGAAGTCGCAGCAACCCCCCGAGTGATCGGGTGCGGGTGCTACCGCCAGGACCGATGGAGGAACACGAAATGAAGGCAGTCGAAGGCGGTTTCGATACCGCCTGGTCGCGTCGTCACGTAGACCTGTGCCGCACCGCGGGATCTTTCTGTACCAACTGACCTCGGTCAGTCATTCACACTCAGGCGAGTCGTCGACAAGTCTGTTTTCTTCTCTCTCACAAGTGATTCGTGCTCGATCGCCTTTTTCGTCTCAGGCGGCGGGTGCGCTCTTCGGCATGCCTCTTTAGGAGTTCTTGGTGTCTTCGCCCTCATTCGGTGCCCGTAAACGCGCGACCGTCATCGCCGGTATCGGTGCTGTCACGGTTCTCGGCACCGTCCTCGCCGGTTGCAGCAGCAACGGAAGTGACAGCGCGGCCGACGCGGGTCCCGCGCAGTCCGGCGGAACCCTTCGCTACGGACTGTCACAGGCGCCGACCTGCGCCGATCCGGCTCAGGCCGGCAGTAACCAGACCGTGTATGTCACTCGGACCGTGGTGGATTCGCTGACCGATCAAAATCCCGACACCGGAGAGATCACCCCGTGGCTCGCCAAGAGTTGGGAGATCAGCCCCGACGCCGCGAGCTTCACGTTCGTTCTTCGCGACGACGCCACCTTCAGCGACGGCACCCCGGTGACGGCGGATTCGGTGAAGAAGACCTTCGACTCGGTCAAGAATCTCGGACCGAACGCGTCGTTGGCGAAGAGTTACCTGTCCGCGTACACCGGTACCGACGTCGTAGATGCCCACACGGCGAAGATCAATTTCTCCGGACCCAATGTTCAGTTCCTGCAGGCAACTTCGACGCCGCAGCTCGGGATTCTCGCAGATTCCACCACCGCGCTGGCTTCCGAGCAGCGTTGCCCCGGTGCAGCGGTGATCGCGTCCGGCCCGTTCGTCTACACCGACTGGCAGCAGGACAAGAGCGTCAAGATCGCCAAGCGTGCGGGATACAACTGGGCATCGGACGCGGTCGCGCATCAGGGCGAGGCCTATCTCGACGGCGTCGACTTCACGGTGGTCCCCGAATCCGGTGTGCGGGCAGGCAGCGTGGCCTCCGGCCAGCTCGATGCGGTCAGCGATGCGCTTCCACAGGATGCGCCGCAGATCGAGGGCGCAGGTGGACGAATCCTCACAAGGCCGAACCCGGGTGTGAGCTTCTTCTTCCAGCCCAACGTCAGTCGCGGCGTTCTCGCCGATCAGGCTGTTCGCCAGGCCATCATCCCCGCGATCAACCGCCAAGAACTCGTCGATACCGTTCTGGATCCGTCGTTCTTCCCGGCCACGAGCCCGTTGGCTCACACCACTCCGCTCTACAGCGACGAATCCAGTGTCGTGACGTACGACGCCGACAAGTCGGCGAAGCTCCTCGACGCGGCCGGTTGGAAGACCGGCAGCGA
Source organism: Rhodococcus sp. P-2 (assembly GCF_016598535.1). Lineage (GTDB taxonomy): Bacteria > Actinomycetota > Actinomycetes > Mycobacteriales > Mycobacteriaceae > Rhodococcus_F > Rhodococcus_F baikonurensis. The sequence continues at coordinate 5,362,530 of NZ_CP066779.1, read as the reverse complement.
CGGTATCCGCGAGAAGGACGGGCAGAAGCTCACTTTCAGCGTCACCTTCAGTCCGGTGTTCTCGGGTAACCAGGCCATCCTCGAGCTCGTACAGCAGCAGCTCAAGAAGGTCGGCGTCGACCTGCAGCTCAACCTGGTCTCGAACGGTGAATGGACCGAGAAGGGGGTGTCGGGTGATTACGATTCGCTGTACTACAACAGCACTCGCGCGGATGCCGACATCCTGCGGGCATCGTTCAGCACCGAGGGTCGCAACCTGAACCGCCGCGGCGCAGATCCGGAGCTCGACAAGGTACTCACAGACCAGCTTGCAGCCACGGACAACGGCCAACGCGGCGAACTGGTATCCACCGCACAGGAATTGATCCTCGACCGTGGACTCTCCATTCCGACCATCGAACTCTCGCAGGCTATCGGCGCCGGATCGAGTGTGCAGGACCTGAACTTCGAAGCCTCCTCACGACTGCAGTTCTACGACGCATGGTTGTCGGGTAAGTAATCATGACTCGATACGTACTCACCCGACTGGGCCAGGCCGCAGTGGTTCTGTGGGCCGCCTTCACCATCTCGTTCGTGATTCTGTTCCTCTTGCCGAGCGATCCGGTCAGCATGGCTGCCGACTCGTCCGGTCAGGGTGTTGCAGTGGATCAGGCTGCCCTCGATCAGCTTCGGGCACGGTACGGCTTGGACCAGTCGGTGTGGGTGCAGTACTGGACATCGCTGACAAACGCTCTTCGCGGTGATTTCGGTACGTCCATCTCCACCGGCCAGTCGGTGACGGACGCCATCTTCTCGGCGCTGCCCAGCACTCTGGTGCTGGCAACCACCGCTTTGGTTCTGGCCGTGTTGTTCGGAGTGGCGATCGCATTCTTCGCTACCTACACCCGCAAGCGGTGGCTCGCGAACCTGTTGTTCTCGCTGCCGCCGCTGGGTGTGGCGGTGCCTACTTTCTGGGTGGGCTTGATTCTCCTGCAGCTCTTCTCGTTCCGTCTGCACATCTTCCCGGCATTCGGCGACAAAGGTTTCGCAACGGTGATTCTTCCGGCGATCACCTTGGCGATCCCGACCGGCGCGGTGATCGCGCAGGTGCTCACGACCAGCCTGCAGTCGACGCTACGTTCGCCGCACGTGGAGACTGCGTACGCCAAGGGCGCGAGCCGATGGCGCGTGCAGACCCGTCACGCGTTGCGACTGGCGAGTATTCCGGCATTCACCATCGCCGGAGTGCTGGTCGGCACGCTACTGGCCGGCTCGGTGGTCGTGGAAACGGTGTTCTCCCGCGCGGGCGTCGGGCGTCTGACTCAGACGTCGGTGATGGCGCAGGACATCCCGGTGGTGCAGGGAGTCGTCGTGTTCGCCTCTCTCGTGTTCGTGCTCGTCAACCTCGCGGTCGACCTCTTCTACCCCTTGATAGATCCACGGATCATCCAGACGAAGAAGAGTCACACCGAAAAGTCGAATATCGAAAGCTCGACCGATCTGGAGCCGGCCCATGTCTGACACATTGATCGAACCCCTACTCCTCGATCCGAGCGTCGAGGCGAAGGAGCCAGTGGTTTCACGCCGAAGGTCCACTGCCATCGGTTGGATCCGCAAGCCTGGTCTGGTCATTCCGGTGCTGATCGTGTTGCTTGCGATCGGCTTTGCCGTCGCACCCGGATTCTTCGCCAGTGGCGATCCGCTGTCCGGTGTCCCTGCCGACAAACTGCAGGGCCCGAGCCTGGCTCACTGGTTCGGAACCGACAATCTCGGACGTGACCTCTACACACGGTTCGTGCACGGTGCCGCGCTGTCCCTGACCGCGACCTTGGTCGCGGTGGGAATCGCATTGGTGGCGGGATCGCTCATCGGTCTGCTTGCGGGTTTCGTCGGTGGTGTCGTCGACGCCGTGCTGATGCGCATCGTCGACGTTCTGCTGTCCATTCCGGCGCTGCTGCTTTCGTTGGCATTGGTGACCGCACTCGGGTTCGGCACCATCAACGTCGCCATCGCGGTCGGCGTCAGCATGGTCGCGAACTTTGCGCGAGTGATGCGTGCCGAAGTGATGCGGGTGCGCGGCGCTCAGTACGTCGAGGCCGCGTTCAGTTCGGGTGTGCAGTGGCTCGGTGTCCTGCGTCGGCATGTGCTGCCCAACTCCTACGCGCCCGTGGTCGCGCTGTCCGCAGTCGAGTTCGGGCAGGCTGTGCTTGCCGTGTCGGCACTGAGCTTCTTGGGATTCGGCGCCGTTCCACCTACCCCTGAATGGGGATCGCTGGTATCCGAGGGACGCAATTTCCTCGCCAATGCCTGGTGGATGACAACACTTCCCGGTCTCGCGATTGTCGCCGTGGTCATCTCGGCACACCGAATCGGCCACGAGATCGAAAGGAACAACCGACGATGAGCACGACCGAGGATCAGTTGCTTTCCGTCACCGACCTACAGATCTCCTACGGAAACGAGCCCGCGGTATCCGGCGTGAGCTTCACCGTCGGCCGTGGTGAAGTAGTTGCGGTGGTCGGGGAATCGGGTTCGGGTAAGTCGACCACGGCCCACGCGATATTGGGTCTGCTCGCCGGCAGCGGTCACGTCACCGGCGGGACCGTCGAGTTCGAAGGTGAACGAATCGACTCGTACTCCGACCGTGCGTGGCAGCGAATCCGCGGCGCGCGTGTCGGTTTGGTGCCGCAGGATCCGACGACTTCGCTCAACCCTGTAACGCGGATCGGCGACCAGGTTGCCGAAGTCCTGCGGATCCACGGCCTCGCCGACCGTCGCAAAGCGCGGTTGGACGCCGTCGAGGTGCTCGAGCGCGCGGGTATCGACCGACCGGAGATCCGAGCACGCCAGTACCCACACGAGCTGTCCGGCGGTATGCGGCAACGAGTTCTGATCGGAATCGCGCTCGTCGCGAACCCGGCCCTCATCATCGCCGACGAGCCGACCAGTGCTCTCGACGTCACGGTTCAACGACGCATTCTCGACCATCTCGACGAGCGGATCGCCGAATCCGGTGCCGCCGTGCTCCTGATCACGCACGACCTTGGAGTGGCCGCAGATCGTGCGGACCGGATCCTGGTCATGCAGGGCGGCAGAATCGTCGAATCCGGCCGTACCGCAGATATTCTGGACAACCCGCGACACGAGTACACGAAGAAACTTCTCAACTCGGCTCCGAGCCTGTCCTCGGGACCGGTCGATCGCCCGGTCCGCCAGGACACGAGCCCGCTGTTGACGTTGACCGGAATCACCAAGCGGTTCAACGTCGGACGCGGGAGTTCGATCACCGCGGTGAACGAAGTATCGCTGACTGTTCCGCGGGGACAGACCGTCTCGCTGGTGGGGGAGTCGGGCTCGGGCAAGTCGACCACGGCGCGCATCGCCGTGCGATTGGAACAGCCGGATGCCGGCACCATCTCCTTCGACGGCCACGACATCACGAAGGTCAAGGGCAGCGACCTGCGCGAGCTGCGTCGAAAGATCCAGCTCGTGTACCAGAACCCCTATGCATCGCTCGACCCGAAATTGTCCGTCCAGGACATCGTGGCGGAGCCGCTGCGGGCCTTCAAGGTTGGTGGAGGCAGCCAGCAGCAGACTCGTGCAGCAGAGTTGCTCGATCAGGTTGCACTTCCCGAGCAGTTCCTCAGTCGCAAGCCTGCCGAACTCTCGGGCGGTCAGCGTCAACGGGTGGCGATCGCCCGCGCGCTCGCGCTGAAGCCGGACCTGCTCGTTCTCGACGAACCGGTATCCGCTCTCGACGTCTCGGTGCAAGCGCAGATTCTGGCTCTACTCGACGAGTTGCAGCGAGAACTGTGCCTGACCTATCTCTTCATCTCCCACGATCTGGCGGTAGTTCGCCAGATCAGCGACGTCGTCGGCGTCATGCAGGCCGGGAGATTGCTCGAAATCGGCACTACCACCGAGATTTTCGACAATCCCCGAAACGAGTACACCCGCACACTTCTCGACGCGATCCCCGGGCGGGATCATTCGACACGAAAGGCCGAACATGTCCGAGCGTAGTTCCGGAGCATTCCTGGTCGGCCTCGAATTCGAGGGCACCGGCGCTCATCCGTATTCCTGGCGGCGCGAGGACTCACGCGCCGAAGTTCTGTTCACGCCGTCGTACTGGGTGGACCTGGTGACCGCCGCGGATCGGGGTGGCGTAGACCTGGCATTCCTCCCGGATTCTTTCGGACTGCAATCCGAGGGCCGGCACGCCGTGCGGGGCAGGTTGGAGGCTGTGGCGACTGCAGCGCGGCTCAGTGCTGTGACCTCGCGTATCGGCCTGATCCCCACGGCGACGGTCACACACACCGAACCGTTCCACATCTCGAAGGCCGTCGCGAGTATCGACTACTCCTCCGCGGGGCGGGCCGGCTGGCAGGTCGCGGTGTCCGACACCGCCGAGCAGGCAGCATTGTTCGGCCGGAAGGCGGTGCAGGCTCCGGAGTCCGCGTGGGAAGAAGCCTCCGAGGCGATCGAGGTGGTCAGCCGGCTGTGGGACAGCTGGGAGGACGACGCCGAGATACGTGACGCGGCGAGCGGACGATTCATCGATCGCGACAAGCTGCACTACATCGATTTCGAGGGAAAGAACTTTTCCGTCAAGGGTCCGTCCATCACACCGCGCTCCCCGCAGGGGCAGCCACTGATCGCCGTCGACGCCAGTCGACCGGAGGCTCGCGACCTCGCTGTTGCGCGCGGAGATCTGATTCGGATCTCGGCAACCGACCTCGGTGAGGCGAAAGCCACGGCCAAGCTGGTCCATTCGAGTGCCGCTGCCCTCGGGCGAAGCGTCAGGGTTCTTCTCGATGTCGACGTTCTTCTCGGCGCCGACCGCGGAGCGGCCGACGACGCCTTGGCCGAACTCGAGGAATGGGCGGGAGCACCGTACACCCCGCACTCGCTGTTCTATCGCGGTGACAGCGCGGGTTTGACTGCGCTGCTGCGCGAGATCGGTGGGCTTGCCGGGGTCGACGGAGTAGTTCTGCGCCCGCTGGCACTGGCCGCCGCAGTGGAAAAGATTGCGACGGACGTGGTGCCAACTCTCAATCCGCGACCGAGTATCGCCCCCACGCTGCGCGAGCGGTTGGGCTTCGAGTTGCCCGTCAATCAGTTCGCGTAGCGCGAGAAAAGAACAGGAACACCGATGACACAGAACAGGATTCGCAAGCAAGTTCATCTGGGCGCTCACTTCCCCGGCGTGAACAACACCACGGTGTGGACCGATCCGGCGTCCAAGAGCCAGATCGAGTTCAGCTCCTTCGAGCATCTCGCACGCAGTGCCGAACGCGGATTGTTCGACTTCTTCTTCCTCGCAGAGGGTTTGCGCCTACGCGAGCATCAGGGCAAGATTCACGACCTCGACGTGGTCGGTCGCCCCGACACTTTCAGTATTCTCAACGCGGTTGCCGGAGTGACAACGCATCTCGGCCTGGCCGGGACGATCAACACCACGTTCAACGAGCCGTACGAGTTGGCCAAGCAGTTCTCGACGCTCGATCATCTCTCCGAGGGCCGCGCCGCCTGGAACCTGGTGACCTCCTCGGATGCATTCACCGGCGAGAACTTCCGCCGCGGTGGGTATCTGGAGCATGCCGAGCGGTATGCACGAGCCAACGAGTTGGTCGACGCAGTGCGGACGCTGTGGGACAGTTGGAGCATCGATCGTCCGATCATCGACCGTGAGCGCGGTATTTTTGCCACCGACCAGCAGGTCGGCCAGTTCCAACACTCCGGTAAGCAGTTCGACATCGCCGGACGCTTCGAGGTTCCTCGGAGTCCACAGGGGCACCCAGTTCTGTTGCAGGCAGGGGACTCCGACGAAGGACGCGAGTTCGGCGCGGCCAAGGCGGACGCCATCTTCACCGGACACGGAACGCTCGAAGCAGGCAAGGCCTTCTACGCCGACGTGAAGGGACGCTTGGCCAAGTACGGACGCACGCACGCAGACCTCAAGATTCTCCCCGCTGCCACCTTCGTCCTCGGTGACAACGCCGCGGACGCACAGGAGAAGGCGTATCACATTCGTCGGCAGCAGGTCGGGCCCCAGACTGCCATAGCTTTTCTCGAACAGGTTTGGGGCAGAGACCTTTCGCAGTACGACGCCGACGGCCCCTTGCCGAAGGAAGATCCGTCGGACGACGTCAACATCACCCGCGGACGCGTCCGGCACGTCAAGGATCCGCGAGCGGTCGCCGATCAGTGGCGTGCGAAGGCGGAGGCCGAAAACCTCAGCATCCGTGAACTCATCATCGAAGTGACTGCCCGCCAACAGTTCGTGGGCAGTGCCGCCGAGGTGGCTGCCGAGATCGACAGCTACGTCCAGGGCGACGCGAGCGACGGATTCATCCTCGTTCCCCACCTCACCCCCGGTGGCCTCGACGAGTTCATCGACACGGTCGTACCGGAGCTGCAGGACCGCGGCAGTTTCCGCACCGAATACTCAGGAACCACCTTGCGCAGCCATCTGGGGCTGCGCCACCCGCACGAGCAGGCTGAAGGAGTCCGCGCATCATGACCGTTACCGACACGTCCACCAGCACCTTCACCGGCGATTGGAATGTTTGGCATGCCTCGCGCGACGCCACCTTCAGTGAGCCACTCGGCTGGCTGAGCTTGACTGCGTTGCACTGGCTGGTGGACACCGATTCCACCTTCGCGGATCTGCCGGGTGCATGGCGCGCCGACGCGAATGCCGTTGTCGTCACCGCGACACCGGCTGACGACCTCTCGATCGACGGTGTCGCAGTGGACGGTTCAGCCACTCTGAATCCGATCGAGGGTGCGCCGGGACTGATCGTCAAGCAGGGTGCACGGCTGGTCGAGGTCATCCGCCGCACCGGTGAGGTGGCACTGCGGATTCATGATTCGTCGGCCCCGGCATTGACACGGTTCAGTGGCATTCCGACCTTCGAGCCGAATCCGCAGTGGCGCATCGACGGTGTCTTCACTGCTTTCGAGGAGGCTCGCACGGTCACGACGGGCGCGGTCGTCGAGCGCCTCGAGCATCATCACGACGCCAGGGGAACCATCGGCTTCGAACACGACGGTGAAACGCACACGCTGATTGCGTTCGCGGGCAAGGACAACGGCTTTCACATCCTGTTCACCGATGCGACCAGTGGTGTGTCCACCTACCCGGCCGCACGCTCGCTGCACGTGAGCGCACCGGAGCCCGGTGGTGCGGTAGTCCTCGATTTCAATCGGGCGTCGAACCTGCCCTGCGCCTTCACCGATTACGCGACGTGCCCCGTCGCTCCCGCCGAGAATCGTTTGCCGTTCGCGGTGGAAGCCGGCGAGAAGACCCCGAATACCCGCGACGGAAGCGCACCGAGGTGAGCGCGCCGCTGTCCGTACTCGACCTCTCGCCGATCAGTGAGGGCGGAACGGCCCGCCAGGCCTTGCGGAACTCGTTGGACCTCGCTCGTTCTGCCGAAGCGTGGGGATACAAGCGGTACTGGGTCGCCGAACACCACTTCGTCGGCGTAGCGAGCTCGTCACCGGCCGTGCTTGTCGGACTGATTGCGGCCGCGACCAACACCATTCACGTTGGCTCGGCCGCCGTGCTGCTGGGCAACAACACGGCAGCTCAGGTGGTCGAGGCCTTCGGTACCGTCGAAGCGTTGTACCCGGGTCGTATCGATCTCGGTATCGGGCGCAGCGGACAGCGTCGGGTGGAGGCACTTCGCGCCGTCGCTGCCGGAACGCCTGCCCCGGCAGAATCGAAGCGGGAGGCGGTCGTGCGTGAGGGCGTCGTGATCCCGGCGCCCTTCGATCCGACCGGGCTACTCACGTCACCGCGCTTGCAGGCGTCGTTCGAGGCGCTGGCCTTTCCGGGAGCGCAGGCGCCCGATTTCGAGCAGCAGGTCGACGACATACTTTCGCTCCTGAACGGCACTCACCGCACCCGTGACGGCATCGACTTGCACGCCAGTCCCGGCGAGGATGCCGACGTCGAATTGTGGGTGTTCGGAAGCAGTGCAGGCCCCAGCGCCGAGCTCGCGGGACGGCTCGGATTGCCGTTCGGTGCGAATTATCATGTGGCGCCGTCGAGTACGCTCGATGCCGTCGAGGCGTACCGCGCAGCATTCCGCCCGTCGGACGTCCTCTCGGAGCCGTACGTGGTCGTGTCCGCGGATGTTGTTGCTGCGGAAGACGATGCGACGGCGAGAGAGTTGGCGTCGACGTTCGGACACTGGACACACAGCATCCGCAGCGGGCACGGAGCAATACCGTATCCCGATCCGGCGACGGCGCTCCCACTTTCCGATGCCGACAAAGCAGTGGTGGAGGATCGGCTGATCACGCAGTTCGTTGGTTCACCTACCACCGTCGCCGACAGGCTCGAGAGTTTGCAGAAGCTCACCGGGGCGGACGAATTGGTGATCACCGGGGTGACCTATCGGCACGAGGATCGCCTGCGCTCGTACGAGCTGCTGGCCAAGGAATGGGGACTACCCGCACTACTCGCAGCATGAGCTCGCCTGGTCCATTAGTGTCGAATGATGTTTTCACCTCGAGATGCGCTTGCGCTTGCTCTTGACGTAGCGCGTGAGGGCATGGAGCTCGGGGAGATGCCGATCGGCGCAGTCGTGTTCGACGACGACCGTGTGCTCGGGCGGGCGTATACGCAAGAACGGGCACTAGGCCGACGGGTAGTCCATGCGGACCTTCAAGCGATCTTGCAGGCCGACGAGGCTCTCGGGTTCACTCGAGCGTCAGGAGAATTGACCTTGGCGGTCAATCTCGAACCATGTCTGATGTGCATGGGTGCGGCGATCACGCTCGGTGTGACCCGGGTGTGGTTCGCTCTCGAATCCCCGAACGACGGCGCAAAGGAACTCGTGGAGCTTTGGGCGCCGCCCGTGGAGCTTCCGTTTTTCTGTAAGCCGCGTGAAGTGCTCGGCGGAATTCGCCGTGACGAATCGCGAAGGTTGTTCGCTGAATACGCCACTGGCACCGGCCCCGCCGGTATGCGGGACTGGGCGCGCAGTCTCACCTGAGGCCACGGCCTGCGATGAGGGCGGCGAAGCTCACGCCCCGATAGCGCCGGCGATCATCGGCCACGACGCACGCATGTCGGCTTCGAAGAGCCCCCAGGTGTGGGTGCCCTCGGGTCGGAAGCTGAACGTCGCGGGAATCCCGAGCTGGCCGAATCGACCTTGCAGAGCGGCGGTGCACATGTTGGTGATGCCTTCGAGCACAGCGCCGGGAACGACGCCGGCAGCCATGGCCAGTGAATTGATTCCGTCCACCGGGCCGGGAAGGCCATTGCCGGTGGAGATGAACAACGCTGTCCCGCGCAGTTTCTCGGCGTTGATCAGCGGGTCGTGCGCAGCCCACTGCGGGCTACCCCACGGACCCCACATGTTGGCTGCGTTGCCGCCGCCGAGTATCTCGACCATCGAGCGCACCGCTGCCTGACCGAGCGGGTCGCCGGCGCGCGGACAGCCACTGTACGAGCCGACGGCGCGATAGGTGCCCGGCGACTGGATCGCGAGGTCCAGAACCGGTCCACCCGCCATCGACACACCGCCCAGAGCGTTGACGCCGGTCGTGTTGTACCGAGCGTTGACCGCCGCCGGTAGTTCCTTGGTGAGGTACGTCTGCCATTTGTTGCGGCCGAGCACCGGATCGTCGGCGTTCCAATCGGTGTACATGCTGAACTTGCCGCCGACCGGCATGACCACGTTGACGTGCTTGTCGTCGAAGAAGTCACGAACTCCGGTGTTGTTGAACCACGAGATTCCGTCCTCGCCGCCGCCGACGCCGGTCAACAGATAGAAGGTCGGCGCGGGGCCACCTCCGGCCGGGGAAATCACGTCGTTGGCGATCCAGCGGTCCATCGACGGGGAGTAGACGTCGATGCGACTGACCACGGAATCCGCGCTCGCGGTCGGCGCGCTGAGGCCGAGAAAGCCGGCGGCCATGGCCACCGCCATCGTCAGCCGAACCGTGAATCGACGTGTCTTCATATTTCCCCCCAGGCGCAAGCCGGACAGCGTATTTGTGCCTTCCAACAGTGGCACAATGCGAAGAGGAGTGACGAATGTCCGGGTAACAGTCGTATAAGAAGATGGAGACAATTGCGTGGGATCGCAGTCGCACCACCCCGAATCCGACGTGATTCGGCTGGCTTTCGGGCTGGCTGCGATCACGGCCGGTGCGGCGCGCAGAACCGCTGGTCTCGCCCTTGATTCGATGCAGCGGATCCCCGTAGTCGGTGGCACCCTCGACGACGCGATCACCCAGGTCACCACTCGCGGCACTGACGCGATCCGCTCGACGGCGGAATTTGCCGATTCCACGTTGAGGACGGTGATCAAAGCTGTCGTCGACGCTGCTCTGGCCGAAGTCGACATCACGAAAATCGTCGTCGACCACGTCGACATCGACAAGATCGCCGAGAACATCGACGTGGACAAGATTGCCGAACGGGTCTCGCTCGAACCGATCATCGACCGGGTCGACGTGGACGAGATCGCGAGCCGCCTCGACGTCAAAGCTGTGATCGACCGTCTCGACCTCGACGGCATAGTCGACACGGTCGACCTCGAACGCCAGGTCAACCGCATCGACCTCGTCAAGATCGCCGACCAGGTCATCGAGGGTGTCGACCTCCCCCAGATGATTCGTGAATCGACCGGTTCACTCTCCACCGAGGCCGTGCACGGGGCGCGCGTGCAGGGCATGCAGGCGGACGACGCTGTCGCCGGGTTCGTCGGCCGCCTGTTCGGCCGCGACAACGCACCGTCACCAGAAAAGCCGTCACCAGAGACCGATCCGAAGACGAACGCAGGCGAACGCTAGTGGCCCAGGAGAGTTCCGGCCCGGCCGGCATCGTCACCCGTGGACTCGCCGGACTGATCGACCTGGGCGTCGTCCTGCTCCTGATGGGTTCCGTGTACGTGGGCTTCGCCTTCGTCCGACTGCTCTTCTCGCCGCAGAGTTTCACGTTCTCGGAACCGGGAATCTTCCTGTCCACGACGGCATTTCTCGGTGTCTCGGTGGCGTATCTGACCGCCTGTTGGGCGACCACCGGCCGGACCGTCGGCTCCCTCGTGATGGGGCTTCGGGTGATCACGTCGGGTCACCGGCTGGTCCGTTGGCCGTTGGCCTTCATCCGAGCGGTGCTCTGCGTGCTCTTCGCCTTCGGATTGCTGTGGTCGGCGGTCGATCGACGACGACGATCGTTGCAGGACATCGTTCTGCGCACCGAGGTCGTCTACGACTGGCGTCAGGACCCGGATCTGGTGGCACCCCACGGAGGCGAGCACGCATGAGTGAACCGAACCGCCCGGACGAGCGATTCACCCTTGCCAGCGAGCGCACCTTCCTCGCGTGGATGCGTAGCTCGCTTGCCCTGCTGGCGGGCGGCATTGCCGTCGTCCAGTTGGTGCCGGAATGGAGTACCGGGTGGGTTCGTACGACTCTCGGTCTGACGCTGATCGCTCTCGCCGCGGCGGCCGCCCTCGTGGGTATGCGACGCTGGCTACAGGTGAAGAAGGCGCTAGAGGACGGAGCGGCGATGCCGGAACCGCACGCATTGTGGCTGTTTGCACTGGCATTGGCCGGGGTTGCCGTCGCAGCCGGTGTGGCAACGGTGGTTACCAGCCTCGCTCGCTGAGACAGGCAGAGAAGTCCGAGCGGTGTCTGGATAGTCTGCAAAGAACGAGAAGCACGTCAGAGAAGTAAACGAAACAGACGACAAGGGAGTGCACGGTGGCGCAGGAACTCAAGCTCGGATACAAGGCATCGGCTGAGCAATTCGGCCCTCGCGAACTGGTAGAGCTGGCAGTTCTGGCAGAGCAGCACGGCATGGATTCCGTTGCGGTGAGCGATCATTTCCAGCCGTGGCGCCACAACGGTGGACACGCGCCGTTCTCGCTCGCCTGGATGACGGCCGTCGGTGAGCGCACCGAGCGCGTGCAGATCGGCACGTCCGTGATGACGCCGACGTTCCGCTACAACCCGGCGGTCATCGCTCAGGCGTTCGCGACAATGGGATGCCTCTACCCGGGGCGCATCATGCTCGGCGTCGGCAGCGGTGAGGCTCTCAACGAGATCGCCACCGGCTTCCAGGGCGAGTGGCCCGAGTTCAAGGAACGCTTCGCGCGCCTGCGTGAGTCGGTGCGGCTGATGCGTGAGCTGTGGCTGGGCGATCGTGTCGACTTCGAAGGTGAGTACTTCACCACTCGTGGCGCGTCGATCTACGACGTCCCCGAGGGTGGGATTCCCGTGTACATCGCGGCCGGTGGACCCGTTGTCGCCCGGTACGCGGGACGTGCCGGTGACGGCTTCATCTGCACCTCCGGCAAGGGCATGGAGCTCTACACCGAGAAGTTGCTTCCGGCGGTTGCCGAGGGCGCAGCCAAGGCCGAGCGCGACGTCGCCGACATCGACAAGATGATCGAGATCAAGATCAGCTACGACACCGACCCGGAGGCCGCACTCGAGAACACGCGTTTCTGGGCTCCGCTGTCCCTGACGCCGGAGCAGAAGCACAGCATCGAGGACCCGATCGAAATGGAAGCAGCTGCCGACGCTCTGCCCATCGAGCAGGTGGCTAAGCGCTGGATCGTCGCTTCCGATCCCGACGACGCCGTCGAGCAGGTCAAGGCCTACGTCGACGCCGGTCTCAATCACCTGGTGTTCCACGCACCCGGCCATGATCAGCGCCGGTTCCTCGAACTGTTCGAGCGTGACCTGGCGCCGCGCCTGCGCGCTCTGGGCTGATTCCCGAGATCAACTGAACGGTGTCTGCCACTCGACGTGTGGCAGACACCGTTCGTCTTTCTCGTAGCGGCCGGTTGTCGGCACGAGCGTGAGCGTGACCACGATCAGTGGCAAGGTGGGCGGCGGCCCACACTAGGCTGTTGGGCATGCCAGAAGCGCCCGCTGCCGTGTCGAGTGTCTACGTCGCCTCTCCTGAAGGTGACACCGGAAAATCCACCATCGCGCTGGGCGTGCTGCAGATGCTGTGCGCGACCGTCGCCCGGGTCGGTGTCTTCCGCCCGATCGCCCGCTCGACCGAGGAAACCGACTACATCCTCGAACTGCTGCTGGAGCACACCACCGCCGATCTCTCCTACGCCGACGCACTCGGCGTCACCTACGAGCAGGTTCACGCCGACCCCGAAGCCGCACTGGCCGACATCGTCGCGAAGTACCACACCGTGGCCGAGCAGTGCGACGCCGTCGTGATCATCGGAAGTGACTACACCGACGTCGCAAGCCCCAGCGAACTGAGCTTCAACGCCCGCATCGCCGTGAACCTCGGAGCGCCGGTTCTGTTGGCGGTTCGAGGCGCTCGGCGCAGCGTCGAGGAGGTCGCTCAGCTCGCGCACCTGTGCGCCGCCGAGTTGGCCGCCAACCACGCCCATCTGCTCGCCGTCGTCGCCAACCGTTGCGATCCCGACAAGCTCGACGAGGTCACCGCAGCCCTGTCCGACATCGGTGTTCCGACGTGGAGCCTGCCGGAGATTCCGTTGCTCGTCTCGCCCACGATGGCGGAGTTGATGGAGGCCACCGGCGGCGAGTTGTATTCGGGTGACCCGGAACTGCTGCACCGCGAGGCACTGAAGGTGATGGTGGGCGGCATGACCGCCGAGCACATCCTCGAGCGTCTGGTCGAAGGCATGGTCGTGATCGCTCCGGGCGATCGCTCGGACGTGCTGCTCGCGTTGCTCAATGCGCATGAGGCAGAGGGATTTCCGTCGCTGGCGGGCATCATCATGAACGGCGGGATCACGCCGCACCCGGCCATCGCGGCGTTGATGGCCGGCCTGAAACAGCGTCTACCGATCCTGACGACAACCCTCGGCACTTTCGACACCGCAAGCGCCGCAGCCCAAACCCGCGGACGCGTGGCAGTCGGATCTCAGCGAAAGGTCGACACCGCGCTGAGTTTGATGGAACAGCGCGTCGACGCCGACGTCCTGATGGACCGACTGGCACTGCCGATCCCGTCCGTCGTGACCCCACAGATGTTCGAGTACAAGCTGATCGACCGCGCTCGACGCGATCGCAAGCACATCGTCCTCCCGGAGGGTGACGACGACCGGATCCTGCGCGCGGCCGGCCGGCTACTGCAGCGCCAGGTTGCCGACCTGACGATCCTCGGCGACGAACCCAGTGTGCGTCGACGCGCAGCGGAACTCGGCGTCGACATCAGCGGCGCACAGGTACTCGCACCCGCGCAGTCCGAGTACACCGAGCGCTTCGCACAGGAATACACCGCGCTGCGGGCGCACAAGGGCATGACCATCGAGCGGGCACGCGAGGTGATCGCCGACATCTCGTACTTCGGAACGATGATGGTGCACTTGGGTATTGCCGACGGCATGGTCTCCGGTGCCGCCCACACCACCGCTCACACGATCCGGCCCTCGTTCGAGATCATCAAGACAGCCCCCGGCGTCTCGACGGTTTCGAGCATCTTCCTGATGTGCCTGGCCGACCGCGTGCTCTCCTACGGTGACTGCGCCGTGGTCCCGGACCCGACGTCGGAGCAGTTGGCGGACATCGCCATCTCGTCGGCACAGACGGCGTCGCAGTTCGGGATCGATCCGCGCATCGCGATGCTCTCGTACTCCACCGGCGATTCGGGCAGTGGAGCCGACGTCGACAAGGTTCGCACCGCAACCGCTTTGGTGCGCGAGCGCCGACCGGACCTGTTGGTGGAAGGACCCATTCAGTACGACGCCGCCGTCGAGCAGAGTGTCGCCGACAAGAAGATGCCGGATTCTCTGGTGGCGGGCAAGGCCACGGTGTTCGTGTTCCCGGACCTGAACACCGGTAACAACACCTACAAGGCAGTGCAGCGCAGTGCCGGCGCTATCGCCGTCGGCCCGGTTCTGCAGGGACTGAACAAGCCGGTCAACGACCTCTCTCGTGGAGCGTTGGTCCAGGACATCGTCAACACCGTGGCTATCACGGCAATTCAGGCACAGGGAGCGCAAGCGTGAGCGACGGCACCGTACTGGTCATCAATTCCGGCTCGTCATCCATCAAATTTCAACTCGTGCATCCGGATACAGCGGAATCGGTGGCGCACGGCCTCATCGAGCGCATCGGTGAACCAGACGGCCACATCGTCTACAACCACCGCACCGGAGTCGAAGACCGAAGCCTCGCCATCGCCGATCACCGAGCGGGCCTGAAGATGGTGCTCGACATCGTCGCCGAGGTCGGACGGCCGCTGAGCGAGGCAGGAATCATCGCAGTCGGTCACCGAGTCGTGCACGGCGGCGACATCTTCTATTCGCCGACGCTCATCGACGACGGCGTCGTGAAAGCCATCGCGGATCTGTCGAACCTTGCGCCGCTGCACAATCCGGCCAACGTGATCGGTATCGAGGTGGCGCGCGAAGAACTGCCGGACGTTCCGCACGTAGCCGTGTTCGACACGGCGTTCTTCCATACGTTGCCTGCCGCAGCGTCCACGTACGCGATAGATCGGGATGTGGCCAAGGCCAACCAGATTCGCCGGTACGGCTTCCACGGGACCTCACACGAATACGTGTCTGGACGAGTCGCGGACTTCCTCGGCAAAGATCCGGCCGAGCTGAATCAGATAGTCCTGCACCTCGGAAACGGCGCTTCAGCCTCGGCGATCAAGGGCGGCAAGGCCATCGACACCACGATGGGCCTCACCCCGCTCGAGGGCCTTGTCATGGGTACTCGCAGCGGCGACATCGACCCAGGCATCATCTTGCACCTCAACCGCAACTCGGGAATGAAGGTCGACGAGATCGACGACCTCCTCAATCGTCGTTCCGGTTTGAAGGGGCTTTCGGGAGTCAATGATTTTCGTGCTCTGCTCGCACTGATCGAGGGCGGCGACGACGACGCACAACTTGCGTACGACGTTTACGTCCACATGCTGCGTAAGTACATCGGCGCCTTCATCGTTCAACTCGGCGGCGTCGACGTCATCACCTTCACCGGTGGCGTCGGGGAGAACAACATCGACGTACGACGCGACAGTCTGGCCGGCCTCTCCCGTCTGGGCATCGAGGTCGACCCGGCTCTCAACGAGGCGAAGAGCCGCGACGAGCGTCGTATCTCCGCATCCACGTCGGACGTCGAGGTGCTGGTGGTCCCCACCAACGAGGAGTTGGCGATCGCTCGCGCGGCGAAGGCTTTGGTGGCCGCGCTGTAAATCTCGGGCGTCCGTCAGAAATTGCTGCGCGGACGCACCGCATTCGCCCGGTCCACGAGTGCGTAGCGGTGTGTGCGGGAGGTCGTGGCGCGAGCGAGGGCGCGAAGGCAGGCTTCGGCTCCGGTGCGTAGACCTTGCTCGGTGAAGGGCAGGTCGAGGATGGGTTCGAGTTCGGTGTGCGAGCGATTGCCGTAGCGAATCCAATCGAGTGCCGTACCCAACACCAGGGTTCGCATCTGCAGACTTCGACTCTCCTCAGCCGGTAGCGCCCGAACGCGACGGGCAGCTTCCCGCAGAGTCGATTCGTCGAGTTCGGCGATCGGAACGCCGGACAGCATCGTCAGAGCGCTCGACATCCGTGCGACGTTGTAGTGCCGGGAAGACGTGGGGACTTCGTCGAGGGCTGGGATGGCTGCCTTCTTGTTGCCGTGATCGGCGAGTTGTCGGGCGAGCCCGAATGCTGCGCTCACGTAGTTCCGTTCGGTCCGCCAGACGGTGCGGTAGTACTTCTCGGAGAAGCGGCACCACTGGTCCGGGTCGTCGCTCTCCCAATGCTGGAGGATCAGTTCTGCTGTTGCCGCCAACGCGAGTTTGGGTGCGGCCTCGCCCGGGAGCGCGTTCAGGACCGATTCGAAATGACTGAAGGAGGGCTCGAATCGGTCCAGTTGCAACGCTGCAAGCCCTCGATACCACTCGATCTTCCAGTGATCTCCGATGGATCGGTGGAGTTCGTCCAGAACAGTCAGCGCGGTCTCCGGATCGCCGAGATCGAGATGCGCCTTGGCCTCGGCCAGTCGAACTTCTCCGGAGATGGCGGCCGCCGGTGTGCCGGACGTTCGGTCGATGCCGTTCTCACGGGCATGCTTGAGCGCATCGAGAGTCTGAGACGGTTCGCTGTGCACCGCAGCCGCAAGCAACGGCGCACTCGGATCTGTGGGGTCGACCAACGGAATGGGAAGTGCGTGCGCAACTTCGCGAGGATCGAGAGCAGCGTCGTGGCTGACACCGTCGACGTACACATCGGTTTGCCCGACCAATTCATCGGTGCCGAAAGACGTTCGCTGCCTGCTGAACACGAGTGACAGTCCGGGATTCTCCTGCCCGGTCTGCTCCGCGAGAATTTCTCGCAGAACGCCGGTGAGTTGGCCCGCGATCTCCTCGGCAGACTGGAATCGCTTCTTCGGATCCGGGTCGGTGGCGCGCAGCAGCAGGCGATGGAAGAACTCGTGATCGCGCAGCAGAGGCTCGTCCTCGGGTTCAGGGAGACCGTCGAGGTACCGTCCGTGCTTCGACGGCATGTCGAGGGTGAGAACCGCAAGTGTTCTTCCGACGGTGAAGATGTCGGAGGCGATGGTCGGGCCGGTCTCGATGATCTCCGGTGCTTGATAGCCCGCAGTGCCGTACAGGTATCCGTAGTCTTCGATTCCGGACACGGCGCCGAGGTCGATCAGCTTCAGCTGGTCTTCGGTGACCATCACGTTCTCGGGTTTGAGGTCGTTGTACGCCAGGCCGGTGGAATGCAGATAGCTCAGCGCCGGAAGGATTTCCAGTACGTAGCCGATTGCCTGCTCGATCGGCATGTGCTTGCCGTCCGGGAATTCGGCCAGCACCTCGCGCAATGATCGCCCGCCCACGTACTCCATGACGATGTACCCCATGGGTGTGCCGTCCGGGCGCGGATGCTCGACGAAGTTGAAGATCTTGACGATGCTGGGGTTGGCGACCTCGGCGAGGAACTGACGCTCGGCCACCGCGACGGCTTGGGCTTCGGAATCACCGAAATGCAAGAGCCCCTTGAGAACTACCCACCTGTCGCTGACATTGCGATCGATCGCGAGGTAAATCCATCCCAGGCCGCCGTGCGCGATGGGCCCTTGAACCTCGTACTGACCCGAGACCAATTCCCCCTCTTCGAGGAGCGGACGGAAGTCGAAAGTCGAACCACACTTGGGGCAGGTTCCGTGCTGAGTTGCCTTGGTGCTTGCGCTCTTACGGCCGACCGGTTCGTTGCACTTCCAACAGAATCGTTTGCGCTCGGGGACGGTCGGGTCACTCATCACCGCCGACGCCGGGTCGATCTGCGGGACGGGGGGAACCTCCACCAGGCCGCCGCCGAGGCGCAGCTTTCGTCCCGACCGACTGCGCCGGGATCGGGTGGAGCGGCCGGTAGGGGAGGAGGACGCGGACGGCGTGGTTCCTCGTAGCTGGGCCGAGGTCGGTTCGAGACGCTCGTAGGCGCCGGTGGCTTCGGGTTCGGGGCGTACGGATGCCTGCGTGGAGTCAGGCTCGCGGTGAACTGCCTGCGTGGAGTCAGGCTCGCGGTGAACCGCCTGGGTGGCGTCGGGTTCGGGACGCATGGACGCCTGCGTGGCGTCGGGCTCGGGGCCGGTCTCTTCGGTCATGTCTGCCTCAATCCCGGTAGACGGCCGGCGGGGGACCGGGTGACGGACCGAGGACGCTGAGCCAGCGGTCGTAGATACGGTTCCAGGTCCCGTCAGTGCGGATCCGATCCAGTGTTCCGTTGACGAATCGGACCAGGTCGGAGTTGTCCTTGTTCACGCCGATTCCGTACGGTTCGACGCCCAGTGATCCGCCGACCATCATCAGGTACGGATCCTGCGAGGCGAGGCCCGCGAGAATCGTGTCGTCGGTGCTGATCGCGTCCACCTGACCCTGTTGCAGGACGACGAGGCAGTCGGACCACATCGGGACTGTGACGACGGTAGCTTCGGGTTGGAGCTGCTGAATTCGAGTGGCCGACGTCGTTCCCCGGGCGGCACAGACTCGCTTACCTGCCAGGTCGTCGATGCCGCGCACCGGTGAACCCTGCAAGACCTGAATTCGTTGCTCGGCGGAGAAGTACTGCGTCGAGAAGTCGACCTTCTCGCGTCGCTCACAGGTGATGGTCATGGTTTTGACGACAACGTCGACCATGGATTCCTGGAGCGCCGCGATCCGGTCGTCGGATGTCAGGATCCGGTACTCGATCTTCTCGGGGTCGCCGAGCAGATCGCGGGCGATCTCGCGGGCGATGTCCACGTCGAAACCTTCGAGGCGCCCGGTTGCCGGATCGCGAAAGCTCATGAGGTTGGAACCGGTGTCCAGGCCCACGATCAGGCGCCCGCGGGCGCGGATGGCGTCGAGGCTCGGTGTCGGCGGTTGCGGAGATGCGTCCGCGGGGGTGGGCCGCAGGCTCGCGGTGAGATTGGTGCACGAAGCGGTAGTCGTCGGCGTCGGGCTGGGCGCGATGGTGGCCTCGGCCGGCAGCGGCGGTTCCGTGTACGACGTGGTGGCCGCGTTGTTCAGGTCTTCTACTCGGTCCGCACCGCAACCGGCGAGTGCCAGCATCGCCGCCGCCAGAACCGCGACGCATGCAGCCGGGCTCTTCCTCCGCATTGCCGGTACTCCCGTCACTGGTACTCCCGCAGTCGGGGCCAGAATCCGATGAAGATTCCGGCAACTCCGAGTACTGCCAATACGGTCATGCCCGGTGCAGAGGCTGCCAACACACGTGAGGCGTAGGAGACGTCGGAACGCAGATTTGTCCGCGAATCCACGATTCCCTGCCAGAGTTCGTGATCGAGCTTTCCGTACTCCGCGGCCGAATCCTGTTCTCCGGCGCCGATGGTGATGGCCGCGGCGGAATTGAAGTCACCGTTTCCGAGGCTGTTGTACATGCGCGTGTGCGCAGCCACCCACTGCTGGCGCGAGTCGAGGGCGGCGGTCAACACGTCGCTGTTCACTCGCGCGCGATCATCGTTTTGCAGGCGCTCGAGGGTGTCGCGCAGAGCGTCGACCTTGCGCGTGAACGTGACGTTGTCCTCGGCGGTCGAATCCCGTCGCGCCAATGTGAGAGTTTCGACTGTGCGTGCTTGCTGCGCCATGATTCGCGCCTCGGTCAGTTCGTGCAGTGGCTCGGCGCCCGCGTCGAGAGCGCGCCCGGTGGCGAGTGCAGACACCAGTCCGACCGTGAGCAGCCACAGCAGAGCTGCCGCAACGGCAATCGAGGCAAGGATCAACCCGAGGTTGAAGCGTCGGCGACTCTTGCGGGAGAAGTACACCTGGGTAGCCACCAGTGCGCACAGGACGAGGACGAAGGCCACGATCGGCCACCACGGTGGAGTCTCGAAATCGCGCTGTACCTGGGAGACCAAAGTCTCCTGCGAGGCGTGGAGTTGCTGAGCCATCGGCAGCAGCGAGGTTTGCATCAACTGCGAGGCTTCGCTCAAATATGCTGCCCCGACCGGGTTTCCGACGCGATTGTTGGCCCGTGCGGTTTCGACCAGCCCGGTGTAGACGGACAGGTCGGTCGAGATGGTGGTCAACGCGCTGTGGCCGGCAAGATCCGTCGAGTCGAGGCCGGCCGATGCCTGCACGATCTCCGCCGACGCCTCGCCGATCGACTGCGTGTATCGGTCGCGTACGTCGGCGGGTTCGAGGCCACCGGAGATGAAGGCCGTGGCCGCGGCGGCGTCGGCCAATGACAGCGCGCTGTAGAGATTCTGGGCCGAGTTGGCGAGAGGCTCGGTTTCGACGAGGAGGAGGTCGAGATTTGCCTGACGGTTCTCGATCGCTGCAGTGGCGAGAAGTCCGGCGATCAAGGTGATCGCGATCAGGATCAGTCCGACGACGGTCAGCCGGCCAGGTGTGGACGACATGAATGCCTGCAGTTCGCGCCGCAGAAGTGCGCGCTCGTCTTCCGCCGATACCGACGTGGCCTCGGAGGGCGGCAGCGACCGGGGTTCGATGGACGGGACGACACGGTCGACCATCGAGCACCTCACTTCGCTGCTGTACGCGGGCTACCGAGAAATGATGCCGCCGAGAAATGATTCAGGGCATCTTCGCGAGCATATAAGCATCACCTACACCTGGAGCAGATTGAAACGGTTAGTGTGGGACAACGGCGAGAGCAGGCGGAGCGAGGTAGTCGATGCGTGGTGACGGTGACGGTTGGTCCATCGGATCGGACGGTACTCGGCATTGGGGTAAACACGGAGCCGCTGGACTGCTTCTGCGTGCCCCCGATTCGGACGGATCACCCATGGTCTTGCTGCAGCATCGTGCGGCGTGGAGTCATCAGGGTGGAACGTGGGCACTGCCCGGCGGAGCGCGGGACTCACACGAGAGCACGACGCACGCTGCAGTCCGGGAGGCACACGAAGAAGCAGGTATCGCCGAGGACGCCGTCCGCGTTCGCGGGGAAGTAGTGACGATGCGCGCCGAGAGCGGGTGGACGTACACCACCGTCGTGGCTGATGCTGCGCATCCACTGTCGACGGTTGCCAACGGTGAGAGCACCGAGTTGCGGTGGGTGCGTGAAGCCGACGTCGACTCACTGCCGCTGCATCCGGGATTCGGTTCCTCGTGGCCTGAGCTCCGGACCGAGCCGGTTGTGTCGGTGGACGGCGACCCGCACACCGTCGTGCTCGAGGACGGCGGATTCGGATGGTTGTCGGGTAATTCTCCTGAAGGCAGTGATCAGAACCTGTCCGAGGCGAGCAATACCCAGTTGTAGCGACGTAGTCTCAACAGGTCATATACACAGCAGAAGGGCCGGACTCCTCAGGAGTCCGGCCCTTCCGTGTTTCGGTCTCCCGACCGAAACGAGGCTCAGCTGAGCGAGTTCAGCGCCGTGATGAAGCTGACCGCGGTGATACCGAGCTTGAGCAGCTCGCTGATCTTGCCGAGGTTCAGGTCTTCGAGCGATTCGGTGCTGAGCGAGCCGGTGTCGAGGGATCCCATTTAGTGCTCCTAGGTTCAGTTAGTAACTGGAGGTAAACTACAACAAACCGAATGGGATGTGACACGCAATCGGAGCAACTGTGATCAAGATCACGCATTCCGACTTTTCGGACATCAAATCGCACCTAGGAACTGGGGGTTTGTTGTCTGATCGGACAACTTCCGTTCATGTTTCGAGTCAGGCGTGCTGACCCGTAACTGTGCGGAATCGCCCGGCAAACAGTTGACGGTCGCCAGTTACCGGTTTTCAGCGTCCGGCGACGGCTGCGGCGAGGCGTTGCGCGGCCGCCTGGGGATCCGACGCGTGCGTGATTGCACGCACGACGACGATGCGTGTGGCACCGGCGTCGAGCAGCTCTGGCAGGCGCTCCTCGTCGATACCGCCGATCGCGAACCAGGGGCGCGGCGGCGCGGCGTCGGCGGTCGATCGAACCAGTTCCAAACCGGACGCACTTCGATTCGGTTTGGTCGGTGTCGCCCACACCGGTCCGGTACAGAAGTAGTCGACGCCCTCTTCGATGGCGGCCAGACTGGCCTGCGCGCGACTGCTCGTCGAACGGCCGATGACGACGTCTTCACCGACAACGGTTCGCGCGTAGGGGACCGGAATGTCGTTCTGGCCGAGGTGGAGGATGTCGGCACCGGAAGCCATCGCGAGATCCGCGCGATCGTTGACGGCCAACAATGCGCCGTGGCGTCGCGCTGCTGCCGCGAGAATGCCCAGCGCTACCAGTTCGTCCTTGGCTTCGAGCGGGCCGAACTCGCGCTCACCGGCCGAGCCCTTGTCACGCAATTGGATGATGTCGACTCCGCCGGACAAAGCGGCCTCGGCGAACTGCGCGAGGTCGCCTTTCTCGCGGCGCGCGTCGGTGCACAGGTACAGCCGTGCTGCTGCCAGGCGCTCGCGCCGGTCGATGTCGTTACTGGGATGTGTGGGGTGCACGGAGCAAACGGTAGCCTCTAGGGAGCAAGGTTCGACACGGGAGTCCTGAAACGTCGTCGTCACTTTTTTGTCGTGACTGCGAGGTTCGTGGGGCTGAGAGGGGATCGCGACCAGATCCCGACCGTCAGACCTGACCCGGATCATGCCGGCGCAGGAAGTGGAGGTGGAGTTTCGTGAGTACACACGCTCGTACGGTGTCAGTGGTCGGCGGCGGTGTCATCGGTCTCGCCATAGCGTGGCGCGCAGCCCGCGACGGGTGGTCCGTTCGGTTGTACGACCCGTCCATTGGATCAGGTGCTTCGTGGGTGGCGGGCGGAATGCTTGCACCGCTTTCCGAAGGCTGGCCGGGTGAAGAAACAGCGTTGACGGTTGGTGCAGCTTCCCTGGAACGGTGGCCGGCGTTCGGTGAGGAGCTCGGAAAATTCGGGCAATCGGTCTTCACCGCGGACAGCTCGCTGACGGTTGCACTCGATGCTGCCGACGCGCAGGACCTGCAGACCATCGCCGAGTGGGTGAGCTCGCAGGGGCACGAACTCGAAGTTCTCGGTCGGGCGCGCATCCGTGAACTCGAACCGATGCTGGGCCGGGGCATCCGGTCGGGGTTGATGGCCGTCGGTGAATCCGCCGTCGACAACAGACTTCTGCTGGAGGCGCTGCAGAAGGCCTGCGCGGAAACCGGCGTCGAATTGATCGCGCGTGCCGTCAACGACCTCGCCGAACTGGACACCGATCAGGTAGTGCTCACCGCCGGTATCGCGTCACCCAAGCTGTGGCCCGGGCTACCGGTACGCCCGGTCAAAGGCGAGATTCTTCGCCTGCGGAGTAGGCCTGGAGTCACCCCGGCGCCCAGTCGAACGATCCGTGGCAGCGTCCACGGCCGGCCGGCCTACCTCGTCCCGCGAGGCGACGGAATCGTCGTCGGCGCAACACAATACGAGTCCGGTGAGGACACACAGGTCACGATGGCCGGAGTACGGGACTTGATCAACGACGCCGAGGCGCTGATGCCGGCGATCGGCGAATACGAACTGTACGAATGCGCGGCAGGCCTGCGTCCCATGACGCCGGACAACCTGCCGTTGATCGGGCGCGTGTCCGATCGTGTCGTCGTCTCCACCGGGCACGGGCGCAACGGGGTCCTGCTGACGCCCGTCACCGCCGATGCGACGCTCGCGTTGTTGAACGGCACATCTTTGGTCGAGGTAAAAGGAACCGAACCCGAGCGGTTCGCAGTAGCTAAGGAAAATTCATGAGTGAGCAGGTCCCGATCGGGATCACCGTCAACGGCGAAGATCTCGAGTTCGATCGAGCAGTCACGGTGACCGAACTTCTGACGCACCTCGAGTTGCCGAGCAAGGGTATCGCCGTCGCCGTCGACGGTGCGCTCTTTCCTCGCGGGCGCTGGGACGAATCCGTCGGACGTGGTTGGGAAATCGAGATCCTCACGGCGGTGCAGGGTGGCTGAGCAGGACCTTCTCACTATCGCGGGCCGCAGTTTCGGTTCCCGGCTCATCACCGGAACCGGCGGCGCCGCCAACCTCGCGGTGCTCGAGGAGGCGCTTGTCGCCTCCGGCACCGAACTGACCACCGTCGCGATGCGGCGAGTCGACGCGGCCGGCGGCACGGGTGTTCTGGACCTGCTTCGTCGCCTCGGAATCGAACCGCTGCCGAACACCGCCGGGTGTCGGGGCGCCGCCGAGGCAGTGCTGACGGCGCAGTTGGCACGCGAAGCGCTCGAGACGAACTGGGTCAAACTCGAAGTCATCGCCGACGAGCGGACACTGCTGCCCGACGCAATCGAACTCGTTTCCGCCGCAGAACAATTGGTGGACGACGGATTCACCGTTCTGCCCTACACGACGGACGATCCGGTGCTGGCGCTTCGCCTCGAAGAGGTCGGCTGCGCAGCAGTCATGCCGCTCGGTTCACCTATCGGCACCGGGTTGGGCATCGCGAATCCGCACAACATCGAGATGATCGTCGAGCGCGCCGGCGTGCCCGTCATCCTCGACGCCGGGATCGGAACGGCCAGCGACGCCACCCTTGCCATGGAGTTGGGCTGCGACGCCGTCCTGCTTGCGACAGCGGTGACGCGGGCCAAGAACCCCGCGCTGATGGCGTCGGCGATGCGTCACGCTGTCGTGGCAGGTTTCGAGGCGCGGCACGCCGGCCGGATCCCCAAGCGATTCTGGGCTCAAGCGTCGTCCTGAGGGACGAGATCCGGGTGATTTCTCGGGGTTCTGCCCGAATTGCCCGGACTCATGTCCTACCTGAGTACCACTCGGAACTAGACCTGTGGCCGATGTGCTGGTTATTGCCGGTAGGGCAGAGTTCTCCTCATGATTGAACTGAGGGGATTGACCAAGGTTTACGGACCGACGAAAGCGGTGGACGATTTGTCGTTCACGGTCAAGCCGGGCATCGTGACGGGCTTTCTGGGCCCGAACGGTGCGGGTAAGTCGACGACGAGTTACGGCGGTCATAGCGAAGGGGAAACGCCCGGTCCCATTCCGAACCCGGAAGCTAAGCCCTTCAGCGCCGATGGTACTGCACTCGACAGGGTGTGGGAGAGTAGGACACCGCCGAACACCCGTTAACCGAAAGGGGACCCAACATATTGGGTCCCCTTTCGTGCGTTGTATGAGAGGAATGACTGTGTCGGAGAATGGCGACGAGCGTCGGTCCTTCCGTGGGGGAGGAGCGCCTCGATCAGGTGGCCCCCGTCGTGACAACGACGGGCGTGGATCACGCGGCGCTGCAGGCGGAGACCGCCGCGGTGGTGCCGGAGACAACAACCGTGGTGGTGCTGGAAACAGTAACCGCGGCGGCGGATTCAACGGCGGACAACGTCGCGGCGGCGAGGGTGGGTTCACCCCTCGTGGGCGCGACGGCGACCGCAACCGTCAGCAAGCACGACCTGACGAACCGGATTTGCCCGATAACGTAGAGCCCACCGAGTTGGACCCGGCCGTTCGTCGGGATCTGCTCAGCCTCGACAAGGACAACGCCAACACCGTTGCGCGTCACCTTGTCATGGCAGGAAAGCTCGTCGATGAAGACCCGGAACTCGCACTGCTCCACGCTCGCGCTGCTCGTCAGCGCGCCGGCCGTATTGCCGTCGTTCGTGAAGCTGCTGGAATCACCGCGTACCACGCCGGTGAATGGGCTGAAGCTCTCTCCGAGCTTCGTGCTGCCCGTCGAATGGCTGGTGGACCGGGTCTGATCGCTGTCATGGCCGACTGTGAACGCGGTTTGGGTCGACCCGAGCGCGCGATCGAACTCGGCCGCAGCGACGAGGCTGCCCTGCTTTCGGGCGACGAGGCTTCGGAGTTGAGGATCGTCGTCGCCGGCGCCCGCATGGATCTCGGTCAGTTCGATCAGGCAGTTGTCACGCTGCAGACCAAGGATCTGGACGCAGCGCGTACCGGTGAAGCCGCGGCTCGGCTGTTCTACGCCTATGCCGATGCCCTCGTTGCAGCCGGTCGTGTCGAAGACGGACTGAAGTGGTTCCTCAACGCTGCAGCTGCAGACCTCGAGGGTGACACGGATGCTGAAGAACGGGTGGCCGAGTTGACCGGAGAAGATCAGTGACCGTGCTTCGTACTCAGTACGACGTACTTTTGCTCGATCTCGACGGCACGCTGTACGCCGGAGCTCATGCGATTCCCGGCACCCAGGTTGCTCTGGGGCAGGGCACGCAGGCTTTGTACTACGTGACCAACAATGCGAGTCGCTCGCCTTCGGCAGTGTCGGCGCATCTGACCGAACTCGGTTTCGATTCCGAAGATGATCGTGTCGTCACCAGTTCTCAGACGGCAGTGCGCCTGTTGGCTGAGCGTCTCGAACCCGGTGCAGCTGTTCTGGTCGTCGGTACCGACGCATTGGCCGACGAGGTGACCCGCGTCGGATTGCTTCCGGTTCGTGAGTTCGCGGATTCTCCGGTTGCTGTCGTTCAAGGACATTCGACGGAGACCGACTGGACGATCCTCGCCGAGGCGTGCTTGGCGATCAGGGCCGGCGCGCTGTGGGTGGCTGCGAACCTGGACACCACTCTGCCGTCGGAACGGGGTTTGGTTCTCGGAAACGGCTCGATGGTGGCAGCTCTACGCGCTGCGACCAAGCAGGAACCCTTGGTGGCAGGTAAGCCGGCTGCACCGCTGATGGAGGATGCGCTCGCTCGCAGCGGGTGTTCGCGTCCTCTGGTGGTCGGCGATCGTCTGGACACTGATATCGAAGGCGCACATGCTGTTTCGGTCGACTCGTTGTTGGTTCTCACCGGTGTGAGCACGCCGGGCGACGTACTGCGGGCTCCGATTGAGCAGCGTCCCACCTACATTGCAGCAACTCTGGATTCGCTCAATCAGCCGGCCGTCGAATCGCTGGTCGGTGCGGACTCCAAGTGGTCTGTCTCCGTGAACGGATCGGCGCTGGTTGTCGACGGCCCGGTTGTCGGTGACGAGATGTCCCTTCTACGCGCGGTTGCGCCTGTCGCATGGGCCAATCCGTCCTTCCAGACACTGGAAGCGTCGGACGCCGGCGTGGCGGATCTGTTTGCTTCCTGGCTCGTCTGATTTCTCGCAAATGTGTTCGACTCGCGGGGGTGCGGGTGTATGCGTAACCGAGAGTCATGCACTAGCGTTGTGCGCGATGAGCACGCCGACACCGCACCCCGGAAACTCGAGTAACGGATCGCCGTTGCCCGGGCCACGCCAGACCGTCGATCCGGAACGTATACGTTCTGACGTCGACGGTTTGCTGGCGCGCCTCGGCGGCATCGAGCACGATCCGAACGATCAGCACGGAGCAGGTGTGATTCCGCAGAAGGCACATATTTTGGAACAGGCACACGAGGTGCTCGTCCAGGCGCTCGCCTCTGTGGACAGGGCTTGACGTGGCACGTAGAGCACGGGTGGATGCCGAACTGGTCCGTCGCGGACTCGCACGGTCGCGAGATCATGCGCAAGAACTGATTTCCGCAGGCCGAGTTCTCATCTCGGGCGCAGTCGCGACCAAGCCTGCGACGGCGATCGAGGCAGGAACTCCACTTCGGGTAGTCGAGGTCGAGCAGGAAGTCTCGTGGGCCTCGCGAGGGGCACACAAGCTGATCGGTGCCCTCGACGCTTTCGGGTCCGAAGGATTGACGGTCGAAGGACGCCGATGCCTTGACGCGGGCGCTTCCACCGGTGGGTTCACCGATGTTCTTCTGACGCGTGGTGCGAAGGAAGTTGTCGCCGTCGACGTCGGTTACGGCCAATTGGTGTGGCGCCTTCAGTCCGACGACCGCGTGCATGTCATCGACCGAACCAATGTTCGCGCTATCGATGCCGAGACGATCGGTGGAACAGTCGATCTGGTTGTCGCGGACCTGTCGTTCATTTCTCTCAAACTCGTACTCGGGGCCTTCGTCGCCTGTACTGCTGACGGTGCGGACCTGGTCCCGATGGTCAAGCCTCAGTTCGAGGTGGGCAAGGACCGCGTCGGTGCCGGTGGCGTCGTACGAGATCCGGAATTGCGAATCTCCGCTGTGCTCGACGTGTCGGAGGCTGCTGCAAAGGTAGGTCTGCGGACGTTAGGTGTGGTGGCCAGCCCATTGCCCGGTCCGTCGGGAAATGTCGAGTATTTCCTGTGGCTTCGAAAGACAGGTTCATCCGGCGATGAAGAGACGGATGCCGCTACCGACGATGTCCCCACGGTGGAGGACATGATTCGCAAGGCTGTAGAGGAAGGGCCCCAGTGAACGCGGTCACGAACGGCGAGTCGCGCGAGATCCTTCTTGTCGCACACCCGGGTCGACGTGACATCACGGAAACTGCCAAGCGGGTCGGGAAGATCTTCGAGCGCGCGGGAATCGGACTGCGCGTCCTCGTCGACGAAGCAGACAGCTCGCGCATCGAAGCAATGACGGAACCCGCGGGTTTCTCTGCGCCGGGTCTCGACGTCACCGTTGTTCATCCCGGCCCTGATGCCGCCGTCGGATGCGAGTTGGTACTGGTTCTCGGTGGCGACGGCACGTTCCTGCGCGCCGCCGAGCTCGCTCAAGAAGCGTCCATTCCGGTACTGGGCATCAACCTCGGACGCATCGGATTTCTGGCAGAGACCGAGGCCGAGCATCTCGACGAGGCTCTCGCACAAGTAGTTCGCAAGGAATATCGCGTCGAGTCGCGTATGACACTCGACGTCGTGATTCGGGTGGACGACGAGATCATCGACCGCGGGTGGGCGCTCAACGAGGCCAGTATCGAGAATCGTTCGCGTCTGGGAGTTCTCGAAGTTGTCCTCGAAGTCGACGGCCGACCGGTCTCTGCCTTCGGTTGCGACGGTGTTCTCGTGTCCACTCCCACAGGCTCGACCGCGTATGCATTTTCCGCAGGCGGCCCCGTCGTGTGGCCCGAACTCGAAGCGCTGCTCGTCGTACCCAGCAACGCGCATGCGCTGTTCGCGCGGCCGTTGGTCACCAGCCCGAATTCGATCATCGCGGTGGAGACCGTCGCCGGTAGCCATGACGGCCTGGTCTTCTGCGACGGCCGTCGAACGTTGGAACTGCCTGCCGGCGCTCGCGTCGAGATCGTTCGCGGCGCCACTCCCGTCAAGTGGGTCCGGTTGGACTCTGCGCCCTTCGCTGATCGGATGGTTCGCAAGTTCGAGCTTCCGGTTACCGGATGGCGAGGAAGGAAGCCTTAATCGTGCTCGCAGAGATCCGTATCGACAGTCTTGGTGTGATCTCCGAGGCCAGCGCCCAGTTTCACGAGGGCCTGACCGTCCTGACCGGTGAAACCGGCGCAGGTAAAACGATGGTCGTCACGAGCTTGCACCTCCTCAGCGGGGCGCGAGCGGATGCCGGTCGAGTGCGATTGGGTGCGTCGCGAGCCGTTGTCGAAGGACGATTCATCGCCGACGACGTCTCACCGGCCACCGAGCGTGAGATCGTCCGAATCCTGGAATCGTCGGGCGCCGAGCGGGACGAGGACGGGACCATCATCGCCGTCCGCACGGTCGGCAGCGACGGCCGCTCGCGCGCCCATCTCGGCGGCCGTAGCGTGCCGGCGGGAGTTCTCTCCGAATTCACTGATCCGCTGCTGACTGTCCACGGACAGAACGATCAGCTGCGGTTGCTTCGTCCCGACCAACAGCGCAACGCTCTGGACCGCTTCGGGGACAAGACAATCGGAACGCTGCTGACGAGGTACCGCAAACATCGTCGGGAGTGGCTTGACGCTCGTTCGGAGTTGATCGAGCGCACGTCGAAGGCTCGTGAACTGGCGCAGGAAGCAGACCAGTTGACCTTCGCGCTCAACGAAATCGACGGCGTGGCACCCGAGCCCGGCGAGGACACGGCGATCGTTGCCGAGGTGCGTCGGCTCAGCGAACTCGATTCATTGCGCTCCGCGGCCGAAGAGGCGCACGCTGCCCTCGCCGGTAGTGACGACATGGCCAGCGGCGATGTGGGCGTCATGCCTGCGCTCGACCTGATGTCCGAAGCGAGGGCGCGGATCGAGTCGGTCACCGATGCCGATCTGGACGGTCTCGGTTCCCGGTTGGCCGACGCTATTGCCGTCGTCACCGACGTTGCCGGTGACCTGAACACCTACCTGTCCGGGCTTCCTGCCGATCCGGGGGCACTGGACTCGCTGTTGTCGCGGCAATCCGAACTGAAAACTCTGACGCGTAAGTACGCCGCCGATGTCGACGGTGTTCTCGAATGGGCGGATACCGCTCGCGCTCGTCTGTCCAAACTCGACGTGTCCTCGGATGCGTTGTCGCTGTTGTCCAAGCAGGTCGAGGAGACGGCTGGCCTCACGGCGGAAGCCGCCACAAAGCTGAGCGCCGCGCGAGTCAAGGCAGCGGCAAAGCTCGCCAAAGCGGTCAGCGCGGAACTTGCCGGTCTGGCGATGGGACGTGCGGGCCTCGAGGTGACTGTGCGTTCGCAGCCTGCCGGCCCGCAGGACTCGGCGCCGCTCAGTGTCGGGGGAGTAGACCTGCATGCGGGGTCTGCCGGCGTCGACGAGGTGGAATTTCGCCTGTCCGCGCACAGTGGGGCACCGTCACTTCCGATCAGCAAGAGCGCTTCCGGTGGCGAGCTGTCACGCGTCATGCTGGCGCTCGAAGTTGTTCTCGCTGGTAGCGACACCGGCGCGACGATGGTTTTCGACGAGGTGGACGCGGGGGTCGGTGGTCGCGCTGCTGTCGAGATCGGACGTCGATTGGCGAAACTTGCTCGCACGCATCAGGTTATCGTCGTCACCCACCTTCCGCAGGTAGCTGCGTTTGCCGACACCCACCTCGTGGTGGACAAGGTCGACGACAAAGGCGGAGTGGTGAGCAGTGGTGTGCGGACTCTGTCGGATTCGGATCGGGTGGTCGAATTGGCCCGTATGTTGGCAGGGCTGGACGACACCGAGACCGGTCGTGCGCACGCCGAAGAACTGCTCGAGATCGCGAATGCGGCCCGCGTCACAGATTGAAGGTTCTGTGGTGTTGGTGTGACTGATGTGGTAGTTGTCGGCGCGCCTCCACCGGTCAACGCGGTTTCAGGTTCATCATCGAAGCCATGAAGATGCCCGGATTGCTCTCACGTAACACCGAATCCTTGCCTGGGATCAGTGGCATCGCCAGGGCCGATCGGAACACGGCGAAGCTTCTGCGCCGTGTCGGTCCTGGAGACATCGTGATCCTCGACGAAGTCGACATCGATCGCCGGACCGCCGACGCTCTGGTGAAAGCCGGAGTCATGGCCGTGGTCAACGCGTCGCCGTCGATTTCCGGGCGCTACCCCAACCTCGGCCCGGAAGTGATCGTCGCCAACGACATCGTTCTGATCGATGCCGTCGACGGTGACGTCTTCAAGAACGTCAAGGACGGCAGCAAGATCCGCCTGCACGAGGGTGAGATCTTCAACGGCGAGAAGAGCCTCGTCAAGGGTGAAGAGCAGACCGAGGCCGAGATCTCCGACCGGATGATCGAGGCCAAGACCGGACTGGTCGATCACCTGGAAGCGTTCTCGGGTAACACCATCGAGTTCATCCGCACCGAAAGCCCTTTGCTGATTGACGGAATCGGTGTTCCGGACATCGACATCGACTTGAAGGATCGCCATGTCGTGGTCGTCTCCGACGGCCCCGAACACGAGGCAGATCTGAAGAACCTCAAACCCTTCATCAAGGAGTATTCGCCGATCCTGATCGGTGTCGGCGCAGGTGCGGACGTATTGAGCAAGGCCGGATACCGCCCCGATCTGATCGTGGGCGACCCGGAGGAAATCACCAGTTCCACCCTCAAGTCCGGCGCGGAAGTTGTTCTGCCCGCCGACCAGGACGGACATGCGGCGGGCCTTTCGCGAATCCAGGATCTCGGTATCGGGGCGATGACGTTCCCGGCGACCTGCTCACCGACCGACCTTGCACTGCTGCTCGCCGATCACCACGGAGCTTCACTGATCGTGACGGTCGGCAACGTGGTGTCCCTGGACGAGTTCTTCGACCGCGGACGCCGTGAAAGCAATCCGTCGGCGTTCATGACACGGCTCAAGGTGGGACCGAAACTGGTCGACGCCAAAGCCGTCGCAACGCTGTATCGAAGTCGAGTGTCTGGCGGCGCGATCGCGCTCCTGGTGCTCGCCGCCCTGGTGGCAGTGATCGTCGCCCTGGTCGTGTCCAATGCCGGTAGTGAAGTTCTCGACTGGGCAATCGCAACGTGGAACAGCTTCGCGCTGTGGGTTCAGGGGCTCTTCAAGTGATTTCGATGCGTCAACATGCAATTTCCATAGCGGCAATCTTTCTGGCACTCGCGATCGGCGTGGTGCTCGGTTCGGGAATGCTGTCCAGTGGATTGCTGTCCGGTCTGCGTGACGACAAGGCGGACCTGCAGAACGAGATCGAAGACCTCAATCAACAGTCCAATCAGCTTCAGCAGCAACTCAATTCCGCGGACGGCTTCGATGCTGCCGTGGGTGGCCGCGTCGTGCGCGACAGTCTCGCTGGTCGCACGGTCGTCGTGATCACGGCACCGGACGCCGATCCCGGTGATCTCGACGGTGTCAACCGACTCGTCACTGCCGCCGGCGGCGCCGTGACCGGACGCGTCTCGCTCACCGATTCGTTTGTCGACGCCACGGGCGGCGACCGCTTGCGGACCGTCGTCACCAATGTCATCCCTGCGGGCATCACCCTCAAGACCGGTGCGGTCGATCAGGGAAGCCTTGCGGGCGATCTTCTCGGGTCGGTTCTGCTTCTCAACGGGCAGAACAGCGAACCGCAGAGCACTCCCGACGAGATGAATCTCGCGCTCGACTCGCTGCGCAGTGCCGGCTTCATCAGCTACGACGACGGAGCGGTCAAGCCGGCTCAGCTCGCTGTGGTTCTCACCGGCGACAACAAGAGCGAATCCGACGCAGCCACCGGTAACCGCGGCGCGGTCATCGCTCGGTTTGCAGGCGCTCTCGACGGACGCGGCGCAGGAACGATTCTCGCGGGCCGACCCGGCTCGGCGGAGGGTAGTGGTCCGGTTGCCGTCGCACGTGCGGATGCGGCGCTCTCAGCGGGATTGACGACCATCGACAACATCGATCGGGAGTCGGGCAAGATCACGACGCCGTTGGCGCTGCAGGAACAGCTGAACGGCGGCGCCGGCCGCTACGGCACGGGACCGGGAGCGGCGGCGGTTACCGTCGGCGCACCCACCAACTGACACCCCGGTATTGATACGCCGGTCACATCGGGGGTCGAAAGTCGGCGCGTTGTAGGCACCGACCCCCGATAGGTGTTACCGTGAAATCCCGTGGGTCGGCAGGCCCCAGCATGCTTCATCAGACCAAGCCCTGCACAGTCGTCACGGGAGCCCCTTTGCCACAGTCACGCACTAACACGCGTACCGCCACCAAGCACATCTTCGTCAGCGGAGGTGTAGCTTCCTCGCTCGGCAAAGGTTTGACCGCCTCGAGCCTGGGACAGTTGTTGACCGCGCGGGGAATGCGCGTGACCATGCAGAAGCTCGATCCCTATCTCAATGTGGATCCGGGCACCATGAACCCCTTCCAGCACGGCGAGGTCTTCGTCACCGAAGACGGTGCCGAGACCGACCTCGACGTCGGACACTACGAGCGGTTCCTCGACCGTGATCTCTCCGGTCAGGCCAACGTCACCACCGGCCAGGTGTACTCGACGGTCATCGCCAAGGAACGCCGCGGCGAGTACCTCGGTGACACCGTTCAGGTCATCCCGCACATCACCGACGAGATCAAGCGTCGCATCCTCGAGATGAGCGGCCCGGATCTGCAGGGCCACCGCCCGGATGTCGTGATCACCGAAATCGGTGGAACCGTCGGCGACATCGAATCGCAGCCCTTCCTCGAAGCCGCTCGCCAGGTCCGCCACGACGTCGGCCGCGACAACGTCTTCTTCCTGCACGTCTCCCTCGTGCCGTACCTCGGCCCTTCCGGAGAACTCAAGACCAAGCCCACGCAGCACTCGGTTGCGTCGTTGCGCAGCATCGGCATTCAGCCCGACGCGCTGATCCTTCGTTGCGATCGTGACGTTCCGCAGGGCCTCAAGAACAAGATCGCGCTGATGTGCGACGTGGACGTCGACGCCTGCATCTCGACGCCCGACGCTCCCTCGATCTACGACATCCCGAAGGTTCTGCACCGTGAGGGCCTCGACGCTTACGTCGTTCGCCAGCTCGGTCTTCCGTTCCGCGACGTCGACTGGACCGTGTGGGGCAACCTCCTCGATCGTGTTCACCAGCCGCGTGAGACCGTGCGCGTCGCATTGGTCGGCAAGTACGTCGACCTGCCAGACGCATACCTCTCCGTCACCGAGGCTCTGCGCGCCGGTGGATTCGCGAACCGGTCCAAGGTCGAGATCTCCTGGGTCCCGTCGGACGCCTGTGAGACCGAAGCTGGAGCGCAGGCCGCTCTCGGTGACGTCGACGGTGTTCTGATCCCGGGCGGCTTCGGCATCCGCGGCATCGAAGGCAAGCTCGGCGCGATCCGTTTTGCACGTTCGCGCAAGCTGCCGCTGCTGGGTCTGTGCCTGGGTCTGCAGTGCGTCGTCATCGAAGCTGCTCGCAGCGTCGGCCTCGACGATGCAAACTCGGCCGAGTTCGAGCCGGACACCAAGCATCCGGTCATCTCCACGATGGCTGATCAGGAAGACGTCATCGCCGGTGACGCCGACCTCGGTGGCACCATGCGTCTGGGTGCTTACCCGGCCGTGCTGACCAAGGGTTCCGTCGTCGCTCAGGCCTACGGAACCGAGGACGTTTCCGAGCGTCACCGTCACCGCTACGAGGTCAACAACACCTACCGCGATCGGATTGCCAAGTCCGGCTTGCAGTTCAGCGGAACCTCACCGGACGGTCACCTGGTCGAGTTCGTCGAGTACCCGCGTGAGCAGCATCCGTTCTTCGTTGCCACCCAGGCACACCCGGAGCTCAAGAGCCGCCCGACGCGTCCGCACCCGCTGTTCGCCGCCTTCGTCGAAGCAGCGTTGACGTACAAGCTCGAAGAGCGCCTGCCCGTCGACGTCCACGGTGACGAGAAGATCGACACCGCCGCCACCGAGACGGCGCTCGACGCTGCAGTCGAGAACGTGGAAAAGGTCTAGCCACAGATGAGCGATCCCGGTCGGCACGAATTCGACACCCTCGGCTCCAAGACGGTCTACACCGGCGCGATCATCGCGTTGCGTGTCGACACCGTTGCGATGCCTGGTGGTCAGCGTGCCGATCGGGAAGTCGTCGAGCATCACGGCGCCGTTGCCGTCGTGGCACTGGACGAGCAGGACAACCTGGTGCTGATTCGCCAGTACCGTCACCCGCTCGGGCACCGGTTGTGGGAAATCCCCGCCGGTCTGCTCGACGCTGCGGGCGAGAGCCCGGTCGAGGCAGCAGCGCGTGAGCTGGGCGAAGAAACCGGACTCGGCGCCGATCGATGGTCGGTGCTGGTCGATGTAGCTCTCTCACCCGGGTTCACGGACGAGGCGGTTCGCGTCTTCCTCGCCGAGGGGTTGCACGAGGTGGAGCGCGACGATCCCGAACACGAAGAAGCCGATCTCGAGATTTCGCGAGTTCCGCTCGCCGACGCCGTCGACATGGCGCTGCGCGGCGACCTCGTCAATGCCACCGCGGTATCGGGCATTCTCGCGATCGCTACCGCACGCTCGACGGGAAAGCCGCTGCGCCCGGCCGACGCACCGTGGCCCGATCGTCCTCGCGCATTCGGAGAACGCAAGTCGCGAGCCTGAAGTGCTTGCCCGACAGGTGGACTCGTATCTCGACCATCTAGCGGTCGAGCGAGGATCGGCGCGCAACACTCTTCTTTCGTACCGCCGCGACCTGAATCGTTACGCGGACTATCTGAACGGGCGCGGCATCGACGACGTCGCGGGCGTGACGGAGAACGACGTCACCGAATTCGTGACACATCTGCGCCTGGGTGACAAAGATGCCGGAGTCGTACCGTTGGCGGCCAGTTCGGCAGCGCGCACCCTGATCGCGGTCCGCGGATTCCACAAGTTCTCCGCCGCGGAGGGCCTGGTCGGTGTCGATGTGGCTCGGACGGTCAAGCCACCGACGCCCGGACGCAAGTTGCCCAAGGCTCTGCCGCTCGACGACGTCATAGCCCTACTCGACGCTTCGGGTGGCGGTGCGGCCGGTGACGGGCCCCGCGACCTGAGGGATCGCGCTCTGCTCGAGCTTCTGTACTCGACCGGAGCACGCATCACCGAAGCGATCGATCTGGACGTCGACGACATCGACACCGAAACCCGTTCCGTGCTGCTCAAGGGCAAGGGCGGCAAGCAGCGGATCGTACCCGTCGGCAGGCCGGCGATCGCCGCCGTCGACGCGTATCTCGTCCGTGGGCGCCCCAGCCTGGCGACGCGCGGTGTTCCTGCCCTGTTTCTCAACGCTCGCGGTGGACGCCTCTCGCGTCAAAGCGCGTGGCAGATACTTCAGGATGCGGCGGCGTCGGCCGGAATCAAGGCGGACGTCTCACCCCATACGCTCAGGCACTCGTTTGCCACACACCTGCTCGACGGCGGCGCGGACGTACGTGTCGTGCAGGAACTCCTGGGTCACGCTTCGGTAACCACGACGCAGATCTACACGCTGGTCACCGTCACCGCGTTGCGTGAAGTGTGGGCTCAGGCACACCCGCGTGCCCGTTAGGGGTTGGTTGGCTCATGCGTGTCTGCGAGACCATTCG
Source organism: Rhodococcus sp. P-2 (assembly GCF_016598535.1). GTDB lineage: Bacteria > Actinomycetota > Actinomycetes > Mycobacteriales > Mycobacteriaceae > Rhodococcus_F > Rhodococcus_F baikonurensis. The sequence continues at coordinate 5,325,495 of NZ_CP066779.1, read as the reverse complement.
GTGATGTAAGCGGTAGCGTTCAAGGAGCGCGAGCGGCCTCCACCGCAGTTTCGGGGGTTTGCCGGCGCCGAGAGCAACCGCCGAAAGAGTAGGGGAGCATCGGACCGTGTCGACATCGCAGCCACCAGCGGCGGAGTCCGCGCCGCCGCATGTCAATGCCCAACTCTTCGAGCGCGTGAACGAATCAGCACCAGCTGTACCCTCCGAACCAGAGGCGATGTTCGAAATAGATACGACGCCAGTAGCCTCTCCACCTGCGGAAACACTGACCGTTTCCGCGGAAGAACTCGGCCCGACGGGCCGGCCGGTCCGCGAGGTGCCTCAACCGACACCGTTGGCGCATCACGGACCCGCGATGATCATCGCGATGTGCAACCAGAAGGGTGGCGTCGGCAAGACGACGTCGACCATCAACCTGGGCGCGTCGTTGGCCGAATACGGTCGTCGAGTGCTCCTGGTGGATCTCGATCCACAAGGCGCGTTGTCTGCCGGACTGGGCGTTCAGCATCACGACCTCGAACTGACCGTCCACAATCTCCTGGTCGAACCGCGTGTGTCCATAGACGACGTGCTGATGAGAACCCGAGTCGACGGCCTCGACCTCCTGCCCAGCAACATCGACCTTTCGGCCGCCGAGATCCAATTGGTCACCGAAGTCGGACGTGAGCAGACCTTGGGACGCGTGCTCCACCCGGTTCTCGATCGGTACGACTACGTGCTCATCGACTGCCAGCCGTCGCTGGGCTTGCTCACGGTGAATGCTCTGGCGTGCGCCGATTCGGTCATCATTCCGATGGAATGCGAGTACTTCAGCCTGCGCGGCCTGGCACTCCTCAACGACACTGTCGAAAAGGTGCACGATCGTCTCAATCCCAAGCTCGAGTTGGCCGGCATCGTCGTCACGATGTTCGACGCCCGGACCCTGCACGCACGGGAGGTGATGGCGCGCGTCGTGGAGGTCTTCGGCGACGTCGTCTACGACACGGTGATCAACCGTACCGTTCGGTTCCCCGAAACCAGCGTCGCCGGTGAGCCGATCACGACATGGGCGCCGAAGTCGGCTGGGGCCGAGGCATATCGAGCATTGGCCCGCGAGGTCATTCACCGGTCTGGTCGTTAGTGGAACTGATTGCATCGCAAGAAGATCCGGTCGAAGTCGCACCGGATTCGATCGACCCGAACGTGCCGACCGACGCTCAGACCGCAGCCAAAGCTGCCGGTTTCCGAGTCACTCTCCGGAACTTCGAAGGCCCGTTCGATCTGCTGTTGAACCTGATCAATCAACGGCAACTCGACGTCACCGAAGTTGCCCTGCACACGGTCACGGATGATTTCATCGCGTACACCAAGGAACTCGGCAGCGCGATGGGCCTCGATCAGACGACGGAATTCCTGGTCGTCGCTGCCACTCTTCTGGACCTGAAAGCCGCCAGGCTGTTGCCTGCCGGGCAGGTCGAGGACGCGGAGGATCTGGGACTTCTCGAAGCTCGCGATCTTCTCTTCGCGCGCCTGCTGCAGTACCGGGCGTACAAACAAGTTGCGGCGCTGTTCGGTGAGCTCGAGGAAGCGGCGCTGCGGCGCTATCCGCGTTCGGTGGCGGTCGAGGATCAGTTCACCGAACTTCTGCCGGAGGTGCTGTTGGGCGTCGATCCGCAGCGTTTTGCGGAGATAGCGGCGACGGTGTTCACGCCGCGTCCGGTGCCCACGGTGGGCCTCGATCACCTCCATGTGTCCAATATCTCGATACCCGAACAAGCCGAGCGAATTCTCGAGTTGCTGCGCGAGCGAGGCATAGGGGAGTGGACACCCTTCGGGGACCTCGTTGCCGAGTGTGAGATCACCGTCGAGATAGTCGCAAGATTTCTCGCGTTGCTCGAGTTGTATCGCCGGCAGGTCATTGTGTTCGAGCAACCCGAAGCACTCGGACCGCTGATGGTGAGTTGGACCGGAGACGACCCGGCCGCGCCGGTCACAGAGGAGGACTACGGATGAACGCCGAGCCGACGGAATCAGAGTCTTCGCAGCTAGACGAGATGATCGAGCCTACCGAACACGCCTCGGAGTCCGAAGATTCCGCCCCCGATTTCGAACTCGACGACGATCAGCTCGACGCAGTGCTGGAGTCGCTTCTGCTTGTCGTGGATTCGCCGGCCGAAGTGAACCAGCTCGCATCGGTCACCGGCACCGCACCGGAACGAGTCGAAGAACGCCTGACGTCGATGTCGGCCGCATTGACCGCTCGCGGCAGCGGAATGGACCTTCGCTACGCGGGCGACGGATGGCGTCTGTACACGCGACAAGAGTTTGCCCCGTACGTGGAAAAGCTGCTATTGGACGGCGCACGCACCAAATTGACCAGGGCGGCATTGGAAACTTTGGCCGTAGTCGCATACCGTCAACCGTTGACTCGTGCGCGGATCAGTGCGGTACGAGGCGTCAACGTGGACGGGGTGGTACGCACCCTCCTTGCCCGCGGACTGATCGCGGAAGCCGGGCCGGACCCGGACACCAACGCGACACGGTACTCCACGACCGAACTGTTCCTCGAACGGCTCGGGCTGGCCTCGCTGAGCGAGCTCCCGGAGTTGGCCCCGCTCTTGCCTGATGTCGATCTCATCGACGACATCAGCGAAAGCCTGGAATCCGATCCGCGATTTGCGAGAATGAACAAGGCCGACGTGCCCGCTGACGTAGTGGACACCGAAGTCGACGACTGACCGGACTTCCGTCGGTCGTCAGCACCGAGAAAGACCCGACCACGCTCGGGAAACAGTAGAAAACTGACAGGAAAAAAGTGAACAATCCCGCTCGCCGAGATGGCACACCGGACCGTAACAACTCCCGCGACAACCGCGGCGCACGCAGCGAAGCACTCCGTGGTGGTCGCAGCGACGCCCCCCGCGGCGCACGCAGCGAAGCGCCCCGTGGTGGACGCAGCAACACTTCCCGCAGTACCTCCGGATACGACCGCAACGCCGGATCCGACCGTCCCCGCACGGACGACCGTCGCGGTGGATTCAACGATGACCGTCGCCCCCCGCGCAGCGACGACCGTCGCCCTCCGCGCAGTGACGACCGTCGCCCCGCACGCACCGACGACCGCCGTGGTGGTTACAACGACGACCGGCGCGGACCTCGCAGCGACGACCGCCGTACCCCCCACGTCGACGCCCGTCGCGCACCGCGTGGCGGCGCTGACCGTCGTAGTGACGATCAGCGCGGCGCACGCCCCGACGCTCCTCGCGGCGGCGCATGGTCGAACGCACCTCGTGGATCCAAGTTCGACGGACCTCCGCGCAAGCGCCCGGCAGCCCCGACACCGCCGGCGACCAACAAGCGTGGCAAGCCGAAGACCGAGAAGCCGCAGCGCGTCGTCTCTCAGAACCCGTTGGTCTCCAACGCCAAGCCGGCACGTCACCAGCATGCCGAGATCACCAAGCACGACGGCCCGCCGAAGGGCGACGGCGTCCGCTTGCAGAAGGTGCTGGCTCAGGCCGGCGTCGCATCACGCCGTGCAGCTGAAGAGCTGATCGACCAGGGGCGCGTCGAGGTCGACGGCCGCATCGTGGTCGAACAGGGTCTGCGTGTCGACCCCGAGAACGCAGTGGTTCGTGTCGACGGCGTCCGCGTCGTCGTGCAGAAGGACCTCGTCTACCTCGCGATGAACAAGCCGCGTGGGTGGCAGTGCACCATGTCCGACGACCTCGGTCGCCCGTGCGTCGGTGACATCGTCTCCGAGCGCGTTCAGTCCGGTCAGCGGCTCTTCCACGTCGGCCGCCTCGACGCCGACACCGAAGGCTTGCTCCTCTTCACCAACGACGGCGATCTGGCTCACCGCCTGATGCACCCGTCGTTCGAGGTTCCGAAGACGTACCTCGCCACGGTTCACGGCGTTGTCGAGCGCAGCACCGGCAAGCAGCTGCGTGACGGTGTCACTCTCGACGACGGTCCGGCCAAGGTGGACGCGTTCACCGTGCTCGAGATCAACGAGGGCAAGACGCTCGTCAAGCTCGTCCTGCACGAGGGCCGTAAGCACATCGTGCGTCGCCTCCTCGATGCCGTCGGTCACCCCGTTGTCCGCCTGGTACGCACCAACGTCGGAGTTGTCGCTCTCGGCGATCAGCGTCCGGGAACGCAGCGCGTCCTCGGACGTAGCGAGGTCGGTGGACTGTACGAGGCGGTCGGCCTGTGACCGATTCGTCCATGCCGCTGGTAGTCGCGATGGACGGACCGTCCGGAACCGGCAAGTCCAGCGTCTCTCGCGCGTTGGCGCAGCGTTTGGGCGCTCGCTACCTCGACACCGGAGCCATCTACCGGATCGCGACCCTGCACGTGCTGCGTCAGGGAATCGATCTGGCTGATTCCGCCGCGATCACGGCAGCCGTTGCGGCGTTGCCGTGGTCCATCGGTACCGATCCGAGCAGCGAGCAGGTGCATCTCGACGGCGCGGACGTCAGTGAGGAGATCCGCGGCGACGCGGTCACCAAGGCTGTCTCCGCGGTCTCGGCTGTGCCCGAGGTTCGCGACCTGCTGGTCGCCACTCAGCGTGAGTTGGCGGCCGGTGCGGAGCGGATCGTCGTGGAAGGTCGCGACATCGGAACCGTTGTGCTTCCCGATGCCGACGTCAAGATTTTCTTGACCGCATCGGCGGAAACTCGTGCGGCACGGCGCAATACGCAGAACGTCGGCCAAGGCCGTGAAGACAATTACGAAGCGGTGCTGGCTGATGTGCAGCGCCGTGACCATCTCGATTCGACTCGGGCAGTGTCGCCGTTGCGCCCTGCCGAGGATTCCATCCTGGTGGATACGAGCGAATTGGGAATTGAAGATGTGATCGCCAAGTTGCTGTTGGTGGTCAGCGACAGAACTGGAGCAGTGCAGTGAGCGACGATCTGGTAACCGAATATGCCGGTGACGGAACTTGGTCCGAGGAATCGGAGTGGGATTACGCCGATCTCGAAGCGGACGGCGAAGGCGAAGCGCACATTGCCGTCCCGACCTTGGCTGTTGTCGGTCGACCGAACGTCGGCAAGTCGACGCTCGTCAACCGCATCATCGGCCGTCGTGAAGCGGTAGTCGAGGACATCCCCGGCGTTACCCGTGACCGCGTCTCGTACGAGGCGAACTGGGCCGGACGACGCTTCCTCGTCCAGGACACCGGCGGATGGGAACCCGACGCAAAGGGTCTTCAGCAGGCCGTTGCCCGCCAGGCCGAATTGGCCATGGGAACGGCTGACGCCATTCTCCTGGTGGTCGACGCCGTTGTCGGCGCTACGGCGACGGACGAAGCTGTCGCTCGAGTGCTTCGCCGCTCGAAGACTCCGGTTATCCTCGTTGCCAACAAGGTGGACGACGGACGCACCGAGTCCGAGGTTGCAGCGCTGTGGTCCTTGGGCCTCGGTCAGCCGTACTCCGTGAGTGCGACCCACGGACGCGGTACCGGCGACCTGCTCGACGAGGTTCTCGAGAAGCTGCCGGAAACCCCGCGTGAAGGTATCCCCGGCGGCGGTCCGCGTCGCGTTGCGCTGGTCGGAAAGCCGAACGTCGGAAAGTCCAGCTTGCTCAACAAGCTGTCCGGTGACGAGCGGTCCGTCGTGCACAATGTTGCCGGCACCACCGTCGACCCGGTCGACTCCATCGTCGAACTCGGCGGGCGCCCTTGGCGTTTCGTCGACACGGCTGGTCTGCGCAAGCGCGTCAGCCATGCCAGCGGCGCCGAGTTCTATGCGTCGCTGCGTACGAAGAGTGCAATCGAGGCCGCTGAGGTCGCGATCCTGCTCATCGACGCACACGAGCCGATCACCGAGCAGGACCTCCGTGTTCTGAGCATGGTGGCCGACACGGGTCGTGCATTGGTGATCGCATTCAACAAGTGGGACCTCGTGGACGAGGACCGTCGACTCATGCTGGACAAGGAAGTGGACCGCGATCTGGTCCGCGTTCCGTGGGCTCAGCGAGTCAACATCTCCGCCCACACCGGTCGCGCCGTGGCGAAGCTCGTGCCGGCTCTCGACACGGCTCTGGAGTCCTGGGACAAGCGTATCCCCACGGGTCGCCTGAACACCTGGCTCAAGGAAGTTGTGGCGGCTACGCCGCCTCCGATGCGTGGTGGTCGCCTGCCTCGCATCATGTTCGCGACTCAGGCAAGCACACGCCCGCCGACATTCGTTCTCTTCACCACGGGCTTCCTCGAGGCCGGCTACCGCCGCTTCATCGAGCGGCGTCTGCGTGAAGAGTTCAACTTCGACGGCAGCCCGATCCGCGTATCCGTACGAGTGCGCGAGAAGCGTGACCGTAAGGGCCGCTGATTCTGCGTCCAAATCGGTACTGAAAAGGCTCTGACCTGCCGATTGGCACTTCGGCCCGTCCCTGATGTAATCTTTCCAAGCGCCCGAAACAAGGGCGTGGGACGGGCTGTGGCGCAGCTTGGTAGCGCACTTGACTGGGGGTCAAGTGGTCGCAGGTTCAAATCCTGTCAGCCCGACCGAAGTTAGATCAAAAAGGCAGTTTCTCAGAAATGAGAAACTGCCTTTTTGTTTGTGCCTCAGAGGTTCGGCAACGGATCACGCGGGAAGTCCTGTGGCGACGTGATCTCCGCGTCGGCAGCATTCACGACTGCAACATATTCTTCGTCGATCTCATACGTAATGCCCGCAACGACGAAATGCGGGGTGGACGCAGTATCGACCGGGCCGAGAACGGTCATTCTCGGAAACTGGGTGAGGATCGACCTCGGCACTTTTCTCGAACGAAAGCTTGTCGAGAACACCGTGATGGCCTTTCGGCTCACCACGACAAATACACACGGTTTCGCGCTCATCAGAACGTCTGCTGGAAATACGTACCGGATCTCGTCGTCTGCATCCAAGTGGGAGCTCAGGCGCGCACGGACACTCGCAGAAACCGGCATGCGCGGAAGGCTAGCTCAGGTTCGCCGACGGAGGCGAATATTGTGGACGGCAACGGTTGCTCCGAAGAGCGCGATCAGAATGGCGGTAAAGATTGCTGCCAACCACCACGGCGCCGAACCTGTTGTATTAAGCCAGATGGTCAGTGCACCGAAAATTGTAGTCGTAATGCCGACAGCACGAGACAGGTCGACGTTCCTCGGATTGACCGGCGGCGTTCTCCACCAATGAAGGCGATGCTCTCGATTCTCGCGCAGCATTCGCAGGATGGACCAGACAGTAAGCGGCAGACCAATCGCGAGGACGATCATCCCGGCAATCACTGCCGCAGTGGACCCGTCTCGGAAGTACGTCACGGCAGCGCCTACAACACCTGCAAAACCGATGGCTGTGAACACTTTCCAAGCCGGGGTGATCGACTGTGTCTGCGGTTGTGTGTCCATGCAAGGACCCTCCCACAAATCACGGCCGAAAACTTCAAGCCTGTTGCGACCTGCGATTGCGCATCACGGTGACAATTAAACTCTGCAGGCCGTTAACTGCTCCGAGTACACCGACTGCGCTACCTGCACTCAAAAGAGGTGCTGTCTCCCAATAGTCGTTCACGATGGCGGATGCTCCGAGCAAGCTCAATACCTAGCCCGCGAGCTGAGCACGCCGAACTTGTTGTGCCACTCGCGTCGAGAATTGGTCCGACGCGAGAGGCGATCTCCGCCCATAGTTTCCCTGAGCTGCGAGGCGAGCACCGTAAATATGGACAGCAACAGCGAGCATCAGTGCACCGCATGCGATCAACATCGGTTGATCCCTTCTTTGATGTTCGGTGACGGTATCGCCCTTCCTCGCATTTCGAGCTGTAATCGCTTTCTGCTCCTGGGCGTTTTTTCGTTCCTGGCATGATCTCTTCGTATGACGGGGATTCGGATCGCGTGGGTTGTATTGGCGGTCGCCACAGGGATTCTGGGATCCGCGACGGCACAGGGCCGCTGTATGAGATCACCAATTGCGAAATAGGTCTCGGCCCACTCAGTTCGGCAGATTGTTACCGCTCGATTCACGACTACTTCGGACGAGATCTCTTCTTGGTGCTCGCATTGCCGGTGGCTCTGTGCGTCATTCCAGCCGTTATCCCGCGACCATTCGTGTCCTGGATCGTCTCGGCGACAATGCTTTGTGCTGCAGTGCTGGGTTTCTTTACGGCTTTCGGCTCTGATATGCCGTCCCTGATGTCGATGGTGGGAAGCCTCCCTGCGGCAGTGCTGGCATTGGCACTTGCGGCGGTGCATCAGGCGATCGCTCTGCGCAACGGCGCCATTGTCAGGGCTCGCGGTGGGGTCCGCGATCTGCGATCGGGTGGGTGATCAGTCGGGGCTGAAGAACAGTTCCATCGACATCCAGAACCACGCCACCATTGCCGCGACCGGAAGAAACGCGAGAACCAATGGCAATGCAAATTGCCGACCGGTGCGGCTAGGAATAGTCATGAGTCCGAGCAAGACGAAGACGGCGGCAGGCGCCGCCCAACTTATCCAGTAGGTGAGTGGTGGCGGGTTGGGGCCGAACGAAGTGAATGAACGGTTCGGATACAGCTGCGGCTGCGGGACATCAGCGAAGTGTTGCCACAGGAGTACCAATGGCAGGTAGCCGAACAGCCCCAGCAGGACGCCAACGACGAGTCCAGCGAAGATTCGTTCGCCCCTCATCGCGATGCACCCGTCCGAATCACACGTCCCACTGCCTATGCGACTTCTGGTAAGTCACGAGGCTGAGTCCGGAGAGCCCACGCTCGTGCCGCAACGAGCGTCGTGGCCAATACGAGTACCACCAGTAGTACGACCGCGATCCATGTAGGAGCGGCGGTGGAGAAGCCCAGCTTCCATGCAGTTCCGACACCCACGGCCGTCGCGACCAATGCCCCGACCGGGAGCATCGCCGCGACCGCTCGCGTCGTGCGAGCAGTCAGTCGATCTCCGGCAGCGCGAAGCACTCCGAACACGGCGGCGACCGACAGACCATAGGCCACGAGACCGCTGACGGCGTAGACCGCGAGCGGGGACCATCCGATGTCAACCGACCCGGTGAATGCCATGCTGATCACGACCAACAGAGGCGTCAACCCAAGAGTGACTCCTGCGAGGCCTGCCACCGCAGTTCGTACCACTCGGTTGTCTTGGCCTGCCGACATTCGCACGCCCGCGAGTCGGAGTACGAACCCGGTCATCGCGCCCAGAACAGCGCCGGTCAGTGCAGCCCGAATCGGCCAGGCCCAGTGCGATTCGCCTCCAACGCTCGAGATTGTCGTGCCGCCAGAAAAGAGTGTGATCGTGGCCGGTACTTGTGACGAACCCTGTGTCAGCGCTGTAGCGATCAAGGCAACGGCAGCACCGAACAAAGAAAACCCGAGTGCCTGTTTCCACATCTAGCCATCTTGACCCATCCCGCGGGAGAATTCGGCACAACGGCAGTCTCATTCGGATGACGACCCGCTGTGCAGGTTCGGGCTCACCCCACTTTCGGCGATCAAACAGTGAACGGGCTGGCGGTGATGCCCTCGTCGTATCACCACCAGCCACGTTCGACACTCACCGCCTGCAGTCACGCACGCAATCGGCGCCGCGCTGCCAGAGCGGCCGGGAATCCGAGATCTGCATCGATCACTTCACCGGAAAGACGTTCAGAGATTTCGATGAGTCGACTGCATCCGGTTTCACCGATCGCCTCGTACGGATACGACCCCAGCACATCGGTCTGATGCTCAACCCTCTGCCGACGATCGCGGCCCAGCTCGTTCAGGTGAAGCTCATCACCGTCTTCGAGCCACCCGCGCGCTCGCACACTTTCGACGCCCTCCGCCCACTGATCGTTGTCCCACGCGCGGCTCATTTGCAGAGCAGCAGCTGGAACATCACCGGTCGCGGCGTGGACTACCAACGCTTCGAGACCGTTGAGTCCTTCGGTGTGAAGAAGTGCGACATGAGAATCTCCGCGAAACTCCCGGAGCAAGGATTGGGCATGCCACAACACGAGATGAGGCTCTTCAGGCCACGGCAATGACGCGTGTCCACCGAACAGGGGTCGCCCTTGTGGTCTGTTGCATGCGCGTTCCGCAGCTCGACGCGCGAGTTCGGCAGCTTCTCGTACCTCCTCGCCGTCGACATGCTCGCCCCATGCCTTGCGCAGCGAACGGTCGACAGCGTCGAGTCGAGCGGCGAGGATCTGTTCGGGGGTGGCGATGGTCCAGGCTTCCGGCAGTACCGCGTGTACCAGTGCCGGATTGAAGTTGAAGAAGGTAGCGATGGTGACTTCTGCTGCTACAGCACCCATGGGTGCGGACCGCGAAGCGAAGTACCCCATCCGAGGATGTGTAAAACCCAGAGCGGCATATGCTTCCGCGCCGTAGGGGGTGAAGTAGATCATGCCGTGTATCGGTTCGGCTCCACGGAAGACGCGGCGCGCGGTGTCTGGTGCGATCGGGGTCATCGGTAATCCTTCATATGGGTGATGTGGTGGTCGAGAATCAGGCTGGGTAGGGGATCTTCGTGAGCTATCTCCCTCTGACATACATGCGGTCTCGGACGGCATCACCCACTCGGTAGACGGCCAAGACGACCAGTGAAATCAGAATGCCGGAGGGGAGAATCTGTTGTGGCGCGCTCAAGATATGCAAGTACGCATCTGACAAGTCGCCGCCCCAACTCGGAGTGGGCGGCTGTATCCCCAACCCGAGGAACGAGAGGGCGGCCTGCGCGAGAAAGGTCAGACCGGTGAGCACAGTCACCTGAACGACAACCGGACCCATGGCGTGTGGAAGGAGATGACGCAAAAGCACTACGTGCGGTGGACATCCCGAGAGTCGCGCGCTCAGGACGAAGTCTCGGTTCCTCGTTTCGCTGACCCCGGCAGCCAGAATTCGTGCAATCGTGGGTGCGTAGACGACTCCGAGGGCGGACATCGACGTAATCAGGCTCGGCCCCAGAACGCCCGTAATTGCCACTGCAAGAACCAAACCGGGGAATGCCAGCAATGCGTCTGCCACCCGGAGGAGCGACGCACCGATCCAGCGTGGCCAGTATCCGGCGATCAGTCCCCACGGAATGCCTAAGAGCAGACTGACAGCGACCGCAATTGCAACGCCGAAGAAAGCAGAGCGTCCTCCCCAGATCAGCCGGCTGAGCACGTCGCGGCCGAAGCCGTCAGTGCCCAGTAGGTGTTGTGCACTCGGGCCGGCGAACGTGTTGGTCAGGTTCTGATCGGTCGGACTGTACGGAGCCACGAACGAGGCCAAGGCGGACGCCGCGATGAGTGTTCCCAGAAAGCCGTAGCTGATCCACAGGCCGGGCGTCAGTCGGCGGAGAGGCGGTTTGGAACGGGTCTCGCCTGCAGTGGTCACCACGAGTTGGCTCACGAGATCGTTCCCTTCCTCAATTGCGGGCTGATCATGTTGTTGACGATGTCGACCAGGATGTTCACGAGAAGCACGATCACGACGAACAGCAACACGATGCCTTGAAGCATCGGATAGTCCCGCGTGTCGATTGCAATGACCAGAGCGCTGCCGAGGCCCGGCAGCACGAAGATCTGCTCGAGGATGACCGTGGCACCCAACATCGCCACGGCGAGCAATCCGTAGACAGTGACAATGGTGGGGACGATGTTTCGTAACGCATAGCGCCACACGATTTTCCGCTCGTCGATGCCCATCGCGCGCGCGGTTCGCACGTAGTCACCGGAGAGTGTCTCGATCATTGCGGCCCTGGTCTGCCGGACCGCGATCGATGCTGCGCCGGCGGCAAGCGCCGTTGCTGGTAGGACGAGGTGGCTCAGGTTGGCGATCACATCGTCCCCGAGTGGCACCCAGCCGAGCACCGGAAGTACTCCCAGCCCGAGGGCGAAGACGTCGACCAGCACGATAGCGAGGAAGAAGTCCGGCACCGCGAGTCCGATCCCAGAAATCGTGCGGGTCAGGCCATCGCTGCGTCGACCCTGACGCGTCGCGGTCCACACTCCGAGAGGTATGGCCACGACGGCGGACAGTAAGAGAGCGAGAACAACGAGTTCCGCGCTCGCCGGCAGACGGGCAAAGATCTGAGGTCCGACGGGGGCGCTGTTCTGCAGCGAGGTTCCCAGATCTCCGTGCAGCGCCGACACCACCCAGTTCCAGTACTGGACCAGCAGCGGTTGATTCAATCCAAGGCGCTCGTTGAGTGCAGCGATCGATTCGTCGCTACCGTTCGGACCGAGTAGTGCCTCGGCTGGACCGCCTGGAATGATCCGGACGAGGGCAAAGGTTAAGAAACTGGCGATAACCGCCGTGGGAATCATCTGCGCGAACCTGACGGCGATCATCCGCACGTAAGGATTGACGGGCGATCGGTGAGGTTTTCGAGTCGGAATGCTCTCAGCCTCCGGAGTCACAGCATTCTCGTGCGATACGACGGTCGCCGTCATGACTTCGAGAGGTAGGTGAGATTGGGCGATCCGTTCAGTGCTGGAACCGCGCCGTGGACGTTCTTCGTGTAGGCGACCACGTCGGGAGTGAAGTACAACGGTACGTACTCGGCCGACTTGATCACGACTTGATTGATTCGTTTGACGATGTCGAGCTGAGCGGATTCGTCATATGTGTTGTTCAACAATGCGATCAGCTTCTCCAACTCTTCGTTGGGGACGGAATTCTGCCGGAAGTACGACCGCGAACCCAGTGAGGCTTCGAAGTTGAGAGGTGCGGATGCTCGCGTGGGCCATCCCACGCTGAAGACGTCTGCACTGTTGTGTGCCACGAACTCTGTAATCGCCTGTGGTCCACTCATTTCGACGAAGTCGACCTTGATGCCGACTTTCTCCCATTGTTCTCCCACAAGGACGGCGTTGGTTGAGTACGGCGGTAGATTGCCGGCCAATCCGCGCACGGTGACCCCGTTCGGGTACCCGGCCTCGGTCAGCAGCGATTTCGCCTTTTCCGGGTCGTACGGCCACGCATCTTCAGTCTCCTCGTCGTAGAACTGCGAGCCGGGAGGATATTGCCCGAAAGCCGCAGTTCCTTCCGAACTGTCCAGCGCAGCTCGCGCAATTGCCTTGCGGTCGAGCGCATATTGCATCGCCAGACGAACCCGGACATCGTTGACCACGGGGTTCTTGTTGTTGATCACGACGAGCGCAACTCCGAGTCTCGGGTCGTGACTGACGTTCAGGTTGGGGTTGCGTTCGAGGATCGGAGCACTCGACGGTGTGAGCCCGTAGGCAAAATCCGCAGCGTTCGATGTCAGGGCATTGGTCAGCGCTGTGGGGTTGGAGATCACCTGGATCTGGATCTTGGCAAGCTGGGGGCTGGGTGGACCTGCCGGTTTGTAGTCATCGAATCGACTGAATATGTATGAACTGTTCGGGACTGCGCTGGTGAATGTGTACGGCCCGGCGCCTACAGGCTTGTTGGCGAAGTCTGCTCCTGCTACTGCCAGGGCAGTAGGGGAGACGACCATTCCCAGTCTGCCGTTGAGCCATCCTGGTAAGCCGGAGGTCGGTGAGCTCAACGAGATCGTTACCCGATCAGGGGACTTTGCTTCGATGCTCTTGATCGTCGGGACGGAAACGATTCCGAGACTCAAGCAATGTTCCATGCTGGCTTTGACTGCTGCTGCATCGAGAGTTGTACCGTCGTGGAAGGTCAATCCGTTCTGCAACGTCATCTCGAACGTGAGGTTGTCCGGCCCGGAGAATCCCCACTCGGTCGCGATTCCCGGCCGTAGTTTCTGAGTGGCAGGTTCGGCATCGATCAGTGGTGCGTACATCAACTGCAAGTAGTCGATGTCGTATCCGATATTTCCCGCGCATGGGTCGAGTGAGGCAGGAACGTGCGATGTCGCGACCTTGAGTTCGGCGTTCGGATCGACAGGTCCGGTGCCGCCTGCGGCACCGGTGGCGCTGCTCGAACAGCCGCTGAGCACGAGGGCAGAAAGTGCGAATGCGGCCATCAGCACGCGTGGGTGGCTTTTTTCGCGAGTGTGGAAGAGTGTCATGGGATTTCGAGGTTGCGAAGACAAGCGTGGATTCATATGGCGACTTTCGATTCGGTCTTGTCGGAATGGGAGTCTGGCGCGCCACTCACTTACTGCGGCGGGTTCGAGATTCCGGTTGATGCAACCGGGGAGGACAGATGGCACGCGGTGCGGTGCGCGGAATTCGAGGTCGGGTGAAGCAGTGGCGACTCCAACGCGCAGCGATCCATCGCAAACGGGCAGCGCGTGCGGAATCGGCAACCCGACGGTGGATTTCGCGGATCGGGTAGCTCTCCGCGCACCAGTGCCTTTCGACGACTGCGCCGTTCGAGGTCGATATGCGGAGCCGCTGCCAGAAGGGCCTGCGTGTAGGGGTGCGATGGAGTCCTCCAGACCGTGGCAACCGGTCCGATCTCGACGATTCGGCCGAGGTACATGACTGCGACGCGATCGGCGATCCGTGCTACCGAACCCAGATCGTGCGAAATGAAGATGTAGGTGAGGTCGTGCTCCTCTCGCAGATCGGCAAGAAGGCGCAGCACCTCTTCCTGCAGTGAAACATCGAGGGATGCAACAGGTTCGTCGCAGAGAATGAGTGGCGCCTGGGAAGCAAGTGCGCGCGCGATGGTCACGCGCTGGCGTTGGCCGCCGGAGAGCTGTGTCGGGAGGCGCTCGGCAAGATCGGCTCCGAGACCGACCCGTCGCAACAGCTCGACAGCTCTGGGCCGCAACGACTGTGGGATGCGGATGCGGCCTGGTGCCATTGGTTCGGCCACGCAAGCCCATGAGCTCATCCGAGTGTTCAAAGCCGACGTGGGATTCTGGAAAATGAGGTGGGACGTTCCGCCCTTGCCGAAGGCCGGGATGCCGAGATTCATCGTGATGGAGCCAGCGGCCGTACCCACCAGGCCGGCCAGAGCGTGAGCCGTCGAGGACTTTCCCGACCCTGATTCACCGATGATCGCAAGGGTTTCACCCCGCTGCACGGAGAAGCTGACGTCATCGACCGCTCGAAGAGCTTTGCGTCCGCGTCCGTACTCGACGGAAAGATTCCGGACATCGACGATGATGTCGGTATTGCTCATCAACTCACCAGTCCGATCAACTCGAGGTCGGAACTGCGGTGACATCTCGTCGCCGATTCCGACGATCCGATCAGAAGTGGATGATCTGATACGCATCGCTCCTCGGCGTAGTCGCACCGGGCGAGGTATCGGCAACCCTCGCTGTGTGAAGCGGCTTGGGTGGTGAAATCTCCTCGCGCCTGGTGTATCGGGGAGGAGATGTTTTCGAATGTCGAGCGTGCTGCTTCGAGAAGGCTGAACGTGTAAGGATGCGCGGGTCGGCGAAGTAGTGCGTCCCGCGGCGCGACGTCGACGATCTCGCCACGAAACATGGTGATGACTCGATCCGCGACCTCGGCGACAACGCCGAGGTCGTGACTGATCAACAAGACGGCAAGATCGCGTTGTTCGGCCAGTTCTCGAAGGAGGTCGACGATCTGAGCTTGGATGGTCACATCGAGCGCTGTCGTCGGTTCGTCCGCAATCAGCAACTTCGGACCGCAGGCCAGGGCCATGGCGATCATCACCCGTTGGCACATCCCACCGGAAAGCTCGTACCCGTACGCTTTCAAGGTTCTGCTCGGGTTGGCCAGTCCGACCTGGTGAAGTAGATCTTTTGCGATACCCTTCGCGTCGACCTTCGTGATGTCACGGTGGGCCTTCAAGACATCGACGATCTGGCGGCCGATGGTGACGGAGGGGTTGAGGGCCGAACTCGGGTCCTGAAACACCATACTGACGTCGCGACCGCGTATCTTCCTCAACTCGGCGGCGGGCAGGCCGACAAGTTCCTGATCCTCGAAGCGGACGCTTCCGCTGATCGTTGCCGTTCGGGGCAGGAGGCCGAGCAGAGCGAGTCCGGTCAGTGTCTTGCCGCTCCCGCTCTCGCCCACGAGGCCGGTGACTTCGCCGGCCCCCAACTCGAAGCTCACTCGATCGAGGAGTCTGTTCGAAATCGTCTCCGTCCCAATGTCAACCGTGAGGCCTCGGACTTGCAGTAGTGGGCTCATCGTCGAGTCGTCCACGTGTGATCGTTCATCGCATTCCTCCGTAAACAACTCAATTGTTGTGACTGGAATCACGTACCGGGGAACCATAAACACTGACCTGCAACAAAGTCAATGAATGTTGCAGCGATAGTCGTTGGTGACCCCTGCTGATCGCCTCCGGCTACCGACCAGCATGTCGTCAGCGATACATTCACTCCATGGCCGAGACACGTGACATCCGCGCGGAAGCGTTGAGCGCTGCCCGTCGGCAGTTCGCAGCGGGAAAACCGCTCGATGTGAACGCTTTGGCTACCGAGTTGGGCGTGGATCGGACCACGTTGTTTCGGCGCGCAGGGAATCGCGACACGATAACCGGTGACGTGCTCGATTCCCTGGCGCGTCGAACGTGGCGAATGGGCCTGGAGGAGTGTGGCGGAAGCGGAGCGTCAAAGGTCGTCGACGTCCTGACTTACCACGCGCGGGCGACGATCGAGACCGAATTCTTCCGGGAGTATCTCACTCGCGAACCGCAAAAGGCGTTGTGCATACTCACAACGGGGTTGGGGCCGGTTCAGGGGACGATGGTCGAATCCGTGCGGCGGCTGATCGAAGCCGAAATACCGGAGCAGATTCGACCCGATCTGCCTGTTGAGGACATGGCCTATCTGCTGGTTCGCGTGGGGGAGTCGTTCATCTACAACGATCTGCTCACCGGTGGCACTCCGGATGCGGAGAAGGCTCGCCAGGCGTTTCGGCTCATCCTCTCGGGAGACTAGTTTTCCGGGTTTTCCGTTAGTCGAGCGTCGTGAAAGCGCTTCGAGGGCAGGCTATTTCGCAGCTATGTCCGCGTCTGGCGACATCACGCTGGGGGGATCGGCGCGAAGTGCCGCATCTCGTCCCGTCCGGGCCGGATGACGCCTGCGGCGGATTCGGGAACCTCGTTCCAGGCGCCGGGAAGGTCGCGCAGAGGCTCGGATACGACGATTCGGGTCTCCTCACTCAGATGGTGCAGGGCATCCACCTCAGGATGGAGCTTGCGCAACGTGGAGATCTCGGTGGAGAAGAACAGTGACCTCGACCGGTTCTCGCTCGAATAGCGAAAGATCCAGGTGGAGGTGCCATTCGACGTGGCAACGGTCATCTGGACCGGATTGTCGATTCCCTGCGAGCGAGCCGTGTGCTCGACAAATCCGACTGCCCTCGCGACACCTTCGAACGGATCGTCGGTCAGGCCGAACGTCAGCGCGAGGAAGAACAAGGTTTCCGAGTCCGTCGATCCTTCGAGATCCGGGAAGAGCGACGGATCAACTGCGGTCACCAATTCCCTTTTCATGTCGTGGAATCCGCGTAGTGAACCGTTGTGCATCCACATCCAATTGCCGTGCCGAAATGGGTGGCAGTTGCTGCGCTGCACCGCAGTTCCCGTCGAGGCGCGGACGTGGGCGAACAGAAGTGGAGTGCGAAGTTGAGAGGTGACCTCGCGCAGGTTCGAGTCGTTCCATGCCGGTTCGATGCTCTTGAACAATGCAGGTTGGGGCCCTTCCCCGTACCAACCGATTCCGAAGCCGTCACCATTCGTCGTCGTTGCCCCGAGTTGAGAATGCAGGCTCTGGTCGATCAGCGAGTGCTGTGGCCGGAACAGCAAGTCATGGGCCAGTATCGGCTCTCCCGAATACGCCATCCACCTACACATGCTTTCAACTCAAACAGATCGAGTCGGCGTTGACGGTGCATGCGCAGCGGCGTGCGTCGTTTGGGCGGGCTTCCATGTCGACACAGCCCAGATCACGACGATGTTCAGCGCGATGATGAGAGTCGACCACCAGGGGTAATACGGCAGCCACAAGAAGTTCGCGATGATCGAGATGGCACAGATCACGACCGCCGATACCCGCGCCCACGCCGTTCCGGTGAACAGTGCGAGACCGACGAGAGCGACGAGCGCGCCCAGCACGAGATGGATCCACCCCCACGTCGTCAGGTCGAATTGATAGACGTAGTCGATCCCGACCACGAACACTTCGTTTTCGGCGACGGCAGCGAGACCTTGGAAGAACTGCACGATACCGACTGTCACCAGGATGACTGCTGCCCCGATCGATGTTCCTACCGCGAATCCTTGCTTGACTGACGTTGTATCCGACATGACGGTTTCCCTTGATTCGGTGGGGCGACTGATTCGGTGGGGCGACCGGACACGTGCCCGGCACGCTGTACCGATGGTTGTTCCACCTGGTGACCGTCTCGAAACGACAATGCCTGCCCGCTTCGGTGAGAAATCAGAGTGTTCTGCGCCTGCGTGCGGGCGAAATGTAACTTCTGGGCACTGTTGATGCGATGTACCCCTTGCCGGAATGTGTGTGCGGAGGAATTGCTCGTTACCGAGGTTCACAGAAAACGAGAAAATTTCGGCGCTAAATGTGACCTATTTGTCCAGCTGTACTGGTATTTTGGCTGAATTGACCGGAAGCCGCGGTCCGCGGAAAAGAGTAGCGAGAGAATGACAATCTTCGGTAGGCGTTCCGCGGTCGTCACCGCGACGGCCTTCGTTCTGGCGACTGTTGTGTCGACGGCGCTCCCCGCGGTGGGATCGGCGGACCCCGTCGCGCTCACCCACCGATGCAATTCGGAAATCAACGACAACTCGATGTCACTCGATCCGGCAGTGATCGACGGCTGGTACGACATCTCGACTGGTTCGCCCGGAACGAAGATCACCTCGATCGAAGCGTGGCGGACCGTACCGGGAGATGTTCTCGAGTTTCGCGCGTCGGTGACGATCAGAGCGCACGGTAGTCCAGTCCGAGGGACCCTTCGGATCGACGGCGCCGGCTTGACCGGAGATCAGGATTTGCTCTCCAGAATGACGTTGACTCAAGATCTTGGTCGCTCAGGATCCACGGTCACCGATGCCGACGACGGCTCGGTCATTCCAGTTCGCGCCAAGCTCGCATTCGACGTCACAACTCCTGGACAAGTGGCACAGAACCAGACAGTCAACCTCTCGGCAGTCAAGATCGTCTTGGCAGGCGACACCACCGAACCAGGAGGTGAATGCCCCGGCCCCGGCCCCGGTGGGAATGGAGGCGGCGGAAATGGAGGCGGTGGAAGCGGTGGCGGAAACGGCAGCGGTGACAACGGTTCCGGTGGGGATTCCGGTGACGCCCTTCCCGGCCGTGACGTCGGAAACCGAGTACCGATTTCCCAGGTCCCGTCCGGCCCGACTTCTCGCCAGTGACAGCGGCACCTCGATCCACGGTCCGTCGAACATGGGCCGCTGCAGTAGTGGTGGCCACGCTCCTGACCGGGGGATGTTCTGACGACGGTGAATCGCCGACCCGTGTCCTCGCGACCGGCCAACAAGATCTGCCGCCCGAGGTTCGCGCTGCGGTCGACGGTCCGGATGTCCCGACCACGCTTCGTATAGTCGACAGCACGGCTGACATTCTGTCGATCAAGACGACGACGGACGGCTCGCTCATTCCTCCCGAGGATGTCAGTGAGATCGGGTGGTGGGCGGACTCGGCCTTTCCAGGCTCCGGCGCGGGCACCGTGGTGATCACCGGACACATCAACGACATCTATCAAGGTGACGGATTCGGAAAGAAGTTCTCGACACTGGAAATCGGCTCGATCGTGACCGTGACTGGCACCGGGGGACAGACCTGGAACTACCGTATCGATGCGGTCGATCACTACGGCAAGAACGGCGAGCTGCCGGTCGAGCGATTGAACAGCCTCGACGGACCGGAAACCCTCGCGCTGATCACCTGTGGTGGCGAGTTCGTCGGCCCACCCTTCGGTTACGAGGACAACGACGTTGCGTGGGGAACTCCGGTGCCTGCATAGGCGAAAACCGGACGTCGGATCGGTTGATAAACTGGGCCCCGCGTTCGTGGCCATCCACGCACGTTTCGAAAGTCCGAAGAAGGAGATTGTGCTGTGGTTGACCTCGCCTATGTCATCGCTGGGTCCGAAGCGACTGGCGGTGCCGGCCTGCAGGTCGACCTGAAGACGTTTCAGGCATTGGACGTCTACGGCGTAGCGACCACCACGTGCATCGTTTCGTTCGATCCCAAGAACAACTGGGGTCACCGCTTCGTGCCGATCGCCCCTGACGTGATCGCTGATCAGATCGAGGCTGCCACGGCAGCTCACGATCTGGACGTCGTCAAGATCGGCATGTTGGGCACGCCTGCCACGATCGAGGTTGTGGCAGAGGGATTGCGTCGGCAGTCTTGGCGCCACGTCGTCCTCGACCCGGTCCTGATCTGCAAGGGCCAGGAGCCCGGCGCGGCTCTCGATACCGATACAGCACTTCGTGATTCGATTCTTCCGCTCGCCACCGTCGTCACACCCAACCTGTTCGAGGCACGCACCCTCGCCGGAATGGACAGCATCGAAAGCGTGGACGACCTCATCGAGGCCGCACGTCGTATCCATGACCTCGGGCCCAAGTACGTGCTCGCAAAGGGTGGTGTCGAACTCGCCGGTGGCGACGCTGTCGACGTGTTGTTCGACGGGACCGACGTGACGGTTCTCTCCGCCCCCAAGGTCGGTGAAGAGCGCGTCTCGGGTGCCGGTTGCACGCTGGCCGCCGCAGTGACCGCGGAGCTGGCGAAGGGCGCCGACGTGGGCGAAGCCGTCGCCCTGGCAAAGAAGTTCGTCACGGCGGGCATCGAAGGCCGAGTCTCGGCGCACACGCCGTTCGACACCGTCTGGCAGGGCGCTTTCAAGGGATAGGCGCACTGCGGCTCACATCGCCGCGCGCGGCCTGGCAGGATCGAGTGCGTGAGTACAGCGAACCTGAATCGAAGCGAAGTCGCCGAACGATCTCGAGCCATCTCCGTCGCCGGTTACCGGGTGGAGTTGGATCTGCGATCGGCGGTCGACTCCGCCGTGAAGACCTTTTCGACGGTCACGACAATTGATCTGACGTCGTCGGCGGAGTCCACATGGCTCGACTTCATCGGTGCTGCAGTCGATTCCGTGGACGTCGACGGTGTGTCGATTCCCGTGGAGTACGACGGGTCCCGGATTGTGGTGCGCGGACTCGGTGGATCGAACGTCGTGCGGGTGGCAGCTCACGGTAACTACAGCCGTTCCGGCGAAGGGCTGCACCGATTTGTCGACGACGCTGACGATCAGACGTATCTGTACACGCAATACGAGCCCGCCGACGCCAGACGTGTTTTCGCCTGCTTCGAGCAACCGGACCTCAAGGCGCCCTTCACATTCGAGGTGACAGCACCTGACGGCTGGGAAGTCCTGTCGAATCAGCCCGCGACCCAGACCCACTCCGTAGACGGCGGACAACGCGTCACTTTCGCACCGACGCTGCCGATCTCGACCTACATCACCGCAATCGCGGCCGGGCCGTATCACCGGGTGGCGTCGTCGTGGAGTTGCGGCGACCTCACTGTCGAGTTGGGCGCTTTGTGCCGGGCGTCGTTGGCTCCTCATCTCGATGCAGACAACGTTTTCGACATCACCCGTCAGGGGCTGGACTTCTACGCCGAGCACTTCGACTATCCGTATCCGTTCGGCAAGTACGACCAGATCTTCGTCCCCGAGTACAACCTCGGCGCCATGGAGAACCCGGGATTGGTGACCTTCACCGAGGCATACGTGTTCCGCGGCTCCGCGACCGACGAGCAGCATCAGCGCCGCGCCAACACGATCCTGCACGAAATGGCGCACATGTGGTTCGGCGATCTGGTGACCATGGTTTGGTGGGACGACTTGTGGCTCAAGGAATCCTTCGCCGATTTCATGGGATCGCTGGTCAGCGCCGAAGCCACGCGTTTCACCGATGCCTGGGTAGCGTTCGCCATCAAGCGGAAGGCGTGGGCTTACCTCCAAGATCAGCTGCCGACCACTCACCCCATCGTCGCCGACATCGTCGATCTCGAAGCTGCGAAGCTGAACTTCGACGGAATCACCTACGCCAAGGGCGCCAGCGTCCTCAAGCAACTTGTTGCGTTTGTCGGCCGTGACGCGTTCTTCGAAGCGGCTCGACGGTACTTCAAGGCTCACGCATTCGGGAACACCACGCTGGTCGATCTGCTCGACGTGCTCGCGGAGACTTCCGGACGCGATGTGCGCGAATGGGCACGAATCTGGTTGCAGACCACCGGAGTGTCCACGCTGTCGCTCGATGGAACAGATGTGGTCCAGACGGACCCGAGGCCGCATCGGCTCGCAGTCGGAATTTACGACTACAACGAGTCCGGAGATCTTGTTCGCACCGAACGCGTCGAACTCGACATCACCGAATCCCGCACTTCCGTGGACCTTCCATCTGGGGCGCTCACACTGCTCAACGACGAAGACCTCACCTACGCGAAGGTCCGCTTGGACGAGCGATCACTGTCGACAGTCGAGGCATCCCTGGACCGCGTGAGCGATCCGCTTGCGCGCGGGGTGATCTGGTCGTCGCTGTGGAACTCGGTGCGTGATGCGCAACTCTCGGTGTTCCGATACCTCGACATGGTGGAACGATTCGCGCCCGCAGAGACAGATCTTGCGATTCTCAGCTCGATTCTGACCGATGCCCAATACGCGGTTCTTCACTACGTTCCGAAAAGCTTGCGGCCCAATGTCAGTGCAGGCTGGTTGGAAACGACCTGGAAGGCGGTGTTCGAAGCCGAACCGGGGTCCGGAAGACAGCTGGCCTGGGCACGGGCCCTGTCGGCCGCCGCAGCGGTCAACGACGCTCGCGCCGACGAGTTGCGGTCGATACTCGGCGGCACGTGCCCGGGACCGGTCGGACTGGCTCTCGATCCCGATCTGCGGTGGGCATTGTGGATCGCCCTGTCCGCGACCGGCCATGCGAGTGTGAGCGACTTCGACGGTGAGCTGAGTAAGGACAGCACGTCGGCGGGTCGAACTGCGTACGTCCGCGCCGCGGCGTCGATTCCCGATGCCGCGACCAAGGCGGCTGCCTGGGCGTCGGCGACCACCGATGCCTCACTCTCGAACGACCGCCTGGATGCGACGATCGCCGGATTCCGTTCGGGCACGGACGCGTCACTGATCGAGGGATATGCGGGTGAGTATTTCTCGTCCTTGGGGAAGTGGTGGTCCGAACGCAGCATCGAGATTGCGCGACGGTTGGTGAACGGACTCTTCCCGGCAGCTGAAGACACCTCTGCGGTCGATGCCTGGATCCAGGCCAACGCAGACGCGCCCGCGTCGCTGCGGCGGCTTGTTCTCGAGCGTCGGGATCACTTGGCCCGAGACCTACGTGCCCAGGCGTCGAACGCGGTGATCTGACGCCATCAGCTCCGAAATGTCTTGTTCTTGGATATTGTCTAAACAGGGCTGCGACGGGAGACGACGTGCACACGATCACGGATCTGTCGCTGGTCACGGGCCCGGTCCCGCCCGTGGTGACGGTGCTCGGAATTCTGGCACTTCTGTGGCTGATCTTCTCGAGATCGAGGCGTCACGTGCTGATCTCGATTCCGGTCTGCATCGTCGCGGCAATTGCGATCACTCTCGTGCTGTACTGGCTGATCGAGAAGGTATGGCACCCGTTCCCCGATCCGATTGCCCGTCCGGTCTACGTGTGGATCGGGTTGGGCATTCTCGGCGCGCTGCTGGGTGTTTCGCGGATATTTGCGGCGACGCGACTCGACGGCCGCGTGCTCACCGTCGTCTCCGTGCTCCTGGTGGTCGTGTCGAGCGCGGCTCACGTGAATCTGCAGTTCCAGTCGTATCCGACGTTGGGAACAGCGCTGGGACTCTCGGACGCGGAGAAGGTTTCACTCGCCGACCTGGACGACGGCAAGGACGGCGCGGTACCGGTTTCGCAATGGAAGGCTCCAGCGGACATGCCGTCGACCGGCAAGGTCAGCACGGTCACGATTGCGGGGACGGTCTCCGGATTCAGCGCCCGCGACGCCGAGATCTACCTACCGCCCGCGTATTTCACCAACCCACGACCGGAGTTGCCGGTGTTGGTACTGCTTGCCGGCCAACCAGGCGCGCCCGAGGACTGGCTACAGGGCGGACGTCTCGTCCAGACCATGGACGCCTACGCCGCTGCGCATTCGGGCTTGGCTCCCGTTGTCGTCGTTGCTGACGGGACCGGGTCGGAACTGGCGAATCCGCTCTGCGTCGATTCCCAACTCGGAAACGTCGCAACGTACCTTTCGCGCGATGTTCCCGACTGGGTGCGCGGGAACCTCCAGGTGGATCCCGACCCGAGGAAGTGGGCGATCGGGGGACTTTCCTACGGCGGTACCTGCGCGTTCCAGATGGCAACGAACTTCCCCGCGGTGTATCCGACGTTCCTGGATCTGTCCGGTCAGATCGAACCCACCCTCGGTGATCGGAAGCAGACGGTCGATGCAGCGTTCGGCGGCAACGAAGCCGCGTTCGTGGCAGTGAATCCGCAGGATCTGCTCCGGGAGAAGAAGTTCCCCGACAGCGCCGGAGTGTTCGTAGTCGGCAAACAGGACAACGACTACCGCCCAGGTCTTCAAACGCTCTACGAAGCCGCAAAAGCCGCAGGGATGGACGTCCAGTACGCCGAGGTCGACGGAGGACACAGCTTCCAGGTGTGGTCGGCTGGATTGGCGAGTCAATTAGGTTGGCTGGGAACGCGACTCGGTCTGCCCGAATGAACGATCGTCTGGAAGTTCCGAAGACCCGATGATCAGCGGGTGAATTCTTCCGGTCGCCCCGGCCTCGGAGCCCAATCCCTGCGGATCTGCCACACTCGCGAGCCGAAGGTCGAGTGCGCCGGTCCATTCTCGGGTCAATTGCGCATCGAGTGCGTCGACGCGCTCTAGTAGCGGAGGGTGCTGGTCCGGCGGGCAGGCTTCGAGCAAGGTCGCGAATACCGCGCGTAGACGACGCTGGACCTGCGCGGAATTGGTACTGAAGTGCCGGATCTCGTCGGTGGCGACGGACACGTAATCGGTCCAGGTGCGTTGCTGCCCTCGGATCAGCGTGAGATCCGAGGTTGACGTGTCGAAGCGGACCCGCGGGGCGAGAAGTACCAGAAGGTCCTCGATGTGGTCGAGAGCCTGCACGGCTCGGCCCGGGTCGTTGATGGCGGGTGACAGTGCCTTGAGCGCGATGTCCACGATCGACTGAAGCGCTGCACCGGGGCTGACGACCGGGCTGTGCGTGTCACCGAAGATCAAGCACGACATCAAGGTGTCAGGACGTACCTTCAGCGACGGTCCGCGTACCTCGAAGAGGGGCGCGTTCTGGGCGACGAACTCGCCGATGCTGGGGACGACCTCGACCGAGACGTCCCAGCGGCCGGCCAAACGCTGCAATCGTGCGAGATCGATCGCCAGCAGAATCCGGCCGTCGGGTGAGAGGTGGCGCAGGCGAATCACCAGTGCGTCGGCGCTCTCGGAGGTTTCGGACTCGCGCGGTTGGGGGAGGGGGAGCGGCTGACTGGGTTTCGGTGCGCCGGAAGGCAAGTCCTCGTACAGCGGATAGGCACGAATCGTCGCGCTGCGACCCTGGGCCGCTATCCAACGCAGCAACCGACTGGAATTGAGAATCGACCCGACCTTCGCCACCAACGCGATGAACAGGATCGCACTGGCCAATGCCAGAAGCAGTGCGATCGCCGTTGAGATGGTCGGTGAGGAATTCTCCGAATCGAGCGCCAGATCGAGCGCAATGATCAAGGAGAAGACGAACGTGGCCAGAAACATGCCGATCGACCACCGCATCACTCGCTGTTGCGCAAGCATCGGGACCACCCGCACCGAAATCTGCGAGGCGCCGAACTGCATTGCGAGGGTGATGGCGGTGAACACCAGACCGGTGAGAGTGATCATCCCGCCGGCGATGACGCTGAGCAGCGTTGCGGTGGCCCCGGCGTCCACGCCCTCGGAAATGGTACCGACGTCGCCGTCGCTCACCAGGTCTCCGTCGATCCCGACGAGGATGTTCGCGGTGACGACGGACAGAACGACGAGGATCACGGGGAGGCGCCAGACCGGGACTGTTCGTAATCGTCGGCGAGTTCGGCGCCAGCGAATTCTGTCCGAAAGCCGCCGTGATAGTCCGACTTTCGTCGTAGGCGTCGTGGTGTCGACGACGGGGAGCGGTGGTGGGGTCGGGGGAGTAGAACCGAAACTTCCCGACACCGTTTCCTGAACGTAGATCTTCGCGTGGATCATCGGCTCGCGATACCGCTGCTCACGGGCGACTGCCCGGCTCATCTTGGCGGGCTTGTCGCGGTAACGCGAACGCGCCCACGGCGCACCCGGGCGACTCAATCGAATCGCGCCGACCAACAAAAGCGGGGTGAAGAACAGTCCGATCAAGCCGGTCCAGAGTTTGCCCTTCATCAACGTGATCACTGCGAGTCCGAGTTGGATCACGATCGCGACGACGACGCCGATCAACGTCGCCAGGCTACGGTCCTGCTCGTACGGGTCGAACTCTCCCGCGAACCCGATCGGGTGGACTCCGAGAAGGAAAAGGAATGAGATCGCGATGGCAACGAACACCGCGTCGATGGACGAGCGACCCTCCTCGGCCCAGTAGACATCGCGTAGATGCAGCACGAGTGCGTACTCGTCGAGCACCAGCGCACTGCCGATACCGAACACCGACGCGAGAACACAGTTGGCGATCGGGGTGTGATAGTCGGCCAGAGCGATGAAGGCAAAACCGGACACGAGCATCATCATCAGGCCGAAAACCATGTGGTGGATATGCATTCCGCCGGGCGTGACATTGCCCGGCCACCACGAGACCTCGGCCCGGATCATTCGAACGCTGAATCGAATGAACAGGAACGTCAGAACAAAGGCGAGTAGAAGGAAGAACAGTGGGAGTCTGCCGGTGTCGACGACCGTGTGCTCGAACCAGGACCGCACGGCGTCAGCTCTTGCTGGTGGCGAGCTTGATCAGCTGAGGAGCCGTCGCGTCGGGTAGGTATGCACGCGTCAGTGCGATTCCGATCCGAGGCAGGTCGGCTTCGTCGCGAAAACACAGGAAAACGGGTTCGTATCTGGGCTTGAACTTCTTCTTGAACGCGTGAAGCGACCGGAAGCCGTAGAGCGGTTCCATCGCGGCTCCGAGCATGTCGAGCAGGCGGTCCATCGATGCGGCGTCGGCGCCGTCGTCGCTGCGGGCGAGTGGTGCTCCGGACAGTGAGACGAATTGGGCACCTTGTTCTTTGAATTCGAGAGCCGACGATGCGATGAGGAATTCGACCACGGGGCGGAACCCGTCCGGGCGTCGACGCATGACGTCGAGGGTCCAACCCCGGACGACGCCGCCCTCGCCGTACACCGGCAACCACGAGGTGACGCCGTGAATGCTTCCCGTCGGGTCGACGGCCAAGCCGACCCGGACGTCGCGATCGAGCGCCTCCTCGACGCTGCCGAGAGTGAACCCCATCTCGGGTAGTCCCTTGTCGCCCACCCATTCCTCCGAGATGGCGCGTACCTGAGCCAACACGGAGAACGGTTCGTCTGCCAGTGTTGTCATCCGGAAGGTGATGTCGTCCTTTTTCGCCTTGTTGAGCGCCGAGCGGATGTCCTGCCAGGACTTCCCGGTGAACTGCAATTCCGGTAGGTCGACGATCGTGTCCTCGGCGACCTGAACGGTGCGCCACCCGCGCCGTGTGGCGGCATCGGCCGTCTCCCTTCCTACGGAGAACAGGCAAGGAGTAAGGCCGTTGGCTTCGGACATCGTCGTGAATTCGTCGACCGCCGCGGCAAGCCTGTCGGGGCTCGCTATCGGATCGGCCAGAACGACGACGACACCGACATGTCGTTGGAATGCAACGACGCTCTCACCCGACTCACCGAAGTAGTAATTGTTGCCGTCCCACGTCGTCATCCACGACATGGTTCCGCCGCCGTGCTGTTTGAGCAGTTCCCGAGCAGCGGCGCGAGGATCGTTCCCGGACAGCGGCCCGCCTCGAATCTTGCGCCGCATCGGCACGTGAAAAGCGTGACGGCCCTTGATCAACAAGATGAGTTCGAGAAGCCAGAGTAGCGCGGTACCGACCGTGACGGCGCCGGCGCTTTCGTAGTCGAAGAAGATGACCGAACCGAGGACGAGGGCGGTGGCCAAAACCGTCAGAGAGCCGAAGGCCACAGCAACCCACCAGGCCCAGCGGCGACCTCGTCGCAACTGATCCGCGATCAGGGCAACGATGATCACGTCGACCAATGCGGTCCAGCCCGAACCGGTTTCGGCTTCCGTCGGCCCGAACGGTCCGCTTCCGGGGAACAACCAGACGGCGATCTCGACCACGCCGATCAGGAGCAGGCCGATGAATCCGAGCAGACGGATCTCACGTCGGGTTCGGGGGATGAACCCACGCTCTCCGTCGCCGAAGAACTTCTCGCCCACCGGGAGGAAGATCGCGACCGCGATGAGGTGCTGTACGTCGGCGAGGCGGCCTTCGAAGAGAAATGCGATGGCGATGTACGCACACAGGATGGCGCGCACTCGCATTCGCCAGGGCGAGCGCAGAGTTGCGGTTGTTGCGGCGAGTGCGGCGATGATGGCGGTGGTGACACCGACGTCGCGGTGGGTGGCGAGGTTGCGGGCCCAATCCCAGTCGGTGTGGCTGCCGGCCCAGAGGAGGAGCGATGCACCCACTTCGCCCGCCAACTGACCGCTGATCGTGACGATGGCCGCGTTCTTGGTGCCCAGGCGCCACTCGCACCAGCCGACCGCGAGGGCGAAGACGACGATGATCGAAACATACTGACCCGGCGTCAATCCGAAGAACCACCCCGTGACGAGAGTCCACCACTTGCCTTCCTGCAAGGCAGGGACTCCGTAGGCGATGTCGTCGAACCACGAGTAGGTACGGACGTGATTCCACAACGCACCGGTGGCGATCCCGACGACGGTGATGGTGAGCACGACGATCGCGGTGAACGGCACGCGCCGCAGGACACTGAGCGCTTCGGAGGCGAAGCGGGAGGCCCGATTCGGCGCGCCCGGCGCGCTCTGGTCGGTCTGTGGGGTGGGGGTCTGGGACTGCTCAGCCATCGACGTTCTCTTCTCGCCATGCCGCACGGTGGATTCTGCCTGTTCAGCATGACAGGAATACAGACCGATAATCAGGCGAAGCGGTCAAAATGGACCAGACTGGCTGGGGGTCTCAGTCTCGTGGCGCTACTGTCGAGCCATGGTGAACGGAGATTTACTGAATCGGGACCACGTGGCCGCCTCACTAGCCGCCTTCGAACCTCGGTCGGTCGAATTGGACGGAAGGCGCTCGGCGTCGGTGGTCATCGTCGTCATGCGGACTGCGGACGGAACACCGGTGTTTCCGGTGACGAAGCGGCCGAGCAAGATGCGCGCCCACCCCGGTCAGTTCGCGTTGCCGGGCGGAAGCGTCGACCCGGGCGAGTCGTCCGAACAAGCAGCGGTTCGGGAACTGTCCGAGGAGTTGGGCGTCGACGTCCCTGAGTCGAACATCATCGGCCGGCTCGACGACTACGTCACCCGTTCGGGATTTGTGATCCGACCGTTCGTCGTCTGGTCCGGTGAGGACATCGGGGGACTGGTACCCAATCCCGACGAGGTGGCCCAGGTGTATGCCGTGACGTCGGAGGAGCTCGACGTGGACTCGCGATTCGTCACCATCGAGGAGTCACCGAACCCGGTGATTCAATGGCCGTTCCGAACGAGCTTGATCCATGCGCCGACCGGAGCCGTCATCTATCAGTTCCGCGAAGTTCTGAACGGACGGACCACGCGCATCGACAACCTCGAGCAACCGGTGTTCGCCTGGCGATAAGACCAGCTCGACACGCTCGGGACAGTTCGGGCTACGGCGCCTCGGCGAATAGTCAGTCGTGCTGTGGAAAGCTGGCCGCACGGCAATCGAACGACGCGAGGTGTGTGCAGTGAACTCTGGCGAACAAGAACTGGTCCCCACGGATCGGATTCTCACTGTTCCCAATGTGCTCAGTATCGTGCGTCTACTCGCTCTGCCGCTGTTCGCCTATCTACTGCTCGTCACGCACTCGGACGGCTGGGCATTGGCACTGTTGATGCTCAGCGGGTTCACCGACTGGCTCGACGGCAAGTTGGCCAGAGTGCTCGGACAAACCTCCCGTCTGGGAGCGCTTCTCGACCCGCTGGTCGACCGTCTCTACGTCGTCACGACACTCGTCACCTTCGTCGCCCGCGATTTCATTCCCTGGTGGGTCGCGGCGATATTGATCGGACGTGATCTTCTACTCGCGTTGACGTTGCCGATCTACCGGCGGCGTGGACTGCCGCCGCCCGAGGTCGTCTATCTCGGTAAGGCCGCGACCTTCCTGCTGATGTTCGCGCTGCCGTTGATTCTTGCCGGACACGGAGACTGGGCCATCGGACCGTTCACCCATGCCTTCGGTTTCGCTTTCCTGATCTGGGGAACCGTCCTCTACGTGTGGACTGCCGTGATCTACGTGCTCAAGGCCGTCGACGTGGCGCGAACACACGAGGTCGTGCCCCGATGAAGTCGACCGGGGAGGACGTCCGTCGTAACCCGGTACCGTCGCTGCTTCGGTCGCTCATGACCGAGCATCTCGATCCGGGCTACGAAGCAACGGCATTCGAACGTCAACACGAGCACACCAAGAACAGATCCTCGAAAACCGGGCCGTGGCTGGCTCTCGGCGCACTGTTGATCGGGTTCATCGTCACGGTGTCCGCAGTGCAGGCCACCAAACAGGTGACCGGTACCGAGGAGGTTCGAAGCGAGTTGGTGGCCAAGGTCCGTGACGCCGAGGATCGTATCGATTCGCTGGCCACGTCCCGCGATTCACTCGGCGGTGACGTGGACGCCGCGCGCGGCGTGGCGCTCGAAGGCGATACACGCGGCAGCGCGGTCCTCGATCAACTGCGAGCGGTCGAATCCGGTGCAGGAGCCGAAGCTGTTCACGGAGAAGGTCTGGTCGTGACCCTGACGGACCCGGCCGGACGCCCGAACCTCACCGACGCGTCCCAGCGCAGCGTCGGCGGTAAGACCGTTGTCCTCGATCGCGATCTGCAGACCGTCGTCAACGCCCTGTGGGCGGGCGGAGCGGAGGCAATTGCCGTCGGCGGCGTGCGAATCGGGCCGACGGTGACCATCCGTCAGGCGGGCGGCGCGATGCTCGTCGACAACCAACCTGTCTTCTCGCCGTACCGCGTCGAGGCGATCGGCGACACGCGCGCGCTGCAGAGAGAGTTCGTCGTCAGCGACGCCTACGTGAGAATGTCGAGCGTCTCGCAATTGTACGGAGTCGGTTTCGCGGTGGCCGAGGACGATTCGTTGACACTGCCGCCTGCAACGCCTCGCGCGGTCCGGGTGGCAACAGAACCCACAGAGCCCAAGTGACAGAAGGAGTTCGATGAAGGCCGGTTCCGCCCTGTACGGACTCGCAGCACTGGTCGTCGGCATCGTCTTGGGCGTTGTTTTCAGCCCGCAGGTGCCCGACGTCATCCAGCCCTATCTTCCGATCGCTGTCGTTGCAGCGCTCGACGCCGTCTTCGGCGGACTTCGCGCGTATCTGGACGAGATCTTCGACGCGAAGGTGTTCGTGGTCTCCTTCGTCTTCAACGTGCTCGTCGCGT
Organism: Rhodococcus sp. P-2; assembly: GCF_016598535.1. Classification (GTDB taxonomy): domain Bacteria; phylum Actinomycetota; class Actinomycetes; order Mycobacteriales; family Mycobacteriaceae; genus Rhodococcus_F; species Rhodococcus_F baikonurensis. Next base: position 5,293,978 of record NZ_CP066779.1, on the reverse strand, counting down.
CGTTGATCGTCTGGCTCGGCGATCAGTTGGGTGTGGGTACTCAACTCTCGACGGCAATCGTCGTCGTACTGGGTATCCGGATCTTCGGGAACGCAGCGGCCTTGCGACGACGACTGTTCGGAGCGTGAGCCATGTCCGACCACGTCACGACTGAACCCGAAGAACCACCCGTCACGACCACGAGTGAAGGTCGTCACGAGTTGCGTTCACCGTCGAAACACCGCACCAACGTCGTCTTCGCCATCCTCGCGGCCGTGCTCCTGGGCGTGCTCGGCGTTGCGATTGCGACACAGGTACGCAGCACCGTGGCCGGAGATTCACTCGACGCCGCGCGCCCTGCAGACCTCTTGGTGGTTCTCGACAACCTGAATCGTCGCGAAGCCGCGCTGCGGCAGGAAGTCGCGAATCTTCAGGAATCGCTTGCCACTTTGGAAGCCGGCGGAAACACGGGAGCAGCGCTTGACGAGGCGCGGGCGCGGCTGACCTCGCTCTCCATTCAAGTGGGGACCGCTCCCGCTACCGGACCGGGTGTGACGATGACCCTGACAGATCCAGCAGGCGGCGTCGGATCGGAAGTGATTCTCGATCTCATCCAGGAACTGCGTGCTGCCGGTGCCGAGGCCATCTCGATTGCCGGTGCGAACGGCGAACCCATTCGTATCGGCGTGAACTCGTGGGTGAGTGGGCGCGGCGGCGAGATCGAATTGGACGGAACCCGGATCGAGCAGCCGTACACTGTGACCGCGATCGGGGATCCGCCGACATTGGCGGCAGCGTTGAACATTCCCGGAGGCGTCTTCGACAATGTCGCACGCAACGGCGGAACGTCGTCCGTCGAGCAATCGCAGCAGGTCACGATCTCCGTCTTGCGACAATTGAATCCGCGCCAATACGCTCAACCCGGAAATTGATCTTTTTGCGTCCGACTTTCGGACGGCCTGTGAAAGGAAGCCACTGTGAGTGAGCTCGATACACCTACCGATCTGCGCTACACCGCGGAGCACGAGTGGGTGAAGCGAACCGGCCCGACCTCAGTTCGAGTCGGTATCACCGACTTTGCTCAGTCGCAGCTCGGTGACGTCGTGTTCGTCCAGCTTCCCGCTGTCGACGAGGACGTGACCGCCGGTGAATCGCTCGGTGAGGTCGAGTCGACCAAGAGCGTCTCCGACATCTTTGCTCCGTTCACTGCGAAAGTTCTTGCAGCCAACGGTGAATTGGACGGACAGCCTGACCTCGTCAACACCGATCCGTACGACACGGGTTGGTTGGTCGAGCTCGAGGTTGCCGACGAGGCCACACTCGACGCCGCTCTGGCGGCAACTCTGGACGCGGAGGCATACAAGGGGCTCACGTCCGAGTAGAAAACCTGCGCGTGGACCGGCCAACTCGTGTTGTGTCGCGGCCTGTCTCGCTGCACACGGCGGTCTGCGCAGGGTACGGTCGTTAGGTACGCATGTGCCGAGTCGGGGCGCAGGGCCGTATCGAACGTGACTGTGAAAGATGCTCGTGAAGAAAGTGCACTGCGTAGTCCAGTGATTCATGATCTGGATGATTGACCCAGGAGGAGAAACAGTGAGCGAGAACGGTAACGACGCGGGCTATGGGGAGTCGCCGGCGGAGACCACTTCGGTTTTCCGTGCGGACTTCCTCAATGAGCTCGACAACACCTCCTCTGCAGCACCGGCCGCCGAGCAGCCGGTTTCGGGCGTGGAAGGCCTTCCCGCCGGAGCCGCACTTCTGGTGGTCAAGCGGGGACCGAATGCAGGATCCCGCTTCTTGCTCGATCAGCCGACGACGTCGGCAGGTCGACACCCGGACAGCGACATCTTCCTCGACGACGTGACCGTCAGCCGTCGTCACGCCGAGTTCCGTCAGGAAGATGCAGATTTCCACGTCGTCGACGTCGGAAGCCTCAACGGCACCTACGTCAACCGTGAGCCTGTCGATTCGGCAGTTCTCGCGAACGGTGACGAGGTTCAGATCGGCAAGTTCCGTCTGGTGTTCCTCACCGGCCCTCGTGCCGGCGGTTCGCAGGTCGGCGAGTCGTCAGCAGGTGCGGGTAGCTAATGACGGCAGTGCGGCAGCAGAGCCAGCCCGGAATGTCGATTGGTTCCGTGCTGGATCGGTTGCGTCCAGATTTTCCCGACGTGACGATTTCGAAGATCCGTTTCCTCGAGTCCGAGGGCTTGATCAGCCCACAACGGACACCGTCGGGATACCGCAGATTCTCTGTCGAGGACTGCGAGCGTCTTCGCTTCGTGCTGACCGCTCAACGCGATCAGTACCTGCCGCTCAAAGTGATCAAAGAACAACTCGAAGCGATCGACAGTGGCGCAGCGACGGTGAGTGCAGAAGTTCCTGCGCCTCGTCGTGCCCGCGTCCTGTCGATCGCTACGGGCGATGTCTCACCCGAGGCTTTCCGAGTCGATCGCGAAGTTCGGGTCGGTCGTCAGGATCTTCTCGCGCGCGCCGACATCGACGATCGGTTTCTGACCGATCTGATCCGCACCGGTTTGGTCGTTCCCGGCGCAGCAGGCTTCTTCGACGAGGACGCCGTGACATTGGCGCGCACCGCGAAGGCGATGTCCGAGTACGGCTTGGAGGTTCGCCATCTACGGGCGTTCAAGTTGGCTGCCGATCGCGAAGCGGGACTGGTGACCCAGATCGCCGGACCGGTTGCCAAGGGTCGTGACGCCGGAGCGCGTGATCGCGCCGAGGAAATGGTCCGGGAACTGGCCGCGCTGTCGTTGACTCTGCACACGTGTCTGGTCAAATCGGCGGTTCGGGGAAGTCTCGATCGCTGAGTTCCTCGATCAGCGGGGCACACTCGAATAGAATTTCAGTACGACCGCATCGGAGCCGGTCGGCTGGATCACGTCAGGTTGGAGGCAAGCTCGATGGGCGAAATGCGTGTGATCGGAGTTCGTGTCGAGCAGCCTCAGAATCAGCCGGTCCTGTTGCTGCGAGAGTCCGACGGCGATCGGTACCTGCCGATCTGGATCGGGCAAACCGAAGCTACCGCGATTGTTCTCGAACAACAGGGAGTCGAGCCGGCGCGGCCGCTGACTCACGACCTGATCAAGATCTTGATCGAGTCTTTCGGCCGGAGCCTCAAGGAAGTGCGGATCGTGGACCTGCAAGAGGGCACGTTCTATGCGGATCTCGTCTTCGACGAGCAGACTACTGTCTCGGCACGTCCGTCGGACTCGATTGCATTGGCCCTGCGGATCGGCGTTCCGATTTTCGCGTCGGAAGCCGTTCTCGCCGAAGCCGGCCTGGTCATTCCCGACGAGCGCGAAGACGAAGTCGAGAAGTTCAAGGAATTCCTCGACACCATCTCGCCGGACGACTTCAAGGCAACTGACGGTTAGTCCTGTTTGTCCGTAATCAGGCTTTAGTCTTCAACTCTCAAGTAGAGGTTGAGTCTCGGTCGGCGTGTTGCGTTGACCGAGCACCCTCGTGGTCTTACCGTTGCGTGCGGTGGAGATCTTCTCGCCTTGTCGATCGAGGCGTACTCTGGGTAAGTCCACTCATGGAATTACCTGCCTTGGATTCACATCTGAAAGTTCGGTCGGCACGGGATTCTCGTGACTGCTGATAGCACAGGTTGGTTACATGATGGCGAAGCGAGAGGGAGACGGCAGTGGAAGAACAGTCGAATGAGCGCGGAACGGGCATAGCCGATAGTGCCGAGCCGACTGCAGAAATGTCTTCCGAAGAGCTGCAGCCGGGCCTGTTCCCGGATGATTCCATCCCCGACGACCTCGTCGGATATCGAGTGCCCAGCGCGTGCCAGATCGCTGGGATCACGTACCGCCAACTCGACTACTGGGCACGAACGTCGTTGGTTGTTCCGTCCATCCGTGGCGCTGCCGGATCAGGTAGCCAGCGTCTGTACTCCTTCAAGGACATCCTCGTCCTGAAAATCGTCAAGCGTCTGCTCGATACCGGCATCTCACTGCAGAACATCCGCGTTGCCGTCGACCACCTGCGCAAGCGCGGCGTGCGCGATCTCGCGAACATCACACTCTTCTCCGACGGCACCACCGTCTACGAATGCACGTCTCCCGAAGAGGTCGTCGACCTCCTCCAGGGTGGGCAGGGCGTATTCGGCATCGCAGTCAGTGGCGCGATGCGTGAACTCACCGGAACGATCGCCGACTTCCCCGCCGAGCGGGCTGACGGCGGCGAAAGTGATCCCAATCCGGAAGACGAGTTGGCTTCGCGACGCAAGAATCGCGCCAGCCGCAAAACCGGATAACGTACGTCACATCTCTTTGGAGGATGCCACGGTGCAGGTAGGCGTCTCGGTCAACTAGACTGGGCCTGCGTCGCCGGCGTACGGGAGAGCCTCGGATACCGATTCACCGAACTTGTCTTTGCTGCAGTCTTTGTTGCAGAGCCCAGTGGTGAGCGGGATCAGGGCGCCGAAGGAGCAATACCTCCCCGTCAATCTCTCAGGCACCAAGGACCGTACGGGCTCCGACGCCTCTGGAAAGCGGTGGGACAACCCACCCGCCGACGGGGAAAGGCTGTGGCTTCCGTCAATCGGCGGATCACTACCGAATCTCTCAGGCGCTCGGGAATCGAGCATGCGACAGAGGGGGAGGAACACACCGCAGTTCGGTGTGTGTCCTGATCCTCCGATCTGTCTGGGAGTTGTCGTGATCGACGCTGCAAGCCGTATATTTGCCGACCGCCATGTCGGTCCGAACGCCGCGGAACTCGCGCGCATCCTCGAACTTGTCGGGGTCGATTCTCTGGACGAACTGGCAACCAAGGCCGTTCCCTCCGTCATCCTCGACGCTGCCCCGAACGGTATCGCGGCCGGACTCGACGCTCTGCCGCTTCCGGTCGGAGAGCACGAGGCACTTGCCGAACTGACTGCACTCGCAGCCCAGAACACCGTCGCGACGTCGATGATCGGCCTCGGCTACTTCGATACGTTGACGCCGCCGGTCTTGTTGCGCAACATCATCGAGAACCCGGCCTGGTACACCGCGTACACCCCGTACCAGCCCGAGATCAGCCAGGGCCGCCTCGAAGCCCTCCTCAACTTCCAGACCATGGTTGCCGATCTCTCCGGCATGGAACTGGCCAACTCGTCGATGCTCGACGAGGCCACCGCCGCTGCCGAAGCCATGACGCTTCTGCGTCGCGCGAACCGCAGCAAGTCTCCGCGATTTGTCGTCGACGCGGATCTGTACCCGCAGACACTCGCCGTCATCGAGACACGCGCCGAGCCGCTCGGCATCGAGATCGTCTCCGCGGACCTCACTGCCGGTCTTCCGGAAGGCGACTTCTTCGGCGTCATCGCCCAGATCCCCGGAGCCTCGGGACGAGTCGTCGACTACACCGCGATCATCGCGGAAGCTCACGAGCGCGGCGCTTTGGTTGCCGTCGGCGCCGACCTTCTTGCGATGACGCTCATCACCTCGCCGGGTGAACTCGGTGCGGACGCGTGCTTCGGCACCACCCAGCGCTTCGGTGTTCCCATGGGTTACGGCGGACCGCACGCCGGTTACCTGGCGGTGCACTCGAAGCACGCGCGTCAGCTGCCCGGCCGCTTGGTCGGCGTCTCCATCGACGCCGACGGAGACAAGGCATACCGCCTGGCGCTGCAGACACGAGAGCAGCACATTCGCCGTGAAAAGGCGACGTCCAACATCTGTACCGCGCAGGTACTCCTCGCCATCCTCGCAGCGATGTACGCGAGCTACCACGGCGCCGAGGGACTCAAGGCGATTGCGTTGCGCGTCGCTGCCCGCGCACACGCATTGGCAAACGGCCTGCGCGAGGGTGGCGTGACCGTAGTCCACGATTCGTTCTTCGACACCGTGCTGGCTCAGGTTCCGGGCAAGGCGGCCGACGTCGTCGCTGCGGCGAAGGAATCCGGGATCAACCTGCGCCTGGTCGACGCGGATCATGTCGGCATCTCGTGCGACGAGGCCACCACAGCCGATCACGTCCTCGCGGTGCTCGACGCGTTCGGCATCGAAGACGCTGTTGTCGCTATCGAAGCAGAGGGCAACGCGGTTCCCGCTGCTCAGGAGCGCACCTCCGACTACCTGCAGCACGAAGCCTTCACCCGTTACCGTACGGAAACAGCAATGCTCCGCTACCTGCGCGCGCTCTCCGACAAGGACATCGCGCTCGATCGCAGCATGATTCCGCTGGGTTCGTGCACCATGAAGCTCAACGCCACCGCCGAGATGGAATCCATCACCTGGCCTGCGTTCAACGCGATCCATCCGTTCGCGCCGACGTCGGATGCGCCCGGTCTGCTGAAGATCATCAAGGATCTCGAAGACTGGTTGGTTGCGGTCACCGGCTACGACAACGTGAGCCTCCAGCCCAACGCCGGCAGCCAGGGGGAGTACGCGGGCCTGCTCGCGATTCGTAATTACCACCTCAGCCGGGGTGACGACCACCGCGACACCTGCCTCATCCCGTCGAGTGCTCACGGCACCAACGCGGCGTCCGCCGTCATGGCCGGGATGCGCGTCGAGGTTGTCGCCTGCCGCCCCAACGGTGACGTCGACGTCGACGATCTGCGTGCGAAGATCGCCGATCACGCCGAGCGTCTCGCCGCGATCATGATCACCTACCCGTCCACGCACGGTGTCTACGAGCACGAGATCTCCGACATCTGCGCGGCGGTACACGACGCCGGCGGCCAGGTGTACGTCGACGGCGCCAATCTCAACGCGCTTGTCGGCCTTGCCCGTCCGGGACGATTCGGCGGCGACGTCAGCCACCTGAACCTGCACAAGACGTTCTGCATCCCGCACGGCGGCGGCGGACCCGGCGTCGGGCCGATCGGTGTGCGCTCACACCTCGCGCCGTTCCTTCCCGGACACCCGATGGCCCCCGAACTCGGTGGCAGAGGCACGATCGCGGCAGCGCCGTACGGCAGTGCGTCCATCCTGCCCATCACCTGGACCTACATTCGGATGATGGGTGCACAGGGTCTGCGCCGCGCCAGCCTGACCGCCATCGCGTCGGCAAACTACATCGCGCGTCGACTCGACGAGTACTTCCCGGTTCTCTACACCGGTGAGAACGGCATGGTCGCGCACGAGTGCATCCTCGACCTCCGCGGGTTGACCAAGGACACCGGAGTTGCCGTCGACGACGTCGCAAAGCGTTTGGCCGACTACGGGTTCCACGCTCCGACCATGAGCTTCCCCGTGGTCGGGACACTGATGGTCGAGCCCACCGAGAGCGAGAACCTCGAAGAGATCGACGAGTTCTGCGAGGCGATGATTGCCATTCGCGGCGAAATCGATCGCGTCGGCGCCGGCGAGTGGACGGTGGAGGACAACCCGCTTCGGGGTGCTCCCCACACCGCCGGAAGCATTGCAGCGCAGTGGGATCACCCGTACTCGCGTGAGATCGCCGTCTTCCCGCGCGGCAAGGCTCGCCCGAAGGTGTGGCCGTCCGTGCGTCGTATCGACGGTGCACACGGCGACCGCAACCTGGTCTGCTCCTGCCCGCCGATCGAAGCGTTCGCAGGCAACTAGAGCGTGTGCCCGCCGGAGATCATCACCTCTCGCGTACGAGTTCGAGAACGGTGATCTCCGGCGGGGCGCCGACGCGTACCGGCGGGCCCCACGCCCCGGCGCCACGCGTCGTGTACAGCACGGTGTTTCCGATCTTGTCCAAGCCCTGCACCGAAGGCTGCTGCAGCGGAACGAGGTAGCGCAGCGGCCACATCTGTCCGCCGTGAGTGTGCCCGGACAGTTGCAGATCGATACCCATCTCGGATGCCTCGATCGCTTGGCGCGGTTCGTGTGCGAGAAGCAAGGCGAAAGTATTCGGATCGCGGCCTGCGAGCGCGGCCGTCAGGTTCGGCTCGTACGGGGCCGGTGACGTGTAGTCGTGGATGCCCACGACGTCGATGGTGTCGCCGTCATGCTGGATCGAGGCGCGACTGTTGCGAAGCGTCGTGATCCCCAATGATTCCCAGACATCGAGCCATTTGCCGCCGTCGTCGGCATAGAACTCGTGGTTTCCGCTGACTCCGAAGATTCCGTCCCGCGCCTGAAGATCGGCGAGCGGAGCAAGGTCGGGAGCAACTTTCGCGACGGTGCCGTCCACGAGGTCGCCGCCGATCGCGATCAGATCGACGTTCTGTGCGTTGACGATCTCGACCACCTTGCGGGTGAAGTCGACCCCTCGGGCCGGTCCCACGTGCAGGTCGGTGATCAAGGCGATCCGGTATCCGTTGAAGCCCTCAGGTAGGCGAGCGAGCGGCACGCGGACGCGGGAAATCTTGGGGCCCGACGCCTCGTAGACGCCGTAGCCGGCGGTGCCGATCGCCGCGAGAGTGACTGCTGCTGTAGCCAACTGCAACGTACGACGCTTGGCTGGGTCGACTTCGGTCGTGGTATCCGTGTGGCGTGCACGTAGTCGACCGATCCCGGCGAACAGGCCGATCACGAGCAGTCCGGGAATCAGATACAGCCACGAAGCCAGCCAGACCCATCCGACGAATCCGATCCGTCGCGCCCACGACGTCGGAAAGACTTCGCCACTGCCGACCCCGATGAGCGTCGAGACCGCCAAGACGACAAGCACAGTATCGGCAAGACGAGCCCATCGCCTCGGGATGCCGGTGGCGCGAACGAGTCGGCGGTGCAGGAACCAGGTCAGAAGGGCGAGAAGGACTGCAAAAACCGCGACGCGCCCCATCAGGACAGCATCTTGGTCACTGCGGCCGCGAGAGCGGGGTCGGATGTCGAATCGACGCGAACCAAAGTTCCACCCGTCCGATCCGAGACGTCTTGGAGAGTGGAGACGTCGTCACCCGTACCGACGACGATCACGTCGACCTGCACCGGACGCGACGGATTGCCCGCTGCCGCGATCGCGCTGAGCAGTTCGGCTCGCGTCGTGGTGGATTCGTCAGGTGTGCTCGAAGTGATCAGCAGCACCGAGTTGACTCGTCCCGCGTCGAAACCGTCCACCGCAGCTTTGTACGAGCTGGCAAGCGCCGGGTACTTGGACGTCTTTCCGCCGGCTCGGAGTCCGTTGAGGAAATCGGTGATGGTGGCACGCCGATTCGGTTCGGACAGTGAACCGCCCGGAACCAGGATGCGCTCGGACGGTTTTCCGTCGGTGCCCGTGCTGAACTCGCGGAGGCCGATGTCGGAAGCGTCAGGGCTGCGACCCAATTGAGTGTTCACTGCCGCAGCAACGTTCGCCAAGCGGGTAGTGCCACCGTCGTCGGTACCCATCGACGCCGACGTGTCCATCAGGATGGTGGCACTGCGCGGAGAGACCGGATTGGCGACGATGTCAACGAGCGCAGCTGCGGTTTCGGCCGACGCGGGAATCAACGTGGACGAGACCTTGGCCGGGGACACCGCACCGAGATCGGGAAGGTCTTGGCCCTCGACCCGGAAACCGGCGCCGACGAACAACTGTGACTGATTCGGCTCACGCATGAAATCGGCAAACTGAGCCGCTGCGCGCGAAGCGGTTTCGTCGATCCCGCTGCCCGAGATGATGACCGCCGGATAATCAGCAACTGGCGTTGCGCCGGCGGGGGAGTACGTCGTCATCGCAGCGTTCGCGCTCTGCGCTATCGACTGTTCCGTGGCCGGAACGGCTTTCACCGAATCCGGTGTTCCGGCGCTCAGTGCCCCGAGGGCTTCGGCAGTGGACGTGGGGGGAGTCGGCAAGGATTGGAACTGCAACGCCCGCGCACTGAGCGCAGCGTTGACCTGCGCGGACTTCGCCTGATCTGTCGTGACCGGACCGGCACCCGCATCGGCGACGTCGGCAGCGATTGCCTGTGCCGCCATGGAAGTTTCGGTACTTCCGACTGGCAGTGCAACCGTCAGATCCGAAGGCAACGACTTCCAACTCGATGCTGCGCCGGCTAATGCTGCTGCGGTCTCGGGGCCGACTGCCAGGACGATCGGGGAACTCGCGAGCGAGCGAGGATCACCGTTGATCACGGCCTTGCCCGCCAGCGGCGCGAGTTCGAAAGAACTCGTCGGGATCCACAGGGAGGGGCGCGGTCCCAATGCTGCGTCGTCCCAGGGCGCCGCCGGACCGGCTTCGAGTGCCGTCGACACTGCCGCGGACGGTGCACCGTGCACCGCGACGGCGATGCAGTGATCACGAACCACCGGTGAAGTCTGGGTGTACCGCTTGGCCAGTTCCTCCACCTGTGGGGCGATGGACGGATCCGCGGTGACGTCGAGCGTCTTGTTGCCTTCGACGCACGTGCCTGCCGCTTGTTGCCCCTGATCGTCGATGCGACTGCTGAGGGCCTTCCACCCGAAGAAGCCTGCCACGATCAAGGCGATCAGCACGACGACGAGAATCGGCCCCTTGCTGATACCTCTGGCGCCTGACCCGCCGCGATGTTCGCCCACGTACCTTGCCCTACCTCGGTCACTCGAAGAATGTCTGTCGAACGGACTGTGTCCTCGGCCAGTCTAGTGACGAATCTTCGGGGCCTACGCGAACAGCCTCGGCACCGGGAGCGGCGCCGAGGCTGTTCGGGTTCAGCTTCGAGTTCGAAGAAGATGAAATCAGGCGTTGGCAGCCTTGTACTCGCGGCGGCGGCGATGCAGGATCGGCTCCGTGTACCCGCTGGGCTGCTTCGCGCCTTCGAGGATGAGTTCCTTGGCAGCCTGGAACGCGATGTTGGAATCGAAATCAGGTGCCATGTTGCGGTACTCGGCGTCGCCCTCGTTCTGACGGTCGACAACCGGGGCCATCCGCTCGAGCGCGCTCACGACGTCACTCTCGCTGACGATGCCGTGACGCAGCCAGTTGGCGAGCAACTGGCTCGAGATGCGGAGCGTGGCGCGGTCCTCCATGAGCGCGACATCGTGGATGTCGGGAACCTTGGAGCAGCCGACGCCTGCGTCGATCCAGCGGACGACGTATCCGAGGATGGACTGGCAGTTGTTGTCGAGCTCTTCCTTCTTCTCCGCGTCCGTCCAGTCTGTGCTGGGCGCGAGCGGGATGGTCAGGATGTCGTCGACGCTCGCGCGAGGCTTGCCCTTCAGACCATCCTGAACTGCGAACACGTCGACGCGATGGTAGTGCGTCGCGTGCAGCGTTGCGCCGGTCGGCGACGGAACCCACGCGGTGTTGGCGCCGGCCTTGGGGTGGCCGATCTTCTGCTCGAGCATGTCCGCCATCAGCTCGGTCATGGCCCACATGCCCTTGCCGATCTGCGCCTTGCCCTGCAGACCGCAGGCCAGTCCGGTGTCGACGTTCCAGTCTTCGTAGGCACCGATCCACTTCTGCTTCTTCATCTCGGCCTTGCGCACCATCGCGCCGGCCTCCATGGAGGTGTGGATTTCGTCGCCGGTGCGATCGAGGAAGCCGGTGTTGATGAACACGACGCGGTCGCTGGCTTCCTTGATGCACGCAGCGAGGTTGACCGTCGTACGACGCTCCTCGTCCATGATGCCGACCTTGAGCGTGTTCTCCGGAAGGCCGAGGACCTGCTCGACACGGCCGAACAGTTCGGTCGTGAAGGCAACTTCCTCGGGGCCGTGCTGCTTGGGCTTGACGATGTAGATCGAGCCGGTGCGGCTGTTGTCGAGCGGGCCGTTCGCGTCATTGATCGAGAGGCCGTGCACAGCGCAGGCGCTGGTGATCAAGGCGTCGAGGATGCCCTCGGGGACCTCGTTGCCGTCGGCGTCGAGGATCGCGGGGTTGGTCATGAGGTGACCGACGTTGCGGACGAACAGGAGCGAACGACCGTGCAGGCTGAGTTCGCTGCCGTCGACGGCGGTGTACTTACGGTCGCCATTGAGCGTGCGGGTGAAGGACTTGGCGCCCTTCTTGATCTCCTCGGACAGATCACCGCGGTTGAGACCCAACCAGTTTCGGTAACCGACAACCTTGTCGTCGGCGTCGACAGCGGCGACCGAGTCCTCGAAGTCCATGATCGTGGTGACGGCGGATTCGAGAACGACGTCCTTGACGCCGGCGGCGTCGGTGCTCCCGATCGGGGACGAGGCGTCGATCTGGATCTCGGCATGCAGGCCGTTGTTGAGCAGCAGGATGCTCGTCGGTGCGTCCTTCTCACCGAGGTAGCCGACGAACTTCTCCGGCTGGGCGAGCGTGGTGACCGTACCGTCTGCCAACGTGATCTTCAGTTCACTGCCGTCGACAACGTACTTGGTTGAATCGGCATGCGATCCCGACGCGAGAGGTGCTGCCGCATCGAGGAATTCACGCGCCCAGGCGATGACTTTGTCGCCGCGGACCTTGTTGTAGCCGGAACCCTTCTCGGCCCCGTTCTCCTCCGAGATGGCGTTCGTGCCGTACAGCGCGTCGTACAACGAACCCCAGCGGGCGTTGGACGCGTTGAGTGCGAAGCGCGCGTTGAGGATCGGCACGACCAACTGCGGGCCGGCCGTCGAGGTGATCTCCGTGTCGACGTTCGCGGTGGTGACCGAGAATTCGGCAGGCGTCGGCAAGAGGTAGCCGATTTCCTGCAGGAATGCCTTGTACGCAGCGGCGTCGATGGAAGCGCCGGCGTGATCGCGATGCCACTGATCGATCTGAGCCTGCAGATCGTCACGCTTGGCAAGCAAGTCACGGTTCTTCGGTGCGAGCTCGGTGATGACCTTGTCGGCGCCGGCCCAGAACGTCTCGCCATCTACACCGGTGCCGGGAAGAGCCTCCTCGACCACGAAGTCGTAGAGAACCTTGGCAACCTGAAGACTGCCGACCTGAACGCGCTCAGTCATGAATAGCCTCACTTTTCCGAAAGCGGAGCACCACATATGGATGCCATGAACCAACATCAATGTTACCTGGGAGTATTCCTACCGCTGTCCGCGCCCTGAGCTGCGATAATCGGGCGCGAAGAGCTGAAACGATCAAGTGAAATTCGTTCTGTCTAGAGTTTTCGCGCGGAAATCTCGAAACCAGCCGCGCGTAGGCGCTCGACCAGGACGTCGCCGAGCGCTGTCGCCGGGGTCAAAACGCCGGTGGCCGGGGGGAGATCCTTGTGGTCCTTCGCCAACGACAACGCAGATTCGCCGAGCATTACCGCCGTTGCGCTGTATCCAGGGTCGCCCTTCGCCTTCACTCGTGATGTGTATCGAGCGCCGGTCGTGGTCGTGGTGAACACGTCGAGCGTGAAATGACCCTTCTTCTGGGTGCTCTCGCTCGGACCTTCGCCGGGAGCCGGCAATACCTTGTCGAGAAGGAAGCGCGTCGGGGGAAGGGCGAGTCCGGCGACCAGCGCACCGAGGCCGACCGCCACGCCGCCCGCGATCACCGGTGATACCACCGAAGAACCGACACTCATCACCTCGCTGTACTTGAACTTCTTGCCGTACGCCCACTCTCGGAGCGCATTGCTGCGACGAACGACTCGTGTGTTGTACGACGCCATCACGAACGGTGCCTTCCACCCCTTCAACGAAGGATCGATCTTCTTGCCGTCGACCACGCTCACGTCGCTCTGACGTCCGAGGTCGGGCTCCCTGTCACGATCGGGGCTCAGCGAATACGGCGAGGCAGCGAGTTTCCGCAGGCGCACATCGTCTTTCGACACGTCGATCTGGTTGCGAAGCGAATCGATGGTGCCACCGCTCACGCCGCCGCGCAGCGCCGTGACCACCAGGGTTGTGTCGGTGAGCTCACCGGCGCCGTCGGCAGTGACCTTCTCGTGGAGGACGTGAACTCCGAGATCGGAAGGGATGGAATCGAATCCGCAGGAATGGACGATCTTTGCGCCGGTCGAGACCGCGAGCTCGTGATTGGCGTCGATGCTCTCGCGATGGAACAGCACCTCACCGGTGAGGTCGACGTAATGAGTTCCCGCGGAAGCGCATTCGTGAACAAGGGTGTGGCCGTACTTGGCGTACGGGCCGACCGTGGTGGCGACGACGCGGGTTCGCTGCGCGAGCGCCTTCAACGCCGCGGCGTCGTCGGCGTCGGCGATGATCAGGGGGAGATCGGCGGCGGCGGTACCCAGATCGGCGCGAGTGGCTGCCAACTTCTCGAGGGAACGGCCACCGAGGCCGATCTTCGTACCTTCGGGAGCATGTTTGACGAGGTAGTCGGCGAGTAGCTTTCCGACGAAGCCGCTCGCTCCGTAGACGATGATGTCGAGTTCTCGGGCGGGCGAGGTTCCAGTCATGGAGCCAGCCTACAAACGAGTACCCGAAAGTGATGTGACCGAGGTCACTCAGCGGGGAGGGGCTCCTTGACGACCAGGATCGGAGCCTCCACTTCGAGCAGAAGGCGCTGCAGCGGGCGTTCGAGGAGGAACTTGCCGATGGGGGACATCCGGCGTGTTCCGACGACCAGGAGATCGACACCCGCGCCGTGGACCAGGTTGACTAGGGCGGTCACCGGATCGCCGTCGTGCTCGGTGGTGCGCAGATCCCACTTCGTCTCCGAGAATCCACCGGCATCGAGAGCTGACTGAATCTCGCCGCGAAGAGCGGCCCGATCGTCCTCGGTGTCTCCGGTGTTGACCGTGTCCCCGATGTTGACGTCGTCCAGGACGTGCAGAACCAGCAGTTCATCGCTTCGACCCACGGATTCCCGTGCGGCGGCCACGATTGCGGCGCGGCCTTCCGGGCTGTCCTTGTGTACGACGGCGATCGTCATGGTTCCTCCGAGTCGGTGAGCAGGTTCGCAGTCCATTATCGCCTGCAATGCTGTGCCCTACCTGAAATGAGCTACTCGACACGGGGGTTTGGCGGTGACGAGATCGCCACATTGGGGCGCCTAGGTGCTGCCTGTCACCACTGCGGGGTGCCGCCCATCACCACGGTGACGGTTTGTAGTCCTTGAGGAAGCAGCCGTGCAGGTCGACGCCCAGCTCGCCCTGAACGATGGGGTCGTAGACGCGGGCGGCGCCGTCGACGAGGTCGAGTGGTGCGTGGAAACCTTCGTCGGCCAGACGCATCTTCGTGAAGTGCGGGCGTTCGTCGGTGATCCAGCCGGTGTCGACGGCGGTCATGAGGATGCCGTCGTCGAGCATTTCCTTGGAGCTGGTGCGGGTCAGCATGTTCAGTGCTGCCTTGGCCATGTTGGTGTGTGGGTGGCCGGGGCCCTTGTACGCGCGGCTGAACTGACCTTCCATGGCCGAGACGTTCACGACGTACTTGCGTCGCGCAGCTGCTGCGGCCATGGACGGGCGCAGGCGCGAAACGAGGATGAAGGGCGCGACCGAGTTACAGAGCTGGACTTCGAGAAGCTCGATCGGATCGACCTCTTCGACGGTCTGGACCCAACTGTTGGTGTGCGCGAGGTCGGGGAGCAGTCCGCCGGCGTCGATGGCGATGCCTTGCTCGATGCGATCGGGTGAAGCCGACTTGGCGACGAGTGCGAGTGAACTGACCGCGTCGGCGGAGAGATTTCCGGAGGTGATGCTAGCGACGTCCGACAGCGATCCGGCCAGAGCCGCGGGGTGAGCGTCGCTCGTCTTGCCGAAGGTCAGCACATCGGGCAGCTCGCCGGCGGGCAGTGCTCCGGACTCGGCGTCGACCAGTGCGCCGTAGGCACCGGGGGAGCGTCGGACGGTTTGCGCGGCGTTGTTGATGAGGATGTCGAGTGGCCCCTGTGCGGCAACGGAATCCGCGAGTGCAACAACCTGGGCGGGGTCGCGGAGGTCGATGCCGACGATGCGCAGACGGTGTATCCAGTCGTTGCTGTCTTCCATCGCCTTGAATCGGCGGATCGCGTCGTTGGGGAATCGTGTCGTGATGGTCAGATGTGCGCCGTCACGCAGCAGGCGCAACGCGATGTACATGCCGATCTTCGCGCGGCCGCCGGTCAGGAGTGCGCGTCGGCCGGTGAGATCGGTGCTCGCATCACGTTTGCTGCGGCTGGTTGCAGCGCAATCGGGGCACAGTTGGTGGTAGAAGGCGTCGACTGCGGTGTAGCGCTGCTTGCAGATGTAGCACGGCCGCGCCTTGATGAGTGTGCCGGCGGAGGCGCCGACGGTGTTCGACTTGATCGGAATGCCTGCGGTCTCGTCGTCGATGCGATCGGGTGAACCGGTGGCAGTCGCGGCAACAACTTGGCGGTCGGCTTCGTTGACCGCTGCGCGCGAGGCGAGGCGACGCTTCTTCTTGAGTCGTTTGAACAGATGGCCGACAGCGCGCTGCATGGTGATCGAGTCGGGATGCTCGTCGTCGAGTTCAGCAGCTTCGGAAAGGACCTTCAGGCAGATTTCGAGTTCTGCGGGGTCGAGTCCGGTGAGTTCGGCTCGAGCAGATTCTGAATCGGCTGTTTCCAGCGAATCTGCCTGCAGTGCATCCGACTTCTTGGTGTCTGTATCCACTTCGAACTTCTGTTCCATCTCGATCGCCGCTCGCGCGGACTGTTCCCTGGTGCGGGAACTTCGCCAATTACGAGAAAAGCTCCGGTTCGATGAACCGGAGCTTTTCCTGTCTGTCTCAACACAGAGTGTCCGAGGGGGGACTTGAACCCCCACGTCCGTTAATAGGACACTAGCACCTCAAGCTAGCGCGTCTGCCATTCCGCCACTCGGACTCGGCCCCGATTTCTCGGTGCTGGGAAAGAGTATCCGATTCGGTGAGCTGCCCCAAATCGCCAGGTTGCGGGGCATTCCGGTCGCCCGCGTCGTTTGATTCGATGGTAGGAAAGTGGAATGACCACAACCCCGAATAATCCGAATCCGAGCAGAGCCGAAGCAGAAGTAGTCGAACTGGTCAGTTCTCTCATCCGCTTCGACACCTCGAACACGGGAGAACTCGAAACCACCAAGGGTGAGCGTGCGTGCGCGGAGTGGGTTGCCGCGCAGCTTCAAGAAGTCGGCTACGAGACGGAATACGTCGAGTCCGGTGCACCCGGCCGCGGGAATGTCTTTGCCCGATTGAAGGGAGCTGAGTCGGGTCGAGGTGCGTTGATGCTTCACGGTCACCTCGACGTCGTCCCGGCCGAGCCCGCCGACTGGAGCGTCCATCCCTTTGCCGGCACCGTCCAGGACGGCTACGTGTGGGGGCGCGGCGCCGTGGACATGAAGGACATGGTCGGGATGATCCTGGCTCTTGCCAGGCAGTTCAAGGCGGAAGGCGTCGTGCCGCCGCGCGATCTGGTGTTCGCCTTCGTGGCAGACGAGGAAGCGGGCGGAAAGTACGGATGCCAATGGTTGGTCGAGCATCGCCCGGATTTGTTCGAGGGAGTGACCGAGGCCGTCGGTGAGGTAGGCGGTTTCTCGCTGACGGTTCCGCGGCCCGACGGAACCGACCGCAGGCTCTACCTCGTGGAGACTGCGGAAAAGGGTCTCGGTTGGATGCGTCTGACTGCCAAGGGACGCGCCGGGCACGGCTCCTTCCTCCACGACGACAACGCGGTCGCGACACTCGCCGGCGCGGTCTCGCGGCTCGCTGCGCATCAATTCCCGATCGTGATCTCGGATTCGGTCGCCGAGTTCCTCACCGCCGTCGGCGAAGAGACCGGATTGGATTTCGATCCGGGATCACCGGACATCGACGGGACCCTCGCGAAGCTGGGGACGATCGCCAACATCGTCGGGGCGACGTTCCGTGACACCGCGAACCCGACGATGCTCAAGGCCGGATACAAGGCGAACGTCATTCCGCAGACGGCCGAGGCGGTCTTCGACTGCCGTGTGCTGCCGGGACGGCAGGCCGAATTCGAGCGCACGGTGGACCAACTGATCGGTCCCGACGTGACCCGCGAGTGGATCACCAAGCTGGACTCGTACGAGACGACGTTCGACGGCCATCTCGTCGATGCCATGAACGAGGCGATCCTTGCGCACGATCCGGAAGCTCGCACCGTGCCGTACATGCTCTCCGGCGGAACCGACGCGAAGGCATTCGCGAAACTGGGCATTCGCTGCTTCGGCTTCGCGCCGTTGCAGTTGCCGCCCGAGCTCGATTTCAGTGCGCTGTTTCACGGTGTCGACGAGCGAGTTCCGGTGGACGCACTACTGTTCGGGACACGTGTTCTGGAACATTTCCTGCTCAATTCCTGACGAGCACGTGGATAGATCCGTGAGCTCGACGCACATCGAGCTCTCTTGTCACAGAAAGGATTCGCATGGCGCACGATCCGTACGAACCATTGCCGAAGTTGCCGAGTTTCGAGCTGACCAGTGACGACATCACTGCCGGCCAGCCGCTGAAGCTCGCTCAGGCCAGTGGAGCCTTCGGTGTCCCCGGTGGCGAAGACATCTCACCGCAGCTCTCGTGGTCTGGTTTTCCGGCCGAGACGAAGAGCTTCGTCGTGACGGTGTTCGACCCGGACGCACCGACGGCGTCGGGATTCTGGCACTGGGCCGTGGCGAACATCCCCGCTTCCGTCACGGAGCTTCCCGCCGGTGCCGGCGCGGCGGACAGCGATGTCCTGCCCGCCGGATCCGTCACCCTCCGCCACGACGGTGGCGGGTTCGGTTTCATCGGTGCGGGCCCGCCACCCGGGCACGGTCCGCATCGCTACATCGTCGCGGTGCATGCCCTCGACGTGGAGACGCTCGACGGCGTCACCCCTGACTCGTCGCCGGCGTTCCTCGGCTTCAACGTGTTCCATCACGCGATTGCGCGTGCAACCCTGACCGGGACGTTCGAGGTCGAATAATAATCACTGTGCTGTGCGCCTTTATTAACCGCCCGCGGTTAATAAAGGCGCACAGCAGTTTTCTAGCGAGGGTTCTCAGCTCCAACTGCCTGGGCGATCGACGAGAAGCCGGCTGCGCGCACGCGCTTGGCTATGCCTTTGTGGATGCTGCGGGCCCAGAACGGTCCGCCGTAGATGAAGCCCGTGTATCCCTGCACCAGTGTCGCGCCGGCGAGGATGCGCTCCCACGCCTGATCGGCTGTCTCGATACCGCCGACCGAGATGATGGTCATCTTGTCGCCGACTCGGGCGTACAGGCGCCGGAGTACTTCGAGGGAGCGCTCGGCAACCGGTGCACCGGACAGCCCGCCTGCCCCGAGTTCAGCCACCTCGGCGTCCGGGGTCTTCAAACCGTCGCGGCGGATCGTGGTGTTGGTCGCGACGATTCCGGCAAGTCCGAGTTCGACTGCCAGATCGGCGACAGCGTCGACGTCCTCGTCCGAGAGGTCGGGCGCGATCTTCACCAGTACCGGCACGCTGACGGTGTCGAGCACGGCCTGCAGGATCGGGCGCAGTGATTCGACGGCCTGCAGATCACGGAGTCCGGGCGTGTTCGGCGAGCTGACATTCACGACCATGAAGTCGGCCAGCGGACCCAGAAGCTGCGCGCTGGCGGTGTAGTCGGCAGCGGCGTCGGCGGCTTCGACGATCTTGGTCTTGCCGATGTTGGCACCGATCGGGACCGTGACGCGGCGCTGTCGCAGGAAGTTCGCCGCGTGACCAGCGCCGTGGTTGTTGAAGCCCATCCGGTTGATCAGAGCGCGGTCGGCCGGAAGACGGAACAAACGCGGCGCGGGGTTACCGGGCTGAGCCTGGGCCGTCACTGTTCCGACCTCGGCGAAACCGAATCCCAACGGGCCCCAGGCGTCGACTCCGGTGGCGTCCTTGTCGAATCCTGCGGCGAGGCCGAGAGGTGCCGGGAACGTCAGACCGAAAGCCTGACTCCGCAGTATCGGGTCGTCGACGACTAGGACTTTTGCGACCAGCCAGCGAAGGGGAGCGAACCGTGTCACCAGTTTCATCGCGGTGAAGGCAATGTGGTGGATGCGTTCCGGCGGGATCCGGAACATCAGGCTCAGCAGCAGTTGGTACACGATTCTCCAGCTCTTCGATGGTGTGATTTTGTCAGCGGTTTCGATAGCGGCGGGCTCTGGTCGTCTGTTGAACGATCAGTGCTGAATGCCGTCCGGATCGGTCACGTGCAGCGGCGTCTTCTTTCGCTTGAGAAGCACACGACGACTGCCGTCGGGGTACAGACGGACCCGGGAGAGTTCCCATCCGCCGAACTCGGCGGAGATCGCCAGACGCATCGAGGCGGTGACCCGCGAAACATTCGGTGGTAGCCGGAGCGGCACATAGTCGAACTTGTCGTCCGACGTTTCCCACTGCGCGGGGATCCCGCGCGTACGCTTTTCCATCAGTTCTCCCGTGACGGGATGACCTGCAGCCCGTCACCGGTTGCCGATCCGACGATCAGATTGCCGTTGGAAGAGTCTACGGCCAACGAATTCGGCTGTCGCACCGTCTTGAACCGTCCGGTCTCCACGGGGATGCCGGACGACAGATCGAAGCCGACCACTTCGTTGGTCGCGGTCAGCGTGACCCACACCCGATCAGCGGTCTCGTCGTAGGCAACGGCGTACGGCGACTCGCCGACGGGGTAGCGCTGGTGCATCAGGAGCGGATCGGCAGTGAAGACGAGCAGTTCGTTGCCGGTGGTGTCGGTGACCAGAATGCGTCCGAAGCGATCGGTGGCCAGATGTGTTGCGCCCTCACCGGCGCGGAGAGCGACGCCGAGTTTGCCGTCTTCGAGATTGATCGCGGTCAGCGAGGTCTGACGGTGATCGAGGGCGCTCAGGTTGTCGCCGGTGACGGCGAGTTCGTCGACGGATGCGAATCCCGAAACCGTCTGTGACTGATCGGTCTTCGGGTCGACGATGTGAACTGAACCATTCTCCGTGCCGATCGCGATACGGCCGTCGTCGAGCTCGACCGCGGAATTCGCCTGGCCGTCGACAGGGGTGGACGTCTGTTCGCCCGAAGTCAGATTCAGCTTCACTACCTGGCGATCCATCGACAGGAGAGCGCTACCGTCAGAGCCGATCGACACGTCGCGTACGTCGGAATCCAGGGCTGTCGGACGACCTGCCGAGGCGGGGTCGGCGCCGGCCAAACCGTCCGAAGGAACGACCAGCACCGACCGGGGGTCGTTGGCAACCACGACAGCGCTGCGCGTGACCGGGTCGAATGTGATGGAATCGATCAGACCTGAATACGGGTGAACCACGCCGTCCGGGGTGCTGGTGGTGGCCGGTGAGACCGCTGCCGTAGCGGGATCGATCGTGATGAGGTCGTCTCCGCCATCTCCGGAAGAACATCCTGTGACCAGCAGAACCGCCGCCCCCATTGCTGCTGCAGTGGTGCGGATCCCTAGGCGAGCCATGTGTAGTTCCTCTTTTTCTTGTCATCTGTTCTTCACGCAGTGCGACTGTCATCGATCATCCCTGATCGCAGTCGGGCGCCGTTCATCGCGTCGAGGAACTACCGACCATTCCGCTCACACCCTTGACGCGATACCGTACGAACAGCGATTGCGGTTGACGCTGCAATCACCGAGGAGATCATTGTGATTCCCACAGAACCCACCGATTCCGGCGCACAGCCGCCCGAACCGGCGCGGCCGGGCTTCGAGATCGAGGACCTCACCGTCGGCGCTCATGCACACGGTTTCGGCAGGTCCGACGGCCGAACTTTCGCGTTCCGCGTACGCAAGAGCATGCTGTTCGTCGAGGTATACGGCGAATACTGCGAGCACAGTGTGCCGACCCCGTCGGACGTTGTCGCCACGGCGGAGCGATCGGTGACCGACATCGATCTGACCGACGAGCGAAGCATCGCCGGTGTGGTCCGTGACGCAGTTCTCTCGACCGAGACTGATTGGTCACATCCCGATATCGGTGACGGCGATCGGGAGGGCGACGGACGCAGCCTGCCGACGGTGAGAGCCGTCCTCAACAGACTGGGATCGATCATCGATTCTGTTCGGTGAACTCTCGGCGCGGGATGACCAGCGTCGCTCCGGTTGTCGGATGCGGGAACACTTCGACCGGATAACCGTAGACGCGGGTCAGAAGCTCTTCGTGCAATACCGATTCCGGGGGACCGTCGGCGGCGATGCGACCGTTCTCGAGTACGACGATTCGGTCGGCATACGCCGCTGCCAACGCGAGATCGTGCAACACCACGACGACGGCATCGCCGTCGGCAGCGCGGGCGCGCGCCACGGACATCACCGCTTCCTGGTGTCCGAGATCGAGTGCTGCAGTCGGCTCGTCCAGCAGGATGGTCGACGTCTCCTGTGCCAGTACCCGGGCAAGAGCGACCCGCGCCTGCTCGCCGCCGGACAGGACGGCGAACGGCCGATTGGCGAATCCCTCGACATCGCAGGTCTTCATCGCCGCAGCGATAGCAGCGCCGTCGCGGTCTTCTCGGCCAGTTCCGGCCCAGGGCGAACGTCCCATGCGAACGACCTGGCGAGCGCTGAACGAAAATCCGATGGTGTGTTTCTGGGGGAGCACCGCGCGTCGGCGCGCCATGTCGATCGGCGACCACTGAGTGAGGTCAGTACCTTCGACGTTCACCCGCCCGGCGATGACGGGCTGATCACCGGCCAACGCCGCAAGAAGAGTCGACTTGCCGGCGCCGTTCGGCCCGACGAGGACGACCACTTCTCCCGCCCGGACTTCGATGGACACGCCTTCGAGAATGTGTCGACCACCGCGTTCGACGGTGATGTCGCGCGCCTCGAGCGTGACGTCACCGACGGCTGGGCTCTCCGGTTCGGGAGTGACGCGGCCGAACAGTTCGCGCCAGTTTCGTACGAGGCTGCTCATGCCCACCCGCCCTGTTGCGCGCGGGTGCGTCGGAGAAGCCAGAAGAAGAAGGGTCCGCCGACCAGCGCGGTCAACATTCCGAGCGGCAGGTCTGCGTTGTCGATCAGCGAACGCGAGCCGAGATCAGCGACCAGCAGAACCAGTGCTCCGGCCAAGGCGCTGGCGGGAATCAACGCGCGATGGCCAGGCCCGACGAGAATGCGCATCAGGTGCGGAACGACCAGCCCGACGAAAAGAATGATGCCGGTGAAGGCAACGCTCGCGGAGACGAGAAGGGCGACGATCAGTACCGCGAACTGGCGCAGTCGTTCGACGTTGACGCCCAGATGACGAGCGGCGTGTTCGCCGAGAGCCAGCAGGTCCAGACGTGGGGCGATCATCATCGTCGCGGCAATCCCGACGACGGCCATCGGAGCCACGATCAGGACGGCGTTCCAGGAAGCGCCGTTGAGTGAGCCGAGTTGCCAGAACACGATCTGATCGCGAGCAGACGGGCTGGCCACGAACGTGAAGAACGCAATGAGGCCGCCCGCGAACGCATTGATCGCAACGCCGGTCAGAACGAGCGTCACCACTTCGGTTCGGCCTTCGTGCCGAGCGAGCAGGTAGACCGCCGCGGTGGTGACGAGCCCGGCGACGAACGCAGCGGCAGCCACGGCCCAGCCGGCCACGAACGTGCCGCCGACGACGATGACAGCACTCGCGCCGACCGCCGCACCCGCGGACACTCCGATCACTCCGGGCTCGGCGAGCGGATTGGAGAACACACCTTGCAGTAGCGCTCCGGAACATCCCAGCGCCGCGCCGACACAGATGGCGAGCACGACGCGGGGGAAGCGAACCTCCCACAAGGTCACTTCACCACTGGGATGGGCGGGCATCGGACCGAGATCGAGGCCGATGCGGTGCAGGATGCTGCCCAAAACCTCGAGCGGCGACGTCGGAACCTGACCGATGCACGCCGACAGCACTGCCACGATCACCAGAGCGAGGGTCAAACTGATCAGAACCGCACTCACCCGCGACCTCGATGCGGGGCCGGATGCCGACTTGTCGGCACCCTTGACGTCGTGTGAATCCTCGGCTCCGGGCCCAGACTTACCTGTCTCTGTCTTGCCTGTTTCTGTACTCACGAATCAGCACTCACGAATCTCTGCTCACGATCCACCAGGCGCGTAGATCGCTTCGGCGAGGGCCGCCATGACACGTCCGGTGTTCGGCCCGAAGCTGAGTAGCACCCCGTCCTCCATGTCGACTACGTTCTTGTTCTTTCCAGCCGGTGTCTGAGCGATGCCGGGGACCTTTTCGAGGCCGTCGATACCGCCGATCGACGCCAACCCATCCGTCATCATGAGGAGAGCGTCCGGCGCGGCGGCGATCAGCGCCTCGCTGGTGATGGGCACGAACTGTTGGGTGATGCCCGAGGCCGTGCCTGCATCGGTGGCACCGAGCGCCTCGATCAACGAATCGGCTCCGGAACCCTCACCGCCGATCATGGTGATGGCCGATCCTCGCATGTAGAGGAACGCGATCTTCAGTGGATCACCCTCGTCGGGAACCAGGTCGCGAGCTGCAGCGATCTCCGATTCGGTTCGGTCGACAAGCGCGGCGCCCTGCGCGGGAACGCCGAGGGCGTCGGCGACGGCCTGGAGCTGACTCGGCACACCTTCGAGTGTTCGGGTGGGATCGAAGAAGACGACGGGAACACCCGCAGCGCGCAACTGATCCTGGACGCTCTTGGGCCCGATACTCGTGTCGGTGAGTACCACGGTGGGATTCAAATCGAGGATCGCTTCGGTATTGAGCGATTGGCCGCCGACCGTGACAACCGGCACGTCCGCGACTGAAGGGAACTTGGCGGCGGTGTCGCGGCCCACAAGATTGTCACCGAGTCCGAGAGCTACCGTCGTCGTTGCGAGCGTCCCGTAGCGGTCGGCCGCCACGATCCGGCTGTTGTCGGTGATGGTCACGTCGACGCCGTCGAAGCTCTTGACCGTCACGGGCAGAGTCGCGGTCGGGTTGTCGGCCACGGGAACCGGGCTGGAATCTTCGAGTACCGCGGTCCGGGCACCCTGCGAGGTCGTGGAATTGTCGCTGGAGCCGCAAGCGACCAAACCGATACCCGCTGCTGCGACCAGTGCCGCCGCGGCCAAGCGCTTCATCATTTGACGAGGTAGCTCTCGATGTCGCCTTCGAGATCGGCGAACAGGTCACCGTTGAGGCGGTACGCCAGATTCACCTCGTCGATGAAACGCTGCTGCTCTTCGGCAGGAATCTGCAGTGCATCCAGATTCGAGCGGTAGTCGTCCTTGAAAGGCTTCGGCTTGGGGATGCCTTCGAAGATGTAGAAGCGAAGTCCGTCGGTCTCGAATCCGTAGGCGCGCTCGAGCATCCGGCGGATGATCTGTCCGCCCGAGAGGTCACCCATGTATCGCAGGTAGTGATGTGCGACGAAGCCGGCAGGCCAGTCGAACGCCACCTCCTTCAGGCGGGCGATGTAACGCTCGGTTGCCGGCAAGGCCACGAGTTCGTCGCGCCAGTTCGGTCCGCCGAGGAACTCGAGATCGGCTTCGAGCGAAGCCACCCGCAACAGATCCTCGGACAGGAACGGAGCGACCAACTCGTTGTCGGCGTGTGTGCGGCCGGCCTCTTCGAGGCTCGTGTAGACGAGGTACGTCTGTCCCAGAAGAGCGGCGTAGCCAGCCGTGGTCAGCTCACCGCCGAGAAGCGCGCCTACGAATCGCGACTGCTCCGTCTCGCGGTGTGCTGCGTCCGTCTCGGTCTTGATTCGTTCGGAGAAGGCGGGGCCTGCGTCTGCGGAAAGGCTGTCTACGTCGAGCGTGGTCATTGATTCTCCTGAGGCTGTAGTCAAGCGTTGCCTACTAGGTTAGCCTGCCCTCGCCAAGACGATACCTCCGGTATTTCGATCAGCGGGACGAACTAAGCGCTCACGTCGTCGAGAGCCGCGGCAATCGCTTTCGGCAATTCCAATTCTTCGGTTGCCAGTACTCCTGTCAACTGGGCGAGATCACGCGTACCGACGACGGCGCTGGCCACCCCGGCACGATCGCGTGCCCAGGCCAGTGCCACCGCCAGTGGAGAAGTACCCAGACCGTCGGCGGCGGTAACGACTGCGTCGACCACCCGGATCGAGGAATCGGTCAGATAGCTCTGCACGTCCTGTGAATGTGCCTCGTCGGCGCCGCGGGAATCGACGGGAATGCCGTCGCGGTACTTGCCGGTCAGAACGCCGCCCGCGAGGGGTACTGCGGCGAACACTCCGACGCCGTGATGGGCCGCCGCTGCGAACAATTCTTCCTCGACGCCGCGCGCCAGCAACGAGTACTCGGCCTGCGTCGCGGCGAGCGTTGTTGCGCCACCGGCTCCGACGGCCGTTGCGAGCTGCCAGCCGAGGTAGCCGCGCACTCCGACATACCGCACCTTGCCGCTCGAGACCGCGTAGTCGAGGGTTGCTGCAACCTCGTCGACAGGCGTGAGCGGATCCCAGGTTGCGACCTGCCACATGTCGAGGAAGTCGGTTCCGAGTTCACGAAGAGTCGCGTCGAGCTGGCGGAGCAATCCTCGCCGCGAGCAGTCGACGCGGTCGGTGCCGATCGGAGTGGGATCGATGCCGGCGCTCGAGCTGATGATGAGTTCGTCACGTGGAACGACGTCGTCGAGCAACTCGGCGAGGATCCGTTGCGCCGCACCGGCGCCGTACGCGGGCGAGGTGTCGACCAGGGTTCCGCCGGCCTCGGCGAACGCGAGTAGCTGCGCAGCGGCCTCGTCGCCGTCCGTGTCGCGTCCCCATGTCAGTGTGCCGAGCCCAAGTCGCGAGACCCGAAGTCCGCTCGTTCCGACAGATCTGTGCTTCATAACCGCCTGCATCTCGCGCCCGACTCGTGTGCGCAAGTGCGGCACCCGAGAGATCTCACCACGTGCAGACTAGTGGGCGCTCGCCTCGAGTCGGGGTATTCGGACACGGACGTGCCGGGCGCGGCGCGGCACGGTGGGCCCCGGTAGCGTGGCGCCGGTGAAACGTGAACCCGACACACGAAACCTGTGTGCAGTAACCCCATTCGAATCAGCCGGGATCGGTGAGTGATGGGCGAAGCGATGACCTGGCTCCAGGCCGTGATCCTGGGCCTCGTGCAGGGATTGACCGAGTTCCTGCCCATCTCGTCTTCCGGACATTTGCGAATCGTGTCGGAGATATTCTTCGGCAGTGACGCCGGTGCGTCGTTCACCGCGGTGACGCAGCTCGGCACCGAGTTGGCGGTCCTGATCTACTTCGCGCGCGACATCGTGAGGATCATCACTGCCTGGTTCCGGGGTGTGTTCAACGCCGAGCACCGGGGAGATCTCGATTACCGGATGGGCTGGTACGTCATCATCGGCACCATCCCGGTCGGCATCCTCGGGTTCTTCTTCAAAGACCAGATCCGTACCGGCGCACGCAATTTGTGGCTGATTGCCACGATGCTGATCGTGTTCGCACTCGTCATCGCCGCTGCCGAGTACTACGGACGCAAGACGCGTCCGATCGAATCGCTCACGGCGCGCGACGGCATCATCATGGGTTCGGCTCAGGCGCTCGCGCTCATCCCTGGTGTCTCACGTTCGGGTGGCACGATCAGTGCCGGTCTCTTCCTCGGGCTCACCCGCGAGGCTGCGGCACGCTACTCCTTCCTGCTGGCGATTCCCGCGGTTCTCGCTTCCGGTTTGTTCAGCCTCCCGGATGCCTTCGAGCCGGCCGGTGAGGGTCTGAACGCGAGCGGTCCGCAGTTGCTGGTGGCAACGGTCATCGCCTTCGCGGTCGGTTACGCAGCGATCGCCTGGCTGCTTCGATTTGTTGTCGATCACTCCATGTACTGGTTCGTCGGATACAGAATCGCTCTCGGCGTAGTCGTCCTTGCGCTGCTGGCCACAGGGGTCGTGTCCGCGACATAGAGCCCGTTTCGACGTCGACCACCCGTCCGTCAGGCCACCGCCCCATTAGGGTTGTGGAATGACAGTTGTCCTACTGCGGCACGGGCGGTCGACGTCCAACACTGCCCATACCCTGGCCGGTCGAACGCCGGGTGTGGAACTCGACGACCACGGCCGGAAACAAGCCGAAGGCGTCGTCGATCGGCTGGTCGGTCTGGACATCGCGGAGATCGTCCGCTCGCCGCTGTTGCGATGCGAGCAGACGGTCGGCCCCATTGCCGTCGACCGTGGTCTGACACCGGTCGTCGAGGATCGCCTCATCGAGGTCGATTACGGCGACTGGACGGGTCGCCCGCTCAAGGAGTTGTTGGAAGAACCGCTCTGGAAAGTGGTGCAGCGCCACGCTTCCGGTGCAGTGTTTCCCGGGGGTGAAGGGCTCGCTCAGGTACAGGCGCGAGCCGTCGCCGCGATCCGAGAGCACGACGCACGGCTGGCCGAAGAACACGGCAAGGACGTCGTCTGGATCGCGTGCACGCACGGTGACGTCATCAAATCGGTTCTCGCCGACGCGTTTGCGATGCACCTCGATTCGTTCCAGCGCATCGTCGCCGAGCCCGCCTCGGTCAGCGTGATTCGCTACACGGCCACACTGCCGTTCGTTCTGCGAGTCAACGACACCGGAGACGTGCTCGCCGCGATCGGTGCAGCGAAGGCCGCGACCAACGGTTCGGCTCCCGCACAGGAGTCAGTCCCCGGCGGAGAGGTCGGTGCGTGAGCTGTGACGGATAATGGGTATTCAGTGATGTTCTGCTCGAACTCGAGGAGGTGCAATGTCGCGCGCGATTCACGTATTTCGCACTCCTGACCGATTTGTCGCAGGAACGGTGGGCGAACCCGGTGACAGGTCTTTCTATCTCCAGGCCGTGCACGAATCACGGGTGGTGAGCGTGCTGCTCGAGAAGCAGCAGGTTCAGGTCCTCGCCGATCGCATGGGCCTTCTCCTCGAAGAGGTGCATCGACGCTTCGGTACCGAGGTTCCGCCGCAGGCCGACGACGTCTCCGATCTCAGCCCACTGGTCACTCCGCTGGACGCGGAGTTCCGGGTCGGCACGATGGGGCTCGGTTGGGACGCCGATGCCGGTGCGGTCGTCGTGGAGCTGCTTGCCGTCAGTGAGACGGAGTTCGACGAATCGGTTGTCCTCGACGACGCCGACGACGGTCCGGACGCTGTCCGTGTGTTCCTGACCCCGGAGCAAGCGCGTGAATTCTCGCTGCGGTCCGAGCGCGTCATCGCGGCGGGACGCGCTCCGTGCCCGCTGTGTGGTGAACCGTTGGCGCCCGAGGGACACGTGTGCATCCGCACCAACGGATACCGTCGCGGCGAGTCCTTCGGTTTTGCGATCGACGACGCAGACGACGACGAGGTCTGACGTCGTGTCCGAACCTGGTGTGCCGGACGTTCTGCTCGAGGGTGATCTGACGCTCATCGGTCAGATCACGACAGCGAGCAACGCCACGCTGGTGTGCGAGTCGACTCTGGGGGAGCAGTCCACCCGTGTGGTCTACAAGCCGGTGCGTGGGGAGCGTCCCCTGTGGGACTTCCCGGACGGCACTCTGGCGGGGCGTGAGGTCGCGTCGTACCGGGTGTCCGAGGCGCTGGGCTGGGGTGTGATTCCGCGAACAGTGTTGCGGGACGGGCCTTTCGGGCCGGGAATGGTGCAGCGATGGATCGACACCGTCGATCGCCGTGCGGACGGATCTGGCGGACTCGAGATGGTCGACCTGTGCAGTCCCGGCAATGTTCCGCCCGGGTGGTTCGAGGTCCTGCAGGCCTTCGACTCGGAGGGCGAACCCGTCTCGCTGATCCATGCGGACGATCCACGGCTGCAGCGAATGGCCGTTCTGGACGTCCTCATCAACAATGCCGACCGCAAAGGTGGTCACGCGCTCGAAGGCGTCGACGGCTCGGTGTACGGAGTTGATCACGGAATTTGTCTTCACTCGGAGAACAAGTTGCGGACCGTGTTGTGGGGCTGGGCCGGCCAGCCCGTACCCGGTGCCTTGATCGCCGACGTCGCCGAATTCGCGACAACCCTCGACGGGGATCTCGGGGACGAGTTGTCCGAACTGATCACCGAAGAAGAAGTCGTGGCCTTGGCCGTGCGGGCGATGCAGTTCGCCGAGTCCGCGGTGATGCCCGAACCGAACGGCCATCGAACGATTCCCTGGCCGGCTTTCTAGCCGCGCTTTCTACTCGCGCGCAGGTTCTTGCTGTTCGCGAGTTGCCGTCTTCAATCCGGGCGAGCGAACCAACCGCAGTAGTTGTTCGCGCAGCGCGGCGACGTCCCCGACACCGACGGTCAATGCGGCGTCTTCCTTCTCGAGCGTGAGCAGTCGCTCGTAGGTGAGTCGTCCGG
Organism: Rhodococcus sp. P-2; assembly: GCF_016598535.1. Taxonomy (GTDB): domain Bacteria; phylum Actinomycetota; class Actinomycetes; order Mycobacteriales; family Mycobacteriaceae; genus Rhodococcus_F; species Rhodococcus_F baikonurensis. The sequence goes on along the minus strand of NZ_CP066779.1, from coordinate 5,264,124 downwards.
CGTCGGTTATCGCGATCACGCGCCGACGTTCGTCGCGCGGATCGGTGTCTCGGGTGACGTAACCCGCTCGTTCGAGGCGATCGATGGTGCGGCTCATCGTTTGATCGGTTACTCGGGCATTCTTTGCGATGTCGCGTTGCGACGCGGGTCCACCGGCGATGGAGTGGAGCACGATCAGTCCGGCGTGCGTCATGTCCTGAGACCGCAGAACCTTCTCCCACGAGTGCTCTACCAGGCGCGCAGCGGTGGACAACAGTCGGCCGGTTGGCCAGTCGTCCAGGCCGTCGCTACTCATGTTCGTGCCTTCCGTTTGCAATTACTCAGCATGCTGAACAAAATAGTCGGCAAGCCCTCTCTGCTGCCGATCCCTGGAGACCCAGTGAGCACACCAGTACAAAATCGTCCTGTTCGTCGCCTTCGATGGATTGTGCCAGCTCTCCTCGTGATCGGCTGGCTGGCCATCGGAGGATTCGGCGGGCCGTTCGCCGGAAAGCTCAGCACGGTGCAGCAGAACGACAACACGTCGTTCCTGCCGGCCTCGGCCGAAGCCACCGAGGTGGCGAAGCTTCAAGAGAGCTTCACGGACACACGTTTCGTGCCGGCCATCGTCGTGGCGGAACGATCCGGAGGACTCGAGCCCACCGACTCCACCTTCCTGTCCGAGGCCGTCGATTCGTTTGTCGGTACCGAGGGATTCGGAGACGCCGCATCGCCGCCGATCCCGTCGGCCGACGGGCAGGCGCTCCAGATGTTCCTGCCCGTCGACAGCACCCTCGAGGTCAAGGACAGCGTGAAAGCGCTGCGCGCGGCGCTGGAGTCGAGCCCCGACGGACTGACAGTCAAGGTCACCGGTCCCGCCGGGCAGGTTGCGGATCTGTCGGCGGCATTCGCCGGTATCGACGGACTGCTGTTGTTAGTTGCCGGATCCGTCGTGATCCTGATCCTGATCGTCGTCTACCGGAGCCCGATCCTGCCGTTCGTGGTGATCTTCTCGGCGATCTTCGCGCTCGGATTGTCGAGCTTGCTCGTGTATCTGCTCGCCGACGCGGACGTCATCGCACTGAACGGTCAGAGCCAGGGCATCCTGTTCATCCTCGTGTTCGGTGCCGCCACCGACTACGCGCTACTTCTGGTCTCTCGCTACCGGGAGGAACTGCGGATCGAGAAGGACAAGTACGCAGCAATGCGCACTGCGTGGCGCGCGACGCTCGAACCAGTTGCAGCATCTGCCGGAACGGTCATCGCGGGCGTTCTGTGCCTGTTGCTCTCCGACCTGAACTCGAACCGCGGACTCGGTCCGGTGGCCGCCATCGGCATCGCCGCGTCCTTCCTCGCATCGATGACGTTCCTACCTGCTGTCCTCGTTCTGTTCGGGAGGACGGCGTACTGGCCGACCACACCGAAGTTCGACGCCGACCGCGAGCACCACGACGAGGCGAGCGATCACCGGTTCTGGGCCGGGCTCGCTGCTCGAATCGGTCGGCATCCGCGCCGCTTCTGGGTGGCGTCGACGCTGGTGCTTGTGATCTTCGCGCTGATGATGCCGCAGTTCAAAGCCAGCGGTGTCTCTTCGTCCGACATCTTCTTGCTCGACGTCGATTCGGTTGCAGGCCAGGAGATTCTCGGTGAGCACTTCGACGCGGGTTCCGGGTCGCCCGCGGTGGTGATCGCCAATGCCGGCCACGCCGATGCCGTCGTCGAAGCGAGTCGCGTCGAAGGTGTCAGCGATGTGAGTGTTGTCCAGAACGGGGGAGCACCTCTGGTGGTCGACGGACGAGTCTCCCTGCAGGCGACGCTGACTGACGCTGCCGATTCGCTCGCGGCCGAAGACACGATTGTTCGGCTACGTGATGCAGTTCACGCCGTCGACGGTGCCGATGCGTTGGTGGGCGGTGTGACCGCGACCGACCTCGACACCAAGACCACCTCGACGCGGGACCGGACACTGATCATTCCCGTGGTGATCATCGTGGTGTTCGTGATTCTCTCGCTCCTGCTGCGCTCGCTGCTCGCACCGCTGCTCCTCATGGGCACCGTTGTGCTCTCGTTTGCTGCGACACTGGGCATTTCGTCGCTGGTGTTCGACCATATCTTCGGCTTCCCGGGCGCGGATCCGGTGGTCCCGCTGTTCGCGTTCGTGTTCCTCGTGGCGCTGGGAATCGACTACAACATCTTCCTCATGACGAGGGTGCGTGAGGAAGCGCTGAAGATCGGCACTCGGGCGGGTGCGCTGAGGGGACTCACCGTGACCGGTGGAGTGATCACCTCTGCCGGAGTTGTTCTGGCAGCAACCTTCTCGGCGTTGGCGGTGATCCCGCTGTTGTTCCTCGCACAGATCGCGTTCATCGTGGCGTTCGGTGTCCTACTCGACGCCCTGATCGTCCGATCCTTGCTGGTCCCGGCCTTGACCTACGACATCGGTCAGAAGATCTGGTGGCCGAGCAAGCTCGCGTCGACGCCCGAACCGGAGCAGGATCAGCCAGCACCTTCCCAGCCCCAGAGCAGTCTCCACTAGGCTCGGCAGCATGCAGTCTTGGTCCGATACCGCACTCCCGTCCGTTCCCGGTCAGGGGCCGCCGTTGCGGCTGTACGACACAGCCGACCGTCAGGTTCGCCCCGTCACGCCGGGCAAGAAGGCGACGATGTACGTCTGCGGCATCACCCCGTACGACGCCACCCACCTCGGCCACGCGGCCACGTACCTCACGTTCGACCTCGTGAACCGCATGTGGCGCGACGCCGGACACGACGTTCACTACGTCCAGAACGTGACTGACGTGGACGACCCGCTGTTCGAGCGCGCCAACCGCGACGGCGAGGACTGGATCGTCCTCGGCATGCGTGAGACGGCCCTCTTCCGCGAGGACATGGAAGCGCTGCGCGTGCTTCCGCCTAAGGACTACATCGGCGCCGTCGAATCGGTGAACGAAGTAGTCGAGTTGGTGGAGAAGTTCGTGGCCTCCGGCGCCGCATACATCGTCGACGACGCCGAGTTCCCCGACGTCTACTTCCGCGCCGACGCGACCGAGCAGTTCGGTTACGAGTCGGGGTACGACCGCGCGACGATGGAGAAGTTCTTCGCCGAACGCGGCGGAGATCCCGATCGCGTCGGAAAGCGCAATCCGCTCGATGCACTCGTCTGGCGTGCCGAGCGTCCGGGCGAGCCCTCGTGGCCCTCACCCTTCGGGCCGGGACGCCCCGGTTGGCACATCGAATGCGCTGCCATTGCGCTCAATCGCATCGGCTCCGGATTCGACGTCCAGGGCGGCGGCAGCGACCTGATCTTCCCGCACCACGAGTTCTCGGCTGCACATGCGGAATCGGCAACGGGTGATCGCCGTTTCGCGCGGCACTACGTACATACCGGCATGATCGGCCTCGACGGCGAGAAGATGTCGAAGAGCCGCGGGAACCTGGTCTTCGTCTCCAAGCTGCGCGGCGAAGGGGTGGACCCCGCAGCGATCCGCCTCGGACTGCTCTCCGGTCACTACCGCCAGGATCGCGCCTGGACCGAACAGGTCCTCGAGGAGGCGCAGTCACGTCTGAAGCTGTGGCGGGAGGCGGCCGCCCTCGGTTCCGCGCCGTCCGCCACCGACACCGTCGCACGGTTGCGTCAGCACCTGGCCGACGACCTCGACACCCCGAAGGCGCTCGACGCGCTCGACGGCTGGGCACGCCGAGCAATCGAGGGCGGCGGATCCGACGCGCAGGCACCCGGCGAGTTCGCCGATGCCGTCGACGCTTTGCTGGGTATTTCGCTTCGCTGAACCCCTGCTGTGCGCCTTTATTAACCGCCCGCGGTTAATAAAGGCGCACAGCAGTTTCTAGGCGTAGTCCAGCGCACCTTCGGCTGGTGTCGGCACCCGGCGCCGCAGCGGCGAGCCCAACGCCCTCGCCAGATCGGTTCCGTCGTGCTCGGCGAGCAGCTCACCGTTCGACCACACCAGCAGCGCGGCGCTGACTGCCTGCTCGGCCGTGGAGTGCGCGAGATCGTAGTGAGCACACCCCGGGACGTCCGCGTACGTGATCCACAGGTCGTAGCCGGTCATGAAGAGATCCAGGTCGAACTGAACGCTCAAGCCGAGCAGTTCGCTGCGACCGTTGTCGTCGACACCGGCGAACGCCTCGTCCAGTGCCAGCAGACGTGGGGCGTGCGGGTCGGCCGAGTCCAGCATGACGTGCGCCGCGGCGAAGAGCGGAAGGTGCAGTGAAACCGACTGCTCGCCACCGGACAGTGCGCTGTGTCGCGCAACGGTCAGCCGGTCCTCCTTGCCCTCACCGCTGATGAGGGTGAACGAGAACACGCGCCACTGGCGGTAGTCGAGCGCCGACGACAGGATCTCCGGGTAGGAACGCTCGGGATGCGCGGCGCGGGCGGTGCGGATCTGGGTCGCGAAATGTGCTCGCAGAGTGGCCAGTTCGTCGACGCCGAGGGCCGACGCATCGCGATCCAGCAGCTTGGAGATCGCCCGCGAGCTGTCGTCGAGATTGTCGGCGAGCACCCAGTGAACGCCGATGGTGTTGCCCGAGGACATACGACGCTCACGCATCTCGGTGCCCATTTGAGCGATCAACTCGCGCGCGTCGACCGTGCGCTCGTGAATCTGCTGAGCCAAACCGGTCAGCAGAGCATCTTCGAGAATGCGACGTTCGGATTCGGTGAGCAACTGCTCCTGATCGCCGCGAGCATCGTGGATCCGCGTTGCGAATTCACCGATCGACGAATAGCCCTGATCATCCTGCACTCGTACGACGGTCAGTCCGTCCGGTGCATCCCACTGCAGACGGTAGTCCTGTCCGGCCGCTGCGAGTTGGGCGTCGAAGTCCTGCAACGCCGAGGTCAGTGCCGTGCGGGTTGCCTTGCGGGCGCCGTCGGTGACGCGTACCGCCGAGGTCGCAGCCTCGAGCGCTCGGTACAACTTGTCGACGTCTTCGGGCAGGACCGGCGGGTGGGCCGCGTCCTCACTGCGATCTTCGTTCTGGATGCGGTAGACCAACTGATCGGGGCTCATCCACGCCGCCGAACTTGCCGGCCAGCTCAGATGTTCCTTGACGCCCAACAACTCGAGTAGATCCGGACGAGCATAGGGTGCGAGTCGCTCTGCATCACTGCGGGTTTCGGTCAGGGTGTGCCGAAGCGTCTCGACAGCGGTGTTGTACGCACCCTCGGCTGTGCCGATCTGGAGCACCGCGGCGTCGTACGCCTTTCGCGCTGCACGCTGCTCGACCTTGCATTCCTCGATCTTCGCGCGGGCTTTTGCCAGGTCCAGATCGATCTGCTCGGCGCTCGCACCGAGGGTGTCGCGCAGTGTCTCGAGACGCTGCACCTGCTGGAGCAGACTCTCCTCGGCGATGGCGGCTTCCTCGGCGAATTCCTCGGCATTGGCACGTGATTCGTCGAGTCGGTCGCGGGACTCGCGTTCGAGTTCGACTTCCTTGGCATGCTCGCGTCGGCAGCGCAGTGCCAGTTCGCCCTGCTTCTCGAAATGACGGATGGCTGCGGCGAGGGAGTCGAGTTCACGGCCGACGTGCGGGGTCCGGTGCTGCGACGCCGTCGCTCGGAGTCGCTTTTCCTTCGCCGCGAGATCGGCGATCGCCGCATCGAGTTCGCGTTGTGCCGTTTCCGTGGCCTCCGAGCGAGTGCGGAGTGCTCCGGCGGATTCGGTGACGGTCTTGAGTGCGCGCAGGATCGAACCTGTCTTCGGCAATTCCTTTGCCGCAGAGTTGATCCGACTCAGCTGCTCGGTAGTCTGCGCTACCAGTGCCTTGGCCGTATCGACTGCCGCGGCAAGTACTTCCAGAGCCGCATCGATCTCGGTGATCCGAGCTTCGCGTCGACGCGCCCGCGCTGTCGTGCCGATGTACTCGGCGTCGGACTTGACGTGCCGGCCGCGCGAGACGCCTTGCCAGAAGCGGCCGTCGACGCCGATCGCGACGCTTGCGTCCGTGTCGCCCGGTGCCTCGACGAGACTGATCGACGCGAGAATGTCCTGTACCCGAGCGTCGGGTACGTCGGCATTGCCTTCGACCTCGAGGACGTCGGCCAGCGTGCGTCCCTTCGGGCGCTGCTTGACGGGAAGAGCCGTCAGGAACTGCTCACTGACGTGCTCGGGAATCGTCTCGTCCGGGCAGACCCAGCCGTCCAGCAGATTTGCCGCCTGGAGTGCGGATTCGATTCCCGTGGCCACGTCCGGTTCGACGGAGTCGACGAAGCGCACCAGCTGCCACAGCGGTGCACCACCCAGGGCACTGCGGTTGTCGGTACGTGCGTGGAAGGCAGGCGGAGCGTCGTCGTGTTCCGCCGAGACGGTCTTGCGTTCGGCCTTCAGAGCCGCGATCGAGGCGTGTGATGCCGAGATTTCCGCCTCTGCTTCGCGTCGACGCTCGCGTAGCGTCTCGGAGCCTGCCTCGGTGTGCTCGGCGAGCACTGCGGACAACGCCGGAGCGTCCTCGTCGCCGACCTGGGCGAGCGCTGAGTCGAGTGCCTCGAACAGCGATGTGTCGGCGCCGACAGCCGAGAACAAGGAGGAATGATCGGTCCACCAGGCGCGCAGCCCGCTGGCGCACTGACTGCGCGCGAGTTCCACGGCAGCTTCGCCCTCGAGCACAGCGGCCTTGGACGCTTCGAGCAGCTCTTGTCCACGGCGCGAGCTGTTTTCGGCCCGAGAGCGTTCGGTCGAGGCCTTCTCGACGGTCGCCAGAGCGGCGCGGACGACGCGCACGTCCCCGTCACGCTCTTCGGCATGTCCACGGACGGCTGCCGTGATCTGGTCGCTGCGTGAGCCGTCGGGTAGGGGAGTCCAGACGATGCCGGCGTCCTCGGCGGCTGCCTGCAGTTCGTCCTCGGCGCGCGAGAGTGCTTCGGCCGCACGCTTGACCGACGATGCGGCCTTGTCGGCTTCGTCGCCGCGCTGCGCCAGTGCGGCCTGCGCTTTCCGTGACTTGTCTGCCTGCTGCTCGGTCGAGAGCTTGAGCGTCGCGACCGCCTGGGCGAGATCGTCGAGCTGCTGTTTGCCTTCGTAGGCGCTCGAGCGTTGCAACGCTTCGACATTGGCGCGCGCATTCTCGAGTGCCTGTTCGGCCTGGTTGAAGCGCTCCTCGGCTGCTGCGCGTGCCTCACGGCTGCGGGTCTGGGCGAGCGACGACTCGTCCATGGCGGCAACACCTCTGGTGACCGCTGCGAGGCGGGTGCTGACCTGTTCGATCTCTCCGCGCGACTGCTGACGCAGGTACTTGGTGTAGACCCCGATGAAACTCTGTGCTGCCTGATCGGCGGCCGCGAGTCCCTCGAGCGCGCGGCCGACCTCCTCCATGTCGCTGAACGAACGCGCAGCTTCGAGGACGAGTTGATCGTCGAGCGGACGGAGGCCGTCGGTGAGCGCCTGCGAAAGGCCCTTCGGATCAAGGTTCTTCGCGAGCTGGGGTCGGCGTAGCGTGAGAATGAGGTTGATCAGCTGGTCGTAACGCTGCACACCGAGACCGAACATCCGCGCGTCGATCGCGGTGCGGTAGTCGAGGGGACGGTCGGTGATGGAATCGCTGCCGAGTTGTTCGGCCAACTGCTTCTTGGTGAGAGGGCGATCGTCGTTGCCGATCAGCGAGAAGTCGACTCCGACGCGGCCGTCGGCGACGAAGTACCAACGGGTGACCTTGTCGTTGGTGCGGGTTGCACGCATGCCGATGCCCACGGTCACCGACTCGGGATCTTCGAGGGAGCCGCGGCAGAACTCCATCCACACGTAGGAGTGCGCGCTGTCCTGGCCCCGGTAGAGCAGGTTGGACTTCATCGTGCGCTCTTCACCGGCGAAGGGGTTGAGGCGCCGCGGTTCGATGCGGCCGTCGAAAACGAACGGGAACAAGACCTCGAGGGCCTTGGTCTTGCCGGATCCGTTTGGCCCTCGTAGGACCAGTCGACCGTCGGCGAACGAGAACTCCTGGTCTCGGTAATCCCAGAGGTTGATGATTCCAGCCCGAGTAGGTCGGAAGCGGGCGTTGCTCATACGTTCTCTACCTCTGATAGTTCGCCGTTGGTGGAAGATTCGGGGCCGAATTCGTCGACCGGATCCGGTGCGGAGTTGTCTACCGCGAAGTCGATCTGAGGATCGCGTTCGCGTACGGAGACCACGACGTCGCGGTACCGGGCAAGGACGGGCAACACCAGTACGCCGCCGTCGACCGCATGCGTCAGGCGCAGACGTTGCAGCAACCCGAGCGCCTGCTTGCGCAGCCCGTTGTGATCGGCCTGCCATTGCGCTGCGAACGTGCGTCCGAACTGGTCCACCAACTCGGTGACCTTGTCGGCGAGCCAGTCGTCGTCGATCATCGGGTACGTGACGGGTTCCGGGGGCTCGGCCGGTTCGCCGGCAGGCAGCACGAAGTCGTCGTCCTCGTCGGCGAGGTCCTCGAAGATCCCGGCCTCAGGGATGGCGGCATCGAGTTGTTCGATCAGGTGATCGTCCGACACGTGCGGGATCGGAAGTTTCGGCAGCTCCGGAGCGTCGACGTCGAGTACGCGGTCGGCAATCTCGCCGGCGAGGAGTAGCGCTACCTGGGCGATCGTTCCGGTACTCGGGAAGCGGACGTCGGAGAGGCGACCGGTGGGATCGATCATCGCGATCCCCTCGGCACGGCGCTCGGCCACCAACCCCGTCAGGAGTTCGACCTCCGACGCGGTCTTGGGCTGCGCCAACGCGATCAACTCGTGCTGATCGAGTTCGCCGGCCAGTACGACCGGCCGCTCGACGAGAGCCCGGCGGACCCGGCGGCCGATCTCCTTCGCGTCCACGGGAATTCCGTCGTCCTCAGAGGCGCTCGAGGTCTCGGCGGCCAACAGTCCTCGAATGGAGTGCAGGTGCTGCAGGGCACGCGGCGGACGGAAGAGGGCGACGACGACGGAACGATCGATGTCGTAAAGCGCTTCGCCCGCTTCGGGATTGGACGCCCAGCCGTTAGCGTCACCGTCGGCCAGGGCGATGGCGCCCCTGACGCCGAGCCAACCGACGGCGTCGACGAACGCGTCGCGGTCCGACGCACGATCGGTGGACAGTTCGACGCCGTCCACCTGCGCGGCGTCGGCCGCGACGTGATCGGCCAACTCCGACAACGTGATCTGGTTTCCGGCGCGGCCCAACGCGGCCAGGCACAACGCCAGGTACGCGTAGCGCGTGCGATCGAAGGTTCGCTCGGAGGCAGTCCGGGCCGGTGCCGACGGGTTGAGTCGATCCGACACCGTGAACAGGCGCGCGGTGGTCTCTGTCACCTCGAGGCGGTAGCCGAACAGTTCCAGTAGGTCGTCACGCAGCTCGGTGGCCCAACGGCGCAAGAGCGGCAACGCAATTCGATCCGGATACGTCGAGGTGATCAGGTGGTTGGACAGAATGACGCGCGCCGCGCGTTGGTACGAATCGAGGGCAAGGGGCGTGATCTCGCGAGCTCTCATCGAACACTGACCTCGATACCGTCGAGATGCATACGCCCGCGGGCGGTCTTGATGGTGGTCGAACCGTCCGAGGGACTCAGTGTCAGCTTCACCCCGTTCTCGCTACCGGTGGAGCTCTTGACGCGTCCCACCACCGGAACACGCGCGGTCAATGCTGCATTGAGCAGACTCAGCAAAACTTCGGTCTCCTGCTCGTTGAGTTCACGCTGGTAGACACCGTTCGACGCGAGAGATTGCGCGGCGGCGCTGCGGGTACGTTGCGCCGCCAACTGTTCTTCGCGCAGTCGGCGGATGCTGCCGTCGTTGCGGGCGACCTTGCTCGGCAATCCGGGTGAGGGCGGACGGCCGGTTTCGGCGAGGGTTCGTGCGATCTCCACCGGCGGCGCCTCCCACCACGATCGCGAGTGAGAAATGATGTCGGCGTCCGGATGCACCATCGAGAGATGGCGTGGACGGCCGAGGTCGAATACTGCCTGGAACAGAGCATGAGCTGCGTCTTCGGACGGCGTGGCGGCAAACCAGCCGGCGAGGTGCCGGAGCTGGCTCTCGCGGCTGACGCCGCCGCGACGTGTCTCCGTGACGCGGCGAAGGAGGGCGAGAACCGCGGCGATCGCACTCATCGTGCCCTCACGGAGGCGTTCGGACTCGCTGATCCCCGATTCCGCGGAGACGAACCAGGCGGTCAATCCTCGCCACCGCGCCGCCCAGTCGTCTTCACGTTCGGTGATCGGGACGAACACCCGCTCGTCACTGGCCGCGGCGAGGCGGATCATGCGATCGACACCGGTGGATTCGACGTGCTCGATCGCTTCCTTGAGCTTGGGGGCGTAGCGCGCCAGGTCGGAACTGAACTCGCGCATGTGAGTCAGCAGAGCGTCCTTGTGCGTGAGGAAAGCCTGCGGAGTGATCTCCGTGGTACGTACCAGGTCGCCCAGTGTCAGATAGAAGTGCGCGGCTCGATCAGCCATGTCGGAGAGCGTCGAGTCCAGGCGCTTGAGCTTGCGGAAGATCAGGTCGCCGTCGGAACTGCGGTTGGCTTCGGCAAGTTCGGACATGTCTGCGAGCAGATCCGCCAAGGCGAGACGCGAAAGCGACGCCGAGTCCAGGCGGGCGGCAAGAACGTCCTCGACTGATCGATAGACCTGATATCCGGCCTGACCGAACTGGTAGACGAAGTGGCGATTACGGTACTCGGCCAGCGTGGCCGCGCGGGTGCCGTCGTAGCTGCGCTCGAGGATCTCCCAGACGTGAAGCTGATCCAACAGGGGAGTGACCTCCGCCGCCGACAGATCGGCCGCCGGATCCGAGCCACCGATCTTTTCGAGGATTTGCGCGACTGTTCCGGCGTGCAGCAGCACTGTGTAGTTGGCGCGAGCATGGTCGAAGGCACGGAGCACCCAGAGGTACTCGGTCCGTTTTTCCGCGATCGTGAACGAAAACAGCTTCAGTCGATTGGTGTCGGCGTACGCGGCGTAATCGGGCGCACTCGTTTCTTCCACCATGACAGGGTAGGCGAGAGACGGCCCCTCTTTTTCCTACGGGCGATCCGTAGCAGGGGATGCGGCGCGTCGCCACTGCGATTCGTTCTCGATCATCCATGTGAGCAGGTGCTCGGCTGCCGCCTCGTCGGAGTCCGGACCGACCAGCAGATCGGCGAACGCCTGGCTGGGTGCGACGATGCGAATGCCGTCGCGAGTGAGCAATCGGTCGAACGCGGACGGTGAGAGGGGAGCGGTGATCCACACGTCACCGCCGGATTCCACTCGCCGGAGGCCGAGAGCGTCGGCGAACTGATCGACGTTGTCGGCATGGAAGTGAGCACGTCGGGTGGGCGCATACCGAGCAAAGGGCGCAGCGGCCACCGAAGCGGTACCGGCATAGATGTGACCGCTGAGTTGACGCAGTTGATCGAAGAGAGCCTCCAGACCGTCCGGCGCGTGAAAGCCGTGAGGCGTCGGCGCTTTGGCGCCGGCTTCAGCTGCCCATTCCCGAAGCATCTTCGGCCAGCGGACGTCGCCGATCCCACCGCGGGGGAGCCTGGTCACCAGTTCACGATCCGACAGTGTCTGAACCACCCGATAGGTTGCTCCCGTCGACGCACCGGCCAGGCGCACCAAGGCTGTGATCGCCAGCGGCGCCGCGAAATCGGCAAGCGCTCGCACGACGCGAGCTGACGGATCGCCCGTCAGCTGTCCGGAAGGACGTCCGGGTCCCCGCCACGGGTCGGCGTCGGCTCCGCGTCCACGCACCCAGACTGCGGGTCGATCAGCGGTCAACGAAACGTTGCCCGTGGCATCTGCGTACGAGATCGCGTGGGAATCGAGCTGCCGGCGCACGGGCTCGGACAGATATTTTGCGCACACGAAGCCCGATTGACCGGTGGGGAAGCGATCGGCGATACCGGGAACGTCGCTGCTCAGGACACCGTGCGCGGCGTAGACGCCGAATTTGGCCACCGCGCCGTCAGGGGAGCGGAGGTCGAGTCGGAGCGGGGCCTCGGACAGGTCGGGGGAGCGCTGCGTCGACAAAGACCAGGTAGGAGGCAAATTTTCTTCGATGACGGCAACCGATCGTCGAAAAATGTCGATCGACCGTTCCGGTTCCGATTCAGATTCGCTCATGTTCCAATGGTATCAATATCTGTCGTTGACGGAAACACCAGATTTTCCGAATATTGGTCGGTCACGCCATCACACACAACGGTGGTCACTTTCACCGGCTAACTTCACCGTCCGCACAACTCGAATTCCGAAACTGGCAAAGACCGATCAGCGTTGCTTCGGCATGACCAGGGGAGCGACGACGGCGAGCAGTAGTGCAGGGATCAGGAAGCTCGCGACAGGCGAGGAGTCGTAGATCGGGGTCAACGCCAGGGGAGCGAGGGCAGCGCCGCCGAAGCGCATCGCTTGCACGACCGACACGGCGCCGCCGCGGTTGGGTCCCTCGGAGCCGAGTACCGCCGCGTTGACGCCGACCAGCACGAACTGGCTCGCGACGCCTGCGACAAACCATGCGATCGCGATCACAGGCACCAGGCCGGCGAGGCCGACGATGGAGACCAGGACAGCACCGCCCAGGGCGCCGATCATCACGGATGAACGTGCGCCGATGCGATCGATGAGGATTCCGATGCGCCGGGCCGAGAGGATGCCGGCCACGCCGAAGACGGTGAGCAGTAGGCCGCGGACAGTGGGGGACAGTCCGAACTCGTCTTCGAAGCGGAAGGCGAGCAGGAAGCTCAGCCCACCGAGAGCGCCCCAGCCGAGCAGTGCAGCGATGCCGATGCGGAGCACTTCCGGGCGAAGTGCATCACGCAGGCGTGCGGGAGCAGTCGCTGTCGGTGTTTCCGACTTCGGGAGTCCGACGGCACCCAGGATGCCTGCGACCACTGCAATGACGAGAAAGGCAAGACGCCAGTCGAATTCAGCCGCCAGACCGCCGATCAGTGGAGCCGACGACTGCCCTGCGGCCTGGAAGGCACCGAAGGCACCGAGGGCCCGACCCAGTCGGGCCTGCGGTGTTGCGGCCGCCAGAGAGGCAAGCAGTAGCGGTGTGGTGAATGCGTTCGCGGAGCCCTGTAGTACCCGGGCGGCCAGAAAGATTTCGAGAGTCGGGGCCAGGAAGCATGCCAACGACGCGAAAACGTAGACCCCGTATGCGATCCGTACCGTCCGGACTTTGCCCCAGCGTGTTCCGAGCGTCCCCGACACCAACATCAGAGCGGCGAAGGGGAGCAGGTACGCGGTGAGCGAAGAGGCTGCCGCCGATGGTCCGACCCCGAGATCGTCACCGATCTCGGGGAGGATGGAAGCAACCACACCGCCGCCGAACGGGCCGAGGAACCCGCCGGCGTACAGCGCGATCAGTTGCAGCCGGAGGCGCAGTGGACGCTGTGGACTCCCGCCGTCGCCTCCTGGGGTGTTCTTGCTCACAGTCCGAAGCTGCCGGGGCCTCGCCGTCTGAGGTAGCGCTCGAATTCCGCGGCGATGGCGTCGCCGTCGATCTTGGAGATCGCTTCACTGATGTCGGTCTCGGCGTCCCCCCGTTCCTCGAGAGTGCGCACGTACTCGCCGATTTCCTCGTCGTCCGCGGTCATTTCGTTGACCGCTTCCTCCCAATCCTCCGATTGAGCCGGGAGTTCCCCGAGGGGGACCTCGATGTCGAGCACATCCTCGACCCGTTGAAGGAGGGCCACGGTGGCCTTCGGGTTGGGTGGCTGCGACACGTAGTGCGGAACCGCCGCCCAGAACGAAATAGCGGGTACACCAGCACGAACACACTCGTCCTGAAGGACTCCGGTGATGCCCGTCGGCCCTTCGTAGCGGGTCTGTTCGAGGTTGAATCGTGCAGCGGATTCGCTGCTGTACGCCGTGCCCGTGACCGGTACCGGGCGGGTGTGCGGAGTGTCGGCGAGCAGGGCGCCGAGGATGACCACGGTCTTGACGTTCAGTTGGTCGATCAGCTCGAGCAGATCCTCGCAGAAACTGCGCCACCGCATGTTGGGTTCGATCCCGCGAAGCAGGACGATGTCGCTCTCACTACCCGGAGGTGAACAGACCGACAAACGTGTTGCCGGCCAGACGATTTCGCGGGTCACTCCGTCGACCTGACGGACCGTGGGACGGTTGACCTGATAGTCGTAGTAGTCCTCGGAATCGAGTTCGGCGAGCGGCTGGGCGTCCCAGATCAGCTCGAGATGTTCGACCGCACCACTGGCCGCGTCACCGGCGTCGTTCCAGCCCTCGAAAGCTGCAACGAGGATGGGATCACGAAGGACAGGGATGTCGCCTTCAAGGCGGTCGCTGCTGTCGACGGCAAAGCCGTCAGGACTCTCGAAGGCCGCGGAATCGTCGAAATCGACCGGGCCGTCGGGAGTGACGGGGAACTCACTTGGACTCACCCACCCAGCCTACGGCCAGAGCTTGTCGGTGCGCCCACTACTCTGGACGGCATGTCTGCCCCATTTAACTCTGCCCTGCTTGATGCGCTGAAACAGCGCGTTGTCATCGGCGACGGAGCGATGGGCACCATGTTGCAGGCCGCGGACCTCACCCTGGACGACTTCCTCGGCCTCGAGGGGTGCAATGAGATCCTCAACGACACCCGTCCCGACGTGCTCAAAGACATCCACCGTGCGTACTTCGCCGCTGGTGCCGATGCCGTCGAGACCAACACCTTCGGTTGCAACCTGCCCAACCTCGCCGACTACGACATCTCTCACCGGATCCGCGAGCTCGCGGAAAAAGGCACTGCTCTCGCCCGCGAAGTAGCGGACGAGATGGGACCCGGCCGCGACGGCATGGCCCGTTTCGTACTCGGCTCGATGGGACCGGGAACCAAGCTCCCCAGTCTCGGACACGCACCGTATGCAGTCCTTCGTGATGCGTACACCGAAGCTGCGCTCGGCATGATCGACGGTGGCGCCGACGCCATCCTCGTCGAAACCTGCCAGGACCTGCTTCAGGTGAAGGCCGCGATCCTCGGTAGTCAGCGTGCGATGGAGCAACTCGGACTGCGGCTGCCGATCATCACGCACGTGACGGTCGAGACAACCGGAACGATGCTCCTGGGCAGTGAGATCGGTGCAGCATTGACGGCACTCGAGCCTCTCGGGATCGACATGATCGGCCTGAATTGCGCCACGGGGCCGGCCGAGATGAGCGAACATCTCCGACATCTCTCCAAGTACTCGACGCTGCCCGTGTCGGTCATGCCCAACGCCGGCCTGCCGCAGCTCGGCCCCAAGGGCGCCGAGTACCCGCTGACCGCCGACGAATTGGCCGAAGCGCTCAGTGGTTTCGTCTCCGAGTTCGGACTCGGTCTCGTCGGTGGATGCTGCGGTACGACACCCGAGCACATCAGCGCGGTCGCCGACGCGGTTCGTCAGGTCGAGAAGGCCCAGCGCACTCCGATCCACGAGCCGAGCACCTCGTCGCTGTACTCGGCGGTGCCGTTCGAGCAGGACGCCAGCATCCTGATGATCGGTGAACGTACGAACTCCAACGGCTCCAAGGCTTTCCGCGAGGCAATGCTCTCCGCGGACTACCAGAAGTGCCTGGACATCGCCAAGGACCAGACCCGCGACGGCGCACACATGCTCGACCTCAACGTCGACTACGTGGGCCGCGACGGTGCCGCCGACATGTCGGAACTGGCCAGTCGTCTGGCGACTTCATCGACGCTGCCGATCATGCTCGACTCCACCGAGCCTGCCGTGCTGCAGGCCGGTCTCGAACACCTCGGTGGCCGCTGCGCCGTCAACTCCGTCAACTACGAAGACGGCGCCGGCCCTGAATCGCGTTTTCACAAGATCATGACGTTGGTCAAGGAACACGGCGCGGCGGTCGTCGCCCTGACCATCGACGAAGAGGGCCAGGCTCGCACGGCCGAGACCAAGGTGGCCATCGCCAAGCGTCTGATCGAGGACATCAAGGGAAACTGGGGACTCGCCGAGTCCGACATCATCGTCGACGCCTTGACCTTCCCCATCTCCACCGGTCAGGAAGAGGTGCGACGCGACGGCATCGAGACCATCGAAGCGATCCGTCAGCTCAAGGCTGCGTACCCGGAACTGCACTTCACGCTGGGCATCTCGAACATTTCGTTCGGTTTGAACCCGGCCGCTCGCCAGGTCCTCAACTCGGTGTTCCTGCACGAGTGCACCGAGGCCGGACTCGACACGGCGATCGTTCACGCGTCCAAGATTCTGCCGATGGCCCGTATTCCGGACGAGCAGCGCGAAACCGCACTCGACCTGGTCTACGACCGTCGCAGCGAGGGCTACGACCCGCTGCAGAAGCTGATGGCTCTCTTCGAGGGCGTATCGGCTGCGTCGGCACGTGAGTCCCGTGCACAGGAACTCGCCGGACTTCCGTTGTTCGAACGCCTCGAACGTCGCATCGTCGACGGTGAGCGCAACGGCCTCGACGACGACCTCACCGAGGCGATGACGATCAAGCCGCCGCTGGCCATCATCAACGAGACCTTGCTGTCGGGCATGAAGACCGTCGGTGAGCTGTTCGGCTCCGGTCAGATGCAGTTGCCGTTCGTGTTGCAGTCGGCCGAGGTCATGAAGGCTGCCGTGGCCTTCCTCGAACCGCACATGGAAGCCAGCGACGAGGACGGGAAGGGTCGCATCGTGATCGCGACCGTCAAGGGCGACGTTCACGACATCGGCAAGAACCTGGTCGACATCATCTTGAGCAACAACGGCTACGAGGTCGTCAACATCGGCATCAAGCAGCCGATCGCGACCATCCTCGACGTCGCGTTGGACAAGAAGGCCGACGTGATCGGCATGTCCGGCCTGCTCGTGAAGTCCACCGTCGTGATGAAGGAGAACCTCCAGGAACTCAACGCACGCGGAGTGGCCGAGAAGTTCCCGGTTCTGCTCGGTGGTGCGGCGCTCACGCGCTCCTACGTCGAGAACGATCTGCAGGAGGTGTACGAGGGCGACGTCAGCTATGCCCGCGACGCCTTCGAGGGTTTGAACTTGATGGACCAGATCATGACGACCAAGCGTGGCGGTGGCCCCGCGCCGGACAGCCCGGAGGCCATCGCTGCTCGCGAGAAGGCTGCCGAGCGTAAGGCCCGCCACGAGCGTTCCAAGCGCATTGCCGAAAAGCGTAAAGCTGCAGCGGTTCCCGTCGTCCTGCCGGAGCGTTCCGATGTCGCAACCGACATCGCGGTACCGACACCGCCGTTCTGGGGCTCACGCATCGTCAAGGGAATCTCGCTGTCCGAGTACTCGGGGCTGCTCGACGAGCGCGCTCTCTTCCTCGGCCAGTGGGGCCTGCGCGGTCAGCGTAAGGGCGACGGTCCGACATATGAGGAACTGGTCGAGTCGGAAGGCCGTCCGAGGCTTCGGTACTGGCTCGATCGGCTGACGTCTGAGGGCATCCTCGCGCACGCCGCCGTTGTGTACGGGTACTTCCCGGCGATCTCGGAGGGCGACGACGTCATCGTGCTCACCGAGCCCAAACCGGATGCACCCGAACGATTCCGCTTCACCTACCCGCGTCAGCACCGCGACCGCTTCCTGTGCATCGCGGACTTCGTCCGCTCGCGCAAGGACGCCGAGGCAACCGGTCAGGTCGACGTTCTTCCGTTCCAGTTGGTGACGATGGGTCAGCCGATCGCGGACTTCGCCAACGAATTGTTCGCGTCGAACTCGTACCGTGACTACCTCGAAGTTCACGGAATCGGCGTCCAGCTCACGGAATCTCTGGCCGAGTACTGGCATCGGCGCGTTCGTGAAGAGCTTGTGCTTCCCGAGGGTCACACCGTCGCGGAGCAGGATCCCACCGAGGTCGCCGGTTACTTCGACCTCGAGTACCGCGGCGCTCGTTACTCGTTCGGATACGGTGCGTGCCCGGATCTCGAGGATCGTGCCAAGTTGGTTGCGTTGCTCGAACCCGAGCGAATCGGCGTCGAACTGTCCGAGGAACTGCAGCTGCATCCCGAGCAGTCCACGGACGCTTTTGTCCTGCACCACCCGGAAGCAAAGTATTTCAATGTCTGAGTTGTTGACCGAAGTATCCGAATCGACCCTCGGGGGTGTGCTGTGGGACATGGACGGCACCCTGCTCGATTCGGAGAAGCTGTGGGACATCGCGCTTCGTGAGCTGTCCCTACGCCTGGGCGGACCGATGACGGAAGCGACACGCGTCGCCGTCATCGGCGCGTCGAGCCCCTTCGCCTTGGCGACGGTGTTCGACGCGCTCGGCTTGGAGAAGCATCCCGATGCCATCGCCGAGGCGAAGGACTGGATGTACACCCGCGTCGGCGATCTGTTCGAGGACGGCGTGACCTGGCGGCCGGGTGCTCGCGATGCACTGTCGACCGTGCGTGACGGTGGTCTGCGTTCCGCACTGGTCACCAACACCGAGCGAGTACTGGTCGATCGGGCACTCGGGATGCTCGGCCGTGAGTTCTTCGACCACTCGGTGTGCGGCGACGAGGTCCCCAACGGGAAACCGGCGGCGGATCCGTACCTGCGCGGCGCGCACCTACTCGGGCTCGAGCCGGCGCAGTGCCTCGCGATCGAAGACTCGCCGACCGGCACGGCGTCGGCCGACGCTGCGGGTTGCGCGGTGCTCGTCGTTCCGTGTGAGGTCGATGTCCCGGCCGGCCCTGGACGCGTGTTTCGAGAGTCTCTGGTGGACTTGTCCATTCACGATCTTCACGACGTTCACTCAAGCGCGGCACGTTAGGCTGGATTTGCTGTGGCTATTCCGAAAATTGTTCTCTTCTACCAGTTCACGCCGGTGGCGGACCCGGAAGCGATCAAGCTGTGGCAGCACAGCCTGGCCGAGTCCAACAACCTGACGGGCCGAATCATCGTCTCGCCTCACGGGATCAATGCGACGGTCGGTGGAGACATCGAGGACGTCAAGCGATACGTCCGCGGTACGCGTGGCTACGAGCCCTTCCGTACCGCGGACATCAAGTGGTCGGACGGACTCGGGAACGACTTCCCCCGTCTCAGCGTCAAGGCCCGCTCGGAGATAGTGACGTTCGGAGCCCCCGACGAGCTGAAAGTCGACGAGAACGGTGTTGTCGGCGGCGGAGTTCACCTGGCACCCAAGGAACTACACGAACTCGTCGACAGCCGCGGTGACGACGTC
The DNA here is from genome assembly GCF_016598535.1 of Rhodococcus sp. P-2. Lineage (GTDB taxonomy): Bacteria > Actinomycetota > Actinomycetes > Mycobacteriales > Mycobacteriaceae > Rhodococcus_F > Rhodococcus_F baikonurensis. Next base: position 5,245,059 of record NZ_CP066779.1, on the reverse strand, counting down.
GTGTTCTTCGACGGGCGCAATGCCTTCGAAGCCGAGATCGGTCGTTTCCGAGATGCGATAGTTCCGGACGTCGCCACCACTCGCGATTTCGTCGACGAACTCGACAGCGGCAAATACGACCATCTCAAGGGCAAAGCCGTAGTCACGTACTGCACCGGCGGCGTGCGCTGCGAGGTGTTGTCTTCGCTGATGCGCTCTCGTGGCTTCGACGAGGTCTACCAGTTGGACGGCGGAATCGTCCGTTACGGAGAGACTTTCGGCGACCGCGGTCTCTGGGACGGTTCCCTGTACGTGTTCGACAAGCGGATGAACATCGAGTTCTCATCCGAAGCCAAGACACTCGGCGTGTGCGTCGATTGTGGTACTCCGACACCGCGATACCGCAATCGGATCGACGGCGACGGCCGAACGCTCGAATTGCTCTGCGAGAGTTGTTCACCAGACCTCGAGCAGGACTGAGCAGTGCCCAAGGCTCCGTTGCCGATCCGAAACGGTCTCGGACCTGACCGGCTACGGATGCCGGCGGAGTCGTCGGCGCGTACCGTCCTCGAGCACCTGATCGGCGAGCACCCGGGGGAGCGGGACCTGTGGACGGACCTCGTCGACGCCGGGGACGTCGTCGACGAGCACGGGCGGAAGATCACGAGCCGTACGCCCTATCAGCCGACCCGTTTCGTGTACTTCTACCGCGAGCCGGCGCCCGAGATTCCGGTACCGCACGAGATCGAGATCTTGTACCGCGACGACTCGATTCTCGTGATCGACAAGCCGCACTTCCTGGCGACCATTCCGCGGGGAGCGCACATCGTCGAAAGCGCCGTCGTGCGACTGCGTCGTGACTTGGATCTTCCTGATCTTGCGCCCGTTCACCGCCTCGACCGAATGACGGCGGGTGTCATCGTCTTCACGGTGACACCGGACCTACGACGGCCGTACCAGGAACTTTTTGCCGAGCAGCGGATCGTCAAGGAATACGAGGCGATCGCAGGCTTCGATCCGGAACTGACTTTCCCACGCACGGTGCTTAGCCGCATCAATAAAGTTCACGGCGAGATGACGGCTACCGAGATCGACGGCGAGCCGAACAGTGAGACCTCGATCGATCTGATCGAGGTGATCACCGACTCGGCCGGCCGGACTCTCGGGCGATACAGGTTGCTCCCACGGACCGGCCGGACCCATCAGCTTCGCCTGCACCTCAACTCGCTGGGCGTCCCGATCGTCGGTGACAATTACTACCCCGAGTATCTGCCTGCGGTGCCCGGCGACTTCTCCACGCCATTGCGATTGTTGGCGAGGGCACTCGAGTACCCGGATCCGATCACCGGGCAGACCCGCAGATTCGTGAGTTCGCGCACCCTCGACGCGGGCCTGTGAACACCGCTGTTCGTGGGGGTGTGAAAACCGCTTCCGTCCTCGTGAAAGAATGTCTACCCGTGAAGACCTTCGAATCCTTGTTCGCCGAATTGACCGAGCGTGCTGCTACTCGCCCCGAGGGGTCCGGCACTGTCGCCGCCCTCGACGCCGGTGTGCATGCTCAGGGCAAAAAGGTCATCGAGGAAGCCGGTGAAGTGTGGATCGCTGCGGAATACCAGAGCGATGAGCAGCTAGCCGAGGAAATTTCCCAGCTGCTGTACTGGACGCAGGTGTTGATGGTCGGTCGCGGACTGACCCTCGAGGACGTGTACCGACATCTGTGATCGGAGCTGACCAGCGAGATGTTCGCCATCTCGCTCGTCCAGGGCTTCCGATTCACGTCGTCTCACGTCACCCACACCTTCCGAAAGGACATCCACCATGCTGCGCGTAGCAGTTCCCAACAAAGGCTCACTGTCCGAGTCCGCCGCCGAGATTCTCAGCGAGGCCGGCTACCGTCGACGCACCGATTCCCGTGATCTGACGGTCCTGGATCCTGCCAACCAGGTCGAGTTCTTTTTCTTGCGCCCCAAGGACATTGCGATCTACGTCGGCTCCGGTGAGCTCGATCTCGGCATCACCGGTCGCGACCTCGCCGGCGACTCGGGAGCTCCCGTGTCCGAGCGTCTGTCGCTGGGGTTCGGCCGTTCGTCGTTCCGCTACGCAGCACCGGCCGGCAAGGATTGGACGGTCGAGGATCTGTCCGGCCTGCGCATTGCGACGTCGTACCCGAACCTCGTCCGCAAGGACCTCACCGATCGTGGACTCGACGCCACCGTCATCCGTCTCGACGGCGCCGTGGAGATCTCGATTCAGCTCGGTGTCGCCGACGCAATCGCCGACGTGGTCGGGTCGGGTCGCACTCTCCGTCAACACAACCTCGTTGCTTTCGGTGAATCGCTCTGCGATTCCGAAGGTGTCCTGATCGAGCGCACCGGCGCTCCGCAGGACGATCCCGCACGCAACCAGCTCATCGAACGCGTACGCGGAATCGTCTTCGCTCAGCAGAATCTGATGATCGACTACGACTGCCCGCGCACCATCCTCGACGACGCCATCAAGATGACCCCGGGTATGGAGTCGCCGACCCTCTCGCCGTTGGCCGATCCCGACTGGGTCGCGGTTCGCGCAATGGTCCCGATCAAGGGGCACAACCAGGTGATGGATGCCTTGGCGGAACTCGGCGCCAAGGCCATCCTCGCGTCGAACATCCGCTCGGTACGCGCTTTCTGATCACTGCCCGAATAGATTTACGCGCATTCGCGCCCGTTCCCGGAAATCAGGAACGGGCGCGAATCTGCAGAGTCTGGGCGATACGGCCGACGGCACCCTGCTCGTCGTAGAGCACTCCCGCACACATACCGACGCCGTCCGGACCGGTGGTGGTTTCGGCGGCGACACCGACCCACTCGCCCTCGGGCACACGGAAGACATGCACCGTGAGATCGGTGTTGAGGAACGTCCAGTGCTCCGGGTCGAGCTTGGCGCCGACGCCGTTGGAGATGTCCGCCACCGCGAACAAACGCTCGAGAGCAGACATCTTCTCGCCCTCGACCAGCTCGGGCTTGGGGCGCGCCCATACCTTCCCGGTTCCGACACACCCGATCGGAGCAATCCAGGACCAGTCGAGAGTCTTGAGATAGCCGACGCTCCAGAGGCCCTCGAGAACGCCCGGGGTGCCGCTGTCGCGGGGTTCGAGTGGAGGATCGACAACGTGGACGACGTCGCCGGTATCGACTGTCTCCATCCGCCAGGCCGTTCCGCGCGCTACGGCGCGTGCAGATCCGTCGGCAGTCGTTGCCCACAGCTCGGCAACGATCAATTCGATTCGGCGACCGGGTCGTTCGATCCAGGACCGTACTTCGAGGTCGGCGATCGGAATCGGTCCGAGAATCTCGACGACAACGCGCGTCAGACGGGTTTCGTCGCGCGCACCGCACCGCTCGAGGGCTCGAACCAACAGCGCCGACGGGGGAGCGCCGTGCTGCAGCGTCGGGCCCCAGATGCTGACAGTTGCCTGCGTGCTCGCGAACCGCTCGTGCCCTTCCTCCGTCGTTCCGAGGTAGCGGTAGTACGAACTGTCCGTCATGTTATGAATTCTCCTTTGCGACAACAGGTTCGGTGCTCAACAGATCAGGCCAGCCTGGATACGGCGGAGGTGTTCCGCCGAACGAGGGGCACAGTGACTTGTGATCGCACCAGTCGCACAGTTTGCCAGGCTTGGGTCTGAAGTCTCCGGTCGCACCTGCTGCGAGGATCGCTTTCCAAATGGCGGAGAGGGTCCGTTCGAATCTGATCAGCTCGTCGTGGTCCGGGGCGTACGTGAGAATCGAGCCGGAGGCCAGATAGATCAGCCGCAGTTGCGCGGGAACGATTCCGCGAGTGCGCAACAGTACGAGCGCGTAGAACTTCATCTGGAAGAGCGCCTTGGATTCGGTGAACTCGCGGGGTGCCTTCCCGGTCTTGTAGTCGACGACCCGCACCTCACCCGTCGGCGCTACGTCGATCCGGTCGACGAAGCCGCGGAGTCGAACGCCGTTGTCCAATTCGGTCTCGACGTACACCTCGCACGCCTCGGCATCGAATCGAGTGGGATCTTCGAGTGTGTAGTACGTCGCGACCAGCTTGGCGACTTCGCCGAGAAACGTGTCCAGTTCGTCCTCCGGAATCAGATCAGCAGCCTCGGGGCTCTCGGCACTGACACGTTCCCACGCGGGACGGACGAGCTCGGCCGCGCGGTCCGGCACCCGATGGCCGGTCGGAAGTGCAAACAGAGCTTCCAGCGCAGCGTGCACGACGGTGCCTCTGACCTGGGCCCTGGTAGGTGTTTCCGGAATTCTGTCGACCGCTCGAAACCGGTAGAGCAGGGGACACTGCTTGTAGTCACCTGCTCGGGACGGAGAGAGCGCCGGCCGACTACGCGGGCGCTCCTGTGATGTTGCACCCGTTGGAGTGGGGGCTGGCAATTCGACAGAGCTCACACCTGGCAGGCTATGCGGTTGGTCCGACAACTCCGTCGGAGCCGGTGGCGAGGACACCGGAAACAAACGAACAGGGATCATCTGCGCATGGCGAACGAGCTACAACCAGAAGAAGGCACGACCGAAGTGGATGAGGTTGTGCAGTCCGCTGTCGCCGAGATTCCCGAACAAGAGCTTCCAGAAGCTGACATCACTGCGCCGGGAAAGCGTCCTTCCGGGCCCTTCCGAGTCGGTGACCGAGTCCAGCTGACCGACGGCAAGGGACGCCACTACACGATCGTCCTCGAGGCGAACCGTGAGTACCACACCCACAAGGGCGGAATCGTTCACAACGATCTGATCGGCGCCGACGAGGGCAGCGTCGTCAAGTCCGTCAACGGCACGCCCTACCTCGCCCTGCGTCCGCTACTGGTGGACTACGTGCTCTCCATGCCGCGCGGTGCCCAGGTCATCTACCCGAAGGACGCGGCTCAGATCGTCCACGAGGGCGACGTCTTCCCCGGAGCGCGCGTGCTCGAAGCCGGAGCCGGCTCCGGCGCATTGACGTGTTCACTACTGCGTGCCGTCGGACCCGAAGGCAAGGTCATCTCCTACGAGGTCCGCGACGATCATGCCGAACATGCGGTTCGCAATGTCGAGACCTTCTTCGGTGAACGTCCGCCGAACTGGGAACTGACCATCGCCGATCTTGCGGAGTTCGATCCGGAAGCGCACGGCGGCAAGGTCGATCGCGTCGTACTCGACATGTTGGCTCCGTGGGACGTTCTACCCGCCGTTTCGAAGGCCCTCGTCCCGGGCGGCGTTCTGATCGTCTACGTCGCGACCGTTACTCAGCTCTCGAAGGTCGTCGAAGCGATGCGCGAGCAGGAATGCTGGACCGAGCCCCGCTCGTGGGAATCGATCGTTCGCGGCTGGCACGTCGTCGGTTTGGCGGTGCGCCCCGAGCATCGGATGCAAGGCCACACCGCGTTCCTCGTGAGCGCTCGTCGTCTGGCCGAAGGAACGGTCACCCCGAAGCCTCAGCGGCGTGCGGGCAAGGGCTCGAACACCGCGGCCAAGTAATCACACGAAAACAACAAGAGCGGCGATCCGGATACCGGATCGCCGCTCTTGTTGTAGCTGGAAGTTATGCGGTGCAGGAAGCGCGGCCCATTTCCAGGAGCACGCAAGCCGAGGTGTCGGACAGCTTCCAGGAGCCGTCTTCGAGCTCCCAGGTCCACGGGGTGGCCGGTGCGGCGCCGTGCGGGCTTACGACCGCGACGTCTGCGGTTGCAGTCTGACCGTCAACCTTGACGTTGTCCACGTTGAACGTGATCGCGTAGGCCGGGTTACCGCCCAGCGCAGCACTCATCGTCTCGATGTTGGCCTGACGCTTGGTTCCGTCGACCACCAGAGCGGTCTTCTCCTCGATCGGCTTGGCCGGATCGATCAGAGCGACGAGCGACGCGTTGAGCTCCTCGGCCGTCGGAGCCGCAGCGGCAGCGGCAGCTGACGTCGTGGCGGAAGCCGAGGCCTTGGCCGTGGTGCTCGAGGCGGCGGCGGAAGTCGAGCTGGCAGCCGTCGAGTCCTTGTTGTCGTCCGAGCTGCATGCACCCATGGTCAGGACGGCAGCGACGGCACAAGCGCTGATGAGAGTCTTGCGGATGATCACAGCGTTACCTTTCGTTGTAAAGAGAGACAGGCGCTGTCTCCATCTTGTAGGCAAGGCTAACATGACCAAATTCTGGCTCGAGACCAGTCGGCACGGTCCGCGCGCAGGTGTGAATTCGCACTCGCGCACCGTGTCTGGCGACAGTTGGGCCCTTATGCCGGTAGCGTTGATGGATCGCACTGGGAGGAGACGCACATGAGCTCGACAGAGAACCCGGATTCGGTTGCGGCAGCAGAAGAACTCCACGCGCTACGAGTGGAAGCACAAGTTCTGCGCCGACAACTTGCACAATCGCCGGAGCAGGTGCGTGAGCTGGAGTCGAAGGTGGACTCGTTGTCCATCCGAAACAGCAAGCTGATGGACACCCTCAAGGAGGCCCGTCAGCAGCTCATCGCACTTCGTGAAGAAGTCGACAGACTCGGTCAACCGCCGAGCGGTTACGGAGTCCTCCTCTCGGTACACGAGGACAAGACCGTCGACGTGTTCACGTCAGGTCGCAAGATGCGATTGACGTGCTCACCGAATATCGACACGGACACCCTCGCGCTCGGGCAGACGGTTCGTCTCAACGAGGCACTCACCATCGTCGAAGCCGGGACTTACGAGCAGGTCGGCGAGATCAGTACGCTCCGTGAGGTACTCGACGACGGCCTGCGCGCACTGGTTGTCGGTCATGCCGACGAAGAGCGCATCGTCTGGCTCGCAGCGCCGTTGGCAGCCGTCTTCGCCGACCCCGAGGCCGACATCATCGCGTACGACGCCGATTCTCCGACCAGGAAACTGCGTCCGGGCGACTCGTTGCTCGTCGACACCAAGGCCGGATACGCCTTCGAGCGCATCCCGAAGGCCGAGGTCGAGGATCTGGTTCTGGAGGAAGTTCCGGACGTTCACTACGACGACATCGGTGGTCTCGGTCGTCAGATCGAGCAGATCCGTGACGCCGTCGAGCTTCCGTTCCTGCACAAGGATCTGTTCCACGAGTATTCGCTTCGACCGCCGAAGGGCGTACTGCTCTACGGCCCGCCCGGTTGCGGTAAGACGCTCATCGCCAAGGCCGTCGCCAATTCGTTGGCCAAGAAGATCGCCGAAGCCCGCGGCCAGGACAGCAAGGACGCCAAGTCCTACTTCCTGAACATCAAAGGCCCGGAACTCCTGAACAAGTTCGTCGGCGAAACCGAGCGTCACATTCGGATGATCTTCCAGCGTGCTCGTGAGAAGGCGTCCGAGGGCACGCCCGTGATCGTCTTCTTCGACGAGATGGACTCGATCTTCCGTACCCGTGGTTCGGGAGTTTCCTCCGATGTGGAGACAACGGTCGTTCCGCAGCTGCTCAGCGAGATCGACGGCGTGGAAGGGCTCGAGAACGTCATCGTGATCGGTGCTTCCAACCGTGAGGACATGATCGACCCTGCCATCCTGCGTCCGGGCCGACTGGACGTGAAGATCAAGATCGAGCGTCCCGACGCGGAATCCGCTCAGGACATCTTCTCGAAGTACCTGGTGGACGGTCTGCCGATCAACGCGGACGACCTCGCCGAGTTCGGTGGAGATCGCACTGCATGCTTGAAGGCGATGATCGTTCGCGTCGTCGATCGCATGTACGCGGAGAGCGAAGAGAATCGTTTCCTCGAGGTCACCTACGCCAACGGTGACAAGGAAGTCCTGTTCTTCAAGGACTTCAACTCGGGTGCGATGATCCAGAACATCGTCGACCGCGCCAAGAAGTACGCGATCAAGTCGGTACTCGACACCGGTGCTCCGGGCTTGCGTGTGCAGCACCTCTTCGATTCCATCGTCGACGAGTTCGCCGAGAACGAAGATCTGCCCAACACCACCAATCCTGATGACTGGGCACGTATTTCGGGCAAGAAGGGAGAGCGGATCGTCTACATCCGCACTCTCGTCACGGGCAAGAACGCCAGTGCCAGCCGCGCGATCGACACGGAGTCGAACACGGGCCAGTATCTGTAGAAATACGAACATCGATCGGGCCGGCTACTCCTCGAGAGTTGCCGGCCTGATCGATGCGCCGCTGCTGTTCCCTCCGCTGCGATTGGACCGGTCGGTCGCGCTGGTTTAGAGTCCCGCCGTGCAGATACATCTTCGACACAATCCGTCGTCCACTGTGGCTCGCTGCTACCTCGCGCCCGGCGAACCGCTGCGCGTGGAGAGCGGAGCAATGCTCGCGCATTCCGCCGGGGTGGTTCTCGAAGCGAAGGCGCAGGGCGGCGTCCTGCAGGGACTCAAGCGGTCGATGCTGAGCGGCGAATCATTTTTCGTCACGACGTATACCGCTCCGCCGCAAGGTGGTTGGGTCGACGTGACCGGTGTGCTTCCCGGTGATCTGATCCCGCTGACCATCACGTCCGATCGCCCGTTCTTCCTCAACCGTGGAACCTGGTTGGCCAACTCCTACGGTGTGACGGTCGAGTCCAAGTGGGGAGGCATGTCCAATCTCTTCGGCGGTGAGGGCGGCTTCGGCCTGCGGGCAAGTGGTGACGGTGAAGTAGTGCTGGCCGTCTACGGCGCGATCGACGTCATCGACTTGCAGCCAGGTGAGACGGTCACGATCGATACCGGTCACGTGGTCGCCTACGACCTCGGGATGAACTTCAACATGCGGCGCGCCGTTCAGGGACGCACCATTCAGTCGATGAAGTCCGGCGAAGGATTTGTCTTCGACTTCACCGGACCCGGTCGCGTGCTCGCACAGACCCGCAACCCCAGCGCGTTCGCTGCGTGGCTCTCGGCGATCACCCCGGGCTGATCGCAGTCCCGGTGGTATTCAAGCCCCAGTGGTGTTCAAGCCCCAGTGGTGTTCAAGCCCCATGGGTGTTCAAGCTCCAGGGGTGTTCAGCTCCAGCAATAGTCGGCCAGCAGCGCGCGTGAGTCCGGAACGAACGGCCACGACGGATCCTGCAGGTGGGCGCCGAGTTCTTTCGGCGTCCACCACCAACCTTCGGCGATCTCGCTGGATTGATGTGCCATCGGCCCGTCGTATCTGAGTTCGAACGCGAACAGGTGACAGCGCAACGGAGAGTTCTTCCACTCACCGTCCCAGGATTTTCGAGCGATTTCCGTCAGTTGGAGTGGCTGATCTGCTGTTCCGAAGATTCCGAGTTCTTCACCCACTTCACGGATCGCAGTTTCCTGCGGCGTCTCACCTGGATCCACGACACCTCCGGCAAGACAGTCGTGATAGCCCCCGAACACCGCTTTCGTGTCGGTTCGGCGATGAACGTAGATGCGAGAGCCGTCCCCGGTGCGAACCAGAACGCCCGCGCTCGCGTGCCAGAGCCCACCCGAGTAGACGACGGAACGCGTTGCTCGGCCGATCGGATTACCCGTCCGGTCGTACACGGCGACTACCTCGTCCGCGGGATTCAGGTCTGCGGTGAGAGGTTGGTGCATTCCTCCAACTGTGCCACGCCTGTAGGCGCCGCGCCGCAATCACATAGGCTCTTGTGTCATGCAGCGGATCATCGGTGTCGAGGTCGAATACGGAATATCTTCACCCAGTGAGCCGTCGGCGAATCCGATTCTCACTTCAACGCAGGCGGTGCTTGCCTACGCCGCCGCAGCGGGCGTGCCACGGGCCAAGCGCACACGCTGGGATTACGAAGTGGAATCTCCGCTGCGAGATGCCCGAGGCTTCGATCTGGGGCGAATGAGCGGTCCCGCACCGGTGATCGACGCGGACGAGATCGGCGCCGCGAACATGATTCTCACCAACGGGGCACGGTTGTACGTCGATCACGCCCATCCGGAGTACTCGGCCCCCGAGGTCGCCGACCCGCTCGATGCCGTGATCTGGGACAAGGCCGGCGAACGAGTGATGGAAGCGGCTGCACGGCACGCCTCCAGCGTGCCGGGTGCCCCACGGTTGCAGTTGTACAAGAACAACGTCGACGGCAAGGGTGCGTCGTACGGCACGCACGAGAACTACCTCTGCTCGCGTGACACCCCGTTCGCCTCGATTGTCACCGGCTTAACGCCGTTCTTCGCGTCTCGGCAGGTGATCTGCGGTTCCGGTCGTGTGGGTCTCGGTCAGTCCGGCGACGACGCCGGATTCCAGCTTTCGCAGCGATCCGACTACATCGAGGTCGAAGTAGGCCTCGAGACCACGCTCAAGCGCGGAATCATCAACACCCGCGACGAACCGCACGCGGATGCGGACAAGTACCGCCGTCTGCACGTCATCATCGGTGATGCGAACCTCGCGGAGATGTCGACGTATCTCAAGGTGGGAACAACCGCGCTGGTACTCGACCTGATCGAAGCGGGTGTCGACCTCACCGATCTGCAACTGGCACGTCCGGTCACCGCCGTCCACCACATCAGCCACGACCCCACGCTGCGCAAGACCGTTGCACTGGCCGACGGTCGCGAACTGACTGGGCTTGCGCTGCAACGTATTTACCTCGAACGAGTCTCGAAGTTCCTCGATCGCGAGGCCGCTCGTGACCCGCGAGCGGACGATATCGTCGCCAAGTGGGCGATGGTCCTCGATCTCCTCGAGCGCGATCCCATGGAGTGCGCGAACATCCTCGACTGGCCGGCCAAACTGCGTCTGCTCGAAGGCTTCCGCAATCGTGAGGGACTCGCGTGGTCGGCGCCGCGATTGCATCTTGTGGACCTGCAGTACTCAGACGTGCGACTCGACAAGGGCCTGTACAACCGCCTGGTTGCTCGCGGCTCCATGGAGCGGCTTGTCACCGAACAGCAGGTTCTCGACGCGGTCACGAACCCTCCCACCGACACTCGCGCGTACTTCCGAGGCGAGTGCTTACGCCGATTCGGTGCCGATATCGCGGCCGCGAGCTGGGATTCGGTCATCTTCGATCTCGGCGGCGAATCGTTGATCCGCATCCCTACCCTCGAGCCGCTTCGAGGTACCAAAGCGCACGTCGGAGCATTGCTCGACTCCGTGGACAGCGCCGCGGAATTGGTCGATCAGCTCACTCACTGAAATCAGCCGATGCGGCTCGCCGTCGCGTCTCTCCACACCTGACGGTGCCGCTCGGTAGGGTGAAGGTCCGAGCGGGATCAGTTACCGACTCTGCTGGGCCGAACAGGATGCTCGCGAGAGCTCCCTTCACACAAGGAGGTCGACGGCGATGGCTCAAGAACAGACGCAGCGTGCCGGTGGCGGCGAAGACGACGAAACCACTGGTGGCGACGGCAGTGCCGGCCAGGAACGTCGCGAGAAGCTCGCTGCAGAAACCGACGACCTGCTCGACGAGATCGACGACGTGTTGGAAGAGAACGCCGAGGACTTCGTCCGTGCCTACGTCCAGAAGGGCGGCCAGTGACGGTGGATCGCGCGCCCCGGATCACAGACGGGGACACACGGTTGAGCTTCGGCTCGAATCTGTCGTCATTCTCGGAATACCTTCGGGTGCACGCACCGGAACATCTTCCGCAGAACCGCTTCGCCGACACAGGAGGTGTTGTCATGGGCGGGGGAGACGTAGCTCCGCACGGCACCACCATCGTCGCGATCAGCTACGCGGGTGGAGTTTTGCTCGCTGGTGATCGCCGGGCGACGATGGGCAACCTCATCGCCAGCCGTGACGTGCAGAAGGTGTACGTCACCGACGACTACTCGGCTGCGGGTATCGCCGGAACGGCCGGGATCGCAATCGAACTGGTCCGACTCTTCGCGGTCGAGCTCGAACATTACGAGAAGATCGAAGGCGTCCCCCTCACGTTCGACGGCAAGGCCAATCGACTCTCGTCGATGGTTCGAGGGAATCTCGGAGCAGCGATGCAGGGTTTGGCGGTCGTGCCACTGCTCGTGGGTTACGACCTCGACGCGGTCGATCCGTCGACCGCCGGTCGCATCGTCTCCTACGACGTCGTCGGTGGACGATACGAGGAGCGCGCTGGCTATCACGCAGTCGGATCAGGTTCCCTGTTCGCGAAATCGGCGCTCAAGAAGCTGTATTCACCGGGAATCGACGAGGACACTGCGCTTCGGTTCGCTGTCGAGGCGCTGTACGACGCGGCAGACGACGATTCGGCTACCGGTGGTCCTGACCTGACACGCGGGATCTATCCGACAGCGGTCACCATCACCTCGGCCGGCGCCGTGGAGTTGTCGCCCACCAAGGCTGCCGAGATCGCCAGGGAGATCGTCGCGGCTCGCACGGCGACCGCGAGTCCGGAAGGGGAGTCTGCGCTATGACGATGCCGTATTACGCATCAGCCGAACAGATCATGCGCGATCGTTCGGAATTGGCGCGCAAGGGAATTGCCCGCGGACGCAGCGTCGTCGTTCTCACCTATCGCGACGGAGTGCTCTTTGTCGCGGAGAATCCGTCGCGTGCTCTGCACAAGGTCAGCGAACTGTACGACCGTCTCGGATTTGCGGCGGTGGGCAAGTACAACGAGTTCGAGAATCTGCGTCGTGCGGGCATCGTCCACGCGGACATGCGCGGGTATTCGTACGACCGTCGGGATGTCACGGGGCGTTCGCTCGCCAATGCGTACGCACAGACATTGGGAACGATCTTCACCGAGCAGCCCAAGCCCTACGAGGTCGAGATCTGCGTTGCCGAGATCGGCCGTTTCGGGAGTAGTACGCCGGCCCAGCTCTACCGGATCACGTACGACGGTTCCATCGCGGACGAGCAGGAATTCGTGGTCATGGGCGGCACGACCGAACCGATCGTGACGGCGATGCGCGAGTCCTATCAGCGAGACCTCGACCTCGAATCCGCGGTGCGGCTCGCGGTCGGGGCGCTCCAAAAGGGCGGCCCGGCGCCGGCCGGAACCGCCGAGGCGGAACCGCGAACTCTCGACGTGAGTGCACTCGAGGTTGCTGTCCTCGACAGCAACCGTCCACGCCGTGCGTTCAAACGGATCGCGGGGACGGCGTTGGAAGAAATGCTTCCAGCTCCGGCAGCAACCGAGGATGCGCCGCCGGCAAACGGCGACGCACCCTCATAGTCACTGCGTGATTCTGTAGACGGCCACCGCGCCCGGTTCGGTGTCGAAATCGAACCGGCGCGCGTCTGCCACCACTTCACCGTCGGTGGCGATGGCTACCGGTGAATCGGCGACTCGGACCGACATCGACGAGACGAGTTCGCGAACGTAGACCCGCGAGCTGCCCAATGTGCCTGTAGCAGCCGCAAACAGCAGACGTGAGCGCGAGAATTTCTTGTCCGCGCGCAGATAGCGGACGTCGAGTAGTCCACGGTTCATCTCCGGACGCGACATCGGCACCTGATCAGCGGGGGAATACCTCCCGTTTCCGACGAACAGCATCCAGATGGTGGTCCGCTTCCCGTCGATGGTGACCGTCATCGGCTCCGCCGCTGCGAGAACACGCATCATCGCGGCTCCCGCGGCCGGCCACTTACCGAATCGCGGTTCCCACTTTTCCCTCAGACGCACAGCGTCGGGGTATCCGCCGAGGCTGGCGGTGTTGAGAAACCGTGCAGTCACTCCGGAATCCGTGCGCACCACCGCATGGTCGACAAATGCCGCCTGCCCCGACTCGACTGCCTGTGCGGTCTCCTCGACATTTACCGCCCCGACGTCGCGGGCGAAGTGGTTAAGCGTTCCGCCGGGAAAAACCGCAAGTGGTAGCTCGTGCTTTGTCGCCGCGGTCGCGACCGTGACCACTGTTCCGTCGCCCCCGCATACTCCCAACGCCTTCGGTGAGAGTTCGGGGATCTTGGCATCGATCTGCATGTCGAAGTCGATGTCCGCGTCGAACTCGTAGACGATCGCATCTGGTAGTAGTTCTCGAATCGATTCCACGATCCCGTCGTCCTCGGAGCCTGAACCAGGATTGGTGAAGACCAACAAGCCTTCTCCGCGCGGGAGCGCGGGGACGACGCACTCGGGTCCGAGTTCGGCGGGTTCTTCGTCGCGCACCGCCCACCAACGGCGGGTGCCGGCAGCGATTGCGCCGCCGACCGCGAGGCCCGCGAAGACGTCGGACGGCCAGTGGACTCCGTTGTGAACGCGTGAATACGCCACTGCTGCAGCGAGTGGTGCCAGCGCAGCTCCCGCAACCGGGGATTCCATGGCCACTGCGGCAGTGAATGCCGCTGCTGATGAGGAATGGCCGGAGGGGAACGAGGACGAGGTCGGGATGTCGACTCCTCGCTTGGGGCTCAGCCAGACGCGTGCCGGTGGGCGTCGGCGGGGAAAGAGGGGCTTGAGAATGCCGTTGGCCAGCGCGCTCGAACCGGCCAGTGCGAGCAGCCCGCGTGCTGCTGCCCTACGGGGCCGCCCGCCGATCATCGCGAGCAAGGCGGCGACAACCATCCACAAAACGCCGTGATCGGCGGCTCTGGAGAGAAACCGCATGGTCGGGTCGAGCACGGAAGGGCGCAGTGCTCCAGTACTTTCCATGACTTTGACGTCGCTTCGGACAACTTTTCGGCGAATAAGGCTCACACCGTCACACTATGCCGCTGTCCGACGTTGTCGAGTCGTGACTTACGACGCGATCGAAGTACACGGGTGAACCTCCCATTCTGGTTGTAGTGTCGAAGTGTGCAGAGACGAATCATGGGTATCGAGACGGAATTCGGCGTTACCTGCACCTTTCACGGGCACAGGAGACTGAGCCCCGACGAGGTTGCTCGTTACCTCTTCCGTCGTGTCGTGTCGTGGGGCCGCAGCTCCAACGTCTTCCTCCGCAACGGGGCCCGCTTGTACCTGGACGTGGGTTCGCACCCGGAGTACGCGACGGCCGAGTGCGACAGTCTCATCCAGTTGGTCAATCACGACCGCGCCGGTGAGCGTGTGCTCGAAGAACTGCTGATCGACGCCGAGGCGAGACTTGCCGAGGAGGGGATCGGTGGCGACATCTACCTCTTCAAGAACAACACCGACTCGGCCGGAAACTCGTACGGCTGCCACGAGAACTTTCTCGTCGCGCGCGCCGGTGAGTTCTCCCGCATTTCGGATGTCTTGCTGCCGTTCCTCGTCACGCGCCAGTTGATCTGCGGTGCCGGCAAGGTACTGCAGACACCGAAGGCCGCGACGTTCTGTCTCTCGCAGCGCGCGGAACACATCTGGGAGGGCGTCTCGTCGGCCACCACTCGCTCGCGTCCGATCATCAACACCCGCGACGAACCGCACGCGGACGCCGAGAAATACCGCCGACTGCACGTGATCGTCGGCGATTCGAACATGGCCGAAACGACGACGATGCTCAAGGTCGGTTCTGCAGCACTGGTGCTCGAGATGATCGAAGCCGGGGTTTCGTTCCGCGATTTCGCCCTGGACAATCCGATTCGTGCCATCCGCGAGGTCAGTCACGACGTGACGGGCAAGAAGCCTGTCCGCCTCGCTGGTGGTCGTCAGGCCAGTGCCCTCGACATTCAACGCGAGTATCACGCCAAGGCAGTCGAACATCTGCGTAACCGCGAACCGGACGCGCAGGTGGAGCAGGTTGTCGACCTGTGGGGTCGCACCCTCGACGCCGTCGAAGCTCAGGATTTCGCGAAGGTCGATACGGAGATCGACTGGGTCATCAAGCGCAAGCTGTTCCAGCGATACCAGGACCGTCACGGTTTCGACCTGTCCGATCCCAAGATCGCGCAGCTCGACCTGGCTTACCACGACATCAAACGCGGCCGGGGTGTCTTCGACGTGCTGCAGCGCAAGGGCTTGGTCAAGCGGGTCACCGAGGACGAGACGATCGACGACGCCGTCGAGAATCCGCCGCAGACCACGCGCGCGAAATTGCGAGGCGACTTCATCACCGCAGCCCAGGCAGCAGGCCGGGACTTCACGGTCGACTGGGTTCACCTCAAGCTCAACGATCAGGCACAGAGAACGGTGCTCTGCAAGGACCCGTTCCGTTCCGTCGACGAGCGTGTCGAGCGTTTGATTGCTTCGATGTAGGTCAGCCAATTTCACGATTTACAACACAGCAGGTCTGTTTTGCGGCGACGCGCCGGGCACGAAAGTGTCCGGCGCGCGTTCGGTTATCGGATAGCCACTAGGATTTCGGCGTGGCGACATCAAAAATCGAGCGGTTGATGAACCTGGTGATCGCATTGCTGTCCACCAGACAGTTCCTCACGGCGGAGAAAATCCGTGACAGTGTGGCCGGGTACAACGAATCCGCGAACTACGAAGCGTTCAGTCGCATGTTCGAGCGCGACAAGAACGAACTTCGTGACCTGGGTGTCCCGTTGGAAACCGGTCTGGCAGGACGGTTCTCGACGGTCGAGGGGTACCGGATCAATCGCAATGCCTACGAGCTTCCGGACGTGGACCTCACCAGCGAGGAATCTGCTGCGGTAGCCGTCGCTGTGCAGTTGTGGGAATCGCCGGAACTGATTTCGGCAGCCCAGAGTGCACTACTCAAACTCCGAGCGGCCGGCGTCCAGGTCGACTCAGAAGTCAGTGCCGCGCCGGTCACCGCGATTCCGGCACGAACCCGGGGTTCGGAGCCCGCGCTCGGCAAGCTGCTTGCAGCGGTCGACGCCGGCCGAGCAGTTCATTTTCAGCACCGCGGGGCATTGAACGAACCGTTCACCGAGCGCACCGTCGAACCGTGGGGCGTCGTCACGCATAACGGCAAGTGGTATCTGGTCGGGCACGACGTCGACCGTGATGCGGTGAGGACCTTCCGGCTCTCCCGAATCGGGGACGACGTCAGGGAGTTCGGCCCGGCCGGTTCGGTTCACAAACCCGAAGGTGTCGATCTTCGCGAGGTCGTCGATCGCGTGACCGGTTCGGGCGTCGTTACCGGGACCGCCACCGTGTGGGTCGCAGACGGCCGCGCGCATGAGCTTCGCCGGCTTGCGACGTCGTCTTCCGATCGGCGGTTGACCGATCGCGACGGCAGCGTGCTGGCCATTCCCGTCCGATCCTGGGAATGGACCGCTCGGTTGATCGCCGGCCACGGGTTGGATGCGCTGGTGTTGGACCCACCGGATTTGCGTGCGGAGGTCGTCGCGAAGCTTCGCGCCGCCGCAGCGAGCCCGATCACCAGCAATGGACAGGGGGACAACTGATGAGCAATCGACTGTCGTCGCGGTTGGCGCGGCTTCTCAACCTCGTGCCGTACTTCATCGCGAATCCTGGCATCAGTCCCGCCGAGGCCGCCGAGGAACTCGGCGTCAGCACCACCCAACTGATGACCGACCTCAATCAACTGTGGGTCTGCGGATTGCCCGGTTACGGCCCCGGTGATCTCATCGACCTGTCCTTCTCCGAGGAAAGTATCGAGGTCACGTTCTCGGCCGGGATCGATCGCCCGTTGCGCCTCACCTCCACGGAAGCGACGGCATTGCTGATCGCCCTTCGGTCGTTGGTGGAAATGCCGGGGATGGTCGATCCGTCTTCGGCTCAGCGCGCTATCGCGAAGATCGAGGACGCCGCCGGATCGGCCGCGGCACGAGCCATCGGTCAAGATCGAGACACGTCGCCGACGCCGGACATCGCCGAAGATCCGATCGCCGCGACGGTCAGAGCCGCGCTCGCGGACAAGACCGCCCTCAGATTGACGTATTACTCGGCCTCGCGTGACGCGGTCTCCGAGCGCATCGTCGACCCCGTTCGCATCGTGTTGGTCGACAACTACAGCTACCTCCAGGCGTGGTGCCGTCAGGCCGAGGGCGTGCGGTTGTTCCGATTCGATCGGATCGACGCTGCCGTCCAACTCGACGAGCCGGCCGACCCGCCGCCGCAGGCCCTCGAGGAGGATTCGAATCTCGAGTTGTTCAGCGGCGACGGCTCCCTTCCGGAAGCACGGTTGTTCATCACCAAAGAGTGGGTGTGGATGCTCGACTACTACCCGATGGACGTCGAGCACGTGAACGACGACGGGTCGGTCGAGGCGACGATGAGTTTCGGAACACTGGAATGGATGGCGAGACTGGTGTTGGGATTCGGTGAAGGAGTTCGGGTCCTTCATCCGCCGGAACTGGTCTCCGAAGTACATGATCGGGCCGTTGCGGCGCTTGACGCCTATGACGTAATCGGTTCGTAAACCTTCCGGAAACTTCACGTTCAGTGAGTTCGCAGGAAACAAACAGGTAAAAGGTAGCTGAAGTAAGTGCTTTGACACCTCCGAGCGCCGGTTGTGTCCGGTAGCATCGAGGAATCTGATCATGGGAGGTCGTTATGGGTGCAATGCAGCCGATGCATTGGCTGATTGTCGCTGTTGTCGTCGTAATTCTGTTCGGGTCGAAGAAGCTTCCCGATGCAGCACGCGGTCTGGGTCGTTCCCTCCGCATCTTCAAGAGCGAAGTCAAGGAAATGCAGAACGACGATGCGGCGCCCGCAAGCGCGCCGGTCGCACAGCCTGCTCCGGCACAGTTGCCGACGGCCAACACCGCGGTGGTCGCAAACGGTGCAGCAGCACCTGTTGCGCAGCCGACCGAAGTCAAGCCGCTCTAGTACACACTGCGTTCTAGCCGGGGTGAAATATTCGTTCACCCCGGTTGTCTGCTGACCAAGACCAGGATGCACAGTGCGTATTCCGTTAGACCCGCGTAACCGCAAGCGGAAGGTCAACCCAGACGGCACCATGTCGTTGGTCGACCACCTGTACGAATTGCGGACTCGTTTGTTGTTCGCATTCCTCGGCGTGATCATCACCACGGCGTTCGGCTTCTTCTGGTACTCACACTCGATACTCGGTCTCGAAAGTCTCGGCGATCTGCTTCGTGGACCGTACTGTGAGCTTCCGTCCGAGAGTCGCGCCAACCTCAGCACCGACGACGCGTGCCGATTGCTGGCGACCGGGCCGTTCGAGCAGTTCATGCTGCGATTCAAAGTGGCGCTCACCGCCGGCATCGTTCTTGCCTGCCCGGTGTGGCTTTACCAACTGTGGGCATTCATCACCCCGGGCCTCTACGCAAAGGAACGTCGATACGCGGTCGGATTCGTCACCGCCGGTGCCGCTCTCTTCATTCTCGGCGCAATCCTGGCGTACCTCGTCGTGGCGAAGGCTTTGCACTTCCTCCTGACCATCGGCGACAACGTCCAGATCACCGCGCTCAGTGGTTCGGAGTACTTCGGCTTCATCATCAATCTGCTGCTCATCTTCGGTGTCAGCTTCGAAATTCCACTGCTCGTGGTCGTGCTGAACTTTGCGGGCATTCTGACGTACGAGCGTCTGAAGGCCTGGCGTCGAGGATTGATCTTCGGGCTCTTCGTATTCGCTGCAGTTGCCACGCCGGGTTCGGATCCGTTCTCGATGCTGGCGCTCGCTCTGGCTCTCACGCTTCTCTTCGAGGTCGCGGTCCAGATCGCTCGTCTCAACGACAAGCGCAAGGCCAAGCGAGCCGGCGAAGACTGGGGCGCACTGTCCGACGAGGAAGCTTCCTCCATCTCGGCTCCGTCCGATCTGAACGAGGCTTTCGACAATCCGACCAAACCCAAGGCCGAATCCAGTGGATTGTTCGGACGTAAGTCCAAGTCCAAGGCTTCGGTCGCGGAGAAATCCGACACTGCCGGCGACAACGCGCCCGGCCAGGATTTCACCGACACTCTCTGAGCGCCGTGCCACCACGTCGGCGGCGTGTGAAACCCTGACGAGGTGGTTATGAACAAGAGTGAACTGAGCACGTTCGCGTCCAGCCTGAAGTTCGAACTCGATCCTTTCCAGGTGAAGGCATGCGTTGCGCTCGAAGCGGGCCACGGAGTCCTTGTCTGCGCACCGACCGGCGCAGGCAAGACCGTGGTCGGCGAGTTCGCTGTCCACCTGGCTCTGGCAGCGGGACGCAAGTGTTTCTACACGACGCCGATCAAGGCGTTGAGCAATCAGAAGTACGCCGAACTCGTCGAGCGCTACGGCGCCAGCGAAGTCGGCCTGCTGACGGGTGATTCGAGTATCAACTCCGACGCACCGGTGGTTGTCATGACCACCGAAGTCCTGCGGAACATGCTTTACGCCAACTCCGAGGCGCTGCGCGGGCTTTCGCACGTCGTCATGGACGAGGTGCACTACCTGGCCGACCGATTCCGCGGGGCGGTGTGGGAGGAAGTGATCCTGCACCTGTCCGAGGATGTTCGCCTGGTGAGCTTGTCGGCCACCGTGAGCAATGCCGAGGAGTTCGGCGCCTGGATGGAGACCGTTCGGGGAGATACCACTGTGGTCGTGGACGAAACGCGGCCGATTCCGCTGTGGCAGCACATCATGGTCGGTCGACGAATTTTCGATCTCTTCGACAGCCGCAGTCACCCTGCCGCTGGGCCGAAGACCGTGCTCGTCGACCAGGATCTGGTTCGCCACGTCAAACAGCGTCAGGCTCTCGAACGCGTCGAGAGCTGGCAGCCGCGTGGCCGCGGACGCCGTGGCAGCTACCAGAGTTCCAATGATTTCCGGCCCCTGCCGCGACCTGACGTCATCGCTCAGCTCGATCAGTCCGGACTGCTACCGGCCATCACCTTCATCTTCAGCCGTGCCGGTTGTGATGCGGCTCTTGCACAGTGCCTACGATCCCGGCTGGACCTGACTTCCCCGGAGCAGGTTCGCGAGATAGACACCATCATCGAAAAGCACACCGGCGAACTCCCCGAGGAAGATCTCGAAGTTCTCGGATATCGGGACTGGTGCAAGGCGTTGCGTCGCGGACTGGCCTCTCACCATGCCGGCATGCTGCCGGCATTCCGCCAGACAGTCGAGGAACTGTTCGTCAAAGGTCTCGTGCGGGCGGTTTTCGCGACCGAGACGTTGGCCCTCGGGATCAACATGCCGGCCCGAACGGTGGTGCTCGAACGGCTGGTCAAGTACAACGGCGAATCGCATGCCGAACTGACGCCGGGGGAATACACGCAGCTGACTGGTCGAGCCGGCCGACGCGGTATCGACGTCGAAGGGCACGCTGTGGTCCTGTGGCAGCCCGGTGTCGAGCCGACGGACGTCGCCGGATTGGCGTCGACTCGGACGTTCCCGCTCCGCAGTTCGTTCCGGCCTTCTTACAACATGTCGATCAATCTGGTCGAGCGCATGGGTGCGGCCGATTCACGCAAGCTGCTCGAGCGTTCCTTCGCACAGTTCCAAGCGGACCGCTCGGTGGTCGGCCTGGTGCGTGGCATCGAGCGGAACGAAGAAGCACTGAAGGGTTTGCAGGAGAAACTCGGCGGTGCAGACGGCGAGTACTTCGAATACGCGTCGTTGCGTGAGCGGCTCGGTGCGCGCGAGCGTGCGCTCGAACGTAAGGGCCGCGAGGACCGCCGCGGAGATGCGGTGGAGTCCCTCCGTGCACTCGCCCGCGGCGACGTCATCGCAATTCCCATCGGTCGTCATTCCGGAGTGGCTGTGGTCCTCGTCCCGGACAACGATCCGAAGGACCCACGACCGCTCGTTCTGACTGCCGATCAGTGGGCCGGCCGTCTTTCGTCGGGAGATTTCCCCGAAGCCGCCGAGGTCCTGGGAAAGATGCGCCTGCCCAAGCACGTCGATCACCACACCGCCCGGATCCGGCGCGATCTGGCTTCGGCGTTGCGAAGTACCGGGATCAGTGCGCCCAGGCGGAAGAAGCGCCACAAAGCGGGCGCGTCCGAGGACGCCGAGGTCGCTACTTTGCGTCGCGCGATTCGGTCGCATCCGTGCCACAGCTGGCCTGATCGCGAACATCTGAGCCGGATCGGTGAGCGCTACAACCGCCTGGCCCGCGAAACACAGGCGATGCGGGAAAAGGCTGCGGCCACCACCAACTCGCTGGCGCGGACGTTCGACCGAATCATCGCGCTACTCAAAGAGCGTGAGTACATGACTGCCGAAGCAGCCCCAGAAGTCACCGAATCCGGACGACGACTCAGCCGCATTTACTCGGAAAGCGACCTTCTGGTCGCCGAGTGCCTGCGAACCGGCGCGTGGACGGGTCTCAGCCCGGCCGAACTTGCAGCCGTCGTGTCCTCGGTGGTCTACGAATCGCGTCGGGACGGCGACACCGTTGACCGGGTGCCGACGGCGGCACTTCGTCACGCGCTCAACGACACTCAACGACTCTGGAGCGAACTGCGGTCGGACGAGATTCGCCACAAGCTACCGCCGACGCGGGAACCGGATCTCGGATTCGTCACTGCCGTTTATCACTGGGCGAGTGAGAACTCGCTTGTCGACGCGCTGATCGCGGCCGGAGTGCAGGGCCGTGCACTGTCTGCGGGTGATTTTGTTCGCTGGTGTCGTCAGGTGATCGACCTCCTCGATCAGGTCCGCCTGACTTCGACGGATGCCGACGTTGCGAAGACTGCGGCGCGGGCGGTAGCTGCAATTCGTCGCGGGGTAGTTGCTGTCGACGCAGCATGACCTCAACTATGTGGTTTGATTCGCAGACTGGTATTTCGAGTGGGAGGCGAACATGAGCGGGCCTTACGGACCGAACGATCCGAATCGGCAATGGGGTCCTGGTGATCAGCAGCAGCCGAACGAGCAGCAGTGGGGGCAGAATCCTCAGCAGCCGGGCGGTCAACAGCAGCCTGGTCAGCAGCCCGGCCAGCAACAGCCGTGGGGTCAGCCTGGTCAGACACCGCAGCCCGGTCAACAACCCGGCCAGCAACAGCCGTGGGGACAGCCTGCATACGGGCAGCCCGCGCAGCCGGGTGGTCAGCCTGCGTACGGTCAGCCGCAGCAGCCTGGGCAAGGACAACCCGGCCAGCAACAGCCGTGGGGACAGCCCCAGCAGCAGCCTCCCGGTCAGCCGTGGGGACAGCCCGGGCAACAGCAGGCACCTGACGCAACCCAGGCGTGGGGTCAGCCTCCTGCCGCCGCACCGCAGCAGGCGTGGGGCGCCGCGACTCCCGGCCAAACTCCGGGGCAGCAGAACCAGTGGAACCAGGCTCAGCCGTTCCCGAGTCCCGGTGCGCCCGGAAACCAGTCGGGTAAGTCGAAGAAGCCCCTGATCTTCGGTGCGATCGGTGTTCTCGTCGTTCTGGCAGCTGTCGTGGTAGCTCTGGTGTTCGGTGTCTTCGGCAAGAACACGCTCGATCAGAGCGCGGCTCAGGCCGGCGTCGAGAAGATCGTCACCGAGTCCTACGGGGCAAAGAACGTGAGCAATGTTCAGTGCCCCGCGGATCAGGAAGTCAAGTCAGGCAACAAGTTCACCTGCACGCTCTCGATCGCGGGCGTGAAGTCGAACGTGACCGTGACGTTTGTCGACGACAACGGCACGTACGAGGTAAGCCGCCCGAGCTGACGCTCTACTGATCGGAACGGCTTGCCGCCGCAGCCTTCAGCGCGGCGGCAAGCCGGCCGGCCGAGCGTTCGATGTTCAGCGAGGCCGCCACTTCCTCGAATCGTGCGGGATCGACGGGGGTCGCCGGGAGTTGGTCGTCCTTCGAGAACTGCACGTCCGCGTCGCGAACCACCCGAACGACGGGTAATGCAGCGTCGAGGTAAGCCATTGCTTCCGGTGAAGTGAGTTTTGCGCGAATTCCCTTGGCCATGTCGGATTCCGGATCAGCCGCGGCCGCCCGAAGTCCGGCCAACGAGCCGTAGCGGAGCATCAGCGTCGACGCAGTCTTCTCACCGACACCTTTGATGCCGGGTAGACCGTCGGAGGCGTCTCCTCGCAGTACCGCGAGTTCGGCGTAGGCCTCACCCGCACGGTCTCCGGGCACTCCGTACTTCTCGGCAACCTCGACCGGTCCGAACAGTTCTGCCTTGGACAGGCCACGGCCCACGTAGAGGACACGAACGGGCACGTACTCGTCGGTGACAACCTGCAGTAGATCGCGGTCACCACTGACGACGACGGTGAGATCTTCGCGCTCGGTGGCGGCAAGCGTGCCCAGCACGTCGTCGGCTTCGAGTCCGACAGCACCCGCCGTCGCGATTCCCGCTGCTGCGAGTACGTCCATGATCATGTCGACTTGAGGTGTCAACGTGTCCGGAACTTCTTCGGAGGAACCGTCAGATCCTTCTTCGACGCGATGCGCTTTGTACGTCGGGACGGCGTCGACGCGGAACTGCGGTCGCCAATCCAAGTCGAGGCATACGGCGAGACGACTCGGCTGGTGTTTGGTGATCAGGGACGCCACCATGTCGGTGAAACCGCGCACCGCGTTGACAGGTCTTCCGTCGGGGTCGACGAATGACTCGGGCAGCGCGTAGAACGCACGAAACCACAGGCTGGCACCGTCGAGGAGAAGCAATGGCCCACTCATGGTCACCATCCTGCCAGTCGGCACTAACCTGTAAGCCATGACGTCTCCAGCCGAACAGGATTCCCGATTCTCCAGCGCCGTGTACGGCGCACGTATCGCTCGCGCCGCCGAGTTGGCTCGATCAGCAGGACTCGACGGTCTGGTGGTGACTCCCGGTCCGGATCTGCGGTACCTGACGGGTTCTCGGGCTGATTCGTTCGAGCGCTTGACCGCGTTGGTCATCGCTGCGGAGACCGCGAAGGCCTCCGTCGTACTTCCTCGGTTGGAGTTGGCGTCGTTGAAGGAATCGGCAGTGGGCGACCTCGGGTTGACCGTCCTCGACTGGGTCGACGGTGTTGATCCGTATGCCATTGTGGCGGCTCAACTCCCGGCCGGTGCCAAGGTTGCAGTGACGGACGCGATGCCCGCGCTGCATTTGATCCCCCTGGCAGACACGTTGGGTGCGTTGCCGATCCTGGCCACCGGCGTCTTGCGCGAATTGCGGATGGTCAAGGACGACGCCGAGATCGAGGCGCTGCGACGGGCCGGTGCGGCGATCGACCGTGTTCACGCCCGCATGGCAGAGTTCTTGATCGTCGGTCGTACGGAAGCCGAAGTGGGCGAGGCGATTTCGGCGGCGATTCTCGAAGAGGGGCACACCGAGGCTGCGTTTGTGATCGTCGGATCGGGCCCACACGGAGCCGACCCGCACCACGAGGTCTCGGACCGGGTGATCGAGAGCGGCGATGTCGTGGTGATCGACATCGGCGGACCGGTCGAGCCCGGATACAACTCGGACTCCACCCGCACGTACAGCATGGGACAGCCGTCGGCGGAGGTTGCAGCACAGTTCGCGGTACTCGAGGCGGCGCAACAGGCTGCTGTCGATTCGGTGCGGCCAGGTGTATCCGCAGAATCGGTGGACGTTGCCGCCCGTGAAGTTCTTGCCGCACAGGGGCTTGCGGAGGTGTTCGTTCACCGCACCGGCCACGGTATCGGGCTGTCCGTGCACGAAGAGCCGTACATCGTCGAGGGCAACACCATCGAACTCGTCGAAGGTATGGCCTTCAGTATCGAACCGGGAATCTACTTCCGCGGAAATTGGGGCGCCCGAATCGAGGACATCGTCGTCGTGACCGCGGACGGTTGTGAGTCGTTCAACAACCGTCCGCACGGCCTGACTGTCCTCGACTGATCAGCTTTCCTTGAACGCTGCGGACCCGAGTATGCGTGTGACGTCGATTTCGATGACCACGCGCGCGGGGTTGACCCGTGGCTGGCGGTACCGCTCGGCATAGCGCCGGACGGCGTCGGCCACGGAGTCCGCGTCGGTGAGCACGCGTGCCGGCCCCTCGAGCGTGAGCCAGCGGCCGCCGTCGACCGAACTGACTGCGGCGTATCCACCGCGCGCTGCGTTGATCGCCTTCTGCGAACCACCGCTGGTGATCACGCGCGCCTTTCCGGCTTCCTGGTCCCAGGTGAATCCGACGGCCACGACGTGTGGGGTGCCGTTCGGACGCAACGTCGTGAGTGTCGCGAGGTGGTACTCACCGACGAACTTCAGCCCGTCTTCGGTGAGAGTCTGCTGTGACGATGGTGTGGTGGAGGGGGTGAGCGTCATGCCACGACGGTAATCCAGGACACTGGAGCGGTGACTGCGGGTGCGAACGTGAATGACGTCGAGACGGTACTGCTCCTCGGCGGACGAAGTGAGATCGGCCTCGAGATCGCGGTCAGGCTCGCGCCGGGCCGCAATATCGTTCTGGCTGCCAGGCGCAGCGGCGAGCTGTCGGAGCAGGAGCAGATACTCAGGAACGCCGGAGCGGTCGGCGTCTCCACCGTCGAGTTCGATGCCGACGCCGTGGACACTCACGGAGACCTCCTCGACGCCGTGGTCGCCAAGCACGGTCGGATTTCGGTTGCAGTGCTGGCCTTCGGAATTCTCGGCGATCAGGCGCGTGCCGAAACCGACGCGGCGCATGCGGTCGCGGTGGTGCACACCGACTACGTGGCTCAGATCAGTATCCTCACGCACCTCGCGGAGATCATGCGCCGACAGGGAACCGGCAAGATCGTGGTGTTCTCGTCAGTCGCCGGCGTTCGGGTTCGCCGCGCCAACTACGTCTACGGAAGCGCAAAGGCCGGCTTGGACGGATTTGCCAGCGGTCTGGGCGACGCACTGCATGGTTCGGGCGTCCAATTGATGCTGGTACGGCCGGGATTCGTCACCGGCAAGATGACGGAAGGGATGTCGCCTGCCCCGATGTCGAGCACCCCGTCGCAGGTCGCCGACGCCGTCGTACGGGGACTGAACTCCGGGGCGACGCGTGTGTGGGTACCGCGAATCCTGCAGCCGGTGTTCTTCGTCATGCGGCTTCTGCCTCAGACGATCTGGCGCCGGATGCCGCGATGACCGCACACCCGGTGGTGATCGTCGGCATCGGTGCCGACGGCTGGGACGGGCTGTCCGAAAGTGCAAAGGGCGCAATCCTCGGCGCGGAGGTCCTGATGGGGTCGTCGCGACAGTTGGACTTGGTCCCGGCGACACACCTCGGGGCGCGACGTGCGCCCACCCGGCTGACCTGGCCGTCTCCGATGATCCCGGCGTTGCCGTCGATGTTCGCCGAGAGCGCCGATCGGCGAGTATGTGTACTCGCGAGCGGTGACCCGATGTTCCACGGCCTCGGCGTCACGTTGGTTCGGCTGCTCGGCGTGGACAACGTGCGAGTGATCTCCCACCCGTCGTCGGTGGCATTGGCGAGCGCGCGAATGGGATGGGCGTCGGCCGACATCGAAGTCGTGAGCCTGGTGAACCGAGACTCGGCGACCGTGTTGGCGGCAGTGGCAGGTGGTGCGCGCCTGCTGGTTTTGAGCAACGGCCGCGCGACACCGGGGGAGGTGGCTCGTCTCTTGTCCGGCGCGGGATTCGGTCGATCGATCCTGACTGTGCTGGCCCAGCTGGGTGGGGCCGAGGAATCGCGGACCGTCACGGTTGCGGACGAGTGGGATCACGCGGACGAGGACGTGGACGCGTTGAACGTTCTGGCCGTCGAGTGCATCGCGGCCGATGATCCGTTGAGGCTGACTCGAATCCCGGGACTACCCGATGCAGCGTTTGTCGGAGACGGTCAGATGACCAAACAGGAGATTCGTGCGCTGACGTTGTGCGCACTCGCGCCGGCGCCGGGAGAACACCTCTGGGACGTCGGCGGCGGGTCGGGAACTGTGGCCATCGAGTGGATGAGAACCCACCCGCGTTGCACCGCAACAGCATTCGAAAAGGTTGCGAGCCGTGTTTCACAGATCGGCACCAATGCGCGCAATCTCGGCGTGCCTGCCTTGGCGGTGAAAGGAACCGCACCCGAGGCGTTCGCGAACGAGGCTCGTCGTCCTGACGCGGTGTTCGTCGGCGGCGGCGTCACGCAACCGGGAATGCTCGATGCGTGCTGGGAGCAGCTGAGCGTGGGTGGACGTCTTGTCGCCAACGCCGTGACCGCCGAATCCGAATCGTTGCTGCTCGGCTGGATGGGCCGACATGGAGGGACGCTGCGACGCTTCCAGGTTCAGCGCGCCGAGCCACTGGGCACGTTCAACGTTTGGCGCCCGCAACTTCCGGTGGTCCAATGGTCCGTCACAAAAAGTCAGCCGTCTGCAGACGCGGACACCGATACGCCGGAGGAATCCTCACAATGACCGTTCATTTCATCGGTGCGGGTCCCGGTGCGGCCGATCTGATCACTGTCCGCGCGCAGCGCATCATCGCCGCGAGCCCCGTGTGCCTGTACGCCGGCAGCCTTGTTCCGGCGGAATTGCTCGAGTGGTGCCCGGTCGGCGCACAGGTCGTGGATACCGCTCGCCTGAGCCTGGACGAGATCACCGCGATCCTTGTCGAAGCGCACTCGGCCGGACTGGACGTCGCGCGCCTGCATTCCGGTGATCCGTCGATCTTCAGCGCTGTGGCCGAGCAGGCCCGCCGTCTGGACGCCGCGGGCGTCGATTTCGACATGGTTCCCGGAGTTCCTGCATTTACCGCGGCAGCAGCCGCGCTGGGGCGCGAGCTGACCGTTCCAGGCGTCTCCCAGACCATTGTTCTCACCCGTGTCTCCACCTTGTCGACGGCAATGCCGGAGGGTGAGGATCTGCGGTCCCTGGGCCGCAGCGGCGCCACGATGGTGGTTCACCTCGGCGCTCATCGCATCGAACAGATCGCATCCGAGTTGGCCGAAAATTACGGCGAAGACTGCCCCGTGGCGGTGGTCGCCTTTGCTTCACGGCCCGAGGAGATCGTTGTTCGAGGCACTTTGAACACGATCGTCGAACTTGTCCATGCAGCCGGCATCACGAAGACGGCCGTTGTGATCGTCGGCCGAGTGTTGACTGCGGAAGGATTTCCGGACAGCTACCTCTACTCGGCAGCGCGTGAGAGAAGCACACACTGACCTCGGCAGGTGTCCGTCGTCGCGTACTCCTACTCGGAGGCACGGGCGAAGGCCGAGTGATCGCGTCTCGGTTGGCAGGTTCAGCAGACCTCGAAGTTGTCACCTCACTGGCCGGCCGGGTTCGCGATCCTCGGTGGCCCGAGGGGGAAGTGCGCATCGGCGGGTTCGGGGGAGCGGAAGGGCTCTCGGAGTGGTTGTCGGCCAACGACATTCGTGCAGTGCTCGACGCCACGCATCCGTTCGCCGCTCGCATCACCAAGAATGCATTCGAGGCGTGCGTCGCGAATTCCGTGCCGTATGCCATGTACCGACGCCCGCCGTGGCGTGAGCAACCCGGCGACACCTGGCTTCCGGTACGCGATCTCGATCACGCCGCAGACTTGGTGCCGAGGGTCGGCTCCCACGCATTCTTGACGATCGGGAGGCAAGGAGTTTCGGCGTTCGACCGTGTGAAGGACGTCTCGTTTCTCGTGCGCTCGATCGATCCGCCGTCCGGGACGTTGCCGACTCACTCGCAATTGCTACTCGCACGTGGCCCATTCGACGTCGAAGCAGAAGTCGATCTGATGCGGGCTCACTGCATCGACGTCGTGATCACCAAGAACAGTGGCGGCGAACAGACGTACGCAAAGATCGCTGCGGCCAGGCAGCTGTCGATCCCGGTGATCGTCGTCGAGCGACCACCGGCCCCCAAGGCGGTCGAGGCATTCGACACCGAAGCCGGGGCCGTGGACTGGCTCACGGCTTTCGGTCGTGGAACGGCGCCGTGAGGCCGACAGGGCGTTCGCTTCAGGTTCGTCTAAGGTTCCGTGACCATACTGGAGGGATGTTGGGATCTTTCGACGCCGCACTGCGGGACCGCGCATGAGAGTGTCGGTTCCCGGAATGAGCCGTCGAAAACCAACGGGAATTCACGTTCGGACGCTCCATGCACGCGTGAAGTTGCTGACCGCAGGCCTGGTGGCTATCGCAGTGATCGTGTCGGCGTCGGCGGTGTACATCGTGTTCAACGCCTATTTGCAAGGCAACGTCGATCGGCAACTCGAGCGCACGAGTGACGCGATCACCGACACCGTCAATTTCGGCGGTGTCACACCGGTTCTGGGATTGACGGCCGGCGCGGATACCGCGGTCATCCAGGCGGTGGGGCTTCTCACTGCCGACGGCGCCTTGGTGACGGCGACCCCCGGTCTGCCGCCGTTCAGCACCAGTGCAGACGCCATCAGGTCGATCGCAGACGGCAATTCGTCGCAGACGATCGCAACCGTCGATGCGTATCGAATTCTTGTCGAACCCTCGGTTGCGGGCCAAACTTTGGTTGTCGCCCAGTCCCTGGGGCCGACGCGTTCGGTCCTCAAGCGACTCGCAGTGGTGTTGGCGGCTCTCGGGGCGGCCGGTATCGCCCTTGCCTACGCGGCCGGAGATGCTGTGGCACGCACAGGATTACGGCCGATTTCGCGACTCACTGCGGCAACGCGGCGAGTCGCCGAAACGGATGATCTCGCGCCGATCCCTGTGACCGGTGACGACGAGTTGGCGTCGTTGACAGTCAGTTTCAATCGGATGCTCGGGACGTTGTCGGAATCGCGAGCGCGCCAGCGAAGTCTCATCACCGAAGCGGGCCAGGACCTTCTGGCTCCGCTCACTGCACTGCGCACCAATATCGAGTTGTTGATGTCCTTCGATACCAAGTCCGGGGCGATTTCCGAGGCAGATGCCGCGCAGTTGCGTGAGGAAATCACGGACCAGATGATGGAATTGACGCTCCTCGTCGGAGAGTTGGTAGATCGTGCGCGGGTTGACGAAAGCACGTTGGGGAGAGGAGATTCCCTCTAAATCGGACGTCTGACCAGCGACTTTGTTGCATTCGTAATTGAAGCAATGGAAGGAGCGCTGGTAATGTGGGGCAATTGTGAAGTTTTTGGGTATAGCTGGAGTGTGGCGCGAACCGTGGGGTTTGCTGGGCGGGGGCCTTGGGAGGACGAGAGGGATTCAGTGGTCAAGCAAGCACGCGCCGAGCTGACTCGGCAGCAAATCGTTGCCGGCGCGGCCGCGCAGTTCGAGAAGACTGGTTACGGCAGCACCAGCATGGCCGACATAGTCTCGGGGGCCGGTACTACCAAGGGCGCGTTGTACTTCCATTTCGCGTCGAAGGACGAGCTCGCCCAATTCATCATTGCCGAACAGCATCGGCTCTCGATCGAATCGGTGCAGGCGATTTCCGCGACGGGTAAGGACCCGTTGGAACAGATGATCATGCTCACGCACGAAATGGCACGCCAGATTGTCGACGAGCCGATCGTTCGCGCGGGCATTCGCCTCACGTTGGAATTGAGCACGTACGAGGGGCCGGTGGAACCGTACGCCGAATGGATCTCGGCAATCACCGATCTCACCGCCAGAGCTCAGGCGAAAGGTGAAATCCGAAAATCGGTCAGCGCAGAATCGTTCGGCAGGTTCATGCCCTCGGCATTCACCGGGGTACAGCTGGTTTCGAACGTTCTCACCCGACGCTCGGATCTTCCGGATCGTGTCGACGAGATGTGGCAGATCCTGCTTCCAGGAATCGTCAGCGACGAACTTTCCGGTGACATCGAACGGCTCGTCAAGTCGCGGTGGACTCCGGCGGCGGCGTAACCTGCGGGACATGGCCGTCACGCGGATAGTTTCGGATCTGTCGAGTAGTTCGCTCGAGGCCGCGCAGCGCTTCTACACCGAAGTGCTGGGCCTCGAAGTTGTCATGGATCACGGGTGGATCGTGACGTTGGCTTCGCCGACGGATCCGTCCTTGCAGATCAGCGTCATGACGCACGACGCTCATGCGCCCGTGGTTCCCGACGTCTCCGTCGAGGTGGACGATCTCGACGCAGCGTACGAGGCCGCGGTGCAGCGCGGCGACACCATCGTTTATCCCGTCACGGAGGAGCCGTGGGGTGTGCGCAGGTTCTTCGCTGCCGACCCCGACGGTCACGTGATCAACATCCTCAGCCACCGACGCGAGCCGTGATGGCGTCCGGCCCGGGCGGGCTGACGTACCTCGAGGTGGGCGCAACGTCCGGCGTTCTCCCCGCCGGCTATCACCACGTTCACGAGAGCGCGACTGTCGGATCCGGACGTGAGGATTTCGAGGTTGCCGCTCGTACCGTCCTGAATTGGGGAATGCACCGCGGAGCCGGTCTGACCGTCCGTACGGCGGCCCCGACCGCCATGGCGGGTCACGATGCGACCTTCGGACTCGGTCCGGTGACTATCCCAGTTCGGATCGTCTACGTCGTCGACGAACCCAATCGCAAGGGCTTCGCATACGGAACCCGCGCCGGCCACCCCGAATGTGGGGAGGAGCTGTTTGTCGTCCAGTTCGACGAGACCAGCACAGCGGTCCGCGTCGAGATCATCGCGTTCTCCAAGCCGGGAACGTGGTGGGTGCGTCTCGGCGCTCCGATCGGACGTCGAGTGCAAGCGTTTGTCACGCGCCGCTACATCCGCGCCGTCCGCGTGAGCGTCGACCGATCGCGGGTATGACCACCATCGGGCGCGCTGGAAAATGATTGGACGTGCTTGGGTTCGGGTTGATAGCTTGTGCGAGACCGTGACAACACGCCAGGAGGTGAGACCCATGAACGCAGTAACCATGTGGGTGCTCCCACTCGTGTTCACGGATCGGCGATTGACGTAGGTGTCGCCGGGAGCGCCTCGACTAGGCAATCCCGAAAGGTAACACCATGCAATCTCATTCTCAGACCATCGAATTCACTTCCGAGACAACGTCGAACGGTGTCGTCGAACGGCATTTCGTTGTAGACGACATCAGCGGTGTCCTCTGGTCACCCGCATCCGGATCCGTCGGATCACCACTTCTGCTGTCCGGGCACTCCGGCGGCATGCACAAGAAGGCACCAGGTCTGGTTGCCAGTGCGCTCCACAGCGTGAGCTCCCACGGGTTCACAGTCGCCGCGATCGACGCGCCCGGACATGGCGACCGGCCGCGAAACACACAGGACGAACAGTGGGTCGAGGCGATCCACCAGGCCCGGGCGGCCCACGAGCCGATCGCCCCGATCGTCGTCGAGTACAACCGATCGTTGGCGGAGCGTGCAGTGCCGGAATGGCAGGCGACCATCGACGCGCTGCAAACGCTGCCCGACGTCGACGCCGACGCTCCGATCGGCTTCGGCGGCGTGTCGCTAGGAGTCGTGACCGGGCTGATGTTGGCCCCGGTCGAGTCCAGGATCGCTGCCGTGAGCTTCGGGGGAGTCTTTGTGGACGACTCCCTCGTCGAGGCGGCACGAAAGCTCGCCGTCCCGGTCGAGTACCGGATCCCTTGGGACGACAAGGATTACGACCGCACGTCAGGGGTGGCGTTGTTCGATGCCTTCGGATCGAAGGAGAAGACGCTGCACGCCTACTCGGGCAGGCACTATCCGGTGCCCGACTACGAGCGCGACAGTTCGGCTCGGTTCTTCGCCCGCCACCTCGGCGGGAGCGCCGTGAGCTGACGTGAACACGTATCGGCGTCCGGCGCCGCCGGACGCCGATACGAAGTCGAACAGTATGGCGTGGCCGCCCGGACCCCGCGACGCGCTGACCGGCTGGGAGAAAACTGGCCAAATCAGTGAGGCCGCAGCAGATCACCGCCGCGATTAGTTGTCGATGAACTTACGCAACTTCGCATTCCCGCAGCCCACAAACGACTCGACAGAGGCAGTGATTTGAACGGATCCACGAGCGGTGAAGATATGGAAGCAATCAAAACCTGAGTTACCTCGGATCCGGTTCGAAGACCGGCGCTTTGAACGGCTGATGTGCGGCTTCAGAAGTTCCAGCGACCGCTTAGCTCGGCGGACGGTATCGTAGCGTGCAGATAGTCCAGAGACGGGACCGATCTGGAGCGGATCCGGGGACCGAGAGGATTACGAATGTCGGAACGCGTCAATTCCGCCTACATCCATACCAACCCTCAGTGCGAAGCACACGTACTGCGCAGCGGACAGGTCCTTCGATTGGCCGGCGACGATATCCCGGATCCAAAACCGGCAACGCAACTTGATGCCCTGAACCGTCCAGAACGATCCGTACCGAACAACTGATTCGTAGCCACGATCTCCCTGACTATCGAAGGATCCCCCAGGGCGATTCGGAACTTCGCGCGTTACGACATATCCCTGCCGTTCAAGGCCAACTCAGATGTCGATCTTCGATTGAACAGCCTGCGAATATTTCGCACCGGGCTGGCATTTCATATCGTGGCCCACTAAACAACAGTCGAACAGATGCCATCGCTGAACCAGCCCAGCAACGAACAGATGAACTTCGGATCCCGAATCAAACCCGACGAGCCGCACAGAATTCGACTCATTGTCGAAACCATCACCGGACCGATCCTCGCGAACTCGACCCACCCCGGCGACTACCCCGACGACCCGAAAGGGCCTTGGTTGGACGGCGGCCGTTCATGGCGCGGCATCGCCGAGAACCTGTACGGCATCGCAACTGGCGGCGAATACATCCTCAGCCCACCCCCGCTAGGGCCATTGTGGATCACCGTGGCATATCCCGAATTCGATCTGACTTCAACGACTATCGAACTCCAGCTACCGCAGTTGTCCTGAGAGACGGTCACCAGTGCGAGGTCATTCGCAGCCCGCAGATACGTCATCGGGGACGTCACGTTGCTGATGAAATATCGGCTCGACGAGTAGTCAGGTGCGCGGACCGGTTCGATGCTGGACTGCACCAACGCAGTCGCGGTGACTGCGTTGGTCTTTCTCCACCACAAACCTCCAACACGACCAAGGTCGACGCCGCGATGCCTCACCACTTGATTCCGGTGGTGGGAGCGGAATGTTCGCACTAGTCAGTCATGTCTAGCCGATCCTTGCGCAGGCCGATATCGCACGGCGACTGCGCCCGACTGGAACTCGTGGCGATCGACGAGCTCGAGTTGGATGCGCTCGCGCAGGCCGGCGAGCAACGTCGGTCCGTGGCCGGCCAGGACCGGTTGCACAAGGAACTCGTACTCGTCGATCAGTCCCAGGTCTGCCAATGCCAGGGGGAGTGTCACGCCGCCAACCCACAGGCCTTCGCCGGGCTGCTCCTTGAGTCGCTGAACTGCTGGCCCCAAGTCGCCCGGCACCAGCTCGGCATTCCAATCGACCCCGCTCAGCGTGCTCGACACGACGTACTTCTTGGCCTCGTCGATGGTCTCGGCGAACGGGATCTCCCACTCGTCCATCCAGTCAGGCCACGCGCCGGTTGCGGGACGCCGCCACGCCGACTCCATCATCTCGTAGGTCACCCGGCCGAACAGCAAAGCATCGGCTCGTTCCATCTGAGCGGTCCAGTAGCGCATCGAATCCTCGTCGGGTGGTAGCCCCGCCTCGTGATGACAGCAGCCGTCGAGGGTGACGTTGATCGAGTATCGAAGTAGTCTCATCTCGTTGTTCTCCCCTGATGCGAGCAGAGTGACAGCACCGGACCGTACTCAGACTACTGCCGGGCCGTCGGTGTAGATCAGGTTCGGGACCTGGAGTCACGCGGGGGTCGTCCGAACAACAACCAGACGAGCGCACCGAGTACAGGCACCGCGATCACCAGTGCCGACCACCAGAACTTGCCGCCCGAGCGATCGAAGTCGGTGCGCATGATCGCCACGAGCGCGCTAATCGTGATGAAGATCCAGGCAAGAACGAAGACGGTGAAAGTGATGTCCATCCAAAGCGGAATGGTGGGGTTGTGGGTCGATTCGTTCACGCTTCCAGACCACTTTCCACGACTGTTCCTTGATGAAACAGCACACTCCATCGATTATCCGTGAACCGCCAGATAGATGATCGCTCGGTAACCCGATGCGCCTGGGTCAGCCGATACGTCACCAAGTAAGAGTCAGGCGCGATCCTGCTCAGCGTGGGTCCGATTTCGCGGAACCCCGGGTCGACGACCGCACCGAACTCGTCTCGTGACATTGCTACTCGCGTTCGGTGAAACAGAGGTTCGAACTCCATCAACTCGTCGAGAATCGGGCGTAACTCGTCCGGGGTCGTCACGACTGCTCCGAGAACTGAGCCCTCATCTCGATGCCGATCTCCGCGTGGCGCAGGAGGAAGGCCTTCTCGTCATACCCCTTGCGCCGCAACCAGAGAGTGACCTCGCTGTTGCATTTGCTCGCATTGCACGAGCGGCATGCCGGTGCGATGTTGTCGAGGGTGTAGCGCCCACCGCGGGAGATCGCCAGCACGCAGTCACGTTGCGGCGACTCGTCCGGCTCACCGCAGTACGCGCATCCACCCCAGGCGGCTTTGAGCGCGGACCATTGCTCGGTGGACAGGTCGTGCTCCACCAGATCCATTCGGCGTTTGCGCTTGCGCGCGTATCTGGCTTTCCGGGTCCGGTTGACGGGCATGACGCCATGCTATCGCTGCGTGGATGTCACTCCGGGTAGCGCCGCGGGGTGAACACCTGACGGCCCGAACCGGTTTCGACGACCGTCGTCATCGAGGAGCCGACGATCAGCAGAGTCCGCATGTCGATCTCGGAAGGCTCGAGCTCACCGAGGGGCACGACGCGAACGGATTCCTCGGCGCCGGCAACATCGCGCCCGATGACAACAGGAGTCTCGGGGGAGCGGTGCTCGAGCACGAGGTCCTTCATAGCCTGGACCTGCCACGTCCGGGACTTGGACGCCGGGTTGTAGACCGCAAACGCCATGTCCGCGGCTGCAACTGCCGAGATACGGCGCGCGACGACATCCCACGGCTTGAGGCGATCAGACAGCGAGAGCACCGCGTAGTCGTGCCCGAGGGGAGCGCCGACGCGACTGGCGACAGCGTTTGCCGCCGTCATACCGGGAAGGATGCGGACCGGGACGCCGCGCCACTGGTCTTCGGCGGCAACTTCGAGAACTGCTGCAGCCATGGCGAATACGCCGGGATCTCCCGACGAGACGACAGCTACACGGGCGCCGTTCTTCGCCAGGTCCAACGCCATTGCGGCGCGTTCGGCTTCGACGCGGTTGTCGCTGGAATGGCGCCGCTGGCCTGGACGCGTCGGCACTCGATCGACGTAGGGGCCGTAGCCGACGAGGTCGGTGGCCAACGAAAGCTCATGCGCCACTTCGGGTGTGGTCCACGCGGTGTCGCCCGGTCCGAGTCCGACCACGACCACCTCGCCGTGCGACTCGGCTGCGGGTCGAGGGTTGTTCGACGGGCTCGGAACGATGGCGATCGAGAAGTACGGAACTCCGTCGGGGTCGACCTCGGCAGCGGATTCGACGCGTTGACGTGTGGTGCTCGCGCGTTCGACGTAGTGCGCTTCGCCCAGGCGGCCGGAATCCTCGAGCGATTGCAGGACCGGCGGGAACGTGCGTCCGAGCTTGAGAATGGCTGCGGCGTCGGTTTCCTTAAGCCGCCTGGTCAGCTCGGCCTGCGGCAAGGTTCCGGGCAGGATCGTGAGGATTTCTTCACCCTCGACCAGCGGTTTTCCAAGGGCAGCAGACGCCGCGCTGACGGAGGTGACGCCGGGAATCACTTCGGCGTCGAAGCGATCGGCCAGCCTCTTGTGCATGTGCATGTAGGAGCTGTAGAAGAGCGGATCGCCGGCGGCGAGCAGCGCGACGGTTCGACCGGCCGTGAGGTGAGCTGCCAACCGCTCGGCAGCTGCTTCGTAGAATTCGTCCATCGCGCCCTGGTATCCACCGGGATGATCAACGGTCTCGGTGGTGACGGGGTAGACGAGGTGTTCTTCGATCTGGCCGTCGCGCATGTACGGCGCTGCAACTGCTCGGGAGATGCTCTTGCCGTGCCGCGCGGAGTGGAATGCGATCACATCGGCCTCGCCGATGACGCGGGCGGCCTTGACGGTCACCAATTCGGGATCGCCGGGGCCGATACCGACACCCCAGAGCTTGCCTGCGCTCATTCGACTTCGCTCGCAATCGCGTTGACGACGGCCGCAGTGATCGCGCTGCCACCGCGTCGGCCGCGGAGCACGAGATGATCGATCCCGCTGGCGTGTTCGATGAGGGCTTCCTTCGACTCGGCAGCGCCGATGAAGCCGACCGGGCCTCCGACGATGGCGGCCGGACGGGGCGCGCCGGCTTCGATGAGGTTCAGGAGATGGAACAGTGCGGTGGGTGCGTTTCCGATCGCGACAACAGCGCCCTCGAGCTTGGCTCCCCACAGTTCGAGAGCAGCTGCCGAACGAGTGTTGTCGATGGTCGACGCCAGCACGGGAACCCGCGGATCGCCGAGGGTGCAGATGACGTCGTTACCGGCGGGCAGACGCTTGCGCGTGATCCCGGCAGCCACCATCTGAGCGTCGCAGAAAATCGGCGCGCCGTCGCGCAGAGCGGCACGCGCAGCCGAGACGACACCGGGTGTGAAGGCGACGTCGTCGACGAGATCGACCTGGCCGCTTGCATGAATCATGCGCACTACAGCTTGCGAGACATCCGCCGGGAAACGGCTCAGGTCGGCTTCGGCCCGAATGGTGGCAAAGGACTGGCGATAGATTTCCGCG
Organism: Rhodococcus sp. P-2; assembly: GCF_016598535.1. Lineage (GTDB taxonomy): Bacteria > Actinomycetota > Actinomycetes > Mycobacteriales > Mycobacteriaceae > Rhodococcus_F > Rhodococcus_F baikonurensis. The sequence continues at coordinate 5,206,981 of NZ_CP066779.1, read as the reverse complement.
CCGTCACGGATGTACTCGATCATGTGCCACACGATAGAGGCATCACCGATCGGCCGGATTCACCCGGTAACCGTCACCCGTCGCAATCACATCCGCTACGTCCCCGCGGGGACGTCCGCAGCTGCGGTCGCACCCGGCCCAGTGCTGGCGCCCGACGACGGGCAGTTCTGCCTGCTCGACGGCGGTGATCGCGTCGGTGCGCACGTCGGCGAGCGACTTCTCGCATCCCGGGCTTCCGGTGCACGCGGTGACGTCGAGCCACGGAGAGTTCTCGTCGAAGATCAACCCCATCGGCGCCAACACCCGGACCACCTGTTCGGCAGCCCATTCGTCGAGGTCGAAGATATGCACCGATCGCCACGGCGTCACGACAACGGGTTTGTCGACGGCGGCGAGGAACTCGGCCAGCCGAGCGTCGAGCAGCCCGAATCGCAGGCCGCCGCCCAGGGCGACCGTTCCGTCTCGCTGCTCGAGCCAACCGATGGTGGGCCGTGCATCCGCCGTGAGATCTGCCGCACCGGTGGACTCGGCGCTCAGACCCAACTGCTCGAGGGTGCGCTCGATTCCGTCCGGAACTTCAGCCAGGCGCCAATGATTGTCGCGGACGTCGAGGAACGATCGAGCCGCCTCGAGGAGCAATTCGACGGCGTCGTCCGCCTGTACGAGGTGAGTGGTGTGGTGACCCGCGAGCACCAGTGAATGTTCGGTGGCACTGCGCGCGTGGAGTCCGAAATCGCCCCGTAGCCCGGTGATGTCTCCGCGCCCGTCGTCAAGGGTGAACAGGGTTCGCCCGGGCAGGCCCGCCAATGCCTGATCCGCTTGGATGGCGGAATCGAGCCGGTGGACCAGTTCGCGAATATCGGCGACGCCCCCGATACGGCCGGACAGTGGGGACGCGAGAATGTTGCGCACTCGCTCGTGCGTCGCGGACGGCAGCAGACCGGCCGAAGCGATTCGCGCTGCGAAGGCTTCGGGGTCCGAGACCGAGCGCAGTTGGACGTTGCCCCTCGAGGTGAGTTCCATCTGGCCGTTGCCCAGATCGCGCGCTGCGTCGGCGAGCGTCTGCAATTGGGCGGGGGTGAGGAGTCCGCCGGGTAGGCGCACGCGTGCCAGTGCGCCGTCGGCGGCGTGGTGAACTTGCAGTGCACCCGGGCACGCGTCTGGCTGTGAACGGTCCGTGGGCATGGCTCCAGGGTACGACCTGTCATGAGTGCCTTCTGCGGACCGGTAGCATCACCACCACCAGTGACGGCAGTTGAGGAAACCGGTGAAAGTCCGGTGCGGTCGCGCCACTGTGAGTGTTGCTCGAGCGGGACGCGTTTCCGCTCGGAAACACGAGTCAGACCCTCAACCGCCGTCGATGACAGATCTGTGCCACGGGGCGCGAAACCCCAGGAAGGCTTCACCCGTGATTCTTCTGCTCTCCACGTCCGACACCGATCTGCTGAGCGCCCGCGCCAGCCAGGAAGCCGGCGACGGAGTTTCCTACCGCTGGGCCAACCCCTCACGCTTGCTGGTCTCGGAAGACTTGCCGCCTTTGCTTGACGGCGTCGACCTCGTGATCGTTCGTATCCTCGGCAGCCGTCGCAGCTGGGAAGACGGCTTGGACATGGTCCTCGCCTCCGGACTCCCCGTAGTCGTCCTCGGTGGTGAGCATGCGCCGGACGCCGACCTCATGGAGTGCTCGACGGTCTCCGCCGGCGTTGCTGCCGAGGCCCACAATTACCTGGCCGAGGGTGGCGCGCAGAATCTGGCACAGCTGCACCACTTCCTTTCCGACACCGTTCTGCTCACCGGCCACGGTTTCGAGCCGCCGGCTCACCTGCCTTCCTGGGGAATCGCTGATTTCGCGCCCGACCTCGACTCGGCGACCGGTCCCGTCATCGCAGTTCTGTACTACCGTGCCCAGCATCTGGCCGGAAACACCCGGTACATCCAGGCGTTATGTGACGCCGTCGCCGAGGCCGGAGGCACCGCGCTCCCGATCTACTGCGCATCACTACGAACCGCAGAAGCCGAACTTCTGAGCACACTCCGCCGCGCCGACGCCATGGTCGTCACAGTTCTTGCTGCCGGCGGCACCAAGCCCGCGACCGCCTCCGCCGGTGGCGACGACGAAGCCTGGGACGTCGCTGCACTCGCTGCACTCGACGTCCCGATCCTGCAGGGCCTGTGCCTGACCAGTAGCCGCGCCACCTGGGACGAGAACGACGACGGACTGTCGCCTCTCGACGTCGCGACGCAGGTGGCGGTGCCGGAATTCGACGGTCGCATCATCACCGTCCCGTTCTCCTTCAAGGAAATCGACTCCGACGGGCTGTCCACGTACGTCCCCGACGTCGAGCGCGCTGCCCGTGTCGCCGGTATCGCGGTCCGCCATGGCAAGCTGCGCCACATTCCCACCACCGAGCGTCGCGTTGCACTCATGCTCTCGGCCTACCCGACCAAGCACGCTCGTATCGGCAACGCCGTCGGCCTCGATACTCCGGCCAGCGCAATCGACCTTCTCACTGAAATGCGTTCTGCCGGTTACGACCTCGGACCCATCGACGGTCCTGACGCAGTACCCGGCCTGGCGGCGAAGGACGGCGACGCGCTGATCCACGCCCTGATCGCGGCCGGTGGCCAGGATCCCGACTGGCTCACCGCCGAGCAGCTCGAGGGCAATCCGATCCGAATCTCGGCAGCGAAGTACCGCGAATGGTTCGCCACCCTGCCCGAAGAGTTGCGCAGCGGAGTCGAGGAACACTGGGGCACAGCGCCCGGCGAGCTGTACGTCGACCGCTCGCAGGATCCGGACGGCGAAATCGTCATCGCGGCACTGCGATTCAACAACATCGTCCTCATGGTCCAGCCGCCCCGCGGGTTCGGTGAGAAGCCCGTCGCGATCTACCACGACCCGGATCTGCCGCCGAGCCATCATTACCTCGCGGCCTACCGCTGGATCGCCGCGACACCGGACAACGGCGGATTCGGCGCCGACGCCGTCGTTCACCTCGGTAAGCACGGCAACCTCGAATGGTTGCCGGGCAAGACGCTCGGCATGTCCAGCAACTGCGGCACCGACGCAGCCCTGGGTGACCTGCCGCTGATTTACCCGTTCCTGGTCAACGACCCGGGCGAGGGAACACAGGCCAAGCGGCGTGCTCACGCGACGCTCGTCGATCACCTGATCCCGCCGATGGCCCGCGCCGAAAGTTACGGCGACATCTCCCGCCTCGAGCAGCTGCTCGACGAACACTCCAACATCTCCGCACTCGACCCGTCCAAGCTCCCGGCCATTCGCCAGCAGATCTGGACGCTGATGCGGGCGGCCAAGATGGACCACGACCTCGGCCTCGCCGAGCGGCCCGAAGAAGACGTGTTCGACGACATGCTCCTGCACGTCGACGGTTGGCTGTGCGAAATCAAGGACGTCCAGATCCGCGACGGTCTGCACATTCTCGGCCGCGCGCCCGAGGGCGACGCCGAAATCGAACTGGTTCTCGCCATGCTGCGTGCCCGTCAGATGTGGGGCGGCGAACAGAGCGTCCCTGGTTTGCGTGAAGCACTCGGGCTCAGCGAAGACGGCGACGAGTCGCGCAGCCGTGTCGACGACGTCGAGGAAAAGGCGCACGCTCTGGTTCGCGGCATGTACGAGGCCGACTGGAACCCCGCTGCCGCCGAGGACCTCAGCGACGACGAGACCGTCGTGAAGATCCTGCAGTTCGCGGCCACCGAAGTCGTTCCGCGTCTGCGGCAGACGGACAACGAGATCAAGCAGGTCCTGCACGCGCTCGACGGCGGATTCATCGCCGCCGGCCCGAGCGGGTCACCGCTGCGCGGCCTGATCAACGTTCTTCCCACCGGTCGTAACTTCTACTCCGTCGACCCCAAGGCAGTTCCTTCACGCCTGGCGTGGGAGACCGGTCAGGCGATGGCCGAGTCGCTCGCCGCTCGCTATCTCGCCGATCACGGCGAGTACCCGCGCTCGGTGGGTCTGTCGGTGTGGGGAACCGCCGCGATGCGTACCTCCGGCGACGACATCGCCGAAGTGTTCGCGCTCCTCGGTGTTCGCCCTGTCTGGGACGAGGCAAGCCGACGCGTCGTCAACCTCGAAGTCATCGATCTCGAAGAACTCGGCCGCCCGCGCATCGACGTCACCGTCCGCATCTCCGGATTCTTCCGTGACGCATTCCCGCATGTGCTCGCACTGCTCGACGACGCCGTTCAGCTGGTCGCGGCACTGGACGAGACGGACGAGCAGAACTACGTGCGCGCCCACGCACAGGCTGACCTGGCCGAGCACGGCGACGCCAGGCGTGCGACCACCCGTATCTTCGGTTCGAAACCTGGAACCTACGGCGCCGGCCTGCTGCAACTCATCGACTCCAAGACCTGGCGCGGTGACGACGACCTCGCCGAGGTGTACACCAACTGGGGCGGCTTCGCGTACGGACGTGGGCTCGACGGAATCCCGGCAGCCGACGACATGCGCAGTGCATACCGTCGAATCAACGTGGCGGCCAAGAACACCGACACGCGTGAGCACGACATCGCCGATTCGGACGACTACTTCCAGTACCACGGCGGCATGGTTGCCACCGTGCGCGCGCTGACCGGAAAGTCGCCCGAGGCATATATCGGCGACAGCACTCGGCCGGAATCGGTTCGCACACGCACACTTTCGGAAGAGACCGCACGTGTCTTCCGGGCGCGCGTGGTCAATCCCCGCTGGCTCGACGCGATGCGCCGTCATGGGTACAAGGGTGCCTTCGAGATGGCAGCCACGGTCGACTACCTCTTCGGGTACGACGCCACCACCAACGTGGTCGCGGACTGGATGTACGAAAAGCTCGCCGAGACCTACGTTCTGGACGAGCAGAACCAGAAGTTCATGACGCAATCCAATCCGTGGGCCTTGCACGGAATCGCCGAGCGGCTCCTCGAAGCCGCCGAGCGCAACATGTGGGAGCACCCCGAGCAGAAGACACTCGACGGCTTGCGTCAGGTGTACCTCGAAACCGAAGGCGAACTCGAGGGGGAGTAAACCTCGAGCATTACCGGCAGGTCCGGGCGCTGACGTGTTTCAGCGTCCGGACTTGATGATCTGAGCGATGTTCCGCTCCGCCAGAGCAGTGATGGTCAGTGACGGATTGACGGTGCCGGTGCTGCCCGGAATGGCAGCGCCGTCCATCACGTACAGGCCGTCGTAGCCCTTGACTCGCCCGTAGCCGTCAGTGGCCTTGCCCAGAACCGCACCGCCGAGGGGATGCGCGGTGAACGAGGAATTGACGTCTTTCGCGAACGGCAGGGCGGACGGCAGCGTGGTGCCGGCGAAGGCCATCTTGTTCTGGACGGCGCGCAGGGCCTCGACGGTGGCGTCGTTGCCGTTCTTCGGCCAGTTCAGCACCACCCGATCGGAGCCGCCGTCATAGGCGAAGTCGGCGCGTTGCGGGTCGAGAGTCATACCCAGGGTTCCGAGCATGCCGATGTTGACGGGTAGGCCGGGGACGTACCAATTTTCGAGGGAGAGTGGCATTCCCGACTCGTCGACGATGCGTGATGCCGACGGTGCCGCTTGCGCAGTGCCGTCACTGAAGCCGAACGAGCGCACCATCCCGGCGTCGCCGTTCGTTCCCCAGCCTTTGCCGACGTGTTCGTTGAGGTTCGGCAGTGCGCCGGTCGCCTGGGCACGTACCAGCAGCTCGGACGTGCCGATCGAGCCTGCGCCGAGGAACAGACGGTCACAGGTGAGTGTCTTCCGGGCCAGAACGGCACCCGTCGGATCCGTCGATTCGACATCGACGGCGTAACGTCCATTCCGTTCGCGACTGATCGCGAGCACCTGATGCCCGTAACAGACGGTGGCTCGTCCGGTGGCTTCGGCGGCCGGAATGTAGTTCTGCGTGAGGTCGAACTTCGCGCCGTTGGAGTTACCCATGTTGCTGTCACCGACAGTGGCCGAGGCTCGGGTTCGGCCGTCGAGTTCTGAGCGCACCACGTCCCAGTTCCAGATCCCGTCGATGCGTTGCGGATCGAAGCCGGCACGACGAGCGTCCTGATCCCAACGACGGGAGTGGCCGAAGTTCGGGGTTTGGTAGATGTCTTCGGGCAACGGGCTCAGACGCAACATCTGGCGCACCTTGGGGTACCAGGTGGACGCCATCTCGTCGTAGTCGAGGGAATTGCCGAAGACTGCATCGAAGAATCGGCGCTCAGGCGCAATCATCACGCCGGTGAAGATGATGGAACCACCGCCGACGGCAGCGCCGCGCCAGACCGAGATGTGTTCGTAGTCGGTGGCATCGAGGACGCCGCTGAAGTAGTCGCACACCACCGGGAGTCCGGTGAGGTTGGTGAACGATGTGCGCCGGAACACTCCGCGGCCGTCGGCCAGCATGTCGGAGGTGTGAATCTCCCGCTGCGGATCGTGCGGCCAGCGAAGTCCGCGCTCGAGGATCGTGACCTGCGTGCCGCTCTGCGCCAACCGGAGAGCGGTGGCGCTGGCGCCGAAACCCGAACCGACGACTATGGCCTCGGAATGGTCCGGGGGAGTAGGCGAGGGTGCGAACAACTCGGGGACGAGTGCGCGGTAGTGATCGGCACCCATCGGTAGCTCACGCAGAGGTGCGGGGGCGGCGTGGCTGATCGAGGTCGACATGAGTGGTGTCGCGGCTGCAACGGCTGCGCCCATCCCGGCCGCTTTGAAAAAGTCACGACGCTGCATGTGTTTGTTCGACTCCCCAGTTCGACGATTTGCCTCAGAATAACTCGAGGTGGAGTTTGTGGACGAAACGACGTCTTCAATTCCTCAGGAAACCGGATAAAACGTGCATAAGTGGCATTTTTCAGCCGAGGTTGAGCGGTCGCCAGATAGTCGCGGAAGTTGGTCTGTGTTCAGCGGGAGGCACTCACACCTATCCTCGAGGAGTGAACCCCGACTTCAAGCGTGTCTCCGAGGCCAAATACGTCCTACTCACGACCTTCCGCAAGGACGGAACGCCGGTGGCGACTCCGCTCTGGGCCGCACCGGACGGCGACAAGCTCCTGATGTGGACCGTCACAGATTCCTACAAGGTCAAGCGCATCAGGCGAAACCCGTCAGTCACCGTGGCTGCGTGTGACGCTCGGGGAAATCCGAAGGGTAAACCGGTTGCCGCCGTCGCCGAGATCCTCGACGGACCGGGCACCGATCATGCTCGCGACGCGATCGCGCGTCGCTACGGAATCCTGGGCTGGATCACCATGAAAGGCAGTCTCCTGCGCCGCGGCAAGACCGGAACGATCGGACTTGCCATCACTGCAGCCTGACCGCGCATCAGTTGCCGAGCAGATCGTCCAACGCTGAATCGAACCGCGGATAGGTGAACGAGAAGCCGTTGTCCGCCAACACTTTCGACACGGCATGACGACCCGTCAGGCCCAGGGCAGCGTCACTGCGCAAAAGGAACGCGCCGATTCTGACCATGAATGCGGGCGTCGGCGGCGCAGGTGGGCGATGAAGGTGCTTGCGCAGCCCGGCCATCAGTTCTGAGTTTCGGACGGGATCCGGAGCAGTCGCGATGACCACGCCCGAGGCAGCTGAATCGGGTTCCAGGGCCCACCGCACGATCGACAGCCAGTCGTCGATGTGAATCCAACTGGTCCATTGACTACCCGAGGCCACGCGTCCACCCAGCCCGAGACGCACGAGCAACAGGAGTCGCTCGAGCGCCGGTGTGCCCTTCTCCAACACGACGCTGGTTCGCAGGATCACCACTCGTGACGTGTTTGCTCCCTCGACCGCTGCCTCCCAGTCCTTTGCGACGTCGGTCATCTGAGGCGGCCCGTCAGCGAGAGGAGAAGCCTCGTCCAATCGGGTCTCACCCGCATCGCCGTAGATTGCGAGCGTGCTCGCCTGGATCCACACCGGAACAGGGTTCGCCAGTAGTTTCGACGCTTCGACCAGCGCGCGCGTCGGATCGACTCGGGAGCTGGTGAGCAATGCGATGTTTGCCGGGGTGGGTCGGCGATCGACCAACTCGCCGGCAAGGTTGATCACCGCGGCGCCGTCGAGTTCTCCTGCCCAGTCGCCTACCGTGACGCCGTCCCACTGAACCTGCCTGTGCCGACCGGGTTTCGGTGACCGAGTCAGAACCACGACGTCATACCCACGGTCGGCGAGATCGTCGCTGATCCGGCGGCCGAGAGCGCCGGTGCCGCCGGCGATCACGACCTTCGCCATCACTGCGCCTGACTGACCGAGGACATGTGGAAATCGGGAATGCGCATCGGCGGCATCGCTGTCCGAGTGAACCAGTCTTTCCACTCGCGCGGGAGTGTGATCTCGGTGCGTCCAGCCTCGGTGACCCGCCGCAGCAGATCGAGCGGGCTCTCGTTGAAACGGAAGTTGTTGACGGCGCCGACGATCTTGCCGTCCTCGATCAAATACACCCCGTCACGGGTAAGTCCGGTCAACAGCAGCGTCGTCGGATCCACCTCACGGATGTACCAGAGGGTTGTGAGCAGTAGACCCTTCTCGGTACCTGCGATCATGTCCTCGATCGAGGTGTCGTCACCACCGGTCAGGATGAGATTGTCGCCGGGAACTGCGACAGGTCGACCGAATTCTCGTGCAGCGTGGCGTGGGTACGCCAGCGCATTGACAACCCCGTCTCGGACCCAGTCGACGGGTTCGATCTCCATACCGTTGTCGAACAGTGAGACGGATTCGCTCGACGACGTCGTGATCACGAACGGCGCGGACTGCAAGCCCTCGGCGCCGGGGTCGGAGGTCAGCGTGAGTGGCAAGGCACCCAGTTTCTCACCGATCCGCGTGCCGCCTGTGGAGGAAAGTGCGGTGTGCCCCTCTTCGGCGCCGCGACCCTCCATGGTCCACATCAGATAGATCATCAGGTCCGCCACAGCCGACGGCGGAAGAATCGTCTCGTAGCGGCCGGCAGGCAGGCTGACGGAATTGCCCGCCCAGTCGAGTCGAGTGGTTAATTGCGACAACAGGTTCGGTATCGAGATATCGCTGAAATCGACGGTCCCCGATCCGACCCAAGCGCTGGCGTCGCCGCGCTTACCGTTGATCTCCACGGAGCCGGTCGCTTGAGCCGTTCTGCGTCGCACGCCCGTCGAAGATCCGAGCCAAGCGGTGTGCATCTGGTGGTGGGCGAACCCGAACAGCTGGTCACCGCCGTCGAAGGCCGTGGACAGGTCGGCAGCCAACTGCGCGAAGACACCGATGTCGGTCAGGGCGGGCGGCAGGTCCCAGTCGGTCTCGGCCGCCGACTGGGTGATCAGGTCGGACGCGTCGTCGGCGGGAGTGGCTGTGCGCGCAGCTTGTTCGCTTGCCGTCACGAGTGCAGAAATCTGCTCCGGATCGACACTGCTGGAACTGACAGTGCCCACCTTCGCGATGTCTCCCTCGCGCACGATCGAGATCACCGTCCACGTCCGGGACAGCGACACTCCGTTGGTGGTCATCGAATTGTTGGCCCACCGCAGCGACGCCTCACTCGCATCGGTCACGATCACCAACGATTCGTCTACCGTCCTCGCGGCCAATGCACGCTCGACGACTTGCTGCGGATCGATCACTGCTGAGCCTCCGAACGAGTGTTGAGGATGTTGACTCCGCGGAACAGAGCGGACGGGCAGCCGTGGCTGACCGCCGCAACCTGGCCGGGTTGCGCCTTGCCGCAGTTGAATGCGCCTTGCAGGCGCCAGGTCGACTCACCGCCGACGGCTTCCATCGAGCCCCAGAAGTCCGTCGTCGTCGCCTGATATGCCACGTCACGCACCTGGCCGTCGAGCTTTCCGTCGCGGATCTTGAAGAACCGCTGACCGGTGAACTGGAAGTTGTAGCGCTGCATGTCGATCGACCAGGACTTGTCTCCGACGACGTAGATGCCGTTCTCGACGCGCGAGATCAGGTCTGCGGTCGAGGTGTCCGTATGAGGATCGGGGGAGAGCGAGACGTTGGCCATACGCTGGATGGGAACGTGATGTGCGGAGTCGGCATACGAGCAACCGTTGGAACGCGTCAGTCCCAGTCTCGGCGCGAACACTCGATCGAGTTGATATCCGACCAGTGTTCCGTCGGCGACCAGATCCCACCGTTGTGAGGCGACTCCGTCGTCGTCGAATCCGACGCTGGCCAGGCCGTGCTCTTCGTTACGATCGGCGGTCACGTGCATGAGTGGCGTTCCGTATTTCAGCGTTCCCAGCTTGTCCGGCGTCGCGAACGACGTACCCGCGTAAGCCGCTTCGTAGCCGATTGCGCGGTCGTATTCGGTGGCGTGCCCGATGGATTCGTGGATCGTGAGCCACAGATTGGTCGGATCGATCACGAGATCGGTCGGACCCGCTTCGACGGTCGGTGCCTTCGTCTTCTCGGCCAGCCACTCCGGGATCTGCGCGAGCTCGTCACCCCAGTTCCACGTGCTTTCCGCTCCGAGGTACTCCCATCCGCGCCCTACCGGCGGCGCCAAGGTACGCATCGATTCGAAGCTGCCGGCAGACTTGTCGACGGCAGTCGCCTCGAACTCGGGGTGCAGACGCACGCGTTGCTGGGTGATCGACGAACCGGCCAGATCCGCGTAGTAAGTCTGCTCCTTGACCTGGAGGACACTCGCCGTGACGTGGTCCACGCCGTCAGCGGCTTGAAGCCGTCCGGAGTAGTCGACCAGCAGGGCTACCTTGTCGGCCGTCGGCACCGCGAAGGGATCTTCGAGATACGGGGACACCCACGTCGCGTCGGCGTAGACGGGCTCGTCGGCGAGGGTGACCGGATCCCGATTGAGCGAGCGCAATGCCTTCGCGACCTCGACCGCTTGGCGTGCCAGCGCAGCCGCGACGTCAGGGGACACCTCGGCGTGCGAGGCGAATCCCCACGTGCCGTCGACGATCACACGGACGGCGACCCCGATCTCGTCTCCGTCGGAAACCGCCTGAACTACGCCGTCGCGCAAGCGGATCGACTGTGTGAGCACGCGGTGGACACGAACATCGGCGTGCTGGGCGCCGGCTGTTCTCGCTGCCGACAGCGCCGCATCAGCGACGGCTCGCAGCGGGAGGGCGAGGAAATCTGCATCGACATCTCGGGTGACGGTCACGCACACGACGCTAGTCGACGACCGCTGATCTCAGCCGAACTGCTGCCATCCGAGGCGAATCACCATGGCGATCACGACAACCAACAGCGTGATCCGGACGAACCCGGATCCCTTGCTCAACGCCATCCGCGAACCGATGACCGCGCCGAGAACGTTGCAGACTGCCATCGCCAAACCCAAACTCCACCAGACATGTCCGGTGACGGCGAAGTACGCGAGCGCGCCGAAATTGGAGCCGAGATTGATCACCTTCGCCATCGCTGCGCTCCGAACGAATTCGGTTCCGAGGAAGGTGGCGAAGCTGATGATGAGGAACGTGCCCGTGCCGGGTCCGAGCAGCCCGTCGTAGAGGCCGATGAGCCCGGCGGAGAGCAGCAGGACGAGGACGGTCTTGCGCTGCGTCGGACGATGAGTGGCGATCGTGGTCCCCAGCGTCGGACGCAGTGTCACGAAGACGGCGACAGCGACGAGGACCACCATCACGATCGGAATGAAGTACTTCTTGTCGATCAGTGAAACGGCCGCCGCTCCGCACGCGGCCGTCACCGCAGCCAACGCGGCTGCCGGCGCCATCTGCCGCCACTCCATCGGGATTCGACGCGAGAACGTGTACACCGCGGCACTTGTCCCGGTGAACGCCGTGAGTTTGTTGGTGGCCAGCGCCGCTTGCGGGGTCAATTGCGGGGCGACCAGAAAGAGCGCGGGCAACAGAATCAATCCGCCTCCGCCGACGACGGCGTCCACCCAACCCGCCGCCGTCGCTGCCGTCATCAGCAGTCCCCAATCAGCAATATCCACGGCGGTGACTCTTTCACAGCTGTGACACTCTTGAGCACATGCGGAGGTTCAGCCTGTGGCTGCGAGGAAAGCCGATGATCGCGGACAGCGCTCTGGCGCTCGTGTTCTTCGCGCTCGAAGTTGTCACGTTCGTCAGCTCGCCCCGCGAGGAGAGATGGCCTCAGCTCGTCGTCGGGTTTCTGATCTGTCTGCCGGTCGTGTGGCGCCGCAAGTTTCCGCGCACCTCGGCAGCGTCCATCTTGTCCATGTCGTACTTCGCAACCCTGGTGATGTGGGCGACGGGGGATCCGGCTGCGGAACATCCAGGCCTGCTGGCTCTCGGGGTCTCGCTCTACACCCTGGTTGCCTATGTCGATCGACGTACCGGGGCGATCTTCGCCTGCTTCCTGGCCCTGGACATGACTCTCTCGTTGCTCGTGATCCGCGAAGACGTGATCCTCACGATCATCATCGCGACACTGCTGTATGCACTCGCCTGGATCACCGCCGAGTTCTTGAGCGCGCGCCGCGCCTACGACGAGGAAGTGGCCGCCAGACTCGAAGTGGCCGAGTACGAACGGGATCGACGCGCCGAGGACGCGGTGGCCACGGAAAGAACCCGAATCGCCCGCGAACTCCACGACGTCGTCGCCCACGCGGTCAGTGTGATGATCGTGCAAGCAGATGGCGCCTCGTACGCGGTCGATTCCAATCCGGCGTTGACCAAGAAGGCGCTCGGCAACATCTCCAGCACCGGACGCGACGCCCTTGCCGAGCTTCGTCGTACCGTCTCCCTTCTGCGCACCGAGGTCAGCAGCGACGCGATGCCGCAACACGGAACTGCCGGTATCGCCAAGGTCGTCGAGATGATGCGTGCCGCGGGGCTCGGCGTGCGCCTCGAGCTGACCGGTGAACTCGACGACGTCAGTCCGTCGGTCAGCCTGGGCATTCACCGCCTCGTCCAGGAATCGCTGACCAATGTTCTCCGGCACGCCGGCGCAAACCCGAAGGCCCGAGTCACTGTGCGCCGCACCGAGACCGAGGTACTGCTCGAGGTCGTAGACAACGGAACGTCGAGTTCGACCTTCGCGCACGGCTCGGGCAACGGACTGGTGGGCATGCGTGAGCGGGTGGCGGTACTGCACGGAACGCTCGAGACCGGACGACGCCCCGACGGCAGTTGGCGTGTGTATGCAGAGCTGCCGCTCGAGATCCACGATTGATACCGGCCGGGATCAATCGCGTTGGCACCGACGTCTCTGGCCCGATAGGTTTACGCCGTGCCCATCACCGTGCTGCTAGTCGACGACCAGGAACTCATGCGGATGGGCCTGAACATGGTGCTCGAAGCACATGAGGACATCTCGGTCATCGGCGAGGCCGGTGACGGAGCCGCGGCGGTCGCCGCGGCGGTGGCGCTGAAGCCTGACGTCGTGTTGATGGACGTGCGGATGCCGATTGTCGACGGAGTGAAAGCGACGGAGCAGATTCTCGCGTCCGGGATCGAATCCAGGGTCCTGGTGATGACGACGTTCGACCTGGACGAACACGCGCTCGGCGCCCTGCGCGCCGGAGCCAGCGGGTTTCTTCTCAAGGACACCCCGCCCGAGGATCTGGTGTCGGCCATCCGCAGCGTGGCGGCCGGTGACGCGGTTGTTTCCCCGAAGGTGACTCGTCGGCTGCTGTCGAGATTCATCGTCGACGGGCCGGCACCGCGACGCGATCCGGTGGTCCTCGACGTCCTCACCGAACGCGAACGCGAAGTCCTCGGACACGTCGCCACGGGACTGTCCAACATCGAGATCGCACAGCAGCTGTACCTGTCCGAATCGACGATCAAATCGCACGTCGGACGGATTCTCACCAAACTCGACCTGCGTGATCGTGTGCAGGCGGTGGTGCTGGCCTACGAGACCGGACTGGTGACTCCGGGCGCGTAGGCCGGCCGCCGGTCAGGCCGCGAGCGCTTGGCTCTGCTCAGGCATCGAATGCGCCCACTGTGGGCAGCACGATGCAGGTCTTACCGTCCGCGTAGTCGACGTTGCCGAACAGGGCGGCAAACACCTTGCCGTCACCGGTGTCGACAACCTTCGAGAGCAACGGCGTATCGAGTACCGGCAACTTCTCGTCCAACGGAACGATGCCACCCTTGAACGTGCCGATGTTGATCCAGGCGACACTCAACCCTGAGGTCTTGGGAATGCCCACGTAACCCGGGATTGCCTGGAACCGAAGGTGGTCGGCCTCGACCCACGGCGGCAACGGGAAGTTCGGACCGGCCTGTGCGGAGCTGAGGGTGACGGTGACGGGTTCACCGGCCACGCCACACCCGACCGTCGGCGCGGGGTACATGAACGACTGCGGCTTCGTGACGCCGATGTCCGGCAGATCGAGGGCGGCCGTGATCTGATCAGCGCCTGCCGTGCCGATCAACTGCTGAACAGCAGCAGAGGCTTCGGGCGAGATGGCTGCGGCCTGCGCGATCAGTGCGGCAATCCCTTCGGGTACTACCGGTTCTGCGGCCGCGGTTCCCGCGCTGATCATCGCGCTGCCGGCGGTGAGTGCCACGACGGCGGCAGTGCCGGCGATGGCAGCGGGAATGCGTCGGGCGAGTGTCTTGCCGGGGAGTCGGCTCATGTCGGGCTCCTTCATTTCATGAGGCCGGGAAATGCGGCCCGAAGTGACTTGACCATGCGCAGAGTCTCAACGTCAACTTGAGGTTTAGAATCGTTAGCGGAGCGTTAGTTAACGCCAGGCAAGTCGCACGTGAGCGACGGGAGGCCCGTGTGACTCACGGCACCCCACTGTTTTTGCCCCTCTGCGTCGCTGTCGGGAGAAAAACCGGCCCCCCGAGCGTTGAACGAATAGACCGTCTGAAAGGGGACGTCATGATCGCCGCCGTATTCCTCCTCTACGTGATCGTCGAGATCGCAGCCTTGGTCATCGTGGGCAACGCCATCGGTGTCGCCTGGACAGTGCTGCTGTTTCTCGCCGGTTCGCTTGTCGGATTGATCCTCATGCGTTCGCAGTGGCGACGAGTCATGGACGGCTTCCGCAAGGCCACGCGAGGTGAGGGGTCGCCGTCACTGGCGGTCGCCGACGGCGCCTTGGTGGCTGCGGGTTCCGCCTTGATGTTCGTGCCCGGACTCGTGACTTCCGTTCTGGGACTTCTCCTTCTGATTCCACCGACCCGCTGGGCGCTCCGCCCACTGGCGGTCCTCTTGGCAGGCAAGCGCGCAGCAGCATTTGCCGCCGGCGGTGACGCCTTCGCCGGAACCGTCGGCTATGCGTCACGCATGCGCGGAAACGGCGAGGTGATCGACGGAGAGATCATCGTCGAGACACCCGAAACCACCGAGTACGTCGCCAGCAACGGCAAGGAACTGGTCCTCGAGGGTGAGATTCTGGACACGGATACACCCACCCGTTCGCGGGGGCCGCAGTACTAACAGGCAGACTGGGTGCTCGTGACTACTCGTCTGCTGGTCAACGGCCGGATCTACAGTTCATTTGCACCTGATGCGACCTCGATCGCCATCACCGACGGCACCGTCGTGTGGGTCGGCGACGAGCGCGCCGGACGGGCGTTGCATCCCGCCGCGGAGGTCGAAGACCTGGGCGGTGCGTTTGTCACTCCGGGATTCGTCGACACCCACGTCCACATCACTGCACTGGGCCTCAATCTCGTCGGTCTGGATCTCGTGGGCGCGAACTCACTGGACGAATGCCTCTCGCGAGTACGAACATTCGCAGCGGCAAACCCCGAAACCGCCCATCCCGACGCAGTCATCTGGGGACACGGTTGGGACGACACCGAGTGGGCCGATCAGACGCCGCCGTCGACCGAAGATCTCGACGCGGCGGCCCCTGGCCGCAAGGTGTACCTCTCGCGGATCGATGTTCACTCGGCCGCTTGCTCGAGCGCATTGCGCGACGGGATCTCCGGCCTCGCCGAGACTGCCGGATACTCGGCCGACGGCCCGTTGACCTTCGACGCACACCACCTCGCGCGCAATGCCGCTCGGAACCTGCTGACCGAAGATCAGCGCGCGTCTGCCCGCACCGCGGCGCTCGATCTGTGCGCCTCCCGCGGGATCGTTGCCGTGCACGAGTGCGGAGGACCGGACATCTCGGGATTGACCGACTTCCAGGAACTGCTGGCCCACGACCACGGCGTGGAGGTTCGGGGCTATTGGGGTGAGCGCGTAGACAGCGAGTCGGATGCTCGGGCACTCCTCGACAAAACCGGAGCGCACGGACTCGGCGGGGATCTCTTCATCGACGGCTCGCTCGGTTCGCATACCGCTTGGTTGCTCGAACCCTATGCAGACCAACCAGATTCGACGGGTAATGCTTATCTCGACGTCGACGCGATCGCCGCACACATCCGGGCCTGCACGCTTGCAGGAGTCCAGGCCGGGTTCCACGCCATCGGTGACGGCGCCGTCTCGTCGGCAGCTGCCGCGTTCCGCAAGGTCGCCGACGAACTGGGTGGCCCCAAGGTCGCTGCGCTGGGTCACCGTCTCGAGCACGCGGAAATGATGTCGATGGCCGACGCGGAGACCTTCGCGGCGTTGGGCGTCATTGCGAGCGTCCAACCGGTGTTCGACGCACTGTGGGGTGGCACCGACGGTCTGTACGCCACACGCCTGGGAGTCGACCGCGCAGCAGCGTTGAATCCGTTCGCACCCGCTGCCGGTAAGGGTGTCTCGCTCGCATTCAGCTCTGATGCCCCGGTCACCCCCATCGAGCCGTGGGCGATGCTGCGCGCCGCTGTCCAGCACCGCACCGACGGAAGTGGAATCTCGCCGCGTGCGGCCTTCTCCGCGGCAACACGCGGAGCCTGGCGCGCGGGCGGAGTGCGGGACGGCGCAGCGGGAACCCTCAATCCGGGCGCACCGGCCTCCTACGTGTTGTGGGAGGCAGGCGAACTCGAAGTGAGCGCACCGGCCGATTCGGTTCAGCGATGGTCTACCGATCCGCGCTCGCGAGTACCCGCTCTGCCGAGGTTGGCGGAAGATGCGCCGATTCCGGTCTGCATCAAGTCGGTTCATCGTGGACGCGTTGTCTATCAGCGCGGCGCGACGAGTGAGTGAGGCCGGCGCCCAGGCGCCCGTCGGTGACCGCTCACGCGTGAATGCGGTGCTCACCGGTTCCGCCTGGCTACGTTCGCTGTACGCAGCCGCAGGTGGATTCCTGATCTTCGCCGGATTCCCACCCCGCCCCCTGTGGTTTCTGGCGCCAGTCGGGATCGCTCTTCTGACATGCGTGTTGACGAACTTCGGTCGTGGCGGACTGCGCCTTCGTGCCGGATTCGGTTACGGGTATCTGGCCGGTCTCGGTTTCCTGGTGCCGTTGCTTCCGTGGATCGGTGTGTTCGTGGGCGCGGTCCCGTGGATCGCGTTGGCTGCCGTGGAGTCGTTGTTCATCGGACTGTTCGGGTTGCTTGCGGTCCTGGTGGCGAGATTGCCGTGGGCACCGTTGTGGATTGCCGCGACCTGGACGCTCACCGAGTGGCTTCGTTCCAGCGTTCCTTTCGGTGGATTTCCCTGGGGCAGGCTCGCATTCGGCCAATCCGAAGGGTGGCTCCTCCCACTCGCGAGTGTCGGCGGTGCGCCGCTGCTCAGCTTCGCGGTGGCCCTGACCGGTACCGGCTTGGCAGCAGTTGCCGTCGCTGTCGCGGCCAAACGATGGGACCGCGGATTCTTCGGAGCTGTTGCCGCCGTACTCGTGCCCGTGATCGTTGCTCTTGTGATGTCGCCGTTCCTGTCCACCATGGATTCCGGAGACCGAACGATCACCGTCGCCGCCATTCAGGGAAGCGTTCCGCGGTTGGGCTTGGACTTCAATTCGCAACGCAAGCAGGTCCTCGACAACCACGTCACCGAAACCGTGAAACTTGCTGCCGAGGTCGACGCAGGCCGCGTCGATCAGCCTGACGTCGTGATCTGGCCGGAGAACGCCTCGGACATCGACCCCCTGCGGAACGCCGATGCCGCGGCCGACATCACCCGAGCCTCCGAAGCCATCGGAGCGCCGATTCTTGTCGGCACCGTACTCGTGAATGCCGATCGTACGACCACCAATTCGGTGATCGTGTGGGACGGCGCCAACGGTCCTCAGGAACAGCACGACAAGAAGATCATTCAGCCGTTCGGCGAATACCTGCCCTACCGAAGCTTCTTCCGGAACTTCTCCTCGTACGCCGATCGCGCGGGTAATTTCGTACCCGGCGAGGGCAACGGCGTCGTCCACGCAGCGGGTGTGCCGATCGGCGTCGCGACCTGCTACGAGGTGGCGTTCGACCGAGCGTTCCAGGAATCGGTGCGCAACGGTGCGCAAGTGCTGGCGGTACCGACCAACAACGCCACCTTCGGGGACACCGAGATGACGTATCAACAGCTGGCAATGTCTCGTGTGCGGGCAGTCGAGCACGGCCGCGCCGTCGTTGTCGCCGCAACCAGTGGTGTCAGTGCCATCATCGGTCCCGATGGTGCAGTGACTTCGCAGACCGACCTGTTCGTGCCGGCGGCACTGGTGGCGAAGGTGCCACTCTCGACCAGCTCCACTCTCGCCACTCGAGTAGGCCCGGCGCCGGAGATCGTGCTCGGCATCATCGCGGTCGGCGCGATTGCCATGGCCGTGGTAGCCCGGCGCCGAGATCAGGCTGAGCAATCACCCGAGGAGACTGCGGCAGTCTGAGCCGAGCAACGGATATCGGGCACTCGATGTTCCGAGGGGCACCTACGCGGGTACTCGCTGTGCCACCCGTTCCTGCGTAAAGGCGGCCTCCTGTGACCGAGCCAGACAAGACTGAGCCAGACAAGGCCCAGCCTGAGAAGACCGAGCCCCAGACTGCAGTTCGCAAGACCAGTGTCGTCGACGCGGTTCTGCAGTCACCTCTCGCCGGCCTGTCACCGTGGATCCTGCTGTCTTTGCTCTCCGGGCCGGGAAGGTTCGAGGAATCCGCGGCCGCTGCGCTCGGGTTGTCGCTGCTGATCTTGGCGGCCAGTCACCGGCGCGGCGGTACCGTGAAGCTGTTGGAGGTCTTCGACGTCGTGTTCTTCGGCGTTCTGGCATCCATCGGGCTCCTCGCGTCGGCGAACACGATTCGGTGGTTCGAACTCTGGGGCGGGGAACTGACCAACATCGCACTGGTGGTCTTTGCGTTCGGGTCGATCCTGCTTCGTAATCCGTTTACGTTGCAGTACGCGAAAGAGTCGACGCCCGAAGAGTATTGGACGACGCCACTGTTCTTGCGCATCAACTACGTCATCACGGCAGTGTGGGCTCTCGCCTTCACCTGGTCGGCTGCGGTGGGCCTGTTCGGAGATGCACGGCTGCACGACGGTGACAACTTCTGGACCGGATGGATTCTGCAGTTGCTCGGAACGTTCTTCGCGATCTCGTTCACCGAGTGGTATCCCGAGTACGCGCCGAACAAGGCTGCTCAGGCGCAGGGTCGCGAAACCGAACCCCCGCAGTCGATTTTCAGGCTGTTCGACTTTCTGCCGGTGTTCGTAGCCGTGACCGGTATTGCGGGGCTGGTAACCGACTCGGTGTCCGTGACCGCGGGCGTCACGTTGATTCTGGTCGGCGTATTCGGGCATCTGGCGATGCGAAGGTTCACCGTCGACTAGTCCGCGAACATTCGGGGCAGTCGAATTCGGACGCCGCTCGACAGCTGGAAGTTTGGTGTGTCGCAGGGTGGGGGATACAGCTCACACTGGTGCACGAAGCAGTGCCGATGGTTCTCCAGCGCGAATCCAGGATTTGCGCACTGTCGGCCCGTGAGTGCGCCTGGATGCTGAATGACGCTGTGCTGAAACATTTTTCACTACGGCGAGGCATCCCGGAGTTGCCACGTCGAAGAAGGGCCGAAGTATGACGTCGACTTGTGAACGATCACTCCCCGAAGAACGAGAAAGACCGCCCGGTGTAGAACCGGACGGTCTTGATCGAAGTGCTAGTTCATGCGCCGCGACGCTTGGCCTTCAGCAAATCGAGACGCTCTTTGAGGAGCTCTTCGAGTTCCTCGACCGAGCGACGCTCGAGCAGCATGTCCCAGTGGGTGCGGGGAGGCTTGACCTTCTTGGCTTCGGGAGCAGTTCCCTCCATGAGGGTGCCTTCGAGTCCGTTACGGCACAACCAGGTGCCGGGGATCTCGGCTTCGTCCGCGAACGGGATGTCGAAGATCTCGCCGTTCTCGCACTTGTACTTGGCCATACGACGGGGCGCGAGGTCATGGTCACGGTCGGTCTCGTAGCTCACAGCTCCGAGACGGCTACCTCGAAGTACGCGATCTGCCATGGTGGTGTCCTCTCTTCGTTCGTCACCGCTGGTGGGCGCCCTGACTTGGGGAGTAGACGCTCACACTCATCTACAACGCCACGAGCACCCGATTGGTTCCCGTGTGGCGAGAAGACGCAACCTCTCCATCTTACCGGGTGCCGTGCGCGTTCATCGAAGGCGTCCGAATCTCGAGTACAGTGTCGACTCATGGCTGAAAGCACACGCGTCGGATCACCGCAGACTGCGCGTTCCGGAAATCCGTGTGCGTGGTGTGGCCGCGAGGTTGCGGTCACGGGAGTGGGTCGACGACGCCGGTACTGCAGCCAGTCCTGTCGCCAGCGCGCATACGAGCAGCGCAACGCCGTCAAGGGCACGTCCATCCCGGCTGATGCCGTCATCTTGACCGCAATCGAGGCTGTCGAACTGGTGGATCGGATGTTCGAGGTTCGCTGCGCCGCCGAAGATGTAGCGACAGCTGTCGCCGAGGGCGCCCAGAGTTCCGAGCTCACGCAGTTATGTGAACGGTTGACCGAACTTGCCCGTGAAGCCGAACGTTTCCGGTGAAGCAGGTGTGGGCAACCGGTTTCTAGCCTTGCGTCGAGCACTGCAGCACTGCGGTGCTCCTGACGCCTGACGACGACAAATTTTGATCCTGAGTTCGGACCTTCGGGGAGGTTCGGACTTCGAAGCGACCCTTCGTCGAGGTCGACGACCTTCGGCTGCGCTCTCGCAGGATCGCCACATGGTTTCCACTCGATATCGAGGCGGTGCGATGTTTCTCTTCAATCCCCGAGCCACAGTTCCCGGCGCTGACCGTCACAACGCTGTGTGGGGGTGGTCGTGATGGATACCGACAAGAGGATCGATCCGCTGACCGGATCGCGAAGCCTGCCGGCGGGAGCGTTCCCCCTGTCAGCGGTGCAGCGCAGTATGTGGTTCGCGCAGCAACTTCACCCGACTGTCCCGTACTTCATCGCGCAGTACATCGAGTTCCACGGCGATCTGGACATGCAACTGCTCAGTCGCGCCGCAGTGGAGGCTGCCCACGAGTTCGAATCGCCGTTTCTACGGTTGATGTACCCGGACGGGGAGCCGTGCCAGATTGTGGACTTCACGATCGACCCGGGCATCGACTACTTCGACTTCCGCGAGCGTGAGAACCCTCGGCAGGCTGCGTCGGAGTGGATGGACAACGATTACGCGACGACGCTCGATCTGACTCGCGATCGTCTCGTCGAGATGACAATTCTCCAAACTGGTGATCGGGATTACCTGTGGTACACCAGAATTCATCACGTCGCTCTCGACGGATACAGTGGAATGACGATCGTCAATCGGATTGCGGCGATCTACACCGCAGCCGCCGAAGGTCGAGAGCCTGCGGTGAACAAGGCACTCGACGTCATGACGCTGTCCGAACTCGATCAGAAGTACCGAGAATCGAGTCGGTTCGAAGCCGACCGCGAGTACTGGGCCCAGCGAGTGGCGGGCGTCGAACACGGTTCGACGTTGGCTACCCGCGAGGGACCCCCGACCGCTCGGAGTGAGCTCGTCAGCGCCTCGATGTCGACGGAAAGCCTTGCCGCGTTGGACGAATGGAACTCGCGTTCCGGGGCGACTCCGGCGGCGGTACTGATTTCAGCACTGGCGTGCTACCTGTCTCGCAACACCGGCTACGGCGACGTTCTGATCAACTTGCCGGTTTCCGCGAGGACGACGGCCCCGCTGCAACGGTCCGGCGGCATGCTGGTCAACGTCGCGCCACTTCACATCCACGTCGACCCCGACGAAAGCGTCGACGATCTGGTCGGGCGGGTCCAACTCGAACTTCTCGGTGCGCTTCGTCATCAGCGATGCAGCCTCGAGGACATTCGACGTGATGCCGGTCTGACCGTCGGCGACGCGCGTCTGTCCGGTCCGATGATGAATGTGATGCTCTTCCGGCAAGAGATAACTCTGGGGCCGCTGACCGGTGAATATCACATCGTCACGTCGGGTCCGGTCGAGGATCTGCTTGTCAACGTGTACCAGAGCGGCGATCCGGCGCAGACGTTGATCGACTTCCGCGGAAACCCCAATCGCTACGATCACGACGAACTGGCCGAACATCACCGGGCGTTCACCGAGTTGGTCGCAGAACTGTCAGCAGCACCGGCCGGCACGCCGATGAGCCGAATTCATCCGGCAAGCGCCGAGGCCGGGGCACGCAGCGCGCGGCGGAGGGAAAACGAAAGGTTCTGGGCTGGATATCTGGGGGACGCCGACGAGGGCTCCATCCTGGGGCTCGAGCGAATCGACGCAGAATCGGAGCCCACCGGCGCGACTCGGCTGAGCGTCCCGCTCGATCCCGCGGTCGCCACATTCGCGCGTACGGAAGGTGTTTCACTCTTTGCCGTTGTCCACGCGGCATTTGCGGCATTGTTGTCGAGATCGACCGAGCGCCGTGACGTGTTGATCGGAACGAGGACCGAGTGGGGGACTTTGCCTCTGCGCTGCGAGGTCGATCCGGAAGCGTTTTTCGACGAGTTCGTGAGTTCTCTCGCTCGAGAACGCGAAACGTTGGGTCTTCGATCGGCAGCAGGTGTCCCCGAGTTGCCCGAGTTGCACGTCCATCTCGACGACGGCTCGCAGGAGACAGCGATTACCGGTATCGATGTGGCGATCGGGGTCCACGCGGATACCGGCGCCCTCGAGCTTGCATACTCCACGCAGCATTACGCCGAATCCACGGTCCGAGCCTTCCTCTCGCGACTGGTGCGCATCCTTGCCGGCGCAGCAGCAGCCCCGCGAACGCCGGTCGGAGACCTCGATCTTCTCGACGAGTTCGAGCGTGAGTCCCTGGTACCGGCACGGGGAGCGACCGCGTCCGCCCCGTTGACCCTTCCCGACATCCTCCGCCGGGCCGCGGCTGTGAACCCCGATACCCCAGCGCTCGTTTTCGGTGATCGTGAGATGAGCTACCGGGAACTCGACGCCGAGTCGAACAAACTCGCCCGCGAACTGATCGACAGGGGAGTCGGCCCCGGCACCTATGTCGCCCTTGCGCTGTCGAGGTCGATCGAATCCGTGACCGCGACGTGGGCGGTGGCGAAGACCGGCGGTGCCTTCCTTCCGATAGATCCGCACTACCCCGAAGATCGTATTCGGCACATGCTCACCGATTCGGGAGCTGTTGTCGGAATCAGCGTGGGGGAGCACCATGCAGGGCTCGCCGATTCGGTGGACTGGCTGCTTCTGGACGAATTCAACACCGACGAACCGAACACATACCGCTCGGATGCACCGGTCGACGACTCTGAACGTCGCTCCCGCGTGCGCTACGACGACCCGGCGTACCTGATCTACACCTCGGGATCTACCGGCGTCCCCAAAGGCGTCGTGGTCAGTCACCGTGGGCTGAGCAGCTTCGCCGACGAAGAACGAGTCAGGTTCGGAGTCGAACCAGGGGACCGCACGCTGCATTTCTCTTCGCCGAGTTTCGACGCCTCGGTACTCGAACTTCTCCTTGCCTTCGGCGGCGCGGCCACGATGGTGATAGCGCCGCCCACCGTGTACGGCGGCGACGAACTGGCCCAGGTGATGCGCGTCGGCCGGGTCACCCACGCCTTCGTCACCCCGGCCGCGCTGGCTACAGTCGATCCCGCCGGCCTACCGGATCTACGAGTGGTCGTGACCGGCGGCGACGCCTGCTCACCCGCGCTGGTAGATCAATGGTCACACGGACGCTCGATGTTCAACGCGTACGGACCGACCGAAACCACCGTCGTCGCCACCCTGACCGGACCATTGAGCAGCGATGTTCCCGTCACCATCGGAAAGCCGATGCGCGGCGCCGCAGCCGTACTCCTGGACTCGCGGCTTCAGCCGGTGCCGATCGGTGTCGCCGGAGAGCTCTACGTGAGCGGTGTCGGCTTGGCGCGCGGATACCACGCGCGTGCCACGATCACGGCCGAACGATTCGTGGCCGACCCCAACGGCGCTGCAGGAGAGCGCATGTACCGCACGGGTGACCTCGCGCGGTGGAACGGCGACGGTGAGCTGGAGTACCTCGGCCGGAGCGACTTCCAGATCAAGATCCGCGGTTTCCGCGTCGAGCTCGGCGAGATCGACGACGTACTGCGCCGCCACCCGAGCGTCGCGCAGGCCGTCACCGCCGGAGTTGCGGGCCCGAGTGGGGAAACACTGTTGGCCGCGTACGTCACAGCGGTTGCGGGCACACACATCGACAACTCCGAGTTGATCGCCCACGCGAGATCCTCGTTGGCTCCCCACATGGTTCCGTCGAGGATCGTCGTCCTCGATTCCATTCCGCTGACTCCGGCAGGAAAGATCGACAGGAAAGCGTTACCGGACATCGACTCGGCGGGCGGCTCGGCCGAATACCGTGCCCCCGAAACCTCGACCGAGAAGCGCATTTCGGCGGTGTTCTGCGATCTGCTCGGCATCACCCGCGCAGGAGCAGACGACAGTTTCTTCGACCTCGGCGGTGACTCGTTGATCGCGACCCGCGTCGTGTCGCGGGTGAACGGAGCGCTCGGAACGACGCTGAGCGTTCTCGACCTCTTCGAGGCGCCGACCGTCTCCGCTCTCGCTGCACGTGCCGACCTCGCGGACTCGCGGAACACACGTGCCCCCGCATTGACGCGTATCGATCGCCCTGACCGGATACCGGTATCTCTGGCGCAGCAACGAATGTGGCTGACCAATCAACTCGATCCGAGTTCGCCGGCGTACAACATTCCGATCGCGGTTTCGATGACCGGCGACCTCGACGTCGACGCACTGTTCACCGCACTGCGGGACGTGATCGTTCGGCACGAGGTCTTGCGGACCGTTTTCCCCGAGAGCGCTCGTGGACCGGTACAGCACGTTCTCGGTGTGGACGAGATGTTCGATCATCTCGAGGTCGAAACGGTGCCGGCCGCAGCGGCCGCAGCGCGGGCGGGTGAACTTGCGCGAGAGGGATTCGACGTCAGTGAATCGGTGCCGATCCGCGCCACTCTGCTCGAAGTGAACGAACGTGAGCACACCCTGGTCCTCGTCGTGCACCACATTGCAGCGGACGGCCTGTCGATGGCGCCGCTGGCTCGTGACGTCATGGTCGCGTACGCCTCGAGGGCGAGCGGACGCGTTCCGGCGTGGCTGCCACTCGAAGTGCAGTACGGCGATTTCAGCGAGTGGCAACGCGGTGCGCTCGGCGAAGCGTCCGACCCGGATTCGATTCTGGCCGAGCAGTTGCGGTTCTGGTCGCACGCCCTCACCGACCGCGGGGAGCTCGCGGAACTTCCGATGGATCATCCGCGGCCGGCGGGCGTCTCACTGCGCGGGGGCAATCTCGATTTCCGGATCGACTCCGCGACGTACCGCCGCGTCGCCCAGATCGCGGCGCGCAGCGATGTCAGCACGTTCATGGTGATCCACGCCGCACTGGCCGTCCTGCTCAGCCGAGAATGCGGAGCGAACGACATCACGATCGGCACTCCGGTAGCCGGGCGGAGTGAGCGCGCCCTCGACGACGTCGTCGGGATGTTCGTCAACACCGTGGTGCTCAGGACCGTTCTCGACGGCGGGCTCACCTTCGGTGAAGTTCTCACCCGTGTCCGCGACGTCGACGTGGCGGCCTTGCAGCACACCGAAGTCCCGTACGACGTACTCGTCGAATCCCTCGCAGAGCGCCAGACGCCGCTGTTCCAGGTGATGCTGGTGATGCAGGGCGCCGCTCCCACCGAGGTCACTTTGCCCGAGCTCGAGGTCATGGTCGACGAACTGTCCACGGGCGCGGCAAAGTTCGATCTTCAGGTCATCCTCACCGATCGCGGCGACCATCTCGACGGCCAGATGAACTACGCCAGTCAACTTTTCGACTCGGACACCATGTCGGGCCTAGCCGATCGTTTCACGATGCTGCTCGACGCGGTAGCGGCCCATCCGGACTCCGTCGTCGGCGACGTCGACCTCACAGCTCCGGGCGAGGCAGAATTGGTCCTCGAGCGGTGGAATGCCACCGAGCACGCGTTACCGATCACTACCCTGGCCGACCTGTCGGCAGAGCAGGCAGCCCGGACACCTGAGAAGGCCGCGCTGATCTTCGGTGAGCGAACGCTGACGTATGCGGAGTTCGACGCGAGGGTGAGCGATCTCGCCAGAACCCTCATCGGCCGAGGCGTCGGCCCGGACATGCGCGTCGCGGTGTCGATTCGCCGGTCTCCGGAACTACTCGTCGCGGTCCACGCCGTGATCCGTGCCGGTGCGGCATACGTCCCGGTGGACCCCGATCATCCTGCCGAACGCATCGCGTACGTCTTCGACATCGCGGAACCCGTCTGCGTGCTGAGCAGGCCCCAGGACCACGGAGCTCTTCCCTCGCGAGTCCCGATCGTCGACGTCGATCTCGATCGTCAGGTGTCCACGACGGCGCCGATCACCGACGCTGATCGGGTCGGACCCCTCCACCCGGACAATGCTGCTTACGTGATCTTCACGTCCGGATCGACGGGTCGGCCGAAAGGTGTTGCAGTATCGCACCGTTCGATCGTCAATCGCCTGCTGTGGATGCAGGACACCTACCCACTTCACACGTCGGACGTGGTGTTGCACAAGACTCCGGTGACCTTCGACGTCTCGGTGTGGGAACTGTTCTGGCCCCTGCAGACCGGCGCGCAGTTGGTGATCGCGGAACCGGAGGGGCACCGAGATCCCGGATACCTGTCGGCGTTGATCGCGGAAAAGGGTGTCACGACGGCGCACTTCGTTCCGTCGATGCTCGCGGAATTCGTCGCTGTCGCGACTGCCGGGCAGTGCGCGACCCTGCGTCAGGTGTTCTGCAGCGGTGAAGCTCTTGCGCCGACCACTGCGGAGGCGTTCACCCGTCTGAGTTCTGCAGGATTGTTCAACCTGTACGGCCCCACGGAGGCTGCCGTCGACGTCAGCGCCGCCGAATTCACCCCAGACATGACCGTCACCGTTCCCATCGGTGCGCCCGTGTGGAACACCCAGCTCTATGTCCTCGACGGGCGGCTGCATCCCGTTCCGGTCGGCGTTCACGGCGAGCTGTACCTGGCGGGAGTACAACTGGCGCGCGGATACCTCGGGCGCAGCGATCTGACCGCAGACAGATTCGTGGCCGATCCGTACGGCCCGTCTGGCACCCGGATGTACCGCACCGGTGATGTCGTCCGGTGGCGCGCCGACGGGCTGCTCGACTACGTCGGTCGACGCGATTTCCAGGTCAAGATCCGCGGCCAGCGCATCGAACTCGCCGAGGTCGAAGCAGCGTTGCTCAGGCTGCCCGGCGTCGCGCAAGCTGCTGCTCTCGTCCATCACGACGACGTCGTCGGTGACAGCTTGGTCGGCTACGTCATCGCCGCCACCGGCACTTCGATCGACACGGACGGCCTACGCACCGAGTTGAGAGGTCTCCTTCCGGCCTACATGGTCCCTGCAGTGGTCATCGCCCTCGACGTGTTCCCGCTCGGCTCGACCGGCAAGCTCGATCGGAAGGCTCTGCCCGCGCCCAGCTTCGACAGCTCGCAGACGTATCTGGCGCCGCGAACACCGCTCGAAGCGCAATTGGCGGCGATCTTCGAAGAGCTTCTGGAATCCGGGGCAGTCGGTGTTCACGACAACTTCTTCGAGATCGGCGGAAACAGTCTCGTCGCTGCCCGCGCGGTGGCGCGCGTGAACGATTCGCTGTCGTTGAACCTGTCGATCAGAGAGTTGTTCGACGCGCCGACCGTTGCACAGTTGGCGGTCGAGTGCGCCACGGCGCGAGGGGGACCGGTAGTCCTTCCGCTCGAGGCCTTGCCGCGGCCACAGACGATCCCGCTGTCGCTGGCACAAAAGCGCATGTGGTTCGTCAATCAATTCGACGTCACGTCCGCGGCGTACAACGTCGCCATTGCGATCAGGCTGAGAGGCAGGTTGGACGTTGTCGCGTTGGAGGGCGCGATCACCGACGTGCTTACTCGCCACGAATCGCTGCGCACGCTGTTTCCCATGATCGAGGGAGTGCCGGCGCAGGTGATCGTGGAACCCGGTGAAGCGTTGGGTGCGCTGCCGGTGGTGGCCGCGAACACCGAAGCGGTGCTCGGGGAGATCGAACGTGTCGCCTCGAGGGGCTTCGACGTGACGCAGGCTCCGCCGATCAGGGCGGAACTGATCGAGGTCGACCCAGAAGATCACGTCCTGACTGTGGTCGTCCATCACATCTGCGCCGACGGATTCTCGATGGCACCGTTGGCGTTCGACGTGATGACCGCGTACTCGGCACGGCATCGAGGTGAGGCGCCCGACTGGTCTCCTCTTCCAGTCCAGTACGCGGACTTCGCTATCTGGCAGGAGAGGGCTCTCGGTCGGATCGACGAAGCGGACAGCACTCTTGCCGGTCAGCTCGAGTACTGGACACGTCAACTGGCGAGTGTTCCCGAACTTCTTGCGCTCCCCGCAGATCGACCGCGACCGCGTGTACAGGATCTCTCGGGCGGCGTCGTTCGATTCGACATCGATGCCGGCATCCACCGTCGTCTGAGCGAAACCGCGATCGAACACCGAAGCAGTATGTTCATGGCGATACACGCCGCATACGCAGTGCTCGTGGCGAGGTTGTCCGGCATGGAAGACATCACGATCGGCTCACCGATCGCCGGGCGCGGAAATGCCCTCCTCGATCCGACGGTCGGTATGTTCGTCGGCACATTGGTGCTTCGCGCCGACGTCGACCCCGCAGCTTCGTTCACCGATCTGTTGGCCAGAGTTCGCAGCACCGACCTCGACGCCTTCGCTCATGCAGACGTCCCCTTCGAGCGCGTCGTCGATGCGCTGGCTCCCGAGCGGTCGACTTCGCATTCACCGTTGTTCCAGGTGATGCTGGAGTTCAAAAACACCAGTCGACCAGCGGTTCGTCTGACGGACCTCGACGTCGAGGTCCTCGAACTCGAATCCGCCGTCTCGAATTTCGATCTGCAACTCACGCTTGCCGAGAAGTTCGACGAGGCAGGCAGGCCCGCGGGAATCGAGGCCGGGTTCACCTATGCGAGCGCCCTGTTCGACGAGTCGACCGTCGAAGGTTTCGCTCGATATCTGATTCGGATCCTCGGTGCGGTGACCGAATCACCGCACACGCCGGTCGGCGACATCGATCTCGTGGTCGACACCGACACGATCAGCGTCGTGTCTGCACCGGAACTTCCCGACCAGGTTCACTTCTCGACGTTGCTCGAGCGGAAGTACGTCGACGAACCGCAGAGAACTGCACTGATTTTCGGCGACCGACATCTGACGTACTCCGATCTGGACTGCCGCGCCAATCGGCTTGCGCGACTGTTGATCGGCCGCGGGGCAGGTCCGGAATCCGTTGTCGCCCTGGCATTGCCACGGTCGCTGGAATCCGTGGTCGCGATCTGGGCGGTTGCTCGGACCGGCGCCGCATTCGTACCCGTCGACCCGGCGTACCCCGTCGACCGCGTACATCACATGATCAACGACTCGGGAGCGGGCGTCGTCCTCACCACCGCCGAGCATGTGGGTGTCGTCCCCGACGAGGCAGACGCAGTTCTGCTCGATCAGGCCGAGACACTGGCAACCCTCGAACAGTTCGGAGATCAGCGGCTGGAGGCCTCGGAACTGTCGGGGACGGTCTCTCTCGACAATCCTGCCTATGTCATCTACACCTCCGGTTCCACCGGCGTCCCCAAAGGTGTCATGGTCACTCACCGTGGGCTTTCGGCACTCGCCGAACAGGAACGTACTCGATTCGGGGTGGAATCGACCTCGCGCACGCTGCATTTCAGCTCACCGAGCTTCGACGCCTCGATTCTCGAACTCCTGATGGCCGTTGGTGCCGGGGCCACGATGGTCATCGCTCCACCGAGCATCATCGGCGGAACCGAACTGACGAGCCTGATCGCCGACCAGCACATAACTCACGCCTTCATCACCCCCGCTGCTCTCGCCACAGTCGATCCGAGCGAACTGAACGAGCTGGTCTGCATCGGAACCGGTGGCGACGTCTGCCCGCCCGATCTCGTCGCCGCCTGGGTCAGTGATCACCGGATCATGATCAATGCCTACGGACCGACCGAATCGACGGTCGTCGCCAGCATCACCGAGCCGATGTCCCCGGCCGATCGAGTGACGATCGGTCGCCCGTCGACAGGCATCACGGCGTGGGTCCTCGACAATCGCCTACACCGCGTCCCGGTCGGAGTCACGGGGGAGCTGTACGTCAGCGGCGACGGACTCGCCCGCGGTTACCGCAACCGCGCCGGCACCACCGCCGAACGATTCGTGCCCAATCCCGCGGGCAGTGCCGGCTCGCGGATGTACCGCACCGGCGACCTCGCCAGGTGGAACAAGAACGGCGAACTCGAGTACCAGGGCCGAGGCGATTTCCAGGTCAAAATTCGTGGATTCCGCATCGAACTCGGCGAGATCGAAGCAGTTCTGGCTCGTTACCCCGGGGTCGCGCATTCCGTGGTGACCACGCTCGAACGTGACGGAGGCGCCGCGCGAATCGTCGGATACGTCGTGCCCGCCAACGATGCTCAGACTGTCGATCCCGAGGCCGTCATCGCGTTTGCAGGCTCGGCTCTGGCCCCGTACATGGTTCCTGCGGCGGTGGTCGTGCTCGACGAACTGCCGATGACTGCCAACGGAAAGCTCG
This sequence comes from Rhodococcus sp. P-2, assembly GCF_016598535.1. Lineage (GTDB taxonomy): Bacteria > Actinomycetota > Actinomycetes > Mycobacteriales > Mycobacteriaceae > Rhodococcus_F > Rhodococcus_F baikonurensis. Next base: position 5,176,168 of record NZ_CP066779.1, on the reverse strand, counting down.
ACCGCCGAGCCCTGCCGGTTCCCGACCTGCGAGCAACCCAGGCACGCTCGCGGGCTGCCGAATCCGATACCGAGCGCACGCTGGCCGCCTTGTTCGTCGATGTCCTCGGTGTCGAATCGGTGGGCGTCGACGACTCGTTCTTCTCGATGGGCGGCGATTCGATCATGTCGATTCAGCTCGTCGCCCGTGCCCGCGACGCCGGGCTCGTGTTCACCCCGCGTGACGTCTTCGAGGTGAAATCGGTCGCCGGTCTTGCGGTTTTGCTGGCATCGACCAAGGACGACGAACCCGAGGTTCTCGAGGAACTTCCCGGAGGCGGCGTTGGCCACGTGCCGTTGTTGCCGGTGGCTCAGTGGTGGCTCGACCGGCTCGGCTCCGATCTCCAGGGGCTCGATTCGTTCTCCCAAGCGACTCTTCTCAATGCGCCGCTAGGGCTGCACAGCGTGGAGCAGTTGACCGCAGCGCTTCAAGTCGTTCTCGATCGTCACGACATCCTTCGCGCGCGCCTCGAACTCGACGGCGAGCGCAGGCTCGTTGTCGGCGATCCGGGATCGGTTGCAGCCGAGGACATCTGCCGGGTGATCGAGGTCGAGGCCGAGCCGGGCACCGCAGTGTTCGACGCGGCGATCGTCGCTGCTCTGAGTGGTGCGCGCCGAGAACTCGACCCCGTCCGGGGCGAGATGGTGCGGGTCGTCTGGTTGTCCGGCGTACGCAACACCGGCCGGTTGCTCCTGGTGATCCACCACCTCGCGGTGGACGGCGTGTCCTGGCGCGTGCTCGTACCGGAACTTGCGTCGGCATTCCACCGCATCGATGCCGGTGAGGAGCCTGAGCCGTCGTACCCGGGTACGTCGGTCCGTCGTTGGTCGTATGCGCTCCGTGACATCGCGCCAGCCCGAAGAGTCGAATTGCCCCGGTGGCGTTCGATCCTCGAAGGTGACGATCCACTGATCGGAACCCGGCCACTCGACCCGCGGCTCGACACCTTCCACTCGGTCGGCAGAGTCGTCGCCGACGTGCCCGCCGAACTGTCCGACACAGTCCTGACAACCCTTCCAGCGCTCTTCGGTGGATCGGTCAACGACGGTCTCGTTGCTGCGCTCGCACTGGCACTGACGCAGTGGCGACAGGCAAGGGGCACACGAACCGACAACGTACTCGTCTCGATGGAGGGTCACGGACGCGAAGCTCACGTGGTGCCCGGCGCGGACGTCCTGCACACGGTCGGCTGGTTCACGAGTGTCTTCCCGATGCGGATCGACCTCGCCGACATCGACATCGCGAACGTGATGCGCAGCGGCCCCGAGGCAGCGGTGGTGCTCAAGCGTGTCAAGGAAGAACTGTTGGGAGTTCCGGACAGCGGCATCGGGTACGGAGTACTGCGTTACCTCGACGAGGTGGGTCGAGCGGATCTCGAACACCTCCGCCAACCGCAGATCTCGTTCAACTATCTCGGTCGTTTTTCCGGCACCGAACCAGGAGAGTCGCTGGGGGACTGGGCACTGGCCCGTGAAGTCGACCTGGAAGGGGCAGCACAGTCCGACATGCCCGTGGGCTCGGTACTGGACGTCAATGTCGTTACCACCGAAATCTCGGGTGCACCACACATCGGTGCCACTATCGCCTATCCCACTGACGTGCTGGCAGAGCGCGATGCTCGCGCCATCGCCGAACTCTGGGTGCAGGCGTTGCGCGCTCTGGCCACGTTCGCCGAGCAGAGCGAACGCGGCGGCCTCACACCGTCGGACATCGACCTGATCGACCTGGACCAGGAGTCCATCGACCGCCTCGAACGCGAGTTCCCGACGCTGACCGACGTCTGGTCCCTCTCACCGCTGCAATCCGGACTGCTGTTCCATGCGCGCTACGCAGAACACACAGTCGACGCGTACACCGTCCAACTGGCGCTCGAACTCGACGGCGTCGACGCGTCCCGGTTGCACCGCGCCGCACAGGCGTTGCTCGACAGACACGAGAACTTGCGCGCGGCCTTCACGACCGATACCGGTGGGCGATCGGTGCAGGTGATCAGCGCCGACGTGGACGTGCCGTGGACCGAGATCGACATCTCTCCGCTGGCTCCCACCGAACAGGCAACCGAGATACGCGAACTCCTCCATGCGGATCGGGTGCGAGGCTTCGACATGGCTACGCCGCCCTTGCTGCGGTTCCTGCTTCTGCGCACCGGAGACTACGCGTACCGGTTGATCCTGACCAACCACCACATCCTCCTCGACGGATGGTCGATGCCATTGCTGGTCCGAGACCTGCTGACCCTCTACGCCACCGACAGTGATCACAGTGCCATCCCACGCGTGCACCCCTACCGGGACTACCTGAGCTGGATCAGCACTCGCGACGACAGCGTGTCGATCGAAGCCTGGGGCGAAGCACTCCGCGGACTCGACGACCCGACACTGCTCACCGGAACTCACGCCGTCGACGAGGACGGCGCTACCTCACGCTCGACCACCACAGCCCTCGGAGAACGTGAGACGGAACTTCTGCGGGGATTCGTCCGCTCCCGTGGCCTGACGACAGCCTCCCTGATCCAGGTGGCCTGGGGAATCGTGCTCGCCGAACTCCTCGGCCGCGACGACGTAGTCTTCGGTGGAACCGTCTCCGGAAGGCCACCCCAGGTTTCGGGCGTCGAGTCGATGGTGGGTTTGTTCATCAACACCGTCCCCGTCCGAGTTCGTCTCGACCCGCGAGAGTCACTGGCAGCGCTGTGCATTCGCGTCCAAGCGGAACAGGCGCGGTTGTCCGATCACCATCATGTGGGGCTTTCGCACATCACTTCGGCAGTGGGGGCCGCTGCATCGTTCGACACCCTGACTGTCTTCGAGTCGTATCCCGTCGACCGCGGTGGACTCTCCTCCGGCACCGACATCGCCGGAATGCACGTTCTCGACGTCCACGACGCCGAGGACGCCGCGCACTATCCACTCGCGATCGTTGCCTCCGCGGCAGACGGGCGCTTGCGACTCAAGTTCGAGTACTTCCCGGGGGTCCTGGGCGATCACGACATCGACGCGATCGCGGACCGGTTGCTGCGCACTCTCGAGTTGATCACCGCACAACCGGATCTCCCGCTGGCGAAACTGCGCCTGATGCCGGATTCGCAAGTGCAGCAATTGGTTCCCGCGCGAGGACAGCAAGGCCGCTCGGTCAGGACACTCGATCGCATCTTCACCGACACCGCCGGCAGATTCCCCGAACGGGTCGCACTGTCCTGTGGTGAGAGAAAGATGACGTACCGAGAACTGGACGAGGCGTCGAATCAGTGGGCGCGCGTGCTGATCGCGGAAGGCGCCGGCCCGGATTCACGGATAGCGATCTGTGTGGAGCGGTCCTTCGAATCCGTCGCGGCGGTCTGGGCTATCACCAAGACCGGCGCCGCATTCGTGCCGATCGATCCTCGCTACCCGAGTGACCGGATCTCGTTCATGCTCGAGGATTCGGCATCCGCGCTCGGATTGACCACTGCAGCCCACACACCCGGCAACGGCGGTGCGACGAGGTGGATTGCACTCGACGACCCGAACAATGTCACTCGCTTCGCCGGCATCTCCACGGCGCCGCTACGTGCGGACGAGCGCCGAGGAACCCCACGGCTGGAGAACACCGCCTACCTCATCTACACCTCGGGCTCGACCGGACGGCCCAAGGGCGTCGTCGTCACCCATACCGGACTCGAGAACTTCGCCGACGAACAGCGTCATCGCTACGGCCTCACGGAGCATTCGCGCGCACTGCACTTCGCCTCGCCGAGCTTCGACGCCTCCGTCCTCGAGTATCTGCTCGCCTTCGCCGTCGGCGGCGAACTGGTCGTGGCTCCCACCACCGTCTACGGAGGAACCGAACTGGCCGACGTTCTCCGTGAGGGACATGTCACCCACGCGTTCGTCACGCCCGCAGCGCTGACGTCGGTGGATCCCGAGGGAATCGACGAACTGACCACCATCACGGTGGGCGGCGAGGCGCCCTCGGCAGACCTGGTGCGCACCTGGGCGCCGGGAAGATCGTTCGTCAACGTCTACGGACCCACCGAAACGACCATCTCCTGCAACCTCAGCGACCCGATTCCGGCCGGCGAGAAGGTGTATCTCGGGCCGCCGAACCGCGGATTCAGTGAGGTCGTCCTCGATCGCAGACTTCAACCGGTGTCCGTCGGAGTTCCCGGCGAACTGTATGTCGCCGGAGTCGGACTCGCGCGCGGCTATCACGGGCGCTCACCGCTGACGAGCGAACGATTCGTCGCGAACCCGTACGGCGAGCCGGGGGAGCGGATGTACCGCACCGGAGACGTGGTGCGCTGGCGCAGTGACCGCACCATCGAATACCTCGGACGCAGCGACTTCCAGGTCAAGATCCGCGGATTCCGTATCGAACTCGGTGAGGTCGACACGGCGTTGGGTCAGCTGCCGGGCGTCGAGTACGCGGTCACGTTGGCGGTGCGCGGACCCTCCGACGAGCAGGCTCTGGCGGCATACGTCGTCTGTGACGACGAACGCCCGGTGAGCGCCGAGGACATCCGAGCAGCGGCACGGGAAGTACTGCCGGCACACATGGTGCCCGCGAGCGTCGTCGTGCTCGACGAACTACCACTGACCGGCGTCGGCAAGGTCGATCGGGCTGCACTTCCCGCGCCTCGTTTCGACACCGATGCCGAAACACTCACCGCACCTGCCACCGAGCTCGAACGGCTGGTGGTGGGCGTTTTCGAGGACGTGCTCGGCGTGTCCCCGATCGGCGTCGACACCCACTTCTTCGACGTCGGTGGAAACTCTCTGACCGCGACCCGCGTCATCGCCCGCGTCAACGCACTCCTCGGCACCGACATCGGCGTTCGAGGATTGTTCGAATCCCCGACAGTTCGACAGCTGTCGCGTCTGGCGGAGAGCGTCGGCCGCGGTGAGCATCCCAGACCACCGTTGACTCGGCGATCTCGCCCGGACCCACTGCCCGTGTCGTTGGCACAGAAGCGGATGTGGTTCCTCAACCAGTTCGACGTGACGTCCCCTGCCTACAACGTTCCCCTGGCTGTACGCCTCGACGGCGACCTGGACTTCGCCGCATTGCAGGACGCGGTAGCGGACGTACTGGGTCGCCACGAAAGCTTGCGGACGAAGTTCCCCTCGATCGACGGACAGCCGGTGCAGCAGGTGATGTCCAGCGAGGAGGTCGTGCCGATCCTGGAGCCGGAAATCGTCACTGCTGCAAGAGTGTCCGATCGAATCCTCGAACTGGCCTCGGCAGGCTTCGACGCCTCGGCCGAAGTTCCGATCCGCTGCGCGGTCCTGCGCGTCGACGGGGACCCACGCAGGCACGTACTCGTTATCGTCGTCCACCACATCGTCGCCGACGGGTTCTCGATGAACCCCCTGGCAGCGGACGTGGCAGCGGCCTATGCGGCCCGTAGCGCCGGCTGTGCGCCGAACTGGTCGGAACTGGCCGTGCAGTACGGCGACTTCGCTGTGTGGCAGCACGAAGTGCTCGGCTCCGAGGACGATCCGGACTCCGCCCTGACCCGTCAGCTCGACTACTGGAAGGACCGCCTCGCGGGACTGGGCGAGCCGATCGCGCTGCCGACCTCGTCCGCACGTCCGGCGAAGCCGACCATGGTGGGCTCGGTCCACCGGTTCGCTGTATCGCCGCAGATCCATCGAGCGCTGGCCGATCTGGCCCGCGAGCACGGCAGCACCATGTTCATGGTCATGCACGCGGCCCTGGCAGTACTCGCAGCGCGCCTGGCTGATACCGAGGACATCGCCATCGGTACACCCGTCGCCGGACGCGGAGAGGCCGAACTCGATCACCTGGTCGGAATGTTCGTCAACACTCTCGTGCTGCGGACACAGATCGAGCCCGCCGCGACGTTCGAGGACGTACTCGCCCAGGTTCGCGAGGGCGATCTCGGTGCGTTCCAGCACGCAGACTTGCCCTTCGAACGGTTGGTCGACGCGCTCGACCCGGAACGCTCGACGTCACACACTCCGTTGTTCCAGATCCTCATCGAGTTCCGCAACAACGCGCTACCGAAACTCGAACTGCCAGGGCTGTCGGTCTCGGGAGTCGAGTTCGACCTACCCGTCGCCAAGTTCGATCTGCAACTCTCGGTCACCGAGCGTTACGACGCGGATGGCGGAACCGCTGGAATCGACGCCGAATTCATCTACGCCACAGACCTGTTCGACGGTGAATTGATCGAATCGTTCTCACGCAGACTGCTCACCCTCCTCGAGGTGGTCTCCCGAGAGCCGTCGACTCCTACCGGTGACATCGACGTCGTGGGCGCCGCCGAGCGTCGACAGATGCTGACCGAGTGGAACACTCACGCCGAACCGGCTCCGGCCGACAACATCGCGGACCGATTCTTCGAAGCTGTTGCAGCACATCCGTCGTCGACCGCCGTCAACGACAGCGACGCTGCGATGACGTACGCCGAACTGGACGGGCGCGCGAACCGCCTGGCGCGGCTACTGATCGGCCGCGGTATCGGTCCGGAATCCGTGGTTGCCGTCGCGATGCCCAGAACCACCGATCTCGTGCTCGCACTCGTCGCCGTCATCAAGACCGGTGCGGCATACCTGCCGGTCGACATCACCTACCCGGCCGAGCGCATGCGCTTCCTCTTCGACGACGCGCGGCCGGTATGCCTGGTCACGACCGGAGACTTCCGAAGCGACCTTCCTTCGGAGATCGTCGAATCCGGCATCGACGTCGTCGAACTCGGATCGCCGGAGATCGCGGTACGCCTCGATCACTCCGCGCCCCATCGCATCACCGACGCGGACCGGACCACACCACTTCTGCCCGACTCGATCGCGTACATCATCTACACCTCCGGATCCACCGGGCGCCCCAAAGGCGTCCAGGTCAGCCACCGGAACGTGCTGACCCTGATGGACAACACATCCCCGACGTTCGGATTCGACAACACGGACGTGTGGACGATGTTCCACTCGTACGCATTCGACTTCTCCGTCTGGGAGCTGTGGGGTCCGCTACTGCACGGTGGTCGGTTGGTCGTCGTCGACTACTACACGACCAGATCGCCGGACATGTTCCACGAACTGCTCCGCCGTGAGCGAGTGACGGTGCTGAACCAAACACCCACCGCCTTCTACCAACTCGCCGAAGCCGATCGCGCGTACTCACCGAACGGTACGGACCCCGACCTTGCACTGCGTTACGTCGTCTTCGGTGGAGAAGCGCTCGATCTCGGGCAATTGCGCAAGTGGTACGACCGTCGCGCGGACACAGCGCCGACGCTGGTCAACATGTACGGGATCACCGAGACGACAGTGCACGTCAGTCGAATCGCGCTCGACCGCAACGACAGCGAGCATGCATCGGCGAGCATCATCGGGCGAGCCGTACCAGGATTGTCCGTCTACGTACTCGACCGGCGACTGAACTTGGTACCACCAGGCGTCGTCGGTGAAATGTACGTCGCCGGCGATCAGGTGACTCGGGGATACCTCGGGAAACCCGCATTGACTTCGGTGCGGTTCCTTCCCGATCCATTCGGTAGTTCGGGGGATCGAATGTATCGGAGCGGGGACCTGGCGAGGTGGAACGACGCGGGGCAGTTGGAGTACGTGGGCCGTAGTGATTTCCAGGTGAAGGTGCGCGGTTTCCGCATCGAACTCGGAGAGATCGAAGCCGCAATGCTCCGCTGCCCCGGCGTCGCGGCCTCGGTGGCACTTGTTCGCACGGAGGGAGCGTCACCGCGGATCGTCGGGTACGTGGTCGCCGAAACAGGCAGTACCGTCGATTCAGCGACGGTGACCGACTTCGTCGCCGCCGAACTCGCGGAGTACATGGTGCCCACCGCGATCGTCGTCCTCGAGTCGCTTCCGCTGACAGTCAACGGAAAGCTCGACCGACGCAGCCTCCCGGCTCCAGACTTCACAGTGACCGGAACAACGGAGGCGACGCGAGCACCAGCCACCGCTACCGAAGCGGGTCTTGCCGACCTCTTCGCGGAAGTACTGGGGCGGGGCAATATCGGAGTGGACGATTCGTTCTTCGGTCTCGGCGGCGATTCGATCATGTCGATTCAACTCGTCTCACGGGCGAAGTCCGCAGGTCTCGTCTTCACTCCGCGGGACGTCTTCGAAGCGAAGACAGTTGCCGGACTCACCAAGGTGCTCCTTGTCGAATCATCGGAAACCACACCGGTTCTCACGGAACTGCCGGGCGGGGGAGTCGGTATGCTACCGCTCACTCCGATCATGGAGTGGCTCGTCGAACGCGGTCGCGGTGACCTGAGCACGATCCGCAGTTACAGCCAGAGCGCACTGATCGCACTGCCGTCAGACGTGTCCGGCCCCGCGCTGGAGCGAGCACTGCAGACGATCCTCGATCGCCACGACGTGCTGCGGGCTCGCCTGGACGCCGCCACTCACCAACTCGAGATCCGCGAACCCGGCACCGTCGCAGCCTCGGACGTCCTGCGCAGAACCCCTGTCGTGTCCACCAGCGGGAACGAATTCGTCCGCGCAGCAGAAGCCGCGATGCAGGACGCGTCCAGCCGACTCGATCCCGAACACGGCACGATGATCAGCGCAGTCTGGTTGGATCCCGTCAGCGCGAACGGCAACGGGCCCGAGGCGGGACGGTTGCTCCTGGTCCTCCACCACCTCGCGGTCGACGGCGTGTCCTGGCGAATGATCGTCCCCGGCCTGGTCACCGCATATGCTTCGGCGTTCGAGGGCGACACTCCGATACTTCCGCCTGGCGGAACCTCGATTCGTCGCTGGGCGACAGCGCTCGCCGAGACCGCCGCGGATCGACGCGACGAGGTCGACCTGTGGTCGAAGATGCGGACGGACGAACCACTGCTCGGGACGCGCGGGCTCGACCCCGCCGTCGACGTCGGAGCGACAGTCGACCGCATCAGCGTCGACGTACCGACCTCGGTGACCGAGAACATCATCTCGACGGTGCCGCAGCATTTCGGCGGCTCGGTGAACGACGGACTGCTCGCAGCTCTCGCGATTGCCGTCACCGCCTGGCGTCGATCGCGCGGACAGCGCAGCGGGGAAGTGCTCGTCAATCTCGAAGGACACGGACGTGAGGAGAACGCTGCACCGGGCGCCGACCTCTCGCGCACGGTCGGCTGGTTCACCACCCTGTTCCCGGTGCGAATCGACCTGACCGGGCTCGACGTCGCCGACGCGCTGTCCGGTGGATCAACCGCCGCCTCGGCCGTGAAGCTCGTCAAGGAAACGCTGCTCGACCTTCCCGACAACGGAATCGGCTTCGGCATCTTGAAGTACCTCGATCGAAGCGAGGAACTGAGGGCGCTGCCCACGCCGCAGATCTCGTTCAACTACCTCGGACGTTTCGCCGGCTCGGATCCCGAACACGGCGAAGTACCGTGGCTGCCGATCTCGGAGGTGACCCTCGACGAAGCGCACAGCGGAGAGCTTGCCGCCGCGTCGGTGCTCGACATCAACGCCGTCACCACCGACACCGCACACGGTCCGATTCTGCGCGCTACGTGGTCTTTCCCTCGCGGCATTCTCAGCGAGGCCGAGGTCGCCGAACTGGCGGAGCTCTGGGCCAGAGCACTCGGCGCGCTGAGTGACTACGTGGACCGACACTCCGAGCGCGAGCTCACGCCTACCGATCTCGATCTCGTCACCACAGATCAACAGAGCATCGAACAGCTCGAGCGCAGATTCCCCGACCTGACCGACGTCTGGTCACTGTCACCCCTGCAGTCGGGCATGCTCTTCCACGCCCAGTTCGACGAAACCGAAATCGATCCGTACATGGTGCAACTGACGCTCGAACTCGGCGGACGGGTGGACTCGTCGCGGTTGCGCCGCGCGTCGCAGGCCTTGGTCGACCGTCATCCGAGCCTGCGCGCGGGGTTCGTCTCCGCGCCGGGAGGTCGGGCGTTGCAGGTGATCCGTTCCGGTCTCGAGATCAGCTGGGCCGAGATCGACCTGTCCGGGGCCGAAGACGGTGAACTCGCATTCGGTCAGCTGCTCGAACGCGACCGCGCCCATCGTTTCGACATGGAAACAGCACCACTGATCCGGTTCATGCTCGTGCGAATCGGACCGGACACAGCACGCTTCGTCGTGACGAACCACCACATCCTGCTCGACGGCTGGTCAACCCCGCTGTTACTGCGAGACCTGCTGACTCTCTACGCAACCGACGGCGACCCCGAGATTCTGCCCAGAGTTCAGTCGTATCGCGACTACCTCACCTGGATCTCGAAGCAGCACCCCGACTCGTCGCTGCGCGCATGGCAGGAAGCGCTACGTGGCGTGGACACATCCACCCAACTCTCGCAAGCGAGCACTGCCGCCGAAACCGTTGCCAGTGACATTCACTCGTACTCGCTGCCGACCGAACGGGCCCAGACCCTTCGCGCGTTCGCGCGAAGCCGTGGACTGACCATGGCGACCCTGGTCCAAGTGGCCTGGGGAATCGTGCTCGCCGAACTCCTCGGCCGCGACGACGTCGTCTTCGGTGGAACCGTGTCCGGACGCCCACCACAGGTGTCCGGTGTGGAATCGATCGTCGGCCTGTTCATCAACACAGTGCCCGTACGAGTCCGCCTCGACGCCCGAGAAACCCTCGCGGAACTGGCCATTCGCGTCCAATCCGAGCAAGCGTCACTGCTCGACCACCACCACATCGGACTGTCGGACATCGCGGGAGCAGTGGGCGCCGCGGGTTCCTTCGACACACTGACGGTATTCGAGTCGTATCCCGTCGACGAGGCAGCCCTGACCGCCGAAACCGACATCGCGGGAATGCACGTTCTCGGCATCGACGGACGCGACTCGGCGCACTATCCGATTGCCGTTGTCGCGTCGGAAAGTGACACGCTGAACCTGAAGATGGAGTACTTGCCGACGCACTTCTCCGCCCGCGAAGTCGCGAAGATCACCGAGCGCGTGGGCATCGTCCTCGAGCAGCTGGCCTCGGCACCGGATCAGCCGCTGGCCCGCCTGCAGGTTCTCACAGAGTTCGAGAGCCGTGATCTTGCGCCGGTCTTCGGCTCCCCGGGTCGCTCTGCTCGCACGCTCCCGGAGATCCTCGCCGACGTCTCCGCCACGTATCCCGACCGCATCGCGCTCTCGGCCGGCAGCCGGTCGATGACCTACGCCGAACTGGACCGGCGCTCGAACCAGTTGGCCAGAGCCATGATTCGCCGCGGCGCCGGGCCCGAGACATCGGTAGCCATCGGTATCGAACGGTCGGTCGAATCAGTACTCGCGGTGTGGGCAGTGGCCAAGACCGGCGCGGCATTCGTACCGGTCGACCCCAGCTACCCGGCCGACCGAATCGAACACATGCTCAGCGACTCCGAAGTGTTGTTCGGGTTGACGGTCGTCGACGCCATCGACACATTGCCACCCATCGTGTCCTGGTTGGTGCTCGGAGAAGAAGCATTCGACGACGACGTCGCCACCAGTTGCACGCTGCCGATCACCCAGGACGAACGGCTTGCACCGGTAGTCATGGACAACGCCGCGTACGTGGTCTACACATCGGGATCCACCGGCCGACCCAAGGGAGTCGTCGTCACTCACACCGGACTCGACAGCTTCGCGCTCGACCAGCAACGTCGATTCCACGCCGATCACCACTCTCGGACCCTGCACTTCGCCACCCCCAGCTTCGACGGAGCCATCTTCGAGTACCTGCAGGCATTCGGTGTCGGAGCAACAATGGTGATCGTCCCGACCGACATCTACGGCGGCGCCGAACTGGCAAGTCTGATCCGCCGTGAACACGTCACTCACGCGTTCGTCACCACGGCAGCGCTCGCCACCGTCGACCCGGCCGGTCTGGACGAATTCCGGCACGTCGTCGTCGGGGGAGAGGCTCTACCGCCGCACCTCGTCGGTCTGTGGGCTCCCGGACGAGAATTCGTCAACGCCTACGGCCCGACCGAGACAACCGTCATGGCAGACATCAGCGAACCCATGACGGTGGGCGCACCCATCACGATCGGTGGCCCGATCCGCGGTGTGCACGAGATGATCCTCGATTCGCGCCTGCAACCTGTACCCGTCGGAGCTCCCGGTGAGCTGTACATCGCCGGCATCGGCCTGGCTCGCGGATACCACCGGCGTCCCGGCCTGACCAGCGAACGATTTGTGGCCGACCCCTTCGGCAAGCCAGGCGACCGGATGTACCGCACCGGTGACATCGCCTCCTGGCGAAGCGATCACACCATCGAATACGTCGGGCGCAGCGACTTCCAGGTCAAGATTCGCGGATTCCGTATCGAACTCGGCGAAGTGGACGCCCAGATCACCGCAATGGCGAGTGTCACGAACTGCGTGACACTCGGCGTCGACGGACCGGCCGGCGCAACAGTTCTCGCTTCGTACCTCACCGTCGAGGAAGGATCGACGCTGACCGGCGCAGAGATCACCGCGCACCTCGCCGGACGTGTTCCCTCGCACATGGTTCCGGCCAGCATCATGATCGTCGACGAGCTACCGCGCACCGCAGTCGGCAAGCTCGATCGAAAAGCCTTGCCGACCCCGGAGTTCACCGGAACCGGCGTGGAATTCCGGGCTCCTGGCACCAGTCTCGAGCGTCGGATCGCCGATGCCTTCATCGATGTACTCGGCGTCGAGCGGGTAGGCGTCGACGACAACTTCTTCGAGCTCGGCGGCAACTCGCTGATTGCCACTCGCGTGGTCTCGCGGCTCAATTCCGCACTGAACATCGACGTCGGGGTGCGAGTGCTCTTCGAGGCGCCGACGACAGCGCAGCTCGCCGAACGGCTTTCCGACGCTGTCACTGCCGTTGGCACTGTGCCGCTCACTCCCATGGAGCGCGACGGTAACGTCCCGCTCTCGTTGGCGCAGAAGCGTATGTGGTTCCTCAACCAATTCGACACACGCTCAGCCGCGTACAACATCCCATTAGCTGTTCGCCTGACCGGTGACCTCGACGTCACCGCCATGCAACAGGCGATCGCCGACGTCGTCGAGCGGCACGAAACACTGCGGACCGTGTTCCCCGCCGTCGGCGGCGATCCGATTCAGAAAGTGCTCACCGCCGACGAGGCAGTACCGCCGGTCCGTGAAATGACCGTGGGGGAGCACGAACTCTCAGAGCGCATGCAACGACTCGCCACGACCGGCTTCGACGTGTCGGTGGACCTGCCGCTACGCGTGGCACTCTTCCGACTCGACAGCGGTGAACCCGTTCACATTCTGTTTGTCGTGGTCCATCACATCTGCGCCGACGGTTCGTCGATGGCGCCGCTCGCACGCGACGTGATGACGGCCTACCTGGCGCGGACGGCTGGGACCGAGCCCACGTGGGCACCACTCGAAGTGCAGTACGCAGACTTCACGTTGTGGCAACATCGCGTCCTCGGATCGGAAGACGACCCGGAATCTGTCATCAGTCGCCAATTGCGCTACTGGAGCGAGCAACTCGCCGGACTAGACGACGTCATCGCACTGCCCACCGACCACCCGCGGCCCGTGCAACAGACCTTCCACGGTGACCGCTTCACCTTCGACATCGACGCGAACACCCACCGCGCCCTCGCGGACCTCACCAGGGCAAACGGTGTCACGATGTTCATGGCACTGCACGGCGCGCTGGCCGTGCTGATGTCCAAGCTGTCGGGCGCCGACGAAGTCACCATCGGCACACCGATCGCCGGCCGAGGTCAGGCAGCACTCGACCATCTCGTCGGAATGTTCGTCAACACGCTGGTCCTGCGCACCAGCGTCGATCCCGACATCACGTTCGCCGAACTGGTGGAGCACGTCCGGGAAATCGACCTGGCCGCATTCCAGAACTCGGACCTGCCATTCGAACGGCTCGTCGACGTCATCAACCCCACCAGATCCACGTCGTACTCACCGTTGTTCCAGGTCGCCCTCGAACTTCAGAACAACGAACCCGCACATTTCCACCTACCGGGCCTCGACATCGAAGGCCTGACCGTGGAAACCAAATTCGCGAAGGAGGACCTGGAACTGATCGTCGACGAGAAGTTCGACGAGTTCGGCATCCCGGCCGGGATGTCCGCAGCCTTCGACTTCGCAACCGATCTCTTCGAACCCGCCACCATTCGGCGGTTTGCCGACCGACTTCGCCTGATCCTGGGCGCGGTCGGACGCGAACCGGCGACACGCATCGCTGACATCGGCATCCTCGCCGCCGACGAAACAGCGGCTCTGGTGCCGGCGTCCGGTGCAGCCGCGACTCGAGCACGGGTGTGGCCGGAGATCCTCGCCGAGGCAGTCGCGTCCAACCCGGATGCGCCGGCCCTCTCGAGTCGAGAGAGGTCGATGACCTACCGCGAACTCGACGACGAATCGACGAAGCTGGCGCGAGTGCTGTGCCGGCGCGGTGTCGGGCCCGAAGACTTCGTGGCTCTGGGTCTGCCGCGGTCCACGGCGGAGATCATCGCCATCTGGGCGGTCACGAAGACCGGAGCGGCATTCCTGCCCGTAGACCCGAACTATCCCGACGACCGCATCAACCACATGCTCGACGATTCGCGGGCCGTACTCGGCATCACCGACGACGCTCACCGCAGTCAACTTCCCGACACGGTCGAGTGGATGGTCCTCGATGCAGCCGAGACCGTCGACGAGATCGAGCACCAGAGCGCCGCCGCGATCACCGATCGCGACCGGACGATTCCTCTGCATCACGGCCACCCCGCTTACCTGATCTACACCTCGGGTTCGACCGGGAAGCCGAAGGGCGTCATCGTCACCCACCTCGGGTTGTCCAACCTCAACGCCGAAGAACATCAGAGGTTCAATGTTCAGCCCTATTCGCGGATCTCTCACTTGGCATCACCGAGCTTCGACGCCTCCGTCTTCGAACTCATGATGGCGTTCGGCAGCGGTGCCTGCTTGGTCGTCATCCCACCCACGGTCTTCGGCGGATCCGAGTTGGCCGAAATCTTTGCCGACGAACACGTCTCACACGCGTTCATCACGCCGACCGCACTCAGCTCCATCGAAAGTTCCGCGCTGCCCGAACTCCGCGTGCTCGCCGTCGGTGGCGAAGCCTGCCCACCCGAACTCGTGGACATCTGGGGCCGCGACCGTCGCATGTTCAACGGATACGGACCTACCGAATCCACGATCCAGGCCAGCGTCAGTGAACCCATGCGGCCGGGCAAGGACATCAACATCGGCCGACCGGCCATCGGCTTTGCCGGCCTGGTCCTCGACGGGCACCTCAAGCCGGTGCCAGTGGGAGTCATCGGGGAGCTGTACGTGACCGGCCCCGGACTCGCCCGCGGCTACCACAATCGTCCCGATCTCACCGCTGACCGATTTGTCGCCGATCCGTTCGGCGACCCGGGCCAGCGCATGTACCGCACGGGCGACCTGGTGCGCTGGCGCTCCGACAGCACCCTCGAATACCTCGGCCGCAGCGACTTCCAGATCAAGGTCCGCGGATTCCGCATCGAGCTCGGCGAAATCGACTCCGTCCTGATGGCACACCCATCCGTCTACTTCGCCGCGACACTTGGGCACGAAGCGCCGTCGGGGGAGACGATGATCGCCTCCTACATCCAGCCCGTGGACGGACAGACCGTCGACGACTGGGAGCTTCGCCGCCACCTGTCTTCTCGCCTGCCTGCGCACATGGTTCCCGGCGCGATCGTCGTCGTCGACCGCATTCCGGTGACACCGGTCGGCAAGCTCGACCGCAAGGCACTGCCGACCCCGAGCTTCGAGCGTCGTACGGTCCCGTACGCACCGCCGACAAACGACACCGAACGAACGGTCGTCGACATCTTCGAGACCGTGCTCGGCCACGAGCACATCGGCATCGACGACGACTTCTTCGAACTGGGTGGAACGTCGATCGTGGCCACTCGCATCACCATCGAACTCGAGAAGCGCCTCGGGATGCGCGTGCCGTTGCAATCGCTTTTCCTGGACCCGACCCCTGCCGGTGTCGCCCGCGCGGCCGACGGAATGGACGCACACTCGCCGGACGATTCGTCGGATCTGCTCGCCCCGATGATCACGCTGCGTGCCGGATCCGATCGTGCACCACTGTTCTTCGTCCATCCGGGTATCGGATTGTCCTGGGGTTATGCAGAATTCGTCAAGCACCTCGAGCTGGATCAACCCGTATACGGTCTTCAGCTACCGTCCCTGAGCGGCGGGCCCAGCTTCGACTCTCTCACCGAACTCGCCGACGACTACGCGAATCGCATTGCGGCCGTGGCATCGACCGGCCCGATCCATCTGGCCGGCTGGTCGCTCGGCGGCGTCATCGCACACGCCGTGGCGCACAGCCTTACTCGCACCGGCCGTGACGTGACGCTGTCGATCCTCGACAGCTACCCGTCGTCGGATTCCGATCAGCCCGCAGAACTCTCGGTCTCCGAACTACTGGCCGGGCTCGCGATGCCCGCGGGATCCAAGGCCGTCGAGAGCTTCGAGGAAGCGGCGGAATTGCTGGAGCAGACCCTTGGCGCCGGAATCGGAATCGAAGCGGAGCATCTAGCGCGGATCAGTCGCGGTTACTCCCACTCCGTCGAATTGACGAATCGGCACCAACCGCCTGTCCACCGTGGAGACGTCGAGTTCTTCGTAGCCGGAAGATCTACGGAGAACGGACACGACGTCGCCGAATGGCGACGGTTCGTACAAGGCGACATCCGAGTCACGGAAGTCGATTGTGAACACAACCAGATGATCGAACCGGGCCCGGCGGCAACCATAGCTGTACGATTGCGAGAAGTTATCGCTCAGTGGGGTGTCTGAACCAGGTTCGACATGGGTATGAGTGAAACACACAGGGTGATGGACCCCGGGTGGGTCCGGACGAGGGGAAAACGTTGAAACTGCGAACCAGACGCGTGTTTACCGGATCGATGCTGACTGCCGCTGCACTGACTGCCGCACTGCTCTCCGGAGGGACTGCACAGGCAGATCCCGCATATCCGGCACCTGACCCGGACCCGTTCTATTCGCAAGCAGCGGCCGAGGGGGTCGCCGGCACGCCGATCTCCGTGCGCCGGGCCCCTGACCTGATGACCTTCCCTGGTGTCGCGATCTGGCAGGTCAGTTATCGGTCCACGAACTCCGAGAACAAGCCGATTGCCGCGGTCAGTACGATCCTGGTCCCGCCGAATCAAGCGCAAGACGGACCGTTGCTCTCCTATCAGCACATCGTCAACGCACTCGGAACGGGATGTGCGCCATCTCGCGCGCTTTACGCGTCGGATCCCAACATCGTCATCCGCGAAGCGCCCATCCTCAACGTCGCGCTTCAACGTGGATGGACCATTGCCCTTCCCGACCATCTCGGACCCAACAGCGCGTACGGCGCCGCGCGCCTGGGCGGACAGGTCACGCTCGACGGTATCCGCGCCGTTCAGAAAGTCCCCGAATTGCGTAGTGGCGCCAGCCCTGTCGGTATTGCCGGTTACTCCGGCGGTGGTATGGCCACCGCGTGGGCGGCCGCACTGGCCCCGAGCTACGCACCCGAGGTCAACCTCGTCGGCGTAGCCGAAGGCGGCGTTCCGATGAATCTGTCCAAGATGGCCAACGGCCTCGGACAGGATCCGCACCCGGCATTCGGCCTCGCGTTCGCCGCAGCAATGGGCCTCGAACGCGAGTATCCCGACCTTCTTCCGCTGAGCAACCAGCTCAACGACCTCGGTCGGTCGATGCGGGCCGAATTCACCAACGCGTGCACCAATGACATCCTGAGGGTCGGTGCCGGGCGCAGTGCCTCTCAGGTGTCGACGTCGACCTCCCTGTTGTCCAGTCCTGAAGTGCGAAAGGTGATGGACGACAACAGCGTCGAACTCTATCCCGGTGTGCCGACTGCCCCGGTATTCGAATGGCACACGCCCGACGACGTTCTGATCCCCACCGATTCAGTGGTCAACACGATTTCGCGGTACTGCGCCGCCGGAGCCACGGTTCAATCTCAGCTGTTCCCCAGCCCGGACCACCTCACCACGGCGGTCCTCGGTCTGCCCACCGCATTCGAGTACCTGCAGGACCGATTCGACGGAGTGCCGGCCCCACGTTCGTGCTGAATGTCTCCGGAGTGATGTATCGGGCAGGCGCGGCACATGGCCAACTCGGTGTGCCCGTGGCATCGTTGATCGTATGAGCGACACGGATGACACCGGCGCGGCCGGCAATGGCGATTACAGTCTCGATCCCGACGACCAACTTCAACCCGAAGACACCCTGATCGATCGAGGCGTGGACGACATTCTCGACGAGGGAATCTCACCACCCGAGCGCCCACTCGGACTGGACGCTCATGGGTTGACCGGCAGCGAGGAATCGGCGGGGGAGACCCTCGACGAGCGACTTGCCGAAGAAGAACCAGATCCGTACGCGTCGCTGGGAGATCCCCTGAAGGATCCGGCAGATGCCGACGAATTCGAACGAGAGGAAGAATTCCCGAACGGCGACGAAGTCGGAAATCGCCGCGTCGGGCGTCTCGTTGCCGAAGACGAGGGCCGATACGAGGACGAGGAAAGCGAACTCGTTGCCGGAGACGTCGGAATCGACGGCGGCGCAGCATCGGCGGAGGAAGCCGCGATGCATCTGATCGACGAATCAGAGGACTGAGCGTCCGTCTGACCGTTGTGGCTGCTGTGGCTGCTGATCGGTGAGAACGATGGAATGGACGCGGTTTCCGCCCATTCTCTTGCTTTCGTACATCGCCGAATCGGCTAGGCGATGGAGGTCGCGAAGGCCGCTTTCTGCTGCTTGCACGTCCGGCCAGGCGCCGTTGTGTATGGCTATGCCGATGCTCGTCGTCGAGAGTGGTTCGCCTGTGGGGGAGTTCATGATGGGGGCGATCCGCGCCAGTAAATCGCCGACGTACGGCAACGGCATCATCTGCACGACGACGAACTCGTCACCGCCGACGCGAGCGATTGCTGCGTCCGATCTGGCCCAGTCGTGAAGTCGATAGGCCGTGCGCAGTATGACGCGGTCGCCGACGTCGTGACCGTAGGTGTCGTTGAAGTGCTTGAAATTGTCGATGTCGATCACCACCACCAGCAAGGACTGGTCGAGGCCGGATTTCGCTTGCAGGAGTTCGGAAGTCCGCCGTGACAGTCCGCGTCGATTCAACAGGTCCGTCAACGGATCGAGTTCGGAGCTTTGAGCGTCGTTGCTCAGGAGCGCCAGAGCAATCTGCGTGACCACCGGTATGACGGTGATGACAGGAATGGCAAAGGCAATGCGTCCCAGGACGTCTGAGAGGCCGGAAGGTACATCGGTGAATACGCCGATGCTCGCAACAACGATGACCGCCCCGGAAAACAGCAAGTGCCACAGCTGAGCTCGAAGATTGTGAAAGAACGCTATGTACGATCCGACGAGTCCGAAGACGAGGCATCCCAGCAGCCTTTGATCCGGATTGGCCTCCGCCAGCACGATCACCGCGACAGCGAAGTCGCCCGCGATGACGAAAAGATACGACCGTTCCCGGGTGGTCGCGGTGAACGGCAACGCTGTACCGCCGATCATCACGAGCACTGCGACGACGACGTCCAACGGAAATCCGATGGCTTGTACCGAGTGTGTGCCCAGACGCTTGAGAAGAATCGTGACGCCCAGGATGAACACCAACACGCCGATGCCTATCCGAGTCGGCATCAGAATTCCGTTGTCGCGCAGGAATCGTGTGAATCGGTCAAATTGGTCTGGCACTGCGAGCCAGCGTTGGACAGCCTTGTCGGTGCCGCTCATCGTGGCCACCGGCAATGAGCGGCCGGTCGAATACAACGCATGCGGCGATAGTAGTCCGCGGCGATGACAATGAACCTGCGCCGCCTCCAGCGATTCCAACTCAATACGTCACAGTGACGTATTAGGATGGTGTGGCTGGAGGTGGCCCAGACTCGTTCATTGTCATCAATCCGCATCAGACGGCTTGTCGAGTGGTCTTGCCACCTGAGCGGCAAGGTTACTAGGCAGCCACCAAACAGCCACCTGAGGTCAGTAGCAATCCAAGGCAGCCTGCCGGCGGGCAGCCGACTCGAGATGATCACCGCACGCAAGGTGTCCGGCAAGTCAGGACGGAAGCACGTGAGCAGTGTGCAAATACACCTACGGATCGACCTACGAAGGTGACGTGCGACAAGGATGCGGGAAACGAACCATGGGCCGATATCCCCAGGTCGGCAATTCGCCGATAATCTACATTATGTCAAGTAATGGTTATTCGAACGTCCCCCGTCAGCCTGTCCGCTAGCTTTACCCACATGGATTTAGTTGCGCTCATCCTCGGTTCACCACGTGGCCGTCGCTTCTGTGCGAACGTCGGTTACGCATGCCGCGCCGGCGCACGCACGTCCGGTGGACACTGGCCTCAATCGCCGGAACATGCGCTCGAAGTTCTCGACGCTGTTGATGTCCGCGCGATCGCAGAAATGTCGGAACTCGAGATTCTGCACTGTCTTGCGTATGCCGTGGATTGTGCACGCTACTGGGAGCCGCCGGACGACGAAGACCTGATCTTCGTCCGGCCGGATGTCGCAGCGGCGCTGCGACCGATTGCCGGAGCACTACTCGACTCGCCACACACCGCCTGGTGGACCGAGCCGATCGACCGCCTGAACCAGAATCTGGTTGAAAAGCGAAACCCCATTTACGGCTGGTCGGGCCTACCCCTGCGGATTTACCCCACGAAGGACGGCCTCGAACAGTGGCGCGCTGAGGCACTCGACAACGAACGTCAGTTTCTGGAATATCAGATCGAAGATCCGGACCGCCACATCGGAGGCGAATGGTGGTCTATCCCTTTTGCCAACGGCACCACCGAAACAACCAGGGCCCGCGACGGTATCGGGGCCCTCGGGGTGTTTCTCGAAGAAGACAGCTCCTCGAACGAAGCTCGGGTGCAGCCGGTAAGGATCTACGGCGCGCCCCGCATCTACGAGATCACTGGTCCGCAGGACTGGGCGAATCTGGTCGATACCTATCCCCTGCGAGTGCCCGCTTCACGACGCTCCGTTTGGTACGACACGACCGGTGAATACCGTGACTGGTTCATTCCGGACTGGGTTTCGGTGGCCGCAGATTACGACGCCGTCCACCTGACCTTGATGGCTTATCTGACCACGCCAGGCATCGCGATCCCGTTGTCGGCCAACTCGGGGGCCACCGTACTCGCCGGGTGGGATCCAGACGCTACATTCTGGCTACGAAGCAACAACATCACCGTTGACGGCGACCCGATGGGCTGACGTTCGGCTACACCGAATTCAGCAGGTGCGGCCGCACTGCCAGCCACCGTGCGGTATCCTCGATCCCCTGTTCCAGGGTGAACGTCGGCACCCACCCGAGTAGTCGCAACGCACGATCGTTCGACGCGTAGGCGCCGGCAGTGTCACCGGTGCGTCGGGCTGCAACGACCACGTCGATGTTTTTGCCGAGCACGTTCTCGAAGGTGCGAATGAGTTCCCATACCGTGGTTCCCCGCCCACTGCCCACATTGACCACAGTCAGGCGTGATGAATCAGCGGTGATCCGGTCGAAGCTTTCCAATGCGCGAACATGAGCGTCCGCAAGGTCCCACACGTGAACGTAGTCGCGCACGCCGGACCCGTCGCGCGTCGGCCAATCTGTCCCCGCGACTCTGAAAGGTGTTCGTGTCGAATATGATTCGAACAGCTTTCCGAGTGCGTGTGTGGGGCGTGCCGATGCTGTTCCGCTTCGCAGTTCGGGATCTGCCCCCACAGGGTTGAAGTATCGGAGAGACATCGCCGACAAACCTGTGGCCGCCACGATGTCGTCGAGCATCGTTTCGAACTGCGCTTTGCTGTGCGCGTAGGGACTCTGCGGTTCGATCCGCCAATGTTCGTCGACACATCCACCGTCGCTCGGCGCGTACACCGCCGCAGAGGAACTGAATACGAAACGCTTGCACCCGTTCCGAAGGACACTCGAGACCAGCGTCAGTGACTTGGAGACATTGTTTTCGTAGTACCGCGCCGGGCTGCTCACGGAATCTCCGACCACGATCAGAGCCGCACAGTGAACTGTGGCATCGATATCGGGATGATCCGCGAATATCCTGTCGAGCAGTTTCTCGTCCGCGATGTCACCGCAGTAGAACGGGAATCGGTGTGCAAACTCGGCACGGCCGGTCAGCAGGCTGTCGAGGACAATGACATCCATCCCGGCGTCGACGCACTTCGACGCCACGGTGCTTCCGATGAATCCCGCTCCGCCGGTGATGAGGACTTTCATGCTGCTCCCCCGGCATCCTCGACGGCAGTCCTCGCAAGACGGAGGAAGTGAGACACGCGTGCGCGCGCCAAGTCCCATCCGCGTAGGTCGCACCCGTCCCGGATGGAGAGCCGATCACGGTCGAGAAAGAGCGGCACCATAACCAGATCGCGGTACAGCGAGTGCAGCCGCGGGCGATCCGCCAACCACAGCGTCCATTGCCACCGCCAACGCGCCGAGATGGTCGTCACTCCGGTACTGACGCCGAAGATCGATTCCACCGCCGCCCAGTGGACGTTCACCGCCCGACGGACATCGCGTGGCAACTGGCGTCTGGAGAGCGTCACAGCGAGTTCCGGTTCGGAAGTGAGCAGGTACCCCACGTCGAAGACGCTGTTCAACGACAAATCGGCGCGAATCAAGGCCCGATCGGCGAGTCGCGCGTGAGCGATGACATGCAGCGTGACATCGGCAATCTCGAGTCTTGATCCTTCGGTCCCCGTGCTGATGCCTCGGACCGCCGCCTCCCGGGTCAACGCATGACGAGCGAACCGCGGAAGCAAGTGCGAATGAATTTCGACGGAGCCGTGACGGTCGTCGCGCAGGAGCGCAGGTTCCTGGTGATCGTCGCGATCGATGGAATCCCCCACCACCTCGTCCGGGCGGACCATTCGATAGCCGAAGTCGAGGATCGCGTCGTTGGCCGGAACGGCGTGTGCGGGATCGACGACCAAGAGGTCGATGTCCGTCATCCGTCGTGCTGCCGGATTCGGCCAGATTCTTCGCTCGAGAAGGGCAGCACCTTTCAGTGCGACCGTTGGAAATCCGCTGCTGTGTAACAACTCTTGCAGTTCTACGCGCTGCGCGTCGAGGTCCGCGATACGACGCGCGTTTCGGTGATGGACAAGGCTCAGCGTCAATTCCGGACTCGACGCGGTAGCTCCGGACTCCGACAGCATTTCCGCGAAACTCGCAGGCAGGACTGAGGCGAAGCCGGCGTCGACTGCGCGGGCGGCCAGCAGCGGCAACACCTTGTGCCTGGCAGCGGTGTCGATGACTCTCGGCCAATCCTGCGGCGAACACGAACGGATGAGGTCGGCCCCGTGCTCGGAGTCCAGCATGGAAATCAGGTACCGGGTGTCACGCATGACGCCACCAGTTTCTCCACGGCGTCGGCGCCGGTATCGCCGTGATGCCGAATCATTCTGTAGCACGGGGCATTCGAGAGTAGAGCAGCGGTGTTTCTCAGAGTCAATCCGTGATTGTCGGACCACAGGGCTGATTGCTCGGCCAGTGACTGTATCGCCTGGGCTGCAGGCATCGGTGCGATGCGTGTCGTCCCCTCGTCCCAACCGTCGAGAATCAGCACCAGATCGATTCCGCGAACCGCCGAGTCGGCGTCTGGCGGTATCGACAGAGTTGACGGGTCCAGCGCCCACACCGGCGGGGCATACGGGAGATACAGCGAATCGTGTGCCTTGACCTCGGGGAGAACATCGAACGTACCCGCTTTGAGGTGAACTCGACGCGGTAAGCCCACCGATTCGGTGCCACGAATGAAGACGCCTTCGTCAGCGCGCAATTGTGCGCCCCGTAAAGCGAGGGCGAGAGCCAAGGTGGTCTTGCCGGCGCCGGAGTGTCCGGCGATTGCCACTCGCACACCGTCGCAGTCGACCAGAGCAGCGTGCAGGCGAGTCCACTGTTCGCCATGGGCGGCTTTCATGACATCCCGGTGCACGCTGCGGTACACGTTCTCTGCGAGGTGGAGGGCGTCGAGACCGGTCAGCGTGTCACTGCTGCCGTCGATGGTCGATTCGATGGTGGCGTCCCAGAGCCCGAACGTCGATCGGTTTCGCTCGATCCGGACTCCGACGTCGTATCCCGCAGGCCAGGGGCTCGCAATTCGATGCTCGACGACACCGAGTTCAGGGATGGCGGGGCCGCGCACAATCGCATCAACCCACAGGTAGTGCGCCCGGAATTGCGGTACGTGGTTGCCTGTCACTGGATTCTCACACCAGCAGACGCGAGGCGCTCAGCTGTCCATAGGTCTCGTTCACTACCGACTCCGCATCATGGACGGGGATCTCGAGTACCTCAACGACCGCCTGGACGATGTCACTGACGGTCCGGCCGTCACACAGTTCCCACACCAAAGTCGCGACGGGGTTGAGGTGATGGGCAACTTCGCTGGAGCTGTCGTACAGCACGACACCGTCGGTGAGATCGTTGCTCTCCACCGCCTGTGAGCGTTGGGGCCTCGCGTCTTCGAGTAGTTCGGTCAAGATACCTCCTTGTTGCGGCGAATCCGATGTTCGTGTCGGTGGTGAGGTCAGAGCGAGAAGCGTCGTGAGTATTCGGATTCGATTGCGCCCGAACGAAGCAGGCTGCGGGTGGAGGCGATGCCGGGGGCGAGTGTCAGACAGGTGAGCATTCCCCCGGCATTCGCCTCCACCAGGTAGTCGCCCAGAGTTCGGTGGTGACCCGCCCACTTTCCGAATGCTTCGGGATCTGCCTCCGGATCCGCAATCGCGTCGAGAATTCGCTCGAAGGCGCGCGAGTGAACGAGAACAGCGTGAACTCCACGGTTCTCGGGACTGGTGCGTAGCATCGCCGAACCGTCGAGCAGCGCTCCGTCCCCCGATTTCGCGTCGTGTCCGAGTTGGACGACATCCCAGGGGCGGAGGTCGAGCTCTCGACGTGCATGCTCCAGAATCGACGCCGATGCGTCCAGCACATTCACGTCGTCGGCAGTGATGAGGACCGAATCCCAGCCCTTCTCGGTAGCGCGAGCAACCGCACGACGCCACGAGACGGCAAAGGCGGCATCCTGATTCGTGGCGTCGTCGAAAGCCGCCACTCTTTCCACCGCTGCCACGCGCGGTAAGCGAATGAATCGATGCCAGGACGCCTTCCACCTGTCGATGTCGAGATCGAGATTCACGACGACAACACCGAGGTCCGACTTCGAATCCTCGATAACCGGGTCAGGCTCTCCAAGTACTCGCACCGGCGACAGAGAGCAATCGAGCACGACGTCGACTGCGCCCCGCTCGAGCAGATAGGTTGCCAGTGAAAAATCTGATGGCAGAGATCCGCTGATGCTCAGTGAGAGTTCGTCTCGCAAAGTTCGGTATGCCGCCGCACGAACAACCAGTGCAGCCCCGACCAGGTCTTCGCCGTGCGCGTGGACGACAGCCGAATCGGCCTCAGCGGGGAGGTCGTCGGCAATGTTTCGCAGTTTGTACGCAAGGGCGGGTTCGATCACGCGCGCCTCGTCCAGAAAAACCACAGACTTCCAGCCCAGCAGAATTGCCTTGTCGAGTCCGGCGACGAACGCAGACGCCGTCCTCCACCCGTCCAGACCGTCGTCCTGCGACGGAATGGCACGGTGAACGGTCAGTTCGATCGACGCGGCCTCCGCCAGGCATGAACGCCAGGGAGCGACTCGGCGGTCGTCGCTGAGAACGATCACCCCACCAAAGGCCAGGTCGGGTCGCTGGACGCTCAACTCGGCACGGCGACGAATCTCGGGATATGAATCACCGAGGTATTTGGAGAACTGACGATGGAGCGAATCGATGTCCCAACCGACCTCGTTCCACCCGAGCAGGTAATTGTGAACGCGGTCTTCCCAATTTATGCGGTACGGAACACCCGCGGGACGCTCGAATCGATGGTGCCAACCGAATGCCGGAAGGCAGACGACCTTGCCGCCGTTGATCCGGAACTTCTCGTGGATGTATCCCTCTTCACCGCCGAATCCGGTGAAGTGCGAGTTCAATCCCGGCCAAGCCTCACGCCTGCAGGCGAAAGCGCCGAGGCCTTGCATGACAATCTCGAAAGGCATGTCGGGGTGCTGCTTCGCGCGCGGATCGACTCCCCACGAGCCGAACATTCCGTTGCGCCACTTGGGGTCCATGTGGGTAGCCGCGATGTGTGAGGAATCCTGGGAGAGCATCGGTCCCTGGATCAAATCGGCGGTTTCCGGATTTGCGTCGAAATACGTCAGCAGCGCCGACAACGATCCCGGTGCCAGGATCACATGCGAGTCGAGGACAAGGACATACTTTCCGGTTGCCTTGCGGAACAGCACGTCCCGCACCGCAGTCGATCGAACGTCGGTGAACGGAATGTAGCGGAACCGATCGATGTACCCCGCAAACGATTCGAGCATCGGCGCCGGCAATCCTTCGGGATTGTTGTCCAGCAACACGAACTCGACTCTGTCCAGAATCTCCCGATGATGAACCAAGATCGAGTGGATCGTGAAGTATGCGCCGTCGAAATCGTCATAGGTCGCAATTGCGATAGTGAGATCAGCCGGCTTTCCGTGCGGCGGAGTCTCCTTCACCTTGACTGGGCCCGCGCTCTGAAGGTTCTTCAGAGCGCGGTGCAAGGCGACGTCGAACTCGGTCATCGGTGTGCTCCCTGGTAACCAGTGGCGTCGTATCGGTTACGCAGGCTCGGTGGGATCTGTCGGCGGAGTCGGGACAGTCGGGACAGTCGGCTCGGTGCGCGTGGTCGGCACGGTCGGCACAGTGGGGACAGTCGGCTCCGTCGGCGCGGTGGGGCCGGTTGGCTTGGCTGTAGTAGTTCCACCCGAACCTGTGGAACTACCGGTTGATCCGGAACCTGTGGAACTTCCCGACGATCCCGAACTCCCGGAACTACCCGAACTACCCGACGACCCTGAACTTCCCGACGACCCTGGATTGCCCGGCTCGTTCCCTCCGGGAGTATTGCCACCGGGTTGATTCCCGCCGGGCTGCTCACCGCCTGGTTGACTCGGATTCTGCTGGCCACGACCAGGCGCTCCGGAAAGATTGGGCGTGTCACCGGCTGCGAAGGCCGGTGCCGCACCACCGAGGCTGATGGACGTCACGACGGGCACAGTTACCGCCGAGGCCGCCAGAACTGTCTTGACGAACTTGCGTCGATCAACCGGAACATTCTGAAAAGCGTCGCCGCCCATAGCGTTTCTCCCCTGCCTGCGAGACGAGGTCGTCCTCACTCGATGTCGGAGCAAACGCTAGCATCCATCTGGCAACTTTACAGACTGAACGCGCCGATATTTGACGGTTATGCGGATTTGAGACCGGACTGGACCGACAGTTCGGGCAGGAGTACGGCGAACTCTTCCCGGCCGTACCGCGCGTTTGTCCTGGTCGACAACCGTCAACCGACCGGCATCTCCCACGGTGCCACGGGAAGAGTGTTTCCGGTCTCGAGGTAAGACTTCAGGTTCGACAACACGGCAGACCATCCGCCGGCAACCTCCATCCGGGCCGATTCGTCGGCGAGATCGGTGTGTTTGACGGTCAGGCGCACTATCGCGTCGAATGCTTCGATGTCGAAGCTCACCCGCGAGATGTCGACGCCCGGTTCGCCGTTCGGGTCGGCCCAGGTGGTGACCAACCTCGACGGGGGGTTGCTCTCGACTACGGTGCCGACCACATCGGCGATGTTCGAACCGTCGATCCGGCGGTGCTCCCACGTCGATCCGGGCTGCCAGTCGGAGACGTTGCTGTGTCCCCAGTATTCCGCTGTGGCCTGGGCGTCCGTCAGTGCTTTCCACACGTTTTCGGGCGTGCTGGCGATGTAGGTGACGTACACGAAACTGGGCTTGTCGGCCATGGCTTCCTCCGCGAGTCTTTTGACGGCACTGAGCGCGTTCAGGCGCGGTACCTCGAATTTGTTGATCCACCGCTCTCGAATTTCTTCGAGCGCAACGGGATTGAGATAGTGGAGCTTGGATCTCCCCTGCCTGACCGTGCTGATCAGATTTGCATCCTCCAGCGCGTCAAGGTGCTGGGTGACTGCCTGCCGACTCATGTCGAGGCTGTCGCACAACTCGCCGAGTGACTGTCCGTTGACTACGAACAAGCGGTCCAGAAGAAGCCTCCGTGTCGGATCGGCAAGCGCTTTGAACACTGCATTCATCCGGTCGTCCACCACTTCACAATATGCAAGCATTTACTTGCATGTCAATGGTTGGGCGTGCCGGGTTTCGGAAGTAGGGGTCGATGAGGTGTGATGACACCAGGCAAATGTGATCTGACCCCCAGATTGCAATACACGAGAGGTTGAGCACATGGACTGGGCAGCAATTGGAGTGGGTGTCGGGTATGCGTCGGTGGCACTGTCGATCCTGGTTTTCGTCGGCGGGTGCATCGCGCTGTTCATTTTGTCGGTCCGCCAGTAGCCGCACCTCGACGAAGGTGGTGATCACCCCCGGTTCGGCGAAGCGGATCGCATCGGGAGTGATCACACTCGAGGCTGCTTGATCGATTCGGACACGGCTGCGCTTGCCGGGCTGCTCACAGAGAAGCTCGCGCGCGGTGGGACTACCGTAGGACTGTCGCCTAGAACTCGAGGAGTACGGAATGAGCATCCAGTCGGTTGAACCGCACCGCCACCGCGTAGTGGTGATCGGTTCCGGCTTCGGAGGACTGTTCGGCACTCAGGCTCTCAAAAAAGCCGATGCCGACATCACGATGATCGCGCGTACAACCCACCATCTGTTTCAGCCGCTCCTCTATCAGGTTGCCACCGGCATCCTCTCGGTCGGCGACATCGCTCCCGCCACGAGACTGGTGCTGCGCAAGCAGAAGAACGCCCAGGTCCTGCTCGGCGAGGTCGAGACCATCGATCTCGAGAACCAGACGGTGACCTCGCGTCTTCTCGAACGCGTCACCGTGACGCCGTTCGACAGCCTGATCGTGGCAGCAGGTGCCGGTCAGTCGTACTTCGGCAACGATCAGTTCGCAGAGTTCGCACCCGGCATGAAAACGATCGACGACGCCCTCGAACTGCGCGGACGAATCCTCGGCGCGTTCGAACAGGCCGAGCTGTCGGACGATCCTGCGGAGCGCGCGCGTTTGCTCACCTTCGTCGTGGTCGGTGCCGGCCCCACCGGGGTGGAGTTGGCCGGACAGATCGCCGAGCTTTCCCGTCGCACGCTCGACGGCGCTTTCCGGAAGATCGATCCACGTGAAGCCCGCGTCGTGCTCCTGGACGGTGCCCCTGCAGTGTTGCCCGTGTACGGCGGGAAGCTCAGCCGCAAGGCGGCCGAGACGCTCGAGAAGCTCGGCGTCGAGATCCAGCTCGACGCGATGGTCACCGATGTCGACAACGACGGTCTGATCATCAAGGAGAAGGACGGCACGCTGCGCCGTATCGAGTCACAGTGCAAGGTGTGGTCCGCCGGAGTTCAGGCGAGCCCGCTCGGCAAGCAACTCGCAGAGCAGAGCGGCGGCGAAACCGACCGTGCCGGCCGCGTCATGGTCAATCCTGACCTGTCGCTTCCCGGACACCCCAACGTCTTCGTCATCGGCGACATGATGTCGCTCGACAAGCTCCCCGGATTGGCGCAGGTCGCCATGCAAGGCGGCAAGTATGCGGCCAAGCAGATCAAAGCCTCACTGGACGGTAAGTCGCCGTCGGAACGAGTTCCGTTCAAGTACTTCGACAAGGGCAGCATGGCAACCATCTCGCGCTTCAGTGCGGTGGCGAAAGTCGGCAAGCTCGAGATCAGCGGCTTCATCGGGTGGGTCGCCTGGCTGGCAATTCACCTCCTGTACCTCGTCGGATTCCGTTCACGCGCCTCGACGCTCTTGTCGTGGGCAGTGACGTTCTTCGGGCGTGGCCGTGCTCAGATGGCGTCCACCGAGCAGCAGGTCTTCGCGCGAAACGCAATGGGCGAGTTGGAGAAGAAGAACAAGGAAGCGACGGGGTCCGGCGGCGCTTCCAACGGCGAAACCAAGAAGACGGCAGGCAAGCAACAGAAGGCTGCCGGCTGATCGATCAGTATCTGAGCGAATGACGAGGGCGGCAGTGGAGTTGAACTCCACTGCCGCCCTTCGTCATTTGATCGACTGTCGTGTCGTCAGTTGCCGATCTTCGCCACCTCGGTGATGTTGGCGAGGCGAACCTGCCCCTTGGAAACGAGTCGGTCGTTCTCGTCGGTGATGCGAACCTCCCAGAGTTGCTGGGTACGTCCGCGATGAATCGGTGTGGCTTCTGCGGTGAGAGTCCCTTCCCGCGTTGCGCGCAGGAAGTCGGTGTTGTTGTTGACTCCGACCACGTGGCCTCGCTCGCCCAGCCACACGGTGCCGCCGACGCTGGCGAGAGACTCCACCACCGAGCAGTACACGCCTCCGTGCTGGATCCCTGCCGGCTGGTGCAGCGTGGGCTTGACGGTCCACTGTGCCCGCACACGGTCCGAGCTCAGTTCGGTGTATTCCAGGCCGATGGTGGCGTCGAAGCCCGTTCCGAGGCGTTTCATCATCTCTGCGGTCTCAGCAGTGTCGACCATGCCATCTCCATCTGTGATTCTCTGGCGCCGGTGTGGCTGCCACTCCCTATCTGATTACACGAGAGGTAACTCGAGCTTGGAATCAGGTCTGGATAAAGAACCGGCGGGTTTCACATCATTCGATGTGAAACCCGCCGTGGGAAGGACCGGGAGTCTCTGCAGCCCTCAGGACTCCGGCGCGGTCCGGCAGTTTCGCCACTCTCGCGGTGTGCAACTCTCCGCGAGGTGTTCCACAATCATAGGCAAGGCTGACCTAATTTAGCAAGCCCTTCATCGAATTGGTTCCAACGAGGACGCAGCGAGACCTTGCGGCGCGCGCGGACCGGCAACCCGGCTGCGACAAAGGCGTCGAGAAGACCCTGCCCCCGACGCTGTGCTGCGGATTCGCCTTCACCGGCCAGGATGGGAACATAAGCGGCTGCGCCCAGGATCGACTCCCCCACCAGGCCCCAGAATCGGAACTGGTCGACGGGTGCACATCGGGAGACGGCGTCGTAGATGGCACGCAGCGATGTCAGGCAGCGGTGCGCAGTCCAAATAAGGAGCGCCTCTTCGCAGGGCATGTCGACGACGCCGTCGCTTCCGGCCTCTCGCCCGTTCGGGGCCACGCGCAGCGTCTCGTCGACCACGCCGGCCCAGTCGATCCCACCGTCGCTGTCCATGTGTATGAACAGATTCTCCAGCCCTGGGTCCCATGCGGACCCTTCGGAGACGATCGACGCGGCCACCCTGCCGACCACGGCATGAATAAGTGACGTCGCGACCTGGATCGCGGCAGCTTCAGCGCTGTCGAGGTCTTGAAGTGAACGGGCGAACATCTGATGCACCCGATCCCCGCGCAGACCCTCACTCAGTTGCCACCAGCGCCGTTTGCCTTCGCCTGCCATGGCGGCAACCGCATAGACGCGAGGATAGTCGGGGTTGAGTGCTCGTAGGCGAACGCTGGTGCGGCTCAATGCGTTCGACCGGAGTTCGAATTCACGAACATCCGCATGCTGGGTGGTCAAGGTGACGGTCACCGTGCACTCCAATCGGCCGAAGTTGTCTTGTGGTTCCTAATGTAGGTTAGCCTCACCATAATTCAAGAGTAAAGAACTGTGACGCTGGGCACCGCATATTCACAGGAACTTGCCCCGCGGGGAGCGCGCCCACATAGGGTTCCGTAACCTAAGATGCGAATTCCCTGCGCACAAAGACCAGGAGCTCGAACCGCCAGTGACCATGACCAAACCACTCGGGAACGGACATCCCCGAGGACCCAGCGAGACGTACGGACGGCGCATAGTGCCGCGCGGCCCGGCTCCTGTCCGAATGCGTGTCCTAGCTGGGTTTTTCGACGCGGGAGTGTTCCTGCTTCCGTTGCTCGTCGGCTGGTACATCGTTCAGTCGCTCCGTGACGACAACGGAGGCGGCGAGGCCGACCGCGCCGTGTTCGGTGGGACGGCGATAGCCATCGCCGTCGGTCTCCTCGTCTGGAACCTCGGATTCCGTGAAGGCGCCACGGGTCGGACCTCGGGAAAGGGATGGGTCGGACTGGTCACGCGTGACGCGAAGACCAAACAGCCCATCGGTGTTCGCCGGGCTCTACGCAGACCCTTCGATCGAAGCGGAATCGAGGTGGTCCGTGAGAGCACGGCACGCGACGAAGGTTTCGAGGAACTCGCGCGCGACAACAGCGTCGGGGCAACTCGTCGGCGCCGCCTGATCGGTCTCGCGGTCCTGACGGTTCTTCTCGCACTTGTCATGCTCGCGAGCATCGCGGTGGGCGCTCGGCCGTTGACGTTTGCCGAAATCTTCCATGCCATCTTCAGTTCTGACGGCACCCAGACCGACATCATCGTGCGGACCCTGCGCGCTCCGCGAACCATCCTGGGTCTCGTTGTCGGCATCGCACTCGGTATCGCCGGCGCGCTGATTCAGGGACACACACGTAACCCGTTGGCGGATGCCGGTCTACTCGGCCTCAACGCAGGCGCAGCGTTCTTCGTCGTCATGGCGATCTACCTCTTCGGCTTCACCGCACCGAGTCAGTACCTCTGGTTCGCGTTCGCAGGATCTTTCGTGGCCAGCATCGTCGTCTTCGGCTTGTCCTCGATCGGAAACGGCGGCGCCAGCCCTCTGAGTCTGGCTCTGGCGGGCGCGGCCGTCGCGTTCTTCCTGCAAGCCATGACCAACGCCGTGATCATCCTCGACCAGACCAGCTTGGACGCCTACCGGTTCTGGGTCGTCGGTTCGGTATCCGGGCGCGGGTTCGACGTCCTGTGGCAGGTCCTGCCTTTCCTGATACTCGGTTTGGTCATCGCCTTGGCAAGTACGCCGGGGCTCAATGTCCTCAGCCTGGGTGAAGACGTTGCCAAAGCCTTGGGAACCAACATCGCGTTCAGTCGCACACTCGGCATCGTCGCGATCACCCTGCTGACCGGCGCCGCCACCGCGGCGTGTGGTCCGATCGCGTTCATCGGTTTGGTGGTCCCCCACGTGGCCCGGGCCATCACCGGACCCGACTACCGCTGGCTGGTCCCGTACGCGGGCTTGCTCGGTGCAGTCATGTTGATCACCGCGGACATCATCGGTCGCGTGGTCGTGCGCCCCGGTGAGTTGCAGGTCGGCATCATCCTGGCCCTCTTCGGCGCTCCGTTCTTCATCGCTCTCGTACGCCGCAGG
The DNA here is from genome assembly GCF_016598535.1 of Rhodococcus sp. P-2. GTDB lineage: Bacteria > Actinomycetota > Actinomycetes > Mycobacteriales > Mycobacteriaceae > Rhodococcus_F > Rhodococcus_F baikonurensis. Next base: position 5,142,979 of record NZ_CP066779.1, on the reverse strand, counting down.
AAGTTGGCAAGTCTGTGACGCTCAAGCAGGAAATTCGGGTACTCCCCCGGACCGTCCCCTCTCGTAAGTCGATCCGCCTCGGTGGATTCTCGCTGGTCTATCGCCCGCTTGCGGTGTCGGTGAGCATTGCCCTCGCAGTTGCGCTGTTCCTTCTGCTCTGCATCAACATCGGACGTGGCGACTACCCGATCTCGATCCCCGACGTCATTTCCGTACTGCTCGGCAATGGAAGCAAGACGCAGAACCTGATCGTCTTCGACCTTCGACTTCCGCGGTCGCTCACCGCCCTCTTCATCGGTATGGCACTGGGCATTGCCGGTGCAGTCACCCAGACGATTGCCCGCAATGCCCTCGCCAGCCCGGACATCCTCGGAATCACGGCCGGATCGAGTGCTGCCGCGGTTGCTCTCATCGTCCTCGGTGGCGGTGGCTCGTTCGTGGGAATGCTTGCCACACTGGGCATTCCGTTGGCTGCGCTCTGTGGCGGTCTGCTGACAGCTGTGGTGATCTACGCCTTGGCGTGGCGCAAAGGTGTAGAGGGTTTCCGCCTCATCCTGATCGGTATCGGCATCAACGCCATGCTGGTTGCAGCGACGGGATGGCTGCTCATCTCGGCGGACATCAACGACGCCTCCCGCGCACAGGTGTGGCTCAACGGCTCGCTCAACGGTGCCACCTGGAATCAGATGTGGCCCGTCGCGATCGCCGTCGCAGTAGTCGGCGGCTACGCGGTGATCGCCTCGTTCACCATGGGAGCGCTGCGGTTGGGCGACGACAACGCCACCTCACTCGGTGTTCGCTTGCAATCATCGCAGGCCAAACTGTTGCTTTCCGCCGTGGCACTGGCCGCCATCGCGACCGCAGCAGCAGGTCCGGTCGGCTTTGTCGCTTTGGCGGCGCCACAGGTTGCCATGCGCCTGGTGCGCTCGGCCGGCCCGCCCATCGTGGCTTCCGCACTGACCGGTGCTGTACTGGTGGTCGGCAGTGACGTCATCGCTCGAACAATTCTGCCTGTGGAACTCCCTGTCGGAATCGTGACTTCCGCTCTGGGCGGCCCGTTCTTGCTCTACCTGTTGGTTCGTAACAATCGGAAGGTCACAGCATGACCACCATCGCCCAGTCCACCGACGCTCCTTCGCGTCTCGTCGCGCAGAATCTGACGCTCGGGTACGGGGATCGCATCATCGTCGACGGACTCGATCTCGAGATCCCCACCGGCGTGATCACGACGGTCATCGGACCCAACGGTTGCGGCAAGTCGACACTTCTCCGTGCGCTCGGTCGTCTCCTCAAGCCCAAGGGTGGATCGGTCATCCTCGACGGCAAGGCGATCAGTTCGATGAAGACCAAGGAAGTCGCCCGGGTGCTCGGCATGCTCCCCCAGACTCCGGTTGCGCCCGAAGGACTCACTGTCGCCGATCTGGTCTCGCGTGGACGCCACCCGCACCAGTCGTGGATTCGGCAGTGGTCCGCGGACGACGAGGGCGAGGTCGCGGAAGCACTGGAGCTGACCGGTGTCTCCGACCTCGCTGATCGGCCGGTCGATCAATTGTCCGGCGGCCAGCGTCAGCGAGCCTGGATCTCGATGGCTCTCGCCCAGGGAACCGACATCCTGCTCCTCGACGAGCCCACCACGTACCTCGACCTTGCGCATTCGATGGAAGTCCTCGACCTGGTGGATCAACTCCACGAGGAAATGGGGCGCACCGTGGTGATGGTTCTGCACGACCTCAATCTCGCGGTCCGATACAGCGATCATCTGATCGTGATGCGCGACGGCGCCGTCGTCGCTTCAGGTGTCCCCAAAGACATCATTTCCGCGGAACTTCTGCTCGAGGTGTTCGGTCTCGAAGCTGCCGTTATCGACGATCCCGTTTCGGATCGGCCGCTGATCGTCCCGATCGGCACCCGGCACGTGTTCGGCGCCGTCGGCGGGCCGGCAAAGCCTGCGTGACGATCGCGAATCAGCGACCCAGAATCGTCCGAACGAGTTTGAAACCTTGACCGATCGTCACGGTCGGCAGGTATGCCCGTCCGACCGCGTTGCCGATGCTCGGCAACGCGGCTGGATCGGCGAAAGTCATGTGCATCGGCACGTACCGAGGCTGGAACTTCGATTTGAAGGCCAACAGCGATCGAAATCCGTACACCGGTTCCAGGGTGCGACCGAGTAGGTCGAGCACGCTGTCCATCATTGCCGAGAAGGTCGTGGCCTCAGGTTCGTCTGCGTTGGTCGCGGCTGAGTCCGTACCGGAGTCGCCGGCAATGGTCGCCAACGGCGCGCCGGACAGACTGAGGAACTCGACGCCCTCCTCCTCCAATTTGAGTGCAGCGGAAGCGATGAGGAACTCCATCGCGGGACGGAACCCTTCGGAGCGTCGCCTCATGAAGTCGAGGGTCCAGCCGACGACTTTGCCGTCGCGGTACACCGGTAGCCATGACGTGACACCGTGCACGGTGCGATCCTCGTCGACGGCAATCAGGCACCGCACTTGTTCGTCGTCGACCTCGTCGAGTCCCCCGAGAGTGAATCCCATCTCGGGCATCCCCTTGTCCGCTACCCATTCTTCCGAGATCGCGACGATCTGATCCTTGATCGCGAGAGGTGCATGAGGGAAGGAAATCCACTCGGCGGAGATACCGGACTTCTTCGCCCGGTTCAGTGCGGTGCGCACGTCCTGGAACCGCTTGCCCGTGAACGCGATTCCGCCCAGATCGAGGACCGTTTCCTCGGCGACCTGTAGACCGCTCCAGCCCATGGAATCGGTGATGGTGCGCGCCTCGTCCGTCACCGAATAGAAGCACGGTATCCACCCGTTCGACGACGCGAACTCGGCGAACTCCTCGATCGCTGCGCGCATGCGATCGGGAGGACCGACCGGATCACCAGTGGTGAGAGCAACGCCGCCGATGACGCGATACGCGACGTAACTCGAACCGTCCGCGCTGAACCAGTAGGTGTTCCCCTTCCACGTCGTCATCCACGACAACGGGCTGCCGGTACCGGCGATCAACATAGATCGCGCTCGTTCGGCGGCTTCGGGATCGGCGGTCTTGACCGGCTTGAGGAAACTCACGAAAACCAACACGGCGGCAACGCCCCAGAACACGACGCCGGTCCATTCGAAGAGCAACGTCGACTCGATGTCCACGGGAAGCAGGCGCGGGTCGATCAACTGTAGGTACACCGGCGGTACGAGGCGCTGAGGGAAGTCCGCGAGCAACATCGCGACCGTCGGCTCGCGGTCGAACCCGTGCCTGGCGAGCATTCCGCCGCCCACGTAGATCACGGCGAGGACCCCGAGCAACGCCACGATCGCAACGCCCAGACGCCGGTACGTCTTGGCCGGTGCCGCCACGTCGAAGTATCGACGTGTGGAGATTAACAGGATCAGCACGAACAGCGGCGTCAGGAACGGCACCAGAGTGCGGTACACGTTCGGATCACTGATTCCGTAGAACAGGCTGTCGCTGTCCACGGCGTCGACGAACCTGATGACGAAGTTCCCGATCGAGAGGACCAGTAGGACGACCTGAGCGCAGACAGTCGCAATCCAGGCGAATCTTCGGCCTCGACGGAGCCCGTCACTCAATACCAGAACGAAAATCGACGGCATCAACGAGAGCAGAGTCGGCCCGATGCCCGAAAGTCTCAGCTCGAGTAGGCCGCGTCGGCAGTCCGGATCCGACGCCGACTCGGCGCACAGCTCGCGAACTTCTGCGACCGTCCAGGGAACGCCGCGGAAGAGATCCCGCAGCACGGCGAGTGGGCCCACCGCTTGCGGGGACAGCGCGGCGATCATCGGTCCGATCGCACTGGCCGCCACGACGATGGCGACGAGAACGCGACCTTCCCTCTGGGTCCCGGCGATGCGCTCGCCGCGAGCCGACCGTCCCACGATCCACTGCCCGATCACCAGCCCTACGACCGCGGCGAAGAACCTGATGACGTCTTGCAGCTGGCCGCTGAACAACGCCAAGGTGATGGTCAAGGCCAGGGTGCCGACGCGGATGCGTCGACGCCACAAAGTGCCCATGTTCGAGCTGGCGGCCATCGCGGCGCCGACGATCCACGCACTCGCGCCGACAGCAGAGCCGACGTGTAGACGGAATCCCCAGTTGGAATCGAACACCTTCACGAACGAAGCCCAGCCGAGTCCGAGGAGAACACCGAGAATCTGGGTGCTCGCTCCGGCAATTGCGAGCTTGACCGTTCCCATCCGCCGCTCGAGGGGTGCCGCGACAGCGATCAGGAGCACACTCGCACCGATGTACCCGAGCAGGTTTCCTGCCCACAGAGCAGAGGTGAGCGGAGTCCAGATACGTCCGTGCTGGATCGAACCCATTCCCGCACCGATCGTGTGCTCGAGATCGCGGGACGGTCCGTGTACGAGGCTGCCGGTGGCAGCACCCAGGATCCACATGGTGAGAAGGAGGACGACCGTCAACGGTGCATCGCGGATGCCGAAACGAACAATGTCGGCAGCCTTCTGCGCAAGTGCCCGTATCCGTGATGTCGATTCCGTGGTGCCCGGCGAACTGTCGATCGTCATCTACGTGCGGCTACTTTCTGCGGATCGACTGTGGGCTTGCCCAGTATCGGCATTTCTGTCTACTCACACCACCGTAACCGTCATGCAGATCACTATGGCCAATACCACACCCCTGCGGAGACGGTTACTACTACCAGTAGTACGTATTTCGTCGTGGAAGTCCGTAGAATCGAAGAATGGCAGGTCTAGGTGAACTCGAACGCGCGGTGATGGATCATTTGTGGTCCACATCGGAACCGCAAACTGTGCGACAGGTGCATGAGGCACTCGCGACGCATCGCGAATTGGCGTACACGACGGTGATGACCGTTCTGCAGCGCCTGGCGAAGAAGCATCTGGTGATTCAGCAGCGTGACGATCGCGCGCATCGCTATCTTCCCGTCAACAAGCGCGAAGAACTGGTCGCGAGCCTGATGGTCGACGCACTGGCTCAGGCTCCCGAGTCCGGCGGACGCGCTGCGGCACTTGTCCACTTCGTGGGACAGGTCAATGCAGACGAAGCCGATGCTCTCCGCGAAGCTCTTGCTGCCCTCGAGGTGCGCGAGTCCGCGAAAAAGGCTGCGCAGCCCGGAATTTCTAGGCCGAACTGATTTCGTCGTGCATGATGTGTAGGACATGAACGCCACTACTGCGCTGGTTTTCGGACTGCTTGCCTTGTTGCTGGCCGGTCCGGTTCCCGCACTCCTGAGCCGCTCCACGTGGCCTTACCGCGCTCCACGCGCGGCTTTGGTTCTGTGGCAAGCCGTCGCAATTGCTGCGGTGTTGTCGGCATTCAGCTCGGGCCTGGCCATTGCCAGCCAGCTGCTCGTTCCCGGCGCCGACGGTAGGCCGACGACGGCTCCGACTGCCGAGATCGATGCACTCGGGTTGCCACTGTGGATTCTGTACGTGGTTGTTTTTGCTCTGACGCTCCTGATCGGCGCCAAGCTGATCTTCTCGATCATCCAGGTCGCGGTCAGGACCCGACGACGCCGTGCACGGCACCGCGTCTTGGTAGACCTTCTCGACGACTGTGCCATGCCCGCCTCGGTGGAACGCACACCCGACCTGCGAGTGTTGGACGTGGACGAACCGATCGCCTACTGCCTACCGGGCCTGCGCCAACGCGTGGTTCTCAGTCAAGGCACTTTGCAGAACCTCGATCATGCCGAGGTCAAGGCCATCCTGACGCACGAACGCTCACATTTGCGGGCGCGTCACGACCTGGTACTCGAGGCGTTCACCGCTGTCAATCACGCGTTTCCCCGTTTCGTCCGTAGCAAGTCGGCTCTGGGATCGGTACAGCTCCTGGTGGAGTTGCTCGCCGACGATTCAGCTGTGCGCGCCACCGGCCCTACTCCCCTGGCGCGAGCCCTGGTCGCGTGTGCCGGATCGACAGCACCCCGCGGAGCGATGGCAGCAGGTGGTCCGTCGACGCTCATTCGAGTGCAGCGCCTCTCCGCTGACGATGCCGATCCTCGGATCGCAGTTTTTGCGTATCTGGGGGCGGTTGCAATTCTTGTGGTGCCCACCGTGGCGGTAGCAGTGCCCTGGCTCACCGAACTTCGCCTGCTTTTCAACGCATACTGAGTCTTGACCAGCGCAACCACGTGTAGTAGTGCAGGTCACAGGCGGGGTTACCTGACTTCGGTGTCGCCGGTGGCGTAGAGTGGACCACGGCCACCATCGTGGTCCGTCAACATATAACGGCACACAGCCCAATTCCCCGCAGTATGCGTTCGGATTGCCAGGTGACATGTGCCCTGGCTCGTCCCTTTGCGAACTGTGTCGTGTATTTCAGCATGGCTTCTTCCGCTCCGCGACGTGCCCGTAGTCCGGAGAGGTTTCCGCGTGACCAACGCTGTCCAAATGTCGTCTTCCGAGAACATCGAAGACCCCACCGTCAACACCCCCGCTGCCGAAGAAGCAGTCGCCACCGAGCCGGGTATCACCTTCGCCGAGATCGGCCTGCCCGAGCAGCTTGTTGCCGCATTGGCGCGCAACTCCATCACCGTTCCGTCTCCCATTCAGGCGCAGTCCATCCCGGACGCGCTCGCCGGAACCAACGTTCTCGGCCGCGCACAGACCGGATCGGGCAAGACTCTCGCCTTCGGCCTGCCGATGCTGACCCGCCTCTCGCGCCACGAAGATCGCCCGGCCGCCAAGCGTCCCCGCGCTCTCGTGCTCGTCCCCACCCGTGAGCTTGCTTTCCAGGTGGTCGACTCCCTGAACTCGTATGCCGGTGCACTCGGACTGACGGTTCGTCCCGCTGTCGGTGGAACGCCCTTCGCCAAGCAGGTCGATCAGCTTCGCCGCGGCGTCGACGTCCTCGTCGCAACGCCGGGTCGTCTCGGCGACCACCTGCGTCAGGGCACCTGCATCCTCGACTCGGTGGAAATCACCGCACTCGACGAAGCCGACCAGATGGCGGACATGGGCTTCCTGCCCGAGGTTCGCTCGATCCTCGGTGAGACCCCCGCAGACGGACAGCGCCTGCTGTTCTCGGCGACCCTCGACCGTGAGGTCCAGTCGCTGGTTCGTCAGTTCCTGGCCAACCACGTCACCCACTCCACCGAAGACGGCCGCGCGAGCGTCGACACGATGGAGCACTACGTCCTCCTCGTCGACCGTGGACAGAAGGATTCCGTCCTCGCCGAGATCGGTGCCCGTGACGGACGCACGATCATGTTCGCCCGCACCAAGCTCGGTTGCGAGGGAATCACCGACCGCCTCCGTGCAGTCGGTATCGCTGCCGAGTCGCTTCACGGCGGCAAGGCCCAGAACCAGCGCACCCGCGTCCTCGAGCGTTTCAAGAACGGCCGCACCCCGGTCCTCGTCGCGACGGACGTCGCAGCGCGCGGTATCCACGTCGACGGCATCGACCTCGTCGTTCACGTCGATCCCCCGGCCGATCACAAGGACTACCTGCACCGCGCAGGTCGTACCGCGCGCGCCGGCGAGAAGGGCACCGTTGTCGCCATCGTGCTGCCCAACCAGAAGCGTCAGTTCAAGCGTTTGACCGGAATGGCCGGCGTCAACGCCGCAGCCGTTGCTGTCACCCCGGGTTCTGCTGAACTGGCACGCATCACCGGCGCCAAGAAGCCGACCGGAGAACCGTTGCGCGAGAGCTCTTCTCGTGGCGAGCGCTCCTTCGGTGATCGTGGCGGAAGCCGCGGCGGCTACCAGGGCAACCGCGCCTCCGGTGGATACCAGGGCAACCGCTCCTCGGGTGGATACCAGGGCAATCGTGACGGCGAGAGCCGCGGCGGATACCAGGGTGACCGCTCCAGCGGTGGTTACCAGGGCAACCGCGACAGCCGCCCCTCTACCGGATACCAAGGAAACCGCTCGTCGGGTGGATACCAGGGAAGCCGTGACGGCGAGAGCCGCGGCGGATACCAGGGCAACCGTTCTTCCGCCGGATACCAGGGTGACCGCTCCAGCGGTGGTTACCAGGGCAACCGCGACAGCCGCCCGTCCTACGGAGACCGCGACAGTCGCCCGTCGACGGGCTACCAGGGCAACCGCTCTTCCGGTGGTGGCTACCAGGGAAGCCGCGACGGCGAGAGCCGCGGCGGTTACCAGGGCAACCGCTCTTCCGGTGGTGGCTACCAGGGCAACCGCGACAACAACCGCTCGTACGGTGATCGCGACAGCCGCCCCTCGACCGGTTACCAGGGCAACCGCTCCTCCGGTGGATACCAGGGCAATCGTGACGGTGGCGACAACCGCGCAGCCTCGACCAGTGGTGGTGGCTTCCGCAGCCGCACCGACCGTCGTAGCTATGACGGATTCGACGGCCCGAAGCGCGATCAGCGGTAATACCTACGCTGAGCTGCGGCTCGACAACTGAACACTGAGAACCTTCCGGCTGCGCCGGAAGCTGTATCGAGACGGATGCAGGTCACTGCAATTAAAGTGATCTGCATCCGTGTTTTGTATGCACGGTCTGATGTTCACGCGCGTCGCGGCCGCACAGTTTCCGGCTGCGCACAGCGCAGGATTTCACAGCCGCGGACCGAGAGGGAAAGCTGTAAGCATGTCAACCACTAGCACCGAATCACCCCGAGCTCAGATCGGCGTCACCGGCCTGGCCGTCATGGGTTCGAATATTGCCCGCAATTTCGCCCGCCACGGTCACACCGTTGCCCTGCACAACCGCAGCATCGCGAAGACCGATGCTTTGATCGCCGAGCATGGTTCCGAGGGCGATTTCGTGCGCACCGAGACCGTCGAAGAGTTTGTTGCCGCACTGCAGAAGCCGCGACGCGTTCTGATCATGGTCAAGGCAGGCGCCCCGACCGATGCTGTCATCGAAGAGCTCGCGAACGCCATGGAGCCCGGCGACATCATCATCGACGGCGGCAACTCGCTGTACACCGACACGATCCGTCGTGAAGCAGCGATCCGTGCCCGCGGACTGCACTTCGTCGGCGCTGGTATCTCCGGTGGCGAGGAAGGCGCACTCAACGGCCCGTCGATCATGCCCGGCGGCCCGAAGGAGTCGTACGAGGCTCTCGGCCCGCTTCTCGAGTCCATCTCCGCTCACGTCGACGGCACCCCGTGCTGCACGCATATCGGCCCCGACGGCAGCGGTCACTTCGTCAAGATGGTGCACAACGGCATCGAGTACGCCGACATGCAGCTCATCGGCGAGGCGTACAACCTCTTCCGTGACGCGCTGGGCTACGACGCCGGTCAGGTCGCGGACGTCTTCACCGAGTGGAACAAGGGCACGCTCGAGTCCTACCTGATCGAGATCACCGCCGAGGTGCTCCGCCAGGTCGACGCCGAGACGGGCAAGCCGTTGGTCGACGTCATCGTCGACGCTGCCGAGCAGAAGGGCACGGGCCGCTGGACGGTCAAGTCCGCTCTCGATCTGGGTGTACCGGTCACCGGTATCGCCGAGGCCGTGTTTGCTCGCGCACTGTCCGGTAGCCGCAACCAGCGCGCCGCAGCTCAGGCGCAGGGTCTGGCTGCCGGTTCTCTCGGCGACAAGCCTGCTGACGCCGAGCAGTTCGCCGCCGACATCCAGGCAGCGCTGTACGCGTCGAAGATCGTGGCATACGCGCAGGGCTTCGATCAGATCGCTGCCGGCAGCGCCGAGTACGACTGGAACCTCAAGCCTGCCGACCTGGCAACGATCTGGCGCGGTGGCTGCATCATCCGTGCGCAGTTCCTCAACCGCATCAAGGATGCATTCGACGCAGATCCGAGCCTGCCGAGCTTGATCCTGGCGCCGTACTTCCGCGAGGCCATCGAGGCAGGCATCGACAGCTGGCGCCGCGTGGTCGCCACCGCGACGATGCTCGGCATTCCGGTACCGGCGTTCGCATCCTCGCTCTCGTACTACGACGGTCTGCGTGCGGAGCGTCTGCCGGCTGCCCTGACTCAGGGTCAGCGCGACTTCTTCGGCGCGCACACCTACGAGCGCATCGACAAGCCGGGCAAGTTCCACACGCTGTGGAGCGGTGACCGCAGCGAAATCGAGGCCTGATTCACAGCGGGTATCGGTAGTTGCGGTCATCTGCCTCTACCGATACCCGGTAGCCTGGACAAATGCAGGAATCGACGATCGACTCGCCCACCTCGACCGAAGGGCGTTCGTTCGTCGACCTCGGAATCCCCGCCGTGATGGTGCACGCGTTGCGCCGAAACGGCATCGACGCTCCCTTCCCCATTCAGTCGGCCACCATCCCTGACGTCCTTGCCGGCCGGGATGTTCTCGGGCGCGGCGCGACGGGTTCCGGAAAGACCTTGGCCTTCGGGCTTCCGATGTTGGTGCGCCTCAAGGGCGGGGCCAGCAAGCGGAATCGTCCGCGCGGTTTGGTGCTCGCTCCCACCCGCGAACTGGCGATCCAGATTCACAAAGCACTCGACGACGCCGCTACCGAGATCGGTTTGCGTGTGGCCAATGCGGTCGGTGGCGTTCCGATCAAGCGCCAGGCAGACATCCTGACCAGAGGTGTCGATCTACTCATCGCGACCCCAGGCCGTCTACTCGACCTACTCGAGCAGAAGTCGGTGATTCTCGACGACGTGGTGATCACGACCATCGACGAAGCCGACCACATGGCAGACATGGGTTTCATCGACGAGGTCGCGAAGATTCTCGACACGACACCGAAAGATGGTCAGCGTCTTCTCTTCTCGGCAACCCTCGACGGCAAGGTCGACGATCTGGTCGCGGGTTACCTGCGCAATCCGGCATCGCACTCGACTGCTCCCCCGGTTGCCACCGTCTCGACCATGGAGCATCACCTGCTCTTCGTCGATCGTGACGACAAGAGATCCGTTGTCGCACATATCGCTTCACGGGCGGGGCGGACCATCATGTTCGTCAAGACCAAGCACGGCGTGGATCGTCTTGCGCAGCAACTGCATTTGATCGGTGTCTCGGCCGGGGCTCTGCACGGCGGCAAGACACAGAACAACCGGACCAAGACTCTCGCGTCGTTCTCCGACGGGACAACTCCTGTCCTGGTCGCCACCGACGTGGCAGCCCGCGGAATCCATGTGGACGACGTGACGCTCGTGGTTCACGTCGATCCCCCGGCCGAGGCGAAGGACTACCTGCACCGGGCCGGCCGGACGGCACGCGCCGGCGAATCGGGCGTCGTCGTCACCATCGTCACCGACGAAGAACGTGATGCGGTCGAGAAGTTGACCAAGCAGGCAGGCATCAAGGTTCACGGTGTGCGGGTTCGTCCGGACGATCTGGAACTCACGCGCATCACCGGAGCGATGGAACCGACGGGAATTCCGGTCGAGGCTCCCGATACGACGGTCGCCGTCAAGCACACCGCCAAGCGTGGCCGTCAGGAACACGACACTGCAGGCCGGACCGCTGCCGGAGGCCGGATGAAGAAGGACGGCGACAAACGAGCCGCCTCCTCGCGTCGGGTCACCGATCCCAAGAGTGTGAAGAAGATCCGTGCGGACGGCACCCCGGTCCCGACTCGTTCGGAGCGTCTGGCGTCCAAGGGCTTGGCTCCGCGTCGCGGCGCACCCGGCGCAGGAAAGCCGTCTGCCGGAAATCGGGCGGGCAAGCGCGCACACTGAGGACATGGGTGATCTTCCACTGATCTCGGTTCTCTGCGCACTTCTCGCTGCACTGCTCTTCGCGTGCGCTTCGGTCGCTCAGCAGCGCGCAGCGTCGGCGGTTCCCGAAGGCGAGGCGTTGGTGGCGTCGCTGATCCGGAGTCCTCGGTGGTGGGCCGGATTGATCGGTGACGGCGGCGGTTACGTCATGCAGGCCGTTGCACTGTCGTTGGGTTCGGTGTTGGTGGTGCAGCCGCTGATCGTGACCTCGCTCTTGTTTGCTCTGCCGCTCTCGGCCAAGTTCTCGGGAATCCGCATCACCCGTTCGGCGTGGTCACTGGCGATCATGCTCGCGATTTCGTTGGCGATCTTCCTCGTGGTCGGCGATCCCACCGAGGGCGACAGCAATGCACCGTGGTCGGATTGGGCTGTACCCCTGACGATCACGGTCGCAGTCGCCGTGATTGCGACCATCGGCGGCCTGTCGAAACTCGACGGCGGTTGGCGCGCACTGCTTCTCGGCTCCGCGGCCGGCATCTTCTACGGTGTGGCGGTCGCATTCACCAAGTACGTCACCGACCTACTCGGACACGGCGTCGTCGGAGTGATTTCGGCGTGGCAGACCTGGGCGCTGATCGCCTCGGGCGCCATCGGGGTCTACCTCCAGCAACGCGCCTTCCAGGTCGGACCGCTGTCGGCGTCGCTACCCGCCCTGACGATCGGCGAGCCGATCGCAGCCATCTTCCTGGGGATGACGGTGCTGGACGAACGCCTCCGCGTGGACGGTCCCGGAATTGCTCTCATCGGGTGCGCCGTCGCCGTCATGATCATGACCACGATCGCCCTCTCCCGCTCCCAAGCGCGCGATACCGAGGGCGCCACGGCGGAATCGACGGTAGGCTCGTGAAACGTGCAGTTCCTCGAAGGGCAACGCCCCCCATACGACCTGACCTACGACGACGTTTTTCTCGTCCCTAACCGGACAGAGGTCACCTCCCGGTTCGACGTCGATCTCACTTCTTCCGACGGATCCGGAACCACCATTCCTGTCGTCGTCGCCAATATGACGGCAGTCGCCGGCCGCCGCATGGCCGAGACAGTTGCCCGCCGCGGCGGACTGGTCATCATTCCGCAGGACGTCCCCACCGAAGCCGTCGCCGAAACCGTGGCGTTCGTCAAGAGCCGCCACCTCGTCGCCGACACGCCGGTCACCCTGAGTCCGGACGACGCCGTCTCCGACGCGCTGGCGCTGCTTCCCAAGCGTGCACACGGCGCCGTCGTGGTGGTCGAAGAGGGCAAGCCACTCGGCGTGGTCACCGAGGCCGCGTGCGCTGACGTCGACCGGTTCACGCGTCTGCGCTCGGTCGCCATCACCGACTTCGTCACAGCCCCGGTCACCGCGACGCCGCGCGAGGTGTTCGAACTCCTCGAAGCCAAGCACGATCCGCTCGCGGTCATCGTCAACGAAGACGGCACTCTTGCCGGCGTCCTCACCCGCACCGGCGCGATTCGTGCCGGCATCTACGACCCTGCAGTCGACGAGCGCGGCGCACTCCGGGTCGCTGCGGCGGTCGGTGTGAACGGCGACGTGGGCGCCAAGGCCAAGGCACTCGTCGACGCCGGTGCCGACGTGATCGTCGTCGACACGGCGCACGGTCACCAGCAGAGAATGATCGATGCGCTGACCACGCTCAAGGCGCTCGACCTCGGCGTTCCGTTGGTCGCAGGCAACGTGGTCTCGGCACAGGGCACCCGTGATCTGATCGCTGCCGGCGCCGACATCGTCAAGGTCGGAGTCGGGCCGGGCGCCATGTGCACGACCCGCATGATGACCGGCGTCGGACGCCCACAGTTCTCGGCCGTCGCGGAATGTGCGGCTGCGGCGCGCGAGCTCGGCAAGCACGTCTGGGCCGACGGCGGCGTTCGCCACCCCCGCGATGTTGCCCTCGCCCTCGCGGCGGGCGCGTCGAACGTCATGATCGGCTCGTGGTTCGCCGGCACGTACGAGTCCCCCGGCGACCTCAAAGTCGATCAGGCGGGCAACGCGTACAAGGAGAGCTTCGGTATGGCTTCCAAGCGCGCTGTTGCCGCTCGCACAGCCACCGAAACTGCTTTCGATCGCGCCCGTAAGGGATTGTTCGAGGAAGGCATCTCGAGTTCGCGGATGCGTCTCGATCCCGAGCGCCCCGGAGTCGAGGACCTGATCGATCAGATTTGTTCCGGCGTGCGCAGTACCTGCACGTACGCGGGTGCACGCTCACTCGAAGAGCTGCACGAGAAGGCGGTTCTCGGTGTTCAGTCCGCCGCCGGATTCGCCGAAGGACGGCCACTCCCGTCGGGTTGGTGAACCACGTTCTGTGACAGTCGGCGGGTGCTCGGGTCCCTACTCCCGGGCACCCGCCGGTATCATTGGATCCGTAAACAAGAAATAAAACTCGGTCGGGTGCCCTTCGGCGACCCGACCGAGCCCGCTACAGCCGAGAAATCCTCGGCTCTGACGAGAGGAACCCGGTGCCCGAGGCACCCACACACTTACCCGGCGCTACACCCGTCGTTTTATCCGAGGAATCGTCTGATTCCGCCGGTTCGGAGGGCTCCTCTAGCGAGCCGGGAGACAAACCCGGCGGCCCCCGTGCACACCTCAGGTGGCGATGACACATGGACATCGTTTTCACCATTCTCAGCCTCTTCGGCTTCATCGCGCTGACTGCAGGCACCGCCCTCTTCGTGGCGGCCGAATTCTCGCTGACTGCTCTCGAGCGCAGCACCGTCGACGAAGCCGCTCGCGACGGCGACCGACGCTCGCGTCAGGTTCAACACGCGCACAAGACGCTCTCGTTCCAGCTCTCCGGTGCCCAACTCGGCATCACGATCACCACCCTGATCACCGGTTACCTGGCCGAGCCCGTTCTGGCGCGGTTCATCACGCCGGTCGCGAAGGCCGTCGGACTCGGTGAATCCGCCGCTTCCACAACGTCTTTGATCTTGGCGCTGGTGCTTGCGACCTCGTTCTCCATGATCTTCGGTGAGCTCGTACCGAAGAACCTCGCAATTTCCAAGCCGATGCCCACTGCTCGCGCGACTGCGGGTCTGCAGGCAGGCTTCTCGCTGATCTTCCGGTGGGCCATCAACGGCCTCAACGGAACCGCCAACTGGATCGTGCGACGCCTGGGCATCGAACCTGCGGAAGAGTTGCGCTCCGCGCGATCACCGCAGGAACTCGGGTCACTCGTTCGTACGTCCGCGCAGCGCGGGTCCATCGACAAGGGCACGGCGATGCTCGTCGACCGTTCACTGCAGTTCGGTGACCGCACCGCAGAAGAGCTGATGACTCCGCGAGTGAAGATCGAATCGCTGGAACTCTCGGACACCGTCGCAGACCTCATCGTGACGGCGTCGCGGACCGGCTACTCGCGCTTCCCCGTCGTCCGCGGCGATCTGGACGACACGGTCGGCGTCGTACACATCAAGCACGCGTTCACCGTTCCCGCGGAACGCAGGCGCACGACGCGCGTCGACAGTCTGGCGCAACGTGTTCCGGTCGTGCCGTCGAGCTTGGACGGAGACACCGTCATGGAGCGGATCCGCTCCGACGGCATGCAGGTCGCTCTTGTCGTCGACGAATACGGCGGAACAGCCGGCATCGTCACGATGGAAGACCTCATCGAGGAAATCGTCGGCGATGTGCGCGACGAACACGACGAACCCGAACTCGACGTACAACGCGTCGGCGACGGATGGTCGTGCTCCGGCCTCTTGCGCATCGACGAGGTCACGTCGGCGACGGGATACACCGCCCCCGAAGGCGACTACGACACCCTCGGTGGGTTGGTGCTCACCGAACTGGGGCGCATCCCCGACGAAGGTGACGAAGTGGAGTTGCCCGATGTCGACTCGTCCGGCGATTCCCGTGGCAAGTGGATCGCGCGGGTGACCAGCATGGACGGCCGTCGTATCGACCGGGTGACTATCACGCCTGTCCCTGCTTACGTCGAACCCGAATCCGCAGACGACGACAAGAAGGAGTCCGACGATGAATAACCTCTTCGGTGTTCTCCTCACCGTCGTGCTGCTTGCCGGCAACGCATTCTTCGTCGGTGCGGAGTTCGCGCTGATCTCCGCACGACGTGACCGCCTCGAGGCACTGGTCGCTCAAGGCAAGAAGCGAGCGCTCACGGTCATCAAGGCCGGTGAGAACCTGTCGCTGATGCTTGCTGCGGCTCAGCTGGGCATCACGATCTGCTCGATCCTCCTCGGTAAGGTCGCGGAGCCTGCCATTGCGCATCTCCTCGAGGTGCCGATGGAAGCCGTGGGCCTTCCCGATGGATTGCTGCACCCGATTTCGTTTGCGATCGCGCTGTCGCTGGTCGTCGTGCTGCACATCCTGCTCGGCGAGATGGTGCCCAAGAACATCGCGTTGGCGGGCCCCGAGAAGACGGCCATGCTGCTCGTTCCCGTGCATCTGGCCTTCATCAAGATCGCTCGCCCGATCATCGCGTTCTACAACCTCTGCGCAAACGGAGTGCTGAAGCTCCTGCGCGTCGAGCCGAAGGACGAACTCGACGTCACGGTCTCTGCCGTGGAATTGTCGGCGATGATCGGTGAATCGCGATCCGAAGGTCTGATCGACGCCGAAGAACACAGGCGATTGAAGCAGGCACTCGAATCGACCGATCGCACCGTCTCCGAGGTCCTGATCACTCTCGACAAGGTGCGGACCATTCCCCTCACGCCGTCGGGAACAACACTGGGTGAGATCGAGCGCGCGGTCATCGAGACCGGATACTCCCGTTACCCGGTGCGAGCGAGCGACGGATCTCTGGCCGGGTACGTGCACCTCAAGGACGTGCTCGACGAGGTGCTCGACGAAGCCGCCGGGCCGGACACCGTCGTTCCGACGTCGGATATCCGCCCGCTGCCCATCGTTCCGCTCAGCACGCCGCTGGCCGAAGCGTTGGCCGGCCTACGTCGGGCGAGCTCTCATCTCGGCGCAGTCGCGGACGCCGACGGAGTCGTGATCGGTATCGTCGCGCTCGAGGATCTGCTCGAGGAGTACGTCGGAACGGTCCGCGACGGTACCCATCGCGGCACGGATGCTGTTCCCGGACAAAGAAACAGCTGATCGATGACACGTTCGGTGCCTTCACTCGCACTCGCGCAGAGCGAGTGGACGGCTCGGCGGGCACTTCACCTCGAGGAGGTGGAGAAGCTCGTCGAGCCGCACCGAGCGCGTCGGAGCGCCGGTATCTCTCACCCGGTGCACGACTTCCTCTTCACGTACTACAACTTCAAGCCCGCCCAACTGCGCCGCTGGCACCCCGGTTACGGAGTCGCACTCGAGAACGCCGGCGAATACGCAGCCTTCTCCGGCTACCGCGTCGACGATTCGGGTACCGCGACGGTCGACGACTCAGTGCTGGAGCGTCGGCGTCACACAGTCGAATTCGTGTGGAATCTGTTGAATCAGACGTCGGCGCGGCCCGCCGTGCTGGGCTGCTTCGGCCTCCACGAATGGGCGATGGTCTATCGCGGCGGCGAGGACGCGATCCGTCACCAGTCAGTGCCACTGCGGCTGGGGTTCGCCGGTACCGACGCGGTCGTCGAATCCCTGCCACTCAAATGCACGCACTACGACGCGTTCCGGTTCTTCACGCCGGACGCGGCGCCCAAGAACGCGCTCCCTCTTGCCCGGGAAACCCAGGTCGATCACGAACAGCCGGGCTGCCTGCACGCAGGGATGGACCTGTACAAGTGGAGCTTCAAGCTGTTGCCGCTCGTCGATTCGGATCTGGTGATGCAGTGCTTCGAACACGCCCTCCTGGCACGTGAACTCGACATGCGCGCGAGCCCCTACGACCTCGCCGAGTACGGGTACTCCCCCATTCGTATCGAAACTCCCGCGGGCCGCGCCGAATACGTGCGTCAGCAACAAAACCTGGCGGATCGCGCTGCGCCGCTCCGCGATACGCTGGCAGAGAAGTGCCGGGAGCTTCTCGGCCACTGACCTGCCGAAAGGCGTCACATGGATCACGGGTACGGGTTCTATCTCGACGAATACGAACGTGACGTCGGGGTGCACGCCGACGACCGACGCGGGCACATCGAATGCCCGGACTCTGCGGGCTTCCTTGCGGCACACCTGCCGGTGTTCGACCTGGCCGTGGGCTCGGTCGCGGCGTTCGCCTCGGCAATTGACCGATCAGACGGCCAGGTCGACAGGCACTGGAGCCTCGATCCCGAGCGCATCGCCGCGTCCTTCTCGAGCGATCGACTGTTCCGCATCGGCGGCGAACCGATAAGCGGGTTCTCCGAATACTCGGGGTTCTTTGCCGCACGCGACGGTTGGGTCCGCACGCACGGCAACTATCCGCACCATCGCGACCGTCTGCTCAGCATTCTGGAACTCGATCCGACTGCGACCAAGGATGATGTAGCGCAACGGATATCCGAACTCAGCGCCATCGAGATCGAGCAGCAGGCCGCCGAGATCGGAGCCATCGCGGTCCGTGTTCGTACCGAGACCGAATGGCGCATGAGTGAGCAGTGTGCAGCCGCGAGGTCTGCGCCTTTGGTGTCCGTCCGAGCACGCGGCGAAGGGAAAGCCCTCCCGAACTCGGAGCGGTTGCGTGTTCTCGATCTGACTCGGGTCATCGCCGGCCCGGTCGCGACCCGTGCCCTCGCTTTGGTCGGTGCTGACGTTCTGCGGATCGATCCCCCGGCGATCCCCGAGATCGGATGGCAGCACCTCGACAGTGGACAGGGCAAGCGGTCGGCGCTTCTCGACCTGAAATCCTCGGCGGGAGCGGCAGCGTTCCGAGAACTCCTCGAAACCGCAGACGTGCTGGTCACCGGCTACCGGCCCGGCGCCCTCGAAGCGCTCATCGGGCAGGATCTTCCTGCGCACCTGATTCACGGGCGCGTCAGTGCCTGGGGATGGGAAGGTCCGTGGGCGAATCGGCGCGGCTTCGACAGCATCGTGCAGGCCGCGTCCGGTATCTCGTTCCTGGAGGGCGGTGAGAATCCGGGCGCCTTGCCCGCGCAGGCCCTCGACCACTCGACCGGGTACTTCCTGGCAGCGGGGATCCTCGACGCGTTGACGCTGCGCTCGCACGACGGCCGTGGCCGCGATGTCGACGTGTCCCTGGCAAGTACAGGCGCTCGTCTTCTCGACGCACCCGGCCGGACCGTCCATCCCGGTCTACCGACCGCTCCTGGCCTGAATGTTGTTGTCAACCATGGCGACATGACCACCGCACGACCCCCGCTGGCAGAGTTCGAGGACTACCCCGAACCGGCCCGTCCGTGGGGAACGGATCGGGCGGAGTGGGCACACTGAGGGACCGGCACATTCAGGGCAAGATGGACCTGTGAAGTCACATACCTACACACTCGACCTTCAGTGGACGGGCGACCTGGGATCCGGAACGTCCAGCACGCAGACATATTCGCGCAATCATGCAATATCCGCGGTCGGAAAGCCCGAGCTTCTCGGGAGCTCGGATCCCTCGTTCCGCGGCGACGCGCAGCGATGGAACCCCGAGGAACTGCTCGTAGCCTCCCTCGCCCAGTGCCACATGCTCTGGTACCTCGGTCTGGCAGCGGCTTCGGGTGTGGTCGTTCTCGACTACAGCGATCAGCCGGTCGGCAGCATGATCGAGGAATCCGATGGCGGCGGCCAGTTCATCGAAGTGACGTTGAATCCGACGGTGTTGGTAGCCGAGGCGGAGATGGTCGAGACGGCGAAAGAGCTTCACGGCCCCGCACACACGAAATGTTTCATCGCTCGATCGGTGAACTTCCCCGTCCTGCATTCCCCGACGATTCTGGTGGCCACCGATGAGTGACATGCACAAGCTCATCGTCGACGTCGACACCGGTATCGACGACTCGTTGGCGCTTCTCTATCTCCTTGCCAGCTCCGAGGCCGAGATTCTGGGGATAGCGAGCACCGCCGGCAATGTTCCGGTGGAGCAGGTCGCGGCCAACAACCTCAATTGGCTTGCTCTCTGCGGCGCCCCGGACATCGAGGTTGCACTCGGTGCCCGCGAGCCACTGGTCATCCCGCTGCGCACCACCGAGGAGACTCACGGTCCGCAAGGGATCGGGCATGCCGTCCTCCCCGATTCGGGTCGCAAGCTCTCGGTCCGAACAGCCACCGACCTCTGGGTTGATCTCGTCCGTGAGTACCCCGGACAACTCACTGGGCTGGTCACGGGGCCGCTCACCAACC
Organism: Rhodococcus sp. P-2; assembly: GCF_016598535.1. Lineage (GTDB taxonomy): Bacteria > Actinomycetota > Actinomycetes > Mycobacteriales > Mycobacteriaceae > Rhodococcus_F > Rhodococcus_F baikonurensis. The sequence goes on along the minus strand of NZ_CP066779.1, from coordinate 5,123,176 downwards.
TTGCGCTGGCGATCAGGCGTGAACCCGATCTTCCGTCTCTGCTGAAGCGACTGGTCGTGATGGGTGGGTCGTTCAACTATCCGGGCAACACGACGCCGACCGCGGAGTGGAACGTCTCGGTGGATCCGCACGCCGCCAAGGAGGTGTTCGACGCGTTCTCCGTCGTACCCGCGCACCGGCGCCCGATCATCTGCGGCCTCAACGTCACCGAATCCATCGAGATGTTCCCGGAACATGTGCGTCGGCTCGCGGAAGCTGCCGGGAGCACTCCGGACGAGATCATCTCGCCCGACGACGGCCCCGACGTCCGCAGTTCCGCGTCCAACAGCGTGATCAGGCATATGTCCGACGCGATCCGGTTCTACATGGAGTTCCATCGAGAGTACGACCAGGGATTTCTTGCTCACATGCATGATCCCTTTGCTGCTGCTGTCGCGCTCGACCCGAGGTTGGCGACGCTGAAACCGGCAACGGTGGATGTCGAAACCGAGAGTCCGCTGCTGATCGGAACGACGGTTGCTGACTGGGTCGGGCACTGGAAGCGTGAGCCCAACGCGGACGTCGCCGTCAGCACCGATCCGGCGGAATTCTTCGATCGACTTGTCCACCGAGTGGGAAAGTTCGCCCGCGCCGTGGGTTGATCGAGCTCGGGACCGGTTATGCTCGCATGGACAGAACACCAACGAACGAGAACAGAAGGACCCTGACGTGCAGATTTCCAGCCACGATGCCTCCCCGGCATTTGCGCTCGGATTGATGGCGTTCTGGCCCACTCGTCGTAGCGCATGCTTCGATCAGGCGTGTTGCTGAGCGGCGATTCTCGCTGCCTGCACCCCTGACTTTGTCGCTTCTTCGCTCGGAGTCTGTCTTCTCATGTTCAACCTTCTTTTGTTCACCCTTGTCGGCGTCGGCGCCCAGCTCGTCGACGGCGCCCTCGGCATGGCCTTCGGTGTCACCGCAACCACTCTGCTGATGATCGGTGGCCTCGGTCCGGCTCAGGCCAGCGCCGCTGTTCACCTGGCCGAGGTCGGCACCACCCTCGCTTCGGGTGTGTCGCATTGGAAGTTCAAGAACATCGACTGGAAGCTGGTCGCCAAGCTCGGTGTGCCCGGCGCCGTCGGTGCATTCATCGGCGCCACCGTGCTCTCGGGTCTGTCCACCGAAGCAGCGGTCCCCATCACGGCGACGATTCTGCTGGCAATCGGTGTCTATGTGGCACTTCGCTTTTCGGTCCGCCCACCGGCCGTGGCCGATGCTCGCACCACCCCGCACACTGCACGTTTCCTGTCCCCGCTCGGCCTGTTCGGTGGTTTCATCGATGCATCCGGCGGTGGTGGTTGGGGTCCGATCACCACCAGCACGCTGCTCTCGCGGGGCAAGACCGCGCCGCGCACCGTGATCGGTTCGGTCAGCGCCTCGGAGTTTCTGGTCGCGTCAGCCGCGTCGCTGGGATTTCTTGTCGGATTGGGTCGTGAGTCGGCGGGAAACCTTCTCGTTGTCGCCGGTCTCGCGCTCGGCGGTGTCATCGCAGCACCGTTTGCGGCGTGGCTGGTCAGCCGGGTGCCTGCAACCTTGCTCGGAACAGCGGTGGGCGGCGTGATCGTGTTGACCAACGCGCAGAAGCTGTTCAAATCCTTCGACATCACCGGGGCGGTGACGGTGGCCGGTTACCTGGCCATTCTCGGCGCGTGGGCGGCGTTGCTGTTCTACGCGTGGAAACGGTCCACACTCACCCCGGCCGAGGCAGAAGGCGATTTCACGGGAGTCGAACTCGCTGTCGAGACCGAACTCACCGAGCCTGCGGTCAAGCGCGAACGATAGCTCGTCACAGAAGAAATCCCGGGTATCCGCTGTCGGATACCCGGGATTTCGTTCTTTCCGCTCTAGTTGCTTCCGTCGAACGCGTCGAGAATTCTTCCCGCCGCCAACGCCGCTGTCAGCGAACCGTCACGCACGCTCTGCTCGACGTCGGCCCTGATCGCACGCACCCGATCGTTGCTCGAGAGCCTGCGCAGCAGCTGATCGTTGACCATCGTCCAGGTCCAATCGACCTGTTGCTTGCGACGCTTCTCCTCGAACTGACCTGCTTCGGTGAGCACCTCACGGTGCTTGGTGACAGTTCCCCAGAACTCGTCCAGCCCGATACCTTCGAGACCGCTCATCGTGATGACGGGCGGCTTCCAGATGGCGTCGTGCGGGTAGATCAGGCGAAGCGCTCCCGCAAGTTCGCGGGCAGCACCCTTTGCCTCGCGCTCGTGCTTGCCATCGGCCTTGTTGACCGCCACCAGATCTGCGAGCTCGAGGACACCCTTCTTGATGCCCTGGAGCTGATCACCGGTACGAGCGAGGGTCAGGAAGGTGAAGCAGTCCACCATGTTGGCAACAGTGACCTCGGACTGCCCGACACCCACCGTCTCCACCAGGATGACGTCAAAACCGGCGGCTTCGAGAAGCACGATTGTCTCGCGAGTCGCCTTGGCAACTCCGCCGAGTGTGCCGGACGTCGGTGACGGCCGGATGTACGCGTTCTTCTCGACCGTGAGCCGAGCCATACGCGTCTTATCACCGAGAATCGAGCCACCGGTGCGGGTGGAGGACGGATCGACCGCCAACACCGCAACCCGATGTCCCTTGCCCAGCAAGTACATTCCGAGCGCGTCGATGAACGTCGACTTGCCGACGCCGGGAACGCCGGTGATGCCGATCCGGTGCGCTCCCCCGGCCTCGGGCAGCAACTTCAGCAGAAGCTGCTGCGCGAGCGCTCGGTGGTCGTCACGAGTGGACTCGACGAGGGTGATCGCCCGAGCGAGGCCGGCACGCTCATTTCCGCGCACCGCCTCGGCGAGAGAATCAATGTCGATGGGCTGACGTGCCATCTTCAGTGACCCCCTTCTCAGCTGTGATCGTGACCCAGTTGGGCGGAGAGCTTCTCCAACAATCCGCTGGCAGCGTCGGCGATGACGGTGCCAGGCGGGAAGATGGCAGCAGCGCCGGCCTCGTAGAGTTCGTCGAAGTCACCGGGCGGAATGACGCCGCCGACGACGATCATGATGTCGGGACGACCGGCTGCAGCCAGAGCTTCCCGCAGCGCCGGCACCAAGGTGAGGTGACCGGCTGCCAACGACGACACACCGACTACGTGGACGTCGTTGTCGGCCGCCTGATTGGCGACCTCTTCGGGGGTCTGGAACAGCGGTCCGACGTCGACGTCGAATCCGATGTCCGCGAAGGCCGTGGAGATGACCTTCTGGCCACGGTCGTGACCGTCCTGGCCCATCTTCGCGACGAGAATACGGGGACGACGTCCCTCGTCCTCGGCGAATTTCTCGACCAGTTCCATCGCCTTGCTGATGTTGCTCACCGTTCCTGCCTCGTCGCGGTACACACCACTGATGGTGCGGATCTCGGCCTGGTGGCGTCCGTACACCTTTTCGAGGGCGTCGGAAATCTCGCCGACGGTAGCCATGGCGCGAGCCGCGACGACAGCGAGAGCGAGGAGATTGTTCTCCATGCCGCCTTCGGTGGACGCGGCAGCGCGGGTGAGGTTCGCGAGTGCGGCCTCGACGGCTTCCGGATCACGTTCCGCGCGTAGACGAACGAGCTTCTCGAGCTGTTCTTTGCGCACCTTGGAGTTCTCGACCTTGAGAACCTCGATGGTGTCGACCTCGTCGGGAACGTACTTGTTGACGCCGACGAGCGGCTGCCGGCCGGAGTCGATGCGTGCCTGGGTGCGGGCGGCGGCTTCCTCGATGCGCAGCTTCGGGATGCCTTCGTTGATGGCCTGAGCCATACCGCCGGCTTCCTCGACCTCTTCGATGTGCTTACGAGCCCGGTTGGCGAGCTCGTTGGTCAGCCACTCGACGTAGTACGAGCCACCCCACGGGTCGATGGGACGCACGGTGCCGGACTCCTGCTGCAGCAGCAACTGGGTGTTACGGGCGATGCGGGCGGAGAAGTCCGTCGGCAGCGCAATGGCCTCGTCGAGTGCGTTGGTGTGCAGCGACTGAGTGTGGCCCTGGGTGGCAGCCATGGCTTCGACGCAGGTACGCGGAACGTTGTTGAAGACGTCCTGCGCGGTCAGGGACCAGCCGGAGGTCTGCGAGTGGGTACGCAGCGAGAGCGACTTCGCGCTCTTGGGGTCGAACTTGGCCACCAACTCGGCCCAGAGGAGGCGTCCGGCCCGCAGCTTGGCGACCTCCATGAAGAAGTTCATGCCGATGGCCCAGAAGAAGGACAGGCGAGGTGCGAACTTGTCGATGTCCATACCCGCGTCGAGGCCGGCGCGGATGTACTCGACGCCGTCCGCGAGGGTGTACGCCAGTTCCAGATCGGCCGTCGCTCCGGCTTCCTGGATGTGGTAACCCGAGATCGAGATGGAGTTGTACTTCGGCATTTCCGCACTGGAGTACGCGAAGATGTCCGAGATGATCCGCATGGAGGGCTTGGGCGGATAGATGTAGGTGTTACGAACCATGAACTCTTTGAGGATGTCGTTCTGGATCGTTCCGGCCAGCTTGTCCGGAGTGACACCCTGCTCACCTGCCGCTGCGACGTACAGCGCGAGGATCGGCAGTACAGCGCCGTTCATGGTCATCGAGACCGACACCTGCGAGAGGTCGATTCCGTCGAAGAGCTGACGCATGTCGAGGATGGAATCGATTGCGACACCGGCCATTCCGACGTCGCCGGCGACGCGTGGATGGTCGGAGTCGTAGCCGCGGTGCGTGGCGAGGTCGAAGGCGACCGACAGGCCTTTCTGGCCGGCTGCGAGGTTACGACGGTAGAACGCATTCGACTCCGCGGCAGTGGAGAAGCCGGCGTACTGACGAATGGTCCACGGCTGGTTCACGTACATGGTCGGGTACGGACCACGCAGGAATGGCGCCGCGCCCGGGAAGCTGTCGAGCGGGTAACCGGACTCGGCGGCGGCTGCGCGGTCGGCTGCGGTGTACACCGGCTTGACGTCGATGCCTTCCGGGGTCGACCAGACAACCTGCTCGGCGGCGTAGTTGTTGGCGTTTGCACCCTCTTCGATGAGCGCCTGGGCCTGCTCGACCGACGGCGGTGTGGGTGCCGGAGACTGCGGGTCCTCGAGTGGGACCTCGGCGAAACTGCCGATCACGTGCTTGACCTCTCGTGTCGTCACTTGGAGCTTCCCGTCTCGATGAAGTCGAGCAGTTCGGTCAGAGCCGACACTGCGTCGATGCGGGCGGTGAGGAATCCGTCCGGGCGAGAATCGCCGGTCGCGTCTGCGACTGCCTTTTCCGGTCCGGCCAGCAGCACCTTGGTGATACCGGCGGCGCGAAGTTCGGCGACAGCTGCTGCGGCACTCTCGCCGTAGCGCTTGTCCGTGCCACACAGCACGGCGACGGTGGCACCGGAAGCCTTGACAGCTGCGGAGATCGCCTCGGCGCCCACCTCGAGCGGGCCCGGGTTGACTGCGTCGATACCACCCGAAGCGAGCAGGTTGGACGCAAACGTGGTGCGCACATTGTGTTCTGCGACCGAGCCCAGCGGCGCGAGAAGCGCAGTGGGACGTGCGCCGCCGGCGGCGAGGAACGCATCCGAACGGTCACGAAGTGCTTCGAATGCAGCTGCATAGCGGGCGACGGTCTGACCGGGCTCGACCGCTTCGGCGGACAGCGGTGTTTCGCCGAGGTTCGGGAACTCGTTGACTCCGGTGACCGTGGTTTTGCGATGTGCGATGTCGGAGTCACGCTTTGCTTTGGTGGCAGCGATGCGACCGGAGACGATTCCCGCTTCGAGGGCCGCCAGGTATCCGCCGGCTGCTTCGATCTCCTGGAAGAACTCCCACGCGGTGGCGGCGATCTGCTGTGTCAGGTCCTCGACGTACCAGGATCCGGCAGACGGGTCGAGGACACGGCCCAGGTGTGACTCTTCGAGCAGCAGCAACTGGGTGTTGCGGGCGATGCGTGAAGAGAAGGACTTGCTGACGCCGAGGGTGCCGTCGGCAAGAGCGACGTCGAACGGAAGGACCGTCACCGCGTCTGCTCCGCCGACACCGGCGCCGAATGCGGCGAGGGTGGTGCGCAGCATGTTCACCCAGGGATCACGCTGAGCCATCATCGCGGCGGAGGTGACCGCATGCTGAGGTGCTCCGCCGAAATCGGAAGCGCCGCAAACCTGCGCGATGCGTGCCCACACGAGCCGTGCGGCACGGAACTTCGCGATGGTCTGGAACTGGTCGTCGGTTGCCGAGTAGCGGAAAGCCAACTGCGACAAGGCGGCACCGATGGTCAGGCCACTCTCGGCGGTGAGTGCACGCAGATACTCGAGGCCGGCGGCAATCGCAGCACCGAGTTCTTCGGCATCGCCGGCACCGGCGTTGTGAAACGCCGTGCCGTCGACGGTGATCGCGTGCACGGTTTCCGTACGCGCTGCAGCGAGGGCGGCCAACTCGACGGCGTCGGCAAGTTCGACGTCGGCTGCGCCGGAGAACGAACTGGTCAACGGTGCGGCACCGAGGTGGATGCGGATGCCGGCGCGATCGCTGACGCCGTCACCGGCTTCGGCGCGTGCGTCGAGGAGAGAGAGGAGTGCACGGGCAGCATCGCCTGCCTCCGCGCCTGCGTCGAGCGTCAGCGGCGCGAGATCGAGAAGCACACCCTCGAGCGCAGCGGCGATGTCGGTGACCGGGAGGCCCTTGGCACCGACCTTCAACCACAGTGCACTGACACCGTTTTCGAGAGCGTCGAGGACGCTGCGGTTCGTCTCCGCCGCGGAGGCCGTTCCGAATACAGCGGAGACCAACCAACCGGCATTGACGTCACGGTGAGCATCGACGCCTCGCACGTACGGGAACGTGCCCGGCAGGCTCTGCTCGGGACGCTCGTCGCGTGGGCTGTAGAGCGGTGCGACAGTGACGCCGTCGTATGTGACGGTTTCGAGCAGTTTCTGTGGCTCGGGGCCCAGTTCTGCCGCATCGACTCTGCGGGACTTGGCGAGCACTCCGGCTACGGAGCGCTGCCACTCCGCATATGCCTGCTCGACAGCCTCGGCTTCTGAAGCTAATGACACTGTGTCCGCTCCCTCTCATTTTTTGCGTGAGCGCTTTACCGATAATCGGAATTGTTCGTTAGTTCTGTGATGCTAACCCGCCTCTGAGCTCAGATATCGTGAGGATCACGTCAGGTTCTTCACAGCGCCGTTCACGACGGCGTTCACGACCATTTTCCGACCGGTCCGCAGACTCGGGTTTCAGTCGTTCGGGCACCTGCGACTGGTCCTTACCTAGCGATTGTTCAGCATGTATGTGAGTTACCCGCGAGTTCGTTTCACTGGCCGGGACTGCACGTGCGCACCGCCTCGAACTCCTAGTGGTTTTCGTCACAGCACCGGTTTCATTGTCGCCTGGAGCACGCTGCTTTCCCATCTCCGTGGCGATGTTCAACGTGCGTTTGCGGGTCTGCAGTCGGCTCGGTTCACCGTTCACAGGTAGCCTTGTGACCTGTGATGGGACGCCTGCTGGACCGAAGATTGATCGCAATAGTCCTGGTAGTGCTCGCTTTGTTCCTCGCTGCCCTCCTCGCCCCACATCCCACGGTGTCTCAGGTGCGCGAGTGGGCGGACTCGGTTGGCCCGGCGTTTCCCCTCGTGTTCTTCCTGGTTCATTCGATAGTCACCGTCGCGCCGTTTCCGCGGACCGTCTTCACTCTCAGCGCGGGGGTTCTCTTCGGCTCGGTGACCGGCATCGCCCTTACTGTGGCGGCAACGACTGTGAGTGCCGTACTGGCCCTCTACCTGGTCCGCGCCATCGGCCGCGACGTTGTTTGGCAACGGATTTCGAGTCCGACGATCCGGCGGGTGGACGAGCGGATCGAAAAGAGGGGGTGGCTGGCCGTCGGGTCTCTGCGCTTGATCGCGTTTGTCCCCTTCTCGGTGGTGAACTACTGCTGCGGCATTTCGTCGATCCGGATCGTGCCCTACATCCTTGCCACCGTCGTCGGCATTTTGCCCGGCACTGTCGGGATTGTCGTTCTGGGCGATGCGCTGTCCGGCGAAGCCGATCCTCGTCTCCTGATCCTGTCCGGGATCTGCATTGCAATCGGGATCTCCGGTCTGGTGTTCGACGCTCGCCGTCAGCCTCCACTGAGCGAAACCACCGTCGACAGCAGTCAACCTCAAGAGGTTGATTTGATTGAGTCAACCCAAAACGATTGACTATTGAAAGTCAACTACATAACATTGACTGATGTTCGTACTGACAGTGGATCAGCGAGGTAGTCGACGGGACGTCGATCGCGTCGGGGACATCATCGACGACATGGCCGACCTCGAACTCCTTCGACCGTTCGAGCGCACTGCGGGCGACGAGATTCAAGCAGTGACCGACGATCCGGCACTGCTCGTCCTCGTCGCACTGGAGCTGATTCGGCGCGAGTACTGGAGTGCCGGAATCGGGATCGGCCCAGTCGAGCACCCTCTCCCGCGGCAAACCCGAGCCGGGCGCGGACCCGCGTTCGAAGCTGCAAGAATCGCCGTCGAACGCGCCAAGAGAGCCCCGGCGAAAATTGCCGTCGAACAGGCGCCGGACGACAGAACACGCAACGAACTTGCCGCCGACGTCGATGCCGCGTTCACCTTGCTCGGCACGATCGTCGCGAGACAGACGAAGGACGGGCGCGAGGCCATAGCTCTGATGGACAGCGGACTCACTCAGGTCACCGCGGCCACCCGGCTCGGAATCACCAAGCAGGCCATGTCGAAGAGACTCCTGACCGCTGGGTGGCACGCAGAACTCGCCGGGCGTCGCCTCGCAGAACGACTTTTGGTCAGACTCCAGCCCTAGACTGCTCACGCTCGCATCAGTACACAAACTCGTCGACACAGCAGGGGGCTCGGATACATGGTCGTTCTGGCGTTGATCGCACTCGCAGTCGCCGCCGCGGCGCCAGCAGTTGCAGCGGCACTGGGACCGCTCAGTCGTGGTCGACTGGAGGTGCCCGAATGGGCGTCGTCCGTGGTCGCGCTGCCGGCGCTGGGTGTTGCCGCGCTCGCATCGACCCGAACGAGCCCGGTCACCGGTTTTGCGCTCGGGGCGACGCTGGTCCTGTGCGTACTTGCCGCCGCCACGGCCGGTGCACCGTTGGTGCTTGCCACTTTCAAGATCGCCCGTCGCCAACCGGACGGGAGCCCGGCACCGGACGCCGGACCTCTTCGCGGCGGACGTGTGATCGGCATACTCGAACGGCTCGCGGTGGCGGCGTCAATTCTCGCGACCTGGCCGGAAGGCATCGCGATCGTCTTGGCGGTCAAGGGACTCGCACGGTACCCGGAACTTCGCGAACCTCACGCGTCCGAGCAGTTCATCATGGGAACCTTCGTCAGCGTCCTCTGGGCGATTGCCGTCTGTGGAACGGGACGGGCGCTCATCACCTAGGTGATGAGCGCCCGTCCGTTTACTCCGAAAGGTGCCTACTGGCGCTGGCCGCCCTCGGGCGGCTGCCCCTGGTACGGGTATTTCTGCTGGAAATCTTCACGCTCGGGCGGCAGCGGCAGCTGACCGGGCCACGGATTTTCACCCTGCTGCGGCAGCGCCGGATCGACGAATCCGGGCTGCTCGGGCGCACTTTCACGGCGATGCCTGACCGCAGCTGCCGGATCTTCGACGGGAGTACGTGCAGCAACTTCAGCGGCGCGGACTGCTTCCGCAATGGCCGGGTCGGACTTCGTTTCGAACCACTCTGCTACCTCGGCCGAATCGTCCTCGGGGTTGGGAAGATTCTCTTCGGCCGCCGGCGGCTCGTAACGGAAAACGCCGTCCTGACCCTGCGCGCCAAGGGTTTTCGCAAATCCCTTCAGTGCGTCCCCGAAGTCGCTGGGGACGAGCCACACCTTGTTCGCATCGCCTTGCGCCATCTGCGGCAACGTCTGAAGGTACTGGTATGCAAGCAATTCCGGAGTCGGCTTACCGGACTTGATGGCAGCAAAAACCTTCTCGATGGCCTTGGCCTCGCCTTGAGCCTGCAAGTACTTGGCCGCGCGGTCACCTTGAGCACGAAGGATCTGGGACTGACGCTCACCCTCGGCGTTCAGGATCGAGGCCTGCTTGTTGCCCTCGGCAGAAAGAATCTGGCTCTGCTTGGCGCCCTCGGCAGTCTTGATAGCGGATTCGCGATGACCTTCAGCCGTCAGAATCATCGCGCGCTTCTCGCGGTCCGCCTTCATCTGTTTTTCCATCGACTCCTGGATCGAGGGCGGCGGATCGATGCTCTTGAGCTCGACGCGGGCCACTCGCAGGCCCCAGCGACCGGTCGCCTCGTCGAGGACACCGCGAAGCTGACCGTTGATGGAATCACGCGAGGTCAACGTCTCTTCGAGGGTCATTCCGCCGACGACGTTTCGCAGCGTCGTGGTCGCCAACTGCTCAACGGCAGCGATGTAGTTGCTGATCTCGTACACCGCAGCTTGCGGGTTGGTGACCTGGAAGTACACCACCGTGTCGATGGACAGGGTCAGGTTGTCCTGGGTGATCACCGGTTGAGGCGGAAACGAGACCACCCGCTCGCGGAGGTCCACCTTGGCACGTACGCGATCGGCGAACGGGATCAAGAATGTGAGCTGCCCGGACACCGTCTTCGAATATCGGCCGAGCCGTTCGATGACCGCGGCTTCTGCCTGCGGTACCAGTGCCACCGACTTCGCGACCACCAAGATCACGAATAGCACCAACACACCGAGCACTATGAGTGCTGCCATTAAGGTCCCCTCCAGACGACTGCTGTTGCGCCGTTGATTTCCATCACCGTCACCTTGGTGCCCGGCGGGTACACCTCGGTGGTGTCGTACGGCCTGGCAGTCCACACCTCGCCGTCCAACTTGACCTGCCCGGAATGCTCGCCCACTTCTTCCAGAACCAGGGCGTGCTTACCTTCGAGTGCCTGAATTCCGGTCGGGGTCGGCGGCGGACTACCGAAGCGACGCAACATGATCGGTCGCACACCCAGGACTAGGGCGGCGGAAAACACCCCGAACATGACGGCGTCGACCCACACCGGGAAGTCGGTGACAGCACTGACACCGGCAGTAGCGAGTGCCCCACCGGCGAGCATCAGCAGGAAGAAATCTCCCACCAAAGCTTCGGCCCCGGCGAGCACCAGTGCTCCGATCAGCCAAATAAGTGCAGCCACAACACCATCTAACCAGAGAGTGTGACCCAGGCCGCTGCTACGTCAGTTCGGCTCGGTAACGAAATCGACAAGTTGTTCGACAGCACCGATCAGCGGAGCTTCGAGATCGCGGAAGCTCTCCACCGAGTTGTAGACCCGCCGCCAACCCTCCTGAGGTGTTCCCCAGCCCAGTTCGCGACAGATTCCCGTCTTCCAATCCTCGCCGCGTGGAATCTTCGGCCAGGCAGCGATTCCGACGGACTTGGGACGCACGGCCTCCCACACGTCGATGTAGGGATGACCCGTCACCAGTACGTCAGGACCGAGGCCCTGAGTCAATTGCGTTTCCTTGGAGCCGGTGACCAGGTGATCGACCAGAACACCGACACGACGGCCGGGCCCTGGACCGAATTCGGCAAGCCTCTCCCCCAGATTGTCGAGGCCTTCGAGATGTTCGACGACCACACCTTCCACACGAAGGTCGTGACCCCACACCCGCTCGACGAGGGCAGCATCGTGAACTCCCTCCACCCAGATCCGGCTGGGCAGAGCCGTGCGAGCCCGCAAGCCTTCGACTCGCGTCGAACCCGAAGCCGACCGTGCGGGCTTGGAGGATGCGGGTTTGGGTGCCGGTCGGACCAGCGTGACCGGTGAGCCGTCGATCAGGAAAGCCGCCTCCCGCATCGCGAACAACCGCGTCCGCGAGCGCCCGTCCTCGAGTCGCACGAAATCGCCGTCGTACGTGCGCTCGAACCCGACTACCGCCCCACAGAATCCCGTCGCCGCATCTTCGACGACCAGATCACGTTCGGCTGCCACTTCGGGCGTCACGCGCTTCTGTTTACGGGTATGACCCGCGAAAATGTCACCGTATCCGTTGCCACCGCTCACGCCGGATCACGCTAGGTCACAACGCCGGGGCCGCGCATGTCGCCACGCCGAACTAAACTTCACGGTCATGAGTTCTCCCAGCGCAACCCTCACCGTGTGGGCAGCGTCATGGCTCGCCGGCGACACTGCGCCGGACGATGTCATCGATGCCCTTGCCGCGTGGGCACAGATGCACCTGATCGGGGCGGCCGATGCGGAAACCGCGGTCCGACACGATCTCGAGTGGCCGGGAGTCACGGCATCCGGTGTGTCCACTCTGCTGAGAATCGCTCGATCGGAGGCTGCCGAAATCCGCCTGGTCCTTCCCACTGCCGGTGACGTACGCGGCCTGCCCACCGGAACCGAGTTCGCACGCGCCGCGATCACAGCGGGTGAAGGGATCCAGATCGGCACCGTCGGCAAACCTGGAGTCGGTCTCGTACCGTCGAAGGAAGGCCCGGACGTCTTGCGCTGGACGGTCTTCTCCATCCCGACTGTCGCGGGCAGCGCCGACACGATCGGGCTCCGTGAAGCCGAATACGAACTGCGCCAAGCTGTTCGGGACGCAGCAGAGGTGCTCGGCGGACTTCCGACCGTTGCCACCGGAATCCCAGGCACTGACGCGCGCACCCTGGTCGCCGAAGCGCTGCAGGCGCAGGCCGGATACCGCTGGCCGTCGACACTGTCACCGCGGCATTTGCAGGTGATCGACACCGCCGACAACGTCGCAGCCATTCTTACAGTCGCTGCGTCGACCTCGACCAATCAGGCCCCGAGCGTGTCCACCGCTCAGAAGCGCGACGACCTGCTGCGACGACTGTGGGACGTCGTTCGCACCGCACGCGTCGCGTCGGCGAACAGCGTGTCGATCAGAGCTTGAGCACGAAATTCCGGCGCTTCTCGGCGAAGCCGTTGCGGTCCCCGAACATGTCGATCTTCATCTCCTCGAGTTCGCGCTCCTCGTAGGGCTCCACCGGATCACGTTCCAGCCGAAGACGTTTGCGCTCCAGTATCGAATCCAGCCGACCACCTTCGAGCAGGTCGGTGGCGACCTCGTTCAACCACGCCTCGAACAAATCCGGCCGCCGGGGGCCGATCGCGTCGACGAGCCCGATGTCCAACGCTCGACGGATACCGATCGGACTGCACGCGGTCAGCAGGTTGCGAGCTTGTTCCTCCCCGACACGGGCCGGAAGCGTGTACGTGTGCAGTTCCGAACCGAACAAGCCCATCGTGGCGTAATGAGGATTGAGAACCACGCCGTCCCTGGCCACGACTACGTCGGCTCCGAGCGGGAGCATCACCCCGCCGGCCCCGGCATTGCCGGTGAAGGCCGCAACCACAACCTGTTCCGTACAGGTGACGATCGCTTTCGCGATCTCGTTGATGGCCTTGATATTGGCCCACGCCTCTCCGGCTTGATCCGACGCCGCCTCGATGACGTTGAGGTGGATACCGTTGCTGAATCTGTCGTAGTCGCCCGTCAGGACAAGGATCTTGGTGTCCTGCGCGATCGCCCAACGCAGCCTGGCCGCCAGTCGCGCGCATTGCTTCGTGCTCATCGCACCGTTGTAGAAACGAAACGAGAGATAACCGATACCGCCGTCTCGGTGATAGTCGGTCTCGGGATAGCGGCTCTCCCAGACCTGTGGAACGAACACGTCCGGACGCACGACCGCGGTCGACGGAAGTTTGACATTGCCCGCGCCGACGAGCCGCGCATGTCCGACCCACACGGAGCCGGCACCGGTAGCAACACGTATTGCCTGGTGAAAGTACTCGACGATGGTGCCGGGCGCTGCATCGACGTGGGCGTCGAGGTGAGCGTCGTAGACGTAGACCCGGTCGAGCCCCAACTGAACGGCGACACCGGGAAACCCGTCGGCGGCGTTGACAGCGCGGACGATGCTCGACGCGTCCTCCTCCCAACTGAACGCGCGTTCGGACTGTTTCATGGTCGGCCGCGATCGGGCCGATGCCACCGGCCGTGCGACGCGGTCCGACGGGATCGGCTGGTAGTCGGGCGTACGGAAATGTTCGACGACCTCCGTAATGCACTCCATCGCCGCATCGGTGACTGCCCCGTTGTACACCGAGGATTTGGTTGCACCGCTCTGGAGTTCGAACGTCCGCCACGCCCACACCGCTCCCGCGTCGAGTTCCTCGGCGGCCTGCAACGCGGTGACTCCCCAGATCGGTTCGTCATCTGCAATCGCCCAGTCCAGCGACGACGGTCCGCGATCGCCGGGCGGGCCAGGGTGAATGATGATCGTCGTCCACCGCTGCCAAACGGATTCCGGTACATAGGCTTTCAGAAACGGGCAGATGACGAGATCAAAATCTCCCGCAGATGTCGCGGCCAGCACCGCGTCCGCGTCGGCGACGACGGCTGTGCGGACGTGGTGCCCCGCCTCACGAAGAACAAGACCAGCCCGCTGCGACAGACCGTTGTCGGAGGTGACGAGAAGCAGCACGCTCAACGGTGGCGCGGAACTCGCGCGTGGGCGTGAGCGCCGGAACAGCGCCGCCGTCGCCGCACGCAGACGGCCCCTGCCCGTTGCATTTTCGCGTAACTTCGCCGTTGCTACATCGCTGGAAAGGGCCACAGAAGTCGTGAGAGCGGCCGATTTGGGCATCGGTCTTACTTCGGGGGTCGAAACCATGGATTCCTGCTCGCATGCTCGGGTATCTGCAGCGCAGACCAGACTCCCCCCAGAGCAGGACCAACGCACCGATAGATTGATTGAGGTATTTAGGGACTTTATACCTACCGTCGGTTTGTTTCAATAGCTATTTTCAAGCAAACCACTCAATCGATCAACGCGCAGTCTTGTGATTGATCGCGATATGGCGGTCGATGCGAATATGTTCATCCAGCGTCGGGTAACGCAAACCGGTGTCCTGGCTGTATCCCTGACGGCGCAACCAATCCAGGACGTCGCCCCAGAACCAGATCCCCCCGGCAACCGAGTTGTACGGAATCGGGAAAGGAGTAGCCGCCTGCCGGACCCCTCGCACCCACTGTCCGACCGCCTGCCGCGTCACCCCCGCACGGTCGGCAATGTCCTGGCGCGACACCAGATCAGGATGTGTCCTCTGAGGCCGCACACCTGCGGCCACCAACTGGTCGACCACGGTGATCGCCGTCGTCGCTGCCCGCATGCCTTCCGAGGTGAGTGTCAGCAACTGCAGCCCGCGTCGGTCCTCGACTCTTCCGCCCAAGCTCTCTTCGATCGCCTGCTCTTGCGAGACTGTCAGCATCTGAACGATGAATGTGAATTCGTAACGGTGATAGAGATCTTCGGCCACGCCCTAAACATAGCCGTAAGCTGCACTGTTTCCACATGGACACACCCGGATCCCGCACCCGCACGCACAATGGGCAGATGATCGACGTGGACGACAGTCAGTTCGAGGACATGGTCAAGCGGGCGCTCGACAGCCTGCCGCCGAAATTGGGTGCGGAGATGGCAAACGTCGCGGTGACCGTTCAACTCGAAGGCGGACGACCGGGACTGCTCGGGCTGTATCAGGGCATCCCTCTGACCAAGAGAACCACCACGTACGCCGGCGTCCTTCCGGACCGCATCACGATCTACCGCAGGGCAATCTGTGCGATCTGCAGCACCGAAGACGAGGTGATCGAGCAAGTTCGCCGAACCGTGATCCACGAAATCGGCCACCACTTCGGGATCGGTGATCCCCGGTTGCGTGAACTCGGATGGTGACAACCGACTCATCTACAAGTCGGAAATCAGCTAGAGGTTGATAATCGGCGAATAGTCATGTCAGCTGTACCAAGCCCGCAACAATTGAACACTTACAGGAGTTCGCATGGTCAATTTGATCCAGATCGCCCCGAAGAATGCCCCGACGTTTGCGATGAGCCGACAGAAGGCCGCCGAACTGTTGGGCATCTCGGTCGACAGCGTCGCGTTTCTCCTCAAGTCCCGCTATCTCCCGGATCTGGACGCCGGCCGCTTGATCGCGATGGCCAACCAACCGTGGTTGTACACGGACGGCGACTTTCCCGTCCTGCAGCAGGGCGCGTCCGAACTTGCACCGAAGAAGATGCTGCCCGCACGTAAGTACATCGGCGAGAGCGCAATTCACTCCGACGCCGAGTGTGTGGAAGCCAATCAGGGGCAGTGGGCGGGATTCAACGTCGACCATGTGCTCGGCGCCCGATTCCTGCCTGTGACGCTGCGCAAGTTCCCGGTGTCGGTGCTTCAGATCCACGACGTCAACGACGACGACGAAGAGCGAGTCTCGTTCGTCGCGACCCTTGCCGGGCGAGTCCGCGAACTGGGAGCGCCCAAACTCAACTACATCGACCCGTCCCTGAGCCCGGAGGATCGACAGATCGTCGAGACGCTCCTGACCTCGCGCAGTACGTCTACAGTTCCGGGGCCCTGCGGAAAGCTCAAGCAGCCGAACTCCTGACCGTCAGCGGGGGCGCTGAACAGCGGCGCAGCAGTTCACCGCACACGAGGCACCATTGGTGGTCGAGCCGAGCAGCGGCTCGACCCCCAGTCGCAGTGGTTGCTCGGCGTCGGCCAACTCCCGGACGAGCGCGGGCACCAGCTGCGCAAAACGTTGATCGCGGCCGGGTGTCGCGGCGCGCACGAAATCCATACCGAGTTCGGCTGCCTTGTCCTTGGCCTCGGTGTCCAGATCCCACACCACTTCGAGGTGATCGGAGACGAAACCGACGGGGCATACGATCACGGCGCGAACATCCTTGGCGGCCAACGTATCCAGGTGATCACAGATGTCGGGGTCCAGCCACGGAACCTGCGGCGGACCTGATCGCGATTGCCACACCAGATCGAAATCGTCGACGCCGACGGCCTCGGCCACCAACTTCGCAGCCTCGGCGACCTGTCGGCTGTAGAGGTTTCCGCCCTCTGCCGGCGGCCCTGCATTGCGGTCTGCGGCACTCGGAACCGAATGCGCCGTGAACACCAGGCGCGCAGTATCGCGAGTAGCTTCGGGCAACTCTGCGCGGGCCGCGCGCACACCGTCGGCGAACGCGCCGACGACCAGCGGATGGTCGTAGTACTGCCGAAGTTTTGTCAGCGTCGGTGCGCCGTCACCGACCGCGTCGCGGGCGCGGGCGATGTCCTCGTGGTACTGCCGACATCCGGAGTAACCACCCCAGGCCGACGTGGCGAACACGGCGGCGTTGCGGACACCGTCCTCGCGCATCTTGGCAACGGTGTCCTCGACCATCGGGTGCCAGTTGCGGTTGCCGAAGTACACGGGCAGGTCGACACCGGCTGCTGCCAGCTCACCTTCGACCCGTTCGATCAGGTCTCGGTTGAGAGCGTTGATGGGAGAAACCCCACCGAAATGCATGTAGTGCTCGACGACGGCGTCGAGCCGTTCGGGTGGCACTCCCCTACCGCGCGTGACGTTTTCGAGGAACGGCCGTACGTCTTCGGGTTTTTCGGGACCGCCGAACGACAAAACGAGAAGAGCATCGAACTGCATGTCCATACTTGCGGTCATGAGTTCAATCTTGCGTGATGCCGTTCGGCGGGGGTCACCCGGGTACTCACCTGCGTAGTAGAAGGGGTGCTACTAGCCGACCATCGCGTGGAAGCCGCCGTCGACGTAGATGATCGACGCGGTCGTGCCGGGCAACCAATCCGAGAGCACGGTGCAGACGGTCTTGGCCACGGGCTCGCGATCGTCGACGTCCCAGCCGATGGGCGCAGCACCGTCCCATGCGGTGTTCAGCTTGTCCAACTCCGCGCCCGGACCGGTGCTGTCACCGGCGATGGCCTTGGCGGCCAGGGTCTTGATCGGGCCGGAGGACACCAGGTTCGAGCGGATGCCGCGGACACCGACCTCTTTGGCCACGTAACGGTTGACGGCCTCGAGGGTTGCCTTCGAGACACCCATCCAGTTGTAGAAGGGCATTGCGCGTGCCGGATCGAAATCCATTCCGACGATGGACGCGTTGTCGTTGAGCACCGGCAGCAATGCCTTGGCCAGTGCGCTGTACGAGTATGCGGACACCTCGAGTGCGACCGCCACGTCTTCCCACGGCGCGTCCATGAACGGGCTGCCCAGGCAGGAACGGGGAGCGAAGCCGATCGAGTGGACCACGCCGTCGATACCCTCGGGAGCCAGCTCGCGCACGCGCTCGGCGAGAGTTGAGAGATCCTCCGAGCTCTGGACGTTGAGCGAGATTGCCGGCGGCACGGGCTGCGGCAGGCGCTGGGCGATGCGGTCGATGAGGCGCAGACGATCGAATCCGGTGATCAGCACCTTCGCGCCCTGCTCCTGCGCGACCTTGGCCACGTGGAACGCGATCGACGAATCGGTGATGATGCCGGTGACAAGAATGGTCTTACCCTCGAGCAAACCGCCCATGAGATGTCCTCCTGATTTCAGACGTACGAGAAAGGTGTGCGTGTGCGAAAAAGCGGGTCAGTGCCCCATGCCGAGTCCGCCGTCGACGGGGATGACCGCACCCGAGACGTAAGCCGAATCGTCCGAGGCGAGGAAACTGACTACTGCTGCAACATCTTCCGGCTTTCCGGTGCGTTGCAACGGGATGAACTCGGTGGCCTTGTCCTTGACGTCGTCGCCCAGGGCGGCAGTCATGTCGGTCTCGATGAACCCGGGAGCGACGACGTTGGCGGTGATCGAGCGCGACCCGAGTTCCCTTGTCAGGGAACGTGCGATACCGACGATGCCGGCCTTGGACGCGGCGTAGTTGACCTGCCCGGCTTGACCTGCCAGGCCTACGACCGAACCGAGGAAGATGAACCGTCCGAAGCGCGCGCGCAGCATCGAACGGGTTGCGCGCTTGGAGAGGCGGAACGTTCCGGTGAGGTTCGCGTCGACGACGCTCGTGAACTGCTCTTCGCTCATCCGCATGATCAGTGTGTCGTCGGTGACGCCGGCATTGGCGACGATGACCTCGACCGGGCCCTGGTGCGCCTCGACCTCTTTGAACGCACGGTCGATCGACTCGGTGTCGGTGACGTCGCAGACGACGCCGAACAACCCTTCGGGGACGCCGGAACCGCGATGTGTGACGGCTACCTTGTGACCGTCCGCAGCGAGTCGCTGAGCGACGGCCAAGCCGATTCCGCGGTTGCCGCCGGTGACGAGCACCGAGCGCGGTGTGGTGACGGTCCGTTCGGAAACCACTGTCGTGGGAGGGGTAGACATGGCGATCAACCTATCAATTCTCTGCGGGCCGCGTACCAGCGGTATTTGGACAATTCGGAACTGCTCACGATCAAGGCAAACGCTGCCTGCGTACCAGGGCAATCGTCAGACCAGCGGTCGCGAAGACTACGCCGAGGATCAGCCACGGTCGGCTCGCGTCGCCGCGTGTCGTCTCGAAACCGATCTGCTCTTCGAGCGTGTCGTAAACCTGGCGCAGTTCTTCGAGGCTCGATGCCGTGAAGAAACTTCCGCCGGAAAGGTTGGCGATCTCCTTCAGTGACGCGTCGTCGACCGGGACGGGGATTCGGTCGCCTTCGATCTCGACGCGGCCGTAGGTCGTTCCGAAGGAAATGGTCGAGATCGGCACGCCCTTGTCCTTGGCCTGACGGGCAGCGGTGAATCCGCCCCGCGGATCGTCCGAGTTCTCGGGAACGGTCTGCTTCCCGTCGGACAGCAACACGATGCGCGCCGGAGGCGCCTGATCGCTACCGCCGAGCACAGCCGACAGCGTGTCGATCGACTGCAACGAGGTGAAGATCGCTTCGCCCGTCGCCGTCCGCTCACTGAGCTTGAGGTTGTCGATCGCGACCTTCGTCGCGTCACGATTCGTGGTGGGCGACACCAGAACCGACGCTGTTCCGGCAAATGCGACCAACCCGAGGTTGATTCCGGGTGTCAGACCGTCGGCAAACGACTTTGCTGCTTCCTGCGCTGCTGCCAATCGCGTCGGTTCGACGTCGGTGGCCTGCATCGACAGCGACACGTCGATCACGAGGATGACGGTGGCACGGTTTCGCGGGACCTTCTTGTCCGCCGTCGGACCGGCAAGGGCGACAGTGAAGAACACCAACGCGACGACCATCAGAATCGCCGGAATATGACGCCACCGGCCGGGCCGGGAAGGCGCCACCTTCTCCAGCAGTGCGAAGTTCGTGAACCGAAGTGTGTGCTTGGCCCGCTGCTTCTGCACGAGGACGTAACCGACCACCAACGCGGCGATGACAGCGAGGAACAGCAACCACCACGGTGCGGTGAATTGAGAAAGACTCACGAACGAACGCCCCCAGTTCCGGCGCCGGCACCATAACTGTGGCGGCGTGCCGAGATGAATCTCACGACGTCGGCGATCCAGTCCCTGTCGGTGTGCAGAGACATGAGCGGTGCGCCGCAACGACGTAGAGCTTGCCTGACCTCGACGCGGTGCTCGGCGGCGACTCTGGCGAAGTCGGCGCGTAGTTGCGGCGTCGTGGTGAATTCTCTGGTCCGGCCGGACTCGGGATCGTGGAGCACCACGTCGCCGACGTCCGGAAGTTCGAGGTCGCGCGGGTCCACCACTTCGACGCCGAGCACGTCGTGTCGTCCCGAAATGGCGCGCAGCGACCGTTCCCAGTCGATCGGTCCGAGGAAGTCACTGATCACCACCGCGAGTCCGCGCCGACGCTGTGGGCGTCTGAGTGCTTCGATCGCACCGACCAGATCACCGCGTACCCCGTCCGGAGCGTGCGGAGTCGTCGCGATCTTGCGGAGCATCGCCTGTGCGTGAATTCGCCCACCGCGGGCCGGAATTCGAGTTGTCTGAGCTCCGGTCGAGATGATGGCGCCGACGCGGTTACCGCCCGAACTGGTCAGGTGGGTGATTGCTGCGGCTGCGGCGACAACCAGGTCGCGCTTCTCGCATCCGGCGGTCCCGAAGTCGAGACTTGCGGACAGGTCGATGACGAGCCACGTCTCGAGCTCACGATCTGCGACCGACTGGCGCACGTGTGGGTGCGTCGTCCGGGCGGTGACGGACCAATCCATCTGCCGCACGTCGTCGCCCGGCTGATACTCGCGAGCATCCCCCGGTTCCGAACCCGGGCCGGGAATCAGGCCGAGATGATCGCCGTGCAGCACACCGTCGAGGCGACGACGAACCGTCAGCTCGAGGGTGCGCAGCGCAGCGGTGAGTTTGGGATCGCTGAGCTCGCCGGATCGGAACGACGGCGGAGAACCGGTGGATCCGGCGGGTGTCGCCTGGCCACCGTCGCGGCCATCGGTCACTGCGGGCGACTCATCGTCTCAGCGGTCGCGATCGGCGCGCCGTTTCCCTGTGGATTGGCTGTGCCCTGTGGAGTGACGGGGCCCTGTGCATTGAACTGGGGTGCTTGCGGTGCGCCTTGCTGAGGCGGACCGGGAACGGTCGGAACCGGCCGCGCGGCGATCTGAGGCAGTCCGACGGTCTGCAGCACCCGAGCGATGACGGCGTCGGGAGTCACCTCGTCGGCCATGGCGTCGTAGGAAAGAACGAGACGGTGACGCAACACGTCCGGGATCACTTCGATGACGTCCTGCGGCACGACGTAGTCGCGGCCACGGACGAGAGCGAGGGCCCGTGACGCGGCGATGATGCCGAGCGTCGCGCGGGGTGAGGCACCGTACGCGATCCAGCCTGCAACGTCCTCGAGCCCGACCTCACGAGGCGTGCGGGTAGCGGCGATCACTCGGACCACGTAGTCGACCAGCGCGTGATGGACGAAGACGTTGCTTGCAACGCGTTGGAGCCTGACCAACTCCTCCGGACCGAGGATCTGGTGCGGCTCCGGGGCAGCGACGCCCATCCGGTAGACGATTTCGCGTTCTTCCTCCACCGTCGGGTAGTCGACGAGGATCTTGAACAGGAAGCGGTCGCGCTGCGCTTCGGGCAGCGGGTAGACGCCCTCGTTCTCGATGGGGTTCTGCGTCGCCATCACCAGGAACGGGTCGGGCATGTGGTAGCGCTTGCCACCGATCGAGACGTGGCGCTCCGCCATCACCTCGAGGAGCGCGGACTGCACCTTGGCCGGAGCACGGTTGATCTCGTCGGCCAGGACGAAGTTGGCGACGACGGGTCCGAGTTCGGTGTCGAACTCTTCACGGCCCTGACGGTAGATGCGCGTGCCGATGAGGTCGGTGGGCACCAGGTCGGGGGTGAACTGCACGCGGGAGAACGAACCGCCGACGACCTTCGCGAAAGTCTCGACAGCCAGCGTCTTGGCGACACCGGGGACGCCTTCGAGGAGGACGTGCCCCTTGGCGAGAAGTCCGACGAGAATGCGCTCGACCAGCCGGTCCTGCCCGACGATGACTCGCTTGACCTCGTAGATCGCTCGTTCCAAGGTCTGAACGTCGGCTGCCAGGGAAGGTGCTGCTCCGTCCGCACTTCCGCTCGCCTTGCTTACGTCGACCGTTCCGACCGAATCTTCACGTGAGGTCACCAAGAATCCATCGCTTTCACCTAGAAAAGTACCGACAGTAACGTGTTCCCCGTCAATTATTCCAGGTAGTTGCGCTCGATGCCGTAACACCACGTCGGGAACTTGATACTTCTCCCGTCAATGCCGGCATCAGTGTTCTGACGATGCAGCGATCAGGACACCAGTCGGACGGCGTACGGCGTCATTCCGCCCCAGCGAACCGGGGAGACCATGACACTCGAACCGGACTGCGGTGCCTCGAGCATCTGCCCGTTACCGAGGTAGAGCGCCACGTGTTGGCTGGCATTGGGACCGTAGAAGATCATGTCGCCGCGTTTCATCTCCGACGACGGAACCTGTGTGCCCGCGGTGTACTGATAGCCGGTGTAGTGCGGCAGCGAGATGCCGATACCGGCAAAGGCGTAGATCATCAGCCCCGAGCAGTCGAAACCGACCTTGTTGAAATCGCCGTAACTGTCTGCGACGCCGCCGTCACGGATGCCTCGCGTCGGCCCGTTCTCGTCGCCGCCGCCCCAGGCGTACTGCACGCCGAGCTGAGACATTCCACGATCGATGACGGATTCGATTGCAGCGCTTCCGGTGACGGAAGGCTTCGGCGTGCTGGGCTTCGGTGTCGTCGGCTTGGGAGTGGTGGGCTTGGGTGTGGTGACCGTTTCCTCTTCGGTGCCGGTCTCTTCGTCCGTGCCGGTTTCTTCGTCGGTCCCGGTCTCCTCGTCCGTCCAGGTGTCGTCGTCGTCCGGGATGACGGTCGGAGTCGGGTCTTCGACTGCGGTGTGCGGGCGCTGAGCCGCTGCCAGTGCCGCGGCTCGATCCTTGGCTGCCTGGTCGGCTGCTGCGCGGGCGGCCGCTTGTGCGGCAGCTTCCTTGGCGGCGGCTTCGAGAGCCTTCTGGTGAGCTTCCTCGGCGCGACGCTGTTCGTCCCACGTCGCGTACGCCTGGCGTTGGCCCTGCAAGCCGGCGACTGCGTTTCGGGCGGCGTCGAGCTGGGCCTGAGCGGAGTTGCGCTCGGCTTCGATCGCGGCTTTCTTGGCTACCTGCTGGTCGAGGGCGTTGCGTGCGATCTGAATCGCCTGCTCGGCCAGATCCTTCAGCTGGGCGGCTACCTCGGCGGCGGCGTCGGCCTGCTGCTTCGCTTGGCGGGTCGCGGAGTCCTTGTTCGCCTGCTCGGTACGTGCTCGCTGAAGACCGTCGAGCACTGCGCTCTGCGTGTTGGCGAGCAGTTTGAGGACCTGTGCACGATCGAGAACGTCGCCCGGGCCCTTGGCGTCGAGGAATGACGAGATGGACGCGGTGTTGGTGCCCTTGACGTAGCTCGAGCGTGCGTACTTGTCGAAGTCCGTCTGAGCGACCTCGATCTGCGCCGAGGCGTCTTTCAGAGCTTGTTTGGTGACGCCGACGGCCTGCGCCGCGGTGTCTGCGGCGCCGCGAGCGTTCTGCAGATCCACGAGCGTCTTGTTGACGTCTTCACGCTTGATCGCGACTTCGTTGTCGAGTGCCGACAACTGTTCGTTGGCCGATGCGACTTGATTGATGAGCGCGCTGACGGTGCCGACGCTCGACGAGACCTGCGAATCGGCCGCAGCGATGTCCGAGTCACTCGGATTCGGCGGCGGTGGAGGTACGGCCGAGGACATGGCCGGCGTTCCGACGATCAGGGAGCCGACGACGCCGAATCCGATGACCAGCTGCGCCAGGCGCATCGACTTACGGGAAGGACCACGACGGGACTTGCCGCCACGTGTTACTTGCCTCACAAATAACTCTCCCTCGCGTGTAACGCCACGGCCCGCTGGGTCGCCGATCCGTGCGGGGAGGGAATGCGCAGACCAAGCACCGGCCGCCCACAGCCCGAGAGCTGCTCGTCGACCCGGGCGTGCCGTCACAACGCCACTGTCGACACCTCGGGAACAAGGCAACCGACAAGTACGCGTCGAACAACATCAGCCTGTCTGCGACACTTCTTCCCCAAAAAGTGCCAGTTGTACCGTACGACACTCAAGCGTTCTTTGGAAACTTTAGCCACAAATAACACAAACGGTATTTGAGCTGGTCGAATGGCATGCAGACACCAAAAAGGGCAGGTACTCACTGCAAACAGCGGTGAGTACCTGTTTTCGACGAGTTACTGAAAATCTCGCAAAAGGACCAAGGTCAGACGGAATCGGCCCGGTGGTCGGACGATGTCGCGGTCTCTGACGTTGGCGCGGTATGTCTGGTTTGCGTATTTTCCGGTCCGCGCCGCCACTTCACGGCAAAGGTGATCCCGGCAATAACCGCCACCACTGCGATGACAAGGACCGTGTACAGCGTCCACGGCGGACCTGGCGCCACGATCTCGTGCGAGAAGCGGTCCGCGGTCACGCTCGCGCTTTCGCCGAAAGATCGGTCCTGTGCAGTTTCGAGCTGTACGCGACTGATCGAGTCGCTGTAGCTACCCATCCAGTCAGGGCTCAGAACGAGAACCGTGCCGCCTTCGGTTTTGCCGACTGTCGTGGCCAGATCGCGAAGATCGGACGGCCGGCCCGGATTCGCGTCGACGACCACGACGCTCAAGTCGACACCACGTTCACGAGCGTCGGTCACCACCGCAGTCAGCCCCGATACATCGGACTCTGGGGCGGAGACACCGTCCGTCGAAATGTCCGCGAGCACGTCGTCGAGATCGACGTCCGACGGAACGGCGACGTGCAACGGGGACTTCACGTGCACAGGCGCAAAAGCGTGATTGGTAGGAGCAGACATCTCTCATCCGGGTGCTGTTCGGATTCCGTCCACCGCTGAGATGCGGGGAGTTCTTCCGAGGTCGTTTTTCGGCGGCCGACCCGCGACGGGCCTGCATGCACCCTACTTCAGGTCGACTGCCACCAGGCGTCACACACAACCGCCGCGCGTGCCGCCCGAGCGGTAGCTGTGGGTGCGGTCACCCAGCCAAGCCTGCGTTGCGCAGGCCCCCGGTCTGCATGAAGATTGTTTCGGTCAACTTGCCCTGAATTCTCACAGGACAAGCGTACTGTTAGACTTGGACCAAGAGGTACCACCGGTCAGGACGGGTTCTACTGCAGCTCCGATGTTCGGACAGTTCTCACGCGAACTGTGCGATTGGCGTGAGCTACGGAGGATCTTCCCGGCCGAAGTACCTCGCTTCAGCTGCCGACACAGCCCCGTCGGTAGCGACCCTCATAGACGAGTGGAGCAGACGTGAGCACCAGTATCGATTCATTCGGAGCCAAGGGAACCCTCGAGGTCGGTGAGAACTCTTACGAGATCTTCCGCCTCTCGGCCGTCCCCGGCACCGAGAAATTGCCCTATTCCTTGAAGGTTCTCGCCGAGAACCTTCTCCGCACCGAAGACGGTGCCAACATCACCGCGGATCACATCCGCGCAATCGCAAGCTGGGATCCCTCGGCCGAGCCGAGCATCGAAATCCAGTTCACGCCTGCCCGCGTGATCATGCAGGACTTCACCGGCGTTCCTTGCATCGTCGACCTCGCCACCATGCGTGAGGCCGTCACCACCCTCGGCGGCGACCCGAACAAGGTCAACCCGCTCTCCCCCGCCGACATGGTCATCGACCACTCGGTCATCCTCGACGTCTTCGGCCAGGCCGACGCACTCGAGCGCAACGTCGACCTCGAATACGAGCGCAACGGCGAGCGTTACCAGTTCCTCCGTTGGGGCCAGGGCGCATTCGACGACTTCAAGGTCGTCCCCCCGGGAATGGGCATCGTTCACCAGGTCAACATCGAGTACCTGGCGCCCACCGTCATGTCCCGTAACGGACAGGCATACCCCGACACCTGTGTCGGCACCGACTCGCACACCACGATGGTCAACGGCCTCGGCGTGCTCGGCTGGGGTGTCGGCGGCATCGAGGCCGAGGCAGCAATGCTCGGCCAGCCCGTCTCCATGCTGATCCCCCGCGTTGTCGGCTTCAAGCTCTCCGGTGAGATCAAGCCCGGCGTCACCGCAACCGACGTCGTGCTCACCGCCACCGAGATGCTTCGCAAGCACGGCGTCGTCGGCAAGTTCGTCGAGTTCTACGGCAACGGTGTTGCCGAGGTTCCGCTCGCGAACCGCGCGACGCTGGGCAACATGAGCCCCGAATTCGGTTCCACCGCAGCGATCTTCCCGATCGACGCCGAGACCATCGAATACCTGCGCCTCACCGGCCGCAGCGACGAGCAGCTCGCTCTCGTCGAGGCGTACGCCAAGGAACAGGGCCTGTGGCACAACCCCGACAAGGAGCCTGTCTTCTCGGAGTACATCGAGCTGGATCTGGGAACCGTTGTTCCCTCGATCGCCGGCCCGAAGCGCCCGCAGGACCGAATCCTGTTGTCGGAGTCCAAGACTGCGTTCCGCAAGGACATCCACAACTACGTGGAAGAGAACTACCCGACCGAGCACACCCAGCTCGACGAGGCAGTCGAGGAATCCTTCCCGGCTTCCGATCCCGCGGTTCTGTCGTTTGCCGACGACGGAGCGGTCGACGTTCTCTCCGCTGCCAACGGTGCAGAAGGCCGTCCGAGCAAGCCGGTCGTCGTCAAGTCCGACGCCGGTGAGTTCGTTCTCGACCACGGCGCCGTCGTTGTTGCAGGTATCACCTCCTGCACCAACACGTCCAACCCGTCGGTCATGCTCGGTGCAGCACTGCTCGCACGCAACGCCGTCGAAAAGGGCCTCGCCACCAAGCCGTGGGTCAAGACCAACATGGCTCCCGGTTCGCAGGTCGTCACCGACTACTACGAGAAGGCCGGCCTGTGGCCGTACCTCGAGAAACTCGGCTACTACCTCGGCGGTTACGGCTGCACCACGTGCATCGGTAACACCGGACCGCTGCCCGAGGCAGTCTCGAAGGCCATCAACGACAACGACCTCTCGGTCACCGCGGTGCTCTCGGGTAACCGTAACTTCGAGGGACGCATCTCCCCCGACGTCAAGATGAACTACTTGGCTTCCCCGCCGCTCGTGATTGCCTACGGCCTCGCCGGAACCATGGACTTCGACTTCGAGACCGATTCGCTCGGTAACGACACCGACGGAAACCCCGTCTACCTCAAGGACATCTGGCCGTCCACGCAGGAAATCGAAGAGACGATCAAGTCCTCGATCGACCAGGACATGTTCCGCAAGTCGTACGCAACCATCTTTGCGGGCGACAGCCGCTGGCAGAACCTCGAAACCCCGAAGGGTGACACCTTCGAGTGGGACGTGAACTCCACCTACGTGCGGAAGCCACCGTACTTCGACGGCATGACGATGGATCCGGCTCCGGTCAAGGACATCAAGGGCGCTCGCGTCCTCGCACTGCTCGGCGACTCGGTCACCACCGACCACATCAGCCCGGCAGGTCCGATCAAGGTCGGTACCCCCGCTGCGCAGTACCTCGACTCCCACGGCGTCGAGCGTGCGGATTACAACTCGCTCGGATCGCGTCGCGGTAACCACGAGGTCATGATTCGCGGAACGTTCGCGAACATCCGTCTGCGCAACCAGCTCCTCGACGACGTCTCCGGTGGATACACCCGCGACTTCACGCAGGAAGGCGCACCGCAGGCATTCATCTACGACGCGTCGCAGAACTACCAGGCAGCCGGCATCCCGCTGGTCGTCCTGGGCGGCAAGGAGTACGGCTCCGGATCCTCGCGTGACTGGGCAGCCAAGGGCACCAGCCTGCTCGGCGTCAAGGCCGTCATCACCGAGTCGTTCGAGCGCATCCACCGCTCCAACCTCATCGGCATGGGCGTTGTTCCGCTGCAGTTCCCGGTCGGCGAGTCCGCAGGTTCGCTCAAGCTCGACGGCACCGAGACCTTCGACATCGAAGGTGTCGAGAAGCTCAACGAGGGCGTCACCCCGAAGACCATGAAGGTCACGGCGACGCGCGAGAACGGCGAGAAGGTCGTGTTCGACGCAGTCGTACGCATCGATACCCCCGGCGAAGCGGATTACTACCGCAACGGTGGCATCCTGCAGTACGTGCTTCGCAACATGATCCGGGGCTAGTCAACCGAGCCCTGTTCTAACCCACGTGGCGGACTCAGCGAGGTGCTGAGTCCGCCACGTGCGTTCGGAGCACAAAGAAAGCGCGAGACGAGGACAACAACGTGCCCAAGGTCAGTGAAGACCATCTCGCGGCACGGCGCAGTCAGATCCTTGACGGCGCCCGCCGCTGCTTTGCGGAATACGGCTACGACGGCGCCACAGTTCGCCGTCTCGAAGAAGTCACCGGCTTGTCCCGAGGAGCGATCTTTCATCACTTCAAGGACAAGGACGGCCTGTTTCTCGCTCTCGCAAGCGAGGATGCGAGCCGGATGGCAGATGTCGTCGCCGAAGAGGGCCTCGTCCAGGTCATGCGGGACATGCTCGCGCAGCCCGATCAATTCGACTGGCTGGGAACGCGACTGGAGATAGCGCGTCGACTGCGCAACGACGCCGATTTCCGCGAGAAGTGGTCACAGCGCTCTGTAGAACTGACGGAAGCGACCAGTGCGCGTCTCGCCCGACAGAAATCGGCAGGTCGACTCCGTGACGACGTTCCCACCGAAATCCTGATCGGGTATCTGGATCTGGTGATGGACGGCCTGGTCGCGAGAATCGCCTCCGGCCATGGTGTCGACAACCTGTCAGCTGTTCTCGATCTGGTCGAGGAATCGGTACGGCGGAGAGATTGAGGGGCTTCGCCCCTGTGAGTGGTTGAGGAGTGCGGGGACTCCCTAACCACGCACAGGGGGCTAGGCGAGCTGGATCAGCTCGAGGTACTCCTGCGACCAGTGGTCCTCGTTGCCGTCGGGCAGGAGGATGACGCGCTCGGGGTTCAGTGCCTCGGCAGCACCCGGATCGTGAGTGACCAGGACGACGGCGCCGGTGTAGCTTCGGAGCGCGTCGAGCACCTGCTCGCGTGAGATCGGGTCCAGGTTGTTGGTGGGCTCGTCGAGAAGCAGAACGTTGGCAGCGGACGACACCAGACCGGCCAGAGCCAGACGCGTCTTCTCACCACCCGAGAGCGTTCCGGCCGGCTGTTCGAGCTGCGGGCCGGTGAACATGAAGGCACCGAGCAGCGACCGCAGTTCCTGCTCCCCCGTATCCGGCGCGGCGTGGCGGATGTTCTCCCACACGGACGCGTCGTCGTCGAGGGTGTCGTGCTCCTGAGCGAAGTAACCGACCTTGAGTCCGTGACCGGCGATCAGTTCACCCGCGTCCGCCTTCTCCGCACCCGCGAGAATGCGGAGAAGCGTGGTCTTACCTGCACCGTTAAGTCCGAGGATGACCACACGAGAACCACGGTCGATCGCAAGATCGACACCGGTGAAGATCTCGAGCGAGCCGTACACCTTGGTGAGGTTCTTGCCCATCAGCGGCGTCTTGCCACAAGCGGCGGGTTCGGGGAAACGAATACGCGCAACCTTGTCCGAGACACGTTCGGCATCGAGGTTGGCCATCAATTTGTCGGCTCGCTTGGCCATGTTCTGAGCCGCGACGGCTTTGGTTGCCTTCGCGCCCATCTTCGCTGCCTGAATGCGCAGCGCGCCGGCCTTCTTCTCGGCATTCGCACGCTCACGGCGACGACGCTGCTCGTCCGTGGCGCGGGCGTCGAGGTACTTCTTCCAGTTCATGTTGTAGACGTCGGCCTCACCGCGGACGGCATCGAGGAACCACACACGGTTGACGACGTCGTTGAGCAGGTCGACGTCGTGGCTGATGACCACCAGTCCACCCTCGTGGTTCTGGAGGAATCCACGCAGCCAGGTGATGGAGTCGGCGTCGAGGTGGTTGGTGGGCTCGTCGAGAAGCAGAGTCGTGTCCGAGCGGGCACCGCTGCCGTCGGAGGCGGCAAAGAGGATTCGAGCCAATTCGACACGACGCCGCTGACCGCCGGACAGCGTGCTGAGCGGCTGCCCGAGAATACGGTCTTCGAGGCCGAGGCTGCTGGTGATACGTGCGGCTTCGCTTTCGGCTTCGTATCCGCCGAGGGCCGAGAATCGATCTTCGAGCTGGCCGTACTTCTTGACCGCGCGGTCCTGCGATTCCTGATCGAGCACCTCGCCCATCAGAATCTGCTGCTTCTCCATCTCGCGGAGCATCGTATCGAGGCCGCGTGCGGAGAGAACCCGGTCCTTGGCGAGGACGCTCAGGTCGCCCTCCTTGGGGTCCTGCGGGAGGTATCCGAGTTCACCGGTGCGTACGACGCTTCCCGCGTATGCCTCACCTTCACCGGCGAGGATGCGCAGTGTGGTCGTCTTTCCGGCTCCGTTACGTCCGACGAGACCGATCCGGTCGCCCGGCTGGATGCGCAGCGAAGGCCCGGGAGCTGTGAGAAGGGTGCGGACACCGGCACGAACTTCGAGGTCAGTGGCGGTAATCAAGCAAACTCCTCAGGAAAAACGACGAATACGGGTAAACAATGCCTGACTACAGACACAAGAACTATCGATTTTACCGTGACCTGACGGTCGTTCCGACCAGCAGCGTGTGAGTCCGCTAACGTTCGGGACATGACTAGCGAAAACAGCACTCGTCCTCGCGACCTCGAAGGCCGCTCCGCCATCGTCACCGGCGCAAGTCGCGGAATCGGCAAAGCTGTCACCGCCGAGCTCCTCGCTCGCGGCGCCGACGTCTTGATCACCGCACGCAAGGCGGAGCCTCTCGAGGCCGCTGCAACCGAACTGTCCGATCTGGGGCACGGCGGCAAGGTCGTCGCATTCGCGGGCAACGCTGCCGATGCCGAAGCCCGCTCCGGTGCCGTCGACCGTGCTGTCGCCGAGTTCGGATCGCTCGACATTCTGGTCAACAACACCGGCATCAATCCGGTCTTCGGTTCGCTCATGGAGGCCGACCTCGACGCCGTACGCAAGATCTTCGACGTGAACGTGGTTGCCGCCCTGGGCTACGTCCAGCAAGCGCATCGGGCATGGATGGGAGAACACGGTGGAGCCGTCGTGAACCTGGCCAGTGTGGCCGGGATCCGATCGACGGGCGTCATCGCGGCGTACGGAGCGTCGAAAGCTGCGCTCATCCGGTTGACGGAAGAACTGGCCTGGCAACTGGGACCGAAGATTCGTGTCAATGCCGTAGCTCCCGGGATCGTCAAGACGCAGTTCGCGGCAGCCCTGGTCGCTGCTGGCGAGGACAAGGCGTCGGCGGGCTACCCGATGAAGCGACTGGGCACCCCCGAAGACGTCGCCGGTCTGGTCGGCTTCCTGGTCTCCGACGCGGCGGCGTGGATCACGGGCGAAACCGTGCGCGTCGACGGCGGCCTACTCGCAACGGGATCGATGTAGTGCGCCGATCATGAGCACAGACAACTCCTCCGCCGATGTGGTGATCGTCGGCGGAGGACCGGCGGGGCGGGCGCTCGCGACCCGCTGTATCGCCCGGCAACTCACGGTCGTCATCGTCGATCCGCATCCTCGTCGGGCGTGGACTCCGACGTATTCGGCGTGGGCGGACGAACTGCCGTCGTGGCTGCCGGACGAGGTGATCGCGAGCCGAATCCAACGTCCGAGTGTGTGGGCCGAGGAGCAGAAAACGTTTGATCGCACATATTGCGTATTGAATACATCATCACTGCAATTATTTCTCTCGGATACATCCGCACAGTTCAGAGCCTTGACTGCCAGAACACTGTCCCCCAACAGCGTTGTGTGCACCGACGGAACCCAGCTGACGGGTTCCGTCGTCGTCGACGCTCGAGGCACCGACCTCACGGTGACAACCGCGCAGCAGACAGCCTTCGGAGTGATCGTCGACCGCGCCCTGACAGCTCCGATTCTGGGCGGCCGCGAAGCCTGGTTCATGGACTGGCGAAGAGACAACGGCACCTCCGACGCCGACACTCCCTCGTTTCTCTACGCGGTCCCGCTCGACAACGAGCGAGTCCTCCTCGAGGAGACCTGCCTCGTCGGCCGGCCGGCGTTGGGGTTGCGCGAACTCGAAACACGTCTGCGCACCCGACTTCACAATCGGGGCTGCGAAGTCCCCGACGACGCGCCGGTCGAGCGAGTCCGTTTCGCAGTCGAAGGCCCGAAAGACTCGTCCCCCGGCGATGTCCTCCGGTTCGGCGGGCGAGGCGGTCTGATGCATCCGGGAACCGGATACAGCGTTGCCTCCTCACTCGCCGAGGCCGACACTGTCGCGAAAGCAATCGCCGACGGTGAGGATCCGAACGCGGCACTCTGGCCTCGCTCGGCCAAGGCGGTATCCGCTCTCCGCCGCGTTGGTCTGAACGCACTTCTCACCCTCGACTCGGGCGAAGTCACCACATTCTTCGACAAGTTCTTCGATCTACCGGTCGAGGCTCAGCGGTCATACCTTTCCGATCGGCGGGACGCGGCCGCGACGGCGAAAGTGATGGCAACACTGTTCCGATCGTCACCGTGGCACGTGAGAAAGACGTTGATGCGCGCGCCGTTTCTCCGGTGACTAGATCCGCACCGACTACTGCGCTGCCATCGAACTGGCGATCATCGGCCAGGAATTGTGGAGGTCGTCCTGCCAGTAACCCCACGAGTGGGTTCCGCTCGGCTTGAAGTCGAAGGTCGCGGGGATGCCCAGTGCGTTCAGTCGGTCCGCCAATCCGTGTGTGCACCCGTTGACCGCGGATTCGATGATGCCGCCGACGATGATCTGATTCAAGAGTGCTCCGGGGTTTCCGTTCACATCGGGCGCCTGAAGGTTGTCGTGTGGGCCTGGCAGCCCGGATCCGGTGGAGACGTACAGTTCGGTCCCCCGCAACTTCTCCGCGTTCACGACGGGATCGTTCTCGCGCCATCCCGGACCGTCGAACGGTCCCCACATGTTTGTCGGATCAGCGCCACCCCGCGCACCGACCACCAGTCGCACGTAGTCCTGACCCGGCTGGGTGGAAGTCTCCGCGCACCCGCTGTAGGCCCCGACACTGCGGTAGAGGCCCGGCGCCGAAATCGCGAGGTTGAGAACGGAGGTGGCGGTCATCGAGATCGCCGCGATGGAGTTGACCCCGTCGGTCCCGAACTGCGCATCGATCACCGGCGGCAGTTCGCGAGTGAGGAACGTCTGCCACTTGTTGCGCCCGAGTACGGGATCGTCCTTCTGCCAGTCCGTGTAGTAGCTGAACGCACCTTCCAACGGCGTCACGACGTTGACGTCCTTGTCGGCGAAGAAGTCCAGGACATCGGTCCGCCCTTCCCACGTTGCGCTGTCCTCGCCGCCACCGGCGCCGTTGAGCAGATACAGCGTCGGGCGTGGCGCACTGGTGTCGGCGGGGAGGATCACCTCGAGTGGTATGTCGCGGTCCATCGCTTCCGAATGAACGGTGATCCGGACAGTACGGGCCGGATCTGCGGCAGCGTGCCAAGGAGCCAACAGCAACGGAACCAGTGATATCGCCAGCGCCGCGGTGACGCGTCGACGGTAGGTTCGGATTCTCATCGGAGCGTGCCCCCAGGTGTGCGAGTCGGGTTCTCGGAGCGGATACCCGCTCGATACGCCCCGAACCGGCCCGTTCACACGCAACGGTTCGGGATCAACCGTGAGCGTTTGCCTCGCGCAATCGGCTGGGGGCGACCATCATGGGAGACATGCGCTCGATTTGGAAAGGCTCGATAGCCTTCGGTCTGGTCAACGTTCCGGTCAAGGTGTACTCGGCGACCGAGGACCACGACATCCGATTTCACCAGGTCCATGCAAAAGACGGT
Organism: Rhodococcus sp. P-2; assembly: GCF_016598535.1. Taxonomy (GTDB): domain Bacteria; phylum Actinomycetota; class Actinomycetes; order Mycobacteriales; family Mycobacteriaceae; genus Rhodococcus_F; species Rhodococcus_F baikonurensis. Next base: position 5,089,087 of record NZ_CP066779.1, on the reverse strand, counting down.
GGCCGCATCAAGTACAACCGTGTGTGTTCCGAGTGCGGAAACACGGTTCAGTTCGCGGACATCGACAAGGCGTACGACTCGGAAGACGGATCGCGCGTCATCTTGAGCGACGAGGACTTCAACAGGCTCCCGGCCGCGGAGAAGCACGAGATTCCGGTGCTGGAATTCGTGCCGAACGATCAGATCGATCCGATCTTGTTCGAGAAGAGTTACTTCCTCGAACCCGATTCGGCGTCGCCGAAGGCGTACGTCCTGCTCTCGACTGTGCTCACCGAGAGTGATCGAACGGCACTGGTGCATTTCACTCTGCGACAGAAGACGCGTCTGGCCGCGATGCGCGCTCGCGACGGCGTCCTCGTGATCCAGACGTTGCTCTGGCCCGATGAAGTTCGTGCAGCAGAGTTCCCTTCGCTCGACGACGTGGAGAAGCCGAAGGCCAAAGAACTGAAGATGGCGCAGACGCTCGTCGAGAGCATGGCCGGCGATTTCGATCCGACCGAGTTCACCGACGACTACCAACTCCAATTGCGGCAGTTGCTCGACGAGATGATCGAGAACGGCGGCAAGAAGGTCATCCCTGCCGCCGAAGTCGACCAGGAGGGTACCGATGCAGAGGTGGTCGACCTGGTTGCCGCACTGCAACGCAGTGTGGACGAAGCGAAGTCGAACGCCTCCAAGGCCGGCTCCTCGAAGTCGACCACGCCGAGGAAGAAACGGGCCTGATTCAGCCGCGCACGTCCTGAACTTCGATCAGAGCGTCCAGCTCTGCGTCGACGTCCGGGGCCGCATGACGACCTGTTCCGACCGCCAGGTTCACGACAGGGCCGATCGCCTCCAGACCTGCTTCGGTGAACATCTCGGCGTGTGAGGTGGGCACCGGACGGTCGATGATCACCCCGGACACGAACGGCCGCCATGCCGACGCCGTTCGCAGTGGGTCGAAAGTGTCGGTCTGTGCCGAGAAGAACAGCAGATCGCCCACGAACCTGCCCGGGCGGTAGCGGTGAGCCAGCTCCGCGCCGGCCGAGTACTCCTCGAACAGTCGCTCGATCCGCTCGCTCGAGACCAAGGGGTGATCGCCGATGGCATCGCGCAGGAGCTCTTCGGCGTCCTCGGGTGTCAGATCGCGCTCGTCGGCGTCCGGGACCGAGATCCCCAACCCGCCGATCAGTTCGGCGAGTGAAGGCTGCGCGCCCGCCATCATCGGGTCTTCGAGTACGAAGCTGTCGAGCAGAACAAGGTCGGCGACGCTTTCACCTGCTGCTTGCAATTGCACCGCCGCCGCATGGGCGATCAATCCGCCGATCGACCAGCCGAGCAGATGATACGGACCGTGGGGCTGGACTCCGCGGATCTCCTCGACGTACCGCGCCGCGAAATCCTCGATCAGCTCCGCCCGGAATTCGGGGTCGGTCAGAACCGGCGACTGCAGGCCGTAGAGCGGCCGGCTGGAATCGACGTAGCGATCGAGTGCCCCGTAGCACCAGGCCAATCCGATGGCCGGATGGATGCAGAACAGAGGCTCGGCGCGGCCTTCCGGGCGTAGTGGCAGGACTATTGCAAGCGCCGAGGTATCTGCGTCACTTGTCACAACTGTTTCCTCGAGTTCGAAGAGTCTGCGCGCCAATGCCTCCGGAGTCGGATCGGAGAATATCCACGCGACGGGGACGGTCAGGCTGGTGCGTTCCTCGATGGCAGCGACCAAGCGCGTTGCCATGAGCGAGTTTCCGCCGAGTTCGAAGAAACTCGAATCGGCGTACGTGTCGGCGTCGGAGAGATCGAGTACCTCCGCGAAAGCAGCGCAGATCGCAATCTCGTCGCTGCCCTCCGGACTGCGTCCACTCGGCGCCTCCCAGAGGGGAGCAGGCAGAGCGCTGCGATCCAACTTGCCCGCCGGTGTGGTCGGGACTGCATCGATCGCGACAAAGGCGGACGGGATCATGTGCGCAGGCAGGGACATACCTGCGTGACGGCGTAGCGCGGTGACGTCGACGTCCGCGTATGCGGGGACGACGTAGGCGACGATCCGAGCGTCGACGCCGTCACCGACGACCACGCTGACAGCGGAATGCACGGATGCGTCGGACGCCAGCACCGCGTCGATTTCGCCGAGTTCGATCCGGAACCCGCGGACCTTGACTTGCTGGTCCGCGCGTCCGAGGTAGATCAGCGCCCCGGCGCGATCTTCGCGCACCAGATCCCCGGTGCGGTACATCCGAGCACCTTCGGGTCCGTGCGGGTCGGCGACGAACCGTGTGGCGGTGAGCGCGGGGTTGCCGAGGTACCCGCGGGCGAGGCCGTCACCGCTGACGTAGAGCTCACCGACGACCTGTCCGGGGACCGAGTGCAGTCGGGAATCGAGAATCATCGCGTCCACGCCGCGGATCGGACCGCCGATTGTCACGGGCTCCCCCGCGACCAGTGAATCGCTGATGGTGACTGCGACGGTGGCCTCGGTCGGGCCGTACGCGTTGAACATACGGCGCCCCGGCGCCCACCGAGATACGAGGTCGGCGGAGCAGGCGTCGCCCCCGACAACGACGGCTTCGAGATGGTCGAGCCCGGCGGGATCGACAGTCGTCAAGGCTGCCGGAGTCACGAAAGCATGGGTGATCGTCTGCTCGTCGAGTAGGTCGTGCAGTTCGACACCGCCGAGAACGGTCGGAGGTGCGATCACCATCGTTGCGCCGGCGCCGAAGGCCAGAAGGAGTTCGAGGACCGACGCGTCGAAGCTCGTCGAGGCGAAGCTCAGAGCGCGAGAGTGCGCGGTGACGCCGAAACGGTCGCGCTGTTCGTCGGCAAACGCGGCCAACCCCGCGTGAGTGACCAACACTCCCTTGGGTTTTCCGGTCGAGCCCGAGGTGTAGATCAGGTAGGCGGGATTGTCGAGCTCGAGTGGCGCGTCCGGCAGTGTCTCGGAATGGACGGCCTCGATTTCGGTGGTGAATTCGACCGCGTCCAGCTCGATCCACGATGTGACGTCTGGCAGACCGGTCAGATACTCGCCTCTGGTGATACCGAGTGCTGCCCCGCTGTCGGTGAGCATGTGCTCGATCCGCTCGGCGGGGTACGCCGGATCCACGGGAAGGAACACCCCGCCGGCTTTCGCAACGGCCCAGAGCGCGATCACGTAGTCGGCCGACCTCGGAAGCGCCAGTGCCACAATCATTTCCGGCGCTATTCCGCGTGCGATCAACGCAAAGGCCATTGCGTCGGAGCGTCGGTCGAGTTCGCCGTAGGTGAGCGTGGCGGATGCGGCGACGTCGACGATTGCGGGAGCGTGTGGATCGGCGGCGCCGCGAAGCAGCAGCTCCGGCAAGGTCAAAGCGTCGCCGGCCGGACGCCCGGGCAACGCACGCAGGCCGCGTACCGCAAGATCGACGTCACCGACGACGGCGGAGGGCTGGGCAGTCAGTGTCTCGATGATCGTTTCCAGCATCACCGCAAACGACTCCGCCGTATCGGTGTCGAAGAGATCCTTCGCGTACGTGAGGGAGGCCTCGTAGCCGCCGCCTTCCTCCGCGGTCTGTTCGACAACGGTGAACTGCAGGTCGTACTTGGCGATGTCCGGTGTGATCTCGTGGGCACGAACGGCAAGTCCAGGCAGGTCCCACGTCGTCGGGTGGGCGCCGTGGAACGAGATCATCGTCTGGAACACCGGATGACGGTCGGTGGTCCGGGTCGGCGCCACCACGTCCACGACCTGCTCGAACGGAATGTCCGCGTGGGCGAAGGCGTCGAGATCGACGGAGCGGACAGTACGCAGAACGTCGACGAACGTCGCCCCGGGATCGACCGTCGTGCGCAGTCCGACCGTGCCCACGAACATTCCCACGAGGTCGTCGAGAACTCGGTGTCCTCGCCCGGCGACCGGAGATCCGATCACGATGTCGGTGCTTCGACTCAGCCTGGACAGCAGGACGGCATAGGCAGCGTGCAACACCATGAACGGCGTTGCCGCATTGGAGCCGGCAACCGCCTCGACCGCGATCCGGGTGTGCGCCGGAAGCGAGACCGCCGTGTGGGCACCGCTCAACGACTGGGTGAGCGGACGCGCTCGATCGCTCGGAAGGTCGATCAGCTCGGGCGCTCCCCGCAACGTCTCCCGCCAGTACGACGCCTGTGCCCCGAGCACGCTCTCGGATTCGTTCACCGCGCCCAGTGCTTCCCGCTGCCAGATGGCGAAGTCCGCGTAATGCACCTCGAGTGGCGTGAACTCGGGAGCGTGTCCCGAACTTCTCGCGACGTAGGCGGTGAGCACGTCCTTCATCAACGGCGCGATCGACCATCCGTCCGCCGCGACGTGGTGGATCACGATGACCAGAGTGTGTTGCTGCGGCGTCGACTCGAGCAGGAGAGCCCGGATCGGGGCTTGGGTCGTGATGTCGAATCCGCGCGATGCGAATTCTCCGGCGATTTCTGCCGGTTCACGGGTGTCCGCAGTTCCGTATTCCAAGGAGGTGAATGCATCCTGGATCACCTGGTGTGGGCCGGTGTCGGAATCTGGGAACACCGTGCGCAGGATTTCGTGTCTTTCGATCACATCGAGGACAGCAGCTTCGAGGGCCGGCACGTCGAGTGCACCGTCGAGGGAGATCGCGGCAGGGACGTTGTATGCGGGTGAGCCCGGATCCATCTGGTTGAGGAACCAGATGCGGGCCTGCGCGTAGGACAGCGGAATTCGATCGGGGCGGTCGGCGACGGTGATCGGCGGAAGCGCCTTCACCCTGGTGGATGTGTCGAGTGCTGCGGCAAGTTCCCGAATTTCGGGGTGCTCGAACAGCATTCGGACAGCCACCTGCCTGCCCAATGATTCGCCGAGTCGCTGGGACAGTCTGGTGGCGAGCAGTGAGTTGCCACCGAGCTCGAAGAAACTGTCCGACGCACCGATCTGTTCGATACCCAGCAGTTCTGCCACGACGCCGGCAACCTGGAGTTCGGTCGCGGTGGTCAGCGGCTCGACACTCCGCTCGGACGAACGCAGTGTCGGCGCCGGCAGCGCCGATCGGTCGAGTTTCCCGACGGGGGTCAGCGGAACGTGCTCGATCGGGGTGATCGCCGACGGCACCATGAAGGCGGGCAGAGAGCGGCGCGCATGGCTCAGCAACTCGTCCATGTCGACCGCATCGTCGCCGAGCACCACGTACGACGCCAACATCGTCTCACCGGAAGCTGCGTCGACGCCCACGGTGACCGCGAACTCGACGCCGGGGTATGCGCTCAGGACAGAGTCGATCTCGCCCAGTTCGATGCGGAATCCGCGCACTTTCACCTGGTGATCGGAGCGTCCGACGTATTCGATCGTCTCGAGCGGTGTCCACCGAACCAGGTCTCCGGTCCGGTACATGCGAGTACCGGCCGGGCCGAACGGCGCTGCCACGAATCGCGTCGCCGTCAACCCGGGTTGGTCGAGGTAGCCGCGGGCAAGTCCCAGGCCGGCGATGTAGAGCTCGCCGGTGACTCCGACGGGGACCGGCCGGGCGGAACCGTCGAGAACCACCGCGGACACGCCGCGGACGGGTCCGCCGATGGTCACGGTCTCCCCCACGCTCAGCGCATCGCTGATGCAGACCATGACGGTGGTTTCCGTCGGCCCGTATCCGTTGAACAACCGGCGACCCGGTGCCCACTTGCGGACCAGTTCGGGTGGGCATGCCTCGCCGCCGACAACTATCGACTGCAAGGCGTCCAGCCCGGTCGGATCGACCGAGGCCAGCGCTGCCGGTGTGATGAACGCGTGGGTCACCTGCTGATCGGTGACCAATTTGGCGAGGTCCTCGCCGCCGTAGACGTCGGGAGATGCGATCACCATCGTCGCGCCTTCACCGACGGCGAGCAGCAGTTCGAGGATGGAGGCGTCGAAGCTCGGTGAGGAGAAGTGCAGCGTCCTCGACTGCGCCGAGATGCCGTAGCGCGCCGTCTGCTCGGCAGCCAATGCGCTCAGGCCACGGTGAGTAACGCTGACCCCCTTGGGTTTTCCCGTCGATCCGGAGGTGTAGATGATGTAGGCGAGGTTGTCGATTCGGATCGGCGCTGCGGGAATCGCTTGACCGGTACCGTCGTCCTCGATGTCGTCCATCGTCATCCACGGAACGGGCCGGGGCAGCGATTCGATCACTGCTTCCGTCGTCACTCCGCGAGTGGCTCCGGAGTCGGTGAGCATGTGCAGAATGCGATCGGCGGGGTATCGCGGATCGACAGGAACAAACGCAGCACCGGTCAAGGAAACGCCCCACAACGCGATGATCGAGTCGATCGAACGCGGAATCGCTATTGCCACAATGTCTTCGGCACCGATTCCTTCCGTGGTCAAACGGCGGGCAAGCGCCGATGCACGGGCGAACAGATCTCGGTAGAGCACGGTGGTGTCACCCGATCGAAGGGCCACCGAATCCCCTGAACTGTTGGCCGTCCGCGTCAATATTTCGGCCAAGGTGCGCGAGCTGGTCCATGCCGGACCGCGTACGGGCACGAGTGACTCTCGCTCGAGGGCACTGAGGAATTCGATGTCGTCGATCGCGGTGTCCGGCTCCGCGGCGACGGCGCGGGCTACCGACTGCACACGGGCGGCGATCGTTTCCGCGGTGGCGATGTCGAAGAGCGCCTCGGCAAACCTGAGCGATCCGGTGATCTCCGCGTTCTCGGAATTGCCTGCCAGCAGAGTGAACTCGAGGTCGAACTTCGCGACGGACGGCTCGAGTGGTTGCGCTTCGAGACGTGCGCCGTGAACTGTGACCTGCGGCGAGACCACATTCTGGTGGTACGACAGCATGACCTGAAACAGTGGATGTCGCGTGGTGGACCGGTCGAGGTCGAGGGCGTCGACCAACACCTCGAAGGGCAACTCGGAGTGGGCGAAGGCGGCGAGGTCGCGGTCGCGGACGCCCTCGAGCAGGTCGGTGAACGACGCTCGGTGGTCGACCGGTGTGCGAAGGGGTACCGAATTGACGAACATCCCGATCAGGGAATCCAGTTCGGGTCGCCCGCGGCCGGCCACCGGGGTACCGATCACCACATCGTCGGTAGCACCGAGACGCGCGAGAACAACCGCCAGGATCGCGTGTACGACCATGAACTGCGTCGTACCACTGCGCCTCGCCAAGGCGGCGAGTTGCTCCACCGTCGCCGCGTCGATGACGATCGGCACCGATCCGACGGCGGTCGTGGTGACAGATCCGCGTGGGCGATCCACGGGTAACAGCACTTCGTCCGGGGCAGCCGCCATGGCAGCTGTCCAGAACGTCAGCTCGCGGGCAACCAGAGACTCCTGGTCGTCGATCTGCCCGAGCGAGTCTTTCTGCCACACCGCGTAATCGGCGTACTGCACCTCGAGCGGCGCAAATACGGGTGCATCCGAGACGACGCGTGCGGAGTACGCCGCGATGAAATCTGCGGCAAAGGGAGTCAGGGACCAGCCGTCGAAGGCGATGTGGTGGATGACGACGACCAGTACGTGAACATCGGCGTCCTCGCGCACGAGCATTGCCCGAATCGGCAGATCCGAACCGAGATCGAACCCACGCGATGCGAACTCCGTCGTCGCCGAGTCGACACCTTCAGAGCCGAAATAGCGCTCGACGGAGAACTGCACATCGGAAATTGCTCGGATGACCTGGCTCGGTCCGTCCGCGCTGTCGACGTAGATCGTTCGAAGCACCTCGTGACGCGCAATGACGTCCGAGAGCGCCTCCTCGAGGGCGTCGCCGTGGATGTCCCCGGTGATCCGGATCGCGAACGGGATGTTGTAGACCGAGGACTGCGGATCGAAGCGATTGACGAACCACAGTCGCTGTTGCGCAGCGGAGAGCGGTAGGCGGGCAGAGCGAGCGCCGGCGGTCAGGGCAGGTCGATCGTCGGATTCTTCGGCGCTTGTGGCCAGATGTGCGGCGAGCGCTTCGACTGTCGGTGCTTCGAAGATCGAGCGCACGTCCACGGCGAGTCCCGTCGCCGCGCTCAACCGCGCGGACACCTGCGTCGCGACGAGTGAATGGCCCCCGAGATCGAAGAAGCTGTCTCCGGCCCGGACCTCGGGTACGTCGAGCAGTGAAGCGAACACGTCGGCAACGGTTCGTTCGAGCCCGGCCTCGGGTTCACGACCCGTGCCGAGGATTTCGCGTGGAACCGGCGTCGGCAATGCTCTGCGATCGAGTTTGCCGACCGGGGTCAACGGAATCGCGTCGATCGGGGTGATCGACGACGGAATCATGTACCGAGGCAAGCTGTCGGCGAGTCCCACGAAGAGCGACTCGATATCAGCGTCGCCGCTCAGCAACACGTACGACGCCAAGGTGGTGCCTGCGACGGATTCGACGGGAATCGTCGTGGCGAAGTGAACGAGAGGGGAATCCATCAGAGCAGCGTCGATCTCGCCGAGTTCGATGCGGAACCCGCGGATCTTGAGCTGATGGTCGCTGCGGCCCACGTAGCGAAGGGTCAGGTCCTTCGTCCAGCGGACCAGGTCACCGGTGCGGTACATCCGCGCACCGGGCGTCGAGTACGGATGCGCGACAAAACGATCCGACGTCAGTGCTGGACGGAGGTGGTAACCCCGTGCGAGGCCCGGCCCACCGATGTACAGCTCGCCGACGCCGCCGATCGGGACCGGTTGCAGCCGAGCGTCGAGCACCACGGCGTCGATTCCGCGGATGGGACCACCGATGGTGATCGGCTCGCCCGGTGAGAGTGCGTCACTGATGGCAACCATGACAGTGGTTTCGGTCGGACCGTATCCGTTGTGCAGTCTGCGCCCGTTGCCCCAGCTCGAGACCAATTCCGGAGTGCACACATCGCCGCCGACGACTACGCATTCCAGTGCCGTCACGCCCGCCGGATCGACAGTCGCCAGAGCAGCCGGAGTGATGAAGGCATGAGTGACCTCGCGGCGTCGGAGGAACTCGCTCAAAGCCTCCCCGCCGTAGATGTCGGGAGGGGCGATCACCATCGTCGCGCCGGTCGAACCGGCCAGCAGTAGCTCGAGGACGGCACCGTCGAAGCTCGGCGATGCAAAATGCAAAGTTCGCGACGCGGCGGTGATCCGGTACCGATCCTGTTGTTCGCGAGCAAGATTCGCCAAACCTGCGTGGGTGACGACGGTGCCCTTCGGCACTCCGGTCGACCCGGACGTGTAGATGACGTACGCGGCCGACGCCGCAGTGATCGATCCTGTTCTGTCCGCGTCGTCGATGGCGGCGTCGGAGTAGGCGGCACATTCTGCAACCGTGTCCGCGTCGCCGAGGTCGATCCAAACTGCGACATTCCCGCCGGTTGCCGGACCGGCCGCGACCTCGGCGGACCGAATTCCAATGCGCACACCCGAATCCTCGAGCATGTGCGCAACTCGATCTGCGGGATAACGGGGATCGACCGGGACGAAAACGCCGCCGGCTTTGGTGACCGACCAGACTGCGAGCACCGAGTCGACCGATCGGGCGACTGCCAATGCGACCGGTGTCTCGGGGCCGACGCCCAGGTCCATGAGGTATCGAGCGATCCGATTCGATCGACGCTCCAGCTCCCCGTACGACAGTGAACGCTCGGAGTCTTCGAGGGCGATCGCGTCGGGATACGTCCTCGCGGTATCCCCGAGGATCTGCGCCAGCGTCGATTCGCCCACCGAAGCCACACCGCGGCGCGGCAATATCGCGGCACTCTCCCGGGATCCGAGTACACGAAGGTCACCCACCGGTGCAGTCGGTTCCGAGACCGCCGATTCGACGAGTGTCACGAAGTTTCGCGCCAACGCTTCGACGGTCGAGCCGTCGAACAGGTCGGTGGAGTAGGTGAACGTGGCATCGATCCCAGCTGCGGCCCCGGCCTCGCGGCGCTCGGTGACCGTGAGCTCGAGGTCGAACTTGGTCAACCCCGTCTCGACTGCCCGGGCCGTCATCGACACCCCGGCCAGTTCAGCTGTGTGAGTGGTGGTTATCCGAGAGGTGATGGCAGCCTGGAACACCGGGTGGTGTGCGGGCGAGCGGTCCAGTTCGAGCGCGTCCACGACGACGTCGAATGGTATGTCCGCATTGTCGAAGGCATCCACGTCGACAGCTCTGACCTGCGCGAGGTACTCCCCGAAGGTCACATCACGGTCGACGATGGTCCGCAAGGCAAGGGTGTTGACGAACATGCCGACGAGCAGATCGAGAGACCTGTCCCCTCGTCCCGCCACCGGTGTTCCGACGACGATGTCGTCTGTGCCGCTGTAGCGAGCCAAAAGAAGGGCGAAGCACGCGTGCAGGGCGATGAAAGGCGTGGCGTCGTGATCGGCAGCAAGTACAGCGAGCTTCTGATGTGTGGAAGCGCCAATTCTGATGTCGACGCCGGCCCCGCGCATGGTCGGGTCGAGTGGGCGCGGACGGTCCGTCGGCAGGTGGAGTTGCTCGGGCGCTCCCGCCAGTTGCTGCTTCCAGAACGTGATCTGTGAGTGGGCAAGCGAATCGGTGGATGCCGCGTCCCCGAGGTGCTCCCGGTGCCAGAGCGTGTAGTCGGCGTACTGCACTGGAAGCGGCGCCCACTGCGGGCTGTTGCCGCCGACGCGGGCGGCGTAGGCGCCGGTGAGATCAGCAGCCAACGGAGCGAGTGACCAACCGTCGGCCACCATGTGGTGCAGGACCACGACGAGGACAGCTTCCTCGTCATCGCCTTCCTTCTCGTCGGCGACAGTGATCAGCAGGTAGCGCACCGGGCGTTCGCGGACCAGATCGAAACCCGCCGAAGAGAATTCGAAGATCACTCTCTCGAGGCTTCCGCGTTCCACGTCGATCGACTCGAGCCCTGCGATCCCCTCGCCCAGGCCCAGCACCTTCTGCGTCGCGTTGTCCCCGATTTGAGGAAACACGGTGCGTAGTGACTCGTGACGTGTCACGACGTCCACGATCGCAGCGCTGAGTGCGTCGGCGTCGACGCCACCACGCAACGACACCGCCAGTGGAATGTTGTACGCGCCCGATTCCGGCGCGACGCGATTGAGGAACCACAGTCGCTGCTGGGCGGGTGCGAGAGGTAGCACGGCCGGCCGGGCCACGACCTGAATACCGTCGGCGTCCGGAGTTTGTGCGGCACGCTCGATGGTCGCCGCGATCCCGGAGACCGTGGGGTGATCGAAGAGTGCTCGCAGAGGCATCCGCACTCCGGTTGCTTCGGTCAAGCGAGCCACAGCCGTCGTCGCTACCAGCGAGTTTCCACCCAGATGGAAGAAATTGTCGTCGAGTCCGAGCGGCCCGCTACCGAGAATGTCAGCCAGAACCGCGGCGACCTTGTCCTCGGTCGGCGTCGTCGGGGGCCGGAAGACCTTGGTGGAGGCGAGGATCGGCGACGGCAGCGCACGCCGGTCGAGTTTTCCGTTGGTGGTCAACGGAATCGAATCGATGACCATGAAGGCATCGGGAACCATGTAGGTCGGGAGAACTTCGGCGGCGTGGGCGCGAAGGACCTCGGCGTCGACGGAATCAGAAGCGGTCACGTACGTCACGAGAGCGCCGCCCGCCGGCGTCGGTGCCACAACCGTCACTGCGTCGTCGATTCCCGGTGCGCCGAGGATGACGGAGTCGATTTCGCCGAGTTCGATCCGGAAGCCGCGGATCTTGACCTGCGCGTCGCCGCGTCCGAGGTATTCGAGTTGCCCGGGCGCAATCCACCGTGCTCGGTCGCCGGACCGGTACAACCGCCGGCCGCCGGCGTTGAAGGGATCGGCGACGAACCGGCCCGCGGTGAGGTCGGGTCGGCCCAGATATCCACGGGCGAGTTGGCCGCCGGCGACGTAGATCTCCCCCGCGATTCCCACCGGGACCGGCGAGAGGTGCTCGTCGAGCAAGTACACGCGAAGTCCGTCGATCGCGTCGCCGATCCGACTGCCCGTCACCGAACTCGCGCTCGGTCGGTCGAGTTCGAGATGCGTGACGTGCACCGTGGTCTCGGTGATGCCGTACATGTTGACGAGTGCAGGCCCGGAGTTCGTGTGATTGTCGTAGCCGGGGTGATTGTCGTACCAGCGTCCGAGTCGGCGCAGGTCCAATGCTTCGCCACCGAAGATCACGTACCGGAGCCGAGTCTCCGAATCGGCCCGGAGGTCGGCTTCGATGTACTGGTAGAAGGCCGAGGGCGTCTGATTGAGCACGGTGACGCCTTCTGCGGCGACCAGCGCTCGGAAGGCATCGGGGTCGCGTGAGACTTCGTGATCGACCAGCACCAGGGTTCCACCGTGGAGCAGTGCGCCCCACAGTTCCCACACCGAGAAGTCGAAGGCGAACGAGTGGAACATCGTCCACACGTCGTTGCCGTCGAATCCGAATTCGACATGCGTGTTCTCGAACAATCGCACCACGGTGGCGTGGGTGACGGAGACGCCTTTGGGTCGACCCGTCGACCCCGAGGTGTAGATCACGTACGCCAGATTGTCGGCTCCGTGCCCGCGCGGGCGCTCAGCGGTTTCCAGACTCTCCCCGGAGTACTCGTCGGAGTCGATTCCGATGACCGCCACATCGGCGTCCGGGAAGGTGGAATCGGAGACGATGCACACCGGTTGCGCATCCTCGACCACGTACGCCAAACGCTCGGCCGGGTGCGCACGATCGAGTGGGAGGTATCCGCCGCCGGCCTTCGCCACCGCGACTGCGGCAACGATCATGTCGACCGATTTGGGCAGCATGATTCCGACCAACGACTCGGATTGCACGCCGTGATCGACGAGTTTGCGCGCCAACTGATTCGATCGTCGATCGAGTTCGCGGTAGGACACGCGCTCGCCACCCGCGACGACGGCGATCGCGTCCGGGGTCGCGCGAGTGCGGTCGGCAAGGATGTCGGAGAGCGTTCGGACCGGGGTAATCGGCAGCACCGGCGGTACCAGCGCCTGGCGTGCGTCCGGGCGGAGCAGATCCACGGCGCCGAGCACCGAGTGCGGAGCACCGACCATCGCGGTCAAGATTCGCAGAAAACGGTCGGCGAGGTCCTCGGCTTGCTCCTTCGTGCCGAGCCAATCCAGGACACCGGAGATCGGCTGTTCGAAATCGGCATGCTCACCAGTCGGAATCGCCAGGGAGACAAACAGTTCCGGCACTGTAGCCAAGTCGGATCCGATCGGCGCACCGACCATGAGGACCGGAAATCTCGGGTGAGCGTCCAGTGGTTCCTCGAAGCAGACCATCGCCCGGAACAACGGGCCCGTCTCCATCCAGCGACCGTCACCGAGTGCGGCGGTCACCGACGACAGAAGAATGTCGGCGTGCTCGAACGCTTCGATCGCGACGGTGTCCACCGCACCGACCAGGTCGGTGAGCGTCATGGTGTTCGACACCGTGGAACGAAGCACCAACTGGTTGGCGAACATCGAGACGAAGTCGTCCGGGTTCGAGGCACCGTACCCGCGGACCGAAACTCCGATCGACACCTCGTCAGCCGAACCGACGCGGCGCAGCAGTCCGGTCATCGCGGACTGGAACAGCACGAACAGACTGGTGTTCATCGTCGTCGCCATCGTCTCGAGGCGCCGGCAGAGGTCTGCCTCGATCTCGAGAGGCGTGGACGTTCGACCGGTTCCCGCGACGACCGGCAAACCCAGATCCTCCGCGGGGCTCGACAATGTCGCAGACCAGTACTCTACGTTGCGGGCGTGTTGGACTTCGGCGATCCACTTCCCCGCGGCGTCGGGGTCGATGTCCATCAATCGAGTTCCCGCTTCTGCGGCGCAGAACAAGTCGAGGAATTCGAGGAAACGTCGGTGGTGACGCGAGATGTCCTCGTCGGTGTAGAGGTCCGGATTCGCGGCGAAGTCGATCTGGATCTCTTCGGCTGCGGAAGTCTGATAGACGTTGACCGAGAGGTCTTCGATCGGCCCGGTCGAGATCACGTTCAGTTCGCCGTGCGCGTCCCCGAGAGTGATTCCGGAATGGAACAGCATGAGGTTGATCAAAGGCCCGTGGAAGCCGCGTCCGTCGGCGATGCTGTGATCGCCGGCGTTGAGGTCGCGTCGTAGGTCTTCGTGGCGATACTTCTGATGACGCAGTGCGCCGGTGAGTTCGATCTTCACCTCGTGCAGCAGGTCCCCGACCGCGAAGTGCGGGTCGACACTCGCACGTATCGGAACGACGTTCGACATCATTCCGCCGGACCGGCGAGCAGCTTTTGTCGTCCGCCCCGACACCGGCAGACTGAGGACCACGTCGCGGGTCCCGGTGGCCCGGGCGAGGTAAGACGCCAGAGCACCGATCACCACGGACGACGTCGTCACGTCGTGGGCGGCAGCGAGCCGTTCGAGAGAGCTTCGCAGTTCCGAAGGCACCGTCGCGGACCGCAGGCGTGACCACGCCTGCGACGGAGCAGTCGAGGACGCGAGCGAGGTTCCGCCCGGCTTGTCGGCCATCTTGGTGTTCCAGTAGTCGCGATCACGCTCCCACCGGGAAGAGCCCAGATAGTCGGACTCCGCCTTCACCAACGATTGGAGGGGGGCAGTTACCGCTGGGGGAACCGGCAGATCCCGCACCGCGGCGGTGTAGATCTCGGCTGTGCGGTTCATCATCGACATCGCGCCGAAACCGTCGAGCGCTACATGGTGAATACGGCTGTACCAGTAGGAATGGTCGTCGCCAAGCACCAAGACCGCCAGCCGGACCAGGCGATCGGTGAACGGATCGATGGCAGCAGTGTGCTCTCTGCGCATCCACTCTCGCGCCGCCGATTCCGGATCCGATTCGTCTCGAAGATCGACCACGTCGAGGGAGTCGTCCATGTCGAGATCGAGCCACTGACGCGCAACTCCGTCCACCTCGACCAGGCGCAGGTATCCGGAGCCGATCTCACGGCCGGTCTGTTTACTGGCAGCGGTCAGCAGCTCGATGTCGAGCGGGCCGTCCACGTCGACGTACTGAGCGATGCTGACGGGAATCTCGGGCCGAAGCTGTTGTGCGACAAGCAGGGAAAGTTGCGCGGCAGAAAGAGGGAAGGTGAGTTCGTCGTCCGGACGAGCTGCGGAAACGATTCCTCGGTCGGGACTGCCATCCACACGAATCTCCCTCTTACAACTTGATCATGATGCAAACAGGTATATGCGTCCGCTGGACGCCTCGAACTGATCGGGGCACTTCGAAATGAGACGAATACATTGGAAAGCTCGGGCGGAAACTGGCAAATCGCCCGCCGGAGATCACATCGTGACAATCAGCTGCGATGTTACCGATCAGTCAGCTTCCAGCAAATATTCATCAAACAACCATTTGGGACTATTGTCCTGAATATCATGGCTAAAACTGCCCTATATAACAAACCGAAGCGCCGGTACCCGACGAACGGGCACCGACGCTCCGGTGAAATCTATTCAGTTGATCGTGCCGAGGTTGCTTGTCAGACCGTGAAGCCGAGTGCGCGCAGTTGCTCGCGTCCGTCTTCGGTGATCTTGTCCGGTCCCCACGGCGGCAACCACACCCAGTTGATCTTCATGTCGGTACACAGATCGCTACGCACCAGTGCGCCGCGTGCCTGGTCCTCGATCACGTCGGTCAACGGGCACGCCGCCGACGTCAAAGTCATGTCGATCGTGACGACGCCGTCGTCTTCGAAGAGTCCGTAGACCAAGCCGAGATCCACGACGTTGATTCCCAGTTCGGGGTCGACGACGTCGCGCATCGCTTCTTCGAGTTCGTCGAGTCGCTCAGGCGACGGGACAGTGCCACTGCCCTGTGCGCCACCGAATTCCGCAGTGGAATCGGGATTCGGATTCACCGGAGCGCCGACCTCGGCGTCCTGCACTGGTTGTGTCTCGGTCATGATCCCTGTCCTTCAGTCGTGTCGACCAATTCACTGCTGCTGTCCGCCATCGTGACAGCACCGCCGTCGACGATCTGGACTACAGCATCCTTGAATGCCATCCATCCGAGCAAGGCGCACTTCACGCGTGCCGGATACTTCGAGACACCGACGAACGCGATGCCGTCACCGAGAACGTCCTCGTCCCCCTCGACGGTGCCCCGACTGCTCACCATCTCGTTGAACGCCGTCACCGTCTTCAGTGCGTCGGTGACCTGCATCCCGATGACGAGGTCGTTGAGCACCGACGTCGACGCCTGGCTGATCGAACAACCCTGCCCGTCGTACGAGACGTCGGAGACCGTTCCGTCCTCGGAGATCTGGACGCGCAACGTCACCTCGTCGCCACACGTCGGGTTGACGTGGTGCACCTCGGCGCCGAACGGCTCACGGAGTCCGCGGCCGTGCGGATGTTTGTAGTGATCGAGGATCACTTCCTGATACATCTGCTCCATGCGCATGATTCAGTTCAACTCCCCTGCGACACCGAAAAATTCCTGCGCACGCTTGATCGCTGCGACGAGAACATCGATTTCCGAGGTGGTGTTGTAGAGCGCAAACGACGCACGGGCCGTCGCAGCGACACCGAACTTACGGTGCAGCGGCCACGCACAATGGTGTCCGACGCGGATCGCGACGCCCTCGTCGTCGAGGATCTGCCCGAGGTCGTGGGCATGAATACCGTCCACGACAAAGGAAATCGCGCCGCCGCGGTTCTCGGACGTCTGTGGTCCGATGATGCGCAGACCTTCGATCGCAGACAGCTTCTCGAGAGCATCCTCGACCAACACGTGCTCGTGCGCGGCGACTGCGTCCATCCCGAAGGTGTTCAGGTAATCCACGGCAGCGCCCAGTCCGACCACCTGTGAGGTCATCGGTACGCCGGCCTCGAAACGCTGAGGCGGCGGCGCGTAGGTACTGACCTCCATGGTGACCGTCTCGATCATCGAGCCACCGGTGATGAACGGAGGCATCGCTGCCAGCAGTTCACGACGGCCGTAGAGAACTCCGACCCCCGAAGGGCCGAGCATCTTGTGACCGGAGAACGCCGCGTAGTCCACGCCCAATTCGTGGAAGTCGACGGCCATGTGAGGCACCGACTGGCACGCGTCGAGCACGACGAGTGCACCGACGGCGCGTGCTCGTCGCACCAATTCCTCGACGGGTGCGATAGCGCCGGTCACGTTGGACTGGTGGGTGAACGAAACAACCTTCACCGCGTCCGTCAACTCCAGCGAATCGAGATCGATCCGGCCGTCGTCGGTCACGCCGTACCACTTGAGCGTCGCACCGGTTCGGCGCGCAAGTTCCTGCCAGGGAACGAGGTTGGCGTGGTGTTCGAGTTCGGTGATGACGATTTCGTCGCCAGGACCGACATGGCGGTCGAAGCGATCGTCACCGAGAACGTAGGTGACGAGATTCAGTGCCTCGGTGGCGTTCTTGGTGAACACCAACTCGTCCGAATCCGCGCCCACGAAGGAAGCGATGGTGGCGCGAGCATTCTCGTACGCGTCCGTCGCCTCTTCTGCGAGCTGATGAGCACCCCGGTGTACTGCCGCGTTACACGTGGTCAGGAAGTCCCGTTCGGCATCGAGAACCTGGACCGGACGCTGCGAGGTAGCGCCGGAATCCAAGTACACCAAAGGTTTTCCGTCGCGCACGGTTCGCGCCAGGATCGGGAAGTCGGCCCGAACCGCTGTGACGTCGAGCTCGCGCACCGAGGTGGTCATCGTGATTACGCTCCCTGGGTAGCTGCGGTGTCCGCGGTAAAACGAACGTAGCCGTTGGTCTCGAGCTCGTCGGCCAGTTCCGGTCCGCCGGACTCGACGATGCGGCCACCGACGAACACGTGAACGAAGTCGGGGTTGATGTAGCGCAGAATGCGCGTGTAGTGCGTGATCAGCAGAACGCCGCCGTTCTCGCGCTCCTTGTAGCGGTTGACACCTTCGGAGACGGTGCGCAGAGCGTCGACGTCGAGGCCGGAGTCGGTCTCGTCGAGGATCGCGATCTTCGGCTTGAGCATGCCCAACTGCAGGATCTCGTGGCGCTTCTTCTCGCCACCGGAGAAACCTTCGTTGACCGAGCGCTCGATGAACGAGGGGTCGATCTCGAGCTCGCTGAGGGCTTCCTTGACTTCCTTGACCCAGTGGCGCAGCTTGGGAGCCTCGCCTCGCACGGCCGTAGCGGCGGTGCGCAGGAAGTTGGACATGGAAACGCCGGGGACCTCGACGGGGTACTGCATGGCCAGGAAGAGCCCGGCACGTGCACGCTCGTCGACGCTCATCGCGAGGACGTCTTCACCGTTGAGGGTGATGGAGCCGGACGTGACCTGGTACTTGGGGTGACCGGCGATGGCGTACGACAGAGTCGACTTGCCGGAGCCGTTGGGGCCCATGATCGCGTGGGTCTCGCCGGAGCGGACCGTCAGGTCGACACCCTTGAGGATCTGGATGGGCTCGGCGTTCGCATCGGAGTTGGCGACCTCGACGTGCAGGTCACGAACCTCGAGGACCGAGGTGGTGTTGTTGTCACTGGTAGACATGAAATTCCTTCAAGATGAGGCGGGCGAGCGTAGCGACGGGGTGGTGTCGCCGGCGGGGCGGTCAGGAGCCGACGGCTGCGAGTTCGGCTTCGACTGCGGCTTCGAGGCGATCGCGCACCTCGGGAACAGCGATCTTGTTGATGATTTCGTGGAAGAACCCACGTACGACCAGACGGCGAGCCTGATCCTCCGGGATACCACGAGCACGCAGATAGAACAGCTGCTCGTCGTCGAAACGTCCCGTTGCACTTGCGTGACCGGCTCCGACGATCTCACCGGTCTCGATTTCGAGGTTCGGAACCGAGTCGGCGCGGGCGCCGTCGGTCAGCACCAGGTTGCGGTTGAGCTCGAACGTGTCGGTGCCCTCCGCTGCGGCGCGGATGAGAACGTCGCCGATCCACACGGTGTGCGCGTCGGGCTTGCCGGATCCGGGATCGCCCTGAAGCGCACCCTTGTAGACCACGTTGGACTTGCAGTTGGGCTGCGAATGATCCACCAGCAGACGCTGTTCCAGGTGCTGGCCGGCGTCGGCGAAGTACAGGCCGAGCAGTTCGGCGTCGCCGCCCGGTCCGTCGTACTTGACGGTGGCGGACAGGCGAACCAGGTCGCCGCCCAGGCTGATCGAGGTGTACCGAAGCACTGCGTCGCGGTTCAGGCGAGCATGGTGTGACGTGACGTGAACTGCATCGTCCGCCCAGTCCTGAATCGCCACCACGGTCAACTGCGAGCTGTCACCGAGAACGAATTCGATGTTCTCCGCAAAGGTTCCGCTGCCACGCTGGTCGATCACGAACGTCGCCTTGGCGAACTGCGCCAGACGAATCTGGGTGTGTCCGAAGGCGACATTGTCGACTCCGGGGCCGGTCATGGTGACCACGACGGGCTTCTCGACCTCGACCTCGGCACCAACCGAGATGACCGTCGCAGTCTCGAAGCTCGAGTACGCCTGCGCTGCAATGCGATCCGCAGGAACACCAGCCTTGCCCAGACGCTCGTCGTCACGGCCGACGGTCTCGACGGTGATGTCGCTTCCCCCGTCCACCTCGACGGTGACCTGAGCGTTGGCAACGGCACTGCCGTCGTGCAAGCCGCGCAGACGACGCAGCGGGGTGAACCGCCAGATCTCGTCACGTCCGCCCGGGACCTCGAATGCATTGACGTCGAACGAGGAGAACTGCTCACCCTTGTTCGTGATGGGCGAGCCGGTGGCTGCACCCTTTACTGGAGCGGTCGGGTTCTCCCCGGCAACAGCTCCGATGACTCCGGTCTCTGGCGTGGTCACTAACCCACAGCCCCTTCCATCTGAAGTTCGATAAGGCGGTTGAGCTCGAGCGCGTACTCCATCGGGAGTTCCTTCGCGATGGGCTCGACGAATCCACGCACGATGGTGGCCATCGCCTCGTCCTCGGTCAGTCCGCGGCTCATCAGGTAGAAGAGCTGATCGTCGCTGACCTTGGACACCGTGGCCTCGTGACCCATGGTGACGTCGTCCTCGCGGATGTCGACGTACGGGTAGGTGTCGCTGCGGCTGATCTGGTCGACGAGCAGAGCGTCACACTTGACGGTCGACTTGGAGCCGTGGGCACCCTTGTTGACCTGAACCAGACCGCGGTACGACGCACGTCCACCGCCACGGGCGACAGACTTGCTGATGATGGTCGAGGACGTGTGCGGCGCGAGGTGGAGCATCTTGGCGCCGGTGTCCTGGTGCTGGCCCTCGCCGGAGAACGCGACGGAGAGAACCTCACCGCGGGCGTACTCGCCCATCAGCCACACGGCCGGGTACTTCATAGTGACCTTGGAGCCGATGTTGCCGTCGACCCACTCCATGGATCCGCCGGCTTCGACCTTGGTGCGCTTGGTCACCAGGTTGTAGACGTTGTTGGACCAGTTCTGGATGGTCGTGTAACGGCAGTGGCCGCCCTTCTTCACAATGATCTCGACTACGGCCGAGTGCAGTGAATCGGACTTGTAGATCGGCGCGGTGCAACCCTCGACGTAGTGCACGGAGGCATCTTCGTCGACGATGATCAGGGTGCGCTCGAACTGACCCATGTTCTCGGTGTTGATGCGGAAGTACGCCTGCAGCGGGATGTCCACGTGGACTCCCGGCGGAACGTAGATGAACGAGCCGCCCGACCACACGGCGGTGTTCAGCGCGGAGAACTTGTTGTCGCCGGCCGGGATGACCGATCCGAAGTACTCCTTGAACAGCTCCGGGTGCTGCTTGAGGCCGGTGTCCGTGTCGAGGAAGATGACGCCCTGCTCCTCGAGATCCTCACGGATCGAGTGGTAGACGACCTCGGACTCGTACTGAGCTGCGACGCCGGCAACGAGGCGCTGCTTCTCCGCCTCGGGGATGCCGAGCTTGTCGTACGTGTTCTTGATGTCCTCGGGCAGGTCTTCCCACGACTCGGCCTGCTTCTCGCTGGACCGGACGAAGTACTTGATGTTGTCGAAGTGAATGCCTTCGAGGTCGCTGCCCCAGTTCGGCATCGGCTTCTTGTCGAAGGTGCGCAGCGCCTTGAGACGGATGTCGAGCATCCACTCGGGCTCGCTCTTCTTGGCGGAGATGTCCCGCACGACAGCCTCGGACAACCCGCGCTGCGCGCTGGCTCCGGCTTCGTCGGAATCGGACCAGCCGTAGCCGTAATGACCGAGGGACGCGATGGTCTCTTCCTGCGTGAGCGGCTCGGTGCCTGCTGCCGCAGTGGTAGTCGCCTGGTCTGATGTGACGGTCATGCGAGCTCCTTCCGGAGTCTTGTTTCTTGACGGCTGCTCGGTTTCAGCGAGGGCTGGTCGCTGCGGTCGAGCAGTTCTGACTTTGAAGAACTAGCTGAAAAATCTCTATTCGAACGCTGCTCTGCGGAATCACTCTGTAGAACAACACTCTCGGTAGAACTCTCGGTAGAACACTGTGATCCGGTCATCTACTCCCGGTGGACACGAGGGGCACGTGCGTCGTGCAGGCGCAGTCACCGTTGGCGATGGTTGCCAGACGCTGGACATGCGTTCCGAGCAACTGCCGGAATGCTTGCTGCTCTGCTTCGCACAGTTCCGGAAACTCTTCTGCCACATGGGAAACCGGGCAGTGATGTTGGCAGATCTGCACACCGTTGCCGACCGGCCGGGTCGACGCTGCGAACCCCACCGCGTTGAAGGCTTCGGCGATTGCGTCCGCTGTCGCCTCGACGTTGTCGACATCCGTCGGATCAGCCGGTTCGACGTCTCCGACGATCGCCTGAACCCGACGCTTGGCGAATTCCTCGATTGCCGCATCTCCGCCGATTTCACGGAGTTGCCGCATCGCGGCTCCCGCCAGATCGTCGTAGGTGTGGCCCAGGCGCCCGCGACCGGTCGCGGTGATCTGGAACTGCTTGGCGGGACGACCTCGTCCGCGCTGGCGCAGCGACGACGCCGAAGCCGTTCGGGCTTCGCCGGACTCGATCAACGCATCCAAGTGACGTCGGACACCTGCTGCACTCAAACCGAGGCGTGTGCCGATTTCGGAGGCGGTAATGGGGCCTTCTTCGAGTAGCAGCTTGACCACTGCGGCCCGGGTCTGGCCTTCGACGCCCACCGTCACCGGATTTGCGACAGCACTCTGCGAGGTCGCTACAGTGGGCTGACCTGCAACTTCCTTGCTTCGAGGGTCTGACGCATTTCTTTTCACAACACAAGTGTGACGGAATTCTTTTCGCAGGTCTACTAAGGGCAACCTGCATTACATTCGGGAATATCCGGACAACGTACGTTGTTTGTGCTTGTCTGTCCGGCTGGATGGAGCCGCTACGCTGCCTGGTGTGCCGCAGACCCCCGAGAAGACGACGACCGCGCGATCGGCGCGCGCGATCCTGCTGGAAAAACCCAAGGCACTCGCGCTTTCCACGATCGGCGTTCGGCCTTTCGGTTCCGCTCCCCGGCAGAGTATGGCCGCGGTGTTGCACGGCGACGAAGACGAGCGCCCGGGCCTGAATGCGAAGGAAACTGCACAACTGCGCGGGATCCGCAGATTCGGAGCAACCGGCGCGGTATTGATGGCAGTCGGCGCACTCGGCGCGGGCGCACAACCCGTCCTTCAGAATCCGACCGCAGGACTTCGAGTCCTCAGCCTGCCCGGACGTATGCCGACCGTCTCACTCACCATGACGATGACCGGAACCGTGCTCGTCGTTCTCGCCTGGCTGATGATGGGCCGATTTGCTGTCGGGGACATACGCAGCCGTTCCGGCGCGCCGCGGCGTATGACCCGTTCTCAGTTGGACCGCACACTGCTGCTGTGGATCCTGCCGCTCTCGGTCGCGCCGCCGATGTTCAGCCGCGACGTCTACTCGTATCTGGCACAAAGCGAAATCGCGGCCCGTGGACTCGATCCGTATGCCATCGGCCCCAAGGCGGCGCTGGGCGTCGACCACGTTCTGACCCGCACGGTTCCGACGATCTGGCGCGACACCCCAGCTCCGTACGGACCGTTCTTCCTGTGGCTGGGACGCGGGATCAGCTCGCTGACCGGCGACAACATCGTTGCCGGAATCTTCTTGCACCGCCTGCTCGCATTGGCCGGCGTCGCGCTCATCGTGTGGGCGATACCGCGCCTGGCCAAACGATGCGGTGTCTCTGCCGTCAGTTCACTCTGGCTCGGTGCCGCGAACCCGCTGTTGCTCTTCCACTTGGTGGCCGGCATCCACAACGAAGCTCTCATGCTCGGGTTGATGCTCGCCGGAATCGAGATCGCCCTCCGGGCAGTCGAAGGGTCCGAGCCCATCCGTGGGCAAGCACTGTTCTATCTCGTCGCGGGATCCGGGTTGATCGCGTTGTCCTCGACGGTCAAGATTCCGTCTTTGCTTGCACTGGGATTTGTCGGCATGGCGTTGGCCCGGCGTTGGGGTGGAACCTGGAAAGCCCTGGCGGGAGCCGCGATTCTTCTGGGCATCGTTGCCGCCGTCGTCACGTTTGTCATCAGCGTGGCCAGTGGGCTCGGTATGGGTTGGATCAACACCCTCGACACCGCCACCGCAGTCCGGAGTTGGATGTCCATCCCGACGCTGCTGGGCGTCGGCACGGGATTGGCCGGCGTACTGCTCGGGCTCGGTGATCACACCACCGCGATCCTCACGATCACGCGGCCCATCGCGACTCTCGTCGCCATGCTCGTCACCGCGCGGATGATGATCTCGGTATACATGGGTCGCATTCATCCGGTCGGTGGACTCGGCATCGCCCTCGGCGCGATCGTTCTCCTGTTCCCCGTCGTTCAGCCGTGGTACCTGCTGTGGGCGATTCTCCCGTTGGCCGCGTGGGCCACCGCGCCGATCTTCCGTATCCCAGCTGTGGTCTTCACTTCGATCGTCAGCGTCATGTTGATGTCCAACGGCGCCGAATATCTTCCGTTCATGATCGTGCAGGCCGTCATCGCGACCATCCTCACCGCCGGAACGCTCATCGTCTTCACCCGCAATTCACTCCCTTGGCGTAGCGACAAGCCAGTAGCGGAGATCACGAAAGGCGGACCGGTAGACGAAGACAACTCGGCGGGGGCTTACGCTGATTCCCCGTGACCTCGAGAGCCTCCAGATCGTCGACGCCGGCGGTACAGATCCAGGGTGTCGTCAAGTCCTTCGACGGTGTTCGAGCCGTCGACGGTATCGATCTCACTGTCGAGACGGCCCAGGTCGTTGCCCTGCTCGGCCCCAACGGAGCCGGTAAGACAACCACCGTCGAGATGTGCGAAGGGTTCGTCACCCCAGACGCCGGCACCGTTCGGGTGCTCGGACTCGACCCCATCGCCGACTCCGGTGAAGTCCGATCGCGAATCGGCGTCATGTTGCAAGGCGGCGGCGCGTACCCCGGGTCCAAGGCCGGAGAAATGCTCGACCTCGTCGCCGCATACTCGGCCGACCCGCTCGATCCCGCCTGGCTGCTTTCCAAACTCGGCCTCACCGATGCGCGCAAGACCCCGTACCGTCGTCTCTCCGGAGGCCAGCAGCAACGACTGTCCCTGGCATGCGCGCTGGTCGGCCGTCCTGAATTGGTATTTCTCGACGAACCCACCGCCGGACTCGACGCTCAGGCGCGTCTACTCGTGTGGGAACTCATCGACGCTCTGCGACGCGACGGCGTGAGCGTCCTGCTCACCACGCACCTCATGGACGAGGCCGAAGCGCTCGCCGACGAACTGGTCATCATCGACCACGGCAAGATCGTCGCGTCGGGAACGCCGGCGGAGGTCACCAGCAAGGGCGCAGAAGGACAACTCCGTCTGACGACAGTTCCGGGTTTGAGCCTCGATTCGCTGGCCGGTTCACTCGCCGGGTTCCGCATCGAGGAATCCAACCCCGGCACCTACGTCGTCGAAGGGGCAATCGATCCGGCAACCGTGGCAACGGTTGCGACGTGGTGTGCCGATCAGGACGTGCTGATCAACGACATTCGCGTCGATCAACGGAGTCTGGAAGACGTCTTCCTCGAATTGACGGGCCGGGAACTGAGGGGATGACGGAGATCAAGGTCATGAACGAAACAGCGTCGAACGGCCAGAGCAGTCCCATCAGCGTTGCCAGAGACCGGCGGCTCGCCGAGAACCGCTTCGAGCCAGGCACCTTCTCGCCGGATCCCCGCCCCAGTTCGGCGGCCAAGATGCTGGCGGCGCAGACCAAACTGGAGCTGACACTTCTGCTCCGCAACGGTGAGCAATTGCTGCTCACCATGTTCATCCCGATCACCCTCCTCATCGGACTGTGCCTACTTCCGATCGGCGATTTGGGCGATTCTCGGGTCGATACCGTGCTCCCTGGTGTCATGATGGTTGCCGTGATGTCGACGGCGTTCACCGGACAGGCCATCGCCGTCGGATTCGATCGCCGATACGGCGCGCTCAAACGACTCGGTGCCACTCCCCTCCCACGGTGGGGAATCATCGCCGGTAAGAGCGCTGCCGTCATCATCGTTGTTGCCCTGCAGTCACTGCTGCTCGGTGCCATCGGCTTGGCGTTGGGGTGGCGTCCGTCGGTCGTCGAACTTCTACTCGGCGCCGTGGTCATTGCCATCGGTACCGTTACCTTTGCAGCGCTGGGACTGCTGCTCGGCGGCACGTTGCGCGCAGAGATCGTTCTCGCGCTCGCCAACGTCTTGTGGTTCATCATGGTGGGCATCGGCAGTGTGGTCTTCGCCAGTGGCGAACTGCCGACCGCTGTTCACACGCTGGTGCGAATAGTTCCCTCCGGCGCTCTCGCACATGCACTCGAAGCGGCCCTCGACACCTCGATGGACTGGTTCTCGATTCTCGTACTTCTCATCTGGGCCGCGGTGGCCGGTGTCTGCGCAGCAAGGTGGTTCAAGTTCACGTGAGTACACGACGGACAGCTCAGATCGTCGGCTGTGTGGCCGCAACAGTGATGTTGTGTGCCGGACCCGCAACGGCGACCCCTTCGGTGTCCGGTCCACTCGCACCTGCAAATCCGCACCTCGGTCCCGTCGGCACCTCCACCATGCACGGTGACGCCGGCTCGTCCGACGTCACTCCGCTGTCTGGTCCCGGAACCGGCCCCCACGAGGTCACTGCCTTCCCGATGATGGCCGCCTGCCCGAC
Organism: Rhodococcus sp. P-2; assembly: GCF_016598535.1. GTDB lineage: Bacteria > Actinomycetota > Actinomycetes > Mycobacteriales > Mycobacteriaceae > Rhodococcus_F > Rhodococcus_F baikonurensis. Next base: position 5,063,162 of record NZ_CP066779.1, on the reverse strand, counting down.
GGTCCTCCAGGGTTCCGACGGAATGGTCGTCTCGCTCTGCACGACGATGATCGGCCAGATCCCCACCATCCATTTGATCGATCCGAAGGCCGACGCCACGCCGTTGGGTAGATCCGTGGCACAACTGCCGCTCGCGAAGGGCAGTCTGCTCGGCGGCGTCTACGCCTACCTCGACAACGAGAACCGTCTCGTCGCCGTCGACGGAAACCGTCAACTGGTTCGCATTTCCCATGCTCAGAATCCGGACGGCAGTTGGCGGCTGGAACTTGCGGATGTAGTCGATCTCAGTGGCGCGGTTGCCTCCGACGACAACGTCACCGGCCTCGCTCCGGACTGGGAAGGCAATGTCTGGTTCGCCACCGGGCACGGCACCGTCGGGTATGTCGGCACGGATCGGATCGCGCACAGCCTTGCGCTTCCCGAGGGTGAACAGGTGCAGAACAGCATCTCCACCTCCCCGACGGGTACTGCCGTCGCGACAACCCACGCGCTCTACCAACTGAAGCGAACTGGCGACGAGGTCGTCATCGACTGGCGTCAGCCGTACGACCGCGGGCCGGCCCGCAATCCGGGTCAGCTCAGCTGGGGAACCGGATCGACGCCGACGTACTTCGGACCTTCGACGGGCAGCGATTTCTTGACCATCGTCGACAACGCTCATCCGACGGTGAGCTTGCACGTCTATCGCGCTGACACGGGCGCCGAGGTGTGCACGCAGCCGGTGTTGTCCGCGGCCAGCCAGGACGGCTCGCCGAGCGGCAGCGAGAACTCCCCCGTCGGCATCGGTCATTCCGTCTACGTCGCCGGCACTTACGGATACCCGTACCCCACGACTCCTGAAGGTGCCGGTCCAGCAGTCCCCGCCACGGCACCCTTCAACGGCGGAATGACCCGCGTCGACATCGATCCGGTCGGCTGCCATGTCGTGTGGGACAACACCATTCGTAGCTCTGCGGTACCGCACCTGTCGACGGCTGACGGCTCGATCTACACCGTGACACGGGACGGCGCTGCGAACACCTCTCCGCTGGACGGTTACTCGTTCGCGGTGATCGACTCGAAGGACGGGTCACAGATCGGTTCGACTCCGCTGCCGTCGACCATCCTCAACGACACCCTGCAGATGTCGGCACTCATCACCGAGTCCGGCGAGTACTTCCAGGGAACGATCTCGGGAATCGTGCGGGTTCGCGCGAACTGATGCGAGCTGGCTCCACGGCGCTGCGCAGTTCTGCCCCCGACGACATGGGGCAGGCGCGGAGCGAGCTGCCCCCGACGACATGGGGCAGGCGCGGAGCGAGCTGCCCCCGACGACATGGGGCAGGCGCGGAGCGAGCTGCCCCCGACGACATGGGGCAGGCGCGGAGCGAGCTGCCCCCAACGACATGGGGCAGGCGCGGAGCGAGCTGCCCCCAACGACACTGTGTAGTTGACGGGGAACTACGATCGTTGGCGTGGTGAATCGTGTGTATGCCGGATTTTTACGCTTGGTGGATCGACTACCTCTCCCCTCGCTGAAAACGCAGAAGATCATCGCGTTCATCGTGATCCTGACGCAGGGTGGCATCGCTGTCACCGGCGCGGTGGTGCGCGTGACGGACTCGGGACTCGGCTGCCCGACGTGGCCGCAGTGCTTCCCCGGTAGCTTCGTCCCGGTCGGCCACGGACAGGTCGCGGTGATTCATCAAGCCGTCGAATTCGGCAACCGCCTGCTCACGTTCCTGGTTGTGATTGTCGCTGCCGCTATCGTGCTCGCGGTGACTCGCGCTCGCCGCCGCAAAGAGGTGCTTGTCTACGCCTGGATGATGCCGCTCGGCACGGTCGTTCAGGCAGTCATCGGCGGTATCACCGTCCTCACAGGCCTGCTGTGGTGGACGGTGGCAATCCACCTGGTGGCGTCGATGCTGATGGTCTGGGTCGCCACGGTGATGTACGCGAAGATCGCCGAACCCGACGAGGCAACAACTCTGATCGTGATGCCGAAGCCGCTGCGTTGGCTGACCGCGCTGTCCGGAGTTGCGCTCGCCGGCGTGCTGGTCGCTGGCACCCTCGTAACGGGTGCAGGCCCGCACGCGGGTGACAAGGGACTGGACCGAACGGTGCCCCGCCTGGAAATCGAGATCGTGACGCTCGTTCATCTGCACTCGCAGTTGCTGGTCGGATACCTCGCCCTGGTCGTGGGTCTGACCTTCGGCCTGTATGCGGTCGGGACATCCGCGGCGGTGAAGATCCGCTTGAAGGTCCTGCTGGGACTTATCCTCGCGCAGTCACTCATCGGTGTCGTTCAGTACTTCACCGATGTGCCGGAGGTCCTGGTGATCATGCACGTCGCCGGTGCCGGTCTGTGCACCGCTGCGACCGCTGCAGTGTGGGCCGCGGGTAAGACCCGCCAGTTCACGCCGACCAGCTCGCCCGTACCAGCTGCCTGATACTTTTCAATACACGTGTGGGGCGTAGGAACACCGAAAGGTGTTCCTACGCCCCACACGTCGTTTCAGGATTCGTTGCGTGCTTTCGGGAACCGAGTCTGGTTGGCGACCCAACCGGCCATCTTCTTGAAGTGGCCGTCTTGCGGGGTGACGATGCTCGTCAGCTCACGCTCCCACTCGGCAACGGTGACGGTGTCGAAGGAAGCGACGACCGCGTTGGCCGTGGCGAGGTCCTCGACGACCTGATCACCGAGGATGCCGTCGGCACCTACGAGGGTGATACGGACGCCGGCGAGGCCGACCGGCTGGATGACCGCGCTGGCGGTGCCGCCGTGCTCGGCGACGAACTTGGTGATGGCGTTCACCGTGGACTTCGGCAGTTCCGGCGCGGACGGGGTGGCGTCCGACTTCTCGGTATCGGTGCTCATGACTCGACAATACTGGTCGGTAGCCCGAAAGCGACACCAGGCATGGACTGAGCGTCGGCCGCCTCGGGTGTAGAACAGAAACCATGCGAGCCATCTACGTGACCGAGACCGGCGGACCAGAGGTTCTGACTCTGACCGAACAACCCGAACCGACACCCGGCCCAGGCGATCTACTCGTCAAGACCGAAGCGATCGGCATCAATTTCATCGACACGTACTTCCGAATGGGCCAGTACAAGCGTCCGCTCCCCTACATTCCCGGCGACGAGGGCAGCGGTGTCGTCGAAGCTGTCGGATCCGACGTCTCCGAATTCGCTGTGGGCGACCGTGTCGCGTGGGCTGCGGCCACCGGCAGCTATGCCGAGAAGGTGGCTGTTCCCGCCGCAGTCGCCGTGAAAGTGCCCGACGGTGTCCCCGCCTCGGCCGCGGCGTCGGCGCTCCTGCAGGGGATGACAGCGCACTACCTCGCGAAGTCGACGTATCCGATCCAGAGCGGCGACACCGTGCTCGTGCACGCAGGTGCGGGTGGCGTCGGGTTGATCCTGACGCAGATGGCCGTCAGCCTCGGTGCGAAGGTCATCACCACTGTGTCATCGGATGCGAAGGAAGAACTCTCGCGCGGCGCCGGCGCCTCGGAGGTCTTGCGGTACGAAGAGGACATCGCAGCGCGTGTGCGGGAATTGACCGGCGGCGAAGGAGTAGCGGCAGCGTACGACGGTGTCGGCGCGACGACCTTCGATTCGAGCTTGGCTTCCGTGCGTATCCGCGGCACGGTCGCGTTGTTCGGTGCGGCCAGTGGACCGGTTCCGCCTGTCGATCCGCAGCGGCTCAATTCGTCGGGATCGCTGTTCCTGACGCGTCCGACGCTCGCGCACCACATTCGCACTCGCGAGGAACTGACCTGGCGTGCCGGCGATGTCTTCGACGCCATTGCGGCCGGGAAACTCGATATTCGCGTCGGCGCCGAGTATCCCCTCGCCGATGCGGCGACGGCCCATCGGGATCTGGAAGGTCGAGCAACGACAGGATCAATCGTTCTGATCCCCTAGCGAAGTGCTGTGCGCCTTTATTAACCGCCCGCGGTTGATAAAGGCGCACAGCAGAATCAGCTGAGCATGTCGCTGATCGTCTGGAGTCCGAGAACCGAGTCGACGGCGAGGCCGACGAAAACGATCGCAAGATAGTTGTTGGACTGCAGGAACAGGCGCAGCGGCTTGACCTGAGCACCGCCACGAACGCTGCGGTACAGCTGATGCGCCATGAGCAGGAACCACGCACCGGCGACGATGGTGATGGCAGCGTAGATGACGCCCGAGGCGGGCACGAGGACAAGCGTCGTGACGACCATTGCCCAGCTGTAGAACAGGATCTGCTTGGTGACGTGCTCTTCGGTGGCGATCACCGGAAGCATGGGAACACCGGCAGCTTTGTAGTCCTCTTTGTAGCGCATGGCGAGCGCCCAGGTGTGCGGCGGCGTCCAGAAGAAGATGATCAGGAACAGCACGACGGGCTGCCAGCTCAGCGACCCGGTGACAGCGGCCCAGCCGACTAGCACGGGCATGCATCCGGCAGCGCCACCCCAGATGACGTTCTGCCAGGTACGACGCTTGAGCACCATCGTGTAGATGAGGACGTAGAACGCGATCGTGATCACGACGAGGATGCCGGCGAGGAGGTTGGCTCGCCACCACAGCCACAGGAACGATGCGAGTCCGAGAAGGAGCCCGAAGACGAGCGCGTTACGTGTCGGTACCGCCTCGCGGGCCAGCGGACGCTTCGCCGTGCGCTTCATGACCTTGTCGATGTCGGCGTCGACGACGCAGTTGAGCGAGTTCGCACTCGCCGCGCCCATCCAGCCACCGAAGAGGGTGCTGAGGATCAGAACGATGTCGACTGTTCCGCGATCGGCCAGCAGCATTGCCGGAATGGTTGCCACCAACAGCAATTCGATCACTCGCGGCTTCGTGAGCGCGATATAAGCCAGAACCTTGCCCGTTGCGCGACCCCACACCGTATCGGTATTGGTCGCCCGCGGGGCGGCACCTGGGCTGCCGAAGCCATGTCCGCTCGGCTGTTGCCCTGTCCGCACGTTCTCTCCTTGCACCACGCGTTACCGCACTAACTCTTCACGACACACTGCTGACACTGTTCTCTACTACGAACGATGGTAGACCGCAGCCATTGAGGAACCGAATCGACCCGGACAGCCAGGACCATTAGGCTGGGTTACGCAGTGGAGGGACACCCCACCCTCGCAATCCACGTACACCATGTCAGGAGACATCTGCCAGTGTCGATCACAGACGAGATCCACGTCCTCACGCAACCCGTCCACCCCTCGGACTGGACCGACCTGGACACCAAGGCTGTCGATACCGCCCGCGTGCTCGCCGCCGACGCGGTTCAGAAGGTCGGCAACGGCCATCCCGGAACTGCAATGAGCTTGGCGCCGTTGGCATACACCCTCTTCCAGCGCGTCATGCGCCACGATCCTTCGGATGCAGAATGGGTCGGCCGTGACCGCTTCGTTCTTTCCTGTGGTCATTCGTCCTTGACGCTGTACACCCAGCTCTACCTGTCGGGCTACGGTCTCGAGCTCGCTGACCTCGAAGCTCTCCGCACGTGGGGCGCTCTGACCCCCGGTCACCCCGAGGTCGGCCACACCGTCGGCGTCGAGATGACCACCGGTCCGCTGGGCCAGGGTCTCGCCTCCGCAGTCGGCATGGCGATGGCCGCGCGTCGTGAGCGCGGACTGTTCGATCCGGAGACCCCGGTCGGCTCCTCCCCCTTCGACCATCACATCTACGTGATCGCGTCCGACGGTGACATCGAAGAAGGCGTCACGTCCGAGGCCTCGTCCCTCGCCGGTGTCCAGGAACTGGGCAACCTCATCGTCTTCTACGACGACAACAAGATCTCCATCGAGCACGACACCACCATCGCTCTCGGCGAAGACGTCGGAAAGCGATACGAGGCGTACGGCTGGCACGTTCAGCACGTCGAAGGTGGCGAGAACGTCTCCGGCATCCTCGACGCGGTTGCCGCGGCCAAGGCCGTCGTCGATCGTCCGTCCATCATCTTGCTCCGCACCATCATCGGTTTCCCGGCTCCGAAGAAGATGAACACCGGCGACGTCCACGGCTCCGCTCTCGGTGCCGACGAGGTTGCCGCGGTCAAGGAAGCCCTCGGCTTCGATCCGGCCAAGTCCTTCGACGTCGATGCCGACGCGCTGGCTCACGCCCGTGAGGTCGTCTCCCGCGGCGCCGACGCACGCAAGGCATGGCAGGTCGAGTTCGACGCGTGGGCCGCACGTGAGACCGAGCGCAAGGAACTATTCGACCGCCTGTTCGCCGGGGAATTCCCCGCCGGCTGGTCCGACGCTCTGCCGACCTACGAGGCCGACGCCAAGGGCGTTGCGACTCGCAAGGCCTCCGGTTCTGCACTCAACGCGCTCGGACCGATCCTGCCCGAGCTGTGGGGCGGCTCCGCCGACCTCGCAGGCAGCAACAACACCACCATCAAGGGTGCAGATTCGTTCGGTCCCTTCTCCATCTCCACCAACGACTGGAATGCGCAGCCCTACGGCCGCACGCTCCACTTCGGTATCCGTGAGCACGCGATGGGCTCGATCCTCAACGGCATTGCGCTGCACGGCCCGACCCGCCCGTACGGCGGAACCTTCATGGTCTTCTCCGATTACATGCGTCCGGCGGTTCGCCTGGCCGCACTGATGAAGACTGCCGTCACCTACGTCTGGACCCACGACTCCATCGGTCTCGGCGAAGACGGCCCGACTCACCAGCCGGTCGAGCACCTCGCTGCTCTTCGTGCGATCCCGAACCTCGCCGTCGTCCGCCCGGGTGACGCCAACGAGACCTCGTTCGCATGGCAGGCAGCACTCGAGAACAAGACGGGCCCGACGGCTCTGGCACTCACCCGCCAGGACATCCCGGTTCTCGAAGGCACCAAGGAGAAGGCTGCCGAGGGAGTCAAGCGCGGCGCTTACGTCCTCGTCGACGCAGCCAACGGTTCGCCCGAGGTCATCTTGCTGGCCACCGGTTCCGAACTGCATCTGGCCACCGAGGCTCGCGAGACCCTCGAAGCTCAGGGCGTCGCAACCCGCGTCGTCTCCGTGCCCTGCCTCGACTGGTTCCTCGAGCAGGATCAGGCGTACCGCGACGAGGTCATTCCGCCCGCCGTCCGCGCGCGCGTGTCCGTCGAAGCCGGAATCGCGATGCCGTGGTGGCGCATCCTCGGCGATGCCGGTCAGGCCGTCTCGCTCGAGCACTACGGCGCTTCCGCCGATTACAAGACCTTGTTCCGGGAGTTCGGCATCACTGCCGACGCGACTGTCGAAGCCGCGCAGCGCTCCCTCGCAGCTGTGAAGGGATGATCTCGATGACACAGAACGTGAATACCGAAAAGCTCTCCGCTGCAGGCGTTTCCATCTGGCTCGACGACCTCTCGCGAGATCGCATCCAGTCCGGCAACCTGCAGAACCTCATCGACACGAAGTCGATCGTGGGCGTCACGACCAACCCGTCGATCTTCCAGGCGGCACTCTCCAAGGGATCGGCCTACGACGCTCAGGTCCGTGAGCTCGCACAGCGCGGCGCCGATGTCGACGCCACCATCACCGCGGTGACCACCGACGACGTGCGTGCTGCGTGTGACATCCTCGCTCCGCAGTTCGAGGCGTCGAACGGCGTCGACGGACGCGTGTCCATCGAGGTCGATCCTCGCCTGGCACACGACACCGACGCCACAGTCGCGCAGGCGATCGAGCTGCACAAGATCGTCGATCGCCCGAACGTCCTGATCAAGATCCCCGCGACGTTGGCAGGCATTCCCGCCATCGCCAAGGTGATCGGCGAGGGCATCAGCGTCAACGTCACCTTGATCTTCTCGGTCGAGCGCTACGAAGCAGTCATGGGCGCATACCTCGACGGTCTCGACACCGCCAAGGCTGCCGGCCGCGACATCTCGTCCATCGAGTCGGTCGCCTCGTTCTTCGTTTCCCGCGTGGATTCCGAGATCGACAACCGCCTCACGGCAATCGGCACGCCGGAAGCCCTCGAGCTTCGTGGCAAGGCTGCACTCGCAAACGCGCGTCTGGCGTACAACGCGTACCAGCAGATCTTCGAGGTGCAGCCGCGCTTCCAGGCTCTTCTGGCCGACGGCGCCAAGGCTCAGCGACCGCTGTGGGCGTCGACCGGCGTGAAGAACCCGGATTACCCCGACACGCTCTACGTCACCGAGTTGGTTGCGCCGAACACGGTCAACACCATGCCGGAGAAGACGCTCGACGCTCTCGCCGACCACGGCGAGATCACCGGCGACACGATCTCGGGCACCGCTCAGGAGTCGCAGGCGGTCTTCGATCAGCTCGCTGCAGTCGGCATCGATCTTGCGGACGTGTTCAAGGTCCTCGAGACAGAGGGCGTCGACAAGTTCGAGGTGTCCTGGAACGAGTTGCTCGACGCAACCGCCGAGCAGCTCCGCGCAGCAACCCAGAAGAGCTGAGCCTGTGAGCGATTCCGCGGCGGCATCAGATTGGGTGAATCCCCTTCGGGACAGCACCGACAAACGGCTTCCGCACATTGCGGGGCCCTGCGCCCTGGTGATTTTCGGTGTTACCGGCGACCTTGCCAGGCGCAAGCTCATGCCCGCCATCTACGACCTCGCCAACCGTGGACTGTTGCCGCCCGGATTCGCTCTGGTCGGGTTCGCCCGGCGTGACTGGACGGACGAGGACTTCGCGAACGTCGTCCTCGAAGCAGTCAAGGACGGCGCTCGCACCAAGTTCCGTCAGGACGTGTGGGAGCGGCTCGCCGAAGGCATCCGGTTCGTGGAGGGCAGTTTCGACGAGGCCGAGGCCTTCCAGAACCTGTCCGACACGTTGGCCACGCTCGACAACGAGCGTGGCATCGGCGGCAATCACGGTTTCTACCTTGCGATTCCGCCCAACGCGTTTCCTCAGGTGCTCGAGCAGCTGTCGGCGTCGGGCCTCGCGCAGGCCGAGGACGGTCAGTGGCGGCGAGTCGTCATCGAGAAGCCGTTCGGTCACGACCTCGAGAGCGCTCGCGAACTGAACGCCGTCGTCAACAAGGTGTTCCCCGAGGACACGGTCTTCCGTATCGACCACTACCTCGGCAAGGAAACCGTCCAGAACATCCTGGCTCTGCGCTTCGCGAACCAGTTGTTCGATCCGATCTGGAACGCGCATTACGTCGACCACGTCCAGATCACGATGGCCGAGGACATCGGCCTCGGTGGCCGTGCCGGGTACTACGACGGCATCGGCGCAGCCCGCGACGTGATCCAGAATCACCTGCTGCAGTTGCTCGCGTTCACGGCGATGGAAGAACCCATCAGCTTCGAGCCGCTCAACTTGCAGGCGGAGAAGATCAAGGTCCTCTCCGCTACTCGCCTCGCCGAGCCCCTCGACGAGACCACCGCCCGCGGTCAGTACGCGGGCGGCTGGCAGGGTGGGCTGCCCGTGGTCGGGCTTCTCGAAGAAGACGGCTTCGCAGCGGACTCCATCACGGAGACCTTTGCCGCCATCACCCTCGAGGTCGACACCCGCCGCTGGGCGGGTGTGCCGTTCTACCTACGTACCGGCAAACGACTCGGCCGTCGCGTCACCGAGATCGCGGTGGTGTTCAAACGTGCACCGCACCTGCCGTTCGACAAGACGATGACCGAAGACCTCGGCCAGAACGCTCTAGTCATCCGGGTGCAGCCCGACGAGGGCGTCACCATGCGGTTCGGTTCGAAGGTCCCCGGATCGAGCATGGAAGTCCGTGACGTCAACATGGACTTCTCGTACGGTCAGGCTTTCACCGAGTCGTCACCGGAAGCGTACGAGCGACTCATCCTCGACGTGTTGCTCGGCGAGCCGTCTCTCTTCCCGGTCAATGCCGAAGTCGAATTGTCTTGGGAGATCCTCGATCCCGTCCTCGAACACTGGGCAGCCGGCGCCAAGCCGGAACCCTACGAGGCCGGAACGTGGGGACCCCCGTCTGCGGACGAAATGATGCAACGCACCGGACGCGAATGGAGGCGACCCTAGTGATTCTCGATTTGCCGTCCACCACCACGGTCCAGGTCAGCAAAAAACTGGTCGAGGTCCGCAAGACCGGCGGCGCTGTCACCTTGGGGCGAGTGTTGACGCTCGTCGTCTGCACCAGGGACACCGGGAACGCCGAGGAAGCCATCGAGGCTGCCAACGAGGCAAGCCGAGAGCACCCTTGCCGCGTCATCGTGCTTCTGCGTGGTGACGAGCAGAGTGAGCCTCGACTCGACGCTCAGATCCGTGTCGGCGGAGACGCCGGCGCCTCGGAGGTCGTGGTGCTGCGCCTCTACGGTCCGTTGGCCGATCACGAGAGCAGCGTCGTGATCCCGTTCCTGCTTCCCGACACACCGGTTGTTGCCTGGTGGCCCCTCGAGGCACCTGAGATTCCGGCCAAGGATCCTGTCGGGAGGCTCGCGATACGGCGTATCACCGATGCAACCGGCGCGCCCGATCCGACTGCCACCATCAAGGGTCGACTCGCGTCGTACACCGCCGGTGACACCGATCTCGCCTGGAGTCGCGTCACCTATTGGCGCGCTCTGCTCGCGTCGGCTCTCGATCAGCCGCCGCACGAGAAGATCACCTCCGCAGTGGTCTCCGGTCTCAAAACCGAACCGGCACTGGATATTCTCGCCGGTTGGCTGGCAGCCAAGATCGACGGTCCGGTCATCCGGCGTACGGGTGAGCTGACGGTCGAGTTGAAGCTCGAGACCCGCAGCATCTCCATCAGTCGTCCGCAGGAGGGAACGACTGCAACCTTGATCCGCACCGGTCAGCCTGACGCGTTGGTTTCTCTGGGGCGCCGAGAGACACGCGATTGCCTCGCCGAGGAATTGCGTCGACTCGATCCCGACGAGATCTACGAAGAAGCGCTGGCAGGACTGGAGAAGGTGACCTATGAGTGAAGTTGTCGTAGAGAAGTTTTCCGACGCAGGCAAACTGGTCGATGCTGCTGCCGCACGCCTGGTCACGACCATCGTCGACGCCCAGAAAGCTCGCGGAGTCGCGTCCATCGTTCTGACCGGCGGCGGAACCGGCATCGCACTTCTCGAGAAGTTGCGTGCGGCTCCCGGCGACATCGACTGGTCGCAGATCGATCTGTACTGGGGCGACGAGCGGTTCCTGCCGTCCGGCGATCCCGAGCGGAACGAAGTGCAGGCACGTGAGGCACTCCTCGATCACGTCGCGGTCGATCCCGACCGGGTGCACCCGATGGCTGCATCCGACGGTATCTACGACGGTGATCCCCACGGTGCGGCGACGGCGTACGAACAACTGCTAGGTGCTCAGGCGCACGGCAATCAGGTTCCGACGTTCGACGTGCACCTGCTCGGTATGGGCGGCGAAGGGCACGTCAACTCACTGTTCCCGCACACCGATGCTGTTCGCGAAGAAGCGCGTTTCGTCGTCGCGGTGACGGACTCCCCCAAGCCGCCGCCGGTTCGTATCACGCTGACGCTGCCTGCTGTTCGGCGAGCCAAAGAGGTCTGGCTACTCGTCTCCGGCGCTGCAAAGGCCGAGGCCGTTGCCGAAGCCGTCGGAGGTGCTTCCGCCGAAGACTGGCCGTCAGCCGGTGCCACCGGTTTGGTTGCGACACGTTGGTTCCTCGACACGGACGCCGCCTCGCAGCTTCCGTAATCTGATTTCACGGATCTGATTTCACACCGGGCCGGGAATCGTCTTCAGGCGATTCCCGGCCCGGAGGTGCATCGAGGGTGTTCTCACAGTGGCAAGTCCCGACTACAAGACGAGTCCGGATCAGAGGCGAATTCCCTTTGGATGCAACTGAACTCAATCCCGAAATTCCACTTCTCCAACGGGCACTCTGCCCCACACAACGATTCATTTCTCTCCCTGTCTCGTTCTTCGAACAATTACTTCCTTGGACGCCGCGGAGTACGGTTCGGTTCCGCTGATCGCCCTCGCTCTTGAACGAAGCAATCCAGGCGAGAACAATCGAACAATGTCGTGGACACCGAATCCGGACGCACTTCGCGGGCGAGTTGCTGTTGTTGCCGGGGCGACGAGGGGCGCCGGACGCGGGATCGCCGCAGCCTTGGGCGAGGCCGGTGCAACCGTCATCTGCACTGGCCGGAGCACATCTGCCGGAATACTTCAGTCGGACTATCCGCGCGGCGAAACCATCGAGGAGACGGCAGAGCTGGTCACCGAACTCGGCGGCGTCGGCGTGCCGATTGCCGTCGATCATCTCGAGAGCACGCAAGTGGCAGATCTCGCCGAACCCTTGCGTGCTGACTATCAACATGTCGACATCTTGGTCAATGACATCTGGGGCGCGGAACTGCTCAAGGGTGGGCCGGCGGAGTGGAACACGCCGGTATGGGAACTCGATCTGGACAAGGGCTTTCACATCTTGCGTCTGGCGATCGACACCCACATCACCACGTCGCATCACCTCCTGCCGCTGATGATCGATCGGCCAGGCGGACTCGTCGCCGAGATAACCGACGGCACTACCGAATACAACGCGTCGAACTATCGCATCTCGGTGTTCTACGACTTGGCGAAGGTGTCCGTGAACAGGCTCGCATTTTCGCAAGGCCACGAACTTGCCCCGTTCGGCTGTACTGCCGTCGCCATCACTCCCGGGTTCCTGCGATCAGAGATGATGCTCGACAGTTTCGGTGTCGGCGAATCGAATTGGCGTGACGCTTTGTTGCCGGTTCGAGATGGTCCGACTGCGCCTGCGGATTTTGCCCGCTCCGAGTCACCAAGATTCATCGGACGTGCGATCGCCGCCCTCGCCGCCGATCCGAATCGGAAGCGATGGAATCAGCGATCGGTCAGTTCAGGCGAACTCGGAACGGAATACGGGTTCACCGACACCGACGGCAGCCGACCGGATTTTTGGCGAGCCAACTGAATCCGACTGTGATTAAGATCCGTTCATGGCCGAATTCGCGACGATCGACCAATACATTGCGTCGTTTCCCGCCGACGAGCAACGAGTCCTCGAGAGCATTCGCGAGACGATCCACAACACCGTTCCCGGCCTCGATGAAACCATCAGCTATCAGATGCCCACCATGAGAGTGAACGGGAAGAACCTGGTTCACTTCGCAGGCTGGAAACACCACATCTCGATGTACCCGCTCCCGGCAGGTGATGCAGAGTTCGAGAAGTCCGTCGACCCGTACCGGGCTGCGAAATCAACGGTGAAGTTCCCGCTGAACAAACCGATCCCTCTCGACCTCGTGGCCCGAATCGTCGAATTGCTCGCGCAGCGCCACTAGCCCCAGTTCCCGTCGGAGCCTTGTGAGAGCGTATGGCCGTGCAGAGACAACCCATCCGACACATCAAAGCCGGGACATCGTCAGGCGCTGACGTAGGCAGCTGGCCGATGACGGTACCCGCTGTTGCGCAGATCGTTCAGGACGGTCTCGAACTTCCACCGGGTGTCACCATTCTGGTCGGCGAAAACGGAGCGGGAAAGTCGACCGTCATCGAAATTCTTGCCGCCGTTCTCGGTCTCAATGCCGAAGGCGGGTCGACCAATACGCGGCATCAGACTCGATCGAGTGAACCGGGCGGCCTCGACCTTGTGGTCGAGCGGAGTCCCGGCGCATCGAAGTGGGCGTACTACCTCCGAGACGAAACATTGCACGGGCTGTACACGTATTTGGAGGACAACCCCAATCCCAGGCGGCCTGAACCGCTTTACCATCACCTCTCCCACGGTGAGGCGCTGCTCGAGATCCTGTCGTCGAGGACCTCAGACGGTGGCTTCTATCTCATCGACGAACCCGATGCCGCACTCTCCTTCCAAGGAACTTTGACGCTGGCCGCGTTGCTTGGCGAGCTGGTGGAATCCGGCGCGCAGGCGTTGATCGCGACGCACTCGCCGATCATCGCGGCGCTGCCGAACGCCAATCTGCTCGAGATCGGCGAATGGGGAATCAGGAGTGCAGCCTGGGAGGACCTCGACCTCGTCTCGAACTGGCAGCGATTCCTGCACGACCCGCAGACGTACCTGCGCCACCTGATCTAACCTGGAACTCCACCCCCAGGAGGCCTCCATGGCATACGACAAAGCGCTGGCCGAGCGTATCCGCGACGCGCTCTCGGGCGAGGACGACGTCGAAGAAGTCAAGATGTTCGGTGGCCTGAGTTTCATGGTCAACGGGAAGCTGGCCGCCAGCGCGAACTCACACGGAAACATCATGGTTCGCTGCGACCCCGATCGAGTCGACGAGCTCCTGACGCACAAAGGTGCGAGTTGGCCCGAGATGCGGGGTAAGCCGATGAGCAAGGGATGGATCGTGGTCGACCGAACGGGTACGAGTTCGAACGTCGAGTTCGATGCGTGGATCAAGGAAGCTCTGGACTTCGTTCACTGACCGGTAGTGCCGCCTCGAGCAATTTCGGTCGATTCGGCAAAAGTGAACTGGGCGGCCCTTAGACTCCGGAAAAGCATCGGATTGGGCGCCTCGACGGCGCGGAGGAAAGGTGGTCCGTCGCGTGACGTTCACACCCAATCAGCCGGATCACCAACGCGCCTTCGGGTTTCAGAGGCCGACGACCCACGCGGTTCCCTCGCTCATGCCCGATCGTTTCGGACCTAGCCTCATCGGATCGCTGTGGGCGTGCGCCGGGATCGTCGCCGGAAGCCTCGGCCCGTGGACGTCGTCCTCCGCCCTCGACCACAGTGGTATCGACGAATGCGGAGTGATCACTCTCGCCCTCGCCCTGTGCGCGGTGACCGCGCTGATCGCCCTCATGGTTCGAGACGTCACCCCCGAGATGAAGAATCACTGCACGGGACCGCTGGTGGGAATCGCTGTCCTGATCGTTGCCGTCGGAAACGCCGCCTCCATTGTGCGGCGTAGTACCGAGGCTGCAGGGCACACCGCCGGACCATCCATCGGGTGGGGACTGTGGGTGGTCATCGCGTCCGCCGTGATCCTGTGCATCACCTCGTCGACCGTCGCGCACATGATCAGGTTCCAGGCAGCAATGATCACAAGGTCTTGATCAACCCGCCGTCGATCACGAAATCCGCACCCGTCACGTTCCCCGCGCGATCGCTGACGAGGAACAACACCAGGTCCGCTACCTCTTCGGGAAAAGTGAATCGGCCCGTCTCGGCGCCGGCGGCGGCACTGTCGACGATATCGTCGGCGGCTGAACCATTCGCCTTCGCCAGCGTCGAGGCCACTCCGTGCTCGCCGAGCCACAACTCCGTCTGCACCGGACCAGGGCTGACGGTATTGACGCGAATCCCCTTCCCGCCGAGTTCTTTCGACAACGACTTCGAGAAGTTGGTCAACGCCGCTTTCGCGGCGCTGTAGTCGACCACGGTGGGGTCAGGCAAGAACGCGTTGACCGAACTGATCGTCACGATGCTCCCGCCACCTCGGCCGATCAACTGCGGCAGCGCAGCGCGAACTGTGCGTACAGCCGACAAGAACGTCAGATTGAACGACGACGCCCACTCTTCGTCTGTGATGGCCGCGAAGCCGCTCGTTCGCGGGGTGACGGCGCCGACGTTGTTGACCAGAATGTCGACGCCTCCCCTAGCTGCTGCAACCTCGAGAAGCCGGGTTGATCCTTCGGCACTCGCGAGATCGACGCCGACAAAGGTGACGGCGCCGCCGGACTGCAGCGATTCGAGTTCCGGCGAGAGAGACCGAGAACCGGCAACTACGTGAACACCCTCGTCTACCAGTGCGCGCGTGACGGCCAACCCGATGCCTTTTCCCGCGCCGGTGACCACGGCAGTTCGTCCGTTCAATTGCAGATCCACTGCGGTCCCCGTTCGGTCCTGCGCGCAGCGGTAGGTGTGCGTGCGACGGCTCTAGAGTCGCCGCACGCACACCTCGGTAAACCTGCAGAACCTGCCGCTGTTACACCTAGCCACTGTTACGAAGTGCGGTGGCCAGGCCGTTCATCGTCAGCTGGATCCCTCGACGCACCTGATCGCTCTCGTCGCCGGAACGGTACCGGCGGATCAGCTCGACCTGTAGATGGTTGAGAGGTTCGAGGTACGGGAACCGATTGTGGACCGAACGCTCGAGTCCCGAATTGTCGGCGAAGAGGTTCTCGTTGCCCGTGATCGCCTTGTACATGCGAATCGTGCGTTCGTGCTCGTCGGTGATCATTCCGAAGACTCGATCGCGTAGTTCGGCGTCGGGCACGAGGTCCGCGTAACGGGCCGCCAAACCGAGATCCGACTTCGACATCACCATGGCCATGTTCGAGAGCACGGTTCGGAAGAACGGCCACTTCTCGTACAGGGCCGTCAACGTGGCGAGCCGAGTGTCGTCCCCGTCGATCCATCGTTCGAACGCGGCGCCGGTGCCGTACCACCCCGGAAGCATCACGCGAGACTGACTCCACGAGAGCACCCAGGGAATGGCACGCAGGTCGGAGATCGCCTTCGTCTGCTTGCGAGAGGCCGGGCGAGAACCGATGTTGAGTGCCCCGATCTCGGCGACCGGTGTCGACGCTTCGAAGTACTGCACGAATCCTGTTGTGTCGTGCACCAATTCGCTGTACGCCGCACGAGCGAGGGCCGCCAACTCGTCCAACACCGCGTAGGCCGCATCGGCGTCGCTGCCAAGTCCTTCGACGTCGAGCAACGTCGACTCGATAGTCGCGGCGATGAGTGTTTCGAGGTTGCGATGCGCCAGGCGCGGTTCGGCGTACTTGGCCGCAATCACCTCACCCTGCTCGGTGATGCGCAGAGAACCGGCGACTGCACCGGGAGGCTGCGCGAGAATCGCTTCGTAGCTCGGTCCGCCGCCACGTCCCACGGTTCCGCCGCGGCCGTGGAAGAGCCTCAACCTTATTCCGCTCTTGCGCGCGGCATCGACGAGGTCGAGTTCGGCACGGTACAGCGCCCAGTTGGCGGCGAGATACCCGCCGTCCTTGTTCGAGTCGGAGTACCCGAGCATCACTTCCTGACTGTCACCGCGAGATCGGACGATGGCGCGATAGATCGGGATGTCCAGAGTCGCCATTAGCGTGTCGGCGCCGCCCTGCAGATCCTCGATCGTCTCGAACAGCGGGACGATGCCGATCGGGCAGGAGGGTTCGCTACCGACGCCCGGATCGAGCACCCCGACCTCTTTGAGCAGCACCGCAGCTTCGAGCATGTCACTGACCGAGGTGCACATGCTGATGATGTAGTTGGGTACTGCGCCCGCTCCGAGAACCCGCACTGCCTTGGCTCCGGCCGCCATGATCGCCAGTTCCTTGGTGGTCAATTCGCTGAACTCGGCGTCCGGTGAAGTCAGCGGTCGCCGTGTCGTCAACTCGGCCGACAGCAATTCGACTCGATCGGCTTCCGGCAACGACGCGTAGTCCGGGTGAACTCCGGCCCACGCCAGAAGTTCTGCGACGACGCTTTCGTGGACCTCGGAGTTCTGCCGCATGTCCAGACCGGACAGGTGAAATCCGAACACCTCCACCGCTTCTCGGAGCCGATCGAGTCGATCGTCGGCGATGGTCTCGTCGCCGAAACGACGCAGCGAGGTGTCGATGATGCCGAGATCCCGCTGCAACTGTGCCGGATCGGTATACGCCTCGAGACCGTCATCGGAGCCGTGGGCGGGCAACTCCCCCAGCACGGACAATGCAGTGGCGCTCAATCGCCCGCGGATACCGCGAATGGCGCGACGGTAGGGCTCATCGGCCCGGAAGGCGGAATCGTCGCCGGAGGTGGACGCCAGCAGATCCAGTTCGGGGGTGACGGACACCAAGCGCGCCGACATCGACAGTTCACGCTCGAGATGTTCGAGTTCCTCGAGATGGTGCTCGAGAGCAGTTGCCGCGGCGCGCGACGTGGCGCGCTGGACGATTTCGCCGGTCACGTACGGGTTGCCGTCGCGGTCACCGCCGATCCACGAACCCGGCCTCAGGATCGGTTGCGGCAGAAGTCCGGCGTCCGGCCAACGCGTGCGCAGAGCTTTGCGGACCTCCGCATTGATCTTCGGAATCACCTCGAACAACGCCGCGTCGTAGTAACGCAGGCCTACCTCGATTTCATCCTGAATACGGAGGCGGCTGAGCCGGATCAGAGCCGTCTGCCACAGGGTGAGGATCTGACGGCGCAATTGCAGATCGACGTCAGCGGTTTCGGCGACGCTCAGCACCGTGCGCTCGCGGTATCGCATCAACTCGGTGATCCGACTCTGCGTCTCGAACACCGTGCGGCGTCGAGTCTCAGTCGGGTGAGCGGTGATGACGGGCGAGACCAGGGCGCCCCGCAGTGCCTCTTCGACGGTGGCCGAGTCGATATCGGCTGCATCAAGTTTGGTGTACGTGGCCGCGAGAGTGCTGTCGCGGGGCGGTTCACCCGCGTTGACGTGGATGGCCCGTCGACGCTCGCGGTGGATGTCCTCGGCCAGGTTGGCGAGCAGTGCGAAGTGACTGAACGCCCGGATGACGGGAATGGCGTCGTCCGTACTGATTTCGGCGAACAGCGAAACCAGTTCGGCGCGGTCGATCTCCGACCGACGGACACGAAACGACTCGACGCGGGCTCGCTCGACCAGATCGAACACATGGTCGCCGGCTTGCTCTCGCACTATTTGTCCGAGTATTCCGCCGAGAAGCCGGATGTCTTCGCGCAGCGGCTCGGTGGCCTCTCGCGGTGTTTCTCGATGCGACGCGGTTTCAGTCATCACACAATTATCGACCGAAACAAAGAACCCCGCTCGATAGGCGGGGTTCCGTGTCTGAAATTCGTGTGTGACGAACTACCGGCTGTAAGTCATGTGCCGAGAATCAGGCGAACTTGATCTCCAGGCCGATGCCGACGATCGAGATGAGCCAGATCAACGCGGTGAAAACAGTCAACCGGTCGAGGTTCTTCTCGACAACAGTCGATCCGGACAGGCTGGACTGGACACCGCCACCGAACAGACTCGACAAACCGCCGCCCTTACCGCGGTGCAGGAGCACCAAGGCGATGAGGAGCAAGCTGGTGACGACCAGCAGGATATCCAGGAACAGTTTCATGTCTGTCTACGTCCACCAATCCAATAGGGACAACTACAACCGATAACACCATACAGGCGCGCACAGATAACCTGACCACATACCCACCTTGCGCATGACTTTGCTCCCGGCCAGGCACAACTCTTGGTCAGTGGCATCGATCACACGGTCGAGATACCGATTCAGTAGTTTCTCAGTAGACGCGACTCTACCTCCGAAAGGCCCGCTCCATGTTCTCCGACGCAACCCTGCCTGACACTTCCTTGCCTGACACACCGCGTCTGGCTTCGATTCACAACTTCCGCGACGTGGCCGGCCCCGGATACGTGACGACCAGCGGACAGGCGATGAGCCGCGGCGTCTTCTACCGCGCCAACGTGCTCACGCCCTCGCCCGACGATCTTGCAATCGTGGAATCACTGGGGCTGACCGCCGTCTACGACGTGCGATCCGAAACCGAAGCGAGCGAAACTCCCGACATCGTGCCCGTGCCGGCGATGTACGCGCACATTCCCATCCTGTCCGGCAACATCCACGCCGAAGCGATGGCAATCCGAACAGCTGACGCTGCAACAACTTTCATGCAGAACATCAATCGCAGCTTCGTCGTAGACCCCGTCACACGTAACGGATTCTCGCAGTTGTTCGCCGCCCTGGCGACTACCGCAGGGCCGCAACTCTTCCACTGCACTGCAGGCAAGGACCGAACAGGCTGGGCGGCAGCGCTACTGCAGACACTCGCCGGAGTACCGCGAGAAACGATCATGGCGGACTACCTGCTCACGAATACGTACTCGGCCGGGTACATCGATGCGACGGTCGCGAAGATCGCCGACGCCACAGATACCGACAAGGGCGAGGTGATCCGGTTGCTGCTCTCCGTCGACGCACGTTACCTGGATGCCGCCTTCGAACAGGTGGAGCACCACTACGGGACCGTCGAGAACTATCTGACCTCAGGGTTGGAGCTTGCTCCGGAACTGATCACAACGTTGGAATCCAAACTCGTCAGCTGAATCCGGCAAATCAAAAACTGCGGGCGTGTGACCTACTCGGTCACACGCCCGCAGTTTGAGTCCTGCAGTTTCAGCTCACTGCCCGATCACATCACGGGAGTGGACCGCCTGCCGCGATCGCAGACAGTGTCGCGAACTCGTCAGCCTTGAGCGACGCGCCGCCGACAAGAGCGCCGTCGACGTCGGTCTGGCCGACGATCTCTCCGACGTTCTTGGAGCTGACGCTGCCGCCGTACAGAACGCGAACGCCGGCCGCGACCTCGGCGTCGGCAAGTTCGGCAACTGTTGCTCGTACCGCAGCGCACACTTCCTGTGCATCGGCGGCAGAAGCGACACGGCCGGTGCCGATGGCCCAGACAGGCTCGTACGCGATGACGATCTTGGAGATCTCCTCCGCGCTCAGGCCCGCCAACGAACCCTTGAGCTGGTCGACGTTGTAGGCGACGTGATCGCCTGCTTCGCGGATCTCGAGGCCTTCACCGATGCACACGATCGGTGTGAGGCCGTTCTTGAGAGCAGCCTTGGTCTTGGCGAGGACGGTCTCGTTGGTCTCACCGTGAAGGGTGCGACGCTCGGAGTGACCTACCACGACGAAGGTGCAACCGAGCTTGGCCAGCATGGAGCCGCTGATCTCGCCCGTGAACGCACCCGAGTCCTGAGCCGAGACATCCTGCGCGCCGTACGTGAGGAGGAGCTTGTCGCCCTCGATCAGCGTCTGGACGCTACGGATGTCGGTGAACGGCGGGATGACCGTGACATCCACTTTGTCGAAGTACTTCGCAGGCAAGGAGAATGCGATCTTCTGCACCAGGGCGATGGCCTCGAGGTGGTTCAGATTCATCTTCCAGTTGCCGGCGATCAACGGCTTACGTGCCATGTCGGATCAGCCTTCCAGTACTGCGATGCCGGGCAGCTCTTTGCCCTCGAGGTACTCGAGGGAAGCGCCACCACCGGTGGAAATGTGCGAGAAGCCCTCGTCCGGGATACCGAGCTGACGAACGGCTGCTGCGGAGTCGCCGCCGCCGACGACGCTGAAGGCGCCCTTCTCGGTTGCCTCCACGATTGCCTCGGCGACACCGCGGGTGCCTGCCTCGAACTTCGGGAACTCGAACACGCCCATCGGGCCGTTCCAGAACACCGTCTTGGCGCCGGTCAGGATCGCGGCAAAGCGCTTGACCGACTCCGGTCCGATGTCCAGACCCATCCAGCCGTCGGGAATCTTGTCGAACGGAACGATCTTCGACTCGGCATCGGCCGAGAAGGAGTCCGCGACAACGACATCCTGAGGAATGTGGATGACGTCGGCGTACCGGTCGAGGAGATCCTTGCAGGTCTCGATCATGGACTCTTCGCACAGCGAATTGCCCACGGAGACACCCTGAGCTGCGAGGAACGTGTAGAACATTCCGCCGCCGATCACCAGAGTGTCGACCTTCGGTGCCAGTGCCTCGATGACGGCCAGCTTGTCCGAGACCTTGGAGCCGCCGAGCACCACTGCGTACGGACGCGCTGCGTCCTGCGTGAGCTTGGCGAGCACCTCGACCTCGGCGCCGACCAGGTAGCCCGCGTAGTGCGGGAGCAGCTTCGCGACGTCGAAGACCGACGCCTGCTTACGGTGAACAACACCGAATCCGTCGGAGACGAATGCGCCGTCGTCACCGACCAGCTCGACGAGAGCTTTGGCGAGCTTGACCCGCTCGGCTTCGTCCTTGCTGGTCTCGCGAGGGTCGAAACGGATGTTCTCGAGCATCAGGACGTCACCATCGGTGAGTCCTTCGGAACGAGCCAGCGCGTCCTGTCCCACGACGTCACCGGCGAGTTGCACGTTGCGACCGAGGATTTCGGCCAACTTCGCGGCAACCGGTGCGAGGGAGAACTTGGGATCGGGCTGACCGTCTGGGCGCCCGAGGTGCGCGGTCACGATGACCTTCGCTCCACCCTCGGCAAGAGCCCGCAGGGTGGGAGCGGACGCGACGATGCGGCCCGGGTCCGTGATTTCTCCGCCATCCAACGGGACGTTGAGGTCGGAACGCACCAGTACGGTGCGCCCCTCGACCCCAGCGTCCAGCAGATCCTTCAGCGTCTGAACTGCCACTGTTATCGAAACTCCGCTCAGAGAGACTTGGCGACGAGGCCGATGAGGTCGGCGAGGCGGTTGGAGTAGCCCCACTCGTTGTCGTACCAGGAAACGATCTTGACCTGGTCGTCGATGACCTTCGTCAGACCCGAGTCGAAGATCGAAGAGTGCGGGTCGGTGACGATGTCCGAAGAGACGATCGGTGCGTCGGTGTACTTGAGGATGCCCTTGAGGGGTCCTTCGGCAGCAGCCTTCATCGCGGCGTTGATCTCGTCGGCAGTGGCCGACTTCTTCAGGTTCGCGGTGAGGTCGGTGACCGAGCCCGTGGGGATCGGCACGCGCAGTGCGTAGCCGTCGAGCTTGCCGAGCAGCTGCGGGAGAACCAGGCCGATGGCCTTGGCTGCACCGGTGCCGGTGGGAACGATGTTGAGGGCGGCTGCGCGGGCGCGACGGAGGTCTGCGTGCGGTGCGTCCTGCAGGTTCTGATCCTGGGTGTACGCGTGGATCGTGGTCATCAGACCCTTGACGATGCCGAACTCGTCGTCGAGAACCTTGGCGATGGGGCCGAGGCAGTTGGTGGTGCACGACGCGTTGGAGATGATGTTCTGGCTGCCGTCGTACTTGTCGTCGTTGACGCCCATGACGATGGTGATGTCTTCACCCTTGGCCGGAGCCGAGATGATGACCTTCTTGGCGCCGGCTTCGAGGTGTCCCTTGGCCTTTGCGGCGTCGGTGAAGATACCGGTGGACTCGACGACGACGTCGACGCCCAGCTCGCCCCAGGGAAGTTCGTTCAACGGGCCGCGGTGTGCGAGGGCCTTGATGCGCTGATCGCCGACAACGATCGTGTCGTCACCGTCGAGCGACACGTCGTACGGCAAACGGCCGAGGATGGAGTCGTACTTCAGCAGGTGAGCGAGCGTCGCGTTGTCAGTCAGGTCGTTGACTGCCACGATCTCGATATCGGTGGTTCCGAGCGCCTTCTGCGCATCCACCGCCCTGAAGAAGTTACGTCCGATACGGCCGAAACCGTTTACGCCAACCCGGACAGTCACAATTCGCTCCTTTGACCATGATTCTGGTGTGCAACTTGACCCACGCATACTCCGAATCCGTGTGTGCACGACGCGGACGTGGGGTTCATCGGTCGATGTGACTCATACCCTAATGCGCGTGGCCCGAACGTGCGCAGCCCACCCTGACGGAGGGCAGGTCACCCCTCTTCGAGTAGCTCCACGTTCACTGCGGATTCGGTGTCGGGTATGCCCGTTTCTTTCGCCTTGCGATCAGCCATGGACAGCAGGCGACGGATACGTCCGGCGACGGCGTCCTTGGTCATCGGCGGGTCCGCCAACTGGCCGAGTTCTTCGAGGGACGCCTGTCGATGCTCGACGCGCAGAGCGCCCGCCGCCGCGAGGTGATCGGGCACGTCCTCGCCGAGGATCTCCAACGCACGCTCGACGCGTGCAGCGGCTGCGACGGCGGCGCGGGCCGAGCGTCGCAGGTTGGCGTCGTCGAAGTTGGCGAGGCGATTGGCAGTGGCGCGGACCTCGCGTCGCATCCGTCGCTCCTCCCACACCAGACGCGTGTCCTGTGCTCCCATTCGAGTCAGGAGATCGCCGATGGCCTCACCGTCACGGATCACCACACGATCCGTTCCGCGCACCTCCCGTGCCTTCGCCGAAATCCCGAGACGCCGCGCAGCACCGACCAGAGCAAGTGCGGCTTCCGGGCCCGGGCAGCTCACTTCGAGCGCCGACGAACGGCCGGGTTCGGTCAGGGAACCATGGGCGAGGAACGCTCCGCGCCACGCCGCTTCGGCGTCGCCGACACTTCCGCCGACCACCTGCGCGGGCAAGCCGCGGACCGGGCGTCCGCGAAGATCGAGCAATCCTGTCTGGCGGGCCAGCGCCTCGCCTTCCTTCGCCACGCGCACGATGTAGCGAGCGGACTTACGCAGCCCGCCCGCGCTGAGTACGTGAACGTCGGCGCTGTAGGTGAACAGGTCGAAGATCTCCCGGCGCAGACGTCGCGCCGTGGAGCCCAGATCCACCTCTGCCTCGACGACCACCCGGCCGCCGACGATGTGGAGTCCACCGGCAAAGCGCAGCAACGCGGAGACCTCTGCCTTGCGGCAGCTGACCTGAGTCACCACTAACCGGCTCAGTTCGTCCTTGACCTCCGCTGTCATTGCCACGAAGCGTTCTCCCTCTGTTCTTTCTCGGACTGCTGTTCTTGCAGGGACTGCTGTGTCGAATCCCCTACTGCCGCACCGCTCGACAGTTCAGCCAGTACATCGGCCAGTTTTGCCGGATCGTGTACATGCGCTGCGCCCGGTGAGGTGTCCGCGACATCCGCGTACCTGACTTCGGCTGAAAATTGATCCGCCGCACGCTGCAGATGTTCACGTTCACGCCCGGCCGGTACCGACGCCGAGTCGACCACCACGTAGTCGACCCGGAAATCGGGCACGTGTTGGGAGAGTACGTGCAGGTGACGCTCTGCGGAGAATCCGGCGGTCTCCCCCGGCTCGGGGGCGAGATTGAGCACCAGCACCTTTCGAGCCTTCGTTGACGACAGTGATTCGACGAGTTCGGGTACCAGGACGTGCGGGATCACGCTCGAGAACCACGATCCCGGACCGAGCACCACGAGATCGGCACGATCGATCGCAGTTACTGCGTCGGGGCACGCGGGCGGATTGGACGGGAGCAGTCTCACACGCCGCACCTTGCCCGGCGTGGTCGCGACGGCGACCTGTCCACGAATGCAGCGGCTGACGCGGGGGTCCTCTTCGAGTCCTTGAACGTCGGCTTCGATCTCGAGCGCGATCGGCGACATCGGCAGCACACGGCCACGGATTCGCAGCAGTCGCGCCATCTCGTCGAGCGCGACGACCGGATCGCCGAGCACCTCGGTGAGGCCGGCCAGGATGAGATTGCCCACCGAATGCCCGGCAAGTGCGCCGACACCGCCGAAGCGATGCTGGATGGTCCGCGTCCAGTCGACGATCTCGGGTTCGTCCGACGCGAGAGCCGCGAGCGCCATCCGGAGGTCACCGGGCGGGATGACGCCGAGTTCGGCGCGCAGCCGACCCGAGGAACCACCGTCGTCAGCGACGGTGACCACTGCGGTGACGTCGACCGTCAGGCGTCTGACGGCCTGGAGGGTGGCGAACAATCCGTGGCCGCCGCCAAGCGCGACAAACGCCGGATCGGAAGACGTGCGCTGTGTAGGTTCACTCATTCGCGCCCCAGATCCCGGTGCACGATGCTGACGGAGATGTCTTCCTCGGAACCCAAACGCCTCGCGAGAGCTTCCGACATGGCCACGCTTCGGTGCTTACCGCCGGTGCACCCGACTGCAATTGTCATGTAGCGCTTTCCTTCTCGTCGATATCCGGCGATGGTCAAATCCACCAGATGCCGGTAGGTGTCGAGATAGTCTTCCGCACCCTCGCGGGACAACACGTAATCACGGACGTCGGCATCCTGACCGGTGTGCGGACGAAGTTCGGGGATCCAGTGGGGATTGGGCAGGAATCGAACGTCACAGACGAGATCGGCGTCCATCGGCAGGCCGTACTTGAAGCCGAACGACTGGACCGTCACCTTCATCGTGCGGTTGGCGTCGTTTCCGAATGCGGTTTCGATCTTCTGACGCAGCTGATGCGCCTTCAGCGCAGACGTGTCGATGACCAGATCTGCGGCTGCCTTCACCACAGCCAGCTGGCGACGCTCGGCTGCGATGCCTTCGGACAACGTGCCGTCGATGCCGTCGTTCTGCAAGGGATGGCTGCGGCGTACCTGTTCGAACCGTCGGATCAACACGTCGTCCGACGCTTCGAGGTAGAGCACCCGGGTGTGGATCGGTTCCGCTTCGAGTTCGGTGAGCACCCAACCGAGGTCGCCGGTGAAGAGTCGACTCCGCACGTCGATCACGACGGCAAGACGATCGACCGGCGGATCGGAGGTCAAGCTCAGACCAACCATTCGGGATATGAGCTCAGGTGGCAAATTGTCCGCGACATACCAGCCGAGGTCCTCGAGCACCTTGGCAGCGGTACTCAAACCTGCTCCGGACAATCCCGTCACCAGCAGGAAATCCATCGTTCGACTGTCTTTGGCGCTGTCGGTAGTCACTGTGCACTCGGCCCCGTCGTCGGCATGGACAATTCTCGCGACTCGGAGCCCTCGTCACCGCTACCGGATTCGGCGCTGGGCGCGTCAGCAGACGTAACAGACGATTCGGATTCCTTGTCCAGCTCATCATCCCCTACCGGCGCGGGCAGCGCGCGAGCTTCAGCCCCCGTATCGGCTGCGGCCGAATCCGTTCCGAGTGCGGCCAGAACCGCTGTGGCGGTGGTCTCACCGATACCAGGGACCTGCATGATCTCCTCGACCGTTGCCGTTTTCAGCTTTGCCACGGAACCGAAGTGCGCCACCAGAGCGGTACGACGAGTTTCACCGAGCCCCTTGACCGAGTCCAGCGCCGAAGCCGTCATCCGCCTCGAGCGTTTGCTGCGATGGAACGTGATCGCGAATCGGTGAGCTTCGTCTCGGATGCGTTGCAGTAGGTACAACGACTCGCTCGTTCGGGGAAGGATCACCGGATCTTCTTCCCCCGGTACCCATACCTCTTCGAGTCGCTTGGCCAATCCGACTACCGCGACGTCGGTGACCCCCAGCTCGTCGAGGACCGCCGCTGCCGCCGTGACCTGAGGGGCGCCGCCGTCCACGACGAACAGATTGGGTGGATAGGCGAACCGCCGAGGCCTGCCCGTCGCCGGGTCGATCGCCGCTTCGGGAGCGAGATCCCCACCGTCCGCGTCCATGGTCGACGCTGACGCGGCGAGAACGCCCAGGTCGCGGTTGTGTCGCAGGAACCGCCTGCGGGTGATCTCGGCGATACTCGCCACGTCGTCGGAGTGACCGTCGCCGGCTGCTTCCTTGATCGCGTAATGCCGGTAGTCCGACTTACGCGGGAGCCCGTCCTCGAACACGACCAGTGACGCCACGACGTCGGTTCCTTGGACGTGACTGATGTCGATGCACTCGATTCGTAGTGGAGCCGAGTCCAGGTCCAGTGCTTCCTGGATGCCCTGCAGCGCCGCGGAGCGTGAAGTGAAATCGCCGGCGCGCTTGAGCTTGTGCTGCGCCAGAGCTTCTTTCGCGTTTCTCTGGACCGTTTCGGCGAGGTCTTTCTTGTCTCCGCGTTGCGGAACCCGCAGTTGCACTTGTGATCCCCGAAGCTTGCTCAGCCACGCCTGGATCTCGGTCGCGTTTGCCGGTAGGACCGGCACGAGAACTTCCTTGGGAACGGCGCTGATCCCGGCCTCGGAGCCCGCTCCCGGGTCGAGTGCCGCCTGCTCACCGTAGAACTGGGTGAGGAACTGTTCGACCAGGATCGGCAGGTCGGACTCGGCGTCGAGTGCGGCCCAGTCGATGGCGTCACCTGCCTTCTCCACGACCCATCCACGCTGACCCCGCACGCGTCCGCCGCGCACGTGGAACACCTGAACGGCGGCCTCGAGATCATCGGCGGCAAAGGCGACGAGATCAGCGTCGGTGCCGTCACCGAGTACGACTGCCTGCTTCTCGAGCGCCTTGCGCAAGGCTCCGATGTCGTCACGCAGACGGGCCGCGGTCTCGAAGTCGAGATCCTCGGAAGCCTGCTGCATGCGCTTCTCGAGATCTTTGACCAGCTTGTCGGTGCGGCCGGCGAGGAAGTCGCAGAAATCTTCGACGATCTGTCGATGCTCCTCGGCGCTGACTCGCCCGACGCAGGGCGCCGAGCACTTGTCGATGTAGCCGAGCAGACACGGACGACCGATCTGGTTGTGCCGTTTGAAGACTCCGGACGAGCACGTTCGCGCGGGAAATACTCGCAGCAGCAGATCGAGGGTTTCGCGGATGGCCCACGCATGAGAGTAGGGACCGAAGTAGCGGACACCTTTGCGCCGCGGACCGCGGTAGACGAACAGCCTCGGGAACTCTTCGTTGAGCGTCACGGCGAGAACCGGATACGTCTTGTCGTCGCGGTACCGCACGTTGAACCGCGGATCGAATTCCTTGATCCAGTTGTACTCGAGCTGAAGCGCTTCGACTTCGGTACTGACGACGGTCCACTCGACGCTGCCGGCGGTGGTCACCATCTGCCGCGTACGGGGATGAAGTGTCGTGACGTCCGCGAAGTACGAGTTCAAACGTGAACGGAGGCTTTTCGCCTTTCCGACGTAGATGACCCGACCATGCGGATCGCGAAATTTGTAGACGCCCGGCGCAGCCGGAATGGTTCCGGTGGCGGGGCGGTAAGTCGAGGGATCCGGCACGGTTTCAGGTTAGTCGCCGCCACCGACCGACTCGGAAACGCGCAGGATGCGGGCACCGAACCGGTCGGAAGACGTCAGTTGCTCTTGTGCGCGACCGGTGCGTAGCGGTCGGCCAGTTCGCGGAACTTACCGACCGTGTCGACGGCGTACTCGCGGTCGTTGGACTGGATCGCCATCACGGCCATGTACTCGTCGTCGGGCAATTCGATGCGTGCCCAGGCGGCACCGTCGGGGAACGAGAGTCCCTCGAACAGATCCCAGTCGACGATCTTCTCACCCAGGATGTTTCGGACGGCGATTCCCTGCTTGCCCACCTTGACCCGCGGCCGCGTCAACATCAGCACACCGAGAGCCAGAATGGTGCCGATGCCTGCCATCGCAAGTTGGTCCGCGGCACGGAAGTACACGCCGGTGGACCCCTGACGGAGCAGGAGTGCCAGTGTGACGTGAACGATCACCAGGAGTACCGCAACTCCGATCGCGTACCGCGTGGACTTACGCGGTGACGCAATCAGTTCCCAGTTCTCGTTGTCGCCGGGTGTACTCATCGAAACGAATCCTCGGTCCATGGTGCTCGGAGGTGGCGCAGGGTCACTGCGGTGTCCAGTGCGGCGGCGCAGGCCTGTGCGCCCTTGTCCTCGAGGCTACCCGGCAGCCCTGACCGGTCAAGAGCCTGCTGCTCGGTGTCGGTGGTCAGGACACCGTTACCCACCGGAGTGCTTTCGTCGAGCGAGACGCGTGTGAGACCGGCAGTGACCGCGTCGCACACGTACTCGAAGTGCGGCGTGCCGCCGCGGATGACGACGCCCAGAGCGACGACGGCGTCGTGAGTGCGAGCCAATGCCTGCGCGACGACGGGCAGTTCGATCGCACCGGCGACACGGACCAGTGTCACGTCCTTGATCTGTGCCTCCTGCGCGACGCGCTGCGCGCCGGCAATCAGGGCCTCGGAGATCGTCGCGTGCCACTGCCCGGCAACGATCGCCAGCTTCAGATCCTTCGCTTCGGCGATCGCGAGCTGCGGCTGACCTTCGCCGCTCACAGTGCGGTTCCCGGCTGTGCGGTGTTCTGGTTCGCCTCGTACTCGTCCAGTCCGATCAGATCGTGACCCATCCGGTCGCGCTTGGTGCGCAGGTAGGTGAGGTTTTCGGCGTTCGCGCGCAGCGGCATCGGAACGCGATCGGTGATCTGCAGGCCGTAGCCGTCCAGACCCACACGCTTGGCCGGGTTGTTGGTCAGCAGACGCATCGACGAGATTCCCAGATCGACGAGGATCTGCGCACCGATGCCGTAGTCACGGGCGTCGGCCGGAAGTCCGAGTTCGAGATTGGCGTCGACGGTGTCCGAACCGGCGTCCTGGAGCTGGTAGGCCTGCAACTTGTGCATGAGACCGATGCCACGACCCTCGTGTCCGCGCATGTACAGGACAACGCCGCGGCCTTCCTGCGCGACCATGTCCAGTGCGGCGTCGAGCTGCGGGCCGCAATCGCACCGCAGCGAACCGAAGACGTCGCCGGTGAGGCACTCGGAGTGAACGCGGACGAGTACGTCGCTACCGTCGCCGTCGGGGCCTGCGATGTCGCCGCGCACCAGCGCAACATGCTCGACCTCGTCGTAGATGCTCGTGTAGCCGACAGCAGTGAACTCACCGTGGCGGGTGGGGATGCGGGCCTCGGCGATGCGCAGCACGTGCTTCTCGTGCTTGCGACGCCACGCGATGAGGTCGGCGATCGAGATGAGAGCAAGGTTGTGTTCGTCGGCGAAGACTCGCAGCTCGTCGGTCTGAGCCATCGCGCCTTCGTCCTTCTGGCTGACGATTTCGCAGATGACGCCGGCGGGACGCAGGTCCGCCATGCGGGCGAGGTCGACTGCAGCTTCCGTGTGGCCAGGACGACGCAGTACTCCGCCTTCCTTCGCGCGGAGCGGAACGACGTGGCCGGGACGAGTGAAATCGTTGGCACCGGATTCGGGGTTGGCGAGCAGACGCATCGTCGCAGCGCGGTCCGACGCCGAGATACCGGTACCGATTCCTTCACGGGCGTCGACGGTCACCGTGTACGCGGTGCCGTGCTTGTCCTGGTTGGTGGCGTACATCGGGGGCAGGCCCAACCGATCGCAATCGTCACCGTCGAGCGGCACGCACAGGTAGCCGGAGGTGTAGCGAACCATGAACGCCACCAGTTCCGGGGTGGCCTTCTCGGCGGCGAAGATGAGATCGCCTTCGTTCTCACGATCCTCGTCGTCCACGACGACAACAGCTTTACCTGCAGCGATATCTGCTACTGCGCGCTCGATACTGTCGAACCTGGTCACGTGCTCGCACTCCAAAGTCTTGACTATTCACATCATCGAATACAACGAGTGCATCCGACGGATGCACTGACAACCCTACGACCAATCGGACGGGTCCGATCAGCCTGGTCCTACCGACCGGCAGAGTGAAGCCGCTCGACGTACTTCGCGATCACGTCCACCTCGAGGTTGACCGGAGTACCGACCACAGCGGTACCGAGTGTCGTCAACTCCAGCGTTGTCGGGATCAGCGAGATCTCGAAGTACTCGAACCCGCGGTCGCCGCCCAGCGCGGAGACCGTGAGCGAGACTCCGTCGACGGTGATCGAACCCTTCTCCACGACATAACGGGAAATGGACTCCGGCAGTGCGATCCGCACTACCTCCCAGTTCTCGGACGGCGAGCGGGAGATGACATGGCCTGTTCCGTCGACGTGCCCTTGAACCAGGTGGCCGCCGAGTCGGCTGTTCAGCGCCGCGGCACGCTCGAGGTTGACGCGAGAGCCGACATCCAACTTCGCCAGGCTCGAGCGATTCAACGTTTCCTGCATGACGTCTGCGGTGAACGAACCGTCGGCAAGCACGTCGACCACCGTCAGGCACACACCGTTCACCGCGATCGAATCACCGTGACCGGCGTCGGAGGTGACCAGTGGCCCGCGCACCGTGAAGCGTGCAGCATCGACCAGTTCTTCCTTGGCGACGATTTCGCCGAGTTCTTCCACAATTCCTGTGAACACGCGCCCTACTCCTCGTTCCCCGGAGCAGAACTCTCCGGAACCAGACTCAACAAAATATCGGGACCGATCGTTACCGCGGACTCCAAACGGAATCGGTGGGCGTCGGTGATGGTGTGCACTCCGGCGTCGACGAGTGCGGAAGCGCCCGCGCCGAGCAGTATCGGAGCGATGTACGCCTCGATCACGTCGACATATCCGGCGGCGAGGAATGCTCCGGCCAGGCGGGGCCCACCCTCGAGAAGTACGTCCGTGTACTCCCCCAACGCCTCGACCACTTCGGCGATGTTGTCGGTGTTGAGTACCAGAGTCGGCGCGGTGTCGTCGAGAATGCTTGCAGTCGACGGTATTTCACGCTTCCCGACGACGACGCGCACAGGCTGGTGCGCCGCGAGCTCGCCCGTGGGCTGACGCGCCGTCAGCCACGGATCGTCGGCGAACACGGTGCCGGTGCCGACCACGATCGCATCGATCTGCGCCCGCTGCGCATGGACGCGCGCTCTCGCCTGCGGGCCGGTGATCCACTGACTCGTTCCGTCCTCGGCCGCACTGCGTCCGTCCAGACTGGCCGCGTACTTCCACGTGATGTGCGGGCGACCGGTGCGCTGTTTGTGCAGCCAGGCTCGCAGTGGACCTGCTTCCACCTCGGGTGCTCGCAGTCCGGCCGTGACGCTGATTCCGGCTCGCATGAGCGTCGCTGCACCCCCGGAGGCTTCCGGATTGGGATCACCGACGGCGTAGACAACCGCCGAAACTCCGGCGTCGATCAATGCCTGCGAGCAGGGGCCGGTTCGTCCCTGGTGATTGCACGGTTCCAGTGTCACCACTGCCGTTCCGCCACGTGCCGCATCGCCGGCCTCGTCGAGAGCCACGACCTCCGCGTGCGGTCCACCGGGAGGTTGCGTCATTCCGACGCCCGCGATGGTGCCGTCGGCAGCGAGGATGACCGCGCCGACCGGCGGGTTGGGGCTGGTGAATCCGCGCGCGGAATCAGCTGCAGCAAGCGCAATCTGCATCGCGGCGTCGAGATCAGCCGTCGACGCCTGTCCACCTTTTGCCATCGAGCGGCTCAGACCGACAGCGTCAGGTGCGGCGACGCCGAGGCGGCCTGCGCGCGGAGCTTGCGCACGGCCTCACCGGGATCACTCGCTCCGTACACCGCCGAACCGGCGACGAAGCAGTCGATCCCTGCTTCGGCGGCCTGCTCGATCGTGGAAGCGTTGATTCCGCCGTCGATTTCGACGAGGAGCGTCAGCTCACCCGAATCGACGAGCTTGCGAACTGCACGTGCCTTGTCGAGCACCTGCGGCATGAAGGACTGACCACCGAATCCAGGTTCGACGCTCATGATCAGGAGTGTGTCGAAGTCCTTGAGGATTTCGAGGTAGTCGTCGATCGGGGTTCCAGGCTTGATGCTCAGCCCCGCCTTGGCACCGGCCGCACGAATATCGCGGGCAACCGAACGCGGGTCGTCGGTGGCCTCGGCGTGGAACGTGACGTTGTACGCGCCGGCCTCGGCGTACGGCGGCGCCCAGCGCTCCGGGTTCTCGATCATGAGGTGGCAGTCGAGCGGAATGTCCGTCGCCTTCAGCAGACTCTCGACCACCGGCAGACCCAGCGTGAGATTGGGAACGAAATGCGCGTCCATCACGTCGACGTGAAGCCAGTCGGAGCCGGACACGGCAGTCGCTTCATCGGCGAGTCGAGCGAAATCTGCGGACAGAATGGACGGTGCAATCATCGGGGAAGCCACGACGCCGAGTTTAGCTGTGTCTCATCGCCGACCGCGCATGCACCACGGGGCTGGTGCGCCCTGGTCAGTTCTTCACGACACTCCGCAGCTTGCGCACCTTGGCGGGTGCCTTGATCCGCCACGCATCTTCGAGCATCTCCGCAAGTTGTACCTCGTCGATCAGTTCGAGGTGCACGAGGATCGAGCCGTGACCGTGATAGTGATCCGTGGTGAAGAAGGGCGCCTCACCACTGGCGAGTAGCGCCTCCTTCTCGTCCAGACCGCACATCACGACCAAGGCACCCTCCGCTTCGGTGCGGAGCCGCGCAAAAGTCTTGCCTGCCACCTTGAGTGCCGGGGTGTTGTACGAGGTCGACTCCTCCACGGAGGGAAGAGCCGAACCCAGTACTACAACCTGTTCCCACGTAACCATGTAGGCACCATACGACTACCGATGCCCAGAAGTCATCCGATCAGGCCAGCGGCTTGCGCAAAGCGGCCATGAACATCGCATCGGTCCCGTGGCGATGCGGCCACAACTGAACCGAAGACCCGTCTCCGACGTCCGGAACACCGGGCACCAATTCCTTGGTGTCGAGTTCCACGACGCCATGACGGCGCACGGCGTCGGCTACCACTGCGAGCGTTTCCGACAGATGTGGCGAGCACGTCGAGTACAGGACCACTCCGCCGGGGCGCACCAGTTCGATTGCAGCGGCAAGCAATTCACGCTGCAACTTCACGAGCGGAGCCACATCGGACGGCTGGCGGCGCCAACGGGCTTCCGGGCGCCGACGCAGCGCACCCAACCCGGTGCAGGGGGCGTCGACGAGGATGCGGTCGTAGCCGGGTTCGAGTCCCGATTCGCGGCCGTCCGCCACGTGTACGTCCACGGGAAGCTCGCGAGTCGTCTTGCGGATCAGTTCGGCGCGGTGTTCGACGGGCTCGACGGCGTCGAGGCGCCCGCCTTCGATACCGGCGAGAGCGCCGAGAAGCGCTGCCTTGCCACCCGGACCTGCGCAGAGGTCGAGCCAGCGGCCGGCGTCTTCACCTTCGAGGGGAGCAATGCTGAGGGCGCGGGCAACCAGCTGACTGCCCTCGTCCTGCACGCCCGCCAAACCTTGGCGGACCGCCTCGAGCTGTCCGGGGTCACCGCCGTCGAGATGCACGGCGTACGGCGAGTACGGTCCGATTTCCCCGCCGGTCACCAATGCGAGCTCCTCGGCAGAGATCTCACCGGGGCGGGCGACGAGGTGCACGGCAGGGCGCGCGTCGTCGGCGATCAGTACTTCTTCGAGTTCTCCGGCAGCAGCGCCGAGGGAGTCGGCGAAGACCTGCGAGATCCACAGAGGGTGCGCGTGCTCGAAGGCGAGACGGCCGACCGGGTCCTTCGGGGCCAGCAGTTCGACCCACTCGTCCTGGGTGCGTTCGGAGACGCGGCGCAAGACCGCGTTGACGAATCCCGCTCGGCCCTGGCCGTTTTCGGCGCGGACGAGGTCGACCGAGGTGGCGACGGCAGCGTGCGGTGCGACACGAGTGCGCAGCAGTTGGTACGAGCCGAGTCGGAGAACATCGAGCAGAGTTCCGTCGATCTCTTCGATCGGCCGACCCGCTGCATGCGCGATGACCGCATCCAGGAGGCCCTGAGCGCGGGCCGCGCCGTACGCGAGCTCGGTTGCCAGCGCCGCGTCGCGTGCGTCGAGTTTGCGGTCGCGAAGCAGTCCCGGCAGAACCAGGTTCGCGTATGCGTCACGTTCACGGACCGCGCGTAGGACGTCACGCGCTGCCAGACGCGGCTGATCGAGCCCGGCGGTTGCCGGATCCGGGCGCTTGGCCTGCTTCGGCTTGGTGTTCTTGCCGCCTGCTGCGCTCTTGGCTCCGGGGCCCTGTGTCCGCCGTGCCGGTCGTCGTGATTCGGTCACTGTGCTCGTACCTCCGCGTCGAGTCGGGCACCGCGTGCCCAGTCCCCTGCCGACATCAATTTCTTGCCCGGGGGCTGAATCTGCCCGAGTCGTACCGCGGTGGTCGCGGTACCGATGTAGAGACCATCCTTGCGTACCGAGATCTCGCCGACGGCCAGGGTCTCGTCCGTGACGGTGACCGGGCCGACCTTGACTCGAAGGTCACCGATCATCGTCCACGCGCCGGGCGCCGGTGTGACGGCGCGGATGTGACGGTCGATCGTGCGGGCGGGCAACTCCCACCGCACGCGGGCGGCGTCCACCGTTACTTTGGGGGCGTACGAGACGCCGTCGGCTGACTGCGGAACCGCGTTGATCTCTCCGGCCTCGAGTCCGTCGAGAACCGATTCGAGCAGAGTCGCGCCGTTTTCTGCCAGACGCCCGAGTAGATCGCCCGCCGTGTCGGTGTCACGAATCCGCTCGGTCATCACTCCGTACACCGGGCCCGTATCCATGCCGGCCTCCAAACGAAATGCGCTGGCGCCGGTCACCTCGTCACCGGCACTGATCGCGGCCTGCACCGGCGCGGCGCCGCGCCAGGCGGGAAGCAGCGAGAAATGCAGATTGACCCAACCGTGTTTCGGAATGTCGAGGATGTTCTGCGGCAACAGGTTTCCGTAGGCGACGACGGGTGCGCAGTCCGGCTCGAGGCGGGCAAGTTCGGCTGCGAAGTCGGGATCGGACGCCTTGGCCGGCGTCAGCACCGGGATGCCGTGCTCGTCGGCAAGGAGACCGATCGGCGAGCGGGTGACTTTGCGACCACGGCCCGCGACGGCGTCCGGACGTGTGACGACGGCTACCACTTCGTGGTTGGCGGACTCGATGAGACGACGCAGTGACGGAACCGCGGGTTCCGGTGTTCCGGCGAACACGACGCGCATGTCAGCTCTCCCGTTTCGGTGGGCTCTTCGGACTCTGATCAGCCGATCGGCCTGTCGAACGCGGTGGACTGCAACTCACGAAAATGCTCCCGGATGTGTCGGTGGGTGGAACTGTCAGTCTAAGGACTGCGGGAGCTACGACCTACCTCGCGCCACACCGAACCACTTTCTCAGCAATTTCTTTGATCAGAACCCTGCAGATTCACCGGTCGTCGGTATTGACTGTTTCTGTCGTCGCCACTCGGCGAAGGCTGATACGGGATACACCGATCACACGGAGGAACTTAGATGGCAGGCATCGACAGTAAGTTCGACAAGGCCTACGCGGGAAAGTCCGTCGAAGAATTGGCGGATGCCCCGGTCGCGGCACTCAACGGTGTAAGCGATTCGGATGCAGAGCATTTGAAGGCAGCGTTCAACATCAAGACGGTCCGCGATCTGGGAACCAACAAGTTCTTCCTGTGGGCTCAGGCCACTGCCAAACTCGCCGAGTAAGGATCCCGACCGAGGTGATGTCGGTGCTCACGAATTGGCATCGATGACCACTTGCGGAATATCCGTGCCGAGCGGCACCGCGCTGCACGTAGCGTGCCGCTCGGCATCGGGGTCGAGGACCGTCCGGATGACATCGATCACGTAGGGGTCGTACGGCATGCGGAAGTGGCCGGTCAGGTTCGACGGACACAGGTCCTGGAGAACGATGTTTTCTGCACCGGCGTCGCGCAGCGCGATGTTCGAGGACGGCTGGATCATCTCGTCGACAGTGGACCCGATTGTCGTGTAGCGGACGCCGGTTACCGTGTCACCGCCGTCGTTGAGAGCGTTCAACATATCCGACCCCTGCATCTGCTCTCGGACAGCTCGCGAGAAGACATCTTCGACAAAATCTTCTCCACCGGGGATCGCGCGGACGATCGGCACCAATCCGAACATCACGCCGCCGTAGGTCGGAGACGCCAGACCGACCCAATGATCGACGTACGCGTCCCCGCCCATCTTGTTGACGTAGTACCGCGTCACCGTCGCGCCTTGGGAGTACCCGATGACGTCGACCTTGTCCGCACCCGTCGCGGTCAGTACCTGATCGACGAAAGAACCGAACGCGGTGGCACTACCGACGATGTCTCCGACGCCGTAGGTCTCGTGCGCGACATCCCCGTCTTGTTCTTTGATCACACCGCCGTAATTGAGAGCGAAAACGCAGTAGCCGTCGGCTGCCAGTGCCGGCGACAGAGCCGCCCAATCCGCATACGCCTCGGTGTCGGTTCCGTGGGCGAGCAGAACCGGCCGAGGATGCGCTGCCGAGGGCGCACAGCCGAAATCGTTCGACCCGGCAGGGGCAGATCCGGGATGAGCATGCGCATATGCCGTAGCGACGGAACGGGTCGCCTGACCCGGGCCGATGTCGAGGGGAACATCCATCGCGTCGGCACTCGAAGACGGCAGCGACGGTGCGGCAGCCGATATCGCGGGCGGTGCCCCGATCAGCAGCGCCACTGCTACCGAAAATGTCAGTCCCACAGACCGTTTGACGCCAGCCATTGTTCCTGCTCCTGCTCTGATCCTACGAGGGAGCTGACCGTAACACCAGAAACTTCGAGGCGCATACCCTACCGAACAGTAGGTATCCGACGTCTCAATTGCCGCCTTCAGCGGCATCGTCGCCGGCAAGCACTCGGTACAGCGACTTGCGTGCCTCGACCAGCACGTCGGCTGCGGCCTTGACCTGCGCGGGCGTGCCTACAGCGGCCACTTGACCGGCCGCGCCCATCAACTGTCCGATCAGTTCACGAAGGTCCTGCTCCGGCTCCCCCACGCTGAGACGAACGTCATCCCACGGCGCCCCGAGATCGGCGCGATGCTCCTCGACGTACGCGACGCCTTCCTCGGTCAGCTTGGCAGTCTTGCGGCCGGCGACCTTTTCGATGATCACCAGTCCTTCGTCCTCGAGTTGGGACAGCGCGGGATAAATGGAGCCCGGACTCGGCTTCCAGACGCCACCACTACGCTCGACGATCTGCTGAATCAATTCGTAGCCGTGCATCGGCTCTTCGGCGATCAACAGCAAGATCGCGGCGCGCACGTCCCCCCGACGACCGCGCCCACCACGTCCTCGCCCCCGACCGAATTGTGCGCCCGGACCGAACCCGGGGCCAGGTCCGCCGTCGGGACCGAAACGACCACGTCGATGGCCTCTGCGTGGCATCTCACCGAAGCCAGGGCGCTCATGCGGCCGACCGCGTCGTCCACCGTCTCGATCGCCGGAACCATCGCCCGGCGCGCCGTCGTCCGTCGGCACCCACATCACGAACGGCGGCCGCTGTTCACGTCCGAAAGCGCCGAAGAAACCGCGCCGGCCGAACATCCCCTCGTTCGGGAAACTTGCATCCATCGTCGAACCTCCATAACTATCGTTGATAGTTCGACGATATATCGCCATATCGGGTTGTGCAAGATCTTCGCGGCACACAAGGATGCCTCTGACAGCTCGAAACTCAGCCGATGCGGCGTGGGTCGATCTGAATGCGGACCGGACCCGATGACTTCCGTGCACTGCGTGCCGCTCGCGCATGTGCCAGTGCGTCCGCAAGACCCCGACCGTCCATGCGTGGAACGCGGACCAGCATTCGCTCTGGCGCGACACCACTCTCGTCCTCACCGGAATACGGAAGCCTCTCCCCCGCAGGCAATTCCACTGGACCGAGGAGTACAGCGCTTGCCGGCAGTTCCGCCGACTCCACCAACTCCGCAATTGCTGCGGATCCACCGTCGATCGCAGCCATGTGAACGGCCGGAGGAAAGCCGACCTCGTCTCGTTCCTCGAATTGAGACTGTGCGTGCCCCACCGGATCCCACCGGACCAACGCCTGCACCGTAGGGATACCCGAGTCCGCGACAACTACGACTTCACCGCCTTCGGACAGCGGAATCACCATGGCGGCAGCCGACATCCAGCGCCTGAGTGTTTCCTCGGCGGCGCGAAGATCGGGCCGTCCGAGCAGTGCCCACCCGTCGAGCAAGAGTGCGGCGCCGTAGCCGCCGGTCATCACCGGCTCCGCACCGACCGTCGACACCACCAACGCAGGCCCGTGTGGAAGTTCCTTGACCACGTCACCGCCCCCGGACAGAACAACTTTCACACCGGGAAACGCTCGCCCGAGTTCTTCGGCGGTCCGACCGGCACCAACCACCACCGCGCGCAACGCTTTCGCACCGCACGCGTGACATCGGTAGGCGGCATCGGCAACCCCGCACCAGCGGCACGCCGGTGTGCCGGCGCCGTCCGGGCCTGCCGCAGCAGGAAGAGCGAGCGGGCCGTTGCACCGACGGCACCGTGCCGGGGCACGGCACTTTCCGCATGCCAAGGTCGGCACGTATCCTCGCCGAGGCACCTGCACCAGGACGCCGTTGCCCTCACCCAGAGCACGCCGCGCGGCCGCGAATGCAATAGCGGGCAAACGAGCCGCTCTGGCTCCCGGATCGCGGGCCAAGGCTTGATCACTGTCGGCCAGCGCGGTGATCTTCGGTGCGTGGGCACGAACGACGTCCCGCGTGGCGACCAGATCGTGCGCCCATCCCGAATCGACGAGTACCTGCGCTTCCGCCGTACGTGAGAACCCACCGATCACGACGGCGCACCCGGCGACGTAGCCCCGCAGGACCGCAACTTCCCGGGCGTGCGGATACGGCGACCGTGGCTCGGAGAGATTGTCGTCGCCGTCGTCCCAGACGACGACCAGACCGGTCTCAGGTGTCGGCGCAAAAACAGCGCTCCGCGTGCCGACGACGATCCGGGCGGTCCCGCGCAGTGCTGCGAGCCACCTTCGGTATCGCATGGCCGGTCCCAGGCCCGCGGACAGACCCACCACTGCATCCGCTCCGGAGAGTTCGGTACATGCGGCGACCACGCGGTCCAGATCGCGTTGATCGGGCACAACCAGGATCGCGGATTTACCACTGGCCGCTACAGCCCCGGCCAGTTCGGCCAGGCGCAGTGGCCAGTTTTCACCAGGCAAAGCCTGCCAGACCGCACGCGGGCTTTTCGACTCGCGAATCGCGGACAGGAAGGCGTCACCGAATCTGTAGAGATGCCAACCATTTTCGATCGGTTCAGGAGCGGGAGGCGGCTCGCCGAGCTCCCACGGTTCCGCCTCGACCTTCGCGTGGCGCGGCGGCACCGCCAAGCGGAGGACATCGGCACGGGTTCCGGCATAACGCTCCGCCACTCGATCGACGACTTGCGCGATTTCGGCGGTCAGGACACGCTCGGACGAAATGACGCGTTCGAGCCAGCCGAACTTCCCCTGATGGTCACTGGTTGCCTCGCGCGAGACGATGAAACCGTCCACCAGACGACCAGCGAAGCGGATGCGCACCCGGACTCCGGGCTGCGCATCCGCTTCGAGTTCACGAGGAACGAGGTAGTCGAATTCACGGTCGAGGTGAGCGAGCGGGAGCATCGGCAGCACCCGGGCGACCGGATCGACTTCTGCCGCTACTCTTTCCGCGCCCACCCGCGCCCCGTCTGTACGTCAGTGATCAGAGACCAGCTGCGCTACGCAGCTTGTCGGCGCGATCGGTGCTCTCCCACGGAAGATCGATGTCGGTGCGACCGAAGTGACCGTATGCTGCCGTCTGCGCGTAGATCGGGCGCAGCAGGTCGAGGTCGCGGATGATCGCTCCCGGACGCAGGTCGAAGATCTCGGTGATCGCCTTCTGGATCCGTGCCGGATCGGTCTTCTCGGTGCCGAAGGTTTCGACGAAGAGTCCGACCGGAGCTGCCTTGCCGATGGCGTAGGCAACCTGAACCTCGATGCGGTCTGCGAGACCCGCGGCAACAGCGTTCTTGGCCACCCAACGCATGGCGTAGGCAGCACTGCGGTCGACCTTTGACGGGTCCTTGCCGGAGAACGCGCCACCACCGTGGCGAGCCATTCCGCCGTACGTGTCGACGATGATCTTGCGACCGGTCAGGCCGGCGTCACCCATCGGGCCACCGAGGACGAACTTGCCCGTCGGGTTGACCAGCAGGCGAACATCGGAGGTGTCGAGGTCGGTGAGGTTCACATCGGCCAGCACCGAATGGAGCACCTTCTCGCGAAGGTCCGGCGTCAGCAGGTTGTCGAGATCGATGTCCGCTGCGTGCTGGGTGGAGATGACCACGGTGTCGAGACGGACAGCCTTGTCGCCGTCGTACTCGATGGTGACCTGGGTCTTGCCGTCCGGGCGCAGGTACGGCAGCACGCCGGACTTGCGGACCTCGGTCAACCGGCGGGAGAGACGATGAGCCAGCGCGATGGGCAGCGGCATCAGTTCCGGCGTGTCCGTGGTGGCGTAACCGAACATCAGGCCCTGGTCGCCCGCACCCTGACGGTCGATCTCGTCGTCGCTGATTCCGTCGACGCGAGCCTCGTGCGAATGATCGACACCCTGCGCGATCTCGGGCGACTGAGCGCCGATCGCGACGTTGACACCGCACGAGTTTCCGTCGAAACCCTTCGCGGAGCTGTCGTAGCCGATTTCGAGGACCGTGTCGCGCACGATCTTCGGAATGTCCGCGTACGCAGTGGTGGTGACCTCGCCGGCTACGTGAACCTGGCCGGTGGTGACCAGTGTCTCGACGGCCACGCGGGCGCGCGGGTCCTGGGTGAGCAGCGCGTCGAGGATCGAGTCGCTGATCGCGTCACAGATCTTGTCCGGGTGCCCCTCGGTGACGGACTCGCTGGTGAATAGCCGACTGCCGGACTTGCTCACAGATCTCCCTCTCGACGACTGAGTTCTTGACTACAGCTTATTGAAGTATCCGAATCACCGTTCGGTGACCGTTTTGTCATGCTTTGTTAGCTGGGGGCTGAGCCGACGATAACGGTTGGACCGCCTGCGCAACACCCTTGTACTCACCCGATTATCGTGGGGTAACTCTCACCACCGGGCGCGTGTCGCTACTCGGGGAAGAGCTTGACCAGGGCGTCGAGTACTCGACTGGCCATCAAAGCCTTGGATCCGTGTTCGAGAGCGGACTCCGAGCCGTCGGAACCGAGTAACCAACCGTCGTTGTGATCGACCTCGAACGCCTTGCCCTCACCGACCGCATTGACCACGAGGAGATCGCAACCTTTGCGGGCCAGCTTGGATCGGGCATAAGTGAGAACGTCACCGTGGGCGTCACCGGTCTCTGCGGCGAATCCGACGATCACCGTTCGAGCATCCAGATCGCCGTCACGACGGGCTTCGACGAGACCGGCGAGGATGTCGGCGTTTCTGGTGAGGCTGATCGAGTCGGGTTCGTTTGCGCCCTTCTTGATCTTGCTGCCTTCGACGGTGGTGGGGCGGAAGTCCGCGACAGCCGCAGCCATGACGACTCCGTCGTGTCCCGGTGCGTGCTTCTCCACCGCCAATCGGAGATCTTCCGCCGTCTTGATGTGCACGACGTCGACAGCGGCGGGGTCGGCGAGATCGGCCGTGTAGCCGGCGATCAGCGTGACGTGCGCGCCGCGTTGTGCGGCCAGACGGGCGAGCGCGTAGCCCTGTTTGCCCGAGCTGCGATTACCGAGAAAGCGCACGGGATCCAGCGGCTCGCGAGTACCGCCGGCAGTGACCAGAATGCGGCGACCTTCCAGGTCGCGCGGCAACGCGTCCGAGCGCTCGAGGAGCAACGATGCCAAACCGACGATCTCGTCGGGTTCGGGAAGTCGACCCGCTCCGGTGTCTTTTCCGGTCAACCGCCCGGAGGCAGGTTCGATCACGTGGACGCCGCGCGAGCGCAGTGTCGCCACGTTGGACGCCGTTGCGGGGTGCTCCCACATCTCGGTGTGCATTGCTGGGGCGAAGACGACCGGACAGCGCGCGGTCAACAAAGTGGCCGTCAACAGGTCGTCTGCGCGACCCATGACAGCTCGCGCCATCAGATCAGCGGTTGCCGGCGCGATGACGACGAGATCGGCTTCCTGTCCGAGACGGACATGCGGAACCAGCGGGACGTCGTTGAAGACGCCGGTGTGAACCGGGTTGCCGGAGAGTGCTTCGAACGTCGCGCGGCCGACGAACTCCAGAGCAGATTCGGTCGGAATCACGCGGACGTGATGACCGCTCTCGGTGAAGCTGCGGATGATCGAGCACGCTTTGTACGCGGCGATACCCCCACCGACACCGACGACAATGCGCTTACGTATCGATGTGGGTGCGTCGGACACTCCCCCGACACCCGAACGAGGTTCGGGTGCGGCAGACGTGGTGCTCACTCGCCTTCGGTGTGCTC
This sequence comes from Rhodococcus sp. P-2, assembly GCF_016598535.1. Lineage (GTDB taxonomy): Bacteria > Actinomycetota > Actinomycetes > Mycobacteriales > Mycobacteriaceae > Rhodococcus_F > Rhodococcus_F baikonurensis. The sequence continues at coordinate 5,019,984 of NZ_CP066779.1, read as the reverse complement.
GAGGAGATCAGCGTGGATTTCACGCAACGCGATGGACAGCGGCTTTTCCTGCAGACCGGGCTCGACCAGAGGTCCGACGTATTCGAGGATGCCGTCACCGAGCTGGTTGTAGTAGTCGTTGATCTGGCGTGCACGCTTGGCCGAGTAAATCACCAGGGCGTACTTGGAAGAGGTGCGTTCGAGCAACTCGTCGATCGGCGGGTTGGTGATGCCGAGCGGGGTGTCGTAGGCAGGCAGAGCGCCCTGACCTGCTGCGGACGCGGCTGAAGTGCTGCTCACTCTTGTGTCTCCTGAATTAGATCTTCATTGAAGAACTAGTTTTATCGATCCGGATATCTGAGAAACAGGATGGAAATCGGTTCCCGAAGGGTGCCGAATCAGTTCCCAACCAACAAGGATACCAACTCATCGCAAGCACGGCTTACATCCTCGTTCACGATGACCGTGTCGAACTCGTCCTGTGCGGCCAATTCCACTCGGGCCGTCTCGAGTCGCCGTGCCACGACGTCTTCCGTTTCGGTGCCTCGTCCGGTCAGCCGTTGCACCAGAACGTCCCAGCTCGGTGGAGCCATGAACACCAACAGAGCCTCGGGCATCGCTTTCCGGACAGCTCGTGCTCCGGCGAGATCGACCTCGACGAGAACGGGCTTTCCAGCTTCGAGTGCTTCTTCGATCGGAGCTGCGGGGGTGCCGGAGCGCTGCAGACCGCCGTGGATTTCCGCCCATTCGAGAAGTTCACCGGAGTCGATCATCCGTTGAAATTCTTCGCGGGAGGTGAATCGGTAGTCCTTGCCGTCCACTTCACCTGGACGGGGATCGCGAGTGGTTGCCGAAACACTGAAAACGAGTTCGGGCAACCGAGTTCTCAGCTCGCGAACGACGCTGGACTTACCGACAGCCGAAGGGCCGGCCAGTACAACCAGCCGACCCCTCCGCACTGCGGTCTTGCTCTCTGACACTGTTGCGTCAGCAATCATCAGACACTGCCGCGTCAGCAATCATCACTTGTCGGCTCAGGCCTCGAAGTCAAACTTGGTGAGCAGAGCCTTGCGCTGCCGATCACCGAGGCCACGAAGGCGACGGGTCGGTGCAATCTCCAGCTCGGTCATGATCTCCTGAGCCTTGACCTTGCCCACCTTGGGCAGCGCCTCGAGCAGTGCCGAAACCTTCATCTTGCCCAAGATTTCGTTGTCTTCGGCGTCCTTGAGGACCTGCTTGAGGTCGGTGCCGCCACGCTTCAGGCGCTCCTTGAGCTCAGCCCTGGCCTTGCGGGCAGCAGCTGCCTTCTCCAAAGCAGCAGCGCGCTGCTCATCAGTCAACTGGGGAAGGGCCACGGTTCCTCCGTCTCGTCGTGTGCAAATTTTGTCTATTCCGCTGATAACCAGCAGCGATAGCGACCGTACTCACGCCTGGCGCGAATTGCTAACCCACCCCCCGCGGTCCGATGCAGATCGCGGTGGGTTATGCGCGTCGAATCGATGTCACCGATCGTCGCCATTTTCGGCAGGATCGAGACGGATTCGGCGCAACATGAACGTGCGTACAATACCGAAATAGACTGTAACACAATGTATTTCGTCAATCGCGGCATGACCGCCCTGAGTACGTGTGCGAAATCGTTACCTGCGGGAATGAACGTGGTCGCCGACACATCCAAAATTTTCGAGCATTTTCGACGCCCATGCGCGTGTCGCGGCCTGTTTTCAGGTCTGCAGCGACGATTCGGATCGCCGGCGTCGACCGTCTCGGGTTCGGTGCGGCTCACACCGGGGGCAGCCAGAGCGATGACCACCGCGAGGCTCGCCCAGAGCAATGAATTCTCCAGTACGAAGCCGAAGACCGGGACATCCATGTCCGCGCCGACTCGCGGAAGCCGAAACAGGACTACTGCGGCAGTGAGGCTGATGGCGACCCAGGACCACACGGGCACGGTTCGAGTGCGCTCCCCCACGCTTGGCTTGATCGGAACCAGGAGCACGCCCACCGCCGGCACCAACCACACGAAGTGGTGGGTCCAGGCAATGGGAGTCACGACTGCCGCCAGCAGAGCCACCACCGTGAAACCGGCAAGATCACCCCGCAGGCGCTGAGCACGCCGTGTTGCGACAATTCCGACGACACCCAACACTGCACAGGCGAAAAGCCATGCGGGACCCACCAGGCCCTCGGGAAGTAGCCGCAAGGCCATTCCACGCACGGACTGGTTGCCGAACACAGAAGGGTCGCCGACAGCGACGCGCCCCGACAGTGAGGCGATGTCACCGAAGTAGTCGATCGTCTGGCGCGGGAGAACCGCCAAGCCGAGTGCCGTTGCGCCGAGGAAGCCGGCGAGGCCGCCCGCAACCGCTTTCCAGCGCCCGGTGATCACGTAGTAACCGATGTAGACGAGCGGCACCAGTTTGACCGCCCCGGCGATCCCCACCAACACACCCTCGGGAATCCACCGTGGTCGAGCCAGCACGTCGATCAGACACAGGAGCGTCAGGAACAACCCGACCTGCCCGTACCCGAGGTGATCGGAGATCGGTGATGCTGCCGTCCACAGGACCAGGAAACCCACGTAGACCACGACCGGTCGCTTACGCGTGAACGGGACTTCGCGGTAGCTGAGCACGATGATCGCGGCCAGCATCAGGAGGCTGACAAAACTCCATCCCCACTGGACCGCGCCCCACGAGCCCAAGGCGACCGGAACGGCGACGAGCGCGGCGAAGGGCGGATACGTGAACGGCAATCTCGCGTTGAACGACTCGTCGTACAGGTTCGAGCCGTCGAGGACGGCCTGACCCGCCGTCCGGTACACGGCGAGATCGTCGCCGTGTACGCCGGTGACGGATTGGAACCCGGTGGCCAGCAGCGCGCACGCCGCGATGAGAAGTCCGGTCTGCCACCAACGATTCACCGACGGACGGTACCACCGGGTTCCACCGCTCGAACGAGCCTCGAGGTCACTCACGGATCAGTTCGCCAATGCGGCTTCGATCTCGTCTCGGTCACGCATTGCTGCCTCCCGAAGTGCCGATACCGAAGGACCGTGCCTGAGCACCCCGCGTGAGGTGTTCGGCAGCAGGAGTTCGGTCGAGCCGGCAAAGATGTCTGCGAGATCCGCTGCCGTTGCGCCCTGCGCGCCGAGCCCCGGAGCGAGAATCGGCCCGTTGAACTGCGACAGGTCCAGACCGTGGTCCCGAGTTGCACCAACCACCAGTCCGACGGTGTCGCGGCCGTCGGCGTTCGCGTCGACCGCCGCATTCACGATCGACTGAGCCACGCTCACACCGTCGGCCGACGACTGTTGAAGTTCGCCACCCTCAGGATTGGACGTTCGGGCCAGCACGAAGATCCCGCGTGCGTTCTCCCTCGCCAGTTCGAGTGTCGGAGCCAGCGCCCCGAACCCCAGGTACGGCGAAACAGTGACCGAGTCGGAGGCCAACGGTGAATCACCCAACCAGGCTTGCGCGTACGCGTCCATCGTCGATCCGATGTCACCACGCTTGGCGTCCGCGACGACGAGCGTTCCCGCGTCGCGGAGGACCGAGATGGTCCGCTCCAACACGGCGAAGCCGGCGCTGCCGTATGCCTCGAAGAACGCGACCTGAGGTTTGACGAGTCCGACCTCACCGGTGAACGCCTCGACGCAGATCTCGGCGAAAGTCTCGAGACCCTCAGCAGTACGCGGCAGTCCCCACGCGTCGAGAAGTGCGGGATGCGGGTCGATGCCGACGCACAGCCGCCCCCGGTCCGCGATCGCGGACCGGAGACGATGCCCCCAGCTGTGACTCACGACTGCTGTGCCGGCCGGCGAAGACCTGCGTGCAGTTCCTGCAGGGAGTGAACCCCGATGTCGCCGCGGATGGCCGCTTCGATGCCTTGTACGGCAGCCGAGGCACCCTGCACCGTCGTGATGCACGGGATGTTCGACGCTACTGCTGCGCTTCGGATCTCGTAGCCGTCGACGCGCGGGCCGTTGTTGCCGTACGGCGTGTTGATGACCATGGCGACCTCGCCGCTGCGGATCTGGTCGACGATGGTCTCGGCACCGGCCGGAACATCCTCACCCGACTGCTTGTACACCTGCTTGCACTCGATACCGTTGCGCCGCAACACATCTGCGGTCCCTTCGGTGGCAAGAATGGTGAATCCGAGATCTGCCAGGCGCTTGACCGGGAAGATCAGCGAACGCTTGTCCTTGTTGGCGACCGAGACGAACACCGCGCCCGTGGTGGGCAAGGAACCGTAGGCAGCCGTCTGCGACTTGGCAAAAGCCGTACCGAAGTCGAAGTCGATTCCCATGACCTCTCCGGTGGACTTCATCTCAGGGCTGAGCAAGGTATCCACGCCGGTACCGTCGGCGCGGCGGAAGCGGTTGAACGGCAACACAGCTTCCTTGACCGCGATCGGTGCACCGGCCGGAGTGTTTCCACCGTCACCGGTCGCCGGCAGGATGCCGCTTGCGCGCAGCTCGGCGATGGATTCGCCGAGCATGACGCGGGCGCATGCCTTGGCCAGCTGGACGGCCGTCGCCTTGGACACGAACGGAACCGTACGGCTGGCGCGGGGGTTCGCTTCCAGCACGTAGAGGATGTCGTCCTTGAGGGCGTACTGGACGTTGAGCAGACCCTTGACACCGATGCCCTTTGCAAGAGCCTCGGTGGAGCGGCGGACGTTCTCGAGATCCGCACGACCCAGAGTGATGGGCGGAAGCGCACACGCCGAGTCGCCGGAGTGAATGCCGGCTTCCTCGATGTGCTCCATGACGCCACCGAGGTACACCTCGGTGCCGTCGCACAGAGCGTCGACGTCGATCTCGACCGCGTCTTCGAGGAAGCGGTCGACCAGGACCGGACGATCGTCGGAGATCTCCGTGGCACGCGAGATGTAGTCGGCGAGGGAAGCCTCGTCGTAGACGATCTCCATGCCGCGACCACCGAGCACGTACGACGGACGCACCAGCACCGGGTAGCCGATGCCGGCTGCGATCTCGCGAGCGCCGTCGAACGTGGTGGCGGTACCGAACTTCGGTGCAGGCAGTCCGGCTTCGGTGAGCACGCGACCGAATTCGCCGCGGTCCTCCGCCAAGTCGATGGCTGCGGGGCTGGTTCCCACGATGGGGACTCCGGCAGCTTCGAGGCGCTTCGCCAATCCGAGCGGGGTCTGGCCGCCGAGTTGGACGATGACGCCGGCAACGGTGCCCGACTGAGCCTCCGCGCGGTAGACCTCGAAGACGTCCTCGAACGTCAGCGGCTCGAAGTACAGGCGATCAGCAGTGTCGTAGTCCGTAGAGACTGTCTCGGGGTTGCAGTTGACCATGACGGTCTCGTACCCGGCTTCGGACAGCGTCTGCGCCGCGTGGACACACGAGTAGTCGAACTCGATGCCCTGACCGATGCGGTTGGGGCCGGATCCGAGAATCAGAACCTTGGGACGCTCGGTCTGCGGAGCCACCTCGGACTCGGCCTCAGGATCAAGCTCGTAGGTCGAGTAGTGGTACGGCGTCTTGGCCTCGAACTCTGCGGCACAGGTGTCGACGGTCTTGTAGACGGGGCGCACGCCCAGCTGATCACGCAGAGCGCGAACGGCGTCCTCACCTGCGTGCGTGTCACCACCGAGTTCGGGGCGCAGAGCCGCGATCTGGCGGTCCGAGATGCCGTGGTACTTGGCCTGACGCAGGGCAGCCTCGTCGAAAGACTCTGCAGCGCGCAGCTTTTCACCGAGCTCGTGAATCTGCTGGAACTGGTCGAGGAACCACGGATCGATCTTGGTGGCGTCGAAGAGCTGCTCGACAGTTGCGCCGAGGGCGAATGCCTTCTCGATGCCGTACATGCGGCCGTCCTGCGGAACGCTCAGATCGGCGAGCAGTGCGTCCAGGCTCTCCGTCTCGATGTCGGCGCCGGTCCAGTAACCCGCACGCTTGGTTTCGAGTGAACGCATGACCTTGCCGAAGGCCTCGGTGAAGTTGCGGCCGATACTCATGGCCTCGCCTACCGACTTCATCGTGGTGGTCAGGGTTCCGTCGGCACCGGGGAACTTCTCGAAAGCGAACCGCGGAGCCTTGACGACGACGTAGTCGAGCGTCGGCTCGAAGCAGGCCGGGGTTTCCTTGGTGATGTCGTTGACGATCTCGTCGAGCGTGTAGCCGATGGCAAGCTTGGCGGCCATCTTCGCGATCGGGTAACCGGTCGCCTTCGACGCCAGAGCCGACGAGCGGGACACGCGCGGGTTCATCTCGATGACAACCAGGCGGCCGTCCTTCGGGTCCATCGCGAACTGGATGTTGCAGCCGCCGGTGTCGACGCCCACCTCACGCAGGATGTCGATGGAAAGGTCGCGCATCGCCTGGTACTCGCGGTCGGTCAGTGTCATCGCCGGAGCGACCGTCACGCTGTCTCCGGTGTGGACACCGACCGGGTCGACGTTCTCGATGGAGCAGACGATCACGACGTTGTCGCGACTGTCACGCATGAGCTCGAGTTCGTATTCCTTCCAGCCGAGGATGGATTCCTCGATCAGGACGTTCGCCGTCGGCGACGCGGCGAGACCGCCACCGGCGATCCGGTTCAGATCGTCGACGTCGTACGCCATGCCGGAACCGAGGCCGCCCATGGTGAAGGACGGGCGCACGACAACCGGGTAACCGAGTTCGGCGACCGTGGCGTGTACTTCGTCCATCGTGTAGCACACTGCGGACTTCGCGGATTCGCCACCGACCTTGGCGACGATGTCCTTGAACTTCTGGCGATCTTCGCCGCGCTGGATGGCGTCGAAGTCGGCGCCGATCAGTTCGACGTCGTACTTCTCGAGGATGCCTTGCTCGTGCAGCGCCACTGCGGCGTTGAGCGCAGTCTGACCGCCGAGCGTCGCGAGGACGGCGTCGATCTTGTTGCCCTGCAACGCTTCCTTGGCGATGACCTTCTCGAGGAACTCTGCCGTGATCGGCTCGACGTACGTGGCGTCGGCGAACTCGGGGTCCGTCATGATGGTGGCGGGGTTGGAGTTGACGAGGCTGACGCGCAGGCCCTCCTCCTGGAGGACGCGGCAAGCCTGGGTGCCCGAGTAGTCGAACTCGCAGGCCTGACCGATGACGATCGGACCGGAGCCGATTACCAGGATGTGCTTGAGATCTGTACGGCGTGGCATTAGTTCTTGACTCCGGTTTCTTTCCGTGCGGAGAGCAGGCTGGTGAAGCGGTCGAAGAGGTACGCAGCGTCGTGCGGGCCGGCTGCTGCCTCCGGGTGGTACTGCACCGAGAAGGCCGAATCGTCGAGCAGGCGAACACCTTCGACGGCGCCGTCGTTTGCGCAGGTGTGGCTGACGACCGCGCGACCGAACGGGGTGTCGAATTCCTGGCCGGCTTCGCCTTCGAGTGCGAAGCCGTGGTTCTGCGCGGTGATCGCGATACGACCGGTCTGATGCTCGATCACCGGGATGTTGATGCCGCGGTGTCCGAACTTCATCTTGTACGTGCTCAGGCCGAGGGCGCGGCCCAGGATCTGGTTACCGAAGCAGATACCGAACAGCGGCAAGCCCTGTCCGATGACCTCTTTCGTGAGGTGAACGGCACCGTCGGCGGTGGCCGGATCACCAGGGCCGTTGGAGAGGAACACTCCGTCGGCCTTCAGGTCGAGGATCTGTTCGAGACTCGCGTTGGACGGCAACACGTGGACGCGGATGCCGCGCTCGGCGAACATGCGCGGGGTGTTGGTCTTGATACCGAGGTCGATGGCGGCAACCGTGTACAGCGCCTCGCCACCCTTCGGCTCGACGACGTAGCCGCTGGTGGTGCTGACCTCACCGGCAAGATCGGCGCCGAGCATGGTCGGCTGATCCTGGACCCGGCGAACCAACTCGTCATCGGCGGCGATGGCTTCACCGGAGAAAATGCCGGCCTTCATCGAACCGCGGGTGCGCAGGTGGCGAACCAGGGCACGAGTGTCGATCCCGGCGATTCCGACGATGCCCTGCTCTTCGAGCTTGGCCTGCAGCGAACCGGTTGCACGCCAGCTCGAGGTGACGCGCGAGGGGTCACGAACGACGTATCCGGCAACCCAGATCTTGGCGCCGGCACGCTCGCCGGTCGGTCCGACCGACTCGTCGTCTTCGTCGTTCCAGCCGGTGTTGCCGATCTGCGGCGCGGTGGAGACCACGATCTGGCGGTGGTAGCTGGGATCGGTGAGCGTTTCCTGGTAGCCGGTCATTCCGGTGCTGAACACCGCTTCGCCCAGGGTCTGTCCAACCGCACCGAAGGTGGTTCCGCGGAACACCCGTCCGTCTTCGAGGACCAGTACTGCCGGGCTGTTACCAAAGCCGCTCATGCGTTCTTTCCGTTCTGCTCGATGTCGCCAGAGCTTGCGTCTTCGTTGTCATTCGTCTTGTTCGAAGCAGTCTTGTTCGAAGCAGTTACCGGCTTGACCCAGTCCGGATAGACCGTCTTGTCGTCACCGCGCACGCCCGTGTCGATCTCGGTTCCGCTCGGCAATTCCCAGCGGATGACCAGGACGCCGTCCTTGCTCATGACCTTGCCGGCGAGACCGTTCTCCGTGCGGATCGCGCGGATCGACTTCTCCGGAATCCATATGGCCGACGCACCGTCACGCTCGACCAGAATTCCGCCGCTGTAGCGGCTGATCTCGCAGGTGGCGCGGAAACCGAGGTCGCCCACGGCGATACGGTCCTGCCAACTGGGTGCGATGGTGCTGCCGACGTAGAGGCCGGTGGTCGGCAGCACGAGCAGCTCACCCAGGGTTGCCGGTACCGTCGGCAGCTCGCCGATCCTGTCTTTCTGGCGTCGAGCGCGTCCACGCCAGCCGACGTACATCAGGCCGATCATCGCGACCCAGAAGATCGCCAGGCCGATGATCCACAGTGCTCTGTCCATGACGCGCTACTCCTCGCTACTCCGCAGCCGCACATTCCCGTCGTGTGCGGTGATGCGGCCACGTAACAGTGTGGTCGTGACCCGAGCGGGCAATGTCATCGACTCGTACGGAGTGTTATGCGCGACACTCGCCAGGTCGGGACCGTGGACCGTCCACTCGGCCGACGGATCGACCAATGTCAGGTTCGCCGGCTCCCCCACCTCGATGGGGCGGCCCTGATCGTCGAGGCCCACGATTGCCGCAGGGCGCTCGCTCATGACCCGGGCAACACCGCGCCAGTCCAACAGGCCAGGCTGGACCATCGTCTGCACGATGATCGACAGCGCCGTCTCGAGGCCGAGCATTCCGGGACGAGCGGCCGCGAATTCGCAGCACTTGTCCTGCTCGGCGTGCGGAGCATGGTCGGTCGCGACGCAGTCGATGATGCCCTCGGCCAGACCCTTGCGCAGGGCAGCAACATCGCTGGCCTCACGCAAGGGAGGATTGACCTTGTTGATCGCGTCGTACGTCTCGAGCCGTGAATCGTCGAGGAGCAGGTGATGCGGGGTGACCTCGGCGGTGATCGAAATCCCTTGGCTGCGAGCCCACTTCACGAGTTCAACGGTTCCGGCGGTGGATGCGTGGCAGATGTGAACGCGAGCTCCGGCGTCACGCGCGAGGAGTGCGTCACGGGCGACGATCGATTCTTCGGCTGCTCGCGGCCATCCGGCCAGGCCGAGACGCGCGGCCGTGGGACCCTCGTGGGCGACCGCACCGACGGTCAGGCGGGGCTCTTCGGCGTGCTGTGCGATCAGAACGCCCAGTGAGCTGGAGTATTCGAGCGCGCGACGCATGATCAGTGGGTCGTAGACGCAGTGGCCGTCGTCGGAGAACATCTTGACCTTGCCGACGCCAGCGGCCATGGTCGCCATCTCGGCGAGCTGCTTGCCTTCCAGGCCTGCGGTGACTGCGCCAACGGGGTGGACGTCGACGAGGCCGACTTCCTGACCGCGTCGCCAGACGTGATCGGTGATGACCACCGAATCGGCGACGGGGCTCGTGTTGGCCATCGCGAAGACCGCGGTGTATCCACCCAGCGCGGCTGCCGAGCTACCGGTTTCGATGGTCTCGGTGTCTTCGCGGCCCGGCTCACGCAGATGCGTGTGCAGATCCACGAAGCCGGGAAGCAGGATCTGCCCGCCGGCATCGATCACCTCGGATGCCGTGGCCGGATCGAGGTCCACGCCGATCTCGAGGATCGTGCCGTCGCCGACGAGTACGTCGGTGGGCTCACCTTCTCCGTAGATCAGGACTCCGCGGAGCAGGACACTCACGGGTGATTCTCCGTTCTCGTTTCTCGTCACAGCGCGCCGTCCTCCGACCCGACCAGAAGTCGGAACAAGACAGCCATGCGCATGTGCACGCCGTTGGTAACCTGTTGCAGTACAGCAGTTTTCGAGGAATCGGCGACGGCGGATGCAATCTCCATGCCGCGCAGCATCGGGCCGGGGTGCAGTACCACCGCATGATCGGCCAGCATCGCCAGTCGCTTCTCGGACAGGCCGTAGTTGATCGAGTACTCGCGCTGCGACGGGAAGAAGCCGCCGTTCATGCGTTCGGCCTGAACCCGCAACATCAGCACCGCGTCGAGGCCGGGCAGTTCGGCGTCGAGTGAATGCGAGACCGTGACCGGCCACGTGTGCGCCCCGACCGGCAGCAGTGTCGGCGGGGCAACAAGAACAACCTCGGCGCCGAGCATCGAGAGCAGCAGGGCGTTTGAGCGGGCCACGCGGCTGTGCAGAATATCGCCGACGATCGCGATCCGCTTGCCCTCGATGTCACCGAGACGCTGTCGAAGGGTCAAGGCGTCGAGAAGCGCCTGGGTGGGATGCTCGTGCGTGCCGTCACCTGCGTTGATGACTGCCGGGCCACCGTCGTCGGCCGCTCCGGTCCACTTGGCGATCTGGTGGGCGGCACCCGAAGCCGGATGCCGCACGATGAGGGCGTCGGCACCGGCCGCGCGCAGGGTCATCGCGGTATCGCGCAGGGATTCGCCCTTGGACACCGAGGAACTCGATGCACTGACGTTGATGACGTCGGCACTCATCCACTTGCCGGCCACCTCGAAGGACACCCGGGTGCGCGTCGAGTTTTCGAAGAACACCGTCATGACCGTGCGTCCACGCAACGTCGGGAGCTTGCGTACCTCGCGTCCCAGAAGCGCCTGCTCGAAGCGTTCCGCCTCGTCGAGAAGTTCTACCGCGGACTCACGATCGAGGTCCGCGATGGAAAGAAGGTGCTTCACGCGCTCTTACCTCCGGAGATGACTACCGCTTCCCTGCCGTCGTGCTCCTGGAGGAGAACCTTGACGTCCTCGGACCTCGCGGTCGGGACGTTCTTGCCCACGTAGTCGGCACGCAGTGGGAGTTCGCGGTGACCACGATCCACGAGCACTGCGAGTTGGACCGCACGAGGGCGGCCTAGATCGCGCAACGCGTCCAGTGCCGAGCGCACAGTGCGACCGGAGAAGAGGACGTCGTCCACGAGAACGACCAGCGCATTGTCGACGCCACCTTCGGGGACGGACGTGCGCTCGAGCGGGCGATGCGGCTTGTTGCGGAGATCATCCCGGTAGAGCGTGATGTCGAGAGATCCGATAGGAAGACGCACACCGGAGAATTCTTCGATCTTGGCGCGCAGTCGCGTGGCGAGAGTGGTTCCACGCGTAGGGATACCGATCAGAACCACACGAGGGGCTGTTCCCTCGGGTCCGTCGAGTGCGGTTTTCTCGATGATCTCGTGAGCGATCCGCGCGATGGTCCGGCCCACATCCTGGGCGGACAACAATTCGCGGGTCTCGCTACCTGCCTCGGCACCGACCGGCGCCTTCGCGTTATCTGGACCTGCAAGATCGGATGGGCGAGACCCTTCGGGCACGCTCATGCTGCGACCTCCTTCTCCGCCTCACTGGACGGATCGTTAAAGGATGTCTGACGGTCCCCACCCTATCAGCCGACAGACCTGATCCCGCCGTGCGAGCAGTGACTCTGACCGGTTGTGTGCAGACACACAACTCGCGCAGTGACATCTGTGCGACTCGCACGGCGACATCTGTGCGACTCGCACGGCGGGTGGTGGAACAAGACTTGCTACTCGGTACCGGAATCCGATTCCTGCGCGCGCTGCGAGGTCGCCGCTGCTGCCGATCGAACCTGCGGCGCAACGAGAACGACCTGGCCGAGGATTCCGTTGACGAATCCCGGAGAGTCGTCCGTCGAGAGCTGCTTGGCGAGTTCGACGGCCTCGTCCACGGCGACAACCGGAGGAACGTCCGTCGCGTGGAAGAGCTCCCACACGGCGATACGCAGAATCGCACGGTCGACGGCGGGCAGACGCTCGAGCGTCCAGTCCTGCAGATGCGAGGAGATGACCTGATCGATCCGGTCCAGATTCTCCGCGACTCCGGACACCAACGTGACGGTGTAGGCCGCGACAGGCGCTACCGCGTCGTCCTTGACGGACAGGTCGGAACGCTCCGACGCGAGTGCGACCGGATCGAGGTCACGTGCCTCGGCTTCGAAGAGGAAGTCGACGGCACGCTTGCGCGCCTTGTGGCGTGCACCGAGTTTCTTATGTGTGCCGGACACTCAGGAATTCACACGCCCGAGGTAGTTGCCGTCACGGGAATCGACCTTGAGCTTGTCACCGGTGTTGATGAAGAGCGGGACGTTGATCTCGGCACCGGTCTCGAGGGTGGCAGGCTTGGTGCCGCCGGTGGAGCGGTCGCCCTGCAGGCCCGGATCGGTGTGCTTGACGACGAGCTCGACCGTGACCGGAAGCTCGACGAAGAGGGGAACGTCTTCGTGGGTCGCGACCTGGACGGCCATGTTCTCGAGCAGGAAACGCGACTGGTCGCCGACGGTGGATTCGCTGATCGACACCTGGTCGTAGGTGTCGCCGTCCATGAAGATGTAGTCGCTGCCGTCGTGGTAGAGGTACGTCATGTCACGACGGTCGACCGTGGCGGTCTCGACCTTCACACCGGCGTTGAACGTCTTGTCCACTACCTTGCCCGAGAGCACGTTCTTGAGCTTGGTGCGCACGAAGGCAGGGCCCTTGCCGGGCTTGACATGCTGGAACTCGATGATCGTCCACAGCTGGCCTTCGATCTGCAGAACCAGACCATTCTTGAAATCACTGGTGGAAGCCACTTGCTTCGCGTCTCCTAGGGGTCGGGAAACCGTCTCAGACGACGGTAAGGTCTTTTGCGGTCAGTGTGAGCAGCTCTGGCCCCTGCTCACGAACTACGAGCGTGTCCTCGATCCGTACACCTCCGCGCCCGGAGAAGTACACGCCCGGCTCGACGGTCACCGCCGCGCCGGAAAGAAGTGTACCGGTGCCGAGCTTGCCGATCCCCGGTGCTTCGTGGATTTCGAGGCCGACACCGTGGCCGAGGCCGTGCAGGAACAATTCGCCGTACCCTGCATCGTCGATCACCGCACGGGCGACGGCGTCGACTTCCGCACATTCGACACCCGGCGCGAGCGCGTCGCAACCGGCAGCTTGAGAACGCGCGACAAGCTCGTAGATCTCCCGTTGCCAATCGGAAACGGACTCGAGCACGTAGGTACGGGTCATGTCCGAGTGGTACCCACCGACCTGAGCCCCGAAGTCGAGTTTCACGAAGTCACCCGACGCCAGGATTGCGTCGGTCGGTCGGTGATGCGGAATTGCCGAGTTGGCGCCGGCCGCGACGATCGTCTCGAACGAAATACCGTCCGCACCGTTGTCGAGCATCAGATTTTCCAGCTCGCGGCCGACCTCTCGTTCCGTTCGGCCAGGTCGCAGACCACCGCGAGTGATCAACTGTGCCAACGCGACATCGGCTGCGGTGCACGCGGCGCGCAACAACTCCACCTCGTGCTCGTCCTTGACCATGCGCAACTGTTCGACAAGTCCGCTCACCGGTTCGAACCGGATCTTCGGCGCCGCCTCGGTCCACGCCCGATGTTCGGCGAACGTCGCCACGTGTGACTCGAATGCGAGAACGGGCGCCGTGGACTTCTCGATCAAGTGCGCAGCACTCGAACGGGCGATTTCGGCACGAAGGTCAGGTACCTGCTCCGCGACCTGCGTCACGTAACGGCCGTCGGTGCAGATCACCGTCTCGCGTTCGTCGGACGCTGAATCGGATGCACTGACGACGAGCGCCGCATTCGAACCGGTGAAACCGGTGAGGTATCTGATGTTGAGGAGATCTGTGACGAGAATCGCGTCGAGTTCGCGCTCCGAGAGGAGGCGTCTGAGGGATTCACGGCGTGTTCTGAAGTCGACCGGCATCCCTCGAACCTACCGCCCGCGCAGACCGGCCGATCAACTCGAAACTCACGGTTACAGCAATAAGTGTGGGTTAGGCCACAAGGTGTAATGGGTTCTAGTTAGGCTGTACCCATGAATGCGTGGTTGGTACGTGGCCTCGGCATGGCCCTGATACATGTTGTGTTTCGTGCGTTGCTCGGTGCAGCGATCGCACAGTGGCCACTTCAGGGGTCCACCCTGCGCTGGCTGTCCCTGTTGATCGTCATCGTCTTCGCCGCGATCTGGGGTGGTATCGACGGCATTCGTGACCGCCGGAACTTCCCCGAACCCGAGGACGGCGCCGATCTGACCATGCTGTGGCTCAAGGCCGCGTTGGTCGGAGGGTTCGTCGCCGGTGCTGCCAGCTGGGCACTCAGCCTCGTCCCTTCCCTCGAGCTGACCCAGCAGGGCTTGTTCTTCGAGGTGACGTCGGGTGCGGCGTTCACGATTCTTCTCATCTTCGTCCCCGCCATGATCGCCATCACCGTCGGACGCTTCTTCGTCAGCCGCGAACAGCGCAAGAACGGAACAGCTCCGCAGACCCCGACCCACGAGCGTCACCGCGAACCCGTGCCCGTCAGCGAGGGCTACGACTCCCCCACCGAGCAGCACGCGTACAGCGGAGCCGCCATGTCCGTCGAGGAATCCGACGCCGATACCGCGGTCTTCCCGGCGATCGATCTGGGCAAGCGCGAGCAGTAACGCCCACCGTCTACACAACCGAATGCGGCCCCGAGGATATTTTCCTCGGGGCCGCATTCGTGTGGCTGGGTTTTCGACTTCCCTCGTTCAGCCCCGCTCGGCGAGGAATCTGATCGCCAGCGGGTACGCGGCGACGCCGAGTCCGACGATCACGCCGGTCGCAATCGGGCTCAGGTAAGAATGGTGCCGAAACTCTTCTCGCGCATGAACGTTCGAGATGTGCACTTCGACGAGACCTGCGGTCAGTTCGGCGCATGCATCTCGCAGGACCACCGACGTGTGCGTCAAGCCACCGGCATTGAGGATCACGGGTTCCCCCGCGTCCGCCGCGTCGTGGATCCAGCCGAGCAGATCACTTTCGTGATCGCTCTGACGAACGACGACCTCGACGCCGAGCTCCTTGCCTGCCGCGACACACAATTCGATCAGGTCGTCGTGTGTGGTCGCGCCGTAGACCTCGGGCTGACGCTTACCCAGACGTCCCAGATTGGGCCCGTTGACGACGTTGATCTTCACAGCAGGACCGTTCCGCCGGCCGGCCTCGCATCGCGGGCAATCGCGGAGTATGCCGCAACCAACAAGCTCGGATCCGGCCCTTCGAGGCGGCCCGGCTTGGCCAGACCGTCGAGGACCACGAAACGCAGCAGGCCGGCACGGTTCTTCTTGTCGGTCTGCATTCCCTTGAGCAGGTCACCGAACGCGTCACCGTCGTAGGACGTCGGCAGCCCGACGAGATCGAGAATCGACTTGTGACGATCCGCGGTGGCGTCGTCGAGTCGGCCCGCGAGCCGTCCGAGTTCGGCAGCGAAGACCAGTCCGACGGAGACGGCAGCACCGTGGCGCCACTTGTAGCGTTCACGACGTTCGATCGCGTGGCCGAGGGTGTGGCCGTAGTTGAGGATTTCACGCAGATCCGACTCGCGCAGATCCGCGGCCACGACCTTGGCCTTGACCTCGACGGAGCGACGAATCAACTCGGGCAGAACAGTTCCCGACGGATCGAGAGCTGCCTTGGGATCGGCTTCGATGAGATCCAGGATTACCGGGTCGGCGATGAATCCGGTCTTGATGACCTCGGCCATGCCGGCAACGATCTCGTTGTGCGGCACCGTCTCGAGCGTCGCGAGATCGATGAACACCGCGCCGGGTTCGTGGAACGAACCGACGAGGTTCTTGCCCGCTTCGGTGTTGATACCGGTTTTGCCGCCCACTGCTGCGTCGACCATCGCGAGCAAGGTGGTGGGGACGTGAACTACCTTGACACCGCGCATCCACGTAGCAGCGACGAAGCCGGTGAGGTCGGTCGCCGCTCCCCCGCCCAAGCTC
Organism: Rhodococcus sp. P-2; assembly: GCF_016598535.1. Classification (GTDB taxonomy): domain Bacteria; phylum Actinomycetota; class Actinomycetes; order Mycobacteriales; family Mycobacteriaceae; genus Rhodococcus_F; species Rhodococcus_F baikonurensis. The sequence goes on along the minus strand of NZ_CP066779.1, from coordinate 5,003,746 downwards.
ATGATCGCGTCGCTGCGAGTCAGGCCGATCCGGCCGAGCACATCCCAGCAGAAGCCGGCGACGGCAAGATCCTTGCCGTCCTCGGCATCGGGAATCTCGATACGGTGAGCGTCGATTCCCTTCTCCGCCAACGCAGCCCGTACGGCCTCCGCGGTCTCTGCCAGCGGCGGCTGATGGAAGATCGCGACAGTGCGCGCGCCGTCGAACTCGGCAACGAGATCACCGAGCAGGCCGCGGCCGATCACGACCGGGTAAGGACTTGCGGTCTTCACCTCTACACGTACGGGTTCGGTCACTGCTCCACTACTCCGCTCCGGTTGTTCATTTGTCTTGAAGTTTCGACACCAGTTGTCCGACGACACGCGCCGGACTTCGGCCGTCGGTCCGAATCCGAATCGTGGCCGAACGCCGGTACAGCGGACGACGACGCCTCATCAACTCCTGGTACTTGACCTTGGGATCTCCGCCGGCCAGCAGCGGACGATGATTGTTCGCCCCGGTGCGGCGAAGCCCTTCGGCGACACTGATCTCGAGGTAGATGACCGTGTGACCCTGGAGCAGTTCGCGGGTGCGATCGGAGAGGATCGCGCCACCTCCGAGGGAGACGATGCCGTCGGTGGCCTCCAACGCTTCGCGAACCACCGATTCCTCGATCTCACGAAACCGAGGCTCGCCGTCATGGGTGAAGATCTCCGGGATCGTCCTACCCGTGGTCCGTTCGATCTCGGCGTCGGTATCGACCAATTCGAGTTCGAGTGCCTGCGCGAGACGTCGACCGATGGTCGATTTGCCGGCACCGGGCGGACCGATGAGTACAGCCTTCGGCTTCATCGATACGTGAGTCCTATCGAGGCGGCCGGGCTGCGATGCCCTCGGCGTAACGACGGTAGTTGGCAGTGGTTTCAGCAATGGAATCACCACCGAACTTTTCGAGTGCAGCCTGAGCCACGACAAGCGCAACCATCGACTCGGCGACGACGCCGGCGGCCGGAACCGCGCACACGTCGCTGCGCTGGTGGATGGCAACCGCTTCCTCGCCGCTCTCCATGTCGACCGTCGCCAGAGCACGCGGAACGGTCGAGATCGGCTTCATCGCGGCGCGAACTCGCAGAGCCTCACCATTGGTCATGCCACCTTCGATACCGCCTGCGCGGTTCGTGGAACGCACGATGCCGTCGGGGCCCGGACGGATCTCGTCGTGAGCCTCGCTGCCACGACGGCGCGCGGTCTCGAAGCCGTCACCGACCTCGACGCCCTTGATGGCCTGAATTCCCATGAGGGCAGCGGCAAGTCGTGAATCGAGACGCTCGGCGCCACTGACGAAGGTGCCGAGTCCGACCGGCAACCCGTGGATGACGACCTCGACGACGCCACCGAGGGTGTCGCCGTCCTTCTTGGCCGATTCGATTTCGGCGATCATCGACTCTTCGGCGGCCTTGTCGAAGGCACGGACCGGGCTCGCGTCGATCGCGTCCAGATCCTTGCCCTCCGGCACAGGACCGACGTACGGCTCGGAAGCGCCGATGGAGATGACGTGTGAGACGACCTCGGCACCGAACACCTGACGCAGGAACGAACGCGCGACGGTTCCGGCGGCTACTCGGGCTGCGGTCTCGCGAGCGCTGGCACGCTCGAGGACGGGACGCGCATCGTTGAAGCCGTACTTGAGCATGCCGCTGTAATCAGCGTGGCCGGGACGCGGGCGCGTCAGCGGGGCATTGCGTGCCTGATCGGCGAGCAGGTCCGGGTCGACCGGGTCGGCGGACATGATGGTTTCCCACTTGGGCCACTCGGTGTTGCCGATTTCGATGGCCACGGGGCCACCGAGCGTAAATCCGTGGCGGACACCGCCGATGATGGTGACCTTGTCGGCCTCGAACTTCATCCGTGCGCCACGGCCGTAACCGAGTCGACGACGGGCAAGTTCGGACGAGATGGCCTCAGAGGTCACTTCGACCCCCGCGACCATGCCCTCGAGCATCGCAACGAGGGCGGGACCATGGGATTCTCCGGCAGTTATCCAACGCAGCACGCCGACCATCTTTCCACGTCGCAGACCTCAGTTGTCACAGTGGCCCTCCGGGTGAACGCAGATGGCCCACACGCACGATGCGTGTGGGCCATCTCAGAGGTTCCTGCGGGTCTAGAACAGGCGGAATCCCCCACCGTTGGCATTGATGTCAGCCAAACCGATGTTGATGTCCGCCGAGTTGTCGGGAGCATGGAACGGCGGCGGGAGCGGCTCGAAGCAGTACGGTTCGAAACCGTTGCTGATCAAGCCGACCAGGCGATCACCGACGACAAGGGGTCCACCGGAGTCACCGGGAATCGAGCAGGTGTGCTCGACGATCTCACCGTAGACGGAGTCGTAACCCCAGGTGATACCGCACGTGTTGCCGGTCGATCGACCTTCCTTGCAGACGATCGTGCCCGGTGCCGGCGGGGCGCCGATTCCGTTGATCGTCGTGCCGCCGACGGTACGCAGCGGGGCAACCTTTGCGTCGTCGAGATCGATCACGGCGATGTCCGAGACCGGACTCGAGTAGGTGAACCGGCCGATGGGGCCGGCTTCGGGCAGGTATTCGGCGAACACCCGGTCCCCGACAACTCCACAATGTCCGGCGGTGAGTGCCACGAGCGAACCGGCGTTGTCATAGCCGACCGCGGTCAACGTGCACGCCGCAACTTGGTCGGGATTGGAGTGATCCACGTCCGGCAGCAGGATTCCTGAGCCCCCGCCCAGTGCCACCGACGAAGGTGCAGGCGCGGCGCCGGCGACGCCTGCCCCTGCGGCCACAGCAGCCAAACAGGCTGCCGCAGCGACGAAAAGCCTTGTGCGCATAGGTTCCCCCGATAATCGAGTGCGAAACGAGATTCGTTTTGTCCCATTTCCGAATGCTCAGTGAACGACAGCATGTGGACATTCGGCAAGTCCGACTCGCCGCATACTGGGACTGCGCGCTTGCAATACCCGCATTTATGAAACCGACGGTTACGTCTTTCCTGCAGATCACGGTTCGTCGTTGAACGGTCAATGACGCCAGACTTTCCGCCGATGTTGCACTCGTCACGTCAGCCAGGCAAACGTGATCGAACCGCACGCTGCCAGGCACATCGAAGGACCGTGCGGCAGGGGCGAATTGTGGGCAACCGGTCCCCTCTTTCGACGTCCGAGCGTCCGCAGTTCGAGCACGATCCCCAGGGTTGCGGTGAGCACCGACGCAGACACCAACGACCACAGCCAGGCGTCAGCACCCACCAATCCGGTAAGAGCGCCGAGTGGAAGAGAGAGTTTCACATCGCCGACACCCATGGAACCAGGCGACATCACGTGCGCCAGGAGATGGATTCCGGCGAGCAGCACCGATCCCACCGCGGCTGACCACACCGTGCCTGCCACCGTCGCGTAGAACATCACGACTGCGTAGCCGGGCAACGTGAAACTGTTGGGCAGCCGGCGCACGGCCAGGTCGACAGTCGAGATCGCGACGCACCACCACACCACGGCGAGACCGGAAAGCAACTGCACCACCGAGGTATTCAGAGCGCCGACCACAACCCAGCCTGTTGCGACGGCACACTGTGGCACACAACAGAGAGCCACTACTGGTCGATAACCGTGTCGTCGCAACCAGCTGTCGACGATCGCCCGAGCACCGACACCACCGATTATCCCAGCGCCTGCCAAGACCACGAACGTCCACATGGTTTCGAGCTTGGCGTCTGGCGTACACCAGCGGCAGACCACGAATCGTCTTGTGGACTACCTCGACACTGTGAACAGAGCTAGGCGATAGCGGCAGCCATCGCCTCTCGCGGAGCGGGCTTGCCCGTGAACTGCTCTACCTGTCCGAAAGCCTGATTGAGCAACATCGCGAGGCCACCGATCACCGTGCCACCAGCCGCCTCGACAGCCGAAGCGAGTGGCGTCGGCCAGGGGTTGTAGATCGCGTCGAGGACAAATCGTGCCCTCCCCAGTTGCTGGGCGAAAGGCGCGGCCGCTTCTGCGGGAACTGTGCTGACCAAGACCGAGGATTCGGCACAGAACCCACCGAGTCGTGCGTCGTCGAAAGAGACCAGATCAATGCCCAACCCGACAGCACTGCCGCATTCGATGGCACCGGATGCTCGCCCCGGATCACGCGCGACCACGGTGACTGTCCGAACTCCCATGTCGGCCAACGCGACCAATGCCGGCCGCGCGGTGCCGCCCGCGCCGACGACTACCGCCGAAGTGCCGCTGAGATCGCCGACGCCGCCGGCGATCAACGCACCGCTGACTCCGTCGACGTCCGTGCAGTCGGCACGCCAACCGCCGTCGATGCGGACCAGGGTGTTCGCCGAGCCGATGGTCACCGCTCGCGGTGTGCGTTCGGTGGCATAGTCGAGTGCTGCGATCTTGCCCGGCATCGTCACGGAGAGGCCGACCCATTCGGGGCCGAGTGAGTCCACGAGGGCAGGCAACTGCTCGCCGGTGCATTCGATCCGCTCGTAGGTCCAATCGCTCAGACCCAAAGCCTCGTACGCAGCAAGGTGCAGCAACGGCGACTTCGAGTGAGCGATCGGGCTTCCGAGAACTGCCGCCTTACGCGGCGTCGCGAGCGAAGTCGCGGTACTACCGTCCACTGTCGAGAATCCCACTTTGCTGTGCCAGTTCGATGTTGGCCAGATGCTCCTCGTAACTCTTGGTGAAGAGCGTCTGGCCTTCCTTGTTGATCGTGACGAAGTACAACCAGTCACCGGCCGCCGGCGATTCCACGGCCTTCAGCGCGTCGATGCTCGGCGAAGCAATAGGCGTCGCAGGCAGACCGGGCATTGCGTACGTGTTCCAGGGGGTGACGCGCTCACGGTCGGCATCCGTCGTGGCAACTTCGGTGGTGTCGAGTGAGTAGTTGACCGTGGAGTCGAACTGCAAAGGCTGATCGACTGCGAGTCGGTTGACGATCACCCGCGCGACCTTGGCCATGTCGCCAGGCAATGCCTCACGCTCGACCAGCGACGCTGCCACCAACAACTGGTACGGCGACATTCCGACTCCGCTGCCTGCTGTCAGGATCCCGGTGGCCTCGTACTTGGCGGCGCTGCCCTCGACCAACGAACGCAGGATCTCGGTCGGCGTCGCAGTGGGGTCGAAATCCCAACTGCTGGCGGCGATCAGGCCTTCGAGCTGACGGTCCTTGTCCGGCACGCTCTTGACCGACGACATCGCCCAGTCCGGCACGCCGAGCGAAGCCAGATCGGAAGACGCTCCCGCAGTGTTCAATTCGTCCGTCGAGACGCACTTCTGAGCGGAAACCGGGCCGACACAACTCGCCTCGGAAATGAGGTTGTAGATGCCCTTCTTGAGCGAGCCCGTCTGCGCGTCCGAACTGTCGTGCAGCTGACGACCCTCGGCGATGACAACACTGCCGACTCGGGAGTCCGGGGCAACCAAGGTGTCGAGTGCGCTCGCGGCGCTACTCTGCACCGGCACCTGGTAGAAGCCTGGTTGCACCTTCTGGATCTCCGACGGGTTGGCGATCGCGGCGTTGTAGAAAGCAGCGGAACTCGCGACGACGTTCTTCGCTTCCAGCGTCGCACCGATCTCCGATGCGGTTTCTCCACTGTTGATCTGGATGACCACGGGAGCGCCGCCCGGGCCGGCGAAGTCCTCCGCGGCCTTGTTGCGATCCATGTACCAGAGGGCACCGTATGCACCGACACCTAGAACCGCGATCACCAACACCAGGAGAGCGAGAACACCGACCTTCTTACCTCGCTTCGCGCGCTTGTTGCGGGCTTCGCGTTGCTTCCGTGCCTCCGCTCGCGACATGTGCGGCGGATCGATGTTCTGCGGCAGCGCACGCATGACCATGGTCTCGTCGTTGTCGAAGTCGAACGAACTGGTGGGCCGGCTTCCGCCGCCCTCATCCCACCGCGCGTTCACAGATCGCCCTCCAGTGCAGCGTCCTTCGACGACTCCCCTGGTTTCACAGCTCTACTCCGCTCGTCCAGCCAGCCTTGCAGGATTTCCACCGCCGCAGCCTGATCGATCATCGGTCGCTGACCGCGTGCCTTGACTCCACTTTCGCGGAGGTTGCGCGCAGCCGTGACGGTCGTCAGTCGTTCGTCGGACAGTCTCACCGGGATCGGTTCGACGGCCCGCTGCAGTCGTTTGGCGAATGCAGTCGCGATACCGGCGGCTTTACCTTGCTCACCGCGCAGCGTCTGTGGCAGTCCGACGATAACCTCAACGGCCTCGTATTCGGACACGATGGCGATAATGCGCCGGATATCCGGCGCGTCGGGCCCACGCTCCTTCGAGCGTGGAACCGTTTCCACCGGTGTCGCGAGGATGCCGTCGGGGTCGCTGGACGCGACGCCGATGCGAACGCTGCCGACGTCGATGGCGATACGCCGCCCGCGACCAGGGTCGTCGATGCCGGGGCGATCGGGACCCTGCTGCGTAGCCACCACCGTCAGCTGCCGCCCGCCAGCTCTCCGACTCTGTCCCGGATCGCATCGAGCGCCGCCGGGATTCCTGCGGAGTCCGAACCCGAACCCTGGGCCATGTCGGGCTTTCCGCCGCCGCGGCCACCGATCTTGGGACCGAAGGACGCAACCAGCTCACCGGCCTTCACACCGAGACCCTGGGCTGCCTTGCTGGATGCGACCACGAACGGGACCTTGCCGTCGACGTCACCGAGGAGAGCTACGACGGCAGGTTCGGAGCCGAGACGACCCTTGATGTCCGTGACGAGGCTGCGCAGATCGTTGCCGCCGACGCCCGCGGGAGCAGGCTCGGCGATGACGAGGACGCTGCCGATGCGCTTGGCCTTGGCGACGTACTCGCCCGCCGATGCCAGCACAGCCTTGGCCTTGGTCTGTTCGAGTTCCTTCTCGGCCACCTTCAGACGCTCGACGAGAGCCTCGACTCGGGCAGGCACCTCTTCCGAAGGAACCTTCAGCGAGGAGGACAGTCCGGCCAGCAGCGCACGCTCCTTGGCGAGGTAGCGGTAAGAGTCCAAACCGACGTACGCCTCGACGCGTCGGATCCCGGAGCCCACCGACTGCTCACCGAGCAGCGTGACCTGACCGATCTGAGCGGAGCTTCCGACGTGAGTGCCGCCGCACAGTTCCATCGAGAACGGACCGCCGATTTCGACGACGCGAACCTCGTCGCCGTAGTTCTCACCGAAGAGTGCCATCGCACCCATCGCCTTAGCCTTGTCGAGATCGGTGACAAAGGTGTTGACCGCGTAGTTCGACGCCACGGCTTCGTTGGTGAGTGCCTCGATGTCCTGCTTCTGGGAGTCGGACAGCGCGCCCTGCCAGGAGAAGTCGAAGCGGAGGTATCCCGGCTTGTTGAGAGAGCCCGCCTGCACCGCGTTGGGGCCGAGCACCTGACGCAGCGCCGCATGCACCATGTGGGTACCGGAGTGCCCCTGGGTTGCGCCCTTGCGCCACTCGGCATCGGCGTGCGCGAGGACGACGTCACCCTCGGTGATCTCGCCTTTCTTGACCGTCACCTTGTGCGTCCAGACCTTCTTGGCGATCTTCTGCACGTCGTTGACCTTGGCTTCGAGGCCCGGAGCGGTGAGTGAACCGATGTCGGCGATCTGTCCACCGGACTCTGCGTAGAGCGGGCTTCGGTCGAGGATGACCTCGACGTCCTGGCCTGCCTTCGCCACCGGCACACGGACGCCGTCGACGATCAGCGCGAGGACGTGAGCCTCGGAGACGAGCTCGTCGAAACCGGTGAACTCGGTGGCGCCTCGATCGAGCAGTTCCTTGTAGACCGTCAGGTCCGCATGCGCGTGCTTACGCGCTTGAGCATCGTCCTTGGCGCGCTTGCGCTGCTCGGCCATTAGCGTACGGAAGCCGTCTTCGTCGACAGTGAGACCGGCCTCGGACGCCATTTCGAGCGTGAGGTCGATCGGGAAGCCGTAGGTGTCGTGCAGTGCAAATGCCTGATCGCCGGCGATGACCGACTTTCCGGACGACTTGACCGTCTCGGCAGCATTCTCGAACAGGGCCGATCCCGACGCCAGCGTCTTGAGGAACGCGGTCTCCTCACCGACGGCAACGTTCTCGATACGCGTGAAGTCGGTTTCCAGAACCGGGTACGACGGCGCCATCGTGTCGCGGACGACGATCATGAACTCGCGCATGGTGGGCTGCTCGCTGCCGAGCAGTTTGGCCGAGCGCACGATGCGACGCAGCAACCGGCGCAGGACGTAGCCGCGGCCGTAGTTACCGGGGTTCACACCGTCGGCGATCAACATCGCTGCGGTGCGTGCGTGGTCGGCGATGACGCGGAAACGAACGTCAGACGTGTGATCGGTCCCGTACACACTGCCGGTCAGTTCGGCGGCCTTGTCGATGACGGGGCGGAGAAGGTCTGTCTCGTAGACGTTTTCGACGCCCTGCAGGAGGAACGCGACGCGCTCGACGCCCATGCCGGTGTCGATGTTCTTCTTCGGCAGCGGTCCGAGGATCGGGTAGTCGCCCTTGTTGGTGCCCTCGCCGCGCTCGTTCTGCATGAACACGAGGTTCCAGATCTCGATGTAGCGATCCTCGTCGGCTTCGGGGCCACCCTCGACGCCGTATTCGGCGCCGCGGTCGTAGAAGATCTCCGAGCAGGGTCCACACGGTCCGGGGATACCCATGGACCAGTAGTTGTCCTTCATCCCGCGGCGCTGGATGCGTTCTTCGGGCACTCCGACCTCGTCGCGCCAGATCGAAAATGCTTCGTCGTCGTCGAGATAGACGGTTGCCCACAGGCGCGTGGGATCGATGCCGTATCCGCCGTCCTCGACCGAACCTGTCAGCAACTGCCAGGCGTGGGAGATGGCTTCCTTCTTGAAGTAGTCACCGAAGGAGAAGTTGCCCGCCATCTGGAAGAAGGTGTTGTGGCGGGTGGTTATGCCGACCTCTTCGATGTCCAGGGTGCGGACACACTTCTGCACGGACGTCGCCCGTGAGTAGGACGGCGTCTGCTGCCCGAGGAAGAACGGCACGAACGGAACCATGCCCGCGTTGACGAACAGAAGGTTCGGGTCGTCGAGAATCAGCGAGGCGCTGGGCACCTCGGTGTGGCCGGCCTTGACGAAGTGGTCGAGGAATCGCCTGCGGATCTCGTGGGTTTGCACTAACCGGTCCTTACCTTCAAGAGCGTCGAGCTATGGGTGTCCAGACTAACGCGTCGGCCGGTGGAACCTGGCAGGCGTCAGCCACGAACTATTCGGCGGAGTTTGCTCACCCGATCGGCGATCTCTCGCTCGTTGCCGTGCGCGGTGGGCTGGTAATAGTCGACACCCACCAGATCGTCTGGTGGATACTGTTGCCGCAGAACACCATCACGTGTGTCGTGCGGGTACTTGTATCCGACTGCGTTGCCCAATTGCTCGGCACCCTTGTAGTGCCCGTCACGCAGATGCGGCGGTACCAGTCCGGATTTTCCGGCGGCCACGTCGGCCATGGCTGCACCGAGAGCGGCGATGACCGCACCCGATTTGGGAGCCGTCGCCAGATGAATGGTGGCCTGTGCCAGCGCCAGACGAGCCTCCGGCATACCGATGAGCTGCACTGCTTGCGCCGCGGCGGTGGCAGTCTGCAGTGCCGTCGGATCGGCCATGCCGATGTCCTCGCTGGCATGAACCACCAGCCGCCTCGCGATGAAACGAGGGTCTTCGCCCGCTGTCAGCATCCGTGCGAGGTAGTGCAGGGCGGCGTCGACGTCTGATCCACGAATGCTCTTGATGAAGGCGCTGATGACGTCGTAGTGCTGATCTCCGGCACGGTCGTACCGAACCGCGGCCTTGTCGACACTGGCCTCGACGGTCGCGAGGTCGAGCACCACCGGGCCCGACGCGTCACCTGCCGTGTCCAGTGCAGCTCCGGCGGCGGCCTCGAGTGCCGTCAGGGCTCGGCGTGCGTCGCCGGCCGCCAGACGAACGAGGTGTTCCATCGCGTCGTCGTCGATCGTGATCGCGCCCCCGAACCCGCGCTCGTCGGCGACGGCGCGTTCGAGCAGTTCCTGGACATCCGCAGCGGTGAGCGATTGCAGTTGTAAGACCAACGAGCGCGACAACAGCGCGGAGACGACGGAGAACGACGGATTCTCGGTGGTCGCGCCGACCAAGAGCACGATCCGGTTCTCGACCGCGGCGAGCAAGGCGTCCTGCTGGGTTTTGGAGAAACGATGAACCTCGTCGATGAACAAGACGGTCTGTTCGCCGTTCAGCAGACGACGGCGCGCAAGTTCGATGACACCGCGAACCTCCTTGACGCCGGCGGACAGAGCAGACAGAGCCTCGAACCGGCGGCCGGTTGCGCCCGAGATCAACGAGGCGAGAGTGGTCTTGCCGGTGCCGGGAGGTCCGTACAGAAGGACCGATGCTGCACCGGATCCCTCGACCATTCTGCGCAGCGGAGCGCCAGGGCCGAGCAGGTGCTGTTGACCGACAACCTCACCGAGGGTGAGCGGACGCATGCGGACAGCCAGTGGAGCCCCGGGCGGCAGCGAGGACAAGGCACGCTCGGCTACCGACACGACATCTGGTTCGTCGACGATCGCGGATTCCTCCGGAGTTGCCTCGAACAGGCCGTCTTCCGCCACCACGCCGTCTTTCGCCCCCACACTGTCTTCCGCTTGCCAATCGCTCACGAATCGACGCTACTAGAGACCACCGACGCCTGACACAACCCGCAGTTCCAGCCAGCCCGAACGTCCTCGGCGGAGGCGCTGTAATAGCGTTGTCGCCATGAGCACCTCCGAGATCGCCACCGTCCTCGCGTGGCACGATGCACTCAACTCCCAAGACATCGACACACTGCTGCAGTTGTCGAGTGACGACATCGAGGTAGGCGGCCCCAAGGGCGCGAGCCAGGGACTCGCAGCCTTGCGCGAGTGGGCCACCAACGCCGGCATCACCCTCGTCCCCGGCAAGATGTACGTTCACCACGGCGTGGTCGTCGTCGAACAGACTGCAACGTGGGCGGCCGAACCGGACAAGTCCGCGACTCTGGCCTCGGCTTTCCGAGTCGTGGCCGACCAGGTCACGTCGACGTTCCGACATCCTGATCTCGAGACGGCGCTCGCGGCGACGGACCTGTCCGAGAACGATCTGGTCTCCGACAACTGAGGTGACTCGAACGAGAAAGGGCGTCCGTGCTGCGTGCACGGGCGCCCTTCTGCGTGTGTTCGGTCAGAGACTCAACTGAACTCGGTGCGCAGCGCCGCCACGACGTCGCGGGCGTGTGCCTCGACGGCGTCGTTGCCGGCGAGCTGCGCCGAACGTGCGAGCCTGGCCCAACGGCCGACCAAGGCGTCGGCGCGCGGGATCGAGAGATAATGCTCGCGGACGGCGGCGATACGCGAATGATCCTCGGGCAGATACAGATAGGTGCTGAGCCAGACCCAGATGAGTTGGGCCTCGACGATCCTGCGCCCCAACTCGGCTTCGTCGGCCAGGGCGGGCCACATCCCCACGACCTCGGCGCGCCAGGCGTCGACCATCGCCGACGCCCGCTCTTCGGTCAGGTCGATGTTGCACAGGCAACCGGGGAACGACACCAGTGCATAGGTGATGTCGAGGAGCGCGTCGCGGTAGCCACCCCACTCGTAGTCGAGGAACTGCACGCCGTCGTCGTTGACGATGATGTTGTCCGGGCACAGGTCGGACGGGCTGAAGGCACGGAATCGACCGCCGCTGAACAGTGTCTGCGCGTGCTGAACCTGCTCGAGAATGTCCGAACCCACATCGATGCCGAGACTTTCCACCAACATCGCGGGAACACCGGCCACTGCGCGGCCCACCTGATCCGCCACTTCGTCCGAGCAATGTGCAACTTCGGCACGACGCAGAAGCGCGGTGAAGTCGTCCTCACGGCCGACGGTCGCGGCGTGCATGCGGCCCATGGCCTGCGCCATGGCCATCAACGTGTGTGTGACGGTGTCCGGGTCGGAGTCTTCGAGCCGGACGCTGATTGCGGTGGCGTCGCCGAGATCACTCAGGATCAGGAGGCGAGCATCGAGGTCGGAGGCCAACAGTTCGGCACCGGGGCGTGCGTCCTTGGCAAGCGCGTTGGCGAACTGATAAGACACCGCTTCACGAAGGAAAGCGGTCTCGACGTCGAAGTCGCCTTCGGACGCGGCCGGGAGCGCAATCGCTGTTTTGGTAGCTCCCTGGAAGTTGTCGCGGACCTGCTTGATCACCAGCGTCCGAGGCAGGGAGAACGGGTTCTCGGCGACACGTACGCGCAGCACGACGGTGCGGCCACTCCCCCCGAGATCGACTGGATCCACCAGGGTTACGGGTGCCCCTGTGCGGCGTGTCAGCAACTGCTCAGCAGCTGCGACGACTTCGGAAACGGGGTCTGCCAGTAATGCGGTCATCACCGACCAACTTACCCGTTAGTGACTCCGATCATGCCCGGCTCATCCGCTCACAGCGGAGAATTCAGGTAATCGCAGCGACAGAAGTTGCCGTCTACCTGCGGTGATGACAAAAGTCCCTAATCGCCACACCGGTTTACAATTCTCGCGAGAATATTGCTGTCGACGAGCAGAACTCCGGACTGGCGAATTCACGGAGTCTTGTCCTCGTCGACAAAGCGGGAAATACCCTTCAACGCTGCTTCGAACTCCTCGTCGGCTCGCGTTCTGACCCAGAGAACAAGCACGCAGGCAATGACGATCCCGAGCAGGTTGACAGCCAGTTGCAGAGACGACAACCCGGCGATCCGCCACTCCCCGTTTGCTGCTGCCACCACTGCGAAACCGGCGGCAGGAACGGTAGTGACCGAGATGAACACCCCGACCAAGGCAGCGGACTTCGACGAGACGAGTGCCAGCATCCCAGCCGCACCGGCAAGAAGCGCGACGACAAACGAAATGGGCCCGACCTTGTAGACGAAATCGACCTCGTGGAGTGATTCGAGACTGACGACGTCCATCCATCCGAAGAACTTCACCACGAACGTGGCGGCAAGGGTCACTCCCATCGCGATGGGGAATCCGACGGCAAGGGCGAGAATCGAGCGTCGGCGCAACCGTCGATCCCGCCGTACGAGTGCGACTGCCAAAGCAGCCAGCGGACCGAACTCCGGGCCGACGACCATGGCGCCCACGATCGTGATCTGAGAGTCGGTGACGACGCCGATCGCGGCCAGCAGACACGCGATCGTCAGGAACGCGACGAACAATCCGTTGAGAGTCGACTCTTCGCGAGTGCGGGACAGTAATTCCTCCCACACGACGGAGTCCGCGGGATCACCCGGCACGTCGTGTTCGGCTTTGCGGGCCGCCGCCGACAAGACAGTCTCGACCGGTACGAGCGTCATTCCGCCGTCCTCGGCGACGCCGAGTTCGTTCAGGGCGTCGACGACGTCGTTTGCCGCCTCACGGGCGACGTCGGCCTCCACCATGTCTCCGGCAGGATGAACCGCGACATCGCGCATCACGACTATGTGTGTCGCGCCCCGCTGCGACGCGAGCGCACCGAGAACTTGCTCGGTGCGCTCGGTCGGGCAGATCACCCGCAAATGCAGCATGGCGATCCGGTGTCGGCTCTACTTGGCTTCGCCGGTGTCGCCTTCGGACTTCTTGTCCTCTGACTTCTTCTCGGGCTTCGCGTCGATACCCGATTCCTTGCGCTGCTGAGCCGAGATCGGTGCCGGAGCATCCGTCAGCGGGTCGACGCCGCCGCCGGACTTCGGGAACGCGATGACCTCACGGATGGAATCCATACCGGCGAGGAGCGCGGTGATGCGGTCCCAGCCGAATGCGATTCCGCCGTGCGGCGGCGCACCGAAGGCGAAGGCGTCGAGGAGGAAGCCGAACTGCTCCTGCGCCTCTTCCTCGGAGATGCCCATCACCTTGAACACTCGTTCCTGAATGTCCTTGCGGTGGATACGAATACTGCCGCCGCCGATCTCGTTGCCGTTGCAGACGATGTCGTAGGCGTAGGCGAGAGCGGAATCCGGATCGGTGTCGAATGTGTCGAAGAACTCCGGCTTCGGCGACGTGAAGGCGTGGTGCACCGCCGTCCATGCGGAGTGGCCGAGCGCGACGTCACCGGATGCAGTGGCGTCTGCGGTCGGCTCGAACATCGGAGCGTCGACGATCCACACGAAGGCCCATGCGTCAGGATCGATGAGGTCCTTCTTGCGTGCGACCTCACCACGGGCCGCGCCGAGGAGAGCGCGCATAGGCTTCGTTGCACCGGCTGCGAAGAAGATGCAGTCGCCCGGCTGAGCCCCGACGTGAGCAGCAAGGCCCTCACGCTCGGCGTCGGTCAGGTTCTTGGCAACGGGACCACCGAGAGTGCCGTCTTCACCGACCAACACGTACGCCAGGCCCTTGGCCCCGCGCTGCTTCGCCCATTCCTGCCAAGCGTCGAGTTGCTTGCGCGGCTGGCTTGCGCCACCGGGCATCACGACGGCGCCGACGTACTCGGCCTGGAACACACGGAAGGTCGTGTCCTTGAAGAAATCCATGCACTCGACCAGTTCGATGTCGAAACGCAGGTCCGGCTTGTCACTGCCGTAACGACGCATTGCCTCGTTGTAGGTCATGCGGTCGATCGGCGTCTTGATCTCGTGGCCGACGAGCTTCCAGAGCGCCGTCAGAATTTCCTCGGCGAGCAGGATGATGTCGTCCTGGTTGACGAAGGCCATCTCGATGTCGAGTTGGGTGAACTCCGGCTGGCGATCGGCGCGGAAATCCTCGTCGCGGTAGCAACGCGCGATCTGGTAGTAGCGCTCGATGCCGCCGACCATGAGGAGCTGCTTGAACAGCTGCGGGCTCTGCGGCAGTGCGTAGAAGCTACCGGGCTGCAGGCGTGACGGCACGAGGAAATCGCGGGCACCCTCGGGCGTCGAGCGCGTGAGCGTCGGAGTTTCGACCTCGACGAACTCGTGGTGCGCGAGAACGCCGCGCGCAGCAGCACTCACCTTGGAGCGCAAGCGAATTGCGGAGCCGGGACCTTCACGACGCAGGTCCAGGTATCGGTACTTGAGGCGCGCTTCTTCGCCGACCTGATCGTCGAGCTGGAACGGCAGCGGTGCGCTCTCGTTGAGAACCTCGAGTTCTGTGGCGTTGACCTCGATTGCTCCCGTGGGGATCTCGAAGTTCTGGTTGCCCTCGGGGCGAACCTCGACCGTTCCGGTCACGCGGACGCAGTATTCCGCGCGCAGACGGTGGGCCTGCTCGGCCACGTCACCTGCCCGGAAAACTACCTGCGCAACTCCGGATGCATCACGGAGATCGATGAAGATCACTCCGCCGTGATCACGACGCCTGGCTACCCAACCGGTGAGCGTTACGGTCTGCTCTGCCTGCTCGGGTCGCAATGAACCGGCGAGATGTGTGCGCAGCACGGGATTCCTTTCGAACTACTTCCAATAACCGACGACCGACTACTTTGCCTGCGATCCTACGGAGCGAACTGCGCAGAGCGGAAACGCGGACCCGCATCGCATGCGAAGCTATCTCCAGAAGTGACGGCAAGCACTTGTTCACGACAGCAGAAAGCGGACATAGATGACCTTCAACGAGGGGGCCCGCGGCGAAGCGGGACGCGTTCAGGTTCAAGGCGGCGGGGGTGGCGGCGGCCGCGGCGGCAAAATCGCGATCGGCGGTGGCGCGGGTGGCATCATCGTTCTGATCCTGGCGCTGTTGTTCGGCGGTGACCCCGGCTCACTCCTGGGCACGTCTACCGAGACTTCGAGTTCGTCGACCGGACTGTCGTCGGTCGACGAGTGCACCGGCGCTCAGGCAAACGCCGATGTGAACTGCCGCGTCACACTGACCGTCGGAAGCCTCGACGACGTCTGGGAACAGCAGTTGGTCGAGCAGACCGGCACGGCGTACGTGCGCCCCGAAGTTGTCTTGTTCAGCGGTTCGGTCAACACCGGGTGTGGCCAGGCGTCGAGTGATGTCGGCCCGTTCTACTGCCCGGCCGATCAGACGGCGTACTTCGACACGAGTTTCTTCCAATTGCTCGTCGACCGTTTTGGTTCCAGTGCCGGACCGCTCGCACAGGAATACGTGGTCGCTCACGAGTTCGGACATCACATCCAGAATCAGCTCGGCGACATCGGCCGCGCGCAGGCCGACCCGCAGGGTGAGGAGTCCGGCGCGGTTCGCACCGAACTCCAGGCCGATTGCTATGCCGGCGTCTGGGCTCATTTTGCCGACACGATTCCCGACGAGGCAACCGGTCAGCCATTTTTGAAGCCACTGTCGAAGAACGATATTCGCGACGCTCTGTCAGCAGCATCGTCGGTGGGCGACGACCGTATCCAGAAGTCGACGACGGGTCGGGTCAACCCCGAAGGATGGACACATGGTTCCTCCGCGCAACGCCAGGCGTGGTTCGCCACCGGGTACCAAACGGGCCAGGTCTCCTCGTGCGACACCTACTCGGCAAGGGATTTGAACAACCCGCCCGATCTGAAGCGGTAGAGAAACCACGAAACCATCCCGCCGACAACTTTTTCTTTCTTGACAGATCAAGTTGTCGGTGGGATGGTTTTCTCATGTTGGAAGTAGCAGTCATCGACCGCCCCGCAGCTGCCGAGGTCTCTCTCGATCCGATCCGGCAACGGATTCTGGCTGAACTGGCAGTTCCGGGATCAGCATCCTCGCTGGCACCCCGGATCGGACTGACACGCCAGAAGGTGAATTACCACCTGCGCACTCTGGAAGAACACGGACTCGTAGAGCTGGTCGAGGAACGCAAGCGGGGCAACATGACCGAGCGCATCATGCAAGCGAGCGCCGCGTCGTACGTCATCTCCCCCGCCGCGATGTCCGCACTCGCCCCGGATCCGAGTCGGTTTCCGGATCAACTCTCGGCACGTTGGCTCGTCACTCTCGCGGCACGGATCGTTCGAGAGGTCGGTGAGCTGATCGCCGGAGCAACTGCGGCCGGAAAACCATTGGCCTCCTTTGCCATCGACAGTGACATCACCTTCGCCACTGCTTCCGACCGCGCCGCATTCGCCGGCGAACTCGGCGAGTCGATCAACTCACTCGTAGCCAAGTACCACGACGGCAATTCCGAAGGTGGACGCAAACACCGCCTGGTTGTCGCCCTGCATCCCAGCCTCACCACACCGCACGTCACCACACCCGAAACGGAGCAGTAGCAATGTCCGAGAAATTCGAAATCCGCCGCGAGGTGGTCGTCCCCGGAACTCCCGAACAGATCTGGGCCGCGATCTCGGCAGAGACGGCCGGCTGGATGTTCCCGTCCCCTCTCGAGATCCCCGCCGACGGCAGTCGCCCGGACAGCCCGATCATCGCGGACTGGGAACCGCCCCGCGAACTAGCCATCCACATGCAGGGCCCCGACGGCTGGTTCAACAACCTCGAGTACGTCGTCGAGGCCCGCGACGAGAGCACCGCTGTCGTCCGTTACGTCCACGCCGGAGTATTTGCCGAGGACTGGGACAACCAGTACGACGGCGCGAGTAAGCACACAGACTTCTACCTGCACAGTCTCGGCCAGTACGTTCAGTACTTCGCCGGCAGACCCGTCACCTACGTCTCAGTCGAAGGACCGGAAGCCTCTTCCGCGCCGGAGGCCATGGGAGCACTTCGCCGCGCCCTCGGAATCGCCTCGGGCGCCACCGCCGGCGACACGGTGACGGTGGATGTCCCCGGAATCGGAACCGTCGAAGCAATCATCGACTACATCGACGATTGGTTCGTCGGCCTGCGCACCGAGAACGCATTGCTGCGGTTCTACGGCCGAAATGCCTTCGGCGGCAACGTCGATGCAGCCCATCACCTCTTCGCTGCGGATGCGGACGGAGACGCAGCGACGGCGGCATGGCAGGCCTGGCTCTCCGGCGTGTTCGCCTGAGCCGTCACACTCCCCGCTCTGCTGACACGCGACCGTCGTCGATCGCGGTCAGCAGAGCGGAGTGATCGCGTGCGTTGCGCTTGGTGTAGGCAGCCGCGAACTCTCCGATCGCGAAATCGAATTCGGTTCCCTCACCAAGGTATTCGGCGATCGCAATCCGGTCGGAGGAGCGAGCGTGCGCATAGGCGAGGACCCTCGCACACAAGCGCCCGTAGAGTTCCAGACCCTCCGGAACCATCTCCTCGATGACTGCCGATCCCTTACCGTCACGCAGTTGACGAATGTAGAAATCGTGCTCACCCTCGTCCAATCCCGGCCCGCGTTCCCAGCCGAGGAAGATGTCGCTCGTAGCCTGCATCAAACGCTGCCCGTTGACGACGCGCTCACCTTCGTTCTTGAAGGTCGGACCGTCGACGTAGCCGGACAGCACCGAAGGCTGCGCCTCCTTGACCTGCAAAATCAGCGGGTCGCCATCGTCGACGCCCTTCATCAGGATCATCCACGCGCGGGTTCCGACGCTTCCGACGCCCACCACCTTCCGGGCGATGTGCGTCATCTCGAAGGCGTCGAGGAGAACGCGCCGATCCCATTGCAGAGTGTTGCGGTACGACCGGACACGCTGACGCAACAAGTCCTCGATCTGCGTGAGATCGGTGCCCGCGAACAACTCGTCTGCCGGAACGATCAAAGGCGGATCACTGATGAATCGCCGACGGCCGTCGACGATTTCGGTGAACTTGCCGGCGGCCTGCACACTGTCGCGGCGGCGAGCCTTGTCGAGCGTCGCTTGCGTGCGCGCGACCATTCGCTTCTTCAGGTCGATTTGGAGATCCTCGAGCCCGTCCTCGGGTGCGATGTGCGAGTACCAGACCGCAAGATTACCCAACCCTGCCTGGGTGATCATGGTTTCCCGGTACTCGGCCGCGCATCCGCGAACGATCTTCTTTCGCTCCTTGCCCGAAAACCCGTTGTCCTTCGCGGCGATCACCAAACTCGCGGCCAGCCGCTTGACGTCCCACTCGAACGGGCCCGGGTATGTCTCGTCGAAATCGTTGATGTCGAACGCCAACTTCCGCTCCGGCGTCGCATAGATGCCGAAATTGCTCAGATGTGCGTCACCGCAAAGTTGACTGCCGAGGCCCGAATCCGGGCTGCG
The DNA here is from genome assembly GCF_016598535.1 of Rhodococcus sp. P-2. Taxonomy (GTDB): domain Bacteria; phylum Actinomycetota; class Actinomycetes; order Mycobacteriales; family Mycobacteriaceae; genus Rhodococcus_F; species Rhodococcus_F baikonurensis. The sequence continues at coordinate 4,984,735 of NZ_CP066779.1, read as the reverse complement.
AGACAGGTCGTCCGCCATCACCAATGCGGCACCACGGAAGAACGAGAACCGTGACGCCGACATCCGCCCGTAGCGAATGGGTACCAGGTCCTGCACCCGGGATTTCGCCTGTACTTCCAGCGGCGAAATCGGGTCGCGATCGCTGTCCGCGAGATCCGCGAGCGCTGCCAGCGGGGTGTCTCTACGCGCTTGGCGGCCGCGCGCCCGCCGCTCGTCGACAGAGAGATGTTCGGTGCGCACTGCTGTCATCTGCCCGACCTTTCACTCGCAACGGCTATCGCTACGAACTCGACGCGTCGGGCATCGCTCGGCCTCCTGATCCGCGCGCCGCGCGTACCAGGAGTTCCGGACTGGACACCAACGCCTTGCGCCACGGAAGTACCCCGTCGATCTCGATCTGAATCGACAGGCTCAGCACAGTTCGAATCAGCACGATCATGCCCAGAACTGCGGCGTCGGTCAGTGACGGAGAAGACGTCACAGTCTTCACCAGATCAGCGGCGACGAGGATCTCGAGTCCGAGAAGGATGACCGCGCCCATGGTCTCGCGCAGCGTGCGAAACGCCGAACTACCGTCGCGTGTTCGACTCCACGCCCGCCCCGCGATCACGAATGCGAACACGAACCCGAGAACCATGGCGACAACACCGAGCACTTCGAACCATTCGGTGACAAGCTCGAAGAACCTGATTTTGTCCATGGTCATGATTCTCGAGGTAATGCACCGATAAGTCGAGGTGACACGACGGAGTCAGCTGAAGATCCGCTCGATGTCGTCGAGCCGCAGCTCGGTGGCGCGAGGGGAATAGCCCGAGCCCCACAGGCTGTCGTCGACGTAATGGACGTTTCCCGAGCGGACAGCGGGAAGGCGCTCCCAGAGCGGGTTCGTCGCCAACTGCGCGCGGACGTCCTGCTGATCCTGGAAGGCGCCCACGATGATCACGTCGCTGGTGACCTGGTCGAGTTGCTCCGCGGTCAGTGTGCGCGTGAACTCCTCCGACGTGGCTCGATCGCCGGGGAACTCGAGGGCGTCGAGAAGTGCGTCGACCTGGTTGTAGACGACACCGTTCTCACCGGTACGCAGCAGCGTCACCGACGGTAGCGAGCCGAGGGCCGAGAGTCGATCCTTGATTGCGAGGAGGCGCTCTTCCGTTCTCGCGTTCAATTCGGCTGCCGCTTCTTCGCGCCGGACCGCGACGCCCATCGAGGTGACCAGTTTCTTCATCTCGTCCCACGTGAGGAATCCGTTGAAGCCGGCGAACACCGGCACTCCGGTCGCTGAGAGTTCGTCGTAAGATTTTGCGGCATAGGCATTTCCGGCCGTCAGAAGCATGACGATCAGGTCGGGCGATGCGCCGATGATAGCTTCTTTGTTCCACGTTCCCGCCGTGCCGAGGTTCGGGATGTTCGCAGCCTCCGGCATCGTGCGCAACACCGCGTCACCGCTCACACCCTCGAGACCGAAGAAGCCGCCGACGATCTTCTCCGGCGGCACACCGAGGTCGAGCACCGTCGCCATGGCACTGACATGGGCGATGACCATTCGCTGCGGATCCGAAGGAATCTCGACACTGCCCGTCTCGTCCTGCACCGTGACGAGACTGCCTGACTCCACGCCGTTTTCGTCACTGCTGCACGCTGCCAGCAAGGTCGCGGCCGCGACACCGAGCCCGGCGCCGAGGAATCCCCTGCGCGTCAGCGCATCGACGATGAGGCTCCACTGCTCGTCTGTATCGAGTGCGGTGCTATCGGGAGCAGGGTCAAGGCAGATCGAGTGCGACACAGTTCGGTCCATTCGTTCGAGAGGTCGAGAATCTCCTCGATTGTGGCTGTCGAACCGTCGAAACTGAACAGGATCTCGAGCCGACTTCTATTGCTATCCGGTCAGACCTTCTTGACGACGCTCGACTTCAATTGCATCGGCCCGATGCCGTCGACCTTGCAGTCGATGTCGTGGTCCCCAACGCCCTGAACAAGGCGGATGTTGCGCACTTTCGTGCCCGACTTGATACCGGTCGGACTGCCCTTCACCTTGAGCGTCTTGACGACCGTCACAGTGTCTCCGTCCGCAAGGACGTTTCCTACCGAATCTTTCACCACTCCCAGAGCATCCCCTGCGCCCTCGGCCGGCGCCCACTCGTGTGCACAGGACGGGCACACCATCAAGGCACCCATTTCGTAGGTGTATTCGCCGGCACATTCAGGACAAGGAGGCAAGGTGTCTTCCACGTGGATCATCCTATCCAGCGGGTGTCGGATCCCCATTTTTGCACTTCATAGGACATTCTTGGGACAAATATTGTATTCGATGAAACTTTGCACTCTGTGCAATTATGGATGAAATGGGAACCGAAACACTCGGATTGCGCGAACGAAAGCGAATCGCTACGAGGCAGCTGATCGAGCACACCGCGGTCGAACTCGTCCTCGACCTCGGATACGACGAAGTGACCGTCGAGAAGATCTGCGAAGCCTGCAATCTGTCGACCCGCACGTTCTTCAACTACTTCCCCACCAAGGACGCAGCCATCGGTGGACTCATGCTCGTCGTACCGAATGAGACGACCATGATCACGCTGATCAACGAGCACCCCGATGACCCTCTCCGAGGGGCTCTGGCGGTCTTCGAAGAGGCGATGCAGATCGTCGACGAGCGGCCCGACCTGCTGGCGTACCGCCGCGAATTGTTCGAACGGCATCCCACACTCTTGCAGCAGCACCTGGCCACGTTTCACGATCTGGAGGACACACTCACCAGGCTCTTGACGCGTGAGTTGCGCGGTCGCCCCGAGTATCGACAACTTCCGGCAGACACCGCCGCGGAAGACGAGGCCACCGCGACGGTCATCACAGCGGGCGCAGCGATGCGTTACGTCTTCCGAAAGTGGCAGAACAGCGAACGGGCAAGCCCCAGAACCGAACTGCTCGATCCTGCACTACTTCTGATGGCTCGAATTCTCCGCTCCGCGAACTGATTTCACCAGCTGTCACTCAACTAAGGAATTCCATGTCCACTCGAGAAGCCGCGACCGTCGGCCCAGACGACACGCGCACCGACACCGAATCCACGCCAGACAAACGGTCGATCATCCTCGTTTTTGTCGGGTTGATGATCACCATGCTTCTGGCATCGCTCGATCAGATGATCTTCAGCACCGCGTTGCCCACCATCGTCGGTGAATTGAACGGCGTCAACCACATGGTCTGGGTGACGACGGCGTACATCCTCGCCTCGACCGTCATGATGCCGGTGTACGGGAAACTCGGTGATCTGATCGGCCGCAAGGGCCTATTCATCGGCGCCATCAGCATTTTCATCGTCGGTTCTGTGATCGGCGGCCTGTCCCACGACATGACCACACTCATCGCGGGGCGCGCTGTTCAAGGACTCGGCGGCGGCGGGTTGATCCTGCTGTCCCAGGCGATCATCGCCGACGTCGTTCCGGCCCGGCAACGCGGCCGGTACATGGGCGCGATGGGCGGTGTGTTCGCCCTGGCTTCGGTTGCCGGTCCCCTACTCGGCGGCTGGTTCACCGAAGGCATCGGTTGGCGTTGGGCTTTCTGGATCAACATCCCCCTCGGCCTTCTCGCCATCGCGAGTGCGATGGCATTCCTTCACTTGCGGAAACCGAATCTCGGCAAGCCTCGCATCGACTACCTCGGAATGATCCTGGTCGCGACGGCAGCGACGTGCCTGATCCTGTTCACCACCTGGGGCGGAAACACTTACGCCTGGGGTTCCGGAGTCATCATCGGGTTGATCGTCGGCTGCATCGTGACCGCCGTGGCGTTCGTCTTCGTCGAGAAGCGTGCCGACGAACCAGTAATTCCGATGCACCTGTTCGCTCAGCGAAACTTCGTGTTGACCACCGTCGCGGGTCTGATCATCGGAATCGCGATGTTCGGTGCGCTCGCCTACCTGCCGACCTACATCCAGATGGTGACCGGAAAGAACGCCACCGAAGCAGGACTGATGATGATTCCGATGATGGCGGGCCTACTCGTCGCCTCCATCGGATCCGGTCAGCTGGTCAGCAAAACCGGTCGCTACAAGATCTTCCCCATCGTCGGAACATCCATCGTCGCCGTTGCTCTGGTCCTGCTCTCACGTCTGACGCCGTCGACCTCGCTGCTGGTCTTCGGTTGTTACATCGCCCTCATGGGTATCGGCCTCGGCCTCGTCATGCAGATCTTGATCCTGATCGTGCAGAACACCTTCCCTGCGGCCGAAGTGGGAACGGCCACCGCGTCGAACAACTTCTTCCGTCAGATCGGCGCTTCGCTGGGCAGCGCTATCGTGGGCAGCCTGTTCGCCTCGCGCCTGACCAATTTGCTGTCCGAACGACTACCGGCAAACGGAGGCGCAGCGGGTGGGGACGAGAACTCTTTGACGCCGGGAATTCTCTGGAAGTTGCCGAGCCAGGTTCGCGAGATCATCGTCGGCGCATACAACGATGCGCTTGCGCCGATCTTCCTCTATCTCGTACCGCTGGTCATCGCGGCGGTCGTCTTGTTGCTCTTCGTCAAGGAGAAGCCCCTCGCGACGACGATCGACCGCTCAGCGCCCCCGCTCGAGTAATTTGACTATCGTGGCGTGATGTCGCACGCACCGAATACGTCCAGACGCACTCTCACCGTTCTGGGCGTATTCGGCGTTGTAGTGGTTGTAGCAGTCGCCGGCATTTTCTGGTGGTTCGCCCGCAGCGACGACGCCCTTGCCGGCGAGAACCTGGATTCGTTCCCGGCTGTCGACCACAGCGCACTGACCGCTCAGCAGAGTGCGCTGCTCACCGTCCTCGAACAGGAATGGGAGTCAGGGAGCCCCGGCACCAAGTACGCCGAAGGTGTCGAGGAATCGTGGTGTGCCGATTTCGTGAGCTGGTCGATGAACCAGATCGGCACGCCGTTCTCGAACCCCAACTCAGGCTCGTGGCGCATCCCCGGGGTGTACACGCTGCAGGAGTATTACGAGTCGGTCGACGCGTTTGTCCCCTACGGTCAGGACTACCAACCCAAGGTCGGCGACACGATCCTGTACGGCGACTCGAGCCCATTCGGTCAACACGTCAACGTCGTTCTGGTCAATGACGCCGGCACTCTGACGACCGTCGGCGGCAACGAGAACAACAAAGTCATGCTTCATCGCATAAAGCCCTCGGAAGTTCCGGGAATAGTCGGGTTCGGCGTCATCTGAGCCGAACCCCACCGTCGTTGCTTGTCGAGATAGTGCGAAGTGCAGAGGTGAGGTTGCTGATTTGGTGTTGCCGTTGGATGCCACTTGCTATCAACCAATATTCGGATAATACCGTGTTTCCGTCGTCGACAGATATTGAGCAAGCGTGAAGAATTTTCCTCGCCAACTAGATTCGTATTCAGCTGTCCCCTACCTCAGACAGGAATTCGATGCGCCCTGGTGAGCTGACCACCCTCGAGCAGATGCAACTCATGGCCCGCGCGGCAGCTGCGCAGGCCATGAGTACCCCGTCGATGCTTCGACTGCGGCTCGGCCGCTACCCCACTCACACGCCCGACCTGCGCAAATGCCCACTCCCCGACACCAGACTGTGCAGGGAAGCGCTCGATCACGCCAGAGGAACCCTCTCCCCCGCGGTCTTGAACCACAGTCTCCGCTGCTGGATCTGGGCCGACACCTTCGCACAGATCGACGCGATCGAGTACAACCCCGAAGATCTCTTCACTGCGTGCGCCCTTCACGATGTCGGACTGGGCGCAGAAGGATCGGCCGAGCATGGGTGTTTCACCTACATCAGTGCCGCAGACGCGGAAGAACTCGCGACCCGAGTGGGAACTTCGGAGAAGTCGGTAGAGCGAATCGGCGCAGCGATCCGTCTGCACATGGATCTGACCGTCGACCGCAGCGCGGGCGCTGACGCCTATCTCCTGCACGCCGCAGCGCATTTCGATGTTGCCGGTCGGCGTGCGGCCGAAATTCCGCGAGCAACTGTTGATGCAGCAATCGCGGAGTACCCCCGAACAGGAATTACCGACGAGTTCGCGCAGTCGATGCGGCGCGAGGTCGAGCTCCGTCCGCACTCTCGCGCGGCGACGCTCTGGAGATCTGGGAATGGCCCTGCCGTTGCGTACCAATCCCCTGGACTGGAAGAGCCGGTAACTACGAAAAGTCCTCGAGCACTGCGGTTCGCGGACCTCCCACGTTCCCGGTATTCACCACGCCGACGGGTTCGATCAACATCACCTCCGCTTCCTCCTCGGCGATCGGGCAATGTTCGACGCCGCGAGGTACCACGAACAGTTCACCGGGCCCCAGTGCAACATCTCCGTTTCGCAGTTGGATTCGAATCTGCCCCTTCGTCACCAGGAACATCTCGTCGGTGTCGGCGTGGGAGTGCCAGACGAATTCACCTTTGATCTTGACGATCTTGATCTCGTAGTCATTGAGCGCCGCAATCTTCTTGGGCGACCAGTGCTCGGTGAACTGACCGAACTTCTCGCGAAGCGATACCGCTGTTGCCGAACTGTTCATGTTGTTCCTCCCTCGGGCGCGCCACCACCGCGATGACGACCCCGCCACTCTTCGTCACCCGCGGCAGCTGCGTCTTGTACGTTTCTGACATGGATCCCCACGGCGCACAGATCACCGCGTGGGCACCGGGCCTCGCGGGAATCACCGAGGTCTTCCATGCCGATTTCGTCGGACACGCCTATCCCAAACACACGCACGATCAGTGGTCTCTGATGCTCGTCGACCGCGGCACGATTGCATACGACCTCGATCATCGCGCTCATGGCGCAGCACCCGAGATCGTGACTCTGTTGCCGCCAGGCATCGCACACGACGGAGTTCCGGTCACCGAGGCCGGATTTCGTCAACGAATCCTTTACCTCGACACGTCAGTTCTCGGCGAGGCCCTCATAGGCCCGGCAGTGGACAGTCCCGAGATTCGAGACCCTCTGCTGCGCCACCGCATCGATCAACTGCACTCTGCACTCGGCCCAGACGGCGAATCACTCGAGGCCGAAAGTCGCCTGGGGTTCCTCGCTGAGAGATTGAACGAGATCCTCACACCGGCCACAGGCCGAGCCCGTCACACGCCCACCGTTGACGAACGCGTTGCCGATCAACTGCGAGACCTGCTCGATGCGCGACTCACAACGGGAATCACGATGCACGAAGCGTCGAACATCCTGCAGCGGAACTCCACGTATCTGATCAAGAACTTCGCGAAGCATTTCGGGCTTCCGCCTCACAAGTACGTGACGGGACGCCGAATCGATCTGGCACGACGCGCAATACTGGCGGGGCGCGAATTGGCGGACGTGGCCGTCGACGTCGGGTTCCACGATCAATCCCACTTGTCGCGGCACTTCGTGAAACACGTCGGGGCGCCGCCCGGCAGGTACGCACGGAACGTGGTCGGCAGAGCGGGCTAGCCACAGCAGCTGGCACCGGTTTCATCGAGCAGAGACTGTTTCCGGTCAGCTGGAGCCTGTGCTCACTGGATGAAAACGGTGCCAGGTCCAGCGATCAAGAAGCCGTCTCGAGGTCGACGAGCAAGAAGTCCTCGCGCCGCGGCCCCCATTCACGATCGGTCAGCTGATACGAGCGCAACGCGCGAGGCGCACGGGCCAACTCGTAGAACCGCTCGGACCCGGGCACGAATTGCCTCGTAGCCCAACCCCAGTTCGGGCCGTGCGGAAACTTCGGGTCGGGCAGCATGTCGGACTCCAACGACATGAGCCGAAGACGGCGAACCACTCCGGTGGTGGAGGCATTCTCGTCGAAATCGGTCCACGCCTGACGGGCGTTTGTGCCGTCACGAGGAGTTCCGGCACATAGTTGCAAAGCGCCCGCGGCTTCGGCGACCGCCCATCTGCGCGGGCTGTCGACATTCCACAAGAGTCCCCACCGGACGGTCTCCCCCACTTCGGGAGGAACAAACCACCGAAGACGCAGAGCGTCGACCACTACCGGCGTGATCATCGTGTCGAAGTTCGCCGACGCACCGACCATTCGACCGGCTCGACCGCATCGTCCAGCCCGAGAACCACGCGAGCTGCGTTACGTCCCTGATCGAAGAGGGACTGGCGAACTGTGGTCAAGCCGGCGTCCGATGCAGCTGTTGTGTCGTCCCATCCGACGACTGCGACATCGTCGGGCAGCGCGAGGCCGAGTTCACGGATCGCGTCCAGAGCCCCCAGAGCCAGTTCGTCGCTCATCGCCAGGATGACATCGGGCCTTCGGCTCACCGGAACGTCGAGCAAGGACCGAGCCATCCGAGACCCTTCGCTCCGCTCGTTGACGGTGACGACCCCCACCCGCACCGAGGACCACTCGAGGCCGGCGTTGCGGACGCCGCGTTCGTAGCCCTCGAGCCGATGGCGGGACACCGGAAACAACGCTTCACCTGGATCCACGTCCATCCGAATCTCGGACCGACGCTCACGATCCCACGGAAGGCTGATCACCACAGGCCGCTGCGCCTCCGACAACCCGACCGCCGCGATCGCAACGGCGCCGGCAACATCGTCCATCCCGACGAGATCCACACCCTCGTGCAGGGGCCCACCCTGGATGCATGCGGGTTTTCCGGTGCCGACGATCGCTTCGAGGATGGGATCGTCGAAGACGGTGGTCCAGACGACAAAGCCGTCTACTGCTGCGTCGCGAACTCTGTCGACGTCTCCAGGTTTCCCCGAGTTCGGCAGCATCATCAACCCGGCGTTCGCATCCAGGCACGCTTCGGCCACTCCCGAGAGAAACCGCCGGGCTACTGCGTCTTCGAAGGCGTAAGTCAGCTTCTCGCTGAAGACGACCGCAATGTTGTTGAATTTCCCGCTTCGCAAGGACTGCGCCGCCCGGTTGGGGCCCGCGTACTCGAGTTCTTCAGCAGCCGCGAACACCTTGGCCCGCGTTGATTCCGACACGCGCTCGGGCTGTGCGAAGGAGTACGACACCGACATCACCGACACCCCTGCGGCCTTGGCGACGTCGGCCATCGTCGGTCGACTCGAACGCTGCGCACGTGTGGCCATGAGCATCAGCATAGCGAGTGCAAAATATCGATTGCGCAGGTGTGTATCGATACATGTATCGTTACACAACATGACCGCTCGACTGCCCAAGGCAACCACGCTCCGGCTGATGACCCTGGCCGGAGCAGCCTTCGCCTACGTGACGGCCGAAATGCTCCCCGTTGGACTGCTCAGCGAAATCTCGACGGACCTCGACGTCACCGAAGGGCGTGTCGGCCTACTGCTGACCTTCTACGCATACGGTGTCGCGGCCTTGACTCTTCCGCTGATCGGAGCGGTCAAAACCTGGCCGCGCCGACGCGTCGTCGTTCTGACGGTGGCCACCCTCGCGGTGTCGCAACTGGTCGCAGCGTGCGCCGTCAACTATCCGATGCTGGTGATCGGACGATTGCTCTGCGCTGCGACGCACGGAGTGTTCTGGGCTGTCGTTGCCCCGGTCGCAGCCACCCTGGTTCCGCGCGGACAACAGGGCAAGGCAATCGCGATGGTGTATGCCGGAACGTCTCTCGCTTTTGTTCTCGGGGGTCCACTTTCCTCGGCGATCGGCCAATCCTGGGGTTGGCGAACTGCGTCGGCGGCAATCGGTGTGGTGGCAGTGATCATCGCTTTCTCGCTGCATCGTGCGCTGCCTGAGATGCCGGTCGACCAGCGCCATCGGAACAAGCGAGACAAACCGAAGCCGACACCAGGTCGTGGGGTCGGGTTCCACACCGACCACCACGTCGAACCGCCGACGCAAGAGTTCGATCAGATTGCCCGTCCCGCACCCCACGTCGAGAGCACGAGCGGACCTGACCCCGCGCAGATTACGTAGAATCCACCGGCCGTAGTGATCGTTGTGACTCCACGGATGGCGTCGGTTGAAACCGTCCAAGCGAGTAATCACACCCATACCCGACGGTATCAATCCGAGCCCCGGCACCGGCCGTCACAACCGCGGGTCGACCGGCTCCGATTCGAGAGCCAACACCGCGAACACGGCCTGGTGCGCTCGCCACAAAGGTTCACGGTCGACGAGCCTGGAGACTGCCTCCATGCCGAGCGCGTACTCGCGCAGCGCCATCGACTGCTTGTGCCCGAGGTTGCGATTGCGTAGCCGAGCAAGCGTCGACGGTTCGAGGTAGTCGGCACCGTAGATCAATCGCAGGTACTCCCGGCCGCGAACCTTGATGCCCGGTTGTACCTTCGCGTTGTACCCCCGCGGTCCGTGGATCTGATTCGCCAGAGGTTTGACGACCATCCCCTCACCACCGTCAGCGGTCAGTGACTCCCACCACTTCGTCGCTTCGGACACCGAGTCCTCGGAACCGAGATCGACTACCAGTCGACGCGTGGTGGTAAATCGATTCGGGTCGGCCGCGGCCAGGCGGTCCGAAATACCGAGGTGCCATTCGTGATCCCGTTCCCCGTACGACTGGCCCTCGGTCGCAAGAATCTGGAAGGGCGCGATGGTGACGCCGTCCAGTCCGTTCGTCGGCCACACATACCGTCGGTAGGCCTCACCGAAGCGGTCGATACTGGCAGCCCGAACAGTTGTCTGTTCGAACATTTCCGCCACGTCCAGGCCCCGCGAACCTGCCTGCGCCAACACGGCCTCGCGAGCGGCGAGGTCTGATCGCCCTGCCGCCGCGACCGACGCGTACTGCGAGCGCAGCAGACCCTCCGCTTTGACGTTCCACGGCAACAGTTCGCAGTCGAGGAGCAGCCAGTCGGTGCCCAACTCTTCCCACAACCCCGCTGCTGTGGCTGCGGCGGCGATGTCGTCGATCAACTGCTGAGTCAGGCCGTCGCCGAAGAACTGACGGCCGGTGCGGGTGTGCACCATCCCGGTGAGCGAATCCGGTGCGTCGAAGCGGGACTGAGCAACCGATCGATCACGGCACACGAGCACCACTGCCCGCGAACCCATGTGCTTCTCTTCGCAGATCACTGTTCCGATTCCGCCGGCCCGGTATGCGTCGAACGCGGTCGACGGGTGTTCCAGATAGTCGTCGGACTGAGCCGTCGCGCAGGGCGCCATGGTCGGCGGTAGGTACCGCAGCCATTGCGGGGCGACCGCGAATCGGCTCATCACTTCCAAGGCGCCGGCGGCGTTGTCGGTGCGAACGGACACTCGCCCGCGCAGTTCGGTGTCGACGCCGGTCGTTTCGAGGACGTCGGCGAGATCGAGCACATCCGGATCGCGAGTCGGCGCAGCCAGCGGCACCACCGGCTCGTACCAAACCCGCTCCGCCGGAACCGACACGATCTCTCGTTCCGGGTATCGAAGAGCGGTGAGGGATCCACCGAAGACGCACCCGGTATCGAGGCACGCGGTGTTGTTGATCCATTCCACCTCGAGCACCGGCGTGTGACCGTAGAGGACCATGGCTGATCCTCGGTAGTCCTGCCCCCACGGGTATCGAACAGGCAAGCCGAATTCGTCAGTCTCACCGGTGGTTTCACCGTAGAGCGCAAAGCTTCGCACCCGGCCGGACGCCCTGTTGTGGTAGTCCTCCTTGAGACCGGCGTGTGCGACGACGAGTTTGCCGTCGTCCAGGACGAGGTGCGCCACGAGGCCGTCACAGAAGTCGACGACGCTTTCGCGGAACTCCGCCGACTCGGCGGCAAGCTGCTCGAGCGTCTCGGCCAGTCCGTGACTGGCCGTGACCTTCTTACCCCGAAGCGCTTTGACGAGTTTGTTCTCGTGGTTACCCGGAACTGCTATCGCATGTCCCGCCGCGACCATCCCCATGACCAGACGCAGCACACCGACCGAGTCCGGTCCCCGATCCACGTAGTCCCCGAGGAAGACGGCAGTTCGCCCGTCCGGCGGCACCGCATCGACAGCCCGGCCATCCGTCCCGTAGTCGAGGGTGTAGCCGAGTTTCACGAGGAGCGACTCGAGCTCACTTCGACATCCGTGGACGTCGCCGATGACGTCGAACGGGCCATGCTCGACACGCAGATCGCTGCGCAGCGGGTGGCGCGAGAATGTGGCTTCGGAAACCGCGTCCTCACCTCTGAGGATGTGAACCGAACGGAAACCTTCCTTACCCAAACCTCGGAGCGAGCGAGTCAACTGTTGGTGCTGGCGGCGAATGACGTCGCGTCCGAACGTCCGATCAGAGCGAGCGTCGTTTCGTGCCGAACACACCGATTCCGGAACATCGAGCACGACTGCCACCGGCAGTATGTCGTGCTCGCGTGCCAACGCAACGAGCCGCTTGCGCGCAGCGGGCTGGACGTTGGTCGCGTCGACAACCGTGAGACGTCCGCGTCGCAGACGCTTGGCTGCGACGAACTCCAGCACTTCGAAAGCGTCGGACGTCGATTCCTGTGAGTTCGGATCGTCACTGACCCACCCACGGAAGGTGTCACTCGAGAGAGTTTCGAAGTCACCGAAGTGACGCGCCGCGAAGGTCGACTTTCCCGAGCCACTGACACCGATGAGTACTACAAGAGCGAGGTCTGGAATCTCGTACACCGTCATGACGTTCGTGCCTCCTTCGTGAAGATCGCCATCTGAGTCGGCCCGCCGAGGGCCGGATCGATGGCTCCGACGAATTCGAACTCCACGGAATACCCGTAGGCTCGGGCCGTTTCGGTTGCCCAGTCGCCGAATTGGGTTCGGGAGAACTCGAACCTGTGGTCCGGGTGCCTGAACTCTCCCTCCGCCAACGCCGGATACAGCACGTTGTAGTCGGCATTCGGAGTTGTCATCAGCACGTACTGCGGTGCTGCGTCCACGAAGACCGATCTGACCAGGGCAGGCAACCGCGCAGCATCGACATGCTCGATCACTTCCATGTGCACGGCTGCGTCGAAGCCTTTCATCCGTGCATCGCGGTAAGTCGCCGACGACTGCATCAAAGACACCCGTTCACGCTGGACGTCGGACATTTCGGTGAACTTCAATCTCCGCTGCGCACGCGTCAGTTCGCGCGCGCTCACGTCCACCCCGACAAGTTTGTCGAATCGAGCGTGCGGCATCAGTGCCTCGATCAGTTTCCCTTCGCCGCAACCGATGTCGACGATCGTTCGCACGGGCAGTCGCTGAAGCGTCGCCGACACTGCGTCGACGCGAAGCCTCGCCAGCGGCGGATCCGGTCGCGGTACTTCGATCTGCGCCTCGGCTTGTTCGGGAATCAGTCGATCGACCACCGATTCGACCAGGTCGCGTCGACGAGCCAGGTAGCGGGACATGATCAGCGCGGAATCCGGATGCGACGCCAACCACTCTCCAGCGACGCGGATCAATTTGTCTGCCTCGTCGGGTCCCACCCAGTAGTGCTTCACGTCGTCGAGGACCGGCAACAGCACGTAGAGGTGCCGCAGGGCGCTCTGCACCGTGTGTTCCCCGGTGAGCGTCAGCGATACGAAGTCGGAGTTTCCCCACGTCGGCAGGTGCGGATCAAGCTGCACCGGTATCGCGGTTACATCCCAGCCCAGCGGCTCGAACAGCCGACGAGGCAAATCCGCATCGCCGCCACACGGAACCACCGGAATCGAGACGGTCAACGCGAGTTCGGCTCCGACGAGTTCCGGGTGTGACTTGCACGTTCCCGTCAACGCGGTGCGAAACAGCTTCGACAGGGCAACCGAGAGGATGGACGACGCCGCATACGGCCGATCGTTGACGTACTCCCCCAGCGAAAAGTTGTCGCCACTCTTGCCGCGTCGATACCTACTCTGCACAAGTTCGATGGGGTCGACGTCCACAATCACTGCCACAGTTGTCTTCTCGGCCGAGGACTCCGGGTACAGAACCGTGGCGGTGCCGATCGCCAAGTCGAAGCTTTGCACGCGGTCGGGATGTTTGTGCAGCAGGTAGCTCAACGCGGTCGCATCAGGAGTCTGCGAGGTCGGGGTGGACGTCAGTGTGAGTAGCACCAGGCGAATGTAGCCCGGCAAACGTCCGGGGCGCCTCCGATTTACGCGCCCACGGCCGTCAGAACAAGGTAAGAGCTGCTCCCGCACCCACCAGTTCCCGAGGCGCCTCGCGCGATTCGATGCCGGCTGCACTGACGTCTCGATGCTCCGAGCGACCACCCAACCCATGACGCTCGACCAGTGGCTCGACACGGCTTGCAAGCCAGCGCTTGTACTCGGGCGTGACATACGCACCCCGCCCGTACAGCTCGCGGTAGCGACGGATGAGCGCCGGGTGTTCCTGAGCAAGCCAATTCATGAACCAACCCCGAGTACTCCCGCGCAGGTGCATCGGAAAGACCGTCACGCTGCTCGCGCCTGCCTCCGACAGTGCCTCGAACAGACCGTCGAGGTGACTGGTGGAATCGGTGAGGAACGGAATGACCGGCGCCACCATGACATTGCACGAGAATCCGGCATCGGTGATGGCGCGGATCATCTCGAGACGCGCCCGCGGCGACGGGGTACCAGGCTCGATCTGCTTCTGAAGGGCTGCGTCGTTGATCGCCAACGACACTCCGATTCCGACGTCGACCTGCGCCGCCGCCATTTTCAACAGCGGCAGATCCCGTCGGAGCAGAGTTCCCTTCGTCAAGATCGAGAAGGGAGTTCCCGATTCGGTCAACGCGCGAATGATGCCGGGCATCAAGCGGTATCGGCCCTCGGCTCGCTGATAGGGATCTGTGTTGGTGCCCAGTGCCACCGCCTCCCGTTTCCAGGACTTTCGCGCCAACTCCTTACGGAGCACCGCGGCGATGTTCGTCTTCACGACCACTTGGGAGTCGAAATCCGCGCCGGCGTCGAGGTCGAGATACTCGTGACTCGGTCTCGCGAAGCAATATCGGCATGCGTGCGAGCAACCACGAAAAGCGTTGACGGTGAAGCTGAACGGCAACGTCGACTCTTCGGGCATCTTGTTGAGCGCGCTCTTGCAGAGCACCTCGTGAAACGTGATTCCCTCGAACTCGGGAGTCTGCACGGAGCGCACCAACCCGGCCCGTTCGAGTCCGGGTAGCGCTCCGTCATCTGCATCCAATGCCTGACCCGACCACCTCATGGCCCCAAGTCGAACACTTGTTCTAAGCTATGTCAAGATGAAGCGAATAGCCGACCGTGCCTCACCACGGCCGGTGAGTTGTTGGCACAATTCCTCGCATGTCGAACACAAGCACGCCGAACAGAATCAACATTTCGTCCGGTTCCGAATGGGAACCGAAGATCGGTTACTCCCGCGCCGTGCGCATCGGTAACCAGATCGCAGTCTCCGGCACCACCGCTCCTGGTGAGACCCTCACCGATCAGACTCGCGCAGCGCTCGAAACCATCAAGGCAGCACTGGCCGAGGCAGGCGCCACCCTCGGCGACGTCATCCGCACTCGCATGTACCTTCGCGACATGACGCAGTGGGAGCAGGCCGCTCTCGCCCACGGCGAAGTGTTCGGCGAAATTCGTCCCGCCACCACGATCCTCGAGGTCAGCTCGCTGATCGACCCCGCTCTGCTCATCGAGATCGAGGCCGACGCGGTTATCAGCTGATCGCCAATCCGGACATTTGCGAAAGTGGGCGCCTAGTCTGAGCCGATGACACCGATGCGGCTGTATCCGTTGACGCTCGCGCTCGGCATCACCGTCACTTTCCTCGCGTCCACCTTCCTCTCGCCCGGCTCTGCACTCGCAGATCCGGGCGAGAGTCTTTCGACGGCCTGTGGCAGCCCGCTGAGCAATGCCGAGGTGGGCCGGATTGCCGAACTCAGCGACGTCACGACGCTGACCGGCGCTGGACTACCGCGTCTGGAGACCGCTGTCGAACGGCATCGTGAGATCACGTCGATCCTCGTCTCACACCACGATTGGCGAGGCTTGTTCTCCGTCGGCCTCGACGCTGTGGAGCACGAGGCGGTGATGCCGCTGCAGCGAGACCCTGCGGCCTTCGACGATGACGAGTGGGCCCATTCCGTCAGCTACGAATTGCTGCGCAGGTACCTGGTGAACGTCCATGCGGAGTTCACCGGCACTCCCACCGATCCGGCGTGGAGCAACTACTTCACCCTGACGCGTCAGTGCGACGCCAGTCCGGCACGAGTCGCCATGGCCGGCTACAACGCCCATCTCACCGTCGACCTCGCTCACGCCGTCGCCACATCCGGAACCACTGCGGAGGATGTCCCCGATTTCTACAAGATCGTCGATTCCATCGCCGTCAAGGGTGGTTCGATCGTAACCCTCACCAAGGCCGAGTACGACGCCGATCTCGGGCCGCTCTGGCGGTTCTACTTCGTCGGCGAAGGACTCGACCGATTGGCCGGAAACTCGCAGCCCTCGGAACTGCTGCTCCGCGCCGCCGACAGCGGATACAACACCATCACACTGGCCAACGGATTCGCCCTCCAGAATCCGCAGACACGTCCCGGCGCAGAACAGGAGATCGACGCGCTCTGGCGTACTGCAGATTCCGCTCTCGACGTACTCTCGCGACTCGGCGGTCTCTGACATCTCCCCCTCCGCTGCCTGAAACGGACACACCTGCGACAATGACCCCATGACGGGGCACTCGGCGGGGCAAGGCATGCAGAGTCCCGCCATGCGCCGGGTGCGAGACCTGTTGCGCGGGCCCGCAATTGTCTGCGACGGCCGGGCAACCATCCGCGATGCCGCCACGTTGATGACCGATGCGGGCCGCCGCGCTGTTGTGATCCCGACGGAGACAACCGGTTTCGGAATCTTCACCGAAGGTGACCTACGTGCCCGCGTGGTAGTCGGTGGTATCGACAGCAACCAGCCGGTATCAACGGTGATGACGCCGTCAGCAGTGACAGTCGATCCGGATCGACTGGGCGCCGACGCCGTGACCGACATGCTCGAGTACGGATTGCGCCATCTCCCGGTCGTGACCGAGGCAGGCGCACTGATGGGTGTGCTCGAACTCAGCGACCTCCTGACTTCGGCCACCAATCAGGGTTTCGAACTGCGCGCAGCGCTCGCCACGGCACAGGACGACTCCCACCTCGTCGAAACAGCCCGCGCGGTCCCTGTTCTGGTGACGGAATTGGTGGCGTCACGGGTCTCACCGCTCGACATCGGTGCGACGCTGGCGGTGCTGATCGACGTGACGGTCAGGCGAGCGATCGAATTGGTAGTGGGCGGAGACGAGCGACCGGATTTCGCGTGGCTGTCGCTCGGCAGCGTCGCCAGACGTGAAGCGCTCCCCTCTTCGGATATCGACAGTGCGCTGGTGTGGGGCGGCGAATCACATCACGAGGGAGCCGACGCCGCGAAGACCATCCACGACATCCTCGATCTCTGCGGGTTCCCTCGCGACACCAAGAACGCCGTCGCGACCCAGGCCAGGTTTGCTCGGACGCTCCCACAATGGCGCACTGCGCTGCGGAAATGGGTGTCCAATCCGTATCAGGACCAAGCCCTGGTCATGTTGTCGATGCTCGGGGATGCCCGCGTCGTCGCGGGCGATCCTGCGTTGGATCCTCGTCCTGCGGCGTTGGATCAACTGCGACTGCACCCGGCAGTGATGCGCCTGCTCCTTCGCGAAGCGGTCGGCGACAAGGCAAAGCTCCATTCGTTCAAGGACGTGATGACGCGTCGGACCGGAACCGTCGACCTCAAAGCCAGCGCCGTCCAACCGATCGTGAACATCGCTCGATGGGCGGGGATTTCCGTGGGCGCCCGCACGAGTTCGACCCTCGAACGCCTCAAAGCCGCAGCGGGAAGTGGTTTCCTACTCGACGACGACGCCCAGGTACTGATCGAATCTTTCGAGGTGCTGCAGCAGATTCGTGTCCGCCACCAGACCGATCAATTCTCCGCGGGTAGGCCCCCGACCGACGAAGTCGTGATCGCCGAACTCACTCCCCTCTCGCGTAGCTTGCTGAGCAATGCGGTGCGCGAAGTCGCAGGTGTGCAACGACGACTCGAATATGCCGCGTCCGCGTCGGCGCTACCCGACATCGACCCGTGAATCGCACTGCGCTCGAACAGGTTCTGGCGGCCGAGGGCCTCGAAGGCTGGGATCCGAGCGATGAGCAGATCGCGGAACTCGAAGCCGTCCTCGTCGGAACACTCTCTCGGCGTGAATATTTCGAGCAGGAATTGGCGCGGGCTGTCGGCCTGTCGTCACCGATTCCCCCGCGGATCCGCTGGCGAAGATCAGCGCCGTACGTCTATCGCGGTACGTCGGTACTCGAGAACAACTTCGACGTGCGGGATCCCGCTGCCCTGCAATCACTCGAGTTCGCGGCGACCGCGCTCCGCCTGGGTGAGGCGCACCTCGGCAGCGACCTCGTACCGCACACGCGAGACACAGCCGAACTACTCCTGCTTCACCAGCACGTTTTCCAAGACCTGTATCAGTGGGCCGGCCACATCAGAACGGTCGACATCAGGAAAGGTGCGGCGACGTTTGCGCCGGTCTCGGCGATTCGGAACTATCTGTCCGAGGTGGAAGAGATCATCGCCGCCGTCGATTGGGTAGCGCTCGATCACGGCGCTGCGTCGTTCGCGCTCGCATCGGTGTACTCGACGCTCAATCATGCCCACCCGTTTCGGGAAGGAAACGGGCGAACCGGAACCCTCTTCCTGCACCGACTCTCCGCCGACACCCGGCATCAGCTCGACTTGTCGCGGGTGAGCAGAATCGAGTGGGTATCGGCGTCGAGGGACTCTGCGCCTTTCCGGCCCACCGGAACCCCGTCGCCTCGCCCGTTCATCGATCTGTTCAATCGCGCTCTGACTCGCTGAGGAGCCCGATGAACGGAGTGCCGCTTTGCACTATCACCACAAGCATCCCGTCATCCGAACCGGACTCGTGGATCTCGCCAGGGCTCCACACCACTGCCTCACCTGTCGCCATCGAGACCCGCCGACCGTCGCCTTCGGCTACCCAGCCCGAGCCGTCCACGACGACGTACAGCTGCCAGAGGTTCGCAGAGTGCTTCCCTAACAGGCTGTTCGGTCGACACCACGCGAAGTGACTCCTGAATTCTCCACCGTCCACCGAACGGGCGAGCTGCATCATGGTGATGTTCCGGCTGCCGTACTCGTCCGCGTCCAGGCTTCCTTGGGGCAGTGTCACGAATCGCATGTCTGAGTGTCGCTCACGTAGTCGACCTCCACAATGACCAACGATGGCGACCGCTGTGGGCTGAACACCTTTTTGCTGAGTGAGGAGGGTGCTCATTCGACCATCAACCGGGCAGCGCGAACTCCCCTGCGTCGGACCAGCGTTGACGCTCGGCCCCGAATGCGACGGACTGCATCGCGCGGAACTCCTCGATCGAGCGCGAGTTCGACGCGAGGAACTCTTGATGCTCGGCCAGCGAGAAGCTGCCGTCCTCGATCTCGACGCCCCCGCCGCGGCCGGCGGCGGTGTCCGCGCGCAGATCCATCAACTCGTCCGGCTCGACGGGGTACCAGGAGATCCGGTCGAAGAATCGCAGCAACCACGGAGTGCCCTCCTCGAACGGCCCGGACTTCGCGGGATGACGGTGATTCCAGACCTGCGTCGTACGTCCGACGAACTGGTATCCACCTGGGCCTTCCATGCCGTAGATGCAGAGGTAAGCCCCGCCGATCCCGACGGCGTTTTCCGGGGTCCAGGTGCGGGCCGGGTTGTACTTGGTCGTGACAAGACGATGACGTGGGTCGAGCGGCGTCGCGACCGGAGCCCCGAGGTAGACGTCGCCGAGTCCGAGCACCATGTATTCGGCGCCGAAGACGGTGTCGAACACGTCGTTCACGGATTCGAGACCGTTCATCCGGCGGATGAACTCGATGTTCCACGGGCACCACGGCGCGTCGGCACGCACGCCGTGCATGTACCGCTGGATCGCTTCGCGCGTAGCCGGGTCGTCCCACGACAGTGGCATCCGCACAGTGCGACTGGGCACCACGAGTTCGTTGGCAGCAGGCAAGGTGTCCTCCGCCTCGGCGAGCATTCCCATCAGCTTGCGGACGGGCAGGACGTCCGGGTCGACGCGAACCTGCAGGCTGCGGATTCCCGGTGTGAGATCGAGTAGTCCGGCCGGCTTCTCGGCTTCGAGTCGCTGATGCAGTGCATGTGCACGCGCACGGAGGGCCAGGTCGAGGTTCATGTCGCCGTATTCGACCAACACGTTGTCATCGCCTGAGCGCCGGTACGTGACCGCGGTGTCGCCGTCACGGCGGGCTATGACGCCGTCGTCGCCGTCACCACCGGAGGAATGCACAACCGAATTGGACGCTCGACGCGATACTCCGAGGTCACGGCGGGAGGCTGCGCGTTCGGCGCGGATCGGTACGAAGCGAATCTTGTTCCCGGGTGCCAACTGTCCGAGCTTCCAGCGATCAGCGGACACGACCGTGATCGGACAGACGAAGCCGCCGAGGCTCGGTCCGTCGGGTCCGAGGAGGATGGGCGTGTCACCGGTGAAGTCGAGTGCACCGATCGAATACGCGTTGTCGTGGATATTCGATGGGTGAAGTCCCGCTTCGCCGCCGGTGGTTCTGGCCCAGTCAGGTTTCGGACCGATCAACCGGACTCCGGTGCGGTCGGAGTTGAAATGGACTTCGTACTCGGTCGCGTACAGCGTGTCGATGTCGGAGCGGGTGAAGAACTCCGGCGCCCCGTGCGGGCCCTCGGTCACCGCAAGTTCCCAGCACGTGTGTATC
Organism: Rhodococcus sp. P-2; assembly: GCF_016598535.1. GTDB lineage: Bacteria > Actinomycetota > Actinomycetes > Mycobacteriales > Mycobacteriaceae > Rhodococcus_F > Rhodococcus_F baikonurensis. The sequence continues at coordinate 4,964,149 of NZ_CP066779.1, read as the reverse complement.
GCCGGAACATGCTCGGCGGGAACAGCTCCCACTGCGCCGGTCGCCTGTCCGAGTTTGAGAACGTCCCCCGCCCGCAGGGTCCTCCCTTCGTGTCCACCGAACCTGCCGAGGGTGAAGGTCGACGCGCTGCCGAGATAGTCGTCGGTCTCGATTCCGCCCTGGACGAGTACGTAGATGCGCAGTCCCGGGCCGCTGACCGTTCCGACATCGAGCACCGCTCCAGCGGGGACGAAAACGGGACGCCACTGACCGTGTGCGGCGCCGTCGACCGTCACCGACACCGGGGCGCCCGTGACGCATACCGTGGTGTCCTCGTCGAACGTCATCGCAGGTCCGGCCATCGCGCATTCGATGCCGGGGGCACCTTCGGGGTTTCCGAGTGCGGTGTTTCCCAACCGAAACGACAGGTCGTCCATCGGGCCCGACGGTGGGACTCCGATCTGCCAGTACCCGACGCGTCCTGGATAGTCCTGAACCGTCGTCAACATTCCGGGACGCACGATGGTCAGTTTTGCGTTCATTCGTCTGCCTCCGGCCGTGTGACTATCATGCGGACGGCAGTCGGATCGAAGCCGTTGCACGGGTTGTTGATCTGCGGGCAGTTGGACACGAGGACGAGCACGTCGCGTTCGGCACGCAACGCGAGCCGCTTGCCTGGCGCTGAAAGCCCGTCGACGATCCCGAGCGTGCCGTCGGGGTCGACCGGGACGTTCATGAAGAAGTTGATGTTGGACACCAGGTCCCGCTTACCGAGCCCCCATCTGGCGCCCTCGACGAGGAAGTTCTCGACGCACGCGTGCTGATGTTTGGTGTGGTGGCCGTACCGCAGGGTGTTCGATTCCTGTGAGCACGCGCCGCCCACGGTGTCGTGGTTTCCGACCTCGTCCGCGACCAGGGTCATGAGTGGCGTTCCGTCGTCACTGCGAAGCACGGAGCCTGCGGACAGAAACAGGTTCTTCTGGGCTGCGACCGTCGCTGCTGCCGAGTACCGAACGCTGTGATCGTCACTGGCGTAGACGAGTGTGTCGACGGCTTGGTTTCCGTGCAGATCGACGACGGTCAGGACGTCACCGGCGCGGACAACTGCGGACCACGGCCCGAATGCATCGGCAATCTCGTCGAGGATCACCGTTCCGGGAACGAGGGCGGGCACATCCAAGGTGGTGGTCATACGATCTCCTCCAGGTTCGAAGCCGTCCAGGCATCTTCGGTATTGAGCACTGCGCGTTGGTATTCCGGCCCGCCGCCGGCAAGGCTGCCGAGTTCGTCGGCCGCATTCCACGCGAGCACTTCGAGGGACGTGGTGGGAAACTCCAGCGCCGGATCAAGTGGGTGCGCGGTGTTGGCGATCATCACGATGACCGGCAGGTGGATGAGAAGATCGACCGTTGCGCCTGCGCCGGCGGATCCGGTACTGGTGAGAGCGCCGTCCGCCTCGACGCGGACACCGTGGAAGAAGGACAACGGAGGCGCAATGTCCTGCGGCCCGAGTCCGTTCTTCGCGGCAGCGACGGTGAACAGTTCGCGTCCGGCGGGTGCGGCGCTGTGCAACGAACCCTGCCCGTACTTCGCCTCGTTGGTGGCACGTGACGTCGTTCCGCAGAACGCATCGTGGTGACCCGACGTGTCCGCGACCACGGTCGCAAGTACTCGCCCCTGATCGGAGAGCAACGGGTGCCCGACGCCGAGATAGGCCTGCCATGGCACCTTGACGGTATCGGCGACGTTGAGACGCTCCCAGGGGGCGTCGGCGCGATAGAGCAAGATGTTTGCGCAGGCGCTGCCGGCGATGTCGCGAAGTCGCAATCGGGTTCCACGGGCGAGAACCTTGGTCGTGTACCGCCCACCCGGCACGGTTTCAGCCCAGGTCAGACGTTCGGGAGCGACGTCCTCGGGTGGGTTCGGCCAATGCGTAGCAGGCAATACGGGCATGGAATCGGTGATCGTTCCAGCTTGGGACCGGGCATGCTCGCGCGCTCCGGCGGTGGTCTGAGTACTCATGGTCAGGCTCCGATCGTGACGGGATTCGGGGTGGCGCGGCCGCGCGGGAAGCAGGCGACTCCCAGCCCCACCACCAGCGCTATCGTGATGGGCGCGGCCCACTGCAGAATGGGGTACTCCCCCGTGGGGTTGAAGATCTCGGCTCGTGGCCAGGACAGGTTGATCACCATCAGCGCGCCGTACACAACCGCGGCGATGTTGACCGGGACTCCCCAGATGCCCAGGGAGAAAAGCTTTTTGCCTTCGGCGTCGAACTTGGGGCCGACAGCGGTGCGCGGCCAACCCTTGAGACGCTGAACCAGCAGCGGCACGGTCACCATGAGGTAGGCCAAGTAGATCAAGATGATGCATACGCTGGACAGGGTCGCGAAAATTGCCGAGTTGCCCACGTTGACGGCCAGAACGGCTATGCAGATCAGGCCGATGAGGACGGACGGTGCGATAGGTGTTCCGGTGCGGGGATTGACCTTTGCCAGTATCTGCGAGGCAGGCAGCCGGCCGTCGCGGGCCATGGAGAACATCAGCCGTGAAGCAGCAGTCTGAATGGCCAAGGTGCACACGAACACTGCGATCGAGACGTCGATCAACAGGACCGTGCCCCACGGCGAACTCAGAATCGATGTCAGTACGTACGGCAAACCTTCCGTGGCCAGGCGTCCGTCGGTGAGTGAGGGGGCTGCCATCAACGCGCCGAGAATCATCAAGCCGCCGCCGAGTGCGGAAGCGGACAGTGCGAGGCGGATCGTACGAGGTGCGACGCGTCGGGGGTTGCGGGTCTCCTCGGCCAACTCCCCTGCCGAACCGAAGCCGACCATGACGTAAGCGGCCATCAGTCCGGACATGATCCACGCCCAGGCGTATCCGGGCTGACCGCCGGCACTGCCGGTGTCGAAGACGACGTCCGGTCCGCGCTGAGCGTGGGTGAAGAACATCCCGATCACTGCGATGACACCGACGATTTCGCAGGTCACACCGATATTGTTGATACGCGACATCCAGTTGACGCCGATGCAGTTGATGAAGGTGGTCAGAACCAGAAGTACCGAACCGAGCAGCACGGCATTGGCAGCACCGCTCGAGGAGGTGAGCGCACTGTCCTCGCCGATGATCTGGAACCCGCTCCACACATTGGGAAGCACGACCTGCAAGGCGATGGCAGCAGCCGATGCAGTGACGATCTGAGCGAGAATCATGAACCACCCGGCGAACCAGCCGACTATCTCACCGCCCATCCGTCGCGACCACTGGTAGATGGCTCCCGAAATCGGATACCTGGCAGCGAGTTCCGCGAAGTTGAGCGCGACCATGAACTGGCCGACGAAGACGACCGGCCACGTCCAGAAGAACGCCGGACCCGCGAAACCGAAACCGAGGCCGAACAATTGGAAGATCGTCGTCAGAATGGAGACGAAGGAGAAGCCCGCAGCGAACGACGCGAACTTTCCCAGCGATCGATGCAGCTGCTGCTCGTAACCGAACTCCGCGAGATCGCCGTCGTCGTGAGGTGACGAGGCGAGTGCGGATGCGGTGGTGGGCTGCGCAGCCGGGGTTGTTGCACTCAACGGCGTACTCCTTCGGCGAGGCGATTCAGAGGCGAATAACTGTCGATTGACAGTTTTCGCGAAATCAACTCGTCGCAGGTGACGCCCGCGTATACGATTCGCCCGATTCTGTAACAGGCTCGTTGAGTACGTTTCGAGCACGTGACCGAATGCTCACAGGGCCGTCCACCCCGCACGTAAGGCCTCCGCCTGCCACTATGGAAGGCGTGACCAACGCCGGCCCCGGACGACCCCGCCTGACCGCTCGCCGACGCCCGGGTGGGACCGCCCGGGCGGAGATCTTGGATGCTGCTGCAGAACTGTTCACCACCCGAGGCTTTGCCGCGACGTCGACGCGCCACATTGCCGAAGCTGTCGGGATGCGTCAGGCGTCGTTGTACAACCATTTCGCCACCAAGGACGACATCCTCGTTGCGCTACTCGCCGACACAGTGACTCCGGCGCTCGACTTCGCCGAGAACCTCAGGCCTCTCGACGCCTCTCCCGAGGTGAAGCTGTATGCACTGTCGTACCTCGACGCCGCGCAACTGATCACCGGTCGGTGGAACCTGGGCGTCCTTTACCTCTTGCCGGAACTGAGAAGCGACAGATTCATGTCGTTCCGGGCTGATCGCGATCGGCTTCGCGAGCAGTACCGGGCACTCGCCCAGGCAGTTCTCGACGCGATGGGCGATCCTGCGTCGACACAACTGGCCGAGTTGCCGTTTCGTCTGGTCGAAAGCGTGATCAGCGCAAGAGCCGACGCACTCGAAGGAACACCGATCCCCGACGCCGCGGTGATCGCCGGGTCCGCACTGCGCATTCTGGGGTGGCGCCAGGATCTTGATCCCATCCACACGGAAGCAGCAGAGCTCATTGCGAACGCAGAAACGTCGACATTGTCCGGAGCTGCAACAGCTCCGGACAATGTCGACGCAATGAAGACCTGAACGGCCACGAGACTAGACCGAGAGGGACTGTCCCGGGAAGATCAGGTTGATGTTCGGGACCTGGCTGGCGAGGTTCTCGAGCGAGATGCCGTGTGCAGCAGCGATCTTCGACAGGGTGTCGCCTGCCTTGACCACGTAGTTGCCGCTTCCGGTGCTTGCTGCCGGAGCCGACTCGACGGAAGCCTCAGCGGTGATGGGAGCTGCTGCGGCCTCGTAGTTGCCTGCGGTGGTGCCGGTGGTCAGGTACTGACCGCACACGGGCCATGCGCCGACGCCCTGGCCTGCGAGAACGTTCTCGGCGACACGGATCTGCTCAGCCTGGCTGGCGTTGGCAGCGTTGCCCGATCCACCGAACGCGTTCCAGGTGCTCTGAGTGAACTGGAGACCGCCGTAGAAGCCGTTGCCGGTGTTGGCGGCCCAGTTACCGGAGGACTCGCAGTTCGCGACTCCGGACCAGTCGTGGCCGGCTGCCGAAGCGGTACCGGTGCTCATGGCGAGCGGGATCGCGACGACTGCGCCTGCGGTTGCAACTGCGCCGAGGGCGCGCTTGAAGGTAATGCTGGTCATTGGGTAGATCCTCTCCGCTACCGCGGACGAGGTCGGTCCGGACGCTTGCACGTCTCGTCGATCGACTCGTCTGTTTCACTCCTGCCCCGCGAAGGTTTCGGGAGTACCGGACCCGCGGGGCAGAAGCACGCAGTTGCGGGTCGGTGTTTGCCCGGTAGTTTCGGGCTGTCAACGACCGTAGGCGATGGTCACGGATTGGTCACGGGGCATTTTTCCGGTACCCATGTACCAGATTCTTTCGTAACTCGAGCAATAGCCACAGGTCAACCGATTGATTCGAGGTTCAACCATACCAATCGTTATCCGTCCGTTATGTGGCAACCGTCACTGCGATTTTGTGACCCACCGCACCGAAAAAGGCCGTGTCGGACCACGAAGGAGCCCCCTTCGGATGTTAAGAGATTCCTGGCAACGGGCAAAAACCAACCGCCCCAATCGTTATGGAGAATCAACTGGTGATCATCGCAGTGGAAGGACCCAGCGCCGCCGGTAAGACCACTTGGTGCCGAGCCCAGATGACGAATGAATCGGTCGTCGAGGAATTCGTGGCCGAATATCAGCCCACCGGGTTCGAACCGGATGGAACCAACCTCGAAGTGCAGGCAAGTTACTGGGCAACGGTCAATTCGAACCGATGGTCGCAAGCGGAAGAACTCGAAGTGAGATCCGGCATCGCGATCTGCGACAGCGACCCGTTGAAACTGCACTACAGCTGGTGCCTCGCCGCAGTGGGTGCGGCACCAGCGGAGCGATTCGAGCGCGAGCTTTCGGCAGTGGAAAGCGCTTTTGAACAGCTGAAACTGGGTTTCGCAGACCTGACCGTCATTTCGATGCCGTCACCGGAACAACTTCGGCTGCAACGCGAAAGAGACCACAGCCGCCGACGACGGCACTTCGAGCTTCATGCAGCGCTCGCTGGGCCACTCACCCACTGGTACGCGGCGATCGACCGAGTAGATCCAGGTCGCGTTCTGTGGCACTTCCCGACACAGCTCGATCTTTCGCAGTGTCCACCGCCTCGATCGGATCGCAGCGATCTGAGTCTCCTTGACGCAGTGATCAACGAGTTGCCGCCTCTTCCCAAATAGCCGGCAGATGCGCACTCGGTCAGCGAGACACAGCGTCACCGAGACACAGCGTCAGCGTGCTCGTTCGACCCTGGCCTCGTCCCACACCGGCGACTCGCTCTCGTACACGTTCCCGTCCGATCCGAAGACGAGGAACCTGTCGAACCCGCGCGCGAACCAACGATCGTGGGTGACCGAGATGACGGTCCCGGCAAATTGTGCGATGCCCTGCTCGAGCGCGTCCGCCGAATGGAGGTCGAGGTTGTCGGTCGGCTCGTCGAGCAACAACATCGTCGCGCCGGAGAGTTCGAGGAGCAGAATCTGCAGTCGCGCCTGCTGTCCGCCGGACAGGTCGTCGTACTTCTGCTCGGCTGCTCGAGACAGTCCGTAACGATCAAGAGCCCGGCTCGCCGCTTCACGTCCCATTCCGTTTCGGTGTTCGTCGCCCATGTGCAGGATCTCGAGCAGCGTATTTCCGGTCAGATCAGGCCTGGAGTGGGTCTGCGCAAACAATCCGGGACGTACCCGGGCACCGAGCGTCGCGGTACCACCGTGCTCGACCGGCGCGATGTCGAGCGCCTCGACGGGTAGATGCTCCGTCCCCGGGTCGGTCCCACCACCCGCCAACAGACGGAGGAAATGCGACTTTCCGGAACCGTTGGAGCCCAGCACGGCAACGCGGTCGCCGTACCAGATCTCGGTGTCGAACGGCTTCATCAGCCCCGTCAGCTCGAGATCCTGACATACCAAGGCCCGCTTGGCGGTTCGCCCACCCTCCAGCCGTACTGTCACCTTCTGCTGGAGGGGGATCGCCTCGGGCGGTCCGGCCTCCTCGAACTTCGCCAACCGGGTTTGCGAAGCGTGATACCGCGCCGCGACGCCGTCGTTGAACTTGGCCTTCTCACGCAATCGCAGAACAAGAGCACGAAGTTTCGCATGCTCTTCGTCCCAGCGTCGACGTAGTTCTTCGAAGCGAGCGTTGCGGTCTTCGCGGGCCTGGTGGTAGCTGGCCAGCCCAGCGCCGTGGGTCCACGACGTCGCGCCGCTGATTCCGGGTTCGAGCGTCACGATGTGGGTAGCTGCATTGGCGATCAGTTCGCGGTCGTGGCTGACGAACAAGACAACTTTCGACGATTCCGAGATGGTTTTCTCGAGCCACCGCTTACCCGGAACGTCGAGGTAGTTGTCCGGCTCGTCCAGCAGAAGTGCGTCGTCGGGCCCAGCGAACAGTGCTTCGAGGACCAACCGCTTCTGCTCGCCCCCGCTCAGCGAGTTGGCCGCTCGCCACTTCGCACGGTCGTACGGGACACCGAGCGCCGAGGTGGTGACCTTGTCCCAGAAGTCTTCCGTCTCGTAGCCTCCGACGTCAGCCCAATCGGCCAGTGCGTGTGAGTATTTCATCTGAGTTGATTCTTCGTCGCGCTCGATCATCGCGTTTTCGGCTGTATCGAGCGCCAGCGCTGCGTCGCGGATCGGTGCCGGAGACACGGACAACAGCAGATCTCGCACGGTGGACTCGTCGCGAACCTGGCCGACGAATTGCCGCATCACGCCCAGTGTGCCGGATCGAGTGACTGCGCCCTCGTCGGCGACGGCGTCTCCGGCGATAATGCGAAGCAACGTCGTCTTACCAGTGCCGTTGGGGCCGATCAGTGCAGTTTTTGCACCGTTTCCGACCCGGAAGCTGACACCGCTGAGCAGTTGTCGACCATCAGGGAGGAAGTAGTCGACGTCGGCGATGTTGAGGTGGGTCACGCTCTCAAGAGAACCCTACCCACGGCGTTCTGCCAAACCATTATTGCGGTCCACGGCCTCTTGGCCTCTACCCTCGGCCTGTTGGCCTCTGCCCTCGGGCAAGCCCCCGGCCGCATCGAGCGCCGCCAGATAGCCGAAAACCATTGCGGGACCGATAGTTGCACCTGGAGCGGCATAGGTATGACCCATCACCGGCGAGCTGGTGTTACCTGCTGCGTAGAGCCCGTCGATGACCGAACCGTCCGCGCGCAACGCCCGCGCGCAAGCGTCCGTATCGATGCCGCCCTTGGTCCCGAGGTCTCCCGGCACCATTTTCGCGGCATAGAACGGACCCTTGGTAAGTTCTCCGAGGCTGGGGTTGGGCTTGTTGGTGCAGTCGCCGTAGTAATGGTCGTATCTGCTTGTCCCACGGCCGAAGTCGCGATCGACGCCTTCGCGGGCATAACTGTTGAATCGTGTGATCGTCGCTGACAACGCGTCACCTGGCACGCCGATCTCGGCAGCGAGTTCGGCAATCGATCCAGCTCGTACGATCGCGCCCGATTCGATCCAGGACCGAGGAATCGGCCTGCGCGCCGGAACTCCCGCGAACAGGTAACGGTCACGGTACGTCTGATCGAAGATCAGCCAAGCCGGGATGTTCTCAGCGGGTCCTTCACCTCGGCCGTACTTTCCGCCGAACATCGCGTGCGCCGCTTCGACATAGGGAAGCGACTCGTTCATGAAGCGATTGCCGCCGGCGTTGACCATCAGACTGCGCGGCAACGAGCGTTCCGCCAAGGCGAACCACGGTCCCTTGGGCAGCGGGATCGACGGAGCCCACCACGCGTCGTCCATGTACGAAATTGCCGCGCCGACCCGCAGTGCCGCCCGTATCCCGTCCCCGGTATTGGTCGGTGCCCCGAGGGTCCACTGTGCACTGCTCGGCCGACGCTGGTACTCGCCTCGCATGTCGTCGTTGTTGTCGAACCCACCGCACGCGAGAATGACGCCGCATCGAGTGTGCAGTGTTGTCTGCACTCCCCCGGACTCGAGTCGCACGCCCACGACACGATCACTGTCGGTAATCAAATCCACAAGCTTCGTTCCGAGCTTCACCGGCACTCCAGCTCCCCGAACTCCGAGCATCAGTTCCGCCATGAGCGCTGGGCCGAGCCCGATCAACTTCTTCTTCCTGGCCTTCGCGGCCAGCGAGCGCATACCCACCCGCAGCATTCGCACCGGCCCGCGCCAATGCCGAATCCCCGTGCTCAGCCAACGGTAATCAGATTGTTGGACAACCATGTTGAGCGGAACCTTCATGTACGGCGGATGAAGTGTCGCAAGATCGTCGCCCAGTGCTCGCGCGTCGAACGGGCGCGGCTCGCACGAGCGGCCGCTTGCAAGTCCGCCGGGTGCCTCGGGAAAGTAGTCGGAGTAACCCTTCACCCATTCGAGCTCGAGTGCAGAGTGCCGAATCAGGAAATCGAGGGCTTCCGGGCCTCGATCGATATACGTGTCGATACGGTCGGTGTCTGCATCCTCTCCGACAATGCTCTTCAGATATGTTCGCGCAGAGTCAATATCATCCGCCGGCGCCTCGCGGCGAAGTATCGAGTTTCCTGGAATCCACACTCCACCCCCGGACCGGGACGACGAACCGCCCCAGTATTCGGACTTCTCCACGAGAATCGTCGAGAGTCCGTTTCGGGCGGCGGTGATTGCCGCGGACATACCGGCAGCCCCCGAACCGACAACAACCACATCCACCGCGGGCAGATCCGCTACCGGTGGCACGGTGTCCTGAGGGTTCTCGGTCATCACTGGTCACTACCTTTCGTGTCGTCTACGTCCTGCGTGCGCCACCGGGATCCCCGGACCGCGTCGAGCGCCCCCTCGACGCACACGGGAAGTGATGCGCCGCGCTTTTGGGGGTTGCGTATCCATTGGCGATAACCGAACTCCGCCGCCGCCAACATCAGATGAACGAGAAGTCCGGGGCGGCTGTCATTTTCCGGATCGAGGTGCATCCGGTGCGCCACCAACTCGACCAACCGATCACGATGCTCGGGCGCGATGAGCGCGACTCGATCCATCAAATGCGGCGCGGTACGAAACGCTGCCCGCCACTGATCGATCTCCGAGGACTCGAATGCATTGGAGCGTTCGAGGATCGCCCGCGAGATCGCAAGATCAGCCGACTCGGATGCCGGGCGATCCTCGAGCAACGTCACGATTCCGGCGCCGCCCTGCCTGACCGGATCCAACAGCAGATCCTCCTTGTTGCGAACGTGCCGGAAGTACGTACTTGCCGACACTCCCGCCGCCGCCGCAATCTGCTCGGTGGTCACGTCCTCGAATCCGTCACGCGCGAACAGATCGAATGCCGCACGTTGAATGTCTGCTCGCACCTGCAACCGCTGTCTCTCTCGTAGTGACATCAGCAACGTCCTTTCACCTCGGCCGAAATCCGACCTTCCTCGATAGTGCGAGTCTCACCTATTGTGACAGTCACTGTCAATATCCAATTCTCTGTCAGGTATCAGCAGACCTCGGCGTTTCGTTGACAGGGCATTCGGTGCCACGACAAGCTTCGAAGATGAAAAGTTGGTTCGCGGCAGGCCTCGCAACGGCGATCGTCTCGCGGTCGCTGCTCCACAAAGCCTTGATCTTCAAGTTCGGGCGCGACGTCCGGGCGCTCAACTCCGGGAACTACCGCCCATTGTTGGGGTCCTATCACCGCGACGCAGTTCTGAGATTCGCAGATGGCGATCATCGGTGGGCCGGGGAGCACGCCGGGCGGGACCGAATCGAGAACTTTCTCCAGGAATTTGTCGCTGCCGGACTTCAAGGCGAAGTCACCGAAGCGTATTTCGGCGGTCCACCATGGCGGATGACTCTGCTCGCCCGTTTCGACGACCGAGCCCTTGGCCCCGACGGCTCCGTCATCTACCACAATCGAACAGTGCTTCTCGTTCGAACCAAGTGGGGCAAGATCATCGAGCAGGAGGACTACTACGAGGACACCGCCAGAATCGGTGACTTCGACAGGCGACTCCGCGAGATCGAAGCCGGACGATCCTGTGGCACAGTCGTGGAGTGACACACGTCAGGATTGACCGCCACCGAAAACTGTCGACATTCCTGTCTTCCCAGAGCGATGTCAAACTGGCCCGACTGACCGACACCGCTCGAGTCTCGAGCGTCGGCGTGGGCGGCGCCGCAGGAGTGGTCAATATCTGTGACCACAGGCTCAACGGCGTTCCGATATTCACCAAACGCATCCCACTCAGCAATCGGGAACTCGCCGACGTCGGCTGCACCTCCAATCATTTCGACTTGCCGATGTTCTGCCAGTACGGCATTGGCGGCCCAAGCTTCAACGCTTGGCGAGAGCTGGCCGCGAACATCATGGTCACCGAGGCCGTCCTGGCCGGCGAAACACAGTCGTTCCCAATGCTTTACCACTGGCGAGTGCTGCCCGGCCGATCGCCGGTTGCGCCTGAACACGCCGACATCGATTCCGTTCACACCGCCCGCGCCAGTAGTGAAGTGCGGGTCCGCCTCGAAGCGCTCGCCGCTGCACCGTGCAGCCTCGTACTGTTCTGCGAGTACATCGCACACCCGATCTCGGATTGGTTGCAAGACAACCCGGCCGCCAAAGCTGCCGACCTCGAGCGACAGTTTTCGGAGATCGCGGCGTTCTTGCGAGATCGACAGCTGCTGCACATGGACGGACATTTCGGCAACATGCGCACCGATTTGGAGCGGATCTATCTCACCGACTTCGGACTGGCCACATCCCCACACTTCGACCTGTCGACTGTCGAGCACGACTTCGCCCGGCGCCATGCCACTCATGACGCCGACTATGCCGCCATGCTTCTGGTCAACTGGTTGGTGACCGAGGTCTGCGGCGTACCGAGACCGAAACACGGCGGACCAGTCACCCGCAACCAGTACGTACGACGATGCGCCACAGGTCATATCCCAGGTGATGTGGCACCGGAGGTGGCCGCGATCTTGACCCGGCACGCGCCCGCCGCTGCGAGGATGAACGACTTCTACTGGCGATTGTTCGACGGCGACTTCGATGCGCCCTACCCTCATGCCGCGGCAGTTCCGACTTCCGGTCGAGGACAGGGTTTTCCCTGAACTGCCGTCTCCGCATCTCAGGGTTCATGTCATCCTCCGGACGGATGTGCTGGTCAGTGCCGGTAGGGCACAGTTCTCCTCATGATTGAACTGAGGGGATTGACCAAGGTTTACGGACCGACGAAAGCGGTGGACGATTTGTCGTTCACGGTCAAGCCGGGCATCGTGACGGGCTTTCTGGGCCCGAACGGTGCGGGTAAGTCGACGACGACTTTGTCTCTCGCGATCAATGCCACTCTCTGTTCGGCGGTGACCAACCGTTTCCCGGGTTTCACATCCAACGGCGCCCCGTGATCATCGAGCAAGACGGTCGAGAGGAAGCAGTCGCACCCCAGAAGCCTGGTCTGCGATACCGAGAGTGGTCCCAGCCAGGGCATGTGCCCCACATCGAGATCCGACACAGACCCACCATCACCAGTTGGTGTTGCGGCGCAGTCCCGGTGCTCGGCCAGATCCCGGGCATTGATGTGAACGTTCACGTGCGGCCGCTGCCCACCATCCATACCGGTCTTGGCGCAATCCAGATAGCGGCGGATCAGTTCGGTGAACCCGTCCGCGGTCCGCTTCGCCGCCGACCGGGCATCCGGGGTTCCATCGGGTGCCGGGGTTGGCATCGTCAGATTCGACAACGCCGACAGCAGCATTTCGCCGGTGAGGGCGTCGAAATCCCCACGCACCACCACCCGACCATTCAACGTCGAGGCGATCCTCAACTCGTTGCGGTCGACGTCTTCGGCGGGTGGAATTTCATCGGATTCGAAAACGCGCTCCAACGTCGCGATCACATATCGGACCTTCGTCGTCGTTGCTTCCACACCGGAAGCGGCAGCCAACAACAAATCGATACAGCGAGGCAACGCTTCGTCCGGCATCCCCTTCGGCGGCGACTCACAAAACGAGACAATCAAAACGGCATGATCGAACGAACAATCCCCGCAATCGAACCGAGCTGCCACCGCGGGAAACGGCCGCAGCGCCGCACCCAACGCGGCGATCTTCTTCCCGTCCCGCACCTGCAACATCGTGTTCGCCGCCAACCACGCACCCACCCCGCGGCTGGCGATCACCTGATCATCCGGACGCAACGACAGCTCGTCGACCACCGCCACCCGAACAGCTTCCAGACGCAGAATCTCCGCACTCGCCTCGATTGCAGCAGCACGCAACTCAGCAGCCGACAACCGCCACAGACGTCCGCGTAACCCCACCGCAGAGCCAGACACCACATCCGATGACAGAACACTCATTGAATCCCCCGATCCCCACCCCAACAATACTCGAACACCAGTTCGAGTCAATATGCTTTCGCGGCTAATTTACGATCGCTGGATGTTCACGTTGACTACCGAACGCCTCGTCCTTCGAGATTTCACACTCGGGGATGAAGATGCCGTCCATCAGTACGCCTCCGACCCCGTCGTCTGTAGATATGTGGATTGGGGTCCGAACACTCTGGCAGTGACCAGGGCATTCCTGGCCGACGCGACATTGGAAGCCGCGGGGGTCGAGCGTCGATCATTCACCCTGGCGATCACGTCGAAGGTCGACGGAACGGTCATCGGTTCGGTAGCTGTGTGGGAAGTATCCGCCGCGCACCGGCGGGCGGAACTCGGTTTTGTCGTGAACCCGAAGTTCCAGGGGCAGGGTTATGCGTCCGAAGCGGGGAGCGCGGTTCTGGAACTCGCGTTTGCTCGACTCGGAGCGCAACGCGTGCAGGCAACGTGTCGTCCGGAGAACTCGGCGTCGGCATCGGTACTCACCAAAATCGGAATGGTGGAGGAGGGGCGGATGAGGGCGCACATGGTTATCCGGGGAACTGTGGCGGATTCGTTGCTTTTCGCCGCTGTTCAGCCAGAGATCGCCTCAGCTGACTTTGCGTGACCTTCCCGGACCCTGGTGCGATACTCGAATCATGTTCGAGGATGCCTTGCTCATCGACGCGGCCGGCCGGCCCACCATGCAGCATCACCAGGCCTTTTCTCGGGACTGGGACCGCATCAAGGAGTGGTCCGACAACATCTACATGCCCTACACGGTGACGCCGATCGGAAGTCGGTTGAAGCCGGCTTCGGACATGTACTCCGCGGCGGTCGGCAAGATCGACGTCACCAGATTCTGTTACGGAATTCCGGTCTCCGTCGGTGAATGTTCGCCTGAAGCCGGAAACATTCTGGTCCTGACGACGATCAGAGGCAACGGTCGACATGCTCTTGGCCGGGGCGCTGCGGCGAATACCGGAGTGGGGGAGACCTTTGTCGCAGACTGCAGTCGGACCGACTATTTCGTCGAATTCGACGAGGACCATCTGCAGCTGAATCTCACTGTGCCGCATCAGCTTGTCGCCGATCATGCCCTGCAGTGGTACGGGACAGTTCCCGACGACCGTCTATGGCGGCACAAGTGCACCATCGGCGGGCGTGGCTCGAGTTGGCTTGCATTGATGGACTACGTTGTTCGAGCGATTGCAGAGTCGCCCGACGCGATGTCGGGTGAAAGGCTCGGTGCCAGGGTTCAAGAACTCATTACGGCTCAGCTTCTCGACGAGTGGGCAACACAGGCCGGGTTGCAGCTCGGCGTCGACGCTTCTGCCGAACCGGCCTACGTGCGATCGGCAGAGGAGTACATCGATACCTTTGCTCGCTCGGTGCCGACGGCATCGGAGATCGCGGCTGCGGTGGGTGTCAGTGTCCGGGCGCTCACTGCGGGATTTCGACGGTACCGAGACACCACGCCGGGGCAACGATTGCGCGCGCGCCGGCTGGAGGGGGTACGCAGCGAACTGTTGCGTTCCGATGGGAAAACCGTCTCGGAAATCGCCAACGCCTGGGGCTACGTCAATCTGGGCATGTTTGCGGCCGCCTACCGGAAACGGTTCGGAGAGTTGCCTTCCGAGACTCGTAACCCACTCTGAGGGCAGTTGTTTGAACGGTCATGACGATCGGTTTACGCACTGGATGAACTGCCGCGATCCGTTGTTTCGTGTCGGAGCAGTCTGCAAGGATTGAAATCGAACGTGACAGCTATCCAACGAGCTAGGAGTACGTCATGGCAACTCGACTTAATCCGTACATCAGCTTCAACGGCAATGCCCGAGAAGCGTTGGAGTTCTACAAGGGCATTTTCGGTGGCACGCTGGCGCTGAGCACGTTCGGTGAATTCGGCAATCCCGGCGAAGGCGGGGACAAGATCATGCACGGAATGCTCGAAACCGATCAGGGATACACCCTGATGGGTGCCGACACTCCGCCCGGCATGCCGTACAACGCCGGCGACAACATCACAGTCAGCCTCAGTGGCGACGACGGCGATGTGCTGCGCGGGTACTGGGAGCAGTTGTCGGGAACGGGTACGGTCAGCGTTCCGCTCGAGAAGCAGATGTGGGGAGACGAATTCGGCTCCTGTACAGACAAATTCGGCATTTCCTGGTTGGTGAATATCGGAGCGCCCCAGAGCTGATTCCAGGCTCTGCCCGGTTCTGCCGAAACGAGACAGTTTTCCTGCCGTTTCGAGGCAGAACCGGGTGTGTGATCGCCGTTACATTCTGTTCGACAAGACAAGTTGCAAGTCGGATGGAGAAATGCAGTGACGATCGAAGATATTGCGCGGAAGCCCCTTTCGAAGCAGCGCCTCGACGACGTGCTGGCGCGAGCAACCCAGGGAGCTGATCGCGTCCCGGGTGTGGTTGCGATGATCACGGATCGAGAAGGCAACATCTACGAGGGTGCTGCGGGTGAGCGGACACTAGGTTACGGCGTTCCGATGACCCTCGATACAACCTTTGCGCTCTTCTCCACAACCAAGGCGATCACCGGTACCGCTGTCCTGCAATGTGTGGAGGAGGGGTTGCTCGATCTCGATGCACCTGCAGCGACCTATGTTCCGGACATCGGTGAGCTGAAGGTCCTGGACGGTTTCGACGCCTGCGGAAACCCCGTTCTTCGGGAACCCAAGCGCGACATCACCACTCGCATGCTGCTCCTGCACACTGCAGGGTTCGGCTACGACTTCTTCAACGAGTCGTACAATCGGCTCTCGCAGGAACATGGGCAGCCCAGCGTGATCACGTGCAGCAAAGCGGCGCTCACGACACCGCTGCTCTTCGACCCGGGTGAGAAGTGGGAGTACGGCACCAACATCGACTGGGCCGGACAGGTTGTCGAGTCGATTCGAGGTCAGCGACTCGGCGATGTCATGCGCGAGCGCATCTTCGAACCGCTCGAGATGACGGATACGGCGTTCACGATGAGCCCGTCGATGAAGGATCGACTTGCACCGATCCATCAGCGCGAGAGCGACGGAAGCCTCACTCCGCTCATTGGATTCGAGCTTCCGGCCGAACCCGAGGTGCACATGGGTGGTCACGGTTTGCACGGCACTGTCGGCGACTACATGAAGTTCATTCGTATGTGGCTGAACGACGGCGTGGGCACTTCGGGTCGCGTGTTGTCGTCGGAGACGGTAGTTGCAGCCGTTCAGAACGGGCTCGAAGGCCAGCACGTGGGGTTGTTGCCCGGAGTTCTCCCGACACTGTCCAACGATGCGGAATTCTTCCCCGGTGTACCCAAGGGATGGGCATACTCCTTCATGACAAATGAAGAGGTGGCACCCACCGGTAGGCCGGCCGGATCGCTGGCTTGGGCGGGTCTGGCCAACCTCTATTACTGGATCGACCGGCAGACCGGCGTCGGAGGGTTCTGGGCAACGCAGATTCTGCCGTTCGCGGACGCTGGATCCATCAACGGATACCTGGAGTTCGAGACCGCCGTTTACCAGTGATCGGCTAGATTCCCGCTGTCCGGGATCGACTGTTTCTTTCGGGCGGGTTCGGAGTACGCATGCAGTACAGCGCACGCTGGCATACGACGAACTAGGAGACGGCATGAACAGCCTCGAAGGCAGCTTCGAAGGAAAAGTTGCACTGATCACCGGCGCCGCACGCGGTCAGGGGCGCGCCCACGCTATCGCCTTCGCGGAGCGTGGCGCGGACATCGTGATCTGCGATCGGTGCGAGAACAGTGATGTCGTCGCCTACCCCCTCGCAACCGAGGAGGACCTGAAGGAAACCGTTCGTTTGGTGGAAGCCACGGGCCGCCGGTGTATTGCAGTCAAGGCCGACACGGCTGATCGCCAAGCAATGGACGCGCTCGTTGCCCGCGCGGAATCCGAATTCGGCCGCGTCGACATTGCAGTCGCGAATGCCGGTGTCTCCGTGCCCGCTCCGATCACGTCGATGACGTCGGCACAGTGGAACGAAGTCATTTCGTCGAACCTGACCGGTGTGTTCAATACCGTTGCGGCCGTGTCAGGTGGAATGGCGGAACGTGGCTACGGTCGCATCATCACGATCTCCTCGATGATGGGTCGATCCGGTGGCACCCAGATGGCGGCGTACGGCGCCTCCAAATGGGGCGTCATCGGTTTGACGAAGAGCGTCTCACTCGAACTGGCCAACTCGGGTGTGACCGTGAATGCTATTGCACCGGGAAATATCTCGACGCCGATGATTCACAACGACATGATGTACGCAATGATGCGGCCTGACCTCGAATCGCCGACGGCAGACGACGTCGAACCTGTGTACGCGACTCTGCATGCGCAGCCGATCGGTTGGCTGGATCCCTTCGAGATCACGCGAGTAGTCCTGTTCCTCGCCGCCGACGCGAGTGCCCACATGAGTGGCATCGTGGTTCCTGTCGACGCCGGAGTAGCCGCTCGCTCGAACGCTTGACGGACAAGACTGTTCGCGCGAAAGCGCGGACCGGGTGGGTCGTCGGCGTCCTGAGTCTGAGCGGTGTGGTGGTCGCGCTGCAACAGACCCTGGTGGTGCCGGTCCTGCCTGCGTTCGCGACGGCATCGGGAGTTTCGTCGGCCACCGCCTCCTGGCTGGTGACCTCGACGTTGCTGACCGGTGCCGTCGCGACCCCTCTCATCGGCCGGCTTGCCGACATGTTCGGCAAGCGGGCGATGATGCTCGTCTGCCTTGCGGTGATGATCGTCGGCTGCATGGTTGCGGCGCTCAGTCAGAGTTTCTGGCTCCTGATCCTCGGACGTTCGTTGCAGGGCTTCGCGACGGCACTTCTGCCCGTCGGAATCAGCATCATGCGCGATGTCTTTCCTCCGGAAAAGCTCAGTGGTGCAGTCGCGCTCATGAGTGCGACCCTGGGTATCGGCGGCATGTTCGGCATGCCGATGGCCGGGGTGATCTCGGCGCACTGGGGACTACCCGCGCTCTTCTGGGTCACTGGTGGATTCGGGGTTGTACTGATAGTCGTCTTGCCGCTGGTGGTGCCGGAATCGGCTGTGAAGAGTCGCGGACGCTTCGACTTTCTGGGAGCCACAGTCCTCACACTCGCCATGACGGCATTGTTGCTGGCTGTCTCGAAGGGAACCGAATGGGGATGGGCAAGCCCCGAGGTTCTGGTTCTGATCGCGTCCGGTGTGGTCTTGCTCTGTGGATGGATTCCGTGGGAACTGCACACGCCGGCACCGTTGGTCGACCTGCGGACTTCCCTTCGTGCTCCGATTCTGGTCTCGAATGTCTGCGCCGTATTACTCGGTTTTGCCATGTTCATCAGCGCGTTGGCGGCAACACAGGAACTTCAGTTGCCCCTGGCGTCGGCGGCCGGTCTCGGACTCTCGGCCGCCGAAGCCGGACTCGCGATGATGCCGGGGGGCATCCTGATGATCGGGTTGGCACCGGTGTCGTCGAAAGTGACGAGACGATGGGGAGCGAAGGCTACGTTGGCGTCGGGTGCGATCGTCATTGCAATCGGCTACGTCTTGCGTGTGCTGTTGGCGCCGACGTTGGTCAATATCGTGATCGGCGCTGCCGTGGTATCGGCCGGTGTGGCATTTTCCCTGGCCGCCATGCCGACCCTGATCACCGAATCTGCACCGATCCATCAGACTGCCTCGGCCAACGGATTCAACAGCCTGCTCCGTTCGGTCGGTACCTCCACCGGAAGCGCCGTTGCGGCAGCGGTATTGGCCAGTTCGGCGGTGGTGATCGGTGCGAGCACTGTGCCGACTCTCCATTCGTTCGCGGTCTTGTACTGGATCGGAGCGGGCGTATCGGCGCTGGCCGCCGCGGTGACGTTGGCGGTGAGGGTGGAGCGGACGGGGGCGGTATCGCTGCCCGAGTTACCAATTGCAGCTGAAACCGACGGCGCAACGAAGATCGGGTGAGTCGACGGACTTACCCGATCTTCGTCACCGTTATCTCCGACTGGAATCGACCAGGTACTCGAGATTCTGGTTGTACGGTGTGGCTGTTACCGCAGCGTGTGAACTCACCCGAGACACCTCGGTCGAGCCGCGAACGACTGTGGCTTTGATAGCACCTACCTTTAACGGTGCGATGCAGGTGCCCATCCCGGCCGGAGCATTGCAGGTGGTTGTTGTGGTTCCGACCGTCACTTTGACGACGGCAGGAGCCGTCAAGAAGGTGAGAACCTCAACGGTATCTCGAGCAGGAGATGACCATTGGCGCAGCGACATCGGGGGTGTCGACGGGTTGGCAGGAACTGCAGATACTTTTTGCGTTCGGTAGCTCAAGTAAGCAGTATCGCGAACGATCGTCGGCATCACCCCTGACCGGAACCAGTACAGACCGTAGGCGCTGATGTCGAGTAGGGCGCGTCCGTGCCCCGCGCTGGGGGCAAAGGATGTTCCCTCGCTGTAGTCGTTCCACGTTGTCAGTTGGACCCATTCACTGCCTGAATCGAGCGCGATCTGCCAGGTATTGCGCAGATTCTGGGTGTTTTCCGCTTCGTCGTAGATGGCCTGGTTAGGTCTGACGTCTTGGAAGGAGACCGATTGCATCCAGATCTTTCCCAATGCATGGGCAGCGGCGGCCAAATCCAGCGGAGAATTAGGGCTGTTGACCACAGGGTTCCCTGCTGGATTCCGGTTCCCCCAACTTGACATGCCATAGCTGATAGAAGCAAATGCGTTCCTGTTTGCCGCTGCGTCTAGGAATACTGGAACTAAAGCCACATTTATCCCATATGACTGACTCATCAGGGTGATGAACTGCGACCACCATGTTGGACTTTTCGCCTCGGCAAGAAATGGGGAAATGACAAGTCGTCCGTCTCCAAGTTTGAATACCGACGGTTTTGTCGCATATGGCGCAATTTCTGCCGCAAGTTCTGCTGGGGTCATGCTATTGAAAGAAGCGCTCATATCGGGCATAAGCATTACTTTGAAATTTGGATCCACTGTTGCGGCGGCTTGCATGAGCGCGCCGGGAATGATTGAACCCCACCAACTGGCGTCTGCTGCCTTGGCCATGATGTCGACAGAGAACCCGTCGAGCCCAGCGGCGACTGCCTGTCGAACTTCAGTTTCGAGATCTCTCTGACGCCACTGGGGATCTGCGATCGGAGGGCGTGGAGCAGGCCGGTCGCGTATGAATCCCGCTGAATTGACGTGTGCATTGTTCTCTCCGTGCACTGTCATGTACTGAGTTGTGTAGAAGTCGTTGTTCGGGGTGGCGTTGTCTATCGATACCGGGTATGGCGGAAAATAATGTCCGAATACCTTCCGTCCGTTCAGCGTTGCCCGGTCCGGAATGTCAAAGGGGAGAGCAGCAGATTCCGGATTGGCAGATAGAGCAGCGGGA
Organism: Rhodococcus sp. P-2; assembly: GCF_016598535.1. Classification (GTDB taxonomy): domain Bacteria; phylum Actinomycetota; class Actinomycetes; order Mycobacteriales; family Mycobacteriaceae; genus Rhodococcus_F; species Rhodococcus_F baikonurensis. The sequence continues at coordinate 4,943,511 of NZ_CP066779.1, read as the reverse complement.
GCAAACGTAAGTGATTCTGTGCGCCCTTGCACCTGAAAGGAATAGGCAAATGTGAGAGATAGCGCGATAGCCGTCGTGAGCGACATGAGACGGACTGTTTTCGGTAGATTTGCGTACCGTCGCATAGAGATGAAACGCATGGGAGTTATCCTCCAGGTCAGATTCTTCGCCTGTAGAGACATTTGTCTGGATTGCATTCTGAGGCACGAACTTTGCGACGCTAACATGAATTGAAATCCGGGGCATTTCGTCCACTCGAATACGCGAGCGAGCCCAATCGTGAGGGTTCTCGATGGTTGGGTCCTGTCGGCGGCCCGTTTGCAGGACTGTTGCGTGAAAAATCCTGGAATGTGTCGGCCTCCTGGGTCACACTGGGGAACGGACTACCGACGGACAACCGACGCGGGAGGGCTCATGGCCGAAGCGATAGTGGCCGAGGGGTTGGTCAAGAAGTACGGCGACGTCACGGCATTGGACGGTATCGACCTGGAAGTGCGCGAGGGTTCGGTGATGGCACTGTTGGGTCCCAACGGTGCCGGAAAAACCACCGCGGTAAGGATATTCACGACGCTGCTCATTCCGGACGGTGGTCGCGCCGAGGTTGCCGGGCTGGACGTGGTCGAGGATGCGCGGGCGTTGCGGTCGAAGATAGGTGCTTCTGGCCAATATGCCGCGGTCGACGAGTACCTGACGGGCTACGAGAATCTGGACATGGTTGGGAGGCTGTATCACCTCGGCGCCCGAAGCAGTAAGGCCCGAGCGCGTGAATTGCTCGAGCAGTTCGATCTTGTCGAGGCCGGAGATCGGCCGGTCAAGGGCTATTCCGGTGGAATGCGGCGACGTCTCGATCTCGCGGGCGCATTGGTTGCTCGGCCGCAGGTGTTGTTTCTGGACGAGCCGACCACCGGCCTCGATCCTCGGGCGCGACTCGGTCTCTGGGATGTCATCGAAGGGTTGGTGGCGCAGGGGACAACACTGTTGCTCACGACGCAATACATGGAAGAAGCAGAGAGGCTGGCCGACCAGATCGCGGTCATCGACCGCGGCTCGGTCATCGCGCGCGGTACCGCAGATCAGTTGAAGGCGCGGGTCGGGGGTGAGCGCATCGAACTGAGCGTGCACGAGGTCGAACATCTCGACATCGTGCGAGAGGAATTGCGCTCGCTTGCCGTGGGGGACATTCAGGTTCAAGAGAATGTCCGTCGCGTCACTGTTCCTGTCGACGACGGCACCGATGCCTTGGTTGCGGCGCTCAATCTTCTGTCGGCACGCGGCATCCGGGTGTTCGACGTCGGACTTCGCAGACCCACCCTCGACGATGTCTTCCTCACACTGACCGGGCACCAGGCTGAACTGGAGGATCAGAAATGACCGTGCAGATGGCGCTCGAAGACGGTTTGACCATCGCCAGGCGAAACTTGATCAAGATCAAGCGCGTTCCTGATCTGCTGGTGTTCACCACGTTGTCGCCGATCATGTTCGTGCTCTTGTTCGCCTACGTGTTCGGCAGCGCGATCTCTGTCCCGGGCACGTCGTATCGAGAATTCCTGATTGCCGGAATCTTCACGCAGACAGTCATATTCGGTGCAACCTGGACTGGTCTGGGGATGGTCGAAGACATCCAGAAAGGAATCATCGACAGATTTCGATCGTTGCCCATGGCTCCGTCTGCCGTGCTCACCGGCCGAACGTCGAGTGACGTGTTGATCAACGTCATCAGCTTGGTGGTCATGTCGTTGACCGGTCTTCTGGTGGGGTGGCGCATTCATTCCAGCTTCCTCGAGGCGGTGGCAGGCTATGCGCTGCTGCTGTTCTTCGCGTACGCGCTGTCATGGGTCATGGCTGTTGTGGGGCTGTGGATCCGGACGCCGGAGGTCTTCAACAACGCGAGCTTCATCGTCATCTTTCCGCTGTCGTTCATCGCGAACACTTTTGTGGAGACCACCAACCTTCCCGGGCCGCTCAAGGTGATCGCCGAATGGAATCCGGTGTCGGCGGTGACGCAGGCGGTCCGTGAATTGTTCGGCAATACCAATCCTGCGATGACAGTTCCGGATGCGTGGCCACTTCAGAACCCGGTCATCGCGTCGTTGTTGTGGACTTTCGGTTTGCTGATCGTCTTCGTGCCGTTCGCTATTCGTCGGTATCAGAAGGCAGTCAGCCGCTGACCTGGTGGTTCCGGCCGGTAGGGTGGGTATGTGCCGGAGCCCGAACGCATCGACAAACGCAGCCTGAGATATGCCGGGCGACGTGAGGAGTTGCTCGACGCGCTGACCCGCTACGTTATCGACAACGGTGTCGGGGAACTGACGGTGAGGCAGCTCGCCAAGGCCGTGGGTGTGTCGCATGCGTCGTTGCTCAACCATTTCGAGAGTAAGGAGAATCTGCTCTCCGAGGTCATCGAGAACATGCGTGGTGAGTCCATTCCGATTGCGGTCCCGATGAAACCGGGGGTCGATCCGGCGACAGTGTTGACCGCGTGGTGGACCGAACGTACGACGCCGGAGGTCCTGCCGCGGTTCCGAGTGATGGTCGAGATCTACGCCCTCGCGCTCGGCGATCGTGAACGCTACGGACGGTTCCTGGATCGATTCGTGGGCGATTGGATCGAGGCACTGGAAGCCGGTCTACGGCAAGCGGGCTGCCCCGAGGACGATGTTGCCTCTGTCGCTACTCTGTTGCTCTCGCAAATGCGGGGTCTGTCGATGGATCTTCTGGCCACGGGGGATCGGGCCCGCGTCGATCGTGCGTTCGGGCTTTTTGTCGACGGCTTTGCCGCCCGCGCTCGGGAGTGGTCCACGCCTTCATGATCCGATCGCCTTCAACACTGACCGATCACCACAGTTGACGCGGTCTCACTGTAGGTTGCTACCCGCGTGAGAAACCCTCCCCGAGTGAAGGTTTCGACGGTCATCTCGACCTGCTCCGTGCTTGTCTCGACGAGCAGATGACCGCCCGGTCGTAGCCACGGCACAGCATCGGCGATGATGCGACGCTGTAGGTCCAGGCCGTCGGCGCCGCCGTCCAACGAGACGCGCGGTTCGTGAAGTCGCGCTTCGGGCGGCATCAGCCGGATCGAGTCTGTGGGGACGTAGGGCGCATTGGCGACGACGACGTCGACACGACCTCGTAATGCCGTCGGCAGTGGGCCGTACAGATCGCCTTCGAGAACACGCTCGGGCGGTGTGATGTTCTGACGAGCGCAGCGAACGGCGGCCGGTTCGATGTCCACCGCGTAGAGATCGACAGCATCGATCATCGCCTGCACGAAGGCCCCGACAGCTCCTGAACCACAACACATGTCGATGACGACGCTTCCCGCACCGACGAGTGCGCAGGCCTGGCGGGCGAGGAGTTCGGTGCGTCGGCGGGGGACGAATACTCCAGGGTCGATGTGGATGCGTAGTCCGCAGAATTCTGCCCAGCCGATGACAGGCTCGAGTGGTTCGCCGGCAACTCGTCGATCGATCATCGCGTCGAGTTCGTCGCGAGAGCGTGCAGTGTGGAGAAGTAGGCGAGCTTCGTCTTCGGCGAACACACAGCCTGCCGCTCGGAGGATCGCGGCCACCGAATTCTGCTGGGACGGGGGGAACGTCGGGAGATCAGGCGCTGACATGAGAGAGCCCTTCGGCCTCCTGAACTCGCGGGGGACCTGCATGTATAGAACACCGCCACCTTACCGGAGCAGTCGCGTGACAACGGGAAATGTGGAGCGGGAATTTAGGTTGACCAATTGGTAAGGCTGTTCTAAGGTCTGAACTCGATCGGCTGGCTGATGTGGGGCTGATCGCCACATACGGCACTGTCAACGCAATCGGTAGGAGAAGGCACGTGAGCAAGCGGCTGTGTAGAACGCTCGTCGGATTGGGTGCGAGCGCGTTGGTGGCGTTGACCGTCACCGCACCGGCCGCGGCGGAATCGAAGAATGCCCCCGGCGCCGTGGTGGGCCAGGAGTCGCTCGGTGCGGATCGGGTCATCCCGGGTGCTGTGAGCGCAACGAAGGTGACGTACTGGTCCACGGGCCCGAAGGATGCACCGATGACGAGTAGCGGTGTGGTGTATCGCCCCGAGGGGGCTCCGCCCGAGGGTGGTTGGCCGGTCATCTCCTACGCGCACGGAACGGTGGGTGTCGCGGATCAGTGTGCGCCGAGCAATAGCGTTCCGCTCGAGCGGAACGCGACGCATCTCGGTCACTGGCTGGAGCAGGGATACGCGGTGGTGGCCACCGACTACGTGGGACTCGGAACACCCGGTGTTCACCCGTATCTCGACGGTCGTTCCGCTGCGCACAGCGTTGTGGACATGGTGCGTGCTGCTCGTGCGGTCGACGGTGACTTGTCGAGCGAATGGGTTGCGATGGGGCAGTCGCAGGGCGGGCAGGCGACTATGTTCACCGCTTCGCTTGCCACTGATTACGCGCCGGAGTTGGACTACCGCGGCGCAGTCGCCACTGGTGTCCCCTCGAACATCGAGAATCTCCTACCGCTCGGCGGTCCGGCCTTCCCGGCGCTTCCGCTCAAGGGTACGACGGTCTACATCGCGAACGTTCTTGACGGACTGCGTGCTTCGTGGCCGGACATCGACATCGACTCGTATCTGACCCCGCTCGGCAAGACCATCCTCGACGATGTCGAGAACAACATGTGCTACACCGAGGCGCGCGCGAAGTACGGAACCGTCACGCTCGGGCAGGTGCTGACGAAGTCGCTGGACAATCCGGTATTCATGGAGGCTGCACGTGAACTGCTCACCGTGCCGACCTCGGGATACGACCGCCCGTTCTTCATCGGTCAGGGACTCTCGGATATCGATGTTCCGGCACCGCTGACACTGAAGTTCGCGGCTGACCTCGCTGCAAACGGTGTGGACTTTGCATTCCATACCTATCCCACTGATCATCTGGGAACCGTTCCGGCTTCGGTTCCAGACAGCACTCCCTTTGTTGCGGCACTGTTTTCCGGTCAACGACCATGCACCGGAAGCCTCTGCTGAACAACGTCTTTCAGTTGGCGTGAACTCCGTGCAGGTAGATGTCGATCGGGATCCTGAGCTGCCGAACGGTTTCGGTGGGGCGAGGATCTCGGCTGCGTGATCCGAGGCAGTAATCGAAGATCAAGCCCTCCAGAAGGCTCAGGAAATTGGCGGCAGCGACGTCGGGATCGTCGACGCCGATGGTTTCGAAGATGGGTATTGCCTTCTCCAGCGAAAACAGACTTCCTTCGAGGAGTTGGTGCAATGTCGAATCTCGGGGAGTCTCCAGGAGCAGTGCATATCGCGCGATCAATTCGTTTCGGCGTTGCGAGAGAAGATCGTCGAGATACTCGGCCGTCAGGGTGGCAGGGTCTCCGTGGCTTTCGAGTAGTCCACTGAAAGTGGAACGCGATCGTTGCACGATGTGCAGTGCGGTCGCTTCGAGAAGTGCCTCGCGAGTGCGGAAATAGTAGGACGTCGAACCGGCGGGAAGTTCCAGGGACTGATCGACCGCCCGATGGGTGAGTGCACGCGGGCCCTGCTCGGCGATGATCGTGACGGCGGATGCCGCGATGAGAGCTCTGCGGTCGGGCTTCATGTCGTTCCTTGCTGCTGATGGTGCGTCGTGAGGGTCACATTGACTCGATTTGCTTTCGATCGCTAGCCTCGACTCTACAGACGTAGAGGAGTCTAATGCTACTGGACGAAGAGCAGTTGGCGGCACGTGAAGCTCTCGATGCCCTGCGGGTCCGGATATCCGGCGGTGAGACCGGGGGCGGGATCTATCTCTGGGGAAGCGTCGGCCGCGGGAAGACGATGCTCATGGACGAGTTCTACGACAGCATCCCAGTCGGCAAGCGGCGCATTCACTTTCATCGGTTCTTTGCAGACCTGCACGCACGGGCGCACGAACTCGGGTCGATGGGTTCGGCGTTGGACCACGTCGCAGACGGAATCCGTGTGCTCTGCTTCGACGAGTTCCACATCGACGACGTTGCCGACGCAATGTTCATGGCAAGGGTTCTCGACACAATCGTCGCGAAAGGTGTGACTGTTGTTGTCACGTCCAATGTCCCGCCGGCCGAGCTTCTTCCGAATCCGCTTTTTCACGAGCAGTTCGTTCCGTCGATCGAGTTGATCGAGTTGACTCTCGAGGTGATCGAGTTGGGTGGCTCTATCGACTACCGGACCGCAGGACAACCAAGTGCCGGGGACTACCGTTTTGCGACAGGAGAATTCCTCGTCGACTCGGAAATCGTGAGGCCGTCGGGTGAGGGTGTCGAATTGACGATCGGTACACGCACATTGGCGTGCTCGGCGATTCGAGATGGTGTCGTGTGGTTCGATTTCGCGGTGCTGTGCGGCGGTTCGACCTCGGCCGCCGACTACCTCGAGCTTGCCTCTCGCTTCGACGACTGGGTGATCTTCGGGGTCCCAGTTCTCGAAGAAGCATCGGAATTTGCAGTCCGCCGCTTCGGTAACGTCGTCGATGTTCTGTACGACGTCGATGCGCGACTGACGGTGTATGCCGACGCTTGCGTCGGAGAAGTAGCAGGCAGCCTCCGGGACATGCCCGGGTTGGCGCGCCTCTACAGTCGTCTGTCGCTACTGGCGAGGACGGAGACGGACAGCGTTGGTTCAGGGAGCAGCATCAATTCCAGGTGAGATCGCCGGTCGCAGCGCTGGGCGTGAGCCCGAACATGCTGTGGCAGATGCGGTTGAGATGGGCGCTGTCGGTGAAACCGGCCTCGTGGGCACTGGTTGTCAGACTTGCGCCACTGCTCATAACTTCCATGGCGCGCCGCAGCCGCAACCAACGGATGTACGTCGAAAAGCTCATCTGCAGTTGATCGTTGAAGATTCTTCCCAAGCGTCCGGACGAGATGGAGACCCGCGCGGCGGTGTCCGCCAGCGTGATCGGCCCCGAAAGGCGCTCGGGCAGTATCGTCAGAGCATGTTCGAGGGCCGGGTGAAGATCACGTAGGTTCGACGGCTGTTTGCCTTCGGACAGTGAATCGACGAGCCTCGCTGCGTATTCCAGATCAGAATCATCGCCACGGTCGGTCATCGCCACGGCCGTCCGTCCACGATTCGACCATTCGGCCACACCGCCGAGGTCGGATTCAGGCGGCTGGATGCGTCGGCCCATCCCGATGGTGGAATCGACATAGATCGCCCGTCCTCGCGCGCCTTCCGAGGCGGACAACGAGTGCACCGCCCCTGACGGAATGACCACGGATCGCACGACTTCCCTGTGGCCGTTCCCGTCAGTGACCGTGACCACCCCGTCGTCGACGATCATGATCTGAACAGCGGCATGCGCATGCGTGTGTGCCGATCCGACGGCTCCGGCGAAAATGAGAATGCCGGGCTGCATGTGGACGGCGCCGGACCAGGTCATGCCGGAAATCATAGTGACGACCCTGACAGACCTCGGGGTCCGGTCATCCTCCGGTAGGACCGTGGGCAGTTCGAAGATCGTGCGCTGGGCCGATGTGTCGGCGAGGGGTCCGCGAGAGGCTGTACTCATGAACAACGCACAATCACCCGCAGTCTTGTCGGTCCACTCGCTGGGCAAGTCGTACGGCAATGTTCCGGTGCTCCGTGGTGTGTCGCTGGAAGTCCGTGCGGGCACTGCCACGGCGATCATGGGACCGTCAGGATCGGGTAAGTCGACGCTGCTGCACTGCATGTCAGGAATCGTGAAACCTGACTCAGGCGCAATCATGTTGGGCGGTAGACATATCGAAAACCTCGGTGAGAACGATCGAAGTCGACTGCGGCGTGAGTCCTACGGGTTCGTCTTCCAGTCGGGTCAGCTGTTGCCGGAGCTTCCGGCGATCGAGAACGTCGCTTTGCCTTTGGTGCTCAACGGTTTGTCCATCGCGGAAGCGAAGAGGACGGCGCACGGTTTCTTCGCACCTTTGGGTCTGGAGGGATTGCAGGACCGGCGCCCAGGTCAGATGTCGGGAGGACAATCCCAACGTGTCGCGATCGCCCGAGCGTTGGTGACCAAACCTGCAGTTCTGTTCGCGGACGAGCCGACCGGTGCCCTCGACGCACAGACAAGCTGGGAAGTGATGAGAGTGTTGCGTGATTCTGCGCAACAGATCGGTTCGGCATTGGTCGTCGTCACTCACGACGCCGAGGTCGCTCGCTGGTGTGATCGTACGATGACGATGCAGGCCGGTTCGCTCGTCGGGACACAGGTGGCGGCATGAAGGCCACAGCGCGTGTCGCCTTGATGACGGTGCGAGGCGAGGGACGAAAGGCGTTGAGTACCTTCGCGCTCCCCGTATCGGCCTTTGCCGCGTCGACCACCTTGCTGCTCACGGTTCTCGGTGGTTACGGTGCCTTTGCCGGCAGAACGAGTGAACCCGAGTCGGAGGCCTATCTTGCGCTCGCGGGGGTTGCGTCGGTGCTGATGATCGTCCCGGCGATCACTCTCGGTCTGGCGGCGGCCCGCTTGGGCGCCCGTCGCCGAGACGAACGTCTGGCCGCGCTGCGACTCATCGGATCCACACCTCGTCAGATTGTTGCGCTGTGCGCTGCGGAATCGGGTGTCCAGGGCTTGGCCGGTGCGTTGATCGGCGCGCTGGGGTACTTCCTCGCGTTGCCGCTCGTGGCGCTCTTGCGATTTCAAGGTCGCACCTTCGAGTGGGGTGAGCTGTGGGTCGGCGCAGTTCCTCTGGTGGGCATCGTATTCGGAATGACCGTACTGGCGGCTTTGACGTCGATGCTCGGTATGCGTCAGGTGTTCGTGAGTCCGTTGGGAGTCACGGCGGGCAATCCGAGTGCCGCGCCGAAGATGATCTTCGCTGTCGCGGGCGTCGGGGTTCTGTTGGGATGGAGTGCATTCGGTGGTGCCGCGGCGAGCATCGCGGCAATTCTGGTGGGACTTGGTCTCTGCTTCGGCGTTGTTGCGCTGGTCGGTCCGTTCGTCATCTCGTTGCTCGGACGGATCATGCTCCGATTCGCGAGGGACGGTGCTTCGTTGATCGCGGCACGTCGGGTCCTGGACAACCCGAAGGCCGTGTGGCGCACGGTCAGCGGTGTGACGATGGCAAGTTTTGTTGCCGCCGGCACGTCGTTGCTCGCAGCGATCGGCAACGGAGAGGGTCAGGAACTGCAACCGGGACAGGAATTCTTGTTCGCCGACATGAGAACCGGTGTGTTGTTCACACTCGGAGCAACGTTCACGTTGGCAGCTGTCTCGTCTGCACTCACCCAGGTATCCGGGATCCTCGACAACCGCGAGCTCTATCGGAGTCTGACTCTGGCCGGCACACCTGTCGAGGTGATGGACAGTGCCCGCATGCGTCACGTTCGCACTCCCGTGATCGTAATGGCGCTGGCCGGCGCCGGCGCCGCACTGCTGTTCCTCTTCCCGCTGGCAGGGGCAGTCGTACTGACCACTCCGATGGCACTCGTTCAGTTGGGCCTCACCCTGGCAGTGGGGATTGCGTTGGTGTTGGCCAGTGCGTTCGCAGCCAAGCCCGTCATGCGACGGGTACTCGCGGGCTGAATCTCGACCTTCGTCCGTCAGGTCTGTCTCCGGAACGGTTCCGCCAACTGGCCGAGGTAGTCGTCCGGGTAGTCGGGCTTGGCCGCCATTCCGAGATCGTCACTGCTGAAGCGCTTTTCCGGATCGAAAGAATAAGTGCGGAACAGGTGATCCCAGATCAGAGTGAACAAACCGAAGTTGACGTCACCGATTCCAGCCCACTTCAGGTGATGGAATCGGTGGCCGGCGTTGAGCGCGAGGATCGGACGGAGAGGGCCGATGCGGTAATCGGCGTTCGAATGCTGAAGCAGGAGTTGGACAGCGACGCAAACCGCGAGCGCCGAGGCAACTGGAACGGGCATCCCGAGGAGGATCAGTGGCAGGACGCCGCCGGCGGTTTCGAAAGTCTGATGCACGGGGTGCTTCATGAGTCCGTTCATACCGTAGAACCGTTCGAGGCTGTGATGAACCGCGTGGAAACGCCACAACCATCCAACTTTGTGGCTGATCAAATGCACTACGGTGATGCCGAAATCGGCAACCAACACTGCGAAGACAACCTGAACGACAAACGGAAGACCGCTCGGCCACAGACCGTCGAACGGAATCACCGCGGCCATCAACGGAATCACCGCGACGCTGACCAGGATGAGGGATTCGTTGACAAACGCATGGACAGCGTCGCGAAACCTGTCCGGTCCCGGGGCATTCCACGAAGATTCGTAGGGAAGCGCCCGTTCGGCCGCGAATGAGCAGACCACAGCGAAGAGAATCAACGCCACCAGTGACCATTTCGGCGCGCCGGATGCCGCCAGTGCGATTGCGATTCCGTTGATTCCCAAGAGCATGAACGGGACGTACCCGTACCTGACGATGAAGGTGAGCATGTGATCGATGGTGCTCGATGCGGTGGCTCTCGACTTGTACGAATCGGTCGACTTTCAGTCAGCCGAAACTGCCAGACGTACGTTTGACATGCACATCTGCCGCAGTGCGTTCTTCGCGGTGAGCGCACACGCACCGTGGTTCCGGTCGATCCGTACGAACGGCGTGCACTGACGGGGCTAGCAGGCGGAGTCGGTCTTCGCCTGTTGCAAAGTGTTCGTTGGTGCAGCTGGTCGTCCAGAATTAGAAGCTTGTTGAGGGGAAGCGGTTCTGAGGCTGCCCCTCAACAGCAGTTAGTGGGCGAAGGCAGTCCTTTGGGGTCGATCGGCGTTGCTCTTACGAAGTTGCTCGACGACTTCGTTGAGGGCGGTGGCGAGTTTGTACGCGAGATCTTGGCTGAAACCTTCTCGTAGCACGATCCGCAGGACGGCGACATCTTCGGCGTCGGCGGGCATGGTGTACGCGGGCACTTGGAATCCGCGTGCCCGGAGTTCGTGGGAGATGTCGAAGACAGTGAAGCCTGGGTCGTCGACGACTTCGAAGGACAAGACCGGTATAGCGGTGCCGTCGGTGATGATCGCCATGTGGTCGATCTTGGAGATTGCGGCGGAAAGCATAAGCGCGGTGTCGCGCAGCGATTCCATGATCTGGGTGTATCCGGCGACGCCGAGGCGGATGAAGTTGTAGTACTGCCCGACGACCTGGTTGCCAGATCGAGAGAAGTTGAGGGTGAAAGTCGGCATGTCGCCGCCGAGGTAGTTGACCCGGAACACCAAGTCTTCCGGTAGGTGTTCTTTCGAGCGCCAGACAACGAAACCGATGCCAGGGTATGTCATGCCGTACTTGTGGCCACTGACGTTGATCGAGACCACACGCGGAACCTTGAAGTCCCACATCAGCTCGGGGTGAAGGAACGGGACGACGAAACCTCCACTGGCAGCGTCGACGTGGAGGGGGACGTCGGGACCACCGTTTGAGGCGATCTCGTCGAGGGCTTCGGCGATCTCGGCGACGGGTTCGAGCTCGCCGGTGAATGTAGTGCCCAGGATGGCGACCACGCCGATGGTGTTCTCGTCGACGGCGTCACGGACCTGTTCGGGAGTGATGACGTAGCGGCCCCTTTCCATGGGGAGGTATTTTGGTTCGACGTCGAAGTAGCGGCAGAACTTTTCCCAGACGACCTGGACGTTGCTGCCGAGGATGAGATTGGGCTTCGTGGTGTCTTTACCTTCTTGTTCGCGGCGCTGGCGCCAGCGCCATTTGAGTGCGAGGCCGCCGAGCATCACAGCTTCGGAGGACCCTACCGTTGAGACCCCCGTTGCGGACGCAGGGTCGGAGGTCAGCCCTTCTGCGTGGAAGAGGTCGGCAACCATGTTGACGCAACGAGTTTCGATCTCCGCTGTCGCGGGATACTCGTCTTTGTCGATCATGTTCTTGTCGAATGTCTCGGCCATCAGCTTGTCTGCCTGAGGATCCATCCAGGTGGTGACGAAGGTTGCCAGGTTCAGTCGGGAACTGCCGTCGAGCATCAGTTCGTCGTGGATGAATCGGTACGCCGCTTCGGGATCCGACTCGGCCTTGGGCATTTTCAGAGCTGGAATCGGATCGGTGCCGAGCCGTCCTGTGTACGCCGGTGCGAGGGTTTCGGTGGGAGCTGCGAAGCCGTCTGACATTTTTTTCTCCTCCAGTATGCGAGCGTGCGGGGTACGACTTGGACGGTGATTCAAATGTGGTCGACTGTGAAGATGTTGCTGTGCAGTGCTTTACACCTCGATGGACGGGTACAGGCGTTCCATGGTGTAACGCCGGTTGCGGCGCACGGAGAGTGCGCTGATAGTCATCGAGACGAGCAGAATGCCGGTCAGGACGGCGATTGCTGTCCAGAGTCGAGAGTCGACGTGTTCGGCGGTGATGAGTTGCCGGAGGCCATTGACGGTGTATGTCATCGGGTCGAACGGATGAATGTATTGGAAGGGCGTCGCTGTCGTGGGCACTGGGTAGATGCCGCCGGCGGAGACCAGTTGCAGCATCAGGAAGGCCAATGTCACCACTCGGCCGACTGCGACGCCGAAGAGAGCATTGAACATCTGGATCATCGCCAAATACGTCGCCGAGACCAGCATCAGGAACAGGATAGTTCCGGGAACGTGTTTGACGTCCAGGCCGACCCCGATGTGGACCACGGCGTACATCGTGATCACTTGGAGGATGCCGATGAGCAGTGCCGGCCAGTAGGAAGCCAGAACTGTGCGATAGAGGCCGAGGTTACTGACAGTTGCGCGGGATTGTAGCGGGGTCAGCAGCATCCAGGTGATGATGCAGCCGACGAACAGGGCCAAGGAGAGGAAGAACGGCGCGAATCCGGTACCGAATGTGGGTGCCTCGTTGGTGTAGTCCTGCTTGAGTGCGACTGGGGTGGAGAGGGTGTCCGCGGTAGCGTTGCGTTGCGCGTCCGTCCAGCTGGGTACTTGCCCAGCGCCCTGTGCGAGTGCGTCTGCCAGTTCGCCTGAGCCTGATTGCAGCTCGACCATCCCCGAAGCTAACTGATCGGCTCCGCTCGCGAGCTGGGTGCTGCCGTCGGTCAACTGGATCAGTCCGGAGTTCAAAGTCGTGGCGCCGGAACTGAGCTGGTCGGCGCCGTCGCGTAGTTGCCGGACGTCGGAGGCGAGCCCGCCGTTTTGCAGCAGCGCGAGTCCGGATTGCAGGGGACTGGATGGATCCGTCAACTGGTATTCGAGCGCGCGCGCATCACCGCTGAGGCGCGCTATCTCCGCTTGTAGTGCGGCAGTGTCACTTTGGGGTTGTGCTGCCACGAGAGGTGTGAGAGCTGAAACGGCCTGTTGTGCGAGCGGATCGGTGCTGGGTCCGAGAAGGTCGAGCACCCGCTGGATTGCCGGGGAGACGGTAACCTGTGGCGGCTTGGGGAGGCGATCCCCGAGGGTGGTGAGGGATTGCCGCAGTTGCGCAGCTTGCGCACCGACGTCGGAGACGGCAGTGGAGTCGAGGGCGTTGAGCAGTGGGTCGGCGACGCCGTCGATGGCTGTGGCGAGTTGCCCGGCGCCGGCTGCGAGCTGCGCGGAACCATCGCGTGCGGTGACCATGTTGGTGGCGAGTTCGCCTGCACCGGAGCTCAGTTGATCGGCCCCACCTTTGGCGGTGTCGATCCCGGCCGCGAGGGTCTTCGCTCCGTCGGCAGCCTGGCCCAGGCCCGAACCGGCGGTCTGTAGGCCCGTCAGGACTTGGCCGACGCCTTGGGCGCCGATGGTCGAGTTGACCTGATTGATGACCTGTTCGGACGCGTCCTGCCCGATGATGGTGGCTAGATAATTATTGGCGTCGTTGAAGGTGAAGGTGAGATCGGCCTTCTCGGGGTTGTCACCGTTGGGTGACTCGACAGCGTCGCTGAAGTTCTCCGGCAAGGTGATGGTGAAGTAGTACTTGCCGCTCGAGAGTCCGGCTTGGGCTTCTTGATCCGAGACCTCCGCCAAATCAAGTTGCCCGGAGGCGATGAGCGACTTGACGACCTGATCGCCGGCATCGACTTGTTGGCCTGTCGATGTTCGCCCCGAGTCGTTATTGACAATCGCTGCGGGGATCTTGTTCACCTCGCCGAACGGGTTCCAGAAAGCCCACAAGTACATGGCGCCGTACAGCAACGGCAACAAGATGATGGTGACGATCGCGATTCGTGGCAGGGTGCCGCGGGAGTAGCGTTTGATATCACTGCCCAGAGATATACCTGCGAGCATCGCTCACCGTCCTTCGGTCATGACGCCGATGTCACCGGCGCCCAGCAGGCCGTGCATGTTCACCACGGCATGGACGCCGCTGTCCGGCGGAAGGTCGTTGACATCGGCGGTGATCACCGACTGGTGCTCTCCCAATGCGACCAGTCGGCGTAACAACATTGTCCGCTCGTCGTCGTCGGCGATCTTGTCGACTCGACCCACCACCAGTAGCGGTGGTCTTTTGGTGTTCGCGACGGCGATCCGCAGCAACAGTTGTTGGATCTCCGGGAGATCGTCGACGAAGGCATTGAGCGGGGGGAGGTCTACGCCGCCAAATGTGTACGCACACATATCTGCTACTTGATCTTCGCTCACCCGGGGCACGAACTTGTACCACGGTGAATTCCATCGCAACTGTTCGGTCACCATGTCCCGCACCGTCACCGATGGGCGAACTTCGTCGAGTTCGTTCAGACATGCGATCGCCGAGACAGCCAGAATTCTCGAGGGTTTCTCGTAGCCCAGCACAGTCAATGACCCGGACGACAATCGCATCCGTCCGCATAGTGCCATCAGCAGGGCTGTGCGCGCGGCACCCGATTGCGCGGCCAGGACGGTCACACCGCCAGCCTCGATGTCGATGTCGAGTGGACCGAACACATGCCCCCACGGCCCGTGGAGCTCGATACCGCGGGCGGACACCAACGACCCTTCGACTCGGTCCTCAGGTAATTCCCAACGCTCGAAACGTGTTTCAACCAACTTGGACTCCCGACTCGGTGGAGCACGAGGACACATCGACCCGCTCAGGTGTTCAGCTTGAATTGGCTGCACGTCAGACGGATCAACGCGATGAAGACGTTGTCACAGTATGTTTTTGACGACCTGACCATTTTTGACAATGACGGAGAGATGTTTGGCCGGATCGGCGAGCAGGCTCAGATCCTCGAGTGGATTGCCGTCGATGAGAAGAACATCTGCCCACGCATCCTTGGCGATCACTCCGAGTGGTGCTTGCCGGTACGGATCGCGTTCGCCGGCAAGACGGAAGAGTTCGGCATTTCCCGACGTGAGCATCCGAAGTGCTTCGGCATTGCTGTAGTGATCACCGAGTCGCGCCGCCATTTCACTCTGCCGCGGCGCAAGCTGCGGCTCGAGCAAAAGATCCGTACCCCACGCTGTTTTGACACCGTGCTTGCGTGCCCAGCTGTACACATCGTCAGTGCCGGTGCAGATTTCGCGATCCTTTTCTGCGCGGCCCGGATCCGGATAGTGGTGATCGCCCAGCGCGAAAGGCTGCATCGAAAGCCAGATGTCCTTCTCAGCCATCAGAGCGATCGTCGCCTCGTCAGCGAGATGACCGTGCTCGATGGATTTCACGCCAGCTTCGATGGCGCGGCGAATGCCGGTGACGTTGTAAACGTGGGTGGCGACGTAGGTGCCGTAGTCGGTGGCCGCGTGCACTGCTGCACGAAGCTCGGGATCGGTGAACTGGACCGTGTAGAGCGGGTCGTACATCGACGCAGCGCCGCCGCCGACCATCATCTTGATCTGAGATGCGCCCTTCTTCAGCTGTTCGCGAACGGCTGCCAGTACCCGGTCAGGGCCATCTGCGACGCGCATGAAACCAATTTCTTCGGCGCGAGACTGCTTGCCTCCCAACGCGGTCGGGAATTCGTAGACAAACCCGAAGTCGCCGTGTCCGCTGGTTTGGGAGATGGCAGCCTGAGAAGGGTAGATGCGCGGCCCCTCGAACAGGCCTCGATCGATCACGGACTTGATGCTGCTTGTGTCACCCGCCATGTCCCGGACCGTGGTGAACCCGCGGTGCAGCATGTTCTTTGCTTCAGCGAGGCCGTTGAGTGCGATGTGCGCTTCACTGCCGGTCACCATGTCGACGTATGAATTCGCGTTACCGACCAGGTGAACGTGGGCATCGCTCATGCCGGGCATGAGTACTCGATTACCACCGTCCACGACAGTGGTCTCGCGGCTCGGATCATCCCCGACAGGCGACTCCGACACCGCGGCGATCGTGGTGCCGTCGATCAGAACGTCCCCGGCAACAAGGGTCGAGGAGGTGCCGTCGAAAACACGGACATTGCGAAACAGCAAACGATTTCCAGCTGGAGGAGTGGCTGTCATAAATCGGACATTAGCACCCAAAGTGGAGTCATGCTTCGGTAAAGTAAAAAACAAGCAGATGGTTTTAATTTGTTTCTGCGTACCCGCGGCGGGCGGATCGAAATCAGTGCCTGATGACCAAGGTTCCGAATGGAGGACTTTCCATACCGAGTCCAAGTACACTGCAGCGCATGCTGATTCACCCGACCATTCGAATGCAGTCGTGGGGGTTCGTGATCGGATCCGCACTCTTCGCACTCGGGTCGGCACCCTTTCTGTCGGTCTTCTTCGGTGCCGCACTCGCCAACAGCTTCTTCTTCGCGGGCTCCTGGTTCTTTACCTGCGCGGCTTTCGTTCAGTTGGTGCTGGCCGGGCCAGCAACCACAACCGACTCGGGGCGTCCCGCGATCCGGGCCGTCTGGCTGTCTGCTGCCGTGCAGTTACTCGGGACGATCTTGTTCAACGTCAGCACCGGGGCTGCGCTGCACGCGCTTACGCTACGAGGCGAGATGCACTTGGTCTGGAATCCGAACGCGGAGGGCTCGATAGCCTTCCTCGTCTCGAGCGGACTGGCTGTCCTCATCATGCTGAGGGAAGGCGCTTACTGGGCACCGCAATCGAAGGAATGGCAAAGCGTGTGGCTGAATACCTTGGGATCCATCGCATTCGGAGTCTCCGCGATCGGATCGTTCGTCTTGCGAGACGGGAACACGTTGGACCCGAACATGGCCAATATCGGAACCTTTGTCGGCGCAATATTCTTCCTGCTGGCATCCGCAGTATTCCTCGGAAGGAGCAGCCGTCCGGCTACTTCTATGGCCGAAGCAGTCTGAACGCGCCACGTCGCGCCCGCAATATCGAGGAATTCGCTGAGGTGGGGGAGATCGCCGACCTGCGCTGCTACGCCCACCCGATCAAGTTCTCAAACTATTGCGGGATGGTTTCGTAAAAGTTCGGCAACGGTATGGGATGTGTTCACTCTGGGATCGATGTTTTGCTTCCATCCTTCTGTGAGCGCGCGTAGCCGTCGTGAACAGTTCGTTTTCGAGAGGGAAGCAGACCCGTATTTCAGGACAAGAGCCGAACCGTTCGATGATAGTTTCCCGGCGAGATTATCCTCTGATGAAAGGGTCAACGATCGGATACTAAATTGCTATTTTCACTTGCTTTATCGTATTTGACGAGGTGACAAGCGGTCATTCGCCGCTCTGGGGAGTCCGTGTTTCGAACATGCTGTCGATGCGTCAGGAATCTATTTCGGGCAAGCGTTCGCCGGGAGTCGATTTCACCGGTCGTACGCCGCTTCAACAGCGCGCGAACTGCACCTCATTGACACTACGATCCGAGACTCAGGAGCAGGGCAACGATGAGCGCGGTAGCCGCCGGCAACTACCAGTCGATCAGCTTTCCATCGCTGACCAGCGCACGGACCTCCGGAACTTCCGTATGGCTCAGGCGATGAGAACGTCGAGTCCATATCCGGTGACGAGGCAGATGCCGGTGTCTACTCTAGGCAGGTTCCGCACGCGCAGTAACGCATATGGACTGAATAGAAAGCCTCAGGTTCAAGCGAAATGCCAGAGAGACGGTGTGTGAAGGCGAATTGCTTACGCAATCTAAAGCCGACATTTCGGCGCCACTCGTGTTATGTTTCGATTAGCCACGTAATCCCAGTTGGTTCCGCTCCAGATTTCAGCCATTACCGGGATCGCGGGTAGGAAACCTCGGCACGCCGAGACACAAAATCTCAGACCCTCGCCGCCAGACGTGAACAGAACTGGATCGGTACGGGAGAGTCCGGTATCTCCTTCGAAAAAGCATTCGATCGATATCACTCGACATAGAATGGGGTACCTCCCATGAGTTCGGAAACCCGGCAGGCATCCGCCCGATCAGTACTCGCATCACGTAACACCCTCGCCTTGCTGTTGGTGGTGCTGGCGGTGACCTTTATCCTCCAGAACCGGGCCGCGACCACGATCCAACTGTTTTGGGTCTCAGTGCAGTCCCCACTCTGGCTCACCCTCGTCGTGATACTCGTCCTCGGATGGATCGCCGGCTTGCTGACCAACCGCCGTGCGAAAACTGCCGACTTAACCTCGAGGACGAAATAATGATCGCAACCCGGAAAACCAAAGTCCTCGGTACATGCGTTCGGGGATCACCGATCGCGTTCCAGACGGCCTTCAAGGGGTTCGACGTCACGGCGTACGGCATCAGCGAGACGCCATTCGCCGCATGTAGACGGGATTTCGAGTCATCAGAGACGTCCAAACGCGACGTCTCCGAGCGGCTGACAGCTCGGTCGCCGTCGTATCCGAAAGATTCTAGTTTACAGCAGATCTCGCTGTCGTTATCGCGACGTTCTCCTGTCGTCGAGGCGGCCGCTGTATTCCCTACAACATCTTGGCTCCCGGTGTCGCTGTAATGCAAATACTTTCGGCGTGACCGAAGGAAAACTACATCACCAAGAGAAAACTCGGCATCCATTCCGTGAAGGGTCCTGTCGCCAAACCTCTAAATTAGATGGGGAACAATGTATTACAGCAGTGGAAACTACGAAGCGTTCGCGCGGCCACGCAAGCCTGACGGGGTGGACGGCAAGACTGCATGGTTCGTCGGTTCGGGGCTTGCATCGCTTGCCGGTGCAGCATTCATGATCCGCGACGGCCAGATGGCAGGAAACAACATCACCGTCCTGGAGCGGTTGAAATTGCCCGGCGGTGCACTCGACGGAATCAAGGAACCGGAGAAGGGCTTCGTCATTCGCGGTGGCCGCGAGATGGAAGATCACTTCGAATGTCTCTGGGACCTGTTCCGCTCTGTCCCCTCGATCGAGGTCGAAGACGCCAGCGTGCTCGACGAATTCTACTGGCTCAACAAAGACGACCCGAACTATTCGCTGCAGCGCGTCACCGAACGTCAGGGTGAGGACGCGCACACAGACTTCAAGTTCAATCTGAACTCGAAGGCGCAGAAGGACATCATGAAGGTCTTTCTCACTCCGCGTAGCGAACTCGAGAACAAGCGCATCAACGAGGTGTTCGGCAAGGAATTCCTCGCAAGCAATTTCTGGCTGTACTGGCGCACGATGTTCGCGTTCGAGGAATGGCACAGTGCTCTCGAAATCAAGCTGTACCTGCATCGATTCATCCATCACATCAAAGGCCTGCCGGACCTGAGTACCCTCAAGTTCACCAAATACAACCAGTACGAGTCTCTCGTGCTGCCGCTGTACACGTGGCTGCTCGATCAGGGAGTGAATTTTCGGTTCGATACCGAAGTCACCGACATTGACTTCGATATCTCGGGTGAAGTCAAGCGGGCCAAACGCATTCACTGGAAATCCGAGGGTGTTTTGGGTGGGGTCGACCTCGATGGCGGCGACCTGGTGTTGACTACCATCGGCTCGCTCACCGAAAATTCGAGCAACGGAGACCATCACACGCCGGCGAAACTCGACGAGGGCCCCGCTCCAGCGTGGGATTTGTGGCGTCGTATAGCAACAAAAGACCCCGCATTCGGACGACCAGACGTCTTCGGTGGGCACGTCGCAGAAACCAAGTGGGAATCAGCGACAGTGACCACATTGGATGCCCGAATCCCAGAATACATCGAAAAGATATGCAAGCGTGACCCATTCAGTGGACGCGTAGTCACCGGCGGCATCGTGACAGCACGAGATTCGAAGTGGTTGATGAGCTGGACCGTAAACCGGCAACCGCACTTCAAACAACAACCCAAGGATCAGATCGTCGTCTGGGTCTACTCACTATTCGTCGACGTCCCCGGTGACTACGTCGACAAGCCGATGCAGGAATGCACCGGCGAGGAAATCACCCAAGAGTGGCTCTATCACATGGGCGTTCCAGTCGAGGACATCCCGGAACTTGCGGCCAATGCGGCGAAGACCGTTCCAGTGATGATGCCCTATGTCACTTCCTTTTTCATGCCCCGTCAGGCCGGTGACCGGCCTGCGGTTGTACCGGATGGTGCCGTCAACTTCGCCTTCCTCGGCCAGTTCGCGGAAACAACACGCGACTGCATCTTTACGACGGAGTACTCGGTCCGCACCGGGATGGAGGCCGCGTACAGCCTGCTCGGGATCGAACGCGGAGTCCCGGAAGTTTTCGGCTCCACCTACGACATCCGCAAACTTCTCCAAGCAACCTACTTCCTCAATGACAAGAAGGAGGAGAGCGTGCCGTTGCCGAAGCTACTTCGCCGCAGACTGGACAAGAAGCTCGACGAGAACGAGATCGGACAGCTGCTGCACGAATACCACATTCTCCCCCGAGAATGACGCTGGTTTCTGAATGTCTTTGTCAATGAGGGCTTCTGAGAGGAAATGCCCGTTCGGCTGTGGTCGAAGGGCGTCTCGGAGCTGAATCTCGGTCTGGACCTCGGGCAACTATGAAGTTCTCGAAGAACTACGGAAGGCAAAATCAATGTGTACCAGGGTGATGTGGCCTGATGCGGCCGGATCTGTTCTTGTCGGACGAAATATGGATTACCATCGGGACACCGGTACGAACCTGTGGTCGCTTCCGCGTGGGATCAAACGCGACGACGGCGTAGGCGGTTCTCTGAGTTGGACTGCCGAATACGGCAGTGTCGTGGCCGGCGCTTTCGACATGATGTCGGTCGACGGTATGAACGAAGCGGGATTAGCAGGTCATATTCTGTGGCTCGCAGAATCGGATTACGGTACCCACGACACGTCGAGACCGGCTCTGAGCATGGCGGTCTGGCTGCAGTACTTCCTGGACAACTTCTCCACCGTTGCCGATGCCGCCGCGTGGATCAGCGACGTCGACGTTCAGGTTGTCCCACTGGGCGATCCGGCGACCGGCGAAGTGCCTGCAGTTCATCTTGCATTGGACGATGCGACCGGTGATTCGGCGATCATCGAATACCTGGATGGCAAGGCCACCGTCTGGCACAGCCGCGAACACCTAGTGATGACCAATTCCCCGGCCTACGACAAGCAGATCGAACTTCTCAAAGAGGTCGACGGCTTCGGGGGCACTACCCCTCTGCCGGGCACCACACTCGCAGGCGACCGGTTCGCCCGCGCCGCATACTACGTAGGCCGACTGCCCCAACCTAAGAGTGAAGTCGAGGCTGTCGCGGGAATGTTCAGTGTGATCCGCAATGCGGCGCAACCTTTCCGCATCCCCGACCCGGACAAACCCTATGCATCGCAGACGATCTGGCAGACGGTGGCAGACTTGACCAACAAGCGGTACGTCTTCGACTCGACCACGCGACCTAATGTCGTCTGGGTGGATCTGGACAAGTTGAATTTCAATGAAGGTGCGCCTGCGGGCAAACTCGATCTGATGGGCGATGCATCCCTCGAAGGAGGGCTTGCCGGCAACGTCTCTCGCCGATTCGAGAAGACAGCCGCGATGAAATTCCTGACCCTGCCGACCTGATCGAAGCCAGCAGTTCGCAGGGAGGGGGGCCACCCAGTCAGGTGTCCGCCCTCGGCGTCGCTGCTCGTGACCGATATGCCACCGTCGAGACAACTCCGATCCTCCTAGGGGCGCATCATGGATACCGCGGACCCGTTGCCTTCCTCTCCCGTTACAAAAGCGCTTACGAGTGACGCCCACCCGAGGGCGAGTTGGCTACCGCTGGTACTAGTGTGTTTCACAGGGTTGGTATCTGTGTTCAACGTGACGGCGCTGCCGATGGCGATCAGCGGCATCGTCGACGGCCTGGACACCACCATCTCGAACGTGCAATTGGCGATCGTCGCTTACGGGGTATTCGTCGCAGCCTTCACGATCACGGGCGGCAAGATCAGCGGCGTGCTCGGTGCCAAGAATGCTCAGCTGCTCGGGCTGGGCATCTATGCGAAGTGTGCTTGGGTCTCGGCATCGGAGTCGGATTGAGTGCGGGCAGTGCGCTTCTCATGGAGACTAACCCTCCTGCTATCGCGGGTGAGATCGCCAGCGCTCGAGGAATGGCGAACTTTCTCGGCCTGTGCACCGGCACCGCCGTTGCCGGGGCGGTCCTGATGTCCGTGCTCGCGCAGTCTGCCTCGGTCCGTATCACCAACAGCCCAGATCTACTGTCCAGCGGCAGTATCGAGGTAACGGCCAGTTCGGTCAGTTTCGTCGCCAACTTTGACCTCCGCGCCAGTCTCACTGGGCTGGAACTGACCTCGGCGCAACTCGATCAGGCGGTGGAGATCAACGTCGAATCCAGGCTGATTGCGCTGCGGGCGAGCCTCTCTGTGCTCGGGTTAGCGGCGCTCCTCCCGATCGTGACGTTCCGCCACCTGCCGACTCGCCGCCAGGAAGCGGACTGATGCGACTTCAGCCGCCTGCGGCGCCATGCCGGTGGAGAGCGACTGCGCGTCACGATCTTGAATAGTTTTGTAGAGCAATAGACGTAACGCGGAGTAGTGCATCCCGACCTGCGGCAGGATGCACTCAACTTCTCGACGTCTGCATCGTCGGCGTGTAGAGGGCGTTCCAGCCGGGTGGTTCCTGCGGAGGTGGTGGAGATGAAGCGATGGTGCCCTAGCCAGCCGTCCGGCTACTTGGTCAGCACGGTGGTGAGTGCAGCGGTCAGATACGGAGTGATGTTCTCGACGACCCGCGTCACGATCGCAGTGGCAATGTCAGCGGGTTGCAGAGGTACCGACGGTGTCTCCGGCAATGCCGGGGCAGCAGGCGGAGCGGGCTCGGACATCATCGGCGTATAGGTGTTGTGCTTCGTGAAGTAGCCGAAGACCGAATCCACGAACACCTCGGGAGCATCACGCGGCTTGGGCATGTTGCAGATGCCGTCACCCTCGATGCAGACTTCCCGTACTGCGATGTCGCCGAATCCGCCGCGTGCTCCGGACATCGTCGCTCCCGGAACGACATTGGGCACTACGGTTTCGATGCCCCCGGCCGAGTTGCGAGGGTCGGCGTAGAGGACGCCTTCGACTTGCGACTGCGGAATGGATCCGTCGCGTGCGATGTCACCGAGCACGTCGCCGGCAATCCGCGCTCCCTGCGAGTATCCGGTGACAACGATCTCGCTGCCCGGGCACTGAGCGTGGAATGCGTTGACTTCGGTGCGAAGTGTCTGGGCGCCGGCGGCAACGCTCTGGTCGTACGTCTGATCGCCGAGCGGCCAGAAACTGGCGGGGTAGGTCACCGGCTTGGCGGCATAACCCTGGGCCACGTAGCGGTCGGTGACTGGTTGTGTCGTTTGTCCTGTCGGATCCCACGTTCCGCCGACCGCGAATACCGCACCGGCCGGGCACGACCCACCGTCATTCGGGTCCGCTCCGGCAGGCACCGACATCACAAGAGTCACCCCCGCTGTGACTGCAACCGTGCATGCCACTGACATCGCGTATTTCCTCATCGGGCAGGTCCCCATCTATCTACGTTCTCGTTCACTGGCGAGACAACCCGCGGTCCGACGCGTTTCGTTCGGTACTGAAGAGAATGGTGATGGGGCGATAAGTCCTGGAGGTAATCCGTGCGTAAACAGGAAGTTGCCGACCGGCGCTGTTTACTACCAGCGTGTGTGGGGCGTCACGGTGTCGGTACCTGCGGCGGGTGATCCGGCTCGAGGAGGGTTCCGATCTCCTTCCCCATCGACACGGCGTTGTTGAGGTCCGCGTTGGTTGTCGGCCCGAGTGTGGCGTAGACGACGATCGTCGTCTTCGAGTCGGGGTAGTACAGCGCAAGACCGTTGTAACCGCCGTACGACGGGTTCATCACCAGCCAGCCGTCGAGGTGCCCGGTCCCGAAGGAAAAGAACTTGTCCGCCGTCATACTTCCCAAGCCCGCAGTCGTCGGCGCCATCTGTTGCTCGAAAGCCTTGTCGGAGAGCAACTCTCCTGTTCCGAGTGCGCGAACCCACCTTCCGACGTCGGCGACAGGCGCGTTCATGTTTCCGCTGTGCAGGAAAGCAGTCGGATTCCAGAAGGTGGAGTCTTCGAACACTCCGCGTTCATTGGTGTAGCCGTGCAGGATCGGTTCGTCCATCTGCGGCGTGAGCACAACGCTGCTGTTATCCATCCCGAGTGGATCGAAGACGCGCTGCTGAAGTAGGTCACCCAGCGGTTTTCCAGTCGCTTTCTCCATGACGTCGCCGAGCAGCGTCAGGTCGCTGTGCGCGTACGCCCAACTGGTGCCGGGTTCGAACAGAGGTGGACGAGAGTTGGCAAGATTCAGGATCTCCTGAGAAGTCCAGCCCTTCATCGGATTGTCCGTGAAGAGTTTGAGGAACTGTGGATCGGTCACGTAGTCGGAGATGCCCGACGTGCTGTTGGCCAGCATTCGCGGAGTGATGGTCTCTGCGCGTGGAAAGTTCGGTTCCCACTTCGCGATCGGCTGATCGAGGGGGAGCGTTCCCTCTTCGTCGAGCTGCAGCAGGACTGTCGAGAGCATCGGTTCCATCGGCTGGCCGACGCGCAACTGCATGTCGGTTGTAGCCGGAACTCCGACAGGGGACTCTCCGACGGCGCCGAGAGCAACCTCGTCGTCGCCCCGCCATACACCGAACACCGCGGCACTGAGGCCCAGGTCGGCCACCTGACGGCGGACGATGTCCGCGATCTCGGTGGATTCCTGACTGCTCGCGGTGCTGGGAGTTGCGCTGTTCGTGTTTATTGCCGCGTCCTCGTCGGAACTGCACGCAGCGGTTGCAATGGCAACGGTCAAGGTGATCGACAGAGCAGCCAGTCGCACCCGGCGGCGGTGGTGGGAGGAATTCATGCCTGCGATCCCTTCGATGTGGAAATCGAGCAACCGACGCCGAGCAATGTCCCAATTGTCTGAATTTAGCAGTTCGAAGGGGGAGTGAACAGATTGACGGTCAGGGGCGACTGCTACTCCCAGTGCCTGATCACGTCAGTCCTCAGTCTGGCGTCGCGTCCGATTCCGCTCGTCGGTCCTGCGCTTGCTGAAGCTCGGCGTTGATGCGACGAGCCTCGGTGAGTTGGTCTTCGAGGATGATGATGCGGCAAGCCGCGTCGAGAGCCGTGCCATTGGCTACAAGTTCGTGCGCGCGGCCCGCGATGCGCAGCTGGTAGCGGGAGTAGCGGCGATGTCCGCCCTCGGAGCGTTGTGGGGTAAGCAGTTTCGCGGCATCGAGGCTACGAAGGAAAGCTTGTCTGACGCCGAGGATCTCGGCCGCATGTCCCATGCTGTACGCAGGATAGTTCTCGTCGTCGAATCTGCCGGAGGGGTCCCCCGGTGGTGTATCTGCCGGAATGGCTCGCTTCTTTCGCTGAACGGACGGGGCCCCGGCGCGAGGTGCGCCGGGGGCCGGATGGGGTTGAACTTACTTACATAACTGCATTCTTTCGAACTTCCGGACTCGCACAAGACATCCGGTAGCCGCTTTGAAGGGGGGTGCCGGGTCCGACTGCACACTCACACACGAATTCGGCCCCGGCACGTCCCTGCCCTGCGGTACTGCTTGCGGGTAGTTCATCTCTCCCGCATCTCTTGACTCGTTCCTTGCTACGAGAAAAAAGATACAACAGCCCCGCGAGAATGTCTACCCTGACCGCTGTAGATATTTTGTTGCGGACTTTCCAGGTATCGATGTTCAGGAACGACCCGCTCACCGGGGGTGAGAGCGCTCCGTGTGAGTCGTAGGAGATGGATCTGGGACAATGCTCCGATGCGAAATACCCCGAAGTCCGAGTCGTTGTTGCGTGCCCGCGCGGAGAGGGAAGAGCGCACCGGCTCCTCCGAGCAGCCCGGAGGAGGCGTGTCGAGCCACGGAGAGGACTCGTCGTCGTCCGAGCCGGGGGCACGCAGCGACAGCGCCACGATTCGGTCGGCTAGATCCGAGCTCTCAACTCATGCCAGGGCAGTGGAAAGTATGCACGAGGCGATCCATCCTGATCGCGATTGAGTCGGGCGCCTGGTCGGCATGCGGAGGGCTTTCTCATGTCCGTCGCTCCAACGCACGACGGCCGCCGCACTCCCGAATGCTGGGAGTGGCGACGACCGTCGAGTTGTCAGAGCGTGTAGGTGGTTCGTGAACCTCAGGGCAACAACTGGTCCAGGAACGTGTTGCTGAAGACCTTGTGCGGATCCAACGCGTTGAATGCGGCGTTGGCGGTGTCCCAGTTGTCGCTCGATGGGACGCCGTCGCGGTAGGTCTGGGGGAGGCCCTGGGTGATGATCGGGGTGTCGGTGTACGGCTTGTCGGGGCCGAACGCCCAGCCCTTGGACCACTCGGGGCGGAAGGTGGCGTCGTTGTTGTTGTAGTGATTGCGCATCCACTGTTCCATTTCGCGGTAGAACGCGAACATGCCGGGGGTTCCGGGGACGCCGAGGACGTTGAGCCAGATGGCGGTGTCCCACTCCGGATGGTCGGGGCGGGGGCGCATGGCCGAGATGGTGGGGGCGCCTGCCGAGTCGACCTCGACCTCGGACGGTTGATCGAGGCCGCAGCAGCGGATTTCGACGGGGCCGTTGAGGGGGAACTGTCCGATGGAGCGGTAGTACTCCATGCGGCCGTTGAACCACTGGGTGAAGTCGTGGATGACCTGGCCGATATTGGCGCGGGAGGTGATGACGGCGCCGCCGCCCTCGGTCAGGCGCAGGGTGGTGGCCCGGATGTAGAACTGTACGTCCTTGGACCATCCCCAGAGGTCGTTGGAGAAGGTGGCGGCGAGTCCGGCAACGGTGGTGGCGTACATGATCTGGCCGAATGCCGGTGCGATGCCCGGGTTTCCGGCGTTGATCTGGCCGATCATGTCGGTGACCGGCTCCGGGAGGTTGTCGGAGAAGATGTAGTTGTACGGTCCGGTCACCTCACGCGAGAACGGCGGCTTGGTGGGGGCAAGTGACCACACCTTCATCCACGGGCGTTCTGTGAAGGGGTACCAGATTGCTTCTGCGCGACCGTTTTCGCGGACGAACTTCTCGAAGGTTCGTCCGGACGCGCCGCGGGCGCCGAAGAGTTCCTGCCAACCGATGTCGGTGTGGCTGACGCAGCGCATGCGGTAGTTGGGGGCGGCTTGCAAGGTGACGGAGGTGAGGAAGGTGCGTCCGAGGTGAGTCAGCAGCGGCTTGATCGCCGCGTCGCTACGTGCATACGTCTTCAGTGCGTATTCACTACCGTTCCAGACCACCGCGGTCAGGGACGTGACGAGGTTGGAGAGTGAGCCGAAAGTCTGTCCGGGAACATGCGCTTCGCCTTCGGCGGGAAGAGCTGCGCCGTGAGCGTCGACGGCGAGGCAGCCGGCGATGGTCAACACACCAGGCGCCGGCAGGTTCGCGAACCCGAGGCCCTGTGCCTGCAGTGCGGTGGTGATGGCGTCGAGGGTCGCGCCGGGTCCTGCGGTGACGGTAGCCGGGCTGCCGCCGGCGTTGACGGAGACGCCGGTGAGGTGGACCGTGGTGTCGGCGAGGATGACCTTGTCGACCGGCGCGCCGTTGACGATGGTCAGCGGTGTCCAACCGTGCATGGCGCCGCGGGGGCGAATGGTGTAGCCGTTGGCGTGTCCCCAGTTCGCGAGGCGGACTACGTCTTCGGGCGTCTTGGGCGAACAGGTCCAGATCGCGTCGAGCATGATCTCTTTGGACCAGTTCTGATATGCCTGCTGGTACAGCGCGATGCCTTCGGGGAAGGCAGGCGGCGGCGTGAGGGTGGAGACGGGACCACCCGCGGAGCCGGAGGAGCCGGCGGGGACGGCATAGGCGGGCGTCCAGCCGGCGAAGGCGGTCGCTGCCACAGCGCCGGCTCCAGCCGCCATGAAACCTCGTCGGGACAGTCGGAACTTTTCGTCTTGTGCCGTCATCTTCGGGCTACTCCATCGGGTTCGAGAACTGCGGTGAGTTCTAACAGGTGGGTATCAGACAGGTTGGTATCAGACAAGAGTGAGAACTACGTCAGCCAGAGCAGGAGCTTCGCGCTCCAGTACAGAAGCTGAGATCAGGAGTCGCCCATTGTCTTTCCAGATCTGGATACTCAAGTTCTCGCCGGGAAATACGACCCCGGCAAAGCGGGCCCGAAATCCGGCTACCCGACTGCTGTCGCCGTCGAGCATGGTATCCACTGCGGTCTTGCAGACCATTCCGTAAGTACACAGTCCATGCAGGATAGGCGCTGGAAAGCCTGCCGCGGAGGCGAATTGCGGATCCGAGTGCAACGGATTCCGATCACCACACATCCGGTACAGCAAAGCCTGCTGTGGAAGCACAGGCGTCACCACTGTCTCATCTGGTTCGCGATCCGGAAGCGAAATCGACTCCGACGGACCACGTTCACCCCCGAAACCACCCTCGCCGCGGGCGAAAATGGACGAGCGAGCGGTCCAGAGAGGGTTGCCTTCGGCGTCGACCGTGACGGATTCCTGCACGATCACCGCGGCCTTGCCCTTGTCCCAGACCTCGGCGATTCGAGTTGTGGTGCGACCACTTCCACTTGCCGGGATCGGCTGATGGACAGTGACTTCCTGGCTTCCGTGGACTACCTTCGCCAGATCGATTTCGACGCCGGGGAACGAGACCTTCGGGGCTTCGGTGGCGTGGAAGTTGGCGGCGACGGTGGCGAAGGTGGGCAGTACCTGAGGCTTTTCGTCGTCGAGGTAGCGCAGTTCGCTCGGATCGAGCGGACGTGCTCCAGCGCCCAGTGCCAAGTGGTAGTGCTGCACGTCCGACTGCGTCCACGAGAACTCTTGTGGGGCAAGCTCGGCGCCGAGCGCGATCTTCGGATCAATTGGCATGGTCGACCGCCGTCTTTTCAGTCGCAGCTGATGCCGTTGCTCCGGTGGTCTCGGCCTTCTTTGCGCGCTCGACGATGTCGAGTACGGCCAGGTAACCGAAAGTCATTGCGGGACCGATGGTCGCGCCCGGTCCGGCGTAGGTGTGGCCCATGACCGGAGCGCTCGCGTTGCCGGCGGCGTAGAGGCCGTCGATGACGCTTCCGTCTTCGCGTAGTGCTCGGCCGTTGACGTCGGTGCAGATTCCGCCCTTGGTACCGAGGTCACCCGGAACCATCTTGATGGCGTAGAACGGAGCCTTGCTGATTTCGGCGAGGCTGGGGTTCTTCAGCCGGGGATCGCCGTAGTACGCGTCGTATCCACTGTCGCCACGTCCGAAGTCCTCGTCCTTGCCGTTGCGCGCGAAGCCGTTGAACCGATCGACGGTCTCGGTCAGCGATGCGACGGGAAGCCCTGTCTTCTCGGCCAATTCGGCAATGGTTCCTGCCTTGACCACGATGCCGGCCTTGAGCCAGCGGCCGGGGAAGGGGGAGCGGGGAGTGATACCGGCAAACGTGTAGCGGTTGCGGTAGCGCTGATCGAGGATCATCCACGTCGGGATGTTCTCGCCGGGGCCTTCGCCCTGACCGTACTCACCGCCGTACATCGCATGGGTTGCCTCGACGTACGGAGCGGCCTCGTTACCGAAGCGCTTGCCCGACATGTTGACCATCATGCAGCCCGGGAGGGTGCGCTCGGAAAGAGCGAACCACGGGCCGCCGGTCAGTGGAATGGACGGGCCCCACCAGGCGTCGTCCATGAAATCGACTGCAGCGCCGACTTCTTGGCCCGCGCGGATGCCGTCGCCGGTGTTGGCCTTCGCGCCGACGGTCCATTCGGTGCCGATGGGTGCGCGCTGGTACTTCTCACGCATTTCCTTGTTGTGCTCGAATCCGCCGGATCCCAACACGACTCCGTGGCGGGCGCGAATGACCTGCTCCTCGCCGTCGACGAGGACGTTGACGCCGCGAACTGCGCCGTCTTCGGTGTACAGGGAGGTCAGCGGGGTGTTCAGCAGGATGGGTACTCCGGCGGACTGAAGTCCGAGTCGAATACCGGCGACCAGTGCCTGGCCGCGAACCAGCAGATCCTTCTTGGTGGCCTTGGCTGCGAGGAATCGCATGCCGACCTTCATGGCGCGCAGGGGTCCGCGAGGATTGCGCATCAGCAGGTTGAGCCACTTGTAGTCGGCCTGGGTGATGACGAAGTTCTTGGGGGCCTTGACGTAGTCGGGCTCGAGGTTCTTGCGGTCGGCGCCCAACTTGTTGCCGTCGAACGGGGTGGGCTCGACACTGCGTCCACCGAGGCGTCCGCCGGGAGCTTCCGGGTAGTAGTCGGAGTAGCCGGGCACCCACTGCAGTTCGAGCGGGCTGTTCTTCAACACGAACGAGAGCATCTCGGGACCGCGCTCGAGATAGGTGTCGATGCGTTCGGGAGCGACGACGTCGCCGATGATGCTGTGCAGGTAGGAACGTGCGGCCTCCGGGGTATCGGTGACACCGTCCGCCTGAAGTGCCTCGTTGTTGGGGATCCAGACCCCACCACCGGAACGGGCGGTCGATCCGCCGTAGTGGGCGGCTTTCTCCACGATGACCACACTCAAGCCCTGGTGGGCTGCGGTCAAGGCCGCTGTCATACCTGCGGCACCACTGCCGACGACGACGATGTCGTATTCCTGCTTGCTCATGTAGAACACGTTATAGAATGATGGGGGTGTCAGTCCATGCTTTCTGCCAGGAAGTATTTCCGGACGTTGTCATTGATAACGAAACACGTTGCAGTGAGATTGAGGATGGTGCGGTGTGACCTGGGATACTTCGGTTGACGTCCTTGTCGTCGGGTTCGGTGTGGCGGGCGCCAGCGCGGCGCTCGAAGCGGTAGCGGCCGGTTCGTCGGTTCTGGCGATCGACCGAGCGCTCGGTGGTGGTGCCAGCACGATTTCCGGAGGAATCTACTACGCCGGTGGCGGCACCGTGATTCAAAAGGAAGCCGGCATCGAGGACAGTCCCGAAGCCATGCTCGCCTACCTGAACCGCGAGGTCGGTGACGCGGTGACGCCGCAGACCCTGCGCCGGTTCGTCGACGAGAGCCCGGCGTCGATCGACTGGCTGCGCAGTCACGGAGTGCCGTTCGAGGCCTCACTGTGTCCTTACAAGACGTCGTACCCGAGCAACAAGCACTACCTCTACTTCTCGGGCAGCGAATCTGCCGGTGGGTTCCGTGACATCGCAAAGCCTGCTCCGCGCGGTCATCGTGCCAAGGGGCGTGGCACCTCGGGGAAGATGCTGTACGGCCCGCTCGCGAAGTCCGCGGAGGCGAAGGGCGTCCAGTTGCTCGGCCAGACGCGAGCGGACCGGCTGATCATCGAGGACGGCCGGGTGATCGGCGTCGAAGCACTGACGCTTCGTGACGCACCTGCCGGAGTTCGGCGCCGGCACGCGACGCTCGGATCCCTGTCCTCCAAGCCCGGCGTCTACGCGCCGCAGTTGCGCACGATTCTCGACGCACTCATCGCGAAGATCGAGAAGAAGTACGCCAAGCGGATTCGCATCCAGGCGCGCGGAGGCGTGATCCTGAGCGCCGGCGGCTTCGTCTCCAATCGCGAGATGATGCGCACCCATGCCCCTGCCTACAAGGGCGGTATCCCGCTCGGCACCTCCGGGGACGACGGCAAGGGCATAAACCTCGGCATCGAGGCCGGGGGAGCGACCGACAAACTCGGCAATGTCTCCGCCTGGCGATTCATCGTCCCGCCCAGCGCTTTTCTCGGTTCGGTTCTGGTGGGTGAATCCGGAGAGCGGATCGTCGACGAGTCCCGCTACGGCGCCGCACTTGGTCAGGCGATGGCGGAGAAGAGCCGCGGAATCGGTTGGTTGCTGGCAGATTCCGCACTCGTTCGTGAAGCGAAGTCGCAGATCGGTGACCAGTCGATGTGGTTCCAGCGAGTACAGACCACCGGCATGATGCGTACCGCCGTCCGTGGCAACACCATTGCCGAGGTCGCCCGGAAAGCGGGGATAGACGTCGCCGGCCTTCAAGCCACAGTCGACGCGCACAACTCCGCCGCCGCTGCCGGACAACCTGATCCGATGGGCAAACCGTCGGACTTCGTCAGGCCGATACTGTCTGCACCGTTCACGATGTACGACGTCTCGATCAAGCCCAACATGATGAATCCGTGCCCGATGCTCACGCTCGGTGGATTGGTGGTCGACGAATCGTCCGGCATGGTGAAAAACGAGGCCGGGGAGGGTATCCCCGGCCTGTATGCCGCCGGCCGTACCGCCGTCGGTATCTGTTCCAACTCGTATGTGAGCGGATTGTCGCTCGCCGACTGCGTGTTCTCCGGCCGTCGTGCCGGCCAGCATGCAGCCACATTCGCAACAGCCGGAAAGGCCTGATCGATGCTCTCGACGCAGATCCGCGGCGAACTTGCCGACCATCTCGATTCGGCGGAACGGGACCGCGCTCCGATCAGTCCGCTGATCGCCGACTATCCGGAAATAGATGTCGTCGATGCCTACGAGATCCAGCTCATCAACATCCGGCGTCGAGTTGCCGGTGGCGCAAAGGTGGTCGGACACAAGGTCGGGCTCTCGTCACTGGCGATGCAGCAGATGATGGGCGTCGACGAGCCCGATTACGGTCACCTGCTCGCCGAGATGGAAGAGTACGAGAACCGTCCGGTCGACACGTCGCGGTTCTGCTTCCCACGCGTCGAGGTGGAGGTCGCCTTCATTCTGGGAGCAGATCTGCCGGGCGCCGGGTGCACCGAACAAGACGTCATCGACGCCACTGTCGCCTATGCGCCGTCCATCGAGTTGATCGACAGCCGGATCAAGGACTGGAAGATCGGCCTCTCGGACACTATCGCGGACAACGCGTCCTCCGCCGGGTTCATTCTCGGCAAGGAACGAGTTCGCCCGTCGGACATCGACATCAAGGCGATCGATGCGGTGCTGACCTGCAACGGCGAGCGGATTGCGGAGGGGCGCAGCGATGCGGTTCTCGGTAACCCGGTCACCGCTGTCGCGTGGTTGGCGCAGAAGGTCGACACGTTCGGAGTTCGGCTCAAGGCCGGCGACATCGTTCTGCCGGGTTCGTGCACGCGAGCGATCGACGCTCATCCAGGCGACAACTTCCGAGCCGAGTTCAGCGGCCTCGGTTCCGTCTCTCTTCAGTTCACGTAGGAGTAGTCATGACCAAGGCAAGTGTGGCGATCGTCGGATCGGGAAACATCAGTACCGATCTGTTGTACAAACTGCAGCGTTCCGAGTGGCTCGAACCGCGATGGATGATCGGAATCGATCCCGAGAGTGAAGGGTTGGCGCGCGCCCGCAAGATGGGACTCGAGACCTCCGCCGAGGGCGTCGACTGGTTGCTCAGCCAGGCGGAGAAACCGGACCTGGTCTTCGAGGCGACGTCGGCATACGTGCACCGCGAGGCAGCACCCCGCTACGAGGCCGCCGGTATCCGTGCCGTCGACCTGACTCCGGCCGCGGTCGGCCCGGCTGTGGTTCCGCCCGCGAACCTGCGCGAGCACCTCGACGCGCCCAACGTCAACATGATCACGTGCGGTGGGCAGGCAACCATTCCGATCGTCTACGCGGTATCGCGTGTCGTCGACGTGGCATACGCCGAGATCGTCGCCTCCGTGGCGTCGTTGTCCGCCGGCCCGGGAACTCGCGCGAACATCGACGAGTTCACCAAGACCACCAGCCGCGGTATCGAGACCATCGGCGGCGCACAGCGCGGCAAGGCGATCATCATCCTCAACCCCGCAGACCCGCCGATGATCATGCGCGACACCATCTTCTGCGCTATCCCCGAGGACGCCGATCGGGCCGCGATCACCGACTCCATTCACCGCGTCGTCAAGGACATCCAGCAGTACGTGCCGGGTTACCGGTTGCTCAACGAACCGCAGTTCGACGAACCGAGCGTCGTTTCCGGTGGCTATGCCACGGTCACCACGTTCGTCGAGGTCGAAGGCGCAGGCGACTTCCTGCCCCCGTACGCGGGCAACCTCGACATCATGACGGCAGCAGCCACCAAGGTGGGCGAGGAAATCGCCCAGAAGCTTCTGAGTGTGAAGGCATGAGCGACATGATTCATTTCGATTCGAGCTGGGACATCCGCGTCACCGACACGTCGCTGCGCGACGGCTCCCACCACAAGCGTCATCAGTTCACCGTCGAAGAAGTACGGGCAATCGTCGGTGCCCTCGACGGAGCCGGAGTGCCGGTCATCGAGGTCACTCACGGCGACGGCCTCGGCGGGTCCTCGTTCAACTACGGCTTCTCGAAGACTCCCGAGCAGGAACTGATCAAAGCTGCAGTCGAGACGGCGACCAACGCGAAGATCGCCTTCCTGATGCTGCCCGGGCTGGGCGTCAAGGACGACATCGTCATTGCGCAGGACAACGGTGCGTCTATCTGCCGCATCGCAACTCACTGCACCGAGGCGGACGTATCCATCCAGCACTTCGGTCTCGCGCGTGAGCGTGGACTCGAAACCGTCGGATTCCTCATGATGGCTCACTCGATTCCGCCGGAGAAGCTGGCCAAGCAGGCCCGCATCATGGCCGACGCGGGTTGCCAGTGTGTGTACGTGGTCGACTCGGCCGGCGCGCTGGTACTCGAGCAGGTATCCGATCGCGTCGAGGCGCTGGTTCAGGAACTCGGCAACGATGCTCAGGTCGGCTTCCACGGCCACGAGAACCTGGGCCTGGGCGTCGCCAATTCCATCGCGGCAGTTCGTGCGGGAGCCAAGCAGATCGACGGCAGCACCCGTCGGTTCGGTGCCGGTGCCGGCAACGCCCCGGTCGAGGCCTTCGTCGGTGTTTGCGACAAGATCGGCGTCAAGACCGGTATCGACTTCTTCGCGATCGCCGATGCAGCCGAAGACGTTGTGCGCCCGGCAATGCCGCAGGAATGCCTGCTCGATCGTCAGGCACTGATGATGGGCTACGCCGGCGTGTACTCGAGCTTCCTCAAGCATGCCGAGCGTCAGGCCGAGCGGTACGGAGTGTCGTCCGCGGAGCTGTTGGTACGCGCAGGCAAGCGCAAGTTGGTCGGCGGCCAGGAAGATCAGTTGATCGACATCGCACTGGAACTCCAGCGCGAAGCAGCGGCTTCCTAGCCCGTGGCAGACGTACTGGCCGGAAAAGTGGCCTTGGTGACCGGCGCGTCCTCAGGGTTGGGGCGCGCGGTGGCCGAGATACTCCACCGCAGGGGCGCACAGGTTTTCGGTATCGCCCGTGACAAGGAAAAGCTGCGGCAGTCGATGGTCGAGGTGGTCGGCGCGGACGGTGAGCGTCGTTACGCGGCGACGGACGTCTCGGATTCTGCTCAGTGTGATGCGGCAGTACAGGCGTGCGTCGAAGCGCTCGGTGGTATCGACATCCTCGTCAACGTGGCGGGATCCCACTCGCTTCGTCATACGGCGGATATTGCGGATTCCGAATGGGCACATGACCTTGCGGTCAATCTGAACGGACCGTTCTTCCTTTCCCGCGCAGCATTGCCACACTTGCTGAAACGGGGCGGCAACATCGTCAACGTCTCCTCGATCGCGGGGCTGGAAGGGCAGGCGTACTCGGCTGGATACTGCGCTGCCAAGCACGGACTCATCGGTCTGACCAGGGCGATGGCGATGGAATTCACCGGAAAGTCTCTGCGGGTCAACGCAATCTGCCCCGGCGGCATGATGACTCCTCAAGTCACCGGATTCACCTTCCCCGACGGAGTCGACTTCGATCTCGTCATGAAGGTTGCATCGCCGCGAGGCTTGATGGAAGCCGAGGACGTTGCGAAGATGGTGGCTTTCGTGGCCTCCGACGACGCCTCGGCGATACACGGGGCCGTCTACTCGGTGGACAACGGAAAAATGGCATGACCCCCTTGGTCTCGGGACCGATCTTCCAGATCTGCTGGGTGGTCGAGGACATCGAGGCCGCCGAACAGGAGTTCACTCGGCAGTGGGGAGTGGAGCGATGGCTACGTATGCCAGACATCGCCTTTGGTCCAGAGACCACAACGTATCGAGGTGAGCCTGCCGACTATGTCGTTCACGTGTCGATCGGATATGCCGGCAGCCAACAGCTCGAGTTGATCCAACCAGTGTCCGGACGCAACCTGTACACGGAGTTCCTGGAGACTCACGGCGTCGGAGTTCATCACATGGCTTGGGTTCCAGACGATTATGAGGCGACGTTGCTCGAGGCCGAGCATCGCGGAATGTCGGTGGTGCAACAAGGTCGGGTAGAGGGCGCCGGCATGGAGTTCTCCTACCTCGATGCCGGGCCGTTGGGTGGATACGTCGAGTTGATGCAGCTCTCGCCCGAGATTCGGTTGATGTTCGCTTCGCTCATTCCTGATTGACGGCAAACACTTTCGTGAAGTAATCGGAAACGTTCTCCGGGTGACCACGGAATCCGAGGTAGCCGTCGGGGCGAATGACCAGCGCCGTCGTACCTTCGACCCCATACGCGGCGCACAGTTGCGAGGCGTTGTCCTCGATGGTCGGCACCAGCGAGTCGACGGTCACGGTTCCCGGTGGCACTATCGCGTAGACGTCCAGCAAGCCGTGCGCTGATCGAATTGCGGCGTCGGCCACCTTCTCCAGGTTGTTGATGCTCTCTGCGGATCCGTCCGAAGTCAGCAGTAACGTGTGGTCGACTCCGGACAGCAAGTCGAACAACCGAATTGGATACTGCACACCGTCTCGGCGCATTCCGCGTGCATCGGGTGCACGCTCGCCCGGTTGAACGTGTGGACTCGAAGAATCACGCCCGGTGTTCAGCGGACTCTCCGAGTAGTCGATCAACAATTGAGCCTGGCGCCGCATTGCCGTGTCGATGGAAGACTCTCCCGAACCGATTCCTTCTCGAGCATTTCGGACCGTCATCCCGACGACTTCTTCACCGACCGGCCGCCTTTCGGCGTCGTAGGTCTCGAGAAGATCCGCATTCGCAACACCCTTGACGGCGAGCGCTACCTTCCATGCGAGATTGTGGGCATCTTGGATCCCGGTGTTCATGCCCTGCGCTCCAGTCGGGGGATGGATATGTGCGGCGTCACCGGCGACGAAGACCCGCCCGCGACCGTAGGCGTCGACGATGCGGTGGCTGATGCGAAATACCGAGGACCACCGCAGCGTCGAGGCGGTTGTCGGTTCTGGGGACAGTCTGTCCAGCACTGCTTGGATGTGATGGAGCTCAGGTGTCGTGCCGGTTGAAAAGCCGTGTTGTACAGCGGCTTTGTTCGACGATTCGTCCGGCATCAACTCTTCCGGAACGAGCATCGACATGCGGTACCGCTTGTGTCCGGGGAGCGGGATGCACACGAGTAGGTCGTCGGTGGTTCCGTCGTCGGCGGTGTGGTTGGCTCGGACGGAGTAGCCGCTGGGGATCGACCAGTCGACTTCGACGTCGCCGAGCATGTAGCTTTCGGCAAACGCACCGCCCTCGAAGCTCAGGCCAAGCCCTTTGCGGACCACGCTGTGAGCGCCGTCGGAACCCACCAGGTACCGGGCTGTCACGGTGCTGCCGTCGCTGAGTGTGCAGGTGACGCCGTCGTCGGATTGTTCGAATGCGGTAAGGCCGACTCCGCGTTCGACGGTTGTCCCCAATTCGGCGAGGCGCTCGGTGAGGATGCGCTCCGTCGAATACTGGGGCAGGCAGAGGAACCAGTAAGGGACGTCCTCGGGGAGGATGAGGTCGACGCGGCCGACCTCGACGCCGTTCGTGTACATGATTTGACCGCGCATCAATGTCGAGGCATCAAGCGCCTGGCGGAGCACCCCCATGTTCTCGAAGAGTTCGAGAGTGCGTGGCTGAATCCCGACGGCTTTCGCGTATTGCCGCGGTTCGTCGAGCGGGTCGACTATTCGACATGAGATACCGCGTCTGCGCAGCTCGATCGCGGTGGTCAAGCCGATCGGGCCGGCGCCCGCTACCAATACGTCGGTATCCATGAGGACCCACTCACGTCGAGGACAGTCGGTCATTTCAGTATGGGTAAGCGAACATTTGTTTTGGGGAAATTCGCGCAAATCGGACATCGAGAGCTTGTGTCTCTCACTGGACGGTCCGAACGCGCTCCGATTGTCTTGCGCTAGTGCTCGGGTTCGAAGCTAGCTGAGATTCGCCCGCACAGGAGCGCGAGCTCGGCCTCGCCGACGCGTGGCGCGTCGTCCCATGAATCAACGTCGTTCCAACTCAGTGAACTCGGAGCGCCGAAAGGCCTGACGAAAACGTGCTGATGAAAGTGGGGGACGCTTAGCCCGGCGATCGCGGAGAACACGAATTCCGGAGTTAATTCCGAGTCGAGAGCACGTGAGACGCGCCTGACCGCGCGTGCGATGGCGAGTGCTTCAGGCTCGGATAGTGAGGGCAACCCGGACACGTGTCGACGGGTCTCGACGAACACATATCCAGGAACCGAACGTCCGTGTGGTGGAGGGGGTCGATGGGTGACAACGACGAAGTCGTCCTCGAAAATTCGAGGGCTGACGAGCGGACCTGTTCCTCGGTGCTTGGCGCATATGGCGCACTTTGACGTCCCCATTCCGCTTTTGTACCGAGCGTGGCCCGGTGGTGGAAGATTTGCGATCAGCCCGGCTGGAAAGGTCGCTGCTTTGTACAAATCTGCGTGTTTGTAAAACTTTTACCTCCAAAATCGTTGACAAAAGACCGCAATTTGTCCACTCTCTATACATAGATGTTGTTCGTGTCGCGGATTGCCGCGCAGGACGCACTCACTGATTCGAACGAGAACTGGAGAATTCGATGGCGGCGTTGGTGTACACCGAGCCAGATGGTCGGCTCGCAACTTGGAGAGACCGGAAACGCTACTTATGGCTGTTGGCGCTGATTCCGTCATCGGCAACTTTCATCGCCGTGGGGCTTGTTACCGCCACCGGATGGAATGTCTTCTGGTGGACCGGCCCACTGATCGCGTTTGCCCTCATTCCTGTCATCGACATTCTGGCGGGTGAGGACGGGAAGAATCCGCCCGACGAGGTGATCGACGAACTCGAGAACGACCGCTTCTACCGGTGGTGCACCTACGCCTATCTGCCGCTGCAGTACACGGCCTTCTTCCTGTCCTGCTACATCTGGGCGCGTTGGGATTTGAGCGTTCTCTCCAATATCGGACTCGCAGTGACGATAGGTGTGACGGCCGGAATCGGCATCAACACCGCCCACGAACTCGGGCACAAGAAGGAGAGCGTCGAGCGCTGGTTGTCCAAAATCGTTCTCGCACAGAGTGCTTACGGTCACTTCTACCTCGAGCACAACCGTGGCCACCATGTGCGAGTGTCGACTCCGGAAGATCCGGCGACCTCGCGCTTCGGTGAGACCCTCTACGGTTTCTGGCCGCGCAGCGTAGCCGGGGGATTGAAGTCGGCGTGGCATCTCGAGAAGACCCGCTTCGAGCGTTTGGGCACCACGCACTGGAGCATCAAGAACGACGTGCTCAACGCCTGGCTCATGTCGGTTGTTCTGTTCGGTGTCGCGCTTGCAGTGTTCGGGATCGGTATTGCGCCGTACCTCGTGATCCAGGCCTTCATCGGATTCTCGCTGCTCGAAGCGATCAATTACCTCGAGCACTACGGACTCCTGCGTCAGAAAACCGCAAGCGGACGGTACGAACGATGCACGCCGGCGCACAGCTGGAACAGTGATCGCATCTGCACCAACGTCTTTCTCTATCACCTGCAGCGGCACAGCGATCACCATGCGAACCCGACGCGTCGCTACCAGGCGCTTCGCAGCATGGAAGAGGCACCTCAGCTCCCGAGCGGGTACGCCAGCATGATCATGCTCGCCACAGTTCCGCCCTTGTGGCGCAAGGTGATGGATCACCGCGTCCTCGCGCACTACCGAGGTGACATCACCCAGGTCAACATCGCGCCGAAGAAGCGGGCCAAGATCCTCGCGGCCTACGGGGTGAACGCATGAACGCCTACATCTGCCCGATCTGCGATTACACGTACACCGAATCGACAGGTGCTGCGCGAGAGGGCTTTCCGCCCGGCACGCTATGGTCGAGTATCCCGGACGACTGGTGCTGCCCCGACTGCGGCGTCCGCGAGAAGGTCGACTTCACGCTCGTCGCGCAATCCTGATCGAACTATTCACAGGCGAAAGGAAAACCGATGTCCGAGACTGCCACTGCTTACAAATTGTTCCGCTGCCTCCAGTGCGGGTTCGAATACGACGAAGCGATCGGCTGGCCCGACGACGGTATCGAGCCGGGCACTCGCTGGGACGAGATTCCCGAAGACTGGTCCTGCCCTGATTGTGGTGCTGCCAAAGTCGATTTCGAGATGGTCGAGGTGGACCGCTGATGACAGCGGTCCGCGAGTCCGACACACGCACCGTGGTGATCGTGGGCACGGGCATCGCCGGTGCCGGTGCGGCGCAGGCCCTGCGCAAGGAAGGGTTCGGCGGCAGCATCATCCTGATCGGCAGCGAACCCGAGGAGCCGTACCGACGCCCGGCGTTGTCGAAAGAACTTCTGTCCGGGAAAGCGTCGATCGATCGGGTTCGGTTGCGGCCCTCGACGTTCTGGAGCGAGGAGGGCATCGACCTCCGGATCGGCAAGACTGTCACGAGTATCGACACCGATACCCGCACAGTACATTTGGACGACGCCGAGAGCATCGACTTCGACGTTCTGATTCTTGCCACGGGTGGACGGTCCCGACGGTTGGCCGCGGACGATTCCGAGCGCGTTCACTATCTTCGGGATATCGCAGACATGCGACGCTTGCAATCCCAGCTGATCGAAGGATCCTCGCTATTGGTGGTCGGCGGTGGCTTGATCGGATCCGAGGTGGCATCGACCGCACGCGACTTGGGTTGCAGTGTGCAGGTTCTCGAAGCGCAACCGCTGCCCCTGTCCAGGCTGCTTCCACCGTCGATAGCGGAGAAGATCGCCGCGCTGCACGCCTCGGCGGGCGTCGCCTTGCAGACGGGAGTTGACCTCGAGACGCTCACGACGGGTGCCGACGGCGTCACCGCACGTGCGCGTGACGGACGCGAGTGGACAGCGGACTTGGCCGTCGTCGCAATCGGATCCTTGCCCGATACCGATGTGGCTGCTGCTGCGGGTATTGCGGTGGACAACGGGATTTCGGTCGACCGATACCTCAGGACGTCTGTCGATGGTGTGTACGCGATCGGCGATGTGGCCAACGTGCCCAACGGTTTTCTCGGCGGCATGCACCGTGGTGAGCACTGGAACACTGCGCAGGACCACGGCGTAGCAGTTGCCAAGACCATCGTGGGCAAGGATGAACCTTTCGAATCCGTCCCATGGAGTTGGTCGAACCAATTCGGCCGCAACATCCAGGTAGCCGGTTGGCCAGGTGCCGATGACACCGTGATCGTCCGCGGAGACTTGGACTCCTACGATTTCACCGCGATCTGCATGCGCGACGGAAATATCGTCGGTGCTGTGAGCGTGGGCCGGCCGAAGGACATTCGCGCCGTCCGAACCCTTATCGAATGCTCCCCGGACACCAGCGCAGACGTACTCGCCGATACAAACAGGGATCTGACCGAACTTGCGGCGGGTCTTGTCGCCTCACCGGTGCTCTGAGTGTGCTCGTGACTTCTGCAGCCTGCGTGTCCACCGTTTTGACACCGAGCACGGGCGATGGAAATCTTCCCGATATGTCCACCGCTCGTGCCCGTGTCCCGTACCACGAGGCAGCTCGTCAACTTCTCCGTGCGTCAGCGCTCGACGCCACACGCGAACTCTTGACCGAGAAATCGTGGAACGACATCACCATGGCGCATATCGCGGAAGCTGCGGGTATGAGCCGGCAGACGTTGTACAAGGAGTTCACGTCACGTCAGGGATTGGCGTCGGGATACCTTATACGTTTCGTCGACGAGTTCCTCGAAGAGGTGGAACGCGAAGTAACGCTGCACCATTCGGACCCCCGGGGTGCGGTCTCGGCGGCCTTCCGTGCATTCTTCGACGCCGGTGCCCGGGATCCGATGGTGGTCGGTATTGTCGGTCCTCGTCCGCAACATGACCTGCTGAGCCTGGTCACCACCGACGGGACTCCACTGCTCGAACATGCGAGCGCTAGGTTGGCCGAGATCTTCATGACCAGTTGGGCGAACGTCGACCGCATCCATGCCGAGATGTTCGGCAGCACGATAGTGCGTCTCGCGATCAGCCACGTGACGTTGTCCTTCGGTACTCCCGATCAGATCGCCGAGAACCTGGGGGAGATGTTCGGGCCGTTCCTCGATCAGGTCATCGGTTCGGGAGCAGTCGAACCGAGCTGAGCCAACGGGATCGATACGGTTTCCGAGCTAGGACGGAAGTTCGATCGAGCGTGATCGCCGTAGTTCTTTGGTGGGAAATATCGCCGTTATGTGTGAATCCGCGTCTCACTTCTCGGTAGCGTGCCGGGCGTAGATCGAGGTGCGATCCGCAGGGGTGGCTCTCGTGAAGTTCCGTCAACGATGGAGGAATTCGAAGATGAAGAGCCGCAATAAATCTCGAGTGTTGTCGACCGTTGTGGTAATTGCATCGTTTGTCATGGCCGGGGCAGGTGTGGCAGTCGCCGACGAATCCTCGTCAGGGTCCTCCGGGGGAGGATCACTCGGTTCCTCCAGTGCGCCGGAGGTTGATCCGTTGACCTTCGACGGTTGGGGCACGTGCCCGATCGAGGATCTCGAGGTGACGACGTGCGCCACCGTCGTGGTGCGGGGAGGGACCATGAAATTGGGTGCACTTTCGGTGCC
This sequence comes from Rhodococcus sp. P-2, assembly GCF_016598535.1. Taxonomy (GTDB): domain Bacteria; phylum Actinomycetota; class Actinomycetes; order Mycobacteriales; family Mycobacteriaceae; genus Rhodococcus_F; species Rhodococcus_F baikonurensis. Next base: position 4,900,780 of record NZ_CP066779.1, on the reverse strand, counting down.
GATCCCGGACGGCAGTCTCAAGGTTGCGGGCGGGGTGAAATACGCGATCCAGCCCGACAACAGTTTCGTCGAGACCTTCGTCGCCAAGCAGGACGGGTCCAACGGGGTCTATTCCAACCCGATTTCGGTGCCAGGGGGTGCGCTCGGGATCGATACTCCGCTCGGATTGACTCAGATCAGCGCGACAGTCGAATCGGTGGGAGTCCCGGATCTGAAGGTCCTCGAGCAGGAACTCACGATGCCGGTCCGCTTGAAACTGTCGAATCCGTTGCTGGGCGACGATTGCTACATCGGTTCGATCTCGAATCCGATCAACCTTCATCTGACGACAACAGGCAACCCGCCATCGGAACCCATCGGTGATTTCCCGGGTGCAGTGTTTCCGGCAGTCCCACATTCGGATGCTGCGTTTGCGGCGCCGGGGGCTAGCGGATGCGGACCACTGGGTGCGCTCAACTGGGCGGTGAATCTCCGTGGGGGAGTGCCGGCAGTCAGCGGAAAGAACTCGCTCACCACGTCGAGCGACGTCTATGCGGTGGCTGCACGGAAAGTGCGACCGCCTGCCTGACAGACGCACAGTTACCGGAACGCACAACGAGGGCCGACCCGTGGTGGGTCGGCCCTCGTTCTGCACAATCAGGTCAGCTGACCTCGGGATCACGCACCGTGATAGTGCCGTCCCTGACTGCGTCGGCGATGCTGTCGTGCAGCTTCGGGCAACCGTCTTTCAATGCCGTCGACTGCCCGGAAGCGATTGCCTCTTTGAAGGTGTGGCAACGCAGCGCCGGGTCGGAAGTCCACTGAACACTGGTGTGCTTGTACGTGTTCTTGCGAACAAGTACGCAGGCACCGCATGCCTTGCAGTCGACCTCCTGCAGACCCGAGTCGAGATATTCGTGCTTGTCCTCGATCGTCTGGGCCGCGATCGCCTCGAGCCGTTCCGTTTGCCCGGCAAAGTCCGGTGCCTTGGCCCAACGAGCCCACCGTGCGTCGGTTCCGATCGAGGCGCTCACGATTAGACCTCTGCTTCCTTCTTTGCCGCTTCTGCTGCGGCTTCCTTCTCGGCCTTCTGGCGTGCGAGGTTTTCCTCGACCTCGGCGTGCCAGGCTTCGTTTGCCTTGGTGGTGTCCACCTCGAACTCGAAGCGCTGCGTCATCTTCTCGGTGACGTCGGCCTTGTCCACGTAGAACTGCTCGTACCAGCGTCGTAGCTGGTAGACGGGGCCGTCTTCTTCGCAGAGAAGGGGATTCTCGATCTTGGTCTTGTTCTTCCAGATCGCGACGTCCTGTAGGAAGCCCTCGCTGATGCCCTCGGTGAACTTGCCGGCCAACTTGTCGGCCATCTCGTCGGAGACACCCGTCGGCTTCTTGACCGTCACGCCCCACTGCAGCACGAACGAGTCCGGGCTGATCGGGTAGTGGCAGTTGATCAGAACACTCTCGACCTCGTATCCGCTGTAGCTGTTCCACAGGGGATTGACCATGTACGACGGCCCGTAATACGCAGCTTCGGAGCGAAGCAGCGTGTCGCCGCCGTACTGGGAGGCCATTCCGATGTCGGGACGGCCAGTGGTGTTGAGGTACTGAGTGGCGATCTCACCTTCGAAGACGTTCTTGAAGTACGTCGGGAAGGCGTAGTGGATGTAGTAGAAGTGCGCCATGTCGACCACGTTGTCGATGATCTCGCGGCAGTTGGAACCCTCGATGACCATGGAGTTCCAGGTCCAGTCGGTCCATTCGTCGCTGTACGCGCCCGCGATACGGGGAATCACGATCTCCTCGGGCGGTGGGTTGCCCTCGGGGTCGTTCCAGACGAAGAGCTGACCGTTCTGCTCGAGGGTCGTCCACGCGCGGGTACGTGCGAGCGGAGGCACGCGGCGGGCATAAGGAATGCCGGTGCATTTGCCGTTGCCGCCCCAGCGCCAGTCGTGGAAGGGGCAGGCGATGGAATCGCCCTTGACCTCGCCTTGTGTGAGGTCACCGCCCATGTGACGGCAGTATCCGTCGAGAACTTTGATGTCGCCCTTGCTGTCGGCGAACACCACGAGCTTCGTACCGAAAGCCTCGATCGCGTGCGGTTTGCCGTCCTTGAAGGTCTTCAGTAGACCCAGGCAGTGCCAACCGCGGGCGAAACGAGTCTGCACCGTTCCGACGTCGATCTCGCGAATCTGCGCCATTGTGACCTCACATCCCTTCTAGCTGTTAGTAGAACACGTTATAGAACTCGATCCGGTTCCGCCAGATTTTGGGGGCACTTGTTACAGCATTGCGGCCACAAACGGGACCTTTGTCAGCGTCTCGACAGAAAAGAGAACGTGTTCTAGTCTCAAGTGTAAGTGAACCAACCGATCGAGGAAGACGGGAGCGTCGAAGTGGGTAACCATGACAGCCACGAGGTGATGCAGAGGCTCGACGCACTACTGCCGGCACTGCGCGAGCGCGCACAGGAGACCGAGGATCTGCGTCGTATCCCCGACGAGTCCATCAAGGGACTCCAGGAAACAGGCTTCTTCCGCTTGCTGCAGCCGAAGCAGTGGGGCGGATACGAAGCCGATCCGGTGCTGTTCTACTCCGCGGTCAAGAAGATCGCCAGCGCGTGCGGTTCCACAGGGTGGGTCTCCTCGATCATCGGCGTACACAACTGGCACCTCGCCCTCTTCTCTCAGCAGGCGCAGGAAGACGTGTGGGGCAACGACACTGACGTGCGCATCTCGTCCTCTTACGCTCCGATGGGTATGGGTGAAGTAGTCGAGGGCGGATACAAGGTCAACGGTGCGTGGGCGTGGTCCTCGGGTTGTGACCATGCCAGCTGGGCCGTTCTCGGTGGTCCGGTGTTCAAGGACGGCCGCGCAGTCGATTTCGTGAGCTACCTGATTCCTCGCGAGGACTACCAGATCGACGACGTGTGGAATGTGGTCGGCCTGCGTGGAACCGGCTCCAATACCGTTGTGGTCAAGGATGTTTTTGTTCCCAAGCATCGCGTTCTGAGCTTCCGGGCGATGAGCGAATTGACCGCCCCGGGCCTCGAGAAGAACACTGCACCGGTCTACAAGATGCCGTGGGGAACCATTCACCCCACCACGATCTCGGCGCCGATCGTCGGAATGGCGTACGGCGCTTACGAAGCGCACGTCGAGCATCAAGGCAAGCGTGTTCGTGCTGCGTTCGCCGGCGAGAAGTCGAAGGACGATCCGTTCGCCAAGGTGCGCATCGCCGAGGCGTCCAGCGACATCGACGCCGCGTGGCGTCAGCTCTCCGGCAACGTCGCCGACGAGTACGCGTTGATCCTTGCGGGCGAAGAGGTTCCGATGGAACTACGCCTGCGCGCTCGACGTGACCAGGTGCGCGCCACTGGCCGTGCGATTGCCTCGATCGACAAGCTCTTCGAGAACTCCGGCGCCACGGCGCTGCAGAACGGCACGCCGATTCAGCGTTTCTGGCGTGACGCACACGCTGGTCGCGTCCACGCCGCGAACGATCCCGAACGCGCATACGTCATGTTCGGAACCGGCGAATTCGGTCTGCCGATCACCGACACGATGGTCTAGAGGAGGCTCAGTGACAACCACCGAAGAAGCTCTCACCTACGAGTCCACTTCGCGGTTCGCGCAAGTGCGCCCCGATCTGAAACTGCATTTCCACGAGGCAGGCGTCGGCAACGACAAGACCATCGTGCTGCTGCACGGCGGTGGCCCAGGCGCGTCGTCGTGGTCGAACTTCGCCCGCAACATTCCGGTGTTGGCGAAGAACTTTCACGTCATCGCGGTCGATCAGCCCGGTTACGGGCAGTCCGACAAGCCGACGGAGCATCCGCAGTACTTCGTGCACAGTGCGTCGGCGCTCAACGATCTCCTGGATACGCTCGAGATCAGCGGTCGCGTTGATCTGCTGGGCAATTCGCTCGGTGGTGGCGCTGCTGTTCGCTTTGCGCTCGACTACCCGGACCGCGCCGGTCGCCTCGTTCTGATGGGCCCCGGCGGTCTCAGTGTCAACCTGTTTGCGCCGGACCCCACCGAGGGCGTCAAGAACCTCGGGAAGTTCAGCTACCAGCCCACACGTGAGAACCTCGAAGCGTTCCTGCGGATCATGGTCTTCGATCAGAAGCTGATCACGCCGGAACTCGTCGACGAACGTTTTGCTGCGGCCAGCACTCCCGAGTCGCTCGCTGCGGCCAAAGCGATGGGTAAGTCCTTCTCCAGCGGCGACTTCGAGCTCGGCATGCTCTGGCGCGAGGCGTACAAGCTGCGTCAGCGTGTGTTGCTGATCTGGGGCCGTGAGGACCGGGTCAACCCTCTCGACGGCGCACTGGTTGCGCTCAAGATGATCCCGCGCGCACAGCTTCACGTCTTCGGCGGTTGCGGTCACTGGGCGCAGCTCGAGAAGTTCGACGAATTCAACCGGCTCGCAACCGACTTCCTGCTCGACGGAGGTAAATGATGGGTATTCGATCTCTGGCGTACATGCGCATCGGGGCCACCGACATGGCTGCGTGGCGCGAGTACGGACTCAAGATCCTCGGAATGATCGAGGGCAAGGGCGTCGACGCGGAATCGCTGTATCTGCGTATGGACGACTTCCCGGCGCGTCTTGTCATCGTTCCGAACGACACCGACCGTCTGCTCGTCTCGGGTTGGGAAACCGCGAATGCCGCTGAGCTGCAGGATATCCGTGACAGGTTGTCGGCAGCCGGTGTTCCGTTCAAGGAAGGCACGGCGGAGCAACTCAAGGACCGTCGCGTCGTCGAGATGATCGCGTTCGAGGACACCTCGGGTAACTCCCTCGAGGTGTTCCACGGCGCTGCTCTCGAACATCGCCGGATCGTCAGCCCGTACGGACACAGGTTCGTGACGGGGGAGCAGGGTCTCGGTCACGTCGTGCTCACCACCGATGACGACGACGCGTCGCTGCGGTTCTACCGCGACGTACTCGGATTCAAACTTCGCGATTCGATGCGTCTGCCTCCGCAGATGGTCGGCCGACCCGCGGACGGCGACCCGGCGTGGCTGAGGTTCCTCGGCTGCAACCCGCGTCACCACAGCTTGGCGTTCCTGCCGTTGCCCAACCCGACGGGCATCGTGCACTTGATGCTCGAGGTGGAGAACTCCGACGACGTCGGACTGTGCCTCGACCGAGCACTGCGCAAGAAGGTCAAGATGTCGGCGACGCTCGGTCGCCACGTCAACGACGAGATGCTCTCGTTCTACATGAAGACTCCGGGCGGGTTCGACATCGAATTTGGTTGTGAGGGACTAGAGGTCGAGGACGAAAACTGGATCGCGAGGGAAAGCACGGCCGTGAGCCTGTGGGGTCACGACTTCACGGTGGGAATGAAGCCGTGAGTTCGCCCGACGCGTCGGTGAGTGCGGAGCAGGCGATCGATCCACGCCAGTTCCGCACGGTTCTCGGGCAGTTCTGCACGGGTATCACCATCATCACGACAGTCGACGACGGTGAGCCCGTCGGGTTCGCGTGCCAGTCTTTCGCCGCCCTGTCACTCGACCCGCCTTTGGTGCTGTTCTGCCCCACCAAGGGTTCTCGGTCGTGGGCGGCGATCGAGCGGACCGGGAAGTTCGCCGTCAACGTGTTGGCGGAGGAACAGCAGGCGGTGTGTGCTCGTTTCGGGTCACGTGAGCCGGACAAGTTCGCCGGTATCGATTGGACGCCATCACCTCTGGGCTCGCCGATCATCGACAAGTCTCTCGCACACATCGACTGCACGGTGGAAACCGTCCACGACGGCGGTGATCACTACGTCGTCTTCGGTCGGGTGTCGTCGATGAGTGAGATCAAGACCGAACGCCCGCTGCTCTTCTATCGTGGGCAGTACACGGGCATCGAACCGGACAAGACTGTTCCGGCTACCTGGCGTGACGATCTGGAAGCTTTCCTGACGACCACGACGGAAGATACCTGGCTGTAGGGGCAAGCCCCCGTGAGTGGTTAAGGAGTCCAGGGGCTCCTTGACCACTCACGGGGCCGGAGGCCCTACAGCGAAAAACAGGTATGACAGAAGTCGTCACCGAACGGCGTCAGCAGGATGCTACGACGGACGATCTTGTTGGATCGTCCCGCGCGCTTGACGGCCTCGATCACCGACGGCTGCACCTCGACCACCTGGTACCGGTCGGCCTCGACGGGCTCGCGTGAGAACGCCACCAAACCGAGCCGATGCAGGTTGTTCAGGTAGGCGCTGATGCGATCCAGATGCCGGCATCCCGCCAGTTCTCCGATCATCGACAAACCCTCGTCGATCATCTCCGAGCCGACGCCGAACGGACGCGCCGTGCGTACGTCCACGCTCGGTTGCGCACCTGAAGTGGCCAACAGCCGGAGAATTCGAGCTTCGTCCGGCGCGATCTCGTCGAGGATCCGGTCGTAGGCCGGGTGCAGATCGTCGCGATCGGTCACGTCCGCGGAACGGTCCAGCAACCTGTCGCCGCGTGCCCGCAGCGCCGCGAGAGTGGCCTCGACGCTCTGTTTGCGGTTGGTACGAGGCGCCATTGCAGCCCGCAGGTTCTCCGTCCGCGAGCCGTCTCCGTTGGAGTTCTCGGCCCGACGTTCGGATTGCACGTTGGCGGATTCAGCAGCTTCTGCCGCGGCTTCGGCGGCAGCCTGAACGATCTGTCGCGTCGCCTCCTTCGCCGTTCCGAAAGCCCAACCCGTCAGCTTGATCGACGTGAGCGTCGTCGTGGCAGTGAGCCCGACAAGGCTACGGATCAGACGCTTTTCGACGGATTCGACCGGCGTGATGTCCGCAGCCCAGTCGTACGATTCCGCTTCGACGATCAGGCGGTGGTCGTGCTCACTCATACTCATACTCCGACTCATACTCCGAATATTGCGAGGTGTAGGAAACCGGCAAACGAGCCCAGCACGGCCCCGTGTACGAACAACAGCCACTCGTCCTGCTTGACGGCTGAGCGTAGTAGTTCGCTGAAATCTTCCGGTGAAAGGATGCTCATGCGTTCGGTGACGAAGACACGAATCTTCTCCGACTGGCTCTCGGCGAACTCTGCGTCTTCGAAGACCCTTGGGTACAGGTCGAGCACTTCGGTGGTGGCCAGGCCGGGCAGACGCTTGTAGCTCTGCGAACCGACGGTCATCTTGACGACCGACTTTGCCCAGCCGGCGGCGTCGTCGACGGATTCGCGCAGTACCTGGTCGAGCATCCGTCGGGTTCGGTCCGAGCGGGGACCTTCGAGGAGTTCGGTGCCGATGTTCTCGAGCGTCACGACGTGATCGGCCAGGGTTTTTGCGTACCCGGCGATGATTTCGGTGCGTCGTTTGAGGAAAAGTCCCTGTCGCCACGGCACCCAACGGCTGGGGGTGATCGGCTCGAAGATCATCGTGATGCCGAGGTAGTTCACGATGTATCCGATGATCACGCCACCGATGGGAAGCACCCACCACTGCGGAACCAGGTGGAGGATTCCGACGAGCACGAAGCCCATCGGGAAACCGAAGTAGAAGCCGAAGTTCTGCATGAACCGGAGCTCTTTGTTGCCCATCGTGCGGAAGATGTCGTTGAGCAGTTTGGGATGCGAGGAGAGGTAGCGGATCACCATCAGCTTCGCGTCGATGAACTCGTCGATGTCCTCTTCGATGCGGTCGGTGATCATGCGCACGCTGGCCGGCAAGTCGTCCTCCACTTTGCGGAAGACGGCTTCCTTCACCGACGTCGGAAGGTTGTGCCAGAGCTGAGGATTCTCGGCCGTCATGATTCTGGTGACCACGCCGCGCACTTCACTGCGCGAGATGTTCACCAAGTGCTCGGCGATGCTGTCCGGGTCCAGAACGCGGTAGAAGTCGGCAATGCTGCCGACCTTCGCGAGGGATTTGTCGACGGCGATCGACGCCATCTTCTCCGCCCGCGAAGGGACGATCCCTTGCCAACCGAATCGGCCGTCGCTCGTGATCGCGGGGATCACCTGGACGCGCCGGGGAAGGAACGGGAAGAGCAGTTTGAGGCCGGGCACTTTGATCCCGTGGAAGTTGATCGGCGCAAAAAGCATCAGGACGCCCGACCAATTGGTGATGTACCCGATGATTCCGGTGAACAAAGGAATGGTGATCAACTGTTCGAGCAAGTGGTCCGGCACCGTCGCACATCCTCCTCATATCCGAGAACCTCACGTTCGGACATGATTGCCGAAACTTCGCTCTTCGTGGGTGTTTCGTTGGCTACTGCTGCGCCTTCCCAGTTGCGTCAGCATAGAGGCCCGACAATTCGGGCTGTAGGTGGGTCGGAAGTTGATGTAACCTCACGTACATGGTCAGTATTGCGCACAGCACGACGACGCCGGTTCTCTTCCGGCGCATCGTTTAGCAACTGCTGACCGAACCCTTTCAGCCCCGGGAGTTATCGCCCCGGGGTTTTCTTGTTTCTTCGCTCCGTGTGCGTCTCCCCTTGAACGATTTGGAGAGCTCTCATGAGCGTTGACCACCGTGAACTCGGGCGCGAGCTGGAGTTATTCGCCACCACCCCCATTGTCGGAGCAGGCCTCCCACTCTGGTTACCGGACGGCGCGATCATCAGGAGCGAACTCGAAAAGTTCGCCGCCGAACAAGCAGCGCGCTCCGGGTGCCGGGGTGTCTATACCCCCGTTATGGCGAAGAAAGAGTTGTACGAGAGATCTGGTCATTGGTCCAAGTTCTCGGACGACATGTTCCCCGAAATGAAAATAGGCGGAGAGGCATTTCTCCTTCGTCCGGCTAACTGTCCTCATCACGCTCAGGTATTCGCCGCTCGCGGTCGTAGTTATCGCGAGCTACCTTTCCGCGTTCGTGAACTCGGCTCGATGTTTCGTAGCGAACTCTCCGGAGTTCTCAGCGGATTGAGTCGAGTCAGACAGATCAATCTCGACGACGCACATGTCTTCTGTAGTCGTCAACAAGTGCAAGCGGAAGTGATCGTCGCGCTCGACGCGATCGAGCGCTGCTACTCGACTCTGGGGATTGCCGAACGGGGGTACCGACTCTCGATCAGAGGGGGAGAGGGGCAGTACCTCGGCACCGACGAGCAGTGGGCGGACGCCGAGGATCACCTTCGCGGGGCGCTGAATGCACGCTCGATCGAGTACGTGGAAGCGAAGGGGGAGGCAGCGTTCTACGGTCCCAAGATCGACGTCCAGGTGCGAGACGCGCACGGCCGCGAGGAAACACTCTCCACCGTCCAACTCGACTTCAATCAACCGGAGCGGTTCGACCTCGAGTACACCGCTGAGGACGGATCCAAGGCTCGCCCCGTCATGATCCATCGGGGCTTGCTCGGGTCGATGGAACGCATGACTGCGCTCTTGATCGAAAGGTTCGAAGGACGGATGCCGCCGTGGCTGGCACCCAACCAAGTCTCGATCCTGCCCGTCGGCGACCGACATCGGGATGCGGCCGAGCGTTTGCGGGCTGATCTCGAGGCTCACGATGTTCGAGTGGCGATCGCAGCTGACGGATCGTTGGGACGTCGCATCCGCGAGGCGCGCACTCACCGTGACCCGTACATCGCGGTGATCGGGGACAACGAGGTGCACGGCGGCACCGTCGACGTTCTGGTCCCCGCGCGTGGTGGGCGGGCGGAGGTCGACGCGGGTGTGTTTGTCGCTCAGGTGGTCTCGGGCATCGCGGAGCGTGCCCTGCTTCCGGCAGACTTCTAGCCGACGGGTAACTCGTGCAGGGCGCGCACCAGTGGCGCGAGTTCAGGCGTTTTGCATGCCTCGTCGAGCGCGGCCTCGAGGGTGGCGTCGTGCGTCGGCCGTGCGCTTTCGAGAAGCTCGCGGCCGGCCGGCGTCAACTCGGTGTAGATGCCTCGACGGTCGTCGGCGCACAGGATGCGCGTCAGTAGTCCTCGATCTTCGAGTCGGTTCACCAAGCGCGTCGTGGCGCTGCTGCTCAGTGCGGCAGCGCGGGCCAGCTGGGCCATGCGCATGTGCCAGCCGTCCTGGCGGCTCAGCGCGTCGAGCACGGTGTATTCGACGACGGACAGTTTGTGCTCACGCTGGAGCGCGCGTTCCAGTTCGGTGTCGAGGGCGCCGTGCAGTGCTGCGAGCGTGCGCCACCCTTGCGAACGGATTTCGACGGCGTCGTCGGCGATCCCCATGTGATTCTCCTTGTCCGTTTCCTGCGGCTCCAGGTTACCAGCTTGCGCATGTAGCGCGCGCGTGCAACTATTTATAGCGCGCCTGCAACTACTGCACACGCCCGCTAACGGCTTACGCGTAAATCTGTGAAAGGAACATCGAGATGCCATTGGGTCTCATTGCCCTCGCTATGGGCGGGTTCGGAATCGGCCTCACCGAATTTGTCATCATGGGCCTCCTGCCCGAGGTCTCAGCCGACTTCGAGGTCACCGAGTCCGTCGCGGGCTACCTGATCTCGGGCTACGCACTGTCGGTGGCGATCGGTGCGATCCTCCTGACCGCTGCCGTCACCCGCTTCGAGCGCAAGAAAGTCCTTCTCTCGCTCATGGTGCTGTTCATCATCGGCAATCTGATGTCCGCGCTCGCGCCGTCGTACGAGGTCATGATGGGCGGCCGCATCGTCGCGGCGCTGTGCCACGGTGCATTCTTCGGAATCGGTTCGGTGGTTGCCGCCGACATGGTCGCGCCCAACAAGCGCGCCGGCGCCATCGCGATGATGTTCGCGGGCCTGACCATCGCCAACGTCCTCGGCGTTCCGTTCGGCACGCTGCTGGGCCAGCAACTCGGGTGGCGCTCGACGTTCTGGGCCATCACCGTCATCGGCGTCATCGCCCTGATCGGAATTGCAGCACTCGTCCCGACGACACCCGCCAGCACGACCGGCGGCGGATTGCGCGGAGAGTTGGGGGCGTTCCGCAACAAGCAGGTATGGCTCTCGATCGTCATCACCATCCTCGGCTACGGCGGAATGTTCGGAGCGTTCACCTACATCGCCTTCACCCTCACCGAGGTGACCGGCTTCGCGACGTCCAGCGTTCCGTGGCTGCTCATCCTCTTCGGCTCGGGCCTGTTCGTCGGTAACTTCCTCGGCGCCAAGGCGGCCGACCGTTCGCTCACGAAGGCGCTGGTCTGGATTCTCGCGATCCTGACCGTCGTTCTGATCGTGTTCGCCGCCACCGCGGAGAGCAAGGTCATGACTGTGATCTCGCTGTTCTTCATGGGCGCCTTCGGTTTTGCGACGGTTCCCGGCCTGCAGATGCGGATCATGAACTACGCGTCGGCCGCACCGACCATGGCGTCGGGTGCCAACATCGCCGCCTTCAACGTCGGCAACGCACTCGGGGCATGGCTGGGCGGAATCACCATCGCTGCGGGGCTCGGCTTCACCTCCCCGATCTGGATGGGAGCGGCAGTCACCGTCGCCGGTCTGCTGGTTCTGATCGTCGCGGCGAAGATCGACCGCCCGGCAGCGTCAGAGCAGTCGGCGCCGAGCACCTCGCTGCATCCGACCGCAGCCTGAACCCAGCCACCGCGCGGGTCAGGTGAGTCGGAATTCGGCGGTCACCCCGGAGAAGGGCGTGATCGCGCCGGTACCCCGGGCCTTCGACGCACCGAAGTGTTGGACTCGATACGTACCCGCCGGAGTATCGGCCGGAACATCCCACGTGATGCGAACGACGGAACCGTTGCTCCCGACCCGGCGCCAGTGCAGTTTGGTGGACCAGTCGTTGTCGTCGGCGACGCGCGTCCAGGATCCGCCGGTATTTCGCTGGATCTCGTAGAAGGTCCCGTTTCGGTGAGTGTCGTTCTTGGGGTGGCCGGTGACGAACTCGACGGCAACTTGCCCGCCCGGTGAGCTGTCGCCTGGCTGGACGGTCGCATCGCCGAATTGTGTTCCCGGCAAAGGTTCGTCGAAGTCGACGCCAGGTCCGAAGCTGGGCTGGAACCCGGACAGGTCGGCCGGCGCGGGGCCGCGAGGAGGTTCGGTGCCATCGCGCATCGCGGCTGCGAGAGCGGCGTACCCCTGCTGATAGGCAGGCAGTGTGTAACGGCCGAACATCGTCGAACCGCCCTCGTACTGCTGCGAATCGTATTCCTGTGGCGTGGTGCAGTAGCTCGAGTACGAGTTCGCGTATCCCTGGAAGATGACGTTCTCGAGGGGAACCCCAAGCTCGTCGGCGACGGTTCGACGCACCCGTAATCCGGAGACGATGGTGAATTCCGCAGGGCCACCGACGATGTAGAACTGGCCGATCCGCAGGATCTGGATCTTCAGTACGTTCGGTACCCATCCGCCCGGTGGCAACAGGCCGACCGGAACGACTACGAGCTTGGGGGCCTGTGCATCCTGAAGCCATTGAGGCACAGGGGCATCCATGCCGCCCAGTGCGTCGATCATGGGGTTCCTGGTGCCCTCGGGGAAGATCGGAATTGCCGGTCCGTCCTCGACGCTTCCGGCGCTCATCGCCGCGCCGATCGCAGCCGGCGCGGTGCGATGCTCGCGCCCATCCGGAGTGAATCTCCCACTCACCACCTGATTTGCCATGTCCAGGTACATGATCCGACTGTCGACGCCACCGGTGACGGTTTCGGACGCCGCGTGGAAGGCAGTTTGAGCCGCCGCGACCTGGCGCAGTCCGATGATGCGTGCGTTCTCGAATTCGTCGTCGGTCGGTCCACGTCCGGGTTCGAGGAAGAGGTTGGGTGACATGTCGCCGCTGTTGGTCTGCGGAAATGCGGCGATGAAGCTGGTGTCGCCGTCGAGGTAGCGCACGCCCTGGTCGTCGTGCTCCCAGAAGTACGCCGCGGCACCTTTGTTGTCCCCGGAGATGAGATGGTTCTCGTTCGTGAGCGAGGCGCAGTGGGTGGCGAACCAGTTGATCGCCCCGATGTCCTTGCTGCCCCGGCTGATTCGCATGACCCGCATGTGGTGATCGTTGCCGCCGGGGTAGTAGGCCTTGTCCTCTTCGGGATTGAGATCGAACGCCACTCGTGATCGGTTGACGCTCGCGTCGGTGAGATCGGACCGGCCGAAACGTACCGTGCCGGGCGCCAGGTTCTCGTGGGCAGCGCTGATCGCCTCGACCATGCCGTTGACCTCGGCTTCGAACACCTGCAATTCGAAGCCGAGAACTGCGAGGTTGTACGCGTAGTTGTGCGAGGCCCCACCACATGCCGCGTGTGAATGGATGGCTGTCAACATGACGTTGCGTTCGGTGTAGATATCGCCGAATTTTCCGGCCAGCCGGCGCAGAACCTCGTCGTGCACGGACTGGAAGATCATGCAGTTGTCGACGCAGACGTAGACGACCCGCGACCCGCCGGACTCGAAGATGAAGGCGCGTGCGCGCATTCGCTGGTGCAGACCTTCGGCGCGTTGGTCGAAGCTCGAGTAGCCCATCATGCCGACTTCGGCGACCGGTCCGGTCACATCGGAAATTCCGGCGCCCACCTGCAGTGACGCCGACGACTTGTCGGTGCGTGCGGGTGAATCAGAGCGTGCCGACGAAGCTGCGACGGCCTGGTTCGTCGACAGAGCGGCGAGCGCAGGTGCGGCGGCAGCGCCTGCCAGTACGGTGCGTCGGGTGATCTGCACGAGTGTCCTTTCGGGCGGTCTGACGCGAGTTGGTCAACCGTCCAGGAGTGTAGCCCGAGTCACACGCGACCGAAAGGGGTGCCGTCGGCTGACACTCAGATCGCTGTCGCCTCCCCGAACGTCATCGCCAGGTTCTTGATGGTCGTGGTCATCAAGGCACGGCGGGGGAGTCCGAGTTTCCGAAGCTCCGCCGCCATCGGGTGACTGCCCAGCTGCACCTCGGCTCCACCAGGTCGCGATTTGACGCCGGTCGGCGCCATGTCCCACGACGTGCACCTGGTGACGCCGTCGAGATGTGAGTACGCGGCCAACGACATGTTGGCTCCACCGCCCGGCACGCTGACGCCGGATTTCACACTCAACTGTGTGATGAGTTTGCCGTCGCGCGAGACGGATCCGCGCTTGACCGAGCCGACGTGCTCGGTGTCGAATTCGGCAAGCACCTTCGGGAACCCCCAGATTTCCCGGCCGGCGGCCTTGGTGAATTCGCCGTCCACCGGCAACTCGTGAATGAGCGCCCCCGCAGTTCCCGCAGCGAGTGAACGTAGATCTCCCAGCACCGAGGTTTCGGGAGGCGCAGTGTGGCTGCGCACCATGTACGTCACTCCGAATTCGTTGTACGGGCCCAGATCTCCGTCGATGTAGTCGACGAAAACCAGCCCGCACAGCGCCCGACCGGGCCGGTACTGGAGCACCGTCAAGCCGGTGTAGTCGATGATCGACTGCGCGGTTGCGCTGGGTACCGAGTACAGCGCCATGAAGGCCGACGCGGTGCGAACTTCGACCGGCATCTCGACCTTCTTGCCCAGAATCGTGTAGCTCATGGCGCGACCACCCCGCGGAGTCCGTCGGAGCCGTAGACGGGTTCGAGCATCGAGCGGAAATCCGGTCCGCGGCGCAGCATTTGGCCTCCGTCCACGTTGATGATCTGCCCGGTGATCCAGGTGGATTGCGGTCCGAGGAGGAAGGAAGCGAGTCCGGCGACGTCCTCGACTTCACCGACGCGTTCGAGTGGAGTGTTGGCCAGGTAGTCGTCGAGGATGGGGCCACCGTCGGTGATGAGCGCGACCAGATCCGTTCGGGTCAACCCCGGCCGAATCGCGTTGACACGAATGTTGCTGGCGCCCAGTTCGTCTGCCGCCAACTGCACCAGGTGGTCGACGCCGGACTTCGAGACGCCGTATGCGCCGAACCAGCGATGTGTGTTGCTGCTGGCGATCGACGAGATCGCGACGATGGATCCGCCGCCTCCTGCCACCAGTGCCCGGGCGCCGTGCTTGATCGTCAGCATGGTCCCTGTGACGTTGAGGTCGACGGTGCGGCGCCACGCGTCGACGTCGAGTTGCGTGACCGGGGCGATGGTTTCGTTCCCACCGGCGCAGGCCACCACTCCGTCGAGCTTTCCGGTGACGGACACCGCTGCGGCGACAGCGGCGACGACGTCTGCCTCGATCGTGACGTCGGCGGAGGAGACGCCGACCGATCCTGCCGGATTCGACTGCCGGATCGATTCGGCAGCAGCATCCAGTTTCACTTTGTTGCGTCCGCAGATCGTCACGTGAGCGCCGGCCGCAACCAGCGAACGAGCGATGCCCAGGCCGATGCCACTACCGCCGCCGGTCACCAGTATCGATCTGCCGGTGAAAGTGGGTATGCCCGCTGAGGCGGTGTCGTCGTCCATGCGTGTCTCCTGGTCGTTGCTCCGGCGGGCTCGCGTGCTGATTCTGGAGGTTTTCCGGTTCGGCTTCGGTGAAAACGCCCCACGCTATATAGGAACAGGTTCTACTTATTGAGGCAAGGGTTGTGCGAGAGGTGGAGTGATGGCTACCAGACCGACCTTCGATTTGATCGACGGACGCTTCTACAGCGGAGACCTCGGGAATGTGCGCGACGCGTACGCCTGGATGCGTGATCACGAGCCCGTGTACCGAGACGACGCCAACGGAATCACCGCGGCCGCGAGCTACGACGCCGTCGTCGCAGCCGAGCGGGATCCCGAACTGTTCTCCAACGCCGGTGGCATCCGCCCCGAAACGGGTCCGTTGCCGCAGATGATCGACATGGACGACCCGCAGCACCTCACGCGTCGACGCTTGGTCAACGCGGGTTTCACACGTAAGAAGGTCGAAGCCAAGGCCGTCCGTATCCGGGAGATCTGCGATCAACTGATCGACGCCGTCTGTGAGAAAGGAGAAGCCGACTTCGTCGCAGACTTGGCGGCACCGCTGCCTATGGCGGTCATCGGCGACATGTTGGGTGTCCGTCCGGAAGAACGCGCTTTGTTTCTGCGGTGGTCGGACGATCTGGTGAAAGCACTGGGAAGCAACGCTTCCCAGGAGCAGCTGCAAGCCATGATGACTGCGTATGTCGACTTCACCGCGTACATGATGCGAGCCATCGCCGAGCGGAGGAGCGAGCCGGCCGACGATTTGGTGAGCACGTTGATACACAGTGAGGTCGACGGCGAGGCTCTCTCCGATCAGGAAATCGTCAACGAGTCCCTACTGATTCTCATCGGCGGTGACGAGACCACACGGCACGTCCTGAGCGGTGGCATGGAACAGCTGCTGCGCCATGCGGACCAGCATCGGGAACTGGTCGACGATCCCGATGCCATTCCTCTGGCGATGGAGGAGATGCTGCGGTGGTCGTCGCCGATCAAGAACATGGCTCGAACCCTGACACGTGATACCGATTTCTTCGGTGCGCAGCTGAAGGCAGGCGAGAAAATGCTTCTGCTCTTCGAATCTGCAAATTTCGACGAATCCGTGTTCGTCAACGCCGAACAGTTCGATATCGGCCGCACACCGAACCCGCACGTGGCCTTCGGCTTCGGAACTCACTTCTGTCTGGGTAATCAGCTGGCCAGGCTCGAGGGAAGAATCATGTTCGAGCAACTGTTCGCCAGGCTGCCGGACCTGGAACTTGCCACCGACGCGCCGTTGCCGCGGCGTGCCGCCAACTTCGTGTCCGGACTCGAATCGATGCCGGTGCGCTTTACCTCTTCTGCCCCGTCAGCCGGGTAGTTGGCAGTTGGGAGGCGCAGCATCCTCGGACAGGGGGCTCCCCGTCGGATTGACGTAAATGACCTCGAGTACCAATGGTGTTGTCTGAGAGTTGTTTCCGATGTGCACATGATCAGAACCGCTGGGTTCGATCAATGTATTTCCAGCGCTGTATATCCCGTCGACGGAGCAATCGGATCGGTAGTGGCTCAGCGTGCCCTGCGCGATCAGTGCGTAGAGCGTCCCGTCGTGGAAGTGCCAACCGGTGGAACCGCCGGGGTCGATGGTGATCTGGCGCAGGATGTAGTCCTTGCCGTCGAATGTCACCTGCCCGAGGATTTCACCGTGTACCCCTGTACTCGGTGTTGCCGACGCATTGATCGGCGTCAGCGACAGCCCGATCGCTGCGGACACTGCAAGCAGGATTTGATGGCGTTTACGCATGAGCGGCCCTCCCAGACGGATGTGCTCCTGAGTGTCCTCCGCCAGTGCCCGGTTTATCCCAGTTTTCGTGGATCCAGCACGGTGAAGGTAGAGGTGTATCTCCTAGGGGCGGTTACGCTCGAGCCATGCAGCAAGTCGCGACGAGGCGCCGGAGCCAGCCGCCGCCTGCGCGCTTCATGTTCGAGGCATTGATCGATCCGTACCGCCAGCCCGCTCGGCACTGGCTGGAACTGCTCGAGAGCGAGATCGCACCGGCGATCGTCAGGGCTGAGGAACCGGAGCTGGTGATCTGGTCCTCGATCTGGCCGGACCGCCCCGACGCCGTCATCCGATTCGACATCGAGGCGGTTGGAAACAGCACGATGCTGCGTTGGACGCTCTTCTTGGACGATCCGATACCGCCCGAGGCGGAGGTTGTCGGGATGCGAAAGCGGCTCAACACCTTGATAAATGCGAGTCTCAGGTTCACTTTCGGCCAGTAGCGCCAGGCGCTGTGGCGGTATGACCAACAGGAGCGGTTTCGAGACGAAAGCAATGGGGTCGGATTAGACGTGGATGACGGTTGGCTGTTCGTATTCAGCCAAATCGCAAGCGACGGAACAGCTTCTACCGCCCTGCCATCGCCCACTGTCCGCTGTGTGATCTAGATGCCGAACAGGCACGGCCAGTGCAGTGAAACTGAGATTCACGGGCGCGTCGCTCAGCCTGCAAGTGGTTCGATCGTCCGGAGGACGTCTACAAGGTGGTCTTGCATGGCCTTTCTGGCGCGTGCGGGATCTCGGTCCGCGATGGCGTGGAAAATTTTCCGATGCGCATTTACTGATTGCTGCATGCGTTGCTCGGTTTGGAACATGGTTTGCCGTGACGGCGCCATCCATTCGTTTGTCTCGTTCACGAGCTTCCGGAGCATGGGGTTGTGGGCCAATCTGGCGATTGCGAGGTGGAACTGAACGTCGCAGACCTGGAGTACCTGCAGTGAGGGCGGTGTCCGTGAGAGTTCGCGTTCGGAGGTTTCCAGGGGCTCACGTAGTACTTCGATTTCGGACGGTCGATGGCGCACCGCCGCGCGTTCGGCGATCGGCGGCTCGACGACGGACCGAAGATCCATTACTTCGCGAACCGTTCTCTGATCGCTACTCATCACGCCGAAAATGCTGCCCTCGGCGAGCGCCCGCATTTCCACGGGGGCGACGATCCGCCCCGCCCGCGGCTTCCGCGTTACGTAGCCACGCAGCTCCAGGTCTTGTAGCGCGTGGCGTATCGAGTTCCGTGAGGCGCCGAGCATAGTCATCAGCTCCCGTTCGCTGGGAAGTTTAGATCCCGGTCCAACTCGGCCACTGTCGATCAGTTGGGCGATACGCCCGCTCAGGCGTTCGGGCACCGAAGCGCCGGTGATATCGATCTCGGACCATGCTGTCACTTCGACCCGCCTCTCCGTCTGGTCCCACCAAAATACCAGTGCTGCTGCATTTCTCCAGGTTATTGATGATAGAGCCGATAAATTTCCTCATTCTCCTTGACTATCTGGTCCTACCAGTCCCTATGATCTGAATCACTCGCGAGCGGCGGAGCTGCCTACAAACTATCGCCCCCGCTGAGTCCGCCACCCGATCGCAGTGCCGGCGCGGCAGGACATAGTTATGGAAAGGGACAACGATGACGATGGACGAAGCAGTCCAGATACCAGTCGCTCCGGAGAGTTCGACAGCTCCTAAATCGACGCTTATGTCCCACCCCCGCAGTTTGGTCACCCTGGCCGGAACCGAGCTGTGGGAAAGATTCAGTTTTTACGGGTTGCAGGTGATTCTTGCCTATTACCTCTACTACTCGCTCACTGACGGCGGGCTTGGTCTCGATGTCAATGTGGCTGTCGGCGTAGCCGGTTCCTACGGCGGTGCGATCTACGTGTCACAGATGGTGGGTGCCTGGATCGCTGACCGAGTGGTAGCCCCGCGGACCGTCGTTCTCTACTCGGCCGTCTTGATCCTTCTCGGCCACCTCGTCCTGGCACTGGTTCCAGCGGTCGCCGGGGTGGCAGCGGGGTTGATCCTCATCGTGGCCGGTACCGGCGGGCTGAAAGTAAACGTGACCGCCATGGTCGGCATGCTGTACGCGGACGACGACCAACGGCGTGACGCCGGGTATTCGCTCTATTACATGGGCATTTCGCTGGGTGCGTTCCTCGGGCCAGTGCTGACCGGGGTGTTGCAGAGTTCCGTAGGCTTCCACCTCGCCTTCGGTGCAGCGGCGGTCGGCATGTTGTGCGGACTGGCTCAGTACCTTGCCGGCTACGGGAGGTTGCCGGCCGCAACGCGAACGGTTCCGAACCCGCTGCCACGCTCTCGCTGGGCGATGGCCGTAGCACTGGCAGTTGCTCCTGCGGCCGCGATCGCGGTGGCCGTGTTCAGCGGGGCCCTGAACCTGGACAACATCAGCACAGTCTTGACGGTCGTCATCGTCATCGCCAGTCTCGCCTATTTCGCGAAGCTGCTTTCGTCCCGGAAGACCGAAGACGTGGAACGTGGACGAATCGTCGCCTACATTCCGATGTTTCTGAGCAGTCTGCTGTTCTGGACTTTGCTGTTTCAGCTGTTCACCACGCTGGCCGTGTATGTGGATACTCGAGTCGACCTGACTGTGGGATCGGTAACGATGCCCGCTGCGTTGATCATCACCCTCGAGGGTTTGTTCGCGACCGTACTCGCGCCGCTCTACGCGCTGTCGTGGACCAAGCTCGGTGACCGGCAGCCCAACCCCGGCGCAAAGGTGTTCGGGGGGATCGCCCTACTTGCCGCCGCGATGGCAGTTTTCGCCGTGCTGGCCGGATCTACCGGGGCGACGAACTCGGTGATCGTCGTTCTCGTTGCGATGTTCCTGTTCGCAGCGGGAGAGATCGCGGTCGTTCCCTCGGTACTGTCGGCCACCGCGCAGCTGGCTCCGCGGGCGCACAAGGCGGAGATGACGGCGCTGTACTTTCTCACCATGGCCGGAGGATCGACTCTCGCCGGCCTGCTCGCCCAAACATACGACCCGGCAACCGAATTCGTCTTCTTCAGTGTGACCGCGCTCGTATCTGTCCTCGTCGCGGCTGCTCTCTACGGCGGTTATCGAATCGCGATTGCACGGGTGCACTGACCTTTCCCTCGCACCTGCCGTCGGCAAGTACCGCGCATAAATTGCTGTTCCACCCCGGCCCGAGCCGGGGATCTAAACCAGGAGATGACAAAATGTCCGATCGTCCAAGTGGTACTCACCACGTTGCAATCGCCGCACCCCACGGCGCCGCAATCGATGCTGCTCGCACCGTTCTCGAAGCGGGTGGCAACGCCGTCGACGCGGCGGTGGCCGCCGCTGCCGCGCTGACCGTGGTGTACCCACACATGTGCAGCGTCGGCGGTGACGTGATCGCGGTCCTTCGCCGCCCGGACGGTACACAGATCTGCATCAACGCCTCAGGTGCATACGGCTCCGGATCCCCGGTCACCGAATTGTTCGAGTCGATGACATCGATGCCGATCAGCGGTCCACTGACGGTGTCGGTGCCGGGCGCGGTATCCGGATGGACGGCGCTTCTCGATACGGGTGGCTCTCTGCCCGCATCCACGGTGTTGGCACCGGCGATCAAGCTGGCAGAAGAGGGCGTCCCGGTCAGTCCCGGTCTCGCGGAGTCCATCGAGATCGAGCGTGAAAGTCTATGGGCCGATCCGGGAATGCGCGCGAAGTTCTTCCTCGACGATGGACGTCCTGTCCCGGCAGGCCACTTGCTGTTGCAACCCGAACTGGCTCGCACGCTGCGCGATCTGGCCCAGGACGGGCTCGATTCGTTTTACCGCGGCCGCACCGCCGCCCGCGTGGCATCCGGGCTGCAGAAACTGGGCGTACCCGTTACCCGCGACGACCTGTACCGGCACCACCCCACCATCGAACCACCCTTGGTTAGAGACTTCGCGGGATTCTCCGTGTCCACCGCGCCGCCGAACTCGCAGGGCTACACCCTGCTGCGGTCTCTCGGTGCCGCCTTGGTCGGCAGCCCGAGCCCGACTTCGATCGATGCCGGAGTGCTCGCCGAAATCTTCTACGACTCCGACGAACACCGAGACACTTACCTGGCCGACCCGCGCCACGCACACGTCGATATCGACGAACTGCTCACCGTGAGCAGTGACACGGCGGCGTTCGCCCAGGCCGCTGCACGGCTTGCAGGGGCACCCCGCTTGGTCTCAGCGGCAACTCCGCGCCCCGGCGGCGACACTGTGGGAATCGCGGCTGTCTCGCGCGATGGCACCGCCGTGTCGCTGATCCAGTCGGTATTCCATTCTTTCGGCTCGCAACTGCTCGAACCTGATACCGGGCTGGTGCTGCACAATCGCGCCGCATTCTTCACTCTCGACACCAACTCACCCAATCACGTCGAGGTGGGTAAACGACCCGCGCACACCCTCGTACCGGTCATAGCGACCTTTGACGACGGCACCGTCGCCGCACACGGAACCATGGGAGGGAAAGCGCAATCGCAGATCCACACCCAACTGATTCTGCGTGCGTTGAGTGGACTGAGCGCACAGGCAACGGTGTCGGCGCCTCGGTTCATCGTCGGCGGCCTAGAGGCAGGCACAACCAACGACAAGGTGCTCGTCGAGCCCACTCTCGAACAGACTGCAGTCGAACAGATCAACCGGTCCACACTCACCGTCACCACGGGGCACAAACTCGACAGCAATGCCGGGCACTCCATGGTTGCCCGCGTGACCGCCGACGGCGCCCTGGACGCCGGGGCCGATCCGCGCAGCGACGGGGCAGCGCTGGTGTTCGAGTGAGTATTACCGATACGACCACCTCCAGCACCGATCCGAACGACTCGGCGTCGCTCCCGATCGGCCGGACTGCTTGGACGGTCTCACATCAGTATTTGCAGCTGTGGCTCATGATGGTGCTGACGTTCGTGACCGGGCTGCTCGACGCAGTCGGCTACCTCGGGTTGGACCGGATTTTCACCGGCAATATGACCGGCAACATCGTGATCCTCGGAATGGGCGTCGCGGGCGAGGACAGCCTGCCAGTCGTGGGTCCACTGTTGGCGTTGGCTGCTTTCATGCTGGGGGCTGCGCTCAGCGGCCTTGTTCTGCGTCGATGCTCACCGGGGTGGAGTTCGCCGGTCACCATGGTGCTCAGTGTCGGCGTTGTGGTGTTGGTGGCGGCCGGCACCGCCCTGCTCGTCTTCCCGGTCGAGGGCAACTCGACACTCGGAGTCGCCATTGCTTGCATCATCGCCGTGCAAATGGGGGCTCAAGCCTGCACCGCGCGATTCCTGGCGGTCAAGGACATGACCACCGTCGTCGTCACCTCGACGATCACTGCGCTGGCGGGCGAATCATTCCTCCACAAAGGATTTGCCCGTCTGGTCAACCGCAGGTTGTGGGCAGTCCTTTTGATCTTCGCCGGCGCTGTCACGGGGGCTCTGTTGATGAAGACACACATCGCCATCCCGGTCTACCTCGCGGCAATGCTCACTGCCGCCACCGTCATCATCGGGCATCTCCGGTGGCAGCATGCCTCCGGATGAAACGCGAGGTCTCCGTCACGGTTCGACCTCGACACCGACGGGAGCGGGCGCACCCGCAGGCCGACTCCCTCGGACACGCATCTGAACTGACCGGCACCGTCAGATGAGATCTGGATTCTCGGCGTACACCTCTTCGAGGATCGACATGTCGAACAGTTGGTCCGCCGTGATCTCCAGTCCCGCTTTCGACAGCGCTGCGATGTTCTGTTCGATCAGTTGGGGTGTCATCGTGAACAACCCGTTCGCTTTGGTATCCGCCGACACCACAAGATCGTTCTGTGCGGTGGCCTCCTTGATCTGTTCGTCGAGTTCCAGGTTCTGGTCCTTGCCGTAGACCTCGACGGCGAGCCGTGCCGACTCTGCCGGATCGGCGACCGCGTCCTTCCAGCCTTGGATCTCGGCCTTCAGAAATGCCTTGAGCTTGTCCCTCTCGTTGTCGATGGTGGACTGGAGAACCGTGAACGATTCGGCGACCAACGGCAGGTTGTAGTCCGCGAAGAGGAAGTGGGCGTTGGGGAAACCTTTGGCGGCCAGCGTGATCGGCTCGTTGGTGACGTAGGAGACCCAACCGTCCACCTCGCCGTTCGCCAAGGGGCTCGGATCGAACTGCGCGGGCACGATCGTCATCTGGCTTTCGGTCAGGCCGTTTGCTGCCAGGAGAGCTCCGAAGACGAGCTGATTGGAATCCTGGACGCCGATCTTCTTGCTGATCATGTCCTGCGGCGAGTTGATCGGTGCCGCAGCAGAACTGACAATTGCAAACGGGTTCTTCTGGAATGTCGCACCGACGATCTTTGCGTCCAGCCCGTCGAGTACAGCGGGGGCTGTGAGCTGCGGTGCGGACATTCCGATCCAGACCTTGCCGGTGTCCAAGCCGGCTTCGACGCCGGTACCGGCTGCGCCACCTGCCACCAGGTCGACATTCCCGAACCCGGCATTCTTGTAGTACCCCTTGTCCAGAGCGAAGTACTCGCCGGCGAACTCGATGTTCTTGATCCAGGACAACTGCACTGCAACTGTTCCGAATTCGGAACCGTCGTCCGTGGTTCCGCCACTCGAACTGCTGGAGTCACTGCTACACGCGAGCAATGACGCGCTACCGGCGACTGCGATGCCGGTCAGCGCGGAGTATCGGAAGAAGGCCCTGCGGTCCAGCTGGCGGACGGGCTTGAATGGCGTCATGAATCGGAACACTAGGGCCAGTCGGTTTCGTTCAGTTTGCTTGGGAGACAGAGTTTGTTGAGGTCGTGTTAACAGATGTCACGACTTGCCGGCAGAAGGCCCGAAACGAGACAGGGCGATGTTTTCGAAGATTCCGACCACGGCGTAGAGGATGATCGACACCACGGTGATCACCACGATAGATGCCCACAGTTCGTTGTACTGATAGCGCGGAATGGCTTTGATCATGCTCGAACCCAAGCCTTGACCGCTACCGAGCCATTCGCCGATCAGTGCTCCGATCAAAGCGCCGGGCACTGACACCCTAGCGGCGGCGAACACCGCCGGAAGTGCGGACGGTACGGACACCATTCGCAATGCGGTCCAACGACTCCCGCCGTACGCAGCTATGAGATCTTGCGCCTGAACTGGAGCGGCACGTAGACCGACCATGATCATGACCAGCGCCGGGAAGAACACCACTATCGCAACCATGACCGTCACACCCACGATTCCGCGGCCGAATATCAGGACGATGATCGGGGTCATCGCAACGAGAGGAACAGATCGTAGAAGCATTGCAACGGGCATGAAAGTCTGTTCGACAGTGCGGGAAACGACGAAGATCGATGCCACCACGAGCGCGGCAGTCATTCCGACGGCAAAGCCGACACCGGCGTCGCGCAGAGTGATGAACAGATTGTCGATGATGCCCGAACGAGCGTCAGCAGATTTAGGGCCGGAGAACAAATACTCCCAGACGTCGGCCGGCGTCTTTCCCACACGCGGACCCACCTGGGGGAAGGCATTGAGGAAGACCACCCAGATGACAAGCAACAGGGCCGAGGCGATGGCAATCGGAGCGAGGAATCTCAATGTTCCTCGGACCGCGGTCATTTCCGTGCTCCCGGAGCGCTCGTCCACGGGGTGACGAGCCGGGCGATCGCTGCGACGACGGCATATCCCAGGCCGGCGAGCAAGGCGGCGGCGATGGCCATTCCCCACGTTCGCGGGACGTTGTACGACGTCTGAGCGGCTGTGAGTGCGACGCCGATCCCGCTGTCCACCCCGCCGAGATACTCACCGAGGATAGCGCCGAGTACAGCGGAAGGTGCGGCAATCTTGAGAGCGGCAAAGGTACTCGGAAGTGCGCTCACCAGTTGAACTTTGGTGAACTTCTGCCAACGCCCACCGCCGTAGGCGGCGACGAGATCGAGGCTCGTCTTGTCTGCCGATCTCAGGCCTGCGAGTGTGCCGACCATCGTGGTGAAGAAGCAGTACATCGCGGCGAGGAAGATTGTGGGGGTCCGGCCGCCGAAGACGACCAGGATGATCGGGCCGAGCGCCAACAGCGGTGTGCAGTAACTCAGGATCGCCAATTGTGTGGCCAATCCCTCGATAGGCGGAATGAGAACGACCAGCACGGCAAGCGTGATCGCCAGCAGATTTCCCCAGATAAAGCCCTGCAGCGCACCGGAAGCCGTGACGGTGAAATTGGGTCCGTACAGCGACCAGCCGTCGTCGAACATCGTCGACACAACCACCCACGGCGTCGGAATCGTGCCTCCCGCAACACCGGCCGCCGCGAGAATCCACCAGAGTGCGATCAGTCCGCAGATACCGACTGCACCCCCGAACCACGTCGGACGCTTCAATCGGATCCGGCGCGGCGCTGATGGCTGCGCCGCCGCGGTCGCGACGTTCTCGATATCGGTAATGGTCATGCGACGCCTGCTTTTCCGAAGAGCAGGCCGGAGAGGTAGTCGTGGATCTCGTGGAACTCAGGTGTCCGCATCATCTCGGGTGTCCGTGGGCGCGGCAGGTCGATCGGCACGACTTCGAGGACGCGTCCGGGCCGCGGCGTCATGACGGCGACGACGTCGGAGAGGAACACAGCCTCGGCGATTCCGTGCGTCACCATCAATGTGGTCGCCGGTTTCTCGGTCCAGATTCTGAGCAATTCGATGTTGAGCCGTTGCCTGGTCATATCGTCCAGTGCGCCGAAAGGCTCGTCGAGTAGCAGGACACTCGGCTTGACCACGAGCGATCGTGCGATCGACACACGCTGACGCATACCGCCGGACAATTGGGCGGGCTTGGCTTTCTCGAATCCTTCGAGGCCGACGAGCGCGATCAGATCGGCTATCAGCTCGGGGTCGGGATCGATGCCGGCAACCTGCAGCGGCAGTTTGATGTTGGAGGCCACTGTTCGCCACGGCAGCAAAGCCGAATCCTGGAAGGCGATTCCGAGTTCGCGGCGCTTGCGTAACTCGGCGGGCGACTGTCCGTTGACAAGTGCTGTTCCCGACGTCGGAGTATCGAGGCCGGCAAGGATGCGGAGAACGGTGGACTTCCCGCATCCGGAGGGCCCGAGCAGAGACAGAAAGGAGCCTTCGCTGGTTTGAAGGGACACGTCGGTCAGCGCGGTCACCGACCGACGACCCATCTCGAAGGTCTTGCCGAGGCCGGAGATGTCGAGACCGGTTCCAGCGGGGCGAGGTGTGGCGACGGGACTGGTCATTCCCGCACAGTACGAACGTCCGGTTGCGGTCATGTTGCCTGCGCGTCACCGCTGCGTGAGGCTGGTTCGGCGTGGCATGTCACATCGCCGTGGTGAGATGGACGTCTGGACGGAGTGAGGGGAGCGAAGATTGCTGAAGTTGTACCGGGCCGAGCGTTCGGACACCTTGGTCTCGGCGTTGGCCACGCTCCTCCGTACACCGCTGTCGGATCCCTTCGCCCGAGAAACTGTTGCGGTTCCGGCTAAGGGCGTTGAGCGTTGGCTCAATCAGCGGCTGTCCTCCCAGCTAGGCACGTCCGGGCCGTCAGCAGTGGACGGAATTTCTGCGAACATCGCGTTTCCTTCACCCGCGCGCTTGGTCGCGGAGTCCGTCGCCGCGGTCAGTGGAATCACGGCTGACGACGACCCATGGTCGCCGACGCGATTGGTGTGGACGGTTCTCGATGTGATCGACGAGTCCCTCGGCGAGCCCTGGTGCGGAGTCCTGGCGAAGCATCTCGAAGGCCATCGTGAAGGTCGACGGTTTGCCTCCGCTACGCACGTCACCGAACTCTTCCGCAGTTACGCCGCGCAACGCCCGCAGATGCTGATCGACTGGGCCGCCGGGCGGTTGACCGACGGACACGGATCGGCACTGTCGGAGGATTTCGAATGGCAGGCACGCCTGTGGTGCATCGTCGCGGACAAGATCGACGTTCCGGGGCCGGCAGAGCGACTGGGGCTCGTGAGCAGCGCGCTGGTCGAGGACCCGGCCTTGGTCGACCTGCCGGAACGTCTGTCGGTCTTCGGGCCGACACGGCTGCCGGTCGATCAGCGAATGATCTTGAGCGCACTCAGCGCGAATCGGGACGTGCACATCTGGCTTCCGCACCCCAGCCCTGCGCTGTGGGCCACGATGAGCTCGCGCATGCAACCTCGAAGTGAGAGCACGATCCGACGTTCGGAAGACGGGTCGGCGCTGATATCCGCCAATCCGTTGCTGTCGAGCCTCGCTCGCGACGTTCGTGAACTTCAGATCAGCCTCGGTGCCGTCGAGTTCGAGACGGTGCATCTTCCCGAACCAGCCGGCCCGAAATCCCTCCTGGCGACGGTCAAAGCCGATGTCATCGCCGATCGTGCTCCCAGCGTTGCAGCGGAACCCGATGGGACAGTTCAGGTCCACGCGTGCCACGGGCCGGCACGGCAGGTCGAGGTGCTCCGCGAATGTCTGCTCCGATTGTTCGAGGACGACCCGACATTGCAGCCGCGCGACGTACTCGTGATGTGCCCGGACGTCGAAACGTATGCACCCTTGGTTCGTGCAGCGTTCGGGCAAGGCGTCCATGGCCACCCCGGGCATCTTCTTCGAGTAAGGCTGGCAGACCGCGGATTACGTCAGACCAATCCTGTCCTGGCCGTTCTCGGCTCTCTCCTCGACCTGGCCGACGGCCGGGCCACAGCCAGTGAGGTTCTCGACCTTGCCGCGACCGAGCCTGTCCGCACACGTTTTTCGTGGGGCGACGACGAGTTGGAAAGACTGCGGGAATGGACGACAGAAGCGGGTGCTCGCTGGGGAATCGGTAGTCGGCAGCGTGCAACATTCGGTCTCGACGCATTTCCGCAGAACACCTTCAACACCGCCATGGACCGAATCTTGTTGGGGGTCAGCGCGGACGAATCGGAAAATGCCTGGCTGGATCTCGCGCTGCCACTCGATGACGTGGACGGCACCGACATCGACTTGAGTGGACGTTTTGCAGAGTTCGTCGATCGCCTGGCCGTCTCGCTTCGCGATCTCGCCGGCCCACATTCGCCGGCCGAATGGCTTCGTGTGCTGATGCGGGCCCTGGATCTGCTGACCGACACAGCGCCCGCTGATTCGTGGCAGAGCGCAGGGGCTCACCGCGAACTGGCAGCTGCTGTCGAATTCGGCGGAGAGACGGTGTTACGTCTGGCTGATGTTCGCGCGATGCTCTCGCGAAGCCTCGCGGGCAGACCTACGCGCGCCAACTTCCGAACCGGCGAACTGACGGTGTGCACGATGGTTCCGATGCGTTCGGTGCCGCATCGCGTGGTCGTGCTGATCGGGCTCGACGACGAGGTGTTCCCTCGAACCGGTGGAGTCGACGGCGACGACATCTTGTCCCGTGATCCCGTTGTGGGGGAGCGTGATCTGCGCAGTGAAGACCGGCAACTGCTTCTCGACGCCGTGATGTCTGCGGGTGAGCATCTGGTTCTGTTGTATACCGGTGCCGATCCGGTCACCGGTGTCGTCAGACCGCCGGCGATCCCCCTCAGTGGCCTCCTCGACGTACTCAGTGCGACGGTGGGTCCGGAAGCGATCAACGGAGTGCTGACACGACATCCGTTGCAGTCGTTCGACAATCGAAACTTCTCGCCGGATCAGCCGTTCAGCTTCGACACGGCAGCGCTGGCCGGTGCGAGGGCTGCCTCCGGAACACCGGTCGAATTGCCGACAGTTCTGTCGGCCGAGCTACCCGAGGTGCATCCGAAGGAAGTGAACCTCGCCGACCTGGTGAGCTTCCTCGTACATCCCGCGCGTGGTTTTCTGCGCCAACGCCTCGGTGTCCGGGTACCGGAACTCGACGACGACATCGCTGATTCGCTGGCAACCGAGCTCGATCCACTGTCCACCTGGGCTCTGGGTGATCGAATGCTTCTCTCGCGCTTGGCTGGTCGGAGCTCTGCAGATTTCCGTGCAGCGGAGTGGCGCCGCGGTACTTTGCCGCCCTACAACCTGGGCGCCACGGTTCTGGGGAACGTCGAATGGGTGGTAGATCAGATTGCCGGACTTGCCTTGCCGCACTTCGACGGCGACTCCGAAGCCGTCGACGTCGACATCGACCTCGGTGACGGGCATCGTCTCACCGGAACGGTAACCGGGGTGCACGGAAACTCAGTGGTGCGGGCGTCGTATTCCTCACTGGCGCCTAAACATCGGATGACGGCCTGGATCAACCTGCTCGCTCTGAAAGCGCACGGACGACCCGGAGCGCTCGATGCAGTCTCCATCGGACGGGGTCGGGGAAAGATCGCAGCGGCACGGTCGGTGCTCGATGCGCCAGTCAATGCGATCGAGATCCTGCAGCAATTGGTGGACCTACGGGAGCGGGGACTGCATCGCCCGCTGCCGATGTGGGCCGCTACCTCAGCCGAATACGCGCGCCGACGTTTTGGCGGTGAATCGGTCGACGATGCGACAAACGGTGCGGACACCCAGTGGACCGGGCAGTACGGCGAGATGATCGATCCAAGCAACGCTTATGTTTTCGGAGAAGCTCGAACACTTGCGGAGCTTTCCGCGGACCCGCCGTCGGACGACGAGTTCGTCTGGGCCGAGGAACCGACTCGGTTCGGAGTTCTCGCCCGACGGCTGTGGGATCCGTTGCTGACCAACGAAAGAGCGGAGTAACCCGTGGACTTCGATCTCTTGGGGCCACTGCCTACCGGCACTACGGTGTTGGAAGCGAGCGCCGGAACCGGCAAGACCTACGCGATCGTCGGACTCGCGACTCGTTGTGTTGCCGAAGGTCTCGCCGACATATCGCAAGTTCTGCTGGTGACATTCAGTAGGGCCGCCACTCAGGAACTTCGTGAGCGTGCAAGAGAACGGTTCGCCGGAGTGTCTGCAGCACTGGTTGATCCGGAGACTGCGCGGCGGTCGGATGATGATCTGGTGGCATACCTCGCAACGGCGGACGACGAGGAGATCGGTGTGCGGCGTCGTCGACTCCTGCGCGCTCTCGCGGAGTTCGACGCCGGAACCATCACGACCACCCACAGTTTCTGCCAGCGGATGCTCGACGGCCTCGGTATCGCCGGGGAACGTGAGCCGGACACGACTTTCGTGGAATCGGTCGACGACCTGATCAGTGAAGTCGTTTCGGATTTGTACCTCAGCCGCTACAGCCGAACGGACTCGTCTCCACCGTTCTCCATGAAGGACGCGCTGGCTATTGCCCGAAGCGCAGTCGGCGATGGTCAGGCAATCCTCGAACCCGACGGCGAGGAGGAGACCGCGCCTGGTCAGCGAGTCCTCTTCGCGGATGCTGCTCGTCTCGAGGTCGAGCGACGTAAGCGAACCAAAGGAATTCGCGACTTCAACGATCTCCTGACGCTGTTGCACGGCGTATTGACCGATCCGGAATACGGTCCCGTCGCGTGCCGTCGGGTGCGCGAAAAATTCGAAGTCGTGCTCATCGACGAGTTCCAGGACACCGATCCACTGCAGTGGGACATCCTGAGGTTGGCCTTCCACGGACACACCACACTGGTCCTGGTCGGTGATCCCAAGCAAGCTATCTATGCGTTCCGCGGGGCAGAAGTTCTGAGCTATCTCGATGCGGTCGATCAGGCTGATGCGCACCAGGAGTTGACCACCAATTGGCGTAGCGATCCAGGGTTGTTGGCGGCACTCGAACACCTCTACGGCGGTGCCGCACTCGGCAACGAAGGCATCGTCGCGCATCCAGTGGAGGCTTCGCACAAGAAGTCTCGGTTGTTCGGCCCGGTGCCGATGCGTGTACGCCATCTGCCGCGAACCGGAGCCGGACCGCTCAATCGTTCAGGATTTCCGGCTGTAGGCAGACTGCGCAGTCGCGTCGCGGACGACGTCGCAGCAGACGTGGTCGGGCTCCTGGGCAGCGATGCCCGCTTGGCCGTCGACGGTGATCCTCGCCCGGTCGAGCCGGGGGACGTCGCGGTGTTGGTGCGCACCCACAAGCAGGTGGCGATGATCCGTGATGCCCTCGATGCCGTAGGTGTACCTTCCGTATTGACCGGCGGGTCCAGTGTTTTCGCAACACCCAGTGCGACGCAGTGGCTGTGGCTGCTGCAGGCGATCGAGCAGCCGCACCGGTCGGATCGCGTCCGGTTGACCGCGCTCTCGCCGATTTTCGGACGCACCTCCGAAGAACTGGACGCTGACGGCGACAACGTCGTCGCGGAACTGGCGGGTCAACTGCGCTCGTATTCCGGGTTGTTCGCACGCGTCGGGTTCGCGGCCGTGTTCGAAAGGATCTCCGCCGAAACGAATCTGGAGAAGCGGGTACTCGCGGCCCCGTCCGGCGAACGAGATTTCACCGATCTGCGGCACGTCGCACAACTCCTCGGTCGCGTCGCCACCGAGGAAGCGTTCGGGTTGAGCGCACTGGTTCGCTGGCTTTCCGACCGGATCAAGGATCCGACGTCCGGGAGTGCGACCGACAGAAGCCGTCGCCTCGACAGTGACGCTGCCGCAGTGCAAATCGCAACCGTGCACGCCACCAAAGGGCTCGAGTTCCCGATCGTCTACGTCCCGTTCAGTTGGGAGAGCGTGGGAGGCTTCAACTCGCCGACGCAGCTGCTACACGACCCGGATGGGCGCCGCATCCTCGACGTCGGTGGACAGGAAGGTCCGGGGTACAACGCCAGAAAGACTGTTGCGGAGGCTGAGGAAGCAGGCGAAGAACTACGATTGCTGTACGTGGCGCTGACCCGAGCACAGTGCCAACTCGTGCTCTGGTGGGCACCCAGCTACGGGACCTCCCGCTCGCCACTGCACCGGTTGATGCTCGGACGTACGCCCGGCATCGCCGAACCTGCTCGGGTAGTGAAGGTGCTCGACGACGGTACGACCGCAGCACGACTCGCGACGTGGCCGGCAGCAGCGTCCGACGTGATCTCGGTGGAACCGGTAGGTCCACATCCACCGTCGCCTGTCCTGTGGTCCGGTGCGGCCGCGGAAGTGACCGAACTGGCCGCGGCGCGTTTCGATCGCGACCTGGACACTCTGTGGCGTCGTACGTCGTACTCGGCACTGACCGCCGGAGCGCACCACGCGATCACGAGCACCGACAGTGAGGTGGAGGATCCCGAAAAGGACGACGAGCCAGAGGATTCCGTAGACATCGGGACTGTCACCCCTTCGCCCCTGGAGGCGCTGGCTTCACCGATGAACGGCCTTCCGGCGGGCGCCGCATTCGGCACGCTGGTGCACGAGGTGCTCGAGGTGGTGGACACGGCTGCTTCAGACCTGAGAGCGGAACTCGGTATGCGCTGCGCGGAGGCGGTCTCGGTCCGGGCGGCCGAGGTCGACTCCGAAGCACTCGCGGATGCGTTGTTACTGGTGATGCAGACTCCACTGGGATTCGGAACCTTGGCAACGATCGCGCCGAAAGATCGCCTTCCCGAACTCGATTTCGAACTCCCACTGGCCGGAGGCGACGATCCGGTGTCGATGAGTGTCACACTTCGCGGAGTGTCGGAACTGTTGAGGCGCCACCTTCCCTCCGACGACATCCTCGCGTCCTACGCCGACCATCTCGACCGCGTCGAGACGTCACCGATGCGTGGGTTCCTGACGGGCAGTATCGACGCCGTCCTCCGGATCCCGGGCCCGTCGTTCGTGATCGTCGACTACAAGACCAACCGGCTCGGACGCGGCGATCTGACGGCTGCCAACTACACGCGTGAACTCATGGCGACGGAGATGATGCGCTCGCACTATCCCTTGCAGGCTTTGCTGTATTCGGTTGCGCTGCATCGGTATCTGCGGTGGCGACTGCCCGACTACGATCCGCATCTCCATCTCGGAGGAGCGCAGTATCAATTCGTGCGTGGGATGCTCGGCCCGGACAGTCCGCCGGAATGTGGTGTATTCGAATGGAAACCGCCTGCTCAGCTGACGGTTGAACTATCGGATCTGCTGGCCGGTCTCGATGCATCCAACACGGCAGGGGAGAAGACCCGATGACCGAGGCGCAATTGGCGCAGCGCGCCAAAGGGATCGTGCGAATCTTCAACGAAGCTGGGGTTCTGCTTGCCGCTGACGTCCATGTCGCGACGCGGGTGTGCAGCCTGGGCGGTGAAACTTCCGAGAAAGTGATGCTGGCCGCGGCGTTGGCAGTTCGGGCCGTGCGATCAGGTTCGGTGTGCCTCGATCTCCGACGGATGCGTGATGTGAGCGTCGACAATGCGACGGAAGACGAACTTGCGTCGTTGCCGTGGCCCGAACCGTCGGAGATCGTTGCCGCCCTTCGGCTGAGCCCTCTGGTGATCGGCGGCAACGCCGGACCTCTCAGACCGCTCCGGTTGGTCGACACCGACGACGGTGAGCTTCTCTACCTCGATCGGTACTTTCTGCAGGAGCAGACGATTCGGCGAGTGCTCGACGAGCGTGCGTCCACGTGGCCGCCCGCCGACCTGAAAGCGGTCCGAACGCGCCTGGATTCGTTGTTCGTCGACGAGCACGGGCCGACCTCCGCCCCTGATCGTCAACGAATAGCCGCTGCTCTCGCCGCGACACAGTGGACGACGGTCATCGCCGGTGGGCCCGGAACCGGCAAAACCCATACGGTCGCACGTATTCTCGCTCTCCTGTCGGAGGAACTGGGTTCGAATGCTCGCATCGGGTTGGCAGCGCCGACGGGCAAGGCCGCAGCACGTCTACAAGAGTCCGTACGTGAGCAGACCGCGAGCCTTGGCCTTCCCGAAGAACTCGCGGCCATGACCTTGCACCGGCTACTCGGTTGGCAGCGGGGGAGTTCGAGTCGTTTCAAATACAATGCGACCAACAGACTTCCCTACGACGTGGTCGTCGTCGACGAGACGTCGATGGTCTCCCTCACCTTGATGGCGCGCCTGCTCGAAGCCGTTCGCCCCGATGCCCGGCTACTGCTCGTCGGCGATCCCGATCAGTTGACCTCCGTCGACGCCGGCGCTGTTCTTGCTGATCTTGTCGCCCGCCCGGTAGAAGTCAGTGGAAATCCGGCGCTGTCACAGTTGGTGGGTGACGATCTCGCGGCAACCGGGGCCGAAGAGGCACTGAGTGTGGACGAGCAGGATCGTCTGCGGGGCGGGATCATTCAACTCTCACGCGGGCGCCGCTTCGACGGAACCATCGCGTCGTTGGCCAGGGCAGTTCGAGCGGGAGATTCCGCTGAGGTTCTGCGTATCCTGCGCAGCGGTGATCCCGCCGTCTCCTTCCATTCTCCCGAGGACGTCGACGCATTGCGCGCCGACATCGTTGCGAGTTCAGAGGTGGTGACGGCGTCGGCGGAAGTGGGTGATGCGATCGGCGCGCTGAAAGGCTTGGAATCGCACCGCCTTCTGTGCGCCCACCGTGACGGACCGTACGGTGTCGGGAGGTGGGCGCAGCAGGCGATGGAGTGGGTCGGCACGGCATCAGGGCAATTCCTGGACCCGACGAGGTGGTATCCGGGCCAACCCCTGTTGGTGACGGCCAACGACTACGAGGCAAAGATCTAC
The DNA here is from genome assembly GCF_016598535.1 of Rhodococcus sp. P-2. Classification (GTDB taxonomy): domain Bacteria; phylum Actinomycetota; class Actinomycetes; order Mycobacteriales; family Mycobacteriaceae; genus Rhodococcus_F; species Rhodococcus_F baikonurensis. The sequence continues at coordinate 4,866,331 of NZ_CP066779.1, read as the reverse complement.
AACGGGGATGCCGGTGTGATCGTGCAGCGTGAGGATGGCGTTCCCATTGCCGCGTTCCAGCGGGGGAGTGATGCGTTTCTGATCCACCCGAGCCAACTCTCGTCGGTGCAGACCGTCTACGCGATGACGATTCACCGGAGCCAGGGTAGCCAGTACGACACGGTATCGGTGATGCTGCCGGCCGAGGCGTCGTCACTGCTGACTCGGGAGTTGTTGTACACGGCGATCACTCGCGCCAGAAACCATGTGAGAGTAATCGGCACCGAGGATTCCGTGCGGGCGGGAGTGCAGCGTCAAGTACTCAGGGCAAGTGGGCTGCGTCGTGAGATCCGACCGTACGACGGGCCGTGAACGTCGGATGTTGCGGTTTCCCTTGGTCATACGTTGTATACGACGAACACCTTGCGTACGGTCTCGGTGACCGTCCACATACCCTTCCATCCGATTGGGAAGATTGCACTCGTACCGGCAACGAGATGTACGGGATCGCCGTCGTCCTCCTCCACGGTCATGGCGCCGGAGACGATGGTGATGATCTCGCCGCGGGTGAGGAACTCCCACCGCGACTTTCCTGGTTCGCTCTCCCAGACTCCGGATTGAATGCGCCCGTCGTCGCTGGTGAACTCGACGTCAGCGCGCGTGATGATGTCTCCGCTGAGTGGTTCGGCGCTGGGTTGGCCAAGCAGTGCTTGTTGAAAGATCCCGTTTGCGCTGTCCAACTCTGCGGCGCGGAAGGTAATGGTCACAATCTGATCCTGACTTTCGTATCTCGCGTGAATCATCGGACTTGTCGATGATGTCGTGTGTCTACTGCGCCGAGATAGGTTCACTTGTCGCATCTTTCGGCAGTTCGCTCGTACAGATGTCGAAAGGGCGATCGGCCACCACTCAACCGGGGATCAGAGACCCGGCTCGCGCCGAAACATGAGCGAGCCCATGGTAAACGGCCCCGCGTCGGTGATTTCGAACGAGGGTGATCGGTTGTGGGGCCTCAGGTAATGGTCGTGGTCAACGAGGTGATGAAGCGCTCGGCTGCGGCGTCGACCTCGGCATCAGGGGTGAGCAACCTCTGCAGCAACAGTCCTCGCAGACATGCGGTTGCAATGACGCTCTGCTGCTGTGCATCCACCACGGTGAATCCGTCGCGAAGGGCTGCTGCTTCGAGGAGGTGGGCCAATTCGTCGAGGTCGGCGGCGAAATCTTGAAATGCGTTGTGCTCGTAGACCGCAAGTCCGGCCAGGTGAAAAAAGGTGCGGCTTCGGTCTTCGTGCTCGGCGTTCGAGTAAAAGCTCCAGATCGCCCTGCACAGGGCCGCGAATCCGAGATCTTTGCCCATCGCGGCGATGACGAGGTTGTCACGGCGGCGCGCTTCCGACAGCACGGCGCTGAGGAGACCCGGTCGTGATCCGAAGTGATAAGTCAGCAGCGTGTGGTGCACTCCGAGTCGCTCCGCTACTTGGCGCATCGACAGCTTCGGACTTGGGCCGGTTTCACCGAACTCGTCGAACAGTGCCTGTAACAGTCGCTCTCGACCCTCCCCAACCGGCGATCTCACGTTACCTCCATTGACGGGTTCACCACTGTTGAGTACGGTACCGCATATCGAATTCACCAGTGTTTAGGAAAGAGGTTTTCTCATGCTCGGGAGGTCCCTTTGACTGACGTATGGTTTGCCGGCGGCAAGGTCGCGGATGGATCGGGCACCGACCCGGTCGAAGTCGACGTGTGCGTGAGCGACGGCATTGTCACCGCGATCGGACAGGCGCCGTCGGGTGCGAGGACAGTCGACCTCGACGGCATGCTTCTGACTCCGGGGCTCATCGATGCCCATGTCCACCTGGGCCTTTCGAGCCCGATACGACGGCAATTCGGGTTTGAGCTCTCGGCGGCCGAACTCGCTGCGGACATCTTCGGCGCTGCCGGCCAGGCCCTCGACGCAGGCTTCACCACGGTGCGAGACGTCGGTGGCATCGACGGCGGAGTCGTCGACGTCATCGCCAGCGGCAAGGTTCGTGGTCCGCGTGTCCTCTCGTGTGGTCCGGTGCAGTGCCAGACCGGCGGGCACGGCTACTACGGGGCTTCGTGGGAACCGACTGAGCTGTGGAACATGCATCACCTCCCCGGGCTCTGCGCCTTGTCTTTGATGTCCGGCAACGCCGACGAGCTACGACGCAACGTGCGCGAGTCGTTCCGCCGAGGCGCAACATTCCTGAAGCTGTGCGTCACCGGCGGTGTCGTCGGAGGCCACGACCGCCTCACCGACACACAGTTCACCGTCGAGGAAATCTCCGTGGCAGTGGAAGAGGCAGCGTCGCGCGGCACCTACGTCACGGTGCACGCGCACAACAATGCGGGCATTCGCAACGCAGTGCGGGCGGGAGTCCGGTGCGTGGAACACGGCACCGACATCGACGCGGAGACCGCCCAGCTGATGCGCGAGCACGACGTGGCTCTGGTCCCCACCTTCGCCGTGGTGGAGCAGTTGACGGACACCGCGAGCATGGACCTGGACCCTGCAATACGAGACCGCGCCGCCGGAGTACGTCAGCGCATGGCCTCGGCACTCGAGGTCTCTCGCGCAGCAGGCCTGAGGATCGGCCTGGGCTCGGACCTCATCGGGCCGCACCAGCAGCGCCGAGGCGAGGAGTTGCGCTTGCGCGCCGAGTTGGAGTCGCCGATGCACGCACTCGTGTCGGCCACCAGCGTCAACGCCGACATCCTCGGTATCGGCGAGACCGTCGGGACTATCCGCGTCGGAATGCAGGCGGACATGGTCGCCTGGCGACGAGATCCGCTCTGCGACGCCAAGGTGTTCGCCGATCCGGACATGGCTGTACTCGTCGTGAAATCCGGCCAGGTAGTGAAGGGAGAGGTTCGATGAGCGCAATGCTGCACGGATGTTTTGCAGACACGGAGTATTTCGAAATAACGGCGAAATCGGGGCACCGCTACGGCGTCTGGGTGACCACACCACCCGGCTACGCGGACTCCACGGATCCCTTACCGCTGATCTACGTGATGGACGGCAACTGGGCTGTGGGTCTGACCGCCCCACTCATCGTCACGCAGGAAGACCCGTATCTGACAATCGCACCGTACATTCAGGTCAGTGTCGGTTATGCCGGTGAGGAAGCCGCCAACTGGGCACGGCTACGCAACCGCGATCTCGTGCCGCCGGGGGAACCGGTAGGCGCCGAGATGGTGGCTACTCTTGCCGCGGCTCGCGACTCCGGTGCAATGACCCAGGAATACGTAGACGCATATCTCGAGGAGCTCGCAGACACCCATGCGGACGTCTTCCTCGCCTTCCTGACCAACGAACTCCACCCTCACCTGTGCTCGTCGAAGCTGCGCGTCAGCGAGTCCGGGCACGGCCTTTTCGGTTACTCCTACGGAGGTCTTTTCGCGCTCTACTCATGGCTACGTGACGCGACTCCATTCGCGACCTTCGGTGCGGGTAGCCCCGGAGTTGTGAACGCCGACAGCCAGATCCACACAATGGTCGAGACCCTGCCAACGCGTGGCGTGGGCTCAGTTGTACCGCAATTGCACGTCACGCTGAACGAAGCCGAACTGACGGGGCCCATTCCGATCTACCGCGGACTGGCACGAAACGTTCTCGCTGTCGTGGAGGAGCTGCACGGCAAGGGGCGGTCGCAGGATGTTTCGACCGCGTTGTTGCACGAGACGCACGTCACCGGGCTGCAGGCATCGTTCCTGAGCTACTTGAAGAAATGCCATGCACGGTAGCTGCTCGTCCCGGAGACGATGTCCACGCTGACACGTTCGATCGTCGATTTTCCGTCGATTCCGTGGAAGAAGAAGTCGGCTGTGGGTGTCCACCACGTGGTGGACACCCACAACCGTGTCTATTCAGTTGTCGCGGCTATCGATTCTCCAAGCCGGACAACACTTCTAACCCATTACTGTCCCGGTCGACTCGGCATTGGGTGCCCGAAGCCGGGAGAATGCGCCGAGGTTGATTTCGAGCCCGGTGTGCATTCCGATGTAGGTCACGGGATCAGCGTCGTGATCGTGTCCGGCTTCCACCTGGTCGATGATCCTCGACATGAGGCGTCCAGCGATGGGCGCATTCTTGAATTGGTTTCCGCTGGTGCCCATGGCGACGTAGAACCCTCGTCTGTCTGTCTTGTCGTAGATCGGGGTCCAGTCAGATGCTGCGTCGTACACGCCGGCAATACCTTTCGGTTGTGACGGGACTTCCAAGCTGGGGAAACGTCTGGCGGCGCGGAAAACTTGCGCTTCGAACCGGGCAACAGTGCGATTCGGGTTCGCGGTGTCAGGATCGTCGATCCACTCGAGCGGATCGCACTCCGGTTCGGTTCCGCCGACAAGGAAGCCGTTTCCGGGTTCGGCTCGCATGTAGGTTCCGAGATCCAAATCGGCGATCATCGGGCCGAGGATCTCGCCGTCGTTGTACCCAGTGGGTGCGGTGACGTGATGGACTTCCTGACGCAAGGGCCGAACCGAAACCTTGAAGTCGGACCCGACATTCGACAGATTGTTGAATGCTCCCGACCAGGGGCCGGCAGCGTTGACGACAATCTTGGATTTCACAATTTCCCCGTCGTCGAGCCCTAGCTGCCAGCTGTCGTCAGCCAACTGCTCGACTGCCACTACACGCGTGTTGTAAGTGAAAACCGCACCATGCGAACGAGCTGCCGCAGCAAGATTCGCGGCGGCCAGTTGCGGGTCGTCGACAAACCCCGCCTGAGGTGTGTACAACGCACCGAGCGTGGTTGTCGTATCTGCGAAGAACGACTCCGAGTCGACGGGCTTCGGCGGATAGTATTTGCCGGAGTCGATGCCGGGAATCTTTTCGACGAGTGTCGTTGCATCCCAGAGCTGGTAGTCGATTCCGATCTTTTCGAATAGTCCAATCGTGCGCGCGTGAGGTGCGACGTCGACATCGAGCAGCGCCATCCCGCATTGCCGAAACTTCGCAAGCGCACCGTCGACTCTCGCGTTGAGATGCGCGTTCCAGTTCTGCCAGCAATGCAGCGACTCCCAAGCCGCAGCCATACCGTCGAATGTGGAGTAGTTGAACCGGATAACCGCACTGGATGCACTGGTCGAGCCGTAGCCCGGACCACCAGACTTGTCGATGACCAGGACTTCGTAGCCTCTAGCGGCCAATTCGTAGGCGATGGAGCTGCCGATTACTCCAGCTCCGACCACAACTGCGTCGGTCTTGTTGGTAGGCACTTTCGGCCCCTCCTTCTTGTGACTGCGCCAGATCGAAAGCGCATCTCTTCGACTGGCGAGCTTGGGTTCTTGGTAAGCCTGACGACTTCGACCTCCTCCGGAGAGCCGTACCCCAACTTCTCGGAATGGGCTCTGCCTTGCTTGATTTCGCACCTGGAGGCCCAGAAGATCGTCATCCTCAACTTTCGCTCGGCGGCCGTCGGAACGCTATCGACAGCTGCGCAAAGAATCGCACCCATGGCGCGCCCATTGTCAGAATTACTTCGTCGCACTGCCCTGCGTGGCTGACCAGTCTTTCGTTTCCGGAATCCCTCGCCACAGAATGGGAAGTGCGATCAAAGCGATGGCGGTTGCGTAGAAGGCCGGGGACAGATTGCTTCCTGTGGCATTGACCAACGACGCGCACACCAGAGGCGCAGTTCCTGCAAAGAGTGCATACGCAACGTTATAAGGGATTGCCGTGCCGGTGAATCTCGCGCGCGTCGGCATCATTTCGAGAATTACCAGCAAAGCGGAAGCAAGTAGGGAGAGCGCGACGACCAGAGCGGCCAGGGCAACGGCAATCGCGAAAGCATTCCCGGTGCCGATGAGCAGGTAGCTGGGTACCGATACGAAAACTGACATCACCATGCCGATTCTGACGAGAGGTCTCCGGCCGATTCGGTCGACTGTGGCGCCGAAGAAGATGAACAGCGGGACTGCGAGAACCAAAGCGCCGGTTGTCATCAGCAGGGCAACCGTGCTCGGAACATCGGCTGAAATAACCAGGAATGTCGGCATGTAACCGAGCAGCATATGAGTAACGACACCGAGCGAGGCGAAGTACACGAAGGACGTGAGCAGAGTCCGCCAGTGATTGCGGAACAGATCTGCGAGTGGGCGAGTGGGAAGGGAATCGTTTTCTTGCATTTCCTTGAACGCCGGAGTCTCCTCGACGGCAAGCCTCATGAACAGACCCACCATGGCGACAACGCCTCCGATGATGAACGGCCAGCGCCATCCTCCGTCGGCGAAGTGCTCAGCGCCGACCAAGCTGAATGACAAGACTGTGACCGTGGCCAAGATGCTGCCGACGAATGACGAAGAGCTGATTATCCCTGCGTACAAGCCTCGGCGGTGGGACGGCGCATGCTCGACGACGAAGGTTGCCGCTCCGGTGTATTCGCCACCGGCTGAGAATCCTTGAACCAAGCGACAGAGCAGCAGCAACAGCGGTGCGGCGACACCGATCGAAGCATATGTCGGTAGGAGGCCGATAGCCGCTGTCGAGCAGCCCATGAGCGTAATTGCCAGGGACAGTGACCTCCGTCGGCCGAGGCGGTCACCCAGTCTTCCGAAGAATATGCCGCCGGCAGGTCTGGCCAAGAATGCGACTCCGTAAAGAGCGAAGGTGGCAAGCAGTGCGCCACTGCCGAACTCCGGAGGGAAGAACACTGTCGCGAGAACTGCGGCAGTGAAACCGTAGATTGTGAAATCGAACCATTCGACGATGTTGCCTGTCGCGCCGGCAATCAGGGCTCTACGGCGCGCCGATCGACGTCCAGGTGAAGTCTCGATTTGATGCTCTACAGGAGCATTTGCTGTGCCGGTCATGATGATTCCTCTCGGGATATGCTGAATGGCAACGGTTTTGCGACGTCAAGGTGGTCGATGTCGTTCGGGGGGCATGCGAAATCGAAGAGGCCGACCGGACCCACGTTGATCTGGCGAACCGGAGGTTGCGATCGATTCCGGATCAGGGACGACGTTTTCTCGCGCGAGAGCGCGTCGGCTGGCTTCGGTCCTCAATGCAAATCGCACGGCTGCAACGAATCTCGTCGCTGTCGTGCAACCAGTCGGTGCTGGGTATGCCTGGTCGCTGGCCGAACGAACACGTTCCGGTTCTCATGTGCTTCGGCATGTAGCGAGCTTATGGCGCGAAAGTTAGTTGCATCACTGTCATTTGTTCAAATTGTCGCGGACGAATTTGGTCATATGTTGCAAAGCGGAGAGTTTGACTCGTACAGTTCGACCATGGCTGGAGAACTACAGCATCTGGTGGATACTACCGGGCGTCGACTGGACCGTTCCGTTGCAATCGATGACGCCCAGATCCGTCTACTCGCGTACAACTCGCACGACAGCGCTGTCGATTCAGTCAGAATGAATTCGGTTCTACAGCGGAATGTTTCACGCGAGATTGTGGACTTCATCTACGCGAGTGGAGGCCGCAAGGCCCTCGATCTCTTCACTGTTCCCGTCAACGAAGAACTAGGGCTGACCCTTGGCCGGGTCGGGATGCCGATCCGATACCGCAATGCGCTGCTGGGCTTCGTCTGGCTGTTGATTTCAGAGGGCGAAGTTGACGAGGATCAGGCCGAGGTCTTGAGGCACACGGCTGATGCGGCGGCGATGATCCTTCATCGCGAACAGTTGCTGGACGAGTTGTCCCGAAGTCGGGAGCGGGAACTCACTCGAGACGTGCTGTCGGGCGAGCGGTCGCTGCGCGAGGACGCGTCAAGCAGATTGGCTGATGAGGGCTTGATGGTTGCGGGTCCAGCAGTCGCGGTGACGATGTTGCTCCGCCCCGTGGACCGGTCGACATTGACCGAAAGAGATCGTCTGAGTGTTGCCGTCGGCGTCGATCAGCTTCGGCGGAGGCTCCCGCGGAACAGTGCAATCCAACTCGACCGCCCCGACCACAGTCTGTTGATCGTATCGGTGGCCGAACGCTCGACTCAAACCCATCTGGACTCGCTGATCGTGGCAGCCCGGGAACGAGTCTTGTCTGAAAGTGGGCGCCAGAACATCGAATGTTGGGTTGGTATCGGTGAACCGCGAACCTCGGTTGCAGACGTGCGCGAATCCTACGAAGAGTCCAGACGTTCTGCAGACGTAGCCCAGGTCGTCAAGGTGCTCGGAAATGTTGTGCGTTATCGGGATCTCGGCGTCTACGGACTTCTGGCCGAACTGTCGGAGGATCGACTCGAGAACAGTATTCACTCAGGTTTGCAGTCCTTGCTCAGCCATGAGGACTCAAAAAGCGAGGCTCTTCTCGCGACGCTGGAGAGCTTTTTGGACAATGCCGGTGACGTAAAGCGAACGTCCGAGGCGCTCTGTGTGCATCGAGGGAGCTTGTACTATCGTTTGCGGCGAATTCAGGAGATTACACGCGCAGACTTGGCAAACGGCGACGACCGGTTGGCATTGCATTTGAGTCTGAAAGTCGCGCGGTTGTTAGATCTCCGATGATCCCAACCAAGAAGAGGGGACTGCGGAAGAATTCAGCGGCTCAACGTAGTTCGCGGCTTTCGATCGTCAAGCGGGATGGTTCTGGGGTGGGAAAGGAAGCGCGTCGCACATCGGCCGGGGTGGGCCAACTTGACCTGCTGAGACGTTCATACGTGTGATCGGGCATCTTCTGTCTTCCTGTCGGCAGATGCGGCGGAGTGCAACTTTTTCGGGCATTGAAAGTGCAGAATCGTCCAGATGGGTGTCGAGCTGCGTGAAGAACGCGCGTTTGTGCAAACCGAAATGACGACGAATTTGGTCTGAGCTCGGTCCCCCGGTACGTAGATGGTTACGCGCAAACTGGACTATTTGTTGCTGACTGCAAACAGAGGAATTCGCGTCCATTCCCGTTGGCTCCCTTTACGGTTGGATTGGATCAGATACGTGAGTCGCGATTTTTACGCACCTCTTCACTGCAGGTCTGGTCTGATCTTTCCGAAATTGGAGGCGCGGAGATATGTGTAGTTGTTCGAGATCGTTCTTCCGAAATTGAACAAATGCGGAAGACTGGATTGTGGCCATTGATGGCTGCTCGTCGATCCGCTTACTTGTTGCTGAGCTGGCTCGTCAGTACGACACGGTATCGGCGATGTTGCCGACCTATCGCCAAATGGTGAAATGGTTTTGCCAGGAGAACGACACGTTTTTGCCGGCATTCGAGACGACGACTCCGCGCGGATCGACCTCTGGCGGAAGGGGAACCGACCACATCATCTTTCCGTCGCGAGCCCTGATCGAATGCATTCCGGTGTAGTCGCTGAAGACGAAGTGGTCGCCATCGGTTACCCCGCTGCGAACCCAGTACGCGTCTTGCCAGGGTGTCTGCCACAACTGTCGACCACTCTCGATGTCGAGACCGGAGATTGTGCGGGTCTCGGGAGACGTGACGAGGATTGTTTTTCCTACTACTGCGGCGATGGCGCTTCCCGTCCCGGCCATCGCGGTGTTGACGATTTGTGAACTGCGCCAAAGTTCGTCACCGGAGTTCGGGTCGTAGGCGCCGTCGCCGAGAAACATCGGCATCGCCGTCGAGGGCTTGCTCGGGTAGGACGACGATGAGTACGAGGGAATCGGTATCGCACGAATCGTGGATCCGTCGGAAGCCAAGAGGTTTTGGGTTCCTGCATATCCCGACCTGCCGCCGACACTGGTGAGGAACAATCCGTTCCCGGCCGGAGCAAGCGAATCACCCTCGAATCGGAATCGTTCTGCGCCGGACTGCAGATCGTAGATTCGATAGCGGTACTGTGGGTCCCCGCCGTCGCCCTGTTCCATGGCAATGACAGTGTCGGTGTGAGGGACCGGGTAGACGGCTCCGAACTTCTCACTTGGTTCGAAGGTACGCACGAAGTTGGCCGTCAAATTGGTTGTGGTGCCGCTGGCAAGAATTCGCGTTCGAACGGTTCCGTCCGTCCTTTCGCCGGACGTGTACACGGTGTCTCCTGTGATGGTGGCGCCATTGAGATCGAAGTCGGTACCGAGGTCGGACATCAGAGTTCCGGTCGCGGTATCGACAAAGATCATCCGTCGATCGCCCCAGCACGCGATGATCGTGGATTCGTTCTGCTGACTGCACTGGCCGATGACTCCGCCGATTCGCGTTTTCCACAGCGGATTTCCGTCGTCGGGATTCACCCCGACGAGTGTGACGGCACCGACTCCCTGACTCGACGAAGACTCGTCGGTCTTGGGAAGCGGATAAGCAGTCGCGGCCACCAGCACATCACCGACTTGGTACGTGTTGCCGTAGCCGTAGTAGCTATCGAGCGTGGAAGGCATCGACAGCAGCACGTCACCCGGGTTGTCCGTGAGCGCTCGGACATCGAGTTCCCAGGCTTGCTGCGGAGGATCGGAGAGGTCCACGTCGACAACACCCTGTTCGACGATCGGACCGCCTGTCTTCGGCGATGCAACCTCGTTCGAGTCTGAGAGTGCCGATACGACGATGAAAGCGATTGCCACGATCAACGCGAGTCCGAGGGCGATCAGTTTCCAGTGTTCCTTCAACCGAAGCTGCATCGAAAGACCGTAACCGATCGAGCAAACTGATCGGTTCGTTTCGGAGGTGGCTGACTTGATCCGTGCCTCGAGATCGAGCCACTGCCTGTCGCGTCAGGGCCGGGCAAGTTCGATTTCTGTCGGTTCGGTCGACGAATTGGGATCCGACCAGGGATCGTGATCGGTGTGACGAAGTGTGGTGGCCTCGTACACACGAGACCACCACACCGACAGTGTCAGACGTAAGGCGAGTACGCCGGCAGATCCAACTGACCGTTGCCGGACAGTCCGATCACGATCACCTCGGGTTCTGTGACGGCACGGGCGTGAGCGATGGCGCCGGCAACCGCGTGGGTTGATTCCGGAGCCGGGATGATTCCTTCGGCGCGGGCGAAAATCAGACCGGCCTGGAGTGCGTCGTCCTGATCGACGGCAATCGCGTCCATGAGGCCGAGGTTGACCGCATGCGAGACCATCGGCGACATACCGTGGTAGCGGAGGCCACCGGCGTGGATGGCCGGGGGAACGAAGTCCTTGCCAAGAGTGTGCATCTTGAGCAGCGGCGTCAGACCGGCGACGTCACCGAAGTCGTAGCGGTACTCGCCCTGGGTGAGGGACGGGCATGCCGATGGCTCGCAGGCGACCAGACGAGTCTTGGTGCCTTCGCGAAGGTTTCGTCCCAGGAACGGGAAGGTGAGTCCCGCGAGGTTGGAACCGCCGCCGGCGCAACCGAACACGGTGCCGGGGACGGCGTCGCCGGCTTCTTCGAGCTGAACCATTGCTTCCTGACCGATCACGGTCTGGTGCAGCATGACGTGGTTCAGCACGCTGCCGAGTGAGTAGTGCGTGTTCGGATCCTGCGCAGCGACCTCGACGGCCTCACTGATCGCCATACCAAGCGAGCCTGTGGTGTCGGGATGCGATTTCAGCAGTGCGCGTCCGGCTTCCGTCAGGTCGGAAGGCGACGGGTGACAGACTCCGCCGTACGCCTCCATCTGGATGCGTCGGTACGGCTTCGAATCGAAGGAGGAGCGAACCTGCCACACCTCTACGTCGAGTCCGAGCAGCGCACCCGCGAACGACAGCGACGCACCCCACTGGCCCGCACCGGTTTCGGTGGTCAGCTTGGTGGTTCCTTCGATTGCGTTGTAGTACGCCTGCGCGACAGCAGTATTCGGCTTGTGTGAACCGACCGGGCTGACGCCTTCGTACTTGTAATAGATGCGAGCAGGTGTGCCCAGAGCACGCTCGAGTCGATGCGCACGGAACAGCGGAGAGGGCCTCCACATGCCGTAGATCTCGCGAACCGTCTCCGGGATCTCGATGTAGCGCTCGGTTGCGACTTCCTGCGCAATGAGGTTCATCGGGAACAGCGGCGCCAAGTCCTCGGGGCCGAGCGGCTCACGCGTGCCCGGATGCAGGTGCGGGGGAACAGGCTCGGGGAGGTCAGCCGCCAGGTTGTACCAGTGCGTCGGCACTTTCGACGGGATGGAGACGCCCAAAGGCTCGAGCGAACGGTTGAGTGGGGTGGTGGTCAACTAACTCTCCTTCGTGGATTCGGTACCTGATCTTGGCGGTCGTAGCGACGACGCGTACGGCATTTGCCGGATCGGGGATCCTGAGAGGAGCCTGCTGGACCACCCGATATCGGTCCGGGCAGCACGCAGTTGCGGCTGACCGTCAGCGGTCGGGCCACCAGAGGTGCGCAGTGAGCAGGGTCACGAGCCGATCGTACATCGACACTCGCCCCCTGCTCACGTCGGGCGCGGCTACATTTTCGCCATCCTCCGTCGGCTCAGCGAAAAATCATGCACGTCGTAGTTCCGTGTGCCACCAACTTGCCGTTCTTGTCCAGCACCTTGCCCTCTGCGGTCGCGGTACGCCCACCCACATGAATGACACTGCCGTGGGCTGTCAGTTCGTCACCGTCGAGAGGCACCGTGCGGATGTAGTTGAGCTTGAGTGCGAGGGTCGTGTATCCGACGCCCGCCGGAAGCATCGTGTGTACCGCGCAGCCCATGACCGAATCGAGCAGCGTTGCGCAAATGCCGCCGTGGACAGTGCCGAGGGGGTTGCTGAAATCGGCGCGCGGGGTCAGGGCGAAGCTCACGGATCCTTCGTTGACCTCGCGCATCTCCATGCCGAGGAGGCGTCCGATGCTGGGCCGGTCGTTGACCTGTGTCCCCATCCAGCGGAGAAGTTCGAGGCCTGTCATCTGCGCCGGGTCGACGGTCGCGGTTGTCTCGTCACTCATTGTTTCATCCCATCACTATGTAGGTCGTCATACATAACGTAGCGTATGAGTCGACAGGTGTACCGACGGCCGAAGGATCAGTGACATGGCAGAGCTGAGCTCACGTGATCGCATGATTCGCAGTGCGGTCGAATTGATCAGTCGCAACGGTGTCGATGCGACGTCCTTCAGTGACGTCATCAAGCACAGTGGCGCGCCCCGAGGGTCGATCTACCATCACTTTCCAGGCGGTAAGACCGAGCTGATGGTCGAAGCCGTACGCGCGGCCGGTGCGATCATCACCAGGCGAATCAGCTCGGCCGCGGCTACCGGTTCCACAGCCGACGTGATCGAAGCGGTCGGAGACATCTGGCGGCTCAATCTCACGCGCTCGGACTTTGCGATCGGCTGCCCGGTGATTGCCGGCGGGTTGGCGCGTGCCAGTGAACCCGAAGTCGCGGAAGTGTCGGCTGAGGTCATGCTGGGTTGGCAGAAGTTGATCGAATCGCAACTCGAAACTGCGGGTTATCCTGCAGCGCAGGCAAAATCGATGGCAAACCTGACGATCACGTCGGTCGAAGGTGCAGTGGCGGTGTGTCAGACGACTCGAAGTATCGAGCCGCTCGAACAGGTCATCGCTTCGCTGCAGGGGCTCTCGCGCTCTGAAGCTCGGTCCAACTGAGCCTTCGGGGGTTGACTTCGGTCGTCAAGTATCCGTAACTTCATGTAACGGCTAATTGGGCAGGAGTAGGCGATGACACATTGGTTCGACCTCGAACCGGTCGGTGCCGATTTTTTCGACACGGCACCGCATATCTTCACGTATTCGATCGACCTCACCGCCCAACCGGATGACGTCTGGGCTGGTCTGACCGCGGACGAACCGTTGTCGTGGTGCCGGCTGCTCACCAAAGTTCACTACACCTCGCCTCGCCCGTACGGTGTCGGCACGCGACGAATCGCGGAGGTGGGCGGCGGTGCAATGCAGATGCGCGAAAAGTTCATCACCTGGGACGACGAAACGCGTCGGCACTCGTTTTACGTCGAACAATCGAATGTGCCGCTGTTCCAATCCTTTGCCGAGGACTATCGCGTCGATGAACTCGCAGTCGGCTCGAGACTGCAGTGGACCTTTGCATTCTCGCCGCGTCCGAAGCTGTCGCTCGCGGTACGCGGTGGCCTACCGGTCAACTCACTGATCTTCTCGAGCTTCGTGCGCGACACCAAGCGGCACTTCGGTTCTGCGCCCCGCCATTGACCTTCTTTCCCTATTCGTTGCGAGAGGCATCCATGACCACGCTCGGAGAATCGTTGACTTTGCCCTGCGGGCAGATCCTGCGGAATCGGACCATGAAAGCGGCGCTCAGCGAGGCCCTGGGTGACCGGGCACACGGACCGTCCACCCGCTTGGAAACGTTGTACGGGCGTTGGGGCAGTGGCGGGTTCGGGTTGCTGATCACCGGCAATGTCATGGTCGATCGAACGCAGATCGCCGAACCGGGCAACGTCGTCGTCGACGACGATCGAGATGCCGAAGCGCTGACTTCCTGGGCCAAGACTGCCAAGAACGGCGGCGCCGAGATCTGGATGCAGCTGAACCACCCAGGGCGACAATCCAACCCGATTGCCAGCAGAGGTCGACCGGTCGCCCCCAGCGCGATCGCGCTGAAAATTCCGGGCATGGCGACGCCGCGAGAACTCTCGACTGCCGAGATCGGCGAGATCATCGACAAGTTCGCGGAAACTGCTCGCATCGCCGAGTCGTCCGGATTTGGTGGCGTGCAGATACACGCAGCGCACGGTTATCTTGTTGCGCAGTTCCTTTCGCCGTTGTCCAATCAGCGGACGGACGAGTGGGGCGGAGATCCTGAGCGTCGACGACGCTTTCTCATCGAGATCGTTCGGCGCATACGCTCTACCGTTGCGCCGGGATTCGCGGTGTCGGTCAAACTCAACTCGGCTGATTTCCAGCGCGGCGGGTTCTCGGAAGACGAGTCGCGAGAAGTAGTGCGCGCGTTGACCGAAGAATCCGTCGATCTCATCGAGATCAGCGGTGGCAGTTATGAATCGCCGGCCATGATGGGTAAAGCGCAGAAGCAGAGCACTCGCGATCGAGAGGCATATTTCCTCGAGTATGCCGAGACAGTCCGAGCGATTGCCGGCGACATTCCCTTGGCGGTCACCGGCGGCTTCCGCTCGCGATCGGCGATGGTCGAGGCACTCGCTTCCGGCGCGTGCGATGTTATCGGTCTCGGCCGGCCGACGATCACGATCCCGGACGCGGCAACCGTTCTCCTGGAATCGGATCGGGAACGATTGAACGTCCCGACTGTGGAGTTCGGCGCGCGGAAGTTGTTGGGGAAGGTTGCCGACATCTCGATGCTCGACGGTGCACTCGACCTGCAGTGGCACACCGATCAATTGCACCGAATGGGCGACGGAAGCGAGCCGGATCCGGCTCGGCCGTGGTGGAAGACCCTCGGAACGATGGTGAGGCGAAACGGATTCGATGCGCTTCGCCCCACCAAACGAGCGGCTTGATCAGCTCGGCGCACCGATGTTGAGCTCATCGGGATGCGCTCCGACGCGGGTACCGTCGTCGAGCGTGTCGATTTCGCTCAGATCGAGATCGGTGAGTTCGAAGTCGAATACGTCGATGTTCTGAGCTATCCGAGCATCGTGTACGGATTTCGGGATGACGATCAGGCCGTTCTGAAGGTGCCAGCGGATCAGGACCTGCGCGGCAGTTTTGCTGTGGCGATCACCGATTCGAGTGATGATCGGGTCGGTGAGCAGGGTGTTGGGCTTGGACGCCTTACCCCAACCCGCGTTGCTGGTACCGCCGAGTGGGCTCCACGATTCGACCTTGATCCCGTGCTCGGCGGCCTTGTCGCGAATAGCGTGCTGCGTGAGGTGCGGATGCAGTTCCACCTGATCGACGGCGGGCAACATTCCGCCGCGATCGACGAGGAGCTGCAGATGATGCGGCTCGAAGTTGCACACCCCGATTGCCTTGGCACGGCCCGATTCCGCGATCTTTTCGAGCGCTTCCCACGTGCGGGAGAGTCGGTCGTTGTCCTGCAGCGGCCAGTGGATGAGGTAGAGATCGACGTAGTCGACGCCGAGCTTGTCGATACTGCTGTCGAAAGCCTTCAATGCCGGCTCGTAGCCCTGATCTGCATTCCACAGCTTCGTGGTGAGGAAGATGTCCTCTCGTGCGACGGACGAGTTGGCGATACCTCGTCCGACGCCCTCTTCGTTTCCGTAGGCGGCGGCAGTGTCGATGTGCCGGTAGCCGGCCTCGTCGAGTGCGAACCGCACTGCATGCTCGGTTTCGTCGTTGGTGGCCTGCCAGACTCCGAGGCCGAGTTGCGGGATCGTGGTTCCGGAATTCAGCGTGATGTCAGGATTGCTCATGGATCAAGGCTAGCGATCTCGAGCTTTCCTCGCCTGGGTCAGAGTCGCCAGGGTCAGAGAGTCGTAGCCGAGTACCCGTGCGCCGCTGCAACACTGTCGGACAGGAGTAGACCGTCGTGTGTGCTCAGTCCTGACCCCAGGCCGGGCACTGTCGCGACCGCGTCCTTCCACCCCTTGTCGGCCAATGCGACGACGTACGGAAGTGTCGCGTTGGTGAGTGCGTAGGTGGACGTACGGGGTACGGCTCCGGGCATGTTGGCAACGCAGTAGAAGACCGAACCGTGTACCTGGTACGTCGGATCGGCGTGCGTGGTCGCGTGCGAATCCTCGAAGCAGCCGCCCTGATCGATGGCGATGTCGACCAGGACAGAGCCCGGCTTCATGCGCGCGACCAGGCTGTTGGACACGAGGGTGGGAGCCTTCGCCCCGGGGACCAGCACGGCGCCGATGACAAGGTCGGCGTCGAGTACTGCCTGTTCCAGTTCGAGGCTGTTGGAGGTGATGGTCTTGACCTGGCCGTGGTACAGCTCGTCGATTTCCCGCAGGCGCGCGATCGACAGATCGAGAACGGTGACGTCGGCCTGCATGCCGTAGGCCACGGCGATGGCGTTCTTACCGGAGACTCCCGCACCGATCACCACGACCTTGGCGGGGCGCACTCCGGGAACGCCGCCCATCAGAACTCCGCGTCCGCCGCCGTGACGCATCAAGTGGTAGGCGCCGGCCTGCGGTGCCAGGCGTCCGGCTACTTCGCTCATCGGGGCGAGGAGGGGCAGTGAACCGTCGGAACCGACAACGGTTTCGTAGGCGATGGAGGTGGTTTTAGACGCCAGAAGTGCGTCGGTGCATTCCTTCGACGCCGCCAGGTGAAGGTAGGTGAAGAGCACCTGATCCTTGCGGAGCCGCGAATACTCTTCTGCAATAGGTTCTTTGACCTTCAGGAGTAGATCTGCGTCCGTCCAGACCTGATCGGCAGATCCGAGGATCTGTGCGCCCGCGGCCTTGAAATCCTCGTCACTGAACGAGGAGCCGACGCCTGCGCCCGTTTCGATGACGACCTCGTGCCCTCGGCCGACCAGTTCGTGGACGCCTGCTGGGCTGATGGCCACGCGGTACTCGTGGTTTTTGATCTCGCGGGGGATTCCGACCTTCATGACACGGCTCCGAACTGAGTCTGTTGTTTCTTCGAATGGCAGGTGCCAAGCATGAAGTTTCGTCGCCAGATAGTGAAGAGAAGTGAAGATAATTCTCTAGGCTGTATCCATGGTGCGCGAAAGTTCAAAAATCGGTATTCAGACGGCCGCCTCGCCGAAGCATGTTCGGGCTGCCGTGAAGTTGGACGAGGTCGACCGGGTTCTGCTCGAAGAGCTGGCGAAAGACGCGAGGATTCCGAACAATGCGCTGGCCGCGATCGCGGGAATCGCACCGTCGACATGCCTCGGCCGTGTGCGCGCCTTGGTGGACAACGGTGTGATCAGGGGATTTCACGCGGACATCGACCCCGCCGCTCTCGGAATGGATCTGCAGGCGATGATCGCTGTTCGATTGCAGGCCAACGCACGGTCGCACCTCAACCGGCTCGGTGACGACTTCGCCAAGCTGGACTCCGTCCTCAACGTGTACTTCGTTGCCGGTGTCGACGACTACATGCTGCACGTCGCGACGACGGATTCGGCGCAGTTGCGTGACTTCGTCGTCAACAATCTCTCGGCACACCCGGCGGTTGCTGCGACCGAGACGATTCTGATCTTCGAACATGTCAGGCCTCGTGGCGGTACTGCCTGATTTGTTCTCACCCGATGGCGGGTCGACGCCCGGACCAGGCGTTATCGAGGAGTTCGTTCAGGCCTGCCGCGGTGATCTCACGCGGGTTCGGATAAGCGGCCGCGGTCGCGAGTTCGACTGCCTTTTCGATTTGATCGTGACGCATTCCCAGTTCTCGCAGAGACGTCGGTCCGCCGCACGCGGTGACGAGGTCGAAAACGCCGGTAGCGGCATCGGATACACCCAGGGCAGTCGCTATTCGCGACATCACTTCCGGGACGGCAGACGCGTTGAACGCCATTGCGTGGGGGAGGACAACGGTGTGGGTAGGGGCGTGCGGCAAACCGAAGCTGCCGCCAAGGGTGTGGCACACCTTGTGATGAATCCCCATACCGACTGTGCCCAAGCAGGTTCCGGCCAACCAGGCCGACTGCAGGAGTTCGGCCCTCTCTTCCAGATTTTTCGGATCATCGACAATGCTCGGCAGCGCACGGGCGATCCCGGAGATCACTTCGATCGCCATCGAGTCGGTGATCGGATTGGACTCGGCTGAATACAACGCTTCAACCGCGTGCGCCATCGCGTTGACGGCGCTGGTGACGGTGGTGCCAAGCGGCAGATCGAGGGTGAGGTCGACGTCGTAGATGACGGTTTCCGGTCTGATGTGGGGCGACGAGCGAGTTGTCTTGCGTCCGTTCTCCGTTTCACCCAACACCGGAGTGGCTTCTGACCCCGCATACGTCGTCGGAACGATGATCTGATCGAACCCCGCTCGTAGTGCGAGTGCCTTGGACAACCCGGTTGCCGACCCGCCGCCGATCGCGACGACGACGTCGACGTGATGGCTCTCGGCAAGTTTCAGCGCGGCTGTCGTGACTTCGATCGGAGTATGCATCACAGCGCCGTCGAAGCGGGCCACCACCATGTCGCCGAGGGATGCGGTGACGGCGGCGGCAACCGCGTTCAACCGACGACTTGCCAGCACCATCACTCGACTACGGCCGAGCCGCCGCACTTCTTCGGCGATCGTGTCGATCGTCCCTTGACCGAAGACAATTCGAGCCGGTGAAGCGTCGTACGAGAAGGACTTCATGTCATCCTTGCGAAACGGTGGCGTGCATTTCCCAGACGATAACCTCAGCCCCGGTATCGGAGCTGACCTGCTGACCTCCGCCGCCGGATACGCGTACCGCGTCACCTTGTTCGAGCACGCCGACGCCTTCCATGGCGGCCTGACCGTCGGCGACAAAAACATGCAGGAACGGTGCATCCGGCAGGGTCACAGGTTGTCCGGGTTGCAGACGCGCAACGTGCATAGCGGCGTACTTGTTCTTGATCCGGATTGCCGAGTGATCGGCGTACGCGTCCATGCCAGACGCGACGGGAACCAGTCCACCGGCGAGCAATTCGGCGTCGATCTCCAACTGTTCGTAGCCGGGGGTGATTCCGGCTTCATCGGGGATAACCCACATCTGGATGAAATGAACCGGGTCGCTGTGCTTGTCGGAATGCATGCCGGCCACGTCACCGAGTCGCCACGAGTCGTTCTTCTCGGAATGCAGGATGCCAGTTCCGGCGCTCATCCGTTGGGCGAGACCGGGGTAGATGACACCCGAATGACCCATCGAATCCTGATGCACGAGAGAACCTCTCAGGACCCAGGTGACGATCTCCATGTCCTGGTGCGGGTGGGTGTCGAATCCCATTCCCGGCGTGACGATGTCGTCGTTGTTGACCAGGAGAAGGCCGTGGTGAGTGTTCTTCGGGTCGTAGTGATTGCTGAACGAGAAGGAGTGCTTCGAGTCCAGCCAGCCGGCATTGGACTTGAAGCGATCGCCCGATCGACGGATATCGAGGTTCGGCTGCGACAGAGTGGAGGTCATGGTGTGCCTTCCGAATGGTTTGGGGGGAGCAAGTTTTCAGAGGACGTGATTGCCGTACATCTCGCCGAGCGGGTCGGCGATCAGCTCGAGTCGAGCGCCGTCGGGATCGCGGAAGTACAACGAAACCTCGCTGTGCTCGATCAGTTCGACGCCGGCCTCGGTCAGTTGGGTGCGCAGCTTTGCCCACTTGGCAGGTTCGACGCTGATCGCGACGTGGTGGAGGCCGCCGAGTACTTCTTGGTACGGGCCCACGTCGAGACCCGGGAAGTCGAAGAAGGCCAGGAGATTGCCGTTACCGATGTCGAAGAAGAAGTGCGACGACCCGGGGTAGTCACGGTTCTCGATCAATTCGGTGAGTGGGAAGCCGAGGAGATCTTGATAGAACTTCACGGTTCGCTCGACGTCACTGCTGATCAGGGCAGTATGGTGCAGCCCGCGTGCCATCGATGATGGTCGTTTGTCAGCGGGGATCAGATGTCGATCTCTGATCTCGGCACGGCGTTCCTCGAACTGCGCTGCTTTGTCGAACTGCGCTGCTTTGTCGAACTGCATTGCGTTGTCGAACTGCACTGCGTTGTTGTCGCTCATGGCGCCCGCCTCCCGGTTGAACCTTCTCTTCGAACAGGTAGTTGACTGATCAACTACATTGAGAATAGATCATTTGATTTCGTTATCAACTACTTCAGCTATGCTGGCGTTATGGAATCGACGCGGTGGTTGAGCGACTCGGAGCAAACGGCCTGGCGGGCTTACCTGGACTCGACCCGACTGCTCCAGCGTGTTCTCGATCAGCAGTTGGTGCGAGACTCCGACATTTCCTTCACTGATTTCGAACTGCTGGTCGCTCTCGCCGAAGCGCCCGGGCGGCAACTGCGCATGAGTGAGCTCGCCGACGCTGTTATGGCTACACGAAGTGGTGTGACCAGGGCCGTCAATCGCCTGGTCGGTGCCGGGTGGGTGCGCCGGGTCGAGTGTGTCGACGACAAGAGGGGCGCTAATGCGGAGCTGACCGACTTGGGTGCCGAGAAACTGGCGTCGGCAAGCCCGGCGCACGTGGCCGCTGTACGGGAGAGCATGTTCGACCTGCTGAGCCCGCGAGATGTCGAGCGGCTGGGTGTGGTCTTCGGTGAGATGCGTCGGCACCTTCTCGAGGCCCAAGCAAGTAATTGACAGAGCAACGGCCCATGCCACGTAGTTGGTGAGGGCTGCGAACGGACTGCCATCATTGTCTGGTGACCCGTATTCGTATGTTCGCAACCGACCTCGACGGCACCCTGCTGCGCTCCGACCGAACGATTTCGGCGCGCACCGCGCAGGCCATGGAGAACGCGCGGCTCGCGGGGATCGAAGTTGTGTGGGCGACGGCCCGGGCCAGGCATTCGGTACACACGTTGGCGAGCTCGTGCGGATTTCGCGGTAAAGCTGTGTGTGCCAACGGAGCTGTCATTCTCGACCTGGCGGACGGGACTCCGGAGATCGTCGACACCATTTCGATCGAAACATCTTTGGCTGCAACGGCTATGGAGCAGGTTCGCGCTCTGATTCCGGGCGTCGTGTTCGCGAACGTCGGACCCACGCAGTTCTTTGCCGAGCCGGAGTATGCCGCTCTGTGCGAGTTCGCGGACCATCACCGGCACCTGCACGAGATGGTGCTCGCCGATACGCTGCCGCTGGACGTGGAGCCGATGGTCAAGATCGTGGCCCGGCATGCCGAGGTTCCCAGCGCCGACCTGTACCGAACTGCGGTCGCTGCGGGTATCGAGGGTGTGGAGTTGACCCACTCCGGGGCCCCGTACATGGAAATGGCAGCGGCGGGCGTCTCGAAGGCCAGCGCTCTCGCGCAGTTGTGCGCGATCGACGGCATCGACGCGTCGGAAGTGGCCGCGGCCGGTGACGCCTTCAACGACGTTGCGATGCTGACCTGGGCCGGAACGGCTCTGGCGCCCGCCAACGCCAGAGCTGAGGTCATCGAGCTCGCCGACCGAATTTTGCCCACGAACGACGAGGACGGGGTGGCGAGCTACCTCGAAGAGCTGGTTGCGGGGAGCTAGTTCAGCTGCTGACGGCCTTGGGTCCGGTGCCGATACCGACTCCGCAGTCCGTCATGAATTCGGAGAAGACGCGGTCGAAGCGATCCGGATAGTCAAGGTGCGGGAAATGCCCGGCGCGCTTGAAGATCTCCACCCGCCCCAGCGGTAGTTCGGCGCGAGCGTTCTCGGTGTGGGCGTTGGGGATGATGGTGTCTTCCTCGCCCCACACCAGTAGTGCCTGCAGGTTCTTGAAGTTGGCGAAATGCGGAGTGGCATTGACGGTTTGGCCGTTGTAGTTGATGACCGATCGCGCGGTCGCCAGAAATGCCTGACGTGTCGACGCGTCCGATACCGAAGCAAAGCTCTTACGGGCCTCACTCGCGCTGGCACCGAGCTTGAACAGGCCGATCTTGTTGAAAAGTCCGAGCGCTTTGTCCGTCACGTCGGTCAGCGTCCTGGACGCGAGAACGGGAAGTACCAGTTCGCTGCCGGGCAGAGTCGCCGCGCGCAGGAGTGGGCTTACCTCGGGGCCGAGTCCGCCGCTGGCCACCAGGCACAGCCGCTCCACCCGGTCGGGGAACAGGTACAGCGTCTGCATCGCGATCCCACCACCGAGGGAGTGACCGACGAGGGTGGCCGACGGAATATCGAGGGCTTCGAGGAGGTCACGAACGGTGGCGGCGTGAGCACTGAGTGAGTAGTCGCCGGCAGGCTTGTCCGACGCGCCGTGTCCGAATAGATCAGGAGCGATGACGCGGTAGTGGCGCGAGAGCGTCTCGATCTGCGGCTCCCAGTTGGAGTGCGCGCCCAGTAGGCCGTGAATGAGCACCACAACGGGGCCACTGCCTTGGTCGACGTATTTGAGCTGGTCGCCGTGCAATACAACCGTCTGTAATTGGTCGGTTGCCATGATTGAACCTTTCGGAGCTGCCAGTGTCTGTGGCTGCTCGCGTGTTGTCGGACCGCACCCGCCCCGACGCGGATCCATGGGTATTTGTGACCGGGAGTAACCCCAGTTCCCTCAGTATGCCCATCGAGGGGCCCGATGTCGTCGCCATTGGGCGTGTTGTGACGAACCGTGAGCCGTCGGCTGAGGGGAGACGTACAACTCACCGCCGCGTGTCGGGGCTGTTGATCAGGCGAAATCTACCAGTTTGCCGAAGGTGAGGTTGATGTCCCACGGAGTGACGCCCCACGTCTCGATAGCTGATACTGCGAAGATTCCGGCGGCCTCGATGGTGTCCTGCGAGGCTGGTGCAGAGACCGAAACTCCGGTTTGGCCGTTCGGAACCTCCGGCCAGACGCCGGTGCCCACGGGAGCGGGGGTGGCTTCCATGACTGCATTGGCCAGGCCCGATTCGTCGACGGTCGTGAAGAGGCAGTTCGGCTCGTGGGGAGAATCCCACCCGCCGAGTTCCGCGAGCCAGAATTCGCCGCGACCGGCAGCGGAGATCGCGATGGAGGCGAGTACCGCCTCGAGATCTTCCCAGGCGCCGCTGGTCGGGGCAGTCGCGGCGGTGAGCTCGAACGGTGCGGCGAGGGCAGCGCTGTCCTGTGAGGCGAAGCGCGGCTGCACAGTGAGGGTCTGGGTCTGGGGATTCAGAAACGCAACTTCTCGGAACTTGTTGTCCGGCAAGGCGGTGCGAGCTACGAGGCCCTGTCCGAGCAGTGCGCCGAGCGCGGTGGGATCGTCGACGCTCCACAAGCGGGTCTCGTCCTCGGACCACGTGCGAATCATTCCGCCGACAACAGGACTGATCAGCACAGGCTCGAGGTTCGTACCGCCTGTTGATTCGCTCACTGCTGGCTCCCCACCGCACTCCGTACCGCCGGACCGGTTCCGCGCGACCAGGTAAGTATGCCGCCTTGCTGCTGTGCGCCTTTATTAACCGCCGGGGGTTAATAAAGGCGCACAGCAAGTGGTCACATATGCGTGCCGCCGTCGATGCGGATTTCCGTTCCGGTGACAAACGAGCCGTCTTCGGAGGCGAGCATCGCGATCACGCCGGCGACCGCGGACGGGGGAGCGAAGCCCTCGCCGATTGCCGGCGCCAGCTTGCCGAGCAGCGTGAAGTCGATGTCGGCCGGGAAGCCGGGATCGGACGTCATGCCCGAAGCGATGCTGCCGGGTGCGACGGCCACGGCGCGGAGGCCCTGCTTGCTGTACTCGAGAGCGAGTGCGTGCGTGAAGGATTGGATTCCACCCTTCGACGCTGCGTACGCCGTCATGTAGGGGTGGGCGAACGTGGCCGACGTGGAACTGAAGTTGACCACGACGCCTGCTCCGCTTTCGAGCAGTGCCAGCAGGGACTCCCTCGTCATGAGGAATGTTCCGGTGAGGTTGACCCCGATGACGGTGTTCCAGAAATCGAGCGCCATCTCGTGGGTGTGCGCGGAGCGCAGAATGCCCGCCGCGTTGATCAACACGTCGAGACCGCCCAGAGCCTTGATCGCAGCGCCGACCTGTTCGCGAACAGACTCTTCGCTGGAGATGTCGACCTTCACCGTGGTCAGGCGATCGGCATGGCCTGCGTCCTTCGCAGCGTTCAATGTCTGTTCGAGGCCGGTCTCGGAAATGTCGGCGGCGACGACGGTGCCTCCTTCTGCCAGGATGCGGGCAACGGTGGCCTGGCCGATTCCGGATCCTGCGCCGCTGATGAGGACGCGCTTGTCGTCGAATCGATTCACGAGAAAACTCCGGTCTGTGAGATGGACAGCTGTCTGGTGACCGATTCTGCGTGATCGAGCCGCATAAATCTGCGGATCATTCCACTGACTGGGCGGCGTCGGTGCTTGTTCACTCGAAATCCCGAGCGAACAAGCACCGAGGCGTCCTACAGACCCGCTGCCTGCGCGAGGCTCGGCAGGTAGGTGCTCGGCTGTCCGAAGAGCTGAGCGCTGCCGTGTGCACGCTTGAAGTACAGCTGAGCGTCGTGCTCCCAGGTGATCGCGATTCCGCCGTGCAACTGAACCGCTTCGGAGGTGATCTGCTGCAACGCTTCCGAGCAGTACACCTTCGCTACCGCCGCGTCGTCCGCCGACTGCGTCGCCACGGCGGCGTACGTCATCGAGCGCGCCGTCTCGACCAACGTGTACATGTCGGCCATCCGGTGCTTGAGGGCCTGGAAGGAACCGATCGCGCGGCCGAACTGCTTGCGCGACTTCGTGTATTCGACGGTCTGTTCGACGATCGCCGCGGCCGCTCCGACCTGTTCCGCGGACAACGCGATCAGAACGACGGTTCGGATGCGATCGACCAGATCTTCGGACCACTGCAGTGGACGACCGCGAACACCGGAGAACGTGACCTCTGCCAGCGTTCGCGTGGGATCCATGGTGGGGACGCGTCGGCGGGAGACGCCCTCGGCCGCGGGATCCACTTCGTAGAACCCGTCGGCTGTCAGAACGAGCAGGGTGTCTGCGACGTGGCCGTCGAGGACGTACGACGCCGTGCCGGTCAACGCATCCTCGGTTGCCTCGACGCCGAAGGCGCTCCAACCTGTGGCACCTGCCCAGCACAGGGCCAGCGTGCTCTCGCCGGATGCGACACCGGGCAACAGTCGCGAGCATGCGTCGTTGTCACCGGAAAGCAGCAGTGCCTGTGAGGCAAGAATCGCCGAACCCAGCATCGGTGACGGGGTCAGTGTGCGGCCCAGTTCCTCCTGGACCACGTGTACCTCACCCAAACCTGCTCCCACGCCGTCGAACTCCTCGGGAATCGCCAGCGCGGCGACGCCGATCTGCTCGCACAGCTTGCTCCACAGGGCGGCGTCGTAGCCGATCTCTGTGGTGATGGCAGCGCGGACGGCAGCGGAGTCGGAATGCTTGCTCAGGAGATCGCGTACCGACGCGCGCAGTGCTGCCTGGTCTTCGGTGTCGATGCTCATGATGCAACCAGAGCTTCGACGACGCGTGCGCGGTGCTCGGACGGTGTGCCCCACGCGGTGAGCAGTGCTCGTACCTTGGTGAGCCACAAGGAGAGATCGTGTTCCATCGTGTAGCCGATGGCGCCGTGAACCTGGAGTCCGACGCGAGCGGCCTTGTACGCAGCATCCCCGCACGCGACCTTGGCCGCCGAGATGTCACGGGAAGCGTCGGCCGACTGATCGCGAACCGACAGAGCGGCACCGTGGAGCAGGGGACGAGCCATTTCCAGCGAAACGGCAACTTCCGCCAGGTGGTGCTTCATTGCCTGGAACTGTCCTATGACCTTGCCGAACTGCTTGCGCTGCTTCGCGTATTCGGTGGTGACCTCGAGCAGTGTCTGGCCGAGACCCTGCAACTGCGCGGCAGTGGCAAGCGCGCCCATGTCGAAGGCGGCCGAAAAGTCGGCGGAGCCCAGCGATTCGCCGGCAGAAACCTCGTAGAGCTTGCGGGAGAGATCTACCGATACCTTGGCTTCGCCAGGGACGCCGAGTGAGACGGAGCCGTCCTGCACGAGCAGAACCAGATCCACCGCATCGGCATCGAGTGCGAACGGTGTGTGTGGGGGAGCGGCGACGGTTGCCAGCGAACCCTCGGCGAGAGCAGAGAGACGTTCCGGTGCAACGGAAGCCAGGAGCGTCGGTGCCACGGCGATCGTTTCGACAACCGGTCCGGGTACTGCGTGCCGACCGAGCTGTTCGAGAGCAACGACCAGGTCGACGGCGTCGGCGCCGAGTCCGTCGTGTTCTTCGGAGATGACGAGGCCGTTGACACCGGTCTCGGCAAGGCGCTGCCAGAGCTTCTTGCCCGGCTCGGTGTCACCGTCGTTCCAGGAGCGGATGACGGAGGGCATGTCGGACTTGGTCAGCAGTGCATCGATGCTTGCAGCGAAGTCCTGGTGGGAGGAGTCGAGCGCGAATCTCATCGGTCCGCCTTCGGTAGGCCGAGCAGACGCTCGGCGATGACGTTTTTCTGAATCTCGTTGGTGCCTGCGTAGATCGGGCCGGACAGGGAGAACAGGTATCCGTCCATCCAGTTGTCGGCCAGCTCGGCTTCCGGGCCCTGCAGTTCGAGAGCGGTCTCGTGGGTGGCGATATCCCACTCGGACCAGAAGACCTTGTTGATCGAGGACTCGGCGCCGAGTTGTCCACCGTCGGCGAGCCGGGTGACGGTACCGAAAGTGTTGAGCTGGTATGCGCGAGCACCGATCCAGGCGTCGGCAACCTGGTTACGTAGAGCGTTGTCATCGGTTCGTCCGCTGGACTTGTACAGCTCGAGCAGGCGGTCGACGGTGGCGAGGAAACGGCCGGGGCTGCGCAGCGAGAGGCCGCGCTCATTGCTCGCGGTGCTCATCGCGACGCGCCAACCTTCGTTGACGTTGCCGATCACACCCGACTCGCCGGGGTTGGCCGGGTCGTCCGGAACGAAGACGTCTTCGAGGAAGATCTCGGCGAAGCCGGGCTCGCCGTCGAGCTGATCGATCGGGCGGACGGTGACGCCCTTCGATCGGAGGTCGAACATGAAATACGTGATGCCCTTGTGGCGCTGCGCATCCGGATCGGAGCGGAACAAGCCGAAGCCCCAGTCCGCGTAGCTTGCGCGTGAGCTCCACGTCTTCTGACCGTTGAGCAGCCAGCCCCCGTCGACCTTCTTCGCACTCGAACGCAGGCTGGCGAGGTCGGAACCCGATTCGGGCTCGGACCAGGCCTGGGCCCAGATGTCGTCGGCACGAGCCATGCGCGGCATGATGCGAGCCAACTGCTCGGCATTTGCATGCTCGAACAGTGTGGGAGCCAACAAGAAGATGCCGTTCTGGCTTACGCGGCCGGGCGCGCCCGAGCGGTAGTACTCCTCCTCGAAGATGACCCATTCGAGCAGGGACGCATCGCGTCCGCCGAGTTCCTTGGGCCAGGAGACGACGGCGTAGCCGGCGTCGGCGAGAGTGTGCTCCCACTGACGGTGCTCTTCGAAGCCTTCGGCGGTATCCATCGACTTCAGGGGAGTCGCGGGCACATTCGCTTCCAGGAACGAGCGGACCTCGTCACGGAATGCGGTTGTGGCGTCGTCGAATACGAGATCCACTAGTTTGTTCCTTCCTGCGGTGCGCGAGCACTGGCAGCCATGGCTTTGGCGTCGAGACCACCAAGCGAGTCTTTGCCGACCTCGGCGTTGTGAGCGTGAGCGAAGTGATGCAGACCGAAGACGGAGTCGATGCCGTTGCGCATCCCCATCTGGTCCTCGCACTGGTTGACGGCCTTCTTGGTCAAAGCCAGTCCGAAGCGCGGCATCTCGGCGATACGTCCGGCGAGCTCGAACGTCTCCTTCTCGAGATCCTTGCGGGCGACGACGCGATTGACCATGCCGATTTCGTAGGCGCGTTGCGCGGTGAAGCGATCGCCGGTGAAGAGCATTTCCTTCGCGAAACGTGACCCGACCATCCACGGGTGCGCGAAGTATTCGACGCCGGGGATGCCCATGCGGACAACGGGATCGGAGAAGAAGGCGTCGTCGGCCGCGACGATCATGTCGCAGACCCAGGCGAGCATGAGCCCACCGGCAATGCAGGCGCCTTGCACCATCGCGATGGTGGGCTTGGGGATCTCCCGCCAGCGACGGCACATGCCCAGGTAGACCTCCATCTCGCGGGCGAAACGCTGGTCACCGCCGGGCTTGTCGACGTGATCCCACCACATGGTGGCCTTGTTCTCGTACTCGACGTGATGGTCGCGTCCCGGAGTTCCCAGATCGTGTCCGGCGCTGAAGTGAGGTCCGTTGCCTGCCAGGACGATCACTTTCACGTCGTCGTCCTCGACGGCGCGCTGGAAAGCCGCGTCGAGTGCGTACGTCACGACCGAGTTCTGGGCGTTGCGGTAGTCGGGGCGATTCAACGTCACGACGGCGACCGAGTCACGAACCTCGTAGGTCACGACGTCGGCTTCGAAGGGAACGGTCATGACTGTTCCCCGCGCAGAACCGTTTTGAGGACCTTACCCGAAGGGTTACGGGGCAGGTGATCGACGAAGCGTACTTCGCGGGGCACCTTGAAGCCGGCGATCTTCTCCTTGAGGAAGGCGATCACCGACTCTTCGGTGAGGCCGGCACCGTCGAGTTGGGCGATGTAGACGCGGCCCACCTCGCCCATCCGGTGATCGGGGATGCCGATGGCGGCAGACTCGTGGACGCCGGGCAGGCGAGCCAACATGCCTTCGATCTCGGCGGGGTAGACGTTGAATCCGCCGCTGACGTACATGTCTTTCAGACGATCGGTGATGTCGAGATACCCACGCTCGTCGAGGGTTCCGACGTCTCCGGTGTGCAACCAGCCGTCGGCGTCGATTGCCTTGGCGGTGGATTCGGGGTCGTCGAGATACCCGAGCATGACGTTCGGTCCACGAAGCAGGATCTCACCCTGATCGCCGATCTTGACCTCGAAATCGGCTGTCGCGCGGCCGGAACTGGTGGAGACGGTGACCGGGTCGTCGTCGGTGCGGCACATGGTCGCAACCACGGCTTCGGTCAGACCGTATGCCGTGAGGACGGCGTCGAAAAGCTCTGCCTGCATGCGCTCGACGAGGGCAACCGGAACGGGTGCTGCGCCTGTGATCGCGATGCGGAGCGAGGATAGGTCGTATTCGCTGCGGCGGGGGTGATCGAGGATGGTCTGGTAGATCGTCGGGGCGCCCGGCAGGATGCTGATCTTCTCGCTGTTGACCAGCGCGAGGGTGTCGTCGATGTTGAAGACGGACACCGGCACGATCGTCGCGCCGTTCAGCAGGCAGACCAGGATTCCGGCCTTGTAGCCGAAGGTGTGGAAGAACGGGCTGATGATGAGGAAGTTGTCGTCGGCGGTGACCTCGGCGCATTCACCCCACGACTTCGCGACGGCGATGGACTGACGATGCGCGGTGATCGCACCCTTGCTACGTCCCGTGGTGCCGGAGGTGAAGAGAATGTCGCTGACGTCGTCGGGCTGTACCTTCGCAGCACGCGCGTCGGCTTCGGTGCGAGCGGCGTCGGTGGCGAGCGCGAGGAAGTCCTCGAACTCGATGACGCCGTCACGGTCGTCGTTCCCGTCGATCGGTACCTGGATGACGGTAGGGATCGACAGGTCCGGGTTGGCGTCGAGCAACTGCTGGTACCGATCGGCCTTGAGGAACGTGCCGACGACCACCAGGGCAGCTGCGTCGACGCGCTCGATGATGTCGAGCGCTTCCGTGCCGGTGTATCGGGTGTTGATCGGGATGATGGCTGCTCCGGCGTACTGAGCGCCGAGCAGGGCGATCACCCAGTGGTACGTGTTGGGCGACCAGATGACGACGCGGTCGCCTGCCTTCACCCCACGGTTGATCAGTGCGCCGGCGAAATCGCGGACGCGCTGATGTAGCTGTGCGAAGGTCAGTCGGGTGTCGCCATCGGCGATAGCCGCGCGCTCACCGAACTCCTCGGCGGCCCGGATGAGGGCTGATGGGATGGTTCTCGGTTGTTCGGTCACTGGACTCCTACCTGACACGCTACCTAGCAAGTGCTTGGTAGGTTATCTTACATATGTGGACCAGAGCGAGAGCCCGGACGGGCAGATGACGGACGACGAGTTTGCGGCCACGGTCGCGCAGTGGTTGGCCGAGAACTTGACGGGCAAATTCGCCCAGCTCAAGGGTAAGGGCGGCCCCGGCAGTGAGCACGAGTTCTTCGAGCAACGACTCGAGTGGGACAAGCACCTCGCAGCGTCGGGGTGGACGTGCCTCGGGTGGCCGAAGGAGTTCGGCGGGCGGGGAGCAAGCATCTCCCAGCAGGTCATCTTCCATCAGGAGTACGCGAAGGCCGGTGCGCCGGCTCGCGTCAGCCACATCGGTGAAGAGCTGCTCGGCCCGACGCTGATCGCGTACGGCACCGACGAGCAGAAGCACCGATTCCTTCCTGGCATCAACACGGTCAGCGAACTGTGGTCGCAGGGCTACTCCGAGCCCGGCGCCGGTTCCGACCTCGCGAACGTCTCCACCACCGCACGCCTCGAAGACGGCAAGTGGATCATCAACGGCCAGAAGGTGTGGACCTCACTCGCTCACGTCGCGCAGTGGTGCTTCGTGGTCTGCCGCACCGAAGTGGGCTCCAAGCGTCACCAGGGGTTGAGCTTCCTGCTGGTCCCGTTGGATCAGCCCGGTGTGACAGTTCGGCCCATTCAGCAGCTCACCGGCACGTCGGAGTTCAACGAGGTCTTCTTCGACGACGCCGTCACCGACGCCGATCTCGTGGTCGGGGAACCCGGCGAGGGCTGGAAGATCGCGATGGGGCTGCTCACCTTCGAGCGCGGTGTGTCCACGCTCGGACAGCAGATCGGATTTGCCCGCGAGCTCCAAGGCGTCGTCGACCTGGCGAAAGCCAATGGCAGTGACCAGGATCCGCACATCCGTGAAAAGATCGCCCGTGCGTGGGTCGGACTGCGCGTGATGCGCGCCCACGCGATGCGTACTCTCGACGCGGTCGACGCCGGAACCGGTGGCGGAGAAGCGTCCGTCGCAAAACTGTTGTGGGCCAACTGGCATCGTGATCTGGGGCAGCTGGCGATGGACGTGCAAGGTGCGTCGTCGTTGGTTGCACCGTGGGCCGATTCCGAAGGCAATGCCTCGGACATCACCGATCCCGAGCATCTCGAGCTCGACGAGTGGCAGCGCCTCTTCCTCTTCACCCGCGCCGACACGATTTACGGCGGCTCCAACGAAATTCAGCGCAACATCATTTCCGAGCGCGTGCTCGGTCTTCCCCGAGAGGCTCGTTAATGTCTGACACCAAAGCCGCGTCCCCGCTTTCCGTTGCGCCGGAGGAAACCCCGGGCCACGGACTGCTCGCGGGCAAGAAGGCGATCATCACCGCCGCAGCCGGAACCGGCATCGGCTTCTCAACTGCACGCCGGGTGCTTCTCGAGGGCGGCGACGTTCTCGTCTCCGACTTCCACGAGCGTCGGCTCGGGGAGACGGTGGAGAAGCTGAAGGCCGAATTCCCCGGTCAGCAGGTCGAGTCGATCATCTGCGACGTGTCCAGCACCGAGCAGGTCGACGCGCTGTTCGTCGGCGCGGCCGAGAAGCTGGGGCGTATCGACATCGTCGTCAACAACGCAGGCCTGGGCGGTGAGACTCCCGTCGTCGACATGACGGACGATCAGTGGGATCGCGTTCTCGACATCACCCTCAACAGCACCTTCCGTTCGACGCGCGCCGCGCTGCGGTACTTCAAGAGCGTTCCGCACGGCGGTGTTCTGGTGAACAACGCATCCGTTCTCGGTTGGCGCGCGCAGCATTCACAGGCGCACTACGCCGCAGCCAAGGCCGGCGTCATGGCACTGACTCGGTGCAGCGCCATCGAAGCAGCGGAGTACGGAGTCCGGATCAACGCGGTCTCGCCCTCCATTGCGCGTCATGCGTTTCTGGCGAAGGTCACCAGCGAGGAACTGCTCGACCAGTTGGCCTCCGGTGAGGCCTACGGCCGCGCCGCGGAGGTCTGGGAGATCGCAACGGTCATCGCGATGCTCGCCAGCGATTACTCCACCTACATGACCGGCGAGATCGTCTCCGTTTCTTCGCAGAGGGCCTAGCGTCCCCGTGCGCGGTTAAGGAGTCCCTGGACTCGCTGACCGCGCACAGGGGAGGGCCCTGGATAGGATTGAATACATGACGCCACCTCGAAATTCCGACGAATCAACCGGCAAGTCAGGGCGCCGCGACGAGCTGCTCGAGATCGCGGCCGGGCTGTTCGCCGATCGCGGAGTGCGCGCGACGACGGTCCGCGATATCGCCGACGCCGCCGGGATCCTCTCCGGCAGTTTGTATCACCATTTCGATTCCAAGGAGTCGATGGTCGACGAGATCCTGCACCAGTTCCTCGACGAACTCTTCGGAAAATACCGCGAGATCGTCGCGGCGGGGTTGGACAGTCGCGCGACGCTCGAAGCTCTGGTCGTGACTTCGTACGAGGCCATCGACGCCTCACATTCGGCTGTTGCGATCTACCAGGACGAGGTCAAGCACCTCGTCGGGAACGAGCGCTTCGCTTACCTGGCCGAGCGCAACACCGAGTTCCGGGACCTGTGGGTCGGCGTCCTCGAAGCCGGCGTCGCGGACGGGACCTTCCGCTCCGACATCGACGTCGAATTGGTCTTCCGATTCATGCGCGACACCGTGTGGGTCGCGGTTCGCTGGTACCGCCCGGGTGGATCCCTCTCGGCTCACGCCGTCGCGGCTCAATATCTCGCGATCGTGCTCGACGGGCTATCCGATCCGGCAACAACTTCAGACGCTATTGCTGAATCAACTTCAAGAACTATTGCTGCACAACGAAACTAGGAGCTAACGCTATGTCCGAGGTTTACATCGTCGACGCCATTCGAACACCGATCGGCAAGAGGGGCGGCGCGCTGTCCGGCGTGCACCCCATCGATCTCGGTGCGCACGTCGTCAAGGCACTGGTCGAGCGCACCGGTATCGATCCCAGTGACGTCGACGACGTGATCTTCGGTTGCGTCGACGCCATCGGCGGCCAGGCCGGCAACATCGCCCGCATGTCCTGGCTCGCAGCGGGATTCCCGGAGCACGTACCCGGTGTGACGGTCGACCGTCAGTGTGGTTCGAGCCAGCAGGCAGTGCACTTCGGTGCTCAGGCCATCCTGTCGGGCACCGCGGATCTGATCGTCGCCGGCGGCGTTCAGAACATGAGCCAGATTCCGATCTCGGCAGCGATGATCGTCGGTCAGCAGTACGGATTCGACACGCCGACTTCGGGTTCGGTCGGTTGGACCGAGCGTTACGGTGACCAGGAAGTCTCGCAGTTCAAGGGCGCCGAAATGATCGCCGAGAAGTGGGACATCAGCCGCGAAGAGCTCGAGAAGTGGGCACTGCAGAGCCATGAGCGCGCCAAGGCTGCAATCGCCGCGGGTCGTTTCGACAACGAGATCGTCGCCATGGGTGACGCGACCGTCGACGAAGGACCCCGCGAGACCAGCCTCGAAAAGATGGCGACGCTCAAGGTTCTCGTCGAAGACGGTCGCATGACCGCAGCGGTGGCCAGCCAGATCTCCGACGGCGCGAGTGCGCTGCTGCTGGCGTCGGCGGAAGCGGTGGAAAAGTACAACCTCAAGCCCCGCGCCCGGATTCATCATCTCAGCGCTCGCGGCGACGACCCGATCTTCATGCTCAGTGCGCCGATCCCGGCCACGAAGCATGCTCTCGCGAAGGCCGGTCTGAGCATTGAGGACATCGACCTCGTCGAGATCAACGAAGCTTTTGCCCCGGTCGTCCTGGCCTGGATCAAGGAAATCGGCGCAGATCCGGCCAAGGTCAACGTCAACGGCGGCGCGATCGCACTCGGCCACCCGCTCGGCGCGACCGGCACCAAGCTGATGGCGACGCTGCTCAACGAACTCGAGCGCACCGGCGGTCGTTACGGCCTGCTGACCATCTGTGAAGGCGGCGGCACCGCGAACGCGACGATTATCGAGCGGCTCTGACGCCTTGCTGTGCGCCTTTATTAACCGCGGGCGGTTAATAAAGGCGCACAGCAGTTAGTTGTTCGGCACATCCGCGACCTTGATGTCGAAGTTCGCACTTTCACCGTCAACGCTGGTCACGGTAGCTGTGACGTCGTATTCGGTGCCCTGCTCGGTCAGGATGCACGTGATCGATGCGCCGACTTCGGCGTCGAGGTTCTCCGGACACGTCACGTCGTCGGGTGGCTCGCCGATCTTCTCCGCGAGTTGAGTGGAGATCTGACTTGCGACTTCGGACTTGTCCACTTGCGGCGTCCCGACGCTTGCCGAGCACGCTCCCGTGGCCAATGCCGCCGAGAGTAGAACGATTCCAACTGCAGGCCTCTTTGCCATGTGAACTCCCAGAGTGCGCCGGTGCTTGCTGCTGCCAGCTGGGATTACCGCATTTGGGACTGTTCAACCGACTTACTCGACGCAGTTTTCCGAGGTCAGCGTCGGCGGACCGTCACGTTGAAGCCTTCGGGCATCAGGGTGAGCCGTTCGGCTACCTTCAACTCGTAAGCCGGATCAGCTTCGATCGTATATTTCTGCAAGATGGTGCCCAATACGAGGACCGCTTCGTGAATGGCGAATTGTCTTCCGATGCAGGCACGTTCACCGGTCCCGAAGGGCTTGTACACGTGCGCCGGCCTGGCTTTGATGTTGGCGGGCAAAAATCGATCCGGATCGAAAGCCTCGGGATCGCTGCCCCACACCGGATCGCGATGAAGTGAGGGGATGAGGACGAGCATCCAATCGCCCTTCTTCATCGGATACTTGCCGACGAGCGTGGTGTCTTCGAGTGCCGCGCGGCCGTAGGCGGGAGCGGTCGGCCACAGACGCAACGATTCGTCGAGGACGCGTCGTACGTATCGAAGTTTCGCGATCTTCTCGAAGGCGGGTTCCTCACCCTCCCACACCTTGTCGACCTCGGCTCGAGCCTTGGCCAGCACCTCGGGGTTTTGCGAGAGGTAGTAGAGCGCGAACGACAATGCGCCGGAGGTGGTTTCGTGTCCGGCGACGAGGAAGGTCACGACCTGGTGGCGGATGTTCAGTTCGTCGATACGGTTGGGATCGTTTTCGCGCGCCGCCCGCAGCATCAGTTCGAGGAGATCTTCAGGCCCCGGTTCGGTACTTGTCCGCCGGGCACGGATCACTTCGTCCACAACCTCGGCCATGTACGCCTTGCGGACCTCGTCACGTTGATCAGCGCGCCGCGCGAGCACTCGCCCGAGGGCGGTCGACTTCAGGAACGTCGTGCGTTGTGAATGGGAGAGTGCGCCGACCATTGCCTTGACGAACGGGTGCTGCTCTTCACGTTCGAAAGAGTCGAACGAGTAGCTGAATCCAGTGCGTCCGATGGTCTCCAGTGTCAGCTTGGTCATGTCAGCGGAGACGTCGACGGGGGAGTCACTTTCACGACTGTCCCAGTGGTCGACCAGCTCGCCGGCCACGTCGAGCATGGTGCGGTGGTACGAGCGCATCGCAGTCTGACTGAACGCCGGTGCCAGGAGATTGTGCGCCTTGCCCCAGTTGGGCTCATGGTTGTACGCCGTGAACAGTCCGTCGCCGCCGATTCCGCGTAGCGCTTTGACCCCGGGTGCGAGGTGTTTCGCGAACCGGGACTCGTCGGACAGTTCTGCCACCATGTCCGCGCCCGAGGCGAAGACGAAGCGATTGCCCAGGACGTTTCTTTCGAAGATCGGCCCGAGTTCTCGGCCGATGCTCACGGAGTTCTGCAGGGGCGTCCGGATGTTGATCCCGAGGACGTCGCCGAGAACTGGCAGGCGCCACGCCGGATGCGGGATCCGAGCATCGGTCGTCGCCTCTGGAGTGGTGTCGACGCTCATGATGTGTCCCCCGGGTGAGATCGCTTACTGAATTGGTGTCTAGTACGCAAAGTACGCCTTACTGAATCGGTGTCAAGTAGTAATCTGACTTGCCTATGGTTGCACCACGAAAACGCCTGGACCGAGAGCAGCGGCGCACGCAGTTGCTCGACATCGGCGCGCAACTTTTTGCCGACCGCTCGTACGAGGACGTGTGGATCGAAGAGGTCGCCGAGATTGCGGGCGTCTCGCGCGGGTTGATGTACCACTATTTTCCGACCAAGCGAGACTTCTTCGCCGCAATCGTCGAGCGCGAATCGCAGCACCTGCTCGAGGTGACCGCACCCGACGCGTCGCTGCCGGTGCGCGAACAAGTGGCAGCCGGGTTGGATGCGTACTTCGCGTACGTGAAGTCGCACAGCAGGGGAGTGCGCGCCATCAACGTGGGCAC
Organism: Rhodococcus sp. P-2; assembly: GCF_016598535.1. Lineage (GTDB taxonomy): Bacteria > Actinomycetota > Actinomycetes > Mycobacteriales > Mycobacteriaceae > Rhodococcus_F > Rhodococcus_F baikonurensis. The sequence goes on along the minus strand of NZ_CP066779.1, from coordinate 4,829,791 downwards.
GCTCTCAGCCGAGGCCGGCATCCGAGCGATCGTCGAACGGGAACTCGAACAGCAGCAGATTCGAATCCTCGACGCACTGGAATTCGAGGGCGAAAAAAGACAGATCGCTGCCGTCGCAGTGCGGGGATGGATCGCTTTCGTCCGGGCCGTCTGCCTCGACTGGCTCGATCAACCTTCGATACCGCAGGAAGAGTTGAGAGTGATCTGTCTGCGGACCCTCTCCGGAGCATTGGGTATCGACCTCGAAACGTGAAATGCCGACCGCTCGGGAGCAGCCGGCATCTCTACGAACAAGTCCGACTAGTCGAGCGTCGAATAGAGTTCGTCCCAGCCTTTGGCGACGTACGTGTTGGTGTAGATGGATCCGTAGTACGTACTGCCGTGCAGAACGGTGACGTTCCCGGACTGCACGGCTGGAAGTCGTTGCCACAACTTGTTGTCCGAGAGCTGATCGAAGGTGGTGTCGCTGCTGTCGGTGACGGAAACCATGAACGCGTCGCAATCGCGAAGGCGATCCATCTCCTCGATGCTCAGCCGTCCCTGATTGTCGAAACCGGTTGTGTTCAAAGTTCTTCCGCCGATGTCGGCGAGCGTCATGTCGGTGGGTTGGCGATTCTTCTTGCCAGTTTCCTCCGACACGGGAAGGCTGTCGATGTAGATCGTGGCCTTGTCCGGACTGTAGGACAAGCTTGCGACGGTCTTTCCCGCGATCGCCGAAGCGTGTCGAGAGCGAATGTCGGTGATCAGAGCGTCGTAGTCGGTGATCAGGCGATCCATGGTGGGTGTTCGACCCAACCAATCGGAGAGGCGGGTTAGGTTCTCCCGCCACGTTTGCTTCGATTCGGTCGTCAGGACAGGAGCGATGGCTTGAAGCTTTGCAGCGGGCCAGTACTCGTTGTCGGCGTTGACGCAGATGATGAGATCGGGTGCGAGTCCGAGGATCTGCTCCAGATTGGGCTTGTCGCTGAGGTATTCGGCCGAGCCGTCGACGGGAACCCACTCGGTGGCGGGTGAGATGTTGTATCCGAAGACCGGTAGTTCGAGGGCAATGGCGAGCTCGAGGTCGGTTCGGGCGTCGACGGCCAAGACCCGCTTGGGGTTGGTCGGTATGTCGTAAGTTCCCAACGGCGTGGTGACGGTGCGCATTTGAGCGTCATCAGGGGCATTTGAACCATCGCTGGAACTGCAGGACGACAGAATTGTTGCTACTGCTGCAAGCCCGGCTCCGATGCCGAATTGGCGACGGGTCAGTGCGTCGACTAGTTCTTGCCAGGCGCGTTCGTCCGGCACGGTAGGTGTGGTGGTCAGCATTTTTCGATACCCTTCGGTCTGAGTCCGTATCGATCGTAGGGTCGGCGATACCAGATCACCTATATCGAAAACCGCCTTATCTTAGTCGATTTCGGCCATTGTCCGTGACTTGCGGGTAATAGTGGCGCCGAAGGCCGCGGCGAGCGGGAACATCAGAACGCCGTACACCGCCGCCGGTACTGCCAATTGCACATTGTCGAGAAGACTGACGGCGATGGTGATCGCCAGCGTGCTGTTGTGGATGCCGATTTCCATGGAACTGGCGATGGCTTGTCTGTCCTCGATGCCGAATATCCGGGGAATGACGTAACCGATCGAAAGGCTCAGTAGACAGAACAACGCAGCGACGGCGCCGATGTCGACGAGATAGTCCGCGATGTTCTCGCGTTCGGAAACAACCGTTCCGACGATCACCAGTGCCAGAACCACCGCAGATCCGATGCGGACGGGTTTGTCCATGCGCTCGGCAAAGGCGCTCGAGCGCAATCGAACCCACATTCCGAGGGCGACAGGAATCAGTACGACGGCAAAGACCTGAAGTACCTTCGTGAACTGCAGTCCGAGGGTGCCGTCCGCGTCTTCGGGTTCGAAGTACCCCAGCGCGAAGTTGGTGATCAGCGGAAGGGTCACCACCGCAATCACCGAATTGACCGCAGTCAGTGTCACATTGAGAGCAACATCGCCGCGGAACAGATGGCTGAACAGGTTTGCGGTCGTGCCGCCCGGTGATGCGGCGAGAAGCATCATGCCGACGGCGAGCAGTGGATCGAGGTCGAACAACGTGACCAGGCCGAAGGCCGCAGCCGGGAGCAACAACAACTGACAGATCAGGGCAATCGAGACGGCTTTCGGCGCTTTTGACACGCGGGCAAAATCTCCGACCGTCAAGGAAAGCCCGAGGCCGAACATGATGATGGCGAGTGCGGCGGGTAGGCCGACGGAGGTGAGTGCAGAGTCCATGAGTTAGTGGCTACTTCCAGTCACTGGGGGAATTTCACTGAAACTACCGTGATGCCCGAATCTGCGTGGCAGTTTGGATACATTGATGTATCGAACCGTGACGGCGTCGGTGAGCAGGGTTATCGTCGAATTATGTGCCGAAACATCACTGAACTTCGTGGACTCGAGCCCGCAGCTACGCCGGAGGAGATCGAGGCAGCCTCTCGCCAATACGTACGTAAGGTGAGCGGGATAGCCAAGGTGTCCGACGCCAATCGAGACGCCTTCGAGCAAGCGGTGCGTGAGGTAACCGAAACGACGACACGCCTGCTCAGCGCCCTGCCGCCTCGTAGACAGCCGCCGCAGACCGTCCCGCCGTTGCGTCGCCCGGAAGTACAGGCTCGGATCGCTGCTCGTTCGTCCTGACCCGAGTGGATCTCACAGATATCGACGTATGGGACGTCGACGCCTTGGACCAGCTGTCCGCTGGGTTGGAAGGCGTTCTGGTCGCTCACCGCGTCCGCGACATCCGTCGACGACTGACCACTCTGCGCAAAGAAGCCGTCGCCGACGACTTGCATATTCGTCAGGACGGAACCGTCTCTGCCGTTGCGCCCATCGCCGACGGTCACCCGCTCCACGTGCACGCCCAGTTGCTCGAGGTTGCAGTGCGAGAACTGATCGGTGAGGCATTGCTCGTCAGCGCGGATCTTCATCATGCGTTGTCGCTGCGGTCTCAGGTCGGCACCGACCTCCGTGACAAAGCTGTGCGCGTGGGGGAGGAGTGGCGAGCGTTCAGCCCTGATCGGCAGCGTCAGATGTTGCGCCATGCACCCGATCTGATCGCCAACCTCGACGGAATTCCTGCAGCGGTTCGCAGTCCTGCCAATCTCGATCGGATTCAATCGGAACGAGCACGGCTGCAAGATGATTCAGTGCGAATCTCGCAAGAACTTCACCGAGAGTTCTTCGGCGGCAGACTGAGCAACACCGGGGCCGGCCAGTGGTACGCCGAACGTAAACTCGAGGATTTGGACGCGCTCGACGAGTTGTTCCATGCCGAACCTTGTCGACGATTGCTGCTGATGGACATGCGCTCGGGTGAACGAGGCTTCGCCGCAATTGCGATCGGTGATCCGGACACCGCGGATCACATCTCCGTGACGATTCCTGGATTGAACACCAACGTCAAGGACTCGATGCGCGGAATGGTCGGCGAGGCAACACGATTGCGAGCCGAGGCGATGCGCCAACTCGAACTGGCCGGCCGAAGGGAAAGCGTGGCCACCATCGCCTGGATCGGATACGACGCGCCACAGGTGATCGGGCCTGGAAAGTTCGACATCGGTCGGGCCAGCTTCGACGTCAGTCGATCGTCCAAAGCAGGCATAGCCGCCGACGCATTGGGCAGCTTCTTTCACGGCCTTCGTGCTGCGTCGGTCAACGACCGCGTCCACATCACAGCGCTGGGCCATTCCTACGGATCGCTCGCGACTTCTCTTGCGCTGCAGCGCGGAGCCAGCGCAGCAGTCGACGACGTGGTGTTCTACGGTTCGCCCGGCGTGCGGGCCAAGGTGGAATCGGACCTCGGTATCGCCGACCGCCACGTCTACGTCATGAAAGCGGAAGGCGACAGCATCGCGGGGTTCGGCCGTTTCGGCGGCGATCCGACGCGCACCGAGTTTCATCGGTTGTCCACGGCTGAAGGAGTCACCCCGGACGGGATCAAACACGAGCGGGCTTTCGGGCATGCGGAGTACGCGAGAACCGGGGACAACGGAGAACTGCGGATGTCCGGCTACAACCTTGCGGTTGTGGTTGCAGGGTTGCCGGAGTTGGCCGTTATGGCCTGACCTGCCGCCTTACAGTGGTACTCATGCATCTGAGGCATTCGGCCAGGGGGTTGGTCGTTGACGACCAGTCCCGTCTTCTGCTCTATCGATTCATCGCACCCGGGGGCGGGCTGACGGTCTGGTGTCCTCCGGGCGGAGGCTTGGAAGGAGACGAAATCCCGTCCGAGGCGCTCGCGCGCGAACTGGACGAGGAGATCGGCTTGCGCGACTACGGCGCCGCCACCCACGTGTGGCATGAGGAGATCCGTGATCCGACAGTATTGCCGGGTTGGGACGGTGCGATCAACGACTACTTCCTCGTGCCGGTGGAGGCTGCATTCGAGCCCTGTGGGTCGTTGGGGCGCGAAGCGCTTGCCGCCGAGTTTGTCGAGCACTTCGAGTGGTGGAGCGTTGACCGCCTTCTGTCACACGAAGGTCGAGAAGTGTTCGGGCCACGAGATTTACCCGACCGCTTCGCCCGCCTGGTCAAGGATGGGCCACCGAGTTCGCCGGAACGGTTTGTTCGGTCGTTGTAAGGGCTGCGAGGCAGTGGTTGCAATCGAGCCTTTGGGCATCGAAAGAGGGCTAAGCTGGGGTTATGGAGCACTATGTGCGCAAGGAACCCATCCCGTACGCGTCTACGGCGGCGCCGGTCACTTCGGGTAGCCGGGTCCGACGGATGCTCCAACGATGGTGGATGCGGCTTCGTAGGTTGATGGGTGACAGTAAGGCCAGCCGGTACACCTCGCTCGCGCCGCGGCATCCTGATGGATCACGCACTGACGTAACTTCTTTCAACAGCAGTGGCAGCGGAAGATAACTGTCGGTTGAAAAGACACTGCCCGGTGTTCGTCGAGAATTCGACGAACACCGGGCAGTGACGCATTACGTGAGCTGGAATCAGCGGAGGTACTGTCCGCAGACCGGCCACGCGCCGGCGCCCTGACCGGCGAGGACGTTTTCCGCGACGCGGACCTGTTCTGCCTGGCTGGCGTTGGCGGCACTGCCCGCTCCGCCGTAGGCTTCCCACGTGCTCTGGCTGAACTGGAGTCCGCCGTAGTAGCCGTTTCCGGTGTTCGCAGCCCAGTTGCCCGAAGATTCGCATTCCGCGACACCCGACCAGTCGTGGGTGGCTGCAGATGCGGTGCCGGCGGTCAGTCCGACGGCTCCGGCTGCGAGAGCTCCGGCTGCGGCGACAGAGGCAAGGGCACGGGTAACGGTGGTCTTGGTCATTTTTTGTAAATCCTCTCGAGTCCCGCCGACGGAGGACGGTGACCGTCTCAGCTCCGCTCCACCACTAGGAATGTTGTCGAGTCCGAACCGCGGGGTGGGACGGGCGGTGGCGATTCGGTAATGCCCGGTTGATCGGGCTGTCACCAACCATAAGAGATGATTACGGATTGGTCACGGGTCGGCGTGTCGACACATGTTTGTGCAACAGAAATGCATCAAAGAGTGTTTTCCCAGGTCGCGTGGCGATATGCCACCTCTCATGGCGTTACATAAACGAGATAAAGTGTGATGCAAGTCACTTCAAAAGCGCCTCGACGGCGTCGCTGCGCGGCGAATGTGTCGCTCGATCGGCCCGGTTTGTCGGCTTTTCGACCCGATTTCAGTCGCTCTGGAACCCCTGTCCAGCCGTGATCGGTTGTCGACCGACCGACCCGATTTACCTGCAGCGCAGCAGAATTGAAACGATCATCGCGCTGCCGGTCCTGGGCTCAAACGAGATTCTTGCTCGCCTTGATCCGACGGCGAATGTCGCGCATCTGAATGGTGTTGCCGGCCTGACGGATGGAGCGTGGGATGAACCTGTTGACGAACGACACGAAAATGAAGAGGTGTTCGAATCGGCGGCGATCGTCTTCGGTCCATTCGAGGTCGAGTTGGTCGCGGTAGATCGGTGGTAGGAATCCGACCGTCAGGAACCGCAGCAAGTTTCGGAACACCAGGCGTATCGGCCACGCGATCATTCGAAGGTTGACGAGGTCGACCAGATACTTCTTGGTGCGTTCGTCGATGACGACGCGTTCGCAACCGAGGTTCCAGTAGCGCTCGAAGTCGGCGCGGGTGGCCGGCCACATCTCCTCGGTGACCTGCAGCGTCGTTCCCAACGTTGATGCGGACTGATAGAACGATTCCGCCTGTTCTTCGGACATCTTGCCGTGCAGCAACTGATGACTGTCTTCGAAACCGATGAACAGGCATGCAGCAACCCATAATTGGAGTTCGCGATTGAAGGCGTTGTACTTGACCGGGCTGTTTGAATCCGACTTCACATGTCGGTGCACCGAGTTCACGGCCTCGCGGTAAGCCTTTCGCTCTTCCTCGTTACCCAGGATCGCGACCGTCAGGTACTGCGTCGTGGTTCGTGCGCGCTTCCACGGATGCACTGTCAGAGCACCCGATTCGACCTTGCTCTCCATGACGCCGTAGGCGACCTCGGGCCAGCCGAGCTGCAGGATGACGTTGGCAGCGGCTCCGGCGAACGACCAGAAATCGAGTGCGTCGGTGATGTGTGCGGGTTTACGGGCCCACCGCCTACGCTCGGCCGTGATGGTGATGCGTGTCTGATCGGTTCGAAGAGACGACTCGGACTTTTCCGAATCCAGGTAGTGAGTGGGCATCGATCTTCCTCCGTGAGGGGTGAGTTACTTGGTCTCGACGTTGCTCACGAGCCACCGGTCGTCCGAGCGGACCAGGGATATGACCATCCGGTACTTCTGTGTATTGCCTTCTGGCGCAGCAATGTTCTTGGCCTGCTGGTCGACGAACACGAGTACTTCGGCCGACGAATCTTCGAGCGTGTCGATGCCGACGTCTGTCGCTGTCGCGCTCGCCTGACCTTGGCCTCCAGCGACAACCTCGCGCAGTGAATCGACCATGGTTCGGTAGGTGCCGGCAAATTCGTCGGTCGACATCGACGCGATGGTGTCCTTGTTGGCATCGAGGTTCTGATAGTCGAAGGAGGACATGATGGTCGAGTACTCCCTCGCGGTGTCCAGCGCTTCCTGCCGCAGCGTGTCTTCCTGATTCGCCGAGTACATCTGGAATCCGAGCACCACCAATGCTGCGACCAGCGCTACCGCCATTAGTGAGATCAGTGCGTTGCGTGGCTCCTTCAGGCGGCGAAGTAGCGACGGAGAAGTCGGATGTTCGGCCACCTCGGCTTCTGCCTCGTCGAGTAGTGCGTTGTCACCGTGTGCCATTTCCCAGTCCTTCCAACATCAATCTCCAGTAGTTCAGGGCGTCGACTCCGGTCGGAATCAGAATCGGATCCGCGACGACGGGCGGTCCGATCGGCGTGCCAGGGACCGTCGAGTTCTGCAATCCGAGGTCGTTCGGGCGGGGAGCATTCTGTGCTCCGCGTTGGACGAGGTCGTCGGCGGGGGGACAGTACATCGCCAGATTCGGACTGGTGGGGGAGAGATCGCCTACCTCTCGCCTGGGAGTGTCGTAGTTGCACACCGGCCCTTGCGTGGCAACCAACGCGAAATCGGCGCGATCGCCTTTGACGATGGATGCCAGTTTGGCAAGTCCTTCGGGGATCGTGACCAGTCCGGTTTCCAGGGCGTCCGTGCGGTCGGAGATGATCGGTGCGACAGTGACGAGATTGGCCAGGACCGCTCCGAAAGTGTTGTGGTACTTGTCGAACAACTGTTGAGCGCTGTTCAGGGCGGCGGGCGAATGATCGGTGAGGTAGATCAGCACCGGAGCGTTGGATTCGAGTTGTTCGGTGAAGTTCTTGGCAGCCGCCATTCCTCGGACAAACGAATCCGATTGTGTCGCCATGGAGTCCACCAAGGTGGAGGTTCGCGACAGCAGCGCGGCGAGTTCGGCCGACTGGTCGTTCAACTGCGCCGACATGGTCCCACCGTTGTCGATCATCGTCGCCAAGCTCGGGCCGAGCCCGTTGAACGAATTCCCCAATTCGGTCCCGATGTCGCTGATCGCTTGTGGATCAATCCCTTCCAGGACACCGGACGCCTGAAGCATCAACTGGCTCATCTGCACCGGCTGCTGATCCGCGGGCATGGCGATCTCGTCGCCATCTCGGAGATAGGGGCCGTGATCCGTGTTGGGGTAGATGTCGACGTTCTGGATTCCGGCGGCTGTACCCATCGTCACCTTGGCGACACTGTCGGTGGGTATCTCCGTGTTGTCGTTGAGTGAGAGTTCCACCCGAGCCGAGCGGGTGCCTGCGTCGAGTTCGACTTCACTCACCTTCCCCACCTGCACTCCGCGATACGTGACGACCGTGCCCTTGGTAAGTCCGAAGGCGTCGGACATGTTGGCGTGCAGCCGGATTTGGCCACCGAAACCCTGAGGGCCGACCACGTAGACGATTCCGAAAGGGATGACTACAGCGGCGATCAGAGCGAACAGGACGAGTTGAACAAGCGCGAGACGACTCAACGTGGACCTCCCTGAAGTAGATCGGTGAGAGTTCCCGCCGGCGCGATCGATTGACCTGCCATACCGCCGCTCCACAGTTTGTCGATCGTTCCCGGAATATCCAGAGCGCCGTCGAACACGAGGTAGTCACCTTGGACTGCACTGGTGAAGTTTTCGAGCAACCCGTTCATGTTCGCCAGTGTCTGGCCGATCTCCGAATTGAACGAATCCAGAGTTCCCACAACGGTCGACGCATCGTGCAGCATCGCGTCGAGCCCGTTGGGTGAGGAATCGAGGATGGTGTTTGCGTTGGTGGCGAGCTGAACGGTCGAGTTCAACAGGCTCGCAATCTGATCCTTCTGTCCGACGAGAATCGACACCACCTGTGGAACGGAATCGAGGTAGTTGTCGACAACTACCCGTTGCCCAGCCAGTTGGGAGGAGACCCGGGCAGCGAGGTCGACGGCCTCGTCGAACTCGCTGCGGTGACTGCTTGCCTCTGCCATCAGCGAAGTGAGGGTCTCGGTCAGAGAACGAACTTCACCCGAGCGCCCGGAAAACGCGGTGTTCAGTTCGCGTACAACGGTGTCGAGTTGATCGATACCGCTTCCGGTCAGAACCGTGCCGAGGGTGGCAAGTGCACTTTCGACCTGCGGACCGATCTCGGTGCGAGACTCCGGAATCGTGTCGCCGTCGCTGAGCGTGGAGCCGGACGGAACTTCCGGCACCCGAAGTCTGATGAAGGGGTTTCCCAGTGCGGACGGGAGTTCGACGGATGCTTCGACATTTTCCGGCAACTGCGTCGCGGCGTCCAGACTCAGCGTCACGTCGGCTCCGACGGCGTCGGCTGACAGTGCGGATACTCGACCGATGACTTTCTGGCCGCTGCGGACGTCTGCTCCCAGCACCAGACCGTCGGCGCCGGCCAGCTGTAGCGCCACGTTGTACGCGTCACCGTCGGCCGAACGACCCAGCGGAAGGTCCTGAATGCCTGCGCTACAGCCGCCGAAGGCGAACACGGCCGCACAACCCACACCGATGATCGTGGCACCGGCGACTATTCGAACCGAGTGCCGCGTCAATTGCCACCTCCGGGGACGGCTCCGCCGGAAATCGCGGAGGCGATGCCGAGCGGATCAGAAGTACTGAGGGGGAAGGAAATCGGATTCGTGAACCCGGCCCCGGTGCAGATCGGCAACTTGTAGGTGTCGCACAGCGGTTTTGCAACCGCGAACTGAGTCAATGCAGTCGAGACGTTGAGCCGGATGCGCCCGCGCTGATCAGGGCCGATAGTTTGGGAGAGGTTCTGCATCATCAACGGCACCAGGTCCATGAACTCGGCGAGGCCAGGTTGTTTGGAAGCCAGAGTGTCACCGAGAACTCGCACGTTGTCGGCTATTGCGCCGACATCGTCGCCGTGAGTTGTCATGAAACTGTTCAACTGGTCGAAGACGACCTGCAGATCCTGCAGAGGCTGTGAGATGTCCATGTTCTGGCCTGCCCACTGATCACCCAATACGCCGAGGTCACCGACAAGTTCGTCCAGGCTGACCTGCCGCGCGTCGAGAGCATTCATCAACGTGTTGAGATTGTCGACAAGGGAACCGATGTCTTCCGACCGTGCGCCGACAACTCCGGTTGCCGTGCTGAGGTTGCGAATTGCGGTATTGAATTGATCGCCTTGGCCCTGCCATCCGGCGGCGCCGCGGCTCACGAGATCACCGAGATTGCCTCCGTCCCCGGCAAATGCGTCGGCCAAAGTGCTGACGCTTCCCATCAACCCGTCGAAATCTATGGGGGAGTGGGACCGTTCGATCGGAATCTGATCGCCGTCTTTCAGCGTCTCTCCGCCGGTGTACGCCGGACCGAGTTCGATGTGGCGATCGCTGATAACCGACGGATTGAGAACATAGGCCGAAGCGTCGGCGGGCAGATCGACGGAGTTGGGCATCGACATCGCCACTCGAACAGAAGTTCCGCGAGGTTCCACCGACGTGACTGTCCCGACGCCGACTCCGAGGACGGTGACCTTGCTTCCCTCGTAGATCCCGCCGACGTAGCTGAAATCGGCGTAGACGGTCTTGGACTGATCGGTTCGTCCGAAGACGTACCAACCGGGGAGTGCAATAGCCAGGGTCACGACCAGCATGGCAGTGACCGCTTTTCGTGTGTTCACCTGCAGCCCTCCATGATGCCGAGCGCGCAGAGCAGGTTGTCCGGGATCACGGCCGCCGGCGCGTTGACGTCGGTCCAATTACCGGTGCCGGTGGAGTCGGTGACCGAACGCAGAGCGGAAGGAAGACGAGTCAGCAGCAGGTCGATCTGATCTGCGTTGTTCTTCAGCGTGGTGGTGACCGCGACCAGGTTGTCGGTCATGGCCCCGAACTCTTCCTGACGATCGACGAAGGTGGTCGAGAGCTTCGAGATGATGATTGTCAGGTTGTCGACCAGTTGAGTCAAGGCGTCCTTGCGCATCGCAAGAGTACGAACGATCGTCTGAGCATTGGCCGCAGTACCGACTATCGAATCGGTTTGTGCCGCAGCCATGTCCGACAGCTCGCGGGACATGCTGAGAATCTGGTCGATCTGCTCACCATTCTGCGCGAAAGCAGCCGAGGCGCCGCTGATTCCGGCCAGAGCCCGGCCCACCTGATCGGAATCCGTGGGAATCACCTGCGAAAGGGTGTTCATCATGGACTCCATCGCCGCTAGGTCGACACCCGTGGCAGCATTGGTGGCGTCACTGCTGACATCGTCGAGGCTGTACGGCACCGTAGTGCGGGAAAGCGGAATGACCCGCCCGTCGGAGTCGTCGACCACGCCGGCCGGCACGATCTCCAGGTAACGCTTGCCCAGGACCGTCTTGAGTCTCACAGTCGCCGTGCTTTGGTTTCCCAAGGGTTGATCCTTGTCCAAGCGGAAGTTGACGACCACGTGGTCGCCGGCAAGATCGATCGAATCCACTCGGCCCGCGGGAACCCCGGCAACATAGACGGGGTCTGTGTCGGAGAGCCCGCTGGCATTGGCGAACTCGGCTGTGTATGCCGACGTGCGGACGTTGTACCAGAGTTTCGGAATGCCCAGTGCGGCGGCGAGTCCCACCACCAGAACGAAGATTCCGAGACTACCCAGCGCGAGAGCTGTTCCGCTACCGCTGCGTCGGCGATCCCCTTTGAACAGGAAGAGCATGATGCCGACGAACACGTCGATCAGTTTGACCAGGAACATCATGAGCACACCGGTGAATGTGTCGGACCGAAGATGTTGGCCTCCATGTCGCCTGCCTTCAGAGTGAAATTGCACAGATACAGGCTGATGAAACTTCCGTAGCTGCCGATACGGTTGGCGGCGTCGGCGAACTGGGGAAGGTTGGTGACCAGCCTGTTGAACTCGTCGGTGCTCGCAATCCAACTGCCGGTGACACTTTCGAGTTGTTGCACGGTCTGACCGAATGCGCCGTTCGACCCGGCCATGATCTGAGCCAACGACGAGACAGTGCGGTTTCCCTGGTCCAAGAGCGAGACCAGTTGATCGTTCTGCCCGACGACGGCGGTGCTCAGGCTGTTCAAACCGTCCAGCAGACTGACCAATTCGGGTTGGCGCTCGTCCACGGAGGTGAGAAGAGTGTTCATGTTCGTGAGTAGTTGCGCGAAGACGTCCTGACGGTCGACCAGGCCGGAACTCATGGCCGCGATCTGATCGAGAAGTGTGGTCATTGCTTGGCCCTGACCGTTGAAGGTTTCGACAAAACTCCGCGTGAGAGTGTTCACCTGCTCGGGCTCGAGTGCGGCGAACAACGGTTTGAAGCCGTTCATCAGTGCGGTCAAGTTGATCGGCGGAGTTGTCTGCGCCAGCGGTATCGTGTCACCCGGTTCGAGCCGTTGTGCGGATACCGTTGTCGCACTGTGATCCTGGGTCAGTGCCAGGTATCGAGCACCCAGCATGTCGCCGTAACGAACTGCGGCACGGACATCCGACTCGAGTGAATACTGTGATTCGATTTCGACGTCGACGATCGCCTTGCTCGTACCGCCGCCGTTGTCTGCAAACGCGACCGAGTCCACGCGGCCGACGCGCACACCCGACATGGTGACAGGGTTACCCGGGTTGAGTCCTTCGACGTCGGTGAACTCGAACGAGTACGAATCAGTGCTTCCGCGAACCGGAACCGACAACGTGTTCGCCACGAACGACGCGCAGGCGACGCCGGTGATGCAGAAGAGTGACAACCGAATTACCTGGCCAGGACGGACCTTCACGGGACGGTCACCTCGTTACCTCTGACCAGCGGCCCCAACATCAGTGTTGTTGCCGGGTTGGGGGTGTCCGACTGCTCCGGCGAGCCGCCCTGCAGTTGGTCTTCGAGGTATCGCAGCGTGGCAGCCTCGGCTTCGCCGCCCACGACCGGGGCACTGACGGGTTGCATTGGCGTCAGGTTGGCGCCGGAACATTGCGCGCCGCGCGAGTCCCCGTACTGCGGGCAATCGGCGCCCGTGTAGGGGAGCGGTTCGGCGAACGTGGCAACTGCTGTGATGTCGAACTTTCCGGTGGCGAAGACCCGAGCTCCGGCGGCGCCGAACGTGCTGGCATTGGCGAGAGTGGAACGCAGTCCGTCGGGATTGGCGGCGGTGGTCGCGAGTATCTTTCCGGCGGAATCGATCACAGTGATGACGTTGCTGTTGTTCGTCGCGACGAAATCGTCGACGGTCGCTGCGAATACGGCCGCCGCGCCGATCGAGGTCTCGAGGTTCGCCCTGTTGGCGACCATGTTGTTCGAGACGGATGTGGCTGCGGCGAGGGTATCGAGAATGTCGGGGGTCGCGCGGTCCAGTGCGTCGACGACAGTTCGGAATTCCGGAGTGGATTGCAGGAATTGGTGGGCGGCAGGAGCCAGTGCACCGGAAGCGGCGCTGAGATTGTCTATCGTGGTACCGATCTCGGCTCCGTTTCCGTCCAGAGCTTGGCCGAGTGCGGTCAGAGCCGTTTGAAGTTTCTCGGGTTGCATCGCTGTGAGGACTCCGACCAGCTTGGTGTACACGTCGTAGAGGGCGACGGCCTCGGATCCGTCGTCCATGCGGATTTCGTCACCGTCCGCGAGGGTCGTTCGGCCCTGTCGCGTCGGGTCGTCCACGAGTTGCATGTAGATGTCACCGAAGAACGTACGTGGAACGACGCGAGCCATCACGTCGGCGGGAATCTTTGATGCATCGTCAGTCTGTATCTGTAGTTGCACAACGGATTCTGTTGTTCCTGATTCGATTTCACCGATTCGGCCGATGTTGACCCCGTGGTACCGGACCGGTGCCTCGCCGCTGATCAGGCCCGCCGTGGCCGGAACCGCGACGAACACGTCGGTGCTCTGCTCGAGGTTTCCGGATCCGCGTAGCACCATCGTCACTGCTGCCACGACGGCCACCACGATGGCGATGGTGCCGCGCAGTGCATAGACGATCTTCGTGCGTGTAGTGAGTCTGTCCACGGCTCAGATCCCCATTCCCGGGATCTGGGGGACGAGGCCCCACAGGCCGAAAGTCATCAGCACGTCGAGGATTCCGATCGCAAGGATGGCGGTCCGAAGCGCGCGGCCGGCAGCTTGACCGACACCCGCCGGTCCGCCCGAGGCGTAGTAGCCGTACGCGCAATGCACGAGCGCGACGACGGCGGCGAAGACCACCGCCTTGAGTCCCGAATACAGGAGGTCCTGCGGCGAGATCGCCAGATGGAAGAAGTAGTCGTAAGTACCTGCCGACGCGCCGTTGAAGAACACGACGACCAGTCGGGTCGAGAGGTAGCTGGCCAAGAGTCCGATCATGTAGATCGGGATGACGCAGATCATGGCAGCGATCACCCGCGTACCGGCGAGGAACGGGATCGATCGGATCGCCATCGAGTCCAGGGCGTCGATCTCGTCGGAGATACGCATGGCCCCGATCTGGGCAGTGAAACCCGTTCCGACTTTGGCTGCCAACGCGATAGCGACGACAACAGGTGCAAGTTCGCGTGTGTTGGCAACCGCGGACAGCATGCCCGAGAGCGAAGTCATGCCGACAAGTTCGAGACCGCGATGTGTCTCCACTCCCAGCATCATCGCGGCGGCGAGAGACATCGCGAACACGATGCCGATGGTTCCGCCGCCGGACAACAGCGAGTTCGTTCCGAAGCTGACTTCGCTGATCTGTCCGAGCACGTGTTTGCGGTACTTGGTGAGAGCGAAAGGTATCGAGGCGATGGTGCGGATGTAAAAGGTGACGTGCTGACCGAGCGATACCAAGCCGTCGCCTGCGGTCCGTAACGGCCTGCCGGCCTGACGCGCTCGGATCCGGAGATCGACGAGTGACATCAGAATTCACCGACTGCCGGCACGATCACGGTGTACAACGCGGACAACACCGTGTTGACGATGAAGACGAGCGCGAACGCAATGACGACCGCTTCGTTGACTGCGTCGGCAACGCCGCGAGGGCCGCCCTTTGCATGCAGACCTTTGAAGGTGGCAACCAAAGTCGAAGCGAGGCCGAAGATTGCCGCCTTCACCAAAGCCATGACGAAGTCGGAAGATCGACCGTACTGACTGAACGTTGCCATGAAGGTTCCGGCGGGAAGATGCTGGACGTAGATGTGGTACAGGTAGCACGCGATCACACCGCCGAAGGTCACCATCGAACACAGTGCAAGGGAGACGATCACTGCTGCAACCAATCTCGGTGCGACCAGGCGCTCGATCACGTCGATGCCCATCACTTCCATCGCGTCGATCTCTTCACGGATCTTTCGTGAACCCAGATCCGTGCAGATCGCCGACCCGGCGACACCGGCCATCATCAATGCGCACACCAATGCCGCGGCTTGACCGACGATGATGAAAGCCACGACTGCCCCGGAATAGCCACCAGCGCCGATCCTGCCTGCCAGTTCGCCGACCGACACGGCGATGAAGACACCGATCGGAATCATGAGAAGCAACGATGGGCCGGTGCTGACGCGGCCGATGAACAGGGTCTGAGTAACCGTCTCGTGCAACGAGAGTCGTCTGCGGAGGATTGCCGTGAACAGGCCGAAGAGTGCCTGAACTGAGAATCCGATCAGATAGCCCCCCTGTAACGCTACGTCTCGCACCGGGCCCTTCGCGGCTGGTAGCTCGTACGTCATCTAATTGAATTCCTTTGCAGATCAACAGTGTTCGGCACGGAGTTCGAACTGTTCGAGCGCTGGCGGTCGAGCGAACTGCCTGTGAAGCATCTCACACATATATGTGTCCAAGCAAGCATTATGTGAACCGAAATTCTCGTCGACTTGTCTGCAGTGTTGATCGAATTTCCGCTTTTGACGTGGAAGTATCGGGGCCGTTCATGCCGCCGCCCCGTGTATGTTTACGAATATTCCGAATCTGTCAGTCGGATTGCTTCGCGGCCGTGGGGACTGAGCTTCGAGCGGTGACCCTACCCATTGTCGGCGGCTTCGGGCAACGTTTTGTTAACCGAAATTCTCGGTGAGGGGCTCGTCGGCTGGCGTCAGGGCGAAGTTGTATGTCGTGATCGAACGGCGTTTCACCAGCTGTTATCTGGCGGCAGAAACGCAATGTGCTGAAAAATGTGTGTGCATCCGCGGAATCATGCTTATGCTGATTCTCGTCTGGTGGACAGGCGGATCGAGGTACTTCGAGCGTGAAGGCTGGAGAGTGGGGTACACGGTGAGCCCGAGCGAGCAGTTCGTCGACGCGCAGTCGTCGAGCGGGATTGTTCGGCAGGCGAGGTCCGATTCCGTCAAGAGGCGCCCGAAGGATCGCAAGGCGCAGATCTCGGCAGCGGCGGCAATCGCGTTCAGTGAGCGCGGATATCCAGCTGTCAGTGTCGATGACATCGCGTCGGCTGTGGGTATTTCGGGTTCGGCGCTCTATCGGCACTTTCCGAACAAGTACGCGATGTTCCGCCACGCGGCGTTGGAGTTGACCGAAGCGCTCGCCAGTGCCCTGGACGTCGTCTCGGTTGCGCCTGCAGCGACCGACGCGCAGCGGTTGCGCGAAGATCTGATTGCAGTGATAAGAACGACAATTCGCAATCGGCGTACGGCCGGAATCTATCGGTGGGAGAGCCGGTTTCTCGAAGCCGACGATCGGAAATCCGTTCGAGCGCAAGCCAGCGCGGTCAATCGCCGGGTAGCCCGGCATCTTTCGCGCTCCGATCCGGCAATGACGGCGCGTGAAGAGACCCTCGTCGTGGCAGCGATGTTCAGCGTGATCGGCAGCATCACCGTCCATAATCTGTTGCTGCCCCAGCGGGTGATGGAGCAGGTTCTGCTCGAGGCGTGTCTGGCGATAGATCACGGCGAGGGCGCAACCACCGCGAGCCGTCTGGAGCAGTCCTCGTTGCCCAGAACGGTGACAACGAACAAACGGGAACGTCTGCTGCAGGAAGCCGTGCGACTCTTCGACTCTCGCGGGTATCACGACGTCAGCATCGAAGAGATCGCTGCGGCCGCCGGCTTGAACGCCTCCGGTATGTACCGCTACTTTCCCAGCAAGGCCGAGCTTCTCGGTGCCGTATTCTATCGAGCCGCTGATCGTTTGGACTTGGCTACTGCAGCGGTGTTCGATTCCGCTGACTCGCACGAAGAAGCGCTCCGGTCGTTGTCGGCGATGTACGTGGAATTGTCGTTCGCACAGCACGAATTGATGTCGGTCTACTTCTCCGAGATGAACAATCTTCTGCCGAGTCATCGAAGCGATCTGAAGAACCGCCAGAAGCTTTACGTGGTCGAATGGGCGCGGGTACTCCGCGAAATCCGGCCTGAACTGTCGGCGGTAGAGGCGAAGTTCGTGGTTCATGCTGCGCTCAACCTGGTTCCGGACGTCGGCCGCATGATGAAATTCGACGCTGCCGCGGAGAACGCGGCCAGGTTGCAGATGTTCATGTCGGCAGTACTGTTCGGCCGTCAGGCCGCCTCGACCGTGTCCACGCGCCGCGGAACATCGGCCTCCTGAAACGTGTCGGTGGGTGTGCGTAGTCTGGCCCACTATGAGCGAAGTCGTGTCACTGGCAGCTGCCCGTCGCATAGCGCTTGCCGCTCAGGGATTCGGCAAATCGCATCCCACGACGGTCACGCGTCGCAATCTGGTCGGCGTGATGGACCGGTTGCAGGTGCTGCAGATCGACTCGGTCAATGTCTTCGAGCGCAGTCACTACCTGCCGGTTTACGCTCGGTTGGGGGCGTACGACAAATCCAGACTCGATCAGCTCGCCTTCGCCCCCGGCTCGGGTTACCTCGAATACTGGGGCCACGAGGCAACGTTCTTGCCGGTGGACATGTGGCCGTTGTTCCGCTGGCGGATGGATCAGTTTCGCGCCAAAGCACTCGGTGACAAGGACGGGTGGGCTTCCGATCGGAGTGTCTTCCTCGATTGGTTGCGGCAGGAGTTGCGCGACAACGGTCCGATGGCGGCGAGCGAGATCGAACACGAAGCGAACACACGACGCGGTCCGTGGTGGGGGTGGTCCGATGTGAAGGTCGGGCTCGAGACGCTGTTCCGTTGGGGCGAGGTGGTCTCGGCGGGGCGCGCCGGTTTCGAGCGTCGTTACGGCCTGGCCGAGCAGATGCTTGAACCCGAGATACTCGACGCACGGGTCGAGCGGTCGGAGGCGATACGCGAGCTGGTGCTGCGGGGAGTGAGGGCACATGGTCTGGGCACACTCGACGACATCGCCGACTACTTTCGTCTGCCCAGCGCAGAAGCACGAACCGCGTTGCAGGAACTCGAAGAGGCCGGCAGTGTGCGCCGGGTATCCGTCGACGGCTGGGAGCGTCGAGGTAAAGCAAGAGAAGTGTGGATCGATCCACAAGCGAAGCGTCCCAGGTCCATCCGTGCGGAAGCGTTGTTGTCCCCCTTCGATCCGGTAGTGTGGGCACGCGATCGAGCGTTGCGGCTCTTCGACTTTCACTACCGGATCGAGATCTACACTCCAGCCCACAAGCGAGTTCACGGGTACTACGTGCTCCCGGTCCTGATCGACGACAAGATCTGTGCCCGAGTCGATCTGAAGAACGACCGTCAGAACCGTCGGCTGCTGGTGCGCGCGGCGTGGGCCGAACCCACCGCGGACGCCGACACTGCTCCCCGGTTGGCGGAACTCCTACGCAGAACTGCGCATTGGCAGGGCTGCGAGACCATCGAGGTGGAGAACAAGGGCACGCTGTCTAGGGATCTGTCCGCCGCCCTTGCGTGAGCCGTCGTGGCCGCGAGGGCGAGTGTCATTCGGGTACGGTTATGCGCCCGTCGACTGCGGCTCTGTTGATGGATTTTCTCAACTCGGAGCAGCTTCCGGATCGAATGCTCGTCGGTGCGACGTGTTCGCGGTACTCCAAACATGTGGTGCGAGAATCTGATCGCCACTGAGTCGACGTGTGGTGCCAACTGTTCTTCTCGACGAGGACGTATGCTCCGCACCGCTCACAGTCCAGCGGTTCCATGGTCATCGGTCCACCCCTGCAGCGGCTTTGCGAGCGATGTTGTCCGCGACCTCCTGCTTCCACACCTCGATGGGTTTGCTTGTGTCCATTTCGAATTCGAAGCGATCGACCATCTCGGGCGTGACGTCGGCGACGTCGACGTAGAACTGTTCGTACCAGCGTCGCAGTTGATAGACCGGACCGTCCTCGGTGCAGAGCAGCGGGTTGTCGATGCGAGTCTTGTTCTTCCAGATCTCGATGTCCTGCTCGAACCCGACGCCGATGTAACCGATCATCGCATCAACGGTTTGGTCCGCTATTCCGGCGGGAAGTTCGTCGGTCTTCTTGACGGTGATGCCGTACATCAGGACGAACTTGTTCGGGCTGATCGGGTAGTGGCAGTTGATCAAAACCGAATCCACCTTGAACGTTTCGTACTGGTACACCAGATCGTCGACCATGAAGGACGGCCCGTGATAGGCGGCCACCGAGAGGTTCGAGACCAACTTCGGCACGTCGGGGTCGGTCCAGGTCACGATGTCGTCGCGGTTGATGCCACTTTGCTCCTGGATCGCGACGTGACCTTCGAAGACGTTCTTGAAATAGGTGGGGAACGAGAAGTGCACGTAGAAGAAATGCGCCATGTCGACGACGTTGTCGACGATTTCTCGGCAGTTGGTATCGATGACGATCGACTTCCACACCCAATCGGTCCACTCGTGCTCCGCAGACTTGATGATCGGAATGGCGACCTCGGCAGGAGGCGGATTGCCTTCGGGGTCGTGCCAGACGAAGAGCAGGTCATCCTGTTCGAGCGTGGTCCAGGCGCGGGTTTTGGCAAGCGGAGGAACCCGGCGGGCATAGGGAATCGCCGTGCACTTTCCGTTGCCTCCCCAGCGCCAGTCGTGAAATGGGCACGCGATCGAATCTCCCTTGATCGTGCCCTGACTGAGGTCTCCACCCATGTGTCGGCAGTACGCGTCGAGGACCTTCACCTCGCCCTGGCTGTCGGCGAATACGACAAGTTTGGTGCCGAAGGCCTCGATCGGATGTGGATTTCCGTCGTGAAAATCGTTCGCGAGCCCGAGGCAGTGCCAGCCGCGGGCAAACCGCTCAGGGGTAACGCCTTCGTCGATGACGCGGAATTCGTCGACTTCGCCCAGGTCCATTGTGGTCATAACGCCGTCCTCTGTTCAGGGGTCTGTCCGTGCCACTGTGGCGAGGAGTGAGCTCAGGTTCAACGGGTGCAACCGGTGATCGGTATAGGTGCAGGTGGCAGTGACCAGGCGGGTTCGTCTCCCGCACGGTGGGAAATGCCCTGGCGGAGCGCGCCGACTGAGCCGAGATTGGCAGTCGGCAGCGAACACATCGCCCAGCGGTGCCCGCTCGACGGACGGATCACCGGAACGGAGACATCCATGTTGGTCGGACCGATCACCGAAGAGCCCATACCCATGTCAACTCTCGACAGACTGGCGATGGTGATGGATTGCTTTCGTGACACACCTCGACTGACGCTGGGGGAGGTGGCTCGTCGAACCGGAATTCCGCGGTCGTCCGTGCACAGGATGCTTCTGAAGCTTGTGAGAATGGACTGGCTTCGACGAGAAGGGCTCGAGTACGAAGTTGGAGACAAGCTCGGTGACCTCGGGGCAATTTCGTTGTATCGAAACAAGTTCGAGAGAGTGGTGGTGCCGTTGTTGTACAACCTGCACCTCGTCACGGATCAGGCTGTCCATCTCGGAGTCCTCGAGGGAAGCAACGTGCGCTACGTCCAGAAGATCGGCAGCCGGGCGATACCCGAACTCCAGACAGGCGTCGGCACTCGAATTCCTGCACGGTCCTCGGCCATAGGCAAAGCGCTCTTGGCGGCGGGTCGCCGTTCGCCGCTCGCGCAGCCTTCTGGAATTGCCCACCGTCAGCGCGGCGTCGTATTCGGCACGTGTACTTCGGGACTCGGCTGTATCGGAGTGCGGGTCGGTGCACTGGGAGGGACCGAAGTCGGTCTGTCGATCAGTGGCCCGCTGGTTCGAGGCAAGATCGACGATCGGCACGTTGCACCCGTGCAGATGGCCGCCGTGGCAATCTCCCAGTATTTCGAGGTGCCGGACCGTCGTCACCGGCAGACCGGGTAGTGCCCCGCAACGCACAGAGTGCGCCTCCTTCGACTACGCGTAAAGCGCAGTGGGGGAGACGCACTCGGACAAATCTGGGTCAGCGAAGAGCCGCAAGCGCGTCGATACGCCCCACAGCACCTTCCATGATGCTTTCGATCAGTTCCTTACAGCTGGGCAGATCGTTGATCATGCCGACAACCTGACCCGACGCGAGAACACCGGCTTCGGTGTTGCCCTCGACCAGTCCGGCCTTGAGCAACATCGGGGTGTTGGCGGCCATGATGATCTGCATCAGAGTGCGGTCACCCGAGCGCTTCATCGCCAGACCGTCCTTGGCGAGCGTCGACCACTTCATGCCTGTCATGGCCTTGAACTTGGTGGCGTTCTTGGCTGCGGCGATCAAACCGGTTGCATAACTGGAACCTTCGAGGCTGTTGACCAAGTCGGTATTGAGCACGCGGTGAGGCATGCCGTCGACCTTGCGAGAGACTGTTGTATCCGTCAGTCCGCGCTTGAGATACTCCTGCTTGACGGAATCGGGTACCGAAGAGTCGCTGGTGAGCAAGAAACGCGTCCCCATCGCGACACCGGCTGCGCCGTACGCCAACGCGGCAGCCAGCCCGCGGCCGTCGAAGAATCCGCCACCGGCGATGACCGGAATATCGACCGCGTCGAGAACCGAGGGGAGAAGCAATGTCGTTGCCACACCGCCGGTGTGACCACCACCTTCGCCGCCCTGGACGATGACGGCGTCCGCGCCCCACGACGCAACCTTGACCGCATGCTTCGCGGCACCGATCGAAGGTACGACGACGATGCCGTGGTCCTTGAGTTTGGCGATCAGTTCCTTCTTAGGAGCCAAGGCAAACGACGCGACCTTGACGCCCTCACGGATCAGCAGGTCCGCGCGTTGCGGGGCGTCGGTGGCGTCGGCACGCATGTTGACGCCGAACGGCTTGTCCGTGAGCTGCTTCGTCTTCTTGATCGCGTGCTCGAGCTCGTCGTACGTCATCGTGGCCGAAGCCAGGATGCCGAGACCACCGGCGTTAGCCGTCGCTGACGTCAGTGCGGGCCCGGAAACCCAGCCCATACCCGTCTGCACGATCGGGTACTCGACACCGACCAGTTCGGTCAGCGCGGTCTTCAGGGTGGGGGTCATGCCGAGACCTCACGGTCCCGGAGGTTGCGCGGATCGAGGGTCTCACGGATGAGGTGGAGTTCTTCGGCGGTGGGGTCGCGGGTGATACCGGCCTCGGCGAGTCCGGCAACCTCGAACGAGGTGTTCTCGGCTACCTCTTCCGCCGTGACTCCGGGGTGAAGGCTCAACGCGCGGAACGTGTTTCCGGGACCTCCGAAGTCGAAGACACCAAGATTGGTGACGACGCGGGGGATGTTCAGGTACTTGTATGCCGGGTTCTCGGGGTCGATCTGGTCGTAGCCGACACCGCACACCACGTCGACCTTGTCGACGAACACTCGCTTGGAGTGCTTGGGGACGAAGTAGCTCGTCGCGTGGTTGATGGTGTTACCCGGGGCGCCGCGCACACCGAACATCTGACGCGTCGGCTGCTGAAGCGGGCCGAAAGCGGAGAGGTTCTGGTTGCCGTGGCGATCGAGCTGATTGGCACCCATGACAACGTGGCGACGGCCGGAAGCGACGACGTCGAACACCTTGCGGAAGGGCATCCATCCTTCGACGGGGCCCTTCGTTCCGACTGCCGGAGTGTCCTCGAGGATGAGGGCTTCACCATCGGTGATCAGCAGGTCGGGTTCGGTGGTGAGCCGAGCCAGGCGAGCGCCGATGGTGGACGACGTCGACATGGGGCTGGCCATGATTTCGCCTGCACCGGAAAAGATTTCAGCGCATGCGAGAACGACGTACTCTGCGCGGGTGACGGTGGATTCGCTCATTTTGCCTGCTCCCCTGCCTTTGATGAATCGGCAAACTTCTTTACTGCGGCTTGGTAGTCCTCTTCGCTGCCGGAGAGGAACGTGTCGACGAACGCCTGCCACGACTCGGGGGTCTTGGCGGACTCGGCGTAGTGACGCTGGAACTTCTCGTCGCGGCCGTAGCTTTCGCCGGCCAACGTGAAGTGTGCACCATTGGGTGCCTCGACGACGGCGTCGACCATCATGCGGTTGAGCAGAAGGTTCTGCAGTGGAACGGATTTGACCAGTTCTTCGGTCTCGACGATGCGTTCGACAGAGACGTAACGCTTCTCGGCGGCCATGCAGTACAGGTCGTCGAAGTACGGGTCGACGCCGTTGTACGCGGCATTGCCGTGCTTGTCACCGAGATTGAGATGGACGAACGACGCATCGAGGTTGAGCGCAGGCATCGCGATCAAGGTCTCGGAACGGCCGTCGGCCTCGGGATACGGGGAGGTGACGGTCTTGAGTTCGTCGCCCCAGAAGTTGCGGACGTCCGAACCCAGGCCGGCGCGGATCGGGAGGAAGGGGAGACGGGCGGCAGCGGCTTCGAGGCCGCACTTGACCATTCCTTCGTCCATCTCGCGCACTTCGATCTCACCGGCGGTGCGCGCCTTGGCAAACCACGGATCGTAGAACGGCGCGGAGTCCAGGGACACGAAGCCGTAGTACGCCTTCTTGACCTTGCCGGCCGAGCACAGCAGTCCGAGATCCGGTCCGCCGTAAGTGACCACGGTCAGGTCCTTGATGTCCGAACGCAGAATTGCACGCACGAAGGCCATCGGCTTACGGCGAGATCCCCAGCCGCCCAAGCCGATCGTCATTCCGCTGCGGAGTTCGCCGACTACCTCGTCGAGCGACTTCGTCTTGTCACGCTTGCTAGCCATGTTTTTCTCAGCCTTCCTTCTGGGTTGCGTTCTCGCGCGGCTTGCCGGTGGCGACGAACTCGTCGCGGTGCTCGTCGGACACACCGAGGAGGTTGAGTTCGAAGGTGTAGCCCTGCTCGAGGCGGTAGCTGCCCTTGACGTCGACCGGGTCGATGCCGTTGATGGCTTCCTTGGCGCACCGGATGATGCGGGTGTCCTTGGCGGCGATCTTCGCGGCGATTTCGCGAGCGCACTCGTCGAGCTTCTCACGCGGAACCACGTCGTAGACGCTGCCGAACTGCTTGAGTGTGTGGGCGTCGACGCTCTGCGCCGTGTAGTAGAGCGTGCGCATCATGTGTTGCGGCACCAGGCGCGAGAGGTGTGTGGCAGCGCCGAGTGCACCGCGGTCGACCTCGGGGAGGGAGAAGATCGCGTCGTCGGAAGCGACGATCACGTCCGCGTTCCCGACCAGTCCGATGCCGCCACCGACGCAGAATCCGTTGACTGCCACGACGACGGGCACAGCGCAGTCGTAGACGGCGGCGAAGGCTGCGGCACAACCGCGGTTGGCGGCGACCAGTGCGTCGAATCCCTCGGTGGCCTGCATCTCCTTGATGTCGACGCCGGCGTTGAATCCGCGTCCCTCGGCTCGCAGGATCACCACGTGCGTGTTCAGATCCTTGCCCGCGTCGAGGATGGCGTCGGCAAGCTCGAACCATCCCTTGGACGGGATTGCGTTGACCGGCGCGTAGTCGATGGTGACCGTGGTGATGCCGGTTCCGTCGGAGGAGGTGCTGATGCCCATATCGGGATTCCTTACGTCTGTGTACCAAACCAAGCGATTGCTTGGTAAGTTAGCACACAAGCGGAGCCGACAAGCCCGAGCAGAGTGCATTAGGAGACAAAAATGAGTGGATTGGTCGACGGACGCGTAGTCATCATCACCGGGGCAGGTCGAGGTATCGGACGCGCGCATGCGTTGGCGTTCGCGGCTGAGGGGGCCAAGGTCGTCGTCAATGACATCGGTGCGGGTGCCGACGGTTCCGAGACCGGCGAAAGTCCGGCCGAGCAGGTTGTCGCGGAGATCATCGCTGCGGGTGGCCAAGCAGTGGTCAACGGAGACGACGTCGCCGACTGGGCGGGCGCCGAAAATCTGATCAAGACCGCGATCGATACTTTCGGTGGCCTGGACGTACTCGTGAACAACGCGGGCTTTCTGCGTGACCGCATGCTCGTCGGCATGAGCGAAGGCGAGTGGGACGCGGTAATCCGTGTGCACCTCAAGGGGCATTTCGCGCCCCTGCGTCACGCTGCTGCCTACTGGCGCGGTGAAGCCAAGGCAGGCAAGACCGTCGACGCACGCATCATCAACACCAGTTCGGGTGCAGGACTGCAGGGTTCGATCGGCCAGGGCAACTACGCTGCGGCGAAGGCCGGTATCGCCGAGATGACCATCCAGGCCGCGGCCGAGCTCAAGAATTACGGCGTCAGTGTCAATGCGATCGCACCTGCTGCGCGCACGCGCATGACAGTCGGTGCAGGTGGGGCGATGGCAGAAGCGATGGCAGCTCCGGAAGAGGGCTTCGATGCCATGGCTCCCGAGAACATCTCGCCGCTGGTCGTCTGGCTCGGCAGCGCCGAGGCCAAGGACGTCACGGGCCGGGTATTCGAGGTCGAGGGCGGAAAGATCACCGTCGCGGAGGGCTGGCGTCACGGCCCGAGCGAGGACAAGGGTGACCGTTGGGACCCGAAGGAAATCGGGCCCGTCGTGGCAGCGCTGTTGGAGAAGGCTGAGATTCCGACGCCGGTGTACGGGGCGTAGGGCCTCCGGCCCCGTGAGTGGTTAAGGAGTGCAGGGACTCCTTAACCACTCACAGGCGGCGTGCCGCCTACGCAGGCGCCCGAACAACCAGCACGGTGCCGGGGAACTCTGCTGCGAGCTCGCGCCGCGAATGCTTCACGCAGGCGGTGCCGTAGCCCTTCTTGCGGGACTCGGGTGCAATCCAGATCGCGACGTTGACCTCTTGGCCGTCGAGTTCGCCGAACACCAGACCGACGCTCTTCGGGCTGTCGCCGGAGACGTCCTCGGCGACGAACCAGGCAGCGCTCTCGTCGTCGATACGGCCGAGACCGCCGACGCGCTCGGCTTCGATTCGATCCTCGCTCCACGGATTGCCGTCTTCGCCGAGCTGCTCGCCCGAACGAATCGTGAACAGCGACTTGTCTTCTGCGCTGTCGCTGAACGGACGCAAGCTGAAGTTCTGCCCGCTGCTCGCGGGGCGATCGAGCGTCGTCCATTCGAGTGTTGCGTCGAGATTCTCCAGCTCGCCCTGGATGCGATCGCGTGCAGCCTTGGTCAGTGCGCTGAACTTGAGGCTCAGAACTGCTTCGGCATTTGCTTCCGACGTGCCGAGGAGTTCCGCGACGGTGGTCAGTGCCTCCTGGTGGTCCTTGCTGTCGACCACTGCATCCAGCACCTCGTGGCGACGCTCCAGCGCACGCACGAGTGCGGAAGTGATCTCGCGTCGGTCCAGGATCTGATCTTGAATATGCGTCGTCATATATGCGACTCCTTGCTGTGTTCGAGGCTCTGTCGAAACGCCGTGCGGACCGTACGAGTCAATAGTGCTCCAACTCGCCCGTTATGGCACGCGTTCAGCCTCCGGTGCGGCGAACGAGCCGTTCGTAGCGCTGGCGGGCGGCTTGAGTGCTGCCGAGTCCGAGTCCGAAGGCAATATCCTGCCAGGTCATGCCACGTTCGCGAGCAATTCCGAGGAACAGCGCTTCCAGCTGTTCCATTTCGGCTCGGGCCTTGGGGATCAGAGTCAACGCAGCCATGACGTCGGCGTCGTCGACCTCGGGTTCGTTCGGCTGCGGTGTGTCGGTTCCGCCGGCAAGACGAGCCACGACGCGCACCGCGCCGTAGGGCTCGAGCATCTCCGGATGGGATTGCCGTGCGCGCTGGCTTTGGGTCGCGCCGTGGCGCTCGCTGATCCGAAAGAGCCCGGCGTACTCGCGATGTGCGCGTTCGCGGCCGGAATCGATCGGTCTGAACTGGTCATCGGTCATGAACCCATGGTGGCACGAACCCGGGCCAGTGTAAACGTTGTGTTGTAAACAGTTCGTTTAGTTCTTCAGAGGCTCGCACACGATGACGGGAATGATCCGGTCGGTCCAGGCTTGATAGTTGTCGAAATCCGGATACATCGCCGTCAACTTCGGCCACAGCCGAGCGCGCTCGTCCTCGGTGGCGACGCGGGCTTTCATCGAGCGGATCCGAGACTTGATCTGCACCGTCACCACCGGATCCGCCTTGATGTTGAGGTACCACATCGGGTTCTTCGGAAGACCACCTTGCGACGCCACCAGAATCACGTCTTCGCCGTCCTCGAGGAACAGCAGCGGACTGATCCGCTCCTCGCCGGATTTGCGACCGGTGGTGGTGAGCAGGCAGATCGGCAGCCCGCGTGGGAACGCGCTGCCGACCCGCCACTTGCTACCCAGCCTCCCGTCGGTGGCGCGATACATGGCGACGTTTGCCTTCGACATCCACTTGATGATCTTGACCGTCGCCGGAGCGTCGAGTCCCTTGGGTTTGGCTGGGGGAGTGGTCATCTCAGATACGCTCGATGATGGTTCCGGTGGCCAGCGCGCCGCCGGCGCACATCGTGATCAGAGCCGTCGAGCCGTTGCGACGCTCCAGTTCGTGCAGTGCGGTGGTGATCAGTCGAGATCCCGTGCTGCCGACCGGATGGCCGAGAGCGAGCGCGCCGCCGTTGACGTTGACGTTGTCGAAGTCGGGTTCGTGAACCTGAGCCCAGGACAGTGCGACGGATGCGAATGCTTCGTTGATCTCGAACAGATCGAGGTCGCCGATCTTCATTCCGCTCTTCTCCAGAACGCGGCTGGTTGCCTGCACCGGTCCGTCGAGGTGGAATTCCGGCTCCGAGCCGACCAGCGCCTGGGCGATGATGCGGGCACGCGGCTTCAATCCGAGCGCGCGAGCCTTGTCCTCGTCCATGAGCAGGACTGCCGCAGCACCGTCGGAGATCTGGGAAGACGTTCCGGCCGTGTGAATCCCGCCTTCGAGGACGGGCTTCAGGCGGGCAAGGGACTCCGCTGTCGTATCGCGCAGGCCCTGATCGCGATTGACGAGCTTGGTCTCGCCCGTGAGGTTTCCTTCCTTGTCGACCTGGGGTGCCGAGAGTTCGAGAACCTCGCGGTCGAAACGCCCTTCCTCCCAAGCCTGCTTGGCCAGCGCCTGCGAGCGGACGCCGAGAGCTTCGACGTCGTCGCGAGTAAGACCGCGTCGGCGTGCGATACGTTCTGCAGCTTCGAACTGGTTGGGCATGTCGATGTCCCACGTCGCGGGTCGACGCGGTCCGGCCTGATCGCCGACGTTTGCGCCGAGGGGAACCTGGCTCATGGCTTCGATGCCGCAGGCGATGCCGGCATCGATGGCGCCCGTGGCGATCAGTCCGGCGATCAGATGGTTCGCCTGCTGAGCGGAACCGCACTGGCAGTCCACGGTCGTTGCGCCGGTCTGCCACGGCAGACCTGCATGCAACCATGCCGTGCGCGTGATGTTGTTGGACTGAGCGCCGGCCTGGGTGACGCAGCCGCCGATCACCTGCTCGATGAGCAGCGGGTCGATACCCGACCGGTCGAGAACGCCCTTCTGGGCCGCTCCGAGGATCTCGGCGGCATGCAGACCGGCGAGCCAACCTCCGCGCTTGCCGATCGGTGTACGGACAGCCTCGACGATTACTGGTGTGCCCACAGCGGGCTCCTTTCCTTGTAATGAAAAAGTAGAACAGGTTCTCTGCGGGAAGCAAGACCTGTCGACGTTTCCTTTCCTAGTAAGCAGGCTTGTGTTTCAATGAGAGTAGAACGTGTTACACATCACGGATCCCCATCACCCCTGTGATGAAAAGGCTTAGGGCAGGAGACATCAGTGGCACAGCCCGCATTCCCCGAGGGAATCGACTTCACGGACCCCGACATCTACGCGGAACGCATGCCGTTCGAGGAGTTCGCCGAACTCCGGAAGACGGCCCCCGTGTGGTGGAATCCGCAGCCCCCGGAAATCGGTGGATTCCAGGACGAGGGCTTCTGGGTGGTCACCCGTCATGAAGAGGTCAAGGAGGTTTCGCAGCGAAGCGACATCTTCTCGACCCACGAGAACACTGCGATTCCTCGCTTCGCCGACGACATCCCGCGTGAGAACGTCGAGATGCAGCGGTTCATTCTCATCAACAAGGACGCTCCGGAGCACACCAAGCTGCGCAAGCTGGTCTCCCGCGGATTCACCCCGCGCGCCATCAACAGCCTGCGCGAGGAACTGACCGAGCGTGCCGAAAAGATCGTCACGACCGCGGCTGCCGGCGGTGCCGGAGACTTCGTGGTGCAGGTCGCGTCCGAGCTTCCGCTGCAGGCCATCGCCGAACTTCTCGGTGTGCCGCAGGAAGATCGAATGAAGCTCTTCGACTGGTCCAACCAGATGACGTCGTACGACGACCCCGAGTTCGACATCGACCCGCAGGCGGCGTCGATGGAGATTCTGGGATACGCGTACCAGATGGCGGATCAGCGCAAGAAGTGTCCCGCCGATGACATCGTCACCAAGCTCATCGAAGCGGACATCGACGGAAATGAGCTCTCCCCAGAGGAATTCGGCTTCTTCGTGATCCTGCTTGCGGTCGCGGGTAACGAGACCACTCGCAATGCCATCACACACGGCATGGTTGCCTTCCTCGACAATCCCGACCAGTGGGAGCTGTACAAGAAGGAACGTCCCAAGACAGCGGCCGACGAGATCGTTCGTTGGGCCACCCCGGTAACGTCCTTCCAGCGCACCGCGCTCGAAGACACCGAACTCGGCGGACAGAAGATCAAGAAGGGCGATCGCGTCGTGATGATGTACGCGTCGGCCAACTTCGACGAAGACGTCTTCGAGAACCCCACGAAGTTCGACATCATGCGTGACCCCAATCCGCACCTCGGATTCGGCGGCACCGGTGCGCACTACTGCATCGGCGCCAACTTGGCCCGTCTGGAAATCGATCTGATCTTCAACGCGATCGCCGATCACCTACCCGACATCACCAGGCTCGGCGATCCCCGCCGCCTGCGCTCGGGCTGGCTCAACGGCATCAAAGAGTTTCAGGTTGATTACAAGACATCGGGCTGCCCGGTCAAACACTGATCCGGACATATACTGACCTGGTAACCGGCGAGTAGGTTCTGTGTAGCTTTTCGGGAGTTGCCTCTGCACTCTCGAACACGCAGAACTACAGTAGACGTTCCGGGGAGCCACTCGTTGGCAACCTGGAACTGCGGCGGCGTCTGCGGGATCCCTCATCTCCCGTAGGCGCCGCCGGTTGTAGTTCACTCTCTCATTCAGCCGCCGTACGGTTTGGTGATCGCTTCCAGGAAATGTCCCGACGGGTCGAGGAAGTAGACACCACGCCCACCGTCGTTGGTGTTGAAGCCGGTACTCGACTGGCGCGGATCGGCCCAGTGATCCAGTTTCAACGCCTGTATTCGCTGGTAGATGCCGTCGAAGTCATCTTCGGAGACGAGGAAAGCGTAGTGCTGAGACGCCACCTCGGCGCCCTCTTCCACCTGTGCGAAGTCCAGTGTCACGCCGTGCTCGAGTTCAACGCCGAGAAAGTAGCCGGCTTCGACCGGGCCTGGCAGACCGAACATGTGAGTGAAGAACCACGCAGACTCTTGTCGGTCTTTTGCGGCGATGATGGTGTGATTGAACGAAATGGTCATGAGTGACCCCTTGCAGTACGACGCCTCCATGCCTGACGCAGTCCGTCATCGACACGCGACGTTGGCAACCAGGAAACCATTTCGAGGTTCTCGGTGCAAGTACGACAGGCTGATTCGACTACGACGAGAGCGGCCCCGGTCGATGACCGGGGCCGCTCTCGTACTGGGGGGGTTCTCAGGCTTTGCGCGCCGTCTTCATCGCACGGTCCACTTCCCAGAATGCTCGAAGCGACGCGATCTTGCCGTCGTCGTTCACCCGGTAGACGAACACGCCTTCGGCGTCGATGATCGAGCCGCCGATGGTCGTACGGATTTTGCCGATGTTGACGTTCTCGTTGCCGCACACCAGGGAATCGTCGATCAGGAACTCGAGCTTGTCCGCGTTGGCGATCGTCATGTCGTAGAACTTGGAGATCGCTTCACGCCCGTGATGGCCTTTGCCTTCGGGGTCGAAACCCGACGGCCCGACCGGATCCTCCACCCAGCCGTCCTCGGCGAAGAGGTCCAGCCAGGCTTCCTTGTTCTTGCCACTCGCGGCGGCGCGCGATGCGTTACCCGCGACGCGGGCGGGGTGCTCGTCGGTCATCGCAGCTCCTCAGTTGATGTACTGTTCGGCGAACTTGCGCATCGAATCCTGCTTTGCCTCGAGCGGGGCATCGAATCCGATTCCGTCGAAAACCCAAGGCACGGTGATGATGTCCGTGACGCCGGCGTCCTCGAGTTCTGCGTAACCGTCCTTACCGAAACGGTCGATGCACACCGTCTGGATTTCGTACGGCTCGTTCTCGCGGCCGTACTCGGCGCGCAATTCGCGCAGTCGTGCGATCACACCCACCAGGTCGTCGAACTTGATCATCGCCGACGTCCATCCGTCGCCGACTCGTGCAGCACGCTTGAGTGCGACCTCGGTGTGGCCGCCGACGTAGAACGGAACCGGCTTGGTGGGAGCCGGGCTCATCTGCAGGCGATCGAAATCGAAGAACTCACCGTGATACTCGACCATGCCGCCGCCGAGAATCAGCTTGAGAACGTCGATCATCTCGTCCACACGTGCGCCCCGACGCTTGTACGGAGCGCCGCACCACTCGAACTCTTCCGGAGCCCAACCGATTCCGACGCCGAAGCCGAAGCGGTTGTTCGTCAGTGCCGCCACCGATCCGACCTGCCGCGCGAGCAGGACCGGATTGCGGCTACCCAGCTTGAGCACCTGGGTGTAGAACTCGATCTTCTCGGTCACGGCGCCCATTGCGGCCGCGGCGATCAGCGGATCGACCCAGGGGGTCTCGGCATTCCACATCCGAGACCCGTCTGGGGTGTACGGGTAATCCGCCGCCTGCGTTTCCATGAAGAACAGTGAATCGGGGAGAGCGATCGACGAAAAGCCGCATTCCTCGGCCGTTTTGGCGATACCGGCTAACTGGTCCAAGGGGTTCATGGCAACCCCGACGGTGTACTTCATCTTCGGCCTCTTCCTGATCGGCGTGTGTGCTGCTGCTTACGTGGTGGGGCGTTCGGAGCCGACGACCCACATCGAGAAGTACTGCGAGCCACCGCCGTAGGCATGGCCGAGAGCCTTGCGGGCGTCGGCCACCTGGTGATCGCCGGCGCGGTGCATGACCTGCATCGCGGACTCGGCGAACCGGATCATGCCCGAGGCGCCGATCGGGTTGGACGAGAGAACACCTCCCGAGGCGTTGACCGGGAGCTTGCCGCCGATCGCGGTTTCTCCGGCCTCGGTCAGCTTCCAGCCCTGACCTTCCTCCGCGAAGCCGAGGTTCTCGAGCCACATCGGCTCGAACCACGAGAACGGGACATAGATTTCGGCGCAGTCGATCTCGTTGAGCGGATCGGTGATTCCCGCTGACTTCCACAGCGCGGCCGCGGCGTCGCGGCCGGCCTGCGGATTGACCTGATCGCGTCCGGCGTAGAAGGTCGGCTCGGTGCGCATGGCCGTCGCGTGAATCCAGGCGACGGAACGACCCTCGGCCTCGACCTGTGCGGCCGCTTCCTCGTTGCCGATCACCAGAGCACACGCACCGTCCGAGGACGGGCAGGTCTCGTCGTAGCGGATCGGATCCCAGAGCATCTGAGATGCCTTCACCGATTCGAAGGTGATGTCCGGCTGCCGCAGGTGCGCATACGGATTGAGGCTGCCGTTCAGCCGATCCTTCACCGCGACGAGGTAGCCGATGTGCTCCGGTGCGCCCGATCGACGAATGTACGAACGGACGTGCGGGGCGAAGTATCCACCGGCACCGGCGCCGACGGGCATGTTGAACGGAACCGGTGTGGACAGCGCCCACATGGCGTTCGACTCGGACTGCTTCTCCCAGGAAACCGTCAGAACCCGCTTGTGGACCCCGGATTTGACCAGACTGGAGGCGACGATAGCCGTCGAACCGCCCACAGAGCCGGCTGTGTGAACACGCAGCAACGGCTTTCCGTTGGCGCCCAGGGCATCCGACATGGCGAGTTCGGGCATCATCGAACCCTCGAACAGGTCGGGGGCCTTTCCGATGACGACGGCGTCGATGTCGTCCCAGCCGACGTTGGCATCGAGCATCGCTGCGTCGATGGCTTCACGGACCAAGCCCGCCATCGAGACGTCGTGACGCTTTGCGACGTAGTGAGTTTGGCCGGTGCCGAGCACGGCCGCGAGTTGAGGCGTTCCGGCCATCAGTTCCGTCCCTCCAAGACTGCTACCAGGTTCTGCTGCAGCACAGGGCCGCTTGTTGCATGGGCCAGAGCGCGATTCGCCTGGCCGTCGAAGATCGCCTTGGCGGCGTGGCCGATTCGTTCCAGACCACCGGCGAACAGGGGGTTGCCGCTCAGCGGTCCGCCGGACGGGTTGATCGTGGTGGCGTCGGTCAGGCCGATCGCTTCCTTCAAGATCAATTCCTGGTGAGTGAACGGTGCATGCAGTTCGGCGACGTCGATGTTGCCGACCTCGCCGCCCGTTGCCGCCTTGGCCGCCGACGTAGTGGACGGCGACGTGGTCAGATCACGTGCGCCCAGGTTGGGGGAGTCGATGCGATGCTCGAGTCCGGTGATCCACGCCGGCCGCTCGCAGAGATCGCGGGCGCGGTTACCCGAGGCCAGGACGATTGCTGCCGCACCATCGGTGATAGGTGCACAATCGTGTGTGCGCAACGGATCTGCGAGGAAGGGGCTGGCGAGAAGTGCCTCGACGTCGACCTCGCCCGCGAGCTGAGCCTTCGGATTGCTCAGCGCGTGACGACGGCTACGAGCTGCCACCTCCGCCATGTCCTCTTGCGTCCACTTACCCGCGTCGAGTCCGAGTCGGGCTTGAAGCCCGGCGATCGAGACAGAGTCGGGCCACAGCGGAGTGACGAGGTACGGATCGAGCTGCATCGACAGGATCTTGCGCAGGTGCCCGGCGGAAGACTTGCCGAATCCGTACACCAGCGCGGTCTCGACCTCGCCGGTCAAGATCTTGATCCACGCTTCGTAGAAGGCCCACGCAGCGTCCATCTCGACGTGAGATTCGTTGATGGGCGGTACCGCTCCGATGGAGTCGACGGCCGAGATGAAGGAGAACGCTCGTCCGGCCAGGTAGTCGGAAGATCCGGAGCACCAGAAGCCGATGTCGGACTTGGTGATTCCCAGATCGTTGTAAAGCTGCTGGAAGCACGGGACGAGCATCTCGACGCCGTTGGTGGTGCCGTTGGTTTCGCGGACGTGGGGTGCCTGAGCAAAGCCCACGACTGCGATGTCTGCAGAAGTCATTTCAGGAGCCTCACAGGTGGTGTTGGAAGGTGGAGTACTCGGCGTCGGGTTCACCTGTCGGCCGGAAGTATTCGATGTTCTCGAGGGTGTAACCCCACTCTTCGCGAGGCTTCCACTTGGCTTCGACGCGCATGCCCATCCGTACGTCCGCGGCATCACATTCGAGGATCAAGTGCAGGAACGGAATGTCGGCCCCGTCGAGAAGCACGTAGGCGGCCACGTAGGGCGGCTTGATCCGCTGCCCGAGGAACGGGACGTTGACGATGCAGAAGGTGGTGACAATTCCCTTGTCCGGCAGTTCGATCTGCTCGCTCGTCGGCTTCCCGTTGGTGGGATTGGCGCCGCGCGGTGGGATGTAGATCTTGTCTTCGGGTCCGCTACGACCACCGATCAGCTTGCCCTCGGCGAGACCGCGGAGGTAGAAACTCTCCTCGGCTGAAGCGGAATGCATGAAGTGCAGGTCGACAGGCGTCGTGATCATGGTGACAGGATCGGCGCTGGGATCGACTGTCGCGATGCCGTTTTCGCTCTCACCTGGTTCGAAGCACTCGATGTCCTTGATCTGCCCGATCCGCTCCGACGCCCAGCGAGCACGAACCCGCAGCCCGGTGCTGATGTCGTCGGGGGAGTCGACGTCGACCGCGTGGAGCATGGACGTGTCCGCGCCGTCGAGCTTGATCAGGGCCCACGCGAAAGGCTTCGTCAGTGGTTGACCCTCGATGGGTTCGGGCATCCACGTCCAACTCACGACCGTTCCGCCGTCGGAGACTCCGACGAAGTCGGTCAGTGGTTCGGCCGTGTCCGGATCGAATTCCGGTGGCGGCACGAAGACACGACCGTTCGACCCTCGTGCGCCGATCACCTTGCGATCACGCAGGGCAGTCACGAACGCGCCGATGGTCGGTCCCGTCGATCTGGTGTAGTCGAAATGGAGATTCAATGGTGCGCTCAGGGGCTTGTCGGCCACCCCGCTCTTTCCGATGGTCACAAGATCGAGTAGAACAGGTTCTAGAGATTGTGGCAAGAGTCACTTCTGATCACCGGCAATGTGGAGGCGTGCGATGAAGCTTGGGTTGCAACTCGGATACTGGGGCGCACAGCCGCCGGCAAACGCCCCGGAACTGATCGAGGCTGCGGAAGGTGCGGGATTCGACGCGGTCTTCGCGGCGGAGTCGTGGGGCTCGGACGCTTTCACTCCGCTCGCCTGGTGGGGATCGCGCACCGAGAAGGTTCGGCTCGGTACGTCCGTCGTACAGATCTCGGCGCGAACACCGACCAGCTGTGCCATGCACGCGCTCACCCTCGACCACCTGAACGGCGGACGAACGATCCTCGGGCTCGGCGTATCCGGACCACAGGTCGTCGAAGGGTGGTACGGCCAGCCTTTCGAGAAACCGCTCGCACGCACCCGTGAATACGTCTCGATCGTGCGCCAGGTCCTTGCCCGTGAAGCGCCCGTCACCAGTCCCGGTCCCCACTACCCTCTGCCGTATGCGGGACCGGGCAGTTCGGGACTTGGCAAGCCGCTCAAGCCCATTACGCACCCGCTGCGTGCGGACATCCCGATCTGGCTCGGCGCCGAAGGGCCGAAGAACGTCGCGCTTGCCGGCGAAATCGCCGACGGGTGGCTGGCGATCTACTACACCCCGCGCCTGGCCCCGATGTACAACAAGTGGCTCGACGAAGGCTTTGCTCGCGCCGGGGCCCGTCGTAGCCGCGAAGACTTCGAGGTTGCCGCCACGTGCCAGGTCATCGTGACCGACGACCGAGCAGGCGCCATCGCGACTCTCAAGCCGATGACCGCCCTCTACGTCGGCGGAATGGGTGCCCCGGAGTTGAACTTTCACGCGCAGGTCTACAAGCGGATGGGCTACGAGAAGGAGGTCGACGAGATCGGTCGCCTCTTCATGTCGGGCCGCAAGGAGGAAGCCGCTGCCGTCGTCCCCGACGAGATGGTCACCGAGACCATGATCATCGGCAACGTCGACGAGGTGCGCGCAGACGTGAAGCGTTGGGAGGAAGCTGGAGTCACGATGCTGCTGGTGACCTGCCGCGACGCTGACCATGTGCGAGAGCTCGCGGCTGCGGTGGGTGGTTGAGCGGGGCGCCCCCTTTTTTCGAGCGGGACCCCCCCTTTTTTCGAGCGAACGGCACGTTCAGCGCATCTGAGGCGCTGAACGTGCCTTTCGCTCGCCGAAAGTTATCCACAGGGCCACCAAAACCCCAGGTCGCCTCCGGAGCCCGCGCTGCTACTCGAGTCATGCTGCAACCATGCGGCGTGGAACGTGGGGCGATGATCTGGACGCGATCTACCGCGTCAGTAGAAGCGGAGTGATCCGAACGGCGGAGTTGGCGCGATTGGGCGTGTCCAACTCCGCCGTGCACACCCGGTGCCGAGTGGGTGGACCCTGGCAGCGCATTTTGCCAGGAGTCATCCTGCTCCGAAATGGTCAGCCGACGCCGCGTCAACGATCGATCGCTGCGCTCATGTTGAGCGGTGACGAGTCTCTGCTGACCGGGCGATCTGCCATGTCGGAGTACGGATATCGGATGCATTCCGGGGATGTGCAGGTGCTCATCCCCATCGACCGTCGTGTTCAATCGGTTGGGTTCGTCACGGTGGAGCGCACTGTTCGACTGCCTGAGCCGGAGATTCGTAACGGTCTGCGCTGTGCGCCGCTGCCGAGGGCGCTACTCGACGCTGCGAGGCGGTGCAGGGCCCTCGATCCCACACGGGCGCTCATTGCCGAGGTCGTTCAGCGTGGCGACGTCTCGGTGCGCGAACTTGCGAAGGAACTCGAGGCGGGCAGCAGTCGGGGGTCCGCGCTACCTCGGGTCGTGTTGCGCGAAGTGAACGCGAACGTCCACTCGGTTCCGGAGGTTCACGCGCGAAAACTGTGGCAGAGGAGCGGGCTGCCCGAAATGTTGTTCAACCATGAGATCCGGGATGCGAAGGGAGACTTCATCGCAATTCCGGACGGATGGGTCGATTCGGTTGCCTTCGCGTGGGACATCGACTCGTTGGAATGGCATGCCGCGCCGACGGACTACAAGCGCACGGTGGAACGTCGGACGCGAATGCAGAATGCGGGAATCATCGTGTTGCCGACGGTGCCCAGTGCACTGCGAACGGACCCTGATCGCGTGATCGAGGACCTGCGTGCGCACTACCGATTGGCGCAATCCCGTCCTCGGCCTCAGGTGTTCGTGAGGTCGAGGTGGGTGAAAATGGACGAAACCGGCTGAGCGAAAGTACCTTTCGGCGCACTGAAGGCGCCGAAAGGTACGTTCGCTCGAAAAGGGGGTGGGTCAGACGGGGTGACTCAGACAACCCTGACTCAGATGCCCTTGAACTGGGGTGCCCGCTTCTCACCGAAAGCCCGCGGGCCCTCCTTGGCGTCCGCGCTCATGAACACCTTCATGCCCAGTTGCGCGTCGATCTGGAAGGCCTCTTCCTCGTGCATGCCCTCGGTGTCGCGGATGGTCTTGAGGATCGCCTGCACGGCGAGGGGGCCGTTGGCGCTGATCAGGTCGGCGAGCTCCAGCGCCTTGTCGAGGGCCTGGCCGTCCGGGACGACGTGGCCGATCAGCCCGATCTCCTTGGCTTCGGGCGCTTTGATGTGACGACCGGTGAGCAGGATGTCCGCCGCGATCGTGTACGGAATCTGGCGCACCAGACGCACTGCGGAACCGCCGAGTGGGAAGAGCCCCCACTTGGCTTCGGAGACGCCGAACTTTGCGCTCTCGCCTGCGACGCGGATGTCGGTGCCCTGCAGGATTTCGGTTCCACCGGCGATGGCTGCACCCTCGACCGCGGCGATCAGCGGCTTGGTCAACCGGCGACCCTTGAGGAGGCCTTCGATCTTGGACATGTCGACGCCGCCGCCCGCGAAGGAATCTCCCGGCGGTTTGGCGGACATGTTCTTGAGGTCGGCGCCGGCGCAGAAATCGCCGCCTGCTCCGGTCAGGATCGCCACGCGGATTTCGGGGTCGTTGTCGACCTGGTCCCAGGCGTCGACCATGATCGCCATCATCTCGCCGGTGATGGCGTTCTTACGCTCGGGGCGATTCATGGTCACGATGAGAACGTGGCCGCGCTTCTCCACGAGGCAATGCGGCGCGGTTTCCGAAATGTCTGATTTTTCGGTCGTCGAAGTGGACACTGATGGCTCCTGGCGGGTCTGTGAGCTGGCTCTCAAATTGGGTCTTGCCAGAAACGGTAACACGTTCTACTTTGAACTCGTGGCCCTTAACATCGCAGACTTCGTAGAGCACGCAATCGACCTCGTTCCGGACCGCGTTGCGCTGGTCTCGGACAACCGCGAGATGACTTATGCGCAGTTGGAGGACCGAGCAAACCGCCTCGGCCACTACCTGCGTGAACATGGCGTTCAGCCGGGTGACAAGGTCGGCATCTACTGCCGGAACGTCATCGAGGCGATCGAGGCCATGGTCGCCGTTTTCAAGATCCGGGCCGTGATGGTCAACATCAACTACCGGTACGTCGAGAACGAGTTGCAGTACATCTTCGACAACTCCGACATGGTGGCACTCATTCACGAGCGCCGCTACTCGGACAAGGTTGCGAACGTCCTGCCGAACACTCCCAAGGTCAAGTCCGTCATCGTGGTCGAGGACGGCACCGATCTGGATTTCAGTGCTTTCGGCATCGGCTACGAGGACGCACTCGCGCAGAGTTCGGGTGAGCGTGATTTCGAAGAGCGCAGCAACGACGACATCTTCATGCTCTACACCGGCGGCACCACCGGAAGTCCCAAGGGCGTCATGTGGCGTCACGAGGACTGGTGGCGTGTGCTCGGCGGCGGCATCAACTTCGTCACCGGCGTTCCGGTCGAGGACGAGTACGAGATGGCGAAGGTCGGCGCTGCCAACCCGAGCATGATCCGCTACCCGATCCCCCCGATGATTCACGGCGGTTCGCAGTCTGCGGTGTTCCACAGCCTCTTCGGCGGCGGAACCTGTTTGATGCACCCCGAATTCGACGCCCACGAGGTGTGGCAGAACATCGACAAGCACAAGGTCAACCTGATCTTCATCACGGGTGACGCGATGGGCCGCCCGATGCTCGACGCGCTGATCGCTGGAAACCCGGAGACCGGTGAGCCGTACGATCTTTCGACGCTCTACGTGATGGCCAGCAGTGCTGCCCTCTTCTCGCCGAGTATCCAGGAGCAGTTCCTCGAACTGCTGCCCAACCGCTTGCTGACCGACTCCATCGGCGCGTCCGAGACCGGCTTCGGTGGACTGGCAGTGCTCAGCAAGGGCCAGAAGCACACCGGCGGCCCGACGGTCAAGATCGACGCCTCCACAACGGTTCTCGACGACGACGGCAACGAGGTCGAACCCGGATCGGGCAAGCGCGGCATGCTCGCTCGCAAGGGCAACATCCCGCTCGGTTACTACAAGGACGAGGTCAAGACGGCCGAAACCTTCCGCACCATCAACGGCGTTCGTTACTCGATCCCCGGCGACTACGCGCAGGTCGAAGCCGACGGCACGGTCACGATGCTCGGCCGCGGTTCGGTGTCCATCAACAGCGGCGGCGAGAAGGTGTACCCGGAAGAGGTCGAGGGCGCTTTGAAGGCGCACCCGGACATCTTCGACGTGCTGGTGGTCGGTATCCCCGACGAGCGCTTCGGTCAGCGGGTTGCCGCAGTGGTTCAGGTACGTGAAGGCACGTCGCCGACCTTGCACGACATCGCCACCGCGGCGCGCAAAGAGATTGCCGGATACAAGGTTCCGCGCAGCGTGTGGTTCGTCGACCAGATCAAGCGCAATCCGGCAGGCAAGCCCGACTACCGCTGGGCCAAGGCTGAAACGGAATCGCGCGAGGCTGACGATCACAACGGAAACGGCGCTCCTGTGGCGTCCGCAAACGAAAGCGTGGAAGCCTGATGCGTTCGGATCTGGCCGACAAGTTCGGCATCGAATACCCGATCTTCGGATTCACTCCTTCCGAGCACGTCGCCGCCGCGATCAGTCGCGCAGGCGGTCTGGGCGTTCTCGGTTGCGTCCGGTTCAACGACCCGGAAGAGCTCGAAGCTGCACTGACGTGGATGGACGAGAACACCGACGGGAAGCCGTACGGCGTCGACATCGTCATGCCGGCCAAGGTGCCGACCGAGGGTGGTGCCGTCGATCTCGACAAGCTGATCCCGGAGGAGCACCGCGCCTTCGTCAATCGCACGCTGGACGAACTGGGGGTGCCGCCGCT
Source organism: Rhodococcus sp. P-2 (assembly GCF_016598535.1). GTDB lineage: Bacteria > Actinomycetota > Actinomycetes > Mycobacteriales > Mycobacteriaceae > Rhodococcus_F > Rhodococcus_F baikonurensis. Next base: position 4,789,197 of record NZ_CP066779.1, on the reverse strand, counting down.
GTCCGACGACGTCGAGCATGCGACCGGCGTACTGGGATGGCTTCACTCGGTGGCGCGGTCCCATGTCGATGTTGCTCTGGGGCATCGGATTGCGCTGATCGCGAATGCGCTGGGATCGCCGCCCAAGGACGTCATCGATCAGGCGCACGAGAAGGGCGTTCCGGTAGCGGCACTGGCCGGCGCCGTCGAGCACGCACGTCGTCACGTCGAGAACGGCGTCGACATCGTGATCGCGCAGGGCTACGAGGCCGGCGGTCACACGGGCGAGATCGCTTCGATGGTTCTGGTCCCGGAAATTGTTGATGCACTGGGTGATTCAGCTGCTGTACTGGCTGCCGGCGGTATCGGCAGCGGCCGTCAGGTGGCTGCTGCACTCGCACTCGGTGCATCCGGAGTGTGGATGGGCTCGTACTGGCTCACCACCTCCGAATACAAACTCGGCAGTGCGTCGGGCGAGGGCCCGTCCGCTATTCAGCGCGCACTGTTGGGCGCGACGTCGGCCGACACCGTACGTTCGCGCATCTACTCGGGTAAGCCCGCTCGGTTGCTCAAGACCAAGTGGACGGAAGCCTGGTCGAACCCGGGAGCACCGGCGCCCTTGCCGATGCCGCTGCAGAACCTGCTGGTCAGCGACGCTCATCAGAGAATCGCTGCATCGGAGAACCCGGAAGTTGTGGCAATGCCCGTCGGCCAGATCGTGGGCCGGATGAACGAGATCCGCCCCGTCGCCGAGGTCATGGCAGAGCTGGTGTCAGGGTTCGAGGACGCGCGAACCCGACTGGATTCGATGAAGTAGTAGATGACATGTACGTATGCCCTCGGCCGAGTTTCGGCCGAGGGCATACGTCGTTTCAGCCGGCGAGGTCGTCCGGTCCGACGCTGTCCGACAACCATTCTCCGCGGCTGAGGGCGCCGTCGTCGCGGCGACGTGCGATCACGAAAATGACGAGGGCGGCAGCGAGGACAACTGCGAGAACGCGCGAAGGCGTCAGGTTCGGGTTCTTCATACCCGTAATTTTGCCGGAAGAACGGGCGCGATGGTGAGGCAGCGGAGCAAAATCACGTGTTTCGAGATTACTGCGCTTCGGACGCATGGAGACTGGCGATCCGCTCGCGCAGGCCACCGAAGTGCACATCGAGAGTGTGCGCCGCCTCGACGGCATCACCCGTACGAATCGCGTCGAGAATCGCACGGTGCTTCGACGCGATGTCGATCAGTGGCGTGTCCGAATGCCCGATGGCTTGCTGAATCTCGCTGTACACCTGCCAGAAGACGTCCATCAACTGAGCGAGGACCTGGTTGTCGAGCGGGGAGTACAGGCGGGAGTGAAAGGTCGCGTCGATGTCGGAGAAGTTTTTCCCGGCGGCGGCACGAACCTCCATACCGGTGACGAGTTCGTCGAGGTCGGCGTGGTCGGCCGACGTCATCTCGGCCATTGCCGCACCGATCAATCCGGTCTCGAGTGCTTGACGAATGTCGACCAGTTCCATCGCCTCGTGCCCGGTGCCCTGCAACGACAACCGGCCGCGGAAGGTCAGGCCGTCGGCGAGAGCGTCGAAGTTGCTCGGGGCGACGAACATTCCGAAGCCGTGACGGATCTCGACGACGCCCAAGGCCTGCAGAACCTTGAGTGCCTCGCGGAGCGTGTTCCGGCCGATTCCCAACTCCTCGGACAGTTCGGCCTCGGTGGGCATCGGGTCGCCAGGGGAGAGTCTGCGTTCGAGGATCAAGTTCATGATGTCCGTCTGAAGTGCGCGCATGCGGTTTTGCGCGCTGAAACGAGCGCCCTGTGTGCCACTCCGGACAGACATCGATTCCCCTTTTCTGATACGAACGTCCTTCATCCTATGTCCGGTCATCCGCTCCATTGGTCAACCCACGTCAACGGTGCGTTGCAGGAGACTGGGCGCCGCACCCAGCAGTTTGGCCGTGTACGCGTCCGACGGGTTGTCGAATACTTCCTGCGCCGTTCCCTGCTCGACGATCCGCCCGGCGTTCATGACGACGATGGTGTCGGAGACGTACCGCACCGTTTGTATGTCGTGCGAGATGAACACCATGCCGAGCCCCAGTCGAGCTTTGATGTCGCTGAGCAGGTTCAGGATCTGCGCTCGCACCGAGACGTCGAGAGCCGACGTCGGCTCGTCGGCGACGATGACGTCGGGTTCGAGCGCGAGCGCACGCGCGATCGCGACACGTTGACGCTGACCGCCGGAGATCTGACTCGGGATGACTTCGAGTGCGGATTGAGGGAGCCCCACCAAACCAACCAGCTCGCGAACGCGGGCTGTTCGGCTCGCGCGGTTGCCGATGCCGTGGACGTCGAGCGGATCGGTGAGGATGTCGGCCACCGTCATTCGCGGATTGAGTGCGGTAGCCGGATCCTGGAACACTATCGAGATCGCCCGCCCGAACTCCTTGCGCACGCCCGCCGATCGGGTCAGAGCCCGTCGGCCGCGAAAGACCACGTCGCCCGACGTCGGTTTCTGGAGTCCGACCATGACTTTGGCCAGAGTGGACTTACCGCAACCCGACTCGCCCACGATGCCGATCGTCGCCCCTCGTCGTACGGCGATACTGACATCGTTGACCGCGTGAACCGTGCCGGGTTTGAACAGTGATCCCGAACGGGTCTTGTGGACGACGTGAATGTTCTTCAGTTCCAGGATGGGTGCTTCAGCTGTAGTCATCGCACGCTCTCCAATTCCAATTCCGATTCTGCGTGTGCGGGAGTCGCGGACTGGTTCGCGAAGAAATGCTCGGTCCCGTCGATACGGACCATCTCCGGCTTACGGAGGGGATCGGAATCCGGGCGGGTGGAACGCTCGGCGAAACGGTCTCCCGGCGCGAAGCTTCCGGGTGACGGAACGGTTCCCTGGATCTGATGCAGTCGCGGCGCTTCGTCCTCGATGGAGAGAACGGCGCCGAGAAGGCCCTGAGTGTATTCGTGGCGGGGATCGACGAGCAGGTCACTCGTCGGCGCCGACTCGACGACCTGACCGGCATACATCACCGTGATCTTGTGGGCGAGGGAGGCAACGAGGGCCAGGTCGTGGCTGACGAAGACCATCGCGAATCCCAGCTTTTCCCGAAGGTCGTTGAGCAAGTCCACGACCTGGGCCTGGACGGTGACGTCGAGGGCGGTGGTGGGCTCGTCCGCGACGATCAACCGCGGACTACGGGTGAGCGACATCGCGATCAGGACGCGCTGACGCTGACCACCGGAAAGCTCGTGTGGGTAGCTGGCGAGAGTGCGCACCGGATCGAGTCCGACGAGTTCGAGCAACTCCTCGGCTGTGCGGGTACCGCCACGCTTGGTGAGCTGCTTGAACTGCGCGCGGATCAGCATCGCCGGGTTCAGAGAACTCAGCGCATCCTGGTAGATCATCGCCATGTCGTGTCCGCGCAGCTTGTTTCGCTCCCGGTTGTTCAGTTCGAGGACGTTGACGCCGTCGAACAGGATCTCGCCGGTCACCACTGCTGTCTTGGGCAGTAGACCCATGATCGCCAGCGAAGTGAGCGACTTTCCGCAACCGGACTCGCCGACCAGTGCCATCGTCTCGTTCGGGCGGACGGTGAAGCTCACGTTGTCGACGATCGCCGTGTCTCCGTAGCGTTCGGGGAACCGGATCGTGAGATTGCGGACCTCGAGGAGGGGCGCTGCATCGCCCTCGTACACAAGACGATCGGACCGAGACCGCTCGGTTTCCGCCAGGATCTTCAGGTGAGTTTCGAGAGGGGTCGGCTCGGCGGCCGGCTTCAGAACATCTTTCACGACGCTGGAGTCGGCGAAGTCGTCGATCAACTCCGGGGCCTCGGTGACTGCAGCTTCGTCCTCCAGAATGAGCTCGTTGGAGGTCTCTTCCGCTGCGGCAGTCTGCGCTGCTTCCAGTGCGGAGGGCGTCTTCTTGGTTTTCTTCAGACTCGGATCTGCCATCGCGTCGGTCAGGCCCTCGGCGAGCACGTTGAGGGAGAGCACTGTCAGAAGAATGAGCAGTCCGGGGAATACCGTTGCCCACCAACCACCGAGAAGGACCATGTTCTTGCCGTCGGCGATCACCGATCCCCATGACGGATCCGGGGGACGGACACCGGCGCCGATGAACGACAGGCTGGCCTCCAGCACGATGGCGTCGGCGACCATGACAGTGCAGAAGACGAGAACGGGCGCAGCACAGTTGGCTACGACGTGTTTGACGACGATGTGTGAAGTTCTTGCGCCGATGACCTTTTCGGCCGCGACGTAGTCCTCGCCGTACTGAGCGAGAACGTTCGCGCGAACGACGCGGGCCACCATCGGCGTGTAGAGGAACGCGATCGTGACGATCAGAACCGGGATCGAACCACCGAAGGCTGCGACGAGTACGGCAGCGAGCGCGATGCCCGGGAACGCCATGACTACGTCGAGCACACGCATGATGGTCTCGTCGACGCCTTTTCGGCTCGTTGCGGCCACCGATCCGATGAGAGCGCCGGCGCACAGTGCGAGGAAGGTGGAACCGAGACCGATGGTCAGCGACCAGCGTCCGCCGTAGAGCAAGCGGCTGAACAGATCTCGGCCGAGACTGTCCTGACCGAACCAGTGCTCGGCGCTGGGGCCCGCGGTACCGACCGCCTGTTCGAGTGGGGTGTACTGCGTGATCAGCGGCGCGAAGAGGCAGGCGAGCACGATGATCGCGAGAACCGCCATCGACAGCCAGGCCGAGAGGGGGAAGCGAGAAAAGGTGATACCGGGTCGCGAAAGCTTCTCGGTGAGTTTTCTTCTCATCATGCTGCGCTCCGAAGTCGTGGATTGACGAGCAGGTAGAGGATGTCGACGGCGAGGTTGACGACGACGAAGCCGACCGCGATCACGATGACAACACCCTGAACGACTGCGGGATCACCGTTGGTGACGCCGTTGATCATGAGCTGACCCATTCCGGGAAGGCCGAAGATCTGCTCGATGACCACGGCGCCGCCGAGGAGGTAACCGACACGCAGGCCCAGAACGGTGAGCGGGTTGATCAGCGCGTTACGCAACACATTCCGTCCGATCACCACGTGATAGGGCAGGCCGCTGCCGATTGCGGTACGGACGTAGTCCTTGTCCAACTCCTCGACCATGGACGTGCGGATGATTCGCGTCAGTTGCGCCGCGACGGGCAGTGACAGAGACAGCGCCGGGAGCGCCATGTACCAGAGCCAGTCACCGACGGAGTCGCTCGGATTGACGTAGCCACCGGTAGGGAACCATCCGAGTTGGACAGCAAGGTACTGAATCATCAGCAGTGCCAACCAGAATGACGGTGCTGCCACACCACCGAGGGAGATCACTCGGATGACCTGATCCGGCCAACGATCGCGGAACAGTGCGCTGGTGACACCGAAGATCAGCGAGAGCACGATGGCGATCACCAGTCCGAGAACCGTGAGCTGAATGGTCAGTGGCAGAGCGGTGGAGATCGAATCCAACACCGGGGTACCGGAAATCAGACTGTCACCCATGTTGCCGCTGACCAGATCGGTCACGAAGTGAACGTATTGCAGCGGAAGCGGATCGAGCAGTCCGTTCTCTTCCTTGAACTGCTGCAACTGTTCCGCAGTCGGGTTGCCGCCGTTGAACGCCGCGGTTGCGGGATCGGTGGGCGCGAACTGCATCACGATGAAGACGAACGCGATGATGCCGAGGATCAGGGGGATCAGTATCAGTAATCGCCTGATCAGCATGGGGAGGACTCTTGCCATCGGGGGATCTCTCAGTTGTGGGAAACGGCCGAGCACACGGGTATCAGGCCGGCTTCGCCTGAAGCAGGTTGACGCCGGGGTACGGCAGCGGAGTGACGTCGGCGATCTTCTTCGGATCCCACGCAGTCAGGAGTTCCTGATGGAGAACCGGGTAGTAGACAGCATTTTCGGCGATCTGGTTCAGGTACGACTGCACGAGGGTGCTGCGCTTTGCCGGGGCGGTCTCGCGGGTGGCTTCGTCCATGGTGGCGTAGATCTTCTGCGCCTCGGGGGTGTCGTCCCACTTGGCGTAGGTCTTCGTCCACAAGCCGCCCTTGCTGTACGTGTAGCGGACGAGGAGGTCGACGTCGCTGCCGAATGCCTGGGGGTTGGACGTACCCGCTGCGATCTGGAACTTCTGGCCGCTGTTGAGCTTGCTCACCATGGCGCTGGTGTCCTGCGGTTCGAGCGTCGTGTTGAATCCGACTGCGTCCCAGGACTCTTTGATGGTCGGCAAGCAGTCGGCCAACCAGCTGACGTTGGTGGAGAGCAGCGTCAGGTCGAGGCCACTGACACCGGCGGAAGCGAGGAGTGAGCGGGCCTTGTCCGGATCGTACGAGTAGACGGTGGACGCCCGCGCGTAGTCGGGGTTGCGCTCGTACAGGTAACTCGTGGCCGGTGCTGCCTTGCCGCCGAGGGCGATCTCGATCATCTTCGGGGTGTTGATCGCATAGAACATCGCCTGGCGAACACGAACGTCGTCGAACGGTGCCTGAGTGGTGTCGAAGAGCAGGTACATGAGGTTCATGCCCGGGTTGCCCTCGACGGTGCGCCCGCCGGAGGTCAGCGTGGGGACGTTGGCGACGGGGATGTTGTCGGCGAGTTGTGCACCGGCATTGTTGCCCGAGACGCGTGCGATGCGTGAGGAAGTGTCGACGATGGACAGCCAGTTCATCGTCGCGAAGTTGGCCGGACGCGGCCCGTTGTACGCCTCGTAGGCCTCGAAAGCTGTGTTGCTCTTGGGGGTGTGGCTCTTGAGCTTGTACGGACCGGAACCGACGACCAGCGCGCCGGACTTGGCCTCGTCCCAATGACCGTCGAAGACGTGCTTGGGCATGATCTTGGCGATCGAGAGACGCTGTGCGGCAGCGCTGAACGGGTAGTTGAAGTTCAGGGTCACCGTCTGGTCGTCGACCTTGGTGACGGACTGCAACCAGGAGGAGAAGAAGGAGCGGATCAGTACGTTCTGCTGTGGATCGAGGATGCGATCGAAGGTGAAGACGACGTCGTCCGAGGTGACCGGAGTGCCGTCGTGCCAGGTTGCACCGTCGCGGATCTTCATGGTCCAGCTCGAGGCGGTGGCGTCGGTCGGGACGGCTTGTGCGAGCGCCGCATACGTCTCACCGGTGCCGGGATCGTTTTCGAGCAGTCCCTCGTAGACGTGGTTGACGGCCGCCATGAGGAAACCGGATGCAGTCTGCATCGGGTCGAAGCTCTGGTCGTTGCCGTATCCGATGGCGGTGGTCAGATCGCCGGTGCTCGCGGAACTGCCGACTACCGAGGTCGACGACGGGCCGCCGCCACAAGCCGCGAGAGTCGCGGTGATACCTGCTGCAGCTCCCAACAGCCCGGTGTACCGGAACAGGTCTCGGCGGGTGAACGCGGAGCTCAGCGGTCGTTCGTTCTTCAAGGCGGCCTCCAAGGCGGGGAGCGGGACATCGGGGGAGTGGATAGGGGATGTCCTATGTTCGACGTCCGATGTTGCGTAACTTACATTGTGGATCAGAAAGCGTCTAGAGAATCTTCGGAACTCGCGCCGCGGAACTTCGAGTTCCGAGAGGTTTGGAATCAAAAATAGTGCGTTTACCTGCATAGATGAAGACTGTGTTACCGAAGTCGAATTGACGGGTGAAGGCGCCGCCCGTATAACATAGGACATCCCTCATCCAATCTTTGGAGACTTCATGACCCGATACAAAGTCGGTGTGGTCGGTTGCGGATTCTTCGGTAGTTCCCTCGCTCGCGAGCTGGCTGCCCATCCACGTTTCGAACTGGCGATGCTGTGCGACCATGACTTCGAGCGGGCTAAGGACGTCGCCGCAGAGTTCTCGGCAACCCCGACAGACGACCACGACGTGGTGGCCGCTCACCCGGAGTTGGCCCTCGTTGTCGTCGCGACGCCCAATCACGCGCACGCCGAACCTGCCATCGCGGCACTCGAGCACGGCAAGGCAGTTTTTGTCGAGAAGCCACTCGCCGTCGAATTGGTCGATGCGCAGAACATCATCGCGAGCGCCGACGCGAGCGGTTCGCCGTTGATGGTCGGTCACATCATGCGGATGATGCCGGGTGTACGACGTCTGGCGGACCTGCTGACCTCGGGAGAGCTCGGCGAGGTCGCTGCGATCGAAACGTCTCGCTCACGATGGATCGACACCGGCGGCGCAGATCCACAGTGGTGGAAGCTCGACAAGACCCGGACGGGTGGAGAACTGACTCACGAGATTCACGAACTGGACCTGATGTGCTGGCTCGGCGGCGAGGTGACTGCCGTGTCGAGCATCGCCACCGCGGACGACGGCTTCCGCAACACAGTGGTGTCGTTCGCCGGCGGCGCGATCGGCAGACACACCATCTCGACGCGTTCACACACTTCTTCGTGGGAGCTGACGGTCGATGCCGCCGAAGGCTCGGTCCACGCGGACTTCCACACCGGCCGGGTCAGCCGACTGCGCGGGGGACGGGTCGAAGAGTCGTGGCCGATCTTCGACCTCGACGCCGAGAACCAATCGTTGATCGACGCTGCCAGCAGGACGCAGAAGTACAACTCGGGCAACGGTGGATCCTCGCTGTGGATGCAGGCTGCGATTCGCCACGAAATCGACGAGATGGCAGCAGTTCTCGACGGCAAGGCTGATGCCGACTCGCCGTTGACATACGCACGCGAACGCGCACTCGTCGTCGCCGAACAGGTGCGACTCGGTGGCGGCGAACCGGCAGCGCTGTCGGGAAGTGCGAAGTGACCGTGCGTGTAGCCGTCATCGGCAGTGGCGGAATCGCCCGGGATCACGTCAGCGCTCTGGCGCGCATTCCATCGGTCGAAGTCGCCTACGTATTCGGTAGTGACTTGGACCGGGCCGCATCGGTTGCGGCATTGGCGCCGGGCGCGCAGGCCAGTACCGATCTGGCGAAGATTCTCGCAGACCCGACGGTGCACGCGGTCAACGTGGTCGGAGCCACTCCCGACCATGCGCCCGTGACGATTGCCGCCGGCCGCGCGGGAAAGCATGTGCACGTGGAGAAGCCGGCTGCGCTGACAGTCGCGGACTTCGACGCGATGGTCGAGGCCACCGAAGGTGGCGGCACGTCCCTGATGGTCGGACAGACCGTACGATTCCAGCCGTCGATCACCTCGATCGGAAACTCGGTTGCACAAGGCGCCATCGGGGACCCCCGGTTGATCCACCTCAGTTGGTACACCGGGCATGTCTGGCCAGGGGGCTGGCGAGGCTGGCAACACGACAAGGAACGCTCGGGTGGTCACCCCGTTCACAACGGAACCCACGCACTCGATCTGGTGACGTGGCTGATCGGTCGTCGTCCGATCCGCGTGTTCGCTCGTAGTTTCCCCACCTTCGCAGCGGGGATGCCCGTGCACGACAGCTTCCATCTGACCGTTCGCTTCGAGGACGGATCGCTGGCACTCATCGAATTGGCTTACGCACTACCGCAATCGGGCAAGATGGTGCGCCGGATCGTGGTGTCCGGAACTTCCGGCACGCTCGCGCACGACACCGGCGACGACCCGGGACTGATGACGGACACGACCAACGCGCCGCCGTCGTCGATCGAGGACGCGATGTCGCATCAGATGCGTCACTGGATCGCCACACTCGACGGTTCCGCGAGCCCGATAGTCGAGAACTGGCAGGTGCGTGCAGCTCTCGCGACTGCCATCGCTGCCCAGCAATCACTTGACACCGGCCGTGCGATCTCGATCGGAGAACACCGATGACCGGCACCGGTTCGATCCGCGTCGGATTTGTCAGCGGCGTCAGGCATGCCGGTTCCTACGCGGACCTGTTGCGTTCCGATCCTCGAGTGAGCGTGGTCGGGGCCTCCGACGAATCCTCGGTCCCCGATTGGATTCGTGAGGACGGGATCGCGATGGCAAAGGCCGCAGACATCGAGTGGATCGACGAACTCGGCGAGCTCCTCGACCCCGAACGGATAGACCTGGCGATCATCTGCAGTGAGCCGACCAGGCATGCACGGCTTGCGATTGCCGCATTGGACGCGGGACTCGACGTCCTGGTGGACAAGCCGGTGGGCGTCGACGAGGCGGAGGCCGCGGCGGTGGCGGAAGCCGCACGGTCGAACGGGCGAATCTGTACGGTGGTGAACCGCACTCATTCACCTGCGCTACGACGACTGCGCCGCTGGATCGATGCCGGAAGTCTCGGACTGCCGCGCCACGTGGACATCGAGTTCCTGGCAAGCGGAACACATTTCGCCACCTCGGTCGAGCGTCCCGAACTTGTGGTGGATCCGGCGCTGTCCGGCGGGGGAGAAGTGGTGAACTTCGCCGGATACGCCGCCGACTACCTCAGATACCTCACCGGTCTGGACATCACCGAGGTGTACGCCGAGACGAGCACGCTCTACGGCGGCGCTCACCAGCAATTCGGTGTGGAAGACACAGCGTTGATCTCGCTCGCCCTGGAATACGGCGTCACCGCGACGGTGACCGTCGGAAGAATCCCCGCAGCACCGGGTTTCGGTGCGAATACCGCGACGGTTCGGGTCCTCGGCTCCCACGGATACGCAAGTTCCGACGACGACAAACCCGCGGTGACACACTTCGCGGCCTCGGGAGACGTGACCGCATCACCCATCGGCGGCTTCGGGTCGGACAACGCGGTGTCGAGCTTTCTCTCTCACGTGCTCGATCGACTCCCCACACGGACCGAACCCGACTACACCGTGGCAGACGCCCGCGCGTCGATGCGCGTGATCGACGCTGCTTATCTGTCCGCCTCGAGCGGTCAGCCGGTCTCCGTTTCTCCCTGACAGTTCTCCCTGACAGCCGCACCCACAACTCAATCCGACAACCAACATATGGAGACCCCATGAGCACGGAAACCACCACCTTCAGCGGAATCGTCCCGCCCATCGTCACACCCCTGACGCTCGAGGGCGAGGTCGACGCCACGTCGCTCGAACGCCTGCTCTCACTGCAGATCGAAGCCGGAGTCGACGGGTTGTTCGTCCTCGGTTCCTCGGGTGAGGTCGGTTACCTCACCGACGCTCAGCGCGCCCAGGTGGTGCAGACGGCCATCGGTCACGTCGGCGGGCAGGTCCCGGTCCTCGTCGGAGTGAACGACATGACCACCAACCGGGTCATCGCCGTTGCCGAGCAGGCCCGCGAAGCGGGTGCGGATGCCATCGTCGCGACGGCGCCGTTCTATGCGATCACCGACGCGGCCGAGACGGCAACGCATTTCCGATCCATTCACGCCGCGGTGGATCTTCCGTTGTTCGCCTACGACGTGCCGGTTCGTGTCCACAGCAAGCTCAACCCGGCAATGCTGGTCGAACTCGGCCGCGAGGGAGTCATCGCCGGAGTGAAGGATTCGAGCGGCGACGACGTCAGCTTCCGTATGTTGCTCCGTCAGTCGGCCGAGCTCGAAAACTTTGCCGTCTTCACCGGGCACGAGGTAGTCGTCGACGGATGCCTGCTGATGGGTGCTTCGGGCGCAGTGCCCGGCCTGGCCAACGTGGACCCGCACGGCTACGTGCGACTGTGGCGCGCCGCGCAGGCAGGAGACTGGGCCGCAGCGAAGGCCGAGCAGGATCGACTCACCGATCTGTTCTCCATCGTCGAGGCGCCGACACCGGGTCGCGTCAGTGCCGGTGCCGCGGGTCTGGGCGCGTTCAAGACGGCTCTGGCCTTGCGCGGCGTCATCACGGGCAACACGATGTGCGCCCCGATGCTCTCGCTCGACGAGTCCGAGACCGCAACGATCAAGGTCGTTCTCGAACGGGCCGGGCTCCTCTGACATGACATCTGGGCAGAAGCGATGGATCGGTATCGACATCGGCGGCACCAAAGTGGCTGCCGCGGTGGTGACGTCCGACGGAGACGTGATCGACACCGTTCGTGCCGCAACACCGACGGCGGGTAGGGAAGCCGTTCTCGGGACCGCTACCGCGTTGGTCGACCGTCTGAGGGCGAATCACACGGTAGCCGGAATCGGAGTCGGTGCACCGGGAATCATCGATCGGGTGCGTGGCCGCGTCGTCTTCGCCTCCGACATTCTGTCCGGATGGAGTGGCGCCGAGGTTCGCGGAGAACTCGAGGCACACTCAGGCCTACCGGTGACGGTGGACAACGACGTGCGCGCGATGGCCCACGGCGAGAACATGATCGGCGCCGGTCGCGGTCGAACCTCTGCACTGTTCGTCTCGATCGGTACCGGAATCGGTGGCGCGTTGACCGTGGGGGGGCAGCTGTACCACGGTGCCCACGGAACAGCCGGCGAACTCGCGCATCTGCTGGTTCCGGTCTCCGGGGCGATAGGTTGCGGTTGCGGCAGAACCGATCACCTCGAGGCAGTCGCCTCTGGCCCGGCGATGGCAGCCGAGTACGCAGCGCGGGTGGGTGTGCCCACTCAACCGTTGCAGGCAGTGGTGGCGCTCATGCACTCGGGCGATCCGATCGCCCGTGCCGTGGTCGCCGACGCCGGTACTCTGCTGGGTCGCGTCCTGGCCGGCGTCGCCACTGCATTCGACCCCGAGGTGATCGTCATCGGCGGCGGCGCAGCCCAGATCGGAGCGGACCTCCTGTCTCCGCTGACGTCCGCTTTCCGGGTGGAAGCGATGGGCCCCATTGCCGAAACCGCCATTCTTCCAGCCCGTCTGGGCACCGATGCGCCGCTCGTCGGAGCTGCGCTCCTGGCCGCCGCAACACGAATCGAGGTAACACCGTGACTGTCGAAGAGTTGCTCACGATCATCAGCGGAAAGCTGATCGTGTCCTGTCAGGCCGGACACGGCCATGCCCTGCGTGACACCGGGACCATCGAGAGGATGGCTCGCGCCGCGGTCGACGGCGGAGCAGTGGCGATCCGCTGTGGCGGTGTGGGCGGAACCCCGGATGTCGCCGCAGTCGTGTCGGCAGTGAAGGTACCGGTGATCGGTTTGACGAAGATCGGTTCCGAGGGCGTGTTCATCACGCCGACAAGGGAATCAGCTCTCGAAGTCGTCGATACCGGTGCGCAGATCGTGGCCGCCGATGCCACTCTGCGAACGCGTCCGGACGGATTGACATTCGCCGACACCGTCGACGCGGTCCATGATCGCGGCGGCCTCGTCATGGCCGACTGCGGGACCCTCGAAGACGGTATCGCTGCCGCTGCGGCGGGCGCCGACGTCATCTCCAGCACACTCGCGGGATATACCGAGAACAGCAGACGGCTGGCAGGCCCGGATCTCGAGCTGATCTCGGAACTGCGGCAGGCACTTCCAGATGCGGTCCTCATCGCCGAAGGGCGCTACCACAGCCCGGAGGATGCGGCACGCGCCATCGCCCTGGGTGCAGACTCGGTGGTTGTCGGAACCGCAATCACGGACCCGGCGTTCATCACGTCGAAGTTCGCGGCGGCAGTATCGGGCGCCGAAAGGCAGAGGGGATGACGCCGACGTCGCAGTCTCTGAAGTCCAAGACTGCTGAACGGATCCGACTGGAGACTTTGCTCGGCGACTCCTCGACGCCGATCCGATGGGTCTTCACCGGTGACAGCATCACTCAGGGATTGACGCACACCGATGGTCATCGAAGTTACGTCGAACACTGCGCCGAGCGCGTCCGTGGTGAGCTTTCCCTGTTCAACCACGTCCTTGTCAACACCGGAATAAGTGGCAATCGATCCTCCGACGTGCGTGCAGGTTTCGCGCACCGCATCGAAGTGTTCGACCCCTCGGTGGTGTTGATCATGCTCGGTACGAATGACGCATTGGACGGCGACGAAGGACTGGAACGGTTTCGAGACGACCTCTCGGACACGATATTCCGGACGCGAGCGATCGGCGCGGTGCCGATCCTGCAGACGCCGCCGCCGATCGACGTCGAGAACGCGCCCACCAGAGCAGGATTGGTTCAGTACGTCGAGGTCGTGCGGCAAGTAGCCGCCTCGACGCGCGTGGTGTTCGTCGACCACTACGCGCAGTGGACGGCCCATTCTCCCGAGGGCCCACCGCCGGCGCTCCTGGCTGACGCGTTCCATCCGAACGAACATGGGCACTACGTGCTCGCGGACGCCGTGCTCCGTGAGTTGTCGATCGCAGATACCGAAGTTCCCGTTGTACCGCAGGTGATGTCGTGATACTTCGTGGACAAATTCTGCGTGGACAATTGGTGACCGGTGGTCGACTGCTCTCGGACGGGGTTGTCGAGATCGCCGGTGATCGTGTGGTGTGGGCCGGGCCGGCGTCGCAGCGAACCGACCCGTTACCCGAACGGGCGGCTGCGGGGACAACGATCATTCCGGGGTTGGTGGATGTTCACTGCCACGGCGCCGGCGGGTTCGGTTTCCCCGAGGCAGACGAGTTCGGATCAACCGCGGCTGCCGATCACCATCGGACGAACGGCACGACCTCGGTGATCGGCTCGCTCGTCTCCGCGCCGCCGGAGATCCTGCGCACTCGCATCGAACTCCTGGCAAGACTGGTCGACGAGGGCACGCTGGCCGGAATTCACCTGGAAGGTCCATTCCTTTCGGTACTCCGTTGTGGCGCCCAGGATCCCGACAGCATTCTCGATGGCGACCCGGCTCTGCTCGAGTCGCTGCTCGAAGCCGGCCGCGGGCACATTCGCTCGATGACTATCGCTCCGGAGACAGCGCACTTCGACGAACTTGCCTCACTGATGGAACGTCACGGTGCCGTCGTGAGTATCGGACACACAGATGCGTCCAACCCGGTCGCGACCCGTTCGATCGCACACTCGGCGCATGCACCGCTCAGTGCCACTCACCTGTTCAACGGAATGGCTCCGATGCATCATCGCGCTCCCGGCGCAGTGGCGGCGTGTCTTGCCGCGGCCGCCAGAGGACAGATGGTGGTCGAGTTGGTCGGGGACGGAGTACATCTGGCCGACGAGACGGTAGCGACGGTGTTCGATCTTGTCGGTCCGCATCAGATCGCGTTGGTCTCCGACGCCATGGCTGCCGCCGGAATGCCCGACGGCCGCTACCCACTCGGGCCTCTCGACGTCGACGTTGTCGGTGGCGTGGCGCGATTGGCCGGCCACGGCGATACGGCCATCGCCGGCGGGACGAGTCGGTTGATGGACATAGTCCGCCGGGCGGTCAATCACGCGGGCGTCGATCTGCTTTCGGCTGTCATCGCAGCGACGGCAACGCCTGCTTCGCTGGTGGGGCTGGCCGGAATCGTCGGCGATCTCGTGCCGGGTTGCCGCGCCGATCTGATCGTCACCGGTCCCGAACTCGAAACCCGCGCCGTCATGGCCGCTGGGAACTGGCTCATGACACCTGGCTCATGAACTACACCGAAAGCTGAGGAATCAACCGATGGAAATTGTCATTGTCGACAGTGCGGAGGCGGCCGGCACCGTTGTTGCCGACATCTTCGAACACGCGGTGCATTCAGGTGCACGGACTTTGGGCCTGGCGACGGGGTCTTCACCGCTCTCGGTGTACCGCGAACTCGCGCGCCGTCACCGCGAGGACGGGTTGAGTTTTGTCGGCCTGCAGGCGTTCCTGTTGGACGAATACGTCGGTCTGCCGGAAGGTCACCCGGAGTCGTATGCCCAGGTGATTCGAACCGAGTTGGTGAATCACCTGGACCTGGACGCGTCAAGGGTATTCAGCCCCGACGGAACCGCGCCGGATCCATTTGCCGCCGCGGCAGCCTACGACCGGGCGATTGGGTCGAATGGTCCGGTGGACGTACAACTCCTGGGCATCGGCGGCAACGGTCACATCGGTTTCAACGAACCGACGTCCTCGCTGAATTCGAGGACCCGGGTCAAGACGCTGACGGAACAGACTCGAACCGACAATGCCCGGTTCTTCGAGAGTCCGGACGACGTACCACGGCACGTGATCACCCAGGGCCTCGGAACTATCTGCGAAGCACGGCATCTGGTGATGATCGCGACCGGCGAGCACAAGGCCGCTGCGATTGCCGCTGCCGTCGAGGGGCCGCTGGCCGCGGTGTGCCCGGCATCGGTCCTCCAGCTGCATCCACACGCGACGGTGGTAATCGACGAGGCAGCGGCATCACAGCTTCGGCTCACCGAGTTCTACAAAACGGTGTCGGCGCACAAACCGCTTGCTCAGCGCTACTGAGACACCGGACTAGACGGACTCTCGCGTCTTCTCGAGGCCGAGTGCCAGTTCGGGAGTGAGTAATTGGAAGTCGGATTCTCCGCGCCGGCGGATCCACACCGGATCGGAGGTGTTCCAGCGTTCGGCACTCTGCGTTCGAGTGACCACCTTGAACGTCGCCGTTCTCGGGAACTCACTGCACACTCGGATCAAGGTCGGCTTCTGCTTCGGACCGAGTTCCGGCCGGGAGTCGATGTATTCGGCTACGGCGACCGGGTCGAAATTGTCTACGTCGCCGACCGGAATCACCGACGCCATGACGCGGTCGCCGACGTCGCTGTCGGGGACCGCGTACACGGACACCTGCGCGAAGCCCGGGTAACCGACCAGGGAGCGTTCGATGGGTGCGGCGCCGATGTTCTCGCCGTCCACGCGTAGCCAACCGGAACTGCGTCCCGCGAAGTAGACGTAGCCGTCGGCATCGGTGTACGCCAGATCGCCACTCCAGTACTGGCCGTTGCGCATTCGCTCGGCGTCGGCTTCCGGGTTCTTGTAGTACCCGGCGAACGTGCCTGGGCCGGTGACGTTGACCAGTTCACCGGTTGCCTCGTCGGCGTTGGTGATCCGGCCGTCGGCGTCGAAGACGGCAGGCGGGCAGGGTGCTCCGGTCTCGGGATCGAGGATCTTGACGCCGTCCGGGAGCAGTCCCAGTGCGCCGGCCCGGGGAACCGGCGCCGCGGAGATCGAAATACCGCCCTCGGTGGACCCGAACCCGTCGATGACGCGGGCATCGAAGCGCCGAACGAAGGTGGCGACGGCGGGCGCCGAACCCTCGTTGCCGTACATGATCTTCAAGGTGTTGTCCCGCTCATTCGGCACCTCGGGGGTGGAAGCGATGAAGGACAACGGCTTTCCGACGTAGTTGGAGTACGTGATTCCGTACTTGTGAACGTCGGGCAGAAAACCCGAAGCGGAGAACTTGCGTCGCATGGCAATTCCCGCACGCGCGTGTAGCGCGACCGTCCACGCCGCCATCATGGCGTTGGAATGGAACATGGGCATCGCCATGTAGACGACGTCGTCGGCGCCGAGCCCGAAGCGATCGGCAAGCATGACCCCGGGAGAGGCCAACTTGTGGTGCGTGCACCGAACCGCTTTGGGATCACCGCTGGTTCCGGAAGTGAAGATGAGCATCAACAGATCGTCGGGTTGCGCCGTCGGCGCGTAGGCGGGCGTATCGGCGAAGGGCGCCAACAATTGCGTCCAGGCCGGAGAATCCACGTTGATCACCCGGACGTCGCCGAGATCGACGTCGTCGAGTAGATGCGCCTGGTTGTTCTCGGTGAAGATGACCTGGCAGTCGGAGAGCGCAATGTCTCGCGCCAGTGCCGGGCCGCGCCTGGTCGTGTTCAGTCCGGCGGCAACCGAACCCGAGAACGATGCTGCGCCGAGCAATAGCGAGAATTCGGGGACGTTCTCCATCAGAAGACCGAAATGCCGGGGGCGCGTTGGATCGAGCAGCGTGTCCAGCAGCGCTGCTCGATCGAACGAGCCTTGAATGTGCTCGCGCCAGGTGATGACCTGGTCCTCGAAACGGATACCGCGGTCGTCGATCTCGCTGACTCCGAGGAGTAGATCGGAAACAGTGGGGCTCTGACTCATAGCTGCATCATCATCGATTCGTCTCGGACCAGGTCATGGATTTCCACTCGGTGGGACGCACTCAGGCAGGAACTGCGGCAAGTTCCTTGCCCAGTGCGCGAAGCTGATCCGTTGCGTTGCCGAGCAGGAACTCGTGATGCTTGGCCGCGAGGAAGTAGCGGTGAACGGGATGGTCCTCGTCCAGACCCACGCCGCCGTGAACGTGAACAGCAGTGTGCCCGACTCGGTGTCCCGCATCTGCAGCCCAGAACTTGGCCGTCTGCACTGCCCCGTCGGACGGAAGTCCTTCGCTCAGACGCCACGCTGCGGCCCAGAGAGTCAGACGGACGCCCTTGACGTCGATGTATCCGTCGGCGAGGCGCTGTGCCACGGCCTGGAAACTACCGATCGGACGGCCGAACTGCACACGCTCGGAGGCGTATTCGGCGGTCAGCTTCAGTGCCTGATCGAGCACCCCGTACTGGTAGGCGCTGGAACCGAGCTGAATTCTTTCGACGATCCATGCCGCGATGTCGGATCCTTGGGCAACCGACCCGAGAACACGATCGGCCGGAATCTGCACCGAATCGAACTCGACCAGGGCCGCACTCGAGAAATCCGTGGTCGATTGCCTGGTGATGCGCACGCCCGCGTCGGAGGGTTCGACGAGGAAGACTGCGACGCCGTCCTCGGTGATGGCGGGGACGAGGAACAGATCGGCGAGCGGCGCACTGTCGACGGTGATCTTTGCTCCGTCGATGCGCCAGCCGTCGGCGGTCTTCTCGGCACGCGTGACGGGGTGGGCCGGGTCGTCGTTGTATTCCTCGGCGAGGGCCGCGGTCAGTATCTTCTCGCCGGCGGCGGCAGCGCTCGCCCATTCGTCTCGCTGCTGGTCCGAGCCGAATTCTGCTATCGCTGCGGCCGATCCGACGATGGACGTCAGGAACGGAACGGCTGCAACACCGCGCCCGAGTTCGGCCAGGATGCTGCACTGCTCGAGGACACCGAATCCGTCGCCGCCCACCGATTCCGGAAGAGCTGCGCCGAGGACGCCGGCCGAGGCCAGAGCGTTCCACAAGATGGCGTCGAAGCGGTCTTCGGCGGCGTCGAGTTCACGGAGGCGGTCATTGGTGACCAGTTCGGTGACGACGGATCGTGTCAGACCGGACAGGTCCTGCTGGGCCTCGGTAAGGGTGAATTCCATGATCGTGGGTCCTTATCGCTTCGATGCGGGAAGCCGCAGAGCTGTCATTCCGATGATGTCGCGTTGCACTTCGTTGGTACCGCCGCCGAACGTCAGGATCAGCGAAGAACGATGCATACGTTCGATGCGGCCACGCAGAAGAGCGCCGGGGGAGTTCTGCCTGATCGTGGCGGAGGATCCGAGGATCTCCATCAGCAAGCGGTAAGCCTCGGTGGCGAATTCGGTACCGAACACCTTGTTGGCCGACGCGGCTTCGGGTCCGGGAGCATGATCGGTTGCGGAGGCAATTTCCCAGTTCATCAACTTCAGGTACTCGGCCTTGGCATGCACGCGAGCGAGATTGATCTGCACCCATTCCTGGTCGATCATGCGTCGGCCGTCGGGCAACTTGGTGTTCTGTGCCCACTCGCGAACCTCGCGCTGGGCGGTCAGAATCGGTCCGGCCGAGGTGAGCGCTACTCGCTCGTGGTTGAGCTGGTTGGTGATCAGTGCCCAGCCACCGTGTTCCTGACCGACTATCGACGACGCCGGGACGCGTACGTCCTGGTAGTAGGTGGCGCTGGTGTCGGGGCCGGCCATGGTGTGAACCGGGGTGTAGGAGAAGCCCTCTGCCGTGGTGGGGACGATCAGCATGCTGATTCCCTTGTGCTTCTTGGCTTCCGGATCGGTACGGCAGGCCAACCACACGTAGTCGGCGTACTGGATCAGGCTCGTCCACATCTTCTGCCCGTTGATGACGTAGTCATCGCCGTCACGGACAGCCGAGGTGCGCAGAGACGCCAGGTCGGTGCCTGCCTCGGGCTCGGAGTAGCCGATCGCGAAGTGGAGCTCACCGCGAGAGATCTTGGGCAGGAAGAAGGCCTTCTGCTCGTCCGTACCGAAATGCATGATTGTCGGCGCTACGGAATTGATCGTCAGGAATGGCACGGGCGCACCGGCGATGGCGGCTTCGTCGGTGAAGATCAGCTGGTCCATCGCGGAGCGTTCCTGCCCGCCGTACTCTTTCGGCCAACCCAGAGTGAGCCAGCCGTCCTGGCCCATCTGCGCGACGACTTCGCGGTACGCATTGCCTTCGCCGTATTCACCCGTCGTGGCGGCTAGCGCTTCACGCCGCTCGGGAGTCATCAGTTGTGCGAAGTAGGCACGCAACTCCTCCTGGAGCTGTTGCTGCTCAGGGGTGTAGGTGATGTGCATGGTTACCTCTCCATAGAGATACGAATCAAAGCGCCAACCATTCGATTGACACAGGTTCTATCGATGCGTACATCGGCGACAAGGGGCGCCTTCGCTGTGTCCAGCGGATCGTTCGACGTCCGTTCTCGGTACTTTTTCGAATCATTGCACACGACTGAAACAGGTTCTAGTGTTATCGCCAGGAACGGTGTGCGGCACAGCCCTGCGGCACTCGTTTCGTATCCGTGTTCGCGCCAGTAGTTGTGAGTAGAGAAGAGGAATCGCCATGGAGGTCAGGGTTGATCTGGACCGTTGCGAGGCAAACGGTGTGTGCGTCGGGATCGCACCCGATATTTTCGACCTCGACGACAACGAGGAGCTCGTGATCAGTTCTGCGCGTCCGCCGGAGGATCGTTGGGAAGATGTCCGTTCCGCGATCGCTCAGTGCCCGCGTGCGGCGCTGACCGAACATCCGTGACGATGGTTGCCCAAAACAAGAACACGTTCTAAAGTTGCGAACTCGTGGGTCACGGCAATCGAGCCGGGTAACTCGACACACGACCGCAGAGAACCGGGAGAGCGCTTCGATGAATGCTGTGAACAGCCCAGAAACCAGTCTCGAAGGCAAGGTCGCCATCGTGACCGGTGCCGGATCGGGGCTCGGAAAGTTCGAGGCTATCGGTCTGGCGAAGGCCGGTGCGTCGTTGGTCGTCAACGATCTGGCCCCGAACGAGGCCGTCGAAGCGACGCTCGAAGAGATCCGCGGCCTGGGCGCCAAGGTCGAATTCGTGGCAGGCAACGTCGGTGAGCGTTCTACTGCGGACGCACTGATGGAAGCAGCGCAGGGGCAGTTCGGCAGTGTCGACATCGTCGTCAACAATGCCGGTGTCGTGCGCGACCGGATGCTGTTCAACATGTCGGACGAAGACTGGGATCTGGTACTCGAAGTTCATCTTCGCGGCCATTTCCTCTTGTGCCGCAACGCCGCTGCCTACTGGCGGGCGAAATCCAAGGAAGCCGGGGCGCCCGTGTACGGGCGCATCGTCAATACCTCTTCGGAGGCGGGTCTCCTCGGACCGGAAGGGCAGCCCAACTACGGCGCTGCAAAAGCCGGAATCACGGCGCTGACGTTGTCGGCCGCACGTGGGCTCTCGCGCTACGGCGTTCGGGCCAACGCGATCTGCCCGCGGGCGCGGACGTCGATGACCGAAGGTGTGTTCGGCGACGCGCCGGCCGACGGCATCGATCCACTCTCGCCCGAGCACGTGGCATCGCTCGTCTCGTATCTGGCATCACCGGCAGCCGACGCCGTCAACGGTCAGGTGTTCGTGGTGTACGGCCCGATGGTTGCGCTGATGGCGGCGCCCATCGTCGAGCAACGGTTCGACGCAGACGGTGACTCCTGGTCGCCGGAAGCGCTGTCAGCAGTGATGGGTGACTATTTCGCGGACCGTGACCCGGCAAAGATGTTCTCGGCATCCGCGGCCCTGAGGGCGCTGGGCTGACCAGTGCTCGCGACACGTAGAACCGTCGTTCACACATAGGCGGGTCTACGTGTCCACTTCCTGGTAGAAATAGCGTGTTCACGAGTCGGTGGGCGCGGTAATCTGCCTGCGTTCTGAAACGAGACCAACGGTCTCGAAAAAACTGGACTGTGTTCCAATTTTGCATTCCTGTGAACGATGCGATATTCGATCGGCGTGCCCGGTCAAGGCTCTCGCATAGCTGAATTTCGAACTTGGTTCCGAGAAGCGTCGATCATTCAAAAGTATTAATTTCCAGGATATTTCGGCGAAGATCACGCCGAAAAGGAATGCTTCCCATGTTCCGAATCTTTCGGTTTCGGATCGGCGCCGTGAGGCTACTTCTTAGAGTTGGACACTTGTTTTTGACAGGTGAACACGTTCTAGTTAATATGACCTGAGTCACAAGCTGTCGGGGGCTGGACTATGAGAACAGACAGTACTGCGGCAACCAAGGACGAGGAGGGCGAATGGTAGACCTCGTCGAGGTACCATTACGAGCGGTCGGTGGCTTCTTTCAGATGTCCGCCCAAACCCTGCGGGCAGTCTTCTCCCGCCCCTTCCAGCGTCAAGAGTTCATCGATCAGGCCTGGTTCGTGGCCCGAGTGTCGATGGTTCCGACGGTGCTGGTCGCGATCCCGTTCACGGTGCTTGTCAGCTTCACCATCAACATTCTCTTGCGCGAGATCGGTGCAGCCGACCTCAGTGGTGCCGGAGCTGCTCTCGGCACCGTCACGCAGGTCGGCCCCATCGTCACCGTGCTGATCGTCGCCGGCGCCGGCGCAACCGCCATCTGCGCAGACCTCTCGGCCCGAACCATTCGTGAAGAGATCGACGCCATGAAGGTGCTCGGTATCAATCCCATCCACCGGTTGGTCGTTCCCCGGGTACTCGCGTCGACGGGAGTGGCGCTGCTCCTCAACGGACTGGTCTGCACCATCGGCATCCTCGGCGGGTTCGTCTTCTCCGTGTTCATCCAGGACGTGAATCCCGGCGCCTTCGTCAACGGCATCACACTGCTCACCGGATTCGGTGAGCTCATGCTCTCCATGGTCAAAGCAGGACTGTTCGGCATGATCGCCGGCCTGGTTGCGGCCTACCTCGGACTCAACGTCAAAGGCGGCGCCAAGAGCGTCGGTGACGCGGTCAACCAGACCGTCGTGTTCGCGTTCATGGCGCTCTTCGTCGTCAACGTGCTCATCACGACCATCGGTATCAAGTTGACGGCCGGATGAGGCACACGGCAGTCGGAGAGATCGAAGTGGACAGAACGACAAACGACGAACGGGAGGAGATCTGATGGCGTTGGCCGCAGCGGGACGCTTCCCGCGCACACGTCGACAGATCGGCTCGATCTCTCGCAGTATCGACAGCATCGGTGATCAAGCGCTGTTCTTCGCGAAGGCTCTCGGTCACGCTCCCAAGGCGCTGATGCGCTATCCACGTGAAACTCTGCGACTGATCGCCGAGATCAGCATGGGCACCGGTGCGCTCGCCGTCATCGGTGGCACCGTCGTGATCGTCGGGTTCCTGACACTGTTCACCGGTGGCACCATCGCCGTTCAGGGCTACAGCTCGCTGGGCAACATCGGTGTCGAAGCGCTGACGGGCTTCTTCGCCGCCTTCATCAACGTTCGCATCGCAGCGCCGGTCATCGCCGGGATCGGTCTCGCCGCGACCATCGGCGCCGGCTCCACCGCGCAGCTCGGTGCGATGCGCGTCTCGGAAGAGATCGACGCCCTCGAGACGATGGCGATCCCGTCGATTCCGTATCTGGTCAGCACCCGCGTCATGGCCGGCATGATCGCGATCATCCCGCTGTACTCACTGGCGGTGATCGCATCCTTCGTCGCCAGCCGCTTTGCGACGGTGTTCCTCTACAACCAGTCCGGCGGCGTCTACGACCACTACTTCACGACCTTCCTGATACCCACGGACATACTGTGGTCGTTCGCCCAGGCGATAGTCATGGCGCTGGCCGTCATGCTCATCCACACCTACTACGGCTTCAACGCAACCGGTGGCCCGGTGGGTGTCGGCGTCGCGGTGGGTAACGCAGTGCGCGCCTCGCTGATTGCGGTCGTCACGGTCACCCTGCTCATCTCACTCGCCATCTACGGCGGGTCCGGCAACTTCAACCTGTCGGGATAGGCGGGCAAGCGATGACCGTACCCAGATGGCACAAGAAGTTGGCCGCAGCCGGCCTCGTCCTCGGACTCGTGGCGATCGTCGCCGTTGCCCTGACCATGTTCTCGGGTGGGTTCACCAAGAGCACACCCATTACCGTGACGTCCACGCGTGCCGGCCTGGTCATGGAACCGAATGCCAAGGTGAAGCTGCGCGGAGTGCAGGTAGGCCGTGTCGAATCGATCTCCCTCGTCGGAGACCAGGCAAACCTGAAGTTGGCGATGGATCCCGGCCAGATGTCGAAGATTCCGTCGAACGCCCGGGTGGAAATCAAGACCACCACGGTGTTCGGTGCGAAGTACGTCAACATCGTGATTCCCGACGATCCCTCGACCCAGCCGATCCAGGAGGGTGCTGTCATCGCCTCGGACAGCGTCACCGTCGAGTTCAACAGTGTCTTCGAACATCTTTCGGACGTACTCGCGAAGATCGAACCGGAAAAGCTCAACGCCACACTCGGCGCGATCTCCACTGCGCTCAACGGACGCGGCGAGTCGCTGGGTGAGGTTCTCGAGCTCGGTGACACCTATCTGAAGAAGATGAATCCGGTTCTGCCGCAGCTCCAGGAAGACTTGGTCGGTGCCGCCGATGTCACCAATCTCTACGCCGACGTGGCACCGGATCTGATGCGCATCCTCGACAATGCCACCGCGACAAGCGGATCGATCGTGGCCGAGCAGGCAAACCTCGACTTGCTGTTGCTCAACGTCACCGGCCTCGCGGACACGGGCAACGCGTTGTTGACCGACAACGAGCAGAACCTGACCACCGCCCTCGACACTCTGACCTCGACGACGACCCTGCTCGACAAGTACTCGTCGGGTCTGACGTGCTTCATCGTCGGGTTGAACGACGGCCGGATCAAGTTCGAGCCACTGGCAGGCACCGGGGACAAAGCGGCGCTGATGCTGAGTGCGAGCTTCATGTACGGCGCCGAGGCGTACCAGAACCCACAATCTCTCCCCAAGGTCGCGGCCTCCGGCGGACCCAATTGTTATGGTCTGCCCGAATTCGATCCGAAGGTCGACGGGCATGCACCGTTCGCAGTCACCAACACCGGCAACGTGCCTTTCGTTCCCAACACCGAACTGCGCGTCACCGTGCCGACCATTTTCCAGTATCTCTTCGGTGACTCCTACGAGCAGGAAGACGGGAAGTGATGAGACCGACCACGGTCAAGCTGCTGATTTTCACCGTCGTCATGGCGGTCATCTTCGCCGGACTGGCGATCGTCTTCAGTCAGGTGCGCTTCAGCAGCAGCAACGGATTCCACGCCACCTTCTCGGACGTCTCGGGACTCAAGTCCGGCGACAAGGTACGTATCGCCGGTGTTCCGGTCGGGTCGGTCACCGGAGTGTCCATCGGTGACTCCAACCAGGCCGAGGTCGAGTTCGACGTCGATACCAAGTACTCACTGATGAAGAGCACCAAAGCCACTGTGCGCTACGAGAACCTGGTGGGCGACCGCTACATGGAACTGCTCGAGGGCGCTGGTTCCACCGAGACGCTTTCGTCAGGTGGATCGATTCCAGTCGACCAGACGTCGCCCGCTCTCGATCTGGATCTGCTGCTCGGCGGATTCAAGCCGCTGCTTCGCTCTCTCGACCCCCAGCAGGTCAACGACCTCTCCGGGGCCCTGCTCCAAGTACTCCAAGGCCAGGGTGGAACATTGGTTTCGCTTCTGGGAAACACCAGTTCGTTCACCAGCACGTTGGCGGACCGAGATCAGCTGATCGGGGACGTCATCACCAACCTCAACGACGTACTCGGCACGATCAACGACAAGGGTGATCAGTTCTCCACCACGATCGATCAGCTCCAGCAGTTGGTCAGTGGATTGGCGAAGGACAGTGGCCCGATCGGTAATTCGATCACCGAGATCGCCGGCGCCACCGGAGATCTCGCATCGCTGCTGCAGGCGACACGTCCGGACATCCAGACCCTGATCGGGGAGACCAACCGAACGATGACGCAGCTGGACCTGGGCAAGGACGACATCAATACCGCTCTCGGTCGTCTGCCGTCCGACTACCGGAAGCTGATCCGAGTGGGCACGTACGGAGCGTTCTTCCAGTTCTATCTGTGCGCCAATACTTTCAAGTTCTCCGGACCTGACGGAACGACGATCATCTTGCCCACGGCAGTGCAGGACACGGGAAGGTGCGCAAAAGTCTCATGACCCCTACCCGTGAACGCAATCCGGTACAGATCGGTGTCATCGGTCTCGTCCTGGCGGTGGCAACAGTGGGTGCCACGCTTCAATACGATCAACTCCAGTTCATCAACGGCGGCATTCGCTACTCGGCGTATTTCCAAGATGCCGGCGGCCTGGTCGCCGGCGACAATGTGACCATGGCCGGAGTGAATGTCGGCAAGGTCAGCGACGTCGAGCTCGACGACCAGAAGGTTCTGGTCACCTTCACCGTTCAGGACGGCGTCGCCCTGGGCGAGCAGACCGCGGCCGACATCAAGACCAACACGGTTCTCGGCCGAAAGTCGTTGGCGGTGCGGCCGGAAGGATCCGGACTGCTGCGCACGGACACGCCGATTCCTATCGAGCGCACCAACTCCCCGTACTCTCTCAACGACGCGCTCGGCGACCTCGGTACCACGGTATCCGAACTCGACACGGACCAGATCAACGATTCGCTCAACGCTATCTCGGACACGCTGGCCGATACTCCGCCCGAACTGCGCACCGCGTTGGACGGAATGACGCGGCTTTCGCAGAGCATCAACTCACGCGACGAGAGCCTGCTCCAATTGCTCTCGCGGGCCGAAGATGTCACCAAGATCCTCTCCGACAGAAGTGGTCAGATCGATTCGTTGCTGGTTGACGGCAACAAGCTGTTTGCCGAACTGAGCTTGCGGCGTGACGCGATCAGCGAACTGATCGTCAACACCGGCGCAGTCTCACGTCAACTGTCAGCGCTTGTGCAGGAGAACGAGGCTCAGATGGGGCCGACCCTCGAGAAGCTGAATTCCGTCGCCGAGGTTCTTCAGCAGAACAAGGACAACATCGCCGGGGCGCTCGACGGCCTCGGACCGTACATCACCGCGCTCGGCGAGACCGTGGCCAGCGGCCCGTTCTTCGATGCCTTCATCATCAACATTCTGCCGAGTAACTGGTGGAAGACCTTGGTGGACACCAGCGTCGCGCCCGAGCAGGTTCCGGGCGACCTGGAAGACTTCTTCCCCGGCATTCCACCGACGATCAGGGGGCCGGGAGAATGACCGAGACCATGACTTCACAGGATTCACAGGGCTCCACCAACCCACGCAAGAAGTGGGTGCTGATCGGAGCGGGCGTGCTGGTCGCGCTGCTCGTGGCGGGTGCGGCCTACCTCTTCATCCCTGGCCTGGGCAAGACCAAGATCTCCGCGCACTTCGTCTCGACGACAGGTCTCTACGAGGGCGACGTCGTGCGAGTGCTCGGTGTCAACGTCGGCAAGGTGACGAAGATCGAACCGCGTGATCGGGACACGTACGTCGAGATGAAGATCGACTCGAGCGTCGACGTTCCGGCAGATGCCAAGGCGCTCATCGTTGCTCAAAGCCTCGTGTCCGCACGCTTCGTGCAATTGACCCCCGTGTATTCCGGCGGGGAACAGATGCCCAACGGCGGCGAGATCCCGATCGAGCGCACCGCCGTTCCGGTGGAGTGGGACGAGATCAAGACCGAACTGACCAAACTGTCTGACGCACTCGGACCGGAGGGTCTGGACGATCAGGGTTCCCTCGGCCGATTCATCGACACCGTGGGAACGAACCTCGACGGTAACGGTGAGTCCATTCGGTCGACGTTGCGCGAACTCTCGGCCACGATGCACACGCTGTCCGAAGGCCGGACCGATTTGTTCTCCACCATTCGGAACCTGCAGGCGTTTGTCACTGCGTTGTCCTCGAGCAACGAGCAGATCGTGCAGTTCAGCGGTCACCTCGCTTCGGTGACAAGCGTTCTCGCAAGCAGCTCCGACGAGTTGGGCACCGCCCTCAGCGATCTCGACCTGGCGGTGGGCGACGTTCAGCGGTTCGTCAAGGACAACAGCGAGGGACTGAGCGAATCGGTCGCGCGTCTGGCCGATGCCACCCAGGTACTGACGGACAAGCGCCCGGAGATCGAGCAGGTTCTGCACTCCGGACCGACGTCGCTTGCCAACTTCTATCAGATCTACAAACCGGCTCAGGGCAGCATGACCGGCGCAATCGCACTGAGTAACTTCAAGAATCCGATCCAGTGGATCTGTGGTTCCATCGAAGGCATCGACAGTGGTAACTCCCAGAACAGTGCCGACCTGTGTAAGCAGTACCTCGGGCCGGTGCTCAGCACCATGATCGGCAACTACCCCGGATTCCTGTTCAACCCGGTCGCGGGCGTGCAGGCTTTCCCGGATCAGATCGTCTACACCGAACCGGGATTGGAAGCGGCAAGTCAGAATCAGCCGGAAACCGTCGCAGGACCGATGTCAGGTGCTCCTATGACGAGTGTTCCCAAGGATCTCGCCGAACTCTTCAACATGGGCGGAGGGAACTGATGCGGGTAGCTCGCAAGACCACGGTTGCCGTGTTGGCCACGGCAGTGGCTCTCGGCGCCAGCGGTTGTGAATGGAACGGGCTCAACTCCGTGCCGATGCCAGGCACTCAGGGCCGGGGCGAAGGCGCGTACGAGGTCCAGATCGAGATGCCGAACGTGACTACGCTGTCGCAGAATTCGCCCGTCCGGGTGGACGACGTGGCAGTGGGAAGCGTTTCGAACATCGAGGTACAGGGCTGGCACGCTCTGGTGACGGTGTCGCTGAATCCTGACGTTCAGCTGCCTGCCAACGCGACGGCAAAAATCGGCCAGACCAGCTTGCTCGGCTCTCAGCACATCGAGTTGGCGCCGCCGGTCGGAGAAGAGCCCGAGGGCCGACTCGAAGCCGGTGACCTGATTCCGATCGAGCGGGCGGGCGCCTACCCGACGACGGAACAGACGCTGTCGTCTCTGTCGGTTGTTCTCAACGGCGGCGGTCTCGCCCAGGTCCAGGACATCACGAAGGAACTCAACGCCGCTCTCGGTGGGCGTGAAGACTCCGTTCGCGACCTCCTACCTCAGCTCGATCAGTTGGTCGGCAGTCTGGACAAGCAACGAGGCGACATCGTTTCGGCGATGGAAGGACTCGATCGCCTGTCCTCGACGGTCCAGGCACAGCACGACACCTTGAACAAAGCGCTCGAAGGCATCCCGCCGGCGCTCGAGGTTCTTGTCGCTCAGCGTCAGGACATCACCAACGCGTTGACCTCTCTCGGGGGTCTCAGCGAGGTGGCGAGCCGCGTCATTCAGGAGAGTGGTGACGATTTCGCGACCAATGTTCGGGCTCTTTCGCCGACTCTGAAGGCCTTGGCGGATTCGGGTAACGCTCTCACTCAGGTTCTCGGAGTCCTCTTGACTTTCCCGTTCCCACAGAACGGAATCGACAACGTCATCCGCGGCGACTACGCCAACTTGGCGATGACCATCGACATCTCGCTGCCCCGACTCGATGCGAACTTCCTCACCGGAACTCCGTTGGCCGGAACGCTCTCGGGGCCGGAAGGTGTGTTGGGCAAGCAGGCCGGGCTCGCCGGGCAGACAGGCAACCCGTTGAGCGACCCGCTCAAGCCTGCCGCACCGCCGGCACAAGCTCCCGCCGGACAGGCTCCCGCTGCGCAGGCCCCGGCAGCGGATCCGAATACCATTCAGATTCCGGGACTTCCGCCGATCAACATTCCAGGACTTCCCCAGGGGGCACCGGCACCATGATGCTCACAAAGTTCGTCCGCATCCAGCTGATCATCTTCGCCGTCTTGACGGTCGTCGGTTTGATCGTGATGGCCACTCAGTACGTGCGTGTTCCGGCGATGGTCGGTATCGGCCGATACGACGTCACCGTCGAATTGCCCGCGACCGGTGGGCTGTACAAGAACTCGAACGTCACCTACCGCGGTCAGACCATCGGTGTCGTGAACGCGGTGGAGCTCTCGGAGACGGGTGTGAATGCGCGACTGTCTCTCGAGAGTGGCGTCAAGGTTCCGTCGGACGTCGACGCCGCGGTCAAGAGTGTGTCGGCGATCGGCGAGCAGTTCGTCGATCTGATTCCGCACACCGACAGCTCCGGAGCGATCGTGGTCGACGGGCATCTGGAAAACGGATCGGTGATTCCCGAAGACCGAACCAGCATTCCGCAGGATGTCGGCGCGATGCTCGATCAGGCAGATGTGTTG
Source organism: Rhodococcus sp. P-2 (assembly GCF_016598535.1). Classification (GTDB taxonomy): domain Bacteria; phylum Actinomycetota; class Actinomycetes; order Mycobacteriales; family Mycobacteriaceae; genus Rhodococcus_F; species Rhodococcus_F baikonurensis. The sequence goes on along the minus strand of NZ_CP066779.1, from coordinate 4,759,171 downwards.
CTGCAGAGCATTTCCGACACCAAGCTCAAGACCGTCATCGACGAATCCTTCAAGGCGTTCAACGGTGCCGGCCCGGATCTGCAGAAGCTGATCGACTCGGCTCGGCTGTTCGTCGAGGAGGCGAACAACAACTCCGACGCGACCAAGACGCTGATCGAGCAGGCCGGTCCACTCCTGGACACTCAGGTGGTCAGCAGCGACGCCATCCGTTCCTGGACAAGCAATCTGGTGACGTTCACCGACCAGCTCCGAGCCAGCGATCCTGATCTGCGTGCCGTCATCCAGAAGGGGCCGGCTGCCGCGGCGGAGGCGAATGCTCTTCTGCAAGACATGCAGCCGACATTGCCGATTCTTCTGGCGAACCTCGTGTCCGTCGGACAGGTCGGCGTGATCTACAACAACGCGATCGAGCAGATTCTGGTCATCTACCCGCCGCTGGCCGCAGCGCTGGTCACGGTGGCAGGCTCCGGCCCGGCTGCGGACGGCGCTCTGGTGGACTTCCACATGGAGGTCAACGACCCGCCGCCGTGCACTACCGGATTCCTGCCCGCAGAGCAGTGGCGCAGTCCGAAGGACGAATCACCGATCGAGACACCGTCGGATCTTTTCTGCCAGGTTGCCCAGGATTCGCCGATCGCGGTGCGAGGCGCGAGAAACCTTCCCTGCGAGGAGTATCCGGGACGTCGTGCGCCGACGGTCGAACAGTGCCGTTCCGGCTACGTCCCGTTGGGCACGAACCCGCAATCCGGGCCTCCGGAACCGATTACCGCGACCCCGAGCTCGTACACGTCGACGCCTTCGGTCTCGGCTCGTCGGTACGATCCGATTACAGGCACGTACATCGGGCCGGACGGAAGGACGTACTCGCAACCGAACCTCGGCGGCGGCGACGTCAGTCTCGAACAGTTCATGAAGGGTCAGCAGGGTTGATGACAGACGAAGATCCACAGGCCGGGCAGCGGGTGCGCCGTCGCGCGTCACGCAGCGCCGGACCCACGGGTGCGGATGCAGACGCTGCCGCGGTAGTAGTGCCCACCGAAAAGAAGTCGGCCGAACAGAAGTCGGCTGAGCAGAAGTCGGCTGAGCAGACGGCGGCCGAGCAGAAGGCGGCGGCGCCAGTTGCTTTGGGCAAGCCCGATACTCCACCTGAGAAGGTCGTCAGCGGTGATCAGGTCGCGACCAAGGCTGAGCAGGCCGGCACCGCCGAAACCCCCGCAGAAACTGCTGTGGACACCCCTGTTCGTTCGAAGCCTAAGGCCGGGTTGGTAGTCGGGATCGCCGTTGCTTCGGTGATCGCTGTTGCTCTTGCGGCCCTGACGGTGTTTCTTCTCGTCGACCGGAACAAGGCGTCCAATGCCGACGAGGACCGAGCCCGCTACGTGGCCGGTGCCCGGACCACCGCGCTGAATCTGACGACACTGCACGCGGATACAGCGGCTGCCGACCTCGACAAGTTCCTCGCCGGCACCACCGACGAGTTCAAGTCGCAGTTCGACGGACGCAAGGATTCGTTTGTCAACGTCCTTGGGCAGGCCGGAGTTCAGACCGACGGCGAGGTGCTCGAGGCCGGGTTCGAGAAGTCCGACGGTGATTGCGGGACTTCATTGGTCGCGGTGCGTGCGATGCAGAAGAACGGCGACGAAGCGCCCGCTGAACGCAACTACCGACTCCGAATCACCATGTGCGACGTCGACGGGCAGTTGTTTGCCTCGAATGTGGAGTTTGTGCCATGACCCCAGAAGTAATCCCAGAGACGTCCAAGCCCAAGCGCGTCTCACCGCTCGCCATCGTTCTGTGCGTCATCAGCGCAGTGGCCATCGCGTTGGCAGCAGTGTCGGCGTATCTCTACTTCGGTCCGGGCGGAACGCGTGACACGGCAGCGATCGATCAGACCAGAGACGAAGTGGCACAGGCCTCTTCCGATCAGGCGGTTGCGATGTTCCAGTACGACTACAACAACGTCGACCAGCAGTTGCACGCGGCCACAGACGGTTTGACGGGCGATTTCCAGGGCACGTTCACCAATCTGATCGAATCGGTGATCATTCCGGGAGCCAAGGAGAAGTCGCTGACCGTTCAGGTAGTCGTCCAGGGCGCTGCGGTTCTCGACGCGGAGGCGGACAGCGCGACAACGATGCTGTTCCTCAATCAGATCACCACGTCTTCGGAATCACCTGAAGCCGTCGCCAGTGGCAGTCGCGTGAAGATGAGTCTGGAGAAGCAGGACGGGCGTTGGCTCGTGAACAACGTCCAACCCTTCTGATCAAACACACCAAGGGCTGGATCCGGGCATGAAACAGGCTGGGGCCGCGGAGATTTACTCTCCGCGGCCCCAGCCTTGTCGTACTGGCCTCAGGGCTCTCGGGATTCGGCAGGAGCGATCAGCGCCGGGCCTGCAGCACCGCCGTGTGCGAGCGCGTCGAGGAACGAGCGAGCCCAGCGGTCGACGTCGTGCGTCAGGACCTGACGACGCAACGCGCGCATGTGGCGTCGGCCGTCCTCTCGCGGTTGATTGAGAGCCTTCTCCATCGAATCCTTGACGTCGTCGAGGTCATGGGGATTGCACAGGAATGCCTGACGGAGTTCGGCTGCGGCACCGGTGAATTCGCTGAGCAGCAATGCACCGCCCAGATCGCTGCGGCAGGCGACGTATTCCTTCGCGACGAGGTTCATGCCGTCACGCAGCGGCGTGACCAACATGAGATCGGCGGCGACGAAGAACGCGACCAATTCGTCGCGCGGGATCGGCCGATGGATGTAATGGACGACGGGGCGGCCGACTTCGCTGAACTCGCCGTTGATGCGGGAGACCTTCTGTTCGATGTCTCCGCGCATCTGTACGTAGCTTTCGACGCGTTCGCGGCTCGGGGTCGCCAGCTGCACCATGACCGTGTCGGCGGGATCGATGCGCTTCTCCATGAGAAGTTCGTGGAGCGCGGCGAGCCTGACGTCGATGCCCTTGGTGTAGTCGAGGCGGTCGACGCCCAGCATGATGTGCTTGGGGTTTCCGAGTTCTTTGCGAATCTGCTTGGCGCGGTCCCGAATTGCCTTGGTGCGCGAGAGTTCGTCGAGCTTGCCGGAGTCGATGGAGATGGGGAAGGCGCCGACGCGGACGCTACGGAAACCTACTTGCACCACACCGAGTTTGGAGCGGACGCCGACGGTTCCGCGTGAAGTCTGCTGCCCGGCAAGGCGTCTGGCCAGGTACAGGAAGTTCTGTGCGCCACCTGGGAGGTGGAAGCCGATGAGGTCGGCGCCGAGGAGGCCTTCGACGATTTCGGTGCGCCACGGCATCTGCATGAACAACTCGACCGGGGGGAACGGAATGTGCAGGAAGAAGCCGATGGTGAGGTCGGGGCGCAGCATCCGCAGCATCTTCGGTACCAACTGCAGCTGGTAGTCCTGGATCCAGACGGTTGCGCCCTGTGCCGCTGCCTTGGAAGTGGCTTCGGCGAACCGCCGGTTCACCTCGACGTAGGCGTTCCACCATTCGCGGTGGTATTCGGGTTTGACGATGACGTCGTGATAGAGCGGCCAGAGGGTGGCGTTGGAGAATCCCTCGTAGTACTCGTTGATTTCCTCGGCGCTCAGCGGCACGGGGTAGAGCTCGAGCCCGTCTTCGACGATGGGGTCGAGATCGGCGTCCGCCACGCCCGCCCAGCCCACCCACGCGCCCTGATTGCTGCGCAGGATCGGCTCGAGAGCGGTGACCAGTCCACCGGGGCTCCGCTTCCAGCGGGTGGTGCCGTCGGGAAGCCGTTCCAAGTCGACGGGCAGGCGGTTCGCTACGACGACGAACTCAGCCTGCCCGGACACGGTGTCACCGGTCGAAGAAGCAAGTGCGCTGTCAGAAAGGGTTGAACTGGTCGAATCCGGACTGACAGGCACGTGGTTCCTTCTCGGTCGGTGAGGGAAAGATTCAGTCGAGCTTGGCGGCGGGAGAGATACCGAGCATCGAGAGCAGCATCCTGCACTCGTCGGCATCCTCCGCGTATGCAGCGACAACGTGCTGCGCCATGCGCGCTGTTTCCTCGGCGACGGTCTCGATTTCCTCGTCCGCGATCTCGGTTTCGACGGTCGTGTTCTCAGCCATCATGTTCCTCTCGTGCTTGCCTGCACGGCGCAAGCAATGTTTCTTACTCGCGACTCTATGAGAACTGGGCGTGTCGACGCTAGTTGCTCATGTATTAGGGTCGACTTACTTATCTCTGTACTCAACTTTATCGCTTCCATCGATGCTTGGAGTTCCATGAGTTCGACCCCCTCGAGTGTGACCGTCGACTCGGACGAGCCCGATAGTGGCAATCACAGCGGTGCTGCGATTTTGCGACGCGTCCTCGTCCGCAACCGTCGCCCGCTCGCTATCGGTACGGTTCTGGTCTGTCTGCACCAACTGACCGAGACGGCGGTGCCGATCTCCATCGGTGTGATCATCGACCGTGCGGTGGAGACTTCGGACACCACGGCCCTGATCGTCTCCATCGTCGGTCTCGCGGCTCTGTTTCTCGTTCTGACGGCCGCGTGGCGCTTCGGTGCACGCTTCATCGTCACCGCGATGCAGCAGGAGGCTCATCGCCTCCGGCTCGAGGTGGCGCACCGCGTCCTCGATCCGCGCGGGGTGCGCACCGATCTGCGTTCAGGTGAACTGCTGACTGTTTCGACATCGGACGCCGAGCAGACGTCGTGGATCGCGGACATCGTCCCGCGCGCGGCTGCGGCCCTGACGGCTGCGGTCGCGTCGGCCGTGGCGTTGGTGTGGATCGACCTCTGGCTGGGATTGGCCGTTCTGATCGGAACGCCGGTCATTCTCGGTCTGCTGCAATTGGCGGCGCCGCTCATCACGTCGAGGGCCACCGGTCAGCAGGCGTCGATCGCGCGAGCGTCCGCGATGGCTACCGATCTGGTCAGCGGATTGCGTCCACTGCGCGGGATCGGCGGCGAGAAGACCGCGTCGGCTCGCTATCGCACAGTCAGCCGTCAGGCTCTCGCGTCGACGATCGGCACGGCCAAGGCGACCGGTATCTACACCGGCGTTGCCGCGACCGTCAGTGCGTTGCTCGCAGTCGGTGTTGCGGGCTTCGCCGGATACTTCGCGTTGCAGGGCCGGATCACGGTCGGTGAACTCATCACCGTGGTGGGGCTTGCGCAGTTCATCATCGAACCGCTCGGATTGCTTGCGTCCATTCCCGGATACTTCGCGGTGGCGCGGGCGTCGTCGGATCGACTGGCGCTGGTCTTGGACGCGGAGCCACTGCGGGGCGCGGGTTCGCAGACCGAACTCGAAGGCACCGACCTGACCCTCGACGGCGTCGAGTACAAGTCGCTCAAGGGCATCGACTTGCACCTGCCTGCCGGAGAACTGCTGGGCGTCGTGGCTTACCAGCCGCAGGACGCCGACGCCCTTGTCGCGGTCCTGTCCGGTCAGCTGGCGCAGGACGCGTATCGCGGAGTGGTGAGGGTTGGCGGAATCAGCCTGTCCGACATGGACTTGCGATTGGCGCGCCGCACAGTGCTGGTGGAGCCGCACATCACCGATCTGTTCTCCGGATCGCTCGCGTCGAACGTGACCGCGGGCGCCGGTGATGCTGCCGGTCTCGACATCCAGAGCGCTCTGGTGGCGTCGGCAGCGGCGGATGTCGTCGACGCACATCCGGACGGTCTCGATCTCGAAGTGACCGATCGGGGCGCGAGTTTGTCGGGAGGCCAGCGGCAACGTGTTGCCCTCGCGCGGGCCTTGGTGGCACAGGCACCGGTGATGGTCCTGCACGATCCGACGACGGCGGTGGACGCGGTGACCGAGGCGTCGATCGCCGAAGGAATCGCAGAACTGCGGCACGAGGGTGCCGGCGGCATCCACACGACGGTATTGATCACCAGCAGCCCGGCCTTGTTGGCCGTGACGGATCGAGTGATCGTGTTGAACGACGGAATGATCGCCTCGACGGGCACACATTCCGAACTCTCTCGCGGCGACGCGAACTACCGAGGAGCGGTGCTGCGGTGACGGCCACGGACATGACAACCGGTATGCCGGCCGGGGAGAACGCGGAGAAGGTGACCGAGCGTGAGTTGTTGCCGATCGCGGGTGGTCGCCAGACCTGGAAGTGGTTACGGGCGGCGCTGGCCGAGCACCGGATGCAGAGCCTGCTGGTCCTGATCGTCGCGGCTTCGGCGTCGGCGATGGCCTTGGTGCCGATCTACGTCTTCGGTGTCCTGGTCGACCGGGTCCGGGACAACGCGCCCACGTCGACGATCGTCGGGGTGGTCGTGATCATCGCCGCTGCCGCAATCGTGGGTGGCGTGTTCACCGGTGTGGCCGCCTATCTGATCAAGCGGCTAGGCGAGACGATCCTGGCGGATCTGCGCGAGCGGACCGTGGACCGGGCACTGCGCCTGCCGATCCAGACCGTCGAGAAGGTCGGCAAGGGCGATCTGCTCTCACGAGTCGGCGACGACGTTTCGGTGATCGCCAAGGCCGTGTCCGATGTGGTTCCCGGCATGATCGCGGCGGTTCTGCTCGTGGCTCTGAGCATGGTGACCATGCTCGGACTCGACTGGCGACTCGGTCTGGCCGGCATGGTCGCGCTGCCGATGTACGCGCTGGCGCTCAAGTGGTACCTGCCACGATCGGCTCCCGTTTACGCTGCCGAGCGGGTAGCGATGGGCGCTCGTTCACAAGCGCTGATCAGCAGTCTCCAGGGTGCCAAGACCGTGCGCGCGTACAGCCTCGAGAAGGAACATCTCGGTCAGATCGATGCGGCGTCGGCGAAAGCGCGTAATCTGGCCGTCGGAGTTTTCGGCCTGTTCACCAGATTCGCCGGTCGCGGTAACCGCGCCGAATTCGTGGGCTTGTCCATGATTCTGGTCGTCGGATTCCTGCTGGTTCGTGAGGACGTCGTGACGGTCGGTCAGACGACGACTGCTGCCCTGCTGTTCCATCGCCTGTTCAACCCGATCGGCTCGCTGCTCTACACCTTCGACGAAGTGCAGTCGGCCGGCGCCAGCCTCGCGCGACTGGTCGGCGTCGTCGAGATCGAGGAAACGGAGCCTTCGACGGATGCAGGTTCCGTTCCGGCTGACGGTTCGCTGCGTCTGGACGACATCCGGCACAGCTACGACGGTGGTCACGAGGTTCTCCATGGAGTGACGCTCAACCTGCGAGCGGGGGAGCGCGTGGCGCTCGTCGGTTCGACCGGAGCCGGAAAAACGACGCTTGCGGCGATCGCTGCCGGTTCGATCACTCCGACGTCGGGGCGGGTGTCGATCGGCGGTGTCCCGCTTGCCGACCTCGACGACCTACGACGCCACATCGCGATCGTGAGTCAGGAGGTCCACGTTTTTGCCGGACCCCTGATCGAGGATCTGAGATTGGCGGCTCCCGAATCCTCGGACGAGGACGTAGCCGCGGCACTGCGGACAGTCGGCGCATACGAGTGGGTGGAGGCTCTCGACGAGGGAATGCTGACCGTCGTAGGTGAAGGCGGGCACGAGATGACGGCGGCACAGGCGCAACAGTTGGCCTTGGCGAGACTGGTGCTGGCCGATCCCGCCGTCGCGGTACTGGACGAAGCAACAGCGGAGGCGGGCAGCGCCGGAGCGCGGGAACTGGAAGCGACTGCCGAAGCTGCTACGGAGGGCCGCGCCACTCTGGTTGTCGCACACCGGCTTACCCAAGCTGCAGGCGCCGACCGAGTGATCGTGCTCGAACACGGGCAGATCGTAGAAGAAGGCCCGCACCGCGAACTGGTGTCCGCGGGCGGGCGTTACGCGCAACTGTGGGCGGCCTGGGAGGGTCGCGACTGAGAGCGTTCAGACGATCAGGTGAGGTACCCGCCGCCGTGGGGGAAGAACTCGGCGGCGGTGTACTCGCTGCCGTCGTCGAGTCGGACGCGCTCGATCCGAAGTCCCTTGTTCTTGCCCGACCATGCGTCGGGGCCCGCGACGATCACCATGCCGTCGTCTTCCTGGATGAATACTCGGCCGGGGGTTCCGCCGTAGTGCCCGCGTGAGACGGACGCCTTCAGGATGCGGACGCGCCGGCCCTTGAACTCCGCAAAAGCGTTGGGGTACGGATCGGACTGTGCTCGGACGAAACGCTCGATGACCTCGGCCGGCCAGGACCAGTCGACGTGACTGTCCTGCGGTGCGCGCTTGTGGAAGAACGTGGCCTGCGAGCGGTCCTGCGGCGTCCAGTCGGTACGGCCGGACGCGATCAGATCCAGGGCGTCGAGTGTGATGGGGCCGATCATGTCGATCGTGCGGTGGAACAGATCGGTGACGGTATCTGTGGGGCCGACCGTCGTCGAACGCTGCAGCACGATGTCGCCCGCGTCGAGTTCCTCGTCCATCAGGTGCGCCGTGAGCCCGACTTCTTCTTCGCCGTTGATCAGAGCCCAGATGAGCGGGGAGAATCCCGTGTACTTGGGGAGCAGCGAATCGTGGATGTTGAGGGTGCCGTACTTGGGTGCGTCGAAGACCTCCGCCGGCAGCCAGGTGCGCCAATTGTTGGCGACGATGATGTCGGGAGCAGCCTCGGCCAGCGCGGCCTTGAAGGCGTCGTCAGGCTTGTTCGCCACGTGAACGGGTACACCGTTCTCGGCCGCCAGATCTGCAACCGAGTCCGCCCACATCTGTTCGTAGACGTGCTCACTCTTCGGGTGTGTGATCGCCAGCACGACCTCGTGATCGGAGTCGATCAAGGCCTGCAGGGTACGGTGGCCCCAGGTTTGGTATCCGAGCGTAGCGACTCTCAACGGGGGTCCTCCTGGACGAGCATGGGCTGGGGTTGCGGTCACACGACCGCCCATCAGCTTAGGCTATCCAACCAAAATTGTTGATCACACGTACGAGGAGGAAGGCTGACATGACGGTCGCCACAATCAACGGAATCCCCATCAATTACCAGGTCAAGGGTGATGGAGATCTGGTGGTGCTGATCATGGGGACCGGTAGCCCCGGTCGCGTCTGGGATCTGCACCAGACGCCGGCTCTGGTGGCCGCCGGCTATCGCGTCGCCACCTTCGACAACCGCGGAATCGCCCCGTCCGGCGAGAGCCTCGGCGGCATCACGATGCCCGACATGGTTGCGGACACCGCCGGGTTGATCGAGCACCTCGGCGGCGGCCCGGCCCACGTCATCGGCACCTCGATGGGCGCCCGGGTAGCGCAGGAACTGACGCTCGCCAGGCCCGATCTGGTTCGCAAAGCCGTGTTCCTCGCCGGCCATGCCCGGATGGATCATTTCCAGCAGGTCCTGACCGAGGGTGAGCGCCAGTTGTTCGACAGTGGCGTCGCCCTGCCGGCCAAGTACCGTGCCGCAGTGACCGCGGTGATGAACCTCTCGCCGGCCACGCTCGCCGACGATCACTCCGCACGCGACTGGATGGACATCTTCGAGTTCACCGGCGGCGCAACCTCACCCGGTGTTCGCGCACAGCTCGGCATGGACCGCGCCTTCGATCGACGGGGAGCATACAAGTCGATCATGCGCCCGTGCCTGTCCGTCGCTTTCGCCGACGACCGCATGATCCCGCCTTACCTCTCCCGCGAGGTGGCGGATTGCATCGCGACGGCGTCGTACGAAGAGATTCCCGACGCCGGGCACTACGGCTACCTCGAGCGTCCGGAAGCCGTGAACAAGGTGCTGATCGACTTCCTGGCGAAGTAGTTCTTCGCACGCGAAAAAGGGCCTGACCTGCTCACTGCGGGTCAGGCCCTTCTCGTATTTCAGGCCAGGGCCAGGAACAGCTTCTCGAGTTCGGCCTCGGTCATCGGTTCTCGACCGTCGGCGCTGTCACCGCTCAGGCATTCACGCAGCCCGGAAGCGACGATCTTGAACCCTGCTCGGTCCAGCGCCTTGGACACGGCTGCGAGCTGCGTGACGACGTCCTTGCAGTCGCGGCCGTTCTCGATCATCGAGATGACCCCGGCAAGTTGGCCGTGGGCACGCCGAAGCCTGTTCAATACGAGCGCAATGCTCTCTTCGTCGCCGGTCATGGTGGCCCCTTCTCGAGTGTTCGTGCTGCGGCCAAGGGTACCCCTGGGGGCATGTCACTGCTTGATCCAGTGTTTGATCCGGCTGCGGTGTCAGATCAGCGAGTCGACGGCCGCGCGCAACTTGACGGCTGCGTCGGCTGCCACGGACTTCAGGCCGGGTTCGCCGGAAACCTGAACCATGAGAGCGGGATTCATTGCTTCGACGAAGAACGAATTCTCCGTGGTCGTATCCTCTCGGACGACGACGTTGCACGGCAACAGGAGACCGATCTGGCGATCCACCGAGACTGCCCGATGGGCAAGGGGTGGATTACAGGCGCCCAGGATCAGGTATTTCTCCATGTCCTCGTCCAGCTTCGCCTTGAGCGTTGCCTGCATGTCGATCTCGGTCAGGATGCCGAAGCCCTGCTCGGCGAGAGCAGCACGCGTCCGGGTGACGACGTCGTCGAAAGTTCCGGCGACCTTGGTTGCGATCGCGATCGGTTCTGTGGGTGTTGTCATTGCCCGCTCCTTGCCGTTGTTTCGATGTCGTTGTTTCGATGTCGTTGTCTTCGATTTCTCTTGCTCCCACCATACCCCTGGGGGTATCAAGAAAACAGTGATGTCGGGTACACGATCAGCCATGCGAGAAGCTGATGTTCGGCAGGACGCTACGTAGCCATACCGGCGCCCACCAGGCTGCCCGGCCGGTGAGACGCAGGAGAACGGGCAGCAGCACCAAGCGGACGAGCACTGCGTCCAGGAGGACGGCTACACCGAGAATGATGCCCATTTCCTTGGGTGGCAAGGGATCTGCGAGCGCAAAAGTGAAGAAGACCGCAACCATCACCGCCGCTGCCGCCGCAATGACCCGACCTGAATGTGCCAGGCCGTCGATGTGTGCGATCGCGGGGTCACCTGTGCGTTCGTAGTGCTCCTTGGCGCTCGAGAGCAGAAATACCGTGTAGTCCATCGCGATGGCAAAGATCATGGCGAAGAAGAAGACCGGACCCCACCCGTTGAGGAAACCCTGGGGATCGAAGCCGAGTAGGCCTGCGCCGTGACCATCCTGGAAGATCAGCTTCGCGATTCCGAATGCGGCCCCGGTGGACAGCAGGCTGACCAGCGTGCCGATCAAGGCGATCAGAGGTGCCTGGAGGGCGATCAGCAGCAACAGGAATCCGAGCGTCAGAATCACGACCACGACGATGGGAAGGTAGTCGTCGAGTGCCTGCTGGAGGTCGAGATTTTCGGCCGGAGCGCCGCCGACGAGCGCCGATTCCGGCAGTTGCGACCGAAGGTCGGCAAGGATGGTGTCCATCGCAGGATCCGACGGATCGACAGTGGGAACTGCTTGCAGCATAGCCAGATCGGATCCGTCGGCCGCTTCTTGCGCCGGGGTGACCATGGCGACGCCGTCAATGCTCATGGCAACACGCGAGGTGTCGGCTGCATCGTCGGCGGACGTGACGATCTGCAGCATTCCGGGCGCTCCGTCACCGAATTGCTGCTGGACCAGTTCGTAGCCCTGTCGAACCGGGGCGTCCTCGGGAACCACGGCGATGGAGGGCATTGCCACCTTCAGGCCGAAGACCGGAACAACGAGTGCGATCAGGACGATGAAAGCGCCGATGCCGAAAGGCCACGGGTGCTTGTGCAGCAGTGATGCCCAAGCTGCGAACATCGGGGAGCGGTGCTGCTGGCGCTTTGCGTACGGTAGTGAACCGCCGTTGACCTTGGCGCCGATCCTGCCGAGCACGGCCGGTAGCAGGGTGAGTGTTGCGGCGAGGACGAAGATCACAGCGAGCATGATTCCGACAGCCATCGTGCGTACGGCCGGGGCTGGAACGATGAGCACCGCAGACAAGCTGACCAGAACTGTCAGGCCGGAGAGGACCACAGCTTTGCCGGCGGTGTCCATGGTTTGAGCCACGGCCGTCCGCGGATCCGCATTGGTTCGCAATGCATCCCGGAACCTGGCGACGAGAAAGAGCGCGTAGTCGATGCCGAGTGCGAGAGCGAACATCATCGCGAAGTTCATGGCCCACACGGAAATCGGCGTGATCTCGTTGAGGATCACGAGCCCACCCGCGGATGCGACCAGCCCCGCGAGCGTCAGCAGCAGTGGGAGTCCCGCGGCAACAAGGGAACCGAAGGTCAACACCATGATCGCGAGAGTGACGGGCCACGACATCATTTCGGCCTTGATCATCGCTTCGTGATTGGCCTTGTTGAAATCGCTCCACAAAGCCGACGCGCCGGTGGGGTACACCTCGATGGTGTCCGTGGACAATGCAGTGAGTTCCTTGCCGAGTTCGTCTACCGCACTGACCATCTCGTCGGCACTTGCGTTTGCGCCCGCGATCATGATGCCGGTATGTCCGTCCGGGCTGATGGTCATTCCGGGCTGCGGAGTGACGACTTCACCGAAACGTGGGTCCGCGGAAAAGATTTCAGTTGCCGCGGCCAGCGTTTGCTGCATCGACGGATCCGTGATGCGCAGCGAGTCCGAGTGAACGACCACCTGCACTGCGGCGGAGGAGTTTCCACCGAAATGCTGCTCGGCCAACTCGCGTACCTGCACTGATTCGGATCCGTTCGCCTGCCAACCTGCGCCGGCCAAGGAGGTGAAGACGCTCGGTGCTGCGGCGCCGAGGGCAACCAGCGCGATCAACCAGACACCGAGAACGAGGCGGGTGTGCTCCGCCATCGATCGACCGAGGCGCGCGAGTATGCCGCCGGTTCGGGTGGGTGGGTCCGCGGTGACTGTTCTGGTCGCTGACATCTTCGCTCCTGATACGGGTGGGGGTATTTCTGATCTCCACTTGTATACCCCCAGGGGTATGTGTCTGTCACGTTCGCGGGTTCTCTATGCTGCTCGGGGCACCGTCTTGATCAGTGATGGTGATTCGGACTACGAGGAGCAGAGATCTTGGACGCACACGACTGGGACGAGCGATACCGAGCGGTGACGGAGCCATGGGGAGTCGACCCGGCGGGAACCGTCGCAACACGCATTGCCGACCTGACGCCGGGCACTGCGATCGATCTGGCCTGCGGCGACGGCCGTCATGCGCGGTGGATGGCCGGACAGGGTTGGTCGGTGACCGCGGTCGACTACTCGCCCGTGGCGATCGATCTGGCACGGGCGAGTGACCGGGACAACGTTGTCGACTGGCGGGTCGGAGACGCGACTACGTGGCAACCGGAAGGGGCGGTCGACCTGGTGTTGGTCAGCTTTCTTCACCTCGAGGTCGACGAGCTGGCCGAAACCCTGAAGCGCATCGGTGAGTGGCTGACTCCAGGCGGGCGCGTCCTCTATCTGGGGCATTCGATCGAGAACTTCCACCGTGGTGTGGGCGGTCCACCCGAACCGACCATTCTGCCCGGTATTTCCGATCTCGCTCGCGCAGCGGAGGGATCGAGGGTCTATGCCCTCGAACATGTCGTTCGGCCACAGGACGGTAAGACGGCGATCGACGTTTTGCTCGAATTCGGTCCGTGGGAACAGGTCTGACCAGGGTGGGAGCGTACCTTCACGTTCCTGGGTAGCCTACCCTAAACTTGCGAGGGTGTTCGTCGTTCGATGAGCATGAACGACGATGATCGGATTCTCGATGTCTGACCACTCTCAGGTAGCTCACCCGGCTGTATCGGGCGGTGGCCATCTGGACGCAGCGCTCCCGGCGACGGTCGCTCAGCGTGAGGTGTGGGTTGCTCAGAACGTCGATCCGAGTAGCCCGGTGTACAACATCGGACTTGTCGTCGAGGTCGACGGCACCATCGACGTCGAGCGCGCCGCAGCGGCGATCAGGGCCGCCGTCGGACGCGTCGAAGCACTGTTCGTGAACTTCGAGGTCGATGCCGACAACCAGCTGATCCAGGTGCCGATTCCGGATGCACGCTGGGACGTGGAAATTCTCGACCTTCGGGCCGAGGCGAATCCCGATTCGGCAGCGCAGTCGTGGATGGACACCGACATGGCCCGGGTCTTCGGTGCGGACGATCTGCTCTTCCGTCAGACACTTCTGCTGACGGCCGACGACCGAGTCATCTGGTATCAGCGCTATCACCACAGTGTGGTCGACGGCTACGGCATCTCGCTCATCGTCGCCGACGTCGCAGAAAGATACGACAATCCGAATCTGGGGACTGACGCACCGCGATGGTCACTCGATGCAGTGGTTGCAGCCGATCAGGACTACCGGAACTCTCCGCGGTTCGAGCTCGACCGTCAGTACTGGGTGCAGCGAGTCGAATCAGGACCGGAAGCGACGCGGATTCTGCATGGGCAGGTCGATGATTCGCTGCCCCCGATCTCGGCAGTGCTCACGCTCGATGCCGATCGTGCGGCACAGCTCTATCGCTATGCGGCCGACGCCGGGATTCGGCGAACTCGCCTGCCCATGGCCGCGCTGATCGCGTACATCGCACGAACCACCGGACAGCACGACGTTGTCGTCTCGGTACCGATGGCGGCTCGGGTGGGGCGCAACATGCGTCGCATTCCCTCGATGGCGTCGACGATTCTTCCGCTGAGTATTCGAGTAGAACGCTCGGAAACCATCGGCCAGTTGGCAACTCGACTCGACACCGCCCTGATCTCGTTACTCAAGCACGGGCGCTACCGGGGAGAGGATCTCGCTCGCGACATTCGGGCGATCGATCCCGACCGTCAGGTCTTCGGTCCCGGCATCAACTCGATGATGTTCGAACACACACTTACCTTCGGCGGATGCCCGGTGCGCGTGCGTAATTCGGTAACCGGTCGAGTCAGTGACCTGGATCTGAGTGTGCGCGGCGGTCAGGACGGGGAGCCGATCGAGATCGACGTCCGCGCCCCGGCCGGATTCGACAGGGAGTTGGCCGATCACACCGCGAGAATCGAACAGTTCCTCGATCGATTCGTAGCCGAGCCGCAGCTTCCGATCTCGGCACTCGACCCCATGGCGTCGGCGGAACGAGAACTCGTGCTCCACGGGTGGAACGACACCGCAGAGCCGCAGCCCGTCACGACGGTGCCGGATTTGTTGCGCAGCAGCTTCTCTGCCGATCGGGGCGCTGTCGCCGTGGTCGACGGGGACGTCCGGCTGACCTACGGCGAACTCGAAAGTCGGGTATCACAGCTCGCCGCGCACTTGATCTCTCGCGGTGTTGCGACCGAAACCGTTGTGGCGATCGGGCTTCCGAGATCCGCCGAGATGGTGGTGGGGTTGTTGGCCGTCATGTGTGCCGGTGGTGCCTTCGTTCCGCTGGATCCGTCATGGCCTGCGGAACGCCGCGAATCGGTACTCGTCGACGCGGGCGTCACACTGGTGCTCACCTCGGACGGTGTAGACGACTCCGTTCCGGTCGATCTGATCGCGTGGGCATACGAGGACGGGCCGTCGGTCCTGTCCGAGGTCATGACGCCCGACGTTCGTATTCACGGTGCCCAATTGGCGTACGTCATCTTCACGTCCGGTTCGACCGGACGTCCGAAGGGCGCCATGATCCGCCACGAGGCGATCTGCGCACGGTTGCTGTGGCAGCGGGAGCGGGTTCTCGGGTTCGGATCGAGCGATGCCTCGCTGTTCAAAGCCCCACTCTCGTTCGACATCTCGATCAACGAGATCCTGCTCCCGCTCGTGTCCGGCGGTCGACTGGTGATCGCGAGGCCCGAGGGGGAACGCGATCCGCAATACCTGCTCGACCTGATCGCCGAAGAATCGGTCACCTTCGTCTACCTGGTTTCGTCCATGCTCGACATACTGCTGGACCTGGCGAACGAGACCGATCAGCTCGATTCGTTGAAGCACGTGTGGTGCGGCGGTGAGGTTCTCACGCCTGAACTCTTCGACCGGTTCCGTGCCCAACTGTCCACGACGCTGTATCACGGCTACGGGCCGGCGGAAGCGACCATCGGTGTCTCCCATGTGATCTATCGAGAGGACGCGGAACGAATCGCGACCTCCATCGGTCGGCCGAACCCCAACACTCGCCTGTACGTGTTGGACGGCGACCTGCAGCCGGTTCCGGTCGGCACCGGCGGCGAACTCTACGCCGCGGGCTTCCTGCTGGGACGCGGATACGTCGGCGCGTCGGCGCTGACCGCATCTCGCTTTGTCGCGGATCCCTTTGTCACGGGTGATCTGGCCGGATCCCGGATGTACCGCACCGGTGACTTGGCCCGATGGGCCCCGGACGGCACCCTCGACTTCCTCGGACGCACGGACAATCAGGTGAAGATTCGTGGCATGCGCCTCGAACTCGAAGATGTCGAAGCCGCGGTGATCTCGCACCCTGGAGTGCGGCATGTGGCAGTTCTGGTGCGTCAAGCGCCCACAGGGGCAAAGTATCTCGCCGCTTACGTGAGCGCAGCGTCGGGGACTGACCGCGCGATCGACTCGCGGGACATTCGCGAGTGGGCGGCGAGCAAGCTGCCCGACTACATGATCCCGACCACCGTCACCGTCCTCGACGAGTTTCCGCTCACGGCCAACGGCAAACTCGACCGTCGAGCGCTTCCCGAGCCCGATCTAGCCGAACTGAGCGCGCATGTCGCTGCGAGAAACGAAGTCGAACAACAGTTCTGCACGTTGATCGCGTCGGCAGTCGGTCTCGATTCGGTTGGCGTGACCGACGATTTCTTTGCACTGGGCGGGGACAGCATCGTCGCGATCTCGCTCGTGACCGCGGCTCGTGCAGCCGGTTTGTCGATCAGTCCACGCGAGGTGTTCCAACTGCGCACCGCCGAGGCCATGGCGCGTGCCCAATCCGGCCGAACGGCTGAGATCGTCGATCATGCGGACGAACCGATCGGTCACGTAGCCACGACGCCCATCGCTGCCAGGGTCCTCGGGACACCGGACGCAGTACGAACCTTCCATCAGCGAGCGCTGATTCAGACTCCGTCAGCGTTGACGTCTGAGCACGTCGCGGCGGCGCTCGACATCCTCGTGGCACGCCACGATGCACTTCGTGCGAAGTTGACTTCCGACGGAACGCTGCTTGTTCCGGCCACCAACGAAGCGGCTGTGGTCTTCGAGACCCGGGCGCTACCGGTGCCGCTCGAAGAATGCGGGCCACTGTTAGTCGCCGAGACCGAGCGAGCCGTCAGGCGTCTGAATCCGGTTGACGGAACGATGGTCAGTGCCGTTCTTTTCACTACTGCGACAGGTCCTGGGCGACTGTTGCTTGCCATCCACCACGCGGTGGTCGACGGTGTCTCCTGGCGCATCATCCTCGAAGACCTCGCGCGCGCCGGTATCGCAGCGATGAATGGCGACGAACTCTCACTCGCTCCGGTCGGTACCTCCGTGAGACGGTATGCCGAACTCGTTTCGGAGGCGGTCGGAGCCGGGCGACTGGACTCGGAAATCGAGTTCTGGGACTCGGTCACGTCGGCACCACAGTCACCCCTCGGCCGTCGGGCACTCGACCCGGCAATTGACCTCGCGCGCACCGCTGCGGCGCGATCGATCACCCTGCCTCCGGAATTCGCCGATCGGTTGTTGGGCAGTGTTCCAAGGGCATTCGGGACCGACGTGAGCGAAGTGCTGGTCACCGCACTGGCCGTTGCGCTGACCAAGTGGAGCGGTGCCGGATCGGTGACGATCGACTTGGAAGGTCACGGACGCGACGAGGACGTCGTTCGCGGCGACGGCGCTGCGCACGTCGACCTGACACGAACTGTCGGATGGTTCACCACAGTGTTCCCGGTGGCACTCGAGATCAGTGCAGCCGCTCCGGATCTCGAAGCGAGCGGCGAGTTGGCGGGGGTTCTCAAGAACGTCAAGGAGCAACTTCGACGCGTCCCGAACGCCGGCTTCGGATATGGAGCATTGCGATACCTCGGCGGCTCGGGTCAGTTGCGTAGCGTCGCAGCACCCGAGGTGGTGCTCAACTATCTGGGGCGCACTGCAGTTGCAGAGGGGGACTGGTTCCCGGTGTCGGTGGACGGTGCTGCCGATCCGTCCATGCCGTTGGGGCACGCACTGTCGGTCGACGTCGTAGCCGAGGACGCTGCGGGTGGTCCACGACTGCGAGCCACCTTGACCTGGGCGTCGAACATCTTCCTGCGTAGCGACATCGACAGGTTTGCGCGGCTGTGGCTGGACTCGCTCAAGGCCGTGGCCGGGCTCGCTGCTTTCGGCGGAGCCACACCTTCCGACTACCCTCTGGTGGCGCTCACTCAGACCGACGTGGACGGGTTGCCGAAGGCGGACGAGATTCTCCCGCTCACTCCGTTGCAGGAAGGGATCTACTTCCATTCGGCATTTGCCGATCCGGGATCGGATCAGTATGTCGTGCAACAGGTTGTGGAACTGACTGGTGCCGTGGACAGCGCATCGCTGCGCCGTGCGCTGCAGTCCGTCGTGGATCGGCACGAGGCGCTGCGCACCGGATTCTCGGTCCTGGGTGACGGTCGAGTCGTGCAGGTGGTGCACCCGAGCGTCGTCGTGGAGATGACAGTAGTCACGGATGCCGGCGCCGACGTGGACGAACTGCTCTCAGTCGACCGCGCGCGCGGGTTCGACCTCGCGCATCCGCCGCTCGTCCTTTACACGCTGGTCCGTGCCTCCTCGGAGAAGTACCTTCTGCTGCAGTCGATTCACCACGCGGTCGCAGACGGATGGTCGGTCCCGGTGATGCTGCGGGAGCTGATGGCGTCGTACAGCGTTGCCGATTCCGGCGTCGTGCTCCCGAACCCGGCGCCGTACCGTAGCTATCTCGAATGGTTGGCCGGTCACGATCACGACGCTTCGGCGGCGGTGTGGCGGAAAGCTCTGAACTCTCCCGGGCCCGCGGTCGAACTTCCCGCGCCGAGTGCGGGCAGCAGCGGGATCCACGCTACCCGAGTCGAACTGACCGACCGAGACACGCGCGCACTCGTGACCAACGGACGCTCACACGGACTGACACTGAGCACGCTCGTGCACGGCGCCTGGGGACTGGTGCTCGGCCGAATGGCCGGCCGAACCGACGTGCTGTTCGGATCAACAGTATCGGGACGCGGTGGAGACCTGCCCGGCATCGAGACCATGGTGGGCCTGTTCATCAACACTGTGCCGGCGCGATTGCGTTTCGATCCGGCAGAGACAGCCTCGCAAGCACTTTCTCGTTGGCAGAGGGAACAATCGGAACTACTCGACCATCAGTACCTGGGGCTGCCCGAACTGCGGCGGACCGGCGGACTGGAGCAGAACTTCGAATCACTGGTCGTGTTCGAGAACTATCCACTCGGTGACACCGCTATCGCCGATCCGACGAACTCGGTGCGACTGACGGGAATTCGATTCGACGAGCGGCCGGCCTACCCGCTGACGCTGATCGTCGTCCCCGGCGATCGGTTGGCATTGGAGCTCAAGTACGACGCCGCTCAGGTGGACGGCGATGCCGCTGCGTCGCTGGCCGAAGCTCTCGCAGTCGTACTCGCCGAGCTCTCTCGCGATCTCGACCAGGTCATCGGCCGGATCGCGCTGGCACCCGCACAGCCGGGCAGCGTCGGCACGGCCTTGGATCGGCCGCGCGCAACGCTGACCGAGCTGCTGCGTGATCAAGCCGGGCGTACGCCCGAAGCCACCGCAGTGATCTTCCGTGAAGAGTCGTTGACCTACGCCGAACTTCACTCTCGCGCTGATCGTTTCGCGCACTTGCTGCGCGAACGTGGCGTCGGACGCGAATCGTTGGTGGCCGTTGCCCTGCCGCGCTCCATCGAACTGATGGTCGCGATACTCGGCATCGGAAAGGCCGGGGGCGCCTACGTGCCCCTCGACACCGGTTACCCGGCGGAGCGGCTGACGTACATGCTCGGTGACGCCGATCCGGTGTGCGTCGTGGTGTCGGAAGACTCTTCACTTGATTCGGGTTCGGTTCCGCGGGTGACCGTATCGGAGTCGGCGCAGTTCCCAGCCGATCCGCTGAGTGCCCCAGGATCACCCGCGGATACCGCGTACATGATCTACACCTCGGGTTCGACCGGTCGTCCCAAAGGTGTTGTCGTCACCCACGAGGGTGTGGTCAACCGATTGCTCTGGGCACAGCAGATACGTCCGATGGACGTTTCCGACCGGATGCTGCAGAAGACCCCGTCCAGTTTCGACGTCTCCGTTCCCGAATTCTTCTGGCCGTTCCTGGTGGGGGCAACCCTGGTGATGGCCGAGCCGGACGGGCACAAGGACCCGGGCTATCTGGCCGACGTCATCGTCGAACAGTCCGTGACCCGAGTGCATTTTGTTCCGTCGATGCTCGAAGTGTTTCTTGCAGAGCCGAAAGCAGCACTGTGCTCTTCCCTCGAGATCGTCAACTGCAGCGGTGAGGCTCTGCCCGTTCACGTTGCACGCAAGGTCGCCGAGATCTTGCCGAACGTTCTGGTGGACAACCTTTACGGCCCCACCGAGGCCGCCGTCGACGTCAGTTGGCAGCCGTCGGTGCAGGAAACTCCGGCAGACGCCGTCAGTGTCCCGATCGGCGTACCCGCAGCCGACACCGGCCTGTTCGTTCTCGATCCCTACCTGCAGAACGTCCCGGCCGGTGCCACCGGTGAGCTGTATTTGGCGGGACCACAACTGGCGCGTGGTTACCACGGACGTGGGGGACTCACCTCCGAAAGATTTGTGGCGAATCCGTACAGCGACGGCGGTTCGCGGATGTACCGGACCGGTGACATCGTGCGGTGGAATGCCGACGGCGTCCTCGAGTACCTCGGCCGCGTGGACGAGCAGGTGAAGGTTCGTGGATTCCGCATCGAGCTCGGTGAAATCGAAGCACAGTTGGCGCTGTGCCCCGGAGTCACGGCCAGTGCCGTGATCGTCCGAACAGACGGTCCTGGCAACCGCGCACAGGTGGTTGCCTATCTGGTCGGCGATGTTGATGATGCTGCGGTTCGCGCTCAGTTGCTGTCGGTGCTACCGGAATTCATGGTGCCCAGCGCCTTTGTGCGACTCGAGTCACTGCCGCTGAGCCCGAGCGGCAAGCTCGACCGAAAAGCACTACCTGCACCGGATTTCGCGGCACAGGTGGGCGACTCGACGGGAGTAGTTTCCTCGGGCGTTGCAGACCTTCTCGCCGGGCATTTCGCGACGGTTCTCGGACTGCCCCGTGTCGGGGTGCGCGACGATTTCTTCACTCTCGGCGGCGACAGTATCCTGGCGATCCGACTGGTCAACCTGGCTCGTCGTGATTCGGTAGTGCTGACCCCGCGTCAGATCTTCGAATTGCGCACTCCCGCCGCGATCGCCGCAACGGTGGGTGATGTCGCCACCTCGATTGCCACCGCCTCGGCCGACATCGGTGTGGGTGAGCTGGTACCGCTGCCGGTGGTTCACCGCTTGTCCGAATGGGCGGGTGGTACCGATCGCTTCAACCAGGCAGTTCTGATCCACTCTCCGGCAACATCTCTCGGTTCGATCACCGGTGCGTTGCAGGCGGTGCTCGATCACCACGACGGGCTTCGCCAAACCTTGATCCGACATGACCGCGGCATGTGGTCGGCGCGGGTCGAGGAACCCGGCAGTGTCCGGGCAGCGGACGTGGTCGCCCGAGTCGACGCGCAAGGACTGGACGACGGCGATTTGCGAACGCTCATTGCGGAGCACTCCGAAGCAGCGACCAGTCGATTGGATCCGTCTGCAGGGCGGATGGTCTCGGTGGTCTGGTTCGATTGTGGCGCGGAGAATCTGGGCCGACTCGCAATAGTCGCGCACCACCTGGTCGTGGACGGGGTTTCCTGGGGAACTCTGCTCGAGGATCTCGCGATGGCCTGGGTGGCAGTCGAAGCCGGAGAGCCCGCCGCACTGGATGCCGTCGGAACTTCGCTGCGTACCTTCTCCCGCACGGTGGCCGAACACGCATACAGTGCACATCGATTCGCCGAACTCGATCACTGGCTGACCGTGACCGCTCCGGGCGCACAGTTGATCCCCGATGCCGCGGGCGATGCCGTCGTATCCGGAGGCTCGAGGCGCACGGTCACGGTGGACGGAGCAATCTCCGAGGCAGCACTTGGATCGGTTGCGGCAATGGTGGGTGCCGAGGGAACGGATGTTCTGTTGGCAGCGCTGACGATGTCCGTCGATCGCTGGCGTCGCTCCACCGGCCGCAGTGAGCGCGAATTGCTGGTCGATCTCGAACGGCACGGCCGGGAGGAGTTGGCGCCGGGAACCGATCTGTCGCGAACAGTCGGCTGGTTCACCACCATCGCGCCCATGCGACTGCACAGCGGAACCGATCCGGTGGATACCTTGCGTGAGGTGAAGGAGAGCCTGCGACGTGCACCGGACGGCGGCATCGGATACGGGATGCTGCGGTACGTGAATGCCCGCACGGCAACGATATTGGCGGGGTGTTCCGAATCTCAGGTGCTGTTCAATTATCTCGGACGTGCGACGGCTCCTGGATCGACCGCATGGTCTCTGGCGGCGGAATCCGACGCTATGTCCACCGATCCCGACGCGGACATGGGAGGCCCGTACCGGCTGATCGTCAATGTCGTGAGTGTCGATTCGGAGCTTCGCGCCGACTTCGCCTGGGCAAGTGAAGATTTGTCCGATACTGACGCGCTGGCACTCTCCGAGGGCTGGGTTTCGGCACTCGGCGATCTGGCGGCTGCGGCCGCACGTCACGACGGTCCGCCCTTCCTGACTCCGTCCGATGTGACCTTGCTCGACCTGAGTCAGGCCGAGATCGACGCGATAGCCGATGCGAGCCCGGCAGGTGTGAGCCGTATCCTGCCGCTGTCACCGTTGCAGGAAGGCCTGTACTTCCAGGCCGGATACTCGGACAGCAGTGCAAGCACTGGCGGGGACATCTACACGGCACAGTTCTCGATGGACTTCGGGCACACGCTCGACGTGGACAGGCTGGCTGAGGCTGCCCGGACACTTCAACGACGAAATCCCACCTTGCGAGCGGGGTTCGTGAGCGAAGGACTGAACGAGCCCGTGCAGTTCTTCAGCGCGGGACTCGACGTTCCCGTTGCCGTCCATGATCTCCGTGAACTCGACGACTCGGCGGCTCGTGAGCGCGCCGAGGGGATCGCTGCCCAGGACAGAGTTACTACATTCGATCTGACAGCACCGCCGCTGTGGCGTATGAACGTGCTGCATCTGCCCGGCGGGCACGATCGTCTGGTGATCAACCGGCAGTTCCTGCTGTGGGACGGCTGGTCCAACGGCCTTGTCGTCAGCCAGCTTCTGGCGCTCTACGATACCGGTGGCGACGACAGCGCCTTCGGTGAACCCGAGGGGTCGTTCGAGACGTACCTCGCCTGGTTGGCCGATCGCGACGGTGTTGCCGCCGACGAGGCGTGGCGCGGAGCGCTGGCAGGCCTCGAGGAGCCGACGCTTGTCGCCGTGCCGGCGCCGGACGCCGAACGTCAGCTTCCGGATCGCCGAGATGTGGTTCTGCCGGAATCGCTTTCGCGCGCCCTGCGTGAGCGTGCCGCCGCGTCCGGCGTCACGTTCAACACGGTACTGAACGCAGCGCTGGCCCTGGTGCTGGCGTCGGCCACCGGTCGACAGGATGTCGTCTTCGGCTCCACCGTTGCCGGAAGGCCTCCCGAGGTGCCGGGAATCGACACCGTGGTGGGAATGTTCCTCAACACCGTTCCCGTTCGGCTGCAACTGGATCCGAACGAGAGCGTCGACGAACTTCTTCGCCGCACGCAGGCGGATCGTCTATCGCTGATGCCGTTCGACTACCTCGGCTTGGCCTCGATTCAACGTCTGTCCGAACATCGTCAACTGTTCGACGTGCTGATAGTCCTGCAGAACTTCGTGGACGAGAAACAAGTCGACGCACTCAATGCCGCTCACGACGTGAGCGGCAGCGACAGTATCGACCACACGCACTATCCGCTGACCGTCGTGGTCACACCGGGTACCACCGTCAACGTCAAGTTCGAGTTCCATCCGCATCTGGTGACCGCGCGTCGAGCCGAGGACCTGATCGGTCACTTCGTCGACCTGCTGCAGAGTTGGTCGCAGGACATGACAGGTTCGGTTGTTGCGACTCCGGTGCCTGTAGTGGCGCAGCAGACGCAGATCCGAGAGTTGCCGGAGCGCACCATTGCCGACTTGTTCGAAGAGGTGGCGTCGGTGCAACCGAACGACACGGCACTCGTGTTCGGGAAGCGTCGGATGACCTATGCCGATCTCGACGGCGAGATCAACCGGATGGCGCGGTTGCTGATCAACTACGGGGCCGGTCCGGAAAGAATTGTGGCCCTTGGTCTACCACGATCGGTGGACATGGTTGTCGCGCTCTTCGCCGTATTGCGTACCGGCGCGGCCTACCTACCACTCGAACTCGACCATCCAGCCGAACGGTTGGCCGTGATGATCGACGACGCGCGGCCCGTCGTGTTGCTGACCACCGTTGCCGCCTCACCGAAGTTCGACGGCGCGGACGTCCGCACTATCGTGATCGACGAGCCGGACACTGCGGCAAGGAGACTGACGATCTCGGCACGGGCGCTCTCCGCGTCGGAACTCGGAGCATTCGCCCCGGGGGCACCGCATCGACTCGACCACCCCGCGTACGTCATCTACACCTCCGGCTCGACCGGCAAGCCCAAGGGCGTGGTCACCGGATACCGCGGCTTGACGAACATGCAGTTCAACCACCGCGAGGCGATCTTCGAACCGGTCATCGCCGCGGCGGGGCGGCGCCTGCGGATCGCGCACACCGTGTCCTTCGCCTTCGACATGTCGTGGGAGGAACTTCTGTGGCTCGTGGAAGGCCACGAGGTGCACATCTGCGACGAGGATCTGCGTCGTGATGCCGAGGCGCTCGTCGCATACTGCGACGCACAGGACATCGACGTCGTCAACGTGACACCGACCTACGCGACGCACCTGATCGACAGCGGACTTCTCGACGACGGTGTGGGGCACCACCGCCCGCCACTGGTCCTGCTCGGTGGTGAAGCCGTTCCGGATTCGGTGTGGAACCGGCTGCGCGACACCGAGGGAACCGTGGGCTACAACCTCTACGGTCCGACGGAATACACGATCAACACCCTCGGTGGCGGAACTGCCGACAGTGACACCCCGACCGTCGGTAAGCCGATCTGGAACACCACGGCGCACATTCTCGACAGCTGGCTGCGACCGGTCCCCGACGGAGTTGCCGGCGAACTGTACATTGCCGGAGCTGGTTTGGCTCGCGGCTACCTCGGACGCTTCGCGCTCACGTCCGAGCGCTTCGTCGCCGATCCGGCTGGGACCGGAGAACGTATGTACCGCACCGGTGACTTGGTGCGGCGACGCGGTGGCGGCAACCTTGACTTCCTCGGCCGCACCGACGATCAGGTGAAGATCAGAGGTCACCGGATCGAGCCGAGCGAAATCGTCTCCGTTCTCGAATCCGACGAACACGTGCGGCAAGCAGCGGTGGTGGTCGACGTCGGGGCGGGTGGAGTCAAGAGACTCGTCGGCTACGTGACACCGGTGCGCCTCGGCGTCGCGCACGACTACCGCGCGCGGGCGCGCGTTCTCCTGCCCGACTACATGGTTCCGGCCGTGGTCGTCGAGGTGGAGACATTGCCGATGACCGTCAACGGAAAGCTCGACGTCAAGGCGCTGCCCACGGCCGATTCGGTGCTGGGGGAGCGCAGTGGGGTAGCGATCGCGCCCAGAAACCGTACGGAAGAGGTCCTCTGCGAACTCTTCTCCGACGTGCTGGACGTCGACGGCATCGGTGTCGACGACAACTTCTTCGACCTCGGTGGTCACTCGCTTCTGGCCACCAAACTGATCAGCCGAACTCGGATCGCCATTCCCAACGCTCTGACCATGCGTGATCTCTTCGAAGCACCGACGGTCGCGGAACTCGCGGAACGTATTGCGGCCGAGCAGGGATCGACGCGACCGGTGCTGGTCGCGAAGCCGCGACCGGACCACCTCCCCCTTTCTGCCGCTCAACAGCGATTGTGGCTGATCGGACAGATGGAGGAGAACTCCGCGGCCTACAACTTCCCGATCGTGCTCCGCTTGGACGGTGCACTGGACGCGGACGTCTTCGCCGCGGCGCTGGACGATGTGGTCGAACGACACGAATCCTTGCGTACGGTGTTCCGGTTGGTCGACGGAACGCCGGAACAGATAATTCTCGAATCGGCGACGGTTCCGGTCGAGACAGTTCATTCAGGAGAAGCCGGCGTCGCCGGTGAGGTTACAGCGGCGGTGGGCCGTCCGTTCGACCTTGCGAACGAGATTCCGATTCGTGCACGTCTGATCCGGGTGGACGATGCAGTAGTCGTCGTGATCGTTCTGCATCACATCACAACGGACGAATGGTCCGATCGACCGTTCCTTCGGGATCTGATGTCTGCCTACTCCTCTCGGATTCAGGGCGAGGAGCCAGCTTTCGAACCGCTTCCGGTGCAGTACGCGGATTACACCCTGTGGCAAAGGGAATTACTCGGCAGCGCCGACGATCCGTCGAGCGTCCTGAGCACGCAGTTGGACTTCTGGGCGAAGAGTTTGGACGGAGCCCCCGAAGAACTGTTGCTTCCCGCCGATCGGAGTCGACCAGCCAGACCGAGTTTCTCCGGTGGGGCAGTGGTGACACGGTTGGGCGTGGAGACAACTGCGGCATTGCGGAATCTGGCGCGCGAGAGCCAGAGTTCGATGTTCATGGTCCTGCACGCGGCGTCGGCGGCGTTGCTGACTGCGCTCGGAGCGGGTGAGGACCTTCCCCTCGGCGCTCCGGTAGCCGGACGTAGTGAACAGGGGCTCGACGACTTGGTCGGCTTCTTCGTCAATACCATTGTGCTGCGCACGGATACGTCGGGTAACCCGACGTTCCGGGAGTTGGTGGATCGCGTTCGGGCGGGAGATCTCGAGGCCTTCGCCAACGCCGACGTTCCGTTCGAAACTGTGGTGGAACGCCTCAATCCGTCGCGCACCCTGGCACGCAACCCGCTGTTCCAGGTCATGGTCGGCTATCACAGCCGCGAGGCGACGGGCGGGGATCCGTTCGAACTCGAGGAATACACGGCCAAGTTCGATCTGGTGTTCAACTTCACCGAGTACCTGGGCGACGAAGGCTGCATCGACGTCCGGCTCGAATACGGCAGTGACCTCTTCGATCGCGAAACCGCACAGCGAATTTCGAACCGATTGGAATCGGTGATCTCTGCAGTCGTGGAATCGGCCGACATCGAGATCGGTGACATCGACATCTTCTTGCCAGGCGAACTCGAACAGGTTGTCACCGCGTTCAACGACACCGCCGTCGACGTGCCGGAAGAGACGTTCTACGACGCTTTCGCGCGTGGAGTCGCTGCTACGCCCGAGGCGATTGCGGTGCGCGACGAAGCGGGGCAGGCCACGTACCGCGAACTCTCCGAGCAGTGTGATCGGATAGCCGGTGTGCTGTATCGGCGCGGGGTCTCGGTCGAAGACGTGGTGGGACTTGCCGTCCCGCGCTCGGTGGAGATGGTCGCGTCGGTCCTCGCCGTGCTCAAGCTGGGGGCAGCGTATCTACCCCTGGATTTGAGTCACCCGAGCGAGCGCATCACGTACATGCTCACCGATTCTCGCGCCTCGGTACTGCTGTCCACCTCCGAGGAGAGTTCTCGAATCGAGGATGTGGTCGGCGTCGAGCGAATCCTCCTGGACGATCCGCTGATCCGCGCAGAACTGGACGAGGCAGCGATCGTGGAAACTCCCCGGCCACCAGTTGGCGTCAACCACGCTGCTTACGTCATCTACACCTCGGGTTCGACCGGCAAGCCGAAGGGAGCCGTGCTGTCCCACGATGGTATTCCGAGTCTTGTTGCCACAGCCGAGGTTCGGATGCGACTGGTACCGGGTTCGGTGGTGATGCAGTTCGCTTCGGTCGGCTTCGACGTCGCGGTATTCGAACTGGCGATGGCTCTGGGCACGAGCAGCACCCTGGTGATCGTGCCGCAGAGCGCCCGGGTTGCCGGCCCGGCGCTGACCGATTTCATGACGAACAATCGTGTCACCCACGCGATCATCCCGCCCTCGTTGCTGGCAGCCCTGCCGGCAGGATGTGAAGTTCCGCAAGGCTGCACCGTGTTGGTCGGAACCGAGACGGTGCCGCCGGAGCTGATCGGGCGATGGGCAGAGCGGCTGAATTTGCTTGCCGCGTACGGACTCACCGAAGCCACGGTGAACAACACACTGTGGCAGGCGGAGCCAGGTTGGAACGGCGCCGTGCCCATCGGAATCCCCGACCCCAACGAACAGGCGTACGTGCTCGACGATCAACTGCGTCCGGTTCCGCCGGGAGTATCCGGCGAGCTGTACATCGCGGGCCGCGGCCTGGCGAGAGGCTATCTGGGCCGATTCGATCTGACGGCCCAGAGATTCACTGCTGATCCCTTCACCGCAGGCGATCGCATGTATCGCACCGGTGACCGAGCGCGGTGGCGGGCTGACGGGAACATCGACTTCCTCGGCCGTGTGGACGATCAGGTCAAGATCCGTGGTTTCCGAATCGAATTGGGCGAAATCATCGGAGCCCTCAGTGCCCATCCGACGGTGAAGCAGGCGACGGTCGTCGCGGATCGGCAGGGTGAAATCACGCGTCTGGTCGGTTATGTGTCACCCGAGCCCGGCGTGGTGGTGCACACGACGGCAGTGCGCAATCTCGCTGCAGTGTCGTTGCCCGACTACATGGTTCCGACGATGGTCGTCGCCCTCGACGGCCCGCTGCCGTTGACACCCAACGGAAAGCTCGACCGCAAGGCGTTGCCCGCTCCGGACTGGTCGGAGCTGGCAGGTGATGTTGCTCCTCGCACTGTCGTGGAGTCCACCGTTGCGGCTGCCTTCGCGGACATACTGCAACTCCCGAGCGTCGGAGTCCACGACAGTTTCTTCGAACTCGGTGGGCACTCGATGGCGTCGATGAAACTGGTCGGTCGCATTCGTGAAGCATTCGGTGTGGACATCAGTATTCGAGACGTGTTCGACGCACCGAGCGTGGCTGAGTTGGCGGCAGTTGTTGCGCGTTCGGAAGGTGGACGCCCGGTCCTGGCACCGGCGGTGAGGCGTCCGGAGACCATGGGTCTGTCTGCGCCGCAACGTCGTCAGTGGGAGTTGTTCCGTTCTGCCGGCGCACATCCGCAAGCGAGCCATGCTCTGGCACTGACCCTGAAATCGAAGATCGATCCGGAGATTCTCGGGCACGCATTGGACGATGTGACGTCGCGGCACGAACCTCTGCGGACCACATTCGTCGAGGTCGACGGCATCGTCGTGGCGAGGGAATCGGTTCGGCCGACTGTCGATGTCGTCGATGTCGGTGCCGGCGACCTGGGCCGAGCGGTGTTCGAGCTGGCTCAACTTCCGATGGATCTGCGTGAGCAACCGCCGTTGCGAGTGCACCTCGTGCTCGGTGAAGACGGTTCTCGGACACTGCTTCTCGTCATGCACTACATCGCCGTCGACGAGTGGTCCGTAGTGCCGCTGTTGGGAGATCTGGTCTCTGCTTATGCAGCCAGGTCGCAGGGAGATCAACCGGTCTGGGACGAGCTTGCGTTGACGTACGCCGACTACACAGTGTGGTCGGACGAGCTCTTGGGAGACCCCCTGGACGTGGGCAGCCGTGCGTCGAAGCAACTTGCGTACTGGCAGGATGCGCTCGACGGAATACCGACCAGTGTGAATCTTCCGTTGCCGGAAGATGACTCGGAACCTCGGGGCGACGTGGTCTCTGTCGACATCGACGCGGATCTGCACGCCAGGATCGACGCACTGGCCGCGCGCACCGGCACGAGCATGTTCATGGTCCTGCAAGCCGCGCTGGCCGCCGTTCTCACGAATGCTGGGGCCGGTACCGATTTTCCGATCGGTTCGTTGGTTGCGGGCAGGTCGGATCCCCGTCTCGAACCGATGATCGGATCCTTCTTCAATGTTGTTCTCCTGCGCACGGATACGTCCGGTAGTCCGACGTTCGCAGAATTGCTGGCTCGGGTGAGGGAGGGGAATCTGGAAGCGCTGAGCAATCAGGACGTCTCATATGTGTATGTCGAGCAGGCTCTGGGTAATCCGGCGTCCATGAGACCTCAGGTGATGGTGATCCATCACCAACAGGCGGATTTGGACGGGCTCGGCGACTTCGGTTCTCTCGTACCGATTCCGGTGGGAGTACCCGATGCGGATGTGACGTTGAGTTTTTACGAGCCGGTGGGCGAAGGGCCTGTTTTTGCAACTCTCGGGTTCCGTGCCGACCGCGTCGACGCGGTCGCAGTCCGTGAATGGGCAGGTCAGCTGGTCGACGTGATCGAGGCCGCGGCCATCGTCGACGGGGACGACGTGAGGGAGGCGGCGAAACTATGACATACGTCGCATCGCTCCGCGGGGTCGACCGCTATACGAGGGCTCGCAGTATTGATACCCTCACCTCATTAAGGGTAGCCTTTGCTACTTACTTCGGGACATCGATTGGCGACCGTATCAGGTCGTCCCGTCGGGGATGGACTACCTGTAATGAGTGAATCACCGAGAGACTCCAGCGCCGAACCTGCCATTGTCGACATCGTCGGCGTCGGGTTCGGTCCGGCCAACCTCGCGTTGGCCATCGCTGTCGAAGAACACAATGCAAATTGTGCAGCCGTTGATCGGGTGAATGCGCGGTTCTTCGAAAAGCAGTCTCAGTTCGCGTGGCATCCCGGGATGCTGCTCGACGGTGCCACGATGCAGATCGCGTTTCCGAAGGACCTGGTGACGTTCCGTAACCCACAGAGCGGATACACCTTCTTCTCGTATCTGTTCGAGCAGGGGCGGCTGGTCGACTTCGTCAACCACCAGACCTTCTTTCCCACGCGCCACGAGTTCAACGACTACCTGTGCTGGGCAGCTCGACGAGTCGACGCGGATGTGCAGTTCGGGACAACCGTCGACGGGGTCGAGGGCATCAAGAACTCCGACGGCGTGGTCGATCGCTTTGCGGTTCGCACAGCCGACGGTGACACGGTGATCGCGCGCAACATCGTCGTCGGAGCCGGGCTGAAAGAGCGGATCCCGGAGTGGGCAACGCCGTCGTCCCGGTGCTTCCACAATCACCAGTTCCTCTTCCACCTCGAAGCCATGCCGGAGCCCGTACACAACCGGTTCGTCGTTCTCGGCGCCGGCCAGAGTGCCGCAGAGATCGTCGACTACCTGCACACGAACTACCCGACCGCCGAAGTTCACAGTGTTTTCGCCCGCTACGGCTACAGCCCGGCAGACGACAGCCCGTACGCGAACCGCATCTTCGATCCCGAAGCCGTCGATCAGCTGCACGGCGCCGACGCCGCGGAACGACGTCGACTGCTCGATTTGCACCGCAGTACCAATTACTCGGTCGTCGACATCGAACTGATCAACAAGCTGTATGCCACTGAGTATCAGGAGATGGTTCGTGGGCCGCGGCGACTGTTCATGCGTCGGGCCTCGGAGATCACGAGCGCTGTCGAGACGGAATCCGGCATCGAACTGGCCGTCCGTAGCAACCTCGACGGCTTGACCGACACGCTGTCGTGCGACGCACTCATTCTGGCCACGGGTTTCACCCCGGCACCGCTGGACAATTTGTTGGGTGAACTCGTGCCGGATTCGTCCGTTCCGCGTAACGTCAGTCGGGATTATCGACTGGCTGTAACGGAGGACGTGACAGGCGGTATCTATCTGCAGGGTGGGACAGAACAGACTCACGGATTGACGTCGTCGCTGCTGTCGAACGTGGCAGTGCGGGCGGGGGAGATTCTGGCGTCGGTACTGAGCCACCAGAACCGAACTGGTGCGCTTGCTAGTCTGGGCGCACAAGACACGTACGTAACGAGTGAGGCGAGATGAGCACTAACCCTTTCGATGACGAAGACGGCCGCTTCTACGTGCTGGTGAACGACGAGGACCAGCACTCGCTGTGGCCCACGTTTTCCGAGGTCCCCGCCGGCTGGCGCGTGGTGTTCGGCGAAGACAGCCGCAAGGCGTGCCTCGAATACGTCGAGGCGAACTGGACCGACATGCGTCCGAAGAGCCTGCGCGAGGCCATGGAAGCCGATCAGGCTGCCGGCGGAAAGCATGCAGTCGAGAGCTGATTCTCACCGCTCGGAAACCGCCGAGTGAACCGAAAGAGCTGGGCACCGTCAGGTGCCCAGCTCTTTCTGCTCGTATCTCTCTACTTCTCGGTGACGGGAACCCGGCGTCTGCGCTTGCGGACCATCGGCCGGCGTAGCGAGTCGACGCGCATCAGGATTCGGGGACGACGCAGCGTGCGCGCTCCCCATTCGCCGAGCGTCACGCCCGCGGCCAGGGCGCAGCCGATGCCGAAGGCCGACAGCAAGGCAGTCAGGCCGATCAGTACCTGGTCGTTGAGCAATGCGTACAGGCCTCGATACAGCGACAGACCGGGGAGCAGGGGAGTGATGCCGGCGACCGCGACAACCAGCGGAGGCGTCAGGGCGCGACGTGCCATCAGGCCACCGGCGAGACCGACCACGGTTGCGGCGATCGCGGCGGCGATCACAGGGCCGACGTCGAGTGTCTGCACGAAGATCGACACACCACTGCCGGCCGCGCCGCCCAGGAACGCCGCGGTCAGTGCGCGGCGCTCGGCATAGCAGGCAAGCGCGTAGAAGACTGACGCGCATGCACCGGAGAGCATGAGGATCGGCAACTGGGTGATGGTGGAGACTTCCACGTTGATCGGCGGAAGCGTCGAACCCAGCATTCCGGTCATCCGCAACGAGATCGCGACGCCCGCGATGATGCCGCCCGTCATCATCACCACTTCGAAGAATCGCGCGACAGCCGTGATCGGCGCACCCATGATCGCGTCCTGGACCGAGCCCACCAACGACAGCCCGGACAGCAGGACGACCACTCCGGCCGCGATCACCAACGACGGCCGGATACTGATCCCCAGTTGGTCCTGAAAGGTATAGAGCGTCGCTGCGGGCGCAGCCGCGATGAGACCACCGACAACCTGCTGGAAGAAGAACGGCAACCCGAAACGGTTCAGTACGCGGTTGACGCGGTCGATCACCATCGTCGTCAGAAACGCGACTGTGGCAACGAGAAACCCGCCGCCGAGCAGGACGGAGACCGAAGCCGCCATCGCAGCCCAGGCCATGGTCGCGGTCCATCGGTTGTACGGGTGCGGCGCTGTCGTGATGGCTGTGAGCGCGTCGTGCGCTTGGTCCGGCGTGATCGCCTCACGACGGATACGACGCGTCAGTCGGTCGACAGCCGCCAATCGTGTGAAGTCCATCGAGCGGTAGTGGACGATGCGCATCGTGCTCGCCGGCGGTCGCGTCGGGCCGCGATAGGCGGAGAGCACAATCGAGTTGTAGGTGACGTCGACGTCACACTGGGCAAGGCCGTAGGTAGCGGCGATGAACTGCACCTGCTCCGCCGTGTCCATAGCCGCGGTCCCGGATGCGAGGAGGACTTCGCCGACCCGAACCGCCAGGTCCAGGACTTCTGCGACGACGGCGTCGTCGGTGAGGTCGATCGGTTGAAGCGGTGCGGGAGCCGACGTGACCGTGTCGACGGTGGCTTGGCGGTTACCCGTCAGGCGTGTGAGTACTTCGGTGAATTTCGCCATCAGGGGGCGGAGTGGGAGTTGCGCATGGGGCCCACGCTATCTAACGTGACCCGGGCGCGGCCACCGTGACGGCTTGGATATGATGGCTCCGCAAAGTCAGTCGCGGGAACGCGTCGGTCTTCGCCTCCTTAGCTCAGTGGTAGAGCACTCGCCTTGTAAGCGAAAGGTCGTCGGTTCAATCCCGACAGGAGGCTCCATCGAAGAGGGCACCCACCGAGAATTTGGTGGGTGCCTCTGTGTTTTCCAAGATGCGGTGTTTGCCGAGACGCTGTGTTTGCCGAGATGCTGCTGTGTTTGCCGGCCCGGTTCAGCAGGCCCGGTTCAGCAGGCCCGGATCAGTTGGTCTCGGGCTTGTTCGTAGCCTGACGCGGGTCGATCGCGCCGTCGATGTACTGCTGGGCGATCACTCGCAGTTTGACGTTGCTTCGCTGCGAGTCCTGGATGAGGATGCGGAAGGCTCGGTCGGCGTCGACGCG
This sequence comes from Rhodococcus sp. P-2, assembly GCF_016598535.1. GTDB lineage: Bacteria > Actinomycetota > Actinomycetes > Mycobacteriales > Mycobacteriaceae > Rhodococcus_F > Rhodococcus_F baikonurensis. The sequence goes on along the minus strand of NZ_CP066779.1, from coordinate 4,725,176 downwards.
ATGAGTGCCCATGATGATGCCCTTGGCCTGTTCGATGACGCCTCTCGATTCGAGTGCTCGCTCGAGGTCCATCGCGTGCTTTCTGGCGATGTCGAGGCGCTGCGAGCTGTGCAGAGCGTAGGCCGAGGTCACGGCGAACAGTTGAAGCAGTGCGACGTCGGCTCCGGTGAAACCTCGGAGGTCGTGGCTGTAGAGGTTGAGGGTCCCCAGCGGGCGATCTCTACCGGGCAACGGCATCGACAAGAAACTGACGGCGCCGACTGCCTTTGCCGCGCTTGCGAATTGAGGCCACCGGCTGTGAGCTTCGCTGGCATGTGCGCGGACAACCGTTCCCGTGCGTGACGACGTCACACTCGGTCCGTAGTCCAGTCGGAATTGAATCGAGTCGACGGTGCGAACAAGTTGGTGGGTGGCGGCTACGGTTCGGAACGTCGAATCCGAACCGCCGATGGTAATTCCGGCCATGTCCGCGTCGGCGATGAGGTCGACGGCGTGTTTGCAGACCTGTTCGAGGAACTGCTCTGCCTGAGCGTGTGGATCGAGGTGCGCATAGAGCGATTGCAAGGCGTCCGAGGCGGCGTCCAGGCTGTCCTGCGACGCGGAATTTCGGCCCCCGGTGGGGCCGCGGTGTTCCCTGGCAATGCGCGGCGCCGTCATTGTTTCAACCACCCTTCCCCATCACGTCGCAGGCATGTCCGATTCGTCTTATTGTTGCACCGGACTAACTGTTGTGCACTCTGTTTGGGTGGACAAGTGTCTGATGAGACGGACGGTTATGCGGAGTGGGCTCCGTATGCCCAATCGTGATGTTTGATTCGGCCGTTAGCGGGTAGTGCGCCGATCTTGGAATTATGTTGTCCTGCAACAGTTAACGTGAAAACTGCGACCGGGGTACAAGTTTTCTCCGCAATGGCGCGCAGGTCGCGAACTTGGCCTATTGTCAGCGCCAGCGCACAATCTTGTACGCGTAACCCGTAGACAGTGAAGGGGATACGACGATGAACGGACTGATCGCGGCTCTGAACAGCGGAATGACAGTTGGCTTGGCCAACACGATCCTGACTTTCGGCGGAATCATCATCAATCTCAATATCGTGATCAACAACTGACCGCGTAATCGGCGAGTAACCCTTCGTTATGCCGACTCGATCGGAAGGTCCGGCCCTGGGCGCTCGCTCTTGCTCTTGAGCCACCGATTGGGAAGTTTGCCGGCCAGTTCTCCGAGTGGACCGACTGCAGCACTGAGGATTCCGACGGTTTCTTGAAGTACCTCGATGCTTGCGCTCATTCGCTCGAGGTTGGGGGCGAGGGAAGTCAAGGTGTCGGACAGTGCAACGATCTGGTCAAGCGGGCCGCCTTCGGCGATGAGCCGCTCGAAGGCGCCGTTCTCTGCCAGGAGTGTTTCGAGGATGCCGTTCTCGGCCAGTGCGCGATCGATGACGCCGTCCTTGGCCGTCAGGCGTTCGACGGCACCGTCCTGTGCCGTCAGGCGTTCCAGCGGACCGTCCTCGGCCATCATTCGATCGAGCAATCCGTCCGGGGCGAGTAGCCGCTCCAAAGCGCCGTTCTCGGCGAGCACTCGATCCAACGGGCCGCCCGGGGCCAGAAGTCTTTCGAGTGGTCCGCCGGGAGCGAGTAGTCGTTCGAGAGTGCCGTCGGGTGCAGTCAGTTTATCCACCGGACCGCCGGGTGAGAGAAGTCGATCGAGCGGCCCACCGGGGGCCAAGGCCTGCCCGATGGGCCGATCGTCGGCAGTAAGCGATGACAACTGCTGGATCATCTGCATGGGTCCGCGGGGGCTTGCCAAGCCGGCAGCACCCGCTGTCACGGCGCCGGTATTACCGACGGCGATACGAACTGTCGTGACCGTCAGCTCCGCGATTCCCAAACTGATCTCTGCGGCTGCAATGCCCGCGCGTAGGGGAAGCGTGAGCATCTCCAGCAGTTTCATGCATTAACTGTAACCGGTAACACACAAACACTCACCAGGATCGCCGGTCAGTGAAGGACCTTCAGACCGACGACACAACCGACGATGCCCAGGATCAGGAGTATCTTGACGACCGACGTGGACTCCGCGCCGGTGACCATCGCATATCCGACGGTGAGGGCAGCGCCGATGCCCACCCAGACCGCGTACGCAGTCCCGATAGGAAGGGTGCGCATTGCGTAGGCCAGACCAGCCATACTGACGATCAGGCCGAGGACGAAGACGACGGTGGGTGACATCTTGCTGAATCCGTCGGACTTACCGAGTGCGGTAGCCCAGACAGCTTCGAAAAGTCCGGAAATGACGAGCACGATCCATGCCATGGTGAACAACTCCCAAGGCACCGTCTTTTCGCTGGCCGGGTACGGTGCGCTCGTCCGGATGTCGTCGTTGACCAACCAACCATAGCAACAGAATTCTGCGCTCCGACCCGATCAGCTGGCGATTTAGGTCACCACCGCCGTTCGAACTCTCTTCTGATGGATGGCCGTCATGGCCACCACGATCGTCGCCGTTGCCGCGAGAACGGCCAGTGGAATCGACGTGTTCACCGTGGCAGGACCGTGTTCGGCGAGCGGACCGCTCGACCACCCGAATTCCTGCGCGGCCGGGTCCAAGAAGGTCGCTGAAACCGAGAACAACGTAAGAGCGAAGGGCAGTACGGCCCCGCTCGAAACTGCTCCGACCGCAACAGGCAGGCATGACGCGACGGCCAGTCCCAGCGCAAGCGGGAGGACGAGGATGTGGGCAACCATGGTCGGGGCGGCACCCAGCAGTCCCGAGAGTGTGGTCACGGCAAGGAGTCCCAGCCCGAGTTGGGGCATCGGCCTTTTCCAGCCGACGACGACGCCCAGCGCCAGGGCAGCAGCGCTCGCGGGTATCGCCCAAGTCCAGTCGGACGAAAAGCGGATCGTGCCGACCGAAACCGCGCTGACTGCCAGTCCGACGAGTATGAAACGACCGTCGTGCGGGGGCAACCGCCAAGCCAGTGCGACGGTTACGACAACCGCGATCCCCACTGTAGTCAACCAGAACCCATGTGATGTCGACGGCGAGCCCAACCACACATAGAGAGCCGTGAATGCCAGAGGCAGAACAACTCCCAGCGTCACCAGGCGTGTGTCGACGTCGTCCGGTGCCTGCTCTGAGCGTGCGACTGAAGCGACCCCGCCCACGAGAAGAGTTGCAGCGAGCAGAATCCAGACGGGAACCGTGGACGGCACGGGATAGGTATCACCTGGAAGTGTGAGTGACCATCGGGCGACGCGATCGCGCCACAAGTCCGCGGCGCCGAAGTACAGGGTCGTCGTGATCAGCCCGAGTGCGAGAGCGATTTGTGCTCCGCGGTGCCCCTTCGTCGGAAATGCCGCCGCAGCGAGGAAAGCGCCGGCCCCGATTGCATTCAGAGTCACCGACATTTGGGCGGAGATCGAAACGAATGTCGGTAGCGCGATGGCGAGGGCGCCGGCCGCAGCGAAGACACTCGCGAATCCGCCACGTCCCCAGCGATGCAGTAGCGCAACGCCGACTGCGGCAACTACCGCGGCGGTTGCTCCCGCCCACTGCGGCGTGATCACCACCGAGGTAACGCCGTCGTCGGAGAACGAGAAGTCGTCCACTCGCGACTCGGCCACTGCGTATGCGGCCACCACGCCGCCGACCAACGCAGACGCCACCGGACCGTAGAGCTGAGCGATTTGAACTGAGCTAGGTTGCTGCATAATTGGTCGCATTTTTGCACAACTCTCCGATGCGACCGACCGTCACGTCACCGTGCGGATCCATCCACACCGGTTCCCCGTCTCGACGTCGAGGAACAAGCAGATGGCGCCCTCGGCTCGGCCACTGGACGAAGTCGTAGCCGGCCAATTTGGTCTGAACGATATCGGCGACCCACACCGCAGCGTCCGCGAATGCAGTGTCCATCGATATTGCGTCGTCCATCGGCATTGCGTCGTCCATCGGCATTGCGTCGAAGTGGCTGAATCCGCCGATGTCGCGTGCGCCTTGCCAGCCGATCGTGACGTTGTAGTCGCTGTTGATCGAAAAGGGCTTGTGCCCAAGACTCCGGTGGTGCGAAGCCGGGATCCTCGCCGGGATCAGTGTTGTTGGTGAACAGAGGAATGCGCCAGGTCAAGCAGTCTCTGTTCCACAGTGGGGGCAGTGACATGCCGCGTCCTTCCGGTTCGTGGGCCCTGCGCCCCAGCTTTTCACCTGCACTCAGCTTTTCACCTGCACTCGGCCGTTCACAGGAAGCTCCCAGGGAACATACAGCGGGATTCCAGTGCCAAGGGAGAAGATGGTTCTCGTGACCGACAAGACCCCTGAAGCCCGCATCCTCGTCGTCGACGACGAACCCACCATCGTGGAGTTGCTCTCCGTGAGCCTCCGGTTCCAGGGTTTCGAGGTGGCAACTGCTTCGAGCGGCGCGCAAGGTCTGGACGTCGCACGGACTTTCCGTCCCGACGCGATTGTTCTCGACGTCATGATGCCCGGGATGGACGGCTTCGGTCTGCTTCGACGCCTCCGCGCCGACGGCGTGGACGCGCCGGTCCTGTTTCTGACGGCGAAGGACTCGCTTGACGACAAGATCAGTGGTCTGACGCTCGGCGCGGACGACTACGTCACCAAGCCGTTCAGCCTCGAAGAGGTCGTGACGAGGTTGCGGGTCATCCTGCGCCGTGCCGGTCGCGGTGTCGCGCCGGAGCAGTCGCCGCGCGTGAAGTTCGCCGACATCGAACTCGACGACGACACCCGTGAGGTCTGGAAGAAGGGTGAACTGGTCGCACTCTCACCCACCGAGTTCACACTGCTCCGATACTTCATGGTCAACGCCGGGACGGTTCTCAGCAAGCCGCGGATTCTCGACCACGTCTGGAACTACGACTTCGGCGGGGAGGTAGGAGTTGTCGAGTCCTACGTGTCCTACCTGCGGCGCAAGGTGGATACGGGGGAGACGCCGCTGATTCACACATTGCGTGGGGTCGGCTACGTGATGCGTGAACCGCGGCAATGATCGCCGCCGCGGAAAACGATCAGCTTCCGAAGCGGGGTCGTTTCCGTCTCCATTCACTGCCGCTGCGCTTCACCTTGGTTGCCGCTTTGCTGGTGTTGGCCGCGCTGGGTTTGTTGGCGTCGGGCGTGGCGGTCACTTCTGCTCTGGAGAATTCGCTGACCCAGCGGACCGACAAAACGCTGTACGAGGCGGTCGACGGTTGGGCGAAGCCGCACACCAGAGATCTACAGCCGCCCAGTGACGTCGGCCCGGGCACCCGCCCACCCAGCCCCTTCTTCGTCCGGACAGTGACCCCGGACGGACGGGTGATCATCCTGAACGACAGGTCGACGACCACGGAACCCGACCTGTCGAAAGATTCCACCAACGGCCCGATCACCGTCGGATCGAGCGACGGTTCGGACGTGAACTGGCGAGTTCTCACGACGGTCCGAGACGGCACGACCACGACTATCGGTGTGCGACTGACGGATAACGAGCAGACCGTCGACGACTTGGTCGGTCTGCAACTCGGCATCGGCCTGGTTGTCCTGCTGATCCTGGGCGGCGGAGCGTATTTCGTGGTTCGTCGGAGCCTTCGTCCGCTGGTCGAGGTGGAGGAAACTGCCGCTGCCATTGCCGCCGGCGACCTTCATCGACGCGTTCCGGAGCGTGACGACCGCACCGAGGTCGGCCGACTGTCCGTGGCGCTCAACGGAATGCTCGCGCAGATTCAACACGCATTTGCGGCGACCGAGGCTTCGGAGGAATCAGCACGGCGTTCCGAGGAGAAGATGCGTAGATTTGTCGGCGACGCGAGTCACGAGTTGCGCACACCCTTGACGACTATTCGTGGATTCGCCGAGTTGTATCGCCAAGGGGCCATGACCGATACGGAAACGCTGATGAACCGGATCGAGGGCGAGGCGTCGAGGATGGGACTTCTGGTCGAGGATCTGCTCATGTTGGCCAGGCTCGACGAACAGCGACCGCTCGAGAACAAGCCGGTGGATCTGCTTGCAGTTGCGGCTGATTCGGTGCAGGCGGCGCGTGCGATTGCACCGGATCGAACTGTCAAACTTCAGATGACCGGCGGCCCAGGCCTGCCCGAGGTGCACGGTGACGAGGCCAGACTGCGTCAGGTCGTCGCCAATCTGGTGGGCAACGCGATCAAACACACGCCGCCGGATGCGCAGGTCACCGTTCGTGTCGGTACGACCGAGAACTCCGCGGTGGTCGAAGTTTCGGATACCGGCCAGGGTTTGAGTGACGAGGATGCCGCGCGTATCTTCGAGCGTTTCTACCGCGCGGACACCTCTCGCACCCGCGAGACCGGGGGCGCCGGTCTCGGCCTGTCCATCGTCTCGGCTTTGGTTGCAGCGCACGACGGAACCGTCAGCGTCGAGACGGCCCTCGGGCAGGGAACGACGTTCCGCGTCGAATTGCCGCGTGACTCGAAGGACGACTGACGAGGACTTAAGGGAGCTGTTTCTCAGAAGTAGGTGTGCACCGTGCCGACGACGCGGTATTCCGAGTCGACCTCGGGAATCAGTGACCACTTGTCGAAAGTGGTGCACGGATGCGAGATTCCGCAACCGAGCAGATCGCCGACGGTCACGTCGAAGTCAGCCGGAACGTCGACGTACGCGTGCTGGTCGTTGAGCGCGGTGATGGTCAGTTCTCGCGCCGAGCGGTTGGATCCGTCGCGTCGGCGCCACAGGACGATGGGAAAGCCTGCGTCGGAACCGACGTCGCGACGCCCGAAACCCAAGATCGCGCGGCCGGGTTCCGGAATCGACAGCACGACACCCCAGACTTCTGCGGCTCCCTGCAGAGTTCGCGGACCGTCCGCCCACGGCGAAGTCTCGGCATAGAGACCGTGATCATGGGTGATGTAACAACCACTGCGCAGTACGACGCGTACGCCGTTGTCGAGCGCCCACCGGCCGGCCAGTTCGCGCACCACGAGATCGTGAAATGCACTGCCGCCGAAAGTGACCAGCGGCCGCGGAGCCTTCGCGGAGTTGTTCTCGAACAGGTTCTCGGCCACACAGATTTCCGTGAACACCCGCGCGGATTTGAGATACGAATCGACGGAGATACGGCGGGCGGCTACCGAGGCTCCTGGCATCATGCCCTCGAACCCCTCGACTCCGGTGAGAATCAAGGAAGGAGCCTGCGACGCTGCGCGTGCAACATCGAGTGCCTGCTCGACCGTGCGAGCGCCGGCGCGCCCGCTGTCGTAGCCCAACTCGACGAGAACCCGGATACGGCTGGCCGGTGAGACTTTCGCGATCAACTGTTCCATCAGCCGGACGCTCTCGACGGAGTCGACGAGGGTGGTGACGAAGAAATCGGGATCGGTGGCCTGGGCGTCGCAGATCCACCGAATGCCGGCGGGATCGAGAACCTGGCTGGCGATGACGATGGTGTCCACACCGAACTCACGCAGGATGCGTGCCTGCGCAACGGTTGCCGCCGTCATAGCCCATGCCCCGGCGTCGAGTTGCCGACGAACCAGTTCGGGGCTCATCGTGGTCTTCGCGTGGGGCGCCAGGTCCACATCGTGATCGGAGCAGAACTGCGCCATGAGGTCGACATTGTGCGCGATCGCTGCACGGTTGAGTGTCATCACCGGCAGCAGGAGGTTGCCGTCGAGCGCCGAGATCCCCAGCGGCTCGAGGTCGGAACCGTCGCGACCTTCGAGGTCGGTGCCGAAGGCCTTGTGCTGCCAACCGATCGGGGGGTTCGCGAAATCCGTCATGGCATCGATTGTGCCGTTGATTGCAGACGATGTGTTCATGTGTGGTGACTTTCTGTCAGAACTATGCAGGTCAGAACGTGATTCGGCTACGGGCGGCGTACCGGGCGACCGGGCAGTGCGTCCTCGACCACGACACCGCCTTCGACGACGGGTACCCCGCCGACCAGCACGCGGCTGATTCCGCTGGAGGGACGGGTGCCGTCGATGTAGGTGGCGTTGTCGGTGATCCGCTCGGGATCGAAAACGAGGATGTCGGCGTCGCTACCGGGGCTGATCCGACCTTTCGTCGCCATCGAGGGAACCGACTCCTCGAGGATCTGCGCGGGGATCAACGAGCAGCGCGCGATGATCTCCGACAACGACAGCAGTTGACGCTCGCGATACAGCGTACGAAACGCGCGTGCGTAGGTGCCGGCGCCGCGGGGATGACCGAGTGCTTTTTCGGGCAATGGCCACTGCAAAGCATCGGCGGGTGAACGGCCGGGCCAGGTCAGTGGCATCGCGTCGCTCGCGATGGCGGCGCGGTCGAAAGTCATCGCCCGTTCGAGGAATTCGCGCTGTACGGTGTCGTTTTCGTCGAGGAACTCCACCAGTACCAGCCCACCAGGGTCGGTGGCCCGAAGGTGTTCGAGCTGTTTGCGGTCCGCGATACGTTCGCCGGTGGGCACGAATGTCAGCGACCGTGGTGTCAGATTCATCAGGTGCAGCTTGTCCGGATCGAGAAACGCAGCTCCGACGGCCGTCGACCCGGAACCGTACGGATACGCCTCCGTCGTGACGCGTGATCCGGCTGCCTGGACTTGCGCCACCACCGACAGCGCGTGGTCGACGTGCATCCCCGAGGTGCTGTTGACGTGGCAGTAGTGCATGTGTGCGCCGGTTTCGGCTGCTGCACGGGCGATTTCGACGGCGCCGTCCACCGGGCTCGACGGATCGGCCGAGATGAGCGGGCGCGCATGGGTGTAGGTGGGGACACCGGCTCGGGCCGCGAGATCCGCCACCTGCAAGTACTCCACCGGATCGGATTTCGGGGCGTACCCGACGACGACGCCGATGCCGAGAGCGCCTGCGGCCAGATCGTTTTCGAGGAGTTCGAGAATGTGTGCACGCTGGGAGGCGGTGGGCTCGCCCTGCCAGCTCGGGGAACCGAGATGATGCAGGAGAGTCCTGATGTCGCCGTCGGGATCGGCTCCCGAGAGCTCGATCATTCGGGCGTGCGCCCACGACGTCGCGTAGCCGTAGTTGATCGGGCGTCCCTCGGCACCGGCTCGCGCATATGCTTTCGCGACGGGAATGACGCCGGCCTCCAGTTCGAGGGCCGTCGTGACTCCGTCCAACGCTTGAAGTCGCTGCTCGGCGATTTCCTGCCCGTGGCTGTGCAGGTCGATGAATCCGGGGCAGATCACCTGACCGGTCACGTCGATCGTCTGCCGGGCTTCGATCGCGTCGTGACCCCAAGCGGAGACCTTGCCGCCGGTGATCGCGATGCCCCGAACCTCGTCGGTCCCCGATGCGGGATCGACGACGCGGCCGCCGGTGAACACGATGTCGTGGACCTGCATCAGCGCTGCACTCCTGTCGTTGGTCGAACCGCCTGGCCCGGCGAATGTCCCGATGGTTTCACGGCTCGGGTAGCGGAATCTGGTGTGAACGTCCCAAATGGAGGCCGACTCACCGTTCTACCGGACAAGAAACGAATGCAGCCGAGTGTGAAGGTGAAAGCGAAGTTATCAATTCGGCCGATTGAGATCGATGGAGGACAGGAATGCACGTCTATATTTCGGTGGACATGGAGGGTATCGCGGGTATCGCGACGCTCGATCAGACGATCCGTGGCGGTGGCGGCTACCACCGTGCGCAGATGCTCATGACCGCCGAGACCAACGCTGCGATCGCGGGTGCGTTCGACGCCGGTGCGACGAGCGTCCTGGTCAACGACAGCCACGGAACGATGGACAACCTGCTTCACGCAGACCTGGATCCACGGGCGCGTCTGATCTTCGGAACACCGAAGATGCAGTGCATGGCGGAGGGGCTGACGTCCGATCACGACGTCGCACTGTTCGTCGGCTACCACGCACCTGCCGGCGGCCCCGGCGTTCTGGCGCACACGTTCTCGAGTTTGTTCGCCGACGTCCGCCTCGACGGTAAGTCCGTCTCCGAGACCGACGTCAACACCCTCTATGCCGCCACGCAGGGCGTTCCCGTCGGGTTGGTGACGGGTGACGACATCATCTGTGGCCTGGTGGATGCGGCCTCGCCGACAACCGAGACCGTCGAGGTCAAGAAGGCGCACGGATGGTCGGCAACCAATTCGCTGCCGCCTTCGCTGGCGTGCGAGCAGATCCGAGCAGGCGCCGAGCGTGCAGTGCGCAAGGCCGACACACTGAAGCCGGTCGAGCTGCGTGACGAATGGACCCTCGAGATCGTTCACCCCACCACGACGGGAGCCGAACTCGCCGAGGCTGTTCCCGGCTCGCGACGGATTTCGGACCGCACGATTTCGCACACGCTCGGTAGCGTCGACGACATTCTCGGTCTGATCACTGTCAATGCTCGGCTCGCAGCCGCGGGTGTCTCGACGATCATCGCAGTCGCCAATCGCACGTAATGAAGTAGCGACTCTATCGCGAAATGCCGCCGACGCCGTGTGCGTCGGCGGCATTTGTCATCTCCTGGGGCAGAACATGTTCCGAACAACCAAACGTTGCTTCGGGTATTGGTGAAACGGACCAATGCGGTAGACGTGTTCGCTGTCACACTTCATCAGTCTTTCAATGTTCCAGTCCATGCAGCACAAGACAATTCGGGAGGCTTGATGAAGGCGGAACGCGTCACAGTGGAAGAATCATCGCGGAGGGTCGACGGTTCGGTTCGAAACATGATGGACGACAAGTCGATTCGTCGCACGACCACCGTTACGGTGGGGCTGCTAAGTACTATCTGGTTGATCGACATGGTGGATCGCGTCATGATCGGGCTTGCGCTTCCGATGATCGGCGACGAATTCTCGCTCAGCAGTACGCAGTTGGGTGGCGTGGTCTCGGTCTTCGCGATCTTCTACATGCTCGGGCAGGTTCCCGGCGGAATGTTGGCCGACCGCTTCGGACCCAGGCCCCTGTTGATCGTTGCTTTGATCCTGTGGTCGGTGTTCACAGCATTGACAGGGTTCGCGTGGGGGCTCATCTCGCTGATGGTCATGCGTGCGATGTTCGGCATCAGCCAGGGGCTCTTTCCGGCGGCGTCGTTCAAGGCTTTGGCTGAGCGGACGCGTCCGAAAACCAGAGCGACCGCGATGGGTTTCATGCTCGGCGCCAACAACCTCGGCCCCGGCATCGCACCGCTGATCATCGCGCCGGTCCTCATGGCCGTGGGGTGGCGTGACGCGTTCTGGCTGGTGGCGATCGTCGGCGCCGTGATCGGCACGGTGGTGTGGTTGGTGCTGCCGGCGCCGTTGGACACCGAAATCTCGGAAGATCCGGAGGCTGCGCTGCAACCCCTCGCGAGCGAGCACTCCCGCGCCGCGGTGTTCAAGTCCGCGTCGGTGTGGAAGTTCGCGATTCTGTTCTGTCTGGCCAACATGTCCGCGTACGGGCTGATGACCTGGGTGCCGAGTTATCTGCTCAACGACAAGGGACTATCGCTGATCGATACGGGAATCTTTGCCGCGATCCCCTTCATCGTCACGGCGCTGGCCACGATTGTGGGCGGGCGGTTGGTGGACAAGTACTTCCACGACCGGGCTCGGATTCTTCTGGTTCCGTGTATGGCCACGTCGGCCGTCCTGTTGTTCCTGATGACAACTGCTGACACCGTCGCGATGTTCACGTTCTACGAGACCTTGGCTCTCGGCATCAGCGGTCTGTGCTCGATGTCGATCTTCGCGATGCCGTTGCGGGCACTTCCCTCCGAATTCCTGGGTTCCGGAATGGGTTTGATCAACGGGTGTGGTCAGTTCGCCGGTTTCATCACTCCGCTCGTGATGGGATGGATGGTGGACCAGTTCTCGTACATGGCTGCATTCGGAGTCCTGGTCGGAGCGACGAGCGCTGCCGCATTGGTGGCCATGATCGTTCCGCAGACCCCGGCGAAATTCTGAGAAGGAGACCGAAGATGTCGGCAACTGACGGCACACGAAAGATCGAAGACGACGTCGTCACCGATTTTTCCGAGAAGATGAGTTACGGGGCCTACCTCGGACTCGACACCCTTCTGGATTCGCAACACCCGGTGAGCGAGCCCGAACACCATGACGAACTTCTGTTCATCATTCAGCACCAGACCAGCGAGTTGTGGCTCAAGCTGTTTCTCCACGAGATACGGGCGGCCAGAGCGGCGATCGTTGCCGACGACATCCGCGTCGCATTCAAGCGGATCGCACGCGTCAAACACATCCAGGCCACTCTCACCGAACAGTGGTCCGTGCTGGCGACACTGACACCGGCGGAGTATGCGGAGTTCAGGGGCGTTCTCGGCAACTCCTCGGGATTCCAGTCGTACCAGTACCGCGCCGTGGAATTCGTGCTCGGAAACAAGAACGCGGGCATGCTGAAGGTGTTCGAATCGGATCCGTCCGCCCATCGATTGTTGGAGACCCTGCTCGGGGAGCCGACACTGTACGACGAGTTCTGGCGGTACTTGTCCAGGCAAGGTTACGACGTTCCGGCGTCGGCTCTCGAGCGAGATGTCAGCGCGCCCTACGTGCGAAACGACGAACTGATTCCGCTGGTCAAGGCAATCTACGAGAACGTCGAGCAGCACTGGACCGCGTACGAGGCGTTCGAGGAGTTGGTCGACCTCGAGGAGAGCTTTCAGCTGTGGCGGTTCCGGCACCTTCGGACCGTGCTGCGAGTGATCGGCATGAAGAAGGGGACCGGCGGTTCGAGTGGCGGTGCCGGGTTCTTGCAACGTGCGCTGGAGTTGAGCTTCTTCCCCGAACTGTTTGCCGCCCGAACCGAGATCGGAACCTGACGCACCTGCTTGTTACACCCAGCTGTTCGTGACACACGACGAATCCGAGCCCGAAGGACAGGAGTCTTGGACAAGATCCGACAGGGTCGCTTCGACCAAGCTTGACTGCGAAGTTGCAAGTCGGTGACAGGAGAGCGTCGGAGTGGACAAGAAATCAATGGTGGCGGACCTGGCGGCGTTGGTAACCGCCGAGTCGCCCAGTTCCGATCTCGGCGCAGTCGATGCATGTGCGGACGTGGTGGCCGAAATCGGCGAACGTCATCTTGGAAGCGCTCCCGAACGTATCCGCATCGACGGTCGCCAGCACTTGCGCTGGTCGTTCGGCGCGGAGCCGAAGGTGATGCTTCTGGGCCATTTCGACACCGTCTGGCCGCTCGGAACGCTCGCGGAGTTGCCGTGGTCGGTCACCGACAACATCGCCACCGGACCCGGAGTCTTCGACATGAAGGCCGGCATCGTCCAGCTCTTCCATGCGTTGGCGTCTCTTCCGTCGCTGGACGGGGTGGTCGTGCTCCTCAATTCCGACGAGGAAATCGGCTCCCCGACCTCGCGCGCACTGATCGAGGACCAAGCACGTCAGGTCGACGCGGTGCTGGTCCTCGAAGCCGCGGCCGACGGCGCGGTGAAGACAGCGCGCAAGGGAATGTCGCTGTACTGCGTCGACATCGAAGGACGCGCAGCACACGCCGGACTGGAACCGGAGCGAGGCGTGAACGCTGTCGTGGAACTCGCACATCAGATTCAGGCCGTGGTGGAGCTCGCGGACCCGTCGGCAGGAACGTCGGTGGTGCCGTCCGTGATCAGTGGCGGTACCACCACCAATACCGTTGCAGCGCAAGCGAAACTGTCGTGTGACGTTCGTATGTGGTCGGCGAAGGAACAGGAACGCATCGATCGTTCGATCCGCGCACTGATGCCGGTGCTGGCCGAAAGTCGAATTTCGGTGTCCGGAGGACCCAACCGTGGGCCCTTGGAGTCAGTGTCGTCGGAGAAGCTGTACTTTCTCGCTCACCAGGTCAGCAGCGAGAACGGGCTGGGAATGCTTCGCGACTGCGCTGTGGGCGGCGCCTCGGACGGAAACTTCACTGCCGCAGTCGGAACTCCCACGTTGGACGGCCTCGGCGCCGTCGGCGGTGGTGCCCACGCAGCGACAGAACACGTAGAGATAGATCAGATGATCCCGCGCGCCACCTTGTTGGCCGGTCTGGTGACTCGAATCCTGGAGGGAGGACTGTGACGATGACGACGCCGAACAATGTCCAACGCAAGACCGTTCAACCATTCGGAGGTGTATCGCCTTCACGGATGCGGCAAGCTATCAGCCAGGCCGAGCAGGCCGCACTGCTTGCATGTGTGACTATCGAAACCGTCACCGGACATGCCGAGTTGGAACAGGTATTCGGTCTGTTCGAGAAGGTATGGCAGCCGGAGAGCGGTAACCCTCCCGTCCATCGGGACATGATGAAAGCGCTCGCGCACTCCGGTAACTACGTCGCCGGCGCTTTTCGCGGCGGAGATCTGATCGGCGGCTCGGTCGCATTCTTCGAGGAACCGCAACATCGTTCGTTGCATTCACACATCACGGGGATCCTCCCGAACGTGCAGAACGGGCACATCGGCCTCGCGTTGAAACTGTTCCAGCGAGCGTGGGCACTGGAACGGGGAATTCTCCACGTGCGGTGGACTTTCGACCCGCTCGTCGCGCGCAATGCCTACTTCAACGTCTCGAAACTCGGTGCGTTCCCGATCCAGTATCTGCCGCGTTTCTACGCGCCGATGAACGACAGTCTCAACGGCGGCGCAGACAGCGACCGGTTGCTGATCGACTGGGAAATCGGTAGCAGCAAGGTTTCCGACGTCGTCGCCGGTTCGGGAGAGGTCCCGACTCCCGAGTCGTTGGGAGCCAGCGAACTGTTGTCCATCTCCGAAGCCGGCCTGCCCGTGTTGAAGTCGACGAAGAATCGTTTCGTCACGGTGGCTACACCGAATGACGTGTACGCACTACGTAAGTCGGATCCGGCGGCAGCGAACGACTGGCGTCTGGCAGTCCGCGAGACTCTCGGCGGTGTGCTCGCCGAGAACGGAGTGGTTCTCGCTGTCACCAGGACCGGAAAGTATGTCCTGGACCGTGCGCCGGGAACACAGGCAGGCAGGACAACAGCGGAGGTTACCTCGTGAAGATCGACGGAGTTGAATTACGCCGGGCAGCACTGCCGTTGAAGGCGCCGTTCCGGACCTCGTTCGGCACGGAGACCACCAAGGACGTGCTGTTCATCAAGGTCGTCACCTCCGAGTCGGAGGGCTGGGGCGAGTGCGTAGCGATGTCCGAGCCTCGCTACTGCTCCGAATACACGGACGGCGCCGCCGAAGTACTTCGCAAGTTCCTGATCCCGTCTCTGGGCGAACTCACCGATCCCGACGTGCACGCACTGAGCGCCGCGATGGAACAGTTCGCCGGACACCCGATGGCCAAAGCCGCCTTGGAAACCGCTTTCCTCGACGCCGAGTTGCGCGCCTGCGGGACGAGCATGTCTTCGTACCTCGGCGCAGTAGTCGATCGCGTACCGGCCGGTGTCTCGGTGGGTATCAAGAACTCGATCGACGAACTGCTCGAGGAGGTGAGCGGCTTCCTCGATGCCGGATACCTGCGGATCAAACTGAAGATCGAACCGGGCTGGGACATCGAGCCGGTCCGCGCGGTCCGCGAGCGGTTCGGCGAAAACGTACTCCTCCAGGTCGACGCGAACACCGCGTACACCCTGGCTGACGCGCGCCATCTCCAGCGGCTCGACGACTTCGACCTCCTGCTGATCGAGCAGCCGCTTCCCGAAGAGGAACTCCGCGGCCATGCCAGGCTGGCCGAGATGATGCGGACGCCGGTCTGCCTCGACGAGTCGATCACCTCCGCCAAGGTTACCGCCGACGCACTGGCCATCGGTGCATGCAGCGTGGTGAACATCAAACCGGGACGTGTCGGCGGCTATCTCGAATCGCGCCGTATCCACGACGTCTGCAAGGCCAACGGAATTGCCGTGTGGTGCGGCGGAATGCTCGAGACCGGAATCGGTCGAGCCGCCAACGTTGCTCTTGCCGCGCTCCCCGGATTTGTCCTACCAGGCGATACGTCGGCTTCCGACCGGTACTTCGCCGAAGACATCACCGAGCCGTTCGTTCTCGACAACGGTTACGTGAAGGTCCCGGAAGGACCGGGTATCGGCGTCGAACCGATCCCTGACCTGCTCGAAGCGATTACCACGTCGGTCGAATGGATCGGCATGGATCGGTTTTGACGAATCACTATGACACACTTCGTTCACAGGACGAAGGAGTGATAGACGTGGGCACCGTACGACCTCGCATCAGTTTGGTGCGGCTTCTCGAAGACGTGGGAACTACGGTGCTGAATCCGGTTGTCGGTGACCCGGAGGCGGTCGAGGAGATCGCTTCGGTGGTCATTCACGACCCCGACGACGACTCACCCTCGACGCCCGACTCCATGGTGCTGCTGGTCGGCATCACCGGCGGCAAACGTATCGCGGAGTCCGTCGCAGGACTGGCCGAGCGCGGAGTGCGAGTGGTGGTCGCGCGAGTGACCACCGAGGTCAGCGACGCAGACCGCGAATCCATCATGTCCTCGGGCGTCGTCGTGTTGACGTTGGCCCGCGGAGTCTCGTGGGTTCAGCTGACCAGTCTGCTTCATTCGGTGCTCTCGGCACGGAACGAAGTCGGGCACATCCATTCACGCGGGGGTGGTCCGGCGGGCGATCTGTTCGCCTTCGCCAACGCTGTCAGTGCGCTGCTGGACGCGCCGATCACGATCGAGGACCGAAGCTCGCGGGTCATCGCCTTCTCGGGCCGCCAGGAAGAAGGAGACGGTCCACGTATCGCGACCGTCTTGGAGCGGCAAGTTCCTGACCAGTACATTCGGGTGCTCGAAGAAGCAGGGGTTTTCGACCGGCTCTATCGCAGCGACGATCCGGTGTGGGTCTCGGCCGAGACCCTCGGTACGAAAATGGGTCGTATCGCCGTGTCCATCCGGGCCGGCGACGAGTTCCTCGGCTCCATGTGGGTGGCAACCGGTGAGCCGATGTCCGAGGACCGGATGCGAGCCTTGCGCGATTCGGCAGGGTTGATCGCGCTGCAGATGTTGCGTTTGCGCGGCGGCGCGGATGCCGAACGTCGACTGCGCGCAGACCTGATCGCAACCCTTCTCGACGGTGGGGCCGGTGCGGTCGACGCGATGAACCGCCTCGGTCTCGGAACCGGCCCGGCGCTCGTAATGGCTTTGGGCCGAAGGTCTTTCGAAGGTTCGTCGAAACCCGATGACGCCGCCCA
This sequence comes from Rhodococcus sp. P-2, assembly GCF_016598535.1. Taxonomy (GTDB): domain Bacteria; phylum Actinomycetota; class Actinomycetes; order Mycobacteriales; family Mycobacteriaceae; genus Rhodococcus_F; species Rhodococcus_F baikonurensis. Next base: position 4,708,121 of record NZ_CP066779.1, on the reverse strand, counting down.
CGTGGTGCGACTGACCGACGCTCTGGCCATGCACCTCGGCGCCGTCCACTCACAGTCGGCGGCTGCCTTGGTCAACGGGACCGGCTACGCAGTGCTGTCCGTTCGCGGGCATTCCCCGGCCGAAGCCGAACTGCAGGCGTTCCGTGTGGCTTCGGATTTTCTGGACCGTACCGGAGCGTCCGGCGACACGATCATCGGAATCGGTCGGGTCGTGACCAGGCCGGCACAGTTGAGCCGATCGAAGCGTGATGCCGAACATGCCCTCGAAGTGTTGTTGGCGGGACGAGCGTCGGGCAGCGTCGCCACTTTCAGCAGTGTCCACGTCGACGCCATTCTGCTCGAGATTGCGTCGGAAGCCGCAGCCGAAGGGTTTTCGGACCTGGGGCCCATCGAGGCGATCGCCAGCCACGATGCTGCTCATGCGACCTCGTTCGTCGACACTCTCGATGCGTGGCTCAATGCCTTCGGCGATGTCGGTGACGCTGCAGCGTCATTGCACGTGCACCCCAATACCTTTCGGTATCGTCTAAGTAAGCTCAAGGGTATGGCCGCGTTGGATCTCGACGATCCCAACGTCCGGTTCCGCTTGATGGTGCACCTTCGTCTGCGCGGTCCGCGCTAGCTCGAAAGCCGAAAAGTGCGGGTCGTGCTGATTTCTCAGCGCGACCCGCACTTTTGTCAGCGGGTACTGCTCAGCTGTCAGCGGGTACTGCTCAGCTGTCAGCGGGTACTGCTCAGCTGTTGCGGAGTGCTTCGACGGCGATGCGGCCGACGGTTCCGATCGAGGCGTCGATCTTCGGGGCGCGATGCGTGAGTTCGTGGGACTTGGTGAAGACGCCGACGGCGTAACGCTTGCCGTCGGGGTACGCCACGACACCGGCTTCGTTTCGTACCAATCCCAGCGTTCCGGTCTTGGCGGCGACGGTGACCTCGTCGGGGAACCCGGACGAAAGGCGGTGCGGCCAGACCTGCTTGCTCATGATCGTTCGGACTTCCTCACAGGCTGAAGCGGGCCCCGCTTCGTCCTTCCAGATTGCAGCCAGCAACATTGTGATCTCACGAGGAGTGCTGGAGTTGGAGCGAGCCGGATCCATGACGGAAATCGTCCGGAGAATTTCGATCGGGGGCATCTCCAGCAAGGTGCCCTTGTCGACGCCGAGGTCGTCGTAGACCGATTTGAACAGACCGCGGCAGTCACGAACCAAGTTGGTCTTCTCCAAACCGAGCCCACGCAGCGTCGCGACGATGTTGTCGAGTCCAAGACGCTCGTACAGGAAATCGGTGGCGGCGTTGTCGCTGAAGCTCATCATGAGCAGAGCGAGATCTCGCCAACTGGCCGTGACGTCGTCGGCGCAACCGCCGATACCGATGCCGCCGGAGCGGAACTCGGCGGTCACGGTGGCGTGCTCGGTCGGATCAAGGGTGCCGGCCGCAACTTCGCGGGCGTACTGCAGCACGACGGGAATCTTGAAAACGGAGGCGAGGATGACACCCTCGTCAGCGCCGTAGCCGAACTCTTCGCCCGAATCGATGTCGCGTGCGTGGACGAACGCATCGGTCTTCGCTTCGGCCAGTACAGCAGCGATCTCCTGCTGTGCGCTCTCAACGTACGTGGCGGTTTCGGTCATTCGAGAAGCCCTTTCGTCGGTATCCGTCTATCTGGGTTATTCGTGGATCTGACGATAGTGAGTCGACGACGGGGGGTCTTGTACGAATCGACGAAGGTTGGCGCGCGGTTCGGTGCCGATACGCCGAATCAATCGATTGTCAGGGTGTTCCGGGGTCAGGACACATAGGTTTCGAGGCGGCATCCGACCAGGTCGGCGACCTCGGTGCGGCGCTTGTCCGAGACCACACCGGCCAAGAGCAACGAGAACAACTCGTCGATACGATCGTTCAAATCGCTTCGTCGGGTGAGTACGTTCGATACCAGCTGAACGCCGGTGAACGCCGAGATCACCACGCGACCCACCGATTCCGGCTCCACGTCTTCGCGGATATCGCCTTCGAGCTTCGCGGTCTCGGCCAGTTTTCGAAGGTCGCGGATCCACGCGAGGTACGGGCCTTGCGAACCGTCGACAGAGGCCAATTCGAGGTTAAGCCGGACTCCCGCACGAACAATCGAGTCCGCGACGAGTTGGCGGCCCATCTCGTGGCACACCATGACGAGCTGTTCGAGTGCCGGTGCGCCCGTGGCGGCTACCGCGGAGAAAGCCGAGATCGAGATCTGGTGTTGCTCTTCCATGACGGCTTGGGCCAATTCGTCTTTGGACGAGAAGTGAAAATAGACCGCACCCTTGGTCATCCGTGCCGCGGACACGATGTCGTTCATGCTCGTGCTGCCGTACCCCGTGACTTCGAACCGATCAGCAGCGCCTTGAAGAATCTGTCGGCGACTGATCTTGGCACGTTCCTGCATTGCTCCCTTGTCCTCCGACTGTTAACACGTGAACTAGTTTTAGGGCCCTAGGTCCCGGACCGGCGCCCCACGGTAGCAGCGAAACTCGTGCTCGCGCGACAGCGCGAAACGGACTGTTCGGTGTGCAATCGCAGGTCACGGTCGGTAGGAGCGACAAATGCGACCGCCGCAGCCTCCGGGGGAGGCTGCGGCGGGGAGTCCAGTTATCGGCCAGCGAAATTCGGTCGAAGGTGCGCGATCAACGAGTCGAGACGGTTGCCTCGAAGCCGAGGTCGCGCAGTGCCGACTTGAGTTTGGTCTGTGCCTCGTCGAGAGATTCGGGTGACGGCGAAGTGTCGGCGCCGCTGATGTCGAAGTTGCCCATGTCGTACGCGGGGAAGACGTGAACGTGAAGATGCGGAACTTCCAGACCTGCGATGAGGAGACCGGCCCGAGGTGCGTCGAACGCCTTCCTCACGGCCTGACCCAGGTTGCGTGCAACCGCGGTGACCTTGGCAAAGAGGTCAGGATCTACGTCCTGCCACTGATCGACCTCGGCGCGCGGTACGACAAGTACGTGACCTTGCGTGACCGGTGCGATGGTCAAGAACGCGACAACGTCGTCGTCCTCCCACACGAAACGTCCTGGTAGATCCCCGTTGATGATGGCGCTGAAGACTGAAGGCATACCCCGAGATTAGCCCGCGTCCGGTTGCCAGGAAACTCCCAGGCTGGACGCAGGTTCGTCGGAGCCGGCCCGACAAATCTAGGACGCATGACGACAGAAGCCATGCAGACCGCGGGCAGCACGGACGCAGGGGAGCTTTCCGCGACGACTGTAGTGCTGGACGTGGTCGTCCCGGTATACAACGAAGAGGCAGGCCTCGAGACGTGCGTGCGGCGCCTGCGCCGGCATTTACGCACACAGGTGCCATTTTCTGCACGAATTACCATCGCGGACAACGCCAGTGTCGACGGCACGTTGGCGCTCGCACGTTCCCTCGCCGAAGAATTCGACGACGTCCGGGTCGTCCACCTGGACGCGAAGGGTCGCGGCCGAGCATTGCGGCAGGTGTGGAGCGACTCCGACGCGGACGTGGTCGCATACATGGACGTCGACCTCTCCACCGACCTCAACGCCCTGATGCCGTTGATTGCTCCGCTGCTCTCCGGGCACTCGGACATCGCCATCGGTTCCCGGCTGGCACGGTCGTCGCGCGTGGTGCGCGGCCCCAAGCGTGAGTTCATCTCGCGTAGCTACAACCTCATCCTCCGAAGCGCACTGCACGCTCGCTTCTCCGACGCCCAGTGCGGATTCAAAGCCATGCGCGTCGATGTTGCGCGGCAACTACTTCCGCTGGTGGAGGACACCGGGTGGTTCTTCGACACCGAACTGCTCGTGTTGGCCGAGCGAGCGGGCATGCGGATTCACGAGGTGCCCGTCGACTGGGTGGACGACCCGGACAGTCGGGTAGACATCGTCGCCACGGCAGTCGCCGACCTCAAAGGTGTCGTCCGCGTCGGACGAGCACTGTCGACCGGCTCGCTCCCACTGGCCGAGCTCAGGGCGAGTTTCGGACGTGAACCACTGGTTCCCGGAGTTCCTCGAGGAATGGTCGGGCAGCTCTCACGCTTTGCCGTGGTGGGAGTCATTTCGACGCTCGCGTATGCGCTGCTTTACCTCGCACTGCACTCGGTGATGGGTGCGCAGTGGGCCAACGCCGTCGCATTGCTGGTGACGGCAGTGTTCAATACCGCCGCCAATCGAGCCTTCACCTTCGGGATTCGCGGGTCGGAGGGATCCGCCCGTCACCAGATGCAGGGCTTGCTCGTGTTCGGGTTCGGTCTACTGCTCACCAGCGGATCGTTGTTCGTCCTCGACGTTGTGGCGCCTGACGCGTCCAAGCACGTCGAACTTGCAGTACTCGTCATTGCCAATCTTGTTGCCACAGTGAGTCGATTCATCGCACTGCGCTGGGTGTTTCGCACCGCACAACCCGTAGGAGCTAATCGATGACCGCCACTGCAGAGAGATTGGCCGCACCGGTCCCGGCACCGGAACCGCCACGTCAGGCGCGCTGGGAACCGTGGGCGCTCGGAGTGCTGTTGGTGGGCACCGGAGTCGCCTACATCTGGGGTCTCGGCGCATCCGGTTGGGCCAACTCGTTCTATGCCGCTGCGGTACAGGCAGGTTCGGTGTCCTGGAAGGCCTTCTTCTTCGGATCCTCGGACGCCGCCAACTCGATCACCGTCGACAAACCGCCGATGTCCCTGTGGTTGATGTCGCTGTCGGTTCGCATCTTCGGACTCAATTCCTGGGCGATGTTGGTGCCGCAGGCGTTGCTCGGTGTCGGGTCGGTAGCGCTGTTGTGGGGAACGGTGCGACGGTACTTCGGTGCGGCCGCCGGCCTCCTCGCCGGTTTGGTTCTTGCTCTCACTCCCGTCGCGGCGCTGATGTTCCGGTTCAACAACCCGGATGCCCTGCTGGTGCTCCTGATGATCGCGGCGGTGTGGGCGATGATGCGCGCGGTTCAGGATGGTCGCACCCGCTGGCTCGTGTTGGTCGGTGTCTTCTGTGGATTCGGTTTCCTGACAAAGCAATTACAGGTCATGTTGGTGGTACCGCCACTGGCGCTCACCTACCTGATCGCCGGTCCGCCGAAACTGGGTAAGCGGGTACTTCAACTGTTCGCTGCACTGGGCGGGCTGATCGTCTCCGCCGGATGGTGGTTGGCAATCGTCGAACTGTGGCCGGCCGACTCACGTCCGTGGATCGGTGGTTCGCAGAACAACTCGATTCTCGAACTGACGCTCGGCTACAACGGACTCGGACGCCTGAGCGGCAACGAGACCGGAAGCGTCGGCGGCGGCGGAATGCGCGGTGCTGGTGACGCTGCGACCGGTGCTGTCGGTGGTTTCCCCGGAATGGGCGAGGCCGCAGGTGGTATGGCAGCGGGAGGTATGGCACCAGGGGGCGGGGCAGGCGGTGGAATGTGGGGGAGTACCGGCATCACCCGATTGTTCGAATCTGCCCAGGGCGGCCAGATTGCCTGGCTGATTCCTGCCGCACTGATTCTTCTGGCGGCTGGAATCGTGCTGCGGGGCAAGGCGCCGCGCGTCGACACACAGCGCGCTTCATTCATCGTCTGGGGACTGTGGCTGTTGGTGACCGGACTGACCTTCAGTTTCATGGCGGGAATCTTCCACGCGTACTACACGGTTGCGTTGGCGCCGGCGATCGCCGCACTGATCGGTTCAGGATCCGTATTCGCTTGGCGTCATCGTGACGTTCTCTGGGTTCGCCTCGTTCTGGCAGTGTCGTTGGCCGCAACCATTGCGATGGCGTGGGTACTGCTCGGACGCTCGCCTTCGTTCGTACCGTGGCTTCGCTGGGCGATTCTGGTCGTCGGCATCGTCGCTGCTGTGGCAGTGCTGATCCCGGCAGTGACGCGAGGTCGATTGGCTGCGGCAGTGATTCTCGCGGCGATCTTCACCGGTCTGGCGGGTCCGACTGCGTACGCGATCGACACGATCAACACTCCGCACACCGGTTCCATAGTTTCTGCCGGACCGAGCGTCGAAGGTGGAATGGGCGGGCCCGGCGGTGGTCGTGGAGGATTCGGCGGATTCAGTGGCATGGCTGACGGCGGTAACCGCCGGACGGACGGTACCGGGGCAGGGACAGGGACACTGGGGGTGCCGCCTGCGGGAATGGGTCAGATACCAGGGGGTGCAACAGTTCCGGGCGGCACCACATCGACCACTGACGCAACACGCGGCGCAATGGGCGGCGGAGCGGGAGGTGGTTTGCTTCAGGGCAGCACACCGGGAGCTGCGGTCGTGTCCACACTCGAAGAGAACTCCGACCAGTTCACGTGGGTCGCCGCGGCAATAGGATCCAACAGCGCCTCGGGCTATCAGCTTGCGACGCAGTCACCGGTCATGGCTATCGGAGGCTTCAACGGGAGCGATCCGTCCCCGACGCTCGCGCAGTTCCAGCAGTACGTGGCAGAGGGCAAGATTCACTACTTCATTGCGGGCGGGGGGATGGGTGGCAGTATGAACGCCGAAGGCACCGCTACAGCCATCTCGACGTGGGTGACCGAAAACTTCACCGCCACAACGGTGGACGGAGTGACCCTCTACGACTTGACGGTTGCAGGCTGACCAACATGAACGCACGCCAGGTCCGCATCGGAGGTGCTCCCTCCGATGCGGACCTGGCGTGAAGTTGTATGCCCGAGGTTTGTCCTCAGGTTTTGAAGGTGGTGTTCGCCGGCCACGGGTGCCGCTGCGGGTCGATCGACGGCGGCGGGATGAACCACGGTTTGTTGTCGACCCCGATCCGGATCTCCCACTTGCCGACGTACCCGGATTTGCGGTGCATCAGGCGGTGATGTGAACGGCACAGCAGGACCAGGTTGTTCATCACGGTCGGGCCGCCGTTGGCCCAGTGCCGGATGTGGTGGGCATCCGTCCACGCGGGGACGCATGTGCAGCCGGGGAACGCGCAGCCTTTGTCTCTCGCGATCAATGCCACTCTCTGTTCGGCGGTGACCAACCGTTTCCCTGGTTTCGCATCGAGCGGCGCTCCGTGATCATCGAGTAGGACAGTGGACAGGAAGCAGTCGCACCCGAGAAGTCTGGTCTGCGAGATCGAGAGTGGTCCGAGCCAGGGCATGTGCCCGACATCGAGATCCGACAGATTCAGATCGAGCGAGCCTTCGTCGACGTCAGCGGCAGCGGCAGATGCTGCGCAGTCCCGGTGCTCGGCGAGATCCCGGGCGTTGATGTGTACGTTCACGTGCGGCCGCTGCCCACCATCCATACCGGTCTTGGCGCAGTCCAAATAGCGGCGGATCAGTTCGGTGAACCCGTCCGCGGTCCGCTTCGCCGCCGACCGAGCATCGGGGGTTCCATCGGGTGCCGGGGTGGGCATCGTCAGGTTCGACAACGCCGACAGCAGCATTTCGCCGGTGAGGGCATCGAAATCCTCACGCACCACCACCCGACCGTTCAACGTCGAGGCGATCCGGAGTTCGTTGCGGTCGACGTCTTCGGCGGGCGGAATTTCATCGGATTCGAAGATTCGCTCCAAGGTCGCGATGACGTTCCGCACCTTCGTGGTCGTGGCTTCCACGCCCGACGCGGCAGCCAACAACAAGTCGATGCAGCGAGGCAATGCTTCGTCCGGCATCCCCTTCGGAGGCGACTCGCAAAACGCCACGATCAAAACAGCATGATCGAACGAACAATCCCCGCAATCGAACCGGGCTGCCACCGCCGGAAACGGCCGCAGCGCAGCACCGAGGGCGGCGATCTTTTTCCCGTCCCGAACCTGCAACATCGTGTTCGCTGCCAACCAGGAACCCACTCCGCGGCTGGCGATCACCTGATCATCCGGGCGCAACGAGAGCTCGTCGACCACCGCCACTCGAACGGCTTCCAGGCGCAGTATCTCCGCACTCGCCTCGATAGCACCATCACGCAATTCCGCAGCAGACAACTGCCACAGGCGTTTGCGCAACCCCACCGCAGAACCAGACACCACATCCGATGACAGAACACTCATTGAATCCCCCGATCCCCTACCCAAAGCATACTCGAACATGCGTTCGAGTCAAGGATGGATTTCGGGGAGGCTAAGCGCTGATACTGTCGAGGTCGTGGACCAGGTCGCAGCAGGCGTCGAGTAATTCGCGATCATGGCTGATAAGTAGTACGCCGACGCCGGTTTCGGTGGCGCGACTCTCGACCAGCCGAACGAGCGCGGCCGTCGTGGCAGCGTCGAGCATCGCCGTCGCCTCGTCGCAGATGAGGTATTTCGGTTGTTGCGCCAGCGATCTCGCCAGGCAAGCTCGCTGCAGTTGGCCGTCGCTGACCTGGTGCGGTCTGCGCGACAAGAGATCGGGAGTGAGGCCCACTTCTGCTGCCAGTGCGGCCACATCGATTGTCCTACCGGCAATATCACCGGGTTGGCCGATGATCGAGGCGAGCGTCTGCCGAGGGTCGGTTGATGCGCGAGGTGACTGAAACAGCATGGACGCCGTGCCGCGCAGTGCTGCGGGTACCGAGAATTTGGTACCCACAACGGGCGATCCGTCGATCCTCACTTCGCCTGACCACGGTGCGTCCAGTGAGGCGAGAATCCTTGCAAGTGTTGATTTTCCGGTGCCCGAAGGACCGGTCAGGCCGATCAGTTTCCCAGGCGGAATCTCGAGCGAGACGTTCTCGAGAACTGGCCGGTTGCGATGGTAACCGCTGGTGATTCCCAGAGCTTGCAGACTCATATCAGCCCACCCTCCGCAATGTTCGGTATGTGCGTTCGCCGAGGGTTACCAACTCGGTCGGGCCGCCGGACTGTTTCGACTCCGGGCGTCGTAGGTGATAGACGCAGTCGTCGGGGAGGTCGGTGAGTTGCGGCGGCGAGCCCGGTATCGGATGCAAGCCGCGGGAAGGTAAGGCGCCGAGAAGGTCTCGGGTGTAGTCGTGGAGTGGATCCTGAAACACCAGGGCAGCCGGTCCGGTTTCCATGATGCGTGATGCGTACATGACGGCAAGTCGATCCGCGACTCCGCTGCGGGTAAGTGATGCAAGGTCATGGGTGATGAGCAGGACCGCCGCCCCGGCGTCCGCGCATTCTCGAAGTAGTCGCATGACGTGGTCGGTGAGTTCCCGGTCGAGGTTGGCGGTGGGTTCGTCTGCCACGATCACCGACGGATTCCCGGCCAGCGCACCGGCAATGGCAACGCGTTGTGCCATGCCGCCCGACAGTTCGTGCGGGTAGCAGTTCAGGGCCGAGGGGTCGAGTCCGACGCGAAGTGCCAAGGCGTCGCAAGTGTGATCGCCGCCGAGTGCGTCGATCGTCTCCTGTAGCTGCGATCTCGCAGTCCGGACGGGGGTGAGATGTGTTGCGGCGGATTGTGGAACGAGAGCCACGTACCGTCCGCGGAAGGGGGTGCCGGAGAAGACGTCGATCTCGACGTCCGGGGTACCGACGGTGACCGTTCCGGTTCGAGAAGCGTTCGGCGGCAACATGTTCATGACTGCGGTGGCGATGATCGACTTGCCGCACCCGGATTCGCCGACCAGCGCGGTCACCGTGCCGGCTGGAACGTCGAGGTCGATGTCGCTCGCAGCGTGGACTACGGATCCGCCGGGCAGCGGGATCCTGACGGTGAGGGATTCGATGCGTAGGCCGGGGTTCACAGTCGTAGCTCCGAAGGTCGAGGGGGCGTGAGCATCGACCGCAGGGCCGAACCGGCGACTGCAACTGCGACGGTGGCGATCACGAGGACTGCGGCGGGGAATACCAGCGTCCACCAACCGCCGAGGAGCAGAGAACTGCGTGCCTCTTCGAGAAGCGTTCCGAGACTGGGCTTGTGCGGGGGTAGGCCGAAACCCAGGAACGACAACGTCGATTCGTGCCAGACGGCGTGGGGCAGCAGGAGAACGACTGCGATCAGGGCCTGCGGCGCCGTCGCCGGCACGAGGTGGCGCATGATCACGTGACGTCGACTTGCTCCCGCGAGAATGGCGGCGTCGATGTAGGGACGCTCGCGCAGACTCAAGATCTCGGAGCGGATGATCCTGGCCACTTGGGTCCAGTGGGTCAGTGCGATCGAAAGCACGATGGCGGCAATGCTTCCACGGAACATCGCGACGATGACGATGCCGAGCAGTAGGTGGGGGAGAGCGTTGACAGCGTCGGTGCCGCGCATGACGAACCTGTCGACCCAGCCTCCGACCAGTCCGGCCGTGGTACCGACGGCGACGCCGATCACCGTGGCGAGCAGCGCGCATGCGAGCGCGATGAGAAGTGAGGTTCGAATCCCTGCAGCTATGCGCACGAAAAGGTCTCGTCCTGCCGAGTCCGTTCCGAACGGGTGATCGAAGGACGGGGCCAGGCGAGCCGACGAGAAGTCTGTGACTCGGTCGTCGACGTCGGCTAACCATGGGACCAGCGCCGCGTACAGCGCAACGAAGATCAGCACGCCGAGGGCGATCTTGAAGCGTCGCTCAGCCATCGGTACTCACTCTCGGGTCGAGTACTGCAACCAGGACGTCGGCAAGTAATGAGCCGAGCATGACCGTCAATGTCGTACCGACGGTGAGGAACGCGAGAAGGGCCATGTCGAGGTCACGCGCAGACGACACGATGGCCCCGGCAATCCCTGGCCAACTGAAGACTTCTTCCACCAGAACTGCTCCGACTATCAGTTCGGGCAACCGCACGCCGACGATGTTGACGAACGGTGCCAGCGATGTGGGCAGTATGTGGCGTTTCGTGATGGTCGGCGTCGGGATTCCGCGCGCTACCGCGCCCGCGACAGACCCCTCGCTTTTCGAACCCACGACGGATTCTCGGACCGCGAGTAGGAGCCACGGCATCTGCGAGATGGCGAGGACCGTCACCGGCAGCACCAAGTGCCGGATCACCTGTCCCGGTGTGGGATCGGCACCCCCGTCGGTCAGTCCGGCGACGGGGAGCCAGCCGAGGGTCAACGCGAAGAGGGCGATTGCCCCCAGAGACAAGACGAACGGCGGAAGGCCTTGAATTACGACGCTCAGCCCTGACACGGTCTTGTCCAGGATTCCTCCACTGCGGATTCCGGCGAGAACACCCAGGGCAAGCGAGGCGAGAATCGCAATGAGAAGTGAGATGCCCACCAGCAGCAGGGTCCATGGCAGACGTTCGGAGATGACTTGGGAAACAGGTTGATTGAACGACCTGGAAATCCCGAGATCGCCGGTGAATACTCCTTGGAGCCAATTCCAATACGTGCTGTACCAGGGGTTGTCGAAACCCATCTGGTCGGCGATCAGCGCTTTGTCCGCGTCGCTGGTCGTCATGTATCGCGTGCCTAGATAGCCGACCAACGGATCGAACGGTGAAATCGCAGCGGCAGCAAAGAGTCCCGCGGACACCACGACGATCACCGGCACGATGAACAACACCCGCCGACCGACCATCGTGAGGATGGCCTTTCGGCGGGAGTTGTCACGGTGGCCCTGCGTCGGCCGCGTGTCTGCCCGAACGTCGACCGCTGTCATTGCCCTCTGGCCCACGTCTGCAGTGACCACCACGGACCCCAGGTCACACCGTGTGAGTGTGGTTCGAGTACCGGCCCGGACATCTGCCAGTCGGAATCCTTCGAAACGTACGTATGGTCGAGGAACACGAGGATGACAAATCCGGGATCCTCGACGTACGCCTGCTGAACGTCGCGATACGCGGCGTCACGCGTTGCCTGGTCGAGGCTGCGGCGTCCTACTTCCAAGCCTGCGTCGACTGCTGGATTGGAGTAGTCGCTGGCGTTGTCGTAGATGCTGCCGACCCCGGGTGCGATGTACTTCGAGTTCAGCGCGTCGTACGCCTGCGTGTCGGGGTCGAAAGGTTCGTCTCCGCCACCGAGAAGTGTCGAATCCTGGTTGATTCGAGGGTCTATGCGGTCCCAGGAGAGCGCCTCGAGATCCACCTCGATGCCGACCGCAAGGGCGTCGGAGGCAAATGCCTGAGCAAGATCACGTCGAACGGTGTCGACGGAGTTGTACATGATCGTGAACTGCGCCCGCTGACCGTTTTTCGAACGGATTCCGTCGGCGCCTTCGATCCAGCCCGCTTCGGTCAGAATTCGCTCGGCCTCGGTCGGGTCGTAGGCGAAGGTTGCGTTCGGGTTGTACGAGTCGCCGTACACCTCGGGGATCGGAGTGGCGGCAACGCGGCCGTGTCCGCCCAGGACGTTGTCGATCATCGACTGGCGGTTGGCGGCGCGATTGAGTGCCATCCGCACGGCTTTGTCGCCTGCCACGGGATTGTTCGTCGGGAGTGAGAGGCCGCGCCAGTCTGCTGACTGGTGGGCCGTCACGGACATGTTGTCTTTGCCCGAAAACGTATTGGCAAGCAGTGGAGGGAGATTGGTGCCGTCGATCTCGCCGGACACCATGCGCTGGGCTCGGGTGTTGTCGTCAGGAACGTAGAGGAGAGTGAGTTTCTTGATCTCCGGTGCACCGTCCCAGTAGTTCTCGTTCGCCTCGAAGACCGCTCGATCCGGTGAGAGGTCGACGAGTGTGTAGGGACCGGTACCGACGGGCGCGGTGTTCAACGGCGACTCGGCGGCAAGCCCGGGTGTCGCGAGGGATTCCGACGGAACCATGCCGATCAGCATTTTCGTCAGCAGCGGCGCATACGAGTAGGCGAGGCGGAACTCGACTGTGCTGTCGTCGACGGCCACGACGTCGCTGATCATGTCGTACGACGACCGCGCTTCGGAGGCGGAAGCGGGATCGAGGATCGCCTTGTACGTGGCAACCACGTCGGCGGCGTCGAAGGTCGATCCGTCGGAGAAGGTGACCCCGTCGCGGAGTTTGACCGTCCAGACTGTTGCGTCGGTGTTGGCGGTGGGCATCTCCGCCGCCAGAGACGGCTCGAATCCCGGCATGCCGGTGCCTCCGGTGAGCCGGACGAGACCGTCGTACATCTTGGCTTCACCGGCGGCGCCGAAACCTGCGACCGGGTTGTAGCCGCCCAATTCGTAGCCGTCGGCCAGGACCAGGCCGTTGTCGTTGCCCGATGAGTCGGTGCCAGTCGGGCTACTGCACGACGTGATCAGAAGTGCGCCGATTGCGGCGGTTGCGGTGAGCGTCAGAACGCCTGGTTTGTGGAGTTTCACGGGTGTCCTTTCCTTGGTGGACAGGTGTCCGAAAAACATCTGTTCACCTATTCAGGTATTCATATGATCGCATCTCGAAACGGATATTTCGCACAAAGGTCGAACGCTGGGACCTTGGCCCCGTCAGTGGCACTCCGAGAGCGCTGTTATCGCAGGCCGTAGTCTGTTCCCCGTGCGCGTACTAGTAATCGGCTCCGGAGCCCGTGAACATGCCCTCCTTCTCTCTCTTGCTCGCGATCCAGGTGTCACGGCCCTGATCTGCGCGCCTGGCAATGCCGGGATCGCAAAAATCGCCGAGCAGCACCCCGTCGACGTCGCTTCGGGTGACGCGGTTACCGCGCTGGCCCAGAAGGTCGACGCCGACCTCGTCGTCATCGGGCCCGAGGTTCCGCTGGTCCTCGGTGTCGCCGACGCGGTGCGTGCAGCAGGTATCGCCTGCTTCGGGCCGTCGGCCGACGCCGCCCGCATCGAGGGCTCCAAGGCTTTCGCCAAGGATGTGATGGCTGTTGCCGGCGTCAAGACCGCGCATAGCGAGATCGTCGACAATCCGGCCAAGCTCGACGAAGCGCTCGACCGCTTCGGGCCGAACTGGGTGGTCAAGGACGACGGACTGGCCGCGGGCAAGGGTGTTGTCGTCACGACGGATCGTCTCGCCGCACGCGACCATGCCGCGGAACTGCTCGAGACCGGACATCCGGTTCTCCTCGAATCCTTCCTCGACGGTCCGGAAGTTTCGCTCTTCTGCCTCGTCGACGGCGAAACCGTGATCCCGCTGCTTCCGGCTCAGGACCACAAGCGCGTCGGCGACGGAGACTCCGGACCCAACACCGGCGGCATGGGCGCGTACACCCCCTTGCCGTGGCTGCCCGACGAGATGGTCACGCAGATTGTCGACGACGTCGTCAAGCCTGTCGCTGCCGAGTTGGTGGCACGCGGTAGCAGCTTCTCCGGTCTTCTCTATGCGGGTCTGGCGATCGGAGTCGACGGCCCGGCGGTGGTCGAATTCAACTGCCGGTTCGGTGACCCCGAAACGCAGGCCGTGCTTGCTCTCCTCGAAACACCGCTGGGTGGCCTACTCAATGCGGCCTCGACCGGAACACTCGATTCGGTCGGTCCGTTGCAGTGGCGCGACGGTTCCGCTGTCACGGTCGTGATTGCTGCCGAGAACTACCCGGCGACTCCGCGCACCGGCGACGTGATCACCGGAGCCGACGCCGACGGAGTCCTGCACGCCGGTACCAAGAAGCGTGAAGACGGAGCCGTCGTCTCGGCCGGTGGACGTGTGCTGAGTGTTGTCGGAGTGGGCAAGGATCTGACCGAAGCGCGCGACGACGCCTACGCAAAGATCGCCGACGTCAAGCTTCCCGGCGGTCATTTCCGCAAGGACATCGGACTCGGCGCCGTCGAAGGTCGCATCTCTCTTCCCTGACTCGTTCTTTCGGAGGGCCGGTGAACTTTCTGTTCATCGGCCCTTTTCGTGGAAAATCAACGGTTCCTTCAAGTTACCCACGAGTATGGACTTCTCGTTCGGTTTCTCCCGGTATATCTCAGCGCGGGGGTCACGGAAAGAGAAGGGCACACTTGAGCATTCGCGCTGGATCCAACGAACGGCACGCACGTACCAATTCCACGCTCTCGCGTAGAAACTTCTTGGCAGCAACAGGATTAGCTGTGGGGGCCGCCGCGCTCTCGTCCTCGTGGACCACGGCGGCCGCGGCGCCCAGGCGAGCATTGAACGACGGAGACCGTGTCCCCGCGCTCGTGATCGGCAGCGGATACGGCGGGGCCGTTGCGGCTCTTCGGTTGACGCAGGCCGGAATCGACACACACATGGTCGAAATGGGGAAGTCGTGGACCACGCCAGGGTCCGACGGCAAGGTCTTCTGCCCGATGCTCTCACCTGACGGCCGTTCCTTCTGGCTCAGAGACCGTACAGTTCAACCGGTTTCACACTTTTCCGGCGGCTCGGTGGACAAGAACATCAGTCGCTACGTCGGTGTTCTCGACGCCGAGGACTTCGGCGGGATCAAGGTCTACCAAGGTCGAGGGGTCGGCGGCGGATCGTTGGTGAACGGCGGCATGGCCGTCACACCCAAGCGCAACTATTTCGAAGAGATCCTGCCCGGAGTCGATTCCAACGAGATGTACTCGACGTACTTCCCGCGGGCCAACGCTGCGCTCGGAGTCAACAACATCGACCCGGCTTGGTTCGAGTCGACCGAGTACTACAAGTTCGCACGGACCGGCCGAAAGACCGCTGAGAGATCCGGTTACACGACAACGTTCGTGCCGAATGTGTACGACTTCAACTACATGAAGCAGGAAGCTGCTGGTCAGGTCACCAAGTCTGCCCTGGTGAGTGAGGTCATCTACGGCAACAACGCGGGAAAGAAGTCGCTGGACAAGACGTACCTCGCTGCGGCATCCGCCACCGGCAAGCTCACGATCTCGGCGCTGCACGTCGTGACCTCGGTTGCGCCGGCCGCGACCGGTGGTGGCTATCAAGTGGTGATGAATCAGATCAACGAGCAGGGCAACACCGTCGGCACCAAGACGGTGACAGCCGACAAGGTCTTCTTCGCGGCGGGCAGTATCGGTACCAGCAAGCTTCTGGTCTCGATGAAAGCGCAAGGGCAACTGGCGAATTTGCCGGGTGCTGTGGGGCAGGAGTGGGGTCACAACGGCAACGTGATGGTGGGCCGCGCCAATCACATGTGGGACGCGACCGGCGCGAAGCAGTCGGCGATCCCCGTGATGGGCATCGACAACTGGGCCGACACATCCGCTCCCGTCTTCGCGGAAATCGCGCCCTTCCCGGCGGGTACCGAACTGTGGGTGAGTCTGTACTTGGCGATTGCAAAGAATCCGCAACGCGCTCAATTTCAATTCAACTCGGCAACCGGCAAAGTCGGACTGAATTGGCAACGCTCGCAAAACCAGCCGTCGATCGACATGGCGAAGAAACTCTTCGACAAGATCAACAAGAAGGAAGGCACGATCTACCGGACCGACCTCTTCGGCCCGACACAGACGTGGGGTGACCAGTTGACGTATCACCCCCTCGGCGGTTGTGTGCTGGGCAAGGCGACCGACGGCTATGGTCGTCTGCCGGAGTACCCGGGTCTGTACGTCATGGACGGATCCCTCGTTCCGGGCAATGTCGGCGTCAATCCGTTTGTCACCATCACCGCGCTTGCCGAACGGAATATCGAGAACATCATCGCGAACGACATGAACTAGCGGGGTAACTCGCTGACAGGTGCGGTGGGATCGGTTTCTGCCGCACCTGTTCGGTATGTCCAGGGGTTAGAGTCACGTGGACAGGCGACGCTCGACCCAGGGATGTAGACGTGAGGCGGACAAAGTCCGAGATCGACGGTGATTGGCTCCGGTGGGGAGTGCCGTCGAACGACGAGTTGGTGGTATCCGAACACGAATTGGACGACGAGCCTGAAGATTTGGTTCTGTGGGGTGGTGCGTCGAGTGCTGATCAACCGGTGACGTGGGAAACCCACTCACACCGATCGAACGAGATATTGTTCCCTCGTTCCGGCATTGTGGTTGTGCGCTCAGGCGCTCAGATGTGGACGTTGCTCCCGGGGCGCGGGCTGTGGATACCGGCACTGCTTCGACACTCGGTGCGCGTTGCCGCGGGTGCGCAATTCTTGACCGTGTATTGTGCTGTCGGACAAGGGCCTTCGCTCGGCGATCATCCGGTTGCGGTACATGGCACGCCACTTCTGTACGAACTGTTTCTGCATCTGAGTGCTCGCGAGATGTCGGACGATGCGAGGGGCCGCGCCGAGCGAGTGTTCTTCGACCTCGTTGTTCCCAGCGACGCGCGCGGGGCGATCAAGATTCCCGATGCGGGCCCGGTCGGCCGGATTGCGCGCGACCTGTTGGCTCGACCGGAGGACCCGCGCAGTTTCGAAGACTGGGCGAACGAGATCGGTGTCAGCACCAGCACTTTGGCTCGTCGATTCAAGGTGGACACCGGCGTCAGTTTCGGCCAGTGGCGAGTGCTGCTTCGGATGAACGTGGCGATGTCCCTGCTCGGCCAAGGGGCTGCGGTCGCCGACGTGGCAGAACGCATCGGATACTCGACGCCCAGCAGTTTCGTCGCCGCCTTCAAACAGTCCACCGGTGTCACGCCGATGGTTTTTCGAAAGAACGCGGATCGTTGATCCGATTTCGACATTCTCTGACAAAACTCCGCGATTGCGTCAACTCCTGATCCGCTCTACCGTTACCCATGTAGGCGAGGCTTACTTTACTTTCCGGGTTCGGAGTTCTCCCGACACCCGCTCGACAGCATGGGGGCAGAAGTGATCGATTTTGTTGCGCGGCGTTCGAAACGCGGTAGCAGGACCATCTTCATGGCTGTGGCAGTGGCACTTTCGACGGTGCTGGCTGCGTGTGGCACCTCGACGACCGACACGACGGGCGACGGTGAAGCGTGGACGTACGACAGTGAAGCGTGGACGTACGTCGATGCGCGTGGTCAGCAGATTTCGCTCGACAAGATCCCCGAACGCATCGTGGCGACGGCGGACACCGCGCCGGTACTGCTCGAATACGGCGTCGTTCCGGTCGGCATCATCGGCTTCTCCAGGCTGGACGAATCAACGTTGAATGCATTCGACTTCAGCGGAATTGCCCATGTCAGCGAGACTGACACGGACATCAGCGCCGAGAAACTCCTGGCCGTGAACCCGGATCTTGTCATCGACATCTGGAGTTCGTACAACGGTGGCAACTTCGGCAGCATCTGGGGCGACGACATCGCTCGCGTCGAAGAGGTTGCTCCCATTGCAGGTGTCAAGATCACCGATGGGGCGCAAGCGGCGCTGGACAGCTTCAGTTCGTTGGTCCAGGGCATCGGCGGCACCGACACCTCGCCGGTCTACGCGGCGAAACGGGAAGAGCTGAGTGCGCTCGGCGATCGGGTGCGCGAATTGGCTGCAGCGCGGACGAATATCTCTGTTGCATACGTGATTCCGTTGGAATCGAGCCTGGACTACGCCGTGCCGGGATGGACTCCACTCGGAAGTATTCTCGAAACGATGGGCGTCGAATTCGCCAAGCTCGACAGCGAGGACGGTTTCTGGGCATCGGCGAGTTGGGAAGAGCCAGGCATCTTTCCGGCCGATCTCGTTCTGATTCCGCCGACGTGGTCGGATGCGCCGGAACTCGATTCGCCGACGTTCACGAGGCTTCCGTCCGTGGTTTCGGGCCAGGTCGCGTCGGTGGAACTGCGTACGGGGTACAGCCTGACGGGCATCACGGAGCAGATGAAGCGTTTTGCCGACGTCTACGAGAAGAGTGGGAACGTCACCTGAGCAGCATTACCGCCGCATTACTGCGGCGCATGAACTCTCAATGATCGATTGACTCGGTCGAGGATACCGATGGCAGCGGTCAGTGTGTCGAGGTCACCCTCGTCGAGACCTGCCAGTTCTTGGGCCAGGACGCCGATGCGAAGTTCGGACCGACGGTCCCGACGCGCGCTTCGCTCGTCCTTCACGAAAAGTGTGCTCACTCGGCCGTCCGTGGTGTCGGGTCGCCGCTCTATCAGGTCCTTGTCGGAGAGGGTGCGCACCAGTGTGCTGATGGTGTTCGGGCGCCGGGAGAGTCGATCGGCCACCGCCCCGATCCGAGTGCCCGGATGACGTGCTACATCGTGAAGTACTTCGGATTGTGCCTCCGGCAAAGTCGCGTCGGTGCCCGACGCATCCATGTATTCGCGCAGCGCTCGACGTAATTCGAATGCTGCAGCGATGAGTGATCTCGACGTTTCTTCTGCAGTGGGCACGCGATCAGAGTAGTGATCGATCTCGTGTGATCCACGCCCTGAAACTGTATCTGACACAGATATAGTTTACAGTTCTTCGAAGGATAGGGTCACCTAACCATGGCGGAAGTAAAAGCTGTCATGCTTCACGACGTACGGGACATGATCATGAAT
This sequence comes from Rhodococcus sp. P-2, assembly GCF_016598535.1. GTDB lineage: Bacteria > Actinomycetota > Actinomycetes > Mycobacteriales > Mycobacteriaceae > Rhodococcus_F > Rhodococcus_F baikonurensis. Next base: position 4,689,085 of record NZ_CP066779.1, on the reverse strand, counting down.
TTTCGAAAGAAGTCACGCAGTGCAATGCTGATCGGCGCGCTGGCATTGGCGGCAACTCTCAGTGGCTGCTCGAGCGAGGACGCCTCGACCACAGATTCAGGGACCAGTGCGTCGGCGCCGACGGACTCTGCGTTCGTCGCTCCGCGAGCAGTCCCGGCCGGAATGGGGAGCGGAAAGTCGGACGGCGAGTTTCCTCGCACCGTCTCTCACTTCAAAGGAGACACCACGATCGAATCGCAGCCGCAGAAGGTGGTGGTGATCTCGACCGGACAGGCCGACGCACTGCTGTCGCTCGGTGTCGTGCCCGCAGGTTCGACGCGTGGTGACGGTGCGGACCTGGTTCCGCCGTACTTGTCGGCTGCCTACCCGGAATTCCGTACTCAGCTAGGTGATGTCGTTGACGCTGGTGGTCGCTTCACCCCGAATTTCGAAGCGATCGTCACGCTCGATCCTGACCTGATCTTGATGAATGTTGCAGGAAAGGACGCTGATTCGCTCTACGACCAGCTTTCGGCTATCGCACCCACGGTGGCAACGCAGGGGACCGGTGTCTACTGGAAGCAGGACTTCCTGCTGGTAGCCGACGGAGTCGGAAAGACGCAACAGGCGACGGCGCTACTGGATACGTTCAACGCCGACGCGGCGGCCCTCGGTGCTTCCCTGTCATCGCCGCCCACGGTGTCGTTCACCCGACAGAACGGAAATCGCCTGCGCATCTTCGGTATTCCTTCATTCACCGGAAGTATCGCCCAGGATGCCGGTCTGGCGCGTCCGGAGTCGCAGCAATTCGACGACACTTCGAGAGACATCAGTGAGGAAGAGCTGAACGTGGCGGACGCTGATTGGATCTTCTACGGGGTGCAGGGCGGGGACCCGGCGACGTTGACCAACGCGCCGTTGTGGGCGCAGTTACGTGGGGTGGTTGCCAATCATGCCGTTGCTGTCGACGACGACGTCTTCTACCTCAATACCGGGCCGACTGCGGCTCGTGAAGTACTGAAGGTTCTTCAGAGCACGCTGCAGCAGTAGTTGATTCGGCTTGTTTGTGCGTGCCGACGAACCGGAAGACTGCTCCTCCCACAGTGACCGCAAGCGTAGCGAGAACGGCTCCGGCAACGACGTCGGTGAGCCAGTGAGCTCCCAAGTAGAGGCGAGTGAGCGCGACGACAACGGTGACCGTCACGGCGAGAAGCATCAGAAGGCGTTTGACGGCCGGCGTTCGGTCGACGCTCACAACGAGAACCGCAATGCCGAAAAGCGCTGCTGTGCCGGTCACGTGACCGGACGGGAACGAGTGGCCGGTCTCGAGAAGTACTTGGATACTGGTCGGCGGACGTTCGCGGCCGACCAGTGCTTTGACGACTGTGCAGGCGACTGCTGCACCGCCGACGGTTCCGATCACGATCAAGCCTGGAACTACCGAACGCGCTCGCCACGAGATGAGCACTCCGCACGTGATCCCGAGCAGCGCGGTGGCTACCGGGCTGCCGAGATCTGTGACTGCGACTGCGATCTGGTCCAGGGTGCCGCTCCGATGATCGACCATCCAGTTGGTCAGCGGTTCGTCGAAGCTCGTCAACCATCCGTTTCGATACACCTGGATCGAGAGCGTCACGAGTGCGAGCACGAGTCCGCAGGCGCGGAGCGCTGTTGACCGAACGCTGGACGCCCGGTAGATCGAACCGAAGGCGAACAGCGCGGCGGCAACCACGATTGCGGCAACCGCAATTTCTGCAGTGGTGCTCTCGGTCAAGACTTCGGTGACCACGTTTCGCACGGTCGACACAGTTGCTGGCATGAATGCAGTGTGACGATCCGAAGCTGAAGAAATGCTGAACGGAACTCGGTCATGGGCCTACCGTCTGCTCTACTGGGTGCATCCGAACAACTGCGTGTCGACGAAACGGGGCCGGTGGTGCGAGTACTGGTAGTCGAAGACGAAGTGCGCCTGGCCGAGACGATCCGGCGGGGATTGGTAGCCGAGGGATTCGTGACCGCAGTGGAACTCAACGGGGACGACGGCTTCGCGACTGCCTGCAACGACGAATTCGACGTGATCGTTCTCGACATCATGTTGCCGGGCAAACACGGATACGACATCGTGCGGGACCTACGCGCCCGGGAGGTCTGGACGCCGATCCTCATGCTCTCGGCGAAGGACGGCGAATACGACCTCGCTGATGCTTTCGACCTCGGTGCCGACGATTACCTGGTCAAACCCTTCTCGTTTGTCGTACTCCTAGCGAGGCTCCGCGCACTGGTCCGGCGCGGCGCTCCCCAGCGTCCATCGATACTCACTGTGGGAGACCTGTCCCTCGACCCCGCGAAACATCAGGTGATCAGAGCGGGAATCGAGTTGACGCTGACGCCACGCGAGTACAGCGTTCTCGAGTTCCTCATGCGCAACAACGGAGTGGTGGTCACCAAGAGCGAGATCGTTCGCTCCGTCTGGGACACCAACTACGAAGGTGACGAGAACATCGTCGAGGTCTACATCGGATACCTACGGAAGAAGGTCGACCTCCCGTTCGGAACCCGCAGCATCGAAACCATTCGAGGCGTCGGGTACCGCTTTGTCGGCAGTGCCTGATCTTCAGTCGGTCGGTAGCGGAATCGTCACCTCGAATCGACTCCCGCCGCCGGCACTCTCGCCAACGGTGATGGTTCCGTGGTGCGCCGCAACAATTTCCGACGCGATGGAGAGCCCGAGTCCGGAGCCACCTCCCTGCCTCGACCGCGGCTGGTCGAGGCGGACGAAGCGTCCGAAGATTCGTTCGCGTTCTGCTGCAGGGATTCCGGGCCCGTCGTCCTCGATCACGATCTGGGCGTCGTGGCCGTCTTCGGAGCATTCGAGATGCACCATGGTCTCGGCGTGCCGCACTGCATTGTCGACCAGGTTGCGCACCATACGCGCCAACGCTCTCGGGTCCCCGGAGACGCGAACCGGAGCAACACGGGCGGTGACCGCGATCTCCGAGATACCGTCGATCCGCTTCTGCTCGGCGAACAGAATGTCGTCGAGGTCGACGTCCACGACGGTACCGACGGATTCGAGTTCGCTTTCGTCCGAGCGCGCGAGAATCAAAAGATCCTCGATCAATTGCCGCATCCGGCGCGCCTCGGGGAGTAGTGCGTCTTCGATCAACGCGTCGTCGAGGAGATCCGGGCGTCGGTGTGCCAGTTCCAGAGCCGTCGTGATCGTGGACAGCGGACTGCGCAACTCGTGTGAGGCGTCGCTGACAAATCGTTGTTGAGCAAGTGCACCCTCGTCGAGGCGCGCGAGCATGTCGTTCATTGTTGTTGCCAGCCGGGCTATCTCGTCGTTCCCGGACGGAACCGGAACTCGTTCACCCTGGCGCCCACTCGAAATCGAGGCAACGCGAGCGCGGATGCGTTCCACGGGAGCGAGAGCCGAACCCACCAGGCGGTACGTGGCGAACGCGGCAAGTCCCAGAACCAGGGGCCCGGCTATGGCCAGCAGAACGGCAACAGTGGTCACCACGGTTTCAACGGGTTCGCGGTCGGCGCCGACGAACACGGTGACCGGTCCGGTCGGCGTCTGCGCGCCGCGTCCGATCAGCCAGTAGTCTTCGTCGTCGGACTTCTTGACCCTCCCGTAGGCGTCCGACTCGTCGGGGCCGAGAAGCTGTTCCGACAGTAGGCCGCTCTCGGTTCCGGGAGACTGGGCCGCTATTCGATGATCGGCGTCGACGATCTGAACGATTCCGACCTGACTGTCGGTGGACAGGAGTGACGGGTCGAGATCGGCTGGGCTCTTTCCGCTGAGTTGCTGGACCAATTGCGTGGCGCGAGCTTCGGAACTGTTCAGTGCGGATAGATGGAGGGAGTTCGCCAGTACGAAAACCAGTGCAAGCCCGGCGATCACCAGGCAGAAGGCGATCACGAGCGTCGATGCCACGGTTGTCCGGGCACGCACGCTCCACCGGGACGGGTGCAGAATCGACTCGCCGATGACGTTCATGGCGTCCAGTCTGTACCTTCGCGGCTGTGTACATGCAAAGGCTGTGTACATGTAAAGGCTGTGCATATACAAGGACGGGTGACGCGGCCTCGTGATCGGACCGCGTCACCCGTCTAGAGGATCAAGCCACTCGCTTGGCGGTTCGGCCGCCGAATTCGAGCATCACGGCGCGTCCCGTGTCGTCGGTGACGAAGCGTCCCAACGTCCGCGTGGTGTCGGCGCGTGAAGCGAAGTCGAGGTCGTTGAGGAAGGCTATAGGGATCGCCGGCGGCCAGACGATGTCCTCGTATTCGCCGAGGTCCTGCGCACTGCCCATGCGGACGCCGATTCCCTCGTCGCCGGGGGCGACGGTCATCGTCAGGTTGCCGGCCTGGTACTTGCCCAGGACGGCGTCGACGGCCGACGGAGCGGGTTCGACCACGTCGAGAGATGCCGGAGCGGGCAGTTCCGCGAGGTTGGCCATGCACCAGTCGACGATCTTCTTGCCGATTCCGCCGCCGAGTGCGTTGGTGAGCACGGTGACGGCGAAGTTCTTCTCGGGCACCGTCAGGAACTCGGAGACCTGGAGGTTGCTGACGTTTCCGCCGTGCCGCACTACCTGGGTGGTTCCGTATCGAGTCAGCAGCCAGCCGATGCCGACCTCCTCGAACATCATCGCTGCGGGACGTTGCGGCTTCTGCATCAGCAACCGGGTGGACTCGTCGAGCGGCTGTCCCTCACCGGGGTGTTCGCCCGAGAGTGCGTAGCGTGCCCAGACGAGCTGATCGCGCACCGAGGACCACATTCCGCCGCAGGGCGTCATGCCGCGGTCAAGCCCCGTCTCGTTGGACACGAACGGCTCACCGTCGCGGATGTAGTGGCCGAGTGCAAACCGGTGAGTCATCACGTCCCAGGGCAGGAACGCCGAGTTCTTCATGTCGAGTGGGTCCAGAACGCGCTGCTTGACCAACTCTTCGAAGGTCAGTCCGCTGATCTTGGCCACGACGTATCCGGCGAGAACGAACCCGGAGTTGCTGTAGGAGAAGACTTCTCCGACGGGAAATTCCTGTCGCAGTTCTTTCAGCCGTGAAATCGACCGGCCCAGGGCGTCTTCGCCCCAACCGGCCGAGAGGCTGGCGTCGCCGGTGAATCCGCCGGTGTGCGTCAGGAGGTGACGCATCGTGACGGTGCGGGTGGCTTCGTCGTCGGCGAGGGTCAGTTCGGGGACGTACTCGATCAGCGGGGTGTCGAGATCGAGAAGGCCGTCCTCGACCAGTGCCATCGCGGCAGTTGCAGCAAAAACCTTTGTGGTGGAACCGATCATGAACATCGTCTTGTCGGTGACCGGGAGCTGGGTTTGGATGCTCTCGATGCCGCTGGTGACGACGATGTCCTTGTCGCCATACACAATTCCGACCGAGACGCCGGGGATGTTCGCCTCGACCCTCCACTGATCGACGAGTTCCTGAAGCTGTTCTTGCATCTTTGATTCCTCGAGTTCGCTGGCGTTCGGTGTTTCGGCGTTCTGTGTTTCCGTCATCGTATGTGTATCGGTCGTCGTCACGCGTTGACCCGTGGTAGGAAGCGGAATCCGACGTACACGCCGTCGCGGTGCGGCCGTACCGTCGTCCAACCGGCGGCCCCGGGTTGACGGGTGGTCCAGGTCCCCGGAATCTGGGACGGCACGAGAGTGGCTACCGTTGCAGGCTTCTTCGGAGCTGTTTCGTCTTCCTCGGGATTCGGGATGACGTCACCGATGACGGTGATCACGGCTTCGTCAGCGGACTCTCCACGGCGGAACTCGATTGCTATTCCGCCCGAGCTGTACTTGCCCAGAACCGAATCCGGAATCGACTCCACACTCGCGGGGTTCGGGGCGAGGGCTTGCGGAGGTTCGAGTCCGACCAATGCGGCTGCGGCTTCGGTGAAGAGATCACGATAGAGGCCGTCGGCCTTCCCGCCGCTGGTCAGCAACGCGATCGCGACATTGTGGCGGGGGAAGATGCGCAGATACGCATGCTGCCCTATGGTGCTGCCGTCGTGGCCGAAAATCTCTTCGCCCGACCAGGTTTCATGGAACCAGCCCAAGCCCCAACCCGACTTGTCCGGGAACAGATCGCTGATGTCGATCTCGGGTGTACGCATCGCGGCGGCTGATTTCTCCGACACGATTCGTACGCCGTCGACGCTCCGACCTTCGAGAAGACCGAGTTCGGCGAACGTGAGCAGGTCTCCGATGCTGGCGGTGATGCAGCCGGCCGGCCCCATCGAGCGCGTGATCGGCCAGACGGGCATCACGACGGAGTTCCCCGTATGACCTGCGGCCACAGAGTATCTCGGAGCATCTCCGGTCAACGTGAGTGTGTGCGCGAGACCGAGCGGGTCGATGATCCGCTCCTTGAGGATGTCGTCCCAGATGCCGCCGCGAAGAACCTCGACGATACGAGCTGCCAGGACGTACGCGGAGTTCGAGTACGCGAAGCCGTCCTCGAGTGGATGAACCTGGCGGAAGTCGCGCAGGCCCTCGACGTAGCGTTCGACGACGTCGTCTCCGCGCCCCTTGTCGATGAACAGGTCACCGTCGATTCCGTTGCGATGGTTCAGAAGTGCCCGAACCGTGATGCGGGCAGCTGTTTCCTCGTCCTGCAGTGCGAAGTCGGGCAGGATCGACCGGACGGTTGCGTCGAGGTCGAGCAAACCTTCGTCGACCAGTTGCATGACCAGCATTGCGGTCCACACCTTGGTGATGGATCCGATCTGGAACAGGGAGTCGGTGGAGACCTCGACCCCGGTGTCTGCATTGATCACGCCGGAAGCCACCGTCGTACGGGTGATTTCCTTGCCGCTGGAATCGAGTGTGAGAATACCGAATTGAGCACCGGTGACGCCGTAACGCTCACACAGTACGTCCAGTGAACGCTTCCAGGCATCGGCTCCGGCAGAGGCGTTGGCCAAGCCGGTCTTGGGCAGCTTCGCGGAGGTGTATCGCTTGACCCACTCGATGAGCCGTGTGCTGTAGTCGATTCGGTGCGAGATCGAGCCGTTGACGAGGAACCCGTGGCTTGCACCGGGATACGCCACCAGTCGGGTGGGTACATGCTGCTGGCGCAGTGCGGCGAACCAGGCCTCGGCCTGGCCCAGCGGGCACCGCTCGTCCGACTTTCCGTGCAGGATCAGCGTCGGAGTCACCACGTTCTTCACGGCGGCGAGCGGTGAGGCAGCCAGGAGCCCCGCGGAGTTCTCGGGAACAGTGGTGCCGGTCGCGAGCGACGCGAGGTGGGGACCGAAATCGCAGACCCCGGCCATGGCGTTGAAATCGCAGATCAGGCCGCCGGCTACCGCGGCGGCAAAACGATCTGTTGCCGACGTCAGGTGACACGTGCTGTATCCGCCGTAGCTGTACCCGGTGATCGCCAGTCGGTCCCCGTCGACAAGTCCCTCGGCGACGAGCGCGTCGATCGGCTCGAGGAAGTCGGCTTGGTCCGAGGTACCCCAGGCGCCGTTGACGGCGTACATGAAGTCTGCACCGTACCCGTCCGATCCACGTGGATTGAGGGTCAGGATGCGCCAACCCTGCGCGGCGAGAACCTGGTGGGCGGGGTGATAGGTATCGGCAACGCCGGTCCACGCGTTGTGCGGTCCGCCGTGAATGTCGAGCAGAAGGGGTGCGGCGCCACTGGTTTCGGGAGCGGACAGCAACCAACCATGCACGGTACGGCCGTCGGAGATGGTGAATTCGCGTTCCTCGGCGGCAAACAGGGTCACCTCGGGGAGCGCTTCTGCGGTGAATTCTGTCAGCGTGGTGACATCGCCGCTGTCGAGATCGACGAGCGCGACCTCGCCGAAGGACTGCTGTGTGGTGATGATGACGGAGGCGACGCGGGCGTCACGGGCAACGGAGAGCGCCGAGACGACCTCGTTGGGATTGGCGACGAGGGAGCGGGAGGTACCGGTTTCGATGTCCGCTGCATACAGATGCGTCCATCCGCGATCGCGGAGGCAGAACACGATCTCGTCGCGAGTATTCGACAGTGCCGGTGTGCCACCGGGGTAACCAGGCGCACCGGGCATCACGTTTCGATCGAGATGAGCGGTGAGAGTGACGTCGACCGGTGTTTCGGTAGGGCCGGGGACGGACAGACGGATCAGGTCTGCAGTTCCGACACGGACCTCGGGGGTGCCGATGGCGACAACCGAATCTCCGTTCGGGTGCCACAGTGTTGAACCCTGCACTCCGGTGGCGTGACCGAGTCGCTGCGGCGGAACCGACAGATCGTCGACGAGGACGCGGTAAGCGCTGAAGGTGAGGTTCAGATCGCTGTCCGATTCGAGATTGGCGGTGAAGGCAAGCGCCGTGCCGTCGGGTGACCAGGACGGCACGTCTGCATTCCAATCACCGTCGGTGAGCCGCCGAACCGCCTTCGTCTCCAGATCGACGGTGTGCAGGTGGCGCCGGAAGGTGCCGAGCCAACCGGCGCCGTCCACCTTGTATCCGAGCCGGTCGGTGACGATGGGTGCATTCGGATCGGTGGAGTCCGAACGTGAGACCACTGCGGCGAATGCAATGGCTTTGCCGTCCGGGCTCCAGGCCGCTGCGCCGGCGCCGAGGGGGAGTGATGCTGCTGTGGTGAGGGTTTCGGCCTCGCCGCCGGCGAATGGGATCAGGTGCAGCTGCGCGGAGTCGCCGACCTTACGGAGGAAAGCGATCGAGGTTCCGTCCGGAGAGAACCGAGGGGCAGAATCGGCGGGCCCCGTAGTGAGACGGCGAGCCTGGGAATCGCGGGACACTGCCCAGAGCGATGTAGTTGCCTTTCCGGCAACAATTTCCGAGCGAACGAAGACGACCACGGTGCCGTCGGGAGAGAGTGCGGTTTCGGTGGGCGTGACCACACGGTGGAGGTCGTCGAGAACAAATGGACGGTCAGTCATGTAGATCCTTCGAATCGGAGAAATAGATGCAGACGTAAAGCTTTGTCTTCCGGCTTATTTCAGAACTCGGATGCCTGGGCCCGCCAGGGTGCCACCAATCGGCGCGTACAGGGACGTCGCACCGTTGAAGAACATGAAGTTCGGCGACGTGGACACCGGAACGACGTCAGAAGAGGTGAACAGCGCCTGTTCCGCTTCCTTCCATACCGAGCAGGATTCCTGGCCGGGCAGAACCGAGGCCTTCGCAGCCAGTTCGGTGTATTCGGGATTGTCGATCGATGCGAAGTTGACTCCCGCAGGCGGGACAGGGCCGGAGAAGTACGGAACGAAGATGCTGGGAGTGTCACTCTGAACGGTGAGACCGATCGAGATCGACCAGGACGTGAGGTCCTTTGCCGCGAACGTGTTGGAGATGATGAAGTTGTTGTCACCACCACGAAGTTCTACCTTCGCGCCGAGTTCCTGCCACTGCTTCATCGCGTATTCTGCTGCTGCAGAGGTGGTATCGCGGTAGTTGGCAAAGATGACGGTCAACTGCAGCGGTTGACCGTCCTTGGTCAGAACGCCGTCCGATCCGGGCTTCCAGCCGGCGTCGGCGAGGGTCTTCTTCGCCGCGGTCATGTCGAACTTCGGAACTACGCCGGTCACACTGTCGTAATCACATGCTCGCGGATCGACAACGGCCAATGCCGTAGCGCGCGAACCCTTGCCACCGGTGTTGATGTCCGTGTAGTCGTCGAGATCGATTGCCTGCACGAGCGCGCTGCGCACCGCTTCGTCCTTGGTGGGAAGAGCAGCATTGTGGTTGAAGATGAACTGCCCGCTCAAGGTGTTCGACGTCATCGATTCCAGGCCGGACGCTTCCACACGTTCGATATCCGCACCGGCCACCGGTGCTGCGTTCACCGTTCCGGTGAGGACCAGGTTCGCCGTCGTCGCCGCGTCGGTCACGATCTTGATCGTGACGGTCTTGGGCACTCCGAGGGTGTCCGACGTGGTTTCGCCGTTCGGTCCCCAGTTGTATCCGTCGCGGCGCTCGAGCGTGACGTGATCGTTGGCCACTACTTCGGTGACCTTGAACAGGCCGGTTCCGTTGCTGCTGCTGCGAACACTGGCGGGGTCGTCGAGTGCTGCCTGGCATGCCAGTTTGAGAGCACCGATGCGCTCGAGCAGGAAGGGCGCAGGTTCCGCTGTCTTGATCGTGAGCTCGTCGCCGTCAGCGGTTGCTACCGCAGTTTCGGGTACCGACGCTCCCAGCCACGGCGAGCCGTTCGTCTTGTCGACGACCCAGTTGATGTTGTTCGCCGCTGTCTGGGCAGTGAACGTCGTGCCGTCTTCACACGTGATCCCCTTTTTGAGGGTGAAGTTCAGCGAAGTTCCGTTCTCGCTCCATTTTTCGGCCAGATACGAGCCCGCTGTACGGGTTTTGGGGTCGATGGCCAACAGCGAGTCGTTGGTATAGCTGTTGATTGCCTGCGTGGCAGTCAAGTTGGTGATCAGAGGATGAAGGTTGCCGGGGTCGGTGTTCACGATCGTCGTGAAACTGCCGTCCTTGGCGTAATCGCCGGAGGACTCCCCTCCAGGATCAGACGAACTTCCGCACGAGGCAACGGTGAGCACGCCGATCGTGACCAGAGCCGCGGTGGGCACTGAGCGAACTTTCATCTGATGCACCTTTTGATCGAAGGAAGTCGTTGATCAATGTTGCGCGAGAGACGTGGCCCAGGTCTCGTTCGATCGACTCACACTGAGCGCCTGAATCTGTCGGATCGTCACTATCGGCAGTCGTCGTTTTATGCGGAACCACAGTTCGGCTACCGTCGGGGTGTGCGCTCAGAATCTCGTCGATCAGATATTCAGACCTTCCATGTCATGGATGTATGGAAGGCCGCGACCGAACGTCAGCGGACACACGGCGACGTTCTGACGTTGGCTGCCGGTCAACCGTCGACTCCCGCGCCGGCACCGGTGCTACGTGCGACGCGAGAGATTCTGGGCACCGAACTACTCGGATACACCGAAACTTTCGGGATCCTGCCGCTACGCGAAGCTATTGCGCGCTACCACAGCGAGCGATCGGGGATTGCGGTCGACGCCGAAGACGTGGTGGTGACGACCGGTTCGTCCGGGGCGTTCACCTTGCTCTTCCTCGCCGCGTTCGACGAGGGGGACACCGTTGTGGTTGCTCGCCTCGGCTATCCCGCGTACCGCAATACCCTTGCCGCTCTCGGCTGCAACGTCGTCGAACTCGACTGCGGGCCGGCAACCCGATACCAGCCGACCGTGGACATGCTGGAGGCTTTGCCGTCGCCGCCTGCCGGTCTGATCGTCGCCAGCCCCGCAAATCCGACGGGCACGGTGATCTCGCCCGACGAGTTGGCCGCCTTGGCGGCGTGGTGCGACGAGCACGGAACTCTTCTGATCTCGGACGAGATCTACCACGGCATCGGATACGGCGATCAGCACACGTCGAGCGCCTGGGAGACCTCACGCGAATCTGTTGTGATCGGCTCGGTGTCCAAGTACTTCTCGATGACCGGTTGGCGGCTCGGGTGGATGTTGGTGCCGACGTATCTGCGACGCCCGCTGCAGAGACTCGCGTCGAACATGACGGTGTGCCCGCCCGCGATCTCGCAGTACGCCGCGATCGAGGCGTTCTCGGACGAGGCGAAGATCGAGTTGGACGGGCACGTTCAGCGGTACGCCGTCAATCGTGAACTGCTGTTGACCGGCCTGCCGAAACTGGGCATCACCGAGTTGGCCCCGGCCGACGGTGCGTTCTACGTCTACGCGGACATCGGCCATCTGTGCGGCGACGAGGGCGCCACCGCGTGGTGTGCCCGGTTGCTGACAGATACCGGGGTCGCGCTGGCGCCGGGAATCGATTTCGACACCGTCCACGGAAACCGGATGGTCAGACTCTCGTTTGCAGGCGCAACTGCCGACATCCAGGAGGCACTGATCCGCCTCGAGAAGTGGCTCGGGTAACAAACAGCAGGGTCTTCGAGCTGTTTCGCCATGCGGAGGTGCCCCATGCTGGCACGATGTCGTGGTGTCTTCCGCAGCTACGCCCAAGGGTGAACGACGTCGCCAGGCTCTGGTGGCGTCCGCTGCTGAACTTTTGCTGGAGGGTGGGTTCGACGCCGTTCGTCACCGCGCCGTAGCCACCAGAGCCGATCTTCCGCTGGCGTCGACGACCTATTACTTCGATTCACTCGACGATCTGATCGCGTGTGCTGTCGAGCTCAACGGCAACGCCGACATGGAAGCGATGCGCGCCAGAGTGGCTGCGGTGACCCAACGTCGGCGGGGCGCGGAATCGACGGTCGAACTATTGGTCGAGTTGCTGCTCGGCGACGAAGAGAAGCGGCCGGAGAGTCGCGAACGATTGATCTCGCGCTACGAACGATTTGTGGCGTGTGCCCGTCATCCCGCACTTCGTGACGTGCAGCTGCGCCTTCGCGCCCAGCTCGACGAACTGTTGACCGATGCGCTCCGGCGTTCGGGCCGGTCGGCTCCCGAGGGGCAACTGCGTCGTCTTGTCGCGATGGTCGACGGCGCGATGATCACGGCGCTGGGGGAGTACGACCCGGACCCGCGGGGGTTGGCGCGTGGAATGCTGTTGGAATCGATCGACGTGATGGCGCCGCCGGTCGTCTAGCTGGGGGGTGACAGCTGCTCCAGCTCGGGGGTAGACAGCTGCTCCAGCTCGGGGGTAACAGCACTGCTCGGCCACCGTTAGACTGAGGCCTCGTGAGCCGCATCCCGAATGTCCTTGCCAACCGTTACGCCAGCCCGGAGCTTGTTGCTCTGTGGTCTCCCGAGTACAAGATCGTGCTCGAGCGCCAATTGTGGGTGGCGGTGTTGCGTGCGCAGGCAGAGCTGGGCATCGACATTCCGGCCGACGCGATCGCCGACTACGAGCGCGTCATCGACAACGTCGACTTGAAGTCCATCGCGGACCGCGAGCGGATCACCCGTCATGACGTGAAGGCACGCATCGAGGAATTCAACGCACTCGCCGGACACGAACAGGTCCACAAGGGCATGACCAGCCGCGACCTCACCGAGAACGTCGAGCAGTTGCAGATCGTGCGTTCGCTCGAGCACGTCTACAACCACGGCATCGCCGTCGCCGCCCGCCTGGGTGAGCGCGCTGCCGAGTACTCGTCCATCGTGATGGCCGGCCGCTCGCACAACGTCGCAGCTCAGGCCACCACCTTGGGTAAGCGTTTCGCTTCCGCGGCCGACGAGCTTCTCGTTGCACTGACGCGTCTGCGCCAGCTCATCGACCGCTACCCGCTGCGCGGGATCAAGGGTCCGATGGGTACCGCTCAGGACATGCTCGACCTTCTCGACGGCGATGCGGCCAAGCTCGAGCAGCTCGAAGCGAAGGTCGCGGAGCACCTCGGATTCGCTCACGTACTGACCAGCGTCGGCCAGGTGTACCCGCGTTCCCTCGATCACGACGTCATCTCGGCGCTCGTCCAGGTCGGCGCCGGCCCGTCGTCGTTCGCACACACGATCCGCTTGATGGCCGGCCACGAGCTGGTCACCGAAGGCTTCCAGCCCGGTCAGGTCGGCAGCTCGGCGATGCCGCACAAGATGAACACCCGCTCGTGCGAGCGCGTCAACGGTCTTCAGGTGATCCTGCGCGGCTACGGCTCCATGGCAGCCGAGCTTGCGGGTGCACAGTGGAACGAGGGCGACGTCTTCTGCTCCGTCGTGCGCCGTGTCGCGCTGCCGGACGCGTTCTTCGCGATCGACGGCATGTTCGAGACCTTCCTGACCGTGCTGATCGAGATGGGTGCGTACCCGGCCGTGATCGAGAAGGAACTGACGCGGTACCTGCCGTTCCTCGCGACGACGCGAGTCCTCATGGCTGCCGTCCGCGCGGGCGTCGGACGAGAGACCGCACACGAGGCGATCAAGGAGAACGCCGTCGCAGTTGCACTGGCGATGCGTGAAGAGGGCAAGGAGCCCGATCTGCTCGATCGCCTCGCCGCCGACGACCGTTTGCCGCTCGACCGCGCTGCACTCGACGAGGCTCTTGCCGACAAGGCCGCTTTTGTCGGCGCCGCTTCGGCTCAGGTCGATGCCGTTGTCGCCGAGGTGCAGAAACTTGTCGACGCCAATCCCGAAGCTGCGGCGTACGCGCCGTCGCCGATTCTGTAAGGGCTACGCCCCGTGCGCCTTTTCGGTGGCCGTCACTACCGAAAAGGCGCACCGGGTCGAAGAGCATGAACTGCATCTTCTGTTCCATCATCGCTGGTGAGGCCGAGGCCAGTGTTGTCTACGACGACGCGAATGTTCTTGCCTTCATGGATATTCGGCCGTTCACCTCCGGCCATCTCCTGGTCGTGCCGAAGCGCCACGCCAGTGGATTGTCCACGCTCGACCCCGACGACGGCGCCAGGATCTTTGCCGTCGCGCAGAAGATTGCCGCAGCGATGCGTACCGGCCCCCTCCCCATCGACGGGGTCAACCTGCATCTCTCCGACGGAGCTGTTGCGGGGCAGGAAGTCTTCCATGTTCATCTGCACGTCATTCCGCGCAATCGCGGCGACGGGTTCGGTCTGCGCGCGCTTCCTCGCACACCCAATCGGGCAATACTCGACAGCACGGCTGCTGTCATTCGCGGCGCGCTGAACTAGAGGTTCACCCGGTGCGGGTGATTCGCGCCGAGGTTTCTTTCAGCACCATCTGGGTATGGCCGACATCGAACTGACGTATTCCTCCGGAGTGGTCCCCAGGGACGCAGAGCTTCCCGCTCGCGAGAACATCGCAACGGTGTTCGACGAGCTCGACTTCCAGACTGCGGTCCAGGCGTACCTGTGGGCCATCCCCATCGTCTCCTGGGCGCAGTGGATGGACGTGCATACCAACATCTTCGGAGCAACCGCGTCGGATATCGTCGTCTATCGATCGTATCGCGATCGACTGGGGCTGATCACCGCCAACGCGACGACGCCGTACATCTTGAACTTCTTCGATCTCGGTGTATCGGGGCCGTTGGTGATCGAACTGCCGCCGGGTCCGACAGCCGGGGGTATCGCGGATTTCTGGCAACGGGAAGTCGCAGTGCTCGGTGAGATGGGCCCCGACGCCGGCAAGGGTGGCAAGACAGTGGTGGTCGGCCCAGGCCAGAGTGCTGAAGACACAGGTGAATACACCGTCGTCCACTCCCCGATGATGCACATCATGTTCGGCTTCCGCACGCTCGATCCCGACCCGGCGCGTTCGAGTGCGTTGGTCGAGGCAGTGCGCGTCTACCCCTACGCCGATCGCGCGAATCCGACTCCCACTCGGCTCGTCTCACCGGACGGCAAGCCCTGGAGCGGAATTCAGCCGCGAGGTCTTCGCTACTGGGAGCTCCTACACGACATCGTGCAGGACGAACCCGTCGAAGAGCGCGACCGCTTCCCGATGGCGTGGCTTCGGCAGTTGGGGATAGAGAAGGGCAAACCGTTTGCCCCGGAAGATCGCTTGCGGAAGATCTTGCAGCGGGCCGTCGAGGTGGGGGAGGTGTTCGCGCAAGCGAATGCATTCGTCAAGCGGTTCCCCGGTTCGCGCTACTGGCCCGATCGTCAGTGGGACTTGGCGATTGTTCTGGACAACTCTGCTCAGCGGGCGGACAACTACGACGAGTTCTACGAACGCGCGTCGTGGTTCTACGAGGCAGTCAGTTTCTCGGAGGCGATGAAGAGTACGACGCCGGGGCTCGGCCAGGCGTATCTGGGTAGTTACTCCGATACCGACGGCCACTGGTTGGACGGAGGAAAGAGTTACACACTCCACGTGCCCGCCGATGTCCCGGCAAAGCTCTTCTGGTCCGCGACGGTCTACTCGATCGACACCCGGTGCCTGATCGACAACGAGCAGGGCAGAGGCGACCGTGGTTCGCGAGATCCCGATCTTGTTGTCAACGAAGATGGTTCAGTGGATCTCTACTACGGTCCTACTGCCCCGGAAGGGAAGGGATCCAATTGGGTTCAGACCATTCCGGGCCGGCACTGGTTCTCGTACTTCCGCTTCTACGGACCTCTCGAGCCCTATTTCGACCGGACATGGAAGCTTGGTGACATCGAGCCGGCCTAGAGCGTTGTCCGTCTCACGGACTGCCGATCAGTTCGACAACGGAGTCCAGAAGGGCACTGCGCCAGC
This sequence comes from Rhodococcus sp. P-2, assembly GCF_016598535.1. Classification (GTDB taxonomy): domain Bacteria; phylum Actinomycetota; class Actinomycetes; order Mycobacteriales; family Mycobacteriaceae; genus Rhodococcus_F; species Rhodococcus_F baikonurensis. The sequence continues at coordinate 4,673,031 of NZ_CP066779.1, read as the reverse complement.
ACAACCAGTCGTGGCCGCCGTCGAAGATCCGATACGACACTTGGGCTCCGGCGGCCTCCAACGCCTGGGCGACCGCTGCGCTGTGCCCGACCATGTCGGACTCGTGCTTACCTACTTCGAGGACAACGCGTAAACCGTCCGGCACGCCGTCGCGCTCGATGCGTGCGGCTATGTCTCCGCCCGCCGGGCCGTCCTTGCCGCGCTTCAAACCCGTTGGCCACCAGAATGATCCGGACCCACTGGCGACCAGAGCGAAGTGTTCGGGAAATTCGAGTGCTGCGAACATCGAGGACAGACCGCCGAAGCTCTGCCCCGAGACGACGGTTCGCGTTCGATCAGATGAAAAGGGTGCGACGGCGCGTACCTGCGGAAGCAGTTCGTTGACGACTGCACTCCAGTATTCGCAGTTGCACGGCAATTCCGTCGAACGACGTTGATTGTCAACGGAGTCGATCGCCAGCAGAACGCAGGATTTCAGTTTGCCGGTCTGGACTGCACGATCGAAAGCGGCACCCGCGGGCATGACCTCGGCCCAGTGGCGCCCGTCGAGAAGAATCACGAGTGGGCGTTCTTCGAGCGGTGTCAGCCCGTCGTCCACGGTCTCGTAGATCCACACCGGTCGTTCGACGCCTAGAGCCGAACTGTCCCAGGCGAGCTGCACCGACTTTCTGAAAATCGGAGCATCCCAGCCGAACTGGACCGGCGCCGAGGGCATCTCGGCGACGGAGCGTCTTGTGTCCACGCCCGCGGAGAGCGGATTGAGCGGGTCGGCGATTCGGTGTTCGAGCAACCCCAGCCATCGGGTGCGGCGAGTCGTGTCTTCCTTGCCTGCTCCGGGATAGTCGAGTTCGTCGACTACGGACTTCGGTACCGGGATGAAGCTGTAACTGCTACGCCAGGTGTTCGAGACTTCGGTGGCGTAGAACCACACCGGACTATCGCCGATCCTGTGCATCACGCTGAGCTGTTCCGCGTGGTGGTCGGTCAGCGAGTTTGCATCCAGGTAGACGCGCTCGACCTCCATCTCTTCGGGCTGCCGCCAGAGGAATGTGACCCGAACTGTCTGTGGATCAACGCTTTCGATGATCGGCGTGCCCTGTTGCACTATCCGGTTCCAGAACGTGTCGATGTCGGGCGAGGCCGCGAGGGAAGCGGACAGATCAGTCGCCGGCTGGGTTAGCATGAGCACAGCCTAACCTAATTTGATGGGCTTTTGAATTCGAGGAGTGGTCCGCCAGTGGGCGTCACAATGAAAAAATCACGCACCCTGAAGGTGCTCTCCGCAGTCTTGGTCGCAGGGTTCGCCCTCGTCGGATGTAGTTCTGCGGATGCCGATTCCGATGCTGACTCAGCTGTATCGCAGGGTAATTGGCCGCGCACCGTGGAAACGCCGAAAGGGCCGGTGGAGATCACGTCGAAGCCGGAGAGAATCGTCTCGACCAGTGTGACGCTGACGGGCACACTGTTGTCGATCGACGCTCCGGTGGTGGCTACCGCATCGACAGGACCGAACACCGATGTGTCCGATGCGCAGGGATTGTTCACACAGTGGGGCGACATCGCGCGAGAACGCGGACTTGCCGTGTTGACGATGGGCGGCGCGAACGCAGAATCCGTTCTGGCTCAGAACCCGGATCTGATCGTCGTCTCGGCGACAGGCGGTGACTCCGTCGTCGACCTGTACGAGCAGTTCACGGCCATCGCTCCGACGATCGTGGTGGACTACGGCGGAAGCAGTTGGCAGGAAGTTGCCTCTGTTCTGGGTAAGGCGGCAGGTCTCGAAGACAACGCCGCGGCTACCGTCGCGAAATTCGACAACGCAGTAGAGGCTGCCAAAGCCGAGATCACGCTTCCACCGCAGCCGACCACTGCGCTGGTCTACTACGAGGACGGCAGCGGTGCCAATATCTGGACGCACGAGTCCGGGCAGGCGAAGTTGCTCACGGCGATGGGTTTCACTGTCGCCGACATTCCCGAGTCCGCGAAGAGCAGTGAGTCCATGGGCAAGCGTAAGGACATCATTCAGGTCTCGGCCGAGAACCTCTACGACGGTATCGCGGGCAACACCCTGATCTTGGTCAGCGCCGACGACGGTGCAGTGAAGGCGGTCGAGGCACTTCCCCTGCTGGCCCAGCATCCGGCAATTCGTGATCACCACGTCTACGCCGTGGGGCTGGACACCTTCCGTCTCGACTACTACAGCGCCACCAATATGGTGAACCGGTTGGTCGAACAGTTCAGCTGATCCATAAGTACTAGTACTTTCACCCCGAACTAGTCCTTTGGTCGTAACCGAGAATCGAACATTCCCTTCACGTTCGTCGAATGTGGGACCAAGTGGTGCGCGCATGCCACCATGAACGTCAATCACTGGATGCGGAATGGGGAGTGGATGTTCGACTCGGCTGGTCAGAATGCCCCGGGGCAAGCCCTGACATCGCGAGGGTGGGGACGTTTCAACCTGAGCAACCCGGCTACGGCGGCCGTGATCGTCGGACTGCTGAGCGTGCCCTGGGTATTCGGCCTCGCCAGTCTCAAGACTGAACCCGAGACGAGCAATCGAGTGCTGAGCGATCCGGCGACCGTCGTCGGCATCATGGGTTTCCTGACGGCGCTGACCGTGGTGGCGTGTGCGCGCCGTCGATACCCGATCGCGTACTACCTACTGACGCTGGCAGGATCCGGCGGGTTGATGCTCTTCCTCGGCAGTCGATCGCTCGGGGCAACGCCGCTTTTCTGGTTCGCGATCATGGCAGTGTCCATCCGGGTGACAGGCATGCGCTTGGCCGGACTGTTGGTCCTCGGAATGGCGATGGACGTGATCTTGGCGATGTATCTCACCGAACGGGACGGGCTGACGGTCGCCGAGGTTCAGGTGGGGGAGTTGCCCCACCTGTTCCTCGAACCGGCGGCAAACACCGTCACCAGTTTTCTGGTTGTCGCCGCCATGGGAAAGATCGTCGCGCGCCTGCGAAAGCAAGCTGTGGAGAACAGTCAGGCAGTTGCGGATCTGCACCGGGACCGCGAACGCAAGATCGCGAATGCCGTTGTCGCCGAACGTCAGGACATGGCACGTGAGTTGCACGACGTCGCGGCTCACCACATGACCGGCATGATCATCCAGGCCCGTGCCGCCGACAAGTTCTTCTCGAGCAATCCCGAACAAGCGCAAGCCCTCCTGGGCGGCGTCATCGAGCAGGGGCAGCGAGCCCTCAACAGCTTGCGGCAGATCGTGGGGATACTTCGCCTGGGTGAGGAAGACCCCGATTTCCCGACGCCCATGGTCTCCGACATCGACGAGTTGGTGGACGACTGCAGGCGCACCATCTCGTCGATCTCGCTGGAGAAGGTCGGCCGCTTCGACGACCTGGACAGCGGAGTTCAGTTGACCTGCTACCGCATCGTGCAGGAAGCGTTGTCGAACGTCCTTCGTCATGCGCCGGGCAGTGAGTCCAAGGTGTGCCTGAGCCGAGAAGCGGGCGCGGTGAGGGTACGGGTGATCAACACTCTCGGTAATTCTCGCCCGGCCTCCGACGGGCAAAACCTCGGAATTGTGGGAATGCGCGAACGCGCGACGCTCATGGGTGGTCAACTGGACGCCGGACCGAATTCGGAAGGTGAGTGGGCTGTGCAGGCACTGGTGCCGGTGAACGGGAGGATCAACGCATGATCGATGTCCTTATTGCGGACGACCAGCAGGTGGTACGGCAGGGTTTCGAACTGTTTCTCTCCGGTCACCCCGAAATTCGCGTCGTCGGGCATGCCAAGACGGGAGTCGAGGCGTACGAGCAGGTGCGTGCACTGCGTCCGGATGTCGTGCTGATGGACATCCGCATGCCGCACGGCGACGGATTGACTGCGACCCGGGAAGTTCTTGCCGAGTTTCCGGCAACCCGCGTCATCGTGATCACCACGTTCGATCTCGACGAGTACGTATTCGAGGCACTCGACAGCGGCGCCGCCGGGTTCTTGCTCAAAGACGCCGATCCCGAGGAACTCTCGTCGGCAGTGTTGACCGTGGCCGAGGGTGGCTCGGTGCTCTCGCCGAGATTGACCTCGAGACTGATCGTGGAGTTCGCGAGGCGCAAGCCTGCACCCATGTCCACAGCGCGCTCCGGATCGGATCACGGTCTCAGTGCACGTGAAATGGATGTGGTGCAGTTGCTGTCACAAGGCTTGGGAAACAACGACATCGCCGATTCCCTCAGCCTCGAGCAGAGCACGGTGAAGTCGCACATCAGCAACATCTGCAAGAAGCTGCAGGTGCGTACCCGTGTGCAGATCGTCATCTGGGCGTACCGAAACAACGTGATCGCCGTATCGCGCTGACGCACGGGGCGCTGCGGCGCATCCGGCACGGCACGGGCAGAGAAGTGCACGTGCCCCGGGCTCGACCCCACGTCGAACCCGGGGCATCTGTTCGGCTCAGCCCAGCAGTTTGGCTTTGAGTGCCATGACAGTTGCCGCACTCAGGCCCAAGCCCTCGGTCAGGTAGCGATCGACCGACCCGTAGGTCTGGTCCAACTGTGCGAGGCCGGCATCGAGATAGCTTGCCTCGACACCCAATAGGGGCTCCATGTTGACGGCCATCTGCTCGCCCAAGCTCGCCGCAATGCCCGCGCGCGTGGCCTTCATGCCTTCGGCCGTGTACTCGTTGGTCAGGAGGTAGTCGTTCATGATCACCGAGCGGTCGACGCCGGCGATGCTCAGTAGGAGAAACGATGTCCAGCCGGTGCGGTCTTTGCCTGCGGTGCAGTGGAAGACCTGTGCGCCTTCGGTTTCCGCGAGGCCTGTGAGCAACTGCGCGAATCCGGCTCGTTCCGTCGCTCCGGTGACGAAGGCGCGGTTCATGTCCTGCATCATCGATCGAGAGTCCTCGGGGGACTTGATCTTCGCGACCATCTCGGCAATGTTCCCGGACAGGATCGGAATGTTCTCGTACGCAACCCCGTCGGGCAGGACATCCGGCTTACTGGCGATCTCGGGTTCGGTGCGCAGATCGTAAACCTTTGTCAGCCCAAGCTTTTCGAGAATGCTCATGTCATCGCCCTTGGGCGTGATCGCGTTCGCGCGGTAGAAGACCCCCTTGTTGACGGGCAGACCGAAAGTTCCCGAGTATCCGGCGCCGGTGCCTGCGACATCGCGGAAATTGTCGATCCCGGTCAGCCGCGGGGCATCTGGGGTCTGCTCGGCACTGCCGAAGTCGCTGGATCCGAGATCCAGCGAGCCGAACTGTGGAGCCGAGGGGGCAGGGTCGGCCTGTGCGATCGAGGCGCCGAAGCCGGTGATGAGAAAGCTACTGGTCAACGCAATGGCCGCGGCAGACCGTAGTGAGCAGGTACGCGTGGATCGGGACATGTGTGAGCCCTTCGTCGAGCGGAGAGAGTGGCGAGTCGATGAGGTATCGCGAAGGCAAGGTAGCGAGTTCGCGTGTCCGATTCGAGAGGAATCTTGCTTTGCTCCCTCTCAGTGGGAGGCGTGCTGCTGTGAGCGTGAGCGGCTCGGGAGGCGCAGTTCATTCCTCGAGACCTGTGTTTGTGCAAACTCCCGCCGCCCTGATATTGGTTAGCCTCACCAAATCAATTCCGGAGCAGTCCGGTGCGTTCAGATGGAGTTCAACATGCGGGTTCAAGGTCTGTCGCGGTTTCGCCGCGCAGTGGTGATCGGTGCAGCAGCTGCGCTGGCGGTCGGCGTCGCCGGCTGCAGCAACTCCGAGGAGGCATCGTCCGAATCGTCGACGACAGCCGCGAGCTCGCAGACCCGTGTCTTCGAGGCGCAGAACGGATCCATCGAGATCCCGAGCGACCCGCAGCGGATCGTGGCCTGCGGATATGCGGTCCTGCCGCTGATTCAGGCGGGAGCGAACCTGGCTGCGGTATGTGAGTGGACCCGTGAACTCGGCAACATGGACGACAAGACCAAGGCCGCTTACGAAGCTTTGCCGAAGGTCGCGCCCGACGGCAACGTCTCCCAGCTCAATTACGAGGGGATCGTCGCTGCCGAGCCCGATCTGATCATCATGGGCGTTCCCGCTCGTGTCGAAAGTCAGCTGGACATGGCTCAGCTCAAGGCTGCCGCTCCCGTCGTCTTCCTGGGACCGACGGTTCCAGCGGACTGGCGAGTGCTGGGCGAGCAGTTCGCCGACGCCGCGAACGTCTCCGACACCTACGGAGAGTTCAAGGACGACTACGACGCCAAAACTGCCGAGCTGGCCGCGAAGTACAAGGACAAGCTCGGCGCGCTGAGCTTCGGCGGCGTGTGCAACGTCTGCAAGCCGGAGGCAGGCACCTTCTCACGCGAGTACGCGTCTTCGTACACGACGAATCTCTTCGACGGACTGGGGCTGCAGTTCCCCGGCACCCCCGCAGACCCGGCCGACATCCACGTCGAACAGGTATCCATCGAGAAGATCGGCGAGAATCTCGGAAATGTCGACGTGATCGTCTACGGCCTCAACGCCGACGGCTCGATGTCGCCCCAGTTGCAGGAGCTGGTCAATTCCGAGCTGTGGAAGGAATTGCCCGCAGTGAAGGCCGGCAACGTCGTCCAGGTCCGGCATTCGTTGGCCGCGACCTATCAGACGGCCCTTCTGACGCTGGATTCGATCGACGAGGGCCTGTCGAAGTTGCCCGCAAACCAGTAGTTCATCGACTGTGACGGTGGCCTCTCGCCTGCCGGCGAGGGGCCACCTGCATATCCGGATGAGCAGGGCGGACAGCTCTCCGAACGGCGAGGACGCTTACCCGTCCCGGCTACCGGGGTTCTGTACGAACTGCGAACGCCCGATAGGGTGACCGGGTGCGTCCTACACTTGATTCCTACACTCATCTGGCCGGTGGCAAGGTCCGTGACCTTTACACGATCGACGACGAGCATCTGCTGCTTGTCGCGAGTGATCGGATCTCGGCCTACGACCACGTGCTCAGCACACCGATCCCGGACAAAGGCCGCGTTCTCACAGCGATGAGCGTGTTCTTCTTCAACGTCCTCGGTGGCACCAACCACCTGGCCGGCGAGCCCGACGACGATCGCATCCCGGAAGAGGTTCTCGGCCGCGCCCTCGTCGTGCGCTCCCTCGACATGGTTCCCGTCGAATGCGTCGTCCGTGGCTTCCTCACCGGCTCCGGCCTGGTCGACTACAACAACACCGGAGCAGTGTGCGGCGTCGCGTTGCCCGAGGGCCTCGTCGAGGCGTCGCGGCTGCCCGATCCCATCTTCACCCCGGCGTCCAAGGCTGCCCTCGGTGATCACGACGAGAACATCAGCTTCGATCAGGTAGTGGAGAAGGTGGGTCAGAAGCTGGCAGTCCAGCTTCGTGAGGACACCCTCGACGTCTACGCCCGCGCCTCCAACTTCGCGGCCGATCGCGGAATCATCCTGGCGGACACCAAGCTCGAATTCGGCCTCGACTCCGGTGGAAACCTGGTACTCGCCGACGAGGTTCTCACCCCGGACTCCTCGCGCTACTGGCCTCTCGAAGGCTACGAAGCGGGCAAGGTGCAGCCCAGTTTCGACAAGCAGTTCGTTCGCGACTGGCTCACGAGCCCCGAATCGGGTTGGGATCGAAGCTCGGACACGACACCTCCGCCGTTGCCGCAGGAGATCGTCGACGCGACTCGTGCCCGCTACATCGAGGCGTACGAACGCATTTCCGGGTTGTCCTTCGACGATTGGGTCGGTCCCAGCGCATGAGTCTGATCCCGCCGGTCGCAAAGAAGGTCCCCGTCGAACGTACCCATCACGGACACACGTTCGTCGATGACTACGAGTGGCTGCGGGACAAGGACAACGCCGAGGTAGTCGCGTACCTCGAAGCCGAGAACGCGTACACCGACGAGCAGACGGCCGCTCTCGAGCCGTTGCGCGAGAAGATCTTCCAGGAGATCAAGTCGCGGACGCAGGAAACCGACATGTCGGTGCCCACTCGCATGGGTAAGTGGTGGTACTACTCGCGCAGTGTGGAAGGTAAGTCGTACACCGTCCAGTGCCGGTGTCCCATTGCCGGTGAAGACGACTGGACTCCGCCCAACCTGACACCTGGCGTCGAGTTGGCCGGTGAGCAGATCCTCATGGACGGCAACGTCGAAGCCGAAGGGCACGAGTTCTTTTCGCTCGGGGCGTTCTCCATCAGCGAGGACGGCACGTTGCTCGCGTACTCGGTGGACATCGTCGGAGACGAGCGGTACACCTTGCGGTTCAAGAACCTCGAGACCGGCGAGATGCTCGCCGACGAGATTCCCGACACCGCACCTGGTGCCACCTGGGCGATCGATCACAGTCATGTCTTCTACATGACCGTCGACGACTCCTGGCGCCCGGACACCGTGTGGCGTCACATGCTGGGAACGCCGCAGAGCCAAGATGTTTCGGTGTTCCACGAGCCCGACGAACGGTACTGGGTTTCGGTGGGGTCGACCCGCAGCGAAAAGTACCTGATGATCTGGGTCGGTTCCAAGGTGACCAGCGAAGGCTGGATGCTGGAATCGGCGAACCCGGAAGGCGACTTCCGCGTCATCATCCCGCGCCGCGAGGGCGTCGAGTACGGGGCCGAACACGCGGTGATCGGGGGAGAGGATCGCTTTCTCATTCTCCACAACGACGTCGTCGACGGCGTCAAGGCCGAGAACTTCGTCTTGGTGGAAGCTCCCGTGTCGGATCCGACGAACATGACGACGCTGATCGAGCACAGCGCGGACGTTCGTCTGGAAGAAGCCGAAGCCTTTGCCGGACACCTCGTGCTGAGCTACCGTCGCGAGGCGCTCACTCGGGTTGCCGTGTGGCCGTTGACCGCCGACGGCTACGGTGAGCGTCACGAGATCGACTTCGACGAAGAACTCTTCAGCATCGGTATGGGGTCCAACCCGGAATGGGCGCAGCCCACCATCCGGCTCGGATTCACGTCGTTCATCACTCCCGGGCAGGTGTACGACTACTACGTCGCCAGTGGTGAACTGGCACTGCGTAAGTCGCAGCCCGTTCTCGGTGACTTCGACGCGAGCAACTACGAGCAGCGTCGCGACTGGGCAGTGGCCGACGACGGCACCCGCATTCCGCTCTCGATCGTCAGGCGCGTCGGTGCGCCCGAAGGTCCAGCGCCGCTGTTGTTGTACGGCTACGGTTCCTACGAGGCGAGCATCGACCCGTCGTTCTCGGTTGCCCGCTTGTCCTTGCTCGATCGCGGTGTCGTCTTCGTCGTCGCACACGTGCGCGGCGGCGGCGAGATGGGCCGTCACTGGTACGAAAACGGCAAGACGCTCACCAAGAAGAACACCTTCACCGATTTCGTTTCCTGCGCACAGCATTTGATCGACACCGGTGTCACGTCGGCCGATCGAATGGTCGCCGACGGTGGTAGTGCGGGTGGACTGCTGATGGGCGCCGTCGCCAACCTCGCTCCGGAACTGTTCGCCGGCATCCTCGCCAACGTTCCGTTTGTCGACCCGCTGACGTCGATTCTCGACCCGTCGCTGCCGTTGACGGTCATCGAGTGGGACGAATGGGGAGATCCGCTGCACAACAAGGATGTCTACGACTACATGCACTCGTACAGCCCGTACGAGAACGTGGAAGCCAAGGACTATCCCGCCATTCTTGCGATCACGAGCATCAACGACACCCGCGTTCTGTACGTGGAGCCGGCCAAGTGGGTCGCAAAACTGCGCGCCACGAAGACCGGTGACGCTCCGCTGCTTCTCAAGACCGAGATGAGCGCCGGACACGGCGGTGTCAGCGGTCGCTACGAGAAGTGGAAAGAGGTCGCGTTCGAGTTCGCCTGGGTTCTGGATACCGTGGGCGCGAACTAGCTTCTGCACCAATCAGGTTCGGTGACCCTCAGGTTCGGTGACAAGTCAGGTTCTGCGGTAACGAACCTGAGGGCGTCCAGCCCGCCCGTACTCGGTCTCCCGGGTGAGCATGCCGTCGTCTGCCAGCTTTTCCAGGTAGCGCCAGGCTGTCACCCGGGACACTCCGACCGACGCTGCCACCTCGGCCGCAGTCACGGGACCTTCCGAATCCCGAACAGATGCCGCGACAAGTCCGAGCGTTTGAGATGCAAAGCCTTTCGGCGCCGCTGCTCGATCGTCGGACGTTCGTAGTGCGGACATCGCTCGGTCGATGTCGTGTTGGCTGACCGCAGACTCTCCAGCGGGCAGGGCAGCACGATATTCGAGGTAGCGCTCGAGCTTGTCGCGGAACGCTGCGAAGGTGAACGGCTTGAGGAGATAGAGGACGATCCCGCGAGCCACGGCGCTTCGAACCACCTCGAGATCGCGCGCCGAGGTGACCGCGATGATGTCCGGACTCGGGCGTAACCCGCCCAGGGCGGAAGCCACGTCGAGACCGCTGGCGTCGGGCAAACCGATGTCGAGCAGGACCAGGTCGATGGGCTGGTCGGTGGCGTTGGCCGCCGTAACTGCACGCACGGCGGCGTTCCCGGAATGAACCACACCGTGGACCACGAACTCCGGCACGCGCTCGACGTACGAACGGTGCGCCTGCGCGATCAACGGTTCGTCGTCGACTATCAGTACACGAATCATCGCGGTGTTTCCGCCTCGCGCAGAGGTATGCGGACTACCAGCATCGAGCCCATCGCAGGTTCACTGGTGAGCGTGCCGCCGTGCCGTTTCACCACTTGCGAGACGAGCGCGAGACCGAGTCCGCGAGAGCCGGATTTTGTGGAGTAGCCACGGCCCTTGGCCTTTTCGAGTGCTTCGGGTGTCATTCCCGGGCCGCTGTCGGCGACGGCAACAACCATCATCGAGTCCTCTTCCATTACCGTCACTTCCACCCACGGAGACTCGCTCGCGCGCGATGCGTCAATAGCATTGTCCACGAGATTGCCGACCAGCGTGACCAACTCGCGTGCATTGAGCGAAGGAACCGGGCCGAGCGCAGTGTCTTCCGTGATGGTCAGGTCGACACCGCGTTCGGTCGCTTCGCTCATCTTGCCGAGCAGTAGTGCGGCCAGTGCCGGCTCGTGGACCGCATTCATCAGACGATCTATCAGCTGTTGAGACACCCGCAATTCATTGGTGGCGAAGGCCACTGCGTCGTCGTTTCGCCCCAACTCGACCATCGTGATGATCGTGTGCAGACGATTTGCACTCTCGTGGGCTTGCGATCGAAGCGACTCGGCAAAACTACGTACCGAATCCAATTCCCCGAGTACGTTCTGCAGTTCGGTGTGATCGCGAATTGTCAGCACCGTGCCAATTCTGTTGCCCTCCCACTCAACCGGGTGTTGGTTGACCACCAGCACACGCTTGTCGGTGAGGTGCACTTGATCTTTTGCGGGAGAGGCATCGTCGACCCGCATGGTCTCGGGGATGGATGAAAGTGGCACGGGCCCTTCCGGTAGATCGAGGAGGCGACGTGCTTCGTCGTTGACGATATCCACTCGCGCATCGTTGCTTCGGCCTCGCCCGATCACCACCAAGCCCTCACCGATGCTGTGCAGGACGGCGTCGTGGTGTTCGTACATGGTGCGGAGTTCGTCCGGCGCCATCCCCAGGGTCTGTCGCCTGATACGCCGACTCACCAGAAGTGAACTCAGGAGGGCGGCAAGTAGACCGCCGCCGGCAACGAACAGGATGACCGGAACACTTTGGGCGAACTGCTTGCTGATCTGCTCGCGCGTGACACCGGCGGAAACCAGACCGACCAGGGTTCCACCGGAATCGTAAACCGGAGTGACTGCGCGGATCGACGGCCCCAGCGACCCGGCGTACGTCTCCGTGAAGGTCGCGCCGGCGAGTGCGCGGTCGATGTTCCCGGTGAACAGTTGGCCGATCAGTTCCGGGCTCGTGTGTGTGAACCGAGTGCGATCCGGCGCCATCACCACGATGAAATCGACGCCGGTTGCCTGTCGGATTTTCTCGGTCTGTGGTTGCAGAATCGCAGTCGGGTCCGGACTCGTCAGGGCCGCCGCCGTCGAATCCGACAGGGCGAGAGTCTGCGCTATCGAGCTCACCTGCCTGCGGATCGCGTCATCGCTGTCGCGGCGTTCGTCGACAACCGCGAGCGCAGCCCCCACGCCGATGACCAGCGCCAACAACGCCAATTGCAGTATCAGGATCTGCCTGGCGACGCTCATACGTCGGCCGGTCTTTCGTTCGACCATCGAGCGCCTCCTGAACGTAATGAACACAAACTTCCGGGCCCACCTGTTTGCAACAAGAATTCTCCACGACTCGAAGTGATCCCGATCACTTCACAGATATCCGATCCAAAGGACACCCCATGAGCAGCACGGCAACAGGGACAGTAGACGGTTCCCCACAGCCCGAGGGCACCAAGGCAAAGCGCGACAAGACGCATTGGCTCTACATGAGCGTCATCGTCGCGGTCATCGGCGGCATCCTCGTCGGTTGGCTCGCACCCGAGTTCGGTAAGTCCGTCGGTGTACTCGGCACGTTGTTCGTCAGCTTGATCAAGATGATGATCAGCCCGGTCATCTTCTGCACCATCGTGCTCGGCATCGGCTCGGTTCGAGCTGCGGCCAAGGTCGGCAAGGTCGGCGGCCTCGCACTCGCCTACTTCATCGGGATGTCCACCATCGCACTCGCGATCGGCCTGGGCGTCGGCAACCTGCTCAACCCGGGCAGTGGCCTGAACATCACGCCTAACGCGGCCTCTGTGGCCAAGCTTGCAGATCAGGCCCACAGTGCGGGCGGTACCTGGGACTTCATCGCGTCCATCATTCCGACGTCGATGCTGTCCTCCCTCACAGCCGGCAGCGTGCTGCAGACTCTGTTCGTCGCCCTTCTGGTCGGCTTCGCGATCCAGTCGCTCGGCAAGTCGGGTGAACCGATTCTCAAGGCCGTCGGATACATCCAGAAGCTCGTGTTCAAGATCCTGACAATGATCCTCTGGCTTGCCCCGATCGGTGCTTTCGGTGCCATCGCCAGCGTCGTCGGCCAGACCGGTTTGAACGCCGTCGTTCAGCTCGGAACCCTGATGATCGGCTTCTACCTGACCTGCCTGATCTTCGTCTTCGGTGTTCTCGGAACCCTGCTGCGCGCCGTCACCGGGTTCAACATCTTCAAGCTGGTCAAGTACCTGGCCCGTGAGTACCTGCTCATCTTCGCCACCTCGTCCTCCGAATCGGCACTGCCGCGTCTGATCGCCAAGATGGAGCACGTGGGCGTCGAGCGCACCACGGTAGGCATCGTCGTTCCCACCGGCTACTCGTTCAACCTCGACGGCACCGCGATCTACCTGACGATGGCGTCGATCTTCATTGCCGACGCCATGGGACAGCCGCTCGGTTTCGGTGAGCAGCTCTCGCTGCTGGTGTTCATGATCATCGCCTCCAAGGGCGCTGCCGGAGTCAGCGGCGCCGGCCTGGCCACGCTGGCCGGTGGTCTGCAGAGCCACCGCCCCGAGCTTCTCGACGGCGTCGGGCTCATCGTCGGAATCGACCGCTTCATGTCGGAAGCGCGAGCAATCACCAACTTCTCGGGCAACGCTGTCGCGACTCTCCTGGTCGGCGCGTGGACCAAGACGATCGACAAGGAACGCGTCGTCGAGGTGCTCGACGGCAAGATCCCGTTCAACGAGGCCACGATGCTCGACGACGAGGACGAAGAAGAGCAGCACAAACTCGAAACGGCTCCGACCGGCACCAAGCAGTCGTTTGTGAGCCATCACTAGATCCGTCCGCTCTGCTGAACGTTTGACCGCACAGCAGGCGCGGAACCCGATCTACGATCAGTGATCCTGGTCGTAACGATGAAAGAGACCGCCGCACCAACCGTGCGACGGTCTCTTTCTGTTCGTGGGTGCTATGTGTACCAGGTCGGTTCGGGAATCTCGCCGGTCAGATAGCGGCTACCGACTTCACGGCGCTTGTACGCGAGCGGATCGTGAAGGGTATGCGTCCGGATGTTGCGCCAGTAGATGTCCAAGCCCACGTCGTTGGACGTGGCTCTGGCACCCGTCAGTTCGAAGATCTTGTTGCTGATCTCCAAGGACACGTCGGCGGCGCGAAGTTTTGCGGCCGCGATCCGTACGGCAAGATCGCCGCGAGCCTGCTCGGTGAGGTTTTCGCGAGCGTCGTGGAGCACGGTGTCGGCCTCACGGCTGACCTGATCCACGAAGGCCTCCGCTGCCCACAGCTTGGATTGCAAGTCACCGTAGCCCTCACGGAGGTACCACTCGTCCGTTGCGATTTCGCGGTTGTCACCGCCGTACGGCCATGGACGCGTACGGGTTCGGGTGTACTCGGCCGCAGTGTCCAGTGCGCCACGGGCGATCCCGAGGTAGAAGTTCGCGAACACGATCTCGATGGCCGGGAAGTTCAGGGTGTTGTAGACCAGCGGTTGGAATTCCTTGTCGACAAAGCCTGCCGCGCTTGCCCAGTCGACCTCGACGTCGTTGATCTCGACACTGCCGGAATCGGTGAGGCGCTGCCCGAGGTTGTCCCAGTCTCCGCGGAAGACTATGCCGTCCTGAGCAGTCGGCACGATCGCGAACACATGCGTCGCCGTTCCGTCGATGATTCCCTCGAGCACCGTGAGGTCGGTGACTCGTCCTCCGGTGGAAAACGACTTCACACCGTTGAACACCAGGTTGTCTCCGCGGTCCACGACGGTGAGGTCGGTGTCTCGAGGATTCACCGCGCCACCGAAGAAGAATCGGTTGCTCGTGTACAGCTCCTCGACAGCGGAGATCTGCGGATCGGTACCGACCAATCTGGCTGCCCATGCCCACAGGTAGTGATACCCGAGCAGTTGTCCGATGGAGCCGTCGGCGCGCGCGATCTCCCGAACCACCTTGTAGGCGGTCTCCCATCGCTGCCCACCGCCGCCGAACTCGACCGGGCCCAGGAGCGTCACCAGACCACTGTCCTTGAGCAGCTGGACTTCTCGGAACGGTGGTTCGCCGGCTCGGTCGCGGGCGAGCGCGTCGGCGGCAAGGATGTTGCTCACCTCGCGTGCGCGGTCGATCCAACCCTCGGATGTGTCGGGAACGCCGACGAAGACTTCGGTTTCACTGGTCACGGTCATGCCTGTTCATCCTTTTCGGTCGGTGCAGTCCCGATGGCCCACACGTAAATCGGTTCGGTTCCGTTGATTTCGTAGTCGCCGACAACTTTGGATTTGAAGACGACCGGGTTGTGGCTGGCGACGGTGCGGGCATTGCGCCAGAATCGATCGAGATCGAGGTCGCGGCTCACTCCGGAAGCGCCGAGCGCGTCGAAGATCTTGGCCGTGGCCGGCACGACGAGTCCGATCGAGGCGACTTGGCCTCGCCCCGAATCGATTTCGGCCGCAATGTTGGCCGCCTTCTCTTCCTCGCGCGACCCCGAGAATGCGGCTTCGTAAGCCCATTGGGACGACTGCGCTGCGTGCACTGCAACGGCCTCGGCGGCAAAGGCAGCTGAGGAGACCTCGCCGACCACTTGCTGAATCTGTGAATCCTGCGCGTATCTCGGTGCGTTGCCGTGACTGAAGGTTCGAGTGCGAGCGGCAACTCGGCGAGAGATCTCGGTCGTCGCGGCCTTGGCAATGCCGGCGAGGGTGGCGAGATGGAACAGTTGGTAGAACGCGGTCTGATATTTGAAACGCGTCGAGAAGTCGAAGATGTTCTCCGGCTGGACAATCGCGTCCTCGTAGACCGACGAACCGGAGCCAGTCGTCTGCTGGCCGAACCCGTTCCAGTCGTCGCTGTGCGTGACTCCGGGTTGTCTCGCTTCCACTGCGGCGATCACGAATGCGCCGGTGTCGGTGCGCTGTGAGTACAGGTCGATCCAATCGGCGAAAATGGAACCCGTGCTGTAGAACTTTGCCCCGTTCGCCAGGAAGTGATCGGCGTCGGGCGCCGGCGAGACCTTGGTGTTGGCTTCTCCCAGTGCAACGTCGCCGATCTCGGTCCACGCGTTTCCGACCAACTGTCCCTCTGCAAAGCGTCGGAGCCAGGTGTCACGTTCCGGTCCGGGATCGGCGACCAGTCGGTCTTCGACAAACGCGAAGTGTCCGCGTAGTGCCTGCGTGATGTTGGAATCGGCACTCGACAGTTCGACCAACAAGCGGATCAGCTGAGGGATGCTCGCGCCGGACCCACCGTGTGTCGTCGGCACCCGAACGGCGCCGAAGCCTGCTTTCTTGAGTGCATCGATCTGTTGAAAGGGAAGGACATGATCGCGTTCGCGTTCCACGACGCTTTGTGCGATGTCCGCGAAGATCGGACGGAATTTCTCTGCCAGCGTTTCGTAGTCGACCTCACTCTTGATCGGATCTGCAGACCGGGAAACGGCATTCGGCGTCAGTGCGGTGGTCATGGGAAGAATGCAAGCTGTAATCACCAGGGGCGTCGATCCTTCATCGCGACCTGATTCGAAGTGTTGTCAGTCCGCGCAAATCTCGGTTCGATGGCCTGCCGGGCAGTCGCAGCGGAAATCGAGTGGTCAGTGCGGTTGCTCGAGAAGGTGCTCGACGATCCATCCACTCCATTCGACCGTTCCTCCGGAACCACAATCATGTCCGAACGGCTGCCCGGGAGGACCGGGCCGGACGACCACGCGAAAGTCTCTCTCCTCCAACCGAAGATCGACGGTCGCGCATACTCCGTCGACGCTCTCGGTGATGCTCTCGAGTGCATCCGTTGCGACGATGTCGGTAGCGCGTCGGACGGCGTGCTCGGCGGCCTGAGCGGCCTGCGACAGTGCCGCCCGGCCGCGCAGGTGAGTCACCGCCAGTTCTCCGTTCAGGTACTTCTCGACTGCGTCCGTGGCGGAGTCGCCGTCCAGCCGACTGAAATAGACTGCGGCGGGCCACGCAATCATGTTGGCCGCGAAACGGTCTCCGCCGATGTGACTGCATTCCCACACGTCCGCGATCCCGGCAACGCCCAGTGCCGACACCACCGGACGGCCGAGTTCCGCGCAGCACGCATCCTTTTTTCCATGTGTGCACACTGCGAAGAGTGGTTCAGTGCGGGAGCGGCCGAAGTCGGGTTCCACTCCCGCGGCCATCGATTCGAACGGCAGTACCGACAGATCCTCGTATCGGTCCACCGACCCTTCGCGCATCCACTGGCGGATGCCGTCCGTCCACGCGAGTACACACGTCGGCGTGAGAACCCGGCGGTTGCGGGTCCGCCGGATCACCACGAGGCGGATACGGCCCTGCGCTGCGTAGATCTTTTCGGTGAGCGCGACGGGGAGAACGTCGTCGGGGGCGGACGCCGGCCAGGGGCCGGGGTGCTCGATCAACACCCACAGATGTGTCGTTCCGGCGCGACCGACCATCGGTTCACCGGCAGTTGACGACTGCCGTGTACAGGCGTGAGGGCGTCGACTGGTTTGTGGATTGGCGACAAATTCCGAAAGGCACTGCATTGATGCCTTCCCCAGGACACCGTCGCCGTGGCAGGGAAGGGAAGACATGATGAGGCTCCAGTCTCGTAGGTTAGGCTCACCAGACTATTGGATGGTGAATCCTTTGCTCAGCCGTGGTGAATGCGCGTGGCTGTGACGGTCGGAAGCAGTCGGTAACAGGAGTGTTGGGAATGAAACGCAGTAACTCGCGGACGAAGTACGTGCTGGGTGGTTTTGTTCTCGCCGCCGTCGTGGCAACGACAACGGCGTGTGGAAGTGACGACACGACGGATACCGGCAGTCAGTCTGCCGACACCGTGCACGCGGTCACCCACGCCCGCGGAACCACCGACGTCCCGATGGATCCGCAGCGAGTTGTCGTGCTCGAGCCGGTTCAGCTCGACACGTCGGTAGCGCTGGGCGTGATCCCCGTGGGCACCGCGGTACTGAGCGAGACGACCGGTGTTCCCGCGTACCTCGGTGAGGAGGCCGCGGAGATCGAGATGGTCGGCACCGTCGCGGCACCGAACCTCGAGAAGATCGTCGCCCTGAGCCCGGACCTGATCATCGGAACGGAAACACGGCACGGTGATCTGTACGAGCAGCTCGCTGCCATCGCGCCGACCGTCTACATGGCAACCCAGACCGATCCGTGGCAGGACAACGTCCAGTTCGTCGCAGAGGCGTTGAACAAGACCGATCAGGCAGGCGAACTGCTCGGCGACTACACGGCACGCTGCGAGGAAGTGGCCGGCAAGCACAGCACCGAGGGCAAGACCGCTCAGCTCATCCGCCCACGCGACGACGTTCTGACGCTGTACGGGCCCACCTCGTTTGCCGGAAGCACTCTCGAATGCGCGGGACTCACGATTCCGGCACGCGACTGGGAGAACTCGATCTCCGTCGACCTCTCCCCGGAATTCGTCTCCGGAGCCAACGCCGACCTCATCCTGGTGACCTCCGCGAAACCGGCCGATGCAAGCACGATGCCGAAGGCCGTGGCGGACAACGCCGGACTCTTCCCGAACCCGCATCTGGTCGACATGTCCTACTGGATCACCGGAGTCGGACCGCTCGGCGGCCTCACCGTCCTCGACGACCTCGATCGCATTCTCGGAGCGTCGACGTAGCAGCGGACAAGAGTCGCTAAGTTGGAGCCTATGACAACTCCAGTACAGAACATCGCGATCAACACCCTCGGTGGCGTGCCCACCTCGTTGGGTGAATACGACGGCCGCGCCGTCCTCGTCGTCAACGTGGCATCCAAGTGTGGGCTGACCCCGCAGTACTCGGCGCTCGAGAAGCTGGCCGGCGAGTACGCGGATCGCGGTCTGACCGTGATCGGCATCCCGTGCAACCAGTTCATGGGGCAGGAACCGGGTACCGCCGAAGAGATCGAGACGTTCTGCTCCACCACCTACGGCGTCACGTTCCCGCTTCTCGAGAAGATCGAGGTGAACGGAGAAAACCAGCATCCGCTGTATGCCGAGCTCACCAAGGCGGCCGACGCCGAAGGCACTGCGGGAGACGTTCAGTGGAACTTCGAGAAGTTCCTGATCGGACCGGACGGCACCGTCGTCAACCGCTTCCGTCCGCGGACCGAGCCTGACGCACCCGAGGTCGTCGCCGCGATCGAAGCTGCGCTTCCCAAGAACTAGTAGCTGCGCTTCCGAAGAATTGGTAGCTGCGCTTCCCGAGAACTGGTAGCTGCGCTGAAAACTGCCGCCGGATGATCATCCGGCGGCAGTGTGCTGTTCACCCACAGCTGCCACTATCGGAGTATGTCCGCAGAACTGATCGTGTCGGTATCCGGAATCAGAGACGAGACATGTTATCTCGCTGCCGGATTCGCTGACGAGATGGACGCTCGAGGTGTCCGCCTGTCGCTCCTGGTGGCGCCGCGACTGAAGGACAAATATCGACTGGCCGACGACGCGGTGACGACGGCTTGGCTGCGTGAGCGTCGTGAGCACGGCGACGCCATCGTTCTGCACGGCTACGACCAGGCAGCGACCAAGCGCCGTCGGGCCGAGTTCGCCACTCTGTCGAAGCACGAAGCAAAGCTGCGACTACTCGCTGCGGATCGAGTTCTCGAGCATGCCGGCCTTCGGACCCGGGTGTTCGCGCCGCCGCGCTGGGTGGCGTCGCCCGGTGCCATGTCGGTGTTGCCGGAGACGGGTTTTCGCACGATGGCAGGCCTCGGGGCAGTGCACGATCTGACCCGAGGCACCTTGCAGCGGGGACGGGTTTTCGGTATCGGCGAGGGCTTCAAGGCCGAGCCGTGGTGGTGTCGCGCATTGGTTCTCGGAGCCGGGCGCGCCGCCAAGCGTGGGGGACTGGTCAGATTGTCGATCACGGCCAAGCAGTTGGGAAACGAGGGCCCGAGGCAGGCAGTTCTCGACGCCGTCGACCTTGCACTCTTTCACGAAGCCACCTCGCAGGTGTATCGGTGGAACTCCCCGTCTCAGGAGCTCGGCGCTGCCTGAATTCGGTAGTTGGCAACTATTCGATAGCTACGAAATGGTGTCGTCTGTCCGGGTTGTCCGAGCGGGCTGACTCTTCGCCCTTCTTCCGTTTCTTGCTGGCAGTAGTGCAGAGCGGGTCAAATTTGCACAAAACGGACGCTGAATTCAAGTGTGGAGTCATCCAACTTCTTCGCTGCTAGAGTGCGTGCAGTTAATCTGCCGCTAGTAGATGGGTTGGGGTTTCACCATGCGCGCACGAGTGCTCACCAAGTCGGCCAAAGGTCTTGTCGCTGTGACTGTGGGCGTGGTCGTCTGCGGTGCGGTCGTCCCGACGCTCGCGTCTGCCGCTCCGACCGGCGTGGTCCACACTCTGCCGACGGGAAGTATCGACGGCGGATCGAGTGGATCGAGTGACGGCGTCCGCACCGCGACCGTCGACGACGAAGGCGAGCAACTCACGTTGCGACTCCACAAGATGAATCTGCGGGGACCCGACTTCTCGATGACTGTGCAAGAAAGCGGCGGCGAGCTTTCCCACGTGGTGATCCCGGCGCCCCGTTCGTACATCGGCAGCGTGGAAGGGCATCCGGACGCAATCGTCTCGGCCATCGTCGACTCCGCTGGAACACTGCGCGGACAGGTGATTTTCGATCGGGGCGCTTCGATCGAGTTCGTCGGATCGGACGTGGTCGGTCGCAGCACCGCGCCGATCGATGCGAAGCCGCAGTGGCCGACCGCCTCCATCGCGACGGCCTCGGCAGCAAACGTCGGCAAGACGGTGAAGCAGTTCGTGGTGGGGTTGGACCTGAGCGGCGAATGCTACTCCGCGCACGGTGAAGGCAGTCCTGCCGTCGCCCTGGACCGGGCCGAGGAATCCATGGCCAGAACCGCTGCGATCTGGATCAGAGACGTCGGAATCCGGCCGATCCTCGGTCGGGTCGTCCTTCGGGCAGATGCCGCCGACGATCCGTATTCGAGCAGTTGTGAAAACCTCGAGCAGTTGGAAGAACTGTGGTCCGATCAAGTCGGGACCAGCGTCGATCAGGCGACTGTCGTGTGCAAATCCGGTGGCGGAAATGCCTATTACTCGAAGTTCGAACTCGATCACAGCTACGCGCACGTCGGTGCCGAGCCCGATGGCACCTTCAGTCGCGTCCTCCGCCACGAGTTGGGCCACAACTTCTATGCCGACGACTATCACGGCGGTGGCGCCGAGGGATCGGCCATCATGAACGGCAACGACCTCTCGCGCTTCGACGGCACCGAATTTGCTGCCATCGTCGATGCTGCGGATGTTGCCTCGGCTCGACTCGACGATGTCGGTCGGTACACGGCAAGTCCGATCCCGCCGTACGCCGCACTCGACACCGCGCGGGTCCGCTCAGGTGGCGCGGTCACCGTCGACGCCGTCGCGAATGATCATGACAGCAACGGAGATTCGATCAAGGTGACCGGCGTCGAGGCGACATCACTTCTCGGTGGCACGGTAAAGCTCGAAAACGGTGAAGTTGTGTTCGAGGCCGGAACGAAGACAGGCACCGACAGGATTCTCTACACACTCACCGACGCAGCCGGCGGGACGAGCACCGGCTGGATCATCGTCGACGTGAGTGCGTGAGAACTGAGTCAGGCGACTTCGACGCTCGACTCCTCGCCGAGAACTCGGAACTCGGTGCCGTCGGCAGCCATTTCCGAATAGCGACCGTAGAAAATACCTGTGGCTTCGTCGCGGATGATCGCTTGATGGATGGGAACCGCGACGCGCGGCGCAACCGCACGGAGGTAGTCGATGGCCTCCGAGATCTTGAGCCACGGTGCGGCGGCGGGGAGGGCAAGAACGTCGACCGTCTGTTCGGGGACGAAGAGGGAATCGCCGGGGTGCATGAACTGCGCCGGGTTGCTCGCGTCGCCGAGGAGGAACGCGGTGTTGTCGATCATCGGTAGGTCCGGATGGATGATCGCGTGCTCTCCGCCCGCTCCGGTCACCTCGACGTCACCGATGCTGAACCGGTCGCCCGGGCGGACTCCGGTCCAGCGTCCACCGAGCTTTTCCGCCGTCTGCGGATCGCTGTAGAGCACGGCGTCGGGGTTGGCTTCGGCCAGTTCGGGCAGGCGCGCGGGGTCGGCATGATCGGGGTGTTGATGTGTCACGAGGATGGCGTCGAGGCCGGTGATGCCTTCGAACCCGTGCGAGAAGTTGCCGGGATCGAAGAGGATCTTCGATCCGTTCAACTCCACGAGAACACAGGAATGGCCAAAATGTGTCAGTCGCATGATTTCGAGTATGCGCCGCCCTGAAGGGACTCGCAGGCGGCTCTCGCGGGTGTTGGCCGTCACGCCCCGATCACTCGATGCGAACCATCTCGGGTACGCCCGGTAAACTGGCCATCACCCGAGCGTTTCACTCCGGGTTCGCGCACTAGTACCGAGGAGCAGCACGTGGCCCGTGTCGTCGTCGAAGTCATGCCCAAGGCCGAGATTCTCGACCCCCAGGGACAGGCAATTGTCGGGGCACTGTCTCGCCTGGGCTTTGCAGGAGTATCCGATGTCCGTCAGGGCAAGCGGTTCGAGTTGGAGATCGACGGCAGTGTCGAAGACGCCGAACTCGAGAAGATCGCCGAAGGCCTGCTGGCCAACACGGTGATCGAGGATTGGACCGTCAGGCGAGTCGAGGCATGAGCGCACGTATCGGGGTAATCACGTTCCCGGGCACGCTCGACGACATCGACGCAGCCCGGGCTGTGAACCTGGCCGGCGGTGAAGCTGTCGAACTCTGGCACGGCGACGCAGACCTCAAGGGTGTCGACGCGGTTGTCGTTCCCGGTGGATTCTCCTACGGCGACTACCTTCGCTGCGGCGCAATCGCACGTTTTGCTCCCGCGATGGGCAAGGTTGTCGAAGCAGCCAAGGGCGGCATGCCGGTCCTGGGCATCTGCAACGGTTTCCAGATCCTCTGCGAGGCAGGTTTGCTCCCCGGTGCCCTGACCCGTAACCAGGGTCTGCACTTCATCTGCCGCGACGAGTGGTTGACGGTCGAAGCCAACAACACGGCTTGGTCCTCACGCTACGAGGCCGGCGCCCAGATCCTCATCCCCCTCAAGTCGGGTGAAGGTCGCTTCCAGGCGTCCGAGAAGGTTCTCGACGAACTCGAGGGCGAAGGCCGCGTCGTCTTCCGTTACTCGGAGGAGAACCCCAACGGTTCGCAGCGTCGCATCGCCGGCATCTCTTCGGCCAACGGCCGCGTCGTCGGTTTGATGCCGCACCCCGAGCACGCCACCGAGGCTCTCACCGGTCCCAGTGACGACGGATTGGGCTTGTTCTACTCGGCACTCGACGCGATCGTCACTGCCTGATCGCCTGCTGATTTTCACCACTGAACGCCGACCGGAAATCCGGTCGGCGTTCAGTCGTACGTGGGCCCGGTAACCAGGGTTACTGGCTGTAGGAACTGAGGAAGTTGCCGAGTCGCTCGAGAGCGGTCGAGAGATCGTCGGTGTTGGGGAGAGTCACCAACCGGAAGTGATCGGGTTCGATCCAATTGAATGCGCGACCGTGGCTGACCAGGATCTTCTCCGACTCCAGTAGATCGAGAACGAACCTCTCGTCGTCGACGATGCCGAACTTGTCGACGTCGAGCTTGGGGAACAGGTACAGCGCCCCGTCGGCCTGTTGGCAACTGATTCCGTCGATGCTGTTGAGCGTGCTGTGCGCGAGATCGCGCTGCGCTGTCAGCCGGCCTTGTGGAAGCAACAGGTCCTCGATGGACTGGCGCCCGCCGAGTGCGGTCTGGATCGCGTGCTGCGCCGGAACGTTGGCACACATTCGCATGTTGGCCAGCAGTTTGATGCCTTCGATGAAACTCGACGCCCGCTCTAGTGGTCCGGTGATTGCCAGCCATCCTGCTCGGAACCCGCAGACGCGGTAGGCCTTGGACAGCCCCGAGTACGTCAGACACAGGACGTCTCGCCCGGTCATCGACGCAAGGTTTGTCATGGATCGGCCGTCGTAGACGATCTTTTCGTAGATTTCGTCGGCGAAGAGCATCAGATCGTGTTTGCGCGCGATGTCCACGAAGCGTTGCAGCACCTCCGTCGAGTAGACGGCGCCCGTCGGATTGTTGGGATTGATGACGACAATCCCTCGGGTACGGGGAGAGATCCGAGCTTCCAGATCGTCGAAGTCCGGTGCCCAGCCCTGGCTTTCATCGGTGAGGTAGTGGACCGGCGTGCCGCCGGCAAGTGAAACCGAAGCCGTCCACAAGGGGTAGTCGGGAGCGGGAATCAGGATCTCGTCCTCGGGATTGCAGAGCGCCTGCATCGTCAGCGTGATCAGTTCGGAGACGCCGTTTCCGAGATAGATCTCGTCGACGGTGACATCGGTGATACCCCGCGTCTGGTAGTACTGCACCACCGCGGTGCGCGCCGAATACAGTCCGCGAGAATCGCAATATCCCTGCGCGGTAGGGAGATTGCGGATCATGGCCATCATGATTTCGTCCGGAGCTTCGAATCCGAAGGGGGCCGGATTGCCGACGTTGAGTCGCAGGATCGTGTGTCCCTGATCCTCGAGTTCTTCGGTCTTGTCGAGAATTCGCCCTCTGATGTCGTACCTGACATTCTCGAGCTTGCGGGCCTGATCGATGGGTGTGTTCACGCGGTTACGTACCTCTTCCGGTTCGGTTGGGCGAGTTGTGTTTCAGATGAGAAGGGCGCCTCAGGGTTCAGCTCTGGAAACGGACATTGATTCGCGATAGCGCTAGCGTCGGTGGGAGAGTAGCGCTACTATGTTTCGACATGTCCAATGATAGCAGTTCGAGGATTGTCGCAGCCCTGCGTGAATGGATCGCGACGGCTCCTCCCGGCGCGAAGCTTCCGTCCACTCGGTCGCTCGTGAGCCTGCACGGTGCCAGTCCGGTCACCGTGCAGAAGGCGCTGCGAACGCTGGTATCTCAGGGAGTCGTAGAGGCTCGTCCCGGAGTGGGAACCTTCGTACGCGCGGCGCGCGTCGTGCGACCCAACGATTACGGGTGGCAGACAGCGGCGCTCGGATCGCCGAATTATCGGCTGCAACTGCCTATTGCGCTGCAGTCCACCTCCAACGACGTGATCGCGCTGCATTCCGGCTATCCGGCCCGAGAGCTGTTGCCGGAAGGTCTGGTTCGTGCAGCCTTCACCAGGGCGACGCGAACCGACGCCGTGTTCAATCGACCCCTCGCTGCCGGGCTTCCGGAACTGCAGTCCTGGTTTGCCTCCGAATTGGGTTCCGCTACTCCTGTCGGGATCACTCCGCCGGGGCCGAACGACGTGGTTGTACTTCCCGGCAGTCAGGGTGGGCTTGCGACGTCCTTCCGTGCGTTGGTGGGGGAGGGGCGGCCGTTGCTCATGGAATCGCCGACCTACTGGGGTGCGATCCTGGCTGCCGCGCAGGCTGGAGTCACGGTCATTCCGATCTCCAGCGGCGCCAACGGTCCTGATCCTGAAGAGCTTTCGCGTGCATTCGAACAGACCGGTGCCCGTGCGTTCTATGCACAACCGAGCTTCGCGAGTCCGACGGGAGCGCTGTGGTCGCCGTCGTTGGCTGACAAGGTTCTCGACACCGTCCGTCGGCACGGCGCGTTCCTCATCGAGGACAGTTCGGCGCTCGACTTCGGAATCACCGCAGATCCCAGCCCCATCGCTGCTCGCGACGACAGTGGACACGTCGTCTACCTTCGTGCACTGACCAAGAGCGTCTCGCCGTCGGTGCGAGTTGCGGGATTGATCGCCCGAGGCCCGGCCTACGAGCGAATTCTTGCTGATACACAGGCAGATTCGATGTATGTCAGTGGGATGCTGCAAGCGGTAGCGCTCGACGTCGTGACCCAGCCGGCCTGGCGCACGCACTTGCGCAGGCTTCGTCACCAACTCGAGGCCAGACGCGATCTCCTCGTGTCGAGTTTGCGCGAACATGCGCCGGACGCTCACCTCGACGCCGTACCGCAAGGCGGACTCAACCTCTGGCTGCGGCTCCCGGACACCACGAATCTCGAACGCGTGGTGCAGGACTGCCGGTCGGCCGGCGTCATCGTCGGGGCCGGTGACGATTGGTTCCCGGCGGAACCGACCGGAAAGTTCTTGCGGCTCAACTACGCCGGACCGAACCCGGGTGAGTTCCCCGACGCTGCCCGCATCATCGGCCGAGCAATCACACAACATATGTAGAACTTCACCTCGCTGGTGGTTGACCTGAACTTCCGTTGAGGTTTTATCGTCGTATCCATGAACGAACAAGCGATGCAGCCACCGGCCAATCAGCCGATCGGATTCTGGACCGCGCGTGCCGGTGAGGCGATTCGTGCGCGCACGAGGGGAGCGCTCGAAGCGGTCGGCGTCACCCAGCCGCAATGGTGGGTCCTGCACCAACTTTCGCTGCACCCTGAAGGGATGGAGCGAGCTGCCCTCCTCCGCACGATCGGTCCGAACGAATCAACTGACGTGGTCGACGCGGCCGTCGACTCTGCCCTCGATCTGGGGTGGGCGCGTGAAGACGGGGCTGTCCTTCTCCCCACTGATGCGGGCTCCCAGCAGTTCGAACGCGCCGCGCGGGTACAGCAGATGCTGCAGGAAGAGCGGATGCAGGGAATCAGCGAAGAAGAGTTCGTCACCACCATCACGGTTCTGCAGCGAACCATCAAGAACGTAGGTGGCGACGCCTGGCACTGGTAACCGCCACTACCGCCGCCCGCTGCCGGGTAGGACGGCTTCGATCAACTCGACGGCACGGGACACACCGCCCGCCGCTGCGAGCTCTTTTGCCAACTCTGTACTGCGTCGTCGGAACTCGTCCGAACTCACCCGAGCCAACGCCTCACGAAGCTCTGCTGCCGTGACGGTAGCGCTGTCGACGCGTACTGCGACACCGGCGTCGACCAGCGAGTCGGCGTTGCCGAACTGATCGACGGCTTGCGGCACCGCGATCATGGGTGTGCCGGTCACGAGCCCCTCGCTGGATCCGCCCATGCCCGCGTGGGTCACGAACGCGTCGGCCTCCTGCAGAATCGCGAACTGCGGTACCCATCGGTGTATTTCGACGTTGTCGGGCACTGGTCCGAGATCTGAGATCTGCACCTGCTTTCCGATCTGGAGGACGACGTGCCAGCCGTCCAGCTCGCCGAAAGCCTCGACGCAGGTGCGGTAGAAATCCGGATGATCGGTGAAGGCTGAACCCAACGAAATCAACAGAAGTTTGCGGTCCGGATCCGGGTTCACCCAGGGTTGACTGCTCGGTTCGAGTGCTGGGCCGACAAACGTGTACACGTCACGGTTCACGCGATCGGCGTTGGGCTGCATCGATTCTGCGATCAGAACGATCGCACGCGGTGGGCGTCCGGTGAACTCGCGCGGGTCGACCTCGACGCCTTCGCTGCGGAAGAACCGGGCCTCCCGATCGAGCAGGTCGACGCCTCTCGGGTCGGAGCGAATCTCGTCGTACATCGGTGCGGCGTCGGCTTCGTAACCGTCCCAGGCAACGTACGTCGGCGACAGCTGGATGATGGGAACGTTCCACTGCTGAGCCAGTATTCGCGCTGGAACTCCCGCGATGTCGTAGAGGAAGAGGTCGGGACGGTCGTCGTCGTAGATTCGGCGAAGCTGCGGCAGCATCGACTCGTAGTCGTCCTGGAAAATCGTCAACTGATCGATCAGATCCCCGTCCCAACTCTTCTCCGGTTCGGCGCCGTCAGGGGAAGGAACGAGGCTGGGCAATGTGGAGACGTACGGTGCGAATTCGGCCCCGGTCGCCTCGATGACCTCACGCATCGACTCGTCGTTGGCGTAGGTGACGCGGTGACCGGCGGCGACGAGACGCGCGATGATCGCCAGGCTCGGATTGACGTGGCCAGGTGCCGGAATGCTCACCATGGCGATATGTCTGCGGGTCATCGATCACTCCTGCCGTCTGACTGTTGTCGAACGACAACTGTTCTGGAACAACTCCGGATACCGGACCGAGACTATCCACCAGGATAGGTAACGGCATCTGATTTTTTGTCGGGGAAGTACCGTGCACTCTCGAGTAGGACTACGCATCCGAGTGCCGGGATGGGCGAGCAGACTTCGAAGCATGAGCACACCGACAACACCTTCGAAGACCACTGCAGCCTTCTATCTTCAGGCCGGAATAGCCTTTGCCGTCAGTTTTGTCGGCACCCTCCTCGGAATTGCGTATCTTCCGATCGATGCGTGGCAACGCGGATTTCTCGGAATGTCCTTGCTGTTCCTGGTCACCAGTACGTTCACGTTGGCCAAGGTGATTCGTGATCAGCAGGAAGCGTCGACAGTCAGGGTTCGAGTGGACGAAGCTCGACTCGAGAAGTTGATCGCCGAGCACGATCCGTTCAAAGCGGCAGCCTGAAACCTGTCGGCAAGGTGAGGATCAGCGTGCTGCCGGGAGGTTGTTCGTTTCGGAGCGCCACCAGATCGCCGCCGTGTGCAAGCGCGAGGCTACGCGCAATCGTGAGCCCCAAACCGGAACCGTCGGATCGATCACCGCGATGGAAACGGTCGAAGACTGATTCGAGTTCGTCTGTGGGAATTCCGTCACCGGTGTCGGTGACGGACACCGAGAGGTGGTCACCTTCCCGCGCGAGTGTCACCGTCACCGAACCTCCGCTCGGAGTGTGCCGCAACGCGTTTTCGAGCAGGTTGGCGAGGATCTGGTCGATTCGTTGGCGATCGACCTCGGTCGTGATCGGTTGCGGAGGTAGCGAGGTAGTCAATTCGACTCCACGATCGGCGAAACGCGGCGCCGCTGCTGCCGTTGCGCTGCAAACGATGTCGTCGATATTCTCATCCCGGCGATCGAGTTCGAGAGCGTGTTCGTCGGCAGCGGAGACGTCCGCCAGATCACAAGAGAGCCGACGCAGTCTTTCGAGTTGATCGCGCATGACCGACCACGAAGAGGAGTCCGTGGGTAGGACGCCATCCTCGATGCCGTCCACGTACGCAGCCAAAGTCGATACCGGAGTGCGTAATTCGTGGGCAAGATCGGCAAGCAGGCGTTTGCGGACCCGATCCGAATGATCAAGGCGTGCCGCCATGTCGGCAAAGGTAGTTTCGAGACGCGTGAAATCGGCATCTACGCCGGACCGGCCGATAGTCACGTCGAAGTTCCCGTCGGCGACGCTTTGAGCCGCCTCCGCCAGCGTTGAGATCGGGGCGGTGATGCGTCGGACGATGTAGACCGCGGCGATGCCGGCGCCCACCAGTGCGACTGCAATCCCGCACAACAGAGCGATGGTCATCGTCTGAGCGAAAGCTTCTTCGGTGTGGGTACGGACGTTCGAGTCTTCGATGCCGGCCATCATGAGGTGGTTGTGAAAGAGCGGGGCAGCGACGGCAATGGCGACTGCGGCGATGGCGAGGCAGGAGACGAACAGAACGACAAGCTGCGCGAGCAGCAGTTTTCCGCGTAGCCCGAGTTTGTTCATGACGACCGCGTTCATGACGACCTCAGGGAGTATCCGACGCCCCTGACGGTCCTGATGAACCGAGGATCGGTCGCGTCGTCGCCGAGTTTGCGGCGTAACGCACGGACATGGACGTCGACGATGTGCTGGTCCCCGAACCAGGACGACCCCCACACCGAGGTGATGATCTCGGCCCGACTCCAGGCAGCGTCGGGTCGGGATGCGAGTGCGGACAACAGAGTGAACTCGGTGGGAGTGAGATCGACCAGGGTGTCGTCCACACGAACCGTGCGGGACAGGACGTCGATGTCGAGTCCGGGAGGCGTTGGCAGTACTTTCGGCAGCAAGCTCGACGCGCGTGGCCGTCTGAGCAGTGCTTTCACTCGCGCAACCAACTCGCGGGGGCCGAAGGGTTTGACCACGTAGTCGTCTGCGCCGGCTGCCAGTCCGGTTACCTTGTCCGACTCGTCACCGCGGGCGGAGAGCATCAGGACATACGCGTCGGAAAACGTGCGGATCCGCCGGCAGACTTCCAGACCGTCGAAGCCCGGAAGCATCAGGTCGAGCACGATCAGTGCGGGCTCGAAGTCGCGCACCGAACGTACTGCGCTCGGCCCGTCGTGGGCGAGGCGCACGGTGAATCCCTCGCGTGTCAGATAATTGGCGACAACCTTCGCAAGGGCAGTCTCGTCGTCGACGACAAGAACACGCCCCGGTTCCTCGCCAGGTCGTAGTTCGGCGCTCATCGAACCGAGGTTAGTCGACTGCGTGTGTGCATTTCTGTCGCGTGGTGATTTCCGTTCGACTGTGAAGATTCGATGAAGGAAGCCTGTTTGGGCCGGTTATCGGGCTTCGAGGCGGATTTCCGCCGGTAACGTGGCAACTGCGCATTTGCAGCACTGTCGTCAAATCAATTGTGGTGCAGTGCATATCGAACAGAATCAACTCTCGGGAGTGAAAACATGTCTTTGACGGTCAGGAAGAGCGCCACGCGGTTCGTTCCGGTTGTGGCAGCGGCAGCACTGTTGATTGCCGGATGCTCGGACAACTCCGGGGAGAGTGTCAACCATTCTTCCGAAACAACCAGCGTCGCAGCACAGTCGGAGATTCCCGCGGGGGTCAATGCCGCCGACATCGAGTTTCTCGAAGGGATGTACCCGCATCACGCGCAGGCATTGGACATGGCCAGAATGGTCGACGGTCGAACCGACAATGCGGAACTTCTCTCGCTTGCAGCGCAGATAGAGGCGGCGCAAGGCCCGGAAATGGCTCAGATGACCGAATTCCTGACGAAGTGGGGACGCCCCGATCCTTCGTCGAGTTCGATGGAGGGCATGGATGATTCGGCGCATGCGGGACACGGCGTCGGTATGGCCGAGATGCCGGGCATGATGTCGGCCGACGACATGACCGCCCTCACCGACGCCAGTGGCGCGGAGTTCGACAAGTTGTGGTTGACGATGATGATCGAGCACCACAAGGGTGCCATCACCATGTCCCAGACCGAGCTCGACAACGGGCTCGATCCATCGGCGGAGAAGATGGCAGAAGCTATCATCGCCGGTCAGCAGGCAGAAATCACTCAGATGGAAACGATGTTGAAGGGGAGTTGAGCGATTGACGTTGGCCGCGTGACCTTGCTCGGTGGCTGAGCCGGGCATACGTTCGAGGCTGATGGCTTGACCGCTGCAGTGCCGGAATCACACGCGAGGGGATGACCGCCACATGGATCACAGTCAGATGGACCATAACGAGATGGACCACAGCCAGATGAACCACAGTCAGATGGAGCATGGGGCACACGGTGGTCACGGGGATCACGTCGCACAGTTCCGGACGTTGTTCGCAGTCATGCTGGTAATCGCAGTTCCGGTTGTTGCGGCAGATGCGATGTTCGCTGATCTGGTCGGGTACACCCTTCCGGAAAACTCTCTGGTGGAATGGATCTCACCGGTACTCGGCACGGGGATGTACTTCTGGGGCGGCAAGCCGTTCCTCACCGGCGCTGTCGCCGAAATACGTTCTCGGCAACCCGGAATGATGCTTCTGATCGCACTTGCCATCACCGTTGCCTTCTTCGCGTCTTGGGCTGCAAGTCTGCACTGGGTGGATCACACTCTTGATTTCTGGTGGGAGCTCGCGCTCCTGATCGTGATCATGTTGTTGGGTCACTGGATCGAGATGCGTTCGCTCAGTCAGACTTCGAGCGCCTTGGACTCTCTTGCCGCTTTGCTGCCCGACGAGGCCGAACGGGTAGTGGGGGAGTCGGTGGAAACCGTGCCCACCGCAGCTCTGGCTACCGGCGACCTGGTGATAGTTCGCCCCGGCGCCCGAGTTCCCTCGGACGGAACCGTGGTCGAGGGAAGCGCCGACATGGACGAATCCATGATCACGGGCGAGTCGAAGACCGTCCGCCGGACTGTCGGAGATCAGGTGGTGGCCGGCACCGTAGCCACCGACTCGGCACTTCGGATTCGAGTCACCGCGGTGGGAGAAGACACCGCACTCGCCGGTATCCGGCGCCTGGTCGAGCAGGCACAGAACTCGTCGAGTCGTGCTCAGGTGTTGGCAGACAAGGCCGCTGCTCTGCTGTTCTGGTACGCACTCGGCGCGGCAGTGCTGACCGCGATCGCCTGGAGTATCTGGGGCACCCCGGAGAGCGCAGTCACCCGGACGATCACCGTTCTGGTGATCGCCTGCCCGCACGCGCTCGGGTTGGCGATTCCGCTCGTCGTCTCGATCGCGACGGAACGGGCGGCTCGGGCTGGGATCTTGATCACCGACCGCATGGCCCTCGAGGCGATGCGCAACGTTGACACCGTTCTCTTCGACAAGACCGGCACTCTCACCAAGGGGGAGCCCGCAGTGGTCGGTGTACGCGGTGTCGACGGGTATTCCGATGATGACGTGCTCAGCGCGGCAGCTGCCGTCGAGTTCGACAGCGAACATCCACTCGGGCGCGCCGTCGTCGCAGCGGCGCGGGAGTTGTCGCTCGACTTCACTTCGGGTTCCGACTTTCAGGCGCACAACGGGATCGGGGTTGCTGCGGACGTCGCCGGTGCACGCGTCGGTGTCGGCGGACCGGGGATGTTGAGATCGGTCGGGGCCACAGCGATCCCGGGGACCGAAGAGTGGCTGAGTGACGGGTCGACCGTCCTGCATGTAGTGCGTGACGAGAAGGTGATCGGTGCATTGGCATTGGCCGACGAGATTCGCCCGGAATCTGCATTGGCCGTGGACGCCCTCCACGCTCGCGGTGTGCGCGTGGCCATGGTCACCGGAGACGCGGAGGCCGTGGCCCATTCGGTGGCTCGCAGGCTCGGGATCGACGAAGTTTTCGCCGAGGTGCTTCCGCAGGACAAGGGAGCACAGGTATCTCGGCTTCAGGCTGCGGGCCACCGCGTGGCGATGGTCGGTGACGGGGTCAACGATGCGCCGGCACTTGCCCAGGCGGATGTGGGTATCGCGATCGGTGCCGGAACCGACGTGGCGATCGCGTCGGCGGGAGTTGTTCTGGCCAGCGATGATCCGCGTTCGGTGAGCTCGGTCATCGAGCTGTCCCGCGCCACCTACCGGAAGATGGTTCAGAACCTCTGGTGGGCAGCGGGATACAACGCGATCTCGGTTCCCCTCGCTGCGGGAGTACTGGCGCCCGTCGGGTTCGTGCTGCCGATGGAGGTCGGAGCAATCCTGATGTCGGTATCCACTGTGGTCGTTGCCGCGAATGCTCAGTTGCTGCGACGCTTGGACTTGCGGCAACCACCGGTGACCGCGCTCGAGTCGAGAGTGCTCACACCGCAGTAGTGAGCGGATGAAGGCGGACTACTGTCGGCTCAGGAACGGAATGAGCGCACGCAGCACAGCTTCGGAGTCCGCGACCGCGCTCGCGTGATCAGCCCCCTCGATCACGGCCAAAGCACTGTCCGGAATCATGGACTCCAGATGCTCGGTATCCGGCAGGCGCTCGCGATCTCTCGATCCGACGAACAACAAAGTCGGCGTGGCGATCCGGCGAAGCACGGCGTCGTCGATGCCCTGCTCCTTCTCCGCACGCCGCATGTAGGCCGCGAGTGCGAGGGGATCGTTGATTCGAAAGGCAGTCGCGGTCTGAGGATCCACCGGTTTGCCGCGTCTCGCGCCCCAACCGGTCAGAAATCCTTCGATACCGCCGCTTTCGAGTGCGTCGATGCAGCCTGGGAAGAACAATGCGTCGAACGCGCCCGTCATCGGTCGGCTACTGCCGCCGCCGACGGTCAGCGATCGCACCCGTTCGGAGTGCTCGACAGTCAGCGACATCACCGAGCGCCCGCCGAACGAGTATCCGAGGACGTGAGCCGGTTCGAACGGAGACTCCGTGTCGAGGATCTCCAGGAGATCGCCGACCACCAGATCCATTGCATACGAATCGGAGTCGTGTGGTTTGTCGCTGCGTCCGTGACCCCGCATGTCGACGAGAATCAGACGATACTGTTCCTGGAGCGCCTTGACGTACCCGAAGCCACGCCAGATGGAGCGAGACAACGCAGTGCCGTGCACCATCAACAGGGGTGGGCCGTCGCCCACGATCTGATAGGTGATCCGCGCACCGTCCACCGGATTTCTCACGTCGTGCAACACCCGTCCAGTATGGGTGCCAGTTACTACGCACGTGAACTCGAGTAGCCGTCCGGAGCCATTTCGACGGATTCCGTGAACTTTCACGAACAGTCGAGCAATCAACTCGGCTTCCCTCAGAGCTACCGGTCACCGCCCGGCCGGGCAGTACCCACTGTGCCAAGCAGTGCATCGGTGACGGGGTCTGCCGTGCTGACGCCTGCGGCTATGCCCCGAAGCAGAGCCTCGAAATCAGCGGCAACGACGGTGACCTCCTCGAACTCCGGCTCTCCCCCACGGACGACCTGACCGTCCGGAGCGAGCGCCAAGTACTCGTACCCATTGCGTACAGACAGCAGAACCGGGAGGTGAGCGGACCAGAAGGCGTTGATCGCCGCGCGCTCAGCCGGCCCGGAAGCGACCGCCAGGCTCTCGTGCCGGAACGCATTCCAGGGAAACGCCTCATCGCTGATACCAACTCCACCGGCATAGTTCTCCGCCGAGAGAAACCACACCTGGTCGTCTGAACTGGCAAGTACGGAGAACGAGCTCGCCCACACGACGAGTTGATCACAAACGCCGACCAGAGGTTGCGGAACTGGGGCAGAGGCCGATCGAGTAGGTTCTTCGCGAACCCAACCTGCAATCGACAGGGCGGCGGTTGCGTCGAGGTGAAGGCACATCGCCCCACAGTAAGGCCGGACCGTCTCGCGCCGCTAGCGTCAACCGTCGGCCTACTCGGGATCGACGTCCTGAATACCATTCTCGTCCATGCTGATCCACCGCGTTATGCCGATGTCGCGCAGGAACGGCAGATCGTGACTCACCACCACCATGGCACCGCGGAAATCCGAAAGTGCCTGCGTGAGATGGGCGAGACTCGGTAGGTCCAGATTGTTGGTCGGCTCGTCGAGAAGAAGCAGCTGAGGCGCGGGTTCGGCCAGAAGGATCGTCGCCAACGCGGCGCGCAATCGTTCACCGCCGGAGAGCGCCGATGCCAAGACGTCGGAATCCGTTCCCCGGAAAAGGAACCGTGCCAACTGCCCACGAATTTCCTCGGCCGTTGCGTGTGGCGCAGCCAATGCGACGTTGTCCGCCACCGAGAGATCCTCGTCGAACACGTCGAGACGTTGGGGGAGCGCACGAGAGGCTACGAACGGAGTCGACGCAGCGAGTGCATCGAGCAACGTCGTCTTGCCGATTCCGTTGCGTCCCATTATCGCAATCCGCTCCGGCCCGGTGATCTGGAGCGATACCACTTGGCCGCTCCGCAACGTCACCTCGTCGAGCCGCGCAACCTGCTGCCCCGGATGAACCTCTGTAGCAGGAAGGTCCAGGCGGATCTCGCGATCGTCTCGAAGGAGTTCCTCTGCCTCCGACAGGGCAGACTTGGCCTCGTCCACCTTCCCGATATGGTTGAGGGCCAGCTTTCCGGCCGAAACTTGGGCTTGGCGTTTTCGTTCCTGCGCGATAATCAGTGGCACCCGCTTGTTCTCGAACATCTTCTGCCCATAGCGCTTACGTCGGTCCAGTTTTGTTCGAGCGTCGATCAGCTCGCGGCTCTGCTTCGCCAGATCGGCCTTGGCGTCGCGAACGGTGGCGAGTGCGTTTTCCTGCTCAGCGGTCACGACCTCCTGGTAGTGCGAGTAGTTGCCGCCGAACACGCGTAGATCCCCCCGACGTAGTTCGACCGTGTACTCCGCGGTGTCGAGCAGTTCCCGGTCGTGACTGACGATCAGTACGGTTCCCGGAAACTGTTGGACTGCAGCATGAACTCGTGATCGAGCGTCGCGGTCCAGGTTGTTGGTCGGCTCGTCGAGGAGCAGCACCTGCGGATTCTTCAGCAGCGTTGCGGTCAGGCCGAGTAGGACGGTCTCTCCGCCGGAGAGGGTGCCAACGGTTCGGCTCAGTGCCGCCGTATCCGGAACTACCTTCGCGAGGCCGAGTCGATGCAAGGTGGAGAGAGCGCTCTCCTCGATATCCCAGTTGTTGTCCACGAGTGCAAAATCGGACTCGGATCCGCCACCGGTTTCGATGCGGTGCAATGCGTTTCGTAGTTCGTGGATACCGAGGATATCGTCCACCCGAACACTCGGATCGAGTGTGATGTCCTGACGGAGGTAGCCGACCTCGCCGGAAGCGGTCACGGATCCGGATTCCGGTGAGAGCTCTCCTGCGATCAATCGCAGCAGAGTCGATTTTCCCGATCCATTGAGTCCCACGAGACCGACACGGCCACTGGGGAATACAAAGTTGTTGCGGGAAAAGACTGATTCGCCGTCCGGCCAGGTGAAGGTGAGATCCGAGAGCGACAGAGAAGAATGGGATTGGGTCATGAGTACTCCAGAGGGTGCTTGGACTGTGCGCCCGGCTCAGCAACTGCTGATGGGTGCGAGTGCCTTCGCGTAATGAACCTCTAGAGGAGCAACGGCCCGTTTCCTGTTCTGTCGGGAATGATTCGTGTTCCAGGCTAACGCGGTCGACCTGGCGGTGCAATGGGTTATTCGAGCCCGGCTCATTGTGATCTTGACAATAGGCAAACGTATCGGCATTGTTACGCCTGCCAGATGATATGGCTGCCATACTAAATATTCGAGCAGGTATCAGGGAGGAAATCATGGCCGTAGAGGTACTTGAGTTGCATCACATCGGGTTGGGAATGGGGAATGACATCGCCGACCGAACCCGCGACTACTACCGGGACGTTCTCAATCTGACCCAGGATGCGGGACGCTGGCACATTCCCGGTATTCATGGTTACTTCCTCGATATTCCGAGTGATGTGCAGATTCATCTTCTCGGTAGTGACGGGCCTTCCCCCTACAGCAAGGGGCCGGGCAAGGATCCGGTGGAAAATCACATAGCGCTCGCGGTCGCTGACATCGGGGCCGCCGAACGTGAACTGGACAAGCTCGGTGTTGAATACTTTGCTCTGGACAACGTCGCTTCGCCCGACCTCAAGCAGTTGTTCGTGCGCGACCCGGCTGGCAACCTCGTCGAGCTCCACCAGGTGGGATTGTGTAGATGCCGTAAGAGCCTGCGCGCCCAGCCTGCGGCCGGCTCGAGCGAATGATTTTCGACGTGGGGGAGATGGCACCGAAGTCTCGCTACAACCTCCTCGCCTCTCTCATCGTCCCGAGACCGATAGCCTGGATCACGACGGTAAACGTCAGGGGTTTGGTGAACGCCGCCCCGTTCTCATTCTTCAATCTGATGTCGGGGACACCACCGCTCGTGTGCATCGGGATCGGTGCTCGTGAGGGAATTCCGAAGGATACTGCTCGAAATATCGGCGACACAGGTGAGTTCGTGATCAATCTTGTCGACCTCGAGTCTGTCGAGAGTATGAATATCACCGCCGGAGACTATCCAGCCGCAGTTGACGAAACGGCCGTCGCGGGTCTGGAACTGGTTGCTTCACAGAGCATTGCGCCCCCTCGGTTGGCAAGAGCACCAGTTTCGTTGGAATGCGTGGAACAACAGACGTTGTCGATCGGCTACGGGCGATCGATCGTGGTCGGCGAGATCACGACCGCACATGTCGACGACGAGCACGTGTTGGATCCGAGCCGAGGCCACATCGACGGTGCTTCGCTCGATCTCGTGGGGCGAATGCACGGTGGCGGTTGGTACACAACCACTTCCGACCCGTTCAGGCTCGCTCGGGTCGATCAGCCTTCAGTCGTGTCCGGATCTTTGAAATGAGTCCACCACTTGCCGAGGATTCGGCCGAGGTCTTTTCGGTCTCGATCGGACAGAGGGGCGAGGAGGCCACGGCAAGCCTCTTCGAAGGCAGGAACCGTCTCCGCGACAGTGCCTTTCCCGATTTCCGTGATCTGGATGGGAGTGGACCGGCGGTCGGTCCCGGTCCGAGTGCGCTCGACGAATTCGCGCTTCTCGAGCCAGTCGAGGACGCCGGTTGCACTGGCACGGGAGATCCCGAAGTAATCCGAGATGCCGCTCGGTGTCTGCCGCATGTACGGCTCGTCTGTGTCGCTGATCGCCTGGGCGGCGAAGATGAGCAGAACGTCGAGCTTTCGTTCGGAAATCTCGAACGGTTCGAGGCTCCGGTTCACCGAACCGATGATGTCGTCGGCCAGCCACAGCGCGAGCAGCCCCAGTCGAGCAGCGGGAGGGTCGTCGGCAGATCCGTACTGGTCGAACATTGCCAGGACGGGTTCCATTGCTTCATCAGCGGTCCGTTTGCTGCGCTCGGCATTTGTTCCTGCCGAGCCGCGCCGATCGGCATTTGTTCCCGTCGCTTCCACGAATCGAGCTTACAAGTCTGCAGGCCGACCGCGGCAATGCGGCGGAAGCGTCTCGCGCGCGGATCGCTGCACTCACCCTCTCTAGAAATCTCGACAGCAGGAGCGTCATGCTGACTGAACGTCAAATACGGACCGCCGCCGAAGAACTCGACCAAGCAGAGCTGTCCGGTGTGCAGGTCGGACAGCTCTCTCTCGGATATCCGAAGATGGACCTCGACGACGCCTATGCAATTCAGACCGCATGGGTCGCGAGAAAGCTTGCCAGGGGCAGGACGATCATCGGCCACAAGATCGGGTTGACTTCGAAGGTGATGCAGCGGGCGTCGAAGATCACCGAACCGGACCACGGGGTGCTGCTCGACGACATGCTCTTTGCCGACGGTTCCGAGATACCCAATGGGCACTTCATTGTTCCGCGGGTGGAGGTGGAGTTGGCGTTTGTCCTCGATCGGGACCTCAGTGGCCCCGGCGTCACACTGTACGACGTACTCGACGCGACGCGGTATGTCGTTCCGGCGGTGGAGATCATCGACGCACGGATCGTGCAGGTCGACCCGGGATCAGGTCGAACACGTACAGTGTTCGACACCATCTCGGACAATGCAGCGAACGCCGGAATCATTCTCGGTGGGCGTCCGGTGGTACCGAACGAGACCGATCTGCGCTGGGTGTCAGCGCTCTGCTATCGAAACGCAGTTGTCGAGGAAAGCGGAGTAGCTGCCGCGGTCCTGAATCATCCGGCAATCGGTGTTGCGTGGCTCGCGAACAAACTCGGACGTCTCGGTGTCGGACTGAAAGCCGGCCACGTGATTCTTGCCGGCTCGTTCACCCGTCCGATCCAGGCGCAGCCGGGGGACACCTTTCACATCGACTACGGCTCGCTCGGCACTGTCTCGTGTCGGTTTGCCGAGACCGGACAAGAACAATGACAACCAAGCCGTTCAAGGTCGCGCTTCGGTCCGATACTGCTCCCGCCCTCGGTTTGTGGCTCGGGCTCGGTGAAGCGGTCACTGCCGAGATATGCGCAGGGGCCGGGTTCGACTGGGTGTTGATCGACTCCGAGCACGGTCCGAACGACCTCCGGTCGGTGGCGGATCAATTGCGAGCTGTTGCAGCTGATGCGGTCGAACCGATCGTGCGCCCGCCGAGCACCGACGAGGTTGATATCAAGAGACTTCTGGACATCGGTGTGAGAACGCTACTGCTGCCGATGGTCGAATCCGGTTCAGCAGCGAGGGATGCCGTTGCCGCAACACGATATCCGCCGTTCGGGAACCGCGGAGTCGGTAGCGCCCTCGCTCGCGCCTCGCGATGGAACAGAGATGTCGACTACCTCGAAAAATCCGCGGACGGAATAACTCTCATCGCGCAGATCGAAACCCCCGACGCTGTGGCGAACATCGGCGATATTGCGGGCACAGCCGGTATCGACGCTGTCTTTGTGGGCTTGTCGGACCTCGCTGCGACGTCGGGTCATCTTGGACAGCCGCTGCATCCGCAGGTGCAGGAGGCATTTCGATTCGTGGTGGACGAGTGCACACGAATCGGAGTTCCGGTGGGAACTTTGGCGGGTTCGGACGCCGTGGCCGACCTCGCGATCGGTCTCGGTTGTCGATTCGTGGCAATCGGGACCGACGTCGCGGTGCTGGTTCGAGGCTGTGAGACCTTGTTGGAAAGGTTTCGTGCTCCGAAAGCTACTCGTGGAGTTGAAGTCTCGGTCTACTGAAAATCGCACGGTCCTCAGATTTTCGGGCCTTCGGACCGAAGATCGTCGACCTTCGACATCGCTTCTCGTAGCTCGGTGAGCCACTGTTCGCTGTGCTTGCCCGCCAACCGGACTGTCCACATGAGTGCATCCGCTCGCGAGCGAGCAACTCCCGCGTCCACCAAGGTGTCGAGAACCTTGCGTTCGGGCTGACGTAGTCGTGTCATCACCGGAACTGCGAGATGTGTGAACAGGACGGTCTTTTCGTCCAGGCGTACACCCCAGGCGACCTTGCGTCCGTAGCGAGCCTCGGCCTCGTCAGCTATGCGCATCCGATCGGCGCGCGTGGTTTCGCGAAAGCGTGAGATCCTTCCGTCCGCGGTGGCCTCGCCACCGTCGACTGCGGGGAGTTCACCGATCACGACGATTTCTTCGCGGTCGACCTGGACGTCGGCGCTGCCGGTGAACCAGTCATCTGGAAGTCGACCGGCAAACCAGTCGGACGCATCACTCGCGTCGGGAACCGATGCCTGTTGCCAACCTCCGGGTCGGCCGAACCTGCGGTCGCCGGAGCCTTGTGAGTTCTTCATGGCGTTCTCCTCGGAAAGCTGGTGGAGCCCTGATGTGCGTTTATTGCACTGATTACATGATTACACCGATAGTCGAACCGGCGCCACAAATTCGGGCATGATCGGAGTCGTGCGCCTTCCACACGCTCGTCAGAGCTTCCGAACTTTCCGTCGTCCCATGGCTGCCGTGGCACTGGGGGCATTGGCCGCAGGATCGGTGGTTTCCTGCAGTTCTGGCCCTGACCAGCCGAAATCAGTGGCAGAGGAGTTCGCCTCCGCGCTCACGTCGGATGACGTGCAAGCGGCGGCAGCCCTGACCACCGATCCGGCGGCGGCGTCGACTGCGATTTCGGCTCTGATCGAGGGGCTGGGCAAGGACGAGGGAACATTCACCGTTTCCGACGCCGCCGAGTCCGGCGATTCTGCGGGGACGTTCACGCTCGACGCGGCGTGGAAGTTCGGTGAGGGGCAGGACTGGAACTACTCGACGCAGGGAAACGCGTCGAAAAGCGGCGACAACTGGCTGATCCAGTGGGATCCGGCGCTGCTCGCCCCGGACCTGACCTCCTCGACGACGCTGCGCTACACGCCCACGACAGGTGCTCCGCCGTCGGTGCTGGACGCGGCGGGCCAGCCGATCATGGAGCAGCAGGTGGTGACGCTGGTCAATCTCGATTCCGCTGCGGTTCCACCGGTGGACACGGCAGCGGTGGCGGCCCTGCTCTCGCCTGTCGCTCCGACGATCACGGCGGCATCACTGAGCGGCGATCTTGCGTCGGCAAGCGGGAAGCCGGTCACCGCAATCACTTTGCGTGCCGAGGATCTTGCACCGATCGAGGAGCGGTTAGCGGCAATTCCTGGAGTGAGCTTGGCGCCGCAGGCTCGGTTGCTCTCGGTGGACAAGACTTTGGCGTCGCCGACATTCAGTGGGTTGTCCGATCTGTGGCAGGAGGGGCAGGACAAGTCCGCAGGCTGGGCGGTGCAGCAGGTGAAGCAGAACGGAACCGTCACCACCGTCGCCGGCCAAGACGGGCCGGTTGCTCCGAACATCGCGACAACCATCGACCGACCGCTGCAACTCGCGGCCGAGAACGCGCTCGCCGGGGTTACGCAACAGGCGGCGATCGTTGCGCTGCAGCCGTCGACCGGAGCGGTGTTGGCGGTGGCCCAGAACGCACCCGCCGACGCACAGGGCCCGATCGCGTTGACCGGCCTGTACCCACCGGGTTCGACGTTCAAGACCGTGACGACGTCCGCGGCCCTGCAAGCCGGCGTCGCTACACCGGACACCGTTCTGGCGTGCCCGGGTACCGAGAACATCGAGGGCCGTCAGATCCCCAATGACGACGAGTTCGACCTCGGATCGGTTCCGCTGCACACCGCGTTCGCGAAGTCGTGCAACACCACCATGGCCAGGATGGCCGTCGGTCTGCCTGCCGATGCTCTGCACAAAGTGGCGCTGCAGTTCGGGCTCGGCGTCGACTACGTCACCCCCGGCCTCACGACGGTGACGGGCAACGTCCCTGACGCGAACACGCCCGCCGAACGTGTCGAGAGTGCGATCGGACAGGGCACGGTGACCGCCACGCCTTTCGGGATGGCTCTGGTGGCGGCCTCGATCGCGAACGGAACGACACCCGCGCCGATGTTGGTCAAGGGACAGGCCGGTGTCGCGGATCAGACGGTGGCCCCTGCTCCCGCGGAGGTGACCGAACAGTTGCGGGTGATGATGCGCGAGACCGTCACAGGCGGTACGGCAACGTCGTTGCAGGACATTCCGGGGCTTCTGGGCAAGACCGGTACGGCCGAAACCGAAGGTGGTCCAGCACACGGGTGGTTTGTCGGAATCAAGGGAGATCTCGCATTTGCGGTATTCATCGCGGGTGCGGACAGCTCTTCGCCTGCAGTGCAGGTAGCGGG
This sequence comes from Rhodococcus sp. P-2, assembly GCF_016598535.1. Taxonomy (GTDB): domain Bacteria; phylum Actinomycetota; class Actinomycetes; order Mycobacteriales; family Mycobacteriaceae; genus Rhodococcus_F; species Rhodococcus_F baikonurensis. Next base: position 4,630,746 of record NZ_CP066779.1, on the reverse strand, counting down.
TACTTTTCTGCGCTGAAACCTGTTTTCCGTTGCAGTTGGATCACACCGTCGTAGCTCAACCGTGACACGTTCGTAGGCATCCCGTGCTTGTTACTCGTGTGACAGAAGTAAAGAGTTACATGCATGGGGCCCGGAGGACAGCACAACCGTCGTGGAAAATATGTCGTTGCGTCGATAACTGCTGTCGTTCTGACAGTGGCGCTCGCGTCGTGTGTCATCGGTGGGGAGAAGAAATCCGACGCCGCCTCGGTGGTGGAGGACTTCGTCACCGCCCTCAACAACCACGACGCCGAAGCTGCCGCAGCGCTCACGTCGTACCCCAACGCCGCGCGGCCGTCGATCCAGCAGATGTTCGACGGACTTGCCGCCAAGTCCACCGACTTCGACGTCGCTCAGGTCATGGACCTGGGTAGCGACTCCGGACTCTTCACTCTCGACGCGTCCTGGAACTTCGGTGAAGGCAAGGACTGGAGCTACCAGTCGCAGGGTGAGGTTCGCGATCTGTCGGTCGGCTGGCGTGTGTCCTGGGACCCGTCGGTCCTCGTTCCCGACCTCGGCAACGGTCGCACCGTCTCGTACACCCGCACGGACGCAGCGCCGCCGAAGGTCGTCGACAGCACCGGCACCCTGCTCATGAACGAGCAGACCATCAACGCGATCACTCTCGACCCGGCCACCATGCCGGACCCCGTGGACACCACTCGTCGCCTCGCCACGGTGCTCGAACCTGTCGCACCGTTGGTCACTTCGGAGTCGATGTTGGCCGACCTCGCCGCCAACCCAGGCAAGCCCGTCACCGCCGTACTGCTCCGCGATCCCGACTACGCCTACCTGGAAAGCGATTTTGCGATCCCCGGCGTCGTCGTGGTCAAGACACCCAAGCTGATCGCCTCCGATCGTCGCATCAACTCGCCGTTGCTGGACCCGCTGCGGACCGTGTGGCAGGCCAATCGCGACGCCACCGCCGGCTGGGCGGTCAACCTGGTCGAGCCCAACGGATTCCCGATCAAGCAAGCCGGCTTCCAGGGACCTCCCGGCCCCGACGTTGCCGCGACTCTCGACTCGCACGCTCAACTCGCCGCGATCGAAGCTGTCGTCAGTGCAGGTACTCCCGCGGCCATCGTGGCGATCCGCCCGTCGGACGGTGCCATTCTGGCTGCAGCACAGAACAATCAGGCCATCGAACAGGGCCCGATCGCCTTCACCGGGTTACGCCCGGCCGGCGGCGCACTCGATCTGGTCCGTCTCGCATCGTCGATGCAGAACGGCGTCGACCCCGGCAGCGTGTCAGCCGAGCAGTTGGCCGACACCGGGCAGCAGCTCGGACTCGGCAACGGCTTCCACATTCAGGGACTCGAACAGCAGACAGCAGTGCTTGCCGCGAACCGTCCCGGCGTGGACCAGGCGATGAACAACGTCATGGCCAACAAGACGTCCAACGACGCGAGCGCGCCGACAGTGACTCCGTTCGGAATGGCGATGCTCGCGGCATCGATCGCCCGCGGCAGTGCCCCGCTGCCGATGATGGTCTTCGGACAACCGGCAACCGCCGACGTCGCGCCGACGGCATTGCCCGGCGACGTCAACAATCGTCTGCGTGACGCCATGCGAGGCGCCGGCGGACTGGCTGGGTACCCGGACATGATGGCGGCCGGCGCAGCGAGCGGTGACGATCGCTGGTTCTACGGAGCGCGCGGAGACTTCGCGTTTGCAGTGTTCGTCGCAGACGCCGACGGTGGTGATCGAGCAATGCAGATGACGGACAAGCTCTTCCAGGAACTCGGCAAGCCTGCCGACAAGTAGTACCAAGCACCGCGAGTAGATTCCTGGTTCGTGAACCTGCTCGATTTCCTTTTCCTCGTCGTAGCGGGATTCTTCAGCGGTCTAGTCGGTTTTGTCACCGGTCTTGCGTCGATCGTCTCGTACCCGGCGCTGCTGAGCGTCGGGCTCTCGCCGGTCAGCGCGAACATGACCAATACCGTCGCGTTGGTGGCCGTCGGCGTCGGCGCATTGGCGAACTCGTCCCGTGAAGTTGCCGATACCGGTCCGAAACTTGTTCGCTGGTCTCTCTATTCGGCTGCCGGTGGCATCGTCGGTGCCCTGATTCTGTGGTTGGCACCGGAAGGTTCGTTCGAATCCGTTGTGCCGGCGATGGTCGTGTTCGCCTCGCTCGCGCTGCTACTGCAACCGAAGATTCGTGAGCTGTCGGGCGGCGGTGACCGTCCCGGAATCTACTCGGCAGCACTGTTTGCCGTCGCGGTCTACGGCGGCTATTTCGGTGCCGGTGCCGGCGTCATTTTCCTGGCCGCGACGCTCATCCTCACTTCCGAAACGGTGTGGCGTGCAACGATCCTGAAGAGCTTCTTTCTCGGCATTGCCAATCTTGTGGCTGCACTCATCTTCGCCTTCTCCGGACAGGTGCATTGGGTGGCCGCGTTGGCGATGGCGCTCGGCGCTTTGGCCGGAGGGTGGTGTGGCCCGCCCGTCGTCAAGAAAATCCCGCCATCGGTACTGCGTGTGGCAGTAGCGACAGCGGGATTCGTGTTGGCTCTGTGGTTGTGGGTGAAGTGAGACCGTCTACTTCACGCCCTGCATCAGCTTCTTGATCCACGGCGAGGCAAGAGCAAGAATCACTCCGATTCCGATCGACGAGAAACCGATGATCAGGAAGAACGGGCGACTGTCGTCGATGTCGAAGTAACCGGCCAAGGTTCCCGCCATCGAAGAACCCAACGCAACGGACAAGAAGAACAACGCCACCATCTGAGTGTGGAAATGCTCGGGCGCGAGTTTGGTTGCAAGGGAAAGGCCGACGGGGGACAGGAAGAGTTCCGCGAAGGTGAAGAGCAGAAGCACGCCGGCCAGGCCGAGGAGCGGTGCACTGTTCGGTCCGCCACCGGTGATCGGGATGAACGCCAGGAACGCCAGACCCATCGTGCCGGTACCGAGCGCGAACTTGATCGGCGACGACGGCTGACGGTCACCGAGTTTTGTCCACATCGCTGCAAACACACCGGCAAAGATGATGATGAACACCGGGTTGATCGACTGCACCCACGTCGGCGGGAAGTCCCAACCGAAGAGATTGCGGTCCAGGAGTTTGTCGGAGATCACCGGCACAGTGGTGAACTGCTGCTGAAACAGCGACCAGAAGGCCGCGCTCGCGATGAACATCGGGATGAACGCAAAGACTCGACTGCGTTCGACCTTGGTCACCTTCTTGCTGGTGAGCATGAGGAGGAAGTAACCGACGGACGCGACGATCGTGAGTCCGACAACGACGTCGGACATGTTGTCGGCCGTGATCAAACCGGTGATCGAGGCGACCGCGACGACGACGATCGCGGCAATGCCGATCCCGATGTAGAGCGCGCGCTTGTCTGCGGGCAACGGGTTGCCGGGCTCGGCACCGATTCCGTGAAGATGCTTGCGGCCCAGCGTGTACTGGATCAGACCGAGAGCCATGCCGACCGCGGCGAGAGCAAAACCGGCGTGGAATCCCCACGCGTCCTGGACGGCTCCGGTGAGCAGTGGGCCGACAAGACCGCCGATGTTGATTCCCATGTAGAAGATGGAGAATCCGGCGTCGCGGCGAACATCCTGTTCGGAATAGAGATCTCCGACCAGAGAGGTCGCATTGGCCTTCAGGCCGCCGCTGCCGAAGGCGACCATGACCAGGCCGACGCCGACACCCCACATGCCGGGAAGAACCGACAAGGCGATGTGGCCGGCCATCACCAGCGAAGCACTGTAGAAGAGCGTGCGCTCGGAGCCGAGAAGTCGGTCGGCCACCCACGCGCCGAGAATCGTCGACAGATAGACGGTGCCGCCGTACGCGCCGACGATGCTGGTCGCTGCCGCCTGACTGATGCCGAGGCCGCCGTCGCTGACGCTGTAGTACAGGTAGTAGATGAGGATGCCTTGCATCCCGTAGAAGGAGAATCTCTCCCACATCTCGACGCCGAACAGGTTCGCCAGCGCAAAGGGTTGGCCGAAGAACCCCCGGTCTTCTTTCTCGCTACGTTCGACGGGCTCCGTAGTGTTGCTCATCCGAAAAGTGTCCTACGTGCTCGAGCATTTCGGGTAGTTCCGAGCCGTGGAGTTTGGTTACGACTTGGTGCGGATTTTCGATACCAGCGGAGCGAGTGCGCGCCAACCGAGAAGGAACGCGCCGAGGACCAGCGTCGCGACCACGATGAAGCTGAACTGGGTGCCCTGGCCACTCAACACTCGCAGGATCATGCCGATGACGACGGTGGAGAGCCAAACGACAATGCCGGTGGGAAGAAGGAGAACGGCGTTGAACTTGTCGCGGTACAGCGCGAACGTGGCAGCCCATCCGATCACCAGGCCGGTCAGGAAGGGCCAGGATGTCTTCGCCAGACCGGCGAGCGCGTTGGCTTCTTCGTGGGTACGGCGCCCTATCGCGCAGAAGATTATGACAAGAATGGCGTCGATCAGCAGGAATGGTGCGTACTTCTTCACGCTCACACCATACGACTGTGCGCCTTTATTAACCGCGGGCGGTTAATAAAGGCGCACAGTGCTGTTAAGCCTGGAGGCCGGCTTCGATCTCGAGGGTGATCGTGATCTTGTCGCCGACAACTGCTCCGCCGCCTTCGAGGGGCATCTCGATGGAGATGTCGAAGTCCTTGCGGTTGATGACGGTGGTGGCTTCGAATCCGGCGACGGGGCCCTGGCCCATGCCCGGGTTGACGCCGTTGAACTCGAGGTTCAGCTCGACCTCGCGGGTGACGCCGTGGAGCGTGAAGTCGCCGGCGAGGACGAAGTCGCTGCCCTTGGCGCGCACTGCGGTGGACTTGAAGGTGGCCTTCGGGAACTTCTCCACGTCGAAGAAGTCAGCGGACTTGATGTGGCCGTCGCGCTGCTCGTTCTTGGTGTTGATGGAGTCCACGGAGATCTCGGCCTCGACGGCCGGGGTGCCGTCCTCGGCAACGGTGATCGTTCCGGAGAACTCGTCGAACGTTCCACGGACCTTGGAGACCATGAGGTGGCGAACCGAGAATCCGACGGTGGAGTGGACGGTGTCGATGACCCAGGTTCCGGCGGTCAATGCGGGCAAGGTTGCGGTGGTCATGGAAGCTCCTGAATAAGTAGTTGAATGTTCAAGTTCTTGTAGCTTCAACTATGGACCCCGAGGAATCCTTCCGCAAGATCATGTGAGCTGCATCACAGCTGGTGTGCTTGCGGCATAGACCGCGTGAAGCGCCGACGCTGTCACCGACTGATGCACCGCAATGCCCCAGCGTCCTTCGCCGTTCACCACACACTCTGCGATGGTGACTGCCGAATTTGCACTGCCGGAAGATTCCGGGTTGCGGGGCAGTGAATGCTGGGTGAGCGAGACGACCTCGACCGCCGAGCCCTGCTCGGTCAGGATTTTGCCCAATGCCTCGACAGGTCCGGACGCGCTGGCTGCAGCGGTGACCTCGCGCCCGTCGCGTTCGATGGCGACGAACAACTGATCACCGTCGGCGGTGTGCTCCAGCGAGTACCGTCGCACTCCTCCGTTGTACCCGTACTCGCGCAGCAGCAGGTTCCACAGCTGATCGGCTGTCATTTCGGTGCCCGAGTCGTCGGTCTCGAGCTGCACCCGTGAGGCGAAGTCGATCTGCAGGCGGCGGGGGAGTTCGACCCCGTATTCGGTCTGCAGCAGATATGCGATTCCGCCCTTGCCCGACTGGCTGTTCACGCGAATGACCGCCTGGTAGTCGCGGCCGACGTCGGCGGGGTCGATCGGCAGATAGGGGACTGCCCACGGCGTCGACCCCGGATCGACGCCGGCGGCCGCCGCACTCTCGTAGTGATGCGCGAAGCCTTTCTTGATCGCATCCTGGTGGGTTCCGGAAAATGCCGTGTACACGAGATCGCCGCCGTAGGGGTGGCGCTCGTGGACGGGAATTCTGTTGCAGTACTCCACTGTTCGACGGATCTTGTCGATGTCGGAGAAGTCGATCTCCGGATCGACGCCCTGTGCATGCAGATTCAGGCCCAGAGTGACCAGGTCGACGTTGCCGGTGCGCTCGCCGTTACCGAACAGGCATCCCTCGACGCGCTGCGCGCCGGCCAGTACTGCCAGTTCGGCACATGCAACCCCGGTGCCGCGGTCGTTGTGCGGGTGGACCGAGAGAATCACCGAATCGCGTCGGGCCAGGTTCTGGTGCATGTATTCGATCTGGTCGGCATAGATGTTGGGGGTCGCGATTTCGACTGTGGCAGGCAGGTTGTGGATGACCGGGCGATCGGGACTGGCGTCCCAGAGTTCGGTGAGACTGTTGCACACCTGCAGGATGTAATCGGGTTCAGTGAGGTTGAAGACCTCGGGCGAGAACTCGAATCGCCATCCGTCGTGGCCTTCGCCTCCTCGGGCCACGTCTTGCGCGGCGCGGAAAATCATGTCGTGCAGCTCTTCTCGCTCCTTGCCGAGAACGACGTTTCGCCACGTCGGCGCCGTCGCCGTGTACATGTGGACGACCGCGTTCGGCAGTCCTTCGATCGACTGGTATGTCCGCTCGATCAAATCCGTACGCGCGGCGGTGAATACGACGATGGTGACGTCTTCGGGAACGAGATCGAATCGCACCAGATCTCGCACGAAATCGAAGTCGGTCTGGCTCGCGGAGGGGTAGCCGACCTCGATTTCCTTGTAGCCGATCGCCACCATCAGTTCGAACATCCGACGCTTGCGTTCGGGGTCCATCGGTTCCGCGAGGGCTTGGTTGCCGTCACGCAGATCGACGGGTACCCACAGCGGTGCCGCGGTGGTGCGATTGGACGGCCAGGTCCGTTCGAATGCCGGAATGTCGACGCGATCCCACGCGGCGCGATAGCGCTCGGACGGCATGGGTGACGGCTTCTGGTTGTTCCAGTGGTTGGCGCGGGTAGTGCTCATCTTCGGTTTCTCCTGCGGTCGAGTAGAGAGACCGGCATGGCGAAACCCCGCGGAGGGGTGCCGGTCTTTCAGGCCCCGCCGCGGCAGTCGAGAAGGAGTGCTCCTGTAGCCATGCGGGCTACACTAGAACGAAATCACTTATCAGACAACCTGAGGAGTTAACGTGTCACCGATCGTCGAGCGTCGGCTGCTCACCGACCAGGCCGCGGAGTTGCTGCGAGCGCGGATCGTGAGCGGTGAATGGGAAGTCGGCGCCAAACTTCCAGGTGAAACCACGCTGGCGGCGCAGCTGGGAATCGGGCGGTCCACCATCAGGGAAGCGGTGCGGACTCTCGCGGGCCTCGGCATGCTCGAATCGAGACAGGGCGCCGGTGTCTTCCTGCGGAGTACGACGCCTCCGGATCAGTGGCCGCGGGTACTCGAAGCAGAGGCGATCCTTCATGTCGTCGAGGTGCGAAACGCGGTCGAGATCGAAGCAGCTCGGCTCGCTGCGCAGCGCCGCGACGCCGTGGACGTCGCGGCTCTGAGGCAAGCGTTGGACGGTAGAACTGCCGCTGCGCACTCTGGTGACGCGGCCTTCGTCGACGCCGACATTGCGGTCCACCGGGCAGTGGTGGATGCGGCACACAATCCCGTGCTGTCGGAACTCTTCGAGACTTTTGTGCCGCGTCTGCGGGCCGCGTTGATCGAGTTGATCGCGGTTCTGGACCTGCATCCCCACAGTCAGCCGGATGCGGACGAGCATCGAATGTTGGTGGACGCCATCGAAGCCGGTGACGCGGAGGCTGCGGTACGGATCAGCCGAGCCCACCTCGACGACATGGCAGCAGCGTTGCGACGCTAGACGCCGGGTTGTTCTCGACGTTCGAACTCGAGGTCCATCGCGAGGTCTTCGTGGTGAGTTGCGCGGAAAGTGATCAAGAAGACGATCCAACCGACGACAGCGACCATAACGAGGCTGACCATCCGATACACCAATACCGACGCGAATACCTGAGCTCCGCTGACCCCGGCGAACGTCAGCGCTGCGATCAGGGCCGTATCCACGTAGCCCAGCCCACCGGGAAAAAACGGAATACTGCCGACTGCTTTGGCGGCGGTAAAGGCAATCAGGAGCCCGGCGAAGGAGGGTTCCGCGCCCACCGCCCAGCATGCGAAACCCAAACAAGCGACATCGGCGACACGATGGATGGCCGACCACCCGAATGCGATGACCGAGTCGGTGCGGCTGAGTTCGACCGAGTCCAACTGCTTCAGGATCTCGGACCAGCGGCGCATACCGTGGCCGATAGGATTTTTGCGAATTCGGTTGTACCGGGCCAGAACTCGGTGTCCGATGCGCTCGATGCTGCCGGGATTCTGGGCTATGTATCGCAATGCCAGAAACAGTGCTGCCATGCCGACGAGCGAAATCGTCAGCGTCACCGGGCTGACCTTGGTGCCGAACGCCGCTGCGCCGGTAGCGCCGAGTAGTGCCAGAGTCGCGGCGGCGATGACACCGCACATTGCCAACTGCCAGGACGCGACTACCGGCGTCGCGCCCCACTTTCGAGTCTGTTTGTACGTGAACGCAGTGGAGAAAACTTGCCCGGCAGGCAACGTCAGCGCCATCGCCGTGCTGGCGTAGATGACCGAGAGGTTCTTGAGGTGACCGGCGACTACGCCGGCGGCGTTGAGCAGACGTTGCTGCACCGAGGCGTAACCGCTGAGTGAAATGAGTTGGGCCGCGACGCACGCGGCAACCCATCCCCAGTGAATTTCGGTGAGCGCTTGCCAGTATTCATTGAGGCGAGGCCACAGGTAGGTGCCCTCTGCTATCAGGAGGGCGATCAGAGCCACCCCGAGCAGCCACTTCAACCACCAGAAGCGCCCTCTGGCCCGACTGGTCTCGGCCACGGGCGAGCGTGGTCGTCTCAGTCGCCGTGGGGTGTTTCCAGGCTGAGCCATCGACTCACCCTAACCAATTTGATCCGGATCGACCTCTGGAAACTTTTCGGGCCACGCCAGATGCGTCAGTCGTCGGCGTCCACGCAGTTGAACTTGCTCGCCGAGTTCCCACTCGGCCTGTTCCTCTTCGTCGGCGAAATACAGCGCGCTCGTCGACGCCAGCACTCGGCTGGGCCGAAGCTTCGCGAGCTCGGTGAGCCGCGACGCCTCATTGACCGGATCACCGATCACGGTGTACTCGAAACGTTCGGCAGCACCGATGTTGCCGGCGACCGCGAGCCCCGCGCTCACGCCGATACCGACGTCCAGGCCGGTGATGTCGTTGAGCTTGAACCGCAGCTCGCGAGCCGCAGCGAGGGCTGCCGTCGGAGCGTCGGGTCGATCGAGTGGTGCACCGAAGATGGCGAGCGCCGCATCTCCCATGAACTTGTTGACAAAACCGTGGTGGCGATCGATGACGTCGACGACCACACGGAAGAACTCGTTGAGCAGCTCGACCACTTCACCCGGCGGGCGCTCGGCAGCGGCGCCCGTGGATCCGACCATGTCGACGAAGAGAACTGCCACGAATCGAGTTTCGCCGCCCAGTTCGGTACCGAACTTCAGCGCGCGCCGGGCCACGTCCTCGCCGACGTGCTGACCGAACAGCTCACGCAGCAGACGACGCTCGTCGGACTCTTTCATCATGCGGTTGAAGCCGACCTGGAGCCGGCCGATCTCACTGCCGTCGAACACCTCGACGCGTACGTCGGTGGCGCCGCGCTGCACTCGCTCGATGGCGCGTCGCAGTTGGCGGATCGGATCGGAGATCTGGGTAGCCGTCAGCATCGACAGCGCGAACGCCTGCACGATCGCCATGATCGAGATGAGCAGGATCGCCCACGCGAGCGAGTCGGGGGAGAACTCGAGATCGGTCGTGAGCTGCGTCGAGCACAGCAAGATGATGCCTGCGACGGGCATCAGCGTGCCGAGCCCCCAGGTCATCGCCAGCCGGGTTCCGACGCCCGGCGCCATGGTCCGATCGAATTCGCCCTCGCTCAACGCCTGGGCGGCGACCGGACGCAAGATGCGCTCCCCGAGCATGTAGGTGAACCCGAAGGTCGTGGTCGCGGCCATGCAGACCGTCACGATCACGGCGATCGCGAGTCCGGGCATCTCGGTGATGGTCAGGAACACGAAGATGATGCCGCCCAGAATCCACAGCACCAGGTGAACGATGGCCTGGCGAAGCGGCGCGTGAAGTGCCGCCATCTGTTCGGACCTCGTCGGTGGACCTCCGCGCAGCCGCCAGCGAATGACCGACTTCAACATCATGGCAGCCGCGGTGAGGCTGACGGCACCGGCGAAGGCCAGGTACACGCCGAAGATCGCGAAGTTACGGACCCGGTCGGCGACTATCGCGTCGGACTCCTGGATCGGCACGCCGTACCGGACGAAGGCAAAAACCAGTACCGCGCCGATCAGGTTGGCTGCGAGCATGGAGAGCATATAGAGGGGCCACCGGCTGCGGATGGTCACCGCTATTGCTCTGTATGAGGCCCGCACAGGGTTCAATTTAGCTGGCAGAGGTCGAAGTGTTGGTACGCGCGTCCGATTATTCGTCCGCTCACCTGTGTCGGCCGGTCCGGTTAGGCTCGCGAGGTGAACGCAAACAGGGGGCGTGCGGAGCGAGCTTCGAGGATGAACAAACCCATCTCCGCCGACGCTCGGGCGGTGCATCCCGGCGTGCGCATCGCGGCGGAATGGTCGTGGCGCCTCATTATGATCTTCGCCGGACTGTTGGTTCTCGGATACGTGGTTCTACGTCTCGAAACCGTGCTCATCCCGGTGGGGCTGGCTCTGTTGGCATCGGCTCTGCTGATTCCGGTGGTCGATCGGCTACAGGTGTGGGGTGTTCCTCGCTCGGCAGCGGTGATCGTTGTTCTGCTTGCCTCGATCGGACTGGTCGCGGGAATCATGACGTTTGTCGTCGAGCAGTTCATCGACGGGTTGCCGCAGCTCACCGACCAGTTCACGGCCAGCGTCACACAGATTCAGAACTGGCTCACCAGCGGTCCGCTTCACTTCAGCGAGGATCAGATCCGCCAGGCGGGTGATTCGGTCGTCAAGTCGGTCCAATCCAATCGTGAGTCCCTGACCAGCGGCGCCTTGACCACGGCGACGGTCATCGGCGAGATCTTCACCGGGGCGTTGCTGACGCTGTTCACCCTTATCTTCTTTCTCTACGGCGGCGACCAGATCTGGCAGTTCGTCACCCGGATCGTTCCCACCGAGGCTCGACGTCGCGTGCGGATCGCCGGTTCTGCAGGTTTCGGGTCGCTGATCGGCTACGTGCGCGCCACGGTCGCGGTTGCCGCCGCCGACGCGATCGGAATCGGTGCCGGCCTGGCGATCCTCGGGGTGCCGCTCGCCCTGCCGCTGGCGTCGTTGGTGTTCATCGGCGCGTTCATCCCGATCGTCGGTGCATTTCTGACCGGTTTTCTCGCAGTGCTTGTCGCTCTGGTCACGAAGGGTTTTCTGACCGCCTTGATCGTTCTCGGGATCATCATCGGCGTCATGCAGCTCGAAGCGCACGTGATGCAACCGCTGTTGTTGGGTCGCGCAGTTCGCCTGCATCCGCTGGCAGTCGTTCTCGCCATTACCACGGGCATCGTCCTCGCCGGAATCGTCGGTGGGCTCTTGGCTGTTCCGATCGTCGCCGTCCTCAACACGGCGATTCGTTCCCTCCTCGCCGACGACCCGGACGTCGCGTACGCGGAGCTACACGTCGAGGACCCGGAGACTCCGCTGTTCCCCGCCGAACCCGACGAGCCGCGCGCCGAGCCTCGCGTCGTGAACCCCACGCCTCCCGATGACTGAGCCCACGCGCCGTCGCCGGCTGCACTACCAGCCGACCGTTCGCGAGGCGTCGGGCGTCGACACCGACCCGGATGCCCCGCTGTGGCGGGCGGCGCAGGCGTTTCGCCTCGTCACGCTGGTGTACGCGATCAGTTACCAGTTCGCTTCGGCCTCCGACTACACCAACTCTCGGCTCAGCTGGTTCTTCATCGCTCTGATGGCCGTGTGGTCCGGGGTGTCGGCACTGCTGCTCGGGACCTCCGGTGCCGTGTTCGGGAAGACGCTGCCGCGGTACCAGGTGGTGATCGCCGATCAGGTGGTCGTCATCTTGCTGATGGCGTCGACGAGGCTGGTCTCCGACCACGAGTGGTATCAGAATCACCAGACGCTCCCCACCACGCTGTGGGCTACCAACGCCGTCATCTCCGCGGCAATTCTCGGCGGGCCGTGGCTCGGCATGGCGTCCGGAGTTGTCATTTCGGCGGCCAGCGCGATCATCCGCGATCAGGTCAACCTGGATCTCTGGCGCGATGCGACGGCTCCCGTTCTCGTATCGGTTGGTCTGGCGTTGGGCTTGGCCACCACCACCGCTCGGCGCTCGCACCGGCAACTCGAACAAGCCGTACGTCTGGCAGCGGCAACGGAAGAGCGTGAACGCTTGGCACGCGAAGTACACGACGGCGTCCTGCAGGTCCTGGCGATGGTGCGCCGACGCGGAGCGGCACTCGGCGGCGAGGCAGCGGAACTGGCAGCTCTGGCGGGAGAGCAGGAGGTCGCATTGAGAATGCTGATCTCCGAGCAGGTTTCGGGTGCCGCGGCAGACGTCGGCGGGCAGACAGTGGATGTGTGTCCGTTGTTGACCACACAGGCCAGCACGTCGGTGTCGGTGTCGACGCCCGCGCACCCGGTCGTGATCGAGCGCGATCGCGCCATCGAACTTGCTGCCATCGTCGACAACGCTCTGTCCAACGTCGGGCTCCACGCGGGGCCCGCGGCGAAGGCATACGTGTTGCTCGAAGATCTGCCGGACGAGGTGATCGTCAGCGTCCGCGACGACGGCGTCGGAATTCCCGAAGGCCGCTTGGCACAGGCCGAGGCCGAAGGCCGCATGGGAGTATCGAAGTCCATTCTCGGTCGAGTGCAGGCGCTCGGCGGAACGGCGGTCCTGCAAACCGGGCCGGGGGAGGGCACCGAATGGGAGATCAACGTTCCGAAGGGGAAGAGTGAGCGTGACTGACGAACAGAGCGAGAATCCGGTGACGGTGATGGTCGTCGACGATCACCCGATGTGGCGCGACGGCGTCTCCCGGGACCTCGAGGCCGCAGGCTTCACCGTGAGCGCCACGGCGGAGGGTGTCGAGAGCGCACGCCGCCGAGCCGCCGCCGTGCAACCGGCCGTGGTTCTGATGGACATGAACCTGCCGGACGGAAACGGTGCCGACGCCACCATCGCAGTGCTCGAGGTTTCGCCGAAAAGCAAGGTCCTGGTGCTTTCGGCGTCCGCCGAGCGTGACGACGTCCTCGACGCGGTCAAAGCCGGAGCGTCGGGTTACCTGGTCAAGAGTGCTTCGGTGGCGGAACTGCTCGAGGCCGTGCGTGCGACTTTCGACGGACAAGCCGTCTTCACACCCGGCCTCGCCGGATTGGTGCTCGGCGAGTACCGCCGGATGTCGACGGCACCGGCCGACGATCGCGCACCAGAGCTGCCTCGGCTCACCGACCGTGAGACCGAAGTGCTCCGCCTTGTCGCCAAGGGGCTGAGCGCGAAACAGATCGCCACGAGGCTCTCGCTCAGCCACCGGACCGTCGAGAACCACGTGCAGGCAACGCTTCGGAAGCTTCAGTTGGCCAATCGCGTCGAGCTCACGCGATACGCAATAGAACAAGGTCTCGAATAACGTTTATCCTGGAAATCATGGAGGCCAGGAATCTACGCGTATCCGATGCCGAACGAGAGCACGTCGGCGAGCTGCTGCAGAAAGCCGTCGGTCAAGGAATGCTCTCGCTCGGTGAGTTCACCGAGCGCATGGACACTGCCTTGGCCGCAAAGACGCGAGGTGAGCTCAACTCGGTTCTCGCCGATCTACCGGGCATCACGCTGATCTCCGACTACGACCCACCCGCGTATCCGAATGCGGGTCAGCCGATGTACCAAGGCCAGCCGTATCCGGCGCCGACGTACCAACCCCAGCCGCCGCCGGTTCACCCGAGCCCGCCTTACCGCGCTCCCGTCGGAGCTCCGGTTGTCGGTACTTACGGAGCCGCCAACGCTGCCGTGATCCGTGGACGAATGGCGACGGTGACACGGAACGGAGCATGGATCGTTCCGCCAGCCGTCGTGGTCGACACCAGAATGTCCAGTGTGACTATCGATTTCACGCGCGCGGTGATGCAGACGCAGGTCGTGAACATCTCGATCGACGACTACGCCAGTTCGATTTCGCTGATCGTTCCCGAAGAGGCGACAGTGGACATGAACGGTGTCGAGGCAGTCGGAGGAAGCGCGTCGAACAAGGTTCGTTCCGGCCCGCAGATGGGCCCGCTGCACCTGGTGGTACACGGCAAGGTGCGATTCGGCAGTGTCACAGCAAAGCATCCCTTCGGTACCACGATCCGAAGGATGTTCGGCTCCTGACCTTTCAGTGATAGGCGCGGGTCAACATCTCGGCGACGCACACAGGTTTGTCGCCGTGTTCTCGTTCGAATGTCTGCGTCACCGTGATCTGGACACCGCCATTGATCGGTTCGACTTTGCTCAACGTCGCACGCATGCGGACACGAGAGCCCACCGGTAGCGGGGCAGGCAACCTGACTTTGTCGAATCCGCAGTTGAGAGCAAACGCAAAACCTTCGAGCGAGAACATCGCATAGGAGAACTTGGGTCCCAGCGACAGTGTGTAGTTGCCGTGCGCGATCGTTCCGCCGAACGGTGACTCCTTCGCGCGATCCACGTCGACGTGAATCCACTGATCGTCGCCCGTGACGCGGGCGAACTCGTCGATGGACTCCTGTGTGACCTCGTGCCAGTCGCTGACGCCCAACTCTTGGTTCAGGTTGGCACTGAGGTCTTCTGCTCCGGTGAGTACAAGCATGAATCTTCCTTTGATCGGTAGGTGCTGACAGAGGTCAGTGACTTTCGATGCCGAATCCCACACCGTGTGTCTGTGCGATCTCGGCGGTGGCAACGAGATCGAATTCGATCCCGAAGTCGGCTTCTACCCGCGCTGCAACCGTTTCCGCGGCGGAACCTGCTTCGGCCAGTAACTTCGGCATCAGTTCGAACAGGCCTTCCATCCCTCCAGGCGTGATGATTTCGAGAATCCGGGCTGGAACGTCGTCGGGATTCCACACGGCATGCCACTGGCCACGCGGTTTGAAGATCATGGCGCCGGCCTCCGCGTAGACGATCTCGTCTCCGACCATCGCTGCCACGCGGCCACTTTGAACCACCGTGTACTCGTCTTCCCGGCTGTGGCGATGGACCGGTGACGTCATCGAATGCGCGGCGATGCGGTGCTGCACAAGCGAGAATCCTCCCTCGGTTTGTTTGCTTCGGACCATCATCCGGACGCCGGTGGCCGCGAGGGTCCCGGCGAGGTCTTCGTCCGGTCCGAGGACGGTCGTCGTGGTGTGGTTTGTGGAATTCAGGGACATCGATTCGGTCCTTTGTCGTCGTGAGCGTCGTTGGCCGCGCTCCGGTTTGTCGATTCCCGAATCATGTACCAATCGGTCTAGCGATGCAAGGTTTTGGTGATTTCTGCACTTCAAGTGTTGTCCATACGTGTACTGATCGGTATATTTGGCTTATGTCTACAAGGGATTTGTTGGTCGATGCCGCCGCTGACTTGTTGCAGCGGAAGGGCTACGCGGGAACGGGTGTGTCGGAAGTACTCTCGGCGAGCGCGACTACCAAGGGTTCCTTGTACTTTCACTTTCCCGGCGGCAAGGAAGAACTCGCAGGCGAGGCTCTGAGGCGACGCGGCGAGGCAATGGCCGCTTTCATCCGACATCTGCTGGAGAGCTCACCCGATGCGGCCACCGCGATCTCAGCCTTCGCCGCAGCACTGGCTGCTCGGTTGTCGGATTCGGACTACGAGCGCGGATGCGCACTGGCCACGGCAACACTCGACGCCGCAACCGAATCCGAGGTCATCCGTGGGGCTTGCGCGGACGGATACAACTCGTGGCTCGCACTGCTGGCCCAGCGGCTCGAAGCAGACGGCTGGTCCCCCGAAGACGCAGAGTCGGAGGCAATTCTCGCTCTGTCCGCACTCGAGGGCGCGCTTGTGCTCGCTCGCGCGCGTCAGGATCCCGCTCCGCTTCACACCTCGGGTCGGCTGCTCTCCGAACGATTGCGGAACGCAGCGCCTCGGCGATAGCGCGTCGGATACGAGAAGCCCCCACGCTGATCGAGTAGTACTACTCATCTGATCGGTTCGGCCAGGCAGCAAGCTCGTATCCATGACCACACCGAGCTCTTCCGCTGTCGATCCGCGACTGGTGACAGCTCTGTCTGCCGAGTGCGACAGCATCGGCCGACAGTTGCGTCACATGGGTCAGAACCTGTCGATACTGCAGGCTCAGCTGGCCTCGACCGCCGTGCCCGCGCCGGTAGCTCCGGCACCGGTAGCTCCAGCTCCCGTCGTTCCGGTGCACCCGATGCAGCCGGTCCGTCCTCAGCAGAGCGTGCCCACCTGGCAGCCACCGGCGTATCCGGTTGCTGCACCTCGGCAGCCCTGGTGGCAACGCGACGGCGTCATCAGTCGGCTCCTGGCCGCGGCCGGTGTTGCCGTCACCCTGATCGGCGTCGTGATGCTGCTGGTACTTGCCGCGCAGGCCGGATTCTTCGGACCGCCGCTGCGGGTACTCGGTGGCGCACTCCTTTCCGGCGCCTTGGTGTTTGCCGGTGTGCGGGTCCACGGACGCCCCGGCGGCAAAGTGGGGGCGATTGCTCTGGCTGCCACCGGTTTTGCGGGAATGTACCTCGACGTCGTCGCGGCGTCTGTTCTCTACGGTTGGGTGGCGACGCCGCTCGCGGTGGTGATCGCCTTCGGAATTGCTGCGGCCGGCGTTGCTCTGGCGGTGAAATGGGATTCCGAGTCACTGGCGCTCATGATCGTTCTGGGCGCAGCGGTGCTGGCTCCAGTACTGACGTCGGGAATATCGTTGACCCTCATCGGTTTCCTGTTCGCGATCCAGTCGGCGACGTTCTCCGCCCAGCTCGGTCGTGACTGGAAGTACCTGGGAATGGCGCGCACCGTACCGGTGGTTCTCGCACTGCTCGTAGCGACAGCGTCGGAGTCCATATTCAACGAATCCGTTAACAGCTCAATGCAATTGGTGATCAGTGCCGTCGTGGTTGCGGGTGTGGGAGTCGGCTGCGCGATGGCCCTGCAGTGGACGGGTTCGCCTTCGCGTGACGGTGTTGCAGGGGCGTGGTCCACCGCGACCTTTGTTGTCTCGACCCTTCCGCTGATGAGCGTCGGGGCCGTGCTCGGAAACACCGAATCCGCAGTGCTGTACGGAATTGCTGCGGCACTACTTCTTTCCGCTGCAGCGGCGGCCAAGCCTTTGCCGACGCAACTGCGATTCGGACTGGGCGCAACCGGCGCTCTTGCATTGTTGCTGTGCTGCTTGTCCGGGGCGTCGGAATCTCTGGTCGTACCGTTGGTCCTCACCGTCGGCATGATCTTCCTCGGCGTCTCGCTCCACGCGGGTTCGCGTTTCGTCTTCGCTCTCGGAACCGCCTTTGCGGCCATCGGATCGATCGGATACCTCACGACGGTTCCGCCGGAAGCTTTGACGACCGCCCGTGCCGCATCCATGCAACTCGGTGCGATCACGGCACTCTCGAGCCTGACGGCGATAGGCGCACTGGTGATGCTGGTGTGGGCGATTCACCGACTGAAGTTGGTCGCCGATACCAATGCGGCGGTTCTATGGGCGGCCGCAGGGTTCGGTGTCCTCTACGCGGTGACGTGTGCGCTCGTCTCATCAGGCGTCGAAATTTTCGACAGCGCAACCGGATTCGTTGTCGGACACAGCGTTGCCACCATCGTCTGGATGCTTGCCGCCACGTCAGCGCTGGTGCTCGGCCTGAACAACCGTCAGCACGCTCGCGTTTTGCTCGGAGCTGGTCTTGCTCTCACCAGCGCGGCAGTGGCCAAGCTGTTCCTCTTCGACCTGGCCACGCTCAGTGGGCTGGTGCGCAGCGCTGCCTTCCTGGTGGTCGGCTTGCTGCTCCTGCTGGTCGGGACTCGTTATGCACGAGCCTTCGCCAAGCAGGAGCAGGTCAGCTCCGCTTCTGGCGAGCGATGAGCTCGCTGACACTGATGGCGCCTGCGTCGTCAGGTCGGTGCCTGCCGGTGGCGTTGTCGTCGCCGTCAGAGGCATCCGAGACTCGGGGCTCGGTGGGACGACGCTCCGGAGCGATCGGTGGAGGCGGCGACTGGGGGGTCGCCTCCACCGAGGTCGGGGTAGAGCCGTTGGTAGCCGAGCCGTTGGTAGCACCGTTCCGGCCCGCACCGTTAGCGCTCGAACCGTTGGTACTTGAACCGTTGGTCACAGCTCCATTTGCCGCCGAACCGTTTGTACGCGAAGGCGTCCGAACCACCGGTAGCGGCCGTGAGGCCGGGGGAGTCTGTTCCCGAGCCCGCAGGTCCGACAACCAGCTCTC
Source organism: Rhodococcus sp. P-2 (assembly GCF_016598535.1). GTDB lineage: Bacteria > Actinomycetota > Actinomycetes > Mycobacteriales > Mycobacteriaceae > Rhodococcus_F > Rhodococcus_F baikonurensis. The sequence goes on along the minus strand of NZ_CP066779.1, from coordinate 4,612,372 downwards.
GATGGGACGCTCGGCCGGCGCCGCAGGCGTGGGGTTTCTGCGCTTGTCGCTGGCGTTCGGTTGCGGCCGGTACGAGGGATTGGGCACCGGTGCCTCGATCAGGTTCTGGGGGGCGCTGGCTGCACTCCCGATATCGAGACGGCGCCGCGGTGCGGGCTTCTCTGCGGCGGGAGCCTCCGTGGTGGGTGCCTTCACCGCCATTTCGCTGAGCGGAATGGGCTCGGTGAGGGGATCCGGAACGCGAGGTCCACTTTCCGGCTGTGCGGCCGGGGCAGGCGGCGGCATGACGCGCGAGGCCGCTTCGATCTTGCGCGGCTGACCCGGTCCGGCGATCGCACCGACGGGCGCGATCTGTGGGACGTTCGCGAGTACCAGCTCGTTGTCGAGAATCGGCTCACCGAGCCCGATCTTCTGCTGGATCCGCTTCATCCAGGCCGGAGCCCACCAGCAGTCGTCCCCGAGCAGTTTCATGGTCGCCGGGACCAGGAACATTCGGATCAGCGTGGCATCGATGATCAGCGCGGAGATCATGCCGTAGGAGATGTACTTCATCATCACCAGATCGGACAGGCCGAATGCACCGGTGACCACGATCAGGATCAGTGCGGCAGCGGTGATGATCCGGCCGGTATGTGCCGTGCCGATTCGGATGGATTCGGTAGTACTTGCGCCCTGCGCTCGCGCTTCGACCATGCGAGAGAGCAGGAACACTTCGTAGTCGGTCGACAGGCCGTAGACGATAGCGATGATCAACACCAGGACGGGAGACATGATCGGTCCCGGCGTGAAGTTCAGCAGACCCGAACCGTGCCCGTCGATGAAGATCCAGGTCAAGATTCCGAGTGTCGAACCCAGTCCGAGCGCGCTCATCAACGCGGCCTTGATGGGTAGGACGAGCGAACCGAACGTCAAGAACATCAGCAGCGTCGTCAGCAGGATGACCGACACGACCATCAGCGGCAGACGGTCGAGCAACGCGTCGACGCTGTCCTGCTCGATGGCCGGAGTACCGCCGACGAGAACAGTTGTGCCCTCGGGCCAATCCGCGGATCGCAGATAGTCGATGGTGGGACGCGCCTCGTTGCGCTCCGTCAGACCGGCTTTGAGGACGTTGACACCGTCCTTGGTCGCAACCTCCGGGGTGAACTTCTCGACCAGACCCGGCGCAGCGTTTGCGGTCTTGGAAATCTGCCCGAGAGTGGTGTTGTCGGCTCCCTCGATGACGAGTCGAACGGGCTCGGTGCGATTGCCCGGGAAGAGTTCGTCGAACTGCGCCTGCGCGACACGCGTGGGGCTGTCCGGGGGCAGGTACGTCTCGTTGATCCCGCCGAACTTGATGCCCGTCAGCGGAATGATCATCAGCAGGAGAGCCGCGACGATCGGGACCGCGACCTTGAGCGGATGCTGCATGACCCAGCGGGTGAGCTTGCCCCAGAAACCGTTCTCGATTTCCTCGTTGGTCTTGGTCTGGCGCAGCTTCTTGAAGGTCAGCGCGTCGATCCGCTTACCGAGAATGCCGAGAATCGCGGGAAGAATCGTGGTGGACGAGATCGCGGCAAGCATGACGGCAGCAATGGCGCCGTAAGCCACCGATTTGAGGAAGCCCTGCGGGAACAACAGCAGACCGCCGAGGCTGACGGCAACCATGGTCGCCGAGAACATGACCGTTCTGCCCGCCGTCATGACCGTTCGGCGTACTGCGGTCGGGGTGTCGTACCCCTCGGCTATCTCTTCTCGGAAACGGCTGACGATGAACAGTCCGTAGTCGATCGCCAGACCCAGGCCGACCAGAGAAACCACTGGCGCAACAAACGCGTTGACCTCGGTGAAGTTGGTGATCAGTCGAATGATGCCGTTGGCGCCGATGACAGTGAGACCGCCGACGATCAGCGGGAGGGCAGCGGCGACGACGCCACCGAAGACGAAGAACAGCAGGACACCGACAGCGGGAATCGCGAGCATTTCCATGCGCTTGATGTCGTTGGCCATCGTGTCGTTGAGTGAATTCGCGACAGGTTGCAGGCCGGCGAGTTGCACGTCGACGCCGTCGATGTAGAACTGCGACTCGACGTCGCGGAAGTTGTTGGACACCGCGGTGTCGTTGTCGCCGGCGATCGCGATGCTGGTGACCGCGTGTTGCTTGGTCTTGTCCGCCAGGGCCGCCACCGAGAGACCGTTGTCGACCTTGAAGTACGAGCCGTTGATCTTCATGATCTGGTCGGGGTTGTCGGCGACGAGCCGCTGCAGATTGTCGATGACCTTCGCTTGGAACTCGGGATCGTCGACGGTTTTGCCCTCCGGCGCCGTGTACAGCGCCAGAACGTCACCCGTCGTGCTGCGTCCGAACGTGCCGTCAGCGAGTTTTGCAGCCTCTACCGATTCCGACCCCGGATCGTCCCAGCCGCTCTGGCTGAGATGATCCTGCAGGCTCAGGCCGTACGCAGCGAGCCCGAGGAGCCCCGCCACCATGACAGCGATGACGGTGAAGCGGGCTCGATAGACGATGCTTCCCCAGCTGGCGAACACTGATCAACTCCTACTCGGCAACACTTTTTCGCCCGATGAGCAGGGCAGAAAGCGGTCGGAACGGCTGCAACCAGGCGCCCTCGTCGGGCAGGGTGTCCAGGCTTACCCGTGGCAGAGGCTCACGGAAGACACCTGGGATGTCCTCGAGATCGACGAAGTCCAAGATATCGGACGACACAGCCCAGCTGGCGTGTTCACGGAACCCGAGAACCTGGACCGGGATACCGGTTGCTGCGATGTCCTCGAGAGGTTCGCGGAACGCTTGGCCGTCGGCGGACGCGACCATGATTCCGGCGAGGCCCTCGCCGTACCTGAGCGCGATGTGCTCGAGCATGTCCGAATCGACATCACTGTCTTCATCGACCTTCGGCTTGGCGAACACCGCGAAACCCACGTTACGCAAGGCTTCGACCCAAGGACGAACGACGTCGGCGCTGCCGGAGGCGATGTTGGTGAAGACGGTCGCTTCGGGCTCGAGCGTGCCGCTGTTCTGTGCGGACAGTTCGGCGGTGCGAGAGAGCAGCCAGCGACCCAACGCGTCGAATCGTGGCCGGTAGGCGGCGGTAGGCCGGCCACCGAGGATGGCGCCGAGGCCCATGTCGAGGTTAGGGGCGTCCCAGACCAGAAGCACCCGCTTGGGGTGGCGGGAGTCACGACCGAAGTCGAGAGGAGATTCCGACGACGTCACGTCGTCGGATAGCTGTTCGCTGACGCTCATGCTCTGATCTTCCCCCATATAAGCTCGGTGATTGCACTTCCGACCTTATGGGCTTTGTCCTCGAACTTGGTGACCGGACGCTCGTGGGTCATCGGAGACTCCCAGTCGAGCGCGGTCAGTAGCGGCTCGGCATTGCCGGCTTCTTCGATCCATTCGGCGTACTCGGCGTGATCGGTTGCCACGTGCAGCACTCCGCCAGGCTTGAGGCGGTTCGCGATCAGCGCGAACGTCGGCCCCTGCAGCAGGCGACGCTTGTGATGGCGGGCCTTGGGCCACGGATCCGGGAAGAACACCCGGACACCCGTCAGCGACTCGGGGGCGACCATGTTCTCCAGTACGTCCATCGCGTCACCGCGCAGTACGCGGACGTTGGGAATCTCTTCACGTTCGACCTGCTGCAGAAGCTGCGCGAGCCCCGGGCGGTACACCTCGATCGCGATCAGGTTCACGTGCGGCTCCGCCTTGGCCATTGCGGCCGTCGCGGTGCCGGTACCCGAACCGATCTCGATGATCAGGGGTGCTTCGCGTCCGAACCAGGCGTTCGCGTCGAGCGGTGTGTCCGAGACGTCGGCGCCGATGAGCGGCCACTGACGGTCCCAAGCCTGCTGCTGTGCGTCGGTCAGAGCACCCCGGCGAGAGCGAAAGCTGGTCACTCTCGGATGGAGACGGGACCCCTTGGTGTGGTCCGTCTGCCCCGTGTCAGGGGTCTGCGGTGCATGCTGATCGGCTTCGTTCACGAACCCATTGTCACGCATGACCCCCGTTTAGCGCAGACGGGTCTGAAGTTTGAGTTGAGACTTTCCGCGGAAAGTCCTGAATCCGCCGACTTCGGACAGTCGACGAAAGGGTGGTGTCACCTGCCGTCCTTGCCGAGAACCTGACAGAATCTCACCGACACGATGGGGACGTGGGGTGGGGATGAACACAGGATTTGCATGCCGTGATTGGTCACGAATGTTGCCCGCAGAATCGATCGACGACGCCTGCGCGGAGCCGATCGACCAGTTGCGCGCTCTGGCATATCGGCTGACGTCGATCGATTCGGGAGCCGCGGAGACGGTTCACTCCGTGCTCGGATCGCTGACTGCGCCGCTCGAGCTGGTGGTCGCCGGACGGGCAGGGGTGGGGCGGTCGTCGTTGGCGCGGATCCTGGGGCGCGACGACCGGTTCTCGCGCAGAGTCGTCGGCGCACCGGTTGTGGTGACCGAGTCGCGGGCATTCGACGTCCCCGGAACGTCGAACCCCGATCTGGGTCGTCGTTGCGTTGTCTACGTAGTGGTAGACGCGGTCCGCGACGTCGACCGCCGAGCCATTGCCCGAGTTTCCGATCGTGTGGTCGTCGCTGCGAACAAGGCCGACCTGTTCGGGCCGCGCTGGGACGAGGCACTGGGACGGGCGGCGGAAATCTCGGAGACCGTCGGCGTGCACACGGTTCCGGTGGAGACATTGACCGGGCGCGGCGTCGAAGAGTTGTTCGCGGCCCTCGGCCCGGTCCTGGAGACGCAGTGGTGGCGCCGGGTCGAGCGGATCGGCCCGGAGCTGACGCAATCTGCCTCGCGCAACACCGCCGGTAGAGACGAGATCGAGATGTATCTGAGGTCGGACTCCGCGGTGTTGTTCGGTGCCGCGGCGGCGATGACGAGCCCCGAAATTCGAGCCCTTCGTCAAGGCGAGCCTCCCGATCCTCGTACCGCTGACGACGCGGGCACGTGCTGTCGATGGTGGGGCCGGCTCGTGGACGAGTCGGAACAGGCTCCGCAACAAAGGGTCTCACTGATTCGCCGCGGGTATGTGCGTCGGTGGGCGCAGCTCGGGGGCGATCGCTCCGCTCCGGTAGCGACCGATGAATAGCGTTTCGGTACTTCCGGATTCGGTGCTGCGCGTGGTGCAGCGATGGAATCCGGCATCCGATCCGGGTCGCCAGGTCGCCGCCGAAACATCCAGTGGCACTCGCATTTACGTCGTCGGCCCGTCGAGGTGTGGACGGGAAGACGTCGCGCAGATGTTCAGTGCTTCGGATAATTGTTCGACAGTGACACGCGAGGTGGACGCCGACGTCGTACTTCTGGTCGTCGACGCCGCCAGTGTGATCGGGCGCGAGGATCTTCATCTCCTCGACGATGCCGCCGAGAGCGGAACCCCGGTGGTGGTGGCGCTGACCCGCGTCGACGTCTACCGAGACTGGCAGGCTGTGCGCCGGCGTGATGCCGAGATTCTCAATTCGCACTGCACCGCTTTTGCTCAGGCCCCGGTGGTCCCGATTGCGCCTGGTCAAGAGCAGTCGCTCGTCGAGGTCGTGAGACGGGTGGCACGGGAGAGGGAAGCAGGCGGTTCGGATTCCGGTGTCATCGCACAGACGCGCCGGATGATCGAGATGGAGATCCGGAATCTGCGTGACAGGGTTCCTGGGGCCGAACTGCGGGCCGAGCGATCACAGCTGCTCGCAGACCGTGACGGCCGGCGAGGCGAACGCCTGGTGCAAGTCCGAAGCAGACTGCAGCGAGCGCGCGGGGATCTGTTGCAACAGATCGCCGACGCAACTCGGGCGACGGTCGCGGGGGCACGTGCCTGGGTCGACGCGGCCTCGCGAGCCGAATTGGGCAGCATGCCGGTGCGGTTGCAGCACGAGGTCGACCATCACACCCGGGTCTTCGATGCCGCGATGGCGGCAGCGGTGGAAGTGGCGGGCACGACCGGGTACATACCTTCCCCACGGATTCCGGAGAACCCGCCGGGGCGTCAGCGCGGAAACGAGGAACGCGTGACAATTCTTGTCGGCGCGTCCGCGGGCCTCGGCCTCGGCCGGATCGCGGTGACTCCGCTGGAGATGATTCCGGCCCTGGAGTTCGCGAGCATCCCCGTGACGTTGGTTCTGGGTGGGGCCGCGGCCTGGTGGTTGGCGCGAACTCGCGGGCTGATGGCGGATCGTGCCCACTCCAGGTCGTGGATCGTCGAATCGATGTCGACCGTCCGCGCACAGTGGGAGCAGCGAGTGCAGAGCGTGCTGCTCGAGGCCGAGGCAGATCTGGGAGCGGCGATCATGGCGGAGAGCCGCGAGCAGTTGGCGTCGGCGCAGGCCCGAATCGCGGAGATCGACGGTGAACTTCGTGAGCTTGCTGCGGCCAGATCGGGTCAACTGGCGTCGTGCGAGCGCGACCTCGCCGTTTTGAACGCCGCCTACTGACGTTTCGCGAGTGCAGAGTTCTCCACAGCGCCGCAATTTCGGCCACGACTGATCGACGGGGTCTGGTAATACTGAGCGGACGGTTTCGGTAGGGGTTGCCGAAGCAGTAGGTCACCATCCAGTAGGGGGAGTAATGGACGCATTTCTGATCACGCCCGGACACATCGACGGGCACGGCATCGACGCCGAACCACTCGATCCGGGGCGTATCGAGCCCGAGACTTTCGGGCCCTCGTCGGGACCGGTCGACGCCGGCGACCTGAACTTCGACGCCTTCGACTTGGACGGTGACGGAACGGTCGACAGCCGTGTCGTCCACACCGACGATGCCGTCGTGATCGTGTCCGATTTCGATCGTGACGGTAGCGCCGATCGCCTCACGATGATCGAGTCGGACGGGGATTACTCGGCCTGGGAATGCAGTCGAGACGACGAAGGCGCCCTCGTGTGGCAGAAAATCGATGCCGGAGCGCTCTGAAAAGCTTCCGTTTATGTGCTCTGAGCGCCGGGTAGGCACCTGAACACACCAACTGAATCGTTTCTGTGACATTTCTGACCGCACCCGATTACCTGCAGGTGAACAGCCAGCGTTAACCTCAATACATAGGACACCCGGCGTCCGTGAAATCCACGTGAGTGGATGACGCGGCTGGACCCCGTCGAGAGGGGGACACCGGGATCGACTGGTATCGGGGCGCTGCAGTTCGCATCCGGTGTCACGAGAACCCGGTTCCGGCTCACCCCAGGAGAGTTTGATGACCTCAGCGACCATTCCCGGTCTCAATGGAACTGACGGCACGCCCCCCACGCAGCACAAGGAGCTGCTTGCATGGGTGCAAGAGGTTGCCGAACTCACCCAGCCTGATCGCGTCGTCTTCGCAGACGGCTCGGACGAAGAATGGGACCGACTGACAACGAAGTTGGTCGAGGCAGGAACCTTCACCCGCCTCAACGACGAGAAGAAGCCGAACTCTTTCCTCGGCAACTCCGATCCGTCCGATGTCGCGCGAGTCGAATCGCGTACGTACATCTGCTCGAAGGAAGAAATCGACGCAGGCCCCACCAACAACTGGATGGACCCCGCGGAGATGCGCACCCTCATGGGTGACCTGTACCGCGGTTGCATGCGTGGACGCACCATGTACGTCGTGCCGTTCTGCATGGGCCCCCTCGACGCCGAGGACCCGAAGCTGGGCGTCGAACTGACCGATTCCGAGTACGTCGTCGTCTCCATGCGCGTCATGACCCGCATGGGCAGCAAGGTTCTCGACAAGCTCGGCACCGACGGATTCTTCGTCAAGGCGCTGCACTCGCTGGGCGCTCCGCTGGCCGAAGGCCAGGAAGACGTCGCGTGGCCGTGCAACGATACCAAGTACATCACCCACTTCCCCGAGGATCGTGAGATCTGGAGCTTCGGTTCCGGCTACGGCGGAAACGCTCTCCTGGGCAAGAAGTGCTACTCGCTGCGTATCGCTTCGGCAATGGCGCACGACGAGGGCTGGCTGGCCGAGCACATGCTCATCCTCAAGCTCATCTCGCCCGAGGACAAGGCCTACTACATCGCGGCGGCATTCCCCTCCGCTTGTGGCAAGACCAACCTCGCGATGATCCAGCCGACCATCCCCGGATGGCGCGCCGAGACCCTCGGTGACGACATCGCCTGGATGCGTTTCGGTGAGGACGGACAGCTCTACGCCGTCAACCCGGAATTCGGTTTCTTCGGCGTGGCTCCCGGCACCAACTGGTCGTCGAACCCCAACGCCATGCGCACCATCGACCAGGGAAACACGGTCTTCACCAACGTCGCTCTGACCGACGACGGTGACGTCTGGTGGGAAGGCCTCGAAGGCGACCCGCAGCACCTGATCGACTGGAAGGGCAACGAGTGGACGCCCGAGTCGGGCACCCATGCGGCTCATCCCAACTCGCGTTACTGCACCCCGATGTCGCAGTGCCCGATCATGGCTCCCGAGTGGGACGACCCGAAGGGCGTGCCGATCTCGGCAATCCTGTTCGGTGGACGCCGCAAGACGACGGTTCCGCTGGTCACCGAGGCTCGCGACTGGCAGCACGGCGTCTTCATGGGTGCAACGGTCGGCTCCGAGCAGACCGCAGCAGCCGAAGGCCAGGTCGGTACGGTTCGCCGCGATCCGATGGCGATGCTGCCGTTCCTCGGCTACAACGTCGGTGACTACTTCCAGCACTGGATCGACCTCGGCAAGTCCGCGGACGCGTCCAAGCTCCCCAAGGTCTTCTACGTCAACTGGTTCCGCCGCGGCGACGACGGACGCTTCCTGTGGCCAGGCTTCGGCGAGAACTCTCGCGTCCTGAAGTGGATCGTCGAGCGCATCGAGCACAAGGCTGCCGGCATCGACACCCCGATCGGCGTCGTTCCCACCGGATCGGCACTCGACATCGAAGGCCTCGACGTGTCGGACGCCGACATCACCGAGGCCCTCGCGGTCAACATTGACGAGTGGAAGGCCGAGATCCCGCTCATCGAAGAGTGGTTCGACTTCGTCGGCGAGAAGCTGCCGACCGGCATTCGTGACGAGTTCGAAGCTCTGAAGCAGCGGTTGGCCTGATAAACCGCCCCCGTATGTAGTGGCCTGATGCCGCATTGGTTCAATTTGATGAACCGATGCGGCATCGGTCGTCTGTATGCCCTTGCCTGTAGCCGTTAAGCAGTTCAGCCGTTATGCAGTTCAGCCGTAAAGCAGTGATCAGCGAGCGGGTCGACACACTCGATCCTCAGGAGGACCAGATATGAGCGGGATCTACAACAACGTGACCGAATTGGTCGGGCGCACCCCGATCGTGCGGCTCAACCGTCTGACCGAGGGCCTGGACGCACAGGTCGCCGTCAAGCTCGAGTTCTACAACCCGGCCAACAGCGTCAAGGACCGGATCGGCGTGGCGATCATCGACGCCGCCGAGAAGTCCGGTGCACTCAAGCCCGGTGGCACGATCGTCGAGGGCACCAGTGGTAACACCGGTATCGCACTCGCCATGGTCGGCGCTGCTCGCGGCTACAAGGTCATCCTGACCATGCCCGAGACCATGTCCACCGAGCGTCGCGTGATGCTGCGTGCCTACGGCGCCGAGATCGTCCTGACCCCGGGCTCCGAGGGCATGGCCGGTGCAGTCGCCAAGGCCAAGGAAATCGTCGAGCAGACCGAGAACGCAGTCTCGGCCAGCCAGTTCGCGAACCCGGCCAACCCGGCCATCCACGAGGCCACGACGGGCGAAGAGGTCTGGGCCGACACCGACGGCGCCGTCGACATCTTCGTGTCCGGCATCGGCACCGGCGGCACCATCACCGGCGTCGGACGCACCCTTCGCAAGTACAAGCCCGAGGTCAAGATCGTCGGTGTCGAGCCCATCGACTCGCCGATCCTCAACGGTGGCCAGCCCGGCCCTCACAAGATCCAGGGAATCGGCGCGAACTTCGTGCCCGACGTCCTCGATCGTGAGATCTACGACGAGATCATCGACGTTTCGTTCCCCGATTCCATCGAGGTCGCTCGCGCACTCGGCACCAAGGAAGGCATCCTGGGCGGCATCTCGTCCGGTGCCATCGTCTGGGCCGCACTCGAGTTGGCGAAGCGTCCGGAAAATGCCGGCAAGCTGATCGTGGCTGTCGTGTGCGACTTCGGCGAGCGTTACATCTCCACCCCGCTGTTCGAACACATCCGGGACTGAGACTTGTGAGTATCCTCGGGACAATTCGCGAGGACCTGCAGGCTGCGCGCGGTCAGGATCCTGCCGCGCGCAGCAATGTGGAGAACGCGCTCGTTTATTCAGGGCTGCATGCCATTTGGGCGCATCGGGTTGCGCATCGCATGTGGGCCGTCCCCGCCTTACGTGGCCCGGCGCGAGTGCTCTCGCAGCTGACGCGCTTCGTCACCGGCATCGAGATCCATCCGGGTGCCACCATCGGTCGACGGTTCTTCATCGACCACGGCATGGGCGTCGTGATCGGGGAGACGGCCGAGGTCGGTAACGACGTGATGCTCTATCACGGCGTCACTCTCGGTGGTCGCTCGCTCGAGCAGGTCAAGCGTCACCCGACGCTGGGTGACCGGGTCACCGTCGGCGCTGGTGCCAAGATACTCGGACCTGTCGTCATCGGTGAAGGTAGCGCTATCGGCGCCAATGCCGTTGTCACCAGAGATGTTCCGGCCGAATCCATCGCGACGGGTATCCCGGCGGTGGCGCGGCCACGGACTACCAAGGAGAAACTGGTGGACCCGAACAGTTACATCGATCCTGCGATGTACATCTGAAGCTGTCCTTCTTCGATGGCCACCCTCGTGTAGACGACGGGTGGCTATCGGCGTCTGTTCAGGCTCGCGTCAGGTGCCACCCGCGACGTCCCAGTACGACGGCCGTCGCTGCGCCCAGCGCTGCTCCGATCAGGGGATAGCAGGCAAGGACGAGCCAGCGCGGTCCGTCTAAGGGTTCGTAGGCGGTGGCTATCGTCGATTCGTTGTCCCGAGCCATCTGCATGTCCCGAAATGGTACGTAGGAACCCTGATAGACGATTGTCTCGTCGGGACTGGTCATCACGTCGATCAGACTGCCCACCAGGGGAATTCCCCCGACGACAAATCCCAGAACCGCCAGAATCACGATCAGTGCGCGCATCGAACGAGCCTATCGCCCGGCCGGAAGTTCAGACTGCGATCGACGGTTCTTCGGGCGTCGAGAGGGTCAGGATCGCTCGCACGACGCGTGGACTCTGCTCGAGTGAGCGTTCGAGTTCGCGCAACGTGTGGGCCACACGGGATTCCGCGTAGTCACCGACCAGATCGACGCTGGCCACCAGGTACACCTGCCGCGGCCCGAGGTATTCCATGCGCAGGAACGTGATTCGGTTGATCTCGGGCAGTCGGGTGAGAGCCTCGACGGCTGCTGCCCGCAGCGTCGGCGATGCCTCTTCGCCGACCAGGAAGCGGCGGTTGCGGTCGATCAAGATGATCGCGATGACCCCGAGGAGAATGCCGACGAAGATGGAACCGAGGGCGTCGGGGATCGGTGAGCCGGTGATCTGGTGCAGCAGAACACCGACGAACGCGATGACCAAACCGATAAGTGCCGCAGCGTCTTCGGCGAACACCGCCCGGGTCGTCGGGTCGGAGGTGTTGAGCGCCTGGGCCATCACGTCACGGTTCACGGCAGATGCTTCGGTGCGGAGCTGCTTGTACGCCTGCCGGAACGAGATGCCTTCGAGGATGAACGAGACGCCGAGGACTGCGTAGGCGACACCGAAGTCGGTGGCCGGTTCGGAATGGAACAGTTCCTGGATGCCGTGGGTGATCGACACACCTGCGCCGAGCGCGAAGAGTCCGAGGGCGGCGAACATCGACCAGATGTAGGCCTCCCGGCCGTACCCGAGTGGCTGGTCTCGGTCGGGAACCCTTTTCGAGCGGCGGTTCGCGATCAGCAACAGCACTTCGTTGCCGGTATCGGCCCAGGAGTGGGTGGCCTCGGCGACCATCGACGCAGATCCGGTGACGATGGCGGCCGCCGTCTTGGCCCCGGCGATCAGCGCGTTAGCCGCAAACGCCAGTACGACTGTCGTGGTGCTCTCGTCGCCGTTTCCCGTCGGCTCGGCCTTGGGTTCGATGCTCACGAACTTCAGGCTAGGCGGGTGGCGACGGTTTCGTGCGGTGACGCTCGGCGACGGAGCGCAGCAGTGTGTCGACGGCGTCGTGGAACTGCGTCAGGCCCGGCTCTTCGACGGGAAAGTGCCCGCACCCGTCCAGCATCACGAATTCGGTGGGTGCGTTGATGCGGCGGAGGAACTGCAGGCTCAGTTCGGGTGGCGTCCATCGGTCGTCGGCCGGGTGGGTGAGCAGAACGGGCGTCGTCCGAAATGCTTCGGGTGCGGTGTGCTCGAACGAGAAGTAGCTGCTGAGGAATCCGAGTGGCACCCGAACACCGCCACCGCGCGGATCGGTTGCGCACAGCGTCGCGAGTTCACGGTTGCTGCTCATGTTCGCGACGTCGGCGACCCAACGGATGGGCACGCGGATACGGCCCACCAGTCGTTCGGTGCGGCGCATCAGGGGAGCGCCATAGACACCCATCGGGCCGAGCCGCGCCGCGGCAGCTCTGGCCGACGGATTCGAGGGATCGAGCAGACAGGTAGCGACGACGGCGTCGGCCAGACCGGTCCGCGCGGCTACCTCGTAGGCCAGCAGACCGCCGATGCTGGCTCCCAGAAGCACCAGCGGCCGATCGTCGGCTGCTTTCTCGGCCCGGACGAGGTCACAGAGGAGTTCGACCCACTGCTCGTACCGGACGCCGGCGGGATCGCCTACGACGGTGTCGCCGTACAGCGGAAGATTGGGGAAGAGGACTTCGGCTCCGAGTTTCACGCCGATCCCCGCGAACGGCCACAACGCGCCCGAGTACCCGCCGGCGCCGTGGATACCGAGAACACGAACCGGCGCGTCTGGAACCACTGCCCGTGCGACGTGGACGGTGTTGCCGTTCCACTCCCACCACGTCGTGGTCGGCTCCGGCATGTGGGCGGTGTACCGGTCGGGCATAAACTTCGAGTAATCGGCGCTGGTCACCTACACAATTCTCGGTACCGGCGTCGCGGCTGACAACTCGCATCGGAGGACCGTGTCGACTCGACGGAAAAGGCCCTCCCAGCAGCGCTCGAGGGCTACCTACGACGCGATCCTGGAGGCAGCTACTCGCGTTTTCGCTGCGGAAGCCATGGCGGCGACCACCAACCGGATCGCTGACGAGGCAGGGGTGTCGGTGGGCTCGCTCTACCAGTATTTCGGCGACAAGTACGAGATCCTCTCTGAGTTGGCGAACCGTCACGTGAGTGCCGCGCGGGAGAGTTTTGCGGTCTGCCTTGCCGACATCGTCGAGCGTGAACTCACTCCGGACGAGGCTGTCAGGTCGTTGGTGGAGTGCGCGATCGAAGTGAACAGTAATCCGCGACAGTTCTTCCACCTGCTCTACGATCAGGTTCCTCGGACCCCTGAGCTCATCGAGCAGGTCGATCACATGAATCATCAATTGGTGTATGGGTTTTCGGAATACTTGCAGAGTCGCGGTTTCAGCGCGGACGATGCGTTGTTGACGTCGCGGTTGACTGTGACTGCCGTGGACGGCCAGGTGCATCGGGTTGTGCTGGAATCGGATTCACCCGAAGAACTTCGCGTGCGAACGGAAGCCGTCGTGCGGCAGGCGAGATCGATGATCGCGTCGGAATCCTGATCCGGTGTATCGAATGGTGACTGCGGTCCGTTATGGTTCTGACGTCATCATCGAGGTAATGGGAAGTCGGTGCAATTCCGGCGCGGTCCCGCCACTGTGAGGTCGTCCACGCGTCGACCGTAGCCAGATACCACCCTCGTTGACGTTGTGTCATGCCACGAGGATGGATCGGTCACACCATGAATGCTGTTGGCGGAGCTCTGTCTCCACCTACCCACCTGCCTTCGCCGAAGGCCGGTGCGCCTCGAGGACGGCTCAGTCCGGGTATCGTGCTGCCCGCTCTGCTGGTCGTCACCGTGCTCTCTGCTGTGTGCGCGTTGGCATTCGGATCCGAGATGCTCCCCGTGTCCACTGTGGTGGACGTGGTGCACTCGCGCTTCGGAGGCCCACCCGTCACGCGTTCCGAACTTGCGATCGTGTGGGGAATCAGAGCACCGCGGGTACTGCTCGGTCTGGCTGTCGGCGCTGGTCTTGCCGTCGCCGGTGCGGTGGTGCAAACCCTCGTCCGTAACGCTCTCGCCGATCCCCACCTGCTGGGAGTGTCGTCCGGCGCGAGTGTCGGTGCCACCGCCGTCATCACCACCGGACTGTTCGCCGGCGCCGGAGTATGGGCGCTCAGCTTCGGTGCGATGATCGGGGCATTGGGTGCTGCGATTCTCGTCTTCACCATCGCGACACTGCAAGGCGGCATCACCCCGCTGCGATTGGTTCTGACCGGGACAGTCACCGCATCCGCCCTGTCGGCGATCGCCAGTTTTCTGGTGCTGCGCACCAACGACTCACAGGCCGCACAGTCCGTATTGTTCTGGCTCCTGGGAAGTTTGGCCGGGGCCTCCTGGGACAAGTTGTGGGCGCCGGTCATCGTTGTGGTCCTGCTGACGGCAGCGGTGTTCGCCCTGCACGGTTGGCTCGACGCACTGGCGGCCGGGCCGGACGTCGCCGCTTCGCTCGGTATTCCCATCCGAACCCTGCGAAACGTGTTGTTCGGAGTGCTGGCAGCGTTGGTCGGCACGATGGTTGCAGTGTCCGGCGCGATTGCCTTCGTAGGCTTGGTTATTCCGCACGTCACACGCATGATCGTCGGAGCCAGACATCGAGTGGTATTGCCGGCGGCAGCACTGATCGGCGCGTCGTTCCTGGTATGGGTCGACGTCGTGGCGCGGACCTCGCTGCGACCGACGGAGATCCCGCTGAGCGTGGTGACCGGGGTGATCGGCGCCCCGCTGTTTCTCCTGCTTCTCGGCCGTCGGCGCTACCGATTCGGGGGTAGTTCGTGAGCGCCCGAGCGCTGCCGCTGACAGCGTCCGGAGTCGTTGTCCGCATCGACCGTCGAACTATCGTCAAAGGCGTCGACATCGCGGCTGACGCCGGCGCAGTGGTCGGCGTGGTTGGTCCGAACGGCTCGGGCAAGTCGACGTTCTTGCGTGCTCTCGCCGGTCTCGGGCCGATCGCCGGCGGTGACATTCGTGTCGGCGGCGACTCCGTGCACGCGATGCCCGCGCGGTCGCGGGCCAAAGCCATTTCCTTTGTGGCGCAGGAAGAGCAGAGTCCCGCCGATTTGTTGGTTCACGAGTACGTGAGTCTGGGCCGCACACCACATGCAAAGCCCTGGAGCGTCGGCGGCAAGGACGAGAAGGCCGTCGTTGATCGTGCTCTGGGCGAGGTCGGAATGATCGAGCACCGGTTCTCTTCCATGGACACGCTGTCCGGTGGGGAGCGTCGGCGGGTGTTTCTCGCCCGGGGACTCGCGCAGGACGCCGGCGTGCTCATCCTCGACGAGCCGACCAATCATCTCGACATCCGGCACCAACTCGAACTGCTCGATCTGGTCCGGTCGCTGGACCGGACGGTGATCATGGCACTGCACGACCTCGATTTGGCTGCAGCAGTGTGTGATCGGGTGCTCGTTCTCGCGGATGGCGTGGGCCACGCGTTCGGCCATCCCTCCGACGTACTCACGACCTCGGTCGTGGCAACTGTTTTCGGCGTCGAGACATTCGCGCTCGTGAACCCGGTTACCGGCCGTTCACACCTCGTATTCGAATCACGAAATCCTCAACCACAACACACATTTTCGGAGAGTGCACTTTGATACACGTCAAGACCCGAGCGTCGTTCGGTGCGGTCGCAGCCGCAACAGCGTTGTTGGCCGTGTCCGGATGCTCGGCAACCGCGCCCGTCGACGACTCCGCGGACAAGACTTCGGTCACTCTGGAGAACTGCGGAACGGAAAGCACTTTCCAACGTCCGATCGAAAAAGTTGTTGCGACAAGCAATGCGGCCAATATCGGCACCATTCTCCGAGTCGGCGGTCTGGATCGCCTCGCTGCCGTCGTGTTGAACACGAACAACGACGCGGTCATGGACTCGATGTTCGGTCCCGGAATCGCCGACGTTCCACACCTGGACGGAACGATCACGATGGAGACGATTCTGGGTAAGCAGGCGGACCTGGTGGTCGGGTCCTACAGCGGCTTGTTCAAGGGCGCCTCCGGCGTGACGCCGGAATCACTGCAGAGCAACAATATCGATGCATATGTCATCTCCGACAGTTGTCGGCAGAGCGCCGCCGCGGATTCCGCGCTCGGAACGATGGGGCCGTGGGATGCTCTCCGTGCGGACGTGACCAATTACGGAAAGCTGTTCGGAACCGAGGACACCGCCGCCCAGGCTCAGACCGAATTGGATTCGCGTTTGGCGCGTCTGGAGTCGGCGCCGGATGCCGCCGACAAGCCGAAGGTACTGATCTACGACAGCGGTGAAGAAGATCTGTACACCAGTGGAGGCAACGGAGCCCCCAACGGAATCATCGACGCGGCCGGAGGAACCAACGTGTTCGCCGATGTCGACAACACCTGGTTCAAAGCGAGCTGGGAGACCGTAGCGAAGTCCGAACCCGACGTCATCGTGATCATGGACTACAAGAAGAGCGCTGACGAAGTACAGGGGAAGATCGACGCGATCAAGAGCCGAGAAGGCCTACGCGACCTCGACGCCGTCAGGCAGAACCGCTTCGTCGTACTTCCGCTCGCCATGTTCACCAGCGGATTCCCCAACATCTACGGCGCGGAACAGTTGCGCGCGAAGATCGAAGAGTTCGGGCTGGCTCCGTCGAGCAGCATCGACTGGACAACCGCGCCGTCGGCATGAGCGACAATCGGTCCTCGCGTCGGGTGATCGTCGTATTACGGCCGACTGTCAGTGGCCTGGACGAGTCGGCTGCACGGCGGATGCTCGACGCTGTTCAGGCGGGCACAGACGTCGACGTTTGCGTTGCGTACCTCGACATCGCGTCGCCGAGCCTTCACGAGGAACTCGATCGAGCGCGTACCGATGACGTGGACAAGGTCGTGTTGATTCCCGTTGCGGTTCCGAGGGATCGGTACCTGCTCACGTGGACCAGCAAGGCGGTCGCGAACTGGCGTGAAACCCGGATCGACGCCGAACTGGAAGTGTCGCTACACGAATCGGAATCTTTGGAAGGTGCAGTGGCCGCGCAGGTGATCGACGAACTCGACTCGGCGGGAAAGCCGATCACTGCCAGTCCGGCGTCGTATCGCAGTCCGGCCTGGTCCGTGATCGAACCGCACGAGACTCATCTGTTGGTGTGCAAGGGCCCGCGCTGTATGGCGTACGGAGCGGGACCGTTGCACCGGGCCATGAGCGCCGCGGCCAAAGGAACGTCGGCAAAGGTGACGGGAACGGGTTGTCTGAGCCCGTGCAACCTTGGGCCGTTGGTGATCGCGAACCCTGGTGGTACGTGGTTCGGTCATGTGAACGCCGGAGACGCCGACGCGTTGGTGTCCGGTCACGAGGATCACTTGGTGGATCACGTTCTGGACCGATAGATGCAGAGTCGGTGAGAGCAAAGAACCCGCTGAGCGCGACGTGCGCTCAGCGGGTTCTGTTGTCCTGTCTCAGGAACCGAACGGAAGGGTTCCCGGCGGGATCTGGTATCCACTGCTGCCGACGGAGGCGCTGCCCCAGAGTGCGAGGAAAGCGTTGATGGCGTTGGTGAGCATATGAATGTCCTTTGTGAGATGACTGATTCGTTTTCGACGGTACCGGGTGGATCTGTGGATTCGCTGGGAGTTGGCACCCATTTCATGGGGTTGGCACCCGTTCCGGCAGGTCGGAACGGGTGCCAACTGTCAGCAAAGGGTGCTGGCCTCGGGTGGGTCAGCCCACGTAGCCGGGCGGCATGAGTACGGACTTGGTCTCGCAGAAGGCTTCGAGGCCCTCGGGTCCGTTCTCGCGACCGATACCGGAATTCTTGTAACCACCGAACGGTGATCCAGGATCGAAGGCGTACCAGTTGATCGCGTAGGTACCCGTGCGGATCTGCGCGGCAACTTCGAGTCCGTGATCGATGTCGGTGGTCCACACCGATCCGGCGAGGCCGTAATCGGAATCGTTGGCGATCTTGATGGCCTCGTCCTCGGAGTCGTACGGAATCACCGAGAGAACGGGTCCGAAGATCTCCTCACGTGCGATGGTCATCGAGTTGTCCACGTCGGCGAAGATCGTCGGCTCGACGTACCAGCCCTTGTCCAGGCCGGCGGGACGTCCACCACCGAGTACGACGCGTGCGCCTTCTTCCTTGCCCTTGGCGATGTATCCCTCGACGCGATCGCGCTGCTTCTCGGAGATCAGCGGGCCGAGTTGTGCTGCGGGATCGGACGGATCGCCGACGGTCATGAAGCCTGCCGCGGTCTTCATTCCCTCGATGACCTCGTCGTAACGCGAACGGGGAGCGAGGATTCGGGTCTGAGCGACACAGGCCTGACCGGTGTTCATCAGGCCGGACATGACGAGCATCGGCATTCCGGCGGCGATGTCGGCGTCCTCGAGGATGATCGCGGCGGACTTGCCACCCAGTTCGAGGGAGCAGCGCTTGAGGTTCTGCGCGGCGATGGCACCGATCTTGCGGCCGACGGCACTGGATCCGGTGAAGGTGATCTTGTCGATGCCCGCATGAGAGACCAGGTATTCGCCGGTCTCGGCTCCGCCGGGGAGTACCGAGATGACGCCTTCGGGAACACCTGCCTCGGTGAAGATCTCGGCGATCACGTGGACGGAGAGAGGGGATTCGGGTGCGGGCTTGAGCAGTACGTTGCAGCCGGCGAGCAGTGCGGGTGCCAGCTTGTTGATCGCCAGGAACAGCGGGACGTTCCAGGCCAGCACGGCGGCGACGACGCCGACGGGCTCACGGGTCACCTTGGTCTGCCCGAATGCGCCGGTGCGCTTCTCTTCCCACGCGAACTTGTCGGCCAGTTCGGCGTAGTAGCCCAGCGTCGCCATCGACGGGGTCTGCTGCATCATGCCGACCATGGCGGGCGGCTGACCCATCTCGTTGGAGATGAGCTGGTTGATCTCCGCGCTGCGCTCTTCGATCAGCTTGGCGGCCTTGGCGAGGATTGCGCCGCGCTCGGCGGGGGTGGTGCGTGACCACGGTCCCTCGAACGCCGCGCGGGCTGCGGACACGGCCGCGTCGATGTCTGCCGGTGCTGCGATGGGACAGCTGCCGACGCGCTCCTCCGTTGCGGGAGAGAACACTTCGAGTACCTGGTCGGTGGCCGGGGCCACCCATGCTCCACCGATGTAGAGCTTGTCGTAGTCAGTCATCAATTCATTCCTCGGTGTTGTCGGTCGCCGCGAGGGCATACGCGTCGTCTGCCTGTGCGGTGTCGGTGAAACTGGTGAATCCGTATTTCTCGTGCGGTCCGATGGCGGCTACCTCGAAGAGACCGGTGCCGGTATGGGTGTTCGCGCCTTCGGTGAGCGTGAAGGACGCGAGATTGTCGACGGGGGAGAACATGCGTTGGAACGGTTCGATCTCGTGGACCTTGTGGCGCAGTCCCTGTACGACGAGTTCGCCCTGCCACATTCCGTGACGCCAGTCCTGTTCGAGTCCGTAGCCGGTGCCGATTCCGATGTAGTTGGCCAGCAACAGTTCGCAGGTGACGGTGAGGACTTCACCGCCCGGCCGGTGGAAGGTGACGATCGCTCCGGTGACGTCGCGGGTGTCGGGGCAGAACGTCAACTCGTGTTCGGGCCGGCCGAGCCATTCGTTGTCCCTGGCTTCGTCCGGCCACACCCGCATGGCTTCTTCGACGATGCGCCTGCCCTGCTCGTCTTCCTGCATGATCACCGAAATCGTGAACTCGTCGAACTGCATGACCGCGTAGATCCAGAAGAAGTTCTGGATTCCGTCGACGGCGCGTCTGCCTTGCGGTTCGGCTTCTCCGACCGGGCGCACGCCCCACGAGCGGTCGCGGTTTCCCCGCCATGTCGTGGGGTCGATCGCGAGTTCCTCCCCGTCGACGGTGAGCGATCCGGTCCAGGTTCCGGTCTGCAGGAAGCGTGAGGTGTCGAACGTGACTCGTTCGAGTTGGCGGCGAAAGTGCTTGGGCTCGAGCGCTGCCGGGATGGTGGCATCGAAGGTGATGTCGAAGGAGAGATCGTAGTCGCTGCCCGGCTCGAGGACGACGCGGAGCTTCTGCAGTCCTTCGAGCACTTCGATGCGCAAAGGTCCGACGGTGGTGTCGGTACGGTCGGCGCCCAGAGCCTTCGACATGCGAGCGACGATGTGGTCGTCGCCGCGGCGAAGGACTGCGAATGCGTCCATGACGCCGAGGTTGGGGTACTGGCCGAGTCCGACGATGAGGAACACGTCGGGGGATTCGGTGGGGTAGCAGTTGAAGTAGTAGCGGTCGTAGAAGTTTCGATCCGAGGTGGCTACGTGACGGATCGGTTCGGCGATCTGGTGAACGGGATAGTCGTCCATCGGTGACAGCATCTCAGGCCAACCTCTCCCAGTAGGTACCGTCGAGCATCGCGGCGAGCGAAGCGCGGTGCATGATCATGTCGTCAGGGTCTTCGGGGCGCTGCGACTGCCCGAAAGCTATGGCGCGGGCCTGGATTCGCCACATGATCACCGCCTGGCGCAGTGCGGCGTAGGTAACGTAGAACTCCAGATCGTGTGGGGTGTGGCCGGTGATCTCGGCGTAGGTCTGCGCGAGATCCGGCAGTCGAAGGAAGTCGGGAAGACCGGGTAGGTTCGCCAGTCCGGCGATGTCCTCGAAGAACCTGTGCAGGAATGCCATCCAGCCCAGATCCATCTCTCGTGGGCCGAGAGTTGCCATTTCCCAGTCGAGTACGGCTACCGGCGCGAAGTCCTGGTACATGACGTTGCCGATGCGCGAGTCGCCCCAACAGAGCACCGCCGGAGAATCGTCCGCGGGATTGTTCTCCTCGATCCAGTCGAGGGCACGTTCGATGAGCGGTGATCTGACGCCGTCGGAGACCACCCACTCGTAGTACGCGCGCTGCTCGGCGATGTGCGCCGTGAATGCTTCTCGTGCAGTCGTTCCCGAATTCGGGAGTCGGAGGAAGTCGAAACGCTCACAAGGCTTGTCGATGGCGTGCAATTGAGCCAGGACGCCGACCGAGTTCTGCTGGAGGATATTTCGCTGCTCGGGGGACGCTTCGGTGACCCAAGATCCGAAGTTGTACGGCATGACGTCGGGCGGCACGTCGCCGGAGATTCGTTCCATCACGAAGAACGGGGCACCCAACGCGTCCGGATCGGACTCTGACCAGTACACCGCAGGCACGGGCACCGCCGAATGCTCTCGCACCTGAGCCATGGTGCGGAACTGGGATTCGAGGTCGTACGTCGGAAACACCGGCATGGTCGATTCCGTCGGCGCCACCCGGGCGACCAAGGGATGATGATCGCCGTCCCAGGTGGCGTCGAAAAGAATGGTTTCACTGGACATGCCGTTGGCTGCGGGCAAGGTGACGTCGGCGACGGTCACGGAAGATCCGCTCGGCACCTTCCCGGCCATCCACCGTTCCAGTCGCTCACGGAGGTCTTCGGTGTCGCGGAGGGAATCGCTCGGTCGGGCGACCTGGGCGTGATGCTCGGCTTCATCTGTCGAAGAAGCGGTCGAGGCAACGTCAGATGAGGAAGCGTCTGGGCTCACGGTCACCTCCTTCCCTTAGGCGTCACGTGCAATGCCCGTAACGGTGTGAGTCAGAACACTAAAACACGTTACAGAAATTGGGAACAGGTGGCACCCGTTTAGTGGGACTCCCTGCGGATTTATCGGGGAAGAACGCGTGTCAGATAACGGCGGTGAGCGAGAGCAAGCCCGCGCCGGTCAGAGTTCCGGTGCCACCCAGCTCGGCGGGAACGATCCGGAGCCCTTCGATGAACGACAAACGGGCATGTCGGGCAGCCGCGTCGAGCATCGGTTCCCACAGCGGTGTACCCGACTGGGCGAAACCGCCGCCGATCACCGCGAGGTCCACATCCAGGAGGGCGGCCGCCGAGGCGATGGCACCACCGAGTGCCGTGCCGGCGCGGCGAAGTGCGTCCACGGCGATCGTGTCCCCGCTGTGTGCGCTCTCGGCGAGCTGACGGCCGGTGGTGCCCGTCCATCCCTGGCTACGAGCCCATCGCACCGCGGCGGGCCCACTGGCCACCGTCTCGAGGCAACCGACGCCCCCGCAGCTGCACGGTTCGGCAGAGCCTGGAACGACGAGGTGGCCGATGTGACCGGCGTTCCCCGTGCGACCCCGAGCAATCTCGCCGCCGAGAACGATTCCGCCGCCGATTCCCGTCGAGACGACCAGGCTCAGGAGGTTCGGGGTCCCGCGTCCGGCGCCGTGGTGGAACTCCGCCAAAGCCGCTGCGGCTCCGTCCATGGCGAGGGCGGTTCCGGCGTCGGGAAAGACGCTGCGGACGCCCGCGACCAGCTCGAATCCCTGTGCCCACTCGGAGATGTTGATGGGAGCGACGACGCCGGCGACGGTGTCCACCGGCCCGGCGCACGCGATGCCCACACCGTCGACGTCTCGGCCGTCGGCGACTCGCTCGAGCAGCGCCGCACACGCTCCCCACGGGTCGGTCTGCGGCGTCGGAACGCTGTCGACTACGGGAACACGGCCGTCCTCGGACACGACGCCGGCAGCCATCTTGGTGCCACCGATGTCGAGTGCGAGGCGCATGTCGCTATCGCTTTTCGAGAACCACGACGAGGTTGCTCACCAGGAACTCCCGCAGGCCGGGGACTCGGACCATCCACCACGCCCACGACGGGTGGTAGCGGGGGATCGCGGCGAGCAATGTGCCCTGGCTGGTTCCACGGGCCCAGCGTAAGCCGTCGGTGGCGCCGACTTTGAACAACGACACCCCGAATCTGTTCTTCGGTTCGCGTCCGGTCTTGCGGAGGTACCGCTTGGCCGCGTACTCGCCGCCCAGTGCGTGCCACGGTCCGGTTTCGTGGCCACCGAACGGACCCCACCACAGGGTGTACGAGAGAACCATCAAGCCGCCGGGCTTGGTCACTCGCAGCATTTCCTCGGCCATCAGCCAGGGTTCACTGACGTGTTCGGCCACGTTGGAGGAGAAGCAGATGTCCACGGACGAGTCCAGGAACGGCAGTGCCAAACCGGATCCACGCACCGCGCCGCCCACCGTCAGACCCGCGGCGTGCATCTCCGAAGGATCGGGTTCGACGGGAATGTAGCGGGCACCTGCGGCTTGAAAGACCTCCGCGAAATAGCCCGGACCGCCGCCCACGTCGAGGACGGTGAGACCGTCGAGGGATCGTCCGGTGTGACCTTCGTGCAGGTCCGAGATCAATTCGACGGAGTCGCGCGCGAGCGCGCCGTAGAAGATATCGGGCGCGGACTGCTCGTGGCGGAAGTCGCTGAGCAGGCCGAACGAGCGTTTCAGGGTTGCCCGTCGGCCGAAAATGCGGGTCAC
Organism: Rhodococcus sp. P-2; assembly: GCF_016598535.1. Classification (GTDB taxonomy): domain Bacteria; phylum Actinomycetota; class Actinomycetes; order Mycobacteriales; family Mycobacteriaceae; genus Rhodococcus_F; species Rhodococcus_F baikonurensis. Next base: position 4,588,924 of record NZ_CP066779.1, on the reverse strand, counting down.
TGCGGGCTTGGTCACGGGTAGCAACTTTAGCCACTGGGCCGTCCGGTCCACGAACACCGTCAGGAGCGCGGCAATACGGACGCTCGAACAGTTAGGGTGTTCGGCAGGGTTACCGGCCGGTCAGGCGGGGCATCCCGCAGGATCGCCCGAACCGGGGTGGCCACCGACCAACTCAGGGAGTTACGCACGTGCGCGAGGTTCTGTTGCTCTGCTGGCGCGATACCGGGCATCCCCAGGGCGGTGGAAGCGAGCGTTACCTCGAGCAGGTCGGATCCCAGTTGGCCGAGCGCGGTATCAAGGTGACGCTGCGGACGGCGTCGTATCCCGGGGCGCCGGCGTCGGAGGTTCGCGACGGCATCACCATCAGCCGGGCCGGTGGTCGTTTCAGCGTGTACCCCCGCGCTCTGGCTGCCATTGCCGCCGGGCGTCTGGGTTTCGGATCGCTCAAGGGCATTCACCCCGACGCGGTGATCGACACCCAGAACGGCATCCCTTTCTTCTCGAAGACCGTGGCCGGTGCGCCGGTCACGCTTCTGGTCCATCACTGCCATCGTGAACAATGGCCGGTGGCAGGCAAGCTCGTCGGTCGGATCGGCTGGTGGGTCGAATCGCGATTGTCACCGCGCACCCATCGACGTAGCCAGTATCTGACGGTGTCGCTTCCTTCGGCCGAAGAATTGGTGGACCTCGGTGTCGAGCGCGAACGAATTGCCGTGGTGCGCAACGGTGCCGACCGGCTCCCCGTCGGCGTCGACGCGGGCGGATCGATCACCAGGGCCGAGCGTCCCACCATCTCGGTTCTCTCACGACTGGTGCCGCACAAGCAGATCGAGGACGCACTCGAGGCAGTCGCAGCTCTGCGTCCGACGCTTCCGGACATCCATCTCGACGTCATCGGTGGCGGTTGGTGGGAGCAGAACCTGCGAGATCGGGCCGCCGAGTTGGGGATCGGTGACGCCGTCTCGTTCTACGGTCACGTCGACGAGGCTCGTAAACATGAACTCCTTGCGCAGTCGTGGATTCACCTCATGCCTTCACGGAAGGAAGGGTGGGGCCTGGCGGTCATCGAGGCTGCGCAGCACGGTGTTCCGACGATCGGTTACCGCAGTTCCAAAGGTCTGACCGACTCGATCGTCGACGGAGTGACGGGCCTTCTGGTCGGGGGCGAGCACGCCGGCGACGGCGACATCGCCGATCTGACGCAGGCTGCAGGCACCCTGCTCCGCGACCACGAACTCCGTACGGTGCTCGGTGAGAAAGCTCGGGTGTGGTCGGGCGAGTTCTCCTGGGAGCAGACCGGCACCGGAGTGCTCGAGGTGCTGACCGCACACAAGGACGGTCGGTGGGTCTCAGGACTGGCCGCGCCGCGCGAGTCGAATTCGGTTCTGGTTCAGTCCGACTGAGATCAGCGCGATCACACCCATCAGTATCCAGGCGAGATGCGCAACTATGACGGCCGTTCGGGCACCGGTCGAGGCTTCCTGCGCGGCAACATCTCCCGGTACCCGGTAGAGCTCGAGATCGTTGTCGGCGAAGACCTGTTCCAAGCCGTCGAGTGTCGCTGTGGCCTTGCCGAGCTGGCCTGGTGTCTCACGTTCGATCAGTACCCATCCGACTCCGAGATCGGCCAACTGCGTAGGACTCCCGCCGGCAAGCAGCAGATCCTCGACCTGGGTGGCCCGGGTTCCTTCACCGCCGACAGCACCACCGGCAACCACCAGTTGGCCGGTCTGCAGAACGTCGAGCGGTAGGAAGCGTGGTGCTGGATCGAGTACCGGCGCATCACCGCTGTAGGGGAAGGCGCGGAACATCCCAGCGGGAAGCACTGCAACGTCACCGGTTTCGTCTCGTAGTTGCTCGGCCACCACGGTCCAGGACCCGGGATAGTGCACGGGCTTCAACGCGCCGCCGACGCCCCACGCCAGATCCGGTAGCGCCACGATCGTCACCACGACGGAGGCGATCGAGAATGCCGGGCGGGGAAGGGAGAACCGATTGCCCGCCCACATCACCGCGGCGGCGGCAGCGAGTGCGTAGAACGGTACGGCCAGCGCGACCCACTTCTGGGCGTCACGCAGTAGACCGGCGCCGGTGAACACCTCGACCGACCATCGGCCGGCGTCGAGCCCCCACGGAGTGGCGCCCAGGGTCGGAGCGAGCACCGCACACAGGGCCAGCGCGCCGAGTCCACTGACAACGGGGTTCCGGCGTCGGCGCCATAGAGCGGGCACACCGGTAAACACCACGACAAGTAGAAGAACTGTTCCGACCAACGCGAAGAGTGTTGTGCGCGTGGACGGTATCGCTGCCGAATTCCAGATACCGCCGAGACCGGCGAGGCTGCCGAGTGTCGCGAGGCCTGGTTCCGCTCGGGCGGCAAAGGCGGCGACTCCCGCCGGATCGGAACCGTCGCCGGCTGCTCCGGATACGAAGGTGGCGACCAACCACGGCGAGGCGGCGACGAGGAACAGCCCGATAGCGCCGCCGACACGCCGCATGGCCGAGGTTCGGCCTCCGGGGGTGGCTACCACCACCAGCGCGGCCGTCAGAGCGAGCAGAGCGCCGGTAGGTGTCAGGCCCGCGAATGCAAGTGACGCGGCCAACGCCCACCAGGACCCGGGCGTGGCTCGGCAAACTCCGATTCCGGCACACACGATCCACGGCAGTGCGGCATATCCGGTCAGCAGGCTCCAATGTCCTTGCAACAGGCGCTCGGCCACGTAGGGGTTCCAGAGCATCACCGTCGACGCGACCAGTTGTGGACCGAGACCGGCCGTCGGCAGCAGGACAGCGACCATGCGCGCCGCACCCCAACCGGCGAGCCAAAGCGCCACGAGCAGGATGAACTTGACCACCAGTCCGCCGTCGATCACGGTGCTCAACGCTGCGATCAGCGCGTCCTGGGGAACAGCGCGGGCTGCGGCGTCGGTGAGTCCGAGGGCGGAGTCGGTCAGGTACGAGCGCGGCGTGCTGACGGCGTCGCGCAGCAGTAGGTAGCCGGGGCCGAGCAGCGGTCCGAGGATCAACAGTGCCAGCGCCAGGCTGTACGCCGCAGGCAGGTAACGGCGGTATCCGGCTTGCACTGTCATGACGCGCACGATACGTGGTGCATCATTACTGCCATGCCTCGCCAACCACTCGATCGCGCCGCCGCGGCCGGGGTCGGCATGGTTTTGGTGGGATCGATGACGGCCAATGTCGCGTCGTACCTGTTGGCATGGTTGGCCAGCCGATGGTTGGGTCCGGTCGGCTACGGAGAGTTCGCGAGTCTGCTTGCCGCCCAGTTGGTACTTGCGGTTCCGGCTTTGGCGTTGCAGACGGTGGTCGCCCGCGAGGCGGTGCGTGGCAAGAGCACAGATGCGTTGCGGTCGTTGGGGTATCGATGCACCGCGATCGTCGCCGTTCTCGCGGTGGCGCTCGCTCCGGCGATGGCATGGCTACTCGACACCGGAATCGTGGCGGCGTTCTCGGCCTTGGTGACCGCGCCCATGTTGGTTCTGCTGGCCACGGAGCAGGGTTTGTTGCAGGGGCACGGCCGATTCGGCACTCTCAGCGCCGTACTGGCCGGGGCCGGGGTGATGAAAGTCCTTCCGGCAGTGATCGTTCTGGCATTCGGCGGCGGAGCAGGCGCCGCCTTGGTCGCGGGCGCGGCCGGAACTGCGTTGCTGGTGGCGATAGTTCGAGTGGTCGACCGAACCGTCTCGGTGAGCGAGGACCGTCCGGTGCGAATCGGGGTTGTCTCCGTGCTCGCGGCGTCGCAGGTTCAGCTCGCGCTGATCGCGTTGTCTTCGCTGGACCTGCTGATCGTCCGCGTCGTCCTCAGCGAATACGACGCCGGTGTCTACGCACTCGGCGCCGTCGCGACCAAGGTGGCGTTCTGGCTACCACAGGCGGTGGGCGTCGTGCTGTACCCGAAGATGGCGAATCCGGCGCACTCGGCGCAGGCGGTTCGCTCGGCGTTGGCAGTGCTCGTCGGTATCGGCGCCGTGTTGGTTCTGGGAGCGGCGGTTGCCGGCCCGCTGGTGCCGATGCTCGTGGGCGAGGCATACGCCGCCGTGGCTCCGATGCTGTGGGCCTTCGCCCTGCACGGTGCAGCGCTGGCGGTACTCCAGGGTGCCTTGCTGTCCGCAATCGCGTCAGAACGCACGCGAGTGGCCCTTCTGGCGTGGGCAGGACTGGCCGTGGAGGCGACGGTCATGCTCGTGTGGGCGAAGACGCCGGGAGAGTTGATCGGCGTCGCCGTCGTGGTTGCGTCGACGACGGCGTTGGCGGTGTCCGTCGCCGCGGTGCGAAGTGCCGACCGCGCCGGGCCGGCACCTCACAGCGGCGTCAGTTCTCCAGACGCGTGAACAAATCGTCGAAGTAGTCGAGCGTACGCATCGCGGTGTAGACGGATCCGTAGTTGATGTTTCCACCCGTGTAGACGACATTGTCGCCTTGTACTGCGCGGATACGGTTCCACATCGCACGGTCGTCACTGACGGGATCCACACCGGGCGCGGTGGTGACGATCATTCCGTCGGCAGAGTCGAGGGCAGTCACGAGGTTTTCGGTGGAGATCTCCTTCTGTCCCTCGACCGGCCACTGGAGTCGCACGCCGAGGTCCTCGGCCACCTGGGTGGAGATGCCCTTGCGGTTGACGCCGTTGACCTTCTGATTCACGTAGTTCAGCAGCACGATCTGCTTGCTTGCCAAGCTCTGGGCGTGGCGTTCCTTCAGTCCGGCTGCCTTGTCCTCGTACGCTCCGATGACCTGACGGACCTCAGGGTTCTCGGTGCGATTCAGCCAACTCGCCAACTGATCGATGTTCTCGCGCCACGGACGGGTGAAGTCCATCGGAAGCACAGGAGCTGTCTGGCTCAACTGCTGCAGCGGCCACATGTCGGAGGCCTCACCGATGTCGGTGCAGATGATCAGGTCCGGTTCCAGCGCGAGAATTGCCTCGACGTTGACCGGTGCCTCGAACACCTGCGCCGTGGGATCGGCCGGAACCCACGGTTCGGCGGCGTCGAAGCTGTACGCGATGACCGGCAGGCCCATCGCGACGGCCGGTTCGAGGTCGAGTCGGGAGTCGATGGCGACGACGCGCTTCGGGGTCACCGGAATGTCGTAGGTTCCGAGCGAGGTCGTGACCGTGCGCATCCCGGCTGCATCGCCCTCGGTACCGGCAGATCGTGCGCAACCGGCGGCGAACAGCCCGGAGAATGCAGCACTGCCGACAACAAATCTCCGTCGCGTCAGATCGCTGACACAGATGTGCGAACCCAGAACTGTTGATGCGGGCATGTGGCTCCTCGTGTTCGGGGGTGGTCTGGACTTCCAGAAAACGGTAGGCCCGCGACCACGCGGAGGGAACGACCCGTTGCGCCAATCCGTACGCCGATCCGGCAACAAAGTCCCGAAACGCAGCAGAGCGCCCCTTCCGTGTGGAAGGGGCGCTCTGCTTACTGCCTGAATCAGTCCTTGCGCAGATCCGGACGCGGGATCACCTGGGTGTCGTCCGAGGTCCAGTCGTGCTCACCCGGAGCCGGCTCGGGCGAGCCCTGGCCGCTGGGATTCTGGTTCGTTCCGCCGTGTGCAGCGCGGGCCGGGGTTCCGCCCTTGCCGCTGCGAATCCCGAGGAAGATACCGGCGATCAGTGCGATGACACCGAGGACACCTGCCACGATCGGGACGGTGCGGCCGAACAGCGAGAGCTTGTCCATGCCGTCACGGGCCTGCTGGACCTGGTACTCGATGGTGGCTTCGTCGAAGGGCAGCGTGACCTTGAGAACCTCGACGTCGACGGCATCCTTGTTGCGTCCGTAGTACTGGTGCAACTGTTCCTGGCCCTTGACGACAACGCCGGTCTTGGGCTCGACCCACAGGTCACGGACGTTGGTGTACCAACGCGTCATCGTGATCGGAGTAGCGCCACCGGGAACGCCCCAGGTGTCGGCGGGCAGGCTCAGCTTGTTGGTGGGGGAGTTGACGACCTTCGACAGGTCGACGGGATCGATCGTCTGCTGGAAGTGGTACACCTTCAGACCGTTGATCTCGGTCTCTTCGACGAAGTCGATGTCCTTCGTGGCGCGAGCGTTCAGGTCGAAGTAGGGGTAGCTCTTCTGTTCCGTGTTGAACGGGAACTTGTACTGCAGACCGTCGCGGGAAACTTCTTCGGCGGGCTGGTCGCTGGAGGTCTGGACGGTTCCGACCGGATCGTTGGTCGGCATCGAGCTGACGCGATCGAGTGTGACGCGGTCCAGGGTTGCGGTCAGCAGCCCGGTATCGCCCTGCTTGTCGGTACGACGGACCGTCTGGCCGGCTTCGACAGTGATGATGTCGGCGTCGGACGGGTCCTGCGTGGTGACGTAGCGCTGAGCGACGATCGGCACGTTGTTGTCGACCTGTGCCTTACCGGCGAGGAGGGCCGCCGAGTTGAGGACGCTACCGGTGCCTGTGGCGACGGTGGTCACCTCGAGGTCGAGTGGCGTCTTCTCCAGCTTGCCTACCGTGTAGGTAGGAATGAGGATGGCGATGGCCAAAAGGAAGGCACCGAGGCCCACCAGAATGCAAGGAAGTATCCGGCTCGGCCCTGAGCGTTCCGCCATGCTGTGACTCCTAACCCGTTAAGTCTTTCGAGGTTCCCCAACCGGCACAATATGAGCTGCGCAGATCGCATGGGGCCCCCGATGGACACCATGTGTGGCAGAACACTAACAGTCCACCGGCCCGGTTTGTCGCATGAGGGCATGAATTGGCCAGGCATTTTGTTGTGAGTCCCTGGTGGTTTCCCTCAATCGGCCTGGGGTGCACACTTATCCGTGATGATCAGTTCCACGAATTCCTCTCAGACGGTCCCGCCACAGGCTCGGGGCTTCGTTCCGGCTTTGGACGGTATGCGTGGATTGGCGGCGCTCGGCGTCCTCGTCACCCATGTCGCGTTCCAGACCGGAGAAGCGCAGTCCGGCGCGATCGGGCGAGCGTTCGGCCGTCTCGACCTCGCCGTAGCGGTGTTCTTTGCTTTGTCCGGATTTCTGCTGTGGCGTCCGCACGCGGCAAAGGCCCGCGGAATCGGGCAGCCGCAGCCGACGGTCCGGTACTGGATCTCCCGCGCGACGCGCATCCTGCCGGCGTACTGGGTGGCGGTGGTCCTGATCCTGCTGTTCCTGCCCGGCGCCGGTGGGGGCTACCAGGTGTGGCTCGCGAATCTCGGGTTGGCACAGGTCTTCGTGCCGTTGACGCTCACCGAGGGGCTCACGCAGATGTGGAGCCTGTCGGTCGAGGTGGCGTTCTACGTTCTGTTGCCACTGTTCGCGTATCTGATGGTGCGGTTGCGCGGCGGCACTGCCCGGTACCGGCTACCACTTCTGCTCGGAGTGTCGGTGCTGGCCCTGGCGTGGGCATTCATTCCGATTCCGACGCCGGACGCCATCCACCACGACAACTGGTTGCCGGGCTACCTGCCGTGGTTCGGCGCCGGCATGGTGCTGGCCGAGCTGGCAGTGGGCCCGTCGACATGGGTGCATCGCCTCGCGCACCGTCGGGTACTCCTGACCCTCATTGCCTTTATCGCCTTCGTTCTCTCGTGCACCGATCTGGCCGGGCCCGAAGGTCTGGTGCGGCCGGAGCCGTGGCAGTACGCGATCAAGATTGCACTCGGTGCGATCATCAGCTTCTCGTTGATCGCGCCACTGGTTCTGCGCGATCAATCGCAGCATCGGTTCCTGGCCAGTCCTTTGGCGCTGGCAATCGGACGCTGGTCCTACGGCCTGTTCATCTGGCACCTGGCCGTATTGAACGCTGTGTTCCCCGTATTCGGCATAGTTCCGTTCTCGGGCAGCTTCTTCTACGTTCTGGCCCTCACGGTCGTCCTGAGCGTCGCTGTGGCCTCGGCCAGTTACGCCTTGGTGGAGGAACCGGCGCGCGTCGCGGTGACGCGGTGGGAGAAGCGTCGCCACATCGGTGAACCGGCAAAGGGCAACGTGGCCAACCCGGTCACGACCAAGGCCACCAACATCGAGAACTGAATCGCGAACGAGTCGCCCACGTATCCGCCCGGTGCCCGCCACGGTCCGGTCGAGAGCAGCGTGATGCCGATCATCGCGGCCACGCCGGCAGTGCCGACCAGAATGCGTGCGGTCCGAGCCGGGCCGAAGATTCGCAGCGCGGCAAGTCCGAGGATCGAGCACACGACCGCGATCGCCGCTCCCACTCCGCCGCCGATGACGGTGGCCGCCGCGAGCACGCCCACCCATCCTGCCGCGACGCTGCGCCACGGGCGGGGCGGTATGAGCGGCTTGGGTTCTCGGCGGGTGGGGACAAGAGCTGCGAACAGCAGCGGGATCAGCAACACGAGCCCGCCGAAGATGCCGAGGCGGTACCAACGGTCGCTGGGGAAGTCGATGGTGACGGTTCCCGCGGTGCCTGCCGGCACGATCCAGCCCTGCTGCCAACCGTTCACGACCACCGGCGTCAGCTCGGAACCGTCCGGCGCCGTGGCGATCCAGCCGATGCTGGTGCTCTCGGGATTGACGATCAACTGATCGGTGGACGAGTTCGTGACGGTGAGTTCCCGGTGATTCGCCGTCCACGCGGTCGATTCGAGCGGTGTATTCCGTTGCGCGGCTGAAGGACCGACAGCCGTCAAGTTCAGATTGTCGACCGAGAATGCGGGGCCCGGTTCGACGACTACTTCAGGCTGTCCCGCCGGCAAAGTTGCCGACGCGTCCAGGTCGCACACACGTGCCTCGACCGGTGCGCCGGTGCGAAGTTGGGCCGCCGTCGCTGTGATCGAGGTAGGGAACTGCTGTCCGGCAACCGAAATGGTCGGGCCGTCACCACAGGGGACGGTGACGGTGCGGTTGTCGAATGAGTCTGTGCCCTGCACGCCGGAACCGGCGATCGGTGTCCCGTCTGCGCCGACGACGCCGACCTCGGCGAGGCCGGTGGGCTGCGACTGGGCGAAGCCGAGTGCCGTCTGATCGAGGACCGGTTCCCAATCGGTGACGCTGAGGACGATCTTGTCGGTGACGTAGGGGGAGAGGGTAACTCGACTGGTTCGAGGCGTTTCGTCTTCGAGGTCGGGCAGCTCTCGAACCTGCGGTCCGTTGCCGAGGTTCACCGCGACGCTGGTCGGCAGCGAGGGCAGGGTGCCAAGTCCTCGTGTGATGTCCAGGCCGGTGACCAGGGTGGGTTCGGGAAGGTTGAGAGTCAGAGTCGGTTTCGGGCCGCCCGGTTCGGTGGTGCTCTGCGGCGCCGACCACGTGGTGCGTGCGTCGCCGTCGGTGGCAGCGAAGGCAGATCCGCGTGTGTCGCCGATGTCGCTGGAACCCGAAGCCGTGATTCGGCCTGGGGCGGAAAGCAGGTCTTCGAGGGCGTTGCCCTGACGCGCTCGGACAGTCAGTGTCGGTGCAACGACTGTGTTTTCGGGCACCGTGAGCGTGCGCTGGAAACGGCTCGGCTCTTCGGGTATCGCCATGAATGCATTGCTGCACCGCACGCGGTCCGTCGAGTCGGCGCACGCGTTGCGGCCGGGGAACTCCTGGCTCAAATCCCAGGCGTTCACGGATGCGCCCGTCGGCGTACTCGGCAGGACCGTGTCGAAACGGATCGGGACGGACTTCGGCGCGCTGCGATCGGAGAAGTCTTCGACGGAGAGTTCGCTGATGCCGAACTGTGTTCCAGGCGATCCGTTTTCGGTGTGAGTCGCCGTGACGCGTACCCACGGAGTGTTGCCGCCCGGGATCGAGACGGTGATGGGCTCACCGGGACGCTCCACCTTCACCGCCGTGCTGCCGTTCGGTGTCGAGACCTCGAGCCATTTGACCGGAGCGCCGATCGCCGCGGCGCTGGTGGTCAGATGGAGCAGGCCACTGGAAATCGGTGTGTCGAAGTCGATCTGCAACCACTGGCCCAGTGCACGCTCGATTCCGTTGCTGAACCAGCCGGTGGCCGGATCGCCGTCGACCGTCGATGCCGGACTGCTCGACGGTGAAGTGCCGCCCAGCTGGGTGGCGTCGGAGGCTGCGCTGGAAACGGTGATCGAAGCGCCGCTCCAACGGCCTTCCACGAGAGGCGTGTTCGCAACCGGGTAGTCGGACACCAGATTGTAGGTACGACGTGCGTCGTCGGGCGTCCGGAGGGCGGAACTGTGGTTGTCGACCTGACCGAAATCGGTTTCCCGATCGCGTGGGGTGTCGGTGACGGTGACCGAATCGACCGGCAGTCCGGCAGCTTCGGCGTCGGCGGCGAGAATCATCGGGCCGGTCCCCGGGATCAGCCCGCTTTCGTGAAGGCGCACAGCAGATTCCGGACCGCCTTGAACGCGCGGAACCTGGTTCAGGTCGACGGAGTACGGTCCACTGACCGCCGGGGTGCCGTCAGGCGCGGTGACCTCGAAGATCTCGATGGCCGGGTAACCGGGACGCAGGTCGCTGTCCGCGACCAGCCCTTCGATCGGTTCGGGGCTGTCGTCTTCACCGAAATGCGCGACGCGCTCGATCCCCGGCGAGCCTTCGACCGCCTGGTGCACGAGTATCGGCCTGGCCGAGCGCGACGTTTCGCCGTCGAGGTCGTTGCGCATCACCAGATAGTGGATGCCCTGCCCCAGCAAGGTCTGCGCGAGGCCGTCCGACGGACGTCCGTCGGCGATCAGACGTTGCACCGAATCGAGCGCTCGGATGGCGCCGGGAGGGGTCAGCGGGACCGAGTCACGCACCGCCCACGGCGTACTCGCCAACGCCTGGAGCGGTTCGTCACGAGTCAGACCCCAGACCTGGCTGCCGAAGGGCGCTCCCGGGACGACCAGGGCACGTTCGGCTTCCGATCCGGGGGAGGTGTTGTCCTCGAGCCACTGTGCTGCTTCGTTCCAGTACGAGGGGACGTCCGGATACGCACCGCGGGGAGCGAGCTTTCCCGTCCAGGCCAAGGCCGTCGAGAGGGTGAGGGCAACGAGGATCAGGCTGGTCAGTGCGACCATCGGTTCGCGCTCGGGATGGGCGAACGCACGCCGCCATCGGGCGAGTGGAACCGATCCCGGCAGCGGCACTTTGGCCAGCAGGTGTGCGAGTCCGAGCACCAGCGGTAGACGGACCAACGGCTCGAGCTTGTGGACGTTGCGCAGTGGCGCGCCCGCCGAGTCGAGGAACAGACGCACTGACTCCGATACCGGCGAGCTGAGTTCACCTACGTACCCCGCGGCCAGACCGGTGATACCGACGAACAGGATGAGCGTCAGCCGGCCGCGAGCGGGCATGGACCGCATGCAGAGTCCGGCGAGGCCGGCAGCGGCAACCAGACCGGTAGCGACAACTGCTGCGGGCTGGGTGACCAGAACGGCGCCGGCAATGCGTTCGGGGGAGACGAACGGGGTCCAACTGTCCGTGCCGCGCAGTATCTCGGCGAGCGACGCCCATTGAGTGGTGACACCGGCGGACTCGATGTAGTCCAGGAACGGTGGGCTGATCTTGCCGAGCAGCAGTAGCGGCACGATCCACCAGAGAGTGCCGAGTGCGACGAACAGCGCCCACCACGCGGTGAACGTCAGCCACGTTCGGTTGGGTTTGTGCGAGAGCCACCAGATGATCGCGACCAGGCAGGCTGCGGCGGTGGCGACGGCATTGATCGAACCCATGAGGGCGACGGCAAGCGCGGATTGTGCGGCCAACCGCCTCAACCCCCGTGAGCGGTTAGGGAGTCCAGGGACTCCTTTTCCACGCACAGGGCCGAAGGCCAGAACCACCGGCAACAACACCCACGGCGCCAACATCATCGGCAGGGTTTCCGAGGAAATCGAACCGAGAGTGGTCAGCACGCGGGGAGAAAGAACAAAGGCAACCGCTGCGATGACGCGCGAACTACGGTTGCCGATACCGAGAGCCTCGGCAACTCGGATGATGCCCCAGAAACCTGCGATCAGAAGCAGCGCCCACCAGACGCGCTGAGTGATCCACGGCGGAACGTTCGCCAACTCGCCGAGCGCGAAGAACGGCCCGTGCGGAAAGAAATATCCGTAGGCCTGGTTCTGAACCTGGCCGAGCGGGGCCTGACTACTCCACTGATGCGACGCGCGTTCGAGAAAACCGAACGGATTCTGCGTCAGGTCGTACTTGGTGTCAGCGGTGATCAGACCCGGCGATTGCAGAAAGGTGAGAAGAAACGCTACGACGGAGGCGCCGAACAGCCACCGCTTCGACAGGGGCTCTGCCGACGGGGCGGTGTCTACCGAAGACACCGCTGCGTCGGCGGAAGAACGGGAACTCGCGAGGCCTGCGCTCTCAGCGGCTGCCGTACTCAACCTGGTTCAGCACGGAAGAATCTGCGTTTCCGCTGCGGTCGATCTCGGGACGAGTGTTGTCCGACGCGGCGGCCGTGACACCGAAGATGACGCCGGCACCCAGAACGGCACCGATGACAGCGCTGGCCACACCGGGGACAAGGAACTTCGTCATCGCGGATCTCCCAATTGGTCGTTAGTCGGTCGTTCGCGGTCGGACGGACTTACCGGCCCGTACGAACTGCTCGGGTCAAGGTATCACCCGCACTCGAGAATCCGGACGATTACCCTCGTGACGTGCTGGTCAGTCGAGGGTTTCGGCACCGAGCGCGGTCAACAGAGTGCGCAGTTTCGTAGACGTCTCGTCGAGTTCGTCCTGCGGATCCGATTCGGCGACAATTCCGCCACCCGCGCTGGCCCAGGCACTGAGGCCGTCTGCACTGATCTCGGCGCAGCGGATGGCAACCACCCAATCACCGTCGCCGGCGTCGTCGCACCATCCCACGGCGCCGCCGTAGAAACGCCGCGGTTCCTCGGTCTCGCGGATGACCTTCAGTGCTGCATCGGTGGGTGTTCCGCACAGCGCGGGCGTCGGATGCAGAGCGATGGCGAGGTCGAGCGCAGTGGTGTCGTTTCGCAGCGTGCCGCGGATCGGGCTGGCCAAGTGCCAGACCTCTTGAGTGTTGGTCAGTTCGGGCGTTGCCGGTACCGACAGGTCACTGCACATCGGTTGCAGGACCTCGCGGATCCACGCCGTCACGAAGGCGTGCTCGGCCAGATTCTTCGTCGAACGCAGAAGGCTCTCGCCGGCCTCGCGGTCTTGTTCGGAGTCGGCGGATCGCTTGGTTGTCCCAGCCAACGGGCGACACGTCACGACGCGCCCGCGTCGACTGACCAATACCTCGGGCGTCGCGCCGACCAGGCTGTGGCCCGCGAATTCGGCTCCCGCAGCAGATAGGTCGACGGCAAAAGTGTTGGCGACGGGATTGAGCGCCGCCATGCGTGCGGCGAGCGCGGTCGGGGCGATCGGGGTCTGCGTCCGAAGTTCCACAGTGCGAGCCGCGACAACCTTGTCGATCTCTCCACTGCGGAGGCGTCCGATCAACTTTTCCACCCGGCGAAGATGCTCCGACGACGACGGGATCTCCCGGTCAACCCGGGTCGTGGGCAGGGCCTGGGGATCGCGCGGTTGCCACGGCCGCGATGCGATCGTCGCCTCGGCAGGTTCGTACAACGCCGTTGCGGCAGCCGGGTCGAAGGGCAGCGCTCCGACGATCAGCTTTGTCGTACCTGCCGACAGGGCGTGGGTGGCCGCGTCGGAGCTGCCGAAGCTGCGTCGTACGCCGCGGGTGACCACGCTGTGATCGGGGCGCGAGAGAACAAAACCGTCCATGGTGCTTTCGACACTAGTCGGCCCCGGATCAGGAATGCGCGAAGGTCACTTCCCCGGAGGGACGATCAACACCGGCCGATGACTGTGACGCAGAACATGATCCGCGACGCTGCTCTGCAGGAGCGACCGCAAACCCGTAGTACCGCGGGTGCCGGTCACGATGATGTCGACGTCCAATTCGTCTGCGGTTTCGCAGATTGCAGACCAGATCGCGGAGCGGCACTCGGCGCTTCTACCTTCGACGGTCAGGCCCGCGGCCTCGGCCAGTGCGACACCCTCGGCGAGGGTGACTTTGGCGTCGGTGTACGCGATGTCCTCGACGTCGTCGTCGGGAACCCACTCCGGTTGCATCACCCCGGACAGGCCGGACATGCGAGCGGCCTGGCGAACCATCGGCTCCCAGGCAGTGACGAGAACAGCGCGATTGGCGGAGAGGAAACGCCCCGCATAGTCGACTGCACGCTTGGCGTTGTCGGAACCGTCGTACGCGATGAGCATCAGACCTTGTGGCATCACGACCTCCTCGTCAGCGGGGGAATCGGTTCTCTTCCAGGCTACCGTCCCGATGTGCCCGTGAGGGAGTGTATGGGTACCGGGTCCGTTACGGTCGAGGTATGCGGATCAAGTTTCTGAAGGCTGCGACGACCATTGCATTGTGCGGAGGGTTGGTTGCGGGATGCTCGGGCGAAAACGGGACCGCCGATCCGGTTTCGAGCGCCCCGACCAGCACCACCTCCGAGATCACGTCGACGCCTGCGGCGTCCAGCTCCGCACCCGTCGCCGCGTCGTGCGGTAGTGACCTTCTGGCTTCACTGTCCCTGCGTCAGAAACTTGCCCAGCTGCTCAACGTCGGCGTCACCGGGACCGACGACGCGTTGTCGATAGTGCAGAACGAGGAGATCGGCGGTATCTTCGTCGGAAGTTGGACCGATCAGTCGATGCTCACCAATCGCGAAGTGCCGCAGGTTGCTTCGGCGTCGAAGTTGCCGTTGATGGTGACGATCGACGAAGAAGGTGGACGAGTTTCCCGCGTCGCGGACATCCTCGGGCCCGATCCGTCGGCCAGGGAAACAGCGCAGACCATGACAGTGGAACAGACGTACCAGATGGCTCTCGAGCGTGGACGCGGGTTGAAGGATCTCGGAATCACCGTCAACTACGCCCCCGACGTCGACGTCAGCAGCCAACCCGACGACTCCGTGATCGGTGACCGCTCGTACTCCGACGACCCCCAGACCGTGGTTGCGTACGCCGGTGCGTACGCGCAGGGTATGCGCGACGCCGGAATCTTCCCGGTGATCAAGCACTTTCCCGGGCATGGCAGCGCGTCGGGTGACTCGCACCGGGGTGAAGTGACAACGCCGCCCTTGCAGGATCTGATCGCGTCGGACTTGATTCCCTTTCGCGAGCTGTCGGGAACCGGAGTCGGCGTCATGATGGGGCACCTCGAGGTTCCCGGTCTGACCGAGCCCGGTACCCCTGCCAGCATCAGCCCCGCCGCCGTTGCGTTGCTTCGCGACGGAGTGGGTTACGGCGCAGCGCCGTTCACCGGCCCGGTATTCACCGACGACCTCAGCGGTATGCAGGCGATCACCGACCGATACGATATTGCCGACGCGGTTCAGGCTGCGCTGGTGGCAGGTGTCGATCAGGCACTATGGCTGACCACTGATGACGTTCCGCGGGTGCTCGACCATCTCGAGCAGGCCGTCGCGTCGGGTGAGCTTCCGCAGGCACGGGTCGATCAGGCCGTCGTCACAGTTGCCACCGCCAAAGGTGCCGTGACCTGCTGAGTCGAAGTCAGGATGCGACGCACAATCTTACCGTAGAGTAAGATCGACATTTACCCTGTGGTTGGAGGAAGCATGGCCGGCGGTACCAAGCGACTGCCACGCGCAGTGCGTGAGCAGCAGATGCTCGACGCGGCTGTGGACGTGTTCTCCGACAGGGGGTTTCACGAAACTTCGATGGATACCATCGCGGCCAAAGCCGAGATCTCGAAGCCGATGCTGTACCTGTACTACGGCTCGAAGGAAGAACTGTTCGCCGCGTGCATTCATCGTGAAGGGCTCCGCTTCCTCGAAGCTCTCGCCCCCGCGGGCGCGCCGAACCTGACTCCGCGTGAACAATTGCGCGCCGCTCTCGAGGGCTTCCTCGGGTTCGTGGGCGCAAACCGCAAGTCGTGGATGGTGCTCTACCGTCAGGCCGTCGGGCAGCAGGCTTTTGCGGGAACAGTGCAGTCCAGTCGCGATCGGTTGATCGAGTTGACCGCGCATCTGCTCGAGTCCAGCACCAAGGATCCTGATGCCGCGCACGATTACGGGATCATCGCCATCGCACTCGTCGGCGCCGGTGAGGCGGTAGCCGACCGGGTCGCGGGTGGGGAAATCGAAGTGGACGCCGCCGCGGACCTACTCGAATCCCTCGCGTGGCGCGGTCTCTCGGGCAAGAAGAAGTCCGAATAGCCCCCAAACCAATCTGAGCGAACGTACCTTTCAGCGCATCCAAGGCGCCGAAAGGTACGTTCGCTCAATTGGGGCGGGTGGGAAACCCGACAAAACTTAGGTCAGCGCAGCGTCGCCGTGACGTGCGGGTAACCCTTCTTCGGGTGACGCAGCGACAGATCCCAGCCGTCGTCGGTGCGGTCAGCGTAGGCATTCAGCGTCGCCGGCAGCAGAATCGGCTTGCCGAAACGCACGCTGTAGGTGACCTTGTCCGCGACGGACCCCTCGACGGTCCGCAGAAGTGCCGCGGCACTCCACATTCCGTGAGCAATGGTCTTCGGGAAACCGAAAGCCTTCGCGCCCAGAGACGAGACGTGAATCGGATTGCGGTCGCCGGAGACGGCGGCGTACTTGCTGATCGTGGTCTGGTCGACGCGGATGGTGCTCATCGGCATCGGCGGGACCTCGTCGGCCTTGGGCTCCGGTCCGGGCTGGCCGGACAGGGAGGTCTTCTGCTGGTTCAGGAAGCTCGAGGTCTGTCGCCAGACCAGTTCCCGTCCCACCCGAATTTCGGTGATCACGTCGATCAGCAGACCCTTGCGGTGCTCACGCAGGTTCTCGGCATGCACCGAGAGGTCCAGCGGTTCGCTGACGGAGATGGGCCGTAGTGATTCGATGACGTTCTCGGCGTGAACGGAACCGACGGCGGCGAAGGGGAAGTCCTTCGACACCATCAGCTTCATCACCGTCGGGAAGGCCAAGGTGAAGGGATACGTGATCGGCAGAGTGTCGCCGAACCGCAGTCCGGTCACGCGGCAGTACGCCGCCAGATTGTCGGTGTCGACCTTCAGTCCGGTAAGGGTGAAGGTCTGCTGTGGCACCGAGCGAGAGTTGGACTTGTTCCACGGCAGCAATCCCAGTACCGCGCGGGAGTAGATGTCGAGGGTCTTCGGCTGCTCGGTGAGCGCGACGGTCTTTGTCGCCATCATGCGCCCAGGAGGCTCTGGCCGCAGACGCGAACGACCTGTCCCGTAACGGCATTGGAGGCCGGGCTCGCGAAGTATGCGACGGTCTCGGCTACGTCGACGGTCTCGCCGCCCTGCAGGAGCGAGCTCATGCGGCGGCCGGCTTCGCGGGTGGCGAAGGGGATGGCGGCGGTCATGGCGGTCTCGATGAAGCCCGGTGCGACGGCGTTGATGGTGATGTTCTTCTTCGCCAGGACGGGAGCTTCGGCGTGTACGAGGCCGATGACGCCGGCCTTGGAGGTGCCGTAGTTGGTCTGGCCGCGGTTGCCCGCGATGCCGGCGATGGAGGAGACGTCGACGACGCGGCCGCCTTCCTTGAGGGCACCCTTCTCGACGAGGTGCTCGGTGATCTTCTGCGGTGCAAGAAGATTGACGTTCATGACCATGTTCCAGCGGCCCTCGTCCATGTTGGCGAGGGTCTTGTCGCGGGTGATGCCGGCGTTGTGGACGATGATGTCGGCTCCGCCGTGACGCTCGAGGAGGTGAGCTGCGAGGACCTCGGCTGCGTCGGCTGCCGTGACGTCGAGGGCGAGGGACGTGCCGCCGACCTTGTTCGCGGTCTCGGACAGTGCTTCGCCGGCGGCCGGGATGTCAGCGCAGACCACGTGTGCGCCGTCGCGGGCAAGCACCTCGGCGATGGTGGCGCCGATTCCGCGGGCCGCACCGGTGACGACGGCAACCTTGCCTTCGAGCGGCTTGTCCCAGCTCGCGGGCGCGACGGAATCTTCAGCACCGACGACGATGACCTGGCCGTCGACGAAGGCGGACTTGGCCGAAAGAAGGAAGCGCAGAGTCGATTCCACGCCGGAGAGTCCGGTGGACGCCTTGGGGGAGACGTAGACCAACTGAGCGGTGGAACCGCGCTTGATCTCCTTGCCGACGCTGCGAGTGAAGCCTTCGAGAGCGCGCTGCGCGACATGCTCGTCGACGCTCGAGGTTTCTTCCGGCGTCGTGCCGAGAACCACGACGCGAGCCGACGGTGCGAGGTTGCGGATCACGGGCTGGAAGAACTCGAACAGCTGCTCGAGCTCACTGACCTGAGTGATTCCGGTTGCGTCGAACACGAGCCCGCCGAAGCTGCTGTCGTGTGCCTGAGCCGCCGGGTAGTCGGAGAGCAGTACGCGAAGCGGTTCTGCGAGCCGACCCTTGCCGCCGATGAGGACAGGTCCGGCGAGTGCGGGTTCCCCTGCTTTGTAGCGACGCAGGTTCTCGGGCCTGGGCAGGCCGGCCTTCGACGCGATGAATGCGCCGGGGGCGGACGAGAGGAACTGTGAATAGAGGTCGGGAGCTCCCTTGCTGGCTGCCACGGTCCTACCTTCTGTTGTGTTTCGGGTTGTCTCTCACCGGGCAATCGGAAGAATGCGGCGATAGACAAGTAACTTACTACTGAGTAAGAATAGTCTTCAACAGGTAATCGCACCATCCTTGGAGACGCAAGTGACAAGCAAAGCCCGTTCAAATGCAAAGCCCGCCGCACCTCGCACTGCACCGGCCACAGCCGCTGCAAATTCTGCAGGTCAGCGCCGTCCGGTTGCGATCGTCGGCGGAAATCGCATTCCGTTCGCACGCTCGGACAAGGCGTACGCACAGGCGTCCAACCAGGACATGTTCACTGCGACGCTCGACGGTCTGGTGAGCCGATTCAATCTGCAAGGCGAGAAGCTCGGCATGGTCGTCGGCGGTGCGGTGCTCAAGCACAGCCGTGATTTCAATCTCATTCGCGAGTCCGTTCTCGGCAGCGCGCTGAGCCCTTACACGTCGGCGTACGACCTTCAGCAGGCGTGTGGCACGGGACTGCAGTCGATCATCGCCGTCGGCGATGCCATTTCGGCCGGCCGCATCGATTCCGGCATCGGCGGCGGTACGGACACCACGTCCGACGCTCCGATCGGCGTCAACGATCAGGCACGCGAGTTCCTGCTTTCCCTCAACCGCGCGAAGTCCACGGGCGACCGCATCAAGCTGCTCGGCAATGTGCGTGCGGGCATGCTCGGCCTCGAGATTCCGCGCAACGGCGAGCCTCGCACCGGCAAGTCGATGGGTGACCACGCTGCGATCACCGCCAAGGAATTCGGCGTCAAGCGCGAGGACCAGGACGAACTTGCCGCTGCCAGCCACAAGAACATGGCGGCTGCCTACGACCGCGGTTTCTTCGACGACCTCGTCACCCCGTTCCTCGGCCTGACCCGCGACGACAACCTCCGTCCCGGTTCGACCGTCGAGAAGCTGTCGACGCTCAAGCCGGTCTTCGGTACCAAGCTCGGCGACGCGACGATGACGGCAGGCAACTCGACGCCGCTCACCGACGGTGCTTCTGCAGTGCTCCTCTCCACCGACGAGTGGGCAGCCGAGCGCAATCTTCCGGTTCTGGCGCACCTCGTCGATTCCGAAACCGCTGCCGTCGACTACGTCCACGGCAAGGACGGGCTGCTCATGGCTCCCACGTACGCGATCCCGCGTTTGCTGGCCCGCAACGGTCTGACCTTGCAGGACTTCGATTACTACGAAATCCACGAAGCCTTCGCTTCGGTGGTTCTGGCCACCCTGCAGGCCTTCGAGTCCGACGAGTACTGCAAGGAACGCCTCGGCCTCGACGGCGCATTGGGATCGATCGACCGAAGCAAGCTCAATGTCAACGGATCGTCCTTGGCTGCAGGTCATCCGTTCGCAGCAACCGGCGGACGTATCGTCGCTTCCCTCGCCAAGATGCTCGCCGAAAAGGGTTCGGGCCGCGGCCTGATCTCGATCTGTGCGGCCGGTGGCCAGGGTGTCACGGCGATCATCGAGCGGTAACCGCTCCACAATCTCCCCACGCGAGTGAAAACTGCGCTCACCTGCAGTGATCGTCGCGAGGGGATGCGTAATCGGGGATCCGGCCACGAGGGGTGGCCGGATCCCCGAACTCTTTGCAAACTTTTTCGCGCAGGCGTGTAACGCTGCAGAATAGCTACCGATATTCATGACAGCCCCGTGTTGCTGCCTGACCCCCGACCTGGCAGCAGCGCGGGGCTCTCGTATGTCCGGATATCCTGTATTGAGTTGTCGGTGAGCGCCGCAGCGACGGTTGATGCAGCGAGGAGCCAACAGGTGAGTGACGAAGAGGGTCCGTCCGTCGAGAAGACGAACAGCGAGGACTCGTCCCTCCCGGAACAGGAACTCGAGTCGGTCGAGGAACCTCAGGCGGTCGAAGAGACCGAGTCGGTCGAGGAACCCCAGACCCCTGAGGACACCGACGCGGTTGTCGAGGCCGAATCGGTCGAATCTCCCCAGCCTGTCGACGCAGACGTAGTCGATTCCGCAGAGGCGGCAGACGCAGCAGTAGCGGACGAAGACGAAGACGAAGCGGTAGACGAGCTGACAGACGACGAATCGGCAAACGAAGTCACCACCGTCATCCCCGTCGTCCCAGCGGACGACGCCCCGCCGACGGAAGTAGTCGACGAGGCTCCGGCGGCAGAAGCCATCGACGAGCAGACAGAGCAGTTCGAGCCTCCGGCGGTGGTGGTTCCCCCGAAGCCGCCGCGCCCCGAGTTCGTGCAGCAGTACGACACCCAGA
This sequence comes from Rhodococcus sp. P-2, assembly GCF_016598535.1. Taxonomy (GTDB): domain Bacteria; phylum Actinomycetota; class Actinomycetes; order Mycobacteriales; family Mycobacteriaceae; genus Rhodococcus_F; species Rhodococcus_F baikonurensis. The sequence continues at coordinate 4,568,250 of NZ_CP066779.1, read as the reverse complement.
AGTTCGAACCCATCCAGCAGCAGTACGAGCCTGTTGTCCGCGAACCAGCGGTAGTTGCACCACCAGTGCCACAACAACAACAACCGGAAGCGCCTGCTTCGACGTCTTCCCGCAAGTGGGTCAAACCGGCGATAGCAGTCGGCGCCATCTTTGCCGTCGCAGCGATTGCCTACGGAGTGGACATCTTCACCTCGTCCGGGAAGACACCGCGCGGCACCCAGGTCGCCGGGGTGGACATCGGTGATCTCACGCCCGCCGACGCGGAGGCCACGCTGCGCGCCCAACTCGGCCCGAGGCTCGTCGAACCGGTAGCGGTACATGCCGGCGGCGTCGACTCCGAGATCTTTCCCGCATCTGCGGGTGTGGACGTCGACTGGTCGGCGACGCTTTCCGGAGTGAACGCTCAGCCCATCAACCCGATCACCCGCATCACGTCGTTCTTCGGCTCCCGCGAGGTGCCCGTGGTGTCGACCGTCGACCAGCAAGCGTTGGACACCTCCATGGCGCAGCTTGCGGCGAACAGTGATCGTGCGCCCGTCGAAGGCGCAGTTGTATTCGAGAACGGGAAGGCGACGGGTGTTTCACCTGCCGCCGGCCAGGCCCTCGAAACGCAGAAGGCGGGTTCGACCTTCGCCGCTGAATGGTCCGATGGTGGCGTCGTCGATCTTCCGGTCGACGAGGTTCCGGTGACGGTCACTCAGGCCGGTGTCGATCGTGCGCTGCAGGAGATCGCTATTCCAGCTGTCTCGGGTGACGTCGTGGTCAACGGCCGTGACGGCAAGGTCGCGACACTCGGCGTCGATCAGATCGGCGAGGTTCTGACCTTCACACCCGACGGCTCGGGTGGGCTGACTCCGCAGTACAACACGGATGCTGCGATCAAGATTCTGACTCCGCAGTTGGCGTCGACGGAAGTACAACCCAAGGACGCGTCGTTCACCTTCGCCGGTGGCAAACCGTCGGTTGTGCCCGGTGTCGTCGGTGATCTGATCAACTGGCCGGACACGGTCAAGGAACTTCCGGTTCTGTTGGGCAGCACGGCTTCTCGGGCAACGCCCGCCGTTTACGGACCGGTCCCGCCGGCGTTGACCACCGAAGCCGCGGAGGCCCTCGGCATCAATGAGGTGATCGGCGAATTCACTACCGGTGGTTTCGAATACGCGTCTGGTGTGAACATCGGCCTGGCCGCGTCGGAGATCGACGGGGCCGTGATCAAGCCCGGTGACACGTTCTCGCTCAACGAGTACACGGGCCCGCGCGGTGCGGCGCAGGGATACATCGAGTCGGGGATCATCAACAACGGTCGCCCGGACAAGGCTGTCGGCGGCGGTATCAGCCAGCTCGCGACGACGCTCTACAACGCGACGTATTTCGCAGGTATGGAGGACGTCGCGCACACCGAGCACAGTTACTACATCTCGCGGTACCCCGAGGCTCGTGAGGCGACCATCTTCGATGGTGCGATCGACCTGCAGTTCCGTAATCCGGCGAAGACCGGCGTGATGATCGAGACGATTGCGACGTCGTCGAACATCACCGTTCGGATCTGGGGAACCAAAACTGTCGATGTCACGTCGACGACCGGCCCGCGGACGTCGCCGACGTCGCCGAACACCGTGACCTTGCCGGAGGGGCCTGGCTGTGTGGCTTCGAGCGGTGCGCCCGGGTTCACGGTCAGCGACACTCGCGTGATCACCGACCACGCGAGTGGCGCCGAGATTTCCTCGAACACCCGGACCGTCAAGTACGACCCGGTGCCGATCGTGAAGTGCGAGTAGGGAACTACTTGCCGACGAGTGGGGCGAGGGTGCGGCCCGCGAGGTCGACGATGCCTGGCTCTTCGCCGTTCGTGATCAGGTTGATCACGACGCCGTCGATGCCGTGGTCGAGGATGCGCGTCTGAACCTGCTCGGCGACGTCGTCCGGGCTGCCGACGAAATGGCGTTCGGTGGCCTTGGCGACCACGTCTTCCGGCGCCGTGGTGATGTCGAGGCCACGCTCCGCGAGAAACGTTCGCTGATGGGCGCGAGCCTTGTCGCCGTCCTCGTCGATCATCATGAACGTGAGGAAGCTGGTCTCGAGGGTTGCGGGATCGCGACCGGCTTCGTCGCAGCGTGCCGCAAGTGCTTCCATCTTGCGCGGCAGTTCCGACGGGTCGCAGATGATGTTGAGGTGATCCGCGAAGCGAGCGGCGAGGCCGAACGTCTTTTTCTCACCGCCACCGCCGAGCAGGATCGGCAGGTCGTCGCGGACGCGAGGCTCGTTGATGGCGTCCTTGACGTGGTACCACTTGCCGTCGAAGGTGGGGCGATCACCGCGGAGCATCGGCGCGATGATCTGCAGTGCTTCGTCGAGTTTCTGGAAGCGCTCGGTGAACGTTCCGAACTCGTATCCGAACGAATTGTGTTCGAGTTCGAACCAACCGGCGCCGATGCCCAGGATGGCCCGACCGCCGCTCACCACGTCGAGGGTGGTGACGGTCTTGGCGAGCATGGGCGGATTGCGGTAGGTGTTTCCCGTGACCAGTGCAGACAACTGGATGGTCTCGGTGGCCGTCGCCAGCGCGGAGAGCGCCGAGTAGGCCTCGAGCATCGGGGCGTCCGGCGCTCCGATTCCGGGGAGTTGGTAGAAGTGATCCATCACGAATGCAGTGTCGAAGCCTGCGGCTTCGGCTTCGCGGGCCTGCGCTATGACGGTGGGGAAGAGGTCCTTGACCGGACCGCCGTAGCTGAAGTTGGGCATCTGGTATCCGAGGCGAGTGCTCACCGTTTCGACGTTACTCGCGATCGGTTGACCTGGCACGATTTTACCAACTCTATGGATTCCGTTGTGCTGGGCAGACTTCCGGAATTCAGAGAAGTTCTTCGGCCGCTTCGCGTCGCTTGGCGCGCTGCTGGTGAAGTTTGACGATTGCGATTGCGACGCCACCGCCGATGATGGCGCCTACCACCGCGCCGACCCAGGTTGACGATTCTTCGTACGAATCGAATTCGAGACGGGCCATGATTCCGACAGCGGCCACGAGGTAGAGCGCGATGCTGATCACCACGCGAGGGCGGCCGTAGGTGGACAATACGTAGACATCGACGTCGCGGCGCTTCGCATAGATGATCGTGATCAACGAGCCGAACAACGCAACGATCAGCAGCGCGAGCGAGATCCACGCCCCTGTTCGGCCGGCGACCCAGGGCAGAATCGCCGAGCTGACGAATATTGCCCAGAAGACACTCTGGAGTCCCACCGCCGAGGCTTCGTTCCAGACGTCGCGCTGACGCTCGTCCTTGTAGAAGTCGTCGTCCAGATCTCCGACGAACCGCATTGCCTTCATCATGGTGCTCATGCCGTCTCCTCTGGAATTTCTGTGGTGAGTTCCGATTCGGGTAAGGGGAAGAGCGCTTCGACGGTGGTCCCCAGCGCCAGGGCCAGGCGAAGTGCCAGGTAGACACTCGGTGCATAGTCGCCGCGTTCGACGGAGACGATGCTCTGTCTGCTCACCTGACCTGCCGTGGCCAGTTGCGCCTGGGTGAGGCCGGCGAGGCGTCGGTGCTCCCGCACGTTGTTGTCGCCAGCCTTTCCAGTCATGCAAAAAGTAAAGAATACTTGTCACTAGATGTCAAGTTTGCTTGTCATATGAGAGGCTGAAGAGCATGCGTGAACGATTTCTCGAGATCGCCCTGGCCAATCCGGTGGTCGCAACGATCGTGGATCGTGCGCCGAAGCTGGGATTGCCGGAGTGGTACCTGACGGCGGGTGGGCTCTTCCAAACCGTCTGGAATCACATCGACGGCCGTGACCTCGGCGCCGGGATCAAGGACTACGACCTCTTCTATTTCGACGCCGGCGATCTGAGCTACGACGCGGAGGACCGTGTGATTCGTTCGGCGGCAGAACTGTTCGCCGATGTGGATGCCGATGTCGAAGTACGCAACGAAGCCCGCGTGCACCTGTGGTACGAGCAGCATTTCGGGATTCCCGGCGTTCCGTTCACCAGTTGCCGCGACGCTATCGACCACTTCGCTTCCACAACTTGCTGTTTCGGGATCACCAAGGGATCAGACGGCACCGTCGACGTGTATGCCCCGCATGGATACGACGACCTTTTCGACATGATCGTCCGCCCCAATCCGGTACTGGCGCCGAGAGAGGTTTACGAGGCCAAGGCGGCACGGTGGCGCAGGGAATGGCCCGCGTTGACCGTGGAGCCTTGGCCGGAGAACCTGACCTAGACTTCGATCGGCGGATGCAGCCTGTCCATGGTCCATTGCCGATTTCGGCGTGAGAGGCGTGTCTTCCCTGGTCGCAGTGCGTCCGCCACGGCCACGAACTGTGGCCGATCCGTGTCGACCCTGCTGTCTCGTCCGTCCGTGCATGGAGACAACCGGCCGGATTCAACGCATCCAGCTGTAGTTCTGGTAGTTGAACCCCCGCAAGACCTTGCGCCTTTCGGAATCGTCTGCGCTAATTTCACGAACTTTCAGTGTGCTGCGACGTTCATCCATGATTGTCTGGGTCCCCTCATGGTGAAAATCTCTTCCGATATTTGGTGGATTGTTTCTAATACTTTACGTCTAATTCTTTAGTGCTAATAAGGTTTCTCCAATGTGAATAGCAATCATCACTAACAAATGAACATTCTACGGTGAAAGTGTGGTTTGTCTATGTGACTTTTCGTGCAACGTGCGATATATCGGAATATTTTCTGCTCGACGACTGTCGTGGCTTTTCAAACTTCTCGACTATTTGGATTGTCGGTTTAAACGCTTTGCATTCGATGCTCGAAGTTTCATTGAGAAAAATATCGAGGTTGGAAGAAAAATTTCTAGAACCTGTTCCCGGATGGACAAAATGTGAGTACAGTGACTCACGTCACCAGAGCTTCGGGTCCTGTTCAATGCGAGCTCTCACCAGGGCATTCCCTTTTAGGGAAAGCTGTAGCCCTGCGAGCAGGGCCATAAATGCGAAGTTGGCGATAGCCCCGAAGATAGCAGGTCGGTTGGTGATAAGAGATGGTCAGAACAGATCGGGTTGGAGCGTTAAGGACTCCGCGCTCTCGCCTATGAATTGAACGCCTGGGGTCTATCAATTCAACCGAAGGAAGAACTCGTGAAGTTGACTGCCAAGAATTCCGTCAGAGGTGTCCTGCTCGGTACCGCAGCCGGTGCGATGGTGCTCGCCGGAACCGGTATTGCATCCGCTGCCACCGTCGGCGCTGCTGGCTCCGCCGTAACTCTTTCCGCATCCTCTGCGTATCAGGTATGTGGCAATTTCTACGTCGGCCCGGACGCCCACGTGGCGGGCGTGCCTTCTGGTGCCAAAGCGGTAGTGGGCGCCCAGGTCACTGGCAAGCTATACAGCTCATCCTCCAGCACGACTCCGATCACGACCTTCACCGCCACAACGAATGCCGCGGGTGGATGGTGCATGCAGGGTGACTCGGCGATGGCTAGCACCGTGACGAGCGGTGGTGAGGTCAGGATGTCCACCGACACTCCGACCGTGTTGGACGGCACAACAACTCGCACAGGGCAGTGGTCGGGCGGCGGGGCGGACGCCGTCATCGATGCAGGGGAGTTCCTCCTCCATGGCAATGCGTTCATCTTTTCGGATAGGGCCTCGAAGGTGAACTTCTACTACCAGTAAGTCGATCGGCTGCAAGGTTGATCGTAAGAACCTGGACGGGTTGGAGTGCGGGTCTCCGTGCTCCAACCCGTTCGCCGTATGACGCCGTGTTGCGAGTTCGGGTGTGTGTTTCGGCAATTGTGACAATGGGCGCGGGTGTCGCCAGGGAGATGGCGAATGCTGCTTCGGCTGTGACGAATGCAGGCCTGTCTCTGCGGCTTTGTCTCGCAGCCTGCTCGATGTAATTCGGTCGTCCGGCACGGATTGGACGGCATCGGTATCGTCTCGAAGTCATGGCTTATGGGCAATCGCCGTAAGGTTGGCTCGCAATCAATTCTTGTGCCACCGAATAGTGTTCGTGAAGCCGTGATCGGGAAGTTGGCTGCGCGACCTGAATCCGTGATTCGGGTGGCTTTCTGATCCTGCAAGCGGTTCCATCTCGCTTTCGGTGCAAAATTTCTAGTCCTAAAGATTTAATGAACCGAACTATAGTACTAGGACTTTAGTGCTAACTAAATGAATTCCATCTATGGCAAGAAAAATTCCTAGAACGAGTTCCTAATTTGCAAATTTTGGGTACAGTTGTCGGCACCACGAGGAGTTGCGGGCTTCCCAAAAACCTCGCTTGGTAACCACTGTTGTGCCGGATAAACCGACCTGGCCCCGCGCCACAGTCAGAGCAATTACCTACTGGAAACGGAGTAACAAATGTTAGGTCAGTTCATGGCCCTCCTGCGGGCATTTATCCCGTCCTTTGCAACATCGTTAGGCGACGGGCTTGATGGATTGAACGCCATCTCGCTCGACATGTCCGCGAGTGGAGGAGAGGGCTGATGGGATCCGTGCAGCAAGGTACCGCGTCGCTGGGGCAGACCGTAGAACAGATGCTTCCGATGTTATTTACATATCTGATGGATATCCCGCTCCAACTGTCATTCGGTTACCCCCGGTGACCCTGTTCAATCTGAGGAGAAACTAGATGTCGCTCAACGCAATGAGCACGGACCTGGCTGAACTTGCAACCATGACGTTCTACGCCCTTAGGTTTCCGCTTCAACAATTCCTTGTCGGACTCTCGTAAAGAAGGGTGAACTCATGTCGTCTGATTTCTGGACCGGAAGTGTCAAGAACACGCTAGCGTTTTACGGGCTGACGTTGGTCGGGTTGTGGACCGCATCAATGGAAGGCGGCGGGTGGGCAAGCCTCGATCGATGAGCGCGAAATAGAATATTCGACGTGAGCTGATCGGCAGCTCCGACGATATCTGAGATAGCCGAATGCAGACCCTGTCGTAAAGGTTCCTGGCAGGGTCTGCATCACGTGCGAGGCAGCTTCAAAACATGATCGTCCGCCCCAACCCGGTGCTGGCGCCGAGAGAGGTGTACGAGGCCAAGGCGGCACGGTGGCGCAGGGAATGGCCTGCGCTGACCGTGGAGCCTTGGCCGGAGAGCTCGACCTAGACCTAGACCTCGATCGGCGGATGCAACCTGTCCATGGTCCACTGCCGATTTCGGCGTGCAGCAAGTGAACTGGCCCCGAGTGAGGCGACGAGAAGGCCGCCGAGGACGGCGATCGAGACCCACAGCCTCGAGTCGATGCCGCCGACGGTGAGTTGTCGAAGCCCGTTCACCGCGTAGGTCATGGGGTCGAACGGGTGGATGATCTGGAACGGTTTCGCGGTGGTTTCCACGGGATAGATGCCGCCGGCCGAAACCAGTTGCAGCATCAGGAACGCCAGGGTGATCACGCGTCCGACGGAGACTCCGAAGATGGCGTTGAACGCCTGGATCAACGCCATATACGTGGCAGTAATGAGCATCAGGAATCCGACGGTGCCGAGGGCGTGCGTGGGGTGCAGGCCAACGGCGAAGTGCACGACCAGGTACATCACGATCACCTGGCAGATGCCGATGAGCAAGGCCGGCCAGTACGAGGCGAGGACCACTCGCAGCGCGCCGAGTCCGTTTGCGATAGGCCGGTTCTGGAGCGGCTTGAGCAGCATCCAGGTGATGATGCCGCCCACGAACAGTGCGAGGGGCAGGAAGAACGGAGCAAAACCGGTACCGAAGGTGCTTGCCCGGTTCTCGTATGTCTCCTGCAGCTCGACCGGACTGGAGAGGGTTTGAGCGGTTGCTGTTCGCTGCTGATCGGTCCAACTGGGAACCTGGCCGGCGCCCTCGGTGAGTTTGGTTGCGAGTTCGGCAGACCCGGCACGGAGTTGCTCGGTTCCGTCGGCGAGTTTGGCGGCACCATCGGAGAGTTGGACGCTGCCGTCGGTGAGTTGAACCAGTCCACTGCTGAGGGTTTGAGCGCCGTCGTTGACTTGCTGACCGCCGTCACGCAGCTGTACCAGGCCGTTGCGGAGTTCACCGCCGCCGTTGGCCGCGGCGCTGAGCCCGGCGCGGAAGGTGCTCGAGGGATCGTCGAGTTGGTAAGCGAGTTGTTGTGCGCCGCTCTTGAGTTCGCCCAGTTGGCCCATGGTCGCTTCGCCGAACCCCTGAGTGCGCAGCATGTCCTGGGCAGGCGCGAGGGCATTGGCGATCTGTTGGCTGACGGGATCCGGGTTCAGTCGAAGGCTGGCCACTGCCTGACCGACCAGCTGTGCGACGTCTGCTTGTGTGTTCCCGAGGACGCTCAGCTGGTCGACGACCTGGGTGACGCCACCACTGAGTTGGCTTGCGCCGTCGCCCAGTTGGACGGCCCCGAGATCGAGCTGCCCCAAACCGTCGGTCAGTGCGAGGGCACCGTCCGTGGCGGTATTGATACCGGTCGAGAGTTGCGCTGTACCGCCGGCAAGAGTGGCTGCGCCGTCACGTGCGGTAACCATGTTGTCGGCCAGCGTTTTCGAGCCCGACGCCAATTCGCCGGCTCCGGCGTTGGCAGTGTTCACTCCGGCCGAGAGCTGGAGTGCTCCGTCGGCGGCCTGCTTCAAACCTGCACCCGCGTCGGTCAATCCGACCAGGACCGTCTCGACGGACTGCGCGCCGATCTTGTCGCTGACTTGACTGAGGACCTGCTGGGCGGCGTTTTGGCCGATGATGGTGCCGAGGTAGTTGTTGACGTCGTTGAAGGTGAACTGCAACTGAGCTTTGTGGGGGTCCTTGGTCGTCGGGGAGGCCACGGCCTCGCTGAAATTCTCAGGCAAGGTGAGAGAGAAGTAGTACGTGCCGTCCGAGACTCCCTGCGCGGCTTCCTGCTGTGAGACCAGGTGGAGATCGAGCTCACCGGAATCGAGCAGCGCTTGGCTTACCTCGTCGCCCGCGTTGAGTTCCTGACCCTGCACCATCGCACCGCGGTCTGTGTTGACCAGCGCGACGGGGACCTTGTTGACCTCACCGAACGGATTCCAGAAGGCCCACAGGTACATCGCGCCGTACAGCAGTGGCATCAAGATGATGGTGACGAGTGCGATCCTGGGCATCGCGCCGCGGGAGAACCGCTTGAGTTCGGTTCCGAGAGACATTCCAGCGAGCATCGCGGTTACCTCGCCCCTTCTTGGTCGGGATTGGTGACTTCTTGGAGCAGGGTGACGGCATCGATGGGTGATCCGTCGGGCAGCGGGTTGACGGTCGACGCGATGATGGTCTGGTAGCTCCCCATCTCGACCAGTCGCTCGACGAGATATGCGCGCTCGGAGTCACGCCGCACCTGTTCGAGATCGTCGACGACCAGCAAGGCCGGCTTCTTCGTGTTCGCGACGGCGATACGCAGCAGGGTCGCCTCGAGTTCCCCGAGATCGCTGACGTATCGGCCGAGCGCAGGCAACGGATGATCGCCGAAGACGGGAGCGCACACCGCTTCGAGTTCGCGGTCTCCGGCGCGTCCGACGAGTTTGTACCAGGGAGCATCCCAGCGAATTTGTTCGGTGATCAGATCGCGGACGGTGACGGACTCGGCAAGCTCGTCGATGTCCTCGAACCCGGCGATCCCGGCGATCTCGAAGATCTCTCGGGGACGCGTTCGACCGAAGACGGACAGTGATCCGGAACTGGCTTTCATTCGCCCGCTGAGTGTCAGAAGTAAGGACGTACGTCCTGAACCGGCCGAGCCTTCGAGGATGGTCACACCGCCCGCACGAATCTCGAGATTGACGGGTCCGAACACCGGCCCCCATGGGCCGTCGAGCGCCAAGTCCGTGGCGGTCAATGCCAGGTCAGGGGCGTAATCGGGTTGTGCGTGCTCTGGTGCGACCACGATGATCACCTGTCTGTTGATCTACTCGGCCTTCGAAGGAACCGAGTGCTGGTTCAGTGGACGTTCGTGCTCACCCAATCACATCGGTAGCGGGCGAGCCGTCCCATGAATGGGATGTGTCGGACACGTCCGGCAACTTGGAGACCGAACGGTATGTATTCTGTTGGAAACGGAACGGGGGAGTCGAGGTGCCGGTTCGTAGACGCGGGATGTGCGCGGTGCTGGTCATGGCCACCCTGTCGGTTGTCTCCTGTGCCGGTGAGCGCGAGTCGCCCCCGTTCGTGTCGAGCGAAAGGCTTTTCGAGTTCACCGGTCGCAATGTCGGACCCTTGACGGTGCCGCCCTTGCCCTCCGATCGGCACGAGTCCGAAGCAGCGCCATACGGAGCCATCACCCTGTCCGGTGGGTGGAGCGGCGCAGCCAATGTCTCGCTGCCTGGATCCGTCACGTGTTTCGAGCACAACTGGGCGGATTCGCTGCCCGCCGGTCACCGTCAGTGGGCCTACGAGGTGCACACGAGTTCCTTCTACGAGTACGACGGCGGCGGCGAATATCCGGGACGTGATTTCCAGTTGCAGGTCTACGTGAACGAGAAACCCGAACCAGGTCAGCACGGGTCCGCGATCATGAAGTTCTCGGATCAGAGCGGACAGTTCGTGTCCTTCGGCGGCGGTGACGCCAAGTCCGTCGAAATAGTCAGTTCTCCGGACCGCAGGCGCGTGGCGCTTTCCCTGGCGGGTACGGCGGCACGACCGGGCGAGCAACCGACGACGTCGGTACTGTCCGCGCAGATCAGTTGCCCGACCATCGAGCGCAGATGACACCAGTCACCACCGAGTGCCGACAACCGAAAATGCCGGCCCCGAAACATTCTCGGGACCGGCACTTTTCATGAATCAGGAACGAATCAGAATGCTGCTTCGTCGATCTCCATGATGTCGTTCTCGGTGTTCGCGATGATCTCGCGTGAAGCGGTGAGCTCGGGCAGGACGTTCTTGGCGAAGAAGGACGCGATGGCGACCTTGCCCTCGTAGAAGCCCTTGTCCTTGTCGGAAGCGCCGTTGTCGAGTGCTGCGAGAGCAATCTCGGACTGGCGGAGCAGCTGCCAGCCGATGAGCAGGTCGCCGACGGACATCAGGAAGCGGACGGAGCCGAGGCCGACCTTGTACAGCTCGGTGGGCTGCTCCTGAGCTCCCATGAGGAAGCCGGTGAGCGTGGCAGCCATGGCCTGGACATCTTCGAGTGCGGTGGCGAGCAGTGCGCGCTCCGCCTTCAGACGACCGTTGCCGGCTTCGCTGTCGATGAAGGTCTTGATCTGTCCCGCAACGTGAGCGAGCGCGACGCCGCGGTCACGAGCGATCTTGCGGAAGAAGAAGTCCTGAGCCTGGATGGCCGTCGTGCCTTCGTACAGCGAGTCGATCTTGGAGTCGCGGATGTACTGCTCGATCGGGTAGTCCTGCAGGAAGCCGGAGCCACCGAGGGTCTGCAGGCTGTCCGTCAGGTACTGGTACGCACGCTCGGAGCCGACGCCCTTGACGATCGGGAGCAGCAGGTCGTTGACGCGGAACGCGGTGTCCTTGTCTGCGCCCGAGACGAGCTGGGCGACAACCTCGTCCTGGTGTGCTGCAGTGTAGAGGTACACCGCGCGCAGGCCTTCGGCGTATGCCTTCTGCATTGCCAGGCTGCGACGCACGTCGGGGTGGTGCGTGATGGTCACGCGCGGTGCTGCCTTGTTGGTCATCTGGGTCAGGTCTGCGCCCTGAACACGCTGCTTGGCGTAGTCGAGAGCGTTGAGGTAACCGGTCGAGAGGGTGGCGATTGCTTTGGTGCCGACCATCATTCGAGCGTGCTCGATGACGTCGAACATCTGGGCGATGCCGTTGTGGACCTCGCCGACCAGCCAGCCCTGTGCGGGGATGCCGTGGCCGCCGAAGGTGACCTCACATGTGGCGGAGACCTTCAGGCCCATCTTGTGTTCGACGTTGGTGACGAAGACGCCGTTACGCTCGCCGAACTCTTCGGTCTCGAAGTTGAAGTGCGTCTTCGGGACGAAGAACAGGCTCAGGCCCTTGGTGCCGGGTCCGGCGCCTTCGGGGCGAGCGAGAACGAGGTGGAAGATGTTCTCGAACAGGTCGTCCGAGTCTGCCGAGGTGATGAAGCGCTTGACGCCCTCGATGTGCCAGGAGCCGTCGTCCTGCTTGATTGCCTTGGTGCGTCCGGCACCGACGTCGGAGCCGGCGTCGGGCTCGGTGAGGACCATGGTGGCGCCCCATCCGCGTTCGACGATGGTGGCTGCCCACTTCTTCTGCTCTTCGGTGCCGTTGTTGAACAGCACGTCCGCGAAGGCGGGTCCGGCCTGGTACATGTGTGCTGCAGGCTGTGCGCCCAGGATCAGCTCACCGATGGCCCACACGACGGAGCGGGGGACCGGCACGCCGCCGACCTCTTCGCTCAGTCCCATGCGGTACCACTCGGCATCCCACAGAGCCTTGAACGACTTCTTGAAGGATTCCGGAAGTGCAACGGTGTGCGTCTCGGGATCGAAGACAGGGGGGTTGCGGTCCGCATCGGCGAAAGATTCGCCAAGCGGTCCCTCGGCCAGGCGTGCGACCTCTGCCAGCATGTTGCGGACAGTGTCGGCATCCAGGTCGCCCCAAGCGCCTTCGCTCAGTGGCTTCTCCAGTCCGAGAACCTCGAAGAGGTTGAACTCCAGGTCCCGAACGTTGCTCTTGTAATGGCCCATGTCTTCTGCTTCTCCCAGTGAGGTGGTGCGGTCCAGCACTCCTAGTACCGCCCGAAGTTTATTACTCGTCGGTAACTTAATACATGTTACTAGCCGTTCTTTGCATTGCCAACACCGGATTTGCGTCCGATGACAAGCGCGTCGACCGCGATTCCCGTTTCGGTGTGTCTGTGCGGATTTCCGGCGATCTCGAACTCGAGCCTTCCTTGGAACTCCTGCATCAATTCCTCTGGTGTGTAAAGGATTTCGGGATCTTTCGGTCCGCCGACGCCGTAGTCGATGTTGCTTCGGTCGTGACCCAAAATCATGGGGATTCCGTCAGGTTTCAGAGAATTTATGGCACGGTTCACAACCAGGGTGCGTTGTGGTGCGGGCAGATGAAGGTAAAGAAGCAGGGCCAAGTCGTATCCCTGCCCGTTCCTGGAGGCGTACTCCGCGACGGTGACGTCGCCGCACCGGTAGTCGAGCCGGTCGAGAACCGATCGGGGCGAGCGGGCCGCGATCGTGCGGGCTTTCTCGATCGCGACGGCCGAGTAGTCGATCCCGGTGACCTCCCAACCGCGGGTCGCGAGCCACAAGGCGTTACGGCCCTCCCCGCACGCCAGGTCCAGTGCCTGGCCGTGGGGGAGGGCCGTCGCGTATTCCACCAGCAGTTCGTTGGGTGGAGCGCCCCAGACGAGCTCGGTTTCTTCGTACTTCTTGTCCCAGGCGGCCGCATCCATAGATGACGACGGTAGTGCCACTCAGTTGTTACGGACGCCGTCCATCGGGTTCTTGCGCAGGGCGGCGCGCGTCGGGATCGCGATGGAGACGAATCCCAGAACAGCTGTCACGGCGACGATGGCACCGTAGATCGCTGGTGAAATCGCCGGGATCGGCTGCCCGGACACCGCTACGGCGATACCCATCAGAGGCGGCAGGGCGATCAGTGATCCGACCACGACGGCGATTCCCACCACCATCAACGACTCGATACGCATCATCGCTCGGACCTGCCTCGTCCGCGAGCCCACCAGTTGAAGGAGCGCGAACTCGCGGGAACGCTCCGCAGTGGCGGCGACCAAGGTATTCACGACGGCGACCGCCAGATAACCGAGCAGGACCAGGACGGCGAGGATGCTGACCCACGACTGCATGCGACGCTGATCTTCGCCTGCGGCCCCGAACTGGTCCTGGTTCAGCGCGGCGATCGAGGGGAACGAAAGCAACGACTGCTGGACTTCGGCCGACCGTCCGGGTTCGGCAGCAACCAGAACGGTGTCGATCAGAGCGTCGGTGGAGTGCTGACGCAAAGTCTCGATCGGCATGGTCACGTCCCCGAATCCGAGGCCGCGACCATATTTCGCGACGACCATCGGATGTACCAGTGTTCCGTCTCCCAGATAGAGGTCGACGCGCTGGCCGACCTTGGCTCCGAGTGTGAAGGCCCCGTCTTCGCTGACGGCAACGGTATCGCCGGTCAGAGCGCTGAGGTCGCCCTCGGTCACCGCGAGATCGAGGGTTGCGTCGGCGCCGGCGGCGTCGATGCCCTGGGCCGCGATCGCGCTGTCGGCTGAGCCGCCTTTCTCACCGCTGGGTACCGGCAGGACTTGACTGCGGACTACCGGGTTTGCCGCACTCACTCCGGGCACCGATGCGATCGAGTCGAGGAGCGAGGGAGCGATACCGGCCGGCGCGCCGACGATCAGGTCGGCGGTGACGCCCTTGATCGACTGGTTGGTCGCCTCGGCGGCGACGGTGCTCTGGCTGAAGAACTGCACCGAGCCCAGGGCGATGGCGAGAGCCAACGGAACAACCGCCGACGAGAGCCGCCTCGAATTGGATTCGGCGTTGGCGGCAGCGAGAACTTTGGACGCCGACCCACTACGGCGCAGTGGACCGCCGATCACCTTGATGATGCCGCGCACCAACAACGGGCCGAGCAGCGCGACCGAGAAGATCAACAACAGTGCGCTCGAACCGGCTCCAGCGGCTGCCGCGCTGCCGGGCAGGAAAGCGGGGAGGATGCACGCGCCGAGACCGGCGGCACCGAAGATCAGCCCGGTGACGATGCGTCCGCGGCTCAGTTTCGCCGGGCCGCTTTCGGATTCGCGAAGCGCTTCGACAGGGTCGAGCTTTGCCGGTCGTCGTGCCGCGATCGCCGCTGCCGCGCGGGCAGTGAGTACGCAGATCAGGAAAGCCGCGATCGCCGGAAGCGGGCTGTACGCCAGCGCGAAATCGGTGGGCATGACCCCTGCATCGGCAAACTGTGCACCCAGGAATCGGGCGAGTAGGAATCCGGGCACCGCGCCGAGCGCAGCCGCAGCCGCCGCCACTAGCAGCACTTCACGCCCGATCATGACGTGGACTTGTCGCGTGGTGGCCCCGATTGCCCGCAACAGAGCGAACTCTCGGCGTCTGGCGTTGATCGAGAGCGACAGCGTGCTGGAAACGACGAACATGCTGACCATCAATGCAAGACCCGCAAACGTGGCACAGAGCACGATCAACTGAGTCCGCGCAGCTCCGGCGTCGAGGAACTCGATGCCTCCGCGTGCGGTGCCGGTCGAGACCTCCGCACCGGTTCCGGCGAGTGCGTCGCGGGCGAGAGCGGCAGCATCCACGCCTTCGGGAGCGATCAATCCGACTGCGGTGACAGAGTTCTGGTGCGGCCACAGCCGTTCGGCCTCTGCGTCGTCGAGGAAGACGAGTGCCGGACGGTCGGGTGACGGCACCGAAGCCGAATCAGCTGTGCCGACGACGGTGTACTCGTCCGCTATCGCGCCGTGAGCCAGCGTGATTCGCTCGCCGAGCGCGGCGCCCGTAGTCGCGACCACCTCGTCTCGGCTCTGCGGAGCGCGACCATCGGTCAGCGAATACGGCGCCAATTGTGCTGTGTTCCAAGGATGTGCGTCGAGTACGACGCCCTCGGCGGTGCTGACGGGGACGGAGATGTCGGGAACCACCGTGACATCGAGGGCATCGAGTTTGCGGACCGTATCGCCGTCGAGGAGAACCCGCTCGGCAAAAGGCTGATCGGCGTCCTCCTTGACCTCGAGTGCCTGTGGCGCGCTGACCACGGCGTCGGCACCGGCGTAGAGATGTGGTGAGACTCCGCCTCGCACTCCTGATTCCAGCAGGACACCCAAACCGCACGTGAGGAGAGCCGCGCAGAATACGGAGACGAACACGGCGATGAATCCGGAGCGATGCGCTTTGAGATGCGCAAAAGTGTGCGCCTTCATCATCACCAGTCCCCGAGGTGTGTCATGCGCTCGGCAATCTGCTGCGGCGTCGGGCGGTCGATGTGCCCGACCAGTTTCCCGTCGGCGAGGAACAGCACACGATCGGCGTACGACGCGGCCACCGGGTCGTGCGTGACCATGACGATGGTCTGATCGAACTCGGCGGCTGTCCGGCGCAACAACTCCAGAACCTGCTTGGCGCTGCGGGAGTCGAGGGCGCCCGTCGGCTCGTCGGCAAAGAGTGCGTCGGGGTGGGTGACGAGGGCGCGCGCGATGGCGACGCGTTGCTGCTGACCACCGGACAATTCGGAGGGTTTGCGCTTGCGGTGCGATCCGAGTCCGACGGATTCGAGGACGAAGGTCAGGTACTGCTTGTCGGCTCGTCGTCCGGCGAGCAGTAGCGGGAGCGTGACGTTCTGCTCGACGTCGAGAGCACCGAGCAGGTTGTATGCCTGGAAGACGAAACCTATGTGATCGCGACGGAAGATGCTGCGGGCCTTCGGCTTCAGCTGTGAGATCTCGGTGTCGCCCAGCCACACCGATCCGCTGCTAGGACGGTCCAGGCCCGCCGCGCAGTGCAGGAAAGTGCTCTTGCCCGATCCGGAGGGGCCCATCACGGCGGTGAAGGTGCTGCGCGGCAAGGTGAGGCTGATGTTGTCGAGGGCGGTCACGGCGCCGCGGCCGTTTCCGTAGACCTTGCTGACGCCTTCGAGCCGCACGGCGGATGTTCGGGCGGCCGGGGCACCAGGGGCCGGCGGGGCGAGGACCGAGTGTCGATTCTTCATGGGAAGAACGCTATGGAGATTCGGTATTCGTCGACATCCAGCAGGGTCCCGAATCAATGGTGTAGCCAGCTGTAGTGGATCGCGGCATCAGGTGCGGCATGCTGGGGCAGTGAAGAAGAGAACCAGGGCTGCGGTGTACGTGCTCGTCGAGGGTGCGGCAGCCGTGGTCTCCCTGTTCTTGCTGATGGTCGGTCTCATTCTGCTGTCGCTCTCGATTCTGATCGTCGGCTGGTTGATGTTGCCGTCGTACGTGCGGGTGCTCCGGTGGTGGGCGGGTCTGGCCCGAAAGAGAACGGCTGCGTACACCGGACGCCCTGTTCTGCAGCGATACCCACCGATGCCAAGCAATCCGACATTCGGGGACTGGCGCCGATTCCTCACCGATCAGTCGACGAGGCGCGACGCGGCCTGGTTGTCGATTCACGGTCTGGGGGCTTTCGTCGCGGCGATGCTGACCATTGCTCTGCCACTCGGTGCACTCAATGCGATTGCCGTCCCGCTGTACTGGCAGCAGATGCCCGCGGGCGAACCCGTCAACAATCCGTACCCTGTGACGTCGTGGTTGGGCGCTGCCGGAATGCCGTTGATCGGCATCCTGTACTTCCTGATCGCGTGGTGGTTGATCCCCGCGATGGCGAAGTGGATAAGCTGGTCGACCACGACTTTGCTTGCACCGGACACACGTTCGGATCTCTCGAAGCGCGTCACCGCCCTGACTGCCAGCCGCGCTGCGGCCCTCGACGCGCATTCGGCCGAACTCAAGCGGATCGAGCGCGATCTGCACGACGGCGCGCAGAACCGACTGGTCGCCGTGGTGATGATGCTGGGTATGGCCGAGCGATCGTTGCAGATCAACCCGGACCAGGCTTTGCCACAACTGCATCGGGCCCAAGATGCGGCCACCGAGGCGTTGAGCGAACTCCGGACGTTGGTGCACGACATCTATCCGCCGATCCTCGACGAACTCGGCCTCGAGGGTGCGATCTCGGCGCTTGCTGGGCGCTCCACCGTGCCCTGCGTACTCGAGATCGAGGAGCTCCGCCGTGCCCCGGCCGCCGTCGAGGCTGCTGCGTACTTCGTCGTCGCCGAGGCTTTGACCAACGTCGCAAAGCACAGCGGAGCGCGCAGCGTCACCGTCACGGCAAGGACGGAGGCGTCCACCGACTCGTTGGGTGAGACGATGCTCATCGACGTGATCGACGACGGTCACGGCGGCGCGAACGAACGGCCGGGCGGCGGCGTGGCGGGTATCCGACGCCGGGTCGAGGCTTTCGAAGGAACCGCAGTATTGGAGAGCCCGGAGGGTGGACCGACAACGATGAGGGTGGAACTACCGTGCGGATTCTGATTGCCGAGGATGACGCTCTCCTGCGAGAGGGGCTGGCACTGCTGCTCCGCGGAGAGGGCTTCGAGGTGTCTGCCGTCTCCGACGCCGAACAGTTCCTCACGGTGTTCGAGGAGACCGCTCCTGACGCCGCGGTGCTCGACGTCCGGATGCCTCCTACTTTCACCAACGAGGGACTTCGAGCGGCGATCGAGGTGCGCAAGCTTCGCCCGGGCTTTCCCGTCCTGGTCCTTTCCGCGTATGTCGAGGATCGCTACGCCGGTGAATTGTTGGCAGGCGGCGCCGGCGGGGTCGGTTACCTGCTCAAGGAACGGGTCGGCAAGGTGGCCGAGTTCGTCGACGCATTGAACCGGGTCGTCGACGGCGGAACCGTGATGGATCCCGAGGTCGTATCCCAACTGATGAGCCGTCGACGCGCCGACGACCCGATCAGATCGCTGACCCCACGCGAGTCCGAGGTTCTCGGATTGATGGCGGAGGGGCTGGGAAATCAGGAAATCGCCAGGAAACTGGTCGTCAGCGACACTGCTGTGAGCAAGCACATAGGAAATATCTTCGCCAAACTCGGCCTGTCGGCTTCCGAAAGCGGGCATCGTCGTGTTTTGGCAGTTCTAGCTCATTTGCGCGCCTGATCGTGGATCTGGACTACATACCTGACCGAAGCGTAATGTGAGCCAGCCTCATGTTGTTGCCGTGATCGAACGGTGACCTGAGAGGCAGGGGCTTATGTCCTGTACGTAACGTGTGATGTCGAATGCGCGTCATCACCAGAAACCAACGAGGAGATCGATCAATGGGTAAGCCGATTGCCAGTGTGGCCGGAGGTCGGCAGTCCGTCCTTCTCGGGCTCGGCGTTCACCGCCCGGAGCGAGTCGTGACCAACGACGAGATCTGCGAGCTGATCGATTCCACCGACGAGTGGATCCAGACGCGATCGGGTATCAAGTCGCGCCGGTTCTCCGGCGAGGGTGAAGGCATCCTCGCGATGTCGATCAGCGCGGCCCGTAAAGCACTGGACGTCAGCGGCATTGCACCCGAGCAGATCGGCGCCGTGATCATCGCGACGTCGACGTGGGACCTGCAGACTCCCCAGGCCGCATCCATCGTCGCCCACGAACTCGGTATCAAGGGCCCGGCGGCGTTCGACGTCGCGGCAGGCTGCGCCGGTTTCTGTACCGCCCTTGCGGTGGCCAGCGACCTCGTTCGCGGCGGAACGGTTGATCACGTACTCGTCGTCGGCGTCGAGTTGATGAGCGAGGCCACCGAGCCCACCGATCGCAGCGTTCGCTTCATCTTCGGTGACGGCGCAGGGGCAGTTGTCGTCGGCCCGAGCGATACCGTCGGAATCGGCCCGGTCGAGTGGGGTTCGGACGGCAGCCAGTCCGACGCCATCGTTCAGGAGCCCAGCTGGCTCGACTACACCAAGAACCCGACCGGACCTCGGCCGTGGATCAAGATGGCCGGTACCGCGGTGTTCCGCTGGGCTGCCTTCGAGATGGGCAAGGTCGCCACTCGCACCCTGGAGAAGTCGGGGCTCGGTATCGAGGACATCGACGCTTTTGTGCCGCACCAGGCAAACCAGCGCATCAACGAGGTCATCGCTCGCAGCATGAAGCTGCCCGAGGGCTTCCCCGTCTCCAACGACATCGCCGAGACGGGCAACACGTCCGCGGCCTCGATCCCGCTCGCCATGGAGCAGATGCTGCGCGACGGCCAGTGCAAGCCGGGCGACAAGGCACTGCTTCTCGCCTTCGGTGCAGGTCTGTCCTTCGCCGGTCAGGTTGTCGTCATGCCGCCGTTGGCTGGAGCGGAATCAGCCTGATCTTCTCTTGCGCCGAGCGCCTCGAACCCACGGTTCGGGGCGCTCGGTCGTTTCCAGGAGGGCAGTCGTTTCCGGTCCGGCTCGTCGAACCTCTGCGATGTGGCACTCTGGCGAGATGGTCGAGAGTGTGGGAGAGTCCGAACGTACGGGTGAGACGGGCGGCAGCTTGGCGAAGATGGGCGGGCACGTGGCGCTCGCCAGCACGGTCAGCCGGATCACCGGTTTCGTCCGCACCCTTGCGCTTGCCGCAGTCCTCGGGATCGCCCTGGTCAGTGATGCGTACAACGCGGCCAACAGCTTTCCGAACATGGTCTATCAGCTTCTCCTCGGCGGGATTCTCGCCAGTGTCCTGCTTCCGTATCTGACACGGCAGCGAAGCCGTGGGCGGACGCTCGAACGAGAGCAGACGCAGCGCGTTCTCACTGTGGGAGCGCTTGCTCTTGCGCTCGTGACCGTTGTGGCGGTGGTGTGCGCGCCGCCTCTGGTCTCGGCCGTGATCGATGATCCGGCTCAACGCGAGCTCACGACGCTCTTCGCGTACTTGCTTCTGCCGGAGATCTTCTTCTACGGCGTCACGGCGATGATGACGGCTGTGCTCAGCGTTCGATCGGTGTTCGGCGCGCCGGCCTGGGCGCCGGTGATCAACAACGTCGTCCTTCTGGTGACGGTCGCGGTCTTCCTGTGCATTCCGGGGCCGGTGGCTCTGACTCCCGAGTCGATGACCACCGCGCAGGTTCTGGTGATCGGTATCGGCACTTTGCTCGGGATAGTGGCGCAAACCGCTGTCGTTGCTCGAGCGCTGCACCGCAACGGTTTTCGGTGGCGCCTTCGCGTGCGGGTCGTGCCGCACACGTGGCGCCCGGTGCGCGTCGGGGCGCCGTTGCTCGGTTGGGTACTGGTGTACGTCGTAGCCGGTCAGGTCGGTGTGTGGGTGACGATGAAGGTCACTCTCTCCCGTCACGTGTACTCGATGTACACGCATGCGGATCTGCTGTTTCAAGTGGCGTACGGCATCCTCGGAGTGTCGCTGTTGACGGTGCTGATGCCGCGAATCGCCAGGTCGGTCGCTGCGGGTGACGACGTCGGTGTCGTATCCGATCTCGGCCGGGGAGCCAGGTATTCGGTGGTGGCGTTGATTCCGGTCACCGTGGCTCTCATGGTGTTCGGCCCCTCGTTGACCACCCTGATCTTCTTCGGCCGGGTCGACGGCAGTAGCGCCCGGTTGATCGGGACGGCCGTGGCAGTCAGTGCATTCGGGTTGGTGCCCTTTGCGATGGTCATGCTTCAGCTACGAGTGTTCTACGCCGACAACAATACCCGCACTCCCGCGGTGATAGCCGTGGTGATGGTAGTTGCAAAGACGGCGCTCGTTCTTCTTGCGTCATTGTCGGCGAGTGACGAAACGCTGATCCTGGCCGTCTGTGCGGCCGGCTCGTTCTCCTACGTGTGCGGAGCGGTGCTCGGCCACATCCTGCTTCGAAAGCGGTACGGGCTGTTGGGATTCCGTCGGGTGCAGGCGACCGTCGGGAGAATTTCGACAGCGGCAGTTCTGGCAGGAGGTTGTGCGCTCGCTTTGGTGGTGGCGGTTCAGAACCGAATCCCCGAGCCCAGGCTTGCTGCTGCTATTTCATTGTCGGCGGGAGCGGCCGTAGGTGCCGTCGTCCTGTTGGGCGCATGCAAGGTCGTCGGCGTTCCCGAGATTCGCCGGGCGCGAGCCCTACTGCTGTCCTGAGGACAGGAGCGGTACCAGCAGTTCGTCCGGGGTCAGGGCGCCGTGCTGTCCACGGAGACCGGACAGTCCCGATTCGACCGATCGACGAACGACCGCTACGTCTCCGGAAGCAATGGCGATGACATCGCCGATCCGGCCGTGATACTCGGAATGTACTGCGGGCCCGAACAATCCCGCGACGATGCCCTCGGATCTGGTCCCGATCCACATGCGGTCACCCAGTTCGGCGCGCCAGCGGTCCGCAACATCTTGTGCAGCGCCTTCTCTGGTGTGGATGTGCCGGCACCGGGGCTCGCCGGCAAGGGCGAGTACGTCTTTGGACAGCATCGGGGTGTTGTCGAAGTCGATCTTGTTCTCGTCCAGCACGTCGACCATTCCGTGGTCTGCCGTCACCAGCAATCTCACGTCCGGACCGAGAGCGGCGGCGAGTTGTTCGACCAGTCGATCGACAAGCATCAGTTGGAAGATCCACGGCTCGGACTCGGGTCCGTAGACGTGGCCGAGTGCGTCGATCTCGCTGATGTAGCAGTACGTGAACGTCCGTTCGGCAGATTTCGACGCCGCCACGGTGCGAGCGAGGAGGTCTCCGTATGCCTGGATTCCGGCAAACTGGGCACCGCGCATCCCCGCCCGAGTGAGGCCGCTGCCGTCGAACTTGGACGGAACGACGGTAGTGACGGTGATTCCGGCGGCCGCGGCGCGATCGAAGGTCGTGGCCTGCGGCTGCAGGGTCTCCGGAACGATGGAGTCGGTCTGAGATTCCTTCTTGCCGGCGCTGTGCCAACCCAGCCAGTTGAACACCGAATCGGCTTCTTCGACGTAGGACTGGTAGCCGGTGATTCCGTGCGCTCCCGAGGGCAGCCCGGTCCCCAGCGAGACGATGCTGGTGGCCGTCGTCGTGGGGAAACCTGCCCGTATCGGCGTTCCGACGAGTGAGTTCAGGAATGGTGCGTGTTCGGCGTTGCGGGCGAGCAAGTTCGCGCCCATCCCGTCTACCAGCAGAATTACGGTCTTCTTGCTGGGATTCAGATCGAGACGGTTTGCTTCGCCGCCTACTCCGAGAGAAGCGAGTACCGACGGCGCAAGCGTCGACAGAGTCGGCTGGGAGTACACATCGAGGAGAGGTGCGGGGGCGGGCATCCCATGAGATTAGGCGTTGGACAGAGAAAACTGCATACCTTCTGGGCGAGTGTTCAAATCTGTGCGGTCAGATCCGGACATTCCAGATGATCGGCGCGCAGAGACCGCGGACCGGGGCGGCCTCTGCGCGGAGATTCATTCCATGATCGTGGAGATCTGGAACTTGGCACCGAGTGGATCGGCAACCGACGCGAGACGGCCGAAGGGCGTGTCCTCGGGATCACGCAATACGCTGCCGCCGAATTCGACAACCTTGGCGACGGCAGCATCGGTGTCGTCCGCCCCGAAGTACACCTGCCAGAACGACGGGACTTCTGCCGGGAGGAATGAGCTGGCATCCATCAGACCGGCGACGACGGTGTCGCCCTGTTTGGCTTGTGAATACCGGAACTCGTCGCTGTCGCCGATGGACTCGTAAGTCCAGCCGAACACGTCGGTGTAGAACGGCAGGACCGCGGCGTAGTTCTTGGACAAAGTCTCGTGCCAGACCGGCGCTCCGGCCTCGCCCACCAGACCGAAGCCATTGTGCTGATCTGCCTGCCAGATACCGACGACGGCACCGGCCGGATCGCCCACGATCGCCATGCTGCCCTGGGGGCCGACCTGCATCGACGGCATCATGATCATTCCGCCGGCAGCTTCGGCTTTGGACGCCGACGCCGCCGCATCAGTAGAGGAGATGTAGGTGGTCCAGACGTTGCCGTACGGGTTTCCCTCCTGCTGGGGCCCGAGCCCGGCGATGGGCTGCCCGTCTTTGCTGAAGATCGCGTAACCGCCGTACTGCGGGTCGTCGTTGGAGTCGGCCTGCCAACCGAACACGTTGGTGTAGAAGGATTTGGCAATCTCGGTGTCGGAACTGGTGAGGTCGATCCAACAGGGTGTTCCGTCGAGCGCTGTGCGTGCGGGCATCTGAAACTCTCCTTAACCGAAACGGATACACAAGCAAGGGACGCGGAAATGCTTGGCCGAGGAAGGCACGAATCTCACGCTACGCGTGTACCTCGACACATTCCCAGGGCTCGAGAGCTTTGGAGTATTTGACCGTTTCGCGTTCACCTGTGGTTCAGCAACCGTGCGCGGAGCGCGGGATCGCTCGCGCAGTCGATTGCAGTCCACGCGAGCGCGAGGGCGCCGTCCAGCACTGCCTTGTCGCCGGTTTCCGCGCGGCAGTAGGGGGTGAACTCTGCCTGATGGTTGCTTGCGCCGTTGCATTCGATCCTGATGATCGGGTGGATCGTCGGAATACGATGCGAGACGTTGCCCATGTCGGTGGATCCCGCTGCGGGACCGTCGTACTCGAAGAAAACGCGTCCGAGTGCTTCGCTGTTCCTCTGGTAGAGCGCGCTCATGTCCGCGTCCCACCGGGATTCGCCGTACGCCGGTGAAGGTTCCGTGATGGTCACTTCGCAGCCGGTTGCGGTCGCTCCGGCGGTGAAGCAGCGTTCCACCTTGGGCTTGACGGCTACTACGCCGTCGAGTGTGTCGGCTCGAACCGCGTAGGCCCCGTGTGAACTGCCCGGGATGACGTTGGGTGCTACGCCCGCGTCGCTGACATATCCGTGTACCTGCACGTCCTTCGGAAGGTGTTGCCGCAGTAAGCCGATCCCGACCTGGGCGACCGTGAACGCGTCGGCGGCGTTGACGGCGCCCACTGCGAACGACGCGTGGGCGGAGACACCGGTGTAGGTGACGTCCAGGTGGGAGATGGCAAGCATGTTCGGTGCTCGCAGATCTGCGGCACCGGGGTGAACCATCATCGCGCAGTGCAGGAAATCGAAAGTTCCATGCTCGAGCATCACTACTTTTCCGCCGCCGCCCTCTTCGGCCGGGGTTCCGAATACTGCCACGGTGATGCCCAGTTCATCAGCCAGAGGCGCGAGCAACAATCCCGCGGTCACCGCGGACGATGCGATGATGTTGTGCCCACAGGCATGCCCGATTCCCGGCAAGGCGTCGTACTCGGCGAAGAGTCCGATCACCAGCTCGCCGCTTCCGTAGGTGGCGGACACTGCCGTCGGCAGTCCGGCCGGACCGCGTTCGACGGTGAAGCCGGCATCCTCGAGGATCGTTGCCACGGCCGCCGACGCGTTGTACTCGGCGAAGGCAAGCTCGGGATCGTCGTGAATCACGTGGCTGAGGCCCAGCGCCGCGTCTGTGATGGTGTCGAGGTGCTTGGCTGCGCGCTCTTTGAAAGGTGTGCTCGTCGTCATTTTTCGAGACTGCGGCGGCACTGGAATTTGCAGTCCTGTTTGCAGGATCAGTCAACTATCGTGCTATCTCATGCACGATTCGACGCTCTTGGACGAAATTGATCTGCGAATCATTCATGCCATGCAGGTTCAACCTCGGGCACCGTGGGCATTGATCGGGTCGGTGGTCGGCATAGACCCTGTGACGGCAGCGAGGCGATGGACTGCACTGACCGAATCGGGCACAGCGTGGATAGCGGCTTATCCGGCGGCCGATCCCAGCTCGGTACTTGCGTTCGTCGAACTTCGATGTGAACCAGGCCGGCTCTCCGCGATCGTCTCGGAGGTGATCACCCACGCACACGTCCTGAGCGTCAACGTGCATTCGGGCAGATGCAACGTGATGCTGGAAGCCCTCTTCGCCGGTCACGATTCGCTGGCCCACTACGTGCTCGACGACCTCTACTCTCTGGCCGGCGTCACAGACGTCATCGTCCTACCTGTGACACGCGTTTTCACCGAGGGGAGTCGGTGGCGTCTCGGCGCTCTCGAACCCGACGGAGTACGACGTTTGTGTGAATCCGGGATCACGCCACCGCAATTGGGACGCCGGTACACACTCGAAGCGAGCACCGCCGAAGTCGTCGACGTCTTGAGCGCGCAGCCTCGTATTTCCATCACCGAGTTGGCCGCTGCCTTGGGAATCAGCGCGACATCCGCTCGTCGACGCCTGAATACCGCGCTGTCGCAGCACACTCTTCTGCGTTGCGAGGTCGCACGATTCGCGAGTGGTCGGCCGGTTCATGCCCTCTACTTCGCGCGTAGTTCCGTCGCGGAGAACTCCGCCCGCATACTTCGAACTCTCTCGGACATCAGATTGGTGGCGACGGTGGCCGGGCCGGCCAACGTCATCTTCGCCGGATGGTTCCCGACGCTGTCGAGTGCCGCCGCGGTGGAAGCAGACATCGCAGCACGTACGCCGTCATTGGAGATAGTCGATCGCCGAATCGTCCTCGATACGCCGAAGTTGATGGGGCACTTGCTCGATCGGCAAGGCCGTTCAACGGTCGTGGTGCCGGTACGGGTCAGCTCGTGATCAGCCCCGTGCGATCGAGCCACGCGAGCGCATGACGGGTGAACTCGTCCGGAATCTCCAATTGTGGGGTGTGGCCGGTGTCGCCGAGAATGATGGTGGTCCAGTGTGGATGTGCGGTAGCAGCTGCCCGTGCAGCCTCGACCGGGACCAACCGATCGCGATCGCCGTGCATCAGGAGCGTCGGAGTCGTGATCTCTCGCAGGGTCTTTCGATACGAAGCCGGACGGGCGAGAGTTATCAACAATGACCGTGCTGCCTGGAGGAATTCTGCATCCTGGGTGGGTTCGTTGCGGCGAATCGCCGTCAAGGCGGCGCCCGCGTCGAGGACTGCGGGATCGGCTCGCGTCGGATCGGCAAAACACAATCTGGTCATCTGAGCGGTCAACTGCCGGTCTGACATCTTCCGACGTCCGAAGCCGAGGACCTGCTCTCCGACGTACGGCATCGAGTAGAGCGCAAATTGTGCGGCGACGGTCAGGTCGGGAAGTTGGACGGGCAGGGGGAGCGCCGGATCCACCAGGACCAGGCCGGCGACCGATTCGGGACTGGCATGGGTCGACATTGCCGAGACCATTCCGCCCATGGAATTGCCGAACAGGACGGCGGGTTCACCGACCACTGTGTCGAGAAAACGATTCAGGAGTGCTGCGTTGGCGTCGACGCCGGTGTGCCGCCCCCGGGCAGAAGTGAGTCCGAATCCGGCGAGGTCCAGTGCGTACACGCGCGTGCGCGCCGCCAGCGCCGGTGCCACCCGCACCCAGTTCAGGTGCGAGCCGCCAAGCCCGTGGACGAGCACGATGGGCGGCGCTCCGCTGGGGCCACCGAAGTCGATCCAGTGAACATCTCCACCGAGATCGGTGATGTTGCTCGTCCCGCCCCACGGGTGCGTGAGGGTGCTACCGGAGGCGAGTTGGGTCGAAACAGCGGATTCCATACCTGTCAGGATGCACCGAGGCGCGGTTCCAGTCACGCTCTCGTCGCAGTTCGAGATCCGAAACTGTGCGCTCGATCACGGAATTTCGCGAAGTTCGCAAAACGGTCGAAACGGAATTCGACTGATGTCAAACACTTTTCGCGGAAGGTTCGCGATTTTTCAAGGGGCCCGTGGCATGCCCGGCCGACGACCGTTCGGGCATACTGAAAACCATGTGGTGGATGGTCGGGCTCATAGTGCTGACCGCGTTGGTTTTGGCATCCGTTCTGGTCGGTTTCGTTTTCGGCCGCCCGATCGCCGAAGACAAGTCGGCGGTGCTTGCCTTCGACGACGACACATCTCAGCCCCAGCGCGACTGACCGCCGTCGAGCGGAATTGTTGCTCCCGTCAGATAAGCGGCATCCGGGCCGACCAGGAAAGCCACCGCGGTGCCGATGTCCGTCTCGCAGTCCCCGATCCTGCGGAGCGGAATCCCGGCAACAAAAGCGGCAGCCTCTTCCGGACGCGCATCTGCCCAACGCTGTAACCCCGGTGACGACGCGTGTGGAGCGACCGCGTTGACGCGGATCCCGTCGACGCCCCATTCGCACGCTGCCGCGCGACTGAGGGCTCGGACGGACTCCTTCACCGCCGCGTATCCGCCGTAGCCGGCAGCATCCCAGCGGACGGCCACGGAACTGACCATGTTGATGATCGCCCCGCCGCCGCGCTCCTTCATGAACGGGTAGCAGGCTTGCATTGTTCGCAGCGTCGCGACGGGACCGGAAGTCAATCCGTCGGCAAGGCGCTCCGGAGTGATGTCGAGGATGTTGCCGAGTGGGTTGAGGCTGGCGTTGTTGATCAGGATGTCGACGCCGCCGAACAGTTCCACCGTCCGCGCCACGGCGGAGGTGATGGAATCCGCGTCGGCGATATCCATGAGCACCGGCTCGGCACGACCGCCACGTTCGGTGATCTCGTTACATGTGACGACGAGTTTCGACTCGGTGCGACCCGCGACCGCGATGTGAGCGCCTTCCTTGGCGAGTGCCAACGCGACTCCCTGACCGACGCCTTGCCCTGCGCCAGTGATCAGGGCCACTTTTCCATCCAACTTGCCCACTGCTGTTCTCCTGCTCGTCATTCAACGGTTCCCGAAGCGTTGTCCGAATCGCGCATTGTTACTCGTGGGTTCCCGCTGGATGAGATGTGAGTTACGTCCCACTCGGCGGCACCGCTTCAAATTTCGGCTGTCTTACGTATATTGTGAGCGCCGTTACATACCGGGCGCGCGGACCGCGTACACATTCCATGATGAGGAGCTAGACATGGCATTCACCACTGGCAGCAGCAAGACGGACCTCGCAACTCTCGGCGACTTCCAGAAGATCATTGCAGGCCTGGGCGGCGTTCTCGTCGGCATCGGCGCAGTTGCTGGTCTTCTCGGCGCAATCGGTGGCGCAGGAAGCTCGCAGCCGAAGGCTTGATTGCTTCGCTGAACCGGATTAACGGCCCCCGGCCCGCATTCTGAAGGCATTGCCTTCGTGGACGCGGGCCGGAGGTTTATTCGAACATGAATACCTGTGCCTTGCAGGCACATTCATTTTTGTGATACGTCGATTGTTGCCGGAACATACACGCCTTCTTCGTGGACCTGAGGTCCGAAGTTCGGCACCGGCGTGAAGTCGAGTGTCGCTTCCGAGCCGCGATAGTGGCGGAAGTAGTAGAGCGATCTGTCCGGCCGCACGAAGGTGTCGGGTTCGGTTGTCTTCCAGGCCCAGTGGACGTCCGCTCGCAGAATCTCCGACAATCTCACGATGTTCTTGCAGCCGTGGCTTTGCAGGCCAAGGCATTTCAATGTCTCGACGTCTCGCAGTTGCCCGTCGCGCGTCCACCTGGATTCGTAGACCAGGGCATCGAGAACGACGCGGTGCGAACCCGCCTGAGTAACGCCGCCAAGTAGAACCTCCCAGTTCAATCCTGGTGCGTGCTCGAGGTATTCGTCGGCGTCGATGAATGCTGCCCACTCGACAGTGTCGCGGTATCGACCCACGTAGTCGACGTAGGCCTCTACCTGCCCGTGCACGATCCGACCGTCCGCGTCGCGCGGTTGCCAGTCGACGATCGTCACCGGAAGGTCGTGCAGTTCATTGCGGAATGCGACCTGAACTTCGGTGTCCGACATCGATCGTGTGAAGGCGCCGTAGGAGTTGCCTCTTTTGTCCTCGCTGCGGCCGTGCCAGCGATTGAGACTGAATGCGCTTGTCTTGCGGGTGGACCCGACGGAACCGGTGTTGTCGTAGAGAACGACCTCCCAGCCCTGCTCGATGTGGTGCAGGCACCAGTCCCTGATGAAAGGGAGGTGCTCGCGGGGGAGTAGGACCGCAACCACGGCGCGGCGTCCGGTGTCAGAACTGTTCGGGTGGTTCTTCGGATCCATGATCACTCGACACACGATAGTGCTCTGCGTGGAGGTGGGTTACTCGATATTGATCGCAGAAATATTCAACGTCGAACGTTGACACATCTATCAATATGTCTCATAGTCGAGTCATGACAACCTCTGTGTCACATTCGCCACGGTTTGTTCCTTCCACCGGGGAGTCCTGGCGTTCGCCGTGGGCCATGTACGACGCATTGCGCGAGAACGACCCGGTGCACAACGTGGTGCCGGAAGCCTCGCCGCAGGACGACTACTGGGTGCTCACCCGTCACGAAGACGTCTACAACGCCGCTCGTGATTACGAGACGTACTCGTCGGCAAAGGGATTGACCACTGTCTACGGTGAGCTCGAGCAGATCGGGATGCAGGACAATCCGCCGTTCGTGATGCAGGATCCGCCCGTGCAGTCGGAGTTCCGGCGCATGGTGTCGAAGGGCTTCACGCCGCGTCAGGTATCGGCGGTCGAGCCGATGGTCCGCGACTTTGTCGTCGAACGTATCGAGGCGTTGAAAGCGCGAGGTAGCGGCGATATCGTCGTCGAGCTCTTCAAGCCGTTGCCGTCGATGGTTGTCGCGCACTATCTGGGAGTGCCGGAAGCGGACCGGGATCAGTTCGACGGCTGGACCGAGGCCATTGTTGCTGCCAATTCGGCCGGTGGTGTGGCCGCAGCAGCGACGACGGCGCAGGCCGCCACCGGCGAGTTGATGATGTACTTCGCTTCGCTGATCGAACGCCGCAAGGTTGAACCGGGCGACGACACGATTTCCCATCTACTCGCCGCTGGGCTCGGTGAAGACGGCGACATGTCCGGCCTGTTGTCGATTCTCGGCTTCGCCTTCACCATGGTGGCCGGGGGAAACGACACGACAACAGGAATGTTGGGCGGATCGGTGGCTATGTTGACCGAGCGGCTCGACCAGCGTCAGATCCTGCTGGATGATCCTGCATTGATTTCCGACGCGGTCGAAGAACTGCTTCGACTCACCTCGCCTGTCCAAGGTTTGGCGCGAACGACGACGCGAGATGTGGCCTTGGGTGGCAAAGTGATTCCGGTGGGACGTAAAGTTCTGCTCATGTACGGTGCGGCCAATCGTGATCCTGACAAGTACGGACCTGACGCGGCGGAGTTGAACGTAGTGCGTCGACCGCAGAAAATTCTCACTTTCAGTCATGGCGCCCACCATTGTCTGGGAGCATCGGCAGCTCGAATGCAGGCACGAGTTGCGTTGGAAGAGTTGCTTTCCCGGATCCCCGACTTCCATGTCGACATCGACGCGATGCAGTACGCGCCGGGCAACTACGTGCGCCGTCCCCTCACGGCTCCGATGTCGGTGACTCGGCCGTGAGCAACGACTGGCTCGGTGAGGGTCGCGCCTTGGCGGCAGCCGAGAAGATCCTCGACAGCGCGGCACAATTGTTCGTCGAGAAAGGCGTCAACGCTGTCGGTATGGCGGAGATAGCCTCTGCTGCAGGATGTTCCCGGGCCACCCTGTATCGGTATTTCGAGAATCGCCAGGCTCTTCACATCGCGTTCGTTCACCGCGAAGCGCGCAGGTTGGGAACTGCGATCGCGGAATCGGTGGCGACCATCGATGATCCGAGCGAACGTCTCGAAACGGCGATGCTCACTGCAGTATCCGCGGTGCGCAAGACTCCGACGCTGGCTGCATGGTTCACCCCGGGCGATGCGAGTCTTGCCGGTGAACTTGCCAATTCATCCGACGTCATCAACGGACTGGGCGTCGCGATGCTCGGTGAAATCGGCGCAGACACAGCGTCGCGGGCACGCTGGATCGTGCGAGTGATCCTCTCGCTGCTCATGGTGCCGGGGGCGGACGAGAACGACGAGCGGACGTTGGTCCGTGAGTTCGTCGCTGCGTTGTTGATCGCTGGGCGGACCACCTGATCATCCCTTCCGGGTGATGCGCGAGGCCTGCGTGGGGATCGAGGATGAACCGGTATCCCGACACAGGTCACCGCGAGTTCCCGAGGAGCGTAAGAGAAGATGACTACACCGTCCGAACTCGACCCCAAGCCCGCAACCGAAGCGACTCGGCTGGCAAATGCCCAGGTTCTCCGTGACCTCCCTTTCGACGACACTTTCGACTTCGAGTTGATTTCACGAGGTCTGGTGGCGCCGCTCATCGACGGTGGGTTGGTCAAGGGCGACAAAGGGCAGTTCATCTTCTCGTACGACGCTTACGGATTCGCCGACGGCGACGCTCCGGACACCGTCAACCCGAGTCTGTGGCGCCAAGCCACCTTGATGGGAAAGGGCGGCGGTCTCTTCAAGCTCGCCGATCGTCTGTACCAGGTGATCGGACAGGACTTGTCGAACACCACGATCATCGAGGGTGATACCGGGTTGATCATCGGTGACACCCTGATGTCCGCGGAAACAGCCGCTCTTGCGCTGGAGCTGTACTACCAGCACCGCCCCAAAGTTCCGGTCAAGGCAATCATCTTCACTCACTCCCACGGCGATCACTTCGGCGGAGTCAAAGGATTTGTCACCGACGAAGAGATCGAGTCCGGTGCCGTCAAAGTCTATGCACCGGACAGTTTCACGGAGGAAGCGATTTCCGAGAACGTACTTGCCGGCACGGCGATGACCCGTCGCGGAATGTACATGTACGGATCGTTCCTGCGCCCGGGTCCACAGGGGCAGGTATCCGGTGGTCTCGGATTGTCCACCTCGCACGGCACGTCGACGTTCGCCGTGCCGACCGACATCATTACCGAACCGGTACACGAAGAAGTGATCGACGGCGTGCGAGTGACCTTCATGCTTGCGCCGGGAACCGAAGCTCCGTCCGAAATGCTGTTCTACCTGCCTGATTTCAAAGCGCTCGGTTCGGCTGAGGACGTCACGCACACGATGCACAATCTGTACACGTTGCGCGGCGCCAAGACTCGCGATGCCAAGGCCTGGTCGCACTACGTCCGCCTGGCGATGGAGCTGTTCCCCGACGTCGAAATCATTTTCGCGCAGCATCATTGGCCTACGTGGGGCAACGGCAAGATATTGAAGCTCATGTCGGATCAGGCAGACCTGTACAAGTATCTCCACGACCAGACGTTGCGCCTTGCCAACAAGGGGCTGACACCGGTAGAGATTGCCGACCAGATCGAGGTTCCCGACGCTATCGGAAAGCAGTGGTACAACCGCGGGTACTACGGCTCGCTCAGTCACAACGTCAAAGCGATCTACACCTTCTATCTCGGTTGGTTCGACGGCGTTCCCGCTCACCTGAATCCTCATCCGCCGGTGGAGAACGGCAAACGCTACGTCGAAGCCGTCGGCGGGCCGGACGCGCTTCTGACCAAGGGTAAGCAGGCGTTCGACGACGGCGACTACCGCTGGGCAGCGGAGCTGGTGAACCATCTGGTGTTCGCCGATCCGAGTAACCAGAAAGCGCGAGAGTTGTTGGCGGACACGTACGAACAACTCGGCTACCAAGCCGAGAACGGTACGTGGCGCAACTTCTACCTGGTCGGAGCGATGGAACTGCGGCATCCGCTGGCGCCGATGCCGTCCAACAACCCCACCGGCCCGGCCGTTGTCGCGGTGATGCCACTCGAGCAGATGCTGGACTTCTGGGCAGTTCGCCTCGACGGTCCCAAAGCTGCCGACGTCGACCTGTCGTTGCGATTCGTGTTGTCGGACACTGCGGACAACGTCCTGGTCACAGTGCGCAACGGCGTGCTGAACTACGACACGGACAAGGCAGATGCTTCGGCCGCCCTGACTCTGACCTTGACCCGTGCCGTGTTCAACGAGGTGTATCTCGGAACGACCTCGCTCACCGAATCCATCAAGGCCGGAACGGCAAAAGCTGTGGGAGATCAGTCTGAACTGGAGACGTTCATCTCGCTGCTGGAGGACTTCGACCTGTGGTTCGATATCGTCACGCCGTGACAGGTGTGGAGAGTCACGCCGTGACAGGTGCGCCGATCGATGATCAGTGTTCGTGAATGATGACTCCGCGCATGATCTTTCCCGACTTCATGTCGTCGTAGCCCTGGTTGATGTCTTCGAGGCGGTACTCGGTGGTGACCATTTCGTCGAGCTTCAAGAGGCCGGCTTCGTAGAGGTTGAGTAGGCGGGGGATGTCGGCGCGAGGATTACATTCGCCGAACAGGCTTCCGCGGAGCTGTTTTTGGAACAGGGTCATTTCGGCGAGGTGCAACTGTGTGTCAGTGGCACCCATCGGTGAGACCGCTGTCAGGACTACGCGGCCACCCTTGCGGATCAGCCCGACCATCGGCTGGATCATGTCGCCGCTCGCCACCCCGACGGTCAGGATCGCGACGTCAGCCATGACGCCCCAGGTCAATTCGTTGACCAGCGTCATGGCTTCGTCGATCGACGAAGCAAAGTGTGTCGCTCCGAGAGTTTCGGCCATGGCCTTCTTGTCCGGCGAGATGTCGACTGCCACGATGTGCCTCGCGCCCGCGATCTTCGCCCCCTGGATGGCACTTCCGCCGATCCCGCCGATTCCGACGACGACCACGGAGTCGCCGGGCGAGACCTCTCCGGTGTTGACGGCAGATCCCCAACCGGTGGTGACTCCGCAGCCGACGAGGCAGGCCTTCTCCAGGGGAATCCATTTGTTGATCTTCACCACCGACGCTTCCGGTACAACCGTGTAGTTGCCGAAAGTGCCCAGAAGCGAGAAGGTTCCGACGTCGTGCCCGCGTGCTGCCGCGCGATACGTTCCGTCGACCTGCGCGCCGGCCATCAGAATGGCGCCGAGGTCGCAGAGGTTGCTCTGCCCGACTGCACACCAACGGCAGCGTCCACACGAGGGAATGAACGAGAGGACGACGTGATCGCCTACCTCGACGTCTCGCACGCCGGGGCCGATTTTCTCGACTATGCCCGCGCCTTCGTGGCCACCGATCACGGGGAGTGGCACTGCCAGATCACCGGTCACAGCATGATCGTCGGAGTGGCACATGCCGCTGGCAACCACTTTGATCAGGACTTCTCGTTCTTTCGGATCTGCGAGCTCGATCTCCTCGACACTCCACGGTGTGTTGTGATCCCACAGCACTGCGGCCTTCGCCTTCATCGACATTCCCTTCGAGCGTGCTTCGCGGCGCAGGGTCTTCTCGTCTGCTCCTGGACACATGCTGTCTCCCGTCGAGGGCCTCGGTCATGCATCTGCGCGCCACGGTCTGGTGTTTTCGCGCCGTGTCACCGACACTTGAAGTGAATATGCGATAACCTGAGGTATGGTCACCGTCGGGTCGGAACAGCAGGCTGCCGAGGGCATTCCTTTCGGTAGGGGTGGCCACTGGTGGGAGTCCCGTCTACGGGAGGAATTCATTCCGCTCGATGTGCAGGTATCCCGGTCGGATCTATGTGGGGGATTTACCGCATCGGTGGGGCGACGCTCGCTGGACGACTTCGGTCTCGTCGACCTCAGTTGTGATCCGTGCTCAGGAAAGCGAACATCAACTCAGGTATCCGACGCCACGGAAGACTGGGTGGTGCTGATCGCAATCCGTTCAGGACGCGAAGCGCTGACACGGGCAGGCGAAACGATTCTCGTGGGCGCTGGTGACGTGGTTCTGTGGGATACGCGCAATGAGGCCGAGTTCGAGGTGCTGGAGGCGATTCGTTCGATCAATTTGCTGATTCCTCGCTCAGCTCTGGCAGAGGTCTCTGGTCGAGCGTGGCCGGCTTTCGGCGGCGCACTGAATCGGGACTCACCGTCGGTACGGTTGTTGGTTTCCTATCTGTCGATGCTGGACGATTCGTTGGCCGAACTTCCTGAATCTGCGATATCAGCGGCAAGAAATGCCACCCTCGAACTGTTCGACGGGGCGGTGAGCCAAACCATCGGAACCGGCGACGCTGTCGGTTCCGTCGCGCTGCGCTTGTCGATCGATGCCTGGATCGACGGGCACCTGAGTGATCCGTCGTTGTCGTTGACCGCTGTTGCTGCCGCCCACGCGGTCTCGGCCCGGACGGTCCAGCGAGTCTTCGGCCAAACTGGCGAGACGTTCAACGGGACGATACGGGCGCGGCGCTTGGCCAGGGCGCGTGAGGAATTGCGCCGAACGAACGGCTCGATCACCTCGATCGCAACCCGATGGTGTTTCTCCGACGCGAGCCACTTCTCGCGACTGTTCAAAGAACGGTTCGGGACTTCTCCGGCAGCCTTCCGCTCTCGGAAAATGCAGAGCTGACGTCGCGGCTACTCGAAACGGGAAGGATCTCCCGCGCCGACGCGCACGATCTCGGGAACACCGGACGAATAGTCGACAACCGTGGTCGGTTCGGTACCGCAGTCACCCGAGTCGATGACGGCGTCGAGTTGGTGGTCGAGTTCTTCCTTGATCTGCCAGCCGTCCGTCATCGGTTCCTCGGCTCCGGGTAGCAGAAGAGTGCTGGAGAGTATCGGTTCACCCAACTCCTGCAGAAGTGCACGCACCACCGGGTGGCTGGGAATGCGCACCCCGACGGTCTTCTTCTTGGCATGTGCCAGCCGTCGCGGAACTTCCTTCGTGGCGGGAAGGATGAACGTGTATTGCCCCGGGGTAGCCGCTTTCACCGCGCGAAACGCCGAGTTGGTGACGTGGACGAAGTGCCCCAGCTGCGCGAAGTCGGCACAGACCAGCGTGAAGTGGTGATCCGACCGCAGGTGACGGATCTCGCGGATCCGATCGGTGCCCGAGTGATTGTCCATTCGGGCACCGAGGGCGTAGCAGGAATCAGTGGGATAGGCGATGACCGCGTCGTTGCGCAGCATTTCGACGATCTGGCTGATCGCGCGCGGCTGCGGGTTTTCGGGGTGAACGTCGAAGTATCGGGCCATCAACCCAGCTTAGTTCAGACCGCAGTTCACGAACGCCGTTCACCGTTCAGGCTGTGGTCGGCGAGCAATCCCGTCAGCTCTTCGGCGTAGGCGAGTTGCTTGCGTAAATGTATGCAGCTTTCTTCCGCCCGGGTATGGCAAGCGGTGACGAATTCGGTTGCGGCGGTTCGTGTTGACGAGTCCGAAGCTGCATCGCCGAGCACGGCCAGAGAATCGAGAAGTTGTCTCATTTCTTCGAGACTGAATCCGAGCGGCTTCATTCGTCGGATTACCAGTAGCCGTTGGACATCGGCCTCGGTGTAGAGGCGGAATCCTCCGGCGCTCCGCTCCGACGGAGTGACCAGCCCGACGTCGTCGTAATGACGGATCGTCTTGATCGACAGTTCGGTGCGTTCGGCAACCTGGCCGATCTGCATGTTCTGCTCCTGGCCCGCGGGTTCCACCTCAGACATCACTCCCACTTTCGTCGCGCTGGGCTTCCATCCTCTCAGTGACCGTCACCCAAGCGGCCCGACAGGCGCAGATGGCGCTCGGCCGAGGCGCCGTCGAGGCCCACGATCTCGACATTCTTGCCTCTGGTCGCGTACTTGGTGGTGATGGCGTCCAGAGTTGCCACGGTCGACGCGTCCCAGATATGAGACTCGGACAAATCGATGACAACGTTCTTCGGGTCGCCGGCATAGTCGAACTGGTAGATCAGATCGTTGCTCGACGCGAAGAAAAGCTCGCCTCGAACCGCATAGACGCGGGTGTCCGCGTCCGGGTGCGCGACGTCGATTACTTCGGTGAGGTGCGCGACGCGGCGCGCGAAGATCACCATCGCGGTGATCACTCCGACGATCACGCCGTAGGCGAGATTGTGGGTCGCGACGGTGACGGCCACGGTGACCAGCATGACCACCGTCTCACCGATCGGCATGCGGCGCAGGGTCTTCGGATTGATGCTGTGCCAATCGAAAGTGCCGACCGAGACCATGATCATGACGGCTACCAATGCGGCCATGGGAATCAATGCCACGACGTCACCCAGGCCGACCACGAGTATCAGCAGGAACACACCCGCCAGGAAGGTCGAGATCCGAGTGCGAGCACCGGAGACCTTGACGTTGATCATGGTCTGGCCGATCATCGCGCACCCTCCCATGCCTCCGAAGAAACCGGTGACGATGTTGGCGACGCCTTGACCCCACCCTTCGCGGGTCTTGTTCGAGTGGGTATCGGTGACGTCGTCGACGAGTTTGGCCGTCATCAACGATTCGAGAAGGCCGACGAGCGCCATGGCCAATGCGTACGGAGCAATGATCGACAGTGTGTGTGTATTCAGAGGGACGTCGGGAAACAGTAGCGTCGGCAGGCTCGACGGAAGTTCGCCCTCGTCGCCGACGTCGGGAACGTCGAAAGCGAAAACGACTGTGGCGGTGGTCAGTAGCACGATCGCCACCAGTGGAGCCGGGACGGCGTTCGTGAGTTTCGGCAGGAATACGAGGATCAGGAGGGCGACGGCCAGAAGTGGGTAGACGAGCCACGGAACATCGATCAGGTGGGGGAGTTGAGCGATGAAGATCAAGATTGCCAGTGCGTTGACGAATCCCACCATGACGCTGCGCGGAATGAAGCGCATCAACTTCGCGACTCCGAGGAGGCTCAACACGATCTGTAGAAGGCCGGCCAGGAGGACGGTCGCAATCAGATAGTCGATTCCGTATTCGCGAGTGAGTGGAGCGACGACCAGTGCGACTGCGCCCGTGGCCGCCGAGATCATGGCGGGTCGTCCGCCGACGACGGCGATGGTCACTGCCATCGTGAATGACGCGAACAAGCCCACACGGGGGTCGACACCGGCGATGATCGAGAATGATATCGCCTCGGGAATCAGCGCCAGTGCAACGACAAGTCCGGCCAAGACTTCGGTTTTGAGACGGCGAGGTGACCGGAGAGCGGCACGTACCGAATTGTCGTTGGTGGATGAAGTGATGGTTACTGTCATGAGATTCCGTCCTGACGAGGTGCTCATACCCTACCCTCCCGTAAGGGTAGAGTGTGGACGAAGGTGCGGCCGCGGTGCGACACGTCATTGAATTTGACTACGCTGCAAGGCCTTTCGTGCCGTATATATGCCCGGAATGGGAAACGCTCATGTTGGCGGTCAGCTGTGACGGCCAGTAACTCTTACCAATTGTTTACCTACTGTGTGGGTTTTGTTGATCGAAAACTGACTAATTCGGCCGGTGACTCCGTTACAGTTCGGCGGCAAACGTCAACCAGGTTGTTCCGAGAGGACATCATGTCAAAACGCTTACTGAACGCTGCGCTGCTCGCCGGTCTCCTTGCCGGTGGAACTGCGGTGGCCGTGATTCCGGCGGCCGCGGCGCCCGTTGCAGAAACCACGTCGACAACCTTTCAGGTAACGTGCCGCGCAGTTCCGAGTGCGTTCTCCGGTCCTTCTTCAGACGGAAAGCCTGCCACGGTACGGGTTTCAGCTCCTTCGGTCGTGGCACCGGGTCAAGTCTTCGACATCGACGTGGACCCGGGTAGCGTCCAGATCCCGAACGATGTGAGCGGCGCAAGTGTCAAGAAGATCTCGCGTCTGAAGATCGATCTGCCGATTCCGACCAACGCGGAGTTCGTCTCCGCGACAGTCACCGATCCGGGCAATGTCGTTGCCGGGAAACTCGCTTCGGTCATTCGCGTGAACGAAGACGGCACTCCCGCCCTCGACGGTCCGATACTCCGGTTGTCCGGCGCGAACGAGACAGTCGGAAACAGTCCGTCATCGTCGTCGGGCGCGCATGGCGGGCTCGCGATCAACGCCCAGTCCGGGGCCGAGACCAACATCGCTTTCCCGAAGATCAGAATCACCGTGAAGGCCGGGCCTTCCGGCGTTGTCGAAACCAACGTCCGGACTTCTGGTGCTGCAGGTACGTTCGGTGGACCGGAGTCGTTCTTGACCTTCCTCCCGCAGGTCAGTCACTGGCTCGCGGGAACCATCTGGGCGCCCACGTCCTGCTCACCTCGTGACAGTGAGACCGGCCCCCTCAACACCGGCGCCGGTGCATTGGCGTCGACGAGAATCGACGGGGATCTGGGACCTGTTGATCCAGGGCCCGGAGCCGACATCGTGACCACGCTCGAAGGACCGGCTACCGCCGCTACCGGCACCAAGGTGTCCTTTGCCGCTCACGTCGCGCCGGAAAACGCAACGGGAACAGTGCAGTTCATCGTCGACGGCAAGCCCGTCGGTGAGCCGCGACCGGTGGTTCGCGGAATTGCCCGCCTGGATATGACCTTCGGTAAGGCTGGAACCAAGTCCGTCACTGCGGTGTTCACCGCTACCGGCGCCGAGGCGACGTACACCTCGGCGGCGCACATTCTCACGGTGACCGGCGATACAACAGGTCCGGTCGATCCCAACCCGACCGATCCGGGCACCCCGGGTGGTTTCGGCAGCCTCGAGTCCGTTCTGCCTCAGTTGCCGACAGGTTCGCTCGGCGGCAAGTGATCACGGTCCTACTTCACCGCACCTTCGATGCCCGAGTCTTCTGAAAGGCAACACATGAACCCCCGTACCCTGGCTGCCTGCGCAGTCGTACCAGCTCTCGCCGCCGGACTCCTCGCTGTGTCCGCGCCGGTGGCAGCGGCCTCAGATGCCGTGACGCGAACAGTTTCCGTCGAACACAAGTGCCGGGTCGACGGCTTCACCGATTGGGACTGGTCGTTCTCCGACAACCTGGAGGTCACGGCGCCCCGGTCCGTGCGTCCCGGCGAAAAGTTCACCGTGAAACTCCATCCGGGCGTCATGCGTAGTTCGGATTCGGACACCGGTCGTATCAAGTACGACATCGCGCTTCCTCAAGGCGCAGAACTGATTTCGTACTCACTCGTCAGTGATTCGTCGTCCAACTTGACCGGCGAAACGGCGGTGCTGCTCCGTGTCGGCGCAGATGGAAATGTGAACCCCGCCGGTGAGTATTTGCGAATTACCGGCACCGGCAACAAGACCGTCAACGACGGGCCGAGCGCGAGCGACAACAAGCCCAAAGAAGGGCTGCAGGTCAAGGCCAACACCGACTTCCGCCTGCCGGCAGTCGAATTGACACTCACGGCTCGGTTGGATGAGGGCAACGCGACGACGCACCTGCGCGCCGGGGCGGCGAGCCCGGTTA
This sequence comes from Rhodococcus sp. P-2, assembly GCF_016598535.1. Classification (GTDB taxonomy): domain Bacteria; phylum Actinomycetota; class Actinomycetes; order Mycobacteriales; family Mycobacteriaceae; genus Rhodococcus_F; species Rhodococcus_F baikonurensis. The sequence continues at coordinate 4,528,015 of NZ_CP066779.1, read as the reverse complement.
TCAAGATCAAAGACACGAGCATGAGTTTCGGTGAGTCTCGGTGGACCAATGCAGCTGGGTATTGTGTTGCTTCCGGTGACGGACGTGGCGCCCTTTCCACTACCGAGGTCTTCTCGACCAACCAGACCGAAACGACGGTCGACGTTGCACTCGAGGCACTGACCGGCGAAAACGTCAAGATCGCGGCGAGTATCGACCCGAATCCGGGTGAGGGAACAGTCGAGTTCTTCGACGGTGAAACGAAGATCGGCAGCGCCGCAGTCGATTCGAATGGTCACGCAGAACTGGTCTGGCCGTTCCGCGACCAGGGTGAACATCGCATCACCGCAAAGTTTCTGGGTACCAAGAAGTTCAGCGCCTCGGAGTCCGTGGACAAGACCGTGACCGTCACCGTGCCTGGTGTCGTCGTCGTGGAGCCGGTGGATCCGACGGATCCGGAAACACCGGGCGGAACCGGAAGCCTCGGGGACATCTTCTCGAAGCTTCCGACAGGCTCACTCGGGGGCTGAGTCACTCAAACAGCAGGGGAGCGTCGACGTTTCGGCTCGAATACGGGTGTGTGATCGAATACTGGAATGACAGGTTCGAATCATGCCGAGAGCCGCAACGCCGGCGTTCCCTGTTTTTCTCGAGGGGAGTCTCCGTCACGGAAACCGGGCCAGAACCACAAAAGGTAGCTCACCAAAACTTGTGTCCTTTTACTACCGTTAGTTGAAGAACTGCGCGAACCGCGGGTTCTTACATCAACAAGCCTTCGAACTCGCCGCTGCGGTTCAGGTATGAACAAGGTAGGGAAAATGCGCAAGGTTGGTTTGCTCGCGTCCGCTGCGGTAGTAGCTGTCAGTGTGGCAATGATCGGGACATCTACGGCCTCAGCAGCGCCGGGAAACATTCCCGGTCACGGGCTGTTCGACGTGCCGTGGGAGGTGTTGCCCGGGACCTACACGACCTCCGGACCCGAATCGGCTGACATGCCATGCATTTATGGCCGAGCAAAAGTTGACGGCGACGGTGAAGTGAATGTCCTCGAGTTCGAAAGCACCCTCGGACCGGCGACGGTCACGATTCTCTTGACGGATTCTCGCTTCACCACCGCATATTGCGCTGATTGGAAGAGAGTGTCGTCAATCGGATCATTGGATCTCGGATCACTTTTCGGGTCCTAGACGTCTCCGCTCCATGTCCGGGCGGCCTTATGGCTGTTCTCGCTATCTCGATAAACGCTCGGCTCGCGGATACGCTCGTTCGTCTCGAGTTTCCGACCACTCGTCGCATGAGTCCATGACCAGGGACTTTAGCCCTCGGTAATTACCTACCAATCGGTATATTCTGCGAAGGTACGGACTTCGTGAACCGATGTGAGTTGGCTCCGGGGGACGTGCCGGCCTCGCAGGACCGCCCGCAAAGTCAGCCCGGTGAGGCCACCGGAGTTCGCGTATTTCGACAGTTTGCCGCTGGGTCCGTCCGCTACGAGGGGAGCGGACGGACCTGACGGCACGAGAGAGTGCCATGCCTGAACGTGGTCAAAGCAGAGTGGACGCGGGGATCATTGCGGTCGTCGCAGTCACCACCGGCGCGTTCGTCGCACTGACCGGTCACGGTCTGGTTGCAGCGCTGGCCACCGTGGTGGGCCTCGCGCTCGGAATGGCGATTGTGCGGTATCTGATCAAAGGTCGCTGATCAGAGTCCGCTGATCAAAGCAAGAGTTCAGCAGGTCGCGAGAATGTCTGCGATGGTGTCGTGTTCGGCTTGGGTGACCCACAAACCGTATGCGGCTTTCACTTCCACTTGAGCAGTCACGTACTGGCAGCGGTAGGCCTTGTTGGGTGGCAGCCACGACGCTGCGTCGGAATCCGACTTCTTCTGGTTGGTGGGTCCGTCGACAGCGCGTAGGTTTCGCGGGTCGTTCGCGAGATTTGTTCGCGTCTGGGTGTCCAGCTGCTGCGCGCCCTTCTGCCAGGCATCCGAGAGTGCGACTACATGGTCGATCTGCACTGCCGAAGACGTGTCCTGGCCGCGGGTGAAGGCGATGGTCTTGTTCGTGTACGGGTCACGGAGCGTACCGGTTTGGACCGAGCAGCTTTTGGAGCCGTCCTTGAATGTCAGGTCGGTGAGGTCGCGGCGAAGAATGTCATTGCGTGTTATCTCTAGCGCCGTATCAAGAGAAAGGCACGGTAGGCACGGCGTGTCGGTCGCCCTGTCCCTCATGGTTATCCAATAGCGTCTATGCCACAGGTGGGACAGCCATAGGAGTGGCGATGTCGTGTGCTGTAGAGAAGGTCATTTCACCGACGACAGGGCAGTCGGGTTGGGTGATCGTGGACGTAGTATCCATGCGCCCGGTCGCAGAGGCTTCCGAGTGGGTGCTGTTCATGCAAGGCGCCGGAAGGTCACCGCAGACAGTCCGCGCATACGTTCCTCGGGTCTGTTGGTTCTTGAACTGGATCGCTGGTCGTGGACTGGATTGGCACGAGATTCGTGTAGGTGAACTCACTCGTTTCAAATTCGCCGTCGAACACACCCCGACCGTCCACCACCGGCTGCGTTCCGGCCGCTCGGTCAACGCAGTGATGACCGCTGTCGTCGAATTCCTCCGGTTCTGCGGAATGCGTGGATTGGTCTCCGCAGATGTTGTTTCTGGCCTGTCCCAGCCCAAGTATCTCGCCCACACGCCCCGCGGTTTCCACGAAGGTGAATCCGGTCAGCATCGGCTGATTCGTGCCAGAACACTCAAAGCAGCGGAAGTCGTAAAGCCTCCGGAAATCATTACTGAAGAACAGTTTTCGCATGCTCTGAACTCCGCGAACACCGAACGCGACCGTTTTCTGGTCCTGTTGCTGGTTCGTTCTGGACTCCGAATCGGGGAGGCGTTGGGTTCGCGTCGTAGCGACCTGCATTTCCTTCCGACCTCGGCGCATCTGGGATGCCAGGAACGTGGCCCTCATGTTCATGTTGTTCGGCGTGAAGGCAATCCGAACGGTGCCCGCGCTAAAGGACGTTCCCGAGTCGTACCGGTCAGCGCCGAGGTGGTCACGCAGTATCGCGAGTACCTTCTCGAACGAGACAGCATGCCCACCGCAATGAACTCGGACTTCGTGTTCGTCAATCTTCTCGGGCATCATGCCGGTTCGCCGATGTCGTATTCGAACGCAAAGCAGATTGTGGAAAGGATCGGCAACCGTGCCGGTTTCCGGTTGCGGCCCCACATGTTCAGGCATACGGCAGCCACGACCTGGACACGCAACGGCACCGGCATCGACGTGGTTCAGTCGTTGCTCGGTCATGTGAGCCGAGCATCGACCGCGATCTATCAACACCCCGACGCGGAGGACTTGAGGGCGGCAGTGGAAAGAGTGGGCATATGAGCATCACCGCTCTACCCGTCGAGTCGAGAGTCCTCTCGCCCGGGAACGATCAGACCTGGGAAGCGTGGTTGATCGAACGGATCGACCCGCAATGGCGAGTCGCGGAATGGGATTCACGCCGACAGGTATTCACCGGAGACGTCGACAATGAAATGACAGCGGTCTATCTGTGCCGCGTCGACCGATGCATGACGGTCGTGGAAATCTTCGACCGCCGTTGCAGGCGGTGCGAGCGTCACCGCAGGCTCAACGCGGCAACGCCTGCATTTTTCGACCGCACTTTCGACCCCGATTCGGTTCCGCGAAGAGATCAAAAGGCCTTTCCGAAGGCCGATTTCGATCTCAGTGAGATGAACGGAACAGTTGCGGCGGAGATCATTTACGGAGCGCAGCAACGTGACCGTGATCAGATCATCCTGGTTCCGATGCGAATCCGCAGCATAGTTTCCCATCTCCCACCGAATTGCCGCTCACTGCTCGAGGTCGCCGGAAATGACCAGTTCGAGAAGGCACTCGGGGCCGCAGCAGGTGGGGTGTTCCGGTCGTTGGTCACACATCTGCAGCGGGCGCTCGTCGTGTACTCCGGCACTGATCCCACCATGGCCGACGTGTGGAAACCTGCCGTCGTGGGCCTGCAAGCTGCTCCGGACCGGCGATACAGTGCGGTCGGTGGCGTCGTGGACTTCCGAGAGATCAGGCAGCGATGGCTTCGGGAGATCACCAAACAATTCGGGCGCGAAGTACGCCCACCTGTGACGACACTGCGGCACACCGTTCATGCCGCCGAAATCGCCTCGCGGCAACTCTCGCTGCGCGCGAATGGTGATCACCCCGAACTACTCGACCACGGTGACATGAGTGCTGTCGTCGAGGGTTTCCGCACCAGCGCCGATCGAGAGGGCAAGCCCCATTCCTTCACCCACCGAAGATCATTGCTCGGGTGGTGGCGCCGACTTCTCGACTTCTCACGCCGCACAGGCGCAATGGACGACATTCCCGGCTCCTTCGCACTCGATCTGCGTTCGCACACCATCGCCCAGGTCGAGACCAGCGAGGACGACTTCGGCCGCACGATTCCCGAACATGTCATCGCACAACTCGATCGACACCTCGAGCTGCTCGGCACTCACTCCACGTACTCCGCACCGGGTTGGAACCCTGACGACTACGCCATGATGTATCAGACGGCCTATCAGATCATCCGCGACACCGGTCGACGCCCGAGTGAGATCGTCGGGCTCAAACGCTCATGCCTGGACTGGGTCGACGACAAGCCCACACTCGTCTACGACAACCGTAAACGTCGCAGAATGGGACGTAGATTGCCGATCAGCACTGCAACGGCAACCGTGATCGAACAATGGCTCGACCACCTCCAATCGCTGTCCGTTCCGGACACACTGTGTGACTGGCTCTTTCCCACGCCGGGAACCCGCAACAACATTCGCCGCGGGCACTTGAGCGCTGCGCAGTTCGGGTCCCGGGCCTTCGCGATTTGGATCGATGTAATCCCGGAGCTTGTCGACGAACGACTCGACGAGGACGGAAACCCGGTTCTTTACGACAGATCGATGATCACTCCTTATGGATTGCGGCATTCCTACGCTCAGCGGCACGCTGACAACGGGACACCGGTGGACGTCCTACGCGAATTGATGGACCATCGCAGCGTCGACACGACCATGGGATATTTCTCCGTCACACTCAAACGTAAACGCCAAGCCACCGAGGAGATTTCGAAGTTCGCAATCGACCGGCACGGACGACCGGCGGGATTCACGTCGGTAACGGAGTACGAGCGACAGTCGGTGGCCGTCCCCTTCGGAAACTGCACCGAACCCTCGAACATCAAAGCCGGCGGCCAACACTGCCCGATCCGATTCCAGTGCGCAGGATGCTCCTTCTACCGACCGGACCCGTCCTACCGGCCCGCAATCGAGCAGCATCTCGCAGAGCTACGCACCGACAAAGAAACTGCAATCGCCACCGACTCCGCGTCGTGGGTGATCACCAACTTCGACGCCCAAATTCACGCGTTCACGGACGTCATCTCGTCAATGGACGCAATGCTCGCCGACCTGCCCGCAGACCAGCGCGCGGCCATCGACGACGCCTCCCGCGAACTGAGGAAAGCGAGGACCGCAGCAGCCTTCATCCCGCTCGAGTCCGTAACCACACACACGAACAAGGGCGAACAGCCATGACTGCCGATGACCGTGACATACGAACCCAACGACTCATCGCCTCTCGCCGACGTGACAGCGCTGACAAACTACGCAGAACGCTGACAGTCATCGCCGATCTCTCATCCACTGGCGAACGTATCAACATCAGCGAAATCTCTCGCCGCGCAGGAGTTTCCCCGTGGTTCATCTACAACACCGTAGCAATTCGAACCGCGGTCGAACGCGCCACCGAAGAGCACTCCCACACCGAAACCAGAAGCAGTGCCGGACGCACGTCCGCCACGGCAGACAGTCTTCACACCGAACTGTTGATGGCACGTGAGGAAGTCCGGGCACTACGTGAAGATCGCGGCAAGCTCGTGAGAAAGGTTCAACTACTGCTCGGGGGCCAACTTGAACACGTCCCCCAGGAAAAGTTGCTCTCTCGTATTCACGACCTCGAACGGATCGCAGCCGACCTACGTTCGGAGGGGGAATCCGAACGTCGTCGCGCCGATGCCATGTCAGTCCAATTGGACGAACTTCAGGACGAGCTCACCGCAGCACGTGTTGCACTCAAACGGATGGTTCAGAGCGCCTCTCCAGCCCGTCGAACCGCCAATACATAGGTACACCGAATCGGACATGAACTAGAAAAACTAGAAAACATTAATGGTGCCGATGCTTGGGACGTTCGATACCACGGCGTCAGGTGCGGTACGTGCAATCCACGGTAAACCGATTCCTTTAGGTCGAAATTTCACTTATCGTAAGTTTGTTACACCAAGTAGGGAGGTTTTGCCCAGTCTTAAATATTTCGAACGAATTTCAATTGAATTGCATTGTCAATGTTTCCGGTCGATCAATGTTCATTTCTCCAGAAAGTCACACTATTGGAAAAATCCGGATGAAGTTTATCGTATGTTGCAGTTGCTTTGTCTATTGCGATAGCGACACTGAATCTCGCGCGCGTGGTGGCAACATAGAAACCTGACGCGGATTTGGGGAGGAGTAGATCTTTGCTCTTGAGCCATTTCTTAATTGAACCCGTTCCTATGATGAGTATTCGGTCTCTGGTTAGTCCTTTCGATGCCCCGAAGGTCATCAGCTCAGCTTCAGGTAAAGTGCGTTGGCTCGACCTTGACCAGAGGATGGTGGGATTCCACCGGTCTACATATGCTTGTATTGAGTTGCTATCAAGCAAGAACACCCCGTCATGCAAGGTTTCCCGTGTTTGGGTTGATATTGTGTTTGGTAGAGTCAGCTTTGGATCGTGAATCTGATCGGAGAAATCGGCAATGATTTGATTGAATCTGCTGGTCTCGTTTGAGTACGTGACTGCGCATTTTTGTTGCTTCTCTTTTTTTCGAACCCAGTCGACCAAATTTACGCCACGATACTCATGATTTAGTCGATCAGATCGAGACGTCTGCAGTACTGACTGGCGGACATCGCCCGTGATAAAGACTGAAATTGATGACTCCATCAGGGCTTCAAGAATGACCAGATCATTTCCTACTAAATCTTGAAATTCATCAATGTAAATTTGATCATAAATTTCCTCAAGCCGTCGAATTGGTGCTTCTTTGGCTGCTCGGAGAACTTTCTTCGCAAGTATTCCCAACCGGGTGCTGTAGGGCTGATGCTCGTCGTTAATGTAGTAGCGCCAACCGGACCGGCCCTTCGGAATTTGTGAGTCGCTATCTACGAAACATAGTCCGCGGGTAATAATGTTTGGAAATACTGCGGGAAGATAAGGGCGCACAACGTGCTTCAAAAGGAATGTGAACCAACCCATCGTCTCGTGGGAAAAGCTATTGTTGGAGGAGATTCTGGAGTGAATTTCGTTCTGGCCGTTGACGGTAAATGTTAGCGCAAGCGATCTCACTCCTGAATCTTGAATTTCTATACGACTTGCGATTTCTTGTGTTTTCCCGCTACCGGCAACGGCTAGTCGAACCTCAGTGGCCATCGATGAAATCTACCGCCCTTACTATATAGTCGGGCCAAGTAAGGTCCATTCCTGATTCAGTAATGATCCACGCAGATTCAGTTTTATTTGCGAGCATATATTCCGTCACATCAGCATCAACTTCGAGGCTCAGAATTCTGCGCAGAACGGCTACATCATTTGCACTTACGAGCTGAGGCTCAAGCGTATGTCCGTCAATTACATCGCCAATAAACATCTCACGTTTACCGGGCTGAATTAGGTCGGCCGCAGCGGAAGTCCAGTGACTTGGATCCTTTCCGTCATTGTCCCGCAGAACAGCAATCTTCTTGTTTAGTGCACGCGCAAGTTCTAACGCTCGCTTGCCGCGAGTTCCGAGTGCTATGACATCGATCCCGCACTCGCGTGGTTCGCGACCTTTGATAGATTGAAATGCGCGGTTGAAAATCATCTCATCGGATGGGCCCTCTACGACGACGATCTTTTCTGCAATTGCTAGACGTAGAGTGTCGTAGCCGGATTGCTTTTGGAAATATCGAATTGTTTCGTCCGATATTGAATCCCCGGAGAGTGGAACCAATTCGGAACGGTGCATTAGGTGTATTGAGTCGAAGCCGAGTCGGTTAAGTACGAATGAACTGTGCGTTGTGATGAAGAGTTGGCGCCCGTTAGATAGATCATTAATTCTGGCAAGTATCTTCATGAGTCCAGTATGTGAAAGATGATTCTCCGGTTCCTCAACCAGAACAAATCGGGTGCGGTCGGAGTTTCGACTCATCGCTAGGGCGATTTTAGTGGATACTTGTCTGCCGTGCCCAAGTGATGAGAAAGGGATTTCCTCGATATGCGGTGTTACCGACATGTCCCAGTTTGTATTAGCGCTTTGATCCATTTGAAGACCAACGCCGAACGATCCGCCCTCCCCGTTAATGCGATCGTTCACGGACCGCAGGACTCCCGAGGTGATCGAATCTTTTGCCTTGCGATGTTCCAGCGCGATTTTAGCGCTCTCTTGAGGGGTCACAAAATCCCGCAATAGCTGCCGAAGCTTGTAGTCGACACCCGACGAGCTGGAAACCGTGGCCATGTTGACGGTTGCAAATCCAAGGCCCCGAGGTTGGCGGGTGACCTTTTCGCCAGAGAAGTCTCTCCAGTCGACTATGAAGAGATCCGTAGGAATTAGCTCAGGGAGGTCCGGCAGTCGGAGGTACTCCTCAAGTTCGACACTTCTGTCGGGGTCTGGAATCACCCGCATTCGCAGGCCGGGACAATCTTGGTCAGCGGAGTTGTGCAGTCCTCTCAACCGTTCCGCCCCCGCGGTACCAACCTTGAAGAAAACTTCAAGGTCAATCGTCGGAAGATCATGGTTGACCCCATTGCGAAGGCTCTCGAAATAGTCCTTAACGACATCTTGAGTGAACCAGTGCGGATTGAGGTCGTCCGCGGCCCATCGGCCGTGAACTCGTCCACCGAGGACGAGGGCAATTACTTCAAGGATCGTTGACTTGCCAGCCTCGTTGTCGCCAACAACAATATTGACGTTTTCGTGCGGCAAAAAATCAAGTGCTCGAAGGCTTCGATAGTTGCTTGACCTCACTCGGGTGATCATCTGCTGATTATGGCAGATAGCCAGATTAGATCCGCGACTGAGGCTCTGCGGACCTGGTGCAGATACGAATACTGCGGTTGGTGTCCTTCTTAGATGTTCCCTCGGTCACGAGTATCCCCCGGCTGAAAGCACGACCACTTGAATGGTCCTGGCGGCACATGGAGTGAAGTTAGTGCCTCCCAATCTAGAAGTTGATTTGCGGGCAGCTTTCCTGCGGATCTGCTAGGGGTTGGGGTTGCCCCATTGAAGTCGGCATAGGACCTCCGACCTGTGAGGAGTCTTTCTCTTCGCGAAGGACCCTTCGGAGGTGCTGACAGGGATGACATGGAGAGGGATAACCGTAAACCACACTGCCGCGATCTTACATCCAGGATGACGGAGTGGGCGTGAATTGGGTGCCGCCGCTAGACCCTCGCGGATCTTGGCGTTCTTGTGGGTGGCGCAAGCGCTGGCACCAAAAGCCCTTACTGTCTAGTTGTCCACGCCGTATCAGCACTCGGACAGGATGCCCGCCATCGCATCCTTCTCTGCTTGCGTGACCCACAGTTTATAGATGGACTTCACTGAGATTTGCATGGACACATACGTACACCGAAACGCCTTGTTCGGCGGGAGCCACGATGCGGCATCGGAATCTGACTTTTTCGCGTTCGTTGGTCCATCCACGGGAAGTAGATTCCGAGGATCGTTCGCGAGATTCGTCCGCTCCTGCGGGCCCAACTGTTGCGCACCCTTCTGCCAGGAATCGCTTAAAGCGACCACATGATCGATCTGAACCGCAGTCGAAGTATCTTGTCCCCGAACAAAATTGATTGTCTTTCCGGTGTAAGGATCAGCCAACGTGCCAGAGAGAACAACACATTGCTTCTTTCCTTCTTTGAAGACCACGTCGGTCAGTCGCGAAGCCAACAGATTATTGCGCGTATCGCACCCGTCATGCCCGAACTCCACATCGACATCATCAGACCAGGCTTGACCGAATTGATCTCTGCTGTAACCAGTTTTCGGAGCACGCCCCTTCACCGGAAGGGTCTCCAACAGCGCAACGGAGGAAGCCACATCAACATCGTGCTGACCGACAGGGCTCTCCACAGACAATGATCCTGCTGGGATCACATCCGCCAACGTCGTACTGCAACCGGACATCGACAATCCAACAAAGGCAGTGACGGCAACCAGGAGGGAACGGGAACGCACCGAGCGATTATGCAACGTGAAACTCCTAAATCATATGCAGTGCAGAAGATCTACACTCTTATTGACAAAACTCATGAGGATGATTGTCGGGAAATCCCGACATCAGACCAGTCGTGCTACACATCCACCGAAGCCAATTAACCGGTCACATGCGTGTTTGAACATGTCATCGTCCCTATCTGTGCGGTCGCATCGGTCGACCGTCACACGAACTGACCATCGTCGCTCACATAACTCACACCGCGGACATCGAACGATGGAGCCCCTACCAGCGTGGTTTTGAGATATGTCAAAACTGCGTGCAGATAATGCGGGTGTCGCAGCCGTTGTGACCGAACTCGACGGTGACGTCGTCCGTCCAAGCGGTGCCGAACAGCGCGCGGTCGTATCCGGTCTTGGGTGCGCGTCCCTTGATCGGGATCTGCGCCAGTAGTTCAGCTGCAGCGGAAGACGGCGTCGAGGCTTCGGCCACCGCCGTCGTCGTGACACCGGATCCGATTCCTGATCCGAGAGAAGATGTTTCGGGCGCGTCGGCGTTGGAGTTCGCGCAACCTCCCAGCACGATCACGGCAGCAATGCCGATGGTGACGCCGGTGATGCCGCGCCTGTGATGTGCCGTGCGTGCCATGTGTGAGAGTCCATTTCTGCGAGAGATGAACTACAAGTATGTCATTCACGACATTTCGGGCCGAACCGGCACTGTCTGTCAGTCCGGTCGAAGGAGCCACCGCGTCACCGGGACCGAGACGAGAACCCGCGGGCCGTCGGGAGTCTTGTCCGCGGCATCCCAGCCGGCGTACTTCTCGCCGAAAAGTCTCAGGAGATCGCCGAACTCGCCGACGTCGTGATGAATTGTCCCGATTCCCTGTGCGACCCACGGATCGCCGGCGGATCCGTCGACGGCCAACGAGACCCGAGGATCGTCCCGCAGGTTCCGAACCTTCCGATTCTGCTCTGCGCTCGGTATCCAGAATGTGTTCCGACGCAGTAAGAACCACACCGGAGTCGTGTGCGGCGAGCCGTCATTTCGGAGGGTGGTCAACCACACGCAAGGTGTATCCGCGATAGTCACGGTCCCAGTATCGGTGCCGGTGCGACGTTCACCAATCGACGGTTCTGAACGGACAAGGCCCGGTCCTCGCCGTTGGGTGAGGACCGGGCCTTCTCGGGTGGAGTGGACGCGTCAGATCTCGATCTTGGGGGTCTGCTCGCCCAGCTTGTGGCGGGCCAGCGCCAAGTTCGCACGTGCGCGGTCCAAAACGAGGTACACGAACAGTGTCGACAGTCCGGGCGTCTCGAGGACGCGAATGAGGTGGTACTGGTTGCTCAGAGTGATCAGGATGTCTTCCAGGGTGTCGGTAATCCCCAAGTTACTCATCGTGCGGAGCTTTGCTCGCACAACCTCGGAGTTACCGGCGCCGGCATATTCGAGGCTGAACGACGGGTTGCCGCTCATACCGAGAACCATCCCGCTGTCGGCGTCGACGACGGCTGCACCGCTGGCACCGTCGATGCGCATCAATTCGCCGAGGATTTTGTCGATGTTGCTCATTGCTTCTCCTTGGTAGGGCCGAGTCGCGCTGGGCGACTCCAGGTGATGCTTCGGTGGTGAAGTCATCGGTACATTTCGAGGCGGAATCGTCGGTTGCGGCGTCGGGGGTGGGCCGGGCGGCAACTGTTCAGCTGGTGAGATGTGCGGGTTCGTTCCGTTCGATGCAGATGAGCGGCCATACGACGACTCGAATTCGTCGATTCGGTCTGCGGGTAGCCAGCCGTCTCCGGAGGGCGCGTCGAGCGGCCATCCGGTGTCTGTCTCGTAGTCCGGTGTCGGCGAGTGGAGTTGCGGATAGACCGGTGCGGTCAGCGGCCGCTTGTACGGAACCGGCTGACTGCCCGCGTCGGCGACGTTCGCGAACCAGGCAGCGTACCCGGGGTCGCTGCGATCGAGGTTCTGCCCGCGATCGTCGTCTTCCTCCCGGGAACCTCGTCGACGAAAAAGTCCCACTCGTTCCAGCCCCTTAAAAACGAACTATTTCCGATCAGAGCGTTCCGGATGAACGCGGCAGACCGGACAATCCCACCCATAGTTACTTTGCAGTTAAATCACGGTAGCATGGGTTGGCGGACGGGGCATACGGTCCAATCCTGCAGTCGGGCCGACGAGGCGCTCGGATTCGACGGGCCGCCCAGGCGATCCCGGCCGGTCGGCGGCGCCGGTCGGTTCGAACGCCGGCTGCCCTCTGGCATCCTTGAAGGATGAAGAAAACGATCACCGGGTTCATCGGTGCCTGCTCGCTGGTGGCGCTGGTTGCCTGCGGTTCTGACGGAGACAAGCCGACCGAGGTCGGAACACTCACTTCCTCCGCTTCGGCGACCGCCACTGCGACGCCGACGACGTCATCCGCGGCTCCGGCGACGTCGCCGGAATCGACTACCGAGGCACCGCCCGTCGACTCGAGCGTCCCGGCCGAGGTCCCGTCGGACCCGAATGTGAGTTCGGCGCTGCCACGGACCTACGCGCAGGCGTGCTCCGACGTTCTCCGGTACCTCGACGCATACCAGCCGGCGATTGACGAGTCGGGCGAGGAAATGGGCATGACGCGTGAATCATTGGCAAACGACATGCTGACCTCCATCCAGGCCTATCCCGAATGGTCGAGCTTGTCTGCCGACGAGCAGGCCGAGGTCACTCGCGGATTCGCCGCAGCGACTGCGGGAAGCTGCTGACCAACCTTCAGAACAACGATTCCTGAATCGCCACGCCTGGGGACTCGAACTCGCCGACGGTGATGGTTCGACCGACCAGTCCGGACACGTCCGCGACAAAGCGTGGTGATTCAGGATCGGGGTCGATCCGCATCGATGCGATCGAACCGGCAAGGCCCTCCAGATACAGGGAATGCTCCCCGGACTCGAAAGTGTGCGGATACGCGATTAACGGTGCGGCATCGAAGACCACGTCGGCGCATGCCGGCGCCCGCCATTCTTCGGGAGCCTCCAGGATCTCGATGCCGTCGATGTCCGATCCGATGTCCTTCAGCTCGTCGCTGATCGACGATACGAAGTGGTGCAACGACTTTCGGAGTTTTTCGCGATCAAGAGTTCCCGTCAACGCCTCGATCTTCCGAGACGTACGTATGGCCTGGCTCAAGTGGAACTCTTCCGACGCTCTGGCTTCGAGCGAACGGATGCTGTAACCGTCCGTCGACCGCGCGACGAACAACGCGCAGACCGCGCCCTGCTCGGCGACTCGCGGATGTTTGCGAAACTCGGACGCCGTCCCCACCTTCATCTGACCGCCGGCGAATACGTCCACGTAGAGCCATTGTGGTTGTGCGAGGTAGGTGCGCACGTTCGGATGAATGTGCGCCCCGCTGACGTGTGCCTGATGAACTGTGGTGAACCCCTCGCGATTTCGGCACCGGTCGCATTGGCGCCCGGCAACGACCGTGGCCTCGCGGTCACACGGCGAGTGCCCTCGACCTTCTGCGGTGAGATCTCGCCAGCCGAGGCAGCGGCGGCCCTTCTTCTCGTCGACGGAAAACCGCAGAACCGAGTCGTGAGTGAAGAAGGTCGTAGCGGAAGTGGTGTCGTCGACGCATTGGATCCGCGGTGCTGTCGGGTTCGACCATTCGATTCCGCGAACGAGCAGGGTCATTGAAGTGTCGATTCTTTCTGTAGTTCACAGGTCGACACCCATGGTAGTCAGTGCACATGCGGGTCAGTGCAGTGGTTGTGCCCCACGTTGTCCGAGCATCAGTGTCATCAGCCCGGACTCCTGACTCTGCGTGTTGATCATGTCGCGGGCGGACTGTTTAACTGGCCCGCTCTCGAGCAGGGTATCGGCCACCTGTGCCATGGCGATCCCGCCACGGTGGTGGCGTTCCATCAGTTGAAGGAACAGCACCTCGGCGTCGAACCCGCGAGCGGCGCTCAGTTTCTCGAGTTCTTCCGTCGTAGCGATGCCCGGCATGGCGTCGGCCTCTGTTTCCGGCGTTGCCGGGTGATGATGAGAGTCGCCCGCACTGCTCGGTGACGCCTCCATCCACGCCATCGGCGTTCTACTGTTCGGCGGGACACCGGCCAACCGCAGCCAACCGAGCATGACACCGATTTCCGTTCGTTGAACGTCGTCGATCTGTTGGGCCAGTCTCGTTACCGCCGGGTCCACATCAGGACTCAGACGCGCGAGAATGAAGAGTGCCTGTTGATGGTGGGCCGCCATGTCGTGTACGAATCCGGTTTCGGTTTCGCTCAGAACAGCTGTCTGCGTGTGGTTCTCGGGTGCAAACAGGGGACGTAGTGCTGCGCCGAGTACGAGCAGCATCAGTGCCGCAGCTACGAGCGCGACGGCTTTGACCGATCGTGGCACCGTCATGATCCCACGGTCGTCTTCTGGTCGGCGGGTGGTGTGTAGACACCGTTTTCGAGTTGCATGGCAACAAAGCCGTTGTCGGCGCACGTCGCCCACAATGTGGTACCTCGCCATTCGGGTGGGGAGAAGCACCAATCGGTCGAGATGTCGCCGAGAGCGAGCATGCCCGACCGCGAACTCAGCGCTTGGCCGGGGTCGAACTGGCCCTGCGCGATCGACTGCGCGATTGCCGGGGTGCTGAGGATGGGTACCCCGATGAGCGACGCGAGAGCGTGCGGCGAGTTGGCGAGTTGGAGATTGTCGCCGGTCCGAGCAGGTGGGTTGAAGTACGCAATTTCGTGGACATCGAAGGGATCTCGAATGTCGAAGACCCGAATTCCGCTCGAGATCCATCCGCATGCCAGCGCCGTCGGGTCGACCGGGCGATCGGCCGAACAGTAGTGAGATTCGTACGCGAACAGCGATCCGCCGGCAGCGGACGCCAGCGCAGCGTCTTGATTCTCCGGCAGATTGATCTCGAGCTTCACCGAATTGACGACCGACGGTTCGTCGTCATGGGAGACGTCGATCAATTTGACTCCGCCTGAACCGCCTTCGTCGACGGTGAACAGGTACGGCGAACCGTCGTACGTCACCGGAATGCTGTGCTGGGTGGCCCACCCGTCGGTCCACGAGAGCTGGGACAGTTGGCGCACCCGAGGGTTGGGGACGCGGCGCTGAACCTCACTGATGTCGAGAACATGTATTCCGCCGAGATTGTTCGACAGGTACATGCGGGTTCCGTCGGGACTGATTCCGAATCCGTGGGTCGACAACCCGATGAGGTCCTGCCAGATGACACGCGGGTTGGTGGGATCGGTGAGATCGACGGCGCTCACCACGCCGGGGGCGGTGCCGGAAGACCAGTAGGTGTTCCCGTCCGGTGAGAACCCACCCTCGTGATTGGTGATGGGCAGCAGCATTCCCAGATCGGTTCCCGGCCCGGGGTTGAGCAGTTTCGGGTGCGCGCAGTCGGATATGTCGTAGACCGACATCAGGCCGACGCCGGTCAAGAGCGGAACGCCCGTGCCCACCAGCAGCTTTCGCGTGGCGTTGACCTTGAGGCTCTCCCACGTTCCGGCCAGCATCGCCGGTTCGGTCAGAGTGGCGGTGAGTGCGGGGTTGGCAGGATCTGACACGTCGAGAACTTGGACGCCTTGCGCGGGGCCGAGGAGGTTCCCGGGGAAGAAGCTGCCGACGTACGAGCAGTGTTCGAAGTTGGTGGATGTGATCCCGCCACCGCGACCCGAGTAACCACCGATCTGAGACATGTTGCAGCTGTAACCATCCCGGCTGCGTCCGCTGTTTCGGTCCTCGGCCGGAACATCACCCTGCAACCCGGTCTCGGGCATCGAACCAGGCCCGCACTCCGCACGACTCGCCGCGTTCGAACCGACACCGGAGGTCTCGAGGATCGAGCCGGGGGCGGTGGCTGGTTCGGCCGCGGCGACACACACGGGAAGGATGGTGATCAATGCGACGAGCGCGATGGCAGATCTGGTTCTGATGGTCGTGAACGATTTCATCGAGTCCAACTCCCGGTGCGGGATTGCCTTTCGTATCTCACGGGCAGACGTATCTCACGGACAGGCAGCACGGAGGGCAGGCGCGGGTTCGAGCGCTCACGACGGTCGGGTCGGGGTGTGAACCGGTGTCGGGCCGCAACCAACCGGACAATGCTGTCCGGTTGGTATCGTAGTGTGCGTGACATCGTCTGGCCGCGTCAATAGCGGATCTCTCAACAGAGGGCCGAGAGACGCGGCGCGCAATCGTGCGGCACTCATCTCAGCAGCTCGCGAGGTGTTCGCCACCCAGGGTTTCGCTGCTCCGCTCAGCCTGATCGCCCGTACGGCCGGCGTCGGCCAGGGCAGCCTCTACCGGCACTTTCCCACTCGCGAAAGCCTGGCACTCGCAGTGTTCGACGAGAACATCGTCGAGTTGCAAGATCTGGCTGCCGATCCGGATTCGACTCTCGACGATCTTTTTCGTTTGTTGGTCGACCAGATCACCACCTCGATCGTGTTCGTGGAGGTCATCAAGCCCGTCTCCTTCGGCGATTCACGACTGAATTCGGCCGGCACCCGCCTGACCGATCTTCTCGAAGGTCGCCTCGACGAGGCGCGTCGAGCTGGGAAGATACGCGAGTCCGTCACTGCCGAGGACGTGATCCTGGCGATCGCCATGTTCGCCGCGATCATGGAACGGACCGCCGAGAGCTCACGAAAAGAAGTCGCGCACGCGGCCTGGAACCTACTTGTGCAGGGACTGGCCGGGCCGACAGCGGCGGGCTGAGTCGCGTTCGCCTCGCGTCTCGAAGTGATCGCCTAGGCTCGTGTCATGGCTATTGTCTGGACAGTTCCTCGCGCTATCGGCTCCACCCTGCTCGTTGCTCCGTTGATCAAGGAGTTCCTTGTCGAGGGTGACGGCACCCTCGATGCAAAACTGACTGCGGTCGGTACGGTCTCTGCATCTCTCGAGAAGCAAGTCGGCCGCACGTTCACCTCGATCAGCGCTGCCTCGGCGGCAATCTTTTCCGGTGCTGCCGGTTCTGCCAGCGTGCCCGACGCACTGCGTCTGGCCGTGATGCGCACTCTGTCCACCGAGGTCGTCGTCAGGAAGCCGGCTCCGCAGCCGTTCACCGAAAAGGTCGGGAAGCGGTTGGGGCAGTATGTCTTTGCGCTGCGTGACCCACGTAACGACCAGGTATTCCATGTCGGGCACGGCACGGGAAACCAGGTGTTCGCGCCGGTGTTCGAAGCGCTCGGTGAACTCGCGAATCTCGAGGGAGCGGACGGCCCGGCCGAGTCGAATGCTGCTGTGACGGCAGCCAAGATCGCTCGGATCCGTGAAATCTACGACGCAGGTTCGGCAGTGGAGCACTTCGTACTCCTCCGATCTGTTTCCGCCGCCACCGATTCGGCTGCCACTACCGGAGAGGTCGTCCGCGGCATCGTGGAAGCCTTGCGGATTACCGACGCGGGAGACGGCCTGACCAACCTCGCGGGCGATACCTCGGACAAGGACGCCCGTGCGACCCGCGTCGAGGAACTCGCGTTGCGATACTCGGCCGATCCCGCGCCGGAACTCCCGACGCCGAGCATCGTCCTCCACGTACCGGCCTCCGCCCGTCCGGGAGCAACGCCGGAAGAGATTTACGAACTCGCACGCGCCGAGTGGTCTGCCGGTGCGGCTGTCCGTGCCGAGATCGGCATTCCCGTTCTGGTCTTTGCCGACAGCATCATTCGTGGTGCCTTCCGCGCACAGTCATGGGAGGTCTCCACTCGCAATGCCGACGGAAGTCAACTGTGGCGTTTCAACGGAACCGTCGACGACGAGCTTGCTGCCAAGTACGTCGGAACCGAGGTCACCCCGCACAACGTCGGCCTGAAGAAGTGGCCCGCCAGTGGGTGGGTCACGAGGTTGACTACCGCTCGTCCGGGTGCGGCTATGCCGGGACCTCGTAAGTCCAAGTAACGCAACAGCTTCAGGTAGAAGGCATTGTGGGGGCGGGATCCGTTCGGATCCCGCCCCCACAATATCGTTACCCGGTGTTGTCAGCCGAGCAAACCGCTTCCGAGGTAATCGTTCTCGGTGCACCCCGGCGGAATGAGATACACCGCAGAACCGATCGGCGTCGTCCACTCGTTGAGTGCGTCGAAGTCACTCAACCGCTGTTGGACCGGCAGATATTGCTCGGCGATGTCCCGTTGGAACGCGGCGAAGATCAACCCCGAGTTCGAGGTCTGCCCGCTCTCGGGTGCGTCGTCGTAGTTGTAAGCCCGGCGGAAGAACTGCTCCTTTTCATGTGTTCGGTGTGCTCTGGCGATGTGTGATCCTGGCGGGATCACCGGAATACCGAACTTGTCCGTGAGAGTGAAGTCCGCTTCGTCGAATTCGTCGGTTCCGTTGAGCGGAGCGCCATTGGACAACGTGCGCCCCATGGTGAGTTCGCGTCCCGAGCGATCGAGTTCGTCCCAGGTATCCATTTCCATGCGAATGCGTCGTAGTACCAACGAGGTTCCGCCCGCGAGCCACGACTGCCCGGTCCCGTCGTGCCAGATCAGTGAATCGAAATCCACTGTTCCCGGAGCAGGATTGACCGTCCCGTCCACTTGGCCCATGAGATTGCGCATCGTGGTTCCTTCGGGTGTGGTGCCACGTGCGTTCCGGAATCCTTTCTGCGTCCATCGGATTGTCGTCAGTGATCGGACGTTCTTGGTCAGCACTCGAACGGCGTGAGCAATGGTCACCGGATCGTCGCCGCAGATCTGCAGCAGCAGATCCGAGCCGCCCCATCGTTCGTCGAGTCGATCGATCGCGTAGCTCGGCAACGGCTCGAACCAGTCCGGTTGACGTGCCTGCAATCCCAGCTTGGTGAACAGGCCAGGGCCGTAACCGACGGTCACCGTCAGGCGCGCCGGATCCACGGCAAGTTCCCGTTCGGTGTCCGCCAACGCCGGACTGCCGGCGGTCAGCCGTGACGCATCCTCGGACCACATCTTCATGATCCCGACGACGACTGCTCGATCGGTTCCAGGCAAGAGGTCGAACCCGATGAACGTGCCGTGCGCTTGTGGAGTGGTGGCGATCCCAGCTTGGTGGACTCCGTAGAACGGTTCCACGAGCTTGCCTGCTTGCTGGTCGTGTTCGCTGCGCTCGACCACTGTGGTTGCGCCCCAGGTTATTCCCGCGACGCCGAGCGCGGCGGCGCCTCCTCCGAGAAGGCGCCGCCGGCTGAGAGCTCGGCTGGGCGGGTTCGTGTGCTCAGCCACCGTGATTCGGGTCGTAGTTCTCCTGATTACCGGAGAAGTCGCGAATCTGAGCTGTGAACGTGGTGCTGGAGCCGTCGTCGTAGATCAGGGTGAGATCGGTTTCGGCGCCCGGGAGCAGCGGCGCCGACAGGTCCATGAACATCAGGTGGTCACCGCCCGGGGTAAGGGAGGCGGAACCGTTGGCAGGGACCAGGAAACCGCCGTCCTTGGGGCGCATCGTCATCGTTCCGCCGTCGCCGGTCACGACTTCGTGCAATTCGAGTCGAGACGACGCGGGGCTGGTGGCCGAGACCACGCGTACGTCCTTGTCACTGGAGTTGACGAGTTCGGCGAACGCCGCACTCATGCCTTCCGGCGCGGCCTTGACCCATTGATCCTGAACTGTGATGGATTGTGCAGCTTCGGTTTCCTTGTCGGAGTTGGAAGAACAGCCGGTCAGCGCGAGAGCTGCGGTCAATGCAACAGCTGCGAATATCTTGGTGCGAACAGTCATGTGTGTCTCCGTAATTCGTGATTGTCAGGTAGTGGCGCGGCGTTTGAACGCCGCAATGCACACGTCGATCAGCAGGAATGCGAGCAGGCTGATGCCGAGTAGCGGAACGAACCAGCCGACCAGCGCCGTGATCGCGACGAGCGCAACGAGGCTGATCGGGGAGAGGTTGCGGATTCCGCCGCGGGCAGGAACCCGGCCGACTGCCCAGTCGGAGCCACGGGTGGGGCGTCGGCGCCACCACATGATGTAACCCCGAATGACCACGCTGACCAGCGCGAGCGCCAGTGCGGCGAGTGCGATCTGGTTGGCAAGGCCGAACAGCAGGCCCATGTGGAGTTGGATTCCCCAGGCCGAAAGTTTGGCTGCGAGTGGCCAATCCGAGAACCACAACTCGTCGGTGACCTTTTGTGTCGCTCCGTCGATGGCGATGGTGTTGTTGCTGAACACCCAGGGCTCACGAGTCTGAGCGACGGTGAACGCTGTCTCGGCATTGGCAGGTATCGATACTTCGACTGGACCGGTGATCCCGTTGTATCTGGCGATTCCGAGGACGGTGTCGACGCGTCCGACGTTGGTATCGGTCAGAGTGCCGGTGGCAGCGGGGGCCATGTCGTGGCCCTCGTGCCCGCCTGTCGCCGGTGGGGGAGCGTCGCCGAGAGTTTTCACGACGGAGGGCGTCGTCCAACTTAATGCGGTTCTCAGATTGCTGACGTTCTCTCCGGCGTAGGTCGACCACGTGAGGCCGGTCGCCGAGAGGAAGACCAATGCAACTGCTATCCAGATGCCGACGACACCGTGCCAGTTCAGGGTCCGGCTTCGTCCGGTGGACGCTCGGTCGATCGTGAGCAGACGAGCGTTCCTGGCGGTGCGGTATCGACGGAACCACAGGTAGACGCCACCGAGTGCGACCACCCACATCCACGACGCGGCCAATTCGCTGTAGAGGCGGCCGGGTTCGCCCAGATGAAGGTGGCGATGCAATTGGGAGATCCAGGTGCGCAATGGCAGCGAACCACTGCTTCCGTACACGGCCAACTCGCCGACCGGCTGTGCGAGCACCGGATCGACGAAGACCGCGAGCCTCTCCGATTCGCCCAGTGACGGATCGGTGAACAGGACCCGTGTGGTGGTTCCGGCAGCAGGGGACGGACGTACTGCCGAGACCGTCAGGTCCGGTCGATACTGCTGAGCGGAACGGATCTGGTCGTTCAGAGACGCGATCTGTCCGGTGGTGTCGGTCTGGAGGTAGTCGCTGTAAACGAACTTCTCGATGGTGGGCGCCATCGCGTAGAGGCCGCCGCTCAACGCGGCGATGAGGATGAACGGCCCGATGAGAATGCCGGCGTAGAAATGCAGACGCAGTATCAGTGGTCTGGCGCCGCCAACCTGCGTCTTCGGGGGAGAACTGTCGTTGGACGCGCGCGTCTGTGCGTGCTCCAATTCGGGTGCGGACATGCGTGTACTCGATCCCGCCGTGCGCCTTTATTAACCGCGGGCGGTTAATAAAGGCGCACAGCAAAGTGGCGCACGAAATCACGTGCGTGAAAGGAAAGGGAAGGTGAGTTACACGAATGCCGGCGGGCCGCGAGTGCCCAGACCGGAAGTGAGAAGTTGACGCAGAACAACTTTGGCGCGGTATCGAGTGCGCGCAGTGAACGGCGATGGTTCAGGCGCCCACGGCCGTAGGAGCACCGCGACGATGGCCGCTACCGTCGACGCCGCCACGACGTACCCGCGTTCTGCGCCGCGGATCAGTACTGCGCACACTCCGACCGCAGCGATGTGCGCTGCGAGCATCGGAAGCGACAGGAGCAGGCCGTGTTGATGATCTGAAGCGATTGTCAATGTCGCGTGGCCGATGGCCTGACCCGCTGCGAGCATGAGGGCAAGCAAGAGCGCGGGGGATCTGCGGGTGTCGATGGACGTGACCACCGCGCCGACGCTCGCGCACGCGAGGATCAACAACACCACGGCGCTTTCGGACGGGGCCATGCCGCCGCCACCGAGTGCGTGGGCTGCGACCGACACCGCGCCGGAGGTGCCGCCCACAAAAGCGCCGCGCAGCTGCGCGACATCTTTCGGACCCGGCGTCATACGCGAAAGGATACAGGCGCCTACTACCGGGCTTAGTAGGTGATCGGTCGGGATCGTTGTGGTCGCCGACCGACGACCGTGTCAGAGGGCGATTTGTCCGATTCGCCAAACTTTGCCGAGGAGTGGACAAAACAAACATGACGGTCATTTTCCCGTGTTGACTTGGCTCTGGTCGCCGGCAACGGGTCGCCGGCAGGGCAAACACATAGGAGGGTTTCATGAGGCGTCGATTCTTTGCGATATTCGCCCTGGTGGGTGCGTTCGGTCTCTTCCTGTCTTCGGTGGCCTCGGCGGACCCGGTCACACGCTCGGTGTCGGGAACCCTCGTCAACTCGTGCAGCGACACTGGCGATCCGGTCGGGATATGGATGGTCGTATGGGATGGTTCGACGCAGATCTCGTCGGCCACTGTCGGGGCGGGTGGCGCGTACACGATCGCGAACGTTCCTCCGGGCAATTACACCGTCAGTCCCTACGCGCCCGCCGGATGTGGATCCGTACCCAACGGCACGCCGGTGGATCTGACGACATCCGACGCAACCGGGATCGACTTCGAGATGGTGAAAGTGTTCAGCATCTTCGGAACTGTCACCGGGTGTCCGGGCGTCGATGGAGTCGGTGCTTCCGACGTGACGTTGAATCTGCTCGATGCGGGCACACAAATCGCGACGACAACCACGGATGGATCCGGTGACTACTTCTTTCAGTACAAGCCGGCCAAGGATGGCTATTCCGTCGAAGTGATTCCCGGCAGCGGTTGCGGCGCCGATCCAACCGCAATTCCGGTGAATCTGAGTACGGCTGACGTCACCGGTGTCGACTTCGCGCTTACTGCCGACGGCTGCGATACAGGCAGTTCGTTCGGAAGTGTGGATCTGTCGACGATTTTTGGGAGCCTCGGGAGCTCGGAATTCTGCAGCAGCTGAACAGATGTCCATGAAGGGGGGGGAGATCGCTTGCGCGATCACCCTCCCTTTTTTCGTTTGTTACCAAGGGATTTGCCCTGACATTGCGGAAGGCTGCTTTTGTCGGCCGATGAAGATATATGTGCCGCATATCGTTACGACGATCGTATTTGCTGAGAATGGCGCCAGTGTGAGGACCAAAGTCATCGAAGTGCGGGTGTAACGGTCTGTTGTGCCGTGACGGTATTGAGCAGAGAACGGCAAGCCCGCCAGAGTGATAGCGTCCGAGAGGCTATGTCCGAAATGATTCCGAACTCGACCTAGGAAAACGGTGCGCAGCGATAACAACGGTTCGAATGGCGGAGTCTTGGGGAACAACTCCGGAACAACTCAGGGCGACGGCCTTTTCGACGCGTCCGACGAAGGTTACGCAACGTCGATTCGAACCGTCACCTTCACACCGCAATTCGACGAACCCGCAGCAAAACCGTTGCCCAGTCAGCGGATGCGTCAGCAACGTCGTGAAGAGCCGACCGATTTTCGGACCTCGACGCCCAGGGCTATGACGTCCGTCGACGACCTGGACATCATCAAGCGAGCGAAGCGTCCGCCTGAACGCGGTTTGGGCAGTGTGTTGTTCAAACTCACCGGTGGGCGGATCAATACGGGGCAGTCTGCTGCCGAACTCGAGCACCAAGCTCTCGTGCGCCGTGCCAACCGCACGGTGCGCGGTGTGTACAAAATTGCCTTCATCTCGCTCAAGGGCGGTGTGGGAAAAACCACGGCGGCCAAGACCGTCGGTTCGACGTTCGCGTCGATCCGTGGGGATCGCATCGTGGCCATCGACGCCAACCCCGATCTGGGGACCCTGGCGGATCGCGAACGACGTGAACATCATCTGACCGTTCGTGATCTGTTGGCCGACGGCGACATTCGCACGTACAGCGATGTTCGCTACTACACGTCTCAAGGCGACAGCCGGCTCGAAATCCTTGCGAGTGAAGCAGATCCGGAAACCTCGGAGTCGTTCAACGAACAGGACTACCTCGATACTCTGCGAATTCTCGAGGTGCATTACAACATCGTCATCACCGACTGCGGCACAGGGATCATGCACTCGGCCATGTACGGAATCCTCGACGAAGCAGATGCGTTGGTTGTCGTCAGCCCGACGGCACAGGACGGTGCCCGTAGCGCTGCTGCAACGCTCAGTTGGCTGACCAAGCATGGCTACGCAGACCTGGTGAGCAGGTCGGTCGTGGCGATCAATTCGACGAGGCCGGGTTCGTCTTCGCTCGACCTCGATCAACTCGAAGACGTTTTCGCTCAGCGGGGAGTGCGCGCGGTCAAGACCTTGCCCTACGACGATCACCTCGGTGAGGGCGGTCCGATCGACTTGAAATTGCTGAACAAGCGCACTGCGCGGGCATATCTGGAACTTGTCGCAGCAATTGCCGACGGATTTCCGGACTCGGTGGGCAAGCACGCCTCTCGCTGAAGGTGCTCACCCACCGAATCCGATCAGGCTGCCGGTGTTCAGGGATGCCGGAGAATCGCGCCGTATCCGTCGGCGAGAACCAGGCGTTCGTCGATCTGTACCAGTTCGGTTCCGGTCCCGATTGCGATGTAGGGGAGTACGCGATCGGCGGGCCCGATCAACTTTCCGCTGGTGACTTCCTTGTCGTCGGGATCGGTGAGCAACAGTGTCTCGACCTTGCCCTGTTCGAGAGCGTCGAGGACGCGCGCGGTCCCGTCGATGGAGAGACCGGAGTCCCGTCCCTGCTCTGCGACGTAGCGTTCGGTTTCCGAGTCCATCCTGCGCAGCCGCTGCGTATCGATCAGTTCACGAATCGACTTGGACACCTCAGCAGGTGACGAACCCACTGAACGTGAACCCTTTTCGACATCCACCACTCGTAGCGTCGACGGTAGGAGCTGTGCAAAAGCTTTGCGTGACTGTACTTCTCCGATCACGACCACCAGCGCGACCTTGTGTTCGCGGGCGAGCGATGCCGCGCGCTCCGCAGCCTGTGCCAGGTTCTTCCGGATGTTCTCCTCCACGAGGCTTTGACTGTCGGTGTACCGCTCCTGGCCGCCCACGTGCGCCTTGTGTACCGGGAAGCCGTCGCCGTCGACCGATTCGCCGTACACGTCACGCCCGCGGGCATCGCGCACGCACAGGTCCGCGCCGGTGTGGTCGACCTTGGCGATGAGGAAGGGCTCGGTGTCGTATCCGTGTGCGATCAGTGGAATCAAGTAGGGCAGCTCGCCCAAGGTTGCGATGGTCGATCCGGCGGGTTCGAGCAGAATATCGTCGATCAGCACTGCTTCGGATGTGGCGACGATCGCTCGCCCAGCGCGTCCCGAGATTCCGTGATGGTTGTCCTTCACCTCGTCCAGTCGTGCGATGAGCGTTTCGGACGCGCCCTGTTTCGAGAGTTGATTGCGCATCGAGCGCCATTCGAGTTCGAAGCGCTCGCGCGCATCCTCCCGGTTGCGGACGTCTTCGAAGTACACGGAGGCAAACGGGCCGTCACTCGAACCGACCTTCTTCAGTCGCCCAGCATGCATGTCGGCTCCCTTCTGTAGTGGTCCTATGCCGCGTACCCGACAACCGGGTATTCGACACGACCGCTTTCAGTTCGCACGTTTGTTCGACTGCTGGTACTGTCTGTGAACGTGAGGGTGGTGCAGAGGGAAGCCTGCATCACTCTCACGCCAAGAGCCCGGGACCTGCCGCCGACTGCCTTCGGTGGCAGGTCCCGATTCTGCTCACTCGGCGTCGTCGGTGCCCTTCGTTCTGTCGGAACTCTTGCGCCAGTGAGTAAATCGTTCCTTGATATCCGACGCGACGTCGCCGACGCCGTTTCCGACGGCGCCGACCGCGCCGCCCAGTCCGCTGCCGATCTCGCGCACCATTCGGATCAGTGGGTCCTCTGACTCGTCGAAGTTCTGCTTGTAGGTCTTGGCTGCATTCTTGAACTCGTCGCTGATCTTCGCTCCGTCGTCTTCTCCTTGCCGCGGGTAGTTTCCGCGCAGGATCGCGGCATAGTCTCCGCTGTCCACCCATTTCTTGAGTTCTGCGGCGCGAAGTACCGAGAACGGATGCGAGAGCAGTTCGATGTTGAGGAGCTTGAGTACGCCGTCCCGGAGGTCGCCGCTGGCGTCGTACTCGGCAGCCTGGGCGAGGAATGCGTCGATGTCGATTTCACTGACTCGCGATCCGCCCGCCAATTTCATCTGGACGCGAATCGCGGTGTGGACGTCCTGCCCGCACAGCAATCCGGCGCGATCGCCGGACAGTTCGGATTTGCGCTGCCATTCCATGAGGGCGGCGATGATCGCGCGCAGTGCCCACCCGCCGACGGGTAACCAACCGATGGTTCCGGCCAGTCGCATCAAATGCATCAGGATGGTGCGGTAGACCGCATGGCCGGACAGTGCATGGCCGAGTTCGTGGCCGATGATGAACCGCTGCTCCTCGTAGTTCATCACGTCCAGCAGGCCGGTCGTGACCACCATGAACGGCTTGTCCATACCGATGGTGAAGGCGTTGACCATCGGGGTTTGGAGGACGAACAACTCCGGTGTCTCGTCGGCCTGCAGAATGTCGACGCAATCGCGTCGCAGATCGTTCAGGTCGCTGAACTGGCGTTCGTTGACCCGCACGGATGTAGCGAGATACATGAGGCGATGCTGGCGTTCCTGGAGTAAGCCGGACAGCGTCCGCAGCACGGTGTCGAACCCCCGAAGTGTCCGGAGGGTCACCAATGCAGCCCGATCGGCAGGGTGTTCCCACGCACGCGAGCTGATGTCCGGGAACTCGATTCGGGTGCGATCTGGCGCAGTGGTCATGGTGGCCCCTCACTTCGATGTGTGTCGACTCACCTCCAGGGTAACGACTAGTCGGTTTAGCGCTGCATATCGGCAGTTCACTCGGTCGGTTGAGGAAGCGTGCAGTCCGTAACTTTGGGATTGACGCCGAAGTAGTTCAGCGGGCCCGCGATGACGGTGAGCGCGATGGTCCCGACGCCGGCACAGTTGGTCGGCGAACTGCTGTAGTAACCGCGCTGGCCGGCCGCAACGGCTCCGACGATCAGCCAGATCAGAACGATCAGAGTCACAATTCTCATCATGGCGTGCTCGATTCTTCAAATATTATGGTGCCCAGCGAAATACCCGGTCAGCGAGGGTATGAAACGCACGGCCGACGGGTATCCGGGGTGTATGCGGCTCGAGGCGGGCGTATCCGCCCGAGTGAACGCACTGAAGGAGCTTGTCATGATCATCCTCGGCGTAATCCTGCTGATAATCGGTTTCGTGGTGAACATTCCGATCCTGTGGACGATTGGTGTCGTCTTGCTGGTGATCGGAATCATCCTGTACGCGTTGGGCGCGGCCGGGCACGCTGTCGGCGGTCGGCGGCATTACTACTGATCGGTTGCCGGCTCCGCATGTGTATCCATGCGTGCCGGCTCGATCGGGGTGGTGCGTTGAACGGCACGTGCGATCAGTTCCCGAAGGCAGACCTGGCGAAGCGTTCGCTGTTGCCAGTCGCTGCCGCCGCCGGTGACCGATTTGTTCCGCAGCGCCGACTCCACACTCGCGTACTCGCCTGTCTCGTCGAGTGAGTCGCGGACATGGATCAGGAGTCGGTGCAACAGTTCGGTGGCCGAAATTCTTTGTGTGGTAACAGGATCGATCGACGTTCCCAGGACCCCTTCCTTCGCGGACACCCAGGTTGCGAGACGAAGGTTCTCGAGGGAAATGTTCGGAGCCTCGATGCCCCGGTCTATCGCGCCTAACGCAGTTGCCACCAGAGCCCGTCCAAGTGTTGCCAGTAGCGCTGCATCGTCTGCTGTCGGTTGAACGTCGCAAACCCGGATCTCGACGGTCGGTAGATGGCACGACGGACGGACGTCCCAGTAGGCCATCCGCTCGTCGAGCATCACACCGCAATCCACCATCCGCGCTACCACGGTGTCGAAGTCTGCAGCGCTCTCGAAGTACGGCGGCGGCCCGGCGACGGGCCACCTGGACCATTGGATCGCCCGCCAACTCGCGAACTCTGTGTCGGATCCTTGGTGGACACGGGAATTGGCGCTCAGAGCAAGCAAGGCGGGCAGCCAGATGCGCACGTGATTGCAGACCTGCACGGCTTCGGCTCGATCAGCGACGCCAACATGGATGTGGCAACCACAGATGCTCTGTTCGGCAGCGAGGGCGCCGAAGCGCTCACCCATCTGTCGGTAACGAGGCGCATCGCTAATCTCGAAACGCGAAGGCCCGGAAAGCGGTGCGCCGACGGCCAAAAGCCTGCAGCCGTTCAACTCGGCCGCTTTCGCTGCGCGCCGACGCATGTCGATCAAATGGGTTCGGAGTTCGCCGATGCTCTAGCACACCGGAGAGTTGGTCTCGACCTGGCACCGGGACAATTCGAGCTGAAGATCCATACCGAGTGCCGACGCGGTTTCCGCGACCGCGGCATTGTCGGTGGAGGGCAACCACGATGTCGGGTCGACGAGGATGAATTCTTCTTCGACGCCGACGGTCGGGGTCGTCGATTCGTAGCGGCCAGCGGTGGATCCGGTCGAGCTGGTGGCGCTCATGCTCGCGTCTACCCGGTCGGTCGACGGAGGAAACCGACACGAGGAAGCCCCGTTCTCGTCGGGAGAACGGGGCCTGTGGTCGGTCTTGCCAACATCTCGTAAGCGTCAACGAGCCCTTGCACACCGTGTGAATCTGGGGACTGGCGTGCCTGGGAAAACGTACTGTGTCGGACTCGGAAAAACGAGACCTCCTGGCATGTTTCACCCCCTATTTCACCCTCGTGTGAGCCTGCCCGCCCGCACGTCGTCGAGTCGCGGATCGTGCCTGTCGGAGTGCGGTGGGGCTGTCTCGGTTTTATCCGTGGAGTCCGCATTTATCACGCCGATCGCGGAGAAATGTGAACCCATCTAAACTAACGTCCAACATTCAGATGTGAGGTTTCGGTGAGAGTGGGCACTCGGAGCGGCAGTGGATATGTGACCAGTTAATCTCGTGCACAGTATCCGGTAAAGTTATCGGACTTTTGGACTGGTATTGCGTTTCATCAGCGGAAATATGCAGTGGTTATGGGTGAACGTCAGAATTTGGGAGAAAGTGCCTGGGATCGTGTTGCTACCGGTTCGTTATCGCAGTCGAATGTCCACTATGTATGTGGGTGACGCCTCTTTGAGGCTGGCAAAACTGCGTGTCAACAGTGTGGAAACTTCGCCAACCTCGCCGTCTTCGGTGGAGAGTTTCGCCAGGGATATCTATCAGAATCGACGCGCCCGGAAATTTTTCTCAAGATTTACCCATTGGCGAATTGGGGAAGTTTCTCAGCTTCAGAATATTGGAAATGCTGCGGGTGGGAGCTGTTATTCGTGGCAATTTGCTCGTATCTTGCTGTGTGGAGTTTTTGTGGCAGAAGTGCTGCATGGTCGAGAAATAATCGCATTGATGCTTTACATTGGGAATTGCAAGATGCACGTTTCATCCTCAGTGTTAAACGAAAGGACGAACGCAATGGGTAGCTTGGAAGATTTCGACATCGCGACACTTCTCCAGAAGGTCATCGCATTCTTCGACGGATTCTCGTCGGACGAGACTGAGCCGACGGGCTAAGACTTACCGAAGCCGCTGTGCATCCGAGTGACACTCGATGCACAGCGGCTTCTCTGTATCCGGCCCTCATCTGTCAGCTCAGCCGGAGACTGAGCTCGACATGTCGGCCGGGCGCGGCTTCAGCTTGCGCAACTGCGCGAGCTGAAACGATCTTTGTCACATAAAATGTTAGGTATTACATATTGGACATCGATCGGTATTAGGGTGCAGGTATGGGGACGAAGCAGCCGGCCGGTTCAAGCGCAGATCGTAGTACCCGCGACCCGAAGCAGAGTGCCGTGTTCCAACCACTGGCACGGACCAGTTTGCGCAGCGATGCCACGAGACTCCTTCGGGCCCGGATCTCGAGCGGTGAACTGGAGTCGGGCCGGCTCTACGCGATTGGAGACATCGCCGCGCAACTCGAGGTCTCGCCCACCCCGGTACGCGAGGCTCTACTCGATCTGAAGAGCCAAGGCCTCATCGAGATGGTGAGGAACCGCGGCTTTCGTATCGTTGAACTGACAGATGACGAACTCGAGGAGATCGTCGAAGTCCGGCTGATGCTCGAACCACCTGCAATGGCGAAGGTTGCCGTGCTCGACCCTCCGTTGGATCTCACTGATCTCTGGACGCTGAGCAAGCGCGTCGAAAACGCTGCGGCCGAGGGGGATCTGGTCTCCTTCCTTACCCTCGACAAGGACTTCCACCTGGAACTGTTGGCTGCACTGGGTAACGCACGGCTGGTCAAGGTGGTGGAGCAGTTGCGCGATCAGACTCGCCTGTCCGGGCTCAAAGGTATTGCAGGCAGCAAGGACCTGGTCGGGTCGGCTCGGGAACACGATCAACTCCTGAAGGCATTGCAATCACGAGATCCGGTTGCGGCCGAAGCTGTCATGACTGCACACCTCCACCACGTCAGCGGGTTGTGGGCCGGACGCTCCGAAAAGTCCGACTGAAGCGGCCTGGCCCGAACACGTCGGCATAGGCCGGGAGGCTTCGGCCGAACGTGCTGCGAGCGACCAACTCTCCGGTGACGGGGCCTAGAGTTATGCCCAGCATCGCGTGGCCGGTCGCGACAGTGACATTCGGATGGTGAGGTAAGCGGCCGATGATGGGCATCCCGTCGGGTGTCATCGGGCGTAGCCCCGTCCAGGGGACCGCATTGGGTGGGCGCCGCCAGTTGTCGAAATAGTCGGCTGCCGAGGTCAGTATGCCTCCGGCCCTTCGCTTGTCGATGTGTTCACTTCGGCCTCCGAATCCCATTGTGCCGGCCAGTCGGGTGGCACCGGACAACGGCGTGACGGCAACCTTGGCTTCCGACAGATACGACGCCCGAGTTCCGACGGGGAAAAACGGCGGAACGTCGAAACCGTAGCCTTTCCCGGATTGGACGGGGAGTGTGTACCCGAGCGCTCGCACCACGTCTGCGCTCCAGGCGCCTGCCGCGACCACAAAATGATCAGACGTCATCTGCCTGTCTGCTCCAGACGCCGTCACGTTGCCGGATGAGTCTGCCGACAGCGTGAGTTCGGTGCCCTCCACGATCTCGACCCCGAGGCTCTCGCATTGCGTGACCAAGCTTTCGACGAAGGCTGCGGGATCGAGGAATCTTTCGTTGGGACAGACGATCCCACCGAGAACAGAGCTCGAGAGTCCCGGGATCAACTGAGCCGTCCGGGCACTGGTGAGTACGTCGAATTCGTCACCGCCGAGTGCTCGCACCAGCGTCATTTCTTCGGCGTGAGAATCGAGCGACTTCTGTGTGCGAAACAGTTGCACCAATCCTGATCGGTGATTCTCGAACTGCAGCCCGGTCCGCTCGAGTTCGTCGAAGAGCTCGAAAGTTCGATGGCTGAGCGCCATCAGATTTCGCAGACCGGATTCGAATCTCGTTGTAGTGCAGTTGCGAAGCATCGCAATCAGGAAGGATGCAAGGCGAGGGTCGCGGCCGGGGCGGATATACAGCGGGCTGTCAGGACGCAGCATCCATTTCAGTGATTGGGTCAGTACTCCGGGTGCGGGGACGGGCGCTGACATGCTAGGGACGACCCACCCGGCATTGTGACGCGATGCGCCGGTTCCCGCAGCACGCGCGTCGACGACACAGACCTCGGCTCCCTCGGCAGCCAAAGCCAGCGCCGAGCACAACCCGATCGAACCTGCACCGATGATGGTCACTCTCATGGAAATTTGCCCTCTACTGACGGTTGGCGATAGTCATCTGTCCGCGGAGGCCGGCAGATGCCAATTGATAGTTGACGGTAATCAATCCGATGATGTCGTCGACGGTGTTCAATCGATGTTCGATGGTTCGATCTGACGTTCGCCGAGAACCGGGGACACCCTCCGCCATCTCCGCAGCAGTTGTTGTCGGGTGAACGATTTCGAGTACCCACTCGTCGCGCAACTCGGTGGGCTTCAACGAGTCGCACTGTTGCACGACTCGTCTGGATGCGTCGCGAATGGCTGCGCACGCCAGACTCGGTGGAAGCGAATTGGTAGCCGACCACCCGTGCGCCTGCTTCACCACGACGGTTTCGGTCGAAGGAGCCGTAGCGCTGACCAACCCGCAGATCACGTCGTCTCCAGTGACCAAGCCGACCGGCACGCCGTGGGTAGCCGCGTAGAGCGAGTTCACATCGCTTTCCGACACGGTCTTGCCGTCGAGACGCACATCCGTGAACAGAGCCGAGAACGTATGTGCCAGCACACCCGGACCACCCGCGGGAGCGTGGTAGCCAACGAAGAGGGCCACGTCGTGTTCTGCCGTGAGACCCTCTGCCATGCACTGCAGCTTCGGCGATCCGAACAGAACCCGCGCCCGCGGATCCAGTTCGGCGTGCAGCAGGTTGTCCATCGTTCCGTGACTGTCGTTGACGAGCACCGATTGCGCGCCGGCATCGAATGCTCCGGCAATTGCCGCATTGGCCTCGGCCGTCATCAGTGCTTGCGCACGTTGGTATCCGTGACCTCCTCGAACTATCTGGTCGAGCGTCGCAATTCCTGCGATGCCTTCCATGTCCACCGAAATGTAAACGTGCATAGTGAGACTCTCCGTTTGTCGGTTGCCATCGTGACGACTCGATACGCACTGGTCAACCGTTCGGGATGGACAAGGCTTCTCGCACCGTATTCGCCAAGACGACCGAGGCAGGAACCTCGGGAGGCGTCGTGGCAACCAGTCGATTCTTCGTGAGCGCGAAACTCAAACCGTAGTCCGGATCGGCGAACCCGTACGAACCGCCGAACCCGCTGTGGCCAAATGAATTCGATCGTGCGCCCATCGCAATTCCGTTGTCACCCAACAGATAACCCAGACCCTTGCGGACCGGTGCCATGTGGGTTTGATCGTACGCATCGGTTTCCAGCGTCGTTGCCAGAGTGGTCCGCGCTGGCGGGAGTAGACGCACTCCGTCCACACCATCTCCGACCAACGACGCATAGTGTCTGGCCAAGGATCGGGCGGAGGTGATAGCGCCTCCGGCAGGTACAGCTGATGCCTGAATCGACGGAGTGTTGAAGAGCTCCGCCATGATCCGAGTATCGGGGCTCGACGCGGGACCGGTCAGAACTGATTCGTCGTTCGCGAGAACTGCGATACGGTCCCTCACCGAAAGAGGGACGCCGAAGAACAGATCCGTGATACCCAAAGGCTTGCAGATCAGTTCGGTGACGATCTGGCCGAAGGGCTTCCCGTACACGCGACTTACGACCTCGCCGATAACGAATCCGGAAGACAGTCCGCGGTACGCGGTCTCGCTACCCGGAATCCACATGGCTTCAGACTCGGCCAGGCGAGCGCAGGTGCCGTCCCAGTCGTCGAGGTGGAAGTCGTGTGTGATGTCTTGGATACCGGACGTGTGTACGAGGGCCTGTCGGACGGTCGCCTCTTCTTTGCCGTTCTGCCCGAACTCCGGCCAGTAGTCGCTGACCCGTGCGTTGTAGTCGAGTTCGCCGCGTTCGGCCAGCAGATGCACTGTCGTGTACATCAGACCCTTGCTGCACGAGAAGATCGGGAACAGCGTGTCACTTCGCACGGGCGCACTCCGGGTGGGTTCAGTGTGCCCGGACCATGCGTCCACGATCAACTGACCGTGCTGGTACACCGCCACC
The DNA here is from genome assembly GCF_016598535.1 of Rhodococcus sp. P-2. Lineage (GTDB taxonomy): Bacteria > Actinomycetota > Actinomycetes > Mycobacteriales > Mycobacteriaceae > Rhodococcus_F > Rhodococcus_F baikonurensis. The sequence goes on along the minus strand of NZ_CP066779.1, from coordinate 4,494,304 downwards.
TGAATACCGAGCTGAGTGTCTGCGGCAACCATTGCGTCGAGCTCGGCTTGAACCACCCGCTGTACGTCGCCAGTCATTTTTCGCTTCCTTGGTGCTCGGCGATCTCGGCACGAAAGTACTCCGAGACTACTGTCGTCAGCGATTCGAGGTACCGTTCGCCGCGTGACGCCAGTGCGGCAAGGGGGTCTCCGAGGATACCGTTCACCGACAGTGCCTTCGTCCCGCCCTCGAACAACGCTGTGGCAGTGTTCTTGTCGAAGAGTCCGAGGAATCCGGGCTCGGCGGCGCTCATGTCGACGAGGTCGGGTCGGAGTCCAAGGACGATCGACGTTTCGAAATCGCCGGCATGAGAGCCGCATGCTTCGGGAGAGATCGAATCCTCCTCGGCCACTGCCTCGAAGGCTGCGAGCACCTGGAGAAGATCAGTGTGCGCATGTACCCGTGTCTCGCCGATCCGGGGTCCGACTCTCTCGATCAGATGCGCGAGGGGTTCGAAGTTACCGCCGTGGCTCGAGATGACGAGGATGTTGTCGAACCCATGAGCGGCGAGGCTGCGAACGTAGTCTTCGACCACGTCGAGAAATGTTGCCTCGCGTAAGGAGACCGTTCCGGCGAAGGCCATGTGGTGCGGGGAAACCCCGAACGCGATGGTGGGCGCCACCATCGTCGCCCCGACCTGTGCCGCGACGGCATGCGAAGTCGCAGTGCCGATCAGGGTGTCGGTGGAGAGAGGCAGGTGTGGGCCGTGTTGTTCAGTCGCTCCCACCGCGAAGATGACGTTGCGGATCCCGTCGTGCATCGCCTCCTGCACTTGCGTCCACGTCATCTCGGCCATGGACAGGGGTGTGACGAGCGTAGGGGACATCAGGCTGTTACCGCCGTCGCAGCGGCGTCGCGACTGGCGATCCGAAGACTGTCGATCGCCAGTGCGGCGATCTTTCCGATTGCCGCGTCCACCTTGCCGTTTCGCATATGGTTGTTCTTGTCTCGCAGAAAGATTGCGACCACGTAGACGTCCCCGTCGCCGAAGTCGACGACGCCCACCTCGTTGCGCACACCGGCCAGGAAGGTGCCGGTCTTGCCAGAGATAGCCGGACCGTCGACGTAGGCTGACGAGAGTCGGTGAGGCGCGAACTGCAGGCCCATCACCCGCCGCACTTCGGCACAGGCTTCGGCGTCGGCAGCCTTGTCCGTCCAGATGAGGCTGAGCAGTTCGGTCATCTCGCGCGGGGTACTGGTGTTGCCACCGCGCGCGTTCAACGACTCGCCCGCTGCAATTGCCGCGGCGAACTCGTCCTCGGGCAAGCCGAACGGATTGCCAGTGGAGGTGTCCTGCAAAGTTGCGTATTGTTCGGTCGAGAGTTCCTGGAGAGCAAGCGAAATGATGCCTTCGCAGTCGGTTGTGATGTCGGTCGAGTTCAATCCGAGCGAGCGGAGTCGGCTCATGATGTTCTCGGTACCGACCATCTCTTGCAGGATGTCGGTGGCGGTGTTGTCGCTGACCTGCATCATGAGTAGGGCCAGGTCCCGTACGGATACTTCGACGTCGTCCGTCATTGCTGAAATCCCGGAAGGCCCGATGGTGCGCCTGTCTGCCGGGACCTTGATTCGGTCGGCCAGTTGCAGGCGTCCCTCGGATGCCTGGGCGGCGACCTCGAGCATGACAGGAACCTTGTAGGTCGAGGCGGTTACCGAACGCGCATCAGCGCCTGAACCGATTTCGAGTTTTCCGTCGAGACTGCGGACGTGAAACGCAACGGTGGCGTTTGCGTCGTCACACACGTCGGCGATGGAGGCGAGGATTCTGAGGGGATTGGTGCTCATGGTTTTCCGTTCGGGGTAGCTGTAGTGGCGGAGGATGTTTCGATCAGGGCAGTGAACTGATCAAAGCGGTGTACTCGAGGAGTGAGTCGGGGCGTAAAGATGACAACGCGCCTCGCCTGAAGGTGTGGAATAGGTCGGAGGCGAGACCGTGTCGCAGATCGTGCCTATGCGCAGGTGACATCTCTCGTGAAAGACGCAACCGCTGGGTGGGTTGTCAGGCTTCGGAGGCTCGCCCACGAGGATGATCCGCTCGCGCACGGCTTCGGAGAACAGTGTCGGCGATGCCGAGGCCAATGCCCGGGTGTACGGGTGCGCGGGGTCGGTCAGAATGCTCTCGGTCGAACCGTACTCCTGAACCTGACCCAGATACAGGACGGCAACCTCGTCGCAGAAGAATCGAACGACTCCAAGATCATGACTGATGAACAGAAAGGATGTTCCGGAGTCCTCTTGAATGTCCTTGAGTAGGTTGAGAATCTGTGCCTGCACCGAGACATCCAAGGCAGAGACAGGTTCGTCGGCGACGATGAGTTGCGGTTTCGCGGCGACGGCGCGTGCGATGGCCACCCGCTGGCACTGCCCACCCGAAAGCTGATGCGCGTACATGTCTCCGTACGACGCACTCAGCCCGGCGCGGTCGAGCAAGTCGTCGACGTCCTTGCGTCGCGCCGAATGCCCGCCTATGCGTAGAGGTTCGGCGACGGCACGCCAGATCGGCAGCTTCGGATCGATCGATGCCCGCGGATTCTGGAAGATCATCTGCACAGATCCCGGGGCTCGCTTGTGAGATGACTTACCGGTGACGCGCTGCCCCAGTATTTCCAGGTTGCCACCGGACGGCTCGAGCAGACCGGTCACGACCCGACCGAGAGTGGACTTGCCGCTGCCGCTTTCGCCGACCAGTCCGAGAGACCGACCTGCCGGGATCGCCAAGTCGACGCCCCGAAGCGCCTGCACGGCACGTCCGCCCAGACGTGTACGGAAGGAATGGGTGATCCCCTCCAAACGGGCTACTTCCCGTGTGGAAACGGATTGGTGTGTAGTCATCGAGGCACCTCACTGGCCGAAACGCGCTGATGCGAACCTGTCATCGGGTGCAGGCAGGCTGCGAGACTGTGTCCACTCCTTTCGAGTTCGGGTGAGCTGGAAAGGCACTCGTCTTCCGCGCGGTCGCAGCGTGGGGCGAAGTGGCAACCGCGCGTTCGGTCAGACAGCGGCGGAACGATCCCTCGTACCGTCTTCAAGCGTCGTGCACCCGAGTTCATGCTTTCCAGACAGTCGACAAGCGCATGCGTGTACGGGTGCTCCGGTTCTCGCAGTACATCGCCCACCGATCCGGATTCGACGATCTTTCCCGCGTACATCACGTACGCCCGGTTACAGTGTTGTGCAACCAGTCCGAGATCGTGCGAGATGAACATCATGGACATTCCCTCGTCTGCGATGAGACTCTGCAACAGATCCATGATTTGCGCCTGCACGGTGGTGTCCAGGGCAGTGGTCGGCTCATCGGCGATCAGCATCGTCGGTTCGCAGGCCAGAGCCATCGCGATGAGTACACGTTGTCGCATGCCACCGGACAGTTCGAAAGGAAACGCACCGGCGACCCGATCCGGGGCCGGAATGCCGACGCGGGCCAACAATTCGCGTACTCGCTTGGCCGCAACGCGTTTGGAGAGCCTGTGGTGGATGCGGACGAGATCGCCGAGTTGTCGTTCGATGCTCACTACTGGGTTCAGCGAGGTTCCGGGGTCTTGGGGGATCATTGCGATGTCTGTGCCTCGAAGCGGCGCCAGCGCACCACGGTCGGACATGTCGAAGCGTCTGCCGTTGAAGACCATCTCTCCATGGGCCGCCAGGGACCCTTCGAGGAGACCGAGTACGGAGTACGACGTCACGGATTTGCCGCAGCCGCTTTCACCGACCAGGGCGACGCTCTCACCCGAATCTATGTGGAAGCTGACTCCGTCCACCGGTCGCAGTGCGGGGTTGTCGGCCAGTGCTACACGGAGATCCGTGATCGACAATAGCGGCTTCGTCATCGGTTGCTCCTCGGGTCGAGCGCGTGTCGAAGGCCGTCTCCACAGACCAGCAAAGTGATGACGACCAGAGCGATGGTGCATCCGGGGACTATCGACATCAAAGGCAGGTCGATGCTGTGTGTCGACCCGAGGGCGAGCATGTTGCCGAGGGACGAGGTCGGTGGTTGGATTCCGAGGCCGACGAAGCTGAGCCCGGCCTCGGCGATGACGGTGAAGGCGAAGATCAGTGTCAGCTGAACCGACACCGATTCGATCATGTTCGGCGTCACGTGCCGAACGATGATGCGCCAGGTCGGAACTCCGCTCACGGCTGCGCTGTCGATGTATTCCTCTTCACGAATCTTGAGCACGACACTGCGGGTGACCCGTGCGAGATACGGCGTGTAGCCCGCAACGAGAGCGATGACCGTACTGGTGACCCCGGCTCCCATCGCAGCGATGAGGGCGAGCGCGAGCAGCAATGACGGCAAAGCCAACCCGACATCGATGAGCCGAGCAATGACGGTGTTCGCAATTCCCCGGGTGAAACCTGCCAGCATTCCCAGCGGCAGCCCGATGACCATGACACCGAACGTCACGGCAGCACTGATGGCTAGTGACGTGCGGAGTCCGAACAGTAGACGGCTCAACTGATCTCGGCCCAAATCGTCGGTGCCGAGGAGATGCTCACCACTGGGTGGGGCCAGGGTCGACGTGAGATCTTGGACGTTGGGGGAGTGCGGCGCGAGAAGAGGCGCGAGCACGGCCGCAGACACCAGTACGAACAGAATGCTCCATGCCACCTTCTGGCCAGGTAAGGAGAGAATGCGGGCCATGAACCGACGCCGCTGACGTGTGTTCGGCGCGATTGGGGAAGACGGGGAAAGCGCAGCCCCGAATGACTCAGTCATTGTCGGTCCTGACTCTGGGATCGATGAAGGAATAGACGACATCCATCAGAAGATTGACAGATACGACGACGATGACCAGTACGAGGATGCAACCCTGCACCACTGTGTAGTCGCGGGCCAAGACGGATTGAACGAGGAGTCGGCCCATACCGGGGACGGCAAAAGCGTTCTCGACGAGTAGCGCTCCGCCCATCAGTGCGCCCATCTCCAGTCCGGCGATGGTCACAGTGGGAAGTAGTGCGTTCCTTAGTGCGTATCGAGAGTAAACACGACGCTCGGGGATCCCGAATGACCTCGCCGTGCGCACGTAATCGGAATTGAGTGTGCCGATCAAGGATGCACGTGTGGTCTCGAAGAGCAGAGTAGACATACCGACACCCAGCGCGATGGTCGGAAGAATCATGTGTTGGAAATGCGCACCGACACCGTCACTGATCGACGAGTATCCAAACGTCGGCAAGACGTTCTGGAACGCGATGATCAACAGGAGTGCCAACCAGAAGCTGGGAACTGCGATACCCAGCGTTCCGACCAGTCGCACACTCCGGTTCGCGCGATCGCTGGTGAACCTCGAAGCGAGGACGCTCAGTGGTACCGCCACCAACAATGCGAAGGCAAGTGCGTACATACCCAGTTGGAGTGTTACGACGATGCGGTCGGACAGCAAGGTCGTCACGGAGTCGTTGAGCACCAAGGACTTTCCGAGGTCGCCATGAGCCGCTGCGGACAGCCAGTCGAAATACTGGACTACCACCGGCTTGTCGAGGCCGAGTTCGGAACGTATTCGTGCGATCTGCTCAGGACTGACGGACCCGCCGGGCCCGCTCACCGTGCGAGCGGGGTCCCCGGGGATCGTCCGAAGAAGTACGAACATCAGGAAAGTCGCGGCGAGTCCGACGATTCCCAGTTGCGCGGCGTTGATCAGCAAGGTTCGCGCGATTCGCCGCAGCCGGCCGGACGAGGGGGCGGGCTCTCTCACCTTCGGCGGCCTGTCGTAATCAGGTACCGCTTCGATCACGCTCACTTGGCGAGCCAAACCCTCGAGAGCGGATTGGTGCCACCCTCCGTGAATTCGTATCCACCGACCGACGGACTGGTAGCGGCGATCTTCTGCGGGTACACGGTGAACGCCGCGTAGGCCTTGTCCGCGATCAGCTTGGATGCCTGCTGGTACATCTGTGCGCGTAGTTGCGGATCCTGTTCGCCGCGAGCGGCGTCGAGCAGCTTGTCGAGTTCAGGGTCGTTGATCGAAGAGGCGTTCAGATCGCCCTTACTGTGGAACAAAGGGTAGAGAATCTCGTCGGGATCGACGGTCGCCGTGGTCTGGCCGCTGTTCATGACCGTGAAATTCTTTGCTGTGTAGATCTTCTGAGCCCAGGATCCGAACTCCTCTTTGCTCAGGTCGACTTTGACGCCGATGTTCTGGAGCTGTTCGGCAACCGCATCCGCTTCTGTCGAGAACGGGGCCTGGGTGAAGGTGCTGAACGGAACCGTCGTGCCGAAGTCGAAGTTTCCGTTCTTCAGGAATTCTTTTGCCTTGTCTGTTGAAAAAGTCTGTGAGGCAAGGCCGGAGAGGTCCGAGTACGCATCGCCGATCTTCGGGCTGAGGGGTCCACTCGCCGGATCGGCATAACTCTGGTAAATGCCCTGTGCAATACCGTCACGGTTGATCGCCGCAGAGAATCCACGGCGGACGTCGACGTTGTCGAATGGCTTGACCGATTGGTTGAAACTGACGTAGTTGAAGGTATTGCTGATCGACGTCTTGATGACCGAGTTGCCTCGGCTTTCGACTTGCGCGAGTTGGGCCGGTGTCACACCGAGAACATCGAGTTCCCCGTTGACGAATGCCTGCATCGAGGTGGTCGGGTCCGGAAGGATCGAGATCTTGATCGAGTCCAGGTAGTTGTCGTCAGCCCAGTACTCGTCGTTGCGGACGAGCCTGATGTACTGACCGGTCTTGTACTCCTCGAACTTGTACGGACCGGTGCCCACCGAAGCTTTGAACGGATCGGTCTTGGCGTACTGCGCCACGGCGGTGGGGGACATCATCATCACCCGTCCACGGCGTAACGAGGCGACGAATCCGCCGGCCGGAGCCGAGAGATTCATCGTTACTTCATTGGGTGCGCTGACCTCAACCGATTCCAACGACGGAGGCAGATTCGCACCCGTTCCGTTCGGGTCGAGCAATCGATCGAGATTGAATTTGACGGCTGCGGCATCGAACGGCGTTCCGTCGGTGAACTTCACACCATCGCGGAGGGTGAAGACGTATTGAGTGGGGGATGTCTGCTTCCACGCCGTAGCGAGTTCGGGTACCGGCTGACCGTCCTGGAAGTCCACCAATCCGTTGTAGGCGAGGGTGGCGATCGATGCCGTGCCCACCGACGTGACGGCCATTGTTCCCATGTCGAACGCAGGTGCAATCGGTTCTGCGCCGATCGAAACTCGCAGTTCACCGCCCCGCTGCGGCTCGCCGGTGGGCTCGAACGAGGTACCTGCGTCCTTTGCTGCGCCTGAACAACCACCGAGGATCAGTGCGAGTGCAGTTGCAGTTCCGACCAGAGCGGTACGCCTCGAGAACCGCGTCATTGTTTTGTCCATCAGATCCACCTTCGGGCCGTTCGTTTGGAACGGCGGGTTCGTACGGAGCCTTGCGAGGATGCATTAGGTGTAATACCTTACCGATTGGTTGTCAAGGAATTTCAGTGAACTAGCCCTGAAGTACACCCCGAGAAACGGAATCGAAAAACGATGGAAATCGAAGATCATGCAGTGGCTCCACACATCGACCTCGCCAGACTCGACTCGCTGATTCCGGTCGGGGTTGCCGTCGCAGCGGTGGCCGGTGCCATCACCGAACTTCACGAGGGCAGGCTCGAACAGCCGCCGCGTACGGTTGTTGCGGACGGCCAGTTGCTCGTGATGTCTGCGCTGCATCGGACCACCCGCGACGCCGTTGTCAAGACGTTGACGATCTACGACATCGACGGAAGCAGGCGCATCGAAGGCACTGTGCTCTGGTACGACGGAGCCACCGGACTTCCGCGGTTCAGCGTGGAAGCCCACCGGTTCACCGCGCTGCGAACCGGTGCGGTCTCCGGCGTGGCAACGGACGTACTGGCGCCAGAAAAGGTCCTGCGTCTGGCGATCCTCGGCTCCGGCGCCCAGGCTGCGACGCAACTTGATTCCTGCTGCGCAGTAAGAGAATTCGAGGAGGTTTCGGTGTACAGCCGGACTCTCGTCCATGCACGACGATTTGTCGACGAAGCAGAAGTGCGGCATCCAGGACTCCGGTTTTCCGTAGCAGGGTCGGCAAACGAATGCGTCGAAAATGCTGACGTGGTGTGTTGCGCGACCGGCGCCACGTCACCTTTGTTCGACCTGGCGGCACTCCCGGAAAACGTGCACGTCAATGCAGTCGGATCTTTCCGTCCGTCGATGACGGAGCTTCCTGCCGGGCTCATCGATGCTTCGACGGTCACCGTCCTCGACGACATTGCCGGATGTCTGGAGGGGTCGGGTGAAGTCCGATCGGCAATCGCGCGGGAGTTCCCCATCTCCGACCTCCGATCACTGGGCGCAGTAATGGAATCCGGCGTGGAGCGTCACGGTCGCACGGTCTTCAAGTCGGTCGGGTGCGCAGCACTCGACTGGGGCGTCGGCAAAGCGATCGCGGACAGACTGGAGAGTGTCGTGCTTTCCTGAGTGATGACCAAGGCCTGCCCCAACGATTCGCTTGTCGGGACAGGCCTTTCGGTGGTGTGGGCTCGAACTGGGACGTGCGCTCTAGTTGGTCGCGTCTTTCTGGATCAAGAGCATCGCGTCGTCGACCGGATCGAAGTACAGAGCCGGGTCGGCAACCAGTGCAGCCTCGTCACCATGAGTTTGCATGGTGACAACCCAGGCGCGATCCTCGTGTTCGACATAGTAGGCACCTGCAAGGACGCCGATGGAGCTGCCGCCCTTGAATCCGCCGTAGGTGAACCATTTCGCGGACTCCTCACTGAGCGCCGGATCCTCGGCCAGTATGTCTCGAACCGGTGCGCCGGTCTCGGTCTTCGCCATCTCTTGTAGCGAGACCAGCGCGGCACGCAGGTCCGCGGGCGAGGCGAACCAGTCGATGTCGAAAGGCCATGCGGGGGTGGTGAATGCTGACACAGGAATGTCCACCAGGCCGCCGGGTAGTGCCGCCAGTATTGCTCGACGCTCGTCCGGGGTTCCGTCGCGCCAGGCGACACGTTGTGCGCCATCGTTGCCCCAGCCGAGTTGGAACAGTGCGCGGGTCGGCTTCAGCGGAATATTGAGCGAAGGATCCGCCATGCCCATCGGGGTGAACTCGGCTTCGACCTGCTCGCGCCCGACAGCAGCGATCAGCATGTCGGTGGCGGTGTTGTCGCTGATCGAGATCATCTTGCCGGCGGTTTCCCGGACCGTGACTTCGGTTCCGGACGGCAGGTCCTGCATGGTCCCGCCTGGCATCGACTTGAGGTCGTCGGTGACGGTGAGCTTCTGATCCCAGGAGAGTGTCCCGTTCTCGACAGCCGTCGCAACTGCGCCGAGAACGTACAGCTTGATCGTTGACCCTGTGGGCTGCGGTGAGGTGTCGCCGACGCCGAAGACCTCGGCGTTCTTTCCGCCGGTGACTTCGGTGACGGTCAAGTTCGTCGGCGCGGGAAGTGCTTTGACAGCTGTTTCGAGCTCTTGCCACGATGCGGCAGGCACATGATCGTCTTTGGCCGGCGTGATCGCCATTCCAAGGACCAATCCGTTGCCGTCGACGACGACGTTGATGTCGAACGCGCCGCCGGTGGCACTGGTGATGGAAACGGTGCCGTCGGTATCACCTCCCGTGTAATTCACTGGTGTCCAGGGCTGTCCGGCTCGGATGGAGTCGAAGTCCGGAGGCGTCAGGACGACGGGTGCGGTGGGTCCGAAGTGCTCGGCGATTTCTTCCTGGGTCAATGGCGTGCTCGTGTTGAAAGCACTGAGAAGCCAGGTGATCTGCTTGCCGACGGAGCTGTCGGGGATCGTGACTGTCGCAGGTGTATCGGAGGTGGAGCTCGTTGTGCTGTTCTCAGAGGTTTGTGCAGAATCGGACCCGGAGGTACATGCAGCGAGGGCGAATACCGCTGCGGAGGCAAGTGCCACCAGCGTGAGCGGGCGACTCTTCCTGCGTGTGTGTTCGAGTTTCATGGATTCATTTCATCAGCGTTCTCTTCGGCGCGCGTCCGTCTGAGGTGTAGACATACTCAGTCTGAAGTACTGAATCGGTTCATCCTCGAGTACCGTCAACTCCTTGTGGTGGTGACACGCATGTTGAAGCTGGACAATAGGGAGAAATGCTGCACCCGAGTAACTTTCGTGATGACTGCGAGATTCAGTTCTTGGTTGCGGCCAGGAAAGTGGGCTGCGTCGACAGTGCGGCGATCTCTTCGGGGAGATCAGGAATCGGGCGATCATACAGATCTGCCAACTCGACCGAGTTGAAGCGTCGGACGGTCCAATTGTGTTCAGTCAACCACTGACCCGGATCGGATCGTTTGTCGCTGTAGAACAGTTGCGAAATGTCCAGGTCTCCGAACGGACTCTGGGCAAAGTACTTGGATCTGATGGCCGCCAGCTTCTTCGGGTCCGTACCGGCCGGAAAGTCGTTCACTGCCAACCGACTACCGGTCGCCGAGAGTTCGTCGATCCGCTCGAACAATGCATCGTGGGCAGCGCCGGGGAGGTACGCGAGCAGGCCTTCTGCCGACCAGGCAGTGGGGTCGTTCCGATCGAAACCACCGCTCTCGAGCGCAGTCGGCCAATCGTTGCGCAGATCGGTAGGAACTGTGCGTCGATCGATTTTCGGCTGGGCATCGCGCGCAGTGAGCACTTCGGCTTTGAACTCCAGCACCTTTGGTTGATCTACTTCGAAGACTGTCGATCCTGGGGTCCAGTCCAGTCGATAGGCGCGCGAATCCAACCCTGCCGCAACGATTACCGCCTGCTTGATTCCGGATTCGGTTGACGACAAGAAGAATTCGTCGAAGAACCGGGTTCGCAACCCCATGAAACCGCCGAAGGGGGTGTCGTCGAGGAGCGCGGGATCTTTCAGAAGAGCTGTGAAATGCGGCTCCGCTGCGGCTTCCACGAACCACGATGCGAATTGGTCCTCGATGATCGCGTCCGTGCGGGTGCTTTCCAATGCGCGGAACGTCGCCACTGCCAGCGCAGTGAGTCCGACACTACTGACGATGTCCCACGTGTCTCCATCGCTCCGCATTGCCTGGGTGTCCTTCCGCTCTGGGTGACTGAGCCGAACTCTCTCGACTTTACGCCCGAGAGACCGCTTGCCGCCTGGAACGGAACGGTCGGAACTGGGGCGCGGTGCGAGCAGCGCGTCAGTGCCGGAACATTCTGTAGTGCAAGGCGTTCGGTTTGAAGTAAGTCCTGCCAGGCATCTGCCAGGGTAGTGCCAGTGGACGGCCAGGATGCAGGACTTCACTGGTGTGTGCCCCGTTCGGGACAGCCAGAGAGAGTCTGGAGAAATCTTCGGAGAAGGGATCGATCATGGCTCGACTATTCACACCGGAACAACGTAAGAAGCACTTCTGGGCCAAGCTCGCAGTGACGGGTGCGGTCTTGACGGTACCGATAGCCGTGCTCGCCGCGCCGGCCTCGGCGGATACGGTGAATCATGATGTAACGCAGACTGATAACAGTTGGTACGGAGATCAGGGTGGCGATCACTCGCACGATTGGGACCATGGTGGAAACGGCGGCTGGAACCAGGGTGATAACTGGAATCAGGGCAACGACTGGAATCAGGGCAACCAGAATCAATGGCAAGGCGGGCAAGGTCCGGCACCCGCGCCGACAGTGAACCCCTTTGCCGGACTGTTCGGTTCCAGCTGATCGGTCGTCTGCACGACGAATTTCGTTTCGAGACAGAGAGAATGTAAGCCCATGTTGCAGGAAGGCGCGCTCGAGGTGTTGGCCGCCGCGGCACGGAGCGGTAGCAATGAAGCCATGGCCGATTTGTACGCGGCGTTTCGTCCGATGGTTGTGCTGCGGTGCCGCGCCGAGCTTGATCGGACTGTCTCCGACTCCGCCGCGGATGCCTCGTGCCTCGCCGTTCTCGAGGCAGTGCGCGACGGATCGGAGTTGAATCAGCCTTTCCTGCGGTTGCTGTATGCGAGAACGAGCGTCGCGATTGCCCGGGCGGCATCCGACGGGTTCAGTGGCGGGCCGCTTGCATCGCCAACGGCCCTTCCGGTTGTCGAACGCGATGTCCTGGTTCTGCGTCTGATCGTCGGCCTCGGCACCGAGGCGACCGCAACATCGCTTGCCCGTACGACGGACGAGGTGTCACTCGACCTGCATCGAGCGCTGCAGCGACTGCGAAAGTTGCCCTCCGCGAATGCAATCAGGGAAATATTGACGCCGATATGAGGTGCCCGGCGTGTGTCAGAAGACGAGGAGCGAACAGAACTCTGCGTTACTGGCCGGCGATGTACTCGATCGACGGTCCCGCAGTCCAACCGCCGTCGACGGCGATCTCGGAACCTGTTGTGTACGAAGCATCGTCGGAAAGCAGGTAGGTGACTGCACCGACCAACTCCTCCGGGCGACCGACGCGTCGATACGGATTGTTGGGGAATGCGCCTTCTTCGAGGCTGATGCCCGTCGGTGCAGTCATGGGTGTCAAGACCATGCCGGGGTGAACCGAGTTGACTCGGATCTTGTCGCGACCGAGTTCGACGGCAGCGATCTTGCTCAGTCCACGCACGCCCCACTTGGCCGCACCGTACCCGCTGGTCAGAGCCATGCCCATCAGGCCGGCAGCCGAGGAGATGTTCACGATGGATCCGCCGCCTGCTGCCTTCATGAACGGGACCACCGTGTGGATGCCGGTGTGTACGGACACGAGGTTGATCTGGATGATCCGCTGGAACGTTTCGAGGGGCTCATCGGCGACCGTCTGGCCGGACGCGGAGATCCCGGCGTTGTTGACCAGACCGTTGATGGCGCCGAACTCGGACACGGTGAACTCGACGGCAGACTTCCACGACCCTGGGTCGGTGACGTCGAGATGAACGTAACGCGCTGCGTCGCCGAGAGATTCGGCTACTGCTCGACCGTCGTCGTCGAGTAGGTCGCCGATGACGACGCGGCCGTTACCCGCGACGATGCCGCGCGCAAACGCCTCACCCAGGCCGCGTGCGCCGCCGGTGACGAGTACGGTTTTTCCGGAGAGATCCTGAGTCATGATTGTTCCTTACCAGTTGGATGTGAGAGATACGATGTCGAAAACGCGTCGAGTGCGCGGTTGATTGCCGCGGGCGCCGGGGTTCGGTGGTCTGCCATTTCCCGTAGTGCTGCGACCACCGCGAGCGTCGCCTGACCCGCAGCTGCGGTGGTGTCGAGCGAGGTTTCCGGCCGATCGATCAGCCGGGCCACTTCGGGGCGAATGAGTTCCATCGTCTCGAAAGTCGCTGACTCCCAGACTCTCCGGAGTGCAGCGTCACTGAAGATGATCGGCATCAGTGACCGTGTCATGGCCTCGAAAGACTCGCCGACCGAGGCGACGAAGGCGTTCCGGACAGCCGGCGCAAGTCCCGAATCGCGTGGCTGCTCACCGAGTGCGGCGGCGAGGCTCCGGTTGCCGTCGTCGAGCATCGGCCAGATGCTCTCCTCTTTGGTGGCGAAGCAGCGGTAGAACGTGCGCTCGGAGATTTCCGCACGCTCGGCGAGTTCGGCGATTGTCGTCGAAGTGTCGCCGCGTTCGACGAAAGCGGCAGCACAACTCTGCGAGACGCGGAGAAGTAGTGCGGTGCGGCGGGCTGTTGCCATATCCGCACTGTACCAAAAGTGGCAGAAACTGCCATATATGGTTGTAGTTGGTCAGCCGGTGCTGCCTTCGACGCCGGATACTTCCTGCTCAACGGCGCTCTTGAAGTTCAGCAGCGTCTTGCGGATGTTGCCGCGCTGAAAGTCGGCGAACGTCTTTCCACCGGTGGCAACCTTGTCGAACAACTCGGCCGCAAGGTCCGGCCAGCCGCGCCTGTCGTCGGTCCACGTTTCGGTAACTCGCGTTCCGCCGGGCACCGGCGAGAATCGGAACTGCCAGGTTGCGATGGCGGCAGGAATCCGCGGCGTGGAGAGGCCTATCTTGTGAACGCGGAACTCGAAGAGCTTTCCGGCGTCGGCAGCGGTGACTGTGCATCTCGTGGTCCACTGTGCGCGCCCACGTTTGTTATGTCCGTCGAACTCCATACCCAGGAATGCGCTTTCGCGATCTCCTCGCAAGGTCGCGCCCAAGTTTTCGGGACTCCAGGCACCCATACGAGTGGGATCGCTGATGAGCTCGTAGAGGGAGAGCGCGTCGGCATTGACGACGACGCTGTCGGAGACGGTAAGTACGCGAGCCATTTCGGTTTCAGTTTCTTTCTGTCGAGCGTGTGTGAGGTGAGTATGACGATCGGTGGTTTCGCGAACAAGATGCGCAGCGGCGCATGAACCCGTCGAGCTGATCGGAGTTGGACTACAGGTGCGGTTTCAGTTGGATCTTGACCGCTCCTTCCTGTTTCTTCTGGAAGATCTCGTAGGCGTGTGGCGCCTGATCGAGCGGCAGCTGATGAGTGGAAAAGCTGTCGACGCCGAGTGGGTCGTCGTCAGTGAGCAGGGGCATGATGTCGTCTACCCACTTCTTGACATTCGCCTGGCCCATCCTGAGCTGAATCTGCTTGTCGAACATGGTCATCAGCGGCAGTGGGTCAACCATGCCGCCGTAAACACCGATCAGAGAAACGGTTCCACCGCGCCGAACGATGTCGATGGCTGAATAGACAGCACCGAGGCGATCGATTCCTGCGTTACGCATCGCAGGCGCGGCTAGAACATCGGGGAGAAGTCCGACGAACTGCTGCGCGAGCTTTCCGATCGGAGACCCGTGCGCTTCCATGCCGACAGCATCGATGACCGAGTCGGTTCCACGGCCGTTCGTCGCATTCCTGACGGCGTCGCCGATCTTGCTGCCGTAGTCGTCGAGATTGAGGGTTTCGATCCCACGTTCGGCAAGGCGTGCAAGGCGTTCGGGTACACGGTCCACGCCGATTACCCGAAATCCCTTGTGGTGGGCGATGCGAGCCGCCATGTCACCGATCGGTCCGAGACCGAGGATTGTCACGGACCCACCCGGCGGGATGTCGGCGTATTCGACCGACTGCCAGGCTGTGGGCAGCACATCGGAGAGGTAGACGAAGCGCGAATCCGCGGGACCTTCGGGAACTTTGATGTGTGTGAAGTGTGCTTGCGGCACTCGTAGGTATTCAGCCTGACCACCTGGCACCGATCCGTACAGTTCGGAGAATCCGAACAACGCTGCGCCGGTTCCCTGATCGCGGACCTGAGTCGTCTCACACTGTGTGTAGAGGCTCGAATCGCACATGAAACAGTTGCCACACGAGATCTGGAACGGGATCACGACGCGATCGCCTATCTCGAGGTTCGTGATCTCCGACCCGACTTCTTCGACGATGCCCATCGGTTCGTGACCGAGAATGTCGCCCGCATTCATGAACGCACCCAAGGTCTCGTACAGGTGCAGATCGGACCCGCAGATGTTCGTCGTGGTGACCTTGATGATCGCGTCGGTGGGTTCGACGATCGTGGGGTCCGGAACCGTATCGACGCTTACTTTCCGTTTGCCTTGCCAAGTCACTGCGCGCACTGGAATCGACCTCTCATCGTGGAACTGCTGTTCGCACTCACCTGCCCGAAAGCACTGAAATGCAAACAAAATCGGTGAGGGTTGCGAGAAGTCCTGAGCGCGTTAGATTGAGATGGAGCTGGGTCCCGGTCTTTGCGCCGGCTCCAGGACCTGGACCACGAGATGATGAGGACAATCGTATGACCGACAAAGACGACAACGACCAGTCGCCCAAGGGTGGGCACCCAGGGCCCGTGGACAAGGGCGGCGACGGCGGAATGGCAACGCGAGAACAAGCACCTGAACTGGTCGA
Source organism: Rhodococcus sp. P-2 (assembly GCF_016598535.1). Lineage (GTDB taxonomy): Bacteria > Actinomycetota > Actinomycetes > Mycobacteriales > Mycobacteriaceae > Rhodococcus_F > Rhodococcus_F baikonurensis. The sequence goes on along the minus strand of NZ_CP066779.1, from coordinate 4,478,536 downwards.
GGACTCCTCCGACAAAAAGTCTGACCAGGAGTAGTTTCCTTTTACCCGGTGTTGGGTAACAACGGGGATAGGCCGCATCGGACCGTCCCGGAATCAATGCGGGCGAGGTTCCTCGAGGTTGAGCAGCCAGCCACGGGAACCGCCTCAAGCAGATCCCTCGACCCTGCAGATCCCTCAACCCGTTAGTGATTCAACCCTGCAGCAGCAAGTGATCGAACCGGGTACGCAGAAGCGTCGGGACCCGGAAGTCGTCCAGCGCGCGAACGATCAACTGCTCGGCAACATCCCTGAGTTTCACGTTGGTCTCTTGGGAACGCCACACGAGAATATCGAAGGCACGATCGGCTGAAATGCCGTAGATCACCATGAGCATGCCTTTGGCTTGCTCGATGACTCCGCGGGACGTGGCGATTTCGTTGACTAGTTCGTCGACGGATGCCTTCACGGTGCTGTCGAGGGTTTCGGTGACGTCGATGTAGAAGCCGGAGCTACCGATCACATCCCCTGACTCGTCCACGATGCTGTCGCCGACGACGATTACCGAGTGAGTGTCTCCGGCAGTGTCGATGATGCGGTGTCGGCTGCTGAACGGGCCGCCTGAAGTGCGGATGGCATGCAGTGTCTGAGCAACGTGTCTTCGATCGTCCGGATGCTTGTGCGAGAGCATCAATTCCGTCGTCGGAGCTACCTGGTCTGGTTCGTAACCGTGAATTCGCGCAACTTCGGCTGACCACTCCCAACGGTCGCCGTTGCGGTGATAGAGAAACCCACCCACTCGGTGTGGAGCCCCCGATTCGGAAGTCCGCCCCAACCCGTCCTCGTTCACCACACACGCCCCCTCGTTCTCGACCTCGTCCCAACCGGCGTACTCGCCAGATAGTTATATCGGACAAATCCGGCGGACGTGGTGTCGGTCCCACATTTCGGAGCGAGGTCTGGACGCTAGCTGTGCGGGTCGGTGTCGGTGTCGGTCTTACGTCACTCGTGGGCTGAGACGATGCCGCTGTGTCCATTCGGTGAGCGCCGCGGTGATTGCTCCTGGCTGATCCTCGGGGGCAAGATGCCCGGCGGGACCGCACTGAGTCACCTCGAGGTTGGTGATGTTCGATCGGCACCACGCGACTTCGTCCGGTCCGATCATGAGCAGTTCGGCTGGGCCGCTGAAGGTGAGAAGGAGTTTGGGTACCTCGCTGCTTGTGGCAAGCCATTGGCTGTACGCCGACACGCGTGCCGTCACTTCGGCGGGAGTTCCCTCGAGGGGGAAGGATCGTGGCCACGCGAGAAGGGGTCGGCGACTCTCGGGTGACGGGTAAGGGGCGCGATAGGCGTCAGCATCTGTTTCGGGTAGAGCTCCGAGAACTGTTCTGTGAAGCGCAATTTCGAGAAAGAAATTCTCGTCGAGCACCTTCGTTTCGCCGGTGCCCGGGGCCCTCAGCGCTTCAACCCGCGCTCGTGCGTCTCCCGGGAAGTGTTCGTCCCAGGTCATCGGACGGAGGATCGTTTCGAAGAAGGCCACACCTCGGACGCGATCGGGGTGGCGGGCGGCCCAGTCGAGAGCGAGTGCTCCACCCCAGTCGTGCCCGACGAGTATGACGTCGTCGATCTTCATCTCGTCGAACCATGCATCGAGGTAGCGGGCGGAGTCGAGGAAACCGTAGTCGATGGCCGGTTTGCCGGAAGCCCCCATGCCGATGAGGTCCGGAGCGAGTGCATGGCCGAGATTTCCTATGTCTGGCAGTATCTTTCGCCACAAGTGTGACGATGTGGGGTTCCCGTGGATCAGCACGAAGGGGGTGCCTGCGCCGCACGAGTTGTAAGCCATGGTCGAGTCGAGCACGGAAATTGCGGCCATTGCGACTCCTCAAATAGTTTCCGTATACTCTATATTGAGATAGTAGCCATGTACTCTATATGCATGCAAGATCGACAAACATGGACGACTGGCTCGCTGGTGTGGCATCTTGCCTTGCGCTGGCGGGCGGGGGTTGACAGAGCGATTGCGCATCTCGGGTTGACTCACGCCCAGTATTCGGTGCTTGCGTCCCTGCACGGTTTGGTGAGTGCGGGGGAGAGGCCCAGCCAGCGGGAACTCGCCACGCACACAGGGTTGCAGCGAATCTACATATCCAAGCTCGTGCGAGCTTTGGAGAAGGGGGGATTTGTCGTCAGCGAACGCGACGACCGCGATGGGCGCGCCGTTCGCCTCGATCTCAGTGACGAGGGAGGGCGAGTCATCGTGCTCGCCAAAGGCATTGTCCGCGAATTGGATGCGGAGAATACTCGCGTGCTGACGGAAGCCGGTGGACGTGAGCTTGCCGAACTTCACCGCGCCCTCGGTGCATTGCTCGACGCCACCGAAGCCGGAGATGAATGAAGTCCGAACTACTTACCTGGCGTTACGTTCGGCGATGACGGCGGCGGGTTCAGGTGAGCCGGCCGACTGGGGCCTGAGGCTGTCGGCGCCGATGTTGTAGACGTCGCTCGTCGTGGTGAGGGAGTTTGACGTGGTGGACGATGGAAGCCCGGCGCGCCAGTTGACGATTGGATTCAGAACGCCGAACGGGCCGCACCCGGACGCTGTCGGGACCGTGAAGGGCTGTCCGGTGTGCCCGGTGTTTCGAACCACTGCAGTATCCGGGAATCCTGGAACCTCTTCGAGGGCGCCGTATTCGGTCACATCCAAGTTGAGCTGGACAGGGTTGTTGTCCGAGCCCAGGTAGCATTTGCCGCCGAGGAGAGGGTTCGCGATCTTCAGTTTGACGGGTAGCTTCACGCCAAGCTGAAATGCATCCACGGTGGGAAGTGCAGACGTCGACTCGACGGTGGCCGAGGCCTTGTTCAGTCCGAAGAGATTGTCGAAGGGTAGATCGATTCCGAGTGCGCCGCCTGGGATCTCGATGGGTTCGGCGTAGATCCCTCGACTGTTGTCGTTCGGCGGGATGAATACTTGGTCGAATCCGAATTCGGCCTCCGGATTTTCTCGGTAGGCAACTCCGCCTGCGATGCGCATCGCCCCCGCGGGAATGCCGACCGAGAGCTTGCCGATCTTCATGTTGCCGCCGGTGACTGTGACGTCCATGCAGGTGCTGGTCTCGGGATTGTCGATCGGACAGGAGCTCCAACCGCCGAATGGAATGTCCGCTGCCGGGGCGGCTCCGGCAATACCTGCTGACAAGGTTCCCGCTGCTGTGACGGTGGCGAGCACAGTTGCGGTGGCGAGCGCGCCGGAAAGCGCACGCGACGTTGGACGTCTGGACATGTATTTCTCCTTCGAAGGCAACCGACCAGTCGGATTTGCGATGATAAGTGACGGTAGTCACGTGTGACTTGGATGTACAGACAATTTGCAAAAATTCCGACAAAAGTATTAGTGCGATCGGCTCCGTTACTACCTGTGGTCATGTGCTTTGAAATTTGTTGCAGTGCTCCGTGTCTCATCACTAACTCGCGAATCGCCAATGTGCGAAGTCAGGGCGAGTAACTTTGTCGAACAGCGGCTGATCGGTACTCCGGACAGCTGCCCGAGAGAACGGATCGACATGACGCTGATGCTGCCGCTCGACTCGATGTTCCTGCTGATGGAGTCGCGGGAGCACCCCATGCACGTCGGTGGCCTGTCTCTGTTCGTTCCGCCGGAGGGGGATGACGGCGAATTCGCCAGGTCGCTCTACCGTTCGCTCACCGATGTCGACTCGATTCGCCCCCTGTTCCGCCGCAAGCCGGTGCAGTTCTTGTCGAACTTCGCGCCGGTGCGTTGGACGGAGGACCAGGACGTCGATCTCGAATATCACGTGCGGTTGCTCGCACTGCCCAAACCGGGTCGAGTCCGCGAATTGTTGGAGTTGACCTCGATGCTCCACGGCACGCTGCTCGATCGGCATCGGCCGCTGTGGGAGGCGTACGTGATCGAAGGTCTCGCCGACGGCCGAGTTGCCGTGTACATGAAGACGCACCATGCGCTCATGGATGGTGTGTCTGCTGTTCAGGCGTGGTACCGCAGCCTCTCGTCGGATCCGCTCGATCGACATTCGATGCCTCCGTGGGCGCAGCGACCTTCTTCGGGGCGGGTCCGGGCCAATCGCGGGCTGGACCTGCAAAGGCGGGTGGGCTCCGTGATCGAGACCGTGCAAGATGTGGTCGGGGTGGGCCCAGCGATAGTCAACGCGGCTGCCTCGGCAGTGAAGGACCACGTCGCACCGTTGCCGTTTGCTGCTCCGAAATCGATCTTCAACGTCCCGATCACCGGAGCGAGGCGTGTCGCGGCGCAGTCGTGGCCGATCGAGCGCCTGCGCAAGGTCAGCTGCGTTGCAGACGTGACTCTCAACGATGCGGTGTTGGCAATGTGCGCCGGCGCGTTGCGGCGATACCTGATCGAACTGGATGCGTTGCCGGACAAGCCATTGATCGCGATGGTGCCGGTATCTCTTCGTAAAGGCGAAGAGGGTGAGGCTTCCGGCAATGCCGTAGGTGCGGTGTTGTGTGATCTGGCAACCGAATTGGCGGATCCGGCGGCCCGACTTCAGAGAATTCACGACTCGATGAGTAGCGCCAAGTCCCTGATGTCAGGCCTGACGCCCCTTCAGATCACGGCGCTGAGCGCGTTGAACGTTGCCGGTCTCGGGCTACCGCTGATCCCTGGTTCCTCCCGATTGATCACTGGGCGTCCGGTGTTCAACCTGGTGATTTCCAACGTCCCCGGTCCGACGACGACGCGATACTGGAACGGTGCGAAGCTCGAGAGTTGCTATCCGGCATCGATTCCGCTGGACGGGCAGGCAATGAACATCACCGTCATCGGCTACGCGGACACCATGCAGTTCGGGCTCGTCGGCTGCCGCCGCAATGTGCCGCACCTGCAGCGACTCCTGGGCCACCTCGAGGAATCACTGAGTGAACTCGAAGCCGCCGCAGGCTGATCGATTCCATTCGGGCATTCAGACGTCGAGATCGTGCATGTTCACTAGTTGGAGTATCGCGGAAAACGGCATCCCCTGGCGAGTTCTGAACGCCCGCGCCCGCCGGCGGATGTCGATGCTCCGAACGTACAACTCAGTCCGCATCGTCGAGGCCCTATTCTGCTTCGTCGACCCGGCGCTCTGCACCATTGAGTACCTTCTCGCTTCGGCCTACTCGCCGATCTCGGTCTCCGCCCGGTGGTGAGCCGAGTCGGCATGAGCTGGGGACCGCAAGTCTGTCGCGCGCTATATGCGTGTGAGACCTCGGTTGTCAGTGATCTCGCCGCGAGAAGTCGACGCCAGATGAGTGCCGATCTGAAGGAACGCGGGTACGAAGTCCGGGGTGTCTAAAGCAGGAGAAAGAATGTGCGCTCCGAAATGCGCGACGACCAATTCCAGGTTGCGCGAGATCAAGAGTCTCTGACCGTGGATTCCGCTTGCCATGGACGATCCGAACGGGTCGTTGAGGATCCACCAGTAGTCGTGGTAACTCATCGTCGCGGGGACGTCGATAGGTGCGCGTGGGCTTCTGACCTCCGAGGGATAACCTGCGGGCACGCCCGCGGTCATGGATTGCGCGATGTCGGGTGGGATCACCTGGCGATCTCCGACGGCACCGTCACAACGGATCATCTCACCCACTCTAGCCACGTCTCGTAAGGTTGCACTGAATCCGCCGGCCGCCATTTCTGTTCCGGCCGAGTCGACTATGTAGAACGCATCTTCCTCCGCTCCGATCCGAGACCAGACCAGTTCGCTGAGCAGTTCGGCGAGAGACGTCCCGGTCACGCGGCGCAATACTTCGCCTACTGCTTCGACATTGCCGTTCTCATAGCGGAATTCGACGCCCGTTGGGCCTGCGGGCTGCGCAGTGGCCAGGTGCTCGAGAATCGTCTCCGGACCACGGTAGTTCGCGGGGCGCAGGTTCGGAGCGACAACGGCCCAGAATCGGCTGGCTTCGATTGTGCGATGGAAGGGCCGACCTCCGTAAGTCACATCAAGTCCCATGTGGAGGAGGTCTTGAATCCGGTTGTCTCCGAACGCAGTTCCTGCCAACTCGGGAATGAACTTCGACGCCGGATCGTCGCGACTGAATAATCCTTGTGCTTCGACGAGTGCGGCCATCAATCCAACGTAGGATTTCGCCATCGATGCATTCAGGTGCGGTTCGTGCGCCTTGCATCCGTGCAGGAAGCTCTCGTACACCATGCGGCCGCGATGCCATACGGCGATGCCGTCGCTATGCGCGGCCGCCAGGAACTCGGACAAAGACTGTTCCGGCTGATCCGGAAGGTTCAGAGTGATGCCGGACAAGTCGGTGTAGTCGGTCGGCGGGTTCCATCTGGGTCCGTCGCCACGCCACACCCGGCGGGTCGGAACCAACTCTCGTATCGTCGTGGCCTGTTGCCGCACGTCGGCCGGGTCGGTGAACCCGCGTGCCCAGCGAAGGTCGTCCGTCGCGATGTTTCGTGTCATCAAAGGTCTTCTTCCATGTTGATTGTCGAGTTCGTGCGGTGGGGAGCGAAATCACCTGATCTCGGAGTGCGCATTCTGATCGCTCAGAGGATTGACGGACGCGGTCAGCAAGGACGCGCTGTCGCGGGCGTACGGACGATACAAGGCGCCCGACGCGACCCCGTTGACGGCAGTCAATACGACTGTGACGATGAAGAGCGCACCTTGCAATCCGATTCTGTCACCTAGGATTCCGACGAGAAATGCGTAGCCGGCGTACGCAAGGGCTTCGACGGTTGAGAGGGAAACCGCGAAGGCAAGTGCTCGAAGTTCCGGAGGAACCACCGCCATGATGATAGGACGGTTGACCACAGGCACCTGACCCTGAAGGACGCCGACGATTGCGAATACAGCCGCGTAAACACCGATGCTGTTCCAGGAGATTTGCGTAGCGACTAATGCGGCAAGGGCAAATCCCAGTTGGCTGGCCTGCAGCATGAGGATGCGTCCGCTGCGTGGTCGCATTACATGGACTGCATCGTTGACTCGACCCCCGACGAAAGTGCCCGCGAGATAACCGATTGCGAAGGGCGGAGCGATGATCGACGCCGTAGTGGTCGTAAATCCATGCTCCTCGACGAGAAACACGATGCTGAAGCTCATGATGACGTTCTGGCCGGAGAAGATACGTTGGATCAGAATGTACCGGAACGTCTTGATCGCGAGGAGTTCTCGTATCCCCGCGCGCCAGAGCTTTGCTTTGGTGCCGAGTTGGTCAACGGTAGGCTGGGGATTCTCGTCGGTAGGCTTGGGATCGTCGAGGAATATCATGATCAGGACACCGATGACGATGCAGATCCCCCCGGTAGTGATGTAGCCGTAGCGCCATCCGTCTTCGAATCGGGACAACAACCCGAATACGGGAGCGCTTACGCCCGTGATTATGGCAACTCCTCCGTACACCAATCCGGTTGCTCGACCGCGTCGAGAATCCTCGTAGAGATCGCCGAGGATAGATAGTGCGATGGCGCCGGCGCCGGCAAAGCCTGCGGCGCCGATCGCGTACAACACGAGGAACTGAGTGAAATTGCTGGACAATCCTGCGAGAATGACCCAGATGCCCCAGAACCCCGAACAAACGGCGAGTACCGACTTGCGGGAATAGCGACGGGCAAGAAACGCCCAGGGTATGGCTGTGAAGACGCCGACTGCTTTGGAAACGGCGACAATCGTGCCGAGTGCAGCCGAAGACAATCCCATCGCTTCGCGCATCAGTGGGAACATCACAGACGTCATGCTGCTCTCGGCGTTGTCCATTGCCGTCGAGCCGGTCAGGAGAGCGAGATTTTTTCCTCGCCGACCGCGCTGAAACTTGGTAGGTGACGCAACTTCTGTGGTCATGATTCCCTCTCGAAAAGCGCCGACCATCACCTGCGGAGGAACTGTGCGTGACGATCGGCTGTGTACTAAGTCACAGCGAGCATTAATGGAGAGAATATACATAAATAAACATCATGTCTATCTTTGTTTCAAAGTTTGAGGACCGCGCAAGTGCCGAGTCCCGCGATCGTCACGCCAGTCGCCACCGTTGTCATCACGGCTAGCGGCATTCCTCGAGAGTCATTGGCATTCAACATGAATCGATGAATTCGGATCACTGCACCCACGGTGATGGCGACCGTAGTAACGAGAAGGGAGGTGAACACGGCGATCGATAGGGCGGATCGGCTCAGGACGATCTCGCGGATTGCGATCATCGACGCCGTCAATTAGGAGAGGGCAGAGAGTCGCCAGGCGAGCACCGTTCGCGCGGGTTGCAACCCCGGACGTTCATGGTCCGTCGCAGCACGGTCATTCCGATGCTGAGGCCCGTAATGAGACAGACTCCGCCGACCACCAGCGGGATCATCGGTGACTTTGGTAGGGGGTGGTCGCGCCGCATCGCGGTTTGGGTGGCCTCCCAGTGTCTGTGGGCGCCGAGGACTATGGCCGACGCCATGACAGCGCAGATCATTCCGAGCAGAATATGCAGGTTGTTCTCGTTCTCGGATATGAAGAACTGGTCGACTGCGATGCCGTCGGCCTGCAAGCCCAACTCAGTTCGGATCCATGCGAGAAATGTTCGCTCGTCGCGAGACTGAATCTGTATTCCGGCTCGTGATCGATCACGGTGGTTACCTCTGAAACATCGAGTGCCCACCGGGCCTCACCTCGAATGAGTGAGGGCCTGGCGGGCAGGGAAAGGACTTGATCCCTCTCGATGATGTTCAGGAGGTGAGTAATTGACGAGCGATGCCGTTCTTTTGGATCTCGGATGATCCAGTGAGGATTCGGAACATGCGCAGCCGTTGAAACAGTGATTCGATCTCCGAGCCACGTACGACACCGGACTTGCCATGAATCTGAACTGCGTGGTCTGCGATGGCGAAGGCCTTTTCCGCGACAAAAAGTTTGCACATGAAGGCTTCGATTCGCGGGCGCCGTCCAGCATCGAGTGCGGCCAGTGCGTCGTACGTCATTGAGCGCGCAGCATAGTAGTCGGTTGCCATGTCGGCGAGTTTGTGTTGAATTGACTGCAACATTGCGAGGGGCGCGCCCTGAACTTGTCGAGTCTTGCTGTACTCCAACGATAATTCCAATGCCCGACGCGCTCCGCCGAGGGCAGTCGGGCAGTGCAGGAGTCGGTTGACCGTGACTCGCCCCAGTCCGATCCGCAGGCCTTCGCCGAGGCTTCCGAGTAGCTGTTCCGGACCGACATAGCAGTCGTCGAGAATGATGTCCGCTTCAATGTGCTGCCCGGACATCGGGACGTCACCGTCGGCGACGGTGCAGCCGGGAGAATCGAGGTCGATCAGGAAGGCCGAGTACGAATCTGGACCGTCGTCCTCGCTGTCGGATGCCATCTTTGCGATCAGGACCGAGAAGTCGGCAAACGGACCTGCGGACGAGAACACCTTGTGGCCGTTCAGTCGCCATCCGACACCGTCGGGAGTGGCCGTTGTGAGCATGCCGCGGACATCTGAACCTGCATCGTTCTCGGTGAGGGAGAAGCAGCATGCCTTCTCGCCGCGGAGCACTGGCAACAAGTACTTTTCCAACTGGTATTCAGTGGCGTATTGAAAGATCGACCCTGCACGCAGCGGGCCGCCCATGTCACCCAGCACCGACATCGAGAGGACCCGCGGCGATGCGCCGACCTCTTCCTTGAGCGCCGCGAGTTCGGTGTAGGTGAGGTTCTGGCCACCGAGTTCGGTTGGCAGGTGGATGCCGTAGAAGCCGAGTTCGCGGCAACGCCTCCATACCGGCTCCAGCATCTCGCGTGTGTAGTGAGATTCCTGCGTGAGTCCCAGCTTTGTCTCGTACTCGGCGAGTTCACCGTTCAAGTAGTTGCGGAGGTTGTCGATCAGCGATTGAAGTCGGGGATTGTCTTCGTAGCTCGGGGTGAGAGCGAATGGCATGTCTGATTCCTGTCAGTTGACGTGGCGGTCAGCGGTGGTCCAATACGTTGCGCGGATGGCTCGGCGGTCGACTTTGCCGTTTCGATTGACCGGTAACGAATCGACGAAATCGACGGATCGGGGTTTCTTCATGCTGGCAAGCCTGCTTCCGCAATGATCGATCAATTCCATTGCTGTGGTTTTACTTCCGCTCCGGAGGACGACAACGGCTTTGACCGCTTCCCCCCACTTCGGGTCCGGAACGCCCACAATGCACGCTTCGGCAACAGCTGTGTGTTCGTACAAGGCTGCTTCTACCTCACTGCAGTAGATGTTGAATCCACCCGAGATGATCATGTCCTTCTTGCGGTCGACGATGAAGAGGTAACCGTCCTTGCGGAAATAGCCGACGTCGCCGGTGTGGACCCAACCGTTTCGGAATGTCTCAGCGGACAACTCGGGCTCCCGAAAATACTCGCGGACGCAGTCAGGTCCCTTGGCCACGATCTCACCGATCACTCCCGCCTCGACCTGTTCACCGTTGTCATCGACCACGCGAACGTCGGTGTCGTACGCTGGCCGTCCGCACGAGAGCAGCAGTTCAGGATCGGATTCGATTCCGCGGACAATGTCCTCGGCAGTCAAAACTGTTATGACGCTGGTTGTCTCGCCAAGTCCGTAGCCCTGGATGACGACCGGGCCGAACAGCTTTACCGCATCTCGAAGGCGTTGTGGAGAGACAGGCGCAGCACCTACCCCGATGCAGCGCAGCGAACTCGTATCGATTTCTGTAACCGACGGATGATCCATCAACAGGTTCAGCATCGTGGGCACTACCAGAGTGGTGGTGATGGACTCCCGTTCAATGGTTCGCAAGAAGGTCTCCGCATTCCACGACGGAAGGACCACGACGGTTGCACCCCTTGCGAACATTCCCAGCATCACCATGCCAGATGCATGCGTGATGGGACCAGGTGCGAGGTAGCGATCACCTACTGTCGGGGCGCCTTCAGGGCTCATCAGGCGCTTGCGCATATTGGCCAAGCGATTGCCCTGACTTTGGACCGCTGCTTTGAGCTTGCCGGTGGATCCCGATGTGTAGTTCAGGACAGCAGGGGCGTCGATGTCGACGTCTACCTCGACGTTGTCTGTGCTGCCCGATGCCAGCAGATCCAGATAACTGTCGGTGCCAAGCGTAGCAGCGCCGTAGTCGAACACCTGGCAGTCTAATCCGGCCTCGGTGACAACCTTCAGTGCCATGTCCGCGTGGGAGGCATCGACGAAGAGGACACGGACGTCGGCATCAGTGAGGATATGCGCGAGCTCGTCGGCACCTAGCCGTGCGTTGATCGGTACCCTGACGAATCCTCCTTTGCACAAGGCCATTTCGGTCACAACCAGTTCTCCACAGTTTGCGGAAAAGGTTCCGATCATGTGCCCGGGCTTTGCGCCGGTCCGTGCGAGGGCGGACGCGAGACGGTTTGTGGCTGTATCGAGTTCGCTGTATGTCCAGCGATCTTCATCACAGACAAGTGCTTCGACATCCGGGTAGAAGCTGGCGCTCCGGGCGAGGTAGGTACCTAGGTTCATGAATACTCCAAGGGTTTCGACATCGTGAATGTTATTGGACAGTTTGTCTATATTCGATCGCCCTGTCAATGTTGATCTATGCTGTGGATGACAGTGACGAAGGAAGGGGAGCCAGTGCCTCCAGAAGACAGACGGGTGCGACGAACCCGAAGACTGCTACGGGATGCGTTGGTCTCGCTAGTTCTGGAACGGGGGTATGCAGGTATTACGGTCGAGGACATCACGGATCGCGCAGATCTGGGTCGAGCGACCTTCTACAGCCACTACACCGACAAAGACGACCTGCTCGGGCAGGTTGTTTCCGATTTGAGTGCGGATCTGGAAGTGCGACTCCGCCCACTCGTACCTGCGTCGTCCGTTGGTTTCACCGGTAAGCCGGTGCTCGAGATGTTCCGACACGCGGCCGAGGAGCGCGACGTCTATCGCGTAATTCTGCGCGGTGAGGGTGACGGCAAAGCGCTGCGAAAGTTCGTAGAGAACCGTAGCGCTGCGGCAATGCGGATATTCTCCGCGCGGGCGGAAGCACTCGGGGCAACCCCGCGAATCGACATCGAAGTTCTCTCGAGGGCGTGGGTGGGCGAACAGATCGCAATCCTGCAATGGTGGCTCGAGTCCGACCCACCACCACTTACCCCTGAAGAAGTGACCGAGATGCTGCTCGAACTCTCGTTGCGAGGACGCTATTGGTCTTCGGGCTTCGACGGCGAGGTGAAATCCGAATAGCTGTTCTCGCCGTGCATCGCAGTGGCGAGTTCACCGAGTATCGCCTCGGTGTGCTCGCCGACCTGCGGCATCGGTAGCCGAAAAGTGTTCAGTCCCAAGCTGAACTGCGCCGGGAATCTCATCTGGGGCCAGGTTTCACCGTCGTCGTCCGAAATCTCGCTGAATAGTTCGCGAGCGACGACATGGGGATCGCTCATCAGTTGGTCCGCGTCGGTGAACACTGGTGCCCACGGGGCATTTATCGTGGTCAACAAGTCTGACCACCACCCGTACGTCTGTGCGGCGAAGGTTGCTACCAAGATTTTCCGAACCTCGGCCTTGTGTAGAGTTCGCCGCCATCGTTGATCGAAGCGTTCCGCGCTCGACGTCGGAAATTTGTCACCGAGTGCTGTGCGGAATTCGATCCAAAACTTGTCTTCGAAAGTCGCGAGAGATAGTAAGCGCCCATCGGAAGTTTCGAAAATATCGTTGTCGCCCTGGATGGTTGGCGAATCAGTGGGATTTCCGATGTCGCGGATCATGAGCGCAAAAGGCGCGCACCAGGCGGTTGCGGCCTCGGCGAGGGAGACGTCGATGTGTTGGCCATGTCCGTGCTTGTCCACGCTCGCGAGTGCCACGGCGATCGAAAGTGCGGCGTACATCGAGCCCACCATGTCGCCGGCCCGGATGCCTGGGCGTGTGACGGTTCCGTCGAGGCCTCCGGGAACTGCGAAGAAGCCGGAAAGGCCGAGAAAGTTCAATTCGTGTCCTGGCTTATCGGCATAGGGCCCGGACTGGCCGTATCCGCTGATTGAGCATAATACGATGCGGGGGTTCATTTTTCGGAGAATGTCATAGCCGAGTCCCATGCTCGCCAGTACTTGAGGTCGGAATCCTTCGACCACTGCATCTGCGGTTTCGACCAGTCGAAGGAACGTCTCGCGATCGGTTTCGATGCGAAGATCGAGCGCGATCGATCGTTTGTTTCTGTTCAACGAGGCCATCCGTCCGCCGGTTTCCCGTGTGGGATCGGGTCGGCTGGGGTCTTCGACCTTGATCACGTCGGCGCCCAAATCCGCTAGCAGAGTCGTCGCGAACGGGCCAGGGAGAAGCCGTGAAAGATCAAGGACCCGCTTGCCGTGTAAGAAACTCCATTCGGTGTCGTTGGCGCCGTTCATTTTCACACTCCGAAAGCTGTTGAAGCAGTTTGGGGTAACGCCAAACCCTCATCGGTTCGGCGTCGTCGGTAGCTACTCGATTTCAGGATGACCAAATGGTCAATAAAAGTCATCGTATCGATTAATGGACAGTATGTCTATGAACTGGTCGCGTCGAGACTAACTTCTGCCTCTTCGACCCGGCGCTCGGCCTCACGAAGTTCCTCCTCGGATTCCCGAACCGCGACGCCGGCAGCCTTCTCGGTGTTCTCGGCGAACTGTCGTTCCTGTTCTGCGTGTTCGAGATCGGCGCGGAGTTCCTCGATGCGACGGTCGAGGTCGGACAGCTTCGACCTGGCATCCTCGAGCTGGGCGGTCTCGGCCTTGACCCGTCGTCGGACCTTCTCGACGCCTGCCCTGGCTTCCTTCAATTCTGCTTTTACCCTGGCACGTTCGGCCTCGACATCCGGAGTCTTCGTCTTCGGAGTCTGCGGTACTTCTGCTGGTTCCTTCGGGGCGTGCTGCTGCGATTTCCCTTTCACCACAGCAAGTCCCGCCGGTCCGAAGCCGCTGTAACTGGCAGCGGTCACAACTCGTCCGAGTCGGACCAACTCGGCGGTCTCCTCGTCGGCAAGGGCGGCATTGAGAGTCTGCGCGACATCACGTAATGCATCCTCACCGACACTCTTTCCCCGTGAGGCCGCGATCTCACCGGATTTGTGGGCGAGGCTGCGCACCACCTGCTGCCTCTGTGTCGTCAGTTTGCGCAGGTCCGCGCCCGAGAGATGTCGCTGGGCGTCGCGTAACGATTCACCAAGCGCGAGAAGTGCTTCCAGCTCTTCAGGCAGATCGCGCGAAATGAGATTGACCAACCAGCCCACGGTGGTCGGCTTTCGAAGTTTTCCGATAGCCGTGGCCAGTGCGCGGTCGTTGCCCTCCCGCGCAGCCTTCGCATGCTTCGTACGCGCCTCGACGAACTCGCCGGGGTCGAGGCCGTACAGTTCGTCGGCGACATCATCGAGGGTCACGTATCCATACTGTCATTCGGCGGGTGGTTCGAAGACTGTCTTCCAGTCGTTTCTGATACTCACCACGGTCCACCCGTTTGTGCGCGAGGTGTCGAGCGCGTGCTCGGCCCCGTCCACGTAGTCGAACTCGCGTTCCGGATCGTCATGGAGCACGAGAAGGCGAAGTGCCGGAATGTTCGGGTGGTCGGCGAACTTCAACATAGGTACGTCACCGTTGCTGTTTCCGGCCGCGAGAACAGGTCGTCGACCGATTCGGTTCCAGATCTGGACGGGCTTGGCCGGCCCGTCGTCGACGACATCCGTTTGAGGCTGACGAAGGATCGTGCCGCTGTGTCCGTCGTCCTTCCACGTCAGTGCCACGCCGCTGCCGATGACGCGTTCTCGGGGGATGCCGTAGACCTCCTGGCTGATCGGCCGCATGAAGTCACGTCCGCCGCCGGACACTATGTAGTTGGAGAATCCCTTGGCTGCAAGGTAATCGAGCAACTGCACCATGGGCGAATAGTTGCAGTGCAGATACTGGTGGCCGAGTGTGGGATGCGAGGCGGTGCGCAGGAAGGTATCGGCGTGGTTCTCGAATTCGTCGACCGTGACTTCGGCGAATGCAGCCAGGACACCGGCCGTGAGCACCTTCAGTGCGCTGTCGTCGCCTCGATAGTGCTTGGAGATCACATCGTTCAACCAGGCGTAGTCCTGTTCGAACGCCGCTTGCCACGGTTGACGACCGCGGAGTGTCGGATCCTGGGCGGTCATCTCGACGAGGCGGCGCAAGATGAAGTCGAGCTGGATCGGCATCGGTTTCTCACACCACAGTGTTCCGTCGTTGTCGAAGACCGCGATCCTGTCTTCCGGTGCGATTTCGTCCGGACTTCCCGCCCCTGTCACGCGTTCGACGAATTGCAGGATGGCGTGTTTCGCCGTGCCGTCCTGCCAGCTCGGAAGCGGGTCACGGCTACCGGAGTCGGAGGGTTCGACGAAGTGACTGTTCATGTGGTCCCTGGCTTCCAGTGAGGTGATGACAAACCCGGCACTCTCATACTCGGACTTCCTGCCGAAGATGGCATCGCCCATTTCGGGCGACAGCGCTTCGGTGAGCACAATCGGGGTATGCGATTGACCATGCAGCCGTAGAGGCTGGCATTCAGATCACCTACAAGGAGCCAGGTCATGGCCAACGCATTCAAAGGCGTCGTCAACCTCGATATTCGCGATTCGATTCCCGACTGGAGCCCATACGAGCAGCCGAAGGCTGCCGCCGGCACGCCGAACATTCTCTACATCGTTCTCGACGACGTCGGATTCGGCGCCTTGGGTTGCTACGGGGGACCGATCGAGACGCCGAACATCGACCGCATCGCGGGCAACGGATTGCGGTACGGGCAGTGGCACACCACAGCGCTGTGCTCACCGACGCGATCGTGTCTGCTCACCGGCCGTAACCACACGACCAACGGAATGGCTTGCATCAGTGAGTGCGCGGTCGGGTTTCCCGGCGGGAACGGTCACATCCCTCCTGAATGTGCCACGCTCGCCGAGGTTCTGGTCGAGCAGGGGTTCAGTACCGCGATGGTCGGCAAATGGCACCTCTGTGCCGAAGACGAGATGAATCTTGCTTCCACGAAAAGGAATTGGCCGGTCGGTCGCGGATTCGAGCGGTTCTACGGCTTCCTCGGTGCCGAGACCAATCAGTGGTATCCCGACCTCGTTCACGACAACCATCCCGTCGAACAGCCGTCGACGCCGGAAGAGGGATACCACTTCAGTGTCGACATCACAGACCGGGCGCTCGAGTACATCGGTGACGTGAAGTCGATAGCTCCGGAACGGCCGGTATTTCTCTACTACGCCCCCGGGTGCGCACACGCTCCGCATCATGCACCCCGTGAATGGGCCGATCGCTATGCAGGAAGGTTCGACGCGGGGTACGAAGCCATGCGTGATGAGATTCTGGCGAGGCAGAAGGAAATGGGACTCGTCCCGAACGACACGACTCTGCCCTCACTCAACCCGATAGGCACTCCTGACACCCGCACCGGACCTGACGGCGAACCGTTCCCGCCGCTGGATTTCACCCGCCCCTGGGACACTCTCTCCGCTGACGAGCAACGACTGTTCTCACGGATGGCGGAGGTGTACGCGGGCTTCCTCTCGCACTGCGACGATCAGATCGGACGCCTGCTCGAATACCTCGAAGAAATCGAGCAGCTCGACAACACGATCATCGTGGTGGTCTCCGACAACGGTGCCAGCGGTGAAGGCGGACCCGACGGATCCGTCAACGAGAACAAGATTGCGAACGGCGTACCCGACGACCTCGCCGAGAACCTGTCAAAGCTGGACGAGTTGGGCAGCACCGAGACATACAATCACTACCCCAACGGGTGGGCGATGGCGTTCAACACTCCATTCAAGATGTGGAAGCGGTACTCGTTCAACGGTGGAACCTGCGACCCCTGCATCATCTCGTGGCCGGAAGACATCGACGCCCGTGGTGAGATTCGAGATCAGTACCACCACGCTATCGACGTCGTCCCGACTCTGCTCGACTGCGTCGGCGTCGACTTGCCCGACACGGTGAAGGGATACACCCAGCACCCGATCCAAGGCGTGAGCATGCGGTACAGCTTCGACGCCGGCAACATCCCCACCGCCAAGCACACCCAGTTCTATTCGATGCTCGGAGGACGAGGGATTTGGCATGACGGCTGGAAGGCCGTCACCACGCACCCGACTCTGAGCGGGTGGGGCCATTTCTCGGAAGACACCTGGGAGCTCTACCACACGGAGGTCGACCGAGCCGAGCTCCGGAACCTTGCGGATGAAGAACCCGGCAGGCTGGCCGAGCTCGTGGGGTTGTGGTTCCACGAGGCCGGTGCCAATCAAGCTCTGCCACTGGACGATCGGTCCGGTGTCGAACTCCTCACCACGCCTCGCCCCCAGCTCGCTCCGCCGCGCAACCGGTACGTCTACCGTCCAGGGGGAGCCGAGGTACCGGAAGCCGTCGCCGTCAACCTTCGTAATCGTTCCTTTTCGATCGGAGCAGTTGTCGACTTGGCCGAACCGGGTGCGGCCGGCGTGCTGTTCTCGCATGGCGGCAGGTTCGGTGGTCATTCGCTGTACGTCAAGGACAACCGACTGCATTACGTGTACAACTTCCTCGGCAGTGAACAGCAGAAGATCGATGCCACCGAAGACCTTCCGATCGGCGAAAACGTGATCTTGGCAGCAACTTTCGAGAAGGAAGGTGAGGACCCGCCGGGCACTGCGCACGGGGTGCTCGGTCTCTACTACGGCGACCGGAAAGTCGGTGAGGGCAGAATCCGCACTCAGCCAGGCAAGTTCAGCATCGGCGGCGGCGAAGGGCTCAACGCAGGCCGTGACAGCGGGGAGCCTGTGACCGACGACTACCCGGGTACGTCACCTTGGGCGTTTACCGGTGGAACGCTCAACCGGGTGGCGATCGACGTCAGTGGTGAACCGTACGTCGACCTCGAACGCGAAGCAGTGGCGATGCTCTCGCGTGAATGACAGATCCCAGCGCGTCTAATCCGAGCTGGGTGGAAGGTATCTCACGGTGGGTATGCCGCCGGGGCCGTCCAAGCGGACCTCGGCGTCGACCTGGTAGACCTCGGCTATCAGGTCGGCGGTGAGGACCTCGGTCGGGCTTCCGTGGGCCACGATGGATCCACGGTTCAGCATCACTATCGAATCGCAGAACATGGCGGCCAGATTCAGATCGTGCAAAGCCATGATCGTGGTGGTGGGCAGGCGTCGCACGAGCGCGAGCAATTCGAGTTGGTGGTTGATGTCCAGGTGATTGGTCGGCTCGTCGAGTAGCAGCTCGTGAGGTTCCTGAGCGAGGGCGCGCGCGATCTGGACGCGTTGGCGCTCCCCGCCCGAGAGCGTGTGCCACGAACGGTCCAGCATGCCGGCGAGGTCGGTGTGTTCGATCGCAGCGCGGACGGCGTCGCGGTCGGAATCCGACTGCCCGCCCCACAGTCCGCGATGCGGTGTGCGTCCGAGCTCGACGACCTCGGCTACCGTCAGGTCGATCTCGGTGTTGCTGTGCTGATCGACGGTGGCAATCCGGCGCGCGGCATCGCGGCGTTTCCAGTCAGGCAACGGAGTTCGGTCCAGAGTCACCACACCGGACGTCGGACGGTTCTGCCCGGCAAGCAGTTTCAGCAGTGTCGACTTACCCGAGCCATTGGGGCCGAGGAGTCCTACCGTGCTTCCGACGATGGGGGACACGTCGAGGTCGTCGACTATGAGCGCCTCGCCGACCCGCCAGCTGACACCGGTTGCTTCGAGTGTCATGGCCTGGCCTTCCGTCTCCAGAGGATGACGGCGAACGCAGGCACACCGACCAGTGCGGTCACCACGCCGGCCGGGAGTTCCTGCGGTGCAATGGCTGTGCGTGCCACAGCGTCGACCCAGACCAGGAAGATGGAGCCGATCAGTGCAGACGCGGGCAGGAGTCGGCGGTGGTTCGACCCGACGAGGGCCCGTGCCGCATGAGGGAGGACGAGGCCCACGAAGCCGATGGCGCCTGCGACGCTCACGATCACCGCGGTCATCAAAGCTGTAGCCAACAACAGGGTCACGCGCACCCGCCACACGTTCACTCCCAGTGACGCCGCCGCGTCCTCACCGAAGGCGAAGGCGTCGAGTGCGCGGGAGTGAGTCAGACAGACCACGAGGCCGACTGCGACCACCGCAGCGCAGAGCGCGACGTCGAGCCAGTCGGCGCCACCGAGTGAGCCCAGGAGCCAGAACATCACACCGCGGGTCTGCTCGGGATCGGCCGAGGTGATGACGATGAACGAGGTGAGCGCGGAGAACAGTTGGGTCGCGGCGACGCCGGCCAGGATCACCCGATCCGGCGTGCCGCCGGCCGCGTGGGCGAGCAGCAGCACAAGGGCAAAGGAGATCACCGCGCCGATGAAGGCGCCGCTCGACAGTCCGATCACTCCCGAGCCCACTCCGAGGATCACGATCAGTACGGCACCGGTCGAGGCGCCGGACGAGATGCCGAGGACAAACGGATCGGCCAGTGGATTGCGAAGCAGCGACTGCATGATCGCTCCACACAACCCGAGACCGGCACCGCAGAGCGCGGCGAGCAGAGTACGCGGCAGACGGAGATCCCACACGATGCCGTCGCGGATAGGTGTGACGTCCGCCGCGGTACCTCCGAAGTGCCCGACGACGATCGAGGTCACCTCACCGACCGACAGGCCCGCCGGCCCCAACGTGATCGCCACGGCGGCCGACCCGGCCAGCGTGACAACACCGATCACCCACAGCAGGCTGACGGCAGTCGGGTTGTCACGCAGCCGAACTCTTGTCGTCATCTCACGCCGTAGACCACGTAGTCGTCGAACAGTTGCCAGACCGTACCCGACTCCCGGAAACCTGCTTGCGCGAGCGCCGCCAATTGGAAATCGACGGCGGTGGGCGCGGTGGCGTCGCGACCGGCGAATCTGCGCTCACGCTCGTCGGTCAGTGCCCCGATCCCGGGAGTGGCCCGCAACTCGTCCCACCAGCTGTCCCACGCGGGAGCCCCGGCAGCAAAAGCGGAGCGTTGTGTCTGCTCGTCGTGTGCCTTCGCCCACCATCCGATGACAGGGGAGCGGCCGTCGAAGCGAAAGTGATCACCGTTGAGCAGAACGCCGTCGGGGCTCAGCAGTTCGCAGCACTGCCGGTACACCTCGACGAGCTGCTGCGGTTGCAACCAGTGCAGCGCGGTCGTCGACACGATCGCCTGAACCGGCGCAGTCACCGAAGTCGGCCAATCGGTACTCAGCAGGTCTGCGTCGACCAGCTGCATTCGGTCGCCGAAACGAGTCGACGACTGGCGGGCGACTTCCAGCAACATCGGGTCGTAGTCGATCCCCACAACGCTCGCGTGCCCGAACTTCTCGAGGATCCGGACGCTCAACGAACCAGGTCCGCAGGCCAGGTCGACGACTGTGAACGGAGCGTGCGCGTACTGCAATTCGAGAACGTCGAGAATCACGTCGAAGCGCTTCTCGCGATCGGCGATGTATGCCGCCTGCTGGTCGTCCCATTGACGCACCAGTTCGCTGACTTCCGTGGACATCTAGACCACACCCAACCGGCGCAGACCGTCGGAGAGCTGTTCGATGCCACCGACGTTGCGGATCGAGGGATCCATCGTCGTGCCTTCGAGGATGATGTATCGCTTGTTCTTCACTGCGGTGAGCTTGCTGGCTACCGGGTCCGATTCGAGGAACGCGATCTTGGCAGCCACACTGTCGCCGTCTCCGCCGCGGTCGAGATCAGCGAGCACCAGCACGGTGGGGTCCCGGTCGAGCACACTCTCCCAACCGATTTCGGGCCAGTACTGCTTGTTGTCGTCGAAGGCGTTCTTTGCGCCCACCGCGTCGGTCATGATTCCCGGTGCGCCGCAGCACCCGGCGAAGTACGGGGTCTTCGTGGCTGCGTACCACCACGCCAGTGTCACATTCTCGGCTCCCAGTGACGCCGTGGCGGTGGCCGCGCGATCCTTCAAACTCTCGGTCAGCTCGGCGCCTTTGTCCTTGACATCGAACAGTGTTGCCACGTCCCCGATTTCGTCATACAGGTCGTCGAGTGTGAGA
The DNA here is from genome assembly GCF_016598535.1 of Rhodococcus sp. P-2. GTDB lineage: Bacteria > Actinomycetota > Actinomycetes > Mycobacteriales > Mycobacteriaceae > Rhodococcus_F > Rhodococcus_F baikonurensis. The sequence goes on along the minus strand of NZ_CP066779.1, from coordinate 4,457,589 downwards.
GCCTTGTTCTGCTCTGCGTCCTGGCCGGTGCACTCACTGGGTGACTGATATGTCGCGACACCGAGGTCGGTGAACTTGGTCCGGTCGGCGATGCCCTCCGAAGTGAACGTGTAATTGAAAGTCGTGTAAACCATGTCCGGTTCGCGTTCGAGGACACTCTCGAATGACGGGAACTCGGTGTCGAAGGCCTGGACCTGACCGCGCGCCTCACGCAGTTCGGGGAGGACATCGTCATCGCTCATGGCGTAGCCGGCCATCCGGTCCTGCACCCCCAGCGCGAACAGCATCTCGGCGGCAGGCTGATTTACCGCGATCGCTCGTTCGATCGGTCGCTCCACCGTGACGTCTCGGCCACAGTTCTGAACAGTGGCGCCGGATCGTTCGGAAGAGTTGGATTGTTCGGCAGCACTGTCTTCGGAGGAACAGGCAACCAACGATGCACCCAACAGGGCCGCGACGGCAGCGGCGGATAGGCGAAGTGTGGACAGACGCATGGAATCTCGTTCTCGCAGGGGCTCGTTCGCGGAGCCCGTTACCGTGTGAACAGGCGCCTGTTGGCCCCTGCTGCCAGCCGGTATTCGGACTCGAGATCACTCCACCCGAGCGCCTTCCCAGATTCTCATCCAGTGGCGTAAGCCCGGGCGGTCACCCTCACCGCTGCGCGTCAGTTCCGGATTCACACCGGATTCCCTGACCCCCTGTGTGGAGGTCTGCTGGCACAGAGGAACTTATCACCGCAGTGCACAGCCGGTCAGGTCGGCCGGTGAGGGCGATCAGATCTCGATCGCCAGGTCGTCGATGTCGGTCAGGGTTCCACCGTCGGCGAGGATGCGCTCGTAGTTCTCGCGCCGGCGGAGGTCGATTTCGGTGTTGCTGACGCCGTGCTTCCAGTATCCGAATATCGCGACGTCGTCTTTGTCGAGTCCGACGGTCGATCGAAAGTGCTTCCGGATTGAGCGCATCTCGTTGCGTTCACCGGCTCCCCACACGACGTAACTCTCGGGATCGGCGAGCTCGCGTGCTCGTGCTGTCAGAGGGTCGTCGGACTCGGCGGGATCGGCGCTCACGCGATGAAGTTCCAGGCCGGGGAGGGTGGGAAGTTCGTCGAATGCGACCTCGTCATCTGTTGTGACCCAGCCGATTCCGACGACGTCGGTTGGCAGCTGCTCGATGATCGAGTACAGCGCAGGTATTGCGGTGCCGTCCAGAAAAAGTGCGATCCGTCGACCGGGAACTTCGGGGACCAAGAAGTGTGGTCGCGGACCGGTGAGACCGAAGGTATCACCGATGGTCAACGCCGCTGCCCACCTCATCATCGGGCTGGTCTGTCCGTGCAGGACCACGTCGATGACGATCGATCCGGTGGCGGAATCGTAGGAACGCACCGTGTACACACGCGAAGCGTCGTCGAAATTGGGCCCGAGATTCATACGTACGGTGACGTTCGGGCGTGACCAGGTCGGATCGTCGGTCGACTCCGTCAAATGAGCCGTGATCCGCAGCAGGTGGTCGCTCGGTCGCTCCATTGCTTCGACGACGGCGCGAACGTCGTTGAGTCCGCGATTGTGGTCAGCGGTTCGTAGGACGGTCGTCGGGGGAGTTGTTGTGCTCGTGGCGTCTGTATGTGTCATGGACTGTGCTCCTGGATCGGGTTTTCGAGATGCCATCAGGTTAGTGCTGCCTAAGTCGGCAAAGTTGTCCAGAAGTGACATCTGATTACCTAAATCAAACCTGCGTCGCGGACAACGCGTTTGAGCGACTTGTGCTCGCGCTGATACGGTGCCTGTGATGTCCATACGCCGCTGTACTCTCGCTTCCGGCCGTGCACTGCGCACGGCCCGATTCGGCGTAGCGACATTCCGCCGGGGGCGTAAGGCGATCGACCGCCGCCCCTCTGGTCTTGTCTGGATCGAAAGAGCCTCGGCCGCACCGGCCGGATCCGTCTGACATTCGCCACTTCGGCGAGCTTTGCCTCGCCGAGATTTCGCAGTGCCACACCTGTTGCAGTGCTGCGCATTTCCCGTACCTGAAGTTTCTCGCGGGTGAGTTGCGAGTGTCGGCGCCGCCGAGCCTGGATTACCAGCCAACTCGTTTTCGTGAAAGGTACACAGCAATGAATCGTTTCGAAGGTCGTCGTATTCTTGTCACCGGCGCAGGATCGGGAATCGGGCAGGCCACCGCGCTGCGGTTGCTCGCCGAAGGTGGCCGCGTGGTCGCTGTCGACATCTCCGAGAAGGGTCTGGCAGACACCCGGAAGTCGGCTGAACATGCCTCGACGGCGGGTCGTCTCGACACCGTCGTCGTCGATATCGGAGACGAGAATTCCGTGATCGATGTTGTGGGTCAGGCGATTTCGAACCTCGGCGGATTGGATGTACTGGTCAACGCCGCCGGGATACTGCGAGGCGGGCACACCCACGAGACCTCACTGGACTTGTGGAATCAGGTGATCTCCGTGAACTTGACCGGCACCTTCCTCGTCACTCGTCAGGCACTGCCAGCTCTCCTGGCCACGGGCAACGCAGTAGTGGTGAATTTCAGCTCCACCTCCGCAGCCTTCGCGCACCCGTACATGGCCGCGTATGCGGCGAGTAAGGGAGGAATCCAGTCCTTCACTCACGCACTGGCTCTCGAATACGGCAAGCAGGGTCTGCGCGCCGTCGCGGTAGCTCCGGGCAGTGTGAAGAGCGGGATCACCGACACAACGGCGTCGTATCTGCCGGAGGACACCGACTGGTCGCTCTTCGGCAAGCTGTCGCCGATTCTGAGCACTGATCTGGAGTCCGGCGGCGCCCCCATGGCGGGGCCGGAAAGTGTTGCGGGAGTTATCGCGATGCTGGCTTCCGAGGATGGTGCTTTCATCACCGGCACGGAGATCCGGGTCGACGGCGGCACACACGCCTGATTCTGCGTCCGTCTGACGGCCTGCCCCAGGGCAGGCCGTCAGACGCGAGCCGTCATTCTCGCGAGCGAGTGATAGCGGGGACGACGTAGGACTGATCGAGTACGGCGGGCGAAGGCTCGTACATTCTCAGGACCGGTCGGAAGTCTCCGGGCGGGGAGGGGAGCCAGTTCGCCTTCGCCGTGGCATCTTTCGGCTCCTCGTGGCTGATCGTGATCGTCAACGCACCGTCGGCGTCGTGGACGATGCCGGGAGTGCGGTCGCCGATCGAGTATCGGTCGATGGGGTTCGCCACGAGGAAGAAGTCCGGCACCGAGTACATCGTCAGCGACCAGAAGGCGCTCACCGGCGGAGTGGGGTCGAGTCTGATCGTGTAGGTGCGGTTTCCGTTCAATTGCGTTCCCTGATCGTCGACGTAGGTCATGATGTACGCCGCTTCGTAGGGGTGGTTGCCCCAGAGCCCGCCCTTGGCCGCCGCGGCACGTTCGACGATGCGCAACCTGGGATCGGCGATTTTGAATTGTGGATCGTCGATTGCGCCGACCTCGAAGTAATCGAGGTTGTAGTCGAAAGCGTGGAAGGTGAGCTTCCATCCGTTGACTTCGGGGCTGGAGCCTTTGGTGAGGGCCTCGAGCAAGTTCTTCTCACCGATCCTCAATCCGTCGGCGAGTGCGGCTGCCTCGTCGTCAGACAGCGAGTCGGCAGACGGTGAGGAGTAGGGCGAGGGCCCGCGCTCGTCGATTCCGATCACCGAGAACGAATCCTGCAGCTCTCGGTCGCGCGGGGCAGGCGGAAAGGCCTGCGACCAGATGCGGAGTTTCTCGAGGAACAGGAGGTCCTGGCTGACTTCGGAGTCGGGGACCGGGAGACCTGCCGGAGCCCCGGCGGAGTCGACGACGGTCAGGGTGGTGGCGTCCTGCAAGGCGTGCACGGCGGGGAGGTCGTCGTCGCCACCGCACGCCCACCGGCCGACGATCGATGCAACAGTCGTGGGAAATCTGATCACCGTGGTCTGGGCCGCCGGGGTTCCGGTCCAGGTGGGCGGGACGAGAAGGAAGTCTCCGCTCTTGGTGCCGGTGGCACGGTGCCCGACGTAAGCGAAGTTGTTCGTCCAGGTGTCGACGAATTGGAGGACGTAGTAACGGCCATCGGTATCGGGGACGTGCAGCGCGACAGGGCCGACCGAGAGGTCGATCTGTGCCATCGAATACACGGTGTCGTTGTTGATCGTGACGAAGGTGTCGGCCGGGCCGGCAAGTGTGCGGGCGTGGCTGAAGGTGTTGAAAGGTGCGGCCGGGTTTGCCCCGACACCGTCGTGAACGTACCGATTGACCTGGTCGAGATTGAAAACGAGGGGAAAGCCGTAGATGTACGCCTGAGCTGCAAGCTCGGTGCGGGTGGTGCTGGTCATCGCTGCCCTCTCGTCGTTCACGTCGGTTCGAGGTCCACCTTGCGGGAACCCTGTCGTCGCGGCATCACCCGCAAGGGGTGACGGCGGGGAGGGAGTGGACATGTCGGATCAGGAGAAAGCGGCGTTGACGGCGACCGCAGACGAATGGAACGTCGCGATGTGCTCGAACGACGCCGAACGGATCGGCGACTTCATGGCCGACGACTGGGTCATCGTTTCGGAATCGGGGGTCTCGACCAAAGTGGAGTTTCTGGGCTTCGTGGCCTCAGGCGACCTGACTCATTCGGCGATGGACCGTGTCGGGAACGCTCGCGTGCGCTTCTTCGGTGATGTTGCACTGTTCACCACACGGATCACCAATACTGCGCACCACGACGGCAGGCAGTACGACGCCGACGAGTGGACCACCGACGTGTTCGTCCGGCGAGAAGGTCGCTGGCGCTGCGTGTTGAGCCACATCACGCCGGCGGTCGAGGCGAAGGTCGAGGACATTGGAACGTGAAGGAGGGTCGAAAGCCTTGTGCAACTATGTATTTCGAGAATGTTCTCAAGGGTGTGTCTTCGCCGCCGTGCTTCCGTATTCGATTGAACGCACGTCACCATAAAGGTCCGTCAATGTTGCCTTCGGGTACCGGGACTCATAACTGTACCTTCCGTAAGGTACAGTTATGAGTCTCGGAACTTTTGGAGAGGCTTCGGAATGGTTACGGATACACGGCGCCGCTGGCTGCTGCTGACCGTGGTGAGCGCAGGACTTCTACTCATCACCCTCGACAACTCAATCCTCTATACCGCGCTGCCGACGCTGGTGGAGGACCTCGGTGCCAGTAGTTCTGAGGGACTGTGGATCATCAATGCCTACCCGGTGGTGATGGCCGGACTACTTCTCGGCAGTGGCACTCTCGGCGACCGAGTCGGGCATCGACGTATGTTCTTGATCGGCCTCGTGTTCTTCGGGATCGCCTCACTCGCTGCCGCGTTCTCCACAACGCCCGAAGCCCTGATCGCGGCGCGTGCGCTCCTAGCCGTCGGTGCTGCTGCGATGATGCCTGCCACGCTCGCCCTGATCCGCGTCACCTTCGAGGACGAGCGTGAGCGCAACGTCGCCATTGCGGTCTGGGGAAGCCTGGCCATTGTGGGCAGCGCGCTCGGTCCGATCATCGGCGGCCTTCTGCTCCACTGGTTTTGGTGGGGGTCGGTGTTTCTGGTCAACGTCCCAGTTGTCATCGTGGCATTCATCGCCACAATGATCGTTGCGCCACCCAACGATGCGGACCCTTCAAAACGATGGGATTTTCTCTCCTCGCTGCTCGCACTCGTGGCTTTGGTCGGTCTCGTGATCGCGATCAAAGAAACAGCAAAAACCGACTCCTCGTCCCTCGTCATTTCCATCGCTTTGCTCGCCACTGTCGTCGGCGGGTGGACCTTCGGGCGACGGCAGCGCCGCCTGCGCTACCCCCTGTTGGACTTCGCCATTTTTCGCAATCGAGCCTTTCTGGCAGGTGTCCTGGCCGCCGGATTCTCGATGTTCGCGATCGCGGGTATTCAACTGATCACCACTCAGCGATTCCAACTTGTAGAAGGATTCTCGCCGCTGCACGCCGGCCTCCTGGTCGCCGCTGTCGCTCTGGGGGCGTTGCCGACGGCCATGGTTGCCGGTGCGACTCTGCACAAGGTAGGCCTTCTTCCGATCATCGCTGGTGGTCTCGCCCTCAGTACGGTGGGCTCGATGCTGGTACTGACGACCTTCGACACCAGCATGGGCTTGCTCGTTACCGGACTACTCGTCACCGGCGCCGGGTTAGGCGCAGCCATGGCCGTTGCCTCCAGCGCGATCATGGGCAACGTACCTGCTCGTCGGGCAGGAATGGCGTCCTCCGTTGAAGAAGTGTCCTACGAATTCGGCAGTCTCATAGCAGTCGCATTGCTTGGAAGTCTCCTGACCGCGATCTACACTGCGACAATCTCGTTGCCTGCCGGCGCGCCTGACTCCGCGCGCGATAGCCTCGACGCGGCGCTCGGGCTGGCCGGTGATGGTAATTCGTCGCTGATCGCCGCCGCATCGGAAGCGTTCGACAGCGCCTACTTCGTCGTGATGATCGTGGTCACTGCCGTCATGGCAGTCGGCGCGACCGTGACCGGTTTTCTGCTACGGCGCCACGGACCCGGATCGACCTTGTCTGCTACTACTCACCACTGACACTTCCAATCGCCACTGACACTTCGACCCAGGAAATCCCGTGCGAACCAGTAAACGAACCCAGATCCTCGAAGCGGCAACTCGAGTCGTGGAGCGCGAAGGCGTCAAGAGCGTCACCTTCGATTCCGTCGCGGCCGAAGCCGGCCTGACCAAAGGTGGACTTCTCTACCACTTCGCATCCCGTGAAGATCTCGTCCAGGCGATCCATCAGCACCTCGCCGACGAGTGGGAAGCGGGTTTGTCCGCAGCGGCAGGAAAGGCCGCTTCCCAGGCCACTCCCGTCGAGCGGCTCACTGCCTACACCCGCGTCGCGGCCCACAGTGCCACACGGGCCGAGCTTCTCTTCATGCTCGAAGGTTCGACAAATTCCGAGCATGCGGCGCCGTGGGACGCAGTGCTGGAGCGGTGGGCTTTACCCCCCACCACAGACCTCGACGATTCGGGAGCGATAGACCAGTTCATCGCCCGTCTCGCAGCTGACGGACTGTGGCTCTACGAGTCCCTGACCGCCGAGCGGCTGACCCCGGAATTGCGCCGTGCTGTCGCCGAACGCATCGCCGATAAAGTCACTCACGAGGAGAACTGAAACGGCTTCCTGTCCTGCAACCCAGCGCTGAGTTCCCTGCTGAACTGTGCAGAGAACCAGGCCGCCGCACCCTGTTTCGAATCTTCGAATTTTCACCTAGCACTGCCCGGCGAAAAGGTAGCGGGTGAGCAGAGGAAAACGCTGATGTTTTAACGTCGAGACTATTGGGTAGTGATACGAGTTCAGTATTTACGACGTCAATTATCGGATTTATAGAATGTGACGTTTTTGTAGTAGCGTCAGTTGAGTAGATCATTTTTATACGCATACCGGATGAGGTTCTCACATGATTGTTCTCGGCATTATTCTGGCGTTGATCGGCTTCTTCACGGGGTTGAGTATTCTGACCACCGTCGGCATCATCTTGGTCGTCGTAGGTGCAGTTTTGTCCATCCTCGGTGCTACCGGGCGTGCAGTGGGCGGACGAAAAGTCTGGTATTGATCGATACTGGGCGAGTAGCTGAGAAGGCGGTACTTGGTCTCTTCGGAGATCGAGTACCGCTTTTTCGTTCTTCAATAGCTTTTCGGTGTCTCTACCCGATATCATCACTCTGATCGGCGTCGGGTAAACATGAAGCATGCTTTCTCGAGATCATGACGAAGAGAAATCTGCCGAGAGATTCAGATTCCCTCGCAGATGGAATCAAGTTGACGAATCACGTCGCGGTTTGGTGTTGGCGTGGGTGGCCTTCACGCTGACGTTCGGCGGAGCACGTCTGGTGACGTGGTTGATCCAGATCGACACCAGGGATGTCGGCGACATCAGTGCCGGCGGCACTCATCTGCACCACTACTTGTGGGGAATTCTCCTGTTGGCGGGGGTGGCGATCTTCGGACTCGTCGACCGAAGCCCTCGCGCACGAACATGGATGGGCATCGCGTTGGGCATTGCGCTCGGACTCATCGTCGACGAGGCCGCGTTACTGATCACTCTCGACGACGTCTACTGGCAGAGTGACGGCTGGCCGAGCATCGCCATCGCTGTGTCGATCATCGGAGTTGTGGGAACCGGGCTCGCGCTGACACGAAGTGGAGCGGAGAAGCCTCGAGGTTGATCCGACTACGGCACGGGTACTCACCCTCGAGCCGGGAAGTCGCGCGGATCGTGAGGTGGCTTGGATGGATCCCAATTCCGCGGACACGTCACCCGACCCCGAAAGCGAAGTCCAAGCTCCGGATCCGATGGCGGTGGCCGAACGCGAAGCCGCCGCATTGGCGACGCCCGTCCGGCCGCTGGGTGAACCCGGACCGAGGTTCGATCGTCGTTCACCGTTCTTCATCGGTCTGACCGCCGCTGCCGGAGTTGCCGTGACTTACGCGGTGATCGAAGTGCTGCTTGCGGCGCGAGGCATGCTGATCCTGATCGTGGTGGCCCTGTTTCTCGCGGTGGGCATAGAACCGGTGATCGTCTGGCTGGAGCGGAGAAATTTCCGACGCTGGATCGCGGTCACCGTGGTGCTGTTCGGGATTGCCGTGATGTTGGCGCTGTTTCTCGTTGCTGCGATCACCCCGCTGGTCGAGCAGGGGCGTCAGTTCGCATCGCACGCTCCAGAACTTCTGACGCACATTCGGGACCGGTATCCCATCGTCAGCGACCTCGACGAGAAGTATCACCTCGAGCAGCACCTCACCACGCAACTGGACGGTTCGGGTTCTGCGCTCGCAACGGGTTTGCTCGGTGCCGGGCGGGCGGTGTTCAGCGCAGTCGCCGACGCCGGAATCGTTGCTGTACTGACCACGTACTTCTTGATCGACTATCCACGAATCCGCACGAATCTGTATCGGTTGGTGCCACATTCGCGGCGGCCACGAGCAATCGCCATCGGTGATCAGATACTGGCAGGCGTGGGTGGGTACGTCCTCGGCAATGTTCTGATCTCCGTGATCACCGCAGGATGTACCTTCGCATGGTTGTTGATCTTCGACGTGCCGTACCCGTTGATACTGGCGCTGCTGGTCGCCCTGCTCGATCTGATCCCGATAGTCGGTTCCACGATCGCAGGGGTCATCGTCGCCTTGGTCTCCCTGACAGTCTCTGTCCCAACGGCATTGGCGACAGTTGCGTTCTTCATCGCGTTACGCCTGCTCGAGGACTACCTGCTTGTTCCGAAGATCATCGGGAAGACAGTGGCGGTCCCGGCACTGGTGACCGTTGTCGCGGTTCTGTTGGGCGGAGCGCTGCTCGGTATTGTCGGTGCGTTGCTGGCGATTCCGGTTGCTGCGGCCCTGCTGCTACTCGCAAGAGAAACGCTCTTCCCCCGCCTCGACGCTTCTTGACCGGCCTCTATCGGGCGCTTCGCGCGCGACGCCGCGAACCAGGATTCGGCTTGGGGCACATCCGAGTCGGGATGGTTTCCCCTTCGTCGGTGATACGGAATACCGATACTTTCTCGCTGCACCCGTGATTCAGATCGACCGCATATGCGATTGCGGCGCGATCCGAGACGAAATCTTCCATCACCGTTGTACCGTCCGGTAGTTCGATTCTGTAGTTTTCCATGACTTACACAACCTTCTTTCGCTAAGACGATCCTACCCGGCCCGCGAAGTGGCAAACCCGTGGAACATAACGTGCGACAGTCGACTTCGCGGCGCGCCGGTGCAATGTTTCGACAGTTCGCCTGCGGGGTAGTGAGAGTCGGTCAGCCCGCTCAGGCGGTACGAAATCGAACCATGGAGGATCCGCGCAATGAGCGCAGTATCGAAAGCGATGTACAAGCCACTCTCACTGGCGACGAGCGTCCTCGGCGGCATTTTGGCCGGCGCCGTCTTCCAGCAGGTGTGGAAGCGCATCGGTGACGACAAGAATGCGCCCGAGCCGAAAGACTTGAGCAGGTCGAGCAAGGAAGTCCTGATCGCCGCAGCCCTACAGGGGGCCATATTCGCTGTTGTGCGAGCCGCAGTCGATCGTGCGGGGGCAAAGGGCTACCAGGCGCTGGCTCACGAAGATCCCCGGTAGGAACGTCCGGTTCGGTTCGAGCTCAGTCGACGACGGCCGCGATGGCCTCGATCTCGACCAACTGATCGTCGTAGCCGAGAACGGTCACGCCCATCAGAGTGCTCGGGGCGTCATGATCGCCGAACGCGTCGCGGACTACCTCCCACGCCGAAACGAGGTCTTCTTGACTGCTCGACGCCACCAGAACGCGGGTGCTGATCACATCGGTGATCGACGCGCCGGCGTCCGAGAGAGCGGTTCTCAGGTTGTCGACGGCCTTGGTTGCTTGTCCCGCGTAATCGCCGACGGCGGCAGTAGAGCCGTCCTCGTTCAACGGGCAAGATCCTGCGAGGAAGATCAGTCTGGCTTCGGTGGGAGCCGTTGCTGCATAAGCATATTCAGCGACCAAAGAGAGTGATGTGGAACGGATCAGAGTTACCGACTTCGACATAGTTTCCCCAAGGAATAGTAAAGTTTTGCAGCCAGTCTTTCACAGCGCACCTGGGGTAGCCAATTCGTTATCGGACCCGTCCATCCGGGCTGCGGCTACGAATGCCTGTCAATGAGCCGAGAAGAAGAGCACACAGCGCCAGTCGACGAGTGGCTGACGACCAAACAGGTTGCGGCACTGTTCCACGTCGACCGGACGACGGTATCGAGATGGGCGAGGGAGGGCAAAGTCGGAACGCTGAGAACGCTTGGCGGACATCGGAGATACCGACGGTCGGAGATCGAGAAGTTGTTGCGTAACCGCTCGACGACACTCGATCCGACGTGACTCCGGCGTGAAGCAGACAGGTCGCCGAGCACGATGAGGGCTCGGCGACCTGTCTGGTCAGCAGGAACTGATTACACCTTGGGGACGCGGATGATGAGTGCGTCGCCTTGTCCGCCGCCGCCGCAGAGTGCGGCTGCGCCGATGCCGCCGCCGCGGCGTTGCAGTTCGAGGGCGAGGTGCAGGGCGATGCGGGCGCCGGACATGCCGAGGGGGTGTCCGACGGCGATGGCGCCGCCGTTGACGTTGACCTTGGCGGGGTCGAGGCCGAGTTCGCGGGTGGAGGCGATCCCGACGGCGGCGAATGCTTCGTTGATTTCGACGAGGTCGAGGTCGGTGGGGTCGATGCCTTCCTTGGCGCAGGCCTTGGCGATGGCGCGGGCGGGTTGGGACTGGAGGGTGGAGTCGGGTCCGGCGACGACGCCGTGGGCGCCGATTTCCGCGATCCAGGTCAGGCCGAGGTCTTCGGCTTTGGTTTTGCTCATCACGATCACGGCGGCGGCGCCGTCGGAGATCGGGGAGGCGGAGCCGGCGGTGATGGTGCCGTCCTTGCTGAACGCGGGACGCAACTTGCCGAGCGATTCGGTGGTGGTGTCGGCGCGGATGCCTTCGTCCTGCGCGAAGACGATCGGCTCGCCCTTGCGTTGGGGGATGGAGACGGGGACGACTTCGTTGTCGAAGTAGCCGTCTTTCCAGGCGCGGGCCGCGTTCTGGTGTGAGGCGGCGGCGAAGGCGTCCTGTTCTTCGCGGGTGATGTGGGCGGAGTCTTGTTGGTTGACTTGTTCGGTGAGCAGGCCCATGGCCTGGTCGGTGAAGATGTCGTGGAGGCCGTCGTAGGCCATGTGGTCGCGCAGGGTGACGTCGCCGTATTTGAAGCCTTCGCGGCTTTTTTCGAGCATGTGTGGTGCTCGGGACATCGATTCCTGCCCGCCGGCGACGACGATGTCGAATTCTCCGGCGCGGATGAGTTGGTCGGCGAGGGCGATGGCGTCGATGCCGGACAGGCACACTTTGTTGATGGTCAGGGCGGGCACGTTCATGGGGATGCCGGCGGCGACGGCGGCTTGGCGGGCGGGCATCTGGCCGGCGCCGGCGGTGAGGACCTGTCCCATGATGACGTAGTCGACGTGTTCGGGGGCGACTCCGGACTTGTCGAGGGCGCCTTTGATGGCGATGCCGCCGAGGTCGGACCCGGAGAGGTCTTTCAACGATCCGAGGAGTCGACCCATCGGGGTACGAGCTCCCGCAACAATCACAGCCGACGACACCTCAACCGAAGCCGCCACCAGATCCGCCAACGTCACATCCTCAACCCAACGATCCGTAACGTTCACACCCCCCAACACCAACCCACGCTCAACCACAGACTCCACGGCGAAAAGTTCCACTCGCCGATCCGGTTCTGCTACAGCAGTAGTCAAGACCGACTCGAACGCGTGCATCAGGCGTGAGGCAGTGGATTCCTCGAAGAGATCCGTGGCGTACGTCAGCTGAACGACGAGCCCGGAAGGTCGACCGTCGTTGTCGAACTGTTCCGCCGCGACAAAATCGAGGTCGACCTGGGTGCTCACCACCGTAGGTTCGATGCTCTCGATATGCAGCCCGTCGAGAGTCAATCGTAAATCGAGATGGTTCTGCAGCGCGAGACCGACCTGGAAGAGCGGTGAATACGACTGCGAGCGAACCGGATCGAGCAACTCCACCAGACGCTCGAACGGCACGTCACTGTGAGCGAAAGCCTGGAGGTCGGCGTCGCGGAGGCGGGACAGCAGGTCGAGGAACTGCTCATCTGGATCGACGCTGGTGCGCAACACCACGGTCCCGACGAACATGCCGACCACATCGTCGAGCATGCGTTCTCCGCGCCCGGCCGTCGGCGTCCCGACGGCGAAGTCGTAACTGCCGGTGAACCGCGACAGTACAACAGCCAGAGCCGCGTGCAGCACCATGAAAGGCGTCGCGCGATGCCGTCGAGCCAAATCGGAAATCGCCTGTTGCAGGACAGGTTCGAGATGAGCGTTCAGAACCGATCCACGACCGGAAGCCACCGCGGGGCGGGGCCGATCCAACGGGAGTTCGAGGACGGAGGGCAAGCCGTCGAGCGTGTCCGACCAGAACGCGAGCTGGCGCGAGATCAGTGAGGTCGACGATTCTTCCGAACCCAACATCTCGAGCTGCCACAACGCGTAATCCGCGTACTGCACCTCGAGCGGCGACCACGACGGCTCCACCCCTCGGGTCCGCGCCTCGTACGCAACCATCACATCACGCGTCAACGGCCCCATCGAGAAACCGTCACCCGCAATGTGATGCACCGACATCGCCAGCACGAACTCGAACTCGTCGAGCTGGAACAGATGAGCTCGCACGGGAATTTCGGACGTGATGTCGAACGACGCACCGAGCACCTCGACCAGCAGGTCGTGGAGCGAATTCTCTTCAATGGCAATGACATCGAGGATCTCGGGAACCTGAGGTGCCTCGACAATCTCTTGGTATCCCATCCCGTCGTACTCCGGGTACACAGTTCTCAAGATCTCGTGACGGGCGATCACGTCGGCGACACTCACGCGCAGCGCCTCGACATCCAGCGGACCTACGAATCGAAGAACCACCGGGATGCTGTACGCCGACGAACCGGGATCGAACCGGTTGAGGAACCACATACGAGTCTGCGCCGGTGAGAGCGGAATCCTCACCGGTCTCGGCTGCGAACCCAGCGCGGGTCGCCGCGAAAGCTCGGCAGTTTCCACTACTGCAGCCAACGCTGCGACGGTGGGCGACTCGAAGACCACACGCACGGGCAGGTCGGTGCCCACCGCGGCGTTGATCCGTCCGAGCAACCGAGTCGCACTGAGCGAATTGCCGCCGCGTTCGAAGAAGTCGTCGTCGACTCCCACTTCGTCGGTCTTCCCGTCACCGAGGATCTCGGCAAAAGCGGTGGCTACCGACAGTTCGGCAGGCGTGGTGGGTGCGCGGAATCGACGTGCCTCGAAGATCGGTTCCGGGAGCGCCTGTCGATCCACCTTGCCTGTACTCCCCAGGGGGAGGGCGTGGAGTGTCATCAGGACAGTCGGCACCATGTAGCCGGGCAGGGTGGCACGCAGTCGGGTCAGGATCACCGACTTCTCGACTGTCGAACCCTCGACCGCGGTAACGTAACCGACCAGGTGTTGCTCGCCGGTGGCTGACGTCGTGACCGTGACTACCGCATCCTGAATCGACGGCTCGGCGCGCAACGCTGTTTCGATCTCACCGAGTTCTATGCGGAAGCCTCGAACCTTGACCTGGAAATCTGCACGCTCGAGGTATTCGAGACTGCCCGCGGCATTCCACCGAACGAGATCGCCGGTTCGATAGAGGCGCTCTCCCGTTTCATTCGGATCGGCGACGAAACGAGTCGCGTTCTGCCCCGGATCCCCGATGTACCCACGGGCCAGCTGAACTCCGGCGAGATAGAGCTCACCTGCAACACCGACCGGAACCGGATGAAGGCGGTCGTCGAGTACATGCAATCGTGTGTTCCATGCGGGAGTTCCGATCGGAACAGTCGCCACGTCGACATCGCTCGTTCGGTGTGCCGTGACGCTGACCGCGGCCTCCGTGGGGCCGTACAGGTTGTAGACCTGCGCCGAACTCTGATCTCGCACATCCTTGGCGGTCTGTACGGGCAGTGCCTCACCGATGCACAGGATCCGGGTCAGAGAACTCGGCAGCCGACGCGCGGAGGCACTGAGCAGTGACAACATCGAGGGAACGGCATGCAGCGTAGTCACCTGTTCGCGCTCCATGAGCAACGTGAGGTAGTCACCGTCCTGCTGGGCTCCCGACTCGGCGAGAATCAGGCAGGCACCGGTCTGCAACGCCCACCAGTACTCCCAGACCGACAGGTCGAAGGTGGCTGCGGTTTTGACGAGCACACGGTCATCGACATCGAGAGGGAACTGATCCTGCTTCCACAAGAGTTGATTGGTGATCGCTCGATGGGAGATCGCTACGCCCTTGGGCTTTCCGGTGGATCCGGAGGTGTAAATCGCATACGCGATGTTGTCCGTGTGCAGGGGTGCGAGGCGTTCTGTGTCCCGAACGGGCGACCCGTCGATACCGTCCAGCTCGAGTGTGTCGACGTCCACGACGTGGTACGGCCCGTCGACTGAATCGTGAGAAGTGTTCAGAACAACGGCGGTCTCGGCGGATTCGAGTATGTGCGCCGTGCGTTCTGCCGCCTGATCCGGGTCGAGAGGAACGTAGGCTCCGCCCGCCTTCACCACCGCGTACATGCACACGACCAGTTCGACGGAACGCCGAAGATTGAGCGCAACAGTCACTTCCGGGCCGACACCGATTCCGATCAGATATCGCGCCAGGCGATTGCTTTCGGCGTCGAACTCGGCATAGGTCAGGCGACGGTCACCGAAAACCAGTGCTTCGGCGTTCGGTGTTCTGTGCACCTGGGCGTCGAACAGATCCGCGAGGGTTGTCTCCGGAACGACGGTGTCGGTGTCGTTCCACGTCTTGACGGTGGCCGCGATCTCTTCGTCGCCGAGCAGAGCGATGTCGCCTACCGTGACGTTCGGGTCATGACCGATCGAATCGAGCACGCGCAGGAGGCGATTGGCGAATGTCGCCACCGTGGATTGGTCGAACAGATCCGTCGCGTAGGTGAACGACGCCGACATCGCACCCGACTCCCCCGGGGTGACTGTCAGGTGGAGATCGAACTTCGCCGTCTCGACTGGGGCGCCAACTGCCGCAATCTGCAGTCCGGGTAGCGCGAACATCGTCGGCGTGAGGTTCTGGAAGGACAGTGCCACCTGGAACAACGGATGGCGTGCCGTCGATCTGACGGGATCGATGATCTCGACGAGCTTCTCGAACGGCAGGTCCGCATGCGCGAAGGCGGCGAGATCCTGATCGCGGGTGTGGTCGAGCAGTTCCGTGAACGGCGCCGCCGTGTTCACCTGGGTTCGAAGTGCCAAGGTGTTCACGAACATCCCCACGAGCGCGTCGAGCGACTCGTGTCCACGTCCCGCTATGGGCGAACCGATAGTGATGTCGGCGCTGTCTCCCAGCCTTGCAAGTAGTACTGCGAACGCGGCGTGGACGACCATGAACAGGCTCGAGCCTGATCCGGCGGCGAGATCACGCAGTCGATCGGCGGTGTCCGAGCCGATCGTGAAGTGAATCTCCTTGCCCCGATAGCTCTGACGGGCAGGACGCTGCCGGTCCGTCGGCAGATTCAACTGGTCCGGAATTCCGACGAGCGTGGACGTCCAGAACTGTATTTGCGCCTGAGCAACACCTGAAGGTTCGGATTCGGTTCCGAGCAGATCGTGTTGCCAGAGAGCGTAATCCGCGTACTGAACGGGCAACGGCTCCCACTGCGGAGCGTCACCCGTAGAACGCGAGACATAGGCGCCCATGACGTCGGCTGCCAGGGGCCCGAGTGACGATCCGTCCGATGCGATGTGATGCATCACGACGGCGAGCACATGCTCGGTCTCGGAGATTCGATACAAAGCGGTCCGCAGCGGTACAGCAGTCGTCACGTCGAATCCGGCGCCGGCCAGAGCGAAGAGCCGTTCCAGCGCTTCGGCGTCGGTGACGTCGTGCTGAACCAGATCGAGATCCACCGACGACGCGGACAGGATCTCCTGACGGGGTCCGTCCGCGGTGTCGGGATAGTAGGTACGCAACGACTCGTGACGTTCGACGACGTCACGAAGCGCAAGCGCCAGTACAGACGCGTCCAGGGTGCCGCTCAGACGAAGCGCGAGCGGTAGGTTGTCCGTGGCAGCCGCGGCGTCGAATCGATTGAGGAACCACATCCGAGTCTGCGCCGGCGAGAGCGGAATACGTTCGGGTCGCGGTCGCGCTTCCAATCGAGGCTGGTCATCGCGTTCCGCCGAGCCCGCCAGCAGAGCCAGTTCTGCGACAGAGGGTGCCTCGAACAGCGCACGAACACCGAGTTTGACCCCGAACGAAGCGTTGACGCGGGCAATCGCCCGTGTGGCACTGAGCGAGTTTCCACCCAGCTCGAAGAAACTGTCTTCTGCTCCGACGGTGTCGGTACCGAGAACGTCGGCGAAAGCACTCGCGACACGGATCTCCGCGAGTGTCGTCGGCGCCCGGAACGTCGCCGAGGCGATGAACTCCGGAACGGGAAGTGCTGCGCGATCGAGCTTCCCGGCCGGAGTCAGGGGTAGCGAATCCAGCAGGACGACAGTAGTGGGCACCGAGGCTCGGGGCAACACCGCTGCGACGACGTCGAGGATCTGCTCCGCCGACACCGCATCTGTGACGGTGACATAACCGACGAGTTGATCGCCGAGAGAGTCATGCCGGTGAACGGTGGCAGCGGAGGCGATCACTCCGCGGACGGAGGCGAGAGCCGATTCGATCTCTCCCAGTTCGATGCGGAGCCCGCGAAGCTGAACCTGGGCGTCGGATCGTCCGAAGTAGGCCAGTTCGCCCTGGCCGGTCCAGGTGACCACGTCACCGGTCCGGTACATACGCGCGCCCGGTGCCCCGAACGGGTTCGCGACGAAGCGTTCTGCGGTCAACCCCTCGCGTCGGTGATACCCGCGAGCCAGCCCTGGGCCCGACAGATACAGCTCACCCCTGACCCCGACGGGGACGGGATTGAGGGTGGAATCGAGGACCAGAACGTGGACGCCTTCGAGCGGTGTGCCGATCGTGACGGACGCGAGTGAACGGTCACCTCCTTGTACACCGTCACCGAACAGCGCCGCAGTCTCGGGGAGAGCCCCGGTCTTGGTGATGACGATGGTGCTCTCAGTCGGTCCGTAGCTGTTGAAGAGTCGTGTCGTGTCGTGAAAACGGTCGAGCAGTTGTGGTGGGAAAACGTCGCCACCGAGCACCACAGTTTCGAGGTCGGCGAGCGTAGTCGCATCGACGGTCGTCATCGCCGCCGGCGCTGTCACCACGTGAGTGATGTGGTGACGCCGGATCACGTCGGTGAGTTCGTCACCGGCGATGACCGTCGGCGGAGCGACCACCATCGTCGCACCGGCAGTGAACGCGAGGATCATCTCGAACATCGAGGCGTCGAAACTCGCGGAAGACAGTCGTAATACCCGAGAGTCTCGCGATACCGCCAGATCGGTGCGGGTGCGGGCGGAGAACACGGACAGTCCGCGGTGAGTGACGGCGACCCCCTTGGGGAGACCGGTCGAGCCTGACGTGTAGATCAGGTAGGCAACCTGATCGACGTGCAGTGGACGGATCCGATCGACATCGGTGACCTTCCCTGCGAAATATCGATCGAGATCGAGATCGTCGACCTCGATCGTGTCGATTCCGTTCGGAAGTGTCGGCGCCGTCACGGAGTCGGTGACGACGGCCCGCGCACCGGAGTCTCTCAGCATGTGAGCGATGCGCTCGTCGGGGTATGTCGGATCCACCGGAACGTACGTTGCGCCCGTCTTGGCCACGGCCCACAGCGCGAGAATGGATTCAGCCGATCGCGGAAGGGAAACTGCGACAGTCGTTTCGGGGCCTGCTCCGCGCTCGATGAGGAGACGAGCCAGCTGCGAGGATCGCAAATCCAGCTCGCTGTACGTCATCTCGACACACGACTCGGAGACGATAGCCACACTCTCGGATTCCGAATGCAGGGTCAGAAGATCCGCCAGGGTGCGAACTGTTGGCGCAGGCGGACCGAATACGGACGTGAGCCTGGTGTATTCGTCCTCGGCCAGTACGTCGATATCAGCGACGGCCGTGTCGGGAGCCTCCACAATCTGCGCGAGAATCCGGTGGAACCGCTCCGCAAATCCGTCCACGGACTCGCCGGCGAAGAGATCTGTGGCGTAGGTCCAGGTGAGATTCATCGAATCAGCGTGCTCGACCATCGTGACCTGGATGTCGAACTTCGAGGGCACGACTGCGTTCTCCACGGCCTCGATCTCGAGGCCGGGCAGCGCGAATGCCGCGGTTCCCTCCTGCTCTTGCGAGAGTGCCACCTGGAATATCGGCGCGTGGGCCTGGGATCGAGGGGGTTGCAGAATGTCGATCAGCCGCTCGAACGGTAGGTCCGCATTCTCGAATGCAGCGAGGTCGGTGGCTCGCACCTGGGCCAACAAATCCAGGAACGACATCGCCGGCGTGAGACGGCTACGCAGGGCCACCGTGCCGACGAACATTCCGACCACGTCGTCCAGCGCCGGTTCGCCGCGTCCGGAAATCGGTGTCCCGATCACCACGTCATCGGTCGCGGCGAGGTTGGACAGAAGAACCGCGAGGGCCGCATGAAGCACCATGAATGGCGTGGCTCCGTGCGCGCGACCCACCTGCTTCACAGCGCCGGCCATCTCGGACGTCAGCACCAGTTCGGTGCTCGCTCCGCGCAACGACGCAATCGCCGGCCGCGGGAAATCGGTGGGCAGTTCGAGAAGCTCCGGCGCTCCGGCCAACTGGTCACGCCAGTACTCGGCCTGCCTCGAAGCAACACTGGTCCGGTCACTTTCCGAACCGAGGACCTGGTGCTGCCACACGCTGTAGTCGGGATACTGAACTACCAGGGGCGTCAGCGACGGCTCTGCTCCCGAACGGCGTGCCGAGTAGGCGAGAACCAGATCCCGAGCGAGCGGCGCCACTGACGCACCGTCCGCGGCGATGTGGTGAACCACGGCGGCCAGGATGTGTTCGTCGGCCGAGAGTTCGAACAGATTCACCCGCAACGGGATTTCCCGGGTGACGTCGAAGCCCTCGCTCAGAGCGTCGACAATCAGGTCGGCAGCCTGTTCGGGAGAAACCACCGTGTGACGGAAGGGTATGTCGGCATCTCCGAGAACGGACTGATAGGGCCCAGCTGCGTCTTCGGGGAAGATGGTTCGCAGGGATTCGTGACGAAGAAGGATGTCCGACAGCGCTTCTCGCAAAGCTGAGGAATCGAGCTGCCCGCGCAGGCGAAGGACGAGCGGGATGTTGTATGCGGGTGAGGTGGGATCGTATCGATTGAGAATCCACATTCGTGATTGCGCGGGCGAGAGCGGGATCCGATCCGGCCTGGGCCCGGCCGTCAGAGTGAGGCGGGTACTGCGGTGCGCTCCGTCGACTGCCGCAGCGAGCGCCGCGACTGTCCTGGCGTCGAAGAGGACCCGAACCGGGAGGGCAACCGAGAGTTCGGTGCCGACTCGTCCCATCACTCGGGTAGCGCTCAGCGAGTTTCCACCGAGGTCGAAGAAGTCGTCCACCACGCTCACCTGGTCGACATCCAGAACGTCGCCGAAGATCCGGCTGATCAACGTCTCCGTCTTCGTAACCGGTGCGACGAACGCGTTCCGGTGCATCGTGGGCGCGGGTAGTGCTCGGTAATCGACTTTGCCGGCCGGTGTCAGCGAAATCTCCTCGACGACGATCACGGAGTCCGGAATCATATGTGCGGGTAGCAGACTGGAGACGAAGGTGCGTACTTCCTCCGGGTCCAGATACTCACCAACGACGTACGAGTGCAGCCCGTCGGTCTGGTGTGCGGTCGTCACCGCAGTTCGCACGCCCGCGTGCACGGCGAGCACTGCGTCGATCTCACCGAGTTCGATGCGGAACCCACGAATCTTGACCTGTGAATCGCTACGGCCGAGATACTCGAGTTCCGTTCCACGACGTCGCACGAGGTCGCCGGTGCGGTACATCCGCAGGCCCGAGCGTGCGGGATCGGCAACGAATCGAGCTGCCGTCAGGTCGCCGCGACGGTGGTAACCGCGGGCCAGTCCACGCCCGCTCAGATACAGCTCACCTGTCACACCGTCCGGAACGGGACGGAGGCGAGAGTCGAGAACATGTGCGACGGTCCCGACAACGGGACTACCGATGGTGATCCGATCGGTCGCCGACATGGGTCCCGCGAGGGTAGCCATGACGGTGGACTCGGTGGGACCGTACGCGTTGAACATCTTTCGTGTCGGTGCCCACAGCGCGGCCAACGCAGCGTCGCACGCTTCACCCCCGACGATCACGACACCCAGATCGGGAACGTCCGCCGGTTCGACCGTGGCCAGAGCTGCCGGGGTCACGAACGCATGGGTGATCTTCGACGCGCGCATGAGATCTGCCAGCTCGGCACCGCCGTAAACTCCGGTGGGAACAACAAGCATCGCGGCGCCCGCACCAACGGCCATGGCCAGTTCGAGCACCGAAGCATCGAAGCTCGGTGAGGCGAAATGCATGGTGCGACTGCGGTTGTCGAGTCCGTATCGTCGAACCTGTTCGCCGACCAACGCCGCCAGCCCCGCATGCGAGACGGCGACGCCCTTGGGAACGCCGGTCGATCCCGACGTGTAGATGACGTACGCGGTGTTATCCATCCGAATCGGTGACGTGCGTTCGGAGTCGACGAGTCGAGCGTCGCCGACATCGGCGCGATCCAATGACACCGCCACGTCGTCGGTCAGCGTCAGGACTGCACCCGAATCGGTGAGCATGTGCTCGATACGCTCGGCCGGGTAACTCGGGTCGACGGGTACGAAAGCGGCTCCGGTCTTGGCGACGGCCCAGGT
This sequence comes from Rhodococcus sp. P-2, assembly GCF_016598535.1. Classification (GTDB taxonomy): domain Bacteria; phylum Actinomycetota; class Actinomycetes; order Mycobacteriales; family Mycobacteriaceae; genus Rhodococcus_F; species Rhodococcus_F baikonurensis. Next base: position 4,436,257 of record NZ_CP066779.1, on the reverse strand, counting down.
CGCGAGGACGGACGTCGCAGATCGTGGAATGGCAATCGCCACTACCGATTCGGGACCGATTCCTTGCGCGACGAGTGCCCGCGCCCACCGATTGGTGCGCCGGTCTACGTCGTCGTACGAGAGTTCGAGGTCGCCGCACAGCAACGCCGAACCGCCGTTCGACCTGCTGACGCCGGCAGCAAGTATCTCCGGCAGCGTCAGTTCTGCCAGAGCGACCGTATCTGCAGCTTCCTGGCGTTCGATCTCTGGCAACGTCCGCAGATCGAGGTCACCGACCACTGATTCCGGTTCAGCGACGACAGTGTCGAGAACGGCGGCAAACCGAGCCGCGATCTCGCGCACGGTCGGTTCGTCGAAGATGTCGACTGCATAGGTCCACGTCGTGGTCACCGACCCGTCCGGGCCCGGAGACGACACATCCAGTTGGAGATCGAATTTCGAGATCCTCGCATCCAACGCGACCTGAGAGACGGTAAGGCCGGGAAGCTGCACGGATGGAGTCGGAATATCGCCGGTGGCGAGTACTACCTGGAAGAGGGGATGGTGCGCCGACGAACGAGGCGGGTCGAGCACCTCCACCAGACGCTCGAAGGGAATGTCGGCGTGGGCAAATGCCGAGAGGTCGGCGTTGCGGGTCGTCTCGAGCAGTGCGCGGAAAGTTGCGGCCGGATCCACTTGTGTCCGAAGAACCACGGTCCCGACGAACATGCCGACGAGATTGTCGAGGGTCCGATCGCCGCGTCCGCTGACCGGGGTGCCGATCGCGATGTCGGTCTCCCCCGCCATCCGGGACAGCAGAACCGACAATGCGGAGTGCAGGACCATGAACGGTGTGGATCGAGTGCTGCGAGCCAGGGTTTCCACGGCGCTGTAGGTCTGAGCGGAAACTGCCGACGACACCGTCCCTCCGCGATACGAGGCGACGGGCGGATGCGTTCGGTCCGTGGGGAAATCGAGGCGAGTCGGCACGTTCGTCAATGCGCCGCGCCAGTAGTCGATCTGCCGTGACGCCTCCGACCGCGGATCGTCCTCGTCGCCGAGAGAATCGATCTTCCAGAGCGTGTAGTCCGCGTAGTGGACACTCAACGGCGTCCACTGCGGCGCCTCGCCCGCCAACCTCGATGCGTATGCCGTCATCACGTCCGCGGCCAGTGGCTGCATCGACCACCCGTCGCCGCTGATGTGGTGAACGACCAGAACAAGAACGTGCTCCCGCCCAGAGGACCGCAGAAGCGCGACCCGCACGGGGACCTCAGTGGTGACGTCGAACCCGCTGCCGACCACTTCGCTGATCACCGCGACTGGGTCACTGACATCCACCGGTTCGAGATCGACCGGCACCTCGTCGAGAATGCGCTGGTACGGCCCCTGCTCCGAATCAGGATAGAGAGTTCGCAGCACCTCGTGCCGGTTGACGACGTCGCTGATCGCCTGGTGCAGAACCTGGACGTTCAGGTCGCCCGACAGCGAGAGTGCTGCCGCAATGTTGTATGCCCCGGATTCCGGATCGAAACGGTTGAGGAACCACATTCTCTGCTGGGCCGGTGAGAGCGGAATTTGTTCCGGTCGTTGCCGTGGAGCGAGCCCTGTGCCCGTGGGCCGATCACCGTCTGCGACAAGTTCAGCCAGCGCCCCGACCGTCGGAGCATCGAACAGTTCTCGAACACCCAGCGAGGATCCCAGCGCCGAATTTATCCGCGCCACGGCCCGCGTAGCCGTGAGCGAGTTGCCACCGAGGACAAAGTAGTCGGCGGTGACGCCGATACGGTCCACTCCGAGGAGCTCGGAAAAGATTGCCGCAATGGCTTTTTCGGATTCGGAGGACGGAGCGACGTATTCTCCTGCAGCCACATCCGGTTCCGGCAGAGCTCGCCTGTCAAGTTTACCGTTCGGACCGAGCGGCATCGACGACAAGATCACGAAGACGGAGGGGACCATGTAGGTGGGCAACTTCGCCCGCGCATGAGCGGCGAGAAGCGCAGTGTCGGTTGCCGATTCAGCAGTGACGTAAGCGACCAGGCGATCCTCGTGTACGACGGTGACGGCGGAGAGAATGCCCGTGAGTTCCAGCAGGACGGCGTCGATCTCGCCGAGTTCCAAGCGCTGTCCGCGAAGCTTCACCTGAAAATCGGTACGCCCGAGATACTCGATCTCACCACGGGCATTCCACATGACGAGGTCACCGGTGCGGTACAAGCGCCCAGTGCCGAAAGGGTTGGCCACAAAGCGATCTGCAGTCAGATCAGGACGATCCACGTAGCCACGGGCGAGCTGCACTCCCGCGAGATACAGCTCTCCCGGAACTCCTATCGGGCTGGGCGTCAGGCGCTGATCCAGCACGTAGGTTCGAGTGTTCCAGACCGGAGCACCGATCGGCACCGGGCCCGTTGCCGCGGAATCCGTCTCGTGGAACGTCACGTCCACGGCAGCTTCGGTGGGACCGTAGAGATTGTGCAGATCTGCACCGATTCGTTCGTGGAAGCGACTCACCGTCGCACGCGGAAGTGCCTCACCGCTTGCGAACACCCTTCGAACGGACTCGAGTTGCGAGAGATCTCCGTCGACGAGAAAGACGTCGAGCATCGACGGGACGAAGTGCAAGGTGGTGACACCTTCGCGAGCGATCAACTCCGACAGGTAACGCGCATCGCGGTGTCCGTCGGGTTCGGCTACGACCAGCCTCGAACCGGTGACGAACGGCCAGAACAACTCCCACACCGAAACGTCGAAGGTGGCCGGCGTCTTGTGCAGCACGACATCCCGAGGCGAGAGCGGGTATTGATGTTGCATCCACAGCAGGCGATTGACTATCGCACGATGCGAGACTGCAACACCTTTGGGTTTCCCGGTGGACCCGGACGTGAACATCACGTAGGCAACGTGATCCGGAGATACGTGACCGGAACGCTCGACGTCCTCGATCCGGTCGGTGGAGTACCCCGAAAGATCGATCTCGTCGAGAAGCACCGGCTCGATCTCCGCAGGCAGAGATGCGGCATCGGCCGTCATCGACAGCACTACCGATGGTGCTCCTATGTCGAGCACATGCCGGATCCGCTCACCCGGGTGTTTCGGATCGATCGGAAGATACGCTCCACCTGCGGCGATGACGGCGTGGACCGCGACCACGTAATGCGCACTTCGTTGCAGCGCGATCGCAACGAGAGACTCGGGCCCGACCCCACAGTCGACGAGGTGGCGAGCAAGAGAGTTGACCTGGGCACGGAATTCACGGTAGCTGACCGTCGCGTCTCCGAAGGTCATTGCAGCACCGGACATGTCGGCGACGTCAGCGTCGGCGAAGATCAGATCGAGCAGCGTCGCATCGACCACAGGGTGGGAAGTGTTGTTCCACTCGTCGAGCACGAGCCGACGTTCGGCATCGTCGAGAGAGTCGATGTCCCGGATGCGGACACTCTCCTCGGTCATCGCAGCAAGTATCGATGCGAGACGTCCGCCCAGACGCACCGTGGCGTCGTGGTCCATTGCGTCGGGTGCGTACTCGATGGTGAGACGGAGGCTCGGTTCGAGGACGGTGACCAGCGCCAGCGGGTAATGAGTCGCGTCTGCGACCTCGATACCCGTGATGCGCATCCCGGCGATGTCCGTCGCGGATTCGAGCGCCGAACGATCCACGGGATACGACTCGAACACCGTCAACGTGTCGAACACCGCGCCGGCGCCCACCGCCGACTGCACCTCGGCAAGACCGACGTGATGGCTGTCGAGCAACCGGACCTGCTCGGACTGAACTTGTTCGAGCAGTTCGGAAACCGAACCGTCCGGGTCCACGCGGACGCGAACGGGGACGGTGTTGATGAACAGGCCGAGAATGTCTTCGACCCCGGTCAGCGACGCGGGTCGACCGGAGACGGTGGCGCCGAACACGACGTCGTCACGCCCGAGCATTCCACCCAGCAGCAGGCCCCATGCTGTCTGGACGACGGTGTTGACCGTGACCCCGGTGCGCTTGGCCAACGCGACGACGGCCTCGGTCGACGAGGCTTCCAGCGGGACGTCGACGTCCACGGGAACTGCGTGCACGGAGGATTCGGCGCGGTGCGGTGCGATCAGCATCGGTTCGTCCGCCCCCGCCAGCGCGCCGGTCCACCGTTCCAATGCCTCGCCGTTGTCTTGTTCGGCCAGCCAGTCCAGATACGTGCGGTACGACCGAGCAGGAGCCGAGAGCGATGTGTCGGCGGCGTAGAGCGAAAGTAGATCGCGCACCAACAACGGCATGGACCAACCGTCGAAGAGAATGTGGTGATTGGTGACGATCAGGTGCGCGGAGTCCGAACCCTCGCGCACCAGAACTGCACGAAGCAGCGGAGGGGTTGTGAGATCGAAGGGCGTCGTACGCTCTCGTTCCGCGATGGCGTGCGGGTCACCCCCGAGCACCTCCCGCCACGGAGTTGTCACGGAATCGAGAACGAGCTGTGCTGCAACGCCGTTCGAGTCGTAGACGAAGGCGGTCCGAAGCGCGGCGTGACGCTCGAACAATCTCGAGAGCGACCGGTGTAGTCGCTCGCTGTCGACGATTCCAGCCAGCGACAGAACGATCTGGCCGGTGTAGACGTCGACTGTATCGGCAGTGAGGCCGGCGTGAAACTGGAATCCGGCTTGCAGCGGCGAGAGCGACCAGATGTCCTCCAGGTGGCCGAACCGCTTCTCCCACAGTTCTATTTCGTCCTGTGACGTCGAGACCAGAGGCACGTCGGACGGTGTGAGACCGGCATGATCACCGACGGAGGCGACAATCGTCTCCAGGGCATCGCGCCACGACTGTGCAAGCTCCTCGACTACTCCGGGTTCGAAGATACCTTCGGGGAAGGCGAATGTCGCCGAAAGGTATTCGCCGTGCGGTCCGTCCACGACCGCGGCGTTGATGTCGATCGCACGGCTGACAGCGAGATCGCTTCCACTGCCGTTGTTGAGATCGATTCCGGCATCGGGAATCCAGCCGGCGGAACGCAGTTCGTCGCTGAACTCCGCGGTGGACAGTTTGCCCAGGTAGTTGAAACCGATCTGTGGCTCCGGACCGGTCAGCATCCCGGCACGGCGTAGCAGCCCGTACCCGATGCCGGACCCGGGTGTAGCTCGCAGCTGTTCCTTGACGGATTTCACGACCGTAGGTACGTCCGCTCCGAGTCCGGTGAGATCCATTCGGACCGGGTACACCGCTGTGAACCAACCGACGGTCCGGGACAGGTCAGCGCCGGGCAGCACGTCTTCGTCACGTCCGTGACCTTCGAGCGCGACGAGCACGCGCTGCGATCCGCTCCAGGTGCGTATTGCCAGGGCAAGTGCGCTGAGCAATCCGTCGTTGACACCGCTCCGATAGTGCGACGGCACGGAGCGCAACAAGTGATCCGTCATGCCGTGGTCGATGTCGATCCGCACCCTACGGAGTGACGACCCTCGGTCCCGTTCCGCATCGAGTGGACGCGAACCACAGAGTGCAGCGGCGGAGTCGACGACCTCTCGCCAGTACTCGAGTTCCGCCGACGGTGACACGTCGGCGAGTCCGTGCGACCAACGCCGCAGTGACGTACCGACGGGCATCAATACCGGTGTGCCACCGTCAATGATCTGTTGCCACGCAGCGGCGAAGTCGGGAAGCAGAATCCGCCAGGAGACACCGTCTACGACAAGATGGTGGATGACGATGACCAAGCGGCCCGAACCGAGCACCGAATCGAGCCAGACCATCTGAACTGTGACGCCGCGGTACGGATCGAGCCTCGAGGCGGCGTCTGCGGTCGCCTCGGTGAGAGCGTCCTCGAACTCCGGGTTTCCGGGTGCCGCGTCGGTGACCGTTCGGCGAACCCATGTATCGACGGCACAGGTCGGGGCAATGTCGAGCCCGGAGTGGTCGGGCAGCAAGCGCGCACGGAGCGCGTCGTGCCGATCGACAACCACCTGCAGAGTCGCGACGAGACGCGAAAGATTCACTCCAGCAGGAACACTGACTGACACGGCTTGATAGAAGGCATCGATGCTGCCGGCCGTGCCCAGGATCTCGGTAGCGATCGGGGTCAGGGGGACAAACCCCACTCCCCCACCCGGCAATTCGTCGAGCACAACGGATTCATCTACCGGACGCGCAATTTCGGCCAATCGAGCCACGGTCTTACGTTCGAACACATCGCGCGGGGTGAAGACGACGCCGGCTGATTTCGCTCGCGAGACGAGTGAGATGGCAACGATGCTGTCTCCGCCCAGTGCGAAGAACGAATCGTCGACGCCGACTCGCTCGATGCCGAGAACTGACGCAGCGGCGTCGGCGATGATGCGCTCGACCGGCCCGCTCGGTGCCCGGTAATTCTGGTCGGCCGACCGAAGTTCCGGTTCGGGTAACGCTTGGCGATCGATCTTTCCGGCCGGGGTCAATGGCACGTCGACAAGCGGCACCAACTGCGCCGGAACCATGTGGGCGGGCAGGAATCGAGATGCGTGTGCGGTCAGAGCCTCTTCGTCGAGACTGTAGCCGGCCTTGATCTTCACGTACGAGTACACGGTGCCGCGAGCCAGCGTCACGACGACATCGATGGATTCATGCTGTGCGAGAACAGCGTCGATCTCACCGAGTTCGATCCGAAGTCCATTGACCTGCACCTGGAAATCGGAGCGGCCGACATACTCGAGCGAGACCTCCGGAGTCCAACGCACTATGTCACCGGTGCGGTACAACCGAGTTCCGCCGCCCAGAGGGTCAGCGACAAAACTCGCAGCGGTCAGGGCCGAACGTGCGTGGTAGCCCTGAGCCAACCCGGGGCCACCGAGATACAGTTCACCGGCCACACCGACCGGCACTGGCCGCAACCAGCGGTCCAGAACCATCAGATATGCGCCTTGAACGGGTGAACCGATCGTGATGGCGTCGTCGAGTGACAGCGGAGACGTCGTGGTGATGACGATCGTCGATTCGGTGGGGCCGTAGCTGTTGTAGAACCGGCAGATCGGGCCGAAGCGCCGAACCAGATCCGGCGGACACACGTCGCCACCGACAACGACGGCTTCGAGATCCGGGAGAACGGTGGCGTCCACAGTGCTCAGAATTGCCGGCGCACTGATGATGTGGGTGACGCGCTCGCTGCGCAGTAGTTCGGTGAGCTCGTCGCCGCCGAAGACATCGGACGGAGCGATGACCATCGTCGCACCGGCACTGAACGCCTGGACCATTTCGAAGACTGAAGCGTCGAAACTTGCCGACGAGAATCTCAGTACCCGCGAATGCACTCCGACGCCGAGTTCAGGACGACCCCAGGCGGTGAAATCGACCAACGCGTTATGCGTGACGGCAACACCTTTCGGCGTACCGGTGGACCCGGACGTGTAGATCAGATACGCGGTGTGATCGCTTCGCAACGGCGCCGTGCGGTCGGCGTCGCCGACAACGGACTCGTCACCGACATAACTGAATCCGTCGATCGAGATCCAGTCCGGATCGCCGGGCAAGAACTGTCGGACAGTCGAATCGGTCAGTCCCACAACAGCATTGCTGTCCCGAACCATGTGAGCGATTCGTTCGATCGGGTACGCGGGGTCCACCGGAACACAGGCGGCGCCGGTCTTGGCAACCGACCACCACGCGACGACGGCATCGATCGATCGGGGCAGCGCGATCGCCACACCGGCACCGGGTCCTACTCCGAGCCGGATGAGCATTCGAGCAAGAACGTTGGATCGTCGATCGAGTTCGCGGTAGGTGAGCTGCCGAGCTCCACATTGCAGTGCGATCCCCTCCGGCGACGCCGTGACGCCGGTCGAGAGAATCGAGGGCAATGTCATCGGCTTCAGCGCGGCAGGTCCGCGCGCCGGAACGAGTGCCATCCGTTCCTCGTCGCTCAGGATCTCGAGATCGAGAACCCGGGTGTCCGGCAGCGCGTCACCGTAGCGAATCAACAGGTCGACGTACCGACGAACGTGGTCGCTGAGGGTATCCGCGTCGTACAGATCGGGATTGGCCTCGAAATCGATTCTCGGCGCATCGCCCGACGCACTCGGATAGATGTTGACCGACAGGTCTTCCACCGGCCCCGTCGACAGCACGTGGAATCGACCGGTTACCGAACCCAGGACCACTTCGGGGTGAAAGTTCATGATGTTGATCGCGGGACCGAAGAATCCACGCTCGGCGCCGAGGCCTCGATCGCGTCGCATGTCTTCGGTGCGGTATCGCTGATGTCTGAGCGCACCGGTCAATTCCAGTTGGACTGCCGCCCTCAATTCGGCGACGGTGGTCCTCGCAGTCACCGAGACTCGTACCGGAACGACATTGGAGATCATTCCACCCGAACCACGCAGAACTTTGTTCGTTCGCGCAGTCACCGGCAAACTCAGGACCACGTCTTCGGTGCCGGTCACACGGGCGAAATAGAGCGCAAAGGCCGCTACCGCCACCACAGAAGAGAATCCGTCCGCGCTGACCATCGCATTCGCAGCGTCGAGTGGTCGTCCGACAACGACAGCACCCGCTGTGGCGTCCATCCGCCTGCCGGCCAGGCTCGAGGCTGCGGGAAGCTCAGCCGTCTTGGCTGCCCAGTAGTCCCGATCCCTGGTGAATCGCGGCGAACGGCGATATTCGGCCTCGGCCGCGTACACGGCACCAAGATCGTGGGCCGAGGATTCCGGGACTTCGAGACCGGCAACCTCCGCCGAGTACAACTCGGCGATGCGTGTCATGAAGTTCATGGCGCCGTAGCCGTCGAGTACCAGATGGTGGATCCGGCAGTACCAGTAATGACGGTTCGCGCCGACGCTCAGGACCGCAGATTTCACCAACCGATCAGTGAGTAGGTCGAAAGGGCGGGTGTACTCGTTCCGCATCCACTCGAGTGCGGCCGTCTCCGGCTCGAGTTCGCAGCTCAGATCGACGACCTCGACGCTCTGGCTGAGGTCGGAATCGATCTGCTGAAAAGGTTCGCCGTCCACCTCGAGGAGTTTCAGCATTCCGGAGCCGAACTCATGCGCTGCTGCGACGCAGGCCCTTTCGAGAACCGCAGCGTCGAGAGATCCGTCGACCACGACATACTGCGCGATCGTGATCGGCACATCGGTACGCAGTAGCTGGGCAAACCAGATTCCGCGTTGTGCGTTGGTCAGCGGAAAGGGCTCGAAACGTCGATCAGCATGCACAGCGTCGTTCTCTCATCTGCCGAAAAAAGTACCGACGGCCTGCATCGATTGCTGTGGGCTTGCGGCGCGAGATGACCGAACCGGCTACCACTCGACACAGTCCGCCGATTGATCAAAGATAGGGTTGCATAACCTTCCCATCTCGTCAAATGGCAAAACAAGTTCCGAACTGAACATTTGAAGGATTCCGCGAGGTCTGTTTCTGCAGATCAGGCCTGCGCTCCGACCGCCGCCTCCGAATTCGGCGCATCATGCGCCGGATACGCATGCACCAGGGCAGTGGCGAGCTTGGGCACCGCATGAGTGAGCGAATGCTCGGCGCTGTGCGCGATTGCGTGAGCTTCGGCAAGAGTTGCCCGTGGATCGATGTCGAGTTCCGCATCGGCGTGCAACCGGTGCCCGATCCATCGCATCTTCAGATCACGTACGCCGAGAACTCCAGGCTCGTGTTGCAGCGCATGTTCGGCATCGTCCACCAACTCCGGTTCGACGCCGTCCATCAACCGCCGGAAGACGTCTCGCGCTGCGGTCCTCAGCACTGCCACGATGGCCACGGTGATGACAAGGCCGATGATCGGGTCTGCCAACGGGAAACCCAGCGCAACTCCCCCCGCCCCCAGAAGGACTGCGAGCGAAGTGAATCCGTCTGTACGAGCATGCAATCCATCGGCCACCAGAGCTGCGGAACCGATCTGCCGCCCCACTCTGATCCGATACAACGCCACGAGTTCGTTGCCGATGAAACCGATCAAACCTGCAGCCGCTACCCAACCGAGGTGCTCGATCTCCACCGGATTGATCAAACGCCGAACTGCCTCCACACCGGCAATCACCGCCGACAATGCGATCATCGCAAGCACGAACAATCCGGCCAGGTCCTCCGCACGGCCGAACCCGTAGGTGTAACGCCTGGTCGCCGCACGTCGGCCGAGCGCAAAGGCAATCCAGAGTGGGACTGCCGTGAGCGCGTCGGAGAAGTTGTGAATGGTGTCCGCCAGCAGCGCCACCGAACCCGAGATCGCCACGATCGCAACCTGAGCAACTGCGGTGACCCCGAGCGCGACAAGACTGATCTTGACCGCCCGGATGCCAATTACGCTCGATTCCAACGCGTCGTCGACACTGTCGGCAGCGTCGTGACTGTGCGGGGAGAACACTTCGCGAACTGCCGATCGAAATCCCTTCGGGCCGTGGCCATGACCGTGACCACGTCCATGACTGTGACCGTGTCCGTGGGTCGTCTTGGGCTCGTGTGTCATGACGCACCTTCTTCTTGATCGGTACGATCGACCTTCGCCGAGCGCTCCGGGTGAATCTCCCGAAGCTCACCTTCACTACGGTGATGCCCCGGCAATCCGGGTCCGGCATGCTCGGCATTGAAGACCGCATCCGTAACCAGTTGGCGCACATGGTCGTTCTCCAGGCGATAGAACACCGTCGTACCATCACGGCGCGTTCGCACCAACCTCGCCATACGCAGTTTCGCCAGGTGCTGTGACACAGAAGGCGCCGGCTTGCCGACACGTTCTGCCAGCTCGTTCACCGAGCACTCGCGGTCGACCAATGCCCACAACACCTGCACACGAGTTGCGTCGGCGAGCATGCGGAACACCTCGACTACGAGGTCGACTTGATCATCGGGAAGCTTGCGGCGACAAACACCACTATCTGCGTTCATACGTAGATAGTAGATCATGCTGGACGCCGAAGATGATCTCTCGTCGATTCACCAGTTGTGCAAAGCTTGGCAGCAGAGCCTTTCGCCACTCGCAGACCGGGAGACAACGATGAGTACCGACGATTGGAACGCAGGCATCATTTCGGAGTTTCGGGAAAACGAGGGCAAGGTAGGTGGCCCCTTCGAAGGTGCGCCCATGGTGTTGGTCCATCACACAGGACGTAAATCCGGGCGCGATTTCGTCAGTCCCATGATGTATCTGGCAGACGAGCGGGATCCTAAGACCATCTACGTTTTTGCATCCAAGGCCGGCGCCCCGACCAACCCCGACTGGTACTACAACCTCGTTGCCACCGACCAGGCAGAGGTCGAGGTCGGCACCGAAACATACCCGGTCTCCGTCAGCGAAGTAACCGGCGAGAAACGTGACCGCATCTACGACGAGCAGGCCAGTCGATACCCGGGATTTGCCGAATATGCGGAGAAGACAGCTGGGATCCGCACAATTCCGGTGGTGGCACTGACTCGCGCGTAATTCCTGACAGCGCCTCCCTGCCGTTTCCATCCAGAAACGCCAGGGATCGTCACCAAGGAATCATGACACTGAAGAATCACGACCCTGAAGAATCACGACCCTGAAGAATCACGACACTGACGACGCTTTGACCTCAGCCTTCGAATGCCGTGCGAGCAGCACGTATCCGACCCAGGATCCGACAACCACCGTCGCCGCGACCGCCTGTACCAGGCCTTCGATACTCACCGGATAGAACACGCCGGTGATGTAGTGCGAGATGAATCCGGTGGACGGCAACTCCGCGATTCCGGCCATCCGGCGGGCCCAGTTCTCGAGATTGGTCAGCGGGCAGTCGTATCCGACCGCTATCGAACCGGCTCCCCAGACAACCGCAGCAAGATGGATTGCGATGGTACGACGCCACTTCCACGCGACAAATCCACCCAGCACCACATAGAGAACAAATCCGAAGTGAACGAACACCGTCACTACTTCGATGAGCCGATACACCATCGTCGTCTCCGCTCGTGGCGCGGAAGTCCCGCAACAACCAGACTATTCCGATGTTAGTCCCCGCAGCGACGATCTACTCGGTGTATGCAGCCGTCGTGCGAGCAGCGGCGGCTGCAGCCGCATCCGGGTCGTCGCCCGATACGATCGCAGCTTCGGCCCACAGTTCACTGCTTCCCGCGATGAACGCCTTGGCCTCGTCGCTCGCCGACCACTCGGGTGTCTCGAGTGGGGTCGCGATCCCCAGTTCCACGTGTCGAGCCAGCCCGAGCAGTCCCATGTCCCACCCGATGCCGACGGCACCTGGACCGTACTCGGCCCACCGATCAGGCTCCACGTCCGCAGCGTGTTCGAAGTCGAACAGCGTTGCACCACTGCCTTTTTGGGCGAGATTCACAGTCACATAGCTCACATCGCCGGCATATTCCCAGGTGATGCGAAGAGTTCGAGGAGCATCGCACGCCAAAATCTCGCCGCCGGCGTTGCCCTCGAGCTGATAGTGGCCTCCGATCATGGCTTCTCCCGCGACCGGCATGAACCATTGGGGAATGCGGTCGAACTCGGTTATCGCCGCCCAGACCGTGCCTATGGGTGCCGCGAGAGTCCGCGACATGCGCAGCGTGCGTGTTTTCCCCTCGTCACCGCCGAACGGACTCAGCTCTCGCGCTACCATCTGCAACGAATCAACGGCTCTGTCGACCACAATTCTCCTCGGTTCGGGAAACTTCAGGTCAATCGCTGCTGTAGACGTACCGATACTTCTTCTCCAGCGAGGCTCTTGCCAATCGCCTTGCAGAACGCCACGCGGAGCGGAAGCCAATGAGGTCCGTCGCCGGAGGGCATCAGCGTCGCCTCGAAGGGATGCTCGCCGTCGAGGATCCCGACCACCTTGACTGCGCGTCTGGTTCCCAGAAGTTCCGCCGAACCGGGCACGGTGAGAAACGTCGCGAACGCCCCGTCTTTCTCGATAGGAGCGGTGAAGGTGTAATCGAGCGGTTGTGGAGTCTTGTCAGCGGCCATGTCGCGTCACTGCTGAGCGGCGAGTAGGACGTCGGTGTCGAAACACGTGTGAGTGCCGGTGTGGCACGCCGCGCCCTCCTGGTCGACGATCAGCAAGACCGAATCGCCGTCGCAGTCGAGTCGCACTTCGTGGACGTACTGGGTGTGCCCCGACGTCTCACCCTTGACCCAGTACTGCTGCCGCGAGCGCGAATAGTACGTCCCCTTACGGGTTTCCAGTGTTCGCGCGAGCGCTTCGTCATCCATCCACGCGACCATCAGCACATCACCGGTCGACTTCTCCTGCGCAACCGCGCTGAACAGTCCGGCGTCGTTACGCTTCAGCTTCGCTGCGATTGCGGGATCAAGACTCATATGACGTTTATACCTTCCACCTGTGACTTCCGTGGAATTCCCCTGCGTGGCCGCCCTAGAATGGGAGTTACGTCGCCGTCGCTGCGGAAGAGGATCCGACATGAACCATCAGCATCATGACGGTCCACACCCGGAGTACACCTGCCACCTCGCGAACCCGAGTACCGATCGCGTCCCTACCCGCCACATAGTTCTCGGCATCGGCACAGGCCTGACCAGCAAGAATGTCGTCAGCTACGGATTGATGCTTGCCGCCAAGGAAGATTCGGCCCTCCACGTCGTTCACTGCATCACTTCCGAGGACTTGCCTGTCGAAATCGACTCACCACAATTCGACACGCGTCTGCACGACGAGATGGTGTCGCAACGCGAGCAGACGACCTCGGCGCTCGCCTCACACACCGATACGTGGACGTACGACTGCACCTACGGCGACCCGGCCGGTGTCATTCTCGCGACTGCCGACAAGTACGACGCCTTCACCATCGTGATCGGATCACCGCGAAAAGGTGCTGCCTCCGCGGTGAGCAAACTGATGCACAGTTCGGTCACGTCCCGACTGAAGCGGCAGAACCGTTATCCCGTGATATCGGTTCCGATCGGAGTCGGTTCGACACGTTAGCCGAACACGGGACAAGCGCGCCTAGATGATCGAATAGTCTTCGAGCGGAAAGCGTTTCGCTTCGACAAACGCGTTGCGCGTAGAGGTGGGCCGCAGGATCGCAGCCTCGCCGTGCTGATTGAAGTAGTAGCTCCGCGCAGTCTGGCAACTACCGCCGTAAAAGACGGAGTCCGCGAGGTTCTCCGTCATCCGGTCCAGGAACTTGGCGTTGGCGGTTTCGGTGACCTCGAAGGTGTCCGCGCCGCGCCGTTTCACCTCGCCGAACAGTCGATCCATGTGCTGCATCTGCGATTCGATCGTCGTGAAGTAGGACAAACCGCTGTACGAGTACGGACTGGCGAGCGTGAGGAAATTGGGAAAGTAAGGAACCGCAACTCCCTCGTAAGCCTGGAAACGGTTGTCGCGCCACCACTTGCCGAGGTTGCGGCCCTCACGGCCGATAACCTCGATAGCCGGAAAGTTCACGTCCCAGAGGTTGAAGCCGGTTGCCAGCACCAAGGTGTCGATCTCGGTCTTGCGTCCGTCAGCGGTGACGATGCCGTCGGCGGCGATATGGTCGATCGGCGTAGTTTCAAGGTGCACGTTCTCCTTGGTGAACGTACGGAAATAGCTGTTGGAGAACGTGGGTCGCTTGCACCCGAAGTCGTAGTCCGGTGTGAGTTGCTTGCGAAGGCCGGCATCGCGGACCTGCGACCGCAGAAACGCTCGCGATGCGGCTGCAGCGCCTTTGTTCAACAGTTTGACCTGCTTGTAGTGCAGGACCGCACTGACCATGATCATTTCGAGTATCGACGAACTGACAGCGCGAGCGATTCGCTGGGTGAGCGGAATGCGCGAGAACAGCCTCTGCACCGCGCTCGGAATGGGGACGTCGATCTTGGGAACTACCCAGATCGGTGTGCGTTGGTAGACGGTCAACTCTGCGGCCTGCCGCGCCACCTCGGGGATCAACTGCACGGCAGTGGCACCGGTTCCGATGATTGCGGTCTTGGTGCCCGACAAATCGTAGGAATCGTCCCAGGCGGTGGTGTGGATGATCTTGCCCGCAAATTCGTCGATGCCGGAGATGTCCGGGCGATGTGGCTGCGAGAGGAAGCCCGTCGCGGTCAGGAGGTATTTTGCGGTGATATCCAGAGATCCCTCGACGGATACGACCCAGTGCGAGGAATCCTCGTCCCAGCGGGCTCCGTTGACCACAGCACCGAACGTCATGTGCCTACGCAGGTCGTACTTGTCCGCGACATGATCGGCGTACTTCTTCAGTTCGGCACCAGGTGCGAAGAGCCTGGACCAGTTCGGATTGGGTTCGAACGAGTACGAGTACGTGACCGACGCGATGTCGACGGCCAAACCGGGATAGCGATTGACGTGCCAGGTTCCACCCAGATCGTCCTCACGCTCGAGGATCGCCAGGTTGTCCAGGCCCATCCGCTTGAGTTGAATGGCCGCACCCATTCCACCGAAGCCCGCCCCCACCACTACTGCGTCGTACTGCACTGCCATCGGAGAATCCCTCTCGTGAACTGCACACCATGAACCCGCGCATCTGTGAACCACGCACCCGTGAACTGCACATCAGAAACTGACATGTCATTCCGTTATTGAGAACGGTATCATTCCTGACGTGACGAAGGCCATGACCAGAGCAGAACGAAAAAAGGCGGAACTGCGCCGCGAGATCATCGACGCATCATTCGAGTGCTTCGCGAAACACGGCTACCACGCGACCGGAATTGCCGATATCGCAACAACTCTCGGAATCGGTCACGGCACGTTCTACCGATACTTCGAGAACAAGCGCGACATCATCGACCACGTCATCGACGATCTGATCGCAAAAATAATCAGCGCACTCGCCGTCGAGAATGCCCCTGACGCAGCAAACACGTTGGACGAGTACCGCGCGCAGGTCGGTCGCATCGCCGAAGCACTCCCCCGCATCTTCTTCGACGACCCGCGTATTCCGCGGGTTCTCCTCTTCGAAACGACCGGCGTCGACGCCGATCTCACAGGCAGGATGCTCGATCTACTCGACCAGTCGGCATCGTTGACCGCGGCGTATCTGCATCACGGAGTCGAATGCGGCTATCTACGCGCCGACCTCGACGTCGACAACACTGCGCAGGCCGTCAACGGCATGATGCTGGCAAGTGCAATTCACGGATTGCGAGCCGATTCGTCCGTCGACTGCGCAGCACTGAACCAGGCCATCAGTCGCCTCATGTTCGACGGAATCCGCGCCGAGAACGCCTAGCGAACGACGATTCCCTCGGCGCGCATCGCATCCTTGACCTGCGGGATGCTCAAATCGCCGAAGTGGAAGACACTCGCTGCCAGAACTGCATCCGCGCCCGCTTCCACAGCAGGAGCGAAGTGTTCGACCAGGCCGGCACCGCCACTGGCGATCACCGGTACGTGGACCGCCGCCCGGACAGCACGGATCATCAGAAGGTCGAAGCCGGCCTTGGTGCCGTCGGCATCCATCGAGTTGAGCAGGATCTCCCCCACTCCCAACTCCGCGCCACGCTCGGCCCACTCGACCGCGTCGATACCCGTCCCGCGCTTGCCTCCGTGAGTGGTGACCTCCCACCCTGACGGTGTGTCCGGCTGCCCCTGGGGAACGGTGCGGGCGTCGACCGAGAGGACGATGCACTGCGAGCCGAAACGCTCACTCAGTTCCTTGAGTAGCTCCGGGCGCGCGATTGCCGCGGTGTTGACGCTGACCTTGTCGGCACCGGCACGCAGCAGACGATCGACGTCCGCCACCGTGCGCACTCCACCGCCGACAGTCAGAGGAATGAAAACCTGCTCGGCAGTACGACTTACGACGTCGAGCATCGTGCCACGATCCGACGTGGACGCGGTGACGTCGAGGAAGGTCAGTTCGTCAGCGCCCTGAGCGTCGTACGCCGCCGCGAGTTCCACGGGATCTCCGGCGTCGCGAAGATTCTCGAAATTGACACCCTTGACCACTCGTCCGGCGTCGACGTCGAGGCACGGAATCACGCGAACTGCGAGGGTCATGACTGTGGTCCTCCTGAGGACGAAGCGCGCGGATCACCGAGCGCGTTGAGGATATCGAGAATCTCACCGTGGATGCCCGGGGCGGCGGCGAGCACCGACTCCGATTCTACGGTCCACGGGTTGCCGGCCAGATCGGTGACCACCCCGCCCGCTCCGCGAACGAGCGCGACACCGGCTGCGTTGTCCCACGCATTGCGGCCGTAGACGATCGCACCGCCCAGGATGCCCGCAGCGGTGAACGCCAGGTCGACTCCGGTGGAGCCGTGTATCCGGATCCGCGAGGACACCTTGCTGATCTCGGCGAGGAGGTCGAGCCGGAAACTGCCGGGGATCCGGCCGCGACTGTTGACGTTGAGCGCACCCAAGCCGACGATCGACGACGCCAGATCGGTTGGCTCCAGCGGAGGTACGGCGATTCCGTTGACCAGCAACGGACCGCCGGCACGAGTCGCGTATGTGTGACCGATCAAGGGAAGCCAGGTCAATCCGAGCACCGGGACACCGTCGTCGAGAAGCGCCAACAACGTTCCGGCAGTAGGCAATCCGGCCGAATAGTTGAAAGTTCCGTCGACGGGGTCGAGAACCCAGACAAGTCCCGAACCGACGTCGGGGCCACCGAATTCCTCGCCGTGCACCTCGATGCCGGTCTGCTCGAACAACTCCGCGGTCAACCGCTTCTCGAGCGCGAGATCGACCTCGGTGGCAAAATCGCCCCAACCCTTGCGGACCGCGCTCGGGGCACCGACACCGGAGACGAACTGATCGTGGACGCCGTCGAGAAGCCGACTCGCAATCGCGAGAAGTTCGTCGAGGTCACGCGTCGGAGTCATCTGGAAAATCTATCCGGAAACTGCTGCCAGTGCTTCGGGGAGTGTGAAGCGTCCGGCATAGAGCGCCTTGCCCACGATCGCGCCTTCGACACCCTGATCCACCAGGCTGGAAATGGCGAGCAGATCCTCGATGGTCGACACACCACCAGAGGCCACGACGTGCGCGTCCGTGACTGCGCAGACCTGACTGAGAAGTTCGAGGTTGGGACCGGTGAGGGTGCCGTCCTTGGAGACGTCGGTGACGACGTAACGGGTGCAGCCGTCGCGATCCAGACGCGCGAGGGTCTCCCACAGATCGCCGCCGTCGGTGACCCAGCCGCGACCACGGGTGCGGTACTGACCGTCGACGAGACGAACGTCGAGGCCGACGGCGATCTTGTCGCCGTACTTGGCCAATGCACGCGCACACCACTCGGGATCTTCGATAGCGGCGGTACCGAGATTCACGCGAGCACAGCCGGTGGCCAGTGCGGCTTCCAGGGAAGCGTCGTCGCGGATTCCTCCGGAGAGTTCCACCTTGACCGTCAGGTCACCGATGACGCCGGCCAGCAGTTCGCTGTTGGACCCACGCCCGAAAGCGGCGTCGAGGTCGACCAGATGCACCCATTCGGCGCCGTCGTTCTGCCACGCAAGAGCAGCATCGCGGGGCGACCCGTAACCGGTCTCACTTCCCGCCTCTCCTTGCACGAGGCGAACAGCTTCACCGTTGACGACATCTACAGCAGGCAAAAGGACCAGGCTCACGTGCGGTAACCCTAGTAGGTCAGGACCTCGAACCGTCTTCCGGGTCACCGAACGCTTTTCGGGTCATCCGCTTGGATACGACGCCCATTGCCGCGATCGCAGCGACGACCCCCACGAGACCGATCGCGAGACCGACACCCGGCGAGGGTTCGAGCACGACGATGACGACGGTGGCGACCGCCAACGCAGCAACAGCGGCGCCGAGCGAGAACAACGCCAGACGAGCGAGGGAAAAGTCGTCGCCGCGGTTCGGGCCGGAGCTCCCGGTCACAAACTCTGCACCCAGTTGCTCAGCAACTCGGCGCCTGCGTCGCCGGATTTTTCGGGGTGGAACTGCGTCGCGGACAACGCTCCGTTCTCCACGGCAGCGAGGAACTTTCCGCCGTGATCTGCCCACGTCAGCTTCGGAGGTGCGATGTGCTCGGACGGCGCGAGTTCCCAGCTCTGCACACCGTAGGAGTGGACGAAGTAGAAGCGGGTGTCGGCGTCGATGCCCTTGAACAGGGTGCTGGACTCCGGAGCCGCCACGGTGTTCCAGCCCATGTGCGGCAGAACTTCAGCTTGCAGCCTCTCGACGGTGCCAGGCCATTCGCCGCAGCCCTCCGCCTCGACACCGAATTCGACTCCCCGATCGAACAGAATCTGCATGCCGACGCAGATGCCCAGCACCGGCCGGCCACCGGCCAAGCGTCTGCCGATGATGCGGTCACCCTGGACTGCGCGCAGACCTTCCATGCAGGCCGCGAACGCGCCGACACCGGGTACCACGAGACCGTCTGCCGCCAGTGCAACCTTCATATCGTTGGTCACCTCCACCTGCGCCCCGGTGCGCGCCAGTGCGCGAGTAGCGGAATGCAGGTTGCCGGAGCCGTAATCGAGTACAGCAATCGTGGAAGCGCTCATGCCCCAACTCTATCGGGCAACCCTGCTGCCGATCACTTTGCCGCCTGCGGCCAGTGCCGGGAGTAGAGCGACAACGACCGCGGAGACCGCGAACACCCACGCATAGCCGGCAGTCGTGGCCACGAATCCCAGAGCCAGTGCACCGATCCCGGTGCCGGCGTCATAGCCGATGTTCCAGATCGCGCTCGCGGATCCGAGTTGCCTCGGGCCGGCAGCCTGGAAAGCCATGACCAAGGACTCGTTCTGCACTGCACCGAACCCGAGCCCGAAAAGGACCGCCGCGCAGAACAAGACCGGTGTCGAACCGCCGTCGACGTTGACAGCGAAGAGCACCAATCCGATGGTCGACGACGCCAGCGCCGGCGCGAGAGTTCGGCCACTGCCGACACGATCGGCGATCAGCCCCGCCGAGAATCGACCGACCAACATCGACCCACTGGCAGTCGCCAACACCACACCTGCAACAGCCGCGCGCTCCGAAATGGCGATCGGCAGCAACGACGACAATCCGCCGAACGACGCGGACACGCACGCCAGAGCGAGCACCGGAACCAGGACGGCGAACACACTCAACCGGGCGGATTCCCCGGTCGGCTGGGCGAAAATCTTCGGCAACCCGGCAATGGCCACCAGCGCGAGCGCCGGGATCAGCGCACCGAGGACGAACACCGGTGTCGCCGACCACCGTTCCATGATCGCAAGCCCCAGCGGAAGCCCCGCCATTTGTGACGCAGCGATCGCAATTCCCTGAGCGCCGGTGGCACGGCCCAGAATTCGCTTGGGCGCCAACTCCGCCACCAGTGCGCTGCCGGCCACCGTCAGCATGCCGAAACCGATACCTCGCACCGCGGAAACCGCCAGGACAGGGCCGGCGTCGGCCGAGCTCAACAGCACCAACGACGGTGGACCGAGGAGCAGACATCCGACCGCCAACACGCGCCGGTAGCCCTGCGTCCGCAACAGCCGAGGCACGAGCAGTTGCGTCACGACCGTGGCCGCCATGAAGACACCGGTCACCGACCCGGCAAGCGCATCCGATCCGCCGGATTGCGCAACCAGCAACGGCACCACCGGCAACAGCAACGACCAGCCGCCGAAAGCTGCTGCCGCCATGATCAGGACACCGACCATGCCCGGAGTACGAAGCAACCCCGGCCCCGCCTCTTTCCCCGTCACAGACGCAGTAACTTTTCGCGTCACAGACGCAGTAACCTTTCGCGTCACAGACGCAGTGCGCCCGCTACCGCCGCCAGAACCGCCAACGCCAGAAGGATTCCCGACGCCAGCTTGTTGACCTTGAACATCGAGTAAGCGCCGCCGACGGCAATTCCCGCACCGATGAACAGCAGATAGGTGAAGAGGACGCTCACAGTGTTCCCTTCGTCGACGGCACGCCGCTCACGCGCGGATCCAGCTCGACCGCGTCACGCAAAGCACGCGCAACGGCCTTGTACTCGGCCTCGGTGATGTGGTGCTGATCGCGGCCGTACAGAACCCGAACGTGCAGTGCGATACGTGCATTCAATGCGATCGACTCGAACACGTGGCGGTTGATCACCGCGTGATACGGAACGCCCGGGTACCCGCCGATAACGGAATGCACCATGTAGTCGGGCTCACCGGTGTGCACGCAGTACGGGCGACCGGAGACGTCGACCGACGCGTGCGCCAGCGTTTCGTCCATCGGTATGAAAGCGTCGCCGAAACGGCGGATGCCCTTCTTGTCGCCGAGTGCCTGGCCGAGTGCCTGGCCGAAAACGATCGCGGTGTCCTCGACGGTGTGGTGAGCGTCGATCTCGACGTCACCCTTCGCCTTGACACCGAGATCGAAGCTGGCGTGGGTACCCAAGGCGTTGAGCATGTGGTCGAAGAACGGAACGCCGGTGGAGACGTCGACGATGCCGGTCCCGTCCAGATTCAGTTCGACGACGATGCTTGATTCCCGAGTTGTTCGTTCGATCCGCGCGATGCGATCGCTCATGCCGTCTCTCCTGAATTCGTGTCGACCAGCTGGGTGCCTGCGATTTCGTCACTGGCCTTGATGAACGCGTCGTTCTCGGCTTCGAGTCCCACTGTGGCCCGCAGGTATCCGGGGATGCCGATGTCGCGGATGAGAACCCCGCGGTCGAGGTATTCCTTCCACGCCTGTGCACTGTCGGTGAACTGACCGAACAAGATGAAGTTCGCGTCACTGGGAATCACTCGGAAACCGGTGTCCGCCAGTGCCTTCGACACCCGATCACGCTCGGCAGACAAGGCATGGACACTGCCGAGGGTCTCGTCGGCGTGACGCAGTGCGGCACGTGCCGCAGCTTGCGTGACCACCGAGAGGTGATACGGCAAGCGCACCAACAACAGTGCGTCGATGAATGCGGGAGCTGCGGCGAGGTAGCCGAGTCGGCCACCGGCAAACGCGAACGCCTTGCTCATGGTGCGGGTGACAACCAGCTTGGCCGGGAACTCGTCGATCAGCGTCATCGCGCTGGGGGCAGCGGAGAACTCCGCGTACGCCTCGTCGACGATCACGATGCCCGGCGCCACGTCGAGAATGCGTCGCAGTTCCGCAATACCGACGCTGTGTCCGGTCGGGTTGTTGGGGCTGGTCACGAACACGACGTCCGGTCGACGCTCCTCGATCACTATGACGGCAGCATCCACGTCGAGTGCGAAATCGTCCCGACGGAAGACCTCGACCCACTCGGTATCGGTACCGTCGGCGATGATCGGGTGCATCGAGTACGAGGGCACAAAACCCATCGCGCTGCGCCCCGGACCTGCGAACGCCTGCAACAACTGCTGCAGAATTTCGTTCGATCCGTTTGCCGCCCAGAGATTGTCGACGGTGACCGGCACCCCGGTCTGCTTCGACAGGTACGCAGCCAGATCCGTCCGCAACGCCACAGCGTCACGGTCTGGATAGCGGTGCAGTTCCTTCGCGGCTTCGCGCACGGATTCGGCAACATCGTCGATGAGCGCCTGCGTCGGCGGATGCGGGTTCTCGTTCGTGTTGAGCTGAACCGGAACCGTCAACTGCGGGGCGCCGTACGCCGACTTTCCACGCAGGTTCTCGCGAATCGGAAGGGCGTCGACCGAAATCGATCCTCCGGGAACACTGCTCATCGCAGCGCTACTCATCGCAAAGCCTCGAATCGCAGACGCACAGCCTCGCCGTGAGCGGGCAGGTCCTCCGCATTGGCGAGCGTGATGACGTGTCCGGCAACGTCTTTCAGAGCCGACTCGGAGTAGTCGATCACGTGGATCCCACGCAGGAAGGTCTGCACGCTCAGACCGGAGGAGTGACGTGCACACCCGGCCGTCGGCAGAACATGGTTGGAGCCGGCGCAGTAGTCGCCGAGGCTGACCGGCGCCCATGGGCCGACGAACACGGCACCAGCGCTGGTGACCTGAGCTGCGACACCGGTTGCGTCCTCGGTCTGAATCTCGAGGTGCTCGGCCGCATAAGCGTTGACGACGCGCAGACCAGCGGAAACATCGGAGACCAGCACGGTGCCCGACTGGCTGCCGGTCAGCGCCGTGGTGACGCGCTCGCGGTGCTTGGTGATCTCGAGCTGCGCGGCCAGAGCCGCATCGACGGCGTCGGCCAATTCGACGCTGGTCGTGACGAGGACGCTGGCGGCCATCACGTCGTGCTCGGCCTGACTGATGAGGTCGGCAGCAACGTGAACCGGGTCAGCGGTGTGGTCGGCGAGGATCGCGATCTCGGTGGGACCGGCCTCCGCATCGATGCCAACCAGTCCGCGGCACAGACGCTTGGCCGCAGTGACGTAGATGTTGCCGGGGCCGGTGATGAGGTCGACCGGTACAAGTTCGGTTCCGTCGGTGTCGGTTCCGCCGTACGTCAGCAAGGCAACGCCCTGTCCGCCGCCGACGGCCCACACCTCGTCGACACCGAGCATGGCTGCGGCGGCAAGGATCGTGGGGTGCGGCAATCCGCCGAACTCGGCTTGCGGAGGCGAGGCGACTACGAGCGATCCGACGCCGGCCGTCTGAGCCGGCACGACGTTCATGACAACACTCGACGGGTACACGGCGTTGCCACCGGGGACGTACAGCCCGACGCGCTCGACGGGAACCCAACGCTCGGTGACCGTGCCACCCGGGACCACCTCGGTGACGGTGTCCTTGCGACGCTGATCGGCGTGCACCTTGCGGGTGCGCTCGATCGCAACCTCGAGGGCTTCCTTGACGGCCGGGTCGAGTTCACGAAGTGCGCGCTCGAGCTCCGCCGCTGGAACCCGGACCGAGGACGGACGAACGCCGTCGAACTTCTCGCCGAACTCGAGCGCGGCTTCGGCCCCACGATCACGAACGGCTTCGACCATCGGGCGAACCTGATGCAGCACCGCGTCCACATCCACTCCACCTCGGGGAAGCGCGGCGCGAAGTTCGGCCGTGGATGGGGTACGACCACGCAGGTCGGTGCGGGCAAGCATGAGAGTTCCTCTCGTACGCAAACGGGGTGCCTGTGCAAGCGGCAGCAAACCGGTCCGGCATTTCGGGCCCGATCAACGGGTCCGAAACACAGAACTGACGTCAATTATCCAGGATAGGCGCACCCCATTTTTCACCGGTCCACCAGCGACGCTCACTGCAGGTCCGGCGCTCGCCGCCGGGCAAGTTCGATCAGCTCGTCCCTTCGGTCGGTCGCCACCGAGATTTCGCGGCCGTCGTGGAGACGAAAGCGGACCCCGTCGCCGGGTGAGGCGAGAATTACCCGCATACCTGGGCCGGTCATCCGATAGCCGATTCCGGAGCCCATCCCGATATGGACCGCAGTTGCCGACACAACCTCGTCCCACCGAAAAACCTGACGCAATCCCGGAGACAGTGCGATTGTCACTCGTTCGGCGTCTGTGGTGATGATCACGCACACCTTCCACATGTACGCGGCCAACCCGAAGGAAAGGATCGCGGACAACACGGCGCCGACGTAGCCCGCCGGGTCACGTTCCACGATCGCCGCGAACCCACAGACAATCACCATGACAATTCCGAGGACGACGCACAATGCAGCCGTCGATCGCCGCAGTAGTGGGCTCAGCGGAATGGACTCGTGAACCTCGTGCACCGCACCCCCGCCTCGATCGCCGACAACCCCCGCGCAGTGGAACGGCACCGGGAACACGACCATCCCATTACTCGCGCTTTTATAACAAACACGTCACGCACAGCTAGGGTCCAAAGTCGTGACAGACAGTGACGTGGCCACGACCGCACCTCCGGCCTTGCCGACCCCTCAGCGATCCAGCGGACCGAACCGAGCACGGATCGTTGCGATTGTCGCATCGATCCTCGGCATCATTTTGTGCGGATCAGTGCCGTTCCTGCCGATCGAGCAGGACACCGCCACCGTCAACTGGCCGCAGGCCGGATCGACGACAAGCGTCGAAGCACCATTGGTCTCGTACACGCCGCTTCGTATGGAGGCATCCATTCCGTGCGCGTCGATCAACGAGTTGACCGCCGGCGGCGGAACACTCGTCTCGACTGCTCCCCCCGGTGCCGCAGACGCCCGGCGATACGGATTCGTCGCGACGGTCTCCCCCGAGTCCGCCGACGCCCCCGCTCGGGTCGAGGCGGTCCTGCGCGATCAAGTGTTGCTCTCGGCACCCGTCGCTGATCTGCAGACTGGCTGCGCGCTCACACTCGTCGCCGAGCCGACTCGAACCACCTTCAGCGCCACCGGTTCCGAACCGCGCGTCATCGAGGGCGACAGCCGGCCACAGGTGGTCGGTGTCTTCAGCGACCTCGATTCGGCGGCAGCCGGTTTGAACGTCTCGATCGAGGCGGACTCTCGCTTCACGTCGAGCCCGTCGGTGATCAAGACCCTCGCCATGATTCTCGGGGCACTCACGGCGGTCGTGTCCCTCTTCGCGCTGCACCGCCTCGACAACCGCGACGGCCGCGGAACACGCAAATTTCTGCCCGCTCGATGGTGGAAGTTCACTGTCCTCGACGGTGTCGTCGTCGGAACTCTGGTGCTCTGGCACTTCATCGGCGCTACCACCACCGATGACGGCTACCAGTTCACGATGGCCAGGGCCTCGGAGCAATCGGGCTATATGTCCAACTACTTCCGGTGGTTCGCGGTTCCCGAAACCCCGTTCGGAACGCCGTACTACAACATCCTCGGACTCCTGGCCCACGTCAGCACCGCAAGCCCGTGGGTCCGTCTGCCTGCTCTGTTGGCGGGCATCATCACCTGGCTTGTCATCAGCCGAGAGGTTGCGCCTCGGCTGGGCGCCGCCATTCGCGGAAATCGACTCGCCCTCTGGACCGGCGCGCTCGTCTTCCTCGCATTCTGGCTTCCGTTCAACAACGGACTGCGCCCCGAACCGATCGTTGCTCTCGGTGTCCTGCTGACGTGGTGCTCGATCGAACGCGCGGTCGCGACGAGACGACTTCTACCGGTCGCAATCGCGATATTGATCGCCGGATTCACCTTGACTGCCGGCCCTTCCGGACTCATCTGCTTCGCCGCTCTCATCGCCGGAATACGCCCGATCATGCGCATCATCATCGAACGTGCCCGCACCACCGGTTACGTCGCGGCTGTCGGGCCACTGCTGGCTGCCGGACTGTCGATCCTCATCCCCGCGTTCGGTGATCAGAGTCTGGCCGCCGTCATCGAGATGCAGCGTGTCCACTCGATCTCACCGAATCAACCCTGGTTCGACGAGTATCTCCGCTATCAGTACCTCTTCAACATCTCCGTCGACGGTTCCCTGACCCGCAGGTTCGGTGTGTTCGTCATGGTTCTGTGCCTTGGCGTCTGCACCGCGATGATGCTGCGCAAGGGGGGCCGGATCCCCGGTTTGGCCGCCGGTCCGTCACGCCGCGTCGTGGGGCTGACGATCGGCGCGCTGCCACTGCTGATGTTCTCGCCGACCAAGTGGACGCACCACTTCGGGATCTTTGCCGGGCTCACTGCAGTTCTGGCGATGATGACGGCCGTCGCCGTGGGAACGAGACTCCTGCGCTCGCCGCGCAATCGGGCCCTCTTCGCGGCAGCCGTCCTGTTCCTCCTGGCGGTCGCATTCACCGGCAGCAACAGCTATTACTACGTGTCCAGCTACAGCGTTCCGTGGTGGGACAAGCCGGTGTCGATCAGCGGACTCGGCGCGAGCACCGTCCTCCTCGGGCTGACCGTGCTGATGCTCGGCGTCGCTGCGTGGTACTTCTTCCGTGAGCCGTACACCGCCGGAAAGGAACTGTCCGCGAGGCACGCTCGACTGCTTGCCATCTCGCCGCTGACCATCGCCGCGGGCGCGGTGGTCCTCTTCGAGGTGCTGTCCATGGCCAAGGGCGCGATCACCCAGTACCCGGCATATTCGGTGGGCCGCGCGAACGTCGACGCCGTTCTCGGCCAACATTGCGGACTCGCCAACGACGTCCTGATCGAGACCGATCCGAACGCGTCGATGCTGACCCCTCTCTCCGGCAACGTGGCCACAGCTCTCTCCGCCGGTGGGGCGACGGGATTCGATCCCAATGGCGTGGCCTCCGACCTTCGAGCCGACAAGGAGGCCACCGCCACCGGTGGCGCGAACACCGTCGACACCGCGGAGGACACCGCCGGCAACTCGGCCGGAACCGGCGGTGGCGCCGGACAGACCGGCGTCAACGGCAGTTCGGTCGCGTTGCCGTTCGGCCTCGACCCGGCGACGACACCCGTCATGGGCAGTTACGGTCAGCCTTCCCCGGGCACTCTGACCAGTGACTGGTACCAACTCCCCGACGTGGGTGAGAACGCCACACGCGGAGACATCATCTCGATTGCCACGGCGGGTCGTGTTCGATCCGTCGACAAGGACGGGATCGTCACCTACGGCCAGAACGTCGAGGTCGAGTACGGCACAGCGCGCGGGGTCGACGATGCCGAAACAGACGCTGTGGAAACACTCGGAAAGATCGCACCCCTCGACATCGGGCCGGCACCGTCATGGCGGAACCTGAGAGTGCCGCTGGACCAGATTCCCGTCGAAGCCAACAGCATTCGACTTGTGGTCAGCGACTACGACAGCAAGGCCGACCAATGGGTGGCCGTTACGCCGCCACGGGTTCCGAAGACCCAGAAGCTCAACGACGTCGTCGGTTCGCAGGCGCCCGTCATGCTGGATTGGGCTGTCGGACTGGCATTCCCGTGCCAACGCCCCTTCGACCATCGGGTCGGAATTGCCGAGGTCCCCGAGTACCGGATCCTTCCCGACCATTCCGGCGCACTCGTGACCAGCGCATGGCAGGACCACTACGGCGGCGGACCGTTGGGGTGGATCGACCTGCTTCTGAGCGCTCAGACCATTCCGTCGTATCTCGACAACGACTGGGCTCGCGACTGGGGGTCGATCGAGAAGTACACACCGATCGATCCGAGTGCCGTGCCTGCCCAGGTCGACGAAGCGACCGTTCAGCGCTCCGGGACGTGGAACCCCGGATCGATGACCATGGTTTTCTGAGCGGCAGGGTGACTGAGTGACGCGGTCCAGTGGCAGGCGGATCGGACGAAACGCCTGCGACTGGACACTTGTATGACTTAGTCTCCCTGGCATGGGAGCCCTGTCACGGTCTATTGCGCCTGCGCTGATGGCACTGACGTGTCTGTTCGGGGCGCTGGCCCTTCCCGCTCGCGCCTCGGCGGAGGCACCGGATGACTTCCTCTGGGGTGTTGCCACCTCCGGATTCCAATCGGAAGGTTCGTCACCGGACAGCAACTGGTCTCGATACTCCGATTCCGGACGAACCCACGACAAGATCGGTGACTCGGTCGACTTTCGCCATCGCTACGCCGAGGACATCGACCGGGCGGCCGATCTGGGATCGAAGGTTTTCCGATTCGGCGTCGAGTGGGCGCGAGTTCAGCCCGCCGCCGGGAGCTGGAACGAGACCGAATTCGCGTACTACGACGACGTGGTGGCTCACATCCGCGCGCGGGGCATGACTCCGATGATCACGCTCGACCACTGGGTGTATCCGGGATGGGTTGTCGATCAAGGCGGCTGGACAAATCCGAAGACGGAAGCCGATTGGCTGGTCAACGCAGAGAAGGTAGTCGAGCGGTACTCGGGAATCGGGGCGCTGTGGATCACGATCAACGAGCCGACTGTGTACGTTCAGCGTGAATTGACCTACGGCGGAATCGCACTCACCCAGGCGCCGTCGATGTTCGACTCATTGGTCCGAGTCCACCGGGCGATCTACGATCGCATCCATGTTCTCGATCCCGGTGCTCGCGTGAGCAGTAATTTCTCCTTCATTCCCGGCGTGTCCGAGGCGATCGATTCGGTATTCACGGATCGGGTGCGCGACAAGCTCGACTTTCTCGGGATCGACTACTACTACGGTGTGGCCCTGAACAATCCGACTGCCGCGTACGCCGCACTCGACGAGTTCTACAACGTCACGCCACAACCCGAAGGCCTGTACGACGCATTGATGCGGTACTCCGGCAAGTATCCAGAACTCCCCCTCTACATCGTCGAGAACGGCATGCCCACTGACAACGGAGCGCCGCGCGCCGACGGATACACACGCTCGAATCATCTACGCGATCACATCTATTGGATGGAACGCGCCCGAGAAGACGGCGCCGACGTGATCGGCTACAACTACTGGTCGATTACCGACAACTACGAATGGGGTTCTTACCGACCTCGATTCGGGCTCTACACGGTCGATGTTCTCGGCGATCCCACTGCGGTTCGAATCCCGACCGACGGCGTCGACACCTACCGCCGAATCATTCACGACAACGGCGTCGGCGCCGACTACGTGCCCGTCATGGCTCCGGCTTTCTGCTCGCTCGTCGATCCTCCCCGCAGCTGTACGGCTACTCGATGAAGGCCGTTTTCCGAATTTCCTGCCCTCTCCGTCGTTAGGATGCCTCATGCGAACACTGCGAAATATCGCCGGAACTGCCGCTGCCACCGCTGCCCTGATCCTGGTCGCCGGAGGCGCTGCGACCGCAGCCCCCAACCCGGCCGATTCACCCCGCGAGGCGCAGGCACGTGCCTACATCGACGCCCTGGTCTCCCATGACGTCTCCGATGTCCACTTCGCCCCGGATGCGACGCGCGTCGAAGCCGGAATCAAGACCGGCTTCTCGGGACCACAGATGTCCGCAGACCTCGAAAACGGCATCCAATACCGCGTCATCCAGGGTGTTCGCGACCTCGAGATGTCGGAAGCCGGGGACATCGTCTCGACCACCTACCTGCTGGACGCGGGAATCGGTGGCACGCGCCTGATGACCGTGGAGATTCGTGAAACCTTCGAAGTCCGTGACGGTCTCATCCACGACGTCGTCGCCGACATCATTCCGGTGTCTGTGTCGTGACGCGCGCCCGATAGCTACTGGGCGGTGCACCCGAGACTCGGGTGCACATCGCGGTGAAGGCGGCCGGCGTCGAGTATCCGAGTTCAGACGCAACGGCTGTCACACTGGCACCGGCAGAGAGTTTCGGAAGCGCATGAAGAATGCAGGCGCGCTGCATCCACGACGACGCGCTGATCCCCGTTTCCGAGATCAGCAAGCGGTGCAGTGTTCGTTCACTGATATGGAGTTGCTCGGCCCACCGCGTGGGTGAGTCGTGGATCGACGGGCCTGTGAGATACCTCGTGCACAACGCCCGCAATCCCGGGTGCCGCGGCAGCGGGAGTTCCACAGGCAGGGGCGCAAGATCACGAAGTTCGTGCAGGATCAGCTGAAATACCGCGGCGCCGCGCCCGTGGGCGGGGAAGTCGTCCTCCACGTTCAACTCGACGTCCATGTCGACTGCAGCGACCAGCAGTTCACGCAGAAGTGACGACACCGCGACGACTCGACACCTGACCGGGAACCACGGCGCCGCGGACGGTTCGATGTAGAGGCTTCGCGTGCTGACGCCGTCCATCGTCACCGCATGAGCGACACCGGCGGGAATCATGACCGCATTGGACGGCAGAACCGTCCACTCACCGTCTTCGGTTTCGACGTTCATCGCGCCGTTCACAGCGAAAAGGAACTGGGCGCGTCGATGTTCGTGGGCGGCCAGCACGTGACCGGGCGGGTAGTCGGTTCCGATTGCGAGAACGCTGCGAGGTGAGTGATCGACGTCGTTGATCGAGATGTTGCGCACCGGAGGAACCTACCGAGTCCGTGTCTGATTCACAATGGAACGTGGCGAACCTTCGAATGTGCGCCAGCGGCGAAATCGCTACCGTTCATCAAGTGCTTCACTACGCCCTCATCCTGCTCACTTTCGGCGCCTTGACCGGAGTCACCACCGTTCTCTTCGGGTTCGGTGGCGGATTTGTCACCGTCCCAGTCGTTTACGCTGCATCCACGCTTCGGCCGGACGTCGTCGATCCGATGCATGTTGCCGTCGCATCCTCGGCGGCCGTGATGGTCGTCAATTCACTCAGTGCCACAGTCGCATTCAGGAACTCAGGACGGCTTCGGACGGAGTACATCCGGCCTCTGATCGGCCCCGTCGCAGTCGGAGCAGGCCTGGGAGCGGTCGCGGCGGGCCACGTCGACGACGCCGTCGTCCGGATTCTGTTCGTGCTCTACCTCGTCGTGACGATCCTGGACAGTCTTCTGCGACAAGGATTTCTGACACCTCACGTACCTCGGGACCATCTTGGCCCGCACGGTCTCCGCACAGCCGGAATCGGAATCGGCGCTGTCGCAAGTTTCCTCGGCGTAGGCGGCAGCGTCATGACGGTTCCGATGATGCGACGCGGCGGAGTTCCGATGGCCGACGCCGCCGCTAGCGCAAACCCGTTGAGCCTGCCTGTCGCTGTCGTCGCGACTGCGGTGTACGCGGCCGCATCAGGGGGCATCACGGCCTCGGATCTGTCGGCGGGCAGAGTCGGCGCCGTCGACCTTCTGGCGGTCTGTGCGTTGCTCGTCGGCTCTCTACCGGCGATTGCGCTGAGCCGACGATTTGTCGGCGTCATCCCGGACCGCGTTCATGCCTGCGCCTATATCGCTCTACTCTGTGTCGTCACGACGGTGATGGTGATTGCCTAGCGCACGGCGTACCGCAGATAGATCACGCCACCGTCGAATGTCCGCTCCTCGAGCAACTGCAGGTCGAGCCTTCCTTCAGGGAGAGCGCGCAGTCCGCCCCCGACGCTCACCGGGCAGAGGAAGAGCCTGCATTCGTCGACCAGTCCCGCCGCGAAAGCACATGCTGCAACGGTCGGACCGCCGATCGAGATATCTTGCACCGCTTCACTCTGGAGCGCACGAACGGCGTCGGCGTCGAAGTCTCGGACAATTGTTGTGCGCGCCGTCGACACCTCGGTCAGCGTCGTGGAGTACACGACTTTGTCGATACCGCCCCAGATTTCGGCGAACTCGACAGTCGCCGCCTCGATTCCGGCAAACTCTTCCGGAACCGAAGAACCTCCCGACACCGAAGAGCCGTGAAGGCCCCCGTGTGCCATTGCTTCCCAGGGAATCATGGTCTCGTACATCTTGCGCCCGAGTAGGTACGTGCCGACTCCCCGCTCGAGCTCGTTGACGAACGAATGGACCTGCGCGTCGGGAACCGCCCAGTCGAAGTTCCCCTGCTCATCAGCCACATACCCGTCGATCGAACAGATCGCCGAGTAGATCAGGCTCACCATCGGTCCACGTGCAGCACATTGTCGACCGGTTCGCGGGCGGCTGGTTTGAACGTCTCTCCGGTGAAGTACGCCGTGGGAATCAATGCCGCTTGATGGAATCCGGCCGGAATGCCCAGCAGCTCGGCAACTTCCGCTTCACGCTGCAGGTGCAATGTCGTCCACGCCGTACCGAGTCCACGTGCCCGCGCGGCCAGGGCGTAACTCCACGCGGCGGGAAGGAGCGACCCCCACAACCCTGCCTGATTTCCCTCCGGCAGTGTCTTTCCTGCCTTGATACATGGAATGAGAAGAACCGGTACCTCGCCCATGTGCTCACCGAGCCACGCGACGCTGGTTCCTACGCGCTGTTGGATCGGCGCACGATCGGGATCGTCGGCGAAGAGTTTTGCCGCCGAACCATGAGAAGCGAGGTACTCGTCGGTGACTTCCTTGTAGATCTGCCCGACAGCCGCTCGCAGTGCCGGATCGGTCACCACCATCCATTGCCACCCCTGACGATTCGAACCGGAGGGTGCTTGCAAGGCGATCTGGAGGCACTCCTTCACCAGATCCAACGGCACGGGACGGGTCAGATCCAGACGCTTTCGAACCGTGCGCGTCGTGGTCAGTAATTCGTCGGGTGTCAGGTCGAGTACGGGGTACGGCGTCATCTCCCGATCATTGCACTGCAGCGAGCAGTGAGCAGGACAGTCCGTCTACACTTTTCTGATCCCGCGCGTGCTCGTTGTCGGGAGTATTCCCCGATCAAAGGACATTCGACATGAGTTGGCACGTCTGGTTGGCCTTCTTCGGAGCAAGTTGGGTGATCAGCCTGTCACCGGGGGCCGGCGCCATTGCGTCGATGTCGTCGGGGCTTGCCTACGGCCTGCGGCGAGGTTACTGGAACATCTTCGGGTTGCAATTGGGATTGTTGCTGCAGATCGGCATTGTCGCGGCCGGGGTCGGTGCAATTCTCGCCAGTTCGACCGTGGCCTTTTCCTTGATCAAGTGGTTCGGTGTCGCATACCTCGTCTATCTGGGAGTCAGGCAGTGGCGGTCAGCGCCCACCGAAGTGGAGACCGACGAAGCAACCGCGAGCAGTTCCGGCCCGATGATGATGCTTCGCGCATTTCTCGTGAACGCGAGCAACCCGAAGGCCGTCGTTTTCATGCTCGCAGTGCTCCCACAGTTCCTGGACCCTGCGGCACCGCTGCTGCCGCAGTATCTGATCATCGCCGCCACGATGTGCGCAGTCGACGTGATCGTGATGACCGGATACACCGGGCTGGCCGTACGGGTACTTACCTTGATGCGCTCCCCCAAACAACAACGAACCACCAATCGAGTGTTCGCCGGCCTGTTCTTCGGAGCCGCCGGCTTCCTCTCGAGCATCGGACGCGCAGCGGCTTGATCGCTCACACGGCTTGATTGCTCACAGGCCTGCAATCAAGTTGACGACGGACGCCACGATCACCGAACCGAAGAGGTACGACAGCAGTGCGTGGCCGAGCGCCATCGCGCGCATGTCCGACGACTTCAAGTTGGTGTCGGAAATCGCGAAGCTCATCCCGACCGTGTACGCCACGTAGGCGAAATCGCTGTATCTCGGCGGTTCTTCCTGATTGAAGTCGATTCCGCCGTCAGGGCCGGAGTAGTACAGCCGCGCATATCCGAGGGCGAAGAGCGTGTGGACCGCCAGCCACGAGATCACGACGCTGCCGACAGCAACCGATGCCGCCACGACTTGGTAGTGATGTCCGTCGGGTGCCGCCAAGAGCAGGAACGCGATACCGACCAGGCTCGCGACGGCAGCGCCGAGAATCAGCAGGTGTGCGACGTTGCGCGCCGGTTCTTCCCGCGTTGCGTGGCTCGCGGTGAGCGTCGCATCGAAGGGCCAGACCAGAATCCACGTCCACACCGTGAACACCGTCGCCGCGACATCCCAGCCGATCAGGAACGCGAACCGCGGGTAGCCGACCCATGCCATCACGACACCTGCCGCGACACCGAGCAGCAGTCCCGTCGACACTCTCAGTGCGGGCCCAGCACCTAGCGCGCTGCGAGGAACGGGTTTGATCGGAAGGTCGTGCGATCGATCGTTCACGGGGTCAGTCAACCACCGTTCGCAGTGAGACGGTGGTTACGCCGCAGGGTAATCGAGATGCAGGTGTCTCAGGCGTTGCACGTGTCGACCAAGGGCTTACCGTTGAATCTGTCCAGCACGTACTGCAATCCGACACCGAAATCCGCTACCGCCGGCGCGAGGTGGTTGTTACCGCTCCCCGGATTCACTGCAGGCAGGGTGTCGGTGAACAACGTCGCCTCGGCTCCGCGCGCGCACCAGTCCTGAACCAGGCGCCGGGTTTGCTCGTACGGGATGAAGTCGTCGTTGAGCGCCCCGTTGACCAGGATCGGCGACGCCGGGGTTCGCCGCCCGATGCGTTGTTCCTCGATCACCTGCTGGATCTCCGGTACCGATTCCACAACATCGGCAAGGGGTCGGCCGTCTGTGGTCCACGACGCCGTCGACTGCTTCCCGTACTTGGTTCGGGAATCGATGAGGCATTGCCCGGCGACGTCGGCGAGCACGGCTCGGCCGTAGTCGTTGAGTCGAGACTCGATTGGCTCTCGGGCGGCGGGATATCGGTCGAGAACGCCGTTGATCGTGTAGCCGATCGCAGCCATCAGACCGGTACCGTCGATATGACGTAGAACGCTTGCCAGGTCCGCCGGGGGCGCGCTCGCGTAACTCCCGACCAGATTCAACTCAGGCGCGTATTCGGGTGCGAGTTCGGTTGCAGCGGCAGTGGCACCGCCGCCCTGTGAATGGCCCCACAGCGCTATCGGATCGTCCACTCCTGCCTTCGCCAGGGCTCGGGCCGCGCGTGCACCGTCCAACATCGCATGCGCTTCCTCGGCGCGATTGACGTAGGTATGGACGCCGGGTGTTCCGAGTCCGATGTAGTCGGTGACGAACACGCGAACGCCCTGAGCAAGAAATGCAAATGCAAAAGCGGACTCGTAGTTGACACCGACACTGTCCACACCGGCACCGTAGTTCGACGGATTCCCGGGTTCCGCCAGGCGGAGCTGACCGGCAGTGGGAAACATCCTCGACGGCGCGCACTGATCACCTTGGCCCTGCGTGCCCGGACCGATCACAACCGTCGGGCGCGGGCCCACTCCTGACCACGGGGCAGCCGGCTCCAGGTACGAGCCCGACACAGCAACCTTGGAACCGTGGGTGTCGGTACTCGAATACAGGATCCGAGTCCCCACACCAGGCACTCCGCCGACTGCACCGGCAAGCGGAAGTGGTTCCGTCCGAATCACCGAACCCGGATCACCGACGTCACCCGGACTCGCGTCGTAGAAATCGTTCGCAGGTTCGGCGTTCGACATCGGTGTGAACAGCAGCGACGTCGGCAGAAGCGCCGATACCGCAACGGCAGAAATCTTCACTGCCGCGAGGACAACCTTCCGGGTGCTCATGGACATCCAACGTATAGGCCTCAGTCGATACGCGGACCGGTTTCGATCTGCGGGACTTCAATCGGTCGGTACCAACTCTCACGTGAGCGGGCCATGCCGCTGGCCCCCCGATCCCCTGTTTTGACGGCCAGAACCTGATGAATCGTAAGCCGGTGCGGCTCCTCGAAACCCAGCGCACTGGCCGCGAGGTACAGCAACCAGGTTCGGACCCGGGGAGCACCGACTTGAAGAACTGCCGCGTCCCAGTTCTCGCGCAGGTTCTCGACCCATGCGCGCAGCGTCAAGGCGTAATGCTCGCGCAATGCTTCGCTGTCACGCGTCTCGAACCCTGAAAGTTCCAGCGCATCAATGGTTTTACTCAGCGGAAGTATCTCGCCGTCCGGGAAGATGTACCGGTCGATGAAACTGGATCCGTCATCGACCTTGTTCGACAACGACTTCACCGCCGCGATGGCGTGATTGAGAAGACGCCCCTCGGGCACGAGCAGATCGTGGAGTTTTGCCGTGTACACCGGCAAATTGGCAAGGCCCACATGCTCGGACATGCCGATGCTCGAAATCGCGTCGTACGGTCCGTCGTCGACGTCGCGGTAGTCCTGCACTCGAATCTCGATACGATCGGTCAGACCCGCGTCGGCAACCCGTCCCTTGGCGTACTCGACCTGCTCGTTACTCAGTGACACCCCGACAACGTCGACGCCGTAGTTCTGGGCAGCATGCAATGCCATCGATCCCCAACCGCAGCCGACGTCGAGCAGTCGCATTCCCGGCTTCAGATCGAGCTTGCGGCAAATCAGGTCCAGCTTCGCGAACTGAGCGGCTTCGAGGGATTCGACCCCCTCCGGCCAGTACCCGCACGAATAGACCATGCTCGGCCCGAGAAACAGTTCGTAGAAGCGATTCCCGACGTCATAGTGATGGGAGACGGTAGCCGAATCCCGTGCCTTGCTGTGCCGCGTGCCGCGCTTACGACGCATCTCGATCGACGGAGGTGATGGCGGTAGACCCAGTGCCCCCAAGCCGGCGAACGTACCGGCGGCGCGCACCATCGAGCGCAGCGGCAAGCCCGACAATCGATTCTCACCGAGCCGCGTGACCAGATCCGGGACATCGAGGAGCGCAAAGATATCGCCGTCTACGTCCAGATCACCGGACACGTACGCCCTCGCCAGCCCCAATTCGTTGGGAGAGTACAGGACTCGGCGTAGGGCACGCCGATTCCGGAAATGTACCTGCGCAGCGGCGTCAGGCGGACCTGCTTCCGAACCGTCCCAACACCGCACCCGAATCGGAAGCGGAACCCCGATCACGTCCTCGAAAACCGTCAGAATCTTGGTCGCGGCGCCAGTCACAAATCAACCCTCCGACAAAAGATGGTTAGCCGATGACAGAAAACTTACGCCCGATTCGCAAATCTTTCGCGCCATTTGTCCGAGTTTCGGGCAGTGTTCATCGAGGTTTCCCGTTCCTCACGGCTCCACCAGTCCGGCCAGGAATTCCACCAGCAGGCGCTTCGTGACCTCGCGGGGCAACGATTCCACCGCCGCGAGGACTGCCGCCATGTCCAGCGGAGAATCAGAAGAACCCCGAGGATCCAGCCCCGCCGACGTCAACGCCGCCGCGACGGCGTCACTGGGCAACGCGAGAACATCGGCCACGGTGACATCGCCACGTTCGAATGCTCCGGCCAACTCTGCCAGGGCCGGCGGCGCCGAGGCTGCCGCCGAGCCGCGAACGTCGTCGGCGCCGAGGACGAGCGCGCTGGTCAACTCGCCGAGCACGGACTCCGTCACCGGGGTGACGGTCAGGTGGGTGGTTCGAGGCAACGTCGTCCCGTCGGATTGCGTCGACGCCGGCTGCCCCTGAAGGACGAAACCCCGGGCACCGACGGCACTCACCCAGCGATGCGGATCGACTCGACGTTCGAGCGGCACGGAATCGTCGGTGGCGACCGCGAACAGTGGCCCCACCGGCGTGCCCACGACGCGAAGCCCGTCGATGCTCTGGACCGTGTCGATCAGCGCGCGCGTCGCCCGCTGAGCTCGGGACACCAATTCGGCGTATCCCGATTGACCGAGAACTTGCGAGATCGCCCACGCTCCGGCCAGCGCAGCAACGGATTTGGAACCGAGAAGGGTGGGATTGACCACCGGATACCCCGGCCAGTCCGTGAGTCCGAAATACTGCTTGCGATGCAGGTCGCGCCCTCGGTGCAGCAAGACCGAGACGCCTTTGGGTGAGTATCCGTACTTGTGGAAGTCGACCGACATGCTGGTGACACCAGGCACCCGGAAATCCCAGGGCGGCAGATCACCCCACCACGGCAACGCAAGGCCACCGATGCAGGCGTCGACATGCAGTGGAATCGACTGTGCACGGGCAACTTTCGCGACCTCGGCGATCGGGTCGAGCGCCGCGAACGGGTAATTGGGCGCAGAGACGACGATCAGAACCGTGTCCTTCCGAACTGCCGTCGCAATATCGTGTGCGCCCACGCGCCCCGACGTGGGATCTACAGGTACCAGGATGAGTTCCAGTCCGAGTAGGTGCGCTGCCTTGTGGAAAGCGGCATGCGCGGTGGTCGGAAGAACCAGCGAACCCTCACCCGGCGGGAGCCCACGAAAGTCGCGAGCTGCCTTGACGGCCAACACACAACTCTCCGTTCCGCCGCTGGTGACATTGCCGACTACCACCTCACCGGCGTCTGTGTCTGTATCCGCGGATCTATCTGCGGCTGTGCCTGAAGCCCCATGGAGGAACTCGCGAGCAAACGCAACCAACTCACGCTCCATCACCGCGGTGGACGGGAACACGGTCGGGTCGAGACCGTTGACCGGCTGAACC
Organism: Rhodococcus sp. P-2; assembly: GCF_016598535.1. Lineage (GTDB taxonomy): Bacteria > Actinomycetota > Actinomycetes > Mycobacteriales > Mycobacteriaceae > Rhodococcus_F > Rhodococcus_F baikonurensis. The sequence goes on along the minus strand of NZ_CP066779.1, from coordinate 4,397,969 downwards.
AGTCGAGCTGCGTCCGCTGCCAACTCGTCGAGCGCTGCGAGGCCGCTGTCGTACACGTACGACAGAACCCGGCCGCCGTGCGTCGGAGCGTCCTGCTCACGAAGCGAACGCAAACGAGTCAAGATGTCGGCCGCCCTCTTCTCGAGGTTTGCGTTCTTGCCCTGAAGTTCCTCGGCCTGAGTGGAACTCATCGTTCACCTACGTTCTCGTGAGTGGATTCTTGTTCGGTGCGGTAATTCCGCAATACGAGCAGGCTGATCGCAACCAGGATCGCCGGCACGACCGAGAAGCCGAGAGCTATTCCGGTCAGCGCTGATTGCGGTTGCACGACAGTCTCGCCCGCAGTTTTCGAGACGAAGCCGGTGACCGCGAGTACACCCAAGAACACCGCGGGCCCCAGGGCAAGGCCCGCGGTTTCCGAGGCGGTCCAGATACCGCTGAGCGAACCACCACGCTGGCGTCCACCGATTCGCGCGTCGTCCTCGATGACGTCCGGAAGCATCGCCAGCGGAAACACCTGCATCCCTGCGTAGGCAACGCCGGCAAGAGCGACGGCACCGTAGATCCACGACCCGGCGTCGACAGCCGCCAGCGTCAACAACGCAGTCGCGACGACAAACAGGATGGAAGACACGACGTAACCGCGAAGCTTTCCGTACCGATGCGAGAACCGGTACCACAGCGGCATGACGACGAGAGCTGGTCCGACGAGTGCAACGAACAGACCGGTGAGCGCGCCTTCCTTGCCCATCACGTAGGTCGCCAGATATTGCGCACCCGCCAACATCACAGCGGTGGCAAGAGCCTGAAGCACGAAGACGATGACCAGCAATCGGAACGCGCGGGTACGTCGTATCGCGTCGAACCCGTCCCGGTATTGCGAGAGCAACGAACCGACCGGCGCGTCCGCGTGAGTCACCGTGTGGCGCGCCGCTCCGCGAACTGCCCAGATCATTGCCCCACACATCAGCGCCGACACCCCGATCGCCATGACCAGATAACCGCGTGCTCCGCCCCCGGCAGCATCGCGCAGTTCCGGTCCACCAGCGCCGATGACCAGAATTGTCAGGGCCAGCACCGCAATTCGAACCGATACCAAACGAGTGCGCTCGTGGTAATCGCCGGTCAGCTCGGTCGGCAACGCGATGTACGGAACCTGAAAGAGGCTGTAAGCACTGGCCGCGAGCAGGAAGAAGACGAGCACCCACAACGCACCGACTCCGGGGCCGGCAGACACGGGGGCTGAGAACGTGAGGATGAAGAGCAACGGCAGCCCCAGAGCGCCTGCGAGCATGAGTGGCACTCGCGTACCAGTTCGATGGGAGCTTCGATCGCTGATCGACCCGATCAGCGGATCGATCAGCACGTCGGCGATTTTCGGGACGATGACCACGAGCGAGGCGAGCGCCGCGGCTACCCCGAGCGTGTCGGTCAGGTAGTACGCCAGTACCAGACCTGGAAGCACGCCGAAGCCGCCCGTACCGACACTTCCCGCTGCATATCCGGCTACCACGCCGCGCGAAAGCCTGTCAGGCGATCTACCTTCACGAAGACGTACCGGTTTGTCTGTAGTCACCGTCCACACACTAATGTCACGACTCGGCACCGCGAGGGCAAAAGAATCTCGATGACCAGAAGTCCCTCACTCGGACGGGCCCGGCATGCCAGACTGTGACCCGATTCGCACACGAACGAAAGCCTGCAGACGATGGTTGATCCACTGACAGAGATCTGGCCTCCGTACGGAGTCACGATCACGTGTGGGCCCGTCAGCTTGGTCCCCGTGCGCGACGACCATTTCCCCGAACTCGCTGCGCTGGTCCGGGCCGGCATTCACCCTGCCGAACAGATGCCGTTTCTCGTCCCCTGGACGGTGGGCACTCCCGACGAAGTGTCGCGAAGATTCATCCAATACCACTGGTCGGTCCGCGGAGCGATGAACATGGCCGACTGGAAATTCGAGACAGCCATTGTCGTCGACGGAGAAATCGTCGGCTGCCAGGCGTTCGCCGCGACGGACTTCCCTGAAAGTCGTACCGGAGAAACCGGCTCGTGGATCGGGCGAGGCTTCCAAGGCCGGGGTATCGGCACTCTTGCCCGACAGGCAATCTGCGCATTCGCATTCGACTCTTTGGGCGCACGAAGCGTCGTGTCGTCGGCGTTCACGGACAACCCTGCCTCGATCACTGTGTCGGCCAAAGTCGGGTACCGCGCGGACGGCACGGTCGAGGAGTTGTCCGCCGACGGTCGCATGACCGTACGTCGACTTTTCACCCTCAGCCGCGAAGATTTTGTCGCACCGCCGTATCCCGTCGAAGTGACCGGCGCAGACGCGCTCAAGGCGATGCTGGGCATCGATTGAGCGAGCTACCCGTGCACAGCGACAACCGGTAGAACGGACGCATGGAACCCTCCGACATGATGGCCGCAGTCACCTCGTCCATGCGCGACCGTACCGGGCACACTCTCGAAGAATGGGTCGAGGCTGTACGGACGTCCGGGGTCGACCCGCTCGATCAGAACGAAGTCCGCAAGTGGCTGAAAGCAGAGCACGGTGTACCGCAGAATACGCAGTGGGCAATCGCGTTCGAGGCCGCCACACAGGCTGGATGGGTGGAGCCGACCGTCGAGCAGTACATCGACCAGCAGTACAGCGGCCCGAAGGCGGCGCTGCGACCCATCTTCGATACAGCCCGACGTCTGATCGAAGAACTCGGAACCGATGTTCGAGTCGAAGGCCGCGGAACCTACACGCCCTTTGTCCGCGCTCGCCAATTCGCTGCCATCGCAGCGGCCACCAAAGCCCGAGTCGACCTCGGACTACGTTTCGTCGAGGCCCCCGGTTCCGAACTTCTGGTGCCGGCCAAAGCACCCGGGCAGTCGAGTCACAAGATCGGGCTCACCAGCACCGAGGACGTGAACGACGAAGTCGGATCGCTGATAGCGATCGCGTATCAGCAGAACGGCCGGTAGGACACTCACTCACCGCCACGCAGCCGCTGACCGGCAGGCTGCACGAAAGTCCCTGTTCTCCTTGTCGGAGAACAGGGACTTTCTTCACCGCGGGGGAAGGTCGCTGCGACGTGTCAGCTCAGGCCGAAGAGCGCGCCGATGATGGTCCGAGCAGCCTCGAAGAGCGCGTCGACGGACGGGACACCGATTTCAGAGCTGATGGAAAAAAGGGAACCCAACATACGATCCTCCGGAGATAGTTTCTGAATGGCTTACTGCCACAAGGGAAATGCTACAGATTCTTCTCGCCAAAGATAAGTGGGGGGACCCTGAGGGTGACAATTCCGGACCAAAGTCCCGGCCCGTTAGATCTATTGCACCCCACTATGATTGCGATCCTTCGAATCGGAATCGTCACCGCCATGATCGCCGACGAGAACGTGGGCGACCTCCGCCAACACCTCCGTGCTCGACATTTCCGAGTGAGAGCAGTCGACCAGGTACGCCCGCAACGGCCCTACCAGTTCGGACCAATGTTCGACCAGGTGACGATGCTCAGGCAGATCGTGCTGCGCCACAAACAGTTCCACGGAGCCCGAATAGGGTCTGGGCCTGTGGTCCCGAACGATCCGTGACAGCTTTTCCACCCGCCCCACTACTGATTCCAGAACAGTATCGGTCAGGAAATCCATATCGGTCTGCCGTCGGATCTCTGCCGCAACCTCCGCAAAAGTCACTGGCGCAGAATCAGTTTCGACCTCGGCCAGTCCGATCTGCGCGAACAACTCGGAAGGCTTCGGGGCTGATTGCACAGACGGCATCATCTCGGGCAGCAGCGCGTCGAGCATCACGACCGAACCGACCAGATCGCCGGCCTCTTCGAGCTGGCTCGCCATCTCGAGAGCGATCGTTCCGCCGGCTGACCAGCCCAGCAGATGGAATTCACCCGACGGCTGCACCGTCCGTACGGCATCGACGTACCCCGACGCCAACTCCGCCACCGTGCCTGGCAATTCACCTGCACCCGTTGCCTGGATGCCGTACACCCGTCGACCCCGCAAGTGACCGACGAGTCCGGCGTAGCACCAGGCAATTCCGCTGACCGGATGCACACAGAACAACGGCGGCCGTTGGTCGTCGGGGTCGCCGCCGAGCATGACGACCGTGTCCAGCGGATCCGAATGAAGCGAATCACCCTCGAAGACATCGTCATGAACGAGGTCCATCCGAGACGCAAGCCCCGCCACAGTTCGATCGGTGAAAATCCATTGAACCGGGAATTCCCTGTTCAAGGTCTCACGCAAGCGCGAAGCCACTTGAACTGCACCCATGGATGTCCCGCCGAGCTCGAAGAAGTCGTCGTAGCGACCGACCGACTTCGCGCCGGTCACACCTTCGAATGCCTGTGCCACGTGACGTTCGGTATCCGAGACAGGTCGATCCACACTCGACCCTACCTGCGGTGCAGGAGCAGGAAGTGCCGCTGCGTCTATCTTCCCCGAAGCGAGCAACGGTACCTCGCCCACTACCGTCACCGACGAAGGCAGCAGGTGCTTCGGCAGCAGGCCGGAGACGAACCCGCGAAGCTCCGATTCCGTCGCCGAACCGTTTTCCGCCAACGTCACATACGAACGGAGTTCAGCGGATCCGTGTCCGTCGTCAGCGACAACGGTTACCGAGAAGGTCACTGCTCCATGGCTTGACAGAGCCGCGTCGACCTCCGCCGGTTCCACGCGGACACCCCGCACCTTCACCTGTGCGTCGTTGCGACCCAGGTACTCGAGCGCTCGGTCGTGACGCCTACGACGCACGAGGTCACCCGTGCGATACATCCGAGTCCCCACCGCGTGAGGATTGGCAACAAAACGCTCGGAAGTCAGACCCGGGGAGGCTATGTACCCGCGTGCCACATTCTCACCGGCGAGGAATAGTTCTCCCGCAACGCCATCCGGAACCGGTCGGAGCCTCTGATCGAGAACAAATGCCGTCGTGCCAGGTACCGGGGTGCCGACAGTGACGTCCCCGTCAGTGATCCGAGCGGAAATCGATGCCGCAATCGTTGATTCGGTCGGTCCGTATCCGTTGACGATGCAATGTCGGCTCGACCAAGCCGACGCAAGGCGGGCAGAGAGTGGTTCCCCCATCGATTCGACGATCAGCGGGGGTACTGCATCCGGATCGATCGTGGCCAGGACGGTCGGCGTCACGATCAAATGCGTGACGTCGGCACCTATCACCAGATTCGTGAGTTCCTCTCCCCCGTAGACGAAGTCAGGAGCCAGAATCAGCGTTCCACACCCTGCAGCCGCGAGAAGGATCTCGATCACCGACGCGTCGAACGTCGACGATGCCAATTGCAGGACGCGGGGGCCACGATCGAGCTGAGCGATCTCGGCGTGCGCGGTGCAGACATTCATGATTCCGCGGTGTGAAACCTCGACACCCTTGGGTCTTCCCGTGGAACCCGACGTGTAGATGACGTAGGCAAGGTTGTCTAGGTCAGCCCTACTCGCCGAAACCGCGGCAGGCTCACTCGCAGTGCGGGATTCATCCATTGCCAGCCACTCGACGCAGGCAGGCAGACTTGCGGCCGCAGCGTCCGCCGTCAAACCGACAACCGAACCGCACTCCTCGATCATGGTCTGCCGACGCGCTGTCGGCAGCGCCGGATCGAGCGACAGCCACGCTGCGCCTGCCCTCGCTACCGCCCACAACGCAACGATCCACAGATGCCCGCGACCGAGCGCAACGGCCACCACGTCATCGGGTCCGATTCCTCGGACCACCAACTCGCGCGCCCAGTACGACGACTCCTCGTGCAGGTCGCGATAGGTCCAGCGCCGGCCGTTCTCCTCCAGCGCGATGCCGTCGGGTACCTGCCGCAGCGCGCGTTCGAAAATGTCCGCAATCGTCAGAGGTTCGACATGGCGAGGATTCGCAGCCGTCAGCGCCGAGCGTTCGAAACTGGACAGCAATTCGATCTCCCCGACCACGATCTCGGGTTCACCTGTCACTGATTCGGTGATAAGTGCCACCCGCTGCATGAACAGTTCCGCGGTCGACTCGCGGAACTTGTCCGTGGCATACAGCAATCGAATCGTCAGACTGTCACCGGTGTCGACCAGGTCCCACGTCAAGTCGTAGCCGGTCGAGGACCCTGCGTTGTCGATGTCGAAGACGGTGATGCCGTCGATCTGCGGCACGTCGAGCGCTCGTCGATAGGCCAGCATGACCGTGAACAGCGGATGCTCGTTCATCCTGCGCGGCGGATCGACCCTCGCGACTACGTCGTCGAACGAGACGTCCGCGTTCGCCATTGCTTCCAGATCGACGCGGCGCACCTCGTCCAACACCGTGGTGAAGCGGTCGGCGGAGTTGATTCTCGTGCGCAATGCGACGGTGCCCACCATCATGCCGGCGACGTTCAGTAGCGCCGGATCGTTCCGCAGACTCACAGCTGCTCCCACCACGACGTCGTCCGTGACGCACTCGCGGGCGAGCAGTACGGCGATCACGCTGTGGACGACCATGAATACCGTGACGCCATGTGAACGAGCCAACGCCGACAACGCGTCGTAGGTGGCGCCGTCGAGGACTTCCGTCACCATCTCCTCGGATCGTGAAGACACGGCACTCCGGGGGTTGTCGACGGGTAGAGCCAGCACATCCTCGACGCCACGAAGTGCGCTCGACCAATAGTCGAGTTGCCGGTGAGCCACGCTGAGAGAATCCTCGGGATCACCCAAACTCTCTCGCGCCCAGTGGCTGTAGTCGCCGTAGCTGACTCCGTCAGTGGAGCGGACCCACTCCTTTCCAACAGCCCTGGCCTCGAAGGCTGACGCGAAATCGGCCAGGATCGGGTCCATCGACGCACCGTCGACGGCAATGTGGTGAACCACGATCACCAGGACAGTCACTCCTGCAGAGTCGACTCCGCCATTCTCGGTGAATACACGCACTCGGAACGGAACATCGCGTTCGAGGTCGAACGGCACAGTCGCGAAGGCCCGAGCGCTCGCTTGGAGATCGTCGACGGACACTGTCGTGAGATCGAATGCGACAGAGCCTATTTCAACCTGTTGTGGACCGAATTCACCCGGAACAAACACAGTTCGCAATACGGCATGGCGATCGACGACGTCACCGAGGGCGCTGCGCAAGACCGAACGATCGACTTCGTCTGCCAGGACCGCTGCAAACGTCAGGTTGTACGCAGTCGATTCCGGCTCGAGCTGATTGATCAGCCAGAGCCGTTGTTGCGAGGGAGCCAGAGGTGCCGGCATGCCAAAATCACGTCGAGTCAGTTCGCGGCGCTTGTCATCGGTCGCGCTTGCCGACAGCCACTGAGACATCGCTCGCGGCGACGGATTGTCGAAGACCGCGCGAACGGGCACATCCCGCGCGAAGATCGAGGCAAGTCGACCTGCCACCGCTGCCGCGGCCAACGAATCACCACCTGATTCGAACAGGTTGTGCAGAGCGCCGAAACTTCCGGACACGTGTTCCGACATGACAGCGGTGACGAGTTCCTCCGAGACCGTCACTGCGGCATCGGGCGCCTGGCTCTCGAACACGTGGCGCCGCAACGCATCTGCGTCCAACTTTCCGTTCGACGTGAGTGGGATCGACTCCAGCACGACAACTCGGCCGGGCATCAGATACGCAGGCAACATCGAGGCCAACTCGATTGTCAGCTGATCCGATTCCAAACAATCGCCGACCGCACACGCAACGGCGATCTCGTCGACGAGGACAACCGCAGCGGCCTCGACGCCCGTGCATCGACGCAGAGCTGATTCGATTTCGGCAGGCTCGACGCGGATTCCGCGCACGCTCATCTGGCGGTCGGAGCGTCCGACGAATCCGAGCGTGTCATCCGTGCGGCGGTGGACCAGGTCACCGGTCCGATAACGTCGGCGTCCCCCTGGTGCTGCGATGAACGAGCTGGCGGTGCCGGCGGGATCTCCGGCATAGCCCATCGCAAGCCCGGGCCCGCTGACATACAACTCACCGATCCCGGCCCACGGCACCGGACTTAGTCGAGTATCGAGTACCTCCGCACCGATTCCGGCGAGCGGGACTCCGATGGTGACCCGATGATCCACCTCGGCGACAGTCGTGACCACCGTGCATTCCGTCGGTCCGTACGCATTGAGCATCCGCGCGCGGCGACTCCACGCTCGCGCGGTGGACGGTGAGAGCACATCGCCACCGACTGCCACCACCTCCAACGAATCGAACCGCTCCGGAGCCATCGTGTCGAGTACGGCTGGAGTGGACAGCATGTGAGTGACGCCGCGTTCTGCAACGAATTCTTCGAGTGCCCGTCCGCCGAAAGCCTCGCGAGGAGCGACAGCCAAGGTAGCCCCGGCGCCGATCGCCAACATCATCTCGAGGATCGCTGCATCGAACGTCGGTTTGTATCCGTGCAGCACAACCGAGTCCGACGTCACGCCGTACTTCCGGACAGCATCGTCGGTCAGCAGGCCCAGTCCTCGGTGCGTGACTGCAACGCCTTTCGGTTCACCAGTCGACCCGGACGTGTGAACAACGTACGCGACTGAATCCGGATACTGCCGACCTGGAACGGGACTGCGGTCGGCGAGCACTGTGCGCAGTTGCTTCAACCGTGCCGGCGGCAGGTCGGGGTCGATCGGCACGAATGCCGCGCCCGTTTTCGAGATCGCCAACATTCGGACCAGGTACGCGATAGTCCGTACCGCCGGAATCTCGTACACCGCACCAGGTCCCGCTCCGCGAGCCACCAGTTCCCAGGCTTGCGCATCCGAGGCAGAGTCGAGTTCGGCATACGTCACCGTGCGCTGTCCGTCGTCGAGAGCAACGTTGTTCGGGAATCGCGCCGCGGTGGCGGTGAAGATGTCGGTCAGTGTCCGGGACGAATCGACGTCGACAGCAGCCCAACTGGGCGCCGCGCCCACCGCGAGATCCGAAACGAGTACAGGCACATCCTCGGCGATCGAGGCGAGCACTCTCGACAGTTGTCGAGTAACTGCGTCGGCGCTCGAAGGATCGAAAGCGCTCGCGGCATAGATGACAGCGCCGGTCAAAGATCCGTCGACAGCGGGTGAGAACGAGACATGCATGGGGAACTTCGTCGTTGCGGTCTCGATTTCGCGAGCCTCGATCCTCAGACCCGCCGCCTCCACGGCAGGAACCGCGAAATTCTGCAGACCGAGCGCAACCTGCGGAGTTCGTCCGCCGAGCACATCACCAAGCAATTCGGCAGGAACAGAGCTGTTTTCGAACGCAGCCACATCAGCATCGAAAGCTGCACTTAACAGAAGATCGATCGGCACATCCCCGTCGACCCGAAGGCGAAGAGGCACCGTATCCACGAACATGCCGACCACGCCGTCGAGCTGAGGCGTCCGCCGTCCGTCGACAGCTGTCGCGATCACGACATCGGGATTTCCACTCAGCTTGGCAAGCACCACGGACAACGCCGCATGAACCACCGCAAACAGCGAGACCTTCAATCGGTCGGCTCGCGTCTGCAGTGCCGAGGTGATGACGGCTGGTATCACGAAGTTCACTCGCTGCGCCACGGAATCCGGCCCGCCATCAGAGTGATCCACCGTCAGCGGCGACACAGATGTCACACCGTCGAGCGTTCGGCGCCAGAACTCTTCGACGACAGGTGAAACGTCACGTGCTGCCTCCCACGCGGCAAAATCCCCGTACTGGATCGGCAGCGGAGACCATTGCGGATCCAGTCCCACTCGTCGCTTGCCGTAAGCGGTCAGCAGGTCGCCGACCACCGTTCGCATCGACACCCCGTCGACTGCGATGTGATGAAAACTCACTGCCAGAACGTGCCTGACCGGTGACACCTGGAGCAGCATCCAGCGCACCGGCAGGTCTGCTGCTAAATCGAAACCGCGCGAGCCGAACTCTTGCAGCAGGGCCTCGACCTCGATGTCGCCGACCAGTCGCGTTTCCACTGTCACGGCGGACGGAGGATCTACCACCTGAACCGGTGGGGTGCCCGGATACCGGGTTCTGAGGACGTCATGTCGGCCGACAAGATCCGTCATTGCCTGACGCAGCGCGGGCACGTCCAGTTCACCGTCGATCTCGATGCAGATCGGCAGGTTGTACGCACCGCTCGCCGTGTTCCGCTGGTTGAGTACCCACATCGAGCGCTGGTTCCGTGACAGGGGTGCGGGCGTGGAGTCGCGGCGCGGTTCCAGTCGGACAACATCGGTCGCCGTGCTGCTCCGCTCGAGCGAATCGAGCCGGGCCGCCAACGCCGCAACTGTTGGATGCTCGAATACGGTCCTCAGCGGAACAACGTGTCCCAGAGAACTACTCAGGAGTGAGGTGACCTCGGCAGCGGACAGCGAGTTGCCCCCGAGCGTGAAGAAGTCTGCGTCGCGATCGCCCCCGTCGCCGCCCAGAACCGCGGCGAAGGCCTCAGCCACCAGGTACTCGGTGGCGGTGTCCGGGCCCTCGGTTCGGGAAGCATCGAGCGCCGGCAACGGTAGACCGGCGAAGTCGACCTTGCCGTTCCGCATCGGAAGCTCGCCCTCGAGCTCGACGACGACATGCGGAACCATGTACGTCGGAAGGAGTTCTGCAACGGTGGCGCGCAGTCCACCCGTGTCAACTCTCTCCGCGCCTGAACTTCTCACGTAGGCGACCAAGAGCGGACTTCCACTTTCGGTCGTCCGTACCCCGGCGACGCAGAAATCGACGTTCGCGACAGAGTGAATGACTGCCTCGATCTCGCCCGGTTCTATCCGGACACCATTGACCTTCACCTGCGAGTCGGTTCGCCCGAGATAGTGCAGGCGATACGTGTTGCCTTCAGATGTGGAGATTTCGGATGTGGAGATTTCAGGCTTCCACATCACCAGGTCGCCGGTTCGGTACATCCGGGCGCCTGAACTGGTTGCCACGAATCGTTCCGCAGTTCGGGCAGGTTGCCCGGCGTAACCGCGCGCAATCATTCGACCTGAGAGATACAGTTCGCCGGCGACTCCCGGCGGCACCGGTTCGAGTCGATCATCGAGGACAACGGCGTCGACCCCGGCCAGTGGATACCCGACGGATCCGTCGTGAGTGTCAGCTGACAATTGTTCAACCGACAGAGGCTCGGTAGCAAGCGAATACATCGTCGACTCGGCAGGTCCGTATCCGTTGATCACTCTGCGTCCGGCCTGCCAGCGCTTCGCCAAGGCGCCGCCGAGTCGCTCGCCCCCGAACATCACCGTTGCAAGGTCCGGCAGCGCCGGATCGCCGATCGAGGCGACGACAGTAGGTGTGGCGCAGAGATGAGTAATTCGCTCGCGCCCGAGTGCTGCTGCGAGTGCCGAGCCGAACAACTCGTCGTTCTTCGCAAGGACGAGCGTCGCCCCCGACGCACTCGCAATGAGCACCTCGAGCAACGTCATGTCGAACCCTGGCGCGCCGCGATGGAATACGCGAGAACCTGGCCCGGCCGAGAATCGAGCGGGCAGGTCTTGGCCGATCACACCGAGCCCGCCGTTGGTCACGACCACAGCCTTCGGCGTTCCGCTCGTTCCCGAGGTGAAGACCACGTAAGCCGTCAGGCTGTCGGAGTGTTCACGCGCGCTTCCACCGTCCACGAAACCGCCTGCAGTGCCGCCGTTCGGTGCGCTCAGTGTCTCGAGGACTTCACGTACTCGCGCCTGCGGCTGTTCCGGGTCCACCAATGCCGGAGCTGCACCGACCTTCGCGATCGCCCACAATCGCACGATCGACGCGATGGACCGATCGGCAGTCCAGGCAACGACCTGGTCGACTCCGACTCCCCCGGAACGCAACTCGTCGGCCGCAACATCCGACTGTGCATCGAGGTCCCGGTAAGTGAGTGTGTTGCCCTCGCCCTCGACAGCTACGGCATCCGGAGCGGATTCGACCCCGTATCGCAGCATCGAGGCAAGCGTCGTACCGGACCGCCGAGATGGATCGGGACGTTCGGCCGCGCCGTGTGCGGGGACGAGAAGTGCTCGTTCCGCACGATCAAGAAGGTCGATTCCCCCGACGACGACGTCCGGGTCGATCGACACGTGATTCAGGACGCGCTCGAACCGACTCGCAAAGCTCGACACTGTCAGATCGTCGAATAGATCAGCGTTGTAGACGAATTCGAGACCGAGTCCGCCCCCGATCCCCTCGTCCACGACGTTGAGTTGCAGATCGAAGTTCGCCTGCCTGACCTCAGGCGCAATCTGTGTAACCGTCAACCCTGGCAACGACCACGTAGCGGAATGGGCTGTCTGGAACGAGAGCGCCACCTGGAACAACGGGTGTCGCGAACGCGATCGTGGCGGGTCGATCAGATCGACCAGCGATTCGAAGGGCATCTCTGCGTGCGCGAACGCCGCTACGTCGCGCTGACGAACTTGCTCGACCAACTGTCCGAACGACCTCGACGGATCGACTTCGGTTCGGAGAACAATCGTGCCGGCGAACATGCCGACGATGTCGTCGAGTTCAGGTGCGACGCGTCCGGCGACCACGGTGCCGACAACCACGTCACTGCTGCCGTTGTACCTCGCCAGCAGTGCCGCGAAAGCAGCGTGAACAACCATGAAGATAGTCGCGTTGTTCGATCGTGCCACTGATTGCAGACCCTCACGTACCGAACCTGAGATCTCGACCCGACGACTCGACGCACGGGCGGACGGCGAGCGTGGGCGGTCCAGGGGTAGTGTCACCTGCTCGGGAAGACCTTCGAGAGCCTGCTTCCAGTAGCTGGAAACCGTGTCCGGAATCCCCGCTTCTATCTGCCAGGCACTGTAGTCGGAGTATTCGAGCGCCGGCGGTGACCACTGCGGAGCGCGCTGCTCCGAGCGAGCGAGGTACGCGAGCGTGAAGTCACGTACCAACACTTCCAGCGATCGAGCGTCGGCGGCAATGTGATGGACTACGACGACCAGGACGTGTTCGTCCGGTGAACCTTGGAAGAGCGCCGCCCGTACGGGCGGATCCACAGTGACGTCGAATCCCGAACCCACCAGTCCTGCAATGGCATTCCCGGCATCGTCGCCGGCCAATGTTTCGAGCTGAAGTGGCGGACTCGCCACCTCGACGTCGAGCACCTTCTGAACCGGGCGCTCACCGACAACCGGGTACACGGTCCGCAGAGTGCGATGGCGATCGATCAGGTCCCGAATTGCCAATTCGGCTGCCACTACGTCCAATTCACCCGTCAGTCGCACTACGATCGGGATGTTGTATCCGGCGGACTCTGTATCCAGCTGGTTCAGGATCCACATTCGATACTGGGAAGCCGACAATTGCACGTCCGCAACGCCCGAACGAGGTACCGAAGACAACGGAGACGCGTGCCCCGTGCCGATTCGGGCAACAGCGATGCCGGCCAACTGATCGACATACGGGTGCTCGAACACGTCGCGGACATCGAGATTGCTGCCCAGGACGGCGTTCACACGCGACGAGAGCCGAGTGGCGATCAAGGAATTGGCCCCTTGATCGAAGAAATCACGAACCGGATCTACATGCGGAACTTCCATCAATTCGCTCAGTATGGCTGCGACTGTCTGCTCGAAGAAGTCTCGCGACTGCCGAGACGACTGCGTGAGCGACGTCGGGTCCGGCAGCGACGCTCGGTCGGTTTTGCCGTTGATCGTGACCGGTAGAGACGCGAGCGGCATCAAAGCCGACGGGACCATGTGCGCGGGCAACAAAGAACGAGCTGTCCGTAACACGCCATCGAGGTCGTGCCCGCTCTCCGGGGTGATGTAACCGACCAATGTCGGTCCACTGTCGAGTTCTCGCACCATCACCGCGGCCTGCGCCACCGACGGGTGAGCCAGCAGTGCGAATTCGACCTCACCCGGTTCGACGCGGTAACCACGCAAGGCAACCTGACCGTCGGCGCGGTGGACGTATTCGAGTCGACCGGCTCGCCAACGGACCAGATCGCCGCTGCGGTACATCCGCGATCCGTCGAATCCGGGTTCAGCCACAAATCGCGAAGACGTCGTCCCGGGTTGCCCCAGATAGCCTTCGGCCACCTGCGGACCGGCAACGTACAGTTCGCCGACAGATCCCGGCGGGACAGGCTTCAACGACGCGTCGAGTACGTAGCCGCGCAGTCCTGGTAGCGGAGATCCGATCGGCGAGGCAGCCTCGTCGCCGGACGAAAGCTCGAAACTCGTTACGTGGACCGTTGTTTCGGTGATACCGAACATGTTGACGCCGCGCACATCCGGGTGCCGTTCGAACCATGTCTGGACGCGCCCGAAGTCGAGACGATCACCGCCGAAAACAATCGACCGGAGCGGAAGCGGCTTTTCTTCTGCAACTTCCGCCAACGCATAGAACGCGGCCGGCGTCTGATTCAGAACGGTGACTCGTTCCCGCACAATCAGATCCACGAATCTTTCGGGCGAGCGTGCGACGTCGCTGTCCACGATCACCACGGATCCGCCGGTGGTCAGAGCACCCCACATTTCCCACACCGAGAAGTCGAATGCGTACGAATGAAACATCGTCCATACGTCTTCGGGCCCGAAGTCGAAGATCTCGCGTGTCGAGGCGAGAAGAGCCAACACGTTTCCCTGAGACACCACAACGCCTTTGGGCGCTCCGGTCGATCCCGAGGTGTAGATCACGTAGGCGGCGGACTCCGAATGCGCAACAGGCCAGTCGGCAATCGTGTCACTCGTCTCGTTCACGAAGATGACAGGTTGGTCGTACCCGGCGAACCGCACAGCTGATTCGGCCGTCGACAAGATCGACGTCGGGCGTGCATCGGCCAGAATGTACTGGATACGAGCGTCGGGATACTGCACGTCGATCGGGACATAGGCGGCGCCCACGCGGACGACTGCGAGAATGGCTACGACGAGGTCGACCGATCGAGGCAGGGCGACTGCCACGCGATCCCCGACTCGAACGCCTCGATCGATCAAGACGGCAGCAAGCACCTCCGAGCGGACTCGCAACTCGTCATAGGTGACGCGACTGTCTCCACTCGTCACGGCGGTTGCGTTCGGACGCCGCGCTGCGACGGCCCCGAACAGGTCCGGCAGCGACTGCGCGACACTTGCCGGCGCCGGCGCCCAAGCCAGCAGCTCCTCACGCTCCGCGGTACTGAGAACATCGATGTCACGCAACATGATCGACGAGTTCTCGGATACCGAGTCGCACACTCGGCGCAGTCGCTCGACCCAGCCGCCTACGGTGGCCGTATCGAATAGATCGTCGGCAAACCGGAAGATGCCGTGAATACCGTTCGTGTCGCCGTCAACCGTGCGGTCCTCGCGCACAGTCACTTCGAGATCGAAACGAGGGTGTGCCGGGGGCAGCGCAGCGCCGTGGGCCGTCATCGCTCCCAACGCGATCTCGGGAATCGAGGACAGCGGATCGACGGCAAGAACCACTCGCAGGAACGAATTCTTCTCTCCTGCGGCCCCACCGACCGCGTGCTCGACCACCCAGTCGAACGGGACGTCGGCGTTGGACAGAGCCGCCACATCGACCTCGCGCACCCGACTCAAGAACTCACCGAAAGTCCCTGCGCCGCGAAGGAGCGTTCGCAGCGCCACGGTGCCGACGAACATACCGACGGCGCCGTCGAACGAAGGATGCGTTCGACCGGAGGTCGGCGTTCCGATGACAATGTCGGGCGCACCGGTGATCTTGCTCAGCGCGATCGCAAGGCAGGCGTGCAACACCATGAAGGTAGTGCAGTCGTGGGCTCTGGCGATCTCGTTCAGCGCTGCATGGACGGGCGCGGGCAACTCGAACGTCAGGTCTCGCGCCGACGCAGGCCGGCCCGGCCGGCGGGACCTGTCCGCGGGGAGAGCAAGAGTCGGATCAACGCCCGCGAGGGCGCCGGACCAGAATTCCAACTGCCGCCCAGCCAAGCTCTGCGGATCCGCAGGATCACCGAGAACGGTTCTGTGCCAAGCGGAATAGTCGCGGTGGTCGAGCGAGGTCGAAGGCCAGGTCGGCGATCGCCCGTCGGCGCGGGCGTCGTACGCCGCGATGAGATCCGCAACGATCGTTGCAAACGAAAGGCCGTCCAAGGCGATGTGATGCGCAACCACGGTCAAGCGGTGGTCGAGATCGCTGTCCGAGGTGAGGATCAAACGAAGCGGCGCATCGGTCGACAGGTCGAACCCTGCCGCAACCAAATCCGCTGACGCGGAGTCGTAATCCGCGGACGGAACCTCGATCAGGGTCACGGACCCCGCAGATGGTGCTTGGATCGGCCACGCGTCGTGATTCTGGTCGAACGAGAACACCGTACGCAGAACGAGATGGCGATCGGTCAGGTCACCAACCGCCGCGCTCATCGCCACTGCATCCAGCGCACCGCTGAACGTGACCTCGAACGCGATGTTGTACGCCGACGACTGCGGATCCAGACGGTTGAGAAGCCACAGACGTTGTTGCGCCGGAGCAATTTCCACGATGACGTCGCCCGAAATGCGCTCGGGCTCCACCACCCACTCCGCCCGACCCTCACGGATCTTCCGGGCCAACTGCGCCGGCGTCGGGGCACCGAACACATCCCTGACACCCACCCTTCTCCCGAAGGCGGAACTGACGCGAGCAGCGACATACACGGCGTCGAGAGAACTACCGCCCCAGGCGAACAGATCGGAGTGCGGTCCGAGAACTCCGACGCCGAGGACCTCGGCCATCACCGAGGCAATCAATTCTTCGTCGTACTCGATCGGACGGTGCGCCGCCGCGCGCTGCTCGGCGACCGCAGAAGACGTCGGTTCAGGAAGCGCTGATCGGTCTGTCTTTCCATGGCTTGTGACGGGCAACGCTGCCAGAATCGTCACCGAACTCGGAAGCATGGAACGAGGGAGTAGGGACGTCAGGTGATCGAGCACCATCGCCTGGCTCAATGGATGAGGTCTGCCATCCCCGAGTTCCGTCGCGGTCACATACGCCGCGATGGACCCCGCCCACTCGATCACCGCTGCTTGCGCGACGCCAGGCGTGGACAAGAGCACAGCCTCGATCTCGCCCAGTTCGATGCGTACTCCACGGATCTTCACCTGTTGGTCGGAACGGCCCAGGAACTCGAGTTGACCGGCGTCGTTCCACCGAACCACGTCGCCGGTGCGGTACATGCGCTCGCCGGCGCCGCCGGCACCGAATGGCGCGGCGACAAATCGCTCCGCGGTCAGCGTCGGCGCAAGGTACCCGCGCGCCAGTCCTGGCCCCATCACGTACAGCTCACCCGCTGCGCCGACCGGAGTCGGACGAAACAACGAATCCAACACCACAGCGGCAACGCCGTCGATCGGACGCCCGATCGGCGTATCGCCGTCAGACTCCAGAGGTTCGCTCATGAATGCCGCGACGGTTGCTTCACTAGGTCCATACGAGTTCACGAGGTCGACATGACTCGACCACGCATCCACCAGCGCCGCCGGCGGTCGCTCGCCGCCGACGTTCAACATTCGAAGATCCGGCAGTTTCCGAGGATCCATCGTCAGCGGAACCGACGGTGTCGAGATCAGGTGCGTGACACCCTCGAGCCGCAAATAGTCTTCGAGGTCCACTCCACCGATCAATCCAGGAGGAACGATCACGGCGGTCGCGCCGCAGCCGTGTGCAAGCAGAATTTCGAGGATCGCCACGTCGAACGAAGTAGCCGCCAGCAGCGCGATGCGGGAAGAACTATCGATCTTCAGTCGCCGTGAGTGAGAACGCAGCAACGGCGAGATGCCTCGGTGCGTGACCGCGACGCCCTTCGGCCGGCCGGTCGATCCCGAGGTGTAGATCACGTAGGCGGTGTCGTCCAGGGACACGTCGGCGACGCATGAACCGGTCCCCGATCCTCGATCGATCGGCCCGTCGACAGTCTCGTGGACCGTCTCGTCGAGGTTGGGATTCACGACGCAGATCCAAGCCGGCACGTCCACCGGACCGTTCCCGACCACGACGGACACGTCGGCATCGTCGAGAATGAAAGTGACACGCTCGGAGGGTGTTCGAGGATCCACGAAGAGAACGGCCGCACCGGTCCGCACTACTGCATGAAACGCGACGACCGAATCGGTCGAGCGCTCGACGAGAATCCCGACGACGTCACCTCGGCCGACGCCGTTCTCCCTGAGCAAGGCGCTCAGTGCCTCCACGCGGGCACTGAGCTGGGCGTAGGTGACGTCCCCACCCTGCTCGCGGATCGCGACCGCACTCCCCTGCGCCAAGCCTTCCTCGAGCACAACGCCGAGCGTTGCGAACGTGTCTGCCTGCCGACCCAGCGCGGGGACCAGATCTTCCAGTTCGTCCGTTGCGAGGACGCGGAGGTCACCGAGCGTACGAGTGGCAGAGTCGAGGAATCCCTCGAGTAGTCGGACGAACTGACGATGGTGCATCGCCAGGTCGCGCTCGCTGTACAGACGCGGATTGGCTTCGAAGGAGAGTCGGAGGTTCTCCCCCGCGATCGAGGGATAGATACTGAAGAACAGGTCTTCGGTGGGTCCGGATGTCAGGACGTGAAACTCACCGACGACGTCACCGAGCCGAATCGCTTCGTGAAACATCATGACGTTCACGGCCGGACCCGCCGACTCGCGGGATCCGCCCCGATCTCCCTGGAAACCCATGTCCTCGTAGCGAAATCGCTGGTGCCGCAGCGCGCCGGTCATCTGCACCGAGATCTGCCGAACCAACTCCTGCGGCGACATGTCCCGTTCCAGTTGCGCACGGACGGGCACGATGTTGGACAGCATTCCGCCTGAACGTCTCGACTTCGCGGTGGTGCGGCCGGACACCGGCAAGCTCAGGACTACGTCGTCGGAATCGGCCATCCGGCCGAGATAGGACGCGAATGCACCGACGAGGATCGCCACCTCCGACGTGTTCCACTCCCCGGCGATACTCGAAAGCTGTTGTGCAAGTGATTGATTAAGTGATTGAACCATCATGCGCTGCGGCATCGACGTCAGCCCGGCGCCCTCGGCCAGACGAACCGGGCGAGGCAGCCCCTCGGACATCTCCGTCCAGTACTGCTTGTCCGATCGATATCGCGCAGAGGACCGGTAGTCGACATCGAGGTCATGCAGTGCGCGCACCCCCAGACCGGCGAAAGGAGTCAGCGCCGTGCCCTGGACACGGTGCGAATAGCGCTCGGCCACTCGCATGGTGAGTGTCATCGCCGCAAGTCCGTCGAGCACGAGGTGATGGGCATGCGAGTACCAGTAGTAGTGGTTCTCTGCCAGCTGAAGCAAGGTCGCCGAGATAAGACGATCCGACATCACGTCAAGTGGCCGTGAGTATTCCGCTGTCATCCACTCGTTCGCGCGCTGAACCGGGTCGTCGTCGCTACGCAGGTCGAGGTATTCGAGATCGTCGACGATGGAGTGATCGACGACCTGGTGCGGCTCGGCGTCCGTGGCGACGAGGCGAACGAACGCCGACTCCAATTCATGACATGCCGTGTTCGTTGCCTCGATCAGCGCGTCGACGTCAACCGGCCCCCGTAGCTCCACGTATTGAGCCACCACGAACGGAGTGGACGGACTCAGTTGCTGCGCGAACCACAGCGCGAGCTGAGCCCGAGACAACGGAAAAGCACTCAACCCGTCACCTCACATTTCACCAGCCTTGTTTTTCACGAACGTTCGGTGGCTGATCACGTGAATCCATGGGAGCGAACACCACGAACGGCCGAACCGAACCCTACTGTCTCGTCTAAGTTTTCACCACTGGTCCAAGCCTGCTAGACATGTCGACGCAGCTTTCACGCACTCAAACGTCAGGAGCTTCAGCGGATGAACAACGACACGGTGGGACCAAAGTCCGACGACGATTCCGGGGCTGAACCGAAGGGCTCCGGCACCATCCCACCGAGCGCACCGGAGCGCGAACCCAAGGGGACGACTGCGTTTCCGCGAAGCCGTCGAATTGCGGTTGCAATCGCGGGAACGACGCTGGTCGTGGGCGGTTTCGTGGCCTGGCTCGGGTACACGGCATACGAGGCGCAAGACAACCTTGAAGCAGCTCGCGACCATGCGCAATCGGCGAAGAGCGCACTCCTTGCCGGGGATACTCCGGTCGCAGAGTCCGCTGCGGCGGAGGCCGATCGAAAAGCATCCGACGCATACGACAACACTCACTCACTCCCCTGGAACATCACCGCCGCAATTCCGGTCATCGGCTCGCCCTTCGACTCGACACGCCAGATGACCGAGGTCGTCCAGGGACTCACGCGTGACGTTCTCGGCCCTGCCGTAACTGTCGGAACCTCACTCGCACCAACGGAATTGGTGCAGCCTGGTGGACGCTTGGCACTCGCACCGTTACGCGAAGCGGAACCGAAACTGGCCGAAACAGCTATCGCTGCTGAATTGCTGTCGTCGCAGGCACAGGAAGTTCCCGAATCGAAGTACCTGGGCCGAGTTAACGATGCCCGAGCAGAATTGCAGTCGCAGACAAGCGAACTGGCTACCCTCCTGACGAACACCGCAACCGCGGCGCGCATCGCACCGGCGATGCTCGGCACCGACGGACCACGCAATTACTTCATCGGCTTCCAGACCAATGCGGAGGCCCGAGGCACCGGCGGCCTGTTGGGTGGATACGGCATCGTCCGAGTCGACGACGGCGCCGCTCGTGTGGACACACTCTCCCCCAACTCCGAACTAACACTGGACAATCAACCGATAGACCTTGGTCCTGACTTCAACCAGCTGTACGGAACAAGTCGCCCGACCACTGATTCTCGCAACAGCAACCTCAGCTCACACTTTCCCTACGCGGCGCAGATCTGGCAGTCCCTGTGGTCACAGGAGTCCGGCGGCGAGATGGTCGACGGTGCGATAGCGACCGATCCGATCGCCCTGAGTTACATCCTCGAAGCGGTGGGACCGATCAAAATGCCCGACGGCGAGTCGGTGACGGCGGACAACGTCGTGGAACTGACCGAGTCGACCGCGTACGCACGCTTTCCCACCGACAACAAGGCACGAAAGCAGTATCTGCAGACCATCGCGGCTCGTGTCGTGGAGAAGATGACCGGGAACATCAAGTCACCGAGCGCACTGCTGGAAGCTCTGGGCAAGGGCGTCAGCGAGGGCAGAATCGCAGTGTGGAGCTCTCACCCCGACGAACAATCGGTTCTTGCCGACACGGTTCTCGGTCATACGATTCCCGGAGATGCGGCGCCCTATGCGGGTGTGGTGATCAACAACCAGGCCGGCAACAAGCTCGACTACTACCTCACGAGAGAAATCGACTACACCGCTGAGACGTGCACCGGCGATACCCGAAAGACGACGGTCACCGTTCGACTGACAAACAACGCACCCGACGCCGAACTGACCGAATATGTCAGTGGGATCGTCGACAACCCCGGTCGACTACCCAAGGGCACCAATGTGGCTGCAGTCACACTACTGGCAACGGCCGGAGCGAAACTCGACGCAGTCTCGGTGGGCGGACAGATCTCGTTTGCCGTCAACGGATCAGAGCAGGGTCACCCGACTTTCATGACCAGGGCGGTCATTCCCCGAGGACAGACTGTTGAACTGAAGTTCGATCTGACCGAACCCGCAACCGAGGGTGAAGCCCGCGTTCCCGTCCAGCCGCTGGTCGACGAGCCGAAGATCACCGTCGACGTGCCTACCTGCTGAACGCGATCGGCAAGCGTCGACGGGTTCCCCGGATATGTCGACGTTTGCCGGTCCGTGAACTTTCAACAGATTTGAAACTTTAGCGAAGGCTAGCCTATGCTTCCTGACGCGCCTGGAACCGGCCGTCGGCTGTGATCCGTCGGAGTCACACTCCTCGGCGCATCGACAACGGAAGGTTCTCCATGCGATACGCCCGTGTGCGCTCACTTCGCCGAACTCTGGCTCTGAGCAGCTTGGTCATTGCCGCTCTTGTGGTCGGTGGATGCAGTAGCGACAACACCGAAACCGATTCGAGCAGCACCGACTTCGAGACCGTCACCATCGAAAGTGCGCTCGGAAACGCCGTCATCACCGAAAAGCCCGAGCGAATCGTGACACTCGGAATGGGATCGGCGGAGACCGTGATCGCACTGGGCACGATCCCGGTCGGCGTCGAAAAGTACGCGTGGGGCAGCGACGACACCGGGTATCTGCCGTGGGTGCACGAAGCGGTCACGAAGCAAGGTGGAGAACTGCCGGAACAGTTCACCGGCGGAACCGACCTCAACATCGAAGCGATCATCGCTCTCGAACCCGATCTGATTCTCGCCCCCTGGTCCGGCATCACACAGCAGCAGTTCGACTCGCTCAACGCGTTTGCGCCGACTGTGGCCTACGCAGAGAGTCCGTGGACCATCACGTGGGAAGAGCAGATCAACGTCATCGGCAAAGCCATGGGCGAATCCGAGAAGGCAACAGCCGAAATCGACAAGATCAAGTCGCAGTTCGCGGAATCGACTGCAGCGCATCCGAACTACGCCGACGTCAACTTCTCCTTCATCTACAACACGGGCCCAGGAACCCTCGGCGTCTTCTTCGCGGAAGAGCAGCGCGTGGCCATGGTGCGTGCACTTGGCTTACAGGTGGATCCCGTCGTCTACACCTTGACGGAGTCGGAAGGAACAGACTCCGCCGTCATCGGCCTCGAGAACGCAAACCTCCTCGACAAGTCCGATCTGCTCTTCACCTTCTACTCGGACCCGGCCAATCGGGCCGAGATCGAAGCGCAGCCCGCTTACCAGGCCATCCCCGCTGTGGCTCGGGGAACTGTCATCGCTCCGACCGAGCAGCCCTTCGTCACGGGTTCGTCGATGATCAACCCACTGACCGTGCCCTGGTCTCTCGAGCGCTACGTTCCGATGATCGACGAGGCAATCGCGAAGCTGAACAAGTGATGTAGATCAGTATCGTGCGATCGAGAAGCCCGCGTCCTATTCGGATGCGGGCTTCTTGCCGTCACGTTCGGCCTTGAACCGCATCCATTCGCTGCTCAGCATGCGATTGTCGATGATCCACCCCATGTAGTCCCGCATATTGAGCACGCGAATGTACGCGGGGCCGTTGGGGTTTGCATACTGCAACGCCTCGGTCGCGAGCTTGCGCTGATTCTCGAGATACACGTGCTCTGTTTCGAGGAATCCGCCCCACACGTCTGAATCCATGACGTAGTAATGGGTCCGGTCGCGAGGCTTGCGCGTGAGCTTGACGAAGCCCCGGTCGATCAACCTGCGGATGTAAGTGGACACCGATCCGCGACTGGCCCCGAGCGCCTGCGCCAACTCCTCCGCACTGACTCCCGGCGACTCGCTGATCAACAGGTAGCCCGCAATGCGTCCTTCGATGCGAGCCCCACCACCGGACTGCCAGTACACGGAGAACTGGTCGATGAACCAAGTGGAGAAATCGTCACCGCGAGCAGGGCTGGCATCGCCCATTCGTTGAGCCTCCGACGTCTCTGGGTACAAAAACTGGGTACGAACAATTCCCCGCTATTCTGCCAGCAGCACCCTCACTGAGCCGAAAGCATCAGTCCTGGTGTAGTTGCAATGAACTCGAGTTGCTCGATTGCCAAGGGTGGCGCTGTCGTGGAGGCAGCCGATTTCACGAACTGGGTCACCACCACGGTTTCGCCGGAGGGGTGGACAACCCGGACCGTGTCGCCGCCCGAGCCATCGGGATCGACCAGGCGAGTCACCACGGTGGCGTCGGGCAACGTGAGTGTCTCACCTGGTTCCGGCACGGCCGTACCAATCGCTATCTCGACATCCCCGCGGTCGTCCGCAGTCGAGACGACGATTCGCTCGCACGCCCCACCCTGCCCGTAATCGTCTGGAACCAACGAACCGAGCGGACGTTCCAAGGTGACACCTGCCGCGCCGAGATCCCTCCAACGTGCATCCAGTGCCTGGTTCAGTCGGTCGATATCCATTCGCGTCGCAGTTGGGCCCGCATTCACGGAATCGGTGTAGCAGGATGCCATCGGTGGCGGCGTCGAGTCTGGAACCGGTGCGGTCACCGCAAGTCCTGGCGTGGTCGCGACCGCAATCAGTTCGTCCATAGTCAAAAGCGGGCCGCTACCCGTAGAAGTGCCGGTCGACGTGTCGATGCTCGCAACAACTCTGGATCCGTCACCGAGATACGCGACAACACCGCGCTCGCCCCCGACTTCCGAACCGTCTCTGTCTTCGAACTCTGCAATGTCCAGCACTGTTCCGTTCGCGAGGTGCTCGCGCCGATCCACAAGTCCCTCCAAGCACGGCGGCACCGCCTGAGCCCATGCACGAACCTGAACCGAGATATCCGCACTCTGTCCGGTTCGAGTCAAGGTTCCGTTCGCCGACGTCGAACCGCTGAACTCGATCGGGTCGACTCCATCGGGAAACGAACCGCCCCGGTAATTCTGGATCGGCGCAAACTCGAGCGATTGCGACGGACTCGCAAATACAACCTCGACATCGGAAGGTAACGATTCGAGTAGTGCATCGCTCATAGCGGTGGCCTTCGGCCCCGAGAACCACTGATAATCCGGATCGTCATAGCCAGGCTCGCCCGCAGAACCGTAGTTGAATCGCACCGGCGGACCCGGCGATTCCACCGAATCGCAGCCAGGAATCGACGGGCCCGTGTCCTCGTTCGTCACCGCCGCAACGACAATTCCCAAGGCGACGATCGAGACGATCACCAACCCGTCGCGCCAGGTCCATTGCTCGCGACGACGTTTCGGCTCGTGTGCAGTGCGCCCAGACATGTCTCGATCATGGCCTACGGCAACAACTACGTCACTGTCCGACATACCCAGTGAGGTCGTACACCGTGGAATTTCCCACCGTCGTCGACGTGAAATTGGCCTCGACCCAGTCCTGGATGGCACTCGACGTGCCGTCCCCGCCTTGGCTGTTTCTCTGGCTTCCGCCCTGGCCACCGGCAATGTAGTAGTGGATTTCGCCGTCTGCCACGTATTGGATGAACTGGTCCAGCGTCGGTGCGGGATCAGAACTCCAACCGCCGATGGCCATCACCGCAGTATTGCTGGCCAACTCGTAGGTTGCTGCGCTTTGCGAACCGTTGGTCGCAGCCGACCACGTGGTGCCCGCATTGACCAGCATTGCCGTCAACTCTGAAGTACTTTCGCTGCCACCGCCCGCTTCTGGCCCACTTGACACGAGATTACCGGTCGTCTCAATCGGTGGGGCCTCACCGTCTCGCTGCTCTGGGCCCCCACCGATGGCTCCTCCCCCACCCAGTCCGGAATCGGACACCGCACCTGTTGGTCCAGCTGTGGGGATGGACCCGCCGTGCGCTGTTGCAGCGGTGGCAATTGCGTAAGACGCCGAACCGGTTATCCCTGCCAACGAGCCGATGATCAATCCAGCGACAGTGAGCTTCCGGAATCGATCCTGCGCACCCATCAGAATCAGGATCGCGCCGACGACTGTGCCTGCCAACAGAATCCATTTCAGCATCGGCAGCCAGTCGGCGTTGCGATACAACAACACCCAACTCCAGATTCCTGCGGCCAGCATCATCGCCGCCAAGCCGCAACGCCCGATCCAGCGGGCACGAACCGCCCACAGCGCGTATCCACCGGTCCCGATCATTCCTGCGACGGCAGGCGCAAGCGCAACTGTGTAATAGGGATGGATCGTGCCGGACATGTAGCTGAAGATCACGCCGGTCACGAGAAACCAACCACCCCACAGGATCAACGACGCACGGAGTAGATCTGTGCGCGGTGCGCGCCCACAGGCGAGGAGGCCGAACACCAACGCGATCAGTGCCGCGGGGATCAACCAGGAAATCTGTATGCCCATCTCGCTGCCGAACAGTCGATCGAGTCCCGTACTCCCCCCGAAGCTCGAACCTGCACCGCCACCGTTCATTCCGCCACCGGTGTTGCCGAAAAGTCGACCCAACCCGTTGTATCCCAACACCAAGTCCATGACGCTGTTGTTGGTCGACCCGCCGATGTACGGGCGAGAATCGGCCGGCCACAGCCAGACAGCAAGTACCCACCACCCGGCCGATACGATCACCGCCGCGGCTCCGATCACCAAGTGGACCAAACGAGTTCGCAGCCGTGTCTGTCCGGCAATCACGTACGCAACTCCGAATGCAGGTAATACCATCAACCCTTGCAACATCTTGGCGAGAAAAGCGAATCCCAGTGCAACACCGGCGAGGGCTGTCCACATCGCCGCTCGTCGACCCGCCACCGTGCTCATGGCCCGCACCACGAAGTAGCCGGCAAGAGTCATGAGCAGAACCAGCAGTGCATCGGGATTGTCGAACTTGAACATCAGAGCGGCAGCGGGCGTAGCTGCCAACACAGCTCCCGCCACAAGACCCGCAGCAGGCGACGCCACTCGTTTGACAGCCGCATACACGAGCGCAACCGATCCGACGCCCATCAACGCCTGCGGAACGAGGAGGCTGGCACTCGAGAATCCGAAGATTCGTCCGGACAGACCCATCACCCACAATGAGGCGGGAGGTTTGTCGACAGTGATGAAATTCGAGGTATCGAGGGAACCGAAGAACCACGCTTTCCAATTCTGGGAGCCGGCCTGCGCCGCCGCAGCATAGAAGGTGTTGGCGTAGCCACTCGCGGTCAGATTCCACAAATACAAGACCGCCGTTGCTGCCAACAGGATCGCCAGCGCCAAACCTGTACGGCGAGTGCGGAACCACGACGGCGAGGGCTCGGCTCGATGGGCAGTTGTTGCCGGCCGATGAGGCGGGGCCGGATGCAGAACGGCGGTCATCAGGAAGTCCCTTCACGAGTTACTGTCCTGCCAACGATCGCGCTTTCAACCCCGGCGGCACTGGGAGCCGGCTGGAAAGTTGCTGTGAATGAATCAGGTCAGGGAGCGCTCGAACAACACGACGCTGAACCAACCGTTGTCGACAACATCTCCGAAATCACGACGCCCGACCTCGACAAAACCCGCGTCCCGGTAGTAGCGGCGCAATCGCACGTTCGTTTCCACACAATCGAGCCGTAGGTACTGCGCGCCTTCCTCCGCGGACCGTCGAAGCGCCCAGCCGAGTAGCCGTTCACCCATCGAGGTGCCCGAAAACGCTCGATCGATGACCAACCCGTGCACGTAGCCAGCAGGCTCATCCGAATCCGGCCAGACCGCAGGGTCCGACCAGATCAACCGCAACGCGCCGACAATTCTCGACTGCACGCGGTCTCGTGCGACAACGAACTCGCCACGCGAGATCTGGGCCCTGATCTGCTCGAGAGTTATTTCACGCGGATGCCACTGGATGATTCCGCGTTCTGCCAACCAATCCTCTGCCGAGTGCCGTAGCGCCAGAATCTCTGGACCATCGGTGTCGACTGCCCGCACAACGTCCACAATCATGCGCCTCCCCACATCTGTGGCCGTTCAGAACAACACGGCCTCCAGGCTCCACCTCGGATATACCTGCGAGATGGAGCCTATCGGCGTGAAGTTGTGTGGCTGTCCGGGTCTCACCACCCGCTCAGGTTGTGAAGGTGGTGTTCGCCGGCCGCGGGTGCCGCTGCGGGTCGATCGAGGGTGGTGGGATGAACCAGGGTTTGTTGTCGACCCCGATCCGGATCTCCCACTTTCCGACGAACCCGGATTTTCGGTGCATCAATCGGTGATGCGAACGGCACAGCAGGACCAGGTTGTTCATCACCGTCGGACCGCCATTGGCCCAGTGCCGGATGTGGTGCGCATCGGTCCAGGCGGGCACGCATGTGCAGCCGGGGAACGCGCAGCCTTTGTCTCTCGCGATCAGCGCGATACGTTGTTCGGCGGTGACCAACCGTTTCCCGGGTTTCGCATCCAACGGCGCGCCATGATCGTCCAGCAGAACAGTGGACAGGAAACAATCACACCCGAGAAGCCTGGTCTGCGATACCGAGAGTGGTCCGAGCCAGGGCATGTGCCCGACATCGAGATCCGACACAGACCCACCATCAGTGGGGGTCGTGGCGCAATCGCGGTGCTCGGCGAGATCACGGGCGTTGATGTGTACGTTCACGTGCGGCCGCTGGCCGCCATCCATGCCGGTTTTGGCGCAGTCCAGATACCGGCGGATCAGTTCGGTGAACCCGTCGGCGGTCCGCTTCGCCGCCGACCGAGAATCCGGCGTCCCATCCGGCGCCGGGGTCGGCACCGTCAAATTCGACAACGCCGACAACAACATTTCGCCGGTGAGGGCATCGAAATCCCCACGCACCACCACCCGACCATTCAACGTCGACGCGATGCGGAGTTCGTTGCGGTCGACGTCTTCGGCGGGTGGAATCTCATCGGATTCGAAGATTCGCTCCAACGTCGCGATCACATATCGGACCTTCGTGGTCGTTGCTTCCACTCCCGAGGCGGCAGCCAACAACAAATCGATACAGCGAGGCAATGCCTCGTCCGGCATCCCCTTCGGCGGCGACTCACAAAACGAGATAATCAAAACGGCATGATCGAACGATCAATCCCCGCAATCGAACCGGGCTGCCACCGCGGGAAAGGGCCGCAGCGCCGCACCGAGGGCGGCGATCTTCTTCCCGTCCCGCACCTGGAGCATCGTGTTCGCCGCCAACCACGCACCCACCCCGCGGCTGGCGATCACCTGATCATCGGGTCGCATCGAGAGCTCGTCGACCACTGCCACCCGAATGGCCTCGAGACGCAGAATCTCCGCGCTCGCGGACACGGCAGCCTCACGTAGCTCCGCAGCCGTCAACTGCCACAGGCGTCCGCGTAACCCCACCGCAGAGCCCGACACCACATCCGATGACAGAACACTCATTGAATCCCCCGATCCCCACCTCAAGCATACTCGAACACACGTTCGAGTCAAGAGCGGTAGACCTCGAGTGCCCGCGTTACCGATTCGTGACTCGCAGCCAGCAACGGCAGTCGCACATGGGGAGTCGGAATCTGCCCCAACGCGTGCAACACGCCCTTGATGACAGTGGGGTTCGGTTCGGAGAACAGAGCTCCGGACAGCGTCGACAACCGCCGCCCGAGGTCACGGGCGCCGTCGACATCGCCACTGTCCCAAGCCTTTACCAAGCGAACGAACTCCGCGGTCGACACATGAGCGGACGCCAAAATGCCGCCCGAGGCACCCAAGGCAAGAAGCGGCGCCAGAAACAGATCATCCCCCGCCAGTACGGCGAAGTCGTGCGGAAGGTCCGCGAAGAGTTCGACGGCAGCTGAGTCGATACCGCCCGCGGCATACTTCACACCGACAACCCCGGGCAAAGTACCCAGCTCCCACAAAGTGCCACTATCCAGATCGCACGCAGTTCGGTACGGCACGTGATAGACGATCAGCGGCACTGGGCTCGACGACTGCAGATGCGCGAAATGCGCCACCACACCGGCTTTCGACGGCCTCGTGAAGGAGGGAACCGGCACCAAGGCCGCCGAGACCTCAGGCCACCGAGCCAGCCTCCCGAGCGCCTGCGCACTGCTCGCCGTGTCGTTGCTGCCCGCGCCGACGATCAACGTCGCACCTCTCGCACGGCACACGCTCGCACAGATATCCAGAACGGTCTCCCTCTCCCACTCCGTGAGCGTTGCAGTTTCCGCTGTAGTCCCCAGTGCAACGAGTCCGACCGCGCCATCGTCGAGGACCTGGTGCGCGAGCTGCTCGAGCGCATTGGTTGCAACACGCCCGTCGCTCTCGAACGGGGTGATCAGCGGGACATGGATTCCGGCGAGGTCGACTCGAGTCGTAGTCATACAACTCAGCCTCACCGAACAAACCTTGCAGGTCTAGTTCGTATTTCCGTCTTCCAGCGTAAGCTGAGCTGATGCTTGACGTTCGTCGACTGAGGCTCTTACGCGAACTGGCGTTGCGCGGAACCATTGTTGCCGTCGCCGAGGCGTTGTCGTTCAGCCCCTCCGCGGTGTCGCAGCAGTTGGCGGTTCTCGAACGTGAAGCCGGAGTACCTCTGCTGGAACGCACGGGACGCCGTGTGCGCCTCACACCTGCCGGTGAGAACCTCTCTCGTCATGCCGAAGTCATCCTGCAACGCCTGGAGCAGGCGTCGGGTGAATTGGTCGACGCCCGGCGTGGACTCGCCGGGCCGCTTCGAATCGGCACGTTCCCGACCGCAGCACGAGCGATCCTCCCTCAGGCCATGATCGCACTGTCGCACGAACATCCGGGGCTGGAACCGATGGTCTCGGAGATCGACCCAGCTGACGTCGCCGACGCGTT
Source organism: Rhodococcus sp. P-2 (assembly GCF_016598535.1). Lineage (GTDB taxonomy): Bacteria > Actinomycetota > Actinomycetes > Mycobacteriales > Mycobacteriaceae > Rhodococcus_F > Rhodococcus_F baikonurensis. The sequence continues at coordinate 4,367,871 of NZ_CP066779.1, read as the reverse complement.
ACGAGCCGGAAATCTGGACTTGGCGTTGATTCACGATTACGACTTCGTCCCTCGCCCTACGGAACCGGGCCTGACGGCGTTACCACTGTGCAGTGAATCCGTGTACCTGGCCTCGAGCGACACCGAGTCGGATTCCGACGAGGCTGTCGCTTCGCTGACCGACTGCGTGGAACGTGCGTGGATTACCGCGATTCCCGGAACTGCTTGTCATGCAATGACTATTCGCGCGTGCCAAGCTGCCGGGTTCACACCTAAAGTACGTCACCACATAGACGAGTTCGCCACAGTTCTCGCTCTTGTTGCTGCAGGACAAGGAGTTTCACTGGTCCCCGAACTCGGAGCGAGTCATCCGCCTCCGGGGGTGCGGCTCACGCCGATGCCGATTCGACGGCGAACCAAGATCGCTCACCGAGCAGGCTCCGACGCACACCCAGCGGTCGCAACCGTCACACGCGCGCTTCGCTCGGCAGTCCCGCCACTGCTGGACGCCGAGCAATAGCGGCTATTACATGTCGAGTCCGAGGTCGAGCACCGTCACCGAGTGCGTCAGTGCACCTACGGCCAGGTAGTCGACACCGGTTCTGGCGTACTCTGCGGCAACGTCGATGGTGAGACCACCGGAGGATTCGAGCTTGGTTTCGGGAGCAACAGCGTCTCGGCGCTGGACTGCGATCTGCGTCTGCCACAGCGGGAAGTTGTCCAGCAGAACAAGTTCGACTTTTTCCGCCAGCACCTGATCGAGCTGAGTGAGATTGTCGACCTCTACCTCGCACTCGATGTCCGGCGCGAGTTCACGGACGGCGCGAAGTGCGGCAACCACCGAACCGGCAGCGGCCACGTGGTTGTCCTTGATCAACGCCGCGTCACCCAACCCCATCCGGTGGTTGACTCCGCCGCCCACGTGGACTGCATATTTCTGCAGTGAACGCAGGCCGGGCAGCGTCTTTCGACTGTCGCGCACCTTGGCACGAGTGCCGGCAATGGCGTCGACCCACTGCGATGTCGCCGTGGCGATTCCCGAGAGATGGCAGACGAGGTTGAGCATCGTCCGCTCTGCCGTGAGAAGTCCGCGGGTGGGCGCGACAACGGTGAGGACCGATTGACCTGGCGCGACCCGAGTTCCGTCGGACACCCGATCGACGATCTCGTAGTTACCCGCGCCGATCACTTCGTCGAGAACAAGCAGTCCGACGTCGATGCCGGCGACCGTTCCCGATGAGCGCGACACGACCGAGGCCTTCGCGACCGCATCGGCGGGAACCGTTGCGGTAGAAGTGATATCAGGGCCATAGCGCAGATCCTCGTCCAGAGCGAGCCTGACCAACGTGAGCAGCTCGTCACGGTCGAGCGGCGCGGGCAGGATCTTCTGCTCGGTCATCAATGAACTCCTGTCAACAACATGTCGGGTATTTCGAGCGTTCCATCGGCGCCCATCTTGATCCGAGTGCTGCGACGCTGATTCGGATCTGTTTCAGGATAGTCGGTGCGGGTATGGCAACCACGGCTCTCGGTTCGCGCCACGGCCACGTCGACCAATGCAGTCGCGGTCAATGTGAGCGCCGCGTCTTCGAGGTCCGCAGCAACCACCGCCACCGTCTGCCGAGCGCCGGCAAGCGCGGCTCGCGCAGTCTGGAGACCACCTCCGTCGCGAACTACCGACGCGTGTGCCGTCATGACGGACTGCACGGTCTCTCGCGGCAGGATCGGCATCGGCTTGCGCACCACATTGACTACCTCGGCATGAACCTCGCGACGCTCGGCAGCTGCGATTCCGGCGCGCTCCCCGACCACCAACCCCTCCAGAAGGCTGTTGGACGCAAGACGATTCGCGCCGTGCAATCCCGTGCGCGCCACTTCTCCTGCTGCGTAGAGTCCCGGCACTCCAGTGCGTCCATGGACGTCGGTGGCGACTCCACCGCACGAGTAGTGCGCGGCCGGAGCGACCGGAATGAGTTGGGTCCGTGGATCGATGCCTGCTTCGAGACAGGACGCAGTGATGGTCGGGAAACGCGAATCGAAACCGTCGAGCTTGCGGGCGTCGAGGTAGACGTGATCGGTGCCGAGATCGCGTAGGCGTGCTGCAATTGCGCGCGAGACCACGTCACGCGGGGCGAGATCACCCAGCGGATGAACACCTGCGGTGACCGAATCGCCGTTGGTGTCGACAAGAATCGCACCCTCACCGCGGACCGCCTCACTGATCAAGGGTCGACGACCTAGTCCACCGGGGGTGAAGAGCACCGTCGGGTGGAACTGAACGAACTCCAGATCCGCGATTGCCGCACCAGCCTCGAGCGCCAACGCGATTCCGTCGGCAGTTGCGCCGGGTGGATTGGTACTGCAGGCATACAGCTGACCGAGTCCACCGGTGGCGAGCAGGACCGCCGGCGCATGGATCACCCCGAGCCCTTCCGGCGAGGAGACGATCAGTCCGCACACCCCGCGGCGGTTGGTCACCACCTGAACTGCCGCGGCCCCGAACAGAACGGGCAGGCCGGCAGCATTGAGAGCTCGCTGCACTTCCGCGCCCGTGGCGTCACCACCGGCGTGGATGATCCGACGCGTGCTGTGCCCACCCTCACGGGTGCGTGACACTTCGCCGTCCCGCCCGCGGTCGAAGACCGCACCCAACGCGGCCAGCGCAGCAACAGCATCGTGACCAGCTTCGACGATGGAGTAGACGGCTTCCTCGTCGCACAAACCGACGCCGGCCTCACACGTATCCGCAACGTGCGACTCGACGGAATCCGTATTCAGATCGTCGACGACCGCGATGCCACCCTGCGCGTACTGAGTCGCGGTGTCCGTCGGGCCCCCCTTGCTGACAGTGAGCACTTTCAGCCCCCGCAGAGAAGCGGTGCGCGCAGCGGTGAGGCCCGCGACACCGCCTCCCACGACGACCAGGTCGGCATGAGCCTCCCAGGCGAAACGCCCGGCAGGGCTGGTCACTCGCCGCCGCCCGGATTACCGATCTCGATCATGCGCTGCACCGATTTCTGTGCACGCTTGGCCATCTCGAGATCGACGTGGACCTCGTCCTTGCCCTCGAGAAGGCAGCGAAGCAACGCGGCGGGCGTGATCATCTTCATGTACGGGCACGACGCGCGGTCGTTGACGGCCTGGAAATCGACGTCGGGCGCCGCCTTGCGCAACTGGTGCAGCATCCCGATCTCGGTCGCGACCAGAACCTGCTTGCTCTTGGTGACGCGTGCAGCGTCGAGCATTCCGCCGGTGGAGAGGATCTTGACCTTGTCCGCGGGGACCGCGCCTTCACCGGCGAGGTACAGAGCCGAAGTAGCGCAACCACATTCAGGGTGCACGAACAGCTCGGCGTCGGGATGCGACTTGGACTTGGCCGTCAGCTCGTCGCCGTTGATGCCGGCGTGCACGTGGCACTCACCAGCCCAGATCTGCATGTTGGTACGGCCGGTCACGCGCTTGACGTGCGCTCCCAGGAACTGGTCGGGCAGGAACAGAACCTCGCGGTCGGGATCGATCGAGTTGACCACGTCGACGGCATTGGACGACGTGCAGCAGATGTCGGTGAGACCCTTCACCTCCGCCGTGGTGTTCACGTACGACACCACCAGCGCGTTCGGGTTGTCGGCCTTCCACTCACGGAGCTGCTCGGCATTGATCGAGTCGGCCAGCGAGCAGCCGGCTCGCTCGTCCGGGATCAGGACGGTCTTGGACGGCGACAGGATCTTCGCGGTCTCCGCCATGAAGTGCACGCCGCAGAAGACAATCGTGTCCTCGGGCGCCTCGGCAGCGATTCGCGAGAGCGCCAGGGAGTCGCCGACGTGATCGGCGACGTCCTGAATCGCGGGCAGCTGGTAGTTGTGCGCAAGAATCGTCGCGCCGCGTTCGCGAGCCAGACGTTTGATCTCAGCGGCCCATTCGGGGGTCGCTTCGACTCCGCTGTATCCGCCAGGGCCGTCGTGAATCTGCGAGGCCGATCCCTCCCATAACGTCGTGGTCGTCATGGCGTTCTCCTTCACCGTGAACCCGGGCTCGTCACCCAGTTCAAATCCGGACGGGCTGGCCCGGATTTCCGTATTCGAGGTTTTCGACTTAGGATCGAAAACGTGCCCAATAGTAACACCACCCACGAAGTGCTTGCAGCGGTGTTCCAAGTTCGCACCTTCCCCGCATGCATCGCCGCAGGTGACGGCGATCACTGCCCGCAAGGACGTGAAGAGTTGGCCGTTCTGCTGTGGCAGCGCGCGCTCAACCCACAGAAGGGCACTTGGTCCCTGCCCGGAGGCACTTTGCGCGACGACGAGGACCTGACGACGTCCGCTCGACGACTCCTCGCCGAGAAGGTCGACCTACGAAAAGTCGCTCACCTCGAGCAACTCTCCGTCTTCAGCGACCCACAGCGCGTGCCGGGCCCACGCCGCATCGCGTCGACCTTTCTCGGACTCGTCCCTCTCAGCGCCGATCCACAACTCCCACCAGACACCGCCTGGCACCCTGTTTCGAAATTGCCGGAGATGTCGTTCGACCACGGAACCGTCGTACGGCACGCGCGCAATCGACTGGCCGCAAAACTCTCGTACACCAACATCGCATTCGGGCTGGCTCCCGAAGAGTTCGCGATGTCCACACTGCGGGAAATATACTGCGCCGCACTCGGTTACCAAGTCGACGCCACCAACTTGCAACGCGTACTGGGGCGTCGAGGCGTCCTGACTCCCACAGGCAACACCGCACCGTCGGGCAAGTCGGGTGGACGTCCACCGGCTCTGTACCGTTTCACCGACTCCACCTTGCGGGTCACCGACGAATTCGCCGCCCTACGACCACCGAGCTGACGCCGGTCACGTTGTCAGGCAACGGCTTCGAGACTTCCACGCTGCGTCCACACCGAGGTCACGGCGCCCGCCGGATCGATAACCCGATTTATTGTGCCGAATCGTGTCGTCACGCGGTCGAGAATCCGGTCGGCCTGCCAACGATCCGTCGGATCGGCGACTATCGCAAAGAAGCGATGGGCGGGTTTCCCAGCCATGATGCGTACCAACTCGGTTACCGTCCGCGCCGTGACCGCCACGCTCCAACCAGCGTCGAGAAACTCTGTGGCGATGCGCGCACCGTGCTCGAATCCGATGTCCGTGACCAGTACAACTCCCCTGTTGGGGGCGATCTCTGAAACGCTCATTGCGGAACCTCCACTCGGAATCAAACTTCTTGACTCCTATGTAAGTCCGCAATCTTGTGCTCCCCTTGTGCTGGTTCTGTGAGAACTCTGGGGAATTCCGCGCGTGTCCCGGACGTCAGACAGATCGAGACAACCCCGCCCAGAAGACCGTCGACGCAGCGTTCACCACATCGCCGACCGGCACGTCGCCCAACATTCCGCCCGCGGCCAGCGTCGCGACTCCATGGAACGTCGCAAAGGCAACGAGCGCAATGCTTTCCGGATCACCGGCAGCAATGTCACCCGCGACCTGAGCTTCCGACACGAGCCGGACGGTCAGGTCCATCGTCGCGTGCCCCGCGTTCACGACGGCTGCGGCCGCACCGGGTGCATGCTTGTTGCTGTACATCAGAGACAACAGGCCGGGATGCTCGAGTGCAAAATCCACGTAGGCGTTGGCGAGCGAGGAGAACCTGGCCCTCGCGGTCGGCGGAGCCTCCGAAACTGCTCGCTCGAGCGCACCGGTCATCCGGTGGAAGCCGCTTTCAGCCAGGGCGTCGAGCAACGCTTGACGGTCCCGAAAATGCTTGCCCGGAGCCGCGTGACTCACGCCCGCCTCGCGCGCAAGTTGCCTCAGCGACAGCTTGTCGACGCCGTCTCGCTCGAGGGTAGCTTCAGCCGACGCCAAGAGTTCCTGTCGCAGACTGCCGTGGTGGTACGGCTGTTCGTGGGCGGGCATGGAGGCACCTTATCAAAATGTTGTCATTGACAACTATGGTGTCAGTGCCTACATTTGGGACCACCCGAACCGAAGGAGCCACCATGGCCATCGACGTAGCCGGAACCACCGTCCTGATCACCGGAGCCAGCGCCGGGCTCGGCGTGGAATTCGCTCACCGCTTTGCCGCTCGCGGTGCAAATCTGGTTCTCGTCGCCAGGCGGGCAGATCGCCTCGAAGCCCTCGCTACCGAACTCCGCGTCGCCCACGGCATTACCGTGACAGTGCTGCCCGCCGATCTGGCAGCACCCGGCGTCGGCGCGACCCTTCACCGAGAATTGACCGGCCGCGACATCACCGCCACGTCATTGATCAACAACGCCGGGTTCGGAACGCACGGCGCGTTCGTAGACGAAGACCTCGAGCGCGTCACGTCCGAAATTCAACTGAACATCGCCACACTCGTCGAGTTGACGCACACATTCCTGCCTGACCTTCTCACCGGACGCGGCGCACTGGTCAACATCGCCAGCACCGCGTCGTTCCAGCCGACACCGGGCATGGCGGTCTACGGCGCATCCAAGGCCTTTGTACTCAACTTCACGGAAGCACTGTGGGCAGAAGCTCGCGGTAGCGGATTGACCGTATTGGCGGTATGCCCCGGTCCGACGCGCACCGAGTTCTTCGACGTCGTCGGGTCCGAAGATGCTGCAGTCGGACGAATGCAGACGGCAACTCAGGTGGTGGACACAGCTTTCCGGGCACTGGATCGACGCAACGCACCGCCGACAGTGGTATCAGGTTTGCCGAATTGGGTGTCCTCGATCAGCACTCGCTTCGCGACCCGCCGATTGGGGGCGTTGATTTCGGGTCGACTCTTGGGAGACGTGCGAATGAAGTCCGCTGCGAACCGTCCGTCGACCTCGGCTGTTTAGCGACACGACGGTTACGGGAGTTTCGGCTGGACCTCGTCGTCGGTCCGTTCGACCTCGGCGGCCGGATCCTCAGATTCCGGATGGTCCCCCACACCGAGGTCGTCGTACGGATTGAGCACTGCGAGAACCAAAGTCACGACGCACGCCGCGAGCGGCTGAAACAACAGGACCAGCAGGGTTCCGATGTTGGGTGCTCGCGCGACGATCTCCCCCACCGCCGGATTGTCGGCCGCAGGGAAACGTAGTTTCGTCACACCCGAACCCACCAGTGCCATCAGGCCGGCTCCCACCGCTGAGCCGACGATCAACCCACCCAGGGCATACGGGCCTCGACTCAGGCGTGCCAGCCAGGCCGCCACCGCTGACAGCACGCCGACGATCAGTGCCAGCCAGATGAATACGGCGCTGGCGTCGAACTGGTGAAGGCTCTCACCCGTCAACGCGACGCCGCGCCCCTCGGACACCACCAACAGGTGCTCTGCCGGAGCCAGGAACGCCCACAGCACACCGACGAGCACGCTCACGCCCGCACTGGTTGCGGCGATCACGATCGCGGTGCGCAGTCGAGTCTGCCGAAGAGGGATCACACAGAGTGACGCTACCTGCGGGCGGCGTCGATCGAGTCGACGACACCGTGACGGGAGCATTTCGCCCACCAACCGTCAGGACTGACCTGAACGATCATGCGCCGTCCGCACTGCTCGCAGAAGCGAGGAGGCTCGAGGCCCATCGACGCCGCTGTCGGCGTCGGATCGTCGACGCCGTCGACGATCCGACGCCCGGTGAACGGGTTGTACCGCTCCTCGGTCACCGGAACACTCACAGAGTGTCGTTCAGAGCTTTGATCGGCATCTGCAGATCAACCAACAAATCCAGATCCTTCTCGGCGGGACGTCCGAGAGTCGTCAGGTAGTTGCCGACGATGACGGCGTTGATTCCGCCGAGGATGCCCTGCTTGGCCCCCAGGTCACCGAGAGTGATTTCACGTCCACCCGCGAAGCGCAGGATCGTGCGAGGCAGCGCGAGACGGAATGCCGCAACGGACTTGAGCGCCTCGCTGGCGGGCAGCACGTCCAGATCACCGAACGGGGTACCCGGACGCGGGTTGAGGAAGTTGAGCGGAACCTCGTCCGGCTCCAGTTCAGCCAGGTTGGCCGCGAACTCTGCACGCTGCTCCAACGATTCGCCCATGCCGAGGATTCCGCCGCAGCACACTTCCATGCCTGCTTCCCGAACCATCCGAAGGGTGTTCCACCGCTCTTCCCACGAGTGCGTGGTGACGACGTTCGGGAAATGCGACTTGGAGGTCTCCAAGTTGTGGTTGTACCGGTGCACACCCATGGCGGCCAATTGGTCGACCTGTTCCTGGGTCAGCATGCCGAGCGAGCAGGCGATCTGGATGTCGACCTCGTTGCGGATCGCCTCGATGCCGGCAGCCACCTGAGCGAGCAACCGGGCGTCGGGTCCGCGGACGGCGGCCACGATGCAGAACTCGGTGGCGCCCGACTTCGCGGTCTGCTTGGCAGCTTCCACCAGGCTCGGGATGTCCAACCAGGCCGCGCGAACCGGCGACTGGAAGAGTCCGGACTGCGAGCAGAAATGGCAGTCCTCGGGGCAACCGCCCGTCTTGAGGCTGATGATGCCCTCGACCTCGACCTCCGGTCCACACCACTTCATACGCACATCGTGGGCGAGAGCGAGCAGGTCTTCGAGCCTGTCGTCGTCGAGTCGAAGTACGTCTAGCACCTGGCTTTCGGTCAGGCCGACTCCTCTTTCGAGAACTTGCTCGCGAGCCTGGTCGAGGATGTCGACCGTCGCAGGGGCCGTGCTAATCGGGGGCGGGGTCACAGACGTCTCCTTCGAAACCAGCAAAATTGAACACCGTACAAGTTGAACGGTGTTCACGTTAGAGACGTGGTGGAATACTGTCAAAGGCGGGTCCGATCGACATTCGATCGCGAGCAGCCCACAGCGGGACGAAACGAGGGGAACAACAAGTGCAGTTGCGACGCGGCGACGTGCTGGACGGCGCCATGGCGATACTCGACGAGTTCGGACTTGCCGACCTCACGATGCGCAGGCTCGCAACGTCCCTGGGTGTCCAACCCGGAGCTCTCTACTGGCACTTCCCGAACAAGCAGACCCTGCTCGGTGCGGTCGTCGACAAGATCCTCGAAGACCTCGACTCCCCCGTTGACGCGGACACGTGGCAAGAGGCGTATTCCGAACTGGCACACAGGCTTCGATCTGCACTGCTGGCGCACCGCGACGGCGCCGAGTTGGTCAGCGCCACCTTCGCCTCGCGGATGACGAGCAGCAAGGTACGCGAGCACTTCGTACAAGCAGGGCAGGAATCCGGCCTCTCACGCGAGCACGCCCAACTCGCGGCATACGCCCTGCTGTATTACGTACTCGGCCATACCGTCGACGAGCAGTCCCGAGCGCAGATGGAAGAAATGGGGGCACTCACCCGAGCACCCATTTCCCCCGACTCCCCCGAGGTGATCGGCGGCGGTTCCGACGAGGACCTCCTCGACGGCGATCCGACGGTACGCTTCCAGTTCGGCCTGGATCTGTTCATCGACGGCATCCGCACCCGCCTGAATTCGACCCCACATTCAACGCGCACCGAATCGGCTCTACGACACTCCTGACAGTCGTAGTAATGCAGTAGTACCGGCCGCGACAATCACCACGACCACCAACGGCGCCCTGAACCAGGCGCAGATGCCTCCGGCCACCACCCCGAGCACTCGCGCCGGTCCGGCAACGTCATGGCCGGTGAAGATCGTCGAGGTCACAACCACTGCGAGCAGTGACAGCACGATCGAGAGTCTTCTCGGCAAAGCCCGAAAGCATCACCCGAGCGCGGAGCAGAACGCCACTCACCCGTAAAGCGTAAGAGCCGCAGGCGAATACGAGAATGCCGATCCAGACCGTTGCCGTATTCATCGGACCTTCTCCCGAAACGGTATCGTCACCGCAATACTCAGCAGGGCCACGAGCGGCGCGGTACCGGGCGGCAGGAACGGCGACGCGGCCACCGCGATCACTGCACCGACCACGGCGGCAAGCAGCGTCACCCTCTCCCTCAGCGCCGGCAAGACGAGGGCCAGAATGACAACCGGAAAAGCGGCATCCAACCCCAACGCGCCCGGATCCTGGACGACACTCCCGAGAAGACCGCCCAGCAGCGCTCCGATGGGCCACGCCACCGCGATCCCGATCCCACACAACCAGAAAGCAGCACGCTTCTGCTTCACCGTTGCTTGCGCCATGGCGACCGCGACGCTTTCGTCGTTGACCAGGTGCGCGCCGACCATTTTGCGCCAACCTGAGCCTCTGTGCCGACCCCTGTCGAGAAAGGATCCCGCCGACAATCCGTACGCGAAGTTTCGCGAGTTGATCAACAAACCGGCTGCAACCGCGGCGAGGGCACTCCCCCCGGCCGCGATGATTCCGATGAACAAGAACTCCGACGAGGCACCCAGAACGAGCACGGCCAACGCAAGGAGCTGCCACATCGAGAACCCGGCCGATCCCGCCGTCACACCGTAGGAAACACCGACGATGGCCACGGAGAGACAGATCAGCACGCTCACCCGGAGCGTGTCGCGATCAACTGTTCGCCATAAAGAACGCATGTATTCTATGTTGGACGACGCAAGACCGTTCATCAAGGGAAACGATCGATCGGAGAATCGAACGATGGCTAGTGGTGGATTTGACAGTGGTGTACCTGACGGTGCCGGAATTGGTACTGAACAGAGTCCTCAAAAGCTGGTGGCAGTCGCACTCAAACGTGAGCGCACCCGAGCGGGCTTGAGCCTCTCGGAGGTCGCCCGACGCGCTGACATCGCCAAATCCACACTCTCCCAACTCGAATCCGGCCTCGGGAACCCGAGCCTCGAAACACTGTGGGCACTCGGCAACGCCCTGGGTGTGCCGTTCTCACAACTCGTCGACTCGCAAGCACAGACCGTTCAGTTGATTCGAGCCGGGGAAGGGCCCGCGATTGCGTCGGCGAACGCGTCGTACATCGCGACCCTCCTGGCTCCCAGCCCACCGAACGCGCGCCGCGATCTGTATCGGATAGTTGCAGAACCGGGCGAGCCCCGCATTTCGACGCCGCATGCGCGCGGCACCACCGAACACGTTGTGATCGGCACCGGGCGGGCGGAGGTCGGGCCCACTGCAGATCCGATCGAGCTCGGGCCGGGCGACTATCTCGCGTATCCCGGTGACGAGGAGCACATCTTTCGGGCACTCGAACCAGGCACGACGGCGATCCTGGTTTCGGAGCACACCTGAGCCGCGATGAGTTTCGTCGCTGCGGGAAGTCTGTACCTGCGAGGTGATGTGGCCAGTGCCTCGATCGCCGACGGCAGCAACGACCAACAGCAGGAGGACCCATGTCCGGATCCAGCATCAGCAGTATTTTGCTCTCGAGCACCGACCCCGAACGCTTGCGCGACTGGTACGCCGAGGCGTTCGCTCCGAAAGTCGACCGCACTCCGGGCGAACCCGGCTACGACGTTCTCGACTTCAACGGTTTCTACGTGATGCTCGACAGACGCGACGACGTCGGCGAGACCAACCCGCAGCCCGGCCGGATGTTCCTCAACGTCGAGACCGACGACGCCCGGTCGATCGCGCAACGCATCGACGTACTCGGCGGAAACTGGCTCGCCCCACTCGAAGACCGCGACGGCAGTTTGTTCGCCACCGCGATCGACCCCGACGGAAACTACGTTCAGATCATCGAGTTCAGTGAGGCGGCCCGGGCCGAGATGGAATCCGGAATGACGGATTCCGAACCTACCTAGTCGGACAACAGCCAGGAACGGAGACAGTCATGCTTGCGGACACCAAAGCGTTCAGCGGTTTTTCGGTGACAGACATCGATGCTGCAAAGAAGTTCTACGGCGAAACACTCGGGCTGAAAGTGACCGACGAAGACATGGGACTTGTGCGCCTACATCTTGCCGGTGGAACCGAGATCTTGGTTTACCCGAAGCCGAATCACGAACCCGCGACGTACACGATCCTCAACTTCGTCGTCGACGACATCGACACGACGGTCGATCAACTGACCGCACGTGGCGTGGAGTTTCTGAAATACGACGGATTCCCTCAAGATGCGCGAGGCATCATGCGTGGCAACGGTCCCGACATCGCGTGGTTCACCGACCCCGCCGGCAATGTTCTGTCGGTAATCAAGGAGTCCTGACGTGTTTAACCGCTGAACAGCTGTGACTGCCGCTGTTCAGCGGTGTCGGTATTGGACCGTTCCGCTGCCGCAGTTTCACGCTCGGCCGCCAGTTGCTCGGCGCTTTTTGCGTCGACAACGGACTCCGCCGCACTGAGGTCGGAAAACAAGCCACTGCTCGATTCGTTCACATGCCACCCTTTTGCCTGGTCATCGTTACCGCGCGCAGATAAACCTGCGTTAGAGATCGGTCGATGGCTACTTGATTACTGCCGCCCGTACGGCGCCGACAAGACGCCGATGACCCAGCAGTTCTTCACCCAGTGTTGCACGCCTGTGTTTTCCACGAGAAATTCGGTCCAGACGGGTTGTCATCGCCCGCGTGCTGGAGCAATGTGAAAGATGAGCGCGGAGCAGGTCGGCAGCACTTTCGTCGGACACCTGGCCCCTCAATTCACTGCACAATTTTTGGAGGAATCATGTTGGGAATTGCTTTGGGCCTCGGCAGCGCCGCTGTCGGAATCGGCCTCGGACTGCTCGGCGCAGGAGCCGGAATTCTGCTGAGCGACAAGACCGTCAAAACCGCACGACGTGAACTCACCGCCTGACGAGGGCGAGAGCACTGAAGACGGCGAGCGCACCGAATACGTCGGTGTCGGAGTCAGCACTCGGGTGAACGCCGCGCTGCGACATCCCGCGCAGTGGGTGTTCGCACGGGCCGCGCATCGACGTGGCGTGCATACCGGCGTAGATGTTCCGACGAGCGCTCAGGACGTGCTCGACCGGTTGGCGGCACTCCGAATAAGCACGTGGAGTTACGGATTCGACCACAAGTCGGTCCGTCACCTGGGTCCGATGGCGCAAGACTTTGCGGCGATTTTCGGCTTGGGATCCAACACCCGCCGGATCTCCGCCGTCGACGCGAACGGCGTCTGCATGGCGAGCATCCAAGCGTTGAATCGCAAAATCAGTGCTCTCGAGACAGAAATCAGCGCGCTCGAGAAGGCCGTGAACAGACTGAGAAGGGAGACGAGAGACACGAGCACGACTCGGAATGCATTGGAAGTAAACAACAATCACACATCCACGCCGCTCGACGAATTCGGTGGATCCACCGGTCTGTAGTTTGTTCGGTGTGACCGCCCCTGATTCAGACTCCGACTCAGCACCCAACGTGATTGCCGCGCTGTTCGACGTGACATCCGACGCCGTCGGTGACGAACACGTTGAACAGGTACTGGCCGAATTCGGCGTTGGCGCAACGGAGATCGCGGAGACAGCGGCCCGCATCCGGGCCAGTCGGTCGGAATTTCGCCGACTGCGCCGTCGCGAAAACGAATTGGCGGTCCTCTATTCGAGTGCGCGTGAGCTTGCGCAAGTTCGCGACGTGGACACTCTGCTGCAGAGGCTGGTGAACCGCGCGCACGACATCATGGGTACCGACGTCACGTACCTGTCCGAGTTCGACGTGATCACTCGTGACCTGAATGTTCGAAAGACGGCCGGCGCGGTCTCGCCGGAACTCCAGCATCTGCAGGTTCCTGCCGGCGCGGGACTGGTCAGCGCGATTGCCGAATCTCGAGCAGCCCAATGGGTTCAGAACTACAGCGACTACACGCAGTCGCGCCATGACGAAGTAGTCGATGCCGCGATCGTCGCCGAGGGTCTGGTGGCGATTCTGGGCGTGCCGATGCTCTCGGACGGCCAGATCCTCGGAGTCTTGTTTGCCGCCGACCGCCGGGAACGCCGCTTCACTGCTGATCAGATCGCCCTGCTCTCGGCGCTGGCGGATCACGCCTCGGTGGTCCTGCAAACCGCACGGGCCCTCGACCGCGCCGAGGAATCCGCCGCCGAGACCGGGCGAGCACTCGACGAGCTGCGTGAGCACGTGTCCGCGCGGGACAAGTCGAACATCGTCCACCAGGATCTCATCCATGCCGTTCTCCGCGGCGGCGGATACGCCCAGGTTGCACGAACCCTCAGCAGCTCACTCGAGCGCAGCACCGTCGTGGTCGACAGTGAGTTACGCCCTCTCGTGAAATCCTCGGGCGAGCAGATCACGACGGTGCCGTTGTCGCTACCTCGCGCCGTGTCCGAGGCCATCGACCAGAGTCGCCGCAGCGGCCGATGCACGTTTGTCACCGACGACAGTGAGACCGCCATCCAACTCGTCAGCGCTGTCACCGCCGGAGAATCGTTCCTCGGGGCCATCTTGCTGAATCGTTCGGACGCGCCGATCGGCCCCGTCGAACTCCGGACCGTGGAACGGGCAGCTCAGGTCACTGCCATCCTCGTGTTGCAACACTCGGCGGCAGCAGCAGCGGACCGGCGCGCACGTGACGAACTGGTCGCCGACTTGCTGAGCACTGCGCCCGAGCGCAGGCGCGATCTCGAACGTCGGACCCGCAACCTCGGCATCTCCCTCGGCGAACTCGACACTGTCCTCGTGGTCTCGGTCGCTCCGGAACTCCGGACGGCCGCGCTCCGCGCAATCGGACAGAATCTGCCGGTAGCGGCATTGGCGGCGCAGCACGCCGGACTGATCGCGGTGGTCTCGCGCTCGGGAAACCCGGCAGCAGCGGCGACCGTCATTCACCGCCAGATCACCGGTTCGGTAGGACCCCACGCAGTAGTCATTGCGCCGGCGACGGCGGAGCGCCCCGAAGAACTCCCGGCGCGCTTCACCTCTGCGCTGCGCACGGCCCGCCTGATCACCGCGTTGGGCAAGACCGACGGCGCGGTCACGACTGCGTCGTATCTGCCGTACAGCGTTCTGTTCGGCGAGAATCCGGAATCACTCCATCAGTTCATCGACGAAGTCATCGGCCCGGTACTCGCCTACGACCATGACAAGGACACCGATCTCACTGCGACCCTTCGGGCCCTGGTCCGCAACGACGGGAGCCCGACCAAGGCTGCCCGCGCACTCAACTATCACCCGAACACCGTCGTTCAGCGTCTCGACCGCATCCGTACACTCCTCGGTCACTCGTGGCGTGAAGACGAGAACTTCTTCCGGGTATCCATGGCGACGAGGCTCGACGAACTTCGGGAAGTGGGAACCGAAGAAGGCGTAAGCGACAACACCGACAGCGGTAATGGTGCTTGACACCACAAATTCGACTGATCGATGTGCTGTGAGCACGTGGCTTGGCAGGCATCAACCTCCCTACTGTGAAGCGGAGCACAGAACCACTTCAGGAGGACAACCCCCGTGTCTATGAACAATCGGTCCAAGAACAACCGGTCTGTCAACAGCCGTATCGCCGATTTCCGGTCCTACGACGTCGCCGCCCGGCGCGCCGAGATCGTCCGCCAGACCGACCTGACCGAAGCAGACATCGCGGTCTACGACGCCGCCGACGGCCTCACCATCGACCAGGCCGATCGCATGGTCGAGAACGTCCTCGGCGTCATCGGCATTCCGGTCGGCGTGGCCACAAACTTCACGATCAACGGCGAGGACTACCTGATCCCTCTTGCCACCGAGGAGCCGTCGGTCGTCGCAGCTGCGAGCAACGCCGCTCGCATCGCACGCGGACTGGGCGGCTTTCACGCCTCCAGTACCCAGCCGATCATGCAAGCCCAGATTCAACTCGTCGACGTCGTGGATCCGCAGGCGGCCCGGATCCGGCTCCTCGAGGCGCGTGAAGAAATCATGGCACTCGCCAACGAGCAGGACCCGAAGCTGGTCAGCGTCGGCGGTGGCGTGAAGGATATTTCGGTTCGCGTCGTGTCCTCGGACCAGGCCACCTACGTCGTCCTCCACCTTCATGTCGACGTACGAGATGCGATGGGCGCCAACGCAGTCAACACGATGGCGGAAGCAATCGCGGATCGAGTGTCCGAGATCGGCGGCGGGCACGTCGTCCTGCGTATTCTCACCAACAAGGCAGATCTGCGGCTCACGCGTGTTCGCGCCGTGTTCGACGCCGAATTGATCGGCGGCGCAGAAGCAGTGGACAACCTGATCCATGCCGCACGTTTGGCCGAGCTGGATCCCTACCGCGCCGCGACACACAACAAGGGCATCATGAACGGCATCAGCGCCGTGGTGCTGGCGACCGGAAACGACACGCGTGCAGTCGAAGCCGGGTGCCACTCTCACGCAGTCAACGCCGACGGAATCTACTCCTCGCTCTCGCATTTCGAGAAGAACGCCGACGGAAACATCGTCGGCACCCTCGAGCTACCCATGCCGGTCGGCCTCGTCGGCGGGGCCACCAAGGTGCACCCCGTAGCGCAGGCCGCGATCAAGATGCTCGGCGTCGAGAGTGCCGAGGAACTCGCCGGCATCATTCTTGCAGTCGGTCTTGCACAGAACCTGGCTGCTGTCCGCGTTCTCGCCGGGGAGGGTGTCCAGCGCGGACACATGGGACTGCACGCCCGCAACATCGCTGCCACCGCCGGAGCGCAGAAGAGCGAGATCGACGCCGTGGTCGCACGCCTGATCGCGGACAAGAGCATTCGCGTCGAGCATGCCGAGAAGGTTCTCGCCGAGATCCGCGGCGGAAACTGACGACAATGACGGAAACAGTTGCAGGATCACCAGTGTGGAAACCGGCGCCTCATCGAGTGTCGGCGCCGGGCCTACCGACCTCGGTCCGGGTCTACGAAGTCGGGCCTCGAGACGGACTTCAAGCGGAAACGGCGGTGATCCCGACCGAGACGAAGGCCCAGTTCATCGAACGCCTGGTCGCGGCCGGTTCCCGCACTGTCGAGTTGACGAGTTTCGTCTCACCTCGATGGATCCCGCAACTTGCGGACGCGGAAGAATTGATGGGTCGACTCCACCTGCCGAACTCGGTACGTACGGTCGTTCTCGTCCCGAACCGCAAAGGTCTCGAGCGGGCCGTCGCCGCCGGGGCGCGTGAAGTTGCAGTATTCGTCAGCGCCACAGAGGAATTCGCGAAACGCAACCTCAATTCCACGGTAGACGGCGCGATCGCCGCGGCCGCCGAGGTCACGACCGCCGCTCGAGCCCTGGGACTTCCCGTCCGTGGGTACATATCGATGTGCTTCGGAGACCCGTGGGAAGGCGTCGTGTCCGTCGAGCGTGTCGCCGACATCGCCAAGGCCTTGATCGACAGCGGCGTCACGTCGCTCTCCCTCGGCGACACCATCGGCGTCGGCACCCCTGGTCATGCGCTCGCTCTACTCGGCGCGATCCGCGAACGTGGCATCCCCACATCGCAGATCGCGATGCACTTCCACGACACCTACGGGCAAGCACTGTCGAACGTCTACGCGGCGTTGACCGCCGGAGTATCCGAATTCGACAGTTCCGCAGGTGGTCTCGGACGGTGCCCGTATGCCAAGGGCGCGACCGGAAATCTCGCCACCGAGGATCTGGTTTGGATGCTCCACGGCCTCGGGATCGACACCGGCATCGACCTGGATTCGCTCACCGACACAAGTAGTTGGATGGCCGAACAGATCGGACACTCGAGCCCGTCCCGGGTTGTCAATGCCCTCCGCGCTGCACGCACCTGACATTCGCCAAGCAAGTCCCCCGCCTCCCAAGCCTCTCGCCCTGTATGACCTCGCCCTGTATGACACTGGAGAAGACTGATGTCACCACCGCAGTCGGCAACGACGCCGACCACCACAACCGAGCCGACCGAGCAGCAGACATACCTCGAAGTCTGGGGCGACACCGTCAACGGTCGACACCTCGCGATCTCTGTCGCAGTCGGCAGTGTCGTCGGCGCCTCGGCTCTTCTCGCAGCCCAAGCACTGTTCGAACGGGTCGTCAGCGAGCCGTCGTTGGCCCAGGCGTACAGCCTGCTGGTCGGCATCGCGGCCTGCCTGCTCGCCGGCGTCGTCTGCGGAATCTTCATCAAGCCGAAGCGGATAGTCGCCTTGGCGGCCGCCGACGCGGAGTCGATCGACGGTGTCATCACGATGATGAGTGAACAACGCCAGGGTCTCGGGACTCTCGCCGACATTCCGGAACAGAGCCAACTGGAACTTCGCGAACTCGGTCTGTACGACCACTTCGCCGCTGCCGAGGCCGAGCACGCGCGGGTCTCGAACACACCGGTCTCGAACACACCGGTCTCGAAAGCACCGGCCTCGAAAGCACCGGCCTCGAAAGCACCGAAGGACGGTGGGCTCGCATGAGTTCGGTTCTGACCAACGAAATTCTGATTGCCGTCCTCTTCGGCATCATCGGTGCGGTCGCGTTCACGTTCATCGGATTGATCTCCGGCACGGACGAGACAGCCACCATCGCACCGCTGACTCTGCTCGTGATCCTGCTCGGTGCTCCCCCGGCGGCAGTCTTCACGTTCTTCCTCTCCGGTGCGATCGCCAAACACATGACTCACGCGGTGCCGACGATGCTGTTGGGCATTCCCGGTGACACGATGGCGATTCCACTCCTGCCGGAGGCGCAGATGATGCGCTCACTCGGCATCCCGCACATCGCACTCCGCAAGGCGATCTCGGGAGCAGTGATCTCGGCGTTCGTCGCTGTGCCGGTTGCCGTCCTGTTCGCGACCATCCTCGCTCCGTTCGCCGACACCGTTCAGTCGATAGCACCGTGGCTGTTCCTGGTCGCCGCCGTCGGCATCGCCTACGCCTCGCCGGGCCGCTGGGCCGGAGTGGTCGCTCTCGTTCCCTTCGTGATCTTGATCCTGGGCGCACGCGCGTTGACGTCGAATTACGATGTGTCGCTCAACATCAGCTACTTCCTTGCCATCGCGGTCGGGCCGCTGATCGCGGACCTCGCGCTGACCTTGGGGCCGTCGAGTCGCAAGGACATGGAGCGCAGCGAACCCAAGACCGTCGCACTGGCCCCGGACATCAAGGGGTGGAAGGGATACTTCCCCAATCCTCTGAAGGTCCTCGATCGTAAGCAGATCGGCTACACCGCGGCGGCCTCCACGGTCTCCAGCGCAACGTTCGTCTTCAGCCCCGTTGCCATGACCGTTCTGATGGGTGAGCTGGTGGGTGCGCGGATCAAGAACGGCTACCACCGGCTGACCACCATGGTCTCGGCAAAGAACGGTACGACGGAATCCACGTACATCGCGGAAACCCTCATCCCTCTCGTGGCCTTCGGCCTTCCGCTCAGCCCGCTGGCAGCAGGTCCCGCGGCGCCTCTGTTCAACGCTCCGCCGGTCTTCGAAACCAATCAGGAAACCGGAGTGATCAACAATCTCTCCACGTACCTGACCCAGTGGGAGTTCCTGCTCTACGGCCTGCTCGCAGTCGTCACCGCGACGGTCATCGCATATCCGTTTGCCATGAACTACGCGTACCGCGCTGCGTCAGCGGTGGTCAAACACATCAGTCACGAAGCTGTGATCGCGGTGTTCACGGGACTGGTCGTGGTCATCAGCATCTGGGAGGGCGGCATCCTCGGGCTTCTGATCACCGTGACGGTCGGCCTCGTCGGCGGCTTGCTCGGGCGTCTGTTCAAGATCCACGGCGGTGTCCTGTTCATGGGTTACTACGTCGCGCTGTTCAGCGTCCCGGCTCTGATCAACCTGTTCTGAATCGCCCGACACCACCAACCCGTGCGGACCTGCAAGCACTGCGGGTCCGCACGGGTTACTTCGCTTCTCCGACCGTGAGCGACACGGTTCGATTCCGGTCGAGTTTCTTCGCCCGGTACAACGCTTCGTCGGCGCAGTCGACCAGTTGCGTCAGATCCGCACCGCCTGCAGGTGAACATGCGACACCGATACTGACGGTGGGCCCGAGTTCACCCAACACTGCCGACGAACTCTCGGCCTGCGCACGTCGAATCATCTCGGCCGTCTCGGTCGCACCCGCCAGATCGACACCGGCCATCAGTACGACGAACTCCTCGCCGCCCAAACGGGCGAACAGATGCTTGTCGTCGAGATTCCGCCGCACCTGATCGGCAAAACTCCCCAACGCGGTGTCGCCGGCGCGATGACCGAGGTTGTCGTTCACCATCTTGAAGTGATCCAGATCCATCATCAGGACGCTGACCGGACGTCCAGAGTGCCGACGCGGTTCGGTCGCACCCGTCACGCTGCCGCCTCGCCGCAAGAACTCGTCCCGACGCAGCGCACCGGTGAGATCGTCGTGGGTGACTGCCTGGGTGAGTGCCTCGAGCGCGCGGCGGCGCTCGAGGATTACGCAGGCCACCGCGATCGGCGCTACCGCCAGCAGCGACAATCCGATCTGGACCGACGCACTGACGGGCGAGACGCCCTCGCTGGACAATCCGAGATGACCGTCGGCCGTCAGTACCAACGTCCAGGCAGTTGATACGGCTGTGAGCACCGAGGTGACGAAGACATTGGTGAGCAAGGCGGCAGTCACCAGGGCCGGCATGGCAAACGCGATCGCTCCGGCACCGCCGATCACCCACTCCAAGATGATGCAGACGGCCAGCAGCGCTGTCGGAACCACAGATCGACGCAGAAGTGCGGCAACAGCTTTCGGGTCCCGATCCGCTCGCCGAAGCGAAGGGAATGTCAGCACCAACGGGACGATGGTCATGTAGTTGACGAACTCGCTCGAGAACCAGAGCAACCAGCCGTCCCACCACTGCCCGCCGAACAGCACGCGGTTCGCGATTCCGCCGACGAGTGCTGCCATCGACGCGGCGACGACCGTCGTCGCCACGAGATATCCGACAGACTCGATACTGTTCAGACGACGATCCTCACCGTCGACCCAGCGAAAGGCGTAGAAGCCGCTGGCAACCCCGACGATGTTGGCGGCGTTGAGCCACATCGTGGACTCCCACGCCCCACCGGTGATCAGGTCGGCTCCGACATAACCGACTACTACGCAAATCCAGGTGAGCAGTGTGGCGGAACGCGGCGAGCGAAAGAGAATCCCGAGTAGCAGCGCGTTGGCCGGCCAGAAGACAGCAAGCGTGCCCGGCAGACGGCTCAGAATTCCGACCAGGCACGAGACGAAGACGACTACGCCGACAAGCAGTGCGCGACGTACGGCCGATGACGACAACGACTTTTCGACCGTGCTCACCACCTACATCCGACTGACCTACTCACAATTCGACAACCACCGTCGGCGTCCCGGGTGCCCCGGATGCGGGGTCGCCCAAGACACCCGCCGAAATATACCGACCGGAATCGTACGCGAGAGACGTCGAAACCAAGGCGCCCCACTGTGCCTTGGCTATCGATGCAGACAAAACGGATGTTACGGCGTCAGTTGGCCAAAAGAGATTTACCGAGCGCGAGTGACGCAGTCCGAGCAAACTCTTGGGCATTCTCGCTGCCGCTTCCGGCAGGCATCAACCCGAGAAGGGGAACACCGCTGACCGAGACAAGATCCTCGCGATTGCATATCTCGGCGAGGTCCGGTTCCTGCGGCCACGAACCGATCACCAACCCGGCGCATTCCACGCCAACAGCACCCAGCGCTTCCACCGTCAGAGCCGTGTGATTGAGCGTGCCCAGGCAGGACGCAACCACCAGCACTACAGGTGCACCCAGCGCTGCCGCGAGATCGCGCGCGGTGAACCCGTCGACCCCCAACCGGACCAGCAAGCCGCCGGCACCTTCGATCAGGGTCATGTCGTGGGTGGTGTCCAGGTCGCGAGCAACTCGGACTACGTCGTCGAGCGCCAACAACGGCAGACCACTTCGACGTGCAGCAGTATCCGGCGCCAACGGTTCGGGATATCGCGCCAACTCGACCAGCGTCACGCCGCCACCGGTCAGACGCTCGATCTCGGCCAGATCACCCGCACCGTCCACGTCGACGCCGGTCTGGGCCGGCTTGAGCACTGCAACCGACTTACCCGACTGCACGGTGAGCGATGCCAATGCGGCTGTCACCACTGTTTTTCCGACGTCGGTCGACGTTCCGGTCACCAGGAGAATGCTCATGCTCGGGCCCCTGCCAATACTTCGCGCAGGACGAGAGCGATCTGCTCCATTTCGGAGGCCGACAGCGTCGCTCGAGCCGTCAGACGCAGCCGTGACGTTCCCTCCGGAACCGACGGCGGGCGGAAGCATCCGACATGCAACCCCTGGTCCCGGCACGCCGACGCGGCATCGAACGCCCGTTGCGGATCACCGAGAACGACCGAGACGACAGCAGATTCAGGCGACGGAGCACCGGTGACGTCCGCCAACTCGGATGCCCGGGCCAGGACGTCGAGCGCTCGCGTCGGCTCGCGCTGGAGTACGGCGAGTGCGGCTCTGGCCGCGCCGACGGCGGCCGGTGCGAGACCGGTGTCGAAGATGAACGTTCTTGCCGCGTCGACGAGATGCGCGCGGATCTTGTTGTCACCGAGCACAACTCCGCCCTGACTGGCGAGCGACTTGGACAGTGTTGCCGTCACGACGACGTCGGGTTCACCGGCCAGGCCCGACTCGTGGACGAGTCCGCGTCCACCGGCACCGCGCACACCGATGCCGTGCGCCTCGTCGACCAGCAGGATCGCCCCGTACTCCCGGCACACCTGATGCATCTCCCGCAGCGGCGCGAGGTCTCCGTCGGCACTGAAAACCGAATCAGTGACGACCAGAGCTCGCTCTTCCACTCTGCTACGCAACGTGTCGGCGAGAAAGCCCACGTCCGAATGCGGGGCAACGACGACCCGCGCGCGTGACAGGCGGCAGGCATCCACCAGCGAAGCATGCGATCCCGCATCGGAGACGATCAACGATCCGGGACCCGAGAGCGCCGTCACCGCACCGAGATTGGCTGTGTAACCGGAGGAGAAGACCAGCCCCGAGTCCGCCCCGACGAACTCGGCCAGTTCGACTTCGAGCAGTTCATGTTCGGTGGTGGTGCCGGTGACCAGACGCGAGCCCGTGGCGCCCGCGCCCCAACGGCGCAGTGCCGCCGTTGCACCCTCGATCACATCGGGGTGCCGCACAAGTCCGAGGTAATCGTTCGACGCCAGGTCGATCAACGGTGAGTCGACCGTGCGAGGACGGAGTTCGCGACGCAGTCCAGCGGCCCTACGGTCCGCTTCGACGGCAGAGAGCCAATTCAGCGAGGTGTTCACTTTTCCGACCATACTTGAACACCGTTCAACTCAATGGTTAGGGTGCATCCGTGCTCACAACCGGACTTGATCCCCAAGACGTCTCCGCCATCGATGCCGATGTTCTCTGGCATCCGTATGGATCATTTCCCTCGTCGACTCGTCCGCTGATCGTCGACTCTGCCGAGGGGGCTACCCTCACGCTCTCCGACGGCCGCCGACTGGTCGACGGGATGAGCTCGTGGTGGGCCGCCATTCACGGCTACCGCAATCCTGTGCTCGACGCCGCGGCCGCGCGGCAGCTGGGCAAGATGAGCCATGTCATGTTCGGTGGACTGACGCACGAACCCGCCGCTCGCCTCGGACGACTACTGGTCGACATCACACCACCACGCCTCGACAAGGTGTTTCTCTCCGATTCCGGTTCGGTGGCCGTCGAGGTCGCCGTGAAGATGTGCCTGCAGTACTGGCGGAGTCTCGGCAAACCGTCGAAGAACCGATTGATGACCTGGCGGGGCGGATACCACGGTGACACCTTCACCCCCATGAGCGTCTGCGACCCCGACGGCGGGATGCACTCTCTCTGGACCGATGTCCTGCGCGCGCAGGTCTTCGCGCAGACTCCCCCCGCGGACTATCGACCCGAGTACGCACAGGAGCTGGAAGCACTGCTGGCCGAGCATCACGAGGAACTGGCCGCGGTGATCGTCGAACCTGTAGTCCAGGGCGCCGGCGGAATGCGCTTCCACGACCCCGCCTACCTGATCGACCTACGTAATCTCTGCGACAAGTACCAAGTCCTCCTGGTCTTCGACGAGATCGCCACCGGATTCGGACGCACCGGCGAGCTGTTCGCCGCCGATCACGCCGGCGTCAGCCCCGACGTCATGTGCGTCGGCAAGGCCCTCACCGGCGGATACATGAGCCTGGCGGCGACGCTGTGCACCACGGAGATAGCGGAGGCGATCACCGCCGGCGAAGGTGGCGGGCTGATGCACGGCCCCACTTTCATGGGCAATCCACTCGCGTGCGCCGTCGCAGTCGCATCGACCGAACTGGTGCTCGCGATGGATTGGCGGCGTGATGTCGCAGCCCTCGAATATGGCCTCGTTCGTGGCCTCGCCGAAGCCGTCACAATTCCCGGGGTCGTCGATGTCCGCGTCAAAGGCGGGATCGGAGTGATCGAACTCGAGCAGCCGGTCGAGATGCAGAGCGCCACCGATGCAGCCGTCGACTCCGGAGTGTGGCTGCGACCGTTCCGAAACCTCGTCTACGCGATGCCTCCGTACCTGTGTTCGGAGGCGGAGGTGGAACAGATCACAGCCGGAATGCTGGCAACCGCCCGCAGCCAGGCAAAACGGTGATCAGCGCCGTAGACAGTCGACAAGATTCGATCGGCTGCACCCGATAGGGTCTGATTCATGGATCAACCGCCGAGCGAGACCTCAGCCACTCCCATCCCGGTATGGCCTGGCAGTGCGTACCCACTCGGTGCCACCTACGACGGTGCGGGGACCAATTTCTCGCTCTTCTCCGAGGTCGCCGAAGCCGTGGAACTGTGCTTGATCGCCAAGGACGGAACCGAAACCCGGATCCGGATGGACGAGGTCGACGGTTACGTCTGGCATGCATACCTTCCGTCCGTATCCCCCGGCCAGCGATACGGCTACCGCGTCCACGGACCGTACGATCCGGCGGCAGGCCTGCGGTGCGATCCGAGCAAACTGTTGCTGGACCCGTACGGAAAAGCATTCGACGGAGACTTCGACGGAGACCGTTCACTGTTCTCGTACGACGTCGAGTCGGCAGGCGATCCCGAACCTTCGGGAGACGACGACACTCCTGCAGCGGAGCCGGAAGACGCGACCGACGAGACGAGTTCGGAAGCCGAATCGGGCGAGGTGGTCCTCGAGGGCGAGGTCGAAGACACGTCACCCACGGGCGATCAGGAATCCGACGAGATCCTCGACCCCGAACCCTTCGATCCCGCCCCACTCACCGACGAACCCGCCACCATCCCTTTCCCCCAACATGATTCGCTCGGCCACACGATGTCGACCGTCGTCATCAATCCCTTCTTCGACTGGGCGTCCGATCGCTCGCCGAAGCGCCCGTACCACGAGACGGTCATCTACGAAGCGCACGTCAAGGGTATGACCGCGACGCACCCCGGAATTCCGGAGGAACTGCGCGGCACCTACGCCGGACTCGCGCATCCGGTGATCATCGAGCACCTCACCAATCTGGGTGTCACTGCTATCGAACTGATGCCGGTCCACCAGTTCATGCACGATCAGGTGCTTCTCGACCAAGGACTGCGAAACTACTGGGGTTACAACACCTTCGGTTTTCTCGCTCCGCATACCGACTACTCGTCGGCCGCAAAACCCGATGCGGCCGTAGCGGAATTCAAAGCGATGGTGCGCAGCTTCCACCAGGCAGGCATCGAGGTGATCCTCGACGTGGTCTACAACCACACCGCCGAGGGCAACCACATGGGGCCGACCATCAGCTTCCGCGGCATCGACAATGCTGCCTACTACCGCCTGGTCGACGGCGACGAAGCGCATTACATGGACTACACCGGAACGGGCAACAGCCTCAACGCCCGTCATCCGCACACACTGCAGCTGATCATGGACTCGCTGCGGTACTGGGTCACGGAAATGCATGTCGACGGTTTCCGCTTCGACCTCGCCTCGACACTCGCCCGTGAACTGCACGACGTGGACCGCCTCTCCGCCTTCTTCGATCTGGTGCAACAGGATCCGATCGTCAGTCAGGTGAAGCTGATCGCCGAACCGTGGGATGTCGGCGAGGGCGGTTACCAGGTCGGCAACTTCCCCGGCCTGTGGACCGAATGGAACGGCAAGTACCGCGATACCGTCCGTGACTACTGGCGCGGTGAACCGGCAACGCTGGGCGAGTTCGCTTCCCGCCTCACCGGATCCTCTGATCTCTACGAGGCCACCGGACGTCGCCCTGGCGCGAGCATCAATTTCGTCATCGCTCACGACGGTTTCACCCTGCACGACCTCGTCTCGTACAACGAGAAGCACAACGAAGCCAACGGCGAGAACAACAACGACGGCGAGTCGCACAACCGATCGTGGAACTGCGGCGTCGAAGGCCCCACCGACGACCCGGAGATCCTCGACCTGCGTGGACGTCAGAGCCGGAATATTCTCGCGACGCTGATGCTCAGCCAGGGCACCCCGATGCTCGCTCACGGCGACGAGATGGGCCGAACTCAGCAGGGCAACAACAACGTCTACTGCCAGGATTCGGAACTGTCCTGGATGGACTGGACTCTCGCGGAAACCAACGCGGATCTCGTCGAGTTCACCAAGCGCGCAATTGCCTTGCGCGCCAAGAACCCGGTCTTCCGGCGTCGTCGATTCTTCGAGGGTCGACCTATTCGAAGTGGCGATCAAAGTCGCGACATCGCCTGGCTCACGCCGTCGGGCGAGGAGATGACTCCGGCCGACTGGGACAGCGGTTTCGGAAAGTCGTTGGCCGTCTTTCTCAACGGTGACGTGATCCCGGAACCGAACTACCGCGGCGAGCGCGTCACGGGAGATTCGTTCCTTCTCTGTTTCAACGCCCACTACGAAGATCTCGAATTCTCCACCCCCAACGCGGACTACGCGTCGGAGTGGACCGTCGTACTCGACACCTCGGTCCCCACCGGTGAGAGCGACACCGTGGTCAAAGCCGGAACGACATTGGATGTAAAAGCCCGAGCATTGACGGTACTTCGCAGAACGGCCTGAGGGAGACGTGCAGATGGCCCCGATAACCAGCACCTACCGACTGCAGTTGCGCCCGGACGCGTTCACCCTTCGTGATGCGGCCGCGCAAGTGGACTACTTCGAGGCGTTGGGGGTCTCGCACCTCTATCTCTCCCCCATCCTCACGGCAACATCCGGGTCGACGCACGGCTACGACGTCACCGATCCGACAACCGTGTCCGAAGGACTTGGTGGCCGCGAGGCGTTGGTAGAGCTCTCGCACGCGGTTCGATCACGTGGGATGGGCCTGATCGTCGATCTGGTCCCCAACCATGTCGGTGTCGCCATACCTCGCGAAAATGCCTGGTGGTGGGACGTTCTCACGCACGGGCAGTCGTCGGAATACGCAGACTTCTTCGACATCGATTGGGCCGACGACAACGGAGCCAACGGCGCCGAGGGCAAGCTCTCGCTCCCGGTACTGGGCAGCCCGGACGATCTCGACGCACTGACCGTCGAGAAAGACGGTGAGGAAACACTTCTCGCTTTCTACGAGCACCGCTTCCCCGTCGCGGCGGGCACCGAACACGGATCTCCACAGGAGGTCCACGCCCGGCAGTCGTACCGACTCGTACCGTGGAACGCCGGGATCATCAACTACCGACGGTTCTTTGCCGTCAACGAACTCGCTGCAGTGCGCCAGGAGGACCCCAAAGTCTTCGAACTCTGCCATCGGCAAGTGAAGTCGTGGGTCGACGAAGGACTGATCGACGGCGTTCGCATCGATCACCCGGACGGACTCGCAAATCCGGCGGAATATCTCGGGCGCCTGCGAGAACTGATCGGACCAGATCAGTGGCTCGTGATCGAGAAGATCCTCGGCCACACTGAGCCACTCGATCCGCTGCTCCCGATCGACGGCACCACCGGATACGACGCGCTCAATCATCTGGGCGGCATTTTCGTCGATCCCGCCGCCGAACTCGAATTGACCGAACTCTCGGCAGATCTGACCGGCGACGACGGGGACAGTACGTGGTTGCATCACACCGAACGTCAGTTCAAACGCGACACCGGGCGCGGTGACCTTGCCCCCGAGGTTCGCAGGCTCGTGCGCGCAATTCGACGTGAAACCGGAAGTCGTTGCAGTGAGACCGAACTGAACGACGCCGTGGTGGTCGCGATCGCTCGGATGCCGGTGTACCGATCCGATTACAGTCCCCTCGCCGGATTGGCCGCTCGTATCGTCGGCGACATGCACGAATTGGCTCCCGGGCATGAAGCAGCGTTCAACGTGTTGGCGCAGTCACTGGTGAACGGAGGTGAAGCGGCAGTTCGCTTCCAGCAGGTGTGCGGCGCTGTCATGGCCAAGTCCGTCGAGGATCGTCTCTTCTATCGGACGGCGCGCCTGGTCTCACGTCAGGAAGTCGGCGGCAACCCGGCGTCGCTTGCCGTCTCCGTCGCCGAATTCCATCTCCACAACGCGGACCGAGCGAAGCGGTGGCCGCGTGCGATGACGAGTCTGTCCACTCACGACACCAAACGCGGCGAGGACGTGCGGGCACGGATCGGTGTTGTGTCTCAGGTGCCTACCCTGTGGTCCAGGATGATTCGCGAGTGGGAAGGCGTGTGCCCCAGCCCTGATCCGCTGACCGGATTGTTTTTGTGGCAGAACATCATCGGTGTTTGGCCGGCCGACGGTAGCCCTGCGTCCTCGCTTCCAGAACTGCGCGAACGTTTACACGCCTATGCAGAAAAGGCCGTCCGTGAATCCGGCGCAAAGACGTCCTGGAACGATCCCGACGTCGGCTTCGAGTCGGCGGTGCATCACTGGATCGACCAGGCGATCGACGGTCCTGTCGCTGATTCGGTCAGCGAATTCGTCGGCCGGATAGCGCGTCACGGCTGGTCGGACTCTCTGGGCCAAAAGTTGCTCCAACTCCTCGGGCCCGGCGTTCCCGATGTCTACCAGGGCACCGAGCTCTGGGAGGACTCGTTGGTCGACCCGGACAACCGGCGCGTTGTCGACTACGCGGCGAGGCGTTCCCTCCTCGATACCGGTGGCACGCCGATCGACGCGACAGGAACTGCAAAATTGCACCTCGTTCGCACGGCACTGACACTGCGGCGTGAGAACCCCGCGTGGTTCGAACGCGGCGCATATCGGCCGGTCTTCGCCTCAGGTTCCGGATCCGGTCATCTGGTCGGCTTCTCGCGGGGCCCCGCGGGAGATCCACCCATGGTCGTTGCTCTGGCGACGCGACATTCGCTCGGACTCTCGTCGCACGGCTGGCGAGACACACGAATCGACCTTCCCGAAGGCGAATGGGTCGACGCACTGAGCGGACAACCCGTCACATCCGCCGATGCACGCGATGTCTTCGCCGCCGGGCCATGTGCCCTGTTGACCAGGGTGAGCTGAGCGCTTTCCGCTGACTGGGCATTCACCCCCGAAAAGAACTTCGTCGCGCTAACTTCCGAAGAGCAGATCGTCACCACTATTCGGAGGTTTGAGCATGACTGCCAATCGATACACCGGAAAAGTTGCCTTCATCACCGGAGCAGCCCGCGGTCAGGGGCGGGCGGAAGCTGTCCGGCTGGCAGAAGAGGGCGCAGACATCATCGCCGTCGACGCGTGTGTTCAATTCGAATCCACGTCTTACGCCGGCGCCACCGAAGACGACCTGGCCGAGACAGTCGAACTGGTCAAGGCCCTGGACCGTCGAATTGTTGCCGGCAAGACCGACGTACGCGACTTCGCTGCGCTGTCCGCGGCGCTCGATGCCGGCATCGACGAACTGGGGCGCCTCGACGTCGTCGTCGCGAACGCCGGAATCTGTTCTGCCAACATGTCCTGGGAAATCACGCCCGAGCAGTGGCAGGAAACGCTCGACGTCAACCTGACCGGCGTCTTCCACACCGCCAAGGCAGCGATCCCGCACCTGATCAAGCAAGGCACCGGTGGCTCGATCATCTTCACCAGTTCCGTCGCCGGCCTGCGTGGGCTCCCCTTCCTCGGCCACTACGTCGCGAGCAAACACGGCATCACCGGTCTGGCCAAGACGATGGCCTCGGAATTGGGGCAGTACAACATTCGGGTCAACACCATCCACCCGCACGGCGTGGAAACCGGAATGCAGATGACGGACATGCGGCCGCTCATCGACGCGAACGCTCACACCCTCGGTCCGATCTTCATGCAGACCTTGCCCGACCCGGTCAGCCAGCCGGAGGACATCGCCGCAGCCGTCGCGTTCCTCGGTTCTGACGAGGCCCATCACATCACCGGCATCGCGATGCCGCTCGATCTGGGCACCCTGATCCGCTGATCGAATCTTCTCGAGTTTTTCCCGTCCTCGGGGAATATCGCTTCCCCGAGGACGGTTGCGCGAGACATGAGCAAAACTGTTGTAGCGCAGACGTACGGCACGCCCGAGGTCCTGGAGCTGGTGGACATCGATTTACCGGCACCGAAATCAGGCGAAGTCCTGGTCGACGTGAAGGCGATCGGGGTGAATCCCTTCGACTTCAAGCTCTACAGCGGTGCTTTCGGCACCGATCCCGAGAAACTTCCGATCCGCCTCGGCGGCGAGGCGGCGGGCGTCGTCTCTGCCGTCGGTGACGCTGTCGCGGACGTGGCAGTCGGCGACGAGGTGATCGTCAGCCCGGGCAACGGTCTCTATTCCGAACAGGTTGTCGTTCCGGCCTCCTCGGTGACCGCGAAGCCCGCCGGCATCGGCTGGGAGCAGGCGGCCGGACTCCTTCTCGTCGGCGGAACTGCAGTCGACGCCCTCGACACGATTAGAGTCGGCTCCGGCGATACCGTTCTCATCCACGGCGCGTCCGGCGGCGTCGGCGCGATTGCCGTCCAGCTGGCAGTAGCTCGCGGGGCCACCGTGATCGGCACTGCGGGAGCCTCCAATCAGGAGTACGTGCGTTCACTCGGCGCTACCCCGGTGGTCTACGGCAACGGCCTCGAAGCCCGCGTTCGTGAACTAGCACCGAACGGTGTCGACGCCGCTTTCGACACCGCCGGAACTGACGAAGCCGTCGATACATCTCTGGCGTTGGTCACCGACAAGAGCCGTATCGTCACCATCGTCGCGTTCGGACGCGCCCAGACCGACGGCTTCGCGTCTGTCGGCGGAGGCAATCCGGCAAGTGCCGAAGCACGTTTGAAGGCACGATCCGAACTGGTCGAACAAGCCGGTTCCGGACATCTCACCGTGAAGATCGCCAAGACCTTTCCACTGACGGACGTCGCGCTCGCTCACACCGAGTTGCAGAGTTCTCATCCCGCCGGGAAGTTCATCCTCATTCCCTGACTTTGCCTGGGGTTCCCTGAGATTGAGCGCCGAGTGGAACCAACAGAGTGGTGCCGAACGCGACGAGCACGGATTCGCCTTCGCGTTCGGCATGTACCTCGGCAGTGACGAACACCTGCTTACGCCCGGCCTTGACCGAGCGTGCCGTGGCGACGAATGCGGTTCCGACTCCTGGGCTCACGAAGTTGACCGCACAGTTGGATGCGGCCACTACGCCCACCTGTGTGAAGGCGGCAAACCCACATGCGGTGTCCACGAGCCCCGCCACGAGCGCAGCGTGCAGGTGTCCGGAGTACTGGCCGAGATCCTCACGCCATTCGAGCCGCAGGCGCACGCGACCCGGTTCTGCTTCCGTGACCTCGAAGCCCGCCCACCGATTGAAGGCCGCCGACGCGTTGACCGCGCGCAATTGCTCGAGTATCTCCGCATTCTCCATGTAGACCAGTCTACATAGATTGTGATGGTTCGCTGGTGTGTTTAAGCTCCAACGCGTGGCGACTCCCCCGAAACACCGCGAGGCACTTGTACGAGCTGCGGCCGATCTGTTTCGCCGCCAGGGATATGCGGCAACAGGCCTCAACGAGATCCTCAAGTCGAGCGGGGCGCCGAAAGGTTCGCTCTACCACTACTTTCCCGGCGGCAAGGAGCAGATCGGCGAAGAGGTCGTCCGCGTCGGCGGGCAGTTGGTCACCGACACTCTGACCGAACTCGGCGAGAGCCAATCAGACGCCGGATCGCTGCTGCGCGAGTACGCGCGGTTGCTCACCGGATGGGTCAGCGATTCGGACTTCCACGAAGGCTCGCCGATCACGACGGTGTTGTTGGAACTTGCCCCCGATTCGGAGAGCGTGACAGCCGCCGGACAGGCGGTCTACCGACAGTGGACTTCGCTACTGCGCGACTCACTGGTCAAATCCGGCGTCGCACGTACGCGAGCGGAACGACTTGCCATCCTTGCAGTGTCCGCGCTCGAGGGTTCGCTGGTGCGGGCTCGAGTCGAACGATCAGGTCAGCCGATTCTCGATTCACTCGGCGAGGTCGCCGACGTGTTCGACGGAGCAATCGCTGCGGCAGCCGTGCACTGAGCGAACGGCACTCTCGGTCTCATGAAGGCGCCGAAAGGTACGTTCGCTCGGAATCGGTGGGTGGCGCGGCCGGCCCCTGAGCACGATCTCTCGCGCCACCTCGGGCCGCGCCGATACCGGCGACGACGACGCACGCGATACCTGCCACGGCCAGAAGGCTCGGGACCTGTTGCAACACAATCAAACCGATGAGCTGAGCGAACGCGGGTTCGAGACTCATCAGCGTGCCGAACGCTGCCGTCGACAGCCGCCGCAGCGAGACCATCTCCAAGACGAAGGGCACGACGGGCAGCAGAATCGCGAGCCCGAGGCCCACGAGGATCAGGTGCGGGGTCAGCCGCCCGATGGCCGAATGCCCCACGGCAATTGTTGCGGCCAAACCAGCTACGGCCATCGACACCGCCAGCCCGTTGATACCGGCAACCTCGTCGCCGACACGCTGGGTGAGCAGTATGTACATCGCCCAGCAGAGCGCTGCGCCGAGCGCGTATCCCACTCCGGCCAGATCGACCGTGCCCGCCCACGGTTCGGTCAGAAGG
Organism: Rhodococcus sp. P-2; assembly: GCF_016598535.1. Classification (GTDB taxonomy): domain Bacteria; phylum Actinomycetota; class Actinomycetes; order Mycobacteriales; family Mycobacteriaceae; genus Rhodococcus_F; species Rhodococcus_F baikonurensis. The sequence goes on along the minus strand of NZ_CP066779.1, from coordinate 4,335,235 downwards.
ACTACGCCGACACCGGCCAGAACCGGCCACAGAACACGGCCGCGCCCGCGCAGCAGAGCAACTGTCAGCGGACCCAAGAATTCCAAGGCACTTGCCGTGCCCAGCGGCAGACGCTCCACGGCCGCCATGAACAAGAGCGTCATCCCGGCGGTCACCACACCCAGGACCACGCAAGCCAGAAACGCCTTGCGGGTGAACGCGGACGGCCGGGGCCTGACGATGATCAAAAGAATGATGCCCGCCCAGGCAAGGCGCACCCACGCCGCTCCGTCCGCGCCGAGCTGATCGATCAGACTCACCGAGACGGCGAGGCCGAGCTGTACGCACAACATCGCCAGAACAGCCAGACCGACGCCGGCTCGCGCTCTCGTATCCATATTTGCATTGAACGGGACACCAACCGTTCGCGTCCACGCGATTTCGACCCACATTATGTTCACGATTAGTGAATGATCGACGAATGGAAACCCGTCGACTTCACCTTCTTCTCGAACTCTCGCGTTTGGGTTCGATGCGCGCCGTCGCCGAAGCGCACAACCTCACGACGTCGACAGTGTCCCAACAGCTCGCTGCTTTGACGGCCGAAACCGGAACAGCGTTGATCGAGCCGGACGGCCGACGCGTTCGCCTCACCCCCGCCGGGCAACGACTCGCGGATCATGCGGTCACTATCCTGGCGGCGCTCGACGCCGCTCGGCTGGACCTCGATCCGGACGCCGAACCGGTGGGAACGCTGCGAGTCGGCGGATTCGCAACTGCCATCAGAACCGCCATGCTCCCCGTCGCCCGAAGCCTGCAACACAGTCATCCGCTGGTGGACGTGGTGATCTACGAATACGAACCAGTCGAGGCCTTCGCACTCCTCGAACGCGACGACCTCGACCTCGCACTGACGTACGACTACAACCTCGCCCCCGCGTCGCCGAGTCCACTTCTCGAAGCAGTTCCGCTCTGGTCGACGCCGTGGGGACTGTGCGTTCCCGACAACGCCCGAACGCCCGACGAGGGAACGAATTCCAGGATCGATCTCCGGGCCTTCGCAGACACCCCATGGATCGTGAACTCACGAAACACTGCCGACGAGCGCGCCGTGCGAACCCTCGCGTCGCTGGCTGGATTCACCCCACGGATCACTCACCAGATCGACAGTCTCGACTTGGTCGAACTATTGGTCCTCAGCGGCTACGGTGTCGGACTGATGCCGCTCGAACGTAAAACTCGCGAAGGCGTGCGGGTTGAACCACTCATCGATCCGCCCGTCATCCTCACGGCCTACGCGGTAACCCGTCGTGGCCGAACGTCCTGGCCGCCACTTCGACTCGTGCTGGACCAGCTCATGACGTATCGATAACTCACATTCGATCAGCGTCTCCGTCGCGGCGCTGCTGCTTGGCGATTCGGCGCTGCTCCTCCGCCCGCTCACGGCACTGACGAAGGAAGGCTTCGTCCGCCGCCGGATCCTGCGCGACTGCGCGTCCCGGACGCTCGTATTCGCCGTAGCCGGTGGGGCCGACGTACCCACGAGGTGCATTCTGCCCGCGACCCACCACGAGCCAGAGCACCGAACCGAGAGTGGGAAGGAAGATGATGATCAGAATCCAGACGACCTTGGGCAGGTACTGGATATAGGCGTCATCTCTCGTGATGGCGTCGACGATGCAAAAGATCCAGAGCAGCATCGTGATGAGGCCGAACAAGGCATAGGGCACGCTGGCGATTCCTCCCGAGAATAAAAAACCCTCGCCATGCTAACCAAAACAGACCAATTAGTACATTAGATTCTGTCGAATGTTGAACTCCAGCCACGAGCGGTATGCGTCGAGATCCCAACCACTGACTCGACGCAGTTGTTGATGGAGCTGCGGCGAGACGAAGGCGGCAAGTATTCCCGCGGCCTTCTCGAGCGAGATCTCCGGCCTCAGCAAACCGTGTTCCGACAGACCCTCCGCTATCGACATCGCATTGGCTGCCGATTGCTCGGCCGACTCCTCGGACAGACGTCGCATGTCGGAATCGGCACCTGACGATTCCACGGTGACCATCATGAGAGCACCGGCACGCTCGAGCATGCCGATGCCCTGTGCGACGATCTGCGAGACGATCCGCCGAACGTCATCGGGGTCCGAGGCCGAACTCGGCGCACCGAGAGGAAAGGGCTCGGCGTCCAGCGCTGCAGCAAGTGCCGCTTCGAAGATCTCGAGCTTTCCGCCGGGGAACGCCGTGAACACTGTCCGATTGGCCACACCGGCGGCGTCGGCAATCTGTTTGACGGTGGCGCTGACATACCCGTCGCGCACGAACAGAGTCGTCGCCGCATCACGAATGAGTTCCTTGGTTCGTTGCGCGGAAGCCTCACGCACACGGGAGTGATACTGGCGTTTACCCTCCATTGCGCACACTTTAGCCGCATTCGATGCAACAGCCGTGCAGGGAAAGAAGAGTGCAGATCAGGAGCCTTTTCCAGGGTGGTCGATCCAACCGTCACTGCCGGGAAACACGAGTGCCTCGTGTCCGTTGTCATACCTGACCAGATAGGGCGGTCCCCCATCCTCACCGTGAACTTCGAGGACCTCGGCCGTCACCTCGGACTGACCGACCACTCGCCCCTGAACATGAAGGCGGTCACCTACTTCGGCACGCATCACTCCTCCTCGCTGCCCGCCAAGCGCAGGCACAGAACACCACTGTCGTTGTTCCCGCGATACCGGCAGGGAAACCAGTGACATCACCGAAGTCGTGACCGAAGACACAATCTACCGATGTGACAATCAGGGGTGAACAGTGATTCACTCAGGGGTGAACTACCGTTCACCCCACGCCTCGTGAAGGACCGTCTCTTGGCATTGCACTCGTCTCCGACCCCTCGCCGTTCGAGTCGGCTCATCACCGCAATCCTCTGTCTGTCCGGCACCGTGGTCGCACTGCAACAAACCATGGTCATTCCGTTGCTGCCCGAGTTTCCGAAGATCCTCGGCGTCAGCGCGGACGACGCTTCCTGGCTGGTCACCGTCACCCTGCTGACCAGTGCCGTCGCCACCCCGATCGTCACCCGCCTGGCGGACATGTTCGGAAAACGACGCATGATGCTGATCTCGATGACCACGATCGTGGTCGGATCACTGATCGCAGCGATCGGCGGCAACTTCGTTTCCCTCCTCATCGGGCGCGGACTTCAAGGCTTCGCCATCTCGATGATTCCGGTCGGAATCAGCATCATGCGCGACGAACTCCCCAAGGAGAAGGTGGCGTCGGCAACCGCATTGATGAGCGCCACTCTCGGAGTCGGTGCCGCACTCGGACTCCCGCTGTCGGGGTTGATCTTCGAACACCTCGGCTGGCCCGCCATCTTCTGGCTCTCGGCGATCGTGGGCGTCCTACTGATCGTCGCAGTGGCCGTCGTTGTCCCGGAATCAAGTGTTCGCACCCGCGGCAAGTTCGACTTCCTCGGCGCAGTCATGCTCTCGGTTTCACTCGCCGCACTCCTCCTGGCCATTTCCAAGGGCGCCCGCTGGGGATGGACCAGTGAACCGACATTGCTGATGTTCGTCATCGGGGTCGTGACGCTCGCACTGTGGTTCCCCTACGAACTACGCGTCACCCAGCCGATGGTCGACTTGCGCACGTCAGCCAAGCGGCCAGTACTGCTGACCAACGTCGCGTCGATCCTCGTCGGCTTCTCGATGTACGCGAACAACCTTTCGACAACACAACAACTTCAGATGCCGAAAATCTCCGGCTACGGCTTCGAACTGGGCGTGATGGCGGCTGGGCTCTGCATGATTCCGGCAGGACTCGCGATGGTCTTCTTCGCTCCCGTGTCCGCGAACATCACCAAACGATTCGGGGCGAAAACCACCCTGATCGTCGGCGGCACGGTGCTCGCGCTCGCCTACATCGCGCGCGTGTTCCTGACCGGATCGATCGCACTGATCATCATCAGCGCAGCGGTGGTCAGCATCGGAACTGCAATCGCGTACTCCGCGATGCCGATGCTGATCATGCGCTCGGTCCCGATCACGGAAACCGCGTCGGCAAACGGCCTCAACTCGCTCCTTCGCTCGGTCGGTACCTCGATCTCCAGCGCGGTGGTCGCCGCCATGCTCACCTCGATGGTCATTCCATCCGGACCCGGCGAGGGCCTTCCGTCGATCGACGCCTTCAAGAACATCTTCTGGCTCGCCGCCCTGGCCGCGGTTGCCGCTGCCGGTGCCGCTGCCTTCATTCCTCGCCGCGGCGCAAAACCGGAAACGGCACTTCGCCCGGTCACACCGGAAGGTTTCGAGCTTCCCGACGCCGCCGTGAGCGATACGGAAATAGTGGTTGCCGGTCGCGTCGTCCGAGCGGACAGTCGCCCCATCAGGCAGGCCGTGGTCACCGTGATGGACATGGACGGGCGTCCGATCGACTGGAGCCGCGCCGACAACGAGGGCAATTTCTCCCTCGCTCTTCCGCAGCCCGGACGGTACTTGGTGGTGACGAGCGCCGACGGCTGGTCCCCGATCTCACAGGTGGTCGGTTTCGACAACGCGCAATCGACGCACACCGTCGAACTCGGTGAGCGCCTTACCATCTCCGGCAAGGTCGGTGTGGGTGGGCAGACAACTTCGGGAACTGTCGTCACACTCACCAAACCGACCGGCGAGTTCGTCGCATCCACCGTCACCGACGGAGCCGGACACTACGGAATCGCTCTCCCCACATCCGGTCGATACATCCTCACCGCGTTGACCGCGAGCGGACACGGCACACTCGCGAGGCAGATCGCGGTCATCGCGCAGTCCACCGTCGTCGACTTCGACGTTCCCCTCGATGCAGAGCCGCTGACGACCGTATGAGCAGGCCTGCCATGAGCACCGCTGAAGAGAGCATCCTCACAGCCGCGACATCCTTGTTCGCGGAACGCGGGTATGCCTCGACGAAGATCAAAGATGTTGCGGCAGCGGCCGGATACTCCCCCGCGCTGGTCATGAAGATCTACGGCAGCAAAGCTCGGTTGTATTCGGCGGCGATCCCGTCCGCACCTCCGATGGACGAGGAGCCGAACGGCGACTCCTCAGGTGGCTTCGGCTACTGGCTGGTCGAGAGACTCGTTGCCCGTAGAGAAGCCGACGAAACCGATCCGTGGGCAATGCTCGCCGTACATGTTCACGAAGCCCCGGATCCCGGCGCAGCCAGGGCTGAGATCAAGGAACGATACGTTCACGGAATCGCGCGACGCATCGGCGACACCTCGCCGGATTTGGTTCGTAGCCAGCTGGTCGTCTCACTCGTGCTCGGGCTTGCCACAGGTATGCGAACGCTGGACCTTCTCGGCGAGGATTCGTTGTCGTCGAAGGATTTGATCAAGCAGTACGGGAGACTCGTACAAACGATCGTCGACGAGATCGAACCCGTATCCGAGCAGGAACCGGACATCAATGGCACGGTGGAGGGATGACTACCTACCGATACCTCGACGCCGATCGGAACCTCCTCGAAGAGAAAGATTTCGAAACCGAGCAGGACGCACAGGAATACCGGCTCTCGGTCCTCGGTGCCGAACACATCGAGCCTGCCGACGGATAACGCCTCCGCGAAGGAAGCCGAACCAAGGAATTCTGTAGCGTCGAGCCCATGCCTGTAGCTCGCTTGGGATCGATCACCCTCGATTGCAATGATCCACAACGCCTTGCCGAATTCTGGCGAAATATGCTGGGCGGCAAAATCACGCACAGTACTGAGAAGTTTGCGACCGTCAGCGCAGGCGGTGGCCAGATCACCGCAATCCGCATCGACGAACATCGCCCGAGCACGTGGCCGACGGGTGCAATACCGAAGCAGATTCATCTGGATCTAGTGGTCGATGATCTGGACATCGCGCAGGAGCAAGCTGTCAGCCTCGGCGCCCAACTCGGTAGACGGCAGAACGCGCCGGAGCGTTGCCGGGTGCTGCTCGATCCCGCTGGTCATCCGTTCTGTTTGTGTCTGGCGGGTCCGAATCTGTCGCCGTGGTCAATGCCTAGCGAATCTGGTTGAGTTCGGCGATCAGGGCTCGAACGCGACGCTCGATTTCGTCGCGGATCGGGCGAACCGCGTCGAGGCCCTGTCCGGCCGGATCGTCGAGAACCCAGTCTCGGTAGCTCTTACCGGGAAAGATCGGGCACGTGTCGCCGCAGCCCATGGTGATGACGACATCCGAGTCCTGGACTGCGTCGGCTGTGAGGATCTTCGGAGACTGAGCTGAGATGTCGATACCGCGCTCTGCCATCGCCTCGACCGCTGCCGAATTGACGGCCTCGGCGGGTGCGGATCCGGCGGAACGGACCTCGATAGCATCACCCGCGAGATGGCTCAGAAACCCGGCTGCCATCTGCGATCGGCCGGCGTTGTGGACGCACACGAACAACACGGATGGCGTACTCATGACATCGCGCTTTCTCGACCAGGTGAAACCTCTTCGGCTGCAAAGCGTTTGCGTAGAGCAAGGGAGACGTACACCAGACCGACGAGCACCGGCACCTCGATCAGCGGCCCGACGACACCGGCAAGCGCCTGTCCCGAAGTGGCGCCATAGGTGGCGATGGCAACGGCGATTGCAAGTTCGAAGTTGTTGCCCGCAGCGGTGAACGCGAGGGTCGTGGTGCGTTCGTAACCCAATCCGATTGCGGCGCCGAGGATGTAGCCTCCGCCCCACATGAGTGCGAAGTACGCGAGCAACGGCAGCGCGATCCGGACGACGTCCCATGGTCGCGAGGTGACCTGTTCACCCTGCAAGGCGAAGAGGACGACAATCGTGAACAGAAGACCGTAAAGGGCCCACGGACTGATCGCCGGGATGAACCTGTTGTCGTACCAGTCACGCCCCCTTGCCCTTTCGCCGAAGTAGCGGGACAGGAAACCGGCAACCAGCGGGATTCCGAGGAAGATCAGAACAGATTTGGCGATCTGCCAGGGTGACGTGTCGATCGTGGTTTGTTCGAGGCCGAGCCAACCGGGTAGGACTGACAGGTAGAACCAGCCGAGAACTGCAAACATGAAGACTTGGAATACCGAGTTGATCGCGACCAGAACGGCGGCGGCTTCACGGTCACCGCAGGCCAGGTCGTTCCAGATGATGACCATCGCGATGCAGCGAGCGAGGCCGACGATGATCAGTCCGGTGCGGTATTCGGGGAGATCCGGCAGCATCAGCCAGGCGAGGGCGAACATCAATGCGGGCCCGAGAACCCAATTCAGGACCAGCGAGCTCGCGAGTAGTCTCTTGTCGCCGGTGACCGTGTCGAGTCGGTCGTAGCGAACTTTCGCCAACACCGGGTACATCATGATCAGCAGGCCGAGTGCGATCGGCAACGAGATCCCGTCGATCTGCACCTTCTCGATGACCGTGTTGACGCCGGGTATCCACCGCCCCAGCAGGAGTCCTGCAACCATGGCGACGCCGATCCACACCGGTAGATAGCGGTCGAGGGTGGAGAGTTTGCCGACCACTGCAGGGTGGTCGACGCCGGCAGCCTTGCTCATGCCGTGACCTCAGCGCAAGAGCCTGCAGCACTCACGCTCGTACCTTCAACCAGGAGTACCGCGGAAAGCTGCTGCAGCGCAGCCGGAATCACCCAGTAATACACCCAGGTCCCGCGTCGTTCACAGTCGAGTAGCCCGGCCTGGCGCAACACCTTGAGGTGATGCGAGATAGTCGGTTGGGACAGGTCGAACGAGTCGGAGATGTCGCAGACGCAGGCTTCACCACCCTCGTGACTCGCCACCAAACTGAGCAGACGGAGGCGGACCGGGTCACCGAGCGCTTTGAACATCCGAGACAGGTCGCCGGCCCAATCCTCGGTCAACGGTTCACGCACGAGTGGGGTGCAGCACGCTTCGTACTCCGGGGCGCTTTGATTCGACATTCTTCGATATTGACAGACTTCGAATCAAGGCGCAATCAAGTGATCCGCGATTACGGACCCCGGCCCGTCAAACGGGGGCGGCCACCGCACGTCGTTCGAGGAGAACAGTGTCACGCCAGACACCGTCGAGTTGGGCAATCTTTTCCCGGAGACCGATAGTTCTGAATCCAGCCGAATGATGCAGTGAGATGGAGGCACGATTCTCCGGAAAGATCGACGTCTGCAAAGTCCAGAAACCATCAGCGTCGGCGGCCATGACTTGCTTGCGCAACAGCGCTTTTCCGACGCCCCGACCACGCATGCCGTCCGCGACATACACGGAATTCTCCGCAACCCCGCGATAGCAGTCACGCTCGGAGACTGAACTCAGCGCCGCCCAGCCGACTACAGTGCCCTCGATAGTCGCCACCCATCGATGATGCAGCAGCCACTGATCTTGGAGGTACTCGCGCACGGGGACCTCCGTGGCGAAGGTGGCATTTCGAGTATCGATACCCTCGCCGCAAATCCGAAGAACCGAATACCAGTCGTCGTCGGCCATCGCCCGGACAGCGACGTCGTCAGGCAGATCACTCGGGCAACATGGACGCGGTCCGAGCACCCCCATCACCACATCCGCCGCCTGCGGCAGCGCAACACAGCACGTCGGATTCACCGCGACGACCGTGCTGGTCCCTTCCCTACGCAGGTTCACGAAACCCACGTCGGCGAGCTTGCGCAGGTGGTGCGACACCGTCGGCTGCCCGATCCCCAATGCCTCGGCGAGCGCTCCGACGGTAATACCACCGACCGCGCTCGCCACCCGGTGAAGCAATCGGACCCGCATCGGCTCCGCCAGGCAGGCGAACCACTGTGCGTAGGTATCGGCGTCGCCCTGCGCGAGGACGGAAGTACCCACCTGTTCCGGGCCCGAATCTCCGACGCGCACCGTTGGCGTCTGCAGCGATGTCATCGCTTCACTATATCGACAGCCGTCGATGGTTGCCTACATTGATGATTGTCGATACAGTCCGAATAGATCGATAATCGTCGATGAAAGGTACGACATGAACCCCCTACCCGTGGTCGTGATCGGAGCAGGCCCGATCGGCCTGGCAGCCGCAGCCGAATTGCGCGAACGTGGACTCACCCCGCTCGTCTTCGAGCGCGGAGGCGCAGCCGGTACCGCGATCTCCGAGTGGAATCACGTTCGACTGTTCTCACGTTGGTCCGAACTCGTCTCCCCAGCCGCACGCCGACTCCTCGACCAGAATGGATGGGACTCCCCCGACGGTGAGACGTACCCGACCGGCCGGCAATGGCGCGAGCACTATCTCGAACCACTCGCCGCTGCACTCGGCGACCTGGTCCAGTTCGACACCGAAGTGAGCGGCATAGCGCGGCGCGGGCGTGACCTGGTCGTCGACGCCGGTCGCGACACCGAACCCCTCTCGATTCACCTCCGCCGCCATGACGGAACCGAGGATCGCGTCTTGGCCCAGGCCGTTGTCGACGCATCCGGCACCTGGGGCACTCCCAACCCGCTCGGCGGTGAAGGTCTGCCAGCATTGGGCGAAGTCGCTGCTGGGTCCGCGATCAGGTACCGAGTTCCTGATCTCGACGATCCGACGGTGCGCGCACAGTTCACCGGCACGCACACTGTCGTCGCCGGAAGCGGCCACTCTGCGCTGACCGCGATCGTTGCGCTGTCGGGGCTTGCAGAGAAGGATCCGAGCACCCGTATCACCTGGGCAGTCCGCCGAGGAAACGTCGGCTCGGCATTCGGCGGCGGCGACGCTGATCAACTCCCCGCACGCGGCGCCCTGGGGTTGCGCGCGAAGAAGGCCGTCGATGCGGGATTTCTTCGGGTGGTCACCGGCTTCCGTACAGCCGCTGTGTCAACAATCCCGTCGGGGCGACTCAGACTTACCTCCGACGCCGGTGAGCACATCCAGGACGTGGACAACGTCGTCACACTGACCGGATTCCGCCCCGATCTGTCCTGGCTTTCGGAAATACGACTCGCCCTCGACCCGGTCTTACAGGCGCCGGTCGAGCTTGCTCCGCTGATCGACCCGAACGTCCATTCGTGCGGCACCGTGTATCCGCACGGTGCGAAGGAGCTTCGCCATCCGGAGCAGGGCGTGTACTCGGCAGGAATGAAAAGCTACGGCCGGGCACCCACCTTCCTGGCGATGACCGGCTACGAGCAGGTTCGCAGCATCGCAGCCGAACTCGCCGGCGATCACGAAGCCGCGGCCCGCGTCGAGTTGATCCTTCCGGAGACCGGGGTCTGCGGCGGCGCAGGCGTTTTCGACGAACCTGACACAGCAGAAACCGGCACAGGAAAAGCCGAGGGCGGATGCTGCGGCGCACCCACTCCGGAACTGATCACGCTGTCCGCACCGTCCGGCAACACCTGCGGATAGAAACCGTCCATGACGACCGATCCCGCCCCGCCAGGCTGCCGCATCCGACCGAACAAGGCATGCTGATCGTGTGCATACTTTCGAGGTCTGGGCGCCCACGCCGGAATCGGTCCGGGTCGACGTCAACGGAGTCACTCACGACATGGAACGCACCGACGACGGGTGGTGGCGAGCCGAGGTCGACTGCGACAGCCAGGCCCGTTACGGGTTTGTCGTCGACGGCGAAACGCTGCCGGACCCGCGATCACCGCGACAGCCCGAGGGCGTGCACCTTCGCTCCCAACTGCACCGGTTGGACGAGTCGTCCTGGACCGACTCTCAGTGGACCGGAAGGCAACTTCCGGGATCGTCCGTCTACGAACTGCACATCGGAACGTTCACCCCCGAAGGAACTTTCGACGCCGCGATCGAGCGCCTCGATCACCTGGTAGACCTCGGCATCGGGTTCGTGGAGCTCATGCCGGTCAACGGCTTCAACGGAACTCACAACTGGGGTTACGACGGTGTGCTCTGGTACACCGTCCACGAGGTCTACGGCGGTCCGGACGGATTGCAACGTCTGGTGAACGCTGCCCACGAACGCGGACTCGGCGTGATCCTGGACGTGGTCTACAACCATCTGGGCCCGTCGGGCAACTATCTCGAACGGTTCGGTCCCTACATCGCGGACGGGGCGAACACCTGGGGCCGAACCATCAACATCGGCGGCCCGCAGTCGGGCGAGGTTCGCGAGTACATCATCGGCAACGCCTTGCGATGGATGCGCGACTTCCACATCGACGGCCTACGCCTCGACGCAGTCCATGCCCTGGTCGATCACACCGGGACGCACATCCTCGAGGAACTCGCCGTCCGAACGGAAACACTGTCGACCCATCTGGGTCGACCGCTCACGTTGATCGCCGAAAGTGATCTCAACGACGCCACTCTCGTCACGCCACGCGCGGCAGGCGGGTTCGGCCTGGACGCGCAGTGGGACGACGACATCCACCACACCATTCACGCGGCCGTCTCGGGTGAACGCCAGGGCTACTACGCCGACTTCGGTTCGTTGGAGTCACTTGCGAATACGTTGCGGCGCGGTTTCTTCCATGCCGGAACCTATTCGTCGTTTCGTGAGCGGGTTCACGGTCGGCCGATCGACATCACGCATCAGCCGGCCAGTGCTCTGCTCGCTTACACGTGCACCCACGATCAGATCGGCAACCGCGCGATCGGCGACCGCCCGAGCGCCTATCTGACGCCAGGCCAATTGGCGATCAAGGCGGCGCTGGTCCTGCTCTCGCCGTACACGCCGATGCTGTTCATGGGCGAAGAATGGGGAGCCACCACCCCGTTCCAGTTCTTCACCTCGCACCCGGAACCGGAACTCGGCGAAGCCACCGCCACAGGCCGCAAGGCGGAGTTCGCGGCACACGGCTGGAACAGCGACGACATTCCGGATCCGCAAGATCCACAGACATTTCTGCGATCGAAACTCGACTGGGACGAGCGAGCCGACGAGACGCATGCTCGTGTCCTGGCGTGCTATCGCGATTTACTTGCCCTGCGCAAGAAGCGAATCGAGATCACCGATCCTTGGCTTGGGCACTTGCACGTCGACTACGACGAGGACGGCCAGTGGATCACCCTGCGCCGCGGCGCATTACAGATCGTGTGCAATCTGGGAACGGACGCGGCCTCGGTCCCGGCCGGCGGAACCCCCATTTTATGGTGGGATCCGCCGAGACAGGACGAGACCGCGTCCGCAACCGTCGTGCCTGGACACTCGTTCGTCGTACTCGAACGCTGACTACCTGGATTCCGTCAGAGTCAGCGCTACTTCTACACGGGTCAACGCTTCGCGTTCTCTGGTGTACTCCGCAGCATCCGCAACACCAAGGCGGCACTGACGAAGAGAACCAAAGCGGTAGCGCCGGCAGCAACGTGCATACCGTCGACGAACGCCGACTTCGCGGAATCGGCAAGCACCGAACCGAGTTCACCGGGCAGGTACGTCGCTTCCTGCAGCGCACCACCCAAAGTGCCCTGCGCGGCGTGCGCCTGATCTGCCTCGAGCATCGACGTGTCGATTCCCTTGCGGAAGATCGCCATCACCACGCTGCCCAGGATCGCCACGCCGAGCGCGATACCGAGTTCGTACGCCGTCTCCGACACCGCGGACGCAGCACCGGCACGCTCGGGTTCCACCGAACTGACCACAAGATCCGACGTCAGTGTCAGTGCGACACCGACACCTGCACCGGCCAGACCGAAGCCGATCACGAACATCAGCGGGCCGCTGTCGACGCCGAGGGCGAGCAGCATCGCAGCACCGATACCGGCAACCGCGAGGCCTGCGCTGAGCACGTGAGACACCGACCACCGGCGGATCAACCATGCCGCCGCAACCGCAGTGAACGCGCTGAGCAACATGCCCGGAAGCATCAACAAGCCGGCGTTGAACGCCGAGTTACCGAGTACCAACTGCAGGTACTGCGAACCGAAGAACAGCACGCCGGCCAGCGCGAAGATCGAGAGCAGGTTGGTGATGACCGCGGTGGAGAACGACGCGTTGGCGAACAGTTTCAGATCCAACATCGGATCCTTCAGCATCCGCTGACGACGCACGAACACGTAACCCGCCGCGAGACCAACCAGGCCGATGACCAGCAGCGTGCCACTGACGCCGTGCACCACGGATTCCTTGACCGCGTACACGAGCGGCAACATGGTCGCCATCGACAGACCTGCACTGATGAGGTCGAATCGACCCGGATTGGGGTCCTTCGACTCCGGGATCAGAATCGGGCCGAGTACCACCAGCGCGATCATGACCGGGATGTTGATCAAGAAGACCGAGCCCCACCAGAAGTGCTCGAGCAACCAACCACCGACCAACGGGCCGGCTGCGGTACCGCCACCTGCCATCGCGCCCCAGACACCGATGGCTTCGGTGCGCTGACGCGGGTTGACGAAGATCGTGCGGATCAGACCGAGGGTGGCCGGCATCAGCGTTGCACCGGAGATGCCCTGCAGCACGCGGGCGGCGATGAGCATTTCCGGACTGACTGCGAGGGCCGCGATGATCGAGGCCAGACCGAAGCCCACGGCGCCGATCAGGAGCAGTTTTCTCCTGCCGATCCGGTCACCGAGCGTACCCATCGTGATGAGCAGACCGGCGAGCACGAACGAATAGACGTCGATGATCCACAGCAACTGCGTGCTGCTCGGTTCGAGGTCCGCGCTGATGAACGGAAGCGCAAGATCGAGCACCGTGCCGTCGACTGCGATGAGCAACACAGCAAAGGCAAGGACTATCAAGCCCGCCCAGTCACGCTTTGTCGCCCGAACCTCGTCGGGATTGATTGCAGACGTGTGATCTGCCGACACTGACATTGCTCCCCTGCGACTTTCTCTGAGTTCTTTCGAAAAGATTTCACTGAACCGTCCAGCCGGTACAGTAGGTCTACGGTAACAGTGAACCGTCCGAGCGGTAAAGTTATTTCCGGGTAGGGTCACATCACATGGCTGCCGACACTCGCGATCGAATTCTCGACGCACTGGAGAAGCTGCTGCTGGTCAGCGGCGTCGCCCAAGTCACGCTCGAAGGCGTTGCCGCCGAGGCGGGGGTTTCCAAGGGCGGGCTGCTCTATCACTTCCCCAGCAAGGAAGCACTCCTCGCGGCGATGGTCCGCAGACTCGGCGAACGCTCGGATCAGCAACTCGAGGACGCCGTTGCCGGCGGTACGACTGTCACCGAGTTCTATCTACAGATTCCCGATGCCAACGAAAGCGAAGAACTCTCCCTCTTCCGCTCCATCATTGCCGCGCTCCGAACGGTCGACGGACAACACGACGAAATCCAGAAGGCTGTCACACATGTGATGCGGAGCTGGGACAAGGGTCTCCAGACCGAAATCGCCGATCCCGTACTGGCCGAGATCATCCGCCTCGTCGGCGACGGCCTGTACCTGGCGGCCATGCTCGGGCTCCCCCAGCCCGACCCCGAGCTGCATCGACAGGTTGTCGAGCGGCTCAGGCCCTGACCGGGGGCGTCCCTTACGTCAGATAGCGGTACGCCGGGCTTCCCGGCTCGAGCCTCTCGGACTGCATCGGCGCGCGCTCCATCCGCTCGAGCAACGACGCCAACCCGTCGGCGGAACCGAGTTCGATACCCACCAACGCGGCGCCCGTCTCGCGATTGTTTCGCTTGACGTACTCGAACAGTGCGATGTCGTCGTCCGGCCCGAGCACGTCCGAGAGGAAGCGACGGAGCGCTCCCGGTTCCTGCGGAAAGTCCACCAGGAAGTAGTGCTTGAGCCCGAGGTGAACGAGCGAGCGCTCGAGGATTTCGCCGTAACGGGAGACGTCGTTGTTGCCACCGGAAATCAGACAGACGACGGTCGATCCCGGCTCGAACGTCAGATTCTGAAGTGCCGCAACGGAAAGCGCCCCCGCCGGTTCGGCGATGATGCCCTCGCTCTGATATAGCTCGAGCATCGCCGTGCAGATAGCGCCCTCGTCGATCTGATTGACGACGAACGATCCCGAACCGGAGCGCGTCTGAAGTTGACGAGCCACGAGCGGCAACGACGCGTGCGACACGACGGCAGCACCCAGACGTGAGACGACCTCGTAGGGAACGTCGCCGATCCGCTTGACGGCGGCGCCATCCACGAACGGATCGACGTCGGGAAGAGTTACCGGGCCGCCGGCAACGAGAGCGGCTGTCATGGATGCCGCGCCGGACGGTTCAATTCCGACGATCGACGTCTTGGGCGACCGCTCGTGCAAGTAGGTGGCTATCCCCGCGATGCAACCGCCGCCGCCGACCGGCACCACGATCGTGTCGAGAGGTGCGTCCAGTTGCGTGAGGATCTCGGCTGCGATGGTTCCTTGCCCCGCAGCGGTGCGCACGTCGTCGAACGGGGGGACCATGGTTGCGCCGGTTTCGGCTACGTCCCCTGCTGCGGCAGCAGCGGCGGCGTCATAGGTCTCGCCGATCATGAACAGTTCGACAAACGCTCCGCCGTGGGCGCGGATGCGATCACGCTTCTGCTTGGGGGTATTGGCCGGAACATAGATCCGACCCTTGATCTGCATGGTTCGGCACGCGAAGGCAACACCCTGAGCATGGTTTCCGGCGCTGGCGGTCACCACGCCTGCCGCACGCTCGGCCTCGTTGAGCTGAGCGATCAGGTTGTACGCGCCGCGAATCTTGTACGAACGAACGCCCTGGAGGTCCTCGCGCTTGAGGTACACGTGCGCGCCGGTCAACGCCGAAAGGCGGTCGCTGTACTGCAAGGGGGTAGCCGCAATGACGTGCTGAATTCGCTCGATGGCCGCGTCGATCTCCTGCGCGTCGAGCGCGGGGAGGGCGGACTTGGTTACTACGACATCGGGCGAGTTAGACACTCCGCCATTTTCGCACGTCGGGGATCAACCTTCCCACCGCCCCGCCCCGCATCGTCGGCAGGGCAGGGCGGGAGTAGGTCAGCCGCGAGGATCCAACTGCGAGGGGCGCGGCACGTTCCGCAGATTCGACTTGGCCATCTGTACTGCCTCGCCGACGCCGCCGTTCATCACCATCTTCGACATCGCCAGGGCGAAGCCCTTCATCTGACCACCGGTGATGGTGGGCGGCAACGACAATGCCAGCGGATCGGTCACCAGATCGACCAAGGCCGGACCGTCGTGATCGAGCGCGGCGCGTAGGCCCGCTTCGATGTCCGCGGGATTCTCGATTCGGCGCGAGAAGATACCGAGCGCAGCAGCAACCGCCGCGTAGTCGACAGCGGGCACGTCGACCCCGAAATCCGGAAGGCCGTCGACCAGCATCTCGAGCTTGACCATTCCGAGTGTCGAGTTGTTGAACACCACGATCTTGACCGGCAACTTGTACATCGCGACGGTGACCAACTCACCGAGCAGCATCGACAATCCGCCGTCGCCGGACACCGAGATGACCTGACGTCCCGGACTCGACCATGCCGCACCCATCGCGTGTGGGAGCGCGTTGGACATGGATCCGTGCAATGCCGAGGAGATGAAGCGCCGCGACCCGTTCGGATTGAGGTAGCGCGCCGTCCACACATTGCACATTCCGGTGTCGGCGGTGAAGATAGCGTCGTCCGCAGCCAGATCGTCGAGGATCGAGGCCGCATACTCGGGATGGATGGGCGTGCGCTGCTTGACCGGATCCGTGTATGCACCAACCACTTTGGTCATCAGAGTGTTGTGCTTGGCGAGGGTGTCCTCGAGGAACCCGCGGTCGGTCTTCCGATCGAGCTGCGGAATCAGTGCACTCAATGTGCTCGCGACGTCGCCGTGCACAGCCAGGTCCAGGCTGGTTCGACGCCCCAACCGCTCGGCCGCGATGTCGATCTGAGCAGTGCGAACATCATCGGGCAGGAATTGATCGTAGGGGAAGTCCGTGCCGATCAGGAGCAGGAGATCGGCGCCGTGGATACCGTCGTGCGCCGCACCGTAACCGAGCAATCCGGTCATCCCGACGTCGTACGGGTTGTCGTACTGGATCCATTCCTTGCCACGCAGCGAATGCCCGATGGGAGCACCGACGGTTTCGGCCAGCGCCAACACCTCTTCCCGTGCGTTTCGCACACCCGCGCCGGCGAAGATCGCAACCTTGCGCGAGCCGTTGATCACGTCTGCCAACGCCTTCACGTCACCGGCGTCCGGAACGACTGTCGGCCTACGAGTTTCAACGAGCGTCGGCGGGGTTCCTTCGGCCGGACAATCGGCGATGTCCCCGGGAAGCACGATCACCGAGACGCCGTTTCGAGCTACCGAATGCTGAATCGCCGACTGCACCACGCGAGGTGATTGGACTGCCGTGCTGACGAGTTCGGTGTAACTCGAACATTCGATGAAAATCCGCTCGGGATGCGTTTCCTGGAAGTAGCCCATTCCGATCTGGGCGCTGGGGATGTGTGAGGCGATCGCGAGGACCGGGGCTCCCGAACGATGAGCGTCGTACAGGCCGTTGATCAGGTGAAGGTTTCCGGGACCGCAGGATCCCGCACACACTGCGAGTTTCCCGGTGATCTGGGCATCCGCTGCGGCGGCAAACGCGGCTGCTTCCTCGTGACGGACGTGTATCCAGTCGATTCCGCCCTTTTCGGAACCATCGGTGCGACGTACCGCGTCGACGATGGGATTGAGACTGTCACCGACAATGCCGTAGATCCGACTGACACCCGCGTCGACGAGCTGCTGAACCAATTGATCTGCAACGGTTTTCGGACTCATCAGACCTCCATGACACACTCACGGGAGTCGGGATCGCCGACCCCCGCGAGTGACGATTTTACTTGTGATTTATGCAGTGATTCTTGTGAAATGGTTTCTTGTGGAATGCCGGCGCTACTTGGGTTCGAGCACGAACACCGGAATCTCGCGATCGGTCTTCGTCTGATAGTCGGCGTAGTCGGGGTACGCAGCGACAGCGCGCTCCCACCAGATCGCCTTCTCGTCGCCGGTGACTTCGCGAGCAACCAGGTCGAAGACCTGCGTCGCGTCACGCAGGGTGACGTGCGGATCGGCCTTGACGTTGTAATACCAGACCGGATTCTTCGGAGCACCACCGAGCGAAGCCACAACGGCATACGAGCCGTCGTGCTCGACGCGCATCAGCGGCGTCTTCCTGACCTTGCCGGACTTTGCCCCGATTGTCGTGAGAACGACGACGGGCATGCCGTTCATGTCGTTTCCCTCGGTGCCACCGGAGTTCTCGATGCGTGCGACCTGATCGGCGGCCCACGACGCTGGACTGGGTTCGTACTCACCTGTGATTGGCATGTGTACCAGTGAACACCCCCTCGACTGCCTTGGCCACCGAACCGCGCCGACCAGGTCTGTAGCCGACATCTCCCCCTGGTTGATCGATTAAGTGAGCTGCCGATCATTAAAGTTCGCTTGCCCGAACTCTCATCTCTGGCTACTCTGAAACCACAGCTTCGAACAGCCGTATCGCCCCGGCGTCACCGAGAAGCCGGCACCACCGAGAACCGGCACCACCGAGAAAGGGACGAGATGACCACCGCAGATATCTCCACTCGCGAATCACGCCCCTCGTCCGACCATTGCATCGATCTCGCCGGTACTCGCTGGCCGCTGTACAAGATCGAAGCTCTCGCGGTTGGCTTCGTGCTGTTCGTCATAGCAGGCGCCGTCACCCAGTCGATGCAGGTTGCAGTGCTGACTGCCGCAACAGCCGCTGTGATCACCTGGTGGGCACGGCGCGTGTACTACTCGCGCACCACCTGATCACTTCACTCCCCGAACTCCAGCGGACCACGAAGGGACCTTGCTGCTGATGCAGCAAGGTCCCTTCGTGTGGTTCAGGTGCGCTCGATCGGTGGTCAGACCGTCAGGCAGCTTGGCCCGAGCAATGCCTTCAGGTCGCCCATCAGCGCCGAGGACGGTTCGACCCGAAGGACGTCGTCGACCTTCCACAGGCTGATCTCGGTTCCGCCGATCAGCCGGACATGGACGTCGGACGTTCCCGGATGTCTGGTCAGCACCTGTTTGAGAGCACTGAGCTTGTCCTTGGTGCACTGCCGAAGCGGCAGCGAGACCGACAGGGGGCGTGCGACGCCGATGGCCGAAATATCAGGCACCGCGAGGTCGTTGCCGATCAGCGACATCCGATCGTCTCGGATCGAGACGCGAGCCTTGACCAACACGATGGCATCCTCGGCGATGTCCATTCCGTACACGGCGTACGCCTGTGGGAAGAACAGCACCTCGATTCCACCCACGAGATCTTCGAGCTGCACGATGCACCAGGTCAGACCGTTCTTGTTGACCCGGCGGTCCACCGAGGCAATGATGCCGCCGAGAGTCACCTGGGCGCCGTCCTGAACGCCGCCTTCGAGTATCGCAGCGATGGACGTGTCGGATTGCTGGCGAAGAATGTGCTCGACACCGTTGAGCGGGTGACCGGAGACGTACAGCCCCAACATCTCTCGTTCGAGTGCCAGGCGATGCTTGGAGTCCCACTCCTCCTCGGGAATCTTGACGTCGAACACCGAGGTGATCGACTCGTCGGCCTCGGCACCACCGAAGAGATCGAACTGTCCGATCGCCTCCGCCTTCTTGGTGCTCATCACGGAATCGATGGCGTCGGCATGAACCAACATCAGGCCCTTGCGCGGATGACCCAACGAGTCGAAAGCACCGGCCTTGATGAGAGATTCGGTGACCTTCTTGTTGCAAGCCATCGCGTCGATCTTGCCGAGGTAGTCGGAGAAATCGGTGAACTTCGATTTCTCGGTGCGCGCCTTGATGATCGAGGCGACGACGTTGGCGCCGACGTTGCGCACCGACCCCATACCGAAACGGATGTCGTCGCCGACGGTCGCGAAGTCCACTCGCGATTCGTTGACGTCCGGCGGGAGCACGGTGATGCCCAACTTGCGGCAGTCGGCGAGGTAGATCGCGGACTTGTCCTTGTCGTCACCGACGGAGGTCAGCAGACCCGCCATGTATTCGGCCGGGTAGTTCGCCTTGAGGTACGCAGTCCAGTACGACACGAGGCCGTACCCGGCGGAGTGCGACTTGTTGAACGCGTAGCCGGCGAACGGAAGGACGGTGTCCCACAGCGCCTTGATGGCCGCCTCGCTGAAGTTGTTGTCCAGCATGCCCTGACGGAACCCGGCGTACGCCTTTTCCAGCTCGGACAGCTTCTTCTTACCCATGGCGCGACGCAGCAAGTCGGCCTGGCCCAGGGTGTACCCGGCCACCTTCTGCGCCAGTTGCATGATCTGCTCCTGGTAGATGATCAGGCCGTAGGTCTCGGAGAGGATTTCCGCGAGCGGCTCTTCCAGCTCGGGGTGAATCGGCTTGACGTCTTCCAAGGCGTTCTTACGCTTGGCGTACGAGATGTGGGCGTCCACACCCATCGGTCCCGGGCGATACAGTGCCAAAGCGGCCACGATGTCGCCGAATCCGGTGGGCTGCATCAGTTTCAGCAACTCGCGCATACCGCCGCCGTCGAGCTGGAACACACCGAGGGTGTCGCCGCGGGCGAGCAGTTCGTATGTTGCAGCATCGTCCATCGGCAATGTGTCGAGGTCGAGGTCGATGCCGCGGTTGGCTTTGATGTTCTCGAGCGTGTCGCCGATGACCGTGAGGTTTCGCAGACCCAGGAAGTCCATCTTGAGCAGACCGATGGCTTCACACGAGGGGTAGTCCCACCCGGTGATGATGGCGCCGTCCTGGGCACGTTTCCACACCGGGATCGCGTCGGTGAGCGGTTCGGACGACATGATGACCGCGCAGGCATGGACGCCGGCGTTACGGATCAGCCCTTCCAGACCCACCGCGGTCTTGTAGATCTTCGCGACGTCGGGGCTGGAATCGATGAGCGCCCGAACCTCGACGGCCTCCTTGTACCGCTCGTGCTTCGGATCGGTGATACCGGAGACCGAGATGTCCTTGGCCATGATGGGCGGCGGGAGTGCCTTGGTGATCTGATCAGCGATGGCGAAGCCCGGCTTGCCGAACTGGACGCGAGCCGAGTCCTTGATGGCAGCCTTGGTCTTGATGGTGCCGAAGGTGATGACCTGGGCGACCTTGTCGTTGCCCCACTTGTCCGTCGCGTAACGCACCATCTCGCCGCGACGGCGATCATCGAAGTCGATATCGATATCGGGCATGGACACGCGCTCGGGGTTGAGGAATCGCTCGAACAGCAACCCGTACGGGATGGGGTCGATGTTGGTGATACCCATCGCGTAGGCCACCAACGAACCGGCGGCCGATCCTCGGCCGGGCCCGACGCGGATTCCGACGTCCTTGGCGTGGTTGATCAGGTCGCCGACCACGAGGAAGTAGGCCGGGAAGCCCATTTCGTTGATGACGCCGATCTCGTAGTCGGCGCGGGCGAGGTACTCCTGCGGAGGTCCGCTCGGGAAGCGGCGGTCGAGTCCGCGCATCACCTCGGCGCGCAGGAAGGTCTGCTGTGTATGACCCTCCGGGACCGGGAAGATCGGCATGCGGTCGTGGAACGCCCAGACGTCCTCGTACGACTGCACGCGCTCGCCGATGGCAACGGTGTTGTCGCATGCCCCCGGTACTTCGTTGTCCCAGATGGCGCGCATCTCGGCAGCGGACTTGAGGTAGTAGCCGTCGCCGTCGAACTTGAAGCGAGTGGGATCGGACAGCGTCTTGCCGGTCTGGATGCAGAGCAGCGCCTCGTGGTTCTCGGCTGCGTCCTTGGTGACGTAATGGCAGTCGTTGGTGGCAAGTGGCGGGATACCGAGTTGCTTGCCGATGTCGAGCAGACCCTCGCGCACACGGCGCTCGATCGAGAGACCGTGATCCATCAGTTCGAGGAAGAAGTTGTCCGGTCCCCAGATCTCCTGCCACTTCGCGGCAGCTTCGAGGGCCTCGCGATCGTGGCCGAGACGAAGACGGGTCTGGATCTCACCGGACGGGCAACCCGTGGTGGCGATGATGCCCTCGGCGTGCGCGGCGATGAGCTCTTCGTCCATGCGCGGCCATTTGCCGAGCTGACCTTCGATGGATGCGAGCGAAGACAGCTTGAAGAGGTTGCGGAGCCCGGTCGCGTTCTCGGCCACCATCGTCATGTGGGTGTACGCGCCGCTACCGGAGACGTCGTCGGACTTCTGGCTGCGATCTCCCCACAGAACTCGCTTGGTGTTGAAGCGGGATTCCGGCGCGATGTAGGCCTCGATGCCGATGATCGGCTTGATGCCGGCACTCTTTGCCTCGTTGTAGAACTGGCTGGCGCCGTACATGTTTCCGTGGTCGGTCATGCCGACGGCGGTCATTTCGAGACGAGCGGCCTCCTCGAACATGGCGCCGACCTTGGCCGCACCGTCGAGCATCGAGTACTCGGTGTGATTGTGAAGATGTACGAACGAGTCAGCCACGTGCGCCTCTCTGAAGGTCTGGGAGCGAGATCGAGTGTATGCCGCGTTGCCGACACGTTCGGCGACCGCCATCGTGGAGTCGCAGCGTGCCGCCTCGGATCACGTGACCGGAACCTCAGGTTCGACGCTCGACCTCATCGAACGCCGAGAACGCCGACCGGCGACGAAGGTGTCTGTCGTGAAGATCACCAGCGCGGCCCAGATCAGAACGAAGCCGATCCAGCGTGACGCCGGCATGTCCTCGTGCATGACGGCCACTCCCCACGCCATCTGCAGTGCCGGGGTGAGGTACTGCAGCATGCCCATCGTCGCCAACGGAACTCGCTGCGCGGCGACGCCGAACAGGAGCAGTGGCAGCGCGGTGACCGGGCCGGCGGCAAGTAGCAACAGACTGTGTCCGGCGCCGCTGCTGATGAATGCACCGGCACCGGTCAGGCCGAGAAACACGAGGTAGCCGACCGCGAACGGTGCAGCAACGACTCCCTCGGCGGTCAAACTGGTTCGAGGATCGAGCGGAACCACCTTCTTGACCAACCCGTAGGTGGCAAACGAACCGGCGAGAAGCAAAGCGACGATCGGGGGTTTACCGAAGTCGACCGTGATCACGACAACTGCCGTGGCGGCGAGGACGAGCGCCGCGATCTGGGCGGGACGCAATCGCTCGCGGAAGATCACGACACCGAGCAGAACGGTGACCAGCGGGTTGATGAAGTACCCGAGGGCCGCCTCCACGACGCGGCCGGACACCACGGCATAGATGTACGTCCCCCAGTTCACTGCGATCGCCGCTGACGCCGCGGTCACCAGCAGCCAGGTGCGTGCGCTGATTCCGCGAAGCGATCCGAGACGGCCGGCAAAGGCCAACACGATCAGCATCAACAGAAGGGTCCATACCACACGGTGCGCAAGGATCTCGACCGGATCGGCGAAGTCGAGAAGCCCGAAGAAAGCCGGAAACGTTCCCCACAACAGGAAAGCCGCTACGCCGTAGAAGATTCCCGAGGACGAACGGGAATCAGCGCGTTTGTCCTCGCTCACGGGACCGGACCGTCGTCGGGACCGGGAGCAACGACGTCCACGTACTCCGGCAGCAAGGGACGGACGGCCGCCAACCAGGGCGAGGCGTCAGACGGCAATGCTTCCACTGCACGGACGTTCGACTCACGTGCGATCGCGTCGAGTCCTTCGGGAGTAGCTCGCACCAGTACACCTACCGCACAGGCGCACCCTGCGGACAGTTGCTTCGCCGACGCGAGAGCGACCTGTTGCTGACGGTCGGTGTCGCCGCCGAGCGAGGCCAGTCGCGTTGCTGCCACACCGGGCGATCTGCGCACTGCTTCGTCGTTGTCGGGAACGGGCACCGACATGAGCGGCGTCTGGACGCGCTCGATCGGTACTCGGTACATGACCCTCGCCACCCGAACATCGGGCCCACGAACACTCGAAACCTGAGAACTGCTGGTCGTCGTGATGACCTCGTCGACGGTGAGTGCCTTCGTGAAGGAGACCAACGCCCACACCGGCCCGTCGAGGGCCGCAATCGAATCTCGCGCTCGCTCGAGGTAATCCGGCACAGCTTCCCCACTGTCCGGGCCCAGAGTGTCCGTCCTGATCGGCGGGGTCGGCACGGGATTCGCGAACCCCACACCGACCACCGCCGCCACTGCGACGACGGCCAGCGCGGGAGCGAGCCCGCGCGGTGTCATGAGGACCGGAGAACTTCGAGTGCGTGTTCGAGATCCTTCGGGTACTTGCTCTTGATCTCGACCCAGCGACCGTCCGCCGGGTGTGCGAAGCCGAGCGAGACTGCGTGCAGCCACTGGCGCTCGAGACCGAGCCTTTCGGCAAGTCGAGGGTCCGCGCCGTAGGTCAGGTCGCCGCAGCACGGATGGCGCAACGCCGAGAAGTGGACGCGAATCTGGTGTGTGCGACCGGTTTCGAGGTGCACGTCCAGCAGACTCGCTGCCTGGAACGCCTCGATGGTGTCGTAATGCGTGACGCTGGGCTTGCCGTCGGCCGTGACCGTGAACCGCCAGTCGTTCCCGTGGTGGCGTCCGATGGGCGCGTCGATCGTTCCGCTGCTCGGGTCGGGGTGTCCCTGAACGAGAGCGTGGTAGCGCTTGTCGATGGTCCGCTGTTTGAACGCACGCTTGAGCAACGTGTACGCGCGCTCGGAGGTGGCAACCACCATGACACCCGACGTTCCGACGTCCAGACGGTGGACGATGCCCTGACGCTCGTGGGCACCGGACGTCGAGATACGGAAACCGGCCGCGGCAAGTCCGCCGATGACCGTCGGTCCCGTCCACCCGACGCTGGCGTGCGCGGCAACTCCGACGGGCTTGTCGACTGCCACGACGTCGTCGTCGGCGTAGAGGATCTCCATCCCCTCGACGGGCGTCGCCTCGATGGTCAGGGGCCGCGGCGGTTCGGGCAGGACAACCTCGAGCCACGACCCTGCGGTCAGACGATCGGACTTGCCGACCGCCACACCGTCGACGAGTACCGAGCCTTCTTCCGCGAGTGTCGCGACCACGGTGCGCGAGAGTCCGAGAAGGCGCGCGAGGCCGGCATCGACCCGCATGGCGTCGAGGCCGTCGGGCACGGGCATCGAACGGGATTCCCTCACTTGGTTTCTCCCTCGGCTGCGGCCTTCGATTCGGTGAGCTTCTTGTCGTCCGCCTTGTGATCACGCAGGCGTTCACCGTTGGGTTCGAAGCCGAAAAGAGTCAGTACGACAAGCAGGATCGCGCCACAGACGATCGCGGAATCCGCGATGTTGAACACGGGCCACCAACCGACGGAGACGAAGTCCACCACATGTCCGCGCATGATTCCGGGAGAGCGGAAGAATCGGTCGACGAGGTTACCCAGCGCGCCGCCGAGCACGAGGCCGAGACCCAGCGCCCACCACGGTGATCGGAGCGTGCGACCGATCTTGATCACACCGATGACGACACCGATGGCGACAAGGGTGAGGATCCACGTCATCGACGTCGCCATCGAGAACGCTGCTCCCGGATTGCGGACCATCGTGAATGTGACCACGTCACCGATGATTTCGATCGGCTGCCCCGGCTTGACCGCGGCGACGGCCCACACCTTCGTGAGAATGTCCGAGAGCAGGATGACAGCGGCGATGGCAATGAGCATGGTCAGCCGGCGGGGCTTTGCGACCGGCGCAACCGCCAAGTCACCGTCTTCCGATTTCACGGCTTCCGGTTTCACGGTTTCGGGCTCGTCGGCCTTCGAGATTTCGGTAATCGGCTGATCCTCCGCGTTGACATCTCGGTCTGGGTGGTCTGTACTCACGCAACCATCATCCCTCATGTTCACCGCACCGGGTCACGCACTCTGCAACTGCGGCTAGCCTGGAGCGCGTGCCACTGCTGTCCACGACCGGCCGACGAGTTCCGTTCGCCCTCGCTGCCCTCGCTCTCACCACCGTTCTCACCGCTTGCGGCGACTCGGATCAACCTCCCACCACACCCACCTCGTCGCCGAGCGAAGTCACTGTTCCGGTGACCGCCGCGACGGTCGAAGTACTCGAGGCGGGAAGCGAGCCGCGCGAGGTTTTGCGTACGAACTTGCCTGTCGGCACCACGCAGACGGCGACGCTCGTCACCCAGGCCGTCGTGAGTCAGCAGATCGATCAACAGCCCGCGCAGGATTTCTCTTCGCCGGAGATCACGATCCCGCTCTCGGCAAACGTGACCGCGGACGACCCCACCGCTGTAGTGGACCTGACGCTGTCGTCGATGACCTCGCCCGATGCAACGCTGCAGGCAGCACTGAGCGGGGCCGACGGATCTGCTGCCGGATTGTCGGTCACGGATTCGGGCGCCATCACCGCCCTACGGCTGAAGCCGTCCGCCAACTCGGCCAATGCTGCCCGCGCTGCAATCGAACAGGCGCTGGGCCAAGCGGTCTACCGGACCGTTGCACTCCCCGACGCACCGGTCGGTGTCGGCGCACGTTGGGTGGTTCGGCAGCAAGTCAGCAGCGAGATCCTGCTCGATCAGACAACCACCGTCACGCTCACCGCGCGGGAGGGAAATCGGCTTTCGCTCGCGGTGGACGTATCGCAGACCCCGCAGAGCCCGGTCTGGAACCTGGCCGGTGACGCCGGAACGCTCAACATCGATCAGTACGTCATGGCCGGCGCAGGCAACCTCACCGTCGACCTCGCACTCCCCTTGCCGATCGACGGGCAGATGACCGTCGGCGGCGACCAGGCATACGGCGACCCGGACAGTTCCTCGGTGATCCGGCAGACCATCTCCAACAGTATTCGGTGGGAATCGTGACACGCCGATCGCTTCTCGCAGTGGGCCTGACGGCAACGGCAGCCCTGTTCGTCGTGACCGGTTGCGGCTCGGACGACTCTCCTAGTGCTGACACAACTACGCATGTTTCCGCCCCACAGGTCGGTCTGGCGCCGTTCACGGCTGATCCGGCCGCACCGCTGAGCGGGGCTCCGCTCGACCGTGACGCGCTGCAGCGAGCCGCGCTCACCCTCTCCGAACTACCTGCCGACTTCGACGTAGTTCCCGACCCGGTTGACGACCTCGGCCTCGCACCGGCGCCGGAAAGTTCGGAGGCGGACAAGTCGAGCACCGACCCCGCCGTCTGCGCCCAGGTTCTGGCGCCGATAGCCACCCAGGCTGCCGGATCGGTCGCCGACCTCTCCGACATGTTCACCGGTCCCGATTTCACGAGCATCGACCAGGACTCTGCTTCGTACGCCGACGGCGCTGCGGCAGCAGCAGCTTTCGAGAAACTTCAGACCACGCTGGACGGGTGTGCGGAATATTCCGGAACCGATGCCGACGGAACGACAATCACCTATCGCGTCGGCGGAGCCACGAACCCGAACGTCGGCGACGCGTCTTTCGCCTTCCGAATCATCACGGAGAGTGGCGGTTTCACCTTGGTCGCCGATGCAATCGTGGCCGCAGTCGGGACTACGTTGACTCAGGTGTCCGCGACGGCGCCGAGTCCGATCGCCCCCGATGTTCTGCACTCGATGGCGTCGGCCGCCGCAGATCGCCTGCGCGCACAAACGCCCTGACAACGAGCGGATTCGTCCCGTCTCGGCCTTACGCGAATGATTCGGGACCACAGACCCTTTGACAACTGCCCGTCCACACTGAACGGTGAGAGTAGGTACGAAACAGACCAACGCGACACACTGATGTGAGGAGCAGAAGTTCATGCCGGAACCCAGAAGGTCAGATCACACCGATTACGTAGCCGTCAATCCGATCTTCTCGAGGCCTGGCGAGGATTCGGTTGCATCGAAGTACACACTCGAACCCGACGGCATGCTTCCCGAGACCGCCTATCAGATCGTCCACGACGAAACGATGCTCGACGGCAATGCGCGGCTCAATCTCGCGACGTTCGTCAGCACGTGGATGGACGATCACGCCACCAAACTGTATGCCGAGTCGTTCGACAAGAACATGATCGACAAGGACGAGTATCCGCAGACCGCCGCGATCGAAACCTACTGCTGGCGCATCCTTGCCGATCTCTGGCACTCACCGTCCCCCAAGGACGCAATCGGTACCTCGACGATCGGTTCTTCCGAAGCCTGCATGCTCGGTGGCCTGGCGATGAAACGACGCTGGCAGCACGCGCGAAAAGCCGCGGGCAAGTCCACCGAAACGCCAAATCTCATCATGAGTTCCGCCGTCCAGGTGTGCTGGGAGAAGTTCTGCAATTACTGGGACGTCGAAGCGCGTTACGTGCCGATCAGCGAGGAACACCGCACCCTCGACGGTCACGATCTGGACAAGTACGTCGACGAGAACACCATCGGCGTCGTCGCGATCATGGGCGTCACGTACACCGGGATGTACGAGCCGGTCCTGGAAATCTCGAAGGCTCTCGACGCCATTCAGGAGAAGACGGGCCTCGATGTCCCCATACACGTCGACGGCGCTTCCGGTGCAATGATCGCCCCGTTCCTCCAGCCCGAACTCGAATGGGATTTCCGCCTCCCGCGCGTGCACTCCATCAACACCTCGGCGCACAAGTACGGGCTCGTCTACCCGGGCCTCGGATGGGTGGTGTGGCGGTCTCAGGATCTACTTCCCGACGACCTCGTCTTCAAGGTGAGCTACCTCGGCGGCAGTATGCCCACCTTCGCACTGAACTTCTCGCGACCCGGTGCTCAGGTGATCCTGCAGTTCTACTTGTTCCTGCGTCTCGGCCACGACGGCTATCGCGCGATCCAGCAGTCCTCACAGGACGTGGCGAAATTCCTCGCCGAAGGGATCGGGAAGCTCGACGCGTTCGAACTGTGGAACGACGGTTCCGACATCCCGGTCTTCGCGTGGCGCCTCGCCGAGGGCCACACGTCCAACTGGACGCTGTACGACCTGTCGGACCGACTACGCGGCAAGGGATGGCTGGTGCCGGCCTATCCCATGCCGGACGATCTCGCGGATCTGACAGTGCAGCGCATCGTGGTTCGTAACGGACTGAGCATGGACCTGGCAGCCAATCTGCTGCGCATCATCGAAGAAGAAACCGCGTTCCTCGACGAACTCGACAGCCCGATGCCGCGGCCACGCGTCACCGAGGGATTCCATCACTGACGACGCTCACTGCATGAAGAGCGGCCGCCGACTCCCTTTCGGGAGTCGACGGCCGCTCTGGTGTTTCAGGTGTTGCGCAGAGATCAAGCAGCGCAAGCAGGCGAGGTCAGACCTGCAACGCCGACGATCTGGCAAGCGGTGGTCTTCGAGAGCTTCCAGACGCCGTCCTCGTAGACGAACGAAGCCTGCAGACCCTGCTGCAGCGGCTGGCCGTTGACGACGATGTTCAGCGAAGCTGCGGCCGTCTCGCTACCCGTGTCGGTGACCGGGTCGAGGATCTCGACCTGCGCGCCGGCAGCCTTGGCGGCAGCGGCCACCTGGTTGATCAGCTCGGGATCAGCCTCAGCTCCCTGGACGAGGTTGACCTTGTCTGCGGCCGGAACACTCTCGTCGAGTGCCTGGGCGACCTTCGCGTTGAGCTCAGGGGCGGTCGGCAACGCGACCGGTGCATCTGTCGAGTCCGAGGCCGTCGTGGTCGTCGTGGTCTTGGACGACGTTGTGGGTGAGTCGGTCTTGTCATCCGACCCACAAGCGGTCATCGTCAGGGCTGCTGCGATCGCCACGGCTGCAACGGTCATCTTCTGAAGCTTCAACTTCTCAGTCCTATCCATTCGGGTGTTCACATTCGAGCGTCAGTCGAACATCGTGCTTGCTCGAGGATCGTCGACAACATTACCCAACGGTAAGCGGAAAAAGTCTAAGGACATCCTCAGAGAAGGCTGTCGACCGCATCTGCTACCTCGAGCACCTCATCCGATTCGGCGAAGGTTTTGGCTATTCCCGTTCCGCTGGAACGGGTTTCGAAGCGAACTGTCACCACTCCGTGCCCGGCACCCTGCACCCAACCGTGTCCGTATTCTGGATGCTTCACGTCCAAACCAGGGTGCCAGTAGCGCTGAGGCACGCGTGCGGCCACCGGAACGTCGAGTTCGGCCTCATCGAGGGCGCCCGTGAGAGTCTCGACCGGATAGCCGGGAACGTCCTGATCCAACTCGGGAAAAAGTGATCCTTGCCGAACGGTGGACAAACCGGCGAATCCCACACCGACCAGGCGAATCGGCCCCAATTCCTGTGGATCGATGACCTGTTTCTGCGCGGTCGCGACAAGGATTTGGCGGTCGATCGTGGCAAACGGCAGCGTCACGGATCGAGTCAAGATACTCATATCGGACTTCTTGAGCTTCAGTACGACGGTGCGGGCAGCTCTTCCGTCCTTCTCCAGCCTGGAAAATGCTGCACGACCACTACTTTCGACGGCTGCGCGCAGTTGCGCCATCGTGACGATGTCCGCGGCGAACGTGGATTCCGCGCTGATCTGCTTGGATTCGGCACGCTCGGCGACCGGCCGATCGTCGATCCCCTGCGCGAGCCGATGCAACCCCGGTCCGACAGTGGTTCCGAGTATCGACGCCACCTCGGCTATGGGAGTGCGGGCAAACCCTCCGATGGTTTCGATGCCGAGACGCTTGAGCTTTTCCTCGGCAACAGGACCGATCCCCCACAGCTTTCGCACCGGAAGTGGATCGAGCAACTCGTGCTGCATCCCGGGAGGAATCACTGCGACGCCGTCGGGCTTTGCCAGTCCCGACGCGATCTTGGCGACCTGCTTACCTGCGCCGGCACCGATCGAGGCCACCAACCCGGTCTCGGCTTTGATCAACGCCCGCAGGTCCTCGCAAAACGCGCGGACCTCGTCGGCGCCGACTCCGGCCAATTCCACTGGTTCGCCGAAGGCCTCGTCCACCGACAATTGCTCGAGGATCGGCATACGAAGGCGCAACGCGTCGAAGGTGCGTTTACTCAGAACCGAATACAACGACATCCGCGGTGGCAATACCACCGCTCCGCCACCGACCATCCGGCGTGCTTGGTGCATCGGCATTGCCGAACGCGCACCGAAAACTCTCGCTTCGTAACTTGCCCCGGCCACCACTCCGCGCCCGCCCAAGCCGCCGACCAGCACCGGCCGACCTCGCAGCGTGGGACGCGTCAACTGCTCGGCGGAAGCGAAAAACGCATCCATGTCGAGATGCAGCACCCACCTGCGACTTCGTGTGGGATCACCTTGATTCATCGGGCGTTACGGTTCTCTCAAAAGTAGGTGCAGAATCTACGTCCGCGCCTTCTTCTTGGGCGACTTCTTCTTCGGCAGGGGTAGTACGTCGGCAGTCCGTTGAATGAAGGCGTGCAGGTGATCGAGGTCCTGCAGCCGTTCCTCCGGCACCCGGTAGTAATCCTTTGCCCCCGGGTACGGCGGAGCCAGATCGGCCTCTGACCCGAAATCAGCACTGACCTCGGTGGGTTTGACGAACAAGACGTCTCCGCAGATCAAGCCCACGATCTTCTCGTCGCAATACAATCCGTACTCGCCGAACATCGCCCTTGCCCGCACGTCGAGCGGTTCCAACTGCTCGAGAATGCGCGCCACGGTTTCCTTGCTCGTACCCATGAGAGCAAACTACTCCGGCACCCCGACATACAGACATTCATCGGGAGCCGGAGTAGTCGCGTCGGTACTAGACCTTCGTGATCGCGGCGCGGATACCGTCACCGAGATCGACGGCGTCGTCTCCTGCTTCACCCACCGAGAACGAGGTGGCCAGAACCTCACCGGCGATCAATTCGCGATGACGCTCCGCCCACTCCTTGCAGTCCTGCGGAACCTCGAGCACGACGTTGATCCGGTCCGAGACATCCAAACCGGCGGCACGACGCGCATCCTGCAACTGACGGATACGGTCCTTGGCCCAGCCCTCGGCTTCGAGTTCCTCCGTCACAGCGGAGTCGAGTACGACCAGTCCCGCACCGTCGGGCAGTGCAGCCGTCGAATCCGGCTCGGCTGCAACCAGTTTCTGCGTGTACTCCTCTGGCAGCAGTTCGATGCCCGCCGCAACCACGACGCCGTCCGCGTTCTCGGTCCAGTCGCCCGCCTTGACCGCCTTGATGACGGTCTGTACGGACTTGCCCAGACGCGGTCCTGCAGCACGCGCGTTCACTGCGATCTCGAAGCGCCCGTGCACGTCGACGTCATCGGTCAGATCGACCTTCTTGACGTTGACCTCGTCGGCGATCAGTCCGAGGAACGGACGCAGACGCTCGGCGTCGGGCGCCGCGACCGTGACCTCAGGCAACGGAAGGCGGACACGCAGATTCTGTGCCTTGCGCAGGCTCAACACCGTGGAGCACACGGTCCGGACGTCGTCCATCGCCGCTACCAGCTCGGGGTTCGCCGGGAGCTCCGACGCCTCCGGCCAATCAGCCAGGTGAACCGAGCGCTCCCCGGTCAGCCCGCGCCAGATCACCTCGGACACCAACGGCAACAGCGGCGCGGCGAGACGCGTCACGACCTCGAGCACGGTGTGCAAGGTGTCGATCGCGTCGCGATCCTCGTCCCAGAACCGCGAACGAGAACGTCGCACATACCAGTTGGTGAGCGCGTCACAGAACAACCGAAGCTCGTCGCACGCGCCGGCAATATCGTTGACCTCGAGGGCCTCGGTGATCACGTCGCGGGTGGTCGCGAGTTTGGCCAGGATGTACTGATCGAGGATGTTCTCCGAATCGGTACGCCACACACCGGATTCCGGCGCGTACAACTGCAGGAAGCTCCAGGCGTTCCACAGCGGGAGCAACGCCTGACGCACACCTTCGCGGATGCCCTGCTCGGTCACGATGAGGTTTCCCCCGCGCAGGATCGGCGAAGACATCAGGAACCATCGCATCGCATCGCTGCCGTCGCGGTTGAACACCTCCTTCACGTCCGGATAGTTGCCCTTGGACTTGCTCATCTTCAGTCCGTCGTCGCCGAGCACGATGCCGTGCGCGGCAACGGTTTTGAACGCCGGACGATCGAAGAGTGCGGTGGCCAGCACGTGCAGCGTGTAGAACCAGCCGCGAGTCTGGCCGTTGTACTCGACGATGAAATCGCCCGGGAAATGGCCCTCGAACCATTCACGGTTCTCGAATGGGTAGTGCACCTGCGCATACGGCATCGAACCGGATTCGAACCAGCAGTCGAGCACCTCGGGAACACGGCGCATCATCGACTTCCCGGTCGGATCGTCCGGATTCGGGCGGACCAGGTCGTCGATCATCGGCCGATGCAGATCGGTCGGACGCACACCGAAGTCTGCCTCCAACTGGTCGAGCGATCCGTACACGTCCGTACGCGGGTACTGCGGATCGTCCGACACCCACACCGGGATCGGGCTGCCCCAGTAGCGGTTTCGGCTGATGTTCCAGTCACGGGCACCTTCGAGCCACTTGCCGAACTGGCCGTCACGGATGTGCTCGGGCACCCAGGTGATGTCCTTGTTCAGCTCGACCATGCGGTCGCGGAACTTGGTGACCGCGACGAACCACGACGGAACCGCCATGTAGATGAGCGGCTGCCCACTGCGCCAACTGTGCGGGTAGGAGTGCTCGATCGTCTCGTGCCGCAGCAGCTTTCCGGCAGCCTTGAGGTCCTTGATGATGACGGGGTTGGCGTCGAAGACCATCAAGCCCTCGTACGGCGGAACCATCGAGGTGAACTTTCCACCTGGATCGAGTGGCTGCACGACCTCGATGCCGTTTGCCGTGGCGACATCCATATCCTCTTCACCGAAAGCCGGTGCGAGGTGGACGATTCCGGTTCCGGAGTCGGTTGTCACGTAGTCGGCCGAGAGCACGACGTGTGCGTTCGGATGTCCGAGGAAGAAGTCGAACGGCGGCGTGTAAGACAGTCCGACCAACTCGGTGCCCTTGTGACGGGACACGACCTCGGGGTCCTCCCCCAGCTCACGTGCGTAATGAGCCACCCGCGCTTCCGCGAGCACATACCGCTTTCCGTCCTCACCGAGCACCTGAACGTAGTCGACCTCGGGATGCACCGCAGTCGCCAAGTTGGACGGCAGGGTCCACGGAGTCGTGGTCCAGATGATCGCGTTTGCGCCGTCGAGGGGTGAACCCGGAGCGACCAGCGGCATGTCGACCGTGACTGCGGGATCCTGACGCATCTTGTACGCGTCGTCGAGGCGAGTCTCCTGATTGGACAGCGGAGTCTGCTCGTACCAGCTGTACGGCAGCACGCGGAAGCCCTGATAGATCAGGCCCTTGTCGTGCAGCTCCTTGAAGGCCCACATGACGGACTCCATGAAGTCGACGTCCAGGGTCTTGTAGTCGTTGTCGAAGTCGACCCAACGTGCCTGGCGGGTGACGTAGTCACGCCACTCGTCGGTGTACTTGAGCACCGAGGCCTTGCAGTACTCGTTGAACTTGGCCAGACCCATGACTTCGATCTCGGCCTTGTCCTTGATGCCGAGTTGCTTCTCCGCTTCGAGTTCCGCGGGCAGGCCGTGGCAATCCCAGCCGAAGCGTCGCTCGACCTTGCGTCCACGCATGGTCTGGAAGCGCGGCACCAGGTCCTTGACGTACCCCGTCAGCAGGTGACCGTAATGCGGCAAACCGTTTGCGAATGGCGGTCCGTCGTAGAAAACGAACTCTTCGTTACCGTCCCGATTGGCAACCGACGCACGGAAGGTGTCGTCGTCGTCCCACTGTTTCAGGACTTTCTGTTCCAGATCGGGGAACTTGACTCCGGTGTCGGCGGGGACACCGTAGTCGACTTTGGGATACCCGTTACTCGCCATGGCGATCTCCTCGTGCCAGTCGGACTCGGCACGGGGACGACGTGGCGCTTGTGCGCCGACACCGCGGTACCACCCCGTTTGCACCCCGCCGATCCGCGCTTGGATCCCGAGGTGCCACTCGATCGAGCTGTGACGGGCTCACCCGTTCGGTTCTACTGAGTTCTCGTCGCCTGAAGCGGCAAGAACCGTTCTTCCGAAAGCTCCCCGGTGATTGCCGGATCAAAGCCAGGTATTCGTGATCGACAGTCTAATACTTGTCCTACGACGTGTCGGTACTGCCCAGGACTTCGGTATGGCCAGGACTTCGGTACAGCCTAGGACTTCGGTAGAGCTTAGGTCTTGCCGCCCGACGCTTCGCCATGGTTTCCCGGATTGTCGTCGTTGACAGTGGCTGCATCACCGGTCGAGGAATCCGAGGAACTCTCGCCTCGACCGTACGGCGACGACATGCCACTGCCCGATACCGGGTCATCCAACGAAGGAACCGCCTTCCTGCTGGTCAGCGCACTGACCAGCAGAAGGACGGCACCTGCTACACAAATCGCGATACATGCCCACGCCCAGATCAGCGACCCTGTGGTCAGGGCAACGATCAGGAGTGCGAAGCCAACTCCCGCGAGAACCAACGTCACGACCAGCACGTATCAACCTTTGTCCGGTCCGATAGCTGAGCCGACGGGGCGCTCTCGGTCAGCTGTTCCCCTTGGCGAAGGACGGGCTGTAGGAATCCTGTCCGCCGTCGACCGGAACGGCCGAGCCACGCTGTTCGAGCTCTTCGAGCTGCGATTCCAGGTAGGACTTCAGGCGCACCCGGTACTCACGTTCGAACGTCTTCAGCTGCTCGATACGGCCTTCGAGGACCGAACGCTGCTGGTTGATGGTCGCCATGATTTCGGTGTGCTTCTTCTCGGCGTCCGCCTTGAGAGCGTCTGCCTTCTCCTGAGCCTGGCGAAGCTGGGTCTCGGAGCGGGTCTGAGCGTCGGTGAGCATTGCCTCCGACTTGTTGCGCGCATCCGCGATCATGCCGTCGGCCTTGCTGCGAGCCTCGCTCATGAGCTGCTCGGAGTTGGTGCGAGCACTGCCGAGCAGCTGCTCGGACTCGGTCTTCGCATCGTTGGTGAGACGATCCGCCATCTCCTGAGCCAGTCCGAGGACCTTCGCGGCCTGCATGTGGGTGTCGCCACTCTGCGGCGCTGCGACGGCAGCGGCGGCGGGAACCGGTGCTGCAACAGGTGCAGGCTTGGGCGGCTCGACGACCCGAGCGGGCTCCGGCTTGGGCTGCGCTGCGACGGGTGCCGCTTGCTGAGCCGGTGCCGGCGACTTCTTGGCAGCCGCGAGCTCCTGATCCAGCTCACCTACGCGCTGGCGCAGGTCCGCATTCTCTTCGATGAGCTGCGACAGCGCCTGTTCGACGAGGTCGAGGAATGCGTCGACCTCGTCCTCGTTGTAGCCACGCTTGCCGATAGGCGGCTTGCTGAACGCAACGTTGTGCACGTCAGCTGGAGTCAGTTGCGGCATGGAAGGATCCCTTCACGCGTCATTTGGCGGTCTAGCAAGCATTCAGTTGCAACACAGTCTACGTAGTGGCGAACCACCGTATGAGTTATGGGTTCCATTCTGGCACACCACTCACTCGGACTGCGCTCAGCGAACAACCGACATCAGGATGATGACGATGAAAAGCAAGACCATGATGGATAGATCCAAGCGAACTCCACCGAGGTTGATCGGGGGGATCAACCTGCGGAGCAGTTTCACCGGAGGATCGGTGATCGTAAAAATGGTTTCGAGAATGACAGCGACCAATCCGGTCGGTCGCCAATCTCTGGCAAACGAACGAACGAACTCGACGATCACTCTGCCGATCAGCAACAGCCAGAAGACAACCAGCACCAGATAGATCACAGAGAGAAGCGCGTCCACACCCTCACTCTGCCTGACTTCTGCGTTGTGTCCAAAACAGACACACCGCAGCAATTCCGGAACCGGTCCGCATCGCGTCCGCCTTGTAACGGCCGGCGATGGGTCCGAATGCGGCGCCCGCCGAGACGGGCCGCCGTTCGAATGTGCTCACGTCACCCCTGCTCAGGGGCCGGACTGCGGTCGAGACCATCATTTCTGGCTGTAGAAACCCGTCTCGGCGATCCGACGGCGTTCCTCAGCGGAAACGTCGATGTCGGCCGGTGAGAGAAGAAACACTTTGGTGGCTACCTTGTCGAAAGAACCACGCAATGCGAACGCCAGGCCGGCCGCGAAATCGACCAGACGCTTCGCGTCGGCGTTGCTCATGTCGACCAGATCCATGATGACGGGAGTGCCGTCGCGGAACCGCTCACCGATGGTGCGGGCCTCTGCGTAGCTCTGCGGACGCAGCGTCGTGATCTTGGCGAGCGGGCCGCCGTCATCGACAACAGGTGCACGTCGCGCTTCGGGACGCTCTGCACGAGCGTCGACCGCGAGGTTGCCGCGGCTTGCCGGGCGCGGCGCCATCGCCGGGCGGCTACTGCGACTGGGAACGGTGTCGACGCGGGGCCGGGAATCGTAGCGATCGAACTCCGCGTCCTCTTCGTCACGACGACTGGGCGCGTAGCTCGCCTTCGAGAAGGCAGGTTCGACGAATTCGCGGTCGTCGCGCTCGGCATAGCCGTCGTGACTACGACGGGGTGCGCGGCGAGCCTGATCGGGCTCCTCCACGTATTCGTCCTCGTAGTCATCGAGGGGAACCATGCCGAAGTAAGCCTTGAACTTATGCAGGTTGCTCATTGATCGACCTTCCTTGGCGCGGCGGAATCAATCCGACTGCGACCGGTCGCAGCGGTGTGGACGGGTTGGGCGATCACCTGAGCGATCACCTCGAGATTACTGGTCGTGAGCCGAGCAGTGCGGTTCCGACACGCACGCAGGTTGATCCATGGCGCACTGCGGCCTCCAGATCACCGGTCATTCCTGCCGAGAGTTCGGTTGCCCGTGGATGCGATTCGAGAATCAAAAGATGTGCCCTGCGGAGGATTTCGAACTGCTCGTCCGGTTCTGACCCAAGCGGCGGGACGGCCATCAGTCCCGCGAATTCGAGACCTTCGGCTGATTCGATCCGCTCGGCAAGAGGGGTTAGCTCTCCCGTCGGAACTCCGCCACGCGCAGGGTCGCCGTCCAGACTTACCTGGATGAGCACCCGCAGCGGCGCTGTGCGCTCTCCGTCGGACAAAGCTCCGAGCGCCGCCCGATCGAGCGCATCGGCCAGTCGCGCACTGTCCACCGAGTGAATTGCGTAGGCCCACTTCGCTACCGAACGCGCTTTGTTGCGCTGCAACTGCCCGATCATGTGCCAGCGAACCGGATCGTCGATCGCGCCGCTCTCTGCAGCGCGGTCGAAGTCCGCAACCTTCTCCACTGCTTCCTGCTCACGAGACTCACCGAATTCACGGCAACCCAGTTCGTACAGGATTCGGGCGTCGGACGCCGGAAAGAATTTGGTAACTGGCAGCAGTGCTACGTCGGAAACTTCACGACCGGCGGCAAGGCAGGCGGCCGCCAGTCGCGCCCTCACCGAGTCGAGTGCCGTCGATATTTCTGTCAGCCGCATATCCGTCTGGCGCATTTCTGCCTAGACGGTTTCCTGCGCTGCGGGCGCTTCCATCCAGATCACTGCAGCTTGACGCCCGGTCAGAGATTCTCGGCGATGACTGAACAACGCGCGATCCTCGATCGTGCACCGGGGGTCCTCGGCGACACCGGACACACCCGCGGCGAGCAACTGCTTACGCAGTCCCGCACGTAGATCGAGTCCCGGCGTGCCCTTCTCGGTGCGAGTTGCGCTGCCCGGCAAGTGCTTTTCCACGTCTGCGCGCATCGCGGCGGGAACCTCGTACTGGCGTCCGCTGGCTGCCGGACCGAGGAAGGCGCCGATACGTGAGACGTCCGCGCCCTGTCGCACCATCTCCGCGAGGACGCGCGGGACGATACCGATGCGGGCACCGATCCGTCCGGCATGAACGGCCGCGATCACACCGGCCTCCTCGTCGGAGAGCAGAACGGGAACACAGTCAGCACTGAGAGTGGCGAGCGCCAGGCCGGGAACGGTGGTGACCAGAGCGTCCGTCACCGGAATCACTTCGTCGGTCGGTTCCGTCACGACAGTGACGTTGCGCGAGTGGATTTGTTCCATCCACACGAGATGGTCAGGCTCGACGCCTATTTCGCGTGCCAGGCGACGGCGATTCGCATCGACGGCCGCCGGATCGTCTCCGACGTGATCGCCGAGATTGAACGACTCGTACGGTGACGCGGAAACACCACCGGCTCGGCTGGTCACGACGCGGCGAATGCGGGTGCGGGTGGTCGACTTCTCGGTACTCAAGATATGTGTGCTCACAAACGTCGAAAGTTGTCGTCCGGCTCAGACGTGACCGGACATCCAGTCAAGAACAGGGTACCCAGAAATTCCGGGCACCCTGTTCGCGAAACTGTTTGTAGCCCTACGTCAGCGACGCATGAAGACCGGCACATCGACGTCGTCGTCGCCGTCGTCTTCCTGGACCGGCGCATGGCGTGGGCCACCGATCGGAGGCAAGCTGCCCGAACCGGTGGTCTCGCGCGCTGCGGAAATCGGCTGCTCGCCAGCAGGTTCGGCGGCCACCGGTGACCGGCCGACCTCACCTGCGCGCCCGGCACCGATTGCCCCACGTCCCTGCGCGGTCGACTCCACGGGACGGCGAGCCGGAGCTCCTCCGTCGAATCCTGCAGCGATGACCGTCACACGAACCTCGTCGCCGAGTGAATCGTCGATGACCGTTCCGAAGATGATGTTGGCGTCGATGTGCGCAGCTTCCTGCACCAGCGAAGCCGCCTCGTTGATCTCGAACAGACCCAGATCGCTGCCGCCGGCGATCGACAGGAGAACGCCGCGGGCGCCTTCCATCGATGCTTCGAGGAGCGGGGAATTGATCGCGGATTCTGCCGCCTTGATAGCGCGTCCCTCACCACGTGAGGATCCGATGCCCATCAAAGCGCTGCCGGCGCCGGACATGACACCCTTGACGTCCGCGAAGTCGACGTTGATCAGGCCCGGGGTGGTGATGAGGTCGGTGATGCCCTGGACGCCGTTGAGGAGAACCTCGTCGGCGCTGCGGAAGGCATCCATGAGGCTGACGGCCGCGTCACCCAGCTGGAGCAGGCGATCGTTGGGAATGACGATCAGCGTGTCGCAGGACTCGCGGAGCGCCTGGATTCCGGTATCCGCCTGTCCCCCACGACGCTTGCCCTCGAAGGAGAACGGCCGAGTCACGACGCCGACGGTGAGTGCGCCCAGCTTCCGGGCGATGCTTGCCACGACAGGGGCACCACCGGTTCCGGTGCCACCACCCTCGCCTGCGGTCACGAACACCATGTCGGCGCCCTTGATGACCTCTTCGATCTCGTCCTTGTGATCTTCGGCTGCCTTGCGACCCACTTCAGGGTCAGCACCGGCGCCGAGGCCACGGGTCAATTCACGACCGACGTCGAGCTTGACGTCGGCGTCACTCATCAGAAGGGCTTGCGCGTCCGTGTTGACCGCGATGAACTCGACTCCCTTGAGTCCCTGTTCGATCATGCGGTTGACTGCGTTCACGCCGCCGCCGCCGATGCCGACGACCTTGATTACGGCGAGGTAGTTGTGCGGGGGCGTCATCGGCTCTCGCCTTCCGTGTCGTGTTTCACGCTGCTTGTCAGTGCTGCTGTCTTTGGTACTGCTGCTGTCTTTGTAACTGCTGGGTCTTTGTTACTGCTGGTGTTCGAGATAAACTCTAAACCTCAACCACAGGGTTAGAGTTATGTCAAGTATTCGATCTGAAACGAAACGCTATGCACCGTCGTCGCGTTCCGCCATTAGGCGCGCCGGGACACACCGAAGTATTTGCCACGCACCGACGCACGAGTGCACCGCGCGCTATCGGACCGTCGGCAGATCAGGACTGGACACGTCGTACGTCTGCCCCGGCTGAGTCAACAGCGGAAGCGTCACGGCAGCCTTACGATCCGAGTGCTCGACACCGCCCCAGTTTACGACGCGACCGTCGAGCAGTGTCAGCGTGACACTCGAAATCGACCGAGCGGCAACCTCTCCCACCTGAAATCTCAGATCCGGCGGCAACACCGACAACACCTCGAGAGCAGCGAGCGTCGGCTCGTCGTTCCACCCGGGCGTCGGTGTCACCAGACGCGGAACCCCGGGCGGCGGGACGCCCATCTCGAAATCGACACCCTTCTCGTCCAGCAGGTGTGCGCCCTCAGGTGAATCGACGAAGACAACCGGTACCCGTTCGGTGACGGTGACGCGGATGGTCGACGGATACATCCGCTGCACACGAGCAGAGGCCACCTTCGGAATCGTCGCGACACGTGCCGCGGCGGCGCCGGTGTCGACCCGCATCAACGGCTGACCGGTCGGTACGGCCAGGAGCGAAAGGATCTGTTCCTCACTGACGGTCGTCGCACCGAGAACTTCGGTGCCCCGGACCGAGAGCACCGGAGACAACCAGGCCGTCAGCGCGATCCCCACCACCAGCACGATTGCCAGCGGGGCCACGATCAGCGGTCGCTTGAACCACTTACGAGTCGGTGTGGGTTCGGGAGCCGGCTCCGTCGACCGCGTCGAGTATCGCGATTCGGTGCGAGTACTACGCCGACGCGTGCTGGTGGCGCGTCTGGCTTGAGGGTCTCGACGCCCGCGCCGACTTCGTGCGTCGGGTGTCATCGCGGCGCGGGATGCGGCGCCGAACGCAAAGCATCGAGGATCTGTTTGCCGAGCATGGTGACGTCGCCGGCACCCATCGTGATGACGATGTCGCCGGGGTGAGCCAACGCCGCAACCTGCTTCGGCGCCTGCGACAGATCAGGTTGATAGTGAACAGGTTTGGTGACCGATTGAGCGACCAGCGCACCGCTGACGCCCGGCATCGGCTCTTCGCGAGCGCCGTAGACGTCGAGAACCACTACCTCGTCGGCCAAGTCCAGTGCCTGCGCGAACTCCTCGGCAAACGCGGCTGTGCGCGAATAGAGATGAGGTTGGAAGACCACGATCACGCGTCCGGCGGCCGAATTGGTCGACGACGAATCGTCTTCCGGTCGAACCAGATCCGCCGCCGCGCCGAGGACCGCCCGAACTTCGGTCGGATGGTGGGCGTAGTCGTCGAACACGCGGACACCACGCTCGCGGCCGGTGAACTGGAATCGGCGGTGGACGCCGCCGAATCCGGCGAGCCCCTCGACGATTTCCTCCGTCTCGGCGCCGGCGTCACGGGCGGCCAGCAGAGCGGCAAGTGCATTGAGCGCCATGTGACGACCCGGCACTGCCATCCGCACGGTTCGCGCAGCGCTCTCGCCGGCGAGCTGGAACTGCAGGACTCCCCCGACGTCGTGTGCATGGAAGCCAAGTAGTCGGACTCCGACCTCGACGCCGTCGACAGGCTCGAAGGCAGTGCCCGCCTCCACTTCCTGCGCGTCTGCTGATCCGTAACCGAGTACCCGGATGTCCGAACGACCCGAGGCCACGATTCGCTTCGCGAGGTCTGCAGATCCCGGATCGTCGAGGCAGGCAATCAAGAGTCCGCCCGGACGTAGCTTGTCGACAAAATCGTCGAACACCTTCA
This sequence comes from Rhodococcus sp. P-2, assembly GCF_016598535.1. Classification (GTDB taxonomy): domain Bacteria; phylum Actinomycetota; class Actinomycetes; order Mycobacteriales; family Mycobacteriaceae; genus Rhodococcus_F; species Rhodococcus_F baikonurensis. The sequence goes on along the minus strand of NZ_CP066779.1, from coordinate 4,293,181 downwards.
CGTAGGCTTCGACGCTGCCGAAGTAGTCGAGGTGATCGGCCTCGATGTTGGTCACGACGATCACGTTGGGGTCGTACTGAAGCAGTGACCCGTCGCTCTCGTCCGCCTCGGCGACGAAGACGTCACCACTACCGTGATGGGCGTTCGTTCCCGCCTCGTTGAGTTCGCCACCGACGGCGAAAGACGGGTCGAAACCACAGTGCTGCAGGGCGACCACGAGCATCGAGGTCGTCGACGTCTTGCCGTGTGTACCCGAAACCAGGAACGTGCGATTGCCCTGCATGAGCGAAGCAAGGACAGCCGGTCGAAGAATCACCGGGATTCCGCGGCGAGCGGCCTCGACGAGTTCCGGGTTGTCCTTCGGGATGGCTGCGTGCGTCGTGACGACGACGGTCGGACCACCGGGCAGCAGGTCGAGAGCATCGGCGTCGTGGCCGATCCGAACCTGCGCCCCGCGTGCACGAAGCGCCAGGACCCCTCGGCTCTCCTTGGCGTCCGAACCCGATACCAGGCCCCCGCGGGAAAGCAGAATTCGCGCGATGCCGGACATACCGGCACCGCCGATTCCGACCATGTGTACTCGCTCGAGGTGGGCGGGCAGCGCGGTCATCGGTTTCCCCTTGCGTTTTCCTGGACGGCGTTTTCCTTTGCCGCGATGTCGAGCACTATCCGTGCGATCTCGGTTGCCGCCGTGCGGTGTCCGACATTGGCAGCGCCACTGCTCATCTTGTCGAGGCGCGCGCTGTCGCTCAGCATCGGCACGACAGTACCGGCGACGAACGTCGGCGTGAGCTCGTTGTCGGAGACGATGATCGCGCCGCCCGCTGCGACAACGGGTTTCGCGTTGAGCTCCTGCTCACCATTGCCGTGCGGCAGCGGAACGTAGACAGCCGGAAGCCCGACGGCAGAGACCTCGGCAACCGTCATCGCGCCGGAACGACAAATGGTCGCGTCGGCTGCGGCGTACGCGAGATCCATCCGTGAAAGATAAGGAACAGCCACGTACGGTGCCGTTTCCGAGTACTGCGTGACCTCGAGAGAGTTCTTGGGACCGTGAGCGTGCAGCACCGAGATCCCGGCCTTGGCCAGTTCTTCCGCTGCTCCGGACACCGCGTCGTTGAGCGACTTCGCGCCCTGCGATCCACCGAAGACGAGCAGAACGGGACCGTCCTGCGGCAGTCCGAAGTACTCGCGCGCTTGCGAGCGGAGACCTGCTCGATCGAAATTCGCGATCGACGCCCGCACCGGAATGCCGACGATCTCGGCGTCCTGATCGCCTCGGTTCTTCACACCCGACCCCGGAACGGCAGCAAGCACACGCGTCGCCAGGCGGGCACCGATCTTGTTCGCGATGCCGGCACTGGCGTTCGCCTCGTGGATGACGATCGGAATCTTGCGGCGGCGCCGAAGAACACCACCGCGGGCGGCAAGGTAGGCCGGAAGCGCGACGTAGCCGCCGAAACCGACGATCACGTCAGCGTCGACGGAATCGAGTACCTCGCGCGTCCTGCGCACCGAGGCCAGGATGCGTGTCGGCAGTTTCACCAGATCCATCGTGGGCTTACGGGGAAGCGGAACCGGCGGAATGAGTTCGAGGGTGTACCCGCGAGCAGGAACCAAGGTGGTTTCGAGACCACGCGCTGTCCCGAGTGCGGTGATCCTGGTATCGGGCTGAGCGGCCTTGACCGCGTCCGCGACCGCAAGTGCGGGTTCGATATGACCAGCCGTGCCTCCCCCTGCCACCACTACCGACAGAGCCGATTTGTTGCCGCTCACCTACGAATTCCTCGCTCTCGAACTTCTCGTGGATCTTGTGCCCTACGTGTCGGCGCCTGCCGACGCTGACCATTCTGCCCTCCCGCGGTGCGCTTCCGTGACCCAGCGGCCGCACCTCGTGTGGAATCCGCGGATGTGCGAGCACCTTGATCTGCCCGCTTGCGTCGATCACCCGTCTCGATCGCGCGCCGGCCGTCGCGTCCGCGCGCCGGTTCGATCTGCCGTGCGGGCTTCGGTCGACGGATCGGCCGACCCCCTGACGGCGGGTGGTACAACACCGGCTTGGGCAGTCTGAGCAACTTCGAGATCTTGCCGTCCTGCCCGGAGTTCAGAGCGGCAACTGCTTCCGGCTCGTGTCGGGCTGCATTGGCGATGACGCCGAACATGAACAGCGTGATCGCCAGGGACGAACCACCGGCGGAGACCAAGGGCAACTGGAGTCCGGTCACCGGCAGCAGTCCGATGACGTAACCGATGTTGATCATCGCCTGGCCGACGATCCAGGTAGTCGCGGTAGCCGACAGGAGGCGCCAGAACGGATCGATGCTGCGCGCTGCGATTCTCAATCCCGTGTACACGAACACGGCGAACAAACCGATCACGACCGCGCAGCCGACAAATCCCAGCTCTTCGCCGATGATCGCGAAGATAAAGTCGTTGTGCGCGTTGGGTAGGTAGTTCCACTTTGCGACGCTCTGACCGAGTCCGCGTCCGAAAAAGCCCCCGTCGGCGAGCGAATACAAAGCCTGCTTGGCCTGATAGTTGTTGCCCTGCAGGTCGTCGCTCTTGTTGAAGAAGGCCTGAACTCGATCGGAACGATAACCAGCCGTCATGGCCAGCACGCCCGCCACGACGACGCCCGTCACCGCTATCGAGCCGAAAAGTTTCAGTGGCAGCCCACCGAACCACAGCAAGGCGCCGACGATGATCCCCAATGCGATGGTCGTACTGAGGTTCGGCTGCGCGACGACCAGGGCGAAGACCAGCATCGCAGCGGGCACGAGCGGAATCAGGATCGACTTCACGGATCGGTCGTCCGGCCGCCTCGAGGCCAACAGATGTGCGCCCCAGATCGCCAGCGCGACCTTCATGATTTCCGACGGCTGCACCGAGAACCCACCGACGTTGAACCAGCGACGCGCGCCCTGCGCTTCGGTGCCGATGCCCGGAATCAGGACGAGTACCAGCATGATGAGCACGACGACGAACAGCGGAAACGAATACTGCCGGAGCACTCTCGCCGGGATGCGCAGCGCGACGTAGAAGAGCACCGCCCCGAGAATCGCGAAGATCAACTGCTGAGTGAACAGCGAATATGCCGATCCACCGGACACGTACTGCTCGACGCTCGACGCCGAGAGAACCATCACGAGCCCCAAGACGGTCAACATCGTGGCAATCGTCACCACCAGGTGGAACGACGCCAACGGCCGCGACAACCAGGCACCGATTCGGGTCTTGGGACCCTTGGTCATCGCAAGTTCCCGGCTTCGCCAGGCGAATCGGTGAACGGATCGGGTAATGCTGCTACAGCGGCGGCGAAGCTGTCACCACGATGTCCGTAGCTCGCGAACATATCCAGCGACGCGGCGGCCGGGGCGAGTACAACCGCATCACCGGGGGACGCCAACTCGGCAGCTTCGACTACCACTGCCGCCATGACGGCATCCGCGTCGGCACCCGACGGCAGTCGGATGGTGAGAGTCGAGTTGCTGCTGGTTTCGCTCACCGCTTCATCGTCCCCCGACAGCATGTGCACCACGGGAACATCGGGCGCGTGTCGCGCCAGCGCGTCCTCGATCACACCGGCATCACGGCCGAGAAGTACAGCGCCGGACAATCGCGGTCCCACTTCGCTCACCAACTGGTCGACGCTTGCTCCCTTGAGCAGACCGCCTGCAACCCAGACGACGCGGTCGTGCGCGAGTATCGACGGTCTGGCTGCGTGCGGGTTGGTGGCCTTGGAATCGTCGATGTACACAACGGATCCGACACGGCCGACCAGGGCGCCGCGGTGTGGGCCGACCTTGTGTGCGGCCAGACCGCGTTCGACGACGTCTGCTTCGAATCCGAGTGCCCGCGCCAAGGCTGCAGCGGCAAGCGCGTCCATGACGCCTGCCGGGCCGGCCGGATCGATGGAAGCTGCTTCGGCCAAGCGGACGTGATCGCCGAAAGCGTTGTCCACGAGGTGTCCCGCTTCGACACCCAGTTCTCCTTCGCCCGGTTCACCCAATCTGAATCCGGTGACAATGTCTGCCGTTGCGCGAGTTCCCAGTTCGGAAGCGATTGCGTCATCGAGGCCGACCACCGCAACCTTTCCACTCAGCGCCCGCGACTTGGCCTCGGCGTACGCGCTCATTCCGCCGTGCCAGTCGAGGTGATCCTCGGCGACATTGAGGACCACGCCGGCATCCGGACGCACCGAAGGTGCCCAGTGCAATTGGAAAGACGACAGTTCGACAGCGAGGTACTCCACGCGCGGCGACGTCTCGGCGAGTGCGTCGAGAATCGGCAGTCCGATGTTTCCGCAGGCTCGGCCGACGACTCCGGAGGCGTCGAGAATCGAGGCCAGCATCGACGTCGTCGTGGTCTTTCCGTTCGTCCCTGTCACCACGAGCCATTTACGGGGCCCGCCGAAGTGTCCGCTGTGGTCGACGCGCCACGAGAACTCGACGTCTCCCCAGATGGGAATCCCGTGACCGGCGGCAGCTGCAAGGATCGGTGCATCCGGCCGAAAGCCAGGACTGGTGACGACGAGCCCGTACTCGGTGATCGAATCCGGGGCATCCTCGATCGAGGTGGTGGTCACCATGTCCGCACCGAGCTCGGCGCAGCGCTGCGCGAAGTCCAAGGTCGAATCGGCCACTGTCACGACAGCACCGAGAGCGACGAGTGGTTCGATGGTCGCTTGACCGGACACCCGCCCACCGGCGACCAGCACTCGCGTACCGCGGAGCCAGGACAGATCGTTCTCGGAATCCGCTGAGCTGGTCATGGTTTTCAGCCTCCGAGCGCTGCGAGGTATTCGCTGTAGAAGAGTGCCAATCCGATCGCCGACGCAATAGCAGCCAGCAACCAGAATCTGATGATCACCGTGGTTTCAGCCCACCCGGCGAGTTCGAAGTGGTGATGGAACGGCGCCATTCGGAAGACCCGCCGTCGGCTGGACCGGAACACCGCTACCTGGATCACCACCGACGCGGCCTCCGCGACGAACAGCGCACCGATGACAACCATCAACAGTTCCGTGCTGGTGGTGATCGACAACCCGGCGAGCATGCCGCCGAGGGCAAGAGAACCGGTGTCGCCCATGAAGATCTTGGCGGGTGCGGCATTCCACCAGAGGAAACCGATGCACGCGCCGGCGCCGGCCGCGCAGAGCACCGCAAGATCGAGGGGATCTCGGACGTCGTAGCAACCCTTGCCGGGGTTGGTCTCACACGAGTAGCGGAACTGCCAGAACGTGATGATGACGTAGGCGCCGAGAACGAAACTCATTGCTCCGGCGGCCAGTCCGTCGAGTCCGTCGGTCAGGTTGACGGCATTGGACCACGCGCTGACCAGTAGGTAGCAGAAAGCGATGAAGACCACGGACCCGAGTGAGACGGTAGCGATGTCGCGAACGTACGACAGATGAACACTGCCCGGAGTCAGCCCGTCGTCACCGCGGAACTGAAGGGCCAAGATTCCGAAGGCAATGGCAGCGACGAACTGGCCGACCAGCTTCGCTGTCTTGTTCAGTCCGAGATTGCGCTGCTTGCGGATCTTGATGAAGTCGTCGAGGAAACCGACTCCACCGAGCGCGGTGGTCAGACCGAGAACGAGTAGGCCGGACGCCGATGGCCCCTCCGCGTTGTCCATGCCGAGACCGATGAGGTGTGAGCCGAGATAGCCGGCCCAGATTCCGGTCAGGATCGCGACGCCACCCATTGTCGGAGTGCCGCGCTTGGCCTGGTGACTGGCTGGACCTTCGGTTCGGATTTCCTGCCCGAAACCTTGTTTCGAGAACGCCTTGATCAGGATCGGCGTGAGCATGATGGAGACCGCCAGCGCGATGCCTGCGGCGAGAAGAATCTGGATCACTGCGAATCCCCGCCGTTCTCGCCATCGCTGTTCTCATCACCGGTGTTGTCGCTGTCGGCGCTGGGTGTTGCGGCCAGAATCGCTTCGGCGACCGTCCACAGTTCGACCGACTTGGACGCCTTCACCAGGACGAGATCGCCCGGTTCGAGTTCCGCTTCGAGAATGGCGATTGCCGCAGCTGCGTCGGGCACGACGACGGACTCGTCACCCCACGACCCCTCCATCACCGCTCCTTGATGCATCGCACGCGAAGTGCGGCCCGTTCCGACGACGATCAACTTGCTCACATCGAGTCTGACGGCAAGGCGACCGATCGCGTCGTGCTCGACAACCGATTCCGGTCCGAGCTCACCCATCTCACCGAGCACAGCCCAGCTACGGCGCCCGAAGTGCCGATCCGATCGCGCCATGGACACCAACGCCTTGAGGGCGGCGCGCATGGAATCGGGATTGGCGTTGTAACTGTCGTTGACGACGGTGACGCCGTCGGCGCGCTCGGTGACTTCCATCCGCCTCGCGGACGCTGCCCTCGTGCCCTCGAGGACACGTGCGATGTCGGCAACCGTGAGGCCGTTCTCGAGTGCGACGGCCGCAGCGGCAAGAGCATTGCTCACGTGATGTTCGCCGTGAACGGCCAATCGAATACGTGCAGAACCCTGTGAACAGTTCAGCGTGAAGGAAGCCCTGGCCTGGTCGTCGACAACCACGTCGGTCGCCCGAACGTCGCAGTCTTCCGACTGACCGACGAATACGATCCGGGCCTTGGTTCGACTCGCCATTGCGGCGACCATGCGATCGTCGGCGTTGAGCACCGCAACTCCACCGTCGGCTGCCGACGGGAGTGCTTCCACCAGTTCACCTTTGGCGACCGCGATCGCTTCACGCGAACCGAACTCACCGAGATGGGCGGTACCCACGTTGAGAACGACGCCGATCTTCGGCGGCGCGATCTTGGTCAGTTCGCCGACGTGACCGACTCCACGGGCCGACATCTCGAGGACGAGGAAGCGGGTCTTCTCGTCGGCGCGGAGCACGGTCCACGGCAGACCCAGTTCGTTGTTGAACGAGCCTGGTGGAGCGACCACCTCGCCGCGCTCGCGAAGCAGCGCCGCAATCAGGTCCTTGGTCGAGGTCTTGCCTGCCGAACCGGTGACACCGACCAGAGTCAGCCCGCCCCCCGAAGCCGACCCCTCTGCCGCCAGTTCGTCGACCACGGCCCTGGCCAGGAGGCCGAGGGCATGCAAGACGGCAGCCCCCGATCCGTCTGTGTCGTGTTCGAGCAACATCACCGCGCTCGGACCGTCGCTCGGTACCGACGGGACAACTATCGCCGGAACCCCGACCGGCCGCGCCGCGAGCACCGCCACAGCACCGGCTGCCACCGCCGCTTCCGCATGGTCGTGACCGTCGACGCGTGCGCCGGGGAGTGCGAGAAACAGTCCACCTGGACCAGCCTTGCGCGAATCGAATTCGACGGTTCCTGTCACCTGAGTCGACGGATCGTCGACGTCATGCAGGGTTCCTCCGACGATCTCGGCGATCCGAGAGAGCGTCATCGGGATCATTGCTTGCCTCCATGTGCTGTGTTGATCGCGAATCGGCCGATCATTTCGCCCAACACCTCGCGGTCGTCGAATGGGTGTTTGACCCCGTCGATTTCTTGACCCACTTCGTGGCCTTTGCCTGCGACCAGAACTACGTCGCCTGGCTGCGCCCACCGAACCGCCTGCTCGATCGCGAGCGCTCTGTCCCCCACTTCGCGAACCTCGCCTCGTTCGGATTCGGGAACGTCGACGGCGCCTCGCATCACCGAAGCGCGAATTTTCGCCGGATCCTCGGTGCGCGGGTTGTCGTCGGTGACGATCAGCAGGTCTGCGCCCCTCGCACCAGCTTCGCCCATGAGGGTGCGTTTGCCGGCGTCGCGGTCACCGCCCGCACCGACGACCACAGCCACTCGACCGGGAACCTGATTGCGCAGGGTGGCGATCACGGCTTCGAGCGCTGCCGGTTTGTGGGCGTAGTCGACCACCGCCAAGAAGCTCTGCCCGCGGTCGATCCGCTGGACGCGTCCGGGGACATCCACCGTTCCGAGTGCTCGAACAGCAGCGTCCGGATCGAGTCCGGCCGCGAAGCTGACAGTCAGCGCCAAGGCTGCGTTGGCCACGTTGTATCGACCCGGGAGGCGAAGCGAGACGGGCCACGATTGTCCGTCCGGCCCGACCAATTCGAAGGTCTGCGAGCCGTCCTCGGCAACCTCGACTGCGCCGACCTTCCACTCGGCCTCGGCCGTCGAGGTCGAGACCGTGGTCACCGCATCGCTCTCGTCGGTCGCGGCCAGCTCAGCCATCCGTCGACCCCAGACGTCGTCGACACAGACGACGGCATGCTCGGCTCGCACCGTCGACTCGGGATCGAACAACCGAGCCTTGGCCTGGAAGTACTCCTCGAAGTCCCGATGGAAGTCCAGGTGATCCTGCGAAAGATTGGTGAACGCGCCGATGTCGAAGCGGATGCCGTCGACGCGTCCGAGAGCTAGCGCGTGACTGGACACCTCCATGACGACGGTATCGATCCCCTGCTCTGCCATCACGGCGAACAGAGCATGGAGTTGCGGAGCTTCCGGAGTGGTCAGAGCGCTGGGCACCCGACGGCCGTCGATCCGAGTCTCGATGGTGCCAACCAGCCCCGGCTTGCGGCCGGCTCCGGCAATCGCCGCTTCGAGCAAGTACGACGTCGTGGTCTTGCCGGATGTGCCGGTAATGCCGACGACCTGCATCTTCTCCGAGGGCCGTCCGTAGATCTCCGCTGAGATCTCACCGAGCACATCCCGCGGGTTCGGATGAACGAGAACCGGGACGGACCGGTCGGGCGCCTTGTCAGCGGCCTCGATCAATTCGAGGCCGGCCTCGTCGGTCAAGATCGCGGTCGCACCACGCCCCAGAGCGTCGACGGCGAACTGAGCGCCGTGGGTCCTCGCGCCGGGCAGAGCGGCGAAGAGGTCATCGCTCACGATTCCCTGCGCACGCAGGTCCACGCCCTTGACGACGACCTCGGACGACTGTGATCCCGGTTGCCCGACCCATTCGAGGCGAGCCCCGGACAGTTCGGAGAGCGCCGTGATCGCGGTAGCAACCGGTTGTGTCGGACGCGTCCCGGGAGCGCCGTCCGAGTTCGACGATTGCAAACGATTCGGCACTGTCACTCGACTCCTGGCAATTGTCGTTGTTCTACGGCTGTCGTTGTTCTAAGGCTGTCGTAGGTCTATGGCTGTCATAGGTCTATGGCGGTCGCAGCGCAAGCAAAGTTCCGCGCACTGCGATGAATGAGGTTACTGCGACGTTTGAGATTACCGTGTCCGGGATTCACCCGAAGACCGTGTCGAAACCGACACACCGCAATCAGTCCGCCTGCAACACCAACTTGCGACCGGGGTCCGGCGACATCGGGACACTGTCACGCTGGAGCATCCACGACGCGATGTTGTGGAACAGCGGTGCTGCCGATTGACCGCCGCCGCCGTCCACGCCGCGAACCGGTGCGTCGAGCATGATTCCGATCACGAATCGAGGATTGTCCGCAGGCGCGATTCCTGCGAAGGTGATCCAGTAGTTGGAGTTGGAGTAGCACTTGCATGCCGGATCCACCTGCTGCGCGGTACCGGTCTTTCCGCTGACCTGGTATCCCTCGACGCCCGCGGCAACACCGGTTCCTCGTTGGTTGCCGGTGTCTTCCTGAGTGACCGATCGGAACATGTCCCGAACCGTCGCCGCTGTCTGGGCGCTGACCACCTCGACGCCCTCGGGCTGCGGTGTCTCGGTCCGAGTGCCGGAAGAATCGACAGTCGACTTCACGATCCGCGGAGGAATTCGCACGCCGTCGTTGGCAATGGCCTGGTACATCCCGGTCATCTGCAGGGTTGTCATCGAAAGACCCTGCCCGATCGGCAAGTTCGCGAAGGTTCCGCCGGACCACTGGTCACGACTCGGAACGCTGCCCGCGCTCTCGCCGGGAAGCCCGACGTCGGTGCGTTGACCGAGGCCGAACCTGTTCAGCATGTCTGCGTAGCGATCCTCGCCCACTCGCTGAGCGAGCATCAAGGTGCCGACGTTCGAGGACTTTCCGAACACACCGGTAGAGGTGTACGGAGCCACACCGTGATCCCACGCGTCCTTGACTGTGGCACCGGACATCGTGATGCTGCCCGGGACCTGCAGAACTTCGTCCGGAGTTGTCTTACCGTCCTCGATGGCCGCTGCTGCGGTGACGATCTTGTTCACCGATCCGGGCTCGAACGGCGTACTGACCGACGGATTGCCCATTTCGGCTGTCGGCGCGTTCTTGTCGATGCCGATCGCGGGGTTGAAGGTGCTGTCGTTGGACATGGCCAACACCTGTCCCGTCTTGGAGTCCATGACCACCACCGAGGCGTTCTTTGCGCCCGACTTGTCCTTGGCGATCTGGACCTGCTGCTGAACGTAGAACTGGAGGTCCGAATCGATGGTCAGCTCGACGCCCGAACCGTTGACTGCCGGTTGCTTGTCACGCCAGCTACCGGGGATCACAGCGCCGTCGGAACCGCGGTCGTACGTTTCGGATCCATCGGTTCCGGCGAGCGTGGAGTCCATCGAATCCTCGAGGCCGAGCAAACCGTGCCCGTCCCAGCCGGTCGCGCCGACGAGATTCGCAGCCAGGGAGCCACCGGGGTACTCGCGGATGTCCTGTCGCTCCAGGCCGACCTCCCGGAACTTGTCCGAGATCTCGGCAGCAACTGCCGGATCCACGCTGCGCGCGAGGTACGTGAACGTCTCGTTGCTGTTCATCTTCTGAAGCAGATCTTTTTCCGGAACGGTATCGCCGAGCTTGGCGTGGATTCCGGCGGCGATCTCAGCGAGGCGATCGCTCACTTCCGGCGCCTGCTTGTCACCCTCGGCACCCTGCTCGATGCTCTTGGCGCGCGCTTCCTCGAGTTCCTTGCGTACCCGCACCGGCTGGAAGGTCAGCGCCTTGGCTTCCATCGTGAATGCGAGAGGGTTTCCGTTGCGATCGGTAATCGAGCCGCGTACGGCAGGATCGACCTGCGTCGTGGTTCGTTGATTGGCAGATTCCGCAGCCAGGCTCGGCGCGTCGATTCCCTGAATCCACAAGAGCTGCAATGCCGCAACGGCGAGCGCACCACACATGGTGATGCGACCGACTCGCTGACGAAACGGGAAGGAAGCGGTAGCCGCGCGGCGCGGACGCCGACCGGGGTTGTTACGGGAGTTCTGACTCACCGACGTTCCTCAGGCGGAGCAGGCACCGCCGTCGTGGTGGCGGGTGCTGTCGTCGTGGGGATCACAGGAACCAATTGTTCACTCTGCGCGAGGTTTCGCGTGTTATTCGGAACGCTCGGCGTGGCTCCCGGAACAACGGGTGTCGTTGTGCGCGGAGGCGTCGCGGTCGGTGCGGGCACCGATGTGGGCGCATCGAGCGGCGGCATCGCTCCGGCAGTCGCGGGAGTCGGCGTTCCGACGACCTCGACCGAACCATCGGGATGAACTACCAGGCGTGCAGGGTCCTTGGCGGGGACCATGCCGAGAGCGCTTGCCTGATTTGCCAACTCCGGAGCCGAGTTACGCGACTGGAAGTCGCGTTCGAGCGCTGCTTTCTGCTCGACCAGAGACTGGTTGTATGCACGCGCGTCGCTCAGTTGGTAGGAATCCTCGGCAGCGCGGGTGGTCAGCAGCAGAGTCACCGCGAGACCGATGGACAGAAGTCCGATAACGGAGGCCACGAACGGTACTCGCCCCTTGAGCATCGCCCGAGGAGAGATAGACGGGCCGGCAGCAGCGACAGTTCCGGTCCGGCCTGCCGCCCGTGCGGTGCGCTTGTCGTATGCGCGTTGCGCTGCACCCGATTTGCCCTGACGACTCATGCCCGCCTCCTGGAAATGCGTTCTGCGGCACGCAAACGCACCGGAGCTGACCGTGGGTTCTCTTCGATTTCCTGCTCTGACGCACGTTCTGCGCCACGGGTGAGAATGCGGAACTCCGGCCCCATACCCGGCAACTCGACCGGTAGACCTTCGGGGCTGGTGGACTTCGAGCGGGGAACCAACTCCGCCTTCACAACTCGATCCTCGAGCGACTGGTAGGACATGAACACCACTCGCCCACCGACTGCCAGTGCGTCGAGTCCGGCAGGAACGGCGGCACGAAGCGAATCCAACTCGGCATTGACTTCGATCCGCAGCGCTTGGAAGGTGCGCTTGGCCGGGTGTCCACCCGTACGCCGTGTGGCTGCCGGGATTGTTCGGTACAGCAATTCGACCAGAGCTGCACTGGTGGTGAACGGTTCACGCTCACGCTGCCGAAGGATCTCGGACGCAATCTTTCCGGCGAACCGCTCTTCCCCGTACGTGCTCAGAATGCGAGCAAGGTCGCCGTGACTGTAGGTGTTCAGGACCTCTGCCGCGGTCAGCCCGACCGTCTGATCCATCCGCATGTCGAGCGGAGCGTCGATCGAGTACGCAAAACCTCGGTCGGCTTCGTCCAACTGCATCGACGACACACCCAGATCGAAAAGGATCGCGTGAACCGACTCCGTCGACGGCAGGCCGGCCTGTTCCAGCGCGTCCTCGATCCCGTCGTACGTGGTGTGCACGAACGTCGTTCGGTCCGCGAACGGCGCCAGACGCTCGGAAGCGATACGGAGTGCGTTGGTGTCGCGATCGAGACCGATGAGGTGAAGGCCCGGGTACTTGCCGAGGAAGAATTCGGAGTGGCCACCGAGCCCCAACGTCGCATCGATCATGTATGCGCCTGCGCCACCGTCGCCAACGGCTGTGATGGCAGGACCGAGAAGATCGTCGGCGCGATGCAGTAGTACGGGGACGTGCGCGAAGCCATCGGCATCCGAGGGTTCGTTCACCTCGTGATCCACCATGATTGCTCCGGCTCCTACTTTCATGATTTCCGATGACTTTTCGAAAAGGTGCTGACTTTCCGAGAAGGCGATGACTGTTCGAGAAGGAGAATGCTTCGAGGTCCCTGCCCGAAGGAGAACCTGGCGCTGGGGAAGTGCGTCAGGGTCTTTCCGGGCAGAGGCCTCGCGGCATTCGCCAGGGGCTCTTCGCCTAGACGATCTCGCTGAGAGATTCGCCTGTTGCCTGCGAATAGTCCTCTTCGTTGTCTCCGAGATACCTCTCCCAGGCTGCTAGATCCCAGATCTCGAGGTAATCGACGGAGCCGGTCACTACGCATTCCTTGGACAGGTTTGCGTAACGCCGATGATCAGCCGAGAGGGTGATTCGCCCCTGGGCATCGGCGTGCTGTTCATCTGTGCCGGCGGCCAAGGCACGTACATACGCCCGAGCTGCCGGATCATTGCGTGGAGCTGCCGCTGCCTTTCGAGCAAGCTTGACGAACTCGTCCCGGGGGTAGATGGCGAGGCTGTGATCCTGACTCTTGGTGATCATCAATCCTCCTGCCAGTTCGTCTCGGAACTTTGCCGGCAACGTGAGCCGACCTTTGTCGTCGAGCTTCGGCGTGAAGGTACCGAGGAACACTCGACACCTCCTGCGAGCTTGCGCTGAAACCCTCCCTATCGAGCGGATCGTGCTTCAGCTCTCCGCCCGAACCCACAGTACCCCACTTTCCCCCACAAACAAGGAGCACATGGTCCCTATTCAGCATCATTTGCTGACAAATAGCAGGTCAGCGCAGGTGGGGAGACGTGGGGGAAATTTGTAACCGTGTCCCGGCCCACACCGCCGTCATATCGGCCCTGCACGCCACGATTTGTCGCTCCCCCAGGCAAAATCGCAGTACAAGCGCGGTTTTCGAATAGACGTGAGCGGGACCATGTCTGGTCGTGCGTCGCAGTTCGACCAGGGTGGAGGAAAGTGGAGGGCCGAGTGGAGCGAAGTGGAGGAAGCCCGCGGGAACGGCTGGAGGCGGCCGGGGTGGCGAGTGATTCGCTCGCGCGTCACTGATTCACTTCGATGAATTGCCGGCACACACGTACAACACCCACAACAACGGCGTGTGGCGGTCGGCAACCTTGGTTGCCGACCGCCACACGGTGGTCGTGCGCGCCCCTACACAGGGCGTCATGTCCGAACTGCATCACTCTCGAAGTACGCCCGACCAAGGGCGGGAGAGCTAGTCCTGCTCGAACCTGCGTTTGAATCGATCTTCCATCCGCGACGAGAATCCGCCGCCGGACTTGCGGCCGCGTCCCCGCCCGGATCCGCCGGCACTACCCCTACCCGGCGGACCGGAGGGATGATTGCCACCCTCGGAAGCGGAGTCGGCAGCCGGCGCGGACTTACGTCCACCACCCCAGAGGAACAACACCCCTGCGCCGAACATGAACAAGAAACCGAACAGGCTGATGATCGGAAAACCGCCCGGCTTGAGCGGGAGGGCAACCCCCGCGATCAGCAGGACCAGACCCAGCACGAATAGAGCCGCTGCTTGGAACCGCCGTCTACTCGACGGCGCCCGCATACGGCCGCCCCTCACATTGGAGGCGAACTTGGGGTCTTCGGCATAGAGAGCGCTCTCGATCTGATCGAGCATGCGCTGCTCGTGCTCGGAGAGTGGCACGGTACCTCCCCCGGCACTGGAAGTTTGGCAACCACCCCACGGTGTGGGGCGGCGGGTAATCAAGTTGGACGATTACCTGTTTTCATAATACGAGCAGTTTAGGTCTCGGACCACCAACTCCGGGTACGAGTTCCGCCACAAGCGTACGTATTCGTGCCGAAGGGCCCCGATTCGGCACCATTTGCCCGTGCGGACCAGGAAATTCCCCGGAAACAACTGCCGACACGGACCATTTGTTCACGACGCTCGCAAATGCTCGGACGTGTCCTGACCGATGAAATCTTCGACCGCCGTGAGAAAACGGCCGACCTCGGCGAAGAATGCGTCGGAATCGGAGTCCGTGATCACGATCGACACACCGGTTTCCACGGCCGCACGCGTAGCGGACCACCCTGCGAAGAACTTCGACCACGCTCCGAACGCAGGCGCTGCGGCGTCCATCAAAACCCACGCGTTTCCGCTTCGCTTGCGCTTCGAGCCGGCACCGGCAGGAGCTGCGGCCAACACTGCCCCGGTACCACGTAACGCGGCCAGGTAGGCACACCGGAACCGGTCGGCAGGATCGCCCGCCCCAATCGCTTCCTCGAGAAGCGCATCCGCCTTCCGGAGCAACCCCCACGCCACACCGGACTTTCCCGCTCGAGCAGTGCGGTGGCTGGCGTCCGTCGCGCCGAAGGACCGCCTCGCCGACATCGGCAATCGAGAAATTGCGGCATCCGACGGACTCGACAATTCGGCAGGAAGAGTTCGTTGGCACTTCACACGTTCAGGCTTCACACGCTCGGACATCGGGGCACCTCCTGCACCGTAAGGATCCAAGACCAGGTGGGCCGGAGATGCCCGCTTCCCTTCGGGCATCTCCGGATCACCCACATCGAACATCTGTTCGACCTATTCAATATAGCTGCACCCACCGACACGCCGTCAAGAGAAGAGGTGAGACCGGTCGACCCGCAGATCGCCTGGACACCACATACGGTCGACCTCGATCGCGTAGAATTCGCGAGTCGACTCCACGAGGCACTGGCCGTGTACGTCACTGCGATGGACTATCCGCGAGGAACCGAGTTCCATCGCGCACCGATGTGGCAGGAGCACGCGAACCGGCCTGGCTGGAAGGCCGTCGGCGCATTGGCGGTTCCCCAGCAACCGTCACACGAAAATCTGCCGCTGGTGGGGATCGCTTACGGGTATCGCGGGAGCCCGGACCAATGGTGGCATCAACAGGTACTGCACGGGCTTCGGCGCTCGGGTCGCCCTCAGAGCGAGATCGACGCAATTCTGAGCGACTACTTCGAACTCACCGAACTTCACGTGCATCCGAACGGACAAGGTCACCGATTGGGCGAGTCGCTCTTACGTCATCTCCTCGTCGATCGACCCGAACGTAGCGTTCTGTTGTCGACACCTGAGGTGTTCGACGAGGACAATCGTGCCTGGCGGCTGTACCGCCGTCTCGGCTTTCGTGACGTGCTCCGCAGATTTCGTTTCGCCGGCGACAACCGACCGTTCGCAGTCCTCGGCCGTGGACTACCGCTGTGAGCGCGCTTCTCGACGCCGTCGTCGTCGGCTCCGGACACAACGCGCTCGTTTCGGCCGCCTACCTCGCACGCGAGGGTTGGTCGGTCGAGGTTCTGGAGAAGGACACGGTTCTCGGCGGAGCCGTCTCGACCGTCGAGCGATTTCCCGGATACAAGGTGGACCGGGGTTCGTCGGCGCACCTCATGATCCGACACAGCGGCATCATCGAGGAACTCGGACTCGGCGCGCACGGACTGCGCTACATCGACTGTGACCCGTGGGCGTTCGCGCCGCCCGCTCCGGGCACCGACGGGCCGGGCATCGTGTTTCACCGCGACCTCGACGCAACCTGCCGGTCCATCGAACGAGCATGCGGGACAAAGGACGCCGACTCCTACCGGCGATTCGTCGCCGTCTGGTCGGAGCGCAGTCGACATGTCATGAAAGCGTTTTCCGCACCGCCCACAGGATCGAACCTGATCGGTGCGTTCGGAGGTCTTGCCACCGCACGCGGCAACAGCGAACTGTCGCGGCAGTTCCTCGCGCCTGGCGACGCACTGCTGGACGAGTATTTCGACAGCGAGGCACTCAAGGCTGCGCTGGCGTGGTTCGGCGCCCAGTCCGGGCCTCCGATGTCGGAACCGGGAACCGCTCCGATGGTCGGCTTCGCGGCCCTCATGCACGTCTTGCCGCCAGGGCGAGCAGTCGGTGGGAGCGGCGCACTGAGTGCTGCGTTGGCCTCCCGTATGGCCGTCGACGGCGCCACCGTCGCGCTCGGTGACGGCGTGACGTCGATCCGCCCGAACTCGAATCACTGGACCGCCACAACCGAGAGCGGTCGAGAAGTTCACGCTCGCAAGGTGATCGCCGGGTGCCACATCCTGACCACGCTCGACCTCCTGGGCCGCGGGGGCTTCGACCGAACCACGCTCGATCACTGGCGGCGGAAAATCAGGGTCGGCCCCGGCATCGGTGCGGTACTGCGATTGGCGACTTCTGCGCTTCCGTCGTACCGCGGCGACGCCACGACACGGGACGCTACCTCGGGATTGCAATTGCTCGTTTCCGATCGCGCCCACTTGCGCACTGCACACGGCGCAGCGCTGGCGGGGGAACTTCCTCCTCGCCCTGCGGTTCTCGGAATGAGTTTCAGCGGAATCGATCCCACGATCGCCCCGGCCGGTCGGCATCAGGTGACGCTGTGGTCACAGTGGCAGCCGTATCGCCTCAGCGGTCATCGCGATTGGGCGTCGGTCGCCGAGGCGGAGGCCGACCGGATCGTCGGCGAGATGGAGGCTTGTGCACCCGGATTCGCCGATTCCGTCCTCGACCGCTTCATTCAAACTCCACGAGACATCGAGTCGGAATTGGGGATGATCGGCGGAAATGTCATGCACGTCGAGATGTCACTCGATCAGATGATGTTGTGGCGACCGCTTCCCGAACTGTCCGGCCATCGCGTTCCGGGAGCAGACGGGTTGTATCTGACCGGAGCATCGACGCATCCCGGTGGTGGTGTGTCCGGAGCCAGTGGTCGCAGTGCGGCTCGAATCGCACTGTCCGACAGCCGCCGGGGTAAAGCGAGTCAGTGGCTGCGTCGTTCGAGCAGGTCGTGAAGGTCACCCGCCGAACTTCACCCGCCGACACGCCCCCGCCTCGACGACTGGCTACGCCACGGCTGGCACGATGACCACTGTGCAACAGTCCACCGATCCCGCCGCCAAGCCGACCAGTCGGAAACGTTTCCTGACGGTTGCCGCGCTCGCCCTCATGCTTGTTCCCTTGCTTGCAGGGTGTATTCGCGTGCAGGTGTCGATGGGAGTGTCCGCGAACGATCGTGTGACCGGACAGGTGGTAGCTGCCGCTATTCCGGCGAACGAGGCGGACAAGGGTCCGCAGCTGACCCCGCCTTCGTCACTCGAGGACAAGATACGGGTTCAGGAATACAAGAAGGACGGATACGTCGGCAGCCAGGCGTTCTTCAGCGACCTGTCCTTCGGTGACGTCGCCCAACTGGGCTCCATGTATGCCGAGGGATCCGGGTCGTTCCAGATCACCCTCAAGCGATCCGGGGACACCGTCACGCTCGACGGCAAGGCAGACCTGAAGACGGTCCCAACTCAGGGCGCCGACGTCCAGGTCAGCATCGCCTTCCCGTCACGGGTCGGCACGACCAACGGAACACGAGACGGCGATTCCCGGGTGTCGTGGACCTTGCCCGCCGGCGAGGTGTCGACGATGCGCGCCGAGGTCAACTACGCGGACCCCAGCACCCGAAGCTTCGCCGGGTGGGCGGGAATCATGGCCGGGCTGGCGCTCGGTGTCGCGATTATCGTCGGCGCAATGGCCTGGATGGCGCGCAATCGAGCACCGATCAAGCGCGCGTCCGCCGCGAAAGCACCGGCCATGAAGTCACCTGTCACGAAGCACGCTGACCCCGAGAATCCAAAAAACACCACGAAGTAGCCTCTGGCGGTTGCCCGAATGTCGTCGATCGGGCAACCGGAGATCAGACGGCTTGGGCTGTCCCGACAGAGGTGTCGGGGGTGAGACCGAGGCGCTCGAGGACTTCACTGGTTGCACGCGCGAAATTCAACGTGATGAAGTGCAGGCACGGAGCGCCTTCGGCGATCAACCGCTCTCCCATCTCGGTGGCCAGATCGATGCCGAGCTCTCGGACGGCTGCACGGTTCTCTTCCGGGCCGCTTCCGGCCGCGGCGTCGAATCGACGCTCGAGAGCGGGGGGCAACGACGAGCCCGACAGCTCGAGCATGCGCCGCACCGAGCGCAGCGACGTCACCGGCATGATTTCCGGGATGATCGGCTTGGCGCCCTGTTCTGCGTCGTAAGCACTCACCCGGTCACGAAGACGCAGGTAGTCCTCCACGTCGAAGAACATCTGAGTGATCGAGTACTCGGCGCCGGCACGCAACTTCGACACCAGGTACTTCGTGTCGTATGCCAAGTCCGGAGCGCGGTAGTGCCCCTCCGGGAACGATGCGACGCCGACGTGGAAGTCGCCCAGGTCACGGACCATCCGCACGAGTTCCTCGGCGTACTCGACGCCTTCGGGATGCTTCTTCCACTCGCCGAGGGGATCGCCGGGCGGATCGCCGCGCAACACGAGGATGTTGCTGATGCCACGATCGGCGTAGGCACCGACCATGGCGCGAAGTTCTTCGGTGCTGTGCGACACGGCAGTCAGGTGAGCAACCGGCAGCAGGGTCGTCTCTTCGGCCAGTTCACCGGTGACGCGCACCGTACGATCGCGCGTCGAGCCACCTGCGCCGTAGGTCATCGAGACGAACGCCGGTCCGAGCCGCTCGAAGGTACGCACCGCACGCCACAGGCGCGCTTCGGCGTCCGCGTCACGCGGCGGCGAAAACTCGACCGAGAACGGAATACGGCTACCTGTCGAGGAAGCGATCCGATCGACGATCGACGGTGTTCGGGTGGCCCACCCCTCGCTGGAGCGGCCCCTGACTGGATCGAATGTCACCGGTCAAGCATATGTTTTCCACCTGCAAACAAGCTCATCGCCCAGGACTGCGTATCCCGAATGTCAGGATCACGCAGTTCACGGCCCGAACCGCCGTTGATTCCAACCCCCACTAAGCTGGGCCCCAAGCTCGCTTCCGTGTAACCCTCCGGCGCGAGAACATACCGATCTTGGAGGCCACCCTGTCCGCAGGAACCGCGCGCGTTGGACAGAGTTCGACCAACACCGCACCGCATCCGACCTCACTCGAACTGCCGGGCCTGTTCGAAGGAGCGCTCCGCGACTTCTTCGATTCACGCCGCGAACTCGTCTCGACCATCGGCGGTGGTTACGAGAAGGCCGTCAGTACCCTCGAGGCCTTCGTCCTGCGCGGAGGAAAGCGCGTTCGGCCGTCCTTTGCCTGGACGGGATGGCTCGGTGCCGGAGGCGACCCGAACGGTAAGGACGCAGACGCTGTGATTCGTGCGTGCGCCGCCCTCGAACTGGTGCAGGCCTGCGCGCTCGTCCACGACGACATCATCGACGCATCAACGACCAGGCGCGGCTTCCCGACCGTTCACGTCGAATTCGAAGACCAGCACCGAGGCCAGGAGTGGAGCGGCGACTCCGCGCACTTCGGCGAGGCCGTCGCCATACTTCTCGGCGATCTGGCCTTGGCCTGGGCGGACGACATGATCCGAGAATCCGGGATCAGCCCCGAGGCGGCCGCTCGAGTCAGTCCGGTCTGGTCGGCAATGCGCACCGAGGTTCTCGGTGGCCAATTCCTCGACATCAGCAACGAAGCCCGAGGAGACGAGACCGTCGAGGCAGCCATGCGGGTCAACCGCTACAAAACCGCCGCGTACACGATCGAACGCCCACTGCACCTCGGCGCCGCACTGTTCGGTGCAGACGCCGAGTTGATCGATGCCTACCGGACGTTCGGCACCGACATCGGTGTCGCTTTCCAACTTCGCGACGACCTGCTCGGTGTCTTCGGAGATCCGTCCGTCACGGGCAAACCGTCGGGCGACGATCTCATTGCCGGCAAGCGGACGGTGCTGTTCGCGATGGCGCTCGCCCGCGCCGACGCCGCAGACCCGGCCTCCGCACAACTGCTCCGCAACGGAATCGGCACCCAGTTGACCGACAACGAGGTCGACAGCCTGCGCCAGGCGATCACCGATCTCGGCGCCGTCACCGACGTCGAAACGCAGATCGACGCCCTCGTCGAGGCAGCTGCGAACGCCCTCGACGCGAGCACGGCAACGGCAGAAGCCAAGTCACGTCTGACCGACATGGCGATCGCGGCCACGAAGCGAAGCTACTGACCGTGGCAGACGTGCACCGCACTCGAACCGTCAGCTCGCCGACCGATCGAGTCGTGATCGTCGGTGCGGGACTCGCGGGACTCTCCGCCGGGTTGTATCTGCGAGGCGCCGGACGCGACGTCACGATTCTCGAGAGCAACAGCTCGGTCGGCGGGCGGGTCGGTGTCTACCAGGGCAGCGACTACAGCATCGACAACGGCGCAACGGTGCTCACGATGCCCGAACTCGTCGACGACGCCCTCGCGGCCGTGGGCGCCGACCCCGACTCGACGAACCCCAAATTCGTTGTGCACAAGCTCGATCCGACGTACCACGCGCGATTCGCAGACGGCACCGCTCTCGATGTTCATGCCGACCCCGAAGACATGGCTGCCGAAGTCTCCCGTGTTTGCGGGCCGGAAGAAGCGCAGCGATACCGCGCCTTGCGCCGATGGCTGAGCCGTATCTTCGACGCCGAATTCGATCGCTTCATGGACGCCGACTTCGATTCTCCCCTCGGACTGGTCAATTCGCGTGACGCAATCAAGGATCTGAGCCGACTCGTCGCGCTGGGCGGATTCGGGAAACTGGGCGGGCAGGTGGATCGCAAGATCCGCGACCCTCGCCTCCGGCGGATCTTCACCTTCCAAGCGCTGTATGCGGGCGTTGCTCCGTCTCGAGCCCTCGCGGTGTACGGCGCGATCGCTCACATGGACACCTCACTCGGCGTCTACTTCCCCGAAGGTGGGATGCACACGATCGCCGAGTCGATGGCCGACGCCTTCACCGACGCCGGTGGGGTTCTGCATCTCGGCCGCACGGTCGAACGCCTCGAAGTGAGCGATCGTCGCGTGCGTGCCGTCCACACACGCGACGGTGAGCGCTTCCACTGTGACGCCGCGGTGCTGACTCCCGACATGGCCGTCACGAACTCGCTCCTGCGTCCCCATACGCGATTGCGACCACGCCCGGTGCGGACATCGCCGTCGGCTGTCGTGATTCACGGCACTGTTTCCTCTGCGGTCGCCGACGGATGGCCCGCGCAGCG
This sequence comes from Rhodococcus sp. P-2, assembly GCF_016598535.1. Taxonomy (GTDB): domain Bacteria; phylum Actinomycetota; class Actinomycetes; order Mycobacteriales; family Mycobacteriaceae; genus Rhodococcus_F; species Rhodococcus_F baikonurensis. The sequence goes on along the minus strand of NZ_CP066779.1, from coordinate 4,271,377 downwards.
ACACCACATGATCGACTTCGGCGAGGCGTGGAAGCGCACCTTCGCCGAGATCACGGCACGCCGCGGCCGCGGGCAATTGATGAGTGATCCGTCACTGCTCGTCACCCGACCGGCACAGACCGATCCGAGTCTGGCCTTCTCGCGAGACGGCCGGATCCGTGAACCGCTGTCAGTCCTCGCGCCGTGCCCGAATCTGGACAGTGCGCCGCTCGACTGGTCGACTCTCGGCCCGGCCTACGTGCGCGAAATCATCCTCACGCTGCAAGAACGTGGCTATACGGGACTGGTCGAGGGGTTCGAGATCGATCACGTCGACACCCCACAGACCTGGCTCGAGAAGGGCATGGCCGCTGGTAGTCCGTTCGCGGCAGCACACACCTTCACCCAGACGGGGCCGTTCCGACGCAAGAACCTCGCCCGGGGATTCGAGAACGTCGTACTCGCCGGATCGGGAACCGTTCCGGGGGTAGGGGTACCGACCGTTCTGCTGTCCGGACGGCTCGCTGCCGAACGTATTACCGGTACACGCGAGCGAGCCAGCGCGGTGAGCACTCGTGCGAGCAACTAAACTAGCCCCTCGTAACCGACCATTCATCCACGATTCACCGACTCGGGCGCTGCACGCGCCGATCGACACCGATCTCCTCGGGGGAGGAACCTGCACCGATGACGTCCTCTGCCGCAGCCACTGAAAGACCGTGGCACCTAAGGGCCGCCAACTTCCTTCGGACCCCCGAAGGTCACAGTGCACTGCTCGGCTTCGTCGGCGCCGCCATGATCACTTTCGGCGGATTCGGTGCCGGGAGCGTCCGGCGCCAGGATCCGCTGCTCGAGTCGATGCATCTGTCCTGGCTCCGATTCGGACACGGATCGATTCTGTCGGCAGCGATCGTCTGGATCGGCGTCCTGTGCATGATCGGCGCCTGGGTTCGGCTGGGTCGCTCGACTCTGCGCGGTGACGTCTCGTTGCGCGGTCTGCGTTACGTCGTTCCGGTCTGGACGTTTCCGCTCCTGTTCGCGGTTCCCATGTTCAGCCGCGACGCCTACTCCTACCTGGCACAGGGCGCATTGTTGCGCAACGGCTTCGACCCGTACGCCGTCGGGCCGGTCGTCAATCCGGGAATCCTGCTCGACAACGTCTCCAACGTGTGGACGACGACAACGACTCCGTACGGTCCGGTTCACCTTCTCCTTGCCGACGCCATCGTTCGCCTGACCGGCGAGAACGTCATCGCCGGCACGATGCTGTTGCGGATCACGATGCTCCCGGGACTTGCCCTGATGATGTGGGCGGTCCCCCATCTCGCAACGAAGCTCGGCGGAAACACCTCGATCGCGCTGTGGCTCGCAGTACTCAATCCCCTCGTTCTGATCCACCTGATCGGCGGCGTTCACAACGAGATGCTCATGGTCGGCCTCATGGCCGCGGGCATTGCGCTCGCTCTCGAACGTAAGCACCTGTTCGGAATAGGGCTCATCGCGCTCGCCGTCGCGATCAAGGCAACCGCGGGCGTCGCACTTCCCTTCATCGTCTGGATCTGGATGATCCACGAACGGGAGGATGCCGCGGCCGCCGGGCGGGAACCGGCGTCACCGATCCGCTCGTTCGTCAAGACGGCCGGTGCTGGTTTTGCCGTGTTCGTGGCGGTACTCGGATCCACCTCACTGATCGCCGGAGTCGGCCTCGGCTGGACGACGGCACTCTCGGGTTCGGCAAAGATCATCAACTGGCTCTCGCTGCCCACGATCGTGGCGCACATCGGAACCATGGCCACCTCCTGGTTCGCCGGTGACCATTTCAACGACATCCTCGAAGTCTCCCGGACCATCTCGGCGGTTGTGTTGATCGCGATCATCGCCGTCGTGTGGTGGCGTTACCGCAAGACCGAGCGCGACGCCGTCATGGGCATCGTGATCGTGATGGTCGCCATCGTCGTTCTCTCCCCCGCCGCACTCCCCTGGTACTACTCCTGGCCGCTGGCAGTAGCGGCCGGCTTCGCAATGTCGCCGACCACCCTCGCAGTCCTGACCGGACTGTCCACTTGGCTCATGCTGGTATTCCAGCCGGACGGATCCATCGGCCTTTACACGTTCCCGCACGTGGCTCTGGCCGTCTTCGCCGCTGTGGTCGCGGCGATGTCCTTGCAGACGGAAGATCCACTCCGGCTTCGTGGTCGCCGGCATGAAAAGCCGGTCGAAGTCCCGACAGCGGCCTCGGCGACGTCGACGTCGACGTCATGATCCGCGTGATTCACGTGTCATGAACGCGCTGTCCGCGTCCTACGGATTCTGCGAGGGCGTGACGAGGGAACACGGCCGAACGTACTATCTGGCCGCGCGGTTGCTACCCGAGCCTCGACGCCGCGCAGTTCACGCACTCTACGCATTTGCTCGCGTCGTCGACGACATCGTCGACGAACCGTCGGGTCCGCATGAACGCGGCACGGTGCTCGCCGACGTCGAACGTGCAGCCGTCACCGCACTCGACAACGCCACTGTGACAGTTGAATTTCCGTCGACGGTTCCCGCCGCCCTGACACGCGTACTCCCGGCATTCGCCGATGCCGTGAAGACGTTCGACATCCCGCGCGCATATTTCGACGCCTTCTTCGAGTCCATGCGAATGGACGCCCCCGACACGGCGAAGTTTCGACCCGTCTACAACACGATGGACGAGCTTACCGAGTACATGTACGGCTCCGCCGTCGTCATCGGTTTGCAGATGCTTCCGATTCTCGGAGTGAGCGTCCCGCAGCAAGAAGCTGTAGTGCCCGCGTCGAATCTCGGTGAGGCATTTCAGCTGACCAACTTCATCCGCGACGTCGGTGAAGACTTCGACCGGGGACGTCTGTATCTCCCGGCGGGCGAGTTCGCTGCATTCGGGGTCGACATCGAGATGCTCGAGCACGGGCGCAGAACCGGAACTGTGGACGTTCGGGTCAAGCGCGCGCTGGCACACTTCATTGCCGTGACGCGGGGGCGGTATCGGTCCGCCGAATCCGGCATCCCGATGCTCGATCGGCGGGTCCAGCCGTCGATCCGCACGGCTTTCGTGTTGTACGGAGCAATTCTCGACCAGGTCGAGCGCGCCGACTTCCGGATACTGCATCGACGTGTGTCCGTTCCCGGACGCACGCGACTTCGAGTCGCTGCGCCGGGTCTGGTCCGGTCGGCAACCTACGCGGCGAAAAACCGCATGAGGTGAGTTGTCAGAAGGCCGGCATCTCAGAAAGCCATGGCCTGTGCGCGGCGGATGACCTCACGCGCGAGATGGCCGTGCAGTGCGTCTACCGGGCGACCGGGCAGGGAGTCGTCGGCCAGGAACAACCAGCGAAGGATTTCGACGTCGGTGTAGCCGCCGTCGTGCAGCACCGCCAGGAGACCGGGCAGCCACTTGACGATCTGGCCGTCCTCACCGAAGAACACTTCGGGAACGCCGAGAACACCGTGACGCTTGACTGCGATGATCTTGTGATCGCGAAGTAGCTGGTGAACCTTGCTCACCGGCAACCCGACGTTCTTCGCCACATCCACCAGTTGGAACAGGGACACCGAAGAATCCAGGACATCATCACAATAAGGAATCGCGCTCACCGCGAGAAGTTTATCCGGTCCGACGAGCCCGCTGTGTACCGCCCGGTGCAGTGCTCGAAACCGCCACTCCGGTACGGCCACCATGCTCTGTGACGTTCTCGAGACTTCCGCGTCGGTATCGCTGGCTACGATGGACGGGATGCGGCGTATCAGTAACCGGGATTTCGCGGTGGATGTGAATCGGTGCCTCACTGCGGGAGCCAGTACGCGGTATACAACCACCCACATTGCTGACAGCTACCACCCAGACCGCAAGCAGACAGATCGCAAGCACGCAGATCGCAAGCACGGAGGAATAGTCATTACGGAGGTCGAGGGTTGATCGGCGAAATGCTCGAGCGCCGCTATCGAGTGGACGCACCGATCGCGCGCGGCGGTATGTCGACCGTGTATCGAGGCCTCGATACACGGTTGGATCGACCTGTCGCGATCAAGGTGATGGACCCGCAATTCGCCGGCGATCCAGCGTTCCTGACTCGTTTCGAGTTCGAGGCCCGGGCCGTGGCCCGACTCAAGCATCCGGCCCTTGTGGCCGTCTACGACCAAGGCAGCGATCGCAATCACGTGTTCCTCGTGATGGAACTCGTCGACGGTGGAACCTTGCGTGAGCTCCTTCGTGAGCGCGGACCGATGCCGCCACACGCCGTCGCTGCAGTCGTGGCACCTGTCCTGGACGCGTTGGCGGTGGCGCATCGAGCGGGACTGGTTCACCGTGACGTCAAACCCGAGAACATCTTGATCTCGGACACAGGCGAGGTGAAGATCGCCGACTTCGGATTGGTGCGTGCAGCTGCGGCAGCAACCACCACCTCCAACAGCGTGATTCTCGGCACCGCGGCCTATCTGTCGCCGGAACAGGTGACGTCAGGAATTGCCGACACTCGAAGCGACGTCTACTCCACCGGCGTGTTGATGTTCGAACTTCTCACTGGTACAACACCGTTCACCGGCGATACGTCACTCTCCATCGCCTACCAACGCATCCACGACGATGTCCCGCGCCCAGGTTCACGTATCCCTGGTGTACCGGCGCAGTTCGATCGTCTGGTTGCCGAAGCCACTCACCGTGAGCCGGCACATCGTTTCGCCGACGCCGGTGAGATGGCAGCTGCACTTCGCAGTGTGAGCGAGCAGCTGGAACTTCCGTCGTACCGTGTTCCGGCTCCGCGTCGAAGCGCCCAGCACCAGAGCGCGCAGGTTGCGCCGGCCCGGCCACAACCGGCGCCTGCGCCCCCCACGGATGTACACCCGAACTCTGCTGCGCGCCCGAACCCTGCTGCCACGACGGTATTGGCGTCCGGCGTGGCCCCGGCTGCGGCAGCCACCACGGCACTCGGGACGGCCTCTCCTCCCCCTGGCGGCATTCAGCACACTCGCGCGGTCACCGCACAAACTGCTCGTCCGGCGACTGTCGGCGGCGACTCGGATTTCGACGACGGTTCCGATTTCGGCGACGACCAACTGGTGCCCGACGATCCGCACGCTCATTTTGTCGAGGCACGACGCAAATCGCGAAGAGCCACTCTGATCTGGCTGCTCGTCATCGCGGTCCTGGCGCTTGCGTTGGGCTTCGGCGGATGGTGGATGGGCTCGGGCCGCTATACAGCTGTTCCCTCGATCGACGGCCTGACCAAGGACACTGCGGTCACCGCACTGCAGGACGCCGGGCTCTCCCCCGACGTCCAGGGTCAGTATTCCGACGCTCAACCCATCGACACGGTGATCGGGACAGATCCGGCCTCCGGCTCCAGGGTCACCAAAGGCTCGACCGTCGCGCTGCTGACGTCGCTCGGGCGTCCGACTGTTCCGCCCATTCCGGCGGGCGGTGACGTCTCGGCGCTGGGCGCACAACTCGCCGACCGCACTCTCGTCGCGGTCGACGGCGGAGACACCTTCAGCTCCAAGATCCCGATCGGCGGCGTGGCAGCGCTCGACCCGGCACCGGGAACCGAGGTTGCCGTGGGCTCCTCGGTCAAGGTCATCACGTCCAAAGGGTCACCGCCCGTGGACATTCCCGATGTGAAGGGCATGTCCGAGAACGCTGCACGCGCCGCCCTCGACAAGGTTGGCATCTCCGTCAGCACCACAAGAACTACGTTCGACGACGCCGTCGAGGGCGGGAACGTGATCGGCACCGATCCCGCAGTCGGCTCCTCCGTCAACGCCGGCACCTCCGTAGTTCTCCTGATCTCCGACTCCGTGAAGGTCCCCTCCCTGATCGGACGCTCCGTCTCCTCCGCACGCGAAGAACTCGGCCGCCTCGGCCTCGAGATCACCGTGCGTCAGCTCACCCAGAACGACAGCTCGGTCATCATCAGCCAGAGCGTGAAGAACGACCTGGTTGCCAAGGGCACCGATATCAGCGTCGTCGCAATTCCCTGACAGTCCGCTTCGGCCTAGTCTGAATTCATGGCCACGTGGGAACCCGAGAGCCTCGGGATACTCGACTTGCCGTCGGGAAGATCGATTCGGGGTCGAGGGCTCCGCAATCCACTTCCTTCCGGACCCCTCCCCACCTTCGGCGTCTACCTGACCGGTAAAGAACCCCCCACCACCGTGTGGGATTCGGTGTGGGTCCGCTGGCGCGATTTCTGGTTGCCCAGCGATCCCGATGCGCTGCGCAGCGCCCTGCACGAAGTGTGGGTGCGTTCGGAAAGCGAAAGAGTCGAGATCGCGTGCGGAGGTGGATACGGCCGCACCGGGACAGCTTTGGCTGCTCTCGCCATCATGGGCGGTGTGTCGAGTAAGGACGCCACCGCGTACGTTCGCGCACACTACTCACCCCGCGCCGTCGAAATGCCCTGGCAGCGCCGATTCGTCACACGATTCACACCATGACGAACGCCCCCACCTGCGCGAGCAGGTGAGGGCGTTTACTGAAAAATCAGCGTCGCGAATCAGATTCGCCGGACCGCAGTGTCAGCCACGCAGCATCTCGGCCACGAGGAAGGCGAGCTCCAACGACTGTTGGGTGTTCAGGCGCGGGTCACAAGCCGTCTCGTAGCGACCACCGAGATCGAGGTCGGAGATGTCCTGTGCGCCGCCGAGGCACTCGGTGACGTTCTCGCCGGTCAGCTCGACGTGGATGCCACCTGGATGCGTGCCGAGACCGTTGTGCACCTCGAAGAAGCCCTGAACTTCGTCGACGATGCGGTCGAAGTGGCGCGTCTTGTATCCGGTGGAGGCTTCGTGGGTGTTGCCGTGCATCGGATCGCACTGCCAGATGACCTGGTGGCCGGTGGCCTGGACCTTCTCGATGATCGCCGCCAGCAGGTCGCGGACCTTGCCGTTGCCCATGCGCGAAATCAGAGTCAGTCGACCCGGCTTGTTGGTGGGGTCGAGACGCTCGACGTATTCCACCGCCATTTCCGGTGTCGTGCTCGGACCGATCTTGAGGCCGATCGGGTTGGACACCAACTCGGCGAAGGCGATGTGCGCGCCGTCGAGCTGACGGGTGCGGTCGCCGATCCAGAGGAAGTGAGCCGACAGGTCGTAGAGCTTGGGGTGGTCACTGTCGTTGTCGAGACGCAGCATCGCACGCTCGTAGTCCAGAACCAGTGCCTCGTGGCTGGCGAAGATCTGTGCCTGGTGCAGGCTCGGATCGGTGACGCCACACGCGTTCATGAACTGCAGGCCGCGGTCGATCTCGGCAGCGAGTTGCTCGTACCGTGCACCGGCGGGCGAGGCCGCGACGAACTCGCGGTTCCAGTCGTGCACCTTGTGCAAATCGGCCATGCCGGCACCGGTGAGCGCGCGGACCAGGTTCATCGCGGCGCTGGCGTTGGCGTACGCACGCACCAGACGCGAAGGATCGTGGGCGCGGACAGCCTCGTCGGCGACGAGCGAATTGATCATGTCGCCGCGGTAGGACTTCAGACCAAGCGAGTCGATGTCGGCAGAGCGCGGCTTGGCGTACTGGCCGGCGATGCGCGCAACCTTGACGACGGGCATCGAGGAACCGTAGGTGAGGACGACGGCCATCTGCAGCAACGTGCGGATGTTTCCCTTGATGTGCGGCTCGGTGTTGTCCGCGAAGGTCTCGGCGCAGTCACCGCCCTGGAGCAGGAACGCCTCACCACGCGCGACCTGCGCGAGACGCTCTTGCAGCGCCTCGACTTCGCTGGCCACCGTGATGGGAGGCACGCTCTCGAGCACAGTCCGCATGGCGGCCGCCTGGTCAGCGGGCCACGAGGGCTGCTGAGCAGCGGGCTTCGCGAGCGCCTCGTCGAGCTGCTTACGCAGTCCGGCAGGCAGCGGCGGGAGTTCGGGCAAGCGGTCGATCGGCACGTCGACAGTCCAGTTCACCTCTACAGGATATTCGCTCGCCCGCCGGCGCGTCACACAGGCTCTCGATCGCAGCCCAATCGGGACACTTCCCGCGCACCGAAACCTGGGTCAGCGAAGTGAACGAGCTGCCGAAATCGCGTCGAACTTCACGAGGTTGTGCCTGGCGTCGGCAAGTGCGTCGTGTGCGTCGGCGGGCGCTGACGGGAGGGCAGGACTGCCGTTGTCTTCCCAGAACTGTCGGAGTTCGCGGGTGTACCGAGGCATCGACTGCGGTAGTTCGGTCATATCGCCCCACAATTGGCACAGCGCGACATGGTCGTAGGCGGCGACCCACGCCCAGAGCTCCGGAACGACCATCGGCCGCGGAACGAAGAACTTCAAGAGATCGTCGCGGATCTTCTCGCGTGATTTCCACAGCGGAGACGACGGCTGCGGCAATTTCGGCAGCACGTTCTTGCGCACCCAACTACCGGCGCGGGCAGGATCGAACTCGGTCGAGACCGCGTAGTACTCACGGCCGTCCTCGCAGACGACGCCGATGGACACGAGATCGATGGTTCGACCGTCTTCGATGAATTCGCAGTCGTAGAAGTAGCGCACGTCCGAAAACTATGCCGCACGCGCAGGCTCTGGGGCCAATGCGCGTGCGGCAGGTGTGGGAAATCTCTAGCTGGCCTGTGCGTCCGGGAGCGAATCCTTGTCGGTCTTCGCGGATTCCTTGGACTCGGCCGAGGCCACGAGATCGACAACCGACTCGCCGCTTTCCGCCGGAACGTCGACGGCAGCTTCGGGTTTCGTGGGTGCCTGGTTCTTGAGACTGGCCGCGTAGATGTCCACGTACTCCTGGCCGGAGAGTTTCATCAGCTTGTACATCACCTCGTCGGTCACAGCGCGCTCGACGAAGCGGTTCCCGCCCATGCCTTCGAAGCGGGAGAAATCGATAGGTTCGCCGACGATCACGGTGACCTTGGCCGGACGCCACATCCGAGAGCCGATCGGATTCATCTTGTCGGTACCGACCATCGCAACCGGGATCACCTTGACGCCCGATTCGAGCGCGAGGCGCGCCATTCCGGTCTTGCCCTTGTAGAGGCGACCGTCAGGCGAACGCGTTCCCTCGGGGTAGATACCCAGCAGACTGCCCGAACCGAGAACCTTGAGACCGGCGTTGAGCGCATCCTGCGCTGCGTCCGCGCCGGTTCGGTCGATGGGGACCTGTCCGACCGCGGTGAAGAACCACTTCTGGAATGCGCCTTTGAGACCGGAACCGGTGAAGTACTCGCTCTTGGCAAGGAACGTGATGCGGCGGTTGACGCGAAGTGGAAGGTAGAACGAGTCCAGAACCGCCTGGTGATTGCTGGCCAGGATGGCCGCCCCGTCAGTCGGAATGTTCTCGTGACCCTTGACCGTCGGACGCCCGAGCAGCCAGAGAATCGGCCCCAGCAACACATACTTGAAGAGCCAATACCACACGGCGTCCCTCCCATTCACAGCTGAATTTCGCTGAGTACGACCTTACTGCCGACCCGTAACCCCCGCTACACACGCCCCTGCAGGATCGACCCGATCACAGTCCGGCAGACGTGGTTCCAGCGCCGTCGACCCCACCGAGATCCTGAGGCACCACCGATCGGGCCAAAGCGGCGGCGCCGACCATGCCCGCAGCTTCGCCCAGCTGAGCGGAACGGATTCGGGCCAGTGGTCGGTGCTTCGCCCCGGTCAGCAATGTCGCGTACTGCTCACGGGCGTCGTCGAGAAACAGTGGGGCAGAACTCGCGACGCCACCGGCGATCACCACCAGATCGGGATCGTAGACGTCACCGACCATGGCGAGTCCGACGGCCAGCCAACGGGTGAACTCGGCGATGGTTGCCAGCGCGAGTGGGTCACCGTCCTGCGCGGCATTCGCGATCCGGCGGCCGGTGAGGGAACCTGGATCCACCGCTACCTCACGCGCCAGAACGGTCGACGCGGCGGGGTCGGCGGCGAGCAGTTCGATGGCCGTGTCGACGAGCGCCGTTCCGCTGCAATAGCGCTCCCAACACCCACGTTTGCCACACGCGCACTGACGCCCGCCTGGCACGACCTGGATGTGGCCCAGTTCGGGGGCGACGCCGTGACTCCCCCGGTACAGCTCACCGTTGATCAGCAGCGCACCACCGATTCCGGTCCCGATTGCCACCATCACGACATTGCGGCCCCCGGCGGCCGCTCCGAATCGGTGCTCCGCGAAGGCTGCTGCGTTGGCGTCGTGTTCGAGCACGACCGGCAGCCCGAGTCGCTTGCTCAGGTCACTTCCGACCGGCGCGTCCACCCACGGCAAGTGCGGCGCGAACCGTACAGAGCTTCGATCGGAGGTGATGAAGCCGGCGACCGCCAATCCCACGGCCGACACCTCGTGCCTGGTGACCAATTCGCGCACGACGCGATCGAGACCGTCTTCGAGTGCCCTGGCCGACTGCGGGGTCGGGGCTTGAATCATCTCGAGCACTTGTCCGTCCACGTCCACGACGGAGGCTCTGATGCTCGTCCCGCCGACGTCGATGCCGACCGTCAAGATGTCGTCCATGGTGGACTCGGAGACCGCTTTCAAGCGGCGCGCGCTCATCGCGACAATTCCCGCGCGAGCGTCGCCCGCTGGAGTGCGCACCCTGTATCGGTGCCTCGTGCGTCGGTGACCATTGTGTCGATTGTGCTCATCGCGGACCGTTCGCTCTACCCGGGGTACGAAGTCAGTCCTTGACCGTCACGTTGATCGGGACAAATGCCGCAGTCCGAGTTCGCTCCGCACCCGGCGCCGTCGGGCCGCTGTCCGGTCCACGATCGGGGCCTGACGGCCCCCCGAGAAACTCGTCGAGAATCTCGCGAAGCAACGCAAGGAATACCGCTGCTTGACCCGCGAGGAATGCCAACAGTTCGTGGTGCTCACCGCGAACCAGTGCAGCGAGGGCGCACACCGGGCACCAACTGCAGCCAGTGAACACCGGCTGCGTGTCCGCTGACGCCGAGTCACTCGCAACATCGGCCGTCGCTGCTGCGGCCTTGAGCAACACCGGTTCCAGGCGCGTCAGAACGGTTTCCGCCAGCGCGCGAAATTCCGCGACGAGGCGCTCGTGCTCTTCGCTCATACCGGCCACACCGCGGGATCCGGGCTGAACCGAATGATCAGGTAACTGCCGTCCAACTCCGCCCCGTTCACGACACAACGACGCAGCACCGACGCCAAACGAACTCTGCGTCGTACGCCGTCTGCTCCCACCAGCACATCGTCCTCCACCCGGCCCAACGACAACGACGACGGATCCACGAGCGGAAGGTACATCCGCATCACGTACACCGAATCGACTCCGGTCCCCGACTCCAAGGACACCACGATGTTGTCCGCGGTGCCGACGGTGCCCGAATCCGTGCCCGTTCCACCCTCGAACGTGGCCGCGATCTCACCCAGAGCGGCCAACCCTACCGGTTCGGCGCAGACGCGTTCGACCGTTGTGACGGACATTCCATCGGTTGATTTACGCAATTCGTCGACGACGAGCGCCTGTGACGCCTGGATCGAAGCGAGCCACCGCGCCGCCGGCGAATCGTCGACCGCCTTCCCAGCCGGCGAGTTGAACTGCGGGACAAGGTTGTTGACCACAATCCCGCCTACTCGCAGACCGGCAAGAGCCAGCCCGGACAACGTCCGACGAGTCGCCGCGACCGACACGCCATCGGCCGACGTCACCACACTCACGCTGGTGTTCGCGCGATCCGAGAGGTGAGCCGCGATTCGATCCACCGACGCGAGCACACGTTCGACGACGGACACGAGTAAGAGCAACCGCATGTCCGTACCCGTCACAGCGACCATCCGCCTGTGCCGCGGCCACAATCGCTCGAGATACTCCGACACCATCGACGGCGAACCCAGTATCCGAAGCGCTTCGGCTGCAGCCGGACAGTCCACGATCACGAGGTCGTAGTCACCGCTGTCCGAGAAGTCGACGATTTCGGCGAGCCCGAGCATGTCCTGGATTCCCAGGGATCCCGTCAACTCTTCCGGTTCCAACCCCTCGAACGACGAACCGTGTTCGTGATCTCCCGCTCCGAAAGTTCCTGCAGCATCGATCAAACCCGACAATCCTCGGAACTTGTCCTCGAGGAGCGCTGACGTGTCGAGTTGCCGGACGTAGAGGCGCTCGGTGAGAGGTGTAGTCGTTCGCGGATTCGGCACGCCCAGGACATCCGCGAGAGAACCTGCCTGGTCGATCGACACCAGCAGCACTCGGGCCCCGGAGGTCGCCGCCGACACAGCCGTCGCCGCGGCAAGCGTCGTCGTGCCTACTCCACCTTTACCGACGAACAGTTGGACGCGCGATCGTTGCTCCGGCACTCAGCCCTCGACTCGCTTCTTCAGTTCTTTCAGAGCTGTGTCGGTGATGATCTTCTCGGCCTTCCGCTTGAAGAGACCGATCATCGGAATCGTCAGGTCGACCGTCAACTCGTAGGTGACCGACGTGGTGCCGTTCGGGCCGGGCTCGAGTGTGTACGAACCGAATTGGGACTTCTGAATCTCACCCGATATCAGCTCCCAACTCACCGCCATACCGTCCGGTGCCCACGAATACTGCAGTTCGTAGGTGTCCTTCACCATCCCCGCGTCGAGGACGAAACGTACTCGGTCCGCGCGGCCGCCCTGCCCCGGCGCCGTCACCTCGACGGACTTCGCCGCGGCCACCCATTCGGGGTATCGCTCGAAATCGGCGATGACGTCCATCACGGCGTCGGCAGGAGCGTCGATGCTGATCAACCCCTTGGTCTTCTCGGCCATACGACTGCGCTACCTTCCTTCGTCAAGAGTCCAGAACCTGCACAACGTGCACTGCTTCGATTATCAGTCCGGTGCTACGCCGGCGGCGCGTCCCGCTTCGAGTTCGCGCTTGAGCTGGAACGACATGACCTTGCCGTCGACCCGACGCTTGCGGTTCATCCCGGCGAGGTCGAGGTTCGCCAGATCGGACGGTGATACGCCGACCGGTTCACAGTGCAGGAAGTAGTGCGCGATCGTCCCGTCCATCACCGGTTCGAGCCACACCTCCATGGTGCCGACCAGCTGACCGGACACTCCCCACCGGAATCCCGCGGGACCGCGATCTTCCCGGACTTCGAGCGCAAGATCACTGAACCAGCGACGCCACTGCGCGCGCGAGGACAACAGTTCGGCGACCCGCTCGGGCGGGGCGGCGATGAAAGTCTGGTCTGCGACCTGAATGCTGCTCACCGAAGTAGCTTCACATATCGCGTCGGCGAAGCGTCGAGGGGTGTCGCAACACTACATACCGGACAGACTGTAAGCCTGGCCACAACTGCGTCGGACATGCGACTACAGTAGGAGACGAAAACCCTACTCGTCAGTATTTCGCAGTGTCGGAGGTATTTCGTGCCTGAGTTCAGCGCACCCCAGACGTTCACCATTCCCGAGGATGCCTCCGCGGTCGACTCGGTCTTCGCCTTCGCGAAGACGAAGCCGGCGGCGGTTGTCTACAAGCGCAAAGTCGGAAATGCATGGGTCGATGTCACTGCAGGCGATTTCGCCGCTCAGGTGACTGCCGTCGCCAAGGGCCTGATCGCGATCGGAGTCAAGCAGGGCGATCGCGTCGGCCTCATGTCGGCGACTCGCTTCGAATGGCCGCTCGTCGACTACGCCATCTGGGCGGCCGGCGGCGTGACGGTTCCGATCTACGAAACCTCCGCAGCCGAGCAGGTTCGCTGGATTCTCGAGGACTCCGAAGCAATCGACCTCATCGTCGAGAACGACGCGCATGCCGCGACCGTGAAGGACGTCGCTGCAGCGGCACCCGCGCTGCGTACGGTCTACCAGATCGATGCGGCGGCAGGCGGTAAAGGTGTTGTCGAGGAATTGACCGCACTGGGCGCCGACATCTCCGACGAGGACGTCCACGCCCGCGTCGCTGCACTGAAGGCATCCGATCCCGCGACCCTGATCTACACGTCGGGCACCACAGGCCGACCCAAGGGCTGCCAGCTGACGCATTCCAACCTCATTGCCGAGTCGAAGGGCATCCTCGACTCCAACCTCGGCACGCTGCTCAAGACTCCCGGCGTCAGCACCCTGATGTTCTTGCCGCTCGCGCACGTTCTCGCTCGCGCAGTCAGCATCGCGTCGTTCGACGCCGGTGCAACGTTGGGGCACACGAGCGACATCCCGAACCTCGTTCCGACGTTCGGCGAGTTCAAGCCCGACTTCATCCTCTCGGTGCCGCGAGTGTTCGAGAAGGTCTACAACAGCGCACGTGCCAAGGCGCACGGCGACGGCAAGGGAAAGATCTTCGACGCGGCCGCAGACACCGCTGTTGCCTGGAGCGAGGCGCAGGACAAAGGCGGCGCCGGCATCGTTCTCAAGGCCAAGCACGCTCTCTTCGACAAGCTCGTGTACTCGAAGCTTCGCGCTGCACTCGGCGGGCAGTGCCAGCTGGCCATTTCCGGTGGTGCACCTCTGGGCGCTCGACTCGGCCACTTCTTCCGCGGTATCGGCGTCACGATCTACGAGGGCTACGGACTGACCGAGACCACCGCAGCGTTCGCCGTCAACACCATCGGCGCACAGAAGGTCGGCTCGGTCGGAAAGCCGTTGGCCGGCAACTCCGTTCGCATCGCCGAAGACGGCGAAATCCTCCTCTCGGGACCGGTGGTCTTCACCGGTTACTGGCGCAACGAGAAGGCGACTGCCGAGTCGATCGAGAACGGCTGGTTCCACACCGGCGACCTCGGCACCGTCGACAAGGACGGCTACATCACCATCACCGGCCGCAAGAAGGAAATCATCGTCACGGCGGGCGGCAAGAACGTCTCCCCCGCTCAGCTCGAAGATTCCCTTCGCGCCCACCCACTGATCAGCCAGGCCATCGTGGTCGGCGACCAGAAGCCTTTCATCGGCGCCCTCATCACCATCGACGCCGAAGCTCTTCCCGCTTGGAACGAGCGCAACAACAAGGCCGCGGGAACCACAGCTGCCGACCTGGTTTCGGACGGCGAACTGGTCGGCGAAATCCAGGACGCCATCGACGAGGCCAACAAGCTCGTCTCACACGCCGAGGCGATCAAGAAGTTCCGCATTCTTCCGGTCGACTTCTCCGAGGACACAGGCGAACTCACGCCCACGATGAAGCTCAAGCGCAACGTCGTGCACGAGAGCTTTGCCGCCGACATCGAAAAGATCTACGCCAAGTAGCCTTTCGTCGATCAGTCCTCTGCCGACAGGAACGGCCCGCACCGAATTCGGTGCGGGCCGTTCGCGTTCGAGTCCCGGTAGCTCAGCCGAGGAGATTACGCAGCTTCGAAGCGAGCGTGTCCCACTTCCATTCCTCGGCAACCCACGCCCGGCCGGCTGCTCCCATCGCGGCCGCTCGATCACGATCGGACAGCACCTCGATCACGGATTCGGCGACGTCACGAACAGAGGTGCCGTCGACCACGAGCCCGGTCTTGTTCTGCTGCACGGTTTCCGGAGCGCCACCACTGCGCCCGGCGATGACCGGCACACCGGTAGCCGAGGCCTCGAGGTAGACGATTCCCAGTCCTTCGACGTCCAATCCGGCGCCTCGGGTGCGGCACGGCATGGCGAACACGTCGGCAACAGTGTGGTGAGCCGCCAACTCTGCGGCAGGCACCGTGCCGGTGAAGACGACGTGATCGTCCATGCCGGTCTTGCGCGCCAATTGACGGAGATGGTCCTCGTACGGCCCACCCCCGACGATCACCAGCACTGCTCCGTCGATGCTCTTCCGAATCGTCGGCAGCGCTTTGATGAGCATGTCCTGCCCCTTGCGTGGCACGAGCCGCGACAGGCACAGGATCGTGGGCCGCTCTCCCAACCCGTATCGCTTACGCAGTTTTGCACGGGCAACCGAGTCCGGGTGGAACACCGACGTGTCCACTCCGGATGGAAGGTGCTCGAGCGCCGCTTGCGGGCCGAAAGCCGCCGAGAACCGCCCACGGGTGTACTTGCTGACAAACGTCACCGCATCTGTGTGATCACCGATCACACGCAACGACTGCCGCGCACCGGGAATCATCGACCATCCGACCTCGTGGCCGTGAGTACTCGCGATCACTCGGCTCGCTCCGGCGCGCCGAACAACCGGCGCCAACAACGCCAACGGCGCTGCCGCACCGAACCAGACCGACTCGCAGTCGTGCTTCTTGACCAGCTTCGCAGCCCGACGAGCGACGAAGGGCGACGGCAACATCAGTGTCGTCGGGTGCCGAACGACCTCGAAAGGCTGTGCCGCATCGAACTTCTTGTGCGAGTCGCCCCGCCACCGCGGTGCGTACACCACCAACTTGTCCGGCGGCAGATGCCCGGCGAACGTGTGGAGATAAGACTGGATACCTCCGGGGCGAGGAGGAAAGTCGTTGGTCACCAAGAGGGTCCGGCGCATTCGTCCACCGTAGGGCACGCTGCGCTTCGAGACGTGACAAGGGCACGCTGCGCATCGAGACGTGACAAGGGCACGCTGCGCTTCGAGACATGCCAGGGTCACTCCGCCGCTGCTGTCAACCAGCCGCGAACTGCTCAGCCCAGATGGCTGTCGGTCCAGTCGACCCATCCGAGTCGCAGTTCCTCGGTTCCGACGCCCAGGACCGCTCGGATTCGCGAGTCGAGATCTTCGGCCGTCATCTTTCCGGAAGCGAGGGCGCGAAAGAGGTCGGTCAGCTTGGCCTCGCCGAATCGATCGGCGATATACGCGTTGACAGACCACGCCGATTCGTACGCCAGCGAACTCACAACCGGGACACCGCCGAACTGTGTGTCGTCCGGAAACTCCGTCGGTGTGTCGCCGGCACGGACCGCTGCTGCCAGAGTCGGCGCGATCTCACCCCAGGCCCGCGAGGATCCACGATTTCCCGCGTACTCGGCGAACCCTTCCAACACCCACATCGGCGACCCGTCACGGGTTTTCGATCGGGCGGCTATGTGCATGAGTTCGTGGCGCAATACCGTTCGCCTGGTGATGTCGGTCAACCTCGAAGCCGCGGCGGGTGAGAAGACCACCCGCTGGCCGCTCACGTCGGAAGACCCGTCCGTCGTTGCATCCGCGACCGACACTGCGGCAATCGAAGCGCCGTCGTGATGAGAGCCGACCAGTGCGGTGAATTCCTCCGAGGACCCCGCCACCATGAGCACCGCGCGCTCGGACCACCACGGCCCCCACAACTGCGTTGTGTTCTCGATGGCTGAGTCCACATCTGCAGCCAAAGCGTCGACGAACGCCTGCTGACCCGGGTGACCGATCACGAGTGCATTGCGCGCGGTGTTTTCGGCGACGGCCAGCGGGCCGAAGTCCCAGGGGCCGTTCCAGGATTCGCCTGCCGTTCGGGCGCCGTCCAGTCCGACGATCGACCCGTCCGCAAGAACCGACCACTGATCGCCGCGTTTCGCGAGCGTCATGGACACTGCCTTGCGAGTGGGCAATGCGTCGACGCCGTCGAGGGCGTACCGAAACAGAACTTGCGCATTCCAGACTTCGACGTCTCCGTCCGGTGCACCGGTTCGCGGCGCCGGAGTCAGGCCGCCGCTGGGGATCTCGTATCCCCAGTCGGAGAAATCGAGCGCTCCCGCTGCAGTGGCTCGTCGAATTTCCGCCTCGAGCACACCGGGGGCGGCAGCATTGTCGACGAACTTCGCCAGCCCCGACGGATCGTCGGACATCTGCGCTGCAGCCCATGCGTCGAGAAATGCCTGTACCTGCGCGGTTCGTTCGGCGTCCTGCTCGCTGGCCGCACTTTCGTCGGAATCGGACCTGTTCGTCAGGAAGATCGTCAAACCGAGAACGAGCACCACGGCTACGCCGAGCGCCACGAGGGCCGAATACTCCCAACGGCGTGGTCGATCTGCGCCGACGTCGGGCGTCGTCATCGGTTCAGTCGGCACGGTGCCGAGTGTAGGAGAACTCGACTCGACGCTTCACGGCGGCTGGCCACACGCCGCTCGGGCGCAGCAAGCCGTCAGTAACGACGCGCAGTGGAGAACTCCATGCCTGCCATCGACTGAACCTTCACCGGTACGCCGAACGTCGACGCATGCAGAATGTTTCCGTCGCCGGCATAGATACCGACATGCGAGTTGTCGCTGTAGAAAGTCACGACGTCACCGGGCTGTAGTTGATCCCGCGACACCGGTACACCGCCCTGCGCCTGCGCTTGGCTCGAACGCGGCAGAGTCTTTCCGATCTGCTTGTAGGCCCACACGACCAGACCTGAGCAGTCGAACTCGTTCGGGCCGGTCGCGCCCCAGACGTACGGGTCACCGATCCGCGTGAGGCCTGCCTGAAGCGCTGCAGCACCGGAGCCGGGCGTAAGGTTAGCTAGAATTTTGCTGAGATCGACGTCAGGAGGGAACGGCGTACCGCTCAGTTGGTTACGCTCGTCGTCGGTGAGGTTCTGGAACGCTTTGGTCACGTCGGCGATCTGCGTCTGCAGTTCACTCTGCTTGCGCTGCAAGTCGTCACTGAGTGCGCGGGCTTGATCGGCGGCGGTCCGCGCTTCTTCGGCCGAGCGCTTCGATGCTTCCGAGGCCGCACGGGCAGCGGCAGTGGCTTCGTTGAACTGGGAGACCTGCACTGCCGCGTCGTTGGAAATCACGTCGAGCGCCGACATCTGGTCGAGCAACTGCTGCGGCGAATCGCTGACCATCAACGCAAAGAGGCGATTGGTTCGTGCACCCTGGTAATTCGCTGTGGCAATGCGGTTTACCGCCGGAGCGAATTCGGCGACACGCGCCGAAGCCTCGTCGAGAACACCCTGATCGGCTGCCGATCGCGCGTCCGCATCGTTGGCGACGCCCAGCTTCGCGTCGAGATCGATCTGCGCGTTGTGCAGCGCTTCGTTGGTCTGCTCGGATACCCGGGAGAGTTCACCGAGCTTGTCGAGTGCCTCGGTCGGGTTGGTGATGACGGGGTCGGCACCGGCCTGCATCGAAGGCCCTGCGACGAGTCCGAACGCCAGCACTCCCACGGTCACTGCGGCGCGTACTCGACTGTTGTTTTTCGATGAAACCACGGAATGCAACTCTCCGTCTCGGTGAAGCGACGTCGACCGGGACCGGTCGACGATCTGTTAGCTCGCTGTCAACTATCTACAGTACCTGTCTCGCCCGCGTAATGTCTCGATAAGGTTACGGAACGGCATACGTTTGTGTCTACTCGCCGGTAGGCGTGTCGGGGTGAAGTACCGGGCGAATTGTCGAGAAATAGAAATGTGGGCCTCGAATCGAAGATTCGAGGCCCACATTCGAAGATCCGGAGCTCCCCCGAGCTCCGCCACCTTGCAGCGGCGGATCGTTCCGACTGCCTACCGGAGACAGCCGTCGAGCGTGATCAGAAATCAGTAACGGCGAGCACCGTCGTACGGCATCGAGGACACCGGAGCGAGCTTCACGGGCTGACCAGCGGTCGACGCGTGGATGACATTGCCGTTGCCGGCGTAGATGCCCGAGTGCGATCCGCCGTAGAAGGAGATCACGTCGCCGACCTGAAGATCGGACTGTGCGACGGCGACGCCGGCTGCAGCCTGGTCGTAGCTCGTGCGAGGCAGGTTCAGGCCGGCCTGCTTGTATGCCCACTGGACGAGACCGGAGCAGTCGAATGCGTCCGGGCCGGCTGCGCCGTACACGTACGGGGAGCCCAGCTTGCTCTCTGCGGCGCGAACTGCCTGCTCACCAACACTGGAGATGGGAGCGGCCGGTGCAGCCGGTGCGATGTCGGTGATGCCCGGAATGACCGGCAACTGAGGAATAGAAACGCCCGGAACCTCGAACGTGCCGACGCCGGGGATGGTGATGGGGTCTGCCGAGGCAGGTGCAGCGGTTGCAGCGAATGCTCCGACTGCGAGCGCGCCGGCTACCGCCAACTGCGCTGAACGCTTGAAACTCTGTGACGCCACTTAAGGGGTGCTCCATTTCTTCCATTCATCCGCCGACCGAGTTAGCTGACGGGTTCGGGCTGGGAAGATCAGCCCTACCCGCGTGGTCTGCAGCGATCCTGCGTGCTGCACCCCAGGCGGGATTCACCCCAGTGGAAACTTGGGTTCCCGGTTCGGGTTCCTCGCGGAGATCCCGATTAGGCGGTTCCTGACGATGCCGGTCCTGTTTGGTCCGGCAAGACTTCGTTAGGTCTCAGGAAGGTTACGAAATGATCGCGACGATGTCGACCGCTTCGTGACAATCGCGCCCGATTCGCCGGAAATCGTGGTGCCGCGCCCGCGATACGCCCGGCGGGTCACGAGGAGATAACAACAGGTCGGTTCGGCGCCCCACCCTCGGCCCGCAAACGTGCACCCGTTACCCACTGCCAAGGCTCACCAAACCCGACAATCCGATCTTCCGCGCAGTTCAACGACAATTACTTGAAACTAGAACCTGTTCCGTTCACGGGCGCGAAGTCAGCCACCGATCAACGCAGCAAAGGCCCTCCGAATCGCCCTACCGGCAAGTAGGCAGGAGTCCGCATTCGCGAGTTCCCACCGCAAGTGTGATCCTCGTCTCTCATACTTTTGTCGGGGGCCGATCCGCTGCTTTCGCAATGGAAGTCGGAGTGAGCCGGATTCCGCGTCGGCATTCTCCAATTCCTGTCGGGGGGTCCTTCTACTGTCTGCGATGTGAGTCCCGCCTCGGCCCGAGAATTTCCGTCTCCGCCCCCGTTCTCCGACGGGGAGAAAGTAGACGTCGGGCGGCAACTGAGCTTCGACGAGCTGGACACACCGCTGAGCGAGACGACGTTCGTCGTCGTCGACCTCGAGACCACAGGTGGAAGCGCCGACCAGGACTCCATCACCGAGATCGGCGCCGTCAAGATCCGCGGTGGCGAGGTACTCGGTGAAATGGCAACCCTCGTCGATCCAGGCCGGTCCATTCCGCCGTACATCGTCGAACTGACCGGAATCACCACGGCCATGCTGATCGGCGCACCTCCCATCGAACGTGTCCTACCCGCTTTTCTCGAATTCGCCGAGGGCGCGGTGCTGGTGGCACACAACGCGCCCTTCGACATCGGCTTTCTCAAAGCAGCGGCGTCACGCAGCGCGCGCCCGTGGCCTGCGTTCCGTGTGCTGTGCACTGTCAAGCTCGCCAGGCGCGTGCTTACCCGCGACGAGGCGCCTTCGGTCAAACTCTCCGCACTCGCCCATCTCTTCCAGGTAACCACCCAACCGACGCACCGCGCGCTCGACGACGCGCGTGCGACAGTCGATGTCCTCCACGGGTTGATCGACAGAGTCGGGAACCAAGGCGTCCACAGTTACAGCGAACTCGTCGACTACCTGCCCAACATTTCCTCACATCAGCGGGCCAAACGGTCCTTCGCCGCAAATCTGCCGCGAAGCCCCGGTGTCTACCTTTTCCGAGGCCCTTCCGACGAAGCCCTCTATATAGGAACTGCTACCGACCTTCGACGCCGCGTCCGCAACTACTTCACCGGTTCGGAGACCCGCGGCCGAATGAAGGAAATGGTCGCGCTGGCCACCCGTGTGGACCATGTCGAGTGCGCGCACGCTCTCGAAGCCGGGGTGCGTGAACTACGACTGCTGAGCGCGCATGCGCCGCCGTACAACCGTCGCTCCAAGTTTCCCAAGCGAGGTTGGTGGATCACCCTCACCGACGAGGCGTTTCCGAGACTGTCCGTGGTTCGCACGCCCACGACCGATTCGATCGGCCCGTTCACCTCTCGCGCCGACGCAGTCGACGTCGCGGACACCGTCGCAGAGTTCAGTCGTCTCCGCACGTGCACCAAGCGCCTCGGGCGCGGCGCCGTTCACGGCCCTGACTGCCCCGCTCGTGAGCTGGGGGCGTGTCCGGCCTCCTGGACCCCGGAAATCAACGCAGAGGACTACGCGGCCGCCCCTGAGGCCGTGCGTGGTTTCTTTCGAGGATCAAACGACGCTCCCCTTCGACAGATGCAGGCCCGGATAGACGAGCTGTCCGCACACGCGTTGTTCGAGAATGCTGCTCGTCTGCGTGACCGAACGGTCGCAGTCGCTACCGCGGTGCGGCGCACTCAGCGACTCGCCGCAGTCGCTGCGATCGAACAACTCGTACTCGCCCGACCCACCGGGGACGGCGGCTGGGAGCTGTCGGTGATCCGTTCCGGGCGTCTCGCGTCGGCCGGGCTCGCCAGACGTGGGACTCACCCGATGCCCGTCGTCGACGCCATCACCGCGGCGGCCGAAACCGTCCTACCGGACGACGCACCGTTTCGCGGCGCGTCACCCGAAGAACTGGGACTGATCGCACGGTGGCTCGCGTCGGACGGTGTCCGAATCGTGTCGGCGACGTCCGGCTACGTCGAACCTGTAGGCGGCGCCGGCAAGTGGGAAGCCTGGTGCCGACTCGCGCGGGCCGGTACCGAATCCGAACATCGATGACGTAACGAGGTGGCGGCACCCCTAAGCTCGATCGAAACCACCGGGTCATCACAACCCACCGGGAAATCGAGGAGAGAAATGATCAACGCCATCGTCATGATTCACGCCGAGTCCGCTCGGATCCCGGAAACCGCGCAGGCCGTCGCCGACCTGTCCGGGGTGACGGAGGTCTACTCGTGCGCAGGTGACGTCGACTTGATCGCCATCGTGAAGGTACGTGACCACGCCCAGATCGCCGACGTCGTCACCGGAGGAATCAACAAGGTGCCCGGCGTTCTCCGAACCGCCACACACATTGCCTTCCAGTCATTTTCCAGCGCAGACGTCGAGGCCGGATTCTCTCTGGGTGAATAGTCCGTCGATCAGGCTTGGTCGGCCAGCTGGGCGGTGAGTGCCGCCCACTTGTGAAGCAGTTCAGCGCCCGCGCCGCTGTCGATCGCGGCAGCGGCTGCAGTCATCCCGGCCGAGATCGCACCCTCGAGATCGTCACCGACACCGTTGAACGCCGCGATGGCGGCTCCCGCGTTCAGCAAGACCGCGTCCCGGACCGGCCCCTTCTGCCCGGACAGCAGCGTTCGAGCGACGGTGGCGTTGACGTCGGCGTCTCCTCCGCGTAACTCTTCGAGAGGAACGCGGTCGATTCCGAGGTCACGCGGATCCAGCGTGACAGTTCGCACACTTCCACCTCCGACGATGTGAACCGTCGAAGTCGTCGATGTGGTCAGTTCGTCGAGTCCGTCGTCGCCACGCACCACCAACGCCGAATTACCGCGCTGCGCAAGGACTCCCGCGACGACCGAGATCAGCTTCGGAAATGCGCACCCGATCAGCCCGGCACGCGGACGAGCCGGATTGGTCAGCGGACCGAGCACGTTGAATGCCGTCGGGATGCCGATTTCCTTGCGAGGTACCGCCGCAAAGCGCAGTGCGGGATGGAAGACCGGCGCGAAACAGAAGCCGATGCCGACCTCTTCGACGCACCTCGCAACCTGCTCCGGCCCGAGGTTGATGCGAACTCCGAGCGCCTCGAGCACGTCAGCGCCACCACTCTTGGACGAAGCAGCGCGGTTGCCGTGCTTGACGACTCGCACACCGGACGCGGCAACCACGATCGAGGCCATCGTCGAGATGTTCACCGTGTTGGAGCGGTCACCACCCGTGCCGACGATGTCGACGACGTCGGAATCGACCGGCACGCGTCTGGAGTGTTCGAGCATCGCGGCGGCGAGCCCTTCCAACTCCGCGGGGGTTTCGCCCTTCATCTTCAAGCCGACGCCGAAAGCAGCGATCTGAGCGGAGGTGGCATTGTCCGACATGATTTCGCCCATCGCCCAGCGACTGTCGGCTTCCGACAAGTCACTGCCGTCCGTGAGCAATCCGAGAATCATCGGCCATGACCGCACCACTGCACTCGAATCGACGTTCACGGCGTTGGTTGCGTCGGTGCCGGCCATAGTGCCTTGGTCCCCTGTCGTCCATGTGGGCTGTGTTCGTGCTGTCATTTCGAGCTGTCGATGACCCTCGCAGCCTAGTCAGTGAGGTAGCGAGGAAACCGAATAGGGCCGCTCAGGACTTTCGGCGACCGCGTTTGGGCGGCGCCTCCGCGAGAACCGGGGGCTGGAGCGCGTCCCACCCGGCGACCGAACCACCGAGCCGCTGCGCCAGACCGGCCATTCGTGAACGCTCCTGGGAGCAATGCAGCGCGTCGAGCACCTGGACCCGCTCGAAGATGACGCGAACCGAATTCTCGACCGCCTGAGCCACGTCCTCGGGCCGACTCGCGCCTCGCACGTATCCGTCCTGGGCGACGATGCTCTCGGCATCGGCAACCAAGTCCTCCGGAAGGTCGAGATGGTGCCGCAGAACCACTTCGGACTCCGCCATGAACTCCGGCTCGGTGGAGGCGGCACGTTCGAGAGCCGTCGAGCTCGCCTCGGCGTCGTCGAAGCCTTCGGCGACGACGACCAGATCCGACCGCCCTGCATCGAGCGGTGTCGGAATCTTCGTGCCGAAAATTCTCAGGAACCACGGTCTACTCTTGTGTGTAGCTGCCATCGCGCCAGCATATTCCGACCACGCCACCAGCGCGTTCGCCGCCCGATCCCGCGAACTCGAGCCGAGCGACGCGCCGATGGTGGACCCGAGTGGTCGTCTCTTACGACGAAGCGTCATACTTCTGTCTGTGACGAGCGCAGTAGGGACTTCAGGATCGGCAATCACCCAACGCGTGCACTCGCTGAACCGGCCGAATATGGTCAGCGTTGGCACCATCGTGTGGTTGTCAAGTGAGCTCATGTTCTTCGCAGGGCTCTTTGCCATGTACTTCGTGGCACGAGCTCAGGCGAACGGAAATTGGCCGCCGGAGCCAACCGAATTGAACTTGTATCTGGCCGTGCCGGTGACTTTGGTGCTTATCGCATCGTCGTTCACCTGCCAGATGGGTGTCTTCGCGGCTGAGCGTGGCGACGTCTTCGGACTTCGTCGCTGGTACACCATCACCTTGGTCATGGGGGCGTTCTTCGTCACCGGCCAGGGTTACGAGTACTACCACCTCGTGCACGAGGGCACCACGATTTCGAGCAGCGTGTACGGCTCGGTGTTCTACATGACCACCGGCTTCCACGGTCTGCACGTCATCGGCGGTCTCATCGCCTTCGTCTTCTTGATCGCACGTACCCGGGTCAGCAAGTTCACGCCCGCCCAGGCCACCGCCGCGATCGTTGTTTCGTACTACTGGCACTTTGTCGACATCGTGTGGATCGCGCTGTTTGCCACGATTTATTTCATCCGTTAATCAGCTGTACGCCCCAGGCAGCCCCTGACGTCCAGTTCCGTCCCGACATACCAAAGGGATACAGATGAGTTCATCCCCCCCTCCCGCATCCGATAACTCAGCGAATGCCGCGAAGTCGCGTCGCCAGCGGAAAATCCGCCGGCGCGTCACTGGCGCGCTCGTATTGATGATGGGATTGATCAGCGCAGGTTTCCTCGCTTCGGCGTTGACACCAGCTCCGCAGGTTGCGACCGCCAGTGACGATTCAGCAGCCCTGATTCGTGAAGGCAAGCAGCTGTACGACACGTCATGCATCACGTGCCACGGCGCGAACTTGCAGGGCGTGCAGGACCGCGGTCCCAGCCTCATCGGCGTCGGCGAAGCAGCCGTGTACTTCCAGGTCTCCTCTGGTCGTATGCCCGCAGCTCGCAACGAGGCCCAGGCTGCACGCAAGGACCCCAAGTTCGATGCTGCGCAGACCGACGCCCTCGGCGCTTTCATCCAGGCCAACGGCGGCGGCCCGACGCTCATCCGCGACGAGAACGGCGAAATCGCCCAGTCCTCGCTGCGCGGTGGCGACGTCGGACGCGGCAGTGAGCTCTTCCGGCTCAACTGCGCGTCGTGCCACAACTTCACCGGCCGCGGTGGCGCACTGTCCTCGGGCAAGTACGCCCCGGTCCTGGATCCGGCCAGCGAGCAGCAGATCTACGCTGCCATGGTTACCGGCCCCCAGAACATGCCGAAGTTCTCGGATCGTCAGCTGACGATCGAGGAGAAGAAGGACATCATCGCCTACGTCAAGTCGTCGGGCGAGTCGAAGGACCCCGGTGGGTACGGGCTCGGTGGCCTCGGTCCGGCCTCTGAGGGTCTCGCCATGTGGGCCGTCGGAATCATCGCTGTCGTCGGTGCAGCATTGTGGATCGGAGCAAGGTCATGAGCGACGCTGGCCAGCATGGCGGCGATACGCCTAAGAAGTACACAGATGAAGAGCTCGACGCGATGTCACGCGACGACCTGGTCAAGCTGGGTACCAATCTCGATGGCGTCGACGTCGTCTACCGCCGTGATCGTTGGTCGGTAAAGGGCACCAGGGCGGAAAAGCGCGCCGAGCGCAACGTCGCCTTCTGGTTCGGCCTCGCCGGCGTTTCGGCGATCGCGTTCATCGCGATCTACCTGTTCTGGCCCTGGGAGTACGCAGGCGCCGGTGACGAGAACTACGGCAAGTACAGCCTGTACACCCCGCTGATCGGCTTGACCATGGGTCTTGCCATCCTCGGCGTCGGCATCGGTGCCGTTCAGTTCACCAAGAAGTTCATCCCCGAAGAGGTCTCGATCCAGGACCGCCACGACGGTGGTTCCACCGAGGTCGATCGTCGCACGATCGTCGCCGAACTCGGCGACACCCTCGAGACGTCCACCCTCCCCCGCCGCAAGGCCATCAAGCGCAGCTTGATGTTCGGTGGTGGCGCACTCGGCGTCATGATGGTCATGCCTCTCGGCGGACTCATCAAGAACCCGTGGGCCAAGGGCGACGACTCACCACTGTGGGTGTCCGGCTGGACCCCGAACTACCCGGGAGAGACCATCTACCTGCGTCGTGACACCGGCCGTCCCGAGGACATCGTCCTCGTTCGCCCGGAAGATCTCGATGCCGGTTCGATGGAAACGGTCTTCCCGTTCCGCGAGTCCGACCGTGGCGACGAGCATGCCCTGCTCGCAGCACTGCGCGGCATTCGTAACTCGGTGATGCTCATCCGCCTCCGCACGGAAGACACCGCACGTGTCACCAAGCGCAAGGGCCAGGAAAGCTTCAACTACGGCGACTACTTCGCGTACTCGAAGATCTGCACCCACCTGGGTTGCCCCACCTCGCTCTACGAACAGCAGAGCAACCGTATTCTGTGCCCCTGCCACCAGTCGCAGTTCGACGCACTGACCTACGGCAAGCCGATCTTCGGTCCCGCTGCTCGCGCACTTCCGCAGTTGCCTATTACAGTGAACGAAGAGGGCTTCCTGGTCGCCGACGGTGACTTCATCGAAGCACTCGGCCCGGCATTTTGGGAGCGTCGACCGTGACCACAACAACAACCAAACCGTCCAAGATCAGCGCGGCAGCGGCTGGACAAGCGGAGGCTATGGACTCCCGCTACCACCTCGCTGCAGGCATGCGCCGGCAGATCAACAAGGTCTTCCCGACGCACTGGTCCTTCATGCTCGGCGAGATCGCGCTCTACAGCTTCGTGATCCTGCTGATCTCCGGTGTGTTCCTGACGCTGTTCTTCGATCCGTCGATGGCACACGTCGTCTACCAGGGCGCGTACCAGCCGCTTCGCGGTGTCACGATGTCTCGCGCCTACGAGACGACCCTGAACATCTCCTTCGAGGTGCGCGGCGGTCTCTTCGTTCGCCAGATTCACCACTGGGCTGCACTGATGTTCGCGGCGTCGATCATCGTTCACCTCGCTCGCATCTTCTTCACCGGCGCATTCCGTCGCCCGCGTGAAGCGAACTGGGTCATCGGCTGCCTGCTGCTCATCCTGGCGATGTTCGAAGGCTTCTTCGGCTACACCATCCCCGACGACCTGCTCTCGGGCACCGGCCTTCGCGCCGCCTTCGGTGGTATCACGATGAGTATCCCGATCGTCGGTACCTGGATGCACTGGCTGATCTTCGACGGCGACTTCCCCGGCGACCTCATCATTCCGCGCCTCTACGTCGCTCACGTGCTGCTGTTCCCGGGCATCATCCTGGCCCTGATCGCCGGCCACCTCGCGTTGGTCTGGTACCAGAAGCACACGCAGTTCCCCGGCCCCGGCCGTACGGAACAGAACGTCGTAGGCGTCCGCATCCTCCCGGTCTTCGCAATGAAGGGTGGCGCGTTCTTCGCCATGACCTTCGGCGTGCTCGCACTGCTCGGTGGTCTGTTCCAGATCAACCCCGTGTGGAACATCGGTCCGTACAACCCGTCTCAGGTCTCGGCTGGTTCCCAGCCCGATATCTACATGATGTGGACGGACGGCCTCGCTCGACTGTGGCCGGCGTGGGAGATCTACCTGTTCAACCGCTACACGATCCCCGCGGTGTTCGCCGTCGCCCTGATCATGGGTCTCGTCTTCGCACTGTTGATCGCGTACCCGTGGATCGAGAAGCGTCTCACCGGAGACGACGCTCACCACAACATCCTGCAGCGCCCGCGCGACGTGCCGGTCCGTACCGCTATCGGTGCGATGTCCATCGCGTTCTACCTGGTGCTCACGATCTCCTGCATCAACGACATCATCGCGTACCACCTGCACATCTCGCTGAACGCAATGACGTGGATCGGCCGTATCGGCATGGTCATCCTTCCGCCCATCGCGTACTTCGTGACGTACCGGTTCTGCATCGGCCTGCAGCGCAGTGACCGTGCAGTACTCGAGCACGGCATCGAGACCGGCATCATCAAGCGGATGCCGAACGGCCAGTACATCGAGATCCACCAGCCGCTCGGCCCCGTCGACGAGCACGGACACCCGATCCCGCTCGAGTACCAGGGTGCTGCCGTCCCGAAGAAGATGAACAAGCTCGGCCTCGCCGGCAAGCCCGGCAGCGGTAGCCTGATCACCGCTGACCCAGTCGAGGAGAGCGAGGCTCTCGAAGCCGCTCATCACGAAGCTGAGCACGAGCAGCTTCAGATCCTTCTTGACTACCAGAACCGAACCAACGGCAAGTCCGATGGTTCCAGTGGAGAACTCCACTAGGAACGACAGCTGACCAGTGAGGCCCCGAACCGGAATCCGGTTCGGGGCCTCACTCGTTCTCTGAGCAATTCGGTATGGACGACCCCCAGTGGGTCACCACTCCCCCGCCGCGACGTCTGAGTCCCGGCAGCAGCGGGATTTACACCCTTCTAGGCTTCGAGCACCGGCGAATAGTGCTCCACTGTCGGGAACGGCTCGTAGAAGTGATGGAGGAGTTCTCGCCACCGCTGGTAGCCCGCGGACTGACGGAACCCGACAGTGTGCGATTCCAGGTCGCTCCACTCGACGAGCAGGAGATACCGCTCCGGCGCTTCCAGACAGTGCGAGAGCCGCAGCCTGATGAATCCGGGAACCTCGGCGATGATGGTTCGGGCCACGTCGAACGCGGCCTCGAATTGCGCTGACTGCGACGGATCGACCTGCAGGACGGCATGTTCGAGGATCATCTACGGAGTGTTGCACGTTCTCTCGAGTCCCCTCGAAGCCTTGCCGGCTGGTGAGATACTCGGACCATGACATCTCATGCACGCGGCACCTTCGAGATCGATCTTCGACCTGCCGATCCTGAGCTCTCCGGGCGCGTCGGGCGCTTCGAGTTCGACAAGACGTTCATCGGCGGCATCGAAGGTACATCGACCGGCCTCATGCTGTCCGCCGGCGATCCGAGCAGCGGTGAAGCCGGCTACGTCGCCCTGGAGGTAGTCACCGGGCAGGTCGACGAAGCTGTGGGATCGTTCGCACTGCAGCAGTTCGGTCAGATGATCGACGGAACGCAGAAGCTTCTGTACGAGATCGTGCCGGGGTCCGGAACCGGTGAGCTGAAGGGTATCTCGGGCACTCTCGAGCTCGAGATCGTCGACGGGCTGCATCGCTACGACCTCGAATACGTGCTCCACCATTGAGCGGTTGTCGATCGCACCCTCGTACCACCGAAACTCTCATATACGACAACAGAGGCGCCGTACCCGGGTGGGTGCGGCGCCTCTGTTCAAGTGCGGGTGAAACTAGTGCTTCTCGGGTCCGGTGTAGTACTCGAACACCAGGCCTGCAGCGGCGGCCAGCACACAGACAACTGCGACTGCGATGAGCCACGGCTGGAAGTAGGCCAGCGACACTGCTGCGAGTGCAGCGGCGGCAGCAAGCAGGATCGGCCAGAAGCTACCGGGGCTGAAGAAGCCCAGTTCTCCTGCACCATCCGAGATTTCAGCGTCGTCGTAGTCCTCGGGACGGGTGTCCAGACGACGAGCGACGAAGCGGAAGTAGGTACCCACGATGAGCGTCAGACCTGCAGACAGGACGATGGCCGTCAGTCCGGCCCACTCGATACCTGTGCGTGACAGAGCGGTGAACACTCCGTAGATGATCGCGACGAGAATGAAGAACATCGTCAGGATCTCGAAGAGCTTGGCTTCGATCTTCATATCAGCACTTGTCCTTGTTCAGTGAAGAGGCTGGCCGGCTCAGTTGCCTGCAGTGGCGACGGTTGCCTGACGGTACTCGCGGTCGGTGTTGAACGGCGTGGTCGACGTAGCCACCGGCGACTGACCGATTGCCTGCAGAGCCTCAGCGGTCGTCAGACCACCCTTGCCCTCCGCGTCACCCTTGCGCAGTTCGATGTACTTGGCGAAGTCCTCGGGCGAAACCGCACGAACCTCGAAGTTCATCATCGCGTGGAACGTGCCACACATTTCTGCACAACGCCCGACGAACGCGCCTTCCTTCTCGATCTCACTGATCTGGAAGATGTTGTCCGAGTGGTTCTCCTTGGGGTTCGGGAGAACGTCGCGCTTGAACAGGAACTCAGGCACCCAGAAAGCGTGGATGACGTCCGAGGAAGCGAGTTCGAACTGGATCCGCTTGCCGGTGGGCAGAACGAGGATCGGGATCTCCTGGCTGGAGCCGACGGTCTCGATCTTGTCGTAGTGCAGGTAGCTCAGGTCCTCGGTGCTGTTGCCGTGGATCGGGCCGGGAACTTCTTCGCCGTGATCGTTGACAGTGGAGCCCTCGGTCTTGGCAGCCTCTTCGGCCTCGACGTCGATTCCGTTGTACTTGGCGGAGCCGTCACCGAACTCGATGGAGCGGTAGCCGAACTTCCAGTTCCACTGGAAGGCCGTGACGTCTACGACGACGTCAGGATTGTCCGTCTTGTCCAGAACATGGTTCTGAACGATGACGGTGAAGTAGAAGAGAACCGCGATGATGACGAAGGGAACTGCCGTGTAACCGAGTTCGAGCGGCACGTTGTATGCCGTCTGGCGCGGGAATTCCGGCGAGTCCTTCTTCTTACGGTGGAAGATGACGGCCCAGAAGACCAGCCCCCACACCAGCACACCCATGACGAGGGCGGCTACAACCGACCACGTCCACAGCTCACGCATGCGCGTCGCCTCCGGGGTGATGCCCGAAGGCCACCCGAAACGAAGCACTTCGTTGTCGATGGAGCAACCCGACAGCAGCAAGGCAGCAATGCCCAGAGATACTGCCAGCCCCGCTCGCCGAAGGATCCGACCTTGCGCCACGTTCACGCCTTCCTGATCGCCACAAAATTCAACTAGGGCATGCCCGGAGGGAAGGCCCAATTACTACGCAGCGTAGACCAAAGCCGGGCGCTATCCATCCTCGGGTCCTCGCCCGTGTCGCGGCGGACGTCACACAGCTCTCTCAGGTGCTGCTCAGGAACGGCTCAGGTCGTTTCGGCGACGCACATCACGTCGATTCGTTCCGCCGCGATCGGCAGGGACGTCGATCTGCGGCATACTTTCGACAAGAGTTCGTTGACCTCTCCCCGACACTCGTGTCCGGGAGCCTTCTGTACAAAAATTCTGAATCGAGGAACCGGACGCTGTGTGTGGACTGCTCGGGCTACTGACATCTGGCGGAACCAGCGAGGACGCCGTCTCGCGGGTCGACCAGGCGATGCATTGCCTTCGTCACCGCGGGCCGGACGAACACGGGACGTGGAATGACGACCACCTCGTCTTCGGGTTCAACCGCCTGGCGATCATCGACATCGCTCATTCCCACCAGCCGCTGCGTTGGGGCCCGCCGGAGAACCCGGAGCGTTATGCGCTCACGTTCAACGGCGAGATCTACAACTACTTGGAGATCCGTGCCGAACTGGTCAAGGACCACGACGCCAAGTTCTTCACCGAGGGCGACTCCGAGGCCATCGTCGCTGCATTCCACTACTGGGGTGAGGATGCGGTCCGGCGCCTGCGCGGAATGTTCGCGTTCGCGATCTGGGACACCGACACACGCGAGCTGTTCATCGCACGCGATCCGTTCGGTATCAAGCCACTCTTCATTGCCACCGGAGCGGGCGGCACCGCGTTCGGCAGTGAGAAGAAGAGTCTGCTCGAACTCACCGATCTGATCGGCATCGGCACCGAGCTGGATCCGCGAGCCATCGAGCACTACACCGTTCTGCAGTACGTACCGGAGCCGGAAACACTGCACAAGGAGATCCGACGCCTGGAGTCGGGCAGCTTCGCTCGGGTGCGTCCGGGCGAGGAGCCCACGTTCACGCGGTACTTCACGCCGAAGTTCCCGGCCAAGCCTTTCGCACCGGGCACCGAGAAGGCGCGCTACCAGGAAATCGCCGAAGCACTCGAGGATTCGGTCGCCAAGCACATGCGCGCCGACGTCACCGTCGGCTCGTTCCTCTCCGGCGGTATCGACTCCACCGCGATCGCGGCATTGGCGATGCGCCACAACCCAAACCTGATCACCTTCACGACCGGTTTCGAACGTGAGGGCTATTCCGAGGTCGACGTCGCGGCCGAATCCGCCGCAGCGATCGGCGCGAAGCACGTCGTCAAGGTGGTCTCCCCCGCCGAGTTCGCCGCTGCCATTCCCGAGATCGTCTGGTACCTCGACGACCCGGTGGCCGATCCGGCATTGATTCCGCTGTGGTTCATCGCGAAGGAAGCACGCAAGCACGTCAAGGTCGTGCTGTCCGGCGAGGGCGCCGACGAGCTGTTCGGCGGTTACACGATCTACCGTGAGCCGTTGTCGCTCAAGCCTTTCGAGTACCTTCCCAAGGGATTGCGTCGGGCTGCGGGCAAGTTGTCCGAACGCATCCCGGACGGCACCCGCGGCAAGAGTCTGCTCAACCGCGGTTCGTTAACCCTCGAGGAGCGCTACTACGGCAACGCTCGTAGCTTCAACGACGCTCAGCTCCGCGCCGTCCTGCGCGATTTCCGTCCCGAGTGGACTCACCAGGACGTCACCGCGCCGATCTACGCGCAGTCCCGGGACTGGGATCCGGTTGCCCGGATGCAGCATCTCGACCTGTTCACGTGGCTGCGAGGCGACATCCTCGTCAAGGCCGACAAGATGACGATGGCCAACTCGCTGGAGCTGCGTGTGCCGTTCCTCGATCCCGAGGTCTTCGACGTCGCGTCACGCGTACCGCTCGATCAGAAGATCACGAAGGACACAACCAAGTACGCGCTGCGTCAGGCCTTGGAAGGCATTGTGCCGCACCATGTTCTGCACCGCGCCAAGCTCGGATTCCCGGTTCCGCTTCGCCACTGGCTGCGCGGCACCGAGCTTTTCGACTGGGCACATCTGCAGATCGAGGAGTCGGGAACCGACCACATCTTCGACAAGCAGGCCGTGGTGAAGATGCTCAACGATCACCGAGAGGGCGTGTCCGACCACAGCCGACGCCTGTGGACCGTCCTGACTTTCATGGTCTGGCACGGAATCTTCGTCGAGAAGCGCATCGTGCCGCAGATCCAGGAACCGGTGTACCCGGTCAACATCTAGGCCTTCGGCCCCGTGAGCGGTTAGGGAGTCTCCGGACTCCTCAACCACTCACGGGGCGGAGCGCTACTTCGGCAGGATCGTCGCGATCTCGTCCGCTGCCGCGCTGCCGTACGCCTCCGTGAGACGCTTGAGCGCCTCGTCGCGGTTGAACACCCACTCCTGGGTTCCGACGGTCTCGAGGACCAATACAGCAACAAGAGATCCCAGCTGTGCGGCACGCTCGAAGCTCAGGCCGGCACCGTGGGCGAGCAGGAAGCCGGCACGGAAGCCGTCGCCGACGCCCGTCGGATCAACCTTGCCGGTCTCGGGCACTACGTCGACGCGCACCCAATTGCCTTCGGCATCAACAATTTCCACACCCTTGGAGCCGAGGGTGGTGACCCGGATACCGACCTGCGCGCGGATCTCTTCTTCGCTCAGACCCGTCTTCTGCTGAAGCAGACCCCACTCGTACTCGTTGGTGAACAGGTACTTCGCGCCGTGGATGAGCGCCTTGGCCTCGTCACCGGACAAGCGGGCAAGCTGCTGCGACGGATCTGCTGCGAACGGAATCCCGAGCGCGCGGCATTCGTCGGTATGGCGAACCATGGCCTCGGGGTCGTTGGCGCCGACCAGTACGAGATCGAGCGCACCCGCGGTCTTGGACACCGCAGCGAGTTCGATCTCGCGGGCCTCGCTCATCGCACCGGGGTAGAACGACGCGATCTGCGCCATGTCCTCGTCGGTGGTGCACACGAAACGCGCGGTGTGCGCCTTGTCCGAAATGCGGACGGCACTGCAGTCGACGCCGTTGTCCTCGAGCCACGTGCGGTATTCGGCGAAGTCCGCACCGACCGCGCCGACGAGCAGCGGCGATCCACCGAGCACGCCCATGGCGTAGGCGATGTTGCCGCCGACGCCACCGCGGCGAATCACGAGGTCGTCCACCAGGAAACTCAGAGAAATGTGGGCGAGCTGATCGGCGAGGAGCTGATCGGCGAAGCGGCCGGGAAAGCGCATCAAGTGGTCGGTGGCGATGGAACCGGTTACCGCAATAGTCACGGATCGTGGCCTTTCAGCGAAGTGAGTACAAGAATGAAAGAGAAGCAAAAGTTCACGTTACCGCCCGTAGCGCCGTCTTCGGCGCCCGAGCCGTCAGTTCGGAACGGTCTACGTACGAGTCACCACAAACAACTGACGCGAAACCGAATGTCGGTTCCGCGTCAGTTGTTCGTGAATTGAGTTGTGATCGACGGACTCAGTTGAACGAGTCACCGCAGGCACAAGAGCCTGTTGCATTGGGGTTGTCGATCGAGAAGCCCTGCTGCTCGATGGTGTCGAGGAAGTCGATGGACGCACCTTCGACGTACGGCGCGCTCATCCGGTCGACAACCAGGTTGACGCCGTTGAAGTCGACGGTGAGGTCACCGTCGAGTGTGCGGTCGTCGAAGAACAGCTGGTACTTCAGTCCGGCACAGCCGCCGGGCTGCACTGCGATACGCAGCGCGAGGTCGTCGCGCCCCTCCTGATCGAAGAGGGCCTTCGCCTTGGCGGATGCGGCCTCGGTCATCTTGACGCCGTGGGTGGCGGTCTCGTTCTGCACAGTCATGGGCTCTCCCTAATGTTCGTACCAACCCGTGAACGCTTCAACGGTACGCCGCTGCCGACTTATTCCCGCCAGTCCTTACCGGGTGCGATTCGTCTTCATCCTATCCGGTCTTCCCGACACGGCAACGGCGCGTCGACGCTCGTGGATCCTCAGCTCGGGGCGCCACGCCAGATGTTCCACTCGCGTGCCGTGTGTTCGGCGAGTCCCTCGAGACACGCCGACGCTTCCTTCATCGCACGGTCCACCGACCCGGCGAACTCCGTCACCGATTTCGCCGCGGCTATCGAGGTCGACCCATAGTCCGTCTCGTCGAGCGTCACCTGACCGGCAAAGACGAGCGTCGGAACGCTATGCGCCGCCCCGGCCGACGCGAGCGCAGTGACGAGTTTGCCTCGCAGAGATTGGTGGTCGAACTTACCTTCACCAGTGATCACCAGGTCAGCCGATGCCAATAGCGCTGCCTGCCCGGTGCGCTCGGCGACGACGTCGGCCCCGGATCGCCGCTGTGCACCGAGCGCGAACAACGCAGCACCGATACCACCCGCGGCGCCGGCACCCGGAAATTCCGACACTCGCTGTCCGGTGACGGACTCCAATTGCTCGGCCCACGTCGCATTCCGCGCTTCGAGAACGGCAACAGCCGCGGCGTCGGCACCTTTTTGCGGGCCGAACACCGCTGCCGCACCATGCTCGCCGAGAAGAACGTGCTCGACGTCGGTGGCTGCGACCAACCGAACGCCCTCCGTGGCCGCCGTCGCCGCCTCCAAGCCGCCCAGCGCCTCCACCAGTCCACGTCCCCCATCCGTGCAGCAACTCCCGCCGAGTCCGACCACAATCGTCCTCACGCCGGCATCGAGGGCGAGCGCGATCAGTTCTCCGACACCGCGACTGTGCGCTGCGAGCGCACTCTCGCGCGTCGGCGGTCCTTCGAGTAGACCGAGCCCGACGGCCTGAGCGGACTCGATGTATGCCGTGCCCGAATCGAACAGCCACTGCGCGTCGACGCTCGAGGTCAACGGTCCGGACACCCGCGCGGACCGGACGGCCCCTCCGGCTGTTGCCAACACGTCGACGAATCCCGGTCCGCCGTCGGATTGTGGCGCGGTGACGACGTCGTCGCCGGGTCGACCGCGCCGCCAACCGGCAGAAATGGACTCGGCCGCCGCGACGGCAGTCAGGGTTTCGCCGAATGAATCCGGAGCAACTATTACCCGCATAACCGAAGTCTAAGAGTCCCGAATGACCCCGATGTTTCACGATCTCGCGCGTTTCAACGTCTCGGGCGATCGAGTTTTTCAGAAAGACCGAGGTCGGTTTCCCAGACCATGCACTTATCCAATAGCCTGGAGGTGTGAAATTGCTACGCCGCGGTGACTCAGACAACTCCGACAAACGTGACGTCGAGGGCACTGAGGCATCCTCGGCCTCCGAAGAGGCGCCCATCGAGCAGGTGGGCAAGGGCCGCCCTACACCCAAGCGTCGCGACGCCGAGGCGAAGAGGCGTGGCCCCGTTGCTCCTGCCCCGCTGACCGCGAAGGAAGCCCGCGCCCGCCGCAAGGCGACCCGCGGCTCCAAGGAGGACCGCAAGGCCGAAGCCGCCGAGCGTCGCGCTTCGTCGGCAGACCGCCGCGCCCGCATGCTCGCCGGCGAGGACAAGTACCTGCTCCCCCGCGACAAGGGACCGGTTCGCGCCTACGTCCGTGATTTCATCGACGCTCGCCGCAACCTCGTCGGGCTGTTCATGCCGCTCGCGTTGATCCTCATCATGACGATGTTCGTCACGCCGGCGCTCCAGCAGATCGTCACGCTGGCAATGCTCGTGATGATGCTCTTCATGGTCGGTGAAGGCATCTGGCTCGGTCGCATGATCAACAACCGCGTCGCCGAGCGCTTCCCCGACAGCACCGACGGCGGATTCAAGCTCGGCTGGTACGCATTCGTTCGCGCGTCGCAGATCCGTAAGCTGCGCGCACCGAAGCCTCGTGTGGGGCCGGGCGACGCAATCTGAGCGTGACGAACACGTATAGAACCTTGGTCCTCGGCGGCGCGCGGTCTGGTAAGTCCGCGCACGCCGAGGATTTGGTTTGTGCAGGCCAATTACCCGAGCGTTCGGTGCCGATCCGGTACCTGGCGACAGCCAGACGCGATGTCTCCGACGCAGACTGGGAAAGCCGGATCGACCAGCACCGCAACAGACGGCCTTCTCATTGGTCGACGGTCGAAACCGCAGACTCAGGTGACCTCGCGGCGCAACTCGAAAGCGATTCACACACAGCGACGTTGGTCGACGATCTGGGAACGTGGCTGACCACGGAACTTGATCGTCAGAGCGCCTGGGACGCACCGCGCGGCACCATCACTCCCGCGGCGGACAGCCTTGTCGCCAGCGTCGAGAACTACCGCGGTCCCCTGGTGCTGGTCAGCCCCGAAGTGGGTTTGGCCGTCATCCCCGAGACTCGGTCGGGACGATTGTTCCGCGACGAGATCGGCACCCTCAACGCTCGTATCGCCGCGGTGTGCGATCGTGTCGTACTAGTGGTTGCGGGGTTACCGCTCATCTTGAAAGATACTGCTGCACAACCGGAAGGCGCGATGTGAGTACCGAGGCCAGTCCAGATGCCAACCCTGACGTCGCTCCTGTCAGTAGCGCCGACTTCGAACCCGTCACCCCACCCGACCGTGACGTGCGCGCGCAGGCCGACGCACGACAGCGTGATCTGACCAAGCCGGCCGGCTCGTTGGGCCGATTGGAGGCACTCGCCGGTTGGGCATCAGCCTGCCAAGGTGTTTGTCCCCCACATGCTTTCACCCGGCCTCGCGTCGTCGTCTTCGCCGGCGATCACGGAATCGCCCGCAACGGTGTCTCCGCCTATCCCCCGGAAGTGACCGCACAGATGGTCGCGAACTTCCTCGGGGGCGGCGCGGCAGTCAACGTCCTCGCCGAGGTTGCCGGCGCCACTGTTCGCGTCGTCGACATCGCAGTGGACGGCGATACCGATCCGTCCGTCTCGAACCACAAGGTACGCAGATCTTCCGGGTCCATCGACCGCGAAGACGCCATGTCGAACGAGGAAACACTCCAGGCCATCGCCGCCGGCCGAGCGATCGCGGACGAGGAAATCGACGGGGGCGCAGATCTTCTCATCGCCGGTGACATGGGCATCGGCAACACGACGCCCGCCACCGTACTCATCGCCGCCCTCACGGACAGCGAACCTGTCGCGGTCGTGGGTCGAGGTACCGGTATCGACGACGCCAGCTGGATCCGCAAGACCGCCGCAATTCGCGACGCTCTCCGGCGCGCCCGTCCGCACGTTCGCGACACAGTCGCGCTGCTGCGCACGTCTTCGGGTGCGGACCTCGCTGCAATGGCCGGCTTCCTGGCCCAGGCAGCTTCGCGTCGTACACCGGTGATCCTCGACGGTGTTGTCGTCACCGCAGCCGCCATGGTCGCCGACGAGTTGGCTTTCGGCGCACGTGAATGGTGGGTTGCCGGGCATCGCTCCACCGAACCCGCACACACCATCGCATTGACGCGAATGGGTCTCGACCCGATCGTCGAGTTCGACATGCGACTCGGCGAGGGTTCAGGTGCAGTGACTGCGCTCCCGATTCTTCAGGGCGCCGTGGCAATCCTGAGCAAGATGGCGACATTCTCCGAAGCCGGTGTCAGCACTCAGGGCAGCGCACCTGCCGACGAATCCGAGTCGATCGACCTGACCAAGACCGATACGGCGGAGTGAGCGTGGCGGGCCCGCTGTCCGGAGTGCCGCTCGCATTCTCGTGGCTGACGGTTCTTCCGGTTCGCGGCCCCTCCGACATCGATCGCACGGCCGGTCGTCGCGCCATCGCGGCAGCTCCGCTCACCGGAATCGCTCTCGGCATTGCCGCGGCGTTTGTCCTCTGGGGCACAACAAGTATCGGCCTGAATCCCTATCTCGCAGGCTTGCTGACGGTAGGTGCGCTCGCTCTCGGTACCCGCGGGATGCACGTGGACGGACTGGCAGACTCCGTCGACGGACTGGGTTGTTACGGTCCCCCGGAGCGCGCCCGCGAGGTCATGCACAGCGGCGGTGCCGGACCGTTCGGGGTCGCGGCACTGTTCATCTTCCTCGGGCTGCAATCGGTCTCCTTCGGCGTCCTCGCTGTTGCCGACTCCCCCACGCAGTGGATCGCGGTGCTCGTATCTGTCGCCGCGGGTCGTGTGGCCGTCGTGTTCGCCTGCCGCCGAGGCATTCTCGCGTCGAGCCCGAGCGGATTCGGTGCGCTCGTCGCCAATTCGCAACCGCTGTGGGTCGCAATCGTATGGTCGGTTCCGCTGATCGCCGCTTCTGCCTTTGCCACCGACCGGTGGTGGCTCGGCCCTCTCGTGACCGCGTCGGCGCTGCTGGTCAGTGTGCTGTGCGTGCGTCACTGCGTCCGCAGATTCGGCGGACTCAACGGAGATGTTCTCGGATTCGCGCTCGAACTCACGGTGACGCTGACGGCCGTCGGCCTCACTCTCGGACTGTGATCCGACGTCGTGCGAGTCGGAGTCCTTGCGTACGAAGGTTGCCTGGCGGCCGAGATCTTCGTTCTCACCGACCTTCTCCTGATCGCCAATCGCGTCGCTGACGGAGCGTCCACGGACCCCTTCGCGGTATCGGTCATCTCGGCGTCCGGCACGTCCGTCGTTGCGGCAGGCGGATTTTCGATCGGCGCACAGGAGTGGCATCACGACTTCGATCACCTGGTGGTGCCAGGGTTCGAGCTCGTACCGTCCGAAGACCCCGCGACGCGTTTGTCCCTGTGGGACAGAGAAATCGAGTTCATCCGTGCCAGCGAGGCTCGCGGCGTTCGGGTGTCGTCGGTCTGCGTCGGCGCGTATCTCCTGGGTGAGGCCGGACTGCTCGACGGACGCCGATGTACGACGTCGTGGCTGTACGGTACCGACCTCGCGAGTCGGTACCCCGGTGCGACGGTTCGAACCGACTCGTTGATCGTCCAGGACGACGGCGTCACCACCACTGCGGCGTTCACTGCCGCGCTCGACCTCGCAACAGCACTCGTGCGCGAGCTTCTCGGCGACAAGATTGCGCGAACGACTGCAAGAATCACTCTGGCGCCGGAAAATCGAACCAGTCAATCTCCGTACATCGTCGACTCGATGCTGCCCGTCAATCACACACAGTTCGCCGACGACGTCGGAAGTTGGTTGGTCGAACGGATCGCGGAGCCATACGACTTGGATCTGCTGTCGGATGCTTTTCACCTCAGCACCCGAACCATGCTTCGGAAGTTCAAGGACGAGACCGGGGAATCGCCGCGCAGTTATCTGCAGCGTGCACGGATCCGAAAAGCGAAACGGTTGTTGGAATCGACCGACTGGTCTCTCGGAAAGATCCTGAGGCACATCGGCTATCAGGATCCTGGAACCTTCCGTCGCCTGTTCACCGACCGCGTCGGCATCAGCCCGGCCGACTATCGAAAGCGATTCCGCAACGGCGGCGCCGGATAGGCCTTGCGTGGCGAGCCCGCCCGAAAACGTGGCGAACCGCCCTCTTCTGTAGTTGATCCCGCACCGAAAGACTGTGCAGAGGAATTACTTCGACTACTTGGGAGGGCTCATCGTGCCGAACCGAAGTATGACAAAAGATGATCCACTCGAAGACTTCGACCGTCGAACGATCACGATCGGCGCAGTGTCGAAGTCCGTGTACGTGGCCGGCACCGGTCCCGCAGTAATCGTCATGCCGGAAATGCCAGGCATCAGCCCGCATGTTGCACGATTCGCCCGCTGGGTGCGCGACGCCGGCTTCACTGTCTTTGTTCCGTCACTGTTCGGCCGCGACGGAGCAGTCCCCACAGTGGACGAGGGTCTGACGGTATTCAAGAGGGCCTGCGTCAGTGCGGAGTTTCGCGCCCTCGCTGCCGACGAACCGAGCCCGGCGGTCCGTTGGCTGCGTTCACTCGCCGCTTCGGCCCATGCGGAATGCGGAGGCCCTGGCGTCGGCGTGATCGGGATGTGCTTCACCGGTAACTTCGCGTTGTCGATGATGCTAGAACCTTCGGTCGTTGCACCGGTTCTCGCCCAACCGTCGTTACCGCTCGATCGACCGGACGAAACCGACAGCGGGCCAGAAGAACTCGAAGCCGTGCGCTCCAGACTCGAGGCCGAAGACCTCACGGTGCTGGCATACCGCTTTCAAGGTGACCCGTTCTGCCGCGCACAACGATTCGCGGCCTACTCGAAGGCCTTGGGCGAGCGCTTCGTCGGGACGGTGCTCCCCGACGAAGCGGCCAACGCGACAACGTCACCGTTCTTCGAACACGTCATCGCCAATCCACACAGCGTGGTGACGGCTCATCTCGTCGACGAGGCAGGGTCGCCCACCACCGTCGCTCGAGACGAGATTCTGCTGTTCTTCCGCGAGCGATTGCTCGCGGAACGAACCAGCGATCAGTGAAGCTTGGTCATCCAGCCGTGAGTGTCGGCGAAGGTGCCGCGCTGAATACCCGTGAGGGTGTCGCGCAGTGCCATCGTCACTTCACCCGGCTCGCCGTCGGCGATGGTGAACTCACCCTCGGCGGACTTCACGCGTCCGACGGGGGTGATGACTGCTGCTGTGCCACAAGCGAAGACCTCGGTGATTTCTCCGCTCTTGCACTTGGTCCGCCATTCGTCGGTGCTGATCTTGCGCTCTTCGACGGCAAAGCCGGAATCGGCAGCGAGGGCGAGCAGCGAGTTGCGCGTGATGCCGGGCAGCAACGAACCGGACAGCGACGGCGTCACGAGGCGAGCGTCGGGACCGGAACCGAAGACGAAGAACAGGTTCATTCCACCCATTTCCTCGACGTACGTGCGCTCGATCGCGTCGAGCCAGACCACCTGGTCGCAACCCTCGTCGGCAGCTTGCGCCTGGGCGAGGAGCGAAGCGGCGTAGTTGCCTGCGAACTTGGCTGCGCCGGTCCCGCCGGGGGCTGCGCGAACGTATTCGGTGGACAGCCACACACTGACCGGCTTCACCCCACGCGGGAAGTACGCCCCGGCGGGCGAGGCGATCAGCAGGTAGCGGTACTCGTCGGCGGGACGGACGCCGAGTCCGGCTTCGGTGGAGAACATGAACGGACGGAGGTAGAGCGCGTCCTCGCCGCCGGCAGCGGGAACCCAGTCGAGATCGACGTCGATCAGTTCGGTGATGGAATCGATGAACATCTGCGCCGGCAGTTCGGGCATGGCGAGACGGCGCGCAGATGCTGCGAAACGCTCGGCGTTGGCCTCGACGCGGAACGAGCTGATCTCGCCACCCGGCTGGCGGTATGCCTTGAGGCCCTCGAAGATGGCCTGTCCGTAGTGCAAAACCATTGCGGCTGGATCGAGCTCGATGTTTCCGTACGGCAACACCTGGGCGTCGTGCCAGCCCTTGCCCGCGGTGTAGTCGATCGAGACCATGTGGTCGGTGAAGTGCCGCCCGAAGCCGGGCGCCGCCAAAATGTCGCGGCGCTCGGCGTCGGACTTCGGGGACGAGCTCTGAACACGAACGAAATCGGCGGCACCTGTCATGGGCGCAATCCTATCGAACGTGAAAAAGCTCTCTACTTGGTGTTGGTCTCCACGAACGGAGGAGAGACCACGACGCACCGAAGAGCGCGACCACGGACGTCGACTTCGATCTCGTCACCGGCCGCGACATTGGCTCCGGAATCCAGGAGCGCCAACGCAATTCCCACTTTGAGGGACGGTGAAAACGTTCCCGAGGTGGTCTCGCCGATTGCCTCGCCGTCACGCAGAACACCGAGGCCGGCCCGCAGCACACCGCGATCGAGAGCCTTGATCCCCCAGAGTTTGCGAGCCGGGCCGGCAGCCTTCTCGTCGGTCAAGGTCTCTTTGCCCCAGAATGTCGGCTTCTTCCAACCGATCGCCCATCCGCAGCGCGCTTCGAGCGGAGAAATCTCGAGCGAAAGCTCATGCCCGTGCAGCGGATAACCCATCTCGGTACGAAGAGTGTCACGGGCGCCGAGTCCGGCGGCCTGCCCACCCTCGGCGCGCACTGCCTCGACAAGCGCGCGGAACAACGGCTCGCTGTCCTCCCACCGCGGCAGGAGTTCGTAGCCGACCTCACCGGTGTAACCGCTGCGGCACACACGCACGGGCACGCCGTTCCATTCCGCATCTTCGTACGCCATGTACTCGATCTCGGTGGGCAGTCCCAGCGCCATCAGAACAGCCACCGATTTCGGACCCTGAACAGCAAGCACACCGTAGGCACGATGCTGATCCTCGACGGTGATTCCGTCCGGTGCCACAGCGACCAGCGCCGCAACGACGTCCGCGGTATTGGCAGCATTCGGGACGAGGAAGATCTCGTCGTCGCTGACGTAGTACGCGATGAGGTCGTCGATGACGCCACCGGACTCGTTGCAGCACAACGTGTACTGAGCCTTGCCCGGCCCGATCTTGTTCAGATCGTTGGTCAGTGCGGAGTTCACGAATTCTGCGGCGCCCGCGCCACGCACGACGGCCTTGCCGAGGTGACTGACGTCGAAGAGTCCGACATTCTCACGCACAGAGGTGTGTTCGGCCACGACGCCGGCGTAGGAAACCGGCATCTGCCACCCCCCGAACGGCGCGAACGTCGCACCGAGTTCGACGTGGACGGGGTGGATCGGGCCCTGCAACAGTTGTTCGTCGGTCATGGCCCACAACCTATCGGACTTCGCCGATCGAAACATGTCCGCAGCGAGAGCTCACCCGGCCGAG
Organism: Rhodococcus sp. P-2; assembly: GCF_016598535.1. GTDB lineage: Bacteria > Actinomycetota > Actinomycetes > Mycobacteriales > Mycobacteriaceae > Rhodococcus_F > Rhodococcus_F baikonurensis. The sequence continues at coordinate 4,227,464 of NZ_CP066779.1, read as the reverse complement.
ACGATCGCCCGTCCGCAAACTGCAAAGGGCCTAACATCGACTCAGGCATCCGCCAGAACCGGACGCATCGCACACTCACCTCACAGGAGACACCTTGAGCACTCGCACAGCCCGATCGTTGGGACCCGACCTCGTTCTCGCCGGCACAGTCGCCAAGCGCGCAGAGATATTGGTCGTCGGCCTGACGTCGGGTCCGGACGGCCCCGAAATCGCACTCAGCGAAGGCATCGTCGACGAGGACGTGCTTGCCGAGATCCTCGACAGCCTCATCGCCGTCGGCGCCACCGGCAAGCCCGAGCAGCTCACTCGCGTCCCGGCACCGAGCGCGCTGTCGGTCACCAGCGTCCTCGCCGTCGGACTCGGCTCCGCCGACAGGCTCGGCAGTGAGCAGATCCGCAAGTCCGCCGGCGCTGCAGCTCGCTCGCTGTCCGGCATCGACACCGTCGCAACCACGCTCTCGATCCTCGACCTCGGTGCCGCTGCCGAGGGATTTGCGTTGGGCGCGTACAGCTTCACCGAATTCAAGTCCTCGATGACGGCTCCCGGGCCTGATTCGCAGCCACTCGCTCGCGTCGAACTCCTGGTGCCCTCGCCGCGCACGAAGGAGACCAAGGCAACGCTGGCACGGTCGGCTGCCATCGCCGAAGCCGTCGCCACCGCACGCGAGTTCGTCAACACTCCCCCCAGCCACCTCTACCCCGCCGAGTTCGCCGCTCGCGCGAAGGCACTGGGCGTCGAAGCCGGGCTCACCGTCCAGGTTCTCGACGAGAAAGCACTCGAGAAGGGTGGCTACGGCGGAATCATCGGCGTCGGCAAGGGCTCGTCACGCCAGCCTCGTCTCGTCCGCCTCGAATACGCGTCGAAGAAGCGTGGCGCCCGCAAGGTCGCGCTGGTGGGTAAGGGCATCACCTTCGACACCGGCGGAATCTCCATCAAGCCTGCCGCCGGTATGGAGAACATGACTTCGGACATGGGCGGCGCCGCAGCCGTCATCTCCACCGTCGTGCTTGCCGCAAAGCTCGGCCTGCCCGTCAACGTCGTCGCATACGTTCCGATGGCCGAGAACATGCCGTCCGCGACCGCGCAGCGTCCCGGCGACGTGCTGACCCAGTACGGCGGAATCACCATCGAGGTCGTCAACACCGACGCCGAGGGCCGTTTGATTCTTGCCGACGCGATGGTCCGCGCGGGTGAGGACAACCCCGACTACATGATCGACACCGCCACCCTGACCGGTGCGCAGATGGTCGCGCTCGGCAACCGCACCCCCGGCGTCATGGGCACGGACGAGTTCCGTGACCGTGTCGCCTCCATCTCGCAGAGCGTCGGCGAGAACGGCTGGGCCATGCCCCTGCCCGAAGAACTGCGCGGAGATCTCGACTCCAAGGTCGCCGACATGGCCAACGTCACCCCGCACCGCTGGGGCGGCATGCTGGTCGCAGCTCACTACCTCAAGGAATTCGTTCCCGAGGGTGTCCAGTGGGCGCACATCGACGTCGCAGGTCCGGCGTACAACACGTCAGGGCCGTGGGGTTACACCGGCAAGGGCGGTACCGGCGTTCCGGTTCGCACCATGATCTCGGTCCTGGAGGACATCGCGGTCAACGGCTGACCACCTGCTGTGCGCCTTTATCAACCCCCCGCGGTTAATAAAGGCGCACAGCAGTTCAGGCGCCGTCGCGCAATTCCTGCTCGCGAGCACGCTTGCGCTCGATGCGCTTACGCTCGTCGTGATCGCGCATACGCTGCGGATATCCCGTTTTGCGGACGTCGTAGACCGGGATCTTCAAGTCCTGTCCCAATTTGCGGGCACCGCGCTCGCCGCCGACTCGGCGACGAGTCCACTCCCCGTCCTTCGCGACGAGCACGACGGTCACCTCGGTCACCGTCGTCTGAGGTTCCACGTACGCCTCTACGCCTTCGTGCGAGTGCGCCCAATTCGCCAGATGATCCGCATCACTCTGCGCTGCGGCCTGAGCCGCACTCGGCGGACGCTTGAAACGATCGAACAGTCCCACGGTCGTACCCTCCTCGGTACCGACGCCGCGGATGCACCCCGGCGATATGTCAAGTTTGCCAGGCGATGTCCGTTGTGCCTGCGCACGACATACCGTTTGGTCCGCTTACGACGTTACAGTCGGACCCCCGACGCATACCTACTCGCCAGTAGCCGACACACCCGAAACGGACGGCATCCCCCTCATCGGACACGCCCGGCGTATCAATGGAAAGATGAACGACGGTGACGCCGCGCCCGCGCGTCGACATCGGCAAAATAGCTACAAGTAGCCGCACGTCGCGCGCCACTCGAGCACAATGCATTACGACCACAAGTCGACAAAAATTCAACAACCCGAACACAACTGTCGAGGAGTCAAAAGACATGGCCTTCTCCGTCCAGATGCCAGCCCTAGGTGAGAGCGTCACCGAGGGAACTGTCACACGGTGGCTCAAGCAGGAAGGAGACACGGTCGAAGTCGACGAACCCTTGCTCGAAGTCTCCACGGACAAGGTCGACACCGAGATTCCGTCTCCCGTCGCCGGCGTCCTGACCAAGATCGTCGCGCAGGAAGACGACACCGTGGAAATCGGTGGCGAGCTCGCCCAGATCGGTGAAGCCGGCGAAGCCGCAGCACCCGAGGCAGAGGCACCCGCTCCCGCCGCAGAAGAAGCTCCCGCCGAGGAAGCCCCGGCTGCCGAGGCACCCGCCGAAGAAGCTCCCGCTGCCGAGGCACCCGCTGCTTCCGGTGGTTCCGCTGAAGGCACCGCCGTGACGATGCCCGCCCTCGGCGAGTCCGTCACCGAAGGCACCGTCACCCGCTGGCTCAAGGCCGTCGGCGACGAAGTTGCCGTCGACGAGGCGCTGCTCGAAGTCTCGACCGACAAGGTCGACACCGAGATTCCGTCTCCCGTCGCCGGAATCCTGCTCGAGATCAATGCGCAGGAAGACGACACCGTCGAAATCGGTGGCCAGCTGGCCGTCGTCGGATCCGGCGCACCCGCCGCGGCTCCGGCGCCCAAGGCTGCTCCCGCTGCACCGGCCGCACCGCCGGCGCCCAAGGCTGAAGCACCCAAGGCTGAAGCACCCAAGGCCGAAGCACCCAAGGCCGAAGCACCCAAGCCTGCTGCCGCACCGGCTGCACCCGCTCCGAAGCCTGCTGCAGCTCCCGCACCGGCAGCTGCCCCCGCAGCTTCCGGCGACAGCAGCCCGTACGTCACCCCGCTCGTGCGCAAGCTCGCGACGGACAACGGCGTCGACCTCGCGACCGTCACCGGCACCGGCGTCGGCGGCCGCATCCGCAAGCAGGACGTGCTCGCCGCTGCGGAGGCCAAGAAGGCTCCCGCCGCCGCTGCTCCTGCTGCTGCAGCACCCGCGGCCGCACCTGCGGCCACCGCAGCCGCAGGCGTCCGACCGGAACTGGCACACCTGCGCGGAACCACGCAGAAGGCCAACCGCATTCGGCAGATCACGGCCACCAAGACACGTGAGTCGCTGCAGAACACCGCTCAGCTCACGCAGACCTTCGAGGTGGACGTCACCAAGATCGTCGCCCTGCGGGCCCGCGCCAAGGCCGGCTTCATCGAGCGCGAAGGCGTCAACCTGACGTTCCTTCCGTTCTTCGCCAAGGCAGTCGTCGAGGCGCTGAAGTCGCACCCGAACATCAACGCCAGCTACGACGAGGCTGCCAAGCAGATCACCTACTACGACGCTGAGCACCTCGGCATCGCAGTGGACACCGATCAGGGCTTGCTCTCCCCCGTCATCCACAACGCCGGCGATCTCGGCCTTGCCGGCTTGGCCCGCGCCATCGCCGACATCGCGAAGCGTGCACGCTCGGGTGGCCTGAAGCCGGACGAGCTCTCGGGTGGAACCTTCACCATCACCAACATCGGCAGCCAGGGCGCGCTGTTCGACACCCCGATCCTGGTACCGCCGCAGGCGGCCATGCTCGGAACCGGCGCCATTGTCAAGCGTCCGATGGTGGTCACCGACGAGAACGGCAACGAGTCCATCGGCGTTCGCTCGATGATCTACTTGCCGCTCACCTACGATCACCGTCTCGTCGACGGTGCCGACGCGGGCCGATTCCTCACCACTGTGAAGCAGCGGTTGGAAGAAGCCTCGTTCGAAGCTGATCTGGGCTTGTAAGCATCTGCTCGGCCGGCCGGGGCGTCATCTCCATCAGGAGGTGGCGCCCCGGCTTTTTCAGTACGGTCGGATATATACGTTCGGATATCGAAGCAGGCTGAATCGAAGGAGGCTTTCCGAATGCGAGTAGTCATCGCCGGCTCGTCCGGTTTGATCGGAACGGCCTTGGTGTCATCGTTGCGCTCCGACAACCACGACGTCGTACGTCTGGTGCGACGGTCGACCGCCGGCCCCGACGAATCGCGTTGGGACCCGGACCACGACCGTCTGGACCTCTCCGTCTTGCAAGGCGCTGACGCCGTCGTGAACCTCTGCGGCGTCGGCATCGGCGACAAACGGTGGTCGGGTTCCTACAAGCAAGCGATTCGTGACAGCCGCATCGTCGCGACCGATGTCCTGGCCGAAGCTGTCGCAAGTCAGAAGGTTCCCGTACTCGCCAACGCAAGCGCCGTCGGCTATTACGGCGACACCGGCGACAACATCGTCGACGAGGATTCGCCGGCAGGTACCGACTTCCTCGCCACGACGTGTCGCGATTGGGAACTTGCCACCGAGCCCGCGCGCAAGGCGGGAGCCCGCGTGGTCAATCTGCGCTCGGGCGTCGTGATTTCACCCCACGGCGGCATGCTCGGTCGGCTTCGACGCATCTATTCGTTCGGTCTCGGCGGACGACTGGGCAACGGTCGCCAGTACTTTCCGTGGATCTCACTCGAGGACGAGTGCGACGCGATCAAGTTCGCGCTCACGAATTCCGAACTCTCCGGTCCCGTCAACCTGACTGGTCCGGCCCCTGTCACCAACGCCCAGTTCAATGACGCCATGTCCCGTGCGGTCCACCGACCGGCTCCCTGGATCGTTCCCGGGTTCGCTCTCGAAGCGTTGATCGGAGAATTCGCCAGGAGCGGCATCCTCGGTGGCCAGCGAGCCATTCCCGCGGCTTTGGAAAAGGCGGGATTCTCCTTCCGCCACAACACGATCGGCGAAGCGCTGGCGGCCGCACTCGGATGATTCCGAAGTCGGGCGTAATCTCTACGTCCATGAGCAGCGCTGCCGTTTCCGCCCGGTTCTCGAAACTGCCGATCGCCGTCGAGCAACTCGGTTTGATCGACTACAACGCCGCGTGGGACCGCCAGCGTGAGCTCGCGGAAGCGCGGGCAGACGACATCGGACCGGACACGCTACTGCTCCTCGAACACCCGCCGGTGTACACGGCAGGACGACGCACGGAACCCGAAGATCGTCCCGTCGACGGCACACCTGTCATCGATGTCGACCGCGGCGGGAAGATCACCTGGCACGGCCCCGGCCAGCTGGTCGGATATCCGATCGTGAAACTGGCCGAGCCCATCGACGTGGTGCGATATGTCCGACGCATCGAAGAAGCACTGATCACCGTGTGCACGAACCTCGGCCTGAACTGCGGGCGCATCGACGGCCGCTCCGGCGTCTGGCTGCCTGCCGACACTGCAAACGGACAATGGAAGCCCGAGCGCAAGGTGTCTGCCATCGGCGTGCGCGTCCAACGGGGCGTGGCACTGCACGGCTTCGCCCTGAACTGCAACTCGGTCCTGACCGGATTCGACAACATCATTCCCTGCGGCATCCGTGACGCCGGGGTGACAACGCTGTCGCAGGAACTCGGTCGCGACGTCACCGTGGACGAAGTCACTCCCGCCGTGACCGAGGCAGTGATCGCTGCTCTCGACGGAACCATGCCCGTCACCGAACGGAACGTCGAGCGCGTCACCTACGAAAGCGCCTCGCCTACTCCGACTTTTACTACCGTTCAGTACAGCTGACGGGCTCGCCCGAACCCCGTTGCAGTAATCACCGGGCGTAGGATCACTGTCGTGACTATCGCCCCAGAAGGACGTAAGCTGCTCCGTCTCGAGATCCGAAACGCGGAGACGCCCATCGAACGCAAACCCAACTGGATCAAGACCCGCGCAAAGATGGGCCCCGAGTACACGGAGCTCAAGGGCCTGGTCAAGCGTGAAGGTTTGCACACCGTCTGCGAGGAAGCAGGCTGCCCCAACATCTACGAATGCTGGGAAGACCGCGAAGCCACCTTCCTGATCGGCGGCGAGCAGTGCACACGCCGCTGCGACTTCTGCCAGATCGACACCGGCAAGCCCGAAGCCCTCGACCGCGACGAGCCCCGTCGCGTCGCCGAAAGCGTTCAGGCCATGGGACTTCGGTACTCCACGATCACCGGCGTCGCCCGCGACGACCTCCCCGACGGCGGCGCCTGGCTCTACGCCGAGACCGTCCGCAAGATTCACGAACTCAACCCGGGCACCGGCGTCGAGAACCTGGTTCCGGACTTCAACGGCAAGCCCGAACTGCTCGACGAGGTCTTCGCCTCACGCCCCGAGGTGCTCGCACACAACCTCGAGACCGTCCCCCGTATCTTCAAGCGGATCCGTCCGGCCTTCCGGTACCAGCGCAGCCTCGACGTCATCACCGCAGCGCGCGACTACGGACTGGTCACCAAGTCCAACCTGATCCTCGGTATGGGCGAAACCCCTGAAGAGGTCACCGAGGCGATGGCAGATCTCCACGCCGCCGGTTGCGACATCCTCACCATCACCCAGTACCTGCGCCCCTCGCCCCGGCACCACCCCGTCGAGCGGTGGGTCAAGCCCGAGGAGTTCGTCGCACACTCCAAGGCTGCAGAAGAGATGGGCTTCGCCGGCGTCATGGCCGGCCCGTTGGTTCGCTCGTCGTACCGCGCCGGGCGCCTGTATGCGCAGGCCATGGCACATCACGGCCGTGAACTTCCCGAAGCGCAGCGTCATCTCACCGAGGGCGGAGACGCCTCCCAGGAAGCCAGCTCGCTCATGGCGCGCCTGAATCGCTGATCCACTTTTTGCTGTGCGCCTTTATTAACCGCGGGCGGTTAGTAAAGGCGCACAGCAATGGACGTATCCTGGGTACATGGCGAACGGCAGCAAATCCGGTAAGGGCAAACCCACCAAAGAGGCAAAGGCTGCAGCGAAGGCTGCCCGCAAGCAGGCTTCCAAGGAACGTAGAACTCAGCTCTGGCAGGCATTCCAGATGCAGCGCAAGGACGACAAGCTCCTCCTGCCGCTGATGATCGGCACCCTCGTCGGTGCGGCTCTGGTCTTCTTCCTGGTCGGTCTCATCTGGGGCCTTCAGTGGTTCCTGCTGCCGATCGGCATCGTTCTCGGTCTCCTCGGTGCCTTCATCATCTTCGGTCGCCGCGTCCAGAAATCGGTGTACAAGAAAGCTGAAGGTCAGGCCGGTGCCGCTGCGTGGGCCCTCGACAACATGCAGGGCGCGTGGCGCGTCACGAACGCCGTCGCCGGCACCACCCAACTCGACGCCGTTCACCGCGTCGTCGGACGGCCGGGTGTCATCCTCGTCGCCGAGGGTTCGCCGCAACGCGTCAAGGGCCTCCTCGCTCAGGAGAAGAAGAAGACCGCTCGCCTCATCGGCGACACCCCGATCTACGACATCATCATCGGCAACGACGAGGGCCAAGTTCCGCTCTCGCAGCTTCAGCGTTACCTGAACAAGCTGCCTCGCAACATCGACACAAAGCGTATGGACAACATCGAAGGTCGCCTCGCTGCGCTGAGCGCACGCGGCGGCGGAGCAGCGCTTCCCAAGGGCCCGATGCCCGGAGGCGCGAAGATGAAGGGAATGCAGCGAACCATTCGTCGTCGCTGACACTCCCCCACAGCAAAACGAAAGACCCGGGCCCATACGGACCCGGGTCTTTCTTCGTTCGAGAAGTTTGTGTCAGCGCGACTTCACGAGCAAAGTGCCGGTCGCGCGATCCTGCATACCGCGACCGTCGATGTCGGTGATGGTCGCGGGAATGACGAACACCAGCAGCGCCTGACGTCCCAACGCGCGCAGGAAGCCCACTCGGATCGGGCCTTCGATTCGCGCGACCTGAAGTCCGAGGACGAACTGCCCCGGGGTGAAGTTGAACAGCGCCACGGTGACGACACCGACGGCGAACCACACCATCAGCGTGACCGTCGAGGTCATGCCGTCGAAGAAGTCACCGGTGATGAGCGAGGCCACTCCCACGGCCATCACCCAATCCACCAACAGTGCCGCAATACGACGGCCCGAACCGACCAGCGAACCCGGACCCTCCTGAGGGAAACCGAGGAGCTCGCCACGGTACGACTGCTCACGGCCGTCCGCGCTCTTCGGCAAAGCTGCTTGTGGCCCAGAGAGCCAAGTTCCGGTGATACGTGCCATGCTGTCCAGGATAGGCGTCGCAGCACCGTAGTCCAGATTTGCCGGGTTTTAACTGTGTGGCCGGTCACATGGACTTCGGAAATCCCCAGGATGCTGCGACGCGTAACACTGCCGAAACAAAGGGTTGACGAGCGGGCAACACCAGCTCCCTACCGTCTGCCTCGACGGATTCAACCGACATCACTTGGCTGAAGCGACTTAAGGAGCACAAGCGTGGCGTTCACCACGGCCGAAGAGGTCATCAAGTACATCGCGGACGAGAACATCGAGTACGTCGACATTCGGTTCAGCGACCTGCCCGGCGTCCAGCAGCACTTCTCGATCCCGGCGTCTGCTTTCAACCAGGACGTGTTCGAGGACGGCCTCGCATTCGACGGATCTTCGGTCCGCGGATTCCAGTCGATCCACGAGTCCGACATGATGTTGCTTCCCGACGTCACCACGGCGCAGATCGACCCCTTCCGCAAGGCGAAGACCCTCAACATCAACTTCTTCGTGCACGACCCGTTCACCCGTGAGTCCTACAGCCGCGACCCGCGCAACGTTGCCCGCAAGGCCGAGGAGTACTTGGTCAGCACCGGCATCGCGGACACCGCATTCTTCGGCGCCGAGGCCGAGTTCTACATCTTCGACTCGGTTCGCTACGACTCCGGCATGAACTCCGCTTTCTACGAGCTGGATTCCATCTCCGGTTCCTGGAACACCGGCGCAGAGACCAACGCCGACGGCTCCCCGAACCTCGGCTACAAGGTTCGCGCCAAGGGCGGCTACTTCCCCGTCGCTCCGTACGACCACTACGTCGACCTGCGCGACGAGATCTCCACCAACCTGACCAACGCAGGCTTCGAGCTCGAGCGCGGCCACCACGAGGTCGGCACCGGCGGACAGCAGGAGATCAACTACAAGTTCAACACGCTGCTCGCAGCTGCTGACGACCTGCAGCTGTTCAAGTACATCGTCAAGAACACCTGCTGGCAGCACGGCAAGTCCGCAACCTTCATGCCGAAGCCGCTCTTCGGTGACAACGGCTCGGGCATGCACGTCCACCAGTCCCTGTGGAAGGACGGCAAGCCTCTCTTCCACGACGAGTCGGGCTACGCAGGCCTCTCGGACATGGCTCGCCACTACATCGGCGGCATCCTGCACCACGCTCCGTCGCTGTTGGCCTTCACCAACCCGACGATCAACTCGTACCACCGTCTGGTGCCCGGCTACGAAGCTCCCATCAACCTCGTGTACAGCCAGCGCAACCGCTCGGCAGCTGTCCGTATCCCGATCACGGGCAACAACCCGAAGGCAAAGCGTCTCGAGTTCCGCGCACCCGACTCCTCGGGTAACCCGTACCTCAACTTCGCTGCACAGATGATGGCCGGTCTGGACGGCATCAAGAACAAGATCGAGCCGATGGCTCCGGTCGACAAGGACCTCTACGAGCTTCCCCCGGAGGAGGCTCGCAACATCCCGCAGGCTCCGACCAGCCTCGAGACGGTCATCAACCGCCTCGAAGCCGATCACGAGTACCTGACCGAGGGTGGCGTCTTCACCACCGACCTGATCGAGACCTGGATCTCGCTCAAGCGTGAGCAGGAAATCGCTCCGGTCAACCTGCGTCCGCACCCGTACGAGTTCGAGCTCTACTACGACGTGTGATCCGCATCCTGACGTAAGTCAGACCTGTGAGTTTCGAGTGCACCCGTCCCGCGTCTGCGGGGCGGGTGCACTTGTTTCGGTCCGATCGAATGTGTCCGCCACACATGTCCCCAGCCCCAACTGAGCGGAGTTACATCGGGTATACATTCGACCGATACCGACTTGGGTGCGGGAGGAGCAACAGATGCCGGATCCGTTCGCAATCGAAGTGGACGCCTTCTACAACACGATCGTCCTGCGCTCACCGGATGTTTACGAACCACTCGCGCCGGATTGGTTTCCCACCGAACCCCAATTCGTCACCGGTGGACCAGGCCGGCTCGTCATCCACACCGGTGGACGCGGGCTCGTACGCGTGACAGTCACCTCCACCGAAACACCTGCCCCTCCGCTCACGGATTCGCTACTCACAGTGTGGGAGGACATCGCGGAGGGTTCGTTCACCATCGAGAGCGACGAACTCTGCTTCGACGGATTCTCAGGCGAGGTATCGCATCCAATTCCCCATCCGAGGCCAGGCCCATGCCGAGTGCGAGTGTTTGCACGGGGACGGACTGAGTACTGGGACGCCTACCGGACACCGGAGGCCCAACCGCAGATACGACTCCACATCCAACTCTGGCCGGAGCAACTCGGCGGCCCGCACCTCATCCAGTACCGAGACCGGTTTACCGGAAATCGTAGCCGGGAACATCTCTCTCCACAGCGCAGTTCTGCTCCGGACCCTGCTACCTGATCCAGTAGTTTTCTGTGCCGAGGTCGGTAGAGAAGTGCGAGTAGTCGACATACCTGCAAGGGCTGCGGATGCGGCGTTTCGCGGACCTTGAACCCCGGCAACGGAAAGACCGACGCGAAAGATCCTTTCATCATCGCCCATGCCGCCCGCACGCTCCCCGATACGCTGTTGCCGATCGGAGAGGCCAGCGACCTAGTCGAGGGTCTACGCATGCTGTCCGAATTCGGCGCCGATCTGGCGGTCGACGAAAACCGGTTGATCAACGGCCTGCGGTCGGTACCGTTTTCGGTGAATCCGGCACTCGGACGCGCGAACGACGCGCAGACGCACTGCCCGGTCGGACCAGGATTGCTCGCGAAGTTCGGTGGACCAGTCGGGTTCGCCGCCGCATCACGACGACACTTGGACTCGTATGCGGAAGGTCTCGCGCCGCGACCTGTGGAAGAAGGTCGACAACACTACCGTCAGTGCACTCAGCGAGCAGACCGTCAGTGTCCCAGGCGCGGAACAGGCTGATCTGTTCTTCAAACACCTTGCCGGTCAACTGCTCGACGTCCGCGTCGCCCGCCGCGACACGGCCGCACGCTTCGATCAAGCCCTGGCCGAATACCCGGTTGGTCCGATCTCGACGTCGCTACCGGACGTGGGCGTGCCAATGCTCGAGCACTCACGACAGTGCAGCGAAATACATTCGGCTGCGGCATAACTCGGGCAGTCTTCAGCGGAGCTCACTGCCGGGGCTCCCGCAGCTGAAGGATTGAATTGATTACCGGGCATCCACCCGCGGGGCGGGTTCGACAACGGTTCCAAGGCGCGGCGGGTACGTGTCTCGAGGTCAGAGTTCGCGCGTCGGATGTCGCATCGGAGAGAACCCCAATGTGGCTGCAGCGATGGCGAACACAACAGTGACGCCGAGCAGGGTTAGGCGTTCACCGATTGCGCTGACCAGCAGACCCGCTGTCACTGCGCCGAGGGCAGCCATGGTGCGGTTGACGGAGCGTCGGGCAGCGTTGACACGCCCGAGAAGCTCATCGGGGGTGAGAGCTTGCCAATAGCCCATCTCGTTCGCGTTCTCCGCGCCCGCTGCCAACCCTTGCAGGCCCAGCGCTGCGAACGGCAACACATGGCCGACATCTGTGTCCGTCGCGCAGGCCACGAGAAGCCAGGTGACGGGGTATACCGTGCGGGCCAGGATGACTGCTCGTCCTGATCCGATGCGCGTGCCGAGCGCGTGAGCGCAGGATGTGCCGAGGAGGCTGGCGACACCGAACGTCGTCAACAGCAAACCGTAGGTGTAGGCACTGAACCCGAGCGAGCGAAGAGCGAACAGCGACAATACAGTCAACGCAGCTCCGTTGGCAAGGAACCACACGTGCGTCGATATCGCGAGCGGGTTGAGAGTGTGGTGGCGATACGTGAATCGCAGACCCTCACGCACTTCGTTCATCAGGTTTCGGGAGCGAGAAGCGGGTCGAGGCTCGTCGACGTCGAGCCCGAAATTGAGTGCGGCATCGATGACGTAGCTGATTGCGTCGACGGCGATCACCACGGGAGCGCCGAGCAGGCCTACGAGTGCGCCTCCGACCGTTGGTCCCAATGTCGTTGCTACTGCGTCAGCTTGGTCGAGTCGAGCGTTTGCTTTCACCAGTTGGCTGCGTGGAACCAGCCGGGGCAACAAGGACTGCATCGCGGCGAAGCCGAACACCGAGAAGGAGCCGAACAACAGCAACACGATGACCAGAACCCAGATGTGCAGAAGGCCGGCGAGCCAAAGGAGCGGGACGGCACCGAGCACCACCGCTCGACCGACGCTTGCCCACACGAGAATTGGCTTGCGCCGCCACCGATCGACATAAACCCCCGCGACCAACCCGAGCACCGCATACGGGATGAACTGCGCCGCGTTCACCACACCCACTTCGAACGGCGTCGCGTCCAAAAGCTGCACTACCAAAATGGGCATCGCCACAGCTGTCACCGACGAGCCGGCCGAACTGATCACCGCGGCCGTGAGAAAGCGTCGAAACGATGAACGGTGACTTGGCGGCGAAACGTCACTCATCGCAGCCATCCACGGCGCCACACAGCCGACTTCAACAGTCTGTCCCGCTCATGCAGGGCACTGTAACCGAGCACGCCCGATATCGGTGCTGAGGACGAGAAGGCTGTTGGCATTGCGAGATTGATAGAAGCACTCAACCGGGACCAAGGACTGGAGCGGACACAGCCACTCACCGAGGCCAATTACGTGGCATCAACCACGTCCACAAGTTCGAGCTCGGAGCCACGCACCTCGTCCTCGTAGGTGGGGTTACCCGTCTCGACTTGCACTCCGCGATGCTCTCAGGGTGGACACTGCACAGCGAACACGATTGGCGGTCCCTCATTGTTACGTTTCTTCGACCCAGTCGAGATGTTCTCGGCTGTCGTCGAGCACCCAGGTACGGGACTCGTCGCCGAGGCGGTCGGGGTCAGTGAGCCAGCATGTCGCGTCGGGCGCCCACCCGGCGATGACGCTGGCCGTCTCGTCGTCGACTCCGATCGCGGTTCCCGCCGCGGCCAGGTATCCCATAACAGTGAGATGCACGCCCGTGTAGCTCTCGGCGACGAGCTGCCAGTTGGGGATGACCCATCGCCCTGATCGTCCGGTAGTCCGGTACCAGTCGTGTCGTTTCTCCGCGGTGACCTCGAGGGGGAACCGTCTGCAGAGTTCCGCCCACGCCCGCGCGCCGTCGATCTCGTATATGCGAGCGCCGGCGGGTGCGCCGACTTGTCGCACGGCGATGCGTTTCCAGTCCATGCTGTCTTCGACGAACCACAATTCTGCCGGGGTCCCGTCGAACAGTGTCCGTGTCGAACACCGAACAGACGGATTCGACCACCAGTAACCGGACCAGTTCGCCTTTGGATCGGTCGGGCGGTCAGCGGCTCGCGCTTCCGCTGCGAGAGTGTGCTCGTGCCAGTCGATCAGGAGTTCTGCAGCCGTCGACTCAAAGGTGTCGGGGCTGTCGTCGTCCCGGCTCACTATCACCCATTGGTCGGTCTCGGCGAGCGCGGTCGTCCACCACTGCGCGTGTGGGGATCGTGCGATGTGCTCGGCGACTCGTCGAAGCTCACGTCGTACCGGTGCGGTTGCGACGAGGATGTCTTCACCGTCGGGGTCCTGCCAGTAGCGTGCTGTGTCCGTCGCGGCGGCGAGGGCCGAGCGGAGTGCAACCTCGGTCACCTCGGGAAGCGGTACCTCGGACAGGCGGTGCGCCACATCGTCGGCAGTGACAACGGCACGTAGGGGATCTTCAGGAGGCTCTTCAGCGCCGGACTCGTGCGCGCGTGAGTACGTCACGCTGGAGTCTCGATCGGGGTCGAGGCGATGCGACGCCAGAAAAACCGCGGAACGGAACGAGTCGTCATGCGGCTCGGGTCGCCGGATCCGTTCGGCATCCATCACGTAGTCAAGCAGCATCCGCCGTCCGCGTGGCCCCGACAACAACGCATCTGCTGTACTCGTTGTGCTCACTGCCTCAGGCTCCTCGATTTCCGTCATGACTGTGTGTACCAGTGTGTCGACCTATCGGTGTTGTGCGCTTGGGCCACACACCCCGGCAGCCCCAGCGGATCGGGCATCACTCGTCGAACACGAAGGTGGCGCTGCCATCTGCTGGTAGCTCGTGAACGATCACTTCGTTGCCGATACCCGTGACAACGGACACGAAAGTGGCCGCCTGCCTGTCGATCCCGACGAGCCAGCTGATCCCGACACCCTGCTGACGGGGCACTCGACGGAAGACCGATTCGCCCCCTTCGATAGCCGCCCCCGGGTGCAACGATCGGGCTGTGTCCAACACCGCTTGCCGCACGGCACCGAGGTCGATCAGGTCATCGTCCGGTCCGATCTGTGACGGCTGAAAATACGTCAGAGCGAACGGCAGACGGATCATCACCTTGGGCTCGGGCGCGGGCCCCTGCACCGGGTTGTCACTGAAGTCGACGTCCCAGACGAGGGCGCCGCCCTCGATAGTCGGGACAAGACCGGAATGTTCGGTACCCGACTCGACACTGATCCGCACCGAATCGACGTAATCCGTCAACGACGCCGACTCCGGATCAGATTCATCAGCACCCTCCGAACCGAACTCGCGAACGCAACCTTGCCGCTGCCCACCGCGCGTGTCGATGCACAACAGATCACCGCAGCCGTGCACCGCGAACGGAATGTATTCGGCGACAAACATGTGCGCGACTTCCCCGGCCGGCTGCCGCCGCGCCATACTTCCCCACTCATCACCCAAATCTTCGGTGTCATGAAGGTGCTCTAGCAAGTATCTGTGCTCTGTGACGACCTCGTCGAGACAGAGCATTTCGAAGCCCGGGAACACACTCCCGACGAAGGCTTCTCCGCCGGTCGGCCTCTTTTGGCCGTCGTGAAGGGAGAAGAACTCTCGAATCTCCGCAGTCCACGGCGCCGTTGCGCGTTCTGCATCTTCTCTCTCGGAGAGTGTCCGGGGCGGACGCATCGCGCCTGCCGTGATCGGAGCCTTCTGGTGAAGAACCTGCATGTACCGCAGCCATGCGTCAGTGAGAGTCATCGCCTGAATGTATCCGGTCGAGTTCCATCTCCCGCTCCTGGACAACCCGCTCGAGGTCGAATAGTTCACGGTTCGGAAGTGGCTGAACGAACTCCTCAGACGGCAACCCGTTGATCTGTTCGTAGAGCTCGATCAGTTCGGACGGCCACGTGGTGCCGGTGGATTCGGCGGCATCTGCGATGCCGCTGGAGCAACGCAATGGTGCAACTGTCGCGTTCGGTCGAGATCAGTGGCACTGCTTCAGCGTCGATCCAGACATCACGCTATTTCGTTACTGGTGTAGGGGCGAGATCCAATAATTCCGATCTCGCCAGATTTCAAATCGATACTGATACAACAAGTTACCGGGCTCCGCAAACGCGGCTATCTTCCGGCTCCACCGTCGAGAATTAACGAGAGCGTCGGAAAACAAGCCACGCACCCAACCCGGCGATGGGCACAAGCCAAATCCCGACAGAGAAGGCGACAGCGCGCCACACACCGATTCGCCGGGACACGGAAACCACATCGGCTGTTCCGACAAGGCACAGGGAAATCCATGTCAAGGCGAGAATGAATCCGCCGACGTACAGAAGAACGAACGCCCCAAATCCGTCCATACAGTCCATTCCACTGTCGGCGCAGTCCTGAAGCCCCGCCGCACCGAGTAGGGAAATCTTCACAGTGGCGATGCTACGGAGCAAGGCGTCCCGAACGGCCGAACAACCCGGCAGATTCGGCGATGCGAACGCCGGTCAGTCCGAACAAAGTAGAAGCCCCACCCCCGTGGGGAGGGTGGGGCTTCCTTCGATCCGGCGCTCACGCACAGTGGGAGGGTGGTGGGCATGCCGGATCGACGACACGGCAGGGAGTCAAGCTGCCGCGCCCAAGCGCTGACCGGAAGGAATGCGCCTGAGATCGTGGTTACGAGAACCATCAAACCAGACAAACTGGACGCATGTTCAGGAATCGAAAGATTCGATCCCACCCGTCAGAAAGATCTCACTGCACCCGATAGATTTCGCTGCGGCCAGGATCCACCAACCGCCGCATGATCTCGTACGCACGGTCCGGATCCGTGTACGGCGGAATCATCATGAGAACGAGTTGACGGCCGTGGATGTCGTCGAGATACATCAAATCGTGAGGCTGGCCAGGGTACGGACCCCGCACTTCCAGTCCGTCGACCTCGTCGATACGTCGCTGGGCGCTGCTGATCGTGTTCCAGTCGAACGCAACCCGCGCGATCGGCCCCAACCTCAGCGAAAGTGCGGATATCAGATCGTGAAGCTCCGCCGTGACGTTCGTGGTCCACGGGAACCACGCGCCGTCCACCGATGCCTTGACGGCACCTTGACCGCGAAGCAGGAATCGCGGAGTCCGCGTCGGCGACGGGAAAGGTTGCCCGACATGGCGCTGCGGCGCTTCCGTTGCATAGTCGAGAGTGCTGATGTGCGCCATGACGACGCTCCTTAACGGAGGATTCGTGGAACCGTCAGGCAGAGGCGCCCGGTCGTGGGTTCCATACCTTCAGGCTACTCCGACGCGCAATACCGACTACGCGTCGACGGAAATGATCACGCCGGTATCGCCGTACGGGAACGGCCCCTTGCCGATGTGGCCGAGAGTGTTGAAGAATTTCGAAATAGGCACCATCACACCGTATTTCGCTTTCACTTTGCTGCGAATCTCGTCGAATTCAGCTCCACCGCTCACCAACTGAGCTGTCCCGGCGACCGGCGACGTACCGTCGGTCACCTTTCCGCGGTTGTTGCACGGCACGACGGTGACGCGTGGGTTGTTCCGCAGCCGCTTGGCCTTACCCGATTTCGAGGATGTCCAGAAGCCGATACGTCCGCCAGAGAGCGGTACGACCCACGTCGGAGTGGCCACGCCGTCACCACTCTTACGGAAGGTGGTGACCGAGATCGTCTTCTCTTCGCCCAGGGACATGAGACGAGCGTATGCCTCCACACACTCGACGACCACGCACGCGAATGAACTTTCTCTGCCCCAGGCGTTTCAAAACGGACAATTATCCGGACGAAGATGAACAACAGGTGCCGAATGGTGGAAATGTCGCGGAACGACCCCGCCTCAGGTCGATTTGTGGCCCGCCGGTGTTGGAACATGACTTCTCGTGAATGCGGAACTCATCGTTCTCCTCGTCGTCGTCGTAACCGCTCTGGGGTTCGACTTCACCAACGGTTTTCATGACACTGGCAACGCTATGGCCACGTCGATTGCAACCGGCGCCCTCAAGCCCAAGGTGGCAGTCGCTCTGTCTGCTTCCTTGAACCTGGTCGGAGCTTTCCTCTCGGTAGAGGTTGCTGCCACCGTGGCCAAGGGCGTGGTGAACCTCGGAAATGTGGGTGGCCAAGCGCTGCTCACCATCGTCTTCGCCGGCCTTGTCGGCGGCATCATCTGGAACCTGGCAACGTGGTTGCTCGGCATCCCCTCGAGTTCCTCACATGCGCTGTTCGGCGGATTGATCGGCGCCGCCATCGCGTCCCTCGGAATGAGCGGTGTCGCCTGGAGCGGCGTCCTCAGCAAGGTTGTCATCCCCGCAGTTCTCGCCCCCGTCGTAGCCGGCTTGGTTGCAGCGGCCGGAACCTGGCTCATCTACCGCATCACCTCCAACGTCGGTGAGGAAACCAAGGACAAGGGTTTCCGACTCGGCCAGATCGGTTCGGCTTCACTCGTTTCCCTCGCCCACGGCACCAACGACGCTCAGAAGACCATGGGCGTCATCTTCCTCGCCCTGGTCGCCCACGGAACCATCTCCGCCGACGCGGACATGCCGTTCTGGGTCAAGCTCACGTGCGCACTCGCGATCGCTGCCGGAACCTACCTCGGCGGGTGGCGAGTCATCCGCACGCTCGGCAAGGGTCTTGTCGAGATCGCCGCACCCCAGGGTATGGCGGCCGAAGCATCTTCTGCTGCAATCATTCTCACCTCCAGCCACCTCGGCCTTCCCCTCTCGACCACCCATGTGGCGACGGGTTCCATCATGGGAACCGGTCTGGGACGCAAGGGCGCCGAGGTTCGTTGGGGCGTCGCCGGACGTATGGCGGTCGCCTGGTTGATCACTCTCCCGTCCGCTGCGATCGTCGGCGCTCTGTGCTGGGGCCTGGCCAACATCGTCGGCGGCCTGCCCGGTGTCCTGGTCGTCTTCGCTGTGCTCATCGCCTTGGCCGGTTGGATGTACCTGCGCTCCCGCAAGGAGCCCATCGATCCGAGCAACGTCAACGCCGAGTGGGACGGCGGCCTGGTGCCTGCAGAGGTCCCCGGTCCGGACGCCCGCGTCACCACCGACGTCAAAGCCTGAAAGAGGGAATCGACATGGATATCTTGAAAAACACCGTCGACTCGCTCTGGCAGGTCGTACTGGTCGGCCTCCTGCTGGGCGCCGGACTTCCCGCGATCTTCGCAATCGGCCTGAAGTCCCTCGACGCCGGGCAACGTGGCAGTGGCGGCGGGAGCACTGCCGTAGCGGCTCGCAGCCCCTTGGCCGTGGCAGGCGCAGTGGTGTGCTTCGCAGTAGTGCTCATCGCGATCGTCACCGGAATCCTCTTCATCATGCAGGGCTTCCTCAGCCACACATTCGGCATCGAGATCTTCTGATCCCGTGCGCCCTCACGAGCGGAAAGACATCACCGTGACTGCACCGACTCCATCCCTTCCTCAATCCATTCTGGAATGGCTTCGCGCCGGCTACCCCGAAGGCATACCGCCCAAGGATCGCATTCCGCTGGTCGCATTGCTTCGACGCAAGCTCTCGGACGCGCAAATTCGAGACATTGCCATCGGCGCTGCGCTCGCAGAACTGAGCGATGCCAACAGCGACCAGGTGATCTCGAGCGACGAGATCAGCGCTCAGATCGCCGATCTGACGAGCCAGACTCCCTCGGACGACGATATTGCGCGCGTTGCCTCCGTCCTGGCCGCCGCCGGGTGGCCCCTCGCTGATCTCGACAACGACTGAAGCTCGATTCGTTGAGTCTTCCACCACTTCTGGCTTCGATACTCGGCTGGCTGCGTGCCGGGTATCCGAACGGTGTGCCGGAGCAGGACTACGTCCCTTTGATGGCTTTGCTCCGGCGACAACTGTCCGACGACGAGATCGCCGTTCTTGCCGACGATCTCGTCGCCGAGTTTCCGGTCCCCGTCGATCCGATCGACATCGGCGTCCTCATCACCAAAGTCACCGACGATATTCCGCACGAAGCAGACGTCGCACGGGTACGTGAACACTTGATTCGTGGAGGTTGGAAAATCGAGGCGCAGCCTCCGGTTGACGACGCCTGACGGCACTTCGTAAATCGGACCAGTTTGATAACGAACCGGTAACGGTGCCGTCGAGGTCAATACAGACCACTTAGTGTCATAAGGAATTCCGCGCCTCGGGGGGCTCGGTCGGATTTCGGTGTGCAAGCACCTTTGGGGCGGGAGTGATTGATGCACGAGATACACACAGGCCTTGCAAACAATCGAGATTCTTCGAAGAAGCAGATTTCGAAACGAATCAAGCGTCGGATCCTCGGCCTCGCCGCGACAGCACTCGCACTCCCCCTTACCGCAGGCCTGATCAGCGGATCAGTGGCGACCGCAGCGCCCGCGCGTACCGCCCCGGCCGGTGGCTACGAGGATGTGTTCGTCGACTCCTCGATGGGGCCGATCAAGGTCCAGATCCAGTGGGCTTCGCGCGGCGGCAACGCGGCGCTCTATCTTCTCGATGGTCTACGAGCACGCGACGACCGAAACGCATGGAGTTTCGAGACCAACGCACTCGAGCAGTATCGCGGCGACAACGTCACCCTGGTCATGCCGGTCGGCGGGCAGTCCAGCTTCTACTCGGACTGGTATGCGAACAGCAATTTGAATCGCCAACCGGTCACGTACAAATGGGAAACCTTCCTCACCCAGGAACTTCCCGCCTATCTGGAATCGCGTGGCGTCTCCCGAACCAACAACGGTGTGCTCGGATTGTCCATGGGTGGCAGCGCTGCCCTGACGCTCGCCGCCTATCACCGCGATCAGTTCAAGTTCGCCGGATCGCTCTCGGGGTACCTCAACATCTCAGCTCCAGGCATGCGTGAAGCGATCCGCGTGGCCATGGTCAGCGCCGGGTCCTTCAATGTCGACGCCATGTGGGGACCGCCGTGGAACCCCGCTTGGCTCCGCAACGACCCCTTCGTGTTTGCACCCGAATTGGCTGGGCTCTCCCTGTACATTTCCGCCGCGAGCGGCCTACCCGGACAGTTCGATCAACCGCGTCGTCCCGTCGACTTCGTGAATACCGGTAGCGCCATCGGCCTCGAAGCCCTGGCCCTGATGAACTCACGCGCATTTCAGTTGCGCATGAACTCCCTGGGAATTCCGGCAACGTACAGCTTCCCGGCCAACGGCACTCACTCGTGGCCGTACTGGGGCGCGGAACTATGGAAGGCGCGAGGCCAGATCCTCGACACCCTCGACGCTTGGTGAACTGACAACGACTCGATCACCGACAATCGCAGGCCCCGACCGAATTTCGGTCGGGGCCTGCGTCGTTCGAAATCAGAGCGAGGCAAAGAGATCCACGGTGTTGCCGTCGGGATCGAGCAGAACGGCATAACGCTGGCCCCACACCGCATCGAACGGTGCCTTGTGCCCGGGGAAGTCGGCTGTGATGCGCTGATACGCCTCGTCGACGGCCGCGGGTGTCCCGAAATCGAAGGCCAAAGCGACGGGGTGTCGACCTTCCCCGACCGCGAAGTCAGGATCGAAGCTCGCAATGGTGGACAGCGCGTCCCAGGCCAGCCGAAGGCCACCGTCGAAAGTGAACTCCACATGCGGAGCGTCAGCGGGTGTTTCCGGAATGTCGAGCCCGAGCGTTCGGTAGAACGCGAGGGAACGAGCGAGATCGTTGGTGACGATTCCGACGAGATCGAGTCTCGGAGAGACGGACACGGTATTTCTCCTGTTTCGGGTCGAGAAGTGATCGGCGAGTGTGTGACGATGATCTGATGACCGGCACTGACACCCTCGCTCTCGACGGTAGTCGGACGATGGCGTCGAGTCTTGAACAAAACGGCCACACCTATGTCGAAACTCGGATCACCGATTCGGCCGGCCTCTTCAGTTGCACGTGGAAAAGCACTACCGAAGCCCCTACGCCAACGGAAGCAAAACGAATTCTTCCCGATCTCTGCGCAGACTTCATCGTCGACAGCACCGGAAAGTCATGGCTCGTCGGACCTGCCACCAGTGCCGATCTGGTTTCGGTCGCCGCCGGGACAACCATGTGGGGCATCCGGATCAATCCACTGGCTCTGCGGAGCCTGCTCGGCGCAGCGGCCGACGCGGTGCAGGATTCGAAGATCGCCTTCGACGACATCCTCACTTCCAGACAGGCGCGGGTGCTTGCCGACGCACTCCGTCACGAAGCAGTCGACGCTCGCCTACTGGGCGAGCTGTGGCGTGGACTGGAACCCGACCACGGAATCGAGCGCGGTTACTCCGCGCTCATCTCCTCCCCTTCGGCTCCGATACGAGAGATCGCCGCAGACCTCGGTGTTTCCGAACGTCAT
This sequence comes from Rhodococcus sp. P-2, assembly GCF_016598535.1. Taxonomy (GTDB): domain Bacteria; phylum Actinomycetota; class Actinomycetes; order Mycobacteriales; family Mycobacteriaceae; genus Rhodococcus_F; species Rhodococcus_F baikonurensis. The sequence goes on along the minus strand of NZ_CP066779.1, from coordinate 4,205,552 downwards.
TTTCGACGGTCGATCACGTCGTCGATCGGGCTGTCCCCCAAAATGATTCAGAAAGTGCAACGTATCCAGGACGTGTTGACCCTCAGCCGCGATGCTGATCTCACGCTGTCGTCGCTGGCCGGTCGCGCCGGCTACGCCGACCAAGCCCACCTCGCGCGCGATACGCGAGCGCTGACAGGCCTGACACCGACTCAGCTACTGCGCGAGCACCGGTAACGATGAGCGAAGACCTGTTCTCCGCCCTCGATCACCTGGCTGCCACGTCAACTGTCGTGATCGATCGCCCCCGAGGGTCGGCACACCCGCGTTACCCCGCTGCGATTTACCCGCTCGATTACGGCTATCTCGACGGGACCGTCAGCGCGGACGGCGACGGGATCGATCTGTTCCGAGGCTCTGCCGTCGGCAGCGGCGTTGTTGCCATGGCCGTTATTGCCGACATCGACAAGAAGGACGTGGAAGTCAAGATCCTTCTCGACTGCACTGCCGATGAAATCGGCACTGCTGCAGCATTTCTCCGAGACACTTTAGGCCTCGGCGCCACTGTCTTGCGGCGCGAAGTCAGCTGAGTTCGTCGAATCGCGGAACAAGATGCTCCGCAACCCACTTCGCTTCCTCGATCAGAGGCCAACCGGCCAGGATCAGTGCAGTCAAACCGGTTCGGCTGCGAAGCGTGCGCACCGAGTCCGTGATCGAATCCGGATCGCCGACGTAGTACACCGCCGATGACCCGGTGCCGAAGATGTCGAGGGGTGACCACGCTGTGATACCCGCGTACAACCCGTCACCGACGTACAACTCCTCTGGTTCAGGAAGTCGGCCGGAGGCAATCTTGTCCGCCCAGCCCTGCCGCTGTGCGTCGCGGGCGGTGAAAGTTTTGAGGTCCTGCTTCCCCTGAGTACGACGACGCACTGCGTTGTCCAAGACATGGGCGATCTGCTCGACGCCCGTCTTTTCGAACAACGAACGGAAACGGTCGTGCGCCTGCGCTTTGGTGGGGCGAACGATCACACCGGTCAGCGCACCGAAATCGGTGAACTCACGTCCGGCTGCCTCCGCTGCCGCCCGTGCGGCAGAGAATTTGTCTTCGATGAACGACGTCTCGCGCAGCATCGCCAAGTAGGTATCGAGAACCTTGCCTGAATTCGCCAGGCCTGCAGGCGAATCACCGGTACCCCACAGCGGAACCTGATGCCCTGTGGGCGCATCGATACGCAGTGGTGTGTTGGGAAAGTTCGACTCGGTCCCTTCGGAGTAGATGCGGCGGAAGTCTGCCCAGTACTGCTCCCCCAACTCGTAACGCTCGTCGTGAGGCACGTTCATGTCGTACTTGGTCAGGATGTTCTCGCGTCCGTTGACCGAGTTGATCAACAGTCGGCCACCACTGAAGGCGTCGAAGGTCAACGCCTTCTCTGCCAGCAGTCTCGCCGGCGTCATGTTCGCGTAGACGGCGACGAGGAACTTCATGCGCGTGGTGTGCGCTGCAGCCCAGGTCGCCGAGATGAACGGATCGTTCGGCCAGGTGGCAACAAGAGCACCTTCGAATCCACCGTCGTCGATCGTCTTCGCGAGCTCGATCTGCCTGGCCCCGTCCACGGGGAACAGTCCGCCGGGGCTCCACGGGTAGTCCCCGTCGGCCTGGGTGAGATACCAGAATGTCTTGACGCCCATCAGTTCTGCACTCCAGCCGGCAGGTCGAACGATTCTATTCGGGCACGCGAGCGGATGGTGTCTGCATTCACGTTGTAGAGCGCGTCGAGGTACGCGACCGCGAAAGAACCGGGGCCCGAGGCATTTTCCTCGGCGATCTCCGACGCCACGGCAACATGCGTGTGCGCGGCAAGCAATCCGTCCAACGCGGTCGGCGTCACGGCGAGGTAGGCCGCAACAAGGCCGCCCAGAGAGCAACCGGTACTGGTCACGCGCGGCAACAGTGCGCTGCCACCGGAAACTCGGACACCCCGAATGCCACCGCCACTATCGCGGCCCACGATGTAGTCGATCGGGCCTGATGCCGACACCGCGTCCGCGTGCTTGAGGAGTGCCAGAGCGGCGGGCACTGCGTCGGCGGAGTCGGACGCACTGTCGACGCCACGGGTGTCACCGCCGAGTCCCGCCAGCGCGATGATCTCCGACGCGTTCCCTCGGATCGCGCTGGGGTGAAAGCGCAGCAGGTCCACAGCAATACCGCTCCGCCAGGGCAGTCCACCTACACCGACCGGATCCAAAACCCATGGCGTACCGGCAGTTCGGGCCGCTTCAGCGGCTACCAGGAAGGCTTCGGCCGTTCCGTCGTCCGGCGTTCCGAGGTTGACGAGCACTCCCCCGGCGATGGCAGCGAACCCACCTGCCTCGTGAACATTGTCGATGTGAGCGTTGCTTGCGCCGGCAGCGAGCAGAACATTGGTCAAGAAATTCGCCGAAACGATGTTGGTCAGCGACTGGACGAGCGGCACCTGGTCGCGGAGTGCGTCGATCGCAGAGGCGACGGTTTCGACAGAGACAGTGTCAGACATGAGATTTCCTTCAAAGCGGATGGTGGTATCGGGACTACGGCGATTCAGGATCGCTGACATCGATCGTCCGGAATCGCGCTTTCGGACCCACGGCCGACAACCATCGGCAAAGCCGGAACTGCAGTCCATTCCTCCAACGAACCGTCGTACACTTTGACGTCCTCGTAGCCGCTGCGGATCAGCGCAAGCGCCGTCAAGCACGCCGAAACGCCACCGCCGCAATAGATCACGACAGGTTCGGCGACGGCAGGCACAACCTCGGCAGATCTCGACAGAAGATCGTCCACCGGAAGCATCCTGGCATCGGCGTCGAGAAGACTCTTCGCGGACAGATTCACACTCGACGGGATATGCCCGCGTCGCGAATATCGCGTCTTCTCCGTTCCCTCGTACTGCTCAGACGAGAGAGCACACACCAGCGTGCCGGCTACTTCTCCCGAGGACAGTGAGGCAACGCGCGGTAGATCGACCCATAGGCCGAGGTCCGTCACGCTCCAACGCGCCGAAGCCGACGTGTGGGTTACGTCGTCGCCGCTCGCGAGAGCGAAGCCGCGTCGAGTCCATTCGGCGAGGCCACCGTCGAGGACTCTCGCTTCGATGCCGGCGTTGCGAAACACCCACCAGAGCCGTGACGCCCAGGTGGTCGAACCCTGGTCGTAGATCACGATTGTCGCGCCAGGCTCGATACCACTGGATTGGAGATCGGAAACCAACTGCTCCGTTGACGGGTGTGTGAAATGCAGCGCCGCTTCCCTTTCGGAGAAGACGTCCATGAGGTCGATGTGCCGAGAACCCGGGATGTGCGAGGAGACCCAGCCGTCGTACCCGGATTCCGGGCTGTAGTCACCGTCGAATCGCGCGGGAGGAAAATGAACCGTCGCGTCGAGCGCAGCGACGCCTCCCTCACGCAGCATCGCGTCGAGTTCAGCGGCGCTCACCAGCGGCGACGCGGTCTCTCCAGCCACTTCGGACCCTCTCCCTCGGAAACGAACAACCACGAACCTAAATGAGTACTAGCGTATACGCAAGTACTCACTCGTAGTCGATGGCATAATCGAACGCGTTCTACTTGAACGCACAGGAATGGGGACACATGGAACTCGACGCCGATACGAGCACCACCGATATGCTGGTGCCGGAGGCTGCGCTGGGCCGGTCCGATCAGACTTCGAGGCAGTACCTGCGCCTGAGGGCCGACATCCTGGCCGGCAAGTTCCCCCAGGGCGCTCCGCTGCACGAGACTCAATTGTGCGAATCGTACGGCGCATCGCGTACCCCGATCCGGGAAGCACTCAACTGGCTCGCGCACGACGGTCTACTCGAGCGAGCCGCCCGCGGTTTTCGTGTCCGCTCCGGCACACCCGAGGACGTCATCGAAATCTACGCAGCGCGGGTGGCCCTCGAATCGGAAGCTGCCGGTGCTGCCGCACTCCGCCACAGCGATCTCGACCTTGCCCGCCTGGACGGACTGCACGATTTCTGCTGCACTGCAACAGAAGGAACCGAGGTTCGTTCCGGGAACTTCAAGTTTCACGAGGCCCTGTGGCAAGCCGCCCACAATTCCACCATCACCTCACTGCTGATCCGCCTCACCACCCAATTGCGAATCTACGACAGCGGCCCGCCGTCGAACTACGGAGAACCGGACCTACTCAATTCGGAACATCACGAGATCTTGAACGCCATCCGCGCCAGAGACGAATCGTCCGCACGTGGCCACATGCGCAACCATCTCGAACGCAGCCGCGACCAGCGGATAAGGATGTTCGCCAGCCGCTGACTTCGGACAGCCGAGAGTTGCACACCGCCGCTTACGCCGCCGTCAGTCAGGCGGGGAGCGGGCCGATCTCGACGTCGTACACACTCTCGGCCGGGCTCGACATCACGCGGTCCGCCATCTCCTGCTTGAGCACTGTCAGCCGCGCTTCGTCTTCGGCCGTCCGGTCAGTCTTGCGGGAAAGAGCAATGAACTCGTCGACGACAAATCCCTCACGAACAGTCAGCGTGACGCTCGCACCACGATAGTCGACTCGAAAGACGTACAGTGCGAGCGTATTTCCTCGTTCCGGCCGGGCCAGGGAGCTGTCGACGGTGTACCGCCCTTCGGTCACCGCGCGCGTGACCAACTCGAACGCATCGCGCACGCCTGGTCCGCGATGTGCGGTGGCCACGACCAGGTCACGACGCTCGACGGAGCCCTCCCCGCCGAGCACCTCGAGTGCGCGCTCGAGAACCTTGTAAGCATGCGCCACGCCTCCCGGAGCCTGCGGACCGTGATAGCGCAGAGCATCCTCGTGCGTGAATTCGAGCGTCGTCCCGTGATCGGTCACGGTGAGCGTGCTGGTCATCATGGGCGTCCTTGCCGGTCAGCGCTGGCGGTCGATCGGATTGTTCCGCGAGACGATGAGCGGATCGATCGGGGTGAAAGGAAATTCCGGCAGATCGCGTTCCGGAACACCGAACGAGGCCGAGAGAACGCCGCGCGAGAACGCGGAAGCCGTTGCACGGTAGCCTATGTCACCTGGAGTCGGCTGGTCGAAGAAGATGAGGAAGTTGATGTCCTCGTCACCTAGAACCTCGATATGATGGGGATAGGCACGCGGAACGAAATACACCTGACCCGGCTCGAGTAGATAGGTGTCGAGCGACCCGTCCGGATCGAGAACCGTCATCCGCCCGTGACCACGATGCACGTATCCCATTTCAGCAGTGACGGGATGCCAGTGTGGCTCACGCATCCCACTCTCGCGAATAGTCAACGAGTACATCGAAAGATCCTCCAGCGCCGCCCAATACTGCTTGCGAGCCACCTTCGCCTGTCCGTACGGATAAGCGAGAGGGGCGATCTGGCCTTCGAGGTCGAAGAGATGCGCGTTGGGAAAGCCGGCGGTGTCGGGAACGACGGCGGCGCCGTCCCGCCGCACTATCTGGGACGCATCGGCCCTACCGAAGACGTCAAAGGCCGACGCGGCGAGGTCGTAGGTATTGCCGAGCACCGCGTTCGACATTGCGCTTACGCTGCTCTGCAATGAAAAGTGCTGCGGGAGAGAAGTTCGCAAGGCAGCAATGATCTCCGCTTCCCCCTCTCCGACATTCTCGATGTGATAAATCGCGCCGGATTCGACGTGATACATCTGCCCCGTTCGCACCACGAAACTGGCGAACTCGTCGGCATTGCCCAGCAACGAGACGAGCACGGTTCCGCTGGTGACGTAAGCGATCTGGTTCGCGTTGACGTTCCATTGTGGTTCGCGGATCGCGCCGGGGCCGAGAACAATTCGTTTGATCGACAGACCGGACAGGATGGGCAACGAACTCGAGTCGAGCTGCGAGATCGATCCGAGTTCGTTTTCGAAAACGCTGGGACCATCGCGCAACGTGGCAACGTGTGTAGACATGGCTGTGGGTCCTTTCGACTCTGGTCCTTCCGCCTCGCTGACGTCAGTCCTCGATGAACGCGAGAATGTCCTGGTCGAGTGTCTCTTGATATGAGCCGTAGATGCCGTGCGGTGCGCCGGGATACACCTTCAGCGTCCCCTTCTTCACCAACTTGATCGCCTTCTCCGCCGCCGCGCCGATCGGCACGATCTGATCGTCGTCTCCCTGAGCGATGAGGAACGGAACGTCGATGGCTTCGAGATCGGAAGTCTGGTCTGTCTCGGAGAATGCCTTGACGCAGTCGTAGGCCGCGGCGAGGTTGACCAACATCCCCTGCCTCCAGAAGTCGTCCTTCGCGCCTTGCGAGACGTCGGCTCCTTCGCGGTTCGCACCGTAGAAGCTCTCGCTGAGATCCTTGTAGAACTGCGATCGGTCTCGCAGAACTCCCTCACGAATGCCGTCGAACACCTCGATCGGTGTGCCTTCGGGGTTGCCGTCCGACTTGACCATGATCGGCGGAACGGCGCCGGCGGTGATCACCTTGGCCACGCGCCCTTTGCCGTGCTGCGCCGCATAACGGACCACTTCCCCGCCGCCGGTCGAATGGCCCACCAGGATCAGGTCTTTCAGGTCGAGTGTGTCGATCAGCTCAGCCAGGTCCTTGGCGTATGTATCCATGTCGTTGCCGGTGTACGTCTTCGACGAGCGACCGTGTCCTCGACGATCGTGCGCGACAGTCCGGTATCCGGCGTCGGCGAACAGCTTCATCTCGACCTGCCACGCGTCGGAACTCAGCGGCCACCCGTGGCTCAGGACGATCGGCCGGCCGGTGCCGTGCTCGGTGTAGTAGATCTCGGTTCCGTCGGAGGTGGTGATGTAGGGCATGTTCTGCTCTTCTCTGTCGAGTCGTGGAGTGAGGTCCGGACACGGTGACCGGTACCCGCACTCTGCGAGTGCCCACTACGGGGGCAGTCGACTCATCGATCGACAGAAATCTGCGGGGGGGCAGAGGACTGCGGCCCGGCACCACGAAGCGTGGTGCCGGGCCGGACCCTTATGCCAGAGGGAAACGATCAGTAATCGTCCTCCGTGTAGACAATCATGCCGCGCAGGTTCTTTCCCTCGAGCATGTCTGCGTAGCCCTCGTTGATCTCCTCGAGCTTGTAGGTCTTGGTCACCAACTCGTCGAGTTTGAGTGCGCCGCTTCGGTAGTGATCGAGCAACTTGGGAATCTGGGACCGTGGTCCTACTCCGCCGAAGATGGCTCCCTGCAAACGCTTCTGCAGAAGGGTCAGTTCGAAGAGGCTGAGCGTCACCTGCGAATCCGCGTAATGCCCCATTCCGACGACCACAACCTGACCACCCTTACCCGTCGCACTGAGCGCGGGCTGAATGATGTCGCCGTGGATTTCTCCCACGGTGATCACGGTGACGTCGGCCATCTTGCCCCAGGTGATCTCACCGATCACCGGTAACGCTTCCTCGAGTGAGGCAAACGTGTGTGTGGCGCCGAATTCCTTTGCCTTGTCGCGCTTGAATTCGACGGGATCGATCGCGATCACAAAGCGCGCTCCAGCGGACGCCGCGCCCTGCACCGAGTTGATTCCGACGCCGCCGACGCCGACGACCACAACCGTGTCACCGACCTTGGCTCCGCCGATCGCGGTGGCCGATCCCCAACCGGTGGCAACACCGCAGCCGAGCAAGGCCGCCTTGTCGAGCGGGATGTCCTTCTCGATCTTGATCACGGACGCCTCGTTGACGGTCACGTACGGCGAAAAAGTTCCGAGCAGGCACATCTGGATGACCGGTTCGTCGTTGAGCGTTACGCGATAGGTCTTGTCGGAGATCGCCTGCCCGGTCAGCAGGCCGGCTCCCTCGTCGCAGATGTTCTGCAGACCCTTCGCACAGGACGGACAACGTCCGCACGCGGGGATGAAGGCGAGAACCACGTGGTCGCCTTCTTCGACGCTCGTGACTCCCGGGCCGACCTTCGTCACCACTCCGGCACCTTCGTGCCCGCCGAGGGCCGGGAAGAAGGGCAGCGGGCTGGCACCCGTACGCAAATGTTCGTCCGAATGGCACAGTCCCGATGCGGCGAGTCGGACCTGCACCTCACCCGAGACCGGGTCCCCCAGCTCGACCTCTTCGATCTCCCACGCCTGACCTGGCGCCTTGACTACCGCTGCCTTGACCTTCACCTGCACTCCTCGAAAATCTTCGTGATGCACGGACGACGAAAGAACGCGCCGGCATTTGTGTTGCCGATCACACTCCATGTACGAGTGTGCCTGAAGTAGCCCGAGAATACCGCCGGTCCGCGCGCCTTTTTGGTAGCCGCCTCTACCGGAAAGGCACACGGCTAATATGGACACAGTGGCCAAGGGAACTCGCAAGACCAGAACTCGCAGCAGTACTCCCGAGCGAGTCGAGTCCGGCCCGGTCGCCGGCACTTTCCCGATCGATACCGGGACGTGCGAACTCGTCCGCGATCAATACTCCGACGACAGCTGGATCATCCAGATCAACGGAGTGCCCAGTTCCCACGTGAACGTCGCAGATCCGACGGTGCTCGATTTCGAGTACATGCGGTGGATCGCGCATCTGGTCGATTCCGAACGTGACAAGGCCGAGCGCCTTCGGGTTCTGCACCTCGGCGGCGGAGCCTGCTCCATGGCCAGGTACTTCGCCGCCACCTACCCCGACGCGCGTCAGGTGGTTGTCGAAATCGACGGCGCCCTGGCCGAACTCGTGCGCGATTGGTTCGATCTCCCGCGCGCACCACTGCTGCGCATCCGCGTCGGCGAGGCCCGCGCCGTCACCGAAACTCTCACCGAGTCCACCCGGGACATCGTGATCCGAGATGTCTTCGCCGGCAGCACAACTCCGACACCACTGACGACGGCGCAATTCAGCACCCACGTACGGCGCGTACTCGCACCGGGCGGCATCTACATCGTCAACTGCGGCGACACCCCGGATCTACAGGGCGCGCGCAGTGAGGCCGCGACCATCGGCGCCCAATTCGAACACATGGCGATCGTCGCCGATCCCGCAATGCTCAAGGGCCGCCGCTACGGCAACATGATCATCGCCGGCAGCGACGTACCGATCGGCGGGCAACCGTCGCTCGCGCGCGAACTACTCGGCGGCGGAGTGCCCGCCCACGTCTGGCAGGACGCCGAAGTCCGCAAGTTCGCCGCGAACGCGCCGGTTCGACAGGACTGACCGACGGCACTACTCGCCGCCGAACACCCTCTCCACCACAGCCTTTGCCCGTCGTGTGATGCGCAGGTAGTTGTCGAGGAACTCCCCTGCGTCGTCGCCGTATCCGGCGACCTGCGCCACCGCCGCGAGGACACGGCCAGGGCCGGGAAGCTGGTCTGTCGGCTTGCCCCGCACCAGAACGAGGCAGTTGCGTGCCTTCGTCGCGGTGATCCAGGCGTCACGCAGCAGTTCGACGTCGCCTTCGCTGAGCAGTTCCGCGGCCCCGATAGCGTCGAGAGTTTCCAGCGTCGACGTGTTGTGCAACGACTCGATCTTGTCGGCGTGGCGCAGCTGCAGCAGTTGCACAGTCCACTCGATGTCGGCCAGGCCGCCGCGACCCAGTTTGGTGTGCGTGGCCGGATCGGCTCCGCGCGGGAGCCTTTCGGAATCGACGCGCGCCTTGATGCGCCGGATCTCGCGCACCGCCGCGTCACTGACGCCGCCTTCGGGGTAGCGGGTCTTGTCGATCATGTGCAGGAACCGCAGTCCCAGTTCAGGGTCACCGGCAACCGGATGCGCACGTAGGAGCGCTTGGATCTCCCACGCCTGAGCCCACTTCGCGTAGTACGCGTCGTAGGACTCGAGAGTGCGCACCATCGGTCCGTTACGACCTTCCGGGCGCAGTCCGGTGTCGACTTCGAGCGGCGGATCGGTACTCGGAGCACCGAGAAGCTTGCGCACCTTGTCGGCAATGCTGTTGGCCCACTTGACCGCAACGGTCTCGTCGACGCCCTCACGGGGTTCGCACACGAACAGCACGTCAGCATCGGATCCATAGCCGAGTTCGCCGCCGCCGAGTCGACCCATGCCGATGACGGAGAAGCTGGCCGGCGCCTCGGTTCCGAGTTCGGTGACGCTGGCCTTGATCACCGCGGAGAGCGACGCGTTGAGCACCGCGGCCCACACCGAGGACAGCGCCTTGCAGACGGCGGGCACATCGAGCATGCCGAGGATGTCGGCCGAAGCGATGCGTGCAAGTTCGTGTCGCCGCAGCGAGCGGGCCGCGGCCACAGCACGATTGGGATCACTGTGTCGGCCGGAGGCGGTGAGGATTCCGCGAGCGACGTCTTCGGGCTTCGGCTCGACCAGGCGCGGACCACTCGGTGAATCCGCGAACAAACGGATCACGTCGGGTGCCTTGATGAGCAGATCAGGTAGATACGCCGACGAGCCCAGTACGGTCATCAGACGCTCGGCGACTGCAGCCTCGTCGCGGAGCAGGCGCAGGAACCAGGTCTGGTCGACGAGCGCGTCCGAGAGCCTACGGTATGCAAGCAGACCTGCATCGGGATCCGGTGTGTCAGCGAGTGATTCGAGCAGAGTCGGCAGTAGAAGCGCTTGAATCCGACCCTTACGTGAAGCGCCACTCGTCAGTGCTGTCAGATGTCCGAGTGCATGCTCGGGTGCCGTGTAACCCAGAGCTGCCAACTGCCGAACCGCCGCTTCGGGTCCCAGGACCAGTGCTTCCTTGTCCATCCGCGCCACCGATTCGAGAAGCGGGCGGTAGAACAGTTTGGCGTGCAGGCGGCGAATACGATGTGAATTCCGCTTGATCTCGGCGCGCAGGACTCCGAGGGAATCCAGACGCCCGTCGGGCCGCATGTGCGCGGCGCGGGCCAGCCAACGCAGCGCTTCCTCGTCGTCCGGCGGCGGCAGGGTGTGCGTGCGCTTGAGCTTCTGCAACTGCAGACGGTGCTCGAGAAGGCGCAGGAATTCGTACGACGCGGTCAGGTTGGCGGCGTCGTCGCGGCCGACGTATCCACCCGCCGCCAATGCGGTCAGTGCATCGACCGTGCTCTGGACGTGCAACGAACGGTCGGCCCGGCCGTGCACCAATTGCAGGAGCTGGACGGCGAATTCGACGTCGCGCAAACTTCCGCGGCCGAGTTTGAGTTCACGCTCGCGCAGTTCGGGCGGAACCATTTCCTCGACGCGTCGACGCATGGCCTGAACTTCGGGAACGAAGTCCTCGCGCTCGGAGGCGATCCACACCATCGGGCTCATCGCCTCGGAGTACTGGCGACCGAGCTCCATGTCGCCGGTCATCGGACGAGCCTTGAGCAGTGCCTGGAACTCCCAGGTCTTGGCCCAGCGCTTGTAGTACGTGATGTGGGATTCGAGGGAGCGGACCAACTCTCCGCGCTTGCCTTCGGGACGCAGCGCAGCGTCGACCTCGAAGAAAGCGGAAGTACCGATGCGCATCATCTCACCGGCAACGCGGCTGGCCGTCGCATCGGCCGGTTCGGCGACGAACACGACGTCGACGTCGGAGACGTAGTTCAGCTCGCGCGCACCACATTTGCCCATGGCGATCACGGCGAGCCGGATCGGACAGCTGCCCTCGGGGCACACCGTTGCGATAGCCACCGCCAGTGCGGCGGTCAGGGCAGCGTCCGCGAGATCGGAAAGCTGGTGACCCACAGTCTGATACGGCACTACGGGCTCGTTCTCGACGGTCGCTGCAAGATCAGCCGCAGCCAGCAGCATCAACTGGTCCTTGTAGCTCTTACGCAGAGCAACAACAGCTTCCGGTCCGGTCAGGGTGGCGCGGTAGGTCAGCGAGCCTTCGGTAGCGCCCTCGTCGAGGGCGGCGCCCACGGCCTCGAGCAAAGCTGCGGTGGCCTCGTCCTTGGTAGGCAGAGCGGTGCCGTCGAGCAGTTTCCAGCCGATCGGATCCGCGGCCAGATGATCGCCGAAGGCCGAAGACGCACCCACCAGTGCGAACAACCGGCCCCGCAAGCTTTTGTCCTTGCGCAATGCCTGATCGAGCTCGCGCCACCCGTCGTCGAGCCCGTCCTTGATCCGGACAAGGGTGCGCAGAGCGAGGTCGGCATTCGCGGCACGCGAAAGCGACCACAAGAGTTCGATACTCTCGGCGTCGACCCAACCGAGCTGACGCAACTCGTCGGCAGCGGTGGGCTCGACCAGCCCGAGTCGACCCGGTCCTGGGACTGCTGATCTCGCAGCGGGCGGTTTCACCGTCACAGACCGAGGTAGGTCTTGAGCTCGAACGGCGTCACGTGGCTGCGGTATTCCTCCCACTCACGACGCTTGTTGCGCAGGAAGAAATCGAAGACGTGTTCGCCGAGTGCTTCGGCCACCAGCTCCGACTTCTCCATCTCGCGCAGAGCGCTGTCCAAGTTGCTCGGCAGTTCCTTGTAGCCCATGGCGCGACGCTCGGCGGAGGTCAACGACCACACGTCGTCTTCTGCCTCGGGCGGCAAGGTGTAGCCCTTCTCGATGCCTCGAAGACCGGCAGCAAGCAGGACCGCGAAAGTCAGGTACGGGTTGCAGGCCGAGTCTGGGCTTCGGATCTCGACGCGACGTGACGACGCCTTGTTGGGCGTGTACATCGGAACGCGGATGAGAGCCGATCGGTTGGACGGGCCCCACGACGCAGCTGTGGGTGCCTCTCCCCCGTGAACGAGTCGCTTGTACGAGTTGACCCACTGGTTCGTGACCGCACTGATCTCGTTGGCGTGCTCGAGGATGCCGGCGATGAACGCTTTGCCGGTCTCGGAGAGCTGCATCGGATCGTCCGGATTGTGGAAGGCGTTGGTGTCGCCCTCGAACAGGCTCATGTGGGTGTGCATCGCGGAGCCGGCCTGATCACTGAACGGCTTGGGCATGAAGCTCGCCCGGACGCCTTCACCGATCGCGACCTCCTTCACGACGTACCGGAACGTCATGACGTTGTCGGCCATCGAGAGTGCGTCGGCGTAGCGCAGATCGATCTCCTGCTGACCCGGCGCGGCCTCGTGGTGGCTGAACTCGACCGAGATGCCCATCGACTCGAGTGCGTCGATGGCGTGGCGGCGGAAGTTCGGAGCCGAATCGTGCACTGCCTGGTCGAAGTATCCGCCCGAGTCGGCCGGGATCGGAGGAGTGCCGTCGATCGGACCGTTCTCCAGAAGGAAGAACTCGATTTCCGGGTGGACGTAGCAGCTGAAGCCCAAGTCGCTGGCCTTGCTCAACTGGCGACGCAGGACGTGGCGCGGATCGGCCCACGAAGGCGAACCGTCGGGCATCGTGATGTCACAGAACATGCGCGCGGAATGCTGCGCACCGTCCTTGTGGGCCCACGGCAGGATCTGGAATGTCGAGGCGTCGGGCCGAGCGACGGTGTCGGCTTCGGAGACTCGTGAGAATCCCTCGATGGCGGAACCGTCGAATCCGATTCCCTCCTCGAAGGCGCCTTCGAGTTCGGCGGGGGCGATCGCCACCGATTTGAGGTACCCGAGAACGTCGGTGAACCACAAGCGGACAAACCGAATGTCGCGCTCTTCCAGGGTACGAAGCACGAATTCTTTTTGGCGATCCATGCACGCGAGACTAAGCAAGCCACGTTAAATCTGTGTTACATCAGTGGTCCCGGTTAACAGAGTGATTGGTCACCATCGAATAGGCGCAGCGTACGGCGCCGCGCCGACTAACATGTCAGGCCCTCTTCCGGCGCCTTCAAGTACACGAAGTAGTCGACGACGGCATCGTCGACGCAGGAGTTTCCGTCCAGAACGACCGTGTGCTGGGTTCCGTCGAAGGTGATCAGGGCAGCGCCCAACTGCTTCGCGAGATCCACTCCGGCCTGATACGGCGTAGCCGGATCCTGCGTCGTGGAGACGACGACCAGCTGAGGCAGGCCGGCATCCGCGAGGGCCTGGGGGTCGAGCGCGTGGGGGCTGCCGGTTGCCGGAACGGGCCAGAACGCGCACAGGTCGAGCGGCGCTTGACCGGTCCCTCGGCCGTCGTCGAGGAACGGGGCCGCTTCGCGGTACCGGGTATCGGACTCGCCGGCCTCGGCGCGGTCGGTGGTTGCCGGATCGTCCACGCAGCGAATGGCGTTGAACGCGTCGTTGATGTTGGAGTAGCTGCCGTCGTCGTCACGGCCTTCGTACATGTCGGCGAGATTGAGCAGCGAGTCGCCGCGTCCGTCGGCCAGACTCGACAGACCCCCACGCAGCGGCGTCCACAACTGTGGCGAATACAGAGCCTGCTGGACGCCCGTGATCGCGTCGGAATAACTCAGTCCGCGCGGATCGGTGGTCTGTGCCGGCTTCTCGATCAACGGATCGACGAGTGCCTGAAAGCGCGCTTGCGCCTGCGCCGGATCGTCACCGAGCGGGCAGTCCGTTCGCGAGACACAGTCGGCGACAAAGGCGTCGAACGCGCCTTGGAAACCCTGACCTTGCAGGACCACTTCGTCGACCGGATCCTGTTCGGGGTCGAGCGCGCCGTCGAGGACCATCGCTCGGACGTTCTGCGGAAAGGTTTCCGCGTAAGTGGATCCGAGCCGGGTTCCGTACGAGAACCCGAGGTAGTTCATCTTCGGATCGCCGAGAACGCCGCGAATGACGTCCATGTCTCGAACCACCTCGTAGGTACCGACATGCGCGAGGAACTCCGTACCGGTCCGCTCAGCGCACCTGGCGGCGTAGTCCTTGCTGTCCGCCTCGGCGAGGGCGATGCCCTCCGGTGTCATGTCGACGTTGACCTCCGCACGCTCCGCGTCGGTCTCCTCCGGCGTCAAACACCGAACCTGCGGCGTCGACGCGCCGATCCCCCGCGGATCGAAGCCGATCATGTCGAAACGCTCCTGCAGTTCGGTGCCCGAACCCGACGTGGCCATCGACAGCCCGGACCCACCCGGCCCGCCGGGGTTCAGCAACAGCGAGCCGAGGCGGTCACCGGTGGCCTTCGAACGCGAGATCACCACCTTCGCGGTATCGCCGCTCGGATTCGCGTAGTCGACGGGAACGCTCACCTCTGCGCAGTCGACCCCTCGCCCCAGCGGCGCAGTTCCTTCTTCGACGAACTGGTCGCACGAACCCCAGTCGAGCGTCTGCTCGTAGAATTTCTCCAGGCCGGACGGCACCGCGGACGCGGCGGAACCAGCGGGTTCCACCGATTCGGGAGTGCCTTCCGAACTGGTGCAACCGACAACCAACACGAGCACTGCTGCGCTTCCGGCGAGGGCACCGGAGAGGCGAACGAACTTCGACATGCCATCGATGGTGCCAGGAAACCTCGGTAGCCAGCGGTTCGCCTCATCTCGGCACCTACCTGATACGCGCGCGGTGATGTGACCCATTGCACCCCGTCAACTATTCGTGTCGGCGATGTCCGGTGGCAGACTGAACACGTCATCACCCACACCCGGGGACCCGAAGGCGATCAACGCTCAGGGCCTCGAGGCCAGAAAGGGACAACGATGTCCGAAACACCTCTCTACGGTTCTGTACCCACTGCAGCTTCTGTACCCACTGCAGGCTCTACCGATGCGCCGAAGCGTAAGACGCGCATTCACCACCTCGCCGAGATGAAGCAGAACGGCGAACGCTGGTCGATGCTCACCGCTTACGACTACTCCACGGCACGCATCTTCGAAGACGCAGGCATCCCGGTGCTGCTCGTCGGCGACTCGGCCGCCAACGTCGTCTACGGCTACGACACCACCGTGCCGATCACCGTCGACGAACTGCTCCCGCTCGTGCGTGGCGTCGTTCGCGGCGCACCGCACGCGCTCGTCGTCGCCGATCTCCCCTTCGGCACCTACGAGGGTTCCGCCGAGCAGGCCCTGGCGACTGCCACACGGTTCATGAAGGAAGGCCTCGCGCACGCCGTCAAGCTCGAGGGCGGCGAGCGGATGAGCAAGCAGATCGCGGCAATCACCTCGGCCGGCATCCCCGTCATGGCTCACGTCGGATTCACCCCGCAGAGCGTGAACTCGCTCGGCGGTTTCCGCGTCCAGGGTCGCGGCGACGCGGCCGAGCAGCTTGTGGCGGACGCCATTGCAGTCCAGGAAGCCGGGGCGTTCTCCGTCGTCATGGAAATGGTTCCGGCCGAGATCGCGGGCCAGGTCAGCCGCAAACTCACCATCCCCACCGTCGGCATCGGGGCCGGTTCCGAATGCGACGCTCAGGTACTCGTCTGGCAGGATATGGCGGGTTACACGAGCGGTAAGACAGCCAAGTTCGTCAAGCGTTTCGGTAACGTCGGTGACGAACTGCGTTCCGCAGCCGCAGCCTATGCATCAGAAGTTCGCACTGGCGCTTTCCCGGCCGCAGAACACAGTTTCTGATCCGAGACCGGCGAACGCCGCCTGTCTCTCAACCAGCCAGGGGTGCGTTCAATGATCGGTAACCGTCGAAGTTCTACTGCCGCAGCTGTAGTCGGTGCGGCAGCTCTCGTCACGGTGCTGAGCGGATGCGCGGGAGGGTCCACCAACTCTCCCGCGCCCAGCAGCACTACGCCCGCGAGTTCCACCACGACGGCGCCGGCAACAAGCTCCGCGTCCGGTTCGACGTTCACCGACGCTCAGGTCCAGCAGTTGTGCTCGGATATGGAAGGGCAGCTGCAGAACTGGCGGACCGTCACCCCGACGCTCGGCAAGGGTGGACTGAATACGATCGTCATCACGTGGGCGACGCAGAACGGCATCAACCTGCTCGATCTCGCCCAGAACCGCGAAAGCATCGACGCGGCAACCTCGGCCGCGTGCCCCGATGTCCGGAGCGGCGCGATTTCCGCACTCGAGATCCCCGATCTCGCCTCCGGACTGGTGGGCTTCTGATGACCGACACGTCAGCCACTTCAGGGCAGCCGTCGGCTCTTCGGAGTCTGTATCCCCCGATCGAGCCCTTTGTCACCGGCTTCCTCGATGTCGGTGACGGCCAGAGCATGTACTGGGAAGTCAGCGGCAATCCGGACGGCAAGCCAGTGGTGTTCCTGCACGGTGGCCCCGGTGGCGGTGCACAACCGGCGGTGCGCCAGTTCTTCGATCCGGCCGCATACCGGATTGTTCTCCTCGACCAGCGCGGCTGCGGGCGATCCACCCCGCACGTTGCCGACGGCGCCGACCTGTCGGTGAACACGACCGACAAGCTGCTGGCCGACATCGAAGCCCTGCGGGAACATCTGTCGATCGACAAGTGGATGGTCTTCGGCGGGTCCTGGGGTTCCACGCTGTCCATCGCCTACGCCGAAACGTTTCCCACGCGCGTCACGGAACTGGTCCTGCGCGGGATCTTCCTCCTGCGTCGCAGCGAGATCGACTGGTACTACAACGGCGGCGCCGGAAACATCTTTCCGGAGCGCTGGGACAAGTTCCTCGAACCGGTGCCCGAGGCGCAGCGCGGTGAAGACCTCGTCGCGGTCTATCACCAATTGCTCCACTCCGAAGACCCCGACGTCGCAGCCCGGGCAGCGATCGCCTGGTCTGCCTGGGAAGGATCGACGAGTTACCTGTATCCACAGGCGGACAAGATCGAACAGAACTCCGAGACCAGGTTCGCCTTGGCCTTCGCTCGCATCGAGAACCACTACTTCGTCAACGGCGGATTCTTCGACGAGGGTCAGCTCCTACGCAAAAGCTCCGCACTGCACGGCATTCCGGGGACGATCGTCCAGGGCCGCTACGACGTCGTCTGCCCCGCCACCAGTGCCTGGGCACTGCACAAGGCGTGGCCCGAATCCAAGCTCGTGATCGTCGACGACGCCGGACACTCCGCGATGGAGCCCGGCATCGCACATCACTTGGTGGAAGCCACCGATTCGTACCGGTAGCTCCCTACGCCGGGAACGTGAATTCCACCGTCCGTTTGACGGTGTCGACGGCGGTGAGTCGCACCTTTGCGCGCTCACCGTCGTCGGGCGTTCCGACGCATTTCGCAATCACGGCGACCGACGGGACAAACACTTCCGCCGAGCGCTTTCCGTCCTTGGCGCGCATCACCACCGCGTCGAAGACCTCGCCGACCCGGCCGTCGAGCAGCGTGGACTCGGTCAGATCGATGCACGCGCGGTCGACCTTGTTCGCCAGTGAGTCGGACCCACTCATGATGTCGGGCAACTCGGGAAGGGCGGTGCGCACCCATTCCGGTACCGCCGTACCAGCTGTGATCGCCAGACACACCTCGGTGCTGAAACGATCGGACAGGCGGCGTAGCGGAGCCGTGACGTGAGCGTAGGGCGCTCCGATCCCCGCATGCACCGTCAACTCCGGTAATCGGCCGTCGAAGGCCGCGTAGTCTGCGCCGCGCAGCAACGACGGCGCAACCGACATCAGCGCCATCGTCGACGGCTCGCCCGAGTCGAGGCCGGCAAGGATCTGCCCGACGCTTTCCCCCTCCGGCCACGTGATACCCAGCGCCACTGCAGTTCTCCGCAAGGTCCGAACCGCGGACTCCTCGGCGGGCGGCAGCGTGCGAAGCAACCCGATACCTGCGTCGATCATCATGCGGCCGGCACACATCCCGGTCAGTAGCGACACTTCTGCGTTCCAGTCGTCCGCTTCGGTGCGTGGCTCCAACTCGATCCGCCAGCGAACCGAGGACTCGTCCTCCGGCTGCTCCCGAACCACTGACTGCTCGGGCAGTTTCAGCTCGATGGCGCCCCTGGCAACCGCCGAGGCACTGCGCAATCGTCCGAACTCCGGTAGTGCGGCGATCGACGGATGCAAGGTGCCCGCGTCCGCGTCGCGCTGCACGGTCGAATAATCCAGACGCGCCACAGATTTCACCAGAGCTCGCCTCACCTGCCACGACGTGGGCTCGGCTTGGGCATCCAACTCGATACGCCACAGCGCGGCGGGGCGAACCACGTCCGGCAGCAGACTCGCCGATCCCTCCGACAACGCCCGAGGATGCAGCGGAACGGAACCGTCCGGGAGATAGAAGGTTTGGCCACGTTTGCGGGTTTCGATATCGAGCGCACCACCTGGCGACACCACCGCCGCGACGTCGGCGATCGCGTAGTGCACGACGTACCCGGTCGACGTCTTCTCGATGTGTACTGCCTGGTCGAGGTCCATCGATCCGGGAGGGTCGATGGTCACGAAGGCGATACCCGTTTCGTCGACACGCCCGGCACCGAAACGATCCACGGCATTCTCGGCCTCGGCCTGCGCCGCGGCCGAGAATGCTCCTGGCAAATCGAATTCCGCCCGAACCACTCCGAAGTCGATTCCCTGCACCATCATTCGACCTGCGGGCACGCGTCCTCCATGATCGGTTCGGGCCGGTCCAGCAGCTGTACCGGTCCCAGTTGTTCCAGCCTCAGTTGTTCCAGTCTTCGTCTGCCCGATCGGCGGCTTTGTTGCGTTCGGCCGCGATCTTCAATGCATGTTCGGCAGAGTCCCGATCAGGGTACGGCCCCATCCTCGTCAGCGAGGACGCGCCCTTTCCCTGCGTGACGGAACCGTCGGACACGTCGAAGTACCAGAGTCGATCTTCATCAGTCATATCCACAGTGTGACATCAGAGTGAGATAGAAGCTTGTAGATCGCTGTGAGACTGATATTCTTTCTACTTGGCCTGGCAGGTGAGAACCGGACATTCGAACGGTGAGTTCTGCTTGAATGCCCAACACAAGCTACGAACAGAAAATGGAGTGCGCATGTCCGCAATTCTTTACGATTACCTCCTCCCGCTCATGGGCCATGACGCGGCAACGTACTGGGCTACGCTGCTGGTCATCAAGCCTGTCTGACAGCTTTCGACCAAAAAGGAAGACCCCCACCGATCCGGTGGGGGTCTTCCTTTTTACTGTCGTGCAGATCGCGGGCGGACGAGTCGGCGTGTAAGCCGGATCCTGTCCTGCGACACCGAAGTGCCGAGTGGCGACCATCCATCTGGGCACACCGTCGCCGGGTGCCTCGAGCGGTTCACCCGCAGGCTCGGGCGAGCAGCCCTCGAACACCTGCGCAGCCGCACCGCGGGCGATGCGACCTTCAACCTTGCTCCGGGCGGGGTTTACCTAGCCACCCCGGTCACCCGAGGTGCTGGTGCGCTCTTACCGCACCGTTTCACCCTTACCTGCCTCGAAAGGCAGGCGGTCTGTTTTCTGTGGCACTGTCCCGCGAGTTGCCTCGGGTTGCCGTTAACAACCGCCCTGCTCTGTGGAGTCCGGACTTTCCTCGGCCCCAGGCCTGTGCGTGGTACACGCTGGTTCCAGAAGCCGCGGCCGCCCGGCCAACTCGTCCGCCCCCGTATGCTACCGGGCGCCTGTCGGTGGTCGGCACTATGGTCACCTTATGACTCGGTACGTGGCCCTGCTACGCGGTATCAACGTGGGCGGCATCAACATCAAGATGGCGGACCTGGCGAGAGTCTTCGGTGACCTCGGATTCGAAGGCGTGAAAACCGTCCTGGCCTCCGGCAACGTTCTGTTCGACAGTCCGAGCACCGACATCCCGTCGTTGAAGAAACAGATCGAATCCGCCCTTGCCCGCGAGTTCGGCTACGAGGCTTGGGTATTCGTCCTCGACATTCCGACACTGCGAGCGATCGTGGACAACTACCCGTTCGAGCGCGAACGCGAGGGTTGGCATGCTTACGCGATGGTTGCCTCCGAGCCTGAAATCCTCGAGGAATTGAGCGCTGCGGCAGCGCAACTCGATGCCTCGGTCGAACGCGTGGCGGCCGGCGACGGAGTCCTGTACTGGGAGGTCGAGAAGGGGCAGACCGTCAAGAGCGCGTTCGGCAGGAACACCGGAAAACCGAAGTTCAAGGCCTTCACCACAACCCGAAATCTGAACACGCTCTACAAACTGCTCAAATGACGCTCGCCCCGACACGGAGCACCAACGCGTGACTCTTCTACCGATCCTGCTCGTCGCCCTCGTCCTCGTCTTTGCGATACTGCGTCCACGCGGGCTCCCCGAGATCGTCATCGCCGGGCCGGCAGCCGTCGTCGTTCTCCTGACCGGCATCGTCACTCTCGACGAAGCCCGCGAAGAACTGACGAGCATGGCACCCACCGTCGTCTTCCTGGTTGCCGTGCTGGTTCTCGCTCATGCCGCGGACGCACTCGGCGTCTTTCGCTGGGTCAGCCAGATCCTGCAGCAAAAATCCCTTGCCGATCCGCAGCGGTTGCTGATGTACGTATTCGGCGCCGCTGCCCTGACCACGGCGGTCCTGAGCCTCGACGCCACCGTCGTGCTGCTGACGCCCGCAGTGATCGCGGCCGCACGATCCATCGGAGCAAGTCCGCGGCCCCATTCCTATGCCAGTGCGCACCTGTCGAACTCGGCGTCGACGCTCCTGCCGGTGTCGAACCTGACCAACCTCATCGCTTTTGCTGCAACAGGTTTGACGTTCTTGCACTTCACCGCATTGATGGCGTTGCCGTGGGTCGTGACGATCGCTGTCGAATATCTGATCTTTCGACTGTTCTTTCGTTCGGAACTCGTGCGGGACCACAGTGCAGATCCGCCTGCGGCAGCCAGATCTGCGCCTGCGCCGATTCTGCCGCTGACGCTGATCGGACTGACGCTGCTCGGTTTCGCGGTTTCGGGTTTCTTCGGGATCGAACCCGCCTGGATCGCCGTGGTGGGTGCGAGTGTCCTGGGAGCGATCGCTCTGGCTCGGCACCGTACGACCGCCGCCAAGATGATCTACGCTGCCGACCTCTGGTTCTGCGCGTTCGTCCTGGTTCTCGGGATCATCGTCGCCGGCGTCGCGAACGGGCCGGTGGGCGAATGGATTGCGCAGATCCTGCCAGGCGACACCAGCTACGGCTCACTGCTCTTTGTCGCCGCGGTAGCGGCGGTTGCGTCCAATCTCGTCAACAACCTGCCGGCAACCTTGCTGATGATCGCGGCGCTCGGAACGGCGGCACCTCCAGCTCTGGTGCTCGCGATGTTGATCGGCGTCAACCTCGGCCCCAACCTCACCTACGTGGGCTCTCTCGCCACTATGCTCTGGCGACGAGTTGCCACCAGCGCGGGCGCACCGCCCACGCTGGCGACATTCACTCTGCTCGGGATCATCACGACGCCACTGACGCTGCTCGCCGCCGTGAGTGCCCTGTGGCTGGTGATCTGATCAGAGGCTGATCAGCCGTCAGGGTTCTTTCAGCGAAGGTGTGACGTGTCGTTGACCAACCGGACCGAGGCTCCCCCGTCGGGGTAGAACTCGGTGATGCTCAGCGACGCCAGGTCCAGATGCAAGCGGTACAGCAACGACGGCCCGGCATCGAGCGCCAACTGCACCAAAGTCTTGATCGGGGTGACGTGAGAGACGACCAACAGCGTCGCGCCGCCGTAGGTCGAGATCAGGTCGTCGCGCGCGGCGACGACTCGTTCTCGCACCTCGTCGAAACTCTCGCCGCCGGGTGGACGCACCGAAGTGTCCGAGAGCCATTCGCGATGCAGGTCCGGGTCGCGCTCGGCTGCCTCGCGGAACGTGAGTCCGTCCCAGTCGCCGAAATCGGTTTCGATCAAACCCTTGTGCTCGACGACGGGAAGACCGAGCACGCGCGCCGATGCCTCTGCCGTCTCACGGGTTCTGCCGAGGGGTGAGCAGACGATGGCGTCGATACCGCCGCGGTTCCCGAAGCGTCCGGCCGCGCCGGCAGCCTGCGCGCGGCCCAGTTCCGTGAGCTCCGGATTGCCGCGCCCGGAGTAGCGGCGATCGACCGACATCGCTGTCTGTCCGTGACGTAGCAACAACATTCGTGTCGGCTTGCCGGTGGTGGCGATCCATCCGGGAGAGCCGGCGATCTGAGGCTCCGATGTCTCTTCGGACGGCGCGGCGGGTGCAACAGGTGCGGGGGCCGCGCTCTCGATGCCGGCAGCCGCGTCCATCGCCTCGTTGGCAAGACGATCGGCATGAGAATTCTCGCCGCGCGGAATCCACGTGTAGGTAACGCGCGAGAACTGCGTCGCCAACTCGGCAGCGCGTCGCTGCAGCGGAATCATGTCCGGGTGCTTGACCTTCCATCGCCCGGACATCTGCTCGACGACCAGCTTGGAGTCCATGCGGACGTCGACCGTCGACGCTCCGAGTTCACCGGCGGCAGTCAACCCTGCGATCAGTCCGCGGTACTCGGCGACGTTGTTGGTCGCGATTCCGATGCTTTCCTTGCGTTCGGCCAACACCGAGCGGTTGGAGTCGAAGACCACGGCACCGTAGCCGGCCGGGCCGGGGTTGCCGCGCGATCCACCGTCGGCCTCGACGATGACCTGCGTGGGACTCACAGACCGGACTCCTTGGTACGCACCATGATTGCATTGCACTCTGGGCAACGAACGACGACGTCGGCGGGCGTCGCGGCGATTCGGGAGATCTCGCCGCGGTCGATCTCGATCCGGCAAGCGCCACATCGGCGTGCCTGCAGAAGCGCCGCGCCCGGTCCGCCCAGGGTGCGCTGCTTCTCGTAGACAGCAAGGAAATCGGCGGGGAATTCACCGACGAGTCGTTCGCGATCGGCGGCGCAACGCTCTTGCGCCTTGTCCAGATCGGCGACGGCGTCGTCACGGCGACGCTTGGCGTCGATCAGCTCTTCTTCGGCCTGGGACAGCTGGGCACCGGCGTGATCGTGATCGGCCTGCAATGCCTCACGCTGCTCCATCACTTCGAGCAACTCGTCCTCGAGGAGCCCCTGCCGCCTGACCAGGCTGCCGAGTTCGTGTTCGAGTTCGGTGAGCTGCTTCGCCCCGACCGACCCACTCTGCAACAGCGTGCGGTCACGATCCTCACGCTGACGAACAGCGTCGACCTCGCCTTCGAGCTTGCGGATGTCGCGATCGATGTCGTCGATCTGGATTTCGACGGCTACGGACGCGTCTTTACGGCTGATTCGCTCGGCCTCGAGACGTTCGACTTCCTGCTGCTCGGGAAGCGCTCCGCGTCGGTGGGTGATCCGAGTGAGCTCAGCATCCACCCCGGCGAGGTCGAGAAGCTTGGATTGCACCTGTGGTTCGACGTTCACGCTGTATAACTCCTGCTGTAAGTCCGATGTCGGCAGTGCTCGCGAAGGACGGCTCTCGAAGAACTGCTCTTGAATTGTTCGTGCAACCGTACCTTGCAGAGCGCTGCACTAATGCGCACTCAAACACCACGGATCGGTGCGAATTGTCGAAACCCGGCTTTCCCACCCCGGATTGTCGGCAAACGCGGCGTCGAGCACCGATTTCGCCTGCGCACACCACGGGTATTCACTAGCCCAATGGGCGACGTCGACCAGTGCCGGGCCACCGGCACGAAGATGCTCGTCCGCGGGATGATGCCGCAGGTCCGCAGTGACGTAGACGTCGGCGCCCAGCGCCGCCACCACGTCCAGATACGAGTCGCCGGAACCGCCGCACACCGCCACGGTACGAACGGTTGCGTCTGGATCTCCGGCCGCGCGAACACCCCACTCGGTCGAGGGCAGTGAGCGCGCTACTCTCGCCGTGAACTCTCGCAACGTTTCGGGGTGCTCGAGCTCACCCACCCGCCCCAGACCGAGCGAACTGGGGAACGCTGCGAGTTCGAAGACATCGAAGGCTGGTTCCTCGTACGGGTGGGCGGCACGCAATGCGCCCAGCACCGCACTTCGCTTTCCGCGTGGGGCAATCACTTCCACACGATCCTCGCGAACCTGCTCCACAGCGCCCACAGTCCCGATCGTCGGATTCGCACCGTCGGCTGGCAAGAACTGACCCGTACCGGTGACCGTCCAACTGCACTGGCTGTAGTCACCGATCCGCCCAGCCCCGGCCTCGAAAAGTGCATCCTGCACGGCCGATGCATTCTCCACCGGAACCACGACGACCCACTTGTCGAGCGGCTGCGTCGGCTTGGGTTCGATCGGGCGCAGCACGGTCAGGCCCAGAGCCTGCGCCAACGCGTCGGACACTCCAGGGTCGGCGGAGTCCGCATTGGTGTGCGCCGAGAACAGCGCACACCCGGCTTTGATGAGTTTGTGGACCAGCGCACCCTTGGGCGTGTGAGCGCCGACGGTGTCCACCCCACGCAGCAGAAGTGGATGGTGAACGACCAGAAGGTCGGCACCGGAGGCGATGGCGTCGTCGACCACTGCCTCGGTCGGATCCACCGCGAAAACCACTCGCGTCACCGCGTCGGCCGGATCGCCGCAGACCAGACCGACCGAATCCCACGATTCCGCCAGGGCCGGCGGATAAGCGGATTCCAGCACGGCCATGACGTCCGCAAGAGTTGCGCCGCTCACAAGATCTCCTTCATCGCTTCGATCAGTACCGAAACCTGCTCGGCTGGACGGACGGCCACACGCAACTGATCCGGGCCGAGTCCGGGAAAGGTGTCGCACCGGCGGACGGCGATACCGCGGGCACGCAGGTGCTCCCGCATCGTGGCGCCGTCACGGACGTCGATGAGCACGAACGGCCCCGCAGCGGGTTCGTGCACGGCAATCCCGATCTCGGTCAGCCGCCGGGACATGTCTCGGCGGTCCACGGCAATCGCTTCGGCTTTGACCCTCGACTGCTCGACCGCGAACGGTTCGCAGCATGCCGTGATGGCCTCGATCTGCAGACTGCCCAATGGCCAGTGGGCTCGGCCGTGAGTGAGTCGAGCGAGAAGATCCGGAGAGCCGATCGCGTACCCACACCGCAATCCGGCGAGCGCCCACGTCTTGGTCAGGCTCCGAAGCACCAGTACATCCGCCGACTCGACACCGGCGACGCTCTCCGTTTCGCCGGGCACCGCATCGCCGAAGGCCTCGTCCACCACCAGGATCCGGCCCGGCCGACGCAATGCCAACACATCGGCTTTGGGGTGAAGCACGGACGTCGGGTTGGTCGGATTGCCGAGAACGACAAGGTCCGCGGATTCGGGTATCTGTGCGGTCCGAAGCTCGAAAGGCGGCTCCAGAATCACCTGCGTCACCGGCACACCGGCCTCTCGCAGCGCCAGTTCCGGCTCGGTGAACGACGGATGGATCAGCGCTGCCGAACGAGAGCCCAGGCGCGGCAGCATCGCGAATCCCTCGGCACCGCCCGAGAGCAACAGCACCTCTTCGGGCCGGCGCCCGTGCCGCTGCGCGACCGTTTCGCGGGCTTTCAGTTCCGCTGCGGCCGACGGGTACGAACCGAGCGTCGACAGCCCTGCGGCCAGTCGATCCCGCAACCACTTCGGTGGGCCGGAGCCTTGGACGTTGACGGCAAAATCGAGCAACCCGGGCTCCGCTTCGACATCGCCGTGATGTCTCAAGCTCTCCAGGTCAACCGTTCCGGTACTCACCCGGTCAGCCTACGGTCGAGCACCGTGCGCGGACATCACCCCTGCCGTCCGGGACAATGAGTGCCGTGACGACACCACCCCTCGACCGTTTTCCGGTAGTTCTGTTCGATCTGGACGGAACCATCACCGATTCCGCTCCCGGCATCCACGGCGGCTTCCGACATGCGTTGGCAACTGTCGGCCATCCGGAGCCGACGGAAGCGATGTTGGCATCGGTGATCGGCCCACCGATGGTCGACACCTTCAGGTCACTCGGTATGGCCCCGGCGGACGTGGACCGGGCGATCGCCGCGTACATCGAGCGCTATGACGCGACCGGGTGGCAGGAGAACTCGGTGTACGAGGGCATGGACGTCGTGCTGGGTAAGGCTCGCGCGAGCGGCACCCGACTGGCCGTCGCGACTTCGAAGTCGGAGCGGTTCGCAATTCGTATCCTCGAGCATTTCGGTCTGGCCGAGCACTTCGAGTTCATCGGCGGCGCAAGTGACGACGGAACTCGACGGGCGAAACCCGATGTGATCGCACACTCGCTGACCTCACTCGGGATCACACCCGTCCTCGCCGCCGACGGCGGAACCCCCGACGTGTTGATGATCGGCGATCGTGATCACGACGTCCTCGGCGCCGCGAAGTACGGCATCCCCACCGTCGTCGTCGAATGGGGCTACGGTTCCGCCGAGGAAGCGCGGCAAGCGTTTCGCTCCGTATCGTCGGCATCCGAACTGGGAGGACTTCTCGATGGCCGCCTCTGAACCACTCCACGTGACTGAACCACTCCATGTGACGTTTGTGTGCACCGGCAATATCTGCCGGTCACCGATGGCCGAAAAGATCTTGCTCGCGCATCTGGGCCGCGAAGGCCTCGCCGACCGGGTCCGTGTCAGCAGCGCCGGTACCGAGGGCTTTCACACCGGCAGTGACGCCGACGAGCGGACCAACGTCGTGCTCCGAGCGGCCGGATATCCGACGGGCCACAGCGCCGCGCAGGTCAACGCAGATCATCTCGCAGCCGATCTCGTCGTCGCCCTCGACACGGGACACGAACGTGAGCTTGCTCATCTCGGCGTGCCCACCGAGCGCCGGCGCCTACTGCGATCGTTCGACCCCGAGGCGGACGGAGAATCGGTTCCGGACCCGTACTACGGGGATCAGGAGGACTTCGAACTGGTTCGAGACCAGATCGAAGCGGCCATTCCCGACATACTCGAGTGGATCCGCGAGCGAGCCTGAACCCGGAGCAAAATTCACTCCCGTTCGGGCAACGGATACCGTGGACGTGTGCGAAGACTGAAATTCCTGTTGCGGCCCGGTTGGTTGGTACTGGCAGCTGTGGTCGGGCTCTTCGCCTACCTGTGCTTCACCGTGCTCGCTCCGTGGCAACTCGGCAAGAACACGAAGACCGAGCATCGCAATGATCTGATCTCGAACTCGATCAACGCGGAGACCGTGCCGATCGGTGACGTCATCGCCGATTCGACGATCGCACCGGACGACGAATGGCGAAACATCACCGCGGCAGGCACCTATCTGCCCGACGCCGACATCCTCGTACGACTGCAGTCCATCGAGGGCGCACCGTCGTACGAGATCCTGACGCCTTTCCTTCTGGACGACGGCCGCACGATCCTCGTCAATCGCGGATACGTTCGGCCGATCAACGGCGCCGAGGCACCGCCCATCGCTGCTCCGCCGACCGAGCCGGTCACCCTCAACGGCCGCGTGCGCCTGTCGGAAGGCACTGCGCCCGGCCGAGTTCCGATGTTCGAGGACGGCGCCAAACAGGTCTACTCCATCGACGCACGACCGATCGGCGAGTTCATCGGAACGGACCTGATCGACGCGTACATCCAGCTCGAACCCGACCAGCCCGGCGGTCTCGGCACGATTCCGCTCCCCCAACTCGACGCGGGCCCGTACCTCTCGTACGGGTTCCAGTGGCTGGCGTTCGGCATCATGGCGCCGCTCGGACTGGCCTACTTCATCCGCGCGGAGTGGCGCGAACGTCGCAAGGAAAAGGCGGCTCAAGCAGCTGTCGACGGCTTCGCAGCGGACGACGCCGCGACCGAGAAGACTCCAGATGCGGCAGCGACCGCACCCCCCGCCGAACCGGCTCGTACCTTCAGCCGTCGCAAGAAGCCGGAACCGGAATCAGTGCCCCTGACGGCGCAGGAAGCCAAACTTGCCGATCGATACGGCAATACCCGCTGAAATACCCGCCGACACCACTGCCGCACTGATCTGCACCGCCGACGAGAGCCTCGACGCGCGGCGCAGATCGTTCGGCGTCGGCACGGGCCCGCTGCCGAGGACGGGGCGCATCTCCACCCCGTGTGCGTACTCGGTCCGGCCGCCCAACGAAATGCCCAATGCCCCTGCTGCCGACGCTTCCGCGACGCCCGCATTGGGGCTTGGATGAGCCGCTGCGTCGCGTTTCCACGCTGTCAGCGATTCGTGCACCGAGCCGCCCACCACCGGTGCACACGCAGCCGTCAGCGCGCCGGTCAGCCGAGCCGGGATGATGTTGACCAGGTCGTCGAACCTCGCCGCGGCCCACCCGAATCTGAGGTATTTCTCGGAGCGATAGCCGATCATCGCGTCGAGTGTGTTGACCGCGCGGTAGGCGAACAGACCCGGCACACCCGCAACCACGCCCCAGAACACTGCGCCGACACTGGCGTCGGAGGTGTTCTCGGCGACCGACTCCAGCGCAGCTCGAGCGAGGCCCTCTTCGCCCAACACCGAGGGATCACGTCCACACAGTGAAGGAAGAAGCTCACGCGCTTTCGTCAGGTCGCCGTCGACCTGTGACGCCTCCAATCGAGCGGCCATGTCGATGCCGGTGCGTGCAAGCGACGTCCCGCCGAGCACGGCCCAGGTGGCTATCGCCGTCGTACCCGTGACGGCCATCCAACCGGCCCGGCGCGAGGCTGCTTCGGCTGCGAGGCCGAGCCCAGCGGCGCCGGCCACGAGCACTGCGACATGAAGCGCTCCGGCCGTCCGCGAATCTCGGTAGGACATCTTCTGCAGCGCGATAGCTGCGGTTCCGAAGCCGGCAACGGGATGGAACTGCCCCGGATCGGCGAATGCCCGATCCGCAACGTAGCCGAGCAGAAGCCCGGCGGCTCGCGCATTGAATCGAGATTGGGACGAACGAACCGAAATCTGCACGAGCGTAGTTGTAGCAGCGACGCTCGTTCTCTGGCCAACCGTCACGTGTCTGCCCGAGCTGAGCACTACCGGTCCCAGTCGATCGTCAGATAGATCAAGCGGTGCATTCGGTTGATTTCCCAGACACGGGCGATCCCGGTCGCCAGCGCGTCGCTTTGGGAACGAACCCGGATCGTCTGCCCCGCGAACAACGCAACACTGAGACTGGGCATCTCGGCGATGTGTATGTGCGGACGGGTGGGATGCACGCGCGTTGGGTCGACGGCTACTTCGATCACAGAACTGGACATGCGTCCAGAATGGCGTATTGCGGACAATTCGTTGTCGAAAACGAAAAACCCCGATCTGCATCGACATGCAGATCGGGGTTCAAATTCTTCGGTGGGCGCGGAGGGTTTCGAACCCCCGACCGCTGGTGTGTAAAACCAGAGCTCTACCACTGAGCTACACGCCCGAACTCCCGGTGAGACCCTCACCGGGAGTGCTCTAAGACTCTAGCGCGGCAAGCGCGTTTGCCCAAAGTCCGTGGTCACGAGCTTCTCCGGGGCCGTTCATCTCGGCAAAACGAATGATTCCGTCTTTGTCGATGACGAAGGTGCCACGATTGGCGAAGCCCAACTTGTCGTTGAACACCTCGTACTTCTGAGCGACTTCACCGTGCGGCCAGAAGTCCGACAGCAAGGGAAATGTGTACCCCTGCTCGGCCGACCAGATTTTGTGCGTCGGCGAAGCACCGACAGAAATCGCGAGAATGGCAGTGTCGTCGTTCTCGAACTTCGGAAGCTCGTCACGGACCTTGCAGAGTTCCCCCTGACAAGTCCCGGTGAAGGCCAACGGATAGAAGACCAGCAGAACATTCTTCTTACCGCGGAAATCTGCGAGCGAAACTTCCTGGTTGTTCTGGTCCTTCAAGGTGAAATCCGGTGCCTGGGCACCAACTTCGAGAGGCATGTGCGATTCCTTGGGAAAGTGCGGAAAGGACCGGGTCAGCGCTTGTTGGCCGGACGAGCCTTCGGCTGAACCAGTCGACTTCCCGACCAGTCACCGAGGTTGGCTGCCGATGTCTGCGTCAGGCCGGCAGTCGGCGCCGATTCGGCGATCTCGCTGGGCTCGACATGTCCGTCGAGACCGGTCTTGGGAGTGAGAACCCACACGAAGCCTTCGTCGGCGAGGGGCCCGATGGCATCCATCAGGGCGTCCACCAGGTCACCGTCCTCGTCGCGCCACCACAGCAGCACGACGTCGATGACCTCGTCGGAATCCTCGTCGAGCATTTCCCCGCCGATGGTTTCCTCAACCGCGGCACGAATGCCGTCGTCGGTATCCTCATCCCAGCCCAGTTCCTGCACCACCATGTCAGTGGTAATCCCGAGTTTCTGAGCGTAGTTCTGGGCATCCGCCGCGGCGACCACGGTGGGGTCCTCCTTTTGTTGATGGTGTGTGGCGACCCCGCACACCTACCGTTTGACGATCAATTAGGGAAAGCGAACATGGTCTGAGGCGTTAGCGCAAGCCGACCACGCCGAAAACTTTCACCAAAGATCGTCTTCTGACACACGCCGAACCTTACGCCTGCGGATTACCGCAGGTCACAGGGATCCACATTCATCGAAGATCGACTTGCGAATCGAATTGCTCGTATCGCTGATCGAATTGATTTCATCCGCCGAATGATCACTCTCGATGACGACGGCAGATGAACGCAGGTTCGCGGCCAATTCGTCGAACAGTCCGGAAAGTTGCGCCGGAAGTTCACTCGAGACCGAGTCGAACCACGAGGCGGTATCGCGTGCCGACGAAGCAGCGGCGCCGGCTTCAGCCCTCAGGTCCGTCTCACCGTGATTTCCGGCGTCGACGTAGGCATTGAACGCGACAACGTCGTTCTTCGATCGAGAGACCGCTTCCTCACAGATCGCGAAAGCCGCCTCCGCCGCATCTGCCGCCGCTTTCGACGAGGACGCCGCCGCCACCGAGACACTCACCTCGGATCGGTATGCAGCCACTTGCGCTTCGTTGGGTACCGCCGATCCGGTCACCTCCGCCGAGCACCCCACGATCACTGACAGTCCCACCGCGATCGATCCGATCGATACCCACGCCCCGACCCTGCCGTAATTGATTTCTTTGTTTATTTTTTCCCACCCCTTCATACGTTCCGATCGATCCCCCAAGCCTGTGACTACGGGGAACCATCACACCCCTGCGTCACGCCGAAAAACGCTACCCGAGAGTAACCAGAGGCGAGGTGTGCCGGACCGACCGGGATGGTGAAAGATGAGGTACGCGCCATATTCACGATGGAAGTGCGTCGGACCTAACAAGGCCTCGATCACCTATGTAAGGACGCCCCACCACGCGTCCCCAAACCAATGAGGAGCACACGTTGTCTGACCTGATCCAGGGTCCCGCGTCCGGGCAGAACGCCGATTCCGGCGCCGCCGGCGAGTCGGGTTCGCCCGCATCGAACACGCCGGGGGGAACCGACGGTCGCGTTCGCGTCATTCGCGAAGGTGTTGCGTCGTACCTGCCGGACATCGATCCGGACGAGACCACCGAATGGCTCGAATCATTCGACGGACTTCTGGATCGATCCGGACCCACGCGTGCCCGCTACCTCATGCTCCGCATGCTCGAACGCGCCGGTGAGAAGCACGTCGCACTCCCCGCGCTCACCTCGACCGACTACGTCAACACGATTCCGACCGAAAACGAGCCGTGGTTCCCCGGCGACGAAGAGGTCGAGCGCCGATACCGCGCCTGGATCCGTTGGAACGCCGCGATCATGGTCCACCGCGCCCAGCGACCGGGCGTCGGCGTCGGCGGTCACATCTCCACCTACGCATCCTCGGCAGCGTTGTACGAGGTCGGCTTCAACCACTTCTTCCGCGGCAAGGACCACCCGGGCGGAGGCGACCACATCTTCATCCAGGGTCACGCCTCCCCCGGCATCTACGCGCGCGCCTTCCTCGAGGGCCGCATCCCCGCGGAACAGCTCGACGGATTCCGTCAGGAGAAGTCGCACGCGGACTTCGGCGGCGCACTGCCGTCCTACCCGCACCCACGACTGCTTCCCGACTTCTGGGAATTCCCGACGGTTTCGATGGGTCTCGGCCCGATGAACGCCATCTACCAGGCCCGGTTCAACCACTACCTCAACGACCGCGGCATCAAGGACACCACCGATCAGCATGTGTGGGCGTTCCTCGGCGACGGCGAAATGGACGAGCCCGAAT
Organism: Rhodococcus sp. P-2; assembly: GCF_016598535.1. Lineage (GTDB taxonomy): Bacteria > Actinomycetota > Actinomycetes > Mycobacteriales > Mycobacteriaceae > Rhodococcus_F > Rhodococcus_F baikonurensis. The sequence continues at coordinate 4,173,008 of NZ_CP066779.1, read as the reverse complement.
CACGCGGCCTCGCTCACGTCGCGGCAACCGAAGGCCTCGACAACCTCACGTTCGTCGTGAACTGCAACCTCCAACGCCTCGACGGCCCGGTCCGCGGCAACGGAAAGATCATCCAGGAACTGGAATCGTTCTTCCGCGGTGCCGGCTGGAACGTCATCAAGGTCGTCTGGGGTCGCGAGTGGGATGCACTGCTGCACGCCGATCGCGACGGCGCACTGGTCAACCTGATGAACGTGACGCCGGACGGTGACTACCAGACGTACAAGGCCAACGACGGCGCGTTCGTACGCGATCACTTCTTCGGACGTGACCCCCGCACCAAGGAACTGGTCAAGGACCTCACCGACCAGGAAATCTGGAACCTCAAGCGTGGTGGCCACGACTACCGCAAGGTCCACGCCGCCTACGCAGCCGCCATGGCACACAAGGGCCAGCCGACGGTCATCCTCGCGCACACCATCAAGGGCTACACCCTCGGCAAGCACTTCGAGGGCCGCAACGCCACACACCAGATGAAGAAGCTGACTCTGGACGATCTCAAGGCGTTCCGCGACATGCAGCACATCCCGATCTCGGACGCCGAGCTCGAGAAGGATCCGTACCTGCCTCCGTACTACCACCCGGGCGCGGACGCTCCCGAGATCAAGTACATGCTCGACCGTCGTAAAGCACTCGGCGGATTCCTGCCGTCCCGTAACACCGACGCTGCTCCGCTCAAGCTCCCCGAGGACAAGACGTACGACGTCATCCGCAAGGGTTCGGGCAAGCAGGAAGTCGCCACCACCATGGCGATCGTGCGCATCCTCAAGGAACTGTTGCGCGACAAGGAGATCGGCAAGCGAATCGTGCCGATCATCCCGGACGAGGCTCGCACCTTCGGTATGGACTCGTGGTTCCCCTCACTGAAGATCTACAACCGCAACGGACAGCTCTACACCTCCGTCGACGCCGAACTCATGCTCGCCTACAAGGAGAGCCCGATCGGCCAGATCCTGCACGAGGGCATCAACGAGGCAGGTTCGACGGCTTCGTTCACCGCAGTCGGCACGTCGTACGCCACCCACGGTGAACCGATGATTCCGCTGTACATCTTCTACTCGATGTTCGGTTTCCAGCGCACCGGCGACGGCCTGTGGGCAGCCGCCGACCAGATGGCTCGCGGATTCGTTCTCGGCGCGACCGCCGGTCGTACCACCCTGACCGGCGAAGGTCTCCAGCACGCCGACGGACACTCGCTGCTGCTGGCATCGACCAACCCGGCCGCTGTCACGTACGACGCCGCGTTCTCGTACGAGTTGGCGCACATCGTCAAGGACGGCTTGCGCCGCATGTACGGCGGCACCGAGGGCGTCGACGGTTTCGGTGGCGAGAACATCTTCTACTACCTGACCATCTACAACGAGCCGTACGTTCAGCCGGCCGAGCCCGAAGGTCTCGACGTGGAGGGATTGCTCAAGGGCATCTACCTCTACAAGACGTCCGAAGCAACCGGCCCGAAGGCACAGATCCTCGTCTCCGGTGTCGCGATGCCCGAGGGTCTGCGTGCGCAGAAGCTGCTCGCCGACGAATGGGGCGTCTCGGCCGACGTCTGGTCGGTCACGTCTTGGGGTGAGCTGCGCCGCGAAGGCGTCGAGTGTGAACGTCAGGCGCTGCTCAATCCGTCCGAGGATGCTCCCGTTCCCTTCGTCACCACGGCGTTGTCCTCGGCGCAGGGCCCTGTCGTCGCGGCTTCGGACTGGATGCGGGCGGTCTCGGATCAGATTCGTCAGTGGGTTCCCGGCGACTACACCACGCTCGGCACGGACGGGTTCGGATTCTCCGACACCCGCACTGCAGCGCGTCGCTACTTCAACGTCGATGCCGAGTCCATCGTCGTTGCCGTGCTGATCGGTTTGGCAAAGGAAGGATCGATCGAGCGGTCGAAGGCCGTCGAAGCCGCGAGCCGATACCGCATCGACGACGTGAATGCTGCTCCCGAGCAGACCGGGGACACCGGTAGCGCCTAAGTCGTAGGGCAACAGTCCCAGCGATCGAAAACAGACCTACGCCCATCGCCGCGGGTGTCATCTCGACATCCGCTGCGGCGATGGGCGTAGGTTTTTCTCATGCCCGAACCTGATCCCGAGAAACCCGAAGAGGGCGTACGCCGCACTCGACCACAGTCGTCCGGGTTGCAGGCTGTCCTCGCCCGCCGTCGTCAGGTTCGCGATCCACTTCCCGAGGCCTTGCTCCGCCGCGTCAAACAGTTCTCCGGTCGGCTCTCCACCGAGGCCGTGACCGTGATGGAGGAGCAACTTCCGTTCTTCGACAGTCTCGACGCTTCGCAACGTGCCGACGTTCAGCTCCTGGTTCAGACGTCGGTGGTGAATTTCCTCGAATGGCTGCGGCAACTCGACTCGGAGATCAGCTTCGGATACGAGTCTTTTCCGGTCATCCCTCAGGATCTTGCTCGACAACTCACGCTGCGCCAGACCGTCGACATGGTCCGGGTGGCGATGGAGTTCTTCGAGAAGTGGCTACCGGCTCTCGCCCGCAACGATCAACAGCTGATCGCGCTGACAGAAGCCGTCCTGCGCTACGGGCGTGAACTCGGCTTCGCAGCGGCGACGGTGTACGCAAGCGCCGCCGAATCTCGTGGCGCGCTGGACACACGACTGGAAGCGCTCGTCGTCGACGCCGTCGTGCAGGGAGACACCGGATCGGACATGCTTTCCCGTGCCGCGACGTTGAACTGGGATGCGACGGCTCCGGCCACCGTCATCGTCGGGTCTCCCCCGCCGGACGAGCGCGTCTCGGTTGCCGGCACCGTCCACGCGACCGCCGCCGCGCACGGGCGCGCTGTTCTTGCCGTGGTGCAGGGTCCGCGACTGGTGATGATCGTCAGCGGCGAGCTGAGCAGCAAGACGGAGGGCAGCCAATTCCTTCAGGATCTGCTCATGAGTTTCGCCGACGAGCCGGTGGTGATCGGCCCGACCACGCCCTCGTTGAGCGCCGCACACTTCAGTGCATCCGAAGCTCTGGCGGGAATCAAGGCCGTCGCCGGGTGGCGCGGCGCACCTCGTCCGGTTTTTGCGACTGAACTACTCCCGGAACGGGCACTACTGGGAGACGCCGCTGCCGTAAAGGCTCTCCGCGATTTCCTGGTCGCACCTTTAGCTGAATCCGGCACAGTCTTGACCGATACTTTAGACAGCTATCTCGACTGTGGAGGTGCGGTTGAGACTTGTGCACGCCTTCTGTTTGTTCATCCAAATACCGTTCGGTACCGCTTGAAGCGGATCGCCGAAGTTACCGGCCGGGATCCTACGAATCCACGCGACGCGTACGTACTACGAATCGCCGCTACCGTGGGTCGATTGACACAAATCGATCTCAAATCGAACAATTCGGTTACTTCAGTCACATCTTTAACATCCGGACAAACAAACCTGTAACCCCGGAGCGTCCAATTTCGATGGCCGAGCGCGACGTGGGATTTTGTGGGAACCCTACAAAACACTTCGCCAGAGTTCATCGCGACCGACATCTCGCAGGTCACTCGCGGCGGTGTTCTCTTAATAAGTGATTTCGTTGCTCGCCCCGGGACAGGGCTCTCAGACACCCGGCATGCTCAGCCCCTGGCTGGCACTGCCCGGAGCGCAAGACCGCCTCGAAGTGTGGTCGAAGGCAGCCGGCCTGGACCTCGTGCGACTCGGCACGACCGCAACTGCCGAAGAAATCACCGACACCTCGGTAACCCAGCCCCTCGTCGTTGCCGCTGCTCTGCTGGCATACGAGGAAATCGAATCACGTGGGCTCCTCGGCGCCGACGTCATCGCTGCCGGCCATTCGGTGGGTGAACTTGCCGCTGCTGCGGTCGCCGGTGTCATTTCCGCCGACGACGCCGTCGCGCTTGCCGCCCTCCGCGGCGCCGAGATGGCCAAGGCTTGTGCGCTCGAGCCCACCGGCATGTCAGCCGTTCTCGGTGGCGACGAAGCCGAAGTGCTCGCACGACTCGAAGAACTCGGATTGGAACCGGCCAACCGCAATGCGGCCGGCCAGATCGTGGCTGCCGGACTGCTCACCGCGCTCGAAGAACTCGCAGCAAACGCACCTGAGAAGGCCCGCGTCCGCGCACTGCCCGTCGCCGGCGCTTTCCACACCCGGTTCATGGCACCTGCCCAGGATGCCGTCGCAGCTGCTGCCGCCAAGATCACCCCGTCCGATCCGACGCGCACGCTGCTTTCCAACTCCGACGGCGCACCTGTTTCCTCGGGCGCCGACGCCCTCACCAAACTTGCCGCGCAGGTAACCCGCCCCGTTCGTTGGGACCTCTGCTCCGCGTCGTTGCGGACAGCAGAAGTCACCGCGATCGTGGAACTCCCGCCGGCCGGAACCCTCGTCGGAATTGCCAAGCGCGAAATGCGTGGCACACCGACGGTGGCCCTCAAGAACCCGGAGGATATCTCCGCACTGTCCGAGCTCACCTAGCTCGGGCGCCCACCCGGCCGATCAGCCCGAACGGCGGCCGGACGTTTCACCCCACCTCAATCGATCAAGAAGGGAGCCACACCAGTGGCCCACACTCAGGAAGAAATCATCGCGGAACTCGGCCAGATCGTGGAGGAGGTCACCGGTATCGAGCCTTCCGAGGTCACCGTTGACAAGTCCTTCGTGGACGACCTCGATATCGACTCCCTGTCCATGGTCGAGATCGCTGTTCAGACCGAAGACAAGTACGGCGTGAAGGTCCCCGACGAGGATCTCGCAGGCCTGCGCACCGTCGGCGACATCGTCGCGTACATCCAGAAGCTCGAAGCCGAAGGCGCCGAAGCCAAGAACGCAGAGTGAGCCGACCGTGACTTCCGCTTCTACCCGCAAAGGGAAATTCCCCGACATCGTCGTCACGAGCCTCGCGACGTCGACCTCGGTGGCTGGTGATGTGGATGGCACGTGGAAGGCGCTACTCGCCGGCGAAAGCGGCATCGGAATCCTCGATGACCCGTTCATCGACGAGTTCGACCTTCCCATTCGCATCGGCGGGCACCTGAAGGTTTCACCGGACGAGGGCTTGTCCCGCGTCGAAATTCGACGGATGAGCTGGGTGGAACGCCTTGCCCTCACGTTGAGTCGCACGGTCTGGAGCAACGCCGGCAGCCCCGAAGTCGATCAGGACCGCCTCGCGGTTGTCATCGGCACCGGACTCGGCGGCGGCGACACGCTCATCGACGCCGTCGACAAGCTCCGTGGCGGCGGATACCGCAAGGTGTCCCCGTTCTCGGTGCAGATGGTCATGCCCAACGGACCAGCCGCAACGGTCGGGCTCGAACTCGGGGCCCGCGGTGGCGTCATCACCCCGGTTTCGGCATGTTCGTCGGGATCCGAGGCAATTGCTCACGCTCACCGCATGCTTGTCATGGGTGACGCGGACATGGTTGTGGCCGGTGGAGTCGAGAGCTTCATCGACGCGGTTCCGATCGCGAGCTTCGCCATGATGCGTGCGATGAGCACCAACAACGACAATCCGGCCGCAGCTTCACGTCCTTTCGACAAGGACCGCGACGGATTTGTCTTCGGCGAAGCCGGCGCACTGATGATCCTCGAAACCGAGGAACATGCAAAGGCACGCGGGGCAACGATTCACGCCCGCCTGCTCGGTTCCGGAATCACTTCGGACGGGTACCACATCGTGGCACCGCATCCGGAAGGCCTGGGCGCGGCGCGAGCCATGACCCGAGCAATCGAGATGGCCGGACTGACGAAGTCCGACATCAAGCACATCAACGCCCACGCCACTGCGACGCCGATCGGTGACATCGCAGAGGCAAAGGCAATCAACGCAGCGGTCGGCAATCACGCTGCGGTGTACGGCCCGAAATCCGCGCTGGGACACTCGATCGGCGCTGTCGGCGCCCTCGAATCAGTCCTGACGGTTCTGGCAGTGCGTGACGGGATCATCCCGCCGACGCTCAACGTTGACAGACAGGATCCAGAAATCGATCTCGATGTCGTCAAGGGTGAACCCCGAACCGGCTCTTTCGATTTCGCACTGAACAACTCGTTCGGTTTCGGTGGGCACAATGTCGCGCTCGCCTTCGGTCGGGCCTAGCCCGAACCGCGGTTTGCACCTGTCCGCGGGTGTCGTTGCACCACAACGTCACCCGCGGACAACACCGACCTTTCGTTCCACCCAAGGCTCGTACTGAAGGAGGACGCGATGACCATCCTGGCCCCCGTGACAAAGTCCGAATCATCGACAGACCCGCGCGATCCTCTTGCGCGCCTGGAAAATCTGTTCGACCCCGGCACGACAGTGCCGCTCCACGCCCGCGACAAGTCCGGCGTGCTCGCTGCGTCCGGAAACATCGACGGCGTGCGCACCATCGCATACTGCTCCGACGCCACCGTCATGGGCGGCGCCATGGGCGTCGACGGTTGCAAACACCTCGTCAAAGCCATCGATACCGCCATCGAGGAAGAGTCCCCCATCGTGGGCCTCTGGCACTCCGGTGGCGCGCGTCTGGCTGAAGGCGTCGAAGCGCTCCACGCCGTCGGACTTGTCTTCGAGGCCATGGTCCGCGCGTCGGGTCTCATACCTCAAATTTCGGTCGTGCTCGGCTTTGCCGCCGGTGGAGCCGCGTACGGTCCAGCCCTCACCGACGTCGTGATCATGGCGCCGGAAGGCCGAGTGTTCGTCACCGGCCCAGACGTAGTTCGCAGTGTCACCGGCGAACAGGTAGACATGGTGTCACTCGGCGGCCCGGACACACACACCAAGAAGTCGGGTGTCGCGCACATCGCCGCACACGACGAGGCCGACGCATTGCACCGCGCGCGCCGCCTGGTCTCGATGATGTGCGAGCAGGGCGAATTCGATCAGCGGGCAGCGGAACTCGGCGACAGTGATCTGCGCGCCATGATGCCTGCATCCGCAAAACGTGCATACGACGTTCGTCCGATCGTTCACGAAATGCTCGACAACGTCGAAGGTGAGTCGAGTTTCGAAGAACTGCAAGGTAATTACGCCCGGAGCATCGTCACCGGTTTCGGTCGGATGGCCGGACGCACCGTTGGTGTCATCGCGAACAACCCACTCCGACTCGGCGGGTGCCTGAACTCCGAAAGCGCCGAGAAGGCCGCTCGATTCGTGCGACTGTGCAACGCATTCGGCGTGCCGCTCGTGGTCGTCGTCGATGTTCCCGGGTATCTGCCGGGCGTGTCGATGGAGTGGGAAGGCGTGGTTCGGCGCGGAGCAAAGTTGCTTCACGCCTTCGCCGAGGCAACTGTCCCCCGCGTCACCGTCGTCACTCGAAAGATCTACGGCGGCGCCTACATAGCAATGAACTCGCGAGCACTCGGTGCCACGGCCGTATTCGCTTGGCCCAACTCCGAAGTAGCCGTGATGGGCGCGAAGGCCGCGGTCGGCATCCTGCACAAGCGGGCTCTCTCTGCGGCACCGGACGACGAGCGCGAGGCATTGCACAACCGTCTCGCCGCCGAACACGAGGCGATCGCGGGCGGCGTAGACCGCGCGGTTGAAATCGGCGTCGTCGACGAGGAAATCGACCCGGCGAAGACTCGCAGCATCGTGACCGCTGCGCTCGCATCTGCACCATCTGTCCGCGCGCGCCACAAGAACATTCCGCTCTGACAACCCCGGACAGCAAGGTGGGCCTCGCCGATACGGCGGGGCCCACCTTTGTCATTCAAGTCTTTGTCGTTCAATCCGCGAGAGCACTCAGGGTTCAGGATGGACCTCGGTCAGCTGACACGCCTTCGCAGCCAGGTCACTTCGGCGCCTTCGCCGGAACTCCGGAAGGGTTCGAGTTCCTCGTCCCACGGTGCGCCTATCGCCCGATCGATCTCCGCGGCGATGTCTCCACCAGAATTCATGATGGACCGCAGTTTCATCTCCCCAACGACGACATCACCGTTCGCACTGGTGGATCCGCGCCACAAGCCCAGACCGGGCACATGGCTGTACCGTTCGCCGTCGACGCCGTGGCTCGGGTCCTCGGTGACCTCGAAGCGCAACATCGGCCACGCCCGTAGCGAATCGACCAGGCGGGCACAGGTTCCGACGGGACCTGTCCAGTCCGTCGTCGCACGCAGAAGTCCGTCGTAGGCAGGCTGTGAGGTCCATCTGAGCTTGGCAGGGCTGTCCAACGTGGCGGACAAAGCCCAATCCACGTGCGGGCACAGCGCCGCGGGCGACGAGTGGATGTAAACCACACCAGTCGTCACGTCCGCGAATTGATTCATTTCGCGCACTCGAGCCTCCTGCTTCGACGAGGGACGTCTTCCCCAACGACCTCTGTCGAGTTCGTGCAGCACGCTCGATTGAACAGTGTGCCTTGTGTTACCCGTGTTGCGCCAGTGGAAGGAGAGAAATTTGTGCTCTATCGGGAAACTTCGCCGATCACACCATCGGACAATTCAGTCCACAAAGGCTTGGCCCAATCACCGAAATCACGATCGGTCAGCACGACGCACGCAGAATGGATCGTGGGATCGACCCACAGGAACGTCCCCGACTGGCCGAAATGACCGAAGGTTGCAGCCGAGTTCTCGAGCCCCGTCCAGTGCGGACGCTTGTCGGCGCGGATTTCGAATCCGAGTCCCCAGTCGTTGGGGCGCTGAGAGCCGTAACCCGGAAGAATTCCGTTGAGCCCCGGGAACTGAACAGATGTCGCCTCTGCGAACGTCTGCGTCGAGATCAGCGTCGGCGAGAGCAGTTCGGCCGCGAACTTGGCCAAGTCGTCTGCCGATGCCTGCGCACCGTGGCCGGCCGGACCGACAAGAGCGGCGCTGGTCATCCCCAACGGCGCGAACACCGCCTCGGCCAGATAATCGGCAAACTCGATCTCGGTCTCCCGGGAAACCAACTCGGCAAGAACTTCGAAACCCGCACTCGAATAAATCCGCTTCGACGCCACCGGCGCCTGAACGACACGTTCGGCGAATGCCAACCCCGAGGCATGCGCGAGGAGGTGACGAACGGTCGACCCCTCGGGCCCGGCCGGCCCATCCAGCTCGACCGCCCCTTCCTCCACTGCCACGAGAATCGCGTAGGCGCACAACAGTTTTGTCACCGAAGCCAGGGGGAAAACGTGCGACTGGTCGCCGCTGAAACCACGAACGCGGTCGCCCTCAACCGGATTCTTCCCGGAGAGGACGACCGCTGCCGCGTTGTCGACCGGCCACTGCTGGATTACGTCGAGACTGTGAGTACTGGGCACCCGATCAGACTACTGGCACAAGAGTTGCGAGCTTCCGATCACCAGTCAGCTTCGGTGTAGCGGATGACGCCGCGGATGTTCTTGCCATCCAACATGTCCTGGTAGCCGTCGTTCACGCCTTCGAGCGTGTAGGTCCGAGTGACCATGTCGTCGAGGTTCAGCTTGCCCGCCTTGTACATCGCGAGAAGGTTCGGGACGTCCTGGCGAGCGTTGCCACCACCGAAGATGTTGCCCTGAAGATCCTTCTGAAGCATCGACATCAGGAACAGGTTCAGCTTCACATCCATGTCCGTCAGATGCCCCATTGCGGTGACAACACAACGGCCAGCCTTGGCCGTCAGAATCATCGCTTCTTCGACGTACTCACCCTTCATTTCGCCGACGGTGATGATCGTCTTCTGCGCCATGCGTCCATACGTAGCGTCGATGATCGGCTGAATGGCCGCGGCGGCGCTTTCGAAAGCATGCGTTGCACCGAACTTCAGAGCCTGCTCACGCTTCCACGGCACCGGGTCGATGGCAAAGATGTACCGAGCACCCGAGGCAACTGCACCCTGCAGGGCACTGATACCGACGCCGCCGACACCCATGATCACCACGTCTTCGCCCGGCTTCACATCAGCGATGTGGGTTGCCGATCCCCAACCGGTGGGAACACCGCAACCGACGAGTGCGGCAACCTCGAACGGGATGTCCTTGTCGATCTTCACCACTGACGACTGGTTCACGACCATGTAGGGCGAGAACGTCCCTAGCAGGCACATCGGGATCACGTTTTCGCCGCGAGCCTGGATCCGGTACGTGCCGTCGCTGATGGCCTGGCCGCTGAGGAGGCCCATCCCGAGGTCACACAGATTCTGATGTCCGGCCGAACACGCCGGACAGGTTCCACAAGCCGGAATGAAGGACAGAACGACGTGGTCGCCGACCTCCAGGCCCTTGACCTCCGGGCCGAGCTTGGTGATGACGCCCGAACCCTCGTGCCCGCCCATGACAGGGAACGACGGCATCGGAGTCGCGCCGGTGACGATGTGGTGATCGGAGTGGCACATTCCGGCCGCTTCCATGCGAATTTGAACTTCGCCGGCTACCGGTTCGCCGATCTCGATCTCCTCGACGGACCACTTTTCGTTGAGGCCCCACAGGATTGCACCCTTGGTCTTCACGTCACTTCACCCTTTCATTCGCACACCCGCATCTATCTCTGTGACCATAGCCACAAATCCGCGAAATTGGAACGTGTTCTAACGAAAGATTTTGCACTGCAGGTCAGACGTCCAAATGACCTGGCACAATCGGCGCGGCGAGGATGAAATAACGACCCACTGAGTGGGACAACTGCACTGTCACTCCCCGAAAGCACGGCACCTCAGAAAGCACGGCACCCCGCACAGCCCCACTGAAAGCAATCCCCAACGAAGGCACCTGGGCTCCGCCTCCAACAGATAAGTCGGACGCGGAGCCTGGCCGTGTTCTGTTGTGCCTGAGGTTCGTCCTCAGGTTGTGAAGGTGGTGTTCGCCGGCCGCGGGTGCCGCTGCGGATCGATCGACGGCGGCGGAATGAACCACGGCTTGTTGTCGACGCCGATCCGGATCTCCCACTTTCCGACGAACCCGGATTTGCGATGCATCAACCGATGATGTGAACGGCACAGCAGGACCAGGTTGTTCATCACCGTCGGGCCGCCATTGGCCCAGTGCCGGATGTGGTGCGCATCGGTCCACGCGGGGACGCATGTGCAGCCGGGGAACGCGCAACCCTTGTCTCTCGCGATCAACGCCACTCTCTGTTCGGCGGTGACCAACCGTTTCCCGGGTTTCGCATCGAGCGGCGCTCCGTGATCGTCGAGTAGGACAGTGGACAGGAAGCAGTCGCACCCGAGAAGCCTGGTCTGCGATACCGAGAGTGGTCCGAGCCAGGGCATGTGCCCGACATCGAGATCCGACACAGACCCACCATCAGTGGGGGTCGTGGCGCAATCGCGGTGCTCGGCGAGATCACGGGCGTTGATGTGTACGTTCACGTGCGGCCGCTGGCCGCCATCCATGCCGGTTTTGGCGCAGTCGAGATAGCGGCGGATCAGTTCGGTGAACCCGTCGGCGGTCCGCTTCGCCGCCGACCGAGAATCCGGCGTTCCATCGGGTGCCGGGGTCGGCATCGTCAGATTCGACAACGCCGACAACAACATTTCGCCGGTGAGGGCATCGAAATCCCCACGCACCACCACCCGACCATTCAGCGTCGAGGCGATCCTCAACTCGTTGCGGTCGACGTCTTCGGCGGGTGGAATTTCATCGGATTCGAAGATTCGCTCCAACGTCGCGATGACGTTCCGCACCTTCGTGGTCGTTGCTTCCACACCCGACGCGGCCGCCAACAACAAGTCGATGCACTTCGGTAGCGCTTCCTCCGGCATCCCCTTCGGCGGTGACTCGCAGAACGCCACTATCAACACGGCGTGCTCGAACGAACAATCCCCGCAATCGAATCCTGTCGCCACAGCGGGGAATGCGCGTAGAGCCGCGCCGAGGGCGGCGATCTTCTTCCCGTCCCGCACCTGCAACATCGTGTTCGCCGCCAACCACGCACCCACCCCGCGGCTCGCGATCACCTGATCATCCGGACGCAACGACAACTCGTCGACCACCGCCACCCGAACAGCCTCGAGACGCAGAATCTCGGCGCTCGCAGACACCGCAGCAGCCCGCAACTCAGAAGCCGACAACCTCCACAGACGTCCACGCAACCCCACCGCAGAACCAGACACCACACCCGACAACAAGACACTCATTGAATCCCCCGATCCCCCGATCCCCTACACAAAGAGTACTCGAACATGCGTTCGAGTCAAGAGTTTCTCGAGTCAATCCACCGAACGTCCTGGAACGACCAAACCGCATTGATAGGCCAGAACCACCAGTTGCGCGCGGTCACGGACATCCAGTTTCGTCATCGCCCGGTTCACGTGCGTTTTTGCGGTGACAGCGCTGATCACCAACTCCGCGGCGATTTCGTCGTTGGACATCCCCAGGGCAACGAGAGTTACCACTTCGAGTTCACGTGGGGTCAATTGACCGAAAATCCCAGACGTCGAGTCGGCCCGCGACGGGGTGGAAAGGAATCGAGAAATCAACGCACTGGTCGCAATCGGCGACAACAAGGAGTTCCCACTCGCGACCGTTCGCACGGCATCGAGCAGGCCTTCAGCCCGGATTCCTTTGCCGATGAACCCGCTGGCTCCCGCCCGAATCGCCTGTGCCACATGCTCGTCCACTTCGAAGGTCGTCAGGATCAACACATGTACGTCGGAGAGATCCGGATGATCGGCAATCATTGCCGTTGCTTCGACGCCGCTGGTGCCCGGCATGCGAATGTCCATCAGTACGACGTCGGGTCGGTGCGCGAGCGCCGCCTGGAATGCCTGCTCTCCGTCTGCTGCCTCGGCGACCACCTCCATGTCGTCTTCCGAACCGATCAGCAGCGCAAGCGTTTGACGGAAGAGTGCCTGATCGTCTGCCACCACCACCCGAATACTCACGACTCCTCACGCTCCGAACCGCTTGACACCGAGACAAGCGGCAGTTGGGCATCCACACGAAATCCCCCGTCCGCGCGGAATCCTGCCGAAACCTCGCCTCCCATCGCTTGCGCCCTTTCCTTCATTCCCAGCAGTCCGTACCCGGGTGGCGAAGTCGAAGGCACTGCCGTTCCGGCGTTTTCGACCGTCAGGACCAGAACCTCGGCTTCGTACGACAACGTCACGGTGACGGCACCGGGCAGCGCGTGCTTGCTCGCATTCACGAGTGCTTCCTGGATGATTCGGTACGCCGTGAGGTCTACCGCGGGCCCGAGAGGGCGCAGCGAACCCACAGCGCGCACGTCGATTTCCATTCCTGCACTCACGAATTGATCCACCAGCGCCGGTAGATCCGACAGCCCTGGGGCCGGCTTCATCGAGCGATCGCTGTCCTGAGCATCACGGAGAACTCCAACCGTGGCCCGAATTTCATCGAGTGCCGCCTTGGACGTTTCCTCCACGCCGCGCAGTGCAGTCGTCGCCTTCTCCGGGTCTTTCCCGATCAAGTGCGACGCGACCCCGACTTGCAGGTTGACCAAGGCAATGTGGTGCGCGACAACGTCGTGCAGGTCCCGCGCAATCCGCATCCTTTCTTCCACGACGCGATGTCGGGCCTCGTCCTCGCGCATTCTTTCCGCTTGCACCGCGCGCGCCTCGACGGACTCCAGATAGGCGCGGCGAGAACGGACCTCGGCGCCGGCAAAACTCGCCATCAGCAACCAAGCCAACAGCCCCAGGGCCTCCTGCAGCAGATTGTTCCCGACTCCCAGGAAGATCGTGACGAGCATCAGCGAGCTGACGGTGCTCGCCGCTGCGAAAAAGGTCGTCCGGCGGTCGCTCGTGCTGGCAACGTAATAGAGGCACACCATCGCTGCGGAACCTGTACCGGCATTCGGCGGCGCTGACAGTGCAATCATCAACACACCGAGGAGTACTGCCACCGCCAGCGCCGAGAACGGATAGCGCCTGCGGAACACGATGGTTGCCGCTGCGATCACTGTTACAAAGACTCCCATAACTGTTACTTCGCGGGTGTCATTGCCATCGAGCGCGATGCGGTGCGCCGTCCACGTGGCAAGGAGCACGAGAATCGTCAGTGCCAGGTCGATGGTGCGCGGGTGTTCCGCACACCATCGACCCCACGTCGATGTCGAAGTCATCGATCTACCGTATCCGGGTCACACCGACAGCTTGTCGCTCGTAGGCTCACTGAATTCCCTCGAATCGGCGAGCAGCGCAGTCAACTGCTCCCCCTCGACATCCACGTTCGGGACCAACCGGTCCAGCCAGGCGGGGAACCACCATGCCTTCGAGCCCAACAGCGACATGACGGCGGGCACGACGGTCATACGAATCACGAAGGCGTCGAACAGAACCGCGAACGAGAGTCCGAGTCCGATCTGCATGATGAAGGCGTCGCCACCGAAGATGAAACCTGCGAAAACGGCGATCATGATCAGCGCGGCGGCCGTGACCACTCGGGCGCCCTGGTCGAAGCCCTTCACGACTGCTTCGTCTGGTCCGTCACCGTGGACGAACGCTTCACGCATTCTGGTCACCAGGAACACCTGGTAGTCCATCGCCAACCCGAAGACGATGCCGATCATGAAGATGGGCAACATCGCGACAACTGACCCGGTTTGACCTTCGATTCCGAGAATGCCGGCGAACCAGCCCCACTGGAAGATGGCAACCAGCACACCGAACGTCGCGCCGATGGAGAGCAGAAATCCGAGAGTTGCCTTGAGCGGTACCAAGATCGAGCGGAACACCAACATGAGGAGAACGAAGGCGAGGCCGACGACCAATGCGAGGTAGGGAACGAGGGCATCGGCAAGACGGTCCGATACGTCGATCGTCAACGCTGTCTGCCCGGTGACCGACATCGTGGCCCCGGTCTCGTCGGTCAGCGATCCGGCAACCTCACGTATATCTGCGACGAGCGCCTTTGTTGCCTCGGTTTCGGGGCCGCTCGACGGAACCACCGTGATGACTGCTGTGTCACCGGCCTGATTGAGTGCCGGCGGCGTCACTGCTGCTATGTCGGGCAGAGCACCGAGTTTTTCCTGGGCCCCACTCAATGCCGATGCCGGATCCGCAGCGTCGGCAACGTCGACGACCACCATGAGTGGACCACTGAACCCGGCACCGAATCCCTCGGAAAGTCGGTCGGTGGCTCGGGCCGCAGTGGTATCGGGGACAGGTGGGCTCGCCAGGCTCAGGTTGATGCCGAAGGTGGGGATCGCCAGCAATCCCAGCCCGAGGACCGACGCGAGCAAAACCGGAACTCGACGCCGGATCACGAACTTGGCCCATCGCGATCCTGCGCCCTCTTTCGTTTTGCGATGCGTCAACTGCCCACCGGATGCAAGCAATCGACGGTCGGAGCGACTCAGAACGCGCGATCCTGCAAAACCCAGCGTGGCCGGTAGCAGAGTCAGTGAAATGACCACTGCAACAGCAACTGCGAACGCTGCAGCCAGACCCATGCTCGTCAGGAACGGGATGTTCACGACGAACAATCCCGCCAAGGCGATGAGCACGGTCAATCCCGCGAACACTACTGCCGAACCCGCTGTCCCGGCTGCACGGCCCGCTGCGATTTCGGGATCGTGCCCGTCACGTAGTTCCGCGCGGTAACGCGAGACGATGAACAGCGAGTAGTCGATCGCTACTGCCAACCCCAGCATCATTGCCAGGACGGTTGTGCTCGAACCCAATTCGATGAAGCCCGTTGCGATGGTGATCGTGCAGATCGCGATACCGATACCGATGAGCGCGCTGATCAACGGAAGCCCTGCCGCCACCAACGAACCGAAGGTGACCGTCAGCACCACCGCGGCGATCGCGACTCCGATCACCTCTCCCATGGATTCGGCGCTGCTTTCCATCAGCACGTTGCCGGCAACATCGACTGCCAGTCCTGAATCCGAGGCGTCATGGACAGCAGACTCGAGAAGTTCCTTCGAACTGTCCGGCAAGTCCATCGAGTCGGCAGTATAGGAGACCTGCATGTATCCGATCGTCCCAGTCGGCGACACACCGCCGGAGGCATACGGATCCGACACCGCTGCAACCTCGGGGTCCTTCCCGAGCGCAGAGACCAATTCACCGACAGATCGTTGAATGGCCGGATCGGCGAGCGTTGTGCCCGCGGGAGATTCGAAGACGATGCGAGCACTGGCTCCACCAGTGGACGATTCCGGGAACCGTTCAGCCAGAAGGTCTTGCGCAGCTTGCGATTCGGTTCCCGGAATCGACAATGTATTGACGGTCGGGCCGGACAGCGTTGCTGCGCCTACTCCACCCGCCACCAGCAGGACAACCCAGAAGCCCACCATTGCCCAGCGGCGACGGAACGCGAATCGCGAGAGTTTGTACAGGAATATCGACATGCGTATCACTGTGCCGATACACGGGCCCGTCGCACATCGTGCACAGGTAGGCAGTTCGACGTACTGCGCTCGCAGTAGGGCGGTGGTCCCCAGGGCTAGACGGGCAGGCCCAACTCCCTTGACCACGGCGGATCCGCCCCGGGTCGTGACACGGTAACGGCTGCCGCGCGTGCCGCAAAGGTCAATGCGGCCGACCAATCTGCCTCGGAGAACCCACGCACAACGGCGGCGTCGAGTGCGTCGTGACGATCGAGATAGGCCAACAGGGCTCCGTGTACCGTATCGCCCGCACCGATCGTGTCCGCGACGTCGACCGCGGGCGCCGGAACCGAAACATCGAGTTCCTTGGTGATCAACCTCAATCCATCGCCGCCACGGGTGAGTAGGACGGCGCCGACGCCTTCGTCGAGCCACTCGGCGCCGTCGACCGAACCCAACCACTTCGCGTCGTCGTCGCTCACTTTGAGAATATCGATGGCGGGCAACCACGATCGAAACCGTCGTCGATATGCGTCCGGGTCGGAGATCACCGCCGGACGAATGTTGGGGTCCACCATGGTGAGTCGACCGCGAGAGTGCGCTTCGTGCAGCATCGCTTCGTAAGCGGAGGCCCCGGGCTCGAGCACCAGCGACAGCGTCCCGAACGAGAACGCCCGAGCAGAGGGAAGTTTCGGCAGCGCGAACTGTCGATCCGCCGTTCCCTCGAGGTAAAAGGAATACCGCGCACCTCCGTCCGCTGCAAGGTTCACGACGGCCAGAGTTGTCGGCTCTGGCCCACGCTCGACTCCGGCTGTGTCGACATTCGACGCGGCCAGCGAGTCGATCATCCGATCTCCGAACGCGTCGAGGGACAAGCGCGAGACGAATCCCACGTCGGATCCCAGTCGCCCCAGTGCGATCGCAACGTTGAACGGTCCACCGCCCAACTTGGGTGAGAAGTTCTCCCCCACCGGAACCAGATCGACCAGTCCCTCACCACACACCACGACGGATCGTTCGCGTGTATCACTCATCGGTAGACCCTAACCTTCTCACCAGTCGAAGATGGATGTGACCTGCTCGGCACGAACGAGTTCGGGTGCCGAGCAGGTCACGATTGTGGTGGGATTCAGCTACCCACGCGGTCACCCGTAGTCGGGTCGAAGAGGTGAACAGGACCGTCCACCCGCTCGAAGCCCAGCGTCTGGCCGTACTGCAACTTCGATCGCCCGCCGGTGCGGGCAACGAGCGAAATCGGGTCGGCTTCGGTACCAGGCACGTGTGCGTAGATGTACGACTCGTTACCCAGTTCCTCTACCAGGTCGATCTGAGCTGCGATTCCGTCTCCGGCAGCGACCACCTGGAATTGCTCGGGCCGAATTCCCACTGTGACCGAGGCCAGACCGGCCGCGGCGATTGCCGCCATCTGCTCGCGGTCTAGCGGAACCTCGACGTCACCGAAACGCACCCCACCCGAACTGACCGGCGCCGTTACCAAGTTCATCCCTGGAGATCCGATGAAGCCTGCAACAAAAGCATTGGCCGGCCGATCGTAAAGTTCTGTGGGAGAGGCGAATTGTTGCAACTTCCCGCCCTTGAGCACTGCCACGCGGTCACCCATCGTCATCGCTTCCACCTGATCGTGCGTGACGTAGACGGTGGTGGTTCCGAGACGACGCTGCAACGCCGCGATCTGCGTTCGGGTCTGCACGCGTAGCTTTGCGTCGAGGTTGGAGAGCGGCTCGTCCATGCAGAACACCTGTGGTTCGCGAACGATGGCGCGGCCCATGGCAACTCGTTGCCGTTGACCACCGGAAAGCTTGGCCGGCTTGCGGTCGAGATACTCCGTCAGGTCAAGCAGTTTGGCCGCTTCGGCAACTTTCTTCTTACGCTCCTCGACGGGCACACCGCGCATCTTCAACGCGAACCCCATGTTTTCGCCGACGGTTTTGTTGGGGTACAGCGCGTAGTTCTGAAAGACCATTGCGATGTCGCGATCCTTCGACGGGACATCGGTCATGTCCTTGCCGTTAATGGTGATCGCCCCGGAATCGATGTCCTCGAGCCCTGCCAACATGCGCAAGGCCGTGGACTTTCCGGAACCTGACGGACCGACGAGCACGATGAACTCGCCGTCCTTGATATCAAGATCGAGTGAATCGACAGCGAGGGTCCCAGCACCTTCGTAGATGCAAGACGCTTTCTGGTACGAGATTTCAGCCATGACGAACTCCTGAGAGGGTGAGGAGAATTACTTGATTGCACCGAAGGACAGGCCACGCACCAGTTTGTTCTGGGCGAACCAACCGGCCAGGATGACGGGCAATGCCGCCATGGTCGCTGCCGCGGAGAGCCGAGCCCAGTACAGGCCCTCGCCCGTGATGAACCCGACCAGGAAGACCGGAATCGTCTGCGCTTGAACAGCTGTCAGATTGACAGCGAAGAAGAATTCGTTCCACGAGAAGATCACGCAGATCAGCGCAGTCGCAGCAATTCCGGGCGAGATCAGCGGGAGTATCACCTCGCGAACGGAAGTCCACAAACTCGCGCCGTCCATGCTGGCGGCTTCGAGAAGTTCTCCGGGGACTTCGAGAAAGAACGAACGCATCATCCACACTGCGATCGGCAGATTCATCGATGTGTACAAGATGACCAGCGCCCAGATGTTGTCGAGCAATCCGATGTCGTTGACGATCACGTACAGCGGCACGATTGCGGCGACGACTGGGAGCATCTTGGTGCTGATAAAGAAGAACAGAACATCCTGAGTCTTGGCAACCGGGCGAAGCGACAATGCAAACGCAGCCGGAACGCCGAGTAGCAGAACAAGAATCGTCGACATGGCCGTTGCAAATGCAGAGTTTGCCAGCGTCGTGCCGAGACCGGAGTCGAGGACGGCACGGAATTGTTCGAGGGTGGGAGTGAAGAACAGCTTCGGCGGATCCGTGTAGGCGTCTGCCTCGGTCTTGAACGCGGTCAGGACCATCCAGAAGACCGGGAAGAAGAACCCGAGAGCGGCGATCCACGCCACAACGGACCACGGACTGAACTTGCTGCTCTTCTTTTTCTTGACGACGGGCTTGTCGGCCGTCGCGCTTGTCGTCTCTACGGCAGTCATCACGCCGCCTCCTCGTTGCCGGTAAAGCTCTTGAAGATCAATCGGAGCGCAAGTGTCGACACGATGATGGTCGCGATCACTGTCACGACACCCATCGCCGCAGCTTGACCTACGTCGAAGCCGAGGAACGCGCGCTGGTAGATGTAGAACGGCAGGTTCGAGCTGGCCACGCCGGGCCCACCCGAGGTCATCATGTACACCGCGTCAAAGGTGTTCACGAGGTAGATCGCACCCAGAACTGCACCGAGTTCGATGAAGCGGCGCAGGTGCGGCAACGTCAGTTCGCGGAACATCGCAAACGGCTTGGCTCCGTCCACCCGTGCGGCTTCGAGGATGTCTCGGGGCATGGACTGCAAGCCGGCCAGAATGAGCAGCATCATGAAGGGCGTCCACTGCCAGATCAGATTGATCATGACGGCGGCGAGCGGAAACTTGCTGACCCAGTCGACCTGGCCGACACCGAAAGGCTGGAGGACGAAGTTCACGATACCGAATACCGGGTCGAACATTGTTGTCTTCCAGAGCAATGCGCCAGCGACGGGGGTGATGAGAAATGGCGTGATCAGCAGTGTCCGCACGATCCCGCGACCGAGGAAGGCTCTGTCGAGTAGCAGTGCCAACGCGAGTCCGAGGATCACCGAAACGATGACCGTACCCACGATCATGATGACCGTGTTGACCGCGACTTCCCGAAACTGACTGTCCTTGAAAACCTCGATGTAGTTGTCGAACCCGTTGAAGTGCCGCGATCCCGGCCGGACAAGGTTCCACGACTGCGTCGAGTAGTAGAGGGTGAACAGAAACGGAATCTGGGTGACGACGATCGAAAAGATCAACGCCGGCAACAGGGGACCTCTACGACGCCAACCCTCGGCGCGGGAGATCTTCTTTTCGACACGGACCGGTGGCGCGTCGTCCACCGTGGTGCTGGGTTCGGCAACCGTAGTCATCGGTTCTCCTGATAGGTCTTGCCGACCACCTCGGCATACTGCTGGGATTGTTCGAGTGCTTCTTTCACGCTCTTCTGACCCGCGATGGCAGCACTGATCTGCTGGCTGACGCGAGTGCCCAGGTCCTGAAACTCAGGGATGGTGAGGAACTGGACGCCGGTGTACGGAACCGGTTGCACTGTCGGGTTTTTCGGATTTGCATTGTTGATCGATTCGAGAGTAATCGGACCGAATGCCTGTGCGGCCTCTTGATACTCCGGAATCTCGTAGGTCGAAAGGCGACTTCCCGGAGGAACTCTCGACCAGCCGAGTTCGGTTCCGACCTTCTGAATGTAGTCCTTGTTCGTCATCCAGGAAATGAACTTCCAGGCGTCGTCTTTGTTCTGTGCCGACTCCGGGATTCCGAGCGCCCAGGTGTAGAGCCAACCAGGATCGGACTTCTCGACCTTCGGCGCCTTCGCGTATCCGATGTTGCCGACTACCTTCGACGACGCAGGGTCCTCGAGAACCGACACAGCCGAAGTCGCGTCGTACCACATCGCCGTGTTCCCTTGCGCGAATTGTGTTGCACATTCACCGAATCCGCTTGTGGCAGGACCGGGCTGACCGTGCTCCTTGACAGTATCCACGTAGAACTGGACCGCATCCTCGACCTGCGGACTGGTCAACTGCGCATTCCAGTTCTCGTCGTACCAGCGTCCGCCGAAGGTGTTGATCACGGTGTTCAGCGGTGCGAGTACCTCACCCCAGCCAGGCTTTCCACGCAAGCAGATTCCCGCCATCTTGGCGTCTGGGTTGTCGAATTGCGCTGCCCAACCCGCAACTTCTTGCCACGTCGGGTCCTCGGGAACTGTTATCCCCGCCTGATCGAACAGATCCTTGCGGTACATCAGGAACGACGACTCCCCGTAGAACGGGACCGCGTACATACTGTCCTCGTACGACAGAGAAGTCTTGATCGACGGTATGAAGTCGTCCTCGTCATAACCGGGCGTCTTGTCTGCATACTCGGACAGGTTCGTGAGCCAACCGTTGGCGGCCCACTGAGGTGTCTCGTAGTTGCTGATCATCACGACGTCGAACTCACCGCCGCCGGTTGCCGTCGACGCCGTGATCTTGGCGCGCGCCTGGTTCTCGGAAAGGCTGACGAATTTGAGGTCGATGCCAGGGTTCTCGGCTTCGAAAGCCGGCGCCAGTTTGATGGCGTCCTGCATCTGCGAGTTCGACACCATCGCGATGGTGACTGTTCGTTCGCCGGAACCACCGAGCGCACCAGCGCCCGCACATCCCGACACCAGGAGGCAGAGCGCCGCCGCGGCAGCGCCCCACACTCGTCTTCCTGTTTTCACGGATTACCTTCCTTCACACTTGCGTGTCAGTCGCGCGCTCGGACAGCGAAACTCGTGAGATCGCTAGCCTTCGAGCAGCCACTGGGCGCACTCGACGTCGGTGACGAGTACGTTTGCCAAACCTCCGCGCAATGCGCCCAGAACGGCCTGGCGTTTGTGTGTTCCCCCCGAAATCAGAATCGTCTGATCGCAGGCTTTCACTGCGTCGAGCGATACGGAGACCGTTCGCTCAGGCAGTGGCCCCTCCACTGGATTGCCGTCGATCGTGTAGAAACGGCCGCCGATTTCACCGACAGCGCCTCGACTTTCCAACTCGTCCAGCATGGTCGAGTCGACGAAGCTACCGGCAAACAAGGTCGTGGCAGTCGATACGGCACCGACTCCGAAAACCATGATGTCGGAATCAGTTCCAGCTTTCAGCGCCTTCGAGATGACCGAGTCGTTTCGCATCGACTCCACAGTCGCCGGGTCGGCATACAGCGGAGCATTGAGGCGAATAGGATTGGCCTGCAACTGTTGTGCACATCGGCCGATAGTGAAGTCGACACCGGTTTGGTAGTCGGTCACCGTCATGGAGCCGTCAAGTTGTACCACAGCCGAGCACTTCGCCGCCTTGTCTGGCAAAGATCCTGCAACCGCAACGGTTTCCGGGCCCCAGGTAAACCCGAGAACACTCGATGGCTGCAGACGACGAACCAGAACTTCCGCTGCTCGTCGGCCGAGCGCGTCGAAGTCCGGATCGTCCGAGTCCGAATTCGCTTCGGGCACAATCAACACTTCGGCCAACCCGAAGTGCTTCTCCAGCTTCGATTCCAACTCCGTGTTCACCGAACCTTCGAGCTCGGGCGGTACCAAAATCTCGACCCTGACCAAACCTTGGGTCCGCGCCCTGGCCAACAGTCGCCCAGCCGTAGGCCGCGAGACACCCAACTTCGCTGCGATCTCCGCCTGAGTAGCGCCTTCGAGGTGATACATGGTCGCCGCTCGCAACGCGAGCCGCACATCCTCGGAAGCAGGCAACTTCGACGACTTGAGTCCTGCGGGCTGAGCCGACTGGTTCACGCGGTCTCCTTGTGCATCGGGTTCAAAGTTTCTCGATCGTGAGCAAATGCTCACTAGATGTTCTTATGCTCATTAAGCTAACATCTAGGTTGTGACCCACACAACAGTTTCCGGAGAATCCATCGATCTACCTGCGACAATTCGGGCAAACGTCCTCGTTGAAACCGGAAAGATGCAGATGGTCGAGAGACCACGACCGTCCCCGAAGTCCGGCGAAGTCCTCGTTCGCATCCATGCCGTGGGCGTGTGCGGGTCGGACGCGCACTACTTTCGTGAAGGTCGCATCGGCCCTTACGTGGTCGACGCGCCCCTTGTTCTCGGACATGAGGCATCGGGACGCATCGCCGCAGTCGGCGTCGGCGTCGACCCGGGACGCATCGGGCAGCGCGTGTCCATCGAGCCTCAGAAACCTGATCCGACAAGCCCCGAATCCAAGGCAGGCAGATACAACCTCTGCCCCCATATGGAGTTCTTCGCGACGCCGCCGATCGACGGAGCACTGACCGACTACGTCACAATCGGTGCCGACTTCGCCCATCCCATCGCAGATTCCGTGTCCTACGAGGCAGCTGCGCTGTTCGAGCCACTCTCCGTGGGGATTGCCTCAGCCCAGAAGGCGGGAATCACGGCGGGCTCTCGTGTGTTGATCGCCGGCGCCGGCCCGGTGGGGATCGTGACGACGCAGGTGGTCAAGGCATTCGGCGCGACGGAGGTCATCGTCTCGGACATCGATGCGGCCCGGCGTGATGTGGCACTGAAATTCGGCGCAACAACCGTCGTGGACCCCCGCGAAAGCGACGTACGCTCGCTGGCCGTCGACGCCTTCATCGACGCCTCGGGTGCCACGGCCGCCGTGATCGACGGGATTCACGCAGTTCGGCCCGCTGGGACCGTCGTTCTGGTCGGGATGGGTGCCGACGAGATACCGTTGCCGGTCCCGATCATTCAGAATCGCGAACTGGTGCTGACCGGAGTGTTCCGATACGCCAACACATGGCCGATCGCCGCCGCACTGGTCGCTGCCGGGCGCGTCGACCTGGATTCGATGGTCACAGCGCGCTTTTCACTCGAACAGTCGCAAGAGGCCCTGGTGGCCGATCGCATTCCCGGCAGCATCAAAGCCGTAGTCATCGTCGCCGAAGGAGACTAGAACTTTCATGGAACTCAACACGAAGACCTTGCTCGACTTCGATGCTGCACTCGAAGTGCCGAACTACGACCGGAGCAAAGTCACCACCGGCATAGTGCATTTCGGGGTCGGAGGCTTTCACCGCGCACACCAGGCCATGTACATCGATAGTCTCCTGCGACGCGGTGAGGGCTTCGACTGGGGAATCTGCGGAGTGGGAGTGATGCCGTCGGACAGGCGAATGAAAGACGCACTCCGCGCGCAGGACGGCCTCTACACACTGGCGCTCAAGCATGCGGACGGCACCCTCGAGGGCCGGGTCATCGGATCGATCGTCGAGTACCTGTTCGCTCCAGACGATCCGGAGGCGGTGATCGAGAAGATGGCGGCCGAATCGACGAAGATCGTCTCACTCACCATTACCGAGGGCGGGTACAACATCTCGCACACCACGGGTGAGTTCGACGCGTCGAATCCCGATGTGGTGCACGATCTCGAGCCGGGAGCGCTCCCCCGCACCACCTTCGGTTTGATGTGCGCTGCCCTCGCACTCCGTCGAGACCGCGGCCTGCCACCATTCACGATCATGAGTTGCGACAACATCGAAGGCAACGGATCAGTCGCGAGGACGGCCGTCGGAGCCTTCGCCGCCCTGAAGGATCCCGAACTTGCGGAGTGGATCGACGAGAACGGCGCCTTCCCCAACTCCATGGTCGACCGGATCACACCCGTCACGACAGCCGAGGTGACCGCAGAGATCGCCGAAACGTTTGGCGTGGACGATCAGTGGCCGGTCGCGGCCGAGCCGTTCACCGCATGGTTCCTCGAGGACGAGTTCACCTCAGGCCGGCCGCCTCTGGAGAATGCCGACGTCAATCTCGTGCCGGATGTTCGCCCCTACGAACTGATGAAACTGCGACTTCTCAATGCCAGCCATCAAGGCATCGCGTACTTCGGTTACCTTGCCGGATACCGCCTGGTTCACGAGGCGTGCCAGGACGAACTCTTGTCAGGGTTCCTGCTCGACTACATGAATCTCGAAGCGACGCCGACCCTTGATCCGGTGCCCGGCGTCGATCTCGATCAGTACAAGAAGACCCTCATCGAAAGATTCTCGAACCCCCAGGTCCGCGACACGATTGCACGTCTGTGTGCCGAGTCGTCCGATCGAATTCCCAAGTGGCTGTTGCCCGTCATCCGGACCCAACTCGACACTGGCGGACCGATCAACCTGTCCACCGCCATAGTCGCCAGCTGGGCCCGCTACGCCGAGGGCACAGACGAGAACGGTGACCCCATCACCGTCGTCGATCAACTGTCGGACACTCTGGTGCCGCTCGCCCGGAAGCAGTCGAGCGACCCGTTGGCGTTCATCGGGTACCGCCAAGTGTTCGGCGATCTCGTGGACGATCGCCGATTTGTCGCAAGCTTCCGAAAGACCCTCGACTCGTTGCACTCCGTCGGAGCCAGAAGAACCCTCGAGGAGGTACGCGGGCTCTGACTACGCCGAGACGTCGTGCAAGTGATGGATCGGATCGTGAATGAAGTATGCCGCCAACGATTCGACGGTGAACGCCGATCCGTCACTGCGGAGACCCCGTCGTAGGCGGCTGCCCTCCGGCACGGTTTCGAAGGCGTTCGCGACCTCCGCCGCGGCGTCCGCCAACTCCGATGCGACCGTTGCCGGATCTTGGTCGTTGTACCGCTCGGACTCAGCTGTTGCGTCCTGATCCCAGTTCTCGAATGTCGGATCGTCGAATTGGAGCATCTGTTCCAACCGCACCTTGAAGATCCTGAACACGTCGCGCACGTGGGCGGAATACTCCAGCGCTGACCATGTTTCACTGTCCGGTCGCTCCGTCACATTCTCGCGTTCCAGCACCTCAACCCACGATGTGGCGTTGCCACGCACCAGATCAGGAACATCCGTGAATGCGACGGTGGAGGAATCGAACCCGCACTCGGCGCAGGGGCGTTCGAGGACCCAGGTCCAGTTCTTTGTATCCGGGGTGATCGGCATGGATCGAGAATAGTCCGCCAGGGCAGAGTCGGTCTGCTCTGATTGGCCGATGAAGCGAATCATGCTCGGTATCGCGATTCCACTTGCGCTCACGCTGACTGCGTGTGGCGGGGACGGGGGTGACGCCGAGCCGCGCGAACTCGCCTTTACGTGTGACGACGCGTATGCATTGCTCGAGGCATTCGGAACCGTGGAAGCGACGTTGACACGGCTGCAGAGCCCTGGATGGAACGACGTACCGGCTCTCGCTGATTCAGCCAGCATGTGGGCTATGTACACACCGCGACAGCAGACAGTGGTCGTCAATTCACTTCATGCGGCGGCGCGAGGTACGTGTTGATCCGTGATCGGCTGCCACCGGCTCTCGTGACACGCACCTGGCTCGACGCTCGCCTGGGCGAGCCTGTGTCGTTGTGGACGACGCTCCCACTGACCTCGTCAACCCTCGTGAGAGGGAAGCGGGTCGACGAATTTCCCTTCGGAACGCAGTAAATGTTCGGCCGCCAAGATCAACAGGGAGAAGGATTCGTAGGAGAGTCCCTCGGTTGCACGCAGCAACCTTTCGGGCGCCGAAATCGACCGGTCACCCGCCGAATCCTCGGATCGCTGCGCATAAAGCACGGTCGAGAGTTCTCGTTGATCGACAACCCGACCTGTCCTGTTCGCTTGCTCGAACATGGTATTCAGCCGCTCGACCAGAGCCTCACCCTCAGCTGATCGAATCGTGTTGCTGAACAGCCTGTTTCCGTGATCGTCCATAAAACCAGGCGCGATCGAGTTCTTGATTTTCACAGTACGTTCTCCGTTACTTTGGTCCGTGGGATCAGGGGTCCAACCCGGCACAGTTCGCCGAATCCGTGTTGCGGCGCACAGCGGCGTCACCACCCATCGACAGCACACCGATATCCCCCGGCGCCCGTCGGCGTCCGGTAATGCGGCCTCGAAGTTGCTGTTGACTATCAGCATGTCGTTACACTTTATCAACAAATGTAACTCTTCGACAAGTGTTTTGTTCCGATTGCCCGGTTTTTGCATCCGATCGAGGTAACTACTGAGCGCTCGCGGACTGTGGATTCCACGATTGACGGAGCACGGAAAAACGACAATCGAGCCCGAGTCACCACCGAAGTACACAAGGATGGAATCGGAACATAGAAATATTTCCCGTCACCCTGATCAAACAACTGAACGAGACCGAGCACAAAGTCCTCGACGTTGAAAGCCCTCGTCCGACAACGCTTTTCAGACAAGGAAATGGGCCCCGCACTTGCGGGGCCCATTTCCGTTTCTATTCCTCGCATTGAGTGGGTACCGACGGTCTGCTCCCGGTCAACGCGTCGATGAAACGTAGCGTGTATTGCTCGGCAGTCGAACGGATTTCGATCGTTCACGTTGAACGCAGTCTCGGACTGAAGTCGGCTGTCCATGATGGGGCCGGTGATCACACCTGTGGCGTCGGACAACCGAGCTGTAGCTACACCTACGATCCCGAGTCGCATCCAACCCCGAGTCGGAACTTGCAGTCGCCAGTTCTAACGCGGCCATTCGGGCCCGATGCCGCCTGTTGGGGGCAGCCGAGCCGCGGGGGGACGGCTCGACTGCCTTGTACCTACACCGGTAGGCACATCGAAAGCGTGACACTTCGGCACGTTGAGCACATACGCCGAAATACCTGAATAGGTACCTGCTTTCCTTCATCGTCCGACATGTCGCTGCCTCGGTCTCACCTAATGGCACTGATCCTCCGACGCTGTCAGGGGTTGCGCATCCGGTTCCGAGACCTTCACCTTGCCTGGGATCGACGAAGGTGCGACATTTCCTTGGGTAACTACCAAGGATCACTCAATCGCACCGTAGGCGCGTGCCTCGCGATTCAAGCCCGACAACCAGTGGGCAACTGCCCTTGCGTTTGCATTCTGGTCTTCGACAAGTGTCATTGAAGTCGGAGCAACAGGGCTCACGGCGCCCGAACGTGGGGCGGGCGGGGCTCGAACCCGCGACCAATGGATTATGAGTCCACGGCTCTAACCGACTGAGCTACCGCCCCATCCGGATGCGATGCATCGCGGCGAATCCGAATGTTACCGGCACATCCGACGCGGATCACAATCGGGCAGGCGGTGACGCGTTGCACTCTTTCGAGTCGAGTCTTCCAAGGTTGGTCGGCACAGGCGCGATGAGCCGATACCGTGGGAGTGCACACCCCACGGAACAGGATCACCACATGAAGCTTGCACTGACCGAATTCAAGAACTCGAAGGCCACGATCCGGATCATCATGTCCGACGGCGCGAAGCTGAACGGCACCGTCACCGATTTCACCGAAGACACTCTCGTTCTCAATTCTCCGAACGGTGTCTACTACATCAACCCCAGCCACATCATCCGACTATTCGAGCCTTCGGATCGCGCAGCGAAGTAAGCGCACCGGCCGAACAGTTCGACGGTTTCGCCGAAAGCCCGACGCAAGCACTTTCGTCGGGCTTTCGGCGTATTGGTCGCCGGCATCTTCGAGTCGCGTTCACCGGCACTGATGACGCCTACCCTCTACGACATGGCGAACGGCAGCGGACGACCCGAACTCGTTCTGTTCGACTTGGGTGGTGTGCTGTGTCGATTCGAGCCCGATCGTCGCGCCGCAGAACTGGCAACGGCTATCGGCGTCACTGAAGACGAAGTCCGTGCACTCGTGTTCGCGTCCGGGTTCGACCAGGAATGCGATCTCGGCCTTCACTCCGAAACTGCGATCCTGGAACGTTTTCGACGGCTCGGGTTTTCTGGTGACCGCGACGACCTACGCCGAGCCTGGGCGACAGCCTTCGTCCCGGACCGCGCAGTCATCGCTCTCGCAATCGCGCTTCGAAGCGAGGGCGTCGTGGTCGCCACGCTCTCCGACAATGGACCTGTCCTGTTGGCCGCCATCGAAAGTGTTGTAACTCCATCGGCAATCGACAAGCATGTTTTCTCCTGCATGCTCGGAGCTACCAAACCCGCCCCTGCGGCCTTCGTGGCTGCGCTGGAGTTTCTCGATGCGCGTCCACAGCAGACCTTCTTCGTCGACGACAACCCGGTGAACGTCCTCAGCGCTCGACGGCTGGGAATTCTCGCAGAACAAGCAAACAACGCGGCAGACGTCGAATCGGCACTTCGATCGGTGGACCTGCTGCGAGCGCACTAGGTCAGACGAATACAAGAAAGCCCCTCACCTGATTTCTCAGGTGAGGGGCTTTGCTGCTCCCCCGGCTGGACTCGAACCAGCAACCGTCCGATTAACAGTCGGAAGCTCTGCCAATTGAGCTACAGGGGATTGTCTTGCTCGCTTCGCCCGTTCCGGCGTTGCCTGAGAAACTGTAGCGAATCCTCCACCGAAGTACCAAATCGCCTGCCCAGCGAGTCATCAGGCAGGATGGAGTCAGGACGATCGGTGCTGGAGGGAAGCAGGAATGATGCGTTTGTTGATCGGTGTTGCAGCTGGGTACGTCCTGGGAACCAAAGCGGGCCGCGCACGATACGAGCAGATCAGCCGGGCCGCGAAGGCGGTGGCCACTAGTCCGGCCACCAAGAAGGTGTTGGACGCGTCACGGCAGAAGCTGGCCGACTCACTTAGTACTCAGCCCAAGCTCGAGCCGATGAAGCCGATCAACGAGGAGACCACGATTCTGGTCCCTCACGACCAGTTGAAGAAAAACCGCTAGGTCAGACGCTTTGGTCGCCGACAGCCTGCTCACGCAGCTGTCGGCGATACTGCTCCAGGGCCACGAGGTCGCCGAACAGTGAGTTGTACTCCTCGGGGGCCGCGGCAGGTGAGACGCGCTGAAGCTTGGATTTGAGGTCGGCAACCTGCTCGCCCACCCACGCTTCCTGCAGTCGTGCGAGCACTCCGTTGATGTAGCGCGGAACCGTGTCTTCGTCGCACGGCATCGGTTCGACGGCCAACTCCGACACAACCGAGGCCACCGTCATGTCTTCGACGCCCTTGGTGACGACTTCGATCCACTCGGCGCCGCCGAACCCCTTGCTCGTTCCACCGGCGTCAGCCATTGCCTGTCTGATGACAACGTAAGCGGGGTGGGTGAATGTCTCGGGCGGCAACGAGTCGAAGACACTGCCGGCGATGCCAGGGTGCTGCAATGCGGCCTTGAGGACAGCTCGCTGCGTCGAGAGCGCCGGATCGTTGGGCCGGGGCCTGGAGATTCCGATCGGCAGCGCAAGCGCATCGGCAGCAGGTGGGTCGACAACCTGACGACGCTTGGGCGCCGGTGAAGATCCGCGCGTCGAAGCCCTTTTGCGAGCTTCGTCACGCACGCGTCGTCGAACCGACGGAAGATCGTCCCAACCGACCCATCCGCACAACAGATTTGCGTAGCTGTCGCGCAGAGTTGATTCCTTGATCTGCGCGACGACGGGGACGGTACGACGCAGTGCCTCGACGCGACCTTCAGCGGTCTCCAGATCATGCTCGGTGAGGATGGACTTCACCACGAACTCGAACATCGGAGTGCGCCGCGCCACGAGGTCGCGAACGGCGGCGTCACCGGACTTCAGACGCAGATCGCACGGGTCCATCCCGTCGGGCGCGACAGCGACGAACGTCTGCCCGGCCATCTTCTGATCACCCTCGAACGCTTTCATCGCAGCGGCCTGCCCCGCGGCATCACCGTCGAAGGTGTAGATGATTTCACCGCGAAAGTAGCTGTCGTCCATCAGGAGTCGGCGGAGCATCGCGAGGTGCTCCTCACCGAAGGCGGTTCCGCACGAAGCGACGGCGGTCTTGACGCCGGCCAAGTGCATCGCCATGACGTCGGTGTAACCCTCGACGACTACCGCCTGGTGCCCCTTGGCGATGTCGCGTTTGGCGAGGTCCAAGCCGAACAAGACCTGAGACTTCTTGTAGAGAATCGTTTCCGGCGTGTTGACGTACTTACCCGGCATGGTGTCGTCGTCGAAAAGCTTGCGGGCACCGAAGCCGATGACGTCACCGGCGACGCTGCGGATCGGCCACAGAAGTCGGCGATGGAACCGGTCGATCGGACCTCGTCGGCCTTCTTTGGACAGCCCGGCTGCTTCGAGTTCCTTGAACTCGAAGCCCTTGGACATCAAGTGTTTTGTGAGAGTGTCCCAACCTTCGGGCGCGTATCCACACCCGAACTGCAGTGCAGCGGCGCCGTCGAAGTTTCTCTCGGTGAGGTAGTCGCGCGCCGCCTGGGCATCGGGTTCGCGCAGACGAGCGGCGTAGAACTCCTGAGCCGCCGCGTTTGCTGCGATCAAGCGTGCACGGGTGCCTCGATCGCGTTGAACGGACGGCCCACCGCCCTCGTACGAAATCGTGTAGCTGAGTCGATCGGCCAACTGCTCGACAGCCTCGACGAAGCTGATGTGGTCCATCTTCTGCAGGAACGAGTACACGTCCCCACCCTCACCGCAGCCGAAGCAGTGGTAGAGGCCGTGGTTGGGTCGCACGTGGAACGACGGCGACTTCTCGTCGTGAAAGGGACACAGACCTTTGATCGAATCGCCACCGGCACGCTTGAGTGAAACGTATTCACCGACGATGTCCTCGATGCGAGTGCGTTCGCGAATGGCCGCGATGTCTCTGTCAGAAATTCGGCCCGCCACGTACATCAGTCTAGGCGGTCCCCCGACACCTCCTGACAACGATATGTTGATGGCCGACTCTGCACCGCAGCGATGGGACCGACGATGACTGAAAACGCCTCGAGCTCGCACGAAGGGCGATCGGGAACCCGATTCGGCGTCTACGAGTTGCGTCGCCTCCTCGGCCGAGGCGGAATGGGTGAAGTGTACGAGGCGTACGACACCTCGAAGGATCGCCTGGTCGCACTCAAGTTGCTCCATCGCGAGCTTGCGGCCGACCCGTCATTCCAAGCTCGTTTCCGCCGAGAATCTCGCACCACCGCCGCCTTGAACGAACCTCACGTGATCCCTGTGCACGACTGGGGCGAGATCGACGGAGTCCTCTTCATCGACATGCGCTTGGTCGAAGGCCACACATTGCGAGCCGAGTTGGCCGAGTTCGGCCGACTCACGCCTGCACGAGCCGTCGACATCGTCTCGCAAATCGCGTCGGCGTTGGACGCCGCACATGCCCGCGGGCTCATCCATCGTGACGTCAAACCAGACAACATCATTCTCACGAACAACGGCTTCGCCTACCTCGTCGACTTCGGAATCGCATACTCACAGACGGACACGAAGATCACTACCGAGGGAAGCGCAGTCGGTTCGTATGCATACATGGCGCCGGAGCGGTTCGGAATCGAAACACCGACGGCCGCAGCAGATGTCTATTCTCTGGCTTGCGTCCTCTACCAATCACTCACCGGAACAACACCTTTCAACACCACAAGCATCGAGCACCTGGTCAATTCGCACCTGAACGCTCCGCCGCCACGCCCCACGCTGACGGTTCCCTCGCTGCCGCAAGGTTTCGACGCCATCGTGGCTCGCGGAATGGCAAAGGATCCCGCACACCGCTATCCGACAACGGGAGCGCTCGCACTCCAAGCGCGGCAGGCCCTCTCGACGAACCACACCCCCGGTGCGGCGGGCGGATTGCACCCCACGATCGTCGGCCCGCCTACCTACACCAAGGCGAATCCCGCTCACGGGACCTACGCGCACATCGCGACAAAGACCAAGCGCAATCGAGCGCCGATCGTCGTCGGTGCAGTAGGTCTTGCCCTCATCCTGGCGGCGGGCGGCGCAGCGACGTGGGCGGTGCTCACAGACTCCGGACCGGAATCACCAACCACTGCAGCGGCTTCCACCGCTACGTCGACACAGGAACCCATTCAGGAGCCGGTCGGAACGCCGAAGCTCGAGCCGCTACCCACCGCCGGACTGCAAGCGACCACAACCACTCGGGCGTCGAACCCGTCCGCGAGAAACGGCGACCTCGGGGTGAGCAAGCCGATCACCGTCCCCGCATGCAAAGGAACCGGAATCGTGGTGTTGGCCAATGCCACCGATCCGGCAACATACGCCAGCGAGATCCAGAACTACCTCGACGCGTTCCCCGGCTCGAAATACTTACGCACAGACCAGTCCTGCCCGTCACTGCGTCAAGTCTCCGATTCGGGGACGGCGATCTACACGGTGTATCGCGAATCCGGGAACACCGAGTCGAAGATCTGCAAGGACGTTCGCGCAGCAGGCGGCGACGCTTACGGCAAGTGGCTCGATACCACTACCGACCCGTCGACGCGGATGACCTGCTGAGGGCGTGAGCGGCTCAGCCCCAGCTGGCCTGCGCGCCCAGGCTCGCTTTGTCCACCCGTTCCAGCCGACTCTCCGTGTACGACGCGATCTGATCCACCACTACCCGGACCCGAGCGCCGTCGTCCGCGGCTCGCTCCCACGCGGGCAGCAGTATCGGATCGAGCCCGGCCGGCGCGGTTGCCAACAGCCATTCCGCGACGCGATGAACACGATCACGCTGCCGATCCTGACGCGCCTTGTGTCCGGCGTCGGACATCACGTAGTACAGCGCCACGGTCTTGAGCAATGCCACCTCGGATGCGACGGCCTCGGGTATGTCGAGGTCGGCTTGATACCGCGAGAGGGGTCGGTCACCGTGTGTCAGCCGGGTGCTGGCAATCGCCGCGGTGGCGAAGCGACCCACCAATTCACTCGTGAGATTCTTCAACGCGACGGAACTTCCGAGCGTTCCGTCGAAACTTCCGACCCCGCGTACGACAGGGAGTTCGGACAACCGTTGAGCGGCTTCGATCAGATCGTCGACTACCAACCCCCGAAACTCGGAGGCCCCCAGTTCTGCCAGTGCGCGCTGCTCGGACGGATCGGCAAGCGAGCGAAGGTCGATACGGCCTGCGATCACGCCGTCCTCCACGTCGTGCACGGAATACGCGATGTCGTCGGCCCAGTCCATGACCTGAGCTTCCAGGCATTGCCGACGCTCGGGCGCCCCCTCTCGAACCCAGGCGAGCACCTCTGCGTCGTCGTCGTATGCCCCGAACTTCGCGCCGGGCTGCGGCCGGGTCCAGGGGTACTTGATGGCTGCGTCGAGTGATGCCCTGGTGAGATTGAGGCCGGCACTCAGACCGTCGGGGCGCAGGATCTTGGGTTCGAGGCTGGTCAGTATCCGCAGATTCTGCGCGTTGCCCTCGAAACCTCCGCAGTCCTTGGCGACTTCGTCCAGGGCCTTCTCGCCGTTGTGACCGTACGGCGGGTGCCCGATGTCGTGCGCGAGACCGGCGAGGTCCACCAGGTCCGGATCGCACCCGAGTCCGTCGGCGATCCCTCGCCCGATCTGTGCGACCTCCATCGAGTGCGTCAACCGCGTGCGAGGTGTGTCACCGTCCCGCGGGCCGACAACCTGGGTCTTGTCGGCCAACCGCCGCAAAGCCGCGGAGTGTTGGACACGCGCCCGATCTCGCGAGAAGTCCGAACGATGCTGCGCCGCTGCGATCTGCGAACCCGGCAACCCCGCACGCTTCGGCGCCTCGACGACACGACGTTCGAGGTCGTGTTCGGAGTAGGTGCCGCCTCCATAGGTGGTGTGAGCTGTCATGGTTCTATTGCCCTGCCGTGTAGGGGAAGTCTGCCGAGAAGTGCGTGAGCTGATACCAGAGCAGCGCGCCGGTTTCACGAGCGATTCCGTGCAACTGGGATTCGCGGGTGAAGACAGCCGGGCCTTGACGGGTAGGGGCGGTCCACGCCTGGAGTCCCGTGTCGCGGGCCATCGTCCGTGTTCGCAAGGAGTGCCACGGGTCACTGACCAGGACAGCGGAATTGATTCCCTGCGAGGACATCTCGGCACTCACCGCGTCGATGCTGAGCAGCGTGTCCGAACCGGTCTCCACAGCGGTGATCGCACTCGAGGGAATTCCGCGATCGGTCAGATACATCTTTCCCGACGCCGCTTCGGTGTACTCGTCACCTTCTTGTTTACCGCCGACGGTGATGATCTGCGGAGCCACTCCGCGCTTGTACAACTTGTACGCCTGCTCGAGTCGGGCCTCGAACACGGACGACGGAGTGCCGGAATACTGCGCCGCGCCCAGAACGACTATCGCGTCGGCCGGTCGTGTGTCGTCGATACGTGCCACCTGCCACACCCGGAACGCAGTACCCCCGACCAGAACCACGGCGATCAACAGCGCACCGGCGATCAGTCGGCGCGTCCAGCGAGCCAATCCTGCCCCGAAGCCGCCCGCCCGTGAGGGTGATGGGTCGTGGGGGCGGTTACCGAAAGCAGGTTTCACTCCCGCAATTCTGCCAGTTCGCGGCGATCACCTCCGATGCCGACGCGCCACAACGGATAGATTTGCGTCATGGCCCTCGCACCACACTTCGCGCAGTTGTCCTCGGTAGAGCAGAGTCGGACAACCACCCGACCCGTTCGGCGTCGGGGAAGCGCCGCAGCCGTCGCTGCGATTTTCGCTTTGCTGGCGCTCGTCTTCAGTCCCGCGCTCGCCTCGGCGGACGCCCCGATGGTGTTGCCGAATCACATCACCGACACCTCCGGGGTCCTCGACGCCGGGCAACGCAGCGATATCCAAGCCGCGATCGATCAACTCAGCGAGGACCACCAGATCGATCTGTGGGTCGCGTTCGTCCCCGATTTCAACAACCTGGGTGGCCAGGCATGGGCACAGCAGACCGCCACGAAGTCGACGCTGAGTACCAAGTCCGTCCTGCTTGCCGTTGCCACGGCAGAGCGTGCTTACTACCTCGACGTCCCGGCCGAGCTGAGCAACATCACGGATTCCGACATCGAATCGATCAATACCGACGCCGTGGAACCAGCTCTCGCCGAGGATGATTGGACCGGCGCGGCAATCGCCGCAGCTGGAGCACTCGGCGACGCGAACAACACGAGCGGCGGAATGGGAGTCGGAACACTCCTCATCGCGGGCGGCGCTGTGGTGGTCGGGACAGGTGGCGTGGTCCTGTACTCACGTAAGCGCAAGAACGACAAGAACAAGGCAAGCGTCGAAGCCGCGAAGAACATCGCCCCCGACGACTTCGCCAGCCTCAACGCGCTTCCGCTGCCCACCCTCGACGAGCGGGCGAAGGAGATCCTCGTCGAGACGGACAACGCGATCGCCGGCAGCCAGGAGGAACTCGATCTGGCTCGCAGCGAGTTCGGAGATTCCGCAGTTGCGCCCTTCTCCGCCGCATTCGACAAGGCCAAGGCGACTCTCGCGGACGCCTTCGCGATCAGGCAGCGACTCGACGACGCCATCCCGGAAACTCCCGATCAACGCCGGCAGATGCTGATCGACATCATTTCCTCGTGCGGTCGAGCCGACCAAGAACTCGAAGCTCGCGTCGAGGAGTTCGACGGGCTTCGTGACCTTCTCATCAACGCCCCCGCACGTCTCGATGCGTTGACGCAGAGTGTTGTTTCTCTCAGCGTGCGCTTGCCCGAATCCGAGGCGATTCTGACCAAATTGAAGGATCAGTTCCCCGCGCCGACGCTGGCATCTGTCGTGAACAACGTCACGATGGCCAGCGAACGCCTGACGCTCGCCGAGAAGTCGATCGAGGAAGGCCGAGACGCGACGGCGCTGCCCGCCGGTAAGCAAGGCGCTGCCGTCACCGCGATTCGCACTGCCGAAGCGGCTCTCGATCAGGCACGCAAACTACTCGACGGGGTCGATCACGCCGCCGACGACATCCGAAACGCCATAGCGACACTTCCGTCCGCGATGGACGACGTCCAGCAGGGCATCACCACTGCGGATGCTTACCTGGCGCAGGGCGGGCAGAAATTGGCGGACGCGAAGTCCGCGGCCCAGGCAGCGTTGGCGAATGCTCAGACGTCGAAGGACAGTGATCCGCTGACAGCCTTCAACCAGATCGTCGCGGCCGACGCCCAACTCGACGCGCTGCTTGCCGACGCTCAGGAACAGAAGCAGCAGCTCGAACGTGCACAGCAGCGCCTCGCCCAGGACATTCTGGCCGCGCAGGCTCAGGTGACCGCTGCAGGTGACTTCCTCGGAACCCGGCGCGGCGCGATCGGGGCCGAGGCCCGCACTCGCTACGCAGAAGCTCAGCGGCACCTGCAGGCCGCCCAGCAATTGCAGGCTTCGGATCCGTCGAAAGCACTGCAACACGCCCAGGCCGCGACCACCCTGGCGACGCATTCGCTTCGCGCAGCGCAGAACGACGTCAACACGTGGGAAGCAAACCAACGACCCCGCGGTGGCGGCGGCGATGCGACAGGAGCGATCCTCGGCGGCATCCTGATCAACAGCATTCTGCGAGGTGGCGGAGGGCCCCGTTCGTACGGCGGACCGAGCAGCAGCGGACGCTCCGGTCGCGGTGGCGGCGGCGGTGGTTTCGGCGGTGGTGGTGGCGGCCGCACCAGTCGAGGCGGCGGCGGCCGGTTCTGACGGATCCCGTCGAGGTAGTAAAATCCCTACTTTGTTCACGACCGCACTCGTCGTACGCTTCATCCGGCAAGTCGGGATCACAGATCATACGAAGGTGTTATGGAAAGCGTCGCCCCGCAGATAACCGTCGTTGTACCTACATACAACGAGCGTGAGAACCTGCCAAAGCTCGTCGATCGCCTCGCCGCGTTGAAGATCCCGAACCTGCACGTCCTCGTGGTGGATGACAACTCCCCCGACGGCACAGGCGAGGTTGCGGACAAGTTGGGTATCGATGGTCCCATCCCGGTCGGAGTGCTTCACCGCACGGTCAAGGACGGACTCGGCCGTGCGTACGTCGCGGGCATGAGCCGGGCTCTGGCGGAGAACGCCGACATCGTCATTCAGATGGACGCGGATCTCTCGCATCCGTCCGAAGCGATCCCCGCCATGATCGAGATCCTCACCACGACCGATGCGGCAGTCGTTCTCGGCTCCCGTTACGTCGAAGGTGGCGCAGTGGCCGGTGACTGGCCGTGGCATCGCAAGGCTTTGTCCGCCTGGGCGAACTTCTACGTCAACGCAATTCTGCGACTGCACGTCAAGGACGCAACTGCCGGCTTCAAGGCGTGGCATGCAAAGACCTTGCGCGACATCGACGTCGAATCGGTGCAGAGCAACGGCTACGCATTCCAGGTCGAGATGAACTACCGAGTTGTTCAGCGTGGCATGAAGATCGCCGAAACTCCCATCCGCTTCGAGGAGCGCACCGAAGGTGTCTCCAAGATGAGTCTCTCGGTTCAGCTGGAGTCGGCGCTGGTGCCGTGGAAGCTCAAGTTCGGCAAGAAGTCTCTGTGACCTGTGCGGCCGATCGGAAGTAGTCGGCCGTCTGCATGTCCGACGGGTAGAACGATTCGATCGCGATCTCTGCGAGCGTGACGTCGCGCGGCGTACCGAACACGGTGGTGGTGCTGAACATCGCCAGTTCGGTGTCGCCGGCGCGTACCCGCAACGGAACCAGCAGGGAATTCGCGCGGTCGTCGTGCCACTCCCCTCCACTCGGATACGTGCGCAACTCGTCGAGCAGCGACGACAATTGTTCGTCGGCACTGACTTCCACTTCCCGAGCCAGCCGTGCGAGCAGGTGGACACGCCACTGCGCGAGGTTCACGATCCGCGGCGCCATGCCCTCGGGGTGCAGGCTCAGTCGCAATACGTTGACCGGTGGTTCCAGGAGGAATGCAGCGGCGCCCTCGGTCAGGATCCCCACGGCACGGTTCCCGGCGACCATCTCCCACTGCTGATCGACCACCACGGCCGGATACGGATCATGAGCTTCGATGATGCGATCGATGGCCTCACTCACCGCTGACATCGGCGCTTCCGCCAACGACTTCTGCGAGTACTCCGGCGCATGACCACTTGCCAGCAGAAGCGTGTTCTGTTGTCGTAGAGGAACATCCAGACATTCGGACAGGTGAAGAATCATGTCCCGGCTGGGTTTGGAGCGGCCGGTTTCGATGAAGCTCAGATGCCTTGTCGACACTCCTGCCGCTGCCGAGAGACTTAGCTGAGTGAGCCTTCGCCGCTCCCGCCATCTTTTGAGTTCGGTGCCCACGTCCATCGTCTCGAAGGTCATTCTCTCAAGTTAGCGACCCGAGGTAGCCGAGGCCATGACCTCCGAGGTAATCGACCCGAAACAGTTTCGGAGGAACAGTGGTCTCAGCCGGCGCGACCGCCGGATCTTCACCACTGGACACTGATCAAGGGAGCGACCATGAGCGACTTCGACGCAATCGCCGACGCCTATATCGACATGTGGAACGAAACCGAT
Organism: Rhodococcus sp. P-2; assembly: GCF_016598535.1. Lineage (GTDB taxonomy): Bacteria > Actinomycetota > Actinomycetes > Mycobacteriales > Mycobacteriaceae > Rhodococcus_F > Rhodococcus_F baikonurensis. Next base: position 4,134,016 of record NZ_CP066779.1, on the reverse strand, counting down.
ACCACCGCCCGTAAAGCACGGATCGAGCAACTGTTCGCACCCGACGGTCGCTACACCGATCCGCTCGCGGACGTCACCGGACACGATCAGATCGACGCGATGATCAACGCTGTGCAGCAACAATTTCCGGGCATGCACTTCACCCTCGTCGGACCGGTGGACGCGCATCACCGACAGGCTCGATTCGGCTGGGCTCTCGGCCCGGCGGGGGCCGGGTCACTGATCGACGGGTTCGACGTACTCGAACGCGACGATGACGGCCGGGTGACGCTCGTCCTCGGGTTTCTCGACAAGGTGCCTACGGTCTGAAGCGGGACTACCACCGACAGCGTTCGTCACGAAGGTTGTCGGTGGTCCGTGGCATCATCGGCCCCGATGAACGCCGACGCATTTACCTGGTCCACACCGATTCCCGAGCCCGAGGGTGCGGAATACAGCGCTCACACGCTGACCGTCAACGGCCTCCCCACCGTCTATCGAACCGCCAAGACGACGCCGACCAAGCTCGGTCAGTTCGTCACACTGTGGCGCCGTTCCGAGGCCGGGCCCATCCGCCCCTTCGACACCGGAGACGGCGTGATGCTGTTCGTGGTGAAGGTCTACGACGAAGAGCATGTGGGGCACTTCGTCTTTCCCACCGAAACCCTCGTCGAACACGACATCGTGTCGACGAACTTCTCAGGTGGTAAGCGCGCCATCCGGGTCTATGCGCCCTGGGTTACGCCGACCAGCACGCAAGCAGTCAGAACTCAGCGCTGGCAGAGCCGGCATTTCGGCGAGTTCCCCGATGTGTTCAGCTCAGCTGCTGTTCCAGCTCAACTGCTGTTCCAGCTCAACTGATACGTCGCGATGATGACGCCTGTTGTCGTAGGGGCACTTTCGGTGAGGGTGAACTGAGCGAGCGCAGCTCCGTCGGGGAACAATCTGCGCCCGGTTCCGAGAACCAGCGGATGAATCAGCAGAGTGTAGGTGTCGACGAGTCGCCGTTCGGCCAAAGACGTGATCAAGTCGCCGCTGCCCAGAATCACCAGATCCGGGCCCTCGCTTTCCTTGAGCGTGGCGACCGCGTCGGCGGCATCACCTTTCAACAATGTCGAGTTCTTCCACGGCAGCGGTTCACCCAAAGTTCTTGACGCTACGTACTTCTGCGTGTTGTCGAGCACCTCGGTGAACGGATTGTCGGTCTGAAACGGCCAGTAGGAGGCGAAGTTCTCGTAGGTTCGACGTCCGAAGAGCAACTCCGATTTCTTCGCCATCCCCTCCCCCATTTTCTGTGCCATGACGGAATCGTTGAAGGGCGCCGCCCATCCACCGTGCTCGAATCCGCCACGACGGTCTTCGTCCGGCCCAGCAGGTGCCTGCATGACACCGTCGAGAGTCACGCTGTTGGTCACGCTGAGTTTTCTCATAGCTTCGATCCTGCGCCTGAAGATCCGTCAAGGATAGAGAAAACGGGCGGTCCTTCTCGATTGAGAAGGACCGCCCGTCAGCTTCGAACGAATCAGGAACCGATCAGCCGTGCAGCCAGGTAGCTTTCCACCTGATCGAGAGCGACGCGTTCCTGCGCCATCGAGTCACGCTCACGCACCGTCACAGCCTGATCTTCGAGAGTGTCGAAGTCGACCGTGATGCAGAACGGCGTACCGATCTCGTCCTGGCGACGGTAACGACGACCGATGGCGCCGGCGTCGTCGAACTCGACGTTCCAGTTCTGACGCAGCTGCGCTGCAAGATCTTTTGCCTTCGGCGTCAGGTCCGCGTTACGCGAGAGCGGCAGAACTGCGGCCTTGACGGGTGCAAGTCGACGATCCAGGCGCAGCACCGTGCGCTTGTCGACGCCGCCCTTGGAGTTGGGTGCCTCGTCCTCGGTGTACGCGTCGACCAGGAAGGCCATCAGCGAACGCGTGAGACCGGCCGCCGGTTCGATGACGTACGGCGTGTACCGCTCGCCCGTCGTCTGGTCGTAGTAGTTCAGCTCGGTGCCCGAGTGCTTGGAGTGCGTCGAGAGATCGAAGTCGGTACGGTTCGCGATGCCTTCGAGCTCGCCCCATTCGCTGCCCTGGAAGTGGAAGCGGTACTCGATGTCGGTCGTGCCCTTCGAGTAGTGCGAAAGCTTTTCCGGGGCATGCTCGTAGAGACGCAGGTTGTCCTTGTTGATGCCGAGGCCCGTGTACCAGTCGAGGCGGTAGTCGATCCAGTACTGATGCCACTGCTCGTCCTCACCCGGCTTGACGAAGAATTCCATCTCCATCTGCTCGAACTCGCGGGTGCGGAAGATGAAGTTGCCGGGGGTGATCTCGTTGCGGAAGCTCTTGCCGATCTGGCCGATGCCGAACGGCGGCTTCTTACGCGAGGTGGTCAGCACGTTGGCGAAGTTCACGAAGATGCCCTGTGCGGTCTCGGGGCGAAGGTAGTGCATACCCTCTTCACTCTCGACGGGGCCGAGGTACGTCTTGAGCATCATGTTGAAGTCGCGCGGCTCGGTCCACTGGCCGACGGTGCCGCAATCGGGGCAACCGATGACATCCATCGAGACGTCGTCCGGGTTGTCGAGCTTCTTCTTCTCCGCGTACGCCTCCTGCAGGTGATCCTGACGGTGACGCTTGTGACAGTTGAGGCACTCGACGAGCGGGTCGTTGAAGACACCGACGTGACCGGATGCGACCCACACCTCGCGGGGCAGGATCACCGAGGAGTCGAGGCCGACGACGTCCTCGCGGCTGGTGACCATGTTGCGCCACCACTGACGCTTGATGTTCTCCTTGAGCTCGACACCCAATGGGCCGTAGTCCCATGCGGACTTGGTACCGCCGTAGATCTCACCGCAGGGGTAGACCAGGCCTCGCCGCTTGGCGAGATTGACAACGGCTTCGATCTTGGACTTGGGTGCCACTCGATTGCTCTCCATCTGGGTAATAGATGCATGATTTTCGTGCGCTTTTCGCACCATCAGCCTATCTGGCGGCTGCCACGCACTTCCGTCCAAGGTTGACATGCATACTTGTGCATATCAAAATGAAAGTGATTTGCAATAATGTGGTGAGATGGCTATGCCCGGACATCATGATCTACCCCTCGAAGGAGCCTCGCTGTGAGCATTGCGGATACCGGCGATCTCCACAAAAGCCATGATCATTCCGACCTCGGACACACGCACGATCCGTTCGAAGCCGCACCTCCCGCGCCCGTGCCGCCCAAGGAAACCCTGGCGGCAGCCGGCGAAATTCTGCGGGCACTGGCTGCACCCGTTCGCATCGCGATCGTGCTTCAGTTGCACGAGTCGGAGCGTTGCGTACACGAACTCGTCGGCGCCCTCGGTGTCACTCAGCCACTCATCAGCCAGCATCTGCGCGTACTCAAAGCAGCGGGCGTCGTCCGCGGCGAGCGCAACGGACGAGAAGTTCTCTATCGACTCGTCGACGATCACCTCGCACACATCGTCGTCGACGCTGTCGCCCACGCCGAAGAAGGATGAGATTCCACCGCATGAACACTCCGGGCAGTACAACCTCGAAACGTGGACCGGCCACCGTCGGCGTTCGTTCCACGAAACAGCGCAGCGCCATTTCCGCCCTGCTCGACGACATCGACGAATTCAAATCGGCACAGGAACTGCACGACGAACTCCGCAAGCGCGGTGAAGGCATCGGCCTTACCACCGTCTACCGCACGCTGCAGGCACTCTCCGACGCCGGAACCATCGACGTCCTCCGCACCGACACGGGTGAGTCCGTCTACCGACGCTGCTCCTCCGGGCACCACCATCACCTGGTGTGCCGCAACTGCGGATTCACCGTCGAGGTCGAGGGTCCGACGGTCGAGCAGTGGTCACAGACCATCGCCGAGGACAACGGTTTCACCGAAGTGAGTCACACCGTCGAGATCTTCGGCACCTGCCGCGATTGCGCCGGCAACTGAGCGCGTCGAAGAATGGAACCCCACCCGAACGCGTCAGGGAATCAAACCCTGACGCGCGGTATCGGCGCCGGTGAGCGCGAGTAGCAACATCGTGGTCAGTGCCTCGTCGTCCAGTCCGGCCGCCGGGAACGTGTACCGCAGAATGACGTCCGCCAGACTGCCGTGGCCGAATACCGCGATCGAACCGAATTGGATGGTCCGGTTCCGCTCGGCCACCTTGCGGTGCAATGCCGCGCTGACCGGTCGGTCCCACGCGAGAACACACGTCATGGACAGCACGTCCAGACCCTCCGACAGGTTCATTGCCTGGATCGAGCACAGCGCGCCGGAGTACTGGAAACCCAGCGAGCCGTCCGCAGCCACATCGACCGTCACGAAATGCGCCAGCGAGGCGGCCGCGCGTTCTTGAAGGCGGGCTGCTTCGTCGGTGGTGTCGGTCATGTTCTCCCCTGTCATTTGACGCCACCGAATCTACGGTCGCGTGAGGCGTATTCGACGCAGGCGGCCCACAGGTCGCGGCGGTCGAAATCGGGAAACAGCTTCTCCTGGTACACCATTTCGGCGTAAGCGGATTGCCAGATCAAGAAATTGGACGTCCGCTGCTCCCCCGACGGACGCAGGAAGAGATCGACGTCGGGCATGTCGGGCTCGTCGAGGTACTTCGCCACCGTCGCCTCGGTGATCTTGTCCGGGTTGATCTCACCGGCCGCGACACGCTTCGCGATTTCCTTTACCGCATCGGCAATTTCGGCCCGGCCACCGTAATTCACGCACATGGTCAAGTTCATGACTGTGTTGTTCTTGGTCAGTTCTTCGGCGATCTCGAGTTCCTTGATCACGCTGGCCCACAGGCGCGGCTTACGACCGGCCCAGCGAACCCGCACACCCATTTCGTTCATCTCGTCGCGTCGGCGGCGGATGACGTCACGGTTGAAGCCCATCAGGAATCGAACCTCGTCGGGACTGCGCTTCCAGTTCTCGGTGGAGAAGGCGTAGGCGGAGAGCCACTCGACACCCATCTCGATGCACCCGCACACCGTGTCCATCAAGACCGCTTCACCGCGTTCGTGCCCGGCGGTTCGCGGCAGACCGCGCTCCTGCGCCCACCGTCCGTTGCCGTCCATCACCAGCGCGACGTGGCGCGGAATGAGTTCGGTTTGCAGGATCGGCGGGGTCGCTCCGGACGGATGTGGGTCCGGTGGCCGGATCACCCGATCAGCAGCAGAGTCAAGCGGAGTTCGCGGTTCGCGTCGTCGAATCACGTGTTCCATCCTGCCTCACGGGCAAGTCGACCTCGACGGCTGCATGCGGCCTCGAACGCTCGATCAGCGGCAACGTCCGCAATTGACGCTCGAGATGCCACTGCAGATGCGCCGCGACCAGTCCGCTGGCTTGCGTCCGCAGCGTCGCGGGCGCCGAATCGGTGCCCTCCCACTCCCCTCGGAGCAGCGCTTCCATCAAGTCGAGCACTCCGGGCGACGGCGTCGCAGCACCTGCCGGGCGACAGTAGGTACACACGGCTCCGCCGGCGGCGACATGAAATGCACGGTGCGGTCCCGGAGCGCTGCAGCGGGCGCACTCTTCGAGGGCCGGCGCCCAACCCGCATAGCCCATGGCTCGCAACAAGAACGCGTCGAGCACGAACTCGACCGGCCGCGCCTGCTCGGCGATCGCGCGCAGTGCTCCCACCGTCAATCGCTGAAGCTGCGGGGCCGGCGCGCGTTCCTCACCGGCCAACCGCTCGGCAGTTTCGAGTACGGCGCAGGCCGTGGTGTAACGGCTGTAGTCGTCGACTATGTCGGTGGCGAATGCATCGACCGTCTGCACCTGGGTGATGATGTCGAGATTCTTGCCCGGAAGTAGTTGCACGTCGATGTGAGCAAACGGTTCGAGTCTGGCGCCGAACTTGGAGGTGGTTCGGCGGACACCCTTGGCCACGGCACGCACCAACCCGAACTGGCGGGTGAGCAACGTGACGATGTGGTCGGCCTCGCCCAGTTTGTGCAGGCGCAGCACCACCGCCGTGTCTCGATACAACCTCACTGGTCCAGTGTCCCACGTTGTACCGACGTGAACGCTCGATGCCGCGCCCGATCCCGAGCTGGATGGTGTCCGGATAGACTGACCCGATGCCGAGCGACGCAATTGCGCAACCTGCCACTGCAGAGTTGACCGGTCGCGAAGCTCGGTGGGAGCGGCACAACTCCGAGCGCCAGAAACGGATACTCACCTCGGCAGTCGAACTGATCGAAGAGCGGGCGGCAGGCGCCGAAGTATCCGTTCAGCAGATCGCCGACCGTGCCGGCCTCGCCAAGTCGGTGGTGTACCGGCAATTCAGCGGACGAGACGACCTCGATCGACGAGTCCGCGCGTTTGTGCTCGGCCAATTCGCGGCTGCCCTGGATGCGTCGATGAGCATTTCGGTCGGCACTCTCGACGAGATCCTGACTCGCACCATCAGTGCCGTAGCGGAGTGGATCACCGAACATCCTCGGATTCACGAGTTCATGGGTACCGGCCCCACCGACTACGACGACGAGAGCATCGACGCGATCAGCAGCCTGAAGGCGACGATCGCCGACTCGGCCCGCGCCACCATCACCGAAGTCGGTCGATCCGTGGGGATCGATTCCTCCCCCTTCGATTCACTGCCCTTTGCCGTGGTGACGATGGTCGAGGGCACCCTCACCCACTGGGTCCGAAGCGCCGATCCGAAACCGAGTCGCGACGAGATCGTCGCCGATCTCGCGAAGTACACCTGGTACATGTTCGACGGCGTGGCCCGCTCGAGCGGACTCACGATAGATCCTCATGTCGAATTGTCCACGCTCATCGCTGAACTGGTGTCCTCCGACGCACAGTCGCGGCCCGACTAGTTCCGGGACTTGTCGGAGCGCTTGGGCTCGCCGCGATAGCGTGCATAGTCGCCGTCGATGCGTAGCTTTCGCCACGCGCGCTTCGACACCGGGTTCATCAATCCGAGTTCGTCTGCCAGGGCTCGCATTTCACCGAAGTAGTTACCCAGGATGCGGCGTGAATGCGGGCTTCCCCAGAAGGCGCTTTTCATCACCTCGTCCGGGATGCCGAACTCTTCGGCGAATTCCTTTGGCGGTGACATGATTTCGCCCGCGAGCCAACGCATCGTAGCGGGGAAGGCCACCGACGTAACCGCCCGACTCGTACGACTGAGCCTCGGGACGTGATTACGCAAGAACTCGTGCGCAAACGAAATATGCCTCGCTTCTTCGGCGATGTGAATCTCCATCGTGCGGAGCATCGCCGGCGGAGTGTCCTTGCCTTCGCGGATCAAGTCCTTCTGGAAATGGTCGATCGGTTCTTCACCAGCCAGAATGCCGATGAAGAAGATGACCGGGAACTTGGCACCCAGTACTCCGATGACGGGCGAGAGTCGCCGGAACATCGGACGCATACCCGGCACGTCGATGTCCATGCGATTGACGAGTTCCTGGAACATCTGGATGTGATTGCACTCTTCGGTCATCTCGTGCAAGCAGTAGCGGAACTCCGGCGACTGGTTGGGCAGCGCCATGATGTACTGCAGCATTCCCCGGATCAAGATGCTCTCGAAGGCCGAACCCACCTTGGTCACGTTCGCCTGTCGCCACATTCCCATGGCGATTCGACGCTCCAACGACTGATCCTGGTACCACTGCGTCGCTCCGAGCGGGTCCGAGACGGACGAGAGTACCCACCTCGGATCATGTGGATCGATCGCGAACTCTGCTGAATCCCAGTCGATGTCGAGATAGGGATCGAAACTGCGGGCAACTGAGCCCTCGGACAAAGTCTGCAGTACCTCGTGGTACGGCTTTTCCACTTCGATCGACGCTGACCGAGCCATCGGTGTCTCCTCACGGCCAGTCCGTCGATTGCAGTCGACGGACTTGAATGAGGTCAAACATAATGGGACACCGCGTCCCACGCAACCCCTTCGGGGGTCTGATTTCAGGCCCGCCGCACCGGGATGATCTCGCGAACCTTCTCGTCTCGGAGATACAGTCCCGCCCACATGACGATCCCGGTGTAGACGGCGAACAAGGTTGTGCTCAGCAGAGGCTGTTCAGCTCGAAGGTTGGTCAACACAGCGCCACCCAGATAACCGGTGAGCAGAATCGCGCCGAATATCGACGTTCGCGGAATCACGTACAGCGCAAGGCAGATCAGCTGCACAACTCCGGCCGTCAATGCCAGCGAGTCCGGCAGCCCCAATTCGGCCGAGGCATCCTTGACGGTCTGAAGGTTGAGAATGTGGATGATGCCGTCGAAAAGCATGAAAAGGACGAACAGGCCACTGAGCACGTATCCGACCTTGCGAGCCGTGGCCGAAGGTGTCGTCGTGCCGTTACCGGAAAGGGTGTCGTGGTGGGCAGGCTGGGTGGTCATCGGAATCTCCCGGGGCGAAGGCGAGCGGCCGGTTGCCACTTCGCTTGCAATTACGACTCCCGAGCGATCGAAAACTCATCGCGCCCGTCGTTACTACGCACCCGGCGTTCAGGACGATTCACCTCTCGTGGTCTGATGGACGGCGACACGGGGTGCCGAAAAAGTCGGCTGAGATCAGACCCGATGAACCTGACCAGTTAGCACTGGCGGAGGGATGTCGACATGACCGAACAGCAATTTCAGCGCGCATTGAACCTGGACGAGCAGATCGTTCTGATCACCGGCGGCGCCCGCGGGCTCGGCGCCGCACTGAGCCGAGCCTTCTCCCGCTCGGGGGCCCGGGTGATCGTGAACTACAACAAGAGCCGTGATGCCGCCGAGGCCCTGGTCACCGAACTGGGCGAGGATCGCGCCTACGCAGTCCAGGCGGACGTGACGGACCGCAGTTCGGTAGACCAGTTGTTCACCGCCGCACGCGAGCGATTCGACGCACCGATCTCGACCGTGGTCGACAATGCACTCGTCGACTTCTCGTTCAACGGCGATGCCCGGCCGAACGCGGACACGATCACCTGGGCCGACTTCGACTCTCAACTACGCGGAGCCGTTGCAGGCACACTCAACACCACTCAGGCGGCACTCTCCGGCATGCGCGAACTCGGCTTCGGCCGAATCATCACTGTCGGAACCAATCTGGTCCAGAATCCGGTAGTTCCGTACCACGACTACACCGCCGCCAAGGCTGCACTGTTGGCACTGACACGGACACTGTCCGCCGACCTCGGTCCGGACGGGATCACAGTCAACATGGTCTCCGGCGGTTTGCTCCGTACCACCGATGCGAGTGCCGCGACACCGGAAGCCGTCTTCGACATGATCGCGGCGAGCACTCCCCTGCGCCGAGTCACCACACCGGACGAATTTGCCGACGCCGCACTCTTTTTCGCCTCACCCTGGTCGCGGGCCGTGACCGGCCAGAACCTGGTTGTCGACGGCGGACTCGTCAAGAACTGATGGGCGCACAACTACGGATAGGTGCGTTCCTGCTCGGTTGCGGACACCACAGTGCGGCGTGGCGACACCGCGACTCACCCGTCGAAAGTCTCGGCGACATCACGTATTACGAGTCGCTTGCCCAGATCGCCGAACGCGGGAAGCTGGACGCCGTTTTCTTCGCGGACGGTCACAGTGTTCGAGAACCCGAGTCTGGTGCGTCGTGGTTTCTCGAACCGATCACCGCATTGACTGCCATGGCACGAGCGACGGCGAACGTCGGCCTGGTCACCACCATCTCCACGACCTTTTACACGCCGTTTCACGCAGCACGACTGCTGGCGTCGCTCGACCACATCAGCGGCGGACGGGCCGGTTGGAACGTCGTGACCTCGATGTTCGACCAGGAAGCGCGCAACCACGGCCTCGAGGCGATGCCCGATCATGCGTCCCGATACGAACGAGCCGACGAATTCGTCGACGTGGCCCTCGCATTGTGGGATTCATGGTCGGAAGACGCGCTGATTCTCGACCGGTCGGGGCGTTTTGCCGACGCAAGCAGGATTTCTCGAATCGATCACGACGGCAAACATTTTCGGGTGGACGGGCCGTTGACGGTTCCGCGCTCCCCGCAAGGTAGGCCGGTGTTGTTCCAGGCAGGGGCGTCCGAGCAGGGGCGCGATCTGGCGGCGCGACGCGCCGAGGCAGTCTATTCGGTTGCCTACGACCTACCCAGCGCACAGAGCTACTACGCGGACGTGAAATCGAGAATCGAGCGCGCCGGCCGGGATTCGAGCTCGGTCGCCGTCATGCCGGGATTGGTCACCTACGTCGGCAGCACCGTCGCCGAGGCACGGGCGAAGAAGGCCGAACTTGATCTCCTGCTGCCCACCGAACAATCGATACGCCAACTCTCGTTGTTCACCGGGCAGGATTGCGATAACTGGGATCTCGACGGGTCCGTGCCTCCGTTGCCTCCACTCGAAGCATTCACCGGGCCGCAGGGACGCTACGCAACTATTCTGCGGATCGTCGAGAAGGACGCACCGACTGTGAGGGAACTCCTCGGAACGCTGGCTGCAGGTGGTGGTCACGCAACGATGATCGGCACACCGGAGTCGATTGCCGACGAGATCGAATCCTGGTTGCGCGGTCGCGGCGCCGACGGCTTCAACCTGATGCCACCGACCTATCCCCAGGGACTGGAAGATTTTGTCGACCACGTTATTCCGGTATTGCAGGCTCGTGGGTTGTTCCGACGCGAATACGAGGGAGCGACTCTGCGAGAAAACCTCACCTAGTCCGGAAGCAGCGGCACCGACAGATCGGGGTCACGCCCCAGGAGCACTCCCCTCGTGAGGGCCGCGGAGCCGAACTTCTTCCGGACACTGTCCATCGCCGAGTCGAGGGCCGCAGTGTCCGGGCTCGCGAATCCTGGACCGTCGAAGGGCAATTCGAGCTGCTGGGCACCGTCACGATCCAGGTTGGAGACTGCTACCCCGATCAACGTGATGCCTTTGTCCGAGATTGTCGGTATCGCTTCATCCAGCAGCACCATCGAGGCGTTCAGCAGCTCCGCTGTGTCATCCGTGGATCGGCGCAGCGTGTGCGAACGAGTGGCCCGCGTGAAATCGGCGAAGCGGAGCCGGAGCGTGATCGTGCGCCCCGTCCGCTGCGCCGAACGCATCCGCCGACTGACACGGTCGACAAGGGACATCAACGACGCATCGAGTTCTGCGCGGGAATGGGATCCGCGACCCAGCGCATGCTGAGCACCCATCGAACTGCGGCCACGATAGGCGCGGACGGGGCGTGGATCTCGGTTGTGCGAGAGCGCGTAGAGATGGCGACCGGCGCCACCCCCGAGAATCGAGACGATCGAGGATTCGTCGTGACGAGCGATGTCACCTACCGTCACGATGTCGAAGTTTCGCAACTTCTGGGCCGTGATCTTGCCGACACCCCACAGTTTCTCGACAGGTAACGGATGCAGGAATTCGGTCTCACCCTCCGGCGGCACTCGCAGCAATCCGTCGGGTTTCGCGAATGCACTCGCGACCTTGGCCAGGAACTTGGTGCGAGCGATGCCGACCGTGATCGGAAGTCCCACCTGCTCGGCCACGTCGCGTCTGAGGTTGGCTCCGATCTGCAGCGGGTTTCCCACGATCTTGGCGAGGCCACCGACCTCGAGAAAGGCCTCGTCTATGGAGATTCCTTCGACCAGCGGCGACGTGTCGTGAAAGACGTCGAACACGTCTTTGCTCGCCTGCGAGTACGCCGACATCCGCGGAGGAACGACGATCGCCTGGGGACACAGTGATCGAGCCTGACCACCACTCATGGCGGTGCGAACCCCGAATGCCTTGGCCTCGTAGCTTGCCGCCAAGACCACTCCACCACCGACGATGACCGGCCTGCCCGCCAGAGTCGGGTCGTCGCGTTGCTCGACCGATGCGTAAAACGAATCAAGGTCCGCGTGCAGGATCGTTGCGTCACCCGTAGGTCGGAGACCCCCAGAATGCGCACCGCCAGGGTGATTACCTGGCGTTTCTCGATCCAGCGGTTCATTCGGCACGAACATATGTTCCCATGCGCCACCGACACCGCGGAAGGCCTGCGAATAGATTCCGTGGAATTAATCACGGATCGTGCGTACGCTGAAAGAATGATTCCACGGAATGCATATCAGCTCGGTGTCTGCTCGTGACCAGATCAGCCCTGAGCCGTCACTTCGACAACCTTGTCCGCTTCGAAACCGAATTGTGGACGGCCCTCGACCAGAGACTCCGAATCGAGCACGACCTGCCGCTGAGTCGATTCGAGCCGATGCAGATCATCGACAGACTCGGATCTTGTCGGGTCTTCGACATTGCCGAGGCCCTCGCGATCACCGTCGGCGGCACGAGCAAATTGGTGGATCGGATCGAGTCCTCGGGGCACTGCCGTCGACAATCCAATCCGGCAGACAAACGATCCTCACTCATCGAGTTGACCCCCGAGGGAAATGAGCTGTTGCGGCGGGCGAAGGCCACGTTCGACGACGAACTGGAACGCCGTCTCGGTTCCGTGCTGACGCCCGACGCTCTCGATCGGTTCGGCGCCACACTGGCCACGCTGCGTGAAGCCAACCGAAGCCTGACACCGACTACGAAGGAAAAAGCATGACCGACACAATGCGCGCAATCGTGGTCGACGCCCCCGGCCCGCCAGAAGCATTGACCATCAGGGAGATTCCGATACCTGTGCCGATTGCGGGCTGGGTACTGGTCCGGGTGAAGGCCTTCGGTCTCAATCGATCCGAACTTCACACCCGCCTCGGCCTCGCCGAAGGCGTCACTTTTCCGCGGGTGCTGGGCATCGAAGCCATCGGCGAAGTGGTGAACTGCCCCGGTGGGGAGCTGACCGAAGGCCAGCAGGTCGCTGCCATGATGGGCGGGATGGGTCGAGCCTTCGACGGCGGATATGCCGAGTACACGTGCGTTCCCGTCAGCCAGGTCGTTCCCTTCACCAGCGACCTGGACTGGTCGACATTGGGAGCTGTTCCCGAGATGCTGCAGACGTCGTACGGCTCGCTGACGGTGGGACTGGATGCGAAATCCGGTCAATCCCTACTGATTCGAGGCGGAACCTCCTCGGTCGGCATGACAACGGCAGTCCTGGCGAAGCGGTGGGGACTCACAGTTCTCGCAACCACCCGAGACGAGCGCAAGGCGGCGTCACTGACCGCGATCGGAATTGACCACGTTGTTGTCGACGACGGTGCTGTGGCCGGACAGGTTCGAGACATTCTCCCGGGCGGTGTTGATCTGGCCCTCGAATTGGTCGGAACACCAACACTTCCCGACACGTTGCGCGCCACTCGCGTTCACGGCACCGTGTGTTTCACGGGCATGCTGTCCAACGAGTGGACAGTCAAGGACTTCTATCCGATCGACTACATTCCACGCGGAGTGCGATTGACCTCGTACGGCGGGGATGCGTCCGACCTGCCTGCCGACGTCCTGCAAGATTTCCTCTCCGCTGTGGCGTCCGGCGAGGCGGTGGTACCGATCGACGAGGTGTTCGCGTTCGAGGACATCGCGCGAGCACATGCCAAGATGGAAGCCGGTACGGCTCGTGGCAAATTGGTAGTGATGCTCTGACCTGGCTTCTCACACCTGGTTTCTCACACCACGAATCGATAGCCCATTCCCGCCTCGGTGATCAGATGCTTGGGGTTGGCCGGGTCGTCCTCGAGTTTGCGACGAAGCTGAGCAAGGTAGACACGCAGATAGTGGGTCTCGGTGTCATACGCCGGCCCCCACACCTCCCGAAGCAATTCCTTCTGCCCGACCAGCTTTCCGCGGTTGCGCACAAGCATTTCGAGCATGCCCCACTCGGTCGGCGTCAAGTGCACCTGTTCACCGCGCCGACTCACCGTTTTGGCAGCCAAGTCGACCGTGAACGACGCGGTCTCGACCGACGGTTCCGAGGTATCGGCCGCGGAGGTTCCCCGCCTCGCCGCAGCTCGCACGCGGGCCAGAAACTCGTCCATCCCGAAAGGCTTGGTGACGTAATCGTCGGCGCCCGCATCGAGCGCCTCGACCTTGTCCGCGGAGTCCGTGCGCGCCGACAGAACGATGACCGGCGCCGTGCACCAGCCACGCAGGCCCGCAAGTACTTCGGTGCCATCCATGTCCGGCAGTCCGAGATCGAGCACCACGACGTCCGGTGGACGCTCGGCAGCAGCCCGCAACGCGCCGGCGCCCGTCGACGCCGTCACCACCTCGTACCCGCGCACCGAAAGATTGATACGCAGAGCCCGCAGAATCTGCGGTTCGTCGTCCACTACCAGGATTCGACTCATGATCCATTCCCATTCGTACCGGCCGCAGCCAATTCCACGATCATCGTCAATCCCCCACCGGGTGTGTCTGTGGCGCTGACCGTTCCGCCCATGGCGTCGACAAATCCGCGCACCACGGAAAGCCCGAGGCCCACTCCACCGGTGTTGTCACGATCGCCCATCCGTTGGAACGGTTGGAACATCGTTTCGGCCTCACCTCGCGGAACACCCGGGCCGGTGTCGGCGACACTGATCACCACACGATCACCGAGTTGCGCCGCCCCGACTCGCACCGGGGTTTCTCCCCCGTAGCGCAGAGCGTTGTCGACGATGTTCGCGATCACCCGCTCGAGCAGGCCTTGATCTGCTTGCACTGCAACGGTACCCACGTCGACGACTACGCTGCGAGCTCGCGAATCCGAGCGTCCGCCGATGCCGAGGCCCAGCAACGCGCGGTGAACCACCTCGTCCAGATACACCGGCCGCAGCGTGGGTTTCACCACGCCGGCGGCAAGGCGGGACGAGTCGAGCAAGTTCCCGACCAGTGCCGTCAACTGATCCGCCGACTCCTCGATGGTTGCCAACAATTCAGCGGTGTCTTCGGGCGAGAACTCGATGTCGTCGCTGCGCAGACTCGACACCGCAGCCTTCACTCCGGCGAGAGGCGTTCGCAGGTCATGACTTACCGCTGACAGCAGGGCTCGACGCAGTTGATCAGCCTCGGTGAGCGCGGCAGCCTTGCTCGCCTCGACGGTCAGTTTCTCCTGGCGGATCATTCCGACGGCTTGGTGAGCCACCACCGTCAGCACTCGTCGATCCCGCGCACTCAGGTCGGGTCCAGCCAACAACAGCGCGTATTCCCCGTCGTTGACCTCACAGACCGTATCCGCTTCGTCGTCCGTGGTCGGCGGCTGCGTTCCCACGGCGGCAATGACGCCGTCGTCGTGATGGATGACGGAAACCCCTCGCTGGCGATAGATTTCGAGTGCCTTCGCCAGAAGTGTCGACAGGTCTGCTCCGCGGAGAACTGATCCGGCGAACAAGGTGAGCAGTTCGGCTTCCTCGGAGGCGCGCTTCGCCTCTCGGGCGCGCTTTGCTGCGGCGTCGACCAGAACGGCAACTGCCACAGCCACGATCAACAGCACGACAGTGGTGATGAAGTTGTCAGGTTCGGCGATGGTGAAGCTGTACCGCGGATCGGTGAAGAAGTAGTTGAGCAGCAGTCCCGAAATCAGGGCTGACAGTATCGCCGGGCCGACGCCGCCGAGGAGGGCAACCAGAACGACCACGACGAAGAACAATGCGTTCTCCCCGTTGACCCCGGAAATTCGGTCGACCAGACCCATGATCGCCGCCGCGAGCGAAGGTACGACGATCGCCGCAATCCACGACAGGACTCGGCGCTCCGAGCGCCCCAGCACCGAAATGCGTCGCCGCGTCGTTGCTTCCTCATGCGTGACCATGTGAACGTCGATACCGCCGGACTGCTGAACCACCGCGGCGCCGATCCCCTCGTCGAGGATGCGGGCCAGGCGAGAACGCCGCGACGTTCCCAACACCAACTGTGTGGCGTTCTCCTCCCGGGCGAACTCGAGGAGCGTCGACGGTACGTCGTCACCGACAACGGTGTGCAGCGTCGCGCCGACCCCGACGGCCAACGCACGCACCTTGCCCATCTCGGGGGCCGAGACCCCGGTGAGTCCGTCACCGCGCACGACGTGGACCACCATCAGTTCGGCGCTCGACTTCGACGCGATTCGAGATGCGCGTCGTACCAGGGTTTCCGACTCCGGTCCCCCGGTCACGGCAACGACGACGCGCTCGCGCGCCTCCCAGGTGTCGGTGATCTTGTTCTCGGCGCGGTATTTCGCCAGTGCGGCGTCCACCTGATCGGCCACCCACAGCAGAGCCAGTTCGCGTAGCGCCGTGAGGTTTCCGCGCCTGAAGTAGTTACCCAATGCCGCATCGACGCGTTCCGGTGAATACACGTTGCCATGAGAAAGTCTGCGGCGCAGCGCTTCCGGGGTGATGTCGACCAGCTCGACCTGCGCCGCACTACGCACTATCGCGTCCGGAACCGTCTCCTGCTGAACCACGCCGGTGATGTGCGCGACAACGTCGTTGAGGCTTTCGAGGTGTTGCACGTTGACCGTGGACAGGACGTCGATTCCGGCGTCGAGCAGTTCCTGTACGTCCTGCCAGCGCTTGTGATTCTTGCTCCCCGGCGTGTTGGTGTGTGCCAACTCGTCCACCAGGACAAGGGCCGGCCGCCGAGCCAACACGGCCTCGACGTCCAGTTCCGGCATCCGTGTTCCGCGATAGTCCACCAGCTTCGGCGCAATGATCTCGAGGTCCCCGATCTGCGCCGCCGTGCGGGCGCGGCCGTGTGTCTCCACGACGGCCGCGACCACGTCACAGCCACGATCTCGACGCCGATGAGCCTCACCGAGCATCGCGAAGGTCTTTCCGACGCCGGGGGCAGCGCCGAGGTAGATACGCAATTCACCGCGTTTGCGTGCCCTACCGAAAGATTGACCGACCTTCTCCGAAGAACTCACGTGACAATCATCCACCAGTCGTCGGCGCAGCACACGTAGGTGCCGTCAATCCGAGTGCCAGGTTCAACTCCAGGACGTTGACTCGCTCGGCTCCGAGAAATCCGAGTTGCCTACCGTCGGTGTGCTCGGCCACCAACTCTCGCACCTGATCTTCCGAGATGCCGTTGTTCGCCGCCACCCTCGCGACCTGCAGTCCGGCGTACGCCGGACTGATGTGGGGATCGATACCCGAGCCCGAGCCGGTGACGGCGTCGACGGGAACCGATGCCGGGTCGACGCCCTCACGTGCCGCGATGGCCGCCCGACGCTCGATGATGAATCCGGCCAGAATTTCGCTGCTCGGCCCCTGGTTGGACGGCAGTGCCGCGGCGGGATCACCGGTGGCGAACGGATCCTCGTCCGAAACCGATCCGACGACACGATTGTGGAAGAACGGGTCCTGCTGCCCTTCGGCAACCTGCGGATCGACACCCACCCAGGCACTGCCGACCACACAACCGGAGGCGTCGGTGACCGGTGAGCCTTCGGCCGATCCCGAACTGATTCGGCTGACACCCCACACGGCGGCAGGGTAGATCACACCGAGAACGACGGTGAGCGCGAGCAATACGAGCAGACCCGCCCACACCTGTTTGGCAAAACCGATAGTGAAACGCATGTCAGGTCACCCAATTCCAGGAATCAAACGTACGACGAGATCGATCAACCAGATACCGACGAACGGCGTGATCACACCGCCGAGACCGTAGACGAGCAGGTTACGTCCGAGCAACTGCGATGCCGTCGACGGTCGGTATCGAACACCCTTGAGTGCCAACGGAATCAAACCGATGATCACCAAGGCGTTGAAGATCACGGCCGAGACGATCGCCGATTCGGGGGTGGCGAGCCGCATGATGTTCAACGCGTCCAGCTGCGGGTAGATGCCGCTGAACAATGCCGGCAGGATTGCGAAATACTTCGCCAGGTCGTTCGCCAACGAGAATGTGGTCAACGCGCCGCGGGTGATCAGCAATTGCTTGCCGATTTCCACCACCTCGATCAGCTTGGTGGGATCGGAATCGAGATCGACCATGTTCCCGGCCTCTTTGGCTGCCGAGGTTCCCGTGTTCATCGCGACCCCGACATCCGCCTGGGCAAGGGCGGGAGCATCATTGGTCCCGTCACCGGTCATCGCGACGAGACGTCCGCCTTCCTGCTCCTTCCGGATCAGGGCCAGTTTGTCTTCCGGGGTGGCTTCCGCCATGAAGTCGTCGACGCCCGCCTCGTCGGCAATCGCCTTCGCGGTCAACGGATTGTCGCCGGTGATCATGATCGTGCGAATACCCATCGCCCGGAGTTCGGCGAATCTGTCAGCCATTCCCGGCTTGACGACGTCGGACAACGCGATCACGCCGAGTATCGAAGTGCTCTCACCGTTCTTGACGGCAACTACCAGTGGTGTTCCGCCGGCTTGCGCGATGTCGTTCACGGTGTCGGTCACCGCGGTCTCTGCGTGTCCACCGCCACTGACGACCCAGTTCATCACCGCATCTGCTGCACCCTTTCGGATGTGGCGTCCGGAGTGGTCGAGTCCGCTCATCCGCGTTTGTGCCGTGAAGGGAACGAACTCGGCGCGTTCCTCGTCCAGCGTCGGCTCGGCAGCGAGACCGAACTCCGCTGCGCACAACTCGACGATGCTCCGTCCCTCGGGAGTTCCGTCGGCCAGGCTCGACAAGCGTGCTGCCGCAGCGAGGTCGTCGGCGGTTACACCTGGCGCCGGATGGAGCGCGGTCGCCCGACGGTTACCGAAGGTGATGGTTCCGGTCTTGTCCATCAGCAGGGTGTCGATGTCGCCCGCAGCTTCCACGGCACGCCCCGACATCGCGAGAACGTTGCGCTGGACGAGCCGGTCCATCCCCGCGATACCGATCGCCGAGAGCAGCGCTCCGATGGTCGTCGGGATCAGGCAGACGAGGAGTGCGATCAGCTTGATCGGATCCTGTTCGTGCCCTGCGTACAAGCCCATCGGGCCGATGGCAACGACGGCGAGGAGGAAGATGACGGTCAACGACGCGAGCAGGATGTTGAGCGCAATCTCGTTGGGTGTCTTCTGACGCGAAGCACCCTCGACGAGCGCGATCATCCGGTCCACGAACGAACTGCCCGGTGCCGCGGTGATCTCCACGACGATGCGGTCGGAGAGAACCGTCGTACCACCGGTGACGGCACAGCGGTCGCCACCGGATTCACGGACTACCGGTGCCGATTCACCGGTGATCGCCGATTCGTCCACGGAGGCAATACCTTCGACCACGTCGCCGTCGCCGGGGATGACCTCGCCCGCAACCACGATCACCCGGTCCCCGACCACCAGTTCGGTGCCGGACACCGATTCGATCGCACCACTCATGGTGATCCGATGTGCGGTGGTGTCCTGCTTGACCTTTCGCAAGCTGGCCGCCTGGGCCTTGCCTCGCCCTTCGGCCACGGATTCGGCGAGGTTCGCGAAGATCACCGTGAACCAGAGCCACAGGGTGATCACCCAGGAGAACACCGAGGGATCGGCGATCGCCATGACGGTGGTGATGACGGAACCGACGAACACCACGAACATGACCGGGTTACGCGCCAAGTGGCGTGGGTCGAGTTTGCGTACGGCCCCCGGCAACGCGGTGATCATCTGCCGCGGGTTGAATACGCCTGCGTGTACTTGACGGGACTGCCCTGGATCAACCTTGTCGGCAGCGTCTTGCGCTACCACGGGTTTCTCACTGATACGCACGGTCATTGAAGAGCCTCCGCTAGCGGGCCCAGCGCGAGGGCCGGGAAGAATGTAAGTGCAGCAACAAGAACGACGGTGCCGGTCAACAAGCCGGTGAACATCGGACCGGATGTGGGGAGGGTGCCCGCCGTCGGCGCCACCTTCTTCTGCGAGGCCAGGGCACCGGCCAGAGCGAGAACGAAGATGATGGGCAGGAATCGGCCCAGAAGCATGCAGATTCCGAGGGACGACTGGAACCAGTCGCTGGTGACAGTCAGACCGCCGAACGCGCTGCCGTTGTTGTTCGAGGCGGAAGCGAAGGCGTAGAGCACCTCACTGAACCCGTGGATCGATCCCGGCGTGCCCGGATCTCCCCCGTTGCCTTGATAACCGGTGGTCGATCCGAGGATCACGGTGATGGCGGTACCGATCAGGACAAGTGCGGGCATGACCAGAATCGACAGTGCTGCAAGGGTGATCTCGCGTCGACCCAACTTCTTGCCGAGGTATTCGGGGGTGCGACCGACCAACAGTCCGCCGACGAACACCGCGATCAGTGCGAGCACAAGAATCCCGTAGAGGCCGGTTCCGACTCCACCCGGCGCGATTTCGCCGAGCAACATGTTGAGCAGGACCGCGCCTCCGCCGAGGGGCGACATGCTGTCGTGGGCAGAGTTCACCGCACCCGTCGACGTTCCCGTGGTCGCCACCGCGAACAATGCCGATCCGGGGATTCCGAAGCGAACTTCCTTGCCCTCCATCATCGAACCAGCTGCTGTGGCGGCAACACCGCGTGCGCCGGATTCGGCAGCGAGCGTCACCGCGAGCAGTCCGCTCCACAGGATTCCCATCACTGCCAGCAGGGTGAGGCCTTGCCTACGATCCCCGACGAGAGTTCCGAATGTCCGGGTGAGGCAGACCGGAATCAACAGGATCGCCAGAATCTCGACGATATTGCTCAGCGGGGTGGGGTTCTCGAACGGGTGCGCCGAGTTGGCAGCCAAGATCCCGCCACCGTTGGTGCCGAGTTCCTTGATCGCTTCCTGGGACGCGACGGGAGCTAGTGCATTGGTCACCGCATTGCCGTCGAGGCCGGTGGAGGCGAAACTGCTGTGGAACGACTGGATCACTCCCTGGCTCAACAGGATCAGGGCGATCACGAAGGAGAACGGGAGAAGGATGCGCAGAGAACCACGCGTCAGATCGACCCAGAAGTTGCCGATCTCACCGCCCCTGGCCACTCGAATGAAACCACGTACCAAGGCGATTGCCACTGCCATGCCGACTGCGGCCGAGACGAAGTTCTGCACCGCCAGACCGACGGGCTGAACGAAGTTGCTCATCGTCGTTTCCGGCGTGTACGACTGCCAGTTGGTGTTCGCCACAAAGGAAATCGCGGTGTTGAAGGCAACGGCTGGGCTGACGCCGGACAGTCCGTCATTCAGCGGCAGTACTCCCTGAATCCGTTGCAGGAAGTACAGGAACAATGCGCTCGCCAACGAGAATCCGAGAACGCTCGCGGCGTAGCCGTACCACGTCTGCTCGGCCCGCGAGTCGATCCGACCGACGCGGTAGATCACACTCTCGACCCGCAGATCTCGCGTCGACGAGTAAACACGTGCCATGTAGTCGCCCACCGGAACGTAGGCGATTGCCAGAACGACGAGGACAAAGACAATCTGCAGGCCGGCTGCGAGAGCGGGCGACATCAGAACCTCTCAGGATCTACGAGTGCAACGAGCAGATAAATGACCAATGCCGCGGCGACGGCGATCAGAACCACGCTGACCACACCGGCAACCGTCATTTGGGAGCGCTCGCCTGTAGGGCGCGCAGTACCAGCGCGCACACGAGAAAACCGCCGAGAATCAGAGCAACGTAGGCCAGATCGGCCATGAGCTTCCCTCTTCGAAATCTTTTGCCGTGCTGCTGTGCATCGCAGCCATGACGCTCGGTCGCCCTCGACCGGATGCGCTCTCTCAGCTTCGACCTCCAGAGAGGCTGATTCCGCGTCTCTGACGATCCACTTACGCACTGACCTGGCGTCTTGACGCGATCTTGACGCGAAACCGAAGTTCGCTAATACTGAAACAAGTTACTGTTCGTTCGAACGAACAGTTTTGCGAAGGGAACCTGATGACTTCTCGAACCGACCACGATCTCGCCCCCGGTCTCGTCGACCAGGTTGCGAGTCTGGCCTCGGGTGCTACCTCGTCCGTCGCGGCCACCGAGGCAACGCTGAGCCGCATCGAGGCCACTCAGCCTCACCTCAACGCGTTCAAGATCGTGCGGCGCGAGAAGGCGCTGGAGGAAGCTGCCGAGGCCGACAGACGTCTCGCACTCGGCGAGCGCCTACCGCTTCTCGGCGTGCCGATCGCAGTGAAGGACGACGTCGACATCACCGGCGAACCCACCGCCTTCGGTTGCCCGGGCGATTTCCCGGCCAAGACCGAGGACTCGGAGATGATTCGACGCCTCCGCGACGCCGGCGCAGTGATCGTGGGCAAGACCAACAGCCCGGAACTGGGCCAGTGGCCGCTCACGAGCGGTTCGGCCTTCGGCTACACGCGCAATCCGTGGTCGCGTCACCACACTCCCGGCGGATCGTCGGGCGGCACCGCCGCGGCAGTCGCTGCCGGATTGGTCAGCGCCGGAATCGGTTCCGACGGAGCCGGTTCCATCCGGATTCCCGCGGCCTGGACCAACCTCGTCGGAATCAAACCGCAGCGCGGGCGCATCTCCACCTGGCCCGACGCCGAAGCGTTCTACGGCCTGACGGTCAACGGCCCGCTCGCTCGCACCGTCGCCGATGCGGCACTGCTGCTCGACGTCGCTGCCGGCAACCACGACGGCGATCTCCACAAACCGGCACCGGTTACCGTCAGCGACGCAGTGGGACGCGACCCCGGAAAGCTGAAAATCGCTCTTTCCCTTCGTAATCCGTTCACCGCCACTCCCGTGAAGCTGGACCCGGAAGTGCGCCTGGCTGTTCATTCGATCGCCGACACGCTGCGCGGACTCGGACACCATGTCGTCGTCGACGATCCCGCCTACGGCCTGATCTTCGGCCTGAACTTTCTGCCCCGCTCACTCGTCGGGGTCCACGACTGGCTCGGACGCGTTCCCGATCCGACACTGGTCGACGCCCGAACGCGCGGAAATGCACACAGCGGCAAGCTACTTCGCGGCGCACCTCTGCGCGCGGCCCGTGCCGCCGAACCGCGGATGCGAAAGCGGATCGGAGCGATCTTCGACACCTACGACGTCGTCCTGGCACCCACGACGGCAACTCCACCGATCATGGCGACCGCGATCGACGGCATCGGTGGTTGGGACACCGACAAGGTCATGACCGGAGCCTGCCCGTACGCGTGGCCGTGGAACGTCCTCGGCTGGCCCTCGGTCAACGTACCCGCCGGATTCAGCACGGCCGGCCTGCCCATCGGTGCGCAGTTGATGGGCAACGAAAACACCGAACCGCTGTTGGTCTCGCTCGCGTCACAATTGGAATCGGTCCTGCGTTGGGATCAGGTTCGCCCCGAGCCGTGGTGGTGATTCGATGAGTAACCGGGACGTTCGCGAGCGAATACTCGACGCCGTTCTGCACGTCGTCGGTACCGACGGCATCCCTGGTGTGAGCAACCGGCGCATCGCCGCGCAGGCCGGCGTCTCACTCGGATCGATCACGTATCACTTCGCCAGCCAGTCGGACATGCTTCGGGCTGCGCTGTCTCGTTTCGTGACCGACGAGACGACGCGCCTGCGTGCCTTGGCCGAGGAGTACCGCGACAAAGGTCTGAGCGTCGAGGACGCTGCGGCGATCGCCGAGAAGGTGACGCGAGACCTGTCGTTCTCCGCCGAGCGGATCGCACCGTTCGAGATGTACATCGCAGCCGGCCGGGACCACGAACTTCATGAGGTGGCGGTGGAATGCTTTGCCGCCTACGACGATCTGACCGTCACGATCCTGACGGCACTCGGCGTACCGGATCCGGAGTCGATTGCATCGACGCTTGTCGCCGTCATCACCGGACTCCAACTCCGACGCCTCGCTACGGGCGTCGACGAGCAGGACATCGGCGCGGCGATTCTCAGGGTCCTCCGGCCCCTGTGAGTGGTTAGGCAGTCCCTGGACTCCTTAACCGCTCACGGGGCCGGAGGCCCTAGAAGCCCAGGCGTCCGAGCTGCTTCGGGTCCCGCTGCCAGTCCTTGGCGACCTTGACGTGCAACTCCAGGAAGATCCGCACCCCGAGCAGCTTCTCGATCTGCAGCCGAGCGCTGGTGCCGACTTCCCGCAGACGCGCTCCGCCCTTACCGATGACGATGCCCTTCTGACTGGGCCGCTCGACGTAGAGCAACGCATGGACGTCGAGCATCTCGCCCTGCTTCTCGGTGCGTCCCTCGCGGGGGATGACCTCCTCGATCACCACGGCCAAGGAGTGCGGCAACTCTTCGCCGAGACCCTCGAGCGCAGCCTCACGGATGAGCTCGGCCATGAGCACCTCTTCGGGCTCGTCCGTCAGTTCGCCGTCCGGGTAGAAGGCGGGGCCCTCGTCCATCAGGCCGGCGAGGACGTCGACCAGTATCTCCACCTGTTCACCCGACTTCGCGGAGACCGGGACGACCTCGGATTCGGGGCCGAGCAGGGTGGACAGCGCGAGCAACTGCTTGCCGACGGCGTCGCGGCTGACCTTGTCGATCTTGGTGACGATGCCGACCAGCTTGGTCTTGGGCGCCATCTGACGGACCTGCTGCACGATCCAGCGGTCGCCGGGCCCGATGGCCTCGTCGGCGGGGATGCACAGGCAGATGACGTCGACCTCGGAGTAGGTGTCACGCACCAGGTCGTTGAGGCGCTGCCCGAGCAGTGTGCGCGGCTTGTGCAGTCCTGGGGTGTCCACCAGGATCAGCTGCGCATGCTCGCGGTGGACGATGCCGCGAATCGTGTGGCGCGTCGTCTGCGGGCGCGAGGACGTGATCGCAATCTTGCTGCCGACCAACGCGTTGGTCAGCGTGGACTTACCCGTATTGGGTCGACCCACGAAACACACGAAGCCTGACCGGAATTCGTTCTTGCTCATAACTGCTCCTCGCTGAACACTCGCTCAGTCATCGGTGTCTTCTGTCTCTTCGTCTTCGGACCGCGGGATGCGCTGCACGAACACCGTGCTGATGCGTACTCGTCCTCGGCCCGTATTGGTTCCCTCGCCGCGCAGGATCAAACCGTCGTACTCCACTTCGGAACCGGGAAGTGGAACTCGGCCGAGTACGTATCCGATCAGCCCGCCGACGGTTTCGACCTCGTCGAGTTCGAGTTCGAGATCGAACAATTCACCGAGGTCTTCGATGGGAAGCCGAGCGGATACGCGGAACATTCCGTCCCCGAGGTCCTCGATGGGCGGAGTCTCGTCCTCGTCGTACTCGTCGGCGATCTCACCGACGATCTCCTCGATGACGTCCTCGATCGTGACCAGCCCGGCGATTCCGCCGTACTCGTCGACGAGGATCGCCATGTGGTTGCGGTCGCGCTGCATCTCGGCCAGCAAGCTGTCGAGCGGCTTCGAGTCGGGAACGAACACCGCGGGCCGCATGACGTCGCAGACGTTGACGTTCCGGCCGCCGTCGGGCAGGTGGTAGGTCTGCTTGACCAGATCCTTGAGGTAGACGACTCCGAGCACGTCGTCGACGTTCTCCCCGATGACCGGCAAGCGAGAGTGACCACTGCGCACTGCCAACGACGTTGCCTGCCCGGCATTCTTGTCGTTCTCGATCCACACCATGTCGGTGCGGGGCACCATCACCTCGCGTGCCGACGTGTCTCCGAGTTCGAAGACCGACTGGATCATTCGGCGTTCTTCGTCGGCGACGACGCCGCGTTCCTGCGCCATGTCCACGAGTTCACGCAACTCGATTTCCGAAGCGAACGGACCGTTACGGAAGCCCTTACCCGGGGTCAATGCGTTACCCACGAGGATCAGGACGCGACTGATCGGCCCGAGCAGAACACCGATCCACAGCAGGGGCAACGACGCGGCCATCGCGATGGAGTACGCATGTTGGCGCCCAAGTGTTCTCGGTCCGACACCGATGACCACGTACGAGACGAGAACCATGATCACCGCGGTGACGGTCAGCGCCCAGCCCAGCGAGAGGATGTCGATCAGGCCGCCCACGAGTACGACGGTGGCCGTGATTTCGCACAGAATGCGAAGCAGGACCATCAGATTCACGTATCGCGGACGATCGGTCAGGATGCGTTGCACTCGCGCGGCACCGGCTCGCTCTTCCTTGGCCATCTCGTCGATGCGCGCCGACGAGATGGTGTTGAGCGCCGAGTCGACGGCCGCGAAGACACCACCGACCGGGACAAGAGCAATCGCCAGAACAAAGAGCGCTATGGCGCTACTCACTACAGAACCCCCGGATGACTGTTATCGGTCCACTCCGTCGACGAAACCGGTTTTGCCGAGCAGCTTCTGATCGCGTTCGGCCAGTGCTGCTTCGCGGTCGATACGGCGAAGGTCTTCGTACCACTCTTCGAGGAGGCTGTTCTGCAAGCCGAACATCTCCTTCTCCTCTTCCGGCTCCGCGTGGTCGTAGCCGAGGAGGTGCAACACACCGTGAACGGTCAGCAATGCCAGTTCGTGAGCCAGTGAATGCCCGGCCTTGTCGGCCTGATCGGCAGCAAAAGACGGACACAACACGATGTCACCGAGCATCGACGGTCCAGGCTCGGGGGAATCAGGACGTCCACCAGGCTCGAGTTCGTCCATCGGGAACGACATCACGTCGGTCGGGCCCGGCAGGTCCATCCAGCGAACATGCAGATCCGCCATCGTCGCGGAGTCGACGAGAACCATCGACAGCTCGGCCGCCGGATGGACATCCATCCGAGCGATCACGAAACGGGCAACGCTGATCAACTCCGGTTCGGAGATGTCCATGCCCGATTCGTTCGAGACCTCGATGCTCATGTGCGACGCTCTTTCCTGGGAAAAGTAGGGGTTGATGCGTCGATCAGCCTACCGCCGCGGTGAATGAGCATGTGCAGCGCGGCGCTGCGCCCGGTTTCCGACCGCCAACTCGCCGGACCGATCCGATTCGTGACGCTCGTAAGCGTCGACGATGTGGGAGACCAGCCGATGACGTACGACGTCGCTGCTGTCGAGGGTGGCGAAATGAATATCGTCGATCCCGGTGAGGATTTCGGACGCCGCACGCAGACCCGAACGGGCCCCGCCCGGCAGATCGACCTGGGTCACGTCTCCGGTGACCACGATCTTGGAACCGAACCCGAGGCGGGTCAGGAACATCTTCATCTGCTCGGCCGTGGTGTTCTGCGCTTCGTCCAAGATGATGAAGGCGTCGTTGAGCGTCCGTCCACGCATGTAGGCGAGCGGAGCGACCTCGATGACTCCGGCCTGCATCAGCTTCGGGATCGCTTCGGGATCCATCATGTCGTGCAATGCGTCGTGCAGCGGGCGCAGGTACGGATCGATCTTCTCGTGCAGCGTGCCGGGCAGAAAGCCCAGTCGCTCGCCGGCCTCGACGGCCGGCCTGGTCAGGATGATCCGAGAGACCTGCTTGGCCTGCAACGCCTGAACGGCCTTGGCCATGGCGAGGTAGGTCTTGCCGGTACCGGCCGGGCCGACTCCGAACACGATTGTGTTCTCGTCGATGGCGTCGACATAGCGTTTCTGGTTGAGGGTCTTGGGCCGAATCGTCTTGCCCCGACGCGAAAGAATGTCGAGGGAGAGCACCTCGGCCGGAGACTCGCCGACCTCGTTGGTGAGCATGCCGATGGTTCGTCGAACAGCGTCCGGTGCGATGGGTTGCCCCCGACCGGCCAGCGACGCCAATTCACTGAACACACGTTCTGCCAGCGCAACGTCTGCAGCCGTCCCCGACAGGGAGATGGTTCCGCCACGTACATGAATGTCGGCACGAAGCTCACGTTCGATCGCGGTGAGATTCTCGTCCGTCGCCCCCAGGATTTGACGCACGGTCTCCGGCGCCAGATCCATACTCGAACGGACGGTGCGCTCTGCGGGCAGAGCGCGCTCGGTGATGGTGGTTACACGGTTCCCGTCGAGTTCACTGTGTTCACTCACGTGGTGAATATGGCCTGCTTTCTGGTCCGATCAGCCCACTCGACTCGTGAGCCTCGATACTTCGAAGTCTAGCGCCAGAGTCGGACACGGCCCACTTGTTAATCGTCGCGGCTCAATCCTCGCGGCGACCGGACGGCAGCGATTCTCGGATCCATTCCGACGCCTCGGCGACGATCTCGGCACTTCTGTCCGGACTGATACCCGCGATGACCAGGCACACGGCGGCAAAGGATTCGCCGGAGTCCGTGATGAGCCCACTGTTGGCCTGATCGAACAAAGTGATCGTGATCGCCTCGGTCATCGCTACCAGAGTCTCGGCCGGCAGGTATGTCGAGAAGGTTCCGTCACGCTGACCGCGCTCGACGACGCTGATACTCACGGCGCGCGCGGGCTCCATCAAATCGAGAATCCGCTGCTCCCCCAACTCTTTGCGAGCAAAGCTGAGCAGCATCCGGAATCGATCGCCGACCGGCCATGACAGCAATGCCAGTACGGCGGTCGCCAGATCCGGGCGCTCGGGCGGCTCACCGGCTTGGCTCAGCGCAGCAACAAGATCGGTCGACGCCTCGTCCACGATGCCGTTGATCAGCGCCTCACGGCTGTCGAAATGCGCGTACACGGTTCGCCTGACCACACCAGCGGCCTTCGCGACGTCGTCCATGCTCGCATCCGGGTCAGCAGCGAACGCCGTGATCGCCGCCTCGATGATGCGATTGCGATTCGCCGCGGCCTGACTACGACGCTGCCGTCCGCCCGATTCGGCAGTTCCCGAAACGACTGTGCCCGAGTGCGTCAACGCGCGTTCCACCTCTTTCGACTGCCCAACTGTGATCTAGATCAATCATAGTTGCACATCGGTGTGCAAGTTATTAACTTACACATCAGTGTGCAAATAGATCGAGGAGTCTCTTCGATCATCAGGAACGGAGTCGCGTCATGACGACACTCATCAGCAAACCTGTCTCGGATATGGACCAGCCGTACTCACGACGATGGGCCGCGCTCGGGGTGTTGTGCCTGAGTCTGCTGATCGTCGTGATGGCGAATACCGCGCTGATCGTCGCGGCACCGGACATGACCAGAGACCTCGGCCTCACCAGCACGCAACTTCAATGGGTCATCGACGGTTACACCGTTCCCTACGCCGCACTGATGCTGCTGTTCGGCGTGATCGGTGACAAGTACAGCCGCCGCGGAGCACTTCTCGCCGGACTCGCAGTGTTCGCCGGCGGCGCCGTCTTCGGCAGTATCGCGGACACCACCAACGCCGTCATCGCGGCACGAATGATCATGGGCGTCGGCGCCGCGATCATCATGCCCGCGACACTCTCGCTTCTGGTCGCCACCTTTCCCAAAGCGGAGCGATCACGAGCCATCGCGGCGTGGGCGGCGACGTCGGGCTTGGCGATCGCACTCGGCCCGCTGTTGGCCGGATGGATTCTCGACAGCCATTCCTGGAGCATCACTTTCCTGATCAACGTCCCGATCGCCGCAGTCGCTGCCGTCGCCGCCGTAATCCTGGTACCGCCGAGCAAGGCGGAGCACCTGGGCCGGATCGACTGGATCGGCGGCGCACTCTCGGTGGTCACCATCGGCTCGCTCGTGTACTCGATCATCAACGGATTCCACTTCGGGTGGACCGGCGGGCCCATCGGCGCCGCCGCACTCGCTGCGATCGGTCTCGTCTCGTTCGTCGTCTGGGAACTGCGTCACCCGCAACCACTGCTCGACGTCCGTAAGCTCGGCCAGCGCATGGTCGGCGGCGCGACGCTCGCCGTACTTCTGCTGTTCCTGGCCGCGTTCGGTGCCATCTACTTCATCTCACAGCAGTTCCAGTTCATCCTCGGCTACGGCGCACTCGAAACCGGTGTTCGTCTGCTGCCCTTGGCAATTGCCGTTTCGATCGGCGCCGTGGTCAGTGGCCGGATCACTCCGCTGATCGGCGTCCGGGCATCCATCGTCGGCGGCATGGTCGTCGCCGCGGTCGGTGTTCTGATTCTCACGCAGGTAGACGGCGATTCGGGCTACTGGATGTTCGCCGTCCCACTGATCCTGCTCGGCCTGGGCATCGGCTTGAGTGAACCGCCGGCCACCGACGCCATCATGGACAACTTCTCCGAGGACGATCTCGGCGCCGCCGGTGGCCTCAACGACACCGCCATCGAACTGGGCGGCTCGCTGGGAATCGCGATCCTGGGCTCCATCCTCGCTGCGAGCTACAAGGATTCGATCGCAGGCTTCATAGGCGGCATGCAGGTTCCGCAGTTGACAGGTGAGCTGGCGCAACAGGCTGCGTACGCGATGGAGGTGTCGGGAGAATCCGTCGGCGGCGCTTCGTTGGTCGCCGAAGAGATGGCAGCCAATCCCTTGGCGGCAGCTCAGGCAGGGCCGTTGCTCGATGCGGCCGGCAGTGCGTACGCCGACGCGATTTCGGCGGCCAGTTGGGCGGGCGGTCTTGCACTGTTCGTGGGGGCAGTTGTCGTGGCGTTCATCCTGCCGGGCAAGAAGGCCCCGGTGCAGCAAGGCCCTGTGTCAGTCTGACGTGCCCGGCGCGAGCGGGTCTTCGGCGAGAACCAACTCGCGGGAGACCCGCCATGACTCGGTCGAGGGTGAGAGAAATGCGTCGTGTCCTTCGCCCTCGATCACACGCAGTGCCACGGGATCACCAGCCGCTTCCGCGGCTTTCGCGTATCGGGAGCTCACCTTGGCCGGCACCTGCAGATCCAACGCACCCGTGACGCAGACAACGGGGACGCCGATCGGCAGTCGATGCTGTGGCGAAGCACCGCGATACAGATCCGGGTCCGCGTCGAACGGAACGCCGAACAGATCCTCGATGAAACTGATCCGTCGTCCACGCTCGCCTGCCGACGCCAGATCGAGTGCGGCAGCCTGGGCGATGACCCGTTCAGGTCTGGTGAACGTGTCCTTCTCCCCCGCCAGCCACACTGCAAGATGTCCGCCGGCCGAATGCCCGAGCAGGCGAATCTGATTCAGATCCAATTCGGCCGAGGACTTCGCGGCCACCAGTCCGGGGATCTCGTCGTACGCCGTTTTCACGTCGGCGGACATCTCCGGCCAACCACCGCCCGCTCCGAGGCGGCGGTATTCGATGTTCCACACCGCGACACCGTGCCGCGCGAGTTCGACGGCAAATGCGGTGCCCAGAGTCGATCCGTACTGCCCGCTCCAGAAACCGCCGTGGATCTGCATGACGATCGGGATCGGGCCGTCAGCGACTCCGTCGGGAACGTAGAGATGCCCGAACTGCTGCTCGTGTCGGCCGTACGGAATCTTGAATCGAGGCACCGAGGAAATCTATCTCAGGCGAGGGCGCTGCCTGCGGCCCAGTCTGCCCACGAGAGGGTCCAGTCGCCGTTCTGCCACACCTCCAGCGGAGCGCCGCCGGTGTTCTTGATCTCGACGACATCTCCCGGCTGCGAGAAATCGAAGAACCATTTGGCGTTGGCCGCACTCAGATTGAGGCAACCGTGCGAGGTGTCGGTGTTTCCCTGCGCCCAGACGGTGCTCTCCAACTCGTGAAGATAGATACCGTCCGTACTGATGCGGGTGGCCCAGTTGATGGATTCCTTGTAGCCCAGGCGCGAGTTGATCGGCAGACCGTAGGTCGACGAATCCATGATGACGGGATTGGCCTTGTCCATCACGGTGTACGTCCCGGGCTGGGTCCAGAAGGAGAGCGTCGTGCCGCCGATCGTTTCGGTGCCGCCCATTCCCATCGAGGTCGGCATTTCCTTGATCACCTGACCGTTTTCGTAGACGGTCACCATCTTGGTGTTGTCGTCGGCGACAGAGACGTGGGAATCGCCGATCTTGAAGGACACGGTGTCGTCCTGCTGGCCGTACAGTCCGTTGCCGAGCTGCTTGCCGTAGATGTTCGCGTTCACCGAGACCGTCGTGCCTGGTGCGTAGTAGTTCTGCGGTCGCCAGTGAACGTTCTGACCGTCGACCCAGTACCACGATCCCTGTACGGGCGGATTGGTGGTGACCAGCAGAGACTTCTCGGCCGCGGCCTTGTCACCGATCAACTCGTCGAAATGTACGGCGACGACGGTGCCGACACCGTACGTGCCACCGTCCGAAATCGAGGCGCCACCGGTGGTGTTGATGTACGCGCGGGTCTGATTACTCGGCGCGACGGTGGTCAGCGTCGTGTTCTTGGTCGTGGCAACACCATTCGCGTCGACGGCGTCGACGACCAACTTGTAGGTCTTGCCGTACCCGAGTGGCTCGCTCGGCTTCCAGGACGTCTTGTCCGGCGTCGTGATACCGGCGACTTCCTTACCTTCGGGATTGGTCAGCGCGACGGTCGTCAGTGTTCCCTTCGCGACCTGGACCTCGATGGGGTCGAGTGGACTCACCGGGGTTCCGCCGTCCGCCGGCGTGACGGTGACGAGAGCCTCGCTGGTCGGTGTAGTGGTGACGGCACTGCTGGAGGAACCCGGATTGTCTCCCGTGGAGACTGTGCACCCCGCGACGAGCATCATCGCCGCCACGGCACACACCGCTCCAACGATTCGCATATGCGCACGTGACAACATCTGGCCTCCTGAAATCCCCGAACCAACTCACGCCGAAGGCGACCCCCGACGTCCTTACGATAGTGCGCAAATCTGACACTTCGCTGAGCGCCGGATCCGATTCAGCCCGGGATCACAGCACGATCAGTGCAGTGGCCGTGGTCCCCAGCGATCGGTCAGCACTCCGATCGCGCCCAGAGCAACAGCCCCGGCGGTCGACGTGCGCAGGACCGTCGGGCCGAGAAGCACCGGAGTGGCCCCGGCCTCCGACAACGCACTGATCTCCGAATCGTCCAGCCCACCTTCGGGACCGACAACCAGAAATACCTCGTCTGCGCTCGCCAGCGGCAAGCCGGCCAACGGCGTCGTCGCCGATTCGTGAAGCACCGCAACCACAGCGCCGCGGGTAACGGCGTCGCGAACCAACGCGATCACCGCCGGCGTCTTGTGCAGTTCCGCAATCTCCGGAACGAACGCGCGTCTGGACTGCTTTGCCGCAGACACCGCCGCACTTCGCCAGCGAGCGACGCCCTTGGCGAGCTTCGGGCCTTCCCATTTGGCGACACAACGCAGGGACTGCCACGGAATCACGGCGTCGATCCCCGCCTCGGTGGCAAGTTCGACAGCCAACTCGGAGCGCTCGGCCTTGGGAAGTGCCTGAACCAGGGTCACCAACGGCTTGGGCTGCTCGAGAACCTGAACGTCACTGACCAACAGCTCCAGGCGATCCTTGCCGACACTCGTCACCTCGGCGTCGGCCACCCGGCCACGACCGTCGGCCAACACCAGTCGCTCGCCGACACCGATCCGGCGGACAGTGGCCGCGTGGCGACCCTCCTGCCCGTCCAGAACTGCGATTTCACCGACGCCGGGAACCGGGTCGAGAAAGAAGACCGTTGCGGCCACCGTCAGCGGCCGCTGAATGCTTCGCGAAGACGCGAGAACAGTCCACCGCTGTTCTGCGAGGCCGTCGAGACAACCTCGGCCTCGTCACGATCGCGGAGCAGCTTGAATTCCTTGAGCAGCTTGGACTGCTTGTGATCGAGACGGCTCGGGATGACCACCTCGAGGTGAGCGTGCACGTCGCCGCGCACTCCCGACCGCAGTTTCGGCATGCCATGACCGCGAAGAACAGCTACGTGCCCGGGCTGGGTGCCTGGCTCGATGGTGATTTCCTTGGGGCCGTCGATGATGGTGTCGACGGTGACGGTGGTACCGAGTGCTGCGTCGACCATGGGAACGCGGATGGTGCAGTGCAGGTCTTCACCGTCTCGAACGAAGACGTCGTGCTGCTGCTCGACGATCTCGACGTAGAGGTCGCCGGGGTGTCCGCCGCCGGGGCCGACTTCACCCTGCGCAGTCAAACGGATGCGCATGCCACCGGCGACGCCCGCCGGGACCTTCACCGTGATGTCGCGCTTGGCCCGAACTCGGCCGTCGCCGCCACACTTGTGGCAGGGATCCGGGATGGTCTCACCGGCACCGCGGCACGTCGGGCAGGGACGCGAAGTCATGACCTGGCCGAGGAAAGAGCGCTGGATGGACTGAACTTCGCCGGCACCGTTGCAGGTCTCACAGCGGACAGGCTTGGAGTCGCCGTTGGTTCCGGCGCCGGTGCAGCTGTCGCACAGAATGGCCGTCTCGACGGTCACGTGCTTGCTGACTCCCGTCGCACATTCTGCGAGGGTCAGCTTGGTGCGAAGCAACGAGTCGGCGCCGGGCTGAACACGACCGCGCGGGCCACGACCTGCACCGCCACCGCCGCCGAAGAATGCTTCGAAGACGTCGCCGAGGCCACCGCCACCGAATCCGCCGCCGAAGCCACCACCGCCGCCGCCACCGGACTCGAGTGGGTCTCCGCCGAGATCGACGATGCGACGCTTCTCCGGGTCGGTCAGGACCTCGTAGGCCGTCGAGATCTCCTTGAACTTGGCCTGCGCCGCCTCGTCAGGGTTGACGTCCGGGTGCAGTTCGCGTGCCAGCTTGCGGTAAGCGCGCTTGAGCTCCTGGTCTGTCGCGTTCTTGTCGACGCCGAGCAATCCGTAGTAATCCCGTGCCACGTTGAGTCTCTCGTCCTTCTCTTACTTCTAGGTTTTCCTCAGTCCTCGCGAGGAGGCGTGCCGACGAATGTCGACGTCCGTCATCGCTCGGAGAGAACTTCGCCGATGTATCTGGCAACGGCGGCAACCGATGCAATTGTTCCCGGATAGTCCATCCGAGTGGGTCCGAGCACACCGACACCACCGAAAACGGTACCGGCCGCGCCGTAGCCAGTCGAAATCACGGAGGTTCCGCGCATCTGTTCGACCTGCGTCTCTTCACCGATCTGAACGGTGACCGTGCCGGAATTCTGCGTCGCAGCGAGCAGTTTGAGGACCACTACCTGCTCTTCCAGTGCTTCGAGCACTGCGCGCAGTGAACCGGGGAAGCCGGCCAGACCGGAGAAATCGGCGGCGTTGCGCGTGAGGTTGGAGGTCCCGCCCAGGACGAGGCGATCTTCCGGATGTTCGACCAGGGTCTCGACGAGAACCGTTGCCGACCGGATCACGGCGTCGCGTAGGTCGGCCGGTGACTCGTCGGCCAGTTCCGCGACGGCAATCGACGCGGCGGCCAGGCGCTTGCCTTCCAGGGCACCGCCGAGAAGCGTGCGCAACCGGGAAAGGTCTTCGTCTTCGAGGACGTCACCGAGCTCGACGATTCGCTGATCGACGCGGCCGGAATCGGTGATGAGAACGAGGAGCAGACGCGCGGGCGTCAGCGCGACCACCTCGAGGTGCCGAACCGACGACGCGGACAACGACGGGTACTGGACGACGGCGACCTGACGGGTCAGTTGCGCCAGCAGTCGCACACCGCGACGCAGAACGTCGTCGAGGTCGACCCCCGACTCCAAGAACTCCAGAATCGCTCGACGCTCCGGCCCGGACATGGGCTTGACGTCGGCGATGCGATCGACGAATTCGCGGTATCCCTTGTCGGTGGGGACGCGCCCGGAACTGGTGTGAGGTTGGGCGATGTAGCCCTCGGCCTCGAGGAATGCCATGTCGTTGCGCACCGTGGCGCTCGACACTCCGAGGTTGTGACGCTCGACCAGGGCCTTGGATCCCACCGGGTCCTGGGTGGAGACGTAATCGGCCACGATTGCACGTAAGACCTCGAAACGCCTGTCGTCGGTACTCGACATCGTTGCCACCTCCGTTTCCTGAACAGAACGAACACCGACATTTACACATCGGTTCCCACTGGCAGTCTAATCGCCCGAGCGCCAGAGACGGCTGTTGCCCTTACTGTGGAGTGAGATCGGCGAAAGGTCGATCGCACAACCATGGACAAGGCGGCACATGATCTTCAAAGGCGTGATGGACGGCAAACCGTATCCCGATCACGGACTGTCTCTACGCGACTGGTCGAAGTTCCCTCCACGTCAGGTTCGACTCGACGAGATCGTGACCACCACGAAGGTCCTCGAACTCGATCGCCTGCTGTCGGAGGACTCGACCTTCTACGGCGATCTGTTCCCTCACGCAGTGCAGTGGCGCGGCACTCTCTACCTCGAAGACGGCCTGCACCGAGCGGTTCGTTCGGCCCTGCGAAACCGCGTCGTGCTGCACGCGCGTGTCTTCGACTTCGACGCGATGCCCGGTGTCATCGAGGGCGTCCGCTGACGCTCACGCGGCTCAGGCGCCGAGACTCAACCGACGAACGCGAGCAATGCGGGATTCGTCTGCCCCGGCCAGGTTCCGGTGAGCGTCGCCGAGCCTGACACTCGGTCTGCGTCGATCACTCTCACCACGGTCAATTCCAGATCTCCCGCGCTGACGATCGTGTCGGTGCCGACTGTCGAGCAGGTCACGGATTCGACTGCCGGTACCGACGCGCCGGCCGTACCGCTGCCTACTACGTGAGCCGTCACCGGGATGTGATCGGCGGTGTCCGCGAAAACCAGATCGACTCCGGCCCCACCGGTCAGAATCGCGGTTGCCACCGCGCTCACGTAGACCGGATCGCAGCACGCGTCGTACACCCACCGCTCGCCGAGTACCGAATGATCCATGGTCGCGATCAGCGCATTCTCCGCCCCGTCCAGCGGAGCGCCACGATACGTGAGCGGGACCTGAAGAAATCGTCCGTCGGCCGAGCGCATCAGGTGCGTCTCGATTCCGACCTCACCGTCCGGGTCGTCGAAACGATAGGCGTCGACGCGTTCGAGCGACGAACAGTCGACCGACCCGATCCATGGCTGCTTGGGCACCCACGCTCGGAGCAGGTCGTTCTTGGACGGATTCAACTGCGCACGATGAATGATGGCCACCGCGGTAACGCTACGCGGCGAAGGATGGAGGCGCGTCAGGTCAGGATCGTGCGGATCACCGCATCGGCAAGTAGACGACCACGGTCGGTGAGAACCACGTGATCGTTCTCGATCACGGCCAACCCGTCGACTACCACCTGTTCGGCCGAAAGTCGTTCGGATGCAGACAGTTCCGACAACGGAAGTCCCGTACGCAACCGTGCGGTCAACATGACGCGCTCCATGTGTTCGTCCTCGGGGGTCAGTTCTTCACTGCCGCCGACGGGAAGTTCACCGAGGGCCAACTGTTCCGCGTACCGCGCCGGGTGCTTGACGTTCCACCACCGCACTCCGCCGACGTGACTGTGCGCGCCCGGACCGGCGCCCCACCAGTCACCGCCGTCCCAGTAGCCGAGGTTGTGACGGCAGCGGGTGTCACCGGAGTCCGCGGTTTCCGCCTTTGCCCAGTTGGAGACCTCGTACCACTGCAAGCCTGCCTCGGACAGGCGTGAATCGATTCGTTCGTATCGCGAGGCCAGCACGTCGTCGTCCGGGGCGGGCAATTCGCCGCGCCGAACTTTTCGAGCCATGGCGGTGCCGTCCTCGACGATCAGCGCATAGGCCGAGACGTGGTCGACGTCGGCCGAGAGAACCGCATCGAGCGAGGCGTCCAGATCTTGGTCGCGCTCCCCCGGCGTTCCGTAGATCAAATCCAAGTTCACGTGCGAAAAACCAGCTGCACGAGCCTCTTTCGCGGCCGCAACGGCGCGGCCGGGAGTGTGCGTGCGGTCGAGGATCTTCAGAACGTGCTGGGCGGCAGACTGCATACCGAGGGAAATCCGAGTGAATCCGGCACTGCGGAGAGCACCGAAGAATTCCGGCGACGTCGATTCGGGGTTCGATTCCGTCGTCACTTCGGCGCCGGACGCCAGGCCGAAGCTGCTCCGCACCGCCGACAGCACGTCCGACAACCCGTCGCCGCCGAGCAGCGACGGCGTTCCACCGCCCACGAACACTGTCTCCGCTGCCGGGGCGCCCGTCATCTCGGCCGCGAGATCGAGTTCGTGTCGCAAGCCCTCCAACCACGACTGCGGCGACGCCGAGCTTCCGAGCTCACCGGCTGTGTAGGTGTTGAAATCGCAGTACCCACACCTGGTGGCACAGAACGGGACGTGGATGTAGATCCCGAACGGCCGTTTCCCGACACCCTCGAGCGATCGCGCGGGCAAGGCGAAGGGCGTCGCCTCGCTCTGTCGAGTGGGAGTCGTGCTGGTGGCATTCACGCCTCCAGTGTCCCAGCATCCGGAACGCACACCTATTCAGCCTGCGATGCAGGTCGGCGCGTGGCCTGAACTCGATATTTCCCCCGTTTTTCGTGGAAATATACGCCCGAGTCGGAATTATCGAGTTGACGTGGCACAATGGTCCGCATGACCGGACTCGGAGTGCGACTTGTGGCGCGTCGCCATGTCGACTTCAAGCGTGTGTGCAGCTCGTCGTGTCTGCACCTGTGTAGCTGTTGATCTTTCACTGATCTTCCAGCCTTTCCCGCTCATCTCCATCTGCTTCGCCAAAACACTCTCTGCAGAGACATGCCTTTTCAGGGACATGCCTTTTCAGGGACGCAGCTTCTCCAGCTGTTCGTTTTAGTGAGCACACCTGCCGGCCGCGAGCTTTCCGAGACCGAGGACAGCCCCCTCGATTTCCGACACGGACCGGTGCGTCCCGATCAGACACCGCCACAGTTCGTCGAAAGTGCGTGCCGCGTGCCGATCAACCGCCCAGATCCAGGAGTTCATCGATGACGTCGACCACCGACGCCGCCACACCCGCCGATTCGGCAGCACCCGCCGAAGCCCGGCCTGCACGCGCTGCGCGTCCCGCCAAGCGTCGCGCCGAAGGTCAGTGGGCCCTCGGTTACCGCGAGCCGCTCAACGCCAACGAGCAGGCCAAGAAGGACGACAACCCGCTCAACGTTCGGGCCCGCATCGAGAACATCTACTCCAAGCAGGGCTTCGACAGCATCGACAAGAGCGACCTTCGCGGCCGCTTCCGCTGGTGGGGTCTCTACACCCAGCGCGAAGAAGGCTACGACGGCACCTTCACCGGCGACGAGAACATCGACCTGCTCGAGGCCAAATACTTCATGATGCGCGTGCGTTGCGACGCCGGCGCTCTCAACGTCGAGCAGCTGCGCACCATCGCCGGCATCTCGAAGGAATTCGGCCGGAACACCGCCGACCTGTCCGACCGCGAAAACGTCCAGTTCCACTGGATCGAGGTCGAGAACGTCCCGGAGATCTGGAAGCGCCTCGAAGCCGTCGGACTCAAGACCACCGAAGCGTGCGGTGACTGCCCCCGCGTCGTCCTCGGTTCTCCCCTGGCCGGCGAATCGCTCGACGAGGTCCTCGATCCCACCCCGGCGATCGACGAGATCGTGCGCCGCTACATCGGCGACCCCAAGTACTCCAACCTGCCGCGCAAGTTCAAGACCGCCATCTCCGGTCAGCAGGACGTCGTTCACGAGATCAACGACATTGCCTTCATCGGCGTGAACCACCCCGAGCACGGCCCGGGCCTCGACCTCTGGGTCGGCGGCGGACTGTCCACCAACCCGATGCTGGCGCAGCGCGTCGGCGCCTGGATTCCGCTCGACGAGGTCCCCGATGTCTGGGAAGGTGTCGTCTCGATCTTCCGTGACTACGGCTACCGTCGTCTGCGCGCGAAGGCAAGGCTCAAATTTCTCATCAAGGACTGGGGGATCGAGAAGTTCCGCGAGGTTCTCGAGACCGAGTACCTGAAGCGCCCGCTCATCGACGGCCCCGCGCCGGAGAAGCCCAAGCGCCCGATCGATCACGTCGGCATCCAGAAGACCCGCAACGGCCACAACGCAGTCGGTTTCGCTCCGATCGCCGGCCGCGTCTCGGGAGACATCCTGGCTCAGGTCGCCGACGCCGCCGAGAAGGCCGGCAGCGACCGGATCCGCTTCACGCCGTACCAGAAGCTGATCATCCTCGACGTCGCAGACGAGACGCTCGAGCCGCTCATCGCCGATCTCGACGCGCTGGGCCTTCCCGCCCGTCCGTCGCACTGGCGCAAGAACCTGATGGCCTGCTCCGGCATCGAGTTCTGCAAGCTCTCGTTCGCCGAGACCCGCAAGCGTTCGCAGGTGCTCGTGCCCGAACTCGAGCAGCGTCTCGCCGACATCAACAGCCAGCTCGACGTGCCGATCACCATCAACATCAACGGTTGCCCCAACTCCTGCGCTCGCTCGCAGATCGCCGACATCGGCTTCAAGGGCCAGCTCGTCGACGACGGTGAGGGGAATCAAGTCGAGGGTTTCCAGGTTCATCTGGGAGGCAGCCTCGGATTCGACAGCGCCTTCGGACGCAAGCTGCGCCAGCACAAGGTCACCAGCGTCGAGATGGGTGACTACATCGACCGCGTCGTACGTCAGTTCGTGAAGAACCGCAACGAAGGTGAACGGTTCGCCGAATGGGCAGTGCGCGCAGACGAAGGAGATTTGCGATGACAGTGGACATTTCGCGAGCAACTGCCGACGAGCTTCGGTCCATCGCCGAGCGCGGTGCCGTGGAACTCGACGGCGCCAGCGCACAGGAACTGTTGCAGTGGACCGAGGACACGTTCGGTGACTCTTACATTGTTGCGTCGAACATGCAGGATGGGGTGCTGGTTCACCTTGCCGCACAAGTTCATCCGGGCGTCGACGTACTCTTCCTCGACACCGGCTACCACTTCCCCGAGACCATCGGCACGCGTGACGCGGTCGAGCAGGTCTACGGCGTCAACGTCATCAATGCACGCGCGCTGGCGAGCGTTGCCGAGCAGGATGTCGCCGAGGGCAAGGATCTGTTCGCCCGTGATCCCAACCGCTGCTGCGCATTGCGCAAGGTCGCGCCCCTCAAGCAGACACTGTCCGGCTACAGCGCGTGGGTGACCGGCATCCGCCGCGTCGAAGCGCCCACCCGCGCCAACGCTCCCCTGATCTCCTTCGACGAGGCCTTCGGACTCGTGAAGATCAACCCGATCGCTCCGTGGTCGGACGAGGAGATGCAGAACTACATCGACACCAATTCCATCCTCGTCAATCCTCTTGTCGACGAGGGCTATCCGTCCATCGGCTGCGCACCCTGCACCAGCAAGCCAGCCCCCGGCAGCGATCCGCGTAGCGGTCGTTGGGCCGGTGCCTCCAAGACAGAATGCGGGTTGCACGCATCATGACAGTTGACTTGACACTTTCACGTCCTCAGCTCGACGGCACACAGTTCGATACTCTCGACGCCCTCGAGTCCGAAGCGATCCACATCTTCCGAGAGGTGGCCGGCGAGTTCGAACGCCCGGTCATTCTCTTCTCGGGCGGTAAGGACTCCACCGTGCTGCTGCATCTGGCGATCAAGGCCTTCTGGCCTGCGCCGCTGCCGTTCACCCTGCTGCACGTCGATACCGGCCACAACCTGCAGGAAGTTCTCGACTTCCGCGACCACGTCGTGGCGAAGTACAACCTGCGCCTGCACGTGGCGAGCGTCGAGGAGTACATCGCGGACGGTCGCCTCACCGAGCGCCCCGACGGTATTCGCAACCCGCTGCAGACCGTTCCGTTGCTGGACGCGATTTCCGAGAACCGCTTCGACGCCGTCTTCGGTGGTGCTCGCCGCGACGAGGAGCGCGCCCGCGCCAAGGAGCGGATCTTCTCGCTGCGCAACGCTTTCGGCCAGTGGGACCCCAAGAAGCAGCGCCCGGAACTGTGGAACCTCTACAACGGTCGCCACTCCCCCGGCGAGCAGGTGCGCGTCTTCCCGCTCAGCAACTTCACGGAGCTGGACATCTGGCGTTACATCGCTCGCGACAACGTCGAACTCGCCAGCATCTACTACGCCCACCAGCGTCCGGTGTACCAGCGCGACGGCATGTGGATGACCCCCGGAGTCTGGGGTGGTCCGGCTGACGGCGAAGAGCTGCAGACCCTTTCGGTGCGTTACCGCACCGTCGGCGACGGTTCGACCACCGGTGCTGTTCTCTCCGATGCGGCTGACAACGAAGCGATTCTCGCCGAGGTTGCAGCATCACGTTTGACCGAGCGCGGCGCGACCCGTGGCGACGACCGAGTTTCCGAAGCGGCCATGGAAGACCGCAAGCGAGAGGGCTACTTCTGATGAGCGATCTGCTCAGACTGGCAACTGCCGGCAGTGTCGACGACGGAAAGTCCACCCTCGTGGGCCGCCTGTTGTACGACACGAAATCCGTTCTCGCCGACCAGATCGACGCCGTGACCCGTGCGTCGGTGGACCGCGGTCTCGACACCCCTGACCTCTCACTGCTGGTGGACGGTCTGCGCGCCGAGCGTGAGCAGGGCATCACCATCGACGTGGCGTACCGCTACTTCGCGACCCCCAAGCGCACCTTCGTGCTGGCCGATACACCGGGCCACGTGCAGTACACCCGCAACACGGTGTCCGGTGCCTCGACGGCTCAGCTCGTGATCCTGCTGGTCGATGCCCGCAAGGGTGTCATCGCGCAGACTCGTAGGCACGCAGCGGTTCTGGCGTTGCTCGGTGTCCCGAAGCTCGTCCTCGCCGTGAACAAGATCGACCTCGTCGAGAACCCGGAAGAGGTCTTCACCTCGATCTCCGCCGAGTTCAACGAACTCACCAGCTCACTGGGCTGGGCAAGCGAAGACGTCGTCGAGATCCCGGTGTCGGCACTGCACGGTGACAACGTCGCCATCCGCTCCGACAAGACCCCGTACTACACCGGCCCCACGCTGATCGAGCACCTCGAGTCGATTCCGGTCGACGCCGAGCCGCATCGCGTCGGCCTGCGCTTCCCGGTGCAGTACGTGATCCGCCCCCGCACCGCCGAGTTCCTCGACTACCGGGGATACGCCGGTCAGGTCGCTGCCGGTTCCGTCGTACCCGGCGACGAAGTGGTGATCCTGCCCTCGGGTACGCGCACCACCGTTACTCGTATCGACACGGCCGACGGTGAACTGGACGTCGCCCACGCCGGGCGCAGTGTCACACTGATCCTGGCCGACGACGTCGACGTATCCCGCGGCGACACCATCGCCTCACCGTCTGACGCACCCGAGCCGATCGGCGAATTCGACGCCACCGTCTGCTGGCTGGCCGAGAAGCCGCTGCGCCCCGGTGCACGCTTGCTGCTCAAGCACGGCACGCGCACGACGCAGGCCATCGTCGGCAGCTTGGTGGAGCGATTCAACGAGCAGGATCTCACCACGGATCAGGGCCCGGAAACGCTCGAGCTCAACGAGATCGGCAAGATCTCGATCCGGGTGGCCGAGCCGATCGTGGCCGACGACTACGCCGTCAATCGCCACACCGGCAGCTTCCTGCTGATCGATCCCGCCGGTGGAAACACTCTCGCCGCAGGCCTCGTCGGCGACGTCATTTCCGCTGTCGAATTGGGCGAGCGCGTCTAAGACGATGGTTCCGCTCATTGCTGTTGCTCACGGCAGCCGTGATCCCCGTTCTGCTCGGGTGATCACGGCTGCCGTAGCGGCTCTTCGTGAAGCCCGGCCAGACCTCGATGTCCGGCTGGCGTTTCTCGATCTCAATGCACCGTCCATCGATCAGGTCCTGGACGGAGTTGCACACGACGGCCATACTCACGCCGTTGTTGTTCCGATGCTGCTGGGCAACGCCTTCCATGCTCGGGTAGATCTGCCGGGGCTCTTGGCCGCTGCCGCGGTGCGCCACCCCCAACTGACCGTGTTCCAAGCAGACGTACTGGGTCGCGATGCTCGGCTGATCGAAGCGGTGCGCGAGCGAATTCTCGAAGCAGGTGCACGGCCGGATGATCCGTCGGTCGGTGTCGCTCTCGCGGCAGTCGGCTCGTCCGACGCGCGCGCCAATGCCGCGACCTCAGAATTGGCCTCCACGCTTCTGACCGGAACCAACTGGTCGGGTGTTCGAATCTGTTTCGCCACGTCTGCGGAACCGACAGTTGCCCAGGCGATCTCCGCTCTCGAGCAGGACGGCGCAGAACGCGTTGTCGTCGCACCGTGGTTCTTGGCTCCCGGCCTGCTGACCGATCGACTCAGCGCTGCCGCAGCAACGGCGTGTCCGCGCGCGCGTTTCGCCGACACGATCGGTGGGCACTCTCTACTGATCGAAACGATGATCGACCGTTACCGACAAGTCGCTGATGCACTACCCGACCGTCTGGTCCGCTCCGCCTGATCCGGTTTCACAGGCCGTTATCAGATTGTTACCGTAGTGTTGGATCTGTCCAGCCCGCGAAGGTACCTCCTTCGCCTGCGAAACAGATCTTTGGGTGCAATCCCCTCAGAGCGCCGCGAGAGGGAACACCATCACTCACAATCTTCGCCTCGGCACAGCCGGCATCGCATGGGTCCTGTCGGTGCTTTACCTGCTTGTCGAAATCTTCACGGCCGGAGCCTGGAAGACGCCGTACAGCTTCGCGCGTGACTCCATCAGTTCACTGGGTGTGACGACATGCAGCGTGGATTCGTGTTCGCCGATGCACGACGTCATGAACGCGGCTTTCATGATCCTCGGTGCGCTCACCATCCTCGGTGCGGCCTTGCTACACAAGTACATTCCGGACGGTCGTGCGAAAAAGTGGATTCTCGGTCTTGCCGTCGTCGTTGCATTGAGCACCGCGGCTACCGGACTCTTCCCGGCCAACGACGGGACCTTCGTTCACTGGACCGCAGTACTTCCGGGCTTCGTCGCCCGTCATGCCGTACTCGTACTCATGGCAATTCAGTTCTGGAAGCACAGCAAGTGGATCGCAGTGTGGTCAGGACTGTGCGCAGCAACCGGAATCGTCGGCGCCGTACTGCTTCTCGGACGAACCCTCACCTTCGGCTTGGGTGAACGCCTGACGCTGTACCCACTACCGATGTGGATGGCTGTCACCGGCGTCGCAGCTCTGCTCGCGTTGATGCGCCGAACCGTGTTGAAGAACGTGGAACTGACACTGCCTGGTAACGGATTCATCACCGCTCTGTTGTCGTTGCGCCCGCGTCGATCTCGCGCAGCGGTACCTACCGACGTTCTCGCCACACGGGAGCTGACCAG
The DNA here is from genome assembly GCF_016598535.1 of Rhodococcus sp. P-2. Classification (GTDB taxonomy): domain Bacteria; phylum Actinomycetota; class Actinomycetes; order Mycobacteriales; family Mycobacteriaceae; genus Rhodococcus_F; species Rhodococcus_F baikonurensis. The sequence goes on along the minus strand of NZ_CP066779.1, from coordinate 4,089,548 downwards.
TTTGTAGCGAACCTGGGGTGAGCAGGGACACACTGGTAGGGAGGCGACGCGAGGAGACTTCCATGACCAGTGCATCTGTTCGACACGGAATCGTGGCCGGTATCGACGGCTCGGCAAGCGCGGTCAATGCCGCGAGGTGGGCAGCATCGGCTGCAAAGAGATTCGACGAACCACTGCGGCTGACCCACGTGCTGCCAGGACAACCCGAGTCCGGTGGCGGTACCAACGTCACCGACGAAGAGATGTTCGACCACCACCTTCGCGTCGAGGGTGCCAAACTTCTCGACGAGGCCGAGGACGCCATCCGCGATGACCACACCGACGTCACCATCGAACGCGGCCTCGTGACCGGCACTCCCGCAACCACACTCGTCGAGCTGTCGAAATCCGCCCGCATCGTTGCGCTGGGTCAGGCGGGTACGAGCGAGATGCAATCGGTGTTTCTCGGGTCCGACACCATTCGGGTGGTCAACCGGGCACACTGTCCCGTGGCTGTCTTCCGCGGCAACGGTGATCACGCGACAGCCGACACCAGGCCCATCGTCGTCGGCGTCGACGGAAGCAAGCTCAGTGAACTAGCCGTGGCACACGCTTTCGAGTTTGCCGCGTTCCTCGGCGCACCGTTGGTTGCGGTCCACACGTGGAACGAGCACGCCTCGCTGGGCGGGTATTCCGAAGCCAGGCGCTTCGTGGACTGGGGGCCGTACGAGCAGCACGAGCACGCTCTGTTGTCCGAGTGCCTCGCCGGGTGGACGGAGAAGTACCCCGACGTCGACGTCACCCGCAGTGTCCAACGCAGCGGACCGATGAAAGCGCTGCTCGAGCATTCGGCGGAGGCGCAACTCGTAGTCGTCGGCAGCCATGGCCGCAGCCCGTTCATGGCGTCGATCGTCGGATCGACCAGTCAGAGCCTGATCCACCACGCCCAGTGCCCGGTCCTCGTCTGCCGCGAGGGCTGAACTCTTTCGCTGTTTCCCGACCCCCGGTTTCTGAGCGAACGGCACGTTCGGCGCCATCAGGAGACCGAAAGTGCCGTTCGCTCAGCTATGGGTGGGGGTAGAACTGGGCAATCAGGGCGAGCGGGTCATACCTGGCCGACGACACTCACCGTGACCGGCTCCTGCACCGGCGTCGACACCGGAGTCTCCGGCAGATCCGGCACCCGGGTTGCCCGGGCGTACACCGTCTCCCCCGCCTCGAGGTGCAGCGCTGCACTGTCACCGCGCGTGACCTGAGCCGAGAAGAGCTCGCCCGTTGCCTCGTTGCGCAGGTCCACTCGAACCTCGAAGCCGAGGTAGACGACGCGCTCGACGGTGGCGCGTGTGACGCCCAGGGACTCGGCCGTTCCGGACTCCTGAGCGAGAGCCATGCTCGGATCGCGGCCGAGGCGGATGTCGTGCGGACGAACCAGCTGCCCGTTGAGCTTCGCGACGGATCCGAGGAAGGACATCACGAAGTCGTTCGACGGGCGGTCGTACAGGTCGGCTGGTTCGCCGATCTGCTCGATCCGACCCTTGTTCAGCACCGCGATACGGTCTGCCACGTCGAGAGCCTCCTCCTGGTCGTGGGTGACCAGAACGGTGGTGACGTGCACCTCGTCGTGCAGACGACGCAACCAGGTGCGCAGGTCGGCACGAACCTTCGCGTCGAGCGCGCCGAAGGGCTCGTCGAGCAGAAGTACCTGCGGGTCGACAGCCAGAGCGCGCGCCAACGCCATGCGCTGACGCTGACCACCGGACAGCTGCGCCGGGTACCGATGCTGAAAGCCGTCGAGGCCGACGATCCCCAGTAGTTCGTTGACCTTCTTCTCGATCTCCGGCTTCGGGCGCTTGCGGATCTTGAGCCCGAACGCCACGTTGTCCCGCACCGTCATGTGCTTGAACGCCGCGTAGTGCTGGAACACGAAACCGATGTCTCGCTTCTGCGGCGAGACGCCGGTGACGTCCTTGCCTGCGATGGTGATGGTTCCCGAATCGAGTTCTTCGAGCCCTGCGATCGAACGCAGCAACGTCGACTTTCCCGACCCACTGGGCCCGAGCAATGCCGTCAACGAACCCGAGGGAATGTTGACCGTCACGTCGTCGAGCGCCGCGAAATCACCGTAGTTCTTGCGGGCCCCGGTCACTGTGATCATGTGGTGCTCCTCTTACGGTCCAGCAGCGTCATCAGCAACAGGACAATGATGGCGATGCCCATCAGCAGCGTTGCCGCCGAATACGCACCAAAGGTGTTGTGGTCGTCGATGTATCGCGAATGCACCAGCAATGTCAGTGTCTGGGATACCCCGGGGAAGCCGGAAGAGACCATGATGACTGCGCCGAATTCACCGAGCGAACGCGCCACCGTCAACACGATTCCGTATGTCAGGCCCCAGCGGATCGCGGGCAAGGTGATCCGCCAGAACGTCTGCCAGCCCGAGGCACCGAGCGTCGCGGCAGCTTGTTCCTGCTCGTCGCCGATCTCGTGAAGTACGGGTTCGACTTCCCGGACGACGAAGGGCAGCGTCACGAAAATCGTCGCGATCACCATGCCGGGCAAACCGAAGATGACCTTGAACCCCAACGATTCGATGCCGCCGAACCAACCGTTGGCACCCCACAGAAGGATCAACGACACACCGACGACGACGGGCGAGACTGCGAAGGGCAGGTCGACCACCGACTGCAGTACGCCCCGCCCCGGGAAACGCCCACGCACGAGCGCCAGAGCCGTGACCACACCGAACACGACGTTGATCGGGACCACGATCGCCACGATGATCAGCGAAAGATTCAGCGCGGAGATCGCTGCCGGCGTCGTGATCGATTCGAGGAACGGGCCGATTCCGTTTTCGAACGTTCGCGTCAGGATCACGCCGATCGGCACGACCAACAACACGAACAGGTAGACGAGAGCGATGGTCCGCAGACCGATTTTCGATCCTCTGGACACGTTCATCGGGAACTCTCCTCACGTCGCTGTCCCCGCGAAGCGAAGATTCGCAGGACGAACAGCGTCACGAATGCGATGGCCAGCAACGCTACCGAGACGGCGGCGGCGTTGGTAGGCCGATCGATCTCGATCTGCTGCTGAATGAACTGCGACGTCATCTGCGTCACGCGCGGAATGTTGCCGCCGATCAGGACGACCGAACCGTATTCACCGATCGCGCGGGCGAACGCGAGTCCCGCGCCGGAGATGACGGCAGGCGCCAGCGTCGGAAGGACGACCGAGCGGAAGATCGTCCAGTTGGAAGCGCCCAAGGACGCAGCTGCCTCCTCGACTTCGCGGTCGACCTCCATCAGCACCGGCTGCACCGAACGGACGACGAACGGCAAGGTCACGAAAGCCAGAGCCACGATCAGTCCGGGCTGGGTTGCGTTGAGGTGGATATCGATCGGCGACTGCGGTCCGTATAGGGACAGCAACACGATCGACGCCACGATCGTCGGCAGAGCGAACGGCAGATCGATCATCGAGTTGACGATGCGCTTGCCCGGAAACTCGTCCCGGACCAGGACCCACGCGATGATCGTGCCCATCACGACGTTGATCAGTGCCACGATGATCGAGACGAACAACGTCACGCGCAGCGACGCCAAAGCAACGGGTGCGGTGACGGCGTCCCAGAATCCGGAGATCCCCTCGTCGAACGCCGTGGCGGTCAACGCGGCGAGCGGAAGCAGAACGATCACGGAGAGCCACAGGGTGGTGACACCGATTCCGAGCGGCCCCACACTCCCCGTGACCCGCGCGAGTTTTCGCCGACGAGCCACGGGGGTGGGGTCGATAGTGTCAGTCACGTCAGTCTTACTTGGTCGCGTTGTCGTAGATCACTGCGATCGAACCGGTGTCCTTGGTGAACAGGGCACTGTCCACGGCCTTCCAGCCACCGAGGTCTGCGATCGTCCACAGCTTGGTCGGCTCGGGGAACTTGTCGGTGAACTTGGCAGCGACTGCGGGATCGACGGGACGGAATCCTGCCTCGGCCCAGAGCGTCTGGCCCTCGGTCGTGTACAGGTAGTCCTTGAACGCGGTCGCCTTGTCGAGGACCTTGCTGTTCGAGATCACGGCAACGGGGTTCTCGATCTTGAAGGTCGTGGGCGGGGTGACGTGCTCGACCGGGTCGCCGTTGCCTTCGATGAACAGTGCCTCGTTCTCGTAGCTGATCAGAACGTCACCGCTGCCCTGCAGGAAGGCTTCCGAAGCCTCGCGTCCCGACTTGGGCTGGATCTTGACATGATCGTTGACCAAGGCGGTGACGTAGTCGAGACCCGCCTGCGGGTTCTTGCCACCGTCACTCTTGGCGGCATAGGGCGCCAAGAGGTTCCACTTGGCCGAGCCGGAACTGAAGGGGTTCGGCGTGACGACCTCGAGGCCGGGTTGGAGCAGGTCGTCCCAGTCCTTGATGCCCTTCGGGTTGCCCGGACGAGTCACGATGGTGACTACCGATCCGAACGGAATTCCGTTGTAGGCGTCCTGGTTCCAGTTCTGATCGACCAGGCCGGCATCGACCAGACGGGTGATGTCGGGCTCGACGGAGAAGTTGACGAAGTCGGCCTCGGCGCCGTCCTTCACCTTGCGCGACTGGTCACCCGAGGCGCCGTACGAAGGATTGAAGTTGACGTTCTTGCCCTCGTCGGTGGCCTGGAAGGCTGCGGTGAGCTTGTCGAAGCCGGGCTTCGGCACGGCGTAGGCGAACAGGTTGATCGTGCCGGCGCTACCGTCGCTGGCGGCGCTGTCACCACCCACGGTGTCGCTCGAGCCACCACTGCACGCTGTGAGTACCACGGCCCCCATGGTCGCGATAGCAGTGAGAAGTGTGCGGGAACGGCGTTTCATTGCAGATACCTTCCTGAAAGGACTGACAAACGAGGGTTGAGCAAACGACAAGTCCGAGACCTCTGGGGCTGATTCCATCGGGACGTTCAGACATGGAGAGCCGACGGGCAAAGAGCCCTGAATCGGGGGGCGCGAGTTACACGCGGAGAAGTTCGAGTGGGGTGCGCAGCACCACCGGAGAGGTCGAACTCAGGAAATCAACAACAGGCGACGTCAGCGACGTCGAGCATGCCGACAGCAATCAACGCCAACTGGTGGCGGATTACGGGAGCTGTTGCTTCGGACACGCGGTGGACTTTAGCAGAGCACCGGCGACCGCTCTAATCGGGAGAACTAACGGGTGAGAAGCCACGCGACGATCACGAGGAGAATCAGGGCGATCAGGGCGAGAGTGACCCGTGAGCGGGGCATCAGCTTTCCTCTACTTCTCGAGAATTCCTACGCAACCAGCCGAAGAGCGGCAGAGCGAGCACGGCGGCCAACGCGCGATCCAGACCGATGGCCACCAGGCGGCACAGCGGAACGACGACGATCAGGACCAACGCGACCTGCGGGATGAACGGGAGCCCCGCCATCCACAGCTCGAAGCTGTCCCACCAATCCGCTATCCGTTCCACGCCAACACCCTATCCTTCGGGCGACGAGGTCCCGACAGCGTGTGGATTGGACGTGTGTCGATTCTGGCCGGATGATGGCCGAATGAGTGCTGACGACGAAGTGGTGCAGACGATTCCTCCCGCCTCCACGGGTCACCATCGAAGCAACTTTCCCCCGATCGACGACTACGCGTTTCTTTCCGATTGCGAAACCTCGTGCCTGATTGCCCGCAACGGATCTGTCGAGTGGATGTGCGTTCCCCGCCCGGACTCCCCCAGCGTGTTCGGTGCCATCCTCGACCGCAGCGCAGGCCATTTCCGTATCGGCCCTTACGGCCAGAACGTGCCCGCGGCAAGACGCTATCTCCCGGGTGGACTGATCCTCGAGACCACCTGGCAGACCGAGACCGGCTGGCTCGTCGTCCGTGACGCCCTGGTTCTCGGCCCGTGGCACAACGTCGACAAGCGATCGAACACCCACAAGCGCACACCGACGGACTGGGATGCCGAACACACCCTTCTCCGTACGGTCAAATGTGTCAGCGGCACCGTCGAACTCGAGATGAGCTGCGAGCCCGCGTTCGACTATCACCGCGGCACGGCGAATTGGGAGTACACCGGAAAGGTCTACGAAGAGGCGACGGCAACGTGTCGCTCCGCAAAGCCTGGAGACCATCCCACTCTGCGCTTGACCACCGACCTACGACTGGGTCTGGAAGGTCGTGAGGCAAGGGCCCGAACACGGCTGGTCGAAGGCGACAACGTCTACGTCGCGCTCTCGTGGTCGGATCTTCCCGCGCCGCAGACGTTCGACGAGGCCGCCGACAAGATGTGGCAGACATCCAAGTCGTGGCGTGAGTGGGTGACGATCGGCAAGTTCCCCGATCACCCGTGGCGCGGATACCTGCAGCGCAGTGCGCTCACGCTCAAGGGCCTCACCTACGCACCGACCGGAGCCCTCCTCGCAGCTTCGACGACCTCGCTACCGGAAACACCAGGCGGAGAACGTAACTGGGACTACCGCTACGCGTGGGTTCGCGACTCCACTTTTGCACTGTGGGGCCTCTACACACTCGGGTTGGACCGTGAGGCCAACGACTTCTTCAACTTCATCTACGACGTGTCGAGTTCGGACAACGGTCAGCCGCACCCCTTGCAGGTGATGTACGGGATCGGCGGCGAGCGCACGCTCGAGGAATCCGAACTCAACCATCTGTCCGGCTACGACGGCGCCCGTCCGGTGCGTATCGGCAACGGGGCGTTCGATCAACAGCAGCACGACATCTGGGGCACCATGCTCGACTCGGTGTACCTCCACATCCGTACCCGCGAGCGTGTCCCCGAAGCACTGTGGCCTCTGCTCAAGAAGCAGGTCGAGGAAGCGATCAAGCACTGGCGCCAACCCGACCGCGGGATCTGGGAGGTGCGCGGTGAACCGCAGCACTTCACGTCGTCGAAGATCATGTGTTGGGTTGCACTCGATCGCGGTGCCAAGCTCGCAGAGATGCAGGGCGAGAAGAGCTTTGCGCAGCAATGGACGGCCATCGCGGACGAGATCAAGGCCGATATCCTTGCGCACGGAGTCGACTCGCGTGGAGTTCTGACGCAGCGCTACGGACACGATTCACTCGACGCGTCGCTCCTGTTGGCACCGCTGCTGCGCTTCCTGCCGGCCGACGACCCGCGTATCCGGGCGACAGTGCTGGCGATCGCCGACGAGCTCACCGAGGAGGGGCTGGTCCTGCGCTATCGCGTCGACACCACCGACGACGGATTGAGCGGCGAGGAGGGCACGTTCACCATCTGTTCCTTCTGGCTCGTCTCCGCCCTCGTCGAGATCGGCGAGCTGGATCGGGCAAAGCATCTCTGCGAGCGCCTGCTCGGGTTCGCGAGCCCGCTCAAGCTGTACGCGGAGGAGATCGACGCCCATACCGGTCGTCATCTGGGTAACTTCCCGCAGGCGTTCACACACCTGGCGCTGATCAACGCCGTGGTCCACGTGATCCGTGCCGAGGAAGCTGCCGAGGCCGGAGCTTTCCAGCCCGCGCACAACGCAACCTAGACCCCTGCTGTGCGCCTTTATTAACCGCCCGCGGTTAATAAAGGCGCACAGCGGGTCTAGCCGGCGACCGCTTCGAGCTGCGGCGTGATCGATTCGAGTGAGTACTTCACCGACAGCGACGACGGAGTGTTCAGCCCGGCAACAGTCGGATAGTCCACGATGGCCAGACCGCCGCTCTTGACTGCGGGGAGGTCAGCGAACCCCGGCAACTTCATCATGTCGTCCAGCGTTCCGCCGTTCGGCAGCAGCACCACTACATCGGCACTCAGCGCGTCGACTCGTTCCGGGCTGAGCATCAGTCGTCCACCGGTGACGCCGGCCTCTTCGACCAGCTTGGGCGGCAACGACATTCCCAGGCGCGTGAACAGTCCCGATGCACCGTCCTTGGGATCGGCGACGATAACCAACTGCGACGTCGGGAAGACGTACTGCGACAAAAGAGCGGTCTTACCCTTCAGCCCGGGAAGTCGCTGTGCGAGCGCGTCGATCTGCCCGTTTGTCGCCTCGACGATCTCGTCGGCTCGCGACTCCTTGTCGAGAACTCGACCGAGAATCTCCACCTGGTCCTGCCACGGATCGACCTGGACCTCGGACAGACCCGCAATTGTCGGAGCGATCTTGCTCAACTGATCAAAATCGTCCTGATCGGCGACGGAGAACCCGCCGAGAATCAGATCGGGATCCAAGGCTGCAATTTCTTCGGCTTTGAGCGGGACACCGAACTGCTGGATCGCCGAGCGATCGAGTTCCTTCGCCGACGCGTCCACGCCGCTTTCCCACGGGAACAGGCCACGCTCGTCGCCCATCGGTCCGGCGGACAGGTAACCCACCGGCTGGATTCCCAGCTCGAGCAGAGCGTCGAGCCACTGGGTGTCGGCCGCGACGATGCGCGTCGGCGTCCCGGTGATCGTGGTGGCGCCGAACTTGTGATCGATCGTGGTGACCCGACCGTCCGCGATCTCGTCGGCGTCCGAAGACGAACAACCGCTGATACCCACGACCAGTGCTCCCAAGAGCGCCACTGCCGAGAACTTCATCGCACGCACGAAAATACTCCTCCACTAGTTAGTAGAGGCTTACCTTCTCATATGGGACCCGGCCGTGTCCGACCTTGCTTTCAGGCAAAACGAGCGAGCAGACGCTCCGCATCGGCGCCGATGCGTCGAACCACGTCTCCGGCAGGATGGGCTCCGTGCACGAGTCCGACTGCTTCTCCGGCATAGACGACTCCACTGTGCGGGTCCGACGGGTCGTACGCCTGTGCCAGCGTTTCGTCGTCGGCGTCGACTCCGTCCCAGGCTGCGGTGAACTCGTTGGCCACAGCACGGCCACCCCACTGCGAGGGCCACGGCTGACTGCGAGCACGGTCGAAAACGGAGGTGTAGACGGTGTCCGCACTTCCGGCTTCGACGACGCGGTCGCGGGCATATCCCGGGCCGACCGTCTCCGGACTGGCGAGCAGCGCCGTTCCGATCATCACGCCGTCGCCGCCGGCAGCCAGAACCGCGGCCAAACCGCGGCCGGTCCCGATTCCACCGGCTGCCAGAACCGGAAGTGACGTCGCTTCGAGGATCTCCTGCAGCAGCGGCAAGGTTCCGATCCGGCCGGTGTGGCCGCCTGCCTCACCGCCCTGTGCGATCACCGCGTCGACACCTGCGGCCTCGACGATGCGAAGGTCCTCGAGCGTATTAATCTGGGACACAACGGGAATGCCCGCCTCGTGGATACGTCCGACATACGCGGCGGGATCACCGAACGACAAGGTGATCATGGTCGGCTCGACGGCAATTGCCGCATCGAGCATCAACTCGTTCTCGGGCAGCGACCACGTCATCAGGCCGACGCCGAATTTTCCGGCGGCGGTCCGAGCGACTTCGGCTTCCGCTTCGATCCACTCCGGCGTGTTGTACCGGGCCGCGCCCAGCAGACCCAAACCGCCGGCCGCCGACACGGCTCCGGCGAGCGCGCCACCCGCGCGGCCACCCATGGGTGCCCCGAGAACGGGGATATCGATTCCGAACTCTCGGGACAACCAGGTGGTGACCATGCGCTCCTACTTCTTGGGCTTCTCGCCGACCGATTCCGACGTCAGGGCTGCGACGAATGCTTCCTGAGGCACCTCGACGCGTCCGATGGTCTTCATGCGCTTCTTGCCTTCCTTCTGCTTCTCGAGCAGCTTGCGCTTACGGCTGATGTCGCCGCCGTAGCACTTAGCAAGAACGTCCTTGCGAATCGCGCGAATGTTCTCGCGCGAGATGATCTTGGCGCCGATCGCGGCCTGGATGGGAACCTCGAACTGCTGGCGCGGGATCAGCTCACGCAGCTTCGACGTCATGCGTCCGCCGTAAGCACCGGCGTTGGAGCGGTGCACGATCGACGAGAACGCGTCGACGGCCTCGCCCTGCAGAAGGATGTCGACCTTCACGAGGTCAGCCTGCTGCTCACCGGCCTCCTCGTAATCGAGGCTGGCGTATCCCTTGGTGCGGGACTTGAGGGCGTCGAAGAAGTCGAACATGATCTCGCCCATGGGCAGTTCGTAGCGCAGTTCGACGCGAGTCTCGGAGAGGTAGTCCATACCGCCGAGCTCACCGCGACGGGACTGGCACAGCTCCATGATGGCGCCGACGTACTCGCTCGGCGCGATGACGGTGCACTTGGCGACGGGCTCGTAGACCTCGCGAACCTTGCCTTCCGGCCAGTACGACGGGTTGGTGACGATGACCTCGGCCCCGTCCTCCATCACGACGCGGTAGACGACGTTGGGTGCAGTGGAAATCAGTTCGAGGCCGAACTCGCGCTCGAGGCGGTCGCGGGTGATCTCCATGTGCAGCAGGCCGAGGAAGCCGCAGCGGAAGCCGAATCCGAGGGCAACCGACGTCTCGGGCTCGTACGCCAGGGCCGCGTCGTTGAGACGGAGCTTGTCGAGAGCGTCACGCAGAACCGGGTAGTCCGAGCCGTCCATCGGGTAGAGGCCGGAGTAGACCATCGGCTTGGGGTCGCGGTAGCCGACCAGCGGTTCGGTCGCGCCGTTGCGGGTTGTGGTGACGGTGTCACCGACGCGCGACTGGCGGACGTCCTTCACACCCGTGATGAGGTAGCCCACCTCGCCGACGCCCAGACCGATACTGGCCTTCGGCTCGGGCGAGATGATGCCGACCTCGAGCAGTTCGTGTGTGGTGCCCGTGGACATCATCGTGATCTTCTCGCGGGGACGGATCCGACCGTCGACCACACGCACGTAGGTGACCACGCCGCGGTACGCGTCGTAGACGGAGTCGAAGATCATCGCGCGAGCGGGACCGTCAGCGTCGCCGACGGGCGCGGGCACCTGCTTGATGACCTCGTCGAGCAGTTCCTTGACGCCCATGCCGGTCTTGCCCGAGACGCGCAGGACATCGCCGGGCTCGCAGCCCGTGATGTGCGCGATCTCTTCGGCATAGCGGTCGGGATCCGCGGCCGGGAGGTCGATCTTGTTGAGGACGGGAATGATCTTGAGATCCTTCTCCATCGCCAGGTAGAGGTTGGCCAGCGTCTGAGCCTCGATGCCCTGAGCAGCGTCGACCAGCAGAATTGCGCCCTCACACGCTTCGAGCGCACGGGAGACCTCGTACGTGAAGTCGACGTGGCCGGGAGTGTCGATGAGGTGGAGGACGAACTCTTCGCCGTCGACGGTCCAGGGCAGACGAACGTTCTGGGCCTTGATGGTGATGCCGCGTTCACGCTCGATGTCCATTCGGTCCAGGTACTGCGCACGCATCGCCCGCTCTTCGACCACACCAGTGAGCTGAAGCATGCGATCTGCCAGCGTCGACTTACCGTGATCGATGTGCGCGATGATGCAGAAGTTCCGGATCTGCGCAGGATCCGTGAACGTCTTGTCGGCGAAGCTGCTGATGGGAGACCCCTTAGTCGGACCGGCACCGGCCCGGATCCGGGCCACTGTCAACCCTCAGGATATCCAAGTCTCGGCGCCGCCGTACCAGGGGTTCCCACGGGCGGGTGATTATGCTCGAACGCTATGGCAAGCATGTGGAAGCAGATCGGCAGAACCCTCGGCGCCCTCGCGGTGGAGAAGGGGCCTGCACTGCTGCGCCAGTTGCAGTCGTCCACGTCTCAGTCGTCTGCCTCGAAGCCGGGTCCGTCGGGCCGCCCGATCGCCGCGCGGACGTCTCCGACCGCGCATCGCGCCCGCAAGGTGGAGTACTCCCCCGACCTCGACGGCAAGGCCGATCCCGGCGAGATCGTCTGGACCTGGGTTGCCTACGAAGAGGATCCGACCCAGGGCAAAGACCGTCCGGTGCTGGTCGTCGGCCGCGACGGCGACACGCTGCTCGGTTTGATGTTGTCTTCACAGAGCAAGCGCGAGGGTGAACGTGACTGGCTCGCAATCGGTTCGGGCCCGTGGGACGGCGAAGGCCGGCCAAGCTGGGTTCGGCTCGACCGAGTGCTCGATGTTCCCGAGAGCGGGATACGCCGGGAGGGCGCCGTCATGGATCACAAGAAGTTCGACGCGGTCGCGGCAAAACTTCGGGCCGACTTCAGCTGGAGCTGAAGCCGACCCGAAGGATGGAAGCAGTCTCGATCAGCTGTCCATACGGTTGAACCGTCCGAAGAGTGCTCGATAGATGAGTGCACCGAGTGCGCCGCCGATCAGCGGGAACACGATGAACAACCACACCTGACCCAGTGCGCCGTCCTGGAACGGCGCGACAGCGAGGCTTCGAGCGGGGTTGACGGAGGTGTTGTCGATCGGGATCGAGATCAGGTGGATCACGGCCAGGGTGAAGCCGATGGACACTCCGGCAAGCGGTACGTCCGAGATCTGATCGGTCGACGCGAGAACGACGAAGACGAGCAGAGCGGTCAGGAGAATCTCGATGATCATGGCGGCACCGATGCCGTAACCGTCGGAAACCACCTGTCCGAGAAGATTCTTCTCGGCCGAAGGACTGTGCGCGCCCCAACCGTTTGCGCCCAGTCCGTCTGCGGCACGGTTGTACGCCGGGAGACTGTTCGCAACCGTGTAGATCACGACGCCGGCGACCAAGCCGCCGATCACCTGCGCGACAACGTAAATCGCCGCATTGACGGCCGAGATGCGCCCGATCACGAATTGGCCGAGAGTCACTGCCGGGTTGACGTGGCAACCGGAAATCGGTCCGATCGCATATACGAGGAACAGCAGGGTCAAGCCGAATGCGAAGGCAACTCCGAGATTGCCGACTTTCGCTCCTGCGAAGACGGCAGTTCCGACTGCGGAGAACACGAGCACAAATGTTCCCACCGCTTCGGCCGCATACTTCTTCACATCCGAGATCGGTTCGATCTCAGTCAATTCCTGTGCAGTTGGAGACATATTCCCACCTTCTTCTCATCGAACGGTAGTAATGCTCACGCGCCTAGATTTGCCGGACTTTACGCAAGCCTGGTGATCTCCACAACAACTTCGAGATCTGTGGAGCGACCGCCGGAAAAGATTCCCTTCAAAGGTGGCACATCCGAATAGTCCCTTCCTATTCCCACCGAGACGTGCTGTTCATTCACAGCTATCGCATTGGTCGGGTCGTATCCCCACCACGCGCCGGTCCACGCCTCGATCCACGCGTGCGATTCCCCGACCACCGTGTCCCCGACTGCCGCATCACGTTTGGGGTGGAGATAGCCGGAAACATAACGACACGGTATGCCCATCGTTCGAAGCAATACCAAGGTCAGATGCGCATAGTCCTGGCAGACACCTTTCCTGGCCGACCAGGCCTCGACCGCCGACGTGTGCACTCCGGTCGTACCCGGAACATATGACATTTCGCCGTAAACCCATTGCGACGCAGCGACTACTGCATCTTCAGGTGATTTATCTTTGCGCAATTCTTTGGCAATTGTCGCCAGCTTCCGATCACGCGGAACATATCTCGTGAAACTCAGTTGCTCGTTGAATCGATCTTTAATCGCTTCACCCGACAATTCATCCCAGCCGACGGTTTCCTCGGGTTGAACGAACGGTTCCGTCTCCACTACCGACAGTCCGGTCACTTCCAGCTCCGTGTGCGGTGCGTGCAAGTCGAACGCGGTCACCGCGGTACCCCAGTAATCGGTGTACCTGTAGGACCGCGTTGCCGGTTGCGTTTCGACGCGCGTGAGAATCACCGTCTGCCTGGTGTCACCGCGAGGCGTCAAACGCGCTTCGTTGTACGACGACGTCACCGGGGCGTCGTACGCATATCCCGTGGTGTGCACGACCCTCATTCGCCAGCTCACAGCTCTCCCTCCACCGTCGAATCCGCATACGCGGCGCCGGCATCCGTCCATGCGACCCACGGCGCAGCGTGGAAGTACTGCAATGCAATTGCCTCACCCAGTTCGCGGCAGGTTTCCTGCCAACCGAGCAATCGCCCCTGCAGATCCTCGAGCAACACGCCCTGCGGCAGAAACTCCAGCTCGCTGCGCGCGCGGCCGAGAAGCCGCGGCGCCTCAGCCCGGATTCCGACACGACTGCCCGGCTGGGGGTCTAGTTCCTGCAGGCACTTCTCGGCCTGCCTGATCGAGTGGAACACCGAGCGCGGAAAGAGCCTGTCCAACAAGATGAACTCGACCACCCGATTGGCGTCGAGCGCTCCGCGATACGTACGCAGATATGTGTCGTGCGCACCCGCCGAGCGCAGCACACTGACCCACGCCGGCGAGGACGGGCGGTCACCGGCGCGCGCCAGGAGCATCCGCACGATCATGTCGACACGTTCGATCGACCTGCCAAGCAGAAGGAACCGATAACCGTCGTCGCGGCTGAGCGTGGAATCCGCCAGGCCCGCGAACATCGCTGCGCGTTCCTCCACGTAGCGGAAGAACTCGTGCGGCCCCAGCCTGCGCGACGCGCGTTCACGCTCGGCCAGTCCGTTGTACGTGGTGTTCAGGCACTCCCACATCTCACTCGACGTCACCTCACGCGCTCCGCGCGCGTTCTCCCGCGCACTTGCCAGCGAGTCCACGATCGAACCAACCTGATTGCGGCTGAACGCAACCAGATCGGTGAGCGAGCGTACGTCGAGCTTCTCCTCCGGCGCTTCGATGCCGAGGACACGCAGGAGCAGACGCGACGTGCGGTCCGGGTCGACGGTGGCGTCGTCGAGCAGTTGGTGGACGGCGACGTCGAGGATTCGAGCGGTGTCGTCGGCGCGCTCGACGTAGCGGCCGATCCAGTAGAGGGACTCTGCGTTGCGAGCAAGCATCGGTCACCACGCTCCGTTCGCTGATAGTTCTTGGTAGCTGGGCACTTCTGAGGTGTTCACTGCTGTTGCTGCTGTTGTTGTTGAGATGTGCTCAGTTCGGGGCCCTGCACCGGTTCCGCGGATTCCGGGGGCTCGGACACCAGTTCCTCACCGGAGAGCTCAGGATCCTCGTCGGAGGTGCGGCTTGCGAGCACCCACGTGTCCTTGCTTCCGCCGCCCTGGCTCGAGTTGACCACCAGCGAACCTTCCGGAAGCGCCACCCGGGTCAGGCCGCCGGGCAACACCCACACGTCCTCACCGTCGTTGACCGCGAAGGGTCGCAAGTCCACGTGTCGCGGCGAGAGAACGTCGTCGATCTTGGTCGGCACCGTGGACAACTGCACGAGAGGCTGCGCGATCCACCCGCGCGGGTCTGCCTTGATCTTGCGGGTGATCGCAGCCAGTTCCTTGGGGCTCGCGTCGGGCCCGAAGACGATTCCGTAGCCGCCAGACCCTTCCACCGGCTTGATGACGAGTTCGGAGACGCGGTCGAGGACCTGCTCGCACTCCTCGTCCAACCAACAGCGGAATGTGTCGACGTTCTGCAAGAGCGGCTTCTCGCCGAGGTAGTAGTCGATGATCTGCGGAACGTAGGTATAGACGAGTTTGTCGTCACCGACTCCGTTGCCGACGGCGCTCGAGATCACCACGTTGCCCGCTCGGGCCGCATTCAGCAGGCCGGCGACGCCGAGAATCGAATCCGGACGGAAGTGCATCGGGTCGAGATACTCGTCGTCGATGCGGCGATAGATGACGTCTACCTGGCGCTCGCCCTCCGTCGTGCGCATATAGACCATGTTGTCGCGGCAGAACAGGTCGCGACCTTCGACGAGTTCCACGCCCATCTGACGAGCGAGCAACGAGTGCTCGAAGTAGGCGGAGTTGGCGATACCCGGTGTGAGAACAACCACTGTCGGGTCCGCTTCGTTGAGTGCAGCACCCGCACGCAGCGCCCTGAGCAAGTGTGTTGCGTAATCACCGACCGCCCTCACCTTGTGGGACATGAACAGATCCGGGAACACCCGAGTCATCGTGCGACGGTTCTCCATCACGTAGGAGACGCCGGACGGAGATCGCAGGTTGTCCTCGAGAACTCGGAACTCTCCGGCCTCGTCTCGGACCAGGTCGATACCCGCGACGTGGATACGCACACCGTTGGGCGGAACGATGCCCGCCGCTTCACGATGGAAGTGCTCACACGAGGTGACCAGGCGGCGAGGCAGGACGTGATCGCGCAGGATTCGCTGCTCGCCGTAGATGTCCGCAAGGAACAGCTCGAGTGCCTTCACACGCTGCTTGATGCCCTTTTCCAGGCGCGACCACTCCTGCGCGGCAATGACGCGTGGCACCAGATCCAACGGAAAGGGTCGTTCCTGCCCGGACAGCGAGAACGTCACGCCCTGATCGATGAATGCGCGTCCGAGCGCGTCTGCGCGCGCGGCGAGGTCGGCGCTGCTCGTCGGCGCCAGGGCTTTGTACACGCCCTTGTACGGAGCACGCACCGAGCCGTCGGGCTCGAACATCTCGTCGAAAGCCAACTCGTAGCGACCGATGTCTGAATATCCGTCGAACACTGCAGCAGGACGCGCTCGGGTGGTGGTCGAACCTGTTTTACTCGAACTTTTCGAAGGCGGCGGCGTCATAGGGCAACATGCTGCTACAAGTGGGGCTATTCGGCAGCGCGGCGAGAAATCGGGCGCTCGGTGTACTCTTCTCGACAGACGCAACGTGCGACGGTTTGGGTTCTTGGGCCCTCGGCTGGTAATCTTGCCAGTCGGTGCATCAGTGCGCCCACAGCTTTCTCGACCGTAACCAGCTAAAGACGACAAGGATTTTACGCGTGGCCAACATCAAGTCCCAGGTGAAGCGAATCCGTACCAACGAGGCGGCCCGACTCCGTAACCAGTCGGTGAAGTCCTCGCTGCGTACCGCGATCCGTTCATTCCGCGAGGCTGCGGCAGCCGGTGACAAGGACAAGGCCAACGAGCTCCTCGTCTCCACCAGCCGCAAGCTCGACAAGGCAGCCAGCAAGGGCGTCATTCACGCCAACCAGGCCGCCAACAAGAAGTCTGCACTCTCGCAGGCTGCCAACAAGCTCTGACGTTTCCACTGTGACGGTTCACCGTCATATTGGTTCGTCTCGATAGCCGCCAGGTCGAAAGACCAGGCGGCTATTTTGCGTGTCCGATCGGACCGACGCCGAACTAGTGCCGGCCGCCGGCACACCGGGACATCGAGCCCTCAGTTCTTCCGCAGTGCACACACTTTGCGCACTGCCATCTCCAGCGCGAAGGACGAGTCGACTGCGGCGCCCTTCACGTCGGCATTGAGAGCGGCGACGATCTGCATCGCAGCGCCGATCGACGTGGGATCCCAACCGCCGACTTCCTTGATAGCCTTCTTGACCTTCCACGGCGGCATACCGAGATCCGACGCCAACCGGAACGGGTCACCGCCCCGTGCAAACGGGCCAACCTTCGCGATGGTATGAACTGCATCAGCGAGGGCATCCGCGAGGAGAACGTGCGCCGTTCCGATCTGATCAGCCCACCGCAGGGCCTCGAGCGCACCCCGGGTATCGCCGACGATGACCTTGTCGGCCACATCGAATCCGGAAACCTCGGCCTTGCCCGAGTAGTACTTGTGGACCGCATCGACGTCGATCTTGCCGCCGGTATCTGCCGCCAATTGTGAGCAGGCCGACGCAAGTTCGCGGAGGTTGGAGCCGACGCTTTCGATCATCGCGGCGATCGCATCGGGCGCAACCCTGACGTCTGCGGTCCGAAACTCACCGCGGACGAAGTCGACAAGCTGACTCTTGTTCAGTTTTCCGCAGGCATGAACCGTCGCGCCGAGCTTCTCCAGCGCCGGCGCCAACGCCTTCGCACGGCCACCACCCGAGTGCACGACGATCAGAACGACGCCTTCCGCAGGCTCGCGTGCCGCTTCGAGGACAAGAGCTACGGCATCTTTGCCTGCCTCCGCCGCCGATTCCAGGACGATCACACGGTCTTCGGCAAAAAGAGAAGGGCTGAGCAGCTCCGCCAACTCCGGCGCATTGGTGTCTCCGGCACGCATCTTGGTGACCGGGAGATCGGAAATACCCTGGCCGCGGTCACCGCGGACAGCTCTGATGAGCTGCGATACCGTGCGGTCGATCAGGAACTCGTCGTCCCCGAGAACAAGATGCAGCGGATCGACTCCAGACGGATTACTCACCCGAAGATGGTCCCACGAGGAACCGACACGATCGACACAGACCCGCCGCCCCCGCCGTACACGGCGACGGTGCCGTCGACGTCGGTCCGAACCACCGCCCCGCCCAACGAATCCAGTTCGTCGAGAACCTCGGCGTTCGGGTGCCCGAAACCGTTGCCGGCGCCGACGCTGATCATCGTCAACCTCGGACGCACCGCTTCCAGAAATGCCGACGACGTGGTCCGGGAACCGTGATGGGGCAGCTTCAACACATCGGCCTTCACGTCCGTTCCCGATCGGAGAATGGCCTCCTCCCCCGCAACTTCGGCGTCTCCCGTCAACAGAATTCGACCCGCGTCCGTGTGTGCCATCACCACCAGCGACTGATCGTTGGCGGCGCCCGCGCCGTCCCTCGCATCGCGGGGAGCCGGAACCAACGGACCGAGAACCTCCACTTTCACCGATCCCAACGTCAACTCGGTACCTGCACGCAACGAGACAACCGGAACGGCCTGCGATTCGGCGGCATCCTTCACCGCCCGAAAACCTGACTCCGGCAACAACATCGACCCGACTCCGACCGCAGCGACCGAACGCCCAGCCAGGACCGCTTCCAATCCTCCGATGTGATCGGCATGAAAATGACTGATCATCAGCAAAGCGATGTCGTTGACGTCCAACATGTTCAGGCAACGATCCATCGACGTGGGATCAGGACCGACATCGATCACGATCACCCTGCCGTCTCCGGTCGAGAGCACAAGACCGTCCCCTTGGCCTACGTCGCACATCACCAGTACCCACCCCGGCGCAATGCGGCTTCCGCCGAACACGTGCTGAAAGATCAGGGCTAGAACGACTCCCAACACGAGGACGCCGACCACCCACCTCGAAATCCGATTCCACAGCGTCATGGCCGCGGCCAGTAAGACGCCCACGACGACCAGAGCGCCGATGAGCCCCGACGGCACCACCACCGACGCTCCGGGAAGAGCCGCCGCCCGCTCGGACACGTACAACAGCCACCCCATCGGCGGCCGGACCAGTGGCGCGACGAACACCGCGATCGGTGGACAGATCAGCGCGCACAGGGCAATCATCGCACCGAATACCGTGATAAGTCCGATCACGGGCGCCACCGCCATGTTCGCTGCAATCGTGACCACGCTGAAGGTTCCCGCCATGGCGCCCACCAGTGGAGCAGTCACGACAAACGCAGCACTCGAGACAGCTGTCATCTCCGAAAACCAACGGGGCCAACCCCGTCGGCGAAGCACGTCCACCCACACCGGAGCGATGATCACCAGCGCGCCCGTGGCAGTAGTCGACAACGCAAACCCCCAGTCGACGGCAAGCTCGGGCATCACGACAACCAGAACGATGACGGCTGCGGCAAGAGCAGGCAGCGCCTGTTTACGTCGACCGGTGACCAGACTGAGCAGGCCGATCAGGCCCATCACCGAGGCACGCAGCACACTCGGCGACGGCCTCGCGACGACAACAAACGCAACGAGGGCCACCAGCGCCAAAGCGGCGCCGACCCGCGGGCTCAGTGCCGCCGCTCTGACCACCAGCAGAACGGCCCCCAGCAGAATGCTGATGTTGGCGCCGGAGACCGCAGTGAGGTGGGAAAGCCCGGCAACGGTGAAGTTGTCCTTCACCACCGGCGACAGCGACGACGTGTCTCCGACGACCAGGCCAGGCAGCAGACCTGCCTGATCCGGCGGGAGCGCAGCCGAGCACGCAGCGGCGAAACGAATGCGCACCACACTCGCCCATCGCTGATACCAGGGCACTTCTCCCACCGCGACGGGAGGCCCTTCGGACGTGATCACGGCGAGCGTGGAATCGCTACGCCATGGCTGACTCGCCCGGCCGCGAACCGTGAGGCTCTGCCCTGGAACAACTTCGAGCCACGACGAACTGGGCGCCCGGATCGTGACCAATCCACCTCCGGAGTACCTGTGATTCCGGGCAGTCGCCGAATTGACGGTTGCCCTGAAGAAGACCTGACCTTGCCCCACTGCGCCGGAGACCACGTGCGGATCCTCAGTTGGTTCCACGTCGACACTCACCCAGGCTCCTTCGAGGGCAGCCCGGGTCAGTGGGTGCCCCTCGACCTCGGTCGCCCGCCATCCGCTGACGGCACTACACCCGGCACCGAACAGCAATGCAACCAACATGATTCGTGCCCACACCGCAGATGTCCGGCGTACAACCACGACAACCAGGATTGCCGCTGGAATAGCGCACGCCACCGCCAGTACCCACGCGGCGACCGCGCCGAACAGGATCCCCACCGCGCTACTTCCCCACGCGGCGACGGCCGACAGAAGCAGTCGAGCGTCGAGAACGGGCCGGACCTCCGATTCGTTCACACCGACACCAGCACTCGCAGCTTCGCCAACCTTGCCGGGCCGATACCGTCGACTTCCCCCAATTGTTCTACGTCCGTGAATTTCCCGTTGGACGTACGCCAGGAAATGATCGACGCCGCTGTTACCGGCCCTACCCCGGGAAGCCCGTCCAGTTCGGCTTCGGTGGCGGTGTTGAGGTTCACCAGCCCAGCCCCGCCGGATTCCCCCGCAGCGGCGGGGCTGGTCCCTCCCGCAGTGGTACTCGAACTCGCTGAAACACCACCGGACTGATCGGCCGCACCCACCACGATCTGATCACCATCGGCAAGCTTCTGAGCCAGGTTCAGGCCTACCGTCTCCGCTCCGTCGAGCACTCCACCTGCCGCAGCGAGCGCGTCCGCGATGCGCGAGCCCAAATGCAGGTTGACAAGCCCAGGCGTGCGCACGAGTCCGACGACACTGACCACCAGAGCCTCGGGCGCCTGCTCCGCTACGACGGCGGTCGGTACGGGACCCGCTGATTCACCATCGCCGGCAGTGACACTCTGCTCCGTGACATTCTGGGCCGTCACATTCTGGGGCAAGGGCAACGGTGGGACCGCCTGCAAACTCGGAGAGTCCCACCACACGGTGAACAAGCCGATAGCCGTGGCCAGTGCTGCGACGATCGCCAACACCCAAGTCGCCGATCGGCTCGGGCGCCAACGCGTTCCGCGCCAGCGCTCGGGCAGGCGATCGAACCTGGACGAGTCAGGCGGAACTTCGTATTCGTCCTCGTCGAAGTCCTGGAGCCACTCGGGGGACCTCCCGAAAGACACTGAATCCTCGAAGTCGTCGACGGCTTGTCGCTGCCTGTAGTTTTCGTCCATCGCCGCGAGGCGATCACGCGCCCGCTCGCGCTCCTCGCTGATCCTCATGACTGCACGCTAACGAGGGACCATGCCACCGAAGACGATGAATTTCGACCTGTGGAGAACTCGGGGATTGTGGAGAACCGATCAGGTGTTCGCGTCGATCTCCGGCAACGGGCACACCACAACACCGATCGCGCCGACACCGACGTGCGCTCCGATAACCGCGCTGAAGTCGGTAACCACGGATTCCGCTACATCGGGAATGCGCTCGGCCAACTGTTCCGCTATCCCGTCGGCACGCTCTCGCGCTCGCATGTGATGCACGGCTATCGCCACGCGGCCGAGACCGGCGCGTTCGACTGCCGAATCCACCAAGCGTGCAAGAGCTTTGGTGGTGGTACGTGTTTTCTCGCCGAGCACCAGTTTGCCGTCCACCAGATGCAGGATCGGCTTCATCGCCAATGCAGTACCCAGCAACGCAGCGGCGGTTCCGATTCGTCCGCCCCTACGCAATTGATCAAGTTTGTCGACGACGATGTAGCAGCGCCCACGGCTCGCTACGTCGACCGCCCGGCCGTATGCCTCTTCGAGTGACGCGCCCTTCTCGGCGAGGCGTGCAGCTTCGAGAGCGGGATAGCCCAAACCCATTCCGGCGGACTGTGAATCGACGATGCGGACGGCGCCACCGAATTCCTGGGCTGCGACTCGTCCGGCTTCCCACGTTCCCGAGAGTTGTCGTGAAATGTGAACGGCGAGGACGCCGTCGCCGTCGCTCAGTTTCAGGGCGCGTGCATATGCCTCGGACAACTCGGCGGGTGACGCTCCGGCCGTTGTCACTCCCGACAGGTCGTTCGGCATTGCGTCGACGCCCTCTCGCAAGTCGCAGCCGTCACGGAGTACATGGAGCGGAACCACCTGAATGCCACATGCGTCGGCCGACTCCTGCGGGATGCAGGCGGAGGAATCCGTGACGACGACGACCGGCATTCTGCTACCCGACTTCGCTCGGCGGTGATACCAGTTCCGGCGAAACCGTTTTCTGCGACTCGACCCCGCGAATCGCAGCGATCATCGCGCGGGCTACACCGACGTGACCGTCCCAACCCCAGTGAATTCCGTCGGGATTACCGTTCTCGGAAAAGACGTTGTCACGCACTGCATCCGCGAGATCGACTACGGGAACGTCTTTCTCCGTAGCCCACTCGGTGATCGCGGACACCGCGGCCGGCCGTCCGGCATGCACGCTGGCGTAGGCATCACTGCGGTGCACCGACGGCAGGGTCGCGATCATCGGCAGTTCGGGCCGCATGTACTCCAACGCATTTCGCGAGCTTTCCAGATACTCGACGCTCAGCTTGGGCGGAAGCGCGACCGGGCGGCCCAGTGGTGCAAGCCGTGGCTGCAGCCACTGATAACCCTCGCGCACCACGCGTCGAAGCGCGGGTGGCCGAACGTAGCGAATGGTCTCGCGGAGCGCGGTAGGCAGCGGAGACGGTAGCGAGTCCATACCGCCGACCGCGAACACGACGGCGCCGGCCCGCGGCACCGCCGCCCACACACGAGGATCCTGAGTCAGTGCCCACCACGCGTCGCGGCACGTCCAGCCGATACGGGCGACCAGCTCGACGTCCCAGCCGAGTTCGTCGGCCACGATGTTGGGCCAGATCCGTGGGTGGTCTGCCGCGAGGCCGCCTTTGGGGCCGAAATACGACAGCGAATCCGCGAGTACGAGGAGGACGGGGCGCTGCCCGTCGGCACTTTCAGAGGACGTCATTTGCGACACTCGCAGAAGCATTCCATACGTCGAGTCGCCACTCGATCGACTTGACGTCACCATGTCCGCTGAGTTGCACCCAACTGGTGTTTCCCAATCCGCCGAGGACGGCCCAGCGATCTATGGGCAGGTCGAGCAATGCCGCCGTCAGAGCCGCGATCAAGCCTCCGTGCGCCACCAGAACCACGGGCCGCTCTGCCCAGTCCGGGTGCGTCTCGAGCAATTCGTGAACGACAGGAAGACTGCGATGTGCAACGTCGATTCGGCTTTCGCCACCGGGCGGCGCCAACGTGGCATCCGCCCGCCAGGCAGATCGCACACCGGGAGTGCGCTCGTCGACGTCGTGATGAGTCAGGCCTTGCCATTCGCCCAGGTGTGTCTCACGCAGACGCGTGTCGGTGAGGACCGGAAGTCCGGCGGCGTCACCGACAGCGACGGCTGTGAAATATGCGCGACGCAGATCCGAGGACACGATCGTCAACGGTCTGCGATCGGCGATCACCGGACCTGCACTCTTGGCCTGCGTGCGTCCCAACTCCGACAGATCGGTGTCGAGTTGCCCCTGCATCCGAGAGTCGGCGTTGTATTCGGTCTGTCCGTGACGCAGCAGGATGAGCCGGCGGACAGGGTTCGACGCCGCACTGGGCGCCGACGAAGTCACAGCGAGGGATCCTGCGCGTCCGGCTCGGAAACCGTGTCGGTCTCGAACACCGTGTTGGCATCGGCGGGGCCGGGACGGTTCTGTCCGAGGCCTTCGACCTCGACCGTCGGGCAGTCCTTCCACAGTCGATCGAGAGCGTAGAAGTTGCGCTCCTCGTCGTGCTGGACGTGGACGACGATGTCGGCGTAGTCGAGCAGTGCCCAGCGTCCCTCGCGGGTGCCTTCGCGGCGGACAGGCTTGTGTCCCGCTTCGCGGAGTCGGTCTTCGATGTTCTCGACAATCGAGTTGACCTGACGCTCGTTGGTCGCAGATGCGATCACGAAGCAGTCCGTGATGACCAACTGTTCGGACACATCGAGCACCACCACTTCGGTGGCCAGCTTCTCGTCGGCTGCCAAGGCCGCGATGCGTGCCATGTCGATGGCTTCGGTGTTTGCGCTCACTCGATGTTCTCCAGTTTCGTCTTCAGAAAGTACTTGTTGTTCTCGGCTAGCTCGAGTCGGTTGCGCCCGGGACGGCTTCCGACTTCCCCGGTGCAGGCTCCGACATCGTTGTAGCTCCGTCGCGGCGCTCCGCGTCGACAGGTCGATACAGGTTCCGCTTCGAGATGTACTGCACCACTCCGTCCGGCACCAGGTACCAGACGGGGCGGTCTTCACTTGCCCGACGACGACATTCGGTCGACGAAATGGCAAGTGCCGGAATCTCTATCAACGTGACCGCGTCGGCGGGCATGGTGTCGAGGTGACCGGCCAGGTGTTCTGCATTGAGATCGAAACCCGGTCGCGATACCCCGACGAACTTCGCCAATGCGAACAACTCTTCCCAATCTTGCCAGGAAAGGATGCTGGCCAGCGCATCGGCACCGGTGATGAAGAAGAGTTCGGCGTCAGGATGGTAGGCCCGGAGGTCTCGCAGGGTGTCCACGGTGTACGTGACTTTTTCACGGTCGACGTCGACCCGAGAGACGGAAAACCGCGGGTTGGAGGCGGTGGCGATGACCGTCATGAGGTATCGGTCCTCGGCGGGACTGACGCCTCTCCCCTCCTTCTGCCAGGGCCGTCCGGTGGGGACGAAGATCACTTCGTCGAGTCCGAACCGGTCGGCGACCTCACTGGCCGCAACGAGGTGGCCATGGTGAATGGGGTCGAAGGTGCCACCCATCACTCCGAGGCGTCGAGCACGTTCCACCGATAGTCCCTTCTGCACGAGTGTCGAGCTTACGGGTCAGACCGGCAGCAGTCTGGACACGACGTCGGCGAGCTGCTGGGCCGAGCGGCACTCGTGCATGCTGATGACCTCGTTGTAGACCTTCGCCGCGGAGTCACCCGTTCCCCATTGCCCCTTCGGCTCGGGGTTGAGCCAGTGCGCGTGCTTGGCTACCGCAACCATCTGCGACAGCGACTGAAGGTTGGGATCGCGGTAGTTGTTGCGACCGTCGCCGAGTACCAGCAGCGACGTACGGCTGGTGATGGACTGCGCGAACTTCTCCTGGAACACCCCGAATGCGTGTCCGTAGTCGGAGTGGCCGTCGTAGGTGATCAGTTCGGCCTCACGCACCATGCGTGACATCGCGGATCCGAGGTCGGCGTTCGAGTCGAAGAACCGCGTGACCTCGTCGGTCGTGTCGATGAACGCGAATACCCGCACTCGCGAGAACTGCTCACGCAACGCATTGACGAGCAGCAGGGTGAAGTGGCTGAACCCCGCTACCGAACCCGACACGTCACACATCACCACAAGTTCCGGCCGCGCTCGCTTCGGCTTGCGCTGCACCAGATCGATCGGCACTCCGCCCGTCGACATGGACTTGCGCAGCGTGCGACGCAGGTCGATCGAACCCGCGCGGGAGCGCCTACGACGCACGGCGAGTCGACTGGCCAGCAGACGAGCCAGGGGTGCGACGTTCTTCTTCAGCGTGGTGAGTTCTGCGTCGGAGGCCCGCAGGAAGTCGACTTCCTCGGCGAGTTTCGGAACGCCGTACGTGGCGACGCGTTCCTTACCCAGATTCTCGGCTGTGCGTCGACGCGTTTCCTTCTCGACCATCTTGCGGAAGTCCGCGATGCGCTGCGCTGCCGTGCGCTTGGCGACCTCGGACTGATAGTCGGGGTTGTCCTTGCCCTCGGACCCGGAGCCCTCCTGGTTGCCGAGCAGGCCCTGCAGAATCTTGTTGAGCAACGTCTCCGGGGCGACGTCGCGAAGTGCCTGGTAGGCGGAGAACGACGGGCCGTTGCTCGACTGGTACTGCCCGAGTTCCTCGACCATCGCGGCGGTCAGGAGTTCGGTCATCTCCATCGCCTCGTCGCTGCCGTCTGTCAGCAGTTCGGCGATCAGCTCACGCAATGCCTGTAGGTCGATCGAGCCGTCTGGCTTGCGCGGCAGCGTGACGTCGACGTCGACGTCGCCGACCGCACGGTCACCGATCGCCTTGGGGAACCACAGGTCGAAGACGGCGTCGAACGTCGCCCGGTGGGTAGGTCGACGCAGGAGCGAGCATGCCAGCCCTTCACGAAGAGCCTCACGATCGAGCAGGTCGAGAACGGACATGACCTGACCGGCGTCGACGGTCTCGGACGGGCCGACCATGATTCCGCGGCGTCGCAGAGCCTCGACAAAATCGACGAGGTGACCGGGAATCCCGTGCGGCGCTGCCAGGCCGCCAGGCGAGAGCGGCGACGTCGATCCTGCGGGAGCCATGTCAGACCTCAGTTCAGCCGAAGTTCAGCGGCGGCACGCACCTGGTCCGACTGGTGCTTGAGGATCACGCCGAGCGTGGCGCGAACGGCATCGTCGTCGAGAGTGTCCATGCCCAGAGCAAGAAGGGTGCGTCCCCAGTCGATGGTCTCGGACACCGAAGGGACCTTCTTGAGCTGCATTCCGCGAAGAACACGAATGGTGTTCACCAGCTGCTCGGCAATCGCTTCAGGAAGCTCCGGCACCCGGCTTGCGAGAATGCGACGCTCGAGGTCCGCGTCCGGGAAATCGAGATGCAGGAAGAGGCAACGACGCTTCAGAGCCTCCGAGAGTTCGCGAGTGGCATTCGACGTCAACACCGTGAACGGCTTGCGGGTGGCGGTGATAGTTCCGAGCTCGGGGATCGTGACCGCGAAGTCGCTGAGCACTTCGAGGAGCAGACCTTCGATCTCGACGTCGGCCTTGTCCGTCTCGTCGATCAACAACACCGTCGGGTCCTCGCGGCGAATGGCCTTGAGCAGTGGACGTGCGAGCAGGAACTCCTCCGAGAAGACATCCGCCTTCGTCGAGTCCCAGCTGTGGTCGGAGCCGGACTGAATCCGAAGAATCTGCTTCGCGTGATTCCACTCGTACAGCGCACGAGCCTCGTCGACGCCCTCGTAGCACTGCAGGCGCACCAACTCGGCGCCTGTCGTCTGGGCTACCGCGCGCGCCAACTCGGTCTTACCGACACCGGCCGGTCCCTCGATGAGCAGGGGCTTGCCCAGTCGGTCGGCAAGGAACACTGCCGTTGCAGTGCCCTTGTCGGACAGGTAACCCGTCTCGGCCAAACGCTCGATCACGTCGTCGACGCTCGAGAAGAACGGTGTTGTATCGGGAAGAGCTCGGTCCACGGTTAACTCCTAAAAAGGGTGGGGCAAGTCTGGTGAACTTTTCAGGCGGGTCGGGTGTGCCCGTCGCCCCAGACGATCCACTTGGTGGACGTCAGTTCCGGCAACCCCATCGGGCCACGCGCATGCAGTTTCTGGGTGGAGATGCCGATCTCGGCGCCGAACCCGAATTGCTCACCGTCGGTGAAGGCAGTCGACGCGTTGACCATGACGGCGGCGGCATCGACGCGAGCGGTGAACTCGCGGGCAGCCGAAAGATCGGACGTCACGATGGCTTCGGTGTGACCGGTTCCGTACTGGTCGATGTGCTCGACGGCAGCGTCCAAGTCCTTGACGACCTTGAGGGCGACGTCGAGTGTGAGGTACTCCTTCAACCAGTCGTCCTCGGTCGCGGGAACCAGTCCCGGCAGATCGCCGTGCACGACGACGTCGTGCATTTGAAGTGCTTGCAGCAACTTCGGCACGGCCGTCTCGGCAATAGCGGCGTCGACCAGCACCGTCTCCGCGGTGTTGCACACGCTGGGCCGACGAGTCTTGGAGTTGAGAAGAATCTTCTCGGCCATGAGCAGATCGGCGGCCGAATGAACATAGACGTGACAGTTACCGACACCGGTCTCGATGGTGGGAACGGTGGCATCGCGAACGACGGCGCTGATCAAGCCGGCGCCACCACGCGGGATGACGACGTCGACGAGGCCACGGGCCTGAATCAAATGAGTGACCGTGGAGCGATCCGCACTTGGCAGAAGTTGAACGGAGTCCTCGGGCAGTCCCTGAGCGACCAGCGACGCACGCAGGGCCGCCACCAATGCTTCGTTGGACTTGACCGCCGAAGACGAACCACGAAGCAGCGCAGCATTTCCCGACTTGAGGGTCAGCCCGAAGGCATCGACGGTCACGTTGGGTCGAGCCTCGTAGACCATTCCGACGACGCCGAGCGGAACACGCTGCTGGCGCAGCTCCAGACCGTTCGGCAGAGTGGAGCCGCGAAGAACTTCGCCGATCGGATCGGGTAGTCCGGCAACCTGGCGCAAACCTGACGCGATGCCCTCGACGCGGTCAGCGGTCAGCCGAAGACGGTCGAGCAGTGATTCCTCGGTACCGCCCGCCTTCGCGGTGTCGATATCGAGAGCATTGGCCGCGAGAATCCGATCACTCGCCGCGAGTACTGCGTCAGCTGCGGCGTGGAGCGCAGCATCCTTCTGCGCCGTGGTCAGCAGAGCCAGGACGCGCGAAGCCTTGCGAGCTCGGCGTGCGGCGTCGTGCACGACGGTCTTGGTGTCGGACGCGTTCGAGTCGACGGTTTCTGCGTCGGAAGTCACAGCGGTCATGAATACACATTAACCACCCACCGTGGCGGCCTGCTCGGCGGAACGAGGCTGTGACCACCCGAGAGCATTGCGGCGGACCGCCGAGGAACATTGCGGCGGACCGCCGAGGAACATTTCGCCGCACCGCCGAGGAACATTTCGCCGCACCGCCGAGGAACATTTCGCCGCACCGCCGGGGAACAATTCCGGCGCGCGACACTGTTGCACCCACCGACCTTCTTCTTCGAGTCAGGAGCCATCCGTGAGTGTGTTGTTCGAGCCTTTGACCCTGCGCGGCGTCACCATCCCGAACCGCGTCTGGATGGCACCGATGTGCCAGTACTCGGCTGACGTCATCGGCGACCAGGTCGGAGTGCCCAACGAATGGCATCGCACGCACCTGGTGAGCCGCGCGATCGGCGGCACCGGCCTGATTCTCACCGAGGCGACCGCCGTCAGCCCCGAAGGCCGAATTTCGGCCGCCGATCTGGGGATCTGGAACGACACGCAGGCACAAGCCTTCGCCGAGATCAACGCGCAACTCGCGTACTTCGGCGCAGTGCCCGGGATTCAGTTGGCTCACGCCGGACGCAAAGCGTCGACGCAGGTTCCGTGGCGCGGCGGCAAGAGCCTGCCCTCCGACGACCGACTCGCCTGGCAGACCGTTGCCCCGAGCGCGGTTCCGTTCGGTCACCTTGCCGATCCGGTCGAGTTGACCACGGAAGGCATCGAGAAGGTCGTCGCGGACTTCGCAGCGGCGGCAACCCGCGCACTGAAGGCCGAATTCAAGGTCGTGGAAATTCACGCGGCCCACGGATACCTGATCCATCAGTTCCTCTCTCCCGAGAGCAACAAGCGGACCGACCGCTACGGCGGCAGCTTCGAGAACCGCATCCGGTTGCTCCTCGAAATCCTGACAGCGGTCCGCGAGGTATGGCCGGCCGAGCTACCGCTCTTCGTCCGGGTCTCGGCGACCGATTGGCTCACGGAAGAACGTGGGCTCGAGGTCGACAGCTGGACCGCGGATCAGACCGTTGCCCTCGCCAACATCCTCTCCGACTACGGCGTCGATCTCGTCGACGTGTCCACCGGCGGTAATTCACCGGCGGCCCAGATTCCGGTGGAGCCGGGATACCAGGTTCCGTTCGCCCGTCGCCTGCAGAACGAAAGCCTGCTGCCGGCCGCCGCCGTCGGCCTCATCACCGAACCCGAACAGGCCGAGAAGATCGTCGAGGACGGCAGCGCCGTGGCGGTGCTCCTCGGCCGCGAACTCTTGCGTGATCCGTACTGGGCGCGCCGGGCGGCCCGGGAACTGAACGCCGAGGTGGGACCACATATCCCGTCGCAGTACGCCCGCGCCTTCTAGCCCGAAAATCGGCTCCCGCGTCCAACTTTGATAGCGTAAGCGTCTTACTTGCCGGTAGTCCGGAGCCCTGTGGGCTCCGGACACTGCCGCGGGCCAGAGCCGTGCGACGGGGGTCGCAACGAGCCACAGGGCACGCGGACGCTCGATTTCCCGACCGGCTCATCGGCGAGTGGGCAACGAAAAGATGCGTGCATCAGGTACGTGCCCCGCTCGGTTCGATGATTGCGCTGGGGAGCGCATGTCATGACTACACCAGAGAACTCGATCAGCGCTCTCGAAGTGGCCGAATCACCCGATGTCTGCGTCACCGACAATGCGTCCGTCAAACGCGCTGTCAAGGCGACGATGCTCGGAAATGCCATGGAGTGGTTCGATTTCGGCGTTTACGCATATCTAGCTACCACTATCGGAAAAGTGTTCTTCCCGGAGGCGAGCGGCAGCGCTCAACTCCTCTCGACCTTTGCAATCTTTGCAGCAGCCTTCATCGTCCGCCCTCTCGGCGGACTGTTCTTCGGCCCACTCGGTGACCGCATCGGGCGCAAGAAAGTCCTGGCCACCACGATCATTCTGATGGCGGGCAGCACCTTCGCCATCGGCCTCATCCCGAGCTACGAGTCCATCGGTATCGCCGCCCCGATC
Organism: Rhodococcus sp. P-2; assembly: GCF_016598535.1. GTDB lineage: Bacteria > Actinomycetota > Actinomycetes > Mycobacteriales > Mycobacteriaceae > Rhodococcus_F > Rhodococcus_F baikonurensis. The sequence goes on along the minus strand of NZ_CP066779.1, from coordinate 4,059,061 downwards.
CTGCTGGTACTCCTACGCCTGTTGCAGGGCTTTTCCACAGGCGGCGAATACGGCGGGGCCAGTACGTTCGTCGCCGAATACGCACCGGACAAGCGGCGCGGTTTCTTCGCCAGCTTCCTCGAATTCGGGACTCTGGCAGGATATGTGGCGGCAGCAGGCATCGTGACGATCATCCAGACCGTCGTCAGCGCCGAGGATCTCCTCCAGTGGGGCTGGCGAATCCCCTTCCTCATTGCCGGCCCGCTGGGTCTCATCGGCCTGTACCTTCGTCTGCGCCTGGAAGAAACTCCCGCATTCCAGATGATGGAGCAGGCCGAAGAGCGCTCCCTCGCAGACGAATCCACCGGCAAGAAACTGCGCGAAACTCTCGTCGACAACTGGCGTCCCCTTGTTCTGTGCATCGTCCTGGTGGCCACGTACAACATCGCTCACTACGGCCTGCTCAGCTACATGCCCACGTATCTGACCAACACCTTGGGTTACGACGAGTCCCACGGACTCGTTCTGATGATCATCGTCATGATCGTGATGATGATGGGAATCAGCTACGTCGGAAAGTTCTCGGACCGCGTCGGGCGTAAACCCTTGCTGCTCAGCGGTTTCATCGGATTCTTCGTCCTGTCCCTGCCCGCTTACCTGTTGATCGGCGTCGGCAACTACGTGACGGTCTTCCTGGGACTCGCAATTCTCGGCGGCCTGCTCCTGCTGTTCGTCGGAGTGTTCCCGTCCGTGCTTCCCGCACTCTTTCCGACCGGAATCAGGTACGGCGGCTTGGCAATCGGATACAACCTCGCGGTCTCCATCTTCGGCGGGACCACTCCCCTGGTGCTGACAGCTCTCGAAAGTGCAACGGGCAGCAACTTGGTCGCGCCGATGTACATGATGATCGCCGCAGTGATCGGCGGTATCGCGGTACTGCTCATCCCCGAGACGGCACGCAAGCCACTCGACGGTTCGCCACCCGCCGTCGCCACCGACGAGGAAGCACGCCGGATCATCCGGAAGGTTCGCCGAAAGAGAATGAAGGCCGATAACCTCGAGGTATGAGCACGCCTCGAATCGTCGTCGTCGGCAGTATCAACATGGACCTGACCACGTCAGTGGCCAGATTTCCCGCTCCGGGAGAAACACTGCTCGGCACTGCCTTTGCCACCACGGCGGGAGGCAAAGGCAGTAACCAGGCCATCGCCGCCGCGAAGGCCGGTGGGGACGTGTCCTTCATCGGCGCGGTCGGCGACGACGGTTTCGGCACCCAGTTGCGCGAGACCCTGCAAGACGCCAGGGTCGACACCGCACTGCTACGGGACGTCGACGGCCCGAGTGGCGTCGCGGCCATCACCGTGAGCGAAGACGCGGAGAACAACATCATCGTCGTCCCGGGCGCCAATTCCTCGATCACCTCGTTGTCCGAAGCAGACCTCGCCGCGATCGCACACGCCGACGTTCTCCTGTGCCAACTCGAAATACCACTCGACACGGTCACCGCAGCAGCCCAGCACGCGCACGACAACGGAACGACCGTCATCCTGAATCCATCTCCCGTTCAAGAACTTCCGGATCCACTGATCGATGCAGTCGACATCTTGATCGTGAACCAGACCGAGTCGGAGCAGTTGGCCGCGGTCACAGGTCGCGTCGCGCACCTCGTCACGACGCTCGGAGCGGGCGGCGCGGATCTTCGGTCCGGCGATGTGACCGTCCACGCCGACTCCCCTACCGTGACACCCGTCGACACCACCGGCGCAGGCGATGCCTTCACCGGGGCCTTCGCCGTGGAGTGGGTGCAGGACCAGGACCGCGCCCTGCAGTTTGCGGCCACGGCGGGAAGCCTGGCGACGACGGTTCGCGGCGCCTCGGTGTCGTCGCCTACTCGCGCTGCGATCGAAAAAGTCCTGAACCGACAGCTTGACTCTGACACAGCAAACTCGGCTTGACTCTGACACCGTGTGAGGTTCTAAACCTGTAGGTATCGGGTTGGTGAGGGAGAAACGGGGCGAGCAACCATGTTGAGCATCGGAGACTTCGCGAGAGCAGGTCGTGTGTCGGTGCGCATGCTCCGCCACTACGACGCCATCGGCCTGCTCACACCGGCGAGGGTCGACGCCTCCACCGGGTACCGCTCGTACACTGCCGGCCAGTTGGCGTCGCTCAACCGCATCGTCGCGCTCAAGGAGTTGGGCCTGACCCTGGCCCAGGTCCAGCAGGTGGTGGAGTCGGCGGTCACGGTCGACGAGATCCGCGGGATGCTCATGCTTCGCCGAGCAGAACTCGAGACCCGAATCCAGGAAGACACCGCGCGACTGGCGCACGTGCAGGCGCGCCTCCGCATCATCGAAAGTGAGGGACAGATGTCCGCATACGAGGTTGTGATCAAGTCCGTTCCGGCGCTGCGGGTCGCGGAGTTGACCGGTACCGCCAAGACGATGGATCCGTCGTCGATCGGCCCGGTGGTTCGCGGGCTGTACGAGCGGCTGTGTACCGGTTTGGATCGTGCCGGTGTCGTCCCGATCGGACCTGCGCTCGCGTACTACGAGGATGCCGGCGACGACGAGAACGTCGTGGTGCATGCCGCGCTGCCGGTCGACGCGGACCCCGAGGGCGACTACGAGTTCGCGGTCGTCGACCTGCAGGCCCAAGCTCAGGTGGCTTCGCTGCTGCACAAGGGGTCGATGGACAACTGCCTGCCCGCATATCAGGCCTTGGCTCAGTGGATCGACGCAGCGGGATACCGCAATGCCGGCCCCAGCCGTGAGGTGACGCTGGCGTGCCCGGAGGACGTCGACGGCTGGGTCACCGAGCTGCAGGAACCTGTTGCCAAGCCCTGAAGCCCGCACGTGTCGGCAGGGTCGTGCACCATGGGGTCCATGACCACCGCCACTGCCCCAGCCATGCGCGACGAAGCCGAGCGGCTGCTCCGCGAACTCGCGGGGCCGGATGCCCGCCTACGCGAGGACCAGTGGACTGCCATCGAGGCCTTGGTGGTGCAACGCAAACGCGCCCTCGTCGTCCAGCGGACGGGCTGGGGCAAGTCGGCGGTCTACTTCATCTCGGCGAAGCTGCTCCGGGCAACAGGTCACGGCCCGACGGTCATCGTCTCGCCCTTGTTGGCCCTGATGCGAAACCAGGTCAGCTCTGCCGAGCGTGCCGGAGTGCGAGCCGCAACCATCAACTCGGGCAACGTCACCGAATGGGACGACATCCACGCCCGCGTCGCAGCCAATGATCTCGACGTACTTCTGGTCAGCCCAGAGCGCCTGAACAACCCCGACTTCCGCGATCAGGTGCTCCCGGCCCTGGCAGCCGACGCCGGCCTGGTCGTGGTCGACGAGGCTCACTGTGTTTCCGACTGGGGACACGACTTCCGTCCCGACTACCGGCGCATCAGGACGTTGATCGCCGAACTCGGCGAGGGCATTCCCGTCCTCGCGACCACGGCAACGGCCAACAACCGCGTTGTCGAGGACGTGTCCGCCCAGCTGGGCGTCGGCGGCGAGGAAACCCTCGTCCTTCGCGGCGGGCTCGAACGCGAGTCACTTCACCTCTCTGTAGTCCACATTCCGGAGGCGACGGCGCGCGCTGCCTGGCTTGCCGACATGCTCGAGACGCTGCCGGGATCGGGCATCATCTACACGCTGACGGTTTCGGCCGCTCGCGACCTCGCAAGCCTGCTCTCCGAGCGCGGCCATACCGTCGCCGCCTACACGGGCCAGACCGATCCCACTGAACGTGAATCCCTCGAGCAGGACTTGTTGGGCAATCGCGTCAAGGCGCTGGTGGCCACCTCGGCCCTCGGGATGGGCTTCGACAAGCCCGATCTCGGGTTCGTCGTCCACCTGGGCGCACCGTCGTCGCCGATCTCGTACTACCAGCAGGTGGGCCGCGCCGGTCGGTCCACCGACAGAGCAGACGTAATCCTCCTGCCGGGCGCCGAGGACAAGCAGATCTGGAGCTACTTCGCCTCGGTCGCCTTCCCCCGCGAGCACCTGGTCCGCAGCGTCATCGAACACCTCGACACCGAAAAGGCCACGTCGACACCGGCACTCGAACCGCTGGTGGAACTCAATCGCACCCGTCTCGAAATGGTCCTCAAAGTCCTCGACGTCGACGGCGCGGTGAAACGAGTGAAGGGTGGTTGGATCAGCACCGGAGAACCTTGGGTGTACGACGCCGAGCGCTACGGCCGACTCGACGACGCTCGCCAGGCCGAGCAGGCCGCAATGGTGGAGTACCAGAGCATCACGACGTGTCGAATGACCTTCCTGCGTGAACAACTCGACGATCCGGGCCTGACGTCGGAGAACTCACAGTGCGGTCGCTGTGACAACTGCACCGGCAATCGCTACGACACCACTGTCGACACCACCGCCCTCGACGAGACTCGGGCGCGCCTGCAGCGGCCCGGATTCGACCTGGAGCCGCGCAAGATGTGGCCGACCGGCCTGAGCAAGCTGGGTGTCAAGCTGTCCGGGAAGATCACCGAGGGTCCGGAAACCGGGCGCATTCTCGGACGGATGTCGGATCTGGGCTGGGGCCAACGTCTCCGCGCGCTTTTCGACAGCCCCGACGCCGAGGTGCCCGATGCGGTGGTCAGCGCGTGTATCAGTGTTCTGGCGGCCTGGAATTGGGCCGAGCGCCCCACCGGTGTCATGGCCCTCGAATCCACGACGCATCCGTTGCTGGTGTCGAGCCTGGCCGCCAAGTTGGCCGAGGTCGGGCGATTGACCGACCTCGGCACCCTTCGCTTGCGACCCGACCACCCTCCGGTGTCAGCAGCGAACTCCGCCTATCGCGTGTCCGGACTGGTCGATGTTTGGGAAGTCCCGGACATGAGTACTCATCAGGGACCAATACTTCTTGTCGACGCAATCGCCGACACCGGTTGGACTTTCACGATGGCCGCACGCGCACTTCGGCAGGCCGGCGCCCATTCGGTACTTCCATTGGCGCTCGCGAGCCCGAAATAGCGAGTTTTTGCCCGAAATAGTCGCTCGGACAACGGCAAAAGTTACATAATGTGAGCACCATCACATTCATGTCCTCACCTGGGGCGCAACGGGTTCCGCACGGCCCGAAACGGACATCTGCATGACTTCGACAGCAATGATTGTTACGTTCAGATGACCGATGAAGCCTGTTGATACGAGAGCTATCCCGACCACCGCGCCGGACGCGGTGTTGTTCAGAAGCCCACAGATCGATGACGGAGTCCGGCTCTGGGAGATCGCACGTGATTCGAAGGTGCTCGACCTCAATTCGAGTTATGCATACCTGTTGTGGTGCAGGGATTTCAGCGCGACGTCCATCGTCGCAGAGGTGGACGGCCGTGTAGTCGGATTCGTTTCCGGTTACACCCGCCCCAGCGCACAGGAAACCCTGTTCGTGTGGCAAGTTGCGGTCGACGAAGACCAGCGCGGCAAGGCAATTGCTGCCCGCATGCTGTCCGACTTGATGGATCGCACTGCCCCGCTGGGTGTTACACATCTGGAGACGACGATCAGCCCCGACAACGAGGCTTCGATCGCACTCTTCACCGCGCTCGCACGTCGGCGCGAAGTACCGATAACCAGGCAGAACTTGTTCTCGCCCAATGATTTTCCCGATGGACACGAAGCCGAAGATCTTTACACGATCGGCGCCTAGCGCACTTCGCGCTCGGCATACAGCATGCCCCGGAGGAACAAAGAAGATATGAATATCAACGAAGCAAGCATTTTCGAAACCCTCGAGTCCGAGGTTCGCAGCTACTGCCGTGACTGGCCTGCAGTGTTCACCAGCGCATCCGGATCGTGGATTCGTGACGAAAACGGGCGCGACTACCTCGATTTCTTCGCCGGTGCCGGCGCCCTCAATTACGGTCACAACAACCCGGTGCTCAAATCTGCACTGGTCGACTACATCATGAGCGATGGCATCACACACGGCCTCGACATGTCGACAGTCGCCAAGCGTGAGTTCCTCGAGACCTTTCAACGCAACATCCTCGAGCCGCGCGGCCTGGACTACAAGGTCCAGTTCCCCGGCCCGACCGGATCGAACACCGTTGAGGCTGCACTGAAGCTGGCCCGCAAGGTCACCGGACGTTCGGCAGTCATCAACTTCACCAACGCATTTCACGGGATGACACTCGGTGCACTCTCCGTGACCGGCAACTCGATGAAGCGCGCGGGCGCCGGTGTCCCCCTTGTGCACACGACACCGATGCCCTTCGACAACTACTTCGACGGCGTCACCGAGGACTTCCAGTGGTTCTCTCGCGTTCTCGACGATTCCGGCAGTGGAATCAACCGTCCCGCGGCAGTCATCGTCGAAACCGTGCAGGGTGAAGGCGGCGTCAATGTCGCTCGTCCCGAATGGCTTCGAGCACTGGCAACGCTGTGCTCGGACCGCGGCATCCTGCTGATCGTCGACGACGTCCAGATGGGTTGCGGTCGCACCGGCCCGTTCTTCTCCTTCGAAGAGGCCGGAATCGTTCCCGACATCGTCACACTGTCCAAGTCGATCGGTGGCTACGGAATGCCCATGGCGCTCACGCTGTTCAAGCGTGAACTCGACGTCTGGGGCCCGGGTGAGCACAACGGCACCTTCCGTGGCAACAACCCCGCGTTCGTCACCTCCAAGGTGGCACTCGATCACTACTGGTCCGACGACGCACTCACCAAGACGACGTTGAAGAAGGGCGCACGCATCAGCGAATGCTTCGCCAATCTCTCCGATCAGTTCCCCGGCGAGGTCTCGCACCGTGGACGCGGCCTGGTTCAGGGCCTCGTCTTCGAACAGCCCGAGCGCGCCGGCAAGGTCTGCCAACTGGCATTCGACGAGGGATTGCTCGCCGAGACCTCCGGACCCTCTGACCAGGTTGTGAAACTGCTTCCGGCACTGACGATTACCGACGACGAGCTCGAGCACGGCCTCTCCATCCTGGCCGAGGCGACACTCAAGGTCTGCAGCTAGAGGAAGGACTCTCCCATGATCGTTCGCACCACCACCGAGATCACCGACACCGACCGCGACATCACGAGTGAGGACGGAAACTGGCGCAGCAAGCGCATCGTCCTCGGCGGCGACCGCGTCGGGTTCTCGTTCCACGAAACCACCATCAAGGCAGGCTCGGTCAACGAGTTCCACTACGCCAACCACGTCGAGGCGGTCTGGCTCGTCGAGGGCACCGGCAAGCTGATCGACCTGGACAACAACGAGGAATACGATCTCGCGCCGGGGTCGATGTACCTGCTCAACGGCCACGAGCGTCACCGCGTCGAGCCCGATACGCAGATGCGCATGCTCTGTGTGTTCAATCCGCCGGTCACCGGGCGTGAGGTACACGACGAGAACGGTGTCTACCCACTGGTGGAGGTCCCCGCGTAGCGTCTAGTCATGGCGACTGACACCTCTCCACGCGTAGCGATCGGCCCCGTCCCCGATGCACTGCTCGACAGCGCGGTGCTTCGGGGCGGTGGTCTGATCAGTCCGATCGACACTGCCGACGCCCTGATCTGGGCGGGCTCACCCGAAACCTTTCCGTCGGAGTTACCGGCGTCGGTCAGGTGGGTGCAGCTGCCGTCGGCCGGAATCGAAGATTGGTTCGACTCCGGTGTGATTCCGAAGGACACCGATATCACGTGGACCTCGGCGGCCGGCGCGTTTTCGCCATCGGTGGCCGAGCACGCGCTCATGCTGCTGTTGGCCGGAGTTCGTCACCTGCCTGCGCACATCGAGGCTCGAACGTGGCGTCAGTTCGAGTTCTTTCCCAAGATCGGCACACTCCGTGGTTCGACCGTTGCGATCATCGGCGCAGGCGGTATCGGCCGCGCGCTGATTCCGATGCTGGCCGCGCAGGGGGCGGACAGCATCGCAGTCAATCGTTCCGGTAGCCCTGTCCCCGGGGCGATCTCGACGTACCCCGCATCCAGGATGGATGAAATATATTCTCGCGCAGATCACTTCGTGATCGCAGCGCCCGCCACCCCGGCTACCCGTCACCTCGTGGGCCGTGCGCAGTTGGCGGAGATGCAACCCCATTCCTGGGTGATCAATGTCGCGCGCGGATCACTGGTGGACACCGACGCGCTGGTCGAGGCAATCGAGTCGGAACGGATCGGCGGCGCTGGTCTCGACGTCACCGATCCCGAACCCCTCCCGGACGGTCACCCTCTGTGGGATCTGACGAATGCGATCATCACACCCCATGATTCAAATCCGCCGGGCGTTCGCCCCGCCGCGTTCGCGGATCACGTCTCCAAGAACGTGACCCGCTTCGCGAAGGGCGAGGCGCTGGCTGCCCTCGTGGACCCGGTCGCCGGATACTGAGCACGCCGTCGAAGCTCGAATGCTCAGACGACGGTTACCACGAATTACTGTGGCGACTCCGTATCAGGGAAGAAGAGCGCCCGCGCCCGGCGAGCGACTTCCTCGGCTGGTACGTCCTCGACCTTCGTGCAGACTGCCCATCGGTGACCGAACGGATCGAGAAAAACGCCATGCCGGTCACCCGAGAACGTATCGGCGACAGCCGTGACCAGCGTGCCTCCCTCAGCAACGGCCCTAGCGACAAACTCGTCCGTGTCCTCGGTGTAGACGACGATCGACGAATGCACCCAGCCGTCCTGTGGTGATTTGAGTCCGAAGTCCGGCATCTCCTGCGAGAGCTGCAGCATCGAATCGCCGATCCGGATCTCCGCATGCATGAGGGAGCCGTCAGGAGCGTTCATCGCATCGACAATCTCAGCTCCGAGTGCTCGCTTGTAGTAGTCGAGTGCGGCATGACCGTCCGGCACCGCGAGGTAGGGAGTGATCGTGCGGTAACCAGCGGGGATTGGGTTCACTGTGCTCATGCGTACGAGTATTGGGGATCGCACACGTGTTCTATTGAACATTTCGGACTTCCTCCGTGCCTCCGTCTCGCACACGCGCCTATCCTGGAACGGTGCCTACCGACAACAGCCGCCTCGACGCCCTTCCCGAGCTCCTGGCCGGCCGTCGCCTGGCAATTCTGACCGGCGCAGGAATCTCCACCGACTCCGGAATCCCGGACTACCGCGGCCCTGATTCGCCACCGCGCAATCCGATGACGTTCCAGCAGTTCATCGGCGATGCGGCGTTTCGACGGCACTACTGGGCGCGCAACCACATCGGCTGGCGATACATGGACAGCTCGCGGCCCAACCAGGGCCACCGGGCCGTCACGACACTCGAGCGAACAGGGCGTGCTGTCGGCGTGATCACCCAGAACGTCGATCTCCTGCACACCAAGGCCGGCGCTCGAAACGTCATCGACCTCCACGGCACATACGCGCAGGTTCGATGCCTGAGCTGCCAGCGGTTGATCTCCCGCACCACTCTCGCGGAGAGATTGGAAGAAGCCAACCCTGGATTCGCCGAAACAGTCTCTGCTGCAACAGGAGTCGAGATCGCACCCGACGCAGATGCCGTGATCGAATCCACCGCACACTTTCGCGTCGTGGATTGCGACGTATGCGGTGGGTTACTCAAACCCGACATCGTCTACTTCGGTGAATCCGTCCCGAAGGAACGTGTTGCCAGGGCGTACGGACTCGTCGACCAAGCCGACGCACTGTTGGTAGCCGGGTCGTCGTTGACGGTGATGTCCGGCCTACGTTTCGTCCGGCATGCCGCCAAGGCTGGGAAGCCGATCGCCATCGTGAATCGTGGCACGACGCGCGGCGACGAATTCGCCGACCTCAAGCTCGAAGTCGGTTGTGCTGAAGCACTTTCCGCCCTGGTCGAGCACGACAGTTACAGCGCCACCAAGTCGTCCGCGTGAACCACGGGACGCTGCATGTCTGCCGGTAGATCGGCGGTGGAGCGCCCCAGGATCTCCTCGATCTCCGCAGCGTCGAATGCGACGACACCCCGAGCGACGGGCTTCTCCCCCGGTCCCATCAGCGACACGACGTCGCCCGCATGGAAATCGCCGGACACACCGACGATGCCCGCCGACAACAGGCTTCGACGCTTGGACACCACCGCGCGAACGGCGCCTTCGTCCAGGTGAAGGTCACCCGATGTGTCCGCGGCGTGGCGGACCCAGAATCGGCGGGCCGACAATCGCGTGGGCCTGGGCGCAAATGCCGTCCCGACGTCGGCACCACTGAGTGCCTGCGCAGCGTCCGAGGCTGCCGCGAGCAGCACCGGCACTCCGGAATCAGCGGCCAGGCGTGCTGCAGAGAGTTTCGACGCCATGCCTCCGGTACCGAGAGCGCCACCCGAACCGGCAACGACTCCGTCGAGATCCTCGGGACTGTTGACCTCGGGAATCAGTGTGGCATCGCCCTTTCGGGGATCGCCGTCGTACAGGCCGTCCACATCCGACAACAGGATCAACGCGTCGGCGCCGACGAGATGAGCAACCAGAGCGGCCAGCCGATCGTTGTCACCGAATCGAAGTTCGGTGGTGGCAACTGTGTCGTTCTCGTTCACGATCGCGACTGCGTGCAACACCCGCAGACGATCTAGCGTCCGCTGAGCGTTCCGGTGCTGCGTCCGTCGAGCGATGTCGTCCGCCGTGAGAAGTACCTGCCCGACGGTGCGCCCGTACCGGGCGAACGACGTACCCCAGGCGTGAGCCAGCGCCAACTGACCGACGCTGGCCGCAGCCTGCTTGGTCGCGAGATCGCGCGGTCGCTTGGTCAGTCCCAGCGGCGCCAGTCCGGCGCCGACGGCACCGGACGAGACGACGACGACATCGGAACCCGCACGCATGCGTGCCTCGATGGCATCGGCCAACAGATCGAGTCGGTGAGTATCGAGTCCCGCCACCAGACTGGTGAGTGCAGACGACCCGATCTTCACGACGATACTGTGAGCCGACGCTATCGACTCCCTGGTGGACCCGAGCACAGTCCCGTTCCCTCTCTTCGGTTTTCGTCCTGAAATCGCGTGAGTCAGGCGTCTTCGTCGAGCAGGCCGCGGCGGACGCGACGAGCATGCTTGCGCTCGTCTGCGCCGATTCGCTCCACCTGATCGAGACGCGGGTCGGTTCCGCGACCCGTACGGGTCAGATCGATACCGGCCGGCGTCATCGGCTCCCACTCGAAGCTGACGTCACCGATGGTGACGGAAGCTCCTGGCTGAGCACCCTTCTTGACCAATGCGTCCTCGACGCCCAAGCGTGCAAGACGGTCGGCGAGGTAACCAACGGCTTCGTCGTTGTCGAAGGCGGTCTGACGAATCCACCGCTCCGGGCGGGTGCCGCGGACGACGAACCCACCGGGAATATCGGGATCCTTCTCGATGGTGAAGCTGGAATCCTTGACTTTGACCGGGCGAATGACCTGACGCTTCGGCTCGGGCTTCGGATGAGCCTCGCGGTAGTCACGGACCATCTTCGCCAGCGCGAAAGTCAACGGTCGCAAACCTTCTCGGCTCACCGCCGAGATGGTGAAGACAGGCCACCCGCGCGCTTCGATCTCAGGCGTGACCATTTCGGCCAACTCTGCTGCCTCGGGAACGTCAGTCTTGTTGAGGATGACGACCCGCGGACGCTTGTCGAGGTCGCCGAGTCCCGAGTCGCCGGAGAGCGCGGGCGTATATGCAGCCAGCTCCGCTTCCAAGGCGTCGATGTCGGAAATCGGGTCACGTCCCGGATCGAGAGTGGCGCAGTCGATCACGTGTGCCAACACGGCGCAGCGTTCGATGTGGCGCAGGAAGTCCAGGCCCAGACCGCGGCCTTCGCTGGCACCGGGGATCAGCCCGGGCACGTCGGCGACGGTGAACGTGGTGTCACCGCTCGAGACGACGCCGAGGTTGGGGACCAGAGTGGTGAAGGGGTAGTCGGCGATCTTCGGCTTGGCCGCAGAGAGAACCGACACAAGCGAAGACTTACCGGCAGAGGGGAATCCGAGCAGACCGACGTCGGCTACCGACTTGAGTTCGAGAACCAGGTCACGTTCGACACCGTCTTCACCGAGGAGGGCGAAACCGGGAGCCTTGCGGGCCTTCGAGGCGAGCGCCGCGTTGCCGAGTCCGCCGCGGCCGCCCTGAGCAGCGTCGTAGCGCGAGCCGACACCGACGAGGTCGGCCAGCACGTTGCCGTCGGTATCGAGAACCACAGTTCCATCCGGAACCTTGAGGATGAGATCTTCACCGTTTGCACCCTCGCGGTTACTGCCGGCGCCCTGCTTGCCGTTGGTCGCCTTCGCGTTGGGATGGAAGTGAAAGTCGAGGAGGGTGTGGATGTTCTCGTCGACCACGAGGATGACGTCGCCACCGCGACCTCCGTTGGCACCGTCCGGACCGCCGAGCGGTTTGAACTTCTCGCGGTGTACGGAGGCGCAACCATTGCCGCCTTTTCCAGCGCTGACGTGCAGCACAACACGGTCAATGAATCGGGACATGACTGCCGGATCCTTCCTCAGTCAATTGCGGGTCTCACGCGATGAGCTGAACTCTGGTGAGCAGGGTTGCTCGGGAAAACAGGTACTGCTTAAACAAACGATAGGGGCGGACCGGGTTATTTCAACCCTGGTCCGCCCCTATCGGGAGCTTGGAACGCGTCACTCTCTTACCGAAAGTAGAACCGGTGACGCACAACTAGCGAGAAAGACTAGACCTCAGCCGCAACGACGGCCGGAACGATGTTCACGGTCTTGCGTCCACGCTTCTGACCGAACTCGACTGCACCGGCAGCGAGAGCGAACAGGGTGTCGTCGCCGCCACGGCCGACGTTGACGCCGGGGTGGAAGTGCGTGCCGCGCTGGCGAACCAGGATTTCGCCTGCGCTGACCGACTGGCCGCCGAAGCGCTTCACGCCGAGGCGCTGGGCGTTTGAATCGCGACCGTTACGGGAGCTGGATGCACCCTTCTTATGTGCCATGCTATTGACCCTCCTCGGGTGAAATTAGCTAGAAAGAACTGGTTACTTGATGCCCGTGACCTTGAGCACCGTGATCGGCTGCCTGTGGCCCTGACGCTTGTGGTAACCGGTCTTGTTCTTGAACTTGTGGATGCGGATCTTCGGGCCCTTGGTGTGCTCGACGATCTCACTGGTGACTGCGACCTTGGCCAGCTTGGCCGCGTCGGTGGTCAGGTCAGATCCGTCGACCACGAGAACGGGAGCAAGCGAGACAGCAGTGCCGGGCTCACCCTCGATCTTCTCGACCTTGACGAGGTCACCAACAGCGACCTTGTACTGCTTTCCGCCGGTCTTGACGATCGCGTACGTTGCCATCGGAGGGCTACCCCTTGCTTCTTCGAACTTGCTCGCGCTGCTGCCTGAGGCTTCAAATGCATCGCGACTGGTCTGGTTTATGTCACCTCGGCTCGGTACTGACGTACCGGGACATTCACGCGCACTCTAGGCACACGGAATCTCTACCGCCGGGTGGCGACCCTCCAAGGTTACGGGAAAGCAACCGTCAGGGTCAAACCGCCCCGCCGAGGGGTGGTGCTCACTACTCTGTACTGCTTCTACCAGCTGAAACTTCGGATAACGGTTGGATGCCCTCGCTCATCGCCAGGACATCCAACCGACCGAAACCGATAGTTCTTACTCTCCGTCGACCGGCGGACCCGCGGGACGTGCTGCTGCACGCCTGCGACGAGGCCGCTTGACGACGACAACTTCTTCCTCGGCCGGAACCTCGATGGCCGGAGCCTGGACGTTCTCCACGACCGCTTCCGCTGCGGGTTCCGGAGTCGGAATCACGAAGACCGTGCCCACCTCGGGAGCCGCCTCGGCAACCGGTGCCGACGCTGCCCGCGACGCCCGGCGACTACGCCGACGACCTCGCGGAGCTGCTTCGGCCGAAGCTGCAGCCGACTCGTTGTCCACTGCGGGAGCTTCTTCCGCAGCAGAGTCCACAACAGAAACGTCAGGGCGCTCAGTAGCAGCAGGAGTATCGATCGGCCGATCCTGTTGCCGATCGGCACTTTTGGATGCATCGTCCCCCGAAGACGTACCAGCGGAATCGGACTCGATCGAGTCGGCCGCGACGGTCTCGTCGTCCTCGTGGTGATGCGAGGCCATCGCCAATGCCACCGGATGAGCCCGCTTGACCGTCGCGTCGACGGCCGGAACCTCCGGCGCCGGAGCTTCCTGTCCGTTGGATTCGGTCGAAGCCGACTTGTCCCCGCGGCCACGCTTGTTCTTGCGCGAGGTACCGGAATCACTGCGCTGCGAGCCCGAACGCGATCCGCCGTCGTCCGAGGACTTCACCTCGACGGGCTCGGAGTGGACGATGATGCCGCGGCCGTGGCAGTGCTCACAGGTAGTCGAGAAGGCCTCGACCAATCCGGTACCCAACTTCTTGCGAGTCATCTGCACGAGTCCGAGTGACGTGACCTCCGACACCTGATGGCGCGTGCGATCGCGACCCAGGCATTCGGTGAGCCGACGCAGAACCAGGTCCCGGTTCGATTCGAGGACCATGTCGATGAAGTCGACGACGATCATTCCGCCGATGTCCCGCAGGCGCATCTGGCGAACGATCTCCTCGGCTGCTTCGAGGTTGTTACGAGTGACGGTCTCTTCGAGGTTTCCGCCGGCTCCGGTGAACTTGCCGGTGTTGACGTCGACGACAGTCATGGCCTCGGTGCGGTCGATCACCAGGGTGCCGCCGGACGGCAGCCACACCTTGCGATCGAGCGCCTTGGCCAACTGCTCGTCGATACGGCGAGCCGCGAAGACGTCGATACCGTTGTTCGGCGTGTACTTCTCGAGCCGCGGAAGCAGGTCGGGCGCAACGGAGTTGATGTAGTTCTCGACCGTCGTATGCGCCTTCTCGCCCTCGATGACCAGCTTGGAGAAGTCCTCGTTGAACAGATCACGAATGACCTTGACCAGCATGTCAGGCTCTTCGTACAGCGCCTGCGGGTTGCCGGACTTGCCGGTGTCCGCAGCCGCGGCCTGCTCCTCGATGCCGGCCCACTGAGCCTGCAGACGAGTCACGTCCCGCGCCAACTCTTCTTCGCTGACGCCCTCGGACGCCGTGCGGATGATCACGCCGGCGTCGGCGGGAACGATGTCGCGCAGGATTTCCTTGAGACGCTTGCGCTCGGTGTCCGGAAGCTTGCGGCTGATACCCGTGGACGTACCACCGGGCACGTAGACGAGGAAACGACCGGCAAGCGAAATCTGTGTGGTCAGTCGAGCACCCTTGTGACCGACCGGATCCTTGCTGACCTGAACGAGCACCTGATCGCCAGGCTTGAGAGCCTGCTCGATCTTGCGCGAGTTGCCACCGAGACCGGCGGCCTCCCAGTTGACCTCACCGGCGTAGAGAACACCGTTGCGGCCACGTCCGATGTCGATGAACGCAGCTTCCATGCTGGGGAGCACGTTCTGAACACGTCCGAGGTACACGTTGCCGACCATCGACGCTGATGCCGAGTTGGTGACGAAGTGCTCGACCAGCACTCCGTCTTCGAGGACTGCCACCTGTGTAGTCGCATGCGGTTGACCGCTGTCTGCTCGATCGCGCACAACCATGACGCGATCGACGGCCTCACGACGGGCGAGGAACTCCGACTCGGTCAGGATCGGCGGGCGACGACGGCCCGCGTCACGACCGTCGCGGCGACGCTGACGCTTCGCTTCCAGACGCGTCGAACCACTGATGCCCTGGACCTCGTCCTTGACGCGGGTCTTGTTGCGAGGTTCGCGCTCGTGAACGACGGTGTTCGGCGGATCGTCCTCGGACGTCGCAGTCGCGTCGGTGGCTCCATCGGTTCCGGTCTTGCGACGGCGACGGCGACGGCGACGGCGGCTCGATCCGTCGGCGTCGAGATCGGAATCGTCGGCGTTCTCGGAATCCGCATCCGCGGTGGACTCGGACTTCTCACCGGATTCTTCGCCGGCAACGTCTTCGGTTTGCTTCTCGACTGCCACAGGGGCAGATTCCTGCTCCGAGTCGGTAGCGGTATCCGACTCTTCGTCCGAACCCTGCTCGCTGCCCTGATCTCCACCCTGTTCTCCGCGGCCACGGCCACGTCCACGGCGTCCACGACGACGGCGACGCGGCTGATCGTCGTCCTCGTCATCGGACTCGGCGCTCTCACCCTCGGTTTGCGGAGCGGTCACAGCCGGCTCTTCGACGGCAGGAACTGTAACCGGCGAGGCCTCGGGTGCGACTGTTTCGGTTTCCGCAGTCTGCTTCTCTTCGACGACTGCCGGTGCTGCGGGCTCGCGGCGAGCGCGACGGCGACGCGGAGCTGCCTCGGCTGCTTCGAGATCCGGCTGCAAGAACAGCGGGACCTGCGGCGCGGCGGGGGCCGCCTCGGGCTGATGGGTCTGCGGTGCCTCGAAGGAAGTGAACAGATCGGACTGCTCGGCTTCCTTGCTCTGCAGCGCAGCAGCGGCGTCAAGTCCAGCGCTGATCTCGGCGACAGCCGGATCCACCGCTTCTTCGGCTGCCGGCTCTTCGACAACTACTGCCTTTTTGCGGGTTCGACGAGCCCTCACGGGCTTCTCGGCCGGAGCCTCTGCAACAGGAGCCTCCGCGGGGGCTTCTGCAGCAGGCTCCTCGGCAACAGGCGCCTCGACAACCGGGTCGATGAGGGTGTCGAGCTCGGCGACGACCGGCTCGATGGCCTCGGCCGCGGAAGTCAGCGACGCGTGAATCCGCTGGGCAACGTCACGCTGGAGACTCGACTGCGCACTACGCAACTCGGTACCGAGCGCTGCGGCTTCGGCAAGGACCTGCTTGCTGGTGACACCGAGCAGCTTCGCCAGCGCGTGTACGCGCATCTTGTCGGGAAATTCCGGGGTGGTGCTGGAATCTGATTCGGTTGGGGATTGATCGGCCACGTAAGTCTCCTCAGCCCCCGGGCGCGTCCAACCCAGAAGTCGAGTTGTCACGCGGCCACGCGGGAGCGTGCTGTGTGTACTCGCACCCAGAAGTGAGTGCGAGATTGTAAGGTCTCGCTCCGCATGGATCGCAGTGCCCGTTATTCACTGCGAGCACATGAAGTGCCTGGCTGGATGGCCGTTGTCCTGTGCGCGAGCGCCTGATCATCCAGCGTGCAGAGGTCCAGGGATTTCCTGTTGACCTGGAGCAGCGATGAAAGGGCATCGAACCTAGGTGTCATCCGGTTGAACGTGCGTAAAACAAATTGCGGTTCAACTGAAAGCAGTATCCCACATCAATGCGCCTGCAACTGCAAAGGGCGCACCGATGTGGGATACGTGCCGAGAATTCGCTGTGGAGATGTGGGCCCAAGGCCCGTTCATGTGGGCCGGAGGCCCGAATCGGAGATTCAGATGGACGACAGCGCGGGGAACCACAGAGCGATTTCGCGCTCTGCCGACTCCACGGAGTCACTGCCGTGAACGAGGTTCTGCTGCGCTTCGAGTCCGAAGTCGCCGCGGATCGTGCCCGGAAGAGCCTTGTCTACCGGGTCGGTTCCGCCGGCCAACTGACGGAAAGCAGCGATGGCGCGGGGGCCTTCGAGCACTGCGGCCACCAGCGGACCGGAGGTGATGAACTCCAACAAGCTCGGGTAGAACGGGCGCTCGGCGTGTTCTGCGTAGTGGCTACCAGCCACCTCTTCGGAAGCTACGCGGAGGTCGAGTGCTGCAATTGTCAGGCCTTTGCGCTCGATACGGCTGAGGATTTCTCCTACGTATCCACGGGCAACGGCGTCGGGCTTGATCAGTACGAGGGTGCGCTCAGTCACAGCGGACAGCCTAAATGGTCAGTCCCGCTGACCGGGAAGCAGGCCCTTGTCCATTCGGCGCTTGATGTCTCTCTGCAGGTAGACGAGGTATCCCCAGACGATCCCGAAGGTGATCGCGACACCGGCGATCGACGGGTGGACGAAGAAACCGAACAGAAGAATCACCTGCAGTGCGACGTTGAACCCCATCGCCCACGGCTTGCCCTGGATGCCCGCACCCAGAATCATCAGCACCGCCAACCCGATGATGAATCCCGCGGAGGCCGCGGTGAGACCACCACCGACGACCGCGACGACCGGCAAAGCCAGCAGCACGACGATCGCCTCGAGGATCAGGGTTCCGGCCATTACTCCGCGGAAACTTTTCCACGGGTCCTTGGTCGGAGGCCCGAACTCGCCGGCAGTGTCTCCGAACTCGTGGTCTCCGGACTCGTGGTCTCCGGACTCGTGGTCGCCGGACTCGGGATTGGCATCTGACGGGGTACTCACGCGGGGTCCTTTCCGAACAGCGTGCGGGCAGCGCCTGCGGTCACGACGGATCCCGTCACCACGACACCTGCCCCTGATACGGCTTCGCCGGGTTCGGCCACCTGCTCGGCGATTTCGATCGCGACTTCCAAGGCGTCGGCAAGCACCGGCGCCACGACGACGCGCTCGTCGCCGAACTTCGCGACGGCAATGTTCGCCAACTCCTCGACGTCCATCGCCCGGGGTGACCCGTTGTGGGTGACGACGATCTCGTCGAAGACGGATTCGAATGCGGTCAAGATGGCGTCGACGTCTTTGTCCGCCATGACGCTGACCACTCCCACGAGCTTGCGGAAATCGAACTCCGCGGCCAGTGCGGCCGCGAGTGCGCGTGCACCGTCAGGGTTGTGGGCGGCGTCGAGAAATACGGTCGGCGCACTCCGAACACGTTCGAGGCGACCAGGATTGACGATCGAGGCGAACCCGTTGCGGATTGCGTCCTGATCGAGTTGTCGATCCGGACCGGCACCGAAGAACGCCTCGACAGCAGCGAGCGCAAGCGCCGCGTTGCGCGCCTGATGCTCGCCGTGAAGCGGCAGGAAGATGTCGGTGTACACACCGCTCAGGCCCTGAAGTTCGAGCTGCTGTCCGCCTACCGCGATCTGGCGAGCGAGCACCTTGAACTCGGAGCCTTCGCGAGCGACTGCGGCCTCGACCTCGACGGCTCGCCGCAGCAATACCTCCATGACCTCGGGAGTCTGCTCGGCGATGATCGCGACGGTGTCCACCGGAACCAGGTCCTCGCGGCCCTTCTTGATGATCCCGGCCTTCTCCTCCGCGATCCCGGCAAGATCGGTTCCCAGGTACTCGGCGTGATCGAGACTGATCGGCGTGATCACCGCGACCTGTCCGTCGATCACGTTGGTGGCATCCCATCGTCCGCCGAGTCCGACCTCCACGACGGCGACGTCGACCGGAGCCTCCGCGAACGCCGCATAGGCCATGGCGGTGAGCACTTCGAACTTGCTCATCGCCGGTCCCCCGGCTTCCTCGGACTGTGCGTCGATCATCTGCACGTACGGCTCGATCTCGCGGAACGTGTCCACGTAGAGCCGCGGTGAGATCGGATGACCGTCGATGCTGATCCGCTCGGTCGCGATCTGCAGGTGTGGGCTGGTGGTTCGGCCGGTACGACGATGCAGAGCCGTCATCAACGAGTCGATCATGCGCGTCACCGACGTCTTGCCGTTGGTTCCCGTGACGTGCACCGACGGATAGTTGTGCTGGGGCGAGCCCAGGACATCCATGAGCGCCTCGATACGAGTCAGTGACGGCTCGATCTTGGTCTCGGGCCAACGCTTGTCGAGTTCTGCTTCCACCAGCGCCAGTTCGGCGATGTCGACCGGAGTCGGAACCGAACTCTGAGCGTCGAATTGGGACGGCTCGTACGAACTCACTTGTCGGCCAACTCCTTCAGACGTCCTGTGATGCGCTCGATCTCTTCGACGGCGATCTGGCGACGTGTCTTGATCTTGTCGACGACGGCGTCGGGCGCCTTCGCCAGGAAGGCCTCGTTCGCCAGCTTGTTGTCAGCGGTGACGAGTTCCTTCTGCGCTGCCGCGAGGTCCTTTTCGAGCCGCTTCTTCTCGGCGCCGAGGTCGATGGTGCCCGAGGTGTCGATGTCGACAGTGACGGTTCCCTGGCTCAGACGCACCTCGACGGAGATCGACGCGGTGAATCCTTCTTCGGGTTCGGTCAGCTTGGCAAGCGCCGCCACGTAGGCGAACTGGCCGTCCATGCCTGCCTCCGAGAGCCCGGACGCACGCGCCGGGACCTTCTGGGAAGGCTTGAGTCCCTGATCGTTTCGGAAACGTCGCACCTCGGTGATCAGCTTCTGCGTGTCTTCGATCCTGGTGGCGGCCTGGGCGTCGACTGCGACGCCGGACAACGTGGGCCAGTCGGCGACGACGACGGACTCGCCGCCGGTGAGCACCTTCCACAGGGTTTCGGTCACGAACGGAATGACCGGGTGCAGGAGGCGGAGCAATGCATCGAGAACGTTGCCGAGCACGGCGCGGGTGTTCGCGGCGACGGCCTCGTCGCCGGCGAACTGCACCTTGGCGAGTTCGAGGTACCAGTCACAGACCTCGTCCCACGCGAAGTGGAACAGGCCTTCGCACGCCTTGCTGAACTCGTAGCGATCGAATGCGGCGTCCGCCTCGGCCTGGACCGTGTCGAGACGGTCGAGGATCCAACGATCGGCGTCGGTCAGTTCGCTTCGAGCGGGCAGCGGCGCGGGAGCAGCGCCGTTCATCAGAGCGAACTTGGTCGCGTTGAACAACTTGGTCGCGAAGTTGCGCGAGGACTGCGCCGAATCCTCACCGACGGACAGGTCACTGCCCGGGTTGGCGCCGCGTGCGAGTGTGAATCGCAGGGCGTCGGCGCCGAAACGATCGACCCAGTCGAGTGGGTCGATACCGTTGCCACGAGACTTCGACATCTTCTTGCCGTACTGATCGCGAACCAGTCCGTGCAGGAACACGTCCTTGAACGGCATCTGCGCGCCCGACTTACCCGGACCGGCGGTGATCGACTCGTCCTCGGACACGTACGTGCCGAACATCATCATGCGGGCGACCCAGAAGAACAGGATGTCGTAGCCGGTGACGAGAACGCTGGTGGGATAGAACTTTTCGAGTTCGGGCGTCTTGTCGGGCCAACCCATCGTCGAGAAGGGCCACAGTCCCGAGGAGAACCAGGTGTCGAGGACGTCGGGATCCTGGACCCAGCCTTCCGGTGCCGTTTCGTCGGGACCGAAGCACGCAACTTCACCCTCGGGGCCGTACCAGACCGGAATGCGGTGACCCCACCAGAGCTGACGGGAAATGCACCAGTCGTGCATGTTGTCGACCCAGTCGAACCAGCGTGGCTCCTGGCTCGCCGGGTGAATGACGGTGTCCCCGTTGCGAACCGCGTCACCCGCAGCCTTGGCGAGCGTCTCGACCTTGACCCACCACTGCAACGAGAGACGAGGCTCGATGGCCTCGCCACTGCGCTCGGAGTGCCCGACGCTGTGCAGGTACGGGCGCTTCTCGGCGACGACGCGTCCCTGCTCGGCGAGGGCTTCGCGAACCTTGACGCGAGCCTCGAAGCGGTCCATACCGTCGAATTCGGTTCCGGTGTCGGCGATCTTGCCGGTCTTGTCCATGATGGTGGGCATCGGCAAGTTGTGCCGCAGGCCCATCTCGAAGTCGTTGGGGTCGTGAGCCGGCGTGATCTTCACAGCGCCGGTTCCGAACTCGGGGTCGACGTAGTCGTCCGCGATGATCGGGATCTGACGTCCGGTGAACGGATGATCGAGGGTGGTGCCGACGAGGTGCTTGTAGCGCTCGTCTTCGGGGTGGACCGCCACTGCGGTATCACCGAGCATCGTCTCGACGCGAGTGGTCGCGACGATGACGTGCGGCTCGTTGTCGTCGAGCGAGCCGTAGCGCAGGGAGACCAGCTCACCTTCGACATCCTCGAACTTCACCTCGATGTCGGAGATCGCGGTCTGCAGCACCGGCGACCAGTTCACGAGACGCTCGGCGCGGTAGATCAAGCCCTCGTCGAACATGCGCTTGAAGACGGTCTGGACGGCGCGCGAGAGGCCCTCGTCCATCGTGAAACGATCACGACTCCAGTCGACGCCGTCACCGATGCGCCGCATCTGGCCACCGATGGTTCCGCCGGATTCGCGCTTCCAGTCCCAGACCTTGTCGATGAACAGCTCGCGGCCGAAATCTTCCTTGGTCTTGCCCTCGGCAGCGAGTTGCTTCTCGACGACGGACTGCGTGGCGATACCGGCGTGGTCCATGCCCGGCAGCCACAGCACCTCGTAGCCCTGCATCCGCTTGCGGCGACTGAGGACGTCCATGAGGGTGTGATCGAGGGCGTGGCCCATGTGCAGGCTGCCGGTGACGTTCGGGGGCGGCAGCACGATGGAGTAGCCGGGCTTGTCGCTGGTCGCGTCGGCCTGGAAGTACCCGGCGTCTACCCAGCCCTGATACAGATCGGCCTCTACCGCGCTGGGGTCCCAGCTCTTGGGTAGGGCGTCGGCGGGGGTCTGGGGGTTCTCTGGAGCTGCACTGGTCACCACTTGATCCTAATGACTCCCCCGCTGCGAACGAATTCGCCCGTCGAGGGCTGCGGTGGGCACGAACGACAGTCCCCTTGGTCCGGGGTCAGCCGAACAAACGATATTCACCGATCCGCTCCGCTGACAGGATCGCTCTGAAGGACGACCGACCAACGACCTGTGGAGCAAATATGTTGAACAACTGGAGTTCTCGCCGTCCCGGCGTTCGAACCTTGGCGGCGGCCGCGACGATCGGAGCGGCGGTTGCCCTCGTGCTTCCGGCGACTGCGTCCGCTGCACCCGGCATCGAAGAAAGTGTGCAAGGAAGCATCGACAGTGGCAGCGCCACGATCAACGGGAGTGTCGGGGACATCGGGAACGACATCGCAAACGGCATCGCCAGCGGCAGCGTGGGCGACATCGTCGGCGGAATCGCCACCGGGAATTTCAACGACGTCATCGGCGGCCTGGCCGCAGGCTCGACCAGCGCGACGGACATCGTCAACGGCCTGGCCAGTGGCAATGTCAGGGACATTCTCAGTGGGCTGGCCAGCGGCAGCGGCGGCGGCGGATCGTTTGCTCCGACGCAGCGATGTGACGCCTCGACGGTCTCCGGCGGCGCAGGAATCACCAGCACCAAGCACGAGCTCGGCCGCGGCGGACCGACGTCGTTCGTACTCGGCTACGAAACCGAGGACATCCCGGACCTGATCGAGGTGTACTACGAAGGACGGTTGATCCACAGCACCGGATACATCGGCGACGACATCAACGAGGGAACCGGTTCGGCGGTCGTCAACGTGCCCCCCCCCCGGCGGTGCATCGTCCGTGCTGGTTCGCGTCACGGGCCCCGACCACACCGAGTGGGCGTACACCGTTCGCTGCCCCGGCGCCTGATTCCAGTCCGGATCCGCGAGGAAGATCGTGCCTCGTTCGGTTGTTTCAGCCGAACGAGGCACGCGCGGTCAACCCAGAATCTCCGGCACCGCGACATCTTCGCCGAGAACGTGCTCGGAGAGGAACGCGGTGACCACCTCGTACCAGATCTTGGTGTGCTGCGGCTTGAGCACCCAATGATTCTCGTCGGGGAAGTACAGGAAGCGATGGTCCGTTTTCCCGTCGTCGTCGGCGGGCAGACCTGACTCTGCAAGCAGTTCGTACCAGAGTCGCAAGCCCTCACCGATCGGCACCCGGTAGTCCTTGTCGCCATGGATGACCAGCATCGGAGTCGTGATGTCTGCGACGTACAGATGCGGCGAATTCTCGACGGCCATCTCCGGCGACATCTCCCGTTGCCAGTACCAGGCCGCGTCCGTCGTCGGGCCGAATTGATCGAGCGCCCAGAGGCTTGCGTGGGTGACGATCGCGTCGAAACGGTTGGTATGTCCGGCAATCCAGTTGGCCATGTAACCGCCGAACGACCCACCCATCGCGCCTGTCCGCTTGGGGTCGATCTCGGGCTGCGCGACGGCAGCATCGGTGATCGCCATCAGATCGGTGAAGGGCGCCTTGCCCCACTGACCCCACCCGCGCTGAACGAAATCCTGCCCGTAGCCGGTCGAGAGTGCGGGATCGGGCAGCAGTACTGCATAGCCCTTGGCGACGAGCAGCCACGGATTCCACCGCCAGGACCAGGTGTTCCACGAACCGAGTGGGCCACCGTGGACCCAGAGGAGCAATGGCACCGGTGCGTGCGGTGCGGCGCCGGTCGGCAGCGCCAACCAGCTACGGACCGTCGAACCGTCCTCGGTGCGAGCGGTGATCTCGGTCAGTGTTCCCGGCCGCTCCGGCAATGCGTCGGGTCCACGAAGTGCGGTGATCTCACCGGATCGCAGATCCACCCGCACCACGTGAGGGGGCGCTTCGTACGAAGCCCGCAACGCGTAGATCGACTCACCGTCCGGCGCCACTCGAACGTCGGTGTACGCCGCGTCGTCGGCTGTCAGGCGCACTGGTTGACCCCACAGGTCGATGGTGAAGATCGGACCGCGGCCGCCGTCGTCAGCGGTGACCACCAGCCCGGATCCGTCGGGTAGCCAGGCAAGTGAGGTAGGCCATCGATCCCAGCCGTCGGCGACGCCGGTCACAGCACCGGATCCGAAGTCGTAGAGCTGCAGAGTCATTCGCGGCGCAGACTCCGGCGTGGTGAGGGTCTCCCGGATGAACGCGAGCTTGGTTCCGTCCGGCGAGAGCACCGGGTTGTAGACGTCCGCGTCGGCCTCGTCGACAAGGGTGGTTCGGTCACCGGTCACCGTGTCGATCCGAACCAACGTCGATCGGCGGGCGGCACTAGCCGCACCGACAGCCCACGTGGTCACGACGAAGAGACCGTCGTCGGAAATCGTGGTCGACGTCTCCCGCAGCGCCGCGCCTGCCGTCGGTGTGATGTCCCGCAATTCGACGGAGTCCTTCGAATCCGTCTCGGCGACAACCAGATGCGGATGATCGGGGCCCAGGTCGTGGTCCCAGTGCCGCACCGGATACCCCGTGTGCAGCATCGCCGTGACCTTCTTGTCCTTGCGCGCGGATCGCACCTGATCGTCCTGGTCGAGGCTGATCGCCGAGGCCATGACCGACGTCTGTGCCACGAACGTCGGCGCCGCCTTGGCCGCTGATACCGACGAGACACCACCGGGACGCGAGATCAACAGCTGAGCTTCTCCGCCCGCCGCGGGTAGGCGCCAGAGTGCTGGTTGCGGATCATTCTCGCCCGGCACGGCTCGCGTGGCAGTGAAGAGTACGTCGCCGTCGAACGCGAAGGCGGCACCGGACTCGCTGGTCGAACCCCAGGTCAACCGACGCGCAGGACGCCGACCTTCCGGGTCGATCTCCCACAACGAGGACACGTATTCGGCGCGCTTGTCGTCGAGAACGGCGCGCGCGCAGATCAGCAGCGAGCCGTCAGGTGACAACACCAGGCCGGACAACCTGGCCAGAGCGATGTAGTCGTCGAGTTCGTCGAACGGTGTACCTGCGTGGAGCTCGGGAATCTGGGTCACCACTAGTTGGTATCACGCGCCCCGCGGTTGACGCATCATTGCGTAGATCGTCGGCCCGCCGCCTGGCATCACGATGTCGCGGGTCACTTCGAAACCGAAGCGGTTGTAGTACGGGATGTTCGATTCCTTGCTGCTCTCGAGGTAAGCGTCGACATGTTCACGGTCACAACGCTCCAACCGGGAGTTCAGTAGTGCTTTGCCGTATCCCCCACCGCGCGCCGCGCTGCCGGTCCCGACCGTCGCGAGATACCAGTGCGGCGAATTCGGGTGTGCTCCTTCGAGAACGGAGCTGACCTCGGCCGCATGTCGAAGCCCCCTGCCGAAGACACGCACCATGGCCGGCAGGCTCACGAGCCCGGAAATCCACGACTGCTTCCATCGCCCCGGCGGATCCCACAGAGTTGCCCCGCCGATCACGCCGTTGTCATCGGTGGCCACCTCGACACCGCCACCGGCAAAGTGGTGGTAACGAGCTTCTGCGGCAAACAGTTTCGACAGGCGCTCAGCCCTGGAGTCCTCGTCCGGCAACATCCAGGCCATCAAGGGATCATCCTCGAACGCCTCGGCCAACACTGCCGACAGTGCCGGAATATCGGATCGGACAGCCGGCCGCACGTGTACACCCATGAGGTGAGGGTACCGCCGACCGTCCGAATTCCCGGTCGGTGAACCGATCAGACGAGCAAGCTCGCAATCCGCGGCGGAATCTGTTCGAGTGCATACGGCAAGCTCAGTACGGTGCTCCACGTCATGGCCTCGGCAGCAGCGTCTTCCAGAATGATCGCGCGGCCGTCCTTCACGACGTCGAGTTCCTGGTAGATCGGGGTCTTGTCCAATTCCGCGCGGAGCTTGTCGCCGTAGCCACCACCGGCATACCAGACGAGTACGTCGACGTCCGCGAGCGAGAGTTGCTCGGTGCTGATCTCGGCGAAGTTACCTGTGATCTGATCGGTGACAGGCGGATTCACGAATCCGAGTTCGGTGAAGAACCGCACCTTGGGGTCTTCCGGTCCGTAGACCCCGAACTGCCCCGGCCCCTTCAACGCGCCGACCAGAACAGTCTTGCCGGCAAACGCCGGGTTGGCGGTCTTCACGTCGGCGAACTTCTGATCGACACCGGCGATCAACTCGGTGGCCTTGCCCTGTTGGCCCAAGGCCTCGCCCAGGATGGTCGTCTGGTCCTGCCAGGGGATTCCGTAATCCGCGAACTCCTTCGGCTGCGCCACCGTCGGCGCAATGGCACTGAGTTTGTCGTACTGCGCCTGGGTCAGTCCGGAGTAGGTGCCGACGATGAGGTCGGGTGTCGTGGCAGCGACCTTCTCCATCTGGATGGTGGTGCCCGCGGTTCCGATGATCTCGGGAGTCGCCCCGTTCAGCAGCGGCTGCGCCCAGGGCCACACACCGTAGGGGTAATCGCCGTACCAGTCGAAGGTTCCGACCAAGGTCCCACCGAGCGCCAGGATCGCATCCTGATCGTTGTATCCGACACTGACGATCCGCTGCGGATCCTCGGGCAGTTCGGTAGACCCGAACTTGTGGGTGACCGATCCCGCAGAGTCACCGCTGGGGGGTGTGTCCTCGTCGTTCGAACTGGAGCAGGCTGCGGCGAATGCCAACAACGCTCCCGACGTGCCGATCAGAAATCCGCGCCGGGTCAGCCGACCTGCGTCCGTTCGATCCATGCTCTTACCCCTTAAGTCCGCTGGTTCGGTAGGTAAGGCTAGCCGATGAATGTCGCATTCCGGTGAGTTCGACCGGCCCATTCGATGGCAGTACCGGCTCGTTCGGGCCACTATGGAGACATGACGCGCCAGGGCCCCTCGAAAGACATCGACGAATCCGATCTCGAAGTCACGCACCCCAAGGACTACGCCGCCGGAGTACCGGCCGTTCTGGTGTCACTGCAACGAGGAATCGAGCAGATGGGAGCCTTGCGGACCGCCCGAACGCTCACCAGGCTCAACCAGCGTCACGGCTTCGACTGCCCGGGGTGTGCGTGGCCGGAGACTCCCGGGCATCGCAAGCCCGCCGAGTTCTGCGAGAACGGAGCGAAAGCCGTTGCCGAGGAAGCAACGCTTCGCACGGTCACACCCGAATTCTTCGCGGAGCACTCGATCGCCGACCTCGAAGGCAAGACCGATTACTGGCTCGGCCAACAGGGTCGACTGACGCACCCGATGGTCCTGACCCCGGGAGCAACCCATTACCAGCCGATCGACTGGGACGGCGCGTACGCACTCATCGCCGAACATCTGAACGGCCTCGCCTCACCGGACGAAGCCGTGTTCTACACCTCCGGTCGTACGTCCAACGAAGCAGCATTTCTCTACCAGTTGATGATTCGCAGCTACGGCACCAACAACATGCCCGACTGTTCCAACATGTGTCACGAGTCGTCCGGAAGTGCACTGACCGAATCCATCGGCATCGGCAAAGGCTCGGTGACGGTTCCCGACCTCGAGAACGCCGATCTCATCCTCATCGCCGGACAGAATCCCGGTACCAACCACCCTCGAATGCTCTCGACGCTCGAGAAGGCAAAGGGCAACGGCGCCAAGATCATCGCCATCAATCCTCTGCCCGAGGCGGGATTGCGCAGGTTCAAGGATCCACAAAAGGTGTCCGGCGTGATCGGGCACGGAGTCGACATCGCGGACGAGTTCCTCCAGATTCGGCTGGGCGGCGACATGGCGCTGTTCCAAGGCCTGGGAAAGCTGCTGCTCGCGCTGGAGGATCGCGCTCCCGGCACCGTCGTCGATCGCGCCTTCGTCGACCGGTACTGCGCCGGTTGGGACGAATACGAGAAGCACGTCCGTGCGGTCGATCTCGACACGGTACTCGAGGCGACGGGTCTGTCGATGGCGCAGCTCGAGGAAACGGCTGCCGCGCTTGCCCGGTCCGAGCGAACCGTCACCTGCTGGGCCATGGGGATCACTCAGCACACCCACGGCGTCGCCACCATCGAAGAAGCGGTCAACCTGTTGCTCATGCGCGGGATGATGGGCAAACCCGGTGCCGGGGTTTGCCCGGTGCGAGGGCACTCCAATGTCCAGGGTGACCGCACGATGGGTATCTGGGAGAAGATGCCGGAAGAGTTCCTGGCCGCGCTCGACACCGAGTTCTCGATCTCGAGCCCCCGCAAGCACGGTTGGGACACCGTCGATGCGATCCGCGCCATGAACGCGGGCAAGGCAAGCTTCTTCATGGCGATGGGCGGCAACTTCATCCAGGCAAGCCCGGACACCGCAGCCACCGAAACAGCGTTGCGTCAATGCGAACTCACCGTGCAGGTTTCCACCAAGCTGAATCGCAGTCACGTGGTCCACGGGCAGACCGCGATCATCCTCCCCACCCTCGGACGCACCGACCTCGACGTCCAGGCCGGCGGAAAGCAGCTTGTCTCCGTGGAGGATTCGATGTCCATGGTGCATCTGTCCCGCGGACGTCTCACTCCGGTCAGCCCCTACCTGCGTAGCGAAGTCGCCATCATCTGCCAACTCGCCCGCGAACTACTCGGCAACGATCATTCCGTCCGCTGGTCGGCCTTCGAGGGCAATTACGACCTGATCCGTGACTCCATCTCACGGGTGGTGCCCGGATGCGAAAACTACAACACCCGGGTCCGTCAGCCGGATGGATTCCAACTCCCGCACCCGCCACGTGACTCCCGCGAATTCCGCACGCACACCGGCAAAGCCAACTTCGGCGTGAACGACCTGCACTGGATACCCACTCCGAGCGGGCGCCTGATTCTGCAGACCATGCGAAGCCACGACCAGTACAACACCACGATCTACGGCCTCGACGACAGATACCGCGGCATCAAGGGCGGCCGCAAAGTCATCCTCGTCAACGGCGAAGACATCACCGCACTCGGATTCCGCGACGGTGATCTCGTCGACATCGTGTCCGAGTGGACAACACCCGACGGCACACTCGAAGAGCGTCGGGTCACCGAATTCCGCATCGTCGCCTACGACACCCCGCGCGGCAACGCGGCAGCGTACTACCCCGAGACAAATCCCCTCGTTCCCCTCGAACACGTTGCAGCCAAGTCGAACACGCCGGTCTCGAAGGCCGTCACCGTTCGACTCGAGGCATCGGGCGCCTGAGATGGGACGAGTCACCGCCCGCACGCCGGTCGTTCGAATCTCGGGCGATCGGGTCGTCACGCGCCCCGACACGCTGGCCGTCGAGGAACCACTCGAAATGAGAGTCGACGGTCAGGTGCTGGCAGTGACGATGCGAACACCCGGCAACGACGTCGACCTCGTCCACGGATTCCTTCTCAGTGAAGGAGTCATCGGCACCCGCGACGACGTGAGCGTCGTCCGGTATTGCGACGGCGTCGACGAAACCGGCGCGAACACGTACAACGTCCTCGACATCGCGCTCGCTCCCGGAGTGCCGTTGCCCGATCACACCACCGACCGCAACACCGTCGTCAGTTCCGCGTGCGGAGTGTGCGGGAAGACGTCACTCGATGCCGTCCGCACCACGACGCGGCATCCACTGGTCGGTGACACGACTTCCGTCACCTCCACCGTCCTGTCGGCCATGCCGGTCACGCTGCGGGAGAGCCAGCGGATCTTCGAGCGCACCGGCGGCCTGCACGCGGCCGGATTGTTCACCGCCACCGGAGAACTCCTGGCACTGCGCGAGGATGTCGGCCGTCACAACGCCGTCGACAAGGTGATCGGTTGGGCCATCACCGACGGCAGAGTGCCCCTCTACGACACGATCCTGATCGTCAGTGGGCGGGCGTCGTTCGAACTCGTCCAGAAGGCCGTCATGGCCGGCATTCCGGTACTCGGTGCCGTCTCCGCGCCGTCGTCGCTGGCCGTGGAACTGGCACAGGAATCGGGGTTGACGCTCGTCGGTTTCATCCGCGGCGATTCGATGAACGTCTACTCGCACCCGCACCGAGTCGAGGTCACGAACTCGCGCGCAGTTGAGCCGACAGTCGCACAGCGGAGTTGACCTCCCCGTAGCCCTCGTACCCACCCACTCGCTGCACGACCTCGAAGAACAGGTCTCCCCCGACCGTCGGGGTGAACAGGTGGAAGAACTCGCCGTGAGCGTCCGCGTCGTAAAGGATTCCGGCGCTGCGCATCCGGTCGAGCAGTTCGGAGTTCAACCCGAAACGTGCGTCCAGATCGTCGTAGTAGTTCGGGGAAATGGGTAGCGGAGCAAACCCCCACTCCTGCATGGACGCAGCGGCACCGAAGATGTTCTCACACGCGAAGGCGACGTGGCTGACGCCGCCGCGGCGGACGGTCGGCAGCCCGCTTCGACTGCCCTCCACCATGTTCAGCGAGATACGCAGGGCATGTCCGTCACCGTCTTGAACAAGCGTGAGCGCTTGACTCCGCATGAGGCCGACCGAATCGGTGACGTCCTGCCCCTCGTGCGGTTGCATCTCGAACACGGACCGCAGGAGCAGCATGATGCCGTCCCAGCTCTCGGCCGGAACTGCCAGTGCCACATGGTCGATCCCGGTGAACACTGCGCCCTGTTCACGATTGCGCTCGGCGGGCAGCGGGTAGATCTCGAAGGCCGATTCCCACGCCGCAGCGCTGCCGGGGCCACGAAGGTCGATCGATGTCGCATCGGTGACCTTCAGGCGTACGACGTCCGGTACGGCGAAGTTCTCGTCACTCGAACCGGGCAACTGCACTCGCGTCGCCGGTACTTCGAGAGCCAGAGCGCGCTCTCCCCACACTTCGGGTTCGGTTGCCCTGATGCCGATCTGAGTGAGAACCGGCAGATCTGCGGGCAGCCCGGGCGCCGTCCACACCGTGCCCGCTGTCGCGTCGACGGCAACGGTCAGCGGTCCGTGCCGCCACAGCTGCAGGTCGTGATCGTGGTGCCGTCCGACCAGATGAAAACCGACACGGGAGAGCATCGAGTGGACCTGGTCCTGTTTAGCCGGACCCGCAGCGATTCGCAAAGACACGATTCCTTCGAGCGGGGTGCGCTCCGGGGCGGTGAACAGCGTGGGTCCACCGGCGGCAGGGTTCGCGGCAGCGACCTGTTCTTCCAGATGGAGGAGCGACCGATGAGCGTCGATTGCCGTCCGCTGGGTGTCAGCGCGGCGGAATACGTCGTTGAAGATCTCGAGCGACCACGGTCCGTCGTAACCGGTGGCGTACACATGCTGAGCGAACGCGCTCAGATCGAAACTGCCCTGCCCCGGGAAATTTCGGTGATGCCGGCTCCACTGGAGGATGTCCATCGCCAAAAACGGTGCGTCCGCCAACTGGAGGAAGAAGATCTTCTCTCCGGGAATCTCGCGATTTCCGGCAGGATCGTCACCGCGCGAGAGGATGTGGAAACTGTCCAAACAGGTTCCGAGCGCTACGTGATCGACTCCCTCGACGATCTTCCATGCATGACCGTACGTGTTGACGTGGGCACCCCACGCGAGCGCCTCGTATGCAACCTTCTTGCCGTGCTGGGACGCCAGTTCGGCGAGAGCTCCGAATTGCTCTGTCAACTGACCGTCGTCGTGACTTGCTGTCGGCAGGGGCGAGGAGCACACCAGGAGCGTCTCGCACCCCAGTTGATCCATCAGCTCGAATTTGCGTTGCACTCGAACAAGATTCCGAGCAAATTGGGCCTCGTCCACCGTGTCGAAGTCACGAAACGGCTGATACAGGTCCAGGCTCAGCCCCAGATCCGCAGCCCTCGTTCGCAATTCCACGGGCGACCAGGGAGAAGCGACAAAATCCGGCTCGAACACCTCGAAGCCGTCGAAGCCGGCAGCAGCAATGGCGTCGAGCTTTTCCTCGAGGGTGCCGCTGAGCGATACAGTCGCGATCGACGTCCGGACCGGGCCACTCACAGCGCTGCCGCAGTCTGTTCGCCGTGCACCAGTTCGGTCATGTGAGCGAGCATCCTCTTACTGTCGGGTTCGATGCCCGTGAAGATCCGGAACGCGTCGACGGCCTGGAAGACGGTCATTCCGCCACCGCTGAGCGTCGGCGCCCCGATCAGCCTGGCCTGACGCAACAGCTCCGTTTCGAGCGGACGGTAGACGATTTCCGCCACCCACAGATCAGGACGGAGCAGATCCGGCGAGAATGCCATCCCAGGATGGGCCGCCATCCCCATCGGCGTCGCGTGGATCAAACCGTTTGCATTGCCGAGCACTTCGGCGAGGTCACTCGTGTGGCGCGCCTCGACGATCTGCGCCGGGAACTGCTGCGAGAAAGTCCGCGCGAGTTCTTCCGCACGAGCCAGGCTCGAATCGACCAACGTCAGCGTCCCCACGCCGCGGGTGAGTGCCGCATAGGCAACAGCCGCACCGGCTCCACCCGCACCGAGCTGGACGACACGATCGAGCTGTGCTCCGGGAAGCCCGTCGTCGAAATTCCGGCCGAAGCCCGACCAATCGGTGTTGTGTCCGATCGCCTTGCCGGAGTCGAAGAGAACCGTGTTCACCGCCCCGAGCCTGTCTGCATCCGGCGAGAGTTCGTCGAGATACTCGATCACCAACTGCTTGCACGGGTGAGTGATATTGAGACCGCGGAAACCGAAACGTCGTGCATAGGTGAGAAGTTCACCGATGTCCGACGGCACCATTCCCATCACGTCGAGATCGAGGATGCGGTAGACGTACGGCAGGCCCTGTCTGCGCCCTTCCTCCTCGTGCATGACCGGGGTCAAGGAGGCCTCGATACCGGTGCCGATCAGACCGCAGAGGATCGAATCACTCATCAGTTCTTCCCTTCTCGGATGCAGACGAATTCGACTGCGGCGCTGTAGCCGTCGATTCCCAACCCACAGATGACAGCGTCGGCGATGCCGGAGACGTACGAGTGGTGACGGAAATCCTCGCGGCTGTGGATGTTGCTGATGTGCACCTCCACGACGGGGGCATCGAGTGTGACCAGAGCGTCACGCAACGCAACCGAGGTGTGGGAGTACCCACCGGGATTGATCACGATGCCCGCGACTTTTCCCCTGGCCTCGTGGATCCAATCGATCAGTTGACCCTCGTGGTTCGACTGCTTTGCCTCGACCACCGCTCCGAACTTCTCAGCCGCCGCTTCACAACGGGAAACCACGTCGTCCAGGGTGCCTCTCCCGTAGAACTCCGGTTGGCGCTGTCCCAACAAATTCAAGTTGGGTCCGTTGAGGACCAGAACCGGTAGAGATGAAGTCATCAGGGGCACCTCGGGGTTGACGCTCGAAACTAATGTACGAACTAGTGAGTTAGTTCACTGGACGTTACTCCCCCGACGCGAACTCGACAAGCAAAGTCGACAAACTGCTGACAGATAGAGTGAGCACATGGTTTCCGAGCAGTCAGTGAACTCCGTGGTGTCGAAGCCGGAGAAGCGACGCCGAAACAGCGATCTGACCAGGGTGAACATCATCGCCGTCGCCACCGAGGAGTTTGCCGACAAGGGATTCGCCGGCGCCCGGGTAGACGAGATCGCAACCAAGACTCACACCACCAAGCGCATGATCTACTACTACTTCACCGACAAGGAAGGGCTGTACAAGTCCGTCCTCGAGCATGCGTACAGCGTCATTCGTGCGCAGGAACGTGAACTCGACCTCGAGGGATTGAACCCCACCGCAGCAGTCCGCGCCTTGGCAGAACTCACCTTCGACCACCACGAACAGCACCCGAACTTCATTCGGCTGGTGGCCAACGAGAACATGCTCCGCGGTGAGCACATCGAGAAGTCCGAGCTGCTCAGTGGCCTCGGCGCCCCTGCCGCCGATCTCGTCTCGCAGATTCTCCACGACGGGCAGCAGGCGGGAGTATTTCGCTCCGACGTCGATGCTCTCGACATTCACATGCTGATCAGCAGTTACTGCGTCTTTCGGATCGCCAACCGATACACCTTCAAAGCGCTCTTCGACCGCGATCTGACCGACTCGTCGCATCGCGAGCATCTACGAACCATGCTCGGCGACATGGTTGTTGCATTTCTGACCTCACCGACGCCGTCCTGACCCACCCCGAAGTCCGAAAAATCCCCCTACGGTGGTGAGTGGAACTCACAGCTGCCACCGGGAGGATTGACGTGACCGAGAATTACGTAAACGGGCTTTCACTCGAAGAGAAGGCGTCGTTGACGTCAGGCTCGGATTTCTGGCACAGCCAGTCCGTCCCCGGAATCGAGTCGATACTGCTGACCGACGGCCCACACGGGGTTCGGAAACAACCCGAGGGCGGCGACGCACTCGGACTCGGCCACAGCATTCCCGCGACGTGTTTTCCACCGGCAGTCGGGTTGGGCTCGTCGTGGAACCTCGACCTCATCCGCCGCGTGGGTGAGGCTCTGGGCGACGAAGCCAAAGCCGAACAGGTCTCGGTTCTCCTCGGTCCCGGCATCAACATCAAACGATCACCGTTGTGCGGCAGGAACTTCGAATACGTTTCCGAGGATCCGTTCCTCTCCGGCCGCGTCGCGGCAGCGCTGATCACCGGCATCCAGTCACGCGGCGTCGGAACCTCGCTCAAGCACTTCGCTGCCAACAACCAAGAGCACGACCGGATGAGAGTCAGTGCCGACGTCGACGAACGGACGCTACGCGAGATCTATCTGGCCGGCTTCGAATACGCCGTCAAGACTGCGGCCCCGACTACGGTCATGTGCTCGTACAACAAGATCAACGGGGTCTATTCGAGCCAGAACCACTGGCTGCTCACCGAGGTACTGCGCGAACAGTGGGGCTTCGACGGCCTCGTCGTTTCGGACTGGGGGGCGGTCAACGATCGCGTGGCGGCACTCGTCGCGGGGCTCGACCTGGAAATGCCGCCGACCGGAACCGATACGCAGATCGTCGACGCCGTTCGCGGCGGCGACCTCGATGAATCAGTGCTCACGACTGCAGCCGAACGACTCTCGACGCTGGTGCAACGCACCGCTGCCGCGCGAACCGAAGGCCACACGTACGACGCCGAGCGCCATCACGAGTTGGCGCGGACAGCTGCAGCGGAGTCGGCTGTCTTGCTGGCGAACGACGGAGAACTGCTGCCTCTGACCCCCGGCGGGCAAACTGTCGCGGTGATCGGAGAATTCGCCTGCAGCCCGCGATACCAGGGGGCGGGTAGTTCACAGGTGGTGCCCACCAAGCTCGACAATGCTTTGGACGCGATCCTCGACCTCGAAGGCGCCGACCGGGTCACCTTCGCACCGGGCTTCACCTTCGACGGCACTCCGGACGACGACATGGTCACCGAGGCCGTCGACGCTGCGCGCCGCGCCGACGTCGCGCTGCTCTTCCTCGGACTACCGTCCGCCACCGAATCCGAAGGATTCGATCGAACCGACATCGAACTGCCGGCTGACCAGATCGCCCTGCTGGAAGCGGTCCACGGTGCGAACCCGAACACCGTCGTCGTGCTCGCGAACGGCGGCGTGGTTTCGATCGCGTCGTGGAAGGACCACGCCGCCGCAATCCTCGAAGGGTGGCTACTCGGCCAGGCGGGTGGATCGGCGATCGCCGATCTGCTGTTCGGCATCACGAATCCGTCCGGCCGGCTGACGGAGACCATTCCACTTCGCCTCCAAGACAATCCGTCGTATCTACACTTCCCCGGATCGCAGCAGCACGTCCGATACGGCGAAGGACTGTATGTGGGATACCGCTACTACGACTCCGCTCTGCGCGAAGTGGCGTACCCGTTCGGGTTCGGGCTGAGTTACACCACCTTCGACATCACCGATATGTCTGTGGAGGCCGGTGAGAACTCCGCCGAAGTGACGGTCACCGTGCGCAACAGCGGCGACCGATCGGGCAGCACCGTCGTGCAGGTCTACGTCCACGACGCCTCGGAAAGCATCGACCGTCCCGAGCAGGAACTGAAGGGCTTTGCCAAGGTCCACCTCGACCCCGACGAATCTGCGACTGTGAACATCACTCTCGACACCAGAGCATTTGCCTATTGGTCCGTCGCGGCGCAGGACTGGGCGATCGAACCTGGCGACTACGAGATCCGCGTCGGCTTCTCGTCTCGGGACATCGCGAGAACCGACACCATCACTCTGGCCGGAAACGTCGGCGTCGGCACGCTCGACGCCATGTCGACCATCGGCGAATGGCTCGCCCATCCCGTAGGCAGTGCCGTTCTCGGCGCCGCCATGTCTGCCGCAGCGGGCGAAGGTGCGCAATCGGTCAGCCCCGAAATGATGGCGCTCGCCGGTTCGATGCCGCTCGGAAAGCTCGCCACCTTCGGCCTCGGGATCACTGAGGAACAGGTGGAGCAGTTGGTGGCGGCGGCAGCACAGCCGGCCTCTTAACTCCCTGAACTGCGGTTTCGACGCGCGGCGTGACCGCCAGTAGATTTTTATGAACTATTTGGTTAATAATCTTGTGTAGTTGCTGTGGCGTCGGTTACATTCCTTGTATCGCTCTCCGCACAGACGTTCTCGATACGAACATCATCGACAAACATAATCGGCGGATGTAGAGCCTCCACGACGCTTCCACCCAGGAGTTGAGCATGTCAGCTAGCACGGTTACACCATCCGGGCCCGAGGCACGGTCCTTGGCCAGGCCGGATACGACCAAGGTCAAGCGCGCCGCAACATCGTCGTTTCTCGGCAGCATGCTCGAGTACTACGACTTCTACATCTACGCCTCCGCCGCTGCGCTCATCTTCCCCACCGTGTTCTTCCCGGACAGCGGACATGCGGCACTGCTTTCGCTGGCCACCTTCGGTGTCGCGTACGTCGCGCGGCCCCTCGGCGCTGTAGTCCTCGGCCATTTCGGTGACCGCGTCGGCCGCAAGAAGATCATGCTGCTCACCCTCATCATGATGGGCGCGGCAACGTTCCTCATCGGATGTATTCCCAGCGCCGATTCGATCGGAGTTCTTGCACCGATACTTCTCGTCCTGATGAGAATCGCCCAGGGCATCTCCGCCGCTGGTGAACAGAGCGGTGCCAGCTCACTGACACTCGAACATGCTCCCGAAGGTCGACGCGCATTCTTCTGCAGTTGGACCCTCAACGGCACCCAGGCCGGCTTCATCCTCGCCAGCCTCGTCTTCCTGCCCATCGCCGCACTCCCTGACGACATCCTCTACACGTGGGGCTGGCGAATCCCGTTCTGGGGCAGCCTGATCGTTCTCGTGGCGGCATACATCATGCGTCTCAAGCTCGAAGAGCCCGAAGAGTTCACCGAGCAGCAGGAGTCGAAGGCCGTCGCCAAATTGCCTGTCGCCGATCTTCTTCGCACCCACAGCGCAAATCTGATTCGCGTGATCTGCTGCGCCTTCATCGCCGTCGTCTCCACTATCTTCTCCGTCTTCGGACTCGCCTTCGCCACCACCGAGGAAGTGGGGATTCCGAAGTCGACCATGCTCTGGGTGGCCATCGCAGCCAACGCCGTGGCCTTGCTCAGTCAGCCCGCCTGGGCGATGCTCTCCGACCGGATCGGTCGCAGGCCGCTGTTCATCGGTGGCGCCCTCGGTAGTGCGGTGTTCATCTACGTGTACTTCGGCGCAATCGCCAGCGGCAACGTTCCCCTGATCTTTCTTGCCGCAATCGGATTGATGTCCGTCTTCTACGCTGCACCGAACGCCATCTGGCCGTCGTTCTACTCCGAGATGTTCAACA
This sequence comes from Rhodococcus sp. P-2, assembly GCF_016598535.1. Lineage (GTDB taxonomy): Bacteria > Actinomycetota > Actinomycetes > Mycobacteriales > Mycobacteriaceae > Rhodococcus_F > Rhodococcus_F baikonurensis. Next base: position 4,021,262 of record NZ_CP066779.1, on the reverse strand, counting down.
CCAAGGTCCGCTACTCCGGCATCGCGATCGGCACCCAGGTCGGCTTCGCCCTCGCAGGCTTTGCGCCCGCCATCGGCAACGCCCTCATGGGCGGCGACAAGACACACTGGATGCCCGTTGCCATTCTGACGTCGGTGGCCTGCGTCATCTGCGCGATCTCGGCGTTCACCGCCAAGGAGACGTTCCGCACTCCCCTCAAGGAACTCGGCAACCCGATCTAGTCGAACACCCCACAGACGCCCTGTACGAACGACTGTGGCCCGACATCTCTCGCGAGAGATGCCGGGCCACAGTCGTTTTGAAGTTTTCTACGCCGTCTTGTCGCGGCGCTCGCCACGTTCCGGCTTACGCGGAACGATGGTCGGAAGTACGTTGTCGTTGACGGTCTCCGCGGTGACGACCACCTTTTCGACGTCGTCACGGCTGGGGATGTCGTACATCACGGGAAGAAGAACCTCTTCCATGATGGCGCGCAGGCCACGAGCACCGGTTCCACGCAAGATCGCCTGATCGGCGATCGCATCCAGAGCCTCTTCGGTGAACTCGAGTTCGACGCCGTCCATGTCGAAGAGACGACGGTACTGCTTGACGAGAGCGTTCTTGGGCTCCGACAAGATCTGAACCAGCGATTCCTTGTCGAGGTTGGTCACCGACGCGATCATCGGCAGTCGGCCGATGAACTCCGGAATCAGACCGAACTTGATCAAATCCTCCGGCATGACCTCGGCGAAACGATCGACCGTATCCAGTTCGGCCTTCGACCGAACCTCGGCACCGAATCCGATACCGCGCTTGCCGACACGATCGGAGACGATCCGCTCGAGACCTGCGAACGCGCCCGCAACGATGAACAGCACGTTCGTCGTGTCGATCTGAATGAATTCCTGGTGCGGATGCTTACGACCGCCCTGCGGCGGGACGCTCGCCTGCGTACCTTCGAGGATCTTCAGCAACGCCTGCTGAACACCTTCGCCGGACACGTCACGCGTGATCGACGGGTTCTCGCTCTTACGCGCGATCTTGTCGACCTCGTCGATGTAGATGATTCCGGTCTCGGCGCGCTTGACGTCGTAGTCGGCAGCCTGAATCAGCTTGAGCAGAATGTTCTCCACGTCCTCGCCGACATAACCGGCCTCGGTCAACGCCGTCGCATCGGCGATGGCGAACGGGACGTTGAGCATCTTCGCGAGAGTCTGAGCGAGGTACGTCTTGCCACAGCCGGTGGGGCCGAGCATCAAGATGTTGGATTTTGCGAGCTCAACCGTCTCACCCCGCGCATCACGGCCCTTGTCTCCGGCCTGAATGCGCTTGTAGTGGTTGTAGACGGCGACGGCCAGCGTCCGCTTGGCGGAGTCCTGACCGATGACGTAGTTCTCGAGGAATTCTCGGATCTCCGCAGGCTTGGGAAGCTCGTCGAGTTTTACCTCGCTCGACTCGGCCAATTCCTCTTCGATGATCTCGTTGCAGAGGTCGATGCACTCGTCGCAGATGTACACCCCGGGTCCTGCAATGAGCTTTTTGACCTGCTTCTGACTCTTACCGCAGAAAGAGCACTTGAGCAGATCCCCGCCGTCGCCGATGCGTGCCATCTCGTGAGGTCCCTACTTTCCATCATGTACGTGCACTCGCCGCCACTCGATCGGCCGAGACGCTCCGCAGTACGTCGGTAGTTGTCAGATCGGTAGTTGTCAGATCAGACAAACTGATCAACAAACTGATCGAACAAATCTGGTCGAACAATCGCAGAACGCCGGTCGAGAACCAGCCCGTGAAGTGACGGTACCCGCAGATCCCGAACGGGGTCGACCTGTTCTCGGCGTTTCGCCTGCGGATAAAAAAGAAAAGAGTCGAGATTTCAGCCTGGCGAGCGCTCCACCAGGCACTTCTCGACGTGTCCGCCTCGTGTCGGGAATCGCGATACAGATCCTCGACACGAGGCGGAAATCGACTACTTCTGTGCGCTGAGCTTCCGGTAAGCCAGCACGTCGTCGATGATGCCGTACTCCTTGGCCTGCTCGGCCGTGAGGATCTTGTCGCGATCGGTGTCGACGCGGATGGTCTCCGGATCCTTACCCGTGTGCAGCGACAGCGTGCTCTCCATGAGCCGACGCATACGCTCGATCTCCGCAGCCTGGATCTCCAGATCGGAAACCTGACCCTGGATGCCACCCGTGGCCGGCTGGTGAATCAGAATGCGCGAGTTGGGAAGCGCGAAGCGCTTGCCCGGCGTACCACCGGCGAGAAGCACAGCAGCTGCCGAAGCAGCCTGACCGAGGCAGACAGTGGAGATGTCGGCACGGACGTACTGCATCGTGTCGTAGATCGCCATCAGCGCGGTGAACGAACCACCGGGCGAGTTGATGTACATGGTGATGTCGCGGTCCGGATCCTGCGATTCGAGAACCAGCAACTGGGCCATGAGGTCGTTGGCGGAGACGTCGTCGACCTGCGAGCCGAGGAAGATGATGCGCTCCTCGAACAGCTTGTTGTACGGGTCGGACGTCTTGACGCCATAGCTGGTCTGCTCCGTGAACTGGGGCAGGATGTAACGCGATTGGGGGCCCGACGGCGCCTGGCCGCCCAGCGAGTTAGCTCCGAAAAGATTGGTCATCAGTTCTCCAAAGTATGAATTGGGCAGCGAAAGGATGGACGAACCGGCTCAGTTGCCGGTGCCGCCGGCCTGATTCGCACGGGAGACGACGTGGTCGACGAAGCCGTACTCGAGAGCTTCCTTCGCCGTGAACCAACGGTCACGGTCGGAGTCCGCGGTGATCTGCTCGACCGTCTGGCCGGTGTGCTGAGCGATCAGCTCGGCCATCTCGCGCTTGGTGTGCTTGAACTGCTCGGCCATGATCGCGATGTCACTGGCGGAACCACCGATACCGGCGGACGGCTGGTGCATCATGATGCGAGCGTGCGGCAGTGCGTAACGCTTGCCCTTGGTGCCTGCCGAGAGCAGGAACTGACCCATCGACGCCGCAAGGCCCATGCCGAAGGTGGCGATGTCGCACTCGGCGAACTGCATCGTGTCGAAGATCGCCATACCTGCGGTCACGGATCCACCGGGCGAGTTGATGTAGAGCGAGATGTCTCGCGTCGGGTCCTCGGCCGAGAGCAGCAGGATCTGTGCGCACAGCTTGTTGGCGATGTCGTCGTCGACCTGGGTACCGAGGAAAATGATGCGCTCTCGCAGCAAGCGCTCGTACACCGAGTCGCTGAGGTTCAACCCAGCGGTCGCTGAAGTCATGGCGGGACTCTGCAAAGTCTCCAGGTGATTGGAAGTCACGGTACCTGCCTTCTATGTGGATCTACTTGTGCGGTGGATCGTCTATGCGAAACACTTCTACTGACACAGACAGTAACGAAGTAGGGCGGCACCGGAGTCCCGGTGCCGCCCTACTTCGCTCAAAGCGGAAAACTCAGTGCAGTCGATCGTGGTGAAAACACCCGTCCGCCTGCGTTTTTACTTGTCTTCGCTCTCGGCGGAATCAGACGCATCCGCTTCGGTTTCGTCCTCGCTGCTGCCGAACAGTTCAGCGGTGTCGACGACTGCGCCGGAGGTGTCCTTGACACCGGCCGACTCGACGACCGACGCGAGAGCCTTGCCACGACGAACGTCTGCGAAGACGGCGCCGAGCTGGTTTGCCTGCTGGATCTGCTGGATGAACTGCTCGGGAGCCATGCCGTAACGCTGCGCCTGGAACAGGATGCGCTCGGTGAGCTCGTCCTGACCGACGGTGACGTTGCCCGCATCGGCGATCGAGTCGAGCAAGAGCTGCGTCTTGACGGAGCGCTCAGCGGCTTCCTGTGCATCCTTGTCGAACTCTTCGCGGCTGCTGCCCTGCTCTTCGAGGAGCTTGTTCAGTGCCTCTTCGTCGTGATCGAGACCGTGAACGGCGTCGTGCAGTGCAGCGTCGACCTCAGCCTTGACAACGGCCTCCGGCAACGGAACCTCGACGGTCTCGAGCAGCTGCTCGAGAACCTTGTCGCGGATCTGACCGGCCTGCTCGACCTTGCGGACGCGTGCGACGCGCTCACGGAGGTCAGCCTTCAGTTCTTCCAGGGTGTCGAACTCGCTGGCGAGCTGAGCGAACTCGTCGTCCTCAGCCGGAAGCTCGCGCTCCTTGACCGTCTGCACGGTCACGGTGACAACAGCTTCCTTGCCCGCGTACTCGCCGGCGACCAGCGTCGACGTGAAGTCCTTGGACTCCCCCGCCTTGAGGCCGACGATGGCTTCGTCGAGGCCCTCGATGAGCTGGCCCGATCCGACCTCGTGCGACAGTCCGCTCGCGGTTGCCTCGGCAACGTTCTCGCCGTCGACGGTGGCCGACAGGTCGATCGAGACGAAGTCGCCGTCCTCGACTGCGCGGTCGACGCCGGTGAGGGTGCCGAAACGCTGACGCAGCGAAAGCAGCTGCTCTTCGATGGCTTCGTCGGTGATCTCGATCGGATCGACCTCGACGTTGATGGAGCTGAAGTCGGGAAGCTCGATCTCGGGGCGCACGTCGACCTCGGCGGTGAACTCGAGGAGCTCGCCGTCTTCGATCTTGGTGACCTCGATCTCGGGCTGGCCGATGGCCTTCACGCCGGCGCTGGTGACAGCCTCGGAGTAACGCGACGGCAGAGCGTCGTTGACAACCTGCTCGAGCACTGCGCCGCGACCGACACGTGCTTCGAGGAGTCGGGCCGGAGCCTTACCGGGGCGGAAGCCGGGGAGACGAATCTGCTGCGCGAGGGCCTTGTAGGCCTTGTCGAAATCAGACTTGAGTTCCGCGAAGGGCACCTCAACGTTGATACGGACTCGCGTCGGGCTGAGCTGCTCGACGGTGCTCTTCACGAAACTTCGCTCCTTCGTCTGGTCTTGCTCACAACTTGTGTTGAATCGGTACTGCTGTCTGGCGCGGCACTCCACTCCCGTAGTTGCTGGAGGTGAGTGCCATGTACGTACTTGTCGGGATGACAGGATTTGAACCTGCGACCCTCCGCTCCCAAAGCGGATGCGCTACCAAGCTGCGCTACATCCCGTTTCCGATCACATGAAACACACGATACGGCCATCCGAGGCCACAAAGACAGCGGGCCACAAAGGCAGCCACCATCGGTGACCGCGCACAACCCTATCGCGCTCACTACTCTCTCACGAACCCGACCGCCGTTTGTACACGGCCCGGCTGTCCGCCCCCGCAAGTATGTCATCCAACTATGTCATCCACCGCCGCCACATACAGCTTTGCCTGAACCGTGATGCGAGCCGGAATCAGAGGCCGGGCCGGAAGGAAAAGACACCCCGACTCGCCGGGCAAATCGAAATTACCCAGGTGAACGACGGTCTCGAACTTCTCCGACCCCCCGATTATGAAATCCGGTGGGGCATTGGGTACAGTTTCGTATCGCAGACGACGAACACGGCGATCCCGAGTTGTCGTATGCACGGGGATGTAGCTCAATGGTAGAGCCTCAGTCTTCCAAACTGATCACGCGGGTTCGATTCCCGTCATCCCCTCCATCAGGAGGGAAACTCCACAAAATCCGCACCGGCCCAGCCGGTGCGGATTTTTTTGTGTTCAGACTTTGCCCGCTCAGACCACTCCCCTGCAGTCCGTATCCTGGAGTTGTCCGGATCGATTCTGCTCGGGAGGCCACTCGTGACCACGATTCTTCTCATACTCGTCGTTCTGGCCGTAGTCGTATTTCTGGTCATGAAAAGCCAGCAACGCGGTTCCGGCCACAGCGCAACGCAACTCGACGACGCGAAAGCCGATGCCCGGCAGGCGATCGAACGCCTCGGCGGTCAGGTCTACAACCTGACCGGCAGTGACGACGCGTCGCGCCAAGCCCTCGCCGACGCGGCCGAACGATACAACGCCGCAGGCTCGCAGATCGATCAGGCCGCAACGCCGGTGCAGGCACGTCTCGCGAAACAGACTGCACTGGAAGGGCTTTACTACATCCGCGCGGCACGGGTGGCGATGGGCACGGATCCGGGACCGGACGTTCCTTCCATCGACGGACAGAAGGCCGCGGGTTCGGTCACCGAAGATCGCGAGGTGGAATTCGAGGGCCGCAAGGTCGCCGCATCACCCAATCCGTCGTCGCACACACCCAACTACTACCCCGGCGGCCGAGTCGCAGGACGCCCGGTCCCGGCCGGCTGGTACTCCGAGCCGTGGTGGAAGCCTGCCCTCGTCGCCGGGGCGTGGGGTCTGGGTTCGATGATGCTGTTCTCGACCATGTTCTCCGGAATGGCCGGGGTTCCTTACAGCGCAGAAGCTTTCGCGCAGGGTGGCGATACGGGAGCCGGCGGTGACTCCGGAGACCAGGGTGACTCCGGCGACTCGGGAGATCAGGGTATGGACGCCGGTGACTCCGGCGCGGACCAAGGAAGTATCGACAACACCGATTTCACCGCAGACGGCGGAGGCGGCGACTACGGGGACTTCGGAGGCGGCGATTTCGGCGGTGGGGACTTCGGCGGCTTCGACTTCTAAGCCGACTGACACACCGGGCACCAGAACAGGTTTCGCGCCTCCATGACGGAATGCAGGATCGGCGTGCCGCACACGCGGCACGGCGATCCTGCTCTTCTGTAGACGTAGGTCCGCGGACGATCCTTCGCGTACGCCGGATCTCCGTTGTCGTGCTCGGCGCGAACGACGTGCATCTTCCCGCGCCTGACACCGACTTTCATCAACTCGACAAGATCTGCCCACATGGCAGTCCATTCGTCGTGAGAGAGAAGATTCCCCGGTCGTTCAGGGTTGATTCCGTGACGAAAGAGAAGTTCGGCGCGGTAGACGTTACCGACACCCGCCAGGACCGCCTGGTCCATGAGCAGCGCGCCGATCGCCTTCTTGGACTTGGAGATTCGCAACCAGGCTTTCTCCGGATCCGCGTCGCGGCGCAATGGGTCCGGCCCGAGTCTCGCCTCGATCGCGGCGACCTGAGGGGGCAGCAGGACTTCGCAGGCAGTGGGACCACGAAGGTCGGTGCCGAAATCGGCACCGACCATTCGCATCCGGACCTGGCCTACCGGTTCTTCCATCGGCAGGGCGGAGTCGGTGAACTTTCCGTACAGCCCGAGGTGTACGTGAACTGTCAATCCGTTGTCATAGGTGTGCCAGAGGTGCTTTCCCCAGGCATCCGAGGACGTGAGTACGTGTCCGTCCACCAACCGCGCGTCCTCGGCGAATCTGCCTTGCGGACTGAGGACGCGGACCGGTGAACCGACGAACTTGCGGGCATGCAACCGTGCCAGCCGATGCAGGGTATGACCTTCAGGCACGGAACAACTTTCGAATCAGGCTTGCGGCAGAGCCGGTGCGACGCCGGTCTTCTCGTACTCGGACAGGATGTCGATACGACGCTGGTGGCGCTCTTCACCCGACCATGCGGTGGCGAGGAAAGCGTCGACGATGGCAAGCGACTCCTCGAGGGAATGCATACGTCCGCCGATGCCGATCAGCTGAGCGTTGTTGTGCTCGCGGGCCAGCTTCGCCGTTTCGACGCTCCAGGCGAGGGCGCACCGTGCGCCGGGGACCTTGTTCGCTGCGATCTGCTCGCCGTTGCCACTGCCGCCCAGGACGATTCCCAGGCTGCCTTCGTCCGCAACGACGCGCTTTGCGGCTTCGATGCAGAATGCCGGGTAGTCGTCCACGGCGTCGTACTCGTGAGCACCACAGTCGATGGCCTCGTGGCCGTTCGCTTTCAGGTGTTCGATGATCTCGTTCTTACGTTCGAATCCGGCATGGTCGGCACCCAGGTATACGCGCATGGCGACAATTCTCTCAGGCCCGACCAGCCGGGCGCACCCGGGTCGACGTCACACTTTCAGGAACACGCATCACCGCGCGAGCGCACCTATCGTGGTGCCCATGTACCCCGTCAACGGCCAGGCCGCTGCACCCGCCGTTCGTGTGTCACCGGGCAGTGACGCCGTTCGCCACCCGTGGGAAATTCCGCTACTCGTGCTCGCCGTTCTGACGACGGTCGTCACTTATGTGGTGGCGATCGTCCTGATCGCTGCGGGTGATCTGTCGACATGGATCCTCGTGGTGCTCGCGGCTCCGATCCTGCTGTTCCTCGCGCGAGGACAGCTGTACGGATCGCAACAGGTCAACGGAATCAAGATGACGCCTTCACAATTTCCGGAGGGGTATCAGCTGGTTGCCGAGGCTGCGGCACGGTTCGGCATGCAAACTCCGCCGGATGCCTACGTCGTGCTGGGGAACGGACGGATCAACGCGTTTGCGTCGGGGCACGGATTTCGCCGTTTCGTCGTCGTCTACAGCGACCTGTTCGAAGTCGGTGGGCAGGCTCGCGAGCCCGATGCGCTCGCATTCATCATCGGCCACGAGGTCGGCCACATCGCTGCTGGGCATGCGTCGTACTGGCGTCAGTGGGGACAGTTCGCGTCGAACTACATTCCGGTGATCGGGTCTTCGCTGTCGCGTTCCATGGAGTACACGGCAGACAACTTCGGTTTCCACATGCGCCCGCAGGGCGCACCGGGCGCCATGGGTGTCCTCGGCGCCGGAAAGTATCTCGTGGGTCTGGTCGGGTTCGACGAACTCGCCGATCGCGCGACACTCGAATCCGGTTTCTTCCCGTGGTTCGTCAACATCTTGTCGTCGCATCCGGTGCTGACCTGGCGTGCGGCCGCGCTTCGCAACCGCACGCACTCAGGGCATCTGTTCTTCCGGCCCGGTCAGCTCTACCGAAATCCGGCGCTCACTGCCGCTCAGTCGAACTGAGGATCCTCGTTGCGGGTCCGCTTGAGCTCGAAGAAGTGGGGGTAACCGGCCAGCGCGACAGCGCCGTCCCACACCTTGCCTGCATCCTCGCCGCGCGGGATGCGTGACAGCACGGGACCGAAGAACGCCACGCCGTTGACATGGATCGTCGGGGTTCCGACGTCGGGTCCGACGGCGTCCATACCCTTGTGGTGGCTCTCACGCAGTGCCTTGTCGTACTTGTCGGTGTCGGCAGCCTCGGCCAATTCAGGGGGCAGGCCCACCTCGGCGAGGGACGACTTGATGACGTCGGCGAAATCTTTGTTTCCCTCGTTGTGAATCTTCGTACCCATGGCCGTGTACAGCGGCAGCAGGATCTCGTCACCCTTCAACTGCGCTGCAGCGATAGCGACGCGGACCGGGCCCCAGGCCTTGGTCATCATCTCGCGGTACTCGTCGGGAAGGTCGCGGCCCTCGTTGAGAACCGCAAGGCTCATCACGTGGAACTTGGCCTCGATGTCGCGTACCTGCTGGGCTTCGAGAATCCAGCGCGAGGTGATCCAGCACCACGGGCAGAGCGGGTCGAACCAGAAGTCAGCAGTGTCCGTGGTCTTGCTCGAGGTTGCGCTCACGAAGAAACTCCCTATCAGTTCATGTCGGTCAGGTCATATCAGTTCGGGGACATACTCCCGTTCTGCCAACAATCATGAACCCGCAATCCTTCCCGCGCTTTCCCCCGAACTACCTTCCGATCGCAGTAGTGTCGAAAAGAAACGAGTACGAAGGAGTGGTTCAGTAATGAGCACCAACCGGAGATTCGTGATCGTCGGCGGCGGGCTCGCGGGCGCAAAGATCGCAGAAGCCCTGCGTGACAGAGATTTCGACGGTGAGATCACCGTTTTGAGTGAAGAAGACCACCTCCCGTACGAGCGGCCGCCACTGTCGAAGGAGTTCTTCGCGGGCAAGAAGACACTCCCCGAATTCACCGTCCACGACGGCGAGTGGTTCCGCGACCATCACATCGATCTTCGTCCGGGAACGACGGCAACGGCCATCGACCCCGCTGCGCACACCGTGTCACTTCCGGACGGTTCCACGATCAGCTACGACAAGCTCGCCTTGGCCACCGGTTCACGTTCGCGGCGCCTCGACATCCCGGGGTCCGACGCCGAAGGCGTTCACTACGTACGAACAGTCGATCAGGCCGCTGCGCTGCTGCGCACCCTGGCCGCCGACAAGAAGCTCGTCGTGATCGGTGCCGGCTGGATCGGTCTCGAAATTGCCGCGTCGGCCCGCGGTTTCGACGTCGACGTCACCGTGCTCGAACATGCCGGCCTTCCGCTCGAATCGACCCTCGGCCCGGAAATGGGTGAGGTCTTCGCCGCTCTGCACCGCCAGAACGGCGTCGACTTGCGCACCGGCACGGACGTCAGCGCAATCTCTGTCGACGGCGATCACGCCTCGGGCGTCACTTTGAGCGACGGCACCGTGATTCCGGCCGACGCCGTGTTGATCGCTGTCGGCGCGTTGCCGAACACCGAGTTGGCGTCGGAGGCGGGTATCGACGTCGACAACGGCGTTCTCGTCGATGCCGGTCTGCAGAGTAGCGACCCGGACATCGTCGCAGTGGGCGACATCGCGGCCGCACAGCATCCGATTCTGAATTCACGAATTCGGGTGGAGCACTGGGCAAACGCGCTCAACCAGCCTGAGACGGCCGCAGACACCATGTTGGGGCGGCCTGCCGAGTACGTGCGCATGCCGTATTTCTTCACCGACCAGTACGACCTCGGGATGGAATACGTGGGTCACGCACCGCACGGCGGCTACTCCCGTGTGGTCACTCGCGGCGACGTCGACAAGCGCGAGTTCCTGGCATTCTGGCTCGATTCCGCGAACAAGGTGCTCGCCGGCATGAACGTGAACATTTGGGACGCCGGTGACGCCATCAAGGAATTGGTCGCGTCTTCGGGTCCCGTCGATCCGGAGCGTTTGGCCGATCCGGAGATTCCGCTGGCAGAAGTGTCCGCTTGAGTGCAGTCGTTCTCTTCGTGATGGGATGGACGTAATAGATCCGCACCATCTACGAGGAGATCTTTGTGGTCGCACCTAACCTGACACGCGAAACCGCAGCGCAACGGTCGGCAATCCTGACCGTCCAGAACTACCTGATCGAACTCGATCTCACCGACGGCAACGACGCACCCGGCGAGGAGACGTTCTCCTCGAAGACCACCGTCACGTTCACGGCGACGGCAGGCGCAAGCAGCTTCATCGACATCGTCGCGGCCCGAGTCCATTCCGCGGTCCTCAACGGCACCGCGCTCGACGTCTCCGACTACGACGAGTCGACGGGTATCAGCCTGCCCGACCTCGCTGCCGACAACGAACTGGTCATCGAGGCCGATTGCATCTACTCCCACACCGGCGAGGGGCTGCACCGATTCGTCGACCCGACCGATGACGCCGTCTATCTCTATTCACAGTTCGAGACGGCCGACGCCAAGCGCATGTTCGCGTGCTTCGATCAGCCCGATCTGAAGGCCACGTTCGATGTCCGCGTCACCGCTCCCACGTCGTGGAAGGTCATCTCAAACTCCGCTGTCGTCGAGACCCTCGCCGCCGATCCCGGCCAGCACGTCTTCCGGACCACCCCGAAGATGAGCACGTACCTGGTGGCGCTCATCGCCGGTCCCTACGCGCAGTGGACCGACAACTACTCCGACGAGCACGGCGACATCCCCCTCGGAATCTTCTGCCGCTCTTCGCTGGCCGAGTTCATGGACGAGGAGCGGCTCTTCACCGAGACCAAGCAGGGATTCGACTTCTACCACCGCAACTTCGGTGTTCCCTATGCCTTCGGCAAGTACGACCAGCTCTTCGTCCCCGAATTCAATGCGGGCGCGATGGAGAATGCCGGCGCCGTGACCTTCCTGGAGGACTACGTCTTCCGCTCCAAGGTGACCCGCTACTCGTACGAGCGTCGTGCCGAGACGGTCCTGCACGAAATGGCGCACATGTGGTTCGGAGACCTCGTCACGATGGCGTGGTGGGACGACCTGTGGCTCAACGAGTCGTTCGCAACCTTCGCTTCGGTCCTGTGCCAGACGGAAGCGACCGAGTACACGAACGCGTGGACGACGTTCGCCAACGTCGAGAAGTCGTGGGCATACCGCCAGGATCAGTTGCCGTCGACGCACCCGATTGCCGCGGACATTCCGGACCTGGCCGCCGTCGAGGTCAACTTCGACGGCATCACCTACGCCAAGGGCGCCAGCGTACTCAAGCAGTTGGTCGCCTACGTCGGACTCGAGCCGTTCCTCGCCGGACTGCGTGAGTACTTCCGTGAGCACGCATTCGGAAACGCAACCTTCGACGATCTGCTGGGCTCACTCGAAAAGTCTTCGGGCCGTGACCTTTCCGACTGGGGTCGACAGTGGCTCAAGACCACCGGCCTCAACATCCTGCGACCCGACTTCGACGTCGACGCAGACGGAAAGTTCACCCGCTTCGCCGTCCTGCAGGACGGTGCCGCCCCCGGCGCCGGGGAGCGTCGAATCCACCGGATCGCCATCGGCATCTACGACGACGTCGACGGCAAGTTGGTGCGAAGCCATCGCGTCGAACTCGACCTCGATGCTGTGGAGAGCACCGATGTCCCCGAACTTGTCGGCGTCGCCCGCGGTGCACTCGTGTTGGTCAACGACGACGATCTCACCTACGGCTCCGTGCGACTCGATCCCGAATCGTTGGCGACCGCGATCGAGCGAGTCGGCGACATCACCGAGTCACTCCCCCGCACCTTGGTCTGGTCGGCGGCGTGGGAAATGACCCGTCAGGCCGAACTGAAGGCACGCGACTTCGTCGCACTGGTCGAGCGCGGCATCAGTTCGGAGACCGAAGTCGGTGTGGTGCAACGTCTCTTGCTCCAGGCCCAGACCGCCATCGGCTCCTACGCAGACCCTGCCTGGGCCGAGGCCGAAGGCGCGGCGAGCTTCGCCAATCGGTTGCTCGAACTCGCACGTGAGGCGGAGGCCGGGTCCGACCATCAGCTGGCATTCGTCAACGCACTCACCGGCGCCGCACTCTCCCCGTGGCACACCGAGGTTCTGCGCGAATTGCTCGACGCCGATCCTTCCACCGTTGGGCTCGACGGCCTGATCGTCGACACGGATCTTCGCTGGCGCATCGTCGGGGCACTCGCTGCTGCCGGTGAGATCGACGCCGAAGGAACTGCAACTCCGTTCATCGACGCCGAAGCCCAGCGTGACCCGACCGCGGCGGGCGCTCGTCAAGCCGCGGCTGCCGCGGCCGGACGTCCGCAGGCCGCTGTCAAGGAAGAGGTCTGGGCGAAGGTCGTCGGCGACGACTCGGTGCCCAACATCACCGCGCGATCCATCATCGGCGGGTTTGCTCGCGAAGGCCAGGACGAATTGCTCGAACCCTTCGTCTCCCGCTACTTCGCCGACATCGCGGCAGTGTGGGAACGACGCTCGAGCGAAGTGGCACAGACGGTTGTCATCGGGCTGTACCCGTCGTGGTCGATCTCTGCAGAATCCATCGCGACCGCAGACCGATTCCTCGAAGGCGACATCCCTCCCGCGCTGCGTCGTCTGGTCGTCGAAGGCCAGGCCGGTGTGGTTCGTTCGCTCGCCGCACGGAAGTTCGACGCGAGCTGACATGACAAAGGCCGGTGCCCGCGTCGATTCTCACGAATCGACGCGGGCACCGGCCTTTGTCCGACAAAAAGTTACGGCGCTGAGATTGCGGCTGCCATAACGCGGATTGCGCTGATCAGTCCGTCGATCAGATTGCCTTCGCTGAACGATGCGACAGCTGCGGTTGCTCCGAGCTGGGTAACGCGATCAGTGACCCGATCGGCGATTGCCCGCCCGCTGCGTACCTCGACGGTGCGCTGGTTGGGCGAGACAGCGATCAGCACGGAACGCTCGGCTTCGGGCGTGGTCGGGAACAGTGCGTCGGCACCCGCTGCCGGATCGGAACCGAGATCACCGATGTAAGCGTTGAATCGCACCTTGGTGGCGCGCGTCGCTTCGGTCATCGCGACGTCGAGCGCGACCAGATCCCTGGTCTCGAACGGAAGATCGTCGGTGAACGGCTCGCCGATGCGGTGCACACCGGAAACACGTCCGCTGGACGTGACGACGCTGCCGACCGGCAGGTCCTCGGGCGCTACTGCGAGCGCGGTCGAATGATCACCACTTGCCACTTGCGGACCCTCCGATCAGATCAGCCGAACCGGCTTCGATTGCGTGCGCACTGCCGTGATGGCCACCGCGAACGGTGACTTCGTCGACAGCACTCCACAGCACGGGAGCGTGATCCCACGACTCACCGAGATGGAACGCCGGCGGAACCGGTCCCGGCGTCTTCTTCCCGAGGAAGGACGCAGCCGCGAAGAACGCGGTGATCAAGGCCGGAATCCCAACGTATATCAGTACTACCTCGAGAATGCTCACACCAGATAACGTAGCCCAGAACGCCAGGAAGGAAAGCGTCAGGGCCACAAATTCTCGGGCAATTTCGTTTCGGTGACGACAGAACGCGGCTCAGGCTGCGCCCACGCCGACACATAGCTCAGGCGGCGCCCACGCCGACACATAGCTCAGGCGGCGCCCACGCCGAGATACGGCATCCACGCCGGATGCAATTCCTTGGTCGCCGCGAGCAGACGCCAGTGCGGGCCGGACGGCGGAACCAGTTCCGCACGGAGAGTCCATCCGAGTTCGCTGAGCATCTTGTCGGCCTTGCGGTGATTGCAGGGGGCACAGCAGGCGACGCAGTTCTCCCACGAATGCCCGCCACCTCTGCTGCGAGGAACGACGTGGTCGATGGTTTCGGCTTTGGCTCCGCAGTACGCACATCGGAAGTGGTCACGATGCATCAGTGCGGCACGAGTCATAGGGATACGGGCGCGATACGGAACGCGCACGTAGGTGCGCAATCGAATGACCGAGGGAACCTGCACCGACCAGTCCGCAGAATGGACTACCGGGCCTTGTTCGTCCTCGTGGACGGTATCGGCCTTGCCGCAGGCCATCAGTACGACCGCGCGCCGGGCAGGAAGGGCGGTCAGCGGTTCGTACGTGACGTTGAGCAGTAGCACCCGACGTTTTACCCACTCGGGCACGACGCGATCGGGAGGGAACATCTCGAGGTGAGAACGTTCTTCGGAAAAGAGTGGGTCGGCAGTGTGCGCGAACCCGTCAGGAACAACTTCCAGAACAGCCCCTAACGCGTGGTCGTTCCGCGCGCTAGTGGGCTGGAGTTGTCGGTGATTGCGTGCAGCATGTCGGTTCTTCATACGACCTCCGGGAGACTGCCCCCAAGTTGACCACGGATGATCGCGTTACGCACTCCCATTTCGAACAAAATTGCCAGGACGGCCGGTGAATTTCCGGTGAATGGGTACGCAGTCCGACCCGATACAACCGTCGTCGACCCGGAAACCGACCACTACGGCCGTCAGGCACAATGGAAGTTGCCATGAATGACGTACAGCACGACGTGCAGCAGACCTTCTACGACGCCGTCGGCGGAGCCGAGACGTTTCACAAGCTCACCGCGCGATTCTACGAAGAAGTCGCGAAGGACGAGGTTGTGCGCCCGCTCTACCCCGAGGCCGATCTCGGCCCGGCCGAGCGGCGGATGCGGATGTTCCTCGAGCAGTACTGGGGCGGGCCGCACACGTACTCGGAGGAGCGTGGACACCCGCGTCTGCGGATGCGCCACAATCCATTCGTGATCGGCCCGATCGAGCGTGATGCGTGGCTGCGGTGCATGCACGTCGCCATCGCGTCCATCGACGAGAAGACTCTGAGCCCGGTGCACCGAAAGCAGTTGATCGACTACATGGAGATGGCTGCCGCGTCCATGGTCAACTCCGCCATCTGACCGTTTACTTCGCTTTCGGCCTGAACACGCGCGCGACCCGACGAGCTGCTCGTACCCCGAACGACACCGTGGGATGCAGGGGTGAACTCAAGATTGCATGCTTGCGCACGTACTCTTCGACCTCCCACTCCGACCAGCTGCCCGCACGAAAAAGTGCGGCATCGCCGACTCCGAGGGTTCGCTTCGCGATTCCGTCGGCCTGAACGGTGACCGAACCTTCGATGATGTGCACGATTTCGTCCGCGTGGAAGTACCAGCGAAAGCGCCCCTTCGTGCAATCCCAGACGTGCGTGGTCGTGGTTCCGTCTTTACTCACCGACCACTGCGCCGAGCGCGCAACCGGTGTGCCGGAGATTATCCAGTCCCGGTTGATCGGATCCTCGTCGAGTAACACGTGATCCAAATTAACCGCTTCGATTGCCGACAAAGTCAAGGCCAAGCCCCCTTGGTTGAATTCTCGATACTTCTCCCCCGGCAGTAACACCAAAGTTGCCACATGGCATCACCGCGTCAATGCAAAGTACACCAAGGCTAGGTAAAGAGTCACGGTTTTGCCGTGTCCAAGTCGTGAGAGTGCCGGACGTTTGGCACTATGAACTGCTGTGAGCACCCCCGCGGATTCGTCCTCTGTAAGCCGGCCAGAAGCCCCGTGGTGGAACGAGGCGGTCTTCTATCAGATCTATCCGCGTTCCTTTGCCGATTCGGGCAGCGACGGTATCGGCGACCTCGGCGGAGTCGAGGAGAAACTCGGCTACCTCGAACTGCTCGGCATCGACGCGATCTGGTTGAGCCCGGTGATGAAGTCACCGATGGCAGACCACGGCTACGACGTCTCGGATCCTCGCGACATCGATCCCCTGTTCGGTGATCTGGCGACGATGGATTCGCTGATCACGTCAGCCCACGAACGCGGAATCAAGGTCACCATGGACCTGGTCCCGAACCACACGAGTGATCAGCACGAGTGGTTCAAGGCTGCCCTGGCGTCGGCGCCCGGTTCTGCGGAGCGATCCCGCTACATCTTCCGAGACGGCAAAGGTGAGAACGGCAACGAACCACCGAACAACTGGCCGAGCATCTTCGGCGGCCCGGCGTGGACCCGCGTCACCGAAGCCGACGGAACACCCGGCCAGTGGTACCTGCACATCTTCGCCAAGGAACAGCCAGACCTGAACTGGGACAACCCCGAAGTCTTCGACGACCTCGCCAAGACTCTGCGCTTCTGGCTCGAGCGCGGAATCGACGGATTTCGCATCGACGTGGCTCACGGAATGGCCAAGCCCGACGGTTTGCCGGACCACGACTGGGAGCTCAACGAGCTCATGCGCAATTCCGACGACGACCCACGGTTCAACAACCCGGCAGTTCACGAAATCCACCGCGGCATCCGCAAGGTCATGGACGAGTTCCCGGAGGCGATGACCGTCGGTGAGATCTGGGTGAAGGACAACCAGAAGTTCGGCGAATACATCCGGCCGGACGAGCTGCATCTCGGATTCAACTTCCGGCTTGCAGAAACCGAATTCTCGGCCGAGTCCGTCCGAGAGGCCGTGGAGAACTCCCTCGCGGCCGTCGCAGAGGTCGGGGGTGTGCCCACGTGGACACTGTCGAATCACGACGTCGAACGTGAAGTCACGCGCTACGGCGGGGGCGAGATCGGAACGCAACGCGCACGGGCGATGATTCTCGTCGAGTTGGCGCTGCCGGGCGCGAGCTTCATCTACAACGGCGCAGAACTCGGCCTGCCGAACGTCGAGCTTCCCGACGACGCACTACAGGACCCGGTCTGGGAACGATCCGGACATGCGGAGCGAGGACGCGACGGCTGCCGAGTGCCCCTTCCGTGGGAAGGGAGCGAACCCCCGTTCGGATTCACCACCGGTGCGAGCACCTGGTTGCCGATGCCGGCCGAGTGGTCGACGCTCACCGTGGAGGCTCAGATCGAGGACGTGGACTCGATGCTTTCGCTCTATCGCGCCGCCCTCGAACTTCGTAGC
The DNA here is from genome assembly GCF_016598535.1 of Rhodococcus sp. P-2. Classification (GTDB taxonomy): domain Bacteria; phylum Actinomycetota; class Actinomycetes; order Mycobacteriales; family Mycobacteriaceae; genus Rhodococcus_F; species Rhodococcus_F baikonurensis. Next base: position 4,003,621 of record NZ_CP066779.1, on the reverse strand, counting down.
GCCAGGCCTGAGTTTTCCGGCACCGACATCGATTGGTACGGCAGTCCCCCCGGCTGCCTCGCTTTCCGTCGACGCGGTGGTCTGATCTGTGCTCTCAACACCACGGAGGTGCCGATCGCATTGCCGAGCGGGCAGCTGCTGTTGAGCAGCGCACCACTCGTCGACGGTCAGTTGCCCGTCAACGCTGCGGCGTGGCTGATCTGACCGAACACTCTCGCACGTCGTCAGGCGGCGGCCCCATCGCACTGGTGGTGGCCGCCGCCTGAACTCCTACCGTGCAACCATCAGCGGTATCGAACCACCGCGATGGCGGTAGATCGAACCGAACCGTGCATCCAGGCGCACCCACGATCTACTCGCCCGTACCCGAACCAGTTCCGACGCGTCGATCTGCTCGAGATCGATGTCGGCGGTCATCGCTTCGGATCCGGCGTGCGGAACGAATCCCATTGCGGTCAAGGCGAAAATAACTCGCATCGAGATCCCGACCGTGCCTGATGGACCACTGACCTCGAGCACGTCCTGATCGAGCAACGACGCCGGCGGACCGTGACTACTGCCGTGCTCCAGCGCCAAGGCGTTGCCCCGCTGCGCCAGTTCGATCAGCACCCGGGCGGGTACGTCGTCCAGGTGCTCGAAGCCGTCCATCGGCGGCAACGCCCCGCGCCACGCCGAATCCATGGCGAACCCCGGATCGATCAGCTCACCCGTTGCCTGCTCCACCGCCGTGAGCAACTGATCGCCGGCAGCCGAGGTGTCGTCAGGGTTGATGGTGCCCGCCACGGTTCGCGTAGCGAGAGCGTCGAAACCCGTTGACGCCCAGACGCTCAGGTGCGCATCGCCGCGTCGACGCATTCGGATGACCGCGGACTCGTCCAAACGCAAGGCGTGACCGATGAAGCCGGCCAAGTTCTTTCGCTCGACCTCCTCGGGCACGGTCAGTACACGTTCATGCACGTTGCCAGCTCTCCAGGTACTCGCGCTCGGGCCCGCTGAGGCGACGCAGACGTTGAGTGTCGATATCGAAGGCCGCGATCTGAGTCGATGCCACGATGGACGGCGGGACACTGAGATCCGCACCGCGGGGACGAACCTCGTACGCGATCGTGAAGTCCACCGCGCGAACCTTTTCCACCCACATGAAGACGTCGAGGGGTGAATCGTCGTGCCGCAGTTGCCCGCGATACCGCACATGGAGATCGGCGATCACAGCCCCGTCACGCAGGGTGACCGTCGGGCGCGAGTCTTCGAACAACCAAGGAATCCGCGCCTCTTCGAGCAACGTCACCATCCGTGCGTGGTTGATGTGCTGGAAGGCATCCATGTCGGACCACCGAACCACGACTTCGGCGTGGAATCCTTCGCTCAACGTCCTACCTCCGATCGGGTGCCCATGCTGCGCACCATGCTGCGAACCTGACGCGCCGCCACCGAGAGCGTCGCGAGGTCAAGCGTCCCAGACTCGAAGATCTCGACGAGAGCTGCCCTCGCTCGGCTCAGCCGCGAGGCGTTGGTCGATTCCCATTCGTCGATCTTCTCCTGTGGTGACTCCCCAGGCTCGCCGCCGGCCAGAACCTCCATCGTCAGCTGCCGAAGCGAACTGTAGAGGTCGTCTCGCAACGCGAGCCGCGCCAGCGAGTGCCAGCGATCGCCGCGCTCGAGTCCCGAAACGGCGCTCAGCAACCAGTCGATTCCGAGATGCGCATCCAAGGCGTAATACAGCTCCGCGACTTCGGTGATGTCGTGATCTGCGATGTCGGCGATATCCGCGATGTCCAGTAGGCAGTAGACGTCGAGCAGTCGGAACACGTCCAGTGCCAACGCTTCCGGAGCCCCACGATCGATCACGGATTGGGCCCGCACCAGCAGATCGTCGAGCTGATGGCCGGCGAGCAGCCCGGGAACCAGAGGCGCCGTCGCCCGATACGCCGCCGAATAGCGCGCTACCTCGGCGCCGACGGCGATCGGCTGGGGTCGATTGGCCAGGAACCAGCGCGACGCGCGGTCGAGCAGGCGGCAGGACTCCACGATCAGCTCGTTTTCGATCTCTGCGCTGACGCCGGCCGAGCGGATTCGCGACCACACCTCGTCGAGCGCAAAGACCTCTCGCACAGCGGCGTAGGCACGGATCGAGTCGGTACTGCTCGCTCCGGTCTCCTCGGCCAAGCGGTAGGCGTACGTGATTCCGCCGTTGTCGATCACTTCGTTCACGAGCATCGTCGCGACGATCTGCCGCCGCAATGGGTGTGCTTTGATCTCCGTTTCGAACCGATCACGAACAGCGGTCGGGAAGTACTGCGGGATCTGCTGGGCGAAGAAATCGTTGTCCGGCAACTCGGTTGCGAGCAGATCGTCCTTGAGTGAAAGCTTGACGTGCGCCGTCAGCGTCGCCAATTCCGGCGATGTCAGACCCACACCGACCTCGAGTCGACGCTCGATCTCCTTGTCGGTCGGCAACGCCTCCAGCTTGCGGTCCAGGCCACGTGCCTTGGTCAGATCCGTCAACTGACGGCGGTGAACACCGAGCATCTGCGGTGCGGTCACGCGGGAGATTCCGAGCAGCGCGTTCTGGGCGATGTTGTCCGCCAACACCAGCGCAGCCACGTCGTCGGTCATCGACGCCAGCAACGGATTCCGTTCCTGCGTCGGCAGCAACTGCGAGCGCACGAGTGAATCGAGAAGAATCTTGATGTTCACTTCGTGATCGGAGCAGTCGACGCCTGCCGAGTTGTCGATGGCGTCGGTGTTGATGTGACCACCGTTGGCGCTGAACTCGATTCGTCCCAGAGCAGTCACGCCGAGATTGCCGCCCTCACCGATCACCTTGACTCGTAGGTCTTGACCGTCGACACGCACGGCGTCGTTGCTCTTGTCTCCGACCTGCGCGTTGGTCTCGGTCGACGCCTTGACGTATGTACCAATTCCGCCGTTCCACAGCAGATCCACCGGTGCCGACAGAATCGCCTGCATCAATTCCGGCGGCGACAGCTTCGTGACGCCCTCGGCCAGACCCAGTGCGATCCGGACGCTTTCGGCGATCGGAACCGACTTGACCGTGCGATCCCAGACGCCACCACCTTCGCTGATCAGGCTCTTGTCGTAGTCGGCCCACGACGACCGTGGCAACTCGAACAGTCGTTGACGCTCCACGAACGAACTCGCTGCATCCGGGTTCGGATCGAGGAAGATGTGTCGATGGTCGAATGCGCCGACCAATCGGATGTGCCGACTGAGGAGCATTCCGTTGCCGAACACGTCTCCGCTCATGTCGCCGACGCCTACCGTCGTGAAATCCTCGGTCTGCGTGTCGACACCAAGTTCGCGGAAGTGCCGCTTGACGCTTTCCCAGGCACCCCGGGCGGTGATACCCATGCCCTTGTGGTCGTATCCCACGGAACCACCGGAGGCAAACGCGTCGCCGAGCCAGAAATCGTACTTGGCGGCAACCGAATTCGCGAGATCGGAGAACGTCGCCGTGCCCTTGTCCGCGGCAACCACCAGATAGCGATCCTGATCGTCCTTGCGTACCACTCGATCCGGCGTCACAACTTCTCCGGTGGCAGCGTGCACATTGTCGGTGATGTCGAGCAATCCGGAGATGAACGTGGTGTAGCAGGCCTTACCCGTTTCCAGCGTCGCCGTTCGATCAGCGACGGGATCACCCGTCGGCAGAGGCGGATTCTTCACGACGAAGCCACCTTTGGCCCCCACCGGGACGATCACCGCGTTCTTGACGGCCTGAGCCTTCACCAAGCCGAGCACCTCGGTGCGGAAATCCTCGCGCCGGTCGGACCAGCGGAGCCCACCGCGCGCGACCGCACCGAATCGCAGGTGGACACCTTCGACCTCGGGTGAGTACACGTAGATCTCGAAAGCCGGCCGCGGCTTTGGCAACTCGCTGATCCGTGACGGATCGAGCTTGACCGACAGGTAGTCGCGAGAGCGGTCATCGGCGTCGACGACGTAGAAATTGGTGCGCAAGGTCGCCTTCACCAAGGAGAACATTCCGCGCAGGATGCGATCGGCATCCAAGCTGAGTACCTCGTCGATGGACGCACTCAACTGCTCGTCCAATTCGGCGACGCGGATGTCGTCCTGCTTCTCGGGGTCGAACATCGCCTCGAACAACTGCACCAATGCAAACGCGGTCTGCGGGTGCGTAAGCGCGATTCCTTCGATGTGGAACTGACTGTACGGAAATGTGGCCTGGCGCAGATACTTTGCGTAAGCACGCAGCACGACGGCCTGCCGCCAGGACATTCCGGCCCGCAGCACCAACTCGTTGAATCGGTCAGCTTCTGCCCGGCCGAACCAGACTGCACCGAATGCAGCAGTGAATCGCTTCTGAACCTCGGTCAGCGGGGCGGTACTGGTCTCGAGTGGCACCTGCGCATCGAGATCGACCTCCACCGACGCCCGAAGATCGGCCGGCACCGACAGTCCGAAATCGTAGATCCAGCACTGAACGCCGTCGAGGCGCTGCACGACGTGCGGCCGCTCGTCGAGAACTTCGACGCCGAGTGACTGCAGCACCGGCAGCACCTGACTCAACGAGATACCGTCGCCGCCGACGAAGAGCGTGAAGCGCCAGGCACCGGGCGCGGAGTCCACAGCGCGATAGAGCAGAACGTCGATCGCACCCGGTGCCAACGCCTCGAGCCTGGCGATGTCGGCGAGCGCACGCGAAGGTTCGAAGTCTTCTTTGTATCCGTCCGGCAGCACCCGCGAATACCGCTGCACCAGTTCCGGATCCACACCCGGGCTTTCGCGAACAAGATCGGTGATGCGGTCGTCCCAGCTACGACTGGCTTCGGTCAGCAGTGCCTGAACGCGCTCGCGATTGGCCTCGGAAACATCCAGACGAACCGGTTCGCTGTCCGGATCGCGCCGGATGGTCACGTGCAGCAACGCGAGGTCGTTCTCGGTGACTCTGGCGGTGTAATCGACTGTGCCCGGACCGAACTCACGCCAGAGTAGATGCTGCATCGCGAGTCGAACTCGCGTCGTGTACCGGTCGCGAGGCAGATACACCAGGCAGGACACGAAGCGGCCGAACGTGTCCTCACGGACGAAGAGTCGCACCTGGCGGCGAAGCCCGATGCTGTGCACGGCGTGCACGGTCTCGAACAGGGTCTCGGCATCGCTCGAGAACAACTCGGTGCGCGGGAACGACTGGATGACCTCGAGCATCGCCTGACCGGAGTACGAATGCAGGTCGACACCGGCACGCGCGATGACTTCGCGTACGCGTCGCTCGATCAGAGGAATCGCGAGGACGTTCTCGTGGAGAGCGACCACGGTGAACACACCCAGGAACCTGTGCTCCCCCACGATGTTTCCCTCGTCGTCGAGGATCGACACACCCACGAAGTACGGGTAGACAGCGCGGTGCACCGTGGCGGGGAACGATCCCTGCGTCAGGACCAGAAGGGGTCGATCCGGGAGGTCCGCAACGGGAGGCAAGCTCATCGGGCCCTCGGTGACCGCGTCGGAACGCAGCACGCCGAGCCCACTGCCGGCGACCGTGCGTGAGCCGTCCTTCGTGCCCTCGAATCGCCGGTATCCGAGTACGGCGTAGTTTCCGTCCGCCATCCACCGCAGCAGTCGAGCGGTGTCGGAGAATTCTTCGGGGGTGATCCTCCCGGAGGCAGTTTCTGCGGCACTCGCCAACTCGTCGGCAATGCGCAGTTGCAGTGCCTTCATGTCCGGGGTGTCACCAACCACCTGACGGACGTCCGCGAGCACTTTGCCGAGGTGTGCCTCGATCGCGTCGAGAGCGGAATCCTCGACTTCGGAGTCCAATTGGACATGCATCCAGGATTCTTGGATACCGCTGTCGCCCAAGGACATCAGATTGCCGGAGTCGTCGCGATCAACCGTCAGAATCGGATGGGCGAATTGACTGATTCCCACACCTTGTCGGTTGAGCATCGCGGTAACGGACTCGACGAGCAACGACATGTCGTCGGTGACGATCTGGACGGCAGCGCCGAGACTCTCGGATCCTGACGGGCGGTACACACGCCATACGGCCGTGCCCGGCGTCCGCCGCCTCCCGAGCGCAAGATGCGCGAGCAGGACTCGATCCGACCGACCGTTGATGACGTCGTCGCTGTCACCCTCGTCGATGTGCGTGAAAAAGGCCTCGCGAAGACGCGTCAACAACGTCGCTTCGTCGAGGCCTGTGCCCTGCTGCCGTACACGGTCTGTCATTCCTGGCTCACATCCTTGTGGGTTCTGATCGCCGCGACCAATCTCTGACTCGAGACTAGCCGCGGCAACCAGTACCTAGGGTGAACTGAGAAACGAAATCTACGATGTCGTCATCTGAACAAGCGATGCTTCGAGCACCGCGCGTTCGCTGTCCGCCAGCGGTCTGGACTTCTCGGACACCGTGTCGAATCCGACCATCAACGCGTCACCGAATGCGCATTCGACACCCGCGTTGTCACGGATGACGTGCCGAACCGTGAACGAGGAAGTCCCGACGTGAGTCGTGAAGATCTCCACGTTCAACGGACCGGACCGGTCGGTGACCGGCTTGAGGAACTCGACGGTCATCTTTCGAACCACGAGGTACCCCGGCCGGCCGCCGAGCGGCGCCAGTTTCGCTTCCAGGAACTGGATGCGAGCTTCCTGCATGTACTCGACGTAACGCGTGTTGTTGACATGACCCAACCGGTCGGAATCGCCCCACCGGACCTGGATCTGCGCTGTGTATACGTCGGACACCGGATCAGTCCCTGGTGAGCTTGCGGTGCGTCACACGGTGCGGGCGCGCGGCGTCGGGGCCGAGTCGCTCGACCTTGTTCGCCTCGTAGCCCTCGAAGTTGCCTTCGTACCAGTACCAAGCAGCCTCGTTGTCACCGAAGCCACCTTCCCACGCGAGGATGTGAGTACACGTGCGGTCCAGGAACCAGCGATCGTGCGAGATCACGACGGCGCAACCGGGGAACTCTTCGAGAGCGTTCTCCAGCGAGCCGAGGGTTTCGACGTCCAGGTCGTTGGTCGGCTCATCGAGCAGGATCAGATTGCCGCCCTGCTTGAGCGTCATCGCCAGGTTCAGGCGGTTGCGCTCACCACCGGAGAGAACGCCGGCCGGCTTCTGCTGATCGTGGCCCTTGAAACCGAACGAGCTGATGTACGCACGCGACGGGAACTCGGTCTGGCCGACGACGATGAAATCGAGCCCGTCGGACACGGTCTCCCAGACCGTCTTCTTGGGGTCGATGCCGGAACGGTTCTGGTCGACGTAGCTCAGCTTGACCGTCTGACCGATCTTGACCTCACCGGCGTCAGGCTCCTCGAGACCCACGATGGTCTTGAACAGCGTCGTCTTACCGACACCGTTGGGGCCGATGACGCCGACAATTCCGTTGCGCGGCAACGTGAACGAGAGATCCTTGATCAACACGCGGCCGTCGAAGCCCTTGTCGAGGTTGGAGACCTCCACGACCACGTCACCCAGGCGCGGCGGTGCCGGGATCTGGATCTCGTCGAAGTCGAGCTTGCGGGTCTTCTCGGCCTCGTTCGCCATTTCCTCGTAGCGATCGAGACGAGCCTTGTTCTTGGCCTGGCGAGCCTTGGCGCCGGAACGTACCCAGGCGAGCTCGTCCTTGAGGCGCTTCTGCAGCTTCTGATCTTTCTTGCCGGCAACCTCGAGGCGTGCAGCCTTCTGCTCCAGGTAGGTGGAGTAGTTGCCCTCGTACGGGTACAGGCGTCCGCGGTCGACTTCACAGATCCACTGCGCGACGTGATCGAGGAAGTAACGATCGTGGGTCACGGCGAGGATTGCGCCGGGGTAAGCAGCGAGGTGCTGCTCGAGCCACAGGACAGATTCGGCGTCGAGGTGGTTGGTGGGCTCGTCGAGGAGCAGGAGGTCGGGCTTGCTCAGCAGCAGCTTGCAGAGCGCAACGCGTCGCTTCTCACCACCGGAAAGGTGGGTGACCATCTCTTCCGGCGGGGGGCAGCGCAGGGCGTCCATAGCCTGCTCGAGCTGCGAGTCGATCTCCCACGCGTCAGCGTGGTCGAGCTTCTCCTGCAGTTCGCCCATCTCTTCCATGAGCTCGTCGGAGTAATCCGTGGCCATCAGCTCGGCGATCTCGTTGTACCGCTTGAGCTGGACCATCGTCTCTCCGAGGCCGTCCTCGACGTTCTCGCGAACTGTCTTGGTCTCGTCGAGCTCCGGCTCCTGCATGAGGATGCCGACGGTCGCGCCCGGAGCCAGGAATGCCTCGCCGTTGCCCGGCTGGTCCAGTCCGGCCATGATCTTGAGGATGCTGGATTTACCAGCGCCGTTCGGTCCGACGACACCGATCTTCGCGCCGGGGTAAAAGCTCATCGTGACGTCATCGAGGATGACCTTGTCACCGTGCGCCTTGCGCACCTTCTTCATCGTGTAAATGAACTCAGCCATGACCGCCAGCCTATCGGTGTTTGTCCTATAACCCACATTGCGCGTTGGCCGTCACTCCGATGCGGGTTCTGCGGACAGTCCGAGGTCACCGACCAGATTCACCGACATGCTTCTCGCCCCCCACGAAAACCGCGATGGGGACACCTCCGGGTGTCCCCAGGACGGCTCAGATCATTGCCCGGTGGATGCCCTTCGGCTCGCCACCGAGCTGCGAGAGCGTCGACGAATGGAAAATCGAACCAGGCACGTGAATCGCATGCGCCAAACCGGCATGCGCATCACGCCAGAACCGCTGCATCGGCGTGTTCAACTGCAACGCGCCACCACCGGAACGAGCAAAGATCTCATCCACCGCCCGCACCGCCCGCCACGCCGCAGCAGTCTGCGTACGCCGACCGATCGCACGAAGCTCGAACGAGACTTCCTGCCCCTTCTCGGTCATGTCCCAGAAACGATCCACCGTCTCCAAGATCGCAGCCCGAGAAGCAGCGATCTCGGCCGCCGCCTCACCGATCGCGAACAGCACGTACGGATCTTCCTTGATCGGAACACCACTGACCGTCACACGCTCACGCTGCGCAGCCATGTTGCACGCCAACGCACCCTCCGCGATACCGATCAACGACGAAGTGATCCCCAACGGGAAAATGCACGAGAACGGGAACTTGTACAACGTCTCCGTACGGCCCGCTTCCTTCCACGCCGTCCCGTCGAACACCTTTCCGGCGTCGATCGTGCGGTAGGTGGGCAGGAATGCGTCCTTGACGATCAGGTCCTTCGACCCCGTACCGCGCAGGCCCACGACATTCCAGCTGTCCTGGTCGATGTCGTAATCGGAGCGCGGCAGCAGTACATGCAGAATCTTCGGCGGCATCAACGGTTTACCGGATTCGTCACCGACCATCGCGCCGATCATGATCCAGTCACAGTGATCGGTACCCGAGGAGAACGACCAGCGGCCGTTGAGGATGTACCCACCCTCGACCGGCCTCGCAACGCCCATCGGCGCATACGGCGACGCCATCCACGTATCAGGATCGGTTCCCCACACCTCTTCCTGAGCCTTGCGGTCGAAGAACGCAAGCTCCCACGGATGCACACCGACGATGCCGCTGACCCAACCCGTGGCACCGTCCATCGCGCCGATAGCCATTGCCGTCTCGGCGAATTCACGCGGATGCGCCTCGAGGCCTCCGAATTCCTTCGGCTGCAACATCCGGATGACGCCCGCGTCGCGCAGTCGCTTCGCGCTGCCGTCCGTCAAGCGCATCAGCTTGTCGCCCTCGACTCCGTCGGCGCGGATCTCGTCGGCGAACTGTGAGATGTTGTCCAGAACCTGACCCATGATCTTCCCGCCTCCACTGATAGTCGCCCAACTACCATTAAAGTAGAACACGTTCTAGAAATTTGCGGAAGTGAATGGTCGATGTTTCTTGCACTCAGACGGTCTGTAGTTCCGACGGGAGGTCGACCGCGTCACTACCGGAAGCCGCGAGCAGCTGTGCGTACCGCCCACCTTGTTGCACAAGTTCGTCGTGGGTGCCCTTTTCCACAACCACGCCCCGGTCGAGCACCGCAATGAGGTCCGCATTTCGAACCGTGGAAAGCCTGTGCGCTACAACAAGAGTGGTGCGCCCGACCATCAGCTCGTCGAGCGCGTCCTGCAACGCACGTTCGGTGCGATTGTCCAAGGCGCTCGTCGCCTCGTCGAGGACGAGGACCGGTGGATTCCGCAGGACTGTGCGCGCGATCGCGATGCGCTGCTTCTCACCGCCGGAGAATCGGTAGCCGCGCTCGCCGACCATGGTGTCGTACCCGTCGTCGAGACCGGAAATGAACTCGTGGATCTGCGCAATGCGCGCCGCCTGCTCGATCTCTGCGTCCGTGGCGTCAGGTTTCGCGAACCGAAGGTTCTCACGAATGGTCGTGTGGAAGAGATACGTCTCCTGTGAGACCACACCCACCAGATCGGAGACCGTCGCCAGATCGAGGTCCCGCAGATCGACGTCGTCGATTCTCACCGATCCCGCAGTCGGGTCGTACAGACGTGCGGACAAGTATCCCAGAGTGGTCTTGCCTGAACCGGTGGAGCCGACCAGCGCCAAGGTTCCGCCGGCTGGGACCGTGAGGTCGATGTTGTCGAGAGTCTTGCTGTCGGTTCCTGGATACGAGAAGTCGACGTGGTCGAACCGAAGTTCGCCGGACATCGTGGTGCGATCGAAGCTCTTCGACTCTTCCGGATCGGCAATGTCGATCGGCAGATCCAGGTACTCGAACACGCGACTGAACAGTGCCATCGAACTCTGCACCTCGACGCCCGTGTTGAGCAGCATCATGGTGGGTCGGAACAATTGTGTTTGCAGTGTGGTGAATGCGACGAGAGTACCGACGGTGATGGTGTTTCCGTGATCGAGAGTGAAACCGGCAAACCAGTAGACCAGTGCGGGCATGGCCGCGAAAGTGATCGACATGGTCGCCATGCGCCACTTGCCGGCCATCATGGCCCGGAGTTCGACGTCCGCGACTTCCGCTGAACGCTCGGTGAATCGATCCGTCAGAGCCGACTTCGCGCCGGTCGTCTTTCCGAGGAGAATGCCACTGACGGAGAGAGATTCCTCCACCTGGACCGACAGATCACTGAGCAACTTCTGCCGCTTGCCCGAGATCTTGCGGCGCTCGTCACCGATCTTGCGTGCGATTCGGATGAACACCGGCAAGATCGCCAGCGAAAAGATGGCGAGTCGCCAATCCAGAAGGAACAGAGCAACAATGGTGGCCGCCACGGTCGTTGCATTCTGCGCGATGGACGTTGCCGTGTTGGTGACCACCGACTGCATACCGCCGATGTCATTGGCAATGCGCGACTGAACTTCTCCGGTTCGGGTTCGAGCGAAGAATCCGAGCGACTGATTCTGCAGGTGCGAGTAGACCCGCACGCGCAGTTGGTGCATCAGCTTTTGGCCGATGCTGTTGGACATCCAGGTCTGCGCCACGCCGAGACAACTCGTGATCACGGCGATGGCGATCATGCCGATGGCCAGAACGCTGACGAGTCCGAGGTTCTTGTCCGGGATCGCCTTGTCGAGCATTTCGCGCAGGAGCAGCGGACTGCCCAACGCGACGATCGCGCTGAGTGTGATGACCGCAGTGACGATGGCGATCTGAGTTCGATACGGCGCGAACAGCCCGAGTACGCGCTTTGCCGGTACGGATTCCGCCGGAGTGATCTCGACAGCGGATCGTTCGATGTTTCGCATGTGATCTGGTTTCACGTTTACCTCCTGGAGGCTTTCTCACCCTAATTTCATATTAATGAGGTTACCTCACTATGAGGCTGACACCAACAACGCTAGACTGACGCCATGCATTCCCGAGAGCGCGAACTCACCGATGTCGTGATGTCCGTGGCACGGCTCATCCGCCGACGCCAGGTGGCAGCGCTGGAACCATTCGGCCTCTCGCCGTCGCAAAGCCGAGCACTGCGAGTGCTGACCCGAGTAGGCGAACCGGTTCGACTCGGGTTTCTTGCCGAGCGATTGCGCATCGTTCCGCGGTCGGCAACCGACGTCGTGGATTCCCTCGAAGATGCCGGATGGGTACGCCGCACTCCCGATCCGAACGATCGCCGCGCTGTATTACTCGAGCTCACCGACGCCGGCGCTGCGCTGGCCGCCGACGTCGCGAAAGCTCAAAGACGCGAATCCTCGGATGTGTTCGACGACCTCGACGAGTCGGAGCGAGCAACTCTCACCGAACTTCTCGAGCGAGTGGACGCGGGGCACGACTCTCGGCCCCGCGACTGCCCGACACCCTCGATCTGAGTTCTCACGCAGCGACGGTGTCGACTGCGTCCTCGACATTCTCCGCCGACGTCGGCTTGCTCTGACGCTCGATCTTCGAGATGCAACGAGCAAGGTCCGCGCCAACTGCCGTCGCCCGCAACTCGAGATCGGAACGAGGCACACCCTCTTTGGTCGTGTACTCGTTGGTGCGCAACTCCCCCGCCACCATGACCGGATCACCTTTCATGATGGATGCGCCGACGCCGGTGACCAACCGCCGCCAGCAACTGACCGTGAGATACAGGGTCGCACCGTCAGTCCACTCTCCGGTCACCGCGTCTTTGCGACGAGTATTGCTCGCCATCCGAAAGCTCAGCACCTCTTCACCATTGGTGGTCTGCCGCTTCACCGGATTGGTGATGACGGTTCCGACAACGGTTGCATGCGTTTCGTACATGTCCGATCCCCCTTCGAACTTCAGATCCCGCCAACTGCCGCGGGGCCGATCATTGCGTCGGCAGTTTCGATTGTGGAACGGCAAACGCCTGGCTCGGGATTTCGATTTCCACCTGTGCATCGGAGGGACCGCTGTGGAGAAACAGCACTGCCCGAGCCAAACGGCCCGGGCAGTGTCGGTGCTAAGTGCTAGTGGAGGACTCGTCGGATTTCTTCTCGCTCGGCGCCCCATCGGCAGTGTCCTCGTCGGCAGTGTCCTCGTCGGCAGTCTCCGCGTCAGCCGCCTCTCGGGGTTTCCACCCCTCGCGGTCCCGCCTGGCCAATTCGGCGAACATCGCGTTGTGTGCGGCGAGGTCGGCGTCGTGGTCACGTTCAGCCGCACGGTCGGTTCGGCGCGCCGTTCTGCCGTCACTGCGCGACCACTGAACCAGAAGCGCAAGCATGACCACCATGAGCGGGATCTCGCCGGTCGCCCAGGCGATGCTGCCCCCCAACTGCTGATCGCCGATCAGATCGTTGTTCCAGCCAAGGCCGAGCGAACGGAAGTAGGCGCCACCCATGACGGCGGTGGTGCTCATCAAGGCCACACCGAAGAACGCGTGGAACGGAAGCGAACCGAAGACCATTGCCAGCTTGGTCACCGGCTGCAATTGACGTGGTGACGGGTCGATTCCGATCGCCACCCAGTAGAAGAGATAGCCGCTCAGGATGAAGTGCAGATTCATCAGCAAGTGCGCGCTGTGCGAGTCGACCGTCGCGCCGTAGATTCCGCCGAGATAGAGCGCGTAGAAGCCGCCGACAAAGAGAACGGCCGCCACGATCGGGTGGGTGATGAAACGCGAGAACGGGCTGTGCAGGGCGGTCAGAATCCACTCGCGGATGCCTGGCACGCCGTCCTTGCCTGCTGGATCGAGGGCCCGCAGAGCCAAAGTGATCGGCGCACCCAGAACCAGCAGGACTGGGCCCAACATCGACAGCGCCATGTGCGCGCCCATGTGAACGCTGAAGACTGCCGGCGCGTACTTGCCTACACCGGACGACGTGGCGATCAAGAGCACCGCACAACCGCTCATCCAAGCGATGGTTCGGCCGACGGGCCAGGAATCCCCACGCTTGGCCAGTTTGCGCAGGCCGATTCCGTACAGAATCGCCGCAGCGATTGCGGCAGTGCCGAACATGAGGTCGAATCGCCAGTCCGTCACGAATGCCATGAACGACGGCGGGTCCGGAAGGTTGTAACCGAGTTCGACCTCGGGGATCGAGGGAATCGACAGCGGCGGGGGCGGTGGGGTCCGACCGAGGCCGATCGCGAGACCGATGGTCGCCGCCATCACGATGCCTTCAGCGCCGGCAAAACGAATCAGCGCGGAGCGACTCTTGGGGTTCTCCGCCAACGCCGGCAGCGCCCGACTCCGCTGAGCCCAACCGAAGAACCCGAGGATGATCAGTGCAACTGTTTTGGCGACGATCAATCGTCCGTAGGTCGTGGTGAACACGTCGTCGAGAGGTAGACGGACAATCGCATTGATGACACCGCTGAATCCCATGACGACGAAGCAGATGGATGCGACCGTCGAAAAGCGTCGAGCCGCTACGTCGGTGTAATCGCCGCCGCGCCGCGCGTGGGCCAGTAGCGCGAACAAGCCGCCCGCCCAGAGCGAAGCCGCCACAAGGTGCAGGATCAGGCTGTTGGTAGCGATGTCATGCGAGCCGCCCGAAGACGAGTGACCGGTGAGAGCGAGCGGCATCAGTCCGAGTAGACCGACCAGCAGCAGGAGCGGAGTCCACCACCAGCGCAGTGTCAACCGGGCCAGGATCGCCAGAACAACCGCGATGATGGCCGTCCAGCGCCAGGCGCCGGCGATCTCCACCTGATCGAGTCCCGACCAGAGGTTTGCCGGTTTGATCGCTTCGGCAAACGGCTGACCCGAGGTGTCGGAGAGCGTCAGAGGCACCATCATGAACGAACAGATCGCCCACACGATCGCGGCATGCGATGCGGTTCGGACTGCTCGATAGCCGTCGACGTCGAGGACGCCCGACTTCTGAGGTGGCACGAAGAAAGCGGCCAACAGCAGTGACCCGATCGCGATGACCGCGGCGATCTCCCCCAGTGCGCGCATCGCGGGCAGGCCGTACGTAGTGATCGGACCTGGATCAGGGATACCCAGAAGAGTCAGTGCCTGCGACGCGGAGAATCCCACCACGATGGCTGCGGTGAGCCCTGCGATGAGTCCACTGACCACGAATATGGCGGTCGAAGAAGCGGGTGCACCGCTGTGCGGAGTGGACTCCGGTGGGGAATCTGTCGGCGCGAGGTCGGGTGTAGCCATACCTCAAGGGTAGGACCTTCGCGAACCGACTACGACAACGCGTCGGAGTTGGGCGGTGCGCGTCACATCCCGAACCCTCGAGTATGATGTTCCACGCGCCTCCGTAGCTCAGGGGATAGAGCAAGAGCCTTCTAATCTCTTGGTCGCAGGTTCGAATCCTGCCGGGGGCACTTTTCGTACCGTTTACGCAGGACTCAATACCTTCTAGGCCAGCATGTACGCAGATACGACCAATGCAATAATCCTGCGTTATCCCGCGCAATCCCGACCAAAGTGTTGAGTAAGTGTTGAGCGGTTCGCAGGTGAGCATGTACGTCTCTCGACGCAAGCTAGGCGCCGAATTCCGACTCATCGTCGACAATCTTGCCGAACAACGGCAGGGGTCAAGGGATGGAATGAGAGCCCGAAGCCGTTCATCTGGACCAAGTAAGCCGAGAAGATCCGACCCCCGAGGAAGGGTTAGTCGCGCGAGTCAGTCGTCGACGTTCTCCTCCAACAGCGTGCGGAAACTGGCCGCCAGTCGGACAACTGTGTTCCCGTTGTCATGGTCGACCAAGCACACGCTTCCGTCCGCAGCGATCCAGATCGGATTCCCCGACCCGTCGTCAGCGAACACCACCCCGTCGATGAGGGCACCGTATGCGTCACGCGCCTCAATGGTCAGCTCGATGCATGTCTCACGACCGATAAGCTCGGCGTTGTCCCATGCGTGCACTGACACGCCCGCGAAGCATCCACCCCAACGTCCCACGAACTCGGTGAAGTCTTTGTCCGGGACGATGTCGAGCGCATGCAATCGCGCGTGAAGCTCGTCTGCCGGAATCGGACGGCCGGGACCGTAGAAGTCCACGGTCCGCTCGATCCGAGCGACCAACCCGTTTCCGAGAGCCATATCGGAAACTTACTACCGGCGCGGGACACTAGCTTCGAACTCGGACGCCGGTGCGTCGGGCGCAAGAGTGTCGCAAGAGTGTCGCACCCGCATGGGTCGCCGAACAGGAAGCCGCTGGAGCCGAAGACTACTACCAACTGAGGCAGATCAAATGTCAGTTACGACCGGTCCGTCTGGTTCTATTCCGGCATGAAAATGCCGTTCGCCGCAGTCGCGGCTATCGGAGCGGCGCTACTCATCAGCGGATGCAGTAGCGAGCCCGCGGGTCCCACCGCCGAGGAAGTGAGGGCAACTCAGTGTGCGGGTTTCGCCGAACTGACGCCCGGATATCTGGAGACTCAAGCGGACCAAAAGACTATTAGCGACAAGGGTTCAAGCTTGGAAGAGCGAACTGACGCATCGATGCGAATCATGAAACGCACGACCGATGACGGTCGCCGTACTCACGCGTACGATTGCGATGCACGATCAGATAAAGAACTTTTCGCGGAATACATCTCGAAATAACGGACGCCCTCGTCGGATTCATCGTGGCATTCTTGCTGATTGTCTTCATTACGAACTACTGGCAGACATTGCTGTGGATCCTGCTGTGGGTTGTAATCGCGGCGTTCGTTATCCCGATGACGCACGAAGGCTTCAAGTTCATTCGCGAGTACCGCGCCGACATGCGCAAGGTGAAGACCGACTACTACAAAGGCCTCGACGAGCGCACGAATCTGCAGCATCAGCAGTACTTAGCCTGCCGCGACGAAGGCGTCTACGGGGACTATCCGCCAGCGAAACTTGACTAGGGCGCGTCTCCCTTATCTCGGGTGAGGCTGGCGGCATTCTTGTGCTGCATACGGCACACGCGTGATCAAGCTGCTGCCAACGCCGAATGAGAGTAAGCCCTGAAAAAGAACGAGAACGAGAACGAGAGAATAGACCTCATGACTGAGCAGACCCTCGCGGCGCGGCTAATGACCCGTGCCGATTGGCCGTGGATCCAGCGCTGGTACGAGGATGAGACGCTAGACCGTGAGCTGGGTCCGCTTGACGACGAGTGGCTCGAGTATGTCCTCGCCACCCACTCGGGTGTGCAGCTTGTGGTGCTCGACGGTGTCGATCCGGTCGCGCTCGTCGGCTGCGCTTGGGACCCAAACGGACACGAGCATGGCATCACTGATCTCGCGATCGATCCGCGCCGGCGCAGGAACGGGCTCGGCCGGGCAACGATCGACTGCGTCCGTTCGTGGCCCGAGCACCCGCCGACGACGGGGTGGGTTGCGTTCGTTGACCAGAGGAACGAGCCCGCTTACCGCTTCTTCAGCGAGCTCGGTTGGGCGCATCGAGGGCTCGACGCGGATGGGATGCACCAATTCGCAACCGGCGCAACGAAAGCTCCGACGAGCGGGCGCTGAGGGGAGGCCGTGGCTCGGTTGGGTAGTGGCACGTTCGCGTGACGGCGTTGCGGTGGTGCTCGGCGCACAGGCTTGCGTGCACTTATTTTCGGAGTACTGCTAATGCGTTCGAAGTCTTGGCCGCGAAAGGAAACGCGCCAGCCTGGCACCGCAGAGAAGACCGCCATCACTGTCGCACCGATGACCGTACCGACCGCAAATGCTGAGGACAGCAGGCCCGCAGTGCCAACCGAGACCCCAGCTCGGTCGCGATCGCGGGTGGCACGAGTCCTTCCAGGTCGGCGACCAGACCCTTGCCGGGGGATGTTCCAACGCCGGTCACATACACAGTGAGTAGGTCACCGTCCGATCGTGGTCGATGTGCCGGACACTGCGGTGCCGTTCTTGCGGGGTTCGACGACGAGGTAGCTCGTTCTCACTTACTGAGAAATCACGAGTGCCGATTCACCGATGCTGCGATCGTAAATCGCGCGGAAAACCGAAATGCGTTACTTGCCAGCATTTTCCCTGGACGACTTTGGGCAATCGTTTCCCATCCTCAACATTCACAAACCGGACAGTCTGTGCTATTTTTTACAGACCTTCACCCCCGTTTTACCCTCCGAGAGGTTCATCACGCATGTCTCAAGCCACCCGCCGCGCCGGAATCGTTGCCGCACTTGTCGGCTCCGCTGCATTGATTGCACCGGCTTTCGCGGGCGCAGCGCCCACTGGTTCACTCGGTTCCGCAGAGCCGGAAGCGGGCTTCAACTGCTCCACAACGTCTACCGAAACCACCGCGAACGGCTGGGGAATCCCGTTCACCGACGAGAAGGACCAGACCGCCTCCTACGCGGCCGATAATGTCTTCGACAAGGACGGCTCACTCAAACTCGAAGTCACCGACGTCAAGGACCGCTCCGTGTCGTACCACGCGGCAGGCAGCATCAAACTGGCCGACGCAGCTGCCAAGGAAATCGGGTTTTCCGAGCGCGCCGTAACCACCAGCGCTGCGTTCCAGCTGCGTTTGACCGGCACCACGAACCCGGACAACAACGGTTTCACCACCCTGGTGTGGGTGCCGAGCCAGAACGGCGCATCCGTGACGGACGCTGCGGTCAAGCACGAGAACATCCAGGACGGACTCTGGTGGAGCACCCGCACCATCGGCGGTGCAGTCAAGGGCGAGCCCACCTCACTCGATGCCATCGTGGCAGCCAACCCCGGTGCAAAAGTCGAGCACTACGGCGTGAGCGTCGGCACCGGCTCGGAAGCCTCGAGCGTCTTCGTCGACGCCGTGAAGTTCAACGGCTGCACCACCAACTTCGCCAAGAAGGATCCGAAGCCCGAGACAGGCACCGGTTCACTCGGTTCACTCGGCGACATCTTCGGCAGCTAGCAGCAACAGTCCTTCTGCAGATGACGAAAGCCCCCAACCTCCTTGCGAAGTTGGGGGCTTTGTCGTGAGTTTCTTCGAGCCGAACGCGGGGAATTGGATGGATCCGAATCCCCCGCCCGGCTTCGCAGGCGCCTGTGGGAGAGTGAACGGAAGCTCAACCAAGTTGTGAGTCTGGTTGTATCCGGCCGGGGTGGGTCCGTCACTGACGCAGTAGATTCCGGCGACATAGTTGCCATCCGGAAGTCCTGCGATGGTATCCGTAATCTTCGAACTATTTTCGGAAGCCGGGTTGGGCGACTTCCACACGGGATCGGCCTCCAGATTCGGGTATCTGTGCAGACCGATCCCATTCGGATCGAAACCTAGCCCACAAATTGCGTGCCGTCCGCAGTAGTCTGCCACGCATGAAGAAGGCACTTCCGAAGACCCTGAAGTCACTCGCCCGAACTGTTGGAATCCTGGCACTCGCGATCGTCGTGGTATCCGTCGTCGAGCGGTTCACCGGCGCACACCAACCGACGACCGGTCCCGCGTCGTTGACCGGGCCAGACCAATCGTTGTAGCCCTTCCCTTGCGACAAAGGCCGTCTCACAAAGTTCTACGACGAGAGCCGGTAGGCAATTGCCCGCCAATGCCGGCTGAGCCGCATGCACCGCGCTAAACAGAGCGGCCGCGAGTGTCACAGAACCTCTGGGCTCTGGAGCCCAGAGGTGTAAAAGCCGCCGGGGCAGTCGAACCTTGCGGGCAGCCGTGGGTGTAGCACCATTGACACAAGCTGCGTCAGAATGGTTGCGCAAGAACTCGATTCGAAGGTCCGATTTCGCGAAATGTCCAGAGAGCTGCGAAAAGTACCGGCTGTGGGACCTCGCGGCTACTCGGTGCGGTTGCTCGGATGTGGCGACTGCGCACCGATCGAACCGGCCGCATCCGCCGTCAGCGACTACGCAACGACCGTCACCATTTGACTCCGGGCATCGAAAGCGCTTGAAAAGTAAGCCATTTCATCGTGCCGAGGTGCGCGAGAACGACCTGAACTTGCGAGGTCTCGAGATCTTCGAAGAAACCTCCGGCATGGCATCTTCCGAGATCCACACTCATCCCAGGTAGTGCATCATCCGTGCGCACACGAGCGACGCCAAAAGTCGCTGCGGCGCGTGATCAGCTGGACTGACGTAACCGTACCGAAGGCTTTCTACGAAAAGCCGGGCGATTCTTTGTCTCGAAATGCCATGTCGGCCGCCGAAGCATTATCGACGGTTAACTCAGGCCGGAATCCAATCTGCTAAGAAAAACGAATCTAATGTGACCCCTATCTCTGGATCCTTTCAGAACAGGGGTTTCTATGACCCGCGACTGAATTCACCCCCTAATTCACCCTCCTCCTATACGCAGAAAATTGATTTGCATTTATGTCGAGCGTGTGTGCACAGATAATTCGCTCCACACCTTGTCGTTCCGACAGCAAATAAGGGGCAGTGAACTGCATAAAGGCTCATTCGGTACAGCAGCGCCGACTCGGCTCGGCCGCTCACCGATTGTCGGTAAGGTCCAAGACAGGCATGCAACTGATCGTCGAGATCGAATTGTGATGAACCAGCCAGTTACCTTGACAGAAATCAACGGAAGATACATATAGCCAGGTAAACGGAGTTTTTCTTGCATGGACGGACGTCCATGGCGTGTTCAGCTATGCGATTTGCTCGTGTTAGATTCCTGGTTGCGCATCGCCCGGTTTGCGCCTTCTGCGTTGTTTGCGCGGAATTTGCGTCTTCTCGCGAACGGCCCCGCGCAAATTTCTTCACGTTGTGCCAGAGAAAGGAATTTCATGAAAACCGTCACGGCAGCGAAGCACGCAGCACGAAGACTCCCCCTCGGAGCCATCGCACTGTTGCTATTGCTATCCGGGATGGTGCTCATGCCCGAACTGCACTGAATCGCGCAGAAAAGATCCTCAGCCGCAGCCTTTAGTGCCTCGTAGGTCATCGCGTTAGGTAATACCGGCGCTTGAGTTTTCTTGGAACTTCCTGGCCTACCCAGAGCGGGCCGTCGGTCTGCGCTGGCGCCAGCCGGGTCCGATTACCAACTGTTCGGCTCCGCAATAGGTCGCCTGAGAATCTCCAACGCTCGCATCCAGACTCCAGAGCTGCTCAAAGGTCCCGTTTCGCTATTCGACGGCCCCGGAAACGGGGCCTGAATCATGTGTTTCTGAACGAAAGGTGTTCGTCATGCGTAACCGTGTCTTCCCGCGCCGTGCCGGGGAGGGGGTGGTGTCTCGGTGGGCAGCTTTGGGGATGATCGTTGCGGTCCTGGCGCTGGTCGTATCGTCGTTCTCATTCGTCCAGGTTGCCTCAGCAGATGACCTCGGGACCTCGACCGCCACAGTTCCGACCTCAACAGTTCCGACCACAACGAAGCCGCCCGCAACTACGACGGAGGCGCCGCTGAAAACGACTGCGCCGCTTACTTCCACGTCGGAGTCACCCACGTCTGCGAAACCGCCGATCACCACCACGGCGCCCCCGTCTACGACTTCTGTGGCGGCGCAGCGACTGGCCGCACGCGGAGTCAATCCCGGCATCGATGTGAAAATCACAGACATCCAGGTCGAGGGAAAGAACGACCAGCAGATTACGGTCGGTGACTCCGTCACTGTGCGGGGCACCTGGGACGCGTCAAGCGCGAGTCCGCTGCCGGGCGACCAGTTCACGATTCAATTCCCTGACGAGTTGAAGCTACAGTCCAACCCGATGATCGCGCTGGAGGGCGACGATGGGACGGTTTGGGGCACATGCGATCTGGCTGCTTCCACCAATCTCATGACGTGCGTGCTCTCCGACGCTGTGGCGGATCGGCCGGACGAGGTGAAGGGCGATTTCTTCGTCTACACGAAGGCGGTCGAGTACACCACGTCAGAGACTGTGGACTTCACGATCAACAACAAGGTCACGCCGGTCGACCTGCCCGGCACGGGCGGCATCACCGACGGCCGCGTAATCGGCGAGTCGACGAAGTCCGGAAAACTCCAGGACAACAAGCAGTCAGTGCGGTGGACCATCGACATCCCCGGCGCCGATCTGGCCAAGTTGGATGCAGGCAACACCGGTTCGGTGACCCTGAGCGACGAGCTCTCCGACAACATGAAGGTGTGTGCGGGCAGCCTGCTCAACGCGAAGCTGTGGTCCGGTCGCCCGGGCGATCTCAAAGAGACCCCCGGCGGCGTCACCGTCACCCAACCCGACGCGGGTGATCAGGTCACCATCAACATCGACAACGGCGCGCCCTTCGAGAGCAACAAGCTCTACCGCATCGAGTACACCTCATGCACGACCAGCGGCGTGGTGGATCTCGAGGGGACTCAGTACACCAACTCCGTGACGATCGGTGACAACACGGTGGCTTCGGATGGCGTGGGACAGGACTATGCGCCGCAGACCAAGCCCTGGAAGGGTGGCTACCTCGACGGCGGTAAGCGCAATATGGAAGCCGTCTGGACGATTGTGGTTCCGGGCACCGACATTGCCGCCAACAACCACAAGATCGACATCACCGACACCTTCGGCGGCCCCCATGCGGTCTGTGCCTCGGGCGTGCAGGTAGTCATCGAGAAGTCTGACTACCTCCCAGGGCGGGAGAACGAACCCAACTACCGCACTCCTGCCGCAGGATTCACCATTGCTCCCATCGGCGCAGTAGCCGGCGCGAGTACCTTCACCGCGGCGATCACTGTGGATAACCCGGACACGTTCAACGAAGAGCAGTATTACTACGTCACGTACCGGACCTGCCTGACCACCACCGAGGTGCCAGACTCCGAGGACCATCTCACCAACTCGGCGGTCGTCAACAAGACGTCGATCACGGGAAAGACTGAGGGGCCTAGGTTCACGAGCGGCAAGAACGGCGCGATCAACACCACGTCGCAAACTGTCGGCGGCGTGGAGCAGCCGGCAGGCACCACCCTCAATTGGACCGTGGAAATCTCCGGACACGATCTCGAGGGCCTTACGGAACCGGCGGTCATCAACGACAGGTTCTCACCGAACATGACGGTGTGTGAAATCGGCGGCGATCTCAAGAGCAACCTCAATCTCAAGGTCGTCGCGCAAGACTTCTTCGACGGCAACAAGAAACGCGATATCACCGATGCCACATCGGTGGCGCGCGCCGACGGCGGTTTCGATCTCACTCTCCCGCGTGACGCGGACGGTTACAGCCGTCAGACGAAGTACCTCGTCAGCTACACCCTGTGCACCAGCAGCGGCGGACTGGACCAGCGCGACACGGAATACTCCAACACCCTCACCTATGCCGGCAAGCAGACGCTGTCGCAGAGCGTCAAGCAGGAATGGGGCGGCGGCGGTACCGGCCAAGGCGTGTCACGGGGCTCGTTCTCGCTTCTGAAGGAGATCGCTCCCTTCTCCGAGAAATTCCCGGAAGACACCGAGTTCACTGTGAAAGTCGAAGAGTTCGCCCCCGGGCAAAATCCAGCGACCGACGCCCCGGTGAGCTCCTACGAGATCAAGGTGAAGGCTGACGGGACACCGGTCAGTGGGATCAACCCCCGCGGAACCGGCTGGCAGATCCGCCTGTCCGAGATCAACCTCCCGACCGTTGACGGTGTGTACTTCGAGCGAGGAACGTTCCGCCCGTCAGAGGGTGTGACGCTCAACGTGGACCGGACCGAGGCGCTGGTGACCATCACGCCGAAGAGCAATGTCGGTGTCACACTGCTCAACAAAGCGAGCCTGGGATCGGCAAGGATCACCAAGTCCGTCATCGGCGACGGAGCGCGCACGGGACTCGAGGCTTTCGTCGTCAACGCAGAGATCGCCTTCGGTGACGACGACGCCGGCAACGAACTGCGTCAATTCACTCTGAAGGACGGCCAGCATTACGACCTGGGCAAATTGCCCATCGGAGCGAAAGTCACCTTCACCGAGGTCCAACCGACGAACACCGACCTCGTGACGTGGTCGCAGCCGGTGATCAGCCCGAAGACGCTCACCATCGGCACAGACGCGTCGGCGAACGCGGTCTCCGTCACCAACGAGGCCACGATCACGCAAGGCACCTTCGAAGTGAGCAAGAAGCTCACGGGCCCGAAGGCGTCCGACAAGGCCGTACCGGCCAGCTTCGACGTGATTGCCACCTGGCTCGATACGGACGACAACCCACAGAGCAAGACGCTGTCGCTCCCGTCCGACGGCACCTCGGTTCCGTTCGGTGAGTACCTGCCCGGCGGCACCGAAGTTGCACTGACCGAACTGGTTCCGGCAAACGGTGACGGTCTCGCCTACGGCGTGCCCGCATACTCCGGGAATATCCGGATCAATGCGGACAACGCTGCCGTGGTGACCATCGGCAAGGATTTGCGCAAGGTCGAGGTGTCGAACTTCGTCGACATCAACGATGGCACTCTGCGCGTCGCCAAGCAGGTCAGCGGCGAGGCCGCCGAGGCTGTCGGTGATGACGTGGAGTTCACGGTCGAGGCGCGTTGGCGCGACGGTGTGGACTACCGCACCCAGGTGCTGAGCGTCAAGCAGGGACAGACCACACCGCTGGGCGTCGACCTCCCAGTCGGCACCGAGGTGACCTTCACCGAGACCGGCCGTCCCGATGTCGCCGGAGTCGAATGGGGCACGATCTCCTGGGGCACCAGCCCGGAAGGCGAATCGTGGCTGCACTCGAACCTCGACGGAACCGCAACGGGCATAGTCTCCGACGACCCGACCGACGGTCGACTGATCACGCTGTCGAACGAGGCGCTGTGGAAGTTCGGCTCGGTCGAATTCACGAAGTTCATCCTCGACGCTGACGGCAATCCCGTCCGCGCTCCCGAGGCCGACCTACCCGACAGCGCGACGTTCGATGTCCGTATCGACGGAATCGACCCGCCACTCCCCGCTGGAACCGATTTCCCGGCAGTGGGCCAGACCATCACCCTCGATGCCGGAAACGACTGGAGTTGGACGTCCGGCGAGGTTGTTCCACGGAACACCGTGATCACCTTCTCCGAGGTCGACCCCAAGCCCCTGGCCGGTATCGACTGGGCGCGGCCGTACTACTACGTGTCCGCGGATGCCGGAGACGCCGAACACCGCAACACCGTCAAGGTGGTGGCCGGTGAGCAGGCTGTGGTGGAGATCCACAACCGCCCGATACCGACCACCGACGTGGACATCGACAAGATCGTGACCGGCCCCAAGGGCAGCCAGGTGGCCAAGGACGGATCCACGATCTTCCAGGTCACGGCTACATGGACGGACATCGACGACGAGGCGCGTTCGTGCGTGCTCGATGTCAAACCGGGCGCTTCGGTCACTCCGACCGCCCAGTGCGACGCGGCCGTCATCGACGGCCGGGTCCAGTTCCCGCTGGACACTGACATCACTTTCGTCGAAACCGGTGCTCACACAGACGTCACCAACGTCAAGTGGGGTGAAGTGATCTGGGACGTCAAGGAAGGCAAGGCGGACGTCTCGAAGATCGTGGGTGAACCGACCGGAGCTTCCGTCAAGCTCACCAGCGAAGCAAACAAGTCAGTGGTTCTGGGACTCGAGAACAAAACCAGCAGCAATGGGCTGATCATCATCCCGATTCCGATCCCGCTGCCGCCGTGGGAAATCCCGACATGGCCGGGCTCCGAAGTACCCGGAGGACCAGGCACTGACGTGTCGACTCCCGGCAACGACACTCCCGGCAATAACGGTGGTGGACACAACGGTGCTCCGGGCACGCCTGCTCCGGGAAATCCTGCTCAGGCCAAACCGGACCAGTCATCGTCCCTGCCGGTAACCGGCGCTAACGTCATCTGGCTCGCCGGTCTGGCGCTGGCACTGATCGGCGGTGGCACGTGGCTCGCCCTGCGTAACCGCAAGCGTGCACCCGGCCAGGAGTAACTCCCAACCAGGAATACCGAAACAGCGCGGGTGCGACCTACACCTGGTCGCACCCGCCCTGTTCACCGTCACGACGTATCTATCTCGCGGCCGCCCCTGCGGCTCATCCCTCGAAGGAGAAACACCATGTCCATCCTCCCGTTCCCGATCGTCATCAAGGACATCCAGACCACCGGTTCTGCGGCGATCGACGGCCTCGGTCGCCTGTCCGTACTCCTGTACGACCTTCTCGGAGGTACCGGAAGCGCCACGATCAGCGCGGGCAACTAGTCCGACGACGGAGAGGAGTCCCGGTCCATGAGAGATTCACAGCATCCGGTTCCTGGGCGGCCGCGGTTAGGCCAGGTCATCGGTGAGCTGCTCCTCACGGCCGGGGTCCTCATCCTGCTTTTCGTCGTCTACGAGGCGTTCTGGACCAATATCACCTCGGGGCGACTGCAAGACGAGGTCAACGCCCAACTGGAGGAATCGTGGGGCAAGGACAAAGACCAGGTTGCGGCCGGTAACCCTGTTGCACCGCCGGCCCCGGTGCTCGGCGAGGGATTCGCGCGCGTGTACCTCCCGACACTCGGTGCCGACGTCGTATCCGCCGTCGTCGAAGGCACACGCAACGAGGACCTACGGGCCGGCCCCGGCCACTACCCCGAATCGCAGATGCCCGGCGAAGCAGGAAATTTCGCGCTCGCCGGGCATCGCATCGGATTCGGCGCAGTCTTCCAACACTTGGATCGACTCGATGCGTGCGATGCCGTCGTCGTGGAGACCGAGTTCCAGTGGATGACGTACCGGTTACTCCCACTCGACCAGGCTTCGCCCGAACGTCGCACAGCGGCGCAAGCCTGCTTGAGCC
This sequence comes from Rhodococcus sp. P-2, assembly GCF_016598535.1. GTDB lineage: Bacteria > Actinomycetota > Actinomycetes > Mycobacteriales > Mycobacteriaceae > Rhodococcus_F > Rhodococcus_F baikonurensis. The sequence goes on along the minus strand of NZ_CP066779.1, from coordinate 3,977,212 downwards.
CCGAGCAAGCCGACCGCGTGTCCGACGGCGACTACGCACATCTCCTCGGGCGGCACATCACCGCGCCGGGGGATGTTGCGGTCGTCAACCCGCTCCCCGGCAAACCTTGGCCAGAGCCTGACACCACACTGGAAAGCATGTTGACACTGACCACGTGCCATCCGCTCTACTCGAACAGCGAACGCATGATCGTCCATGCTGTTCTCGTCGAAACAATCTCGAAGACTTCGGGCACCATTCCCGCGGCACTCCAGGAGCAATGAAATGTACGGCTACCTCTGGGGCGCGCTCCCCGGCCCCCGACCAGTGAAGGCCCTGCTGGCGATCGTTCTCGTGGTTGCGGTCGTGCTGCTACTCATGGAAGTCGTATTTCCTTGGGTGTCAGAGCACATGCCCTATTCCGACGTCACCGTATAAAGCGCCCGTGCAGGTCGGCCGCACCGGCACAAGACTCGGCTGGAGCCCGAAGGCGCTGTCCTACATCGGAATCGACGGACCTACGATGATTCCGGCGTGCCGATGAACCAGTTTCCACGTGTCGGAACGACCTGAGCGAGCACTGAAACCTGACTCCGCCGCTACAGAACCTTCGTGAAGATCTGCGCCGGCGCTGCCGTCTCCAGCTTGTCCAGTGCCGCAACCAACCTTACGAAGTGCTCGGTATGGGTGTGGGCGTCGAGGTGCTCCTGCGATTCCCATTCCTCAGCCAACACGAGCTCGCACGGATTGTCGGTGCGCTGCAGTAACTCGTAATTGATGCAGCCGTCTTCTTTTCGGGTCTCGGTGACAAGTTCGTCGTACAGCCGAAGCACTTCCGCGAGATCACCCTGCGCCACTGTGGTTGGCACCAAAACCCTGATCACAAAGACTCTCCGATTCCACTGTCCCGCATTGACCCCTCCGCTCGAAGTCTGCCGTAGACCCCCGACAGATCAAGATTTCCGTTGTGACTCGAAGTTTGCGGACAGGCGCAATATCTACGAAACACCCCCGATACCGAAGGTTCGTAGGGTTTGCCGAAGTCGGGCTCGCAATCAGCAGCGCAGCCCTGGGCCCGGGCGAGGGGTAAGCACATGAGTGGAAATGCAGTTCGCTTGCAAGCGATCAAGGACGTCGAGGCCTACACACCGCCGGTGGTCAGCTTCACGACCGATGAAACTCCCGGCGAGGTGTTCGGAGCCAACGTCTTCAACAAGGTGGTCATGCAGAAGAGGCTGCCCAAGCTCGTCTACAAGTCGGTGATGGCGACGATCGAGCAAGGCAAACCACTCGATCCCATGGTCGCCGACGCAGTCGCGTCCGCGATGAAGGACTGGGCGCTGGAAAAGGGCGCGACCCACTACGCCCATGTTTTCTATCCGCTCACCGGGTTGACGGCCGAGAAGCACGACAGCTTCCTCGAACCGGTCGGCGACGGCAGTGCGTTGGCCGAGTTCGCCGGCAAGACCTTGATCCAAGGTGAACCCGACGCTTCGAGTTTCCCGAACGGTGGGCTGCGCAACACGTTCGAGGCCCGCGGATACACCGGCTGGGATGTCACGAGCCCGGCCTACGTACTCGAAAACCCCAACGGCAACACACTGTGTATCCCGACTGTGTTCGTCTCGATGACCGGCGAAGCACTCGACCACAAGACTCCCCTGTTGCGCTCACAGCAGGCCATGGGTTACCACGCCGAACGAATCCTGAAGTTGTTCGGGCACAACGATCCCGAGCACATCGTGTCGTTCTGCGGTCCCGAGCAGGAGTACTTCCTGATCGATCGACACTTCTTCCTCGCGCGCCCCGACCTACTGAACGCCGGCAGAACACTCTTCGGCGCAAAGCCGCCCAAGGGCCAGGAGTTCGACGACCACTACTTCGGGGCGATCCCGGAACGTGTGCTCGGATTCATGATGGACACCGAGCGGGAACTCTTCAAACTTGGCATCCCCGCCAAGACACGGCACAACGAGGTTGCGCCCGGCCAGTTCGAGATCGCCCCAATGTTCGAGCGCGGCAACATCGCCGCCGATCACCAGCAGTTGCTGATGACCACCTTCAAGACCATCGCCAAGAAGCACGGCATGGAATGCCTCTTCCACGAGAAGCCGTTCGACGGCGTGAACGGCTCCGGCAAGCACGTCAACTTCTCCCTGGGCAACTCCGAACTCGGTAGTTTGCTTGTCCCCGGCGACAATCCGCATGACAATGCGCAATTCCTAGTCTTCTGTGCCGCAGTCATCCGGGCCGTCCACAAGTACGCGGGACTCCTGCGCGCATCTGTCGCTTCGGCAACCAACGATCACCGTCTCGGTGCCAACGAGGCTCCCCCGGCCATCATTTCGATCTTTCTCGGCGATCAACTGGCCGACGTCTTCGAGCAGATCGCCAAGGGCGCGGCGACGTCGTCGAAGGACAAGGGCACCATGATGATCGGTGCCGACACCCTTCCCGTCCTACCGACCGATCCGGGCGACCGCAACCGCACCAGCCCGTTTGCCTTCACCGGCAACCGTTTCGAGTTCCGCGCACCGGGATCGATGCAGACGGTCAACGGTCCGATGGTCACCATCAACACGATCATGGCCGAGGCCTTGGACTACATGGCCACCGAACTGGAATCGGCAGTCGCAGACGGCGCCGATTTCGACACCGCCGTCCAGAATCTGCTCACCGAAATCATCACCAATCACGGTGCGGTTGTCTTCAACGGCGACGGCTACTCGGAGAACTGGCAGATCGAGGCCGAGTCTCGCGGCCTGCCGAACCTTCGCACAACGCTGGACGCGCTGCCTGAACTGATCACCGAGCCCTCGATGGAACTCTTCGAGAAGTACAAGGTCTTCAACCACCGAGAGATGCACAGTCGCTACGAGGTCGGACTCGAACAGTACGCACTGAGCATCGGCGTCGAGGCACGCTTGGCCGCCGAAATCGGTACGACGCTGATCCTTCCGGCTGCAGTGCGCCACCAGACGGAAGTTGCTCAAAACTTCGTCGCGCTGAAGTCCGCCGGCCTCGAACCGGATTCAGCTCCGCTCGAAGAAGTGTCGGCGCCCGTTGCGGCCTTACGAGCTGCGCTGGCGACCCTGCGTGCAGCCATCGACGCCGACGCCGGCGAGTCCCCGTTCGATCAGGCCAAGCACGCCCAGGACGCACTCCTGCCCGCGATGGCCGAAGTACGTGCAGCGGCCGACTTCCTCGAAACCATCGTCGCCGACGATCACTGGCCACTCCCGACATATCAGGAGATGCTGTTCATTCTCTGAGCATCACCGAAAATCAACGCCCACAAAACTGTGGCCTGCAACTCGATCGAGTTGCAGGCCATAGTTGTCGAAGCTTGCTCGGCTAGCGGTCTTCCGGCATCGTGACCTCGAGGACGCGTGCCTCGCCGGTCGTCGCCGGGTCCGGCCGATCGCGAGAATCGGACGACGCCATCTTGAGTCCGTTCAAATCGGTCCGCATGTAGATGACGTTGTAACGGTCCCACGTCGTAGCAACGAATTCGAGGAACTGTCCGCTCGCCCACGGGTGCATGAATCCGCCGTACAACGCGGGCAACGTGATTCCGCTCAGCAGAGTTTGGGTACCGCTCCACGGTCCCTGCGGCTGATCAGCCTGACGGATCACGAGATTGCCCTCGGCGCTGGTGTACATGGCGACGTACTTGTTCAGGTAGTCGTTCCATTGCACTGCGAGCTCACTGACGGGTGCCTTGATGACCTGAACGGCATCGGTATCGCGTGGGCTCCAACCGGATCCGTCCCAGTATTCGTAGGCGCCGAGGTTTCTGATGTCCGCTCCGGCCACCCGCGCCAGGATCGCCTTGCCGAAACGACCTGAGGGAGTTCCGTATTCGTAGATGTAGCCGTCCCGGCCGTCGAGGAAGGCGCTCTGCTGGAAGTTGGAATTGATCGGAGATACTGCCGGAATCCCCGGAATACCGAGTCCTTCCGTATTGGCGCGAACTGTCGCGGGATCGAGTTCCCAGTTCTCACCGTTGTCTGTCGAGAAAGCCAGGGCCGAGTAGTTGGTGGTCCAGGCACCGGGTTCGTCCCAGGACCGAACAGACATGAACCTGATGTATTGCACACCGCCGTAGGAGATTCCAGCTGTGGGGATGGTCGTGAACTCCCCCGGGATACCGAATCCCGGAATGATCTCCTTGGAATGATTGGGTCCGTCCAAAGGTGAGCTGTCGATCTTCATTCCGTCGGCAATGGCGGTGTCGTTGCTGCGGAACAACACGTTGCTGCGCCAGTCGTCTCCTGGGGTGTCGCAATCACCCACCGTGTCGCCGAAGGCCATCAGAACGTCGTGATCGGGCCCTGAAAGACCGTTGTCCCACATGATTCCGAGGTCGGTTCCCGACACGTTGAACCGCTCGATGGTGTTGTTCGGGCTGCCCGGGCCGGTGACCATTTCGATTGCCTTGGTCCGGCCGGTCAGCACCGGTAGAGCGCCGTTGGGAGCGCCGGTGATCCACGGCAACGCGTTGGCGAGGGATCCCGTACCTGCTGAACCACTGCCGAGAGATCCGGTCAGGGATCCGAGCGAACCCGTCATCGATCCGGCGGAGCCACTTCCTCCCGAACCACACGGTCCACCGATCGCCGACGCAGACGGTGCTGCGGCGATCGTCGCGGCAATCGTGACGACGCCTATCGACAACATCGCCGACATGGAGTGTTTTTTACGCACGTGCAGCCCCTCTGATCATTTCGACTCGCGTTCGGACCACAGGCACAGTGATCCCCGACCGCAGAAGCAAACCATTTGGACTGTGTTAAGAGAGTGAAAGCTGAGCAAATTGTTATAAATCGCCCGTTCAACTGACACAAGTGGCAGCTGTGTCCGATTTCACCTTCACAGGACAGTTGTCCGATACAGCAATAAAGGCGCCTAGTATGTAACGGAAATGTAAAAGAGTTCTCACAACGAGGTAGGTGAGCGGTGTCCGTACGTGACCGCGTAGCGCAGATTTACGATCAGGTTTTGGTTCGCAATGCAGGAGAGCCCGAATTCCATCAGGCCGCCGCAGAGGTCTTCGAGTCTCTTCACGTAGTACTCGAACGCCACCCGCGCTACGCCGACGCCGGACTCATCGAGCGGCTGTGCGAGCCGGAACGCCAGATCATCTTCCGCGTGCCGTGGACCGACGACGAGGGCAATGTTCACGTCAACCGCGGCTTCCGCGTGCAGTACAACAGTGCACTCGGCCCCTACAAGGGCGGCCTGCGTTTCCACCCCAGCGTCAACCTGGGCATCGTGAAGTTCCTCGGCTTCGAGCAGATCTTCAAGAACTCCCTCACCGGTCTTCCCATCGGCGGCGGCAAGGGTGGCTCGGACTTCGACCCCAAGGGTCGCACCGACGCGGAGGTCATGCGCTTCTGTCAGTCCTTCATGACCGAACTGCAGCGCCACATCGGTGAATACACCGACGTTCCGGCCGGTGACATCGGCGTCGGCGGTCGTGAGATCGGCTACCTGTTCGGCCAGTACAAGCGACTGACCAACACGTACGAGTCGGGCGTCCTGACCGGCAAGGGCATCACCTGGGGCGGATCACAGGTTCGCACCGAGGCCACGGGCTACGGCGTCGCGTACTTCGTCGCCGAAATGCTCAAGGCGAAGGGCGAAGGCCTCGAGGGCAAGAACGTCGTGATCTCCGGATCCGGCAATGTCGCCATCTACGCCATCCAGAAGATCCACCAGCTCGGCGGCGTCGCAATCGCCTGCTCGGACTCCTCGGGATACATCGTGGACAAGAAGGGCATCGATCTCGACCTCCTCAAGGAGATCAAGGAAGTTCGCCGCGGCCGCATCAGCGAGTACGCCGACGCAGTTCCGCACGCCGAGTTCATCGCCGACGGATCCATCTGGGATGTGCCGTGCGATGTCGCACTCCCCTGCGCGACTCAGAACGAGCTCGACGAAGATGCCGCAAAGACCTTGATCGCCAACGGCGTTCAGGCCGTTGCCGAAGGCGCGAACATGCCCACCACCCCCGGCGGCATCCAGCTCTTCCGTGACGCGAACGTGGCCTTTGCACCCGGCAAGGCAGCCAACGCCGGTGGCGTGGCAACCTCTGCTCTCGAAATGCAGCAGAACGCTTCGCGTGATTCCTGGAGCTTCGAGTACACCGACGAGCGCCTCGCCGGAATCATGCGCGGTATCCACAAGCGCACCATCAACACCGCTGCCGAGTACGGCAAGCCTGGCGATTACGTGCACGGCGCGAACATTGCCGGCTTCGTGAAGGTGGCCGACGCCATGATTTCGCTGGGCGTCATATAGAGATTTCCGCAACACAGACAGCAGTACAGAAAAGGGTGACTTCACCCTGATCCGGTTCCCGTACGTCGGACTGGTCGAATCACCACCTAGGCCTCGAGGGCCCTGGGTCCTCGAGGACCCAGGGCCCTCGAGCTCGATCTGAGCAAATCACCCGCGACGATCACCGTTGGCGCCGGCAATGATGCCAGACGGGACTCGTGGTGTCTGCCGAATCGTTTTCCGCTCTGACGTCGAAAAACAGCGTAAGTGGACGATTGTTTAGGTCCGGAGCGCGTGGGGCATATGGACTTATCTTCACATTTGTCCATTTCACAGTTGGACAGTCGTTCATGTGGTAGAAATCACAACGCCTGGCGCAATTCGATCCGCAAATTTCAGCGGCGAGTATGCCCCCGAACAAGGCCTCAGCGTGTATCCCGCTTCGTGACGCGCCGAGCCTCCGGGTGCCTGTGCCAGGCGACGCACCTGTCAAGAGGAGGCCACCCCATGTCCCCAGCGCTGCTGAACAACCCGGGACCGCTCATGTTGGGAGGCAAGCCCGCCTCCACAGCGGTCAACGACGTCATCCCACTGGCAAGCGATCTCGTAGATCACCTGTCCCGTGCCAACCCGACGTTGACTTCCCTCCAAACGGAGGCAGTACGTCGGGAATTGATTGCGGTGATCGTGCAGGGGCTCCAAGTGGGGATCCAGCTGTTGGATCACCGCAAACTCCCTACCGACCAAGAGTTGGACGGCATTCATACGATGACCGTCCAACAGGCATTGAAAGGGGTGCCACTCAGCGCGATCCTCAACTTGACCAACGAGGGCATCAGCACTTTTCGCACCCTCATCCTCAGCAGGGCCGACGCCGAGGACTCCGACAATCTCGGGGATCTCAACGAGTTCTTGTTCGCACTCGCGCAGCGGCTTCACTCGTTCATCTCGATCAGCTATCTCTCGGCTCTTCCAGCCGGTTCCCAACTCGGGGAATACTCCGCCGGCGCGCTCGTGAAAGCCATGTTGGACGGCGACGATCCCACCCAACTTGCGTTGCAGATGGGCATCGAACTCGCACCCCGCTATCTCGTCCTACGGCTCCTGGTGAACCTGCCGCCCACTCGTCCGGGAGCCCGGAATGGCAATCACCAGCGCATACAGGCCTATCGTGACCTCTCCGTCGCTCAGTCGAAGATCGCGGCCCACTTCGGGTCGGCACTGCTCGAAGCGCCCGCACCGCAACGTGGTCTGGTCCTGATCGAAGGCACGCCCGACTGGAGAACGGTGTGCGAGGTCATCCAACGTGCGCGCGCGACTGTGGGGGTGGAGATCACAGCGATCGCCGAGAGCGCCGCCGTCGGTGATATCGCCGCCGCCCAAGCAACCACTCACGAATTGGCGCAACTCGTGCGGCGGCTCAGACTGCCGGCGCGGTCGTACCGAATGGAAGACCTCGCGCTCGAGTATCAACTGACTCGCAGTGGCGCAGGCCGCGACAGCCTGATCAATCTCCTCAAGCCGCTCGACGGAAATCCAGAACTATTGCAGACGTTGTCCATCCACCTCGCCAACGGCCAGCACCGTCAGCGCACCGCGTCGGCGCTCGGTCTACACACGAACACCGTCGACAACCGCATCAAGCGCATCGCAACCCTGACCGGATTGGATCCGGCACTACCCTCTGAGCTGCTCAAACTGCGCGCTGCCATGATCTCTCTGACCTTCGCCAGCACTGATATGGACAATCGTCCAGCGAAAGTGTGAACACTCACATCCTCGCTATTAGCTGTCCACGCATAGAGCCTCGACCCCACTTTTTCGTATCGAGCCGGGCTATAAAAGTGTGGTGCGAATCACCGCGCAAACCAGTAACAATTAAGGGGAAAAACATGATCAACGGCCAGGATAACGCTCTCCTCGGTGCCTTCTTCGACACCATCCTGCAGCTGTTCAACGCGGGCAGCACCGGCACGGGCTCGACGGATGGCGGCGGCGTCTCCTAGGACGAATCTCGGGCCCTGTGCGAGAGAATCTCTCGCACAGGGCCCGCTCCAAGCCGCCTGACACTGTGAGGGCGGTGACCACGGTGACCACCACGTCGCCACCGCTGAAACCAGGAGCAAGCACATGATCGCCGCACCAACCACAGGCGCTTTGGCCGTCGTTTTGAACACCGTCCTACAGATGTTCAACGCCGGCAGCAGTTTCCTCTACACCGACAACTCTCCGATCGGCGGCGGCGGCGAAACTCCCACGACGCCTGCTCCCTGATCGACTTATCCGCTCGCATCACCAAGTCGCGGTACAGACAGGAACCACCGTGATAAACCAGCACACCCTGGGCAGCCTGGTCATCGACTTCGGCTCACTCTCCCGAGCACTCGGCTTCGGCAACGGCTCGATCGTGTCGCTCGGCAGCACCGGAAGTGCCTGAAACAGCCTTCCCGACCACGTCGACGATCCCGTCGCCGCTCACATCCTCACCACATCTCGAAACAGAAAGCAGGTCCCCCTGTGCCTACAATTCCGCTCACCGGCGACCCCATCGTCATCAACATCATCGTCCAGCTTCTGAGCGCGGGCAGCAGCAATGCGCTCGCGTTGGGCGGGGTCGGTAGCAGCGGTCTCGGTAGCACCGGGCTCGGCAGCTTCGACTCGGCGAGCCTCGGAAGCGCTGCTTAGGACCTCACTTGTGATCGGATCGGTGTTCGATCCGCGTCTTCGATCGCCGAAACAGTCCATGAAACCCACGTTGCCCTCCGTCATCGATGACGGAGGGCAACGTGGTCGTTCGGGCGAAACGGCTCGCGGTTGGGCGATCCGGTCGTCGGCCTTACTGTCTCGGCGATCGAAGAGTTGGAATCAACGCCAGTCTTTGGGCGGATCAGTGTCGTCGTGCTCGATGGTCACGGACTCCGAACGATCGTCAGCCGCAGCCTTTTTCGCTGCCTCACGCATCTCGATTCCGTCGGACACCCAGTCACCGATCTCGCGCGTCACGTCTCGAACAGCCCCGGCGATGATCATCGCGATCGAGCCCACGTGGTTGGCTGCACTTTCGGTCAGTTCCTGGACCGTGTCCTTGCGGCGTTCGAATTTCCCGACCATCAGTGTGTGCCTCTCAGGCTGCTGTTCGCTGGCGCTCGACGATAACACCGGGAGGGGTCTTCGACTTGACCAAACCGGGCGGAAGAGCGAGCTTGAAGATCTTGCCCCACACCGAACCGATCTGCTTGAAGAACCCACCGGTGTTGTACGGCAAACCGTACTTCACACACAATTCTTTCACCTGAGGAGCCAGTTCCGGATAACGATGCGCAGGCAGGTCCGGGAAGAGGTGGTGCTCGATCTGGTGCGAGAGGTTGCCCGACATGATGTGGAAGAGCGGGCTCCCCTCGATGTTGGCGCTGCCGAGCATCTGGCGTACGTACCACTGGCCGCGAGTCTCGTCGGCCGTCTCGTCTTCGGTGAAGCTCTGTACGCCGGTGGGGAAATGGCCACAGAAGATGATCGAATACGTCCACACGTTCCGGACCAGGTTGGCAGTGACGTTCCCCGCCAGAGTGGTCACGAACAGCGGCCCCGTGAGAACCGGGAAGATGACGTAGTCCTTGAGGACCTGCTTGCCCGCCTTGTTCCACCAGCCCTTCAGGAGCGGCTTGACGTCGTGCCATTTGCGCTTGCCCTGGATGACGTTCTCGATCTCGAGGTCGTGCATCATCACGCCCCACTCGAAGAGCACCATCAAGGCAAAGGCCCAGACCGGATTACCGAGGTAATAGGGGTTCCACTTCTGCGCGTCGTCGATACGCAGGATTCCGTATCCGATGTCGCGGTCTTTGCCGAGGATGTTCGTGTACGTGTGGTGCATGTAGTTGTGCGAGTGGCGCCACTGGTCGGCCGGGCACACCGTATCCCATTCGAAGACTTCGGAATTGAGCCCGGGTTCACGCATCCAGTCGTACTGACCGTGCATGACGTTGTGGCCGATCTCCATGTTGTCGAGGATCTTCGACACACTCAGTGCACCGACTGCCGCGAGCCACACCGGCGGTAGGAAGCCGAGGTACATCAAGCCGCGACCGGCGACTTCGAAACCACGCTGAGCCTTGATGATCTTGTAGATGTACTCCCGATCCTCCGCACCGAGCGAGGCGACGGTGCGATCACGCAATGCATCCAACTCACGGCCGATCTCCTCGACCTGCTCGTATGTCAGGACGACGGGAGCATCGTCCTTCGCATCGGAACCGTTGCCGAGGAACGGGAGGGTGGGAAGTGAAAGTCCAAACATGTCGGTCTCCAGACAGTCGTGTGGAAAATGGGACTTCAGATGTCGACGGTGACGTCGCCGACGGGAGCGCTGACGCACAGCTGGATCTTCTTGTCCGGCTCGTCGTCTGTCTCACCGGTGCGAACGTTGCGAGTGCGACCAGCCTTCTTGACGGAGGTGCAGGAGAAGCAGATTCCCATCCGGCATCCGTATTCGGGATTGAGGCCCGCAGCTTCAGCTTGTTCGAGAAGAGTTTCGCCGGAGTTCTCGGCCGCCACCCCACTTTTGGTGAAGGACACCTCGCCGCCGGCCTCACCCGGTTCGGCCACCGCCGGCGCGAACTCCTCGGTGTTGAGCAGGTGCTCGACGTCGACCTCACGGAATACCTCACGCACTCCCCGCATCAGTCCGGGAGGCCCGCAGAGATATGTCTGGGCGTCGATCGTGTCCGGATCGGCGATCCACGGCGCCACCGCGTCGAGGTGCCCACGATCGAAGAAACCTTCGAGGTCACCTCCACCGCTTTCGGTGTACACGAGTACCAGTTTCACGTTCGGGTTCTGCTCCGCGATGGTTTTCAGAGCGCGTGCATACGCCACGTCCGCGTCGGTGTTCGCGTAGTGCACGAACACGATCTCGCCCGAGTGCTCCTCCTCCACCAGCGTCCGAAGCATCGACATGACCGGGGTGATTCCACTGCCGCCACTGATCAACAACACCCGACGCGGGCGGTCGACGGGAAGGGAGAACACACCGTCTGCCTGCGAGAGGCTGACAACGAGTCCGGGCGCGGCGTTGGCGTACAGATACTGCGACACCAGGCCACCCGGATGCGCTTTCACGGTGAGCTCGATCAGCCCACTGCGCGTAGACGCGCCCCCGGCCGGTGAGTAGCACCGAGTGTGACGAACACCGTCGATCACCACGCCCAACTGCACGAACTGGCCCGCCTGAAAACCGCGCCACTGGCGAGTCGGGCGCAGCGTCAGAGTGACGGAGTCAGCGGTCGGATGGTCGACGGCGACAACCTGCGCGCGGATGTCACGAACGGTCGCCATCGGGTTGACCAACTCGAGGTAGCGGTCGATCTGATGTGGAGCGGCCATGGCTTCGATGAGTCCCACCAAGGACAGTCCACGCCGAGGTGTGGACTTCGGTGTCGTGTTCTCAGGAGCTGATGCGATTGTCATGACCCTCCTCGTACTTCGATTGCCGGGTGTATCGATTGCTGAGCTAACTTCCCCCGACTGCGTGAATTCAGTGTACAAATGTTCACCGAAGATAGTGTGACAGGTGCACACAAGTACATGTCAACAAGAATGTGATCCGAGTTACACGAGTTGCCGAAAGGAGCCGGAATGCCTGTACCTACACTCGACGTCGTGACGAAGGCCGGACCGGTGAACCCGGAGCGCAGGGAACCTGAGAACAGGGAACCGGAAAGTCGTGCCGCCAAGAAGGAACGCACACGCCAAGCGCTCCTGGACACTGCCATGGACCTCTCGGCCGATCGCGGCTTCGCCGGAATCAGCTTGCGAGAGGTAGCCCGGGAAGCCGGGATCGTTCCGACGGCGTTCTACCGCCACTTCGCTTCACTGGAGGACGTCGGCGTTGTCCTTGTCGAGGAAAGCATGCGCATGCTGCGCCAGATGCTTCGCGACGCACGGCGCAATCCCAGCACCAAGGACGCCACCACGTCGCTGGAGATCCTTGTGCGACAGGTACATTCACATGAGCGGCAGTTTCGGTTCCTCTGCCGTGAACGCTACAGCGGCGTCAGTGAGGTGCGACGCGCGATAGCCACCGAAATGCGGTTGTTCGTCAGCGAATTGACCATCGACCTCTCCAGAATTACCGGGCTGGAAAGCTGGTCGTCGGACGATCTGGAAATGTCTGCCGACCTGATCGTCTCGACGATGTTCAGTGCTGTCGTCGAACTGCTGGACGCCGGGACGGCCGGGTATCGCGACGAAGCCGCCGTCATCACGCGAGCCGAGAAGCAACTGCGAATCATCATGCTCGGAATGGCCACCTGGAATCCACCTCGAAACTGACCTCGGGTTCACCTTTTCGACGTACGGTGAGAGTCATGTCTTCCACGAGTACATTCGAAATCCCCGTTGGCGACCTCACCTTCGACGTACTGATCTCGGGCCCGGACGACGGCATTCCACTGGTAGCGCTGCACGGCTTCCCGGAGAGCGCCGCATCCTGGGGCAAGGTCACACCACTGCTCACCGCGGCGGGTTACCGCGTGATCGCACCGAATCAGCGCGGTTACTCCGCCGGCGCACGCCCCGAAGGGGTGGATGCCTACAAGATCGAGCACCTGGTCGCCGACGTCGTCGGATTGCTCGACGCGCTCGGCCTGCCCGACGCGCATCTTGTCGGTCACGACTGGGGTTCGGCGGTCGCCTGGCAGGTCGCCGGTCGCCATCCGAACCGGATCCGCAGCCTGACCGCGATCTCGGTCCCCCACCCCACCGCCTTCGGCTGGGCACTCCGCGAGGACGAGGACCAGAAGCAGCGCTCGTCGTACATCGGACTTCTCCGGCAGGAGGGCAAGGCCGAGGAAGTGTTGTCGGAGGACAACTTCCGCCGGCTGCGGGCCATGTTCGACGGACAGATCGATCCTGAATTCGCGGACGAGCACATTCGTGTCCTGAGTGGTGAGGGCGCGCTGACCGGCGCCTTGAACTGGTACCGCGCGATGACCCGCGACTTCGGCGACATCGATCGCACCACCGTCCCGACCACGTACGTCTGGAGCACCGGCGACACAGCGCTCGGCCGTGCAGGCGCAGAGCGCTGCGGTGAATTCGTGGACGCACCCTACGAGTTCGTCGTGCTCGAGGGCGGAAGTCACTGGATTCCGGAAGAGCGAGCCGAAGAGCTGGCCGAGGCAATCCTCGCGCGTGCAGGATCCTGATCGCCGCGTGGAATTCGGCTCTATGTATGTTGTCATACATAGAGCCGAATTGATTCCACCACCAGGAGTTCTGCGATGACCGAGACCGTTGCACCACCCCATCCTTTTGACGCTGCTGTCGGATTGACGTCGCTCACCGCCGGCTTGTCGACAGGCGAAACCAATCCGGCGTACAACAACATGGTCGGCCCGTTCGGCGGCGTCACCGCTGCCACCTTGCTCGAATCCGTGCTGAAGCACCCCGAACGCCTCGGCGATCCGCTGTCGTTGACCGTCAACTTTGCCGGTCCGATCACCGAAGGCGCTTTCGAGATCTCCGCCCGGCCGGTGCGCACCAACCGCTCGACGCAGCACTGGTCCATCGAACTGTCGCAGGACGGAACCGTCGCCACCACCGCGACGGCAGTGTTCGGTACCAGGCGTGAAACCTGGTCGTCGACCGAAATCACGATGCCGGAGGTTCCGTCGGCCGACAACGTTGCACTGCTGCCGTTCCCCGAGTTCATCGCCTGGGCACAGAACTACGAGATGCGGTTTGTCGAAGGTGCGATCCCCGATCTGGAGTCGGGCGAGCATCCCGACTCGACCACGACACTCTGGGTGCGCGACCAGCCGCCACGCGCTCTCGACTTCACGTCACTCACCGCACTGTGCGATGTCTTCTTCCCCCGGGTCTTCTTGCGCCGAGGCAAGATGGCACCGGCCGGAACGGTCTCGATGACCATCTACTTCCACGCCGACCCTCCGGCACTGACCGAACAGGCAGACAAGTCCGTCCTGGGAACCGCGCGTACTCAACGGTTCGGCAACGGGTACTTCGATCAGTCGGCCGAAATTTGGGGCACTGACGGCGCATTGCTCGCTACGACTCACCAGTTGGTCTACTTCAAGGATTGACGGGCAGCGCGCTGTCGCCTTCCGGCGCCTTCACCATCGACAGCGCGGCAAGGCCCACGCCGAGAACCACCAGCAGTCCGATGATGCCGGCGCGGTCTGCACCGAAGAGCCAGGCGAACAGGCCGAACAGTGTCGGCGCCAGAAACGACACTGCTCGGCCTGTGGTCGCGTACAGGCCGAACATCTGACCTTCACGCCCAGGCGGGGTGATGCGCGCCAGGAAGGTTCGTGCCGAAGACTGGGCGGGCCCGACGAACAGGCAGAGTGCGAGTCCGAAGATCCAGAACATCACCGGCCCGGACACCGCGATCAGTATCGCGCCGACGACGATCATCGACGCGAGAGAGACGGTGATGACCTGCTTCGGTCCGATCCGATCGTCGAAGCGTCCGGCAACCAATGCACCGATTGCGGAAATCACGTTGGCGGCAACACCGAACAGCAGGACGTCGGCCGCGCTGATTCCGTAGACGTTGACAGCCAGCACGGCTCCGAAGGTGAACACGCCCGCCAGACCGTCACGAAAGAGTGCGCTCGCGATCAGGTACCAGATCGTGCGCCTGTCGACATTCCAGAGTTCGCGCAGATCGCGCCACAACACCCGATAGGAGTCGAGGAACCCGGCCTTCGACGCTCCCGGATCGACGGCGGGGCTGGGCAACTCGGGAACCTTGAAGAACACCGGAATCGCGAAGACCGCGAACCACACTGCGGCCAGCAGTGCCACCATCCGGATGTTCATGCCGCCGTCGGTGGTCAACCCCAGGAATCCTCGAGTGTCGCCGTCTCCGACGATAAAGCCGAAGTAGCACAGCAACAGCAGCACGATTCCGCCGAAATATCCCATGGCCCAGCCGAAGCCGGACACTCGACCCAGATTTTCCGGCGTCGACACCTGCCGCATCATGGCGTTGTAGGGAACGCCGGCCAGCTCGAAGATCACCGAGCCGATTGCGAGCAGAACCAATCCGAGCCACAGGTAGCGGTAGTTGTCTTCGACGAAATAGAGACCCGCCATCGAGAGCACGGTGATGCCGGTGAGTATCGCGAGCGAGAGTTTGCGTTTACCCGACGCATCGAAACGCTGTCCGGTGATCGGTGCGAGTATCGCGATGAAGAAGCCGGCGATTCCGAGGGCCCAACTGAGCCACGTAGTTGCCGATATCGAGCCGGGCAGGTCGTCGCCGACCGCGTCGGTGAGATAGACCGAGAAGACGAACGTGAGGATCACCGCATTGAACGCGGCCGATCCCCAGTCCCACAGCCCCCACGCGATCACTTGACTCTTCGTGGCCGCACCACCGATGCCTGCGGGTGGCTCGGCCTGGGTGCTGGTGGACTCGGCGCTCATACGGCGAAGCCTAACTGCGCGCGGGCGACTCGGCGCCTCTCTCCGAGATCGACATACAGGACGTTCTATGCACCCGAGTTAGTACGCACTTAGTTGCATACGCACCTGAGTGCATAAATACTTTTTCCATGGCTCTCGAACATGCGTTGCTCGTCTCCTTGTCCGAACAGGATGCGTCGGGATACGACCTCACACGCCGGTTCGACAAGTCGATCGGCTTCTTCCACAGTGCGACGCACCAGCAGATCTACCGAGTCCTCAAGCGAATGGACGAGGCAGGCTGGGTGGAGGTGGAGGCCATCGCGCAGGACGGCCGCCCGGACAAGAAGATGTACCGCGTCAGCGACGCGGGCCGCGCCGAACTGACCCGATGGATCGCCGAGCCGTCCGAGCCGAACCACCTGCGCAACGAGTTGGCCATCAAGATCAGGGCCGCAGCGCACGCCGATCTCCCCGCTCTACGCCGCGAAGTCGCTCGCCACCGCGACGGCCACGCCGCTCGCCTCGACGTCTACCGACTCATCGAAAAGCGTGACTTCCCCAATCCAGCAGCACTTTCCGGCTCTTCCCTGCACCAATACCTCGTACTTCGCGGCGGTATTCGCGTCGAAGAAGGATTCACCGACTGGTGCCAGGAAGTTCTGGACGCATTGCCCACTGGCGAGTACGCCATCGAAGACACTGGCGAGTACGCCACGGAAGGACATCTTCAGTCATGACGGATACACAGTTCCCCCGCCTGCTCGAACCGCTCGACCTCGGATTCACGACGCTGAAGAACCGCGTCGTCATGGGATCGATCCACACCGGCCTCGAAGATCGCGCGAAGGACACCGATCGCTTGGCCGAGTACTTCGCCGAACGCGCACGTGGCGGTGTCGGTCTGATCATCACCGGCGGCTACGCGCCCAACCGCACCGGTTGGCTCTTGCCCTTCGGTGCCAAGCTGACCAACCGCATCGAAGCGCGCCGTCACCGCCGGATCACCAAGGCGGTTCACGACGCGGGCGGAAAGATCGCCATGCAGATCCTGCACGCGGGTCGCTACAGCTATCAGCCGTTCAGTGTGTCCGCGTCGTCGATCAAGGCGCCCATCAATCCGTTCCGTCCGCGCAAGCTGACCGGCCGCGGCGTGCGATGGCAGATCCGCAACTATGTTCGCTGCGCGCGTCTGGCCAAGTCCGCCGGTTACGACGGCGTCGAAATCATGGGCGGTGAGGGCTACTTCATCAACCAGTTCCTCTGCGAGCGCACGAACAAGCGGACCGACAAGTGGGGTGGCAGCTCCGAGAACCGTCGACGCATCGCAGTCGAGATCGTGCGACGCACACGCAAGGCCGTCGGCCCGAACTTCATCATCGTGTTCCGGCTGTCGATGGCAGACCTGGTCGAGGGCGGCCAGACCTGGGATGAAATCGTCTCACTGGCAAAGGAAGTCGAAGCCGCCGGCGCCACGATCATCAACACCGACATCGGGTGGCACGAGTCACGGGTGCCCACCATCGTCACCTCGGTCCCCCGAGCAGCCTTCGTGGACATCACGAGCAAGCTCGAGAAGCACGTCGACATTCCCGTTGCCGCCTCGAACCGGATCAACATGCCCGAGACTGCCGAAGAGATCCTCAACCGCGGTGACGCACAGTTGATTTCGATGGCAAGGCCGATGCTCGCCGATCCCGACTGGGTCAACAAGGCCGAGCGCGGAGCATCCGACGAGATCAACACGTGTATCGCCTGCAACCAAGCCTGCCTCGACCACGCCTTCGTGCACAAGCAGGTCTCCTGCCTGCTCAACCCGCGCGCGGGCCGCGAGACCACGCTGATCCTCTCCCCCACCCGGCGGGCCAAGAACCTCGCCGTCGTCGGTGCCGGCCCTGCAGGACTTTCGGCAGCACTCAACCTTGCTCAGCGAGGTCATGCGGTCACGTTGTTCGAGGCTTCGGACAAGATCGGTGGACAGTTCGGGATCGCACAGCTCATTCCGGGTAAGGAAGAGTTCGCCGAGACCATTCGCTACTACACCCGCATGCTGGACGTGGCCGGAGTGACGGTCAAGCTCGAAACCCGCGTCGCACCGGCAGACCTCATCGGCTCCTTCGACGAAGTCGTGGTTGCCACCGGCGTGACGCCGCGCGTTCCCAAGATCCCCGGCATCGACAACTCGAAGGTGCTGACCTACGCCGAGGTCGTCCGAGAGGGCAAGCCGGTCGGTAAGTCCGTGGCCGTCATCGGTGCCGGCGGCATCGGCGTCGACGTGAGCGAATTCCTCACCCACCCGACCTCCCCCACCCTTCACCTGAAGGAGTGGAAGCAGGAATGGGGCGTCACCGAACCCGAGATGGCGCCGGGTGCTCTCACCACCCCGGTACCGGAGCTCTCCGAACGTGAGGTCTACCTCCTCCAGCGCAAGCCCGGGCGCATCGGCGCCGGACTCGCGAAGACCACGGGCTGGGTCCACCGAGCAGCACTCAAGAACAAGGGCGTGCACGAACTCTCGGGCGTCAACTACGAGCGCATCGACGACTCCGGCCTGCACATCACGTTCGGTGAGAAGCATGAGAAGCCCCGACTCCTCGAGGTCGACACCATCGTCATCTGCGCCGGGCAGGAATCGGTTCGTGACCTCGTGGACGAGCTGACCGTCGCGGGCGTGGTGACCCACATCATCGGCGGCGCCGACGTGGCCGGAGAACTCGACGCCAAGCGTGCCATCGAACAGGGCACACGACTGGCCGCGAAGATCTGACCGGCTACGCTGACTGATCGTGAGCCTGCCGACACCCACAACCACAGCCCGCGCCGTCGTGACCGGCGCCTCCTCCGGCATCGGAGAGGCACTGGCCGCTGATCTGGCATCACGCGGACACTCCCTGATTCTCGTCGCCCGTCGCGGCGAGGTCATGGAGATCCTCGCCGAGAAGCTTCGCGCCGCGCACGGCGTCGAGGTGGAGGTCCGTGCATCGGACCTCTCCGACAGCGCGGCGCGTGCCGTTCTCGTCGAGGAGCTCGGTGGCCGCGACATCAGCATCCTGTGCAACAACGCCGGTATCGCCACCTTCGGGCCGATCGCCGAGCTGGACCCGGCATACGAGCGCGACCAGGTCGAGCTCAACGCCGTTGCAGTGCACGACCTCACGCTGGCCGTGCTTCCGGGCATGCTCGCACGCAAGTCCGGAGCCATCCTGATGGTCGGGTCCGCGGCCGGCAATATGCCGATCCCCAACAACGCGACGTACGCCGCCACGAAAGCGTTCGTGAACACCTTCGCGGAATCGTTGCGCGGTGAACTCAAGGGCACCGGAGTGAACGTCACCCTGCTCGCCCCAGGCCCTGTACGCACCGAAACTCCGGACCCGGCCGAAGCGTCGATCGTCGACAAACTCGTTCCGGACTTCTTCTGGATCTCGAGCGAGTACACCGCCAAGGTCTCGCTCGACGGCCTGGCCGAGAACAAGATGCGCGTCGTACCAGGCATCTTGAGCAAGGCGATGTCAGTCGCGGGTGGTTACAGCCCGCGCTCCGTCGTTGCGCCCATCGTGGGCACGTTCTACAAGAAGCTCGGCGGCTGATTCACGCAAACTTCTCAGAGCAGGCCATAGCAGACCGTAAAGTCGGTTAATGGCGATGCGACGAACACTGGCAGTCGGGGCAATCCTTCTTTTGGCCGGAGGGTTGCCCTTACTGCTGCCTACCGCAGCGAATGCGTGCTCGTGCGCTTCTTTTGCGTCCCCGGAAGAAGCCGTGAGCGTATCCAGCACTGTTTTCCTCGGAACCCCGACGGAGAAAACTTCGGACGGGTTCGAGGACACCTACCTGTTCGACGTCAGCCGGGTCTACAAAGGCGATCTGGCATCGGTGACGTCGGTGGGGACACTCGCGAACGGGAACGGTTGTGGCACAAGCTACGTGCTCGGTACCGAGCGGCTGATGTTCGTTTCGGCGCCGTACGACGTCGACGCCGAGCACGAGGGGTTCGGCTGCGAGCCTTACACCGGGACCGACTTCGACGTCCAAGCGGCGGTCGAGTCGGTGTACGGCGACGGTTACGCCCCGAGAGCCGGCGGAACTCCGTCCGTTGGTGTGTCCGCCGACAGATCGGCGGTCATCGGCGGAGTCGCCGCGGTGGCATTGCTCGCGGTGCTCGGTTGGTTCGGATGGAAGCGGCGGCGAGCACAGTGAGTCGACAGGCACAGTAAGTCGAGGACGTCAGGGCCGCGTCAACCTCGTTCGGCGGCGCGTCAAGTAAGCGTCAAGAACCGCACCACGGGTGATCTTCGGGAGTAGATCTGAAGGTAGCCCGCAACACGGCGGGTCACCTTCAGGAGATCGACGTGACGCTACTCGAAATCTTCCCCTCCCTACGCGGCGCAATGACACCGCGTATGGATCCTGCGTTGTGGCCCATCAGTACTCGCCACGACCACAGCGGGCGTGTCTGCATCGGCGACGTCTCCCTCGAAGAGATCGCGGACCAGTACGGCACACCGACGTACGTCGTCGACGAGGCGGACGTGCGGCACCGCTGCCGCACGTATCGAGAGATCTTCCCCGACTCGGAGATCGTGTATGCCGGCAAGGCACTGATGATTCGAGCGATGGCTACCTGGGTCTCCGACGAGGGACTCGGGGTGGATGTCTGTTCCGCCGGTGAACTCGCCATCGCGCTTGCCGCCGGCGTGGACCCGAAACGAATCATTCTGCACGGCAATGCCAAATCGGTTTCCGAACTGAGGGCGGCGGTCAACGCGGGCGTCGGCCGGATCGTCCTCGACTCCCCCAGCGAAGCGGTACGGCTCGCGTCGGTGTGTACCCACCGGCAGAAGGTGTTGATCAGAGTCACACCCGGCATCGATATTCGCGGGCACAAGGCAGTGTCGACCGGAGTACTCGACCAAAAGTTCGGACTACCGGCATTTTCCGAAGAACTGGAACGTACGGTATCCGTCGTCGCCAACGCGACGCACCTGCAACTCATCGGCCTGCATTGTCATCTCGGCTCCCAGATCACCGATCCCGAACTCTTCCGCCCCGCGATCGAGACGATGATCGCGCAGATGGACGACATACGACGCACGCATCGAATCATCCTCACCGAACTCGATCTCGGCGGTGGCCACGGGATCGCGTACGTACCGGGAGACGCCCAACTGGATCTGACCCGCCTTGCCCACGTCATCGACGAAACTCTCGACGACGCGTGCACCCGAAACCGCTTCCCTCGACCAGAAATCGTTCTCGAACCCGGCCGAGCGATCGCTGCGCGGGCCGGAGTCACGCTCTATCGCGTACAGAACATCAAGACGATCAGCGGCGGGCGAACCTTCGTGTCCGTCGACGGTGGGATGAGCGACAACCCTCGGGTGTCGTTGTACGACAGCCACTACGACGTCGAACTGGTGAATCGACATTCGACTGCGCCGCTCCAGGAAGTCACGGTCGCCGGCCGCCATTGCGAATCGGGCGACGAAATCGCCGTCGGTGCAAGCCTTCCCGCCGACTTGCACGAAGGGGACCTGTTGGCGGTGCCGTGCACGGGTGCCTATCACCACAGCATGGCCTCCACCTACAACAGCGTCGGCCGGCCACCGGTCGTCGCTGTGCTCGGCGGGATTGCGCGGCCATTGATCAGGCGCGAATCGATCAACGACCTCCTGGCCCGCGAGGTCGGCATCTGACCTCGCGGGCGCCCAAGCGTCAGCGCTTGCGGCGACTACCGGTGCCGAAGATGTTTCGCGAAATCTCCCGTCCCGCAGCCGAAGCCGCGGATCGCAGGAAACTCTTGACGGCGGAGTTACCCAAGATCTGCTCGGCGATGTTGGGGCCCTCCGGTTCGGCCGGCGGCGGTGGCGGCAGATCCGGAAGCGACGGAAGATCGAGGGACTGATCCGCCGTCGGAGCACCGGCAACCTTCGCCGTCAACTTCTCGTATGCCGACTCGCGGTCGATGGTCTGGCCGTATTTCTGATTCAGCGGGCTCGACGACGCGGCCGCCTTGATCGCGTCGTTGCCGATGGTGTCCATCAGCGACCTGGGAGGCCGAATCTTGGTCCAGGCCACCGGCGTCGGCGCGCCCTTTTCCGACAGCACGGTCACGATCGCTTCACCGATACCGAGTGAAGTCAGTGCCTTTTCCAGGTCGTAGTGTTCGGTCTTCGGATACGTGCGGACGGTCTTGTTGAGTGCCTTCTGATCGTCGGGCGTGAAGGCACGCAAGGCGTGCTGAACCCGCGCGCCCAGCTGCGACAGAACCGAATTGGGAATGTCGGTCGGAAGCTGCGTGCAGAAGAAAACGCCGACGCCCTTGGAACGAATCAGCTTGACCGTCTGTTCCACCTGCTGAAGGAAGGCCTTCGACGCGTCCGCGAACAGAAGGTGCGCCTCGTCGAAGATGAACACGAGCTTCGGCTTGTCCAGATCTCCCTCCTCCGGCAGCGTCTGGAACAGGTCCGCGAGCACCCACATCAGGAAGGTGGAGAACATCGCCGGGCGTGCCGCCTGAGCGCCGAGTTCGAACAGCGTAATCACGCCGGCACCGCCGACGACACGCAACAGGTCCTCGGTCTCGAGTTCCGGTTCGCCGAAGAAGGTGTCACCGCCGTCGGCTTCGAGGTTGACCAAGGCGCGCAGAATCACTCCGGCGGTTGCCGAGGAAACTCCACCGATACCTTTCAGATCCGCCTTGCCCTCAGCGCTCGTCAGGTGGGCGATGACCGAACGCAGATCCTTGAGGTCCAGCAGAGCGAGGCCCTGAGTGTCGGCCCAGTGGAAGATCAGCCCTAGAGTCGATTCCTGTGTCTCGTTGAGGCCCAACACTTTGCTGAGCAGGATCGGCCCGAAACTGGTGATCGTCGCGCGCACCGGGATACCGATTCCGTCAGTACCCAACGACAAGAACTCCACGGGCATCCCCGCGGGAGTCCACGAATCGTCACCCGTCTCGACTGCGCGAGCCTTCATCTTCTCGCTCGGCTCCCCTGCCTTCGACAGACCCGAGAGATCGCCCTTGACGTCGGCCATCACCACTGGCACACCCGCGGCAGACAGCTGCTCGGCGATGCCCTGCAACGTCTTGGTCTTGCCGGTACCCGTCGCACCGGCGATCAGGCCGTGACGGTTGATCGTCGCCAACGGAATCCGCACCCGCGCGGTGGGATCTGCCACTCCGTCGATCACCACCGAGCCCAGCTCGAGTGCTCGACCTTCGGATGAGTAGCCCGCCGCGATTTCAGCTGCAGCACCGGACGGCGCCGGGGCGGCGGGGGTAGCACCTGCAGATGCTTCGGCTTCAGCGGCAGCCGCTTCCTTCTCCGCTTCCTCGGCTGCTGCGGCGGCTTCAGCTGCAATCCGAGCGGCTTCGGCAGCGGCGGCCTTTGCAGCTTTCGCCTTCTCCGCCGGCGTCAGCGGCGCGGCTCCGTCCTTCGGATCCACGGTCATCGAAAAGCCCTCCTCGTTGCAGTGCGGCGAAGATCTTGTCATCACCCGAGCACCGTCCTGCACGCACCCGAGTTTCCACCGCAGACCTTATCCCGCGGCCGCGCGCACTACTGTGTTCCTGGTGCAGGACAAATTGGTATGGATCGATTGTGAAATGACCGGGCTGCGACTCGAGTCGGACAAACTCATCGAGATTGCGGCTCTGGTGACCGACAGCGACTTGAACATCTTGGGCGAAGGTGTGGACATCGTCATCCACGCCGACGACGACGCTCTGGCGGCAATGCCCGACGTCGTGAAGAAGATGCACGCGAAGTCGGGACTGACCGAAGAGGTCCGGAAGTCGACGGTCACCCTCGCCGAGGCGGAGAAAGAAGTGCTCGCGTACATCCGCAAGCACGTTCCCGTCGCCGGTACGGCGCCCCTGGCAGGCAACTCCATCGCCACCGACCGCGGATTCATCTCACGCGACATGACGGCACTGGACACCTACCTGCACTACCGGATGATCGACGTGAGCTCCATCAAGGAACTTTCGCGCCGCTGGTACCCGCGGATCTACTTCGGCCAGCCCGAAAAAGGTCTCGCCCACCGAGCGCTCGCCGACATCAAGGAATCCATCCGCGAACTCAAGTACTACCGCGGCACCGCATTCGTCGCGGCGCCCGGACCGTCGAGCGCGGAGATCGCAGCCGTCGTAGAGGGCTTGGGTCCCGCCTGACCTGCCGATTGGCTTCCTGACCGACTTTCGCGCTAGTATCTCTTTCGTCAAAGCAGCCGGGTCAAACCGGTGGCCGAGGCAATGGTGGGCGTAGTTCAGTTGGTAGAGCACCAGGTTGTGATCCTGGCTGTCGCGGGTTCGAGTCCCGTCGCTCACCCAAGCGGAACCCCCGAGAATGTTGAAAGACATTCTCGGGGGTTCTTTTGGTTTGTGAGCCAGCCCGAATGCCCCTGCACGTCTGGTCGTCTACACCCCCACCCACCCCGATCCCTATCCGCGCCGCCCACCCCACCCCTATCCGAGCGAACGTACCTCTCGTCGCCTCAGATAGACCGAAAGCCACTTTCGCTCACATCGGGGTAACTGGAGATCGCGACAAATGGCCCAGCCGTCGATCACTCGGGCCGCGGGCCGGGCTCCCAGACGCCCACTACGGTCCCGTCCCTCACGTGTCGCTCGTATGCCGAAACCTCGCCGTGGATGACGGCAAGGTTGTCCTGCATCGCAGAAATCCTGGATCGAATCAACACCTCATGCTGTTGTAGAAGTGAAAGCCGTTCCTTCTCGTTTCCCGGACCAGACCTGACGAGTGCGGCGAATTCACGGATCGTGGCGATCGGCATACCCGAGTCTCGGAAGCGATTGCACTGCTTCAACCAAGTGACATCGCTTTCGGAGTAGACCCGACGCCCACCTGCCGAGCGTGCAACCTCGTGAACGAACAGTTCCTCGTGTTCGAAGTATCGAAGGGAATCGATGCTGATTCCGGTCTCGACAGCGACCTCACCGATTGACAGTTCACGCATTGCCTGACGACCTTTCCTTGACCTGGAGTGCACTCCAGATTTTACGGTGCTGCCATGATTTCGATTCAGCGCAAGATCAACACCGGATTCGCCCGAACCTCCACCGCCGACGACGTACTTGCCGGGCGAGACCTGACCGGCACCACCGCATTGGTCACTGGCGGATACTCCGGACTCGGATTCGAGATTTCGCGGTCGCTTTCGTCGGCCGGCGCGCGAGTGCTGGTGCTTGCCCGCCGACCAGAACCGGCACGGGGTGCCGTGGCCGACTTTCCAGGTATCGAAGTGCGAGCGTGCGACCTGTCGGACCCGAGCAGTGTCAGATCGTGTGCGCGAGAAATTCTCGATTCCCGGATCAGTCCGGACATCATCGTCTGCAATGCGGGAATCATGGCCTGCCCGGAGATCCGAGTCGGGTCTGACTGGGAATCACAGTTCGCGATCAATCACCTCGGGCACTTTGTACTGGTGAACCTGCTTGTGCCTGCCATGCCCGCAAACGGTTCTCGCGTGGTCGCTGTCTCGTCGGCGGGACATTTTCTGTCGGGGGTGCGTTGGGACGACATACATTTTCGCAACGGTTACGACCGATAGCTTGCGTACGGTCAGGCCAAGACTGCAAATGCTCTCTTCGCTGTACAGCTGGCGAGCGCCGGTGCTTCACGCGGAATCACTGCGTTCTCCGTCCATCCCGGGAGCATCCTCACTCCCCTTCAACGTCACTTCTCCGCATCGGAGAAACACGAACTCGGATGGACTACGTCGAATGGCGACGCCGTGCCGGGATTCGAGACTCCCGCCCAGGGCGCCGCTACAGCGGTGTGGGCGGCGACGGCGCCGATACTCGCCGATCACGCCGGCGCGTACCTCCAAGACTGCAACATCGCGGACGTTGCGCAGACGGATGACATGAGCGTCGGCGGCGTGAAGCCTTGGGCTACCGATCGCGACGACGCACGCAGACTATGGGCACTGTCCGCTGAAATGACCGGAGTGGACGCCTTCGGTCGGCGCTGACACCGAGCGAACGTACCTCCCGTCGCCTCAGATAGACCGAGAGGCACTTTCGCTCACAAAAGGAATACAGATGCAGAAATACCCCCAACCGGACGGTCGGGGGCATTCTGGCGTTCAGTGCTTCAGGGACGCGATCAGACGTCCGCGTTGCCGGTCTTCCAGACGCTCCAAGGGATGTTCCAGTCACCGAGGCCGTCGGTGCCGGAGAGCGTGCCGCCGACGGTGTTCTTGACGACGACGATGTCCCCGCGCTTGGTGTTGTCGTAGACCCACTTGGCGTTGGACGGGCTCAGGTTGAGGCAGCCATGGCTCGTGTTGGAATAGCCCTGCTGCCCGACCGACCACGGCGCCGAGTGGAAGAAGATGCCGCTGTAGGACATTCGGGTCGCCCAGTCGACGGGAGTCTTGTAGCCCTGAGCGGAGGTGACCGGGACGCCGTACGTGGACGAGTCCATGATCATGTTCGCGAAGCGGTCACCGATGATGTAGACGCCGTTGTCGGTGGGAGTGCTGTCCTTGCCCATGGAGGTGGGCATGGTCATGACGGTCTCACCGTTGACCTGGAAAGTGACCTGCTTGGTGTTGTCGTCTGCCGTGGCGATGACGGCATCACCGATGGTGAAGGAACTCTTCGCGTCTTCCTGCCCGAAGACTCCCTTTCCGAGATTGCGCCCGTACACGTTGACGCTCACGTCGACCTTGGTGCCCGGTGCCCAGTAGTTCTCCGGACGCCAACGGACCTCACGATTGTTGACCCAGTAGAACGCACCTTCGACGGCCGGAGTCGTGGTGACGGTGATGGCAGCTTCGGCAGCCTTGCGATCGGGGATGTTCTCGTCGAACTGCACGGCGATAGGCTGACCGATGCCGACCACGTCGCCCTCGTTCGGCAAGACGTACGGCTTGGTGACGTTGCCGGGTGCGCTGGTGGTGAAGGACGTGACCGTCGTACTGGCGCCACCCAACCCGAATGCGCGGGCCTCGATCTTGTACTTGCGGTTATAGCCGAGAGGTTCGGTGGTCGTCCACGACGCACCGTCGGCAGCAATCGCGCCGGCAACTGCCTTGCCGTCCTGATTGACCATCGTCACGTCGGACAGGGCGCCGTCGGCGACGTTGATCTTGACCGGGTCGCCCGGGGAGAATCCGACAGCGCCGTCGGCAGCGGTCGAGGTGAGCTTCGGCTTGATGAGTTCGGTGAGCGGATTGGAATCGATCGGCGCCGACCCTTCGGTGCTGACGTCCTTGCCGCCCGACGTGCACGCGGTCATCAGAACGAGAGCACCGAGAGACACCGCGATCATCGCCGCGCTCTTCGACGCTCGACCGTTCCCCCCGCGCACGGACAGACCCCACCTTTGACGACTCATCGTTCGACTCCGCTTCACAATTTCTCCGACTAACTTCCGCATCACATGCGAATCCCACTTACCGGAAGGCAAGTGGGACTTGCGGTATGACTGCGCTGCACCAATGATGCCAGGCGCGCTCGTTACCAACGGTCATGAAGGGCCACGCCGTCAGTAACGTTCAAGTATCAATCGCTCCGAACCGTCCGTTTTGTTACCGCTTTCAGCGGATTTCCTCCGATCGGACTACGGCGGCGACGCCTCCACCTGGCGATTTGCTCCCGAACCGGCGATTCGGCTAATGTTCTGTCTCGCAAGAGCGAGCGCCTATAGCTCAGTTGGTAGAGCAAGTGACTCTTAATCACTGGGTCCGGGGTTCGAGTCCCTGTGGGCGCACTTGCAAAGGTCCCCACCTTCTTCGGAAGGTGGGGATTTTTCTTTGTGTCGTGGTGACCAGGTTGTGGTGAATAGACTTCACAGTTACCGGAACCACGGCCTGGAGGACTGATGACTGAGCGCGGAACCACACCTGACAGCGAGCTGGCATTTGCCGGGGTGGCAGGTCAGGCAGCTCTGATCCGGTCCGGAGAATTGTCGGCCCGCGAACTCACCGAGAACACACTTCGCCGGATCGAACGCCTCGATTCGACGCTCAATGCATTTGTGCGAGTTCTCGCAGACGAAGCACTCGACGAGGCGACGCGGCTCGATCAACGTCAGGCCGACGGCCAAACCCTGGGCCCGCTGCACGGAGTCCCGATTGCAATCAAGGACGAGAACGACGTCGCCGGAACGCCCACGACATACGGCGGTGCGGCAGCAACGCGCATCGCACCGGCCGATTCAGAGGTTGTCCGCCGGTTGCGCGAGGCGGGTGCGGTGATCGTCGGCAAGACGACGATGCCCGAGTTCGGCATCTGGCCCTTCACCGAGACTGCCGCAAACGGCTACACGAGAAACCCTTGGGACACCGGCATATCCACCGGCGGATCGAGCGGAGGATCTGCGTCGGCCGTCGCGTCGGGAATGGTCGCGGCGGCAATAGGCGGCGACGGCGGCGGTTCCATTCGATTGCCTTCGGCATTCTGCGGGTTGTTCGGCCTCAAGCCGCAACGCGGTCGGGTGAGCACCGCGCCGAACCGAAACCTCTGGCGCGGACTCGGCACGCTCGGGCCTCTCACTCGTTCGGTCGAGGACAGCGCACTCGTATACGACGCAATCACCGGCACCACCGCGACCGACGACTACACAGCCGAAACGATCCGCACCAGCTTTGCCGACGCGGCCGTGTCGGCGCCCGGGCCGCTTCGCATCGCGGTGTCCACCCGGAGTCCGGTCCGAGGCGTCCGCCCGTCAGCGGAGATCGTTGCCGCGGTGCTCTCGATCGCAGAGATGTTGAGCGCGTTGGGACATCACGTCGAAGAACACGATCCCGAGTACCCGGATGCCACTGCCGCTTTTCTCCCGCAGGTGCTCGGCGGCGTCCGCGACGAAGCAGTGCGCGTCGACCAGCCAGCACTCCTGGAGAAGCGCACACGAGCACTCGCGTCGATCGGCCGGATAGCCGCTCCCGCGCGCGTCGGGAAATTCGCTTACCGCAAAGGCGAGCGAATTGCAGCGACGGTCAACCAGGTCTTCGACACCTTCGACCTGGTCCTGATGCCGACCACGCCTGCCTTGCCTCGCCCGATCGGACAACTCGAAGGAACCGGCCTTCTCTCCGCAGTCCGCAAGGCACTGCCGATCGCCGCTTACTGTTCGATCTGGAATGTCTGCGGCAACCCGGCGGCCGCGGTACCCGCCGGGTTCTCCGAACGCGGGCTCCCCCTGAGCGTCCAACTGGTCGCGCGCAGCGGTGGTGAACCGACGATTCTCGCCCTAGCACAGCAGTTGGAAAGCACCGTCCGCTGGCCGGATTCGCGCCCGCCACACTCCTGAATTACGGAAGCGATGTAACCATCGTCACCACGATGAACACGCGTTTTGCAAACTCCTGAGCCTGTCGGCTAATGTTCTGTCTCGCAAGAGCGAGCGCCTATAGCTCAGTTGGTAGAGCAAGTGACTCTTAATCACTGGGTCCGGGGTTCGAGTCCCTGTGGGCGCACTTGCAAGAAGGCCCCCACCTCACCAGGTGGGGGCCTTCTTCATGTTCTGTCTTCGACGACTCGGGTCAGCGAATGATCTTCCGGACCACGAGTAGTCCCACCACTGAACCGACTGCGATCAGCGCGTACTTCACTGCCGGCTCGTTGAGCTTGGCGAGCACCGTCTTCTTGGTGTTCTCGACCAGCCGCTTCGGGTTGGTGCGGACCGTCAGTTCGTCGAGTGTGCTCGCGAGCTGATTACGCGCCTTCTCGATCTCGCGCTCGATGCTCTCGGTGTCCCTGGGCACGTGTCCTCCAACTTGTCTGTGTTCTGCTGCTCTGTGTGCGGGTCTGCTGTGCGGACGCAGCGCGCCGACACTTCGCTCTACCGTAGAGGAGCAGAATGCCCTCGCGCCCACCTGCCGCGCAATTTCTCGACTAACCTCGATTCCCGTGACCGAGAACAGTAGATTGTCCGCCGGCGACGTCGCGCCGGATTTCACGCTCCCCGACGCCGACGGCAACGAGGTTTCACTCCACGATTACCGCGGCCGCAAGGTCATCGTGTACTTCTACCCAGCGGCCAGCACGCCGGGGTGCACCAAGCAGGCCTGCGACTTCCGTGACAGCCTCGCCGAACTGAACGGCGCCGGCCTCGAGGTCATCGGAATCTCGCCGGACAAGCCCGCCAAACTCGCCAAATTCCGCGATACCGAGGAACTGACCTTCCCGCTTCTCTCCGACCCCGAGAAAGCGACGCTCGAAGCCTGGGGCGCATTCGGTGAGAAGAAGATGTACGGCAAGACGGTGCAGGGCGTCATCCGCTCGACGTTCCTCGTCGACGAGGAAGGCAAGATCGAGGTGGCCCAGTACAACGTCCGGGCCACCGGTCACGTCGCCAAGCTACGACGCGATTTGTCGGTCTGACTTCAGTATCTGCTCAAGAACAGCGCCTCCGCGAAAGCGAGATTCTCGATCTCCGACGGGTCGACGCTTTCGTCGGGCGCATGAATGCGGCACTGCGGTTCCTCGACGCCGATCAATGCGATCTCCGCGTCGGGGAACTGCTCGGCCAGCGCGCTGCACAGCGGGATCGATCCGCCTTGGCCGGCAAATCCCACTTCCCGGCCGTAGGCATCGGTCAGCGCAGACTTCAGTTGCGCGAACCCCGTTCCTTCGGTCGACGACGAGAACGGTGAACCCGTCGATTCCGGTACGACCTCGATGTGGACGCCCCACGGCGCCGCTGCGCGGAGGTGGTCGGTCAACAACTTCTGTGCCTGCGCCGGATCCGTGCCGGGCGGGACGCGAAGATTCAGACGTGCGGACGCGCGCGGCGTGATCGCCGCCGCCGAACCGACCACCGGCGGGCAGTCGATTCCCAGAATGGTCAGCGCCGGACGAGCCCACACCTGTTCTGCCACCGAACCGGAACCGGTCAGTTGGACGCCGTCGAGCACTCCCGCATCAGAACGGAACTGATCGTCGTCGTAGCTGACCCCGGCCCATTCCTGGTCGTTGGTCAAGCCTTCGACGGTGGTGTTTCCGGCGCCGTCGTGCAGGGTCGAGAGAATGTGCACCAGCGCGGTGATCGCATCGGGCGCCGGCCCACCGAAGACGCCGGAGTGAATCTCACCCTCGAGTGTCGACACGTGGACCACCACGTTGGCGATGCCGCGCAGTGACGTCGTGATCGTCGGCTCCCCCACCTCGGTGTTGCCGGTATCGGCGATCAGAATCATGTCGGCCGCGAAAAGTTCGGGCCGCTCTCGCACCAGATCCTCGAGGCCACCGGTGCCCATCTCCTCGGAACCTTCGGCGACGATCGTCAGATGTGCGCTCGGATCGACACCGGCGGCGGCTAGCGCACGCAGCGCCGTCAGATGCATGACGACGTTGCCCTTGCAGTCGGAAGCGCCACGTCCGTACCACCGCCCGTCGCGCTCGGTGAGTGCGAAAGGCGGCGAGCCCCAGAGCTCTTCGTTTCCCGGCGGCTGAACGTCGTAGTGGCAGTACAGCAGAACCGTCCGGGCACCGGCCGGACCTGGTCGCCGGCCGACGACGGCGGCCGAGCCGTCGGAGGTCTCGATCGCCTCGATGTCGGCGAAACCTTGATCGCGGAATGCCTCCAGGACCCAATGTGCTGCGGCCGCGCATTCTTCCGGCGGGTACTGCCGTGCATCGGCGACGGACTTCATCGCCACAAGTGCGCTGAGATCTTCACGGGCACGCGGCATGAGTCCACGTACCGCGGTTCGCAGTTCTTCCGTCATCGTCTCCCTTTCCTCGGCATCGAATCTCGGTGTGCCCGAAGAATCTCAGTGTGCCCGAATCGGACGTAGGGAGTCGGGAGGATCGCCGCTTTCGCCACACCGCACAGCAACCTCTTCGGATACTGGACAGGTGGTCACCTAGTATCGAGGTGTGGCAACAGCATCGGTACTCGTGTGCGCGCACCTGCGCGGTGCGTGTCGACCGATCACGACCGCCGAAGTAGGTGGCCAATGACACCGGATAATGCACAAGTCCCAAATTCGACAGAAAACACCGATAGCCTGGAAGACGTGCAGCCCACGACTCGTAACCGCGCGCGGCGACGAGTCGACCCGGCACTCGAGAATCCCCAGAGCCTCGAAGAACCGCAGGAACTGCTGCCGCGCAAGCGTCCGACGCAAGAGCGCAGCCAGCGTAAATTCGACGCACTCCTGGCGGCGTCACGCGAACTCCTCACCGATGTCGGATTCGAATCGTTCACCTGCGAAGAGGTCGCGGCACGAGCCGACGTCCCGATCGGGACGCTCTACCAGTTCTTCGCCAACAAGTACGTCATCGTGTGCGAATTGAACCGCCAGGACCTCGTCGGGGTCCAGCACGAGCTTGCGCAGTTCGGCGGCGAGGTGCCATCACTCGACTGGTTGCGGTTCCTGAACAGTTTCGTCGATCACATGGCCGGGCTGTGGACGTCTGATCCGTCGCGTCGCGAAGTCTGGTTGGCGATGCAGTCGACGCCGTCCACGCGGGCCACCGGAGTCATTCACGAGAAGCAGTTCGCCGAGACCGTCGCGAAGATGCTGGGTCCGCTGACGCCTCGTACTCGGCGAGATCGCCGCCTGATGATGGCGGAAGTTCTTGTCCACGTGGTGTATTCGATGCTCAATTTCTCGGTTCAGGACGGCCAGTCGCATGCCGACGCCGTCGCCGAACTGAAAAGGTTGATGATCGCGTATCTTCTCGTCGCCGAGAAGGAGTCCCGCACGAAGGACTAGTCGAACGACGAAAGAGCCGGTCTCCCCTTGGGAGACCGGCTCTTTCGTGTCCGGCGGAGTTACTCCGGGTCGGATTCGATGACCGCGAACGCGCCGGCCATGTCCCCGTCGTGGGTGAGCGAGATATGAATCTTCACGCCGGTGAGGTGTTTGGCCACGTCACCACGAAGCCGAATGCCGGGGCGCCCCCAGGCGTCCGAGACGACTTCGATCTGATTGTGGATCATCTCCCCCAGCACCGGCGGGCTGGCGAAGAGAGCAGTCGACCACGCCTTGATCACTGCTTCCTTCGCCGCCCACCGTGCGGCGAAGTGTCGTGCCGGTTCGGAGCTCCGGGTAGCGGCGTCTCGACGCTCGCCCGGTGTGAAGTTGTCGAGCATTGCCGTTCCCGGCCTGTTCAATTGCTCGGCGAACTCCGACACCGTCACGAGGTCGAAGCCGATACCCAGAACTCCCATACCGTGATTATTACTTGCAGCCGGGCAGATTCGAGCGATACACCTGGTCTGCGCCGAGTCGTGCGTCCTCGCTCAGCAGCATGTCCGCTTCGAGCTGACGCGACGCCTTGGCCGGCGTTCCGTCGGCACCGAGACGACGATCCGCAGGCCGCTCGTAGAGGCTGTCGCCACCGCACATCGCCTTGGCGAGGCGACGCTGACCGTCGATCGTCCGCTGCTGCGCCGCAGCAACGTAGTCCGCACGCTTGTCGGCCGGAACCGACTCGACGAATGCCTGCGGGTGCACGACGGCGATCAGTCCGGAGACGTGACCGAAGCCGAGGCTGGTCAGCAGACCGGCGCGCAGCGGAAGCTGATCACCGAACTTGAGCGGCTGACGTGCCCACACGAGGTGCTCGAACTCGGCCATCTTGTCGTCGACGCAGTCGAGGCTGCGGTTCGGCGGGACGATGCCCTGGCTCAATACCTGGCAGAGCCCGATCAACTGGAAGGCTGCGGCACCGCCCTTGGCGTGACCGGTCAGGCTCTTCTGCGAGACCACGAACATCGGCGCACCTTCACTGCGTCCCAATGCCCCGGCGAGGCGCTCGTGCAGCTCTGCCTCGTTGGGATCGTTGGCGGCCGTGGAGGTGTCGTGCTTGGAGATCACGGCGATGTCGTCGGCGCTCACGCCGAGAGCGTTGAGCGAGAGTGCGAGCTGCGAATCCGCTCCCCCGCGTCCGGCGCCCAGTGCTCCGAGTCCCGGTGCCGGGATCGAGGTGTGGACACCGTCGGCGAACGATCCGGCCCAGGCGACCACACCGAGGACGGGCAGACCCATCTCGAGCGCCAGGTCACCACGAGCGAGGAGAATCGTTCCGCCACCGGCCGACTCGACGAAGCCGCCGCGGCGACGATCGTTGGCCCGCGAGAAGCGGCGATCCTCGATGCCCTTGGCGTGCATGTCCTCGGTCTTGGCAGTGGCCGACATGTCACCGAAGCCGATGATGCCTTCCGTGCTCAGATCGTCGAACCCGCCGGCAACAACCAACTGCGCCTTGCCGAGTCGGATCTTGTCGACGCCTTCTTCGACGGATACTGCTGCCGTGGCGCAGGCTGCGACGGGGTGAACCATCGCGCCGTAACCGCCGACGTACGACTGAACGACGTGCGCTGCAATGACGTTCGGCAGCGCTTCCTGCAGGATGTCGTTCGGACGGTTCTCGCCGAGCAGCGTGTCGATGTACAGGCTCCTCATGGAGGTCATGCCGCCCATGCCGGTGCCCTGCGTGTTGGCGACCAGGCTCGGGTGTACCCAACGGAGCAGTTCGCTCGGAGTGAAGCCGCCGGTAAGGAAGGCGTCCACCGTTGCGACGATGTTCCAGAGTCCGACGCGGTCGACCGAATCCGCCATGTCGGCGGGGATGCCCCACTTGGTGACGTCGAAGTTGGTCGGGATCTGGCCGCCGACACTACGAGTCAGCTTCATCTTGCGCGGGACGCGGATCTCGGTGCCTGCGCGGCGAGTGACCGTCCAGTCGCCGGACTCGGCGGAAACCGTGGCCGTCGTGTTCTCCGGATCGGATTCGACGAAGGCCTGCGCCTCTGCCTCACTGCCGACCACGAAGCTCAGATCCTTGTCCAGGAACACCGAGGTGAGCAGCGGAGCGGTGTTGTCGATCATCGCGCCCTCGTCGACGTAACGACGGATGCCGCAACGCTCGACGACTGCATCGTGGTACTTGTCCGCGATTTCCGCCTCGGGTACCAGGTCGCCGGATTCGACGTCGTACCAACCCGGCTTGGGATCGTTCTCCCAGACGATGAGTCCGGTGTTCCACGCCAATTCGAGAACGCCTGCGGCAGAGAGCTGCTCGTCGACCTCCATCTCGAAGCGGGTACGTGAGGAACCGTAGGGTCCGAGCTCTCCGGCACCCACGATGACCACGAGGTCCGCGGGAGTGACGTCCAGTTCGGGCCAGCTCGGAGCCTTGACCGAGTCGTCGAGACGAGCCGGTGCCGGCAACGCCAGGATGCTGGACTCGTCGACGGCTTCGTCAACGGCTTCGGCGATCTCGGCCACCTCGGCAGCTTCCTTGGCCAAAGCACCCAGATCCAGGTTGGCCTCGGACAGTCCGCCGGTCAGGTCGACCTCGAGCGGAGCCTCTGCAGCGGCGCGTCGCGATTCGCGGGTTGCCGTCTTCAGCAGTTGGGTGGCCATCTCCTGGGTGGACCAGGTGCGGACGCCCGCAGCTTCGACTGCGTCGACGATCGGATCGTTGTGACCCATGAGACCGGTTCCGCGAACCCAACCGATGACCGCGTGTGCCAACGTCACCCGCTCGGCCCAGTTGCGCTCGGCCTTCCAACGGTTGACCACGGCGATCAGCGAAGCCTTGGCCTCACCGTAAGCACCGTCGCCGCCGAACGTTCCGCGGTTCGGCGAACCGGGCAGCACTACGTGCAGGTGGGTGTCGACGTCGCTGTCGTAACCGATCTTCGACAGACCGCCGATGAGACGCTCCACCGACCAGAGCAGCACGCGCATTTCCATTTCGGCGCGAGCGCCGGCGTCGGAGAGTTCACCGCCGACACGGGGAGCTGCGAACGGGAAGAGCATCGTCGGCGTCATGGCCGGCTTGATGAGCTTCTTTGCGCCACCTGCGTTCTCGGTGGCCTCGTTGCCGATCCAGTCGATCAGTGCGTCGACGTCGGTGTACGACGCCATGTTCGCGGGAACCACCCAGAGGGCTGCACCGGCGCGAGCGTTCTCGCGGTACAGGTCGCGGTAGAAGCCGAGGCGCTGACCGTCGAGTCGCGAGGTGGTCACGAATACCGTTGCGCCACCGGCAAGGAGCTTGCCCGTGACCGCTGCCGCGATGGAGCCCTTGCTGGCGCCGGTCACTACTGCGACCTCGCCTGCCCACTCAGGTGCGTCGGATTCTGCCGCCGCAGCCGCATCAGCGATGCGGGTGTAGACCTCGGCGAGCGCCGTGCGGCCTTCGTCGGTCGCGCGGGTGGCCCACCACTTCGCCTGTGCGGCGACAGTGGAACCGGCACCGATGAAGTTCTCGACCGACAACGCGGTGTCACCTGAGACACCACCCCTCGCTTCGCTCGACCGGATCCAGATGCGAGCGAGATCCTCACGCGCACTTGCCCAACGGTCGTCGAGCAGGACCGCCTTCTGCGCGTCGAATGCCGGAGCAACCAGACGCGGCCAGTCGGAGCCGAGTTCAGCCGAGACCAGGTCGACCAGTTCGGTGTCCTCGACCGTCGCGACTGCTGCTTCTTCGTTCAGTCCGAGCTGCTCGAGCACCAGGCGGGCGGCCGAGGCCAGAACGCCGTTGCGGCCCGTGATGTTCTCGGTGAACTCGCCCAGAGCGGCTGCGTCGACGGTTCCGCCGCTTCCGCCACCGGTGGCCGGCAGCGAGACGCTGACTCCGCGAGCAGAGCCGACCGAGGCAACTGCGCTGTCGATGACTGCGTCCACTGCTGCAGCGTCGGCCAGTGCGCCGGAGCTCAGGCCACCGAGGTCGCCGCCGCGGATGCTGGCGCCGTCGCGGGTGCCGAGAGCCACTGCTGCGGTGACGTGGTGTGCCCAGCCGTCGCCCAGTTCCCAGACCTTCTTGACGCGGTCGGCGATGTAGCCGGGACGCTTGCCCGAGGGGCCGAAGACCTTGCGCAGGTGATCGTTGATCGAATCGGAGAGCACCGGTCCGAACGGCTTGTACGTACGGGCGAGCTTGTCGACGGTTGCTCCCAAGGAGCCCATGTCGGCATCCGCGGCACCGTCGATGGCGCCGAGGGACAGCTCGGAGCCGAGGTCGACCAGAAGCTGGTTACGACGCGAGGAGACGCCGTCGCACAGTGCCTCGATCGTGTCGGCGGGGCCGACCTGATCGGGACGGAGCTTGGTCCACAGGCTGATCAGGACCTTCGTGGCATCCGGTGCCTTGAAGGTGAGGTCATCCGGACGCGGTCCGCCCGAGGGTGCAGCGGGAGCGGCAGCGGCAACCGGAGCAGCGGCTGCGGCGGTCGGCGCGGCCTGCGCGGCAGGGGCTTCGATCTCGTCGTCGTCATCGACAGCGGGGTCGACGTCGGTGCCGTAGACGATCGCGGCTTCGCGTTCGACGTTGAGAACCTCGACCGGGTAGCCGAAGCGACCCGGCAGCTTGAGGGTCTGCGACGCGAGGTTCGCCACGGTCGGGGCAGCGCCGAGGCCGATCTCGACGAAGCGCTCGACTCCGAGTCCACCTTCGGACTCGTCGCTGAAGAGCAAGTCCTGCGTCTCGATCCAACGGACCGGGCTGGCGAACTGCCAAGCCAGCAGCTCGATCAGGATGATGCGGGACAACTCGTGAGTGCGCGTTGCATAGCTGTCGAAGTCTGCGAGGACTTCCAGCAGCGGCTCGGACGGCACCAGGTCGGCGATTTCCTGAACGAAGTCGCGACGCAGTGAGAACGGCTTCGGAACCAGGTTCGGGATGTAGCGGCCGATCAGGATGTCCGGGTCGATGTCGTGCGGGAGCAAGTCCTGCAGGCACACGCGGAAGTCCGCCACACCGCCGCGAAGGACCGTGGAGTGGAACGGCACGTCGATGCCGGGGACCTGGATGTATGCCCGCTTGCCACCGAATTCTGCTCGACGACGGTCAATTTCGACCTCGAGAGCGTCGAGACCGGCTACCGAACCGGCAATGGCGTACTGGCTGCCGCGCAGGTTCAGGTTGACGATTTCGAGGAACTCTCCGGAAGCCTCGGCCACACCGGCGACGAAGTCCTGCACGTCGTCGTCGGAAACACCGATCTGCGACGGGCGAATAGCGGCCATGCGGTAGTCGGAGCGTCCGGCTTCGTCGCGGGGAACGAGCTGGTGCATCGCAGAGCCACGCTGGAAGACGACCTCGAGAAGTGCTTCGAGCGGGAAGACCTCGGCGACGGCAGCGAGTGCGTTGTACTCACCAACCGAGTGACCGGCCAGAAGGGAATCTTCGATGAAGGTTCCGGACTCGCGCAGCTCGGCAACCTGGGCAACACCGAGAACGGCCATGGCCACCTGGGTGAACTGCGTCAGGTGCAGGACACCGTCGGGATGCCTGTGCTCGACACCACGGGCCTTGACGGTCACCGGGTTGTCGCGCACGACAGCGAGAATCGAGAATCCGAGTGCCTTGCGGGTGTGCTTGTCCGCGCGCTCCCAGACGTCGCGGGCGGCCTTGGAGCGAGCCCGAGCGTCGAGGCCCATGCCCGGGCGCTGGATGCCCTGGCCGGGGAAGGCGTAGACGGTCTTCGGCGCAGCGGTGCGGCCGGTGGCAACCATGACCAGTTCACCGTCGATGCGGCAGCCGACCTCGACGATTTCGGCACCCTGGTCGATACCGACACGATCGACGCGGACGTCGATCTCGGCGCCGGGGCGAACCATCCCGAGGAAGCGGGCGGTCCAGGCGGTCAGGCGGCGCGGCGGGACGCGGGTCTCGGCCGGGTCGACTGCGGTGACAACCTGCTGCGCTGCGGCGGAGAGCCACATGCCGTGCACGATCGGGGTTCCGAGGCCGGCCAGCAGAGCGGCGTTGTCGGAGGTGTGAATCGGGTTGTGGTCACCGGAAACCTGAGCGAAGGCGCCCATGCTGACCGGCGCGAGGATCTTCGCGTCACGGCGACGACGACGCGAGGTGTCGACAGCCGCGTCGCTGATCGATCCACCGGCGCGAGCCGGGTCGGCGAGTTCGCCTGCGCCGGTGCGTCCGCGGATCGCGAAACGCTCGGTCATGGTGACGACTGCGGGGGCGTCGAGGCCCTCGCCGAGCATGGCACCGACCTCGACCTTGACCTCGACGACGCGACCGAGGTCGGTGTCGAGAACCGAGGCGACCTCGGCGTTGACGACGAGAATGCTTGTCTCGGACGGCAGCTCACCGACGAAGTCGACGGTGTGGTCGAGGTGGACCAGGTCGAGCATGCCTTCGATGACGGAAAGACTGTCGAGCTTGGCTGCGCCGAGGACCGCGAAGACGGCGGGCCAGCATGCTCCGACGACGACGTCCGGAACAGCCTTGCCGCTGACACTGAGCGTGGCGGGCAGGCCGGAACCTGTGACACCGGCGTGATCGGCGATTCGATCGGGAACCCACGCGACGTTGAGGCGGGCCTTGCCGTTCTTGACTGCCGGAAGTTCCTGTCCGGCAGCAACTGCCAGCAGCGCGGACATCGCACCTTCGGCGTCTGCCTCGGTGACGACCGGAGCGCCGCCGTCGACGACGGACTCGGGGATCGTGATCGTGATGTCGACGGACTTGTCTGCCACCAACGGAACCGAAAGCAGCACGTGCGAGGAATCGACGACGGTCAGACTGGAACCGGTGGTGCCGTGAACTGCCTTGTCGGCAGACTCTGCACTCCACTCGTCGAGGTCGCCGAGACGGCGGACGGGGTTCTGGGTCAGGCGGCCGGCCCATTGGAGGTCGGGAGCCGAGAGGACGGCGTCGAGAAGTCCGGGTGCGGAATCCTGGTGGCGACGGCTCGCGAGTGCAATCGGAGTGGTTCCGGCAGCGACCAATTCGTCGTAGGTGGCCTTCTCGAAGCGATCGAGCAGGTCACCGACCGGCTCGTCGACACGGGTGATGCCTGCGACGGCAACGGTGCCGGGGATGACGCAAACCTGATCGGCGGTGTAGCGGGGATCGTGAGCCTGCCACAGGGAGTCGCTGCGCCACCAACGACGCACGTCACCGTCGACGACGGGAACGAAGTTGACCGGCTTGCCCGGCGTCTTGCACAGCGAGATGAAGAACGAGACGTCTGCGGGATGCAGAACGGTCGTCGAGTAGTCCGGGTACGACGCCTGCAGTGCGCAGATCGCAGCCTCGGGGCGCTCGAGAGTCTCGGCGTCGCCGAACAGCGTGGGAATCGGGCCGCGGTCGACCGGGTGCAGACGCGCCTCGGTGCGCTGGAGCATCTCACCGAAGCGAGCACGCCAGGTGATGTCGAGCCACGGGCTCGAGGTCGCCTCGACGATGGCGTCCTGAAGATCTGCGCCGCAGTCGAATTCCTTCGCGGCGTCGATGCCGACGGTCAGCTCGAGGTAGCGACGCAGCCACTGCGCGTACGTCATGGTCTCGACGTCGCCGAAGTACGGCTTGGCGGTGACGTCGAGGGCGGCGATGATCTCCTCGCGGCGCTCGGCCACTGCCTCGGAATCACCGGCAACCTCGTCGAGGAGGCGTCCGGTACGCGAAGCCGCGTTGTCGATTTCGTGGATGTCGGCACCGAGCTGGCTACGGCCCGAGGCCATTCCACCTTCAGCGGTACCGGCACCGACCCAGTCCGGCGTACCGGGTGTGTCGACGAGAAGCTGCTTGACCTCGGGAGAGGTGGTGGCCTCGAGAGTCGCCATGGCTGCGGTGCCGACCAGGATGCCGTCGACGGGCATGGCCGGGAAACCGGCCGCGGCAGACCAGCGGCCGGTCAGGTAATCGGCTGCGCGCTCCGGTGTTCCGATGCCACCGCCGACGCAGATGACCAGGTTCGGACGTGTACGCAGCTCGGCGTACGTGTCGAGGAGCAGGTCGTCGAGGTCTTCCCACGAGTGGTGTCCACCGGCGCGGCCACCTTCGATGTGGACGATGACCGGGAAGTTCGGAACCTCGTTGGCGATACGGATCACGGAACGGATCTGCGCCACGGTGCCGGGCTTGAACGCGATGTTGGTGATCCCGATCTCGGACAGCTCGTCGATGAGGGCAACGGCCTCTTCGAGTTCCGGGATACCGGCGGTGACGATGACGCCGTCGATGGGAGCACCGGCAGTACGGGCACGCTGCACCAGACGCTTGCCACCGAGCTGCAGCTTCCACAGGTACGGGTCGAGGAACAAGGAGTTGAACTGGACCGCGCGGCCCGGCTCGAGCAGCATCTTCAGCTCTGCGACACGGTCTTCGAAGATCTCCTCGGTGACCTGTCCACCACCGGCAAGCTCGGCCCAGTGACCGGCATTGGCTGCCGCGGCGACGATCTTGGCGTCGACCGTCGTCGGCGTCATGCCTGCGAGCAGGATGGGCGAACGACCGGTCAGCTTCGTGAACGCGGTCTCGACGCCGATGCGGCCGCCGGGAAGCGCAACGGGCTTCGGCGCGAACTCGGACCACGAACGTGAGACCTCGGGCGCAGCGCCGGGAGTGAGCAGATTGCGGTGTCCACCACGGGTGGCGGCGGCAATGATGCCGATGCCCTGTCCACGCAGCGAAGAGGACGTCATACGGGTCAGCTGATCGCTGGGTCCGAGATCGAGAATCCACTTGGCGCCGGCGGAGATTGCGCCGTCGACAGCCTCGACCCAGTCGACCGGATCGACGAGGACACCCTGCGCAAGTTCACGCGCACGGTCCGCGTCGAGACCGCAACGGGTTGCCCAGCTGCCGACAAGTTCGACGGCCTCGGCCAATGCGGGGTGGTGGAAGCCGATTTCGGTGTCGAGCGGATCGAAGGACGGAGCGAAGACGGAACCGCCACGCTTCTTGCCCTCACGCTCACGGGCTTCTTCGGCTTCGATCTGCTCGCAGCGTTCTTGCACGCGTGCCAGCTGAGCGGGCGGCCCGGCAAGGACGACGCGGCGACGGCCGTTGCGAATAGCGAGGACAGCCGCGCGCTCGGGCGCCACACCCTCGGCAAGCTCGGCGACGATGGCAGCGAGACGCTCGGGATCGACGCCCGAAACCGCAACCATCGGCTTCGCGGAGGCGCCGGCGATGACGCCACGGCGACGGCCGACGAGGCTGGCAGCGGCGCCGACGAGCTGCGCGACGGCGAGGAGCTCACCGTCGTCGTTGCCCTGCGCGGCTACGGCAGCCGTGGCCAGAAGACCCTGCGAGTGGCCGATGACGGCGGCTGGCGGGTTACCGGCTACATCCAGACCCTGAGCGGAGAGTGCACGCAACGCCGCAAGCTGCGTGAGGAAGACGCCGGGGAGTGACACCGGAGCTGCGGTGAGCGCTGCAGCGGACGGACCCGCCGACTTCTCGCCTTCTTCTTCGTCGACGATCTCGGCTTCGAGCATCCACGCGATCGGATCGAACCCGACCGGGCGAACCACGAGAAGATCCTGTGCAACGGGCGTGAGGCGTGCGGCTGCGTCGTTGACCAGATCGGTCAGAACGGGCTCCAGGCCGTTGTCACGGCTGAGCTCCTCGAGCGAGGTGAGCCAGGGAGCGCCCTGACCACCGAAAGCGATTGCGTAGGAAACGCCGTTGTTCAGCGAATCGACGAGGGCACCTTTACTGGTCGTGCGGGACTGTCCCCCATCGACGCCGAAACGGCGCCCACCCTTCGAGTCGCGTCCGTTTCCTGTAGGTGTCGTGTCATCGATCGTCACGCGTACGTCCTCTCCTGGTCACCTCTGCGGCGAGGTGGGATTTGCGGTGTGCTGCCCGGCTGAAGTGCTCGCGAATTCGTCGAGAGAATCGACGGAGTCAGGGCGTTCGTGCAAGACAAGGTTTACACAGAATCATGAGGATTTCCTCACGTTTGTCGGCGCCCTGGAAATCTGGACTTTCGGGGCCGTGATTTTCCTCACGAGACTTCGAGAAAGTGACTCGTGAGTAGGTCGCGAACGCCCTGCCTGGGACTGTTACCGGGATTTTCAGAAACCTGAGGAACCCCTCATATTTATTGTTACCAATTCGTGACCTCCTTGACGGACGACCGATCCCGTGCGTTCGCGGCCACAATCTGTCGGACCCTCTCGCTACGTTCAGCGCGTCCACACAGGACAACTTCTCGGGGGGAGAAATCATGAAAGACACAGACGTAGCCAGAGCGGTCGAATTCATCGCCGCCGAACTTCCGCGCGAGGCGTGGCCGCATTGGAATCAGGGTTGGCCGCGCGAGTCCGAAGCCGCCCTTCTCGACGCGATCTTCTCGTCGCGCGCCGCCTACGGAACGCCGAAGACCGGAGTCCACGCCGTCGTCGACCGTTGGCGCACACACCGCTCGGTAACCGCCGGCGAACATCTCGACAACCTGTCCGCTCTCGCCGCCTTCACCGACCGTGGCGACGAACTCGCAACGGTTCTCGGCAATCGCCAGCGCGTGCCGGGCAACTACTCCACCAAAGCCGAAGGTGTAGCTCGCGCAGCCAAGGCGCTCGTCGACGCCGGTTGCCGGTCCAGTGCCGACGTCGAGGACACCGAAAGCCTCCGCTCGGCAGTCGTCTCCGTTCCGGGCCTCGGCCCCAGGACCTTCGAGACGCTGGTGTTCTTGTCCGGGAAGTTGTCGGCAGCCTCGAAAGATCTGCTTGCACGGTTCGCCACCGAGGCGAGCAGCAGCGAGGAATTGTTGTCGAGCACCGACGCAACCGAATTGCTTGTTGCGGTGTCGGAACACCTCGACGTCGATGTTCGGACACTCACCCACGCTGCGTGGCGGTATCAACGCACCGCTGAACAACCGCGCCGATCGAAGAAAACCACCACCTCGCCGGCAGCGGATCCGCTCGCCGAATCGGCCTGAGAGCAGGCGGGCACATCCCGACCAGGGTGGTGTTCCCGCGAGCGATTCCACTCGCGTATCCTTTGAATTCCGCGCGCGAGTGGCGGAATTGGCAGACGCGCTGGATTTAGGTTCCAGTGTCTCAGGACGTGGGGGTTCAAGTCCCCCCTCGC
This sequence comes from Rhodococcus sp. P-2, assembly GCF_016598535.1. Classification (GTDB taxonomy): domain Bacteria; phylum Actinomycetota; class Actinomycetes; order Mycobacteriales; family Mycobacteriaceae; genus Rhodococcus_F; species Rhodococcus_F baikonurensis. The sequence goes on along the minus strand of NZ_CP066779.1, from coordinate 3,933,723 downwards.
GCACAACGAAGAGCCCCGCCGGATCTGATCCGGCGGGGCTTTTCAGTTCTTGATCACGTTCAGCGCTTTCGATCCTTGACCGGTGGAGTCATGTACGTCGTCCGACTCGGCGTCAGCCCCAGACGGACCGAGCTCTCCAACCACGTGATCGCGGCTGCCGTCGGATCCACAACTGGAACATGAATCCCTGTGTCATGCAGCCTGTCTCGGACTGCGCCGGTCACACCGAGCATGCCGGTACAACCGAGAACAATGGAGTCCGCCTCCCCGTTCTCCACGGCCGCAGACGCCTGATCGGCCAGTCGATCGATCAGAACCTCCCGATCGGTGAGTCCGAGCACCGGCATGTCCACGACACGAATACTGCCCAGCCGATTGTCCAGCCCGTATCGCCGAGTGAGCGATCGAAGCATCGGCACGACATTGGGCAGGATGGTCACGACGCCGACCCGATCGCCCAGACTCACCGCCGTCAGGAAGGACGGCTCGAAGCCGCCGACCACCGGTGCGTCGATGATCTCTCGGGCGGCATGCACTCCGGGATCGGCGAAACACGTGATGAATACACCGTCGACGCCGTCAGCGGCCGCCTCTTCTACCCTCTGCACGATCCCGGGGCCGGCCAGCGCCTCGTCGTACTCACTCTCGATGCTCTCCGTTCCGGAACGCAGCGAAACGACGTCGACCCTCGTACCGGGCGCTGCCCAGTGCTCCACCTCGGCTGTCACAGCAGGCGTGAGTGTGGTGTCGATGACCGGACGAATCACTCTGATGTGCATGAACGCTCCCCTGTTGTCGGATACGCCCGAGGTTATCGATGCAGTTCAGCCGGGAGAATGTGTTCAATGCCCGACGGTGCGGTCGAGGATGGGCGTAGCGCACATGCAGCTTCTTCGACACGCCGTGGCACGGCTCCTACGACACGCCGTGGCACGGCCTCTACGACACGCCGTGGCACGGCCTCTACGACACGCCGTGGCACGGCCTCTACGACACGCCGTGGCACGGCCTCTACGACACCGTGTCGGAGATCGCAGGGCGAGGCACTATAGCTCTCAGGTACCGTCTTAGTGTGTCCAAGAACGCTACGAAACGCCGACCTGCGCTGATTCTGCTGGTCATCGTGTCAGCCGCCGGCTGCCTCGCGCTCGGCTGGTGGCAGTGGGAGCGCTTCGAAGCCGTCGGAGGGTCCGGACAGAATCTCGGGTACGCGTTCCAGTGGCCGCTGTTCGCGGCGTTTGTCGTGTACGCGTATCGCAAGTTCGTTCAGCTCGAAGACGTGGACCCCGAAGAGGCCGAGGCCGAGGAAGCCGCCGCGGAGCCGCGTGAGATTCCCGCCGACCTCTTGCCGCAACGCCCGCAGGCCGAGTTCGACGATGTGAACCTCGACGTCGACGATCCTGAAGCCCGCCAAATGCTGGAATACAACGACTACCTTGCGCAGCTCGCCGCTCGCGAGTCCGATAGGAGCACGACGTGAGTACCGGTTCGGAAGCGAGCATCGCTACCCCCGCAGTCAACGCAGAAAAACAGAAGAAGGTTGCGTCGGCGCTGGTCCGATACCGCGTCCTCGCCTGGATCACCGGCCTCTGGCTGCTGTTCCTGACCGGTGAGATGGTCTACAAGTACCTGATTCTCGACAATTCCGCGGACGCACCGTCGTGGTTGTTCTACATCGGTCAGATCCACGGCCTGTTCTACATGCTCTACCTCGTGTTCACGATCGACTTGGCGATCAAGGCCCGGTGGAAGCCCGGGACGACGGTTGCCACTGCGCTCGCCGGCACGATCCCCTTCCTGTCGTTCGTGTTCGAGCACAAGCGAACCGCCCAGGTGAAGCAGGCTTATCAGCTCTGAGAGTGTCGAAAAGTAGAGCCCTGAACGCAGACGCGTTCAGGGCTCTACTTTTCGGATTCGGTTCAGCCGGCCAGTGCGGCCAATGCCGGAACGAGCTGTACGAGCGCGCGCCCTCGATGTGACGCCGCATCCTTTTCGGCCGGGGTGAGTTCTGCGGCCGAGCGGGTGTCGCCGTCCGGACGGAAGATGGGGTCGTATCCGAATCCGCCGTCGCCGGCCGGTTCTCGGCCGATCACCCCGCGCCATTCGCCGCGCACGACAGTCTCGTCGCCGCCGGGGATCACCAGTGCACAGGCGGAGACGAATGCCGCGCCCCGCCGCTCGTCGGGCACGTCCCCCAGCTGAGCCAGTACCAGAGCGGTGTTCGCGCCGTCGTTCCCGTGAGTGCCCGACCACCGCGCGGACAGCACACCCGGCATACCGTTGAGTGCATCGATCTCGACACCGGAATCATCTGCGATGCAAGCCATTCCGGTTGCAGCGGCCCCGTCACGGGCTTTGGCGAGCGCATTCTCCTCGAACGTCGCTCCGGTCTCGGGGGCTTCGGGGAACGGCGGAACCTCGTCGAGCCCGACCAGTTCGATTCCGTTGACTCCGGCGGCGTCGAGAACTCGATGAAGTTCCTTCAGTTTCTTGGCATTTCGGCTGGCAACCAATACTCGTACGCTCACAGCTCAGGCACCGAACTTCTTCTTGGGTTCCGGATTCTTCGGTTCGGGGAGCACCCCGGGATACGGCTCGGCCAACGCCTGACGCTGTATCTCGAAAAGTTGCTCACAACCCGCCAGAGCGGAGTCGAGCAGCTTGTCCAGCGTCGAGCGCGGGAAGGTGGCGCCCTCACCGGTTCCTTGAATTTCCACCAGCGTGCCGGTATCGGTGGCCACGACATTCATGTCGACCTCGGCACGCGAATCCTCTTCGTACGGAAGGTCGAGACGAACTCGTCCGTCCACGACGCCGACGCTGACGGCCGCTATGCCACACGAGATGGGCTGTGGGTCGGAAAGCAGGTCGGCTGCGCGCAGGTACGTCACGGCGTCGACCAGGGCTACGTATGCCCCCGTCACTGCCGCGGTGCGAGTGCCACCGTCGGCTTGGAGGACATCACAGTCGAGGGCGATGGTGTTCTCACCGATTGCCGCGAGATCGATGCACGCCCGAAGTGACCGGCCGATGAGTCGACTGATCTCCTGCGTGCGTCCGCCGACCTTGCCCTTGACCGATTCGCGGCCACTGCGTGTGTGCGTGGCGGCCGGAAGCATCGCGTATTCGGCTGTCAGCCAACCCAAGCCGGAGCCCTTGCGCCAGCGGGGTACACCTTCTTCGACACTGGCCGTGCACATGACGCGTGTGTTCCCGAACTCGACCAGAACGGATCCGGCCGGATGACTGGTGAACCCGCGGGTGATCTTGACCGTGCGGAGCTCGTCGTCCGCCCTACCGTCTTCTCGTGTAGTCACCTTCGTGAGCCTAGCGGTCGCCCGGTCGGCGCTGCATCGAATGTGAGGGGAATCAGATGTCGTAGACACTTCCGGCGGAGACGGCATGAACCGGTCCGGAGAATTCGGATTTCGCTTCGGCGATCACGTCTTCACGCGATGTCCACGGCGGGATGTGGGTGAGGAGAAGTTCCTTGACGCCGGCGAGCGCAGCCACACGGCCGGCTTCCTTGCCGGAGAGATGGACTCCCTCAGGTCGATCGGGGCTGTCGGTCCACGACGCTTCGGAGAGCAACACGTCTGCACCACGCGCGAGTTCGACGACGTTGTCGCACATACCGGTGTCGCCTGTATAGACGAGCACGCGGCCGTCGGCGCCGGTGATCCGGAATCCATAAGCCTCGGGTGGATGATTCATCCGACGGGCGACGACGCTCAGTTCTCCGAACGTCACCGGATCGTTCTCGGCCCAGAGCCGGACGTCGATGGTGTCGGAGATGTCGTCCATCTCGCCGGCGCACTCGGCGGAGGACACTCCGATGCGGCACGCGGTGTCGGTGGGGCCGTAAACCAGAGCCCGTCCGACCGGCGGGTTGGGGTGATAGCGACGCCAGACGAGCAGGCCGGGCATGTCCAGACAGTGGTCCGCATGAAGGTGCGAAAGCAGGATCGTCACCTCGCCCGGATCGGCGTATCGCTGCAACGCCCCAAGAACTCCCGGGCCGAAGTCGATCACGAGCGGCGGAGTTCCCGGTGCCGTGAGCAGGTATCCCGAAGCCGGTGAATCCGGACCCGTGACGCTGCCGGAACACCCCAGGACGGTCATGCGCATACCGGTCATGCTGCCACGTCTACCCGTCTGGGAAAAAGCTCTTGGTGGTTTTGGCGCGTCGAAGTCACACCGCAGTGAGGGTGTGACCCACGTCCGTTCAGAAACTCGGTGGTCGAACGGCCGGCGTCGACCCTGCGCGCTTGGCCCTCTCCCCCGACGTCAGCGCCCACGCGGCCACCACGCCGCCGATCGCTCCGAACAGATGTCCTTGCCAGGAAACCCGTGGATCGCTCGGCAGTACGCCCCACAGCACTCCGCCGTACACGACGAAAACAGCAACGCCGATCAGGATCTGGGTGAAGCTGCGCGTGAAGAACCCGCGCACCAGCAGGTAGGTGACCCAGCCGAAGATCAGCACGGACGCACCCACGTGCTTCGAGTTCGAGCCGGCGAACAACCAGGTCCCGACACCGCCGATCACCCAGATGATGCCGGTCGCCGCGAGTCCGCGCGCGATTCCCGTCACCAGCACGAGGTATCCGAGAATCAGCACCGGAATGGTGTTGGCGATCAGGTGGCCCCAGTCGTCGTGAAGTACCGGGGCGAACAGGATTCCCCACAGACCGTCGAGCGTGCGCGGGGTGACGCCGGCATTCTGAACATTCTGACCGGAGATGACATCCACGATCTCGATCACGTAGAGCAGGATCGCGAAGCCGCCCACCAATACGGCCGACTGCTTCCACACCGAGGGCGGACCGGATTTCGGTGCCGGCGTCCGGGTGCCGAAGTCCGGATTGTTGAAATCCATCGTCATCGTGTGCGTCCTCCACCGTCGATCCGGTTTTTCTGATTCGCTCACTGGCGACCAGGCTCAATTCGAGATTACCGCCGACACCAGGAGTGCTGCCTAGAGAAATGCGGACGGGAAGAGTTCGCGGTAGCTCGGGATTCCGGCCACCGACGTGGCGTCCAGAATCGCTGTGACGATCGCACGTTCGACCACCTGCGCCGAAGCTGCGCACACCGCGTCGAGTACGGGCAGATCGTTCGGGAAGGCGGCCGGAACCGCGATCTCCGAATTCGGCTTGTGATCACCGGTAGCGAGGGCGAAGATCGTGTCGCCGTCGAGCGGCGAATGTGCGGGCCGAATCGCACGAGCCAGACCGTCGTGACCTGCGACAGCGACGCGTCGGCACCCGGCTTTGGTCAGGGCGGCGTCGGTGGCGACCACACCGATCGTGGTGTTGAGGACGGTTCCCTTGGCCGCGACGGCGTTGGCTGCCGCGAGTTCGGACGCGTCGGGAGGCCTGAGTCCGAAAGATTCCGCGCCGTCCGAGCCGACGCCCCACGGCAAACCTGTTCGCGGATCGAAGACCGAACCCACCGGATTGGCCACGATCAAGGCGGAGACCGTCGTCCCCTCGGCGGGGCCGTCGGCGATCACGACGCTGGCCGTTCCCACGCCGCCTTTGAGCGCTCCGGCTCTGGCACCTACCCCGGCGCCGACCGTGCCCGTGGCGAATTCGCGCGAAGCGGTGTCGGCAGCGAGGAATCCGAAGTCTCCGGTCGGACGAACGTTCCAGTCGCCAACCGGCAGATCGAAGATCACGGCGCCGGGCACGATCGGTACGACCTGACCAGGAGCCCCCATCGCGATCCCGTGATCGTGTTCCTCGAGCCAGCGCATCACTCCGTCAGCCGCGGCAAGTCCGTATGCACTGCCGCCGGTCAACAGCACGGCATTGACCTGCTGAACCGAATGGCTCGGGTCGAGCAGGTCGGTCTCGCGGGTACCCGGACCGCCGCCGCGGACATCGACCCCCGCCACCACACCGGCCGACGCGAGCACGACCGTGCAGCCGGTGGCCGCGCCGCTTCCGAGTGTGGCGCCCTCGTCGAGTTTGTGGTGATGGCCGACTGCGAGGCCGGCGACATCTGTCAGTGAATCAGTGGGCCCGGTCCGCGTCGTGGTCATGGCATGAGCGCCTGGACGAGGGAGTCCTGCATCCACGTCAACCAGTGATAGACGTCGAGATGCGGGGCTCGCGGGTCGTCGGGTTCGAGGCTCTCCGGGGTGTCGGCGTCGATGCCGAGATTGGTGCCGAGCGCGAGACGGACGTCGTTGAGCGAGGACAGCCAGGCGTCGGCCTGTTCCTGCGTGAGAACGACCTTGCCGCCTGCCTCGGGAAGCGAAGCCAACAGCATTCGAGCGGACTCACGTTTGGCGTCGATGATCTCGGGCTCGTGCAAACTTCGCAGCGCACCGTTGACATTGGCACCCGCGTCGTCGAGATCGTCACTGTCCGGAGCGACCTTGTCCGGATCGGTGCGCTGGAAGTCGGGAAGCAAACGTGCCAACACCGGATTGTCCGGGGTCTCCGAATTTCCGGTGCGAAGGCCCGTCAGCGCGGCGAGCTCGTCCTGCGGCGCCGAAGACGCACGCTCGTCGAGAAGCCCGGTCACCGACTCCACGAGCGAGCGCAGAACTGCCGCCTCGTGGCCGTCCATCTCGGACTTGAACTTGACTCCGCCAAGTGAACTCTTCCTACTCCACGTCCGCACGCGTCGGACTCCCGTCTACGAGTTAGGCGAACAAATCGGTCGAAAAGGGCTTTTCTCAGGTGTCGTCGCGTTGCATCGTGGCCCAGAGACCGGCCGCGTGGAGGCGACGGACATCGGCCTCCATCTTGTCGCGCGATCCGCTCGAGACCACGGCCTTGCCCTCCGAATGGACCTGCATCATCAGGTCGGTGGCCTTGGCTTTGCTGTAACCGAACAACTTCTGGAACACGTAGGTCACGTAGTGCATGAGATTGACCGGGTCGTCCCAGACGATGGTCACCCAGGGCCGATCGGCGGCTTCGATGGTCGCCACAGCCTCCGACTGCTCGGGCGTGGCTTGAGGAGAGGAAGCCGTAGCGCCTCTCATCGTTACGTTCGCCGAGTAAGTGCCGGACACGGTCGCGCCGCCGAAAACCATGTATCCAGGGTACGGCGCGACGAGAGGCGACAACACCCACCCACGTCGTCTCGCGCATAGAGTTGTGTGCGTGCCTACGCAAATTTCTGACATCCGCGACGCCGGTGCCAGCACCGCACTGCTCACCGATCAGTACGAACTGACCATGCTCTCGGCGGCTCTCGCCGACGGATCTGCCTTCCGTAACTGCAGTTTCGAGGTATTCGCACGGCGGCTGCCCGACGGTCGTCGCTACGGCGTCGTCGCCGGTACCGAACGCCTGCTCGACGCACTCGAGCAGTTCCGGTTCGGTGAACCGGAACTGGCGATCGTTGCGAAATTCCTTGACGACACGACGGTCGAGTGGCTGCGCAACTATCGATTCTCCGGTGACATCGACGGCTACCGCGAGGGCGACTTCTACTTCCCCGGATCACCGATTCTCTCGGTCCGCGGAACTTTCGCCGAGTGCGTCATCCTCGAAACCTTGATTCTCTCGATCCTCAACCACGACAGCGCGATCGCTTCGGCCGCAGCCCGCATGGTGAGCGCAGCGGGTGGCCGACGAATGATCGAGATGGGCTCGCGTCGCACACACGAACAGGCAGCCGTCGCCGCTTCACGTGCCGCCTATCTCGCCGGGTTCGACGCCACCTCCAACCTCGAAGCCGCGCGGCGTCACGACGTACCCAGCGCAGGTACCAGTGCACACGCTTTCACTCTCCTGCACACCACCGAGGACGGTCCGGACGAGGCTGCGGCATTCCGCGGTCAAGTCGCCGCTCTGGGCGTGTCCACCACCTTGTTGGTGGACACCTACGACATCACCGAGGGTGTGAAAACGGCTGTCGCCGTTGCCGGTCCCGAACTGGGCGGAGTTCGCATCGATTCCGGTGATCTCGGCGTCCTGGCTCGCCAGGTACGCCAACAACTCGACGACCTCGGTGCCACCAAGACGCGCATCGTCGTCTCCGGCGACCTGGACGAGTACGCCATCGCGGCCCTGCGGGCCGAACCCGTCGACTCGTACGGCGTCGGCACTTCGCTGGTCACCGGATCGGGCGCGCCCACAGCGGGCATGGTCTACAAGTTGGTCGAGGTGGACGGGATCGCCGTCGAGAAGAGAAGCACCAACAAGGCATCTCGTGGCGGCGCCAAGAAGGCACTGCGCGTGCTGCGTCCAACCGGAACGATCGTCGAGGAAGTCATCTACCCCGCCGGCTCGCCCGCTCCGGTTTCCGAGGCGGACGGCGCGACCGAATTGTTGATCCCGTTGGTTCGCGAAGGCAAAGTCGTCGAGAGCGCACCGACGCTCGAAGAGAGCCGCGCAGTTCTGAAGGCTGGGCTCGTGAGCCTGCCGTGGGAAGGACTCAAGCTCTCGCGCGGAGACTCGGCAGTGCCCGTTCGATTCTCCGGAGGTGAGCACCGGTGAGTGCAAAAGCACTGATCGTCGTCGACGTTCAAAATGATTTCTGCGAAGGTGGCGCTCTCGCTGTCGACGGCGGTGCTGCGGTTGCAGCGGCCGTCAACGATTTCGTCAACTCCCACGAGTACGACGCCGTAGTCACGACTCGCGATTTTCACATCGACCCTGGGGCGCATTTCTCCGAGACTCCCGACTTCGTCGACAGTTGGCCGGTTCACTGCGTCGTCGGGACAGCCGGCGCCGAGTTCCATCCCGCGTTCGACGCCTCTGTCGCCGGTTCGGCGATCTTCTCCAAGGGCGCCTACAGCGCGGCCTATTCCGGTTTCGAGGGAGTAACCGAGGACGGCACGACGCTCGAGGACTGGCTCCGCGACCACGAGATCACCGACGTCGACGTGATCGGCATCGCCACGGATCACTGTGTCAAGGCCACGGCCGTCGACGCCGCGCGCGCGGGGTTCGCCACTACAGTTCTTCTCCCCTTCACCGCTGGTGTGTCGACCGCCACGATCGAGTCGGCATTGGTGCAGATGCAGGAGGCGGGAGTGCAGCTGATCGGGCGAGACGAGGCGTCGTCGGAAGAAGACTCGAATGCCGGGGAACTACCCCGGGAATCATCCGTGGACGTTTCTGACGTAGGGATCCATTAACCTTCGTGGGTGGCCGATCAACTCCCGAACGTTCCCGAACTGCTCCAGACAGCGGTGCGGTCGCTCGGCGGTGCCGAACGAACCAGTCAGCTGACGATGGCGTCCGCCGTGGCGCACTCGATCGACACCGGCGAGCATCTTGCCGTCCAGGCCGGCACCGGTACCGGTAAGTCGCTCGCCTACCTCGTTCCGAGCCTGCGCCACGCGGTCGAATCGGGACGCACCGTGGTCGTGTCCACCGCCACCATCGCGCTTCAGCGTCAGCTCGTCGATCGAGATCTGCCGCGGCTCGCCGACGCACTGAAGAAGCCACTCGGCCGACGCGCCGAGTTCGCAATCCTCAAGGGCCGCAACAACTACCTGTGCATGAACAAGATCCACACCGGCGCGTCCGAGCAGCCACCCGAGGACGAGTTGTTCGATCCGTTCACGGTCTCGCGTCTCGGCCGGGAGGTCGTACGCCTCACCGAATGGTCCTCCGACACCGAAACCGGTGATCGTGACGAATTGGTGCCGGGCGTGTCCGATCAGGCGTGGCGGCAGGTCAGCGTCACCTCCCGCGAGTGCATCGGCAAGAACCAGTGCCCGGTCGGTGAGGACTGCTTCGCCGAGCGTGCCCGAGTCGAGGCGTCGAAGGCCGACGTAGTGGTCACCAACCACGCACTGCTCGCCATCGACGCCATCACCGGCATCCAGATCCTGCCTGACCACGACGTCGTGGTGATCGACGAGGCCCACGAGTTGGTCGACCGCGTCACCGGCGTTGCCACGGCTGATCTCACTGCCGCCTCGATCAGTGCCGCGGCCAGGCGCTGCGGCAAGATCGCCGAAGAACAGGACGCCGACCGACTCGAAGCTGCCGGCGAGGGCTGGGCGGGGCTCCTCGAAGAATTACGGCCAGGTCGATGGGAAGGCCTCCCGGACGGGGCGGCGCCCGCACTGGCCGCGATCCGCGACGCGGCCTGGTCGCTGCGCACCGCTATCGGCCCGGCCAAACCGGGTATGGCGGCCGCAGACCCCGAAGCCGCTGCCGCCCGCAACGCCGCGCTCTCGTCCGTCGACGACGTCCACGACAGCGCCGTGCGCATTCTCACTGCTTTCGACGAACCCGACCCGGCCAAGCGCACGGACGTCGTCTGGCTGTCCTCGGACGAGTTCCGCGGATCGGTGCGGCGCTCCGTCCGGATGGCTCCGCTCTCGGTCGGCGGGTTGCTGCGCTCACGACTGTTCGCCGAATCCACCGTCGTTCTCACTTCCGCGACACTGACCGTCGGCGGATCGTTCGACGGGCTCGCCGTCAACTGGGGTCTCCCCGCCGAATCGTCCGCGCGCCCCGACTCGGGTACCGCCATCGGAACCGAAGCCCCTTCCGACGCTTCGGCTTTCCGCTGGAATTCGCTCGACGTCGGGTCGCCGTTCGACCATGCCAAGGCCGGCATCATCTACATTGCCCGCCACCTGCCCACGCCCGGCCGCGACGGCCTCTCCCCGGTCTATCTCGACGAGATCGCCGAACTTGTCGAGGCTGCGGGCGGACGCACCCTCGGACTGTTCTCGTCGATGCGCGCCGCCAAAGCCGCGTCCGAGGCCATGCGCGAACGCCTCGACACACCGATCCTGTGCCAGGGCGACGACGCCACCGGCACCCTCGTCAAGGCCTTCGCCAAGGACGAACCCACGTCACTGTTCGGCACGTTGTCCCTGTGGCAGGGCGTCGATGTTCCGGGGCCGTCGCTGAGCCTCGTCATCTTGGACCGGATTCCGTTTCCGCGCCCGGACGACCCACTGCTGATGGCCCGCCAGCAAGCCATCGAATCCCATGGCGGTAACGGCTTTCTCAGCGTCTCGGCCAATCACGCGGCGCTGCTCCTGGCACAGGGCGTGGGCCGTCTGCTTCGCAGCACCGACGACAAGGGCGTGGTCGCCGTGCTCGATCCGCGTCTGGCCACGGCGAGGTACGCGGGTTACCTTCGCGCATCACTGCCTCCGTTCTGGGAGACGACCAACCCCGAAGTCGTCCGCAAGGCACTCACCCGCATCCGCGACTCGCGTCCCTGACCGAGTTTCACCCGGGCACAATTCTGCCCCGGTACCGACCGAACGGCCCGGGGCAGAAAGCACAACGTCAGACGTTCGGTGTGGTCACCAATCCGAGTTCGGACGCATTGACCAACAACCGGTGATGTGGCAGAACCCGTACGGTGTAGCCGACGGAGCCGGAGACCGGAAGGGCGACCTCGGCTTCGAAGATCTCGGTTCCGTCCTCGGCACCGAAGTGTGTCATCGGGAACGTCACCACGTCGGTGAGTTCCTCGCCCGGGCTGACGCGTCCGAGAACTGCCTGAACCTCGACATCCGAGACCGACAAGCCGCCGAGGCGGACCTTGGCCGTCAACGAGATGGTCGCACCGATCTCCGGAGTGTCCGGCAGGCCGGAACCGTCCACCTGCTCGACGGCGACCGACGGCCACTGCGATTCGATGCGGCGACGGAACTCGGCCACCTCACGCGCACCGGCAAAATCATCCGCCACTGCCGCTCGAGCTGATTCCGCCGAAGGGGCATAGTAGTCGACCGCGTAGTCACGAACCATGCGTGATGCCAACACTTTCGGGCCCAGATTCTCGAGGGTGTGGCGAACCCTCTCGACCCAGCGCGTCGGCAGATCGGCTGCATCACGGTCGTAGAACGTCGGCAGCACCGCGTGCTCGAGAAGTTCGTAGAGGGCGCTGGCCTCCAGATCGTCACGCCGCACGTCGTCGAGAACACCGTCGGCCGTCGGAATGGCCCACCCGTTCTCGCCGTCGTACATCTCGTCCCACCACCCGTCACGAATGGAGAGGTTGAGTCCACCGTTGAGCGCTGATTTCATGCCGGAAGTACCGCATGCCTCGAGTGGGCGAAGCGGGTTGTTGAGCCACACGTCGCAGCCCCAGTAGAGGTAGCGGGCCATGGACATGTCGTAGTCGGGCAGGAAGACGATGCGGTGACGGACATCCGCTTCGTCGGCGAACCGTACGACCTGCTGAATGAGTGCCTTGCCACCGTCGTCGGCGGGGTGCGACTTACCGGCCACCACCAACTGCACCGGACGCTGCTCGTCGAGCAACATCGCACGCAGACGCTCGGGATCACGCAGCATGAGCGTCAACCGCTTGTACGTCGGAACGCGCCTGGCGAATCCGACGGTCAAAACGTTGGGATCGAAAACTCCAGTGGTCCAGCCGAGTTCAGCCTCGGTCGCGCCGCGTTCCAGCCACGATGCCCGGACGCGACGACGAACTTCGTCGACCAACTTACCGCGCAACGCATTACGTGTTTCCCACAGTTCCGTGGCCGACAACTCGTGCAGGCGCTCCCACCCGCGCGCTTCTTCGAGTTGCTCCTGCCCGACGATCCGCCTGGCCACGTCCATCCACTCCGGCGCCGCCCACGTCGGTGCGTGCACACCGTTGGTGACCGAACCGATCGGCACCTCGTCGGCGTCGAATCCCGGCCAGAGTCCGTTGAACATGTCGCGGCTGACGATGCCGTGCAACTTCGAGACGCCGTTCGCGCGCTGCCCCAGACGAAGGCCCATGTGCGCCATGTTGAAGATCGACGGATCGGATTCGCGCCCCATCCCGACGATGCGGTCGACGGTCAGGCCAGGAAGCAACGTCGATTCGTTCTCGCCGTTCGTGCCGCCGAAGTAATGACGGACCAGATCTGCCGGGAAGCGGTCGATTCCGGCAGGTACCGGGGTGTGCGTCGTGAAGACGGTTCCGGCACGAACCGCGGCCAGAGCGGAATCGAAGTCCAGACCACTGGTGGTGACAAGTTCGCGAATCCGTTCGATACCGAGGAATCCGGCATGCCCCTCGTTCATGTGGAACACCTCGGGATCGGGCAATCCGTAAGCCGCGGTGTAGGCGCGGACCGCGCGCACGCCGCCGATACCCGCGAGGATCTCCTGCTTGATGCGGTGATCCTGGTCCCCGCCGTAGAGGCGGTCCGTGACGCCGCGAAGGTCCACGTCGTTCTCGGCGATGTCGGAATCGAGCAGCAGCAACGGCACTCGGCCGACCTGAGCGATCCACACTCGCGCACGAAGCACACGGCCACCGGGCATGGCCACGTGAATGACGACCGGAGATCCGTCGTCGGAGGCCGGGCCTGCGTCCGTCAGCAAACGAAGAGGCAACCCTTGAGGGTCGTGGGGTGGGTAGTGCTCGGCCTGCCAACCGTCGGCGGTCAGCGACTGGCGGAAGTACCCGGATCGGTAGAGCAGTCCGACGCCGATGAGCGGCAGCCCGAGATCGGACGCGGCCTTGAGATGATCACCGGCAAGGATGCCCAATCCACCGGAGTAGTTGGGCAGAACCTCACTGACCCCGAACTCCATGGAGAAGTACGCGATTCCGCCGGCCAACGACGTGCCCTTGGCCTGCTGGGACTGATACCAGCGCGGCGTACTCAGGTAAGCGTCGAGATCGGCTGCTGCAGTGTCGAGGTCACCGAGAAATGCCTCGTCGCTGCCGAGTTCGTCGAGCCGGGCGGGGTCGACTTCCCCGAGCATCCGGACCGGGTCGAACTGGACTGCTTGCCAGAGTTCGGGGTCGAGTCGCGAGAACAAATCCTGTGTCTCGGGATGCCACGACCAACGAAGGTTGGTGGACAGGGGGCCGAGCGCGGCAAGGCGCTCCGGAAGGTGGGCTCGGACAGTGAACCGACGCAAGGCTTTCACCCCGCGAACCCTAGTCGAGTTCCTTGCACTCTGTCTGGTGGAACCTCACGTCCGAGCCGACCTGACCACCGACGGACCCGAATTCGCCGTTATCAGCGCTCCGGCGGCTTCGCCGTTATCAGCCTGGCGGCTTCGCCGTTATCAGCACCGTGGCGCGACACCCACTACGGTTGAACCGGCGAAAGAAAGTTTTACCGCGATCCATCACCAGAATTGGAGCTTCCCGTGTCAGGACGCCTCGGTATCGACGACGTGGTACCCGAGATCTCGGGTAACTATCCGGCAAAGGCCGTGGTCGGTGAAGTCTTTCCGGTGCATGCCACCGTGTGGCGAGAAGGCCACGACGCCATTTCCGCAACTCTGGTGGTGCGTGGTCCGCGCGGAACCAAGCCGCTGCGTATTCCGATGGATCCCGGCACCGAACCGGACACCGTCGACGCGGTGTTCACGCCGTCCGCCGAAGGCATGTGGTCGTTCCGGATCGAGGCGTGGAGCGATCCCATCGCCACCTGGAAGCACGCGGTGGAAGCAAAGCTGGCCGTCGGGCAGGGCGCTGTCGAGCTGGCCAACGACCTGGAAATCGGTGCGCGCCTGTTCGAACAGGCCGCGCACGAGGTGCCGCGGGGCAACAGGTCCCGACTCGAGGCCGTCACGGCGTCGCTGCGCAGCGATCAGGCGCTGACTGCTCGCGTCGCTCCGGCCTTCGCCTCCGACGTGGCCGAACTGCTCCGCGCCACTCCGCTCCGAGAGCTGGTCACCAAGGGCGAGTCCCACCCCGTCGTCGTCGATCGCAACCGTGCACTGTTCGGCTCCTGGTACGAGTTCTTCCCCCGCTCGACGGGTGGTTGGGACGAGAACGGGGTCCCGCAACACGGCACGTTCCGCACCTCGGCCGAGGACCTGCCCCGCATCGCCGCAATGGGTTTCGACGTCGTCTACCTACCGCCGATCCATCCCATCGGGGAGATCAATCGCAAGGGGCGCAACAACACCCTCACCCCCGAGCCCGGTGACGTCGGTTCGCCCTGGGCCATCGGCTCGGTCGACGGCGGGCACGACGCAGTCCACCCTCAGCTCGGCACCCTCAAGGATTTCAAAGCCTTCGTCGCCACCGCTCGCAAGCTCGATCTCGAAGTGGCACTGGATCTCGCACTGCAGTGCGCCCCGGATCATCCGTGGGCCAAGAAGCATCCGGAGTGGTTCAACGTCCTTCCCGACGGCACCATCGCCTACGCCGAGAACCCACCCAAGAAGTATCAGGACATCTACCCGATCAACTTCGACACCGATCCTCGCGGCCTCGACAAGGAGATCCTGCGAGTCGTCCGTCACTGGATCAGCGCCGGTGTCAAGATCTTTCGGGTCGACAACCCGCACACCAAACCGCCCAACTTCTGGGAGACGCTGATCTCGGAGGTCAAGAAGACCGACCCCGACGTCCTGTTCCTCGCCGAGGCATTCACCCGTCCGGCACGCATGTACGGCCTGGCGCGACGCGGATTCACCCAGTCGTACACGTACTTCACCTGGCGAGTGGCGAAGTGGGAACTCACCGAATTCGGCAACGAGTTGGCGGCGAAGGCCGACGAAGCCCGACCGAACCTCTTCGTGAACACCCCGGACATTCTGCACGAATCCCTCCAGCACGGTGGGCCCGGAATGTTCGCTCTACGAGCAGCTCTCGCCGCTACGCTGGCGCCGACGTGGGGCGTCTACTCCGGTTACGAACTCTACGAACACCAAGCCGTTCGCCCCGGCAGCGAGGAATACCTCGACTCCGAGAAGTACGAACTCCGTCCGCGCCGTTTCGCCGAAGCAGCAGCGAGAGGTGAATCGCTCGAACCGTGGATCACCGCGCTCAACCGCATCCGGCGTGCACACCCCGCACTGCAGCAGCTGCGGAACCTGCACTTTCACCACATCGACAACGACGCACTGATCGCGTTCTCGAAGTTCGACGCCTCGACCGGCGACGCCGTCCTGACGGTGATCAACCTCAACCCGTTCGCGGCGGAGGAGGGCACCGTCTGGTTGGACATGCCGGCACTCGGACGCGAGTGGCACGACCACATGACCGTGCTCGACGAAGTAACCGGTGAGCAGTTCAATTGGGGCCAGGCCAATTTCGTCCGGCTCGAGCCCTGGCGTTCGGTGGCGCACATCCTCGCGCTCCCACCCGTTCCGTATCCGGCCCGGATCTCTCTGGCCTACCAAGCACGCAACGCGCAC
This sequence comes from Rhodococcus sp. P-2, assembly GCF_016598535.1. Lineage (GTDB taxonomy): Bacteria > Actinomycetota > Actinomycetes > Mycobacteriales > Mycobacteriaceae > Rhodococcus_F > Rhodococcus_F baikonurensis. The sequence goes on along the minus strand of NZ_CP066779.1, from coordinate 3,917,662 downwards.
CGCGCGAGTGGAGGCAAGTGATGCCAACAGACAAGTCCCCTTCGGGTATCGCCCCGGACAGTCACGATCTGGATCTGCTGGCACGCGGTGAACATCACGATCCACACAGCGTCCTCGGCGCACATCCCCACGCCGACGGGACCGTTCTGCGAGCGCTGCGTCCCCACGCCGAGTCCGTCAGCGCAGTCATCGGCGGCAAAAGCTTTCCCCTCGAACATGTTTCGAACGGCATCTTCGCTGCCTTGGTCCCCTATCCCGACCTGATCGACTATCGCTATTCGGTGACGTACCCGGGTGGACACACCGTTCTCGCGGCTGACCCGTACCGATTCCTGCCAACCCTCGGCGAACTCGACCTACACCTGTTCGGCGAGGGTCGACACGAACGCCTGTGGGACATCCTCGGTGCACACCCGCGTTCTTACGAAACGCCGGACGGACCCGTCGACGGTACCTCGTTCGCCGTCTGGGCTCCGGCCGCCCGCGGTGTGACCGTCGTCGGCGATTTCGACGGGTGGGGAGGGCAATTCGCTCCCATGCGCGTCCTCGGCTCCACCGGAGTCTGGGAGATCTTCCTGCCCGACATCGCAGTCGGTTCGCTGTACAAGTTCCGAGTCCACGGACACGACGGCTCGGTTCGCGACAAGGCAGATCCGATGGCGTTCGGTACCGAGGTTCCACCGGCGACGGCCTCGCGGGTGACCACCAGTTCCCATGTGTGGAACGACGCTGCCTGGCTGGAAACCCGTGCAGGTGTCGACCCTTCGCAGTCGCCGATGAGTGTGTACGAGGTGCATCTCGGATCGTGGCGCCCCGGTCTCGACTACCGGCAGATGGCCGAACAGCTGGCGGAGTACGTCACCGCAACCGGATTCACCCATGTCGAACTGCTGCCGGTCTCCGAGCACCCGTTCGGCGGATCGTGGGGATACCAGGTCACGTCGTACTACGCACCGACGTCCCGCTTCGGCACGCCCGACGATTTCCGGTGGTTCGTGGACCACCTGCACGCCGCAGGAATCGGCGTCATCGTCGACTGGGTACCCGCGCATTTCCCCAAGGACGAGTGGGCGCTGGCCCGTTTCGACGGAACTCCCCTGTACGAGCATGCCGATCCGCGACGCGGCGAGCAGTTGGACTGGGGCACATACGTATTCGACTTCGGCCGCCGCGAGGTCCGGAACTTCCTCGTCGCCAACGCGCTCTTCTGGCTCGAGGAGTTTCACATCGACGGACTGCGCGTCGACGCCGTCGCATCGATGCTGTACCTGGACTACTCACGTCCGGAAGGTGGGTGGACTCCCAACATTCACGGTGGCCGCGAGAATCTCGAAGCCGTTGCGTTCCTGCAGGAGATGAACGCAACCGTCCACAAGAACCATCGAGGTGTCGTCACCGTCGCCGAGGAGTCGACGGCGTGGCCCGGAGTCACTCGGGCAACCAATGTCGGTGGCCTCGGGTTCAACATGAAGTGGAACATGGGGTGGATGCACGACACCCTCGGGTTCCTCGGTCACGACCCGGTGCACCGGACCTACCACCATCACGAGATCACTTTCTCGCTGATGTACGCGTGGAGCGAGAACTACCTGCTACCGATCAGCCACGACGAGGTGGTGCACGGCAAGGGGACTCTGTGGACCCGGATGCCCGGCAACGACTTCGCCAAGGCGGCCGGTCTTCGGTCACTGCTTGCGTACATGTGGGCGCATCCCGGCAAGCAACTGCTGTTCATGGGACAGGAGTTCGGCCAGAGCGCGGAATGGTCCGAAGAACGCGGCCTCGACTGGTGGCAGCTCGACGATCAGTACACCGGCACTCTCCATCGCGGCGTCCAGCGACTGGTCGGCGATCTCAACTCCGCGTACCGACGCCATCCGGCAATGTGGACCCTCGACACCTCGCCCGGTGGATACTCCTGGATCGACGCCAACGACACCGAGAACAACGTCCTCAGTTTTCTGCGTTACGGTACTGACGGTTCGATTGTCGCCTGCCTGTTCAACTTTTCGGGCAGTGAGCACTCGAGCTACCGCGTCGGGCTACCAGAGCCCGGCCGATGGGTGGAAATTCTCAACACCGATGCCGAGGTGTACGGCGGCTCCGGAGTCGGGAACCTCGGAGCGGTCACGGCAACGTCGCGTTCGTGGCACGGTCGGCCAGCCTCCGCACAGGTGGCGCTGCCAGCTGCTGGAGCGATTTGGATATGTCTGGAGCGTTGATGGTCGGCCGGCGAGTAGTCATTGTCACGTCGTCACTGTTGGCAGTGGCCGCACTGCTCGCCGGTTGTGCCGGCGGAACGAACGGTCACGCCGTCTCGATTTATCACGACCCGTTCCGTGTTGCCGGACTCGACGCGACAGCGGGACCAAGTGGGTTGCGTCCGGGAGCCCCCAATGCCGACCGAGCAATTACCGGTACCGACGGCGGGGACATCGACGCCCTGGCGGCCAACGCCATCACCGACATCGAAACCTACTGGGCCGCCGAGTACCCGGCTCTGTTCGACAAGCCCTTCGAGCCGGTCGACGAGCTGATCTCGTGGGACCCCACCGAATCGAACGGACCGGACTTCTGCGAGGAGACCACCGAAGAACTCATCAACGCCGGGTACTGCAGCATCGATCACACCATCGGTTGGGATCGCGAACTGCTGCTGCCCGAGGTTCGAGAGAAGTTCGGCGAAGTGGCCGTCGCGTTCATCTTTGCGCACGAGTACGGCCACGCGGTTCAACGCAAAGCCGGGATCGTCGGCGGTAAACGAGATGCGGCCCTGGTGCGAGAACAGCAAGCCGACTGTTTCGGTGGTGCCTTCCTGCGGCACGTCGCGGAGGACAAGGCCGCACACTTCACGATGAACACCTCCGACGGACTCAACAAGGTGTTGGCGTCGGCCGTCGCCATCCGCGACGAAGACCCTAATGATCCTGAGAGCCATCATGGTTCGGCTTTCGAGCGCGTCACCGCCACTCAGATCGGCTTCACCGACGGCGCCGGTGCCTGCGCGAAGATGGACGCCGACGAAATCGAGTCACGACGCGCAGACCTCCCACAGCAGTTCGCCGAAGGCAACGATTCCGGAGAACTGCCCGTCACCGAGGCAACTCTCGACGAGTTCGTGAAGACCTTCCAGGCCATCTTCGATCTACCTGAGCCGCCGAAGGTCGTGTTCACCGGCGCCGACACCGGGTGCAGCGATGCCGTTGCGACCGAACCCGTGTCCTACTGCCCGTCGACGAACACCATCGGAATCAGCGTCGACGACCTTGCCGAGCGCGGCACGCCGGGTCGCGTCGGGCGACGTGAGTTGATCCAGACCAACATCACCGGTGACTACAACGCCTACGTCCTGCTCGCGTCGAGGTACACCCTCGCGATGCAGAAGGAGAACGGCCAATCTCTCGACACCCCGCAGACTGCCTTGCGCGCCGCCTGCCTGTCCGGCGTCATCACCGCAGCGCTCAGTCCCACCAACGCGGCGGCGTCCGGCGCACAGGTCACACTCTCCCCCGGCGACCTCGACGAAGCCGTATCGGGGCTGCTGACCGACGGCCTCGCCGCCAGTGACGTCAACGGTGAGACGGTTCCGAGTGGGTTTGCGCGCGTCGACGCGTTCCGGACCGGTGTACTCGGCGGCCGGGAAGTGTGCGACAGCCGCTACACGGAGTAGCGGCTGCCGGTCCACACGTCAGTAGAGAGCGGAAGCCAACTTACGTCGGGCCGCTATGACGATCGGTTCTGCCGGATCGAACAGCTCGAACAGTTCGAGCAAGCGCGTCCGAGCAGCAGCCTTGTCGTCGCCGGCAGTTCGCGAGACCACCGAGATCAAGCGGGCGAACGACGCCTCGGGTTGCTGGGCGAACATTTCCAGGTCGGCCGCAGCGAACTGCAATTCGAGATTGGACGGATCAGCATCCGCGGCCGCAATCGACTCGGGATCGACGCCCTGAACCCGAGCCATGAACTTCACCTGGCGGACAGCGCTCTTGGCCTCCACGTTGTTGGGTTCGGCGTCGAGAATCACCTGGTACGCAGCGATGGCGGCGTCGAGATCGCCCTCGTCCAGCGCGGTTTCAGCTGCGACGAAGCGAGGATCCTCGACGTCCTCCACCGGCTCGTCACCGTCGGGCACAGGCCCACTCAACTTGCCCTCGACAGCTTGGAGCACTGCGTCGAACCACTGACTGAGCTGCGCCTCCGGCTGAGCGCCCTGGAAATCGGCCAATGGCTGACCTGCCGCGACGGCAACAACCGTCGGCACCGACTGGACGCCGAACGCCTGCGCGATACGAGGGCTCACGTCGACGTCGACGTTGGCAAGAATCCACTTGCCGCCGGCACGCGCGGCCAATGATTCGAGAACTTCGGTGAACACGACCGAGGGCTCGTATGCGCGGCCACCGATGTTGACGATGACCGGCACCTGGCTCGACTTGAGCAGGACTTCGCTTTCGAAGTTCTCCTCGGTCACCTCGATCACTGCCCCGGAGACAGCAGAAACGGCCCCGTCGCCGCTGGTGTTACGCGGCGGTGGTGGGGCCGTGGCCCGCTCTTTGAAGGCGGACAAGTCGACTGCGCCGCTCATGGCGGCAGCAACTGCGGACGAACGCGCGGGGGGCCTGGAACCTGGTCGAGTCACGACTCCCAGTTTGTCACGAGTCGCGCGGAGCTACGTAGAGGGATGCAGCACTCAGACGAGCGCAGCGTTTCCCTTGGATGCCTCGAACTCCGTGGACAGTTCGCCGAGCTTGCCGTTTCGCACTGCCCAGCGCTCGAATATGACGGTGCCGAACGGCGGAACGCTCGAGATCAGCGCAAGGATCGTGGTCTTGATGTCCCACTTGAGCGACCACGCGGTCAGGAGGGCAACAACGATGAACACCAGGAAGCCGGCGGTTCCGTGGACCATTCCGGGGATGCGAATCGCTTCTTCGTGTCCGAGGACCCACTTGAAGAACATGGCAACCAGCAAAGCCGCCCAGGTCACAGCTTCCCACCACGCCACCAGACGGAAGCGTTTCGCGGGAGTGGATACGTCAAAGATGTTCGCCATGAGGCCATTGTGCCCGAACAACTACGACGCCCCGTAGTTGTGTGAGGAAAACCACGGGGCGCCGCTGAGCGAGAGCACTGGTTCAGGTGTATTGAGACGCTCAGGCCTTGGGGACGCGGATGATGAGTGCGTCGCCTTGTCCGCCGCCGCCGCAGAGTGCTGCTGCGCCGATGCCGCCGCCGCGGCGTTGCAGTTCGAGGGCGAGGTGCAGGGCGATGCGGGCGCCGGACATGCCGAGGGGGTGTCCGACGGCGATGGCGCCGCCGTTGACGTTGACCTTGGCTTTGTCTCTCGCGATCAATGCCACTCTCTGTTCGGCGGTGACCAACCGTTTCCCGGGTTTCACATCCAACGGCGCCCCGTGATCATCGAGCAAGACGGTCGAGAGGAAGCAGTCGCACCCGAGGAGCCTGGTCTGCGATACCGAGAGTGGTCCCAGCCAGGGCATGTGCCCCACATCGAGATCCGACACAGACCCGCCATCACCAGTTGGTGTTGCGGCGCAGTCCCGGTGCTCGGCCAGATCCCGGGCATTGATGTGAACGTTCACGTGCGGCCGCTGACCACCATCCATGCCGGTCTTGGCGCAGTCCAGATACCGGCGGATCAGTTCGGTGAACCCGTCCGCAGTCCGCTTCGCCGCCGACCGAGAATCCGGCGTCCCATCGGGTGCCGGGGTGGGCATCGTCAGATTCGACAACGCCGACAACAGCATTTCGCCGGTGAGGGCATCGAAATCGCCACGCACCACCACTCGACCACTCAACGTCGAGGCGATCCTCAACTCGTTGCGGTCGACGTCTTCGGCGGGTGGAATTTCATCGGATTCGAAGATTCGCTCCAACGTCGCGATGACGTTCCGGACCTTCGTGGTCGTTGCTTCCACACCGGACGCGGCAGCCAACAACAAGTCGATGCACTTCGGTAGCGCTTCGTCCGGCATTCCCTTTGGTGGTGACTCGCAGAACGCCACGATCAACGCGGCGTGCTCGAACGAGCAATCCCCGCAATCGAACCGAGCCGCCACCGCCGGAAACGGCCGCAGCGCAGCACCCAACGCGGCGATCTTCTTCCCGTCCCGAACCTGCAGCATCGTGTTCGACGCCAACCACGCACCGACTCCGCGGCTGGCGATCACCTGATCATCGGGACGCACCGACAACTCGTCCACCACCGCCACCCGCACCGCCTCGAGACGCAGAATCTCCGCGCTCGCCGACACCGCAGCAGCCCGCAACTCAGCAGCCGTCAACTGCCAAAGGCGTCCGCGTAACCCCACCGCAGAACCAGACACCACGTCCGACAGATAGACACTCATTGAATCCCCCGATCCCCTACCCAAAGCATACTCGAACATGCGTTCGAGTCAAGGGGAATTATCTGAGGGCGCGAATCAGTGGGGTGGGGTCCGCGACTACGAACAGATGACCGCCCCCGCTGACTTCTTCGAGGCGTGAGTGGGAGATCAAAGAGTGTGCCCAGCGGGCTACTTCGATGGGTACGTTTCCGTCTTCGGTTCCGTGTAGGAAAACCGTTGGTACCGAGATGGATTGAAACAATCCTGGCATCTCGTGGCGATACCGAGCCAAGTCGACAACCGCAGCTGACCCGCCCTGCGCGATCCCTTCGGATGAATCCAATTGGAGAGCGGGACGCTGCGACTCGTCGGTCATGACAGCTTGATCGGCGGCCGGCCAGATCGAGACGGAGTCGCTGCGTAGCTTGGAGAACACTCCGGTTCCCGCGAGCATTGCGCCGGCCATGCGGGGAGCCCAGTTGGCGGCAAAATACAGCGCGGATACCAGTTTTATTCTGCGTCGCACGGTATCTCGCGGCGCCCCGGGGATCATCGCGCACGCCAGCACCAGTTTCGAGACTCGTTCGGGAACGGCTGCAGCGACTGCGAGCGCGTAACCGCCGCCTCCGGAGAAACCCATCAATGTGGCCGAGTCCACCTCGAGGTGATCGATCAGGGTGACGTAGTCGTCGTCCCAGGAATGAAATCCCTTGTCCGTGTATGGATCCGTGCGTCCGAAGCCGGGTCGATCAGGGACAATCAGCCGTATGCCTGCCGTCGCAGCCGCGTTGTGGAGTGAGAGCCCCTCGTATCGGCTGCCAGGTGATCCGTGGGCCACGACTACCGGGTGGCCAGTCGGATCGCCGTACTCGCAGAATGCGATGCGACGCCCCGAGGCGTCGAGAATTTCGGTTGTGGTCACGCTGCTCGTCATGGTGTGTTTCCTTGCTGCGCGATCGACGCCACACCGTCCAGGATGACGGCGACTCCGAACTCGAACCTTCGGGTGGGATCGTGATGAAGCGCGAACACCGATGCCTCGCGCCGATCGGCCGGTGCACTGTCGAAAGTGCCGCGTCCCAATTGAATTGCGACGTGTCCGGTGACGAAATCGTGTAGCGCGCCGTACGCGTACGTGGCCTGTTCGTCCTCGAGGCCGGCCAAGGAAAGGGCGTTCACGACTCGGTGGGCAGTATCGTCGGCCCCGGGTGCTTCCAGTGATGCCTGCCGATGGGCTTCCAGGACCAGGGGATGGCGCATCAGGAGATCGTGGAGGCCGTAGGCGAACGTGCGGGCAACCCCGCGCCAGTCGGTCGGCCAGTCGATCGACGAGACGGCTTCGCCTACGAGAGTCGAGATCAGATCTCGCCTCAAGGCGTCGATGCCACCAGTTGTGCGGTGGACGGACATCGGCGATATGCCGAGTCGTTCGGCGAGCACTCGAAATGACACCGCATCCAGGCCCCCCGTATCGGCGATCTCTGCCGCGGCATCGAGAATCTGTCTGTGACTCAATGCTTTTGGTCGACCGGCCCTTGCAGAGCTGGCGGATTCGGATACCATGCTGACAACAATAGCGATACGCGTATCGAAATTACAAGTGTCTATTGACCTACGAGGAGCGCTGCCCGATGACTGATCTCCACCAACTGTCCGCCGTCGAACTTGCCGGTGTGATCGCCGCCAAGCAGGTCTCGATTCCCGAAGTCACCAGGTACTTCGTCGACCGTGCGACCACTTCCGACGACGTCGGTGCTTTCACGACGATCGCCGGGGAGCACGCAGTCGCCCTCGCCGAACAAGCACAGCGCAGGTTGGACGAGCGGGACGCCGGGCCCCTTCCGCGCCTGTTCGGCGTTCCGACGGCAATCAAAGACCTTGACGCTACTCGCGGCATTCGCACGACCTTCGGATCGGCGCTCTTTCGCGACTTCGTGCCGGACGCTGACGACGAGATCGTCGAGGCGATCCGAGAAGGTGGACTGATCGACATCGGTAAGACGACGGTGCCCGAGTTCGGGGCAGCCTGTTACACCGAGCCGGAAGTTGCTCCGCCTGCCCGCAGTCCGTTCGATCGCACACGAAGTGCTGCCGGCAGCAGTGGTGGCGCCGCAGCCGCCGTCGGAGCTGGTCTGGTTCCGTTTGCGCAGGGAAGCGACACGGCGGGGTCGTTGCGTTCTCCGGCGAGTACGTGCGGAGTGGTTGGCCTCAAGCCGAGCCGCGGTTTGATCACGATGGGCGTGGCGGGGCATGACAACTTCGGATTTGCGAGCAAAGGGCCGATCGCCCGGACGGTTCGCGATACCGCTGCGCTGCTGGACGTTCTGGCGACGCGACCTGGCGCCGGAACTATCCACCCGGCGCGGCCGAAGTCGTTCGAAGAGTTCGTCGTACAGGCTGGGGGAGTGCGCGCTCGGCCCTTGACCGTCGCTCTAGCGCATGGATCGGTCTCCGGCGGAGTCGTGGATCCGCAACTCTCGGACGCTGTATCGAAGGTCGGCAGTGTTTTGGAGAGCCTGGGGCACAACGTGTTCGAGCGACCTCAAGCCCGCGATGATGTTTTCGTCGATGCGTTCGTTAAGATGTTCTCGTCCTTGGCCGGCACCAAGCCGATCCCGGAGGAGTACGAGCACCTTCTCCGTCCGATAGTGCAGCACTTGCGAGTTCAAGCAAGCGGGGTGCCGTCGGGCGATCTGGCCGCGGCAATCGGAATTGTTCAAGCCTGGGCGCGGCGATGGAGCCTCGACTACGCCGACGCCGACCTTGTAGTCACCCCGACGGTGACGAAGCCTCCGCTCGCGATCGGGGAGTTGCGCAACGACGAAGATCCCGCGACCGAATTGATCGACATGGTTGCATTCACCGGAAACACCGTCGTCGCCAATGCAACCGGTTTCCCGTCGATCAGTCTGCCACTCGGTTGGACGGAAGACGGCGTTCCGCTCGGTGTGATGATTTCGGCGAAGTGGGGTTGCGACGCGGAATTGCTCTCTGCTGCTGCAATGCTCGAGGCCGAGATGCCGTGGAAGGATCGGTACCGATTCGACCGCGCAACCGTGCTCTAGTTCGGGAGCGGTATCCGGTCGCTCGCCGATGCGAACCCCAACCACGTGTGGCGGTTGCCCCACCAACACCACCCGACCTTCGGGGCGTTGCGGTTGTCTTTGCCGTCGCGACCGGTTCCGTTGCTGATCCACACGGCGGGAGTCCTGGTGTCGAAAGATCCATCGGGCTTGCGCAACCGGGAACCGATCGTCATGAAGCACTTTCCGCGTTCGAGGATGTCGGGGCGCTGCAGCAGCCAGTGGATGCCTTCGGTGAGTGTCAGCGGCGTCCGGTCCGCCTCGACGATTGCAGGCAGTGCTTCGTCCGGGCTCCAATTGGCCAGGTGATCCCCGCGGTCGACTTCACCGAGCAGATACATTGCGGTGTCAGGCAACGCGGCAGGCTCGGTAGGAGCGAACAGATCGACGTCGGCCATGTCGACGACGATGAAGCCCCGCTTGTTCTTGTGTTCGAGCAGTGAAGCCAAAACAGAAGCTGGAGCGAGTCTTTCGTGCACGGTAAGCAGTCCCACATCGCCCTGTCCGGCTGCGGCGGCTGCCCTGACGTCGCCCGCAGAAAGTCCGGCCATTTCGTGTACCCCGAGTTCGATCAATCGCTCGGCCTGCTGATCGATGGGCGGGAGGTCGAAGTGCATACCTGCGATCCTACCGATCGTGAGCAGGCCGATCGGTGGGATCGGCGGTGAGGGAAGTCGGCCACGAGACGCCCAACGCGCGCATGATGAACGGGACGGTGGTTGCCACGACGCTGTCCACTCGGTCACCGGCCATGAGCATCGGCCGTCGGCTCTCCACGCAGGCGAGGATGAGTTGCGCCGTAGCGCCGGCGTCCGAATCGACAAAAGTGCCAGCGTCGATACCTTCCTGGACGAGTTGTTCGACCAGATCAGACAGGGGGACAATATGTTCGAGGAAGTTTTCGCGATCCTGCGCTGACAACAATTCGGCCAAAGCGATTCCCGTGAATCGCTGCAGTGAGAACTCGACGAGTGTCAGTTTGACGAGGATCTCGATTCGGTCGACAGGATTCTCGCGATCCGCGAGTTCTCGTTCGGCCAGGAGCAGGAATCTATCCATCTCGCGGGTGGACCACGCAAGCAGCAATGCAGATTTGTCGGGGAAGTAGTTGTACACCGCTGTCCGCGAGACGCCGGCTGCCTGAGCCACGGTCTGCAGCTTCACGTTCTGCCAGCCCTGCTCGTGAAGTTCGTGAATGAACGCGTCCAACATGGCTTCTCGGGTAGCAATCTTGTGCTCCGCAGTTGTCGCGCCACCGGTCAGCTTCGGCATGGTCGTTCCTCCTGTGTCTGATTCACGGTCACGGGGAGGTCGAACAGATCCGCAACAAGGCGTGGATCACCCTGCCACATCGAGACGGGTACGAGCATCATCTGCTGCGCGATCGAGCGCACGGATCGACAGACCTCTTGCTCTTCGGCGGCGGTGAGGGTCGTGCGTTTGCGCAATCGCTCCATCTCCGCGGCAGTCAGATCAGTGATCCATTCTTCGGCCGCAAGCGCGAGGGGTGAATCCGGTGTCACGGCCGATCCAACTCGGCACTGGAGAACCGCGAAGTCATCACGGACAGCATGATGACGGCGACGACCGCGACGGCGTGTGCCGCCGCCAGCCAGAGCGACTCGGGTGCATGTTTGTGGAGAGTCGGCGCCATCAGCATGGCCATGAGGAGGGCGAGACCCGACAACATCGCGGGGCCGTCGGGTCGGCCGACAAGCAGGCTGACCAGAAGAACGAGCGCCACGACACTGCACACCACGTCCACCGTCGGGTAGGTGGCCGGCGCGACTCCGCGGACGGTGTCGGTGAAGTTCAGCCCGGTCGACACCAATTGTGCGAGGCCAGTCGCGCCGGCCAGCCAGGCCATCCATCGCAGCCCGTGAAGACCGGCTTTCCGCGCCAGGGTCAGAGGCTCCTCCGAGGATCCCCATGCTGCGGACGTCGGTGTTGTCACGGGCCTTCTCCTTTTTATGACGAGGTGTCGTCATAAAGTATCAGCGCATGAAAAGTGGGTTTCCTTCCGGTAGGTGACTGGCCTGCGTCGAAGGGATAGCGTCGAAGTACCGGCCGAAATGACAATCGCGGGGAGGTGGTTCGATGACGACCCCTGCCCACACGGATCGGCCCTCGTCGAAACAGAGTTGGTTGGCACGTGCGGCATTTGCGGCGCTGGTTCTTGCAGTCGTGGTGCTCCTGATTTTCGCCGGACTGAAAACCTTGACCATGCTGATCCTGGGGATCGGTGGGGTGGTCGTGTGCGTCGTAGCGGTGTACTGGTTTCTGACCACCCGCGGATTCCTCCGCTGGATCTCGTTGGCCGTGGCGGTTCTGACACCGATCGTGGTGCTCGCCTTCCTGGTCCGAGAACGACTCCTGTGGGTGGTGCTGCTCTCGATCGGGTTGTTCGTCATAGCCGGTATTTGCGCTCGCACCGCTTTGGAGGGGGAGGAGAAGGAACTGCCGGTAGTCGAGCGACCGGCGCCGCCGCCCGTCAAGCCGTTCTTCGTGATGAACCCGAACTCCGGCGGTGGCAAGGTCGAGAAGTTCGACTTGAAACGCAAGGCCGAGGAACGGGGAGCCACGGTCGCACTGCTCGAGGGGCCGGAGAAGATCGACGTGACGGCCCTGGCCAGGCAAGCGGTCGCGGACGGCGCCGACCTACTCGGTGTTGCCGGTGGCGACGGAACTCAGGGGTTGGTTGCCGCTGTTGCGGCCGAACACGACCTGCCCTTCCTGGTCGTCAGCGCCGGGACGCGCAATCATTTCGCCGCGGATCTGGGTCTCGACCTCGACGATCCGTCACGGTGCCTCGACGCTCTTGTCGACGGCGTCGAGGTCACCGTGGATCTGGGAAATGTCGGCGGTCGAACCTTCGTCAACAACGCATCGTTCGGGGCATACGCCGAAGTTGTCCAGAGTCCGGAGTACCGCGACGCCAAGACCAGCACCTTTCTGCAGAAACTCCCGGATCTGCTCGCCGGACGTGCGGGAGCGGTGCTGACCGCGCGCTCCGCGAGCCTGTCTGCCGTGGGCCCACAGGCTGTGCTGGTCAGCAACGGACCGTACGAGATGAACGACCTGGCGGGGCTCGGCCATCGGCCGCGATTGGACCGGGGCACTCTCGGCATCGTCGCGATCTCCGTCGGCAGCGCCCGCCAGGCCGTCGGGTTGCTCCATCGGGCACATCAACACGGTCTGGCTCAGGGCACCGGATTCGAGGTGATCGTCGACGCCGACACCGACGAGATTCCGGTCGGCGTCGACGGCGAAGCTCTGGTGATGCGCACTCCGGTTCGGTGCACGGTCAGCCCGCAGGCACTCCGCGTCCGCGTCCCGAAAGATCGTCCCGGGGTGCGCCGCCCCAGGCATGCCTGGGATCTGGTCCGATTGCGAGAGTTGGCGAAGTTCACGAAATCCGGCGCATGACCTGGCCGACGGCCAGAACTCCCTGTGGGTCATGCGTGTTCGCCAATGCGCTGAGCCAGTGAGCGGTGTCCTCGTCGTAGGTGCGGGCGATCTTCTCCGGGTCGACGCTCGGTGCGAAGTTGGGGAGAGCGCACCCGTTCGTCCAGGGCGCCATTGCGCGACTGAGTGCCTCGGCGTGTGGGACAACCGCGTCCGACATCGGTGGGGCGAGAACGCCGACCGTGAACAACGTGAAAGCGGCATCGCGATGACAGAAGGCGCTGCGGTGCTTCGGTTCTCGTGCGAGGGCGCCCCCGAGAAGACGTAGTTCGACGACTGTTTGCGGTGAACCGGACCCGGGGCCGGCAGCGGCCAGCAGTGCGTCGACAGCCTCGTGTGACAGGTCGGTGGTCAATGCCGTGGATTCGTGCGTCGGCATCGGGTCGACAGGATCGGCATGCACTGCCCCGACCGCGGCGTACGGAAGCACGCCGACTGCGTCGATGAGGGGTGTTGCGACTGAACGGATTCGGTCGATCAGTGGCGTGGCATCGGATTCCTCGGCAAGACTTGCGAATCTGACAGCGAAGGTGAGCCTGCCGGCCAGCGGCGGCGGAACCTGTGGAAGGGGCGGAAGTTGCAGAAAGGCAATCGAGGTCGAGCTGTGTTCGGGCAAGTCGGCGCACCAATCCAGCCACGCGTGGGCAACCACGCTTGCTTCTGCGCCGTCGAAATAGAGCGCGCCGCCGTAGAAGTGAGTGATGGGTAATAGGTCGATCTCGATGGTTGTGACGATGCCCAGAGTGGCCTTTCCTCCGCGTAGCCCCCAGAACAGTTCGGCATGTTCGTCGGGAGTGACATGAATGAGTTCACCGCTGCCGGTGACGATGTCGAATGAACGGACGTGATCGGAGGACAGTCCGTACGTGCGCACCATCGGGCCGATGCCGGCGCCGGTGAGGAAGCCGGCGACTCCGACGGTGGGTGAAGAACCTGCCAGGGGCGCCAAGCCATGGGGAGCGGCGGCGTCGATGACGTCCTGCCAGATCAAGCCGGCGCCGATTCGGGCAGTGCGGTTTTCGGGATCTATGACGCACTCCGTGAGCCTGCCGGTGTGAACGAGCAGAACGTCGTTGCCGAGGGGTACCGCGCCGTGGCCGGTGCGCTGAACACCGACGCGCAGGCCAAGCTTCGCCGCGAATCGCACAGTCGCAACAATGTCCTGCGCGTTCTCGACAGCCACCACGGCACCGGGAGTGACCGGGACCGCAACATTCCACGGAGTCGCCAACTCGTATCCCGTTTCACCCGGCAGGGCGACGGAGCCGGTCACCTCTGCGCGCAGTGATTCGGCCGCGGCGTCGAGCGTGGGGGTCTGAAGGTTCATGGCTTTCCTTTCCTCATCCGTCTTCGGTCAAGGGAAGGATGTCCGAACGCGCTTGGGTGGTTCTTGACGTGCGTACTCGAACGAATCCAAGTTTTGTCCAAGCACGTTTTTTTTGCTGTTCAGGGCGTTGTCGATCGCGCCCGGGCAGCTACACCGAGCATGCCGAGTGCCTCCGATTCCGTCGCAACCTCCGTCAGCTCCCGTTCACGCTCGGTCGACGGCTCCCGAAGTTGGGCCCGCAGCAGTCGGCATCGCAGCAGTGTCGGTGCTCCTCTGGAACCGCCGGCGACCTTCTCGGCCCGATCCAGAAGAGTCGATGCCTGCTCGATGCGACCCAGCAGGGCATGTAATCGTGCGGAGGCTTCGGCGACCGAGCCCAGTTCGCCGACATGGCCTACCGTTGCGATGCGGCCGGTGTGCGGCTCGAGAAGGTCGATGAACGTGTCGGCGTAGTCGACCAACTCCAGATCTGCGACGATCCGTGCGAGTAGTGTCTGGTGCCCGAGTGTTGTCCATGTCTGCGGCCCACGATTGATCAGCCACTTCCTGATGCCTTCAGAAGCGGCCTCGAGCTCGCCTCGGGCGGCGTCGATGGCGATGATCCACGAATCAGGTTCCACCACACCAGGGTCGGATTCTGCCAACGCACCTCGCTCCCATTCCAATGTGTTGAACGCCAGGTCTGCGCTACCTGCCGTGTACAGCTCCGTTTGCAGGTGGATTTGCCTGGCCGTCTCGTACTGCCGCCGGGCTTGCGCGAAGTCTCCGTGCCATTCGGCGAGAGTTGCTTCCATCCAGCGTAATTGGACGCGAACCACCGGGAGCTTCAGTAGCTCGCATCCGATGATCCCCTGCCTGAGGTGTTTGACGGCGGCATCGACATTGGCCAGATTCATCTCCGTCATGCTCGCGACGGCGTGTGCGACGACGCTGTCGACACGCAATTGTTGGTGCGGCAGTTCGAAAAGCTCGCGCAGTAGGCGCATCGATTCGACGCTGTGCACCGCGACTCCGGAGAAAAGCAGAATCCGTCCGAGCAAGGCGTCGGCGATCACATCTGGATCGTCGAGTTCGCGGGCGATGTCGAGAGCGCGGGCACTCCATCGATTCGGGATCTCGGCATCGGGGTGGTAACAACTGCCCACCGCCAGTGCAGCGAGAACCCTTGCGTGAGCTGCTCTGTCGTTCTCGATCAGTGGCTCCACCGCCGCGAGCCGTTCGAGCAGTGGCCCTGGATCACGACCGTACGAAACCCACGGCCAGGCTCCGGCTGCGCGAAGTAGTGCGCCTGCCAATCGCCCGACTGCGGAAGTTCGGTCTTCCCGAACAGCCTCGAGGAGACCGGCATTGACGACGTCGAGAACCGTCTGCCCTCGACCGGCTCGGGCAAGAGCCTCGACTCTGGCCACCAGCAGGTCATCCCGATCGGCGGCCAATTGCCGGGATGCCGGAAGTAGGTCGAACGCGCGGACCGCGGCCTCCCACCACTCGGCTGCAGTTTCGGAACTCCAACGATCGGTTGCGTCCTGCGCCGCAGCCGTGCACGCCTCCAGAACAACGAGTGGATCGACCAGGGGAAGTGCAGACATCAGATGTTGCGCGCGGCGGCTCAGCCGGTCCGGATCGGAAGAGTGTTCGAGCACTTCGGCAACTCGGGCGTGTATCCGCCGGCGACGAAGCGTGGGCATCGCTTCGAGGACTTCGTCTCGGAGAAGGCCATGAGCAAAGACGTAACCGCCGTTTGCCGAGTCCGCGACGATGATTCGTTCATCAGCAGCCGCGTCGAGATAATCGGCGAGAGTGTCGACATCGAGACGGGTGGCTGCGGCGAGCGTGTACACCTCGATGCCGTCGCCGATAACTGCGGAAACCTGAAGAGTTTGCAACACTGCCGGTTCCACTGCGGAAAGCCGGCGACCGAGGACAGACCGAACCGCGAGGGGGATGCTGTCGCCGAGTCGCTCGTTCTTCGGAAGCCTGGCGTACTCCGAGACGAACAGTGGGTTGCCGCCGGTTCGTTCCGCCAGGGTTCGCGCCTCCGCGTCGTCGAGCGTGTCCCCGGAGACACACTTTGCGAGTGTTGCAACCTCGGCCTGCGCGAGCGCCGGCACAATCATGGTTCGGTTTCCTTCGCCGTGGAGTACGGCTTCCTCGAACTTGCGCACTGCCGGAACGACTTCCGAGTCTCGGAGCGTCGACACGAACCAGACGCTGGCACTGGTCATTGCGCCGACCAGATAGGTCAGGCAACGAAGTGAGGTGGGATCAGCCCATTGAATGTCGTCGATGACGACGGTCAACGGTGCATCTGTCGCCGCGGCTTCGATGGTGGTGCGCACCCGTTCGTAGACGGCGAATCTCGCCGCGTCCGGATCGGCGCCGGTCGGCGGCGTCAGTACGACGTCGGCGTCGACACCGAGTTCGCGAACCAGTCGGCGGATCGGCCACCACGGCGGTGTTCCGTCGTCCTCCGGACAACGTGCCCATACGGCGGCTCCTTGGATGGATGTTGTTCTTGTCGAACACTCCTCGGCTAATCGTGTCTTCCCGATACCGGCGGGGCCGGTCAAGATCAACCAGCGAGGCGAGCCCCGGCGAACGTCGTCGAACATCTTGTCGGCGACGACCGTCTGGTCCTCGCGCCCGACGAACAAGCGTGAGGAATCAGTCTCGGATATGGCTGCTACCGCTGGGGGTGAAGTCGGGACCGGAACTTGTTCGGCTCCCGTCCATCCCGGAGTGCGCGGCCAAGCGGCCAATCCCGGTTCGTGGCGCAGGATCGCGCCTTGCAGTGCTGTCAGCTCCCCGCCGGGCTCCAGTCCCAGCTCGGCGTCGAGCCGAGACGCGTGTAATCGAAACTGTTCCAAGGCTTCCGGTGACCTACCCGCCCGATGCAGGGCAACCATTCGGAGCCAGCAGGTCCGGTCGCGGAACGGGTACTCGCTACAGAGTTGAGCAGCTTCGACCAGCGCGGGTGCCAGGCGCCCGAGAGCCAGAAGCGCCGTTATCCGGGTCTCCCGGCACTCGGTCCGCACTTCCTCGAAGGCTGCGGCTTCCACCTCCACCCAGTGCGCGTCGTTCAGGTCGTCCAGAAGCTGCCCCCGGACCGAGGCGAGGGCACGGTCAGCGGTCGTCAATGCCTCCTGCCACCGTCCGTTCTCAGCGTGTTGTCGCGCGGTTTCGGCGTCGTCGAGAAACACCGACAGATCGACGTCTGCCGGAGCGACGTCGAGGACATAGCCAGGCGATTGACGCACTATCGGTGACGCCGTACCGGTTTCGACGCGCAGTGCTCGGCGCAGGTTGGAGATGTACGCCTGGATGCTTGCCATCGCACTCGCCGGTGCGTCGTCGTGCCAGAGAGCATCGATCAGGCGGTCGGTGGAGACGACGCGACCACGGTTGAGCAGTAGGACGGCAAGGACCGATCGTTTGTTTTCGAGGGCCCAGATCGATCACGTCGCTCGTCGCCGGCCCGCGTGCGACCTCCAACGGCCCGAGCAGTCGATAGATCATCCGTTTCCCCTCGTACCTGCGGACGCAGGACGGTTCGATTCTAAGGAGTGAAATTCATACATGCAGGACAAAACGGTCAACTAGTTCTCGTCAACACCTGCTCGGATTCCTCGGAAAGAGTCTGGTTGACCCTGGTAGTGCGCAGCGTCGCCGCACAGACCAACGCACCGAGAGCCGCGATGAAGGCAGCGACAAACAGTGCCAATCGGAGTCCACTGACAAAGTCGTCCGGTGATCCGCCGGGCAGTATCGACTGCGCCGGTAGGAAGGCACCGAGCAGGGCAACCCCAACCGCGATGCCGGTCTGTCGGAACGCGTCGTTGATCCCTGCGGCCAATCCTGAATGGTTCGAAGTGCTTTCGCCCAGAACCAACCCACTCATGACGGGGTTGAACACCCCGGCCCCCACACACGCGACAACAAATCCGGGAAGTATCGCGTGCGGCGAACTGGTCACGTCGACGACGGTCATCATGACCAGACCGATGGAGACGAGTAGTAGCGAACACGTCAATGAGACTGAGACGGGGATGCGTCCGTCCAATTTCGCGGTGCCACCGGCGACGACGAACATCGCTATCGTCGCCGGTAGATACACCAGGCCTGCGTCCACAGGGGACAGATGCAGCACGTTCTGCAGGTAGATCGTCGTGTAGACGAAGACCGCGAACAGGGAAGCGGAGATCGAGAACGCTGCGATCTGCGCTCCGGCGAAGGCCCGATTGGCGAGCAGATGCGGGGGCAGCATGGGCTCGGTGGTACGAAGCTCGTGTAGGTAGAAACCGATCAGGGCAGCGGTGGCGATCACTGCGGCGATTACCGGCTGCGGCTCGAACCACCCGGCCTCGTTGCCGCGTAACAAACCAAACACCAGAGCTGCCAGGCCGGTGGACACCAGAATCTGCCCGAGCACGTCCGCGCCCCGAGGTCGAGGATCGCGTGATTCCGGAACCCACCGCACCGTCAGCGCCAGGGTGATCAACCCGATCGGAACATTGATCAAAAAGATTGCGCGCCAATCCAAGAACTCGGTGAGTAGTCCGCCGACCAATGGGCCGACGGCAAACGCGCCACCGATCGTGGCGCCGTAGGCAGCCAAAGCCGTTGCGCGCTGCGGGCCCTTCGCGAACACGTCCGCCAGCAAAGCAAGTGAGCAGGCGAAGAGTACGGCACCGCCGATGCCCTGAGCGGCCCGCGCGAGATCGAGCACCCAGATGTTCGGCGCGAGCGCGCAGAACAGAGATGCCGTGGTGAACCACAGAATGCCGATGATGAAGACATGGCGTCGACCCCGTCGGTCTGCCCACGATCCGGCACTGAGAACCACGGTCGCCAATGCCAGCGTGTACGCGTCGATCACCCATTGCAGGGCGCTGACACCGGTGTCGAGATCGGATGCGATCGATGGCAGGGCGGTGTTGACGACGGCGATGTCGAGCATGAGCATCGCGGTGCTCACGCACACTGCCAGCAGAGTGGCTCGGCGTACTGCGGTGTTCCGTACTGCGGTGTTCTTCGTGGTGATCGGTGCGGTCATGGCCCGTCCTGATGGTCGAAGGGGTGTGTACTCGGAACACCCTGCGCTCCGACGCTTGGGACATATCGGGCGAAATGCTTGGAACCCACATGGTCGATAACTGCCGTGTTACTCGGGATCGGTCACTACCCGTTCGGTCGAATGCGCACTCTCCCAACGGTTAATCTCTGGTCATGGAGACCAGCCAGTGGGTGCGACGGGTGTTGGTGGTGGAAGACCAACCACTGATGCGTGCGCTCGTAGGTGACACGCTCACACACGCCGGGTTCGTGGTCCATACGGCCGGATCGGCGGTCGAAGCGCTCACGGAGTTCGACGGTTTCGATCCTGACCTCTTGGTCACGGACATCGACCTTGGCGTGCGGCCGAACGGCGTCGATCTCGCGAATATCGTCACGGTGAAGGCTCCGCATTGCGCGATCGTGTTCCTGACGAACTACCCCAACGCATCGACAGCGCCAGGTTCTGCGGGTGTGCCGCCGAAATCGCTGTTCGTGGACAAAGCGGCTGTCAAGTCGGCGGATCAGTTGATCGGCGTAGTGGAGGCCGCGTTGACGGAAACCGAGCCACCGACGCTCGGGAGTGATCCGGATTCCGCTTTGTCGAGCCTCACCAGATCACAGCTCGATCTTCTGCGTTACATCTCGCTCGGCTGGTCGAACAGGGCGATCGCGGCGCATCGCGGGTCCTCGATCCGAGGGGTGGAGAAGCTCATCGCGCGCACTCTCGAGAGCCTGGGATTGACGCACGATTCGTCCACCAATCCGAGAGTGCTTGCTGCGAGCATATTCATCCGCCATTTCGGTGTACCCGAAGTGACCGACTCGGTGTGAACCCGCGGGAGTGGTGGCTTCGACTCGGTGATCGGAACATCGTCACCACGTGGTCCTGGATTCTGACGCTGCCGTTCGCGGTGACCGTGATGGCCAACTACTACCTGTGTACCGGGGTGCGCGAGGTCGGCGTGATGGCAGTCGGCGCCTGTGCGACCCACTGCATTGTCGGGGTGATGCTGCTGATTGCGAGGGCTGTCCTTGCAGCACACCGATCGCAGCTCGCAGCCCTGGCCCTGTTCGCAGTGATCGGCGCGATCCGCCCGTTCGTCCTCGACGCGATCACCCGCGCGCTCGAACTCCCCGTCGACCCCAGACCGATGCTCGTCCGGGTGGCACTCAACGTCGTGTGCAGCGTTGTCTTCTTGTCGTTGACCGCCGTACTGGTAAGTGCTCTCCGTGACCGCATCGCGCGGCAACGGAGTTTGAAGGTTGCCGGGGCCGCCGTCCAGCTCCAAGAGACCCGCGATCGATTTCGCCTCGACCAGACCCGTGCGCAGTGTCGGAGAGAGCTCGAGCGCAGTATCGAGACAGTCATGCACACGGTTGCTGAAACGGAACTCGAGGGAGTGCGAGGGGCCGCTCTCTTGAAGCGAATCTCCGACGACGTGGTTCGCCCGATGAGTCATCGACTGTTCCGGGAGATTCCCCCGATCGAATCACCGACGCCGGGTGTGCGGCTGACGGCGAGAGATCGACTGATCGGCGTCGTACGCAGCGTTGAACCGGCGCCACTGTACGTACCGGTGTTCGCGTACACGGCACTGGTGACCGTCTACCTGCTCGCGACTTACGGCGTGACGTTCACGGCGGTCCAGCTCGGCGCCGGTTTCTGGATCTTTGTCGGTGGCAATGTGTGCGCCCGGCGCATCGTTCGGAACGGAGACGGCCCCCTACGACGGATTGCAACTCTTGCCGCGGTGTACTGCTCGAGTGCGCTGATCAGCAGTGCCGCGACGTGTCTGCTCCTGTTTGCGTTCGGCTATGTCCCTACTTTCTACCTCTCGTCGATGGCCGTCTACCCGTTGGTTGCGTTATCCGTCTGTCTGATCAGGGCTGCGGATACGCAGCGTCAGGACGAGGAGCATCAACTCCGCAGCGCCCTGAGTCGGCAAGCGCTCGATGCAGCTCGTATCCATTCCGAGCTCATGCACACCCGACGTGGACTAGCCAGGTTGTTGCATTCGTCGGTTCAGAGCGAACTCGTAGCGGCCGCATGGACTTCAGGGGCCGATAGCGGTGTCGATGTTGCAGAGACCATTGCCCGAATTCTCGACGGCTTGGAAAGCGACCTGTCTGCGTCTTCTGATCAGCCGGCTGACTCCGATGCCCGAAAGCGCATCGATGATCTGGTCACGGTGTGGCGCTACGCAATTCCGCTCGTCAGTCACGTCGACGACGAAGTCTGGCCCGTGATCGGATCAGGCTCCGCTCGGCTCGACAGCGTGGTGGAGATCCTGTCGGAGGGACTGACCAACGCCGTGAAACACGGTGAAGAAGGGCCCGTCTTCCTCGAGGTGACACTTTCCGATGCTCGGGCTGTAGTAGTGCGAATCAGTTCGCCGGGTCGGCTGCCGGCGGCACGGGATTCGGGGATCGGGCTTGAATCGCTCGCCGGTACGGTAACGTCCCTCGAACTTGTCGAAGAGGAAGACCAGGTGGTTCTCACCGCCGTGCTTCTGTGACACCGTGAGTGGCAATGTCGTGGAGACCGAACATTTCGCCAGTGGCCGGATTTGCGACTTGTACGGTCGCAGAAATGGAATCGATTACCGCGCAGCTCATCCCACTCGCCACTGGCGTCGTCATCAGCCCGATTCCTCTGGTTGCGATCATCGCGATCCTGCTGTCGGCTCGGGCGAAGGCAAATGCTTTCGCGTACACCGCGAGCATCCTCCTGGCTGCAGCTGCGGTTACGGCAGCCACGGCACTCTCCACCACCGGAGTGGAATCGAAGTCCAGCGGCGGCGCGCATACCGTCCAGACGTTGTTCGCCGTTGTGTTCACCGTCGGTTTCCTGGCGCTCGCGTACTCGAGTTGGCGTAGCCGCCCGAAAGACGATGCCGAGCCGGCGATGCCGTCGTGGTTGGCGCAGATCGACTCGATGCAACCGGCCAAAGCTGCCGTCCTGGGACTGTTGCTGACCGTACCCAACGCGAAGAACCTGCCGCTCGAACTCAAGGCAGGTTCGATCATCGGGGGCGGGCACTTCACTTGGATAACGGTGATCGCGTACTCGGTACTGTTCGCGGCCGGAGCGTCGATTGCCTTGATCGTGTTGTCTGCCTTGGCTGCCGTGCCCTCAGCGAAGGTGACCGATGCGCTGAGCTCCACCAAAAGCACTCTGATCCACCACAATGCGGCAATCATGACCGTTTTGTTCCTGATGCTGGCAGCATTGGAACTCTCGCACGTTGTCGAAGCCCTGTCGAAGTAGCCACTTTGTTTTCGAGGAGAAATCGAATGACGATCACACCCAGCGAAGCGCCGGTAGTCGAGACAACGTACGGGCCGGTTCGAGGATCGACGAAAGGCTCGGTGTCGAGTTGGAAGGGGATTCGTTACGCGGCACCCCCTGTCGGTCCACTGCGATTTCGCGCGCCGGTTCCGCCGCAGCCGTGGACCGAGGTTCAGGACGCAACAGAATTCGGGCCGTGTGAGCCGCAAAGTCGACTCGCGATGATTCCGCTCGGTGAGAACGTTCCGATGGACGAGGACTGCCTGTTCCTCAACGTGTGGGCGCCGCGCCCGGTCGGTGCGGATGCGCCGGGTAAACCGGTGATGGTCTGGATTCACGGCGGAGCGTACTTCCGCGGAGCATCCAGCCAACCACTTTTCGACGCAACCACATTGGCCGAGAACGGTGACGTTGTCGTCGTCTCGATCAACTACCGTATCGGTGTTTTCGGCTTCGTCGACTTCTCGTCCTTCAATTCGAGTGAACATACCTTCGAGCCCAATGTCGCTCTCCGCGACATGATTGCAGCGCTGCAATGGGTTCAAGGCAACATCGCAGCCTTCGGTGGTGACCCGAATCGAGTGACGCTGTTCGGTGAGTCGGCAGGCGGCGGCGCCGTGACGACGCTGATGACCGTCCCGTCCGCCCGCGGATTGTTTCATCGCGCCATCGCCGAAAGTTCGCCCGCCACTTCGGTGTACGGGAGTGAACGCGGCGAGATCGTCGCGAAGCTGTTTCTCGAGATCTTCAGCGGCGGCGAGGCCGATCTGGGGCTGTTGCGAACCACTGCCGCCGAGGACCTTCTCGGGCCTTCGGACGAACTGTTCGCACGGGTTCCGCAGGAGACACCGGGAACTCTGGCGTTCGCACCGATCGTCGACGGTGATCTGCTCCCCGACTACCCGGTGCGAGCGTTCCGTCACGGCAACGCACACCCAATTCCGCTGATCATCGGAACCAACAAGGACGAGTCTTCGCTCTTCCGGATGATGAAGTCGCCGTTGATGCCGATCGATCCCGTCGTGATCACGTCGATGTTCGCAGAGATCGCCGACGAGCATCCAGGGCTCGAGTTGCCCGATCATTCTCAGATCGAAGGTGCGTATTCGGGACTGTCCAAGCTCGGTGCCGGTCTCGGGTTGACCCGTGACTTCGGATTCCGTCTGCCGACCTTGTGGATTGCCGAGGCGCACAGCAAGATTGCGCCGACATGGTTGTACCGCTTCGACTACGCGCCGCCGATGCTCAGGGCGCTGAAGATCGGTGCGACGCACGGTACCGAACTCGCCTACGTCTTCGGCAACATCAACCACGGAGCACGGGACATCACCTACAAGTTGGGAGGACTGAGCGCGGCGCGTCATGTATCGGAGCGTATGCAGACGAGGTGGCTGGATTTCGCCAGAGCTGCAGGTGATTACGAGTCCGAGTCCGATCGCGAACTGGGTACGGCTCCGGGGTGGCCCACTTATGGCACCGACACACGCTCGACACTGTTGATCGACAAGCACGACGCCGTCGTCGCTGATCTCGACCGCGAGATCCGGGAGGCGTGGGGTGACACGGTGATCGCATTCACCTGATGGTTCCGGTCTACTGCAGTTTGGTGAGATAGTGCGAGACGGGACCCGCAGTGAGCATTCCACTTCCGGCGCCGGCTATTTCGGCGGCGGCAGGTAGGAGTGCCGCTCGCGCACGCTCCTCGACTCGACGGTCGCCGACTGCAGTGGCCGCTGCGGCAGTCAGGCACCACAGTGCCTCGGAGAGCAGGTCTTTGGGTGGGTCCGGCATTGCCTCGACTGCCCGGGCGGCCTCGCTGACCTGCCCTTGCGCGAGAAGGAGGTGCGGCCGGGCCCAAGGTTCGTACGGGCCCCACTGCGTAGTCGGGTCGAAAGCCGCCGGCAGTCCCCTCCATACGCGGAGGGCGAGAATTGCGAGAGGGAGTATGCCGTCCTCGAGGCCGGGCATACCGGAATCGGAAAGGTTCACCGCCGCAGCTTCGTACAGCTTCTCGCAGTGCGCCGCTTCCGCGCCGGTAGCGGCAGTACGCATAGCGCGAAACCAGGTGGTGAACACCGCTGCCAACGGTCGCTCGTGACGTCCGGCCAATCGATCAACCGTCTCGGCGTGTAGCTCTGCTGCATCGAATTGCCCCAGTGCACTGAGGGCTTGCATGCGGATCAGATGGCCGAGGATCTCGAAGGTGGACAAGCCGTGTCGAACGGAGAGGTCTACCAGTTCACGACCGATACCGTCGCGCTCAGAGGCCAGACCGGTAGTCCAGAACGTCTGCATGAACAACCCGTTCAGAGCGAAGGCCAGGAGCCCTGGATCATCGAGAGCGCGACCGATCTGCACTGCAGCACGGGCATATTCGAGTCCGCGATGACCGGATAGTCCGCGCGATTCGAGTGCGATTGTTGCCAACAGTCTGGCCCGAGCGAGTTCGTTGCCGACCGGAAGTCGATCGAGGGTGCGCTGAGCGGCCTCGACGATCTGCGCAGCCTGCCGAGGATCGTCGGATCGTGTCCAGATTCCGGGCACGTCGTAGTTGCCGATGATCCGTGCGGTGAGTTCGACATCGTCCACTTGTTCAGCGGCGCCGATGATGGTCAGTCGCTGGTTTCGGGCAGTCTCCAGTCCGCTTCCACCCGCAACTGCCAGACTTCGGAGGAGGCCGACTGTGGACTCCAATCTCGATTTCGATCCTGCCGCTACGGTCCGGTCGTACGCTGCCGAAACCTGAGCGAAGATCTGTTCTGCTGCTACAGGATTCAGGTGAGTCTCGCGGCGGAGAATGTCGGACTCGAGATCGGTCAGTCGTGGACCGGGATCGATACCCAACTCTTCGGCGAGTAACTTTCGTGCCCGACGGATGACTGCCAGAGCATCGCCTTGACGGTCGGTGCGGTACAGCGCGAGAGCGAGTAGCCGCCAACCATCCTCGCGCCAAGGGTGTTCCGTCACGTGGGCATCCAGTTCGGGAATTGCTTCGGCGGTTCGCCCGAGATCGAGGAGCGCGGATGCCAAGCCTTCGACACCAGTCAGACGCAGTTCCTCCAAGCGTGACCGCTCGGATCGAGCCCAAGGTTCTTCGGTGAACTCCGCGTACGCCGGTCCTCGCCACAACTGGAGCGCGGTTCGTAGCAGTTCGAGTGATTGCGCGGGCGTCGAGTGGGTGGCTTCACGAACCAGTCTTTCGAATTCCCAGGCGTCGACGGCGTCGGGTGCAGCATGAAAGGCGTAGCCAGGCCCGTCGGTGACAATGACTTTCGGCTTCGTTCGCGGCGCACGATCCGGCTCGAGTGAGCGCCTCAGTGCGGAAACGAACGTACGTATTGCGCTGGTCGCCCCGGCCGGAGGATCGACCCAGAGGTCGTCGACAATCACGTCCACCGGAACGACACGTCCCCGGGCGATGATCAGACGAGCGAGGACCGCTCTGTGTCGTGGGCCCTTCAGATCGATCAACCCTGACGAATCGTTCCACGCGACCACGGGTCCGAGAACTCCGATAGCTGTGTGGTCTCGCATTTCCCCACGCTATCGCGCTCATCGAATGCTCATCGACTGCGGCGAAGCTGATTGCCATCACCCCGACTTGCCATCACCCCGACTTGCCATCACCCCGACGAACGAGAGCAACCGATGACGATCACCATCCCAGACTTCGACTACCAGCAGATTTCCGCCACGGACGGCGTGCGACTCAATGTCGCGGTCGGTGGAAGCGGAACACCACTCGTCCTTCTGCACGGCTTCCCCCAGACTCACCTCATGTGGCGTCACGTAGCCACTGCATTGGCGTCGGATCACACCGTCATCTGCCCGGATCTCCGCGGATACGGGGCCAGCGACAAACCGGTCGAGGAAAACCCGGACACCTACTCCAAGAGAACAATGGCTGCCGACATCGTCGAGGTGGCGAGGAAATTGGGACACGAGAAGTTCGCCCTCGTCGGCCACGATCGTGGCGCACTGGTTGCCGTCAGAGCGGGGCTGGATCATCCGAACGTGATCACGCAGCTCGGTTCGCTGGACGTGCTCCCCACCTTGGATATGTGGGACATCCTGCACGGATCGAACGCTGCTGTGGCATTTCATCTCTATCTCATGGCTCAGCCACCCGGTCTCCCCGAGCAGATGATCAGCGCCAGCGCCGACGCATTCTTCGAGTACTTTCTCGACGTGTGGACGCAGAACCGCGAAGCGATTCCGGCAGACGTGCGGGCCGAATACCTGCGCGCCTCACGGGAGGCGGTGCCGTCGATCGTTGCCGATTACCGGGCGTCGGCAGGCATCGACGTCGAACACGATCAGGCCGATCGCGATGCGGGCAACCAACTGCACATGCCGGTCACGGTCATTCAGCAGGACTGGGGTTCGATGCTCGGCTACGACGCCGAGGCCCTGTGGAAAGCGTGGGCGCCCGATCTCGAACACCGCACGCTGTCCGCTGGTCACTTCATGGCAGAAGAGGCGCCTGCCGAAGTGGTCGAAACGATCCGCACCTTACTGAAAAGGTAGTTCTAGCGCTTGACCCCGGCAGCCAAGTCGTCGACCAGGACCTTGGCGGTCAAGGCGTATCCCGCGGCCTTGTAGTAGTCGAACGGAATGACGCGACCGGCCTGCGCGGCGGGCAGGCGCTGCCACGTCGGCGAGGTGTACACGCTGCCGGAGGCGCTGCGATCCAAGGCGAAGATGACGTCGGCTTCTTCGAGGCGGTTGAACTGCTCCGACCCGAGCATCACGCGGAGGTCGGGGCCTTCACGGAGCACCTCGAACCCGAGGTCCTCGGCGACGGCGGTGCGGAAATCGTTCTGGAACCACGCGATCTGATCCTCTGCGGCGGCAACGAAGGCAACCTTCTTGCCGGCCATCAGCGGTTCGACGGTCGGGCGGACCTGCGCCACATGGGCGTCGTACTCGGCGAGGACTTCCTCGGCGCGATCGCTGCGCCCGATGCCGGTGAGGAAGTCCGACATGACCTTCCGCCACTCCGGGGTGAAGTCCTTGCCGACGGGGAGGACCGGTGCAATCTGCTGCATCCGGTCGTTGCCGTACGACCCGGTGTCCCACCAGCCGGCGCTGAGGACGAGAAGGTCTGCGCCGAGGGTCGAGATGTATTCGAAGTTGGGATCCGAAGCACCTTCGGCGAAGATCTCGACACCCGTGGCATCCGGGACCTCACGGCGCAGGTGTTCGGCGGCGCCGGTGGGGTAGGCGGTCACCGGGTATCCGGCGAGGATCGACAATTCGAGGCCATCGCGTGGATCGAGGGCAACGACATTCCGGGGGTCCGTGGGAATGATCAGCTTCTCGTCGCCGCGCGTGAACTCGAAGGTCTCCGCGTTGTCGGGCGTCGAGCTTTCCGTGCTGCCGCAGGCCGCGAGAAACGCGGTCGCAGCGACGCCCGCGCCGACGCCGAAGAAACCGCGTCGCGTCAGGTTGTCCACGATCGCCCAGTAGTCGCGATCGGTCGTGGAGGGAGAAAGGAGTCGAGTCATGCTTGTTAGGTTAGCCTTAGAGGCTGTCTCCGGGAATGCTGAAACAGCTCCCGCGAGCGCCAAGAAATACGGCGAACACGCCAGCGCAGGGAGTGTTGTCCGCGTCACCGGCCGGTCTGATCCACAACCCACTTTCGACCTCTGACGTGCATGACGTCACAACCGACCGCCTCCTCGATCGCGATTTGGCCCTGATCGCGCCGACTATGCTGAGTTGACCAGCAGTACGATTTCGGAGGTTGCAATGCAGATCACCAGCGTCGGCCACGCAGGATTTCACATCCAGACAGAGGCCGGATCCATCCTGTGTGATCCATGGGTGACCCCGACGTATTTCGCGTCCTGGGTGCCGTTCCCCGACAACACCGAATTGGACTGGGACGCGCTCGGCAACTGCGATTACCTCTACGTCTCGCACCTGCACAAGGACCACTTCGATCCGAAGAATCTGATCGCGCACGTCAACAAGGACGCCACCGTCCTGCTCCCCGATTACCCGGTGCCGGACCTCAAGCGTGAGCTCGAGAAGCTCGGCTTCCACAAGTTCTTCGAGACCGAGGATTCCGTCAAGCACACGGTCAGTGGCCCCAAGGGCGACCTCGACATCATGATCATCGCTCTACGCGCTCCCGCGGACGGTCCGATCGGTGACTCGGGCCTCGTCGTCTCGGACGGGGAAACCACCTGTTTCAACATGAACGACGCCAGGCCCGTCGACCTCGACCCGTTGACCGACGCCTTCGGGAAGGTCGACATCCATCTGCTGCAGTACTCGGGCGCGATCTGGTACCCGATGGTCTACGACATCCCGAAGGGCACCAAGCGCAACTTCGGCAAGCAGAAGCGTCAGCGCGGCATGGACCGCTGCCGCAACTACATCTCCCAGGTCGACGCTGCCTGGGTTGTCCCGTCGGCCGGCCCTCCGGTCTTCCTCGACGACGACCTGCGCTACCTCAACGACGATCACGGTGACGAGGGAAACATCTTCCCCGACCAGATCACGTTCCTCGAGCAGATGCGCATCAACGGCAACGATCGTGGTCTGCTGATGATCCCCGGCTCGGCCGTCGAACTTCGGGGAAGCGAGAAGGTCGCCCTGACGCATCCCATCCCGGACGCGGACGTCGACAAGATCTTCTCGAACAAGGCCGAATACATCGAGAAGATGGCTCAGAAGATGGCACCGGTCATCGCCGCGCAGAAAGCCACGTGGGCTCCGGCGGAAGGCGAGCCGCTGCTCGAAGGTCTCAAGGCCAAGTTCGAGCCGATCATGGCTCAGTCCGATCTCATCTGCGACGGAATCGGCTACCCCGTCGGACTCGTGATGGGGGAGGAGACCGTCGTCCTCGACTTCCCGAAGCGGATCGTTCGCGAGCCCATCGACGGAGAAGGCAAGTACCGCTACGGCTTCCGCATCGCTCCCGAACTGGTTCGCACTGTTCTGCGTGACGACGAGCCCGACTGGGTCAACACCATCTTCTTGTCGACGCGGTTCACGGCGTGGCGCATCGGTGGCTACAACGAGTTCCTCTACACGTTCTTCAAGTGCCTCACCGACGAACGCATCGCCTACGCCGACGGTTGGTTCGCCGAGGCCCACGACGACAGCGCGTCGATCGAGTTGGGCGGGTACGAGATTCAGCGTCGTTGCCCCCACCTCAAGGCCGACCTGTCGAAGTTCGGTGTCGTCGACGGCACCAACCTCACCTGCGATCTGCACGGCTGGCAGTGGGATCTCGAGACCGGCCGCTGCAAGACGTCCAAGGGTCACGAGTTGCGCACCAGCAAGCTGAGCTGAACCGAGCTCGTCGGGTGACGGGATACAGCAGGTCGCTGATCGGCCTGGCGACAGCGCTCGCCGGGCTGGCCGGTTACGTCGACGCGCTCGGATTCATCACGCTCGGAGGGCCTTTCGTCTCGTTCATGAGCGGAAACATGACGCAGGCGAGCGTCGCATTTGCGGACGGGGTGTGGTCGACCGCGCGGGTGGCCGGCGGGATCATCGTGCTCTTCCTCCTGGGAATCGCGCTGGGAACCGTCGTCACCCACTTCACGGAGCGCTATTCCGTCCGGGCTCGCAAGGTCACGGTGCTCGCGGTTGTGGCCGGGCTGCTTGCCATCGGTTCGGTGATGAGCAGCCTCGACGTCACCCCCGGCGCGATCTCGGCAATGGCTTTGGCAATGGGAGCCGTCAACTCGGTGTTCCAGCGCGACGGCGAGGTGACGATCGGCGTCACGTACATGACCGGTGCGCTGGTCAAGATGGGCCAGCGTCTGACCGGAGCCTTCCTGGGCGGCCCGAAGTGGGCGTGGCTGCAACACTTCGGGATGTGCGCGGGATTGATCGCCGGAGCGGTAATCGGTGCGTTGGTTCATCGATGGATCGGTCTTCACGCTCTGTGGCCTGCATCGGCATTCACGGTTGTTCTGATCGCCGTCGCCTGGCAGGTCTCGCCCCCGGCGCCGGCGCAGGTGTAGAAAGAGCGAGACACAAAATCCGGGGTGTGGGGGGAAGCAGTGGATGCTCTGATCATCGTGGTGCTCGGTCTGCTCGGTATCGTCGCGGCCTCGACGCTCGGAGCACGGATCGGAGTCGCAGCACCGCTGATTCTGGTGATGGCCGGGATCGTTGTCAGCCTCTTACCTTTTGTCCCCGCGGTGGACATCGATCCGGAATGGATTCTGGCAGGTGTGCTTCCGCCGCTGCTCTACTCCGCCTCGGTCTCGATGCCGTCGATGGAATTTCGGCGTGAGTTCGGTGCTATCGGTGGGCTCTCCGTTCTGCTCGTGGTGGTGAGTGCGCTTGTTCTCGGTGCGTTCTTCTCTTGGGTGATACCAGGACTCGGCATCTGGTGGGGCATTGCACTCGGCGCGATCGTGAGCCCGACAGACGCCGTCGCTACGTCCATCGTCAAGAAACTCCCGGTCTCGCCGCGGGTGGTGTCGATCCTCGAAGGCGAAAGCCTGCTCAACGACGCCACCGCTCTGGTTCTGCTGCGTACTGCCATCGCCGGGGCGGCCGCGTCGGTGTCGCTGTGGAGTGTGTTGGGCAAGTTCGCTTTTGCCGTGGTCGTGGCAGCGGTCATCGGTGTGGTCGTCGGCAAGGTCAACCTGATGGTTCGCGCCCGTGTCACCGACTCGACGGTCAACACGGTCATCTCGTTCACGGTGCCGTTTCTGGCGGCGATCCCCGCCGAAGAGTTGGGTGCGTCAGGGTTGGTCGCTGCCGTCGTGGCCGGGCTCGTCACCGGCTACGACGCTCCCCGGAAGCTGTCGCCGAGTCATCGGTTGTCGGACTCCCAGAACTGGCGCACAGTCGAACTGGTCCTCGAAGGTGCGATCTTCCTGGTGATGGGCCTCGAACTCTCGTCGATAGTCGACGACGTCCGGGTCGACCACGAGGGCATATCCACGGCGGTGTTCGTGGCGGCGGGTGCACTGTTCCTCACGATCTTGGTGCGGGCTCTGTACGTGGCCCCGCTCCTGCGAGCACTCCAAGCACGGGCGAAGTTTCGAGAACGCATGAAGCCCAGACTCTCCGACATCGCGAATCGCCTCGACAATCCCGAGGACTACCCACCGGACGAACGACGCCGCAGTAGGCGTCGGGAGCCTTCGGCGAATCAGATGGAACGGTTCAAGATTCGGGTTCGGCGGACGGTTGCCGATATCGACTACTACCTTGCCGCGCCTCTGGGATGGCGTGAAGGCACGATCGTCATCTGGGCCGGTATGCGCGGAGCGGTCACTCTGGCTGCCGCGCAGACTCTTCCGGAAGACACCCCGAGCCGCTCACTCCTGATCTTGGTTGCGTTCCTGGTGGCTGCGGGCTCATTGATACTGCAGGGCGGGACGTTGAAGCGCGTCGTCGTAGCGGTCGGCCCGGCAGACCAGGACCTCACCAGTTCCGAACTCGACGAACATCGACGATTGCTCGCTCTCCTCGAGGATGCTTCTGCGGGTTTCGTTCCACCGGAAGGGCAGTCGAAGAAGACGACCCAGCTCGACGTGATCGACGCCCAGCGTCAAGCGCTCCTCGATGCGCGGGACGACGGGCTCTTTGACGCCCGGATGCTCGGATCGGCACTTGCCGCGCTGGATGCCGATCAGATCAGTCTGGAACTCAAGGGCGGTCCGGACGGTTGATCACGTGCACAGTCTCTTTCGTGCGGACGTCATCATTGCCCGCGTGATCACGCCGTGCAGTACCTGAACGGGTGCGAAGTAGACTCGGCCTGCGCGGTTCTTCAGCTCCACTGCAGTGACGACGTGCAGGAGACCGGCGTCGTTGTCGGCCTGAACCGAGGCGACGAATCGTAGGTGTTTCTCGTCCGCTTCGATGAGGGCCTCGCCGTCGGCGATCTTGTCGACGGCAAAGGTGTCTGGGCGTCCCTGGGCGATGCCGAGCAGTCCGACTACCCGCTCCCTGAGCCAGAACATCGCGAGGACTGGCGCGGGGACATTCTTGACGTCGAAGACTGCCTGCGCCCACTCCTCGGAGGTATGGGTCGGAACAGACGGGATGGTGATCGTGGTGGCTTCTGCCCAGTCCGGTGCAGGCATGGCCTTGAAAGCGAGTGTCATTTCGTCCTCCGTACGGTGCCGTATGGAACCTATCCATACGGTACCGTACGGAGGTGACGAATGCCCGCGCCCGACTCTCTCGCGACCAGTGGATCGATGCAGCTTTCCAGGCTCTGACCAGCCATGGGCCTGATGCAGTAGCCGTGGAAAAGGTGGCGCGCACGCTCGGATCGACCAAGGGTTCCTTTTATTGGCACTTTGCGAGCCGCGACGAATTACTGCAGGCTGCTCTCGATCGATGGGAGGTCCTGGCAACCGAGCGTCTGATCTCGTCCGTCGAGTCGTCCGGTGAACCGGCGGAGGTCAGATTGCGTCGCCTGGTCGAGGCGGTCACGACCGGACTGGCAGGACGCCGTGCGGAATCGGAACTGCTTGCCGGGATCGGCCATCCTTTGGTTTCGGCGGCGGTTCGACGTGTCACCGAGCGCCGAGTCGCCTACATCGTGACGTTGTTGATCGATCTGGGTATGGACAGGCAGAAGGCGGAATATCGTGGCGTACTTGCGTATTCGATGTACCTGGGGCAGATGCAACTGGTGCACAGTGCGCCCGATGCGGTTCCTCGCAGCGATGCGGACCGTCATGCACTCGCCGACGAGTTCGTGAACATGGTTCTGGCCGGGTAAATCCGCCAACGAGCGCAGCGTGATCTGCGCATCACCCTGCGCTTTCAGGTGAGGGACCACACATTGCGCGTAACCGATAGTTACAGATACTTTGAGGTCAGCTGAAGTGGGGTGCCGGATATGTCGACATTTCCCGGAGGCGCAAAACCGTTTCACGACAGGAAGAAAGGTGACTCACCATGAGCGTTGTGCTTATTTCGTTGCTGGTCGCCGCTGGACTCACCGTGCTGGCCACCAGTGACGGTGCCGGTCTGGACTTCGGGAGTCGGCAGCTGAACCGCCAGTTGAAGACCCGCACGCACCGGTGACCCCGGAAAACGGCCGGCTCCACGCGATGCTTCGCGGAGCCGGCCGTTTGCGTTGCTCCGTTCAGCTCACCCCGAGATCTGCCAGCCAGGCCCGGGTGCTGCGGGCAGTGATACCCAAGGCGGCAGCAGAACCCGTCGCCGAGTCGAACGCGACGTTGTCGGCGGACTCAAGCCCCGTGTAGAGCTGAGAAACCCCGGCCGCTGCGCCCGCTCCGATGATCGGTGCAATCGACGCACCGAAGGCGTCGGGTGTCACGGCTTCGAAAGTTACTGCGCGCGAGAAGTGTTGAGAAAATGCCTCGGCCAATTCGGTGCCGGTGATCGCCGGAATCTGTCCGATGTCGACCGCGTCCGGGGCCCCGTCGAGAGTCAAGGCCGCGACGGCTGCATCAGCGACGTCGAGATGTGAACTCCATGCGACCGCGAGATCGGCCCGCAGTGGGTAACGCAGGACGCCATCGTCTTTCACCCCCGACAGAACGGTGGGCAGAAGAAGATTCTCGAGGAACAAGCGTGGGGTCAGGACGGTCACCGCGATGCCTTCGGCGCGAAGTCCGTCGACGAGCTCGGAGAGAACGGGGGCGTTGGGACCGGCAAGCGGCGAAGTGGCGTCGCCGATGACCGTGCCGCTGGTAGAGATCACGAAGCGCGAAGGGCGTGCCACTCTCGCTGCTGCCAGAACGTTGTGGGCGTAACCCGCAAGCGTCTCGGTGTCGCCGGCGAGTGGCAGGTGAAAGAACACCCCGTCCGCCCCGCGATAAGCGTCGGCGAGAGCGTCGACTGACGCATTGTCCGCGACGACGGTGTTCGCACCCTCGAACGTCTGGTCAGGGTTACGAGTGATTGCTCGGACCTCTGCGCCTGTCGATTCGGCGAGAGCCGCGACCAATCCCGCGAGAACGGGAGAACCCTGTGCGCCGGTGGCGCCATGCACTGTGTAAGTCATGACGCCTATAGTTCAGATCGGGAACCAGTTACTTCAAGTGAACTAATGGGGAATCGATGAGTGAAACAGGTCACGAGCTTCCGGAGTGTGGCGTCGCGCGCTTCCTGCTGGTCCTGGACGGACCTTGGGCGACACTGATCGTTCGTGAGCTCACGCACGGCCCCATGCGCTTCACGGAACTACGACGCGCATTGCCCGGCATCAGTCCAAGGACACTGTCGGCCAGGCTCAAACGTTTCGAGGAGTTCGACCTGGTGACCCGGACTGCCTACGCCGAGGTGCCGCCGCGAGTGGAGTACGAACTCACTGCGACGGGGATGGAACTGCGCTCCGTGCTCGAAGCGATGGTCGAGTGGGCGGATCTGGCTCTCCCCGTTTCCTGATCCGCCGTCAATGTGGGCCCGAAAGTCCCACCCGTAGAGCGCCGCAGGCCTCGAACATCGCGTCTTGCCCGGTATGGCCGACGCCGGTGGTGTTGACGAAGGCATGGATCAATCCGCTGTGACGCTTCAGCGCAACCGGAACTCCGGCCTCTCGCAGCCGGTTCGCATACGCCTCGCCCTCGTCGCGTAGTGGGTCGAAACCGGCTACCGCAACGTACGCGGGCGGCAGTCCGGCCAGGTCCGGAGTGAGCAGCGGCGAGACTCGCGGGTCGAGAGCCGAAGCACCGCCCGACAGGTAATGGGCTGCATACCAATCGAGTTGGGCGTCGGTGAGAAAGAAGTCGGTGCCGAACATCCTGTGCGACGGACGCTTCGACGAGAGGTCGACCCAGGGAAAGAAGAGCAGTTGGAAGACGGGCTTGACGGCGTCTTCGGTCGTGGACTGCGCGACGACGGCAGCCAGGTTCCCGCCGGCGCTGTCTCCGCCCACCGCAATGGATCTCGGATCCGCGCCCAGTTCTGCGGCATGTTCGACGCAGTACCGAAAGGCGGCGACGGCGTCGTCGACCCCGGCCGGGAACGGGAACTCGGGCGCAAGCCGGTAGTCCACCGACAACACGCTGATTTCGCCGTGTCGGGCCAGGAAGCGGCACACACTGTCGCCGCTTTCGAGGCTGCCGAGGACGAACCCGCCGCCGTGGAAGTACACCAAAAGTGGAGCGGGCGTGGAGACTCCGGCCGGGCGATACAGCCGAGCCGGAATCGCGTGATCCCCGGCCGGGATCTCGAGGTCACGAACCGTCTCGATGTCGATGGGCGTACCGCCGAACAGCCGTGATTCGGCGTCGATCTGAGCGCGTCCCTCTTCGACCGGAAGATGCTCGAAGCTCGTACCTTCCACTGCCGAGAGCAATCGCAGCGCAAGCTGGATCTCGGGGTGCAGAGTCTGCCCGTCGATCTCCTTCGGCTTGCCACCGAGAATGCGCTGCGCGCCGGTCGGTAAGGCGCCGACGACATCGAGAACCACCCGCGCAACACGATCTTGGACAGACATCTTCTCCGTGGACATACTCGCCTTCCGTCGGCGGATCACCCGTCGTGTGTACGTTACGAAAGAACGGGACGGATATCCAGGAACTTCGACTCTCGAGGTCAGGCCGCCGGAGTGACCGTGACTGTGACGAGGCCCGTGTCGTCCGCGGTTTCCACTGTGAGGAGGCGGCTTTGGGGATCCCAGTTCACTATGTCGGCACCCGCGACGTCGACGCCGCCGGGAAAGCCGCTCTCAGGTAGATAGATCTCGGTCGGTGCCGTCACCGCGGGGTCCGGAGCGAACGTCAGCTGGAGGCGGTCAACGGCCGAGGACCATTCGGTGGGTGTGCCCGCGACAGCGCGGGGATACGGCTTGTTCAGGGTGTCGACGAGGATCGTCTGCGTTCCGTCCGGGAGATACGGACCCCAGGGCCCGGGATCGCTCGACCAGTAGGACACGCCCGCGCCGAGTTCTCGGGCGGTTGTGTAGACGCGGTCGATGTAGTCGCCTGCGCCGGGCAGTGTTGTGTCGAGGCCGAATTCGCCGAGAATGATCGGAGCGCCGCCGAGTACGTTGCCCGCAATGTGTTCGACGCTGTCGCGCCAGGTGTCGATGGTCGCGTCGGTGAGAGTGCGTGAGAGGCCCGAGTATCCGTCACCGAGGTCGAGGGGCAGCGGATACAGGTGCGGGCAGTAGGCGATGCGCTGCTCGCCGGCACGTGGATCGTTGATCTTGGTGAGCCCGCTGGGAACACCTTGGTTGACGCCGACCGCCTGCGGAGCCACACATACCCAGCTGTCCTGATCAACTTCCCTGATGGCGTTGGTGGTTCGCTGATACAGGGCGGCGAGTGGTCCACCTTCGAATGCGGGGCCCTGCAGGGAACCGCCCCACGGCTCGTTCATCAGGTCGTAGGCCACGACGGTGTCATTGCCTGCGAAGCGCTCGGCCACCGCCCGCCAGGCATTCGCGTAGTGCTCGACCAGTTCGGGGTGTTGGCCCGTGGTGTTCCAGAAGTTGTCGAATGCACGCATCACACCGGGTTGGATGTAGTACAGCTCCCATCGGTCTTGAGGGCTGACCGGAAGGCCGTCCATGTAGGTCGCCCAGGCCGGTGCGCCGTTGCCGATGTTGCCGGCGCCGTTTCCACTGTTGCCCTCGGGAGTGATCGCGCCGGAGTAGACGTCCTGATGCATGTCGAGCATGACCTTGTAGCCGCGGTCGGCGTACCAGCTGACCCGGTCTTCGACGCGGTCGAGATATTCCTGGTCGTACTGTCCCGGTTCGGGTTCCACCGATCGCCAGGAGATCAGGAACCGCACGAAATTTGTTCCCATGTCCGCGTGTTCGCGCTCGAGGTCGGCTTCGGTGAACTTCGGCATGCCGTCCGGAGCGCTTTTTGCGCTCGACGCCGTGTTGAACCCTCGCAGGATCAGAGAGCGGCCGGCGTCGTCGGTCAGATATGACGGCGGCACGTCCGTGCCACCGGCACTGCCGGGCATGGGCAGGCTACCTTCGGCAGCGGCGATGCCGCTGCCCAGAACCAGCGAGCCTGCGATGATCAGTGCCGAGAGCGGGATGCGACGCACGGATAGCCTCCTACAAGAGTGTGGATGGATTGACTTGTTCCACTGGAAATTCGGGTCTGGACTCGATCGCTGGGTGTTGATTCACGTCGGTTGGCTGACACTGGTCCGCCCGTTTTCGATGTGTCCGACGAGTACGCGCTTGAATTCAGGATCTTCGTCGACTGTCACGGTGGCCTGATACCAACCGTCCACCGACGTCACCGTCCACTGGCCGCGTGCCCCGGCAGCGAGTTTTCGTCGGTCCCCGTCCACATTGACAGACAGTGCACGACTTTCGGAATTTGTCGCGGACAGCATGAGAGTGCGCGACCCTGCGTCGACGGTGGTGGAGACGTCGAGCGCGGCCGCCGCGCTGTCGGTCGCTCCGCCGAACTCTCGTCTGAACCCGTTGGGACCCAACAGGGTCAGGTTGTAGACGCCATCGCTGAGTGCAACGGTGTCGTCGATCTCGCCCTCGACGTCGTAATGTCGCGGCTCGTCGAACTCTCGCGCATACGGGTACAAGGCCAGGTGTGCGGACGCGGCACCGGTATTGGCCAGATGGAGCGTCAACGAGCCGGCGCCAGGGTTTACGCTCATGTGAGCGTCGGGCTGATAGGGAAGTGCCCGCGCTGGTCGAGTACCGCTCTCCTGCAGGGGCATTTTCTGTTCGGTGGGTGGGGTTGGCGTCCAGCGCGGTTCCAGTGGTGGGGTGGGTTGCGGACGGGACACGGTCGGTCGGCTACGCGGGTTGGCGAAGTCGAACGCCGACGTCAGGTCACCACTCACCGTGCGTCGCCACGGGTCGATTTCCGGTTGCGTGATTCCGAACCGCTTCTCCAGAAATTGTGTGACGGACGTGTGGTCGAAAACCTGGGAACAAACGAAACCGCCGACAGTCCACGGCGAGATGATCGTCATCGGCACCCGCGGGCCGAGACCGAGCGGCTGATTGCCGACCCATTCGGTTTCGATCGAGCGCGGCGGTCGGGGCGGCGGTACATGGTCGAAGTAACCGTCGTTCTCGTCGAAGTTGACGATCACGGCCGTCTTGGCCCACAGATCCGGATCGGAGGCGACGGCGTCGAGCACTTGGTAGAGCAGTGTTGCGCTCGCCGCGGGTGACGATCCCGACGGATGCTCCGAATCCACCTCGGACGGAACGAGATAGCTGACTTGCGGCAGTCGACCCGACTCGACGTCTTTCCTGAACTCGGCGGCCAGTGTGCCGGGCCGGGATCGGTACAGCGCGCGATCGTAGAGTTGGCGATCAGCAGCCGACAGTTGGTCTGCGGCATCCTCGAGGGCCAGTACCGCTGCATCCTGGACCGGAGCCGGCATCGACGGCAGCGCGAGATAGAACCCGGCCAGGGTCTGCAGTTCGAAAGGGAGCAGGCTCGGTCGGCCAAGCAGCCCTGCCGCCACTTTCTTGAAGGCAGTGAAGTATTCGAGGTTGTTGTCTCCGAAGTTGTCCCACTCCTGGTAGGTCTTCCAGGAAATGCCGGCGGACTGCAACCGCTCGGGGACCGTCGTCCATCCATAGCCGGCGTGCCAGGGGTTGTAGGCCGCGTTGGTGACAGCTCTTCCCTCGGGGCCGGGTGGATCCGAGGGCAGGATCGACTCGGTTGGATTGGGCGAAAGTGGCTCGTATCCGGAGTATCCCGAGACCCAGTAGTTCCGGTTCGGGCTCGTCGAGGTCGGCACGGAGCAGTGGTAGGCATCGCAGATCGTGAACGCGTCCGCCAGTTCGTAATGGAATGGGATGTCTTGCCGGTCGTAGTAGGCCATCGTCGTGCTGGTCTTTGCTGCTACCCAGCCGTCGTGCCAGCCGTCGGCGAGTGCGGCATGTCCGCCCGCCCAGCTGTGATCCAGCCCGGTGACGTTCTGGGTGTCCATGCGTTGTGCCGCAGCGGAATCGCGGATGGGGAAGGGGAGCACAGGACCGGTAGGCCCGGGTTGTTCGAAGACGCTGTGACCGCTGCGTAGACGCAACGCATTCGGATCCCCGAACCCGCGAACACCCCTCAGTGCGCCGTAGTAGTGGTCGAAAGATCGGTTCTCCTGCATGACAAGGACAACATGCTCGATCGAATTGAGCCCACCGGAGTTTGCGGGCGTTGCCAGTGCGCGCTGAAGGGACGGTGGCAGAAGGGAAGCGGCGGCGACTGCAGTCGCACCGACCCCGGCGGCGAGAAAGGACCGTCGAGAAAGAGAATTCCTGGACACCTGTGCTCCATCGATAAATCAATCAGTGCTATGACTACAGCCGTGACATGCTGTTGCCGCTGCTCCGAATCGGTGCAGCGGCAACAGTGTCGAGCGAAATACGATCAGGAACCGAAGAGACCGCTCAGTGAACCGAGGCTGCCCGAGCCGCCGTTCCCGCCATCGTCAGGCGCAGCAGAGACCTTGACGACGGATTCGTCGGACGCGGACTGTGTGAATCCACTTCGCCCCGCGAAAGACGCCGTGATCCGATGATCACCAGTCGATGCGAAAGCGTGGGTCAGTCGCGCCACACCATCACCTCCGACGACAACGGGCTGTCCGATGGGTTGGTCACCGTCGAAGAACTGAACCGAGCCTCCGCCCGGATTGGGAGCGACCGTCGCGGTCAGCTCTGTTGCGACATTCTGCTTGGCCGTCGCGGGTGCTGCCAGTGAGGTCGAGGTGGTGACATCGGACGGCGCGGGATCGGACACGGTGACCGTTTGGGCCGATGCCATCGACGGCATGAAACCTGTTGCGCCGGAGTAGTAGGCCGACACTGCGTGAGATCCTGCCGAGGTGAAAGCATGTTCGAGAGTGGCCTTGCCGTCAGCGCCCACTGGGATCGGAGCACCGATATCAGCAGCGCCGTCCTTGAACTGGAGAGTGCCGCCGGTGGGTGTCGGCGTGACCTGCGCCCTCAGCGACACCGATACGCCCGTCTTTGCATCGGTAGGAACGTTCACGGCAGTGTCGGTCTGCTTGACGACAGGGGCGGCAGTCACCGTGACCATCGCCTCTGTCGAGTTGGAACTCTGGAATCCGTTGACTCCCTGGAACGTTGCGGAGACCCGCGCGGTTCCGGCGGTGAAGAAGGTATGCGGTAGCCGGGCAGTGCCGTCGGCACCGGGCGTGACAGGTGTACCGACGTCAGCGCCGTCCACCCTGAACTGAACGTTTCCAGTGACCGGAGCCGGATCCACCTTCGCGACAAGCTCTGTCGGAGTGCTGGCTTGGATCGAGCCGGGCATCTGGATCGTGGTCGTTGTCGGTTGGCTGACGTAGATCGTCGTCAGAGCCTGCCCGCCGGCGTTGAGGCCGGAGTTCCGGTTGTCCCGCGGGGAGCAGTTGTAGCGCTCCCAGTAGTTGACGCCGAAGACGTCCTTTTCGCGCTGGACGAAGGTGAGCGCATTGCGGTCGTCGTCGTAGTTGGCGGAGCCGGGATCGGAAACCCTCAGCGAAGGCTTGATCTCGCTACCGGCCGCGCCGGCTTTGACCGTGACGTCGACTGCGGGGAGTCGGAACTTGGTGTTGGCGCCGACGATGATGCCGTCACTCGATCGAACCGCGGAGGACGGACCGTTTCCGGTGGTCCGATTCGATCCGGAGATACGCAGGTGCGTTCCGGATGTCGATGGATTACCGCCGTCGTCGATCCGTGTGACTGTTGGAGTGGCACTGTCGGATCCGAGGCCGTACGCACTGTCCGCCACAAGCTGGGAACTCACGAATTCGACGCCCGACGGGATGTCGAAGTCGTACTTGATTCGGGCCCAATGCACGACTCCACGGCTGGCATGGCCGCCGCTGTTTGCTTTCATCTCGTTCGGCTGCACGCGGTAGGTGACGGTCGCACCCGGTGCCGCGGTGGTCGGCGCAGTGATGGTGACTCCCGAACCGAGCGTCTCGTTGAACGTGATCGGGCTTGCCACACCGTCCATCTCGCGCACATGGCATGCAGTTGTGAAGGCCACGCTCTTGGTCTCGGGGGCAGCAGAGGCGATTCCGCCGCCGACGATGGAGAACAATCCGCCTGCCAGTACCGAGACTGTTGCAATCGCAGAGCCGCGTAGCAGTTTCGAGTTCATCGACGAATCCTGGTTTCTGTTCACAGTTTTCACGACCCGAATCCAGGGGTACCAAGGCTGCCGAGGCTACCGGTGCCAGGCTCGGGCTCGGACGGTTCGACGACGCTGATCGTCACGGCGCCCGACATCGATTCCATGAAGCCTGCAGATCCCGTGTAGTACGCCGTGATGTTGTGGTCGCCCGCTGTTGTCATCGTGCGGTTGGCCTTCGCGACGCCGTTGACGACGGCCACCGGAGCGCCGAGATCGACCCCTCCGTCACGGAACTGCACCGTTCCTCCCGACGGCCAAGGAGTGACCGTTGCCGTCAACTCGACGGAGTCGCCGACGACAGCCTTACCGGGTGCGTCGATTCGCGTCTGTGTCTGGGCGAGGCTGGAGTCGACATTGATCACGGCGAGTGGCTGGCCGCCTGCGTTCAATCCGGCCGAACGGTTGTCGCGTGGTGAGCAATTGGTGGTCAGCCAGTACTTGACGCCGCCGAGCAGGGTCTCTTGTTGCAGGAAGGTCAGGTAGTTGGCGGCACTGTCGTAGGAACCCGAGTTGGTATCGGAAACGCGGAGCATGGGCTTGATCTGGGTGCCGACGGCCCCGGACGTGACGGTGACGTCGACTGCCGGGAGCTGGAACGTCTTTCCTCCACCGACTTCGATTCCGCCGCCGCCGTTGTCGTCGGTATTCGGTCCGTTGCCCGCGGTGATGTTGTTGCCCGAGATACGAAGATGCGTCCCATTCGGATCGGGTGAACCGGCATCGTTCACACGAGTGACCGAGGGAGCGACCCCACCCAGATTCGAGCTGGTCCCGGCCACGATCTGCGCTCCCACGAAGGTGGTGCCCGCAGGAATGTCGAAATCGAACTTGAGACGCGTCCAGTTCACGACCGACCTGAGGTCGTAGCCGTCTTTGGGGACCGTCATCGG
The DNA here is from genome assembly GCF_016598535.1 of Rhodococcus sp. P-2. Classification (GTDB taxonomy): domain Bacteria; phylum Actinomycetota; class Actinomycetes; order Mycobacteriales; family Mycobacteriaceae; genus Rhodococcus_F; species Rhodococcus_F baikonurensis. Next base: position 3,875,139 of record NZ_CP066779.1, on the reverse strand, counting down.
CTTGGGGGCAAGGCGGTAGGTGAAGGTGGAGTTCGGCGGAACCACGGTCGGGGCACTGATCGTGACGCCGGAATCGCGTGTCTCGTTGTGTGTGATCGGGCCGGGGAACTGCCACCCGTGACACGACGCCGTGAACGGAAGGTTCACATCAGCGGCGGATGACACTCCCGCTCCGCCGACGACCAGGGCAACGCATCCGGTCAAGGACGCAGCCACCCCCACTCCTCGGCGCATCAACGTCGACACCATTCACATTCTCCTTGAGTAGCGCTCGAAAAAATCGAGCTCTCGGCTTGAAGCCGGGTCCGGGAACCGGCCTCGAGCTGACAGAGAAGCGAATACGTCTTTGTCGTTTGCTCACCACCAGCTCAAACCCTGGAGAGGAGTAGAACACAGAGCGCGCCGCGAAATATGCGAATCGGACAAATTGTTGGACAAACGTCCAACCGGTGAAATTTCTCCACTCGCCAGGCCCGTTTCCAGCGCTTCAACGTGGTGTGTTCAACGTGGTGTGGTGTCCGCGCGGCGGAAAGTCGTACGCCGGTTCCCGGTAGATCTCGTCGGCTTCGACATGGAAATCGGGATCACGCTCGAGCCTCAGGTTTGCAGCATGAATCGGTTCGTCGTACATACGACGGAAGAGTTCGGTGCGGAACTCCTTGAGCAATTGGAGTTCAGGTTTTTGACGCGGAACTGGTGTAGTGCTTCGATATCGATCACACCAGGCACAGGCGAATGTGTCCAGACACGGGGTAGTGAACGATCCTGAGCAACGAGCAGCTGTCGATCAGAGGTGCGAACACCGGCTACTGGCAATGACCACGCCGACCTGGTCGGTGTGAATTCCGCAATGGTCATGCAGAATTGCCACGCTGCGCAGTCGGATTTCTTCTCCGCTTTACCGAGGGGCTGAATCGACTCTCGAAGCCACAGAAAGGCGCTCAGGGCTTGATTCTCCGAGTGGACCAGGCGCGGGGTGCGTCGTTGATCTTCGCGACCGCCTCAGGCTGTATTGGAGTCGCCTAGGTGCCTCCTCGGGGCCGTCGGCAGATTGTGGCAAAGACCTGCGTGAAGTATCGATGTAGTAATTGTCTTCGTTGACAACGCACTGACGGCCGATCCCGATTGCGAGATCGGCCAGTCAGTTTGTTCTGCATGCTGTTCGGGCGTGATTATTCTGCGTCTGCTGTTCTCCGATTGTTTCGGCGTGCCAAAGCTACTGCGTCCGAGGGTATTACGAGAGTGGGACGAGTGGCATGGTGAAGGACGTTCGCAGACGTGCTTCCTAGTAGCGTCGCCTTGAAGCCCCGCAAGCCGCGGGATCCGAGGATGATGACATCGACGTCCAGTTCCTCGGCGGCCTCCACGATAGCTTCAGACGCTGTGGCCATCGTGGACGAGATCAGGGGCTCCGCGACAAGGCCGAAGCTGCGTGCCAGCTCCGCGCCATCGGTGGCAATTTTCTCCGAGACGTCTAATGCCGCGGCGTCGAGGCCTTGCAGTTTCTCCAGAGCCGGATGGCCTTCAAGGTGCGCAGCAAAGCCTTCGAGCGGTTGGCGGGCGTAGAGCAACACTGCAATAGCGCCGGGGAAAAGTCCTGCAGCGGTTTGCATCGCGCCACGCGCGTTCGGTGACCCGTCGTAGGCGATGAGGAGTTTTGGAGTGGACATCGGTGTTTCCTTTCTAGTCATTGACGTTCGGGCTGAACAACATTCGGCCGGCTGTCTGGCCGAAGGGGTGAATTGACGGGAGAGAAAGAACAGCCCGCACTTCCCGTCCGGTCGCCTCACCGAGATCGTTTCGCCGGCCGCGGGAATCGATGCCGGTGGCTTGGCAATCACCTGGGTCGTGCGCTTCAGATTTCGTCGGGCTCGGCTCTATCTCGGAAAGAATCCGACCAGGGGCTCCGCGCAAACCTCCGACCGCTACCGAAGATGGCGCTGGACGTGTGTCAGTTTTTCGGATGGGTAGACATATGACTCCCTTCTCGGGGAATTGGCGATACCCCCTGGGGGTATAGACTAGGCGGTGAGGGGGTACTGGTGTCAAGCACGACTACTTGAGGTCGATTGGGCCGGAGTGTCAGTTCGGTGGGAGGTGCTGTGTCGGTATCGGCGGGTGCGAGGTGATGAATTTGTCTGGAGGCTGGGCGGAGCGGGGTCATAGTCAGCAGTGGCGTTCCGACACCTTGGAGTTCGCGTATTCAACCTCCAAACCCTTTGCCTCACTCGACACTTTGGCAGCAGTCGCGCAGGGCCCTCGAACTCGATGAACCACTGAGTCGTTACTGGACAGAGTGCGGAACCAAGGGAGAGCCTGCACTGCGTTGCGGGACGTCCTCACCCATCGTGCGGGTCTGCCGGGATTCAGCGCTTGCTGAGCATGTCGGCACCTATGGTCACTTGATCGATGGTGTTCTACGAGCAGTCACCGGACGTACGCTGGGCGAGATCCAGGCCGAAGATAATCGACCGGCCCTCGGCATGGATGGATGGTTCGGGGTCCTGGCGGAAGAGTTACCGCGCGTGGCGGAGTTGGAAACCGCGCTCCCCGGGGGGTGCGAAACAGTTTGTGCGTGAGGTATGCCCATCTTATGAGCGAGTGCTCGAGTATCCTCACGGGTTGGTCGAGTTGGGCCGAGAAGACATCGTCCTTGCGGGCCGCTTCGATCGCATTCCGAGTTCGAACTGAATCGACGAATACGTGCTCGGACTCTCGCACACGCGCTTAGACAAGGACATCGTAGCGATGGCAGGTAGAGCGTCCGAAGCTCTCATACTCGCGCTGTCCAACCGTGCGCAGGAGTCCTCATGTTCAACGACGTGACATTGTCCTGTCGGCGCAGAGGGCGCGGTCTGGCGAACACGTAGGTGTCACGGGACGAAGAAGGTTCCGAACCCCGGTGTTCCGATCGCCTGGGGATCGACGTATGCGACAACCTGACCCGAGCCCGGACGAATGGTGACGGGTTGAGCATCCAGTGTCGGAAATGACTCGGATCCGTACGCTCCGGTGCCGAGACTGAGCCAGTGGACGACCGCGGAGTGCGGGTTTCCGTCCCCGGGCGCGCGGCGCACGTGCAGCACGGCGACGCCCGACTCTTCGCCGACGATCGCTCCTAGGTGGGGCGTGGGCAAGTCGACGAGCGGGATGTAAGGATCGATCTGGAACGGAACCGTGCTCGGCGCCGCTGCCACGGTCCCCGGCATCATCACGCCGGAGATCGTAAGGGCCGCAAAGGCAGTGACACCGATCCGGGAAATAGCGTTGAGTGCAGTCATACGATTCGACGCTAGTCGCGTGACCGGCCATCCGGTGTCGTTTCGCATTTCAGAAGTCCTTGATCTGTTGGAGTCAGCCCGCACCATCGCCCAGATTGCAACTCGTCTCGGGTGGCGCTGGATTCGCACTTGGTCACCGCTTTGATTGGCGCAGCTGCGACACCGTGTCGATGACAGTTGCTGGTACAAGTTCGCGGCGGTGACTTCTCGAGGGAAGGAATCAATCTCTGGAGAAGCTTCACGGATTCGTCGAACAGTCCTACTGCATGCTGGATCGTATGCCCAGTGCGCCGGATTCTTCTGCAGTGACCGAACATTGGAACTATCTGCTCGGGAGCGCGACGTCGTCGAACTGCTGGTACAGGGTGTGAGCAATATCGACAACTCCTGTGCGCTGTTCATCGGCGTCTCGACCGTGAAAAGCCACGTGCAGCACTTGTATCGAAAGTCGAGCGTGCATTCACGTACCGAGTTGGTCCACGTCAGGTGCACGGCTGAGTGTCGTGACTGCGCCGCTGGTGTTCAAGCGATCGCGCGGCGCATCAGGTCTGCCGTCTCCTTGTTGAATGCGACCAGTGTGACCGTCTCGACTTCGGTCTTCGCCGCGCGAATCGCTGAAACGGCCTGTCGGACCGCATCTTCCTTCGGCCAGCCGTAGACCCCTGCCGAGATCAACGGAAAGGCGACGGTTCGTGCGCCGATCGAGTCTGCAACGGCGAGACTGCGAGTGTACGCCGACCGAAGCAATCCGGATCGGTCCTCGGATCGTGAATACCTCGGGCCGACGGTGTGAATCACGGCCTTGGCGTGGAGCTTTCCCGCGGTGGTGGCTACGGCCGCACCCACCGGCAGGCCGTCGGGGAGGCTGGTGTTGCGCAATACCTCGCAAGCCTTCAGGATCTCCGGTCCGCCGGCGCGGTGGATCGCGCCGTCGACACCGCCGCCGCCGAGGAGCCTGGAGTTGGCCGCGTTGACGATGGCGTCGACGGTCAGCGTCGTGATGTCGCCTTCGACGACGGTAATAGCGGGCATGGATCCTCCTGTGTTTCCAACGGCCGTGTTTCCGAGAGCCGTGTTCCAGAGTTCACGCTTGGGGCGAGCCCACGGCATAGCCGAGCGTACGTCGTAGGGGTCACGTCCGATCAACATCGAGTATCGCGCCGCAACCGACGGTGTGCGACTGTGTGCCTGAACGCAATGAAGGAGTACGCGCTTGCCTTCAGCCCGCAACGCCTGGACGGTGCGCGCGGCGTCGTCGAGGACGAACTCGAGGTTGGCGTTGGAATCGGGACCATCGTCGACCAACCAGAACTCGACGTGATCGGAGCAGACCTGCCGTGTTCCCATGCGGCACAGGCTGACCACAGCGTCGTAGTCCGCAGTGGACACCGCATCGACGCCGCCGAGCAGGACGCCGTCGTCGTGCGGGTGCGTGGTCAGGTGGTGGGTTCCGCGGAACCGCGAGTAATCGAGTTCTGCCGTCGACGGCCAACCGTTCTTGTCGTCGGTGCCGCCGCGAGCAGTCTTGATCGCCAGGCGAACCAGATCGGACGAACGGTACCCCGGCCAGCCGTGCATGATCCGGCGCCACCGGGCGGGAACCGCCGACGCTCCCCAACGGGCGCCGAGGAGGCCACCCGCGATGGCCGCAGTCGTATCGGTGTCCCCGCCGGCTCGCACGGCTGCTTCCAGCGCGTACTGGAGGTGGCGAGCATCGGCATTGTCCGTGGAAGTGATGGCCCACCAAGCGGTCTGAAGCGCATGCACCACCCAACCGTTCTTGGAGAAGTCCTGAGGGTTCCCGGTTTCGGCCTGATCGAGCAGCGGGCCCCAGTATTCGGCGACCTCCTGATCGGCGACGGAGAGGAAGTCGCGAGCCCCCTCGAAGTTGCCGGCGACAACGGCATGGCGGATGGCGTGGGTCCACAACTCGCACGCCTGTCCGGCGCGCGGGTCGTCATGCGTGAGTGAACTGATCCGGTGCGCGGCCGACCCGGCTCGCTCTGCGTCGTCCAAGTAGGCGAGGGCGACGGGAGCGGTGCGCATGAGCGAGCCGTTCCCGGCCTTGCGGCCGCTGATCGCCCGCGCACGATCCGCCATGGCGGCTGCGCTTTCGGAGCGGGTAGACAATACCGCTCGCGTCTGGTTGCCGATGTCTGCAGGCTTCGAGTCGTACCACCGGATGAACTGTGCTGCAATGGCATCGAGGCCGTCAGAGCCTCCGATGTCGATTCCTGTCGCGGCCACCTCGGCGATTGAAACTGCCATCGAGGTGTCGTCGGTCCATTCTCCCGGCGCCCAGTTGAACGGGCCGCCGCCGATCATGTCGATAGTGACCTCGGTGTTCGGATAGGTGAATTCGTAGCCGGCGCCGAGTGCGTCGCCTGCTGCGGTGCCGAGCAGAACACCGGCCGCTCGATCGGACTGCTGTGCGGTGAGTTTCATAGCCACCTTTTCAAGTTCGCGGAGATCGTTTGATCAACTTTGCGCTAACAATAGATCATGTTTGAGATAACATGCAAGGGTGAATAAATGGACAGACACGAGCGGCAGGGCATTATCGGACTACCCGCGTCCGTCCGTGGCAGTGGACGTCGCGGTGTTGACGTACAGCGGTGGATCTCTGAAAGTTCTGGTGGTTCGGCACCGTCTCGGTGCGCTGGCGCTACCGGGAACATTTCTGCACGAACGCGAATTGCTCACGGCCGCAGCCGATCGTGCCCTGTCGGTCAAGGCAGAGTTGGCCCAGACGAGCTTTCACCAGTTGGCGATCTTCGACCGACCGGACCGCGACGACCGTGGATGGGTTTTGTCGGTCGCACACACCGCTTGCCTACCGGAATCGGCACTGCCCGATTCGGCGCTTCTCGTCGATGTGTACGACGACGAGGCAGTGAGTGGACTCGCGTTCGATCACGCCGACATGGTGCGACTCGCGGTCACGGACCTACGCACGAGGTATGCGTCGTACGTGGATCCGGACGGATTGTCGGGCGGGACGTTCACCGTCGCCGAACTTCGGGGACTGTACGAGGTGATCTTCGATCGTCCGTTCCAGAAGGACAGCTTCCGTCGGCAGGTATTCGACGCGCTCGAAAGTACCGGCGAGATGAGCAGACCAGGTAACGGCCGACCCGCTGAGACGTACCGGAGGCGGGGTGACGGCGCACTGACTGCGCAGGCAATGGCATTTTTGACCGGATGAAGTGAAACGAATTCTTGCAGTTCTGCTGACCTGACGCGCTGAGCTGGGTAATGTCCGGTTGATGGGTGCAGTTTCGAATGAAGCCGAGTCCAAGATTCCGACCGTCGTGTGGGGTACGGGCAATGTCGGGCGTGCATCGATTCGCGCTGTGACAGCCAATCCTGCCCTCGAACTCGTCGGCGTCATCGTTGCCAACCCGGCGAAGGTCGGACGAGACGCCGGTGACCTCGCCGATCTGGGAGTGCACCTGGGCGTCGCGGCGACCGATGATGCCGATGGCGTGCTCGCAGGGTCCCCGGGCGCGGTGGTCTACGCGGCTTCCGGTGACATTCGGCCCGATGACGCGGTTGCAGACATCATTCGGGCGCTGGCAGCCGGAGCCGTGGTGGTCACGCCGTCCGTATACGCGCTGTACGACCCGAAATCTGCACCCCCCGAGCTTCGTGATCCCGTCGAAGCTGCAGCCAAGGCAGGCGGCGGCGCTCTGTTCGTCTCCGGCATCGACCCAGGCTGGGGCAACGACATCCTGCCGATTCTCGTCAGCGGGCTCGCGGGGACAATCGACCAGATCAGGTGTCAGGAGATCTTCGACTACACGACCTACGAACAGCCGGATTCGGTCCGCTACCTCATCGGGATGGGTCAGCCGATGGACTACGAACCTCCCATGGTCGCGCCGAGTGTGCCCACCATGGTCTGGGGCGGCCAGATTCGGCTCATCGCCCGGGCGCTCGGGGTGGAACTCGACGAGATCCGCGAGACCTTGCTGCGCCGTCCGCTCGAGGAAACCGTGTCGACCGACCATATGGGGGAGTTCGCGGCCGGCACCCAGGGCGCACTGCGATTCGAGGTTCAGGGGATCGTCGGCGGGGAACCCTTGATCGTGATCGAACACGTCACGCGTATTCATCCGTCCTGTGCCCGCGATTGGCCGCTTCCGCCCGACGGCGGGGATGGTGCGCACAAGGTGATCGTCGATGGACGACCACGAATCGAGATCAACGTCGAGGCCACCGATGAAGGTGGAAATCGCGCAGCCGGCGGAAATGCCACGGCTGTAGGACGTCTCGTCAATGCAATTCCGTGGCTTCGTCAGGCCGAACCCGGTCTCTACGACGCGCTGGACGTTCCGCTCACACCCGGCGTCGGCAAGCTCGGTGCCCGAAACTCGGAGGTACTCACATGAACATCGACATACCCGAAGGCAAGAACCCGATCGGCTACGTGTGGGGCGAGATGGTTCCCGGCATCGGGCCCGCGGCCGCCGGGTTCTCCCAAAAGGTCTACACGGACGGCACTCTCGGACTCCGCGAGTTCGAGGCGGCCAGGCTTCGGATCGCTCAGATCAACGGATGCATCTTCTGTCAGGACTGGCGCACCGAGCGTGACGGCGAGACAGTGGAGTCGACGTTCGATCAGGCTGTCACGGACTGGCGCACCACCGATGCCTTCGACGACAGGACACGCCTCGCTGCCGAATACGCCGAGAGATACGCTCTCGACCACCACGGACTCGACGACGAGTTCTGGGAACGTATGACAGCTCACTACTCCCAGCGAGAAATCGTCGAGTTGAGCATGTGCCTCGGATCGTGGTTGGCCTTCGGCCGGCTCAACCACGTCCTCGGCCTCGACACTCAATGTGTGTTGCCCGGCAACTGAACTAGTTGCCCAGCGTCGTCAGATCCGGGTAGTTCGAGACCTCCCAGCCGCCGTCGACGACCAGGCTGGTTCCGGTGATGTACGAGGCGTCGTCGCTGGCGAGATAGAGGCACGGTCCGGCGATCTCGTCGGGAGTTGCCGCTCGGGACATGGGGATTCGGCTCAGAAACATGTCGCGGGCAGGCTCGTAGTTCATGACCGGTGCGACCAACGGGGTGTCGACCAGGCCGGGCAGAACTGCATTGACCCGAATTTTCGACGCCGCCAGTTCGATCGCGGCATTCTTGCTGAACATCTCGACCCCGGCCTTACCCGTCGCATACGCGCTCCCGTAAGGGCTCGGTACGTGCGCGTTGAGGGAGGAAACGTTGACTATCGCACCGCCGCGCCCGTGCTCTCGGATATGTCGAGCTTCATGTTTGGTACAGAGGAAGACGCCCTTCTGCACCAGGTCGATGGTGAAGTCCCAGTCGGCCTCGTCGAGGTCGACGATCTGACCCACCCTCGACGCCCCGGCAACGTTGAAAGCCAGATCGATACCGCCGAATTCCGCTGCCGCAGAGGCAATAGCCTCGGCGACATCGGATTCCTTGGTGACGTCAGCGGGAACGGCGAGGAAAGACGCGCCGTGCTGGGACGCTGTCTCCTTCAAACCCTCTGCCGCGATGTCTATTCCGGCCACCCGTGCGCCTTCGCTGATAAGTCGTAGTGCGATGGCCGCGCCGATCCCCGAGGCTGCGCCAGTGACGACTGCGGTTTTTCCGGCGAATCTGGACGTGTTAATGAGCACCTGCTTTCAAGAACTTTCCGGTCCGGCGGTTGCCGAGAACGGGTGCTGCTTCTCCGTCTCCGAAGACGTACTCGCCGCCGACGAACACTGCGGTGACAGTCTGGTCGTTGCGATTGACCATGCGGGAGAGATTGTCGTACTCCACAACTGGACTCTCCGCGTAGGTCTCGAGTGAATCGTCGAGGTGGGCGGGATCGATCACAACCAGGTCGGCGCGGTCACCTAATCGAAGGTGCCCGGCATCCACGTCGTACCACTCGGCCAGTTCACCGGTGAGACGATGCACGGCTGCCTCGACGGTCATGAACGGCCGCCCGACCTTTTGAGCGTCGTAGACACGTCGGAGTAGTCGTAAGCCGAAGTTGTAGAACGCCATGTTGCGCAAATGTGCTCCGGCGTCGGAGAACCCGAGTTGGACACCGTTGTCCTGGGCGAACTTGTCCAGAATCTCCGGCCGGTGATTGGAGATGGTTGTGCGCCAGCGCACCTTCGTGCCGTGCTCGAGGACCAGATCCAGGAAGGCGTCGACCGGGTGGAGGCCTCCGCGCTCGACGCCGACCTGTCCGAAACTCTTGCCGACCAGGGATTCGTCGGGGCAGGAAACGATTTCGGCGTCGAAGAAATCGCGATGCCAGACTTTGACACCGAACTTTTGGTCGTAGTCCTTGCGGAACTGTCGCCGGTACTCCTCACTCTGCATCAGAACGTTGCGTTCCATCTCGTCGGTCAGATGCAGTGCTGCAGCGCCGGATCCGAACTCCTCGAAGACAACCAGGTCGATGCCGTCGGCGTACACCTCGAAGGGAACCGGTAGGTGCTGCCAGCGCAGGTCGCCGCCGAGTCGATTGACCAGATGCGCCAGCGGACCGAGGATCACCACGGCCAACTTGTTGGACTTGATATCAGCCGCCGAGAGCATGCTCGTCTTGAGTCGCTTGCGCCACAGGCCAGCACTGGAGAACGCCATCGCTCCGGTACTCATGGGGTTGGAGAGGTCAGGTCCAGCCTGAAATACCCGTCCCCGACGGCGGAGAATCGCATTGAGTCGACGTCGTTCCTTCGTGGTTGCATACGTCGACGGCAGTGTGCGTGAGCGGCAGGTTTCGCCGTCGAGTTTGTCGAACAACAATTGCTGACTGGACATCCCAACGAATCCGGCGTCAAGCGCCTCGGTCAATTGTGCTTCCATCGACGCGAGTTCGGAGTCGGTGGCGTGCACATCCTTCCGCGTTGCACGGTCCAATCCCATCTCCGCGGCTCGCATGTCGGAGTGCCCGATGAATGCTGCGACGTTGGGTCCCAACGGAAGTGACTCGAGCGCCGCGATGTACTCACGCGCGGAGTTCCAGGTCTTGGCCCGCGTGAGTGCATCGACAACGTGCTTGCGCGGAATCGCCTCGACTCTGCCGAAAAGATCGCCGGCGTCCGACGGGCTGGCGTGAATGGTGGACAGGGAACACGATCCGACAAAGATCGACGTGACTCCGTGTCTGAGAGATTCGCTGAGCGCCGGCCCTTCGAGGATTTCGACGTCGTAGTGAGTGTGGATGTCCACGATGCCCGGGATGACCCATTTGCGCCGCGCGTCGATGACACGGGGACAGCCGGTTTCGTCGAGTGGATCGAGCGAGATGGCGGTGACCAACCCGCCTCGGATGCCCAGATTGCGGACAGCTGGTTTCGCCCCGGTGCCGTCGAACCACAGACCGTTGTTGATCACGGCGTCATAGGTCATGAGATAGCCACCTTTGCGCGGATGGTTTTCCCGGTTGCATTGCGGGGCAGAGGAGTTGTGCTCAGTTTCCACTTCACCGGCACCTTGAAGTAGGCGAGCCTTTCGGCGACATAGTCGCGTAGTTCTTCTTCGGTCGCCGCTCCCTCGTTGCGAAGAACGACAACGGCCGCCACTTCCTGGCCGAGGTCTGTCGAATCAATCCCGATCACAGCGCATTCGAGGACTGCGGGATGCTCGTCGATGGTCTGCTCGATTTCGACGGGGTAGACGTTTTCGCCGCCGCGCAGGATCAGGTCGGACCGGCGGCCTGTCAGGCGGAGCCGGCCGTCTTCGAGAACTCCGAAGTCGCCGGTTCGGAGCCACCGATCAGGACCGATAGCGGCAGCCGTCGCGGTCTCGTCGTTCCAGTATCCCAACATCACGTAGGGGCTTCGCGCACAGATTTCACCCTCCTCCCCGTCGGGGACTGCACTCCCGAAGGGGTCTCGGACCTCCACGCTCACACCGATGATCGGCCGGCCGAGAGTTCCGGGGAACGCGGCAAGTTCCGGTGGCGTGGCAACCGAAATGCCAGTAGAGGATTCGGTGAGCCCGTAGCTGTCTACCAAAGTGTGCTGCGCAAAAGGCAGGCGTGCGCGCAGGCGTTCCTGCAAGGCCGGGGACGACGGCGCTGACGCCAATGCAAAGGCGCTCAGTGAGCTCAGGTCGTACTTCTCGATATCGCCGTGTTCGAGGAGTCGGGTTGCCATGGTGGGGACCACCGCCCAGTTGGTGACCTTCTCGCGTTCGACGAGGGAAAGGACCTCGTCGACGTCGAAGGCGCCCTGGTGGATGACCACGGCCCCGCCCGTTGCGAGTCGTGGGATCGCCAGGTTATGCAGGCTTGCAATGTGAAACAGCGGTGCGGTCAGCAGATACCGCAGGTCGCTTGGTCTGCCATCGCTGGGTTTTCCGGTGAACGCCGCAGCGAGGCGATCGCTGTAGCGGTGGTAGTCGATGACGGCCAACACGTTTCGGTGAGTGTGAACTGCCCCCTTCGGGCGCCCACTGGTTCCGCTCGTATACAGGATCACAGCCGGATTGTCCTCGTCGACCGTGGTTCGGGGGAGTGGCGATCCCGAGTACTTCTCCATCAGAGCCGGTAGATCTTCCTCCATCGTGAGCACGGGAACATCGGTGTTCATCTCGGAAAGAACTTGTGCGCGTTTGGCGTCGGCGATCACGACAGTAGGAGTGGTGTGATCGATTCCGTACTGCACCTCACGCGCCACCCACCACGAGTTGAACCCTACTGCGATCGCACCCAGCGCCTGAGCCGCCCAGAAGGTCATCACCCATTCCGGCGTATTGGCGGCGAGGATGCCCACCCGATCGCCCTTGCGGACGCCGTACCGCTCGCGCAGTGCCGTGGCCAATGCTGCTACGGCCTCGCCGTGCTCGAGGTAGCTGAAGCGTCGGTCCTTGGTCACCAGGTAGTCGCGTGATCCGTAGTCGAAGGACGCAGCGAGCACGTCGCCGAGTGCCTTGTCACGGTTCTTCATGACGGGCATCGAGCTGCCAAGTACATCCTCGACTTGCATCTCGAAAGGACCACCGGGGCCGGTCAGCCCAGCCATGACGGACGCGATGAATGCTTGTGTATCAGCGGAAGTGGTCACGTGAAGCGCCTTTCGAAGATTAGGGTACGAGCACTGCGCGTCCGGTGACCTTGCCGTGTTCGAGACGGTCGAGTGCGTCGCGGGCATCAGCGAGGTCGAAGCGGGCTACTTCTACCGTTACCAGACCGGCCTGTGCCAGGGCGATGGAATCGACGAGGTCGTTTCTGGTGCCGCCATAGGACTTCCGGATCGATGCGCCCCACGGCCAGCCCGGTCCACCGGCAGCTTCGGCGGTGATCCCGGGGTTTCCGCCTCCGAGACCCACCATGCGATACGCGCCGTTCGGCGCAACCGCTTGAACTGACATCTGAGCAGTTGCATCGACACCGACGAAGTCGAAGATGACTTCTGCGCCTCTGGCCGAGGTGAGGTCGAGGATCTGCTGCGCGGTGTCCGGTCCCGATTCGAGCGTGATGTCGGCGCCGCAGCGTTTGGCGAGATCGAGTTGATCCTGTCCGACGTCGACAGCGATGATGCGCACGGCACTGATCGCCCGAAGTATCTGTACTGCAACGTGACCGAGTCCGCCGATGCCGATCACCACCGCGGTGGCACCGGGTTGCAGATGTTCGCGGGCGCCGCGAATGGCGTGGTAGCTCGTCAGGGCCGCATCGGCGAGTGGTGCTGCCTGCAGGAAGTCCAGGTCTCCGATGGGAACGAACGAGCGGGCCGGAATTTTCACGTACTCGGCCATACCGCCTTCGGGACCGAGCCCGGGACAGGGTGGCATCGCGGTGCGTCCAGCGGCGAGGCACATGTTCTCGTTGCCGCTCATACATTCTCGGCACTGTCCACACGACCAGCACAGATAGACGACGCCGCGTTCGCCGACCGAGCGACCGTCGACGCCGGTCCCGACCGCTTCGATGGTGCCGGCGATCTCGTGGCCGATGGTCAGCGGCTCTTCGCGCATCTTGTACGGAAAGTGCAGGAGATGGAGATCGGAGTGGCAGATTCCCGCTGCACCAACCCGAATCAGTAGTTCTGACGGGCCGATCTCGGGGACCGGCACGTCGTTGATCTCGAGGAGACCAGGCCCCATGAGCTGAGCTGCCTTCATGAGTTGACCTCGCTGATCTCGGAGTTGTATGCGGCACTCAGATACGCGTTGCTGCGATCGGATCCGATCAGACCCGGCGCCATCTTGTTCATGACGTAGGCGAAGGTCATCCGACGGTCCAGATCGTTGACCAGCATCGAGCCGCCGATTCCCGCCCACCAGCAGGCGCGTCCGTCGGGAACCAGGGGTGCGGTATCCGGGTGTGGCAGTCCGTAGCCGATGCCGAACTTGAGTGGAGTCATGATCCCGAGGTCGATACCGTCGGCTTGGATCTCGAAGATCAGGTCGATGGTGCTCTGCGAGAGCAACTTCTGGCCGTCGAGCACACCACCGTTCGAGATCAAGGATTGGACCCGAGCGATCGAACGGGCGTTGCCATGACCGTTGACTCCGCCGATTTCAGCTTCCCGCCAGGGCGCGGTGTTGACCTCGGGATAGTCGAGCAATGGGCAGGTCAGGGTCTTGATGAAGATGCTGTCCTGGTCGAGAGTAGACAGGTCGAATTCCAATGCGGGCGGCGGAACCAGAGTGGCGATTCGGCCGAAGTGTTCTGCGGACGTGCCGATGTGGAAGTCGGCGCCCAGTGGACCGGCGAGCTCTTCGGCAAAGAACCTGCCGAGAGTCCGCCCGTCGATGCGACGAATGACCTCACCGACGAGATGGCCGTAGTTGATCGCGTGATAGCCCGACGCCGTACCGGGGGTCCACCACGGCTTCTGCGTAGCGAGGCGGGTGGTGGACGCCTCGAGGTCGTAGATGTCCTTCAGTTCGATCGGGCGTTCCCAGCCGGAGACTCCGGACGTATGCGAGAGGAGGTGGCGAACTTCGATGTCTTCCTTGCCGTTTACCGCAAATTCGGGCCAGTAATGAGCGACCTTCTGGAACACATCCAATTGGCCGCGTTCGACCAGCATGAGCGCACACAGAGCTGTCATGGTCTTGGTGATGGAGAACGTGTTGACGATGGTGTCCGGACCCCAAGGAGTGGTACGGGATTCGTCGGCGTACCCGCCCCAGAGATCGACCACGGATTCTCCGGCGACGGTGATGGCGATGGACCCGCCGAGTTCTTCGCCGGATTCGAGTTGAGCCTCGAAGGCGGTGCGGACGGCGTCGAACTCGTTGTTGCAGTGACCGTTCACCGTGCTCATGCGCGGTCCGCCTTCTCGAGTTCGTGTGCTGCTGCACGGGCCGCAACGGGGAGCTTGTTTCCGGAGGCCGCTGCGCGCTTGGTGCCCTTGGCGATTTCCTTGTTCATGTTGCGGACGTAGGGATCGAACTCGAGTTGGATGGTGTGTCGCGGTGACTTGTAATAGGGAGCGAGGAAGTACGCTTCGTCGGCCTTGGTGATCTCCTGCATCTCACTGGCGGACGGCAGTTGGTATTTACCGGTGAGGTAGGCCGCGACGAGCTTGCTCTGCTGCTCGGCGAAGTTGACGAGCGTCGGCATGGGCTGCGCCAGTCCCATGAAGAAGAGGTTGTCGATTCCGGGTTTCATCATTCGTTTGAAGAGCGGGAATCGGTTGTCTTTGTCCGGCAGAAGATTCGGATCGCTGAAGAAGGGGAAGCTGATGTTGTAGCCGGTGGCGCAGATGACCACGTCGATGTCCTCGGAAGTGCCGTCCGCGAAGTGAACCTGCTTTCCGTCGAGTTTGCTGATCGCAGGCTTGAAGGTTATGTCGCCGGACCCGGCGCGTCCCAGGAACTCGCCGCTGGCCGACGGGTGGGCCTCGAACGGACGGTGGTCTGGCTTGGGTAGTCCGTAGCCCTCCATGGTTCCCAGGTTCTTGCCGAGGAATCGCCGACTCAGGAACAGGCGCAGACCCCGAGGCATCCAGGGCGGGGTGATCAGTTTGTCTCCCGGCACGCCGCCCAGGTATTTCGGCAACACCCACACGCCGCGGCGCGCCGAGACGATGAGCTTGTCGGCGAGGTATCTCTGCCCCAGTTCGGAAGCAATGTCTAAGCCGGAGTTCCCCATTCCGACTACGACAACCTTCTTGCCTCGCATGTCGATCGGATCGAACGGGTCGTTGTAGCTGTGGCTGTGCATCAGCACGCCGTCGAACTCACCCGGGTAGTCGGGGATATTGGGATCCCAGTGATGTCCGTTGCAGACCATCAGGACGTCGTAGGTGCGAACTTCGCCGTCGGAGCGCGTGATGGTCCACAGTCCGTCTGCATCACGTTCTGCTGCAACAACACTGGTGTTGAAGATGATCGACTCACGCAGGCCGAAGTGCTCGACGTAGTCCTTGAAGTATTGGAAGAGTTCGGAGTGGTGGGGGAAATCGGGAAGGTCGGCGGAGACCGGGAAGTCCTCGAATGCCAAGCGCCACTTCGACGTGTCGATATGCAGGCTCTGGTAGCAGGCCGACATTCCGTTGGGGTTCTTGTAGTACCAGTTTCCGCCGACCTCGTCGGACGCTTCGTAGCAGTCGAAGGGTATTCCGAATTCCTTCATTCGCTTGGCCGTCGTGATTCCGGTGGGCCCGGCGCCGATGATGCACACGCTCGGCAAGGGGGAGGGGCTCATTCGCCATCGCTTTCTGTTCTGTCTCGGGTGTGCGAGGAGAAGAATCGAAACCCGAGAAGTGACTTGAGTCATAGTGCGCCATTCGCTGACGATGTGTCAATGAATGACGCAATGTTTTTTGATGACGGCGAGTCGGTGATTTGCCAGGAGGTCGAAATGCGAGCAAGGTTGGCGACGTGAGCACGACTACCGATGGCCCGAAGAACAGGCGGGGGACCCTTCGCGACGAGCAGAAACGCGCGACGCGGGCCAAACTCGTGGACGCCGCACGCACCCTGTTCGAAGAGCGGGGATATGCGGCAGTCACGGTCGACGACATCGCCTCGGTCGTCGGATGCAGTAGAGCCACGTTCTACGTGCATTTCGCCAGCAAGGTGGACATGCTCAGGACGATCGGCGCGGCCGGGATGGCGGCGAGTGCGTTCGCTTTCTACATCGATCTCGATCGAGTTCTCGACACGAACTCTCGCGTGGAGTTCACCGCATGGCTGGAACGTGCCTTCGACTGGTTCGACGAGAACAAGCGCCTGCTGCCGGCGTGGGACGAGGCCGTTGCACTCGAACCGGAGTTCCGCGAGACAGCTCGGGACGGTATGACCGAACTACCGAACGCCATGCCCAAGTATCTGGGCCGGTGGCCGGTGGAACAGCACGACGAGGCGAGGTTGCGCGTCGAACTGCTCGTGAGTCAGCTGGAGCGATTCTTCACACGCTGGGCCGTGCAGGGGACGATCGATGTGACGCGGGTTCAAGCGGCCGAGGTTCTGACCGATATATGGTTCCCGGCCCTGTCGCCGGAATCGAAGGGCGCCGACGAACGGTAGGTGTGAATCCCGACGGCGGGTCACGAGTCGATGAGACCTTCGGCCGCGCCCCGCCAACCGCGGCGCTGGTAAGCCCGCGGCGACATGCCGTGGGCAGCGATGAAGACCTTGGTGAAGCCGGAGGCGTGCGCGTAGCCGAGTCGGCGGGCAGTCTCTCCGGCCGAGAGACCCTCCTCGAGATGAGCACGGGCGAGGGTCATACGTAATTGGGCACGCCAGCGTGGGTAGCTCTGGCCGGTGGCCTCAGTGAAGCCTTGGTGGAGCAAGTTCTCGTCGACGCCGAGTCGAGAGCTCCACTCCGACAGCGTGCGCGAATCGGTGGGGTCGGCCCGAAGCGCGCCAAGGATCGTCTCGACTGGATCGCTCTGACGACTGCCGTGTGGACGAGCCGCCGCAGAGCTGCGGACCAGCCTCGAGATCCGCGCCGGGTCGTGGATCTCGGGGCGCAGGTGGGTGTAATTCGCGACCACCGTGTGCAACAGATACCTCTCCGCTTCGCGCGCGAAGTGCAGCACACGTGGCGGCGGTGCGGCGACCGGAGAGGCGCCCGGCTGGGACCCGAGGGGAAGTAGTAGAGAGCCTTCCGCGATCTCGACACTGTTGCGAACTCCCGCTGGAAGCCACATCGCGTCGCCCCGCCTCAGATTCCACGTTCGGTCGCCGAAAGTAACCCGGGCGGAGCCTCGATAGATCCAGACGACGACGTGAAAGTCGTTGACCCTAGCCCATGTTCCGCTTGTGGGGATCGTCGGCGGTATCGGTGCCGAGCGTGGTTGGGTGCCTTCCTCGGACAACAGCGCGACGCTCTGTGCCAACGTTTCGTTCTCATGGATCGGCGCCGAACCTCGGTGTGCACGTGCGTAGGCACTTGGTGTCATTCCGGTGTGTTCACGGAAGGCGCGGGTGAATCCCGCGGGCGTCGCGAATCCGACCTGTCCACCCGTCCAACCGATTTCGCGACCGGCATCCAGGTATGCGGTTGCTGCCGCGATCCTGGCCGAGGTACGCCAACGCACGAAAGACAACCCAGTCTCCTCGGTGAATCGGCGCTGCAGGGTGCGGACACCGATCTTGAGTTGCCGGGCAAACTGGGAAAGTTCGGTGTCGTCGGCTGGTGTCCGAAGAAGTGTGCGAGCGATCTCGAGGGTTTCGGCCGAGCGAGGCAATCTCGGCGGGGAGTACGGCACCGAAGCGCCCGACTCTTTGGCATGGGCTCCCGCGACCAGCTCGAGCAGCCCGGCACCCACGGCCGTCCCACCGCGCAGAAATCCCAAGTTGTGTGCGAACTGGTGGACGAGCCAGTCCTGCCAGGCGGCCGGGATCTCGAAGTCGATGATTCGGTTCAACGTGGGAGGCAGGTCGGCAGCGGGCATCGGGATGGGAAATGCGACCGCCTCCGGGTCCACTCGAATGCTGTACGCGATTCCCGCCGGTACCCACACTGCGGCCCCCGCGGGCACGTTGCGGACGCGATCGCCGATCTGCAGTTCTGCGCGTCCGGTGTGTACCCAGAACAGCAGCGGCTCGCGTTCATTCGCGATCGAGGCGAGTCGAGCGGCAGGGATTTCGGGGACTTCTCCCGCAGAGAACACCAACCGTGGTCCCACGATGCCCCCAATGTAGATGCCTTCTCGCACAGGCGACCGATGAGTGTAAGAAGTCGGCACGCACGGATAACCGTATCCGATTAGGGCAGGCTAGCTTTAATTACTGGCCGTCTCGCCGTGATCGAACGTGGGCCGAACCCCCGTCTGTGCGCTTCCGAGGAGTCTTTCCGTGCCCCGAAACACCCGTCCGACAACGGCGTACCCCGTCACCTTGCGTGAACTCGAGGTATGTCGGGTGGCAGACGTGACGCCGGGCATGAGGAGAGTAACGCTCACCGGCACCCAGCTCGAAACCTTTACCAACGCCGACGGTCACGTCGAGCCTGCCTTCACCAGCACGGGCTTCGATGACGACATTCGGTTGCTGTTCGCCTACCCTGGCGAAACCGACCCCGTCCTACCGGTGATGGTCGACGGCAGTGTGACTTTCGCTGCGGGGCGACGCCCACTTGCCCGCGCCTACACCGTGCGTCGCTACGATCCGCGAACAAGGGAACTCGAGGTCGATTTCGTCGTTCACGGCAGTGGAGTGGCTACCGCCTGGGCACGCGGCGCCGGTCCGGGCGACCGAATGCACATCGCGGGTCCCTCTGTATCGCAGGGACTTCCGGAGGATTGCGAGCATCTGCTGGTCGTCGGTGACGAGACGGCGCTACCTGCGATCGCGCGTCTGCTCGAAGGATTGCCCGCCGATGCCAGGGGGCAGGTGTTCGTCGAAATTGCGGACTCAGCTCACATTCAATCGGTGCGCGAGTTGCCCGGGGTGAGTGTCACGTGGTTGCCGCGCGAGGGGGCCGAGCCCGGCACCACTTCTTTGTTACTCGACGCGGTCACTGCCGCCGAATGGTGTGACGCACGCGTATTCGCTTGGCTTGCAGGCGAACAGGCGACGGTTCGATCGCTTCGTCGGTACCTCATTCGTGATCGAGGAATTGCGAAGACCGACATCGACTTCACCGGCTACTGGAAACGCGGCGAGGCCGTACGTGCAGATTCCTGACCTGGCTCCATCGCTCACCCGACATCTGTACTCAGTAAGACCGACAGTGCTCGATAACACCGAAAGGCAGAAATGACAGTCCTGCGCACCAGACGATCACGGATCACCGGTCTGATCGGGACCGCGCTCGCCGCAGCGCTCCTCGTAACCGGGTGCTCGGCCCCGGCCGAAGACTCGGAAACGGCATCCTCCCCCAATTCGGAAGGAGGTGCCCTTCCCGCGGCGGAAGGAACGACCACCTACCCGCTGACCCTGGAATCGCCTTACGGTACAAGCGTTCTCGAGAAGCGACCGGAGCGTATCGCCGCGATCGTGCCCAATGCTGTCGACACGGAAATGCTTCTCGCCCTCGGCGTCAAACCGGTCCTCTCCTCGTCGATGGTGAAGGAATCGGCTTCCCAGTCGTACTTGTTGCCTTACGACGCAGAGGATCTCGACACTTTCGAGTTCGCGATGGGCGGAACACTTCCCGTCGAAGCCATCGCCGCGAGCGAGCCTGATCTCATCGTTGCCGTCGGCTGGGCTGACGGCCTTGGTGGTTTGTCCATGGGCGACTACTACGAGCGTTTGTCCTCCATCGCACCGGTGGTGACGAGTCCCGACACGAAATCGCGGATGCTCGTCCCGTGGAAGGAATCGATTCGCGTACTCGGCGAGACCCTCGACCTCTCGAAGGCGGCCGAAAAGATCGTGGCCGACCATGACCGGTATTTCGCGAACGTGCGCCAGGAGAACCCGCAACTCGCGGGCTTGACTGCAACCTGGGCGATCTTCTACGGAACCGGCAATGGGCTGCAGTATCTTTCAGCACCCGGTTCGGCTCCGGCAACATTCCTGGGTGAGCTCGGCTTCGCCGAGAACCCGCGCGCAAAGGAATTCGTCACCCAGAGCACCGTCGGCGAGGAACTTCTCGAGAACATCGATGCGGACTTCCTGCTGATCGGCCGCAGCGCTGCCGGCAGCGAAGAGGATTTCGACAAGCTGACCGATGGAAAGCTCTTCCAGGCGCTGGGAGCTGTGTCATCCGGGCATTGGGTCGCTCTGCCTCCTCGTACCGCCGACGGTGGGGACGTGCTGTGGGCGATCACGAGTGGTGGTCCGATCGGAACGATGTGGGCGGCTGAGCATGTCGTTCCGCTCATCAGCGAGAAGCTGTAGGCGGACAACTGGAGAACGGAAAGCGCTCACCCGTCGTCACATGATTGTGTGGCGGCGGGTTGTCCGTACAGCAAGAACCCCGGGTTTCGGGGTTGCCTATGGCACGAAAAAGGTTGCGAAACCTGGAGTGACCGGTCCGGCGGCAGGCAATATGGTGACCGCAACTTGCCCGGCCCCGGTCTGCAGGGTGGTCTCACCCGGGGTTCCTTGGTTGTCGCCCGAAAGCCGACCGGTGCCGGAGGTCCCTGTCGAGAGGTTCAGCCAGCGCACTTCGGTCGACAGCATGCATCCCCACCGGGCGTCTGGGGCGCCGGTGATCGTCACCGTGCCAGGTTGTTCGCCGACTACCGCCACGCAGCGGACAGGAGGCGCGTCGAAGCTGCCATTGGGGTTCCCGAACGGTGCCGGGTTGATTTGGAACGGAACTGTGACTGCCGCGGAGGCGATGGCTGCGGGTGCCAGAACCGAAACGGCAACGACGGATGCGCAGGCGGTCAATCGGCGTACGAGACTCATCACGGTAACCTCCGGTAATCGAAGACGGTGTGGTGCTCATACTGTACTCGGAGTGCAATTGCCGCAAGGGGATCCACGTTTCAGGTCAGTGACGGTTTGCGAATCACCGATTGCACTACTGTCGGTAGAATCGTTGTCCTGCAGCGAGTATCGGTAAACGAGCCCTTTAATGCGCGGCGAACTGCCCTATCTCATTGGGCTCCACCGAAAGTACTAACTTTTCATGCTTCGGCCGGCCGGCAGGTGGTGTAGCTCGAGCAACTTGGTGCCGCTCGCGAGACGGGTTGAATGTCTCTACAGTGGAGGCGATGGATGCGAATGGTGTACTCGCTTCGCTAGAAGCTGAACGCCCGCAGGTGTTCTCGCAACTTCTGCTGCTTCACATCTACGTGCGGTTGACACGGCGCGGGCTGCTGTGTGACGTTGGGAGGTCGAGCGTCGACTGGTCGAATATTTTCGACAGCAGTGGATTTCGTTGGACGGAATCGCGAAGGTCAGGCCTGTCGACACCGGGTTGGTCGTCTAGGGGCACGTTCGGACTCGGCGACCTCTGGTCCGGAGGTAAGGGTGGGTGTCAAAATCACGCTTCGCATACCAAGCAAATGCTTGATCGTTAGAGTGTGGACATCCAAACGCCCGACAAAAGCTCGATTTCGAAGGAGTTCGTATGGTTGCACCCCAGGCCTATGTAGTCGATGCAGTCCGCACTCCGGTGGGTAAACGGAACGGCTCGCTCGCCGGGGAACACCCGGCGGACATGGGAGCCCATGTCATCACCTCGATTCTCGACCGCACCCAACTGGACCCGATGGCTGTCGACGACGTGATCTTCGGTTGTGTCGACGCTATCGGGCCGCAATCGGGCAACATCGCCCGTACCGCCTGGCTTGCAGCAGGCTTACCGCTGGATATCCCGGGAACGACAGTCGACAGACAATGCGGATCTTCACAGCAAGCCATCCACTTCGCAGCACAAGCAGTCATGAGTGGGACCCAAGATGTGGTGCTTGTCGGCGGTGTGCAGAACATGTCTGCGATTCCTATCTCGGCGGCGATGCGTGCCGGCAACGAATACGGATTCGACACACCCTTCAGTAAGTCACGGGGGTGGGCTGCTCGATTCGGCGAGGCCGAAATCTCACAGTTCGTCGGTGCCGACCTGATTGCCAAGAAGTGGGGTATCAGCCGTGAGGACATGGAGGAATGGGCACTGCAATCGCATCAGCGTGCCCGTGCTGCCATCGCCGACGGGCGATTCGAGCGTGAGACCGTGTCACTGGGTCACTGCGTCGTTGACGAATGCCCACGAGAGACATCCTTGGAGCAGATGGCTGCATTGCCCGCGCTGAGGGAAGGCTCGTTACTGACAGCTGCTGTGGCCTCGCAGATCTGTGACGGCGCGTCAGCGGCCTTGATCGTCTCCGAGAAGGCGCTCGAGGTTCATGGATTGAAGCCGAGGGCGCGTATTCATCATATGAGCGTGCGCGGCGACGATCCGATGCTGCAACTGTCGGCACCCATACCAGCGACCAAGTTTGCGCTCGCGAAGTCAGGCATGTCGATCGGCCAGATGGATACCGTAGAGATGAACGAGGCATTCGCTTCGGTAGTTCTGAGCTGGCTGATCGAGACGGGTGCAGATCCCTCCCGAGTAAACCCCAACGGTGGTGGAATCGCATTGGGTCACCCTCTTGGAGCCACCGGAACCAAGCTGTTCGCCACGATGCTGCACGAGCTGGAACGCATTGACGGACGGTATGGACTCCAAACCATGTGTGAGGGTGGCGGAACCGCGAACGTCACTGTCATCGAGCGGCTGAGCTGAAAGGAAGAATCGGGCGGCATTGGAGCCGCTCTGTTGCAGCGCTCTGTCGGGTAGGTGATGTCAGAGCGTGATCGTGCGGGTCGGCTCCCAGATGGAGGGGTCGCGGTGGGTGACGACGAAGACGGTGGCCGCCAATTCCTGCACAGCGCCGGCGATGCGCCGCTCGGTGCCCTCGTCGAGAGCCGAAGTGGCCTCGTCGAGCACAAGCACGGGTGCGTTTTTGAGGAAGGCGCGAGCGATCGCCACTCGCTGACGTTCGCCAGCGGAGAGAGCGGACCCTTGGTGTCCGACGTCCTGATGAATGCCGAGCGTCGAGCGGTCGAGAACGGCGCCGAGGACAGCGCGCCTGGCGGCGTCCTCGATCTCGGTTTCGGTAGCCCCAGGTCTTCCCAGTCCGATGTTTTCCCCGAGGGTGCCGGAGAACATGAGTGGATCCTGCGACACGTAGCCGATGTGCGCGGCCAGGTCGTCGTAGGGCAAGTCGCGCAATGAAACTCCGCCCAGAGTGACGCTGCCTTCGTCCGGGTCGTCGAAGCGCATGAGCAGCCCGAGAAGTGTGCTCTTCCCGGTACCGGAGCGTCCCGCTACGAGCACGCGATCACCAGCGGGGATCTGCGCGTTGATGCCGCGCAGAACTGGCGCGTGATCCACGTCGACGATCTTGATGTCGGTTCCTGCCGGGCGACCTGCGTCCTGGGGTTCAGGCTCGGGCAGCGCGGGAGCTGAAGTCGCGGTGCGGTAGTCGCGAACCGTCGCGCGCAGTTCATTGACTCCGATTCCGGCCAGTGCGAGTTCGTCGAGCGGGGCGGCGGCGCGGGCGGTGAGGACGACGAGCGCGAGAGCGGCTGCAGGATCGTCGAATCCGGTGGCGGCGAGGAAGATTACTGCACCTGCCAGCGGCACGATCGCCGCGATCGCCGAGATGAATGTCGCTGGCGCCGCGGCGAGATTGGTCCGTGCAAGCGCGGTTTCCTGATCCCGCCAGCTTCGCTCGATCCGTTCGACGGAACGAGTGGGACCCGCTGCTGTACGCAGTAATTCGAGATGGTCGGTGAGCTCGAGAGTTGACTGCGTCGCAGCGAGTTCAACCTCGTGCCGGCGCTCGTCCGCTCGGCTGAGAGCGCGTTGGGCCAGCGTCTGAGCTGCGAGCGACACCGCGAGAAGTCCCCCGACGAGCAGCATGACTCCGGGTCCCGCGACGACCGCGATTCCAGGAAGCAGGAGCAGCGGGATCAGCGGTGCAACGAGGAAGGTCTGAAGTTGGTGTGCGGGAACACTCATCAGCGACGGGATCCCGCGCCCGGTGACGGTGGCGAGCAGAGCCCGGTTGTCGTCGGTGAACCAGGACAGCTTCGCGCGGGCGAAGGCATCCCCGAGCGCGTCGTAGAGATCGCCGACGAGTCGAGCCCCGGTGAAATATCCGCCCCGCGAGACCAGGACGGTCACGAAGAGGGCGATTGCGGCCGTGGCCAGGACGAGAACCGGCGGCCGGTGATCGGCGATCGAGAGCGCGAGAGTGGTGTACGCGATCGCCTCGAGGACCGCGACGGACACCCAACCGAGTCCGATGGTGATCAAGCGTCGACGGGCTGCAGTGGTGCTGTTCATTGTTCGGCTCCAGTCAGGGCAGCATCGGATGCGATGAGACTCCGGAGGTCGAGCCGATCGTCGGCGTCGTCTGCAAGAGCGGGGTCGTGGGTGACGATCACGATCGTCTTTCCTTCGTCGTGTGCGAGATGTCGTAGTTCTTTCAACAGTTCGGCCGCTGTCCGATCGTCGAGTGCGCTGGTCGGCTCGTCGAGCAGCAGTACTGTTGCGGGCGAAAGGAATACCCGAGCAAGCCCGACTCTCTGACGTTCTCCGCCGGAGAGTGAAGCGGCATCGGCATCGAGGCTGACGTCGATCTGTGCCCGGCGAAGCGCTGCGGCGTATTCCGCGTCTGTTGCGTCGGGGGCGGCCAGCGCGATGTTCTCGCGCACCGTGGCAGGCAATACGTCTGCGCCCTGAGGCGTGAGCAGAATGGACCGTGGCCGCAGGTTCTCGTCGATGGTGTCGACGCTCTGGCCCGCGTAGCGGACGGTACCCAGATCCGGGATTTCGAAGCCGGCCAGTGCTTTCAGCAGCGTCGACTTGCCCGCTCCACTCGGTCCCGTGATCGCAGTGATTGCGGACGGGCGGAATGCATGCGTGACGCCGTCGATGACTCTGCGGTCCGCGATCGTGACAGTCAGGCCGAGGATCTCCAGTCGATCGGAGGGACTGGCGGCCGGAACGGTTGATGCTTCACCAGCCGGGAGGGTGGCTTCCTCCAGCGCTGCGGCGAGTCGGACTGCAGCAGAGCGTCCAGCCGCGACGTAGTCGAGGCCGTGCCCGAGCCGCAGGGCCGGTGTCACGATTGCGAGACTGAAGAGAATGGTGGCGGCCAATGTCGGTGCATCCCAGCGAAATCCGACGGCATAGGCGATCGCAAACGTTGCCGTCGCCTGCATGAGGGAAACGGCGACGGCCGCAGGGGTCGCCACGAGTCGAACGCGCTCCTGCATTCCCCGAGTGAACCGTGCTGTCGATTCTGCATAGTCAGCGGCAGCACCGGTCTGCGCGCCGTAGATCCGGCAGACGCGGATGCCGCGGGCATAGTCGTCCACGGCGGTCACGATGTCGCCCATGACATCCGCACGTTCAGCGCTGTACCGCGCAGCCATTCGAGGGATCACGATCAGATAGAACAGTGCTGCCACGATGCCGGGAGCCAGAGCGAGAAGCGCCACCGGGCCGGCTGAGACGGCCAGCGCCGCGATCGTGAGCGCCGGGACCACCACGAGCGTCGCGAACTCGGCAGGTAGGTGCGCAGTCATATGGTGCAGCGCCGAGATGTCGTCGGAGACGAGCCTTCTCAGCGCGTCCCCGCTGTAGCGGGACAGCGTGCTTGCCGGCAACCGGACGAGGTGGGCAGCGAGCTGGCGCCTGAGCCTGGCCTCGAACAGCGCCTCGGCGTGGTGCGAGAGCCACGACGACGTGGCGGCGAGCGTGACGCCGACGAGCCAGAGCCCGCATGCCCATTCGGCCCAACTCATGGACGGTTCACCGATGAGTTGCACGACGCACCAGAGCGCTCCGAGCATCGCGACCCCCGACGCAGCCGCCGCGACCACCCCGGCGGCCAATGCAGGCAGCGCCGGGCGCAAGGCCGGGACCAGCGATGGTTCGACGAGAGGGCGGGGCATGGATAACTCCTTGAATCAGCGTCAGGGTGCGGGCACGACAAGTGACCGAAACCTGAGGTTAGGCTTCGGTTGCCACTCTTGGTTATCGCAGTACGCCGATTTCTTACACTCGATTGGCAGCCGTCGGCGTCAGGATGCGGCCGAAATGGAACTCATGACGTCTTCCCACATGTCCATGACTGCGGGTTCGGCTGGACCTGTTTGGGTGAAGACTGCCACGCATTTTCGGCGGAAGTCGTACATCTCGATCGAGCTGGTCAGTCCGTGAACTCCGTGCGTGCGGGTCAGCCAGCACTCCGCGACGCCGTTCAGGTCGATCATCGTCCGGCAGGTGTCCGAGGCTAGAGTCAGCGTTCCGCCGAACATGGCTGCCGCGTCGAGATCACCGCGATGAATCTGCAGGCAGCCGTTCCCGGCGACAACCGTCGTGACGGGCAGTTGTTGGTAGGACAGGTGCTCCATCCCGGCAGCCATGAGGTGAGGATCGATTCTCCGGTAGCCGAGGGCGCCCAGAGCGACCAAACCGTTGCGGCGTTCGCTGCCCCTGTCCGCGAGGATGAAGTCGAGTTGTGTCAGCTGATCGGCTTCGGCCCAGAATGCGGGCGTATTCGACGTCTGGATGGGAGGGTTGGCTTCCCTCGAAGCGTCGGCCGCGTTTCGTATCGCTTCGAAGGCGAGACGATCCGAGGCCGGGGTCAAATAGGTGGTGTGCGAACTCGATCCGTGAGTGTCGAACATCCGGAGCGTCGGCGGAAGGTGCTGCTCTGCATCAGTGGTCACCACCGAACCGAGGGCGGAAGGGTTCAAACGCAGAGAGACGAGTCCTGGCGTGCAGACCAGCGGATCACCGGGAACGGTGGGAACGGCGTACTTTCCCGAGTCGTTGACAGCCACTGGCCCCGCAACGGTGATCGCGACGACATCGCCCAAGAGGGACAACATTTCGCCGACTACCCCGGGTACCGTGTCGATCAGTCCACCGCGGAATCCTGGACGCGCAAGCAGCGCGTCCAGGTCCGACATGCGCGCCACAGCTGCGCAACGGCATTCACCACGGTGGGGACACATCTCAGTAGACATCCCGTAGGTACCGCTTCGATCGTTTGAGGTTGTTGACGTAGTCCTCGGCGGCATCCGCATCCAACCCGCCGTGCTCGGCGACCACCTCGTGCAATGCGTCGTCGACGTCCTTCGCCATCCGGGTGGCATCGCCGCAGACGTACACGTGCGCGCCCTTCTCGAGCCAGGCGAACAACTCTCGGCCCTGCTCGCGCATACGTGTCTGGACGTAGATCTTCTCGGACTGATCACGAGAGAAGGCGAGGTCGAGACGCGTCAGGACACCGTCACGGGTCAGGCCGTTGAGCTCGTCCTCGTAGATGAAATCGCTCGACTGATGCTGATCGCCGAAGAAGAGCCAATTCTGCCCCGACGCGTTCCGCGCCCGACGCTCGTGCAGGAAAGCGCGGAAGGGTGCGATGCCGGTTCCGGGTCCGATCATCACGACGGGAGCAGCATCATCGGCGGGCAGGCGGAACGAATTGTTCTTGGAGACAAAAACTCCGACCCGGTCTCCCTCGCCTACCCGGTCCGCAAGATACGTCGAGCAGACGCCACCGCGATCCCGCTCGCCCGAGCGGTAGCGCACACTCGCAACCGTCAGATGCACGGTGCCGGCGTGGGCCAGCGGGCTGGACGAGATCGAGTAGACCCGATGCTGAAGGGGGCGCAGAAGACCAAGCAACTCTTCGGGATTCAGGCGAACGCTGGTGCCCAGCTGCAGAAGATCGAGCACATCTTTGCCCCACAGCCACGCGTCGAGCGCTTCCCGATCTTCGGTGTCGAGAATATGCTGCAGTTCGGCGTCTCCGCTGCGTCGGGCGATGTCGTCGATCAGATCGCGAGAGGGAATCGAGATCTCGTAATCGCTGGTCAACACCTGGTCCAACGGCACGGACGAGCCGTCCTTCGCCGTGACGACGCAATCGCCGCTCACCCCGAGTTGACGGATGATGGCGTCGACGAGAGCGGGGTCGTTGATCGGGCGGATTCCCAATCCGTCTCCGGCCTCGTAGTCCAGACCATCCTCGCCGAGCGCAAAGGTGAAGTGGCGGACTTCCTTGGCGGAGCCCTCACCGGACAACAGTCGATTGGCGAGAACAGTTGCAGGATAGGGGTTCTTGCGCGTCCATTGGGATTTGGTCTTCAGCGAACCGGATGCAACCGGCGCCACCGCAGCGCCTGTATCACCGCCCGGACCGGCATCACCGTCCACACCGGCCACCGCAGCGACGGCACGAACGATCCACTCGGCCGCGTCATCCTCGTAGTCGACGTCGCAATCGGTGCGGTCGACAACGCGGGTCCCGCCGAGCGCTTCGAAGCGAGCATCGATGTTCTTGCCGGACTGGCAGTAGCCGTCGTAGCTGGTGTCACCGAGTGCGAGTACGCCGAAGTAGAGGCCCTCCAGCCGGGGCGCACTCTCGGATTCGACTGCATCCCAGAACAGCTGCGCGTTGTCAGGCATCTCGCCCTCGCCGTAGGTCGAGGTGATCACGAGTACCCGGCGCATGGCGGAAAGTGCGTTGATATCCACGGTGTCAAGACCCGCGACAAGTGGTTCGAGACCGTGGGCACGAGCAGCAGCGGCCGCGTCTTCGGCCACGGACTCCGCATTTCCGGTCTGGCTCCCGAAGAGGATGTGCACGGCCGCGCCAGCAGTTCTTTCCACAGTTGCTGTTGCAGTACCGGTTTGACCGGGCATGACGGTTCGTGAGTGAAGACCGGCCAGGAATCCGGAAAGCCACGCTCGCTGGTCGCCGGTGAACGGTGCGTATTCGGGAATGTACGGAATTTCCATGATTTGAAGCTCACCTACGTTCGGGGGAGAGGTCAGGACACCAGGTCGGGGATCGCACGTGAAGCGAACAACTCGTCGAAGTTCGGCAGGGATCCGAGTTTGTCCCGGTTCTTGTTGTCTTGAAAAAGAATCCACCCGTACGTCGCCGGGCTGTCCATCGCCAGCACGTTGCGCAGACTCAACGCCTGCTTGTAGTCGTCGACCCGCTTGGCTGCAATCAGCGCGGCCAACTGTTCGTCGTCGTAGTCGGCCAGAATCTCTTTCGAGTACTTCACCAGGTGCTGGACGAGGGCGAAGTCCTCGGTCAGCACCAGATTGCGAGCTGCCTTCTGAACTGCTGGATCGTCGGGTCCCGACGCATTCGGGGTGCGGGCCGCGGCGAGTTGTTGGGCGAAGTGAAGCACGGTGTACTCGCTGAGGAGTGCGTACATCGTTGCGGTATCGGTTTCTCCGTAACCGGGGACTGCGCCGCCGAGTGCGGGATGCTCGTCTCGTACCGCGAGTTTGAAGGTGCGTACCTGCCGCGCCGCGATGGCGGAAGCCAACTCATCGAGAAGTTCTTTGTGCGTTTTGGCGGCAAGGATGGCGTCGCTGTCCTGGTAGAGCATCAGCGCCTTGGGCATCGCGTAGACAAACGAGTGCTGTTCGACTTCCCAGTTCTCGAGCAATCGGGTTCCGAGCGCGGATCCCGTTGCCTCCACATGCAGTTCGAGAAGGAGTTGCACTGCGTGGTTGTGGACGGCGGCAAGAGGGTCGGTCGCAGCGGTGATCGACCCCAACAGCACGGAGTCGGTGCTCGCTCGCAGTGCAAGCTCGCCGCGAGGGTCGTACTGGTAGAAGAACCCACCACTCATGCCGTTGCCGACGCCCTTACCGAACTCGCCGAGATTCAGGACGGCACCGTTTGTCATGTACTCGCCGGCGAAGTCGCCGACGCCTTCGACGACAGCGCTGGCTCCGGAGTTGCGAACCGCAAAGCGATCGCCTGCTTCACCTTCGACGAACACTCGCCCACCGGTGGCGCCGAAGAGAGCGAAGTTGCCGATCAACACGTTTCCGCCGGCGTCACTGGAGCCGCCGCCAGGGCTGCGCACGGCGATCACGCCGCCGCTCATGCTCTTTCCCACGCCGTCGTTGCATGTCCCGGTGTGCTCCAGGTGCATGCCGTCGTTGCAGAATGCGCCGAACGACAGGCCCGCAGATCCGGTCGTCAGGACGCGTACGCTGCCCGGAGCGAAGTACCGTCGCCCACGTTCGTCGGTCAGCACTCCCGGAGCGAGAAGCCCGGCCGCTCCGTAGTTGAGTTCGCGTTCGAGGTCGACCGCCAACTGCCCGCCGACGCTCTTGTTCCGGTTCCCCAGGTGCAGTGCACCTTCGGCGAATTCGGGTCCGGACAAGGTGACCGAGGCCTCGCCACGGTCGAAGAGTGCCGTGCGAACCTCGTCCATGATCTTCTCGTCGAGCGCGTACTCACGCTCGAGGTACACGGGATTGTCGACGGTGATGTCCGGCGCCGACGCGAACATCGCGCCCAGGTTCAGATTGCCGACGATGGACGGGTGATCGATCAGATGCAGGAGGTCGGTTCGTCCTCGCGCTTCCTGGAGGGATCGCATTCCCAGATTTGCCAACAGTTCCCGAGTTTCGTGAGCGATGTTGAGAAGGTACTGCGCCATGGCACGGGGATCGCCGTCGAACAGTTCCGGGTTGGTGGTCAGGCCTGCGGGGCACTTGATGTTGCAGTTCTTGGCCATGACGCAGCCCATCATCATCAGCGCCGATGTGCCGAACTCGAAGCTGTCTGCGCCGAGTAGTGCCGAGGTGATGATGTCGCTGCCGGTCTGATGTGCGCCCGAGCATCGAAGAACGACCTTCTGACGAAGACCGTTGGCGCACAGAGCTTGATGGACCTCTGCGATACCGACCTCGGCCGCGCGGCCCGCGTACTTGAGGCTGGTCACGGAAGCGGCGCCGGTGCCACCGGTGTTTCCGGCGACGTTGATGACGTCAGCGCCGGCCTTGGCGACTCCGACGGCGATGGTGCCGATACCTTCCGAGGACACCAACTTCACGATCACCCGAATGCGCGCTGCCTTGCAGTCGTGGATGAGCTGAGCGAGGTCCTCGATGGAGTACGTGTCATGGTGAGGCGGCGGTGAAACCAGTTCGACACCGGGGGTTCCACCGCGGGCCGCAGCGATGTCGACGGTGACCTTGGCTGCCGGAAGCTGGCCGCCCTCGCCGGGTTTTGCACCTTGGCCGAGTTTGATCTCGATCTCTTCGAGCATCGGGTCGGCGAGGTATCCCGCCCAGATTCCGAATCGACCGGATGCAAACTGCTTGATACGCGATGCTCGAATTGTGTTGTAACGGGACAGGTGTTCACCACCTTCACCGCTGTTGGACATCGCGCCGACCATGTTCGTGCCATGCGCGACGGCTTCGTGTGCCGGAGCATTGAGCGCGCCGTGGCTCATGGCTCCCGACGCCAACTTCGGAGTGATGTCGCTGGCGCTCTGCACCTCGGAGAGAGGAACACCTGCCTGTGCGACCCGCAACTTGGACAGGAACTGGGCCCCGATACCGGTTGCCTTCAGAACCAGATCCGGTGCGGTGGCTTCGATGGAGATATCGCCCGAGAAGATAGCGGTGAGAGCGTTTCCGAGTGCTGCCCGGCGTGCGGCGTCGTCGGCCAGTGGTCCGTCCAGGCGAAGTGTGTACCCGCGGTCTGCGGCGGATTCACACTGGATTCCACGCATCACGATCGTCGTATTGCCGTGTACCGAGAATCGGCTGATCTGCTCGGCGAACTCGGCTGTCGTCACCGCAAATGTGACATCGCCGGGAACGGAGATGACGTCGCGCAGCGCGGCGGGACGACGCAATCGTTCCGCAGCCATGACAGTAGAAAAGTTCCGGTACCCGGCGGTGATGTCGAAGTCGTCGATCTGTTCGGTGGTCAACCGGTCGAAGCTCGTCGCCCGGTATGCCCCGGCGTCGAGGCGGAAGGCGTCGTCGAGCCGTCCGAGGGGAAGGAGACGCAGAGCCTCGAATTGTTCTGTTCCCGCTGAACGCGTTGATGGCGTTGCCGTAGCCCATGGCGGAGACCTTCTCGGCTCCGTGCGTGAGCATCGGATCCATCAGGAATTTGAAGCTCTCCTGATCCAGGGAGTACGCCATGTAGCGCTGATGAACCTCGAAGGTTCCGTTGTAGCGCGTCGGTGAGCTCACCTTCTCCGCAGGTACGGAGGCAATGTCCTCGATCAGGATTCGTGACTGCTCCACCAGAGACTGGTAATCACGCTGTGCAGCAATCTTTTCCAGGGCCTCGCGGGCAGTGTAGGTGTGGCGATCTCGATGATCGAAGTAGAGCATTCCGCCGGCTTCGACGCGGCCACGGTGAATCACCGTCTCGGGTGGGAACGCGATCTGTCCGGCTTCGGAGAATGCGCACACGTAGTCGTGGGTCTCGATCGTGCGTAGTGGACGCAAGCCGAGGCGATCGAGGCGTGCACCGATGATGGTGCCGTCGCCGAAGACCAGCGCTGCCGGTCCGTCGTTTTTCTCCTCGTACAGCGAGAAGTACTCGAACATCGCCCGCACCGCAGGGGAGAGGGTGGTGTCGTTTTCCCAGGCCGGCGGCATCATCGAGACCACAGCCGCCACCAGGTCGACACTGTCCTCGATGACGCGAGCTTCCAGGGTCTGATCCAGTCGGCAACTGTCGGACTGGCCGGGCGGACGGACGATCGCGCGTCGTTTCGCGCTGGCGACGGCAGCTTCGGAAAGCCGATTCTTCTTGTCCGTGTTCAGTTCTCCGTTGTGAGCCATGAACCGGAACGGCTGCGCCATCGTGGGATGCGGGTCCGTGTTGGTCGAGAACCGCGTGTGGAAGTACATCGTGTGTACGGCGTGATCGGGGTCGACCAGGTCGCGGAAGTACGGGATCACTTCGTCGGAGTTCAAGCGGCCCTTGAGAACCTGTGTTCTCGCGCTGAGCGAGAGTGGGTACAACCCGCGCAGCGCAGGCGTGTTGTACGCGATGGCTTCGATGGCGAGCAGCGCCTCGTGCACGAGGCGATCGACTACCGCGGGCTCGGGACGCGGAGTGGGGACCTCGAAGATCCACTGCCTGATCGGAAGCTGATGCGCGATCGCGGCCGGCCGAATCGACGAGTTGTCGACCGGGATGTCGCGCACTGCGAGGGTGGTGAAGCCTCTGTCGAGAAGTTCGCGTTCCACCAGAGTCGCTGCACGAGCATGCTGGGCGTCGTCGTCGGGAAGGAAGAAGTTGCCGACGCAGAAGCGGCCGGCACGGAGGTCGGAGCGCCCGGTGACCTTGCGGAAGAACCGGAGGGAGAGGTCCACCGAGACGCCGCCACCGTCGCCGACACCCTCGGAGGACATACCGCCGCGGTGCGGGACCGAGCAGAGTGCTTCGCGGCCCTTGATCAGGACATCGTGGGTCTGCACGCCGTCCTTGCGCGTGATGAACCCGACCCCGCAACTGCTCTTGTCATCTGCGGGGTCGTACAAACCGACGATGGACGTACTCACTGCAGCAACCTTCTCCCTGTCCTGGTTGCCCGGAGATTGTTCGACCGGGCAGATACGACGGCATGTATTCCGTCAGGGCAGGGCGTCGCTGCTTCGATGAAGCGGCACCCGAATGGGATCAGACTACTGAGTAGAGGCTTACCTTAGTCAAGTCTGCTGGGTGTGACTTGGATCTGAGCAGGTCAGAGGGTTGCTTTGTAGGCGAGGGCGTAAGCGATCTTGCCCGGCTTGTCGTCTGTGTACGGCTTCGAGAGCTTTGCGAACTCGCCCTTGGACTCCGCTTTGCCATCGTTCCAGGCCGGCAGGACACCAAGATCGGTGGCAGTGAATCCGCTGTCGACGACCGCATCGCCCGCCAACGCGGTCTGCGCTTTGGTCACCGACTTCACCGTGCTCAGGTAGCTGGAGAGATCATCGCGATTCCAGTTGGTGAGGTCGACGGGCGCGGTGTCGCGGACCCACGCGCCCCAGTAGAACTCCTGGAACGGGATCGAGCCTGCAGCGAATCCGATGTCGCGGGAGAAATACATCAGGCTGCGGTACTTGTCGTCGGCGAAGTTCGCCAGGCCGACGCTTTTCGGCAGGGACTGGACCGGCACCTGGTTTCCGACGACGTCACGCGACCAGACCCACTTGTTCTTTTCCATCTCCGTCCAGAAGGCGCCTTCGGTCAGGCCGCTGAGGTTGCCGAGAACTCGGAGTCGCACGTGCAGGTCAGGACCTCCGTCGGCCGTCTCGATGAAGGACGTGAGGGTGTGGTGACCGTCGGTCAGGTAGAGATCGCCGCGGGGGCCGACGACCACGGTCTTCATGGGCGCGATGCTCTCAGCGGTTTCCTGACCCACCGGGATCTGGCAGGTGAAGGACGACGGGTCCTTCAGTGTCGACGCCGCAGTAGCGGTCGCGGCCTGGATCTGGCCGTTCGCCTCGCACCAGTCGTCGAACTTCTTGTTGATCGTGTCTTTTCCGAGCGTGTAGCGCCCGAGCTTGTAGTACACCTCGTCGTAGCCGAGGGAAGGTTGTGTCGCGTGAACGTCGCCGATGCGAACGTCCAGAAGGTCACCTTCCTTGGCGCACAGGTACTCCGAGCCGCCGGCGGAGCCTGAGAACGAACCGGTGGAGATGCCGCCACACGCGAGGGGAGCGGCGACGGCGGGTGTGCCCGCCAATGTTCCGGCGCCGAGCAGTGCCAGTGTTGTGAGTGCCGAGATGGCGGAACGACGCATGTGGGGATCTCTCCTGAGGGTGGGTTCGCACGTGAGGAAGCTTGCGTCACAATCGCTCAGGGTGGTTTCGGACTTACTGACAACAGACGTCCGCGCGGTGGCTACCACGTGAATTCACGTCGTAGCCACCGCGCGGTGAGCCGGTTGGTTGATCAGCTCTTGTAGTTGTAGAAGCCCTCGCCGACAGCGACGCCGAGCTTGCCCTCGTCGATGTAGTTCTTCTTGATGTAGTCGGCGAATTCGCGCTGCTTCTCGCCGCCCTGGGAGGAGATGTTGTAGACGGTGGTCAACCCGACGACGTCCATGATCTGGAAGGGGCCGAACGGGGCTCCGGTGCCGATACGCCAAGTCTTGTCGACCATGTCGGGATCGGCGATGCCGTCGATCAGCAGATCGGATGCTGCATTGAGGAGCGGGACCAGTAGCGAGTTGAGTACGTAGCCCGCCTTCTCCTTCTTGAGCTCGATCGGCACCATGCCGATGTTCTTCGCGAACTCGACGACCTCGCGGTACACGGCGGGGTCGGTGGACTCGGTGCCCATCACCTCGGCAGTGTTGTTGACCCACACGTGATTTGCGAAGTGCAGTGCGAGGAACTTCTCGGGTCGACCGGTGAACTCCTTGAGGTCGCTCGGGAGAAGCGTCGACGAGTTGGTTGCGAACACCGTGTGCTCAGGAGCTACCGTGGCAAGCTTCTCGTAGGTGTCGCGCTTGATGGCGATGTCCTCGGGAATTGCCTCGATGACAAGATCGGCCTTGGCGACGGCTTCGGCGAGATCGTACGAGTACGTAATACGTTGCAGTGCTTCGTCGGCCTTACCTTCCTTGGCGCCCTCGACGTTCTCGGCCTTGTAGGCCGCGGCCAACGAGTCGAACCGAGCCTTGGCCTTCTCGATGACCTCGGCGTTGATGTCGTACGCGACGACGTCGAAGCCGTGATAGGCGCTCTGATAGGCGATCTGTGAGCCGAGGACTCCGGTACCCAGAACGGTGATCTGCTTCAATTCAGTCATTTTCGATCCTCAATCCTATTCGGTGGGTAGTCCGGCAAGCGTCAATCGTACCTGTGCTGCAACGATGTTCGTGAGTTCGTCAGCCGTGATCCGGTCCAATGCCGCGCGGGCTATTTCGAAGTGCAGCACGTTGGAAATCGTTCGCGCTGCAGTGGTGGTTCGTGTGGTGTGGTGGGGGTGACCCTCGTGCAGGATTTGTGCAATCCGCGTTTGCAGGCGTTGCGAGAGCTCCAGGCCTTCGGCCCGGAAGCATTCGCTGGGCTCGCCGAACAACACCTCGCGTTGGTAGATGCCGGTGTTCTCGTCGTTTCGGCGACTTGCGATCAGCAGGGGTGAAACCAGCTCGAGCACACGAGCTTCTGTGTCCGCCGACTTGGCCTCACGCTCTTCTCCCAGTTCGATCTGCTTACGGTACTCCGCGTTGTACACCATGAGCAGCAGCTCGGCTTTGCTTGCGGCGTAACGAAAGAGGGTTCCGCCGGCTACATCGGCGCGGTCGGCAATCTCTTGAGTGGTGACCGCGCTGTAGCCCTTTTCCTCGAACAGTTCGGCCGCGGCGTCGAAGATGCGTGTCTGCTTTTCGAGCTTGTTGCGTTCGCGACGGCCCAGCCCTTGGTCCGGCTTCGTCATCCCGCTCACCTCGTCTCATTTCGGATCACGCTCATAAATGAGTCTACTCCGAAATTGCGGGAGGATGACGTCTCCTCCGTCACATCACCGCAGTCCGCTGACCCAACCGGCAAACACGTCGGCGAACACGTCGGCTTCGCATGCGTGCACCGATTGGGGGTAGGCGCATTCGGGGTATCCGGCGACGACGGCGGCGAGTTCGACGTTGCAACACTGCGCCAAGAGACCGCGCAGGAGATCTGCAGCCGACCAACCGGCAACGGATACCGCCGGGATTCCCTCTTCCTCGTACACCTTCAGCAGATCATCATGCCTCCAGGACAATTCCTCGGCCACCAGTGCATCGGGGTTGAAAGACATGGCGCGGTCGAGTGATCCGCGCAGAAGTGAGTGTGGATCGTCCTCGCCGCGCAGCCTGGTCGCGAGGTCGGCCGGTGCCTTCTGCATGACGAACATCCAGGGTTTGCCGTCGGGAAAGACTCCGCCGAAGCCTGCCACGTTGAAGGGGAGGTGGCTACTGAGAAAATCGGTCTCCACGTCGACGTGCTGATCGTCTCCCAGGTGAATGAAGTGACCGGAAGCGATCTCCTCTCCGGTTGCCGGTTCGGCCCACGTGTTGTTCCACAGGTCGGTCATCCGACTGCCGTCGGGAAAATCGAGAACCTCGAAGAGGAAACCCATGTCGTCACCACTCTCCGTCGAAGTGGGTGGTTACTCCACCGGTGAGTCGAGAAACTGTTTGCGCCGAGGTCGCGAGGACGACTCGGCTTGTCTCGAAGGTCATCTCGTCGCGTTCGGTGTCCTCCGATTCGGGATCCTCGGCGAGTGAGAAGTCGAGTTCCACCTCCCGATCGGTGCTGGAACAGACCGAGATCATCAGTCCGAGTCGTTCGTCGGTGAACGCCGGCAGAGATTTCTCGGGATGAAAGTCTGCGGCCGCGTGAAAGAAGAACGCCGCCAGCCGTTCGACAAATCCTTCGTCGGTGTGTCTGCTGAGATACTGATTGAATCGATCGGGGCTGAGCAGGCCCACGTCGAAAACGAGTGTGGGTACGTCGGATTCGAAGACAGCGGCAGGAACCGCATGACTGCGAAGGAAGACCGCGGCGCCGCCGTACCCCGGCAACCTGAACCCGTCACGCATCTGGTGTACTCCCGTCGCAGAGGTGTCCTGTCCACGCTAGGCCATAGCCCGCACGCGTGCTGCTTACCGGACACGTCGGTTGATGGAAGAATTACCGCCTATGAGCGCTGTCCTGTACCCGGCCGTCGAACCATACGAGTCGGGGTTGTTGGAAGTGTCGGATGGTCAGAGCCTCTACTGGGAGACCGTCGGGAATCCGGCCGGCATCCCGGTTCTCTATCTCCACGGTGGCCCTGGTTCCGGATGCACTGTCGGTGCCAGGCGTTTTTTCGATCCCGAATCCTTTCGCGCAGTTCTGTTCGATCAACGAGGCTGTGGGCGCAGCCTTCCTCTCGCGAGTGGCCCGGACGTCGATCTCACCGTGAACACGACGGCGCACATCCTCGACGACATCGAGCGTCTTCGTGAACATCTCGGTATCGAACGATGGCTCGTTTCCGGCCTTTCGTGGGGCGTCAGTTTGGGTCTGGTGTACGCCCAAGCGTTTCCCGGGCGGGTGATCGCGATGGCATTGGGCGCGGTCACCGGCGGGACGAGACTCGAAATCGAGTGGATCACCCGTGCCATGGGCAGAATATTTCCGCGTGAATGGGAGGAGTTCGTCGCGCCGCTTCCGGTGGAAGAGCGTGACGGAAACCTCCCCGCGGCCTACGCGCGACTGCTCGCCGATCCGGATCCTGTTGTGCGGGAAAACGCTGCGTTGCAGTGGTGCCGTTGGGAAGACGTGCATGTGTCGCTGATGCCGGGGTGGACTCCGAGTGTTCGATACCAGAATCCCGACTTCCGCCGAGTGATGACCAGGCTGGTCACGCACTACTGGGCCAACGATTGTTTCCTGGCGCCGAATCAGATCCTGGACGGCATGGACCGTCTTGCCGAGATTCCCGCGATTCTCGTGCACGGACTGTATGACATTTCCGGGCCACTCGACACTGCCTGGGCGATCCACCAGCGGTGGCCGGGCAGTGAATTGGTGGTACTCGACGGCGCCGGGCATGGCGGCGGTGGATTCAACGAGGCAATCGTGGAAGCGCTGAATTCACTGGCTCATTCGGTCTGATCGAGTGCTCCGGCGTGGGCCGCGGCGAGCGCGCCGGCAGCAGCACGATCGGCAACCGACCGGTCGACGGGTAGATCGGCGACCAACAGGCGATAGTAGATGGGCGCGGCTACGGCCGCCAGAAGATCAGCGGCTGAGACCTTCTCGGAGATCTCCCCGCGTTCGACTGCTCGGCGGACCACGATGTCTGCCAGTTCGTAACGTGCGGAGTAGAACTCGCGCTTGAGTCTCGCCACCTCGGGTGTGCGGACTGCGTCCGAGAACAGTGCGGCCACCAATGCGCCGCCCGACTCGCTGGTCACCAGTGCGACTATCGATCTGGCCATCTCGCGCAGGTCGGATTCGATGGAGCCGGTGTCCGGGATGGGAACGGTGGTTGCCGATATTTCGACGGCCGCGTCGGCTACGAGTTGAGACAAGGTGCTCCATCGCCGGTAGATCGTGGTCTTGTGGACTCCGGAACGGGCGGCTATGTCCTCGATGGTCATCGCCGCGAATCCGCGTTCGGACAGTTCGGCCGCGGTGGCCGCCAGAACTGCCTCACGCACCCTGGCGCTGCGCCCTCCGGGCCGTTGTGGTGTCGAGGTCATGGGCCAACCTTATCGCAACAAGGTGTTGTGTTAGTTGTGACCGCATGGTTCACTGGGCTAATGCAACTGATCGTTGCATTAGAGATGAATTGAGGGGTGTTTTCCCATGTCATACGAATTTCCTGTCGATCACCGAGGCCTCTTCGAAGAACGCACAGGTCAGTTTCTGAGCTTCGGGCTCCCCGTCTCGGATCTCGAGGAACTGCGTGCGTCCATCAACTCGACGTGGGCCGACGCGCCGGGTGGTTGGTCGTACGAATGGTCCGCGCTGGCAGCAAAGTACTCCGCCGACGGCAATCATTCACTCGCGGCGATGATCTACGGAATCGCCAAGTTCCCCGTCCTGGCCAACGAGTCGCGACGTCGGGCCCTGCAGAATCAGGTGGACGAATACGTCAAGGCCGCACCGGGATTCGGGCTCGAATTCGAGCGTCGAATCCTCTCCCTGCCCTACCGATCCGGCGAGATCGAGCTACCGGTACACATCCTCTCCGTGGACGGAAGGTACGAAGACGCACCCGTCCTGTTGCTCAGCGGCGGCGTCGACGGCTGGAAGATGGACATGCATCCGTTGGCCAGTGCGTTCGCGAAGAATGCCGGAGTGACGGTAGTTGCTTTCGATCAGCCGGGAACCGGTGAATCACCCATTCCTCTTGATGCTTTCGGCGACGAGGTGATCGACGGGCTCGTATCGACGGCTCGCGCTCTCGGCAACGGGCAGGTGGCGCACCTGGGAGTCTCCTTCGGTGGCAACTTCGCCGTGCGGTCGGGACTGACCGGCGCGGTCGATGCCGTGATCAACATCGGTGCACCGGTCAAGGGTGCGTTCGAGACCGCGAACGCGGAGCGCCTGGTCTACGGTATGGGCGACATCGTCGGAAACGCACTGGGTTTCGATGCGCCGGCAACCAAAGAGGCGCTGGTGCAGGGTCTCCTGGCCTTCGATCGCAGTGACTTGATGGCCGCCGACGACGGCCGGACCCCGATGCTTGTGGTCAACGGGGCCGACGACGTTCACATTCCGCTCTCGGACACGACACTCTTCGAAGAGCGTCCGAACACGCAGGTACACGTCATCCCGGATGCGGGGCACTGCGCAGTGACCAAGCTGCCCGAGTTGACGCCGATGATGATCGACTGGCTACGAGATGCCCTGTCAGGAACCGCTCCACGAACCGGTCGATGACCCGCCGCCGAAGCCGGCAAACCGATACGTCGCGAGAACGGCCTTGTGATCGGTCGGCCACGGCGTCGGCGAAGCGATGAAGTTGTCCTGGGAGTTCTCTTCCACTCTTTTGTTGTGCACGATCGTCTTTCGTGGACCGACGATTCCGACGGCCCCCAGCTTCAGGTCCGACGCGCGGTCGGCGAAAATGTAGTCGATCCGATCGCGTTCGTCTGCCTCGGGTGCCCAGGTGAGCTGTGAGGTGTCGACGTCGGGATTGTCGGACGGCCAGGTGAAGCCCGGGTGTGTGGCCGGGTTCGGGTACTGACTGCGGTATGCATCGACGAATCCGGCTCGGTCGAGCAGGCGGGTGGATTCCCACGGAATGACGACACCGTTGTGGTCGAACAGATTTCGCGTGCCGTCGGTCCAGTCCAGGGCCGACGGTTCGTTGAAATCGCCGCCGAGTATGACGGATCTGCCCTTGGCCCGTTCTTGTGCTGCATCGTCGATAAACGTCGAAATTGCCTTGGGGCGTCCCGAATTGACGTTCACGCGCTGAACCGTCTCGGGATCCGTG
Organism: Rhodococcus sp. P-2; assembly: GCF_016598535.1. Taxonomy (GTDB): domain Bacteria; phylum Actinomycetota; class Actinomycetes; order Mycobacteriales; family Mycobacteriaceae; genus Rhodococcus_F; species Rhodococcus_F baikonurensis. Next base: position 3,834,233 of record NZ_CP066779.1, on the reverse strand, counting down.
ACGGGGCCTGACGGCATCTTGTTCCAGCCGAACTCGGAGAACTCGCCAGGTTTGGGAACGCCCGCGCCGTATCCGCGGGGCAGGTAGGTCGCGTAGGACGTGTACGCCAGATGAGCCGAGTAAGCAGCGGTTTGTTTGCCGTCGACCGTCACGACTGCCTTGATCATCGAGTTCAGCTCGGCTGTTTCCTCGATCGGAAACTTGGAGAGAATCCCCACGTCGGAGGACGCAGCTCCGTAGAACGTGTTACCCGATTCGGTCAGCATCTCGGCCAATGCAGTTGTAGCAGTGCCGGCTTCCGACAGGAGAACTATCGACGCCTGGGTCGAGATGATCATGTCGGCGATCAGCTGCAAGCCACCGTTGATCTTGGTTCCGCCGTGCCAGGTATTGAGCGAGAGCACTTTGATTTCCTGCGCGGGACTCGCCCCCGCGACGGAAGTATTGGCACCCAATGTAAATGCGCTCGCGGTGACTGTGCCCGCGGCTACCGCCATCGCCTTGACCATTTGGCGGCGCGTCAATCCATTCATCAAATCCCGGCTCTCGTTGTTGTGTGCTCGAACCCCCGGAAGATGATTACCATCGCTACCTAAACGGACAGTTAACCAATTGCAAAATGGCAGATTTCCACAGAACGCCGTGCGGGCAATAGTCTTCTGATCGTGGTACTCAATGAGCGTTTCCCCGGTAACAAGACCTTTGCGAAGGTTCGTGTCCTGCCGCCGGTGGTGAAACTGCTCCTGCTCTCGATGGTGCTGTTCAACATCGGGTTCTACCTGGTTGTCCCCTTTCTCGCGGTGCATCTTTCGGAGGATCTCGGATTCGCGGCCTGGGTTGTCGGCCTGGTCCTCGGGCTCCGGATGTTCAGCCAACAGGGCATGTTCTTCATCGGTGGAAGCCTCGCCGACAGGTTCGGCAAGCGCCCGATCATCCTGCTGGGCATAGCCGTTCGGGTGGTCGGCTTCCTGATGCTCGGACTGGCCGAGAGTATGGCGGCCGTCATCGTCGGCGTGCTTCTGGTCGGTTTTGCTGCCGCACTCTTCGCGCCCGCGGTGGAGTCGGCCAATGCGGAATACGGACGCGAACTCGAGTCCGCCGGAGTTATGCGTCGTACCGATTTGTTTGCGGTGGAACAGATGTGCAGCCGACTGGGAACCGTGATCGGCCCGGCGCTGGGTGCCGCACTCCTGATGTTTCCGTTCTCGTGGACGGCGTCGAGTGCGGCGTTGCTCTTCGCGATCATGTGGGTCGGGTTCTTCATCTGGTTCCCCCGGCCCGGTGATGCACACGAGGGTCAGGTCTCGACCTATACGCTGCGTGACGTCTGGCGAAGCGTGCTGACCAACAACAACTTTCTACTCTTCGCGACGCTCTGCAGTTTTCAATTGGTTGCGTACAGCCAGCTGTACCTGATGCTTCCGGAACAGCTCGAGCGCGGCATAGGTTCACAGTCGGCGCTGGGGTGGTTCTACGTGGGTGCAGCGGTCTTGGTGATCGTCGGGCAGGGGCCGACGGTCGCGGTCGCCCACCGCATCGGGCATCGACGCGCGATCACCTTCGGGCTCGTGCTCATTTCGGTGTCGTTCCTGGTTCCGCTGGTCACCGGCGTCAGCGCCGCGACTTCGGCGCCGACCCAGATAGTCGGTCTTGCGGTGTGGATCGGGCTGCTGCACCTGGGACAGATGTTGATGGTGCCGCCGATGCGAGACACCATCGCGATCCTCGGTCGCGAAAGCAATCTGGGAGCGCACTTCGGCATGCTCAACACGATCGGCGGTCTGCTCGCCCTCCTGGGAACCGTGGGAGTCGGATTCGTATACGACCTCGTCGACAACGGCCACGCAGCGCCGGCGTCACCATGGGTGATCGTTGCGGTCTGCGTGGCCGTGTCGGCTGTGGTGTTGTGGGTGTGGTCCGGTCGAACGAAGGTTATCGACCCGCGATCGTCTGATTGATCTTTGCTACGAAATCTTCCAGCACGAACGGAATGGTGAGCGGATTGGGCATGGACACCGCGTCACTGACGATGGGGTCCAAGCTGATCAGGCCGCCGGTCTTGACCACGTTCAGATTGGTGAACGCCGGCTGCGTCTCCATCTCGGGACGAGCCTTCTCGTAGTTGTCGAAGAGCAGGTAGTCGCACTCGAGGAGGTCGTAGTTCTCGGCGGAGATCTCGTAGTTCAGTTTGCCCGCGAACCGATCCTTCAGTGCGACAGGCGCCGTGAACCCCAGTTGTGTGAGCAGCTGAGCGCGCGCTGCCTCGGGGCTGAACGCTCGAAGATTCCCGTCACTCCAGCGAATGACGAGAGCTGCTGTCTTGCCCTCGAACTGGGGGTTCTCCGCGCGGGTACGAACGATGAGGTCCTCCACTTGCTGGACCTCCTGCCGTGCCTGCGCGGGAACACCCACAGCGGTACCGATGCGGGTCGTGACCTCCTGCCAGGGCAGAACCCAATCCGTCTGATCGGCCGCGTGAAGCACCGTCGGCGCGATGGCGCTGAGCTGCTTGTACAGATCCTCGTCGATCGCATTGTTGACGGCGATGATCAGGTCAGGCGCTGCGGCCACGATCGTTTCGATGTCGAAATCGGTGGTGGCGTTGGCCAACGGCGTCGGCTCGGCGCCTTGAACTGCCGAGTCGGCCCAGACGCCGAGTCCGTCGTCGGTCGATCCCTTCCACACCGGGACCAGGACAGGTGTCAGCCCGAGGGAGAGCAGTACGTCTGCGTCGCCGATACCGACCGCGGCGATGCGGCTGGGTGCTTGCTCGACGGTGGTGGAACCGAACTTGTGGTCGATCGTCACCGGGAAGGCGTTGGCCTCGGCGTGACCACCTTCGGTGCCGGGAGTGGATTCGTCTTCCGCGCTGTCGCCGCAGGCAGCAAGGGCAAAACCTGCTGCCGTGGCGAAGGTGACGGACAGCATGGCACGGCGGCTCAACATGGGGTTCACGGCAACCTCGGGTTTCATGGTTACGGGACCCTAACCATAGTGGAGTGGTTGTGTCCGCAGTGTTTGTTAGTCTCCGCTCATGACGGCGGTTCTCGACTACACATCAGCAGGACCGTTCACCCGCGTCGACGGGGTGGATCTGCTCGCCATCGAGCCGCTCTCCGCCGATCCCGTGGACATTTGCCGGGTGGTCCCGTACCTGGTCGTTCAACCCGCCGATGCGCAGTCGCTGAATCTGACCACCGACCGATTCGACGAAAACCAGATCCGGCCGGCAAGTGTTCTGCTCGAAAGGCTGCTCTCGCTCGATCCCGCACCGGTGACCTCCGCCCGAGAGCCCGACAAGAGGGTCGTCGGAACCTGTCGGCACTTTGCCGTTTTGAGTTGTGCGTTTCTGCGCTATCGCGGTTTTGCCGCGCGGGTCCGCTGTGGTTTTGCCACCTACTTTCAACCGGGACAGGGCGTCGACCACTGGATCACCGAGTACTGGGACGGCGCCGGTAAGCGCTGGATCCGCATCGACTCGGAGATCCTCGGACAGAACGTGCTTCCTCACGCCCACGATCTGCAGCCGGGAGAATTCCTCAGTGGCGGCGAGGCGTGGTTGGCGTATCGACGCGGCGAGATCGACGCCTCCCAGTTCGGGGTGTACGGAACCCAGAACTGGGGAGCCGCCGAGATCCGCGGCAACGCCGTGAAAGACCTTGCCGCGATGAACAAAGTCGAAACCCTGCCATGGGACGAGTGGGGCCGCATGACCGACGCCTACGACGGAAAGGCCGGTGCGGAGTACGACGTACTGCTCGACGACATCGCCGACGTCTGCGCCACTGACGATCCCGTGGCCGTGCGAGCGTTGTACGAGCACGAGGATTTACGCGTGCCGGAGAAGCTGCTTACTTTCTGAGAGACTTGCCTGCATGAATCAGGAGCACCGCCAACTCGAGTACGGACTTCGATTCGACTGGGGCCTGCGTGGCGCCGAGGCGATCGCTGCGGGAGTCGATACCGCCGTCGTGATCGACGTCCTCTCGTTCACGACGACGCTGAGCGTCGCCGCCGACGCGGGAATCGACGTACTTCCCTATTCCTGGAACGACGAGAGTGCAGTCGACTACGCACGTGATGCCGATGCGGTCCTGGCAGTACGACGAAGTGTGGCCAGGGAAGGGCAGATCAGTCTGTCTCCCAGGACGATTCGCGAGGCCGAGGCGCCGAGTCGGCTGGTACTGCCTTCGCCGAACGGGTCGACTATCGCGTTTGCGTTGGCGTCCCAGGTTGCGGTGTGTGTCGGCGCTTCGTTGAGGAACGCTTCCGCCGTCGCCGATTGGATTGTGCACGAGCATGGTCCGCGATCCCGAGTGGCCATTGTCGCTTCCGGGGAGAAGTGGCCCGGTGGAGAGTTGCGTCCTGCGGTTGAAGATCTGTGGGGCGCTGGTGCTGTCGTGGCCGCACTGACCGCGGCCGGCTGGGACGGCCACGTATCGCCCGAGGCGCGGATGGCGGCGGATGCCTGGGCGGCGGTGTCGGATTCGTACGAGGACCGCCTGCGGGACTGCGCCTCAGGACGCGAATTGATTGTCCTCGGGTTTCCACACGACGTCGCCATCGCCTCGGAACTCGACGACAGCGACACCGTACCTGTTCTCGAAGATCGTGTGTTTCGAGGTCAGCGCACCGGGCGTCGGTTGAACAAACTCCGCGCCCAGAGGTAGGAGAGGAGAGTGATCGCGACGCACCATCCGATCGCGAGAAGCGCGTTGTTCCCGATCGCTTCGCCGAGAAGCAGTCCTCGAAGGGTCTCGATGATCGGAGTGAACGGCTGATACTCGGCGAACCATCGCAATACGGTCGGCATCGAGTCGGTGGGGACGAATCCGCTTCCCAGGAAAGGTAAGAGGATCAACACCATCGGGAGATTGCTTGCCGTCTCGACGCTCTTGCTGACGAGGCCGAAGGCAACTGACAACCAGATCATGGCGATTGAGACCAGGATGAGGAGGGCAAACGTCGCGACCCACTCCACGAAGCCTGCCGTAGGCCGGAATCCGACGGCTATCGCCACGGCGATGACGACTACCAGGCTCACGATCGTCTGAAGGAGACTGCCGAGAACATGACCCGTCAGGACGGACGTACGCGTGATCGCCATCGTGCGGAATCGTGCAATGATCCCCGCGGTCATATCGGTTGCGACAGAGATGGCAGTACCCTGTGCCGCTGACGCCACGGTCATCAGAATGATCGCCGGTGCAACGTAGTTGACGTACTCGGCTCGGCCACCACCGCCTGGGCCGAGGCCGTTCCCGAGCGTCCCGCCGAGCACGTAGACGAACAGCAACAGAAAGACGACTGGCATCCCGACAAGCATCACCGTCATCGACGGATATCGAAGGATGTGTCGAATGCTGCGACGCAGCATGGTTTTCGAGTCCTGATAGGCAAGCGTCATGGTGGTCATCGCGCTTCGGTCCTTTCGGTGGCGGTCAGAGTCAGGAACACGTCGTCCAGGTCCGGTGTGTGCACCGAGAGTTCCTTGACGTCGATCGAGTGAGCGTCGAGTTGGTCGAGAAGAGAACGTAGTGAGCGGACACCCCCGTCGCTGGGGACCTGGAGGACATAGGCGGCATCGTCACGTGAAGACTCGTCGAAAACAGTAGCAGCAGAATCGAGTTGGTCTCGATCGAAGAAGTGAAGACGAATGTGGCCGCCAGGGATGCGTCGTTTGAGTTCCGCAGCAGTGCCTTGGGCGACTATCCGTCCCTGGTCGAGGACGGCGATGTGGTCTGCCAGCTGATCGGCTTCCTCGAGATACTGCGTCGTGAGGAAGATGGTGACACCGCCCTTGACCAACTCGCGGATGATCTGCCACATCGTGCGTCGACTCCGGGGGTCGAGGCCGGTGGTGGGTTCGTCCAGGAAGATGATCTCCGGTCGTCCGATCAAGGTCATTGCCAGGTCGAGCCGTCGGCGCATTCCGCCCGAGTAGGTCGAGGCCAGCTTCTCCGCGGATTCGACCAGGTCGAACTTCTTCAGGAGTTCGTCAGTGCGCGTTCGGCGTTCATCCTTGCCGAGATGGTGAAGGTCGGCCATGAGGAGAAGGTTTTCCTCGCCGGACAGGTAGTCGTCGACCGCCGAGAACTGTCCGGTGACGCCGATGCGTGAACGCACCGCGTCGGGATCGTCGGAAGGGTTGTACCCGGCGATGCGAATGTCGCCGCCGTCGGCGGGAACGAGGGTCGAGAGGATTTCCACGATGGTGGTCTTGCCGGCGCCGTTGGGTCCGAGGAGCGCAAAGACGGTTCCGCGGTCGACGGAGATGTCGATTCCGTCCAGTACCGTCTTGTCGTCGTAGGCCTTCTTCAGGCCCGTCGCGGTGATGGCTGGTTTACGGGACATCAGCGTTCCTTTCGCTAGATCTTCTTGTTGGATTCTTCTCGAGGCTCCGAACGTCGAATGACGATGTCGCCGTAGCTGGTTTGTGCCCGGACGTCCACTCGGCGTTCGGACGACGCCGGACCGTGTGTGGCATTCATCTGGTTGTCCACACGACCGAAGGATGTATGAGCGTCGAATCGCGCGGCCGTTCCGGATCGAACACCGATATGGATTCGTCCGGCGGCCGTCTTTGCGGATACGACTCCACTCTCGATGCTCTCGAAACGAATGTCGCCGTTGGCAGTTGCGGCGCTAGCGTCGGATTCTGCGTGCTCCACGGCGACGCTGCCGTTGGCGGTCTTGGCCTTCAGCGCGCCGGTGATCGTACCGATGTTGATGTCGCCGTTGGAGTTCTTGACCTCCGCGTTGCCGTCGACGCGGCCGATGCGGATGCTTCCGGACCCGGTGCTCGTGTCGATGTCACCGGCGACGTGCTCGACGGTGATCGCCCCGGCCCCGGTGCTGACGTTGAGCGGTCCGGTGGTGTCCAGGGTGCAATCGCCGGCCGAGACCTTCACGCGTGAGCGGCCGAGGGTGCCGTCGGTACGCAGGCTGGCAACTGCGGCAGTACCTTCGAGTCCCGAGCCCGAGGGGAGCTGAACGGAGATGTCGACAGATCCGGTCTTCCCGAAAATTCCGAGGCCACGCTGTTTCGGAGTCTTGATCTGCAGCCGGCCACCCGCGAATTCGACGCGCGTTTGTTCGGCGACTCGAATGTCGACCTCGCGAGACGAGTTGCTGGGCAACACTTCCACGACAGTGTCGTTGCGGTCGCTCGCTGCGATCCGGATGTGTCCGACTGCTACGTCGAAGTTCAAGGTGATGGGGTCAGGTGTGCTGTATGTGGGCATGGTGATACTCCCGATGAGGTTGTCTCGGTTGATGAAAGGGGTCGAGCGAAAGTTGGATCCGGTGTCAGTGCACCCAGCCGGTGAAGCTCTCGGAACCTTGGGATGCGCGTTGTCGCGGAGAGCTTCTGTGTGTGCCGCCTTCCAGAGCCGTCGCGGCCGAGCGAACCAGCCACGCGTTGACGGAGATCCCGGCTTCCCGGGCCGCCGCCTCGATCCGGTCTTTGAGGTCTTGCCCCAGCCGCAGGTTGATTCGAGTCATCGAGGCGTCGTCGGACTCCGTGACGAGCCGCGGTGCCGGAGTCGGTTCCTCTTCGACGGGGGCCGGAGCCGGTTCACTGATGGCCGGTGCCACGACGAATTCGGGTTCGCGTCCCCGCAGGCGCAGGTCCACCGAGCCCGGTGCGAGGTCACGCGTGATCTCGGCAGCCGCTGCGGACAATGCGTCGAGGAGGGTGAGGCGCACCGCTGATTCCAACGGTGCGGTCAGACGATCGGCGAGTGCCTTTGCGTCTTCCCCGCCCGCTTCGGCCGCCACCGCGAGTTCGTGGCGAAGGTTGTCTACGTACGGTGTCAAGTCCATGGCACCACTATGGCACCACTTTGGTGCCATGACAATAGTTTGATGGCACATTCGTGTGGATTTGATGAGAAGTGGCAGGTCATCGAGGTGGTTTGCGGATCGATTCTCGGCAGACTGGCACACTTGTAAGGGTGAGTCCTGCCGAAACCAAACGTCGCCGCCGTATCGTGCTTTGGATTGCCGGGGTGCTCGGCTTCGTCATCGTGGTCGGTGCGGTTGCCGTCGCAGTCGCGCCTTCGCGGTATCTGCCCTGGGACACCGCCGAGTTCCCGACGGTCGATGCCGGTGCGGTGACTTCGGATCAGGCTCGTGTGCTCGACCTACTCCGGTCCGAGCACGAGAATGACCGGCCGGGCACCTTCTATTCCGACGGTATCGACGAAGAGTGGTGCGCAGACTTTGTCAGCTGGATCATGAGGGAAGCGGGTCGACCGTTGTCGAACCCGAACTCCGGAAGCTGGCGCATCCCGGGGGTGTACACGTTGCAGGAGTACTACCAGGGGATCGGCGCGTACGCCGAGAACGGCAGTGGGTACACACCGAACGTGGGTGATGTGGTGATCTACGACAGTTCGAGATGGGTCGGCCAGCACACCAATATCGTTGTGGCAGTGGATGGTGGCTCGGCGATCACGGTCGGCGGCAACGAGTTCGGCAAGGTGCGGGTGCATGATCTGGACTGGCAGTCCGACTCCGCCGTCGTGGGATTCGGAAAACTTCACCCCTGATCGTTGCTGTTCGGGGCCAGCGCGAACCATCGAGCTGATGCACGTGCCTCGCCGCCGGCGTCGATGTGCAGCGTGTTCGTGCCGGTTTGCACGCTCACCTGCTCTCCCCTCTTGATGGGCTGGGTGTACTCGAGGATTGCGCGAAAGGGTCCGCTTCGTAGTTCGTCGGGCAGCACATCTTCGACGGGTTGCCAGTAGATCGCGTTGTTCACGTGATCGAAGGGGTCGAAATCGCTCGAGCGTAACGGGAATGGCGTCTCCGTCGAAGGTGTCGTTGTGGATTCCGGGTCGATCCACCGACGCCAGTGGAGATGCTGGTCCACGGCCGTCGACGCAAGAGCGGCGGTGAACTTTTCACTGATGGTGGCCGGCATTCCCGTCTTCGGATCGATGTTGATCCAGAACGCCTCCGTTTCGATCAATCCGCCGCCGTCGGACCTGATGCGAACTCGCATCGAACACCACTTGCTCGACAGGCCGGAACACCAACGCTGCAAATGAACTCGATCCGGCCAGACGACCGGTTCGAATACGTCGATCACCGTTCTTCGTACCATCCAGAGCGGATGGGTATCCATGGCGCCGCGGTCGACGAGGTTGTCGAAGCCTGCGTCTTGGAGGTAACGCGCGATCGCGTCGAGGCGCAGGCTTCTGTCGGTGTGAATGTCTCCTGTTCGCACCGGCCACGAGACTTGGAAGACGCTGCCGGTTTCCGGCAACTCCGGCATCGCTATGTGATCGTCGGCTTTTGTACGGTTCATCGGATGCGGGCTCCCGCTGATCGAAGTCTGGTCGGTGTCGTTCCAGGCTTGCGTTACCCGATGGCTGGATCTTGAACCATTGGAGTTCACTCTTTTCTGAATACAGCTTTCGATGTACTGTCGTTCGTATGGATGTCGAGGGCATGAATGTGGTGACCAATGTGGCGGTGCTTGCGAGGTTCGGGCATGCACTGTCCGACGAGACTCGAACACGGATACTGCTCGAGCTGAAGACCGCGCCCCGGTATCCGTCGGACCTCGCCGACACGCTGGAGGTGACCAGGCAGAAGCTGTCCAACCATCTGGCCTGTCTACGCGGCTGTGGTTTGGTGGTGGCCGTCCCGGAAGGGCGTCGCACGCGATACGAACTCGCCGACGCACATATCGGTCAGGCGCTCGACGACCTACTCGGGGTCGTACTCGCCGTGGATCCGTCGTTCTGCCCGGACAGCGAATCAGAGGGGTGCTGCTGATGGCTACGCCCGTTGACGGTGTCGGTCTCTCGACTGCCCGACGAGCGCTGTTGTCGAGAAGAATACGCATCTTCGTGGCGATCACGATCAGCTACAACGTCGTCGAGGCGATCATTGCGCTGGCGGAGGGCACGCGGGTGTCGTCTGCGGCCCTGTTCGGGTTCGGTCTTGATTCCGTGATCGAAGTATCCTCGGCGGCAGCGGTTGCCTGGCAGTTTTCGGCCCCGGATCCCGCGAGCCGCGAGAAGACGGCGCTACGCGTGATCGCATTCTCGTTCTTCGGGCTCGCTGCGTATGTCTCGTTCGACGCGATTCGGTCGCTGTTCGGTCTGGGGGAGGCCGAGCACACCACCGTCGGAATAGTCTTGGCTGCAGTCAGTTTGGCGATCATGCCGGCCCTGTCCTACGCGCAGCGCCGAGCCGGTCGGGAGCTGGGTTCCCTTTCGGCGGTCGCGGACTCGAAGCAGACTCTGCTCTGCACGTACCTCTCTGCGGTCTTGCTGGTCGGTTTGCTGCTCAACTCGGTGCTCGGCTGGTCGTGGGCGGATCCGATTGCGGCACTGGTGATCGCCGTCATCGCGGTGAAAGAAGGCATCAACGCGTGGAAGGGCGATCCGTGCTGCCCGGTTGTGGCGGTGCCCGAGAGCGGTGACGAGTGCGACTGTTGTTGAGTGAGCACGGGTTCTGTCGAGTGAACACACTCTGCGCTGCTTCAGCAGAGGGTGCTCACTCGATGAAAGGGGTGTCGGCTTCTACCCGTACTCGTCACGGCCACCTCGTCCGTTCTTCGGAGCGAGGCCGAGTGTTCGTCCATGTCGAGTTCGAGATCGAAGATCACCGCAGGTGGAGCGTGGATATCGGTGATCACGACTACGGTGTGCTGCACAGTGCCAGTCTGCCAATGTTGGTTTGCGACGCCGGCAAGCGGGTACGGGCCGATGACCTGCGGTTCATCCGCGACGGGTGATGCTTTCGCTTTCCAGCCCCTCGAGACTGAGTAAGGGAAGTGCATTCTGTCGAAAGGAACGCTGATGACTGCTCCACCGCGGGAACCCGCGAATCACCCTGTCCGGCAGGGTTTCGCGGTAGGTACGACGTTTGCAGCAGCGATTCTGCTGCTCACCGCAGGCATTGTCGCTCTGCTTCAGGGCATCGCGGCTGTCGCAGACAACAATCTGTTTGTCGTGGGTATCAACTACACGTACAAGTTCGACATCACGACGTGGGGTTGGATCCACATCATCTTGGGCATCATCGGGATCGTGGTGGCTCTGGGCCTCTTCACGGGTGCAGTGTGGGCCAGGGCGGCGGCAATAGTCATTGCGTCGCTCTCGATCATCGCCAACTTCTTGTGGATGCCGTACTACCCGTTGTGGTCGATCCTGGTCATCGCGCTCGATGTCGTTGTGATCTGGGCCGTCGCTACTTGGGATACAGACAGAGTCTAGGCACCGAACAACTCGAGGGCAGTTGGTCCCGACCGAATCGACTCGGTCGGGACCATCGCTCGTGCGCGGAGACGATCCGACGGACGGGCGGCTCGGATCAGTCCGGGAGCCTTCGCAGTTCGGCGACGGTCAACCCGAGGGAATCCAGGCGGGCCATGATGCTTCGCATGGCCGTGTGGTCCGCGACGGGTCCGTACAAACTGGTGAATCCGCCGGCCGCACTGGCAACACTGAGGTCGGGAAATGCGGCCTTGACACGGTCCGACACTTCGCCGTCGATGAGGAATTGATACCGAGTGGGAGCATTCATCAGTGTCCGCTCCATTTCGTAGGGCCGTGAGGTTCGGACCCGCCCCGCGCCGAGTCTCGAAAACAGGTGTCGTCAAGTGCAATCGGCGTCGCTGCTCGATCCAGGACTCCGCATCCGTGAGATCCAGTCTTACTCGCGCATGCTCCTCGGGCTTCATCCCCTACGGGTGAATGTCGCCACGGTTCTGTTCATCCTTTTCGTGTGAGGCTGCGCAGGGCCCCCGCCCCTAGTGTCGACCGGGAGAGAGAAGAGGTCGGCATGGGATCTGTCATCGGGGATCTGTTACCCCTCGCGGTCGGCGTCGCGGTATCGCCGATCCCGATCATCGCTGCAATCTTGATGTTGTTGTCCAAGCGAGCCGGCAGCACGAGCGTCGGGTTCGCTCTGGGCTGGATACTCGGAATCGTTGTCGCCACTGTGATCTTCGTGCTCTTGTCCAGCAAGCTCGGCGACTCCGAAGGTGATCCGTCGGCGACGGTCTCGTGGATCAAGCTGGCGTTGGGAGTGTTACTTCTTGCGTTCGGAGCGAAGCAATGGCGCGGACGCGGAGGCGAGCACGAAACCCCGAAGTGGATGCAAGCCATCGACGACATGACCGCTGCCAAAGGCCTCGGCTTGGGCTTCGCTCTGGCTGCGATCAATCCGAAGAATCTGATGATGTGTATCGCGGCCGGAATCTCGATCGGATCCGCTTCGCTTGGATCCGGAGAAGTTGTTGTCGCCATTCTGGTTTTCACGATCATCGCGGCCTCGACAGTGTGTGTGCCTGTGATCGGTTACCTCGTTGCCGCGGAGCGACTGCGCGGTCCGCTGGCCAAGCTGAAGGTGTGGTTGCAGGACAACAACGCCACGGTGATGAGTGTGTTGATCCTGGTTATCGGTGTTGTTCTCATCGGTAAGGGCATCGGCGGTCTCTGACAACTGGAGGTAGGTATGGGATCGTTGCTACTGCAACAGATCCCGCTGGCGCTCGGGATCATCATGAGCCCGCTGGCGGTGGTTGCCGTTGTTGCCGTGCTCTTTTCCGAACGAGCGCGGATCAACAGCATCGCGTACCTGATCGGGTGGTATCTCGGAATAGTTGTCGCGCTGGCGGGCGCATACATCATTTTGACGGCCCTTCAAGTGCACCAGCGAACTCACCCCCCGTTGTGGGTGCCCATCCTCCATCTCGTTCTCGGCGCGACTCTGCTGGCGGGAGCCTGGTTCGTCTACACACGCAGCCGCCGCGGAGTCCAGGCCATGGCGGCGGCCGTCGCACCCGGCGACGTGGTCGCCGCCGCCCCGCAGCTGCCGAAAATGCTCCAGTCGGTAGAGCATTTCCGGCCGATGCGATCAGGGGCGTTGGGTTTCGCGCTGTTCGTCCTCAACCCCATCGACATGTCATGTGCCATCGCCGCCGCCATGAATCTGCGGCTCAGCACTGTGGAACCCACGTCGCAGATCGTCTCGGCCGTGATCTTCTCGCTGGTGTCCGTGACCTCGGTTGCGGTGCCCGTCGCCCTCCTTCTGATCAAGAAGGACGAGGCAACCGAACCGTTGCAGAAGATCCGCACCTGGATAGCCACCAACACGCACTTGCTGAACGTCGGGCTTCTCGTCCTGATCGCGGCGATGCAGATCAGTAAAGGGGTGCAAGGACTATGAGTGCTCCGCACACACGGACGTGGTGGGTCTTCGGATCGCTCTCCGACTACCAGCGCGGCTGGCTCCGCCCCGACATCATTGCCGGCCTCACCGTGTGGGCCGTCCTCGTTCCCGAAGCGCTCGCGTACGCCACCATCGCCGGAGTTCCGCCGGTAGTCGGGCTCTATGCTGCAGTTCCGTCACTGATTCTGTATGCAGCAGCAGGTAGTTCGCGACACCTGATCGTCGGGCCGATGTCGGCGACCGCAGCGTTGTCCGCGGCGATGATCGCGCCACTGGCTTCGGGAAACGACGGCCGATTCATCGCGCTGTCGGCCGCATTGGCAATCGTGACCGGGCTCGTGGGTCTGCTGGCAGGATTCATGCGCCTCGGCTTCATCGCCTCCTTCATCTCCGAGCCGGTTCTGAAGGGATTCATCGTGGGTCTCGCGCTCACGATCATCATCGGTCAAGTACCCAAACTTCTGGGCGTGGAGAAGGGGGAGGGAAACTTCTTCGTCCAGGCGTGGACAGTGGTGAAGGAACTGGGTGAGGTCGACGGACCGACGGTGATCATCGGATTGCTCAGCCTGGCAATGGTCCTGGGCGTCAAGCGATGGCTTCCGCTGGTACCGGGTTCGCTCCTCGTCGTGCTGCTGGGCATCACCGCAGTCGCGTTGTTCGGCCTCGACGATCGCGGCATCGACATCGTCGGGCACATCGACTCGGGACTGCCGTCGATGGGTCTGCCGAGTGGTGTGGGAGCCGAGGACTATCTCGATCTGGTCGGACCGGCAGTCGGCGTTCTGCTCATCGGATTCGCCGAAGGTCTGGGTGCTGCAAAAACATACGCGGCCAAGGCGGGGTACACGATCGACGCCAATCGTGAACTCGCTGGACTGGGTGCGGCCAATCTCGGATCGGGTCTGTGCTCCGGAATGGTGGTCAACGGCAGCCTCTCGAAGACCGCTGTCAACGGGGGCGCGGGCGCCAAATCTCAGGTCAGCGGACTGGTGGTCGCTGCACTGACACTGTTGACACTGCTGTTTCTGACCGGCTTGTTCGAGAAGTTGCCGGAGGCGACGCTCTCCGCCGTGGTCATCGCCGCCGTGATCGAGCTGGTCGATTTCTCCTCTCTCGCAGCGCTGTACCGGGTCTGGACGAAGAGGTTGGGCAGCATCTACGGCCACGCCGCGCGGGCCGATTTCGCCGCAGCGATCGCGGCGATGTTCGGAGTTCTCCTGTTCGACACCTTGCCCGGTTTGATCATCGGAATTGCCGTCTCGATGTTGCTGCTCCTCTATCGAGTCTCCAAACCGCATGTGGCAGCTCTGGCCAAGGACGGCACGCGCTGGGTCGACGCCAGCGGTCACCCCGATCTGAGGACACTCGACGGCATCGTGGTGGTCAGGGTGGAATCCGGGCTGTTCTTCGCCAATGCCGATCACGTGCGTGATCAGATCACCGGCCTGGTGACCGCGGGGACCACGATGGTGGTGCTCGACGCCGAAACGTCACCGTTCATCGACGTCAGCGCGGCCCAGATGTTGGCTCAGCTTCGAGACTCGTTGGCTCGCAAGAACGTGAGCTTCCGTGTAGCCCGAGACATCGGACAGTTCCGCGACGTTCTGTCCGGTGCTGACCGGGGCGCGCTGAAGGTCGACGTCTATCCGACGGTGTCGCAGGCGCTTGCCGGTGGAGGCGGCACCTCAGCGTGAGGTTCGGAGCCAGATGCCCAGCGGGCCGGAATCTTTGGCCACCGATCCGACGATCGACGACGCGACAACCACGATGGCCGAGAAGACGAACAGCCAGCCGATGACGGTGAACATCACGCCCAGGAGGCCGAACTCGTCCTGAGAGGTCTTGGTCATACGGGGCAGGAAAAGGGTGCCTGCCACGTGCAGTCCGCTCAGACCCGTCGCGGTGAGCAACCCGGACCCGACGCACATACGAGTGGTCATGCGATTAGCGGTCAACAGCATCGGCACGGCAGTCCAGACGAGCGCCCACACCACGTAGACCGCAACAAATTCCAGGAGTCTGCCCACCCCCGGCACACCGTTCAGTTCTCGGCACAGGGCCGCCCCGACCACCGATGTCGCCACGACGAACACGACCGCTATCCAACGCCACGCCTGACGAAGCGTCGCAGTCGGCACGCTCCAGATGCGCCCGTACATCCGGCCGAGAGCGCGAGCGTAGGACGTGGAACTGATCAGCAGCATGAGCAAACCGACGATTCCGAACGCGGCCGCAGTGGAGGTGTTGATGATTTGGGCGTCGGGTAGTTGGACCCCGAGGTCGTCCTTGGCGGCGTCGGCCAACGGCTTCAGTTTCTCCAGGGTGGACGCCGCGATCATGACCGGGAGCAAGGACGTGAAGGCTTGAGCTGCCAGAGTCATGGCGCTGTCGACGAGACCGACTTCGAAAACATCGACGGTTGCATCGGTCGCCAGGCGACGGCTCGGTGTGCGTCTTGCCCACACCATCAAGCGATCGCGCGAGTCGGAGTACAGCTTCGGGAGCATGGAAGCAGTCTTGCTCAGATGAGACCGCCGCGTCGCGCAGCCTTGAGCGCGTCGCGTCGGTTGCTCACTTCCAACTTGCGATAGATCCCGCGAAGGTGCGTCTTGATCGTGTTGACCGAGAGGAACAGCGTGTCGGCGATCGACTCCGTGGTGTCTCCCGAAGCCAGTTCGCGTAGCACGGTGTACTCACCCGGGGTGAGGACCGGCGCACTCACCAGCTCTTGTGGGCGTACTCGATTGCGTACCTGTTCGGCAAAAACTTCCTGATCTCCGAAATGTCCACTGAACTCGTCGAATATCGGCCGCAGGGCTGTTCCGTAGTCGAGGAAGGGCCGCAGGAGGCCACCGGTTTCTGCGGCGTGGAGAGCTTTGTGAAGAGAGCGAAAAGACTTGCGTTCGTGACCTGTTGCGGCGTGGATCCCCGCCTCGAGTGTCCAGGCGTAGACGTGATGCGCAAGCAGCGGCGCTTCGGAGGTTGCGAGAGCTTCGGAGACTTCGGCGAGGGCTTCTGCGAACTTGTTGGCAGAGAACGCGACGGCACCTCGTGCGAGATGTATCTCGGAGGTCTCGCCGAACCGCTCGGCCGCATCGCGTACGAGTCGGCCGGCCCATTCCACTTCGCCGACCGACAAGCAGGCGTTGACCACGGGCGGTAGGAGTGCGAGGGTCGCCATCGCGAAGGTGCGTAGTTCGACAGCACTGAGCATGGCGTCGCGAATGTCGGCGGCAGTCGACCGTCGGTCGGCCGCGTCGTCGAGGCTGTGAAGCCCGAAGGTCACGACGGTATGCCAACCGAACACTGGCGCGCTGGCGCCGAGAACGTCTGTGCTCCGGTAGTTTCCGATGGTGGGGATGCGGTACGGAAGATCACCCGTGGCGCAGAGGTACGCCGCGAAGGCGACCACCGACGCGGACAACTCGTATTCCGCTGTCGTCGTGATTCGGTGTTCGATCGCGTAGTCGAGAGCGTAGGTGGAATGCGCTCTCATCGCCCCGATGTCGCCGCTGAGGGAAGCGACATACCCCAATCCGGTCAGTGACTTCAGGACGAATCGCGACCGGCCCCGTAGCGCCCCGAGGGCTGCGGCCTGGGTGTACTCGACAGTCGCCTTTTCGAACTCGCGCCGGAGCAAGTGCGCCGTCGCCAATTCGAGGTGTACGTACGCCTCGACGTCGGAGTGGGTGCTGTTCGGGCGTCGCTGCAGGCGTGACACCAATGGTTGGTTGTCGGAAGTTGCCGAAACGCAGGAGATTTCCAGGCTCATCGCCAGGAACAGCGGATCGTCTGCAATGGGGGGATGAGTTGCCTCGAGGAGGTCGAGACATGTCGTAGCCGAGGTCACGTCACCGGAATGGAGGGCAGCCGCTGCCAGAATCAGTCGGGTGATCGGGGATTCCGAGACCTGCGTCGGGGCGGATTCGAGGACTCGCACGACGTCACCGCTGTGACCGTCGAGCACGAGCCCCAGCCCGCAGCGTTCGAGAAACGCGAGAATGCGGCACGGGTCTCCGATCGACACCTTGAGTTCGAGCGCCTCGAGTTCGAGATGATGGCTTTCGTACCAGGTTGCTGCGCGCACGTGTGCGCGCTTCCTCTCGACGTGATCGACGCGGCGGAACTCTGCCCGAAGGTGTTCGCGCAGTAGCGGGTGATAGCTGAACCAGGTCGTGTGGTCGGCGGAATCGGTACGGGTCACGGGGAAGTTGAACTGAATCAGAGAGTCGATCTCGGATCGTGCGTTCGAATCGGTCAGAGTTTCCGCCAGTGGAGCGGAGAACGAATCGACTATCGATGTCCGCAGCATGAACGAGGTGATGTGTTCGGGTAAGGACGTCAGCACCTCGTCGACCAGGAAATCGGCGATCGGCCGTGGTGTGTGCGTGAATTCGTCCAGCGCGTCGGCGATGTCATTGCGGCCGGCCAGAAACGCTGCGGTGAGGCGAACGACTGCACCCCACCCCTTGGTGAAGTCTTCGACGATTGCCAACTCGTCTTCGCCCAACATGATGTCGTATTCACCGAACATCGTAGTGATCTCGGACCGGTCGAAAGCGAGATCGGTGGATGCGAAGCGGGTGAGTCGGCCGTCCAGAGCCAAACGATGCCACGTGAGAGGTGGTTCGTATCGTGCGGCGACGATGATCGACAGATTGCCTGGGGTGTGAGTGAGTATCCGATCGAGAAGACTGATCGACAGTGGATCGTGAAGTGTGTGAACGTCGTCGAGGATCAGCGTCGTTCGACGATCGTGCGTTTCGAGAGTTTCGGCGAAATGCGCGAGCCATTGCTCCACCGGTCGCCTGGATCCCGTTTGCGCGGGAAGCCTCCGGCCGGTCGGATCGATAGGCGTGGCGATTGCTTCGGCCAGGGATTCACACAGCACCGAAACGTTGTTGTCGCGCTCGGCGAGAGTCAACCAGGCCAGGTCCGCATCGGGGGAAGCGCGAGAATACTCGCGCGCCCAATCCGCCAGCAGCAAGGTCTTCCCGGCACCGGCCGGGGCGGACAGCAACCCCACGGGTCCAGGGCCGACGCCATCGGCAGCGGTGGACGCGGTGAGTTTGCGATGCAGGCGCGGACGCGGGACCAGTCCTTTAACGGCCGACGGCGGGTGAAAGCGACCGTTGATCGGGGCGCCGGGCACGCGCGCACGCTCACCGCGCGAAGACGCATCGAGCGTCACTGCAGCGGCATCACGAAATGGGCTGCTCATCCGACTCCTGTTCGACTGGCTCCACTGGACGTGACCGCTGGATCGAAATTTTGAACGAGTTAGATGATGTGAAACTACCCAATTCGGACACCAAATAAGCGCCCAAGTAAGAAATTCGGACCAAAGTCCCTGATTTAGCGAGTCTTGAGTTCGATCTCCACGAAGACGGCTTCCGCGCCCGACGCGTTGGTGACGTCGTGCACCGTGCCCGCGGTTCCCTGGTACGACTGACCGGGAGTTTGAGTCATCTCGCGGGTGGAACCATCGGCATCGGACACGACGAATCGGCCGCCGGTGACCGGCACGACGATGTAGTCGTACTCGTGTCGATGGCGTCCGGTGGCACTGCCGTCGGCCGGAAAGCGCCACGAGGTGACGCGCACACGATCGTCGTCGAGACCGATGGTCGGTTCTGCTGCGCTCATGTGTCCTTCTGCTCCTTCGGTGTGACGCCGTGCAGAAGTATGTCCGGCATCCGTTCGACGAGGGGAGCGGAGTCGGTTTCGGGCATCAGCATTCTCAGGACCATCGTGCCGCCGACGATGAACAGCATCGTTGCCTGAGCGTCCCGCATCGCGTCGGCATCACCGCCGCCACGGTTCAGCATCTGCGCGAGCATGGCGATGCCGGGGCCACCGAACTCCGACCACAATGTCGACGGCAGGTCGCCGCGCTCCGCGAATGCGGAAAGCAGGCCGGGCAGTGCAGCCTTCACCTCGGGCTTTGCAAAGAGTTCCAGGGTGTAGTTACACGAGGCCCGTACCCATTCTTCGGGATCTGTGGCGTCTGCGACGGGCGGAGACTCGTCGACCCAGCCGAAGACTGCTTCGAAAACCAGGTGAGTCTTGGACGGCCACCGACGGTACAGAGCGGGCTTGCCGACGCCTGCGCGCTCGGAGATCGCCACCATCGTCGTCTTGTCCCAGCCGACCTCGGCGAGCAACTCGCGTGCCGCGGCCAGGGCTGAATCACCGATGGCGGGATCGCGGGGCCTTCCGCGTAGCCGTTCGGTGTCCTCGTCCGGGGTGAGGTTGTCTGGGGCGACTTCTTCGAAATCCATTGTGAATAGCGTAACGCAGTGTTACGTTTCTCCATATTCGTAACACGGCGTTACGTTATCCATCGGGTGCCCTGTGGAGGTGCGCGTCATGACTCAATTGCTCGAAGATTCGACCGTGGTGATTTCCGGCGTCGGAACCGGCCTGGGGCGTGAAATCGCATTGGCTGCAGTCCGTGACGGGGCCAACGTAGTACTCGGCGCGAGAACCGAAGAGAATTTGAAATCCGTCTGTGAGGAGATCGATCCGACCGGTGCTCACGTCGCCTACTCGGTGACGGACATCGCCGATCCGGAGTCGTGCTCACGGTTGATCGCCACCGCCACAGAACGTTTCGGGCGAGTAGACGCGTTGGTCAACGTCGCAGCCAAGGAGGACGTGTTCGGTGGGCTCGAAGGTGCCGATCTGAGTGCCTGGAAGGCCATGTTGGACGTCAACGTCATCGGAACTCTCACTTTGACGCAGGCGGCGCTACCGGAATTGAAGAAGCGCGGCGGCGCCGTCGTCATGATCGGCTCGCAGGCCATGTTTCATCCTCAGTTGCCGCAATCGGCATACGCGACGTCCAAAGGTGCGCTGTATGCAGCGATGTGGTCGCTGGCAAAAGAACTGGGACAGTATCGAATCCGAGTCAACACCGTGGTCCCGACCTGGATGTGGGGACCGCCGGTACAGCTGTACGTCGGGCTCGCGGCCGCCGACCGTCGGGTCCCCGAAGAAGACATCATCGCCGAGATCAGCAAGAACATGCCGCTCGGTGAAATCCCGGCAGACGACGACGTAGCGGACGCCGTGGTCTTCTTCGCCTCCAATCGCGCCCGGATGTTGACCGGGCAGACGCTTTTCGTCAACGGCGGCGAGTTCTTTCGCTGACCGTCTATCGGCTCTGTTCCGGAAAGGACTGCACTGCAATGAAACACAAGGTCATCGTGTGGGGTACGGGCGTCGTGGGCAAGTTGGTCATCCGCGAACTGCTCGATCATCCCGAATTCGAACTGGTCGGCGTGATCGTGCACAACCCCGACAAGGACGGCGTCGACGTCGGCACGCTCATCGGAGTCGAGCCGGTGGGGCTGGTAGCCACGATCGACAGTGAGGCAGCCCTGGCCGTCGATGCCGACGCCGTTGCATACTTCGGTCCGACTGCGGAGTTCGCCGTCGAGAACATCGCGAACATGTCGCGCTCCCTGCTGTCGGGTAAGCACGTGGTGTCGACGTCGATGACGCCGTTGGTCTACCCGAAGGCCTGCCCCGAAGAAATGCTCGCGGACCTCGAAAAGGCGTGTCGCGAAAGCGGAAAGTCGTGCTTCACCACGGGAATCGATCCGGGATTTGCCAACGATCTCTTCCCGCTGACGCTCATGGGGGTGTGTGGCCGCGTAGACAGCGTACGGGTGCAGGAACTGTTGGACTATGCGAACTACGCAGGTGACTACAGTTCGACGATGGGAATCGGCGTCTCGGTGGATACGCCGGCGGTACTCGAGATTCCCGAGGTGCTGATCTTCGCATGGGGTCACACCATTCCGATGATCGCCGACGCCGTCGGGGTCAAGTTGGACCGCATCGACACCGTGTACGAGAAGTGGGCGGCTACCGAACCGATCACGTATCCGTTCGGAGTCATCGAGCCTGGCCAATGTGCCGCAGTCCGATTCGAGATCCGCGGTTGGGTGGGAGACGACGCGAAGATCGTGATCGAGCACGTCAACCGCATCACCAACGACGCAGCAACGCACTGGCCCAGAGCAACTTCCGTGGAGAACGACGTCTATCGCGTCATCATCAAAGGTAGTCCGGACATCACGCAGGAAACGGCGTTCCGTGGAGCGCTCGACGGGGATCCGATCACCGGAGGGTGCCTGGCGACGGGAATGCGAGCGATCAATGCCATTCCGATGCTCGACGGGATCGAGGCCGGGCTCGTTTCGGCGCTGGATCTCCCCCTTGTCGCCGGGCGAGGCACCATCCGATCATGAAGGTGCTCTTGACCGGAGCCTTCGGGAACATCGGTTCGCACGTTCTGGCGGAGCTCGTGCGCCGAGGCCACGATGTTCGTTGTCTTGCGCTGGCAACTCCCGAGGATCGCAAGCGGGCGAGTGCCTTTCGCGCCGTCGAAACGGTCTGGGGAGATATTCGTGACTACCAGACGGTCGAGGCTGCAGTGGCGGGTATCGAGGTCGTAGTTCACTTGGCTGCAGTCATTCCGCCCGCCAGCGAGCTCGATGTTGCTGGTGCGGAGAAGGTCAACGTCGAGGGAACCCGTAACGTCGTCACGGCAGCGCTGTCGCAGAGTGATCCGCCCAAACTTGTCTTTGCATCGACATTCGATGTTCACGGCCGAACGATGCATCGGAAACCTCCTCGTAGAGTGGATGATCCACTCGAGGCGACGGATGGGTACACCGCCCACAAGATCGAGGGTGAACGCATAGTGCGAGAGTCCGGTCTGACGTGGTTCATACCGCGGTTAGCCGACGTTCCGATCATCGGCGCGCGTGGAGCCGATCCCATCATGTTCGAGATCGGTTTGGACAACAGGATCGAAGTGCTGCACCCCGACGACGCTGCTGTCGCACTTGCCAACGCGCTGGAGACGCCGCAGGTGTGGGGCCGGGTGCTCTTCGTCGGTGGTGGTGAGTCTTGTCAGGTGACCTATCGCGAATATCTGGCGAGAATGCTGCGGGCAATGGGGTTGGAACCGTTGCCCGATAGTGCCTTCAGTGGCAAGGAGTACGTGACCGACTGGGTGGACACCGAGGAAAGTCAGCGGTTGTTGCGGTATCAGAGCCGAAGTTTCGACGACATCACCGCCGACATCGCAGCCACGCTCGGCTGGAAACGGTGGATCATTCCGGCGGTCAAACCGTTGGTGAGAAGATCGATGCTGAAGATGTCGCCCTATCTTTGATCGTCAGTCCATTCGGCCGGCTGTGGAAGACTGGTTCCATGAAGCGGATGTCGAGAACTGTCCTTTCTTGCGGAATCATCGCGGCGTCGGTGACCGGAGCTGTGACGAGCTGCAGTTCTTCCGACACCTCGGTGGCGCCGACTACCTCGTCGTCTGTGACTACCACGGCAGCCGTACCGCCTACGGGTGTACCGCCTACGAGTGCCTTGCCACCATCGACGCCGGAATCCGAACGCGCCCTCTTCGACGCTGTGGACCGCAATGATCCGGCAGCGATCACCGCTGCCTTGGGCGCCGGCGCGAACATCGAAGCTCGCGGCGAAGATGAACGTACTCCGCTCGTCGAGGCCACCAAGAACAACGCCGTCGCCGCGGCGTCGACGTTGATTCTTGCCGGGGCAGACGTGAATGCGAAGGACTCCATGCAGGATTCGGCTTTCCTGTATTCCGGAGCCGAGGGATTGAACGAGATTCTGGCGCTCACGCTCACCCACGGCGCGGACGTCGACAGCGTGAACCGTTACGGCGGTACGGCTCTGATTCCCGCGAGTGAACACGCGCATGTCGAGACGGTCCGGATGCTGATCGCTGCCGGGGTCCCGGTCGATCACGTCAATGATCCAGGGTGGACTGCCCTACTCGAAGCTGTCGTCTACGGTGACGGATCCGCGCGCTATGTCGATGTGATCACCCAGCTACTCGACGCAGGGGCAGATCCCTCGATCCGGGATGCGTCGGGAAAGACGGCGTTGGACAATGCCGAAAGTCGTGGTCAGGCAGACGTTGTGGCGCTGCTTCAATCGCGGATCTGACGCCAACGAGTCGGGCTGACTCCGTAAGCCTGCCGAAAGCGTCGGCTGAAGTGGCCGGCGTCGACGAAGCCTGCCCGGTGGGCGATGGCCGCGATCGGCAGGTCGGCGGTGGCCGGTCCACGAAGTTCTTCACGAGCCTTCCGCAGACGCTGGGTGATGATCCACTGTTCGATCCGAAAGTCGTTGTCCGAGCAGATCTTGTACAGCTGTCGCAGTGAGATGTTGTGGGCGTGGGCAATTCGTGCGGGATGCAGCGCCGGATCGTGAAGGTGTTCGCGGATGTATCGACGGATCGAGGTCATGGCGAGTGCCGATCTCGGGGTCGACACGTGGGGATTCGCATGCGCGATCGAGGTGACCAACGCGCGCGCGAGTTCGATCGAAGCCTCACCCAGTTGTTCGGCCGCAGGATCGGTGTCCAGTAGGTCGGCGCCACGGAACAATTCGCGAACGTGCGCAATCATCAAGGGGTACAGGTTGCTGTGATGAGGCCGGGTAGCTGCGTCGCGGACGGTGTCGATCGGCAATCCCAGCCGATCCATCGGAACGTAGAGGCACTGGGAAGCGCCCGTTCCCGACCAGGAGAAATCGTAGGTCGAGGTCAGGTCCGTCATGAGGAGTTCACCGGCCGGGACCCTGCGCTGTGATTGGTACTGGTCGAGATGGCCGATTCCACTCTCCTGCAGAGCAATCGCAAGAACGGGCATCGATGTGGACCGGACGTGGTGTGGGGCACGGGTCAATCGCATCCCGGTCGACTCGGAGCGGAACAGTGATGCAGCGCCCAGATTCCACACGTTCATTCTTGCGCTCACCCGATCCGGGTTCTCCATGTGGATTGCGCACGGAACCGAGGCGCGACCCATCGCGTCGACAAAGGCGTCCGTGCGTTGGTCAGGCTCCAACACGGAGGTATCCAGGAGCAAAGCCATGCAGGCTTGATACCCCGCGATGCGGACGCTCAACCAGAAGCTGTGCAGTGTGAGCCCAGAAGTCTGCACGGACAGTCATGTCCGTCGCACCCGGTGTTTCTAGGATCGAAACGGGCATGTCCCGGCTTACCGCAGTTTCTCGCTTTTCGACGAGAGTGAAGGAAACGCATGAAGATCTCACGTGTATTCACAGCAGTTCTGGCAATGCTCATGACAGTCGCGGCCGGACTGATCTTCGGCTCTGGTGCCGCGGTGGCAAGCCCCAAGCCGACTGTCGTTCTGGTTCACGGCGCCTTTGCCGACGCGACCAGTTGGGACGGCGTCGCCGCCGACTTACGTTCGCGCGGCTATCGAGTCGTGGTACCGGACAATCCTCTGCGTGGACCCGCTTACGATGCGTCCGTGATCGAGAAGACGGTTGCGGACATCGACGGACCCGTCGTGCTAGTGGGCCACTCGTACGGCGGAGCGGTGATCACCAACGTCCACGATCCGAAGGTGCAGTCGTTGGTGTACATCGCGGCGTTTGCTCCGGTTCAGGGAGAACCGGTACAGATCACGATCGATCCGATTCGATTCCCGGGCAGCCAATTGCTGCCGCCGGCTCTGGGATTGAAGATCGTGGACGATCCTCACGCGATCGGCGGTAAGAACGTCGACGGCTATGTCACGGACGAGTATTTCCATTCCGTCTTCGCTCAGGACGTTTCCGACGAGACAGCGGCAACGATGTTGGCGCATCAGAAGTCCGCGGCTCTGTGGGCGAACCTCGAGCTCGGCGGGCCTCCGTCGTGGGCGAACACACCGAGTTGGTATCTGGTCGCCGGTGAAGACCGAGTGATCCCTGCGACGGCGCAGCGGTTCATGGCAAATCGGATGGGAGCGAACACGAGCGAACTCCCGACGTCGCATGCATCGCTGGTTTCACAGCCGGGGGCAGTGGCAGACGTGATCGTGGCGGCCGCTCACGGATGAGTGAGCGACCGCCACGAGAGAAGAACCAGGGTCAGGCGGACACGATCACCGAGGAGCCATGGCCGAACAGGCCCTGGTTGGCGGTGATTCCGATGCGAGCACCTTCGACCTGGCGGCCTTCGGCCTGTCCACGAAGCTGCCAGGTGAGCTCGCAGACCTGCGCAAGTGCCTGTGCGGGAACGGCTTCGCCGAAGCACGCGAGTCCACCGGACGGATTGACCGGGATGCGGCCGCCGATGCTGGTGTCACCCGCACGCAGAAGGTGCTCCGCCTCGCCCCGCTTGCACAGCGCGAGGTCTTCGATCCAGTCCAGTTCCACCGAGGTGGCGAGGTCGTAGACCTCGGCGACGTCGACGTCCTCGGGAGAGATCCCGGCTTCCTCGTACGCGGCGTAGCCGATGGATTCCTTGAACGTGCGCTCCGGAGCGGGGACGGCAGAGCTGGAATCGGTGGAGAAGTTCGGCATGTCCATGATCGTCTGCGGGAAAGTCGGCGTGACCGTCGAAATAGCCTTGATGCGAACAGGTTCCGCGATGCCCATCTTGCGGGCGTATTCCATCGACGTCAGCAAGATTGCTGCGCCGCCGTCGGACGTCGCGCAGATGTCGAGCAGGTGAAGGGGATTGGACACCACGGGGGAGGCCAACACGTTCTCGACGGTGACTTCCTTGCGGTAGCGCGCATTCGGATTATTGAGCCCGTGCTTGGCGTTCTTGACCTTCACGTTGGCGAAGTCCTCCGCGGTGGCGCCGTAGAGGTCGATGCGCCGACGCGCGTTGAGCGCGAAGTACGCCGGGTTGGTCATACCCATGAGGCGGAAGCGCAGCCAGTCCGGGTCGTCCCAACGCTCACCGGCGACGGGGGCGAGGAAACCTTTGGGGGTGGTGTCGGCACCGACGACCAGGGCAACTTCGCTGAGGCCGGCCAGGATTCGTGCGCGAGCTGTGTCGAGTGCCTGGGCTCCCGTCGCGCACGCTGCGTACGACGTGGCGACGCGAGCGCCGTTCCAGCCGAGGGCCTGAGCGAACGTGGCTCCGGCGACGTATCCGCCGTATCCGTTGCGGACAGTTTCGCCGCCGACGATGAAGTCGACGTCCTGCCAATTCACACCCGAATCGGCGAGCGCGGCGCGAGCGGCGGCAACGCCGTATTTCACGAACGACTGCCCCCACTTGCCCCAGGGGTGCATGCCCACACCGAGTACTGCGACGTCCTTGCTCATGACTTCGACTCCTGATCGGCGGCGACAGGCTTCCAGCGCCACGTCGTACGAACTCCGGTTTCGTCCGTGTACAGCGGCTCGACAACCAATTCGACGGTATTGCCGACCTTGAGATCGTCGACGCCGAATCCGTCGGCCACCTGGCCGAGGATGACGATCCCCTCGGGCAGCTCGACTGCTGCGAGAGCAAAGGGCTCGTACGGATCCGAGCGCGGGATGTACGGCGGCGGGGGCTGGTACTGCGCGTCGGTGTACGACCAGACGGTGCCGCGGCGGGAGAGTTCCACGTCGTCGAACTCCTCGCTGAAGCAGCTCGGGTTCTTGCAGAACGTCGCCTCACGAGGGAAGGAAATGGTGCCGCAGGATTGGCACTTCGTGCCGATCAGAGCAGGTTCGTCGCCGGTGGTGAACCAACCCTCTACTGCAGGCGTCACACTCCCGTTCGGCGCCGGCGTTGCAGTCTCGCTCATGCAATCCTCATCTGGTTGGCGAGCCTGATCCGGGGGATCGTGGGCCCGCTGTGCCGCTTACTGGAACAGGTTGCAGTATTACACGATTTCGGCCGCTGACGGGCAAAAATTTTCGCTGAGTGGGACGCTGCCGGAACGCAGACGGCCCCGCCGGGCAGACGAGTCTGCAGGCGGGGCCGTGTGCGTGAAAGTAGCTGTTTACCTGTAGCGGATCAGCGAGCGCGAACGGGTCGACCGAATCGACGCGCCGGTTTCACCCGGGCCGCAGCGTCGAGGATGGAGGTGATCTCGACCTGATCCAGAACCTTTTCGCGGACACGGTCGTGCGCAGCGCCGCGTTCCAGTTCCGCCTTGTCGATGGCGTGCCAGCCCTCGCGGTCGACTACGTCGGACTGTCGCGCCCGGACCAGACGATCGACTGCGGAGTCGTCGGCGACAGGGTTGGTCAGGCGGCCGTCGTTGAAGTCGTCGACGAGCATCCTGATCGTTTCCTGCGCGCAGGACTTGTTGGTGCCGATGAACCCACTCGGTCCGCGCTTGATCCAACCGGTCGCGTAGACGCCGGTGGCGGGATCGCCGTTCGGAGCTTCGAGGACGCGGCCGTTCTCGTTCGGAATGACCGAAGCCCGCTCGTCGAACGGGACGCCGGGGATGGGCACTCCGCGGTAGCCGATCGAGGTGAGGACCAAACCGGCATCGATGGTCTCGGTATCGCCGGTCGCCTCGATCTGTACGGTTCCGTTGCCGTCGACAAGGGCGTTGCGAGCGAACTCGATTCCGCTGACCTGATCATCACCGGTGATCGAGGTCGGTGTGAGCAGGTAGCGCAACGTGATGCGCTTGTTGCCGACGTCGACGTGATCGCGGTTCTTCAGGGTTTCGAGTAGCCGCAACTTCTGCTCGACGGCATGCGGGAGCTCGCCGCGTTTTGCCAGTTCTTCGGTGGCCGAGTCGAGCACCATGTCGTCGGGGCCGACGGACAGTTCGATGTCCGGCAGTGCCATCAGGCCGGTGAACTCGGGGACTGTGAACGCGGACTGCGCGATTCCGCGTCGACCCACGATGACAACTTCTTCGACGCGACTCTTCCGCAGAGCGGCGAGTGCGTGAGCGGAGATGTCGGTACCCGCCAACTTCTCGGGATCGGCCGTCAGGATGCGAGCGACGTCGAGGGCGACGTTTCCGTTTCCGATGATGACGGCGCGGCGATGCGAGAGGTCGAAGACGTCGTCGGCGTGATCGGGGTGGCCGTTGTACCAGGCCACGAAGTCCGTGGCCGAGGCCGTGCCCGGCAGATCAGCACCGGGGATGCCGAGGCCACGATCGGACGATGCGCCGACCGCGTAGAGCACCGCATGGTGATTCTCGAGCAATTCGCTGTGCGAGATGTGCTTGCCGATCTCGACGTTGAGGTAGAACTCGAAACCCTTTTGTGCGGCGATCTTGTCGAACAAGCGAGTGACCTGCTTGGTCTTCTGATGGTCCGGAGCAACGCCGGCGCGAACCAGGCCGTAAGGCACAGGAAGGCGATCGAAGACGTTGACCTGCACGTCAGGCTGGGTCAGCAACTCGTCCGCGGCGTACATCGCCGACGGTCCGGAACCGACGATCGCAACGTGCAACGGCGGTCGGCCCTTGTCGACGTGCGCTGCCGGGATGACCTTGGCGAGAAGCGGCCTGGGCCGCTCTTCCTTGTAGAAGTCCGCATTGATGGACAGGAAT
The DNA here is from genome assembly GCF_016598535.1 of Rhodococcus sp. P-2. Taxonomy (GTDB): domain Bacteria; phylum Actinomycetota; class Actinomycetes; order Mycobacteriales; family Mycobacteriaceae; genus Rhodococcus_F; species Rhodococcus_F baikonurensis. The sequence goes on along the minus strand of NZ_CP066779.1, from coordinate 3,805,716 downwards.
ACCCGCTGAGGGTCGGTCAGCTTCGACTCGGGGACGATGGCATCGACCGGGCAGGCCGAGACGCATGCGCCACAGTCGACGCAGGCCTGCGGATCGATATGCAGCATCTCGGCGGTGAGGAAGTCCGGCTCGTCCGGCGTCGGATGGATGCAGTTGACCGGGCAGGCGTAGACGCACGAGGCGTCGCTGCAACAGGACTGCGTGACTACGTGTGGCATGGCGCTATGAGTCCGATCTCGACTGTCCGGGAGCTACGCGGCGGCGTTGTGCGAGCTGCGGTGAGGTTCGCTGCGGAAGCGTGATGCGCGGCCGTCCATCTTGCAGGCCTTCCACACCAGGCGCGAGGCACGGTTCATCAGGCCGGTGTCGGTGGCCAGCATGCGGACGTCACCGAAGTAGTTGCGCAGGGTCTGACGCGATTCGGGCAGATCCCAGAACAGGTCCTTCTTCACGGACTTCGGGATGTCGAACTGCTTCCAGAAGGACTTCGGCGGGATGACGATGGCGTCACAGAGAATGCGCATGACGATCGGGAACAGCAGCGAGAGGACGAACCGGTTCGGGCGTGACATCAGCGGGATGCGACGGCTCAGAAGCTTGTGAGCGAACGAGATGTGACGTGCTTCCTCGGCTACGTGGATGGCCATGACCGACTGCATGATCGGGTGGATCTGGCCGCCGGCGCGCAGGATGCTCTTCTGAATGTGGTCGATCGGCTCTTCACCGGCGAGGACACCGACGAAGAACAGTTCGGGGAACGGACCCGCAGCAAGGGGGATGAAGGGTGCAAGCATCTTCATCGGACGGCTCATGCCGGGAGCGTCGGCACCGATGCGGTTGACCATCTCCTGGAACATCATCGTGTGGTTGCACTCTTCGACGGACTCGTGCGTGCAGTAGCGCGCCTCGGCCGAATCGTTGGGCAGCGAGAAGACGTACTGCATCATGCCGCGGATCAGGATGTTCTCGAACTGGAGACCGACCTTCGCGACGTTGGCCTGGCGCCACATGCCGATTTCGATCTGCTTGGCCTCGGACTGCGACTGGTACCAGGGGTGTGCACCCAACGGGTCAGTCTCGGCCGGGAGGATCCAACGGCGATCGTTCGGGACGACGGCAAACTCGGGGGAGTCCCAGTCGATGTCGAGGTACGGGTCGAAGTGCTTGTGCACCGAGCCCTCGGACAGGAGTCGAAGCGTCTCGTTGTACGAGTCGTCGGATGCTTCTCCGCGCTTGTCGAGCGGCGATGTGAGCGTCATGGCGTCTCCTCTTCGTTTCGGTCACCGCTGGTATTTCTCGCGGTGTTCGGTGGAATCGAGGGCCGGTTGTGTGATCGCTGGCACTCGGTCTGGATTTAATGTAACTCGAGGTATCAGGAAAAGCTAGTGGCAGATACTCCTGGATCTCGACGAATTCTTGACACGGTCGAAACAGCGCCATAACTTACTTTTGAGTAATTTCCGCGGTGCGCTCGAAGTTGGCTGTTCAGGGATGGGTTCGCACCGAAACGCACGTGAAGATCGAACCGAGGCCGATGTGATCAGAACGCTGCTCAGCAATATTGCCTTGAGTCCGCCGACGCGTTTGCGCTCTCTTGTTCCGTCGCGTGGCGTCACACTCTCCGACAAGACGATCGTTCTGACAGGAGCTTCCTCGGGGATCGGTGAGGCGACTGCTCATCTCTTGGCCCGCCGAGGGGCCGAGATGATCCTGGTTGCGCGCGGTGAGGAAAACCTCGAACACGTACGCGACGAGATCCACCGCAAGGGCGGATGGGCGCACATCGTGCCTGCGGACCTATCCCGTGGGGAAGCTGTCGACGAACTCGCGGAGACGATCGCGGATCGATTCGGGTCGATCGACATCCTCGTCAACAATGCGGGGCGCTCGATCCGGCGTACTGCGTTGGATTCGGTCGACCGATTCCACGACTACGAGCGCACCATGGCGCTGAATTACTTCGGACCTACACGACTGACGTTGCGTCTGCTGCCCGCGATGCTCGAGGCGAAGGCCGGGCACATCATCAACGTCGGAACCTGGGGAGTCACTGCCGGGGTGATGCCGAGGTTCAGCGCCTACCACGCGTCGAAGTCTGCGCTCAGTGCCTTCGGCCGAAGCCTCGGCGCGGAATGTCACGGCACTGGCGTCGACGTCACCACAGTGCAATTCCCGCTCATACGAACACCGATGATCGCGCCGACGGCGGATTACGTGAGCCAGCCGGCGCTGACGGCCGATCAAGCTGCATCGTGGATCTTGCGGGCGATCAATACGCGTCCCGTCGAGCTGTATCCGCGGTACGCGGGGCTGTTACGAGCGATCGACGTCGTATCTCCCTCGGCTACAGATGCACTCGTGCGTAGAGCTGGGATTTGAAGGGTTGGGATCTGACCAAAAACGCGCGTCAGTACCGGGGCATGGTTCGTCCCCGGTACTGATGTATTCAATTGTCGCGATTCACGCCGCTGTGGGTGGGCTGTTCCCGCCGATCGGCTGTTGATACGGGTCGATCGACATCGGCGGATAGAACACCGACTTCCGATCCGCTCCGATCTCCACTCTCCATTCCGTGTGGTGCAGTGTCCGGTGATGGTGGCCGCACAACAAGATCAGATTGTCGAGATCTGTTGGGCCACCATCGTTCCAGTGAACGATATGATGGGCGTCGCACCACCCCGATGGCGTCCCACACCCCGGAAACGCACACCCGCCATCACGAACTGCCAACGCCCGCCGCTGCGGAACGGTCGCCGTTCTCGCTTCCTTACCGCAGTCGAGCGGAACACCATTTTCATCCAACAAAATTCGGGTGACGGTGCAGTCGCAGGCCAGCATCCGGGCCGTGTCGATACTGATCGGGCCCACCCAATCGGCCCACGCGAACCCCAGTTCCTCAGTGGACGGCAACAGATCTTTCAGAGCTTTCAGATCCGTCATGTCTTTCGCACTGGCCGTTACCGTGATGTGCGGTTTCACCCCACCCTCGATCGGACCCAACCCCGCCCGCTCATACCGCCGCAGCAGTTCGCAGAACCCGTCCGCGCGCCGTAAAGCCGGCGTACGAGTGTCCTTGACACCGTCCTTCTCCGGCGTCGGAGCCGACAGGCTCGACAACAACGTGATCAACCGCGCCCCGTTCACCGCATCCAAATCACCCTTCACGGTCACCCGCCCGTACAAGCCTTTCGAGGCGTAGAACTCATTCCGCTCAGAGTCTTCCCCGACCGGAACACCGTCCTCACGGTTGCCGTACTGCTTCTCGATCCGCCGAATCGCCGCACGCACCGCATCACAATCGGCAATGTTCTTCGACGCCAGATCAAGCAGAATCCTGCGGGCCTTCTCCACATCCGCCAGGGTCATGTTCTTCGGTGGATGCTGACAAAACGACGCCACCTGACGCGCCTTCAACGCATCCACATCACCCCGATGAAACGCATCGCCCACCACAGGTTCGAGCATCAACAACCGCGCCAACCCCACCAGCAGACTGCACTCACCGATCTCCAGATTCGTCGAACCATGCAACCACTGCGCGATCGCCCGAAACCCCTTCCCCACCGAGAACATCCCGGGAAAACATCTCCACGATCAACAGCACCATCCGCGACTGCAACTCGTGACGGACACGCACCAGATCCAGAACCTCACCCTTGAGGTCCTCACCATCCAGCTGCCACGCATCCCGACTGTCCATGCAACAATCATATTCGAACAAAAATTCGAACGCAAGAAGAAATTGATCGAAAACTGCTGATGTTAAACCGATTTCGACATTTCGGACATTCGGTTCTCGGCGGGCTGCCGACGCAGTCCGTGTGCGCCGACGAGTGCGAGCGCCATCATCAACCCGGAGCACAACAGCATCACGGCAGTCTCGATGAACTGAAAATGCCAGTACCGGCTCTGCGGGTGATAGACCACGGCATAGTGATCGATTCCCTGTTCTCGAAGGCAGTTGTCGACTTCGAGGGCTTGCTGCTGGCGATCGGAATTGTCTGAGCCCCAGCATATTGTGTAGTCGGCGTCGATCATGTTGCCGTCCGTATCGGCGAAGCCGGCTCCGATGACCCATCTCGAGTCGAGATTTCTATACGGCGACGGTGCGTATTCCGCTGCACGGGCCAGTCCGTCGATGGGTTGGACGTCAATGTCCGGGGCCGTGTAATACTCGCGGACCATCGCGCTCAGTGCGACGGGCACGATGAAGAACACGAGGAGAGTCGTGACCATTGCGACGACGGTGTTGCGGATGAGCAATGCGGCTGCGCTGCCGGTACTCATCGCCAGAAAGGCGTAGGCGCCGACGGCGATTCCCGTCGTTTGAAAATTGGGGAACTCCATCAAGGAAAACGAGGTGGCTTCATCTGTTGCCTGTCCCCGGCCCAGTGTATGGGTCCAGCCGAGCACCAGGCCCAGGACTGTCATCGCAAGTGTGATGGGAACGAAGGCCACCAGGACTCGAAGGAAATACCATCGAACAAGGCCGGTGGACTCGCGAAGGTCGAGATTCTCGGGGCCCTGCTCGAAGTCTCGGGAGAAAGTGGTGACACCCACCAGCATTCCTGAGACAAACGGAAGAAGAAGAACAAGAAGCGCCGTCAAGGTGAGAGCGGTGTCGGCGCGGCAACCGCCGCCTCCGTCGTACCAGCGCGAGCAGATGTCCCCGAAGTCCCAACTCTCGCCCGAACGCTGAACGAACCAGCCTGAAACGGCGGCTGTCAATATCAGGAGGAATATCACCGCCAACGACCATAGGATCTGCCCTCGACATTGCCTCCAGGTCGCGTAGATCATCGGCGAATGCAGCTCGGTGAAGTGTGGATGCGTTCCATGATGAAACAATACTGTTCGTTTGGTAATCCGCCTGGACTTCGAAAGCCGATACCCCGGACCTGCTCCGAGGTATCGGCCCGAGGTCAGAGGCAGAAGAAACTGAGCGAACTGATTGCCGCGTTCTGCTCGAGCTGGCCGGCGTCTCCGACATTGCCGGCGGCGACTGACAGATCTTGAAGGGAGAGAATAGCGTCCATTGTCATTTCCTTTGTTGATCGGCGTTCTTGCCGATGGATGTCATCGATCGAATTGTCTTGCGGTGCTGATTCCATTTCAGGTTCTTGGCCTGATACTTCCGTGCTCCAATCTGCCGTGGGTGATAACTGTCGAACAATCAGGTGATGTGGCAGTTCGACGCACACATCAGTGGGAACGACGGTCGGCGAGGTGCCGATCCGGTATCTCGGAGCAATGCGAGAATTCCCGCAGATCCGGTTGCCCAGTCTGTCGAGAGCCTCAAATTCTGCTCGCCTGGAAAGTAAAGGCCTCCTGCGTGATCGAGGCTGTGCAAGCCCAGAAGCTGGAACTGCTGCGCAAGCGTCTGTTCGCAATCGGCGCCGGCATATGGAGTCTTGGAGAGTTCGCCGAGGAAGAGAATCAGCCCGGCTCTCCCGTTGAGTAGTCCGGCTTGGGCAGTGAATTCGACGGCGGCAGCGCGGGCTATGGCGAGTAGGGCAGACGCATAGCGCGGTTCGTCGACATGTCGCACTAGTTGTAGAAGCACCAGGCCCACACCGACGGATCCCGATCCCAGATACGGCATTGTCCGGCGCTCTTCTCTCAGCTGCATCGAACCGTCAGGGCACATCTGCATCACGGACAGGTCGATGTCGACAAGCTGTCGTGCGTGTTCCAGTGATCGAGGATCGCCGGTCCGTTCGTAGTGGCGAGTCCAGAACAACGCTTGCCCGCTCGGCCCTCTCATCAAGCCGCCGCGACCCGCTGTCGCCCAGGCTATTCCGTCGTCGGAGCGAACATGTGCGCGAGCCTCCGGAAGGCGATCCCGCAGAGTCTCGGTGACGAGAGCGAGCGCTGACGACGCCGCCGGACATGACTCCGATTCCTCGAGTAGAAGGCAGCTGATTCCGGAAAGGCCTTGGAAGAGGCTGGAATCGAGCTCGTCGAGTGGAGCTTTACACAAAGTCTCGACCCATCTGTCGGCAGTCGAGTGTCGTCCTAGTTGCCGAAAGGTGTGCACCGCACCCGCGAGTCCGTCGAAGAATCCGAACTGTGGCTGCGTATCCGAATCAACCTGGTGTTCAGTCCATTCCAGAACTGACTCCAAGGTGTCGGTGGGCAGATCATCGGCGAGCAGGTTTCCGCACGAGCCGTGCGCAATGCAGTAGCCGTTCACTTCGAATTGGGCGATGTCTCCGGGAAAGAGTCGATCAGAGCGGGAGAGATCGAGCGAGGCGAGGATGCCGCAACGCAATCGAGCGTCCGTACGCTGCAGAGATTCCCTCGACGACGTGTCCCAACGATGACGGCGGTTCTCCGGTTCCGGCGTGTGTACGTCGAGCATCGAGTAGAGCGAGGCCCGGAAGGTGCGAGGTAGATCGAATCGAGACACCGCGTAGTCGATGAGTTCGGGAATCTTGTTGTGATCGAGAGGGAACAATGTAGTAAGTGGGACAAAGAGTCCCAGCTCGATGCATCCCAAGGAGTAGCGGTCCGCATCGACACCTTTCAGCTGTGGCGGTGCGGTGTATCCGGGTGCTCCGGTGGACCGGGGCGGATACTCGTCGATGTTGTGTGCCATCTCGAAGTCGACTATCCGAATACCCGAGGGTGAGCACAGGACGTTGCCGGGGTGAAGGTCGGCATGAACGATTCCGGCGCTGTGGAAGCTCTCGACCGCGGTGGTCAACTGTCGTGCGATGTCGAGCGCCCAGGTCCTGTATTCCGTTCGGGAACTGAGTGTCTGGTCGGCACGGATGAGCGGATAGCGGATCGCGATTTCCTGATTCAGGGGTGTACCGGGAGCGCGCTCGGTGACAAGGAAGTGGTGGCCTTCGCGCTCGAACAGGCTGGTCGCAGAAGGTGAGTACGGGTTGTCGGCAAGGTGAGTCAGCTTGTCGTACTCGTTACGAATGCGGTCGATTGCGTATCGGCCGTTGGCGTCCGGGGCGGTAAAGGGTCGGCCTTCTTTGATGACCAGATCGATGCCGGCGTCACCCTGTGCAGTGTAGATCCCTCCGCTGTTGCTGAAGTGCAGGGCTTCACTGATCGAATAGGGGAAGGCGTCGCGTGATTTCAGCTTGTCTTGCTGTGCGCGAACAAAGTCCGGGATTTGTACCCAGTCCGGAGTTCTGAAGGAAGTGCCGCGCACATCGGGTTCGAGCGATCCGTCAGGACGCCGAATTGCCGGGACGCTATCGCCGAATGAATCGTAGGTCTGCATGGGCAGATATGCGCCGTACCGTAAGTAGAGCGGTCCCCGGTTCCATCGCACATCGCTGAGGATGTACGGCCCGTCGGCACCGGTGACAAGCTCGTCCAGTTCGATGATGACACGTTGTGTGGCAACGCCATCCGTCGGATAAATCGTGATGAATTTTCCGCTGGATGTTCGATTGGCCTGCTTGCTGTTGGATAACATGAGGTCTGTTGCCGTCCGAAGAAATTTGAACGGCACGTGATTGCGGCCGCAATACGCGGAAACGGTGTCGAGCAGCTCCTGCGCGTTGGCTTGGGTAGCGGAGCAGTGAATCTTCCATCCTTGTTCTGGCAGCAGACCGTCGGTCGGTTGGAAGTAGTTCCACGGCCCGCTTTGGGGGCCGCGCCGCCAGAGCGACCAATCCACCGACTTTGCGGGGATAAAGTGCTGGTCACTCGATGTATCAGCTCGGGTGACCGTTCTGATTCGGTCGTAGAAATGCGAGTCGGCACGTGTGAAGGCAACGTATCGCAGGTCCACGCTCAACCTCCCGGTCAGTCCCCCTGCGGTTGTCATCGATTGGTGCCACGCCCCGAATCCCCTGTGGCTTGAATTGCTTGTGGCGGAAGATTATCCGATTTCGGACATTTCGGGCGAGATTTGCAAACTATCATCCAAAAGTACTAAGGGATGTCCGGACGGCCAGGTTGTGTCGCGCGGTCGAACCAATTGTCGCGTGCAGCGCACGAGCGTTGGGAGCGTCGCAGCCTCGTTGATCCAATTTGTTTACGTTGTCTGTCAATATTATTCGACTGCTCGACCGGTTTTCCGACTTCCAGTCGAGGTAAATCGCCCTGGCGTTGCGTCTAAAGTATGAACTATCTGCCTTTTCTTGACTTTTTCGACAAAGCGGGAAAACTGGTACCTGTTCTAGGGTTTCGGGATGCGAGAACTCTTCTCGCCGGCACTGGACGCAGGATGCGATTCTTCTGCATTGCTGCGAAGGCTTACCCCTATATCGATGTCTACCGCCGGCCATGTGTGGACTTTGCAGAGCTGAAATCTGCTATCAGGCTGTCCTGCAACGGTATTCGAATTTGTCTCGCCTTCGGGATGTGTCTCCCCGGCATGGCGCTGTATCCGAGTTTTCGTTCTGACAACGTGCAGGGAGGAGGAGATTTTCTTTGCGATGATGTCGCGATTCGAAATCGATTGCGACATTTCATCTTGTTGAACGTCAATCGTTTCTCAACGAAAGAAAAGGTTCAAAATGACTGTATCTCTCGCTCGGCGTGCCGGAACTACTGCTGCGATCTCTGCGGCAGCATTTGGATTGGTGTTTGCGGCAACGGTGCCGGCGTCCGCCCATAACGTGACGACGAATTACAACAATGCTTGCATGGGTGACCCCAATTCATCCATTGCGGGCAATGTTCATCAGCCGCTTCAGGCTCATTCCATGTCGGTTGCGCACTCGTCGTCGACGCCGGGCACCTACACGATTCAGCCAGGCTCGCAGACTGTTCCGACCAGTGGCGGTGGTGCCACGGTTGTCAACCTGAATCGATTGAACCTCGTATTCAAGATCGATCCGGTGACCTTCACGTCGGCGTCCATCGTCTCCGGGACGGGTAGTGGATTCAGTGGTACTCCGGTGGTCACTCGAGTGAACGCAAGTGGTGCCGCGGACGCTGCAGGATCCTACCTTTCCCTCAACGGGGGAGTCGGAACAACGATTGCGGGTGCGAGTCCGGGCGGCTCGAATACCTCTGATGCGGGTTTGACCGCGCTTGCCGGCGCCACCTTCACGCTGCCTTCGGTCCAAGTTGTCACGACGTCCTCCAACCCGGCGGTTTACATCAACACCGACGGTGATGCCGGGAAGTACGCAAACCCGAAGAACTACATGACGTTCCTGTCGAAGGCGACACTGTTCGGAACTCAGTACGCCCCGACGATGTGCTTGGCAACGGATGTCACTCCGCGGACCGACTCGAATATCGGTTCCGTTCTGACGCCGAACGGCGGAGCGGCCAACCTGCACCCGTGATTGGCGGCGCTGGTACCGCACACCGAGTCGATGTGACCCCCAGCGTGCGCTGAACATGAAGCGTCGTAATGCTCGGTGAGAAGTCGCCCCACGCCTGTCCGGGTGTGGGGCGACTTCTTCATTTCGTGACTTTATTGCCGTTTTGTGACCTCGTGGCTGTGGTTTCCCTTGACGGGCGTGTTGGCAGGATGGTAGTTGTTTAGCGAGCGCTAAGTCAGGGTGCTCCCTCGATCTCGGTCCGGTGCCCGGCGCCACGAAACTCGGGTGCCGGACCGCCCCAGCAATGCACGTCCTCGAAGGGAACGAAGATGACCAAGGCAGTGATCGTCGATGTAGTCCGGATCGCGTCCGGCAAGGGGAAGCCGGGCGGAGCACTGTCCGGGACGCACCCTGTCGAACTGATGGCCCACGTTCTGCGTTCCATCACTTCCCGAAACGGCCTCGACCCCGCCCTGGTGGACGACGTGATCGGCGGTTGCGTCGGCCAGGCCGGTGAGCAGGCGCTCAACATCACCCGCAGCGCGGTCCTCTCGGCAGGGTTCCCCGAGTCGGTACCCGCCACCACGATCGATCGCCAGTGCGGATCAAGTCAGCAAGCTGCGCACTTTGCGGCGCAAGGCGTGATCGCCGGAGCCTACGACATCGTGATCGCGGCGGGCGTCGAATCTATGAGTCGTGTCCCGATGGGCACCACGACGATGGGGAAGGACGCGTCCGGTCCGGGCATCGCGGCTCGGTACCCCGAAGGCCTGGTCAATCAGGGCATCTCCGCGGAGTTGATCACCGCGAAGTGGAAGTTCGACCGCGAGGCTCTCGACGCATTCGCCGCGCAGTCCCACCAGCGGGCAGCGGAGGCAGCGGCGAAGGGACTCTTCGACAAGGAGATCCTGCCGATCTCGGTGACCAACGCCGCCGGTGAGACCGTCTCGCACACCGTCGACGAGACGGTTCGCGCGTCCACCACCGCCGAGGGCCTCGCCGGCTTGAAGCCGTCGTTCTACTCGGAGAAGTACGCGCAGCGCTTCCCCGAGGCGCAATGGTCGATCACTCCCGGCAACTCGTCGCCGCTCACCGACGGCGCATCCGCGGCACTGATCATGAGCGAAGAAATGGCGTCGAAGCTGGGGCTGACCCCGCGAGCACGCTTCCACTCCTTCTCCGTCGCGGGCGACGACCCGATCTTCATGCTCACCGCGCCCATCCCGGCCACCCACAAGGTGCTCGCTCGCGCCGGTCTGAGCATCGACGACATCGATACCTACGAGGTCAACGAGGCATTTGCCCCGGTGCCGCTCGCCTGGGCTCACGAGTTCGGCGCCGACCCGGCAAAGCTCAACCCGTGGGGCGGCGCCATTGCCCTCGGACACGCCCTGGGGTCCTCGGGTACTCGTCTGCTGACCACGATGGTCAACCATCTCGAGGCCACCGGCGGACGCTACGGACTGCAGACCATGTGCGAGGGCGCCGGCATGGCCAACGCCACCATCATCGAACGCATCTGAAACACATAACCTTTCGAAAGGGAACTCTCATGATCGTCAACGACAGCGTCGCCGTCGTCACCGGTGGAGCATCCGGCCTCGGCCTGGCCACCACCAAAGCTCTTCTTGCCGACGGCGCCAGCGTCGTCATCATCGACCTTCCGTCGTCGAACGGTGAAGCCATCGCCAAGGAACTCGGCGACCGAGTCCGCTTCGCGGCGGCAGACGTCACCGACGAGGCCGCGGTCACCGCTGCACTCGACGTGGCCGAGTCACTCGGGCCCCTGCGCGTGGCAGTCAACTGCGCGGGAATCGGCAACGCAGTCAAGACGGTCAGCAAGAAGGGCGCCTTCCCGCTCGACGCGTTCAAGAAGGTCGTCGACGTCAACCTGATCGGCACCTTCAACGTCCTTCGTCTTGCTGCGGAACGTATTTCGAAGATCGAACCCATCGACGGCGAACGCGGCGTCATCATCAACACCGCCTCGGTCGCAGCGTACGACGGTCAGATCGGACAGGCTGCGTACTCCGCATCGAAGGGTGGCGTCGTCGGTATGACGCTCCCCATCGCCCGTGACCTCGCGTCGCTGCTGATCCGCGTCAACACCATTGCTCCCGGCCTGTTCAAGACCCCGTTGCTGGCAGGACTGCCTGAAGCCGCCCAGGCGTCGCTGGGGCAGCAGGTGCCCCACCCCTCTCGTCTGGGCGATCCCAGCGAGTACGGCGCGCTCGCTGCGCACATCGTCTCCAATCCGATGCTCAACGGTGAGACGATTCGCCTCGACGGTGCAATCCGTATGGCACCGCGGTAATTTCGGCCAATACATGACTGGCGAGGTGGAGTCGGTGAATTCGGTGGCCGTGGACTGGAGGTCCTTCCCGCCGCTGGTGATGACCGACATCCTGACGGCTTCGCTCGAGTTGTTCGACGAGAACGGTTACCACGGCACGACGGTGCGGCAGATCGCCAATCGTGTCGGGGTAACCGTTCCCGCGCTCTATTATCACCACGCGAACAAAGAGGCAGTCCTCGTCGCTCTGTTCGAGATCTCGATGAGTGAGCTGAATACCAGAACCGAAGCGGCAGAGGCGGAAGCCGGCGAAAACCTGGTACGACGCTTCGCCTTGGTGGTGGAGGCGATCGTTCTCTACATGACCCACCGATCGCGGCATGCTGCGTTGGACACCGAGATCCGGCATGTCTCACAGGAAAGCCGCAGCCGATACGCCGCCAGTCGTAAGCGGCTCGAGTTGCTCATGCGCAGGATCGTCGACGACGGTGTGGCATCTGGAGATTTCTCGGTCGCCGACACCGAAGAGACTGTCCGGGCAATACTCGGCATGGCCCAGTCGCTACCGCGTTGGTTTCAGACCGGCGGCCCGATGTCACCGTCGCAATTGGCGCAGAAGTACGTCGACATCACATTTCACACGGTCGGGTATCGTCCGTAAAAGTGTCTCGGCCTGAACGAAGGTGGGCAACAGGTCGAAAACCTGTTGCCCACCTTCGGTATTCGTACTTCAGGATCCCAACCCGGGTCAGAGTCGCGTGACTTCGAGTCCGCCCTCGTGGTAGTCGGCCCTCAAGCGCTTCTTGTCGAACTTGCCGACGCTCGTCTTCGGGACTTCCTGAACCACAGCCCAGTTCTCGGGGAGCTGCCACTTGGCGACCTTGTCCGAAAGGTACTGCTGCAGTTCGGACATCGTGGTCTCGGAACCGGCGCGAAGAACAACCGCGACCAACGGGCGCTCGTCCCACTTCTCGTCCGGCACGCCGATGACGGCAGCTTCGGTGACGTCGGGGTGACCCATCACGGCGTTCTCGAGGTCGACCGATGAGATCCATTCGCCGCCGGACTTGATGATGTCCTTGGAGCGGTCGGACAAGCTCAGGAAGCCGTCGGCCGTGATGGATCCGACGTCGCCGGTCTTGAGCCAGCCGTCGTTGAACTTGTCTTCCGCATCGACGCCGTAGTACGACCCGGTGATCCAGGGTCCGCGCACTTCGAGTTCGCCGACGGAAACACCGTCGTGTGCAACAACTTTACCGTCGTCGTCGATGAGACGTGCCTGGACCGATGCCGGGAAGCGGCCCTGTGAGTAGCGGTACTTCCACATCGCGTCGCCGGTGACACCGGCCGGCGGGCGGGCAACGGATCCGAGCGGGGAGGTTTCGGTCATGCCCCAGGCGTGCAGGACCGAGACGTTGTGATCGGCTTCGAACGCGTGCATGAGTGCGGGCGGTACCGCGGACCCGCCGATCAGAACCTCGCGCATCGAGGAGATGTTCTGCGGGTTCTGCTCGAGGTAGAGGTGCAGGCCCTGCCAGATGGTGGGTACGGCTGCGGCGAACGTCGGCTTCTCGCTGGCGATGATCGCTGCCAACGGGGCAGGCTGGAGGAAGCGGTCGGGCATGATCAGCGAAGCACCGATCATGAATGCGGCGTAGGGGAGTCCCCACGACATGGCGTGGAACTGAGGTACCACGGCGAGTGCACGATCGCCCTGTGCGAGGTTGGGGCCGTCGCTCATGCAGACCTGCATGGAGTGCAGGTAGATCGAACGGTGGGAGTAAACGACGCCCTTGGGGTCGCCCGTGGTACCGGACGTGTAACACATTGCGGCAGCGCTGAGTTCGTCGACCTCTGGCCAGTCGAACTCGGTGGGCTGATCGGCGATCAAGCCCTCGTAGGTGTGAACCTGCACGCCCTCGGGAGCTTCGAGCCCTGCAGTGGAGGAGCCGGTGACGATGATGTGCTTGACGGTCGTCAGTGACGGAAGCTGCGGGGAGAGAAGCGGAATCAGAGACGGATCGACGATGATCACGCGGTCCTCGGCGTGATTGGCGACGTGGATCAACTGCTCCGGGAACAGGCGAATGTTCAGCGTGTGGAGCACGGCGCCCATCGAGGGGATCGCCAGGTACGCCTCGAGGTGCTCGGAGTTGTTCCACATGAACGTGGCGACTCGCTCGTCACCCTCGACCCCGAGTCCGCGCAGGGCGTGTGCGAGCTGTGCGCAGCGCTTGCCGACGTCAGCGTAGGACACACGGCGCGGGCCTGACTCGGTCCACGTGACAACTTCGGAGGCGCCGTGAACGGAGGCGCCGTGGCGCAGAAGTTGAGCAATGGAGAGGGGGGCGTCTTGCATGGTGCTCAGCATGGGCTGCTCCTGTGTGGTGAGTGAGACCGGTGCTTTTGCCCACGGGCCGTCACAAACGATGTGCTGTGGCTGCCAGATTAGTCACAGCTCCGAAGTGCTCGCTAGTGACCCACTGCACTGGCGAAGAACCACGCTATGAGTAGCGCCCCCGGATCGACCACTCCGCGAGCGGCTTCGCCCACATAACTTGCACGTCCGCGGTTCGCGAGCATGGTTTCGGTCGACTCAGCCCCGGCCCTTGCCGCGTCCGCTGCGCTCGCCAGAGCAGTGTCCCGATCCGCTTCTGCGGTCACGGATTGTTCCAACGACTCGACCGCCGGAACTATCGCGTCGACCATCGTCTTGTCGCCGACGCGTGCGCCGCCGAGCGAGGTGATGTTGTCGAGCCCCGCCCGCGCTGCAGCCGCGATCGCACCGAGGCCGAGTTCGGAGTCCGCCGAGTCTGCGGCGACGCGGAAGAAATGCCGGAACCAGATGCCGAACAACGCGCCGGACGTACCACCGGCATGGCCGAGGTACGCCTGTGAGACTGCATCGAATATCGTTGCGGTGGAATATGTGTCACGGATCGCCGAGATGTCGAGCTGATCCAGTGCGGCCACCATGTTGGTTCCGAAATCGCCGTCGCCCGCGCGTCGATCGAGATCGGTCAGTGCCGGCTCCTGCTCCAGTACCTTTTCGGCCCAGTCCGCAATCCAGCTGCCGACGAAGCTGCTTTCGGCCGTGCGTGAGGTGTCGGCTGTGAATGTGGGACCGAATGATTCGCGCTTGCCGACACCGGTGTACTCACGCGCCATAGCATTCGGCCAGGCGGGCGCTTTTGTTGGTGCGTCCCATAATTCGAGGATTTCTTTGTCTGTGCGAACAAGGGTGATGGATGCCCCGGCCATGTTCAATGCAGTGACGAACGTTCCGATCAATGTCCGCTCGATGTGAATTCCCTGTTCGTCCAGATATTCTCCGAGTTCGGCGAACAGTATTTGCAACTCCAGCGGGTGGGTTGCACCGAGACCGTTGACGACGGCGATGACGCGATCACCTTCGGCGAGACTCAGGGACTTGATGATCGGGTCCGTCAGCCGCTGCACCAATTCCGGTGCGGGCAGGGCGTCCACGCGTTCTGTGCCGCGTTCGCCGTGGATTCCGATACCGAGTTCCATCTGGCCGTCCGGTAGGTCGAAGGACGGCTCGTCAGCCCCCGGCAAAGTACACGGGCGCAGAGCGACGGCCATGCTTCGTGCGGAGTGCGCGACGTGTTGTCCGATCCGGGTCACCTCGGCCAGGTCGTCGCCGCGGGCGGCGGAAGCGCCGCAGACCTTCTCCACCACGATGGTTGCCGCAGTACCGCGTCGCCCCGGGCCGCTGCCGTCCGCGCGTTCCGTCGCGACGTCGTCGTCCACCAGCACGACGTCTGTGTCGATCTTGTCCTCGCGTAGCAACTCTCGCGCGATGCCGAAGTTCATCACGTCGCCGGTGTAGTTCTTCACGACGTGCAGAACGCCGCCGCCCGCATCGGCAGCCTTGGATCCCTCGTGGATCTGAAGTGCATTGGGTGAACTGAAGACCAAACCGGGGCAGACGGCCGTGAGCATTCCTTCGCCGATGAATCCGGCGTGCATGGGTTCGTGACCGGAACCGCCACCGGAGACGAGTGCGACACGTCCGCGGGGAAGTGGTGTCGCGCGAGTGAGGTATCCCGGGTCGGGATTCCACGCGATGTCGTCGGTGGATGCGATCAACCCGCGGAGTGCGTCGGGAACAAATGTCTTTGCGCTGCGCATGAACATCACTTCAGAGTAGGTCTAACGTCGACTTCGGGCACGGATCACGATCGACGAGAGGTGGACGGCGTGAAATTGGGGTTGGTACTTGCCGGTGGCGGCGTAGCAGGAATTGCCTGGGAAACAGGTTTTCTGTTGGGCGTTCAGGAAAAATCTCCGGACGCTGCCGCAGCGTTGCTGACGGCGGACGTGTTGATCGGCACATCAGCAGGTTCCACGGTGAGCGCTCAGATTGCGGGCGGTGCAACACTGCAGGAACTTTTCGACGCTCAAACAGCGGAGGCGACCGGGGAGCTCGACCCGAAGATCGATGTCGAGATTCTCGGTCAGATGTTCGTCGACGCGATTGCAGGATCGCAGGACCGGGCCGAGCAACTCCGTGCGCTCGGCGAGGCGGCGACGGACGCCGACACCGTCGAACCCGCCGAGCGTCGTGCGGTCATCGAGGCGAGGCTGCGCAATCGCGTGTGGCCCGATCGCGAGTTGCGCATCCCGGCGATCAACACACGGACCGGTGAGTTGAGGGTGTTCGGCAATGCCGACGGCGTAGACCTGGTCGACGCAGTCGGAGCGAGTTGCGCCGTCCCCGGGGTGTGGCCGGTAGTCACGATCGACGGCGAGCGGTACATGGACGGCGGAATGGCAAGTGGCTCGAATGTTCAGTTGGCTGCCGACTGCGATGTGATCGTGGTTCTTTCACCTGCAGCCGACCCCGCCCCGAATCTTCTCGGCGGCAGTCTACGAGAGGAAATCGATGTGATGGCGCCCAAGCGCGTGCTGCCGATCTTCGCCGACGACGCCGTCGTCGAAGCGATCGGAACCAACTCCCTCTCGCCGACAACCAGACGTCCGGCAGCTGAACTCGGCCGCGAACAGGGCCGACGAACAGCCGACGAGATCGCCGCGTTTCTGGTGACGGCATGAGCGCCCCACGGATCGCCGTCGTCGTGCGCCCGGAGCAGTCCCCGGAGGATCTGGTTCGGCATGCGAGGTATGCCGACGAAGTGGGTATCGAGGAGGTCTGGCTGTGGGAGGACTGCTTCTTCGGCGGAGGAATTGCCACTGCTGCAACTGTATTGGCTTCAACCGAACGTCTGGGAGTGGCGATCGGTGTGCTGCCGACCCCGATGCGCAACACTGCGATCACGGCGATGGAGGTTTCGGCGCTGGCCAGAGCTCATCCGGATCGACTGCGGGTCGGCTTCGGTCACGGCGTGCAGAGTTGGATGCGGCAGATCGGCGCCAAGGCCGAATCGCCGTTGACCCTCCTCCGGGAGCAGTTCGGAGCAGTCGAGCGGCTACTGCGCGGTGAGTCGGTGACGGTTTCCGGTCGATACGTCAATCTCACGGACGTCGAGCTGGCGTGGCCCCCGGAGAAGGTGCCGCAGTTGCTCGTCGGTGCCACGGGGCCAAAGACTTTGGCGCTCAGTGGCGAGTTGGCTCAGGGCACCGTGCTCTCGGGAGGGACGACCCCGGACGGCGTGCGCCGAGCGATCGCTCACATCGGAACGCAGGATCACGAGGTGGTCGTTTACGTCATCTGTGCGTTTGGTTCTGGCGGTCGTGAGCGCGCCCTTGCCGAAGCCTTGGGGTCCGGGTGCGAGTCGCCGGAGGAAGCGATTGCCGTGGGCACTGCGGCCGACGTTGCGGCAGCAGCGCAGCGATGGGCGGACGCGGGTGCGACCACCGTGGTACTCCAACCGACCGTTGACGAGCCGGACGTCCGAGAGTTCATTCGCCTTGTCGCGCAGGAGGTTCAACCGTTTCTGGCGTAGTTCAGGAGGCTATTCGGGACAGAACGGCGTCGATGTCGGCAGTGCTCACGTCTCGATGTGTCACGAACCGAACCTTCCCGGCAACGGTGACCGCGCCGACGTCGACAGCGGCCAGCTGAGCGACGGTGGCCGACGGATCGGCCGTGGCAGCGAGAACGATGTTGGTGGCGGGTTCGTCGACAGCCCAGCCGCGCTCACGAAGGCCCGACGCGAGGCGCTGCGCATTGTCGTGATCGTCCGACAATCGAGCTTGTGAGCGAAGCGCGACTATGCCGGCCGCGGCCAGCACGCCACCCTGGCGAACGCCGCCGCCGAGCATCTTGCGGATCCTTCGGGCTTCGGTGATCAATTCGGGTGATGCGGCCAGTATCGAGCCGACGGGCGCACCGAGTCCCTTGCTCAGGCACACCTGGACGGTATCGGCGCCGGAAGTCAACTCGGTAGGCGAAACGTCCAGTGCAGCAGCGGCATTCCAGAGACGGGCGCCGTCGAGGTGAACCTTCAAGTCGCGTGATCGCGCCGCGTCGACCAGCGTCGTCCATTCGGTTGGATTCATGACGGCGCCACCGGCGAAGTTGTGCGTGTTTTCCAGGCAGAGCAGCGTGGTGTTCAACGTGAAGTACGGGCCGGGGGAGCCTGCCGCCTTCACGACGGTCTCCGGGCTGGGACGTCCCGGTCCGCCGTCGTGCGGCAGCGCCACCGGCATTCCCTGGGCGAGCCAGGCGGCGGTGCCCAACTCGGAACCCAAGACGTGAGAGTGTTCCGGTGCCAGGAACTGATCGCCGCGGCGAAGGTGCAACATCAGCGCGATCAAGTTGCCCATCGATCCGCTCGGCACCCACAGCGCCGCCGGAAACCCCAGAGTGTGCGCCACTTCTTCCTCGAGCGCCGCCATGGTGGGGTCGTGGTCGAGGACGTCGTCACCGACCTCGGCGTCGGCCATGGCCTTGCGCATTTCCGCATCAGGCTTGGTGACGGTGTCCGAACGTAGGTCGATGTACGACGAAGTCATGGCTCATTCGATCAAGTTGCGCGATCCGGCGTCAAACCGCGATGTTTTCAGGACGACTGTTCCGACCTGATAAATCGATACCGCGAAGGGCATCTCCCGTGTGATGATGGGCGCCGGCATTCGCCGGTGAAGCGAACAAGAAGTGGAAGGGGACAGGCATGCGCGACTGGAAGCAAGCGTTGCACCTGCGCGGGCACTCACCCCGCGGCATTTCCCGTCCCGCATTCGGGGAACAGAGTGGCGCTGGATATATGCCGTTCCCCAGTTATCGCACTTGCTCCTGACCAGTCTTCGTGTCCAGGAGTTCCACTCCTCGACATGAACTGAGACTTCCCATGCGGAACCTGAACCGCGCATCTACCGGCGGCCCTCACAGCTGGATGAACCGACCCGTCCGTGTTCTCAACGCCACGTACGAGTACCTCGGTGAAGTGAGCGCCGATCGTGCGGTGGTCCTCATCGCCACCGGTTCCGCGCGCTCCACCGAAGACGTGATTCCGATATTTCCGGTGCGCTCCAAGCACGTCGAGATCCCACTGCCGCGCACAATCCTGCTCGCCGAGTACGTGTATGTCGCCCACCGGGTCACGGTCACCGATTCCAGCAGGGCGACGTTCGCCGGCATCTTCGACCGGGACGGTCGTCAATGTGCGTACTGCGCCGACCGGGCAACGACCATCGACCACGTCCAGCCGCGAAGCCGCAACGGGCCGAACACGTGGGGAAATCTGGTGGCCTGCTGCAGTTCCTGCAATCAGCGCAAAGCGGACCGCACACCGGCTGAGGCCGGTATGCGGCTGCTGTGGGAACCGAAGGCACCTCGACGCATCGAGAAGGTGCAGCAGAAGATCTGGCGTGAACTGAGTCGGACGTGACGGTCGAAGGGAGTAAGGAATGAGCACTGACGAAATCTCGAATCTGGCTGAGCTTCTGCCGATCTCGGACGGACGGACCTGGTGGCAGGCGGAATGCCGAGGAGACCCCGAGCCGGACCGTTGGTTTCCCTTCCCGTCAGAGGGATACGACTACGCGACCGACGTGTGCAACAGATGCCCGATCGCGACTTCGTGTCGTGAATTCGCCTCTGTCACTGGTCAGACCGGAATCTGGGGTGGAGTGAAATTCGAGCAGGGCAGGATCGTCGCGGCGTGAGAGATCAGATTCCGGGCTCCGCGGCGATCGTGCCGGCCGATACCGCCCGACACAGAGCGTCGTGGTCACGTTCGGTCTGATCGGCATAGAGCCGAGCGAACCGGGTGAGGGCGGTATCGACCGCGTCCGAGCTTCCCAGGTAACCGGAAATCAGTGACGCACCACTGGTTCGGGCGTGCCCCTTCGCCAACAGACGACCACAGATCGCGACGTAGTCGGTCAGCGCTGCTGCGTCGATATTGTTCAGGTCCACAGAACCTTTCATGTTCCGGAACTGACGGACGTAGTACTGGTGGTCGTCGACGGTGCACCAACCGAGCAGTGGATCGCTGACCGTCTGGAGAGCCTGCTGATATTCCGCGACGCGTCGTCCTTGGTGATCGTGCCAGGCGGAGTCGCCGTGCACGAAGGGCGCAACCACGGATCGGCGAGCCTGTTTGAGCTGTAAGAAGATGACGTCGTCCGGGATGCTCCCTTCGCACAGTGCGACATAGGCACGCAGAGCGACGCTTCCGACTCCGACGACCCGGTGCGCGACGTCGATGACGTTGTATCCCGAGACCACGCGGCGCCAGTGCGGTGCAAGGGTTTCGAGATACTCATCCAGGCCTTCCAGGAGGAAGTCGGTGTCCTGCGGTGTGAGTCGTGTTGTGAGCGGCGGGTTCTCGAGTAGCTGGCGTCGCCCGTGATCCTCGATGGTGAACCGTGGCACTGCGTGATCGCTCGTCCGTCGTCGTGCGCGCTCCGCGGCGCGTCGGATCTCCGCCAGCAATCCGGGATCAGTGACGTGGTCGGTGAGTCCGTCGAGATCGACCCGGTCGAAGGAGCGATCGAACAGTGGACGTTCGGACAGCTTTGCCAGGTGGAGGCGATACGCGGACACACACGAGGTTGTTGCTGTTTCGCATTGAGCTTCGGTGAGACCGTTCTGCCGCCCGGCCACCCAGATACTCGCGGCCAGCCTTCGCAGATCCCATTCCCAGGGGCCGGGATGTGCTTCGTCGAAATCGTTGAGGTCTATGACAAGTTCGCGTTCCGGGGATCCGTAGAACCCGAAGTTTCCGACGTGCGCATCCCCACAGATGACGGGTGTGATGCCGGTGGACGGGAGCTGCGCCATGTCCTCGGCCATCAATCCGGCAGTACCGCGCAGAAATCCGTACGGTGAAGCGACCATGCGTCCCACCCGAATCGGAACCAACCAGTCGAGTCTTCCCTCGTGTGCCGTGTTGACCTGATCGACCGGGTCACGTCGGTCGGGTGGGGGCGTCCAGTCACCGAGCGACGAGCGCGCTACTCGCTTACGCAGACCTTTCCCGATCTTGCGACGCTCACTGCGAGGCGTCTGACGCGCCCGCAGCGTCGCCCTGCCGTCCGGTTCGTTCTCGAGAGCCAACTGACCGGCAGGCCTGCTCAGCGGGTCCATGTCGGGCTCTCTTTCGTCGGGCGTGCGAAACTCGCGCTCGATCTTATGCCCGCCGGATTGCGCGCCGCGCGACGAGTTCCTTAACTACCCGCCTGGGCAATCAACTCGACAGCGCGGTCGGCGCACAGTTCCGGATCCGGCATTCTCCCGATACCGAGGCATTCGACAACGGCGAACGACGCATCCGGTGTGGTTTCCACGCCGAGCGCCCACCCGAAGTAGTGGTTCCAGGCGAGTACGGCTCGGTGGCCACTGTGCTGCGGAATCTCGCTGCCCAGAACGAGTACTGCGTCGAACGCGGGGCCGTCGCACCAGATGACCGATTCGGCGAAGGTGGAGCTGGCGACCGCGACTACGTACCTGTGACAAGTCGATTCATTCGGAATGGCGATGTGTGCACGCATGGTCGCTCCTCCGGCTCGGTTGCGATCGGAGGGTTCCCCGTTGCCGGCGCCGAAAAAACGCTTGGCAGATTACGTCCCGGCCACAGATCTACGACGCAGACGGTGCCTGAGATGTTTTTGTGCTGCCCGCGCCACCGAGCGAGCCGAGAGATACTGCTCGGCCGGTATCAACCGGGAACCGAACAAGTAGAACCTTCGAGCTTCGTCTTTGTCATGGGTGGCCGCGGAGATCAGCAGACGTTCGATCGCGGTGAACTTTCGCCCACCGGCGTACCCGCTCATGTAGTCGATATGGCTCGTCATACTCGCTCTGGCACTGCGGTATTCGGTCAAGGCAGCGTTCACGTTCCGATGTGAGTCGAGTGTGTGCGCCGTCGTCTCCGTCAGCATGTGCGCGGTGGCGTCGACCAGCATCTGTGCGGTCTCGAGTGCCCACGAGCATCCGATGCCCCACAACGGGTCGTTGGTTGCCGCGGCGTCGCCGATGAGTGCGAACCCGTTACCTACCGGTTCCGTGAGAGTTGTGGAGAAGTGCTTGGTACCAACGATCTTCCCGACGATGTGCTCGCGGCGAATCAGTGGAGCGCCGGGTAATGCATTGGCGTATTCGAGGAAAGCGGTAGACAGGTCGCCGGTGAACGAGCCGAGCTTGTCGAGGGCGGGGAAGACGACCAGCACGCTGATTCCGCCGTCGTTGGGGAGCAGATAGGCGACGTCGGGATCCATGAACCACGACAGCGAAGATTCTCCGTCGCGTCGTTCGAGTCCGGAGAGTTGGGCGAAGTAGCTGAAACGTCCGTTGGATGCAGTCACGGAGTCGCAATGCGCGGATCGTGCGACGGTCGAATCCTTGCCGTCTGCTCCGACGGTCAATCGTGCTTCCACAGTGAAGGCCGAACCCTGTGCGGTTCCGTAGACGCCTGCAGTAGCGCCGTTCTCGGTCAGCAACCCGGAAACACGATGTCCGAGAAGAAGGTCGACGTTCGGGTAGTCGTTCGCGAGTTGGCGCAGGAGGGGATCGAGCGTTTCCCTTCGGACGTTGAACCCAGGTGGCGACGAGTCGTCTGCGGTGTCAGGGGTAATCCATCCCCATGGGGTCCAGAACTTCGGAACGGTTTCCACCATTCCCAGGGCGAGCAGTTTTTCCGTGGCGCCCAGTCGTTGCAGGATCGGGGCACCGCACGGTTGTAGGTGGTGAGTGCACAGGACCTTGTGCGCCCGGACGTCGGAGCGAGCGTCGAGAAGCGCTATCCGCAGACCTTGTTGCGCGTACATGATTGCGGCCGCGCATCCAGCGATGCTCGCGCCGACAATCACGACGTCATATTTTGCCCGTGCCTTCGAAGTCACGCCGACAAGTTTAATGCATAAGGTTATAACTTAAATATGACCGGATTTAGTCATCGTGTTCGGGCGTTAAGTCCCGAACTGCGGCGCGAATGGACTGTTCACGAAGCTCGTTCTCTCTGCGCAGTTCACGACGCCGACGCCCGGCCTCGAATCGCTGCCTCGCGATTGTTTCGGTCGGCCGGAGTTGGGGGACCTCAGCCGGTTTTCCGTCGCTTCCCATTGCGACCATCGTGAAGTAGCAACTATTGGTGTGTCGAGATTTTCCGAGAAGAATGTCTTCGGTTTCGACGCGTATTCCGATTTCCATCGACGTGCGACCGGTGTAATTGACGGAAGCGCTGAACGTGACGAGTTCTCCGACGTGCACCGGTTCACGGAAGACCACACGATCCACCGACAGGGTCACGACGTACGTCTGGGCGTATCGACTCGCGCACGCATAGGCAACCTGGTCGAGAAACTTCAGAATCGTTCCGCCGTGAACGTTGCCCGAGAAGTTGGACATGTCCGGCGTCATGAGGACGGTCATGGACAGGGTGTGTTTCGACGCTCGCTTCGATGCTTGCGTCGATTCGGGCAGGGAGGTCGATTCAGACATCGAGCGGGCCTCTTCGGGTCGTTGGACGGTGAGGAGACCGTATCCGGCAAAGCTGGTTACCCGCGCGTTCGGAATGGTGCGGTATCAGCGTTCGGGACAGTGCCCACGTGGAGGATGTATTCGCTGGTGGCGACGGGACTGGCCGCGCTCGACCTGAGATAGGGCGCGAGCGTCGAGCGGAGGTGCGCTGACATCGAAGCCCAATTCCCTGCGCGTCGAACGGTCTCGCGAAAGTCCTTCAACGCCGGTGCCTGGTCGCACAGTTCCTCGACGGGGTCCGATCCGGCAGGTAGGTGCCATTCGAGCACGTGAGAGGTCGAACGCACCGATACCAATCCCGCTGCCGCCTTCTCGAATTCGCTCGAGTTCGACCATGTCGTCGGTAGTGGTGTGATGCCATTCCACGCAGAGGCGGCCTCCCTGCGGAGTGCTGCTGCCCACCCGTTCTTCGACCACGTTGCGACACAGATGCTTCCGCCCGGCCGGGTCACCCGCATCATTTCCGAGAGGGCGATCGCGGGATCGGGACAGAAGATGATCCCGAAGATGCTGACACAGGCGTCGGCGCTCGAATCCGGCCATGGCAAAGACTGTGCATCGCCGACCGTGAAGGTGGGTTCGGTGGTGCCGGGGTGGGGAATCCAGCGTTCGCGCGCGACCTCGCGCTGGCTGGCGGAGAGATCGAGTGCGTGGACTGTGATGCCGGACCGGGCCGCCGGCAGCGCAAAGTTCCCGGTTCCTGCGCAGACGTCGTACACCGTGCTGACGTGTCCGATCGCACTCAGTGCCTCCATCGACGCCGGTGAGAGTTGTTCGGCAAGAGGGGAATACGTTGCACCGTTCCATTTTCCCCGATTCACGACAAGCTCCTCTCAATTGTGTCGATGACCGTGTCGAACGCTGCGCCGGCCGCACGCGCCGCGTCGTCGGGGTTGCCTTCCTCGATGGCTGCGATCAAGGCGCGGTGCTCGTCGACGTGGAATCCCGGACCGATGCTCACGGTGGACAGTGAATCCGCCACGGCGGCAAGGACTCCCCGGTAGACGTCGATCAGTGTGGAATTGTGGGACGCCTCGACGATCGAAAGGTGCAGGGCCATGCCGGCTTCGACAGTGAAGCCGCCGACGTGTCCGGGGTGGGCGTTCCAGGCGGCGTGTATCCGCGCGAGATCTTCGGGGGTGCGGTGCTGTGCTGCGAGGCGCGCGGCTTCGACCTCGAGTCCTCGTCGCAAGCTCAGTACGTCGAGAACGTCGCTTCTGGCGAGTCGGCGCCCGAGTAGTCCTTCGACCGGCGACGCCGCCACGACGTACACGCCGCCACCGTGACGGACGGACAGAACTCCGGCGTGTGCAAGCGCCCGTACCGCTTCGCGCATGGTGTTTCGGGCAACTCCCAATTCCTCGACCAGTGCAGTCTCCGGCGGGAGTTTTGATCCGACGGGCCATCGACCGGTCGATATCGCCTCCTCGATCGCCGCGGCGACGATGTCTACCTTGCGCCCGGAATCGGACATGTGTGCCACCTCAGGTAAGTGGGTCAATGACTTGACCGAGGTTAGCGCGTCCGACCAAGTGGGTCAATGACTTGGAAATTACCCGCGTACGTCCAGGCTGCGGGCGTAGTGCTCCTTGAATACCTCGAGATGTGCCCAGGATTCCAAGCCGCTGACGCCGTCGATCCCGCGGATTCGTTCGGACAGCGCATGCAGGTCGCTCGAGGAGTTGGCAGCAACCGTCGCGATCACGTCGTATCGTCCCAGGGTCCGGGCGAGGAATTCGATTCCGGGCAGGGATTCGATCTCCGATACCGCGTTGTCGTCCCGTGAGCCCAGATTGACGCCGATGCCCATCGCCAACGTCCGGCCACCGCCTCGCCGCTTGACGACGGCGCCGACGCGCAGCGCCGTGCTCGCGATCAGGTGATTGACCCGGTTGCGTACGGCACTCGGTGACAGTCCGGTGTGTTCGGCCAGTTCGAGAAACGGCATGCGCCCGTTGCGTTCGAGTAGTTCGATCAACGCGACATCCGTCGAGTCGAGGCGGATATCGGCTTGTAAAGCGCTCTCGGGCATGAAGATTCCCTTGATGACGTCGACGTAGACCAGCGTGCTCACCGATCGAACGCCACGTTGTGAGCGGAGTTCGGCGATGGCACGGTACAGGTCGTCGTGACTGGGCACCCGAAGTTCCGCAATCACGTTGTACTGCCCGCTGACTGCCGAGATGTAGACGGCGGCCTCGGATTCGATCAACGCGTCCAGTACCGGAGTCATCGGTCCGGACACTGCGATCGAGACGTGTGCAAGCGCCTTCAGTCCGAGAAGTTCGGGGTGTGCGACGGCCACTACGGACACCGTTCCCGAGTCGAGTAGCGCCTGCACTCTGGTGGACACCGCCGCTCGTGGTGCGTCGACCGCCACGGACAGTTCGCGGTACGTCGCTCGCCCGTTGCGCTGAAGTGCGGCAATGAGCTTGGAATCGAGATCGACCGTCATGGTTGCCCCAACTTTTCCAGAGATTTTTCTGTATGAGCTTCCTATTAGAACAGTCGCATGTGGCTATGAATGATGCGGATAAGTGCAGAAATGCTCGAAAACTCGCACAAAAAAGTTGTGTACCGCCTGGTCTGAAACTTTGATGCATTGCATAGCGCCAGGTCAGGGCGTAGTTTTCGCTCAACACGCAGTGACCTGCACCACCATCTCGACGAAGGACCACCATGCGCAAGTTGCACACGCACGAAGCCTCGCCTCTCGACGCCACCGGCACGATCTTCACCGGTGCCAAGATCCACACCGTTGACGACAACACGGCAGGCGCTGAAGCGTTCCTGGTGTTCGGAAACCGCTTTGCCGCGGTGGGAACACTCGAGGAATGCCGCACCGAGGCGCGTCGGCTGAGCACTCGCACGACCGCGGTGGTCGAACTCGACGGCGCCACCGTCGTCCCCGGCTTCGTCGATTCGCATGCACACCCGTTGATGTACGGGCAGATGCTCAGCTGGGTGGACTGTGGGCCGGAGAAGGCACATTCCATCCCCGGAATCATTGCGCTACTTCAGGAAGCGGCGCTCACGGCTCCTGCGGGTGTCCCGATTCGCGGCTACGGCTACGAGCACCGCAACCTGATCGAAGGGCGCCATCCACTCAAGGAAGAGCTCGATCAGGTGGCCACCGATCGCGAGGTCTACCTCATGAACGCGAGCGGTCACGGCGGCGTCGTCAACTCCTTCACTTTCGACAAGCACGGCATTGACGCGAGCACCGAGAATCCGGCCGGTGGCGAGTTCTTCCGAGATGCAGACGGTGAACTCACCGGTGAGCTCTCCGATGCCGCGTGCAACATCCTCACCGGCGTCAACGGAGTGAAGGTCGGTCATCACGGACCCAACTTCCATCTCGAGGACGAGCCCGAAGAACACCTTCGTCAGCTCTCGGTCGCTCAGGACAAGTTCCTGGCCGGCGGCGTCACCACCATCGGCGACTGCCAGGTGACCCGTCGTGAATTCGACATGTACCTGCGTCTGGCCGAGCAGGATCAACTCAAGACCCGCGTCAGCATGTACATGCTCAGCCACCTCCTCGATCACGTCATCGACACGGGAATGCACGGCGCCTTCGGCAATTCGCGGCTCGCGTTCGGCGGCATCAAGTTCTACGCCGACGGCACTCTCGGCGGCTGGACCGCATACTTCCCCGACGGTTACGTCGGCGACCCGTGCCGCACCGGGCAGCTCTATCACGAGCCGGCGGACTACTCGGATCTGATTGCCAAGGCGCACTCGGTGGGTCTGCAGACCGCCACGCACGCTCAATCTCCGACCGCCATCGACATGGTGCTCGATGCCATCGAAGCTGCGCAGAAGGCTCACCCCGACGCCGACGCTCGTCACCGCATCGAGCACTGCGGTCTCCCGACTGCCGAGCAGATCGCCCGGATGAACCTGGCCGGCGTCTACCCGGTGAACCAGCCGCAGCACTACTACAACTGGGGCGAGGGCGTCACTGCTGCGATCGGTACTCCGGGTGAGCGGTTCAACCCCCTCGGCGAGTTCATCGCTGCCGAGGTTCCGGTGACCATCAGCTCCGACGCCCCCGTCGCCGAGCCCAAGCCGCTCGAAGCAATTCAGGCAGCCGTGACTCGTGTGACGCGTCAGGGCCATCAGCTCGGCTCCGATGCACTCCGCATCACCGCCGACCAGGCATTGCAGGCTCACACGCTCAACGGTGCGCGTGCGCTGGGCCGTGAAGCAGAGCTGGGCAGCATCTCGGTCGGCAAGCGGGCCGACTTCGTCATTCTGGGCGCGGACCCCCTCGAGGTTCCGGCCGACGCGATTGCGCAGATCGAGGTCCGGGAGACCTGGATCGACGGCGAACTCGCACATTCAGGTCATAACCACCTATTGTCGAGCACTTCGACCACCGAGGAAAAGTAATGAACCGAGAGCAACAGATCGTGAAGGCCCGCAAGGCGGGATTTGCAGCCTTCGTCGGTACAACTATCGAGTGGTACGACTTCTACGTATATGCCACGGCAGCCGCCCTGGTGTTCGGTGACATCTTCTTCCCGCCCGGAACCGATCGCCTGACCGGTGTTGCGGCGGCGTTCGCGACGTACGCCGTCGGGTTCTTCGCTCGCCCGCTCGGCGGAATCGTGTTCGGCCATGTCGGTGACAAGATGGGCAGGCGCACCGCACTCGTCGTCACGCTGACGCTGATGGGTGCAGGCACCTTCCTCATCGGCATGTTGCCCACTTACGCGTCGATCGGGTTCTGGGCGCCGCTGCTGCTGGTTCTGCTCCGTTTCGTCCAGGGCTTCGCCGTCGGCGGCGAATGGGGCGGCGCGGTCCTGATGGCCGTCGAGCATGCTCCCGAGGACAAGAAGACTTTCTACGGCGGTTTCGCCCAGCTCGGCAATCCTGCGGGTGCTCTTCTGGCCACCGGTTTCTTCAGCATTCTCTCCACCTTCGGCGACGACGCTCTGCGCGAGTGGGCTTGGCGTCTGCCGTTCCTCTGCTCTGCGCTGCTGATTCTGGTGGGCTTGGTCGTTCGCCTCAAGGTCGAAGAGTCTCCGGTGTTCGAGTCCGAGGTGAAGTCCGCGGACGTACCGGAAATGCTGCCGCTCAAGTACGCGCTGGTGACCAACTGGCGCCCGATCGTCCTGGGCATCGGCATTCTGCCCGTCGCAGTCGGCGGCTATTACCTCGTCACGACGTTCATCACGGCGTACGCAACCGATCCCGATGTCGGTTTGTCCGAGACGTTGATTCTCAACGCGCTCAGTGTTGCTGCCGTGGTCGAGTTGATCGCGACTCTCGGAGTGGCGTGGCTAGGCGACAAGGTGGGACGCGTCCGCGTCGTCATCTGGGGTCTTGCTGCGGTCGCAATACTCGCAGCGCCGCAGTTCCTGGTGCTGAAGTCCGGATCCGTGTTCCTGATCTTCCTGACCTTCGCTGTCATGCGACTGGTGCTGGCGGCCACGTACGGTCCGATCGCCGCCGTACTGTCGCAGATGTTCAAGCCGCAGGCTCGTTACACGAGCATCTCGTTGGCGTACCAGGGTGCAGGCGCGATCTTCGGCGGACTGTCCCCGCTGGTGTCGACGCTGATGTACAAGGCAACCGGCAGCATCTGGCCGGTCATCGCACTGCTGATCGGCATGTGCATCCTGAGCATCGTCTGCCTGCTCTTCGCTCCGCAGCACGTGGACGAAGCGACCGATACCGACGGCGTTCCGCAGAACCAGAACCCGCAGGGCCTGAACAAGGAATCGGCTTCTGCCTGACAACTGAAAACACGAAGCTGGGGCAGTACACGATTTCCGTGTACTGCCCCAGCTGTCGTTTCAGGTCAGTTGTCGTTCAGTGCCTGTTACGCGCCGACGAGATGGCGATGAAAATGATCGCTGCGGCGGTGCGCCTGGCTGAGATTTCTGATCTCACGCAGCCAGAAGTGAGACGCCAGCGCGTTGTTGCTTCCATAGCCGGTGCCGGACGTGTCCTCGTCGATCAGGGCGACAAGCGCTTTGATCAGGCTGGTGACCTTGAGGTTGTTGGTCTGAGAATGTCGGACCAACAGCTCGGCGGCTTCGTCGGTGCTGCAACGGTAGAGGGTGCAGACGATTTCGATGGCGCGCTCGCGGATCCGGCCCGAAGTAGTCGGGATCCGAAGACCGTTCGTCGAGTTGCCGTTTGCCTGGTTGTTCGTGTCGTTGGGGTGAATCATGGTGTTGATCAAGGTATTCCTTTGAACCGCATGGGTTTTGGGCCCGTGCGGTGTGTAGCGCATGTTGATACTGGTGCAGTCGGTACGCGATTGGCGGCGGACTCCGTCGGAGTCTTCGGCCTGGTCAACAATCTGCGGGACTGATGAAAGTGCGTAGTGATCAAAGGCGCGGGTTTGCACCGAACTGGAAGTCTGCCCCTGGAACGAATACTGGAACTGTTGTCCCGGGCGAAGCGACCGGCTGCCTGACTGACGGCTGCCCTCTGATAACCCCACCGTACGTCATGGAGTTGGTTTCAGCTAATCCTTTTGCGGGCGATCGTGCTCACAGTAGGCGGTTTCACCTGCTCAGGGAGTGTTTACGTGGTCGATTATTGCTTGCTTGGTGATAGCCCAGGCGTCGCTTGTCGGGTTGCCGAATTCGCCGTGGCCGACGCCGGGTAGTTCGATCAGGTCGACCACGTCGCCTGCTGCTCGGGCTGCACGGGCGTAGCGCCGACTCTGTTCGATCGACACGACCTTGTCTCCGAGCCCGTGGATCGCTGTGACAGGGAGGCCGGTGGGGAGGTGTTCGATCGGTGATGCGATGCGGTAGCGATCAGGATGATCGGTAGGCATGCCGCCCAGAAGATTTCGAACAAAACGATCTTTGCCCGCGGTTGCGGCGAGCGTCATGTCGAAGACGCCGGCCATGATCGTCGCCGAGCGAACCGGCACGGTGAGTTCAGGCGCGGGAGCATCCGTGTCCTGTTGTGGTCGCGACGCGACCCAGGCGGCCAGTTGTCCGCCCGCGGAGTATCCGGCGATGTGCACGCGGCCCAAATCCAGTCGCCCGGAAGCCTTTTCCTGAACGATGTCGGCCAGAGCGTTGGTAGCCGCAACGGTGTCGGAGAGAGTGGTCGGCCAACCACCCTGGCCGCCTATGCGTCTGTATTCGATGTTCCAGACCGCAATTCCGTAGGGGGTCAGCGTTTTTGCCCACGCACCCGCGTACTCGAGATTGCTCTTCTGCGCCCAGCCGCCGCCGTGGATCAATACGACGACCGGCAGATCGTCCTCCGACCCGGCTGGAAGATACAGATCGCCGAAAGTGTCTGCGGCGGCGGCGTATGCGATACGCACCGGAGCGACGTTGCGGTCGAGGCCGGTTGCGCTGCTGACGGATGCGAGGAGGGCGAGTACACAGACGAGCACTACGGCGAGATACCCGGCCAAGCGGTCGCGGGAGCGGTGCGCGATGACCTGATTCCTCTCGGCGAGCGACGGATGATTGTTCGGAAATCAGTCTATCGGTGCCAGGTGAATTTATGGTGTGAGCGAACGGGCCGTACTTGCTCGTACGCGTAGTTCACTGCGAGTGTGGCTCTGAACAGCGGGTACGTCGCCGTCGATCAGGGCCAGTAGCGCATTGACAGCCAATGTAGCTTGCTCTTCCGGGAAGAAATCGACCGCAGTGATCGGGGGGTCGGCGGTCAGCAGAGCGGGTTCGTCGCTGTCCTGCGCAATCAAGACGTTTCCGGGGATCGACAGCCCGAGGTCGAGTGCTGCCCTCGCGGCTGCGGGGGCGCAACCGAGGATGACCGACAGGATCGCGTCGGGTGGATTTTCGGACGTCAAGGCTTCGTGGGTCAATGCGTACGCCGTGGCGACCATTTTTTCGACGGTATCGACGCCCTCGAACGGCGTCGGTTCATCGGCGGCGCGGGGCGTCACTCCGTGGGTCCGGCACCACTCGAGGTATGCGGTGTTCGTTGCCCGGGTCCATGCCGAACCCATGCCGGGGTTGAGGATGAGTATGTCCGTCGCACCCTGTTCGGTGAGGTGGTTCAAGAGCGTTTCGGTAGTGGCGACGAGATCGGGTGAGATGCTCCATTCGAACTGGTCGGGGTTTCCGGGACCGACTGCGACAGCGGGGATTCCGATTTTCTTCAAGACGTCGACACGTGGGTCGTGCGTCATCGGGTCCACGACCAGCACGCCGTCCATCTCGATGCGGCGTAGTCCATTCGGATCTTTCATCGACGGCAGCAGCAGGAGCGAGTGATCGCCGTGGAATGCGGCCTGGGTCGCGGCGGTAGCCACGCGCCCGTACCAGTCGAAATTGAGGTACTCGGCCGATGACAGTTGGTCGGGAGCGGGGAGCATGAGCCCCAGGGTGGCGGTACGGCCGGTTCGAAGATTCTGTGCCGAGCGATTGGCCCGGTATCCCAGGCGGTCGGCAACCTCTTGAACTCGAGTTCGCGTGGCCGCGTCGACTCGGCCCTTGCCGTTGAGCGCATAGGAGACCGTCGACACCGCGACGCCGGCGGCGCTCGCGACATCGCGAAGCGTCGGAGTGTTCGGCATGGACATCGGGGTCGTTCCTCTACTCGCCGGTCGGTTTCTACCCAAGGGTAACGCTCGAACATCGGGCGCTGCTGCAGTTGGTGGACGGTTGTCTGAAGAAATGCAAGTGCCGAATCGTTTCACCGCAGCTATTGACACTGCTGAAACGATTCGGCACGCTCATGGAACGCCAGTCGAACGCCGAATGAATTTCCTGGACACACATGGCGCCCTCGTTCCAGTCCAAGCGCATAATTGCGATAACGCACGGAGTCACTCCATGACCGACAAAACCGCCCCACGAAGGGTGGGCACAGCTCCCGACCCACATCCGCCCGGACATACTCCGGGGCTTCGTAAGGGGACGATCAACAGCAGACACCTGGTCTTCTTCGTCATCGCCGCCGCAGCTCCGCTGACCATTTTGGCCGGTTTCGCGCCGCTCGGACTGATGACCACTGGCGCTGCACTTCCGGTCGGCTACATCATTCCGGGAATCATCTATCTGCTGTTCGCGGTCGGATTCACCGCTATGAGCAGGCATATCCGAGGCGCAGGCGCCTTCTTCGCCTACATCACCGAAGGGCTCGGCGCGATCGTCGGCGCGGGATCCTCCGTAGTGGCTTACATCGGATACCTGGGTGGCCAGATCGGGTTCGTCGTCGCCTGCGGCATCTTCACGTCGGCCACCTTGGACAGTCTGTTCGACATATCCGTGCCCGTCTACGCATGTGCACTGACAATCGCCGTTCTGGTCGCTGTCGTGGGATACAACCGGGTGGACATCGGTGCCAAGGTTCTCGCAGTGCTGATGGCACTCGAGCTCGGTGTGCTCGCCGTCTTCTGCATCGCGGTCTTGGTCAAAGGCGGACACGAAGGGCTCTCACTGACCAGTTTCTCGCCGTCGACCTTCCTGACCGCCGGCTTGGCCAGCGTCTTCGTTCTGACATTCACGTCGTTCGTCGGTTTCGAGCAAACGGCGATCTACAGCGAGGAGGTCGTCGATTCCAAGCGCACTGTCTCCCGCGCGACGTACACGGCGGTGATCATCCTGGCAGTTGTCTATTCCTTCTGCGCCTGGGTGATCGTGCAGGCCGTGGGACCGAGTCGGATGGTCGACTTCCTCGGCGGTGATCCTTCGGAACTGATCTTCGACCTCAACAGTGAATTCGCCGGCGAGGCGATGACGAACGTCATGCACCTGCTCATCGTGACAAGCTTTTTCGCGGGGTGCCTGGCACTCCATAACGCGTGTAGTCGCTATCTACTGGCCATGGGCCGAGCGCGAATCTTTCCCGTGGTTCTGGCGAAGGTGTCACCGACGACCGGTACGCCCAGCGTCGCCGGAATCGTCCAGGGCGTTCTGGTGTTCGTAGCGATCGCAGGATTTGCGTTGACCCCGGCAGATCCGTACACGGAGGTTGTTCTGTGGACGAATACCCCCACCATCATCGCCGTACTTGCTCTGCAGATCCTGACCTCGATTGCCGTGGTCCGATTCTTCTCGACAGGAGCTCGGGGAGAAGGGTTGTGGCAGAGGCTGATCGCACCCTCCCTCGCTGCCGTTGCACTCGTCGTGGCTCTCGGATTCCTGCAAGTGAACATGGGCACCATGACTGGATTGACCGCGGGTCAGAATCTGCTGTTCGTGGCGCCACTGATCGCTGCTTTCGCGGTAGGTGCCATTCGGAGCCTGTGGGTTCGTAACCACTCGATCGAGGTGTTGTCAGCATGAGCGAATACGCATGGTCGGTCCCCGGCGGTTTGGTCGAACGGCCGGGATCGGTTCCAGGAGAGCCGGAAATCTGGGTGTACGCCGACAAGTTCTCGTACTTCGCCGGTGAAACCGTCTCTCTTCGAGTTCACACCACAGCAGACGAATACGACCTCGAGGTGGTGCGCGACGGCGCACGTCCACAGAGCATCGTCAAATACCTCGGTTTGCCGGGCAAACAACAGCTCACGCCCGACGACGTCTATGCAGTCGGTTGCGATTGGTCTGAATCCGTTGCCCTCACCGTTGCACCGAACTGGGCGTCGGGGATGTATTTGGTCCTGGTGCGCATGCGCCACGAAGGTGTGGTTGTCGAGCGGGAGGGCTTCTTCGTCGTCAAGGCGCGCGAACCAGAGCCTGCCGACTTCGTTCTCATTCACACCACCAGCACGATGTTGGCCTACAACGACTGGGGTGGGGCCAACCACTACCGGGGCGTTCCGGACGGCTCCGGAGATGTGCCGACACCGATTTCCTCGACGCAACGTCCCGTTGCGCGGGGGATGCTGCGCAAACCCGAGGGTGCAGCGCGCAACATTCACACCGACACACCGGGAATCGGATGGATTCCGCGTCACCCACCGTACGAATGGGCGTGGGTGAACGGCTACTCGCGTCACCATGCGGACGCCTTCTGGGCCACATACGAACGCCCGTTCACGGTGTGGGCGGAAGAGCAGGCATTCCTCGTCCACCACATCACCCAACACGATCTGCACGAGGATCCTTCAGCGCTGCAGGGATACTCATGTGCGGTCATCGTCGGCCACGACGAGTACTGGTCGTGGGAAATGCGTGATCGTATCGACGCCTTCGTCGAAGAGGGGGGTGGTCTGGCGCGATTCGGCGGTAACTTCCTGTGGCAGGTACGCATCGAAGGTGACGCACAGGTCTGCTACAAGAATCCGTTCGAAGATCCGATGCGAGAAGTCGACCCGACGCGGGTGACGACAGCATGGGATTCGCCCGAGGTCGACCGGCCGGGAGCGTGGACGATGGGTTTGACCGGCATGGCCGGTGTTTACAGTCGTTACGGAGCAACAACTCCCAGGTCGTCCGGTGGGTTCACGGTGTACCGGCCTGACCATTGGGCGCTGAACGGAACGGATCTGTACTACGGAGACAACTTCGGAAGCGCGCCGATGTGTGTGGCCGGTTTCGAGATGGACGGTGTGGATTTCACGTTCCGCAAGGGGCAGCCGTATGCGACCGGAGTCGACGGTGCCCCCGAGGACCTGGAGATCATCGCGATGGCACCGGCGGTGAGCGGTTCACGGGATAAGTGGAACGGGGCGGTCCCGATCGGCGCGCCCTTTGCCGAGGTACAGGGAATCATCGAATGCTTCTACGGCAGTGAGCCTCCCGAGCATCTCCGTGACCTCGAATACGGATCGGGAATGGTCGCCTGTCACAAGCGAGGCCTCGGGACGGTGTTCAACGCTGGTTCCACCGAATGGGTGAACGGATTGATCCATCACGATCCCTTCACCGAACAAATAACCACGAACGTACTGAATCTGTTTGCTGCACAAATTTCGAGCTCCAACACGAAGGAAAACTGACATGAGTGTCAACGACATTCGAACATTCGGGCCAGGGCTGGGGACGCGGTTCGTCCCGGAGTGGGGAGACGATGCGAGCCCGAACTGGTCGGAATCCGAATGGCGGTCGTTCGGGGATTCGAACGGTGAATACTTCGGCGGCGGTTGGGAAGGTGAGCCCGGGACGCTCTTGTGTGATCCTTACCCGTACGACGAGGTCTGCATCATGATCAGCGGCCGGGTGGCGCTGATCGAC
Source organism: Rhodococcus sp. P-2 (assembly GCF_016598535.1). Taxonomy (GTDB): domain Bacteria; phylum Actinomycetota; class Actinomycetes; order Mycobacteriales; family Mycobacteriaceae; genus Rhodococcus_F; species Rhodococcus_F baikonurensis. Next base: position 3,770,190 of record NZ_CP066779.1, on the reverse strand, counting down.
CTCGACGGAAATCGTCGCGAATTCACTTCCGGTGATGCGTTTTTCGTTCCGAAGTCGTTCTGCGGAGTCTGGGAAACCGTCGAGCCGTCCAAGAAGTATTTCATCGCACTGCCGGGAGCACGCTCGTGAGTGTTGCCTCGACCATGAGCGTGGAGGTCTTCGGCCACGTCATCGACGGCGTCTGTGAGACACCGGTCGGGCATCAGTCCGAACTGGTGAATCCTGTGACCGGTGACGTGTACGCGCGTGCGGCCGTAGGTACGGCAGACGTGGTCGATCGGGCCTGTCGGTCCTCGGCGGCGGCTTCGAGGAAGTGGCGTCGTGCGACGCCGGCGCAACGTCAAGAGTTGCTGCTTGCGCTCGCGGACGCACTGGAATCGAACGCGAAGTATTTTCTGGAGGTCGAATGTCGTAGTACGGGAAAACCTTTGGCGCAAGTCCGGAACGACGAGATTCCTCAGTGTGTCGACTTCCTGCGGTATTTTGCGGGCATTGCCCGTTCGCTGCCCGGTGCAGCCGCAATGGAGTACGCCGAGGGCGCGACATCGTATGTCAGGCGTGAACCGATCGGCGTGATCGGTTCGATCGCACCGTGGAACTATCCGTTGATGATGGCGGTCTGGAAGATCGCGCCGGCACTCGCAACCGGGAACACTCTCGTGCTCAAGCCGGCCGAGGAGACTCCGGAAACCGCGGTGATGCTGGGTGTGCTTGCTGCGCAGATCTATCCGCCCGGAGTGCTCAACGTGGTGTGCGGTGATCGCGATACGGGCGCCGCGCTTGTTGCTCATCCAGTGCCCCGAATGATTGCACTGACGGGGTCGACGAGGGCGGGTGTTGCGGTGGCCAAAGCTGCGGCGGAGGACACGAAACTGCTGCATCTGGAACTCGGGGGCAAGGCCCCCGCTGTTGTTTTCGCCGACGCGGACCTCGACGGCGCAGTTGCGGGGATCGTTGCCGGCGCCTTTTACAACAGCGGTCAAGACTGCACTGCTGCGACCAGGATTCTGGTGCAAGACCCGATCGTGGAGGAGTTCACCGCGAGGTTGACTGCGGCGGTGGCTGACTTGCGATTGGGAGGTCCTGACGCGGTTGATCGCCTCGGCCCTCTCGTCAGTCGAGCCCATCGTGACCGGGTGGCGGAAATGGTCAACCGGCGAGCGATCAATACGAACGTACGTATTGGAGGAGGGGAACCGGCAGGACCTGGGTTTTTCTACCTACCGACGGTCATCTCCGGGGTCGAGCAGGACGACGAGTTGGTTCAGGAGGAACTCTTCGGGCCGGTCGTCACCGTCCAAGCTTTCTCCACTGAAGCCGAAGCGATCGAGCTTGCGAACGGGACGAAGTATGCGCTGGCCTCGAGCGTATGGACCGCCGACCATGGAACTGCGATGAGAATGACGGCAGAACTGGACTTCGGCTGCGTCTGGGTGGGTACGCACGGAACGCTGACGGCGGAGATGCCCCACGGAGGATTCGGAAGTTCGGGGTACGGCAAGGACCTGTCCGAATTTGCATTGGCGGAGTACACGAGGGTCAAGCACGTCATGCATGTGACGGGAGCCTGACTCCTCGGCAATACGCAACGACGGCCACCTGTCCGCGCTGCGGGCCGGTGGCCGTCGTCGTGACTCGGGGATCTGCAAGCTGTTGAATTCTGACTCCAGGAGACTGCCACGGGTTCATCCGACACCGATCTCAAAGCGCTCGACAGCGTTATCGCCGTCGCTGGTGCCTTAGCGGCGATATTCGGCGGAATCGCCGGAGTCGCCGGGCTGGCAACCTTTCTCGGAACCGGCGGCGGTTCTCAGGTTTTCGGCTGACATCACTGACGCTCGGACCGTTCGATTTTGATGATCAGATCCGCGCGTGACCTGACTCCGCTGATCAATTCGGCGTTCGGTTGATCTACCCGTTTCACCCACTCTTCAGCCGCTTCGGAACTCTTTCCGAAGCGGCTGTGGCGTTTCACCAATCGCTTCGTGCGAGTTGCTTCCGGAACGTCGAGATACCAGACCTCGTCGAGTGCTGCTCGCACCTCCGGCCATCCACCACTCGGCAGGAGGAGATAGTTCCCCTCGGTGACTATCAGCGGTGTACGTGGATCGACGGCCGTTGTGCTGCCTATCGATTCGTCGAACTCGCGATCGAAGACGGGAGCGTAGACCGTCGAGTTCGAGGCTTGGAGTCGGCGTAGTAGAGCCGCGTACCCGCCGACGTCGAAGGTGTCCGGTGCGCCTTTGCGCTCACGCCTGCCGAGTCTGTCGAGTTCCCGATTGGCAAGATGGAAACCGTCCATCTCGACGATGGCGCAACGAGAACCCAATCTCCGCACAATGGCCTGTGATGCCGTCGATTTTCCGGCTCCCGGTGCGCCCGTGATGCCGAGGATTCTCGGGCCGTCGTCGGTGATCAGGGAAGCAGCGCGCGAAGCAAGTTGGTCGAGCGTCAGCGAGACGGTCGGCGGTGAGGTCCTCACTTGTTGCTCCGATCAATCCGAAGGACGGGTGCATCGAGGGTACGCCGGAGGTTTCGACCGTTGACAGTCTGAATGGACTGTGAAACTGTGAGCCATGCCACTCGAGAAGTTGGAGGTGAGACCGTGACCCTGCGCGATGCGCAGCGCGAAGCGACGCGCCACCGGATTCTCGATGCGGCAACGGATTTATTGATAGCGGACGGGTATTCGTCGCTGACGACGCAGTCGGTGCAAACCGCTGCCGGAGTCAGTCGGGGCGCTCTGCTCCACCACTTTCCGAACATGCAGGAGCTCACTGCGGCGTTGGTGTCGAATATCGTCGTGCGGAACGAGGCGGCGGTACGAGTTGCCATGTCTCGGCAGGATTCGTCGGTGGACACGATCGAGAACTCGATCTCCGCTCTGTATTCGGCGTTGACTCAGCCGCCGTTTCAAGCGGAACTCGAACTGTGGTCGGCGGCTCGCACGGATCCGGTCTTGGCGGAGGTACTCCGGGAATCGGAGCGAATCGCCGGACGGGATCTACGGCGAGTTGTCCACGACGCTTTCGGTCCCGAAATTGTTGCTTCCGAGAACTATTCCCAGATTGCAGATCTGACGGTGCTGATGCTCCGTGGTTTGGCGCTGTCCCGGGCAGTGCAGAAGAGCGACGCATCTGCGCGTCGTTCGATCAGTCAATGGGCAGGCGTCGTTCGCCTGCTCCTCACCCAGAACTAGCGCAACTCGTTTCGATCGAGGTGCGCTCTGTCGACAGGACCGAAGATGACGGATTTTGCGACTCTGAAATACGAGACCTCGAGCGGTAAGGCATATATCACGCTCAACCGCCCCGACCGGCTCAACGCGATCGACGACCGAATGCCGTCGGACATTCGGCATGCGGTGGCAGCGGCCAATGACGACGACGATGTTCGCGTGATCATCTTGCAAGGTGCGGGTACGGCGTTTTGTGCCGGATACGACCTCAAGAAGTTTGCCGAGGGCGATCTCGACGGAAAGTGGAACCAGGGCCCGGTGTGGGATCCCATCAAGGACTTTCGCGGGATGAAGCAGAATACCGACGACTTCTTCACGCTCTGGCGATCGCTCAAGCCGACGATCTGCAAGGTCCAGGGATACGCGATCGCCGGCGGGAGCGACATTGCGCTGTCCTGCGACATGCTGATCATGGCCGACGACGCCCGCATCGGGTATCCACCCGCGCGTGTCTGGGGTTGCCCGACAACAGCGATGTGGGTGTACCGCCTCGGGGCCCAACGTGCCAAGCGAATGTTGTTGACGGGAGACACCATTGACGGTGTCACCGCCGCCGATTGGGGGTTGGCACTCGAATCGGTGCCCGCCGACGAATTGGACGCTGCGGTGGAGGCCTTGGCGGATCGCATCGCCGGTGTCCCGCTCAATCAATTGGCAATGCAGAAGATGATGATCAATCAGGCATACGACAACATGGGATTGCAGGGCACCCAGGTGCTGGCAACCCTGTTCGACGGAATCACGCGTCACTCTCCGGAAGGGCGCTGGTTCAAGGATTTTGCCGAACGTGACGGATTCCACGCCGCGGTGAAGTACCGCGATTCCGGCCGCAAGATTCCAGACGGAGGCGGGCCGCTCCCCGCATCCGACACCCCTCCTCGATAGAAAGTGGATGTGAGATGAGCAGTGTTCTCGAAACGTCGTACTTCCCTGCTGACGTGTCGGACCCGATTGCGGAACAAACGGTGGGTGGGCTGCTGCGAGAGTGCGCCGCGGACTCGCCGAACCTGACAGCAATCAGAGAAGTGGTTCCGGCGCAATCGCATTCGCTGTCCGGGGCCGCTGAAACAGATCGCACCTGGACCTTCGCCGAACTTCTGGCGGAAGCGGAGGGATGTGCGCACTACCTCTTGTCGCAGTTCGACCGCGGCGACCGGATCACCGTTTGGGCACCGAACGTTCCGGAATGGATGATTCTGCAATACGGCGCTGCGCTCGCCGGGATGGTTCTGGTGACTGCCAATCCTGCGTTGGGTGCGGAGGAGCTGGCGTACGTCTTGTCGCAATCGCAGTCTCGCGGGCTCTTCCACACCGGAAAGTTCCGCGGCGGCGATATGACGGCCGTTGCATCCGAGGCGATTTCGATTTCGGGAGAGGAAGTTCTCGCAGTCAACTTCGAGGATTGGGATCGTCAGGTTCGAGGTTGGGCGGGCGAACGGGGCGTACTGCCCGAAGTCTCTCCTGACGACAATGCGCAGATTCAGTACACGTCGGGGACCACCGGCGCGCCCAAGGGGGCGCTGCTGCACCACCGAGGTTTGGTCAACAATGCCGATTTCGTCAGTCGGCGAGGCAAATTCCCCGAACGCGGTTCGGTGGTTTCGGCCATGCCGCTGTTCCACACCGCCGGGTGCGGCATCCTGGTTCTCGGCGCGGCACAGCGAAGAATGTCCATCGGCCTGATCCAGTACTTCGATCCGACTGCGGTTCTCGATGCGGCGGAACGCTTTCACGCCGACGTGGTCAGTGGAGTGCCGACGATGCTGATCGCCATGATCAACGACGCCTCCTTCGCCGGCCGCGATTTCTCGGCCTGCTCGGTGGTCGTATCCGGTGGATCGTCGGTGCCGCCCGAACTCGTCAGCACGGTGGAGTCGGCCTTCGGTGCGGGATTCAGCATCGTCTACGGACAAACCGAGGCCAGCCCCGTGATCACACAAACCAGTCCGGCGGACACGCCCGAAGACAAGTCGGAGACGGTCGGCCTCGCGTTGCCTCAGGTCGAGGTGAAGATCTCCGACGTCGTGACCGGGGACAGCGTCCCGCTCGGCGAACAAGGCGAGATCTGTGCTCGCGGGTACCTCGTCATGACCGAGTACTTCCGCAATCCGGAGGCCTCGGCCGCCACCGTCGACGAGGACGGTTGGTTGCATACCGGTGACCTGGGAACGATGGATCAACGTGGATACGTCCGGGTGACCGGCCGCCTCAAGGACATGATCATCCGCGGCGGGGAGAACATCTATCCGCGTGAGGTCGAGTCCGTGATCTTCACGCACCCGAAGATTCTGGACGTCGCGGTTGTCGGTGTCCCCGACGAGGTGTGGGGTGAGCGGGTCGTCGCCGTGATCCGGTGGAAGGACGAGTCCGACCAACCGACCGCCGCTGAACTGGTCGAATTCTGCACCGAACGACTGGCTCGCCACAAGGCACCCAAGGAGTGGTTCAGTGCGGAGGCGTTTCCACTGACAGGGTCGGGCAAGATCCAGAAGTATCGGATCGCGAGCTTGGTAGGCGAAGGCGCTTACGGGGTCGTCAGCTGATCTCAGCGCATAGCACGTCGAAGCGATTCTGTCTGGCTTATCCCCGTAAATCGCTTCGACGTGCCCTGTTTATCCTGGTGGCGTGAGTTCATCCCTCGGTGAGACCGGACACAAAGCCAACTCCAACCGCATTCGCGCCACAGCCTTTGCGTCGAAGGTGATGTCCGCGGCCGACGCGGTGAAGTTCATTCATCCGGGTGACACCGTCGCGATCAGTGGTTTCGCCAGTGCCGGTACACCCAAGGTTGTGATCCCGGCTCTCGCCGAGCGCATTCACCAGACCCGCGGCAACGGATCGAACTTCACGATCAATCTCCTCACCGGCGCTTCGGTGTCCACCGAGACCGAGAGACTGCTCGCGGAGGTCGACGGAATCGCGCTGCGCATGCCGTATCAGTCCGAGGCCACCGCACGTCGCCGGATCAACGACGGGCGCATGGACTACGTGGACATCCATCTCTCCCACGTGGCTCAGCAGGTGTGGGAGGGCTACTACGGCAATGTCGACGTCGCTGTGGTCGAGGTCGCGGGTATCACCGAATCGGGTGAACTGATTCCCTCCGCGTCGATCGGCAACAACAAGACGTGGCTCGACGTAGCCGACAGGGTCATCCTCGAAGTCAACTCATGGGTCCCCGAGGCGATGGAAGGTATTCACGACGTCTATTACGGCACCGCGTTGCCGCCGCATCGCAAGCCGCTCGAGATTATTCGTGTCGAGGACCGGATCGGCCAGACCACGTTCCGGGTGGATCCCGCGAAGGTTGTGGCCGTTGTCGAGACCAACTGCCGTGACAGTGCGAGCCCACTCACCGCGCCTGACGCCGTCAGCGAGGCGATCGCCGGCCACGTCCTGGAATTCTTCGACTTCGAGGTTCGTGCCGGACGGATGCCTGCCGATACGTTGCTTCCGCTGCAGGCGGGCATCGGCAATGTCGCCAACGCGGTGCTCGGAGGTCTCGATCGCGGGCCGTACCGAGGGTTGACCTGCTACTCCGAGGTCATCCAGGACGGGATGCTGAAGCTCATCAAAGACGGAACCGTCGCGCATGCGTCGTCGACGGCTCTGGCGCTCACCGAAGAAGGCATCGAGGAACTGACTGCGAACATCGACTTCTATCGCAATCACATCACGCTGCGACCGCAGGAGATCAGCAACCACCCCGAGGTGGTGCGCAGACTCGGAATCATCGCCATGAACGGCATGCTCGAGGCCGACATCTACGGCAATGTGAACTCGACGCACGTCATGGGGACGAAGATCATGAACGGAATCGGCGGCTCGGGAGACTTCGCCCGCAACGGCTACGTGTCCATGTTCCTGAGCCCGTCGACGGCCCGCGGCGGTGAGATCTCGGCGATCGTGCCGATGGTCCCGCACGTCGATCACACCGAGCACGACACCCAGGTGCTTGTCACCGAGCAGGGATTGGCGGATCTGCGAGGTCTGTCTCCGCGGCGACGCGCACGCCTGATCGTCGACAACTGTGCTCACCCGGAGTTCCGGCCGCTGCTCCACGATTACATCGCTCGCGCCGACGCTCAGCCGGGTGCGGGGCAGACTCCGCACCTCCTGGGCGAGGCATTCTCGTTCCATCAGCGGTACATCGACACGGGTTCGATGCGCCTTTCCTGACCTTTCGATCGGTGCTTGTACGATCTTCGGACGCCGAGCAAATCAGGAGTGAAGAGCGACATGGCTCGACCGTCGAAACCGTTGATCAGCCGAACCGCCGCAGTTGCTGCGGCAATCTCGATTATCGATGCCGAGGGCTTGGACGCTTTCAGTCTTCCGCGTCTGGCCAAGTACCTCGACGTCAAAGCTCCGTCGTTGTATCACCATTTCTCCGACAAGAACGAGATTTTGACGGAGGTTGCGCGAGCAATCGTGTTCGAGACCAGGATTCCGCGTCAACCCGCGTCGGGCGATTGGCAAGATTGGGTTGTCGCGTACGGCTTGAACTTTCGGGATGTGATTCTGCGACACCGTAATGCCGCGCCGGTGATGTTGCAGTTTCTTCCGAGAGACCTCGTGACTGACATGTTCGAGGCGGCAGCAGACTACCTCGAGAGTTCGGGAGTTCCTGTGCGGCTGCATGTTCAGATCCTCGACGGCCTCGAGAAGCTGACCTTGGGTGTCACCCTCACGGAGGCGATGAGGCCCGAGGCCAAGCGTTCCGCCGTTTTTGCCAACGTAGATCGAATTGCCCACCCGGTCCTCGACGCCGCACTGAAGTCGAATCAACGTACGCCCAGGCAGTTGTACGAACAGATGATGCGAAGTTTCCTCTACGGGGTTCTTCACGCCGACCAAGTGGACAACTCGATCTGATCAAGCGGCAGGTACAGATGCCTTTTCGCCGTCGACGGCAAGGGCGACTGATTCCCTGGTATTGCGAATCTGTGCGTACGCGATCGTTGCGGCGGCGAGCAGGGTCGGTACGACGAAGAGGAAGAAGATGGATTCCGTCGTCCACGAACGGTCGACGAGTAGACCGATCCCCAACGGCGTCACGATACTTCCGATGCGGCCGAGTCCCGCTGCGATTCCGAGAGCGGAGACACGTGCTTCGGGGCGGAAGAGGATCGGCACCATGACGTACAGCCCGGTGTAGGCCGCGGTCATACACAGCCCGAGCAGAGCTGACGCCACCAGCGCGGGGCTGAGTTGAGTCGAGACCAGAGCGAGGACGCCGAACAGTAGCGATCCGGCGAGGATGAAGCCCATCGTGATCCACATCGAGGCGAATCGAAGGGCCAGCCCGGCGAAGACCAGAGTTCCGAGCGCGCCTCCGAGCGAGAACATCAGTCCACCACTGATTCCGGCGTTGTTGGACATGCCGGCAAGCTTGAGAAGCTTCGGTGTCCAGGTATTGCCGAAGAAGTATGCGATGTTGACCAGGCCGAAGACGATGCATGTCGTCGCCAGGGCCCAGGACTTCAGGTGCGCAGATCCGGAGACGTTCGGTGACCGCCGCGCGGGTGTCGTGTGACTACCCGTAGCCGGGACTCCGGTCAGTTTCATCTTGGAGATCAGTTCGTCCAGCTTCTTTCGCGACGACTCGGTTCCCTTGGCTGCGAGGAAGTCCGGTGATTCGGGGATTCCGAAATAGGCCACACCCGCCATTATCGCCGTGACGACCGCGCCGAGCAGGAATGCGGAGTGCCAGCCGTAGGTCGACATCAGCACCGCTGCTCCGGCGCCGCCGAGTACACCCCCGAGGGGAATGCCGATCGCGAACAGTGCGATGAGCGTCGAGCGCTTGCGTGCAGGTGCGTACTCGCCGACGATGATCGGCGAACTCGGGATGATGCCGCCCATACCGACGCCGGCCAGCAGGCGCGCAAGCGCAAGTTGTGTGACGTCCCGGCTGGCTGCGGATAGTAGAAGACCGACTGTGATGACTACCAGCGAACCGATCAGGAGGGGGCGGCGCCCGTATCGGTCTCCGACCGGTCCCAAGGCGATCGAGCCGACTGCCATGCCGATGAGGCCGGCGCTGAAAAGCATGCCGGACTGGGTGCCGGATATCCCCCAGTCGTCCGTGATCGGCAGTATGGCGAGTGACATCGAAAGGATGTCGTATCCCTCGGCCATGTTGACCAGCGTGCACAGAAGGATTACCCGTATTTGGAGTCTGCTGAGCGGAGACGCATCGATCAGTTCGCGTGCTGAAGCCATCGTGCTCCTTAGTCGGAAGGGGTGGTTGCGGGTGTGGCTTGGAATGTGCGCTCGGATGTTGTTCACCAGCAGCAGTTTTCGTGTGGGAACTGAATCGGTGTGCCTCAAGTCACATTGGTTAATCTAACGCAGTTCGGTTAAATGGTCAATGCGTACGCCGTCGGTAAAACTAATGGCGTATGGTTTAGCGTACGAGACGGAGTGATCTGCTGAGCCTGTTTGGCTGTTGGCTGGATTGTGTTGTTGTGCAACGGTTTTGCCATCATTGATGGTTGACAGGTTGGCTGGGGGAGCTTACGTTTCACCGAGATGTAAACAGTTACTGACAACTTCCTGGGACGCTGCGGCCCGCAGGAGGGAAGGAATGGTTTCCCATGGCCCTCTCCGATTTCTTCGACCAAGGGTGGAGCGTCGATCCCGCCGCCATCGCATATCGTCACGGTGACGTCGACTGGACGTTCGAAGAAGCGGGTTCGCTGTCCTGTCGTGTCGCTAACGCGTTGCTGCGAGACGGAATGAAGCCGGAAACCAAGATCGGCGTTCTCGCGCCCAATGATCCCGCAGCGTGGTTGTGCGTCATCGCTGCCTGGCGTGCCGGTGGAACCTGGGTGCCTCTCAATCCGAACAGTCCGATCACGGACAGCATCGGATTCATCAACCAGTTCGATTGCGAGATTCTCTTCTATCACCCTGCGCTCGCCGCAGCTGTAGACGAGATTCACGGTGCAGTCGGTGACCGCATCCAGTACATCTGTCTCGAGGGTGGCTCTGTCGAAGGCACTAGTGGGTACGCCGTTGCGTTGGCGGACTGGCTCGGCGTCGTACCGGCGACGAGGCCGACGGTGGACGTTCCACAGGATTCCGTTGCGATGATTTCACCGACCGGTGGCACGACGGGGGCTCCCAAGGGTGTGATGAACACCCACCGCAGCTTCTCGATGTGTGTTGCGCAGCTGATGCTTGCCATGCACTATCGCGCCGACGAGAAGGTGGTCAACCTGGCGGCCGCTCCCATGACGCACTCCGCCGGAATGCTGACCCTGCCGGCAACTGCCCGCGGCGGCGCCGTCGTCGTGCTGAAGCGGCCGGATCCGGAGACCCTGCTCGATTCGATCGACCGATACAACGTCACCGACCTATTCCTGCCGCCCACCGTGATCTACCGGTTGATCGAACACCCCGACCTTGCGAAGTACGACCTCACGTCGCTGCGCTACTTCCTTTACGGTTCTGCCCCGATGTCGGCCGAGAAGCTGCGCAAGTGCTTGAAGGTTCTGGGTCCGGTGATGATCGAATGCTTCGGCCAGACAGAAGCCCCCGGCTCCATCAGCTTCCTGCGCCCCGAGCAGCACTTTGTCGACGGCGAGATCGCTGACGACGCCCGATTGCTGTCTTGCGGTCGGCCGTCGCCGTTGATCAGAGTCGAAATCCGCGACGACGAAGACAATGCGCTTCCGAATGGTGAGCGTGGCGAAATCTGCGTACGCGGCGACTTGGTCATGAAGGGGTACTACGACAACCCCGAGGCGACTGCCGACACCATACGTGACGGTTGGCTCCACACCGGCGACATCGGATACCTCGACAACGAAGGCTTCCTGACGCTCACCGACCGCAAGAAAGACATGATCATCTCGGGCGGATTCAACGTCTTCCCGGCAGAGGTCGAGCAGGTGATCTGGTCGCACCCTGCTGTTCAGGACTGCGCCGTCATCGGCATCCCGGACCCGGAATGGGGCGAGGCCGTCACCGCTGTCGTCGAGCTCAACGAAGGCGCAGAAGTAGGCGCCGACGAACTGATTGCCCTGTGTCGCAACAAGCTCGGAGGCGTCCGCGCTCCGAAGCGAATCGACTTCGTCGAACGACTCCCGCGCAGCGTCAACGGGAAGGTCCTCAAGAAGGATCTCCGGGAACTCTACTGGGCTGATCAGGCTCGACGAGTCTGACGAAAGGACAGACGAATAATGCACCCTTCATTCGACAATGCCGCCCTGCGGTGTGAAGGCACGAGCATCAGACTGCTGGCTTCGCAGTGCAGTCGGTGCGAGAACATCAGCTTCCCCTGCCGTGAGCGTTGCGCCAAGTGCTACGCCCCTGCGTCGCAGATCGAACTGGCAGAGTCCGGGACCGTCTTATCGCATTGCACTGCAGCGTTTCCGATTGCCGGAGTGCAACCTCCCGTGACCATCGCGCAGGTGCGTATCGGTGACGCCGACATCGAAATTCTGGGAGTCAGTACAGGTCCCGTTCGGATCGGCGATGTGGTTTCCGTTGTTCCCCGCACTGCGAGCACGGAAGACGCACTGTTCACGACATACGGTTTCGAAAAGGAGTCGCGCGATGCGTGAGGTATACATCTCGGGTGTCGGAATGACGCCGTTCGTCTCCAAAACGACGACACTGCCGCACGTTCAGGGGGGACAGGCGTTGAACGCGGCCCTCGAGGATTCCGGTTTGGACTGGGCTGAAATCGGCCTGCTCGTGGTCGGTGCAGTCGGTACCGGAATGTCGTCCGCTCCGCTGGTTCTGCACGAAATGGCGTGGACCGGCATTCCAGCTGTTGCGGTGGAGAACGCATCAGCAACTGGCACAGCGGCTTTCGAGCAGGCCCGCGCTGCTGTGGCCTCGGGGCAGGTGGAAACCGCTGCGGTGGTCGGAATCGGAAGCCTCGGTGCTCTCTTGATGAGCCGCGCTGCCGAGGGGGAACGTGCACCGGACTTGATTTCTGTATCCGGAATGGCAGTTCCTGCCGTTCCGTTTGCGTTGATGAAGCAGGCCCGCATGCATCGACACGGCGAATCGGCCGATACCAGCCTCCTGGTGGTGGAGAAGAACCTTTTCAATGCAAGTCGAAATCCCATGGCGCAGCGCAACAAAGCGTTGACGATGGACGAGTTGAAAGCTGCACCGATGCTGGTGGATCCGCTCCGGCGCGTCGAATCCTGCCCGATCGGTGACGGCGCAGCGGCAGTCGTCATCACCAGCAGAAGACTCGCGAACGTCAGTCGGGTCGTCCGAGTGGCTGCCGCCGTAGCGGAGACCGACAAGTGGCACGGGGCTGCCGCGTTCATGCCTGATCTCGGTGTGACCAAGCGGGTCTCCGCCCGTGCCTACGAGCAAGCCGACATTCGCCCCGACAGCGTCGACGTCGTAGAGGTTCACGAGGCCTTCAGCGTCGAAGAACTGCAGTACATCGAGGATCTCGGGTTGGCGGCAGAAGGGAAGGCCTCGTCCGCGATGGCAGACGGCGACTTCCACATCGGAGGCCGTGTCGCGGTCAGTCCCAGTGGTGGACTTATCGGCCGTGGACATCCCGGTGGAGCTACCGGTCTTTCCCAGTTCGTCGAGATCACGCAACAGATTCGTGGGCAGTCCGGGGTCCGTCAGCACGACGGTGCGCGGGTCGGATTCGCGCAGATGATCGGAGCCGGCGGAGTGAGTTACGCGCATATCCTGGTCGGCGAAGACTAGCGGTTCCGGCACGACAGTCCGCCCACTTTCGGCACGTGGTGGAAGAATGCGGGGGTGAACGCAACCGGAGTGCCCACAGAAGTGCTTTCCCGGGTAGCCGCGGCAGGTGCGGACGACGCCGGTGGCCTACCCGTCGAACTGCTGGGGGACTTCCTCGACGTGCTCAGCGACGCGGTTTGTGAAGGAAAACCGCTGCAGCGTCGTCAGCTGCATCGTTTCCGCGCCCGCGGTGAAGAAGCAGCGCAGCAGGGTGTCGCCCTGCGAGCCCTGCTCGATCTGTATCTCTCGTCGGCCTGGCGCCTGTGGCGTGAACTCCCCGCTGTTGTTGCGGCGCAATCGGATCCGACTGCCGTAGTCGCTGCCGGTGAAGTCATGCTGCGCGCCGTCGACGATGCTGTGGCCGAACTGGCCGAAGGATTTCAGTTGGCCAGGCGATCACTGGTCCGCTCGCAGGTATCGGCACGCCGCGAGTTCGTCGACGACCTGTTGACCGGCGGCGCTGACGTCGTCGGATTGTTGGGTCGTGCTTCAGGATTCGGACTTCACCTCAGCGGGCCGCATGCTGTGGCCGTGGTGACCGCTGCCCGCGAGTTCACCGACGACAACCCCTTGGTGCGGGCCGTCGAACGTGCCGTCCTGGGCAGCAAAGGCGATGCCGACGCGTTGGTTGCGAGCAAGAGCGGAAAGCTTGTCGTCGTTTTCGCGGCGCCGGATCGCGATGCCGTCGATCACGTGCTGGCGGGCATTCGATCGGCTCTCGGACCCGGAACCGACGACGACGGCCGCGTGCAGTTGCAGCGACGCGCGCTGAACGGCACCTGGCAGATCGCGGTCGGGCGTCCGCGCGCCACTGCTTCCGGCGTGGTGGCGTCGTACCGGGAAGCGCTCGACGCACTCGACCTGGCGCAACGCCTGTCGTTGGACGCGCGGGTCATCGATGCTCGTGACCTGCTGGTCTACCGGGTTCTGGTCAACGACAGGCCGGCGGTCACCGATCTGATCCACACCCTGCTCACACCGCTGCTCGAGGCGCGCGGCGGCGCAGGGCCGATGATCGACACATTGCTCGCGTACTTCTCCGCCGGCGGCAATACCGCGAAGACCGCCCGTGATCTGCATCTGTCGGTCCGCGCGGTGACGTACCGCTTGGACCGTATCCGTGAACTCACCGGCCAGAACGTCAACGACCCCAATGACAGCTTTGCCCTCCACGCGGCTGTACTGGGCGCCAAGCTGCTCGACTGGCCCGCCACCGAGCTGACCTGATCAGCTGGCGCGGGCCCGTTCCTCGTAGGCAGCGCGGGCTGCAGTGTCGACGTCACCGAGAAACTGTGTCTCGACGCCGAACAGTCGACTCAATGCCTCGTACGGCCGCCGGGGGAAGAACCCCTGGGCCTGCACCAGTAGCCCGGACACTCGCGTAATGCGCACGCGTGGTCGGGGTTTGGTCATCAAACCGACTATGGCTTCGGCGATTTCCTCCGGCTGAACCTCGCGGAATCCCTTCATTCCCGAAGTGCCCGAGGTGAGTTGAGTGTTGGTGAGCGTCGGCAGTACGGACGACACGTGTACACCGGTGCCACGAACTTCCTTGCGAACCGAATCGGTGAATCCCAAGACCGCATGCTTGGCGCCGCAGTACGTCGACAAACCGGGGCACGGGAGTTCGCCTGCAAGCGAAGCGATGTTGATGACGTGCCCGCGCCCCCGCGGCAGCATCCGGCGCAGTGCGAGCTTGGTTCCCGTGATCACGCCGAGGACGTCGATCTCGATGATGCGTCTGGTGACGGTGTCGTCCTCGTCGACGATCCGGCCCACCGGCATGATGCCTGCATTGTTGACCAGTACGTCGATCGGGCCGAGTTCACCTTCGACGGTGTCGAGGAAGTCGAAGAACGAGGCAGGGTCGGTGACGTCGAGACGCCCGAACGTCCGGATGCCCAAATCCTTCGCCGCCTGCGCGAGAGTGGCTTCATCGATATCGCCGATCGCGACTGTCGCGCCCAGGCTGACGAGCCGTTTCGCGGTGGCGAATCCGATGCCCCGGGCGCCGCCGGTGATGACCACTACCTGACCGTCGAAAGGCTTGTTCATGTCGCGAAGGTCTCCAGAACTAGGGGGATGGGATTGCAGTGACGTGAAACTGCGGTGACGAAACTGCGGTGAGATGTGATTGTGGACCAGCCGAAACTGGGTTGCTAGGGCTCCTTGGCTGAAACGAAGCGGTAGATTTGTGACAAAGTCACAAATTGGATCCCAGTCGGAAGGCGCCCATGGATACCTCGGAGTTGGATGGTTGGATTGCGAATCTCGCGCCCATCTATCTCCAACCCGAGGTGATCGACGGTTTCGTCCAACGCATCGACGACGCCATTGCCGCGGCAAATCCCGAGGTGGCGGCTGATCGGGAGCTACGACGCGATGTGGATGCAAGCACCACGGCGCAGCTCCGCGTCATCGTGGCCGCGATCGCGGGCGGTTCCGAGGAGGTCACTCCGCCGGCGGAGTCGATTGCGCTTGCACTCACCGTCGCTCGACGCGGTATGGATCTACGGGTCCTTCTCAAGATCTACGGTGCCGGACGCCTCGCGATGCTGGGTTTCGTCGACGAGTCGATCGAGGCGCTGCCGATCGGTCCCGAACTCAAACGTGCCCTTCTGGTTCGGGTCTGGGGCTCGGCGATGAGGTGGCTGGAAGTGACCACCGAACTGTTGGTGGCGACGTATGCGCAGGAGCGGGAGAGCCTGGCGCGCGGCGCTTTTGCACGTCGGTCCGAGACGGTGCACGCGATTGTCGCCGGCGAAGCACTTCACTCCGACGAAGCCTCCCGGATTCTGGACTACCCGATGCGGCGCCACCACACCGCGTTTGTTCTCTGGACGGACGACACCGACCCGGCCGCGGACGTATTGGCCAGGTTGGACTCGTACGCACGTTCCTTCGTGGACGAATCCAAAGGGGAGCGTGTTCTCACTCTGCCTTCGGGCGCACGCGAGCTGTGGTCGTGGGTCGCGCATTTCGACAGCCGTGAGTGGGCGTCGCTCGATCGTGCTCGGATTTCGGACCTTCGTGTCGCAGTGGGGGCCGGCGGGTACGGGATGGAGGGATTCGCTCGCAGTCATCGCGAGGCGCTCGCCGCCCAGCGCGTCGCGGTCCGTTCCACGGGTTCGCCGGGCGTCACCGTCTACGAGGACGTTCAGGTTCCCTGTCTGCTCACCGACGATCTGGACGAACTCCGTGCGCTGGTGGCTCGGGAACTGAAGGGCTTGGCCGGCACGGACGGCGTCACGTCGCGGATCCGGAACACGGTCCGGGTCTACTACGAGAACAATTGCACCGCAGCCGCTACGGCCGCAGCCCTCGGTCTGCACAAGAACACCGTGCGGTATCGACTCGATCAGGCCGAAACGCTACGAGGCCGCAGCGTGGACCAGCGTCGACTGCCGACGGAGTTGGCCCTCATCGCGCTGGAGAGCTACGGAGCCGCCGTCCTACCGAACCCCTGACTCGCTACTGCATGTCGTCGAGTCCGGGGAGCGAGTAGCCGGAGTTGTCATCCCAATCGGCGGGGGTGTCGTCGAGTGAAACGTCCCAGTCGGCGTCTGGCACCGCTCGCCGGAGTTCGGTCAGAGCGTTGAACCAGTAGACGAGCGAAGGGATCACCTCGGTCGGATCGCTCGAGATCTTCGTCGAACCGTTGAGCAGAGTGTCGGGGATATCCGACGGGTAGAGGTCGAGGACCTCGGCGTCGAACGGAAATTCGTCGTTGTGAACGGCGATGAGTCGGTCGACTTCGGCCTTCTCGTCGTCGGTCAGCGGTGTGGTGCGGACGGCGGAGTAGTACAACGAGGTGCTCATGCTTGCCAGGCTAGAACAAGATGCCCTCCAAGAGTGGTTTCGGCTGCAAACCGCCCAAACTGCCGGGTTTCGGCAACTTTATGGTCAAAAGTCGTCGATATTTCGACCGGGATGGAGATAAGTCGGCAAGGAACACTGGAGAAGACGGCGAGACGGCCGTCCGAACTCAGTGAAGGAGCTCCCCGTGACCGCAGTCATCAGTGCCATTCGGGTAGGTGGTCAGCGATGAACGTTCCCATGTGGGCGTGGGCCGCGTTCGCCGCAGTCATCGTCGTCATGTTGCTCATCGACCTGCTCGCCCACCGCGGCGCGCACGTCATCGGCTTCAAGGAAGCGGCCTGGTGGAGTGCGCTCTGGGTCGGTTTGTCTCTCGTGTTCGCGGTGGTCGTCACCCTGACCTTGGGGGTGAACTCGGGCGTCGAATTCACAACAGCCTGGCTGTTGGAGAAGAGTCTGTCCGTCGACAACCTCTTCGTGTTCGCCCTGATCTTCGGATACTTCAAGGTGCCCCGTGAGTACCAGCACCGCGTGTTGTTCTTCGGTGTCATCGGCGCCCTGATCTTCCGCGGTATCTTCCTCGCCGCGGGCGTTGCAGTGGTCAGCAAGTTCACGGCCGTACTGTTCGTCTTCGCCGCCATCCTGCTCTACAGCGCTTACAAGCTGCTCAAGGACGACGACGAGAGCTTCGATCCGGGAACCTCGCTGGCAGTTCGCCTGCTGCGCAAGATCATGCCGGTCCGCGAGGAATACGCAGGAACCAAGTTCTTCGTCAAGGAAGCCGGAAAGCGCGTCGCAACACCGCTGTTCGCCGTCGTCGTCGCCATCGAGGCCGCCGACCTCGTGTTCGCAGTCGACAGTGTCCCGGCAGTGCTCGCAGTGAGTGACGATCCGTTCATCGTGTACTCCAGCAACGCGTTTGCGATCCTGGGTCTGCGTGCCCTGTACTTCCTGCTCTCGGGTCTGCTCGAGAAGTTCCACTACCTGTCCAAGGGTCTGTCGATCATTCTCGCCTTCATCGGCGTGAAGCTGATCATGCAGGCCAGCCACAAGGTGATCAGCACGTCGATCCCCGAGATCCCCTCGCTGGTCAGCCTCGCAGTGATCATCGTGGTGTTGGCGGGCTCGATCATCCTGAGCCTCAAGAAACCACTACCGGAGGAACCTGACGCCGAAGAGGTTGCGTCCGGTGACACACCGGTGGAACTCGAGAAGGCGGGCACTGACGCCGACGGCGAGAAATCGGGAATCGAGCTCGCGGCCGGTGAGCGCGACGACGATGACGACAAGGTCGATGCTCGCACTAGGGGCTGACGCCTGATCGGCTGAACCGAATCGAAAGGGAGACCACACAACGAGGTGTGGTCTCCCTTTTCGTTTCTCGCGACTTCTCGCGACTTCTCACGACCGAACAGACCACTGATCGGGAAGGTGTGTTCTCACTCGACCGCAGGCGATCTACCTTGGCGGATGCCCGACGTCCGAGATCAGGAGTGCACATGACAATTCACGCGGAAGTCATCACGATGCTGGCCACGCTCAACGCTGCTTTCCCGGACGTCACCAGCTTCGAGCCGTCGGAGCTGCGCGCTCTGCTTCGAAATCGACGAGCCCCGCTGGAACGGCTTCCCGATATGCGTGCGGTCGAAGATCTCGCAATCGACGGACCCGGGGGAGATCTGTCGATCCGCGTCTACCGCCCGCACACGTCCTCCGACGCTGTGCCGCTGGTCGTCTTCGCTCATGGCGGAGGCTTCGTGTTCTGTGACCTGGACAGCCATGACGAATTCTGCCGATCCATGGCGGAAGGTGTCGGCGCCGTGGTGGTCTCCGTCGACTATCGTCTGGCCCCTGAGCATCCCGCGCCGGCAGCACACGACGACGTCTATGTCGCATTGGAGTGGGCGGCGAAGCACGCGCAAGACTACGGCGCAGACCCGAACCGGATCGTGCTTGCCGGCGACAGTGCGGGCGGCAATCTTGCTGCGACAGTTGCGATCGCAGCCCGCGATCGTGGAGGCCCGGCGGTCGCGGCGCAAGTTCTCATCTATCCCGTGATCGACGACGATTTCGACACCGAGTCCTACCGCCGCTACGGGACCGATCACTACAACACGACTACGGCCATGAAGTGGTACTGGGACCAGTATGCCCCCGAACGCCGAGATGACGTGCGGGTAATACCCACTCGGGCAGAGTCATTCGCCGATCTACCAGCGGCCGTCGTTCTGACAGCCGAGCTGGATCCGCCGTGCTCGTCCGGCGACGAGTACGCGAAACTGCTTGCCTCGGCCGGCGTCCCCGTGCAGCATCATCGCTTCGACGGGCTGTTTCACGGATTCCTCACCATTCCGTCGTTGTCACTCACAGAACCGGCACGCCGGAAAGCCTGGGCGATGATCCGTGAGGCGTCAGCCGCCGCTCGGTAGGACTTCGTCGCCCAGTTTGCCGAAGGTGTGGCAGACCCTCTCCCGCACAATGACTTCGGTGCATTCGGGGTCGAACCATCGATCAACGACGCCCCAGTGGATCGGATGGTCGAGGTACTGGGTCTGCAGTGACGCGAGGTCGGTGAATTCCTGCTCCCACACGTGGGTCCACGGTGCTTCGTCGGATGCGTGGCACTCGTCCGTCGCCGCACTCACTCGACTGAGTCGCCAGGCCGCGATCGAGGAGATATGACCGGGCATCTTCAGCAAGTCGCTTTCGAAGCGTTCGATCGTGTCCTCGGGAGTATCGGGCGCGACGCGGATCAGCAGCGCCCGGTACACCCCGTTCGGCCCGGTGGCGCGCGAGCGACCTGCGGTCCCGGACGTGTACTCGGCGCCGTGAACTTGCCCGACGGCGGCGTGGTGAAGCCCGGCGTCAACGGCACCTCGAGAGGCCTGCCACGCAGCTTCGTCCTCGAACTGGAGATGCACGATCAGATCTCCGCCGTTGATGACGCCGGGCAGTGTGGCGGTGACGAGATGGCGAACTGCGCCCGACGATTCCGCCGCTGCTGCAATGGTGTTCATCGCATCGGCCCAGCCGTCCGATTCTGTGTCATCGGCAGTGAAGACCACCCGTGTGACGTTATACATCGGCAAGACTCTCGACGTCATCGGCAGTGGCAGCCATGGTGCGCGTTCGTTCGGCAATGAGCGGATTCATTGCGTCCCACCATTGTCCGAGGGCGGAGTCGCCCCGACTGGAACGAGTCATCGCCCACCAACCGGCGGTACCCTCGACGGCCCACGTGATCGTCACGACGTTCGACTCGTCCTCGGACCACAGCGGCGGACTGACAAGTACATTGTCGAGAGTCAGGTTTCGACCGCCGGCGTTGGGCAGGTAGCCCGTGCGCCATTCGTCGACGAACTTCTTCCCGCACCCGGGTTTCGTGACTATCCGATCGACCACGTAGAGCGTCTCACCTGCCATCTGCGCAGGCTACGGTGCGCTTAAGTCTCTGCGGTACTTTCGATCTCACGCAGCGGGAGATTGTTCCGAGGTGGCCGGGGACGGTACGGGGCGCAGACCCAGCCAGCCGACCAAACCGACGAGGGCGAAGGCCACTGCGGCGGTGACGAACGTGACGGTGAAGGCGGACTCGCTGGGCAACGTGGGTGTGCCTTCGGGCAGGTTGGCGATGGTCATCGAGGCGAGAATCGTGGTCACCACGGCACTGCCCATGGCGCTACCGGTGGAACGGGAGATCGAGTTGATTCCGTTGGCTATTCCACTCTGGCGATGCGGAACACTCGACATGATGATGGCGGGCATGGCCGCGTAACCCAGGCTGACGGCGGCGCCGATCACGATGCCCGCACCGATGACGGACGCGGTATGCGTGTGGTCGTATGCGAGCCAGGCGAACGGGACCGCACCACAGATCGCAGTGAGTCCCAGAACGAAGCGTGGTCCGCGCACTCTGATGAGGCGCCCAGCGATCGGTGCGGCGATCAGCGAGGCAATCGCTCCCGGCAGAAGGAATTCCACCGACGCGCGCAGAATGCTCGCGTCGAATCCGTATCCCGTGAGAGAGCGCGGAAGTTGCACGAGGTAGGAGATGCCGAGAAAGTTGGCGAACATCCCGAAGCCCACCATGACACCGGCCAGGTTCGCCATCATCACGGGCCGGTGGACGAACATCCGCATGTCGACCAGCGGTTCGTCGACGATCTTCTCGATCCAGACCCACACTGCGAACATCACGATCGAGGCAAGGAAAACACCGATGGTCAAGGGTGAGAACCAACCCCATTGGTGGCCTTGAGAAATCGACAACAGGAGTAGAAGGAGTGCAGCGCCCAGGCTCAGTGCACCTATGACGTCGACGCGGCCGCCGCTCTTGTGTTTGGTTGCGGGCACCAGCGTGATGACCGCGACGAGGGCAAGCAACGCGAATCCGGTCGCCATCCAGAAGGCGTTGCGGTAGTCGGCATCCGGAGCCGATGTGAGCAGCCCGGTGGCCACGAGGGCGAGGCCGCTGCCGAAGGCAAGGGTTCCGCTGACCAAGGCCATCGCGCCGGGAAGCTTGTGTGGGCGGACCTCTTCGCGCAGTACCGACAGAGCCAGCGGGAAGATGGCGGTGGCCGTTCCTTGCAGGACGCGTCCGAGAACGAGTAGCGGCAGATTGTGTGCCAGTGCGGCCACGACAGAACCGATCACCATGACGATCAGAACGCCCACCAGCGTGCGCTTCTTGCCGTGCTGATCACCGTAGCGGCCGAGCAGGGGAGTGAAGACGGCCGCCGACAGCAGGGTCGCCGTGGTCACCCAGCTGATACCGGCCGAGGATGCGCCCAGATCGGACTGAATGCGTCCCAAAATCGGAACGGGCAACGTCTGCATCATCGAGACGATCATCGCGGCCAGGCTGAGGGCCGCGATGATGACGGCCTCGCGGCGCGGTGATACTACGACTGATGTATCCGGGGTGTCGCAGACGGTTGGCTGCGCAGCACTGTCGGTCGTCACTGAATTCGTCAAGGGGGTCCTTCTCGGGAATTACAAGAGAAAATGCTTAATGTGGCGAAGTAATTTTCTCTGGATGGTAAGTCCGCGAGATCGATCCCGTCAATGCTGGTCAGTGAGCCCCTGAAGCGTGCTTGGTGTAGTTCGGGCCAGTTCGGTGAGTCTCGGACTAGAAGGGGTAGACCGGGAGTGCGCTCTGCGCGGTCACCCACTGTGTTTCGGTGAAGGCATCGAGGTTTGCGCCGATGCCGCCGACGCGGCCACCGTTACCGGAAGACGCCATGCCGCCGAACGGGATGACGGCTTCGTCGCCGACAGTCTGGTCGTTGATGTGTACCAGGCCGGTGGGGATCTGTTGAGCGAGCTCGAGTCCGCGCATGGCATCGGAGGTGAGAATGCCCAGCGACAATCCGTACTCGGAATCGTTGGCTATGGCGACGGCTTGTTCGACGGTGGCGAACGAGGTCACCGGCGCGACCGGCCCGAAGACCTCGTCGGCGAAGGCCGGCGCGGTGAGCGGGGTGTCGGCCAGCACGGTGGGCCGGTAGAAGAGATCCTCGTAGGTGCCACCGGCAGCCAGTTTCGCTCCGGCCGCGATGCTTCCGGTGACCAGCGAGTGGATGTGGTCGCGTTGCTTGGCGTCGATGATGGGACCGAGTGCCACCTGACCGGTGAACGGGTCACCTACCGGAAGCTTGTCGGCGTGTTCGGCAAGGAGTGCGGTGTAGTCGGCGGCAATACTTTCGTGCACCAGTTGACGGCCGGTGGTCATGCAGATCTGCCCCTGGTGCATGAACGAGCCGAAAGCGCCGACAGATGCGGCTTTTTCGAGGTCGACGTCATCCATGACGATCAGCGCGTTGTTGCCGCCGAGTTCCAGGTGCGCGCGCTTGAGGTGGCGACCTGCCAGTTCGCCGACAGCGCGTCCTGCGCGTGTCGACCCGGTGAATGCGATGACGCGAACGCTCGGATGAACCACGAGCGCCTCACCGGCGTCAGCGCCACCCGGGAGCATGCTGAACACTCCGGCGGGCAAGCCGGCTTCTTCGAAGATGCGGGCAAGAACCACACCGCCACAGATCGCCGTCCGCGGATCAGGCTTGAGGATTACCGAATTGCCCAGCGCCAGTGCGGGAGCGACTGCACGAATCGACAGGATGATCGGGAAGTTGAACGGTGCGATGACGCCGACGGTTCCGACCGGCACGCGACGAGAGAAGCTCAGCCGAGGTTGCTCCGAGCGCAGTACCTCACCGACGGGGTGTGCGGCCAATGCCGCAGCGTTGTAGCACTCTTCGGCAGCGGTATGTGTTTCCAGCCCGGCCTTGGCGGGGATGCTGCCCGCCTCGCGGATCACCCATTCGCCGATTTCGTCGGAGTACTGCTCGAACAGTTGACCGGCCCGGCGTAGAACGGCGGCCCGTTCGGTGTAGGGGCGTGCCGCCCAACCCTTCTGAGCTGCAGTAGCTTTTGTTGCAGCGGCGGCCACGTCTTCGGGAGTTGCCATGCCGACCGTCGTCAACTGCTTGCCGGTGGCCGGCTCGACGACCAAACGATCTTCGGCGCTGCCCGGGACCCATTCGCCGTCGAAGATCTTCGATTCCCACACCGGTTCGTTCAGCAAACTCGTCATGGCCGCTCCTCGATAAAGGGATGCAACTGCGCGCCGCATCACATGGTTGCCCACCACGTTGCTCGGTGAGGAGGCTGACCGCCATCACACTTTCACTCAGTGAAAGACGGGTTCATGGCGTCCTTGAGTGCTTGAATCAGATCGGCGAACTCGGTGGAGTGAGTAGCGCCGCTACGGGTCACCCCCGAGACGGGAATTCGCAAGCGGCCGTGCGACTCTCGCATGAAACTGATTCCGGCGCGTGGAGATTCGCCGGCGGTGATCGAATACAGCAGGGTCCAGGCGCGAGGGTTGGTGATCACGTCCAGCGTGGCGGTGTGATCGCTCGGAATTGCAGGGCCCAGTTGTACGCGTCGATCGATCTCGCGGAACGCGTCCTCGACCACCTTGTGAATGAGCACCTGGCTTTGGCGCGGCGGCAGGAGCAGGGGATAGGCAGCCAGGTCGTTGAGGTCGACGCTCTGCTGGCCGGCGAGGGGGTGCCGGCTCGACATGACGACCAGCAGGTCCTCGACGCCGAGGTCCAGCGGTTCGAGCCCCGGGCGGTCGACGCCGCCGCGAATCAGTGCGATGTCCGCGTCGCCGGAGGCCACGGCGTCCATGCGGTGGGCAAAACTCTTGATGACGAACTCGACGTCCAGGTCGGGGTGACGTTCGCGCACGTGTGCGATGGCGTCCAGCGTCTGAGCGGCGAAGCTCATGTTTCCGGTGATCCGGATCCGGGCGCGCGGGTCGCGGGCGACGGAGTACGCCATCGTTTCGAGGCTGAGGACTTGCTGCGCGATGGGCACCAGACGCGATCCTGCCGGGGCCAGGCGGACGGCTCGGGTCGAGCGTTCGAAGAGCGTCGCCCCGAGCTCCTTCTCCAGCCGTGCAACCTGATGGCTGATCGCCGACTGCGAGATGAAGCAGCGCTCGGCGGCGCGACTGAAGCTCAGTTCCTCGCTCACGACGAGGAAGTACTTGAGTTGGCGGAAGTCCATGAAGACAGCTTACTTATGAGCAATCGAGATAACAGTCTTGCGAATACTCCAGCTAACTGGACCCGACCCATGATCAGTCCATACCGTAATAGTCATACTTTCAATTTGGTTGAGGAGTTTGTTGTGGATAGAACAGCTGCGGGTCGCGCCGACATCGACGCGACTGGACACGAGAAGACTCAGGTAGTGATCGTCGGTTCGGGCTTCGGAGCCCTCGCCGCGGCCAAGACTCTCGCGAAGTCCAAGACGCCGTTCGTTCTCATCTCCGCCACCACCGAGCACCTCTTCCAGCCGCTGCTCTACCAGGTGGCGACGGGTGTTCTGTCGGCAGGCGAGGTGGCTCCGCCTATCCGCACGATCCTGCAGAAGTACCCCAACGCCGACGTCCGGCTCGGCCGCGTCGTCGAGGTCAACGCCGAAGAGAACACCGTCGTCTACGAAGCCTCGGGTACCCGCCATACGCTCGGGTACCGCTCACTCATCGCAGCCACCGGTGCCACGCAGGCGTACTTCGGTCATGACGAGTTCGAGAAGGTCACCTACAAGCTCAAGACCGTCGAGGATGCCGAGGTCCTGCGTAAGCAGATCCTGCGTTGCTTCGAAGAGGCCCACACCACCAACGAC
Source organism: Rhodococcus sp. P-2 (assembly GCF_016598535.1). Lineage (GTDB taxonomy): Bacteria > Actinomycetota > Actinomycetes > Mycobacteriales > Mycobacteriaceae > Rhodococcus_F > Rhodococcus_F baikonurensis. The sequence goes on along the minus strand of NZ_CP066779.1, from coordinate 3,745,202 downwards.
GCGCTGGTTCGTCGCAACCTGCTCAGCTTCGTTGTCGTCGGTGCCGGCGCAACCGGCGTCGAGCTCGCCGGACAGATCAAGGAACTGGCGCGTCGCTACTTCGCCAAGTCCATCAACAACATCAGCGCCGACGAGGTCACGGTCACCATGGTCGAAGGCGCCGGCGTCGCCCTTCCGGCCTTCGGTGGAAAGCTCAGTGAGTACACGCAGGCTTCGCTCGAGAAGTCGGGTGTCGAGGTTGTCCTCAACACTATGGTCACCGCCATCGACGAGCACGGTGTCACCGTGTCCTCGGCAAAGACCAAGGAAGAGAAGCGCATCGACGCCGAGACCGTCATCTGGTCGGCCGGTGTTCGCGCCAACGACTTCGCCGCAGTGCTCGGTGAGGCAACCGGTTGTGACACCGACCGCGCGGGTCGTCTGCTCATCAATCCGGACTTGACTGTCGGCGGATTCGCCAACGTCTTTGCCATCGGTGACATGACGTCGCTGAACGGTCTGCCGGGTCAGTCGCCCGTCGCGATGCAGGGTGGCCGTCACGCCGCGAAGATCGTGAACGGAAAGGTCAAGGCCGGAACGCCTTTCAAGTACTTCGACAAGGGCAGCATGTCGATCATCAGCCGATTCAGCGCTGTGTGTCGCGTCCGTAAGGTCGAGTTCAAGGGCACGATCGCCTGGTTCATGTGGTTGGCCGTGCACGTGATGTATCTGGTGGGCTTCCGCAACCGGTACGTCGCTGTGATGTCGTGGTTCGGTTCGTTCATCGGTCACCGTCGTCCGCACTTCCACTACGCACAGGGGCCGATGAAGATCGAGGCCGCACCGCCGGCGGTCGAACGCGAACCGGAATTGGCGCACTCCGCGTAGCTCCGCACCGCCTGAACACGTTTCGCCTGATGTCAGTCACAGTGGATTCTTGGTGGCACTGCCCTGTCACACTGTGTGAATGGCATCAGGCGACCGTTCGTTGATCGGCCGGGCATTCATCGTGCTCGGTGCCTTCGACGCGACGTCGCCGCGGTTGACGCAATCGGAGATCAGTCGTCGCACCGATCTGCCACTGCCCACCGTCCATCGACTGTGTGGGCAGTTGGTGGCTGAGGGCGCACTCGAGCGTCGGAGTGACGGCAAGTACCAGGTAGGAGTGCGGTTGTGGGAGATCGGCGCTCTTGCGCCCGGGGCGCATGGGCTCAGGCAGGTGGCGTTGCCGTTTCTCGAAGACCTCTACGAAGTCACCCGAGAGAACGTGCAGTTGGTCGTTCGTGAAGGTACCGAGGCTCTGTACCTCGAGCGCTTGTCCTCGCGTAGCGCTGTCACCGTTGTAGGTCGCGCCGGCGGAAGATTGCCGCTGCACGCGTCGAGCGGTGGATTGATTCTCCTTGCGCACGGCGGGACCGAGCTTCTCGACGACGTCCTCCGTGCCGGTCTCGAGTCGTTCACTCCCAAAACCATTACTTCCGAGCGAATCTTGCGAGCAACCCTCGACGAGATCAGACGCACCGGATTCGTGGTCTGTCGTGAGTATCTGAACGTCGGGACCCTTGCCGTCGCCGCTCCGGTTCGCGAATCCGGCGGCAATGTCGTTGCAGCGGTCTCGACAGTTGTTCCGGTGGAGCAGGATCCAGCTCCTTTACTGCCGGCCTTGGTTGCGGCGGCCCGTGGAATATCACGCGGGCTTGGTGGCGGCGGACTTGGATAGCTCGTATTCGGTCTTTCACTGAGTGAAATTGCAGCTGTTCAGAGGAGTGGTCGTGGTCGAGGGTGGTCTCAATCGTCACTCACCTCAGGAGTTCTCTGTATGTCTTCTTCGCGCACCCAGGTCGGAATCGTCGGTGGTGGTCCCGCCGGGTTGATGCTCTCGCATCTGTTGCATCTGAAGGGAATCGATTCGGTAGTCCTGGAATGCCGCACTCGCGAAGAGGTCGAGGGCACCATTCGTGCCGGTGTGCTCGAACAGAACACCGTTGACCTCATGGTCGAGACAGGACTCGGTGACCGACTGAAGCGGGAGGGCCTCGAACATCACGGAATCGAGTTGCGATTCGGTGGGCGAGGGCACCGCATCGCCTTCGACGAACTGACCGACGGGCGCGCAGTCACGGTGTATCCGCAACACGAGGTGCTCAAGGATCTGATTGCGCGACGCCTCGCTGACGGCGGGGACATTCGATTCGGAGTGTCCGGCGCACAAGTACACGATCATGAATCGGATCGCCCGAGTATTACTTTCGTCGACTCGGACGGAGCCGAGCAGAAGCTCGAGTGCGCCCTGGTGGCCGGTTGCGACGGATCACGTACCGAAACGCGAAAGCTGATTCCCGAACCGTCGATCCGTACGGATCATTTCCGGCAGTATCCCTTCGCGTGGTTCGGCATCCTGGCCGAGGCGCCGCCGTCATCGGAAGAATTGATCTACGCCAACCACGAGCGTGGCTTTGCGCTGATCAGCACGCGGACACCCCAGGTGCAGCGTCACTACCTCCAGGTCGATCCGAACGACTCCGTGGACAACTGGTCCGACGATCGGATCTGGGACGAGCTGCACATGCGCGTCGACGGTGAGGGGGCGGAGATCAAGGACGGCAAGATCTTTCAGAAGTCGATCCTCCAGTTCCGCAGCTTCGTGTGCGAGCCGATGCAGCACGGCAACCTGTTTCTTGCAGGCGATGCGGCGCACACCGTGCCGCCGACCGGCGCGAAGGGTATGAATCTCGCGATCGCCGACGTCTACGCGCTGTCGAACGCCATGGACAAATTCTTCACCTCGTCCGACCGAAAGATGTTGGACGGGTATACCGAAACGGTGTTGCCGCGCGTGTGGCGGACGCAGCACTTTTCGTGGTGGATGTCGTCGATGCTCCATCGCTTGCCAGACGACACCGGTTTCGGGCATCGCCGTCAGCTGGCCGAACTGGACATGGTCACGCGTTCGGTCGCCGGGCGAACGTTGATCGCCGAGAACTACGTCGGAACGCCCTTGGCGTAGAGGGGTGTTCGCAGGTCGAGTTGGATGAAATCAGGGGAGCGGGGTGCCTTGATGATGTACCAATTGCCATCCGATCGGTGTTCGACGCCACAAAGATGTTCGCCGCGCGCGACGCCTACCTCGGACTGAATCCCACTGGGTGAGGACGTAGCCGTCGTCGATGATTCGACCGGTCAGATTATGAACTTCGATGCCCTCGTCTATGGGTTCGTTCCGCAGTGATTCAACTGTGGACGCGACATTCCAGACGCTACCCGACGCGCCTATCTCGACGAAGTCCTCGGCAAGCAATGCAAGTACACGTGCACTGCTGCGCCTGCATTCGACAGTTTGCAATTCCCGCTCCAGGGCGAGGACCTCCCCGACGTCGGTTCCTGGGGTCATGAATGCTCCTCTGCGTACACACATGTCGGGGACGATGTCGATCGTGATCATCGCAGAGGTGGACGTCGAGTTCCCAACATTCGTTCTCGAAGGCTGTCGTAGATGGGAGCCGAACCTGCCAAGGTGGCTACGAAAACCGCTGCTGCAGTGGCCGCGAGCATCGGAACCAGCGTCGACGTCACCGCTGTCATCTCGACCACGATCACGATTCCGGTGAACGGAGCGCGTACTACGGCGCCGAAGAAGGCAGCCATGCCGACGGTAGCCATGGTGATCGTGAGTCCGGCGTCCACTCCGGGCACGAAGCTCGACAGCCCGGTGAAGATCGACCCCCAGAGTGCACCGAGTGCGAGTAGAGGAGCGAACAGTCCACCGGGAGTCCCGGCGGCGTACGACAGCGGGCCGGTGAAGAACCGAACCACCAAGTACAGCAGCAGAATCGGCAGAACGAAGGTCCTTCCACCGACGATCATCTGTGCAAGGACGTCGCCGCCTCCACTGGCCAGCGGGTCGAGGAACAGCGTCAGGCCGATGACCGCGCCGATCGTTGCGGCGATGACGGTCGGCGTGATCCTGTCGAGTCGCGCTACGACGTCGAGTAGTCCCAGAATCAAGCGGTTGTACGCGATACCCAGCAATCCCGTCAGTATTCCGAAGACGACGAACAGCGGCAATAGTGCGAGTTGAGGTGTGGGCACGGTGCCGACCTCGAAATCAGGCTGATCGCCGATGACGATTCGTGCACAGCCCACCGCGACCGAAACACCGAAAAGCGTTGGCAGCACGGTGCGCAGCCGGAACGAGTGCGTCACTTCCTCGCAGACGAACAGTGCGCCGGCGATCGGCGCGTTGAATGCGACAGCGAGTCCGGCTCCGGCCGCGGATGTTTGCAACATGGCGACATCCGGTTCGGAAAGGCGGGCCCGTCGTCCCGCTTCTGCACCGATCGCCGCGCCCATGTGGACGGTGGGGCCTTCACGGCCGAGAACCAGACCGGAGCCGATCGCCAAGAGACCGCCGATGAATCTGGCAGGCACGAGATTTATACCCGGAGGTTTCGCTTCGCCACGGGACACCGCCTCGACATGCTGGATACCGCTTCCCTTCGCGAGGGGAACTCGTCTGACGATCAGTACGGCAAGTACGGTGCACAGGGCCACCAGGAGTACCGGCACGAGCCACCCCACGTACGGAACGTGATGCGCCCAGTCGACGATCGTCCGACGGAGTTCGTCGGCCCTGATCAGGCACCAACGGAACGCGCCGCCGACAAATCCGACCCCGACACCGGCGACCGCAGCGAGTAGACACAGCAATCCCAGTCCGCGGTTGGAGTCGCGCGGTTCGGTGCCGACATCGTCCTCGGTCATCGTGATCAGCCCTACCTGATGGTCACAACTCTCGACAGGTGAATTGAGCCTCCCTCACGTTGGACGGTAACCCATCCCGCTACCCGCAGTGTCGGATCGAGGTTGTGCGGCCGAGTCACAATTCGATAAGCAGGCTGATTCCGAGAACTGCCATCATCACGGCGATCAGAGCATCGAGAATCCGCCAGGCGTTGGGTTTCGCAAAGAGCGGCGTGAGTAGACGTGCGCCGTAACCGAGGGCGCCGAACCAGACCACACTTGCCGTGATGGCACCGGCCGCAAACCACCAACGTCCGATTTCGCCGCGACCGTTGGCAATTGAACCCATGAGCACCACGGTGTCAAGGTACACGTGTGGATTGAGCCAGGTGAGGGCCAATGCCATCGTGACGGCGGTAAGCCTCGACCCGTTTCCATGTTGATCCGGTGACAACGTCTGGGGTCGAAGCGCCCGTTTGGCGGCGAAGATCGCATAGCTCAGGAGGAAAACGGCGCCGGCGATACGAACGAACGTGATCAGCGACGGTGCGTGTTCGAGGAGGGTCCCGATTCCGCTGATGCCTGCAAGAATCAGAATTGCGTCTGACAACGCGCACACTGCGACGATCGGGAGTACATGCGATCGAGTCAGGCCTTGGCGAAGAACAAACGCATTCTGGGCGCCGATTGCGACGATCAAGGACAGTCCGACCCCGAAACCGACGAGGGCCGACGCAGGGTCGTTGGTGCTGAGCATGGTGTCGAGCCTGCCGCTCAGATTTCAATCAGTCCAGCTAATGATTCTTAGGATACATCAGAGTAGCTTCAGATTATGTTGGATTTCGAGCAGTTGAGGGCATTGCACGCTGCGGTCGACGAGGGAACCTTCGAGGCGGCGGCGCGGAAGTTACACATCACGCCTTCGGCGGTCAGTCAACGAATCAAAGCTCTCGAGACCTCGGTTGGCCGGATCCTGGTGCAGCGCACCAAACCCATCCAGGTCACAGATTCAGGGAGAGAAGTCCTGCGTCTTGCCCGTCAGATAGACGCCCTGTCGCGTGACACCGTGCGAGAACTCGGTTTGGAAAACGGTTCGAACAGCTTCGCCCGCGTCTCGATCGCGGTCAATGCCGATTCGCTGTCCACGTGGGTTCTCGGGGCCCTCGCGGAGTTCACGCAAGAAGTCAGTTTCGATTTTCATCTCGACGATCAAGACCACACCACCGAACTGCTACGCGACGGTTCGGTCATGGCTGCCGTCACGTCTGTTGCGTCACCGATTCAAGGGTGTACCTCCAGTCGGTTGGGCATCATGCGGTATCGGCCGATGGCGAGCGCAGAGTTCTGCCGTCGTTGGTTCGCAGATGGTGTTACGGCCGAATCCCTTTCGGAGGCACCGCTGGTTGTGTTCAATCGCAAGGATCTGCTGCAGGATCGGTACCTCGATCAAAAGATCGGCCACCCGGCAGATCCGCCTCGCCATCTTGTTCCGTCATCGGCAGACTTCGCGGACGCCGTCAGGCGGGGATACGGCTGGGGATTGATACCGGACCTGCAGCGCGGCGACGACGATCGATCCGGGGTGCTGATCGGATTCGATCCGGACTTCGTGGACGACGTTCCGCTGTACTGGCAGCAGTGGAAACTGTCGTCACCGGTCTTGCGCCGGATCTCCGAGGTGGTGACCCGCCGCGCCCACGAGGTGTTGCATCAGCCCTCGAGCTGATGAGCACCGCACCTGCCGTGTTGTGCTCGGGGAACAAAGAACCTGGATAAGTTGATCCCCTGGGACCGTTTCTTCGGCCACAGGACGCCGATAGTGTTTTGAGTCACACACGAATGAAAGGTGCTGACTCTCGTGGCGGACATCGGATATCTGGCTTGGGATCTTGCAGAGAAGTACGGGAAGAAGCCGTGCCTGCGGGACGACCACGTCGAACTCACGTATGAGGAGTTCGCAGATCGCACGGAAGCTGTTGCTGCGCAATTGGCCGGACTCGGAATCGGACTCGGCGACGTGGTGGCGGTCATGCTGCCCAATCGCGTCGAGTTGCTGATCGCGATCATGGCTGCCTGGCGTATCGGTGCTGCCGCTACCCCCATCAATCCGATGTTCACCGCGAACGAAGCGGATTACCAGATCGCGGACTCCGGGGCCGAGTTGGTCATCACCGCCACTGCCGACGCGCCCTCGGGTGGCCGTGCGGTGTTGGTCGTCGACGATCTTGCGACAGCGCCGCCGACGGACCCTCGGCCCGGAATCGATGTTGCAGCAGACGATCTGGCTCTACTCATCTACACCAGCGGCTCCACCGGACGGCCCAAGGGAGTGATGCTCACGCACGCCAACCTGCAGTTCATGGCTTCGTCGATGGGCAAGAACATCGGAGTCACGGGCGCGGATCACTGTCTGTTGATTCTGCCGCTGTTCCACGTCAACGCGATCTGCGTCAGCGTCTTGACGCCCTTGCTTGTCGGCGGACAGGTCAGTGTCACCGGGAAGTTCTCGGTTTCGAGATTCTTCGACGACGTTGCGAGGCTTCGCCCCACTTATTTCTCGGCAGTGCCGGCAATCTACGCGATGCTGACCTCACAGCCGGAAGACTCCTCCATCGACACGTCATCCTTGAGGTTTGCCGTGTGCGGTGCGGCGCCGATCAGCAAGGAACTCCTCGACCGCGCGGAGCAGCGCTTCGGGTTCGTGATCGTGGAGGGTTACGGACTTACCGAGGGGACTTGCGCGTCGGCCTGCAATCCTGTGGACGGCGTGCGCAAACTCGGTACGGTCGGACCGGCGTTGCCGGGCCAGCAGATTGCCATTCTTGCCGAGGACGGAACCTTTGCTCCCGTCGGTACTGCCGGAGAGGTGGTCATCAAGGGCGACAACGTGATGCGTGGCTACCTCGGCAAGCCGGAGGAGACCGCGAAGACGGTCAGGGACGGTTGGTTGTACACCGGTGACGTCGGAGTCCTGGACGAGGACGGCTACCTGACCCTCGTCGACCGCATCAAGGACATGATCATCCGTGGGGGAGAGAACATCTACCCCAAGGAGATCGAAAACTCGCTCGCTACACATCCTTCCGTGCTCGAGGCCGCCGTCATCGGCGCTCCGCACCAGGTCTACGGAGAGGTGCCAGTTGCCTATGTCGTTGCCTACCCCGATGCACCCGTCACCGAAGACGAACTGCTCGAACATGTCACGGCCTTGCTCACCCGAGTAAAGGTGCCAGTGGCGATCTACGTCGTCGATGCGCTTCCCCGAAACCCGGTGGGCAAGATCGACAAACCCGGAATGAGACGAGCGTTGAGCGCAACTCCCGCTCACTAGTCACTTCCCCGTAATACCAGCACAACTCGACGACGTCCGTCGAGTCGATCCGTCATGCCCACATTCCGTATTTCAGGAGCACATCATGGGATTCAAAGAAGGAAACTTCCCTCCCGTCGATCCGGCAACGTTCATGGACAAGCCGTTTCTCGAGCGTCTGCGTGACATGTCCACGCACTGGGTGGATTACGGCTTCGGTACGCCGAAAATGGTCCACACCGTCTACATCGTGAAATTGTTGTTCCTCTACCTGGCAGCTGGAACAGCCGTTGCCACTTTGACTTCCGGCCTCTCGTGGTTCGACGTCGGTTCGTGGTGGAACCAGCCGATCGTCTACCAGAAACTCATCATCTGGACGATGATGCTCGAGATGCTGGGCTTGGCAGGATCCTGGGGACCGCTCGCCGGCCACTTCAAGCCGATGACCGGTGGAGTTCTCTACTGGATTCGCCCCGGCACGATTCGCCTGCCACCGTGGCCGGGCAAAGTGCCGCTCACCTCGGGTGACTCCCGCTCGGTGTTCGACGTTTTCATCTATGTCGCCGCAGTCGCCAATCTACTTGTTGCAGCGGTTCTTCCGGGAGTTCACACCACAGGACTCGATTCGGCCTTCGCTGACAGTGCCGGACTCGTACGTCCGACGGTCTTGTACTCCTTCCTGGTGCTCATGGTGATTCTCGGGTTGCGTGACAAGGTGCCCTTCATCGCTGCACGTAGCGAGCAGTACCTGCCGGCAATCTTCTTCTTCACGTTCCTGCCTTTCGTCGACATGATCCTGGCGCTCAAACTGCTGATCGTCATGGTGTGGATCGGAGCCGGTGTCTCGAAGTTCGGTCGCCATTTCTCGCTGGTGGTCCCCCCGATGCTCAGCAATACGCCGTGGATCCCGTCGAAGAAGATCAAGCGCGCGCACTACCGGAATTTCCCGGAGGATCTGCGGCCCTCGCACCTCGGCGGCGGGGTCGCACACGTGGCCGGAACCATGGTCGAAATCGTCACCCCGTTGATACTGCTGTTCTCGACGAACAAGACACTCACCATCCTCGCCGTGATCCTCATGGTCGGATTCCATCTCTTCATCGCGTCGACCTTCCCGCTGGCCGTTCCGCTGGAATGGAATCTACTGTTCGCTTACGCCTCGGTCTTCCTGTTCCTGGGCTTCCCGGCGTGGGACGGCTACGGCCTCGGCGCCATGTCTTCACCCTGGATCACAGCGGGAATCATTGCAGCCCTTGCCTTCTTCCCGATTCTCGGAAACCTCCGACCAGATCTGGTGTCGTTCCTGCCGTCGATGCGTCAGTACGCCGGCAACTGGGCATCCGCGACGTGGGCATTCGCGCCGGGCGCCGAAGCCAAGATCGACCAGTACATCAAGCGTCCGTCGCCGGACACGCGCAATCAGTTGATGACGATGTACCCCGAGGACGTGTCCGACGTCGTTCTGCATCAGCTGTTGGGCTGGCGTTCCATGCACAGCCAAGGGCGTGCGCTGTTCTCTCTGATGATCAGGCACCTCGGCGACGACATCAACACGTATTCGCTTCGCGAAGCCGAGTTCATGTGCAACTCCATCGTCGCCTTCAACTTCGGTGACGGCCACTTGCACGACGCGAAACTGATCGCCGCTATTCAGCGTCGCTGCAATTTCGCGCCCGGCGAGTTCCTGGTGACCTGGATCGAATCGCAGCCCATCCACAAGGGAACGCAGGAGTACCAGGTGATCGATGCGGCTCTCGGTGTCATCGAACGGGGTACTTTCAAGGTCGCCGACGCAGTCGCCGAACAGCCGTGGTTGCCGAACGGGCCCATTCCGTTCGACGTTCAGTGGACACTGGACGTACGGGCCGACCGCGCGGCAACAGATCCGCAGGTCGTCTCCGAGCCGAAGATGCGTACGAGGGCCAGCGGTAGCGAGCAAGAGGTGAGTAAGTGACAAAGGCCGTAGTCGTCGGCAGCGGGCCCAATGGGCTCGCTGCCGCGGTACACCTTGCACGTAGTGGTGTTGACGTGCAGGTTCTCGAGGCCGCCGACCAGATCGGCGGAGGCACCCGATCCGGTCCGCTCGACGTGCCGGGGTTGATCCACGATCACTGCTCGGCGTTTCACCCGATGGGAATCGGCTCGCCGTACCTGTCCAAACTGGACCTCGAGCGGTACGGGCTGATCTGGCGCTGGGCAGAGGTGGACTGTGCGCATCCGCTCGACAACGGCGATGCCGGCGTTCTGTACCGCTCGCTGGAGCAGACGGCGGCGGGACTCGGCGCGGACGGGCCGCGATGGCAACGCATGTTCGGCGATTTGTCGACGGGGTTCGACGCTCTGGCGTCCGACCTGATGCGTCCGATCGTCAACGTTCCGCGCCATCCGTTGCGGCTTGCGGCTTTCGGTCCGCGAGCGCTGCTTCCGGCCACGGTGACCGCGAAGTTGTGGAAGACCGACAAAGGAAAGGCGCTGTTCGGCGGGGTTGCCGCGCACGCCTTCTATCCGCTCAACCGTCCGGCTACATCGGCGGTGGGATTGATGATCACCGCGGCTGGTCACCGCTACGGTTGGCCGGTTGCCGAGGGAGGTTCGCGTTCGATCACCGACGCCATGGCCGCGATGCTCCTCGATCACGGCGGCAAGATCGACACCGGCGTTCGGGTACGTACGGCCTCCGAGATTCCTGACGCCGATGTTGTTCTGCTGGATGTCAATCCGGGGGGTGCGCTCGAAATCCTGGGCGATCGACTCCCGGGCCGAGTGGCGAAGGCCTATCGAAAGTTCAAGCAGGCTCCCGGAGCATTCAAGGTCGATTTTGCGATCGAAGGTCATGTACCGTGGACCAATCAGGATTGCGCTCGGGCCGGAACTGTCCATCTGGCAGGTGGTTTCGACGAAATCGTGGCAGCTGAGCGTGAGACGAATTCAGGCCGTATGCCGGACCGGCCGTTCGTGCTCCTCGGTCAGCAATACCTGGCTGATCCCACCCGCTCGGCCGGGAACGTCCATCCGTTGTACGCCTATGCGCACGTGCCTCACGGCTACAGCGGCGACGCGACGGAGGCGATCATTCGTCAGATCGAGAGGTTTGCGCCAGGATTCCGGGATCAGATCGTCGCGACATCGAGCAGTGGTACAGCTGACCTGGCACAAGACAATCCGAATCAGGTAGGCGGCGACATCATCGGAGGTGCCAACACCGAACTGCAGGTTGTCTTGCGTCCGCGCGTCGCAGTCGATCCGTACAGCACGGGGATCGAGGGCACCTACCTGTGCTCGGCCTCGACCCCGCCGGGTGCCGGAGCACATGGAATGTGCGGGTACAACGCGGCAGAATCGGCACTGAAGTACCTGCGGCGGAAGGGTGCAGAGGTTCTGTGAGTAGTCCATCGCACAAGGAGCGAGGCGCCGGAGCAATGCGGCGGCTCGCCAGAGTGCCTGCAGCTGCAGAGCCGGAAGTGCTTGCCGTGGTTGCCGAGTTGGCGCGACGACTCGACGAGCGTAGCGCCGATATCGCGCATGAGATGGCCTTCATGATGGCTCACGAAATCGACCAATTGGATGCAGACGCCAAATTGCTCGAAATGCTCGAGGCCAGCGTGCAGGGAAACATCACGACGATCATCCACGTATTGGCCAACGACATTCCGATCGATCATCTCCAACCGACTACTGCCGCAGTAGAATACGCTTTGCGTCTGGCGCAGCGGGACGTTCCGTCCAACTCTCTCGTTCGGGCCTATCACATGGGCCAAGGCGATCTGATGCGGATCTGTCACGACGAGATCAGCACACTGGATATTCCGGCGCGACTGACTTTGGCTGTCCTGAAACACACTTCGGACGTGGTCTACAGCTACATCGACTGGATCACGCTCTACGTCTTCGACGCGTACGAGCGGGAGCGCAGTCGATGGATGGCAGCGCAGGGAAACCTCCATTCGGCCGCGATCCATGCCCTTCTGTCCGGAACCAACGCAGATACCGCTGCTTTCGAAGCGGAGACCGGATACCGCCTTGGTCAAAACCACGTCGCCCTGGTGGTCTGGTCGACGTGGGATGCGGACGTCATGGGCATCAACACGCTGGATCGACTCGTACGTGATCTCGGCGCAGCGGCGGGAGCGGACAAGCCGCCGATCATCACCGCCATCGATCGACGCACGGTGTGGGCGTGGCTGCCCTTCGGTCGCCGGATTCCAGCACCGGATGCGGACGTTCTCGCGGCCGCAGTGCCGTTGGACGGCGGAGCACGGGTGGCCATCGGACTGCCGGGGTCGGGGGTCGACGGTTTCAAACGATCTCACGAACAAGCCACTGCCGCCTATTCGGTTGCTGCCGTCCCGGATACGCCACAGCGACCCGTGGTGAGTTTCGGGGACCGCGGCGTCGCCGTGGTTTCGCTTCTGTCGGAGAACATCGATTCTACGAAGTCATGGGTCTGGGAGGTGCTAGGCCCGTTGGCGGACGATACGCCTTCTGCTGCGTCCTTGAGGACGACGTTGAGTGTGTACTTCGCCCACGGAGAAAGCCATCTGCACACTGCCAATCATATGAATCTGCACCGGAATACGGTGAAGTATCGCATCAACAAGGCGCTCGGCGATCCGGTCGCTGCGGGCCGAGACAAGTTGGATCTCGCTCTGGCCCTGCAGGTTTGTGAGTTGTTGGGCAGATCGGTCTTGCGCCCCGCCCGAACGTCGTGAGTTGTGGACGCTCCACGGACTCTGGGCTCCGTATCGGGTTTTGATGTCCGATGCGGAGCCTGGCCGTGTTCTGTTGTGCCTGAGGTTCGTCCTCAGGTTGTGAAGGTGGTGTTCGCCGGCCGCGGGTGCCGCTGCGGGTCGATCGAGGGTGGTGGGATGAACCAGGGTTTGTTGTCGACCCCGATCCGGATCTCCCATTTGCCGACGAACCCGGATTTTCGGTGCATCAGCCGGTGATGTGAACGGCACAGCAGGACCAGGTTGTTCATCACGGTCGGGCCGCCGTTGGCCCAGTGCCGGATGTGGTGTGCATCCGTCCACGCCGGCACACACGTACAGCCGGGGAACGCGCAGCCTTTATCTCTCGCGATCAGGGCGACGCGTTGTTCGGCGGTGACCAATCGTTTTCCGGGTTTCGCATCGAGCGGCGCTCCGTGATCGTCCAGCAGGACAGTGGAGAGGAAACAATCACACCCGAGAAGTCTGGTCTGTGACACCGACAGTGGTCCGAGCCAGGGCATGTGCCCGACATCGAGATCCGACAGATCTAGATCGGGTGAGCCTTCCTCGTCGACATCAGTGGCAGCGGAAGATGCGGCGCAGTCCCGGTGCTCGGCGAGATCACGGGCGTTGATGTGCACGTTCACGTGCGGCCGCTGCCCGCCGTCGGTACCGGTGTTGGCGCAGTCCAGATACCGGCGGATCAGTTCGGTGAACCCGTCCGCGGTCCGCTTCGCCGCCGACCGAGCATCCGGCGTTCCGTCCGGTGCCGGGGTCGGCATCGTCAGATTCGACAACGCCGACAGCAGCATTTCGCCGGTGAGGGCATCGAAATCCCCGCGCACCACCACCCGACCATTCAAGGTCGAGGCGATGCGGAGTTCGTTGCGGTCGACGTCTTCGGCGGGTGGAATTTCATCGGATTCGAAGATTCGCTCCAACGTCGCGATGACGTTCCGCACCTTCGTGGTCGTGGCCTCCACACCGGAAGCGGCAGCCAACAACAAATCGATGCAGCGAGGCATCGCCTCGTCCGGCGTCCCCTTCGGCGGCGATTCACAAAACGCCACGATCAACACGGCGTGCTCGAACGAACAATCCCCGCAATCGAACCGAGTTGCCACTGCCGGAAACGGCCGCAGCGCAGCACCGAGGGCGGCGATCTTCTTCCCGTCCCGGACCTGGAGCATCGTGTTCGCCGCTAACCACGCACCCACCCCGCGGCTGGCGATCACCTGATCATCCGGACGCACCGACAACTCGTCGACCACCGCCACCCGCACAGCTTCCAGACGCAGAATCTCCGCACTCGCCTCGATAGCAGCAGCCCGCAACTCAGAAGCCGTCAACTGCCACAGACGTCCGCGTAACCCCACCGCAGAACCCGACACCACGTCCGACAGATAGACACTCATTGAATCCCCCGATCCCCTACACAAAGAGTACTCGAACATGCGTTCGAGTCAAGGGCTAATTCAAGAATGAATCGGCCTGACTCTGCGATGTCAGCGGGTTGTCATACTGTGTTCGAGTGACTTCGCCGTGGACAGCTGGGCAAGTGGCATCGGTAGCACCCGACGCCGCATCGCTGGCCGCTGCGCGCAAGTTGGCTGGTTCGTGGAGCCACGCCGGCAACAAGGGTCTCGCGCTCTGGGGGCTGTGTCAGGGCAGCGGCTCGAAGCCGTATCAAGCAGTAGTTGACCTGCGGGGCCCTGCTTACAAGTGCTCGTGCCCGAGTCGAAAGTTTCCGTGCAAACACGCTCTGGGGCTGTTGGTGGAATGGTCGGAGGGGCGTGTTCCGTCGGCGGCCGAGCCGGCCGACTTCGCTGCCGAATGGTTACTGCGCCGCGAGGAGAAGGCCGAGAGCACCGGCGAAAGCGGCGACGAGGCGCCCAAGAAGGCTCCCGACCCGGCGACAGCGCAGAAGCGCGCCGACCGAGTGGCGAGCGGACTCGCCGAATTGGATCTGTGGATCACCGATCAGATCCGCAGTGGTCTTGCCGCGATGGACACGTCCTGGGCGGGCTTCGATGCGATAGCCGCTCGCATGGTGGATGCCCAGGCGCCCGGTATCGCCGGCACGCTTCGAGCATTGGCGGGAACCGTTGCCTCTACCGAGAACTGGCCCGAGAAACTCCTCGACGAGTTAGCTCGGTTGCACCTGCTGGTCACTGCGCATCAGAAGCTGTCCGAACTGCCGGAAGATCTTGTCCATTCGGTGAAAGCGCACGTCGGCTATCCCGTTACCACCGACAGCGTGATGGAATCGACTCCGGTGCACGAGAACTGGATGGTGCTCGGTTCCGGGATCACCGAGGAGAATCGGCTGTTCACCCGAACGGTGTGGATGCGCGGTCGGACGTCGAGACGTTGGGCCATGCTGCTCGACTTCTCCCATGGGGCACCCAACTTTTCCACCGAAGCGCCGCCAGTCGGGTTTTTGGTCGACGCCGATCTTCATTTCTACCCCGGTGCGGCGGCGTTACGGGCGCGGCTGGGGGCAACGCATAGAGAACCTCAACCGTTCACAACCCTGCCGTCCGGAAGCATCGATGCTGCGCTGCAAGAATTCACCGATGCCCTCGCAGCAGATCCATGGTTGCGGTCGTGGCCGGCAGTGATCAGTTCGGTGGTCCCGTCGTTCGTCGACGGTGCCTGGTTTCTCGTCGACGAATCGGGCACAGCGCTTCGGGCAGAGGGTGATTCGGACCTTTTATGGAAGTTGCTCGGCATTTCCGGCGGTTACCCGGTCGCAGTCTGCGGAACGTGGAATGCGCAGGCTCTTGCCCCGATCTCGGTTTTCACGGGAGGGCAGGTGATCGTGCTGTGAGCACATTGATTTCTGCGGCACTTCTCGGGACCGCCAGAACAGCAATAACGTTCGAGGAACTTCCGACCACGGTGCGTTCCAGCACTCGCGAACTCGACGGCGATCCTGCCGAGTTGCTGCTCGCAGCAGCAGCATTGGAGAAGGCGTACCGCCGTGGCGGTGCGGGCGCCATCACGGCTACGGTGCCGACACTTGCCCCAGGCGATGTGCGGTTCACCCTGCCGGAATCGTCATCCGCACATCTGCTGTCGATGCTCGAGGCCAAGGCGACCTTGCTCGACGAATGGTTTGCCGTTGCGTTGTCGCGCAACTACCGTGCGCCCGATCATCTTGTTGCCGAGCTGCTTTCCTTCACTCGGGCGAGTGAGACTCACCGCGAGAGTATTCTCCAGCTGGTCGGCGAGCGTGGGCGCTGGCTTGCCGCGCAAAACCCCGAGTGGAGCAAGCTCGTCCGAACCCGGGATGCAAACCCGGATGTCTGGCGCCACGGAAGTTCGGCCCAGCGCACGCAGTGGCTGATGGACACTCGCCGAACAGATCCCACGTTGGCGCTGGCCGAACTCCGAAAGTCCTGGGGAACCGAGCGTGGCGAACAGAAGGCCGCATTCGTCTCGACGCTGGCCATCGGATTGAGCACGGACGATCAAGCATTGTTGGAGGAAGCCCTCGACGACCGTCGCAAGGACGTGCGGCGCGCAGCAGCGGACGTGCTCGGACGACTTCCCGAATCGGAGTTCGGGGAGCGAATGGCCGCCCGGGTCCAGGAATGGGTGCGGGTGGAACGGAAACTGCTTCGATCCACGATGGTCGTCCTGCCGCCTG
Source organism: Rhodococcus sp. P-2 (assembly GCF_016598535.1). GTDB lineage: Bacteria > Actinomycetota > Actinomycetes > Mycobacteriales > Mycobacteriaceae > Rhodococcus_F > Rhodococcus_F baikonurensis. The sequence continues at coordinate 3,728,812 of NZ_CP066779.1, read as the reverse complement.
AAGAACTCGATGGACCGGCGAGGCGCGACGGTATCGAAGACCGGCCGAATCCGCACACCGACTATCGGGCCGAGTATGTCCGTCAAGTGATCAGTGCTACTCCGTTGTCCTTGTGGAACAACATGATCGGTGGAGCCAAGAAGACGTTGGAGATGAGCGTCGACGAAGGTTGGGAGCCGATACTTCACGACGCTTGGTCCAACGCTGCAGCGGCACAGAACAATGCGGAATGGGCACTGGAACTCTTCCACACGCGCGGCGTGGTCACCGATAGGCGACTGCTCCCGTTGGTGCCCGCCAAGGCGTTGGCAGATCTGCTGAGGGCCGGAAACGGTGATGCCAATGTTCTGCACCCGGGCCGGGCAGCGATCTACGACGCCCTGCGAGGTCCATGGCCCGAGGACATCACCCGGGCAGTCGTGGCTCAATGGGAACGAGCTGCGGCCAGACGTGCCGATGGTGGCGCCAAGGCAGGCGAATTCTCGCGCTACAAGTACGTAGCCTCCTTGCGCCTTGCCGAGACTCGATTCCCCTACAGCGCAGTAACTTTGCTGGATCGGGCAGCCGAGCGCGCCCGTGACCCGGACTGGCGGCAAACCTTCGCCAGAACTGCCAGTGCCATCACCTACCGTAAGACCCTGCTCGAGGAGCTCACATGACTGACAGCGTCACCGTGCCCATCACGGAACCGGCAAAGCTGATGCGTCCCCACGCAGAGCAGGAGTACGCGCTCGAACTCGAAGCGCTGGCCGCGCAAGATTCGCGCCCGCGCCCGCCGTCGTGGAACTTGTCGCCCTGGGCTGTGGTGACGTATCTGCTTGGTGGCACTCTCGACGACGGGACGGTCATTTCGCCGAAGTACGTCGGTCCACGGCGGTTGATGGAAGTAGCCGTCGCAACTCTTGCCACCGACCGCGCGCTTCTGCTGTTGGGCGTGCCGGGTACAGCCAAGACCTGGGTCTCCGAACACCTTTCGGCTGCAATCTCGGGTGCGTCGACGCTCCTGGTCCAAGGCACGTCGGGTACGCCCGAGGAAGCTATCCGCTACGGCTGGAACTACGCACGCCTGCTCTCGGAGGGGCCGACCGCCGGTGCACTGGTGCCTTCTCCCGTGATGACGGCGATGGAAACCGGGAAGATCGCTCGCGTCGAAGAGTTGACGCGTATTCCGGCCGACGTGCAGGACGCGCTCATCACCATTCTCTCCGAGAAGACGTTGCCGGTGCCGGAACTGGGCATCGAGGTGCAGGCAGCCAAAGGCTTCAATCTGATCGCTACCGCCAACGATCGGGATCGTGGTGTCAACGATCTGTCGTCCGCATTGCGTCGACGGTTCAATACCGTTGTCCTCCCGCTGCCGGCAAGCGAGGAGGACGAGGTGGCTATCGTGGCGCGCCGAGTCGAACAGCTGGGCGCAGCATTGGAATTGCCGACAACCCCCGCAGCAGCCGAGGAAATCCGTCGGGTTGTCACCGTGTTCCGGGAACTTCGATCAGGCACGACCACGGACGGCCGCACCAAGTTGAAGTCCCCGTCCGGAACTCTGTCGACGGCGGAGGCGATCTCGGTGGTCACCAACGGTTTGGCGCTGTCCGCGCATTTCGGGGACGGCGTACTGCGGGCATCCGATGTCGCTGCCGGAATCCTGGGTTCGGTGATCAAGGATCCGGTCGCAGACAAGGTTGTGTGGAACGAGTACCTCGAGGCAGTAGTGCGTGAACGCGGAGAGTGGTCCGACTTCTATCGGGCTTGCCGCGAGGTCACCGGGTGACCATCGCCATTCCGGACCTGCGTGTCCGGGTCTTCGGAATCCGTCACCACGGCCCGGGATCTGCTCGTTCGGTTCGGCAAGGCCTGGAAGAGTTCTCGCCTGACGTAGTCCTGATCGAAGGGCCTTCGGATGCAGACCCGTTGGTGATGCTGGCGGCATCGGAGTCGATGGAACCGCCGATTGCGCTGCTGGCGTATGCCACTGGCGAACCGTCGAAGGCGGCATTCTGGCCGTTTGCGGTGTTCTCGCCCGAATGGCAAGCGCTGAAGTGGGCTGCGAGCAACGGTGTCCAGGCACGGTTCTGCGACCTGCCCGCGTTCAACGTGTTGGCGGATCAAGGGATTCGTACTACACGCGAGGGTGATCCTCTGGCTGAACTGGCGTCGGCCGCGGGGTTCGACGACACCGAACGCTGGTGGGATTCGGTGATCGAATCGAGCTCGGGCGCAGATTCTTTCGATGCGATCACCGAGGCGATGGAGGCGCTGCGTGAGACAGTGCCGATCGACGAGGAGACAGCGCATCGCGAAGCGTACATGCGTCAGGTGCTGCGAAAGACGTTGAAAGGAGGCGCTGAGCGGGTTGCCGTCGTCTGCGGGGCGTGGCACGCGCCGGCGTTGGTCGGAGCCTTGGGGCCAGCGGCTCCCGATGCTCGCATCCTCAAAGGAATGTCCAAGGTCAAGACCTCGCTGACATGGGTTCCCTGGACGCATTCGCGCCTTTCGTCGGCATCGGGTTACGGCGCCGGAATCACCTCGCCGGGCTGGTATCACCACCTGTTCACCGCGAACGACAAGACGATCACTCGGTGGCTCACCAAAGTTGCCCGGGTGCTGCGCGACGAGGATCTCCCGATCTCGAGTGCTCACGTCATCGAAGCTGTCCGATTGGCAGATACGTTGGCGGCACTGCGTTCTCGCCCGCTGGCCGGATTGTCGGAAGTTACCGAGGCTACGAGGTCGGTGATGTGCGATGGAAACGACGTTCTTCTGGATCTGATCACGCGAAGACTCGTCGTGGGCGAAGCCCTGGGTTCGGTGCCCGAGGAGACGCCGACGGTTCCACTCGAAGCGGATTTGCGCGCACGATCGAAGACCCTGCGGCTCAAACAACAAGCGGGAGCCAAAAACCTCGATCTGGACCTGCGACGCGACATCGACGTCGAGCGTTCCCAGTTCCTGCACCGACTGGGGATCCTCGAGATCGACTGGGGGACGCCGGCCGACAGTGAGGTCCGTTCCACCGGAACTTTCCGAGAGACATGGGCTTTGCAGTGGAAGCCCGAATTCTCGGTCTCGGTGATCGAGGCGTCGCTGTGGGGTACGACGGTGGCCGAAGCGGCGGCCTCGCGGGTCGTGTCGAAGATTCACGAGCCGGACATCACTCTGGCCTCACTGATCGGACTACTGGAGAACTCGCTCCTGGCAAACCTTCCGGCAGCCTTGTCTGCTGTGCTGGAAAGTGTGAAAACGGTTGCGGCACTGGATCATGACGTGTCGCACTTGATGGCGGCGCTGCCCGCGCTGACCCGAACGCTGCGGTACGGCGACGTGCGCGGTACCGACGTGTCGGCCTTGATCGACGTCGCCGACAGCTTGTTGATCCGCATTTGCACCGGCCTCGCAGTCGCTGTCACCGGTCTGGACGATCCCAGTGCCGAGGAGTTTCGCGATCACCTCGACAAGGTGCACGCGGCAGTCATGGTCCGTGACGACCGCGACGCGAGCGCACGGTGGTTGCAGGCGATGGCCGGCGTGATCGACCGCGACGACGTCAACGGTTTACTCGTCGGCCGGATGGTGCGGCTTCTGCGCGACAGCGGTTCGATCACGGAAACCGCTGCAGCCCAGCGATTGTCTCGGGCCCTTTCCGTGGGCAGCGTGCCGACCGCCAAGGCCGGGTGGGTCGACGGGTTTCTCGGCGGAGGAGGGCTTGTGCTCGTTCACGACCGAGCGTTGCTCACACTGATCGACACCTGGGTCCGTCACCTTCGCGAGCAGGATTTCATCGACACGCTTCCGTTGCTTCGGCGCACGTTCGGAGCTTTCGAATCCGGGGAACGTCGGGCGATCGGTCAGGCTGTCAGGGGCGGCCGACGCGTCGAAACGACGGTGGAGACCGATGCTCGACGTGGCAGCGCGGCAATGGTGGTCGTTGCGCAGATACTGGGAGTGCGCGCATGAGTGACGACGATCAGCGCCTGCGACGCTGGAGATTGATGCTCGGCGAATCCGCCGAAGAGTCGACGGGTGGGCTGGGTCAACCGGGCGACAGTCGAATGGATGCAGCTCTTGCAGCGTTATACGACTCGTCCGGCCCGACCAAGGGGCGTCGGCGCTCAGCCGGTTTGGGGGCGTCGGCGCCGTCCGTCGCCAGGTGGCTCGGTGATATCCGCACGTACTTTCCCAGCACGGTGGTGCAGGTGATGCAGAAGGACGCTATCGACCGACTGGGCTTGGCGCAGTTGCTTCTCGAGCCGGAACTGCTCGATGCCGTCGAGCCCGATGTGCATCTGGTCGGGACGCTTCTGAGCCTGAACCAGGTCATGCCGGAGGCCAGCAAGGCAACTGCTCGAATGGTCGTCGGCAAGGTGGTTCGTGAGGTCGAAGAGCGGATCGCTCAGAAAACGAAGGCCGCGGTGACCGGAGCACTCAATCGCGCCGCCAGAACGTCGAATCCGAAGTTGCGTGACATCGACTGGGATCGAACCATCCGAGCAAATCTGTCGCACTACCTGCCGGAGTATCGAACGGTCGTCCCCGAGCGGCTCGTCGGATACGGCCGTAAGTCGAAATCCGTGCAGCGCGACGTGGTCCTGGCGATCGATCAATCGGGTTCGATGGCGTCGAGCGTCGTTTACGCATCCGTGTTCGGCGCGGTGTTGGCGTCGATGCAGGCACTGAAGACTTCGCTCGTCGTTTTCGACACCGCCGTCGTCGATCTGACAGACAAACTGTCCGACCCCGTCGACGTCCTGTTCGGAACCCAACTTGGTGGGGGCACCGACATCAACCGTGCGATCGCATACAGCCAGTCGCTGATCTCGCGGCCTACCGAGTCGATGTTCGTGCTCATCTCCGACCTCTACGAGGGTGGTATCCGCAACGAGATGCTGCGCCGCATGGCCGCCATGAAGAACTCCGGTGTGCAAGTCGTTGTTCTGCTGGCGCTCTCGGACGAAGGGGCGCCGTCGTTCGATCACGACAATGCGGCGGCGCTGAGTGCCCTCGGGATTCCCGCGTTTGCGTGCACGCCGGACAAATTTCCGGAACTGCTGGCCGTGGCTCTCGAACGCGGCGACGTGTCGGCCTGGGCGGATCAACTCACGCTCGAACAGCGCTGACTCGAACAGCACTGACCGGTCTGCTTCGGAGAGCGGAGCACCGGGTACACCCGCACGATGGGTGACGGACAAGTTGCTGGTTCGACTACGCAGGCGGGTTCGGGACTGGTTCTCACGGTGTTGGCATCCAGCCAATTCCTGATGACCCTGGACAGCTCGGTCATGAACGTTTCGATGGCAACCGTCGCCGAGGACGTCGGCACGAGCATCACCGGCATTCAAACCGCGATCACGCTGTACACCCTCGTCATGGCGACGCTGATGATCACGGGAAGCAAGGTCGGTTCGATGATGGGCCGTCGCCGAGCCTTCGCACTGGGTTTGGTCATCTACGGCGCAGGTTCTCTGACAACGGCGCTCGCCCCCAATCTCGCGGTACTGCTGATCGGATGGTCGTTCCTCGAAGGCGTCGGCGCGGCGCTCATCATGCCGGCGATCGTCGCGCTCGTCGCCACCAACTTTCCGGCGCAGAAGCGGCCGGCCGCGTACGGTCTCGTTGCTGCAGCCGGCGCGATGGCTGTGGCAGTCGGACCGCTGATCGGCGGCGCCGCGACGACATTCGCATCCTGGCGTTACGTGTTCGTCGGCGAAGTCGTGATCGTTGTCCTCATCCTGCTGGTGCTCAGCAAGGTGGTCGACGTCCCACCGTCGAAGTCGCGTCTCGATTACGTCGGATCGATCCTGTCCGTGGTGGGACTGGGCATGATCGTTTTCGGTGTATTGCGTTCGAGCGAGTGGGGATGGGTGCAGGCCAAACCCGATGGACCGCAGTTGGTCGGATTGTCCCCGGTGGTGTGGCTTCTGATCGTCGGTCTCCTGGTCGTCTACGGGTTCCTGCGCTGGGAGGGGCGCCTGGCCGCTGCGGGGAAGGAGCCGTTGCTCGATCCGGCCATGCTGCGGAACCGCGAGCTCAGTGGCGGACTTTCCATGTTCTTCGCGCAGTTTCTGGTGCAGGCGGGCGTGTTCTTCGCGGTCCCGTTGTTCTTGTCCGTCGTTCTCGAGCTCAGCGCCCTCGAGACAGGAGTGCGCATCCTGCCGCTGTCGGCGGCGCTCGTGTTGGCTGCGATCGGTATTCCGAAGCTGCTGCCTACAGCGAACCCGCGGCGGGTTGTTCGAGTCGGTTTGTTGGTCATGATCTTCGGCATCTTGATGCTCGTGGCGGGCATGGATCCCGGCGCGAACGCGGCGGTCGTGATGATTCCCATGCTGTTCATGGGATTCGGCTTGGGATGTCTGTCCTCACAGCTCGGCGCGGTCACGGTGTCGGCGGTTCCGGACGATCGCAGCACCGAGGTCGGCGGGTTGCAGAACACCGCAACTAACCTGGGCGCATCCTTGGGGACCGCGCTCATCGGATCGGTTCTCATCGCCACCCTCACGACGTCTGCGATTGTCGGAATCGAGAACAATCCGGCAGTTCCGGTATCGGTGCAGCAGCAAGCGAGCACCGACATGGCTTCGGGTGTGCCGTTCCTGTCGACGACGCAACTTCGATCTGCTCTCAGTGATGCCGGCGTCGACGAATCCACGGCGGATGCGATCGTGAATGTGAACGAAGATGCCAGGCTGGACGCTCTCCGTGTCGCCTTTGCAGTGGCAGCGCTGCTCGCAATCGCCGCGTTGTTCCCGACCGCTCGCATCCCCCGGGTAGCCATCGGCGACAAACGTGCGACGAGCTAAGAATCAGCAATCGCAGATCGACCTGGAGGATCGAGAGATCGACCTCTGGATATAGTGATCTGCGCACAATCGATTCGTCAGATGGCTACCGTTGTGAAGGAAACAAGCAGCGAGTCTGAAACACTGACGTTTCACCGGATAAGGGTTCGGTGGGGAGCCAGGGGAGGTTCGGATGGCCAGGCGAGCGGATTCGACGCCCGCTGATGGAGCCTGCGCAGATGCCGGGATGCCTCGCCGATGAACCGTTTGAGTCGTCTGAGTCGATTGAGTCGCCAGGATCCTGCTTCGGAGGCCGACTGTAACAGCCTGTTTCGTCGTCAGATCGACGAAGCTGCGGCCGTTGCACCATTCGCCAACCTCGCATACATGGCGAGTTTGGTCGTGATTTTGGCTTACACCGTCCCACCGGGACGTCAAACCCTCAGGTGGCTGGGTGGTGCCCTGATCTTTCTTGTCCTCGCGAATTCGATTCGAGTGTGGATACCGCTGCGCTGGCGACCGTCGAAGCACACACCGCGCTACGACTACGTGGGTCTGCTTCTCGAAGTGATCGTGGTCGCGAGCCTCGACGTCACATTGTTCGCTCTGCTCTTTCACGACATGGACGTCTTCCGCGACTTGGTTCTGATCGCGACGATGGCCGGGATCATGGGGGCCGGAACAGTGACGTTCTCGAGCCTGAGATCGGTGAGCTTGACCTGGATCTACATTCACGGACTCGGCGTGTTCACGGTTCTCGTGGTCCACTCCGAACCGCACTTTCGAATACTCGCAATTCAGCTGTGCATCTACATGTTTGCGCTCACTGTAGGGGCGGTCTATCTGTCGGCTTCGTTCCAGAGACGTTGTCTCGCAGAGTTTCAAGCGGAATCCGAGCGTCAGACTGTGGCATTGTTGCTCGACGGTTTCGAGGGCGGTTCCCGCGACTGGCTGTGGGAGTGCGACACCAACGGCCGGTTCTCACACACCTCGGCACGTCTCGCCGAGGTCGCCGGTATGACGGTGGACGAGTTGCAACAACTCACCTTCGGGCAACTCCTCACCAGACTCCAGATCGCATCGAGTCCGGAGGGTCGTACTGCCGCGGCCCAGATGATCGACAAACTCGAATCGAGTGCCCCTTTCCGGGACACCGTCGTTCCGGTGCACGTCGACGGTAAGCGGCGCTGGTGGTCCCTTTCCGGTAATCCCCGGGTCCTCGAATCCGGCGTGATTCTGGGTTGGCGCGGTGTCGGTTCCGACATCACGGAGAGGTATGTCCACGAACAGGAGATCCTTCGGCTTGCCGCGACCGACTCGTTGACCGGATTACCGAACCGTCGAGCGTTCGGTGTGGCGCTCGAGGAAGCGATCAATTCTCGGGCGCCGGAGAAGCAGGTCCTCGTCGGGATTCTCGACCTCGACAACTTCAAATCGGTGAACGACACCCTTGGACATCCGATCGGGGACCAACTACTTCTCGAAGTCACGAAACGCCTGCGCGAGGTCGTGGGTTCAGACATGTGCTCGCGGATGGGCGGCGACGAATTCGGGCTGATCGTCTGCACGTCGTCGCGCGACGATCCCGGCGCTATTTTCGATCGGTACCTTGAAGTGCTGCATGAGCCGTTCTTCATCGAAGGTAATCGGATCGAAGTGCGGGCCACGATCGGTTACTCCAGTGCGCCGGAGGATTCCACCGACGCCGACGGATTGGTGATGCTGGCGGATCTGGCTCTCTACGAAGCGAAGTCGACGGGGCGCAATCGCGTCGGCAAGTTCTCGCCGCTGCTGCGAGCGCGGGCATCGGCGCGTGCGACGGCGCTGCACGAACTCGACAGAGGCATCGAGGAAGGGCAGTTCGACCTCCACTATCAACCCCAGGTCGACACTCAGACCGGTGAAGTGGTTGCCTTCGAAGCGCTTCTTCGGTGGAACCATCCGAGTCGCGGTCTCATCGGGCCGAGTCAGTTCATCTCGGTGGCAGAGGAAACCGGAATGATCATCCCCCTCGGTGCGCAGGCAATGGCGATGGCGACCGCTGCCGCCGCGAGATGGCCGAGCGGAATCGGTGTCTCGGTCAACGTTTCGCCCGTGCAGTTGGTGTCGCGCGAGTTCGGTGCGATGGTGACGAAGGCTCTGACTGAATCGGGCCTGCCTCCGCATCTGCTGCAACTCGAAATCACCGAGACGGGGGTTGTGGACGATCGCGCGATCCGCGATCTCTACAAGTTGCGTGAACTCGGTGTCACCGTCGCACTCGACGATTTCGGCACCGGCTATTCGTCTTTCGCAACGCTCCAGAGACTTCCGATCGACGTCCTCAAGATCGATCGCATGCTGGTCACCGACTCGGATGATCCGAAGATGTCCGTCGTGAAGTCCATTGTCGAATTGGCTGCGGCCCTGGGTATGAAGTCGTTGGCCGAGGGCGTCGAGACCATCGAGCAGTTCCGCCGCGTTCAGTGGGTCGGGTGTGACCTTGTCCAGGGTTACCACATCAGCAAGGCTCTGACCGCTGAGCGCGTCGATGTGTATCTTGCCGCGACGGACACGGAAACCGGGCGTAGCGTCCACCCACTGACCTGGCTGTGAATCAGATCTGAGCCGAGCGGATCGTATTACCGCCTGCCGCTTTCGCTTGATACATCATCGAATCCGCGACGTTCGTCGCTGCCAGGATCGCGGAAGTACCGCCGCTCCACGCCTTCGATTCGGCGGTCATCATCACCGCTCCGACGCTCACCGTTGTTGGGATGGCATCGGAACAATCCGACAGTGCCGCGTTTATCCCTTCGATCAGCAGGGTCGTCGATTCGGGATCGCCGGCAATGACGGCCAGATATTCTTCTCCGCCCGTGCGAGCGATGACTCCGCGTTCGCCGAGATGTGTGCTCAATCGGTTCGCTGTTCTTCTGATGACATGATCGCCTTCGGCGTGGCCGTGAAGATCATTCACCGTCTTGAATTTGTCGATATCGACGACGATGAAAGCGAGAGAAGAAGAATCGTCTCGGGCGCTCTCGAAGAGATCGCCGACCGCGCCTTCGAGTCCGCGACGGTTGAACAGCCCGGTAAGTGGATCACGATCCGAATACTGGGCATCGCGGTACAGAGTGCGCCAAGTCAGGTGCGCAAAAATGGGAACAAGGGTGACAGCTCCGAAAAGAACTGTGCCCCGGGCGAGAAGCGTCGTGATATCGACTTCGCCTTGAAAGTAGGCAAGAACAAATACAACTGTCGTGACAGTCGTCGACCAGACGACATGAGCGACAAGCCATCGCGCGCTGACAAACAGCGTCGCAAAGGTTCCGGTGACCGCGAAAACGATGCAACCAAACGTCCCGGACGAGCGATCCGGCACCAGGAGGACTGCGGCCGCGATCCCGAGATCTGCGAATATTCCGAATGCGAGCAGGCCCCGGCGTCCGGGAAACGGTTGTGTGAACCAACATGCGGCGATTGCCACACACATGCAGATCATGAAAACCGAAAGTGCTTTGCCGGGTGTCGTCGGCGGTGTATCCGGCCCGATCAATTTGTAGAACGCGGACAGCCCGAAGATGACTGTCATCAATCCGAGCAAGGTTCGGAAGATCGGAATGATTGCTCGTCCGGATCTCTGGTGCTTTATCCACTCGTAGTCGTGCGGTTCGTTGAACCATTCGTGAAGTGTTTGCCAAGAACTGTGCCCTTCGGAGGCGATGACAGGGCTCGGCATGCTGTCCATTTTGCCTTGAAATCGAACAAAGAGAAAATCTTTGCTCGATCGGTTTCACCGTATTGAATTTTTTCGGGGAGAAAGTGCAACCGATCGAGCAGAGAGTTCACTCGATGCTTGTTTCAGACGGTGTCCGCAGCGCTGTGCGCGTTCTCCGAGGCAGTGGCGAACGATCCGGTTTTTCGCGTACGAGACTTTCTCACGCCGTAAGCGACGAGGATGACGCCGAGGGCGACCAGGCTTTGGACGAATTCCGCGCGCGTGGGTTCGTTGAGACCCATTCCCACCAGGATCACGAGAATCAGGCCGGTGACCACTATCGGTAGGCCGGGATACAGCCAGACACGGAATTTCAGAATCTCGGGGCTTTCGCGTTCCCATCGGCGACGGAGGCGTAGTTCGGATACACAGATCAGGATGTAAACGAACAAACAGATTGCGCCGGAAGAATTCACGAGGAACAAGAAGATCGTGTCCGGCCAGATGTAGCCGGCCGCGATACAGAAGTAGCCGGCCACGGTGCACGCGAGTACACCCTTCACCGGCACGCCGCGGCTGTTGGTCCGCGTCATCCAGGCCGGCGCGTCGTTGTAGACCGAGAGCGCGAAGAGCATCCGCGACGCCGTGTACAGGCCGGAGTTGAGGCAGGACAGCACTGCGACCAGAACTACGAGGTTCAGAATGTCAGCAGCGCCGGGAATTCCGAGCAGGTCGAGGGCGGAGATGAACGGAGAATCGCCGACGACGAACGAATCCCACGGCAGCATCGTCACGAGGAGGAAGGTGGCGACAACGAAGAAGGCGAGAATACGGAAGACGACGGTGTTCGTGGCTCGTCTGATCGCTCCGGCCGGTTCGGCGGATTCCGCTGCGGCGATCGTGACTAGCTCGGCTCCGGTCATGGAGAAGATCACGGCGACGACGCCCACCAGTACGGGGGTGAAGCCGTTCGGCAGAAATCCTCCGTGGCCGGTCAGGTTGCTGAAATCGACTTCACTGCCAGGCCAGATGCCGAACACGAACAGACTGCCGAGCACGATGAAGCCGATGATGACGGCGACCTTGATACCCGCAAACCAGTATTCGGCCTCGCCGAAGTTGCTGACGGAGAGAAGGTTGACTCCGGTCATCACCAACAGGAGTACCGCTGACATGAGCCAGAGCGGGACGCCATGGATCCACCGGGAGAGCAGGGTAGCTCCGACGACGGATTCGATGCCGACGACGATCACCCAGAAGTACCAGTAGAGCCAGCCAGTGGTGAAGCCCGCCCAGTCGCCCAACGCCATTCGCGCGTACTCGGTGAACGATCCCGTACACGGCTTGGCCACCGCCATTTCACCGAGCATGCGCATCACCAGGAACACGATGATGCCGCAGATCGCACACGTGATGACGGCGCCGGGGCCGGCCTGGTTGATGATTCCGCTCAGACCGACGAAGAAACCGGCGCCGATGACACCGCCCATGGAAAGCATGGTCAAGTGGCGCTTCTTCAGGCCGGTCTTGAGCGTCGAGTGGACGCTGGCGGCTTCGGCTGTTTCGGTGCTGCTGTCGGGCATCTGGGCTCAGCTCCTATTGCATGACGCGATCAGTTCTTTCGGAGAGACGCTAAGCTCATCGTGTGATCCAGAACATGGACCTGATGTACAAAACGCAACCGGAAACTGTCAGTTCTGTCCACTGCCTTCGGAGGTTCCGGTTATGCCGATGACTGTTCGGCGGCTGGCGGCCACCACCTCGCTCGGCCTCGCGATCGTTGCAGGTCACGACAACGTGGACCTGCCGATCAGCTGGGCGCACGCAATCGAATTACAGGATCCGAGTCGGTGGCTCGCCGGTGGCGAGCTTGTCATGACGACGGGGCTGCACCTTTCGCGTTCGGCGACAAAGCAGTTCGAGTACGTCGAGCGCATTGCGCGGACCGGTGCGGTGGCACTGGCATTCGACACCGGCACCGTGCACGAGAAGGTTCCGGACGCGATCATCAGGGCCGGCGACGAACTGGGCTTTGCCGTGCTTTCCGTCGCCAAGGAGACGCCGTTCATCGCCATCTCGCGGGCCGTGATCGACGAGCTGACCGCCGACCAGATACGAACGGTGCAGGCGGTGGTCGACGCGCAGGAGAAGTTGGCGCGTGCCTTGCTCGACGGGGTGCCGGCCTTGATCACTGCTCTAGGGCGTGCCGTACATGCAGCAGTGTGTGTTCTCGATCGGGACGGAGCGGTGCTGGCTCTGACGGAAGGTGCGAGTTCGTCTCTGCCCGAACGCATCAGGGAGCGATCAGGCAAGGAGCGCAGCCGGGTCGTGGTGGACGACGACGGCCACCTGGCCATTCACCGGCTTGCCGTGAGTGGCACTCTCGCCGTGGCGTCCGACGCCGCCTTGGATCAGTCCGAACGACTGTTGGTCGGGCACACGGTATCGCTGTTGACCATCGAGCTTGCCAAGCCGTCACGGGTTGTCGATGCCGAACGGCGGCTGAGGTTGGCGGTCGCGACGATGGTGCGCCAGGCCGGCGGCGACGTCGACGAAAGTCTGTTGCGGTACTTCGGATTCGAATCCGAATCACCGGTGGTTGCAACTGCCTTGACCGATGTCGGACCATTACTGGCGGCAACCGACATCACGTCAGCGGCCCTCGAAGAAGAGGCGGTGCCGTACCTCTTGGCTCCGCTGAATGACGGCACCGGCGTGTGGTTCGTCGTGAAAAGTGAAGTTGCGGAGAAGGTCACGCGCAGTGTGTATGCGAGAGTTCGGGAGAATTCACGCCGGAGCATCAACGGCGGAATCGGAAGCGTCCGGCCGATGAGCGGTGTGGCGGCCAGTCTGCGCGAGGCCGTCTCTGCTGCCAAAGTGGGACAGGTCGACGGTCACAGGCTCGTTTCGTTCTCGGAACTCGGGACTTTCAGCCTCCTGTTGAGCGTGCAGTCGAACGATGTTCTGCAGTCGATCGCGGCCGGCGGTCTCGGTGTGTTGGAAGACTACGACGCCGAGAACGGTTCCCATCTGGTGGACTCGATCGAAGCGTTCCTGCACCACAATGGTCAATGGGAGTCCGCTGCAGCGCAGTTGGGTGTTCACCGGCACACGCTGCGCAATCGCATGGACAAGGCTGCCGAGTTGATCGGCCGAGATCTCGATTCCGCCCACACTCGATCCGAGTTGTGGATCGCGCTCAAAGCTCGTGAACTGCTGCAGGCGGAATCGAATTCAGATCACGCTCGGCCGCCCCTGAGATAGACGGTGGTGGTGTGAGTGAAGAACTCTCGTGCTGCGTCGCCTTGTTCCTTGGGCCCGTATCCACTCTTCTTCGCGCCGCCGAAAGGTACGTGAGGATCAGCGCCTGCCGATTCCGAATTGACGTGCAGGATCCCCACGTCCAGGTCGTCGATACCGGCAAGGGCGTTGGTCAGGTCCTGAGTGAACAACGCTGCGGACAAACCGAATTCGCCCTCGTTTGCCAAGCGGAAGGCGTCTGCAGTTGTTGCTGCCCGCTGCACCGCCAGCACCGGGCCGAAAAGCTCCTCGAACCACAGTTCGGTGCTCGCCGGTAGTTCCAGCACCGTCGGCTGGACGTAGTGGCCTGACTCCGGCGCTTCGGCGGTCGCTACAACTCTGGCGCCGCCGCCGACGGCTCGATCGATCCCGTTGACGATCGACTTCTGTGCGGATGCGCTGACCACGGGACCTGTGGTGACGCCGGGATCGAGTGGATCTCCGACTCTCAGTTCCTTGACCTCGACTGTCAGCCTCGCCAGAAACTCCTCGGCGATGGATTCGTGGAGCACCAGACGGGAAGTGGCCGTGCATTTCTGGCCGGTCGACCGGAATGCGCCCAGCATGACCTGCTCGACTGCAAGCTCGAGATCTGCGTCGGCAAGGACGATTGCTGCGTTCTTTCCGCCCATCTCCGCCTGGACCGGAACTCCGCGCGCCGCAGCAGATCCCGCGATCTTTCGGCCGACGCCGGTGGAACCGGTGAAGGTGACGGCGTCGAGGTCCGGGTGATCCACCAGTGCTTCACCGGCCGCGCTGTCGGCGAGGATCATGTTCAGGACGCCGTCGGGTAGGCCTGCTTCCGTCAATGCCTGTGCGAGACGGAAGGCCAGAAGAGGCACCGCGGCAGCCGGTTTCCAGACGACGGTGTTTCCGTATACCAAGGCAGGCGCAATCTTCCATGCCGGGATCGCGATCGGGAAGTTGAACGGCGTGACGACGCCTACCACTCCGAGAGGCTTGCGAGTGACGAGAATCTGCTCGCCGCTGCGAGGGGAGGAATACACCGTTCCGGACTCGCGGTCGGCGGCATTGCCGTAGTAACGCAGAATCTGCGCAGCCCGGCGTACTTCTCCGATACCCTCGGCCAGCGTTTTCCCTTCTTCACGGGTAAGTTCTTCACCCCAGCCCTCGGCGTTGGATTCGATTATTTCCGCTGCGCGAGTGAGGAATGCGCCGCGTGCGGACATCGGCAGGCGCGCCCAGCCGCTCGTGGCAATGCGGGCGACGCGAACGCCGGTCGCCATTTCGGAGGCACCGGCACGGCCTCCGGTGGCGACAACTTCGTCGGGACGCGCCGGGTTGGTGTCTGTCAGTGTGCCTTCGCATCCCGTGACCCAAGCTCCGCCGATCAAGCTGCGCACTGCGACGCTCATCGGACTGCGTCCACAGCGTCGCGAAGGATATCGAGGCCTTCGGCCAGCAATTCGTCGGAGATGCTCAGCGGCGGGAGGAATCGGACGACGTTTCCGTAGGTGCCGGCGGTGAGGAGAAGGAGACCGTGCGCGTGGGCGTAGCTGACGATCTGGGCGACGGCCTCGCGATTCGGAGCCTTGTCATCGTGGTGGACGAGTTCGATCGCAATCATGGCGCCGCGTCCACGGATATCGCCGATGATGGTTGTGTTCGAAGCGATTTCGGACAGTCCTGCGGTCAGGATCTCACCGATGTCCTTGGCGCGATCGAGGAGGCCTTCCGCCTCGATCGTCTCGAAAACTGCCAAGGCGGCCTCGCAGGCAACGGGATTGCCGCTGTACGTACCGCCGATACCACCGGGATGCGCGGTGTCCATGACGTCGGCACGGCCGGTCACGGCGGCGAGTGGCATTCCACCGGCGAGACCTTTTGCAGTTGTGATGATGTCGGGGACGAAGTTCTCACTCTCGCTGGCGAACCAGGCGCCGGTTCGAGCGATACCGGTCTGGACCTCGTCCGCGACGACGAGAATGCCGCGCTCACGGCAAAATTCGGCGACGCGCTTCAAGAATCCCGGAGCCGGAACGATGAAACCTCCCTCGCCCTGAATCGGTTCCACGACCACGGCGGCTACCGATTCGGCACCGATCTGAGTGTCGATCGCAAGACGGAACTGTGCGAATGCCTCGTCGGCCGCGTTATCGGGGCCGCTCGGCCAACGGTAGGAGTAGGCCATCGGAACCCGATAGACCTCGGGAGCGAACGGGCCGAATGTGGCCTTGTACGGCTGGTTCTTGGCGGTCATCGTCATGGTCATCAACGTGCGACCGTGGAATGCGTGGTCGAAGACGACAACTGCCGGGCGACCGGTGGCGGCACGTGCGTATTTCACGGCGTTCTCGAGCGCCTCGCTTCCGGTGTTGAACAGCGCTGTTCGTTTGTCGTGGTCGCCCGGGGTCAGGCGGTTGAGCGCTTCGCAGACCTCGACGTATCCCTCGTAGGGGTTTGCGAGGAAACACGTGTGGGTGAACTGACCGAGTTGACGGGTGGTCCGTTCGACCACGCGCGGCGCGCTGTTTCCGACGGTGGTCACGGCGATGCCGCTGCCGAAGTCGATGAACGAGTTGCCGTCGACGTCGACGACTACTCCTCCGCCCGCTGCCGCAACGTAGATGCTGGATCCGCTGGTCAGTCCGGCCGGCAGTGCGGCGCTCCGGCGCTCGGCCAAAGCGCGCGAGTTGGGGCCAGGCACTTCGGTGACGAGGCGTCGTACCTGGGGAAGGGTCGGTCCACCGATGCACGTTTCCGTGCCGTGCTCGAGAATGGTCATCGCAGTGCCTCCAGTCGTTTTCCGAACTGTAGGACGGCGACAAACAACCCGGACATGGCCGAACCGTCGATAGACTTCTACCTCATTGGACGTCGCGTCCAGCGGGTTACTTCGCGAAATTGCCGAGGAATCGTCGCAACAGTGGGTTGTACACCTCAGGGGCTTGCCAGAACGCTGCATGTCCGACTCCGGGGATGAGGTGATACGTGCCCTCCCACAGGTTCGCGAAGGTCAACGACGCGACATACGACGTGTTCACGAACGGGTCCTCGGCGCCGTCGATCACCGCGAGCGGCACCGACGCCGTTGCAACCAAAGCCTTCTGATCGGATTCGCGGCCCGCGCCGAATGCGTCGAACATGATCTTGCGAGCGCGCCCGTCCGTGCGTATCGCGGCGTCGAGGGCAGACTGCTCGAAGGGAACGGCGGTCATCCGTGCGTAGAGTTCGGCTTCCTGCGCGGTGATGACCTCGGTACCGCCGATGGACAAACCGTCGCCGGCATTGAATGCGTCGCCGAGCGTCTCGGGATTTGCCGGCGGTGTACCGGTGACGACGATTCCGGTGAGCCCGGGGAACTTCGCGATCAACTCGAGTGCGATGTGTCCACCGAGAGACCATCCGACGACAACCGCTCGCTCGACGCCGAGTTCGGTCAGAACATCGACGATGGCGTCGGCGTACCCGTTCTGCGTGTACGCGGCTTCGGGATCTCTCGCGTCCTCGGAGTCGCCGTGACCGAGTAGGTCCAGAGTGATCATGCGGTAGTCGCCGGCCCAGTCGGCGTCGACCTGATGACGGAAGATGGAGCGGCTGGCCGAGTTTCCGTGGATGAAGACAACCGGGAAACCGTCGGTGGCACTGTCGTCGACTGCCATGACGCCATGCCGGGTTTCGATCTTGGTAGTTGTCATCGGAATCCTCGTCGTTCGAAGTGCACGGTCAGCGGGTATCCACGCTACCGGGCATTTGCGGCATAGAGTTCACCCGTGGACTTCGCATTGCGCTCGTGCAGTTGGCATGGTCACGAGACCTACGCTCCGGACGAACCTGAGCTGCGGGATCGACTACAGGTGGACACTGCGGTGGGCCAGGCATGGCGGTGCCTACGTTGCGGCAACTTCGTCCCGGGAGCGCCGCAAGCGTCCGGGCCGGCGGACGCCGCCCCCGAGGTTCCGCGGGGACGGCTGCTTCGCGACCGATTGGTCATGCGACTTCTTGCCACGGAGAGAATGTTCCGCGCTCTGGGGTTGGTTCTTCTGGCGATCGGCGTGTTCAAACTCAGATCGTCGAAGGGGCGCGTCGAGGACGCCTTCGAGAACGAATTGCCGTTGATCAGACCATTGGCCCGTCAGCTGGGGTGGAACATCGACGACTCGAAACTGGTCCATCACATCGAGCAGGCCTTCTCCTTGTCCGCGACGACGCTCACCTGGATCGCGGTCGGTCTGTTGGTTTACGCCGGCCTTCAAGTGATCGAGGCCGTCGGGCTGTGGATGGTCAAACGCTGGGGCGAGTACTTCGCGGTGGTGGCGACCAGCTTGTTCCTGCCCCTCGAAATCTACGAATTGACCGAGAAGATCACGTGGTTGAGGGCCGGGCTGCTGCTGGTGAACATCGCTGCCGTCGTGTGGCTGATCTGGAGCAAGCGGCTATTCGGTGTCCGCGGCGGCGGCGCGGCGTATCACGCCGAACATTCGGAGGAGAGCTTGCTGACGGTGGAGCGGGCGGCGGTCAAACAGGCTTCGTGAGACCGGCTTTCGACGCGGCAGCACCGGCCAGTGTTGCCGCTCCGATCGTGATCATGGCGGCGAGGAGGATGGCTGCGAGCTCACCATCGCCCATCACCCCCAATTGAGTGCCCACCGTCACTGCGGCAACCGGTACACCCAGTTGCGCGGCGGACAGCACGCCGAGGGGTAGCGGGAGACCGAGGAAGCGTATCGCGGCGTGAACCACGAGAGTTGCTCCGCCCAAGACCAATCCGAGCCAGATGGCGGACGGATGGGTCACGAGGTCGCGCAGATTGATCGCCGCTCCCAGCCAGACGAAGAAGAGGGGCGCGAAGAAGCCGTCGGTGATCGCGAAGAGTTGTTTGGCGAGGCGACGGGGTTCACCGATCGCGGCCAGGACAAGTCCGAAGGCGAAGCCGGCGAGCATGATCGACACGTGAGTGCTCGAGGCCAGCGCCGCCAGCGAGAACAGGATCACCAGATTGATCCGGAGTTCGAGTGCGAACTTTCGTTTCTCGGAGAATTTGTGGAGCTTTCGCCAATGTCCGGAACGGTGGAAGGCCCGCAGCACGAAGAACAGGGCAACTGCAGACACCGCCACCGCCAGTGCGCCGATACCGGCACGAGGGGCATTGTCCGGATCGATCACCAACGGCAGCGCGACAATGCAGACGGTGTCTGCGATCGCGACCTGGGCAGTCATCTGCAGGACCGAGGTTCCACCGAGCGCCAGCGAATCGACGATAGGGAGAATCAACGCCGCGGATGACGACGCGATCAGGACCGCGTACAGCGCGGCGTGACCGGTACCGAATGCAGTCGCCGCACCGTAGCCGGCAACAACCGACAGGAGTCCGACCACAACCGAGCGAGAGGCACCCTTACCTATTGCCGCACGAACTGCCGGATCGCGGACCGGGACGTGCGAGCCGGCCACCATCATCGTGAGCGCGAACCCGATATCGGCCAGGAACCTGAAAGTCTGGTCGGACGAGTCGAGTAGCCCGAAACCGGTGACACCGAAGACGACGCCCGCGGCAAGCTCGCCGACCACCACAGGGACATGCCAGCTGACACGAGCGCCGAGCAGCGGACCGAGGATTCCGGCCAGTGCGACGAGGGCAAGTATGCCGAAGGTCATCGACGACCTACGACGTCACTGTCGAGGGAGCGATCTTTGCCGGGATGCCGGTGTTCTCGTCCACGTGGTAGCTCGCACAGACCCGGTGGTAGCCGTCGGCGATCTGGGCCGGTACTCCGGCGCGGAAGTCTCCCTGCACCAGCAGGATCGGTGATAGTGCGATCCCCTTGCGGATCTTCTTCAGATCGGCAGCAACGTGCGGGTTGTCGACCGGGAGCAGGGGTAGCCCGGCAGCACGCAGAATGTCCTTGGCTTTCTTCGAGACCAGCGTCGCCGTCTTGAGCGCGTAGACGAGAGCTTGGACCTGGACCGGTGTCGCGCCCAACTGCAGGTAGTCGCGGGCCGCCGGGTAGTCGTGCGCGTCCGGCAGGTCCTTCCAGAGAACGGCAGGAGCCTTCTCGGTTACCTTCGGCTGGGCTGTCTTCGGAGCCTTCGGCTGGGCTGCCTTCGACGCCTTCGGCTGGGCCGCCTCAGACGTTTTGATCTTGGCCATCTGTGCTGTTTCCTTCAGTGTCGGTCCGCGAGTGGAGCTGGTGCAGAAATCGTGCACTATCTGCGCCGCAGGCACCACATCGGAGCTGTTTGGGCCTTTAGGCGGCGGGTAATCAGCAGACTGCGGGGGAACGAGCAGGAGGCGAAGCAATGAAGCGGATTCTCGCGGTGCTCGCAGCGCTGATCCTGGCGGTGTTCGCACTGACCGCGTGCAGTGACAACAGTGATTCGTCGGACAACGATTCGGCAGATCACGACGGCATGGCAATGACCAGTATGTCGATGCCGAGCAAGCCGACCAGTATGTCGATGCCGAGCATGCCTCTGGGTATGTCGACGCCGGGAGCGTCGTCGATGGGAATCGTGATCAGCGGCTTCGAATATTCGACGCCGGAGTCGGTGATGCCCGGACAGGTACTGACCATTCAGAACAACGACACCGTCGAGCACTCGGTCACGTCCGATACCGCAGGGCTGTTCAACGAGGACATCGAAGCTGGTGAGACGGAAACCATCACGGTGCCGAACGAGCCGGGAACGTACACGTTCCACTGCACCTACCACCCGAGCATGCGCGGCACCTTGACGGTCAAGTAGACGTCGACCGGGCCTGGCCTGGCTTTCGCTCAAATAATTTCGGCGGCACGCATCCGATTGAACTGGTAGAGAACAGATCCGGGTGTACGGTTTTCAGGTGCGCCGGAGAACAGCGATCAGTGTCGTCACGCTCGTGGTTTGTGCCCTCGGCTTTTCGCCGCCGGCGCTCGCGGATTCACCGAACGGCTCGTATTCTTCACAGCTGCTGTATTTCTCGGTCGACGTGGGGCCGGATCTTTCGACACCGTGCACCGTGGTCGGTGAGCTCTTCGTTCCCGACGGCGTCGATGCGCACAACCCCGCGCCCGCGATCCTGACCACGAACGGGTTCGGCGGTTCGTACAAGGATCAGATTCCGGCTCTGCAGAACTTCGCCGAGAACGGGTATGTCGGACTGACGTATTCAGGATTGGGTTTCGGCGGCACGAGTTGCAAGATCACACTCGACTCTCCCGCGTACGACGGCGTCGCCGCTTCCCAGTTGGTCAGCTTCCTCGGCGGCCAAGAGGGGATTGCCTACACGGATCAGGCTCTGACGCAGCCCTATCCGGCGCTAACCGCGGTGGTACAGGACTCCGTCGACCACTCGGGTGCACCGTCGACGAACGACCCGCGGGTCGGCATGACGGGCGGCTCCTACGGCGGCGGCATTCAATTCGCCGCCGCGAGTGTCGATCCCCGCATCGACACGATCATCCCCATGATCACCTGGAACGATCTTTCGTATTCCTTGGCACCGAACAGCACGGGAATCATCTCCGGAGTGTCCACCGCCGAGCCCGGAGCGGCGAAGGTGCTCTTTGCGTCGCTCCTCTTCGGTGCCGGCGTCGCAAACCCCGGAGTGGACGGCTACCTCACCGACCCCTCTCGACTTCCCGGCTGCCCGAATTACGTGCCGTACATGTGCAACGCGATCGCCGAGGCGGTGGTGACCGGGGACATCGGACCGCAAGTGGTGAGTGAACTCCGAGCGTCGTCGGTGTCGTCGTTCGTCGACCGGATCAACATTCCGGTACTGCTTGCTCAGGGGCAACAGGACACTCTGTTCGATCTGAACGAGGCAACCGCGACCTACGACGCGCTGAAAGCGCGTGGCGTCGACGCCAAGATGATCTGGCATTCGTGGGGGCACAGCCACTTGGCCGCTGCGCCGGGCGAATTCAGCTTCTCCGCACCCGACGAGGATGCCCAGTACGAAACCGGTCGTTTCATGGATTGGTTCGACCACTACCTCAAGGACGAGAACACGGAGACCGGACCGGAATTCGCGTACTTCCGTAACTGGATCGACTACGAGGGAAACGCGGCACCGGCCTACGCTACGTCCGATACTGTCGATGTCGGAACCGCCCGCGGCTTCCAGCTGTCCGCTGACGGGGGACTGCTGCCGGACGGCGCGCCGGTTGTGCCCGGCTCGAAGACGATTGTCACCGCACCGGGTGGGCTGCCGACGGGAGTCGAGCCGCTCAACATCAATCCGGCCGGGAACATTCCGAATGCACAGATTCCGGGAACCGAGGCTCTGTGGACCACTGCGCCGATGACCGAGGCGATGGACGTGGTGGGAGCTCCCACTGTGACGCTGCGTGTTGCGGCGCCCGGACAGCCGGTGGTGTTCGCGAAACTCTACGACGTGGCCCCGGACGGAACTTCCTCGCTGATCAACGGACTGATTGCGCCCATACGTATCAGTGATCCGTCCCAACCGGTCCCGGTGACGATGGCGGCGATAGTGCATCGATTCGAGCCAGGACATTCCGTGCGTCTCGCGATCACCGGTGGTGACATCAGTTTCCGTGGGGGACTGCAAGGTATGCCGGTGACGATCTTTGCCGACGGTTCCGGCCCCCTCGAACTTCCCGTCGTGGGCTGAACTTCAGCGGGTGATGGATCGGCTGTCGCCGCGGAACTCGGCGACGACGACACCGCCACTGCGAACGGTCACGTCGTAGATCCCGCTTCGGCCCCCTCGCGCCTTCTCGGTGGCGATCGCGGTCAAGGTGTCGCCCAGACGGGTCGGACGTAGAAAGCGGATGTCCGCGCGCGCTGCAACGGCTGAATCCTCGTAGCCGTTGCAGGCGAGCGCAAACGCGGTGTCCGCGAGCAGGAAAACATAACCGCCGTGTGTGATTCCGTGACCGTTCACCATGGTCTCGCCGACAGTGACGGTCACGGTTGCGCTACCGGGCGCCAGCTCGGAAATCTCGATACCGAGTGCCTGCGACGCCTGGTCCGCGTCGAACATCTCTCTGGCGGTGATGCTTCCTGTACTCACGAGACAACTCCTGTGTTATCGGAGATTGCAGGGTCTAGAGGACCGAGACAACTTCCTGGACATACATGTCGACCGTGCCGGTGGCAAAGTTCGCGACATCTTTTCCAGCGGCGCCCATCTCCGGGGACTTCAGGCCGCGATGCATCGTCTCGAGATCGGGAAACACCAGGTTGGCGACGGCGTAGAAGACTGGATCGGAGCCGTCCAGCGTCGAGCACTTGCTGAACGTGAAGTCCGACAACCCTGGCACCGCGCTGGCGAGCGGGACGTGGATCTCGTTGTAGTACTTGTCGAAAGCCTCCGGGTCGGTGGGGCGTCCGTAACACACTGCTACTCGATAGGTCATGTGCTTTCAATTCCCTTCGGGGCGAGTCTTGGCTACCAGAGTCAGGACGTCGTATGTCGCGACCGGATCGTTGTCCTGGTTCGTCACCACGGCATCCCAACGAACCTCACCGTAGTCGGCGCTGCTGCGAGGTGTGATGGTCTTGGCTGTGAGGGTGACCGTCAGGCTGTCTTCGGCTTTCACCGGAGTCAGGAACCTGAGGCTGTCCACGCCGAAGTTCGCGAGAACCGGGCCGGGGGCCGGGTCGACGAACAGGCCAGCAGCGAGTGAGACAACCAGATAGCCGTGTGCGACGATGCCGCCGAAAAGCGGATTCGCCGCTGCCGCCACCGGATCGGTATGTGCGTAGAAGGTGTCACCGGTGAACTCTGCAAAATGATCGATGTCTGCGAGTGCGACCTGGCGCGGACCGCCGACAACAGTGTCGCCGATCTTCAACTCTGCGAGACTCTTTCGGAATGGATGCTCGGATCCGGTAGTGCGCTGTGACCCGGTGAACCAGCGCTCACCGACCGCGGTGAGGACGTCGGGTGTGCCCTGTACGGCGGTGCGCTGCATGTGATGCAGAACTCCGCGGATGCCACCCAACTCCTCACCGCCGCCGGCGCGACCGGGACCGCCGTGGACGAGAACTGGAAGGGGAGAGCCGTGGCCGGTCGATTCCTTGGCGTCGTCGCGGTTGAGGACGAGCACTCGACCGTGAAAAGCTGCGAGGCCCAGTACCAATCGACGTGCTGTATCGGTGTCGGCAGTGACCACCGAGGCGACGAGGCTTCCCTCGCCACGGGCCGCAAGTTCGATCGCATGATCGATGCCGTCGTAACCGATGACGGTACTGACGGGCCCGAATGCTTCCACCTCGTGTACCTCGAGCGCGTTGTCCTCGGCCCGGAGGAGAATCGGTGAAAGAAAGGCACCGGACCGGGCGTCGGCGCCGACCACGTCGACGTTGTCCGGATCTCCGAATACGATAGTTGCCGACTTCGTCAGGCCGCGAATGGATTTCAAGACTTCGTCACGCTGTTCGAGGCTGGCGAGCGCTCCCATCGTGACGCCGTCGGCATCGGGGTGTCCCACGACCACTTTGTTCAGTCGCTCGGTTGCGGCGTCGACAACGGCGTCGACCAGCGGGACCGGGACCAGGGCGCGCCGGATAGCGGTGCATTTCTGTCCCGCCTTGACCGTCATTTCGGTGACGAGTTGTTTGACGTACAAGTCGAATTCGGGCGTTCCTGGTACGGCGTCCTCGCCGAGGATCGACGCGTTGAGTGAATCGGCCTCGGCATTGAAATGGACGCCCTTGCCGACGACGTTCGGGTGGGCACGCAGCGTTGCGGCGGTGTCGGCGGATCCGGTGAAGGCCACCGAATCCTGTCCCTCGAGGTGATCGAGGAGTCCACGTGCACTACCGGAAAGCAGCTGGACGGAACCCTCCGGGAGCAAGCCTGATTCGATGATGCGCCGGAAGACGAGTTCGGTGAGATACGCCGTGGAACTGGCAGGTTTGACGATGGACGGGACACCCGCGATGAAGGCCGGTGCCAGTTTCTCCAAAAATCCCCACACCGGGAAGTTGAACGCGTTGATCTGCACGGCGACGCCACGACGTGATGTATAGATGTGTTGCCCGAGGAAAGTTCCGCCCTTGCCGAGAGGCTCGACGTTTCCGTCCAGAAAGACTGTGCTGTCGGGTAATTCGCGCCGAGCCTTGCTCGCGTAACTCAGCAGGGTCCCGAATCCGCCGTCTATGTCCACCCCGGAATCTCGCGTCGTCGCCCCGGTGGCAGTGGAGAGTGTGTAGAACTCGGCTTTTCCTGCCATCAACGTGAGGGCGAGGGCCTTGAGCGCGCCGGCACGTTCGTGGAAGGTCATCGCAGACAGTGCAGGCCCGCCGACCTCGCGTGCGTACGTAACCATCTCGGCGAGGTCGACGCCGGTTGCGGAGATCCGGGCCACCTCCGATCCGTCCACTGCGCTGGGCAACGGGGTACCTGCGTCCGGTGCGGCGTACCACTGACCGGCTACATAGCTTTCCAACAGTCTGCTCACGACAACTCCATCTCACCGTACGTTCGGTCGGTAATTACGATCGCCCGACGACGCCGCGTTGTCAAGGATTCGGCAGAACTGCCTGGAATCAGGCCTTGCGAAGTCCGTCGAAAGTGACGGCGACGACCGCGTCGGCAATGTCGGAGACGGACTCACCCGCTCGGGGTTTGTACCACTCGATCAGTGAGTTGACGGTGCCGAACATCAGCTTGCTGGCGAGGGCTGGTTCGATGTCCGGGCGCAAGTCTCCCTCCGCTGCGGCGGACGAGACGAGGCCTCCGACGAAGTTGTCGAATTCGCGTCGACGAGCGAGCGCGGCCCGCTCGACCGTCGTGTTGCCACGGACGCGCAGGAGCAGGGTGACGTACGGAAGCTCTGCGACCAGCACCTCTACACTGCGCCGGACCAGGTATTCGAGACGGTCGATGTACGGACCGGTGGTGGCGCCTTCTTCGGTCGTGACCGCGAACAGGGCGTTGAGTGCACGCGAAAGTGCGAGTTCGAGAAGTTCTGACTTTCCGGACACGTGGTGGTAGATCGAGGACTTCGTGATGCCGAGTTTCTTGGCGAGCACCTCCATGCTGGCGCCGTCGTAGCCCTTGTCGTTGAACACCTTGACGGCCACGGCGAGGAGTGAATCGAGGTCGTAGCCGGGACGTCCGGGGAGGCCGGTGCGTCGAGTGGGGCGTGCCGTAGTCATGTCCCCATCTTCTCAGTTCGGGCAAAGCTGTGCACCATCCTCATCTCCACCCTTGCCAAACGACCGAATGTTCGGTTACTAATGGAGAAGAGCGAGAAGGAGTGAATGTGAACACCCTGCACGTGGACGAGCGCGAGGATCGCGTCGTGGTCACCCTCGACAGGCCCGCGCAACGCAACGCGATCAACGCGGAAATGATCGACGAACTGCATCAGGTTTGTGGGCGCCTCGAACGGGATCCGAAGCTGCTCCTGCTTGCCGGGCGAGGAGACCACTTCGCGGGCGGCGCTGACATCGCGGAGCTCCGAGAGCGCGGACGAGACGAAGCGTTCGCGGGTATCAACCGCACGCTGTTCGACCGCATCGGAAAGCTCCCGCTGCCCACCGTCGCCGCAGTGAGCGGCTACGCGCTCGGTGGCGGGGCGGAGTTGACGTACGCCTGCGACATTCGCATCGCGACCACGACGGCGGTCTTCGGTAATCCCGAGCCCAATCTCGGGATAATGGCAGCCGCGGGTGCGAGCTATCGGCTGCCGAAGCTCGTCGGCGTCTCGATCGCGAAGCAAGTGCTCCTCGGTGCCAGGAACCTCGACGCCGAGCAGGCGCTACGAGCAGGTCTGGTTGTCGAGGTGACCGAACCGAACTGCCACGTCGACGCAGCGCATCGGCTGCTCGACCGTATTTCCCGACTGTCCCCGCTGGCACTGCGATTGACCAAGATCATCGTCGACGCGCCGGGATCGCATCCGTTTGCCGACGACATCGCCCAAGCCGTCCTGTTCGAGAGTTCGGACAAGCACGATCGTATGACGGCTTTCCTGGAGAAGAAATCATGACTGAATCAGTTGCACCCAAGGCCGTCGGAGTTATCGGCGGTGGACGCATGGGTGCAGGTATCGCCCAGGTGTTCGCCGCTCTGGGCGGGGCGGTCACCATCGCGGAGAGCGGCGACGCCGAGGCCGCGTTACAGCGTGTTTCCACCGGCCTCGACCGCGCCCACGAACGAGGAAAACTCGGCGACCAGGACCCCGCGACGGTCCTCGCGCGCGTGAGCGTCGTAGGCGCAGTAAGCTCCCTACCCCCGTCGCTCGACCTGATCGTCGAGGCGGTCCCGGAAATCGCGGCCCTCAAGGTCGAGGTTCTCGCGGCTGCCGAAACCGTTGCCGGAGAACGCACCGTGATCGCCAGCAATACCAGTTCCATGTCGATCGCCGAACTCGGTGCAGCGCTGACGGATCCGAGCCGGTTCATCGGTATGCACTTCTTCAATCCAGTCCCGGCGTCGCTGTTGGTCGAGATCGTCCGGGCGCCTCAGACCCGCTCCGAGGTTGTCGACTCGGTACGAGCATGGGTGTCGATGCTCGGCAAAGCCGAGGTTCTCGTCAACGACTCACCCGGTTTTGCGACCAGCAGGCTTGGCGTCGGTCTCGGGCTCGAAGCCATCCGAATGCTCGAAGAAGGTATGGCGGACGCGGAATCGATCGACCGGGCCATGGAATTGGGGTACCGGCATCCGATGGGGCCGCTGCGTTCGACGGATCTGGTCGGGTTGGATGTGCGCCTGGCGATCGCCGAACACCTCGCGAGCACTCTCGGTGATCGATTTACTCCTCCTGCACTGCTGCGAGAGAAGGTCGCCCGCGGCGAGTTGGGGCGCAAGACAGGACAGGGTTTTCACACATGGAGCTGAACCGAACTGCCTGCGAAAGGAACATCGATGACTGACGTGATCCGCTTGGAGATCGAGCGAGGTTTGGCGACAATCACTCTCGACCGGCCCAAGGCCGCCAATGCCGTCAACGGCGAAATGAAGTCTCAGCTGCTCGAGGCGTTGCTGCAGGTCCACGCGGACGCAGACGTTCGAGCGGTGTTGATTCTCGCCGAAGGCAAGAACTTCTGCGTCGGTCAGGATCTGGGCGAGCACGCGGCAGCGTTGGATGCCGATCCGGCGCACGCGATGGACACCGTCGCCGCGCACTACAACCCCATTGTGACGGCGCTGTCGACGCTGTCGGTCCCGGTGGTGGTGGGTATCGGCGGCGCCTGTGTCGGGGCGGGGTTGGGAATCGCGTTGGCCGGAGACATCCGTGTCGTGGGTGCTCGCGCGAGCTTTGCGACGGCATTCACCGGCATCGGTCTGGCCAGTGACTCGGGGCTCAGTCATGCGCTCGTGCACGCGCTCGGACCTAGCCGTGCCAGTGGCCTGATGTTGCTCGGCGACAGGTTCGACGCGCAGAGCGCACTGGAGTGGGGATTGGTTCATCGAGTGGTGGCCGACGAGGATGTCGCAGCTGAGGCTCGGGTACTCGCCCGCCGACTTGCCGACGGACCCACCGCGGCCTTCGCCCACGTGAAATCGCTGATCCGTGCAGTTGCTCCTGGGCTTTCCCAGGCACTGGATGCCGAGGCGAACGCGCAGGTGGAGCTGGGTTCCACGGCAGATCATCGAGGCGCAGTCATGGCTTTCCTGTCGAAGCAGAAGCCGGTCTTCGAGGGCCGCTGATTTCTGTTCCGTCGAAAGATTCTCTTGTGCGCCGGGACACCGCGGTGCATACTAGTTACCAACCGATCATTCGGTAATAAAAGGTAGGTACGATGACCAACGTGGAAGCTCCACAAGACCTGCAGAACCTGTTCGACGAGACGATCGCGGCGGACCAGCGCATCGAGCCTCGCGACTGGATGCCGGACGGCTACCGCAAGACGCTGATTCGTCAGGTTGCCCAGCATGCGCACTCCGAGATCATCGGAATGCAGCCAGAGGGAAACTGGCTCACCCGTGCACCTTCGTTGCGACGCAAGGCGATTCTCATGGCGAAGGTCCAGGACGAGGCGGGGCACGGTTTGTATCTCTACTCCGCGGCCGAGACCCTCGGTGCCGACCGCGGCGATCTGACCACCAAACTGATCGAGGGAAAGCAGAAGTACTCCTCGATCTTCAACTACCCGACGCTGACCTACGCCGACGTGGGAGTGATCGGTTGGCTGGTCGACGGAGCCGCTATCTGCAATCAGGTTCCGCTGTGCCGCAGCTCCTTCGGGCCGTATGCACGAGCGATGATCCGTGTATGCAAGGAGGAGTCCTTCCATCAGCGGCAGGGTTTCGAGTTGCTGGCGACGATGATGCGCGGCACGGAAGCCCAACGTGCGATGGTGCAGGAAGCCGTCAACCGATGGTGGTGGCCTGCTCTGATGATGTTCGGACCGCCGGACGACGAGTCGCCGAACACCGAACAGTCGATGAAGTGGCGCATCAAGCGGCACACGAACGACGAACTGCGGCAGCGATTTGTGGACATGTCGATACCGCAGGCCGAGGTACTGGGTGTGACCTTCCCCGATCCCGACCTGCGCTGGAACCCTGAGCGTGGCGCTCACGATTTCGGCGAGCCGGACTGGAGCGAATTCATGGATGTGGTCCGCGGTAACGGGGCGGCGAGCGTCGAGCGGATCACCAATCGGAAAGCCGCACACGACAACGGGGCCTGGGTCCGTGACGCCGCCTACGCCTTTGCACAGCGCGAGAGACTCGCGCACGATCGCACGACTGGGGAAACAGCATGAGCGAGAACGATCAGGTACATGGCGATCAGGTACGGGGCGAATGGCCTTTGTACGAGGTATTTCTGAGGGGAAAGCGCGGACTGAACCATGTCCATGTCGGATCACTGCGCGCGGCAGACGACCAGATGGCCCTACGCCACGCGCGTGACGTCTACACCAGACGTAACGAAGGCGTGAGCATCTGGGTCGTACCGTCCGCGAACATCGTGGCTTCGAGTCCGGCAGAAAAGGATCCGTTCTTCGCGCCGAGCGGCGACAAGGTCTACCGGCACCCGACCTTCTACGACATCCCGGACTCCGTTCCCCACATGTGAGAATCACTTCGACTTCGAGGACCAACAGATGAACGATCACGACAGTGCCTACGACGGCCTGGTCGACGGTGACGGCCACGGTCAGTGGGCGTTCGGAACCAGTTTCGACGACCCCCTCGCCGGAGTCGACACCACGGTGCCAGGCGACGTCGATCTCGGAGCCCTGGCGCGCTACTGCCTCATGCTCGGTGACGACGCGCTCGTCAGTTCGCAGCGACTCGCCGAATGGTTTACGCGAGCACCGGAACTCGAAGAAGAGGTAGCTCTCGCAAATGTCGGCCTGGATCTGATCGGGCAGGCCAGGCTGCTGCTTGCTCGCGCGGCAGCAGCCGATTCCACCGTGGTTCCGTTCATCTCGGATACGTCACCGGTGCCGGCCGAAGATGCGCTCGCCTTCTTTCGTGATCAGTTCGGTTTCCGTAACGTGAGACTGGTGGAACTCGCCAACGGCGACTTCGCACACACGGTCGTTCGGCTACTCGTGTTCGCGACCTGGCGGCTGGCGCTGTTCGATCGGCTCCGCACATCGCGGGATCCGGTTCTCGCTGCTGTGGCGAACAAAGGTGTCAAGGAACTGACCTATCACCGCGACTACGCGGCAAGATGGGTCGTCACCTTGGGGGCCGGCACGGCAGAATCAAAGCGCCGGACGGCCGACGCCCTGCTCGAGATCTTCCCGTTCGTGGACGAACTCTTTGTTCCCACTCAAGACGAACTCGTTTTGGCAGAAGTTGGCGTCGGAGTGGATCCGCGTACTGTTCGGCCGGAGTTCGACGCTGTTCTTGCCCAGGTGCTCCATGCGGCCGAAATGGAAGAGCCCCCTGCACGTTTCTCCGGTTTCGTCGGCGGCCGCGGTGGACGCGCCGGATTGCATACCGGGGCACTGGGACTGCTTCTCGCCGAAATGCAGAGCGTCGCTCGGGAGCACCCTGAAGGGGTGTGGTGACCGTGGCTGCCACCACCGTCTCGTCCGCGCAGGAGATCGTCGCCTCGGTGATGGATCCGGAGATGCCACTGCTTACTCTGGCCGATCTCGGGGTCATCCGATCGGTCGACGTCGAAGCGAACTTCGTCTGTGTGACAATCACTCCCACCTATTCCGGGTGTCCAGCGATGGCGACGATGCGAGACGACATCGAGCACAAGCTGAACGATGCGGGGTACGGCAGCGTCCAGATCAAGACTCAACTGTCGCCGCCTTGGAGTTCGGATTGGATCAGCGAAGAAGGGCTCGCGAAACTTCGGACGGCTGGGTACTCGGTGCCGGGGGCAGCGCCGCGCCGCGCCTCGGGGCCGATCGCATTGACCTTGACGGCCAAGCCCCGCAACATCCTCTGCCCCCAGTGCGGTTCGGCAAACACCAGACTGAGTTCGGAATTCGGTGCGACCCTGTGCAAAGCGCTGTATCGCTGCCTCGACTGCCTCGAGCCGTTCGATCACGTGAAGGAGATCTGAACAGATGAGTACCGCAACGACGAACCGGAACAAACCCTTTCACCCGTTGACGGTCGCCGGTGTCGAATCACTGTGCGACGACGCAGTTGCCGTCACCTTCGACGTGCCTGCCGATATCGCCGATCAATTCGACTTCGGCGCCGGGCAGTCACTGACACTGCGGCGGATGATCGACGGCGTCGAACACCGTCGTTCCTACTCGATCTGTGCACCGGTAGGCGCGTCTCCACGGGTGGGGGTTCGCGAAGTAGCAGACGGACTCTTCTCCACCTGGTTGGTGCGCGACGTCAAGGCCGGGGATCAAATCGACGTCCAGGGCCCTTCGGGCAATTTCGTCGCCGATCCGGCACTGGGTGGACGGCACGTTCTGATCGCGGCGGGCTCTGGCATCACGCCCATGCTTTCCATCGCTGCAACACTTTTGGCGAACCCCGAGGCCGATGTCACCCTGCTGTACGGGAACCGGCGTACTCGTTCGGTGATGTTCGCCGAAGAAATCGCCGACCTGAAGGACCGGTACGGTGCGCGCCTGGACGTCATTCACGTTCTCTCTCGCGAACCGCGGGAGGTCGAGTTGTTCTCGGGCCGTCTCGACGCCGGCCGGTTGCGTGAGATCTTCACCTCTCTCGTACCGTGCGACCAGGTCGACGGCTTCTGGCTCTGTGGTCCCTTCGGGATGGTCAACGACGCCCAGGAAGTGCTGGCCGGCTTGGGAATTGCCAAGGATCGCATCCATCACGAGCTGTTCTACGTCGACGACGTCGCTCCACCCGTCGCAGTGCATCGTGAGCGCGGAATTGTCGGACCGAGCAGCGAGGTGACGATTACTCTCGACGGTCGATCGACCACCGCGACGTTGCCACGCGACCAGTCGATTCTCGATGCGGCCGAACAGTACCGCTCGGATCTGCCCTTCGCCTGCAAGGGCGGAGTGTGCGGAACGTGCCGCGCCAAGGTCACCTGCGGTGATGTGGAGATGCGCAGGAACTACGCACTCGAAGACTACGAAGTCGACGCGGGTTTCGTGCTGACCTGCCAGACCTTTCCTGTCGGTGACCAGATAACAGTCGATTTCGACGCCTGACCGCCCGCACAGCGCCCTCACTGAGCCCACCGGAGACAATCATGACCGAACTCGCCACTGCTACTTCGCAAGAAATCGAATTTGCCGGCCGGGACCGCATTTCGACGCTCCAACTGGAGCGGATGCAATGGTCCCTGATGCACGCGTACACCAATGTTCCGCACTACCGCAAAGCTTTCGACGACGCCGGCGTCCACCCGAGCGACTTAAAGGATCTGAGCGATCTCGCGAAGTTCCCCTTCACCACCAAAGCGGATCTGCGCGAGAACTATCCGTTCAAGATGTTCGCGGTACCCCAGGACAAGGTTTCGCGAATTCACGCGTCCTCGGGGACGACCGGGCGCCCGACGGTGGTGGGGTACACGAGCAACGACCTGAACAACTGGGCCGATCTCATCGCGCGCAGTCTCTCGGCCGGCGGCGTGCGGTCTTCGGACAAGGTTCACGTGGCTTACGGGTACGGCCTGTTCACCGGTGGGTTGGGAGCACATTACGGTGCTGAACGATTGGGCTGCACGGTCATTCCGATGTCCGGTGGCATGACCGAGCGGCAGATTCAGCTGATCGAGGACTTCGAGCCCGATGCCATCATGGTGACTCCGTCGTACATGTTGACCATCGTGGATGCGATGATCAAGAAGGGGATCGATCCCTCGAAGACCTCGCTGAGGGTGGGAGTTTTCGGAGCGGAGCCGTGGACCGAACAGATGCGGACCGAGTTGGAACAGCAACTCGACATGCATGCGGTGGACATTTACGGACTCTCCGAGATCATGGGCCCGGGCGTGGCAATGGAATGTGTGGAAACCAAAGACGGACTCCATATCTGGGAAGACCACTTCTACCCGGAGATCATCGATCCGGTCACGGGCGAGGTGCTCCCGGACGGTGAGGAAGGGGAGCTGGTTTTCACCTCGCTCACCAAGGAGGCGCTGCCCATCATTCGCTATCGCACCAGGGACCTGACCCGTCTGTTGCCCGGTACGGCGCGCACGATGCGACGGATGCAGAAGGTGACCGGCCGGACCGACGACATGATCATCCTGCGTGGGGTCAATCTGTTCCCCACACAGATCGAAGAACTGATCCTGACCGTCCCCGCCCTCGCGCCTCAATTCCAGTGTGTGCTGGAGCGTCCTGGCCGAATGGACACCCTGACGGTGCGCGTCGAGGCTCGCCCCGATGCGGCATTATCGGACCATGCGGCGGCATCGTCTGCATTGCAGAAGCTGGTGAAGAACAAGATCGGTGTCACGGTCGAGGTGAACGTTCTCGAACCGGGCGGACTCGAACGCTCGATCGGTAAAGCGCGTCGTCTGATCGACCAACGTCCGAAGGGCTGAAACTACTCCAGGGCCATGCGGGTGGCGAAGATTCCGAGAATGCCACCAGCTAGCCACTTCTGAGCCCGCATCCACACCGGACGTGCCATCAGGAAAGCTGACACGGCTGCCGCACAGCACACGATCAACGCGTTGACGGTGACTGCGACAAGGATCTGCACGCCGCCGAGTACGAGCGCCTGTTGCCAGACCGGACCCGCAGTGGGATCGACGAACTGGGGGATCAGTGCCGCGTACATCAGAGCGATCTTGGGATTGAGCAGATTCGTGGTCAGACCCATCCCGAACAGTCGACCGCTGCCGTGGCGGTCGACGGCGCCCACCTCGAAGGCGGACTTCCCGCCTGGTCGGAGCGTCGACCAGGCGAGATAGGCCAGATACAGGGCGCCGCCGATTTTCACCGCGGTGAACACCGTGGGTACGGCGAAGAGAACCGCCGTCAGCCCGGCACACGTGGCGGCGAGGTAGACCAGGAAACCGGTTGCGACTCCGGCGAGCGAGATCAAACCTGCCCGGCGGCCCTGGCTGATGCTGCGGGACACCAGGTAAATCATGTTGGGGCCCGGTGTCAGAACCATCGCCAGGGCGATCAGCGCGACTCCCGTCATCGACGCTGACGTGATCATGTCGGTCTCCCACTACTCGATCTGGATATTCCGTCGAGTACACAAGGGGTTACCGTGGCAGGCCAAGGTCCAGTTCGCAGACAGTGGTCCGCTCAGGTATTGGCCCAGCTGTCGGGACCGAAGACCTCGTAGTGGATATTCTGCGCCGGGACGTCGCGTTCGAGCAACGATGCGCGCATCGCCAACATGAACGGCATCGGCCCGCAGAGGAACGCCTGGGTATCCGGCTCTACGGTGATATCACGCAGATCGGCTCGGCCTTCGTGAACCGATCCGAAGGGCACATGCGTGCCGAGGTCCTCGTACCAGCGGTGCAGGGTTGCTGCGGGAATCTTGTCGACGAGCGTGCTGAGTTCTGCTCGGTGAGCATGATCTGCGATGGATCGATCAGCATGAATGACGGAGACGGGACGCTGTGCGCCGGTATCGGCAAGATGGTTGAGCATGCCGATCATCGGTGTGCAACCGATTCCGGCCGATGCGAGTAGCAGTGGCGAGTCGTCGTCGGGCATGGTGAGATCACCGAACGGGGTGGTGACGGAGAGTTCTTGTCCTTCGAATACGTTGTTGTAGAGGAAGTTCGACACTTCACCGTCGGGAGTGCCCGAGATTCGCTTCACACTGATCCGCCAGTCCGCGCTACTCGGTATCGAACACAGGCTGTACTGACGGATCTGGCGGGCGCCGTCCGGAAGGATGACACCGACCGAAAGATACTGTCCGGGAGCGAAGGTGGGTAGAGCGCTGCCGTCGACCGAGGAGAGTGTCAGGGAGACAGTGTCGGCGGATTGAAGGACGCGCTCGCTGACTCTGACCGTTCGCCACACGTCGCCGGTCTCGACACCGGCGAGCTGGTAGAGACCCCGTTCCATCGTGATGAGGGTTTCCGCCATCAACCAGTAGACCTCGTCCCAGGCTGCGGCGACTTCGGGAGTGACTGCATCTCCGAGTATTTCGACGATCGCGGCGAAGAGGTGTTCGTGAACGATCGCGTACTGATCGGGGGTGATTCCCAACGACGCATGCTTGTGAGCGATACGCGAAAGGATGAG
Source organism: Rhodococcus sp. P-2 (assembly GCF_016598535.1). Taxonomy (GTDB): domain Bacteria; phylum Actinomycetota; class Actinomycetes; order Mycobacteriales; family Mycobacteriaceae; genus Rhodococcus_F; species Rhodococcus_F baikonurensis. The sequence continues at coordinate 3,693,523 of NZ_CP066779.1, read as the reverse complement.
ATCGACCTTGGCGCTGTCGGGTTCGAGCTGCAGCGTAGCGAATGCCGCGATAGCGCCCGCGAGTGCTTTCTGCTGTTCGCCCTGCTTCTGATTGCCGCGATTGAACAGGTCGCGTTCGAGTTCGGGATGTGCGTCGAACATCTTGCGGTAGAACAGGGTTGTGATATCGCCGATGGCGGCGCCGACCACGGGGAGTGTGGCGCGAATGACCTCGGTTGACTGTGGGGAAAGCATGAGCTGCTCCGTTCGGTCGAGATTCGGTTGATCAGCCTGCTTCGTCGCTACGAGTGGTGAGGCGAAGCAGAACAGTTTTGGACGGCTGTCGGATGACGTCCTCGATCGTGACGGCGTCGAGCGAGACGAAAAACGCTTCCTGAGCGTCACGCAATGCACTCCGAAGGAGGCAACCACCGCGCAGTGGGCATGGTTTGTCGCCTTCGCAGTCGACGACTTCACCCGGGCCTTCGAGGCGTCTGGCCAGCCAGCCGATGGTGGCGGTGCGGCCGAGTTCGGTGATGGAAAGTCCGCCGCCGCGGCCGCGCCTGGTTGTGACGATGCCCAACTCGCCGAGCCGTGTAACCACTTTGGTGGCATGGGAGTACGACACGTTGAGCTGCTGCGCAACATCCCGAGTGCTGGGGGAGGCATCCGCGTCGAGTACGGCCAACCGCATGACGACGCGCAATCCCAGATCGGTGAACTGCGTCAGTTGCATGATCTGAACCTACATAATTCGCATCTGAGATGACTATTTATGTGAGAGGGATCTCGAGGGCCCCAACCGGAGCGAACGGTACGTTTGGCGCCCTCAGTGCGCCGAACGTACCGTTCGCTCACAATCGGGTGGCCGAACCTCCGGCAGTTGCGCTGAGAAAGTGGGGTGCTCGCCAACCTCGCGCCGCAAACTCGCGGCTCACCGACCCGATGACCTCCGCACCGCTTCCTTCCGGAACCAACGCTATGGCCGAGCCTCCGAAGCCGCCGCCGGTCATCCGTGCGCCGATCGCACCCCCGCGTCGTGCTGCGGCAACGGCGACATCGAGTTCTTCGCACGAGACCTCGAAGTCGTCACGCAATGAAGCGTGAGAGTTGTCGAGCAGCTCTCCGATGTCGCTGAATCTGTTGCTGCGTAGGAGTTCTGCGACCCTTCGGGTTCGTTCGATCTCGGTCACGACGTGCCGCGCCCGCGCTCGGAGGATCGGGTCTCGCACTGTCTCGGCCTGGTTTGCAGTAGCCTCTCGCAAACTGTCGACGCCGAGAGCTGTAGCTGCATCGAGACATTGAGAGCGTCGCAACCCGTACTGTCCGTCCGCGAGCGAGTGCTTGACCCGAGTATCGACGACGATCAGTTCGAAACCCGCACCGTGGAGGTCGAACGGGATGGGTTCGGTGGACCCGTCCTGGCAGTCCAGCAGGAGCGCGGTCGACGGCTGAGCAAAGAGGGCAATTGTTTGATCCATGCCGCCGGTCGGTGCCCCGACGCCCTCGTTCTCGGCTCGGATACAAGCTTGCACGAGCTGGTCACGGTTGAACGGTGAATCGTGAAGTTCGTTGACGGCCAACGCAACCGAGCAGGTGAGGGCAGCGGAACTCGACAGCCCGGCTCCGACGGGTACCGACGAGTCGACTGCCAGATCGATTCCTCCGAGTGGGAGGCCTTCGAGCGCAAGAGACCACAGAACGGCTGTTGGGTAGGCGGCCCATCCTGCTGCGATGTCGCCGACGGACCCGGTGTATGTCTCGTCGGATTGCCGGCTGTGCACGCGGACGACGCCGTCGCTGCGCAGTGCGACAGCAACCAGTGTTCGCTGCTCGAGAGCGACCGGAAGGCACAATCCACCGTTGTAGTCCGTGTGTTCACCGATAAGGTTGACTCGACCAGGTGCCGCCCAAACTCCGGTTGTCGGATACCCGCAGGCGTCGATGAACTGGTGGAGCACAGATTCTTTCGAGACGGCCTCCACTATTTCAACTCCCGTAGTCGGGCCGCCACTGCCTCGGGAATGGCGTCGTTCACCCAGGCGCCCATGGCGGACTCGGACCCGGCGAGGTATTTGAGTTTGCCCGGCGCGCGCAAGATCGAGAACAGCTGAAGATGCAGTCGACTCAGAGGTCGGTCGATGCGGACGGGAGCTTGGTGCCAGGCAGCGATGTACGGTACCCGGTCGACGCCCGGATAGAAGCGATCGACACGGCGCAGGAGATCTTGGTAAACGACCGCGAGTTCTTCGCGCTCTTCGTCGTTCAGCGAGGGAAGGTCCGGGATGTCGCGATGCGGTGCCAGGTGGATCTCGATGGGCCATCGTGCGGCGATCGGGACGTAGGCGCTCCAGTGATCGCCGTCGTAGATCAACCGGGTCCCGTCCTCGCGCTCGGACGCCAGAACATCGGCCAGTAGTGAGCGCCCGGTGCGCTCGAAGTGTTTGTCCGCTTGCGTCAGCATCGATCGGGTGCGTGGCGTGACATACGGGTACGCGTAGATCTGTCCGTGCGGGTGGGTGAGCGTCACTCCGATTTCTTCGCCGCGGTTCTCGAAGCAGAAGACTTGTTCCACAACCGGATCCGCTGACAACTCTTCGGTCCGAGAAATCCAGGCACCCACAATCGTGCGCATGCGTTCGAGCGGAAGTTCGGCGACGGACGCCGTGTGATCGCTCGAGAAACACATCACTTCGCAGTGGCCGAGGGCTGGGCGATCCCCCGGGCCGTCTCCGGTGCCGGGGGCGCCATCCTGCGGTGACGACGCAAAGCTCGGAAACCGATTCTCGAACACCGCGACGTCGTAGTCCGCGTCGGGTATTTCTGTAGGCGTGCGTGTTTCGTTGGTCGGGCACAACGGGCATTCGGCAGTGGAGGGGAGATGGGTCCGTGTCATGCGATGGGAGGCCACGGTGATCCACTCGCCGGTGAGCACGTCGTACCTCATTCGAGACGAGTGGTCGAGTGTCGGCAGTTCGCGGGTATCTCGCGCAGTGTGGTCGCGGGCACGGCCGGCGTCGTCGAAGTAGAAGATCTGACGCCCGTCGGCAAGGGTGCGGCGGGTCGGGTTCCGCTCCGACGTCATGCGTCGACTTCCCATTCCAGAACACCCTTGCTGACAACGGGTTTCCAGACTCCGATCGTGGACCCTGTCTCCAACGCAGCGGCATGGGCGGCCAGCATGACCGAGATGGACGCCCAGATCGGCCCGCCGTTGTCGGTGGCGTCCGACGCGTACTCCGTCACACAATGATGGAGTGCGCCGTTGCGCGTGTCCACGAAGTAGTGGTACTCGTCCAGTCCGGCAAAGGGAATGAACGAGGGGATGAACATGGTTGCGGCAGTGCCTGCGTCGCGTCGATCGTGTCGATCCATCTCGTCCTCGGCATAGAGGTCGGGATTCTCGTAGATCGTCTCGTCCCACGTTTCGAGGAGAGTGAGACGCACTTCGGTTGCGACGTCGATGGGGTAGAAGAACTTGTCGGGGAGCACGCTGCCGAGGAAGAGTCCCGTCCGGTCGTCGTGGGTCAGGCTGCCGTTGTGCACCCGGTACAGGTCGCGAAGTTCCTGGGGCCACGTGACGCCGGTCGAGGCTTCGAATTCCTCGACGACGGCGTCACCGAGCCCTGGTTGAAACGCTGCAGCCGTCACCGGTGCGTGAGTACGGCACCACGCTTCGATTCGGCTCCATTCGTTTGCAACGCTCATGGGCTTTACGATACGTCCGAGTCAGGACCCGTGAATCAGGTACTGGAGCGTGTTCACCAGCTTTCGGTCCGAAGCCTCGGACTTTCGGCCGGTGATTCCCGAGCGGAGAACGGCGGAACCCTCGAGCAGGCTCACGATGGTCTGGGCCGTTGCGCTGAGGTCCACCGCATCCAGATCCGGTTGTGCACACGCAACAGCGCGCTCCACGTGTGCGATGTACTGCGCGTAGAAGTCTCGAACCACCACGGCCACTTCCTCGTCTGCCGCAGCAATCGCCCATACTTCGACGTACAAGCGCACTGTTGCCTCGTCGTCCTGTTCTCCGAGCAGGACTGCGATGAAGTGTTCGGATTCCTCGCGGGACAAGCTCTGATCCGTATCGGTGACGACGGCAAGGCGATCCAGTGAACGGGTCAATGCACGTGACATCACTGCGCGTATCAGATCTGCGCGGGTGGGGTAGTAGTGCTGCAGATGCCCCACCCGCACGCCGGCCGCGGCTGCGAAATCGCGCATTGCCGAGTTGGCATTGCCCTGCGTGGTGAGGACCTGTTCTGCTGCGTCGAGAAGTGCTGCCGCGCGGGCGGCACCCTTGGAGGGGGTCATGCCCGCAATACTGCCACCCCGAAGTTCTCCAACTCGGAGACGGTGCTGCGCGGGTTCGGAAGCGACTCGGGGAAAGCAACTCCCGGCCGAGCATCGCCGCTCGAGGCGCGCCTGACGGCGAGCGCGCCGCCCACCGCGGTGAGGTGAGCCTGTCCCTGCGGATCTACGATCGTTGCGCTCGTCGTGCCCCTCGGACCGGTGACGTCGATGCGTACTTGCGCACTCCCGCCCTTGCCGGGCGAGTACAGGAGTCCACGTCGTAGGGGTGTGAAGCGGTCGCCGCGACCCCAACGAAACAGGCCCACCTTCTTGGCGGCAAGTAGGGCGGTGGTGGATGCATTCGAACTGAAACCGATTCGAGTACTGGCAGTTTCGGTGCCCAATGTCATGGGAAATGTGAATTGTTCCGGAGTGTCGATTCTTCCGACCTTGGTACGAGAACCGGGAAAGTCGATCCAGCGTGTATCGGTCAACGGGCTGACGGTGATCGGGTTGCCGTTCTGCATCACCTCGAAATCCTGGCCGAGGCGATCGATGAAGTCGACGGAGTCGAGCCCGGCAATATCGTTGACGTCGTAGCGAATCGAGACGTCGACGGTGGTTGCGCCACCGAGTTCCTCGGCCAATGCTGCGGTGACGATGTTGGTGACGCCGCCCATCCATCCGGACGAGAGGTACACCGGTGCCTTCGGCGACATCTGGCCGGCCAGAGTGGCGGCGCGAGCGACGCGGGATGTCCAGCGGGTGATGTCCACGTAGGGAATTCCGGCCTCGACGGCGGCGGACAACACACGATCGTGGGGATCGTTGACCGTCGACACGACCGCGCGTACCGACGCGTCGAAGGGCGTCGGGTCGAGGAGGTCCCAACGACGAACGGAGGCGCCGTGACGGCGAGCCAGTTCGTTGCCGCGCTCGGGGGTGCGCCCGGTGAGGAGCAGCGGGAAGTCTGCGGCGAGCAGGGCGGTCAGAGCGCTGCCCACGGTTCCGTATCCGCCGGCCACGAGGATCGGGCCGTCGGCTGAGTACTGCAATGAATCGGTCATGCACTCAACTCTAGGTCAAATGACCTAAAACGTCGAATGGCGTTTTCGAGTGCTCAGTCCCGGTGTCGCACGATGTTGACGACGTTGCCGTCGGGTGCCCGGACGAGGAATCGGCGAACACCCCACTCTTCGGTCGTGATGGGGTGCACGATTTCGTAGCCGAGCTTTCGCGCCTCTTCGTAGGCGCCGTCGACGTCATCCGTGTGGACGGAGATGACCGAGTCTTCGGCCGCGGTGGCGTCGTGCGTGACGAGCTGTACGTGCGCGCCGGTGTGGGGGGAGGTATAGCGAGCGACCCATCCCAAGTTGAACTCTTCGGTGCTCAGGCCGAGATAGTCGGAGTAGAAGCTACTGGCGGTTCCGACATCGGCGACTTTGAGATTGGCGGTGATGCGTCGTGTACGCATGTGGTTCTCCTACCTTCGGCAACAGATGTGCTCGATGATCGTCCGAATGCGGAGTCGTGTCGACTGTGTAGTCCGAAGATGCGGGCTACCTGCTTGATTCGATCTGTCACTGCGGATCGAACGAGCTCACAGTTCCCCACCGTGAGAAGGGAAGGACGACCAGTTGAACCTTGCCGATGACATTGTCGATCGGCACCATTCCTCTGTGTTCGTCATCGAGATGGAAACGTGAATCCTTCGAATGGGCACGGTTGTCGCCCATTACCCACAGGTTCCCGTCGGGAACGGTGATCGGGCCGAAATGTATTCCCTGACAAGGGATGCCGTTGCCCGAGATGCGATTGTCGATGTACGGCTCCGTCAGCGGCTCGCCGTTCACTCTGAGCCCCTCTTCCTCGGACAGGCACTGTACGGTTTGGCCTCCGACCGCGACAACCCGCTTCACGAGGTCGTTTTCGTCCGGGGGGACCAAGCCGACGACGGACCCGAGTCCCTGAAACGCTCGAACCACCGAATTGTCGGATCGAATGGATCGATACTCGTCGTTCCAGGATTCGGGCCCTTTGAACACGATTACATCCCCCGGCTGCGGATCCCCGAATCGATAGCTGATCCTGTCGACGAGGATCTTGTCGCCCGTGCATCCGGTGCATCCGTGCAGCGTCGGTTCCATGGACTCGGACGGGATCAGAAATATGCGTCCGACGAAGTTCTGAATGACGACACTCAGAACCAGGGCGACGACAACGAGAATGAGAATCTCACGCCACAGTGGACGTTTTCTCGGATGACCAGCCGTCGTCGATTCAGTCGAGCCTTCGTGGGCGTCGGATTCCGTCACACTTCCGACAATAGATGCCGCCACCAGTCGCCGACCCGATACGCACCTTCTCGGTTCGTGCGACTACCTGTAGTCGGCCATGCTTCAGAATTTGATCACATCCCCCACGAATATCCGGTCGGGATCGGCGATCCAGGCATTAGCAGCCCAAACATCCTGCCAACGAAACCCTTTCGCAGAGGCCAGGTTGGACAACGTATCGCCCGCGGACACGGTCACCGCGTCGCCCGCTGCTGTGTCGCATGCTCCCGCCGATTTCAGGAAGCCGACAGGATCGACAGCGTCGCCGTTGTGAATGCGGATATGAAGATGCGGACCGGTCGAACTCCCGGTGTTGCCCGTAGCGCCGATCTTGTCACCGACCTCGACATGATCGCCTTCGCTCACCCAGGTTTCGGAGAGGTGTCCCATCTGGATCTGTTCGCCGGTGTTCGCTTCCAGCTGGATGTAAGTTCCGTATCCGCCGGGATCGTACGGTCCGGCAACTGAGATCGAGCCCGAGGTCGGGGCATGGAGCACGGTCCCCACATCGACCGCGAAATCCGTACCGTCGTGCCCAGGATGGAATCCCTGGGAGATGATCCCGTCGACCGGCCATTCCCACCTGCATATGTTGTCGGCCTGCGGTGCCGCCGGTGCCATCTGGAGAGCCTCGGCGGACTCTTCGGTCGATGGAGTCCGAGTGGACGAATCTGGGGTGGTGCCACCCCAGCCGAGGTAGGCGCCACACACCGGCCATGCACCGATGCCCTGAGCTGAGAGGGTTGTCTCCGCAGCCGCGACTTGATCGGCAACCGACGCCATGTCGGCGCGAGCCGGTGCACCCTCCGGTTTGTATGCGTCCCACGTCGACTGTGTGAACTGGAGCCCTCCGTAGAAGCCGTTGCCGGTGTTGATGTTCCAGTCTCCGGAACTCTCGCACATGGCCACTTGTGACCAATCGTGTGCGCTGGCTACGCCCGTGTCGACGATTGCGCCGGCAACTGTGAGAGCGCCTGCTCCCGCGGCTATCGTGACGAACCGTGCGGTGTGAGAACGATTGTTTCTCCGGTGATTTCCCATGATTGTTTTCCTTGATCGGTCTGACGGACAGCGATTGCGGTTCGACGTGCGGCTGGTGTGTTGCGCAACGCGTTTCGCGAAATCGTCAGTGCTGACATGTGATTGAGGCGGACGGTGTGTGAAGGTCCTGGCTTCGACGTCATGATTTCGAGGCATGGCAAGATTGGCCGCTCTTCGCGATCGCCGACAACGGCTCAATGGCCCGGTGGCATACCTGTTTTACGGACCGACGCAGTACGGATACCGACGCAGTACGACCACCGACGCAGTCGGCGCCGATTGGTGCCGCTTGAAGGCAACTGGCTGCCGTGTCCCGGTCGTCGGCGATTCGATACCGGGCGGATACAGGTAGCCGAACAGGCCATTCGGCCCGTGTGCAGCCGAGCGCAGATTGCCATGCTGAAGCAACACCGAAACAGGATCGCTGTCGATCCCCGAGCTTGCGGCACGCCGGCGCCACATTGAACGAATGGCGCACCCTTTTGAGGGAGATGTGTCGCGCCCCAAGGGTCGCGTTCTGCGCCCGGGGATGAGCCCTCCTGCGGTATCCGGAGAGTTGGATACTGCAGGAGGGCATTCTCTTGCCGTAGTGGACGTCTTGCCGTAGTGGACGCCGAAGACAGCGTCAAGTCCGCCGCCTGTTTTTCGCCGTCTGTCGACAAGGGCGCGTGGTGACCAGGGCGCATTGTCAGCACGGCCGTCGCGACGACATAGCGGGTGGCCGTCGAACCAGTCGGGGGCGATCAATGGTTCGAGCCGAAACACTCACAGCAGACTTGCCGAACAGGTGCCGTCAGCCTGTGCCCGATCGAGGTATTCAGCCAAGGGATCGGTGCCCGACTTGTCTGTTAATGCAGGTGAATGGGAGTGTAGGGGTGCTCATTACCCGAAAGTAAGGAACCCGTGAACGATGTTTGACTCGACGTGGCGACGGTGGTCATGGCGCGCCGGAACGGCATCGGCCCTGGCAGTGGCCTTGTTTGCGGTGGGGTCGCCGGCTGGTGCGCAGGAGACCGTCGACCTGGCCGACGTGTTCAACCCGTTGGTCGTGAAGGCACTTCAGGGCGCCGACATCTCGACCGAACTGACTCCACTCGGGCTCTCGTCCGACGATCCGTGGTTCGACGAGCCTGAAATCGAGCCCGGCACCGCCCCAGGGACTCTTCTCAAGGCGCGTCCGGTGAGCGTTCAGGTTTACCAGGTACGCCCGGACGTCGTTTCGGCTCACCAGCTCATGTACACAACCACTGATCATTTCGGTCGACAGGTGATCAGCACCGGGATTCTGATGATCCCCGAGGACGGCACTGCACCAGGTGAACGCAAGATCATCGGATACGCCGAGGCGAACGACAGCCTGGGCGCGAACTGCGCGCCCAGTCATCAGTGGACCGGTGGAAACCAGAGCGACCCCGCGATGTTCTCGGCGCTCGGCCCGGTGGCGCAGATGTTCGGTCACGGCTGGGCAGTGATGATGAGCGACGTCGGCAACGACGGCGACACGGCTCCTCACCCGTTCTCGATCGGACAGTTCTCGGGCAAGGCGACGCTCGACGGTGTGCGGGCAGCGCTCGCGCTTCCTGAAGCCGGCCTCGAATCGGATACACCTGTGGGTATCTACGGCGTCGCCGGAGGCGGTGTCGCAGCAGGTTTTGCCGCGGAACAGGCGCACGACTACGCGCCGGAACTGAACGTCCAGGCCAGTGCCATCCAGGCGATGATGATCGATCCGGCAACGTTCGAGGAGACGGCGGCCGGAGGGATCGGTTCGGGATTCGTCTTCTCGAGCATTCTCGGATTCGACGCGGGTTACCCCGACATCCGTCTCGATGATCACCTCACTCCGATCGGGCACAACGTGGCCGGCGCCTTCCGCGCTTCGTGCCAGGCGCTGTACCTCGGGCTCCCGTTCGTTCCCTTCGACGTCCTGCTCACCAACCCGGCTCCCCGAACGATCCCGGCCCTGGCGGCGGCGTACGCGGACAACACGTTGGGAAAGCAGGCGCCGGCTTCCAAGCTTCTGATCTCCTCCTGTGAGGACGATTTTCTCGTCCCCTTCAGCGAGGCAGAACAATTGGCGCAGACGTATCGCACAGGCGGTGCAGACGTGGACCTGATCCCCTCGCAGTGCGGGCCGCTCGATTACGTGACCAATCTCTACAAGACGGTGACCGATCAGTTGGGTATGCAGGACATTGCCTGGTTGGCAAAGACCTTCGACGAAGCCGAAGGGTGATGAGCATGCGGAAGTCTCTGACGCGCAGGGATTTTGCGCGCGCAGTTCTCGTCGCTTCGGCAGGTATCGGAGGTGCGGTCGTACTGGGAAGCCGGGCGTCCGCGGGCACTGGTGACCTGGACAGGTACCTCGACCTCGAAGCAGTGAACGCAAACGCCGAAGCAGCGGGCGGTCTGCATCCGCTACTCCCGTCGGATTCCGCGACGCTGCGGAGTCTGGTCGATGCTGCCCGAGCGTCGGGTGTAGACCCGTACCGCTATCAGACCCTCCTCAAGCAGTACTGGCTCGCAGTGGGAACTGAATCCGCAGGTATCGATCTCGCGTCGTGGACGCCGTTCGACGGGGTACACGCGAATCTCGGAAACCTGACCAACACTTTCCAGTTCTACGAGCGACTCCAACTCGAGCATCGAGAACTGCAGTGGGCAGGTATGGGCGGAATGGTCGGGCCCGCTTTCGCCGGTGGCCTGCTCGACTTGGACTACGGGCGAGTGGTGTTGGAAGTCCAGGCGATCAGCGAAGCGATGGCACTGGTGTGGCGAGAGGTCGACCGCGTCGGATCGCCGATCACGACGTCGATGGGAGCGCCCGAGGACATCGCGGCGCTCCTCCAGGTCGGCCACGAGATTCGTCCCGAGGACGTGATGTGGTTCCAGGGCAAGGTGATCGCGATGAGCAAACACATCTTCTCGGATCTGATTCCGATGCACATGGCGTGGGTTCACGACGGCGTCGACGGCATTGCCGAACTCGATCGTGCGGGGCTGCTCGACGAGAACGCCCGTACCGCGTGGACCAACATCGCATCGGGGACACCGGAGGCGGTGTTCGACGGCAACGTGCGTCTGCTGCGGCGGGAGCAGTACCAGTCGGTGGGTGATCAGTGGGACGAGGCAAAGGCCTACCGTGGCAGCGTCGGTCGCTCGTTGACTTACCTGACCACCTTCGCCGCATCACCGTCCATGCCGGGCGTCGTGCCGCCGCGTGAGTCGAACCCACTCTCGTTCGCGGCGGGCAATGCCGTTGTGAAAACACCGCTTCCGGACTTCAACTGGGCTGACCGGGGCGGTCGTTGGACCTACATCAACGATCAGTTGCTCCCGGTCTACAACAACTTGATGAAGAATCAGCCGGAACTGTGGCGATCGACGCTGGCGGCGCCGGTGTCCGTTCGGATTACCGAGCAGCGAATGATCGCTCGCTTGCCGGACATGCTGCGGTCCGTGCTGTCGACTCTTGCGATCACGGTGAACTGACTTCGGTGGCGGGGCTTCGGGAGCCCCGCCACCGCCGTGAGCTAGTTGATCAGGCCTGGCTCAGTTCTGCTTGCATGCGCGCGGAGTCCTTGCCGACGGTGCGCGTAGCCAGGTAGATGAATACCGCGGTGAGTGCCAACATGATCGGCACGAGATACATTGCCGAGTTCAGCCCGTCGCCGGCGTACTGAGCCAATTTTCCGGTACCGGCGTCGGCAAGCGCACGCTTGGCGAACCAGTCCGAAATCGCGCCTACAGCAACAGGTCCCGAGAACCCGCCGAGAAGATACATGGCAGCGAAGAACAGTGCTGTCGCAGTGCCGCGAAGCCTGGGAACCACGACATCGTGAATTGCAGGGTAGACGCTGATGTAGAAGCCGTAGGCCAGAAGCCAACCGGCCGAGAACAAGAGCGTGAACATCACGACGCTCCCGCCGTGTTGCAGAAGTGCCAACGCCGTCAAAGGCGCTGCCAATGCCGAGGTTCCCACGCCGATCATCAAGCGTGCCCGCGGTGAGCGTGCGCTGGCCTTGTCTGCGTACTTGGCGCCGAGAACCAATCCGATCAGGCCGGTGATACCGACGATGATGCCGGTGACCGACGCTGCAGCAGTCAGTTTCAGGTGGTACTGGCGCATCAGAAGCGGGACGACGAACGAATTGACCGCGTAGGCAGCGAAGTTGAAGGTCAGTCCGGCAAGGATGAGCCAGCGGAGCGTGGGAATTGCAAGCAGGCGACGGATCGGTCGCGTGATCGGTGCCTGTGACACAGCGGCTGCGCGGGCCTCCGGACTTTCGGAACCACCACGAACCGGATCTGCCATGCGGTAGAGGACAACTGCCAGAAGGACACCGGGAATCGCGGCGAGGAAGAACGGTGCCCGCCAGCTGTCGAAGGCCTCTGCGATCTTGCCGACGGTGAAGTACGCGAGCATCAGACCGATCGGCAAGCCGAGCATGAAGACGCCGAGAGCACGCGAGCGTCGTTCCGCCGGGTACATATCGCCGATCATGGAGTTTGCCGCAGGTGTGAACGTCGCTTCGCCGACGCCGACACCCAGACGCGCAAGGATGAACAGCACGTAGCTGCCGGCGGCACCGGTTGCTGCCGTCAGGCCGCTCCACACCAGGAGGCCGATGCCGATGATCTTGGGTCGGTTCTTCGTGTCGGCCAACCGGCCCAGCGGCAGCCCGGCGATCGCGTAGACGAGGGTGAAGGCAGAGGTGATCAATCCCAATTGCAGGTCGCTGAGCGAAAACTCGTTCTTGATCGGCTCGGCGACGACCGAGGGGATCGCCCGGTCGAAGAAGTTGAGCATGTTTGCGAGAAACAGTGCGACGAGTGTGCCGCCGAGCAGTTTGTCACGGGTTCCGACGGGGGCGCCGTCGACGGACGGCAGCGGTGGAGCGTCTCGTTGAATTGACATGGTTGTTCCACCCTTTTCGCGAGTGCTGAATGAATTGTGCTGGGGAGGGGCTCAGGACAGAGCGTCGGCGACGGCGTTGCCGATGGCTTGCATTCCGGCTGCGGTGGGATGCAGTGGAACCGCCGGCTGGTTCGGGACGATTCCGGTGTAGAACGCGGTTGCCGGATCCGTGCAGATGTCATGTCCGGCAGTGGCTTCGGTGATGTCGATGTACTCGACGTCGTGACGGGCAGCGGTCGCTGCCATGACAGTGTTGCCGTAGTCGATCACACTCTGGAGATAGTCGGCGTCGCGAGGCCAGAACGGTTGGGTGCCGGGGCATCCGCCGGTGGCGATGTATGTCCCGTATCCGATCACGACGATGCGTGCCGATGGCGCACCGTCGCGAACCGATTCGATCATGGAACCCCAACCCGCGGAGGCATTTTCGATCATGTGTCGCTGCTGATCTACGCCACCCGCGGTGAACTTGTCACGGCAGGAAGTTCCGGTGGGTTCGGGAAGTGGATTGACACAGCTGAGAACTGTCGGGAACAACGAGATGTCGTTGGCGCCGATGGTGATGGTGACGAGGTCGGTGTCAGGACCCAATGCTGTTGCCTGCGGCGGTACTTGACCGGAGAACGTCGGTTGTGCGGTGTCCGTGACGTTGGCGGATCGCGCCGACGAGCAGGTCACGTCCGTGAGTTGAGCGCCGAGTCTTTGCGCCACTACGGAAGGGTAGTTGTCGAGTGATCGTAGGCAGCCCGGCGACGACGAGTCCTGTGCGTTTACCAGTGGGCCGGCCGCCGCGGAATCGCCGAGTGCGACGTACTGGACAACACTGTCCGACGTCTCGGCGCTCGACACACCGGTCCCGATGGCGGCGATCGAACCGGCAGCGACGACGCCTGCCAGAATGGCTGCGCTGCGCGTCTTCAACGTCACTCGAGGCTCCTATTGGTCGAAAGTGAGACTTCCAGTTACGCCACCGATTGTGAATTCGAGAGTGGCGTGGGTTACATAGTGATAGGAAAAAGGCAGGTCGGCCTTGTGATGGCAATTCAATTCTGTGGAGGGTTTTGTGTCTGTGAACAAAGAACTGCCGTTCGAGCCGATATTGGTTGGCGGCAGATCTCTGGCCGATCGCTTGGCGCAACGCACCCATCCGCTGGTCATGGCGACGGTCGACCTGGTTCACCGCGACGTCACCTTCTACCGGTTGCTCCCGGACGAGGCGTTGCGTAACGACGTCACCACTATCGTGAGGCGAAACCTGGAACTGTTCATCTCGATGCTCCGGACGGGCGCAGATCTGGCGCCCGAGTTGCTCGCCGACATCAGTGAATCGGCTCGTCAACGGGCGCAGGAATTGGTTCCGCTCGGTGAGGTGCTGCGCGCATATCACCTGGCCGCAGGGTTGTGGTGGGAGACGATCAGCGAATGGGCGGTTCCGGAAGACGGTGTTGCACTTGCGCGCACCGGACGACTCTTGAATGCATACACCGCGGCCTCCACGTCCGCGGTTCTGGCCGGCTACGGTTCCGACCACGCCACCCAGACGGACGAGGATTCGGCGCGAAGGTCGCTGTTCGTAGCACTTTCGACGGGTGTCGATGTGGATCGAGTCTCCGACGAGGTGGGGATCAGGTTGGCGCGCCTGTACTGGGTGGTGGCGCTGCACGTCGAGCGGAACGACGACGAGTCCTCGACCGAGGTGGATACTGCCGTCGCGGAGCGGAGAAAGGTGCGCCACCTGCAACGCGAACTGGATCAGGTGGGGCGGGACAAAGCCCTCGGAGTGCTCGGGAGCAGTGGCGGAGCCGTGCTGATCCCTATCGTGGAATCGGAACCTGCAGAGGGAAACTGGGCGTCGAGCCCGCAGTATCTGGCGCTGTGTCGACGGTTGGGGGATCTCGAAAAGGTGATCGGTGCGTCCACAGTGGCCGCCGTACATATCGCCGCACCGGTCGCAGTTCCTGCAGCCGTGACTCAGGCGCGCGAGGTGCTGAACGTCGCCCGAAAGTACGGACGCACCAGTGGCGTAGTCCGTCTCGAAGATCTTGCAGTCGAGTACCAACTGACGCGGCCCAGCGCTGCCCTACCGATACTGGCAGATGTGTTGTTGCCGTTGGAGTCCGATAGTGCGGTACTCGAGACGCTCGAATCTTTCATCGACTCCGGATTCGATCGAGCCGCCACCGCCCGGCAGCTACACGTACATCCGAACACAGTGGTGTACCGCCTGCGGAAGGCGAGTTCCCTGACGGGACTTGACCTGTCGTCGCCGAAGGATCTCGTGCGCGTCACCATGGCGCTGGGAGCGCGCCGCGCAATCGGCATCGAGGCGGACGCTTCCCGAACATGACGCGTCTGTGGTTCTCGGTGAACGAGCCGGAGGGCTGGAGATCCGGCCGGGAGACATGGCCAGGGGGATCGGGCGACCAGGAACACCTGGATGCAACATCGTGATCTGGGACAACCAATTGTTGCCGTTCAGCGTTGTCGACCTTCTCGGTGACGCTGCTGCTCAGATAGGTAATGAGGCGGGCGCGTCGATTCGAGATGCTGGTAGATGACGGTTTCGAATCCGAATTGTTGCCCAATATTTATGTTTAGTCTGTGTGACGGTCAGTGAACAGTAAATTTGAGTCAAATGATGCAATCGCGGCCAAATATTCGTTACCGTGGGCTGGACAATCGACAATCTGGGGGTTCGGCTACATGGCAAATGTTCGCAGGTCTGTGACGAAGGGTTTGATCGCTGCTTCGGTAATCGCCGCAGCTGGGGTGGGTCTTTCGCCGGCGACGGCGAGCGCCGACATCACACCGACAACGGTCGTCAACGGAATCTTGTCGACGGTGGGTGGGTGCCAAACACCGGTGCGGTCCCTCATTCTTGCCTGCACGAGCGCTGAGACGCTGACGCGCCAGTCGCCTGTCCTGCTCGACCTCAACCCGGTGGGCACCAACATCGTCGTCTTGGGTGCCGGCCTCTTCGATGACGGCACGATGCGTCCCATGCTGGTCGACCGACTTCAGGCGGCATTGCAGCTGGCTCGTCAGTACCCGCAATCTCCGATCATCACGAGCGGTGGGGCTCCGAAGGCCGGAGTGACCGAAGCCAGGGCGATGCGTGAGTGGCTGGTTGCCAACGGCGTCGACCCGGGCCGGATCACCGAAGAAGGAACGTCGTGGTCGACGGTGGAGAACGCGCTCAACTCTGCGCGGATTCTCGCCGATCGAGGCGCGACCGGCGTGGTTGTGGTCTCGAGCGCCAATCACGTGGAACGTGCGATGGTGGATTTCCGCGTTGCGGTTCTCGGCCGGATTCCGGTCGCCGGTGTAATCGCTGCGACCTGACGTCAGTGATTGTGGAAGTTGGATTTTCGCCAGTTCAACGGCGAGGCGTCGAATCGTCGACGGAAGGCGCGGCTGAACGCGGCATCGGATTCGTAGCCGACAGTTACCGCAATGGTTCCGACCGGCTCGGTAGTTTGCACGAGTAGTTCGGCCGCGCGGTCGAGTCGGCGTTCGGTGATGTAAGCGCCGGGCGTCTGACCGACCAGTCGCGAGAATCGCTCCGCGAAAGACGATCTCGACAGCGTGGACAGTGTCGCCAATTCGTCGATGCTCCAGTTGCGAGAGGGGTCGTTGTGGACGGCCTCGAGCGCCTGCCCGATTCGTGGGTCCATTGCGGCGGTCAGCCATCCGCCGTTCGAGCCGTCCGCCCGTGCCCACGCTCTGAGTATCTGGACGAAGAGAAGGTCGAGAATTGGGGAAACCATCACGGAGGAACCAGGTCTCGGATCGTTCACCTCCTCACTCAACAGGCGACTGCTCACCTCCAGCCACTCGACCGGGGTCGACTGTGTCGGACGCAGTTCGACGAAGTCCGGTAGAACCGAGAGCAGTCGCTGAGCCGCAACGTCGTCGAGTGTGAAAGTTCCGAAAAGCCACCGTGTTTCGGTTCTCGGGAGGACCGGAACCGCATTCTCGATCGTATGTGCGTGCCCATGGGGTAACAGTACGAGTTCCCCTGGACCGAGTTCGATCGGTTCCTTTCCGTGGGTTCTGATCACTATGTCACCGCGCTCGGCGATGTGAAGTGCTCGTACTCCCGCCGGCACCTCCACGGTGAAGTTCTCACTGTGGACGCAGCGATGAATCTGATCGCCGCGAAGGTGAACGACTTCGAGAACATGCGAGAGGGTGTCCCGGGTTCGGGTCTCGTCGGTGGTGGGTACGTACCGCTGTGAGGATGTCGTCGTCATGGGTCGGCCACTCCGGAGGTCTCGAACATTTCGGTGTTTCTGCATAAAAACTTGGCAATCTGGTCATGGTTATTGATCCAGGATCCCCTTAACGTGGGTAACAGGCAAGGCGAGTTTTCGGAGGCTTGCCGATTGTCGGAGTGCTCGTTCCCACTGCGTATCTGAAGGAGTTGGTCATGGCAGAGAAGGTAAACATCGTTCTGGTGCATGGAGCGTGGGGAGACGGTTCTCATTGGCGTCACGTCATACCGACTCTCCATAACGCCGGGCATCGGGTGATCGCGGTTCAGAATCCACTTACTTCGCTGGCCGCCGACGTGGACCGCACCAGGAAGTTGGCCGAATCGATGGACGGCCCGACGCTACTGGTCGGGCATTCGTACGGCGGTGCGGTGATCACAGGCGCGGGTCATGCGGAAAATGTTGTGGGACTGGTGTATATCGCTGCCTTCGCACCGGACGAGGGGGACAGTCTGGGGAGCATCTTCGCTCGCACTGATCAGCCTGCGGGAGCGGCGAACATTGCGCCGGACGCCGAGGGCTTCCTGTGGATCACCCCGGACAAGTTTCAGGAGAGTTTCAGTCAGGACCTCGACGATACCGAGGCATTGGTCATGGCGCTGACGCAGAAACCCATTGCGGGTCAGTGCTTCTCGGATCCATCAGGGCCGCCGGCGTGGCGTGGGAAGCCGAGTTGGTATCAGGTTTCCGGGCAGGACCGAATGATTCCTCCCGAGACCGAGCGTTGGATGGCAGAGCGCATCGGTGCGCGCGAGATCGAGGAACTCGACGCGGGTCATGCATCGTTGGCGTCACACCCGCACGAGGTAACCCAGTTGATTCTGCGTGCTGCGGCACAAGTGTCGTGACGGGGTAATGCGTCCGGCCATTCGAGTCGGCTGTTCTGCGCGACTGCTCCGGTATCAGTCTTTGGCCTGAGCGAGGCGACGCAGGAGAGCGGTCAGCGTGATGACGTCGTCGGTGTCCCATTTGGCCAAGCGAGCACGCCAACGGTCGATTTGCTGGTTGCGGTAAGTCGTGAGCTTCGTTCGTGCTTCGGGCGTCAGCGCGACCAACTTTGCGCGGGCATCGTCGGGATCGGGGATGCGTTCGACCAGGCCAAGTCTGGCCGCCGCATCGATCTGCCTGGTCAGCGTCGACTTCTCGATGTTGAGTATCGAGATCAGGTCTGCCATCCGAACGGCGTCGGACCGGCTCAGGAGCACCAGAACGTGGTACAGAGCGGGGTCGAGTTTGGGATGAATCGCCCGCGCATCGTCTCGCGAGCGCGCACGTCCCTTCTGCCACATGTCGGTAAGTTCCATCTCCAGGCCGGTGATCGGATCTGAAACCACAGGTTTTCCTCCCCTTGGTGCAATTTGTTCCGATGTTCATCAAACCAGAACTGGAGGGTGTGTGAATTCGGTGGACTTGCGCTGAGCGAACGGTACGTTCGGCGCACTGACGGCGCTGAACGTACCTTTCGCTCGGGAAGTGAGTGGATCAGGCCACGGCATACGCCCGCACGCACGTGTTCAGGTCGCGGGTGAGATCGGCCGCCGTACTGGTCGGAGAACCGAACTTCACGACTGACCCGTCGCTCCCGTGGAACAGCAGCGTCGGAAACGACGTGGCGCCGAGCGTGCGTGCACGGACGAAATCGGCGCGGGCGGCGTCCTTCGACGCGGTGGTGAACAGGGAGGACATTGCGGCAGACGGGTCGAGTCCGAGTGACTTCGCGATGGCTCGGTAGGTCTCGGGATCGGAGAGGCTGTGTCCGTCTCGGTAGAAAGCGATCTGCATGGCCTCCGCGACGTCGAGTGCGCGTGTCGGGTCCTGTGCACGCAGCGCGGCGAGTCCGATCGCAGCATCCGTCGAATCCATGACGAACCGTCCGTCAGACACCAGTTGTGAATATCCGTCACCGAAGACGGCGCCGGTCTGGGCTGCGATTGCGGCGTTGGCTGCTTTCAGGTACGGAGCCGAAGACATGGGTACGACGCGCTCACCGGTGAACAGTCCGCCGCTGACCACGGACACGTCGACGGAGTCGGCATTTTGACGGACGAACTCCGTCAACGCAGGGCCGAAGCCGAAACACCACCCGCAATAGGCGTCGAAGACGTAGGTGAGTTGCGTCTTGCCTGCTGTTCTCGAGCGTGATGTCTGCACTGGAGGATTCCTATCCGAGCGTGAACTGATTGATACTCTGACGGTATGTCGCATTCGGGTATTCGGTCACGGTGAAGATGAGTCCCGAACTAGTGAAAAACAGACAAGTGCCCGTCCGGGACGTCGGGTACGTATCTTCGGTGGCGGATGCGACCGAGATCGAAGTTCTCAGCCTGGACACCATTCGCGTCAACGGGGGAAGCGCAGAGTTCGTCGGCCCCCAACGTCCGCAGTTTCACTTGCTCGCGCTGGTGACCGACGGTTCGGCGCTACACACCATCGACTTCGTGAACTACGCGGTGAGCCCGGGGACTGTGTTCTGGGTCAGGCCGGGGCAGGTGCAACAGTGGGGTCGAATCCAGGATTTCGAGGCGACGGTCGTTCTGTTCACGCCCTCCTCGCTCGACGCCGCCAGTCAGCAACTGTTGGACGGAAACTTTCGTAGTAGGCAGGCAGCGTGGCAGTTGTCCGGCGAGAACCTCGAGACCATCAGCACGGGTATGAAACACCTGAACCTGAACTACGCGTGTCCGGATACTTCCGCGCCGGCCGTTCGCGCGGCGATTCTGCGGCACACGCTGACGGCAATTCTGTTGAAACTGACCCATCTCGGCGGGCAGGAGCAGAGTTCGGTGCTGGCACACAATGACGTGTTCGAAAGGTTTCATGCCGCTGTCGAACGTGACTTCGCCACGGTACGTTCGGTTTCGGAGTACGCCAACACGATCGGGTACTCCGAGAAGACCGTATTACGAGCTACCCGATCCGCTGCCGGGATGACCGCGAAGCAGTACATCGATCAGCGAGTGGTGCTCGAAGCGAAACGATTACTGTCTTTCGGTACGGACACGGTCACCCAGGTGGCGTCGAAGCTGGGGTTCGACGATTCTGCGAACTTCACCAAATTCTTCGCCACCCGGGTGGGTGTTTCTCCGCTGACCTTCCGTCAGGACGTCAGAGCGCGCTGAACGCCGCCCATCGCGCGTCGGCGCTGTCGAGCGTTCCGATTCCGCTCTGCCCCTTGCCATGTGCGATGCCGTCCAGATCCTGGATGATCCAGTAGATGGCGAAGGGATGGCTGCCGAACCAGAGATCACCGCTGACGTCCAGAGCGTGCGCAGGATCGGGTGTCAGGTTGTCGAACAGCGGAGTGTTTCGCACGACGGACGCGTCGTACTGCTGCCCGGAAAGTACGGCGACGGTCTGCGCCGCATGTTCGGGCAGGAGTTCCGGTGAGACGGGTGAAATCGTGCCGGTGTCTTGATTGTTGGTGGCGTTGACTTCCGATACGGGCCTGGTGAATCCTGCCTCGGTGACGAGGGTGGAGATGGGAGTGGTCGGTGGCACCGTGAACAGGTTCCCGCTGTAGCCGAGCAGTATCGCAAGGCTCTGGCCTCCCGCCGCGGTCTTGACGTCGTCGAGACCGGATTCCAGCTTTCCGATCATGGCGGTTGCTTCGCTGCCTCGATCGAGCTGTGCCCCAGCTTGTTCGAGAACGTCGCGCCACGGTGCCGAGTAGGGGAGGACGAGGGTTGGTGCCACGGCGTTGATCTGAGCGAACAGACTCGGCAGTGGACCGGCATTGCTCATCAAGATCTCGTCGGGCTCGACCGACGCGATCTCCTCGACGGCCGGGTTGGCGAAGAAGGTCGGCTTGTCGAGAACTTCGACGCCCTGCTCGCGCAGAATCGATTTGGCGACGTCCGATCGCAGGGTGCTGTAGACGACGGTGGGCTTGACGCCGAGTGCGAGTGCACTCAGACCTGCATACTCGTCGAGAGCGAGAATGCGCTGCGGTGATGCGGGGACCTCGACGGTGCCGAGTTCGTGTGTGACGGAGCGAGTTGCGGAAGGGGCGTCGGACTCGGCGGAGCTGCTGCACGCGCTGGCGCCGGCAACGGTGAGGAGAAGCGCCGAGACGATGCCGAATGCGGTTCGGGTGGTGAACATCTGAGGTCAACGATCCATTCGTGGGAAGAAGAAGGACAGGAGGGTGCCGGCCAGCAGGAGGCCGGAGCAGACGAAAAGGGCTTGGGAGTATCCGGAAACCAGTGCTTCGGTCGGCGCACTGCCCGAGCGTGCCGTCGAGGAAGCAGCGACGCTCACGAGAACGGCCAGTCCGAGTGAACCGCCGATCTGACGCGACGTGCTCAGTAGCCCTGATGCCATGCCGACCTCTTCGGGAGGAGCGTCGGCGGTGGCGACGTTACTGAGCGGCATGAACGACAGGCCGATGCCGATACTTGCCAGAAGCGAAGGCACCAGGATGACGGCCCAGAAGGGACTGTCGAGGTTCATGGTCGAGAAGATGAACGTCCCGACTGCTGCGACTGCTGTTCCGACGACGAGCAGTGGCCGGACTCCGTAGCGCGGAAGGAGTTTGGTGGAGGCGAGGATGCCGATCACCAGGCCGAAACAGAAGGGCAGGAAAGCCAGGCCGGTGGTGGTCGGTGAATAGCCCAGTCCACGTTGCAGGAAGAGCGAGACGAAGAAAAACGCGCTGAATTGTGCCGCACACACCAGGCACATGATGGCGTTGGCCAGACCGATTCGGGGGCGAAGCAGGGTGGACAGTCGTACCAGTGGTGTGGCGCAGCGGCTTTCGACCACAACGAAGGCCGTCAGCAGAGCGATCGTCAGCGCGAATCCGCCCAGCACGTAACTCGAAGTCCAGGAATGTGATTCAGTGGCGATGACGGTGCCGACAAGGGCGGTGATTCCGGCCGTCGCCAAGATGGCGCCGGGGAGATCGAGGGAGCCGCCTCTGGCGGCCTGGCCGGCCGGCAGGCCACGGGCACCGGCAACTGCGGCGATCAGTGCGACCGGTGCGCCGGCGAACATCACCCATCGCCAACTGAGTCCTTCGGTCAAAATGCCACTCAGAACGACGCCCAGTGCGCCGCCGAGTGCTGACGACATTGCGCCGATGCCGAATGCCTTGGCCCTGGCACGTCCGGTGGGAAAGGCCTGACTGAGGGCGGCGAGCCCGGCCGGTGCGATCATCGCGGCACCGACGCCTTGAAGCGCCCGAGCTCCGACAAGCATTTCGGCGGACCCCGAGAAAGTCCCGATGATGCTGACGAGCGCAAACAGCAGCAGCCCGGAAACCAGAACGCGACGAGTGCCCATCACGTCGCACAGACGGCCGCCGAGAAGCAGCAGCCCGCCGAAGGCCAGGGCGTACGCGTTGACGACCCAGGACAACCCGGCGTCGGAGAAGTTCAGCGATTCCTGGATGTCCGGCAATGCGACGTTGATGACCGACATGTCGAAGGCCACCAGGAACTGCGCTGCCGCGGCGGCGGTGAGGACCAGAGCAGGCGCGGCTACCGCCCTCGTTGTTGTTGTCATTGCAGGTACCTAATTTGTATACGCGTTCTCATAAGTAGTTAGGTTTACCTTGCTGACGATCGAGATGCAAGGGGTTCCCCGGGGGAGAGCGTCGTAGCGGGAACGCGCACAATCGACGAATGGCCGAAAAGATGGAACCGAGATCCCCGCGGCTCGGACGTCCCCCGACTATCACGTCGGAGCAGATAGTCGAAGAAGCGAAACGGCAACTTCAGTCCGGCGGCGCCGACGCGCTGAGCATGCGAGCACTGGCGAAGTCGCTCGGCACCACGCCGATGGCGCTGTACCGGCACGTGGGCGACAAGGAACAGCTGATCAGCGCGGTTCTCGACGTGTACTCACAAGACCTCGGCTCTCTGGTCCTGCCACAGGATCAGGTCGAGCGACTTCGCACGATCTTCACCGCGATCTTCGAAACACTCGCATCGGAGCGTTGGATCATCGAGCTGCTTCAGCGCGGTGGGCGTGGTGGGAGCGGTGCCGTGGTTTTGGTTGACCGGGCCATGGCCGCGTGTGTCGAACTCGGCATGTCGCCGCGTCGCGCTCTGCTGGTCTATCGAGCGCTGTGGAACTACACACTCGGCGCACTGCTCAACATCTACGACACCGCCGCGCGACCGGAAGGCAGTGTGTCACATCTCGCGGTCAAGATCCGAGAAATCGGGCCCGAGAAGCTGCCGGTACTCAGTGAGGTGCTCGAGGACTGGCCGGGAGGGACGACGACCGAGAGTTACCTGGAAGGTCTCGAAGTCTTGATCAGCGGATACGTGAATTCCGACTGAGTGGGCTTACAGCAGTCCGTGCCTCGGTGGGACCGTGCCCGACAGCGTCCAGCGGCCGATATGTTGGACCTTCCACCTCGTCGGATCGTGCAGGGTGTGCGTGCGTGCGTCACGCCAGAATCGCGAGAGGTTCGCTGATTCACCCGCGCTTCTGGTGCCACCGATCTCGAACAGGGTGCTCGTAGCCGCCAACGACGCTCGCGCTCCGACCACCTTGGCAGTTGCAGCGTCGATGGATGCTCGGGCCGTGGAGTCCTCGGTGGGATCTCGCCTCGCCACGTCGATCGATCGCGCCGCTTCCGCCAAGAGGGATCGGGCAGCGCGAACCTCGATGGCTGCTTCGCCGGCGAGTTGAACGAGCAGTGGATCCTCCACTGCTGTATCGACTTTCGCCTCGAAGAACGGACGCGCTTTTGCGGCGAGTTCTACGGATTCACGCAGCGCAGCTGATGCAATGCCGGTGTCGATCGCGGCGTGCAGAATCTGGGCCTGTGCCCCGTAGGTGGTCGGGTGAGTGAACAGCGACGTGAAGGGGACGACATTGAACCGCGGCACCGACACGGATTCGAGGATCACGGTTCCGCTCGCAGTTGTCTTCTGCCCCATGCCGTCCCAGTCGTCGACGATCGACAGTCCGGGAGTATTCCGGGGCAGGTAGACCGCAGACTTCACTTGAGCGCCGGTCTCCGTGAACTGATCGGCATTAGCCGCGCGCACGACGATCCAGTCCGCGAAAAGTGCTCCTGTGCAATAGAACTTGCGACCTTCGAGCACGAAGTCGTCCCCGTCGGGGGTCAGGGTGGTGCCGTCGATGTCGATGGTCTTGTTGCCGCGTTCGCTCTGCGCGTTGGCGAACTGCTTACCCGACAACGCCTCGGCGTAGAAGAACTGTTTCTGCTCGTTCGACCCCTGGTACCGGAGCGCTTCCAGGAAAGTGAAGTGGCTGTGCGGAATCTGCGCGATGCTGGGATCGCCTTCGGCGAGCAAACGGAAGACCTCGGCCAACGTCTCGGTGCTCGCGTCGATGCCGCCGAACTCCGTCGGCACGGATAGTCCGAGCAGGCCGGACTGCGCCAGGGTGCGGACCTCGTCTTCGGGAAGGAGGCGCTGCGCATCGCGGACACCGGCGCCTGCCGCGAACTCGGCGGACAGCTGCGACGCTACCGAGAGTGCCTCGTCTTCGCTGGTGATGCGGTGCGCGATCTCCTGAATGTCCACAGCAGTCATGCTGCCACCGTTTCACAGTCGCAGCACCCACCCAACACTTACAACCTGTGTGATCGCTACCCTGGAAACCCCTGGGAACTGCATGTTTGCTGGGTTTCATGTCTACTGAACGTATCGCCGACGAGATCAAGTTCGCCTACTGGGTGCCCAATGTCAGTGGTGGTCTGGTCACCTCCGACATCGAGCAGCGGACCAGCTGGGACTACGAGTACAACAAGAAGCTGGCGCAGACCGCGGAGAACAACGGCTTCGAGTACGCCCTGAGTCAGGTTCGCTACGAGGCGAGCTACGGGGCCGAGTTCCAGCACGAATCCACGAGCTTCAGTCTTGCGCTGCTCTTGGCCACCGAGAAGCTCAAGGTCATCGCCGCGGTGCACCCCGGACTCTGGCAGCCGGCCGTGTTGGCGAAACTGGGCGCTACCGCTGACCACCTGTCGAATGGACGATTTGCCGTCAACGTCGTCAGCGGTTGGTTCAAGGACGAGTTCACCCATCTCGGCGAGCCGTGGCTCGAGCACGACGAGCGCTATCGTCGCAGCGCCGAGTTCCTTCAGGTTCTTCGTAAGATCTGGACCGAGGACGACGTCGATTTCCGCGGTGACTTCTACCGCATTCACGACTTCACGTTGAAGCCGAAGCCGCTGAACACTCCGGATCGCCCCAATCCCGAACTGTTCCAAGGTGGTAACTCGGCGGCTGCCCGTGAGAACGCCGGTCGCTATTCGGATTGGTACTTCAGTAACGGCAAGGACTACGACGGAGTCACCGAACAATTGGTCGACGTCCGCCGTGTTGCTCGTGAGAACGATCGGGAGGTCAAGTTCGGGCTCAACGGGTTCATCATCGCCCGCGATACCGAGGCCGAGGCGAAAGACACGCTGCGCGAGATCATCGCCAAGGCGAACCGTCCTGCAGTCGAGGGATTCAAGAATGCAGTCCAACAGGCCGGCGCGTCGACCGCGTCCAAGGACGGGATGTGGGCGGATTCGACATTCGAGGACTTGGTCCAGTACAACGACGGCTTCCGCTCACAACTGATCGGCACGCCGGAACAGATCGCCCATCGGATCGTCGAATATCGCCGCCGCGGTGTCGATCTGATTCTCGGCGGATTCCTGCACTTCCAGGAAGAGATCGAGTACTTCGGGGCCAAGGTGCTCCCGCTGGTTCGCGAACTCGAAGCAGCCGACAGTGACGAGCAGGTGCTCGTCACCGCCGGCTGATCACCGCGGGCGCTGGTGATTCAGGACTTTGCGTGGCGCTTCGCCAGCATCCAACGAGAGATCTTCATGTCCCGAGCTTTTCGCTCGATGGTCAGCAGGTCCAGCGGAGCGCTGAACTTCTGAACGGCCAGTGATTTCACGCTGCTGAACTCACGCAGTCCGTCGGCTCCGTGGATTCGACCGAATCCGGAATCGCCGACCCCGCCGAATGGCAGGGCGGCGATTCCGGCGAATCCGAGAACCGAATTGACCGTGACTACACCACATTCGAGCTTCTCGGCAATCGCTCGCCCCTTCGACGAACTCTTGGTGAACACCGAGGCGCCCAAGCCGTACTTCGACGCGTTGGCGCGCTCGATCCCCTCGTTCATGTCGGCCACCTTGTTCACCACGACGCTCGGGCCGAACGTTTCCTCGGTGATCGCGGTGGAATCCTCCGGAACATCCGTCAGGATGATCGGATCGATGAACGGGCCGTTGAACGAATCAAGTCCGCCGAGTACAGCTTTCGCGCCGCGACCGAGAGCGTCTTCGATCTGGCCCCGAACTATCGCGGTCTGCTTTCCCAGCGTCATCGGCCCGTAGGTCGAGCTGTCGGTGGCACCGGCGTGGGCGTCCCGTAACGCGGTTGTGAGTTTGGACAGGAAGGCGTCGTACACGGGCGCTGCGACGTAGATTCGCTCGACGCCGGCGCAGGTCTGTCCGCCGTTGCCCACTGCTCCGAACGCGGCGAAGCTCACGGCCGCATCGAGGTTGGCGTCGGAGTCCACCAGCATGGCGTCCTTGCCGCCACATTCGGCGACCAGGGGAGTGAGGGTGTCCGCGCAGGCTGCCATCACGCGCTTCGCGGTAGCGGTCGAACCGGTGAATGCGATCTTGTCGACACCGGACGAACACAGAAGTGCGCCGGTTTTGCCGTCACCGGTAATGGTCTGCAGGACAGCATGTCCCGGTGCGGCGATGTTCCACAACCGCGCCAATTCGACGCCGACACCCGGTGAGAGTTCGCTCGGTTTGAAGATGACGGCATTACCGGCGGCCAATGCGTAGCCGATCGACCCCATCGGTGTGTACAGCGGATAGTTCCAGGGGCCGATCACGCCGACGACACCCATCGGCCGGTAGCCGACCGATGCAGACTGGTTGGCGCTGATCAGTCCTGCGCCGACGCGTCTGCGGCGCAACACTTTCTGGGCGTTGCGTGCCGCCCAGTCGAGATGTTCGACGGCCAGCATGACTTCGAGTAGTGCGTCGTCGCTGGGCTTTCCCGTCTCGGCGGAGATGATCGCTGCCATCGATTCGGCGTGAGTGGCGATCGCGGCGCGGAAATTGCCGAGCACCTTCCGGCGCCCTTGGAATCCGAGTTGATCCCACCACTTCGACGCGGTTCGCGCCGCGGCGACCGCCTTCTCGATCGCCTGCTGGTCGGCGATGGGGTGCTGCGCGACCACGGAGTCGTTGCGAGGGTCGAGGCTCGCGAAGGTGTGATCGTCCGATTTCAGATCTGTAGACGTGCTCTGGCGGCCGAGCTGTTCTGTCATGTTCTTCAGATCCTCCACATGTCGGTGCATCACATATATGTGATGTGATTTACTGTGCTGGTAGTCACAGTATGCGTCGGACGGAGCTCCGACAAGCCTCCAGCCTCATCTCACTCGGGAGTTTTCGATGTACATGGATTTCACGCAGGAGCAGTCTGATTTCGCCAAATCGGTAGCGGCGTTCTGTAAGAAGGAAAGTGGCACTCGTGAGCAGCGAGATCTGCTGACCGATCATGGCGCCCACAATCACAACCAGGCGTTCTACGAGAAGATGGCGGAATTGGGATGGCTCGGACTGACTGTCCCGGAGGAGTACGGCGGATCGGCCGGAAGCACGGTTGACCTGTGCATCTTCCTGGAGGAAGCAGCCAAGGGGATGGCGCCGATCGGTGGACTCGGCCCGACCGTCATCACGGGAGCCGCGTACGAGAAGTTCGGTAGTCCGGCGCAAAAGGAAGCAGTGCTCGGCGGGATCGTCCGTGGCGCTTCGCAGTCGATCTCGATGTCCGAACCCGAAGCGGGCTCCGACGTGGGCAACCTGAGTTGCCGCGCCGAGAAGGTCGACGGTGGGTGGCTGATCAACGGACAGAAGACGTGGTGCTCCAACGCTCACTTCGCCGAGAACATCCTCCTCGTGGCTCGAACATCAAGGGGCGAGGGCAAGCACGAGGGCCTGACGATGTTCCACGTCCCGGCCGACATCTCCGGATTGAAGATCAGCGGAATCGACACCATGGGCGGCAAGGAGGTCAACGATCTCTACTTCACCGACACGTTCCTGCCCGAGGACGCGGTGGTCGGGGACGTCGGCAACGGCTGGCGTCAGCTCATGGCCGGGCTCAACATCGAACGCCTCATCCTTGCCGCGATGATGCTCGGGACCGCGCAGCGGGCCTTCGACGACACCCTCGAATTCGTCACTACGCGTAAGCAGTTCGGCCGTCCGGTCGGATCGTTTCAGGCACTCCGCCACCGGATCGCGGATCTCGCCACCGAGATCGAATGTGGCCGTCTACTGGTCTACAGCGTTGCCCGCATGGTCGACGCCGACCCGACCAAGATGTTCCCGAGGGAAGCATCGATGGCCAAGCTCAAGCTGACCGAGACCGCCAAGAAGGTCGCGCTCGAAGGCATGCAGATGATGGGTGGGTACGGTTACGCCACTGAGTTCGACATGGAGCATCATGTGCGAAAGACTCTTGTGTCCTCCATTTATGGTGGTACCAACGAGATTCAGCGAGACATCATCGGCAAAACGTACGGACTGTGAGGATCGGTTGTGGCAACGTCTGCACGCACTCGGAGGGCGACATCTGAGCTGAGGAGGCGGCCACAGTTGTCGGAGGACGTGGCCAACCACGTTCGCAACCTGATCATGTCCGGCTCGGTCCGTCCGGGCGAGTTCGTCAGGCTGGACGAAACCGCGGCCGACCTCGGGGTCAGCGTCACGCCGGTGCGAGAAGCCCTCGTCGCATTACGCGGCGAGGGGATGGTCGAGTTGGTTCCACATCGTGGCTATCTCGTTTCGCCGCTGAGTCGCCAGGACATCGAAGACATCTTCTGGTTGCAGGGGCAGATCGCGGTCAAGCTGGCTTTGCGGGCGATGGACAGCATCACTGCTGATCAACTGGTGGAACTCACGGAACTCAATGCCGATTTGCGAGCGGCGGTCGACGCCTCGGATGCTGCTGCGATCGAGCAGTGCGAATTCGAGTTCCATCGCCTGATCAATCGCGCTGCGGGTGGTGCGAAACTGGCGTGGTTCCTGTTCGGCGCGATTCGGTACACCCCTGCTCGTCTCTACGCGACGGATCCAGGCTGGGGTGAGCTTGCGGTGTCGAGCCACGACGCGTTGATCGAGGCGTTCGAGAAGCACGATCGAGAACAGGTGGACGCGCAGATGAGTCTGCAGTTCTCCGACGGCGCTGCTCGACTTCTCGCTCACCTCGACAACATCGGGATCTGGGACTGAATCAGGAACTCAAGACGGAGGTAGGGCGGGAGCGAGCAGGATCGCTGCGCATTCGGCGACCAGTTCTTCTTCCGTCACGTCGATGTAGCCGTCGAGCCATGCACTGAGGGTCTGCGCCAGACCGCCGACCAGGAAGGTTGCCGTCAGCGTCAGGTGGCCGCTGTCATCCAAACGGTAGAAGGTCTTGGCGTTGGCGGCCAGGAGACCGATGAAAATCGTCGTCGACGCTCGTCGTTTCTCGGCCAGGACAGGGCTCGTCAGGGCGCTGGAGAACAGTAGACGTCCGCGACGGGGATCGTTCGCGATAGTGCGGACGATGTTCGCGATTCCGGCGAGCGCCTTGCCGCGTTCGGTCTCGGCGGCGTCCACCGCGGCCTGGGTCGAAACGGCGATGTCCGTGATGACGGTGTCGTAGACGGCGGACATCAGAGCATCACGATCGGTGAAGCTCTCGTAGAAGTACCTCGCCGCGACACCGGCCTTCTTGCACACTCCGCGGACCGTCAGTTCGGGCTCGGTCGAACCCATGAGTTCCAGACCGGCCTCGATCAGCGTCTCTCGTCGTTGGGCTACGCGGAGCGCGCCGTCGACGCCACCGTACGAACGCGGTTGGTCATTCATGAAGACCATCTTTGCATCCCGAGATTGCTTGACATCTCGGCATTTCAGCGTTTCACTCATCTGAGAACGTGCGTTCGCAGATATGACTTCGAAGGGGTTCTGCCATGACGGTGAGTAGGGATTCGATGGACGGGCGCGGGGAGGCGGTGGCGGATGGCAGTCGAGCGGTCGGCAATCGAGCGGTCGACATCGACGCCGAGGTCGAGAGGGCGATGTCCGGGCTCGGACTGTTGGCTGCCGGCGCGAATGTCATCATGCAGTTGGCGCGTCCGGCGGTGGGGTACGGCGTGTACGAGAGCAAGGTCGAGACCGGACGGTTGGATCGGCATCCGGTGAAGCGAACCCGGACGACGTTGACCTATCTCGCTGTCGCGAGCCTGGCGACTGACGAAGAGAAGAAGCTGTACCGACGTGCCGTCAACGGCTCGCACAAACACGTTCGCTCCGATGAGAACAGTGCGGTCGAGTACAACGCTTTCGATCCGGAACTTCAGTTGTGGGTAGCCGCCTGTCTGTATCGAGGCTTCGAGGATGTCTACACAATCTTGTACGGGGATCTCGATCCAGTTACTCAGGATGCGTTCTATCAGCGAAGCGCCACGTTCGGCACGACCCTCCAGATGCGACGCGACATGTGGCCGGCGGACCGGGATGCGTTCGAGGTCTACTGGAACGAGAACCTCGACAAGGTGGCGATCGACGAGACGATTCGTGAGCATCTGTACGGGATCGCGTCGGCGACCTTCACGCCGAAGTTGTTGCATCCGGTGGTCGGCCCACTCAATCGGTTTGTCACCACCGGGTTCCTGCCCCAGACCTTCCGTGACGAAATGCGGCTTCCGTGGTCAGCGCGTCGGCAGCGTAATTTCGACCGATCCATGCGTGTCGCCGCGCTGGTCAATCGGTTCAGCCCGAAGATTCTGCGGATGTTCCCCTACAACTTCTACCTCTGGGATCTACGTCGGCGCATTGCCAAGGGAATCCCGTTGGTCTGAGCCGACTCTCGAACTTGAAGTGATTGACACCACAGGTAAATCGGACACATACTCAACTTAGTTGAAGTTGACGTCAAGTTTCATCATTCCTGTGGAGGCTGTCAGTGGCGAACATCGAAGGCGTATGTGACCAGCGGTTCTCTGGCTTGAAGGAGGCGCTGGCACGCAATCTCGATTCCGGCGAGGATGTCGGGGCGGCGATCGCACTGACGATCGACGGCGAACCCGTCGTCGACATGTGGGGCGGGTGGATCGACGCCGAACACACTGCACCGTGGGCCCGCGACACCGTCACCAACGTCTGGTCCTGCAGCAAGACCGTGACCGCACTGGCCGCGCTCATGCTCGTCGACCGTGGGTTGCTCGATCTGGATGCCCCCGTCGCGCAGTACTGGCCCGAGTTCGCAGCAGCCGGGAAGGACCGCATCCAGGTCCGGCAACTGTTGTCGCATACGTCGGGTGTGTCGGGGTGGGATCAACCGTTCACCTTGGAGAACATCTGCGACGACGAATATGCCACCGCACGGTTGGCCACTCAGGCTCCCTGGTGGGAACCGGGAACCGCGTCCGGATATCACGCTCTCAACTACGGCCACCTGATCGGCGAGGTCGTCAGGCGCATCGACGGGCGAACCCTCGGCCGCTTCATCGGCGAGGAGATCGCGGGTCCGCTCGATGCAGATTTCCGCCTGGGGCTGCCGAAGTCGGAGTACGGCCGAGTCTCGAATGTCATTGCGCCCCCGCCGTTGCCGATCGACGTCGCGGCACTCGGGATGGACAACATCATGGTGAAGACGTTCACTGCGCCGCCGGCCGATGCAACAGGTTCGTGGACCGACGGGTGGCGCGCTGCCGAGATCGGTGCGGCCAACGGACATTCGAATGCGAGGGCGCTCGCACGTATTCAATCGGTGATCGCGTGCGGCGGCAAGGTCGGTGACGTCCGTCTGTTGTCGGAGGAAACGATCGACAAGATCTTCGAGGAACAGTCGTACGGGGTCGACCTCGTCCTGGGTGTGCCGGTCCGTTTCGGCGTCGGATTCGGCCTGCCGACGCCCGAGTCCGTGCCGTTCATTCCGGAGGGACGAATCTGTTTCTGGGGCGGTTGGGGTGGGTCGCAGATCATCATCGACACCGACAAGCGCATGACCTTCTCCTACGTGATGAACAAGATGGGGCCGGGCCTGCTCGGTTCGGAACGATCGGCGCAGTACGTATCGGCTGCCTACAGCGCTCTGAGCTGATCGGACGTGCAGTGTTGATCGACGGAACAGAGGCGTCGGCGTTACTCGAATCCTTGCCGAGTAATAGCTCACCGGTGTTCGGTTAAGCGTCCTCGGTAATCCGGCAGAACGGTTGGTTTGCCCGACCGGAGCTGACTATGCTGCCGGATATGCCAGTGCGCTCCGGGGGGAAATCAGCGTGTCCGCAACGTCGAAGTGTGCCGAAAGGTTGCACAAGCGTCTCGGCGGTTCGTCGATGAGTGGTTTGATCGAAGTCGTCGGACGCTGGTGGCAGACGCCCGACCAGTTTCACACGTTCAGTCGCTATCTCGAAGATCGCGGTTTCTTCACTGCCTGCCGGGTGTTGGTCGGCGGAACGGCGTTCTGGATGGGATTGGTGTTGCTGTCGGCCCGATTCAGTGACGTCGGTCCGCAAGGGACGTTCTGGCGGGCGGTCAATCTGACGGTCATCGTGTTGTGCCTCGGCGCGGCTCTTGTCTGGTGGGTGTTCCCGCCGACGCCGCTGTGGTCGTACACCTTCGTCGTGGGTTCCGACATCGCGATTGCGGCAGCAGCGGCAACCGATTCGGAACCGCTGGGCCGACTGATCGCGTGTGTCGTGTTTGCGTCGATCGGCGGCTATATTGCGTTCTTTCACAATCCGAAACTCCAAGTCGGTCACCTGGTCTTCGCCTCGATGGTCACGGTGCTTTCGGGGTGGACTTTGTTGTTCGGGCCAGCAGCGGACGTCGGCTTGGGGTTGGCGAAAATCGCGGTCGTGATGGCCACCATCATCGTGATTCCCGTTGTGTCACAAATCGTTCTGGCGGTCCTCGGTTCGGATGCCACCACCTCCGACATCGACCCGTTGACCGGACTGCTCAATCGTCGCGGACTGGCGCGTCGGGTGAACGACCTCATGGATGCTCCGATCACCGAGTCCGACGCGCTGCTCGTGGTGGTGATCGACCTCGACCGATTCAAGACGATCAACGACGTTCACGGCCACGACGTGGGAGACAGCACGATCATGCGAACTGCACTGCGTATTCGTCTGTGGACAACCACATCCGCGCTGACGGCCAGGATGGGAGGCGACGAGTTCGTCGTGGTGGAGCGCGTGCCCGTCAATGCGATCGCCAGGCTGGAAGGACAGATCCGGTCGGCCATGGACGGAGCAACCGACGATCCGCGGACGAGTGCCAGCGTCGGAATGGCGGTCCGGACCGCGCCACGGCATCCGGACGAGTCGGTGGACGATGCTTTCGCCGAACTCTTCCGTGTTGCGGATTCGGCGATGTACGAAGCAAAGCGGGAAGGCGGCAACCAGGTTCGCGCGAGCCTGGTCTGATGTGAGATCTCAGTCGGCGAAGCTCAGACCGCGTTCGGCGAGTGCTTCACGCAGAATCCTCAGTGCCTTCGGCCCCATCCCGTGCAAAGCGCCCAGTTCTTTCTCGGATACGGACGTCAGCTGTGCGAGTCGGGTGTAACCCGCCCCGATCAGCGCGCGCTGCGCGGGAGCCCCTGTTTTCGGGAAGTCGGTGTCCGGATCTGGTTCTGTCACTGGTCAACTCCTCGTGTGGGGTTTTCCACAGTCTAGCGAGTGTCGTGAACGATGTCGGGTCGGTCGAGTGCGCTTTCGGATCGGTCGATCTTGTCGAGCCGTCGCGGAAGTGCGCGGACTGCTACGGCAATGCCGACGATCGCTATCGCGGCGAATGTGACGAGAAGCAGCTGCGCAGAACGTAGCGTCGACGGTTCTCCGATGTTCACCAGAACTCCGGCCAGGGCTGCGCCGAAGGCATTGGCGATCAGCTGCACGGTGTTGATGGCAGCCGAGGCACGCGCCCCTTCGCCGGGATCGGTTACCGACGTCATCGCACCGACTGCAAGATGAGGCCAGGCGATGCCGATTCCGACGCCGGCGACCAACAGTCCGATCACCCACGCGACGATCGCACCGGCGCCGGCATGTTCGGTGAGGAATGCCGCCATGATGCCCAAACCGATCGCGACGAGGATTGGACCGCTGACAACGATTCGCCGCACCATTCGAGGGGCCGTCGCCGAGGCGCTCGGGATCTCGCCGAGAGTCCAGCCCAGAGCCAGTGCGGCGCCGAGGAATCCGGCTGCGAGCGGCGCCATCCCGGCAAGTCGTTGGCCGAAGAGGGGGATGAACGTCTCGACGGTCGACGCTACCGCGAGGACCACGATTGTCAGGTACACCCACTTGAGGGATGACGCGTTGAACGTCGACGGTGGTAGTACGCCGTGGCGCGAGCGGCGGTCTGCTGCGACAAAAGCGACCAGTAGCAGCACGGCGGCGAGAACCATCGCTGCAGTCACCGCGATATTGGACAGGATCCCCGCCACGCTGACCAACAAAGCCGCCGCAGTCAGCAGTGCCAGTGAGAGGACCGGCACCGGACTGCTGGTGGTGCTGCCCGGTTCGTGCGCGGGCAGAGCACCGGGAACGAGAGCTGCGACTGCGATCGTCGCGATGACCAGAACGCCGAAAGCCCACCGCCAGGCGCCGAATTGAGCAAACACTCCGCCGATGGCGGGCCCGGCGAAGGTGCCGACTCCCCACATCGCCGAGACCA
The DNA here is from genome assembly GCF_016598535.1 of Rhodococcus sp. P-2. GTDB lineage: Bacteria > Actinomycetota > Actinomycetes > Mycobacteriales > Mycobacteriaceae > Rhodococcus_F > Rhodococcus_F baikonurensis. The sequence continues at coordinate 3,658,993 of NZ_CP066779.1, read as the reverse complement.
GCGCGGCCCCGCGGGTCCACAGATGTCTGGGGAGCGCGGCATTGATGACGGCGTAGCCGAGACCAGCCAGCAGGCCACCTCCCGAACCCTGGATCGTGCGGCCGACCAACAGCAATTCCATGGTCGGGCTGACCGCACAGACGACGGTGCCGAGTGCGAAGATCGCGAGGCCGATCAGGTAGGCCCCGCGCGGGCCTCTGGCGGCGAGGACGTTGGTGACCAGCATCGAAGAGATGACGGAAGCGATCAGGAAGACCGTCGCGGTCCAGGCGTAATACTGCTGACCGCCGATGTCGTCGATGGCAGTCGGAAGCAGGCTGGTCGTCAGGTAGACGTTGGTCGCGTACAGCGCGACTCCGCCTGCGAGGACGGTTGCGGTGCCGAGGTATCGACCGCTCAAGAGCTGCCGCCAGGTTCCGGCGGGAGCATCGGTGGGGGAGTGCATGTTGTCGAAGGTAGAATCTCAAGTGCGCTTCAGGTCAATGTCGCGCAGCCATTGGGAGGCAGAATGATCCGTAAGAGTGACGAACTTCTCTCGATCGGTGAGGTATCGGCGCGAACCGGCGTCGCCGTGTCGGCGGTGCGCTACTACGAAACGCTCGGTTTGGTTCCTGCGGAGCGGACGGCGGGAAACATGAGGAAGTTCCCGCGGCACTCGATCCGGCGGGTGTCGCTCATCCAGTTGGCAGTCCGGTTCGGGATACCTCTGGCCGAAGTTGCCGAAGTGTTCGGGTCGTTGCCGCAGGGGCGGACCCCGACGAAGAAGGACTGGCGCAAGATTTCGACGGAGTGGAATCGGCGACTCGAGGATCGTAAGCAGGCCATCGCCCGGATGCAGGACGAACTGACGGGGTGCATCGGCTGCGGGTGTCTGTCACTCAAGACTTGCAACCTGCTCAACCCGGGAGACGAACTGGGCCGGGAGGGGCCCGGCGCCAGACGCCTCTGAAAATCCTGTCGGTCAGACCCTTTCGCGCGGTCTGGATTGTGCATTCCACCGACCACCGCGACGCTCGATCTCGATGGGATGCGAGAAGCACTCGCTGATGTTCTGGGTGGTGATCACATTCTCGGCGAGCCCGCTGGCGGTCACGACGCCATCCTTGATCAGCAGAGCGTGCGTGGTGGTGCTCGGAATCTCTTCGATGTGGTGCGTCACCAGAATGCTGGCAAGTGACGGGTTCTGATTGCGGAGATCGTCCAAAGCCGTCAAGAGTTGTTCGCGCGCAGCCAGATCCAGCCCGGTCGCCGGCTCGTCGAGCAGGAGCAGGCGGGGCTCGACCATGAGCGCGCGGGCGATCAGGGCTCGTCCTCGTTCGCCCTGGGACAGGTTGGGCCACAGTGCGTCCGAGCGCGGGCTCATCCCGAGTAGATCGATCAGTGCGTCGGCGTGAGCCTCTTGTTCCGGAGTCGGTGACCACCGGGGCATCACCTCGGTGGTGTTGGTGAGGCCGGTGATCACGACGTTGCGGACGGTGATCGGAATTCCGATCGTGTGACGCGGGTTCACGTGCCCGATGTCCATCCGCAGTTCCCTCATGTCGACTCGGCCCAGCTTGTGTCCGAGGACGTAGACGGAACCGCGAGTCGGATGGGCGGTTGCTCCGAGCAGGCTCAGGAGGGTGCTCTTGCCTGCGCCGTTCGCGCCGAGGAGGACCCAGTGTTGTCCGGGTTCGATCGAAATGTTGATGTCTTTCAACAAGTATCGGCCGTCGCGGACGAGATCCACGTGTTCGGTCGACAGAACTGTGCCGGTGGGGTGTTGCACGAGAACTAACCTCTCTTAGGCGTCGAGCACACGCAACCGCCGTAGGACGGTGTCGATGTTCGCTCGTGTTGCCGCTACCGCGGCTTCGGGGTCGGCATCTTGAAGTGCTTCGACCAACTGATCATGGGCATGTGAGGTGTCGGGGACGCCGGCCTCGTGGGCCATCATCTCGACGAGGGATTCACGAAGGAGTGGACGCACCGACGTGAAGAGCGAGAGCAGCACTGCGTTTCCCGACAGCCGAACGACCTCGGTGTGAAAATCGAGATCGACGTCCACGAACTTCTCGACATCACCCTCGAAATGACTGTGTCGCATGGTCAGTCGCCGCCGTAGGCCGTCGAGATCCTCGGGTTGTACCCGCTCCGCGGCCAGCCTGGCGGCCTCGATCTCGAGTGCGCGCCGCACTTCGAAGACCTCGAGGATCCGCGAGCGTCGAAGAAGTTTGGTGAATTCGTCGACGTGCTCGAGTTCGGACGCGGCAGCCACGAAGGTTCCGACGCCGTGTCGGACTTCGAGTAGTCCGTCGCGAGCGAGGAGGCGGATGGCCTCGCGAATCGAGGAACGCCCGACGCCGAGTTCGACGGCGAGGGCCGCCTCGCTCGGTATGCGCTCGGACGGCGCCCACGTTCCTTGCATGATTCGCCCGCGCAGCAACTGTTCGAGTTGCGGTACCAGCGGACCACTGCGAAGGGTGAATCCTGTGTGGTCGTCGGACACGGTTTGCCTCTCATTGGGGGTACCGACAGGGTAGCAACTCGTCAGACGTCTGAGGACTCGGGTTGACGGTGTGTCGCAGCAGAGCTCACGCGGTCGATGCCGTCAGTTGCGGGTGACGCCGAGGAGCAGAGCGATCAGGTCGAGGGCCGTCTCGATCTCCGCTTTTTCCCGCCCGAGTAGAGGCGCATAGAGGTGTACGTCGCAGATGCGAACGAGAGCTTCGCCCAGCACTTGCGGCGAAAGCGTGATCGTCAGCTGGCCGGCGTCGACCTGGGATTGCAGGATTTCGGCGGTGATGGAGGCGGATATCGATTCGATGGAACCGGGCATCATCGCAAGTTTGATGAACACCATCGGTTCACGTTTGGTCAGCGCTCGCAGTTCGGTCGACGATTCCACCGATCTCATGACGCGACCGAAGACGTCGAGGATGTACTCCGGACCTTGCCCCGACGCCTGCGACATCGCCTTCCGGTATGTCCGTTCGGTGGCCTCGGCCAGCACTGTTCCGAGCAGTTCGTCGCGGTTGCCGACCCAGCGGTAGAGCGTCGCGCGGCCTACTCCGAGACGTTCGGCGAGCAGTGACATGTCGAGTGGTTCCTCCGCGAGGTACATGCTCGCGGCGGTGTCGATCGCGCGTCGGCGTTCGAGGTCGGTAGGCATCGGGACATTCTCTCCGGTTGTCCGGTACTGCACAATTTCGGCGGTCGAACAGAGGTGGGCCTCGGGTGGATCCGAGCCTATTGACGAACCAAGCGACGTGAGACACACTAGCTCATTGTCTCATGTTAGTGATGGCGATCACAGTCAGGGGTTCGATCGATGAGTTCAGTACAAACCGTTCGTGGGCCGGTGGACACAGCCGATCTGGGAAAGGTGTTGATGCACGAGCATGTCTTCGTTCTGGGTGAGGAGATTCGTCAGAACTACCCCGACTACCCCGAACCCTGGGACGAGGAAGTACGGGTAGCGGACGCAGTAGCAAAGCTGACCGAGGTGAAGTCCCGCGGAATCAGCACGATCGTCGATCCCACGGTGATCGGCCTCGGCCGGTACATTCCGAGAATCGTCCGGATCAACGAGCAGGTCGATCTCAACATCATCGTTGCGACCGGCATCTACACCTACAACGACATTCCCTTCCAATTCCATTACACCGGACCGGGATTGCTGTTCGACGGCCCCGAGCCGATGGTCGAACTGTTCGTCAAGGACATCAGGGAAGGAATCGCCGGAACCGGTGTCCGAGCATCCTTCCTGAAGTGCGCCATCGAGGAGCCGGGGCTTACCCCCGGCGTCGAGCGGGTCATGCGCGCGGTCGGACAGTCGCAGGTGGAAACGGGAGTGCCGATCACCGTGCACACCAATCCGCACACTGAATCCGGGCTGGTCGCGCAGAAGGTTCTGGCCGAAGAGGGTGCGGATCTGACCAAGGTGGTCATCGGTCACTCCGGCGACACCACCGATCTCGACTACCTGTGTGCGCTGGCCGATGCCGGTTCGCTACTGGGGATGGACCGTTTCGGTCTCGAACCGTTCCTGTCGTTCGAGGATCGCGTCAACACCGTCGTGGAGATGGCTCGTCGTGGTTACGCGGAGAAGATGGTCTTGGCTCACGATGCGTCGTGTTTCATCGACTACTTCCCCAGTGCGGCACGCGAGGTGGCACTCCCGAACTGGCACTACACCCACATCAGCGATGACGTCATCCCCACGCTGCTCGAACGTGGCGTCACCGAGGATCAGATCAACACCATGCTGGTGGACAACCCACGTCGGTACTTCGAGAGCTGAGCTATGACCAACGTGTACGAGAGCAAGCCTTGGCTCGCCAACTACGACGCTGACACTCCGCCGAACGTGGACATCGAGCATGCCGATGCCCTGACGATGTTCCGTGCGTCGCTGGATCGCGATCGCGACGCCCCGATCATCAGGTACTTCGACAGGACCGTCAGCTTTGCCGAGCTCGACGAGATGTCGGACGCGCTTGCCGTAGCCCTCGCCGAGGACAGAATCGGTTTCGGTGACAGAGTTTCCTTTGTCCTGCAGAATGTTCCGCAGTTCGTGATCGCGACGGTCGCGGTCTGGAAGCGCGGCGCCGTCGTGGTTCCGGTCAATCCGATGTACCGGGACCGTGAGCTGGCCACCGTATTCGCCGACAGCGGCGCGGTAGCAGTCATCTGTCTCGAGTCCTCGGCCGAGACCGTGGCGACTGCGTCCGAGGGCACCGCAGTGAGACGGGTCGTCACCACGTCGGAACTGGATTTCCAGTCGCGCGACGATGAACGAATCTTCGGTTCGGCGTCCAGGATTCGTCATGATGGATTTCCGGATCTACTGGAATTGATCGAGGCTCATCGAGGGCAGAAGCCCGAGAAGGTCGATCTGTCCCCGGAAGACCTTGCCTACCTTCCCTATACGTCAGGGACAACCGGCCCGCCGAAGGGGTCGATGAACACACACGCAAATGTCGTGTTCGCAGCACAGATCTATCGGGACTGGTTGGGGTTGCGCCCCGGCGGCGCGATGTTCGCGGTGGCGCCACTGTTCCATATCACCGGGTTGATCGGGCACGTCGCGGCTCCACTCCTGGCCGGCGCGCCCACGATTCTGACCTGCCGATTCCACCCCATTGTTGCAGCGGAATCGATTTCGGAACATCGGGCCACCGCGATCATCGGTGCGATCACCGTATTCATCGCGTGGACGGACAGCGCGGCAGTCTCGAAGGAATCGCTGAGCAGTCTCGAGTCGGTGTATTCAGGTGGCGCGCCGATCCCGCACGCGGCGTTGGAAGCGTTCCGGGCGAAGTTCGGTCACTACATTCACAACGGCTACGGGCTGACCGAGACGAACAGCCCGGCAATCGTGGTACCGAATTCGCGTGAAGCGCCGGTGGATCCGTCGTCGGGCGCCGTTGCCGTCGGTGTTCCGGTATCGAACACGTACGCCGAGATAGTGGACGAGAACGACAAGCCGGTATCGATCGGCGAGTACGGCGAGATCGTGGTCTCCGGTCCGCAGGTCGCGCTCGGTTACTGGAACAAGCCGGAGGAAACTGCACATGCCATGCCAGGCGGTCGTTTTCACACCGGCGACATCGGATTCATGGACAGTGACGGTTGGTTTTACGTCGTCGACCGGATGAAGGATCAGATCAATGCCTCGGGCTTCAAGGTGTGGCCGCGCGAAGTGGAAGATGTTCTCTACGAACACCCTGCCGTGCGGGAAGCCGCCGTCGTCGGTGTCATGGATCCGTACCGCGGTGAAACCGTGAAGGCCTTCGTGTCGTTCAAGGAAGGATCCGAAGCGACCACCGAGGATCTGGTCGAGTTCTGCAAGGAAAGACTTGCAGCATACAAGTATCCGCGCATCGTCGAGATCATGAACGACCTGCCCAAGACCGTGAGCGGAAAGATTCTCCGTCGCGAACTGCGGGTACCGAGCTAGATCCACCTGACAAACGAATTGCCGGCCGCCGACAGGGTGAGCCGGCCATTCGTCGTGGTGATCGGCGAGCATCGATAGGGGATTTAGTCCCTTATGCGGCAATGCATTTCAGTGATTGACATCACTCTTTTTGTATCGCAGACTGATCGCAACGCCACAGAGTTGAAGTTGGTGTCAGTTTCTACTTCTGGCTCCGGTTTCACTTCTCAACTCCCGGCGCGACGAGCGTCCGACCCATCGAGGAGTAACCCATGACGAGATCGGCAGTGGATTCGAGCACGCAGGCAGGGGGCCTGTCCGATCAGGAACGGAAGAAGAAGAAGGCGCACCGCAAACTTCTCGGCGCGGGACTGCTCGGCAGTTCCATCGAGTGGTACGACTTCTTCTTGTACGGAACGGCTGCGGCACTGGTCTTTCCGCATGTGTTCTTCCCCGATTCATCCGCACTGATGGGCACACTGCTCTCGTTCAGTACGTTCTGGGCCGGCTTCGTGGCCCGTCCCATCGGTGGTTTGGTCGCCGGACACTTCGGCGACAAGTACGGACGCAAGCCCGCCGTCGTCACCTGCCTGTTGCTGATGGCTGTCGCGACGTTCCTGATCGGCGCGATTCCGAGTGCTTCGGCAATCGGCGTCGTCGCTCCGATTCTTCTGGTGACACTGCGATTCATCCAAGGCCTCGCCTGCGGTGGCCAGTGGGGCGGAATCGTCCTTCTCCTCACTGAATCCGCGAGTCCCAAGAAGCGTGGATTCTCAGGCACTTTCGGTCAGATGGGTGTGTCGTTCGGTGTAGTGCTGGGCAACTTGGTCTTCCTCGTCGCGACCGCGACCATTTCCAACGAAGCATTCCTGAGCTGGGGTTGGCGGGTTCCGTTCTTCGCCAGCGCGCTGCTCTTCCCGGTGGTTCTGTACATCCAGACGAAGGTCGAGGACACGCCGGAGTTCCTCGAGCTGCAGGAAGATGCAAAGAAGAATCAGAAGGATGTCGTCGTTCAGGCTCCACTGGCTCAGGCGCTCAAGGATCACTGGCGCAAGATTCTGCTCGGTTGCGGACTTCTGGCCGCCACCAATGCGCTGTTCTACATCAGTATCGCCGGTGTGCTCAGCTACGGCACAACCGAACTGGGGTTGAAGCGGAACTCACTGCTCATCATCTCGCTCCTGAGTGCGTTGCTGACAGTCGGCGTGGTGCTGTGGTCCGGGAAGATGTCGGACAAGATCGGTCGTCGTCCGATGATCCTGATCGGCGCCGCGGCGATCGTGGTGTGGGCATTCCCGTATTTCTGGTTGATCAACACCAAGTCCCTGCCGCTGTTCTTCATCGCAGTCACGGTCGGCAGCGTGTTCCAGTCGATGACCTACGGGCCGATCGCGGCATACATGGGTGAGCTGTTCGCACCCAACGTGCGTTACTCGGCAGCATCGTTGGCCTACCAGTTGGCCGCGATCACGGTCAGTGGTGGAACCCCGTTCATCATGACCGCGCTTATCGCGAAGACCGGAACCACGACGTGGGTTGCCGTGTTCGTAGCACTCATGGGTTTGGTGACCTTCTTCAGCGCCTGGGTACTGAAAGAGACCAACCCGAAGGAAGTTCGGGACGATCCGAACGCCATTCCCGGCGCGCATCTCTACGCCAAGTAGTACCTTCGGTTTCGAACAGACGCCCGCTACCGGTCACCGGTGGCGGGCGTCTGACGTATAACTGGAGCATGGCTGCAGCACGCACAGGCTCCGAAGATGCTTCGTCGACAGTGTCACGGGAACTTCCCTCCACTCAGCGTGGTTTGCGTACGCGTCGATCGTTGATCGATGCAGCTCGCACCGTCTTCGAGCGGACCGGTTATCTGGACTCGCGTCTGATCGACATCACGGTGGAGGCCCAGTGCTCGGCCGGCACCTTCTACACCTACTTCGCGAGCAAGGAAGAGATCTTCGCAGCAGTGATGGAGCTGGCGCGAGAAGACATGATGCATCCGGGAATGCCGCACACTCCGAAAGGCGCCGATCCCGCTGACGTCATCGCGGCGAGTAACCGCGCATACCTCGAGGCGTACCGACGGAACGCGAAGCTGATGGGACTGCTCGAGCAGGTCGCAAGCATCGATCCGGAGTTCCGGGTTCTGCGCCTCGAGCGCGCTGACGCGTTTGTTCGACGCAACGCGCGCAGTATCGAGAAGCTGCAGAAAGCGGGTCTGGCGGACGCGAATCTCGATCCGCTCCTGACGTCTCGGGCGCTCTCCGGGATGATCAGTCGACTTGCGTTCGGGTACTTCGTATCCCGCGGCGGCGAGGACGGCGCGGCTGGAGTTACCTTCGACGGTCTGCTCGATACGGTCAACCGGTTGTGGATCAACACTTTGCAATTCTCGCTGCAACAAAATTGATGTTGACGCCGGGTTCATGTCTGGTGTCTGATGGAGGAATGACACCCACGCGTACGGCAGTGCTCGTCGATTTCGGTGGAGTCCTCACCTCCAGTGTTCTGCAGGCCTTCGAAGACTTCGGGGCCTCGCTCGGCGGCGACCCACGACTTCCGTTGACCCTGATTTCCCGCGACGACGTCTCGAAGAAGCTGCTCTCCGATCACGAATCCGGAAAGATCGACCAGGAGGCCTTCGAGGTCGGATTCGGGGAACGGCTACGAGCACACGGCGCCGTCGTCGACAGCGCCGGATTGGTGGACCGGATGCAGGCCGGGCTGATTCGAGACGAGGAGATGGTGCGTCTGCTCGCAGATGTTCGGGCGGCGGGACACCCTGTTGCGCTCGTGTCGAATGCTTTCGGGCGTGATTGTTATGCGGGATTTGTCCTCGAGGAGTTGGCCGATGAGGTGGTGATCTCCTCGGAAGTTGGGATTCGTAAGCCTTCTCGTCAGATCTACACCATTGCGTGTGAGCGTCTGGGCGTCGCGCCAGACGACGCCGTGATGATCGACGATCTGCAACAGAACCTCGACGGTGCGGCGCGGTTGGGGATCGCCGGCATTCTTCACGCTGATGCGGAAAGCACTCGCAGACAATTGGAATCGACGTTCGGACTACTGCCCACGCGGTGAAACTGTAGGTTCCTCGGTAACACGTGGACACTGCTGGAACACTCGGATATTGCCGGAACACTTTTGGAGGAATGAATGATTGCTGTCATCGCGGATATCACCGTCAAGGACGGAAGCGGCGAGCAGTTCGAAGCCGTAATCGCCGAACTCGCCGAGAAGGTGCGCACAGAAGAGCCCGGAACAATTCTGTATCAACTGATCCGCTCGAAGACGGATACGAATTCCTACAAGTTCATGGAGCTGTACCAGGACGGCGCTGCCATCAAGGCACACGGAACGTCCGAGCATTTCCAGGCTGCAGGAAAGGCGATGGCGCCGTTCCTCGCCGGCGCCCCGCAGATCGAGTACTTCGACGCTCTCTGAGCGAATGGTCAGGGCTCTCTGAGCGCATGTACACGGCTCTGTGAGCGTATGAACAGGTGAGCCCCGGCGAAATATCGCCGGGGCTCACCTGTTTTTAGTTCTGCTTCTGGGCGAGGAGTTCGGTGCGGTCGATCGATCGCTTGAGGATCTTCCCCGTCGAACCCTTCGGGAGGGCATCGATGAACTGGACCACCCGCGGAATCTTGTAGGCGGACAGACGTTCCCGAGCCCACGAGGTGACGGCGTCTGCCTCGAGTTCGGAGCCTGGGCGCACGGCCACCACTGCCGCGACCTCCTCGCCGTAGTAGTCGTCGGGTATGCCGATCACCGCGGCCTCGATGATGTCGGGATGCTGGTAGAGCACCTCTTCGACCTCGCCTGGATAGACGTTGTATCCACCACGGATGATGAGGTCCTTGACTCGGTCGACGATGCGAAGGTCACCGTCGGCGTCGGTCTCGCCAAGGTCTCCGGTGCGGAACCATCCGTCGTCGGACAGGACGGCGGCCGTGTCGTCAGGGCGCTTCCAGTAGCCCTTCATGACCGTCGGTCCTTTGATGAATACTTCGCCCACTGTGCCTGCCTCGCAGACATTTCCGTCGTGATCACGAACCTCGACCTCGGTCCGCGGTACGGCGCGGCCGGTGTATCCGATCTTTGCAACGCGGTCGATGCTGTTGAAAGTTCCGAATGCGCTCGTCTCGGTCAGGCCGTAGCCCTCGAGGATCGTGCAGTTGAACCGTGCTTCGAAGGCGCGAGCAACTTCACCGGGAAGTGATGCGCCACCGGAGATTGCGATCCGCAGTTGCTCGAAGTCGGAGCTGTCCACGTCGGCGGCGGCGTGCAGCATGGCATTCCACATGGTGGGGACGCCGGCCATGACGGTGAGTTTGTCCCGGCGCACCAGATCGAGCATGGCGGTGGGGTCGAACCGGGCGAGCAGGGACAGTGATCCGCCGCCGGTGAAGGTTGCCATCATGACCGAGCCCTGGCCGAAGATGTGGAAGAGCGGCAGTCCGGTTCCGGTGCGGTCCGAAGGGTTTCCGCGGCTACTCTCGGCGCCGATCTCACCGGCGGACAACAAATTCCCGACGGTCAGCTGAGCACCCTTCGGGCGTCCGGTGGTGCCGGAGGTGTAGAGAATCGCCGTGGTGTCTGCTGCCACACGGTCGACCACAGTTGCGGGTGCATGATCGGCCTTCGCCGATTCTTCGGTGAGCGTCCACACCCGGACGCCGCGCGCACTCCCTGCATCCTGGACTGCGGACCCGAGTTGATGCCACGCGATGGCGAGGGAAATCTCCGCGTCGTCGAGAACGTACTCGACTTCGGGTTGCGCCGACATCGTGTTGATCGGTACCACGACACAACCTGCGGCCTGAATTCCCATGTACGCCACGATGAATTCCGGCACCGACGGCGCTGCGAGCAGAACGCGGTCGCCGACGCTCAACCCTTCGTCGCGAATGCGGCCGGCGAACGCCAGAGATGCGTCGTGAAGCTGCCGGTATGTCCAATGATTATCCGTGCCGCGAATTGCAATATTGTCCGGAGTGGCTTCCGCGTGACGGGTCACCGGGTCGAGAACGCTAACCATGGTTCTGCCTTTCGGGAGGAATCGACCGATTGTGTGTCCTGGGTCTCACCAGAGCGTACACTTGAATCCGGCGTCAACATCGAGTCTGCTGGGATTGTCCCGAAAATGATGTTGACTCGGAAGGATGAGGAGCGCACCGTGCTCGACGACGAATCGCGAATTGCCGCCTTACCGGTGGCTCCGCCAGCGCTGCTCCGTGATCGACCGACCACCGAGCGGGGTACCCGCACGCGTGCGGCATTAGTTGCCGCTGCCCGTAAGGTTTTCGAGCGTAGTGGCTATCTCGATGCCCGTCTGATCGACATCGCCAAAGAAGCCGGCTGCGCTACGGGATCGTTCTATACGTACTTCGCGAACAAGGAAGAGGTGTTCGCCGCCGTCCTCGAGGTCGCGCGAGACGACATGATGCATCCGGGCATGGGACGCGTTGCGGGCGCGGACGATCCGTACGCCGTGCTGGAGGCGAGCAATCGAGCGTATCTGGCCGCGTACCAACGCAATGCGAAGTTGATGGGGCTCATGGAGCAGGTCGCTCACATCGACCCGGAGTTCCGGAAGTTCCGCAGCGAACGTGCCAATGCGTTCATACGCCGTAATGCCCGCGGGATTGCAGATCTGCAGTCCCGCGGCATCGCGGACACGACGCTGGATCCGATGACGGCGTCGATTGCTCTGTCCGGCATGGTGAGTCGACTCGCCTACAGTCTGTTCACCCTCCGTGAGGGTGAGGTGGACGGGCGTTCGCCGGAGTTCGATCAGATTGTCGCCACGGTGACCGATCTGTGGGCGAACGCTCTCAAATTTCCTGACCGTCTCTGACGAGGGGCCGCCCCGGGCCGGGAGGCTCGGAGCGGCCGGGGTATGCAGGTTCAGCCCTTCTCGATTCAGCTCTTCTCGACGACGCGAGCGACGGATTCGGCGACGACCACGGGCTTGTCGGAACCTTCGCGCTCGACCACCTGGCTCATCTTCACTTGGATTCCGCCGGGCAACTGCTCTGCGGACACGACGGTTGCGCGCATGCGGACCCGGGATCCCACAGGAACGGGAGCGGGGAAGCGAACCTTGTCGTAGCCGTAATTGAGGCTGTGGGCGAAGCCGTCGAAGTGGATGAGTTGGTAGGAGAACTGGGGGCCCAGCGAGAGGCTGAAGAGTCCGTGCGCGATGGTGCTGCCGAGCGGGCTCGATGCGGCTCGTTCCGGGTCGACGTGAATCCACTGATGATCGTTTGTGGCTTCGGCGAACGCGTTGATGCGCTCCTGGGTGATGTCGTACCACTCCGTCGGGCCAAGTTCCTGGCCGATGAGCTTCTCGAGCTCGGCGAAGGTGGACGGGCGGACGGGCAATTGGTTTTCAGTCATCGTTGATCCCTTTACTCGCAGTTCAGGAGGACGGAACGGGCCGTTCGGGTGACCGTCACGATTCGACGGTTGAAACTGACGCCGGATTCAACTATACATGAGGGGAGACGTGGATCACTGTCAGCGCGTAGGTATGACGCAAGCGAGAGGAATCGCTCATGAAGGTTGCCCAGAAGGTAGCAATTGTCACCGGTGGCGGCGGGGGGATCGGCGGTGCGCTGGCCGAGCGACTGGCTGCCGAGGGCGCTCGCGTCGTAGTGGCCGACCTCGACGGAGCGGCGGCGTCAGCGGTAGCCGAGGCGATCAACGAGGAGCATCCCGGAGCGGCCGTGTCCGCGGGTGGCGACGTCTCCGACGAGACGGTCATTGCAGGCTTGATCGCGCAGGCGGAGAAGGAATTCGGCCCGGTCGACCTCTACTTCGCCAATGCCGGCGTCACCGGAGGCATGGGCCTCGACATCAGCGAGGACGTCTGGGACACGACGATCGACGTCAACGTTCGCGCTCACATTCGCGCTGCCAGGCTCCTCGTCCCCGGTTGGACCGAGCGCGGGGAGGGCTACTTCATCAGCACCGCCTCTGCGGCCGGCTTGCTCAGCCAGGTCGGCTCGGCCGCGTACTCGGTGACCAAACATGCCGCGGTCGCATTTGCGGAGTGGCTCTCGATCACCTACGGAGATCAGGGCGTTCGCGTCAGTTGCCTGTGTCCGATGGGCGTCAACACCAAGCTTCTCTACGAAGGCGAGAATTCCGGCGATCCGGTCGGCAAGGCCGCAACCGGAGCCGTGCTTGCCGCCGGCAACGTTCTCGAGCCGGCTGAATGCGCCGAAATCGTTCTGGCCGCAGTAGATGCCGAGGAATTCCTCATCCTTCCGCACAAGAACGTGCTGGACATGTACCGGCAGAAGGGCGCCGACTACGACCGTTGGCTGCGCGGGATGCGTCGGTACCAGGCGTCGCTGCTCGCGGGAACGCGATGACCGAGGAACTCGTCCTCTCCGAGCAGAGAGGCGCGGTGCTGGTTCTGACATTCAATCGGCCCCGCGTTCTCAACGCGTGGACCAACGAGCTCGAAGATCAGTACTACGACCTTTTGGCCGCAGCAGACGAAGATCCCGGTGTCCGAGCAATTGTAGTCACCGGCTCGGGCCGCGGATTCTGCTCGGGGGCTGACCTCGGCAATCTGAAGAACGTCGGCGGCGTTTCCGAAAGTGATCTGGTCCGACCGCGAGACCGTGATTTCCCGACCACCATCCGCAAGCCGCTGATCGCTGCCGTCAACGGCGTCGCCGCAGGCCTCGGAATGGTCGAGGCTCTGTACTGCGACGTTCGTTTCGGTTCGAGTGCAGCACGATTCACTACCGCGTTCGCGCGTCGAGGCCTCATTGCGGAGTACGGCATCTCCTGGATGTTGCCCCGATTGGTCGGTCACAGTCGAGCAGTCGATCTGCTGCTTTCAAGCCGGATGGTGGATGCCGACGAGGCGTACCGCATCGGTTTGATCGACCACCTGGTCACCGGCGGTGACGCTCTGGATGCGGCGATTGCTTACGCCGAGGACATCGCGGCCAACTGCTCGCCGACGTCCCTCTCCGTCATCAAGTCTCAGATGAGTGCCGACGCGCACTCGACCTTCACCGATTCCGCCAGGCGTGCGGAATCGCTGATGCTGAATGCATTTCACGGCCCGGATGTCGTCGAAGGCGTCAACAGCCATCTCGAACATCGAGCCCCCAATTTTCCTTCCCTCTCTGTCAGGAGTTCACATGTCAGTGTTTGAGTTCTCGGATCGCACCAAGAAGTACCAGGCCGAACTGCTCGATTTCATGGACAAGCACGTTTATCCGGCCGAAGCGGTCTACGAAGAGCAGATGCGTGAGTCCGGTAACCCGCACTTCCAGCCGCCGATCATCGACGACTTGAAGAAGGAAGCCAAGGCGCGCGGGCTGTGGAACCTCTTTCACCCGCATCCCGAGTGGGGCCCCGGCCTGACCAACCTGGAATACGCACCGCTCGCGGAGATCATGGGCCGCAGCCACCTGGCTTCCGAAGCCACCAACTGCGCCGCTCCGGACACGGGAAACATGGAGGTGCTCACGCTCTTCGGCACCGACGAGCACAAGGAGAAGTACCTCAAGCCGCTTCTCGAAGGCGAAATCCGTTCTGCCTTCGCGATGACCGAGCCCGAGGTTGCCAGTTCCGACGCCACCAACATCCAGCTTCGTATGGACCGTGACGGCGACGAGTACGTACTGAACGGCCGTAAGTGGTTCGCTTCCAACGCTTTGCATCAGAACTGCAAGGTTCTGATCGTCATGGGCAAGACCGACTTCAATGCCGCCACCCACCGTCAGCAGTCGATGATGGTCGTTCCGATCGATGCTCCCGGCGTCACGATCCTGCGCAACTTGCCGGTCTTCGGCTACCAGGACCGTGAAGGACACGGCGAGATCACCTTCGAGGACGTGCGTGTCCCGGCCAAGGACATTCTTGCCGGCGAGGGCGAAGGATTCGCGATCAGCCAGGCTCGCCTCGGACCCGGCCGCATCCACCACTGCATGCGTGCAATCGGAATGGCCGAGCGCGCACTGGAACTGATGTGCAAGCGCGCATCCACCCGCATCACCTTCGGAAAGCCCGTCAGTGACAACGCGAATATCCAGGACTGGATCGCCGAGGCTCGTATCGACATCGAGATGGTTCGACTCCTCACGCTCAAGGCCGCTCACATGATGGACACGGTGGGCAACAAGGAAGCGCGCACCGAGATCGCAGCCATCAAGGTTGCGGCGCCGAACATCGCGCTCAAGATCATCGACCGCGCCATCCAGGTTCACGGCGGCGGCGGCGTCACGGACGACTTCCCGCTCGCGATGGCTTACGCCCACATGCGCACCCTTCGCCTGGCCGACGGCCCGGACGAGGTGCACAAGCGCGCCATCGCCAAGCAGGAACTGCGCAAGTACCGCGAAGTCAAGGCGAACTGACATGGCAGGACTGGATCTCACAGGTAAGACGGCAATCGTCACCGGCGCATCGCGGGGCATCGGCCTCGCGACCGCGCAGGCGATTGCGGCGGCGGGCGGAAACGTCGTACTGACTTCGCGCTCACAGGAATCCGCAGATGCGGCTGCCGCACAGGTGAACGGCAACGCGATCGGCGTCGGCGCTCACGCGACGGACGAGGATGCTGCACGCACGTGCGTCGAGCAGACGATCGAGCGTTTCGGCAGTCTCGACATCTTGGTGAACAACGCGGGCACCAACCCGTCGTTCGGGCCGATCATCAACCAGGATCACTCGCGCTTCGCCAAGACCTTCGACGTCAACGTGTGGGCTCCAGTCCTGTGGACCGGCCTGGCAGCGCGGGCCTGGATGGGCGAGCACGGTGGTTCCGTGGTCAACACCGCCTCGATCGGCGGCATGGCGTTCGAGGCCGGGATCGGTACGTACAACGCGTCGAAGGCTGCTCTGATCCACATCACCAAGCAGTTGGCGCTCGAGTTGTCACCGAAGATTCGTGTCAACGCCGTTGCTCCGGGAGTAGTGAGAACCAAACTCGCCGAAGCTCTGTGGAAAGAACATGAAGAAGAGGTGTCCGCGTCGACCGCTCTCGGACGCATCGGTGAACCCGAGGACGTGGCCGCGGCCATCGCCTTCCTGGTTTCGGATGCAGCCCAGTGGATCACCGGCGAGATCATGACCATCGACGGTGGCCAGTTGTTGGGTGACGCACTCCCGTTCCGGCAGGGAGCGTCCGTCGGTGGCTAGCGTCGGAGTAGTGGGACTCGATACCGAGGCGGTTACCGGGTGGATTACAGGCCTGGGGATCGACTTCACCGGGCCGCTGTCCTTCGATCGAATCGGTTTGGGGCAGTCCAACCTCACGTACCTGGTTCGTGATCAGGACGGTAACCGTTGGGTTCTACGACGCCCACCGCTCGGTCACCTTCTCGCCTCGGCTCACGACGTGGCGCGTGAGGCTCGCATCCTGAGCGCTCTCGAATCCACCGACGTGCCTTCGCCGCGAGTATTCGGGTTGACCGAGGATCCGTCCGTCACCGAAGTTCCGCTGCTTCTCATGGAATTCGTGGACGGCGAAGTCGTCGACCGGATGCCTCTTGCCGAGGCGTTGTCGGAAGAGCGTCGCAGGGCAATCGGAATCTCGCTGGCTCAGACGCTCGCGAAGATTCACGCCGTGGATCTGAAGCAGGCAGGTCTCGACGACTTGGCAAGTCACAAGCCCTACGCCGCGCGGCAGCTGAAGCGGTGGGGTGGTCAGTGGGAACAGTCGAAGACGCGGGAATGCCCTGATCTGGACGATCTCACCCGACGACTCATTGCGGCCCAGCCGGATCACACTGAAACCACGTTGGTGCACGGCGACTTTCACCTACGCAATGTGATCACCTCGGCGAGCAACGGCGAAGTTGTCGCGGCCCTCGACTGGGAACTGTGCACACTCGGTGATCCGTTGGCGGACGTCGGAAGCTTGTTGGCGTACTGGCCGGCGGCTGGGGAGGACACCGGCGGCGATTTTCCGGCGTCGGCGCTCCCCGGATTCCCCTCGCGAGAGGAGATCTCCCGGATCTATCTCGAGGCCACCGGACGGGATCCGGCTGCGCTGAAGTTCTGGCACACCTTGGGGCTGTGGAAGATTGCCGTGATCGCCGAGGGCGTGATGCGTCGCGCTCGCGACGAACCGCAGAATGCCGCCGAGAGCGGAACTCCCACCGTGGAACGTATTGACGCCTTGGTCGCCAAAGCCAGGGAAATTGCAGATCAGGCCGGGATCTGACGAGATCGTCCGGTGTCCGTCGAATCACGAAAGTATGGAGGGCCAGTGAGCCAGGAACGTAGAACCGCAATTGTCACGGGTGCAGCACGCGGAATCGGTGCGGCCGTGGCGAAGCGACTGTCGGAAGACGGTTTTGCCGTCGCCGTGCTCGACCTCGACGAAGCAGCGTGTGCTGGAACCGTCGACGCGATCAAGGCTGCAGGTGGCCAGGGCTTGGCCGTCGGCGCTGACGTCTCCGACGAGGCTTCGGTCGCTGCAGCGGTGGATCGTGTTGCCGCCGAACTCGGTGCACCTACCGTGCTGATCAACAATGCCGGAATCACTCGCGACAACCTTCTGTTCAAGATGAGCGTTGCCGAGTGGGATTCGGTGATGAACGTCCACCTGCGCGGAGCATTCCTCATGTCGCGTGCGGTGCAGAAGTACATGGTGGAAGCCAAGTTCGGCCGCATCGTGAACCTCTCGAGCACGTCGGCTCTCGGTAATCGTGGACAGGTCAACTACTCCGCAGCGAAGGCCGGAATGCAGGGATTCACCAAGACATTGGCCTTCGAGCTGGGAAAGTTCGGCGTCACCGCCAACGCTATTGCACCCGGATTCATCGAAACCGAGATGACCGCCGCAACGGCCGAGCGCATGGGAGTCGGCTTCGAGGACTTCAAGACCGCTGCCGCTTCGCAGATTCCGGTCAACCGCGTCGGTCAGCCCGAGGATATCGCGCACACCGCGTCGTTCTTCGTCAGTGAAGGCGCGGGCTTCGTTTCCGGTCAGGTCGTCTACGTCGCCGGTGGACCCAAGGACTGACCGTCCGCTCACCGCTCGAACCGAAGGAATGGGCATGGCTTTCGACGAAGAGGCAGTATCGCGTGATCTCACCGAGAAGGTGAACACGCTTCTCGCGGAGAACGATCCGAACAGTGTGTCGGTATCGGATTTCCTGGGCGCACGATTCGACGCCGGACTGGCGTGGGTTCATTTCCCCGAAGGTCATGGGGGACTCGGTGTACCGCAGAGCTTTCAGCGGCAGGTGAACGCTCAGCTGGAGGCTGCCGGTGCACCCGGCCCGGCCACCGGCAAGAACGGGATCGGACTGGGCATGGCGGCACCGACCATCGCTGCCTTCGGTACCGAGGAGCAGAAGCAGAAGTTCCTGCGCCCGTTGTGGACTGCGGAGACGGTCTACTGCCAGCTGTTCAGTGAACCGGGTGCAGGTTCGGACCTCGCGGCCGTCGCTACCCGTGCCGTCCGCGACGGCGACGACTGGATAGTCAACGGGCAGAAGGTGTGGACGTCGGGTGCGCAGAACGCGCAGCTGGCGATTCTGGTGGCCAGGACCGATCCGTCACGCTCGAAGCACGCGGGTCTGAGCTACTTCATCTGCGACATGACCGACCCGGGCGTCGACGTCCGGCCGCTCCGTCAGATCACCGGCGAGGCCGAATTCAACGAGGTATTCCTCACGGACGTCAGGATTCCGGACGCCAATCGCCTCGGAGCCGAAGGTCAGGGATGGAAGGTTGCGACAACCACCCTGAACAACGAGCGTGTTGCCATCGGTTCGGGCGCACCGCGTGAGGGCGGCATGATCGGAAAGGTCGCTCAGGCCTGGCGCGACGAGCCCGAGTTGCGTAATCCGGCAATGCACGACGAGTTGATGCGGCTCTGGACCGAATCCGAAGTTGCGCGTCTGACCGGGGAGCGACTGCGTCAGCAGCTCGCCGCCGGCCAGCCCGGCCCCGAAGGCTCGGGAATGAAGCTCGCCTTTGCCGGTTTGGCCCAACAGATTTCGGGTTTCGACCTCGAGTTGCACGGCGAAGCCGGTCTGCGTTACGACGACTGGACACTGCGTCGACCGGATTCCGTCGACTTCACCGGGCGTGAACCCGGATACCGGTACCTGCGAGCCAAGGGCAATTCGATCGAGGGCGGAACGTCGGAGATCCTGCGCAACGTCATCGCAGAACGCGTACTCGGGTTGCCACCCGAGCATCGCGTCGACAAGGACATCGCCTGGAAGGACCTACCCCGATGAGCGCCGATCTGCTGTACTCCGAGACCGAACAAGATCTGCGAGCCAGCGTCAGACGACTGCTGACCGAGCGTGCCGGCGCCGACACCGTGGTCACGGCATACGACGACGTGTCCGCCGACTTCACCG
This sequence comes from Rhodococcus sp. P-2, assembly GCF_016598535.1. Lineage (GTDB taxonomy): Bacteria > Actinomycetota > Actinomycetes > Mycobacteriales > Mycobacteriaceae > Rhodococcus_F > Rhodococcus_F baikonurensis. The sequence goes on along the minus strand of NZ_CP066779.1, from coordinate 3,639,718 downwards.
GGCTGTGGAAGTCGCTGGCGTCGGAACTCGGTGTGGCGGGACTGCTGGTACCCGAGGAACTGGGCGGGGCAGGTGCGTCGACGCGTGAGGCGGCGGTCGTGATGGAGGAGATCGGACGCGTGGTCGCGCCCGTTCCGTTCTTCACCAGCGCGGTGCTGGCGACGACGGCGTTGCTGAAGGCCGGCGAGACCGAGGTGCTTGGTCAATTGGCCGCTGGGGAGTCGACGGCTGCTCTGGTCGTCCCGTTGTCCACTGCACCAGGAACTTTCACACCTACTGTCAAGATGACGGCGAGTGGACTCGTCGGCAGCGTCACCACGGTTGCCGGCGTCGCCGAGTCCGATGTTCTTGTTGTCCCGGTTGCCGGTGAGAGCGGCCTGGAGCTGCACACCGTTCGGATCGCCGACGCTACCGTCACGCCGGTTCTGTCCCTGGACATGACGCGCCGTTTGGCGGACGTCGAGTTCGCGGGGTCGCCGTCAGTCCGGGTCGACGGCGGCAATGCGGCGCAAGCGGTTGAGGAAGCGTTGCTCTGCGGAAGTGCACTTCTGGCGTCCGAACAGTTCGCTGTGGCTCAGTGGTGCCTTGAAACGACTCTCGCGTATGTGAAGGAGCGCAAGCAGTTCGGCCGGGCGATCGGTTCGTACCAGGCGATCAAGCACCGCCTGGCCGATCTCTGGCTCGAAGTCAGTTCCTCGGGCGCGGCAGCACGCTATGCGGCGGACACCTATGCACGCGGCGACGACGATGCGGCGATCGCGGCGACGGTAGCCCAGGCATTCTGCAGCGGCGTCGCGGTTCATGCCGCCGAGGAATGCGTCCAACTCCACGGTGGTATCGGAATGACGTGGGAGTATCCGGCGCACCTCTACCTCAAACGGGCGAAGAGCGATCAGTTGTCGCTGGGAACCGCATATCAGCATCGGGCACGCCTCGCCGAGTTGGTCGACCTCCCGATCTCGTCCTGAATCCCACCCACTATCTGTCTGGAGAATTGCTGTGAAGGCTTGGCGCGTCAACGAACTCGGCGAACCCCGCGATGTACTCGCGTTGGAGGAAACCGCGGATCCCACCCCCAGTGCGACGGAGATGTTGGTGAAGGTGCTGGCCGCTCCGGCCAACTTCCCGGACGTCCTCATGTGCCGGGGTGAATACCAGATCAAGCCGCCGCTGCCCTTCACCCCCGGCGTCGAACTGTGTGGTGAAGTGGTCTCGGTCGGTGAATCGGTGACCAAGTTCGCGGTGGGGGACCGGGTGATCGGTAATCCGAGTCTGCCGTCCGGTGGATTCGCCGAGTACTCGGTACTGGATCAGAACAACACGTTCCCGGCGCCGTCGGCTCTCGACGACGCGGAAGCCTCCGCACTGAGCATCGGCTACCAGACGGCGTGGTTCGCTCTGCACCGGCGCACTCAACTGCTCGAAGGTGAAACCTTGTTGGTACACGCCGCTGCGGGTGGTGTGGGCAGTGCTGCAGTGCAACTCGGCAAGGCGGCAGGCGCCAAGGTGATCGGTGTCGTCGGTGGGCCGGACAAGGCGGAGTACGCGCGCAAGCTGGGCGCAGACCTCGTGGTCGACCGTCACAGTGAGGACTTCGTGGCAGCGGTCAAGGAGTTCACCGGTGGCAAGGGCGCCGATGTCGTCTTCGATCCGGTCGGCGGTGACGCATACGCGAAGTCCACGAAGTGCATCGCCTTCGAGGGACGGATCGTCATCATCGGTTTCGCGGGTGGCACGATTCCGCAGCCGGCACTCAATCATGCTCTCATCAAGAACTATTCGATCATCGGACTGCACTGGGGGCTGTACAAAGCCTACAACCAGCAGGCCATCGACGATTGCCACGTCGAGCTCACCAGGCTCGCCGATGCCGGTCTGGTCAAACCACTGATCAGTGAGCGGTTGTCGTTGACGGACGTGGCCGACGGTATCGGCCGCCTCGGCGACGGCACCACAGTCGGTCGCGTCGTGTTCCAGCCCTGATCCTCTGCTGTGCGCCTTTATTAACCCCCGGCGGTTAATAAAGGCGCACAGCACTTCGTGTTCGACGAAAGGTTTCCCCGATGAGGCAAGCTGTCATCGTTTCCACTGCCCGTACCCCGATCGGTAAGGCGTACCGCGGCGCGTTCAACAACACTCAGGCTCAAGAGCTCGCTGCACATGCCATTTCGAATGCAGTTCAGCGCGCGGGACTCGAAGGCGGCGAGGTCGAGGACGTCATTCTCGGCGCTGCGTTGCAGCAGGGATCTTCCGGCGGCAACGTCGCGCGGCAAGCGGTACTGCGGGCGGGGCTTCCGGACTCGGTTTCCGGAATGACGATCGACCGTCAGTGCTCGTCCGGGCTCATGGCCATCGCAACCGCAGCCAAGCAGATCGTGGACGACGGAATGCAGATCGCGGTCGGCGGCGGCGTCGAATCGATCTCGTTGGTACAGAACGATCACATGAACAACTTCCGCGCGGCTGATCCGTGGCTGAAGGAAAACAAGCCGTCGATCTACATGCCGATGCTGCACACGGCCGAAATCGTCGCCGAGCGCTACGGAGTGACCCGCGAGCAGCAGGACGAATTCGCGCTCGTCTCGCAGCAGCGGACCGCAGCAGCTCAGAACGCAGGTCGGTTCGATCTCGAAATCGTCCCGCTGCCCTCGATCAAGCAGGTGCAGGACAAGGAGACGGGTGAGATCCGCAGCGAGTCCGTGACGCTGACCCGGGACGAAGGCAACCGCGCTTCCACCACGTTGGAAGGTCTGGCGAGTCTGCGACCGGTTCTGGCCGACGGTACTGTCAGTGCGAATTCCTCCATCACTGCGGGCAACTCGTCTCAGCTCTCGGACGGTGCCTCCGCTTCCGTGCTGATGGAGGCAGGCGAGGCGGAACGCCGCGGGTTGGCTCCTCTCGGTATCTACCGTGGCATGGCCGTCGCGGGTTGCGCTCCCGACGAGATGGGCATCGGGCCGGTGTTCGCGATTCCCCGCCTGCTCGATCTGCACGGGCTGAAGGTCGACGACATCGATCTCTGGGAACTCAACGAGGCCTTTGCCTCTCAGGCCCTGTACTGCCGTGACAAGCTCGGGATCGATCCCGAGAAGTACAACGTCGACGGTGGCGGTATCTCCGTCGGCCATCCGTACGGAATGACGGGTGCTCGTCTGGTCGGCCATGCACTTCTTGAAGGAAAACGGCGCGGAGCCAAGCTCGTGGTCGTGACCATGTGCATCGGCGGCGGCATGGGTGCTGCCGGGCTTTTCGAGGTCGCATGAGCTTGATCGAGGGACTGTTCGACGTCAGTGGCAAGACCGTTGTGGTCACCGGTGGATCACGTGGCATCGGATACATGATCGCTCGCGGATTTGTCGAAGGCGGTGCGACGGTCGTCATTTCGGCTTGAAAAGCCGAAGCCTGTGACGAAGCCGCGCGGGAGCTTTCGGAGTTCGGCACCTGCATCTCGCATCCGGCCGATCTGTCCACGGACGAGGGGATCGAGAGCCTCGCTGCGAAGGTCGCCGAGATTTCGCCGACGCTCGACGTACTGGTCAACAACGCCGGTGCGACGTGGGGAGCTCCGGTCGACGATTTTCCGGCCGCCGGCTTCGACAAGATTTTCGACATCAACGTCAAAGCCATCTTCCTCTTGACCCAGAAGCTGTTGCCGCAGTTGCGTTCTGCGGCCAAGGCCGAAGATCCCGCGCGCGTGATCAATATCGGATCGATCGACGGACTTGTGGTGTCGGGCTCGGAGAACTTCTCGTACGGTGCCAGTAAGGCTGCGGTGCACATGTTGACGCGCAAGTTGGCAGCGACGCTTGCGGGGGAACAGATCGCGGTCAACGCCATTGCGCCGGGTCCGTTTCCGTCGAAGATGATGGCATTCCTCCTGGAGGACGAGCAGAGCGCAAAGGCTGTGGCGGATTCGGTCCCGTTGGGCCGGGTCGGAACTCCTCAGGACGCTGCAGGTCTTGCAATTTTCCTGGCTTCGCGTGCCGGGGCTTATCTGACCGGCGCGGTGATCCCACTCGACGGCGGTGCGAGCGGAGCGCGCTGACCGTCTGACTGATCTTCTCTGTCCGAAAAGGCCTGAAAGTCTGAACTACTATGACTTTCAGGCCTTTTCGTGTCTTTGTCCGATTGGGTTATCTGTGACTGAGGTTGCTAGATTGTCCGAGGTTCGGGGGGGAACGACGACGACAACACCAACAATCCCGGCCTTGGGGGAGTCATGTTTCGCGCGGGGAGATCGTTGGGAGTGTTCGGAACAGTTGCTGCGATTGCGGCCGCTGCCGTCACGGCGGTGGCTTCGCCGGCGACGGCGGCGCCGGGATGCGTCGGAGTGAGTGGTGTCGGCAGTACCGGAGGGCCGGCCAATGCGGCGCCGTGGCTCAACGGCAACACCGGAGGGTTGCCGGGCCTGTCCGGGCGTACTACCGCGATCGAAAAAGTCACCGGGACATACAGTCCCAACAAGACGGTCGATCGCTTCAATGTTCTGGGCACGGATCTGGGCATCATGTGGGACAACGGTGCCGGTCAGATTCTAACCGCTTTCGGTGACACCACCGGGCTCAGTCGCAACCCCGCCTGCGACGGTTTGGTGGGCGAGTGGCGAAGCAATGTACTCTTCCGCAGCTCGGATCGGGTGCTGGCCGACGGTATGCGCATCGACAGCGCGCCGATGGACGGCGCCGGTCAGGCACGCGAGATCATTGCCGGTCTGAAGGTTCCGGGCGTCGAGGCGTCCAGTATCCCCACCAGCGGCATTGCGGTGAACGGTGTGCAGTATCTGAGCTACATGTCGGTGCGTAACTGGGGTGAGGCCGGGCAGTGGAGCACGAACTACTCACAGATTGCCACTTCCTCGGACAACGGCGAAACGTGGGCCACGCATCCGGAAACGCTGCGCCCCAACATCGGTGGTGTTCTTCCCGCCGGTGTAGGTCCTGTTGCCGGTAGTGAGAACTTTCAGATGAGCTCGATGGTGAAGGATGGCGGGTTCGTCTACAACTACGGAACCCCCGCGGGACGATCCGGCGAGGTTCGGCTTTCTCGCGTCCCCGAGGATTCGATCCTTCAACTGTCCGCCTACGAGTACTGGAACGGAAACGGCTGGATCCGCGCCGATCCAGCTGCGGCCGTACCCGTCATAGACGGCCGCATCGGTGAGGTCTCCGTTCAGTACAACGAGTTCCTCGGCAAGTTCGTCGCGATGTACGCCGACGCGTTCAGTTCGATCGTGATGCGTACCGCGCCCAGTCCTGTCGGTCCGTGGACAGCGCCGGAAACACTGGTCAATCTGGTCGAGGTTCCCGGTATCTACGCTGCCTACATCCACCCGTGGTCCAGCGGTTCGGAACTGTATTTCCTTGCCACCACGTGGGCCGACTACAACGTCATGTTGATGCGTACGACGCTCGTTCGCTGATCCGACTCACGCTTGCGTTTGCTGGAGGTACACGATCTCCTCGGTGATCGGCGCGTCGTCCTCGGCGTCTGTCGGCGGTTCTTGTCGGCGGCGCCACCAGATCGTGAACAGGACGGCACCGATCACCAAGGCAGCCAGAGCGAATACTGCCACCCAGAATTTCGGGCCGTAGTAGCCGACGAGGACCATGCGCATGGCGTTGCGCGCCCAGGTCAGTGGCATCAGGGCGTGCAGCCACTGCAGAACGGTCGGCATCTGTTCGATGGGATACACCGCGCCGAAGGCGAAGATCTGAATCATCAAGGCGCCCAGGGCGATGAAGGTTCCGTTGACGGCTCCGAACACAACGGTGAAGAGCCTGCCCGAGCTGACCGCGGCGGCACCCACCAGGATCATCACGGCGATCATCGCCAGGACGCTCGGCGGTTCGACGTGTGCCACGGTCAGTGACACCACCGACAACACGAGCGCCGCGACCAAGGTGACCAGCGCGGGAATGCGGTAGCGGCGCAGCCCCTCGCGCACCACACTCGTGTGCGAGTTCAGCGAACGTCCGCGTCGTGGGCGGACAACGAACCAGGTGAGAATTCCGCACAGGAACAGTGCCACCGAGATCACGGCAGGGACGGCTCCCGGCCCGAAACCGGCTGCGGGATAGTTGTTCCGCGCGTCGACGGCAACCGGGGACGAGAGCAGATTGGCTGTGGTGGCGCGTTCGTCGTCCGTGAACTGCGGCACCTGGGCGGCGCCGTCGGACAAACCGGTGGCGAGTTCTGCGCTGCCCGCGTCGAGCTCGCCGACGCCGGCCGATAGCTGCCCGAGACCGTCACGGAGCGCAATACTTCCGGTGTCCAACTGCCCGAGGCCGGTGGAGAGTTCCTGTGCGCCGGTAGCGAGTTGGCCTGCGCCGTCGGACAGTTGGCCTAGTCCCGTGTTGAGTTCACCCGCACCGGCCGCCGCGGCAAGAAGCCCGCCACGGTAGTCGCTGCTCGGGTCGGTGAGCTGCCGCGAGATCTCCCGCGCACCGTCGCGAAGCTGGCCGAGCTGACCGATCACGTCGTCGTCCGAGGGTTGTGCGGTCAGGGAGGCCCGCAGTCCGCCGAGCGCTTCGACGAGCCCGGCGGAGACTGGATCGGTCGAGTTCCGAAGCATCGAGGTGAGGGCATCGATCTGACCGACGACGGCGTCGGAGGACCCCGCGAGGTCGAGTACCGGGGTGGTGACCATGTCGACCACTTCGCTGATCTGACGAGCTCCAGCGCCGAGTTCGTCGGTGCCCCCGACCAACTGGTTGAGTCCGCTGCTCAACTCGCTCGAACCTGCAGCAGCCTCGCCAGCTCCAGTGGCCAGCTCGCCGGCTCCGGTGGCCAGCTCCTTGCCGCCCTGATTGGCTTCACCCATGCCGGTGGCGAGTTCCTTGCTTCCGGCGTAGAGCTCGTTGGTTCCGGCCAGTGCCTCGGAGGACCCGTCGGACAGTTGTTGCGCGCCCGCGGCTGCTTCACCGAATCCTGTTCCGAGTTCGCCCAACCCGACCAGCACTTGGTCGATGGACTGCTCGCCGATCGACTCGGAGACTGCCGAGCGCACCTGAGCGATGATGCTTTCACCGACCGGGCCGGCGACCAGACTGTTGTAATCGTTGTACAAAACGTCGAGTTCGGCCTTGCGGCCTGAACCCGATGCGGCACTGGCCACGTCTGCGCTGAAAGTCTTCGGAATGACGACCGAGAAGTAATAGGTGCCGTCGTTGACGCCGTCGGCGGCTTCCTGCTCGGAAACTACCTTCCACGCGACGTCTCCGCTCTCGACGAGCGCGGCAACAACTTCGTCGCCGGCTTGCAGGCGTGTTCCGTCGAGTTCCGTGCCCGCATCCGCGTTGACGATGGCGACGGGCAAGCGGTTGACCGTGTCGCCCGGATCCCACAGTGCCCACATGTAGAACGCCGCAATCGACAGCGGTGCGATGACGAGGACAGCGAGAACTGTCCGGATGATGTGCGTGCGTCGCGTCGTTGCCGCGTTGTCGACTACGGGTTGTGGCGCCATGTGGAGCTCTCTTCTCGTGGACCGAAGCAGTTGTGGCACGAAAGAAAGCCACCAAAACTGCTGGACATACGTCCAGCTCGGTCACGATACAAAGCAAACGGCCATCCTGTGACCGTTTTCGAAGAATTGGGCGCTACCGGCCGTCGTGCTCTGCCTCGATCTTTGCCCACTCCCGCCCTCGGAAGTTGGCGAGGCGAAGCTCCTCTGCTTCATCGAAGGTGTACCACTCGGTGCTCGGCGCATCGGGGAGAGTGCCGCGCAAGTATTCGCCCAGGTAGTGAAGAGGGCCTTCCCATCCGGTTCCGACGCCGTAGCAGCCAGTGTCCGGGTCGTTGCGGAAGACGTCGGCTACGGAGGCGTGCTCCAACTCGAGCCAGGTGGCGTCGGGGCCGTCTGCGGTCAGCCGGATCTCGACCTGATCGCTGTATCCGCGATCGCCGGGTGGGGTCCACTGCAGTCGCAGCAGGTGTGGAGCGTCGCAAGCCAGGATCTCGCCACTTGCCTGGCCTTCGAAAGCGTACGAGCCGCCCACCTGGAAGTCTCCGCTCACCGGCAGGAAGAAGCGGTTGATCCGGTCAGGGGTGGTGATGGCGTTCCAGACGTCGGCGACCGAGGCGTCGTAGCGGCGCTTGAGTACGGCTGTTCGAGCCGCACCTTCCGCGATGTCGCGGTTGCCCATGCTCCGCTCTACCGCGGTGAGGCTGGTGTCCTGGTTAGCGATCTCGGTCATTGTGAGTCTCCTTCGTCGGAAGAATTCGATGGTGAAGATCTGCTCCGCTTCGAGCCGCGTCGTTTCCCGCGTGCGAGTTCTGTGGCCAGTGCGTCGAGAGGGCCGCTCCAGAACTGCCGGAATCCGTCGAGCCATTGGTCCACTTCCTGCAATGGCGCGGGCTCGACGGCATAGAGACGCCTGGTGCCTTCGCTGCGGACCGTGGCGAATCCGTTTTCTCGGAGCACTCGCAAGTGCCCGGACGCGGTCGGTTGCGAGATCCCGAACTCCGCTGCCACGACTTCGGCGATCTGACCCGCCGAGCGCTCGCCGCCGGACAGGAGTTCCATGATTCGTCGCCGAACGGGGTCTCCGAGAACGTCGAACGCATGCACCAGTCATTTATATCGGCAATGGCCAATATAGGCAAGCGCCGAAACTTGCAGTCGGGGGACGGTCAATCCGAGAGTGCGAACTCGTCAGCGTCGAAGAGTTCACCGATCAGCCCACCGAGATGGCGTCGATGTTCGGCCGACAGCGTCGCTGCTGCCTCGGCATCGTGGTCGGCGCACAGGGCGATCAGCTTGTTGTGATGGTCGACGGAGTCCTGGCTGCCGAGGAGGCTCGAGAACTTGCGGTAGTAGATGCGGTGAATTTGCGGGTGAACCTGGTGGATCAGCTTCTTCAACAGTGGATTTGCAGCAGCGTCGATGATGACGCTGTGTAGGCGATCGTCCGCGGTCAGGGCTCGGCCTATGTCGTTTCGCTTGACGGCGGCGGCGAAGTCCTTGTTGGCGGAGCGCATCGCCCCGATCATCTCGTCGGTGAGGTTCGGTACGGCGGTGACGACGGCCAGTTGGTCGAGAGCTTCGATGACCGCGAGTGTTGCCTCGACGTCGCCGCGATCGAGGGTGGTGATGCGTGTGTACGCACCGGGTTTCGCTTCGACGAGTCCGGTGTCGACCAGCCTCGCGAGCGCTTCGCGGACCGGAGTTCTGCTCAATCCCAGATACTCGGCGAGTTCGCTGTCCTTGATCTTCGATCCCGGTGCCAGTTCGCCAGTGACGATCGCTTCGCGAATGCGTTCGAGAGCGATGTCGCTCATTCGTGCTCGCTCAACCGGTTTACCGCCACGCAACATACTGGATATCGTACTCTGCACGTTGCTTGTCGCAGGTCAGCCCAGGTCGGCCAGTGACGCGTGTTTCCGGGCATCCGCAACCCGCCGGAGTAGGGCGCGGGCGAGAATTGTTGCCGGATCGATGATCTGACAGGTTGTGGCGTCGGCGGGCAGTCCGAGCGGAATCTCGGTGCATCCGGCCACGACGACCTGCGCGCCCGATTCGGCGAGAAGATCAGCGGCCCTGACGAGTTTGTCGGCGGTCTCGTCCCCGAGGTTGCCGCTCTTGATCGCTCGGATCGCCGGCATCACCAAATCGTCCTGAATCGCCGGTTCGGGCACCAGGACGTCGATCGAGTATTGCGACAGCCATTGTTGATACAACCCGGTGTGGACCGTCCCCGTGGTGGCCAATAGCCCGACGGACGTGACGGCGGGCGCAAGCGTCCGAATGTGCCGCGCAACTTCGTCGATCATGTGGACGACGGGAAGCCCAAGTTGGGACGAGATGCCGGGCAGGAAGGCGTGGGCGGTATTGCACGGAATGGCGAGCGTCGTAGCGCCCGACTCTCGGAGGACGCGCGCACCTCGGATCAGCCAGGGGGTGGGGTCCGGGCCGTTCTCGGTGAGTGCCAAAGTCCGGTCGGGAACGGTGGGATCGGCCCAGATGACAACTTTGGGGTGCTCTTGATCCGTCGAACCTGGCGTCAGGGCAACGAGTTTGGAGTAGAAGTCCGCAGTAGCGGCGGGGCCCATCCCGCCGAGTATTCCGATGACGGGTTCGCTCGTGGCCATCCTCATGTGACAAGTACACCCTTCTGGCATCCAATATATTGGATGCTACATTTTGTTGATTAGGGTGCGGGAAATGGCAAGTAGTTGTCAAGCGTGACGCCGCCGCGACCGGCAGCGGAAAGGGTCATAGGCTTGCCGGCATCGGGAGCGAAAGGACCGCGGGCATGCATTTTCTGGAACTACGACACGCGCAGTGCGAACCCCCAGCGGCGTATGCGCCCGTCCTGGAGAGCTACGGAGATGTGCAGACCGTTCTTCTGGGAACCGACCCGCTTCCTGACCATCGACGGTTCGACGCCGTGATCGTGATGGGCGGGCCGATGGGCGTCGGCGATCAAGGCGAGGTCGAGTGGCTGACGTCAGAGATCGAGTACATTCGCGATCTGGTCGAGAGCGACGTCCCGGTGTGGGGAGTGTGTCTGGGTTCGCAGTTGCTCGCCGCAGCGCTGGGTGCTCGCGTCTACACGGGCGCGGTGCCCGAAGTCGGAGTCGAGGAGATCACCTTGACTGCCGAGGGGCGGCAAGATCCGGTGTGGGGAGGTCTGCCCTCCACTTTTCCTGCGATGCAATGGCATTCGGACACCTTCGAAATCCCGAACGGCGCGGTGAGGCTCGCCGGCTCTGCCAAGTATCCGAATCAACTTTTCCGGTACAAGCAGAGTTACGCCGTTCAGTTTCACCTCGAAGCGTCGTCCGAGGTGGCGCGCGAATGGATGGAACTGGCCGAGTACCGCGATTCGCTGCATGCTTCGTTGGGGGCGGACGGTCCGCGCATCTTCATGGAGCAGTTGGGTGCTGCCGAGTCGCAGGGGCTCGAGATTGCCGTAGCCGTGATGGAGAAATGGTTGGAATCCATCTCCACCAAATAGGCCCGTTTTGTCTAGATTGACCGATTTACCTGTTACCTTGTGTTCTCGTGGGTGGATGAACCGATCCGGTCGAGCAAGACACCTCGTAGAGTCCGGATCTCCCCCGCGAAAGGGGAGCGATGCGCCGGATACGGAAGATATCGACAGCAGCAGTGACGTGTGTACTCGCGTCGACCGCGGTCTTGGGAGCGACCCAGGCGCATGCGTCCCCGTGGGATTGCAACGTCACCGGCAGCTTGGATCAATCAGGTGGGCCGACCAATCCGATTCCCTGGCTCAACGGCACGGACGGCAAACTACCGGAACTGCAGGGGCGCACGTCCGCCGTCGAATACATCACGGGCGCACTCAGCCCCAACCAAACCGTCGAGCGGTTCAATGTTCTCGGCACGGATCTCGGCATCATGTGGGACAACGGCGCAGGTCAGGTCCTGACTGCTTTCGGTGACACCGTCGGAATCGGATCTGACCCCCTGTGCTCCGGGGTGGTCGGTGACTGGCGCAGCAACGTCCTGTTCCGTAGCTCGGACGGAAACCTGTCCGACGGCATGAACATCGACTCCTCGCCGACCGACCGGCCGAATCATTCTCGCGAGATCATCGGAAGTCTGAAAGTCACCGGCGTCGAAACCAGCAGCATTCCGACGACGGGTATCTCGGTGGGCGGCGTTCAATACGTCAACTACATGTCGATTCGTTCGTGGGGAGGGTCGGGCGAGTGGGTCACCAACTTCTCGCAGATCGCGTCCTCGCACGACAACGGTGAGACCTGGCAGATCGAACCGGCCTCGTCCCGGCCCAATCTGCCGTTGACGGGTAACGACAACTTCCAGATGGGTTCCTTCGTCAAAGACGGTGGTTACGTCTACAACTTCGGTACCCCTGCCGGACGTTTCGGCGAGGGGCGCCTCTCGCGGGTCAAGGAAGCCTCCATCGCGGACGTCGCGGCGTACGAATACTGGGACGGAAAAGCGTGGGTCCCCAACAATCCCGCTGCCGCTGCAGTAGTTCTCGACGGGGATGTCAGCGAACTGTCGGTGCAGTACAACGACTATCTCGGCAAGTTCGTCGCGATGTACTCCAACGAGTGGGGCGCCCTGGTGCTGCGGACGGCGTCGGATCTGACCGGTCCGTGGAGTGCACCGGACGTCGTGATCGGTACCGACGCGGTTCCGGGGCTCTACGGCGCCTACATGCACCCCTGGTCGCAGGGGCAGGACCTCTACTTTCTCGCCACCACCTGGTCCGACTACAACGTCATGCTCATGAAGACCACGCTGCATCAGTGAACCGGATGGTTATCGTTGAACGGTGAGCACCACCGACAACGCGCTACTGATCACCGCCCTTCGCGACGTGTTGGTGGGGCCACTTCCCGAAATCGGCCGACGATTCTCGACGCTGATCGCGGACATGGCGCCGCACACTTCCCTGGTGATCTTCACCCGTGAGTGCACCGGTAGGCCGCGCAAGGTCGCCGGGGATCCAGCCGTCGTCGATCGTGTGACCATCGCCGAACTCGACCGCATCCGTACAGATCTCACTGTCGGACAAATCTTTCGGGGAAAGTGCGCTATCGCCGGCCGGGACCGTGAAGTGCTTGCGATGCTCGATCGAACCGATACGCTCCTCGTTCTGACGCCGCACCCCGGACCGGTGAAAACGGCATCTCTCGAATTGATCCAGGCGCTGTTCGCAGTGACTGCAACCGGAATCCAGCTCCAGGTCCGGAACGCGAGCCCCGCATATCTCGCCGAGTCGCGGGCGGCGTCGTCCGAGCGTGCGCGCACCGTGGCAGAGATGACGGAGGTGCACGCGGCCACCCTCGAAACGATGCTGGCGACGCTGCGCTCGGCCGATCTCGACGACACACGTGCGCGAACCTCGGCCAGGGAGACTGCGGCCTCGGCCCTGATCGGCCTTCGTTCAGCCGTCGACGTGCATCGCGAGTTGGCCGAGGAGTCGACCACCACGGCTTTTGCACGGATGCGTGGGGAATTGCGTTCGCTGCTCAAGCATCGCGAAATCGCATTGGAATTGGTGGAGCCACCCGTCGACGGGCGTGGGCTACCCGGCGAAGTGGCGCACGGCGCCCGCGCGGTCGTCCGCGGCGCAGTCTTGGCGTTGTCGGATCAGCAGACGCTCTCGCGAATCCGGGTGGCCTGGACGCTCGACGCGGCTTCGCTCTCGATCGACATCCGCGACGACGGCGGCGGTGAAGCCGACGTGCTTGACGTGGAACGCCAATTGCGTTCGAGGGTAGAGACTTTGGGTGGAAACGTCGAATCCGAGTCGACGCCCGGGTGGGGGAACCGGATCAGTGCAACCATCCCTCTCGACGCCCCCGTCGCCCTACCGAACCGCGACGTCCTGACGGAACTGGCTCCGCGGGAGTTCGAGGTACTCGAGCATCTGGTGGCCGGACGGCGCAACAAGGCGATCTCGGAGCGACTCGGCGTCAGTGAGAGCACGATCAAGTTTCATGTTGCCGGGGTCCTGCGGAAATTGGGCGTCGAGAGTCGAGGTGCGGCGGCCGCCGCGGGCGCGGAGGCCGGCGTGAAGCCTGCACCCTAGTCCTTTCGGCCAGGTCGGTCAGTCAGTTCGACCAGGGTTGCGGGCACCTGCTTCGGGCTAACCTTTCAACGAGTGCACATATCGCAATGTGAAAACACGGCGCAATGTGACGACACGTCCTCAATCGCACGAAGCCAGGAGCAAAGCCATGCCACAGCAGGTACGCGGCGTCATCGCCCGATCCAAGGGTGCCCCCGTCGAAATCGTCCCCATCACGATTCCCGATCCCGGTGCCAACGAGGTAGTGGTCGCCGTTGCAGCGTGCGGTGTGTGCCACACCGACCTGACCTACCGCGACGGCGGAATCAACGACGAGTACCCGTTCCTGCTCGGGCACGAGGCGTCGGGCATCGTCGAGAGCGTCGGCCCCGGCGTCACTCATGTCGAGGTGGGCGACTTCGTCGTCCTCAACTGGCGTGCCGTGTGCGGGCAGTGTCGCGCGTGTAAGCGCGGTCGCCCGCAGTACTGCTTCGACACCTTCAACGCCGAGCAGAAGATGACGCTCGAAGACGGCACCGAACTGACACCGGCACTCGGCATCGGCGCATTCGCAGACAAGACGCTGGTTCACGAAGGCCAGTGCACCAAGGTCGACGCCTCGGCCGATCCGGCTGTTGTCGGACTGCTCGGTTGCGGCGTCATGGCCGGCATGGGCGCCGCGATGAACACCGGCAACGTCGGACGCGGTGATTCGGTTGCCGTGATTGGTTGCGGCGGCGTCGGCGACGCAGCGATTATGGGTTCACGCCTGGCCGGTGCCAACACCATCATCGCGATCGACCGCGATCCACGAAAGCTGGAGTGGGCCACAGAACTTGGCGCCACGCACACGATCAATGCCACCGAGGTCGACGACGTCGTCGAAGCAGTCCAGGAGCTGACCGGAGGTTTCGGTGCCGACGTGGTTGTCGACGCAGTCGGCCGCCCGGAGACGTGGAAGCAGGCGTTCTACGCCCGTGACCTCGCAGGAACCGTAGTGCTGGTGGGAGTTCCGACGCCGGACATGAAGCTGGAAATGCCTCTGGTGGACTTCTTCTCGCGCGGCGGAGCCCTCAAGTCGTCGTGGTACGGCGATTGTCTGCCCGAGCGTGACTTCCCCGTTCTGGTCGACCTGTACCAGCAGGGGCGTCTGCCGCTCGAGAAGTTCGTCAGCGAGCGCATCAAGCTCGACGAGGTGGAGAAGGCATTCGAGACGATGCACCGCGGCGAGGTCCTCCGTTCGGTGGTGGTCCTGTGACGTTGCGTGTGGATCGAGTCGTCACTTCGGGCACGTTCAGCCTCGATGGGGGAACGTGGGACGTCGACAACAACATCTGGCTGATCGGTGACGACAACGAAGTCGTGATCGTCGACGCAGCTCACACCGCGCAGCCGATCATCGACGCCGTCGGTGGACGCAAGGTGGTCGGAATCGTCTGCACCCACGGCCACAACGATCACGTCACCGTTGCGCCCGAGCTGGCCGAGAAGCTCGACGCTCCGATCTACCTGAACCCGGCCGACGATGTCCTCTGGGAGATGACTCACCCTGGAGTGAAGCATCTGACCTTGGAAGACGATCAGCGTATTACTGTGGCGGGCACGGACATTCTCGCCATCCACACACCCGGTCATTCCCCGGGGTCGACGTGCCTCTACCTGCCGGAAGCCGGCGAACTGTTCAGCGGCGACACCTTGTTCTCCGGTGGTCCCGGTGCTACCGGGCGGTCGTACTCCGACTTCCCGACCATCATCGGGTCCATTCGCGACAAGCTGTTCGCGCTCCCCGCCGAGACCAAGGTCCACACTGGTCACGGCGACGGCACGACGATCGGTACCGAGGCACCGCATCTCGAAGAATGGATCCGCGCCGGATCCTGATCGCAGGAGACAATGGTGGGTGCGAACACGACTTGTGTTCGCACCCACCATCGTCATGTGCGCTGTACGTGCGGTGTCCAACGCGAGTGCCGCGTCTCGGATACCCCGTCTCGGATCAGAGTCAATCGAGGTGGTGGGCCGTCGGTGCGTCCGCTCGGCGGTTTACGGCTGCCCGCCTTGAACGGGTCGGGCCAGGACACTCCGGGACCGCTGTACTCCTGCTCGGCTGCGGCATGCAGAGTCCAGGCCGGGTTGTACAAGTGCGGGCGACCGAGGGCCACTAGGTCTGCCCGGCCGGCGAGTAGTACCGAGTTGACGTCGTCGTGCGACGAAATCGCACCCACTGCAATAACTCCGACACCGTGTTTACGTCCGACGGTGTTTCGGATGCTATCGGCAAAAGGCGTCTGATAACTGCGGCCGAAGGCAGGGGCTTCGTCCTTGACGATCTGCCCGGAGGAGACGTTGAGAACATCGGCGCCGTGCTCTGCAAAGGCCTCGGCGATACGAAGAGAATCGTCGATGGTGTTGCCGCCTTCTGCCCAATCGACCGCGGATATACGTACTGATATCGGCTTCTCTGTTGGCCAGACTGCGCGGATGGCGTCAAAGACACTGAGCGGGAAGCGAAGCCGATTCTCGAAGCTTCCGCCGTATGCGTCGGTACGTGTGTTGGAAAGGGGAGACAGGAACGACGACAGCAGGTAACCGTGTGCACAGTGCAGTTCGAGGAGGTCGAATCCGGCTCGATCTGCGCTGCGTGCGGCCTCGACGAACTGCGCTTTCACTGTGTCCATCTCGGCGACGGTGATTTCGCGTGGAACCTGGTTGGCCGAGGAGTAAGGCAATGCCGAGGCACTTGCGACGTCCCAGTTGCCTTCTTCGAGCGGTTGGTCGATACCCTCCCACATGAGTTTTGTTGAGCCTTTGCGTCCCGAATGGCCGAGTTGCACACCGAGCTTTGCGTTGGACTGTTCGTGAACGAAGTCGACTATCCGCCGCCACGACTCTTCTTGCTCGGCGTTGTACAGGCCGGTGCAACCGGGAGTGATGCGCCCTTCGGGGCTGACGCATACCATCTCGGTCATGACCAACCCGGCTCCCCCGAGTGCTTTGCTGCCGAGGTGGACGAGATGGAAATCCCCGGGGACGCCGTCGACGGCCGAATACATGTCCATGGCCGAGACCAGGATGCGGTTTTCCAGCTCGAGACCGCGCATTTGGTACGGGTGGAACATCGGTGGGCGCGAGGTGGTTTCGGCGGTGTGTCCGGCCTCGATCTCGTTGGCCGCGTACCAGTCGTCGATAGCCTCCACAAACGCTGGATCCCTCAGGCGGAGGTTGTCGTACGTGATACGGCGGCTACGGGTCATGAGGTTGAACGCGAACTGCTGTTCGTTCTGTCCCGTGTATTGGTCGATGTTCTCGAACCATTCGAGGCTGGCCTGGGCGGCGCGCTGAACCGACAGGACTACGGGTCGCCTCTCGATCTCGTAGGCTTCGAGGCCGGACTCCAGACTGGTGTGCTCATGCAGACATGCGGCGAGGGCCAGCGAATCTTCCATCGCCAGTTTGGTTCCGGACCCGATGGAGAAGTGCGCGGTATGGGCCGCGTCGCCGAGAAGGATGACATTCTCGTGGCGCCAGTGTTCGTTCCGGACCGTTGTGAAGTTGATCCACTTCGAGTTGTTGGCGAGGACATTGTGACCGTCCAGGACATCGGCAAATATTTCGGTGATCATCGCGATCGACTTCTCGTCGTTCTCACCAGGGCGGAACTCCGCCGCGGCGAATGCCTCGAATCCTGCCTTCCTCCAAACGTCTTCGTGCATTTCGACGATGAAGGTACTGCCTTGATCGCTGAACGGGTATCCATGAATCTGCATGATGCCGTGTGGAGTTTCCTTGACGAAGAACTTGAAGGCTTCGAATACCTTGTCAGTTCCGAGCCACATGAACTTGCTTTTCCGTGGGTCGAGAGTTGGCTTGAAGGTTTCTGCATACGTATTGCGGATCGAGGAATTGATGCCGTCGGACGCGAGGACAAGATCGTATTCGCGACTCAGGTCCTCGACCGGTGGTGCGACGGTTCGGAATCGGAGATCGACGTCGAGATCCCGGCAGCGCTCTTGAAGGATGTGAAGGAGTTCCTTGCGTGACATCGCCGCAAAGCCCTGCCCACCGGAAGTGAGGGTGGTTCCACGGTAGTGGACGTCGATATCGTCCCAGCGCGCGAACTGTTCAGCCATCTGCTCGTAGACTGCCACGTCGGCATGTTCGATTCCGCCCAGTGTTTCGTCGCTGAAGACAACTCCGAAGCCGAAAGTGTCGTCGGGCGCATTGCGCTCCCACACCGTCACTTCGTGGTTTGGGTCGAGTTGTTTCATCAGCGCCGAAAAGTACAGACCGCCGGGGCCGCCGCCCACTACTGCAATACGCATGGTATTCCTCAATTCGTTGTGTTGGTGGGGGTGAGCGAGGGTTGTTGTTGCCCGCCGGTCTCGAAGCCGGCTCGAATGTGTTCAGGCCATGGACTGGATCCACCCCTGGCTCCATCAGTGTGAACGACAGTCAGGGTGCCGGTAGCGGCGACCGTCCCGTCGCGGTCGACTCGAAATTCGAAAGACATTGAGCTCGTGCCGATTCGAGACACAGTCAGCTCGATCTGGACGTGGTCCTGATGCCACAGACGTTCGCTGTATTCCACGTCGTACTTGATGCGTGGGATTACGCCGAACAAGTGAAGGCATCCCAATCGCTCGTACAGTGCGGACTCGGCTGCTTCGACCCACCGGATGATTGTCGAATGGTGGTAGTGCCCCGCAGCATCGGTGTCCTGCCAATCGACGACGCGCTCGATCCGGACAGATGCGAGTGTCATGATCCGGCCCCCGTGGAGCAATCGTGCAGCCGAAACCTTTGAAGCTTGCCAGTCGGTGTCTTGGGTAGTTCATCCGCAAAGGTGATGCTGCGTGGGTACTTGTACGGTGCGGCAGTTTGTTTGACGAAGTTCTGCAGTTCCTTGACCTTGGCCTCGTCTCGGGGAACACCAGGTGCCAGGACGACGATTGCGTGGACCACCATTCCGCGCTCGTCGTCGGGTAATCCGATAACACCCGATTCCAGAACGTCCGGATGCTGGTCGATCACCCATTCGACCTCTGGCGCCGCGATGTTGTACCCGGAGGAGACGATCATGTCGTCGCTGCGGGCCTGGTACCAGAAGTATCCGTCGGAATCGCGAATGTAACTGTCACCGGTCATGTTCCATCCGTCGCGCACATAACTGGTTTGCCGGGGATCCGACAGGTAGCGGCAACCGGTAGGTCCCTTGACGGCGAGGAGTCCGGCTGTTCCGTCGGGAACAGGGGCTCCGTCGATGTCGTGAATTTCGGCGCGAAATCCGGGAACGGCTCGACCCGTTGAACCGGGTCTGATGTCGTCATCGGCGGCGGAGATGAAGACATGAAGCATCTCAGTGCCGCCGATGCCGTCGATGATCGACTTCCCGGTGCGCTCCTTGACGTCACGCCAGACGCTTTCCGGAAGATGCTCGCCGGCGGACACCAGACGCCGGACACTCTGTAGCGCTTGGTCTTTACCGGCTCGAAGCATCGCTCGGTAGGCGGTAGGAGCAGTGAAGAGAACACTGATGTGATGCTCGAGCAGAGCGTCTGCCAGTTCGCTCGGAGTTGCGCGTTCGATCAGAAGTGTCGATGCGCCGACCCGCATGGGGAAGATGACAAGTCCGCCCAGACCGAAAGTGAAGGCCAGTGGTGGTGTGCCGGTGAAGATGTCGTCTGCGGTCGGTTTGACTATGTACTTCGAGAACGTGTCGGCGTTTGCCAATACGTCGCGGTGAAAGTGCATTGTCGCCTTGGGGACGCCGGTGGTGCCGGATGTGGGGGCGAGTAGAACCACGTCGTCGGCTGCCGTGTCTACGTTCTCGAAGGTGTCGGGTTTCGACGATGCGCGGGTATGAAGATCGGTGGATTCGTCTGTTCCGCAAGCGATAACAGGGATCGTTCCTGCTGCTTCGAGAAGTTCTTCGGTGAGGGTGCTATCGGCGATAGCGACAGTCGGTGTGGTGATTGCGATCAGTTTTCGAAGTTCGGGCGCACGCAGCAACGGCATGGTTGTGACCACTACGGCACCGGCTTTGACCACCGCGAACCAGCAGGCCACCATCCACATGTTGTTGCTGCCACGCAGCAAAACTCGGTTGCCGGGAACAACGCCGAAGTCTTCGGTGAGTACTCGCGCAATCTGATTCGAATGGCGGAGCAGGTCTCCGTACGTCCAGGTTGAGGTCTGCGAGCGCAGACATGGGCGGTTGGGGCCGAGTGCTGCGACGGTGTCGTCCAGCAGTGCGGTGGCGCAGTTGAGGCGTTCTGGATACTGCAGGTCGGGGAGTTCGAAAAGGAACTCGGGCCATTGAGATTCCGGAGGCAGATTGTCACGGCAGTAGGTATCGACGTGTGCCGTTGCGGTGAGTGCCATTCTCGACCTTTCGAGTATTGGTTAAGAAGCTCAATGTATGACGTAATCTAGACGATCGCAAGAGAAACGAAATACTTTTCTGTGGATTGGCTCGATTCGTATGACGTCTGCCTGGAGTAATGCGTATTCTTGACGAACGTCAATAATGCGATATAGGTTCCGCTCTGGATGGCGTGGATCACACTTTGTTGCCTGGTGCGTTCGCGGTAGTAGCCCTCGTAGGCTGTGCGGATCTCGCGTCGCGCCTCTGATCGGAGTCAGTCGACCACCAAGGAGCAGGCATATGTCGCGACCGGATGTACCGCAACGGCCAGGGGCCAAACAGCGCACGGGAATTCTGGTGTTGATTCTCTGCTTCGTCACCATCGTGTTCGACGGGTACGACCTGGTTGTCTACGGATCAACAGTGCCCACATTGATTGCCTACGATGACTGGAATCTCGATTCCGGTGGGGCCGGCCTGATCGGCAGTATGGCTTTGGTGGGCATGCTCCTCGGGACGATGACCGTCGGCTTTCTGACCGACCGACTCGGGCGACGCAGGATCATGCTCGGTTCCATTGTGTGGTTCTCGATTTGCATGCTGGCGACCGTATTTGCGCCCAACGAGTATGTATTCGGAGTCTTGCGATTCCTCACTGGTATCGGACTCGGTGGTGTGGTGCCCACCTGCATTGCGCTGACCGTGGAATTTGCGCCCAAGGAGCGCCGAAATCTTGCCAACGCCGTTATGTTCAGTGGGTACTCGGTCGGCGGCGTGATCGCTGCGGTATCGGCGATCGCATTGCTGCCCGATATCAACTTCAAAGTTCTGTACCTGCTTGGTGCGCTTCCCCTGGTGACTCTGCTGCCCGTTGCCTACAAGTTTCTGCCGGAATCGATTTCCTACCTTGCTCGGACAGGGCGAGACGATGAAGCGCGTGTCACCGCGGCGCAGTTCGGAGTGCTCTACGAGGACGTCGTATCTGCGGAACCGATTGTGGCAAAGCCGGATACAGATACTGTGCAATCGGGTATGCGCGAGTTGTTCACCCCTCGTTGGTTACGATCGACGATCGTGTTTGCGCTCGCCAACTTCTGTGGGTTGCTTCTGGTCTACGGATTGAATACCTGGCTGCCTCAGATCATGAGGTCGGCAGGATATGCATTGGGCAGTGCTCTCGCATTCCTCCTGGTTCTGAATCTCGGCGCGATTGTCGGATCGATCAGCGCGTCGTATATCGCTGACCGGATAGGTATTCAGAAGGTTGTCATCACCTCCTTTCTGGTCGCCTTTGGCGCAGTGATGTTGTTGAGTGTGAATCTGCCGATGGCGCTTTTGTTTGTCTTCGTCGCTTTTGCGGGGTTGGGAAGTGTGGGAACACAGATCCTGGTAGGTGGGTTCTGTGCCACGCACTACCCACAGCGGCTGAGCGCGAATGCGCTTGCCTGGTCGTTGGGAGTCGGTCGGGTCGGTGCGATTTGTGGGCCTGTCATCGGTGGCGTCATCGCGGATCTGGCCTTCGGATATCAGGTGAACTTCTATGTCTTCGGTGCTGTCGCCGTAGCCGGAGCTGTTGTTGCTGCCTTGGTGCCACGGAGCACAGACGCTGCTCAGACCGGCGCGGGATCGGTTTCCGGGCGGCAAGGTGTCCGCGCACCCTGATGGAGTAGCTGCGGCATCAACGACAGTCATGCCACCACGACGGACTATCGTGGTGGTATGACGGTCGTGACGAAAGAACGCTCTGACGCTGACGCTCGGATCACTGGCGATCCGGCCCCTCGTCAGTTGATCGTGACATTGTTCGGCCTCTACGGGCGAGCGGAGAAGAACTGGCTATCGGTGGCCGCGTTAGTGCGTTTGATGGGCGAACTCGGCGTCGACGGACCTGCAGTGCGTTCGTCGATCTCGCGTCTCAAGCGTCGTGAGGTTCTCGCGAGTTCACGACGCGGAACGTCAGCCGGGTACTCCATGTCGCCCTGGTTGCTCGATGTGCTCGCCGAAGGTGACGCTCGCATCTTCGGTCGGACTCGCGCAAGTATCGACGACGGCTGGCTCGTGGTGGTCTTCTCAGTGCCCGAATCCGAGCGCGAGAACCGGCATGCACTTCGCACCGAGTTGACTCGCCTCGGTTTCGGCACAGCCGCTTCCGGAGTATGGATCGCCCCGGGGAACATCGAGCGCGAGGTTCGAGAAACCTTGGAGCGTAGGGATTTGCATCGCTACGTCGACATCTTCAACGGTAGTCACATCGCGTTCGGCGATCTGCGGTCCAAAGTCCGAGATTGGTGGGACTTGGACGAATTGACTGCACTGTACGCCGAATTCATAGATGCATACCGTCCGATCCTGAAACAATCCGACAAGGATGGATTTACGCCTGGGGAGGCATTTGCTCACTACGTGGAGATGTTGACTATGTGGCGACGACTCCCGTATCGAGATCCTGGGCTGCCGCTGGATCTGCTGCCGGATGGATGGAACAGCGTTGTGGCGGAGGAGCTTTTTCGCGAACTCAACGCCGCGCTCAGTGGGCCGGCGCGCGAACATGCCCTGGAGACAATTCACCCCTGATGGACATGCTGTAGCAGGACTACTCCGGAGTGGTTGCGCGCAAAACAATTCGCGCGCAACCACTCCGGAGTCTCGTTCGTGAGGCCCTGTCAGTCGGCGACGACGGCGATACCCTGAATTTCGATGAGCGCTTCCTTCTGCCACAGTGACGTGACGCCGATGCCGGCCATTGCCGGATATTCTGTCCCCGCCATTTCGCGCCACAGTCGACCGATTTCCCGCCCGTTGGCCTGGTAATCCGGAATGTCGGTGAGGTAGATGGTGACACTCACCAGGTCAGACGGCTTACCGCCTGCCTCGACCAACGAGGTCAACGTGTTGGACATCGCTTGCCGAAACTGCTCGATGATCCCACCCTCGACTATCTTGCCTTCGGCGTTGAGCGCGGTCTGACCAGCGAGATACACGGCGTTGCCGGCGCGTACCGCATGGGCGAATCCTGACGGCTTGAGCATTGTCGACGGATTGATTCGAGAAATGGCCATGTCTGTGTCCCCTGAGTAGGTGGGGGAAACTCTGTCGCCGCCCCCTTTATCGTGTTACATTAACCATCGTAAACAGGACGCAACAAAATGTCACTCGACAGATTGCGGGTCGACGGACATTTGCTCGATTCGATGCACGGAGGCATTGACGGCCATGCAGCTACTCACAGTTCGTCTCTCGGACGGTCAGACCAGTGCGGCGGTCATGACGCCTGGTGGAGCGCGGTTGATTGCTTCCCCGGATGTCGGCACGCTTCTGGGTGACGGTCAGAAATCCGAATTGGTGAGCCGTGCTGTGGATTCGGGCAAAATGGTCAATCTTGATCAGATGCAGGTCATGTCGGTCGTTCCGAATCCGAGGAAGATTCTTTGTTGCGGGTTGAACTATCGCGCGCATGTGCGTGAGATGAATCGTGAAGAACCCGCGTTCCCCACACTTTTTGCCAAGTTTGCCGATACCTTGACCGGCCCGAACGACGACATCTTTCTTCCCGAATACGCTACTGATGTCGACTGGGAAGCTGAACTTGCAGTTGTTGTCGGTGCGAACCTGCGGAATGCAGATGTCGACGAGGCTCGCCGCGGCATTGCGGGGTACACGGTGGCCAACGACATCTCGGTTCGCAGCTGGCAACGTCGAACCCTGCAGTGGTTGCAGGGCAAGGCTTTCGACGCGACCACTCCTCTCGGCCCGGTCCTGGTCACCCCCGATGAGTTCGACCCGGCGTCGGGGGCAACAATCACGTGCACCGTGGACGGGAAGTTGGTTCAGACCGGTACCACCGATGATTTGGTGTTCGACCCTGCCGAACTGCTTTCCTACATATCGCAATTCACGGGACTTACACCGGGAGATCTGGTGTTGACCGGCACGCCGGGCGGAGTCGGCGCGGGCATGACGCCGCCGACATTCTTGGGGAACGGTGCGGTTGTCGAAGTCGAAATTCAAGGAATCGGCAAGGTGTCCAACACCGTGCGACTCGGATAACTGATTCGGGCCACAGGTTTTTCCGTACCCACGGGATTTCCGCGCATACAGCTTGTCCACAAATCAGAAGCACTTGTATCACGAAGGAGCACAGCATATGTCGAATGATTCCGTCACCGAAGTTGTCCCTGTCGTCACCAGGAAGGGATTCGAGTATCAGGCAACTGCGCAGTCAGGCGGCGCCAAGCGCGTCTCGGGCGTGAGCATCCAACACACCCCAGCAACCAAGATCTGGTATGGCAAGGTCACCAACGAACCCGGCTACCGCTCGCTTCCACATCACCACGGTGAGGCAGAAACCGGTGGGTATGTCCTTACCGGCCATGGCCGTATCTACTTCGGAGAGAACTACACCGAATTTGTGGACATGACCGAGGGTGACTTCGTTTTTGTGCCGCCGTATATGCCGCACGTCGAGGTGAACATGTCTCTCACCGATGAGTTGGTCTGGCTGACCACCCGCACACCGGACAATATCGTAGTCAACCTCCCCGATGTGGATGACGCCTCACTCGAAGGGTATCGACGCGCATGACACTCTCCAGTAAGCCGATGCTCGCATCTTGGGACTTCGAGCGAGACGGTGACAACACGTTTATTGCTCGGCACCAAGTCATTCCGTCTGCGCGCGCGTACGGCGGCGAGGTTGTCGCCCAGGCTGTTGCCGCGACGATGAAGACGGTTGCGGATGACCGGGGTATTCACTCGTTCCACGGATACTTCCTTCGCGCCGGCGACGTTCATGAGCAGACGGTCTACGCGGTCGATCGCCTACGTGACGGTCGAGGGTTCTCCCAGCGCGCCGTACGCGGTATCCAATCAGGGAAGACCATATTTCAAGGGATGGCATCCTTTCACGTCGCTTCTGACGGTGTACGACACCAGGATCCAATGCCAGTGGACCTCGCAGATCCCGAGACGTTGCCGACCGCAGCAGAAGCGCTCGGCGATTCGACAGTGCGAGACGCGCAGTATTGGGCCAACGATCGCAGCTTCGACATCAGGCATTCACCGGAAGCGATCTACATCTCGGCAGACGGTGAGCGTACGCGTCGGCAGACGGTGTGGCTCAAGGCCTACGAGCGACTGCCCGACGACGTGAATGTCCATCGGGCGGCACTCGCCTACCTGTGTGACTACACGTTGCTCGAGCCGATCCTTCGGAACAACGGTGCGGCGTGGGCAGACCCCGGCGTGATCACTGCCAGCCTCGACCACGCGATGTGGTGGCATAACGACGGACGCGTCGACGAATGGATTGCGCTGGTTCAGGAATCGTCATTCGCCGGGAACGGTTTGGGACTTTCTCACGGAAGGATCTACACGCGAGACGGTCTCCTGCTGGCGACCGTCGCGCAGGAAGGCCTTGTCACTCTGCCGGCGTGATGGTCGGACAATTCAAACTCGCATGCCCGACGGTCGTTCGACTGTCGGGCATGTTGTCGTCACAACCCTGATGCCCAACCGGCGGTGTCGTTCTCGCCCGGGATCGCCATCAGACCGTGCCACAGTTCGAGGATCTCGAACCATTCTGTCTCGGATCGGCTGAGGGGACGTACGGATTCGTAGCCGGCGCGCAGGCTCTGCCGTACCGCGATCGGTGTCGGTCGCCAATCGGTGAACAGGGTGCCCAGATAGACGCATGCCTTGGCCAGGTCGCTCACCCGGTGGTCGATCACCACGTCGTCGAAGTCGAGTACCCCGGTGATCCGAGAGTTTCGAGTCAAGATGTTGGCTGCACGGAAGTCGTTGTGTACCAGTTGTGGTTGGTCATCGAGGTCGTGTGCCCGCGACAAGAAGTCCGCGAGCCTGCGCGTCGCCTCAGGTGCGAACCCGCGGTCGAAATTCTCGAGCCAACCACCGATGCGCTCCTTCAACCCGGTGCTGCGCGACGAGAATACCGATCCGTCGACGTGGGTGGCGCCGAGCGTTCGGTGTATCTCTGCCAGACATGCTCCTGCCGACCGGACCGCCGCGTGGTCCTGCACGTCCAACCAATCTCCCGTCAACTCCGGCAGTACGGTGAACGACACTGCGCACGAAGGCCCTTCCAGTGTTTCCCGATCCAATCCGTTCAGAGACGTGACTGGCAACGGAACGGGCGCACCCTGCCCGGCGAGTGCGCTCAGCAGTCGCGTCGACGCCTCCAGTTTCGCGAAGCGTTCGGTGGCGCGCGACCACTTCACCACCAGCCCACCTCGGTCGCTCGCAACCCACACAATCGCGTTCTGGTCACTGATTGCCATTCGCGAGCACTCGAGGGCCGTCAATCCCCAAATCTGCTCGAGTACCGCCGAGACCCAATGGGTGGCTGCGCCAAAGCTGTTGAATCCGAATCGCTCCTCCAGAGCGGCTTCCGGCTCCACCGACTCCCAGAGCATGGACAACCCGAGTGGCATTTCAGTCGCCATGACGCAGTTCGCTGAAAATCAGGTTGGTCTGGGTATTGGCGATGGCCGGATCGTTGAGGTGTGCGCTGACGAAATCGCGAAGCCGAGTGGGGGATTCACACGAGACGTGCACCAGGAGATCACGGTCCCCACCCATCAGGAACACTCGCTGAACGGAATCCAATCCGCTCAGGTGCTCGGCAATTTCCGTCATCCGACTCCTGGCGTGGGAGTGAACCAGAATCGACACCATCGCCGAGATCTCGAGGCCGAGTAGCTCGAGGTCTATGTCTGCATGAAACCCCTTGATGACGCCCGATTCGCGTAGAGCGCGCATCCGCGCCAGAGCGGTCGACGGCGCTATCCCGACCTTCTCGGCGAGTGCGTTGTTGGGGATGCGTGCATCCCGGACGAGTTCGCGGAGAATCGCCGTATCGACGTCGTCGAGCCGAACATGATTCGGCCGAGCCGCGGCTGCCGCCCGTTCGATCGCATTAATCATCCGATTTCTCCCTGCCGTCGCGAAAATATTCAGCAACTATTGACCGCGCCCGTCGATGATTCTAGCTTTTGCCAAACACATCGAATTATCAAACGGTCGAGATCGACACAGTCGACTGTTGCGACGAAGGGGTCCGGATGGTTCCGAGGATCGGCCGACACACGGGCGATTCGGGGGCGCGGTTGATCGACATCAGCCCGCCGATCTCCGAATCGACGCCCGTATGGCCAGGTGATACCGCATTCAACCGGGCTGTTACGTCAGATCTGGGCGGCAGTGACGCCGTCACCATCAACAGAATCACCACCACCCCACATATCGGTGCTCACGCCGACGCACCGGCGCACACCCGCATCGACGGTGCGCCCATCGGTTCTGTTCCCCTCGCGCCCTATCTCGGCGAAGCACTGGTGGTCGACATGACGGGGGTCGACGGTGCCGCATGCATCAGGCCCGTCGAAGAGACGGTGGAGCGACTCGGCGGCCATCTGCCGCAACGGCTGATTCTGAGGACCTACCCGAAGTACCCGAGCGAGTGGGACAACGACTTCGCCGGCGTTTCTCCGGACCTGACTCACTGGTTCGCCGACCGCGGGGGCGTTCTGATCGGAATCGACGGCGCGTCGTTCGATCCGATGGACAGCAAGACCATGGACGGGCACCACGCGGCGAGCGATCGTGGCGTCGCGATCCTCGAAGGACTTTGCCTCGACGACGTCGACGAAGGCTACTACGAGTTGATCGCACTGCCGCTGAAGTTCCTCGACCTCGATGCCAGCCCGGTACGGGCCGTGCTCCGGACTCTGCCTTCATCACCCTCAACGCCGACACATGCAGGAGAAGAATCGTCATGACATCGACAACCACCCTTTCGTTGGAAGACTGCGCCAAGGCCGACGCAGTGGATCCCCTGAGAGAGTTCCGCCGCGAGTTCGCGATTCCGGAGGGCGTTCTCTACTTCGACGGAAACTCGCTCGGCGCGCGTCCAATTGCTGCACAGGAATGCGCCGCGAGAGTGATCGGCGACGAGTGGGGCAACGGCTTGGTTCGCAGTTGGAACGAGGCTGGATGGTTCGACCTCCCGGTCCGCCTCGGTGACAAACTTGCGCCGTTGCTGGGAGCAGGTGAAGGCGAAGTGGTAGTAACGGATTCGACGTCGATCAACCTGTTCAAGGCATTGGCCTCCGCGCTGTCCATCGCGGCCGCACAGGATCCCGGCCGGAAGGTGATCGTCTCCGAGCGCGACAATTTCCCCACTGACCTCTACATTGCGGAGGGCATCATCTCGCTGCTCGATCAGGGATACGAACTACGCCTGATCGACCAACCGGGCGACCTCGCCGAGGCGGTAGGGCCGGACACCGCCGTGGTGATGTTGTCGCACGTCAACTACCGCACCGGAAACCTGTATGCGATGGCGGAAGTCACTGCAGCAGTGCAGGAATGTGGCGCGCTCATGATCTGGGACCTCGCACACTCTGCTGGCGCCGTGACAGTCGACCTGGGCGGCGCCGACGCCGACTTCGCGGTCGGGTGTACGTACAAGTACCTCAATGGTGGTCCGGGTTCACCTGCATTCATCTGGGTTAACCGTCGCCATCAGAACACCGGAATCCAGCCGCTGTCCGGGTGGTGGGGGCACGCGCGACCGTTTGCGATGGAGTCGGCCTACGAACCGGGCGCGGGAATACGACGGTTTCTGAGTGGTACTCAGCCCATCACGTCGTTGTCGCTCGTCGAGTGTGGTCTCGACGTCGCGCTCAAAGCTGACATGGCCGACATCCGGAGCAAGTCGCTCGCGCTGGCCGATCTCTTCATCGATCTCGTCGAGGAGCGTTGCGCGGCCTACGGTTTGGAGTTGATCACGCCTCGCGAGCACGAGCGTCGTGGCTCGCACGTGAGTTTTGTTCATCCCGAGGGCTATTCGATCATGAAGGCTCTCATCGCGCGGGGCGTGATCGGCGACTACCGCGAACCAGGAGTGCTGAGGTTCGGTATCACTCCGCTCTATCTCGGATATGCCGACGTGTGGAACGCCGTCGACGTGTTGCGAGACATCCTCGAGAACAAGTCCTGGGATCGCCCCGAATTCCGCGAGCGCGACGCAGTCACCTGATTCTTCCAAGTTTCCGCGGACCGGGAGGTACCGCCTTTCGTAAGGAGCTTTCATGAGTGATTTCAAAAACATTCAGCAGCGAGAATCAGGTCTCAAACGCGAACTCGGCCCCAAGCAGATGAGCATGATCGCGCTCGGTGGTGCAATCGGCACCGGACTCTTCCTCGGCAGTAAGTTCGCCATCGGATTTGCCGGCCCGAGCGTCATCATCAGTTACGCGATCGGCGGGCTGATCGCCCTGCTGCTGATGGGTGCCCTCGCCGAAATGACCGTCGCACATGCGACATCGGGTTCGTTCGGTGCGTACGCCGAGTTCTACGTCGGACCGTTGATCGGCTTCCTCGTTCGCTATCTCTACTGGTCATGCATCGTCCTCGCGGTCGGTACCGAGGTCACCGCGATCGGTGAATACATGCAGTTCTGGTTCGCCGACGTACCGTCGTGGCTGTGGATCGTGTTGTTCTCCGGAGTGTTGATCGGCGTGAACATGTTCAACGTCAAGGCCTTCGGAACGATGGAGTACTGGTTCTCGACGATCAAGGTCTTCGCGATCGTGGCGTTCATCGTGATGGCAGCGTACGTCGTGTTCGGTAGCGGAAACCCGGACTACGGATTTCACAATTACACAGCCGGTGGCGGATTCTTTCCGAATGGTCTGTCCGGCATGTGGTTTGCCGTGATCGTATCGATCTTCAGCTACTTGAGCATCGAGATGATCGCCATTGCGGCCGGTGAGGCGGAGAACCCGGCGGTAGCGGTGAAGAAGGCGTTCCGTGTGACGATCGTCCGACTGTTCGTCTTCTACATCGCAACCCTTGCTTTGATTCTGGCAATTGCTCCGATGGACAAGATCTTGAGCGGTGGAAGCCCTTTCGTCACGGTGATGCAGGTCGTGAAGATTCCGGGCGCAGACAGCGTGCTGAACTTCGTGGTGATCATCGCTGCACTGTCTGCGATGAACAGTCAGCTGTACGTGTCTTCGCGAATGATGTTCTCGCTCTCGCGTGCTGGTGACGCGCCGGCTGTTCTCGGAAAGGTCAGGGCCAACGGCTCGCCGGTCAACGCCTTGCTGCTGTCGACGTCGGGCATCGCCGTCGCGACCATCGTCTACGTTCTCTTTCCCGAGCAGGCATTCACGTTGATGATCTCGTTGTCGATGTTCGGAGCGATGGCGACGTGGCTGCTGATCTTCGTGACGCACTGGTTCTTTCGCAAGCGGATGGCAAGCGAAGGACGAACCCTCTCGTTCACGATTCCGTTCTTCCCGGTGGGGACGATACTGGGTGGTGTCCTCATGGTCGCGATCCTCGTCACGACATTGTGGGTCGAGGATTTCAAGATGACCTTGGTGTTCGGGGTGCCGTTTGTTCTTGCCGTGATCGGCATCTACTACTTCACCCGATCACGTCGGGCGCAGAGTCGAGCGGTAACGGCTGAACAGGTTCAGGACGAGATCACCGGCACGGTGGTCAAGCGGGTTCCCTGACTTACGTTGGCAATCATAAGGTTTCGGTGAAGAACTCCATAGTGCGGGTCCAGGCGAGGGCAGCAGAATCCGGGGCGTAGTGGCTGGTCGAAGTGTCGTTGTTGAACGCGTGGCCGGCGTCGGCATAGCGGTACACCCGGGCGAGATCGGACGCGGTTGCGCGCAATTGCTCGACGCTCTCCGGCGGGATACTCGGATCGAGGTCGCCGTAGTGACCGAGCCACGGGACCTGCAGTTGCGCTGCAAGTTCGGTGCCTGCCGCGATTCCATCCCACCGGGCCTCGGCGACACCTCCGCCGTAGTACGTGACAGCGGAATCGACGAGGGGTACCGCGGCACACCACAGTGACGCGGTGCCGCCCATGCAGAATCCGAGGGAGCCGACTCTGTCTGCTCCCTCGGATCGGCAGTAGTCGACGGCGGCACGTACGTCGTGGCCGATGCCTGTGCTGTCGAGCGCCATGAGCGCGTCCTTCGCGGATGGAAAGTCGGTGAAGGACGTTTGTGCGCCGCGGTGGTAGAGGTGCGGGGCGACGGCAAGGTAGCCGGCGGCGGCGAGGCGCTCGAGGATGCTCTCGATGTGTTTGTTCACGCCCCACGCTTCTTGGAGAACGACTACTGCATGCAACGGTTCACTCGGCGAATCCAGTCGACTGACGGTCAGCGGTACGTCACGTGTGGTCGTCGTGAAAGTTCCCATGTCCCGACTGTATGCGAGTACGGACTGTATTCGAGCACAGCCTGTAGGTACACGGTCGAACTAGACTCGTCGAATGTTCAGTTCCGCCGTACAGCCGATCAGCCTGGGCAGTTGGCCGACGCCCGTCGAACCTGTGGCGCGTTGCGCGCAGGCACTCGGATTGGGTCCGGAAGACCTGTGGATCAAACGTGACGACGTCATCGGCCTGGGCGGCGGCGGCAACAAGATCCGAAAGCTGCAGTACACCTGCGCTCAGGCTTTGGCGGTCGGCGCGACGACTCTGATCACTACCGGCGCACCGCAAAGCAATCACGCTCGGTTGACTGCAGCGGCAGCCGCTCGGTTGGGATTGCGTTGTGTGCTGGTGCTCGGTGGTGCCGAGCCGGAATCCGCGCAGGGCAATCTCGTTCTGGATGCACTCGCCGGCGCTGAGATCGTCTGGGCTGGCGGGGACACGGCATCCGCGGTCGACGCCGCGGTGCAGGCCGTCGCTGACTCGGGCGGTGTTCCTTTTGTCATTCCCTTCGGTGGCACCAGTGCGGTGGCCGCGCAGGGCTACGTCGACTGCGCACGCGAGATCGAGCAGCAACTCCCCGGAGTGGATCGCGTCGTGGTTGCGCTCGGATCGGGCGGAACGATGGCTGGCCTTGTCGCCCATCTGGGCGTCGACAGGGTTGTCGGCGTCGATGTCGGGGCTGTTGCCGATCCAGTGTCGACTGTCGCTGGGTTAGTGGACGAGATGCCCGGGTCTACTGTGCGAGCCGAGGATCTTCAGATCGTCCGAAACCAAGTTGGCCAAGGCTATTCGACGCTTACGGAAGCATCAGCCGGCGCGATCAGATGTTTGGCTCGTACGGAGGGCATCTTCCTCGATCCGACGTACACCGGCCGAGCCTTTGCGGGATTGATCCAACTCGTGAAGGACAAGGCCATCACGGCGGGATCAAAAACGGTCTTCCTGCACACCGGTGGGTTACCCGGCCTGTTCGGCCACCCCGAACTGTCGACTCTGCGGTGAGCGAGCAGATCGACTACCCGCTCAGCAGTCCACTCGACGAACTGTCCGAGTGGCAACGCGTGGTGCGACCGCTGCGTGTCAGCGCCGACGGTTACCTGCGGTTGGCGACCAATCGGTTGGCGGTCGATTCCGACTACACCTGGGACATGCACCGCCACAGCGATCACGAATTGCTGTGGGCGATCGATGGTGTGCTCGAGGTCCGTACTCCGGAGACCGTGTACACCGTGCCGAGCGGGGTCAGTCTGTGGATCCCCTCCTTTGTTCCCCACGAGGTGACGGCGCGCAGCGGCACCGAATTGTCGTGCACGTGGTTGGTGGCATCCGATGTGACCGGGTTGGATCGTGTGGTGGCCTTGTCCACCCCGCCGCTGCTCGAACAAGTACTCGATCACCTCACCCGAGACGACCTGACGGACGCGGAGCGTCGGCGAGCCGAGGCGTTTGCCATCGACCTCGTCGAACCCGTTCCGCGACTGATTTTCGATGTACCGCTGCCGACGACGCCGTGGCTTCGGCAGATCGCAGATCAGTTGGTTGCCAGCCCGGCCGACACCCGATCGGTGGAGGAGTGGGCCGCCGACGCGAAAGTCAGCACGAGGACCCTCACGCGAAGGTTTCCGGTTGAGACGGGACTGACCTTCTCGGAATGGCGTATGCGACTGCGGGCTCATCACGCGATGCAACTTCTGGCACTCGGTCGAAGCATCTCGTTTGTGGCGCGGAAGACGGGTTTTCGTTCCGAAAGCGCGTTCGGCGCGGCATTCCGTCGAACGATGGGTGTGACTCCGGGCGAGTTCGCAAGCCTGATCGATCATCCGCGCACGCCGATGGCCGATTGACTACAGGACTAGTCCGAACAGCGACTCAAAGGGCCTCGATCGGACTTGTGTAGCGCCCGAGCATCAACTTAGGGTTGGCTAAACAATCACCCTGTAGGAGTTCTGCGTGCGCGCAATTCGATCATCTTCTTTCGGTTCCAGAGTCATCGCAGCGGCGGCAGCAGCCGTTGTCGGTGCGATGCTGATGACCGGATGTTCCTCGTCGTCGGCCGATTCCGAGCAGACTGACGTCCGGACCGTCGCGTCGGCGTACGGGGACATCGAGGTTCCGGTTTCACCGCAGCGCGTCGTCGCCGCGTCGTACGACACTCCTTGGCAGCTGATGTCCCTCGGAGTGAAACCGGCTGCTGTGCAGGACTACGGCAAGTGGATCAGTGAATTCACGCCGGAGCAACAGGCCTTCGTCGACGGGCTCCCGACCATCGGGCCTTTCGGGGAAATGAACTTCGAAGCGATCGCTGCGGCGGATCCCGACATCATCGTCGGTGACGCCGACGAGGTGGACCAAGCGGCGTTCGACCGTCTGTCGGGCATTGCGCCCACTGTCATCGTCAAGGGCGAGAGCCGGGGCGACTGGAAGACGATCACCACCGAGATCGCGGAGGCGATCGGCAAGACCGACGTGCTCGAGTCGACGCGCACTGCTTACGAAACGAATCTCGAACGTGTTCGCGGCGAGTACGCGGATGTGATCGCCAATAACAAGTGGATTCACATTTCACTCGGAGACGCACCCGGCGCGTTCTCGGTTCAGCAGCCCACCGGTGCGATCGGCAATTTGGTCGTCAACGAACTCGGATTGGCGTATGGGCCCGGTGTTCCGACCAATTACACCGATGCCGGATACGAGTCCTACCCGATGGAGCAGTTGGCCGACATCATGAACGGTGTGACGGTCGTGCTGTACCCGCTGAATGCGGACGGGTCGACCAGTGCGGCGGTTCAGGCGGTCCTCGACGACAACCTCTTCACAAGGCTGCCGGCGGCGCAGGCTGGGCACGTCTTCGGATTGCAGTCGAGCGTCACAGATTTCGTGACCGCGAACGGTTGGCTGAACGAAGTGAAAACGAAGGTGTTTGCAACGCTCTGACGCTTGCTCACCTTTGGACTGCGCGCCCGCAACCGACCAGTTGAGGGCGCGCAGTCTTTTTGGTTGCTATCTGGGACGAGGATCCTGTCCCCTGCTTATGATTTCTGTCACTGGTGGTTACCGTTACTCGTTGAGGCGGATCTGGGCTGATCTTGCCAAACCCTTGACGTTTCGACGCGCAGCGAAAGGCTGTGTCGGTGCCGATTGCCGCAGATCGATGGGGTATTTTGTCCGGATCAGCTGTCGGGGTGAACAGTCGCTTCTCGGGGGAGAGCGCGTGCCGGACATGTGTCCCGGTCGGTTTCCAGTAGAGCGCCGTGCGTTCGCGGCCACATCCGTCAGCGCGTGAGTCGTGGTTTGCTGAGCGTGAACGGTGCGTGGGGCGAATCGTTCGAGGGGATGAAAGGCGAGATCGGCGAATGACAGCTACTTCCGACGCACGGCATACCGGATCGAAGGCTGTCCAGAACACCGACTCGCCGTCCGGCGAAAATCCGCGCTGGCGCGACCGCAAGAGGTACCTGTGGCCGCTCGGATTGCTGATTCCACTCAGCCCGTTCATCTCCTGGTTTCTCGTCGACAACCTCCGTCTCGGATTGTTCTGGGCGACCGGCGCGTGGTTGCTGGTCATCGTCATCCCGATCATCGACATGCTGGCCGGTGAAGACGGCGAAAGTCCGCCGGACGATGCGATCCCAGGGCTGCAGAAGGACCGCTACTACCGTTGGTGCACTTACGCGTTCCTCCCCTTGCAATACGCCGGTCTGGTCTTCGCCTGCTGGTGCTGGATCAACGCTCCGATGGGAATCGCGGAGAAGATCGCGATGTCGTTCACGGTGGGCGTAGTCGCCGGCGTCGGTATCAACGCGGCCCACGAACTCGGGCACAAGAGCGAGAAGGTCGAGCAGTGGCTCGCGAAGGTGGCGCTTGCACAGTCTCTGTACGGGCACTTCTACGTCGAACACAACTTCGGCCACCATGTGCGTGTAGCTACCCCGCAGGACCCCGCCAGCTCACGGTTCGGCGAGAGCTTCTGGTGGTTCTTGCCACGAAGTGTGTTCGGCGGACTGCGTTCTGCCTGGCGCATCGAGAGCGCTCGACTCCAGCGTAAGGGCAAGCGAACCTGGAGCCTCGAGAACAACGTCCTCAACGCGTGGGCGATGAGCGTTGTCCTCTTCGCGACGCTGATCGGCATCTTCGGTTGGGAGGTTGCACCCTGGCTCCTGCTGCAGGCAGTTGCCGGATTCACCTTCCTCGAAGCGGCGAACTACCTCGAGCATTACGGTCTGCTGCGCGGCAAGCGTGCCGACGGCTCGTACGTTCGCTGCAGCCCCGCTGACAGTTGGAACAGCGATCACGTCGTGAGCAATCTGTTTCTCTACCAACTGCAGCGGCACAGCGACCATCACGCCAACCCGAAGTTGCGGTACCAAAGCCTGCGCAGCGCAGCCGAAGCCCCGCAACTCCCGGCCGGCTACGCAGTGATGATCGTGATCGCGTGGATACCACCGCTGTGGCGCCGGGTGATGGATCAGCGCTTGTTGGACTACTACGACGGCGATCTGGAACGAATCAACGTCGGCTGATCACGCAGCCCTCTCTGAACTGTGCGGAGTTGTCGTCTCAGCGACCGTCGTCCCACACCGTGTTGCCGCTTGCAGTCGTCGACGGGTAGTCCTGGACGGCGTCCCAGTGTTCGACGATCGTGCCGTTCTCGTCGAATCGGAAGATGTCCATCGAGCCGCTGCCGGCCGTTCCCTCACCGGACGAAGCGAAGGTCTGAACGAAGACGAAGTCGCCCTCGGCTACCGTTCGCGGAAACGTGGTGGCCTTGTCTCCGGTAGCAGGTTCGATCCCGGCCAGAGCCGTGACAAACGCATCCCTACCGTCCGCGAACGAGGGGTTGTGCTGCGTGTAGGTCGGGCCGATCAACTGGTCGGCAGCCTCGGCGGCTTTGCCTTCGTTGAAGGCGAGCTGCAGGAACGTCAACGCGTTGGCCGTGTTGCGCTCCAGAACTTCTGACGTCCTGGACGGCGACGAGGTGGGTCCGTCGAACATCGTGTTCGGATTCGCGGACGTTTCCGGCACGTCTTGAATGGCATCCCAGTGTTCGACGATCTTGCCGTTGTCGACGCGGAAGATGTCGAATACGGCCTGGCCGCGGTCGCCGGGGGCAGACGTGGTGTGAGACTGGAGGGCAACCAGATCGCCCTCGGCGAAAACGCGAGTGATCTCGGCATGCAATCCGGGTGTGGCCGCGACGTAACCACCTATGCCGCTCACGAATCCGGCTGCCCCATCGGCGGCGGTCGGATTGTGTTGGATGTAGACGTCGCCAAGGTACCGGTCGGCGGCTTGCTGAACCTGACGGCCGTTGAACGCCAGTTCGTAGAAATCCGTGACGATGGTCTTGTTTGATTCGAGTTGATCGCCCTGTTCGGCGACAACGCTCGTGGACGTCGTAGAACTGCTGGGCGTTGCGGATTCCGCGTCGTTGGAGCACGCGGTGAGCAGGAGGGCGGCGGCAGCGGGAACGGTCATCCAGGCTGCGCGCCTACGAAGGTTGCTCATGTTCAGTGTGCGACGGTGAAACGCTGGCGACGGTGTGCCGGAGTCTCGATCTCGTCGACGAAAGCGTGTGCGTAATCTTCGCCCGCGATGGCGGAGTTCCCGTCGGCGTCCGTCAGCAGAATGTCGCCACCCACCTGGAAGGATCCCTTCGGGGCGACGCCGGCATGGGCGCCGAATGCTGCGGCCGGGCTCACGTAGAACCAGTCGACATTGCTGTCAGTTGCGCGGAGCGCGTCGAGGACGTCGGCGTGAGCGAGCGCCTCAACCTTGTACGCGTCCGGGAAATCGGGAGTATCGACGACGCGCGGACCGCCCTCGGCGACCAACAGGCTGCCGGCTCCACCGACCACTGCAATGCGAGCGCCGTTGCGTGCGGCGGCATCGGCGAGGGGAGTGACGGCGTCGAGCAGGCGCTTGCCGTCGATCTCGCGAGCGGGGATGGCAACGACGACGACGTCGTTGTCTGCCGTGATCTGCTCCACGATCGTGTTGTCGTGAACAGAACCCTGCACGACATTCGTCTCGGTTCCGGACTGCGCGCTGCGAGCGACGACGGTTACCTCGTGGCCGCGTGAAGCGGCTTCCTTCGCGATTGCGCTTCCTGCAAAACCGTTTCCACCGAATACTGCGATCTTCGACATGGGGTGTGCCTTTCCTTGATGACGCTGTTGTTCTTGTAGTAGTAAATTTATTCACCCCGATGGTCGTTGTCTCGGTCAGATGCGGGCACTCTTTGGTGAAAAACAGACATTCCGATGACGGCAGGCCGACTGCTTCGGGTCGAAGTTGCGAACCGTAGGGTTGGTGTATGACTCTCACCGCCGACAACAATGCAGGTCCACTGGCAATTGAGCGCTCGGATGTCGAAGCCGCGCGAACTCGTATCGCAGGGCTGGCGCGGCGAACCCCGATCTTCCGAACTGCGGTGCCGACGCCACACGGTGAGGTATCGGTTCTGTTCAAGCTCGAGTACCTCCAACACAGCGGTTCCTTCAAGGTGCGCGGCAGTCTCAATGCAGTGGAACGAGCTGTAGCCAACGGCACCATGCCCGATGCCGGCGTGGTGATCGCGTCCGGCGGCAATGCTGCGATCGGCGCTGCGTGGGCAGCACGACGGCGGGGACTCACCTGCACAGTGGTGGTGCCGGAGACGGCGCCCGAAGCAAAGGTGAAGGCACTCGGGGAGTTGGGTGCAACCGTTCACAAGGTCGGCGACCGGTATGCACTCGCTGCTGCCGCTGCTGCGGACATCGCTCGTACCAGTGGTGCGCTCGAACTACACGCCTACGACCTGCCCGACATCGTCAGTGGGGCCGGCACTATCGCTCTCGAGATCGAAGACGAGGTGTCCGGGCCGATCACGTATTGCATCGCGGTCGGTGGTGGTGGATTGGTCTCTGGAATCGTGGCGGCGGCTCGCCCCGAAGATCACGTGGTAGCCGTCGAGCCGACCGGAGCTGCCACCCTGCACACCTCGCTCGATGCGGGGCGTCCGGTTGACATCGAAGTGAACAGTATTGCCGGCGACTCATTGGGGGCCACACGAATTGGCGCCATCGCCTGGGAGACGCTGCAGGAGAGTTCGGTAGACAGTGTTGTGGTCGACGATGATTCGATCCGACAGGCTCGGGCATTCTTGTGGCGGGAGTTCCGGATTCTGGTGGAGTTGGGCACCGCGGCAGCGTTGGTTCCGGTTCTGAACGGAACGGTGACGCCGCCGTCCGACGGTGAGCTGTGCGTCGTTTTGTGCGGTGCCAACACGCATCCGACCGACCTGTAATTTTGGCGTCTTTGTTTGCCTGCGTGTGAGAAAGCCGCAGGTGGGTACCTCTCGCAGTATGAGTACCAGCAGCATTATCTGGATAATTGTTGCCGTGGTCGTGGTGATAGCGATCGTGGCCGCACTCCTGTGGGTGGCGCGAAACAGGCGCGACGAGCGTCGTCACATCGAGGCAGAACAGATCCGCGAAGACGTCGCAGACAAGTCGCTGCAAGTAGGCGAGCGCGAGGCGCGGGCAGAAGAGACGGCAGCCAAAGCGCGCATGGTGCAGGCAGAGGCCGATGCCAAAGCGGCGGAAGCGTCTGCGCTGCAACATCATGCAGCGCAGCATCGGAAAGAGGCGACGAGTTCTCGCGAGGAACTGAACCAGCAACGAGATCATGCAGACACGATCGACCCCAAGGTTCCCAACCCCGAAGAACCGCGGTCGACGCCGGATCAGAACCCTCGAAACCCTTGATCTCGAAACACTTGACGCAGGCGTTCGAGGGAAGCGTCTGTCCGTATATGGTTCGACGATCATGATGAACAAAGAATCGTCACCGCAGGACCAGAAAAGCGTCGCGTCCACGGCGGCTGACGTCGCACAGAACACTGTCTTCGAGCGCTTTGCCCGCGCAGGATTTGTCGTCAGCGGTGTCGTTCATCTGCTGATCGGATATATCGCGATCCGCCTTGCTCTCGGTGGATCCGGGTCTGCGGACCAATCGGGTGCGATGGCCGAGTTGGCAGGAAAGCCAGGGGGCGTCTTCGCCCTGTGGGTCGGCGTCGTCGCCTTCCTTGCCATGGCGTTGTGGAGATTGGCCGAAGCTGCGTTGGGAAGCTCGTCGTCGCCGTCTTCGGACGACAAGAAGAAGGAGTTCTTCAACCGCGCGAAAGCTCTGGGCATTTCGCTCGTCTATTTCGGTTTTGCCTTCACTGCATTCGGATTCGCTCGCGGTAGCGGGAAGTCCAGCAGCGGTCAGAGTGCGGGAATCACGGCGCGTTTGATGGAGAACACCCTGGGGACCATCGCATTGGTGCTCGGCGGGATCGCAATCATCGCTGTTGGCATCTACCACGTGTACAAGGGCGCGAGCCAGAACTTCCTGGATGATCTGAAAGGCACACCGAGTGACTTCGTGCGCCGACTCGGAACCGTCGGGTACGTCGCCAAAGGCTTGGCCATCGCTGCAGTCGGCGTTCTGGTTCTTCTCGCGGTCAACAGTTCCGAACCTGGCAAGTCCTCCGGGCTCGACGGAGCGTTCAAGACCCTGGGCGCGCAGCCGTACGGAGTGGCCCTGCTGATCCTTGCCGGATTGGGCATCATCACCTACGGGCTCTACTGCTTCGTGATGGCACGCTCGACGAAGATGTAGCGCCCGAAGGCAAGTGGGTCTATCCGAACGACCCGGTCTGGAAGCCGACGTCGCTGCCCGACGAACTTCCCGTCGAACTACCGAATATCGGTCGTCTCGGAACCAGATCATGCATCAGGTTCACTGCTGCGGGGTCGATCATCGCCGCATTTCCGCCGTTCGCCAGAATCGTGATCGACCAGCCGCTGTCGGGAACCAGCAGGGTGATGCAGTTGGATCCCGAGCTGTCTCCGTTCTTCTTGGCGAACCGTTGCGGAAAGTTCGGCGTCGCCGGTTGGAGCTGCCACGCCATTCCCATTCCGAAGGCCGGATTTTCCGGAGCTTGCGTGTCGATCTGTTCGAGCATCGAGGTCAGCACCGGTTTGAGTGGGCTATTGCCATAGCCGAGAGTTGTTGCGGCCCAGATCGACATATCGTCAGCGGTACTGACCAGGCCACCGCCGCCGGCGATCGCACCGGTGTTGTTCCACAGCGGTGCTCTTGTGCCGTCGAGGTAATACGGGATGGCCAGGTCCGTGGCTTTGGTCTCGATCACGGTACCCATCATCCCGAGCGGGTCGGTGATCTCGCGGGCGACTGCCGCCGCGAAGGGCGGTTTCTCCTGTCCCGGAATGATTTTATCTGCCATGAGTGTGCCGAGTAGTCCGAACCCGAAGTCCGAGTACAGCCAGTGGCTTCCGGGGGAGAACTCCAAGGCACCGGGAGCCTGGAGTCCTTCCCAGAGCATGTCTCTCGTGTACTTCGCTTTCTCGTCCGGGCACGATTGTGTGGGATCGGCGCACCCAGCCGAGAGATTGGGTGGGTCGTCGCTGAGACCGGAACGGTGGGTGACCAGTTGGCGAAGCGTGATTTCGGAACCATCACTGCCTTTCGGCATAGGGTTCCCATCCGAATACTCGCTCGCCAGGTCGTCCAATCCGACTTCTCCCCGAGCGATCAGTCTCGCCAGCAGTGCAGCGGTGAAAGTCTTGGTCTCCGAGGCGATCTCGAATTGCGTTCGCGGAGTAACCCTCACGCCGTTCTCGACGTCGGCCAGACCGTAGTGATATGTGGTGGTGACACTTGTCTTGCGGTTCTTTTCATCCGGCTTGACGATGACGAAGGCAAGGCCGGGAACGCCGTTGTTCAGCAGCCTCTCCGCGACTCGCTGTACGGCCTGGGCTTCGGCACCGTCGCCGATCCTCGAACCTGGATTGGGGGCCGTTGGGCCGGCAGCTTTGGCGGTCGACGAGGTTGCGAGGGTTATGACGGCGGTTGCAGCAAGTCCCGCAGCGCTGATGAACTGTCGTCGTGACGCCCGGGCGGACCCTCGATCCTGGTTTTCCATTGTTTGCACATTACAACCAAAGTCGACTGGTTTGACTGTTTTGTCGGAATTGCCAAGGTGTGGTCCTTCGTAGACGGTTGCGCTAGATCACGCCGCCGTTGACGTAAATGACCTGGCCGTTGACCCAACGAGCTGGGCCGGCGAGGAACGCGACAGCCTCCGCGATGTCCACCGGTGTGCCGAGCCGCTCCAAGGGAGCCAGTTTGGACAGGTTCTCCACTGTTGCTTCGTCTTTCCCGTCCAGGAACAAATCGGTCGCTGTGGGTCCCGGGGCTACGGCGTTGACCGTGATGTCGCGTCCGCGTAGCTCTTTCGCGAGAACCAGGGTGATCGCGTCGACGGCACCTTTGGTGGCGGCGTACGCGGCGTAAGTCGGAAACGCCAACTTCTTCACGGAGGTGGAGAAATTGATGATCGCACCGCCGCGCCGGACACGTCTGGCTGCCTGCTGGTCGACCACGAAGGTCCCCCGGACGTTGGTCCGATGCATCCGATCGAAATCATCGAAGTTCAGTTCTGCGACGGTGGAGAGGATCATGATTCCGGCTGCGTGGACGACGACGTCGATGCCCCCGAACTCCTCCTCGACCGTATCGAACAGGGCCGCGACTTCACCTTCGTCGGCGACGTCGGCGACGTCGGCGTGTACCGCGATGGCGCGTCCGCCCGCTGTGACAATGGAGTCAACTGTTTGCTGGGCGCGCTGAAGATTTCCCGAATAGTGAACGGCGACAGCCATTCCGTCGGCGGCGAGCTTTTCTGCAGTCGCTCGCCCGATGCCGCCGGAAGCTCCGGTGACGATGGCTACGCGGGTGGTGGTGTCAGTCATGATGTAACTCCTGATCTGGTTGTGGGTGCATCGGACAGCCTGCGGAGCCACTCGCGCAGCAGGCCAACTTCGTTGGTGGAGAGGGAAGTTGAATCCACGCCGGCCAGTTGGGCGTCGAGAGTCGATGCAACTCTGTTGAGTGAGGCGTCCGGGTGGGCGTCGGACTCGTCGATGATGGACGCGATGATTCCGTCGCGAACTCGCTGTGACAGCGTCGGATCGGGGCACTGTTCCGGCCTGACGACGAGCATCAGAGCAACTCCGACATTCGCCGACATCACCATCTGGGTGGCAACATCGACGGACACGGTCAGAACGCCTGCCGCAGCGCATCGTTCGAGAACTGATCGAAGTAGCGCCTGGGCCTGCAGGGCGGTGTCGGCGCTCTGGGCGGAGGGTGAGTGCATCAGCCGGTAGTGAGCGGGATGTGCGAGTGCGAAGGCTGTATGCGCATCCCAGCCGGCCCGTAGGTCGGCGACAGGGTCGTCGGACGGCGTCGCAGCGCGTTTGCCCTCGAGGTATTCGGCGAATCCTGCGTCGACGACGGCTGCGAGCAGTCCGTCCTTGTCGCCGAACTGGCGGTAGAGCGCGGGGGCGCCGACGCCGGCCATCTCGCATACGGCGCGGGTGGAGATGTCGCCGTTGGTGGAGGCGTTGAGCAACTCGGTTGCTGCGGCCAGAATCTTTGCTCTCGAACTCATGTAAACAACGTTAACGGAAATATGTAACCATCGCTACTGTGCTGGAAATGCTACTGACTGCCACGGTGTCCGTTGGATGGACTACAGATACTCAGTCCGAAGTCGTGTTAGAACTCTCTGAGTTCGCCCTGTCGGTGGCCTGCCCCTGCTCGGGAGCGAAAATTCAGGAGGTTCTACCGGTGAAAAACCCTTCGGCCCAGTCAGTCGCGGTATTCGTGGTGGCGGCGCTGTGTCTCCCGCTGCTTTCATGTAGTTCGTCCGACACTCCCGTGACCACAGCTGTGCCCGTGGCTACAACTGTCGACACCTCGGCAGGTGATGGACCTGTCGAGGCTGAAGTCGGCGAGAACGGTGTATCGGTTAGCGGGAAGATCGGTCAGATCGGTGTCACTGCAACAGCGCCCGCGGGAATCGCGGACATCGGGACCACGCTCACACTCTCGAGTGGCGTCGGGACGAACCGTAAAGTCTTTCCTGCGGAGCTGGTCTCGACAACCCCGGCGCAGCTCACTCTCGGAAATGGACTACAGCCCAAGACGCCGATCACGTTGACCTTCGACTTGTCCGGACAACCCGAGATCGTCCGACAGATCAGCGATTCTGTTCGACCGATCGTCGCGGCCAACTCCGATGATCCTGCCAGTAGTGACTTGCTTCCTGCCGAATGGAACGCGGTGTCGAAATCCGTGACGACCACCACCACTCACCTCAGCAGTTTCCAAGTCCTCCTTACCGACGTTGGGCAAGTGCTCACCGACTCATTCACTCAGGTATGGGCGGCGAGTTCAGGAGGACCCGATGAATTATGCTCTGAGAAACGCGAACTCGAACT
Source organism: Rhodococcus sp. P-2 (assembly GCF_016598535.1). Classification (GTDB taxonomy): domain Bacteria; phylum Actinomycetota; class Actinomycetes; order Mycobacteriales; family Mycobacteriaceae; genus Rhodococcus_F; species Rhodococcus_F baikonurensis. The sequence goes on along the minus strand of NZ_CP066779.1, from coordinate 3,596,254 downwards.
AGCAGGCACGCAATATACGCTCACTCCCTCTAAGTCGGGGGTAGTTTCTGCTTGCCTCCGCGCTGCTGAGGAAGGGATTGCCGTCGACTTTGCGACGAAATCCGCACAATATTACGAAGTCAATTCTCAACCGCCCGGCCAATTCGTGAATCAAGCGCCGTTGAAAGGGACTGATCAACTTGCGGTATTGCTTCGATCCAGTTTGGGTGGCGGGAAATCGGGACTGTTGACCCCGAAAGGCAACGGCACGCTGGTGTTACCTGCCGGCACGACCACGGGAGTCGTCCGCCTTGATGTCGACGCCGCCGCATTACAATTGGAGACGATTCTTACCGGTCTCGACATGTACGGGATCGAAGGAGACGAGTTGGTCGATGCATTTCAGACGACCAAATCTGCCTACGACTGTTTGGTGACGGTGTACGAAAGTTTGACTGACCCGAGTAAAGCCAACGTCGGCGAATTCACCACGGCACTCGGCGATCTCGCTCAATGTGGACTTGCCGGGGCGACAGGCGCAGTGGGCAACAGCCAAGGTCGGATTCTGCACAAGATGAGTGTCGTGACGTCTCTGTTCACCACCCTCCCGAGCCAGTTGATGGCCAATATCACGGGAATCGCCGGCGAATTCAATGGTGACAATCACCTCGAATACACCCTGAACAGTACCGGACCTGCCCGCGCGACCTCGACTGCGCCGTCGCCGAACAATACTGGCGCCACTCTCGAACTGATCACGAAGATCACCCCGAACGGATTCGGATTCACTCGTGGGCCAGATCATTACGAGATTTCGGACGTTCACAAGAACAACGGTCGATTCTACGTAGACGTCAATTACCACTGGAAGTTGAACCGACCACAAGGCAGCGACCTCGGATACTGCCGAGGTCACGCGCGAATTACCAACAGCGCAGGAACAGAAATCGCGCGCTACGACGACACCGGTTTCAACATCTGCCAAGGGGGTGGAACCTTCGGTACCAACACCCCTGTTTACGACCCTGGCACCTACACCGTCACTGTCGACGTAGAAACTGAGCGCGGTGCACCTCTGAGGATCGCCCGGGACTTCACTGTCGATCAGTGACCGGACGCGTAGATCAGAGCGCGTTTGGCTGGAGAGGTTCGATGTCGTTAGTGGGAGGTCCGAACAGGCCCAGAGCCCGGGTGCGAATGGACGGTAGTGCTTCGTGGAAGCTCCCGCCGAGGCGGTGGAGGGAGTTGAACGAGCGCGATTCCCAAACCGGAAACTCCCCGTCGGCGCCGCGGGATGCAGTGTCCCACAGCAGAGCGTCGCCGTTCTCGCTCCATCCGAAAACCTGCAGCGAGTCGGGGAGCGACCAATCGCCGTCGGGTTCGACCATCCAATCGAACTCGTCGTCCCGTCCGTCTTTGTAGACGGAATGAAGATGAGCGGTGAGGTTGCGGGCACGCCCTTGCCAGCCGTCGGCAAATCCGGGAAGGACGGGCGGATAGATGAGCCAGAGTCCGAAGGTCCGTGCCCAGCCAGCGTGTCTGATGAATGCGCGATATGAATCGGGGAAGCCCCGCCCGTCGGGAAATCGAAAAGAATCCAAAACAGTGAAATCTATGTGCTGAAGTGTCGGTTGGCCGCTTACCGTCAACGCACCTGGTCCCTGTGCATACACATCCTCAACGCTATCAATAGCGAACGCAGCGCAGCCCTTTCCGGCTATCGAAGCCCGCCGGAATGGGTCACCGAGGCGTGTGCTCGGTGACCTCCGGGTTCAGATCCGGGTGGTGGAGCGGCGGGGTTTTTGGTCGGGGTCGATGCCCGGTGGTGGGATGAACCAGGGCAGGTGATCGGTGCCTATCCGGATTTCCCATTGTCCGGTGAATCCGGGTTTTCGGTGCATCAGGGTGTGGTGGGTTCGGCAGAGCAGGACCAGGTTGTCCATGACGGTTGGTCCTCCTTTGGCCCAGTGTTTGATGTGGCGGGCGTCGGTCCAGGCGGGGACGCAGTCGCAGCCGGGGAAGGCGCATCCTTTGTCGCGGGCGATCAGGGCGGTTCGTTGTGCCGCGGTGACAAGCCTTTTGAGTGGGGTGACGTCGAGTGGGGCGCCGTTTTCGTCGAGGAGGACGGCGCCGAGCATGCAGTCGCAGGCGATCATGCGGGTGCGGCCGATGCTCAGTGGTCCCATCCAGGGCATGTGGCCGACATCGAGATCTTGTTTGTCG
>NZ_CP066779.1:3593352-3593875 GCF_016598535.1 Rhodococcus sp. P-2 | reverse complement strand
GATCGGGAATGTCGAGATCCAGCATGCCGGGATCGTCGTCCTCGGCCGGGCCAGGTGTTGAGCCGTCACCTGTTGTGGTGCCGGCGACCGCGGCGCATTCGCGGTGGTAGGCGAGGTCTTTGGCGTTGATGTGCACGTTCAGGTGTGGGCGTTGGCCGCCGTCGATGCCGGTGGCGGCGTTGTCGAGGTAGCGGCGGATGAGCTCTGCCATGGCGTCTGCGTTGCGTGTGGCGGCGGATCGTTTGTCGGGTGTGCCGTCTGTGGCGGGGGTGGGCATCGAGAGGTTGGAGAGGGCGGAGAGAAGCATTTCTCCGGTCACGCCGTCGAAATCGCCTCGGACGGCGACTCTTCCGTTGAGGGTCGCGGAGATGCGTAGTTCGTTGCGGTCGGTGTCTTCGCTTGGTGGTACGTCGTCGGATTCGAACATGTGCTCGAGGACGCTGATGGCGTAGCGCAGTTTGACTGTTGTTGCTTCGACGCCGGATGCTGCGGCGAGGAGTGTGTCGCGGCAGTACGGTAGCGC
>NZ_CP066779.1:0-3593197 GCF_016598535.1 Rhodococcus sp. P-2 | reverse complement strand
GCGTCGGGCATTCCTTTGGGTGGGGATTCGCAGAACGCCACGATCAGTGCTGCGTGTTCGAAAGTAAGGTCGCCGGAGTCGAATTGGTCTTCGATCTCAGGGAACGAGCGGAGGGCTTTTCCCAGGGCCGCGATTCTTCTGCCGGCCGGGATTTGCAGCATGGTGTGGTTCGCGAGCCACTGTCCGGTGCCGCGGTAGCACAGTACTTGTTCGTCCGGGTTCAACGTCAGGGTGTCGACGGCGGCTACTCGAATAGCTTCCAGGCGAAGGATTTCCGCTGATGCGGTGATGGCGATCTCGCGGACGTCGGTGGGGTGCAGCCGCCACAGTCGGGCGCGCACACCCACAGCGGAGCTGTTGACCACGTCGGTGACAGCGTCGTCGGTGATGCTGATCGTCATGAGAACCCCCCGTTTCATCTCCCATCATACTCGAACATACATTCGAGTCAAGAATTTTTTCGAGAAGGCGAGCCGGGTCTGGTCTTCGTGATTGCGTTGTTCGAGAGTAGATTCCGTCGTTAGAGCATCAGTGCCGGATCTGTAGTCAGTTCGATGTTCAGCCATGGTTCGTAGGGAAGGTCGGCGAGGCTGGTGGCGAACGAGCGTCGTACTGCGTCTTCACCGTCGATGTCCCAGCTGTGTGGCGCGACCATGAACGTCGCTTCGATATACAGCTTGCGGCCCACCTTGCTCATGGTGAGAGTCGGTTCGTCCAAACCGAATTCGTCGCGGACGGCAGTGATGGCTTCGTGCACGCGGGCCTGAACGTTCTCGCCGGGAGCACCTTCGAGGAGTTCGATCAGTGCGGTTCGCAGAAGTGCGTACGGTTGTGGGACCAACATCGCGCAGCCGAGGAGAACCAAGACGGAGTCGACGTAGCGGTCTGCGTCGGAGAAATCGGTGCGGCCCAGGATCATTGCGACGACAGCACCTACTGCGACCAGCGCACTGAATGCAGCCGACGCTCCCCACTGCCTGGCTTCGGCGACGAGTAGATCGGACGTGCGGTCGACTTGCCCGACGTAGCGCCAGATGATGATCGACACCACTGCGCTGACAGCGCCGTATGCCACCAATGATCCGGCAGTGACGTCGGCTCCTCCCGCGAGGATGACCCGTACCGCCTCGACGGCGGCGTAGGCGAGCGTCGCCAGTAGTGCCATGCCCTGGACGGCGATGACTACCGGGATCAATGCCTCTTTGCCGAAGGGGAAGCGTGCGGTGGGGCCCGAGTCGGCTATCCGTGAAACCCGCAGTGACAGCGCCGTCAACACCATTCCGATGAGGGCGTACACACCGTCGAGCAGGATCACCTGGGACTGCGAGATCCAGCCCCAGAATGCGGCGAGCACAGCCAACGCGGTTGCGACCACGAGCGAGTACCGCAGGGCCATGCGTTCGCGGGTAGCGCTGTCTTCCCTGGAGCCCATGAATTTCAAACCGCCTGTCCGTTTCGATATTCCTTCACGTAGGAATACCAGCAACGACGCGCAGGCACGGCATCAGTGGACCAATTGCGCTGCCAGATCCAGAAAGTCGTCGGCGTTGATGTCGAACTCGTCGGAATAGGTCACGTCAGGATTTCCCTTTGCTCCGAATTCGAGCGGTCGGGCGATGAAGGCGGTGCGGAATCCGAGAGCCTTGGCTGCCCGTATGTCGTATTTGTGGCTGGCAACCATCATGATCTCGGCCGGGTCGTATCCGAGGTACCGAGCGGCAAGGTGGTAGATCTTCGGGTCCGGTTTGAAGACACCGGCCATTTCGGCAGTGAAGACGGCATGCCAGGGCAGGTTTCCGTGGCGCGAGATGCTGACCGCTGCGTTCACGTCGGCGTTGGACAAGGCAGCAATTGTGTACTGCTGGCGCAGGGTTGTCAGGCCGGCGACAGTGTCGGGCCACGGGTCCAGGAATTTCCAGGCGGTGGTGAGCTCTTCCTGTTCGGCGTCGGAAAGCTCGATACTCTCGCGGACCAACAGCTTGCGCAGAGCCTCGCGGTACACCGAATGTACTGTCACCCATTCGTCTGAAGCGTTGTCGACCTCAGAGGTGTTCGCGAAGTACTCAGCGCGCCAGAGATTGACGAAGCGTGACCAGTCGACGTCCGCGTCGGTGATTCGACGGGCCTCTCGGCACAGTGTGCTGTGAAAATCGGTCGCTGTGCCCTGGACGTCGAACAGCAGTGCTTTGATCTTCTCGCGCACTGGGCCTCCATTCCGAGATCGCCTGACGGACTTCCCACATTATTGCGGTTACGGCGCCCGGTTCGTGCTCGATGAGCGCAAAGGCGCCGCGCGTCGCAAAATAGACATCTATGGCCGACCGCGGATTTACCCCGACTCAGCTCGCCGCCCGAGCTGCCTACCTGCTGCGCGGAAACGACCTGGGCACGATGACCAGCGCTGCCCCGAAGCTGTATCCCCACATGTGGAGCTGGGACGCCGCGTTCGTCGCGGTAGGTTTGGCGCCGCTCAGCGTCGAACGGGCGGTAGTAGAGCTCGATACCTTGCTCTCGGCTCAGTGGAAGAACGGAATGATTCCGCACATTGTGTTCGCGAACGGTGTCGACGGCTACTTCCCCGGCCCGACGCGCTGGGATGTCAATGCGTTGGCAGCTCATGCTCCTTTGGGTACCGCTACATCGGGAATCACCCAACCCCCTGTTCACGCGATCGCGGTGCAGCGGATTCTCGATCATTCGCGTCGGCACGGACGTACGACGCGTGCGGTCGCGGAAGAGTTCCTCGACCGGCGCTGGAGCGATCTGGTTCGGTGGCACCGGTGGTTGGCGGAGGCCCGCGATCTCGACGGCAACGGCCGCATCGCGCTTTATCACGGGTGGGAATCGGGGATGGACAACTCTCCGCGATGGGATCTGGCGTACGCGAATGTTGTTGCGGGACAAGTGCCTGCGTATCAGCGCGCAGATCTCGCGGTGGTGACCGACTTGTCTCAGCGACCCAAGGATCACGAATACGACCGCTACCTTTGGCTTCTCGAAGAGATGAAGGCCGTGCGGTACGAGGATTCGCAGCTTGCAACGGCCATGAGTTTTGCCGTCGAGGACGTGTTTGTCACTGCCGTCTTCTCGATGGCATGCGACGTCTTGGCAACCATCGGCGAGGAGCATTCGCGGCCAAACTCCGACGTCCGTGATCTGCGCGGTTGGGCAGATCGATTCCGGCAGGGTGTTATTGCCACCACTGATGAACGATCGGGTGCAGCAAAGGATTTCGATCTTCGAACCGGGCGATGGGTTCATACCGAGACCATCGCGATGTTTGCGCCGTTGCTGTGCGGCGGCCTGAGCCGTGATGCCGAGCGCGCTCTGTTGCGTACTTTCGAGGGGCCCAAATTCTGTGGTCACCCGGACATGCGATTTGCTGTCCCACCGTCGACGTCTCCGGTTTCCGGCGATTTCCGTCCTCGGGAGTATTGGCGTGGCCCGGTGTGGCCGGTCATCACGTGGTTGTTCTCGTGGGCATTCGCGCGTCGGGGATGGGCCGAGCGATCACACGTCCTGCGTTCGGAGGGGTTGAGGCAGGCCAGCGACGGCACATTTGCCGAGTACTACGAGCCTTTCACCGGAGAACCGTTGGGGAGCATGCAGCAGTCGTGGACTGCGGCGGCCGTTCTCGACTGGCTCGGTTGAGTGAACATTCGCTGAATTAGCGGACAAAACGGACCAGTCAACCTTACTCTCGGGAAATGGTCGAGCGACGGATCGTCAGGACACTGGGCAAGCTCACCCCGATCGCGATGGCTGCTGCCATCGCGATCACGGCACCTGGCCTCGCCGCTGCCGACGCGCCACGTGGCCCGGACGTGTCTTCGTGGCAGCACGTGGACGGAACCGGAATCGACTGGTTCCAGGTCAAGGCGTCAGGGCACGAGTTCGCGATGGTCAAGGCCACCGAGTCGCTCAACTACGTCAATCCGTACTTCATTCAGGATTGCCTGGTCATGCGTGCTGCCGGCGTCTCGCGCGGGGCCTACCACTACGCAGACGTTCGCCAGTCCCCCGAAGCCCAGGCCGCCTTCTATTCGGCGATCGTCCTGGGTATCAACGGACCCGGTGACCTCCCGCCCGTTCTGGATCTAGAGGACGCAAAAGGACTGCCTGCCGGTCAGGTCATCGACTGGACTCATCGCTACCTGAACACCGTCCAGGCACTTACCGGGCGGCAGCCAATCATCTACACGTACCCCAACTTCTGGCGTACTCAGATGGCCAACACCACAGAGTTCAACCACTACCCGCTGTGGATCGCCGATTACAACGGCCAGAACGCACCGGGCCCGCTGCCCGGTGGTTGGTCCAACTGGACCTTCTGGCAGTACACCAGCACCGGACGCATCCCCGGGATCACCGGAAACACTGATATCAACGTCTACAGCGGAGCGCAGGGCGATTTCGATCGCTACGCCAACAGTGTGGGGTTCGGCAGTAGCTAGTTTGCGGCGGGCCTTTGGCTCCGTGGTGCCTGTTTCGGGCCTTTCGCCTTCGAGGCATTTGTCTCTAGGCGCGTGGAGGGGCCCTCTTGGCGCTCTTGCGATGCTTGGCTGGTTAGTCCGGTTGTTGCTCGCCAGTTACGAGAATTCTGCCCAACGGTAGCCACGGTCCCTGAATTTGCGACTAGCTGGGCATGATCAGAAGATAGCCACGGCAACTAGTGAGCAGAATCGCTCCCTCCGAAAAGCTACAAAACGGACTTGAAGTTCGGTCTGGTGCCAGGGTGGACGCCCGGTTTCGGGTCGAATGTTGCGCCTCGCAATCAAAATATCGGAGCCCCGGGGTGCTTCGTTACCGGCAGCCGTCGCTGGGTGCGGTCTGGATCAATTCGATCAATTTCAGCGGTTTGTTCGGATGGTATTGCGCCACTCAGTGACGAGGATTTGCCTCGGGTTCAGATGGTTGTGGTGCACTCAACAGGCCTTATACATATTGGGCATTTGTCCAGATTGGGTGCCGTACTCGACGGGGGTCTTCACCCGATCTGGTCAGCGAAAACGTCGAATTTCATCGCGTTCGGTGTCGCGACGTACTCCGGTGGGCGAATTGTCCGCTTGAACAACACCGCTTCCCGGATGTTGTCCGATCTACGAACAAAAACGGCGATCGGTCTGCTTTGTCTGACTTTCGATGGGCAAGCTCCCGGTTATCTGTTATCTTGGTCCAGATAACTGGAAGGTTGCTCTCGATTTGCATGGATTTCGAGGGCCAAGGTCCTGTTCGGGACGGCTCTTCCAACACGCAGGTGTTTCCGAAGAGGAGCTCGAATGACAGGACCGGCAACAGCGTCCGGTGTGAGGTCGATCAGCCGAAAACAGGCGCATCGACCCGAACCAACCGATCAATCGGGAGTTCGCGCCAGCGCTCTCGCATATCCGTCCACCGAACATCGATCAGGCACATCCTGGGGAGTAAGAAATGCCTAACGACATTCCGCCGACAAGGTCGGCCTTATTCACCGCAGGGCTCCCGCCCTGGGTGCGAGCGTGGACGGTGGTGTGGACCGCCATCGCGATGATTCTCGGTATCTCCGGCGCGACGTCAGTGGTTGCGTCAGCGCAGCCGGCCGCGACGCTCGGCGGTCTCGTTCAGGCTCAGGCGCCGGCTCGCGCCGCTGTCCTGCCGGATGAACAGCCCGCAAAGGGCTGCGCATTCAGCGCCCCCGGCACCGGTCCGTTCTCGCAGAACATCTGCTGGATCGATATGTCGACGCTCAATGCGGCCACGGCTGCTTCTGCTGCCGGGCAGTCGATGGAAATCCAGCTCACCGAGGGCTACAAGATCAACTTCAAGGCTTTCCTCACCGACTCGGTGGCAGGAAAGACACACCAGGGGATCGAAACGAAGGCATTTCCCACGTTGCACTATGCAGCGTTGGGAACTTCCGCGTACACGGGTGTGCCGACGACGATCAAGCCGGCGATCTACCAAACCTCAGCCACCGCTGGTCAGTCCGGTGGAACAGTCTCGCTGAAGAACATCGTGATGACGGGGCCGAATGGCGCCGTCAACAACTACGGGCTTGTAGCAGCCGACGCCGAGTCGACAGACGCGAATATCAATACTACGAACGACCGTGAATTCCTCACTTTCAATTCGGACAAGCCTCTACGGCAGATCGCACGTACCGTCGGTGACGACAGTGATCCTGCCTACCCCGGAATTCGGGCCTGTGACGGTGGGCTGACGGGTATGCCAGCCAATACCGTCCGATGCGATTCGTGGAACAACGTCAATGGCCAGGGGCGCACGCCCGGAACGCTGGTCGTTGCATCGACTGCTCCGACAAGTTTCGCAGCCACTTTCGGAAATACCGTTCAGGCCACCTCTCGTCAGGGCCTGGCGTTCGGTGTCCTTCTCTCGAAGGTCAAGATCGACAAGGACCTCACGCGCGTCACCCCCGGTGACGATTTCACGATCGGCATGAGCACCGGGCACCACGCAAACGCGGGCGCTGCCGCAGCAACCGAGATCAAGAGCACCACGACCGGTGCGACTGATACGACGGCATCGACTGGCTGGCGGACGCTCCTCGCGGATACCACGCCCACCCCTGTCACTTTCTGGGAGAAGCCAACTACCTCGGCTACCAAGACCGCGAACTATGCGACGTCATGGGATTGCCAGGTAAACGGTGTGACCCAGACACTCAGGGTCGGTGACGTCGCGCAGGCAGCACTTACGCCGGGCGACAACGTGTACTGCAAGGTCAAGAACACACCGGTTCTCGTGAAGAAGTCGTCGTCACCACCTACCGGTGAGACGGTCAATATCGGTCAAACAATCACCTACACTTTGAATTTCGAGAACCCTGGCGCTGCGCCGGCGACGATCGATTACACGGACTATCTCACCGATGTCATCGATGACGGAACTGTCGCGGTCGGGGCTGCAACCGGTGGGCTCACCGCTGCTTTGAACGGCCCCGACAAGATCAAGGTCGGCGGCACCTTGCCGGCGGGAGGCAAAGGGACAGTCACATACACCGTCACTGTCAAAGATGGCGGCAACAAGGTACTGAACAACTATCTGGTTCCCGGGACTACGACTCCTCCGACAACATGTGATCCTGCAACCAATCTCTGCACGACGCATCCCATGCCTGGTTTCACTCTGACGAAGACGGCGGATCCGGCTTCCGGTTCGACGGTTCGGGCCGGCGACACCATTACGTACACCGTCACCGGTACCAACACGGGCAAGACGGCACTGACTCCCGCGACGATCACTGACGATCTGAGTGCGGTTCTCAATAACGCTGCCGTCGTTCCTGGTTCGCTGAAGGCGATCGTCGACGGTGCTCCTGCCGCTGCTCCGACTCTGTCGGGCAGCACTTTGTCGTGGTCCGCCAATCTCCAGGCTGGTAAGTCTGTTGTCTTGACCTACCAGGTGAAGGTCAACGACGGGGTTGCCGCAGGCACTGTCCTGAACAACAAGGTCAGCGGCATTGCGAAGCCGCCGACTGGTCCGGATATCACTCCCCCTCCGGTGGAGACCAATCACTCAGTTCCCGGCTTCACCTTGGAGAAGACTGCTGATCCGATTTCCGGTTCGACTGTTCAGGCCGGCGGGTCGATCAAGTACACCGTCACCGGCACCAACACCGGCAAGACGAAGCTAGATCCCGTAGTGATCACTGATGATATGGGTGCGGTTCTCAATAACGCTGCCGTCGTTCCTGGTTCGCTGAAGGCGACCGTCGACGGTGCTCCTGCTACTGCTCCCACTTTGTCGGGCACCACCCTTTCGTGGACTGGTCTTCTCGAAGCCGGTAAGTCTGTCGTTCTCACCTACGAGGTGAAGGTCAACGACGGGGTTGCCGCAGGCACTGTCCTGAACAACAAGGTCAGCGGCATTGCGAAGCCGCCGAGCGGTCCGGATATCACTCCCCCTCCGGTGGAGACCAATCACTCGGTTCCCGGTTTCACACTCGCGAAGACTGCCGATCCGGCCTCGGGCACTGGTGTCAATGCTGGTCAGGTGATCACGAACACGGTGACGGGTTCTAACACCGGTAAGACGACGCTTGATCCGGTGGTGTTGACCGATGATCTGTCGAAGGTTCTCGACAACGCGGCGTTGGTGGACGGTTCGCTCAAGGTAACGGTCGACGGTGCTCCTGCTGCTGCTCCGACGCTGGCGGGGACGACGCTTTCGTGGACTGGTGCACTCGAGGCTGGTAAGTCGGTTGTTCTGACCTATCAGGTGAAGGTCAATGCCGGTGTTGCCGGCGGCACGTTGATCAACAACAAGGTCACCGGTACTGCGAAGCCGCCGACCGGTCCGGAGATCACTCCTCCGCCGGTGACGACCGAGCATCCGGTTCTGTCTCCGAAGATTGCTGTGGTGAAGTCTTCTGATCCGGTGTCGGGTTCGAATGTTGTTGCCGGTCAGGACATCAAGTACACGCTCACGTTTACGAACACTGGTAACGGTGCGGGTGAGGTCGCGTTCTTCGACGATCTGCGTCAGGTTGTGGACAAGGGTGTATTGAGTGGTTTGACTGCTGATGCTCCGTTGGTTGCGACGATGGTCGGCAGTGATGGTTTCTCGGTGACGGGGACCTTGGCGGCCGGTGAAACGAAGACGGTGACGTATTCGGTGAAGGTCAATGCCGATGTGGTCGGTGGGGTGTTCGTGAACAACTTCGTTGTTCCGGGGACGACTCCGCCGGTGGATCCTCCGGAGGTGTGTGATCCGGCGACGCAGCTGTGCACGACGCATCCGGTTCAGGTTCCGGGGTTCACGGTCGCGAAGGCTGCGGATCCGGCCTCGGGTACCAATGTCGCTGCTGGTCAGACGATCACGTACACGGTGACGGGTGCGAATACGGGTAACACGACCCTTGATCCGGTGGTGTTGACCGATGATCTGTCGAAGGTTCTCGACAACGCGGCGTTGGTGGACGGTTCGCTCAAGGCAACGGTTGACGGTGTCGACGGTGCTGCTCCGACGCTGGCGGGTACGACGCTTTCCTGGACTGGTGCTCTCGAGGCTGGTAAGTCGGTTGTTCTGACCTACCAGGTGAAGGTCAATGCCGGTGTTGCCGGTGGCACGTTGATCAACAACAAGGTCACCGGTACTGCGAAGCCGCCGACCGGTCCGGAGATCACTCCTCCGCCGGTGACGACCGAACACCCGGTGGTGTCTCCGAAGATTGCTGTGGTGAAGTCTTCTGATCCGGTGTCGGGTTCGAATGTTGTTGCCGGTCAGGACATCAAGTACACGCTCACGTTTACGAACACTGGTAACGGTGCGGGTGAGGTGGCGTTCTTCGACGATCTGCGTCAGGTTGTGGACAAGGGTGCATTGAGTGGTTTGACTGCTGATGCTCCGTTGGTTGCGACGATGGTCGGCAGTGATGGTTTCTCGGTGACGGGGACCTTGGCGGCCGGTGAAACGAAGACGGTGACGTATTCGGTGAAGGTCGATGCCGATGTGGTCGGTGGGGTGTTCGTGAACAACTTCGTTGTTCCGGGTACGACTCCTCCGGTTGATCCTCCGGAGGTGTGTGATCCGGCGACGCAGCTGTGCACGACGCATCCGGTGGTGTCTCCGAAGATTGCTGTGGTGAAGTCCTCTGATCCGGTGTCGGGTTCGAATGTTGTTGCCGGTCAGGACATCAAGTACACGCTCACGTTCTCGAACACTGGTAACGGTGCGGGTGAGGTGGCGTTCTTCGACGATCTGCGTCAGGTTGTGGACAAGGGTGTATTGAGTGGTTTGACTGCTGATGCTCCGTTGGTTGCGACGATGGTCGGCACGGATGGTTTCTCGGTGACGGGGACCTTGGCGGCCGGTGAAACGAAGACGGTGACGTATTCGGTGAAGGTCGATGCCGATGTGGTCGGTGGGGTGTTCGTGAACAACTTTGTTGTTCCGGGTACGACTCCTCCGGTTGATCCTCCGGAGGTGTGTGATCCGGCGACGCAGCTGTGCACGACGCATCCGGTTCAGGTTCCGGGGTTCACGGTCGCGAAGACTGCGGATCCGGCCTCGGGTACCAATGTCGCTGCTGGTCAGACGATCACGTACACGGTGACCGGTGCCAACACGGGTAACACGACCCTTGATCCGGTGGTGTTGACCGATGATCTGTCGAAGGTTCTCGACAACGCGGCGTTGGTGGACGGTTCGCTCAAGGCGACTGTCGACGGTGTCGACGCGACTGCTCCGACCCTCGAGGGCACCACGCTCTCCTGGACGGGTGCACTCGAAGCCGGTAAGTCGGTTGTTCTGACCTACCAGGTGAAGGTCAATGCCGGTGTTGCCGGTGGCACGTTGATCAACAACAAGGTCACCGGTACTGCGAAGCCGCCGACCGGTCCGGAGATCACTCCTCCGCCGGTGACGACCGAACACCCGGTTGATGGCACTCCCGCAATCGAGGTACTGAAGTCCTCTGACCCGTCCACCACGAACCGTGTGGTTGGCGGCCAGGAGATCACGTACACGCTCACGTTCAAGAATGTGGGCACCGCGGATGGTGAGATCAGCTTCTACGACGATCTGACCGATGTTCTCGACGATGCAGTAATGACGAAGAATCCGGCAACCACTTCCACGCTGGTTGTTTCGGGTGTCGTCGACAACGTCTTCACGGTCACCGGAAAGCTGGCCAAGGGTGAGAGCGCGACGGTGACGTACACCGTCAAGGTCAATCCTGAGATCGGAACGTTGTCAGGTCCCGGATTCACTCCGGGAGTCCTGAACAACTACCTGGTGGTTGGTGGCGAGAACCCGCCGGTGGACTGTGTTCCGGGCGATGCTCTCTGCACCGAACACCCGGTGGACCCGCCGGAGACCACCACCACGGTGCCTCCGACGACCACCACGACGCCGCCGGTCACGACGGAGCCCTGTGTTCCTCCGACGACGACCACGCGGATGGTTCCGTCCACAACGGCTGCGACCACGACGGCTAGCGCGATCACTGCCGGAGACGCCGATGTGACCGGTACGGAGGAATCCACCACTACGGAGGAGACCACCACAGAGGAGACCACGACAGAAGAAGTTGTCGCGGAAGAGATAGTGGATCCGTGTGGCGTGACGACAACTACGCCGCCGACGACCACGACGCCGGTCACGACAGTTCCGCCGACCACGACGGTTCCGAACACGACGGTGCCGGTTACACCGACGATCATCATTCCCCCGATCGTCGTTGTGCCTCCGATCGTCGTTGTGCCTCCGATCGTCGTACCGCCGACGGTTCCGGGTCAGCCGGTTCCGAGCACGGTTCCGGGACAGCCGAAGCCGCCGACAGCAAACCCGGGTCAGCCGGGTCAGCCGAAGCCGCAGACGTCTGCTCCTCAGGGCGGAACGATCAACTCCGGTGGTGGCGCTGGTGAGAGTGGCGTGAATACCACGTTGCTCGCAGCAGGTGGATTGGTTCTGCTGCTGGCGCTGGGAACGGGTGTTGTTCTCCTGACGCGTAAGCGTCGCGAGGATGGTGACAACTGATTCTCGTGAGAATCTGAGGTAACGACGTGGGGCAGATCGCAGAGTATGCGATCTGCCCCACAGTCGTTTTCGTGCGGTGTTACGAGCCGAGCCGAGATCCGTCCTTCTTCCAGGCCGCAACTACCGACGGGCGGGGCTGGGAGGAGCCACCGTCGGGCCAGTGGGATGCGGGACTTTCGATGCTGGCGTCGTCGGTCTCGCCGGGGTGCTGGACGCAGACGATGACGCGCTTTTCGTCCACGATGGGGCCGCAGGTTTCGGCGCCGACGGGAACGGTGAGAAACTGCTTTGTCTCACCGCGGTTTTCGCCTTCGAGGACAACGCTGAACAGTCCGTCGTTGGACTTGAGTGCGTTGCCGTCGGTGGAGATCCACAGGTTTCCGTGCGGGTCGAAGGCAAGGTTGTCCGGGCACGAGATGGGACTGACCTTGCTCTTGTCGAAACCACCGAAGTAGGTATCGGCTGTGGCCGGATCTCCGCAGACGAGAAGAAGGTTCCAGCCGAAGGTGGTGCCGGCGTGCTCGTCGGTGATTTCGAGGACCTGGCCGTTCTTGTTGTTGTTCCTCGGGTTCGCTTCGTCGGCCGCGGCGCCACCGTCGACTCCGCGCTTGGTGTTGTTGGTCAGTGCGACGTAAACCTTGCCGCTCTTCGGGTTTGCTTCGAAGTCTTCGGGACGATCCATCTTCGTTGCCCCGACCTTGTCACCGGCCTGACGGGTGAAGACGGCGACCTCTTCGGCGCTCATTCCGTCGACCAGCGATTCGCCCTTGCCGTCTTCGCCGGTGCGCAGGATGGCGACCCATTCGCCGGTTCCGTCGAACGTGCCGTCCGACGGGAGCTTGCCGCTGCCGTCGATCTCGCCGGCGGAGTTTCCGCTGAGCTTTGCAACGTACAGCGTTCCGGCGTCGAGCAGAGTCATGTTGTGGCGCATGGCTGCCTGACTCTTGCCGTCCTGCATCTTTCGACTCGAGACGAACTTGTACATGTAGTCGAAGCGCTCGTCGTCGCCGCTGTAGGCCACGACGGTTCCGTCCGACGTGATGTAAATGGTGGCGGCTTCGTGCTTGAACCGTCCGAGCGCTGTGTGCTTGATCGGAGTCGACGACGGATCCCACGGATCGATCTCGACGACGTATCCGAATCGGTTGACCTCGTTGGGTTCTGCGACCAGATCGAACCGCTTGTCGAAGCGTTCCCACTTGCGCTCGGAAGCGGCGCCGGCCAGACCGTAGCGCTTCAGCCGTGCTGCGACCGTGGGATCGGTGACACCCTCGGCGTTCGCGAAGTACTGGTTGAAGTTCTCTTCGCCGGAAAGCACTGTGCCCCAGGGTGTGACACCGCCGGCGCAATTGTTGAGGGTGCCGAGCACTTTGGTTCCCGTGGGATCGGCACTCGTCTTGAGGAAGTCGCTACCTGCAGCGGGGCCGGTCACGACAAACTCCGTGGTTCCGGTGATGCGGCGGTTGTTCGATCCGATCTCCGGTACCAGCTTGCCGTTGTCGGATTCGCCCTTGACCTGGACGACCGACAGTCCGTGGCTGGCCAGGCCGATCTTGAACTGCTCCTCGGTCGGGTTCTCCGCATCGTAGCCGCGGAACATCGCCGGCTCGGTGGAGTATTCGTGATTGACCACGAGCAGGTAGGTGTTGGGCTGCCCGTCGACCGGGAGCAATCCGGCGAAGTCGTTGTTGAATCCGAACTGCAGTTCCTGTGCAGCAGCAGTTTGCTTGTCGAAGTCGAAGGCCGGGGCTCCGGCGAGAACGGCGTCACCCCAACGGATGACGACGGCCTGATCGTATCCGTCAGGGACGGTGACCTTGTCTTCCTTGTTGGGCGCGACGGCGCCAAAGTTCGTCCCCGCTGGTGTGGACCCGCCGCTGCTGCCGCTCGTCGATCCGGTTCCCGGTTCCGCACTTGCAGATTCGTCCGAACAGGCGACGAGGGCGCTGCCCGCTCCCACCGCGAGCACTGCCATGCCACTGCCCCGGAGCATGCCTCGACGAGTCAGTGCAGTGCGTGCGATGTCGCGAAAGTACTCGCCGCCCGAGGTGTTGGGGACCTCGTGAGAGCACGCATTTCCGCACTTGTACTGGCAGGTGATCGACGCGCGTGCAGACACGCCGTCGTGTTTGACGAACAAGGCCAAAGGCTTGATAGCCACCGTGAACTCCCGAGATTCGATGTACGGACTTCGGGAACCGTAGAAGCTCTAAGCAAGGGTAAAGGAACGTAAAAATGAACGGCAAAACAACGAGGCGACCCTTACCGGCAATGTCCGACGCGTCCCCGCGGGGACGTCGCATGACATTTGTCATCGCCGATCCATGACGGTGTCACCGCAGGTGATGATGCTGCGCACTGTTTTCGGCCCCGACTTCCCGCGAGGCTTGAAGCATGAGAGAACCACATGAGGGAAGCCTCCTGACGGACCTGATGGACATCGGACCCGCACCCACGATGGGCCGCGAACTTGTTGTGATCGTGGTGAACATCGCGATCATCGGAGGGGTGTTCGCGATCATCGGCTCCAATCCGGTGTCCTGGATTCTTCTTGCCGCTCTCGCTGTCTACGCGGGCATTCGATTCGCGATCGGACTGCGCAGCTGGAACCGAGAGGAGGCGCAGCGATGAAGGGCGATCCTGTGATTGACGTAGTCGGAATGTCGCGGCGCTACGGCTCCGGCAAGGATGCGTTCGATGCCGTCCGCAATCTTGATCTGAGTGTTCAGGAAGGCGAGTTGTTCGGCCTCCTCGGAACGAACGGTGCCGGAAAGACATCCACTCTCGAAGTGATTCAGGGCCTTTCACGAGCCAGCGCCGGTACGGTGCGCGTATTGGGGATGGATCCGGTGCGTAACCGCAAGCAGATTCGCCCATCGCTGGGCATCATGCTCCAGAAGGGTGGACTTCCCCAAGACCTGACTGCTCGTGAGAGTTTGGCGATGTGGGCCGGAACGTGTTCGAATCCGCTTCCCGTCGACGAGGTGCTCGAGCGTGTGGACATGCGTGACCGTGGGGAGACCCGCGTGAAGTTCCTCTCGGGCGGTGAAGCGCGGCGACTGGATCTGGCGTGCGCGATCATCGGCCGGCCACTCGTCCTGTTCCTCGACGAACCGACTACTGGTTTGGACCCCGAAAGTCGTCGTAACACTTGGCAATTGATCGCTGATTTGAAAGCGTCGGGCGTCACCATCATGTTGACGACGCACTACCTGGACGAAGCCGAGTCCTTGTGTGACCAATTGGCGATCATGCACCGTGGATCGGTGGTGCGCAGCGGAACCGTGGCGGACGTCGTCGCGGATCATCCCGCTCAGATCAAACTGCACCGTCCAGGTCTTCCGCTCCCCGCCCTGGCCGGCGCCGAGGTTCGCGTCGAGAACGATCTGGTGGTGATCACCACTCGCACAGTGCAGGAGACCCTGACGGAACTGCTGCTGTGGGCACAGCACAACAACATCCTGCTGACCGGCTTGGATGCCCGCGCGGCTTCCCTGGAGACCGTATTCCTCTCCATTGCAGACCAATTCGATCATCACGCAACTCTCGAAGGAGCGTCGGCATGAACCGCATAGCAACCCTGTCTCGTTCGGAGTTCACGCTCCTGGGACGAAATCGACTGTTGCTCTTCAACGCAATCGTCCTCCCGTTGATCTTTCCCGTGGGAATGCTGTATCTGTCGCGAGATGGCGGGCTGTCGGACAAGTCGGTGTCCGCAGGCCTCGAGGTGTTTGCACTCTTCCTTCTCGTGTTCGTGGTCTTCTACAATCTCCTGTCGGTGTACGCGACGCGCCGTGACGAGTTGGTTCTCAAGCGACTACGCACCGGGGA
The DNA here is from genome assembly GCF_016598535.1 of Rhodococcus sp. P-2. Lineage (GTDB taxonomy): Bacteria > Actinomycetota > Actinomycetes > Mycobacteriales > Mycobacteriaceae > Rhodococcus_F > Rhodococcus_F baikonurensis. The sequence continues at coordinate 3,577,888 of NZ_CP066779.1, read as the reverse complement.
ATGCAGCGACGCCGAGATCCTTGCGGGCCCGGCAGTGCCGTCGTGGGTTCTCACCGGCCTGTTGACGGTGGTCATCGGAATCGCCGTGATGGTTCTCGGCGGCAGTGCTCCGGTCAATCCGGTGCTGGTGCTGGTCGCGGTGATCGGCGGCGCTGCGCTCTTCACCGCGCTGGCGTTGATCACTTCGGCTGTCACTCGGAATGCGGAGGCAGCGCAGATCACCTGCATGCCGATTCTGATTCTGGCGACGGCAGGTATGTCTTCGATCAGGAACGTCGTGCCGGACAACGTTGCTCGCATTCTCGATTTCACTCCGCTGGCCGCGGTAGTCGACCTTCTCAATCTCGGATGGCTGGGGAGAACCACTGGCGAACTGGCCGATCTGGGCGATGCGCCCGGTGCTGCGGCCGGATTTGTCGACACCTTCGGTTCGGCTGCGCAACCGCTGTTGGTCATGCTGGCGTGGATCGTCGGTTCGGTTCTGATTGCGAACGTCCACTTCCGCTGGGAACCGCGTTCGTAGAACTCTGAGAAGGTAGTGGGCATGATCGCGCAGAACTTCGGACGCTGGAATCCGAGACGGACATGGCGAACCGCGTCGAACGTCGACAAGGTTCGCCTCTACACGCGGCAGTCGTTCATCATGGTCGCAGTGGTTTTCGGTGGCTTCGGTGCGGTCACCGAGATCATTGCCGATCGGTATCTGTCGGGTGTCTTCCTCGGAATCAGTGCCGGTGCGTGCGTCGTCGCCGTGTCTCGGATGCCTGATCTGGGCGGAGTCGTGGCCAAGCCCGTTCAGATTCCTCTTGCCGTGATGACGTTGTCGGCGTTCTGCTCGGCGGGAATTGCCTTGGGAAGCAATGGCGAGAACGGCCCGTACTTCTGGCTGGCGGCAATTCTCGTCGTGCCGCTTGCGGGGTTGACGTCGTTGCGCTGGCTGATCGTGGGCTCGGTGGCCGCCGGGGTTGTATTGGGACTGCTTGCGGGTCCGGAAAGCGGCGTGTCCGTCGGAATCGTTGCCGGCTTCATGGGGTTGACCGTCTACATGTCGGTGTGGCTGCTGCGGATGGTCACCGAATTGGACGAGGCGCGCGGAGCCGCCGCTGCTCTGTCCGTCGCCGAGGAGCGGTTGCGATTTTCTCGCGATCTCCATGACGTCGTCGGGCGGGCACTGTCTGCAATTGCGGTGAAAAGTGAACTTGCAGCCACGCTTTCACGACGCGGTGACGATCGTGCCGCCGCGCAGATGGACGAAGTGCGCGAACTTGCGCAAGATTCACTCGACGAAGCGCGCGAGTTGGTTCGGGGATACCGGTCCATCGCCTTGGCGTCCGAGCTGGCCGGTGCGCAGTCGCTGCTCGAGGCCGCCGGAATCTCCACTGCGATACGTGGATCGGCAGATCAACTTCCGGTGGAACTGGCCGAAGCCGCTGCCTGGGTCGTCCGTGAAGGCGTGACCAACATTCTCCGGCACTCCAGTGCCGAGAATTGCAGCATCGAGGTGTTGGCGGACGGCGTCGTGATCGCCAACGACGGCGCACGTATCGCAGAGCCGAACAACGGAACCGGCCTGAACGGATTGCGCGAGCGCGTCGGCGCCGTCGGAGGAACTGTCGAAACCGTGCAGGACGAAGATCGCTTCACCCTCACCGCCCACTTTCCGTCCCGAACGAAGGAGTCTCGGTGACCGAGCCGATCAAGGTACTGCTGGCCGACGACGAGAACCTGATCCGCTCGGCGCTGGCCATGATGTTGTCGCTCGAGGACGACATCGTTGTCGTCGCGGAAGCCGAATCCGGCGAGGATGCCGTGATCGCTGCTGCAAAGCATCAACCTGACGTAGCCGTGCTCGACCTTCAAATGGCAGGTATCGACGGTATCGAGACGGCGCAACAGATTGCGCAGACGGTCTTGGGGTGCGCCTCGATCATCGTGACGAGCCACGGGCGTCCCGGATACCTGAAGAAGGCACTGTCAGCCGGCGTCCGCGGATTTCTGCCGAAGACGACGCCTGCGGCGACGCTCGCCGAGGTGGTTCGCAGCGTCCACGCGGGCGGGAGGTACGTCGACCCGTCGTTGGCTGCCGAGGCAATCGGCGCCGGCGACTCACCGCTTACTCCGCGCGAAGCGGACGTACTCGAGTACGCGGCCGACGGAGCATCCATCGAGCAGATCGCTTCCCGGGCACACCTCTCTGCGGGTACCACCCGAAACTATTTGTCGTCAGCTGTCACCAAACTCGGTGCTGCGAATCGGCACGAAGCTGCGGTGATCGCCCGCCGGCAGGGGTGGATTTAGGGACCGAAGCCCCGCGATGTCGAGAATAGCCGGGCGATGTCGAGAATCTCCGACTTGCTTCGTCCCTGTAGTGAAGTGCGACCAGAATGGGTGGCACCGACACAGAGGAGATTCACGATGGCCAAGTACTTGCTGCTCAAGCACTACCGCGGCGCTCCGGCTGCAGTCAACGACGTGCCGATGGACCAGTGGACACCGGACGAGATCACGGCTCACGTGAAGTACATGCAGGACTTCGCGGATCGGCTCGAGAAGGCGGGCGAGTTCGTCGACGGTCAGGCTCTCGCTCCTGAGGGCACCTTTGTCCGGTACGACGGTGAGGGTCGCCCCCCGGTCACCGATGGCCCGTTCGCGGAAACCAAGGACCTCATTGCCGGCTGGATGGTGATCGACGTCGACAGCTACGACCGTGCCGTCGAATTGGCCGGGGAGCTTTCGGCCGCGCCCGGCGCAGGCGGGAAGCCGATTCACGAATGGCTCGAACTGCGCCCGTTCCTGACCGAGCCGCCGACCATCACGGACTGACAACTCTCATGGACGACGCCCTGCTTCGGAGTCTGACTCCGAGCGTGCTCGGCATCCTCGTCCGCCGCGGAGCAGATTTCGCGTCGGCCGAGGACGCCGTGCAGGACGCTCTGCTCGAGGCGGTCAGGGTCTGGCCGGACAACCCGCCGCGGGACCCGAAGGGCTGGTTGGTCACAGTGGCCTGGCGGCGGTTCCTCGACGGGATCCGGTCGGATGTGGCTCGCCGTAAGCGGGAGTACCTGGCTGACGAGCAGCCAGGCGAGCGGCCGGTCAGCGGGTCAGTGCCGGGCGTGGACGACAGACTCCAGCTTTACTTTCTGTGCGCGCACCCGTCGTTGACGCCGTCGTCCGCCGTGGCACTCACGCTGCGCGCTGTCGGCGGGCTCACCACGCGCCAGATTGCGCAGGCCTACCTGGTGCCTGAGGCGACGATGGCTCAGCGCATCAGCCGAGCCAAGCGCACGGTCTCCGGCGTCCGGTTCGAGCAACCCGGCGATGTCGCCACCGTCCTGCGTGTCCTCTATCTGGTCTTCAACGAGGGGTACTCCGGCGACGTCGACCTCGCTGCCGAGGCCATCCGGCTCACCCGGCAGTTGGCGGCCACGATCGATCACCCCGAAGTCGCAGGGTTGCTCGCACTGATGCTGCTCCACCACGCTCGCCGAGTCGCGCGAACTGCCGCGGACGGCAGTCTGGTTCCGCTAGCGGAGCAGGATCGCAGCCGGTGGGACACCGATTCGATTGCCGAAGGAGTCGTGATCCTCCAGGCAGCTCTCGCCCGCGACCGGCTCGGTGAGTTCCAGGCCCAGGCCGCCATCGCTGCACTCCATGCCGACGCTCTCACAGCAGACCAGACCGATTGGGTGCAGATCGTGGAGTGGTACGACGAACTCGCAGCCTTGACCGACAGCCCGATCGTCCGGCTCAACCGAGCGGTGGCCGTCGGCGAGGCGGACGGACCACGCGCCGGCTTGGCAGCTCTTGCCGCGCTGGACGATTCACTTCCACGCCATGCCGCAGTCGAGGCCTATCTCCGCGAACGCGACGGAGACCTGGAGTCAGCGGCGAGGTTGTATGCCGATGCAGCGCACAAGGCGTCCAACCTCGCCGAACGTGATCATCTGATGCTTCAGGCGTCCAGGATCAACGCCCGTCGATCTCCTGCAAGCGCCCCCGAGTCAGAGGACCTGTGACAGGAACGCTTGCAGTCGATCTGTTTCTGGATCGTCGAAAAGCTGTTCCGGAGTACCGGTTTCGACTACGGCGCCACGATCCATGAACAGGACCTTGTCGGAAACGGAACGCGCGAAACCCATTTCGTGCGTTACGACGACCATGGTCATGCCGGACTTCGCGAGATCGGACATCAATGCCAGAACACCCTTGACCAGTTCGGGGTCCAGAGCCGACGTCGCCTCGTCGAAGAACATGACCTCGGGCTTCATCGCCAAGGCGCGGGCAATGGCGACGCGCTGCTGCTGACCACCGGAAAGGTTGCCGGGCCGCGAGTCCGCCTTCTCCCTGAGCCCCACCAGGTCGAGCTGCTCGAGCGCGAGAGCCCGAGCTTGCTCCTTGGACAAACCCTTGAGCTTGTTCGGCCCGAGCGCGATGTTCTCGGCGACGGTCTTGTGCGGGAACAGGTTGAAGTGCTGGAACACCATGCCGATTCGCTGGCGTAGCTCGTCGGGGTTGTCCTTCAATACGGACTTCCCGTCGAGCAGCACGTCACCCTGCTCGGGCTCGTGCAGACGGTTCAGCACGCGCAGGAGCGTCGACTTGCCCGAACCGGAGGGTCCGATGACGGTGACGGTGTTTCCGGCGTCGACGTGCAGGTTGACGCCGCGAAGCACCTTGTTTGTGCCGAAGGACAGATGCAGGTCCTTGCCGGTGAGCGATACGGACTTCAGTTCAGAGCTGGTTGTCATGTCCTCAGCCCCTTTCCACGACGATGGCCTGCTCGAGCGGATCCAACGTGCCTGAAGTGTCGGCGCGTCCGGTCCGGAGTCGGTTGTCGATGTAGTTGACGAGGTGCGTCAGCGGGATGGTCAGAGCAAGGTAGAACAGGCCTGCCGCAACGAGCGGGGACAGGCTGCCGGTCTGGGCGTTGAGATCACGTCCGACGGCAAACAGTTCCCGCTGGGTGACGAGGAGACCGAGGAAGTAGATCAGCGACGAGTCCTTGATCAGCGAGATGAACTGGTTCATCAATGCCGGAAGAACGCGTCGTACACCCTGCGGGATGACGACCAGCGACATGGACTTGCGGTAGCTGAAGCCGAGGGCACGGGAAGCCTCGAGCTGCCCGGACTCGACGCTCTGGATACCGGATCTGAAGATCTCACCGATGTACGCCGACGCGAGCAGTGACAGCGCCGCGACACCGAGCCAGTACGGATTGCTGCCGGTGATTCCCTTGACGATCGGTCCGACGCCGAGCCCGATGATCAAGATGATGACGACTGCGGGCAGTCCGCGGAAGATATCGGTGTAGACGCGGGCCGGCCAGCGCAGCCAACGGGTGCGCGAGATACCGGCGACAGCGAGCAGCATGCCGAGGATCGTGCCGATGATGCCCGACGCGAGCGCAAGGATAAGAGTGTTGGGAAGACCGGTCTTGAGGAGATCGGGGAATGCCTTCTTGTACAGATCCCAGTCGAAGAACGTGTCCTTGAGCTGTTCGAGCGTCGACTTCGGCTGGTACGACGCGGTATCTCCACCGTCGCCGTTTGCTGCGTTTTCTGCCGCGATGGCTGCGAAGTCGGGCAGTTCCGGAGTGGCCGCTGCCTTGGATCCGGGCTTCCAGCCTTCAGGGAGTTGGCGCGGTACCCAATCGGAGTACAGCTGAGACCAGGTTCCGTCGTCGATGACTGCGTCGAGGCCGGAGTTGAGGGCGTCGATCAGCGGCTGGTTTTCCTTGTTCACCGCCCAGCCGACGAAGTTGTTGACCGAGAAGGTGTTCTGGATGATCGAGGTCGGATCGCCGGGAGCGATGGCGCCTTCGGCCTGCTGAGACGGAGCTACCCAGGCGTCGATCTGTCCGGACTTGAGGTTCGCGTACGCCGTGGCGTAGTCGGGAAACTTCACGGGATCGAGCTTGAGCGTGTTCACGACGTAGTCGTCCTGCACGGTTCCCTGCACGACGCCGATGCGCTTGGAGGCATCCAGGTCACCGAAGCCGGTGATGGCGCTGCCGTTGGGTACGACGAGGGAGAAGTATCCGAAGTCGTAGCCGTTGGTGAAGCCGACGGTGTTGCGACGGTCGTCGGTGGTGGTGATGGACGACGAGCCGACGTCGAAGCGTCGGCCGGCAACCTGGGCGAGGAGACCGGCGAACTCGGTGCCGACGAACTCGACCTTCAGGCCCAGCTTGTCCGCGACGGCCTTCAGCAGTTCGTTGTCGTATCCGGTGTACTGATTCTCGGAGTTGACGCAGATGCTCGGGGGCGCGTCACCGAGCGTGCCGACCGTGATAACCCCGGGTTTGATCAAGTTCAGCTTCGAGGTGTCGATCTGATCGACCGGGGTGACGGTGGCCGTGGTGTAGCGGTCTTCGGCGCCCGCACCCGCTGCCGCGTCCAGATTGGTGGGCGCCGCGGTTGCGGCTCCCACTCCAGGAGGTGCACACAGGTCTGTGGGGGCTGCCGACGAATCCGAGCCACTCGAGCACGATGACAGAGTCAGCGCCAGGAGGGCAGTGAGGAGCAGTGCCACCACCAGGCGGATCTTCGCTGCGACGGAAGAAAACATGCGTGCAGCGTAAACCTAAGGGTAGCCATTTCTCCGTGTAGAACTGTTGACAGTTTCCGGACAAGCGGCCGTTGCGCTGCGGGCATGCCTTCAAATCAGCGTGATTTTAAATATCGCCAGGTCGGGGAATCTCGTGCCGAAGGGATCGGCGTCAGCGGACGGGTGCGAGTTCGACGCCCGGCGGAGGTACCAGGCGACGCAGCGTCCCGTCGAAGCCGGTGACGTAGAGCGCCCAGCCGTCGCCGTCCTGTCCTATACGCACTGAACTCGGCCCGGTCCACCCATTCGAAAGACCCGAAGCGACGACGCAGGACGCGCCGGTTTCAGGGTTTACGCGATAGATAGAGCCTTCGACGTGAGCTGCGGCGTAGAGCATTCCATCCTGCGACATTGTCAGATCGTCGAGGCCGGGGATCAGGCTCGGGACCGTCGTTGCAACGGTCCACGTGTCAGGGGAATCCAAGGGCACTCGAATGATCTGACCGGTGAACAGGTCATCGGTGTACACGGCTCGATGATCCGGACTGAGCGCGAGTCCCTCCGAACGCGGCACGGTCGACCAATTGGGTACGACGGCTCCGGAGTCGTTCAGATAGCGCGACACGCCCTTCGACTGGCCGCCTTCTGTTCCGACCCACGTGGTCAGTAGATCGCCGTCGGGTAGGCGGAGCAGGCCGTTGCCCGCGAAGTCGACGGGTGCGGACAGCTGATCCGTCGTGGTGTCCAGGTGCCACAGCTTGCCGTCCTGTCTGGTGAGGAAGGACAGCCTCGAACCGTCGAGTTGCAAACCGCCAGGGGCACCCATGCCGTCGAGGACTGTTCGTACCTGTCCTGCGGCGTCGACGTGATAGACCTTCGACTCGCCGGAGAGGTAGAACCCGCCGTTGTCATCGGGCTCGAGGTTCTCGAGCTGCTCCAACCCCCGCGCTACGGTCTCGACCTGCCAATCGCCGCACATCGGCGCGGCTGTCCAGGTGGCCTCCGCCGGCGTCGCCGCAGCAACGGTCCCGGCTGCGATTGCCGCGACGATCAACAGCGCCCGAGTTCGGTTGCGTGATACCCCCATTGCGCACAACTTACGGCAAACCGGACCAATATCAAACGGTCTGGTCGGTATACCCGGCACCCAGGGGGTCGCTCCAGGTGGTCCACACGTCTGGCCCGAGTTCGATCTCGGCTGTGGTGAGTAGACACGCGTCGAGTTCTCGGTGCAGTAGAGACGGGTCGATGGCTTGGCCGATGAAGACGAGTTCTTGTCGGCAGTCTCCGACAGGTTCTTCCCACTTGTCGAGGATTCCGTCGCGGCGGTAATCGTCGGCCGGCCACTCGTCACGGGGTAGAAACTTCCACCAACGGCCGACGTATCCGTGGCGAATGAGATGACCGGCCTGGGAAATACTCCCGATCTCGGTGAACCGACCGGCATTCCAGTAGTAGCCCTTGGCCCGAAGTAACTTTCCGTTGGTCCACTCGCTGCTGAGGAAGTCATGCAGCCGTTGGGGGTGGAAGGGTGCACGCTCGCGGTACACCACCGAACTGATTCCGTACTCTTCGGTTTCGGGAGTGTGTTCACCTTGGAGTTCTTGTAACCATCCGGGCGCCTGTGCAGCTTTCTCGAGCGAGAACAAACCGGTGTCGAGAATCGTGTCGAGTGGGATGCGACCGAGTGTCATCGGAACTATCGCAGCGGTTGCGTTCAAAGATCGCAGGACCGCGGTCAATTCGACCAGGTGCTGGTGCGAGATCAGATCGGCCTTGCTCACCAGGATGACGTCGGCAAATTCGATCTGGTCGACAAGCAGATCCGCGATGTCTCGTTCATCTTCCGGAGCATCGGCTTCGACGCGACCCCCAGCCGTGTAGTCGCGCAGAAAACTGTTGCCGTCGACCACGGTGACCATGGTGTCGAGTCGGGCGACGTCGGCCAGAGCGTGGCCGTCGGTATCGATGAAGGTGAACGTCTCCGCGACGGGCAGCGGTTCGGAGATGCCCGAAGATTCGATGAGAAGGTAGTCGAATCGGCCAGCAGCGGCCAGGGCGCTGATCTCGGAAAGAAGGTCCTCTCGCAGAGTGCAGCAGATGCAGCCGTTGGTCATCTCGACCAGTTTCTCCTCGGAGCGACTGAGCGAGATCTCACGCTCGACTTCTGCACTGTCGATGTTGATTTCGCTCATGTCGTTGACGATCACCGCAACCCGACGGCCCTCCCGATTGCGCAGGATCTCGTTGAGTAGCGTCGTCTTCCCGGCGCCCAGGAAACCTGACAGCACCGTGACCGGAAGTCGTGTGTCGACCATGATTTCCAGTGTCCTTCCGAATGAGTGAATCGTTGTGATCAGGCGGCGGTCACGCGAACCGCTGCGATTGCGTGACCGCCGCCTGGAATGCTGATGAAGATCAGGCCGCAGGCTCGAGGTAACCCTCGAAGAGGTCGACAACGACGCTTCCACCGTCGGTGTCGCTACCGAACAATTCCTCGGCGGCGAACTTCACGTGGTACGTCGGTTCTTCGCCGGCGTCGTTGCGCCCGTGGCCGATTGCGTCGGGAAACGGCCACTTCTCGGTAGTTCGATGAGAGATGGTTCCCACTCGTCCACGGCAGTATGCAGGCATTCGAATATGCCCGGGAACGTATTCGTCTCGCACGCGTACTCGCTGACCGACCTCGAAGGTGGTCGTGTCGACGCGAGCCGGTCGGCCTTCGGATTCGCTGGGCCGGGAGAGTGGGAACGGTCCCCCCGCAAGGCTTTCGAGTTCGTCCTGCGTCAGGATTCCCTTTTCGACCATCAATGTCGCGACACCGATGACGTACCTCTCGTAGTACGGGGTCATCATGTAGTGGCGCGGCTCCATCCGCTCGACGACGTATCGCACTTCGTCGACGCTGAAGGCCCCGAGTTCGGCGACACCGGCGAACATCAGGCTGTAGGGCAGGTGTTCCCATTCGGCGTGAAAGGTGGGGCCGATGTCGGCGTTGACGGTATGCGGGACTTTGCCGAAGCCTTGTACTCCGGCAAGATCGTGTACTCCATCCATGGTGTGCTTCCTTCTTGTCGGGGTGATCAGACGGTGGGAACCTGCGGGATTGCAACCCCGATCAGGCAGTCCTTGGTGACGATTTCCTGCAGTTGTTCCTGGCTCCAGCCTTCGGTGCCGGCGGGACGCTGCGGGAGGACCATGTAGCGAGTTTCGGCGGTGGTGTCGTAGACGCGAATCTCGATGCTCGACGCGATCTCGGTTCCCATCTCGGAGAGAACCTTCCGTGGTTCGCGGACCACGCGCGCACGGTATTCGAAGCTCTTGTACCAGGTGGGTGGCAGACCGAGGATGGGCCACGCGGTGCATGAACACAGCGAGCACACGATCACGTTCTTGAGTGTCGGGGTGTCTTCGACTGCCACGATGTATTCGCCCTGGGGGCCCAGGTATCCGTACTGGGCAACTGCGGCGGTACCGTCGGTGAGAAGCAGCTGCCGGAACTCGGGGTCGGTCCATGCGCGCGCTACCAATTCCGCTCCGCGCCTTGGACTGAAGTCCTCCTCGAAGGTCTTCTTCCATCCCTCGACGTAACCGTCGGGTACCAATCCCTTACCGTCGAGTGCGCGGAACAGTGCCCACGCCCGGTCGGAGACCGGCGCCTGGGCCGGTGCGGCGTTCTCCGTTGTGTGGTCGATCGTTACTGACATCTGGTTCACCTTTTCTTATGTGGGCTGATCATGTGTGAATCGGTGGAATTTGTTGTCTGACAGTGCGTCAGGACTAGGCGGGGCTGAGTTGTGGTGCAGAGCCGGAGGCGCGTTCGGCCGGCGTCGGAAACGCGCCGCGAAGCTTTTCGAATGCGCGTCCGACACGAAGGACTGTCGCATCGTCGAAGTGTCTGCCGGTGATCATCATTCCGACCGGAAGCCCGTTCACCAGGCCGGCCGGAACGGACAGGGACGGATGTCCGGTCACGTCGAATGGTGCCGTGTTGGCGATCATCCCGAGAGCCTTGGTGATGAAGGTTGCACGATCCACGTTCTTCGCCGGTAATTCGGATGCGACGTAGGGCAGCGTTGGCATCACCAGGACGTCGAATTGTCTCAAGGCAGTGTCGTAGGCGGCGCGGGCAAGCGGTACGAGGTTCCGGGCTTTGCCGTAGCTCGCGCCGCCGAGGGTGGTGATGCCGTGGTGGCCGGTCAGGGCCACCAGTTTGACGGTTTCGGACAGAGCGTCGGCGTGCTGAATGCGTCGAGAAGCAAAGTGTGCCATCAGTTCCGGATCGTACAAACCTTCGGCGTTCATGCCGTATCCGTTGCCGTCCAACATCTGGTAGGCGCCACCGTCCGTGGCGATCACGTTCCAGATGTGGAAAGCATGCAGATGCCACGGGATGTTTACTTCCTCTACCGTGCAACCGATTTCGGTCAGACTGTGTGCCGCTGCGCGGACTGCGTCGTCGACCTCGGGCTGTGAGACCGCGTGCCCGAATCCCTCTCGAACGATTCCGATTCGCAGGCCGTCCACATCGGAGTCGAGGGTGGACAGATAGTCACCTGCTTCGACACTGTCGGCTTGGCGTGGGTCGTTACCGTCGCGGCCGGCGATGACCGAGAGCATCAGTGCTGCATCGTGGACCGTGCGTGTGATCGGGCCGAGATGGTCGATTGTTCGCTCGATGGGAAATGCACCGGTATACGGGACGAGCCCGAACGTCGGCTTGTGTCCGACGACGCCGCAGAATGCCGCCGGGATCCGGATCGATCCGCCTTGATCCCCGCCGATAGCAAAATCGACGTCACCGTTTGCGACGAGTGCTGCACTGCCGCCGGATGATCCACCTGCTTCGCGCTGCCGGTCCCATGGATTGCGGACCGGTCCGCTTGCCGGTGTGAAGCTCGAACCGGAGAAACACAGGTCCTCACACACAGCTTTGCCCGCGACGGTTGCACCGGCCGCCAGTAGTCGAGTGACCACAGTCGCGTCGCGTGACGGAGTGAATCCCTCTACCGTCCGAGATCCGTTCATCATCGGAACTCCGGCCACGGTCACGTTGTCCTTGATCGCCACGCGTCGGCCGGTCAGGACGCCGTCCGACGTCGGCGGGATGCTGGTGGTCACATACCAAGCACTCAAAGGGTTTTCGCTCGCAGTTGGCACCGCGTGCTCGCGTGACGTGGTCGGCGGGGTTGCCTCGTCGGCGTACAACTGGTCGACGACGTCGTAGGAGCCCAGTGCTCCGTCGATCAGTGCCGGCCACTCGAGCCGGGCTGTTTTGTCGAGAGTGATGCCGTAATGCCTTGCGGCGGCGTCTATTGCATTGTCGTCAGGTCGGATTGTCGCCATGAGAAGTGTGCTCCTGATGTGATCGGCTTCACTTGTCTTTCAGACTAGGGCCGGATCCATAATTGCGTCAATAGGTATCGACATATTGACTCGTTAAGTTCGGGTTACGTGCGCTCAGAGAGAGCGGGGGTACAGTCGCCCACGGCGCGATTCAGCGATCAGAATCGGCCGATGCAGTGGAACACCGGTGTTCGTAGAGCTTTTCGGTGTCGTGGCAAGCTGCCGAAGTACTGTTTCCGGATCGCCCGCCGACGTTCGTTCGACTGCGCGTGCGTAAGCGACGATCGCTTCGTACGTTGTCTCGGACAGGGAACTGAGCGGAGGCAGGAGTTCGTTCGAGCTTGCGCTGTATCGCTTTTCGAGGTCGTGGTCACCGGCTGCGGATTGGAAGTAGCCGAATGCCGCCCAGACTCCGTCGGCATCGGAATTGCCGATGAGCTGCTGAGTGGCCTCGTCGAGGACCAATGCAAACGTCCGCGTGGTGGCCCGCAGTCCGTGCTGGGCACATTGTCGTTCGAAGAAGACCTCGTCATGGCCCACAAGGGTGGAAAGAATCAGTTCGGCCCCGGAGTCGGCTATCGACTCGATGATGCGTGAGAAGTCGGTTGTCCCCAACGGTACGTACACTTCGCCGGCCACCGAACCTGTGGATTCGGCGATCACACGTCGGGCCGCCCAATGCGCTCCGAACGACCACGAATACTGCTGACCGACCAGGAACCAAGTGCGAGAACCGGTCTCGGACATCATTGCGGGAATGCCCGCTCGTGTCTGGTCGAGTGGCCGCTCACCCAATCGAAGTACTCCCGGACGCGATCGACCTCCTTCGTTGAGAACTGTGTGCACCAACAGCACACCGGTGTTCTGCAACGCAGATGCAGCGGCATTGAAGGTCGACGACGTCACGCACGCGAAAATGGCGCGGCACCCGCTTTTCACCAATCGCAGCGCGGTCGCCGCTCCGGCCGCCGAGTCGGAAGCGTCATCGCCGATCACCAAGTCGACGAGAACGCCGCCGACACCGCCGTCGGCATTGATCTCTTCCACGGCCAGGGCAGCGAGTGTTTCTGTCGCCTGGGCGAATACAGCTGCCGGGCCGGATTTGCTGACCAGCAATCCGATCCGATGTCGGTCGGAACGCGGAGGCTCGGGTGGAGCGAATCCGCGCTTGTTGGCAAGCCAGGAAATTCCGTCCTGATCGAGGCTGGACTCGAGAACGATCCGGGTTCCGGTGCCGTCGGGAAAGAACCGGATCGTCAGGCGGCCGCGCCACGGTTGGTGGTGCACGATCACTACCGATCGGCCCCGCTTCACGCCGGCGACGTAACCCAACAGCGTGATCGGCATTCCAGCTGGATCCGCACGTACGCCGTCGCCGACGGGAAGGGAGATGGCGACAGCGGCCCCGACCGTCAGTTGCTCACATTCGAGTTCGAGTAGTTGCCCCGTTTCGAGGCGCTCGAAGGCTGACCCTGGTGGGTCGGTCGTCACGATCTGTGCCGTTACGGAGAGACCTGGCACGTTCTACTTCCTGCCTGAAATAGATGCTGGGGTTCAACCAGGGCCTCACGCCCGGCGACGCGCCGAAGCCGGTTCGGAATCCTCAGTCGCCGTGGTCGGCGACTCGGGCGCGTTCGAACCTGCTTCCAGAGCTCGCCCGAGGACGTCGCGCAGGAACTGGAGTGCGTCGTTGGCCGGCCCCGACGGATCGATCGAGAACAAGCGATGACGTCCCTGACGCCGTTCGACGATCACTCCGGACAACCGCAGCGCCTTGAGATGTGTGGATACCGTGGTGCGACCGACCGTCGAAATTTGATCGCTGATGAAACCCGCATTGCACTCGCCGTGGGTAGCCAGAGTGTCGAGAATCTGTCGACGTACCTGGTCGGCCAGCACAGCAAACGCCAACTCTTCGTTTCGTTGAGTAGTCACTGTCTGCTGTCCGCGCTTCCTCGATGGCCTCTACTGCGATATGTCGACACTCGTCAACATATCTCGAGTTGCCTCCGAGGGAAAGAACGTCGCCGAAGATTCCCGGCGGCTTCGGTCAGTGCTTGGCGATGGTCACTGCATCGCGCAGCATGCCGGTGCCGGGATGGCAATTGATGTACTCGTACAGCTGATCGGCGGCATCGAATACCGAGACCTCATGGTAGAGACGCAATTTCGACAGACCCGCGGCCACCCGGAAAAACGTCGTGAAGATCCGCAGATGGGTGGGGTGGGATTCCGACCACCGTTCGAGTTGGTCGAGTGAGGCCCAGTGACCGATGTTGTAGCTCAGGTCGAGGAAGTTTCCGTCGATGTCGATGTTGCGCACGAATCGGTTGCTGTAGCACCCGACGGCCGGGCCGTTGTCGCGGAGGAAATCCATGCCCGATTGGAGGGTGGGCAGGATTTCGTCCAGGTAGAGGCTGCGCTCGTCTGCTTCCGCGTCGGCCCAGTCCTGTCCGGACCTGATCAGTGCGATGTTGTCGTGCCCCCGCACTACTACGCGTCCACCTACGGCGGGGTCACCGGCGATGACCCGCAGTTCGCCCGAGGCCTGCATCCAGTCGGTTTGGGAGATCGGAAACCGCTCGCGCATCGAACCCCAGTAGCCGTGTTCGTTGATCTCGCCACTGATGCCGTCCATGACCGCTCCGACCCCGGGAAGGTCGTCTTGGAACGCGTAGAGCGTTTCGAACTGTTCGGCTCTCGGTGCCACGATCTCGCGGAAGAACCCCAACCCGTCCGACAGGCGCTCTTCGGACTCCCACCAGGAAGCTATTGGAGTCGATGTGCTCCAACGATGTTGGGAGGAAACATCTTTCCAGTATCCGACCACGATCAGGTTCTCGTAGCCCTGGTTGTCGATGTGATGGGTGAGATCGTGGTGTGCCGGCCCGTCCGGCAAGTCGAAGCCGGCGACGATATCCCGCATCGCCTGCAGTGCAGCCGGGCGCTGATCTTCGTCGCGGAACTGCACGCCGAGATAGCCCATCACGACCTGTTGCAATGCGTCGTCTGCGCGCCCGACCCACATGGGAAATGGTGGCGTATAGGTATCCGGAACGCGCCTGGTCAACGTGCGCGGGCATTGAAGGTGTTCACCGATTGCAGATTCCATGAGTGCTCCCTGTGGTGTGGGTAGTCGAATCGGGTGCCTGGCACTTGGCAACGCCGTGCCGAAAATCTACGCCCGCGAGGCCGATCAAACTTGGCCGTCAACGCCCGATATTTGGCCTACCGCGCCAAGAATTGTGGATAGGCGTCGGCGACAGAACGTTTTGGACACCATGTTGAATGGGCAAGTGGCTGAGAATGTTACAGATCAGCGAGTAGTACTTGTGGGGGCCGATGCTTGCGACCGGTACCGCCGCGGGCTGATTCCGAACTCCGCCTTGAATGCGCGACTGAAGGCGGCAAGGTCGGTGAATCCCCAGCGGTGAGAAATCTGGGTCAGCGACCGGTCTGCTGCGTCGCGTTGCACGATCTCCCGACGGCAACCGTCGAGTCGACGGCTGCGAATCGAGCGTGACACCGTCGTGCCGTGTTCGGCGAAGGCTCGGTGCAACTGGCGAATGGAAACTTTGACCGATCCCGCGATGTCCGCCGGAGACAGGGCCGGGTCAGCGATGCGGGCGTCTATGACCGACAGGGCGGATTCGTAGAGGCTGGTTCGCCGAGAGGTGATCGGACGTGCCGTTGCGTGAAGAACGGACTTGACCAGGCCGCCGATCTCGTTGACGACTTCCTCTTCGTCTCCGCTCGCGTCGGACGTCATGCGGACGGAGGCAAGATCGTGAAGAAAGCGACCCAGCAGGCCACTCAGGCCCGCGTGTCCGTCGAAAGCGATGGCGGTCAGGCTCGTGACCTCCGCGTCGCTGAGCGACAGGTACGACCGTGGCCAGGTGAACACCTCGAGTCCCCAGATGCCGTCGTGTGCGTGTCCCTCGATCTGCCAATCGAAGGGGCGCGTGGTGTCGTACAGGACGTAGTCGCCACGGCGCAGGACGCATTCGCGGTTGTCTTGGCGCACTACCGCGCTACCGCGGCGGATCATGCCGATTTGCAGGTAGTCCGCACCGTCGCTCTTGATCAGGCTGCTGCTACGGACTATTCGTTGTTCCATCGATTGAACTGCGGACACTCGAACGTGTGCGAGTTGGGCCGAGTGCACGGCCCCGCTGAATCCGTCGCCGTCTTCGATGTCGGATACGTCGAGCGCGACAAAATGCTCACGCAACAAATCTGCCCAGTCGCCCGTGAGATTCGTGCGTGTGGGCAGGGAGAAGCCGGATCGCGTGAGCATTGCAGGGCGCCTCCTCGCAGAAAAGCCGAAGTTCTCGGGTGCTCGATGTTCAGAGAGTAATCCCGCACATCAGACATGTCGATAGGAGTCGACATGTCATCACGCCGGGGAAAAATTGTTTGCCATACAAACAACGTCGAGTTATTGTTTGTCATACAAACAAGTAGGAGTTCGTGATGGTCACCGAGGCAGTTCCCGCAGCGCGCGCCACGCGTGAGTCGGGCAAGCAGACGCGTATGGCGCTGTTCAATGCCGCAACCGAGCTGTTTCTCGAACACGGCGACAGCGTGTCCATCGCGCAGATCTGCACCGCCGCCGGCGCTCATCCCAACCAGGTGACCTACTACTACGGCTCCAAAGAGAAGCTCTTCGTCGAGGTGGCGTGTGCGGCCGTTCTGCGCGCAGGCAAGCGCGCCGAGGTCGATGCAGCCGATGCCGACACTGTCGGTGACTACACCGAGAAGTTGGTCGGATCCCTCCTGGGCTCGGGCGCTCCCAGCGTCGAACTGTTCGTGGAAGCGATGATGATGACGGGTCGTCGTGGTGAACTCCGTGACCTGATCTCCGAAACGCTTCGCACTCTGCATTCCTCGGGTGAAACTGCCCTCCTTCGCACTTTGGTCCGCACCGGCTGGCAGCTACGCGCGGGCATCGACGTCGAATCCAAGGCCTTCTGGTCTGCGATCTTCGGCCTCGTCATCCAGAAGACTGCCACCGGCGAGAGCTTCGGCTACTCCCTCGAGGAGGCGGTCGCCGTCATCTTCGCCACTCTCCAGATACCCGACGCCGTACTCAACAGCTCGATGGAATGAACTCTCTTCGAGCGTGATTCTCCGACAAGGACTTCGATGGACATCGTTCGCGTATTCGACAGCAACGTCACCAAGACCCCGGACAAACCCTTCCTGATATTCGACGGTCACGATCACACGTACTCCCAGGTTCAGGACGGAAGTCGGCGCGCCGCAGGATATTTGCAGTCGCTGGGCGTGCAGCCAGGTGACCGTGTGGCGCTGATGTGTTACAACACTCCAGGATTCGTGTACGCGATGCTCGGTGCCTGGCGCTTGGGTGCCGTCGTGGTTCCCGTCAATCACAAGATGCAGACTCCGGAAGTTGCCTACGTGCTGGGGCACGCGAAGGTGTCGGTGTGCGTCTTCGACGGTGAGCTGGCGCCGGTCGTCGGTCGATTGGAGACCACAGCAAAGCTGATCAGCACGGACTCTGTCGCAGACGGTTTCGACTTCTTCGACGACGCCATCACCCGCCAAGAGGGCGTTGACGGTATCGACATCGACGAGAACGATCCTGCCGAGATCCTCTACACCTCGGGGACTACCGGCTCGCCCAAGGGCTGCGTCCACAGCCATCGCAACGTCGTCGGCGTAGCCGTCACCGCGGCCCTTGCCGTGTCGACGACTCGAGACGAGCGACTGCTCATGGCCGTCCCGATCTGGCACGCTTCCCCACTGAACAACTGGTTCATGTCCACGCTCTACATGGGCGGAACCGTCGTGCTGCTGCGCGAGTATCACCCCGTCAAGTTCCTGGAAACAGTTCAGGAACAGCGTATTACCCTCTGCTTCGGGCCACCGGTCATCTACACCACCGCACTCAACCTGGTGCCGAACTTCGCCGACTACAACCTCGGCAGCGTTCGTGCGTGGCTGTACGGCGGCGGACCGATCGGCGCGGATGTTGCTCGGCGACTGGTGGAGTCGTACGGCACCACCGAATTCCGGCAGGTCTACGGCATGACGGAGACCGGGCCCGTCGGGACTGTGCTGTACCCCGAAGAGCAATTGAGCAAAGCGGGCTCGATCGGCCGCGTCGCGCTGGCCGGCGTCGATCTGCGACTGGTTGCCGATGACGGCACCGACGCGGAGCCCGATCAGATCGGTGAGATCTGGCTGCGCGCCGACACCGTCATGCAGGGGTACCTCGACGACCCCGCTGCCACGAAGGCTGCATTTGCCGACGGAGGTTGGTATCGCACCGGCGATCTGGCGCGTAAGGATGCGGACGGCTACCTCTTCATCGTCGACCGCGCGAAGGACATGATCATCACGGGCGGCGAGAACGTCTACTCCAAGGAGGTCGAGGACGTGATCTCCGGCCACCCCGACGTCGTCGACGTCGCCGTTGTCGGAAAACCCAACGAAGAATGGGGCGAGACCGTCGTCGCACACGTCGTCTGGCGTGAACCGGATGTCATCAGCGCCGACGACATCAAGGACTACCTCTCGGACAAGTTGGCGCGCTACAAGATTCCGCGTGAAGTGGTGTTCGCGACCATCCTTCCGCGCACGCCGACCGGCAAGATCCAGAAGCACCTCATCCGCGCCGCGAGCTGAAAGGCCTGTCATGACTGATATTTCCGAGAAGACTGTCTCCGAGCACACCGTCACCCACCCGGCGCCGCATCGCACCCATGCAGTGCTCAACCAGTCGGTACCGCGCACGGACGTCAACGAGTTCCTGCTCGACACGGTCCTGGCCGAAGGCGTCGCGCGCCACGACGCCGATTGGGCTACAAGTGAACTCACGGACATCGGTGAACTGGTCGGCAGTGCCGGGTTCCAGCACGACGCGGAGCTGGCCAACACGGTGATCCCCGAACTGAAGACCTTCGATCGCTGGGGAAATCGCATCGACGAGGTCGAATACCATCCGTCGTATCACCGGATCATCTCTGCCGCCGTTGCGCACGGTGCTCACACCTCTGCCTGGGCTGACCCGAAGCCGGGTGCCAACGTGGCTCGGGCCGCGGCATTCATGCTTTTCTCCCAGGTCGAACCGGGTCACGCATGCCCGATCTCCATGACGCACGCCGTGATCCCCTCGCTCGAGCTGCAGCCGGATGTAGCCGCCCTCTGGACCCCGCGCGCCCTTTCTCGGAGCTACACCCCCGAGTTGGACGCTCCCGGAAAGGCATCCGCGATCTTCGGAATGTCGATGACGGAGAAGCAGGGCGGCTCCGACGTGCGAGCCAACACGACCATCGCCAAGCCGGCCGGACGTGGCGGCCCGGGTGCTGACTACCTGCTCACCGGACACAAGTGGTTCTGCTCGGCGCCGATGTCCGACGCCTTCCTGGTTCTCGCTCAGGCCGAAGGTGCTGCCGGCGAGGGACTTTCCTGCTTCCTTCTTCCCCGCATCCTGCCTGACGGCACACGTAACGTTTTCCGTATCCAACGTCTGAAGAACAAGCTGGGCAACAAGTCCAACGCATCGTCCGAGATCGAACTCGACGGCACCGTCGGCACCATGATCGGCGAACCGGGCCGTGGTGTGCGGACCATCATCGAAATGGTGTCCCAGACGCGACTCGACTGCATTCTCGGCAGCACTGCGGGTATGCGTCAGTCGGTGGCCGAAGCGGTGTGGCATGCGCGGCACCGCAGCGCTTTCGGTGCCGTCCTGGCAGATCAGCCGGCAATGACGTCGGTACTTGCCGATCTGGCTCTCGAATCCGAAGCCGCGACCATCACCGCACTGCGATTGGCTCGCGCCCAGGACGAGGACGCGGACGAGCAGGAGAAGGCTTTCCGCCGACTCGCGACAGCCGTTGCGAAGTACTGGATCTGCAAGCGCGGTCCGCACCACTCCTACGAAGCCCTCGAATGCCTGGGCGGCAACGGTTACACCGAGGACTTCCCGCTTGCCCGTCGCTACCGTGAGCAGCCCGTCATGGCCGTGTGGGAGGGGTCGGGCAACGTCATCGCGCTCGATGTCCTGCGCGCGATGACCCGTGAACCCGATTCCGTTGCCGCCTTCGACCACGAGATCAACCTCGCTCGCGGGAACAACCCGGTTCTCGATCAGCACCTCGATCGGGTGCGACGCCAACTCGGTGAGCTCGCCACGATGGCACCCGCCGACGCCCAGCTCCGCGCTCGGACCGTCGTCGAGGCTATGGCGTTGGCACTTCAAGCCTCGCTCATGGTGCGCCACTCCCCGGCCGCTTCGTCCGATGCGTTCATTGCCGCCCGCCTCGGCGCCGACCGTGGTCACGAGTACGGAACTCTTCCTGTAGGAACCGATTTCGCGGGGATTCTCGCGAGAGCCTAAGGCTGCTCCTTCAGCACCCTGGTGACGGTGTGTACTGCGGGCGTCGGATTGTTCGGTCGCCATGCCATCGCGATTTTCAGCGTGGGCGTGGCCCCGGCGATCGGCAGGTACACGACCCCGTCCATGGACAGATGCGCCGTCGACTCCACGACGACGGCGATCCCGACCCCCGCTCCGACCATGGCCAACAGGCTGTACGGATCGGGGGCTTCGTGCGCGACGGTGGGCGTGAAACCTGCTGTGGCGCAAACGGACAACGTCGCATCGCGCACCACCGAGCCGTGCTCGGCGGGATACATCACGAATCGTTCGGTTGCCAGGTCTTCCGGTGACACCGAGTCGTGGGTACTGAGGTGATGCCTGGCGGGAACTGCGACCATCAAGGTTTCCTCGCGCACCGTGTGAGTCTCGAATCCGCGCGGAATGGGCAGGCCGACTATGCCCATGTCGAGTGTTCCGCGTCGGAGAGCGTCGAGCACCTCACCCGAGTACATCTGCGGCCGTAGTTCCAGTTCGATTCCCGGATGGGAGTCGGCCAAGGACCGTGTGAGAGCCGACAGCACCGTGTAGCCGCCGGTTCCGCCGAAACCCACCGTGACACGACCTGTTTCCCCGGTCGAGGCAGCTGATGCGATATCTCTGACGAGGGCAATCTGCGCTTCGATGATCCGTGCAGGCGTGACCAAGGCTTCACCGGCGGCGGTCAACTGCACTGACCTGGTAGTCCGGACGAACAGGTCGGTGCCGAGTTCGCGCTCGAGCGCCCGAATGGTTTGGCTGAGCGGGGATTGCCCGATGTGGAGTCGCTCGGCGGCCCGGCCGAAATGAAGTTCGTCGGCGACTGCGAGAAACGCGCGCAGCTGACGCAGTTCCATGTCGCTCCTCCCCGTTTCATTATGTGGTTCTCCTACATAAATGAGTCGAACTAAGTCTTGGACTCTACATGGATTTCGGACGATAGTGATTCACGCCTCACATTGCATCCCTTGGTGATGCCCGACGCGAGAATCAGGGAGAACCGTGGATCAACACCCAGGTCAAGACACCAGTCCACCCGAATACAGCACCAAACAGGCGCGCAAGGCCGGAATCACGGCGTTTGTCGGAACGACCATCGAATGGTTCGACTTCTACATCTACGGAACCGCATCAGCGTTGGTCCTCGGCCCGCTGTTCTTCCCAGATGCGTCGCCGGCGGTGGGAACACTCGCAGCCTTCGCGACCTTTGCCGTGGGATTCGTGGCCCGGCCGGTCGGCGGAGTGGTGTTCGGGCACTTCGGAGACAAATTCGGCCGCAAGAACGCCGTGATCATCACTCTCGCTCTGATGGGGTTGGGAACGGTCGGTGTCGGCCTCCTCCCTACGTACGCACAGATCGGGATCTGGGCGCCGATACTGCTTGTGGCACTTCGTGTTCTCCAGGGCATTGCCATGGGCGGCGAATGGGGTGGCGCCGTATTGATCGCCACCGAGTTCGCTCCCCCGAAGAAGAAGGTGCTCTACGGGGCGTTTGCGCAGCAGGGTTCGCCGGTCGGAAATCTGCTCGCGACACTCGCGTTCCTCGGCCTGACCTTGATGTCGGATTCGGTGTTCGAGTCGTGGGGTTGGCGTCTGCCGTTCCTCGGATCCGCAGCGTTGGTGATCGTCGCTCTCTACATCAGGCTGCACATCTCCGAGACACCCGAAATGAAGAAGGCTGTTGCGGCACAGGAACGTACACGGATGCCACTGGTTGAAGTGTTGCGTTCGCATCCCGTCGAACTTGCTCTCGGCGTCGGCGCTGTGGTTGCCGGTGTTGCCATCACGTACGTCAAGACCACCTTTGCGCTCTCATGGGCGACAACGGATCTCGGCTTCGAGCGCAGCGACTTTCTTCTTGTCATCACCGTGGCACTGGTAGCCCAGGCGCTCGTACAGCCTTTCGGCGCTGTGCTGGCCACGCGGATCGATCCGTCGAAAGCGGTCCGTTGGATGCTGCTGCCGGAGATCGTGCTCCTGCCACTGATGTTCGTGCTGGTTCAGACGGGCTCCGTGCCCCTGGCGATTCTGGGTATGGTGCTCGCAACGGCCCCTCATGCAATGTATTACGCCGCCTTGGCCGGCATTCTGGCGCAGGTATTCCCCACCAACGTTCGGTACACGGGCATCTCTCTGTCGTACCAACTCTCGACCGCCGTTTTTGCCGGAACGGCTCCGATGGTCAGCCAGTATCTGCTGACACGCACCAACTCGATCTGGCCGGTAGTAGCTCTCGGGCTCGTGTATGTCGTTCTCTCCCTCGTCTGTATGACTGCTTTGTTGCGCAGGAGTGCGCTGCACGCGCAAGGGTCGGAGTCGACGAGCTCTTCGAACGTGACCGATGTTTCCACCCTGAAAGGCGTTGACCACTGATGAACTTCGCACACACCGACCCCGCTCTGAAAGCGGTAGTAGACAGATGGACCACCGGGGCGGACCGGAAGACGATGAACGGCTTGCTCGACCGACTGGGTCGAGATGCCGCCGGCCGCTTGTCCGAGCTTGCCCACATCGCCGACAAGAATCCACCGGTGTTGCAGCAGTTCGACAGGGCTGGTGATCGCGTCGACCGGATTTCTTATCACCCGGCCTACCTGGAACTGTGCCGGGCGGCGTACAACGAGTACGGCCTGTCCGCCATGTCGCACCGAAAAGGGTTGCACGGATGGGACTCCGTACCTCCGCCACTCGCGAAGTACCTCGCGTCGTACGTCTTCGTTCAGGCAGAGTTCGGGCTGGCCTGCCCGGTGTCGATGACAGATGCTGCTGCGCGGACGCTGCGTATGTTCGGTGATCCGGCCGTGTTCTCGCCCTGGATCGACGCGTTGACGTCGACCGATCCCGAGCATGCGAAGACGGGTGCGATGTTCATGACCGAGATTCAGGCAGGCACCGATATCGCCTGCACTGAAACGCGTGCCGAGCGCGACGGTGACGGATGGGTCCTGACGGGCAAGAAGTGGTTCGCCTCCAACCCCGATGCCGACGTGATCATCACCCTTGCAAGATTTCCGGGCGGACAGGATGGTTCGACGCGTGGAGTCGGAATGTTCATGGTGCCCAAGACTTTGGATTCCGGCGAGCGCAACAACCTCGCGATCGATCGGCTCAAGGACAAGCTGGGTACACGTTCCATGCCGAGTGGCGAGGTGACGCTGGACCGCGCACACGCACTCCAGGTCGGCGAACTCGAACGAGGTTTCCGGCAGATGGCGGAGATGGTCAACACGTCGCGGCTGTCCAACGCGATGCGTTCGAGCGCTCTCATGCGCCGAGCGGTCCGCGAAGCTGTCGAACATTCGAAGAGCCGAGTCGTGTTCGGTAAGAGGCTCTTCGATCAGCCGCTGATGCGGGCGACTCTTCTTCCCCTCGCGCTCGATGCCGAGGCTTCGCTCTCGCTGGTGGCGTACAGCGCACAGTGTCTTCAGGCTGCAGACGGCGGTGACGATCAAGCGCGAGCACTGATCAGGGTGCTGACGCCGATCGCCAAACACTTCGTGTGCAAACGTGCGCGAGTGGTCACCGGTGAGGCAATGGAGGTGCGCGGCGGAAACGGGTACATCGAGGAATGGGTCGATCCGCGACTCGTGCGGGACGCTCACCTCGGCTCCATCTGGGAGGGCTCGAGCAATGTCATTGCGCTGGACGTACTTCGGTGCCTACGCAAGTTCGATTCGCACCGCACGGTCGCGGGAGCGATGACGGACATCCTGTCCGCCGTCGGACCGGACTGCGAAGCCGGGGCCGGAGTTCTGTTGCGGCGCTGGGAGGAACTGGTCGATGAAGGAGATCGTCTGATCGCGGGAACTGACGATGCCGCGCAGGCTGCGAGTGCAAGGTACTCCGACGAGTTGGCTCGTACCGTCATGGCGACCCTGCTCTTCGACCTTGCGGATCACGGCATCCGAGAAGGTCGCGGGTACCGGTCACTGCTGGTGGCGAACTCCTACCTGGCCGGTCTAGCCGGGAAGGTGCCGTCGGCCGCGCTCGGCAAACTCGACGTGATAACCGACGGCGGCGACGTCGAGCTGAATGATGCACGTGACGCCGAAGCCGAGTTCCTTTCTGTAGCAGGAGGTCACCGGTGAATACTCCAACAGGCCCCGCACCCCTGGCCGGTGTCCGCGTCCTCGATCTGTCGAAGATCCTTGCCGGCCCGTACGCAACCATGTCGCTTGCCGATCTCGGAGCCGACGTCACCAAGATCGAACACCCCGAGGGCGGTGACCCCACGCGTTCATGGGGACCTCCCTTCGTCGGGGTCGATGCTGCCTACTACCTCGCGATCAACCGCGGTAAGAAGTCGGTGACGATCGACCTCAAGTCCACCGAAGGGCAGGAGATCATCCACCGCATGCTCGAAGAGACCGATGTGGTGGTGGAGAACTTCAAGCCGGGCAGCGGATTACAGAAGATCTTCGACTACCAGGCACTGTGCGAGCGGTATCCCCACCTGATCACCCTGCACATCTCGGCGTTCGGTGAAGAAGGCCCACTGCGCGACGAGCCGGGTTACGACATGATCGCGCAAGCCGCGGGAGGGCTCATGTCGCTCACCGGTGAACCCGGCGGCGCCCCGATGAAGTCCGGGTTTGCGTTGGGAGATCTGGGCGCAGCGCTGTTCGGACTGGTCGGGGTGCTGGCCGCATTGGTCGAGCGAGGTCGCACCGGACGCGGACAGTACGTGACCACGTCGCTGTACGAGTGCCAACTCGCCATGCACGTGAACTGGGCGACCAGCTACTTCGCCACCGGTGAGCGTCCGACGGCGCTGGGCTCCGGTCACCCGAATCTTGCCCCCTACCAAGCATTTCCTGCCAGCAACGGGTACTTCGTCATCGCCGTCGGCAACGACGCGATGTGGGCGTCGCTGTGCGAGGCCATCGGTCGAGACGAACTGGTCACCGATCCTCGTTTCGTCCACAACCGTGAGCGGGTGGAGAACCGCGAGAGTCTGGAACGGGAACTCACCAGCGCCTTCGCGTCGGACACCGTCGAACACTGGTGCGCTCTTCTCGCCGAACGAGCGGTCCCGGTTTCACCGATCCGCCACCTCGACGAGATCTACTCCGATCCCCACACCGCCGCACTCGGCATGGTCGGAACCGTCGACCATCCGGCGCTCGGTCCGCTCAAGCAAGTGGCCTTTCCGGTCAACTTCTCCGGCCGGAGGCCACGTCTGACGTCGGCGCCGCCCGTTCTCGGCGCCGACAACGACGAGGTGTTGGGAACCACTCAGGCGAGTCCGCTCAATGCCGGTGCCGTGTTGTCATCCCGCCAGCCGATGGCCTCGACGAGCGTCGTCAGGTCGTAGTCAGGTCCGCTGACGCCGACGGTGAAGAGCGAGACACCGTCGGCGACCAGGTCAGCAGCATTCTCGAGCCCAGGCCACGGAACCGAGTGCTCCACTTCGGTCGGGTTCCGGCCCACGTCGGCGCAATGGTCGGAGAGGATGTCCGACTTGCGCAGGTGTGTCTCGCGGTCACCGAAGCTGTGCCAGACGTCGGCGTACTCGGCGACCAGTCGCAAGGTCTTCTTCTCGCCGCCACCCCCGATGAGAACCGGGATATTGCGCGTCGGAGGCGGGTTGCCCTTGGCCAGGCGGCCCGTGATGCGGGGGAGGTATTCGCCCAGCAGTTTCAGCCGTGAACCTGGGGTGCCGAAGTCGTATCCGAACTGGTCGTAGTCCTTCTCGAACCAGCCGGCACCGATGCCGAGGATCAGGCGTCCGCCGCTGATGTGGTCGACGGTTCGCGCCATGTCGGCCAGCAGATCCGGATTGCGGTAACCGCCGCCGGTGACCAGGGCGCCGATCTCGACGCGTTCGGTCTGCTCGGCCCAGGCGCCGAGCATGGTCCAGCATTCGAAGTGGGCGCCGTCGGGATCGCCGGTCAACGGGTAGAAGTGGTCCCAGTTGAAGACGATGTCCACCCCGGCGTCCTCGGACCGCAAGACGGCGTCGCGAATCAACCCGTAATCGGGTGCGTGCTGAGGTTGGAGTTGAACACCGATGCGTACCGGACGAGTCATGCCACGCTCCTGACGAGAGGAATGGTTGTCTTCTCCATCATGGCCGGGTGTGCGCGGTACCGCTACCGGTCGGTGACGGGTATGCCCGCTTCTCGTACCCACCCCTTTTCGAGCGAACGGTACGTTCGGCGCCTTAGATCGACTGAACGTGCCGTTCGCTCAAAAAGGGGGGGCAGGCAAAAAGGGGGGCAAGCACAAAGGGGGGGGCAGGCAAAGGCGGCGGGCAAAACAGGGGCGGTCTGCCCACAGCAGACAGGCGGGGCCCCGGCATCGCTGCGCCGGTAGGAATGGATTCATGACTACTGAAGCGCCCACCGATACCGGCTACCGTGACCTGTTGACAGACAGGCTCTTCCGACAGCGAACCATTCTGCTCACCGGTGAGGTCAACGACGCCATGGCCGAACGTGTGTGTTCGGAACTGGTACTACTCGCCACCACCGACCCCAAGCGCGACATCGTGCTCTACATCAATTCACCCGGCGGATCGGTGTTTGCCGGTCTGGCCATCTACGACACCATGAAGCTCATCCCCAACGACGTCGTGACGGTCGCGATGGGCTTCGCCGCCAGCATGGGCCAGGTGCTTCTCTGCTCCGGTACCCACGGCAAGCGAATCAGCTTGGCGCACAGCCGCATCATGATGCACCAACCTTCGGCAGGTATCGGTGGCACTGCGGTGGACATTGCGATCCAGGCCGAGAGCCTCGAGCTGATGAAGCGTCAATCGCAGGAAATCCTCGCCACCGAAACGGGCCGGACCGTCGAGGAGATCGAGACCGACAGCGATCGGGATCGTTGGTTCACCGCCGAACAGGCGCGCGAGTACGGGATCGTCGACCGCGTCGTGACGTCCTTCGCCGAGATCGCACCGCAAGCCACCTTCCCCAAGATCGGATTGTGACGTCATGTCCCAGTACACGATTCCCAGTGTCATCGAGCGAACACCAACGGGTGAGCGGTCTTTCGACATCTTCAGCAGGCTGCTCAACGAACGCATCGTCTTTCTCGGCACAGAGATCGACGACGGCGTCGCCAACGTCGTGATGGCTCAGATGCTGCATCTGCAGGCCGACAACCCGGATCGCGAAATCGGTTTGTACATCAACTCTCCCGGCGGTTCTACCACGGCGATGCTCGCGATCTACGACACCATGCAGTTCTTGAAACCGACGATTTCGACGTACTGCATGGGTCAAGCGGCTTCGGCTGCTGCAGTGCTTCTCGCCGCCGGCACTCCGGGCCATCGGCATGTTCTCGCCCATTCCCGGGTGCTGCTGCACCAACCGTCGACGCAAGGTAGCGGCACCATCTCGGACCTCGCGCTTCAAGCAGCCGAGATCCTGAGAATCCGGGAGCAGACCGAGGCGATTCTGAGTAAGCACACCGGTCAGAGCGTCGAGCGACTCCGTAAGGACACCGATCGCGACAGGATCTTCACTGCCGACGACGCTATCTCCTACGGACTGGCTGACACCCTCATCGAAGGGAACTGATCAGGCTGCCATCAGGACGGGACCGGAGATCGGTGCGGGAGAATGCCCGAAGGTGAGGGAGTTGAGCGCAACGATCCTGTTGCCTGCTCGGAACAGCAGGTGCTCGAGCGGCATCCCGAGCGCTTCGCAGATGGCGCGCAGAATTTCCGACGACGGTTCCTTCTTGCCTCGTTCGATCTCGGAGAGGTACTGCTTCGACATCCCGACCTTTGCGGCGACGTCGTCGAGAGTTCGGTCCTGATCGCGTCGGACCTCCCGCAACACTCGTCCGTAGGCTTCGCGAATCAGTGGGGGTTTGCGGACGGCGACAGCCGGATCGGGGAGTTCCGACTCACCCTTGACCAGGACTAATCTCCGCGATGCCTCCATAGGCCGAGTATTCCAGCCGACCGGTTCGCGCACCACCCGGTTCACCGAGGGCTGATAACCCTCAACTTGTCTGGACACCGCCGGCAAGGAACATCGCTCGAAGAACGAAGGCCGCCTCGGGCCCGACGATCTCGCCGACAAGGCTCGTGTAGCGGTCGACGAACTCGGGCCCGTGGGAAGCCTCGTCGGAGGCTGGGTCGCCCAGGTGGTGCGCGAGTTCGTGCAGGACGACGAATTCTCGCAGTGCCCACCGGCCGTCACGGTCGTCTGGAACGGCGATGACGTCGTTCGAATAGTGGGCGGCCGCATTACCGGCGCGGGACCGTACGGACACCGGAACGGTTGCGCGAGGCCAGGTCTCCCGAACCCAGTTCAGTCCGAGTAGCTGATCGCAGTACGCCTGGACCGACTCCACGGAACCGAATTTGCGCTCGACCGGCAGGGTGATGGTGGAACCCATGACTTCGACGCTCCGAAGCCCGCGCTCGTCGGCGCGATCGAACATGGTGCGCACCAACGTCTCTGCCTCGTAGACGGCGCTCCGCTGCGTATCCCTCACGAGTCGAGCTGCCCGCGCACCCCGCCGATCTCCGGAAGGTTTCCCAGGCGTGCGGAGCGCGCCGCCCGATCACCCGCTCGTCGAGCATGCGAGGAATGCCCGGCGCTCGCGCGGCCACCGCCCCGCCACGTCCCACGCGCTTTGGAGTTGGACGAGTAGTAGTCCTTCAGCTCGATTTCCTTGTTACGCAGCACGAGTGCAGTTTCCGAAGACGACGTGGCAGATTCTGCGATCGCCGCCTTCTCCGTCTCCTGCTTCGTCTCGGCCAACCGAGCGCCGATGCGGGACGCGTACGCCATCTGGAAGTTCAGGCGCGCCGTCACTCCGGCCACCGGCTTGCGGACCTGCGTGCTGACGCGTCGTCGTCCACGAGTTTCGACGACGGTCCGCACGGACGTTTCGCCGCGGTACGCCCCGGAACGCACGTACGCGTCGGAGTCACGCACCATCTGGAAGAGCAGGCTCGAGTACAGGGCTTCGCACACGTCGATGTCACCGGCGAAGCCGTAGGCGTAGATGACGGCCGACGTCTGCGCGATGTCGCATTGCACGTCGTTTGCAGCGGCGATGGCGATGAACAACTGGGCGTACGTTCGCAGCCCGCGCTTACCCGGTTCGCCGATGGTGATGAGCCGTTGAGTGGGCGTCGCACGTTTCTCCGAGGACGCGGTGTGCGCACGCGCGACCGCCAGGTCGATCGCGGAACCGGTGGCCAACCGCTGCGCGGCGGCCATGAAGGCTTCACCTTCGTGTGGATTGTCGGTGGACTCCGCTTGGCGAAGCAACGCACCGATGCGGGTCAGCATCTTCTCCGAACTCACCGTGAAAGACTACGCTCGCGCGCCGACACGGACGTTTATGCTGCTAGCGCACACGCTCACCCTCAACTTGGATCGTCCGGCACGTTCCTGCCGGTAGAAGGGATCAACCCCGTCATGGCTTCAGTGACTTTCGAGAGCACCACCTGCCTGTTCCCCGGATCAAGCACGCCGGCAGTGGACAAGCTCGACCTCGAGATCGAGGACGGCGAGTTCCTCGTTCTCGTCGGACCCTCCGGCTGTGGAAAGTCGACCACCCTGCGCATGCTCGCCGGGCTCGAAGACGTCCACAGCGGACGCATCCTCATCGGCGACCGAGACGTCACCGGTCAGGAACCGAAAGAGCGCGACATCGCGATGGTCTTCCAGAACTACGCTCTGTACCCGCACATGTCGGTGGCCGAGAACATGGGTTTTGCGCTCAAACTCGCCGGAACCAACAAGACGGAGATTCGCGCCCGCGTCGAAGAGGTCGCGAAGATGCTCGACCTCGAGCCGTACCTCGATCGCAAGCCCAAAGCGCTGTCCGGTGGTCAGCGTCAGCGAGTGGCGATGGGCCGCGCCATCGTCCGCCAGCCGCAGGTCTTCCTCATGGACGAGCCGCTGTCGAACCTCGACGCGAAACTCCGTGTTCAGACGCGTACGCAGATCGCTCAGCTGCAGCGACGCCTCGCGACGACGATGGTCTACGTGACCCACGACCAGGTCGAGGCGATGACGATGGGTGACCGCGTCGCCGTCCTCGAGAAGGGAATCCTGCAGCAGTGCGCCTCGCCGCGCGAGCTGTACAACAAGCCGAAGAACGTCTTCGTCGCCGGCTTCATGGGTTCACCCGCGATGAACCTGTTCACCCTCCCCGTCGTCGACGGCGGCGTCGCATTCGGCGACGGGATCGTTCCGGTTCCGCGCGAGACGATGAACGGCGTCGTCGAAACCGAGGTCGTTCTGGGTATTCGCCCCGAGCACCTCGAGATCGCCGCCGAAGGCCTGCCGATGGAGGTCGACGTCGTCGAAGAACTCGGTTCCGACGCCTACGTCTACGGACGCACCACGATCGGTGGACGGTTGCAGCAGATCGTTTCGCGTGGTGACTGGCGCAATCCGCCGCAGAAGGGCGAGCGCGTCAACCTGCGCGTCGACCCCGAGAAGGTGCACATTTTTGCCACCACCGACGGGCGTCGCCTGGGTTAGGTGGACCTGTCAAACGACACATGACCGATTCAGGTTCGGCGTAATACCCACAAGTACGGGTGTCTCGTGCCACAGTAGGGGCCGATGCCGGGAGCCGGCACCCATGGCGCATGCCGTGAGCCGGCTCTCGGTGACCGTCTATTTGTCATACACATACGGGGAGCGAATCCATGGTTCTGAACTCGAAGGCGATGCGCCGCGCTGCAATTGCAGCCACGGCAGCGTCCATGCTGGTACTGGCAGGCTGCTCGTCCGATTCGGACAAGGACAGCGGAACCAGCACCACGGCCGCATCCGGGGGATCGTCCTCGAGCGAAGGCCGCGGACCCATCACGATCGTCGAGGGGCAGGATGCCCTGAACGAGGCGCTCGAAAACATCATCACCGACTGGAATGCGGAGCATCCGGACGAGAAGGTCACGCTCAAGCCGCTGGCCAAGGAAGCCAACGCGCAGGTCGACGACATCACCCAGCGCATGCAGGCCAAGAGCGACGAGTACGACCTCATCGGCGTCGACGTCGTCAACACCGCTCAGTTCGCCGCAAACGGCTGGCTGCTGCCGCTCGAGGGTGACCTCGCGATCGACGAGTCCGGCCTCCTGCCGTCGACCGTCGCTTCGGGCACCTACAACGGCAAGCTCTACGCAGCGCCGAAGAACACCAACGCCGCGTTCCTGTACTACCGCAAGGACCTCGTCGAGAAGGCTCCCACCACGTGGGCCGAGCTCAAGGAAAACTGCCCGAAGGCTGTCGAAGCCGGCATCTCCTGCTACATCGGTCAGTTCAAGAACTACGAGGGCCTGACGGTCAACACCACCGAGATCACCAACGCTTTCGACGGCCCGTGGGTCGGCCCGGACGGACTCACCCCGGCCATCGACGACAAGACGAAGGCAGGCGTCCAGTCGATCGTCGACAACTTCGCCGACAACACCATCCCGCAGGAAGCACTGACCTACTCCGAGGGCGAGTCGCAGACCGCGTTCGGTGACGGCAAGGCACTCTTCATGCGCACGTGGTCCGGCTTCTCGGTCGACGGTGAGAAGACCTCGGTTGCCGGCAAGTACGGCTACACCGTCCTTCCGGGTGTCGACGGACCGGGCGCTTCGACGGTCGGCGGCTACAACGTCGGCATCAGCGCGTACTCGGACGCACCGGCCACGGCTCGTGACTTCCTCGAGTTCATGCAGACCAAGAAGTCGCAGACGTACTTCACCGAGGTCGGCGGCGCCCCCGTCCTCGCGGCTGTCTACGACGACCCGGCAGTGCTCGCTCAGTTCCCGTACTTCGCGACCCTGAAGGAAGCACTCGCTACCGCTCAGCCGCGCCCCGTCACGCCGTACTACACGCAGGTGTCGAAGTCGATCTCCGACAACACCTACGCTGCTATTCGCGGCGAGAAGACCGTCGAGCAGGCCTTGGCGGACACCAAGGCCGGCATCGAAACCGCCGGTAACTGATCTACCAGGAGCAATAAGCAATGGCAGAACCGCAGGATCCTTCCGCGGCTGTGCCTACCAACCCCACGGTCGGGGCCGGTTCAACCGGTCCCGACCGTTCGGGCGTTGGTGGGAGACACCGTGCACCGGAACCGCTAGAAGAGCCGTCGGCATCCGAGGCAGCAGGGACATCCCTGACCAAGGTTCTGCCTGACCTTGCAGCTACTCCACCCCCACCGACCTCGCCCCCGCCTGCGTCGGCCGACAAGCCGAAGAAGCGTCGACGAGTTCCGGTGTGGGCGTTCGTCGCACCGTCGCTGATCGTTCTCGCCGTCATCATTCTGTATCCGCTCGGACGAGCGATCTGGATGTCGATGCACAGCGACGGCAAGAAACTCGATCCCGAGACCGGCATGTTCGTCACCGGTCAGTTCACGTGGTTCGACAACTACAAGAACTGGATCACCGAGTCCTGCAACACCGCCAACGGTTCGATTCCCTGCCCGCCCGGCACACTCGGATCGCAGTTCTGGCAGTCGATCGGAAACACGTTCGGCTTCACCGTCGTCACCGTCCTGCTCGAGACGGTGATCGGTCTGTCGATGGCGCTGATCATGGCCAAGACGTTCCGCGGACGCGGCTTGCTCCGCGCTTCCGTGCTGATTCCCTGGGCCATCCCCACGGCGGTCACCGCGAAGCTGTGGTTCTTCATCTTCGCCAACGACGGCATCGCCAACAAGATCCTCGGCACCAACATCCTGTGGACGGCCGATCCCTGGCCGGCGCGATTCGCGATCGTCGTCGCCGACGTCTGGAAGACGGCGCCGTTCATGGCGTTGCTGATACTCGCGGGTCTGCAGATGATTCCCGCCGACGTCTACGAGGCCGCCAAGGTCGACGGTGCGACGGCGTGGCAGCGGTTCCGCATGATCACGCTTCCACTGGTCAAGCCCGCACTCATGGTGGCGGTGCTCTTCCGCACGATGGACGCGCTGCGCATGTACGACCTGCCCGCGATCATGATGGGATCCAATCCGGCCACCTCCACCATCTCGGTTCTGGTGGTCGATCAGATGCGCGTCGGCGCCAATTCGGCGTCGGCACTGTCCACCATCACGTTCCTCATCATCTTCGCTGTGGCCTTCATCCTGGTCCGATTCCTCGGAGCCAATGCGGTCAGCACGCAGGAAAAGCAGCGGAAGGGGGAGCCGGTATGAACAAGGCACTACGCGGCAAGATCGGCACCTACATCGGCGTCGTACTGATCATCGTGTGGGGACTCGCTCCTTGCTACTGGATGATCGTGACGGCGCTGCGCGACCCGGCGGACACGTTCTCGACGTCGCTGTGGCCCACCAATCTCACGCTGTCCAACTTCACGGCGGCGCTCGATCCCGATGCCAAGGTGAACTTCACCCGGGCACTGATGAACAGCCTCATCATCGCGGGTGCGACCACGCTGATCGCCTTGGTCATCGGTGTGTTCACGGCGTACGCGCTCTCGCGTTTCGATTTCCGTGGCAAATACTTCGTCACCGGAATCATCCTCGGCGCGTCCATGTTTCCGGTCGTCGCCCTCGTGACTCCGCTGTTCCAGTTGTTCACCGACATCGGCTGGATCGGCAGCTACAAAGCGCTGATCATCCCGAACATCTCGTTCGTGCTGCCGCTGACGGTCTACACGCTGACGTCGTTCTTCTCCGAACTTCCGTGGGAGCTCGAAGAAGCGGCGCGTATCGACGGCGCCACCCGTGGCCAGGCCTTCCGCCTGATCATGCTGCCGCTCGCCGCGCCGGCGCTGTTCACCACCGCGATCCTGGCCTTCATCGCGACGGTCAACGAGTACCTGCTCTCGCTGCAACTCTCGAGTGACAAGACCGCGCCCGTCACGGTGGCGATGGCCAAGTTCTCCGGAACCGACCCATTCGTCACGCCGTACACCTCGATCATGGCCGGCGGAACCCTGGTGATGGTCCCGTTGGTCATCATGGTTCTCATCTTCCAGCGACGCATCATCGCCGGTCTGACCGCAGGCGGCGTCAAGTCGTGATGCGGGCCGCACGGTTTCGATGAGGCGGGCTTCGCGCGCCCAGCGCATGGAGCTGATTGCCGGCTTCATCTCGGTCTTCGCCCTCATGGCGTTGATCGGCGCTGTGGTTGCGATAGTCAAGGGTGACCCCGGCGTTATGCCGTCTTTGGTGCTGCTCGGTTGCGTCGTCGCTCTCGGGCTGGCGTTCCGCGGATATCGGAACGCGGTCCGAGCAGAACGTCGCGAGTAGCCAGCCCGGTAGGGTGACATTTCGGTATCGCAGTTGCCGGGAGTTATCTGATCGAGATATCACCCTGGTGGAATGGTGCCGGTAAGTCCGGATCCACGACCGGGAGTGTTGAGTGAGTCCATCGAACAGATCGAGTGCGACGGGTGGCGATCAGTCGTCGGCTCGATCGGGCAAGTCGGCTAATTCGCCTCGGTCGAGCAAGTCGGCCAAGCCGGCGAAGAAGCAGCGCTCCAAGTGGCGGTACGTCCGGCGGACCATCTACGTTCTCGTGCTCCTGATGATCATCGTGCCTGCGTCGGTTTTTGCTGTCGCGTACAGCCGGACCGACGTCCCGCGCCCCTCGGACATGCAGACCAATCAGGTGTCCACCATCTACATGGCCGACGGTACGACCGTGCTCGGGAAAGTGGTGCCGCCAGAGGGAAACCGGACCGAGGTCGCGTTGTCGGCCATCCCGATTCACGTCCGCGATTCGGTGCTCTCGGCGGAGGATCGTAACTTCTACACCAACCCCGGATTCTCGATCTCCGGATTTGCTCGCGCTGCCCGCGACAACGTGATGGGCAAGGAAAGCGCCGGCGGTGGCTCGACGATCACTCAGCAATACGTGAAGAACGTCTTGGTCGGCGACAAGCGCAGTATCGACCGGAAGCTGCGTGAGCTTGTCATCTCCGCCAAGATGGCGCGCGAGTGGTCCAAGGACGACATTCTTGCCGCGTATCTCAACACCATCTACTTCGGTCGCGGTGCGTACGGCATCGCCGCCGCGTCGAACGCGTACTTCGACAAGCCGGTCAGTGAGCTGAGCGTCGAGGAAGGCGCAGTTCTCGCATCCGTCATCCAGAGCCCGTCGTTCCTGGACCCCGAGACCAATCTGTCCGCGCTGCAAGCGCGCTGGGATTACGTTCTCAACGGCATGGTGGATCTGGGCAGCCTGACCAAGACGGATCGCGACGCCATGCAGTTCCCGGCTGTCGCCCCCGCCAATCGGCCGACCGATCTGAACCAGGCGCCCGGACCCGAAGGCCACATCAAGACCCAGGTGCTCAAGGAACTGGCCGAGGCCGGGATCAGCGATCAGACGCTGAACACCGCTGGTCTGCAGATCACGACAACCATCGACCCGGTCGCGCAGGAAGCTGCGCTGAACGCCGTCAAGCGGAATCTCGAGGGCGAGCCGGAAGACCTGCGGACCGCAGTAGTGTCCATCGACCCCAAGACCGGTGGCGTCGACGCCTATTACGGCGGTGACGACGGAGCCGGCTTCGACTATGCCCAGGCGCCGCTGCAGACCGGTTCAGCGTTCAAGGTCTTCGGCCTGGTCGCAGCATTGATGGAAGATATTCCGCTGTCCGCGCGGTTCGACAGTTCACCGCTCACGATCAACGGTGTGACGATCGGAAACGTCGGCGGCGAATCCTGTGGTCGATGCACCATCGCCGAGGCACTCAAGCGCTCGCTGAACACCAGCTTCTACCGGTTGATGCTGTCGATGGAGAACGGTCCCCAGAAGATTGCCGACGCCGCCCACCTGGCCGGAATCCCCGAACACATTCCAGGGCTCGACTACCCGACGCTCACCCAGGAGGGTGGCCCGCCGGAGAACGGAATCGTGCTCGGCCAGTATCAGTCTCGCGTTATCGACATGGCCTCCGCGTACGCGACACTCGCTAACTCCGGCGTGTACCAGCAGCCGCACTTCATCCAGAAGGTCGTGACGGCCGAAGGTGAAGTCCTGCTCGATCGTCCGGTCTCGCCTGGTGAGCGTCGTCTTGATGCGGCCGTCGCGGACAACGTCACGCAGGCGATGCTGCCGATCGCGTCGTACTCGAACGGTCACGCGCTTGCCGGTGGACGCCCGTCCGCTGCCAAGACCGGCACCGCGCAGCTGGGAGACACCGGGCAGAACAAGGACGCGTGGATGGTCGGTTACACGCCGTCGCTGTCCACCGCGGTCTGGATCGGAACTTCCGACGCGCAGGCCATCACCAACTCCTACGGCGGCTTGATCTACGGCTCCGGAGTGCCTGCCGACATCTGGAAGAGCACGATGGACGGCGCGCTGAAGGGATCCGACTGGGAGAGCTTCCCGTGGCCCGACCCCATCGGCGGGCAGGCCGGCGTTCCCGCGAACTCCGGCGTGACCTCGGGGGACGGGACGGGTACGCCCACAACGGGCGCGGCCGCTCCCCCAGCGCCCATCGAGGTGCCTGGCTTGCCGCCGATCGAAGTGCCGCCGCTCCCCCAGTTGCCGCGTCAGATCGAGATCCTGCCTGGCATCGTCATCCCACTACCGGGCTGACAGGCAGCGCCCGATTTCCGGCCCTCAGGCCTGATCGTCGAAGAGGCCGAGCTGGGTCGGCGCTGCATCCTTGGCGGGCAGTACGACGACGCGCAGTCCGCGCCTGAGATTGCGGATCGCGTGCGTCCACGCGCGCTTTTCGCCCGCGCACAGGTCGGTGTCGTCGTCCTTGCGCCGGATGGACTCGGTCAACGCCTCGTGCCAGGCCGTCTCCTGCTCCTGGCTGATCCGCAGGTAGTCGAGAATGGTGTCGCGGTCGTGCTCACAGATCACGGCAACCTCTTCGGCGCTGAGCTCGCCCGTTCCGTCGGCGTCGAGTTCGAGGAGCGCCATGAGTGCCGGAGGAAATTCGTGGCACTCGTGTGACTCGTATTCGGCACCGGGATCTTCGTGCTCGGAGGCCATCCCGTCGTTGAAGGCGGTGTCTCCGGTAGCGCGAATGGGTTGCCCGCCCAGTTCTTCGGCGAGTTCGTCCGATGCTTCGGCCAATTCGGCGAACGAGCGCAGAGCCCGCAGCAGGTGCTCGGCGACGAAGGGTGCGCCGTCCACGCGGACCACGCCCAGCACACTCTGCTCGACGAGAATGAGTTTGATGGTCGGCCACTGCCGATTGAGCTGGGCAAGAACAACAGCAGCGTTCTCGAGGTTCTCCACCGAATGCACGACCCGCGAGAACACTTCCACGTACTCGTCGTCCTCGAGGACCCGAACGTAAGTGACCTGCTCACCGCGGACCAGTGGGATGTCGCCGTCGTCGTCACGCTTGGGCGGATGACCGAGAAGGCGTTCGACGGCCCCGTCGACCAGGATCCGCAGCATGTCGCCCGAACCCGAGGGAGCGTGAGACGGCGTCGTGGCGAACGCCGGCGTCGACTCGCGCCCACTGGTGCTGGCACGCAGGAACGACGGGTGCGCAATGCTCCACATCTCGCGGAAGACGCGGAGCACCTTTGTCACCAGTTCCTCGGGACGAGCGCGGTCGACGTCGATGTAGAAGGACATGGACCCGTTGCCCTCGGGCTCGTGCTCGCACAGATCGGGAGCGTTGAACCCCATGTCGAGCAGTGCCGAATGGTCTTCCGGTTCGAGCATCCGTAATGGATGCAGAAATCTGTTCGACGGAACTTCACAGCGCACGGAGGTCTGATTCCACGCGAAGAACTGGATGCACGCGGGTGCGTCCGCCAGTTCGTCCATGCTGTCGTAATGCGACTCCACCACGAGGGTGTCGTCGTCCTCCATCACGGAGATGTAACGAGCGAGATGAGTCTCGAAAGTAGTCCAGGCACTCAGGATTTCCAGATCGAAAGTATTGTCCGACATCGCCGCTCCTCTGGTCCGGGGGCGCATGGGGCCCTACCGACGACTCGCCGAAACCCCTGCTTTTCAAACCCCGCCTACGACGGTAGTCCCGGGGTCCGACAGTGACCATTGGACGAAGAAGAAGGAGGATCGCGATATCCCTGGCAGTGCAGCGATATCACCTATTGCGGCTCGTAGTGTCGGATTCGGTGGGTGTGTGCGATCGTCTGACGAATCTCCTCCAGCGACGACGGTGCTGCTCCGCGAGAACGAGCTTGGACCAAGATGTTTCCCAGCGCCGTTGCCTCGACGGGCCCAGCAGTGACAGGGAGACCCGATTCGTCGGCGGTGAGCTGGCAGAGCAGCGAATTCTGCGAGCCCCCGCCGACGATTGCAAGCGTTTCGACTTTCGCTCCGGCGAGTTCTCCGGCTGTGTGCACAGTGTGGCGGTAGGCACTCGCCAGTGAGTCGAGAATGCAGCGGGTCACCTCGGCCGGCGTTGGCGACGTCGACAGCCCCGCGGCGTCGCTGATCCGTGCAGGCATGTCGCCCGGCGCGATGAACTTCACGTCGTCGACGTCGATTCGTTTCGTTGACGGACCCACCCCTCTCGCTTCCTCGAGCAGTTGGTGCAGCTCCAACTGCCTACCCTCTCGAGCCCACGATCGTAGGGACTCCTGAAGCAGCCACAGCCCGCCGACGTTGCGCAGGAATCGCGTTCGCCCGTCCACGCCTCGTTCGTTCGTGAAATTAGCGCGGCGTGCGTCTTCGGTGACTACCGGGCGTGCGAGTTCGAGACCAGCCAACGACCAGGTGCCGCTCGAAATATACGCGAATCGCGTGCCGGAGGCGGGAACCGCGACCACTGCGGATGCAGTGTCGTGCGAGCCGACGGTCGTCACGACCGTGGACGGTGAAAGTCCGGTGAACCGAACAACTTCGGGCCGAATCGTGCCTCGTTGCGAACCTGGTTGGTCGAGTGTCGGGAAAAGCTTCTCTGAAATACCGAGATTCTCGAACAACTCCGTTGCCCACCGGCCGGTGTGCACGTCGAGTAGACCGGTTGTCGACGCGTTCGTCGATTCGGTACGAAGTTCTCCGGTGAGCCAGTACGCCAACAAGTCGGGTATGAGCACGATATGTGCTGTTCGCCCCCAGTCGGGCGATCGCTGTTCGGCGGCAAGTTGGTAGACGGTGTTGAACGGTAGGAACTGCAACCCGTTGACGGTGTACATCGCCTGCGGATCGACGCGTGCGTGCACATCGTCGATTACGGCGTCAGTTCGGTTGTCGCGGTAAGAAATCGGTTCGGACAGCAAGTTTCCGTTCGCGTCGAGTAGGCCGTAGTCGACAGCCCAGGTGTCGATTCCGATCGACTCGACGCTCGGAAAGGATGCAGCGAGAGCGCGCAGACCGGCGAGCACCTCACCGTAGAGATCAGTGAGGCTCCAGCGTAGGTGCCCGTCCACCGCGCTCGCGCCGTTGGCGAAACGATGAACGACGTGCAGTGTAGTAGTGCCTGCGTCGATCACGCCGGCGATCACTCGACCACTCGAAGCCCCTATGTCGACCGCTGCGAAGATTCTGGCCGTCACCGGTCTACCGGAGAAACGCGGCAGCGACGCCGGCATCGACCGGGATGTGCAATCCGGTGGTGTGACTGAACTCGTCTGATGTGATCATCGCGGCGGCGTTGGCGACGTGTTCCGGAAGGACTTCACGCTTGAGAAGGGTTCGCTGCGCGTAGAACTCACCCAGCTTCTCCTCGTCGACTCCGTAGACAGCAGCTCGCTTGGCGCCCCAGCCGCCGGCGAAGATTCCGGATCCACGCACAACTCCGTCGGGATTGATGCCGTTGACTTTGATGCCGTGCTCGCCGAGTTCGGCAGCGAGCAAGCGAACCTGGTGGGCCTGATCGGCTTTGACCGCGCTGTACGCGATGTTGTTCGGCCCGGCGAACACCGAGTTCTTCGACGAAATATAGACGATGTCGCCGCCGAGGCCCTGATCGATCATCGCCTTCGCCCCGGCCTGCGCCACAAGAAAGCTGCCTTTGGCCATCACGTCGTGCTGCAGATCCCAATCCTGCTCGGTGGTGTCGAGAAGTGGTTTCGAAATCGACAGTCCGGCATTGTTCACCAGTAGATCCAGGCCACCGAAGGCCAGGAGTGCAGCGTCCACGGCAGCGTGGACTTGGGCGCTGTCGGTGACGTCGGCCTGCACGCCGATCGCGACGTCCGTGTTGCCGATAGCCTCCGCAGCAGCTCTGGCCTTCTCGCCGTCGAGATCGGCGATCACCACGCATGCGCCCTGGGCTGCCAGACGAGTCGCAATCGCTCGTCCGATTCCACTCGCAGCACCTGTCACCAACGCGATGCGGGAGGCATGCGAACGTGGTGCCGGCATCCGTTGAAGCTTCGCCTCTTCCAACGCCCAGTACTCGATCCGGAACTTCTCGCTCTCGTCGATAGGCGCGTAGGTGGACACGGACTCGGCACCCCGCATGACGTTGACGGCGTTGGTGTAGAACTCACCGGCGACGCGTGCAGTTTGTTTGTCCTTGCCGTAGGAGAACATTCCGACGCCGGGAACGAGAATGATCGCCGGGTCGGCTCCGCGGACGGGAGGAGTATCCGCGGTCGCATAGCGGTTGTAGTAGGCCAGATAATCCTTGCGATATGCCTCGTGGAGCTCGGTCAGACGGGCGATGTACTGGTCGATCGTCGCCGAAGTCGGGAGCTCGAGAACGAGCGGCTTGACCTTGGTCCGCAGGAAGTGATCAGGGCATGAGGTTCCCAATTCTGCAAGTGGTGCAAGCTTTTCGGAGGCAAGGAATTCGAGTACGACGTCGGCATCACTGAAGTGCCCGACCATGGGCCGGTCGCGGGATGCGATCCTTCTCAGATGCGGGGCGAGAGCGGCGGCCCGCGCGCGCCTTTCGTCGACGGGCAGCGGTGTGAAACCGTCGACCGTTTCGCCGAACGGTGTGGCTGATCCGTTCTCGTCCAGATACCGCTGAGCGGTCTCGATGATCCACCGAGAATTGGCTTCGGCTTCATCGCTGGATGCACCCCAGGCGGTGATTCCGTGACCGCCGAGGATGGTGCCTACCGCCTCAGGATGCGTCTTGTGTACCTCGGCGATGTCGAGTCCCAATTGAAAGCCCGGTCGGCGCCACGGAATCCACACGACTTTCTCTCCGAAGACGTTCTTGGTCAGTTGTTCCCCGTCGGCGGCGGTGGCAATTGCGATTCCGGAATCCGGATGTAGATGATCGACGTGGGCGGCACCGACGAGACCGTGCATCGCGGTGTCGATCGACGGCGCGGCGCCGCCCTTCCCGTGTAAGCAGTAGTCGAAGGCGGCGACCATCTCGTCTTCGTGGTCGACGCCGCGATAGACGTCGACGAGAGACCGCATCCGGTCCAACCGGAGTGTTGCCAAACCGTTTTCGGTCAGTGTACCGAGATCTCCACCGGACCCTTTCACCCACAGGAGTTCGACAGTATCGCCGGTGACGGGATCCGTGACGTGGCCCTTGGCCGAGGTGTTTCCACCTGCGTAGTTCGTGTTCCTCGGATCCGATCCGAGCCTGTTCGAACGGGCAAGCAGTTGCGCGACAGTGGTGTTCGTCGATTCAGTCATAGCGAGATTCAGGCTCCCCAACCGGCTTGGATTCCACCCGTCCGGGTGGAGTTGATGTGGTCTGCATATCCGCTCTCGCGGTATGCCTGCATGGGTTCGGCGGGAAGACCGCGAGATACGCGCCAATCTGCCAGGTCCGAACGGACGTCGGTGTAGAAGGCATCCATGAAGATCTCGTGTGCGCCGAGCACGTCACCGAGTTTCTCCGCCTCGGTGAGGGCGGCACGGTCGACGAGTAAGGCCCGGGTGGTCATCTCCTGGACGTTGAGGACCGAGCGTATCTGTCCGGGGATCTTTTCCTCGACGTTGTGGCACTGATCGAGCATGAATGCGACTTCGCTGTCGGGCCCGTATCCACCACCACGAATGACCTCGAACATGATGCGGAACAACTGAAATGGATCTGCAGCGCCGACGATCAGGTCGTCGTCCGCATAGAATCGCGAATTGAAATCGAAGGAGCCGAGACGGCCGAGGCGCAGTAACTGAGCAACGATGAATTCGATGTTGGTACCAGGTGCATGGTGTCCGGTGTCGAGGCAGACGAAAGCGCGCTCGCCGAGGGCGACGCTGTGAGCGTACGAGGTGCCCCAGTCCGGGACGTCGGTGGCGTAGAAGGCGGGTTCGAAGAACTTGTATTCGAGCACAAGTCGCTGATGCTCGGACAAACGGTCGTAGACCTGGCGTAGCGAATCGGCAAGTCGGTCCTGTCGATCACGCAGGTCGCCTTGGCCGGGATAGTTGGTGCCGTCCGGTAGCCAG
This sequence comes from Rhodococcus sp. P-2, assembly GCF_016598535.1. Lineage (GTDB taxonomy): Bacteria > Actinomycetota > Actinomycetes > Mycobacteriales > Mycobacteriaceae > Rhodococcus_F > Rhodococcus_F baikonurensis. The sequence goes on along the minus strand of NZ_CP066779.1, from coordinate 3,535,415 downwards.
ATCTTCAGGTCGCGACTGCCGATGACATCCATGATGTCGATGCACTGATGCATGTGTGCGATTGCCTTCGCACGTACTCGTTCGTCGACATGTGTGAGGCTGCCGAACTTGTAGTCGTCATCCTGAAATGTGTTGGTATTGACGGTTCCCAGTCGCACTCCGAGGTTGGCAGCGTGGGTACCCAACTTGTCGAAGTCGTCGACGAGATCCCACGGAATGTGCAGAGCGACCGACGGTGCCAGTCCGGTCAGTTCGTGAACCTTGGCCGCGTCGGCGAGTTTTTCGTAGGGATCCCGAGGCGCGCCGGTGGAACCGAACACTTTGAATCGAGTTCCGGAGTTACCGAACGCCCACGAAGGCAATTCGATGGACTGGTCCGCGAGCGCTTCCGAGATTTCACTGAATGTAGGCATGCCGCTCCACTGAATCGAGAATGTTTGAATCGATTCAAATTATGTGATGGGCTCCACAACTGTCAACCCCGGTGCGTCTGAGTAGGGAGTAGTCGCTCAAAAGTGCGGCTGTAGTAAGCCCGTGTCAGTTCGTGGATCGTGACGAGCGACGGACGACTAGTTCGGGAGAGAAAAGTACCTGCTCATGGGTATGTTCGGGGTCCTCGACCTCACGAAAGAGGAGATTGGCCGCGGTCTCGCCCAAGAGTTTGCGTGGCTGGCGTACCGAGGTGAGTGGCACCGCTGCGGCTGCCGCGAACTCGATGTCGTCGTAGCCGACGATGGCCAGATCGTCCGGCACTCGAACTCCGAGGGCGACACATTGCTGAAGCAATCCGAGCGCCAACAGGTCGTTGGCGCAGAACACCGCAGTCGGGCGGTTCTTCGCGCTGAGGCCGAGAATGCGCTCGCCTGCCCCGATTCCCTCTGAGACTGTCAGCCCGGCGGTGTCGATTTCGATCAGGTGATCGGGTGAGAGCCCGGCTTCCGCAACGGCATTGAGTGCGCCCTCCCGCCGATCGCGGATCTGTCCGATCGAAGGCGGTCCGCCGACGAATGCGATGCTGGTATGGCCCATTTCGAGCAAATGCTCGACGGCCAGGCCGCCGCCCTCGACGTCGTCGACCGTCACCGAGCAGTGAGTCGGGCGTGCCCGACGTCGATCGACGATGACAACACGCGTTCCGCGCTTGGGTAACTCGTCGAGAATCGCGGCCTCCGGGTCCATCGGCGTGATGAGTACCCCTTGAACTCGTTGTTGTTCCAACCTGTTCAGGTAAGTCAGTTCTCGTTCGGCTCGGTTGTTGCTGTTGCAGAGGAATACCGACAAGTCATGGGCCTCGGCAGCTTCCTCGATGCCTTTGGCGACGTCGGTGAAGAAGGGGTTGGCGCCGTCGAGCATGACGTACGCAAGCGTATTGCTGTGTCCCGCGCGTAGCTGACGTGCAGATTCGTTACGGACGAAGCCGAGCTCGGACATGGCTGCCTGCACCCGGGACCTAGTTTTGGCGCTGACCATTTCCGGACGGTTGAGGACATTGGAGACCGTGCCCATGGAGACGCCTGCCGCCGCAGCGACATCGCGCATGCCGATGACCTGGTTCGAAGACGACCGACCGTCGTGCACTGTCACCAAGACTCCTATTGAAACGATTGCGTTCGGTCCGCTGGACTGAGCCAGCCTACAAGGCCCTTGCGGCTGCATGATTCAGCAACGCCGAACCGCTGTGTGGTCGTGTATCGGGAAATCCTACGTGCACCTGCTGCGCATCGGAAGTAATTGTGGGGCTGGGGCCTGCATCGACTCTGCGACACGGCCTGCGCACGTTCGCGCGAGTCAGGACTCGCCGGCGATCGGTGCTGCCAAGCCTTGACTTCGACCGGTGCCGCTGCCTACTGTCACGAAGAAACGAATGAAACGATTAAACATCGCGATTCACCTAGCTCGGAACTGACCACACTTGCGAAATAATGCAACCTTCGAAAGCGCGAGGCATGAGCACCGACGAACCGACATCACTTCCTGCTCGACTGCAGACATTGGCACTCGAGGCACCGGACCGACTGGCTGTGACGGATGATCACGAGAGCGTCACTCGCAGTGAACTGGAGCGCCGCACGAATCAATTGGCACGCTGCTTCGCAGCGCTGGGGGTCACTGCCGGTTCGATGGTATCCATTGCGCTGCCCAACGGTGTGCGTCACATCGAATCATCCATCGCAGCATGGAAACTCGGAGCTGTTCCGCAACCACTCTCGGCCCGGCTGCCGGCCGACGAGCTGAGCCGGCTACTGGAAGTCGCGAATCCGTCGCTGGTGGTAGGACTCGAGCCAGGTGATGGACGGGCTTGGATGAGCGCAAGCGCAGACGTGTCGGGCGAATCAGCTGAGCCGTTGCCGGACATGATCTCTCCGGCGTGGAAAGCTCCGACCTCAGGCGGAAGTACGGGAAGCCCGAAATTGATCGTGTCGGGGCAGGAAGCGAGCGCTGAAGCGGTGCTCGGTCGTGCCGATGCTCTGCGACTCAGGGCAGGCGGGGTCATGCTCAACACGGCGCCGATGTTCCACAATGCGCCCAACATGTTCTCGCTGATGGCTTTGTTGCAAGGGCAGCACGTGGTGCTGATGGATCGATTCGACGCTGAACGTACCCTTCACGCGATCGACCGATTCGGCGTCACCTGGCTCTACGTGGTCCCGACGATGATGGGCCGTATGCTGCGGCTTCCCGACGAGATCCGCAGCGCGGCCGATGTTTCGACGCTCGAAACTGTATTGCATGTCGGGGCACCCTGCCCGCCTGTGGTTAAACGTGGGTGGCTCGACTGGATAGGCCCGGAGAAGGTCGTCGAGTTGTATTCGGGTACAGAAGCCCAGGCGAACTGCATGATCGACGGCGTCAACTGGTTGACTCACCCGGGTTCGGTCGGGCCGGTGCTGTCTGGCGAAATGACCATTCGGGACGAAGAGTTTCGCGAGTTGCCGAGTGGAACGGTCGGCGAGGTCTGGATGCGTCGGGCACCCGGCACGCCTGAAACCTATCGATACGTCGGTGCGAAATCGCGTACTCACGGCGATTGGGAATCCCTGGGCGACCTGGGATATTTCGACGACGACAAGTTCCTCTATCTCACCGATCGCACGAGCGACATGATCTTGGTGGGTGGAGCCAACGTCTACCCGGCCGAGATCGAAGCTGCGCTCGCCGAACACCCGGCGGTGCTGACGTGCGCTGCGATCGGACTGCCCGACGAGGACCTCGGCAACGTCGTCCACGCGATCGTTCAGGTTGCAGACGAAACTGGCGCGGACGAGCTTCTCGCACATCTGAAAGACCGCCTGGCGCCTTACAAGTTGCCTCGCTCGCTGGAGTTCAGTGAGACTCCGTTGCGAGACGACGCAGGCAAGGTGCGACGCGGCGCTCTACGCGATGCTCGTGTGCAGAAAAGGAATTCGCTCGACGGGTAGTCGGCGGAAAGAAGCGGGGTGCTGCTTGCCCTCATCGGCCAGCAGCACCCCGCAGTAGTCACCGAACCTACGGCGCCAGCTCGTGGGATCCGGCCGCGAGTCTTTCGACGTCACCGCCAGGCCGTCGGAAGGAGACGGGGATCGGGCTGTGCACGGTAATCGTCGACTCGGTGCACTTCAAACGGATTGCACCGAACGGGGTGGGGCAGCTTCCCGAGAGTGCGGGCAGTAGATCGTAGCGAGGGGCGACGACTGCCGATCGGTATCCGGGTTCGGCTGGGCGAATCCCCAGGATATTGGTTATCAGGGCAGAAGTCGGCGAGGAACTCCAACCGTGGCAGGGTGTTCCGAATCCCCAGCACTCTGCGAAGGTCGAATTTCCCTCCCACAGCAGTTCACTCCAATGGCGCACGCTTGTGAGAAGTGGCTCCATGGCGTTCATCCTTCCTAACGCCTCGTGCACCATCGCCTGGCCGAACGGTTCTGCTCGCGTGATTTGTGTCCTTGTGTCCCAGTCGATTTCCTGCCTGCCCTGCAGATGCATGAGCCGTCGCTCCTTGGAGTAACCGCTGGCCCCACCGATCCAGTTGCGGTATACCGTCGCATCCTCGTCTGAAAGTGCCTTCGTCAGTGCGGAATAGCGTTCGGCCGGAGCAAATCCCGAGACGACAGCGGCAGCCTGACCCATTTGTGAACACGCATCCGGTGCGTTCTTTCCGTCGACATGGTCGATGTAGACGCCGCGCTCCTCATCCCAGAACGTTTCGAAACCGATACACAGCGAGTCGTATTCGTCACGGGCCCAACGTGCATCGCCGTTGTTGCCGATTGCCTCGCTCAATTCGGAGAATTCGAGCAGCGCGCGGCCGAGTAAGCCGTTCACGATGGAACTGCATCCGTCGAGGAAGACTGCCGACCAGTCGGTGAGTACCCACTCGGGCAGGTGACCGATCAGGTTTCGGTCCTCGACTTTGTAGGCGAGGAACCAGCGAAGAATCCGTTGGACGCTCGGTATTCGAGCATGAACGAAGGCGGTGTCGCCGGAGTAGCGGTAGTACAGGGACAAGCCGTGGATCCAATAGAGTGACCAGTCCGGAATCGTGATGTTGTCGATGAATTCGACATCGCCGGATGCGGCCATCGGTAGTAGACCGTCGGATCGGGGTGAGTCGCCGAGTTCGAGGCTTCGCCGTACCAGCCGCCAGTCGTCCGAACACGTCAAATGCGTGATCGCATGTACGTATGCGTCGCCCGCCCATGCCCGCTGCTCGCGAGTCGGACAATCGATGAAGGCGTCATGTGAGTTCAACTCGACGGTGCGACGTCCGGCCCGATACAACTCGTTGATCTGTGCGTCCGCGCTGGTGAAGAAGTGGTCACCGGCGAGTGCGTACAGAAATTCGTCGACGTCGAACTGCTCGAGTGAGAATCGTGTCGGCTCTGTTGATTCCACGAGCAGCAGCGCGTATCGAAATCCGTTCACCTCGATCGCCTCGAACTTCGATTTGCCCGGTTCGGACCGCATCATACTGCCGGCCACGTGTGCTTCGCCCGAGTCGCTTTCGTAGCCGAATGCCTTCTCGAGAAGTGCTACCCGCACGGTCACCGAGTGTTCCGAGTCGACCAGGTAGTTGACCCGACCGGCGACTATTTCGCCCATGTCGACTTCGATGATCACCGGACTGTGCGGTTTCACTGTCAATACATCGCCAGGGGCGTAGTTCTGTGTTCGGTATTGCTGGTGGCGCTCGAATATCTCACCGATCCGCCGAATCGGGGCCCCGGCCGTGAGCACATCGGTTTCGAGCTGATCGACCGACGACATGGACTTCGCGTGGACGTTCTTCTCGGTGAGGGCGCCGATCGGTCTGGGGAGCATGCGTCCGTACGGCATCGTCGGTGGCTGCGAGCGGGCGAGCCCGCCCATGTGCTTGACCGTCCGAACGAGTGCGGGTACGGCCTCACGTGGCGCCTCGGTGGCGTCGAATGCTTCTAGGGGCAGTCGTGCGTCTGCGCCGAGATCGGTCGGCGCACTCCATTCGCCGAGTTCGCGTGCCGTCCAGGACTCGTCGGTCGCCAGCCAAATGTCACCGATCCGGGCTTCGAAGACCGCTACTGCTTGATTGCCGAAGCCGGCCCCGCTACGCGCGGGTGCCCAGAAGGGATTGGGCTGTCCGTAGTAGGTGACCAGGAGTTCGATGCGGTTCGGTCCGGGCACCAGGAATTCAGCGAGGTCGTATTCGTCGTAGTGCAGGCGGTCTGCCTGTGATCTGACAGGGCCACGTCCGACAACTTCACCGCCCACTGTCAGTACGTATCGTGAATCTGCACTGACCCGGCACGGGGCGTGTGGGACTGGAGTCGGCAGTTCGACTGTGGTGGCGAATTCCACGCGATGAAACGGATGCGGTGGTAGAGGCGGCTGGATTGGACCGACGACGATGTCTGTCTGTGCGCCGTTCGGGTGCGAGATCCAGTGGCCACGCCACTGCAGTGGAAAGCGTGGTGGAACGGTTATGGGGTTCAACGGAAGTCCTGTCCTGCGCAGTGCCGGCGGCAGATCGTGCCGAAGAGATGTGTGAGCGAGTGACTTTTCCAAATAATTGAAACGCTCCATAGCGCCTTCTGTCAAGAAATTTCCGCCCTCTTGGAGTCCATATATGCAGCTTGAACGGCAAATATGGAATTTCGTTCAAGATCTTGCCAAATGTGTCTCAGAACACGTATTGTTCGGCAACATTGATCGTTTCAAAAATTCCGGTTCGCGCCGGGCAATCGGAGGTGGACATTGTTGTCGAGAACCCGTGCGGATGATTCCGGACCACGGCGGCCTGCGCCGAGGCGCAGGCTGAAGCGGCTCGTTCAAGGGGTTGCGGTGCTTGCCGCAACGTCGATGTTGGTCGCAGCCTGCGGTGGCGGGAGCAGCGAAAAGGACTCGACTGGAGGAACACTGACACTGGGTGTGGACGTGGCACCTCGATCCTGGGATCCGGCTCAGCAAGTCAGCGCCGGAACGGGCGTGGTCCTGTGGCAGCCGGTTTACGACACTCTTCTCAAATACGCACCCGACGGCTCCATCGAGCCGAACGCGGCTGAATCGTTCTCATACAACGAGGATCGCACCGCTCTCACCTTGAAGTTGCGGGACGGGATGACGTTCACGGACGGCGCTGCAGTCGACGCCGCAGCTGCCAAGGCTTCACTCGAACACATGCGGGACAGCGCCGGACCGGATTCGGTGCGCCTGGCCGGGGTCCAGGTGGAAGTCCTCGACGATCGAACTGTCGAACTGTCGACAGAACGCCCTAACGCGTTGCTTGCACAGTTCCTGACGTGGGCGCCCGGCATCCTGGCGAGCCCGGCGTCACTGGCATCGCCTGATCTCGCCACCAATCCCGTCGGAAGTGGCCCGTACACGTTCGTGAGCCAGGAGAGCACCAGCGGAACCTCGCTTGTCTACCAACGCAACCCGAACTATTGGAATGCAGATGCTTACCCGTACGACCGCGTCGTCATCCGCGTGATGGAAGACGAGACCGCGCGTCTCAATGCTCTGCGATCCGGGCAGATCGATGCCGGCCCGGTTTCGGCGGCGAATGCCGACCAAGCTGAATCGGCAGGGTTGACGCTGCTGGGAAATGCCGTCAACTGGAACGGCATGTTCATCATGGACCGCGACGGCAAGCAAGTTCCGGCGCTCGGGGATGTCCGGGTGCGCCAGGCCATGAACAAGGTCTTCGACCGTGACGCGATCGTCAAGGCTATCTACCAAGGACACGGCGTCGTCAACAACCAGATCTTCAACACGAACAGCGACGCGTACAAAGCGGACCTGCTTGCAGCATCGGCCTATGACGTTGAGGCCGCCAAGAAGCTCATGAACGAGGCGGGATACTCAGGCGGCTTCGATCTGACGATCCCGGAGATCCCCGGACGTACCGACATGCTCTCCCCGATCATCAAGCAGCAGCTGGGTCTGATCGGTATCAATGTGAATATCGAAAGCGTCCCGGCGACACAGTATCTCGACAAGTTCCTCAAGGGGGTTTACCCGGTGATCCCCTTCGGACTGCCCTCGGGCACTCCAGTAGCCGACGTCGATGCTTCACTGGCTCCGAACGCGATCTGGAACGTCTTCAAGACTCAGGATCCGAAGCTCACGCAACTCATCGCCGACCTGCAGGTTGCCCCCGAGGACAAGCAGAAAGAGATCGTGCAGTCGATCAACGAGTTCGTAACGAATCAGGCCTGGTTCAGCGTCCTGGCCTTCCCGGAAAGCTTCTGGGCGTTCAAGGGTGGCGTCTCCGCAGAGAAGATGACCGGAAACTCTGCACCCTATCTGTACACCTTCAAGTGAGTCGGCCCGTGCGTGGTCGCCACACAGTGGCGACCACGCACGGGATACACCCGTACAAGCATCACGCTGGGCAGACCGCACTCCGAAATCACGAATTCCGAGGCACCATATGTTGAACTTCCTTGGGCGGAAACTGTTTTTCGCTCTCGTACTCTTCTTGGCAGTAACAGCTTTGACCTTCATGATGGTGTTCTCCAACGGAGCTGCCAGTGTGCGTCAGTCTCTGGGCGAGACCGCAACCGATGAACAAGTTGCCGCACGCGTGGCTCAACTCGGTCTCGATCGTCCGGTGGTACTTCAATACCTGGAATGGCTCAAAGGTTTGCTGTCCGGGGACCTCGGTGCCAGCTTCGCCACCGGCGAGAGCGTCAGCAGCATGTTGACGACGCGTATACCGGTGACGATCTCGCTTGTCGTGCTCGCTATCTTGCTGACTGCGGTCCTGAGCGTGGTCGTCGGCGTTTGTGCGGCGGTGTTCGGCGGGTGGGTCGACAAAGGCCTGCAGTTCCTTTCGATCGGCGGTCTCGCGCTCCCGAACTTCCTCGTTGCGATCGCTCTCGTCTTTGCTTTCGCCATTGCGATCCCGCTCTTCCCTGCGACCGGTTACGTGCCGATCGAGGAGAATGCAGGCGAATGGGCTGCATCACTGGTGCTCCCCGTGACCGCGATACTCGTCGGCCTGGTGGCAGGTTCGGCGCAACAGTTTCGCGGCGCCCTCATCGACACTCTCTCGCAGGACTACATCCGCACGCTTCGCTCGCGCGGCGTATCCGAGCGGGCGATCGTTCTTCGCCATGCACTGCGAAATGCGGCCAGTCCGGGACTGACAGTTCTCTCTCTCCAGACCATCGGACTTGTTGGTGGAGCGGTCCTGATCGAAAGAATCTTTGTTTTGCCCGGCGTCGGGCAATTGACGCAGACTGCTGCGATCACCGGCGATCTTCCTGCCGTCATGGGTTGTGTCGTTTTCAGCGTGCTGGTGGTCATCGTCGTCAATGTCTGCGCCGATCTGCTCAACGGCTGGATCAACCCGAAGGTGAGGATTTCGTGAGCACTGACTCGATCATGTCGGCCGGTCCGGCATCGACGGCGCCGACAAACAAGTCGGTTTGGCGACGGCTTCTGGAGAACCCGATGGCGGCGGGCTCGCTTGTCGTATTCATCGCCATCGTGATCTTCGGGGTTGCCGCACCCTTGCTTGCCCCGTTCGACCCCAATCTCGCCAAACTCGAACTGACGAATGCGGCACCGTTCGACACGGAATTCCTGCTCGGTGGTGACCGCTCGGGTCGAGACATTCTCTCCCGCTTGATGTACGCAACGACCGGCACTTTGATGGCATGCCTCGTGGTTCTCGCCGTATCGGCCGGCATCGGCATCGTGACGGGCCTGGTGGCAGGCTACTGGGGTGGTCGGATCGACGATGTTCTCGACTGGGTGTCGAACATCGTGCTGGCATTTCCGGGACTCATTCTTCTCATCTCGCTCTACACCGTCGTGGGGCCGAACATCACTGTCTCCATGGCGATTCTGGGTGTGCTGATTGCCCCCAACTTCTTCCGACTGGTCCGCTCCCTTGTCCTGAGTATCCGAAGTGAGTTGTACGTCGACGCCGCCAGAGTCGCGGGCTTGTCCGACGGGAGGATAATTTCGCGGCATGTCCTGCGTTCGATCCGTGGGCCACTGATCGTGCAGAGCTCATTCGTTCTGGCGACAGGTATCTCGGTTCAGGCGGGGCTGGAGTTCCTCGGATTGGGAGATAGCAACACACCGTCTTGGGGTGGAATGCTCAACGAAGCGTTCGCGAACATCTACAACAACGGCACCGCTGTCGTCTGGCCGGCCCTGCTCATCGGTGCAACCACACTCTCATTGGTGATCCTCGGAAATACACTGCGCGACACACTCGAAACGTCGGGCACCCGCCATCCAGCTCTGTCGGCGTCGAAGGTGAAAGAGATCCGGGCCGAGCGCGAGGGCACCCGTGAGCGGTCAACCGCGCTCCCTACCGACACGAAGCCGAAATCCGATGTCCTGCTGCGGATCCAGGGACTCGAACTGGGGTACCCCTCGTCGAATGAGACGGTCGGTGTTGTGGTTCACGGCGTCGATCTCGAGGTTAGGAGCGGCGAAATACACGGTCTGGTCGGTGAATCGGGCTCGGGTAAGTCTCAGATCGCCTACTCGATTCTGGGTATCCTTCCTCCGGAAGCCGCAGTGGTCGGTGGATCCGTGTACTTCCGTGGTCAGGACATTCTCAATGATTCGAATGCGATGAAGAAGGCGCGTGGCCGGCGTATCGCGTACATCCCGCAAGAGCCCATGACCAACCTGGACCCCACCTTCACGGTTGGGCAACAACTCACCTACGGCCTGCGTGCTGTCGCCGACATCAGCAAACATGATGCGCACGCACGGTTGCTCGATCTCCTTGCACGCGTGGGAATCAACGATCCACGTCGGATGTTCGATCTGTATCCGCACCAGATCTCCGGTGGTATGGCTCAACGTGTGCTGATCGCCGGCGCCCTCGCCGGTGAACCCGAGCTCATCGTGGCGGACGAGCCGACAACGGCACTGGATGTCACCGTTCAAGCCGACGTCCTCGACCTCCTTCGTGATCTGCAGAACGAGCGCGATTTCGGAGTTCTTCTGGTGACGCACAATTTCGGGGTCGTGGCAGATATTTGTGATCGTGTGAGCGTGATGAAGGAGGGTCGCATAGTGGAAAGCAGTGACGTACGTACATTGTTTGCTGAACCGGAGCACGAATACACCCGAATGCTGTTGGACTCCATGCCTGACCGGTTTGTCAGTCGGATCCCGTTCGAGGCCACGTCAGTCGAGGTGGCGCCGTGAGCGACTCGACCGTAACTACCCCGCTGTTGTCGATCAGGGATCTCGATGTCCGCTACCCGGGTCGAACTTTCCGATCGCCGGAAGCTCACGTGATCAAGAACGTCTCGCTCGACCTACATGCGGGCGAGACGGTCGGATTGGTCGGTGAATCCGGTTCAGGGAAGACAACTCTGGGCCGCGCGATCCTGGGACTGGCTCCGGTCAGTGGTGGAACCATCCACATGGGCAGCCGAGACATCAGCCGTTTGGGTCGCAAGGAACGACGATCCATCGCCAGCTCCATCCAGGTGGTGTTCCAGAATCCCTATTCGTCGCTCAATCCGTCGATGACAATCGAGGACATCCTCGCTGAACCTTTGCTTGCGAGCGGGCAGAAGGCAGGCCGGGAAATGGTGCGGTCGCTGCTGGAGCAGGTGCATCTTCCGGCAGACGCGGGCGCCCGTACCGCCCGCGAGTTCTCCGGTGGACAGCGGCAGCGAATCGCGATCGCACGTGCACTCGCCCTGTCTCCGAGCGTGCTGATCTGCGACGAACCCACCAGTGCGCTGGACTTGTCGACCCAGGCAAAGGTCTTGGATTTGCTCGTCGAGATTCAGGCAGAAAAGGGGATTGCCTACCTGTTCATCACTCACGATCTCGCTGTCGTTCGCGCAGTCAGTCACCGAATCGCGGTGATGCTCAACGGTGAGATAGTCGAAGTAGGTGACGCGGAGCAGGTCTCAGACCGGCCGGCGCACCCGTACACGCAGAAGCTGCAGATGTCAGCACCGGTGGCAGATCCCGTCGAGCAGAAGGTCCGACGCGAGCGTCGCCGTGAGTTCGCCCGCAGTGAGCGGGCAACGAGCCTCTGAGAATACGTTGTCGAATGCAATAGCCGGCGCCCGAAGCGATTGGTTCGATATCTTTTCGGCGCCAGAGACGGAAGGAATCTCCATGAGGGCCGACGGCACCTCAGTCGCACAACGATGCTCGACGCCAGTTTCTGATCCCGACAAGAGTATTCGTAGTGACCGTGTTTTCAGTCAGGGGATGATCTTCCGAGCCCGCAGATTGGCGAAGATGTCGAGGAACATCGCTTCGGTGTCGACGTGGCGGTGAAATCCGGACCGCCGAGCTTTCGATCCGTCAGCGAAAAAGTCGTAGTCCCATCCGAATACGAAGTCACCGAACCCCCAGGACGAGACATCGGCATACGGGGTTCGAGCAAGTTGGTGTTCCTCGACGAGTTCATCCCACACCGACTCCTTGTCCGCCATTGCGACATCGAGGGACAGCGGGAGCGGAGGTGCGACGTCCATGTCGAAGAAGGCGGCGATCTTCGGCCACATTTCCTGCCAGCGAAACAGGTCGCCGTTGTTGATGTTGAACGCCTGATTCGCGCACTCGGGATTGGTCGCGGCCCAGACCGTTGCTTCGGCCAGGAGTCCGGCGTCGGTCATTTCGATCAAGCTGGTGTACGCGCCGGGTTTGCCGGGGAATCGGAGTGGGACACCCAGTTTCTTCGAGATGGTTGCGTAGACGGCGATGACCATCGCGAGGTTCATCGGGTTGCCCAATCCGAATCCGGAAACGACCGAGGGTCTGATCGCCGACCATGTCCACGACTTGCCGAGCTGCCTGCGTTCGAGGAACTGCTGTTGGTCGACGTTGAACTCGGGTGGCATGTGCGGTGGATCGCTCTCGCGGGCGGGAGTTTTGAACGGTCCGAGATGTGCCCCGTAAACCTTGTAGCCCTGCATCAGGCTGACGTGCTCGAGTTCGCCGGCAACGGGCTCGATGGCGTCGAGAGTGTTGACCAACATCGCCAAGTTGGGCGGAACCAGCTCGGCCCATGTCGGGCGGTCTTGATAGGCCGCGTAGAAGACGTGGGTGACGCCGTGCAGTCCGCTCAGTGCCTCCGCAGTCTGGGAAGGATCGAGCAGATCGACTGCGATGTGTTCGACCCGGTCGGTGTCCGTGCCGCCTCGGCGCGAGAGTCCGATGATCTTCCATTCGCCGGTTGATTCGAGGTGATCGATCAAGTTCCCACCGATCACACCACGGGCTCCGACCACGAGTGCGACTTTGTCGTGCTGCACCATTCCAACCTCCCATTGGTATATCGCGATGTTGCGATATAGGGAGTGAATCACACATATCGGCATTTCGCGATCTAGCGGTATGCTGACGAACATGAAAGACACGGCAACCGAGTGGGAAACGGCGTTCAAGGCGCTGGCCAACCCGATGCGTGTACAAATCCTGCAGTGGTTGAAAGACCCCGGAAGCTTTCCCCCTCAGCTCGAGCCTGCCGAGGAGGTCGGAGTGTGCCTCAAGCACATCCAAGCGAGGGCGAACGTATCGCAATCGACTGCGTCTCAGTACATGGCCGCACTCCAGGCCGCGGATCTGGTCACCACCACACGAATCGGCCAGTGGCGGCATTACAAACGAAACGAGCAACAGATCGAGAAGCTTGCTGCATTCATCAGGCAGGGTTTGTAGGTACCAGCGCCTGACCGATCCCTCCGGGGCTGCAGACGTTGGGCAAAACCTCACATCGCCGGAGCCGTCGGTATGTGCATTGTGGTCGTTTCTCGGGTTGCTTGCTGTCTTTACGCTCGGCAGAGGAGTCCGGCGAGGAGAGGCGTGCGATGAGTCGTGAGAGCTGGGTGGGCCGTGATGCCCGATCCATCGCCGAAGCCGTGCGGTCGGGTCAGGCGTCGGCGCGGACGGTCGTCGAAGGCCATCTCGCACGGGTCGACGAATGCAATGGCGAACTCAACGCGCTGGTCACCGTGTGCGCCGAAGAGGCTCTGGCGACCGCCGACAGCCTGGACGAACGTCGCCTTCTCGGCGAGACACTCGGTCCCCTTGCCGGGGTTCCGTTCACGGTCAAGGACCTGATCGCTACTGCCGGCGTGCGTACCACTGCCGGTTCTCGCACTCTGGCGGACAACGTCCCGGCCGTCGATGCACCGGCCGTTGCGGCGTTCAAGGCTGCCGGCGCAATTCTGATCGGCAAGACCAACACCCCGGAATTCGGCGCCTGCGGGCTGACTCGAAACGAACTGTTCGGCACCACGGCCAGCCCGGTGCGACCGGACGGCGTCGTCCGGTCCCCCGGCGGATCGAGTGGCGGCGAGTCCGCGTCGGTTGCTGTCGGAATGAGTGTGCTCGGACTCGGTACGGATTTTGGCGGCTCGGTGCGTTGGCCCGCACACTGCACCAGCCTCACTTCGGTTCGCCCGACGCTCGGCCGTATCGACCCAGAAGGGCAATACCCCGGCGTGCTTTCGGATGGACGGGTACTCGCCAATCCCGCGACGATGCACGGCACGATCCAGACCATCGGCCCACTGGCCCGCAACCTCGGTGATGCGACGCTTGCGCTGCGCGTCCTGTCGAAGCCGCATCTCGCGTGGACCGAGCCGGACTCGGTCGACGTCGAACACCTCGACATCCGCTGGGCACCCGGCGAGGGAACCATGCCCGTCGACGCCGAAATCCTGTCGGCGGTTCGCTCGGTGGCGAACAGTCTGGACGCGAGCGAGTACGACGGTCTGGCCCTGCCACGTGCGAACGGACTTTTCGGTGCGTTGCGATCGGTCGAGACCCACGCGGACATCCACTCTCTCGCTGCAGGTTCAGCGCACTCTTTCGACGCGGACATCACCGCCATGCTTGCGGCAGGCCGTGATCGAAGTTCAACCGAGGTGGAAGCGCTGTGGGCGGATCGCGCGGTGTTGATCGCCGGCTTCCTCGACGAGATGGGCGACGTCCTGATTCTGCCGGTTGCGTCGGTGCTCGCTCCGCCGCTCGGTGTGGAGAGCTTCGAGGTGGGCGGTCGCGAACTCACGTGGATGGACGCGCTCGCGAGTTGCCGGGCGATCAGTGTGCTCGGCCTTCCGTCGGTCGTGGTTCCGGTAGGACTCTCCCGCAACGGTTTACCGATCGGAATGCAGGTGGTGGCGCGGCCGTTCCACGAGCATGTTGCGCTGTCCGTGGCGGCGCGAATCACGTCGAACGCGCAAACTCTAGTCTGACTTCCATCTTTCGGTTTCGGCTGCGAAACGTGTTGCGTACGAGTCGGCCAGGTCGTGAAGCGTGGTGACGCAATCGCCGTAGTACGTCGGTGCATGCATGGTCGCCAGAATCCGCGGCTCGAGATCGGCCAGGGCACGGATCGTGGGTTCGAGATCCGGGGTGAGGCAGGTGGCGTGGCCCAAGTCCTCGGCTTCCAAAGCGGGACCGACGATTTCGTGCTCGGTGGTCGCGGGGTGGTGCCCGAACGCGGTAAAGAGATCTCCGCAGAACAAAGTGGCCGTCGTCTCCTCGAACATCAGGCCCGCGTCCCACCCGTGTGGGACGTGCGGGGTGTCGATGTGGCGAACTCGGCGGCTGCCGGTTTCGAGTACGTCGCCGTCCTGCAAGGGAAGTGGTGCACGATCGGCCAGATCGTTGACCTGAACGAAGCACCCCATCGCGCCGTGTGCCACTTGCGCTTCGGGGGCTGCCGCAAGCCAGGAGTTCATTGATCCGCACTCGTCGGCCTCGACGTGACCGAACGTGATCCATTTCAGTCGGCCGATGTCGATCAACGTGGAGAGTGCGTCGGAAGCCGAGGTGAACAACGCGCGCTGCCCGGTGTGGAAGAGCAGGGGTTCCTCGCCGTCGACGAGAAACTGGTTCATCGTGAGGTTGGCTTCGTCCACGAAGGTCGACAGTCGGTAGATGTCCGGCGCGATTTCGGTGATCGTGGTGGTCATCGCTGTGCTCCGATCAGGGCTGCTGTACACGTCAAGCTGTCTTCTCCAGCCTTCTCGCCGCCCCGCGCCTGCACAAGGCTCTGGACATGCTCACGGCTCTGGAATAGTGGAGGCGTGTTCGTACTGCTGCTGACAGGCCCGCCGGGCGCGGGGAAGAGTTCCGTGCTGACCGCGCTTCACGATCGACTCGGCGAGGTCGGGGTGAGCAACGCGATGATCGAGGTGGACGAACTCGAGCGGTGCTACCCGCCGCTGGGGACCGAACGGGCAATCGCACACGTCGGGATGCTGTGCGCGTCGTACCGGGAAGCGGGGTATGAACTCCTCTTCCTCACGGCGACTGTCGAAGACGACGACTACGGGCGTGCCCTGCTGGCCGCGACCGGCGCCGAGGGGCACCTGTTGGCGCGCCTCGAGGCCGATCCGGATACGTTGCGCACCAGAATCATCGAACGTGAACCGCCCGGCTGGGCCGGGCTGGGCGATCTGGTGGAAGCGTCACAACTGCTGGCCGGTTCGATGCCGACGCTCAGTGGAGTCGACGTAGTTCTGAGCACCGAAGGTCGCGATGCCGAAAGTGTTGCCGATGAACTGGAAGCGGCTCTGCGAGAACGTAGTCCATCGCTTCTAGCCGTCGGTATTCAGAGCGGTGACCACTGACGCGAACATAGTCGACTTGATCGCGCCCAGCGTGCCCGGATTCTTCGGCCCGATCGGTGCAACCATTTCGATGGCCTTGGCGGTCAAAGCATCGACGGATGCGGTGAAGTCCACCAAACCGGCTGCGAATGCGTCACTTCCGCCGTATCGCCGCCCCGTGGTCATGGCGACGATTGCCGACGCCGGGCTGAGTTTGGCTTGGATGAGAGCTGCCATTCCTTCGGTGAACGGGATGTTGATGTCCACCTCCGGGAAGCAGTAGTAGCCGCGATCATCGCGCATGACGCGGTAATCGTGCGCGATGCCGAGCATTGCGCCGGCCCCGAAGGCGTGGCCGTTGATCGCAGCGACGGTAGGCATCGGGAACGTCAGCATTCGAGAGAACAGCGACTGGACTTGCTGCACATACCACTTCGCCTTGTCGCCGTTCGCGCCAAGCCAGTCGAGGTCGAGTCCGTTGGAGTAGAACTTGCCCGTCGCCGTGGTGACCAGGGCGTGTGCGCCTTCGTTCAGAGCCTGATCGAGCAGCTTGTCGACGGAATCGAGCCAATCCGGCGAGAAACGATTCTCGTCCTCGCCGAGATCGAGAACGGCGATCTTGTCTTCGAAGCGCAGAGTTGCGGTCATGACGGGCCTTTCCTGTTGCGGGACTGTGGGAGTGGTGGATCCAAACTCAGAACGGCGCGAACCGCCGCATCCAACCGCGCGCGTGCTGCGGCGTCGGGGACTCGCCAACCGTCGGCGCGTGTGGCGGGATGAATGAGCAGCCCGGTAGGTAGGCCGACAACACAGGCCTCGATTGCCTCGACGGCTCTGCCGTCTGTGCGACCCCAGAGCGCGGTCGACAATCGGATGAACAACTCGACCAGAGACCGGTCGAGTTGTGTGAGTTTCTCGGCGATGTCGGCGGGGACGTCGGTGCCGAGCAGTTCGTCGCGCTGGATCGTCAGCAGCAGCAACGCGGATTGTGGGTAGTCGAGCGCGAAGACGGCCGGAACTTCGGCAGCTGCGACGACGGCGGAAACCGCGGAGGTCTGCGAGGGGTCCGCGAGAGCGTCGTCCACTCTCGATTGCTGAAGCGCGAGAAATCGTTGCGCGGCACGCAGCCACGCGCTGCCGACCAATCCACTGCGAGAGCCGAATGCGTGATAGATCGCCCCGTTGGACACACCGGTGGCGTCGGAGACCGCCCTGACCGTGACAGCGCTCGGCCCGGCAGTGGCGGCAAGTTTTTCGGCAGCGTCGAGCAGCGTGTCGAGATCGTGGACGCGGGGCCGAGGCATGAACGCACAGTAACAGAGCGTCTGCTCTGTTACTAGTGTGCGGTCAGATCACCGAATTTGCGCGAAGATCCTCGATCTCCTCCGGGCGCAGGCCGAAGTCGGTGAGTACGCCGTCGGCGTCACCGCCGAGAGTCATGGGTGGCGCATTCCTGACGGGAAGGGTCTTGCCGTCCACCCAGAACGGTCCGCGGACAACGGGAATCGACGTCCCGTCCGCGCTGTGCGTCTGCTCGACCATCTGCAGAGCCTCGACCTGCGGGTCGGAGAACACCTGATCGATCGAATGGATCGGGCCGCAGGGAATTCCGGCACCGCGGATCTCGGCGATCCACTGCGCCGCCCCTTTTGCGGTCAGTAGCTCCTCGAGTTCTTTGGTCAGTTGGTCTCGGTGTGCCAAACGCTCTTTACCCGTGGCATATTCGGCACGGAAGGCGAGGTCGGGATCGCCGATAACCGAGCACAGCGCGATCCAGTGCTTGTCCGACCCGGTGGCGATGTTGATCGGGAAGTCCGCGGTGTCGAAAGCGCCGTACGGCGTGATGGTCGGGTGCGTATTGCCGTTCGGCGTCGACACCCGCCCGGTGCTCAGGTAGTCCTGCGCCTGGAAGGTCATGATCGAGATCGCGGATTCCAGCAACGAGGTCTGCACGCGGTGCCCACGACCGTCGCGACCGCGAGAGGCAAGTGCCGCCGTGATTCCCAGCGCCGCGTAGATGCCCGAGACCGTGTCGATGATGGGGATTCCGACCCGCATCGGGGTCTGTTCACCGGCACCGGTGACCGACATCAACCCGGACATGCCCTGGGCCACCTGATCGAGTCCGGGCGCGAACTGGTCGGGGCCGACCGGGCCGAAACCACTGATGCTCATCACGACGAGCCCTGGATTCTCCTGCTCGAGCGAATCGGGATCGAGCCCCATGTCGGCCAGTACTCCCGGACGGAAATTCTCGACCAGCACATCCGCGTCGAGGGCCAGGCTGCGAAGCAGTTTCCGTCCGCGGTCACTGCGCATGTCGATGGCGATCGACCTCTTGCCGCGGTTCACGGACGCGAAGTAGAGGCTTCGATCGCCGTCGAACGGCGGCCACTGACGCGAACTGTCGCCGGAGCCACGGGTTTCGACCTTGACCACGTCGGCGCCGAAGTCCGACAGCAGCGACGTGCACAAAGGCCCCGCGAGAGCGCGGGTGAGGTCGAGAACTTTGATACCGCTGAGCAATTGGTCCATCGTAGAAACCTCGGTTCTGTGGTGTGCAACGTCGCCCACTCGATCCGTCGCACCATCTGCGTGAATTACCGCTGCAGTGATCGTCGGAGAGGGGAAGAATGAAGGTCAGGCCTGCTTTCGGCTGGGCTCGGTGACAACACTGGTCGAGAGCGCAAGGTGATGCGACGGCGACATTGCACAACTGCAGGGCCCGGATTTAGGCGCATTGTGTGACAGGCAGGATTGCGGTGGGCCGATACCGTGAACTCTCTACGTACGGCGATGCAAACGGGAGGCGAGGCGATGCGCGACATTTCCACTCAGCTGGCGCAGTGGCACGCCCGTGGCGAGGATTTTGCACTGGCGACGGTTGTCCGTACCTGGCGGTCCTCACCACGCATGCCCGGTGCTTCCATGGCCGTCTCACGCTCCGGCGAGGTAGTCGGCAGCGTCTCGGGCGGGTGCATCGAGAGTGCGCTGTACGAGATCGCCCAGGAGGTTCTCGCCGACGGCACCAGCCGCGTCGAGGTCTTCAGTGTCTCCGACGACGACGCCATCGGAGTAGGTCTGACCTGCGGCGGAACCATCGAAGTGTTTGTCCAGGCCGTCGGAGCCGATTTCACCGAGTTCGGTCAGGTTTGTGAACGGATCGAGGCCGATACGCCCGTCGTCGTGGTCACCGAAGTGCGTCCGGGAGCACCGGCACGGCACCTCGTCGTCGAGCACGGCCGACGCAGCGGGGATCTGGATGCCACGGAGGACGAGGTCGCCATCCTGCTGCGCACGATGGAGACCGGTGAGTCCGTAGCTTTTGTCGCGCCCGCGGGAACTCTCATCGATTCGCAGCACGACCTGCTGGTCGAGATATTCGCTCCGCTACCGCGGATGTACGTCTTCGGAGCCATCGACTTCGCCGCCTCGATGTGTACGTTGGGCGCCTTTGCGGGTTACCGCGTGACCGTCGTGGACGCACGGCCGGTCTTCGCAACTCGAGCGCGTTTCCCCGACGCCCATGATCTGGTCGTCATGTGGCCACACAAGTTCCTCGAAACCGCACCGATCGACAACAAAACCGTCCTGGCCGTGCTCACCCACGACGAGAAGTTCGACATCCCGTTGCTCGAGATCGCGCTGCGTTCGCCGGCTGCGTACGTGGGTGCGATGGGAAGTCGTGCGACGCATGAGCGTCGGGTGGCGCTGTTGAAGGAGCGAGGCGTCACCGACGCGGAGTTGGGGCGCCTGCACTCACCGATCGGGTTGGATCTCGGCGCCAGGACACCAGAAGAAACTGCAGTCTCGATCCTCGCCGAGATGACCAAGACCCTGCGCAATGCCTCCGGTTTGGAACTGCGGGATCTGCAGGGGCCGATCCACCCGCCACCTCAGGAGAATCCGACCGCCCTGCATCGAACGGCCTGAGTCGACTGCGCTGAATTCGGACATCTTGTGTTCGGTGGGGATAGGATCGTTTCTTTCGTGAACCATCTTCCGTGATCCGAATGAAATCGAGGTGCCTGCCAAGTGGCGAACCCGGCCGTACCGGCATCCGAGGTGAATGCTGTTCTCTCCGAACTTCTTCGAACCTCGCTCCTTCCTGGTGTTCGAAAGGTTGCCGGCGGCTCCGACGACCCGACGGTGGCCCGGGTGGGATTCATGGCGGTTCCGGACATCGGACCGTGGCTGCGACACGGACAGTTGCTGATCACCACGCCGGAAACCCTCGCCAGGGTGACCGAAACCTTCAAAGCATTTGTCGGACGGTTGTCGACGCGTGGAGTTGCGGCACTTGCCGTCCAATTCGGCGCAGACGGTGACACTCTCGCGCCGGAACTGGTCGACGCGGCCGAAAGCGCCGGCTTCCCGCTCCTGGTTTTTCACGGTGCATGCGATCACCCTGCGGCCGGAGGCCGGGAGCAGACGGAGTCGGCCCAGATCGACGCCATGTTCGGGGCCGAGCGGTTGCGACGGTTGCTGGTCGACGTCGTGATGGGCGGCGGCGGTCTCCCGCAATTGACCGAAGTCATTGCACGGGAGATGAAGGGCGCCGCCCTGATCACCACTTCGGACGGACGCGAGATCTGCCGGGCTGGGGATGCCGCGGAGCGCAAGAATCTGTCGGCCTGTCCGGCTGTCGATTCCACCGGTCGTCTGCGGACCGACACCGTCGAGGGCGGGTTGGGTCTGCACGAGTTCGACGGTCAATTCATCGCGGTGTCCGCGATTTCCGCCAATCACATCGACCACGGGCGTCTCGCGTTGTTCACCGGTGAGCGCGTGATGACGAGTTACGACCAGTACCTGGTCGAGCGGGCCGCGTCGGTGTGCGCGTTGGTGATCACCCGTGAACAAGCCGTGGCATCGGTGGAAGAGCGCCATCGTGCGAACTTCGTTCACGACCTGCTCCTCGGCCGTGCCGGGGATCACGATCACGTTGTCTCCCACGCCAAGACGTTCGGGTGGGACTTCGATCGCCCGCTGGTGATCGTCTCGATCGAACCGGACCCGGTCGACGAACCGGCCTCGGCGGCGCCCGCTCGGCTGCCCGTCGTCGACCGTCAGGCGATGGCGTTCTCCGGCGCGATCGCCCACCGTGATCCCGGTGCGGCGGTGACCGCGCTGACGGGTGAGACGGTGATCGTGATGGGCGTCGGCACCGACACGATGGCCTTGGTGCGGGATCTCGTCACAGTCGTTCGCGGTGAAGGTGGCGGCGGGAGAAGGCCGTTCAGTGTCGGGGTGTCCCGGCCGGCAGCGGCGATCGACGCCGTCCCCGCGCTCTACAGCCAGGCGCGCACCGCATTGACTGTCGGCCGCCGGATCTCAGGTCCGTGGACGGTGACTCAGTTCGACGATCTCGGCGTGTACAGACTGCTCAGTCTGGTCGAGGACGAAAACGAGTTGGAGACGTTCGCCCGTGAGACATTGCGGGAACTGACGGAGGAAACTGCCGAAGCGCAGGACATGCGCAAGACATTGGAAGTCCTGCTCGCGACCAACATCAACATCGCCGAGACAGCGCGCAAGCTCCACTTCCATTACAACACACTGCGTTACAGGGTCGTTAAGCTGGAGAAAATGCTGGGACCCTTCACGGCGCAACCCGAACTCCGGTTGGATCTGTCTCTAGCACTGAAGATAACCGCGATGCGCGGCATCAATCACTAATATTGCCAATCCGGGTCGGCGGGTTCTGGCAGATTGTCATCACGTCGATACCTCCGCGCTGTAATAGCGTTTCACTCCAGTCACGGTGTTTTGTGAGCTGGAGCACACTCAGCGTTCGGACACCTTCCTCTGCACGAAAGGTCCCATCATGCCGATTTGGACGTTGCACGGAGATGGAAAGAACATCAAACCGGGTGAAGTGGTTGCTCCCGGCGAGCGGCTCAGCTGGGGAAGAACCATCGGGCTGGGCAGCCAGCACGTGGTGTCGATGTTCGGCGCGACGTTCGTTTTCCCGATCATCATGGGGCTCAATCCTCAACTTGCCGTGATGATGTCGGGCTTTTGTACGCTCTTCTTCCTGTTGGTGGTCAAGGGACGCATTCCCAGCTACCTCGGTACGTCGGCGGCTTTCGTCGGTGGTATCGCCGCTATTCGTGCCCAAGGCGGAACCTCTGCGGAGGTGACCGGTGCGATCCTGGTGTCCGGACTGGTCCTGGCAGCCATCGGTATCGCGATCCACTTCCTCGGTGGCCGGGTCGTATTCAAGGTTCTTCCCCCGGTGGTGACCGGGGCAGTGGTGATGCTGATCGGATTCAACCTGGCACCCGTCGTCGCGGGGCTGTACTGGCCGCAGGACCAGTGGGTGGCTCTGATCGTCATGGTGGCCCTGATCGTCATGAGTATCGCGTTACGCGGCTTCATGGCGCGCATCGCAATCTTCCTCGCGCTGATCTTCGGCTACGTCCTCTCCTGGATCCTCGACCGGGTCTCGGGCACGATCACCTCGTACGACGCAGGCACCGGTCAGATCACCGAGCACTTCCGCGTCAACTGGGATTCGGTGCAGTCGGCGTCGTGGTTCGGCCTGCCCCCGTTCTCGGACGAGGCCAACGGAATCGTCGGCATCCACGCCCCGTCGTTCAGCCTGACGTTCATCATCCTGGTTCTTCCCGGTGTCATCGCGTTGATCGCGGAGAACGCCGGCCACGTCAAGGCCGTGGCCGAGATGACCGGCGACGATCTCGACCCGTACATGGGACGCGCGCTTGCCGGTGACGGTTTCGCCACCGCTATCGCCAGCAGCGTCGGCGGTTCGCCCACCACGACGTACGCCGAGAACATCGGTGTCATGGCAGCGACCCGTGTGTACTCCACCGCCGCTTACGCGGTCGCGGGCATCGTCGCGATGATGCTCGGCTTCTCCCCCAAGTTCGGTGCCGTCATCTCGGCGACGCCCGGCGGCGTTCTCGGCGGAATCACCGTGGTGCTCTACGGCATGATCGGGCTTCTCGGCGCCAAGATCTGGAAGGAGAACGGCGTCGACTTCGGCAATCCGCTCAACCTGATGCCGATCGCGGCCGGCCTGATCATCGGTATCGGCGACACTGCCCTGAAGTTCAGTGACACGTTCTCGCTCAGCGGTATCGCGCTCGGCACCATTGTCGTGATCGGGATGTACCACCTGTGCCAGTACATAGGTTCGAAGAACCCGGAGCTGAATGCGAAGAACCCGGAACCGAACAAGCCGGATTCGAAGGCTCCCGGCGGAGAACGGGAAGAACCCGCCCCGCAGCTCACGTGACGCTTGGCTGAGTGTGCTCGATTGTCGAAGGCCGGACATCCTCCTTGGAGGATGTCCGGCCTTTCGCGGTGTGTGTTCTGTGTGCTTATCGATCAGACGGCGGTGCTGGCTTCGACCAGGCCGATACGGTCGATGCGTTCGGTGCGGGTGATGAGCCGTTCGGTCGCATCGGTAGCAGTGAGCACGCTCAGCTCGTAGTGCAGTACCGCTCCGACACGAGTGCAGAATGCAGCGGATTCGTCCGCGGCATCGGGACATTCGGGGATGACCCGATCGACGATGCCGCCTGTAAGCAGATCGAAGGACCGTATCCCTTGACTGGCCGCCATCTCCGGAGCGTGCGTGATGTCGTGGAACATGATCGCGCTCGCCCCCTCGGGAGGTAAGGGCGACAGCCAACCGTGGCGGGCCGCCAGCACTCGATCGGCCGGAATCAGTGCCAGGGCTCCGCCGCCGGTGCCCTGCCCGAGCAGGAGGGAAATGGTGGGGACCTCGAGTGAAATCATGTCGGCTATGCACCGAGCGATCTCGCCGGCCAATCCACCTTCTTCGGCTTCCTTCGACAGTGCCGCGCCTGCCGTGTCGATGATCGTCACCAATGGCAGATCGAGTTCTGCGGCAAGCCGCATTCCTCGCCGAGCTTCCCGCAGAGCGCCGGGGCCGAGTGGGGAGTGAGGAGTCTGTCCGCGTCGGTCCTGTCCGAGAAGGACGCAGGGCATGTCGCCGAAGCGAACGAGCGCGAGCATGATGCCGGGATCGTTCTCGCCTTGGCCGGTTCCGTTGAGCGGGAGCATGTCCGAGGCGGAATTGAGCAGCACCTCGCGAATCCCCGGTCGGTCTTCGCGCCGGGATGCGACGACGGATTCCCAGGCTGACGTATCGGGTGGACAGTCGTACGAGCACGGGTCACTCGGCAACGAGTACCCACGACGTCTCGAGGTGATGATGCGCAACGCGCGGTCGACGATTTCGGCGAGCTGGTCTGGCGGCCTCACCGCATCGATGAGTCCGTGCGCGTGAAGGTTCTCCGCTGTCTGGACACCGACGGGGAAAGGTGAGTTGTACAAAGCCTCGAACACTCGGGGACCGAGGAATCCGACGAGGGCTCCCGGCTCCGCGATCGTCACGTGACCGAGCGACCCCCAGGACGCGAATACGCCTCCGGTGGTGGGGTTTCGGAGGTAGACGATGTAGGGCAGGTGCGCTTCTTTGTGCTTGATGAGCGCCGCGGTGATCTTGACCATCTGCAGAAACGCCGTTGTCCCCTCCTGCATCCGCGTTCCTCCGGAGGTGGGAAGCGCAAGAAGGGGCAGCTGCTCGTGCGTCGCTCGACGGATGGCGACGACGAGGCGTTCGCCCGCTGCCACGCCGATCGATCCACCGAGAAAACCGAACTCGCAGACGATGATTGCCACGCGGCGGCCTCTGACGGAGGCGCTTCCGGTCAGCACGGACTCGTCGAGTCCGGTCTTCTCCTGGGCACAAAGAAGCGCTTCGGTGTAGTCGGAGTCGGTCGCCACCGGTATCGGAGGGGTATCCCACGACTCCCAGGTGCCGGCATCGATCACCAGGTCGAGCATGTCGCGAGCCGACAGGCGGTTCATCGGGTGAATCCTTGTAGCCACGACATGACTTCGTCAGTGTCTTCACCGAGTACCGGAGGTGCAGTGTGGCGGGTCTCCGTCACCTCGGTTCCGTCCGGATCGAAAAATCGTAGCGGCGGGCCGGGCAGGGTGATGTTTCCGAGCGTGCTGTGGTCGACGTCGACGAGCAACCCCTGTGATCGGGTCTGTTCCCATTCGTACACTTCGGAGATCGTCCGGACCCGTCCTGCCGGTATTCCGATGCGGTCCAGTTCGGTCAGAAGCTCGTCACGCGAGTACGGTTTGAAGGTACGTTCGATCAATTCGACTACCTGGAAATGATTCTCGACGCGTTCGGCGTTTGTTGCCATACCCGGTGCGTCTGGATCGAGTTCGAACCCTTCGCAGAATCTTCTCCACAGGCTTTCGCTGCCGACCGAGATCTGTACTGCGCCATCGCCGGTACGAAAGAGCCCGTACGGTGCGATGGAGGGATGGTGATTGCCCTGCGCTGTGCCTACCTCGCCGGCGACGGTCCACTTCGTTCCCTGAAACGCATGAACACCGACCACGCTGGCCAAGAGCGACGTTCGAACGACACGGCCTCTCCCCGTCTGTTCACGTTCCTTCAAAGCCGCGACGACGCCGAACGCCCCGTACATCCCGGCGAGAAGATCGGCGATCGGAACTCCGACTCGTTGAACGTCGTCCGGACTCGAGCCGGTCAGCGACATGAGTCCGGCCTCCCCCTGGGCGATCTGGTCGTAGCCGGCGCGGCCACCTTCGGGGCCGTCGTGGCCGAAACCGCTGATGGACAGGACGATCAGTCGAGGATTGAGTTCGGCCAGCCGCTCGGTGGAGAATCCGAGTCGATCGAGAACTCCGGTGCGGAAGTTCTCCATGAGAACGTCGGCGCGGCAGACGAGATCTTCGAGGGTTGCGCGCCCGCTGTCGGATTTGAGGTCGAGCGTGATCGACTTCTTGTTCCGGTTCGTGGACAGAAAGTACGTCGATTCCCGTTGCGCGTTCGGTGGTTCCAGCGGTGGCTTCACAAATGGCGGCCCCCACCCACGGGTGTCGTCGCCGCCGTGAGGTGATTCGACCTTGATCACGTCGGCACCCAGATCGCCGAGCATCATTGCCGCGTGAGGACCCGCGAGTGCGCGCGTGAGGTCGACGACAATCACGTCGTGTAACGGACCACTACGAGCACTTGTGTTGTGAGGCTTCGAAGTCGAGTTCATGTCGCACCGCCGTGTTCTGGTGTAATTGGCTGAGCCAGTTGGTGGTTGAGGCCTCCGTAGTTCGGTCGACTCCGGTCCGCTGGACCGAGAAATCGGCCAGGGCCACTGAAGGAGGTATGTGCGGCCCGTCTTTCGAACCGTAAGCGCGCACCGGTCAGCGGCACATGGGTAACCTTGCCGATGACGGGTATCAGTGGTGGGTAAGAAGTGACGAACGCTCACCGCACGGCTGGATTGCGGTTGTATCGAACCGTAATTGGGGCGTTCTGTCAGCTCATCTCGTGCATCTTCATGACCTGCAGGGCGAGTGAGACGTTCAATCGAAGGACGGGGTCGTCGGTGAACGATCCGACGACACTCTCCAGCTTTCCGATTCTGTATCGCAACGTGTTGTAGTGCATATGAAGAGCCCGCGACGCCTCGGCGACGTTGCAATTGCAGTCGAGCAGCGTCTGGAGTGTCAGACGTAAGTCTGCGGCTTCGGCGTTGTCCGCCGACAGTGACTTCAGAACGTCATCGGTGAACGAACGTAGTTCGCTCTTGTCCGTCTGGAGCGAGAGGAGTCGGTGTACGCCGAGTTCGTCGAAGTGTGCAATCCGTCCGGGCCCGTTGATGCGTCGGCCGACGACCACGGCCGTACAGGCCTGGTCGTACGCAGCAGGTAGATCGGCCAGGGAGTAGATCACCCGGCTCACTCCCGTGCTGAAGGAGCGGCGGCCGCTGGTGCGATCTCCGGCAACCTTGCGCACCAACCCTTCGATGTCCCGAACCGCACGGTCGGTGCTGGTCGGCAAAAGCGTGACCACCTCGTGTCGAAACCCGACGGACGGCGCCGTCCGCTCGTGTGCGCGTACCACTTGTTGCCAGCCGTCACTGAGTCGATCCTGGTCTGTGCGAGTGGAGTTCGCGTGCTGGGATTCCGGGTGATCGACGTCGAGTTCTGCAACCACAACGGCAAGTGGACGAGTGACATCCCACCCCAACTGAGTGAAGTGCGCGCTCACTTCCGCCGGCGAGCCGGCTTCGCCTATCAGTGCGTCGCGGAGAAAGTCGCCGCGGAACTTGGATTCCACTGCCGCAACTGCCAGCTGCTTGGTGACGGCCAGAGCAGCAACGGTGGCTGCTCGCTCCAACGCCTGAACGACGACTGCTCCGAGTTCGTGGGTACCGGCGTACGCGACCATTCGGCCGTGGTCGGTGCCGCCGGCCACCACGCGGGTGAGCGCCAACTGACCAGGAAATCCCTTGGGCGCGTTCTGTAAACCGACAGCGACCCGTTCGGTCAGGAACCGACCGGTGCTCTCGAACAACGGAAGCGCGTTCAGTGCAGCTGAATCCCCGGCCTCGGTCAACACCCTTCCGTCCGGCGAGCAGATCAGAACGCTGACGTCGAAAAGCGCGGCGAATTCTGCTGCAATCTGGGGTAGATCGCCACCTTCCAAGACGATCGAAGTCAACGAGCGGTGAAGACGGTCGGCAATGTCGAGTGCCGCAGACTGCTTCGCCACCAACTTGGTGAAGACCTCCGAGATCACCTCGTCGAACCCTGCGGTGACGGGAAGAACCAACAACGGCAGCCCTCGCTGCTCTGCCATGTGCAGCATGGCTTCCGGCAGTTCGTCGAGATAGCGGCCGGTTTTCACGGCAAGTGCCGCGACCCCTCGGCGTGCAAGACCGTCGACGAGGTCGCTGAGATCGGTATCGTCGAGAAGCTCTCCGGTTCGCCCGTAGCGCAGCGGGAACCCGGTAGTCACCAACAGTTCGTTCGGCTTCACCCAAGCGAGGATGTCCGGTACTTCCATCACGTTCACCGATTGGACGAGGTGGCGCAACCCCCCGTGCCCGGCAAGGACTTCGGCTCCACGCAGACTGGGCAGCTCGAGGACATCCCGAACCGTCAACCTGTAGTCGCCACCTTCTGGCAAATGTTGAAGCTCTTCGCTCGAATATTTGGCAGATCTATCCATGTCGCGAGACTACGCGCGATCACGCTGCGAACATTGTCAACAGTTGACGAAAATGTCCTCTCGAAATGAGTAGATCTCCGGATGTCTGCCAACTATCGAGGTCCGAATTGGCGATCGCCCGCGTCTCCGAGTCCAGGTACCAGGAAAGCATTTTCGTTCAGGCCGTCGTCGATGCTCGCAGTGAGGAGCCTGACTGGATGGCCGGACTTCCTCAGCGCTTCGATCCCTTCCGGAGCCACGACGACACATATTGCAGTTACATCGGTGGCTCCGCGTGCGATGAGCAGATCGATTGTGCGGATGATGGATCCACCGGTCGCCAACATCGGATCGAGGACGTAGACGGGGGTGTCCGACAGATCGGCAGGCAGGGACTCGAGATACGGAACCGGTTGGTGTGTCTTCTCGTCTCGTGCCATTCCCACGAAACCCACGCCTGCCTGCGGAATGAGGGCACTCGCCTGTTCGACCATGCCGAGGCCCGCTCGCAAGACCGGTACCAGGAGCGGTGGATTTGCCAGCCGCACTCCCAGCGTCGGAGCAACTGGCGTCTCGATGTCGAACTGTTCCACTTCTGCGCCGCGCATGGCCTCGTAGACCAACATATGGGTCAGTCTGCGCAGGGCGGACCGGAACGTTGCGTTGTCGCTGCGAGCGTCGCGCATGGTCGTGAGCAGCGATGCCGCCAGCGGATGGTCGACAACAGTGGTGTCCATGGACGAATCGTAAGTGAGAACCGATGGGGCGGCGCGCAACCGGTGAATCGGAGTCGAAATAACCAATCGCGGTTTTCGTTTGGGCAAGTATTGACGATGCCGAAGGGTTCGAGTCGTCATAGCGTGGTCGGCATGGCAGTTCCGAACCGCTCGGCTGGACTGGGCGCCGGGAGCTGTCAAGGCCCAATTTTGCCTCCACGATTCCCTATACAAGGAGATGCCAATGCCCGAAGCAATCGAGGTCCGTAAGGTTCCGCTACACAGCGTCTCCGACGCCAGTGAGCTCGCCAAGCTGATCGACGACGGTGTCCTCGAGGCCGACCGCGTCATTGCAGTCATCGGCAAAACCGAGGGTAACGGCGGCGTCAACGACTACACGCGCATCATCGCGGACCGCGCGTTTCGAGAGGTTCTCTCCGCCAAGGGTAATCGCAGCCCCGAAGAGGTGGCAGAGGTGCCGATCGTCTGGTCAGGCGGCACGGACGGTGTGATCAGCCCGCACGCGACGATCTTCGCGACGGTACCGGCAGACAAGGTCACCAAGACCGACGAGCCGCGCCTGACCGTGGGTGTCGCGATGAGTGAGCAGTTGCTGCCCGAGGACATCGGTCGTACGGCGATGATCACCAAAGTGGCTGCGGCAGTGAAAGATGCGATGGCCAATGCCGGCATCACCGATCCCGCCGACGTGCACTACGTGCAGACCAAGACTCCGTTGCTGACAATCCACACCATCCGTGACGCCAAGAGTCGCGGCAAGACGGTGTGGACCGAACAAACTCACGAGTCGATGGACCTGTCCAACGGCGGTACGGCCCTCGGGATCGCGGTTGCGCTCGGCGAAATCGACATGCCGTCCGACGAGGATGTCATGCACAGCCGCGAACTCTTCTCTTCTGTCGCATCCTGCTCGTCCGGCGTCGAGTTGGACCGGGCTCAGATCGTCGTCGTCGGTAATGCACGTGGCGTCGGCGGACGCTACCGGATCGGCCACAGCGTGATGAAGGATCCGCTCGACCAGGACGGAATCTGGGCGGCGATCCGTGACGCCGGGCTCGAACTTCCGGAGCGGCCGCACTCGAGCGACCTGGACGGTCAACTCGTCAACGTGTTCTTGAAGTGCGAGGCCAGTCAGGACGGAACGGTCCGTGGCCGTCGTAATGCGATGCTCGACGATTCCGACGTGCACTGGCACCGCCAGATCAAGTCGTGTGTCGGTGGAGTCACTGCCGCTGTCACCGGTGATCCGGCTGTGTTCGTGTCGGTCTCGGCAGCGCATCAGGGCCCCGAGGGTGGCGGCCCTGTCGCCGCGATCGTCGACCTCGGTCAGTAACAGGCAAGAACCTCGCTGGAAACCTCGACAGTCGCGCCGCCACCGGTAATTCGTCCTCGAATCAGTTGCCGGTGGCGGCGAGTCCGCTCCGGCGCACCCCACTTCACTGCTTGAAAGGATTCACGATGGTTCATGCTGCTGACCCTGTCGACGAGAGCGTTTCCGGTGCGCCCGAAAATCGCGAGCTCGTCATGGCCGATGCGGTCACGCTCAGTGGTCTGATACGCAGGCGTGAAGTGTCATGTGTCGAGGTGATGGACAGCTTCCTCGACCAGATCGAAGCACATAACCCGGCGGTGAACGCGATAGTTGCCTTGCGGGATCGGGAAGCGTTGACGGCGGAGGCGCGCGAGCGTGATTCGCAGTTGGCGAGTGGGCAGTATCTCGGTTGGATGCACGGGTTTCCGCATGCAGTGAAGGATCTTTCGGCAGCCAAGGGTCTGCCGTTCACCTCCGGGTCGCCGATGTTCGCGGACCGAATCGCCGAAGAGGACGACCTGTTCGTCAAGCGGATCAAGTCTGCCGGTGCCATTGTGATCGGCAAGACGAACACCCCGGAGTTCGGGCTCGGATCCCAGACGTACAACCCGGTGTGGGGTACTACGGTGTCTCCGTACGACAATTCGCGCACTGCCGGCGGTAGCAGCGGAGGCGCCGCAGCGTCGCTGGCGCTTCGCATGCTGCCGGTCGCTGACGGAAGCGATTACATGGGTTCGCTCCGAAACCCGTCGGCGTTCAACAACGTCGTGGGGTTTCGACCATCGTGGGGTCGGATACCGGAGACGGGATGGATCGCGCAGGGCGCGGTTGTAGGCCCGATGGGCCGAACCGTCACCGATGTGGCTCACCTGCTCTCCACGATGGCAGGGCCGGATGCTTATGCACCGCTGGGGATTCGTGAGGATCCCGCTGTGTTCACCGAAAGCCTCGCACGTGATCTGAAAGGCTCTCGGATCGCATGGGTCGGTGACTGGAACGGTTACCTGGCAACCGAACCTGGAGTTCTCGAGTTGTGTGAATCCTCGTTCGAGGTCTTCGAACAGTTGGGATGCCGCGTCGAGGCGGCGCTTCCCGACTTCAAACCCGAGGACATCTGGCAACTGTTCTTGCGATGGCGTTGGTGGGCGCAGCTCGGCTTGATCGATCAGTACAACGACCCGAGCTTGCGTGAGTTGATGAAGCCCGAACTGTTGTGGGAACTCGAGCATGCCGTCACACTCTCGGCGCTCGACGTGACCAAGGCTGCCGAGGCCCGCAACGGCTGGCTGTCGGCCGTTACCAAGATGTTCGAAACGTACGACTACATTCTCGCGCCGAGTGCTCAGGTGTTTCCTTTCGACAAGAACACTCACTGGCCCGAGACCGTCGACGGGCGGTCGATGGACACGTATCACCGGTGGATGGAGACGGTTGTTCCCTGGACGATGGCCGGAGTTCCGGTTGCGGGGATGCCGGTCGGCTTCGACGATCGTTCGCTCCCCATGGGTATCCAGATCATCGGTCGGCACGGCGCCGACGTGGACGTACTCCAACTCGCCTACGCATTCGAGCAGGCAACCCAGTGGGTCGAGCGGGTTCTTCCGCCCGCACTCCGCGTGAACTGACTCATCTATTTCGAACGTATCCAGTTGGGAGAGAACGACGATGGCTTCGGCATTGTGGCACGGGTTCGCGGACATGGGCGCTGTGGAGAAGAACGGCGCTTTTGTCGTCTCTCGCGGTGAGGGCGCGTACATCTGGGACCGCGAGGGCACTCGGTATCTGGATGCGACGGCGGGCCTGTGGTTCACCAATGTCGGGCACGGGCGCACGGAGATCGCGGACGCGGTGGCGGCTCAGTTGTCGAAGATCGCTCATTTCTCCAACTTCGGTGATTTTGTTCCCGAGACCACGCAGGTGTTGGCGGAGCGGTTGGCGACGATCGCGCCGGTTGCCGGGAGCAAGATCTTCTTCACTTCGGGTGGTTCGGATTCGGTGGACACTGCGGCGAAGCTCGCTCGTCGGTATTGGCATGAGGTGGGGCAGCCGGAGAAGGCGATCATTGTCGGTCGTCAGAAGGCGTATCACGGAATGCATGTTGCGGGAACGGCTCTGGCGGGTATTCCGGTGAACCGTGAGGGTTACGGCGAGCTGATGGCGGATGCGGCGACGGTCGGTTGGGATGATGCGAAAAGTCTGCTCGAGTTGATCGAGCGGGTCGGTGCGAACAAGATCGCGGCGTTCTTCGCGGAGCCGATCATCGGTGCGGGTGGGGTGTATCTTCCGCCGGAGGGGTATCTGGCGGAGGTGCGTGACATCTGCCGTGAGCACGACATTCTGTTTGTCGTCGACGAGGTGGTGACCGGTTTCGGTCGTATCGGCGGTGAGTGGTTCGCGTCCACTCGTTTCGATTTGCAGCCTGACATGATGACCACGGCAAAGGGTTTGACGTCGGGTTATGTTCCGATGGGTGCGGTGTTCATCGCGCCGCGGGTGGCGGAGCCGTTTTATGCGGGTTCGTGGTGGCGTCATGGTTACACGTACGGCGGGCATGCCGGTGCTGCTGCGGCGGCGATGGCGAACCTCGACATTGTCGAGCGTGAGAATTTGCTCGGGGAGTCGAAGCGTTTGGAGGCGTCGTTGCATACGCATCTGCAGCCGTTGGCCGAGCATCCGCGGGTGGCGGAGGTTCGTAGTGGGCTCGGTGCGGTCGCTGCGGTGCAGTTGGCTGATCCGGCTGAGGCGTTGCCGTTCGTGAAGACGTTGCGTGAGCACGGTATTTCGGGGCGTGCTGCGGGTCAGGGTGCGATGCAGATTTCGCCGACGTTCGTGATGACCGATGATCAGGTCGCGGAGATGGCAGCAGGGATCCTCGCAGCCCTCGGTTAGGTACCTCGTTTTCCGTTGACAGACATCGTGTTACGGAATCATTAAGCCGACGAAAATGTTGGGGCCCGTCCTATCGTGGTCCCAATTTTCGTCGAAACTGTCTCCAGCACTGACGATGACCCCTGCCCGCATCATCTGTCACCATTGTTGCCAATCTCGGTGAGCGGGTTCTGGCAGATTGTCATCACGTCCAAATCTTGGTGCTGTATTAGCGTTTCACTCCAGACACGGTGTTTGTGAGCTGGGGCACAAAGCATTTCGAACACCTTCCTCCTTCGCGAAAGGTCTCGTCATGCCGATCTGGACGTTGCACGGAGATGGGAAGAACATCGGGCCCGGTGAAGTGGTTGCTCCCGGCGAGCGACTCAGTTGGGCGAGAACCATCGGGTTGGGTGGTCAACATGTCGTGTCGATGTTCGGCGCGACGTTCGTGTTCCCGATCATCATGGGCCTCAATCCTCAACTTGCCGTGATGATGTCGGGATTTTGTACGCTCTTCTTCCTCCTGGTGGTCAAGGGGCACGTCCCCAGTTACCTCGGTACGTCCGCGGCCTTTGTCGGCGGTGTCGCCGCTATTCGTGCCCAGGGCGGAACGACGGCGGAAGTGACCGGTGCGATTCTGGTGTCGGGGTTGGTTCTGGGATTCGTCGGTATCGCCATCCACTTTCTCGGCGGTGGCGTCATCGGTAAAGCGCTACCGCCGGTGGTCACCGGCGCAGTGGTGATGTTGATCGGTTTCAACCTGGCGCCGGTTGTCGCGGGGCTGTACTGGCCGCAGGACCAGTGGGTGGCACTGATCGTGATGGTGGCACTGATCGTGATGAGCGTTGCGCTACGCGGTTTCCTGGGACGTATCGCCATTCTGGTCGCGCTGGTTTTCGGTTACATCTTCTCATGGGTCCTGGACCGGGTCTCCGGTCCGATCACGTCCGCCAGTGGTAGTGGCGCACCCACCGAGCACTTTCGTGTCAACTGGGATTCGGTGCACTCGGCGTCCTGGTTCGGCCTGCCGCCGTTCTCGGACGAAGCCAACGGAATCGTCGGCATCCACGCTCCCTCGTTCAGCCTCACGTTCATCGTCCTGGTCCTTCCCGGTGTCATCGCACTGGTCGCGGAAAACGCCGGCCACGTCAAGGCAGTCGCAGAGATCACGGGCGACGATCTCGACCCGTACATCGGACGCGCAATTGCCGGTGACGGTTTTGCCACCGCCATCGCCAGCGCAGTAGGCGGCTCCCCCACGACGACACACGCCGAGAACATCGGTGTCATGGCAGCGACCCGGGTGTACTCGACCGCCGCGTACGTGATTGCCGGTTTCATCGCGATCCTGCTCGGCTTCTCGCCCAAGTTCGGAGCAGTCATGGCAGCGACGCCCGGCGGCGTTCTCGGCGGAATTCTTGTGGTTCTGTTCGGCATGATCGGTCTGCTCGGCGCCAAGATCTGGAAAGAGAACGGTGTCGACTTCGGGAATCCGCTGAATCTGATGCCGATCGCCGCCGGCCTGATCATCGGTATCGGCGATACGGCTCTGAAGTTCAGTGACACCTTCTCGCTCGGAGGCATCGCGCTCGGCACCATCGTCGTGATCGTGATGTACCACTTCTGCCAGCTCGTAGGGTCCTGGAACCCCGAACTGAACCGGCCCACGTCCGGCCGACGGCCGAGCACGACCCCGGGGGCGAATGCGTCAGATGACGAACAGGAAGAGCCCGTGGCGCAGCTCACGTGATGCCAAGTTGAATGTATGCCAGGTATGGCCCGTGACCGTTGTCACATCTGCACAAAACGTGAAGTGACTCATAGAGGCAGGATTGAGTAATGAAACCGTCGCCGCTGACTTATCACCGACCGTCCTCGGTCGAGGACGCGTGCCGAATCCTCTCCGAGGTCTCTCACGAGGGGAAGGTGCTCGCCGGCGGGCAGTCGCTTGTGCCGCTGCTGTCCATGCGCCTCGCCGCCCCCGCCCACATCGTCGACATCGGATCGATCCCGAACCTCGCTTCGGTGACCTCGTCCGAAGACACAGGAGTGCGGTTCCAGGCCTTGGCCACGCACTCGGTGCTGGCGGCTGACGAAGGTGCTCGTCGAGTTCAGCCGCTACTGAACCGTGCTCTGCAGTTGGTAGCGCACCCCGCGATCCGTAACCGCGGGACGAGCGTCGGCTCCATCGTCCACGCCGACCCGTCGGCGGAGATGCCGGCAGTCCTGACACTGCTCGGGGGCAGCGTGACCGTCCAGTCGGTGCGTGGCACCCGCGAGATCGCGTCGACGGATCTCTTCGCCGGTCCTCTCGAGTCGAGCCTGGAATCGGACGAGATCGCGGTGTCGGTGTCGGTGCCGGCCGCCGAGCCCGGCGTGGGAACCGCCATCGACGAGATCGCGCGTCGTCACGGTGACTACGCACTGGTCGGCGTCGTCGCCCGGATTCGCGTGGTCGACGGACTGGTGGCCGAAGCACACATGACGTACGTGTCCGCCGGAGAGTTGGGTCAGGTCGTGGACTACACGGACGTGCTGGCGGGGGCGTCGGCGACGGATCAGCGAGACCCGCGATGGCGCACTCTCGGAGAATGCGCCCGCGCGCAGATAGATACCGAGGCAGACATTCACGGGACGGCGGCGTACCGCTCGCAGTTGGTGTCCGCGCTCACGGCGCGGGTCGGCTTCGCGGCAGCAACGGACGCTCTCAGTGAGAACGCAGTACTGGCAGGAAAGTGGTGACTATGTCCAAAAACGATCGCTCCATCGATGATCAACTTGCCGAGTTGGCAGCAGATACCGGTGAACACCATGTGGCCGTGACGTTCACGCTCAACGAGGTGACGAGCACCGTCGTTCTTCCCTCCCGCACTCTGGCTTCGGATGCCATTCGTCACCACCTCCGTAAGACGGGAACGCACGTCGGTTGTGAACACGGCGTGTGTGGTGCGTGCACCGTGCTGCTCGACGGAAAGCCGGTGCGATCGTGCCTCGTCCTCGCCGCCAGCCTCGAAGGTCGATCGATCACGACCGTCGAAGGCCTCGTCGAGCCGGACGGTACTTTGCATCCGGTTCAGCAGGCGTTCAAGGATTGTCACGGCTTGCAGTGCGGATTCTGCACACCGGGATTCGTGACGACCATCGCGGCGTTTCTCGAGGAGAACCCCAATCCCACGCGTGAGGAAGCAACGGACGCGATAGCCGGAAACCTCTGCCGTTGTACGGGATACCAGAACATCAGGGCGTCGGTTCTGCGCGCAGCCGAGATCAAGCGTGAACGAGCCGGACAGTTCCCACTCGGAATCGACGACGCGTCCACTCGGGAGGCGTTGGATCGCAAGGTGCGGGGAACGACGAATCCCGTCGGAGGACGGGCGGGTAAAGCATGAGTACTCCGGTCAAACCAGCAAAGCGCAACGGGGCGAAGCACCCCGCTACCGATCATTCGACGGCCGATCATTCGGTTGCCGACGACGGCAAGTTCTTCGGCAAACCGATTCCGCGTGAAGAAGATACGCGTCTGCTCAGCGGTCAGGGGCGGTATCTCGACGATCTGGGCCACAACGCACTGATCGCGGCATTCGTCAGGTCGCCGCATGCACATGCGCGAATCATCGACATCGACATCGATCAGGCGCTGGAAGTGCCTGGCGTACATGCCATCTACACCTACGAAGATCTCCTGGCCGACACTCCGGAAATGGCAGAAAATCTGCCACTGCTCATTCCGCATCCGGGAATCATCGCTCCGCGCAACGGGTATCCCCTCGCCAAGGACGAGGTGAAGCACGTCGGAGAAGCTATCGCCATGGTGGTTGCCGACAACCGGTACATCGCCGAGGATGCGTGCGCGAAGATCGACGTCACCTACGAGGCGTTGAAGCCGGTAGTGGGGATCGACGTCGCTCGCACCGCCGCCAACGCCGTCCACGCCGACGTTCCGGACAACGTCGCCGCTCACCTGCAGCACGGGTTCGGAGATCTCGATGCCGAACTGGCCGCCGCGCCGCACCGACTGACGTTGGATCTCGAAATCGAGCGGTCGGCTTCCATGCCGATGGAGGGTAAGGGTGTCTACGCACGCTGGGACGGCGACGAGAACACCCTCACGTTCTGGACCTCCACCCAGACATCCACCTCCGCCCGCGCCGCCATTGCCGCGCGACTGGGTATGGCACTGAACAAGGTTCACTGCATCGCTCCCGACGTCGGCGGTGGATTCGGTGTCAAGATCGTTCACCCGTGGCCCGAAGAAGTGATGATCACGTGGGCCGCTCGACGCCTCGGCCAGGCCGGCATCTCCTGTGAGGTGAAGTGGGTCGAGGATCGCCGAGAGCACTTCATCTCCAGTGCGCACGAGCGTGGGCAGATCCAGAAGGTCGACATCGGATTCGACGACGAGGGTCGCCTGTTGGCGTTCGACTTCACGTTCTGGCACGACAATGGTGCCTACCTGCCGTACGGGATCATCGTCATGATCAACACCGCGACGCAGGTTCTCGGGCCGTACAAGCCGAAGTCGTTCAGGGTCAACGCCTATTCGCTGTACACCAACACGGTCATCGTGACCCCGTACCGCGGTGCCGGACGTCCGCAGGCCGTGTTCGCGATGGAGCGATCCATGGACGCCATCGCCAAGTACTTGAACAAGGACAAGATCGCGGTGCGGGAGGCGAACTTCATTCGCCCCGAGGACATGCCGTACGACTTCGGCCTGATGTTCCAGGACGGACGCCCGTTGATCTACGACACGGGCGACTACCAGGCAGGCATCGACAAGCTCAAGAAGCTCATCGACTGGGACGGATTTCCCGAGTACCAGAGGAAAGCTCGCGCCGAAGGGCGGTCGGTCGGCATCGGTATCGGTGCGTACGTCGAGGGAACCGGACCCGGACCCTACGAAGGCGCGCACGTAGTGGTCGAGACATCCGGAAAGGTCAAGGCCGCAACAGGCTTGACGACGCAGGGCCAAGGCCACCAGACCGCGTTCGCCCAGATCGTTGCGGACGACCTCGGAGTCAAGGTCTCCGACGTCGAGATCGTCACCGGTGACACCCGCCGGTTCGGTTATGCCGTCGGCACTTTCGCCTCGCGTGGTGCAGTCATGTCTGGTTCGGCCTTCCACGTCGCGGCGCAGATGGTCGCGGAGAAGGCGAAGAAGATCGCGTCCGGAATCCTGGATCTGCCGGAAACCGACCTGGAACTCCGGGAAGGCCACGTGTGCAAGATCGGCACCGAGGCCGGCGTGGAGGGTACATCCGTGCCGCTGAGTGTTGTTGCCGTGCTGTCGAACCCGCTACGATATGCATTCGACCGTGAGTCGAAGCTGGCTACCGGTTTCGCCAAGACCGACACGGACATGTCGAAGCCGCCGATTCCCGAGGGTGAGCAGCCCGGCCTGGAAGCCACCGGCTACTACTCGCCGCCCAGTTCCACCTTCGCTTCGGGAGTGCACGCGGCGATCGTCGAAACCGATCCCGTGACGGCCGAGATCACTGTCCGTCGTTACGTCGTCATCCACGACTGCGGAAACGTGATCAACCCCCGCATCGTCGAAGGCCAGGTCATGGGCGCCGTCGCGCAGGGTATCGGCGGCGCACTCTACGAGCGGATCGTCTACGACGAGCACGGCCAGATGCTCAACGCGTCGTACATGGACTTCCTGATGCCGTTCGTCACCGAGATGCCGGATTCGCTCGAGATGGATCACACCGTCACGCCGTCGGGACTCAACCCACTCGGAATGAAGGGCGCCGGTGAAGCCGGTGTGATCCCGACCAGCGCCGTCATCGCGGCCGCCATCGAGGACGCCGAAGGAATCTCGATCACGTCCATGCCCATTTCACCGTCCGAACTGTTCGAACTTCGACTCGCACATGCGGGTTCGTCATCAGAGGAGAATGCATGAGAATCGCCGGCACCGCGCAGCTGACGGCACCTCGCGAAGAGGTCTACGACAAGCTCCAGGACGGTCGTGTACTGGCCGCGACCATTCCCGGTGTGCAGTCGCTCGAGCAGCTCACGGACAATCACTACAAGCTCTCCATCATGGCGGGAGTCGCGTCGATCAAGGGCGTGTACGACGGCGAGGTTGTTC
Source organism: Rhodococcus sp. P-2 (assembly GCF_016598535.1). GTDB lineage: Bacteria > Actinomycetota > Actinomycetes > Mycobacteriales > Mycobacteriaceae > Rhodococcus_F > Rhodococcus_F baikonurensis. The sequence goes on along the minus strand of NZ_CP066779.1, from coordinate 3,496,342 downwards.
TGTCGCAACAGAATCGGCCGAATTCGTTTGTCATGACGGCTTCGGGGGCTGGTGCTCCCGGCACGGTGAAGGCGGACGTCACGGTCACGTTGACGGAGAACGAGGGTGGCACGCTGCTTTCGTACGACGCCGACGCCGTGGTCGGCGGGATGGTCGGCGGCGTCGGGCAGCGCATGATCACCGGTGTTGCCAAGAAAATGGCGGGGGTGTTCTTCAAGAGCATCGACGGCGTCATTGCCAACGGAATCCCCGAAAAGGTCACTGCCGCCGTGGCGGCGGCCGTACCGGCAGTTGCGGTCGAGGGGGCGCCGGTAGTTTCCGGCGCCGTCACGGCGCCAGCGGTTCTTCCGGCCGGTGTGCCGGCAGCGGGCGGCACCGATGCTCGCACGGTGATGGTCAGCGCCGTCGTCGGTGCGGCGATTGCTTTGTCAGGTGTTGCTATAGGCGGATTCCTGGCCCGTTCTGGGTGTCGCGAGTAGTTCACCGGAGTGTCAGCAGCTGTTTCACGATGAGGGAAACGCCCCGAACCGACCAGGTTCGGGGCGTTTTTCACGTCCGCGTAACCCACATGGGCGCCGGCGAAGATCCGCTCGTGATCGTGCGCCGAACCTTGGTCCCCCGATTCGGCGAATTGTGACAAAGAATCCGCTCTTCCGAACCTGTGGAATAGCACTACACGTCAGGTACGAGCCACTTACCGGCTAGGCCACAACCGTCGATCGGTACCAGACGAGACGAGCCAAAGATCCCAGGAGGAAGCGTGGAACCCAGGAAGATTCGGGTCGGTATCGATACCGGCGGAACGTTCACCGACATCGTGGCAGTGGACGACGAAACCGGCGCCATCGTCACCACCAAGACCCCGTCCACCCCGGCGGACCCCGCCGAGGGCTTTCTCGCCGGTATCGAGAAGGTACTCGCCAAGCTCGGTGAGAGTGGCGACTCGATCGGCGCGGTCAGCCATGGCACGACGGTTGCGACCAACAAGCTGCTCGAAGGCAAGGTCGAGAATCTCGGCTTCATCACCACCGAGGGCTACGAGCACGTTCTCGAAATCGCTCGTCAGTCGGTGCCGGACGGTTACGGCAACTCGTACTTCTGGGTCAAGCCCGAACGCATCGTCCCCGCCGATCGCGTACGCACCGTCGGTGGACGCCTTTCCTTCGACGGCAGCGAGATTCGTCCGCTCGACGAAGAGAGCGTCCGCAGCGCAGCGCAGTTCTTCAAGGACCGTGGCATCCGGACCATCGGCGTCTGCCTGATGCACTCGTACGCCGATCCGACGCACGAGGAGCGCGTACGCGACATCCTCTTCGAAGTCTTCCCCGATGCGACGGTGAGCATCTCGAGCCAGGTGCTGCGTGAGTACCGCGAGTACGAGCGGTCCATCACCACTCTCGTGGACGCTGCGGTCAAGCCGAACATCCGCAACTACGTGAACAACATCGCGAATCGCCTGCGTGAGTTCTCGACCACCGACGGCGAACCCCGCGACATTCCGTTCTATGTCATGAAGTCCAACGGCGGTGTTCTCTCGGCCAAAGAGGTTGTTCACCAGCCTATTACGACAGTACTTTCGGGACCGGCTGCCGGTGCTCTCGGTGCCGCGCTGATCGCCGATGCGGCCGGCGTCGAGCAGGTATTGACCTGTGACGGCGGTGGAACATCGACGGACGTCACCGTCGTGGTTCGGGGCGAGCCCGCGCTGACCACCGAAGGACGAGTGGGCAACTACCCGTCGAAGATCCCGATGATCGACGTCGTGACCGTCGGCGCCGGCGGTGGCTCGATCGCGTGGATGACGCCGGAACACACCCTCCGAGTCGGCCCTCAGTCGGCAGGCGCCGATCCCGGCCCGTTGTGCTACGGCAAGGGCGGCAGCGAACCGACCATCACCGACGCGCACGTCCTGCTCGGACGCATCCCACCCCACCTGCTCGGTGGCGAGATCCCTCTCGACACAGAACTGGCACGCAAGGGTCTCGAAGAGCTTGCAACACAGCTCAGTCTGGGCTTCGAGGAGTGTGCGGTCGGCGTCCTCGAGGTCTCGGCATGGAACCAGGCCAACGCCCTGCGTCAGATCACGGTCAAGCGTGGCCTCGACGTTCGTGACTTCACCCTCGTGACGTTCGGCGGCTCCGGCTCCCTGCTCGCCTGCCGTCTCGTCGACATCCTGGGACTGAAAGACGTTCTTGTCCCTCTCAATCCGGGTAACGTCTCCGCGTTCGGTCTGCTGACGGTCGATGTCCGCAACGACTACGTCCAGACGCATGTGAGTCGTCACGACCGGTTGAAGTCAGAAGACCTGCAGAGCCAGTTCGACGCGCTGGCCGGCGAAGCCGAGATCGCGCTCGCCGAAGAAGGATTCGACGAGACGCAGCGCAAGTACTCCCGTACTGCGGATCTACGTTACCTCGGTCAGGCCTTCGAGGTTCGCGTCCCGGTGGCGGAAGGTACCGTCACGGCGCAGATCATGGACGACGCGGCCGAGGCGTTCCACCAGGCGCACCGCGAACTGTACGGCTACGACTTCCGGGGAGACCCGTCGCAGCACGTCGAGTGGGTCAACCTGCGCGTGAGTGGCATCGGCCCGATCAAGCGTCCGACGCTCAAGGAGATCCCCGCCGGCACCGGCGCCGACTCGGCTCGAACCGGTTCGCGTCAATCGTATTTCGACAGCTGGGTCGAAACGGCTACCTACGACCGCACGCTGCTCGGTGCGGGTGACGTCATCGAAGGACCGGCCGTGATCGAGGAGTTCAGCTCGACTGTCCCGATCCATCCCGGATTCTCGGCACGTATCGACACCTTCGGGAACATTCGTATCTCGAAGTCTTCCGACTCGAACGGAGTGAAGTGATGACCGCCATTCTCGATGCTGCTGCTGCCACCGCGGCCAAGCCGTACCGACTCACCGCTACCGACGGCGCGTCACCTGATCCGATTCTGGTCGAGATCGTCGCCGGTTACCTCGCCAGCGTGGAAATGGAGGTCGAGACCTCCATTTCGCGCACCTCGCGCTCACCGATGATCCGTGACGCTCACGACTTCCGCGCGGGTATTCACGACCGGAACCTCCGCAAGCTCACGGGCCGTTCGTATTCCGCGCTGGTCCATCCGATCGCCCGGGACTTCCCGCTCGAGACGATGAAGCCGGGAGACGTGTACTTCCACAACGACGTCTACCTGTCCGAAGGTGGCATCGGCCATCTCCCCGACCTGTGCGTCACGGTGCCTGTCTTCGCCCGCGTCACTCCCGATGCCGAGCCGAAAGTTGTTGCGTTCGTTCAGGTATTCGGTCACCACGACGACATCGGCGGTTGCTGCCCCGGCTCCATGCCGTCCGGTGCCACCACGGTGTACGAAGAGGGACTGATGGTTCCGCCGATCAAACTGTGGGACCAGGGAGTTCCCAACGAGGCCGCGCTGCGCATCATGACGCGTAACTCCCGCATGCCGGATGCACTCGCCGCTGACCTCGACGCCGAGTGCTCGGCGTGCCTGATGGGTGCGCGTCGACTCACCGAACTCTTCGAGCGATACGGAGTCGACACCGTCGAGTCGTGCTTCGACGCGATGATGGACGCGACCACCGAGACGTACCGCCGCGAAATCCTCAGCAAGATCCCGGTCGGTGAGTACACGTGGGAGGACTACGCCGAGCACGACGGCGTCGACGAGCCGATGCTCCACATCCAGCGCATCACGCTCACGAAGACGCGGCCGGAGGACGAGGGCGGCGAGCGACTCATCCTGGACTTCAACGGAACCGGACCGCAGGCGAAGGGTCCGATCAACCACTGCGGTGACTACGCGGACGGAAACTTCCTCATCAAGTGGTTGGCTCCGATTCTGCGTAACCTCGCGGACACCCCGGAGCGTATGGCCGAACTGGATGTCAACGAGGGCGTCGTACCGCTGATCGAGATGAAGTTCCCCGAGAAGGGAACATTGATCACCCCGATCTTCCCTGCCCCCACCAACGCTCGCACGTTTGTCATCCTCCGCCTGCTCGGTGTGCTGGCCGGCGTCGTCGCCAAGGCTGTGGACGGCAACATGCCCGCCGATCAGGAGACCATCAGGTACACCGGTGTGTACGGCGAGGACTTCGAGGGTCACTCGTACCTCATGCGTGAGGTGCTCGGCGGCGGTTCCGGCGGACGCTACTACGCCGACGGTGAGGACACGATTCACGTCGTTCCCGACTCACGGAACCTGCCGACCGAATTCACCGAGAGCCGTTTCCCTTTCATCGTCGAGAAGCTGGGTCTGGCCATGGATTCCGGCGGAGCCGGACGCTACCGCGGCGGCCTGGGATACGAGAAGCACATCCGCATGCTCAAGGATGCGCACTTCATGTCCATCGCGGACCGTTCGATCCTCGCCTGCTGGGGAGTCAAGGGCGGCAAGGCCGGTCGGCCGTTCTCCGTCGTCCTGGATCCGGGTGGACCGAACGAGCGTGAGTTCGACGCACTGACCGATGCCGAGCCGATCAAGGCCGGCGAGGTCGTACGGATTCGTACCACCGGTGGCGGCGGTTGGGGAGATCCACTGGAGCGCCCGATCGAAGAGGTGTTGCGAGACATTCAGTGGCGCAAGGTTTCCGTCGAAGGTGCACGCGACGACTACGGTGTAGTCGTGATCGACGGTGACGAGCCGTCCGTCGACGAGGCTGCTACCACGGAGCTGCGGGATCAGTTGCGCTCGGAGCGCGGCGAGAACGAACCCTTCTTCGATCGGGGTCCGGGCTACGCGCAGCTTTCCGGTGGCGCCACCTCAGCGGTCTACGACTACGTCTAGGACGGAAAACTCTCATGGAGAACGGAATTGCTCGCGGCGCCGACATCGCGGTGATCGGCGCCGCGGGTAAGACCGGTGAGGCCGTCGTCGCTGCACTGCCGCCGAGCGTGACAGTGCGGCGACTGGTGCGAAAGGCACGAGTCGAGGGCGACTACGAGGTAGAACTCGAAACGGGTAGTGGGTTGCGCAAGGCACTTGCGGGGTGCAGAGGGGTGTACTTCATCGCCCCGAACGTCCATCCCGACGAGCCCGCACTGCTTCGCAATGCGCTGACGGCAGCGGCGTCGGCGGGAGTGGAACATTTTGTCTATCATTCGGTGGCGTGGCCGTTCAGCCCGTCCATGCCGCATCACCTGGACAAAGCCAGGTGTGAGGACGAACTGCATCGTTCGCCCTTGAAATGGACTGTGCTGCAGCCGTGTGCGTACGCGCAGAATTTCGAAGCGGTACTCACGGGTCGATCCGACACCATCGTCCTGCCGTACAGCGCGGACACGAAGTTCTCGTTCGTGAGTTTGTCAGATGTGGCGGCCGTGGCCGCGGTTGTTCTGAGCGAGGGCCCGGGCGAGCATCACGGAGCGACGTACGAAGTGGGCGGCCCGGAATCGCTCAGTGTCATGGAGGTGGCACAGATGGTGGAAAAGCAGACGTCACGTACCGTCGCGATAGATCAGATCAGCGTGGATCGGTGGCGCGAGCAGATCGGCAGTGGTCTGGATGTCAACGCCAGTTCACGATTGGCTGCGATGTTCGAGTTCTACAACCACCACGACTTCCTTGCGGGCAGTGCTGCCGTCGAACTGCTTTTGGGTCGCCGACCGATGGGCGTCGAGAGCCTGATTCGGTGACGCTTGCTACGCGATGCCTCCTGCCGCCCAGACCACCAGCGGTGGCAGGGCGGCGAGGATCAGGCAGACCGTTCCGTTGAGCCACTTGTGCTCCACCGTGACGGCGGCGAACTCGCGCAAGGTCGCGCTCGGCAGGTAGTACCGAGCGGTGTGGGAACCGATGACTTCCGCATCCAGATCGAGGCTCCGGGCAAACGTCGCGGTTCGCAGTATGTGGAAGTTGCTGGTGACCAGAACCATTCGAGGCTTCGTGGTGTTGGCACGGAGAAGGTCCCTGGTGTACTCGAGGTTCTCGAGCGTGGTGGTCGAGCGGTCCTCGAGCATCACGTTCTCACGCGGTATCCCGTGATCGACGAGGTAGACGCACATTGCCTCGGCCTCGCTGACCACCTCGTCCGATCCCTTCCCGCCGCTGACGACCAACAACGGCGAACGTCCCTCGGCCACCTCGGCGCGAAAGACGTCCGCTGCCTTGTCCAGACGGCTGGCCAGCAGGGGCGTCACGTCGGCACCCGAAAGTCCGGCGCCGTGCACCACTATCGCGTCCATCCCGGGCTGGTACTTCTGGCGTCCGTAGACGTAGGAGTAGAGCAGAAAGCTCGTGAACAGAAACCCCAGGTACGACGCGACCAGACTGAACGATCCGAGAACGACTGCGAGCCAGTACCTCTGCGTCAGCAACGCAGATGCGAGCAGCACATAGGGAACGAGCAGTCCGAGACCCGCGACGAGCGAGAGCAGATTCGCGACGCTGAATCCCTCGCGTCGCAGCATCGTGACCCCGTTGACGATCAGGAATCCCGCGAGCAGGAGCACCAGCAACGGTGAGAGCAGAGCGATCGTCGCGATGACAAACGACGGAACCTCGGTTCCCGGCGCACCCGACTGCAGCATCCACAGACCGGTGAAGATCAGTCCGAGAAGTAGATAGACGCCGTTGCTCAGCCTCCGCCGATCCTGCCTGAACCGGTAGCCGCAGAATCCGAGCAGCGCGAGGCCGATGAGGAGAAGGATCACGGAGCCAGCCTAAGCGAGGCGCCCACTACACGGGCGCCACCACCTTCGACTGCTGGATCGCGGACAGAACCCTGGTACGACACTCGATGAACAGTGGGTCCGCCTTGGTGGTCAGTTGGTCCCGAGCACCGATCAACGGAACGTCGACGATGTCCTGCATCAACGCCGGCGTTCCGCCGAGGACGACCACTCGATCGGACAGGTACACCGATTCGTCGACGTCGTGGGTGACGAGGAGGACGGTGATGCCAAGATCACGTTGAAGCGTCAGCAGCAGGTTCTCGAGTTCCGCGCGGGTCTGGGCGTCGACCGATGCAAAGGGTTCGTCCATGAGTAGTACCTGCGGCCGATAGGCGAGGGCGCGAGCGATCGCTACCCGCTGCTGCATTCCGCCGGACAATTGCCAGGGGTAGGAACGCGCAGCTCCTTCCAGACCGACGACGGCGAGCGCCTCGGTTACCCTCTCGTTCTGAACCTTGCGTGCCAGGCCGTTGCCCCGCAGCGGCAGGCGAACGTTCTCGCCCACTCGAAGCCAGGGCATCAGTGTGCGTCCGTAATCCTGTGACACGAGCGCAAGAGTGGCGGGCGGAGCGTCGATCGCGATATCGGCGATGCGGACCTCACCCGTGGTCGGCTTCTGCAAACCGGCGATGCACCGAATCAGGGTGCTTTTGCCGATACCGGAATGTCCGACGATGCAGACGATTTCTCCGGGTGCAACCGAGAGATCGATCCCGCGAAGCACTTCGCGGCCGGTAGGTCCGCCGTACGTCACCCCGAGGCCGTTCAGTTCGACTGCGGGGGTGGATGCCGCAGATTCTGTGGATGACATCAGTTTCCTTTCACTGCGAGTGCGCCGTGGGTCCGAGGCTGCCATCTGAGCAACCAACGTTCGATCACGCCATAGCCGACGTTGAGCACGTACCCGATGATTCCGAGCAGGAGGATTCCGGACCACATGTCTGCGATGGCAAACGTCTGTTGCGCGACGATCACGAAGTGGCCGATTCCTGCAGTGGAGACGTACATTTCGCTGCCGACCATGATGACGACGCCGATCGCGAGACTGGTACGGATGCCGACCGTTATCTGAGGCATCGCTCCGGGGAGGAGTACCTGCGTGACCAGCAGGGGCGTTCGGATGCGATAGCTGCGCGCCACCAAGCGGATACTCGGGTCGATGGAGCGAATGCCGTCGAGGGTGTTGAGGAGTATCGGCCAGACCGCGCCGAAAGCGATGGCGGCGACGTTGCCCGAGGAACCAGTACCGAAGACGATGAACAGGGCCGGCAGTACAGCGAGTGCGGGTATGGCGCGGAAGAACTGGAGGAACGGATCAGCGATGTCGGCAGCCAGTGGGAACAGAGCAAGAAGCAGACCGACCCCGATGCCGAGCACCAGCGCCACGGTGAGGCCGAAGGCAAGATTGGTCAGGCTGGGTACGACATCTCGAGTAAAGCCTGCACCGAACCAGTTGTCCACAAATGCTTTCCAGATTCGTGACAACGGCGGAAAGTACGGCGACTTACTCGACGCGGATCCGAAGTACCACACGACGACGATCAAGATCGGCAGCCACAACTCCCACGCGAGGAGTCGAATCCCGGACATCATCTTCACGTCGTCATCCTCCTCGGGATGTAATGCCAAGCAAGTAAACGATTCTCGATTGCCATCACAGCGAACGCGAGCAGCATGCCGAGCACTCCGGCGACGACGATGAGTGCAAACATTCGGTCCGGGACGGATTGGCTCAGCAGGATTTCCTTGCCGAGTCCGGGAACGCCGGCGATCAGTTCGGCGCCGATGGTCAGCAGCAAACTCAGTGTTGCCGAGATACGAATTCCCGTGAAGATGTAGGGCATCGACGCGGGCGCGACGACGAGAGCGAGTCTGCGCCACAGTGGAAGTCGGAAGGATCGTGCGGTGGCCAGTAGTTCCGGATCGACGTTGCGTACTCCGTGGATGGTCTGGAGCAGAATCGGCCACACGCTCACCGCCACGATCAGCGCAACCGCCATACGTTGCGTCGGGCCCATGATCAACAGAAAGAGGGGAATGATCGCGAGCGGCGGAACGGTCCTGCAGAAGTCGATGACGAAGCGCGAAGAGACTGTCAGGAACGGGTGCGCGGCGAGCAGCAGTCCTGCCGGGATTCCGATCACCAGACACAGCGCCAAGCCGATGGCGGTTGTGGTCAACGTCTGTCCCAATGACGTCCACAGCGAAGAGGTACCGAGTTCGTCGACGAACGCCACTGCCACGTCACTGAACTTCGGAACACCCTTGACATTCTCGTCGCCCAGCATTCCGAAGACCTGCCAGGCGGCTGCCAGCGCGAAGAGCGTCAGCAGCCGTCCGAGCAGTACCTGCCTGCGGCGTGTTTTCGGGGTTGTCAAGGCGGACAACTCAGTTGGCCGGGGTCAGCAAGGATTCGGTATCGACCGACTCCGTCAGAACCCCGTACTTGACCAACAGTTCGATCTCCGTGCCGAGAGTGCCAGGTTCCACTACTGCGACGAACTGAGGATTCTTGCTGTTGGCCAGCATTTCGAGCGGAATCTTGGCTTGTGTCGAGAGTGCAGCCTTGACCGCGCCCGGATTCTGATTGGCGTAGTCGACCGATTTGGCAAGCGCCGTACGGAATTTAGCGAGAGAGTCGGGGTTCGCGTCGACAAACGATTCCGAAGCGACCAGCGAGGTTCCTGGCACGCCGGGTGCGGCCAGGGGGAAGGGGTGGCCGAGGATCTTCAGCCCGGAGTCGGTTGCCTTGCTCAGGAACGGATCGATGAGGAATGCTGCATCGGCTCCGCCAGTGGAAACAAGGTCACCGAGGTTGGGCATGGGCGCTTGGATGAACGAGACCTTGTCGGCTGCTCCGCCGGATTTCTCCACCGCGGCAGAGATGACCGCCTCGCTGACAGACTTCAAACCGCTGATCGCAACGGTTTTGCCTTCGAGGTCACGGAATCCACTGACGGAACTGTCCTTGGCGACAACGAGACCGGATTGGTCGACATCGTCATTCGCGGCAAAATTCGTGAGCCCTCCGACGATGGTGACGGGCATGTTCTGGCTGCGTGCCTGAATTGCGGCAGCGGCAGTCGTGGCTGCCATATCTGCATTTCCGCTGAGCAGCAACGGAATCTGAGCCGAGGAACTGGCTCCGCCCTCGACGAGCTGAATGTCGAGTCCCTCAGCGGTGAAGAATCCCTGCTCCATACCCAGCCAGATCGGTGCGAAGTCCGCGATCGGTTGAGGTGCGATACGAATCGTGGTGGTCTGGGTGCCCCCGTCGTCGGAGGCCGTGGCGTCGCTCGAACAGCCGGTCAGTGCCAAGGCAGCCGTCGCGACCGCTGCCAGGGCAACAACTCTGAACCGTGGTGTCGACCGAAGGGTATGTCCAACCGTCATGTCCGAAAGCCTCTCGCTGGGAAAGATAGGACTTCCTTGCCGGTAATCCGGTGGGAAGGTGAAGACGCTCAAAGAATTCCGTACGCCGGAACGATTGTTGTGACTATAGTAATTTCCTAGGCGAATGCCAAGGGTTTTCCAAGAACACGAGATTTCGGATCGCCGGGTACTCACACGGCACCGGGAGGGGATCGGATGACGAAGGGTTCTGCGTCCGCCGTCGACAAAGCGCTGGATCTACTCGAGGCCATCGCGCGCTCGACCACGCCGATGAAGCTCAGTGAGCTGGCAGAAGAAGTCGGGATGCTCCGGCCGACTGCGCACCGAGTACTCGGAGAACTCGCGAACCGTGGTTGGGTCTTCCGCTACGACGGTCGCTATCTCCCCGGCCCGGCTGCACTGCAGGTTTCTCACGAAGCGGCAGCGCATTCGTTGGCGGCCTTGTGCGATCCGACCATGCGAGTACTGTCCGAGAGCACGGACATGATGGTGAATCTGCAGGTTCTCGAGAGTGGCGGGACTCGGATCATCGCGGCGCTGCGTCCCGAGCGACTCAAGATGATCACTCGGATGCTCGGGGATCTACTTCCGCCGCACCGGTTCGCGGGACCGCTCGCGTTGGTGGCGGCACTCGAGGACAATACCCGGGCGCCTTACCTGGCAATGGTGGAAAAGAGTGGCTATCCACTCGAAGGCCCCACCGGGTTCCTCGCCGACATCGCCGAGACGCAGAAAACCGGATTCGCGGTCGTCCACAAACGATCTCAGGACATCATCGGTTCGGTCTCGCGGGCAGTGTCCTCTCGCAAGGGCTCTCCCCTCTGCGCGTTGACGGTGATCGGTTTCGACACCGACTTCGACGCGAAAACGACAGGGATGGTCGAAGAACACCTGCTGCGGGCGACCGATGAAGTGCAGCAACTCCTTACTGACCACACTTCGGGCAAGCGCCCGTCCGACGCAGGAGAAGAAGGATGATTCCACGGACCGAGGGCTTCATCACCGTCGCAGACGGCGAACGGGTCTGGTACGAGACTGCCGGCGAGGGCCCGGATCTGATTCTCACGCACGGTCTCGGCGGCAATGCCGCGGTCTGGTACCAACAGGTACCGTACTTCGCTCAGCATTATCGGGTAATCAGCTGGGATCAGCGAGGATTCGGCCGGTCTACCAACGAGAACGGCAACCACGGCCCGGTAGCCGCTGTCTCGGATCTGATCGAAATCATGGACCTGCTGGACGTCGATCGAGCGCATGTGGTCGGCCAGTCGATGGGCGGTTGGGCCGCGTTGGGAACCGCGATCGCTGTTCCGGACAGAGTGGAGTCGGTAGTCCTGGCCTGCACGACCGGCGGCATTCCCGTCGGCTTCGGTCCGGACAGTGCACCGCCCCTCACCGCGGCGCCCGTCACCGCGCGGCCCCTGGGGGAACATCCCGCTGTGGGTGGACGGTTGCCGAGCTTGGACATGGCGAGGGCATACCTGTACCAAGCCCTCGGCACCTTCGGTCGTCGGCCACCGGACACCGAGTTCTTCCGAATTCTCAAGGCCCACAACTACTCGCCGGAAGAGCTTGCCGCGGTGGCGGCACCGGTTCTGTTGATCGCGGGCGAGCTGGACGATCTGATGACACCCGATCGGATTCGCAGCGCCGCCGAATTCCTGCCTCACGCAGAAGTCGTCGAACTTGCCGACCGCGGCCACTCCCCCTACTTCGAGGACCCACACGCGTGGAACGAGTTGGTGGCGCACTTCCTGGCCGATGTGCGCGCCCGTCCAGTGCTCTGAAGCGCCTACTCGTCACGCATATTCCACTTCCGAGGAGATCTAATGGATTCATCTCAGACCGTCGAGTTCATCCCACCCGCTTTCGATACACCGTTCTCCACCGGAGTTCGCGTCGGAGACGTCCTGTATCTGTCGGGTCAGATCGGCATGCTTCCCGACGGAACCTTGGCCGACGGCTTCGAAGCGCAAGCCCGCCAGACCATGGAGAACATCGTGGCTTCGCTGATCGCCTACGGTTCCGGTGTCGAAGCGATCTTCAAATGCACTGTCATGCTTGACGACATGTCTCGCTGGCAGGAGTTCAACAAGGTCTATCTCGAGTACTTCCCGGCGTCGAGACTGCCGGCCCGCAGTGCGTTCGGAACAGACGGACTGGCGCTGGGTGCGCACATGGAAGTCGAATGCATGGCGTACACCCCGAGGGTCTGACTGCTCGCGGGCACTAGTCGTCCCAGTCCACACGTTCAGCCAGGCGCAGCAATGTGCGTCGGCGCGTAGGGCTGGTTTCGCCGATGTGCGCGATCCGGCCGTAGATATGGGCGCGGAAGTGCTCGATTCCCGCTCGATTCTGTTCCTGTGCAGAAGTACTGGCTGCATTGTGCAGCAGAGCGCGCAGGCGATCGTAGTCGTCACGCGGATACGACGGTTGATCGTTGATCACCAGCCCGGTGAGGTGTTGGCGTCGATGAGGGCGCATCACCTTGGTCTTTCGCGGATGTACGGCAAACCCTTCGTCCTGGGCGATCTGCTTGATCGTCCAGAGGAGGGTGCTGACGTCGGCTATTTCGATTCCGGAGAAGGCGAGGTCGTCGGCGTATCGGGTGTAGGTGAGCCAGTTCGCCTGTGCGAGTGCGCTCGAGCGGATGTCGAATGTGCGCGCGACGAGATTCGCCAGTGCCGGCGAAGTGGGCGCGCCTTGTGGCAGATGCGCGGTGCGTAGCTGTGAGGCCTGTGCGTACGGTAGGCCGCGCAGAGTATCGGCAGGTGTTGCAACAGTGCACAATCCGGTGAGCACTCCTGCCACGGCGGGTGGGTAACCGAGAGCGGCGAAGACCGCGTGAACACGGTTTCCGGTGATCGACGGGAAGAATTGCATGAGATCCACGCCGATCACGATTTCCGACTGTGCATGCGGCGCTGCAAAAGTCAGTGGACTTCGTCCGCGAACAAACCCATGAGCTGCGTCGTGCGCGGGCACCTGGTCGAGGATGCGGCGCAGAATTTTGCGCTGGATTTCCCGCAACCGGGGTTTGGGTATCTCGAGGAGGCGAGCCCCGGCCTTCTTGCTGATCTGCATCGGCCGGTAGTGGCGCAGTTGCAATGGTTTCGTGCGCAGCCACTCCCCACGGTCGGAGAACCACTCGAGTTCGGAGATCGTCAGATCCAGTGAACGCGCTAGGTCCGCACTGGTGTTGTAGCGCGGGACGTCGAACCGCCACACCGAGGATTCGTTGGTGTCCATCGAGACCGGGACGGGTCGAAGCCGCGGCAGTTCGCGTAGCAATCGGTACAGAGTCTGAGGTTCGAACGGTGGGGCGGGCATGAGATCGAGCACCCGGACGGCCAGCGATGTCGCCGACACACCGTGGACTGTTCCGAACGCCTCCTCGAGTCCACCGAGTGTCCATGGAGCGTCAGCGGCCGCAACTGCCAGACGCCGCGCCAACTCGGGATCGAGCTCGAAGTCACGCATGGATCGAGCCCGAGATGCGGCGGCGTGGGGTGACCAAATCCTTTGTCCGGAGCGGCGGCAAGCACGCGGAGCGTGCCGAGCGCCGGTGGACGCAGTATCCAATTCTTCTGGCCGACCCAGGGGTTACCCCTGAGACTGGTCGCGTGGACCAACTCTCACCCACGCGCCGCCGCATCTCTTCACAATGGCAGACCGTCCGGTATCTGTCACGTGTGAAGCTGATCTGTCAGCTGTGGGTCATCAGATCGACGAACGATCCGAACCGACGAACTCGCTGATCCACGGCACGACTGCTTCGCGGACGGTGACCGCCTTCGGCAGTAGTCCGTTGCTCAGCAGGAGATCGGCCGCCCGCTGCTGCTCGTCGAGGAACTCGTCGGTGACCGGGTTGACGCCGAAAGGACGTCCGCGCAGTGCAGCTTCCCAGGCATCGAGGCTTGCGGACCCACCACGCTTCTCGACGTCGTCGACGAAGATCTGCGCGGCTTCGCGGGGATTGGCTTCGATCCACGCATCGGATTCCTGCAGAGCCTCGATGATCGCCTGAAGGGCCTCCGGATTGGTCTCCGCGAAATCGCGCCGGGTGAACCACAGTGAGGGGTGGCTGAAGAGCCCGTCGGTGGCGATCAGCGTGCGCAGCTCGTGGTTCGCTTCGATGTCCGTCAGCCCCGGGTACGCACCTACCCAGGCATCGATGGTGCCGTCGACGAGATCCGCTCCACCACCGCGCACGTCGGTATCGACGGGGACGATGTCGGACCAGGTCAGCCCCGCCTGATCCAAGGCGAACAACAGAAGTGTGGTCTGCCACGATCCGTGCGCGATGCCGACTCGCTTGCCGCGCAGGTCCTCTACCGTGTTGATCTCGGACTCTGCTTTGACTACCAGGCGCCCGTTCTCCACGCGGGGGCCGGAAATTCCGATGTAGACGAGATCGCGGCCCTGAGCCAATCCGGTGACGGGCGGCGTGAATCCGGTTCCGATCACGTCGTATCCGCCCTCCTCGAACAGCCAGTCCGAGTGCAGGGTCGGCAAGGCGTTCTCCGGGTTGACTGCGGGCTTGGCGGGAAGCTCGCGCAGGTCCACCCACTCGACATCCGGGAGACGACGTTCGAGGATTCCGGTGTGGCGCAGAACGAACAGTGAATTGTTGTGTGGGAAGTATCCGACGCGAACGGTCATGAGATCTACGGTTTCCTGTTCTGAATCAGTGATGGAGGTGGCTAGATGAGGCCGCGTCGGCGCGCCTCGTCGGCGAGCCCGCTACGGCCCCACTGGACGGCGAGGTTGGACGAATCGAATTCGACCGAACCGCCGAGGGATTCGGCGATCGCCTGGAACTGTGCGCCTTCCTCGAGGAGGACGACGAACTTCGCGAGGTCGAGCAACCCGCTGCGGCCGATGACGTTGACCCCGCCGTTGGCTTCGAAGATCGCCACCAGATCGGGATCGTGTTCGAGACGCTCGAGAATGAAATCGCCGGCAGAACGGGACCGATCGATGTGCGGCGGAATCTCCCGGGAGAGCGTCAGCCTCTGCGAAGCCGCATAGCGGATGGGGAGCGTCCGATGAGTCTGTGCCCAGCCGCCGAGCCACGGAGTGTGGATGTGGACAACGCTGGTGATTTCCGGATGCTGACGGAAGACGGACGCGTAGCCGGTGACGAAACCGGCCGATCCGTTGCCGGACAGCACTTCGCCGTCGAAGGTGGCGACCACCGGTGACACCGACGGATCGTCCGCCCACGGTCCCGGATCGTTCAGGGCGACTGCGATTTCGGTGCCGGGCACGCGTTCGACGAAGTTGACGGTCCCGTTGGCTGCAACCGTTCCGGTCTTACGGAAGACGTCGAATGCCTTGTCTGCTGCTTTGCGCGCTTCCTCGACGAATGCTGCAGTATCGGCGTCGAGTCTAGTTTCGGTGGTGGTCATCGAGTCTCCAGTCCAGAAGGTGTGATCGGGGTGCGCTGCAGGAGGGGAAGAACTTCTTCGCCGACGCGGTATGCCTCTTCGAGATGCGGGTTGCCGGCCAGGATGAAGGCGTCGACGCCCAGCTCGCGCAGCTCGTCGAGTCTTTCGGCGACCTGCTCGTAGCTGCCGACCAGTCCGAACGCCGGGCCTCCGCGGATCAGGCTGAAACCGCACCACACGTTGGGCTGCACCTCCAGATCCCGGTAGCCGGTGATGTGTTCGGGTACCCAGCCTTTGATGCGGGCGGCTCCTACCGAATCGCCCTGCGCTGCTCGGTCGGCGGCGCCCTTGTCGACGAAAGCCCACCCCTTCTCGATCTCGGCCCACGCAGCTTCTTCGGTGTGCCGGGCTACGACGTCGATGCGTACGGCGAATTTCGGCGTGCGTCCCAGTTTGGCCGAGTTCTCCCGCACGCCGTCGATCTTGGCTCTGAGATCGGCGTACGGCTCCAGCCAGGAAAGGTAGTAATCGGAGTGCAGTCCGGCGGCGGCGACGGCTGCGGCCGAAGATCCGGAGAAGTACACCTCGGGAAACGGTTGGCCGGCCAGTCCGGGTGGCAGTGCGGCGCCGTGGGTCTGGAAGAAGCGACCGTCGAAGTCGAAAGGTTCACCGTCCCACACACCTTTGAGGACATCGAGGAACTCGGATGTCCTGGTGTAGCGATCGTCGTGGTCGACCTTGTCGCCCCACCACAGCTGAGGCGCTCCACCTCCGCCGCTGATGATGTTGTAGACCAGACGTCCACCGGTTGCGCGCTGCAGACTGGCCGACATCCGCGCGGCCTGGACCGGGTGAAGGAACCCCGGTTGGAACGCAACCATGAAACGGTACGTGGTGGTCTCGGCGGCCAACGCTGCGGCGGTCGCCCACGGATCCTCGGTCATCGGGAAGGACGGCAGCAGCCCACCGAGGAAGCCGGCGGATTCGGAAGCCTTTGCCACCGCGGCCATGTGGTCGATGTAGCTGTATCCGTCCAATTCGCCGCCCCGGATCGCGGGAGCGATGTTGCCCGGCCCGTATCCACCGGCGTCACCGCGGTTGTAGCGACGCGGTGTACGAAGCGACGCGTGGTCGCCCTCCATTCCGATCCGCCAGTAGAAATCTATGCTCATGCGGTGGCCTTCTCTTCTGTGGTGGCCTTCTCTTCCTTGCGGATCCGACCCTCGGGATCGACCAGGTGCAGGAGATGTTCGCCCGCCCGGTGCAGCTCTTCGATGTGTGGCCGACCCGACAGGACGAAACCGTCCACGCCGAGATCTCGATACGACGAGAGTCGCTGTGCCACTTCCTCGTAGCTTCCGACAAGACCGATGCTGTGCTCGTAACCGATGCGGTCGAATCCGGACCAGAGGATGCCGCCCCGATCGATCTCGAACGCAGTGGAATCGGATTCTCTCAGTTGCCGTTCGACGCGGGCCCAGGCTTCGTCGGCTGTCTCTCTCGCGATGATCGGGATGCGCAGGACCTTCTCGACAGTCCTGCCGAGTTCGGACGCTCGGTCGTCGAGGGCCGTGATCCGCGTCGAGAGCTCGTCACCGGCGAGCGTGAACTGATGGACGTCGCCGTGGTGGGCGGACAGTTCCAGAGCTTCCGGAGAATCGCCGGTCAGATGCACTCGGGGAAAAGGGAGTCCCGACAAGATGCCTCGGAATCCGCCGCCGAGCACGTCGTAGTATTCGCCGTCGAAGTCGTAACCCGTGCCACCGAATCCGCCTGGCAGAATTTGTTCCTCGTTCCATACGCCACGGGCGACGGTCAGGAACTCCGCGGCGCGCGCGTAGCGGTCGGTTCCTCGAACTACGTCTCCGCGAGCGGTGGCATCTTCGGCGTCAGTATCGACCTTCACTCGCCACTCGAGACGACCTGCCGACAGACGCTGAAGTGTCGCAGACATTTTGGCGGCGTAGACAGGAGTGCCGAAAGTGGGATGAAATTCCACGACCACTCGCGAATGACGCGTCTGACGCAGTGCGGCGGCGGCAACGATCCAGGATTCTTCCCCGTTCGGATCGTACGGTGCGACAACGCCGTCGACGCCAGACAGTTCGGCGGCGAGAACGATCTGCGCCAGTTCGTCGAAGGGCCCGAAGTTTCCGGGGCGAACATCGGTCGCGATTGTGGTGGGGCGTTGTGCGCCGAATCCGCCTCGACTGTTCAGTGCGGCCACTGCCCGGCGTCCGTCGCCGCGCGAGGGTAGCTCCCAGTAGACCTCGGTCATTTGAGTGTGTCTTTCTGAGCAGCGACCAGTGCGCGGGCCTGTTCGAGGGGTTCGTGCGCCACCCAGGACTGCAGGTCGAAGTCGGCGGCGAGGAAGCCGTGCGCATAGAGGAACTGCTTCTGCACGCCGAGCAGATCGACACGCTCGTCCGACAGGCTCAAATGCAGTCCAGTGTGGAAATTCTCGCCGTACGCTGCCACGACGCCCTCGGGCCCCGACTGCGTTTCGGTCTGCAGAACGGCTCGAACCTCGTCTATGTTGGCCGCCGCCCAGTCTGCCGCCCTTAGACTCTCGGCGAGGAACCCCACGACGACGTCCGGACGTTGTTCGAGGAGATCGGCATGAACCGTGATCGGACGTGGAGTGCCGTTGTTGACGCGATCACGAAGGGATGCAGTGGAATCGAGGTCGACAGCTACGGCGAGGCCGTGTTCGCGGGCAACTTCCTGGGCGCGGGCGCCCTTGACGTAGATGGCGTCGACGTCACCGCGCAGCAAGGATTCGACACCCCACGTCGTGTTGCGGGTCGAGGAGGCGGTGCGGACCTCAGGTGCTGCCGTCGTTGCAACCTCGACGAGGGTGACGTCGGCAAAACTCAACTCGCCCAGTCGAAGCGCGGAGGCGAACCCGTGCAAGGCCATGGCGCGGGGGAAGCTCCTGGCTTGATCGGCCGCCCACGCCGGGATTCCGATCCGGGCGCCGGCCAGCAGGCCTGCTTCTCGGATGTCGGAGTCTCCACGCACCAGGATCGCCTGGGCCTCGTCGATCCAGGTGAGCCCGATGAGCCTCGTCGGAGAACCACTGGCACGCGCGGCCAGTGCCGGGACATTGCCACCTTCGCGAATGAGTCCGGAGAGATGGTGGTCGAAATGGCGTACTGCCAATTCCGGTCCGGCATCTTGTAGTACGCCGAAACGCACTCCGGATTCGGTTGCCGTCCGGTCGAGCCATCCGAGGCTGTTCGCGAGGCCGCTGGCGGTGGGAACGGGGCAGCGGGTGTACCAGAGTGTGTCGATTGCGGAATCAGCGATCAATGTCATGACTGTCCTGTCCGTCGGGGAAGGTGCGTCCGACGCCGAGTTCCTTCAGGAAGCTCGCTCGGTAGCGCAAAGATTCGGGATCGTTCCGGTCGCGGGGGCGTGGCAGATCGATGTCGACGTCCACGGCAAACCCACCCTTGTCGAGAATGAGTACCCGGTCGGCAAGTCGTACGGCTTCGTCGACGTCGTGCGTGACCAGCAATACCGCGGGACGGTGGCGGGCGACCAGATCGCCTACCAAGTCCTGCATTTGGAGTCGCGTGAGGGCGTCGAGTGCGGCGAAGGGTTCGTCGAGTAGCAGCAGTTCAGGTTCGCGAACGAGGGCGCGAGCCAATGCGACGCGTTGGGCCTCACCACCGGAGAGCGTGGCCGGCCAGGCACGGTGCTTGTCCGCGAGGTTGACCTCGGAGAGTGCGTTGCGTGCGTTGTCGGTCACCTGCCGTGAGCGCTTCTGTCCGACTGTGACATTGGCGAGAACTCGCTTCGACGGTATCAATCGTGGTTCTTGATAGACGACTGTGCGGTCGCGCGGGGCCAGCACCTCACCGCTGTCCGGTGCTTCCAGTCCGGAGAGCACGCGCAGCAGTGTCGTCTTGCCCGTTCCGCTGGGGCCGAGGAGGACGACGAACTCGCCGCGAGTGATCTCGAGGTCGATGCCACCCAGAACGGTCTTGTCGCCGAACGACTTACGCACCCCGGTCAGTGAGACCGCTACTGGTGAACCGGCCCGTCGCTCGGCCGCAGTGGTGCCGGTCCGCTCGCGGGTCGCCAACGGCGGCAGAGGTGCTTCGGTGGATGGCAGCGAGCCGATGGCTGTGTTCGTCATCGCGCCACCGACAATCTCCGCCACGGCATGGAGTACCGCTCGATCAACCTGACCACGGCGTCGAAAATCAGGCCCAGCGCCGCATACATGACGATGCACAGAACCATGTAGTCGGTGCGGTTGTATTCCTGCGCCAGGGTCACCAGATATCCGATGCCCTCGCGGGTGCCGACCTGCTCGGCTGCGATCAATCCCGTGATGCTCAGCGAGAGGCAGATCCGAAGCCCCATCAGAGCGCCGGGGAGGGCGGTCGGAAGAATTGCTCCGAACACCAGTCGCCAACCCGTCAGGCCGAAACCTTGTGCCGCTTCGACCATCTTGCGATCGACCCCGCGCACTCCCAGGTAGGTGTACGCGTACATCGGGGCGACGGTAGCGACCGCGATCAGCACCACCTTGAAGGTTTCGTCGATACCGAACCAGGCGATGAACAGCGGAACGAGCGCGAGGAACGGAACCGCGCGGTTGATCTGCATGGCCCCGTCGATCAGTTCTTCGCCGAGCGAGGAGAGGCCGGAGAGTACCCCGAGCACCAATCCGACGATCACGCCGACCGAAACACCGAGTGCAGCACGTTGAAGCGACGCGAGACCGAAGTCGACCAACTGGCCCGACTGGTACAGCTCGGCGAAGGCCGTCCACACGGCGGGAGGTCCGGCCAGGATCTCCTCTCGAATCAGTCCGGTAGCCGACCCGATCCACCATCCCGCGACCAACAGAGCCGGAACCAGGAAGCGGAGGGGGATCGAAATCCACTTCGGTCGGGTGCGATTGCGCCGGTAGCGCGGCGTTTCGAGTTGTGGATGCTCCACTGACTGCGGCGCCGTTCGAGCGGGGCGGGTCAGCGTCACCATCGGGTCACTTCCCCTCGGTGGTGGGCGCGGCCGCTGCTGAACCTGCCACAGCGCCCTGGAGGTCGAAGATCACGTCACTACCCTTGAGCGGCTGCTGGATCACCTTGTTCTCGGCAAACAGCGTGGAGATGGATTCGAGGTCGGTAGCGTCGGCTGCAGTCGGGTAGCGGAAGTTGGTGATCTGGCCGCCCAGGGTGATCGCGTCGTCGAGTCGCTGTCCGGAGAGAGCGCGCGGACCGGTCTGTTCGAAGACGTTCTCGAATGCTGCCGGGTCGGCCTGCTGCTTCGCGGTGAGTTCCTGGGTGACCTCGAGGAACTTCTGGACCACCTCGGGATGCTCTTCGAGAATCGCGGTGCGGCCGGCGATGATGGTGCTGTCCACGGAGTCGATGCTCGCCTCGGTCGCGATCTCGACCGCACCCTTGGCCTTGGCCTCCTGGTACGGAATCAGGAACGATGCCCACGCGTCGACCTGTCCGGTGGAGAACGCCGACGCGGCGTCTGCCTGTTGCAGCGGAACGCGTTCGACGGAATCGATCGGCACTCCGGCCTGTGTCAGGGCCTTCAGCGTGATGTACTCGCCCTTACCTGCAGGGTTGACGGCGATGCGCTTGCCGGCCAGATCGGCGACGGTCTTGATGCCGGATTCCGGAGTGGCGATGATGCCGGCCTGGTCCTTGTTGTACGGGTCCGATGTGGCGAAGATGCGGACACCCACGTCCTTGGACAGTGCGCCGACGACGGGACTGTATGCGCCGGTTTGGATGTCGAGCTCACCGCTGTTGAACAGTTTGAGGTTGGAGCTGAATCCCGGCGTGGTCTTGACCCATTCGATCTTTGCGCCCAGCGGTGCCAGCGCCTCGTCGTAGGTTCCGTCGCGCTTGCCGACGGCGATGGCACCGGAGTTTCCGGGATCGAAGACCTTGAGCGTGAAGTCGGCGCTGGAATTGCCTGCGGCGCTGTCGGAATCGGAAGACCCACACGCCACCGCCAACCCGGCCAGCGGGATCATGGCGAGCGCAGCGGCAGCTCGTGGCAGTCGGCGGAAGCGGGACATGTATGTGGCTCCTTCAGGCGTTGATTCGTCAGAACTGACGACGATGACGCTATTGGGTGCGTGTCCGTTTTACCCCCGTTTGTTTTCTGGAGATTGGAAATCTTGACAACATCGGAAGTCTGTTCATCTGGGCTTTTGTAGGTCCTCGCCTAGTTCCTTTCCACCTGATGGAAAGGATGGCCGGACTGCTGGGTCCGTGTTAGCGTCCGATTCTCAGGTCGATCAGGCCACAGCGAAAGGATCGTTCGTGACGGACGCACGCGGCGCGGGAGTTCAGACGGTAACCCGTGCCCTGACCATGCTCACATGTTTTCGCAGTGGCGAAGAACTGGGAGTCTCGGAAGTTGCGCGGCGACAAGAGCTTGCGGTCAGCACCACGCATCGATTGCTGCAGTCGCTCGTCGACGCGGGGTTCCTCGAGAAGGACGACGCAACCAGTCGGTATCGCATCGGCGCGGCGCTGGCGGCTTACGGACAGGTCTCCTACCGGCAGCATCGGATCTATCTGTCCGAGCCCTATTTGGAGCAATTGGCCGCGACGACAGGAGCATCCGCCTCCCTGGCAGTGCGAAGCGGAAGTGAGGTGGTGTTGCTCGGGTTCAGTCGGTGGCGCGAGGCCGACGGACATGTGCTGCAGGGTGTTCGACTTCCCTTGCACGCGAGCGCCCTGGGGAAAGCCTTTCTGGCTTGGTCCGATGTCGACGATTCCGAGCTCGCCGCGCTGCCACGTGAAGCGACTACCCAGCGCGCGATCACCGATGTTGCCGGTATCCGCCGGGAACTGGAGTTGACCCGCGAGCGAGGATACGGATTCAACGACGAAGAGTTGACCCCGGATTTCCGAACGATCGGAATTCCGATCATCGATGGATCAGGCACTGTGCGTTACGCTCTCGGACTTCGTGGTCCGGTCGAGCTGATGATCGACGAACGGATTCCGTTCCTCGCCGATCTTGCCAAGGTGACTGCGCGACAGATCGGTGAAGTGCTTCTCTGAACTGGCGTGAAGCGTTTGTGGCAGAACCGGCCGAACGTGATTACCGTTGAAGTCGAGGGCGCGATCGCACAATGGCTACGCGACGTGAACGCGTCCTCGTGAGCGTGGAGACGAGTGATGACGACGATCGGTGTCGTTGCCCTGCTGCTGGGCGTCCTGTTGATCGTGGTCGAGGCGCATGCCCCAACCGCGGGGGTGCTCGGTGCGCTCGGAGCACTCATGATCGGTGCGGGCGTCTGGATGCTCTTCACGTCCGACGGTATCGGCCAATCGATCGCGATCCCGGTGACGGCGGGGGTCGCGGTGGTCGGCCTGGGCGTGGTGGCGGTCGCGAGCCGAAAAGCGCTCACCGCGCGCCGCGCGCCCGTGCGTACCGGGACGGAATCTCTTGTCGGCTCCGACGCGACCGTTCGCAGTTGGGCTGGTGCGCAGGGTCAGGTCGAGCTTGACGGCGGATTATGGCGTGCTCGAATGGAATTCGGGTACGACGATTCTGTTCCCGCCGTGGGTGAATCCGTCGTCGTAGAGCAGGTTCGAGGCCTGACTCTGAAAGTGCGCCGTCGTGAACCGTGGGAGCTGGCGCTATGACCACCGTGCTTGTTGTGTTGTCCGTGTTTGTCGTGCTGATTGCAGTCCTGGTGGGTATGTCGGTGAGAGTCCTGCGTGAGTACGAGCGCGCGGTGGTGTTCCGCCTCGGTCGACTGATCACCTTGAAGGGTCCTGGCCTGGTCATTCTGGTGCCGGCGATCGATCGCATGGAGCGGGTCAGTCTGCGAACCGTCACGCTGAAAATACCGGTCCAAGAAGTGATCACCCGCGACAACGTTCCGGTGAAGGTTACCGCCGTCACGTACTTTCGGGTCGTCGACGCCGACCGTTCGATAGTCGAGGTCGAGGACTTTCTGGCCGCCACCTCGCAGATCGCCCAGACCACACTGCGCTCCATTCTCGGTAAGGCCGAGTTGGACTCGCTGCTATCCGAACGTGAACGCCTCAACGAGGACTTGCAGAAGGTCATCGACCAGCAGACCGAGCCGTGGGGAGTCAAAGTCACCACCGTGGAGATCAAGGACGTCGAGATCCCAGCCAACATGCAGCGCGCCATCGCCCGGCAGGCTGAGGCCGAACGTGAACGGCGAGCCAAGATCATCAACGCCGACGCCGAATTTCAGGCTTCGGCCAAGCTCGCCGAGGCGGCCGAGGTGATCAGTCGCAATCCGACCACTCTACAATTGCGTTATCTGCAGACGCTTCACGAGATCGGTAGTGAGAACAACTCCACCGTTGTCTTCCCCTTGCCTCTGGACCTCGTCCGGCCCTTCATGGGCGGCCAGGCGGAGGTTTCCACAGCCACCCAAGAGCATGCCCGATCTGTCTGGAATGCGAAAGTCGTTGATTAGCAAATAGTTTCAATCAATCCCCCTCTTGTATTCGAAATTGTGTTCGAATATGATTGCTGCATGGACAGTCGGGAAGCGTGGCAACTGGATGGCGAGGGCCTCAAGTGTGAGGTTCTGGATCTGGTGCGCGCCCGGCACGAGTTGCAGTCGCGGATGGTGTTGCTGATCGTGGAAATGTTTTCCCGTGAGGTTCTCGGCGGGAAGGGTTTTCGGGCGATCGCGCAGTGGTTGCACGGTTCGACGAATCTGGAGATCGGTGAGTGCAGTCTGCTGGTCGGGTTGGCGCGGTTGTTGATGCTCGAACCTGTTGTGGCGGATGCGTTTCATCGGGGTGATGTGGATGCGTTGAAGGCCCGTCAGGTGGTGTCATTTTGTCAGCATCCACCGAAGAACATGACCCTGGCGGATGTGGACAAGGCCCGCGGAATCCTGTTGAGATTGGCGTCGAAGAACATTGCCGATTGTGATGCGGTGCGGGCGGCGATCCGGCGGATCGAGAAGCAGTACGGAAACCGTGAGGACGGGGTCCCGGTCGGCGAAGACTCTGAGCGTAACGAGTTCTACGCCTCGAAAGGCCTTTACGGGCGGGTGACGGTCAAGGGTGACTTGGATGCGGTGAACGGGGCCCGTCTGATCACCTTGTTGTCGAGCCTGTCCGCTCCGACACCGGAGAAGGACGGCGTCAAAGACACCCGCACTCCGGCATTACGGCGTGCGGACGGGTTTTGCGAGTTGTTGCGGCGGTACGAGCGGGCGGGGTTGGGTCCGATCGAAGGTGGGGTGAAACCGCACATCACGGTCACCGCCAGCGCAAAAGACATGACAGACCTCAAAGCATTGAAAGACCTCCTGCCGTCCACTGAGGAACTGGGGTTCGCGTGGACGGATTGGGCGGGCCCGATCAGTATCGACACTGCACGGATGCTCGCCTGCGACTGCACCGTCACCCGGATCTTGTTGGACGAGAATGGTGTTCCGCTCGAGTGCGGTAAGGAAGCCAGAACCGCGACGGTGCCGCAGCGGCGGGCGTTGGCAGTTCGTGACGGCGGGTGCGCGTTTCCGGGGTGCGGGACGCCGTCGGGGTGGTGCGATGCCCATCATATTGTTCATTGGAACGATGGCGGCCCAACGGATCTCGACAATCTGATCTTGTTGTGCGGTCATCACCATCGGACGCTGCACCACACCGAGTGGCGTGTCGAGATCGGTCCGGATCGGAAGTCGGTGTTCTATCCACCGATGTCGATCGACCCGTATCAGCACCCGATCGGCGGGAACAGCCCACCGACAGCAGCCTGAACCGTGACAACTGGATACGCGCGCGCCGGGGAATCACCATGCCCCGGTGCGTGCGGTGCGTGCGGTGCGTGCGGTCAGAGCATCGTCGAGATATGTTCCGGTATTTCGATACCGGAGTCGAGATCGTCAGACGGAATCGGTTGACTGAACTGGCTCGACACGGGAACTACTCCGGCCCAAATAGTTTCGACGCCGATGTCAGCGGCATCGTCACCGGGCCCGCCGGTGCGGGCCTTGACGGAAGCCTCGTACAACGGCAGTGCAAGAACGACGGTTGCCGCCATTTCCTTGCGCGTGTGATCCCGCAAGTGTTGGGAACGTCCGGGGGCCACCTGGTCGACGATCAGATTCAAAGCCTTCACCCGCTCGTCGTTGTCGGTCACGACTCGAGGTGATCCGACAATGACCCCACTGCGGTAGTTCATCGAGTGATGGAACCCCGACCGAGCCAGCACGAGCCCGTCGAGGATCGTGATGGTGATGCAGATTTCGCTGTCGGGAGCCAAGCTCCGCGAGGCCACCGAACCGTGGACGTAGATGGACCCGTCACGGTCAGGGCCGTCGAGGTCGAACCCGTACGCGGTGGGAAACACCATGGGAACTCCGCCGACGGTCACGCCCATGTGGCACAGCTTCGCGGACTGCAAGACGTCGACGAGTGCCGCGCGTTCTGCGACGCCGTGGTGGCGGGCGCGCTTGTGCGTCGTGCGTGCTGTCGGGGACAACAGAACGGGTGCAGTGGGGGCAGGAGCAGGGGCAGCAAAGACAACGGAATCTGGCATGCAGACAATGCTGCTGGCAAAGTGGCTTCAAGTCATGGTCCAATCAAGGGAGACTTCGATAGGCCACTTCGATTGGTCACTTCCGAGAGGGTTCTGAATGTTTCTTCCTTCGGCGGTAGCTGTAGTCCTCGACCGGACGGATCGGCGGGCGCTTCCGGTCCAGGTCGCCGACCACCTCAGAGCCGACATTCGCAGTGGCCAGGCTGCGGTGGGTCTGCGGTTACCCAGCTCGCGGAAGCTGGCGGCGGAACTCGCGGTGGCGCGGGGCGTCGTGGAACGGGCGTATGAGCAGTTGATCGCCGAGGGCTGGCTTGTCGCTGTGCACGGCTCGGGCACCTTCGTTGCCGAGGCGCCCTCTCCCGCGGTCACTCCCACGACTACACCGAAGAAGGCCGCCGACAAGATGTCACCCAGGGTGCAGCTCCGGCCGGGCGTGCCGTGGACGCCGCCGCGTGCATCGGCAGCGTGGCGGCGGGCGTGGCGTGACGTCGGGGCCAAACCGCCACCATTCGAGGATCCCGATCCTGCGGGCGACTGCGAATTGCGTTCGGCACTATCGGAATTGCTGGCAAGGGCTCGCGGAATGTCGGTTGAACCCGAGAGAATCCTGATCACCTCGGGTGCGACCCACGGCCTCGGACTGGCGTTGTCGGCGCTGCGTACCAGTGGCGCAGTCCTGGCGATGGAGGACCCCGGGTACCGGTATGCGTCCTCGGCGGCAACAGCGTGTGGATGGTCTCTGCTGGACGTACCGGTCGATGCGCACGGTCTCCGTGTAGACCAACTCGGATCGGCGCCGGAGAATGTTCGCGGCGTGTACGTGACACCGTCCCATCAGTATCCGACGGGTGGGCTGCTTCCAGTAGGTCGGCGCAACCAGTTGATCGAGTTCGCCCGCGCCCGCGACGTCGTCCTGTTCGAGGACGATTACGACTCCGAATTCCGTTACGACGTAGCGCCTTTGCCTGCGCTTGCCCAGCTGGCTCCTGACCGGGTGGTGTATCTCGGAACGGTTGCCAAGACACTCGGCGCCGGAATTCGATTGGGCTGGTTGGTGGCTCCTCTCGACCTGGTCGATCGCATAGCAGTACACCGCAAGCGAATCGGCGACTTCCCGTCGGTTCCGCTGCAGCAAGCACTCGTGTCCCTGCTCCGTGACGGCGAATGGGATCGGGCGGTGCGTACCGCCCGGCGCCGGTACCGCGAGCGTGATCGGGCGGTCGAGGAAGCGTTGTCATCGTTCGGTGAACTGCGGGGTCTCGGCGCCGGCATGCACACGACGCTCATGCTCGACGCGGATCTGGCAGCCACCGTCGCACGCGAAGCACTCCAGCATGGCGTCGAAGTGCCCACCCTGGTCGAGTCCACCCGAACGCACGGAGACCCCGGCGGATTGGTCATCGGCTACGGGCGAGTGGATTCCGCAGACCTCGAATATGCGCTCGAGGTGGTAGCCGAGTGCCTCGCACGTCACAGCGCGTGAAGTCTCGTTGATCGGGAGTGCGGCAATGGATGGGCGTCGTCCAGTTCTAGCGTCTGCTCGTGACGATCCGAAGCCAGACCTTCCCGCACCTGCTCGCACCAGGCACCATCGGCCCGATGACCGTGCCCAATCGCGTCGTTCTCCCTGCCATGGACATGAACCTGTGTGAAGACGGGGAAATCGAAAAGGGCGACATCGACCACTTCGTGGCGCGCGCGGCCGGTGGAACGGGTCTGATCATCACCGGTTGCTGCGCTGTTGCATATCCGCTGGGTTGCACCAGCCGCAAGGAACCGGGGCTCTCGGAAGACCGGTTCATCCCCGGACTGAAAGCGTTGGCCGACGCGGTGCACGACGCAGGCAGCAAGCTCTGTGTGCAGATGACACACCACGGCAAGGTGGCGCGCATCGATACTCTCGACGGCCGACCGCAGCTGGTGCCGTCCATGCCGAAGCCGCCGGGTGACATGAGTGCGATGGCCGATTGCACACCCGAAGAACTGGGCAAGATGGCTGCAATCAACGAGGGCAAGAAGGCGACCTACCACGAGGCCGACCAGGAAGATCTCGATTGGCTGGTCCGCATGTTCGCCGAGGCTGCCGGACGGGTGAAGGCGGCGGGCGGTGACGCCGTCGAGATTCACTGCGCCCACAACTACGTCCTCGGAGCGTTCCTGAGTCGGTACACCAATCAGCGCAGCGACGAGTACGGCGGTTCCATGGAGAATCGTGCTCGCCTGGCTTGTGAGGTCATTCGCGCAGTCAAGGCGGAGGTTGGCGGTTCGCTTGCCGTCATCGTGCGTCTGGCCGGTCAAGAGTATGGCGAAACCGACGGGCTGACCGTCGACGAGGCTGCTGCGGCCGCCACGATGTTCGAAGAGGCCGGCGCTGACGCCATCCACGTCACCGGTACCGCACTGAATGCTTTTGCCAACTTCACCGACGGACCTCTGCCCGACAAGGTCGGCTACTACACCGACAATGCAACGCGAATCAAGCAGGCGATATCGATCCCCGTGATCACGGTCGGACGCATGCTCCCCGAGGTCGGCGAGAAGATGATCGCGGAAGGTCGCACGGACTTCGCCGCAATGGGCCGTCAGCTCCTGGCCGACCCACAGCTGGTGAACAAACTCAAAGACGGTGCACCCGAGCGGGTTCGGCCATGCATCAATTGCTACGTCTGTGTGCAGGAGAACTTCTGGGACGAGACCCCGCTGTGCGCGGTGAACCCTGCTCTGGGAAACGAAGCGCTTCTCCCCTTCGTTCGGACGAGCACTCCGAAACATGTTGTTGTGGTCGGGGCGGGCCCCGGCGGTCTCGAGACGGCTCGTGTGGCAGCTGAACGTGGGCACCGAGTCACGGTGTTGGACAAGTCCGATCGCCTCGGTGGCACCCTGTGGTTCTCGAGCCTCACTACCCCGGACAACGGGCGTCTGCTCAACTGGTTGAAAGTGGAAATCGAGCGTCTCGGTGTCGATGTTCGACTGAAGACCGAAGCCTCGGTTGCGTCGATCCGGGCACTGAACCCCGACGCCGTAGTAGTGGCTACCGGTGCAGTCCGCGAGCGGCCGAGCGTTCCGGGCGGCGATCTCCCGCACGTACATACCGGCGACTCGTTGCGCGCCTTGATGACCGGAGTCGGCGACGTCTCCCAGGTGCCGCCGTTTCTTCGGACGATGGCCAAGTTGGGCAAGCTGTCCGGTATCACCAAGAGTCCCGCCGCGATCCGAGCGGTGACCCGCAAGTTTCTGCCCATGGGCAAGGACGTCGTCGTGATCGGTGGTTCGCTTGTCGGACTCGAGCTTGCGGAGTTCCTGGCCGAGCGCGGTCGCACTGTGACGCTGATCGAAGAAGGCCAGCAGTTGGGTATTCCGATGGCGATGCCGCGCCGCTGGACGGCTGTGCGCCACGCCAAGCATGTCGGTGTGAACATTCACCGCAATTCAACGGTGCAGCGAATCACCAAGGAGCACGTCGAATTCCGCTCCGGAGACAAGACACTGACCGCTCCGGCCGACATGGTTGTCGTCGCGTCGGGAGTGTCTGCGCAAGCACCTCTGGCCGACGCACTGATCGGCGTCGTCTCGGACGTGCACGTGGTCGGTGACGCGGTGAACGTCGACTACATCGAGGGTGCGATGCACACGGCGTGGAAAGTTGCGATGGACCTGTAGTTCAGCTTCAGGTAGCGCTTTGTGCCGCAACGATGTCCGGCCACCATCGGGCCGCGACATCGGGGTGCGCGCGTAGTCGACTCTTGAGGGCGTTCGCCCCGTAGGAATCGTGGATCGGGTTGTTCGCGTCCACGGTGACGCCGGTGGCGCGCGCCGCCAGCTCGGGCGGTAGGTCGAACTCCGGGATCTGCGCTGCGTAGTTCGGGTTGAAGAAGAACGGCACCGAGATACGTTCGCCGTCGCCCTCGGGTGAAACTACCCGGTGCACAGTCGCTTTCAAGTAACCGCCGGTAGCAACCTCGAGCAGTTCGCCGATGTTGACCACCAGCGCCCCGTCGATCGGCGGTGCGTCGATCCAGTCGCCGTCGTGCTCGACCTGCAGACCGCCCTTGCCCGGTTCGACATAGAGCAGAGTCAGCACACCCGCGTCCTTGTGTCCGCCGACGCCCTGGGAGCCGGCACCTTTCGGGCGGCCCGGGTAACGCACGACCTTGATGAGGATCGACGGATCGTGAGCGAACGCGTCGTCGAAGATGTTCGCATCCTGCCCCAGGGCTACCGCCCATTCGCGCAGGAGGCTCAATGCGATCGAGGTGAGCGTGTCGTTCCACTCGGTGATGACGTCGCGGAGTTCGGGAAGGGCATCGGGCCACTGGTTGGGGCCCTGCAGGATCTCCCAGGCCGGTGAGGTGTCGGTGCGCTCGGCCGCGGGCTGTTCGGCGCCGATGTCGATCTGTTCGCGCCAGTCCTGCTTGCCTTCGGTCAGTTCGCCGCCGAGCCTGGTGTACCCACGGAAATGCGGGCTGCGGACGTTCTCGATCGCGAGCTTCTCGGCAGTCGGAAGCGCGAAGAACTCGCGTGCGACGGAGAGGAGGCGTCGCTGCAGGTCGTCAGGAATTCCGTGGCCCACCAGATAGAAGAATCCGACCTCGTGGGTGGCCTCGCGGAGCTGAGTGCGGAACTGCTCGGCGGTGTCGGGGTTCTGCGCCAGCGACAGATCGAGCACTGGCAGCGACGTAATCGACATGGGGTCCTCGATCCGTGTGATGGTTCTGATGTCCATCATTCCACGCTGATCGGCACCCGGACCCGCACGGCGATTCGGCAGCCGCAGGCGTGACTACCCGCGCGGATGCGGAAACACCCTGTGGATAACAGAATCGGGGCCTTGCGCCGTTGGCGCAAGACCCCGAATCAGCGTGAGTCGAATTATGCTTCGTCTGCGCGGCGTAGACCTACGCCTCATCGGCTCCGATGATGAACGCTTCGAGCTCGATGCGAGCCTTGTCGTCGGCCATCTGGACCGGCGGGGACTTCATCAGGTAAGCGGAAGCCGGGTAAACCGGTCCACCGATGCCGCGGTCCTTGGCGATCTTGGCGGCGCGGACGGCGTCGATGATGATGCCGGCAGAGTTGGGCGAATCCCAGACCTCGAGCTTGTACTCCAGGTTCAGGGGAGCGTCACCGAAGGCGCGGCCTTCGAGGCGGACGTATGCCCACTTGCGGTCGTCGAGCCACTCCACGTAGTCCGAGGGGCCGATGTGGACGTTGCGGTCGTGAACCTTGCCGGCAAGTGCGCCGGTCAGGTTGGACGTCACGGCCTGAGTCTTGGAAACCTTCTTGGACTCCAGGCGATCACGCTCGAGCATGTTCTTGAAGTCCATGTTTCCACCGACGTTGAGCTGGTACGTGCGGTCCAGCACGACGCCGCGGTCTTCGAACAGCTTCGCCATCACGCGGTGGGTGATGGTGGCCCCGACCTGGCTCTTGATGTCGTCACCGACGATCGGGACGCCGGCGTCCTTGAACTTGGCAGCCCACTCCGGGTCGGAAGCGATGAAGACCGGCAGAGCGTTGACGAATGCAACGCCTGCGTCGATCGCGCACTGTGCGTAGAACTTGTCAGCGTCGTCGGAACCGACAGGCAGGTAGGAAACGAGGACGTCGACCTGAGCGTCCTTGAGTGCCTTGACGACGTCGACGGGCTCGGCGTCGGACAGCTCGATGGTCTCGGCGTAGTACTTGCCGATGCCGTCGAGGGTCGGGCCACGCTGAACGGGAACGTCCAGGGGCGGAACGTCGGCGATCTTGATGGTGTTGTTCTCGCTCGCGAGGATCGCCTCGGAGAGGTCGAAGCCGACCTTCTTCGCGTCGACGTCGAACGCAGCGACGAACTGCACGTCGCGGACGTGGTACTTACCGAACTTGACGTGCATGAGGCCGGGGACCGTCTGGGTCTCGTCGGCATCCTTGTAGTAGTGGACGCCCTGAACCAGGGACGAGGCGCAGTTACCCACGCCCACAATGGCTACGCGCACCGCGGTGCTGTTCTCACCCATGGTCGGGTTCTCCTTCTTTCCGGGATGTTCCTGTTGTCGATTGCTCGGCTGCGATCAATTCGTTGAGCCAACGCACTTCGCGTTCACTCGATTCGAGTCCGAGCTGATGGAGCTGACGGGTATAGCGGTCCAGCGATCCGCTGGCCCGACCGACGGCCTCGCGGAGCCCCTCGCGGCGCTCCTCGACCTGGCGTCGCCTGCCTTCGAGGATCCGCATCCGCGCTTCTGCGGGGGTGCGGCTGAAGAAGGCGAGGTGAACGCCGAAACCGTCGTCGGTGTAGTTCTGCGGCCCGGTGTCGGCGACCAGTTCGGTGAACCGTTGCCGACCTTCCGGAGTGAGCTGGTAGACGCGACGCGCCCGACGCTTGAGAGTGCCGGTGGCAGTGTCGACGTCTTCCGAGATCAATCCGTCGGCTTGCATGCGCCGCAGTGCCGGGTACAGCGATCCGTACGAGAACGCGCGGAATGCGCCGAGCAGACCAGTGAGCCGCTTACGCAGCTCGTATCCGTGCATCGGTGACTCGAGGAGCAGCCCGAGGATTGCGAGTTCGAGCAACTGACAAACCTCCCGAGTCGTTGAACCTAACCGCCTGATGCGATAACCAACTATATCGCGCCGATATATAAAACCACACTGCGGCCCGATACGTGTACCAAGGTGTCACGGCTAGATCAGGGGGTGAACGGGTAGATCGACATGATTTCCCCGTCGAGGCCGGCTGTCAGGTACCCGCTCTCTTCGAGGTCGTTGCCGACGTGAATCTCGATGGTCGGCACGGTGTCGGTGCTCTCGACAGAGACGTATCGTGTGGTCGGATTCTGCACCGACGTCGTGGTTCCGGCGCCGTCGAGCAGGGCGATCACGATGCGAGGATCGAGCTGTGTGACGTCGATCTGTGCCACGTCCAGTTCGCGCGATCCTCCCGAAGTCGTGTCCTCGAGGTCGCCTCGGTAGTAGCTGTCGAGGGCCTTGCGCGGTGCGGCAGGATCGGCGCGCGTTATGCGTGCATAAGTGGGATAGATGGTCATCTCGTCGACCAGTCCGCTGCCGTACTCCGTTTCGATGGCACGGAACATCGCCCCCAGGCCGTCGACGGTGTGCAGCTGTGGCTCTGGGCTTGAGAAGATCGTGACGTCCGACGCCACATATTTGATTCCGAAGCCGATTGCCGACACCAGTGACAGAGCGATGATCGCAAGGGCGATCCAACGCGTGTCGAGCGAAGGTTCCTTCCGCAGGATGGGCAGAGACGCCTCGGTCTGCAGATCCGACGTCAAGTCTTCGAGATCGCCGAGAGTGACTGCCACCGAGGCGAGTTCGGTCAATTCGTCGTGCTCGGTCGCCGTGAGTTGCCCGTCGGCGAAGGCGGAGTCCAGCACGGCGCAGGTGGCCTCGCGATCGGCATTGCGAGCGCGGGTGGTCCTGGTCAGATCGTTCGGCATGTCCGGGGCCTATCGAGGAGTGAAGGGAGACAAGCGGATCGGGCGGCCATCCGGGCTCAACTCCATCGAGCCGCTCGCGCCGAGGTCGTTGCTCACGTAGATGGAAACGCGTGGATCCTGACCCGATGAGCTCATGCTGATGTGTGTGACCTTGGCTTCGGGGACGTTGAGATTTGCGGACGCTCCCGCCAGATACCCGGCGAGTTTGTCGATGTCGACGGCAGCGAGGTCGAAGGTGACAGTGCTGGCTGCTCGAGTCGAGGTGCTGTCGCGTGGTGTGAAGCCGCCTCGAAAGTCGATGTCTTCCTCCAGATTCGGCGAGATAGTGGCGGCGCGAGTAACGCTTGCATAGCCGTCGTAGAAGTTGACGGAATCGATTGTCGTCGTGCCGTACTTGGCGCTGTATCTGGTGATGAATTCCCCGATCCCGTTTGCGGTGAGCGTGTTCAGCGTCGAACTAACAATGGGGGCAAGCGGTCCGACCGGTTCGGCTGCCGCCGGTGGAGGCGGTGAGGGTGAATCGTCGGCGGACAAGGTGAGGAACCCGATCA
This sequence comes from Rhodococcus sp. P-2, assembly GCF_016598535.1. Taxonomy (GTDB): domain Bacteria; phylum Actinomycetota; class Actinomycetes; order Mycobacteriales; family Mycobacteriaceae; genus Rhodococcus_F; species Rhodococcus_F baikonurensis. Next base: position 3,462,347 of record NZ_CP066779.1, on the reverse strand, counting down.
GGGTTGCGAAGACAGCCGATGCGGCCGCGAGGTACCAGATCTTGTCGATACGACGAACTTTCGCGACGGCGTTCCGCAGCGTCGCTTTCTGTAGATCGCGGACCAGTAGATCGAGCTGGCCGAGGGTGGTCGCGGTCATGGCCGCAGCCGTCCGGTTCGCGTGCTCGTCGACCGTGATCTGTCCGTCGGACAGGGCCGTATCGAGAACGGCGCAGGTATCGGAACGGTCGACGTCGCGCGCACGGGTGCGCGTAGAGGTAGTAGTCGGGGACCCACTCACCGGCTCACCCTAGCTCCCGTACGGGTAGGAACGAGAGATCTCGCCCCACGGCGTGACCTCGATACGGCCACCCTCGCTGCGGTCGTTCTCGGCATAGATCGCGATCTCCGGGACGCCGTAGTTCGCGTCCACGATCAAGTGCGTGATCGTGGCGTCCGGCACCTTGACGTATTCGGCGATGTTTTCCATGAACGGCGCGAGTTTGTCGATCTGGATGGAACCGAGATCGAAGGTCGGCTGGCCCGTTCGCCGCGGAATGGACGTTACTTTCCGCTCGAAACCGTCGCGAAAACTGATGGATTCGGTGAGAGCAGGAGTGTCGGAGGCCGCCCGGCTCACCAGGGAGTAGTCGCCGTGGAAGCTGGCGTCATCGATGAACATGTCGCCGAACTCGTCGCGATACCTCTCGATAAATGCGCCGATACCCTCGGGAGTCAAAGTGTCGATGTGTGCGATCAGGATCGGTTCGACGGTCGGTTCCGGCACCGGGGTGGTGGTCGCCAACGGTGGGGCGAGGGAGGTGCTGCTGGCATATCTGGCGGTGATGTCTTCCGAGGGCGTCAACGGTGAGCGACTCCACGCCACAGCGGCGACCGCGCCGACGACGATCAGAGCAGTGCCGCCGATGAACACGGCCTTTCGTGCCGTCGACGTCCGAGGCGCCGTTTTGGTCTCGATCTTCGGCACCTGCAGATCGTTGACCAGGCGTGCGAGTGCGAGCAGGGTCTTCGCGGACCTCGCCTTCTCGGTCCGTTCGAAGTAGTCGTCCGCGCTCAACTGCCCTTCGGCGTACGCGGCGTCCAACACATTGCACGTTTCGACGCGATCAAGATCACGAGCGCGCGTCATCGGAGAACGGGAAGACTTCACAGGAAGTGATCGTAATGGCTGGTCGCCATGCCTCCAGCCCCCGAAATGTGTTCATCGTGACCCTCCCGAACCGTCCGTCGCGGAGCGGACGCACGTACGCTGGTCAGGTGCGGATACAGCGGCAAGTTGTGGACTACGCGCTCGCGCGTCGGTCTGTGCTGGCCGAAGTGTCTGCGGGTAGGACCGACGTCAAGCAAGTGTGTGACGCCGATCCGTACCTACTCAGAGCCGCGAAGTTCCACGGCCGGGGCAGCGACGTCGTCTGCCCTATTTGCCGCAAGGAACAGTTGACGCTCGTGTCCTGGGTGTTCGGCGACAAGCTCGGTCAGGTTTCGGGATCGGCCCGAACCTCGGACGAGCTCGCTCGGCTTGCGGAAACAGCAGAGGAGTTCACGGTGCACGTTGTAGAGGTGTGCCGTACCTGCAGTTGGAACCACTTGGTGCAGTCCTATGTGCTCGGCGCAGTACCTGCGCCGCCGCGACCGCGGCGAGCACGCCCACCAAGCCGGCGCACCGCCAGCGAGTAACGCCACACCCGAAGAAGGGCCCGATCGAAGTCTGCACGTGATCGGTCCGTGACCACTGGAGATTTGATTCGTGAGTTCCCCCAGCAACAACAACCCGGGCGGCAACAACCCGGGTGGCCGTCCCGTCGGTCCCAACCGTCCCGCCGGACCTCCTCAGGGTCGTCCGCCGCAGGGACGTCCCATGGGTCCACCACCGCAGGGACGCCCTCCGATGGGTCCGCCCCCTCAGGGGCGTCCGCCGCAAGGTCGTCCGATGGGCCCCCCGCCTCAGGGTCGTCCCCCGCAAGCCCGACCTTCGGGGCCGCCCCCTCAGGGCCGCCCCGCCGGTCCCCCGCCGCAGGGTCGTCCGCCGCAAGGCCGACCTGCCGGCCCGCCGCCTTCAGATCGAGCCGCAGGCGCTCAGGCAAACGAACCGACCCAGCGCGTCGCGGCAGCAGCAGCGACCTCCCGAACCAATGCGGGCACCCGCCCGCCGGTCGGTCCTCCGCCGACGAAGCCGCCGACAGGTGGCTCCGGTGGCGGTGGCAACGACGGACAACCCCCGAAGGGAAGAAAGAGCACCGTGAAGAAGAAGTCCAAGTGGCGCACAGTTCGCCGCTCGGCCTACGTCTTGGTGGCGCTCGGTCTTGTTCTGCCCGTCCTTGCCTTCATGGCCGCGTACATCGTGCAGGACGTCCCCAAGCCTGGTGACCAAAAGACCAATCAGGTGGCGACGGTCTTCGCCGCCGACGGAAGCACCGTGATCGCTACCGTCGTCCCGCCGGACGAAGGTAACCGCGTCGAGGTCTCACTCGATCAGGTGCCGATGCACGTTCGTAACGCCGTTCTGGCCGCGGAGGACCGCGATTTCTACTCGAACCCGGGCTTCTCGATCTCCGGTTTCGCGCGCGCAGCCCGAGACAACGTCCTCGGCCGCGACAGCGCCGGTGGTGGCTCGACCATCACGCAGCAATACGTGAAGACGGCGCTCGTCGGCTCGGAGCGTTCGCTGACGCGAAAGATGAAGGAACTCGTTCTCTCTTCGAAGATGGCCAACGAGTGGTCCAAGGACGACATTCTTGCCGCATACCTGAACACCATCTACTTCGGTCGTGGTGCGTACGGTATCGAAGCTGCTTCCAAGGCGTACTTCGGTAAGCCCGTCGACCAGCTGTCCATCGAAGAAGGCGCCGTCCTGGCGTCGTCGATTCAGCTTCCGTCGCTCCTCGATCCCGAGACCAACCCGACCGGTGCCAAGTCCCGTTGGGATTACGTGCTCGACGGCATGGTGTCCGCCGGCACGCTGGATCAGGCCGCGCGCACGCCGATGCAGTACCCCGCCTACGTCCCGCTCGCTCAGGTCGACAACAGCAGTCAAGGTTCGACCGGACCCGAAGGACTGATCAAGCGTCAGGTGCTCAAGGAGATCGGCGACGCCGGAATCAGCGAGCAGTTGCTCAACACCGAGGGCTTGCAGATCACCACGACCATCGACCCGCAGGCTCAGGCCGCAGCAGTCGAGGCCGCGCGTTCCAACATGGAAGGTGAACCGGAGAACCTGCGCACCGCAGTTGTCTCGGTCGATCCGAAGACTGGGGCCGTCAAGGCGTACTACGGCGGTGAAGACGGCGCGGGATACGACTTCGCGAATGCCGGACTTCAGACCGGTTCCTCGTTCAAGGTGTTCGGCCTCGCGGCTGCCCTGGATCAGGGAATCCCGCTCTCGCAGATGTACGACAGCTCGCCGCTGACCGTCAACGGCATCTCCATCGGCAACGTCGAAGGTGAAAGCTGCGGCACCTGCACCATCGCCGAAGCGCTCAAGCGTTCGCTGAACACCAGCTTCTACCGTCAGATGCTCAGCCTCGACGGCAACGGCCCGCAGGAAATCGCGGACATCGCTCACAAGGCAGGCATCCCGAAGGACATCCCGGGCGTCGGCCCGTCGCTCACCGAGGCTGACGGTTCCGGCCCCAACAACGGCATCGTGCTCGGCCAGTACCAGGCCCGCGTGCTCGACATGGCGTCGTCGTACGCGACGCTCGCCGCATCCGGCACGTATCACGCACCGCACTTCGTGCAGAAGGTCGTTGCCGCCGACGGCACCGTGCTGCTGGACCGTGGCGCACCCGCGGGTGAGGATCGCATCGACGCTGCCGTGGCGGACAACGTGACGGCCGCGATGCAGCCGATCGCGGCGTATTCGCGCGGTCACAACCTGGCCGGCGGACGTCTGTCGGCGTCGAAGACGGGTACCGCGCAGCTCGGTGACACCGGAGCCAACAAGGACGCGTGGATGGTCGGCTACACGCCGTCACTCTCGACTGCGGTCTGGGTCGGAACTCCCGACGGTGAGGCGATCACCAACTCGGGCGGCGCGATGATCTACGGCTCGGGTCTGCCTTCGGACATCTGGAAGGACACGATGGACGGCGCCCTCGAGGGCACCGACAACGAGAAGTTCCCGACGCCCGGCAAGATCAACGGTCAAGCCGGTGGTGTTCCGGAGTACACGGCACCTGCACCGCCCAAGACGTCGGCTCCGCCGACCACCACACCGACGACGACGGAAACCACTCCGCCGCCCGTGGTGACGACGACGCAGGTCGAGGTTCTGCCGGGCATCACGATCCCGATTCCTGGCATCTCCCGGCCGACGACAACCTCGCCGCAGGTACCGGGGGCAGGCGAGACCACCGAGGAAGAACCGGCAGGTGTGAGCCCCGGCCAGTAGTTGGAGGGTGGTCGGTTCGAAAGACGGTAACCTCGCGGAGTGGCCGCGAATGCTGATGATGCCGAACCGACCTCCCCCGCTCCGCTGGCCGAAGATCTTCGTTCGGCGGATTGGCGGGACGTTCCCAGTCGCAACGACGCGATGGTGTCTGCGCTGTCGGGAACCGTCGGCGGTCCGGTAGGTCGTCACGCACTGATCGGACGCACTCGCTTCTTCACCCCGATGCGAGTGATTCTTCTGCTCGCCGTGGTGTTCTTGGCTTTCGGCTGGTTCGCGAAGGCCGGTTGTATTCAGCAGGCTCCGGTCGGCGAGAGCGGGCAGGTCGGCCTCGACTGGAGTGGCAGCCGTCAGTACGTGGCGATGTGTTATTCCGACACCGTTCCGCTGTACGGAGCCGAACGCCTCGATCAGGGCGCTTTTCCGTACAAGACGTCGTGGGAAGAAGTACGCGGCGACGGTTCGATCCAGATGCGGTACATGGAGTATCCGGTCATCTCGGGGCTCTATCAGTACGGGGCGATGAAGGTCGCCAAGGCGTGGGATTCGATCACCTGGCTGCCGGGCGCGATCCAGGTGGCGCTCTATTTCAACGTCGTCGCGTTCGGTTTGGCGTTGGCGTGGCTGGTCACCGTGTGGGCGAGCACCCTGCTGGCCGGACGACGGGTGTGGGACGGCGCGCTGATCGCCTGTTCGCCCCTGGTGATCGTGCACGTGTTCACGAACTTCGATCCTCTGGCGACGGCGTTCGCGGCCGGCGGGTTGTTGGCGTGGGCACGCAAGCGGCCCGTGCTCGCGGGAATCTTGCTCGGCCTGGGCGGAGCCGCGAAGCTCTACCCGCTGCTCTTACTCGGACCGCTATTCGTCCTGTGTCTGCGCGCGGGCAAGACGAGGGACTGGCTGGTGACCGCTCTCAGCGCCGTCGCGGCATGGCTTGCGGTGAACCTCCCGATCGCCGCGCTGTACCCCCACGGTTGGTACGAGTTCTTCCGGCTCAACTCCGAACGCGGGGCCGATCCCGATTCCCTCTACAACGTGATCGCGTCGTTCACGTCGTGGAAGGGCCTCGACGGTCCTCTCGCACAGGGTGAGTCGCCGTCGAATCTCAACGCCGTTTCTCTGCTGCTGTTCGTGGCAGTCTGCATCGGTGTCGGTTACGTCGCCCTGACGGCGCAGCGTCGTCCGCGGGTTGCGCAGCTGTGCTTCCTGTTGGTGGCGGGCTTCCTGATCACCAACAAGGTGTGGAGCCCGCAGTATTCGTTGTGGCTGGTGCCGCTGGCCGTGTTGGCCTTGCCGCACCGCCGACTTCTGCTCGCGTGGATGACCATCGACGCCCTGGTCTGGGTTCCTCGAATGATGTACTACCTCGGGGTGTCCAACAAGGGGCTGCCCGAGCAGTGGTTCACCGGCACGGTCGTGATTCGCGACATCGCGGTACTCGTTCTGTGCGCGCTGGTGCTCCGGCAGATCTACCGGCCGTCGGAGGATCTCGTGCGGTACGGGTTCATCGACGATCCCGCGGGCGGTGTTCTCGATCAGGCGCCGGACAAACAACCCTCCTGGCTACCGGGTTGGCTGAAGCCGACCAAGGCGAAGGAACCGGAACCCGTCACGGTCTGAGGTCACCATTCGTCGAGGGTGGTGTACCCGTCCTGGACCGCGCGGGCGAACAACGCCGCCTTCGTGGGAGCCGGCCGCCCGACGTCGCTGTACTTCGTGCGGATCCGAGTGATGTGTGTGTTGACGGTGCAGACGCGGAGGTCGAGTGTCTCGGCGACCTCGGACTTGGAGTCCGAACGAAGCCAGGCAAGAAGTACTTCGATCTCGCGGACGCTCAGCTTCGGCTTGTGCTTGCCGTGCTTGGGGTTGCCGACTCGGGACACGTTTGCCTCGATCTTCGAAGAAATGCCGATTGAAGACATGCGAGTAGCGCCTTTCGACGGAGGGGATGGGCGTCGACTGCCGTATTTGCAGAAGGGCTGCTGACTTCGGGCGCGACTGAGAACGAGTATTTCGATCGAGGCGTCTCAGTGGAACGGGCGCAACTCTCTCGATACAGAGTCCATACAACGGACAAATCCCCTACCTGCTCCGATAGAGTGCGTCGCTATGAACTCGAAGGCGGAAGCCGGTAGGCGCAATCAGGTCGATCCGGGCCAGATCGAGTCGCGTGGACAGTTTGCTGAGGCGCTCACGGCGTTGCGGAAGGCAGCCGGACTGACGGTTCGCGAAGCGGTCGAGCGTTCGGGTGGTTTGCACGGAACCGTCAGCGGATGGTTTGCCGGCCAACACCTGCCGACGCCGGCGAGTACCCCGATGTTTTTCGCGCTCCTCGAGGCGTGCGGCGTCGATTCCGAGGATGAGCGGCAGCGCTGGATCAGTGCGGTGCAACGAGTGAGGCAGTTGACGGCCAGACGACGCGGCGACGCCACCGTTCCGTATCGAGGTCTCGAATCGTTCCGGCAGGAGGACGCCGAGTGGTTCTTCGGTCGAGACGAACTCACTGCCAACTTGGCCGAACGGGTGGCGTCGGCGATACGAGGTGAAGGTCGCCGTCAGTTCATGGTGATCGGCGCTTCCGGATCGGGTAAGTCGTCGTTGCTGCGGGCCGGGCTCGCCCCGAAGATCGCCGGCGACGATCCACGGTTCGACGGCTGGCAGGTGCAAATCCTGCAGCCGGGTACGGGAGGAATTCCGTCGTCGATCGGCGCCGAATCAACCGTCCTGATCCTCGACCAGTTCGAGGAACTGTGGACGCAGTGTGACAGCGATCGACGCGAGGAAATGTTGCAGACTCTCGCGGAACTCGGTGAGAACACCATTGCCGTCATCGGCATGCGTGCCGACTTCTACGGGCTCGCAGCGGAGGAACCGCTTTTGGTGCCGCTGCTCGACGACTCGCCGATGGTGGTCGGGCCGCTGACCGAGGAGCAGTTGCGTGAGGTGATCGTCGAGCCGGCGGTCAAGGCCGGGATGACCGTGCAGAGCGAATTGGTTCAGGTTCTGATCTCCGAGCTGACACCACGCGGTTCGCGCGCGGCGAGCGACCCCGGCGCTTTGCCCTTGCTCTCACACGCGTTGTTGGGGACCTGGCAACGGTCGACGCGTAAGACGCTGACGGTCTCGGATTACTACGCCACCGACGGGATTGCCGGAGCAGTCCAGCAAAGCGCGGAGGAAGTGTACGGCGAGCTCACAGAGAGGCAGCAGCAGTTGGCGCGCAGGATCTTCCTGCGATTGGTCAACGTCGACGAAGTGACGCAGACGCGACGGCGCGCACCGCGCACCGAACTCTTCCTCGGTGACGACGTCGACGACGTGAACACCGTCATCGACCGGTTCGCCTTACGACGCCTTCTCACCGTCGACGAGGAGACCGTCGAGGTTTCGCACGAGGTCTTGCTGTCCGCGTGGAGTCGGCTTCGCGATTGGATCGACTCGGACCGGGCCGGCCTGGCGGTGCATCGCCGGTTCACCTACGCGGCGCAGGTGTGGGAAGACAGTGGACGCGACCCTGGCGCGCTGCTCGGACCCGCGCGTCTTCACCTGACGGAAGAATGGCTGAACTCGGGCGAACTCGGTCTCCCGTTGGAGCCGAGCCAGACCCGCTCCGCCGACCTCAACGCCACCGAACGGGAGTACCTCGCCGCGAGCATCGAGCATCGTGATCAGCAGGAATTCGCCGATCGACGACGTACACGCGTGCTACGACGGCTCGTGACTGCGTTGGCGGCAGCGTCGGTGATCGCTCTTGTGTTGGCGGTGGTTGCCACCGTCGCCGGCATCGGCGCGAATCGTCAACGTGTTCAGGCGGATACCGCGCGCGACGAGGCGATGTCGCGGCAGGTTGCCACCGAGTCGATAAGGATGCGTGAGCGGGATCCGTCGCTGGCGTCGCAGCTCGCTCTGGCGGCATTTGCGGTCAACGAAACGACCGAAGCCCGCTCGGCATTGCTGGATGCATCCGGCGTTCATTCGGCTACCCGCATCATCGGACCGCCCGGCGCGATGAAGGCGCGGATAAACGCAGCCGGAACTGTTGTGGCGGTGGGTGGTTCGGACGGGAAGGTCAGACTGTATCCGATGGTGGACGGTGTGGCCTCAGCTGTTCCGCAGGCGGAGTTCCTCGGAGTCTCGGAGGGCACGGCCCTCTTCGCCGTCGCCTACAGCCCGGACGGACGGTTGCTTGCCACCGGTGGTGCCGGCGGTGCTGCACTGTGGGACGTGTCGGATCCGAGGAACCCGGTGCGTGGAACTCTTCCGGTCGACGGTGAACGAGTCGTGCAGGACATGGAGTTCAGCCCCGACGGAACCAAGCTGGTTGCCGGTACCTCGACGCCCGACGTCCTGCGATGGAACATCGCCAGCTCCACGAATGCCGTTGCCTTGCCTGCTCTTCCGCATCCAGCTGACGGCATCGTCACCGCGACGTTCAGCCCCGACGGACGCTTCCTCGTGGCGGGCGGGCGTCAAGCGACACTGCGCGTGTGGGACGTCGCGAAGTGGGGTGAGGAATCGGCGCCGATCTTCGCGACCGAGCCCAACGGCACCACCGTCCACTATCTCGGCGTCGCCTTCAGCCCGGACGGGCGTGAGCTTGCTGCGGGAACGACTGGCAGGGAGGTGGTTCGGTGGGACATGAGCGACCCGGCGCGCCCCGCTCCCCTGCCTGCACTGACGGGATTCTCCAGTTACGTCAACGAACTCAACTACGGCAAAGACGGAACACGCCTTGCTGCCGGAAGTTCCGACAACTCCGTGCGCGTATGGGACCCACGAACCGGGGCGTTGATCGAAACACTTCCGGACAGTGGGGCGGTGACCACCGTCGACTACAGCGACGACGGCCGCAACCTGATCACCGGAGGCCTGAACGGCGTCACTCGCGTGTGGGCTCTGCCCGGTCCGGTCTGGGCGGGACCTCGGGACACGATCTTCACCGGTCCCTTCGCTGCGGACGGCTCGCGTCTGGTGGCAGGCGTCGGCGCCAGGGGCGGCGCGATGTTGGCGTGGAACACCGAGGATCTCGATCGCCCCGCGATGATGCCGGAGCTGAAACCGCAAGGGGCCGACTCCTTCACCGGAGCATCGGCGGTCTCGGCAGACGGGAATCTGGCTGTGAGCGGCACCGGCGGCGGCGGTGCCTATCTTTGGGACCTGAGTGATCCGGCGTCGCCACGGATCTACAGCGAACCTGCGGTGTACGTGAAGGGCATCGTGGCGGTTGTCGCACTGAATCCCGCCGGAGATCTGCTGGCGGTGTCCTCGCAGGACGACAACAGCATTGCGTTGGTCGACGTTTCCGACCCGTCGGCTCCGAAGTTGCTGTCGTCGACCGATGTCGGCTCTTACCCGCAGATGATGGCCTTTCAACCGGGCGCCGATATCCTCGCGATCGCGAACGCCAAGAACGAAGTGGATCTGTGGGACGTGTCGAACGCAGCGTCGCCCCGCGTGGCAGCGACGGTCGGCGGATTCGAAAGTTACGCACTAGCAGTGTCTTTCAGTGCCGACGGAACCCTGTTGGCCGCCGGAAGTGCGGATCACAGTGTCGCCGTGTGGGACGTTCGCACACCGTCGGCACCCGAGGAGCTCGCTCGTCTTGTCGGCCCCGAGGGCGCAATCTATTCGATCTCGTTCAACCGCGCCGGTGATCGGCTCGCTGCGGGTGTCGGCGACGGAACCGTGTGGCTCTGGGACATCGAGACTCCCTCACGGTCAACACGATTTGCGACGCTGTCCGCCTACCCGGGCCGCGTCAACGATGCGCAGTTCGCCGGCGAGAGTGACATGATCGCGGGCAGCGGGTCGGACAAGACGGTTCGCTTGTGGGGAATCGACCCCGACAGCGTCGTTGATCGATTGTGCCGCACCGCAGGATCTCCCATCACGGAAGCCGAGTGGGAGCGTTACCTGCCCGGTGTTCCCTACCAGGATCCGTGCGCCGGCTGACGCAGGTCAGTTCATCCAGAACTCGAGCGCCGCTTCCCGACCCAGCTCGCCTCCGCTGCCGGTGATGACCAGTCCGGCGGAGGTGAGCTTGTATGTCACGTCCTTGTTGGTGACGGTGAATCCGTTGCCGGTGGGGGTTGGATCGTCGAGTTCGATGGTGGCGCCGTCGCTCAGCCGCTGACCCTTGTAGTAGTAACGGCCGACGCCGGTTTCGCAGATCACGATTCGTGATCCGGTCGTGACGGCGATGGCGACGGCAGGATTGGTCGAGTTGCAACTGGGGCCGCCGGAGACGAAGCCCTGACGGTCGGTGCCCGAGACGGTCGGCGCCGGACCGATCGAGGTTGTGACGCGTGGGGGTGTCGTCGTTCTCGGCGCTGTGGTGGGTGCGCTCGGCGCCCGAGTCGTGGTCGTGGAGTACGAGTACGGCGTCGTGTAGGTGAAACTCCGCGAACTCGCTTCATCGGCGGCGTTGCCGAAAGCGGCCGCGAGCAGCCCGAAGAACGCGATCCACACGATCACGGCCAGGATGCCCAGTGCGGTGAAGATGTAGCCGATGATCAGACCGGCAAGGGCGAGTCCGTCGCCTTCCTCTCCCGTCCGTTTGATCTGTCCGCGTGCGATGTGCCCGAAGACGATCCCCAACGGCGCGATGAGGAACGCGAAGACGAGAGCGAGTACCGCGAGTGTGTTGGTCGGCCGCCTGCCGTACGGATCGGGCTGCCCGTACGGAGCCGGTTGCCAATTCTGATTGCCCTGGTACCCGTACCCACCCTGATCGCTCATGAGGTGAATCTTGGCATGGACTTCGCCGAAGAGTGCAGGTGATGGCTAGTTTCGGGTACGTGTCTCCAGCTGAGGCGCGATGGCCGGCCAATCGTCGTCGGTCATCGCGAACAGCGCTGTTGTCCGCCAACTGCCGTCGGCGCGGCGTCGGTGCTTGCGCAGCAGGCCCTCGAACTGAGCGCCGAGCTTTGCGATCGCTGCCCTGGACTGTTCGTTGAACTCGTCCGTGTGCCACTCGACGCGTACGGCTTCGAGCTGGTCGAAGGCGTGACGAAGCAGGAGCAGTTTCGATTCGGGATTGATCCCGGTTCCCTGAACCGATCGCGACAACCACGTGTATCCGATTGCAAGACTGCGGTTTACCGGGTCGATCTGGTACATCGACGTGGTGCCGACCACGGCGTTCGTCGCGATGTTCACCTGCGCGAAGGCGATCCGATTGGGGTCGTCGGTGGCTGCAGCGATGTACTTCCGTGCCTGGTCCCGGTCGGTGATGGGCGACGCGGTCCAACGAAAGATGGCCGGGTCGTCGGCAGCCGCGAGCAGAGCGTCGGTGTGCGCGACGCCCAGAGGTTCGAGTCGGACACGATCACCGGTCAGCGTCGGTGATTCGAACCATGAGGCAGTCATCAGGCGTGCTCCCGTGAGTGTGTCGGAAGGTTGTTGTCGGAGTTGGCAATCTGATCGGTCCCGCCGGCAAGCGGATACCGCAGCGGGACTCGTAGGAACAGGACGAAGAACACGGCGAGCAGGATGACGTGGCCCCACACGCTCGCCTGGACGACGGCTTCGTACTTGCTCGGATCGAGATTCATGTCCAGTTGGTAGAAGTACCGGAAGATGCCGATGCCCAACGCCGCGTCGACGATCAGATAGGCGACGATCCAGAACCACCGGATCTTGAACAGGACGAGGAAGGGCAGGATCCACAGCGTGTACTGCGGTGAATTGACCTTGTGCAGCAACACGAATCCGCACAGCATCGCGGCACTGACCGCAATCCACGGAAAGTAGCCGTCGCGGACGTAGCGTCGCCAACCCAGATACATCGCGAGCGCGAACGACGCCAGGATCATCACCGGAGACAGAATGCTCACCAGTGCGTCGTAGTCGGCGTTGAGTTCGCGAACCCCGAAACCGTAGAACGGGCGCAGCCCCCAGAACCACAGTGAGTTGGTGGTGATGTCGGCGCTTCGCTTCTCCTGGAAGCTGAACGACGCGCGCCAGCCTTCGTACGAGATGAGGGCGAACGGGAGGTTGACGAGGACGACGGTGACGATCGCCGCTCCCGCCGTCATCAGCGCTCCACGAACGTCGTAACGCTTGCCTTCGGTGCCGCGTAGGAGCACGTAGGCCATGAGCGGCAGGACGAACATTCCCGGGTACAGCTTCAAACAGAAACCGATCGCCAGGATGACGGCCGCCAGAACCGCGCGAGTTCGCAGTGGGATCCGCTCGAACGTCATCAGGAAGATCGCGCCGACGCTGGTGGCCACCACCGGGAGCTCCCAGTTGTGGAATGCGTACAGAACCAGGGGCGGAGTCGCCGACCACACGAGCGCGTACGCGCCGCTCATCTTGCCGAGCATCCACGCCGTGAGCAGTCCGAAAGGAGCCAGGATCAGTGCCGAGTGCAGAAGGAAATCAGTGTCGGTGTGTGAGCCGATACCGCCCAGCCACATCAGAATTCCGCTGAGCACCGGGTATTCGACGGTTCCGCCGGTCAGGAATCCTTCGGGCGTCATGCCGCCGGTGACGAAGGGGAACAGATGCTGATCGATGCCTCGTCCGAGCCAGAGCAGTTGAATGTCGGAGTAGCAGACGTCGATGTTCTTGTTGACGTCGAAGTTCAGGCTTCGGCCGTCGGGCGCGAACGGTGCACCGCCGCATCTGGCCTTGTTGAAATAGCCCAGCGCCATCGTCAGCCCGCACAATCCGACGACCAACGCCAGGATCGACGCCGGGGTCTTGCGGTCTGTTCGCATGATTCTCACCCTAGGGGGCGCAGTGCCTCGCGGGGTGACACGTCTGCGCCACGCGTCGCGTATCGACCTGGCGGTCTTCGCGGATGGGCGGGACGATTTCCCTGGTCAAGGCCCCTCGTGTAACCTACGAGGGTTGCTGACGCAACGACCCTCCTGCCACGGATAGTCCGTGGCCGTTTTCACTTAGTCCACAGGAGGTGATGAGGTCTTATGCGTCATTACGAATTGATGGTCATCCTTGACCCCAGCCTGGACGAGCGCACTGTCGCTCCTTCACTGGATACGTTCCTCAATGTTGTGCGCCAGCACGGCGGCACGATCGACAAGGTCGATGTCTGGGGTAAGCGTCGTCTCGCCTACGAGATCCTGAAGCATGCTGAAGGTATCTACGCGGTGATCGACATCAACGCCACTCCCGCCACCGTCGCTGAGCTCGATCGTCAGCTCGGTCTGAACGAGTCGGTTCTGCGCACGAAGGTTCTGCGCCACAACAAGTAATTACTGTCGGTAGCGAGCTCTACTCTCGCGCCCAACGGTCTTACATCAATGCAGGAGGAACCACATGGCTGGCGACACCATCATCACCGTCATCGGAAACCTGACGGCTGATCCTGAACTTCGTTTCACCCCGGCGGGTGCCGCGGTTGCAAACTTCACGGTTGCTTCCACGCCCCGCACCTTCGACCGTAATTCCAATGAATGGAAAGACGGCGATGCACTGTTCATGCGTTGCAACATCTGGCGCGAAGCAGCCGAGAACGTCGCGGAGAGCTTGACCCGAGGTTCACGAGTAATCGTGAGCGGCCGGCTCAAGCAGCGTTCGTACGAAACTCGCGAGGGCGAAAAGCGAACTGTCGTCGAGCTCGAAGTCGATGAAATCGGTCCTTCACTGAAGTACGCCACGGCAAAGGTCAACAAGGCCAACCGTGGTGGCGGCGGTGGAGGCGGCAACTTCGGCGGTTCCTCCGGCGGATCGGGTGGCGGACGTCCGAGCGCTGCACCTTCGGGTGGAGACGATCCTTGGGGCAGTGCGCCTCAGGCTTCGGGCTCCTTCGGTGGTGCGGGCAGCGACGAACCGCCCTTCTGATCCGTACCTGATCAGGAACATCCAGAAAAGAGCAAAGACATGCCGAAGCCGCCCTTGCGCGACAAGGTTATGAAGAAGAAGGTCTGCACCTTCTGCAAAGAGAAGAACACGCAGATCAACTACAAGGACACGACGTTGCTTCGTAAGTACGTCAGCGATCGCGGAAAGATCCGTGCTCGCCGTGTCACCGGCAATTGCGTCCAGCACCAGCGCGACGTTGCCATTGCCGTCAAGAACTCACGTGAGGTAGCACTGCTGCCTTACGCCACCGTGGCTCGCTAAGGAAAGGGAGGAAAGAACATGAAGCTCATCCTCACCGCTGACGTGGACAACCTCGGTGCGCCTGGCGACACCGTGGAGGTCAAGGACGGCTACGGCCGTAACTACCTGCTCCCCCGCGGACTGGCAATCGTCGCCACCCGTGGCGCCGAGAAGCAGGTCGAGGGCATCCGTCGTGCACAGGAAGCGCGCGCTGTGCGCGGCCTGGATCACGCCAAGGAGCTCAAGGCAGCTATCGAGGGCCTCGAGTCCGTAACACTGACGGTCAAGACCGCCGGTGGCTCGGGCAAGCTCTTCGGTTCGGTTACCGTCGCTGACGTCGCTGCTGCGATCAAGGCTGCCGGTGGACCGGTTGTCGACAAGCGCTCCATCGTGTTGCCGAAGGCTCACATCAAGAACACGGGCAAGCACGCCGTGGTCGTGAACCTGCACCCCGATGTGGTTGCCAAGTTCAACCTGAACGTCGTCGGCGCATAGTCGACTGTTCGTCTCGTCGGGCCCCGCACACTTCGGTGTGTGGGGCCCGACGTTTTGTTCGGGGTGCGGTGTGCCGACTGTCAGCGTCCCGAATCGGACCTGGGGATAACTCTCACACTGTGATGTTCGCCTTCGGTGATCAGTGATGAATCGGGCGAGGCAACACGCCCGACACGCCGACGCGCCGACTGTGGAAAAACTATTTTCATCAACAGGCCTGTGAAATTGTGGATAGCCATCTACCTGGCCTTTTGTAGTGACTACGCAAAGTAGTCCCCAAATGCTCCACAGGCGGTGCACACCGTGGGGCGGGAGTTTCCACAAAGCATCCACAGGTTTATCCACAGTCCGGTTTGTATGCGGACCTACTAGTCCCTAACGTCATCTCGGCGTCTATCTACAGACCGGCCGTCAGCGGCTAGGGGATGTCGGTGGGGGCAGGTACAAATGATGAGGGCGCTGCGGTTTCTGGCAGTGTCGTCGAGTGTTTTACGGGAAGGTCTCGCTTGTGGCTGTTGTAGATGATCGAGGACCTTCCGACTTCTCGGGGCCGGATTACCCAGGCCCTCCCGAGGCCGAGCCCGACCAGGAGTTCGGACGCCAGCCACCACAGGACATGACTGCCGAGCAGTCGGTGCTCGGCGGCATGCTGCTGAGCAAGGACGCCATCGCCGACGTCCTCGAGGTACTGCGTCCGGGTGACTTCTACCGGCCCGCCCACCAGTCCGTCTACGACGTGATCCTGGACCTCTACAGCCGCGGCGAGCCCGCCGACCCGGTGACGGTCTCCGCCGAGCTCGACCGTCGCGGTGAGCTCCGCCGTATCGGTGGTGCTGCCTATCTGGTGACGCTGACCCAGACAGTGCCCACAGCGGCCAACGCCGCCTTCTATGCCGAGATCGTGGCGGAGAAGTCCGTGCTGCGTCGTCTCGTCGATGCCGGTACGCGCATCGTCCAGTACGGCTACGCCGGCACCGAGGGTCAGGACGTGGCCGAGGTTGTCGACCGCGCGCAGGCCGAGATCTTCGAGGTCACCGAGCGTCGGACCACCGAAGACTTCGTACCCCTCACCGAGCTCCTCCAGCCCACGATGGACGAGATCGACTCCATCGCCAGCCGCGGCGGAATCTCCCTCGGTGTGCCCACCGGATTCAAGGATCTCGACGAGATCACCAACGGCCTTCACGCTGGTCAGATGATTATCGTCGCGGCCCGTCCTGGTGTGGGCAAGGCGCTTGCCCTCGATACTCCCCTCGCGACGCCCAGTGGCTGGACCACGATGGGCGACGTTTCTGTCGGCGATCTGTTGATCGACAACCACGGCAAGCCGACGCGGGTTGTTGCCGCTACCGATGTGATGGTCGACCGCCCTTGCTACGAGGTCGAGTTTTCCGACGGAACTGTGTTGGTTGCCGACGAGCAGCATCAGTGGTTGACGGAGACGCGCGCTTCGCGCCGTTCGGCGCAGCAGGCGGCGACGGGTTACAACCGCTACAAGAATCAAAAGACGTTTGCCGAGGTTCGAACCACAGCGGAGATCGCATCGACGGTGCGCTGTGCAACGGCGGATGGTCGCGTTAATCATTCGGTCGTGAATGCCAAGCCGCTCGACCTTCCGACGCAGGATCTCCTTGTCCCGCCGTACACACTCGGCGCTTGGCTGGGTGACGGTTCTACCGCTTGCGCACAATTCACAACTGCTGATCCCGAGATCATCATGTTGATCGAGGCCGAAGGCCTGGTTGCAGTTCCGTCCAAGTCGGCGCATTTGCGCTACAGCCTTAAACTAGCTCCGGAAGATCCCGTCGCTCCGCGCGATTGCGTTGTGTGCGGCAAGAGTTTCGTGCCGTTCACCAGTCAGGTGCGCACGTGCGGCCAATCATGTGGCGGTAAAGCCCGCTTCTTGTCGGATCCCGTTCCCGCGCCGACTTGTTCACACTGTGGCGGGCCTTCTATCGGGCTGCGACTTTGCCAGAAGTGCCGCAACGAGTACGGCACGGTACAAGGACGCCTACGTACGGTCGGTGTTCTGGGCAACAAGCACATCCCTGTCCAGTATCTCCGCGGGTCCGAGGCGCAGCGTCGTGCGGTTCTTGCCGGACTTCTCGATACTGATGGAACGGTGACTGCCGGAGGTTCCGTTCAGTTTTCGGTAACCAACGAGCGCCTAGTCCGCGACGCCCAGGAATTGGTAGTCAGTCTGGGCTACCGCTGCCACATGAGCACAAAACGAGTCAACGGTCGCACCGAGGCTTCGTCGACTGCATTCACCTTGACCTTCTCGACTGATGACGAAGTGTTCGGTCTTACGCGGAAAGCGATGTTGCACAAGGAGCGTCGAGCGAGTAAGAGCACTGCGCGCAGCGGATCGCGCTACATTGTCGACGTTCGGCCAATTGCGAGTGTTCCGGTTCGCTGCGTCGAGGTCGACAATGCCGACCACATGTACCTGGCCGGTCATTCGATGGTCCCGACGCACAACTCCACGCTCGGAATGGATTTTTTGCGTTCCTGCTCCATCACGCATGGCATGGCCAGCGTCATGTTCTCGTTGGAAATGAGCAAAACCGAGATCGTCATGCGTCTGCTGTCCGCAGAGGCAAAGATCAAGCTCGGTGACATGCGTTCCGGCAAGATGACCGATGACGACTGGACCAAGCTTGCGCGTCGTATGAGTGAGATCAGTGAGGCGCCGCTCTTCATCGACGACTCCCCCAACCTCACGATGATGGAGATTCGCGCAAAAGCACGGCGGCTCAAGCAGAAACATGACATTCGCCTGATCGTGATCGACTACCTCCAGCTGATGAGCTCGGGTAAAAAGGTCGAGTCCCGTCAGCAGGAAGTCTCCGAATTCTCCCGTAGCCTAAAGCTTTTGGCGAAGGAGCTCGAAGTTCCGGTTGTCGCGATCTGTCAGCTCAACCGTGGTCCTGAGCAGCGAACCGACAAGCGTCCGCAGGTCGCCGACCTTCGTGAGTCCGGATCGCTCGAGCAGGACGCCGACATGGTGATTCTGCTGTACCGCCCCGACGCGACCGAGCGAGACGATCCCCGTGGCGGTGAAGCCGACCTGATTCTGGGTAAGCACCGTAACGGCCCGACCGCGACAATCACTGTGGCGCACCAGCTTCACCTGTCCAAGTTTGTGGACATGGCCCGGGGATAGTGGCTGCCGCCATCGCCTGAAGGTGGGACGGATTTCAGATCTTGTGAGATCCTGCTACAAGCACCAATTCGATTCCACTAGTGCAAACTTCGGTTTGTCTACAGGTGGGGTAGTGCTGCGGTGAGGAAGACGGCGCCGAAGGCGATTCCGGCAATGCCGGTGAGGATCCCGACCACGCCGGCGGTGTTGTCGCCCAGATCGCGTCCGGGGGTGTCGGGTCGGCGCGCTGCCAGGGCGATTCCGATGGCGGCGGCACCGAGGAGGATGCTGAGGCCGAACATCCAGAACGTCAGGATCGAGAGGGCACCGAGCATCAACGCCATGTCGCTGTATTCGTCGCTGGTGATCGGGCGGTGGTGATCCCACCAATTGGGCGAGGTGTGCGGACGGGATTCGGTGTTGCCTGTGTTGTTGGATTGCTCGTGCGGGGGGAAGGTTGATGCAGTCATGACGGCTAAAGGGTTCTCGTGCTGATTCTTTCGTGTGGTGGATGGGCCGATCGGCCATACGGGTGCAGAGAGGACCGAACGGCGGTGGGGATCGAAAGGGCGGTGGGGTGAGTCCCGAGCACGCATCGCGTGTCTTCGGAACTCACCCCACCGTGGAACGCTTGTCCGGGCCAGTAGGATCAGACTTCGACCTGGACCTGTGTTGTCGCTTCGATGGTTTCGGTACGTGAGGGCGGTCCGGAGGAGACCTCGATCCGCCGCGGTTTCGCCTTCTCCGCGATCGGCAAGGTCACCGTCAATACGCCGTTGTCGTATGAGGCGACGATCTGTTCGGCGTCGATGTCGTCGCTGATGGACAGTTGCCGTCTGTATGTTCCAGCGAAACGCTCACTCGCCAGCCAGCTCACACCCTCTTCGGAAAGAGCGGTGCGATGCGCGGTCAACGTCAGAGTCGAGCCGTCGATGTGAACGTCCACCGAGCCTGGATCGACGCCGGGAAGATCGGCGTGCAGGACGTACTGGTCTTCGACCTTGTAGAGGTCCATCGGCATGAACCGTGGACTGCGTCCGTTGCCGGTTCCCGCGGCGAGGACGGACTTGGTGATCGCGTCGATGTCGGTGAAAGGATCGAAACGAAGCACAGCAACACACCTCCCATGTCGTGAAACGAAAGGTCACCACCACTGTGGCGGTTGACCGAACTCACTGTGCGAGAGCATGATAACCACACGAATTAGCGCTCTGCAACCGAGAGTGCCAGAAGCTTTGGGGAAGTGTTTCGGCCCCTGAAGATCGCTGCTTTGCCTGGTCCCGACAAAAGCGGCCGCCTTCGGCCTCGATTCGAAGCGGGCGGCGCGGTACGGCACTTCGTCAGTAGCGGCGGTGCGGTAATGGAGCCGCCGGCTCTGTCGCCTTCGATGCCAAGAAGTGGTCACGCTAGCTGCGCAGTAGCCGCGGTGCCTGGAAAGGTGGCCCGTGCCTGGTATTTGGTTTGCAGACGTCTGTTCCGAATGCTTTCGCAAAATAGGTCTTTTCCCGATGTTTGCGGGTGGATCGGGCATCGAACATCGCGGGTGCTCGTTCGTCGGAGTCGCTGCGAACGATGTCGGTGTTCGTGCACACACCGAACCGGCTGTAAGGGAGAACACTTCAGCCACCGTCAAAGCTTGCTCATCACAATGGAACTGGGACTTTCGACCCTGTCGTCTAAAAGCAGTGCGCAATAACCTTCGTCGGGTCGGGGGCACCCGTTCCGTTCGAGGGGGCAAACATTCGGGCGGGTGTTCGTCAAGGCAAGGCCATATCACCCTCACTGGTCTCCTTGCCGGGCCTTGAGCTGTGCGCGCCCAGAAGTGCTCAGGGCCCGCCCGATGCGGGGATCGAGAAAGTGAGGACGAAAGGTTCTCAGATGAGCCGAAGGAGTGATCGGCGATCGACAAGTTCTGCTCGCCGCCTGGCCACGCGGACTACCGGTGTCAGAGGTTCGGCGTGTAAGCCGAACTCGCTCACGGCAGAAGATCTGAGGGCTGTAATCGAGTCCCTCACTGGAGTTCTCGCTGCTCGAGAATCGAGCGCGGAAACCGCACCTCTCGCCGGAAATCCTCCGTTGTCGACGCCAACTGACAGGCAGTTCTGAATCGCACCGGTATTTTCGCAGCCGCACAGCATATTCGAACTCGGACGCGCTGTCAGCCGGGACGGGTGGTAATCACAGAAGGAGGTGGAAGATGTCGAAGGCGACTGTCCATTGGGCTGTGCCGGGGTTCTTGCGGTCCGGTTCGACCGTGGCGAAAGTTTGCGCCAGCGCTACGCTCAACCCTCCTGCGATCAGCGGCAGTCGTTGCTCTGTCTCCTCGGAGAGGGCCACGTCCAAGGGCGGGCGGGCCGTGAGCTGATCGAGCAGCGGTTGAAGTTCGATCTCCTCGTCGAGTTTTTCGAACCGGTGGATGCTCTCCTGTAATCCCTTGGTGATCGGCAGGTCCCACGGTTCGATCACGTCGCGCAAGTTTGCTTTCGCGGAGGCTTTCCCGATCAGGATCACGTCGTAGATCTTGTCGTCGATGAAATCGGTATAGCGCTTGAGATCGTTCCGGTCGACCTGCAGTCCGGCCGCTGCCCTGAAGAACCGCTGGAATTTCACGGTGCCCATTACTGGCATGTCGTCAGCTCCTTTCGAAGTATTCATGAATTTGGCGTACGGCCATCGCTCCTTCGCCGACGGCGGATGCCACTCGTTTCACCGAACCTCGGCGGATGTCGCCCGCCGCGAACAGGCCGGGCAGGCTGGTTTCGAGCGTCCTGGACAGGCCGCCGTTGATTGGCAGGCTGCCGTCTGCTCGTGCGTGGATCGCGTCCACACCGGTGAGGACGAAGCCGTGGTCGTCGAGTGCGATCGCGTCGGCAAGCCACCCGGTGTGCGGTACCGCCCCGATGAAGACGAACAGGGCGCGCACCCGAATCGTGTCCTGGTCGCCGGTACGATTGTCCTCGACCGCAATTGCTTCGAGGTATTTCTCGCCGTGGACCGCACGAATCTCGGTGTGCCGGTGCACGGTGACCCGCGGATGGTGTTCGATCTGGTCGACCAGGTATCGGGACATGCTCTTCCCGAGGTCATCGCCGCGGATGAGCAGGTGCACCTGTGAGACATGCTCGGCGAGGAAGACGGCGGCCTGGCCGGCGGAGTTGCCGCCACCGACGATGGCTATCGGGTCGGTGCCGCATATCCGTGCTTCCTGATGCGTTGCGGCGTAGTACACGCTTGTTCCTTCCAGCGCCTCGATCCCCTGAACGGCCAACTTGCGGTACCGCGCCCCGGCGGCGAGCACAACGGCCCGGGCGTGCACCGACCCGTCGTCCGCCAGTCGGAGCACATGGTTCCCGGCCTCGGATCCCAAACCGGTCACTTCTGCCGACACCAGGATGCGGGCGCCGAACTTCCCGGCCTGGAGCACGGCTCGCTCGGCCAATTCGGAGCCGGAGACCCCGGCGGGGAATCCCAGATAATTCTCGATCCGGGATGAGGTACTGGCTTGGCCGCCCGCAGCGATCTGCTCCAACGTCACCGTGTTCAACCCGTCCGAGGCGCCGTACACCGATGCGGCCAGGCCGGCCGGTCCGGCACCCACGACGACGAGGTTGTAGACGTCCTTGGCTGCGTCCGCGACGGGTGCCGGGACAGGAAGCCCGACGACGCGTGCGAGTTCCGCATTCGTCGGATTGCGCAGCACCTTCTCGCCGTGCCAGATCACGACGGGTGTGTCCTCGGGTGCGACGTTCAGGCTGCGTAGCAGCTGCTCCACTCGTTCGTCCTGTTCCAAGTCGAACCACTTGTGGGGCAGACGGTTTCGCATCGCGAACTCACGAAGTCGCAACGTATCCGGGGAGAAGCAGGAGCCGATGATCCGGAATCCGGAGCCGAGCCCGATCAGCAAGTGCCGACGCACAAGGTAGGCGCGCAGGATCAAATCGCTGAGCACGGGATCGTGGGCAATCAGCTCGCGTACCTGCTCGGCCGGGACGACGAGTACCTCGCCGTCCTCGATCGCTTCGGCGGTGAAAAACGCCACCTGCCCTTCCAGGAGTCCGAGCTCGCCCAGGAAACGCCCAGGACCGTGCACGCGCAGTATCCGGCGCTCGCCGTCCGCGTCGCCTTCGTCGACGACTGCGATCTTTCCGGAAAGGACGACGACGAAATCGTTGTCAGGCGCGCCTTCTCGGATCAGCACCTCGCCGGCGTGAACCGGTCGACGCGAGCCACCGACCTCGAGCTTCGCGACCTGGTCGTCCGTCAGCCGCGGGAAGGCGCCCTCCTCGTCCGGGGTCTCGTCGTCGACCGGCGGGCTGTACCCGATGGGTGAGGCGCCCTCAGACGAAGTTCTGGTCGACATAACACCACCGCCAATCCTCGCCGGGCTCCATCGACTGGACGATCGGATGCCCGATGGCGTGAGCGTGAGCACTCGCGTGCCTGCCCGGCGAAGAGTCGCAGCAACCGACGTGTCCGCACGTCAGGCACAGCCTCAGATGCACCCACGGGGTGCCGAGGCGAAGACATTCCTCGCAGCCCTGCGGGGTACGCGGCACCACGGCCCGGATCGCGGTTACATGTGGGTCCGCATGGACAGGACTCATGACTTCGCCTCCTCGCCGGCATTTTCCGATAGCGCCTGATCGAGCCACGTGCGCAGCTGGGGGACCGGAGCTGCGCCCGACTGGCGAGCGAGAACCTCACCCCGGTCCATCACCAGCAGAGTCGGCACGGCGCGGACGGTGAATCGTTCAGCTGTCCGGGGTGCAGCATCGACGTCGACCTTGACCAGCTTGATCTGGCCGACGTGTTCTCTGGCGAGCTGCTCGAGCGCGGGGCTGACCATGCGACACGGGCCGCACGACGTCGCCCACAGATCCACGAGCACAGGCACCGAGGATTTTTCGACGATCTCCGCGAAGTCACCGTCTCCCGCCGCGGCGATCCAGGGCAGCGGCTCGTGGCAGTTGCCGCAGCGAGGTTTTCCTTCCCCTGCTGCCGGGATGTTGTTGGTCTTGCCGCAGTTCGGGCACTTCACCTTTTCGGATCCCATGACCAGTTACCTCTTCTCAGGCCGCCGCGAAGGCGGGTTCGGCATACGCGACGGCAAGCTCGCCGCCGTCCACCGTGACGCTGATGGTGCCGTCCGGTTTGATCTCGCCGCGCAACAGTGCACGGCCGATCTTGGTTTCGACCTCGTGTGCGATGTATCGGCGCAGCGGCCGCGCACCGTAGACAGGGTCGAACCCGTGTTCGGCGATCAGTCGGCGTGCCTCCGGTGTGATTTCCAGGTGTATCTGTCTCTCCGACAACCTGTTTCGAAGGTCGGTGAGTTGCAGTTCCACTATGTGCTCGATCTGGGGCAGGGTGAGTGGGGAGAACAGCACGATGTCGTCGACCCGGTTGAGGAATTCGGGGCGGAAATGCCCGCGCAGTTCCGCCATCACCCGTTCCCTGGCGTCCGGCTTGATTTCGCCGTCGGCTGTGACCCCGTCGAGGAGATGCTGGGATCCGATGTTGGAGGTCATGATGATCACCGTGTTCCGGAAATCGACTTGCCTCCCTTGAGAATCGGTGATCCGGCCGTCGTCGAGCACCTGCAGCAGGGTATTGAAGACGTCGGCGTGGGCCTTCTCGATCTCGTCGAAGAGCACCACGGAGTACGGCTTACGCCGCACCGCCTCGGTGAGCTGGCCACCTTCGTCGTACCCGACGTATCCGGGAGGTGCACCGATGAGCCGACTCACCGTGTGCCGTTCCTGGTACTCGCTCATATCGAGGCGCACCATGTTGTCTTCACTGTCGAATAGGGCGCTGGCCAATGTCTTTGCAAGCTCGGTCTTTCCGACGCCTGTCGGGCCCAGGAAAATGAACGAACCGATCGGTCGACGAGGATCACGGATACCGGACCTCGCGCGGATCACAGCGTCCGCGACCAGTTGCACCGCCTCGTCCTGACCGACGACCCGCTCGTGCAGGATCTCGTCGAGCTTCAACAACTTCTCCCGCTCACCTTCTTGCAGCCGGGCGACCGGGATACCCGTCCATGCGGCCACGATCTCTGCGATCTCGTCTTCGGTGACCACTTCACGCAGCAACGGATTTCGGCCTTGTCTGGTGGCCAGTTGCTCCTCCGCCGCCTCGAGCCGGCGTTCGAGCTCGGTGATCTCGCCGTATCGCAACTCGGCTGCCCGATTGAGGTCGTAGTTGCGTTCGGCGGCCTCGGCCTCGACGCGCAACCGTTCCAAATCTCCTCGCAGT
The DNA here is from genome assembly GCF_016598535.1 of Rhodococcus sp. P-2. Lineage (GTDB taxonomy): Bacteria > Actinomycetota > Actinomycetes > Mycobacteriales > Mycobacteriaceae > Rhodococcus_F > Rhodococcus_F baikonurensis. The sequence continues at coordinate 3,437,988 of NZ_CP066779.1, read as the reverse complement.
TCTTGCACCCGCCGGATCGCCTGCCGCTCCGCCTCCCATTGAGCGTGCCGGGCGTCTGCCTCGGCCCGCAGGTCGGCCAGCTCCTTGCGCAATTCTTCGAGGCGCGCCTTGCTGGCCGCGTCCGTTTCCTTGGACAGTGCGGCCTCTTCGATCTCCAGGCGGGTCACCTTCCGGGTGAGCTCGTCGAGTTCGGCAGGCATCGAATCGATTTCGGTGCGGAGCCGAGCGCATGCCTCGTCTACGAGATCGATCGCCTTGTCTGGAAGGAAGCGGTCGGTGATGTATCGGTGCGAGAGGGTCACGGCGGCCACCAATGCACCGTCCTGAATTTTCACGCCATGGAACACCTCGAGGCGTTCTCGAAGTCCGCGCAGAATCGAGATCGCATCCTCGGCACTGGGCTCGTCGACGAGAACGGTCTGGAATCGACGCTCCAGTGCCGCATCGGATTCGATGTGCTTGCGATACTCGTCGAGAGTGGTGGCACCGATCATGTGCAGTTCGCCGCGTGCGAGCATCGGTTTGAGCATGTTGCCGGCGTCGAGAGACCCCTCGCCGCCGACCGAGCCCGCTCCGACCACGGTATGCAACTCGTCGACGAACAACAGGATGCGCCCCTCGGCAGCCTTCACCTCGGACAGCACGGCCTGCAGTCGCTCCTCGAACTCGCCGCGGTACTTCGCACCGGCCACCAGTGAACCCATGTCGAGCGAGAAGATCGTTTTGTCGCGTAGGCCCTCGGGCACGTCGCCGCGGACGATCCGCTGGGCGAGACCCTCGACAATCGCAGTCTTACCTACACCGGGGTCGCCGATCAGCACCGGGTTGTTCTTCGTTTTCCGGCTCAAGATCTGAGTTACCCTGCGTATCTCGGCATCCCGGCCGATGACCGGATCGAGTTTGCCTGCCCGCCCCTCGGAGACGAGGTCGCGCCCGTACTTCTCCAATGCCTCGTACGCCCCCTCCGGGGTTGCCGACGTGACACGCTGATTGCCGCGCACCTTCGTCAGCGCTGTGAGGAAGGCGTCCCGTGTGACCCCATGACTGGCGAGGACCCGCCCGGCCGCGCTGGCCGATCCTTCCTCGGAGAGGGCCATCACAAGATGCTCCACCGACACGTAGGAATCCTTGAGTCTCTTCGCCTCCCGCTCTGCGGCATCGAGCAGCTTGGCCAGACGCTGGGTGATCATCACCTGACCGGGGGTCGCGCCGGGGCCGCTGACCTTCGGCCTACGCGACAGTTCACGATCCAGATCGGATCGCAGTGCGTCGACGTTCGCGCCGGCCTGTTCGAGCAGTCGGGGCACCAACCCATCCTGCTGATCGACCAATGCGAGCAGCAGGTGCTCTCCGTCGACTTCGGTGTGGCCCATTCTGGTCGCAACATTCTGGGCTTCCTGCAAGGCTTCTCGTGACTTTTCGGTCAAGCTGCCGGTGTCCATGAGGATGTCCTCCTTCTGCGGGCCGCTGTTTCGAGTCTTTCGATTCGATCCAGCAGATCGAGCACGAGCCCGATTGCCGAGTAGTTGAGGCCCAGACCCGTCCGCAGTCGTTGGATGCGTGCGGCGTGGGTCACTTCGGATGGGTCGAACGACATCTCTCCGCCGGCGTAGCGGTGGGCGTCGAGCAGTCCGAGAGCCACGAGTTTTCGTGCCAGATCCGGGTGTAGGCCAGTACGTTCGGCGAAGGCGTCCGGCGACAATCCGGTACGGCGAACCAATACGTACTGAGTGATCGGCGTTGAGGTGCTCATGTCTCTTTCCTCGGATTGAAGTTCGATTCGGCGCCCAACTGCTCGAACAGTTCGCGTTCACGTGCTGTCGGTTTCGGCGGAACCATCACCTTGATTTCGGCGTAGAGGTTGCCGTTGGCACCGCGCGGATTGGGCATTCCCTCTCCGCGCAGGCGCAGCTTCCTACCAGTCGAAGAGCCAGGCACCACTTTGACTTTCGCCTCTCCACCCGGTGTGGGAACGACGACTGTCGACCCGAGAACCGCCTCCCATGGCGATACGGGCAGATCGACGTAGATGTCCCGACCCTGCACGCGGAACCGTGAATGCGGTTTGATCCGCACCACGAGGTACAGATCCCCAGGCGGCGCGTCACCGTTGCCTCGGCCTCCTTGCCCGGCCAACCGGATTCGCTGGCCGTCCAGGACGCCGGCTGGAATGTCGACGTCATACTGCCGTCCGTCCAGTCTGAGAGTGCGTTTTCCGCCCTGATAGGCCTCTTCCAGAGCCAGTTCCAGTTCGGCCTCCTGATCGGCGCCGGGAATCGGTCCGAACCCACCGCCTCCGCCGAACATCTGCCCGAAGAGGTCTTCGAAGTCGACGGCACCCTCACCACCGACACCGTGGCCGAAGTGCACCCTTCTCCCGCCACCGCCGTACCCGGCGGCGTTTGCCCGCACCCGTTCGTCGTAATCCTCGGGTACATGCCGGAAGTCGTCACCGAATCGGTCATAGCGTTTCCGGGTGTCCGGGTCGGACAACACTTGATAGGCCTCGTTGACCTCCTTGAACCTGTCCTCCGCAGTGGGATCCTTGTTCACATCGGGGTGGTACTTGCGGGCCAGCTTCCGGTATGCCTGCTGAATCTCGTCGGTGCCGGCGCCCTTCGGTACCCCGAGTACTTCGTAGTAGTCACGGGCCATCGGTGCTCACCCCTCTGGGCGGCTGACGACCACCGCGGCGGGCCGCAACTGTCGTCCGTCCTCTCCATAACCCGGGCGCAAGACCTCGACCACGGTCCCGGACGGAAGGTCGGGTCGGGTTACCACACTGACCACTTCGTGGAGTTCCGGGGAGAACGGCACACTGACCTCGTCGTGGCGCTCGAAGCCGAGTCGTGAGAGCACCTGTACCGCCTGGTCCCGGATCGCCTTCACACCTTCGACGACGGCCTGCGGATCGCTGCCTGCGTGTGCAAGCGCAAGCTCCAAGTTGTCCAGTATCGGCAGCCACGCCGACGAAACCTTCGCTACTTCCGCGGCGCGTTCACGGTCCAGATCTTTGGCGTATCGCTTGCGCAGGTTGTCCAGATCTGCGACGGCCCTGCGCCAACGGTCCTCGAGTTGAGACAGCTCGTCTGCTGTCTCGGCGCGATCGGACTCGGTCTTGCTTTGATCCGTGTCGGCGCTGTTGGTAGTCGGCTCAGTCGTCGAATGATCTGCAGACATTTCCATCGTGCGCCTCAGCTTCGATCGAATTCGGCGTCGATCACGTCGCCGTCATCCGACGACGCAGCATCAGCGCCGCCTGCTTGGCCGTCGTCCGACTGGTCCGGCACAAGTCCGTAGAGCAGCTGTTGCAGCTCCGAGGTGAGTGGCTGAACCTCCGCGGGTGAAGCGCCGTCCTGCACGGCCTTTCGGGCGTCGGCAACCAGCATCTCGGCCCGCGCCTTCTCATGCGGCGGGGCACTGTCACCGAGTTCGGCGAGTCGCCGCTCCACTTGATACGCAACCGAATCGAGCCCGTTGCGCGCGTCGACCGCCTTGCGCAGCGCCTCGTCCTCACCCCGGTTCCGTTCGGCCTCCGCCAACATGCGCTCGACCTCACCCTGATCAAGGTTGCCCTGTTCACTGATCGTGATGCTCTGTTCCTTGCCGGTATCCTTGTCGCGAGCGGTGACGTTCAGGATGCCGTTGGCGTCGATGTCGAAAATGACTTCCACCTGGGCCTCGCCACGTGGCGCGGGGCGGATGTCTTCCAGCCGGAACCGGCCCAGCACCCGGTTGTCGGCCGCACGTTCGCGTTCGCCCTGCAACACCACGACGTCCACGGCGGACTGATTGTCTTCCGCCGTGGAGAACACTTCGCTGCGCCGTGCCGGGATCGTCGTGTTCCGCTCGATGATCTTCGTCATCACCCCGCCCTGCGTCTCGACGCCGAGGGACAGTGGGGTGACATCGAGTAACAACACATCGGAAACCTCGCCTTTGAGCACGCCTGCCTGGACTGCGGCTCCGAGGGCAACGACCTCGTCCGGGTTGACGCCCATGTGGGGGTCCTTGCCGCCGGTCAGCCGGCGAACCAGCGCCTGTACAGCCGGAATACGTGTCGAACCGCCGACCAGTATCACTTCGTCGATGTCGTTGGCGGCGACCTTGGCGTCACTCATGGCCTGCTTCACCGGGCCGAGGCACCGTTCCACCAGATCGGCAGTCAAATCATCGAACTTCGATCGCATGATCGTAGTGGTGAGATGTTTGGGACCATTCGCGTCAGCGGTGACGAAAGGCAGGTTTACCTGGGCCTGGGTCACCGAGGACAGCTCAACCTTTGCCTTCTCCGCGGCTTCGAACAGTCGTTGCAACGCCTGCGCATCCTTACGCAGATCGATGTTCTCCGCGCGCTGGAATTCGTCGGCGAGGTAGTCCACCACGCGTCGATCGAAGTCGTCGCCGCCCAAGTGGGAGTCGCCGGCCGTGGAACGAACCTCGACTACCCCCTCTCCGACGTCCAGCAGGCTCACATCGAAGGTTCCGCCGCCGAGGTCGAAGACCAGTACGGTTTCGTGGGTCTGTTTGTCCATGCCGTACGCGAGTGCCGCAGCGGTCGGTTCGTTGATAATCCGCAAAACCTCGAGGCCTGCGATACGGCCGGCGTCCTTGGTGGCGTTTCGTTGCGCGTCGTTGAAGTAGGCAGGAACGGTGATGACCGCTTCCTTCACCTTCTCACCGAGGAACTTGCTCGCGTCGTCGACGAGCTTGCGCAGCACGAGAGCGCTGATCTCCTCTGGTGCGTATTTCTTGCCGCGCACGTCGAAGCGGGCCTCACCGTTGTCACCCGGTACGACGTCGAAGCTGACCGCTTTGGCTTCCTCGGAGATCTCGTCGTAGTGACGTCCGATGAAGCGTTTCGCCGAGTAGATCGTGCCCTTCGGATTCAAGATCGCCTGCCGTCGGGCAAGCTGGCCCACCAGACGCTCACCGTTCTCGGTGAACGCCACCACCGAAGGCGTCGTCCGTGCTCCCTCCACATTGGAGATCACCACCGGCTCGCCGCCTTGCCAGCTTGCGATGACCGAGTTGGTTGTGCCCAAGTCGATGCCTACAGCAGTTGTCATGACTCATTCCTTTCGATCGGCCCGGCCGTTGAGCAAGTGCGATTCCGCCCGCAACTTCGCTCGATGTCGGCAAGGACTTCGTAGTTCCCTGGTTTTGGCGAGTGGATTGGGTGAAGTCACGGAGACCGAGCAGGGCACCGATAACGGCGCCCGACACCAATCCGTGGATGGCGGGCGTGAGGCTCGCGAGCGGCCGAGGGTAAGGGTTTCCGCCACTGAGCTTTGACATCACGCCCCTCAGCGTTGATGTTGTGGGGTTCGCCGGGCCTGTGTGTACTGACAGGGCCCGACCGCCGGTCAACCGGTTGAGCTCACGAACCACCCAGCCATGATGAGTCTTTTCGTCCACCTAAAGGGCGTCAACAACATTCGCCTGATGGGCGGGGCGCAACGGGGCAGTGGCGACCACACCTGCCCTTGATCGAAGATGCCCGCCGCAACCCGATCGAAGCGGCCATCGCATGAAACTCCGAGTATCGGCTTCGACACGAAAACTCGAGTGTCGGCCGCTACTGCGGTACGTCCACACTACCGCGGCGCATGCATAAGGAGAACTCCCTTTGCGAAAGATCTTCACAGTCAGTGAACAGCAGCTCCGTTGAACCCGGACGAGATTCATTGTGGTTCTATCGAATCTCCTTGTGACAGAAAGGAAATGTGCCACTACTGGTCGGTTCCAATTGGTTGCGAGTAGGCGGCGTACACCCGCGTGCTGCACAGTTCAACGTCCCGTTCTGTGGCTGGTCAACAGACCGTCAGGTGGGAGCTATTGCAATTCAACATGTTTCGGCCATCGTCACTACGGGACTTACGTGGGTTCTCGTCTATTCCGGTGCTACATCCTTTGGCAGGATTTCGATCGAGGGGTCGGTTTGCTCTCGCCCCGTGGTGGCGCAGGTGTGCCAGGTCTGGCCGTGGTTGTGTTCGTCTCGGCTCGGAGCCGCCTCAGGGATGCAGTACGACTTTGGTCCAGCCGTCGTCGTGAGCGTCGAAGTGCTGGTAGCCGGATTCGGTTTCGCCGAGCGGGCTTGGCCGGCGTCAATTCACCTGACGCGCGGGTGAAACAGAGGACCTCATCGGCTTGCTGTAAAGCGACGACGGAATGCTCGACGTTGCCCTGTCGATGCGTTCTCTGACCTGACGACGCAGTCCACCGCTCACAGCGCCGCCTCGGCCGCCTCGGCGACGGTCTTGTCCTGCTCCCCGGTGCCGCCGCTGACGCCGACAGCGCCCACGACCTGGCCGTTGTGCCGCAGAGGCACACCGCCTGTGAAGATCATGATGTGTCCGCCGTTGGAGGCGTGTATCCCGTAGAACTGCTCGCCCGGGCCCGCGTTGGCCGCGAGGTCCTCGGTCGAGACGTCTAATGCCCGCGCGGTGAACGCCTTGTTGATCGAGATGTCGATGCTGGCGATCCAGGCACCGTCCATTCGCACGTGAGCCACGAGGTTGCCGCCGGCATCGACCACCGCAATGTTCGACGGCGACTCGATCTCGGTGGCTTTGGCCTGTCCTGCGGCGATGACCCGCTGCGCATCGTCGAGGGACACCGAGGTCTGGTTCACGGTCATGACGCACCTGCCCCGAGCTTCGCGAACTGCTCGACGATGGCCTGACGGAACGCAGGAAGGTCGTCGGGCGAGCGGCTCGAGATCAGGTTCCCGTCGATCGCGACCTGTTCGTCTACGACTTCTACTCCTCCGGCCCCGTCGGCAGTCACTATCGCTATCTGCTTGCCCTGCAGCGGCATTGGCATCGTTGTGCTCCTCTCGGTTCTGGCCGTGTCAGGGATGCAGGACGACTTTGGTCCAGCCGTCGTCGCGAGCGTCGAAGTGCTGGTAGCCGGATTCGGCTTCGGCGAGCGGGAGTTCGTGGGAGATGATCCAGGAGGGCTTTGCCCGGTCTTCGTGGATGAGGTCGCGCAGTTGCCGGTTGTAGTGTTTGACGTTCGCTTGTCCGGTGCCGATCTTCTGGCCCTTGAACCAGAATTTGCCCATGTCGAAGGCGATCTTGCCGTTGCGCTCGAGTTCGTCGGGGCCGTTCTGGTCCTGGGGCAGGAAGATGCCGACCACCCCGATGTGGCCGGTGAAGCGCACCGAATCCACGAGCCGGTTCATCGTCATGGCGGCGTCCTCGTGGCCTTGCGGGTCGTGTGCCTGATAGCCGACGCACTCGCACCCCTTGTCTGCGCCTTTCCCGTTGGTCTGCTCGAGGATCTGCTCGACGGGGTCGCCCTTCGAGTCGTCGATGGGTACGACGCCGATCTCTTCGGCCAGGCGCAGCCGGTCGGGGTGACGGTCGACGATCATCACCTTGCTCGCTCCCTGGATCATCGCCGAATACGCGGCCATCAAACCGACTGGGCCAGCGCCGTAGACCACCATCGAATCACCGGGTTGCATGTCGGCCAGGCGGGTGCAATGCCATCCGGTCGGGAAGATGTCCGAGAGCATCACGTAATCGGTTTCCTTGTCTTGGGCGTCTTCGGGCAGTCGCAGACAGTTGAAGTCGCCGAACGGCACCCGCAGATATTCCGCCTGTCCACCCCAGAACGGACCCATCCCGGCGAAACCGAATGCTGCACCGGCCATCTTCGGATCTGGGTGCACCGTCAGACAGAATGCGGTCAACCCTTCCTCGCAGTTTCGGCAGAAGCCGCAGCCGATGTTGAACGGCAAACACACTCGATCCCCTGGCGATACTTTGACCACTGCATTGCCGACTTCGGCGACGATGCCCAAGTTTTCGTGACCGAGGACCATTCCCGGCTCGAGATCGGTGCGACCCTCGTACATGTGTAGATCCGACCCACAGATGTTGGTGCTCGTGATCTTCACCAGCACATCGGTCGGCTGCTCAATCCTCGCATCGGGCACATCCTTCACATGAACCTCACGAGGCCCGTCGTACACAAGCGCTTTCATGGCGACACTCCCTTAGCTACGGCTTTTCCGGTTGATCTCGTCCGGTCACAGGTGATTACGCGTGAGCGACCGACCCAATGAATCGTGAGGTTCGGGGCAGGCCCACGGCGCACGGAACTCAAGGCCCTGCCAAATCAATGGCACACCAACATTTTTTCCGTCGCGGCCCGCAGCTGTGGCTGCATTCCAGGCGTCGCATTACCTCACCATGGAGTCTCCTCTTTCGGCTCCACGATCGCTAGGGGGTCGGGATCGGTTTCCTCGATCGGTGGGTTTGGCTACCTTCCATTCACCGACGGATGGTGTGATGCTTGACAGTGTTCACCACTTCGAAGAGGAGAACCGAAATGGCCACCAAGGCGCTGCTGGTCCGACTTGAAGCCAAGCCCGGCAAGGAAGAAGCGGTCGAGAAATTCCTCCGATCGGCATTGCCGCTCGTCGAGCAGGAGCCCGGCACGAAACCCTGGTTCGCGGTGCGGTTCGGGCCCTCGTCGTTCGGCATCATCGACGCATTCCCCGACCAGGCCGCTCGCGAGGCACATCTCAATGGTCCGGTCGGCAAGGCTCTCGGCGAACGTGCCGACGAACTCTTCGCTGCGCCACCCGAAATCAGCCAGCTCGACGTTCTCGCTGAAAAAATCTGAACGACCGACTGAAAAAGCCCAGTCGGCGGCCGTCACACTTCTGCTTCGAATATAGTTGTGCCACAGCCACACCCGATTCACGAGAGCCTTGCCGGTGTGCGCGGCTGTGGCGTACGGTCCGTCGCTCATTCGACCGAGGTATCGGTAGAACACGAGAAGTGTACTCAGTCGAGTCAACTCGGTACGTGCGTAAGAAAGCACTTCAAACTCGTTTTATTACAGTGTGTTTCGAGTTTGAACTGACTTGACTGGAAGTGAAGTAGGACTTCTCGTTGCTGCTGGGACAGTTCTGGGCCATGGAAAAGGTCATCTTTCCGCGGAATTTCAGCGACAATTGTGGCGGGAAGACTCGAAAGTCGCAGTCCGATAATACAAATAGGCTCGGAATCTACATGCGCGGTCCGAGAGTGTCTCCACAAGTTCGGTGATCACGCCCGCCGGATCAGAAATGCTCAGTTGGTGCCCCGCCGTGCGCCTTTGCATTTATAGTCGCTTGGGCTTGCGTGCCACTGCCCTCGTCCACGCTTCGCGGCGCGGCCGACACGATCGCTTTATTGGTGAAACGCGTGCGTTGTGAGCCCGGCGTGATCTTGACGGAGTTGGTGCTCGAAGTCGGAGCAATGTCACTTCCCGATCTGGAGTCGGCAGTTGATCGGGAGGAGGAGTTGTCGAGGGGGTTCGACGATGCGCTCGATGATGTGCGCGCTGCCAATCGTTCCCTCGACCGGCGGTGACTCTGATGACGGATCTTGCTGTTCTTACGGACGCTGTACCGAGGTGACTGACCACTCGGGGCAGTAACTCCGTCGTGCAGCAGAGGCGACCTACACACGCGGATGATGTGACGGGCGAGGGTTACCGAGCCGCGATCGGCAACTCGGCTGTATGGAAATCGCGAAGATCTGGGTCGGATTCTTCCCTCGGCCGGTTCGGTGATCGATTCTGAGTGAACCTGATTCTTTCGTGGTCTCGGAAAGGAAGCTCCGCCGTGGGTTCGATTGTTCTCACCCTTGTCCTCGTCCTCTCCTTCCTCGTGCTCGCTTTGCTTCTGCGGTACGCCAATGCCGGACAGTCTGCCCGCCTCGGCGCTCCGAACGTCCGTCCGGTCCCGGGAGGCGGCCGGTTAGGTGCTCGACCGCGGGTGCTGCGGTGACGGCATGGCATGTGATGGCGATCTGTCGCGCATTCAGCGCCCGATTGGCTACCAGGCGTGTGGGTTCGAGCCCACCTTCGGCAGGGCGATCAAATGGTGATGCCAACCGTTGCCGCAGCCGGCGGCCTTCACGGCCGCACTTGGCGGACACGCCAGATTCTAATACTGGCATGAACCCGTAGGAAGTCGCCTGGTTAACCGTCAGTGGCGTTGCAAGAGCGAAGCTTTGAGATACGTCTCCTGGCTTCGGATCTGGTTTCAGTGATCCGAGGTTCTCGAGTGAGAGAGGAGTTCCCGATGATATCCGCAGTGCGCTCGGCGCAGTCCGGGAAAGAGGTTGCCGCCGAACCGAGTTGTTGGCAGAAGTACGCCGCGTGCGGTGGGGTCGAAGCGGCGGTGTTCTTTTCGCCGGAAGGCGAGCGTGGCAATGCCCGATCCCGCCGGGAACTGCTGGCGCGGCGGATATGTCAGACCTGTCCTGTGCTCGGTCAGTGCCGCGAGTACGCCCTCGGTGCGGGTGAGCTGTATGGAACGTGGGGTGGCATGAGCGAAGCTGACCGAAGGCGGCACGCCCAGTGACGAAGTCGCGACGAGCGCGGGGCGGCAGATCATGCAGTCCGAGGATGCGATCAGATGTCGGGTGAGCCGGTGCCGCTGTCGGTTTACCGTATGGCGAGCGGCGATCTCGTCAAGGAGTACCGCTCGTTGTATCGCCGGTGTGATCGCCTGACTCCGCGTGAGAAAGCACGGTTCTATTTCGTGAACGAGGAAATGAGGGCACGGGGGCTCGGGCATGGCATTCCAACTCCGGATACGCACGAGGGTATCGATGCCTGGGACGGGGAGATCTGAGATCTGATCGCGATCTTTCCCGAACAATTGCTGTACGGAGAGCGCAGTCCGTGCGAAAGACCGTCCCATACGGTGTCAGATCGCCGGTTCAGGGCGGGGGAACAGTCGTGAGAGAACATCGGAGAGGGTGATGATGCCGACCGTCGTTCGTTCGTCGGTGACCACGGCCAGGTGATTGCGACTTTCCCGCATCGACGCGAGCGCGAGGTGGACGGGGGTATCGGACGCAAGGGTGAATGCCGGTCGCATGATGGATTCGGCGTGGGTGTGGTCGGGTTGGAGCAGGGTGTCGCGGACGTGCACGATCCCAAGGGGAACACCGTTGTCGCGAACGAGGATTCGTAGGTGTCCCGATTGTTTCGAGATCGCCCGCACCTGGTCCATGGTCGCGGAGCTGGTTACGGAGGTCGGAGCTTTGCTGCTCCGAAGCAGATCGCGGACGGTCAAGGTCTGCATGTCGAGGGCGCCGGAAAGTTGCGCGGAGTATCCGGCGTCGAGGGCTCCGACGTTGGTGGAGTGTTCGACCAGGTGCCGCAAGGCGTCGGGGTCCTGGCCGCTGCCGACGTGATCGACCGGTTGCACACCGACTTTGACGAGGAACCAGTTGGCCATCGAGTTCAGCGATTGCAGTAGAGGTCGGGTGAGCCACATGAATCCGCGCATCGGGATGGCGAGCAGTGTGGCTGATTTCTCGGGGTGGGCGATCGCCCAGGATTTCGGTGCCATTTCGCCGACGACCAGATGCAGGAAAGTCACGATGATCAATGCGAGAACGAAACCGGCGACGTCCGCGATCCAGAGCGGCATGCCCCAACTCGAGAAGGCAGGGGTAAGCCAGTGATGGACAGCGGGTTTGGTGATTGCACCGAGCGCGAGGGTACATACGGTGATGCCGAGTTGGGAGCCGGCGAGGAGCACGGTCAGTTCGGAGGCGCTGCGTAGAGCGGCTCGGGCGGAGCGGCTGTTGGGGGCGGCATCTTCGAGGCGGTGCCGTTTGGCGGAGATGAGGGCGAATTCGACGGCGACGAAGAAGGCACTCAGGGCTATGAGAGCGACGGTGACGGCGATGACGATCCAGGGGTTGCTCATCGGTTCTCCTCCGCGGTTTCAGTCCCGGCCACTGCGGTTGGGTCGAGGCGTAGTCGTAGTGAGGCGGGGACGTGCCGCTCGACGGACAGGACATCGATGACCAGTGAATATCGAGGTTGTTCATCGTCGGAAATCAGGTCGGCAGGATCAGGTGGCAGTTCGACGCGGATCCGGGCTCCCTCGGGTGGGAGCTCGCCGTGATGGGCGATGGTGAAGCCGGCGATCGTCTCGTAGTCACCACCCGGGAGGTCGTGTCCGATGGTGCGTTCGACCTCGTCGAGGTGCACGCCACCGTTGACGGTCCAGGATCCGTCTTCGCCGGGGAGTTCGAGTGGGAGGTCAGGGTCGTGTTCGTCGGTGATTTCGCCGACGAGTTCTTCGGCGATGTCTTCGAGGGTGATGACACCGGCGAAGCCGCCGTATTCGTCTATGACGCAGGCAAGTTGGTTTCTGCTGTCGGTGAGTTCGGACAAGGCTTTCGGCAAGGGAAGTGTGGTCGGGAGGATCAGGGCGGGGCGGGTGAGTGTGCGCGCGGTCAGATCAGTGGTCGGCGTCAGGTCGAGAACATCTTGGAGGTGGATGACACTGACTATGTCCTCGGAATCTGCCCCCACGACGGGATATCTGGAGTGCCCTCGCCCCATGAGGGTGAGGATGTGGTCGAGGGAGTCGTCGGCGTGGACGGTGTCGACATGGGTGCGAGGGATCATCGCATGCTCCACTGGGCGCGTGGGGAAATCGAGAATGCGATCGAGCATCGTCGACAATTCGGGCGGCAGAGTCCCGGTTTCGCGGGACTCGGCGACGATGTGCTCGAGGTCGCGGGCAGAGGCGGAGTGCTCGACGTCGTGCACCGGCTCGATCTTGAGTGCGCGGAGCAGCAGGTTCGATGCTTGGTCGAAGATCCAGATCAGCCAGCCGAAGAGTTTCAGGTAGAGGGTGGTCGAGCGGGCCAGCCACCGGGCCACAGGTTCGGGACGTGCGATGGCGAGGTTCTTCGGGAACAGCTCACCGAAGAGCATCTGGACCAGGGTCGAGAACAGCAGCGCCAGCACGGCACCGATGCCCAACCCCATGGCGGTGGGGATGCCGATGCCGCCGAAGATCGTTCCCAGCGACTGACCGATGAGAGGTTCGGCAACGTAACCGACCAGCAGACCGGTGACGGTGATGCCCAGTTGAGCTCCGGAGAGCATGAACGAGGTGCGGCGGGTCACCGCAAGGGCCCGCTTTGCACCAGAATCGCCCGTCTGGGCGAGAGAATTGAGCCGAGATCGGTCCACGGCCATGTAGGCGAACTCCTGGGCAACGAAGTAGCCGGTGACTGCGGTGATCAGCAGAACGACCAGGACGCCCAGCAGGAGTGTCAGGGCGATCATCATGAGCCGGACACCTCGCCATCACATGCGGTGATGTAGTGGGGTGTGTCCGGCCTGGGTCTGTGACTGTCCATTGGTCTCTCTGTCGATGCGGAAGAAGCCTTGTTCTTTAATCTACGTTTACCTTGCCGGGAAAGTTCCCATCGCCATGCGGTTTCCCCGAAAAGTCGCGGCGAACGAATGAAGTACCTGACCCAGGCAGGCGGATAGCGACCCTCGCGATCCTCAGGTGCGGGTGGGTGGGCCGAATCGCAATCCGCGGAGCAGTCGGCGGTAGGAGAAGCGGTCGTCCCAAACGCGCAGCCGGCCGTTTGCGAATGTGTAGTGGCCGTCTACGTCGAGGTGCATGGCAAACCATCCGATGCGGATGATCTCTCTTCGCCGGGAGGACACCGTGTCGTGGTCGGTGGTCATCGTGAGCACTTCCACGACCTCGTACCTGGTGATCAGGCGAGAGACGATCGTGAGCGCCCGTTCGACGCGTTTGCTTCCACGCACGCTGGGCAGGCCGGTGTTGCGCCATTCGATGTCGGGATCGACGAGTGCGCGCACGGCATCGGCGTCCATTTCCTCCAGTGCGATCAGCAGGTCCACCACCCGCGATGTCAGTTGATCGTCGTTCAACAGGTACTCCGGTCGTCTGGAATTGTGTTTTCTCATCGGTGGATTCATGTGGTGACCGTCAGGCAGGGACTGTTGCTCCGCGAAACGCACAGGAGCATCTTGCCCTCGGCGCGCTCGGCTGGGCTCAACGAGTTGTCGCGGTGATCGACATCGCCGTCGATGACGTGGACCATGCAGGTGCCGCAGAAGCCCTGACGACATGAATAGGGGGCTTTCGGGTTCACACGCAGCACCGCGTCCAGTGCGGTCTGATCAGCGGCGACATCGATGACCTGACCGGTGCGAGCCAGTTGGATCCGGAAGGGACGTCCATCGACGACCGGTGTGGCGGAGAAGCGTTCGGCGTGCACTTCCACACCGGGTTGGTTGCGTGCACCTGCGGTGATCAGGTCCATCATCGGGACCGGACCGCAACAGTAGATTGCATCACCGCTGCGGACGTTCGGCGGGAGAAGATCGGTCGCGGTGGGTAGGCCGTATTCGTCGTCGGTGCGGATGGTGACCCGATCACCGAACGGTGACAATTCCGCGAGGAACGGTAGCGTGCGTCGCTCGCGACCGACGTACACCAGCGACCAATCCAGGCCCATGCGCTCTGCCTCGCGGATCATCGGGAGTATCGGGGTGATGCCGATACCGCCCGCCACGAAGTGAACGCGCTTCGCGCGCTTGGTTCGCCCGGGTTCGACGAACCCGAACGCGTTGCGTGGGCCACGAACGCCGACGACGGCACCGACTGGCAACTCGTCGTGCACCTCGTTCGATCCGCCGCCACCATCAGGGATGCGGCGTACCGCAATCCGGTAACAGCGGCGATCGGCAGGATCGCCGCACAGTGAGTACTGACGTATGCGTCCTGAGGGCAGGTACAGGTCGAGGTGAGCCCCGGGGTGCCACCGTTCGAGGTCGATGCCGTCAGGTGCCCGCAGTTCGATGCTGACCACGGCGTTGTCGCTGGCCACCGTCGTGCGTTCCGACACCGTGAGCGTTGTCTTGTACTCGTCGGTCCGGTTTTTCGGTGGCTTGTCGCGATGAATCAAGACCGCCCACTTCACCTGCGTGGAGACCAGGACATCCAGAATGCGCAGAATCGAGTCGCGGTGCGTGCCGCGTCGTAGGTCGACCGGGATCTCGCGGGGGGCCGGCCACCGCTGTGTGAGTTCGGGCGCGTTGGGTGTCATGTGTTGACCCGCTTGGCCGCTGGCGATTGCGCGACGTAGGCGAGGGCCTGGGCTGTGGACCCCACACTGTCGGGGTGAAATCCGGGCACGAACGTCGACGCACCGCTCCAGAACCATTTCGATACACCAGGCACCAGTCCGCGGCGTCCGGCGCGGACGAATTCCAGGAGCAATCGCGGATAACCGATGTTCGGCGTGTTGGGGTCGTTGCGGCTCAGATACATCGCGGCACGGAGCAACCACCCTAAAAAGATCGGCCACGTGATGAGCATGGAGATACAGCGGCGAAAGTAGCCGACTCCGAAGTACGTGGCGACCTCCTGCGCCACGGCACGATGCTCGACCTCTTCGGCCCCATGCCACCGGTAGAGGTCAAGCATCTGCGGATCTGCGCCGAATTTCTCCAAGTCCGCGTTCAGTGCCCAGTCGCCTACGAACGCGAACATATGCTCCGAGGACGCGCAAATCCCGAGACGCTCGATCAGACGCTGCCGGGTGGACCGCGGATCGGTGTCGTCGCCGACGCCCAAAGTCTTACGGAAGAAGTACTGCATCTGGCGGTTGAACGGGGCCGGGTCGATTCCGTGCCGTCTGAACACCTGATTCATGACCTCGTCATGCGCCTCTGCGTGCAGCAATTCTTGACCCATGAAACCGAGCATGTCCTCGCGGAGCTTCTCGTCGTGCACGTCCGGGAGAGCCTGCTCGAAGGCCTGGATCATCATCCGCTCGCCCTCGGGGATGACGAGGTTCATCGAACCGAGGAGGTATGAGGCGATCGGCTCATTCGGCAACCACACCAAAGGCGCTTTCTCCCAGTCGAAGTCGACTCGCCGTGGACGGATCGCAACCCGGCCGGGCGGCGCGATCGGACGCTGTGTCAGTCCCCTCAAGATCCCCATGGCCACTCCTCGCTCATTTATAAGTACGCGACAGTACTTATAAATGAGCATGGCGATCTACCCGAGGCTTGTCAACACCGGACTACGAACCGTCGGACGAGAGATCCAGTACCCGTTCGAGGAAGGACATGATCGGCGCATGAAGATTCATGTACGAATTGGACCCGTCGACCACCTGGCGGTAGAACAACTCGTTGCATCCGCCGATCGCCGCGAGAAACACTTCACGCCCCGGGGCTTCTGAAGATCTGGACGCGTAGCCGACGAGCAATTCGTCGGCGAGCAGTTCCAGGTACTCGTTGCGCTTCGCAACCCCTGCCGGACCGGCCACAGGTAGGTCCACCACCCAAGCGCGGACGAACTCGGGTTCGGACGAACACGTCTCGAGGTACTTCTTGATGACAGCCGAAAGCTGTTCGTGTGGAGATAAATTGGTGGTCGAGCTTTGTGTGGAGGTGATGTTGGAGACGATCGTCTCGATGCCGGCGTCGATCGCTGCGATCAAGCAGGCTTCTTTGCTCTCGAACTGCTTGTAGAAAGCTTGGCGAGATACCCTGGCGCGGCCGACGACATCGGCGATCGTGGTCGAGGCGATCCCCTTCTCCGCAGTCGACGAGATCACGGCGCGCAGAATGCGATTGCGTTGTGCGTCTTGGACCTCGTCCGCCGTGAGGCGGCCACGGCCACGCGGCAACCCGGGGAGGTCACGATCGAACGATCCAGCCAGCCTGCGCATACCGAAATCGTAGCCCGCCTGGCGCCATCGGTTCTCTCGCTCACCACGTCTGTGGACCAACCGCCATGCGAGTGGACCGATGTCGAGTGGAATTGCCCCCGTGGTGCTCTGAGGCAATCTCCCATCGCGACACGGTTGCGTCCAGTTCGTCGTTTCTCCGTGGTGGGGCTGCTCCCTGTGACGAGTCCAGCCGTGGTGCGGCGGAGGGCATCGAAAAGCCTCCTGCATCGACGAAGGCCGTTCGCTGTATTGCATGGTCGTGGAGTGTTGCCTCGTGGAGTGTGAGCACGGGTGTGACACAAGCGTTCAGGCCGTCGAAGACGTCGACCCAGGCATCGCGATCGTGTGTGGCGAAGGTTCTGCCGAAGTGTTCGGACAAGTCGTCCCAGTTCGATTGGTCCCAGCGATTCGGCAACGAGGCGGGATCCAATCCGAGTCCGAACACGAAGCGGTCGTAGTACACGTCTTCGAGGGCCCCTACCGCCATGTACCTGTGGTCTGCGCATTCGTACGCGCGGTAGAACGGGGCAGATCCGTCGAGGAGGTTGGTTCCACGACGGGCTGACCAGCGGCCGGCATGCTGCCACGATCGGACGAGCGCAGTCAACGAACTGGCGCCGTCGACCATCGCTGTATCCACCACCTGGCCTCGGCCAGTGCGTTCTCTTTCGTGCAGCGCGGCAAGTACCCCTACGAGCAGGAACATTGATCCACCGCCGAAGTTCCCGACGTAGTTAAGTGGCGGTGACGGCGGCCCGGAAGCCGGTCCGAGCTGTTCGAGCGCGCCCGAAAGCGCAAGGTAGTTCAGGTCGTGCCCGGCTTCTCGGGCCATCGGTCCTTTCTGGCCCCAGCCACTCATTCGGCCGTAGATCAGCCCCGGATTGTCCTGCAGGCAGATCTCGGAGCCCAGGCCGAGCTTCTCCATCGTGCCGGGCCGAGAGCCCTCCATCAGGACGTCCGCTCGGCTGATCAGCCTGCGCACCTTGGCGAGATCCTCGGTCTTGGCCAGATCTGCAGTGATTTCGGTCCGCCCTCGGAGCATCCCCGCATTCGCATCGTCGATTCCGTCATCTGCTCCCATCGAGATGGGGCGCACGATGCGCACGACATCGGCGCCAAGATCTGCCAACATCAGACCGGCGTGCAGTAGCGGCCCTATGGCCTCCATTTCAATGACCCGGATACCCGACAGCGGCCCGCCGTGCACTCCGCCAGTGGCTTCGTCCTGCATGATCACCCTCGTGCGGTCGGAGTCGGGACCGACTCGGAGCGTGCCGGCTCGGTACGAAAATCTGCCGGGTCGACTCGGTAGGTCATGGCCCAGTAGTCGTTGATCCGCCACGGAAGGACCGACACGACGCGACCGTCCGGGTTTCGGTACCAGTTCTCCATTGCCGGATGGGTCCAGACCATCTGTGCGTGCTGTCGGTCGACGGCCTCGTTGTATCGATCGTTGACCTCGGTCCGGCACTCCATCGCGCCGAGGTTTTCCGATTGCATCAACTTCAATGCATCCATGATGTAGCGGACCTGACATTCCAGGATCGTGATGAAGCTCCCCCCGTGTCCCAGGCCGGTGTTCGGTCCGGTCATGACGAAGAAATTGGGGAAGTCAGGAACTGTGATCCCCAGGTAGGCGCGCGCGTCGTGCTCGCCCCAGATTTCTCCGGTGGACCGGCCGGATCGACCGACGATGTCCATCGGGTAAAGAACGCGCACACTGTGGAAACCCGTCGCCATGACAATGACATCCAGCTGGTGCTCGACGCCGTTCGTGTCGACGAGTCCAGAAGGTGTCAGGGCGTCGACTCCGTGGGGCACCAGTGTGACGTCGGGCTTACGAAGCATCGTGAACCAGCCGTTGTCCAGCAGCATCCGCTTACCAAAGGGCGGATAGTCAGGAAGAGATGCCTCGCTCAGATCTGTTCGATCACCCAGCTGATCGCGGAGATAGCGTTCGTAGAACTTGCGATGACCATGGTTGGTCGCATTGATCGAGGCGCTCGGCTCGGGCCAGGTGGGGTCGACCTGGAGGGACGGGTACACCTTGTCGTTGAAGATCCACGACAGACGCGCCCGGTACCACTCGCGATACCCGGGGATGTTGTCCATCAGCCAATGGACGCCGTCGTCGATGGTCGTGAAGTAGTCGTCGTTCGGTGCGATCCACTGTGGTGAGCGCTGGAAGATCGTCAGCGATCCGACACGATCCGCGATGGCCGGGCCGATCTGCATAGCACTGGCTCCGGTACCGACGATGCCCACTCGCTTCCCACGGAGCGACTCGGGATCGTCGAGCTCGCTCGGCCACTCGGCGGAGTGGAAGAGGCGACCACGGAAGGTCTCGATTCCCGGAAGGCGCGGGATCTTCGGACGATTGAGCAGACCGACCGCGCTGATCAGGATGGGAGCCTCGAGGGTCTCCGGCGCCTCGCCTGGTCGCCGGACGGTCACACGCCAACTCTGACTCGACTCCTGGAACTCGGCGCGCGTCACCTCATGACGGAAGCGGACATTGCGCCGGATGTCGTTGGCCTCCGCAAAGTCCTCGAGATATCCCTGAACCTCGTCGCGCTTGCCGAAGTGGGTCGACCAGTTACGAGGGAACGACGAGATCGAGTAAAGGTGGCTCGGTGTATCAACTCCGGCGCCCGGATAGCGGTTCTCCCACCATGATCCGCCGACGTCGTCGTTCTTCTCCAGGATCACGTGAGGGATCCCAGCGCGGCTGAGCTCGACGGAGGCCAGCATCCCCGCGATGCCGGCGCCGATCACGATGGCGTGGAGTCGCTCGTCGCACTTGGCGGAGGCAGGCTTGATCTGCGGACCATTGACTATCTCCGCCATCATCGGCGCGAAGTCCGGCGGTACGGTCTCGCTGCAGGTGAAGTTGAGGATTCGCTCTACTTCCGAGCTGTCCAGCGTCCGCCGGGACGGCTCGTCCAGCGTCCACCAGCGTTCCACTGCGTCGATCAACGCGCTCCGGATTTCGGACTGAACCTCCTCCGGAAGTCCTCCCGTGGAATTGTCATCCATGCCCCGACTGCGCGTGGGTTGATAGCGGGGTGCCACCCACCGCTCATCGGCGGTCAGCTCCAGCAACACGGCGAGCATGGTCGGAACATTGCCCCGTAACACCGCCGAACGCAGGTGGTCACGGTCCAGGTCAGTGACGATAGTCATGCCATGCAGGCTAACAGTCGTTAGTGACACAACCAAGTGCGATCTTAATATTCCGATTATTGCTTGAAAAATTCGCTTGACCCGCGAGGATGCCGATGACAGTATGAGCCACATCATACTAACCGCGGTAAGCATTCAGGAAGTTGAGGAACCATGGATCTGTCGACAAGTGTCGAATCGGATGCCACTGATATGCGACGGAGTTCAGGTCCGCTTGTCCGATCCCTCACAGCGACCCAGTCGTCACCGCTAGGGCGAGACGTTAGGCGACCAGCTACGCCGCCACTCGCAGAGTCGATACTCGAAGCCGGCGATCGTGTCGTATGCCCCAGGTGGTCGACGCACCGTGACCACCTACGGTGCGCTCAATCAGGATGCCAACCGGGCATCCCACATGTTCCTCGGACTCGGTGTTTCCCGCGGTGACCGGGTCGCCGTGATGGCCCGCAATCGCGTGGAGTCGATAGTCGCCTACTACGGTGCTCTCAAAATAGGGGCGGTGTACTCCGGCATCAATGTCCTTTTCGGACCTAACGAAGTGGCTCAACAGATCGGGCACCTCGAGCCCGCGGTTGTGGTCGTGGCCGCGGAATTCCTGCCGGTACTGGAAGAAGCGCTGGCGGGACTCGGTACCCGCCCCGAAATCGTTGTTCTCGACAGCACGGACGAGTTCGGCGGCCACTGCTTCGATCAACTCCTCGAGTCCTCGTCGCCGACAGAGCCGGATTGTGATGTGGACGAGCACGATCTCGCAATGATCGTGTACACCAGTGGAACCGAGGCGGCTCCGAAGGGCGTCATGCTGCCGCATCGCAACTACCTGGTCTCCACCGCACCCGCGTACACATGGGGACTGCGATGCCTGGACGATGACGTCTGGCTCTACGTCATGCCATTCCACACTATTGCCGGAATCGGCTCCCTGACCTCGCTCCTGCTATTGGGAGCGACGCTCGTGCTCCCGGCCAGCCTCGCGCCTGCCGACGCTTTGCACATGATCAAAACGGAGCAGATCACCGTCCTGGCTCAAACCCCGACCTTCTTCATCTCGCTCGCAGATCATCCTGACTTCGGTCCTGAGACTGTCGGGACCATCCAGCGCTGCCTGACCTACGGAGGTCAGGTCTCGCCGCGAACGGTGGACGCATGGCACCACGCGGCGCCCGCATCGGTGTGGGGCACCTACTGGGGTCAGTCCGAGTTGACGCAGTTGGGCTCCGTCGGCTGGTTCAAGCGACTCGAGGACATTCCCGATCAGGATCCGACCTGGATCGGCAAGCCTGTAGGCCATCTCGAGGTCAAGGTGGTCGATGCCGACGGAAATGAAGCAGAGCGAGGTGAACTCCTCTGTCGCACGCCGTCGGTGATGCTGGGTTACTACAAGGATCCCGAGAAGACCGCCGCTGTCCTCGACGGTGGTTGGGTCCACACCGGCGACATCGTACGTCGCGATTCGGAGGGCAACATGTTCTTTCTCGATCGCAGCAAGGACATGATCAAGACGGGCGGCTACAACGTGTCCTCGCAGGAGGTCGAGCGAGTACTACAAGCCCACCCCGAGGTGTCGCGCGCCGCCGTCGTGGGACTTCTGGACGATTACTGGTCCGAGGCGGTCACCGGCTTCGTCATCGTCGTAGACGGCAGCGATCTCACCGGCCAGGAGTTGCGAGACCACTGCAAGGCCGTGCTCGCAGGCTATAAGGTTCCAAAGGCGATCACGATTGTGGACGAGCTGCCCACGGACCCTCAGGGGAAGCTGCTCAAGAGAGAACTACGTCGCCTGTATGCAAAGGACTGAAACGCTGAACATCGATCCTGCCAGCAGCGCGACACCCGGATCCGGTCGACCACGGCTTGAAGGTCTTCCAAGCAGACGTGACGACATACTGGCCGCGGCGGCCGAATACTTCGCTGATCAGGGCTACCACTCGGCCGGTATGCGTGGCATCGCAGATTCGGTGGGAATCAAGGGCGCGAGCCTCTACAACCACTTCACCTCGAAAGAAGAGATCCTCTACGCGATCGCGCTCAAGATGACCCGGGACCCGGTCGATGAGCATCTACTCGTCCTCGACGAACCTGGAACACCGGCCGAGCGTCTCACCTCGCTGATCGATGTTCATCTGCGGCATCTAGCGATGAACAGGGTCGAGCATCTGGTCAGCCTACGAGAGATCTCGGCGCTTACCGACGAACACCGTATGAGGGTGCTCGAGTACCGCAAGTACTACCAGAGGCGTGTGCGCGATGTGATTGCTGCCGGGGTCCGCGCCGGAGAGTTCGAAATCGCCGACCCACAACGTGCGGCTGTTGCGGTGCTCGACCTCATGAATGGTGTGAGCTGGTGGCTTCGAGACGACCACGATATCGAGGCGCTGGTGGCAACCTACGTGGATTACATCGTCGTCGGAATTCTCCGTCACCGTCCCGGAACGCAGAGTGGTAACGGCGGTACGCCCAGCTGACGGTGACGGCCGTTCAGCTCGAAAACAGGTGATCCCCCTCCACCCGACGTGGAGGGGGATCACTTGTTTTCGGGCTCGATCAGAGTGCCCGCCGCAACAAAGGAACCAAAGCGTCCGGATTCGCAATGGGGTTTGGGTTGGTCCCGCACCAGATGTCCTTGAACGTGTACGTAGCCAGACTGGGGAGGTCGTTTTCGGTCAGCCCGACTTCTCCCAGCGATCTTGGCATGCCGAGCCGCCGGATGAGCGAGTCCGCCAACTCGTGAGCGGGCGTTTGCGGCGCACCCAAGGACGCACTGATCAGCGCCTGGCGATGCTCGTTGACCTCGCGGTTGTACTCGAGTGCGAAAGGCGCCATGACACACGAGGTGTACCCGTGCGGGACGTTGAACGAGCCGCCGAGTGCATGCCCGACGGCATGGCTGACGCCCATGTCGAGGCCTGCGACGATCGCGACCATTGACGACCATGCACCGACCTGGCACATCAGCCGCGCATCCACGTCGTCGGTGTTCTCCTTCACTCGGACGAGTCCTTCGGAGAGCAGTCGTATGGCATTCATCGCCATCCCGTCGTAGTACCCGTTCGATTCGAGCGAGCCCAAGGTCTCGAAGGCGTGGTCCAGTGCGCGAACCCCGGTCGACAGCCACAGCCACTCCGGCGTGTGCAGCGTGAGTGCAGGATCGAGGATGACAGCCTTCGGGGTCATCGCCGGATGCAAGTAACCCTCTTTGACGTTGCTCTTCTCATCCGTCGACCCGGCCAACGCGTTGAACTCACCTCCCGCCAGGGTCGTGGGCGCCACCACTACCGGGATCTTCGGGGCGGAGAAGGTGGGGGCGGTCACCGATGTGTCGGGATTGACCTGCAGGTGGTAGGCGTCCATTTGCGATGCCTCGCGAACTCCGTGCTCCAGAGTGATTGCAAGGATCTTCGCCAGGTCCGTCGCCGATCCGCCGCCCACGCACAACAGCATGTCCGGATCGGCGTCGGCAGCAACTCGGGTGGCAGCAATGACGTCTTCGCGCGGTACATGGGGTCGAACCGCATCGAACAGTCCCACGAATCGATCACCCAGTGCCTCGATCACCCGAGCGATCTCGTCGGTCTGCGAGTTGAGCGTCCCGCTACATACGACGAAGACGCGGTTCGCCCCGAGCAATTCTGCTTCCTGGGCTGCGGCCTCCGCGACCGGAGCGCCAATGCGGACTCTCTCCATGGACGGCAGAGAGACAAGTGATGACTGCACGGCAATACCATCTTTCTTTCTTGATCCTCAATCCACCACGACGTCGTCAAGAGCGCTCAGCTCTCCCTCGGTCTGTTCAGGAGTGGGATAGAGCGTGGATCCGGCGCTGGGAAATGTCTCGCACCCCGTCGCAGGCTAACAGTGGTTACCCTATAGGAGATTTGTGGCGCACGCCACAATCGATTGTGTGCTTGGCTGGCGAAACCATGGGGCGAGGTGAGGTCATGGGAGACATTGCAGGCTTGACCTGCATCTATCTATCAATCCCCACGGCTTAGATGAAGAGCGCTGTTGCATCTCCAGTGCCAGACAAGGATCGGTTACGGTGGATTCGATCCGCAAATTGTCGAACTACCTAACCGCTGGTTGTCTGTTTCTGGAACCAATTGCGTGATGGCGCGAGGGTTGAGTACTGGGATGATGTAGCCATCACTGACACTCTGGTGACGGACGCCGAATCCAGTGCGGCACCCTTCCCAACACTCAGGTGCATGGTGTCGACGGCGCGGCATGCATCGACTTCACCGTGGAGAAACGCCTCGAACTTGCCTTGGTCGGAACAGCGGCAATGTGGTGAACAATTATCGCGAGGCGTGCCGCGGGTCGATCCCGCTGCAAAGACTTGGAATATCGGGGACGAAGGTTCTTCTTCCGAGATTCACTCCGGCGAAGCTGACCATTGCAGTCGGTCCGGCAAAGTTAGTCGAGACCCTCGGCTTCTGCTGGGGCTTCGAGACTGGGCATACCCACGGTAAATCCGCTGCTGTCGCACGACGCGAACTGTTTCTTCGACTGGATGGACCGTCAGCTCGAGGACATAATTTCGGGGTTCGATTACCTGCGTATCGAAAGGAGGTGCTGCGTTATCTGCGTGAGCAAGGGGCCACCGAAGAGCAGATCCCGATGATGTTGCGTCACTTCGGTTCTAAGAGCGCGGTGTCACATCGGCAACCGCCTTTCTGATTGCCGCGCCACCCTCGCCGGAGGCCCTGGTCGTGTCACTCGCCCTCGATCAATGGATCTTCCAGTTCGAGAAGCGCGACCTCGTCCGGATGCAAGTTTTCGTTCGGATCCACGGACCGGGTCAACCGATCGTTCGGACCCAATTCGTCTGGCGCCTGGATGATTTGAAGACCTCGTGCCAAGATCTCGACTCGTCCACGGTTCTCGTTGCTCGTGAGATCTGCTGCGAAAGCAGCAGCTACGGCGTCGCGTGCCAGAGCCTCCGCCAGGTCCCAATCAAGGATGTAATCCTCGACCGAAAGGTTCGCTTCTCGCCGGCTCAGCGCGGCCGAAGTGCATCCTTGAAAGTAGAGAGCGACCAACTCCTGAGCACCGTCCCATTCCGCCTCCAGGCCGAGGGCTACCGTGTTCTCCCGCAACGCGGATCGAAGGTCGAGCGCGTCAGCTGCTCTCATCGGGGGTGACGCGCGCACCTTGCTCACGTACTCCTCGAACCCGATCGCGGCGACAGTCCCGACGACATCAATTACTGCGGGCCAATTCGGCCCCAGATGGCTGGCGAGGTCGACGTCCGTGATGGTTGTCGACTCGATGTGTCGGACAAGCGAATCGAGCGAACGATCTGCGTCGTCGTAGAGTCCATCTCGTTGCGCCTGACGAAGCCACTCCGCTTCTGCGACTATCGCATCTCCGGGAATCGAACCGGCGTTCTCGAAAGCTTCATCAATGGATAGCTCAGTACCGACAGCGACTTGGGGCCCCCAAGCCGCTCCGTTGACTCGCAAGAGCTCCGCAGCAGTCTGTACCACGTGCGTCAAACGAACCGACGCGTCAGAAGAGCGACGCAACGCAGCCACATCGGGCCTCGACGGGATGGGTTCACACGCTGGATTGTGGCGTCCACGTTCCGCTTTCGTGATGGTCTCTTCGACGTTCGCAGAGGATGGGCGTGCAGCGAAGATCTTCGATACACCGATAGCACCAGCAGTAGCCACAGCGATGATCAATCCCGCTGCAACGAATTTCGCCCTCCGGGTCGCTACCGCATGCATGCTCTTGACTCCCCTTCAGTGTGCCCCGGGACGATGCGAGCGAAATATCGGATTCTATCGCGAACGCTATCGGGCTCGTGGGACTTCAGTGTTCGGTCAAGCGCAACGTTGTTGCGGGGATCGGGGCGCCATAGGGAGTAGGTGCCTTGAAAGGGTTGTCAGACGACTTCGACGATCGCACAGTCGGGATGGGCGCGCCGGGCTCTCGTCCTTGCTGTACTCAGTCGAAGCCAAGAAATGTCGGGGGACGTAGTGGGGGAGCTGCTGCGGGCCGACGGTGATGTTTTGGTAGCACCATGGCCACAACGTCGAATAGATCGTGTTCAGTGACGATCGAAATCCTTGCGGTCGTCACTCTGATGACCGCAAGCAATTCGGAGTACACCTCCCTTCCTCGTCCTGACGTCAATGATCGTCCGGATGCGCCCGAAACGAGCGAGCGGCGATGACGAGCCGCGAGGCTAGCCGGAAGAGCTCACCGTCACCGCACGACGCATCGAGGACGAAGTATCGGCGGCATGCGGGTCGGCGAGCGCAACGGCAGGAATCATGTGCGAAGAACTCGCCGACAGTAGCGCTCAGCGGTTCGGATAGCGTCAGGCGCTGACACGATCCAGGAGGCCGGCAAGCCGTCCGGCAATAAGAGCTTCGGCCTCTGCGACAATTCGTTCCACCAATTCGCCCACTGTGGGGATGTCGTGAATCAATCCTTGCACAGTCCCAGCCGTCCAGATGCCAGCCTCGGGGTCGCCGCTGTCGAACACCGCTCTGCCCCGCACACCGGCTACGAGATCTCGAACGTCTTCGAATTTGCCGCCGCTGGAAAGAATTTCGACAACCTCTTGGCTGATGCTGTTGCGTGCTACGCGAGCCGTATTACGTAGTGACCTGAAAATCAGCTCGGTGTCCACCTCGGAGGCAGCAACTATCGCGTCCTTGATGTTGCGGTGAATGGGAGACTCATCGGTGCACATGAACCGGGTGCCCATGTTGATACCGTCGGCGCCAAGCGCCAGGGCAGCCACCAATCCTCGCGCGTCGGCAAATCCACCGGACGCGATCATGGGAATGCTGATCCGCTCTGCTGCTGCAGCGATGAGGACGAGACCCGGTACGTCGTCTTCCCCTGGATGCCCGGCACATTCGAACCCGTCGATACTGATGCCGTCGACGCCGAGGGCCTGGGCTTTGACCGCGTGTCGGACGCTGGTGCACTTGTGGAGAACCTTGATGCCGGCGGCGTGAAAATGCGGCAGATGCGGTGCGGGAGAGGAGCCGGCTGTCTCGACGACTTTCACTCCGCAGTCGATGATCACATTGCGATACTCATCGTAGGGCGGGGGTGTGATCGTTGGGAGAATTGTGAGGTTGACCCCGAAAGGTTGATCGGTGAGCTCGCGGGTTCGGGATATTTCTCGGGCAAGGTCGTCAGGTGTCGGCTGTGTCAGAGCAGTGAGCATGCCGAGCGCGCCCGCGTTTGCAACTGCCGCTACGAGTTCTGCTCTCCCCACCCACTGCATGCCGCCCTGCACGATGGGGTGGCGCACTCCGAACGTCTCGGTAAATGCAGTTGTCAGCACTGGACATCTCCTCGATGATGCATGGATATCGGTTTGTCAGTTACGTTGATGCCGACTGAATTTCGACTTCACATCGGCTTCAATGCGTTGACGAAGCCCACTCGTTCAAGGCCGGAACCTGCGAGGACTCAGTTCGTACCATCGGAGG
Source organism: Rhodococcus sp. P-2 (assembly GCF_016598535.1). Taxonomy (GTDB): domain Bacteria; phylum Actinomycetota; class Actinomycetes; order Mycobacteriales; family Mycobacteriaceae; genus Rhodococcus_F; species Rhodococcus_F baikonurensis. The sequence goes on along the minus strand of NZ_CP066779.1, from coordinate 3,410,795 downwards.
TTCGGACCGATAGGGCATGGCAGGCGTCAAGTATTGTTCGCCATGTTCGTTGGCGCCGGGAATGAAGGTACGGTTCGCAATCACATCGTCGGCGCAGATTACCTCGTCGTAGTTGCGCACAAGCGCGGCAACCACTCCGGCCGCAGTGAGATGCTCTACCGCTTCCGCGGCGCTACGGTGGCACAGCTGCTTCTCGATCGTGGCGACGAGGTCTGCACGGTTTTCGACGCGCAGCGCGTTGGTGGTAAACCGCGGGTCGTCTGCCAACTCTGGCAGGTCGATCGCCTTGCACAGTTCGATCCAGGCTCGCGGTTGGTATCCGCTGATCACCAGTTCGCCGTCGACGGCACGAAAGACATCTGCAGCGGGTGCGACGCTTGGTTGCCCGTTCCCTTTGCGACTCATAGGTTTGCCCGATACCTGCCACTCGATCCAGTTGGCCGTCTGCAAGTGGATTGCGACGTCCAGCAGGGAGACTCGGACGGACGATCCTTTGCCGGTGCGCTCACGTCGCAGTAGCGCTGCCAGAGCCGCCTGCGCGACGACATAGCTCGTTGCATGGTCTATGACCGGTGCGCCCACACGTTGTGGTGGGCCATCAGCCTCGCCCGTCACCGACATCAGTCCACTCTCCGCTTGCGCGGCGATGTCGAGCCCGGCGCGGGTAGAGGACGGGCCTTCCGCCCCGTACCCGCTCACCGAGACGGCGATGATTTCCGGTCGCAGGCGTTGTAGTTCGGCAGAGGAGAATCCCAGTCGATCGAGGGTTCCCGGGCGAAGATTGTGCAGCAAGATGTCGCTCGACGCGATCAGATCCCGAGCCCGTCGCAGATCGGCGGAGTCTTTGAGGTCGAGGCAGATTGAACGCTTCCCGCGGTTGTACCCGTAGAAGATGCCACGCGCGTAGTCGGCGTCGATTTGTCGGGCCGGTTCACCGCCCGGAGGCTCCAGCTTGATGACCTCGGCGCCGAGGTCGGACAACTGCTGTGCGGCACTGGGTATCGCGATCAGTTGACCGATCTCCACTACGCGGACACCTGCCAACGGCAGGTCAACTTCGTCGGTCATCGAATGATCTCCACATGAGGCGAAGCGACGTCCTCGGCAGGCTCCAGGCAGCGCGCCAACAGAATGCCTTCGGTGTGGTTGCAGGGGTTCAACCGGTTTCTGTCGCCTTCTACTCCCCCGATTCGGATCGTCACGGTTCCATCGTCGTTGCGCTCGAAGTGGGCGTCGTTGAGGTTGACGGTGTGGTCGCGGTACTCGAAGGACTCGAACCAGTGGTTGTACAGCATTACGCCGAAGTAGGTGCAGTCCGGGACAGTAAATGTAATATCCACGGCAGTAGCATCTTTCAGTGACCACCAGCCGGCAACGTACTGGTTGGAGCTGGTGCCGTAGAAGTCTCCCCACCCTCGCTGCTCCGAGGTCACGCGAATCTCGTTGGGAGACTGACTGAGCGTTTCGATGAGCTGAAGACTACGTCGAAGGCTGACATCCATACCCCGGGCAAGTTTCGTGAGGCGCTGGACCAGCCACGCCGTGTCGAGATCAGGGCGTGCGCCAGGCGGCGGGCCGAGACGCTCGATGTGGAGCACGGGATCGATCTCCGCGCTTCGCGTCTTGTGATAGACACGCACTACTACGTCGAAGCAACGCTCGTCCAGTCGAATTCCGCTGCGCCCCTCCAGCTCTTGTGCGATGAAGATCTCGAAGTTACCGTCCGCGTCGCACACCTTGTCGTCGATGACGATGTTGTCGGCGACCCTGTCGGTCCCAGACGCACCGACGCGATTGGCGAGGACCGCGACGTACGGCACTGTGCCGCGGTTACCGTGAATTCGGTACGTCTCCTTGGGGTCGATCATCGCAGTCCAGTAGTCGACGTCGATGCCGTCTCCCCAGAACTTTCGCATCGGTGACATCAGTGTGAAGAGTTCAGGCCGGAGCACGTCTTGGCGTTCGACGTTCATCTCGGCGAGGTATCCGAACAGGCGAAGTGCGTGCCGTACACCTTCGGCGCTGTCCAGCGGTGATCCGGTGGCGGCAGCTGTGGACCCGAACGTCGCCAGGCTGTCGGTGACTGCGGACCAAGCCTCGGTGAGCTGCCGGCGATCGTGCGTGGACTCGGATCGGGTTGACTGGTCAGCGAGTTGTGTCATCGTTTCTTCTCTTTCGTGGTAGTCGAACTGGATTGGGTATGGGCGTTGGTCAGCAGAGGGGGTCGAAAGGGACATCTGCGTCGGACTTGCCCGAGGTCTGGTTGTTCACCCATGTCACGTTCTGCGTCCATCGGTGGGCCGAAATCTCGACGGGCCAGAGGTTCTTCTGAGAAGCCCACACCTCGGTGGCTTTGTCGGCGGGGACATTCATTCGCTCGGTGAGAAGTTGAGCCCCTGCTTGCTCGTTGGCGGGATCGGCTATCCACCCTGCTGCGGCCTCGAGCGCCGCACAAACGGGGGCAGCAGCATCGGATTCGGCGAATGTGGCTGTCGTGACGAGCACAGTGCCCAGGCCGTATGAGCTCACGCCGTCAGAGCCCACAGGGTTGACTGAGGTAATCGGTGTCATCGGTATTCCTTGAGCGTCGAATACGGCTTGACTGGCAGCGGTGAGAACGGCGGCATCGATGTCGCCCTTTCGTGCGAGTGGTATCTGACTCGCGGTGGGTGCCGCTGCGATGAATTGCACGGTGGATGCATCGATGTTTCGTTCTGCAAGAAGCTGATTGACGAATTGCTCGGCCGCACCGCCACGTGACGGTATGGCGATCCGCTTGCCGGGCAAATCCTCGACGGTGGTGATGCCGCTGTCTTTCGTCACGGCGATGGCAAGATCGATCGATCCGTACGGGGAAAGGGGCCACAGTCTCTGCCCTTGCTCGATGGCCGGCACGACGGTTCCGGGTGCTCCGACCGCGAGATCAGTTGTGCCGCCGATGAGACCGCTGATGAGCTCGGGTCCGTTCTTTCCGTCGATGAGCTCGACGTCGAGGCCCTCCTTGTCGAACATTCCTTGTTGGACGGCGACGTAGACAGGGAGGGACAAAGCGCTCGCGGGGTAGACCCCGATGGCGACGCTACCGTCGTTCGGACGCCCTCCCCCTCCGCACGCGGAAAGCAGTAGGGCCGTTGCTACGGCTGTGCCGACGAAAGGTCGAAGTTTCATGGGTTTCCTGCTCCTTGACGGGCTGGGCGCATCAGTAGTCGAGCTGAGTTGGCTGGGCACATCAGTGGTCGAGTTGACCGCGCAGCCGGTTGAAGATTTCGATGTATCGAGGCTCGGAGGTAAGGGTTTCGAGTTCGCGGGGGCGTTCGATGTCGATGCTGACGTCGTCGATCACCCGGCCGGCCCCGAGCAGCAGAACGCGGTCGGAGAGACAGATGGCTTCGCCGAGGTCGTGGGTTACGAAGATGACCGTCCGGCCTACCTGGGATTGCCAAAGCTCGAGGAATTCTCGCTGTACTTCGACTCGGGTTTGCGCATCGAGGGCGGCAAAGGGTTCGTCCATCAACAAGATGTCCGGATCCAGAGCCCACGTTCGGGCCAATGCGACACGCTGACGCATCCCTTGGGAGAGTTGCCAAGTCCACAGCTGTGATGCCTCGGACATTTGAACGGCGGCAAGCCAGCGCGCGGATTGAGTTCGTCTCTCCGCCTTGGGTACTCCTCTCAATTCGAGACCGTACTCCACGTTCTTCTGCGCTGTTCGCCACGGGAACAGCGCATCTCGGGCCATCATGAAGCCCATCCGGGAACGAGCGTCGAATGGCGTTGTGCCGAGGACCTCGGTCTTGCCTTCCGTCGCTTCCACCAATCCAGCGAGCGCGTTGAGCAGAGTGGTCTTGCCGCAACCACTCCTACCGACCAAGCTCACGAACTGTCCGCGGGGGATTGTGAGGTCGAGATCATCGACCACTGTCTTCACCGATCCGTCTGGTGAGGGGAAGGATATCGTCAGTCCGTCGAGTTGGACTGCGGGCGTAATCACGTTGGTATCCATGATGATTCCTGTCATCGTCGAGCCGGGGGCTGCCACCGAAGGAGGTAGCGCTCGGCGAAATTCATGGCCTGGTTGAGGACGACTGCGACGATTGCGAGAAGTATGAGGATCGCGTAGACCGCTTCCATGCGGAACTGGGCAGAGTAGATCGACACAAGCTGGCCCAGCCCGTCTCGTGACGAGATCAGTTCCGAACCCACCACGCCAAGTAGCGAATAGATCAGCCCCAACCGAAGACCGGCAAAGATGCCGGGGGTCGCGACGGGGAGCAGAATATGCCAAAACACCTGCGTCTTACTGGCATTGAGGACAGTGGAAAGCCGGAGCCATTCGTCGTCCACCGACTTCACGCCGGCCCGTGCACTCGAGCAGACTATGAAGAAAACGAGTGTGAACGCGAGAGCGACCTTCGCCGTCATCGTGATACCGAAAATGACGATGAGCAGGGGCGCCAGCGCTAGGCGCGGCATGGCATTCGCCGCATCCAAGAACGGACTCATGATGCGTTCGAGGGTCGGGAGCAGGCCGAGTGAGAGTCCGACCGCCACTCCGACGGCACTCGCGAGGATCCAGGCGATCACGACAGCAGTCATCGTGGCGCGTAAGTTGGACGAAATCTCACCCGAATGCACCGCTGCGGTGAAGTAGTTCCAGGCCTCCCCCGGCGTTTTGGCCAGAACCGGCTCGATCCAGCCTTGCGATGCGACGAGTTGCCACGCGCCGAGTAGGACCAGAAGCAGTGCGACCTGGGCCAGTCGTACCCCGATGGTGAGGCGAGTGCCGACTCGACGCCGTCGAGCGGGCTTCGGCTCAGAGTGCGCTCGCTCCGCAGATCGGGGTGACGCCGAGCCCGATGACGCACTCGTGGTTATGGTTTCGGTCATCTCTGTGCCTCCCCCGGAGTGCTCACAGGCCGTGATGGTCGCTCCGAAAAAGCAGACGGGTACGTCAGATCGAAGCTCCCCGGGTTGTTGCTCACTGCGTTCATATGTGAAGCAGATCACGGGATTCTTCTTCCCGTCTACGCCACATTCGAGAGGGAGGCCATAGGGTTTCCCTATGGCCTCGACCGGGGGCAAACCCCGCCGAACTCAGCGAGCCAACGAGGCCGGAACCGTGCGCACACGCAGATTTCTACGGAGAAGGGAGCGCCCTGGTGGACCGACGTCATCTGGAATACTTTCTCGCCCTTGCGGATCGCGGCAGCATTTCGGCGGCTGCACGCGGACTGGGAGTGAGCCAGCCGACCATCTCGGAGGCTCTGGCCAGAATGGAGAAAGAGTGCGGGCTGACGCTCGTCCGGCGCGGTTCGCGGGGAGTCACCCTGACGGACGCTGGACGCGATCTCACCGGTCCGGCAGCCCAAGTACTTCGGGCGTACCGGGATCTGGATCACGCTTTGCATCCGTTGAACGTCGTGCAGCGCGGGAGGCTGACGGTCGTATGCCCGCGGACGCTGGCGCGTGATCCGGCGGCCACAGCTCTGGGTGCGTTCACAACCAGGTTTCCGAATGTTGCGGTGACGATGCTCAGCAACGACACCGACGGAATCGGAATGGTGGTCGCCTCGGGTCAGGCTGACGTAGGCATCGGGGTGGACGAGGTGTTCGACGAAGGTGTTGAACGAATCCTCCTCGGTCGGCAACGAATTGTGGCGCTGGTGCCGAGTGCACGAAGCAGCGGGGAGGGGGCAGATGAGTTGACCGATCTTCTGCGAATCGGGTTGATCGCCAGTCCGCGTGGTGATGTGACACGGCGGCTATTGGCCGAACGCCTTGGCGAACGCACGGTGGACGAGGCCGTGGTTGCGGAGACCATTTCTGCGGCCTCGATGATTCCCCTTGTGCGCGCGGGAGTCGGGGTCGCATTCCTTCCCGAATCCGTCGCTGACACCGTCGGAGAAGGCGTGGTGCTTCGTCGTACTCGCCCCCAGCTCAGTCGTGATCTGTGGATGTTTCACGGTTCGACGCCATCGCCTGCGGCACAAGCGTTTATCGAAACGACGACTCGATTGCGTGACGAGGGTGGACTGGGGAATGCCGGATGAGCAACTTCGGCGAGTCTGCGAGTCCACGAATCGATCCGCAGCAGCTACAAGACTTCCTCGCAATCGTCGAACACGGCAGTATCACGGCGGCAGCGGCGTACCGGTTCACGGGAACGTCGAGCGTCTCTCAATCAATTGCGCGACTTGAAAGACGCGTCGGAGGAAAGCTTTTCAATCGGGGGCGGGCCGGCGCGACATTGACTGCACGCGGACGAAATTTCATCGATCCAGCCCGCGATGCGTTGGCCGCGCTCGACCGATTGGTGATCGACAGCGAGTCGGTGCTGTCAGCTTTCCCTCGCCTCAGCGTCGCCACGACGGCGAGCCTTGCGGACGATCCCACCGCGGTATTGCTCGGAGCGCTGCGTACCAAGGTGCCGAACCTGAGGATCACCATCTCGGATCCGCCCGGGTCGTCAGTCGCCGACGCAATTCACCCGGTCATGGCCGGCACAGCGGACGTGGCAATCATGGAGTCGCCGCCTACCGGTGTCCCCGGGACGCGAATCGTTCGCCTTCCGGACCACAACTTGCGACTCGTCTGCCCGCCCGGCACTCCAGCCCCGGTTGACGGAGTGTTCGTTGGCGAAGACCTGATGCGCATCGGCCTGGTCGTCGCACCACGGTTCGAGACATCTGACGTGTATCGCCACCTGCGTTCGATCGAACCTCGGATCGACCACGCCTTCGTGATGAGGTCACAGCACCGCGACGCCTTCGCGGATTTCGCGTATGAAGGAATCGGTGCTGTGATTCTCGAACTCTCGAGTGCTGAGCGCGCATCCCAGCGCGGTTGCACGGTCGGCGAGATACTCGAGCTTCCACCGCGCAAGATCGCAGCCGTGGCAAGGGATGGCCAGAACACCCAGATCGTCGAACACTTCCTACGGCTGTGCGCCGAGCAATCCGCGCGGGAGCCTTAGGCAGAGGTGATTCTCTCTTTGAACTCTGGGTATTCGCGGCGGCCGGCTATCTGTCGGGAACGATGATTTTGTGTTCAGACACAACACTTCTGGCATAGTCCGTTTTCTCGAACAAAGCCGACGGGCCGCCTTCCGGAAACTATGTAATACACGTCACTCTGGGTCGACAATTCACCGAATGTGGTTCACCTACCGAATACAGGACCCCGAGCGTCCCGTGATCGAACCGTCTGCACCAAAATTGCCGCAACTTCGAAAGGTCGACCTTCATGCGAAAATCTCTGCAATTGTTCGCGAATGCTGTAGCGGCGGTTGCGCTGTGCGCGACACTCGGACTCGCGGGCCCGGCCGGAACGGCCGCCGCAGAGACGCCCGGCATCGCGAGCGTCGGTCACGACTGGGCGAGCGCAGGGCCGTACACGCCGACTGTGTCGATCGGGCTGGTGCACACTCTTTACTACCCGCGTCAGCTCGGCGCACGAGGCGAGAAGCATCCGGTTGTGATCTGGGGGAACGGGACCGGCGTGCTCCCCGGCGCTTACACCTCCTTGTTGCGCCACTACGCCAGCCATGGATTCATCGTGGTCGCCGCCAATACCCCGGCAAGTAACTTCGCCATCACCATGCGGTCGGGAATTGATCTCATCGAAAGTAAGGCAGCCAACCCATCCAGTGTCTTCTTCGGCAAAGTTGACCTGGAACATATTGGTGCGGTGGGGCACTCGCAGGGCGGATCTGCGGCGATCAATGCCGCGATCGACGACCGCGTCGACACCGCCGTCGCGATCCAGCCGGGCCCGCTCAACGATGTCGACCTCATCGACGAGCCGGTTCTCTATCTTGCCGGTCAGGCCGACGCGATCGTCTGGCCGGCGATCGTGCGGGCGATGTACGAGGATGCCGACCACGTGCCCGCCGAGTATCTGGAACTGCGCGGCGCGACGCACTTCGGTACGGCGATCACCGGTGGCGACATGCGCGGGCCGAGCACCGCGTGGCTGCGGTACTGGTTACTCGACGATCCGAACGCTCGCACCGAGTTCTTCGGGGCGAACTGCGGATACTGCACTGACACCCAGCAGTTCTCGGACTTCGACCGCAACGATCTGGCCCTGCAGATCCCGGGCTGACCTGGTCACTGCCGGTGGAAGACAAAGTCCGGGTCGGGACGGTGTAGCCTGCTCGCGTCGCTATGATAGCCGTCACAGGGGGACGGAACTGAGCGCTGGGTTACACCCTCCTGATAGGGGATCGAACGATTTGACTGCGCAAGATCTGGGCACGCGTATGGAGCGCGCCCTCAAGCGGGTCCGGGTCTCGACAGGGGCCTCCCTTGCATTCGGTGGGCCCGTCAACAGAGCCGGAAACCTCCTTATCGAGCGCTTCGACGGTCCGACCCTCGGAGCGCTCCCCGGGCTGACGCTGGATCCGAGTGAGGGACTCGGCGGCAAGGTGGCGGTCATGCGCCGGCCGATCGCCGTGAACGATTATTTCGAGACCCAGGTGATCACACACCGATACGACAAGGTCATCCGAGCTGAGCGGCTCAAGGCGCTGGTCGCCACGCCGATCATTGTCGGGCGTCAGACGGTGGGAGTCATTTACGGCGCGTTTCGCACTTCCGAGGTCGTGGGAGGTCGCATCGAGGACACCGTCGTGCAGGAAGCGCGGGCGCTGGAGCAAGAACTGGCTGTCAGTGCCGTGAATTCGACGAACGGTGTGTTGTCCGAAGAAGCGACCGTGAATGCGCGTTTGCGCGAGCAGGTGCGATCGGTCTATGCGGAATTACGGCTCCTTGCCGGCAGTGTCGGTGATGCTGATGTGCGTGCGGCGCTCGTCAAGGCCGCCGCCCGGCTGGTCGACGAGGGGGAACGCTCCGAAAGCGTCGGCAGCGCTTCGCTCACGAAACGTGAAATCGACGTCCTGACGGTGGCCGGCGCGGGCATGACGAATGTTCAGATAGCCGGAGTGTTGGGTCTGGCTCTGTTCACGGTCAAGAGTTACATGAAGTCCGCTATGCACAAGCTCGGCGCGAGTACCCGGTTGGAGGCTGTTGTCCTTGCTCGTCGGGACGGCATGATCGCGTGACCGTCAGGCTCACACCGTTGGGACGGTTGCCGGGACCATGAGTGTGGTTCCGGCAACCGCCGGTCAGTGCAGGTACTGGTCAGCGGTTGATCCGGGGAAGTACCAGACGGCTGGGGTGGTCGGGTCCGGTGAGGATGGTGTTGTGCGCGACCACGGCGTCGTCGATGGATTCGCGACTGATGAAACCGCCGGTGTTGGTGTTGCGGTCGTAGTGGGGGAAGTTACTGCTGGAGATGTCGACGCGGATCCGATGCCCAGCACGAAACACGTTGGACGTCGCGGCCATATCGATCTCGACTTCGTAGACCGCTCCCGGGACCAGGTGTTCTGGGCGATCGAGGCCGTTGCGGTAGCGGGCACGCAGGATGCCGTCGCAGAGGTTGATGGCTTTCCCGTCAGGAAATACATCGACGAGTTTGGCGGTGAAATCGGTGTCGACTGCGTCGGAGGTGACGAACAGCGTTGCCTTGACGTATCCGGTGACCTCGGTGTCCTCATCGAGTGCTGGGCCGGTGAAGCACAAGACATCCGGTCGCGATGCAACCTCCTTCTGGTCAACGGGACCGTTGAATCCGAACCGCGCGGGCATGCTCGGTCCACCTGCAGTGGGTACCGGGTCTCGTGGGTCGTACCGGTATCGAGACTCCGACGCTGCCCCCGGTCCGCCCAGCAGCAGTTCTCCTCGGCCGTTCGGGGCATCACCGGAGAGGAAGTAGTCGACATATGTCGTGTCCGGTAGCGGCCAGTCCTGTTCGTCCCGCCACTGGTCGATTCCCATGACGAACAGCCTCACCGGCGCGGGTGACCGCGCGGGTGCATCAGCTCCCGGGCGTAGCCACCGATTGAAATGCTGCAGGTGCGCACCGGTCAGGTCGCACGCTGCGGCGGCTCCGATGGCGCCGAAGTCGCGGTCGGGAAATTCGGAGGAGTAGTCCAGTTCGTGAATCCAGGGGCCGACGACAAGACGTGAACCTGTTCGAGCTTCCTCCGAACCAGCCTCTCTCCGGAACCTTTCGAAGTCGCGTAATTGCTCGACGATGAATATGTCGTACCAGCCGGCGATGGAGAGGACGGGCTGGGTCATCTCGGGAACCGAAGTGGTGAAGTCCTGTTCCTTCCAGAATTCGTCGTAGTCGGGGTGATCAAGAATCTCGCTCATCCACTGCTCGAGGGGAAGCAATGGGTGGGTCGAGATCGGTGTGTGGTCGTTGAGAGAAAGTCCACGACCGTTGAGCAGACCGCCGCCCAAGTCGAGCACGCGATCGAGGCTGCCCCGCCCTGCAGCAAGCTTCCTGCGCTCGTTGCTTGCGTTCATAGCCGTGGGCCAAAACGTCGAAAAGCTTTGCGAAAGCGCACCGCCGGGGTGATACCACAAACCTCGGTACCAGTTCATCGCCGTCTCTTTCACCACACTGGCTTTCAGCGCGGGATGTCCCGTGGACGCGGTCGCCCACTGTGTCATTCCGCAATACGACGGCCCATAGGTGCCGACCTGTCCGTCCGACCACGGTTACGCGATGATCCATTCCACGGTGTCGTAGCCGTCCTCCGGTTCGTTCGTTTTGGGCCGAAATTCCCCCTCCGACTTGAATGTTCCACGGCTTTCGACCCATACGACGGCGTAGCCCGCGTCGACGAAAGGTAGGACTTCGGTGGGTCCGGCGCCGTGGGATGCGAGCCCGTAGGGAGTGCGCAGCAACAGAGTGGGGGCGTTGCCTTCAAGGGGTTGGAATACGAGAGCTGCGAGTGTGACGCCGTCCCGCATGGGAATTTCGACGCCGGAGTTGTACACGTGTGCCATGAAGTCTCCTTGGATGGGGCGAATCGAATGTGTCCGACCCTCGACGTTCGACCGGGCTGGACCGATCTCGGTCGACACGAGGGTGAGGCATGATGCACAGGGTTACCGGTGACAGTCACACTTCGTACCCTCCGAAGAGGGGGCTGAGGGAACCTGGAATCGATACCCTCTTCGGAGGGTGGTGACAGTGCCGAACGCGGGCAAAGCTATCCGTCTTTGTCGGATCTCTCCCGGGCCACAAACTCGGCCCAAGACCTGGAGTGCACATGATCATCCCGCTGACCATCAGTGATTTCCTCGACCGGGCGGTCACTGTCTACCCCGATCGAGTCGCCATCGTCGACGAGCCGGATCAGCCGGCGCAGTCGTGGGGCGAGATCACGTTCGCCGACCTCGGCGACCTCGCTCGTCGGCAAGCGGCGACGCTCGACGAGTTGGGCGTCCCGGTCGGTGGTCGCGTTGCCATCGTCTCGCACAACGCGGCCCGATTCCTCGCCTCGTTCTACGGCGTCGCCGGGTGGGGCAGGGTGCTGGTGCCGATCAACTACAGGCTCAGTGTTCCGGAGATCCAGTACATCGTCGAGCACTCGGGGGCCGAGGTCCTGTTGGTCGACCCCGAACTCGAGCACCTTGTTGCCGAGGTGCCGTGCAAGCGCACGTTCGTCCTCGGCCGAGACGACGATCGGATCTGGGGGCCGAATGCCGATCCGAGACCGTGGGTCGCGGACGCGGCGACGAAGGAGAACGCGACCGCCACGATCAACTACACCTCCGGAACCACTGCCCGTCCCAAAGGTGTGCAGCTGACGCACCGCAGCAACTGGATCAACGCGGTTGTGTTCGGTTGGCAGGCAACCGTTACCGATCGAGACGTCTACCTGCACACGCTCCCGACCTTCCACGCCAATGGCTGGGGACACCCCTTCGTCACGACGGCAATCGGCGCGAAGAGCGTCGTCCTGCGCAAGGTCGACGGTGCGGAGATCCTGCGCCGCATCGAGGAGCACGGTGTCACGTATCTGTGTGCCGCGCCGGCTGTCGTCTCGGCGATCCTGGACGCCGCCAAGACGTGGGAAGGCGAAATTCCCGGCCGCGACCGGGTGCGCATAATCGTCGCGGGCGCCCCACCCCCGACCCGAACGATCGAGCGGATCAGGGTCGACCTTGGTTGGGAGTTCATTCAGATCTACGGTCTCACCGAGACGTCGCCACTGCTCACGATGTCGCGCATGCGTGCCGAGTGGGACGACCTACCGGTGCCCGAGCAAGCTCGACTGCTCGGGCGAGCGGGCGCACCGGCCATCGGTGTGCAGATCAAGGTCGACGACACCGGCGAAGTGCTCGCACGGTCCAACCACATCCTCGCGTCGTACTGGGAGAATCCCGAGGCGACAGCGAGTGCGCTGGAGGACGATTGGTTCCACACCGGCGACGGCGGCACTTTCGAGGACGGTTACGTCACGATCGCCGACCGGAAGAAGGACGTCATCATCACCGGTGGCGAAAACGTGACTTCGATCGAGGTCGAGGACGCGCTCATGTCACATCCAGCGGTCAGGGAGGTCGCAGTCATCGGTATCCCGGACGAGAAGTGGGGTGAATTGGTAACTGCGCTCGTCGTGCTCGACGAGAGCGCGGAATCGATCGACGAAGCAGCACTCATCGCCCACTGCCGCACGCGACTTGCCGGCTACAAGTGCCCGAAGCGGGTCGAATTCCGTCCGGAGTTGGCACGCACTGCTACCGGGAAGATCCAGAAGTTCAAGCTTCGTCAAGAGTTCTGGCAAGGTCGGGATCGGCAGGTCAACTGACTTCGGCGAATGTTGCGGCGGTTGATATCTGGCGAGAATCTGAGCGTCAGATGACGACGTAGCCGTACATTCGTTCGCCTTCGGCCACAGCTCTGGCAGCTAGTTCGGCGAAGGCGGTCAGGAAGGGCAGCGTGTTCTCCGACGGCTCACCCGTCTCGTCGATCGCCCAGGCTGCCGCAGCAGCGGCGACACCTTCAGCGTTCAATTCCGCTAGTGCATCACGTAATTCGTCGGCAACCGTGAGCACGAGGGTGTCGCCGTCGTCGCTCATTGCGACGAGTTTCCCGCAGCGTGGACCTTTTGCGACCTCGTCGTAGGGTCGAGCGGTGAGGGATGCTTCCAGCCGGCCGAGTGCGACAACTGGATCGACACCCTTCGCCTGTAGAACTGGGGTTCCGCTCGCAGCCAGCTGGATCCGCGGGCGAGAGGCATCGTTCGCCTCGATCGCCGCTGGTTCCAGGTCGACGAGTCCTTCGAGTGCAGATTCGGCGTGCTCATCCGAGGGTGCCGTGAAGTAATCGGTGATCGCAGACATGGCGTGATCATCCCACACACGATGCGCACCAACGCCCCGGAGTCCTTCCGCGACTTGACTGATCGCCGTCAGGTTGGACAGGTGTGTGCTTCCTCGATCGCCTTCGCGAAAGCGCGAAGTCGTGGGCTTTCGAGATCGGTTCGCCACACCAGTCCCAATGCAGATTCAGGTAATCCGTTGATCGGCACGAATGTGATGTCCGAGCGCTGGCTGTATGCAGCGGTAGCGGCACACAGGATGAGGCCGACTTGGCTGAATGCGACCTGCGACAGGCCTTCTTGAACGGTGCTCGCCCCACCCTGCGTGGGAATCGTGGCTCCGCCCGGCGTTGTGCTCGGGGAATTCACACGCTGCCAATCGTCAGAGGCGGGTCCAGTGATCGGTACCAGGCATATCTGCGCTAAATGCTCGGCGTCGATCACGTCCAGTTCACTGAACGGGTGATGGACTGAGACGGCCAGTGTCTGGGGCTGTCGAGAAAAGACGAGCCCGGTTGTCAGTTCGGGCTCATCCACGGGGAGAAGGGCTACCGCCGCATCGATTCGCCCGGCGAGTACCTCACTGAACGGATCACCAAGGGGTAATTCCTTGATGGTCACGCATATTTGCGGATGTTGTATCTCGAAGCGAGAGACTGCCGTCGCGATCGAATCGTAAATTGCTCCTTGGAAACCCACCCGAAGTGGTGTCGGTATGTTGCGCGCCTTCGTTCGAGCGTCGTCGATCACTGCTGCGAGTGCTCGGTGGGCGGGAGCCAGCGACGCAAGAAATTCGGCGCCGAATTCAGTGAGGTGCACGCGGCGACTGGTCCGCGCTACGAGGCTTGTGCCGATACGACGCTCCAACGCGCTGATCAGCTGACTGACCCGACTCTGGGAGATGAACAACCGTTCTCCGGTGCGACCGAAGTGCAGTTCTTCAGCGAGTACGAGGAAGCACTCGATCTCACGCATCGGAAGTTCCGACATATTTCACTCCGATCCACGACTCGTTCGCGCACTCCATCCTTGCTCATCGATGAATTGGGCTAATGGTTGGATGAGCGATTCGCCGTTGATCCGGTGGCCTGTGAGAGCTTCCCTGGTTACATGCCACATTCCGCGCCCGGGCAGCACAGCCCCGCGCCCACATCCCCAACCCACGCACACACCACCGAGAACCACTGGGCTGCTGTCGCCCTGATCGCAGCGTCCACCTTCGTCGTTGTCGCGGCAGAGATGATGCCGGTCGGGCTACTCACCCCGATCGGTGCTGCTCTGGTGGAAAGCGAAGGGACCATCGGGCTCTCACTGGTCATCACCGGGTTGGTGGCAGCGGCCACTGCGCCGTTCGTGCCCGTTGTGACCCGGCGCTTCGATCGTCGGTCGACGCTCATCGTCTTGATGCTGTTCGTCGCAGCGGCGAACGCCCTCACGGCCCTTGCGCCGAGCTTCGCTGTCCTCGCTGTGGCTCGCGTCCTTCTAGGGGTGAGCATGGGCGGAGTCTGGGCACTCGCCGCGAGCCTGGCTCCCAGGTTGGTGGAGACCAGATCCGTCGGGTTGGCGACCACGATCATCTTCAGCGGAATCGCCGTCGCCTCAGTTCTCGGTGTTCCTGCTGGGACGTACATCGGGGCGGCGGCCGGGTGGAGCGTCGCTTTCTGGGCTCTCAGCTGCGCCGCGGCGGTGATCGCGCTCGCCATGTTCGCTGTCCTGCCGACGATGCCGGCCGATCAAGCCTTGTCGCTCGGCAGTCTCCTGGAGGCTTTTCGGAACCCGGGAGTCCGGGTCGGAATCGCAATTACCGCTCTCCTCGTCACCGCTCATTTCGCGGCCTACACCTATGTGCGTCCGGGACTGGAGTTCTTTGCAGGGGCGAACGCTTCGCAGGTCGGCACGATGCTGCTGATCTACGGTGTCCTCGGCGTCGTCGGCAACTTCATTGCCGGGCCATCCGCCGCCAAGTCTTCGAAGACGGTGGTCGTCGTCCTCAGCGTGGGAATAGCGTTGACACTCGCCCTGTTTCCGATCTGGGCCGCCACCTTGATCGCCGGCGCTCTGCTCATGGCGGCATGGGGTTTCTTCTACGGCGGTGTATCCGTGAGTACTCAGACATGGATCGCACACGCAGCTCCCGCACACCGAGAGGCTGCATCCGCCCTCTGGGTCGCAGTCTTCAATGCAAGCATCGCCCTCGGCGCGTTCGTGGGCGGACGCGTTCACGACCACTCCGGACCCCGATCGGTCTTCTGGATCGCAGCGGGAATCGCCACTCTTGCAATGCTGCTCGCGGTAATCCGCAGTCCTGTCGCGGCAAAACAGGAACAGACAACGTAGCCGACCACACGAATTTTTCACACAGGCAGGACAACAGATATGCGCGCGATGTCCGATGTAACCTTCATGAACGTGACCGAGATGCTCGGCCGCTACCGAGACAAATCGCTGTCTCCGGTGGAAGTGCTCGAGTCCACCATCGAGCGTATCGAGGCGCTCAACCCAACCGTGAATGCAGTGGGACATACGTTCTTCGATGCTGCACGGGCACAAGCGAAATCAGCCGAACGTCACTACGCCCGCGGCTGGGATGACGGGCTTCCGCTCGCCGGTGTTCCCGTTGTGGTGAAAGAGGACGAACCAGTGCAAGGTCAACCGTGGACTCAAGGGTCCAAGGTCTATGAGGATATGATCGCCACTCACACTTCGACTTTCGTGCAGCGAATCATCGACGCCGGTGCCATCGTCCACGCGCGATCGACCGCCCCGGAATTCTCCTCGGCCGCGTTCACGCAGTCCGAGTTGTGGGGCGTCACTCGCAATCCGTGGAACACGAAATACTCCTCCGGTGGGTCTTCCGGCGGATCGGCAGTCGCACTTGCCACCGGTATGACGCACTTGGCTACCGGCTCCGATGTTGCGGGATCGATCCGAACTCCGTCGTCGTTCAACGGAATTGTCGGGTTCAAGCCACCACACGGACGTGTCCCGGTCGATCCTCCCTTCAACCTCGATCGCTACTGCCACTGCGGTCCGATGGCTCGCACCGTAAGCGATTGTCTCACAATGCAATCAGTCATCGCGGGACCGACCTCCACCGACATTGCCTCGCATGTACCGGTATCGCAGTTATCTACCTTCGCGACGCGTTCGTGCACAGGCATGCGTATCGCCGTGATTCCCGCGTTGGGTGACTGGCCGGTTGCTTCGGACGTCGCCGAGAACACGGCGAAGTTGGTGGATACTCTCACTGCGCTGGGCGCACGCGCCGAGATCGTCGAAGTCGACCTGTCACGCGCTGCAATCATGCGCGCTGCTGCCATTCACTACGACCACGTATTCGGTGCTTCGATTTCTGCCGAAGCGTCCGCGCACCCCGACAAGGTCACGGAGTACGCGAAGGAATTCGCCCGATGGGCACGCCGCACCCGTGGTGACGCGACTTTCCTCGACGGACTCGCGATCGAAGCCGAACTGTATTCGTCGATCGGGTCTCAGTTCGACACCTATGACGCATTGATCACTCCGGCAGTGGCGACGGACGGGTTTCTTGCCGGTGACGACTACGTCGGGCACGGAATCAAGGTGGCTGGAACAGAATTGGAGTTCTATCTCGAGGCTGTACCGGCAATCACCTTCAATATCCTGAGCAGTTGCCCGGTGTTGACAATCCCCACCGGTTTCGCTCGGAACGGAATCCCCACGGGCACACAGATCGTCACGCGGCCGTACGACGACCATACGGCCTTCGCCATTGGTCTCGCCCTGGAAGGGGTTTTGCCCTTTCCGAGCGAACATCCGAACGGTCGCGCTTTCTCGTGAGTACCTCGACTCACCTCGGTGGTCGACAGGATTCTCGGACGTGGCGGCCGTCGACGGAGACCAACGATCTCCTTCGAGTCAACGGGAGATCTTTGGTGTTCGGCGAGTTGCTGTTTCGTCGATCGACACTGATCGCCGGCTCACGTGAGTGCGTCGAAGTAGGCGAGCATCGCCATCTCTCGCAGCGGCATCGGCAGGGCGTCGAGCACGAGGTGCGTCTTCGTCGACGGCTTCCCGTCCTCGAAGCTGTCCATCACGACGGGCACGATGTCGGCGAAAGTAGTGTCGGCGGGCAGGGCGTGAATCTCGGCGAGGCGCTCCGCCGGAATCAAGGGGTCACGAAGTCGCGCTGCGTCCAAGGCCTCTCGCATGACGTCGATGAACTCGGCCATGTAATCACCATGCTGTTTCGCGATCGTGAAGTGGATGCTCGGAGGAACGCCGGGCTGCGTCAACTGTGGCTGCATGGTCCAGTTCCGCTTCGCGAGTTCGTCGATCCAGAGGAAGAAGTCGACGCCCTCGTCCGCGTCTGGATCGGTTGTGATTGCAGCGAGCGTGGATTCGGGCTTCCCCATGATTCGCAGCCCTGGTATCGCGGCGACCCCCGCCTCCAGTTCCCGGCGAATCCGCAGACCCTCTTCGACGAGATGCATGTAGCCGTCGTCTCCGATGTGTTTGACGATCGACCATGCTGCGGCGAGCAACCCGCCTGGTTTCGAACTCATCACCGTGGAATTGACGATCGGGTAGCCGGTCCAATTCGCGTGTGCGAAGAACTGTGGAAGACGCAGTTCGCGACTGCGATACAGAACGAGCGAGCATCCTTTGTTCGTGTACCCGTACTTCTGCAGGTCGACGGTGATCGAGCTGACGCCGGGAACTCTGAAGTCCCACAGCGGAATCTCGAATCCTTGCCGTTCGGCGAACGGAAGAACCCAGCCACCGATGCAGGCATCGACGTTGAGGCGAATCCCCTGTTCCAGGCAGAACTCACCGATCTCTTCGATCGGATCGATCACGCCCTGCCCGTACTGGGGTGCCGACAGAACCACGAAGATCGTGTTCTCGTCGACGGCCGCTTTGACTGCAGCGACGTCGGCCTTGTACGTCTCCGGGTCCACCGTCGTAGTCCGGGCCTCGACGCCGAGGTAGTGCGCAGCCTTCCACCATGCCGCATGGGCCGAGATCGGAAGTACCATGTTCGGCCGCGTGATGTGCTTCGCTCCGTCTCGTGCGGCCTTCGTGGCCATCATGATGCTTTCGCTGCCACCCATGGTCCAGCTGCCGGTGGCGTCGTGGGGCCCGTGCAGCATGTCATTCGCGGCGCGGACCAACTCCTTCTCCAGCGCATAGACGCTCGGAAACGTCGACGAGTAAAGGGGATTCACATGTATGTACATTCCGAAGGCATCTGTTGCGACCTTCTCGACGGTGTCGAGACCAGTGTTGTACATGTTCACCATGCCGGGACGATCTGCGTACGGGTCATCCATTCGATGCCGTTCGGCAAGCTCCGCCAGCACCTGGTCGATCGGCACACCGTTTTCCAACACGTCTTGACTCCTCTTGTGTGTCAACTTGATTGGGTCGTCGGCGATGTCAAGCCGAACTAATCGAAGAGGATCGTCGGCGCACCGGCGAACAAACGAACCGATACGTGAGAACCTTTCACATATGGTGAACGTGACACTCTGTCATGTCAAGGGGTGAAGGCCGTATATTCTCGTATCCATGACGGAGATTGCACGATGACGACCGACGCCGTTCCCTCCCGTCGCCTTCCGGAACAGCAGCGCAGCAAGGCGCGCGTCGAGGCCATCTTGGATTGTGCGGCAGAACTCATCGCGCGCGACGGCATCGATGCCATGACCATGAGTGAACTGGCATCGGCAGCAGGCCTTCGGCTCCCGTCGATTTACCGATACTTTCCGGGAAAGGCCGCCATCGTGCAGACACTGCTCGAGCGATACGAAGGCCTGGTGCGTGCCCGTCTCATCGAATCGATCGCTCCCGCCGGGACGGTGCAAGACGCACGCGAAGTCATCAGTTCCATTGTCCGCGGCTACTGGCAGATCTTCCGCGACGACACCACGTACGCGGCGGTGTGGTCAGCAGCCGTCGCAAACCCCGACCTCGCTCGGATCGATGTGGAGAACACACGTCAGACCAGTGCTCTCATCGCTGACGTTATCCGTGGCGTGGTGCCGGAGTCGATGCAGTACGACGTCGATCAGCTTGTCTTCACGTGCAATCACATCGCGGGCTCGACCGTCCGGTTCGCGACTCTCCTCGCTCCTGACGAAGCTGAACGCATCGTCGACATGTTGGTCGATCACATATTGCCGACTTCACTCGGTTTGTCCGGCACCGCAAAGAGTTGAGTGTCTTGCTTCCAAGGTCTTTCGAAGACTGCGCAATGAGCTTCACGCGGAAGGTTCCACACTGCGACGGGCCGGCTCACCGGGGCTGATCGGCACCGCTCGCACGCGGTACCCCCGCTCGTCGAGCAGGTGACCGTTGAGCTTCATCGTCCACAGCGAGATCACGCGATCTGCGATCGAGAGACCGGGAAGTGCTTCGCACAACCGTCCTTCGAGTCGCTGCGCGTCGTCCACGGACCGTGCCCACGCGACGATCAGCAAGTTGTCGCGACCAGTGACCCCCGTGCATCGACGGACCTCGGGCATAGCCGAGATCGTCAGTGCAGCATGGCCGATCTGAGACGGCGAAACCTGGGCCCAGAGGATGACGGTCACCTGGCTTCCGGAGAGAGGACGCGCCACCTCGCAGCGGGGTCGGGCCATCCCAGCGGCAAAAAGGCGGCGCGCACGTCGTCGAATCGTGTCGACGCTGGCGCCACATTCTTCGGCTAATTCGGTGTACGACGCTCGACCGTCCACCGACAGTGCAACCATGATGCGTCGGTCCATGTCCGTCGGCCGAAATGCGCCGTGGTGATCCACCGTGATGCGCGTTGCGGCCAGAGCATCCGCCTGACTCGAACTCAGCGCACGCAACCGCCACCGACTGCCGCCGGTGTAAATCGTCCCGGCGAGCTGGATGCGGCTCGATACGACGCCGGCAATGGCACCCAACTCCTCGGTGGCCCACTGCGACAGGACGCTCAAATCCGTCACCATCACCGTGACCAGCAGGTCGCGCGCGCCCGTCACGTGTTCGATTCCGGTCACCATCCGTTGCTCGCTGAGCGCGTGCGCCACGGCTTTCACGCTGCCGTTGACACAGTCGATTTCCACGAAGGCAAGATTTCCCAGACCGGACGCGGCCAGGATCGGGCCAGGATTGCACCCGATCCATGCTGCACCGCGGTCGACCAGCCGGATCCATCGACGGGACAGAGTCACCGGATCGAGGTCGAGAGCCTTCCCGATCTGCGACCAACTTGCCCTCGGGTTGATCTGCAATGCGTGAACCATTGCCTGGTCCGCCGCATCGAGCATGTCGAATTCCTTCATTGATTCATCACTCATGCGAAATTCCTGCGAATTCTCGATCATTCCTAAGGGAAGCTTCATCATAGCTATCTAGATCGTTACCTACGACACATCGTGCCGGGCTGCGAGAACAGCAGATCGCACCTGCGCCTGTCTCCGGAAATTCGCGAGTCTTCCCCTGCCAACGAAAGGCCACATTCTGTGAACCTGAAAGATGACGCAGACGAGATGCAGGGCGACCTCGTCGCGCTGCGGCACGAGTTACATCGTGAGCCGGAGATCGGCCTCGAACTACCACGAACCCAGGAGCGGGTGCTCGAAGCGCTGCAGGGACTCCCACTCGAGATCTCCACCGGAACCTCGAGTACCTCGGTTACGGCCGTCCTGCGAGGTACAGCGAGGGATTCAGACGATACGACGACAGTGCTGCTGCGAGCCGACATGGATGCGCTTCCGGTCGACGAGCGCACCGGGGTGGACTTTGCCTCTACGAACGGAGCCATGCATGCGTGCGGACACGACTTGCACACAACCGCATTGGTCGGCGCGGCGAGGCTGCTCTCTCATCACCGCGATCACTTGGCCGGTGACGTCGTGTTCATGTTCCAACCCGGTGAAGAGGGCTGGGGTGGGGCCAAGAACATGATCGACGAGGGCGTGCTGGATGTATCCGGAAAGCGTGCCGACTACGCGTACGGACTGCACGTCATGGCCAACGGGATCCCGGCCGGACTCTTCGTGAGCAGGCCGGGGCCGATCATGTCGGCGTCGCACACTCTCGACGTGACGGTGCGAGGCGCGGGTGGTCACGGCTCGTCGCCGCACCGCGCGAAGGACCCGATCACGGCTGCGGCACAGATGATCACATCGCTGCAGGTCATTGTGACACGGGATTTCGACGCATTCGATCCGGTTGTCATCACCGTGGGGGTCGTGGATGCGGGCACGGCACACAACGTGATCCCCGATTCCGCACATTTCGGTGCCACCGTCCGTCACTGGTCGGCAGAGAACGAGGAACAACTCGGCGCAGTGATCCGCCGTGGACTCGAGGGCATTGCCGCCGCGCACGGCGTAGAGGTGGACGTCGATTTCCGTGCCCAGTTCCCCTTGACCGTCAACAATGCGGAAGAAGTTGCATTCGGTGAGGGCGTGATTCGTGAATTGCTCGGCGAGGAGCACTACCTGGAATCACCAAGGCCGACAAGCAGTTCCGAAGATTTTTCCTATGTCCTGGACAGAGTGCCGGGGGCGTTCATCGGTCTCGGCGCTGCAATGCCGGGCTGTGATCCGATCGCTGCTCCGACAAACCATTCACCGCGTGCACAGTTCTTCGAGGGTGTGCTCGGGGATGCGGCCGCGGTCTATTCGGCTCTGGCTGTCGAAAAGCTGGCCGTCACCGCTGGAGGTACACGATGAGCGATCACCACGAAGAAGCCACACAGTCCTCGTCGAGGAAGAAGAACCTGAAGGTTCTGTTCGGAATCGGCACCGGAAATGCCATGGAGTGGTTCGACTGGAACATCTACGCTCTTTTTGCGGTGTTCTTCGCACCACAGTTCTTTGCCAGCGGAAGCCCGATGTCCGATCTGCTGAAGACTTTTGGAGTCTTCGCCGTCGGGTTCGTCGCCCGCCCATTCGGCGGAGTGCTCTTCGGTTTGATCGCGGATCGCCGCGGCCGACAGTTTTCGATGACCGTCGCAGTCGGGCTCGCCGCAGTGGGGAGTCTGATCATCGGCCTCACCCCAACGCACGAGACGATCGGAGCTTGGGCCGCCGTCGTCTTGGTGACGTGTCGAATGATCCAGGGTCTGGCTCACGGCGGAGAGTTGCCCTCGGCCAATACGTATATATCGGAAATGGCGCCGAGAGAGAAGCGCGGCTTGTGGGCCAGCTTGATCTACTTTTCCGGAACCATCGGCATCATCTGCGGCGCAGTTCTGGCGGCGGTCCTCTCGGGAATACTCACTGACGCCCAAATGAGCAGTTACGGTTGGCGAATTCCGTTCGTGCTCGGCGGAGTCTTCGGGTTGTTCGCGCTGTACTTGCGATCACGGTTGCAGGAAACAGAGATCTTCGAATCATCTGCCAAATCACAGAAGTCGGAATCGCAGAAGTCCAAGCCTTCACTGTGGTCGCAGATCCGTGAACATCGTCGTCTGCTCGTGCGAGTCGCTGCGATGACGGTGGGATCGACGGTCAACTATTACGTGTGGGCCGTGGCAACCCCGGCGTATGCCATCAGTGTCCACGGCGTGGATCCTTCGGGAGCAATGTGGGCGGGAGCCGCCGCCAATGTCGTGTTCATCATCATGTTGCCTGTCTGGGGAACCGTCTCGGATCGCATCGGCCGACGCCCGGTGTTGATCTTCTCGGGAATCATGATGATCACCTTGCTGTTTCCGCTCACCTCCATCATTCGGGGGCAGGCGTGGCAGTTGTTCGTGGCAATGGCAATTGCCCTGGTATTCATGGCCGGCACCGTGTCCATCGGTCCTGCCGTGTTCTCCGAGATGTTCCCGACTCGCATGCGCGCGGTCGGAATCGGATTACCGACTTCCCTCGCCGTCGCAGTTTTCGGTGGTACGACGCCGTATCTACAGGCCTTCTTCGCCGACAAGGGAATTCCCGGCGTCTTCAACTGGTACGCCATTGTTCTGATGGCAATCTCGGTCGCCACCGTGATCTTCTTCCTGCCCGAGTCGAAAGGAAAGGACCTCACTGCTGCCGGCGAAGTTTCCGAATCCCTCTCCCCTTCCAGTGTTTAGCTCATCGATACGGAGCAGGTCTCCCATCACCCGAGAGGATTTGGCAGTGCCTGCAGAAGCAGCAGTGACACCGAATTACGAAGGACCACTGGCGGGTACAGTCGTCGTGGATCTGAGCAGGGCACTGGCCGGTCCGCATGCGGCCATGATGCTCGGGGATCTTGGAGCGCGCGTCGTCAAGGTCGAAATACCTGACGGCGGAGACGACACGCGTGGGTGGGGTCCACCTTTCGTCGACCCCACCCAGGGCGAACGTGAATCGACGTACTTCCTGTCGGCAAACCGAAACAAGGAATCAATCGCCTTGGATCTCAAGTCCGAGAACGGTTGTCGAACTCTCGCAGCCATCATCGCAAGCGCCGACGTTCTGATCGAGAATTTTCGCACCGGCGTGATGGACCGCTTGGGGTTCCCGATGGAAAGGTTGGCGGAGATCAATCCCGGACTGGTCGTGTTGTCGATCAGCGGATTCGGCCATGACGGTCCTGAGGGCGGCCGCGCCGGGTATGACCAGATCGCCCAAGGCGAAGCCGGATTGATGTCACTGACCGGTTCGTCACCCGATGACCCACAACGTGTCGGCGTTCCTGTCGCCGATCTCCTTGCCGGAGTGCATGGAGCGTTCGGAATTCTTGCAGCACTCAGAGAGAGGGAGGTGACGGGCAGGGGACAGGTTGTCCGAACCTCCCTGCTGGCGAGTGTTGTCGGTGTGCACGCTTTTCAGGGGACGAGATGGACCGTCGCAGGGGAGATCGGCGAGGCTCAGGGCAATCATCATCCGTCGATCTGTCCGTACGGCCTATTCCGACGGCAGACGGTGCCGTACAGATCGCAGTCGGCAGTGAAGGCCTGTGGAAACGTTTCTGCGACGGATTCTGGATCGAACCGGATAGACACGGTATGGCGACAAACCCGGAACGGGTCGAGAACCGTGAGAAGGTCAACGAATTGGTCGAAGCGGTCTTCGGGGCCTACGGGACCGAAGAACTGTTGACGAAGCTGGAGGCCACCGGCGTTCCGGCGGGAAGAGTCCGAAACCTGCGTGAGGTGTACGAGTGGGAACAGACCCGCTCGCAGGGGCTACTCGTCGAGGTCGATCATCGAACACTCGGGAGGCTGACCATTCCGGGACCACCGTTGCGGTTCTTCGACACTGACGGCACCGAGGTTACTCGCACTGAACATCGACCGCCGCCGGTGCTCGGCGCGGATGGCGCAGAAATCTTGAAATGGCTAGGAGACCAAGGCAATGAACTGTCTGACCGCACACGAAATGATCGATCTCACGTTCGATCCTGACTCTTGGGCATCGTGGGATTCGAGTGTATGTCAGAGCGTGGCTCACGGCGCGTACGCAGACGAACTGGCAGCGGCGCGTGAACGGACCGGGCTGGACGAATCCGTGATGACCGGGTCCGCAACGGTACGTGGGCGCCGAGTCGCGGTACTGATCTGTGAGTTCGGATTTCTGGCGGGGTCGATCGGTGTAGCAGCCGGCGGACGCCTCGTCGATGCCATCGAGCGGGCGACGAGAGAAGCGCTACCTCTTGTCGCCCTGCCGGTTTCCGGTGGAACACGGATGCAGGAAGGAACGACGGCGTTCCTTCAGATGGTCAGGATCACCGGCGCCGTGACCGCCCACAAGGAAGCCCACTTGCCCTACCTGGTGTATCTCCGAAATCCCACCATGGGTGGAGTTTTCGCTTCTTGGGGTTCGCTCGGTCACGTCACGATCGCCGAGCCCGGGGCGCTCATCGGGTTCCTCGGTCCCCGGGTGTACGAAACCCTGTACGGCATCCCGTTCCCGCCGGGGGTCCAAACGGCCGAGAACCTCGAAGCGCACGGGCTGGTGGATGCCATCCGCTCTCCTGAAAAGCTCGCGGAGACACTGGATGTGTTTCTCAGGGTATTGACCTCGCGCCCGACACTCGGTGAGCGCGGACTGGCGCTCTCGAATGTCAGTGGCCCCGCGACACCCTCCTGGGAAACGGTTCTTGCTTCCCGCCGTTCCGGACGGCCGGGCGTTCGCGAGCTACTTGCCCATGCGGCCTCAGACGTGTTGCTCCTGAATGGAGCCGGGCAAAGTCAACATAGCCCTGCTCTGCTTCTTGCATTGGTTCGCTTCGGGGACATCTCGTGCGTTCTGCTCGGGCAGGATCGCCACGCCCAGACCGGACATCAGTCCTTCGGCCCGGCATCACTGCGTCAGGCGCGCCGGGGAATCAACCTTGCTCGAGAGCTGGACCTGCCGCTCGTGACGGTCATCGACACACCCGGCGCTGATCTGTCGAAAGAAGCAGAGGAGGACGGACTTTCGACTCTGATTGCGAAGTGCCTGGCAGAACTCCTGGCGCTGAGGACGCCGACGGTATCGCTGCTCCTCGGCCAGGGTGCGGGTGGGGGTGCACTGGCGCTGTTGCCGGCGGACCGCATTCTCGCCGCTCAGCACGGTTGGCTGTCCCCGCTACCTCCGGAGGGTGCAAGTGCGATCATCTACCGCGATATCGTCCATGCGCTGGAGATGGTCTCGGCGCAGAACATTCGATCAACGGATCTACTGGCAGACGGCATTGTGCATGCGGTGATACCCGAGCACCCCGATGCCGCCGACGAACCTGACCAATTCTGTGAACGCGTCGGCCGGACATTACGCGCCGCACTGGTCTCCGCACTGAGAGAGACTTCCGAACAGCGCCTGAGCGGACGCCTGACGCACTTCAGTCACATCGCGGAATCTGCTGTGGCGGTAACGATGTAAACCGGCCCGCGCCCCATTTCACTGGACTACTGATCAGCACCGACTCGAGGAGCATCACTTGACGTCTTCACAGCCCACGTCGCCCGTTGGAAACGAAATCGTTCGTCTTGACGCATCCGATTTGTCGGTGGCAATCCATGATCGGCAAGTGTCATGCGAGGAGGTGATGAACGCCTATCTCGACCACATCGAGTCGGTGAACCCTTCGGTCAACGCCATTGTCAGCCTTCGCCCACGGCAGGAATTGGTGCAGGAGGCGCAGGGGCGGGACAAACTCCTGGCCGACGGCCACGATTTGGGATGGATGCATGGGTTCCCTCACGCGGTGAAGGACACCGCAGACGTGAAAGGTCTCAAGACGACTCGAGGCTTCTTTCGGGATGAATTCGACATGCCTGCAGCGCAAAGTGATTCGATTCACGTTGCTCGCATACGGGACGCGGGAGCGATCTTCGTCGGCAAGACCAACGTTCCGGAATTCGGGCTGGGCTCACACACCTACAACGAGATCTTCGGTGCAACCGGCAACGCCTACGACCCGAGCCGATCGGCGGGTGGAAGTAGCGGTGGTGCTGCCGTCGCAGTGGCTCTTCACATGGTCCCGGTAGCGGACGGCAGTGATTTCATGGGATCACTTCGAAATCCCGCCGCTTGGAACAACATTCTCGGACTCCGTCCATCCTTCGGCCGCGTACCGGCGAAGGGACCGGATGTGTTCGTGCAACAGGCGGGGGTTCCCGGACCGATGGCACGCACCGCGACGGATCTCTCGATGTTGTTACAAACGATGTCGGGATACGATCCGCGCACTCCGTTGTCCCTCGACTCGGACGGAGGCCTGGCGTCGACGCTGGAGCGAGATTTTTCCGGCGCGCGGGCAGTGTGGATGGGTGACCTCGGCGGGTATCTCCCCATGGAGTCGGGAGTGCTCGAGATCTGTGAATCGTCATTGCAGGTCTTCGAAGCGCTCGGAATCGAGATGGATTCACAACATTGTCTTCCGAAAGCGCTCGGGTTCAACGGAAATGAGGATCTCTGGCCGCTGTGGCTGACGTTCCGGCACTGGCTCGCCGGCTCTCAGCTGTACCCCCTCTACTGCAACCCGGTCACGCGGGCGGCGCTCAAGCCCGAAGCTCGATACGAGGTGGAGGGCCTGGTCGATGGAACGGATGGGCGTCCACCCATCGGGGCGCTGGACGTCTACGAGGCTTCGGTGAAACGAACCGCGATGTACAACGCGTTCCTGACTCTCTTCGATACGTACGACTTCATCGTGCTACCGAGTGTTCAGGTGTTCCCATTCGACATCGAAATAGACTGGCCCACATCGATAAACGACAGGGCAATGTCGTCGTACCACCGGTGGATGGAGGTCGCGACAATCGCAACACTTCTGGGCGTGCCGGCCATCAGCCTGCCTGCAGGCTTCAATTCTGACGGGCTGCCAATGGGCATACAAGTTCTGGCTCGCAGTCATGCCGATCTGGACCTGTTGCAACTCGCGCACGGTTTCGACAGCGTTGACACTGGCCCTGGTGGAGGGTTGACCAGAATGTAGTTAGGTGCCATATTAGTTGCATGGCAGTGGACGGAACCGATCACGACTCACCCACGTTGGGTCAGGCGCGGAGGCAGTTGGAGCACTACGGCCTCGGGTCCGATCCGCAGGCGGTGCTGGTTGCGGTGCGGCTGATCTCGGCGGGGGCGCGACTCGGTCGAGCGACCGAGGTTCACTTCGCGAGGTATGGACTGTCGACCGGCCGTTATCGACTGCTTGCGGATCTGGAAGATCACGACGGGGAGAAGTCTCCCTCGCGGCTGGCCGCTGATCTCGGCGTCTCGCGAGCCACGGTCACCGGGCTGGTCGATGGGCTCGAGCAGGAGGGTTTGGTCGCTCGGCGTCCGTCCGCCGAGGATGGGCGTGGTGCGGTGGTCGTCCTGACTGCTCGTGGCGCTCAGCGTTTACGTGACATGGCGCCAGAGCACTTTGCCCGTCTCGAGGAGATGGTCGGCGAGCTCACCGTCGACGAGCGTGCGGTCTTTCTGGATCTGCTCTCGCGGGTCGTTCGCGGTATCGGTGCGCTGACTGCGGAGTAGTCGGCTGGGATTCCAGGCATTCGCGTAGCGATTCGAATCGTCGTTGATTCTCGACAGAGGCTTCTCCTTTCATGCCCAAATAGTTAGCCACCTAATTAAAATCGGAAAGTTGGTCTCCTTCATGTCCGGACTCACCCCACCGATCCGTCACGAAAACAAAAGGGAGATAACAGATTCCAATCGACGCGTCCAGGTTGCCGATCGTCGCACCGCGCGACCTTTCACCCTGTGGAGAGAGGTGCTGGTCGCCTACCTTGCCCCTGCATTGATGGCGAGTGCGGGCGGAGTCGCGTCCGGCCAGTCGGGCCTGACGATGGCGGCCTTTACGTCCATCGCGGGCACGTCGGCTGTGGTGGCGTTGCTGATCGGCTCCTGGCTGCAGCGTCGCGGGAGGTCACGAACGTGGACGACGGCCCTGCCTCGCATCATGGTGGCGGCCATTCTTGCCGTCGGAGCCGCTGTAATCGCAGGCCTCGTCGGGTGGTTGGCCTCCCGTTGGCTACCAGATCACACGAGCGTGGTCGACACCGCTTGGCTTGCTCGCCTGCACATCGACCTGCCGATATCTGCCGCTGTCGCTGCCGTCATCGTGAGTTGGCGCTGGCGCCGTCAGAATCCCTGACCGAAAACACATGTCAAAGATCCCCGGTTTCCTGGGGAAGACCGAAAGGAACACGATGATCGTCATCATGGGAGCGTCCGGAACCACAGGCGGCGCGTTGCTACGCAGTCTCGCATCCTCGGGTGTGCCGAGCAGAGCGCTGTCCCGCGACCCGGACAGGCTGCGCGCCCACCTCGGCGATTTAGCCGACGGTGTGGTCGAAGTAGTGCCGGCCGACGCCGCAGACCCAACTTCGCTACGTACGGCTTTCAAAGGGGCCGAACAGCTTTTCCTCGCCATGGCCAACGGCCTCGACCAGGTCGAGCTCGAAACGCGTGTGATCGACATAGCCGCCGAGAGCGGCGTCGAACACATCGTCAAGATCTCCGACCCCGCCGCCGCGGCCGACTCCCCCATCGCTCTCTCCCGCGGCCACCATGCCGTCGGCGAACACCTGCGCGCATCCGGACTCCGCCACACCCTGCTCCGCCCTTACGCGTTCATGCAGAATTTGTTGCTCCTCGCCCCGGGGGTGGCTGCGCAGGGGGTCATTCTGGGCGCTATGCGAGACGCGCCGTGCAACTGGATCGACTGCCGAGACATCGCCGACGTCGCGGCCGCAGTACTCACGCGCGCCGACCTCGTCGGCGGTACCTACGTCCTGACGGGCAGCGAGGCGGTCGGCTACGGTGGCATCGCCGATTCTCTGACCCGCATGCTCGGTCGCCCCGTCCGATACATCGACCTGCCACCGCACGAACTGCGGCGAAACCTCGTCGATCATGCCCACATGCCTCCGTGGCTGGCCGAGCACATTCTGGAGATCCAGGAGCTTGCCATCTCGCGTCCGGAGTCACCCACCGACACGGTGACACGTGTGCTGGGGCGTGAGCCACGAAGCCTGGATGCATTCCTGCGTGAGCATCTGGACCGTTTCCGCTGATTTCACGCTGCGAGAGCGGCGCCGCCAGAGGCCACGGGGTTGATCAACGAGCCCACCGAATTCTGATCGGACCTCGTGCGGATTCCGGGTCGACGACTTCGCCGCCCTGGGTGATCTGTACTTCGCCGTCGGCGACCATGCGGCGGGCAGCCTCTCGGACGGAATCCATCAGCGGACGCCAATTGTCGGGTGCCGCTGCGCGAGCCACGTCGGAGGGGCAGATGCTCGACTCGGCTGATCGGGCACTGAGCAATTCGCGGATCTTCGCGGACAGATCCTTTTCTTCCACCATATGAGCCAGCTTCCGATCGTGACCGCTCGCAGTCAACAGCGCGGCAGGCTTTACTACGGCGAGTTGCGAATCAGGTCGGCTCGCATCGACGATCATTGACGGAATGGAGAACGCGAGCGCGCTACGAAGAGACACCGTCCGAGATTCGTACTCAGCCCGATCCCAGGAGTACACAGATCTCTTCGGCCACATGGATTCGACGCACGCATCTGATCGGGCCCTGGTGACCAGTTGGGCCGCCACATTGACCGGCCGTGTGCTCGACGCCGGGTGTGGGCCGGGGCAGTGGACGGACTTCCTGGCCCAGCGCGGGCTGGCCGTGAGTGGGATCGATCTGGTGCCGGAGTTCGTCGAACGCGCTCGCGATCAATACCCAGACCTTTCCTTCGAGGTCGGTGGCTTCGAGGCATTGGACGTCGAAGCGGATTCTCTGGGCGGCGTGCTGTCCTGGTACTCACTCATTCACCACCACCCGCAAGATATCGAGACACCGCTCGCTGAATTCGCGCGTGTGATCCGCCCAGGCGGTGGGTTGCTGGTGGGCTTCTTCGAAGGCGCAAGCGTCGAGGCTTTTGATCACGCGGCGACAACCGGCTATCGATGGCCGGTGGGTGAACTTTCCCAAGTGCTGGTCACGGCGGGTTTCGACGTGATCGAGACCCATACCCGGACGGGGAGCGGCTACCGGCCGCACGGCGCAATCACTGCCAGTCGGCGCAGCGGCGAATAACGGTTCGAGGCAGAGCGAACTGTCCTCTTTCATTCATTTCGTCCGAGTGGTGTGCTGGATGAGTCACTCCTCCGCATTTCAGCACCGGATCATCCACAGTTGAAGGAAGGCGCCATGACCACGATCCATCTTCACCAGACGACCACCGCGACGCCCGAACAGGTCCTCGCCGGCCTGACCGACTTCGGGCCGGGCCGTGAGGAAATCTTCGGCCGCAGCGCGGACAGTTACTTGAAAGTGCACCAACAGGGCCCCCACGAGGCTGATGTAACCGAGGGCTCGAGCGGCATCTGGGAACGCCTGCACTACGACTGGACCGACCCGCATCGCGTCGTGATGACAACCACCGATTCCAATCTGTGGGGTGGTGCCTCGAGCCACACCTACACCCTGACCCAGCAGCCCACCGGCCTGACCGATGTCGACGCCGTCGTGGTCCGCGACGGCAAGAACATCAAGGGAAAGCTCCTGGCATCGGTACTCGGGCTCTTCGGCACTCAGGTGTTGGGAAAGTCGTTCACGAAGTCCATCGAGGCCATCGAAGCTCGCAACGGCGGCGCGAAGAGGCAGCCGGGAGAGGGCTGAGTTCTTTACCGATTCGCGGTCATCGTCCATAGCAAGGTTTCAGAAGACTGCCCGATCCAATGGACGGGGCAGCGGTTCCAGCGCCCCGGCGTCACGGAGGCGTTCGTATGCCCGAAGGACTGTATCGACGGATCCGATCTGAAGCAGTACGCCCCGGCCCGGCACTGCGGAGGTTGTGACTCCCAACTCGGCAGGGAGCGCATCTGCCCTGGCTGCCGAGAGAAAACCGACTCGGCCCACTACGGGATCACCGACGCGATAGTCGGACTCGTCTTCGAGAGCGTCGAGGATGTTGTCGTCGGTGACGTCTCCGAAGTCCGGTTCCCACACAACGGCGAGCATCCGAAGTAGTTCTGTCTCAGGAACTTCGGCGGCAGCTGGCGCGCTGACAGCGAGAACCATCGACTGAAGGACGATTTCCGGTTCGCCGCCCGCCAGCCCGGAGAGTTCGAGTTCCCATTCTGGGCCACCGCCGGATGTGAGTCTCAATCCGATTCCCAGACGATCCGACCAATTCTCGGCAGTCCGTGCATTGTCGAGCACCTGGGTCAGTTGTTCGACGGTCAGGGTGGTGGCAGGTCCGGATGAGTGGACCTGTTGCCACGACCCACCGACTGCCTCCGGCAACAGGAACTCGACTTGTTCCAGGGTTCGTCGCCACCGGATCGACACGGCCTGAACCGATTCGGGCCGCCGTCCCCAGAACACACGAATTGCCCGTCGTGCCATCAATTCCTCCGGTAGGGATCGTCCTTGGGTAGCCATATTCCGTCTTCTTGGATTCCGAGATCAGTGACGTCCCGAGTAAGAGCGTCGACGGCGGCGAGAACAGCAGAGCGCGTTTCGTTCTCGCGGCACAGGAGCGACCACGTCCAGACTGCTGCCGGGTCGACCATTGAACGTGCGGTGAGGTCGGTTGGCAGCGTTGTGGTCTGACCCTTGGGTGAGTTGACCACGGGGCGGCCGATAGCTCGGACGTGATCGAAGAATGCGGGGCCGGTGATCCCGCCATCGTTGATGCGCAGGATCTGCGCGCCGGTATCGCGGGCGAATTCTTCGGCAAATACGTTCCACGACCACCAGGAGGTGGTGTCGTCGTCGACCAGTAGGACGACGTCTCGCGCCTGCACCGGCGTGGTGTCCGCACCGGAGGAGACCGCGTGAATCCGATCCGCGCCGAGTAGCCGGGCCTTCAAACCGTGTTGGGCTACATCGGTTTTCCGCACCCAGGCGATAGCAAGGTCGAGGCTACCGTCTGCCACCCGCGTGGCCTGCGCGTGCGAGGGCACCACCCACGGGTCGACGTGCAGTTGCGCAACCCCTGAGGTGCGCGCGACGAGATCCGTGGGAAGCCAGTTGACGTAGCCGATCCGGACGGGCTCAGCTCCGGACAGACGTTCCGCGCGACGGCGTAGATTCTCGGCTCGCTCGAGCAGCGCGCGGACGTCGGGGAGCAGCGCGGCGCCGGCCGGGGTCAGGGCGACGGAGCGGCGGTCGCGGACGAACAGCTTGACGCCGAGGTCGCGTTCGAGTGCCATGATCTGCTGCGACAACGAGGGCCCGGCTATCAGTAGCCGTGCCGCGGCTCGGCCGAAGTGCAGTTCCTCGGCGACGACCTCGAAGTATCTCAGCTGACGCAGCTCCACAATCCCAGATGCTACGTGCCCGGATGCTACGTGCGGTGGGAGGTTGCGCCTATCAGTCAGGAGCAAAGCGGTCGTGGCGGTCCGGCACGAACGAGGCACAGGATAAGTCCATGACCTCAGCCCAGAGCGCGACTTCTCCGCGAACGCACGCAGTCCAAGCCGGCGCTGCGTTGGCCGCGAGCATGGGCATCGGTCGGTTCGTCTACACACCGATCCTGCCGCTGATGCACTCTCAGGCTGGTATGTCCGCCTCGCTCGGCGCCACCCTGGCCACGGCCAACTACGTCGGGTACCTCATCGGTGCGCTCGCGGGAATCTTCATTCCCGGGGTGGTGCGTTCGGCAGCGGTGATGCGTACGTCGTTGGTGGTTCTCATTGCGACGTTGGTGCTCATGCCCACCACACACGACGGATCGATCTGGTTTGTCCTCAGGCTCGTCGCAGGCGTCGCCAGCGCCCTCGTCTTCATGATCGCCGTCAGCGCTTTGCACGCCCACCTTCGGGGAACGTCCCAATTCCTGGCCGGGTGGGGGTTCGGCGGAGTCGGGCTGGGTATCGCCTTGTCCGGTGTCCTCGTGTTCGTCATCCGCTTCATCGGCACCTGGAGTACAGCCTGGCTGGCATCTGCGACCCTCGCAGCGGTGTGCGCGGTCGTAGCCTGGAGACTGACACCGGAACCACGTCCGATCATCAGACCGGACGCACCCGCAACTATCGGTTCCCAACGCACACGCCGGTGGTTCACGCCCTTGTTCATCAGCTATTTCCTGGAAGGCATCGGCTACATCATCGCGGGCACGTTCCTTGTTGCCGCAATCGATCTCGCCGCACCCGAATGGGTGGGCAGTGGTGCTTGGATAGTGGTCGGGTTGGCTGCATTTCCGTCATGCGCCTTGTGGGCTTGGCTCAGCCTGCGTTGGTCGCGGCCGACTCTGCTGCTGGCTGCACTGTTGGTTCAGGCGGTGGGCATAGCGCTTCCTGCTGTCATCGGCGGCGTCGGCCCCGCGCTGATCTCCGCTTTCCTGTTCGGAGTGACCTTCCTCGGTGTCGGGTCGATCGTGTTGGCCATCGGCGCGCACCTGCAGTTCCCTCGCGCAGTGGCGTTGCTGACTGCTGGGTACAGCGTCGGTCAGATTCTTGGTCCGCTCGTTGTCACTCCGCTGCTACGAGACGGGTACCGCGACGCTCTGCTGCTCGGAAGTGCCGTCGTCTTTGCCGCGGCAGTGGCTGCCGCAGCCTTGCGATACCGATTCCCTTCCGATCTCGATGCGGGCCCTCGGACGGCCACCTCGAATGAGAAGGTAGTTTTTGATGTCAGATGACGAAACCGCCGGAGCACTG
The DNA here is from genome assembly GCF_016598535.1 of Rhodococcus sp. P-2. GTDB lineage: Bacteria > Actinomycetota > Actinomycetes > Mycobacteriales > Mycobacteriaceae > Rhodococcus_F > Rhodococcus_F baikonurensis. The sequence goes on along the minus strand of NZ_CP066779.1, from coordinate 3,376,574 downwards.
TCCGGCGTAGGACTGGAGATGTTCGAATGAGTGCACTCACAACCGATCTCGACCTGAAAGTCCCTGTCATCGCGGCCCCTATGGCCGGTGGAGCATCGACACCGGCTCTTGTCGTGGCCGCCGCGCGCGCCGGCGGCCTCGGCTTCCTTGCCGCCGGATACAAGACGCCACAGGCTCTCTCCGACCAGATGGACACTATGCGCACCGAGGGAGTCTCGTTCGGTGTCAATGTTTTTGCGCCCAACCCGGTACCTGTCGACGCCACCGCCTTCCGAACCTATGCCGAGGCGATTCAGGTAGAGGCAGATCGTTACGGCGTCACACTTCCCGTCGGGGAACCGGTCGAGGACGACGACTATTTCGAGGACAAGATCGATCTCCTCCTGGCAAACCCGGTTCCGGTGGTCAGTTTCACTTTCGGCTTTCCCGCCCCCGGCATCGTCAAGGCACTGCGCGCGGCCGGTTCGACTGTCGTGTTCACCGTGACCTCGGAGGCAGAGGCACTTCTTGCCGTCGACGCCGGTGCTGATCTGCTCGTCGTGCAATCTTCGGCTGCCGGTGGTCACTCCGGAACCATTACTCCCCTGCAGGTTCCGGCAGAAACACCGATCACCGAACTGATCGCTCGGATCCGTCACCGCACGTCGGTTCCACTGTTGGCGGCAGGTGGACTCGCAACGTCCGCCGACGTCGCAGCGGCCTTGCATGCCGGAGCGGAGGCCGCAGTAGTCGGTACTGTATTGCTGCGCACCGAGGAAAGTGGTGCCTCGGCTCCACACAAGTCGGCCCTGGCCGACGCCTCGCGTGGAAAGACCGTCGTCACACGAGCTTTCACGGGACGTCCCGCACGGGCACTTCGGAACGAGTTCATCGACCGCTACGATTCACAGGCGCCCGTCGGATACCCGGCCATCCATCATCTGACCAACCCGATGCGCAAAGCCGCTGTTGCACAGGGAGACCCCGAGCGCATGCACCTGTGGGCCGGCACCGGGTACCGTCACGCCACTGCCGAACCGGCAGAGGTCGTGCTTACGCGATTGATCAATCTGTGATGGCGCGGACACCCGACATCACAGTGCCGGAGGTAGTGACGTACGACGGGTTGCCCGGTGGCGCACACTCGCTTCGAGCCAAGCGTCCCGACGTGGCATTTCAACGCCTGCACACATTCCTGGAGGCCTGTGTCGAACCAGTCCGGTTGCCGTCCTGGACGTTCGAGATTCACAAGGGCGGGTCGCCCGCGCCGACCGAGCAGTTGTTCGAGCTTGCCACCGGGATCTTCGGTGGGCCACGACTCAAAGCGCAAACCCATACCGAATGGAACGTCCCACCTGGTTCCGTCAACGACGCGCTCGGTGTGCTTGTCCGGTCCGATGCGGTCACAACCTACGGACATTCTTTGGCGGCACTGACGTACAGCGCGCCCGTACGCCTGATCGACCCGGACACCCGCGTGCCGTTTCCCGACATCACCCCGGACATGTTCGGCGGTTTTGCCGTGGATGGATACGGCCGGACTCTGGGCGAATCTGGAATACGCGCAACCCTCGGCAACGCGGCATCCTCACTGTCCCTGTGGCTCAATCTGCCTGCAGACGAACGGTTGTCGTCCGGCGCTCGTCACCTACAAGACCATCTCCCGTTCCGGCTGTCAGCGAAACACTGGCGTCTCTGGCGGCCGACCCGTCGCGGAGGCTCGTACCGTTCCAACAAGATTCCGTCGCCGGTCCCCGACCACGGTTGAATCACGCTGCAAGCATCCTCATCTCGGGCAGAGTTCGCCGATCTCGGAGACAATGCGATTCGAGCTACGAACCACCCATACCGCGCGCCCGTCTCGCAATGACGGCATCAGAAATCGGTCCTTCTCAATGGGCCAGTGCACAAACGGAAATCCGCCGGCCAGCTCATCCTGGACTTCTCCGGCGATCAAGGCCCTCAGTTCCTGTGCAGACTGTTCGACGTGCGGCCCGACGCACCTGATACCGATCAGAGAACTGGTTCCTGCACTCTTGTCTTTTGGCCGCGGTCCAGCGTCGAGCGCGAGGTGGCACTGACCGTCATCGAGCATCGACACCGTCCACACGCAGTTCTGCATGTACGTATCAGGGCCGTGCCATCGGCATTGCAGATCCCTGCCGACGGCCTGGCACGCCTCGACGACGTTGGTAGGGGCGTCGTCTGGTGCATCCGGCCCCATGATCGGAAAGCTCCATACCTTCACGTAGTCGAAGTCGGGCATATACATGCCTTCACTGTGGCATGTTGTCAGAACGCCTCTTCCTCGAGTTCCATGATCTCGTTGTCCAGGGAACCCAGGATTTCTTTGGTCGACGCCAGGACGGGCAGGATGTTCTTCGCGAAGTACGACGCGACGACCACCTTGCCCCGATAGAACGACCGGTCCTTTGCCGACGCATCACGATCCAAGGCTGCCAACGCGACTTCGGCTTGCACCAGCAGTCGCCATCCGATGAGCAGGTCACCTACCGCGTACAGAAAGCGCACCGAGCCGAGGCCTATCTTGTACAACTCGGAAGGCTGGTCTTGGGAAGCCATCAGGTGGCCCGTGAGCGTCCCGGCCATCTCCTGCACGTCGGTCAACGCGGTCTCGAGTAGGACTCGTTCGGCCTTGAGACGACCGTTCCCGGCCTCGCTGTCGATGAACTCTCGTATGCGACCGGCTACGTGAGCGAGTGCAACGCCGCGGTCGCGGGCAATCTTTCGAAAGAAGAAGTCCTGCGCCTGGATTGCCGTGGTGCCCTCGTACAGGGTGTCGATCTTGGCGTCGCGGATGTACTGCTCGATGGGGTAGTCCTGAAGATAGCCCGAGCCGCCCAGGGTCTGCAGGCTCTCGGTGAGCAGTTCGTAGGCCTTCTCGGAGCCGACGCCCTTGACGATCGGCAGCAGTAGGTCGTTGACCCGCGCGGCCAATTCGGCGTCTGCACCGGAAACCAATTCGGCGACATCGGCATTCTGATGGGCAGCGGTGTAGAGGTAGACCGCTCTGAGGCCTTCGGCGTAGGCCTTCTGCATCGCCAGACTGCGTCGGACGTCGGGGTGGTGCGTGATGGCGACTCGGGGCGCGGTTTTGTTTGTCAGTTCGGTGAGGTCCGCACCTTGAATTCGTTCTTTTGCGTACTCCAGAGCATTGAGATAGCCGGTGGACAATGTTCCTGTTGCCTTGGTGCCCACCATCATCCGTGCATTCTCGATGACCTGGAACATCTGGGCGATACCGTTGTGCACATCACCCACGAGCCAGCCGACCGCGGGAACGTCCGTGGCCCCGAATGTGAGTTCGCAGGTCGGGGATGACTTGAGGCCCATCTTGTGTTCGACGCCGGTGACGTATACGCCGTTGCGCTCGCCCAGTTCGAGTGTCTCCGAATCGAAGTGGAACTTCGGAACGTAGAACAGGCTCAGCCCTTTGGTTCCGGGGCCCGCTCCTTCGGGTCGTGCAAGCACCAAGTGGAAGAGGTTCTCGGCAGTGTCTCCGACGTCGCCGCCGGAGATGAACCGCTTGACACCCTCGATGTGCCACGTACCGTCGCCCTGCTCGATCGCCTTTGTTCGGCCTGCGCCCACATCGGATCCGGCGTCGGGTTCCGTCAGCACCATGGTTCCAGCCCAGCCGCGCTCGAATCCCTCTTTGGCCCAATGTTTCTGCTGTTCGTTTCCGATGGAGTAGAGCACGCTTGCCATCAGCGGGCCCATGTTGAAGAAGCTCGCCGATCCGTTTGCCGCGACCAACATTTCGCCGATCGCCCAGACCAGCGGCGCCGGAGCGGGAACACCGCCCATGCCTTCTGGTAAACCGAGCCGAGACCAACCGGCCTCGTTCACCGCCTCGACGGTCTTGCGTAGCGGTTCCGGGACCACGACCGCGTGATTGGGTGCGTCGAATTCGACAGGGTTCCGATCTGCGTCGGCGAAGGACGCGGCGACCGGGCCCTCCGCCAGCCTCGCTACCTCGGCAAGAATGTTGCGCACAGTGTCGGTGTCGAGATCCCCGTAAGCACCGGCATCCAACAGTTCGCCGATCCCGAGTATTTCGAACAGATTGAACTCGATATCACGGACGTTGCTCTTGTAGTGACCCATTGTTCTCCGACCTTGGTTCGTCAGCGATACTGTTCGTCAGCAATACGGCTCGGCAGCGGTACACAGAAAGCCTGCCCCACAAGGAATTCAGTACGCAACCGTAGGTAGCGGCGAATGACTTTGCTGCGAAGTAGCGCAGCCGTAGATTGCTTTGAAACATTCACTCGTACAATCGGTTTCCGCTGTCGGGGTGCAGATCAGTCGCGTGGCAACCTTTGGCTCAAAGCAGCTGCACGCCAAGCGAAGTGCCCAACCTCACCTTCGGTGTCGTACGCATTTGCGGTGATCAGTGAACATGCTGCTCGGTAAACGATAGGTGCCTCTCGTTGGTAGCCGAGACCTTCCTCGATCTACGCGTGGAGCCCGAGTTCTGCCGTGCGCGCCTTCGGTATCGGTCAGAGGGTGAGTAGCACTTTGGTGGCGCGCCGCTCGTCCATTGCCTGGTAGCCGGCGGCGGCGTCCTCCAACGGGAGAGTGAGGTCGAAGACGATGCCCGGGTCGATCTGGTCGGTCATGATGAGCTCGATCAGTTCGGGTAGGAATCGCCTCACCGGCGCAGGACCGCCGAGCAGGCTCACCGTCGCGAAGAACAGGTTCATGCCGTCGAGTTCGACGCCGTGGGATACCCCGACGTAGCCGACGTGTCCGCCGGGACGGGTAGCTCCGATAGCCTGCATCATCGATTCTTGGGTGCCTACAGCTTCGACGGTCGAGTGGGCGCCGTAGCCGCCGGTGAGTTCCTTGATCTTCGCGATGCCCGCGTCGCCCCGCTCTTCGACGATGTCGGTGGCGCCGAATTGCGTGGCGAGTGCCTGCCGTTCGGCATGACGTGACATGGCGATGATCCGCTCGGCGCCGAGTTGTCTGGCAGCGAGGATCGCCAGGAGTCCGACTGCGCCGTCGCCGACGACGGCGACCGTTTTGCCAGGTCCAGCTTCCGCGGCTACGGCGGCGAACCAACCGGTGCCGAGTACGTCGGAGGCTGCAAGGAGACTGCGGGCCTGCCGCTCAGTCGGTTCTCCGCGGACAGGGACGAGGGTTCCGTCCGCGAGCGGGATGCGAGCGTATTCGGATTGGGTGCCGACCGAGCCCATCATGACCTGGTGGATACAGCGAGACTGAAAGCCGGCCGCGCAGATTTCGCAGGTGTTGTCCGACGCGACGAACGAGCCCACGACGAAGTCCCCAACTTCGATGTCGTTGACGTCAGGGCCGACCTGTTCGACGACGCCCACGTATTCGTGTCCCATCGGCGTCGGGCCATTCAGCTCTTCGATGCCGCGGTACGGCCAAAGGTCGGAACCGCAGACGCAGGTGGCTGTAACGCGAATGATCGCGTCGGTCGGTTCGACGATCACCGGTGCTTCGATCTCTTCAACCCGGACATCGCCGGGGGCATGCATGACGACAGCGCGCATGACGTGGCTCCTCACCATCGGTTTCTTCGTGTCCCTTCAACCTGATCACGATTTGGCGGCCTGCGGGAGTCCTGCGCGATAGTGGTACTGCGAGGGACTCCCTCGCTACCGGTCACTGACTTACCCTCGATGGCATGGACGATCGAGCGCAGGTACGCGAATTCCTCACCTCGCGGCGCGCCCGAGTCACGCCTGAGCAAGTTGGACTTCCGGCCGGATCGAACCGCCGCGTGGAAGGTTTGCGTCGAAGTGAAGTGGCAACCCTTGCCGGAGTGAGCGTCGAGTACTACACGAGGCTCGAGCGCGGAGCGATCAGCGGCGCGTCGCCGGGAGTGCTCGACAGCATTGCGAAGGCACTACGACTCGACGACGCCGAGCGAGCCCACCTTTTTGATCTCGCGCACGCGGCAAGCCCGGTAGCCAGGCCCCCGCGTCGGCGAAATACGAAGTGCTGGAAGCCCCATCAGAGCCTGCAGTGGGCGCTCGATGCAGTCACAGCGGGACCCGCTTTCGTACGGAACGGTCGCATGGATCTTCTTGCGGTCAACACACTCGCGCGTGCATTTTACAAGGATGTGTACGACATGCCGGGGCAGCCGCCGAACATCGCACGCTTCACGTTCCTCGACGAAAGAGCTTTCGAGTTCTATCCGGACTGGAACGCGTTTGCCGAGGTGACTGTCTCGATTCTGCGAACCGAGGCTGGGTGAGATCCGCACAACAAGGAATTGCACGATCTGATCGGTGAACTCAGCACTCGGAGTGAGGAATTCCGGCGGCGGTGGGGCGCGCACGACGTCCGCCATCACGGGGCCGGATTCAAGACTTTTCACCACTCCGCAGTGGGGGAGTTGACGCTTGCTTTCGAAGGTTTGGAGATGGCCGCCGAGCCAGGGTTGACGCTCACGATCTACACCGCAGAGCCGGGATCGCCCTCCGCCGAGCGGATGCAGCTACTCGCCTCGTTGGCAGCCAGTGGCAATGCGGACTCTGCGCCTCACGTGTCGGAGCGTTCGCTGACGGACGGCTGACGAACTGCGCGACGGTTGATGTGCGTCGTCAGTCGACGACGGTGCGCTTCGTGCGTTCCTTACGCAACAGGATCATCAGCGGCAGAAAGTAGAGAGCGGCGACGCCGGTGCCTACCAACACCGGCCCAGTGGCACCGAGACTCGAGGCGAACGCGAACCCGGCGATCCAGGAGCCGACCGCTGTGCCCAGATTGAACGACGAGGTGCTGAGAGCAGAAGCCATCGTCGGCGCCTGATCGGCATACCGCACAGCCATCCCGATCAGGATGGGATTGGTCGACATGCCGAACAGTCCCAGCATGACCACGAGAATCACTGTCACGAATGAGTTGTACGAGAAGAGGCAGAGCGCACCGAGTACGAGAAACGTCATCGTTGCCGAGGCGAACAAGACGCCGTACTGATGCTTTGCACCGAGTCGGCCGCCGAGATTGGAGCCGACGAACGCACCGAGTCCGTAGCCGACAAGTACCAGTGGCACTGCCGACGCGACAAGGCCCGTGTTCTCGGTCAACAGCGGCGAGATGAAACTGTATGCCGCCAGCGACGAACCGCATACGACGGTGCAGCCGGACAGAACGAGCCAGATACGTCCGTCCCGCAGGCTCGCGATCTCCGCTCGCCAAGACGGCACCGCACCGGAATCGGAGTCGGCGGGCACCAATCGATGGACAACGGCCGCGGCAACGAGTGCGAGGGCTGCGAGTGTCCAGAAAGGACCACGCCACCCGATGGTTTGGCCGGACAGAGCGCCGAGCGGAACACCGATGACGTTCGCGAGCATGCCTCCGCCCAAGACGATGCCGAGTGCGCGCGAGGAAGACGCCGGGCCTGCCGCTTTCGCTCCGACCACTGCGGCGACTGCCCAGAATGCGCCCGTCGCCACGGCGGTGAGGAAGCGGGCGCCGAGAATGAGTCCGAAGTTGGACGAGAGCGCGACGACGACGTGTCCGATCGCGAAGACAACCAGCGCCCAACTCAAGGTCACGCGTCGGGGAACCCTGAGTGTCAAGATCGCCATCGTCGGCGTGCCGACGATCATTCCGATCGCGAAGACGGTGATCATCAGCCCGACGTTCGCGATCGACGTGTCGAGGTCGCTCGCGATCTCAGGGAGAATGCCGGCGACGACGAATTCGGTTGTGCCCATAAGGAAAACGCCGACGGCCAGCACGTAGATCACGAGCGGCAGGCGGCCGGTTCCTTCGACTGTCGGGACGGAAATCATGAGGTGGTCAGTTCTCTTTCTGTTGACGACGCGCATGTCGTGGCGCACCCGTCCAGGGCATCACGCCTGTCGCCTGCGAGGGAGTCCCGTTCGTTGGGGGTACTCGAAGGGACTCCCGGTGTGGCCGATTGCGCGCTACCGTCGGCGCAAAGACTGCCTGCACCCGGGAGACGCGCCCATGACACGACGACAGATCCGAGGACTGGGCACCGCCGTGCTCGTCTCGGCCTTCCTGACGGCCTGCGGTAGCGAGGATCCTGAAGGGCCCCGTCCGCAGGCAAGCACGACAACACGATCGGCGCCCGCCGCGGCCTTCGGTGAACCCGAGACCGTCACCGACGGCTTGGACGCGCCCTGGTCGATCGCATTCCACGGCGACACACCACTTGTCAGTGAGCGCGACAGCGCGCGAATCCTCGAACTCGACGCCGGCGGAAACAGCCGCGAGGTGGGAGTCGTCGACGGCGTCAGCCCAAGAGGTGAGGGCGGTTTACTAGGGATCGCAGTACGTGAAAACCGCCTGTACGCGTACTTCACCGCGAACGGGGAGAACCGGATCGAGCGCTTCGACATCACCGGCGATCCCGGAGCGCTTGGTCTCGGGCCGGCCGAGACGATTCTCGACGGACTCGCTTCGGCCAACTACCACAACGGAGGTCGCATCGCCTTCGGTCCGGATGGGATGCTGTACGCCACCGTCGGTGATGCCGGTAGTCGAGACAGGGCTCAGGACCTCGACTCGATGTCCGGGAAAATCCTCCGAATGACTCCGGATGGCGGTGTACCGCAAGATAATCCGTTTGCCGGCTCGCGCGTCTACAGCTATGGCCACCGCAACTCGCAGGGCATAGCCTGGGCCGAGGACGGCACGATGTACGCCAGCGAGTTCGGGCAGGATACCTGGGACGAGCTCAATGAAATCGAAGCAGGCGGAAACTACGGGTGGCCCGAGGTCGAAGGCATTGCCGGCGAGGACGGGTTCATCGACCCGCTCCAGCAATGGTCACCGGATGATGCCAGCCCCAGCGGAATCGCCATCCACGACGGCACGATCTACATCGCCAATCTTCGTGGCGAGCGGCTCCGGGTTGTGCCGCTGACCGATCTCGCAACGGCCGACGAGTTCTTCGTCGACACATACGGACGCCTTCGAGACGTGGCCCTCGCTCCCGATGGGTCGCTGTGGATATTGACGAACAACACGGACGGTCGTGGCGACCCGAACCCCGGTGACGACCGCATCATTCGCGTCCCGTTGCGCTGAGTCGATATACGGCGAACGCAGCACTTTCAGCCGGACGAGCCTGGCCGAGGCCGGTGATTCACTACTATCGCTACGACAGATGACGCGGGCACGGATCGGAGAGACAGCATGGGGACTTGGGGTTCAGGACCTTTCGACAACGACGTAGCGGGCGACCTGCTCAGCGCGATACAGGCGGGTGACTACGACATCGACGATTACGCTCGCCACCCCGACGACGGCTACCTCGATGCCGATGATGCTCAAACAGCCATCGCTGTCGCCGAGATTCTTGCGGTTGCGCACGGGGTTGCGCCGAAGCCCGTGCAGCTGGACGAGATTGACGCCGCGGGGTACGCCGGAACCTTGAGCCCGGAGCAGAAAACCTGGATCCTCAACGCCCTCGAGCGCGCAGTCTCCGACAGCGACACGTCGGAGTTGCACGAGTTGTGGGAAGAGAACGGTCCCGAAGACCTCGAGGCTTGGCGGGCACCGATTCTGAGCAGATTGGCCAGTCTCAAATCGGTGGGATGAGTGTCGCCCGTCGACAGTCTCTCGGTCACTCGGAGTTCGACGACGACAGGCTCTGCTTGACGTACCGGGTGGTGTCGTCGGCGAGAATTTCGGCGAGCCCGCTTTCGATGCCGTCCAGTGCTTGCGCCGCGACATCAGCAGGATCGATCTTCTGTTCGGCCGGTACGCCCGCGGCCATGTCGGTGTCCATGTATGCGACATGGAGTGCCGACACGGAGATTCCGCGCGGCGCCAGTTCTTCTCGAACGGCGTCGCTCATCGCCCATGCCGCGGCCTTCGATGACGCGTAAGACCCCAGTGCGGCAGGATGGAACCAGGACAGTACTGAGAGAACATTGAGTACTGTTCCGCCTCCGTTGTTTTCGATGACGGGAGCAAACGCTCGGGTCACGGCGAGTGGGCCGTAGAAATTGACGTCCATCTCGCGTCGAACGTCATCGATGTCGCCGCTGATCAAGGCCGCGGAGGTGGAGATACCGGCGTTGTTGACCAGCAAGGTCGCATCCGATGCGATTCGGGCCGCCGCCGTGATCGATTCGGCGTCCGTCACGTCCAATTTCAGGGGAATCACGCCGGGCAGGTCGACAGTTTCCGGATTGCGGGCGGCTGCGTACACCTTCGCGCCGCGCTCGACGAGTCCCGCGGCCAAATGCCGTCCGAGTCCACGATTGGCTCCGGTCACAACGGCAACGGTGTTGTTCAGGTCCATGATTTCTCCCAGTGCTGCGGCTAGCGTCGGCTGCTCCGACATTTAGATTATGAATGTAATCTAAGATCGAGTTAAGATAGATGTCAAGTGAAATCCAAGCCGGAGGGATGCTGATGGGCCGCGTATCGCAGCAGCAAGCGGAAGAGAACCGTCGACGCGTCGTGGAAAATGCCGCCCGTCTGTTCCGTGAGAAGGGCACTCACCTCAGCGTCGCAGACTTGATGAAGGCGTCGGGACTGACCCACGGTGGTTTCTACAAGCAGTTCGCGTCCAAGGATGCGCTGATCGACGAAGCTACCGCCCATGCTTTTGCCGAGTTGGCTCAGCTTCACAGTGCGGGGCTCGAAGAGCATGCAGGGCAACGTGACTCTGCCCGGAAAGCTCTGATCGACACTTATCTCTCGGAGGAGCATCGCGACAACCCGGCAGACGGATGCCCCGCTGCCGCGCTCGCCGCCGACATGGCGCGCGAGCCTGCAGACAGCGGGGCCCGTCGGGTTTACACGGAGGGCGTGGGTGATTTTGCCGCAGCCCTGGCTGACGAGGAAGCGGACGGTCTCGTCCGGCTCTCCACCATGCTCGGCGCATTGGTCCTCGCGCGAGCTACGAAGGGATCCCCCCTCTCCGAGGCAATTCTCGATTCCGCGCGAGCTGCGCTGGGTTCGACGGATCGCGAATCGGCGCTGACGTCGGCGACCAAACCCTGACGCAACTTGCCGATCAGAGGGCCTCGAGAGCCCCGGTCATCTTCTTGACTGTCTCGGGTGCCACCTTGGCCTCGAATCCCGCTTTCAACAGTGGGGAGGCGATCTTGGCAGCGCCGTTGAATTCGACGTTCGCTCGGTAGTCGATTTCAGTCGAGTTCGCGCCGATTGCGGTCAAGGTGATGTCGTCAGTACTCGTGGCGGTCTTGTTCTTTCCTTCGAGCACAATGTGATTCGGCTCGTCGGTCACCAAGGTGTACGTCAGTTCGGTGCCGATGCCGAACAGCTTGGACACGTTGTGCCACTGGGTTCCGATACCGATCGGGCCATCCGAGGTCTGGGTGCAACTCTCGGTGCCCGGATCCCACAGTGGGGCGTTGGCGAAGTCGCGGAGAAACGCGGCCGCCTTCTCGATCGGTACTTCGGCGGTGAACTTTCGGGTGACTTCGACCATGTTTCGTGCCTTTCGATTCGGTTTCGTAAGTCTGGATCTCGCGCATCGGGTTCGACGAGACAACGCCGAGCGTCGCGGTCGAACGATCTAGTTGATACCGACGACTTCCTGGGCGATCGCTGCCAGCCTTGCCTGAGCAGCGGAGACAACGCCATGTCGGTTCTTGTGCGCTTCCTCGTACGCGACGATATCTCGCACTTGGGCGGCCTCGGTCAGTTCCTTCACCGCGGAGACGGCCTGCGCGACGTTGAGTTCGTCGAAGTCTTCGATGGGAAGTTCAGTGGGGTCGAGTAGCCCACTCGACTTTCGCACCGAACGGAATACGTCTGCGGCGCCGTCCGCGCCCTCTCGGCGAGTGACCTTCTCTGCGGTGGCAATGGCCGCGTCCCTACTGGCAGACAGCGTTTTCACGGTCACGTCGCCGGCATACGCACCCCAGCTGATCAGCTCACCCAATACCGGCGGCGAGGTGCGAACGGCGTCGATCGCACGGTCGAGGCTGCGAGTGGACCAGGAGACGGGAACGTTCACCAGTCGAATGGCTGCGCCTGTGGCCGCTTGGAAGGGAGTGCGACGCAAAGCTGCCGGGCCCCCGAGCGCCTCTTCGGCCAGGACGGTGGTCAGCCACTCCACAGTCGCCGAGTGCGCGGTGATGAGTCGATCGGCCAATGTGGCGACGGTCTGATCGCCTCCGGCTGTGGCCAGGGCTTTGAGGTAGCGCGAGCGGTCGAGGAGTTGATGTTCGAGCGCAAGGTCACCCAGTACAGCTTCGTCGAAAGGTTGGGCCTGTTCGACCATCGCTTTCACTCCTGCTGTCGCTCGCCCGATGAACGGACCGACCAATTCAGGTACGCCATCCAGATCGCGAATTGTGGACTCGATGGAACCGGCCCTTTCACGACCGTTCTCTGCGTTTTCCGTGAGTTCGCGTCGAACGGCTTCGGTTCTGGCCTGAGCGACGCGCGTTTCGGCGACCTGGATCTCGGCGTGCGTCAGTCCGAGGAGGATGCGTAGCTGCGTGATCAAGGCGGACGTGGTTTCGGAGTTGCTCATAACGGGGTCGTCCCTTCGTCGGTGCGTGCTTTACATGATGTTCAGCTTCTGCTCGACGAGTGCTCCGCGGGTCGCGGAGCCACCGCCGCTACGCGGGCTACCCCGACCTACCGCGTGGTAACCACAACGAACGAGTGAGGTCGACTTACCGGGAGTCGTTGCCTGGACGAGTGAGATGCAGGCCACTTCGAGGTTTCGATTCCGATAGGCCGAACCGGTGCGCAATGCAGGACCCGACGACGGCGTCACCGGTCAACCGTTGTCGAGACCGGCGGCGATCCCCTGGGGAGCGATTCTGGTTCAATTTCGCTTTTCCGTTGCACGGGCCACGTGCAGTTCGATCCCCACGATTCCTCGCAGCTGCGCGTCGATGAAGTTCGGCGGCGCATCGGTGACGGTCCATTCGTTCTCACGGTCGGCTTCATGTCGGGCGGCGACGTGCGCACGCAGCCACTCTGAAATATCGGCGAGCCCGTAGTTGTCCAGCCGCACTACGGTGCGAATCCGAATTTCTCGCTTCTCGACGAAACTACCGGCGACGGCTGGATCGATAGGATCGGTTCGAGCGAGCGACGAAGGGTGTAATTGTGGCGAGGGCGGTTGTTGTCGGTGCGAGCCCAGGTCTTGGTCGTGCGTTGATCGAGGGATTGCGGAGCGATGGCCACGATGTTCTCGGCATCTCGCGTCGGCGCCCTGGCGGGTTCGACGTCTCCGAGTGGATCGAAGCAGACTTGACCGACCCTGTTAGGGCAGCGAACTCGATCGATCAGGAGCTTGTCGGGGGTGTAGACACACTGATTTGCAACGTCGGAATCTGGGAAGGCGGCGCCTTCACTTCCGACTATGCGTTCACAGATCAATCCGACGTCGACATGCTGGAAATGATCAATGCCAACATCACGGGCACGATTCTTGTACTCAAGCGCCTGATCCCGCGAATGATCGGCCGTCCTCGACCTCGGATCATCTTGACCGGGTCCACCTCGGGACTCCCGCGAAGCGGTAGGCCGGAGGTTGCGTTCGGTGCATCGAAGTTCGCGATCAACGGCATTGCCGACGCGTTGAGAGAGGGCTATCGGAAGGACCGACTCGCAGTGACTGTCCTGCATCTCGGATATCTCAATACAGAAGACGGGCTCGACGTGCCCCGAGACGTCGCTGCGGCCAGGGGAGAGGGATCTCTGGTCCCGGTGCATGACGTTGTGGATACGGTGCGCACGATTTCGAGTTTGTCGGCTTCGTCGTCGATGCGGGAAGTAGTCCTCACTGCGATCGACGATCAGCGATTCTGACCCAGGATTGTGAACCTTTGCCGTGAATCTGTTTGTCGAACAGACGTATTCAGAGGTTTTACCCATAGATCAGGAGGTAAGCTCCTGCCGCATACACGACGGTAAGCCCCGTCAGGAGCCATGCCATGTACGGCCGGATGTAGAGGCGCCGCAGGCGGTGCAATCGCAGGGAAGATCGTAAGAACGCGCCTACGGAGCCGAGCAGCAACACGAGGCTCGGGACGAAGACCGCCAGTCGGCGATCTTTCTGTGAGCACAGCAAGGTGTCGGTGCCGAAGCATTCGCCTCGTCGTGAGCCCAACCACACGATCGCGATAACCAATACTGCGGTAGCCAGAACGACTGACAAGCCGTACGTCAGGGTTCGCCTGTCGATCTTTCGCTCTCGACGCTGAATTACATCTGGTGCGTCAGAACTGTCGGTCATCACACCCCCTCGTGAACTTCGCACCTTACTTCGTGGATCGCCGGTGGGAGAGGGCGTACAGCACAACTCCGACAGCCAAGAGTAATGATGCGCGCAACCATGTCGCGGCGCTCTGCTGGGTGAGCAACGCAACGCACGTACCGAGGGCGAGGATCGGAAAGATGATCGGCGTTCGGAAGTGTTTGTGTTGCACTACGTCACGACGTAGAACCAGGACCGCGATGTTGGTGCTGATGAATACGAAAAGCAGCAGGAGTACCACCGTCTCCGCCAGGGCTGACAACGAGCCGGTGACGCACAGAGCCATGGCAACGGCGGTGGTCGCGATGATCGCCACCCAAGGGGTCCGGCGTCGCGGCAGCACCCGCGCGAATACGCTGGGGAGCAAGCCTTCCGACGCCATTCCGTACGTGAGCCTGCTCGCCATGATCATCGTCAGCAGTGCGCCGTTGGCGACGGCGACCAGAGCGATCAGGCTGAACAGGCGAGGAGGAACGCCGACGTCGGCGGCTGACACCACCGCCAGCAAGGGGCCGGAGGACGCGGCGAGTTCGTCTGCGGGCAGGACCACCGAGACAGCCAGGCCGACAAGGACATAGGCGGCGCCGGCCGTCAGCAAGGCTCCGAAGAGTGCACGCGGGTAGACCTTGCTCACGTTCTTCACTTCTTCGGCGACGTTCGCGGACGTTTCGAAGCCGACGAACGAGTAGTACGCGAGCAATGCAGCGGCCAACACGGCGAGTGCAGGTGACCGACTGTCGTCGAACTCGACGACGCGGCTCAAGGTTCCGTCGCCGTGCCCGAGAACTATGCACGCGAGGACGACAACCAGGACAAGTCCGGTGACCTCCACGACTGTCATGACGACATTTGCGCGCATCGACTCCTTGATGCCTCTGGCGTTGAGAAGTCCCACCAGGAGAAGGAAGACGAGCGCGGCGGGAACGGTCGGGACGTCGACGAAGGCTTTGAGGTAGTCACCCGAGAATGCGAGGGCGAGCCCTGCTGCGCTCGTTACACCGGCCGCCAGCATCGAGAAGCCGACGAGGAACGAGATCAGTGGTTTCCGATACGCCCGTTGGGCGAACACTGCTGCGCCGCCCGCTCGCGGATATTTGGTGACCAGTTCGGCATACGACGTTGCGGTCAGCAACGCCATGACCAGCGCTACGAGCAGTGGTACCCAGACGGCTCCACCGACTTCACCGGCGATGACGCCCACCAACGCGTAGATTCCGGCGCCCAGAACGTCTCCGAGGATGAACACGAAAAGGAGTGGGCCGGTGATAGCCCGAGTGAGAACGTTCATACCGCCGCCTTCATCGCGGCGTGCGGTTTCGTCCACGTTCTCAGCACTCGCGGCGCGTCGCATATGCAAGGTTCGTCCTGTCTTCATGGTGACGTGCCGCCACCTCAGGAGCAGTCATGTACCCAATGACAGAAATTTCAAACAACAGATCAAACGTGGACAGTGGCCGTGCAGTTCAGATCGCGCGCCTTCCCGTGCTTTCCTTGTATATGAGTAGCAGTGCGTGAATTGCAGAAGTAGTGACTGGAGGACGACGTGGCCGAAGCGACGGTTGCCGCAGTGATGGACGAGCTTGCTGCGCTCGAGGATCCGAAGGCGCGTGCGGTGAACGAGAAGCACGGTGACGACCACGGCGTGAACCTCACGAAGCTGCGCGCTGTTGCGAAGCGATTGAAGACTCAGCAGGAACTCGCACAACAGCTTTGGACGACTGGCGATACCGCCGCGCGGCTGCTGGCCCTTTTGATCTGCCGCCCGAAGGCGTTCGGGAGTGACGAGTTGGACGTCATGTTGCGTGAGGCCCGTACTCCCAAGGTGCATGACTGGCTCGTCAACTACGTGGTGAAGAAGAACCCGAACGCCGAGGAGTTGCGCGTGGCCTGGACCGCTGACCCCGATCCCGTGGTCGCGAGCGCCGGCTGGGCCCTGACTACCGAGCGCGTAGCGAAGAAGCCCGAGGGCCTTGATCTTTCAGGATTGCTCGACGTCATCGAGGCGGAGATGAAGGATGCCCCTGACCGCCTGCAATGGGCGATGAACCATTGCCTGGCCCAGATCGGGATCGACCATGCCCAGTACCGTGCCCGGGCAATCGACATCGGTGAACGTCTGCGAGTGCTCGAAGACTACCCGACGCCCCCGAACTGCACCTCGCCGTTTGCGCCCATCTGGATTTCGGAGATGGTGCGACGACAGAGCGAGAAGTAGGTCAGCTAGCGCGACGTTCGGACAGCGGCAGTGTTGCGACGACGGGAATGTTGCATCGCATCGTTCGGGTGTACGCCACGATCGGGATCGTCGTTCCGATGCTCGGTGTCGCGACCGCCGTCAATCTGGGGGTACTCGGTGACCTGTGGATCCTCACCTCGATTGCACTCACCGTCGTTGCTGCCGTGATACTCACCGCGGTAGTGATTCCTGCCCAACGGCTGACGATGGCTGCGATCGACGGAACCGGGACCGGTGTGGACGTCGCAACGCGGCTGACCCGTCGACTGGGTACTTCGACGGGAATCTTCAATCTGCTGTGGGTCGTTGTCGTCGTCCTGATGATCTTTCGGCCAGGATCGACAACCGGCGTGTAGTCCGAGGTGATTTTCACGTGTCGGTGACAGCGGAGCTTGACCTTGACACAGTGACAAGGACTCCAATGGTCGACGAAGGAGGTGGTTGTCGTGAACACAACCAACCACGGTGGGCAGAATGCTCACCTCGTCGACGCACTGGCCGCAGCCGACCCCTCGGTTCGGCTGCGAGCCGCGCTCGCCGCCGGCACACGCCCGGACCCTGAGCTGACGAATGCCCTGGTCGATCGGTGTGCCGTCGAGCCGGACTTCTTCGTCCGCGACATGTTGACCTGGGCATTGTGCCGCCTGCCGGCCGAAATCACGGTGCCGCAGCTGATTCGTGAGCTCGGGACCGACGGTTCGCAAGCCCGCAGCCAGGCACTCCACACCTTGTCCAAGATCGGCGATCCGATCGCGTGGCCCGAGGTCTCTGCGCTGGTTCACGACCAGGACGACGAAGTCGCGCGCAGTGCGTGGCGTGCGGCCGTGGCTCTCGTGCCCGTTGGAGGTGAAGGTGCACTCGCGACCGATCTGGCCACAGAACTCGGACGGGGTGAACTGCAGATGCAGCTCAGTCTCAGCAGAGCTCTGACAGGGCTCGGCGAGGCTGTACTTCCGGTGCTCGACGCGGCCGGCGCAAGCACGAATCCGCGTGTTCGGGCGCATGCTGATGCTACAAAGCAACTCTGGCACGACCCCGACGGTGGGTTCGCTCTCTCGCACGAGTTGGCGAAGCGCGTCGCGGCAATCGGCCCGGACGCGTAGGAAGGGGAGACGGATGTTGATCGGCGAGGTCTCGCGGCGCTGTGGTGTCAGCACACGGATGCTGCGTCACTACGACACATTGGGGCTGGTGAAGCCGACGGGCCGCACGTCCGGCGGTTACCGCGAGTACTCCGCCGACGACATCCGTCGACTCTTCCACGTCGAAAGCCTGAGGACGTTGGGGCTCTCGTTGAACGAAGCCAAGCGTGCACTGGACGAGCCGGGCTTCGCCCCAGCCGATTTGGTGGGTGAACTCATGCAACACACTCGTCAACGGATCGCGGCGGAGGAGGAATTGCTGACCAAACTCGAAAGGGTCGACGCCACTGCCCCTTCGGAGTGGGACGACGTCCTGCGCATGGTCTCGCTGTTGCGTGCACTCGAATCCGAGTTCGCCGCCCACCGTCAGCAAGCGATCCTGTCGCAGGATGCGAATGCGGCATTGCCCGTCGACGCACTCGTCGAAGCCATCCTGTCGGAGAAGGATGCCAACGTGGCGGGTGCGTTGCAGTGGGCGTTGGCGAGGACCGAAGGTGCGGGCCTTGCAGGTCTCACGAAGGGGCTCGAATCGGAGGACGTCGAGGTTCGACGCCGCGCGACGTCGGCCATATCCGGGATCCACACAGAGGAAGCAACTCGGTCACTGAAGCGAGCTCTCGATGATTCGGACGCGATAGTCCGCGCCGACGCCGCTCTCGCCCTCGGATCTCGCGGAGAGGCCGTCTCGATGCCCGCTCTCCTCGAGATGGTCGCCGACGGGCGACGCGACGTCGAGGCCGGCGAGGTGCTCGGTCTTCTCGCGGAGCACTCACCGACCAGCGGTGAGGTCGTCGATGCCGTGCAGGCAAGGCTCGACGGCACTGACGACGCCCCGACGAGGTTGCGAATCACGCAGGCGCTCGCCGAGATTCCCGGCGTGGCAGCACGCGAAGCGCTCGTCGGGATCGCCAGCGACGACGACAAGACGGTCGCGTCCACGGCGGCGGCGATTCTCGAGATGCGCGATCGAGGACCACGTCGGCGCGAACGACCGCGTATCGGGAGCTGAGACCTTGGGCACGTCTGACAGCGGCAGGGTCAGGCGGTCAAGGCTGCAACGATTTCGCCGCGGCGTTGCCCTTCATCCCTGCGAAGAGCAGGACAAGGAGAACCGCTAGAAACACGACTGTTGAGGCGACAGTCGACACCACAGATCCGAAACCCGTCACGACGCCGATGGTGACCTGCACGCACATTCCCGCTACGGCTGTCCACATCGTCAGGCGCAGAAGCGGACGCGCAATCTGATGGGCCAATCGCCACGCCTCTGGACTCGAGGTCGTCGACTTGGTCCGTATGCCGACAACGGGATTCGGTTCGTCGCCGACGAGTCGCGGCATGAGCCCAGCAACGAACGCGAGGATAAGCGTCGACGACGCAAGTGAGGCCGTCAGACCTAGTAAGTCAGGCGATTCCATCCGTCCAGCCCCCAATCGGCAGATTTGACTCAGCGGACGGTGCCGCCGGGACACGTCCGACTGTATGCGAACGAAGGCATGTACAGCTGTTCGGGTGACGCGATTTCGGGCCTTGCCGGATGAGTAGGGGCCACGTTCTCGGACCGTTGTCAAAACAAGCCCTAGTGCGGATCACCTACGCAGAAAAGGTTTCCCGCCGGATCCGCGAGAACGTCCCAAGTCGATCCACCCACTTCGTGGCGCTCGACGTGGGCCGCGCCTGCCGCGACGAACGCAGCGACGACCTCGTCTCGTGGAGGATCGTGCGACTCGAGGTCGAAGTCGAGGTGAAGCGTATTCCTTTGGCTGCGAGCCTGATCGATTCGTTGGAAACCGAGAGTGAGCGGGAGATCCGGGGCCGTCACCGTGAGGAAGTCTTCGTCGCCGTCAATGCTCGCGTTGCTGAATCGCTCCGACCACCAGGTGGCCAACGATCGGGCGTCCGTTGCATCGAACGTAACCATGGCCAATCGCACCATCCCACACCAACCTCTGTACACGTGAATGCCTTTCGAACGATCTTAGGCAACGCCTCGCACCTGCTGCGGAGTGATCAGCGGATAGTGTCTGCTTTCGTGGTGGATCAACGGCGAAAGAGTGTGCGACGCAGGTACCTGAGCCTTGGCATGGGAGAGTTGGCAGCCGCGGCCGTATTCGCCGCTGTGGCTGTCGGCGTCGTGACTCCTCGCCTCGAAGGTCCGCAAGACCCCGCTGCACTGTGGTCGGCGCTGTCCCCACTGCTTGTGATCCTCGTGCAAGCAGGTGTCTATTGGCTGCTTGCACGGGGCTGGATCGAGGTGGAGCCGATGCCGGCCCGCCTCGCAGCGCTTTACCGCGTGTTTCAGGTCCTCGATGTTCTCCTGTTGGCGATAGCTCTTCTCGGCGTTGTCATCTGGTTACCAGATCACTCCGGCACGGCGGTGGGCGTCCTGGCGGTGTGGGCTTTCGGCGTCGTCGAGTACGTCAATTACTTCGTGGCTCGTCTCGCCTATCCGCTGCGGCGGTGGCCTTTCGAGGTCGGCAAGTGGCGGAGGCCCCAACTTGTGCGCGACCTGAACTCGGCACGCTGATACCGGCAACCAAGTTGTCTTTGCTGCAACGGCAAAATTTGATGCGGGATCGGAGTGGAACCGGAAGAATCGACCCTGCTCGTCCAGGAAGCCTCTTGACCGTTCGTCGCGGAGGAAGGAGAACCGCCATGGCTACGTCGCGTCGCAGCCGCCGTGATGTCCCACCGCCTCGGGCGGGAAACAGCGAGGCAGCCACGCTACGAGCGTTTCTCGACTACCTCCGTGATTCGATTGCCGCCAAGGTCGAGGGTGCTCCGGAACCTCAGGTGCGCAACACAGTTGTTCCGTCGGGAACAACCTTGCTCGGGCTGACCAATCATCTGATCTTTGTCGAGCGGGCGATGTTTCTCGCCGAAAACGTGACGGATTGGAAGGCGACCTTTCAGCCGTCATCGGAAGAAAGCGTGGACGATGTCGTCCGTCGCTATCGCGAGACGGTCGAGCGCGCCAACGCAGTTCTCGACGGATGCACAGATCTTGCCGCACCCATCCCGCGACCAGGGGCGAAACGACCCGCTCCCAGTGTCCGTTGGGCGCTCGTGCACATGATCGAAGAGACCGGACGCCATGCCGGGCACGCTGATATCCTCCGCGAACTGATCGACGGTTCGACCGGCCGGTGACATCGCAACACCCGATAGATCCGCCGCTGCAACTGGCAGATCCTGGGCGACAACAGTGGCGGTGAGGTCGTTCGTCTCGCCGACAGCTTCCGCGCTTTCATCGAGGTGAATGTCCACGACTGAAATCGGGGCCTACGGGAACCGGGTCGGTCGCTCCGTCGGGAGTTGTTACTTCCCAGCGCAGTTCGGATGCAGTCGGGGAAATGAGCGTGTGGATCCACTCGGCGACGACACCGACGATAACTTCCTCCAGTTTCGCGTGCGACCACTCTAGCGGCCGAGTAGGAACCGGCGGTTCCCAGCCTTTCTCGCCCCAGATCACGCCGAATAGCTCTCTCTCGTCACCGATTTGCTGATTCAGGCTGAATGCGTCGGAACCCTCGAATCGTGCCCAGACGCCGAATGTTCCCTCGCCGTCTTGGTCGAGCGAGACATCGATGACAATGCCTTCGGTATGTGCGGTCGCCGTGGCGCGCATCGCCGCCAGCCGGCTTTCGACCACCGACGATGCAGTGTCGAGGACAGATCTCAGCGCGTCACGGTACTCGGCAGACTCCATCGGTACAGGATATAGAATTTCAGGCAATCGACTTCGAGTCAGAGCGCCCCCGACATGGCCGCCCATTGAAGAAGAACGACCGTCTTGCCGTCGACGATTTCTCCGCCGGAGATCATGTCGAGTGCCGTCTCGAACGGCAACTCCAGGACTTCGATGTCCTCACCTTCGTCCGGCACCCCGCCACCACTGCCGGTTCTGTCCGCCGGAGTGTATCGGCCGGCGTAGAAATGCACTCTCTCAGTGACGGATCCGGGGCTCATGTACAGATCGAACAGATGCTGGACCTCACCGATTGCGACGCCAAGCTCTTCGCTCGTCTCTCGCCGAATGGCTACTTCCGGTGTGTCGGAATCGAGCAAACCGGCTGCGGTCTCGATCAACATTCCGTCGGGGTGTGCGTTGACGTAAGCGGGAAAGCGGAATTGCTTCGTCAACAGGACGGTGCGCCGTTCGGGGTCGTACAGCAAGATCGTCGCGCCGTTCCCACGGTCGTAGGTTTCCCGTTGCTGTGTCTCGAGAGTGCCGTCCCTTCGCCGATACGTGAAGGTGCTGCGACGCAACACATGCCAACCGTCCGAGGTGACCTCGACTCGTTCGACCTCGACATTCGGATTACCGTGCAGCCCGAAGCCTGTTCGGTCGAGGCCGGTGCGACCCCGGCTGTCCGGAATGTCGACGCCGGCACATCCCACCGTTGCAGTTGGGTGTATCTGCCTGTCGCTGTCAGGTTCGGTCATGTCATCCACCGTAGCGAAGATCGGTCCCTCGGCGTTATTGGGCAACAACAGTTTCAGAGGTTGAGCGCCGTCATGACAGAACCTCTCGGCTCAACTGAGAAGTCCCGCCCCCGTCCGGAGACGGGAGCGGGACTCGGGTATCGGCGAACTGGACAGTGCGTCAGACAGCTTCCTTTGTCGCCTGTGCTGCGAGGGTGAGCGCGATGTCGACGATCATGTCCTCCTGGCCACCCACCAGACGGCGGCGTCCGGCTTCGAGCAGCAGTGTGCGAACGTCGATTCCGTAGCGCTCCGACGCAGCCTCGGCGTGGCGCAGGAAGCTCGAGTACACGCCTGCGTAGCCGAGTGTGAGGGTCTCCCGATCGACGCGGACCGGCCGGTCCTGCAGTGGACGGACGATGTCGTCGGCAGCATCCTGCAGGGCGAACAGGTCGCAGCCGTGCTCCCACTCCTCGATGTTCGCAACGGCGATGAAGGCCTCGAGGGGGCAGTTACCGGCGCCGGCGCCGTGACCGGCAAGCGAAGCGTCGACGCGTGTGACGCCGTTCTGCACTGCAACAACGGAATTGGCAACCGAGAGTGAGAGATTCTCATGGGCGTGGATACCGATTTCGGTGCCCTCGTCGAGGATGTCGCGGTACGCGCGGACACGATCCGCGACGTCGTTCATCACCAGACGTCCACCCGAGTCGGTGACGTAGACGCAGTGCGCGCCGTACGACTCCATCAGCTTGGCCTGCTTCGCCAGTTCTTCGGCAGGAGCCATGTGGCTCATCATCAGGAAGCCCGAGACGTCCATGCCGATCTCGCGGGCAGTCTCGATGTGCTGCGCGGAGACGTCGGCCTCGGTGCAGTGCGTGGCAACGCGAACCGACCGTACACCGAGGTCGTAAGCATGCTTGAGTTCACTGATCGTGCCGACACCCGGAAGCAGCAGCGTGGTGAGGCGAGCGTGCTCGAGCACCTCGGCCGCAGCTTCGATCCATTCCCAGTCGGTGTTCGACCCGGGGCCGTAGTTGAGCGAGCCGCCGGCGAGGCCGTCACCGTGTGCAACTTCGATCGCGTCGACACCGGCAGCGTCGAGAGCTGTGACGATCCGCTTGACGTCGGTAGGCGAAATGCGGTGGCGGACAGCGTGCATGCCGTCACGAAGGGTGACGTCCTGGACGAAGATCTTGCGGTTGCTCACTTGGTTGCTTCCTTCTGCTGGGCGATGCGCTCCGCGATCTGCATTCCGGCGGACGTCATGATGTCGAGATTGCCGGCGTACGCAGGCAGGTAGTGTGCAGCACCCTCGACCTCGAGGAACACCGACACCTGATGGGTGGGGCGATTGCCGTCGACGAGCAATGTCTCGACCGGCTGGTCGGCCGGGATCTCGGTGATCTGGACTTCCTGCTTGAGCCGGTAGCCGGGGACATACGCGGAGACGTCGCCGACCATTTTCTCGATCGACTGACGGATCTCCTCGTGAACAGCCGGGTCCGGGGCGTCGACGAGGCAGAAGACCGTGTCGCGCATGATGAGCGGCGGCTCAGCGGGGTTGAGGATGATGATGGCCTTGCCGCGGCGGGCGCCGCCGACAGCCACGATCGCCTCGGACGTGGTCTCGGTGAACTCGTCGATGTTGGCGCGCGTTCCGGGACCTGCGGACTTGGAGGCGATGGACGCGACGATCTCCGCATACGCCACCGGCACGACCCGAGAAACGGCGGCAACCATCGGGATCGTGGCCTGGCCACCACACGTCACCATGTTGACGTTGGGTGCATCCAGGTGCTCGTCCGCGTTGACGGCCGGCACGACGTACGGGCCGATCGCTGCAGGCGTCAGGTCGATCATGCGCTTGCCGAGGGGAGCCAGCCGCGCGTTGTTGGCGACGTGAGCCTTTGCCGAGGTGGCGTCGAAGACGATCTCGATCTCGTCGAAGTTCGGGAGACCGATCAAACCCTCGACACCTTCTGCCGTGATCGGCACGTTCAGACGCGCAGCACGGGCGAGGCCGTCCGACGCCGGGTCGATGCCGACCATCGCGCCCATCTCCAGGTAGTCGGAGTTGCGCAGCACCTTGATCATCAGATCCGTGCCGATGTTGCCCGATCCGATGATCGCGACCTTGACCTTGCTCATGCGTTGTCCTCTTCGCTGGAAAAACTGGTGGTGACGGAACCGAACCCGGAGACGGTCACGGTGACTTCGTTGCCTGCGGTGACCGGCGCCATCGGGCCGAGTGCGCCGGACAGGATCACCTGGCCCGCCGTCAGTGGCTGCCCCAACTCGCGTGCCGTGCGGGCGAGCCAGACGACTGCTTCGATCGGATCGCCCAGGCAGGCGGTTCCGACGCCGGTGGACACCTCGGTGCCGTCGACGGACATCGACATGACGACGCCGGCGGGCTCCACCTCGTCGAGGGTCCGACGTTCGGTTCCCAGGACGTACACGCCCGAGGACGCATTGTCGGCGACGGTGTCACCGAACTTGATGTCCCACGACGCGATGCGGCTGTCGCAGATCTCGATCGCGGCGACGGCGTAGTCGATTGCGCCGCGCACCTGCGCGCTGTCGAGAGGTCCGTCCACAAGGTCGGCACCGAGCACGAAGGCAACTTCCGCTTCGACCTTGGGCTGGATCAAACGACTCATGGGGATGGCGCCACCGGCGGGGAACTCCATGTCGGCGTACAGAACGCCGAGGTCGGGCTGGTCGACACCGAGCTGCTGCTGGACTGCCACCGAGGTCAGGCCGATCTTGCGGCCTACGACGACGGCACCCGCCTGCCGACGGATTTCATCGACGCGGCGCTGGACAGCGTAGGCAGCGACGAGATCGTCGGCGCCGATCAGATCGCGCACTGGCGCGCAGGGAGTACCGCTCGCGATGGCGGCTGCGAGGCGGTCCGCAGCAGCTGCGATGTCGGTCTCGCTAGCTGTACTGGTATTCGTGGGCTGGCTCATGACCACTACCTTCGCCGCAGTACCGAGGTTGCGCCAGGGAACTGTCTCACTCAGCGATACGCTGGGCACGTGACTGGCGGCGCAAACCTCGACACCGTGCTGGGCAAGGCGGTGACGATCCTGCGAGCTTTTCGGGCCGACGACCACATGTTGCCTCTGGCCGTCCTGGTCCAACGGACAGGACTGCACAAGGCGACGGTGCACCGCCTGGCCAACGAACTGGTCGCGAACCGACTACTCGACCGCATCGACGGCGGTTACCGACTCAGCGGCGGTCTCTTCGAACTCGGCATGCTCGCCTCTCTCGAACGTAGCCTCCTGGAGATGGCGATGCCGTTCCTCCAAGACTTGTACGAGCGGACCCACGAGACAGTCCACCTGGGGGTCCGTGACGGCCACGACGTCGTGTACGTCGCGAAGATCGGCGGACATCGACAAGCGAACTCCCCGTCTCGGACCGGTGGCCGGATACCGCTGTACTGCACTGCGATCGGAAAGGCACTCCTGGCGTTCTCCGACAGCGATTTTCGCCGCGAAGTGCTGTCGGAACCGATGACCAGGCGCACCCCGCACACAATTGTCGCGCCCGGCATTCTCAACACTCAACTGAACAGGGTTGTCGAGACCGGCATTGCGTTCGAGCGTGAGGAATCGGCGCCTGGTCTTGCGTGTGTCGCGGCTCCGGTATTCGGAACCAACGACAAACCGGTCGCCGCCATCAGTGTCACCGGCCCCACCAGCCGCTTCGTTCCCGAGAGCCAAGTGCCTTACGTTCGCGCGGCTGCCGAAGGGCTACACAGCACGATCGCTCGTCGCGAACGATTGCGGTGACCTCGCCGTCTCGAACTGGACGAGTCCGCTCAGGGCCTGAGGCAGCGGACCCTCGTGCAAGACGCCGAGACGTTGGGTGGCGCGGGTGAGGGCGACATAGAGCTCCGATGCGCCGCGTGGACCGTCGGCGATGATTCGTTCCGGTTCCACCACGAGTACGGCATCGAACTCCAGGCCCTTCGTTTCCGAAACCGGCACGGCGCCGGGCACATCCGCAGGTCCGATGACGATGCTCGTACCTTCGCGCCCAGCCTCGTCCTGATTGAATTCGTCGATGGCGGAGGCCAGTTCGTCGGCCGAGATCTGTCTGGACCACGGCGCGATCCCGCAGGCGCGGACGGACTCGGGTGGTTGGACTCCCGGCGCGAACTCGGCGAGCAATGCGGCGGCGACGCTCATGATCTCGGCCGGCGTGCGGTAGTTCACCGACAGTGATCGGTAGATCCAGCGACCGGGGACATAGGGCTCCATCATCGTCGACCACGAGCGGGCACCGGCCGGTGAACGTCGTTGCGCGAGATCGCCCACCACGGTGAAAGACCGGTCAGGACAACGGCGCATCAGGACCCGCCAATCCATCTCGGACAGTTCTTGTGCCTCGTCGACGACGATATGCCGGTACGTCCAGTCACGGTCTGCAGCAGCGCGTTCGGCGAGTTCCCGGGTATCACGTTCGACGAAGCGGTCAGCCAGGTCCTCGGCGTACAGCATGTCCTGGGCGAGAAGGTGATCCTCGTCGTCCATCAGGTCCTCGCGGCTGATCATCATGTCCAGTACGCCCGCTGCATACGCAGCCTCGTCGCGGCGTTCACGTTCGGCACTCTGGTCGACGGGCTTGTCCCGGCCGAGCATGTCCACCAACTCGTCGAGCAACGGAACGTCCGAGACGGTCCAGCCGTCACCGTCCTGGCGGAGCAGCTTCTCGTCCGCGCCTGCCGCGCGTAGTCGTGCCGGAGAAGTAAACAGCTGTGTCAGTAGCTCTTTCGGAGTCAGAATCGGCCAGAGGGTGTCGAGCGCCGCGGCAAACGCGCTGTTTTCCACCAGCTCTGCGGTCAGGTCTGCCCGCACTTGCTCCCAGGCTTCACGGTCACTGCGTGTCAACCACCCCTTGCCGATCCGCGCTATCGCCCGTTCGGTCAGCGCCCAGGTGAGGATTTCGGTGAACACAGTGCGAGCGTCGTTGTGGGGGAGTCCGCTCGTACGGGCTTCTTCTCGGGCCCACTCCGCGGTTTCGGCGTCGATTCGCACGGTGACGTCTGCCAATTCGATCAACAGCGGGTTCTCGGGTAATCGCTGATGATCGGCAATCGCTGCGCCGAGAACGTCGAGGATCTTCAGCGAACCTTTGAGTTCGGCGGCGGCCGGGGTGTCCTCGGCGGTGACGCGCAGGCCGGGAACGAGATCACCGGTGGTCATGAACACCACGTCGGATTCTCCCAGCGAGGGCAGTACGCGGCCGATGTGGTTCAAGAACGCCGGGTTCGGCCCGACCACGAGAACGCCGTGACGTTCCATCCGCTCTCGCTGCGTGTAGAGCAGGTAGGCGACGCGGTGCAAGGCGACGACGGTCTTCCCGGTACCCGGGCCACCCTCGATCACCAACACCCCTGGGTGCTCGAGCCGGACGATGTCGTCCTGCTCGGCCTGGATCGTCGCCACGATGTCCCGCATTCCTTCACCGCGGGGTGCGTTGACTGCCGCGAGCAGGGCGGAGTCGCTGTGCGCGTCGTGTTCTACGCCGTCGGGGCGTCCGAGTACCTCGTCGGTGAAATCGACCACGCGTCGACTACGGGTGTGGAACTGACGGCGTCGACGCATGTTTTCCGGGTTGGCAGCGGTGGCCACGTAGAACGCGCGAGACGCCGGTGCCCGCCAATCGAGCAGCACCGGTTCGTAGTCGTTGTCCGCATCGAGAAGGCCGATTCGGCCGATGTACGAAGTCTCACCCGACAGCGAGTCCAACCGGCCGAAGCACAGTCCGTTGTCGGCTACGTCCAGCCTTTTCACTTCTTTGGCAAGTGCGCGCACCTCGGCGTCGCGTTCCATGAGTGCCTCGCCGTTTCCGCGCAGAGCGGTGTTGTACCTGCCTTTGACTCGTGCGCGCTCCGCATCGAGGCGTGCGTAGAGCCCCTCCACATAGTTCCGCTCGGATCGCAGTTCTTCTTCGTATCCCTGGGTTGGCACGTGCCCTCACGTCCGCTGGCTGTTCCGATCCCGTAGTCGGTCGTGCGGGATCGGAAGAGCCATTCTGCGGCACTACCCGGGCCTTGCCGCAAGGCCCCCGGTGAGATATACATTGATAGTGGAAGGGAGTGTTGATCCTCCCTCACAGTTCCGATAACAGATCCCCCAGACTGACGGACGGCTCCCAGCCTGGTCGATGTTTGGACCCTGAACGCCGCGGGTACAGATGTAATGTCCGGTGTTCGAAAATCGGTTGCCCTCATGAACTTACGTGGATCGAGGGATTGTGAAGGCGATACTGGCAACGGCCGCAAGCATCCTTCTGGTGGTTGCCTTGGCCGTCGCCATCTTGCTGTTGCTTTCCGGATCCCCGCGCGAACGCACCTCTCACGAGCTTGCCGATACGGAGCACACGATCGGTGGGCAGCCGACCACCTGCGCCGAGTTGTTCGGCGAAACATGCAGCTTTGCTTTGCAGTCGGACTTCAACCAGTGGGGACAAAATCTCGAGAGCTTCGTCAATGCCGGGACTCTCGGTCCCTTTGCCCGCAGCATCGGCTTCGTGGCGGAGGCAAAGCTGAGCTTGCAGGCATGCGAGGTCAGCGCAACCGCTGGTCGGACGACCCTCGATTTCTACACTCTCGCCGGGATCGACCACCCCGCGGCCACGACCACAGACCTCTTCCCCTTCTGGAACGAGTCCCGCCAATTCCTCTGCCCGGTCGACAGTTTCTGAGAACGGTTGATCGCTACTTGAGACCGGACTGAACAAAAGCGTCGCGCACGTAACGCTGAAGGAATAGATAGATCAGGAAGATCGGTAGGCATGCGAGTCCGGATGCCGCCATGATGGCGCCCCAATTGTTCCCTTCGGCACCGAGGAAACTGCGGATACCGATCTGCAGCACAGAATTCGACTGGCGCATGATGAGTGCAGGCCAGAGATACTCGTTCCAGGCTGAGATGAACAGCATGATTCCCAGCGCAGCGAGAGCGGGCTTCATGTTGGGCAGCACAACCTTCCACAGCGTTGCCCATGAGTTCTGGCCGTCGATCTGACTGGCGTCCAGTAACTCCCGTGGAAATGCTTCCATGTGCTGACGCATCAGCAGAACACCGAACGCCGAGCACAGATTCGGGATCACGATGCCCGCAACGGTGTTGAGCAAACCCATCTGGGAGATGAGCAGGTAGTTGGGGATCATCGTGACCTGGAACGGAACCAGCCATGACCCGACGAAGAGCAGAAACAACGCTTGCTTGCCGAAGAAATTCCACCGCGCGAACCCGTAGGCGGCGAGGACAGCGACGAACAGTTGGCTGACCGACATGACGAACGCCATCGTGAAGGTGTTCACCATCATCGACGCCATCGGGATCGTGTTCCACACGTATCGAAAATTCTCGAGGCTGAAGGGCGAGGGGAGGGGGCTCGCCGACAGCGAATCGTCAGGGCGACGAAAGGCCGTCGCAAACAGCCAGTAGATCGGAAAAATGCTGAACACTGTCACTGCTGCGAGGACAACGTGTCCGACCACCCGGCGCGTTCGAGACCGGGGCCGGACCGGACCGTCGTTGCCCTCGCTCCGCGGGGCGAGATGCTCCACCGCCGGGGTCGCTCCGGAACCATGCGTATGGCTGGGGGCGTCGACCAGAACAAATGCCATGTCAGTTCCTAATTGTCGTAGAAGCTCAGTCGGTCCGACAGGTGGACGAAGATAACGGCGATCATTCCGAAACCGACGAAGAAGAGAGTGCCTGCAGCAGCTGAAAGTCCGGCGTCGAAGTTTTGGAAACCGAACTGGTACAACAGGTAGTAGATGTTCGTGGAGGCACCACTCGGTCCACCCTGGGTGAGAATGTCGATCACGGGATATGCCCACTGTGCACCGAGCAGAATCGTCATGAGGGCCAGAAAGACCAGAGTCGGTGAGAGTAGTGGCAATGTGATCTTTCGGGTGATGGTCGCCTCGGACGCGCCGTCGAGTGATGCCGCCGAAGCGTAGTCCGGGTTGATGCCGGCAAGGCCGGCCGAGATGACCAGCAATCCGAACCCGAGCATTTGCCAACCGACGATCACGACCACTCCGAGAAGTGCAAACTTGGGATCACGAAAGATGTTGCCCATCTCCACTCCCCACGTTGCGGCCGCCCTCGGGATGGCACCGCCGTCGGGATTGAAGAGCCAACGCCACACCGCACTGCCCGCGATCGGTGTCACCAGAAAGGGGACGAAGATCAGCGCTTGATAGATCGTCTTGGACCGTCCCGATATCCGCTTGGACACCAACGCGATGATGATCGGCAACAGTAATGAGAACAGCATGAAGGCGAGTGTGTAGACCACGGTGTTCCGCAGTGCCTGATGCAACTCGGGCAACGAGAGAACCCGCGTGTAATTATCAAGTCCTACGGATACTTTGGGAGTGGTGGGAACCATGTTCCACTTGTAGAAAGACAAGTTGACAGTCTCGCCGAGTGGTTTGTAGATCCACACGATCAACAACACCACTGCCGGCAGCAGGTACAGGTACGGCACCAAGGCGCGAGGTGCCCACCCGGAACGGGCCGGGCGCGCCGCTACGGCACGCTCCGACCCGCCGGCACTTGGAACTTCAACGAACATGTTCGAGACTCAATTCGACAGGACAGTAGCGGAACTGGACGAATCGCTCCCAGGAACCAGCTTGGAGATCGCTTCCGCGAGGTACTCGGCGCTCATTTCGTACACAGTTGCCGACTCCTCCACCGGAACAACCGTGTGCAGAACTCGATCTCGGAAGACATGGACCATGTTGAATGCCTGCGCACCGTCGCGACCGCGCATGCTGCCCTTGTTCGCGAGTAGATCCTGGGTGTAGCAGGTCGCTGACGCAACCGAGACGGGAATTCCGGCGAACGTGCAGGTGGTCGAATAGTGCAGGTGTCCGCCGAGGATGCCGCGGACATCCGTTCCCTCGAGCACAGCGGCAAGTCTGTTCTGTTCCTTGAGTTCCACCAAAGTGAGCACATCCAGAACCGACGGGACCGGCGGATGATGCAGTGCCAGAAGAGTGCCGTGTGGTGCGGGTACCGAAAGAACCTCTTCGAGCCAAGCGAGCTGTTCGTCGCTGATCAGTCCGTGATGGAACCCGGGAACCGTACTGTCCAACACGATGATGCGGAGACCGTTCACGTCGACCACCGAGTCGACGGACTCCTGTGTCGGAGCGGCATCCAACAGGCCGCTTCGGAAGGCTGGGCGTGCGTCGTGATTGCCCATGACCCAAATTACCTTTGCGCCTAGCCGTTCGGCCGCCGGTTCGACGATCCGGCGCAGCCGCACGTATGCCTCAGGTTCCCCCACGTCGGCCAGATCGCCGGTGAAGACGATAGCCTCAGGACGCTGGCCAGTCCTTTCCAGGCGCTCGAAGATGCGTGCCAGATTGGCATCGCTGTCCACGGAATCGTGGAGAAGATCTCCGTCCGTGACGAAGTGAGTGTCGCTGAGGTGCAAGATGTAGTGATCGGGTTCGCCGTACTGGGACATGAGAAATTCTCCTTCAAGTGTGTGTCAGTTGACCAGTGCGAGGTGTAGACGATCGAGTTCCGCAGAGCTCAATCCATGGGCTAGAAGGTATTCGGAGGCAGAGCCGTACGAGTTGTCGATGGACTGCAGGCTGGCCCGCATGAGCGCAGCGGGGCTCGCCCCGACCAGCTGCGCGAGATTCTCCCCGTCGCCGAAGCCGTATTCGCGCATCTTGACGGCCATGGCCGATGCCCATTCGCCGGCCAGCATGACCTCGGAGAGCGAATAGTCTGCGACGATGTCGCGGTTGTCCACGCCGACCGCAGCCAGTGCGAGCGCAACCACAAGGCCGGTGCGGTCTTTGCCTGCCGTGCAGTGCACCAGTACTGCGCTGTCGTCGGATTCTGCGATTGCGCGCACCGCGCGAGCCAACCGGACGCCGCAGTCGTCGATGACCTTTTCGTAGATTGCCGCGAGGTCCAAACTTGTCTCTCGAGTGTTTATCTCACTCTCGAAGATGGGTAGATGAAGCTGCCTCAGGTCCAGACCTTCGAGCGCGTTCGGTGCTGTGTCCAATTCTTCCTGCTCGCGCAGGTCGATGACGAATGCCAACCCTCGAGCGCGGAGAATCTCGCGGTCCGCCTGATCGAGCCGATGAAGAGCGTCGGCACGAAAGAGCTTGTTCCACTTGGTGGTGAGGCCGTCGCGGGCGGCGTATCCACCCACGTCGCGAAAGTTGTAGGTACCGTTCAGGTCGAGCCGACGATTGGCTCGCTGAACCGGAAGAGCTGTAGTCATGATTGTTCCCGATTCGGAAGTTGTATTGGCTGAAACTGGATCGGGCCGTGTCAGCCGATCAAGTCCTGAGCGCGCTGCTGTGCGGCTTGCATCGTCGACTTCGGATCCTTGCCGTAGAACACGGATTCCTCGATCGCTTGCGCGAGAATGTCGTCGACCTGAACGTAGCTGTTGCCCGGGTACGACTGCCAGGGCTGGATCGAGTCGAGTTGTTTGAGGTTGGGCGCCAGCAGCGGATTACCGTCAGCCCACGGCTTGAGTGCAGCGGGATCCTGCGTCAACGACGAACGAAGTGGCAGGTATCCGATCTTGGTGGAGATCTGGGTGTAGGCGTGATCGCTTGTCGTGAATTTGATCAATTCCCAAGCAGCGCGGGCCTTTGCAGGGTCTTGCGAGAAGACGGACAGAACCGAACCGGAGTTCGTGGGGACCGCTGCATGTCCGTCGAAGGCAGGCATCGCGGTTGCACGAAGGTCCCAACCTGCCTTGGCCGCGGAACTGACGAACATCCCCTGCAGTGCAGATGTGTTGAGATCTATGGCGATGTCACCCTTCGCGAAGCCCTCGTACTGCGTTGCCGAATCAGCGTTCACCAGTACTCCGTCCTCGTAGAGTCCACGAAGCATGGTGACAGCGGAAACTGATGCAGGCTCTCCGAATTCGACAGTCTTGCGATCTTCGGACAGCACACCGCCACCGGCCGACTTGAAGAGTGCCTGCATGCACCAACTGCCACCCTTGACCGAGCAACTGACTCCGAGCGAGGGCTTTCCCGTCTTGGCTGTCACTGCCTTCGCGGCAGTGGACACCTTGCTCCAGGTGGACAGATCGGTGTCTGCCGGGAGTCCGGCCTCGATCAATGCAGTGGAGTTGTAGAACAACGTAGGAGTGGAAAACACATAAGGAACGCCGTAGGTGTCACCGTTCCAGTCGCCGAGGGTGGCAGCTCTGGGATGGAAGGGATGGTCGCCGCCGAAGTTTGCCTGGACGGCGTCCTCGCCGACAAGTTCGTCGAGATTCCTTGCTTTCAGTGCCGTGACGGCGAAATCAAGTGTGTCGAAAGTTAATTGAGCGACATCGGGCGGTGAACCGGCGAGCATCTGTGTCTGCACGCTGCTCGCGGTACCGGAACCGGCCGCACCACCGCTCTGCGGAGGCTGTGCCTTGACGTGAATGTTCGGGTGAGCGGCCTCGAAGTCGGAGATGAGACCGGTGATGGTGTCTGTCCACAACCCTGCCTGGGCAAGGTTGTATGACTCGAAGACGATGTCGACCTGCTGGTTCGGGTCGAGTTCCGGTACCTGTACCGCGGAATCGGAACCGCCGGTGGTGGCGCCGCCCGTGGCACATCCGGCAAGGGCGAGGGATGCCGCCAAGGCTGTGGCGATCTTCCATCGTGTTTTGTGCATGACAAATCTCCTGGTGATGAAATGCAGTGGCGGAGGACGAGTTGAAGGTTCAGCTGAGAACTGATGAGTCAAGATCCAATGTTGCTGGTATGTCGAGCCATTCGAGTCGGCGTCCGCTGGCTCGGTCGAAGAGGTGAAGGTGACGCAGCTCGGCAGACAAGACTGCGGGCTGCCCCTCGCGAAGTGCGATCGGCCGCGGAGCGCGCACGCAGATCGTCGTCGAGCCGACCAGGCAGTAGGCCACCTGCTCGCTTCCGAGATTCTCCACCGAAGTGACATCGACCGTGATCTGCGCGCCCGAGCTCGAATCTGCGCCCGGATGTATCGGTGTGAGGTGCTCGGGACGAATGCCGATCACGACGTCGCGCGAATCGGACTCCCCTGGCCAGAGGGAGGCTTCGAGTCCTTCAGCTGAAACTCGCACGCTGCCGTCTGTCGAGAAGACCTTTGCATCAACGAGATTCATTGCAGGGCTGCCCAGGAATCCCGCGACGAACACCGAGGCCGGACGATCGTACACATCCTCCGGGGAGCCGAGTTGCTCGAGCTTGCCGTGGTTGAGCAGCGCGATGCGCGTCGCCATCGTCATGGCCTCGACCTGGTCGTGGGTGACGTAGACGAAGGTGGCGCCCAGCCGTCGGTGAAGGTCGGTGAGCTCACGACGGGTGGCCGTTCGGAGCTTCGCATCGAGGTTCGACAGAGGTTCGTCCATCAAGAAGGCCTTCGGATTTCGAACGATCGCGCGTCCCACCGCCACTCGCTGACGCTGGCCACCTGACAACTCCTTCGGCTTGCGCTCCAACAGATGGGCGATCTCGAGCTGCTGCGCTACCTCCTCGACACGCGCTACGGCTGCGGCCTTGTCGATCTTCTTCACCTTCAAGGGGAATCCGAGGTTCTTTGCGACGGAGAGGTGCGGGTAGAGGGCATAGTTCTGGAACACCATGGCGACGTCGCGTCGACGTGCGGGAGCGGTGGTGATGTCTTCGTCGTCGAGCAATATCCGGCCACTGGTCGGCTCGAGAAGGCCGGCGAGCATCCTCAGCAGTGTCGTTTTACCGCAACCGCTCGGTCCGAGAAGGACCAGGAAATCGCCGTCACGAACATCGATGTCGATGTTGTCGACTGCGGTGACATCTGCGAACTTTCGACTCAGATTCTCTATGCGAATCCTGCCCATTGGCTTCTCCCGATGAAATCACGTTACCCAATCGCGTCAAATTGGGGATTTTCGTTACATCGAAAGTTAGCCAGTCGAAGATGAACGGTGACCGAACGCCGTCCTAAATGTCCGTAATTCTCAGGGCAACTATTCGAGCCGGAACGTGTGGAGGACCCGAATTTCAGCTAGTGGAACCGTGATTGAGGATTCCGATCACATGCTCGAGGGTCTGGGCGGCAGCTTCCGCCGACCCACCGCGTCGTTCACTGACGGCGATCTGGAGGCCGATCAGAAAGGTCAGCTGGATGACGGTCGCCGAAGCGCCGTGCGCGCCCCACGGCCCGGATCCACCACCGAGAACCAGTCCCATGTCGGCCAGTTCCACCAGCGGCGAACGCGCGTAACCGGTCACGCCGATGACGATGGCGCCGGCCTCTTTCGCGGCATGGGCCGGTTGGAGGGTCAACGAGTTGAGCCCACTGTCACTGATCGCCAGACAGACGTCACGCGAGGTGAGGTGCCGGGCTGTCAGTTGCTGCATCACTGCATCGGTGGGGGCTTCGGCTGTGCGTCCGTTGAGGATGAACCTCACCGCTACTGCCGCTGCCGACGGTCCGGATACCCCGTTTCCCACGACGAGTACACGATCGGCGTCGGCGATGGCTTCGACTGCCCGGTCGAAAGCATCACGATCCAATGGCGTGAGTGCTCCGCCGAGATCGGCAGCAACGTCGCCGAACACCGCCTGCACCAGTCCGATGCTGTCCTTGGCGTGGGACGCATCCTGCACCCGTGATTCCGCTGCGCCGAGATCTCTGAGCAGCAGCATGCGCAGATGCTGAAAGCCTTTGAATCCGAGATTCTGACACGCTCGAATTACCGTTGCCGTCGACGTGGACGCGTGCTCGGCCACATCTGCCGCCGACCACCAGGCGAACTCCTTGGGCCGGGCTATGCAGATGTCGGCGACGCGGCGCTCGCTCGGGGCCAGGTTGGGCGCAAGCGCGCGAATCGTGGACAGCGTTCCGCCCACGGGGGGATCGGTCTGTAACTGGCTCATGTGCACTGAATAACACATGAGGGTGAACGACACTCCTCTCAGCGATTGGTACCTCGACGCGTCGTGCTGCGCCGGTGCCCGGATGTTTATGCGAATTTCGACGGGGTAGGGCCTTCTGTGTGGGAGTCCTGCCTGCGCGGGAACCCCGAGCGAAAATCCGAACGAATTGGAGGGTCAACGTGCCAGACGACAAGAGCGGCCCCAGCGAGGGCATCAAAGGCGTTGTAGAGGACGTCAAGGGTAAGGCGAAGGAAGCCGTTGGTGCGGTCTCCGGAAACGACAGTTTGACCCGAGAGGGCCGTGCTCAGCAGGACAAAGCCGAAAGCCAGCGAGAAGTCGCGAAGAAAGAGGCAGAAGCCGAGAAGGCTCGCGCTGAAGCGGCCGCGGACGAAGCGCGACAGAAGTCCGAGCAATAGCCCTGACGCACTCGTCGCCCTCGGCCTGGGATTGATCCCAGCCCGGGGGTGAGTCGTGGCTCCGCATTCAGTTTGAAATCTCTACTTACTTAGGGCGTACCAGAATTCGTGCGCCCAGCATGACGATCAAGAGGAGCTGTTCGATGCCTTCATCTCAGTCCGTCCCAGGTGCACCGGCCCCGAAAGCGCCGGACCTGAAAGAGCCGGTCAAGCCTCGACAGCCATTGCCGCCCAAGGACGACCAGCGGCAGCCGGAGGTGCGTACCGTCGCGGGTGCCGAGGAGAAGGTGAAGGGAAACGGTCGCGGCCAGCGGGGGGAGTACCTCACCACTGCAACCGGTACACGGCTTTACGAGACCGACCACTCACTCACCGCAGGCGAGCGGGGCCCGACTCTTCTCCAGGATCACCATCTGCGTGAGAAGATCACACATTTCGATCACGAGCGAATTCCGGAGCGCGTCGTCCATGCCCGCGGTGCGGCCGCGCACGGTACGTTCCTGGCCAATGGTGCAGCCGAAAACATCTGTAAAGCTTCGTTGTTCGCTTCCGGTGCCAGAACCCCGGTATTCGTACGCTTCTCCACAGTTCTGGGTTCACGCGGTTCGGCGGATACCGTCCGAGACACACGCGGCTTCGCCACCAAGTTCTACACCGACGAAGGTGTCTTCGATCTGGTGGGCAACAACATCCCGGTGTTCTTCATTCAGGACGGAATCAAGTTCCCGGACATCATCCATGCCGCTAAACCTCACCCGGACCGGGAGATTCCGCAGGCGCAGAGTGCTCACGACACCTTCTGGGATTTCGTGTCGCTGCACACCGAAGCCACGGCGCACACATTGTGGAACATGTCCGATCGAGGCATCCCGCGCTCATATCGCATGATGGAGGGCTTCGGCATTCACACATTCAGGCTCGTGAATGCCGACGGCGAGACGAATCTGGTGAAATTTCACTGGAAGCCGGCCGCTGGAGTGCATTCACTCGTGTGGGAGGAAGCGCAGATCGCCGGCGGTGTGGATCCGGATTTCCATCGCCGCGATCTTGCCGACGCCATCGAGGCGGGCGCATATCCGTCCTGGGATCTGGGCGTGCAGGTGTTCCCCGATACCGAAGACGAAATGTTCGAAGGCATAGATCTTTTGGATCCCACCAAGATCGTGCCCGAAGAACTCGCACCGGTTCAGGTCATCGGAACGATGACACTCGATGCCAATCCGACGAACTTTTTCGCCGAGACCGAGCAAGTTGCATTCCATCCGGGTCATTTGGTCCCGGGCGTCGACATCACCAACGATCGCCTCCTGCAGGCGCGTTTGTTCTCGTACCTCGACACCCAGATCACGCGACTCGGTGGCCCCAACTTCGACCAGATTCCGATCAACCGTCCTCACTCGCCCGTCAACGACATGCTCCGCGACGGCTTCCATCAGGACGGTGTGCATACCGGAGTCGCGCCGTACCATCCCAATTCGTTGGACGGCGGGTGCCCGTTCCTGGCCTCGGCGGACAGCGCGGCCTACATCGAGGTGCCCGAGGAAGTTTCAGGGCGAAAGGTGAGGCAGGCGCCGGCATCGTTCGACGACCACTTCTCGCAAGCTCGACTCTTCTATCGCAGTCTCTCCCCTGTCGAACAGGAGCACGTCGCGCAGGCGTATACCTTCGAACTGGGTAAGTGCTACGAGGAGAACATCAAGATCCGGAATCTGGGAATCTTGGCGAACATCGACGCGGGTCTCGTGGCGATCGTCGCAGGGGGGCTTGGACTTCCGGTTCCCGAACCGACGGAGCCGTTGAGTGATCCGGAGCTCAGCCCTGCGCTGTCCCAGGTCGGTGAGGAATGGCCGGTAGACGGAAGGATCATCGCACTACTGGTCGACGAGAACTCCGACCTCGAAACGGTTGTCGCCGTTCGAGACAAGATCTTCGACGCCGGTATGGTGCCGCTGATCCTCGGCCCGCACGGCGGAACCATCGGGGACGGTGACGACGCGGTGACGGTGCAGCGAACGTACCTCACAGCTCGTTCGATCGAATTCGACGCAATCCTGCTGAGCGGCGACGTTTCTCGGATCGGCGAGGGCAAGTTGGATCCACGGGTGGAGACTCTGCTGAACGAAATGTATCGTCACAGCAAGGCAATTGGTGGTTGGGGTGAGAGCATGAGTGCGCTGGCCGCCGCCGGTATCGACGAGTCTGCATTGGGAGTCGTGGTCGATGCGGACGCGGAAGGGGCCCTGGCCTCGCTGGCTCAGCTTCTGAAGACGCACCGCGTGTGGGGGCGTTTCGAGGTGCCGCCCACATCCTGAGTGCCGGCGTACGTTCGAACTTGCGGTGTGGCCGAACTGCCAATTCGGCCACACCGCAAGTTCGGCCACACCGCCGGAGTGAAGACGAGTGAAGGGACGAAACAGTGGCTCGCAAGGACTCACAACCTCAACTCAAGGATCAAGAACTCTACGAAGAGCTACGCGAGAAGGGTGATTCCAAGGAGAAGGCGGCCCGAATCTCCAATGCGGCCGCCAATCGAGGGCGGTCGAATGTCGCCAAGTCCGGCGGGCAATCCTCGCCGTACGAGGAGTGGACGGTCGACGAGCTGAAAGAACGCGCCAAGGAACTCGATCTGCACGGCTACTCGAAACTGAACAAGGGTGAGCTGATCGAGAAACTCCGAAATCACTGAGCTCCATTCTGCTCGAGTCGTATTCTGCTTGTGCAGAATACGACTCGAGCGTTCGGCTCAGTGCCCTTCTTGATCGAAGAGTTCCTGACCTTCCAGTCGCTTGACCCGACGGTGTTCCATCAAGATGGCCAGTGTCCCGACGATGAAGGACACCACGCACACGATGCCTGCAATGACTGCCCAACCGCGAAATCCGTAACCTGCTGCCACCAAGGTTAATCCGAGTGTTGCCAGGCCCAAACCGATCAGCAGGTATCCGGGATAGTTGCGGCCGTCGCTGATTGCCTCCCCGACGTGCGATCGATTGGTGTGTTCGTCATCTACCGGTGAACTCCCGCTCGCGTTGGTCACGGCACACTCCCTCCTGAGCTCATGAAGACTTGCGATTCTTCGCTCGTCGTCTGTTCACAGGGCAACTACCCGATCGACGAGTGGATGAAACGGATGGAGTAGTGCCGAAAGACGGAGAACGTCGTACGCTCGAAGTATCGGATGTGCAGGAAACCGGTGCGAGGAAGGCCTATGAAAGCGAAGCCGAATCCCGACCTATTCTCCGTAGGTACACCGACTCTCGGTGTGGAGGAGGAGTTTCTGCTCTGTGATCCCCAGACTGGGCATCCCAGCCCCCGCAATTCCGAGGTTGCTGCCGCGGGGCGAGAACTCGGTATCTCGCTGCAACTCGAACTCACGCGTTGTCAGGTGGAGACGGCCACTTCGATCGGCAGTCACATTCGTGATCTTCGTGATCAACTCTGTGAGTCCCGTGCCCTCACCGCCGATGCCGCTGCCCGCGTGGGCTGCCAACTCATCGCAGTCGGGACGCCTTTCTACGATCCACCGGTCGACGAGATCACACAGAAGTCGCGATACCAACGAATGGCCGGTCAATTCGGTGCGATCACCGAAGGTGTGATGTGTGGTTGCCATATCCACGTGGGTGTCGAAGATCGAGAACGATCGGTCCAG
Source organism: Rhodococcus sp. P-2 (assembly GCF_016598535.1). GTDB lineage: Bacteria > Actinomycetota > Actinomycetes > Mycobacteriales > Mycobacteriaceae > Rhodococcus_F > Rhodococcus_F baikonurensis. The sequence continues at coordinate 3,336,555 of NZ_CP066779.1, read as the reverse complement.
ATCATCAATCATCTGCGTCCGTGGTTACCTACCTTGTTGGCATTGACGGCGAACTCGCCGATCAGTGCCGGACGCGATACCGGTTATGCGAGTTGGCGTTACGTTCTGTTCGGCAGGTGGCCCAGTTCGGGTCCGCCGCCCTTCTTCGAGTCCGTGGGGCACTACGAAGATGCTGTTGCAGCGATGCTGGAGACTGGGGTCATTCTCGATCCGCACATGGTCTATTGGGACGTGCGCATGTCGGATCACCTTCCCACCGTGGAGATTCGAATCAGCGACGTTCCCGCCACCGTGGAGGAGACGATGACTCTGGCCACACTGGTGCAGGCACTCGTCGGCACCGCATCCGCTGCGATCACCAAAGGTGAGGTTGCGCCTGCCGTCGATCAGGAGCTACTCCGCGCGGCTTGCTGGCGGGCGGCGCGTGACGGACTCGACGGGAGGTCGCTCGACGTCGAATCGGTACGCTTGCTGACTGCGCACCAGGCGGTTCGGCGACTGGTCGATCATGTCGAACCTGCTCTGACCGCATTCGGAGAATTCGAGCAGGTCACGGCTTCCTTGGACAAGGTCTTCAGTAACGGAAACGGAGCGATCGTGCAGCGCCGGCAACTCGCACGCCGGTCACGGGTGGCCGATGTGATCGACGAGTGCGCCCGACGCACTTTCGAAGGGTGCAGTTCGCAAGAGGTCAGTGAGCTGTAGGCAGCCGGGACCTGCAGATAACGGGGCCTACTGGAAACGGGGAGGCGTTGACTTCCAATTTCGTGCCGAGTTCACTGGAAATGAGGACTTGTCGGCTCCCCGTGCAGAGGTCATCCCGTCTGTAGGTCGCGTCGCGAGTTGCATGATGGCGAAGGGTTAGTCATGAAAAACGAATCTGGCGAGCGGGCGTCCGAGGAACCTCAGTCTGCGCGTGGAGCCGTAGGCTCGCGAGGCACGGGCTCGAATGAACCCGGAGGCGGTCCGGTAGATCGCCCTTCCGGCTCGTTTGACGACGAGGAGACGATCTCGGGGGTGGAAGGAACTGAGACGACGCCTGCCGAGCCCACCCCGTCGGAACCGGCTGTGCCGCCCTACGACGGACGTCAGTCGTCCGCAAAGAAGTCGGCCTTCAAGGAGGCCGAGAGTTCTGGTGGGCCGAACACCGGAGGGGCCGGCGAACCGGTCACCGATTCCGAGTTCAAGGCACCACCGGCGGAAGAGACTGCCGGTGGACGAACTGCATCCCCCGCGGACGAGCAACCTGCCGCGGAGACCACTGAATCGACTTCCAGCGAAAGTGGAGTGGGTCCGGCACATCAGACCGGCGTAGGGAGGAGCGAAGACAAGAGTGGCAACATATGACTGACGATCCACGTCCCGAAATTCAGTCGAACAAGGACCTCGACGCGCTGTGCCGTCGGTTGGCCACCGTGGTCGAAGAGCGTGGCCTGACAGTCGCCACAGCGGAATCGTTGACTGCCGGGATAATCGCTGCACATCTGGGGAAGGCACCGAACGCGGGATCGTGGTTTTGTGGCGGGATCGTCGCCTATACCCGAGCGGTCAAGCATTCCGTTCTTCATGTTCCTGACGGCCCGGTCGTCTGCGAGGACGCTGCACGGGTCATGGCACACAGCACTGCCACACTGTTCGGCGCGACGTTGGCACTGGCTGTCACCGGCGAAGCCGGTCCGGATACCCAGGAGAACGTTCCACCGGGAACAGTGTGGTTCGGTGTCGTCGACCATGGGACCGCGGAAACAGAGAAACAGGTTTTCTCAGGTGACCCCGAAGCAGTCCTGGGAGCGACCGTCGAGCATGCGATCCAACTACTTCTGCGTCACGGATCCGGTCGTCACACACCGATTTCGAGAGTTGGAATCTAGTCGACTATTCAGCGCTTCGAACGGTTCTTCTTGTGACGACCTGTTTGTTTCGCAGGTGCCTGCGCGGTAGGAACCAGATGACCGTCGGCCGTGTATTTTTCGACTACGAGGTTCTTGCTGACTCCTCGGTTGGCATCCACTGCGCAAGTGATTGCTTCCATGTCGGAGTTGAAAGGTTCCTCGGTCGAAGAGCCGTCGGGCATCGTGATCTTGTACCGATCCATACATCGACTATTGCGGGTTGATCCGTCTCCGACAACCCGAGTTCACGGAAAATGTAGGTCTTGGAATCAGGTGGATCAGCGGGTCCAATACTCTTCCGGACGTTGACCCGGACGGAATCCGTAGTGCTCGAGCATCGCTGTCGCTTCCGGGAAGTTGGCTGCCAAAGCTTCGGGCACATGTGCATCGCTGCCGAATGTCACCGCTTTGCCTCCCTCTTCGCTCCACCATTGGGGTATCCAGGGCCACAGCCGACGGGTGTTCATCTCGAGGGCTCGGTCGCTGTTGGCTATGGCGCGCATGGCATTTCGGAATCCCTCTTCGAATCGGCGGGGATCGAACGGTCCCGCACTTTCGGTCGGCCATGCGCGCACCGCGTAGTCGATGTGGGTGAACACTTCGAAGACACGGGAACCCGCGACCATGCGCGGAATCTCTTCGAGGTACGCCCACATGACCTCGTCGGCGTCCCAAATGCGGAACAGAGTGTTCGGTTCACTTCGATCTTCGCCGACTTCGAGCGTGTGCAAGGAACCCAATACTCGGTCGATGACACCGAGATCAAGGAGTTGCGTCGCCTGCGCTTCGTGCAGGTGCGGTTGCCCGAACTCGACTCCGGTGAGAATCTGCAATTCAGGAAAACGGTGTCGACATCGTTCGATGCTGTCGAGATAGCCGTCGAGGTCGAGGATCGGTACGCGGACGTAGCCGTCGGTGCTCAGCAGATGAATTTGATGGGGCATCAGATCTGCGGCGGTTGTGCGCCAACGAGCATCGAAGTCGAGATGTTCGGTGAACACCAACGCGGACAATCCGATTGCTTCGGCACGCGCGCAAGTCTGTTGCATTCGCCCGGAAGCGTCGGACTGTGGTCCGCCGGTGTCCCACGACCACTCGCTGTGAACATGGCTGTCCGCGGGTAGGTGCATGTTCAGTGCGTACCACAGCCCGGGAGTTCTGGTGTGATTACAGTTCGGACCGGCGCACGAAGTCGCTCTGTGCGTGGGTGCCCCAAATTTCAGAGGACTGAGTCTCGGGCTCGCTGTCCAGCTTTCGAACGTCGTGAATGAATTCCACGCCGTTCAGTTCGTCAGACGGAACTGACAGAAGCTTGCACGTCGTGCTCACGAAGAATCGTTGTACATCTTCCAACTCGAGGCGCCCACCGGGCCGGTACCAGTGCGCGACCCCGGTGCACATCTCGAGTATCGCGAGTCGACTCAAGGCCAGATCTTCGATGTCGAAGGCTCCCACGCGTTGGCCGCGTTCGAGGATCTGTCCGAAAAGAAGCTCGTACTCGTCGCGCAGCGTCTGCAACTCGATTCTGTTGTCGCCGGTCAACCCGCGCATCTCGTACTCGGCGACGCGGGCAGTCAGTTGGTTGACGGCGGTAATGCCGACGTGTGAGGACACCAAGCCGGCGAGCTGGACTACGGGATCGGCGCTGCGACGCATTGCCCGCTCTCCCGACTGCGTCAGCTCGTCGAGGCACGACCGAATGATCGAAGCCAACAGTGATTCTTTGCTGCCGACGTAGTGATAGAGCGTTGCCGAGTTGATGCCGGCTTCTGCTCCGAGTTCACGAATGCCGGTGGCGGCGAACCCTTTCGTCGCGAACAGCGTGACTGCCGCCCGTTGAACGCGCCCCAGGTCCATGATCCTCATTTCGGTTGGTTGCCCAATCATGCTAGCATCGCCGCCGAAATCGACTGACCGTCAATCAGTTGATTGATAGCTGTTCATATACTGGCGAATTGCATCTTGAGTAATCAATCGATCGATTGAAAAAAGCTTGACTGTGCCCTGGGTCACTGCATAGTCTCCTTGTCGAGCCTCCCTCTCGGTGCGAGAGCTAACAGGGCACTCCATACAAGGAGCAATGACATGAACGACGCGAATCCTCCATCTCCCGCAACTGTCGACAGGCCTGCCCTGCGGCGTGTGGCGGGATCGGTTCTGGTCGGCACCACGATCGAGTGGTACGACTTTCAGATCTACGGCGCATCCGCCGCGCTGGTCTTTGCGCCACTGTTCTTTTCGGGTGCAGACCCCGCGCTCGCGACGATTCTCTCGTTCGCCACCTTCGCGGTCGGCTTCCTGGCGCGGCCGCTCGGGGGCGTTGTGATGGGCCACTTCGGTGACCGCATCGGACGCAAGAAGGTCCTGGTTCTTGCACTTCTCTTGATGGGAGCCGCGACGTTCCTGGTCGGCGTCCTTCCGACCTCCGCCCAGATCGGCGTGTGGGCACCGATTCTTCTCGTATTGCTGAGACTGATTCAAGGCTTCGGTGTCGGCGGTGAGTGGGGCGGTGCAGTTCTGACTGCTGTGGAATACGCACCCAAGAATCGCCGCGGCTTCTACGGCAGCATGCCGCAGGTCGGTGTGCCGGCCGGCCTTCTGCTGGCGACGGCCGTCATGTTCGGCACCAAGGCGCTCACCGGAGACCAATTCCTGGTGTGGGGGTGGAGAATTCCCTTCCTGCTGAGTATCGCGTTGGTTGCCGTGGGACTTTACATTCGCACCGCGTTGGAAGAGACACCCGCGTTCGCTCGCGTGAAGCAGCAGAACACCGCGGTCAAGATTCCGATGGTCGACGCGTTCAAGAACTATCCTCGCCAAATCATTCTTGCCGCAGGTTCGATGATCAGCACGGGCGCTTACTTCTACATACTCAACACCTACAGCCTGACATACGCCGATCAGTTCGATCTGCTGTCCGGAAACCTCATGCTCGGCGCCGTCATGGTGTCCGCGCTCGTTGCAGTCATCTTCATTCCGATCTTCGGCCAACTGTCCGAGAAATTCGGCCGACGCCGGATCCTGATGGTCGGCATCACCGGCATGGGAGTGTGGGTCTTCGTTGCATTCGCCGCGATAGATACCGGCAACTTCTGGATCACCACCGGCGCATTGGCAGTCGGCGCATTCATGCTCAGCATTTCGTACGGGCCGCAGGCGACGTTCATCGCCGAATTGTTCGACGCACGGGTGCGGTACAGCGCAGCGTCCATCGCTTTTCAGATCGGGGTGCTCTTGGGTGGTGCAATCGCGCCGATGGTTGCCGCCATGTTGGTTCGCGCAACCGGAGGATCGTTTGCGGTCGCTGTGTATATCGCTGCCCTGTCGGTTATTTCGCTGATCAGCGTCTACTTCGTCCGTGACACCGACCTCGACGAAGGAAGTCGGGACATGTACATCGATGACAACGGGGCGTATCTGCCGCCGGTCGATCAACGCTCAACGGTTGTCAACTAATAGAGGAAACTTCAATGATCACAAAGAGTTTCGAAGAGATCTCTGTCGGAGACATTGCGGTAACGGACCCGCGAGTCGTCACCGAAGACTATGTGCGAAGTTTCGCCGACCTCACCTGGGACCGCCATCCTCTTCACCTCGACCCCGACTACGCGCAGCAGACGCGCTTCGGTCGACAGATCGCCCACGGTGCTCTCATGTTGTCCACCTTGCTCGGCCTGGTGGAGTTGGATCCCCGGTATCTGCAGTGCTTCTATGGGCTCGACCAGGTCAGATTCCACAGGCCGACCTACCTCGGCGACTCGGTGCATGCGGTGTCGGAGGTGCTGTCGGTGCGCCCGCGCTCGGACGGTGAGACCGCGATCGTGACGTCGAAAGGTTCACTCGTCAACCAAGACGGAGACCTTGTCTTCTCCGGCGAATTCTCTTTCCTGGTGGGCGAGACCCATTCCCTCGACCTCGAAGTGGGTGTTCGGTGAGTTCTCGGCACCATATGCCATGGTGGCAGGACCTCGAAGCAGAACACTTCGAATGGACTGTGCCAGAGCAATTCAACATCGCGCACGCATGTGTCGATGTGCAGAATCCAGATGATCCAGCCTTGGTCGTAGACACCGCTGGACACTGGACTCGGTACACATTCGGTGAAGTTGCCACGAGAAGCCGAAAGTTCGCAACCGTGCTCGCGGACCTCGGCCTTGTCTCAGGGGACCGAGTCGGTGTGATGGTCCCACAGGGGATCGAGGTTCTCGCGACACATCTGGGCGCCTTCCGATCCGGAATGGTCACCGTTCCGCTTTCGGTCAAGTTCGGCGCGGATGCGCTAGTACATCGAATGCGTGACTCCGGTGCAAAGGTTCTTGTGATCGACAAGGACTGTTACGAACGAGTCGTCGACGGAATCAGCGACATCCCTGGCCTCGAAGCCGTAATCGTTGTCGGAGAGTTCGATCAGCAGTTTCATCCGACGCCCGTTCAACTCCTCGATTTCCACAGCCTCGTCGACAATGCCGCAGAAAGCGCGGAATTGGCAGCGACGGGCCCCGATTCACACGCCATCATCATCTACACCTCGGGAACGACCGGGAATCCGAAAGGAGCGCTCCACGGGCACCGAATCCTCTTGGCGCACATGCCCGGTGTGCGGACGGCGTTCGACAATGCTCCCCAGCGGGGAGACGTCTTCTGGACGCCGGCAGACTGGGCCTGGATCGGTGGTCTGTTCGACGTACTGTTCCCCGCACTTGCGTTGGGGTGTCCCGTGGTCGCGACGCCCGACAAATTCACGCCGGCGCGTGCGGTCGAGATACTGAGCCGTCACAAGGTGACGGGCGCCTTCATTCCGCCCACCGCGCTCAAGCAGATGCGAAGTATCGGCATCGACAAGACTGCTGCGCGTGGTATTCAGTTGCGGGCATTGGGAACTGGTGGCGAGGCGCTCGGTGACGCCCTGCAAGCCTGGGTGGCGAGCACGTTCGGCGTAGATGTCAACGAGTTCTACGGGCAGACAGAAATGAATCTGACCATCGGGACTTCACGTTCGAGGTGGAACCCGGCCAGCGGTTCGATGGGTCGGGCCTTTCCCGGCTTCGAGATCACCCTGCGGGATCCGTTCGGCGAGCCGGTCGAGGTGGGACAGGTAGGTGAAATCTGTGTGAAGGCAGGCAATCCCGGACAGTTCCTCGGCTATTGGAACCAACCGTCGAAGACCGATGAAAAGGTGTACGACGGTTGGATTCACACTGGCGATCTGGGTCGGACCGATGACGCCGGGAACTTCTGGTACCAGGGACGCGCAGATGACGTCATTTCGTCCGCCGGGTACCGAATCGGTCCCGGAGAGATCGAGGAGTGCCTGCTCTCGCACGACGAGGTAGCCATGGCCGGTGTCATCGGTGTGCCGGATCCGTTGCGAGGGGAAGCTGTTCATGCTTTTGTCGTTCTGTCCGAAGGAACGGAGTCTTCGGAAGAGCTTCGCCAAGAGTTGCAGACCCACGTGAAAAGTCGCCTTGCTTTCTATCAGTATCCCAGGCAGATCACGTTCATCGACAGCTTGCCGCTCACCACCACCGGCAAGATACTGCGACGGGAACTCCGAACATTGGCCACGCACGCCAACGGTCTCGGCTAGCGGACGCCTACATGTTAGGTAGGACCACGACGAAGAACCAACCGCTCAGGGCAAGACCGATGACGCCGGTGAAGAGGCCGACTATTGCATCCCAGGGCAGCTGGCGGGCATTCGAGAGCAGATGCCCGCCAGACTTCTTCGGGTGACGTCGGAGCGCGAAGATTCCTGTTGTAATCGCGCCCGCCCCGAGCAGGATGCCGAAACCGAAAGCCCAGAACAGGAGTACCGACAGCGCGCCGAGCATCTCCGACCGCTCACTCCAGCGTGCGATGCGCTGTGTTTCGGTGGGCGGAGGCCACTTGTGTGAAGGCGACAGAGCTGCTCCGAAACGGCGGGTGTGACGACGAATTGACTGGTCGCTGAGAAACATTGTCCACCACGCCTGGAGTTGAGTCGATGTGCCGCTGGTATCTACTCGTCTACCCCGTCTTCGCGGATATATGCCGCTGAATTCGGGGCTAGGTGGTCGTCGCTTCTTCCCAGGAATTTCCGTTCCACACAATGGCGACGGGGTACTCGTTGTTCACGCCGTCTTCCCAATAGTCGATGATGCCGTGTCGCTCTGATTCGAGTTCGATCCAGCCGATGCTGAATCCCCCGCGGAGGATGCGTTGGGCTCGTCGGTGGATCTCGTCCAGCGAACTGCAGAGCCCTCGAACTCGGGGCTCGATCCAGTCCGCGGAGGGATCGAGGATGGTGATCTCCAGGATGCTCGCGTCGCTCAGCGGAATCTCGATCAGAAGCTCGCCGGAATCCCGCACCTCTCGGGTCGACCGATTCTCATAGGCGTGCAACAGCTCTCGCGGTTCGAACAACGAAGGTTTGCCGCCGAACCGTCGAGACCAAGCGAAGCGCTGCACGGACATATTGTCACCCACGAATTGCAAGAATGTCATTCGATCTGAACGAGTCATTCGATGTGAACAAGCCCCTCGAGAGCGTCCAGTACCCGGTCGAGCCCGAACTCCCACGCCGCCTCGGGGCTGTACGGGGTGTTCTTCGCTTCTCCCGCCGCGCCGCCGACGCGCTGAGCCAACGGGAAGTCGTCGCCGAGGTAAGCGGCCAGGCGTTGGTTCCAGGAGGACCACACCTCGGCCATGTCGGCTGCGCGAGGGTCGGGGCGCCGTGCTTGCGCCGAGGATCGGGCGAAGTCGGCGACAAATGTCAGGGCGGAGTCCCGGTCGATGTCGGTCAGTCCCGTGCGGTCGAACGCGTGAAGTTCGTGGTCGTACTTCGCGATAGTTCCCGGACCCAACGCGGAGCGCTGATCGGTGATGTCGAGGAGCCACCAATGCTCCGCATAGAGGGCAAGTTCTTCCTCTGCGACCCGACGAACGCGTTGGCGCCACGTCAGGTTTCCGTACGGCAGACGTGGGCTGTTCGCGTGTACGGCATCGACCATGAGCACCAGCAGATCGTCGCGGGATCCGACGTGGGTGTAGAGCGCCATTCCCGAGATGCCGAGGTCGGTGGCCAGGCGACGCACGGTCACGGCGTCGAGGCCGTCGGTGTTCGCGACGGAGATGGCGACGTCGACCGCCTGTGAGGTGGTGACCTTCGCGCGCGGGCCACGGGCGCCACCCTTCGGTGCCAGGGGGTGATCGCGCCAGATTAGGTCGATCAGTTCGCGTGCCATCAGTCGTCTCCAGAAATCGGGAATACCTCAACGGTGGTATACCTTATACGGTGCATACTGTATGCACTGCACAAGGTTTATGATCATGGAGGCCACGATGAAAATCACCAGCACTGCTCTGTCCTTGAACGTCACCGACGCGGACGCCTCGGCCCACTTCGCGAAAACTCATTTCGGTTTCACCGAGGCCATGGCCGACGACGGCTTCGTTTCCCTGAATCATCCGGATGCTGGGGTCAACGTGGTCTTCCTGCGCACCGGGCTCGGGACGTTCAAGCCCGACTTCGTCGCAGGTCCGGCCGGCCAGGGCATGCTCATCGCATTCGTGGTCGATGACGTCGACGCGGAGTTCACCCGCATCGCCGCCGAAGGCGCCTCCGTCGTCACCGAGCCGGAGACCGAACCGTGGGGCGAGCGCTACTGCCAGTTCGTCGATCCCAACGGCATCATGTGGCAACTCGTTCAGTGGATGTGAGGAACCCGAGTGCTCGGCTCGGCGGCGCGCGGCACCGAACGTAACCAGAGGGCGCGTTCGACGGACTGGGCTTGGAAGCGCTGCGGTGAGATTCCGTGCGCAGTGCGAAACGCTCGGCTGAACGCGGGCAGGTGCGCGTAACCCAGGTTCCTCGACACCGTGCCGGGTGCAATCCCGAGTTGTAGTTGGGTGCGTGCCTGGGTCATCCGAGAAAGGGATCGCCATTGCGGATACGTGGTGCCGGTCTCGGTCCGGAACTCCCGGCGCAGCCTGGCCGCGTCGGTGCCGAACTCCTGGGCCCACTCCTCCAGAGTGCGAGGGTCGGCCGGCCGGGCGGCGATTGTCGCTGCCAGTCGCGTGGCAATCGAATCGGCATTGCCCTCGTTTGAAACCGATTGCGCGAGTGGCCCGGTGGCGATGATGTCGAACACCGCGGTGCTGTCGTGGCCACGCGGGCGCAAGGGTGTGTAGGCGGCGACGAATGTGTGCAGCAATGCCAGCTCGTCATCGGGGGAGAATTGGACGGTCTCGAGAGCGTCGGCAGATACGGTCGACCCGTTCGAGGCGCGGAAGCCGAGCGGGAGCAGCAGTGATCCGGACGGAACTGTGACTGTATTGCGCACGCCTGCAGGCAGAATCATGGCCTCGCCGGTGCGCAGTTCCCAGCTGCGGTGGGCGACATCCACCCGGGCTTGGCCTCGGTAGACCCACACTGCAACGTGGGCTCCGTTGACGCGCGGCCACGTCGCGTTGGCCGGTATCGGTGGCGCGGTCTCGCCGGGTTGTCTGGACTCTGCGAGCATGCGGACCAAGGCCTGGTCATCGTCGGTTCGCGCACTGCGATCGGACGGACCGGAGAGGGTCCGTCGGCGATAGTCGCTCGGGCTCTCTCCCATTTGGGCTCGGAACGCGCGGGTGAATCCGCTGCCCGTTTCGAACCCGACTTCGTTTGCTATCCAACTGATCTCGCGGTCTTGCTTCAGGTACTCCAACGAGGCGGCGATCCGCGCTCGAAGTCGCCAGCGGGTGAAGGTGAGGCCGGTCTCCTCCACGAAGTACCGCTGGAGCGTTCGAGTGCTGATCCCGGTGCGCTTCGCGAATTGTCCTTCGGTGTCGTCGGTGCCAGGTGTTCGCAAGAGGGCGTGCGCGATTTCGAACGCTTCCCGTGAGTGCGGCAATCGCGGCAGCGACGTGGACCCGTCGTCTGCCCGGGCGATCATCTCGAAGAGAGACGCCGGTTTTGCCGCGTCCCCGCGTAGATAGCCCAGATTGTGAACGAACTCGTGGATCAGTCGGTCTTCCCAGCCGGGAGGAACGCGCAGCCGTGTCACGGTGGCCGGTCCGTCGGTGACGCCGTCCGAGGGTGGGAGCAGGATGGGAAACGCGACGGAATCCGAGTCCGTCTCCATTGCGTATCGTGCGCCCGCGGGGATCCACAGCAACTCCCCTGCCGGCACCTCGTAGACGGTCGATCCGGTTCTGACGCGTCCGCTGCCTGCAAGAACCCAGAACAGAAGGGGTGAGCGACCCGTGCTGGGCTCGGTGCGGCCGGCACGGATCGGGCCCATGAAGATCTGGTCCGACCTTCCCGATAGTGGTAACACGTTGGCGCTCCTGGACAACCCTTGCTACTTAAGTATGGCTAACTTTACCTCCGGTCCGTCTGCGTTCGCAGCGGCGCACCTTCGTACCTTCAGAAAGCCACATACTCATGCGCAGATCTCTACGTCCGACGGCGGCAGTACTCGCCGCGGTCGTCGCCCTCGCTCTTGCCGGCTGCTCGAATTCGTCCGGTAGTGACACCGGAAACGCGGGCAACCAGACAACCTCCGGGTCCACCGAGGGATGGCCACGCACCGTTGAACACGGCGGCCGCAGTACCGAGATCACCGCAAAGCCGACTCGGATCGCCTCCACCTCGCCGTCGTTGACCGGCACACTGCTTGCGATCGGTGCTCCGGTGGTCGCGAGTGCGGCGACAACGCCGTCGGGAATGACCGACAGCCAGGGGTTCTTCTCCCAGTGGTCGGGCGTGGCAGCTGATCGTGGCGTCGAGGTGCTCTACCGAAATCTCGAGCTGGACCTCGACGCAATCGAGACCTTCGAGCCCGATCTGATCATCGGGTCCGCCAACGGCGGCGACTCGACGCTCGACGCCTACGCGCAGCTGAGCGACATCGCACCCACCGTACTTCTCGACTACGGCGCCAGTTCCTGGGAGGAGCTCGCAGATCAGCTCGGGACCGTCACCGGACTCGAGAGCGAGGCCGCTGAGACCGTCGACGAATACGACAGCTGGGTCACCACCCAAGCCGCGAAAATCACGCTTCCCGAGCAGCCGGTGACGGCACTGGTCTACATGGGTGCCGACGGTGTCTGGACGTTCCGAGCCGACAGCCCGCAGGGCAATCTGCTGGCCTCGCTCGGCTTCACCTATGCCGAGCCTGCCGAGCAGTTCGTCGCGCCGGACAAGCGGGGAGCCTCCGGCGTCGCGATCGTCAGCTCCGAGAACATGTCTGCCGCACTCGACGGTTCGCAGACGCTGTTCGCCGTCTCGATGGGACCCAAGGACGTGGAGAAGCAACTTGCCGCCGATCCGCTTCTAGCCAATCAACCTGCGGTCAAGGGTGATCGGGTCTACGCGATGGGTACGGCGGCTTTCCGTCTCGACTACTTCAGTGCAAAGCAGACAGTCGAGTCGCTGGTGTCCACGTTCGGTGGATGACCGCGTGGGTATTTCTGCATCGTCCCGGACCGCACCGCCCCGGACCGAAGCGCCGCTGAGGTCCGGGACGGCCGCGCGTGCGGGGTTGTTGGTCGTCGTCTCCATCGTCGTGATCGTGCTGGCATCCGTCGGAGGACTCGTCCTCGGCTCACGCAACATTCCCGTCTCCACGGTGCTCGACGCAGTTCTTTCCTACGACGCCGGTAACAACGAGCACTTGATCGTGATCGAATCACGTTTGCCTCGAACAATTCTCGGGCTGGTGGTCGGGTCCGCACTCGGACTGGCCGGTGCGCTGATGCAGTCGATCACCCGCAACCCTCTGGCCGATCCGGGGCTACTCGGTGTGAACGCCGGAGCGTCAGCGGCAGTCGTGATTGCGATTGCTTATCTGGGGGTGACTTCGGTCGGCGGTTATCTGTGGTTCGCGCTGGCCGGCGCGGCCGTAGCCTCGGTGGGGGTGTACATGTTGGGGTCTGCGCATCGCAGCGCCGCGACCCCAGCGCGCATGGCGCTTGCCGGTGCCGCTGTGGCAACGGCGATCACGGCGCTCACCAGCATGGTTCTCATCAGCAACGAGGCCGCATTCAATCAGTTCCGATTCTGGGCAGTGGGTTCGTTGCAGGGTCGCGGCGGAGACGTGATCGTCACCGTCCTTCCCTTCGTCATCGTCGGTATCGGGTTGTCGTTGTTGCTGATTCGTCCACTCAATGCGATCGCGCTCGGTGAGGACGTCGCGAAAGGTCTTGGCGCCCGCACCGGACCCGCTCGGGTCGGGTCCGCTGTCGCAGTCATCCTGCTGGCAGGGGCCGCCACCGCGGCGGCCGGACCGCTCGGATTCGTGGGGCTGGCCGCGCCGCACATCGTGCGGGGCGTCGTCGGACCGGATCTGCGGTTGCTACTGCCGTGTGTGCTCGTCGTCGCCCCGGCATTTCTGCTCTTGGCCGACGTTCTCGGTCGCGTTGCCACCGCGCCGGGAGATCTGCAGACGGGGATCGCGGTGGCAGTGCTCGGTGGTCCGCTATTTGTTGCGCTCGTTCGCTCGCGGCGAGTGGCGTCACTGTGAACATGATTGCCGCGCAGCCGGTCCCACCGCTGTTTCGAGGCTGGGTGGTTCGAATCGGCTCGTGGTCGTGGCGAATAGTTCCGCGAGTGCTGTTCGTAGCCATGACAATCAGTGCGGCACTTCTAGCCCTTTCCTTGGTCACGCTGATGTACGGAACCTTGGATCTGTCCTTGGGTGACGTGTGGCGCGCACTGCAGGGCGAAGGCACGCCAGCGGCGGTTCGGTCTGTCCAGAACCGCCGGCTGCCGCGGCTGATCACGGCGATCGGAGTGGGCGGAAGCCTTGGTGTGGCCGGCGCGGTTTTCCAGACGCTTTCGCGCAATGTACTCGGCTCGCCGGACATCATCGGTTTCACCACCGGCGCTGCGACTGCGGCGGTGGTTCAAATCGTGTTCTTCGGCGGCGGGGTCCTGCAGACCGCGAGTGCCGCTGTTCTCGGCGGCATGCTGACCGCATTGCTCGTGTACGCGCTCGCTCGCAAAGACGGAGTCAGCGGCGGTCTTCGACTTGTCCTGGTCGGCATCGGCGTGGGCGCGATGCTGAGTGCCGTGATGTCGTTCCTGGTGGTGCGCGCGGATATCGACGACGCCACCGTGGTGCAGCAGTGGACGGCAGGCTCGCTGACCGGGCGCGGTTGGCCACACGCGGTCAGCGTTGCGATCGCCGTCGGTGTTCTCGTTCCTGCTCTCGTCGTGGTGTCCAGGCGCGTCACCATGATGGAGATGGGCGACGACGCAGCGTCCTCACTCGGAATTTCCGTGGAGCGATACCGATTTGCCGGCATCGTGCTTGCGGTCGCACTCACCGGAGCAGCGACAGCAGCTACCGGCCCCATCGCTTTCGTTGCGCTCGCAGCTCCCCAGATCGCACGACGATTGGCACGGCGCAGCGGTGTTCTTGTCGCGACCTCCTTCCTGCTCGGCGCAGTTCTGCTGGCGGGTGCCGACTTGATCGCACAAGCGGTCGAGGTCGGTCTCCGCACTCCGGTCGGTCTTGTCACCAGTCTGCTCGGTGGTGCCTATCTGATCTGGCTGCTGGCCCGTCAGGCCTGAAAACTTTGCTACGAAAGAGATCAATGACTACAGCTACGCCAGTGCCGCGGCTCCACGCCGAGAAGATCGAACTCCGTTACGCCGATCGAACCATCGTGGACGAGTTGACTCTCGAAATCCCCGACGGCGGGTTCACCGTGGTCGTCGGACCGAACGGGTGCGGCAAGTCGACATTGTTGCGTGCGCTCGGCAGAATGCTCACACCTCGATCGGGTCGGGTTGCGCTCGACGGTAACGATATTCGGTCCTACCGAACCAAGGACGTCGCTCGCCGAATCGCTCTGTTGCCGCAGTCCCCGCTTTCGCCCGGCGCGATCAGTGTCGCAGACCTGGTCTCCCGCGGCCGTTATCCGTATCAGAGCATGCTGCGCCAATGGTCGCCCGAAGACGAGCGCGTCGTCTCCGAAGCGCTGACCGAGGTCGGAATGCGATATGCAGCAGATCAATTGGTGGACGAACTGAGTGGTGGACAACGTCAGCGGGTGTGGATAGCCATGACCCTCGCGCAGCGTACTCCGGTGCTGTTGCTCGACGAACCGACCACTTTTCTCGACATCGCCCACCAGATCGAAGTTCTCGACCTGTGTTCCCAACTTCATCAGTCCGGCCGAACATTGGTGGCAGTCCTCCACGACCTGAACCTCGCGGCCAGATATGCCACGCACGTAGTCGCGATGCGGTCCGGAAAAATAGTCATGCAGGGCAGTGCCTCGGAGGTTTTCACCCCCGAGTTGCTGCGCGAAGTGTTCGACCTCGAGGCTCTTGTTCTCGAAGATCCGGAAACCGGACGGCCACTTGTTGTTCCGCGAGACCGCAGACCTGTCAGTCAGCTACCCGTCCAAAACTGAAGCCATGATCAGGAGAAATCGATGACAACCTCACCTCGCCCCGAAGAAGCCCGAAACGAAGAAGCTTCGTCCTCTGCGTCGGTGAAAGCGCCACGCGGCGAAGACCACGACCGTGGCCTCAACGACGTGGTCGCTGTCGTGGAACGCGTCGAACGGCCGACCGAGAGCATCTCGCGCATCACCGTCCACTTGACTTCGTCGGCGGAAGACCCGAATTGGTTGCGTCCCAACGTCGCATTCCGCATCCAGCTCGGTCCGAAGTTCGGCGACGTCTCTCGCGTCTACACCGTGCGCACCTTCGACGCGTCGAGCGGTTCGATGACCTTCGACGTAGTGCTGCACGGCCACACCAGTCCGATGATGAAGTGGGCAGCCGACATTCGTGTGGGTGACTCGTTCTCGCTCACCGGTCCCCGCCCGCACTTCCTCGTTCCCGAGGTCGCTGGTCGCCGCGTCGCGCTGTTCGCCGACGACACCGCGATACCTGCCCTCTATTCGATCCTGCTTCAGTGGCCGGAAGGACTGACCGGCGTCGGTTGGGTAGCCACCGGTGACGCAGGGGCTTTCGCGGAACTGCCCGTGATTCCCGGCCTGAAGTTGCACCACGTGGAAGGGCGTCTCGCCGAGCACGCTCTCGAACTCGAGAACCCCGGAGACTACGCAGTGTGGGGAGCCGGGGAGCGCGATGAGATGCGTTCCATCCGAGCGCATTTCCGTAAGACCGTCGGCCTGGCGAAGGACGATGTAGTTGCCTTCGGGTACTGGAAGCGCGGAGTGAGCACCACCGAGATCGATCAGAACCGGCTTCGGAATTACACGAGCATCCTCGAAAATGGCGGCACACTTGCGGATATCGACGATCTGGCAATCGGGATCTGACGCGACTGCTGGATTCTTCAACCCGCGGCGTGTTCTTCCGGCACCAGGGAATTGCCCGGTGCGATGTTCGAGCAGTTGTTCGGCGAAGGATTCCCGTTGAAACGGTCTTTGAGCCAGGTGATGGCGCCGGGGAGCCAAAGCGCGCCACCCGGAACGTGACTGATGGTGTCGTACTGGTCGTACTGGATGGACAAACCTGAGTCGCAATAGCGAGTGGCGAGTGAGCGGACGTCCCCGGCGACCATGACTCCGTCGCCAGGGCCGACGCCCGGTCCACCTGGCTGGGTGCCCTCGAGGGCTCCGTTTGCGGCTTGAGCGATGAACATCGGGATGGTGGGTATCGGCGCGTTTCCCATGTTGATCTTGTTGGCGACGTCGACGTACTCGGGCACCGAGTTGGGGTTCGCATACTCTGGTTTGGCTAGGTCCTGCCAGGTCACTCCCGGGTACTGCAGGATGACGTTACCGATCGAGGCATCCTCGATGCGAGGTAGGAGTTCGCGTCCCCGATCGCCGAGATACGGATCGAAATCTATGTCGTAGGCACGGGCAAGTCCGACGACTGCCATCCCGACAACGCCTGCCCAACCGATGCTTCCGTTTGCGTACCGGAGGTTGTTTGCCGGGTTGACCAACAGTCCACCCTGGGCGGCGCCGATCAGGTCCTCGTTGATGTCCGGGGCGTAGTCCGGGGCGAGGATGGACGCCCAGTTGGTGGCGATTGCTCCGCCCGAGTATCCCATCAGGCCGATCTGCGCTGAGTCGGCAATACCTGTCTCGGGAGTATTCCGGGCGGCGCGAAGAGAGTCGAGAGTCATCATTCCGTATTCGGGTCCCGCAGCGAAGTCTGCGTTCGGCCCTTCGGTGTCGGGAATGACGACGGTGTAGCCCAGCGCCAGTAGGGGAGCGAACATGACCGCTTCGCCGGAAGCGAGAGTCCCGCCGAAGGCGACATTGCGTCCGCTGGTGGTCAGGCCGCCGATCAGGGTGTCCCCGGCGACAGCTCGTGACGGACCGTCTTCCGGGTTCAGTGAATCGTAAGCCGACTGGAACGAGACAACTTTGTCCGGCTGGGCATTGGGTGGTCGGAGAATCGATGTGACATTCGCAGACGGTCGGCCGAAGGCGTCGGTCGACCGGTACAACACCTGCACGGCCAGCAATGGGGCAGGAATGTTGACGACGTGGTAGGGCAAGGTTCTCGTTTTGAGAACGGCCCCAGGCGGATACGTCGACAGCGGTGCAGAACCGTCGTACTGGTAGAAAGAATCCGCCGACGGTTGCGCGGCGACAGTAGGTGCTGTGATGCCTGTGAGTGCAATGGCAGTCAGCGCCACCACTCCACGAAAAAGAATCCTTGATGTCACGATCGACCCTTCGATGTCGTGTTTTCCTCGACGCTTGACGAACTGGTGTGATGACGAACACACGCTATCTTACTTTTGAGTAATAAACGAGAGAGTTTGTCGTGCTTCTTTGAATCACATATGGATGCAATGGGATTGAGGTGGCCACCGATTCCTGGATGATTCAATCCAGGATGACATGTGTACGATACGGCTAGTAGCTATCGCGCCGAACTTCTGCCTTGGGTCGCCCATGGCCGTTCAGGGGCGTCTGGTACCGGGAAATGCTCTGTGCTGCAAGGCATTGAAGGATGAAGGGGTAGACATGGGTAAGCGCGCTCCCGATGGCGATGTGTCTCGCGGCCCGGGTGAGGCAGAGACGGGCTTGCTCACTCCTCCGAGCGGTACACGTAGTGAGGTGGCCCACGAGAAGGCCCTCCGGTCGGCGGAATCTCTTTTGAAGTCCGGTGGCATGAAGGCTGCGACCATCGATGCGATCTCCGAACAGTCGGGCGTCAGCAAGGTGACTCTGTATCGGCACTGGC
The DNA here is from genome assembly GCF_016598535.1 of Rhodococcus sp. P-2. GTDB lineage: Bacteria > Actinomycetota > Actinomycetes > Mycobacteriales > Mycobacteriaceae > Rhodococcus_F > Rhodococcus_F baikonurensis. Next base: position 3,318,504 of record NZ_CP066779.1, on the reverse strand, counting down.
CGTCGCGGCAGGCGATCGCTGCTGAAGCATTCGGTGTACTCATGGCTCGGCATCTGACGTTTCCCGAGACCGATAGTGCACAAGCTGATTTGAACGACTATCTGGGTGACATCGGAGAGTTCTACCGGGGTCCACTCGGTTCGATCTTTGCCGAACTTGTCGGTGCGTGTGCCAACGATCCGACGACGGCGGCATACTTCCGCACCTTCTTTCTCGACGAACGTCGTAGAGGCTTCGCCGAACTGATTCGGCGATGTGTGAATTCCGGCTACTTCCGCGAAGACATCGACACCGAGGAAGCGATCGATCTGTTCTTCGGGCCGTTGATCTACCGGATGTTGGTCGGGCACGCGAGTATCGACGACAACACAGTGCGCTCGATCATCGATCACGCAGTTCGTGGGCTCCGGAGTGGCGACCAAGAGGATTGACTGTTGAAATCCCTTGTGCTGGAGAGGGTGATCCGCCCTCTCCAGCGTTGCGACGTGTGTCAATTCGGTACCGTCAGCTGAGCATCTTCAGGACATTCTGGTACTCACCGTTCATCTCGGCATGACGAAGCGGCTTGGCGGCCTCGACCACGATCTCTGTGGCGTTGTTGTCAGCCTTCAACAGAGCAATGGTTTCTGCGACGTAATCATCAAGGGGTAGGGCAGATTCCGAGTTCTCCTGGCCCATCAGCGTGGTACGGACTCCTGGTGGGATGAGCTCGATGCACTGGATCGAGGTATCGGCAAGTTGTACGCGCATGCTCTCTGTGAAGAGATGAACAGCCGCCTTCGTCGCGTTGTACGTGGGCGTGATGGGTAGCGGGACGAAGCCGACAGCGGATGAGACAGTGACGATAGTGGCGCTGGGCGTCGTCAACAGATGCGGGATGAACCGGCCGACCAAGCGAATTGTCCCGAGGAGGTTCGTCGTAACCGTTCGCTCGGCGATGTCGAGGAAGTCCGGGTTCTTCAAGTCCTCCGGGTACATGATCCCTGACATTGTCACGAGAACATTCAGGTCGGGGAAGTCGTGTGTAACGGATTCGTATGCCTTCCGAATGGAATTCGGGTCGTCCACATCGATGACGACGGTGCTGATCTTAGGATTCTTGTCCGAGATCTCCTGCAGCAGAGCGGAACGCCGTCCGCCGACGATTACCTTGTTCTCCTCGTTCTGTAATGCCAGTGCGAGTTCGAGACCGATGCCGGACGTTCCGCCCGCAATGAAGATGGTATTTCCTGAGATGTTCAACTTTTGAATCCTTGCTTTGGGAGGGGAGTCGACGTGACCACCGTGATCGATTTGAGTTGGGTGTATTCGTTGAGAGTCTCGAGGCAGAACTCTCGCCCGAGCCCGCTTTCCTTGAATCCTCCGAAGGGAACGCCGCCGCCCAGGTTGAAGTACTGGTTGATCCAGACGCAGCCCGCGTCAAGACGATCCGCGGTTTCCATCGCGTTTTTCAGGTTGGAGGTATAGATCCCAGCAGCAAGACCGTACGGGGTGTCATTTGCTTCTGCGATCACATGCTCGTAGTCGTTCCATCTGAGGACGCACAGGACCGGTCCGAATATTTCGTCCTGTGCGATTCGCATCGAGTTGGTCACCTCGAGAATCGTCGGCGCGACGAAGTTTCCGGCTTCGAATCCCGGCACTTGTATCAGATTCCCGCCTGTAAGTAGCTGTGCGCCTTCGCCGATTCCGGATTCGATCATGGAGATCACGCGTTCGGCGTGTTCCTGGTGGATCAATCCGCTCAGTTCGGTGTCCTCGTTCAGTGGCGGCCCGACTCGCATTGAGCGGAATGATGCGACAAGTTTTTCCACGAAGGTGTCGTAGATATCCTCGTGGATGAAGAGACGTGTTCCGGCCAAGCAGGATTGGCCGTTGCACATGAGGACACCCGCGGTGGCATCGGCGACCACTGCGTCTACATCCTCGATATCAGGAAACACGATGCTGCGACTCTTGCCACCGAGTTCGAGCGTGGTCGAGATCAGCCGTGAGGCTGCGGCGTGTGCCACGAGTCGGCCGACTTCGGTGCTTCCCGTGAAAGCGAGTTTGCTGACTTTCGGGTGGTCTATCAGGGCTGCGCCGGCCTCCCCGCCAAGACCAGGGACAACATTGAAAACGCCTGCGGGAAACACGTCGGCGGCGATCCTCGCCAGCTCCATGATCGAAACACAGGCATTTTCATCAGGCTTGAGTACCACGGTGTTTCCCGCAGCCAGAGCAGGTGCAATCTTGAACGCCGTCATCACCACGGGATCGTTCCAGGGAATGATCTGTCCGCAGACGCCCAACGGCACTCGCTTCGCGACCAGGTATCCCGATGCCAACTCGCGGCCGAAGCCATGGTGGGCCAACGAGATTGACGCGAAGTATCGCAGGTGCGAGATGGCGGCTCGATAGTCCTCTCGCATCTCCCTGATATGTCGCCCGGTATCCCTGCACTCGAGTTGGGCAAGTTCTTCGGCTCGATCCTCCACGAGCATGGCAAACTGCAAGATTTGTGCGGATCGTTCTTCTGTGGTCAGGTTCGCCCACGCCGGAAATGCCCGCCTGGCGGCTTCGACCGCATCATCGATCTCCGTGGGCCCGCACCGAGACAGTGTGGCGAGTAGAGCGCCGGAAGCGGCGTCACGCGCCTCGAATGTGGATGTGCCCATGGCTTGGAACGCTCCATTGATGAACGCACCGTATTCACGAACTGCTTGACCCTCCATGGGACCTCCTAGGTCGGTCAATCATTGACTTCAAAAGTGTACTGTACGTTTCGTACACTTGTCGATGATTGTTAGTACCGCAGCTGAAAAGGGTTGGAAGAAAGGCCAGCTAGAGCAGTGTTCTGCTCGTGTTCTCAGGACCTGGCGGCAAGAACGCCGGCCGCCTGCTTCATTGCTTGTGAGACATACCCGGTACCGATTTTGACGCCGCCGAGCCAGTCGGTGAGTCGGGCCGCCTCGGCCTCCAGAGAGCGCCGCGCAGACGCTGATACGGGTTCGATGAGGCGCAGGTGGACGGCCCCGGCTTCGTCCTGGATCCAGCAGCCCACGACGCGGCCGTCGACCCATGCGCTGGTACCGGCGTTGCCGCGGGTGTCGAAGAGTTGGTTGCGGTGCGGTCCGAGATAGAAGTCGCGGCCCTTCCAGCCCATGATCGTCGGGTCGAGCACGGGCAGGAGCGTCACCCAAGGGCCGGGATCCGCTACCTCCGCGACGTCGTTCGGCAGCAACCAGCCTGTGCCACCGCCGTCGAGTGTGACTGCAACGGCATCGAGTTCGGCGAGGGCAGCCCGGACGACCGTCTTCGTCGAGCCCAACCACCAGACGATGTCGTCTTCCGTCCCCGGCCCGAAGGTGTAGAGCCAGCGTCGGACTATTTCTCGGTATCCCTCAGCGGGTTTGACGTCAACGGATTCGAGAGCGACGGGGGCGTCGTCGAGCCAGTGCGCAGTGAGCGTCCACAGTGGGCGCGAGGTGGGGAAGCGTCCGGTGTTGGTGCCGCGCATGATATCTGCGGTGGCCCCGAGGTGAGTGAGAACCCTGGGTGCCGACCAGATTTCACCTGCCGAACCCTCGACCTTCACATCGATCATCGGCACCGCCTGACGGACGTCGACTGCTGAAAGCCCTTCAGGTGCATCGGCGAGCAGTGACAGTACCTCGGAGCGTGCGCGATCGAGCCAGTCGTTGCCGTCGACGGCGAGTCCGGCTTTGACTACGTCCTTGGACATTCGAGCACGCTCGGTGTTGGCGACCCGGGCGGACGCACTCGACCACGCGGCCGGCAGCAAGTCTCGGGGAAAAGTGAAGAGTGTGCGGCGCATTGCCAATTGCTTCACGAGGCTTCGCTGCTCGTACAGGGCGCGGTCGACGTCGGCGGCGTCCAACGACCGAACCCTCGCCCAGCAGGACAGGTAGACCGTCGCCGACTCGGTGGCGTGAAGCACTGTCATGGCCTTGGTCGCAGCTTCGGGAGAATCGACGAGGAATGCGGGAGCCAGCGCATGACGTATGCCCATGCGTGCACGGCGTTCGTCGTCGGAGACATGGCGCATCAGGACATCGTGCCACAGTCCAGGTGGGACGTATCGGCTAGTTGCGCGAGGGTTCGGTTGCGCCAGTAGTCGTCGTGTCGGAGATGGGTGATTGCACCGGGTGTGGTCGCGAAGGTTGCAAACCCTGTGGCTTCGACGGGGATCTGCAACCAGGCGGAGATGACGAATGTGTGTGCAAAGCCGTGTGTTACGACGATGTGATCGTGGTCGAGGTCGGTCATCAATTCGTGAACGCATTCGCCGACCCTCGACGCGATTTCGCGGCGGGTCTCGGCACCGGCAACGGGGCCACGATGATCGAGGCGGTTGTCGTCGGGAGCCGGGACCTGCCGCTGGGCCAGCCAGGAGTTCGGTCGCCCTTCCGCTTCTCCGAAGCTGATTTCGCGCAATCGAGAATCTGTTGTCGCCGGAGCTTCGAGTGTCCGGGCGATGATTGCGGATGTCTCAGAGCATCGTTCGAGGTCGGACGAGGTGATGCGGATCGGGCGCGAAGTTCCTGTGCGTCGACGCTTCATCTCTTCGGCGATCATTTCTGCATCACGCCGGCCGGCAGGCGTGAGAACCGAATTGTGCCAACCTCCGACCACATCCTGCGCGGTGTGTTCGGCCTGAGGATGAGTGACGACGTAAAGATCCTGCACGAGTCCCCTTTGCTTACACCTTTTCCGGCAACAGTATTCCAGGATTGAGGATTCCACGTGGATCCCAGGACGATTTGATCAACTGCATTGCGGCGATATCGGCCTCAGTGCGCCCCAGCGATATCCACGGCGACTTCGCGCGACCAATCCCGTGCTCGGCGCTGATGCTTCCATGGTGGGCGGCGACGAGTCGGAACACCGTATCGGTCAGTTCGTGGGCGACCCTCGGCTCGGCATCCAGAAGGTTCACATGAATGTTTCCGTCGGCGAAGTGCCCGAACAGGATTGGTCGAACGAGGGGGAAACGATCGGCCAACGTCTCTCGGAGGCTTTCGATGAACATTCCCATCACGGACAGGGGGACGGAGATGTCGAGTTTGACCACCGGCGTCGTCGACGAAGCGCTGATGCTTTCGGTGTGGCTTTCCCGCAGGGTCCACAGCTTCCGCGCCGGACCAGGCTCTACAGTCGCGTCCTCGATGAGATCGGCAGAGTCGGAGAGAACCTCCAGGAGCGACTCTTCCGTCTCGCGCGGCGACGAAACCTCGATCAGTGTGTACATCGGTGAAGGGGCGCCGAACGGGCGACGTGCATCGGTGTGTGCACAAACGAGGGAGATGCCGTCGTCAGTCATGATCTCGGCGGCTTCGACGGTCAATCCGCTCTGACGCACGCGATTACACAAATGAAGCGCTTGATCGACGTCGCGCACACCGGCGAGCACAACCTGGGTGTCGGTCGCGGGGGTGACCAGCTTCATCAAGACCTTGGTGATGACGGCAAGAGTTCCCTCGCTGCCGGCGAGTAGCCCTGGAATGTCGTAGCCGACGTTGTCTTTGACGAGTGGCGTCCACCTGCTCAGGACGGAACCGTCGGCGAGTACTGCCTCGATGCCGAGGATCTGCGCCCGTGTATTTCCGTATCGGACCATGCGTGTTCCACCGGCATTGGTCGCGACGATGCCGCCGAGTGTCGCCGATTCCTTTGATGCCAAGTCGATTCCGAATCGAAGTCCGTGTGCAGAGGCAGCAAGGTCGGCGCGGGCAACGGTCACGCCGGCGCCGGCTGCGATTGTCCGGCCGATGGGATCGACGGATTCGATCGTCTCTAGACGTCTGGTGCTCAGCACCACGGACCCAGCCGAGGCGATTCCGCCCCCGACCAGTCCGGTGTTTCCGCCTTGAGGTGTGACGGGAACCCCCGCGTCGAAACAGGCTCGAAGCACCGCAGACACTTCGGAAGTGTTGCCCGGTCGAATGACCGCGATCGCGTCGCCGATCCAACGTCCCGTCCAGTCGCGTGTGTAGCCCTCGATCAGTTCGGGATCGGTGAGGACGTGCGCTTGGCCGACGATCTCCGCGAGGGCATCGAGAAGCCTCGCATCTGTTGCAGGTTCGCGTGGTTCCGTGAGTGTTCGGGGGTTCATGTGCAACCTTGTGATCGATCGGGTGACAATTCTTCGGAAGACAAGCGGTGGAACTTCCGTGAACTCGATCCTCCGACCTCAGGTGATGCCGTGTCCAAGACCAAGTAGTGACACGACCATCTGTTCTTCTTATAATCGCCGTATGAACCTGCAGCGCGCCCGTTATCTGATCGCTCTGTCGGATCACGGCAGCTTCACTCGCGCCGCAGCGAACGTCCACGTAGCGCAGTCGGCGCTCAGTCAGCAGATCAAGGTGCTCGAGCGCGAACTCGGGGTGCCGTTGGTGGATCGTCGTGGTCCACAGTTCACCTTCACCGACGCCGGCCGGGTAGCGGTACGAGAGGCGCGCTTTTTGCTCGGGTGTGCGGACCGGGCGGTCGAACGAATTCGGTTGGCCGCGCGCGGTGTGGATGGGGAACTGCGCATCGCGTACACCCGCTCGTGGGCAGGCGGCGCAGTCGCGGATCTGGTCAGCACCTATCGAAAGCTGTACCCGGGCGTGGAGGTCGTCGTCCATCGTGGCACTTCAGCGCAGACAGTTGATCTCGTCCGAAGCGGAGCGGTAGACATCGCGGTTGTGCGCCCGCCACTCGATGACGGCGATCGCGAACTTCCTCTGATCGTCCTCGATTCGGAACCGATACTGGTTGCGGTTCCTGTAGACCATCCATTCGGGGGCCGAGCGACACTCGAACTCGGAGATCTGGTGGACATCCCCGTTGTGTTCTGGCCCGAGGAGAATGCACCCGGGATGTATTCGCGTACGCTCGAACAACTTTGGCCGAACAGCACTCCGGATATCATTCGCTTCGAAGCTGACGACGAGCAGGTCCTCCACGCCGTCTCTGACGGGGTGGGTATTGCGCCGATCCCCCAGGGCAGGGCGCGGATGCTCCGGATCCCAGGTATACATCTATGTGAGATCGCCGGTGAGCAACCAACTCTCGACGTTGCAGTGACCTACCGCCCGGATAATCCGAATCCGGCGCTTGCGCCGTTTGTGGCGCTCGCTGAACGCGAAAGATCGTCAACGACTGCGTAGCGCATGAGATGCGGGGTGGGCGTTATCCGCCATCGAGGACCAGCATCATGGCCGTTGCGCGTGCTCGGTTCTCGAGAGTGTCGACGTGGAATCCGACGTGCTGGGACAGCTTCGACAATCGATGCGCGACGCTGCTGTGATGAAGATGCATGGCATCGGCTGCGGCCCTCAATGTTCCGGATCGCAGATACGTCCTCAGGGTTTCCAGCAGTTCGAATCCCTGCTTGGTACTGCCGATCTCCTTGGCGAGAACTAGATCCGGAATCCTGGAGTGATCAATCCGCGCTCCCGGTGCCAGGAGGTTGAGGGCGCCGAGATCGTCGGCGTTCACGATCGGTGTTGTCGCTGACGCCTGTGTACGAGCGAATCGTGCAGTGGCGACAATGGTATGCACCTCGGAAGCGGCTGCGGCCAAGGATATTCCGGCGCGGACGGAGGATGAGAGCGCTGCCTCGGACAGCTCGGGTGTCGGTGCGAACGAACCCGCCACGAGATTCAGATACTCGCCATCAGCTTCTATCCCAGCGGCTTTGCCAGGTGTGCAATCTTGCGAAATAACAAGGCGTGCACTGCTGTCGGCTGTGTCTGAGACTGCCTTGGTTGCCACTACACGGACTGGTGTATGGGGTTCGATACCGAGACCGGCACACGAGGTGAGCACCGCGAGCTCATCCATCGGGAACAACAAATTTCGACTGTGCTCGGCCACGGTAGGTAACCGTCGTGGTTGCAGGATTATCGCGGCGGTCAAGGCCATCCGGTCCACCAGCATTTCGTCCAGTGGCAAGCTCGTCCCGGGTCGCTCGATCCATACCGTCCCGAGAACTTCATCGTCTACAGCGATGTCTCTGGCCATACTCGGTGGGAGCTGAGGTTCGGGTGACCATCGGCCGCGCGGGTCACAACGGCGCAAGTTCTTCTTGCTGCGACCGTGTTCCACGATCTCGATACCCACAACACAATCCGCCAACTGTGCGCTTGCGCGCAGCAGGGACGCCGTGTCGGCGCCGTGACGTACGAGGGAGTCGAAGTAGTCGATCACACGTACCAGGCCTGCCGAGTCTGCGTCGAGCTCGGCAAGCCGGTACATCAGTCCTTGCATCTCGCAACGCTACGAGACTGGCGACAGCGAACGCAACCCTCTCCTGAGCGCAGTGAGGGCTTCGGCGGCACCCCTTTCGCTGACCGCTGCGGTCGCGACCAGTGCCGACCCGTGAAAGGTTCCGGGGAAGGAGTGCAATTCGACGCTGACTCCCGCTTGCAGCAGCCGAAGGGCGTATTCGATTCCTTCGTCGCGGAGCGGGTCCAGTTCCATGGTGGACAGGTAGGTCGGCGGCAGACCTGTGAGGTCGGTGGCCCGGGACGGTGCAGCGTAACTGGAGACGTCAGGATCTTCGGGACCGGAATACGACTCGCCGAGATAGTACTTCCACGACAGGATGGCGTTGGGGCGGTGCCACAAGGGGGTGTCGACGAAGTTCGTCATCGAGACCGTCGCCAGACGGTCGTCGAGTTCCGGGATTTCGAGGAATTGGAATGCCACGGGCACAACTCCCTCGTCTCGGGCTTTGAGGACAGTGCCTGCGGCCAGTCCACCGCCTGCGCTCTGCCCTCCCACGGCGATGCGGCTGGGATCGACCCCCAGCTCGTCGGCATGGGCGTGGATGTAGAGGAGTGCGGCGTAGCAGTCGTTGACGGGGCCGGGGAAGGGGGTCTCGGGGGCGAGGCGGTACTCCACGTTTGCAACGGCGAATCCGAGTTCGCGCGCTACCTCGACACAAAATGGATCGCTGGACTCTGCGGTGCCGATTGCGAATCCGCCGCCATGGATCCAGAGCAGAACGGGGACAGGGCCGGCGGTGTTGTCCGGGGTGAAGAAACGAATCGTGACTTCCGGATCGCCGTCCAGGCCAGGAGCGGACAGTTCACGAAGCGTGACTCCGTCGAACGACATGTCGGCCAACATGGTGCCGACCAGTGCGTCGTACATGGCCCGCGCGTTGGGGATGTCCGAGAAGTCCACCTTTGGGAGCATGGTGAGTGCTGCGGCGAGTTCAGGGTCGAGAGTGGGGAAGGTTGTCATGCACTCATCATCGAGCCTGCATGTGTCCTACGTCACCAGTGGCTTGTAGGAAATCGGAGAGTCTTCTTCCGACGCCCGTCGGATCTCCCTAGGATGACGCCGGTGGACAGAGTACATCTCGGGGTGGGTTCGAGCGATTCGGAAGTTGGGGCCAGGATCGGTGGACGCCCGCCGCAGGTTTTCGCTGCTCAGCCGATTTTTCAGACGCATGATTATCTCTTGACGCTCGGGGCACACACGGCGCCGTGGCTCGGTGAGCGAGAGCTTTCGGTTTTCATCCGTCGAGGTTTCACCATCGGCGACGACGACCTCGAATACCCGAACATCGGGGTCCGGGCTGTGTTGCACCCACCGTCATCGCGAAGTGCGGAATCGTCGGGCGCCCACGAGGGCCTGGGCAGCGCGGCGTTGATCAGGATTCCTCCGGACGACGACGTGGTGCCGTTGGTGCGGATAGCTCCGCAACCGGTGCTCATCCAGAACGAACCGTCCTACGCCACTGCCGTCGAGGCGGACGGACACAGTTTCCTGTTCCAGATCAATGAGGAGGGGTGGCCGGTAGTTGACGAGTCCCACCCCGAGTTCGTAGAGGAGTACCTATTCGGTTACGGGTCGGTGTATTTCTACGGGAGCACTGACGCGACTGGGCTCGCACGTGAAGTTGTGCCGGGATTTCTCGACTTCTGACCGGCCCGACGGCTCGTCTGCCGATACCGTGGGCAGCGTATCTCGACCGGCGGTTATGTCCTCGGAAAATTATTTTCGGAAGTTTGTCGATCGGTGAGTGTGCCGTTCGACGTGTAGGCAGAGGGGCCGAACGGAACGGCCCACAAACGAAGGAGATTCCCATGAAGTACATGCTGATCATGCGTTCCACCGACGAGGCCATCGAAGCATCCAAGGACATGGACTTCGACGAGATCATCGCTGCGATGGGGCAGTACAACGAGTCCCTGATCAAGGCAGGTGTCTTGCTGGCCGGTGAGGGACTGGCCATGGAGGAGGGATTCATCGTCGACTTCGAATCCGATCCTCCGCTGGTTTCCGACGGCCCGTACGGGGAGACGAAGGAGTTGTTCTCGGGATTCTGGATCATTCAGACCTCGACCAAGGACGAAGCATTGGAGTGGGCAAAGCGCTGCCCGTTGGGGCCGGGAAGCAAGCTCGAAGTGCGTCGGGTGAGTGAGATGTCGGACTTCGATCAGGACAACGAGTACATCCAGAAAGAGGCCGGCTGGCGTGAAGAACTCGGTACCGATCGCCCGGTCGCAGGCTGAACCATGACCGACGAGGCGGTGCGAGAAGCAACGAGAACGGCTGTCGACGCGGTTTGGCGAATCGAATCCGCGAAGATCGTCGCCACGTTGACTCGCACCGTCGGAGATCTCGATCTTGCCGAGGACCTGGCCGCGCAGGCTCTGCTCGAAGCCGTCGAGCAGTGGCCTGCCACCGGGGTTCCGCGAAATCCCGCTGCCTGGCTGACATCTGTAGCGACACGACGGGCAATTGACGGGTGGCGACGACGTGAGAGGTTGGACGAGCGCTACGCCCACTTTGCGCGCGAACTCGAGAACGACGCTTCGCACTTCGACGACGTCAGTTGGGATCCGGATCGCATCGACGACGACGTCCTTCGGCTGATGTTCATCGCCTGCCACCCCGTGTTGAATCGAAAAGCGCAGGTAGCTTTGACTCTTCGGGTGGTGGGCGGGTTGACCACGGACGAGATCGCCAAAGCGTTCCTGACGCCGACAGCGACGGTGCAGCAGCGAATCGTGCGCGCGAAGAAGACATTGACTGCTTCGAAAGCGGTATTCGAAGTTCCAGGGCGAGAAGAGTTTTCGAAACGGTTGGGCGCCGTACTCGGAGTGCTGTACCTGGTGTTCAACGAAGGCTATGCAGCCAGTTCGGGGGACGAGTGGATGCGTGCGGATCTGAGTGCAGAAGCGCTGCGGCTCGCGCGGATACTGGCCGAGCTGGTCCCGGGCGAATCCGAGGTGCACGGCCTCGTCGCGTTGATGGAGCTGACGGCCTCACGATTCGGTGCCAGGACTACCTCGACAGGTGAGCCCATTCTGCTGGCGGACCAGGATCGGACTCGGTGGGACCGCCTACAGATCTCGCGGGGACTTGCGGCGCTGGAACGGGCTGACGCCGTCGGGCGTGGACGCGGCCCGTACGGCTTGCAGGCCGCAATCGCCGAATGCCACGCGCGAGCAGCAACTTTCGAGGACACCGATTGGAAGAAGATCGTCATCCTCTACGAGGCTTTGGCGCAACTGACACCCTCACCTGTGGTCGACCTCAATCATGCGGCGGCGGTATCGATGGCCTACGGTCCGGCCCCGGCGCTCGAATTCGTCGACAAGCTTGTCGCTTCAGGTGAATTGGCCGGCTACCACCTGCTTCCGAGCGTTCGAGGCGAGTTGCTCAGTCAGCTCGGCCGATCCGAGGAGGCCAGGACCGAACTCCTCGAAGCCGCTCGGCTGGCCGGGAACGAGCGTGAACGTGCAGTGCTGGTCGCGAAGGCGGATGCACTACTCCCGGATCGGCGATGAGTGGTCACGCCTGCGACGGATCGTCGTCAGGAACCATGGGCGGCATTCCTACTCCATAAGGATCGAGCATGTCCGAGACGCGTCGACCCCACCGTTCATGCGCGGACTGACGAGTCATTCCGGCCGCCCGGCCTATGGTCGTCCACGTTGCGCCGAATCTACGCAGACTCATGACGCTTGCCGTCGAATCGATACCCGCTGCGAGCTGAATCCGGAAACAGGCCAACTGCCACGCCATCTGACGCTGCGCCGGGATATCGGTGTCCTGTTCCGCCTCCCACTCAGGGCTGCCAGGTAAAGGGTCCGTTCCGACAATCTTGTCTGCCTGAGTGCCGGCCTCGGTGATCGCGGCGTTGACCGTAGTGATCGCGGCGGTCTCGACCTTCGCAGTCAGGGCGCGTTCGATCAGGTCTTCCATGAGAAGTTCTCCTTTCGTCAGGACTAGCCTGACAGGCCCTCTCGAAATTTGTCAAGAACTCCCTGACGGATTCGTAGTTTGATTAATGCACGATCTATTTGTGTACTATCTAAATAGTCTCCGGTTCTGTTGACCGACGTCGAAGGGGTTGCTGATGAAGATCGTGGTCTTGTCATTCCTGATGGCGCTGACCTTGATGACGATCGGGATCATCGCGGCACGCAACCGCAGTACTCGACCTGCGGTGACTGGGGTCGTTACCGCTGCGTCGACAGTTCTCGCGGCCGCCTGGACTCTTTTTGCCGTGGCATTCGTATTGGCCTGATCGAGCTGCCGTGCCAGTGCGCCAGTGGTGGCGGTGAAGGAACTACGCAGCAGGTCAGATGCGTTTTGTGTGCGGCACGATGCCGCATACTCTGGCAGGCGTGGCAATCGCTGAAACGGACAGAAACTATGGCGGAAGGTCGGTCGCGGCTCGCAAGGCCGAACGCCGTTCCCTCTTCTTGAATGCTGCTCTCAGCGTGTTCGCAGACAAGGGGTATGCCGGAAGCTCGGTGGCAGACATTTGTGCGTCCGCGAGTCTGGCCAGAAGGCAGTTCTACGACGAGTTCGGCAGCCGCGAGGATCTACTCCTCGCCCTGTATGACCAGATTCAACTCGACGCCAGAATTGCAATGGTCGACGCACTCGATGCGGAGCCTTCGGTCAATCTCCGTGACAAGGCAGCAACGGCCATGGCCGCCTTCGTCGAGTCGGTCGGAAGTGACCCACGACGCGCGCACGTTGCCTTCATCGACGTCGTAGGTGTCAGTCCTCGCGTGGAAAAGCATCGCGTGGACCAACGTTCGGTCTGGGCAACGTTTTTCGAATCGATCATCAAAGGGATTGTGGGCGACGATTACGAACCGCCGGGTGGTTACCGGTGGGCATCCACCGCCTTCATCGGCGCGCTTACCGCGCTGGTGCATCAGTGGAGCACTACGGAGCCTCGTCCTCCTGTGTCGGTACTGGTCGATCTGATGACGGTGCTCTTGAATGCGTTGATTGACGACGCACCCCTTCGTGCCGGCGAATAGGTCACGAACACCAGGGGATTGTAATCCAGCCCACAACGCTCTACTCTCGTCCTCACTATGTTAGACACTCGCATCTAACTTGTGTGCTCGTGACGAGAACTGCGGCAACACAAGGCAATCTGTGCTTTTCCGGGGAGGAATTGGTATGGGACGACGCTGGACAACTGACCGACAACGCGGGGGCTTGGCTATTGCCGTGATTGCAGTAATCGGGCAGATCGGGCTTTCGGCACCTGCCTCAGCGGCGCCGGACGAAGGTGTTCCCACCCAAGTTCAGGTCCAGCCTGCCCTGCCGCCTGCGGTTGCACCGCCATTGCCTGAACTGGACCAGGCCTTTTACGAACCGCCTGTCGGGGTCGTCGAAGCCAGGGATCCGGGTGAGATCATCGCCGCCCGTGCGGTTAATCTCGGCACTCTCAATCTGATTCCGGCCAACGTGGATGCGTGGCAGATCTCGTATCGATCCAATAATGCTGCAGGTGAAGCGATTCCAGCTGTCACCACAGTGATCAAGCCACGCGGCGACACTCGCGATGGACGGCCGCGTCCACTGCTGTCCTTTCAGATGGCAGAAGATTCACTCGGAAGCTACTGCGCACCTTCGTATGTCATGCAGCAAGGCGCGTTGCCGTGGCTGGTGACGGGCGCTGCGACCGGTGGGACTCAGTTCCTCGAAGTGCAGGCGGCGCTGGCGCAGGGCTGGGCATTGTCCGTGCCCGATCATCAGGGACCCAATTCTTCCTTCGCCTCCGGCCCCGTAGCGGCCCGGATCACGCTCGACGGTATTCGTGCCGCTGAGAACTTCGAACCCATGGAGCTGCAAGGGCGGTCAACTCGCGTAGGGCTGCTCGGATACTCGGGTGGATCGATTCCTACCGGTCACGCAGCTGAAATACGGCAGGCGTACGCGCCGGAACTGAACATCGTCGGAGTCGCCGAAGGTGGTGTTGCCGCGGATCTCGGCGCTTTGCTCGACAATGCCAACAACGCTCTAGGGGCCGGGATCGTCGCTGCCGGTGTCATCGGAGTGAGCCGAGAGGATTCGGAACTTGCCGGCTTCATCGATCAGCACATAAACCCCGCCGGCCGAGCGCTTTTCGCTGCCAAGGACAACTTGTGCATGCTCTGGACGTCGGCTGCAGTGCCCTTCCTCAACATCAAAGGTTTCCTCGATGTCCCGGGAGATCCCGTCCAACACCCCACGGTGAGAGCCGCGCTCTCCCGAGCTGCCATGGGTAAGTCGGTTCCTGATGTGCCGATGTACATCTATCAGTCGAATCCCGACTGGTTGGTGCCTGTGGGTCCGGTGAACAAGCTTGTCGATACCTATTGCCAAGATCCTTCTGCGAGTGTCGTTTACACCAGAGACCACTTCAGTGAGCACGTCAGCATGGAAGTCGTCGCATTGCCGAGTGCTCTACTGTGGCTTCGTGATCGGTTCGCTGGTGTCCCTGCCCAACAGGGATGCAGCACCTTCGACGCTGGATCTATGGCACTTGATCAGAGGACCTGGCCAGTCTGGGTGGATGCGGTTGGTGAACTCGTCGCAGGCCTGTTCGGCAAGCCGATCGGGACCTAGTGGGTGACGTGATTCTGCGGTGGTGAGGAATTCTCACAAGGACAGCGTGTTGCACTGACTGGACGTTGTTTCATTGATCGGGCCTTGACGATGGTGTCTTGTCACCACTGGGTTCCTGTTACCGACGAAAGGTTGCGCGATGACAAAGCTGTTGTTTGCGGTCACTTCTGCAGATCACTGGACGCTGAAGGACGGAACACCCCACCCGACCGGGTACTGGGCGGAAGAGTTGGTCGAGGCGCATCGCGTTTTCGTCGACGCCGGCTACGACATCGTGATCGCGACGCCTGGCGGTAAAGCTCCCGTTGTGGACGAGGGAAGCCTGGCGCCCGAGGTGAACGGCGGGCAAGAAGGTGCCGACCGTTTGCGCAAGTACATCGCCGATCTGCAGCCGGTGCTCGATTCGCCGGAGATTCTGGAGAACGCCGATGCCGCCGATTACGACGTGGTCTTTGTACCGGGTGGACATGGACCGATGGAGGATCTTGCGGTGTCGGCATCCTTCGGTGAGCTTCTCGTGAACTTCTTGGACGCGGACAAGGTGGTCTCGGCGGTCTGTCACGCGCCGGCGGCACTCCTGCCGGCCCAGAGATCCGATGGAAGCTGGCTGTTCGACGGCTATCAGCTGACCGCGTTCACCAACGAAGAGGAGACGCAGGCTGGTCTGGCGGACAAGGCTCCGTGGCTGCTCGAAACTCGACTACGCGAATTGGGCGGCAAATTTTCGAAGGCTGAGGCGTGGTCGCCTTATGTCGTGGTGGACCGCAAGCTCTACACCGGCCAGAATCCGGCTTCGTCAAGGCCACTCGCCGAGCGGATTGTCGCCGACTTGGGCTGAGCATGACTTTTGGCACCGCATCGGAGGATCTCTTCGATGCGGTGCTCGGCTATGTTCGGTTGTGCCCGAACTCTTCTCAGGTTGTGAAGGTGGTGTTCGCCGGCCGCGGGTGCCGCTGCGGATCGATCGAGGGCGGCGGGATGAACCACGGCTTGTTGTCGACCCCGATCCGGATCTCCCATTTGCCGACGAACCCCACCATCACCACGACCCTATGGCCGCCGCTCCGGGGCAACTTTTCCAGCCTATCCCAACCAAGTCACCGGCGCAAACCGGAACCCCGTCGAAATCGAACTGGATTGTGTTCGCCAGGCACTCCGTACAACCTCGTGTCACTCACCCTCGCAGGTGGGAGTCGGTGTCCGTGTCGCTCTGACCTGGACAAAGTTACGCGAAGATCAACACAACACCAAATCGCCAGGTCAGAGCACTGTGGTCGGTAAACTTCACGGAACCCAGTACCTCTCGGCCAGTTCTTCGACGATCGGATCGCCTTCCTCGGCCTGTTCCAACGCTTCGAGGTCGTCGTTGATCGACACCAACCGGGGATCGTCACCCTCAGCTTCCTGGATCGGGTGCCGACCGTCCTCGGCGAGTTGCCTCAGCAGCTTTTCCTTGACGCGGGCTTTCAACGAATCAGCCATACCGTCAGCATGTGCCGCTCGTGCCCAGTTGTCGAGACCTACTCGTCGTCCTTCTTGCCGAAGACACGTCGTGCCGTCGGAATCAGGATGATCAGCGCGCCGAGCAGAACGATGAGCGAAAAAACCTGCAGTGCCATGTCGACCTCTTACCGTCACGCCGGCGCGAGCCAGCTCCCCCACGGGGTGTTTCGAACAACCGTAAATGCAACGAGAACTCCGAGCACCACGATCGTCACAGTCGGCCGAAGCACGATCATGCGATCCCGCGTGCCTTTCCAACGGCGCACTGTCCAACCGATCCACGCGATCACCAAGACCGCGATAAACGGCACGATCAAGACATTGCTGGACACTGCGGCGCCAAGATCCAGATTAGTCAGGTCGTTGACCGCACGAAGGCCACCACACGCCGGGCACCACAATCCCGTCAACGCGTACATCGGACAAACGCCGTAACTACCCGCGCTGTGGGGATCACGGAAGTGGAGTACTGCGGCGGCCGTCACCGCCACTGCAGCAACACCGACGGGTGCGGCCAACGCGCGTCGTCGACGTGTGACCGCTTCCAACTCCATGGCACCCACTGTAAGAGACCCCGGCAGCGACTAGCGCGCTCGAACGACTACCGACCTGACCACCATGTCGTGCCAGCACTGATGCTTCGAGTCCCAGAGCGGCCAGAGATAATTGAGGAAGCAGGCGCCACCCAGGATCGCCATCATGATCCAACGAAGCAGCGCCATCACCGGGCCGAGAGGTACACCGTCGGACTCCCGAATCACCGAAATTCCCAGCCACTTCTTGCCGAGCGTCTGTCCGGTGTTCCCTTGCCTGAAGACGAGATTCCACACCTCGATCAAGAAGATCGCCAGTATTCCGACGACCATGACGATCACGCCGACCGGATTGCCGCCTTCCGCGCTCACGCTGCCGTCGTCATATGTGGTCACTTCGGATCCGGAGAACGCGATCACCGCCCCGATGATCGCGAGGATGACACCCGGGAGCGGAACGACAAAGCCGTCGAGGATTGACGCGAGCACGCGAGAGATCCAGGTTGCGTACGGATAGGCGGGCGTCGGCGGCTGATAACCCTGCGGCGGCATCGGCGGCATCTGTCCGTACGGCGGCTGATTCTGCGATGGTTGGTCCGGTCCCCAGTTCTGATCCGACATCGAGGTCTCCCCTGTTCAGGCACGTGTTCGCCGAACTCAGGATAAACCGCACATACGCAAGAATTGAGAACTAACGACAAGAGCCCCACATCCGGATTTCCGGGTGTGGGGCTCTTGGCCGAGCTGCCTGAGAGAATCGAACTCTCGACCTTTTCATTACGAGTGAAATGCTCTACCGACTGAGCTAAGGCAGCGTGCCTTTCGGCGGTGGCGAGTCTATCTGGTCAACCCCCGGATCGCGAAAACGGGGGTCGGAAAGCGGCTCCGATGGAGGCAACCATCGCATCGAGCGCCCACTGCAACTTGACGTTGAAGTCGACAGCTTCGCGGCATTCGAGCACCGCTTCGATGCACTTGAGCAACCCCTCCGGGGACGTTCGGGCAGCGAGCTCGGCGGCCTGACGGGCCATGTCGGGATGGGTCGCCGTCGACGTCGAACCCAGTGAGCACGAAAGTGCATCCCTGTACATGCCGGCCAGATCGATCAGCGTCCGGTCGAGAAGATCACGGCGGGCCCGGGTGTCGCGCGATTTCTGACGCGCTTCGAGGTCCTTGATCAGACCAGCAGATCCGCGCAGAGTCCCTGCCGTTCCCTTGCCGGTACCACCGCCGCCCAACGCGACCTTGAGTTCTTCGAGTTCCTGTTCCTTGAGCTCGGCGTAGAACGCCTTGGTGTCGGCCTCGATCGACTTCACCAAATTCTCTGCGGCCTTGTACGCCGTCGACGCCCCGATGGCGTCGGCAGCTAGCCGCAGCGAACGCTGACGCTCGTCCCGTGCGCTCTCGTCAGTGGCGAGACGCCGAGCCCGCCCGACATGTCCGCCGCTGATCGATGCGGCGATTCTCGCCCGCTCGGGATCCAGCCCGTCGCGGTCGATCAATACCTGAGCGATCGATTCGACGGACGGCGTCACCAACGGCATGTGCCGGCACCGCGAGCGCAAGGTAACAGACATGTCTTCGGGATCGGTCGTGGGCGCACAGAGCAGGATGACCGTGCGGTCCGGCGGCTCCTCGACAACCTTCAGGAGGGCGTTGGCCGCGCCTTCGGTCAAACGATCGGCATCCTCGACCACGATGACCTGCCATCGCCCTGTCGTCGGCCGCCGCGAAGCGATGTTGACTATCTCGCGCATGCCTTTGACGCTGATGCTCAGGCCGTCGGGGATGATCCGTCGTACGTCACCGTGGGTGCCGCCCATCGTGGTCGTACACGCATGGCACTCGCCGCACCCTGGTGCACCGTCGGAGGTGCACTGCAGGGCCGCGGCGAAGCAGAGAGCGGCCACCGAACGGCCTGAGCCGGGTGGCCCGGTGAAGAGCCACGCGTGAGTCATCTCCGAGCCGCTGGAATCGCCACGAGCCGACAGTGCGGCATCGCGCAGGCTCTGCTCGACGTCGTGCTGACCAACCAGCCGACCGAACACACCTCGTTCGGCCACTTCAGTACTCATGCAAAAACCCTAACCGTCGGCACCGACGAAGACTTACGAGTCCTTCTTCGCCGGAGCCTTCTTGGCTGCTGCCTTCTTTGCCGGAGCCTTCTTGGCTGCAGTCTTCTTGGCAGCTGCCTTCTTTGCCGGGGCCTTCTTGGCCGCTGCCTTCTTCTTGACCGGGCCGCGAGCACGACGATCAGCCAGCAACTCCGACGCACGAGCATCGGAAATGGATTCGACGTCGTCGTCCTTACGAAGGCTGGCATTGGTCTCGCCGTCGGTGACGTACGGACCGAAACGGCCGTCCTTGATCACCATCGGCTTTTCGCTGACCGGATCGACACCCAGCTCACGCAGCGGAGGCGTTGCCGACGCCTGACGTCCACGACGCTTCGGCTCGGCGTAGATCTTGAGTGCCTCGTCGAGCGTGACGGTGAACATCTGCTCTTCGTTGGCGAGCGAGCGCGAGTCCGTGCCCTTCTTCAGGTACGGACCGTATCGGCCGTTCTGCGCCGTGATCTCTTCCTTCGATTCGGGGTCGACACCGACGACGCGAGGAAGCGAGAGCAAACGGAGCGCATCTTCCAAGGTGATCGTCGCCAAGTCCATGGACTTGAGCAGCGATCCGGTCCGCGGCTTGGGACCCGCGACCTTCTTGGCAGCCTTCTTCGCCGGCGCCTTCTTGGCCGCGGCCTTCTTCACCGCAGTCTTAGTGCTGCCCGAACTGATTTCCTCCGGCTCGGGAGCGGAGACGGGAACGATGTCCGGTTCCGGCTCTGCCGGCGGTTCGGGCAGGATTTCGGTCACGTAGGGGCCGAAGCGGCCTTCCTTCGCGACGATCTCGTGGCCCGTCAACGGGTCGACGCCCAGCTTGCGGCCCTCTTGAGGCGTCGAGAACAACTTCTCGGCGTACTCGGGAGTGAGCTCGTCCGGCGGCAGGTCGTCGGGAAGATTTGCCCGCTGCGAGATCAGATCGCCTTCGGGATCGTCCGGATTCTGAACCATGCGCTCGAGATACGGGCCGAACCGGCCGACACGCACGTGAACCTCGCGGCCCTCGGCGTCGTCGAAGAGACGGATGGAGTTGACCTCGCGAGCGTCGATCTCCTCGAGGTTGACGCCGACCATCTTCTTCAGCCCGCCCTCGCGGGCCACCGAACCTTCAGCGCCTGTCTCGCCACCGAAGTAGAAGCTGCTCAGCCAGTTGCCACGCTGCTCACGGCCGCCGGCGATCGCGTCGAGGTCGTCTTCCATTCCGGCGGTGAAGTCGAAGTCGACCAGCCGGCCGAAGTGCACCTCGAGCAGTCCGATGACGGCAAACGCCACCCAGGACGGAACCAGCGCGCTGCCACGTTTGTAGACGTATCCGCGATCGAGGATGGTCTTGATGATCGACGAGTACGTCGAAGGACGGCCGATGCCGAGTTCTTCGAGCGTCTTGATCAGGCTGGCTTCTGTGTAGCGGGCGGGCGGGTTGGTGCTGTGCCCGTCCGGATCGAGCTTGGTGGCCGTGACTTCCTGGCCCTTGACCAGTACCGGAAGCCTGGATTCGGCGTCGTCGGACTGACCGCCGGCCTCCTCGTCGACGCTTTCGACGTAAGCCTTGAGGAAGCCGGCGAACACGATGGTGCGACCCGAAGCGGAGAACGTGCAGTCCTCGCCGGTACCTGCCGTGCCGGAGATACGGAGCGTCAGCGTCGTACCGCGGGCGTCGGCCATCTGCGAAGCGACGGTCCGCTGCCAGATCAGTTCGTACAGCTTGAACTCGTCGGAATCGAGCTTGGAGTGCAGCTGACCCGGGGTCTGGAACACGTCGCCGGCGGGGCGGATCGCCTCGTGCGCTTCCTGCGCGTTCTTGACCTTGCGGGTGTACTGACGCGGCGTCGGATGCACGTATTCCGGACCGTACAACTCGGTGGCCTGCGCACGAGCGGCTGCGATCGCCGACTCCGAGAGCGTCGTCGAGTCGGTACGCATGTAGGTGATGTAGCCGTTTTCGTACAGACGCTGTGCGATGCGCATGGCGCGTTCGGACGTGAAACGAAGTTTGCGTCCGGCTTCCTGCTGGAGCGTCGACGTCATGAACGGCGGGTAAGGCTTGCGCGTGTACGGCTTGTCCTCGGCGGAGGAAACCGTGAGGTCGACGCCCTGCAACGCTTCCGCGAGACGACGGGCGTACGCCTCGTCGAGCACGGTGACCGCGCTGCCCTTGAGCTTTCCGTCAGCTCCGAAATCGCGACCGGAGGCGACACGCGAACCGTCGACGGAGACCAGGCGAGCACCGAAACTACGCGGGCTGGCCTCTGCACCGGCGTCGAGCGTCGCGGAAATGTCCCAGTACGACGCCGACTTGAACGCCATGCGCTCGCGTTCACGCTGGACGATGACGCGAGTGGCCACCGACTGGACGCGTCCGGCCGACAGCTTCGGCATGACCTTCTTCCAGAGAACCGGGCTGACCTCGTAACCGTAGAGACGGTCGAGGATGCGGCGGGTTTCCTGAGCGTCGACGAGGTCGGTGTCGAGTTCGCGGGTGTCTTCGGCAGCGGCACGGATTGCCGGCTCGGTGATCTCGTGGAAGACCATTCGACGAACCGGAATCTTGGGCTTGAGAGTCTCGAGGAGATGCCAGGCGATTGCCTCGCCCTCGCGGTCGGGGTCAGTTGCGAGGAAGAGCTCGTCGGCGTCCTTCAACAGAGACTTGAGTTCGGCGACCTTGCCCTTCTTTTCCGGGCTCACGACATAGAGCGGCTCGAAGTCGTGATCGACGTTGACGCCGAGACGGGCCCACGACTCGCCCTTGTACTTGGCCGGAACGTCTGCTGCGCCTCGCGGCAGGTCGCGAATGTGACCGACCGATGCCTCTACGACGTAGTCCTTACCGAGGTAGGGAGCGATTTTGCGCGCCTTGGTCGGTGACTCGACGATCACGAGGCGACGAGGGTTACCGGACGCTCCCTGACCGCTGCCGTTGTCCGCTTTAGCCACCTGCTGCCCGAGCCTTCCTTTGGACGTTCACTGCCGTCGGCAGATCTTCAGAACTAGACGTGTGGAGCAAGTTATACCCCGTGTCTCTCTTTACAGAGTGACATACCCGCAAGACATTCGTGCAGATCAGTACAGTATGGGCTCCGTCGGACACGCGGCATGATCACCGTCGGACACGCGGCATGAGCACCGTCAGACGTGTGGCCAGGCGACCGAAGTGTCGACGTGTTTCGGCGCCTCACCGAGGTATTCGACGAGCTTTGTCAGTCTCTTCTTTCCCGACACACGGAGCCCCGGGCCCGGTGTCCGGTTACCCAGTTGGGTCGGCGCGATACCCACTCGCATCAAGGCCTGAGCGAGCGGTGCGTGCGTCTCCTTGGCATGGGGGTCGAGGCCGAACACGAATCGCTCGCCCCCTTCTTCGAGCCGGCCGGCCGCGACGGCCCACACCCGGAGTTGGCGGGAGTTCGGTACCCAACCGACCGGCACCGCCTTCACTGCTCCCTTGGTCCACTGCACGGACAGCGGAAGGAGTGCGGGGGTCGACTGAGTTCGGACGAGTGGGCTGCCTTCTTCGCTGCGCGTCACCTCGGCCCCGAGTCCGCACTGCGCGATCAACTCCGCAACGGCCTGCGCCCTCCAGTCCCGATCCACGACGATCGAGATCCGGGCGCGGTCCTCCGAGGTCACGACCTGACCTGGTCCGGCCAGCATTCCGGCGAGGTCCGTCACGGCAGGTGGAATCGACTCGGCAGAGAAAAAGGACAGTTGGCTCACAGAGTGAAACGTAAGCCACGAAGGCAGTGACGGCATAGACGACCGGCCGACGACCGGCCGTGGTCGAACCGCTGCGTGTATTACATCGGACAGAGAAAGTACTGAATCAGCCCGAAAAGATTTGTCCCCCACCGCACGGGTGCGATGGGGGACAAATACTGTCCGAACTAATCGCTCAGCGAGTGAGCGGAAAAATCAGACCGCGCGAACGCCGGTAGCCTGGGGACCCTTGGTGCCCTGGCCGACCTCGAACTCCACACGCTGGTTCTCCTCGAGGGTACGGAAGCCGTTGCCCTGAATTTCGGAGTAGTGAACGAAGACGTCTGCGGAACCGTCTTCGGGAGCGATGAAGCCGAAGCCCTTTTCAGCGTTGAACCACTTCACAGTGCCCTGTGCCATGCTTTTCCTTCTCTTTCTAACACCGGATTCGGTGAACAGCCCTTACAGTCCACCGGGCCGGTTCCGACCGCTGTACGTCTTTATTTCCCCCTCAGGAAAGGCAGAGCACCGCGCTCGCAACAACGATCCTGCGAGCGTGCACTTTCTCAAGCCTACGAACACAGAAGCTGCGACCGATTGTCAGTCAACCATGTTCTCCGCGTGCACAACAGTCGAAAAGGGAACTAAAAACGTTAAAAGTTCGCTACGAGAAAAACAGCCCACGATCGTGGTTTCCCGCTTGCGCGCCGACCACCCGGTTCCACCAAGACCATCGGCCGTTGCGTATCATCAAAACTGCAGGTAGCGACAGTTTCCGATTGCCGCCACACCCCAACGCCGAGCCCGGAGAGTCACGTGAACGCACCTTCCCCGATCCCCGCCCCGGGAGGGAAGCCTGGCGAGACCTACGGGCAGATGCTGCTCGATCGCGTCGTCGCCGGGGTCAGTGGAAGCGAAAAACCACTGATGTTCACCGCGCAGTTGCCTGCTCGCGTAGCCGAGTTCACCGAATGGCCGGAGTGGGTGCACCCCAGCGTCGTCCGCGCGCTCGCCGAGCACAGCGTGCGGTCCCCGTGGATCCACCAGAGTGAGGCCGCCGACCTCGCGTACGAGGGAAAACACGTGGTCGTGGCCACCGGAACGGCGTCGGGTAAGTCACTGGCATACCAACTCCCGGTGCTGACGGCCATGGCGACCGATCCGCTCGCAACTGCCCTGTACCTCTCTCCCACCAAAGCGCTGGGCTCGGATCAACTGCGAGCAGTGCTGTCCCTCACTGACTTCGACGTCGAACTTCGCAGCACGAACGCCAGTGCGTACGACGGCGACACCTCGCAGGAACTCCGCACCTGGGCACGCGAGAACTCACGCTGGCTCTTCACCAACCCCGACATGATCCACATTTCGCTGCTCCGCACCCATCAGCGATGGGCGCACTTCTTCCGCAACCTGAAATACGTGATCATCGACGAATGCCACTCCTACAGGGGAGTCTTCGGGTCCAACGTCGCGCTCGTGATCCGGCGACTACGCAGAATTGCAGCCCGTTACGGCGCCGAACCTACCTTCATCCTGGCCAGCGCGACCACAGCAGATCCCGGCGCGGCGGCCTCGCGGCTCATAGGCGCACACTGCACCGAGGTCACGGAAGACGGATCGCCGCACGGCCCACGCACCGTCGCACTGTGGGAGCCGCCGCTACTCGAGGCATTGACCGGCGAAAACGGTAGCCCGGTACGACGTCCCGCGGGCGCGGAAGCAGCCCGGATCATGGCGGACCTCATGATCGAAGGCGCCCGTACTCTCACCTTCGTCCGCTCCCGCCGCGGCGCCGAACTGACCGCGATGGCCACCAAACGTCTACTCGCCGAGGTGGACCCGGACCTCGCCGAGCGAGTCGCGTCGTATCGCGCCGGATATCTGGCCGAGGACCGTCGCGAACTGGAAGCTGCACTCGCCGACGGCACACTGCTGGGCGCAGCCACCACCAACGCACTGGAGCTCGGCGTCGACATCGCAGGCCTCGACGCCGTTGTCGTGGCGGGCTTCCCGGGCACCGTCGCCTCGTTCTGGCAGCAAGCCGGTCGCTCGGGGCGACGCGGCGAGGGTTCACTCGTCGTGTTGATCGCACGCGACGATCCACTCGACACCTACCTCGTTCACCATCCGTCGGCGGTACTGGACAAACCCGTCGAGGCGACGGTGACAGATCCCGGAAATCCGTACGTCCTGGGCCCACAACTGCTCTGTGCTGCAATGGAACTCCCACTCTCCGATGCCGAGGTGGACGCATTCGGCGCTCTCGAGGTTCTCACCAGACTGTCGGAGGAAGGCAAGATCCGGCGCCGAAAGCACGGATGGTTCGTCACCGCCGATTCGAACCCCCACGGCTCTCTGGACATTCGCGGCGGTATCGGAACTCAGGTGGCCATTGTCGACGGTGAATCCGGCCGGATGCTCGGTACTGTCGATGCGGGCCGCGCTCCGGCCACAGTTCATCCCGGTGCCGTGCACATTCATCAAGGCGAGACCTATGTCGTCGATGAACTGGACCTCGACGTCGGACTCGCATTGGTACACACCGAGAATCCGGACTGGACCACCTCGGCTCGCGAGACCACCGAAATCACGATCACCGAACAACTCGAGCACAAGAACTACGGCGACATCGCCGTCGCTCTCGTTCAGGTCGAGGTGACACATCAAGTCGTCGGGTACCTACGACGGTTGACTTCGGGTGAAGTCCTCGACTCGATCGAACTCGACATGCCCGCACACACTTTGCCCACCAGGGCAGTGATGTACACGGTCACACCGGAACTGCTCGAATCCATCGGGGTGCCGCCCGAGCGGTTCCCCGGATCATTACATGCCGCCGAACATGCCGCGATCGGTCTGCTGCCGCTGGTGGCGATCTGCGACCGCGGAGACATCGGCGGAGTATCGACGGCGATGCACGCGGACACCGGACTCCCGACGGTCTTCGTCTACGACGGTCATGCCGGCGGCGCCGGGTTCGCCGACCGGGGGCACAGCGAACTGTCACGATGGCTCACCGCGACGCGCGACGCAATACTGTCCTGCGAGTGCGCTCACGGATGCCCGTCCTGCGTCTATTCACCCAAGTGCGGCAACGGAAACGATCCGCTGGACAAGGACGGCGCGGTCAAGGTTCTGACCGCCGTCATCGACACGATCAGCTGACCGGACCCGCACGGGCGTAAGCCTGCGCATCACTGATCCCGAAGCCCGACAACAACACCGGTGCGCGTATCTCGACCACTACATCCCACCCCTGCACCTCACACTCCGCGAGCACCGTACGCATACGCTCCGCGATCGCCGCGGACATCTCACACGCCGCCTCGTCACCGCCGTCCAAAGCGCCCGCGCCGCCGAGAGCCGACAGATCAGCGGCCGATTGCGCCGTGTGCCGGGCCACCACCGCAGACCCGACATGCAACATCCCACCAGTCACCATCACGATCGCTGCCAGAACGCAGCACGCCAGAACCGTGGCAACACCTTCGTCCTCACGTAGGTTCACCCCTCTTCCACCCCTGACTCCACAGCTGCCACCGCCTCGGAAGAAATGTCGACCAACGGCAGCAACGTACTCTCGGCGCTGACAACGGCAACGGCAAAGCCGTCCACGATCTCCACCGAGATCGACGCATCATCGGGTGCGATCCGACGGGCCGTGGCAACCGCAGACTCACGATCACCACGTGCCACCAACCGCGCGGCCTCACGAGCGGCGTCGACACACCGAACCTGCATCGACACCGCGAGGACACCACCGATACACAGCACGACCACCGTGACGATGGAAGCCAGAGCAATCGCGGCCTCCACCGTCACGGCGCCGTCGTCGGCGTGCCGAATACCTCTCGTGGACAACATCACACAGCTGTCTTGAGAGCCTTGTCGATGATGCCTGTCAGTGCCGAGACAATGGAGTCGCCGGTGACAACGGTGTACAGGACGGCTCCGAACGCCGCGGCCGCAATCGTGCCGATCGCGTACTCGGCGGTGGACATGCCGTCGTCCTCCGTTATCAACAGCGCAAATCTAGCCGACACCGTCCTGAGCGTCTTCGAAATCATTTCTCCCCCTTCAATCGAAACCTGCGGCAGCACCTCTGCCGCAGGAGCTTTCACACGGATCCGGCTCACAGCAGGCCGTTACCGAGCACAGTCGTGGCAAGCCCGATCACCACCGGAACAATGCCCAAGGCGATGAAGGCCGGCAGGAAACACAGTCCGAGCGGACCGCTGATCAACACTCCCGCGCGTTCGGCCGCGGCAGCAGCCAGATCCTCGGCGTCACCTCGACTACGCTCGGCAAGTTCGGCCGTGGACGCGGACAGCGACGAACCCGAACGGGCGGAACGCCGAGCCATTCTGGCGAGCGCCTCGGTATCGGGATCGAGAGCGGCTTCGCTCCACGCGGTGTCGGGATCTGCACCGAGCGCGAGGAGGTCGGCGACGCGGCGAAGCGAGTCGGCCATCGGTTTCGGCGCGGTCGACGCCATCGCTGTGATCGCGGCGGAGACTGGAAGCCCCGCTCGCAGGCAGGCCCCGAGTAGGTCGAGACTTGCGGCAACTGCGAGTGGATCCGGCTTGCCAGGCACCGAACCCGAAACTTCTGTTGTTGTGTCTGCGACCAGAATCCCCGCTGCTCTGGTCGAAGCGCCGCGCCGAGTGGGAATGATCGCGAGCGACAACGCCATCACCGCCACCGACATCCAGGTCACGACGCCACCTTCGCGGTGATCCGATCGGTCCAGAGCAGACCAGCTGAGACACAGGCAGTTCCGATCACGAGTAGCACACCGCCGAGCCCACCTCCGAGTAGCACACGCAACGGCGACGCACCCATCAACTGTC
This sequence comes from Rhodococcus sp. P-2, assembly GCF_016598535.1. Lineage (GTDB taxonomy): Bacteria > Actinomycetota > Actinomycetes > Mycobacteriales > Mycobacteriaceae > Rhodococcus_F > Rhodococcus_F baikonurensis. The sequence continues at coordinate 3,290,946 of NZ_CP066779.1, read as the reverse complement.
CGAGGCCGACCCCCAGTAGCGGTAGAAAAGCCAGCACCGCAGCGGTCGCCCGAGCGCCCGCCAACCCGGCCTCGGTGCGCTGACGAAAGCGTCTACGTCCCAACATGTCCGTCCGGACGGCTCCGAGTAGTTCAGCCAGAGCCAGACCGTGTTGGTCTGCGACCCGCCAGACGGATCCGATGCGGAAGAACTCTCTCTCGATGCACGAATCCGGTACCGCGAAGGCCGCTGCGGCAGAACCCCCGAGACGTGCCCTGGCCCCAGCGGACCGGAAAACCGCGCTCACTTCGCCGGTACATTCCTCGCCTGCAACAGAACTGGCCGCTGCAGGATGCGCACCGACGCTCAGCTCGGCGATCAGCACCTCCAGACCGGAGAGCAGCATCTTCTGTGAGAGTCCCCGGTTTTCGGCCGCCTTCGCGCGCCGCCCGCGAAAGATCAGAGTTCCGCCGAGGACGACCGCCGCGAACCCTGCCGGAAGACCTCCGAGAACCCACGTTGCCGAAATCGCGAGAAATGCGGCGACGAACTGCCACGGAATCTGCCGGGAGGGCTTGCGGACGCTCGGGGCGTACGTAGCGAGCCGAGCACGTGAATCCCGCACCGGCGCAATCGAGACCGCCAACGCGAAGGCCAAGAGGGAAACTGTCACGTCCCGACCTCTCGATTGCGAAGCCGGAACATCCGCTCGAGCCGCTCACGACCCGAACCGCCGTCCGGCCATGCCTGCATGATTTGTACGTATCCGTCCGCACCGCGGTCGATGACGCCGATCTGTTCGAGACGCCTCGATCCGTCGGCCAACCGATGCACGTGCAGGATCACTTGAACCGCCGCGGCAAGTTGACTGTGCAACGCGTGGCGATCCATACCGCCGAGCGCAGCCAACGCCTCGAGTCTGGCCGGCACCTCTTCGGGCGAATTGGCGTGAACGGTGCCGGCGCCGCCGTCGTGGCCGGTGTTCATCGCCGTGAGCAGATCCGTCACCTCTGCACCGCGGACCTCACCGACGACGATGCGATCGGGACGCATCCGTAGCGCCTGCCGAACCAGATCGCGCACCGTCACCTCTCCGACACCCTCGACGTTGGGAGCTCTGGCGACGAGGCGGACGACGTGCGGGTGCGGCGGCGCTAGTTCGGCCGCGTCCTCGACACAGACGATTCGCTCGCGAGGGTCGACCGCGCCGAGCATGGCGGACAACAACGTGGTCTTTCCCGCGCCGGTCCCGCCGATCACCAGGAAGGCCAAGCGAGAAGAGATGATGTCATCGAGGAGTTCGCGGGCGTCCGGTTCCACGGCGCCGTGAGCACACAGCGCGTCGAGACCCTGGGTTGCGGGCCGCAGCACTCTCAGTGACACGCAGGTTCCGCCCTGGGCCACCGGCGCGAGCACGGCATGAAGTCGTACCCCGAAGTGCCCGTCGCCGACGCCCCGCAGGCGGCCGTCGACCCACGGTTGAGCGTCGTCGAGGCGTCGGCCTGCCGACAGTGCCAACCGCTGCGCCAGTCGACGCACAGCTGCCTCGTCGGTGAACCGGACCCCCGACCTTTCGAGGCCGACCCCGCGGTCCACCCAGACCTGATCCGGCGCTGTCACCAGTACGTCGGCGACACCGGGTTCGTGCAGCAGTGGTTCGAGCGGCCCTGCGCCTGTCAGTTCCGTCTGGAGCACCCTGACGACCTCCAACAGATCCGTGTCCGCCAGAACGCCGGAGGACTCGGCTCGCACGGCGTCGGCAACGGTGGCCGCCGTCGGCTCGGCGACCGACGACGCCGTCAGCCGCTCGCGAACTCGGTCGAGCAGTTCCGTCGTGACCAACGCACTCATGCTGCAGCCCTGCGCGGGCGTGCGCCGGATTCGACGGCGTCGAGTACCGCTGTTGCCACCGCACTCAGCGGACAACCACGGGTCAATTCGAGGCCACCACGCTCGAGCATCGGTGCCAGCGAGCGGTGGCCGCGCATCACGGCCGTCAGGGGCAGCCCGAGCATGTCTGCCACATCGGCACCGCGTAAGCCTCCCGGCGCCGGCCCACGCACGACGAGCCCGACGTTGGAGTTGTGTCGGACCACCCAGGCTCCGACCTTCTCGGCAGCGACGCACGCAGCCACGGTGGCCGGAACCACCACGAGGACCGAATCCGACATCTCCAACACGGCCTGACCTACCTCGCTGGGATGACGTGGCACGTCGCACACCACCAGTCCGCCTGAACTGCGGCCTGCGTCCAGCACAGCGCGAACGGCGGTCACCGACGGACCGTCGATCTCGCGGCGACTGCTCGCCAGAACCCTCAGGAACTTCCCCTTTGCCGGCAGTGCATCGCGCAGCGCATCCGGGGCCAGCCGCCCGCCCTCGACGGTCAGTGCACCCCAACGCAATCCGGGGGTCGTCTCGATACCCAACAGCACGTCGGCGCCCGAGCCGAGCGCGTCGACGTCCACCAGTAGCGTCGGGACGTGACGTGCCGCCGACGTCAACGCGACAGCCGCGGCTGTTACCGAGGCTCCTCCGCCACCACAGCCACCCACCACGCTCACGACGTTGCCGTCACCACTCACCTCGACGTGGTCGGCCAGAACTGCGACCAGCGCGTTCTCTTCTTCCGGCAAGGACAGAACGCTGTCGGCTCCGATCGCGGTGGCGCACTTCCAGTCGTCGACGGTCGGTGTGCCGTCGCAGACGAGGAACACTCGCGTCCGTTTGGGGGAACGAGCCACAGCATCCCGCGCAGCCGACGCGTCCAATACGACCGCCGAGGCCCGGTTCCACTGTTGTCGGGACACGGGATGCTCGGCCTCGTCGAGACGGCGGTCCACCGCCGCAGCGACCCGTCGCACGCTCGCGAGGACCTTCGCGTCCTCGACGAGAACCAGAATGTGAGCTCCGGTTTCCGGAGAGTTGATCGTCGTGTTCATGACTGCAGAGCCTGAACGAGCGCGAGTACCGAAAACAGTGGGTCGAGAGAGCCTGTGGACAACTACGAAGGTGTGGAGAAACAGGCCTGAGACAGAGAACGACCCCCGCCAATGGGGGGAGGAGGCGGGGGTCGTCTGAGTTCAGCCCCGGGGGGTCGGGCTGAACTAGTTCGAACGAATCGAACAGCAACGATCTTACACCCGCCATTGGCGAGAAACGCAAGCCTGAGCTGCACTGAACTGCTGTTTTTCGCCGCAAGAGGACGCTTGCCGAGGAGCACACGAACCGCCTGTCGGACTATCCTCGTTCCTGTGACCGACAAGCCTGCGAACGGACTGAATACCGGGCGGACAGCCGCTTTCTTCGATTTGGACAAAACGATCATCGCGAAGTCGAGCACCCTGGCGTTCAGTAAGCCCTTCTTCGCCCAGGGTCTGATCAATCGACGCTCGGTTCTCAAGAGCAGCTATGCACAATTCCTGTTTCTGCTGTCCGGCGCCGATCACGATCAGATGGAGCGCATGCGCGAGCACCTGACGGCCATGTGCGCGGGTTGGGACGTGGAACAGGTGAAGGCCATCGTCGCGGAGACTCTGCACGACATCGTCGACCCACTCGTCTTCGCCGAGGCGGCCGATCTGATCGCAGATCACAAGCTGCGTGGACACGACGTCATCGTGGTGTCGGCGTCGGGCGAGGAAATCGTCGCGCCGATCGCCCGAGCCCTCGGCGCCACCCATTCCGTGGCGACGTCGATGAGGGAAGAAGACGGCCATTACACCGGCGAGGTCGACTTCTACTGCTACGGCCCGGGCAAGGTCGAGGCGATGGAAAAACTCGCCGCGGAATACGGCTACGACCTCGCCGCCAGTTACGCCTACTCCGACTCGGTGACCGATTTGCCCATGCTCGAGGCAGTCGGACATCCCACCGCAGTCAACCCCGATCGTGCATTACGCAAGGAAGCGGCCGTAAACGGTTGGCCCATACTGACTTTCTCGAACCCAGTCTCGCTTCGCGCGCGATTGTCGGCGCAGTCCACGACGACGGTGGCCACAACTGCAGCGGTGGGAATCGCAGCTTTGGTGGCCGGCGCCATGACCTTCGGGCTACTGCGTCGGAAACGCTGAAATCCAATGCCCACAAACAAAAATTGGTACTTGCTGTGAGCCCGGACACAGGGTACAAAGGAGTTACGGAAGAACGGAAGGCCAGGAACGGCTCGGAAGAGAAGGACCGTTTCCCCAACCGAAATTCCTAGCACGGGCACTAGGGCACCCACGCGGAGCACAAGCCACTATAAGGGCAGAAGCGTTGTGGGCCTGCAAGATTCGTTCAATTTGAGCGAGGACCCCGCACCGGTTGCGGGGACGACCTCAGAAAGTGCGATCCCTCGCCGAGGCCACCCACACAACCCACCGAGCACGCTTGGTAACGAGTAGTCCGTGCTGACGGGCGGCGAAGTCGATTTATCGGCAGCGCCGCCCGTTCGTTATGTTCCAGCCTCGCCCTGTTGCAGATTATCCAGTCGCCGCGTCGGCGATCGAAGTCGCTTCTCGCGCACCGGCTTCGAGAGCGCCGCAGCACAGAATCACCCAGCTGCCGACGCCCGCCGGATTTCCCGAAGCGAATCCAGCTGCGCCGTCCGTGTACGCCTGCGGCCGCCGAAGCCAACTGACCTCGGGGACTCCTAGATTGTGCGGATCCAACCCGGACGAGACCGCAACCAGACGCGAGGCCGCACGGGCGACGATGCCGTCAGCCGTGCCGAACGGGCTCAGCGCCAAGAGTTCTCCGTGTACAACGGCCGCCAGAACCGGAGCCGGCGCACTGGTCCCGCCTGTCACGAGTTGCGCGAGAGCGTCCAACCGCTCCCCCACTCCGCGATCCGATCGTGGCCGCCCCAGTTGATCCACGTCCTCGACGAGGTCCGCCGCGGCCAGCAGGTGCAGACGGGCCAAAGCCTGCAGTGGGGCGCGCTTCCACGTCGACTCCATGAGGGGCAGACTGTCGCCGTCCAGTGCCTGAGCCACGCGCAGAGCACCCGCGAGAATCGGATCACCGGCCATGCCCTCGGCCGGCAATTCCGTGGTGCCACCCGCCAGAGACGCGGAGGCTCGCGCTGCGCGAACCGCGGCTTCGGCGGCAGTGGTGGGCCAACCGCGACGGTTGGTCTTGTGCCGATGAACCTCCCCCAGAGCGTCGCGCGCATGATCGGCAGCGGCGCGTACACCTGGAAGATCGACGAGGGGCTGCAAGGGGTCCGTCACGATCAACGACGGTACCCTTGCAGCCCCTCTGCGGACTTGCCTACCTACCTGTTGCCTCAGCTTCCCAGCGTGATGGAACCGCCGGGAATCGCATCGAGCAACTTGCGGGTGTAGTCCTGTTGCGGATTTCCGAACACGTCGTCGATCGGTGCCGATTCGACGATCGAGCCACGCGACATCACCAACACGTTGTCCGCGATCTGACGAACCACGGCCAGGTCGTGCGTGATGAAGAGGTACGTCAACCCGAACTCTGCCTGCAGGTCGTTGAGCAGGGTCAAGATCTGATCCTGCACGAGCACGTCGAGAGCGGAGACCGCCTCGTCGCAGATCACGACCTCCGGTTGCAGTGCCAACGCTCGCGCAATTGCGACGCGCTGACGCTGTCCGCCGGAGAGCTCGTTCGGGAACCGTCGCATGACCGACTGGGGCAGACCGACCTTGTCGAGAAGTTCGCGGACGCGAGCCTCACGTTCGGCTTTTGTCCCGACCTTGTGGGTACGTAGCGGCTCTTCGATCGTGCGGTAGATCGAGTACATCGGGTCGAGCGTGCCGTAAGGGTTCTGGAAGATCGGCTGCACTCGGCGACGGAACGCAAAGGTTTCCTTCGCGCCGAGTTTCGCCACGTCCTGACCGTCGAAGACGACGTTGCCTGCGGTGGGCTCGAGCAAGCCGAGAACCATCTGCGCGACCGTTGACTTACCGGAACCCGATTCGCCGACGATCGCCGTCGTGGTTCCGCGGCGGACCTTGAAGGACACGTCGTTCACGGCTGTGAAGTCGGTGGTCTTGCGGAAACCCTTGCGCAGCTTGAACACCTTGGTCAGATGATCGACGACAAGAACGTCGTCGGTCGCCTTGCCGAAGGACTCTCCCGCACTTTCCTCGGCCTTGACCGCTTCGGCTACCTCTTCCGCCTGTTCGCGAATCTCGGCGCGCGCCACCGACGAGCTGAGGCGCTTCGACGCCAACGACGGCGCAGCGGCAACCAGCTTCTGTGTGTACGGATGCTGCGGACGCTTCAGGATCTCCAGTGCCGGACCGGATTCGACGATACGACCCTTGCTCATCACGATCAGATGCTCGGCACGCTCGGCAGCCAAGCCCAGATCGTGCGTGATGAGCAGAACCGCGGTGCCGAGTTCCGTTGTCAGACCGTCGAGGTGGTCGAGGATCTGACGCTGGACGGTGACGTCGAGCGCCGACGTCGGCTCGTCCGCGATCAGAAGCTTCGGACGAGCGGACAACCCGATCGCGATGAGTGCGCGCTGGCGCATACCGCCCGAGAACTCGTGCGGGTACTGCCCCAACCGGCTCTCGGCTTCGGCGAGACCTGCCTCCTCGAGCAGTTCGGCGGCGCGAACCTTGGCGGCCTTGCCCTTGGCGATCCCGTTGGCAGCCAGTGCTTCCTCGATCTGGAAGCCCACTTTCCACACGGGATTCAGATTCGACATCGGGTCCTGCGGAACCAAACCGATCTGGCTGCCCCGGATATGGACGAAGTCCTTCTCCGAAACCTTCGAGATGTCCTTGCCGTCGAAGATGATCTCGCCTGCCGTCACCTTGCCGGTGCCGGGAAGCAGATTGATGATCGAGTGTGCGGTGGTGGACTTGCCCGAGCCCGATTCGCCGACGATGGCGACCGTCTGTCCCGGGTACACGGTCAGGCTGACGCCTCGAACTGCCGGAACCGGACCGGAATTGGACTGGAACGACACCTCGAGATCACGAATCTCGAGCAACGGAGTTTCCTCCGAGGTGAGAGTTTCCTTGGTGGTCATCGTGCTCACCGCTTCCGCGACTTGGGATCGAGGGCGTCGCGCAGAGCGTCACCCATCATGATGAATCCGAGAACGGTGATCGCCAGAGCCGTTGCCGGGTAGAACAGAATGGTCGAACCCTGACGCAGCGTCACCTGAGCGTTACTGATGTCTCCACCCCACGAAACCTCGGTGGACGGAAGACCGATACCGAGGAAGGACAGCGTCGCCTCGGCAACGATGTACGTACCGAGCGAGATGGTGGCCACCACGATGATGGGCGCCAACGAATTCGGGATGACGTGGCGGATCAGTGTCTTGAGCTTCGAGACACCCAATGCCTCCGAAGCCATGACGTAATCGTTGTTCTTCGCCGAGATCACCGCGCCGCGAGCAATTCTTGCCATCTGCGGCCAGCCGAAGAGCGCCAGGACGCCGACGACAGTCCAGATCGTGCGATCGGTGAAGAGCTGCATCAGGACGATGGCAGCCAGGATCAGCGGGATGCCGAAGAAGATGTCGGCGACACGGGAGAGGATCGAATCGGTCCATCCGCCGTAGAAACCGGACAGCGCACCGAAGATCACGCCGATCACCAGCACCGACGCCGTGACACCGACGCCCACGAGTACGGATGCGCGAGCACCGTAGATGGTGCGCGAGTACACGTCACAGCCCTGGCGGTCGAAACCGAACCAGTGCCCTGAGGTCGGCCCCTGCATGCTGTAGGTCAGGTCGCAGAACCGCGGATCGGTGCTCGTGAACAAGCTCGGAAACGCTGCGATGACAATGACCGCGAGGATGATAATCGTCGAGATGATGAACAGGGGACGCTTGCGTAGGTCGCGCCACGCGTCGGTCCACATGCTCGTCGGCGCCTGATCGAGTTTGACGGCGTCCGTCTCCCCCGGTGCCGCAACTTCGGGCGGCGCCACGAAATGGCTTTGCCGGACTACGCGTCCGGTCTTCACGGTCTCAGACATAGCGGATCCTCGGATCGAGCGCGGCGTACAAGAGGTCGACGAGCAGATTCGCGATCAGGTAGATCACGATCAGGATGGTGACGAACGAAACCACCGTCGGCGCTTCACCTCTGGTCACCGCCTGGTAGATCGTGCCGCCGACGCCGTTGATGTTGAAGATGCCCTCGGTGACGATGGCGCCGCCCATCAACGTCGCGAGGTCGGCACCCAGGAACGTGACCACTGGGATCAGCGAGTTGCGCAACACGTGCACGCGAACCACTCGTCCGCGGGAAAGTCCCTTGGCGGTAGCGGTGCGCACGTAATCGGCAGTCAGATTCTCCGCCACGGACGTTCGGGTCAGTCGCAGAACGTACGCGAACGAGACCGAGCCGAGAACCAGTGCCGGGAGAAGGAGATTCGTGAAACTGGTGTTGCCACCGACCGTCGGCGGGACGATGCCCCATTTGACGCCGATGAAGAACTGAGCCAGGAAGCCGATCACGAAGATCGGGATGGCGATGAGAACGAGGCTGAACAGCAGGACGGTGCTGTCGAAGAATCCGCCCTTACGCAGGCCGGCGATGAGGCCGAAGCCGACACCGAAGACCGTCTCGACGATCAGTGCCATGAAGGCAAGTTTCATCGTGATCGGAAATGCCTGTGCCAGAACTTCACTGACAGGTCGTCCGGAGAACGACGTGCCGAAGTCCAGCGTGAAGATGCCCTTCAGGTACAGCAGGTACTGCTGATAGAAGGGGAGGTCGAGGTGGTAGCGCTCCCGAAGCTGCTGTGCAACAGCCGGACTGAGCGCCTTGTCGCCCGCCAACGCGGCAATCGGATCACCGGGAAGCAGGAAGACCATGGCGTAGATCAGAAGAGTGGCCCCGAGAAAAACCGGGATCATTTGAAGCACTCGGCGACCGATGTACCAGAGCATCGGATCACCTCCTTGTCGATGATCGTGTACGTCAGCGGACAGTCCGGTGTGAACACGAGTTCGGGACGGCAGGCAGGGCGCCTGCCGCCCCGAACTCACGTTTCAGATGCGGATCGTTCTACGCGTCAGTTCTTTTCGATGTCTTCGTAGACCGGAACACCGTTCCAGCTGATGGTCACGTTGGAGACGTTCTCCGACCATCCACTGGCAGCGTTGCGGTACCACGTCGGAACTGCGGGCAGGTCCTTGAGCAGGACTTCCTGAGCCTGATCGAGCAGTTCCTGAGCCTTGGCCTGATCGGTCTGGCCGGCCGATTCGCGCAGGAGGCGGTCGAACTCGGGGTTGGAGTACTCACCGTCGTTGGAGCTGCCGCCGGTCTGGTAGTTCTGCGCCAGGAAGCCGTACTGCTGCGGGTAGTCACCCTGCCAGCCGGAGCGGAAGGAGCTCTGGATGGTGCGGTTGGTGGCTTCGGTGCGGATCTGAGCGAAGGTGGCGTACTGCTTGCCCTTCGCGTCGATGCCGAGGGTGTTGCGGATGCTGTTCGCCGTGGCGTCGACCCATTCCTGGTGTCCGCCGTCCGAGTTGTACGCGATCTCGAAGCTACCGGTCCACGGAGCGATCGCGTCGGCCTTCGCCCAAGCGGCCTTGGCTGCCTCGGGATCGAACTTCAGGTTGCCGTTGCCGGTCAGCGAGTCGTTCCAGCCCTTGATTGCGGGGCTGGTGAAGTCGAGTGCAGGCGTCCTGGTCTTGTTGAAGATCTGCTGGGTGATCTGATCGCGGTTGATCGCCATCGAGATCGCCTGACGGCGGAGCATGCCCTCTTCGCCGCTGAAGTGCGGCAGGCGACCCGGGATCGTGAACGTCTCGATGGTTGCCGACGGCTGGTTGACGGTGCGTCCGGGCAGGTCCGACTCGAAGGTCGTGACGGCGCTCGGCGGAACCTGGTCGAGAACGTCGACGTTGTTGGCCAGGAGATCGGTGTACGCCGTGTCCAGGCTGTTGTACATGATGAAGTCGACGCCGGCGTTCTTCGGCTTACGGTTGCCGTTGTAGTCCGGGTTGACGACGGTGTCGATGCGGACGTTGTGCTGCCACGCGCCGGTTCCGTCGAGCTTGTACGGGCCGTTGCCGATCGGGTTCTCACCGAAGGCGGTCATGTCCTTGAACGCGACCTCGGGCAGCGGGTAGTACGCCGTGAAGCCGAGGCGATCGGGGAACGCCGACTCGGGCTGCTTGAGTTCGATGGTGAAGGTGGAATCGTCCACGACCTTCAGACCCGACATGGTCTGTGCCGTCGGAACCTCGGCGGCAACTTCGTCGTAGCCCTTGATCGGGTCGAAGAACGAAGCCTGGAGCTGAGCGTTGGTGGAGAGAGCGCCGTAGTTCCACGCGTCGACGAACGACTTCGCGGTGACGGGGGTGCCGTCCGTGAAGGTCCAGCCGTCCTTGAGCTTGACGGTGAAGTTCTGACCGTCGGTGCTCTCGATGGACTCGGCAACCTCGTTCTCCGTACCGCCGTCTGCGGTGTACGAAACGAGACCGGAGAACAGCGAGTCGAGGACGCGGCCGCCCATGTTCTCACTCGTGTTCGTGGGGATCAACGGGTTCTGAGGCTCGCCCGCCCAGGCGTTGACGACGCCACTGGACGATCCGCCCGACGAATCGCCGGACGAACATGCCGTGATCAGCACTGCCGTCATTCCGAGCGCGACCGCGCCGGTCGCTATGCGTGAGATACGCAAAGGAATTCCTTCCACATCTAAGTGACCCCGAGCATGCTCGCGGCCTGCCGACAGCCGTAACTGCCGGCGTCGTGTCGCCTACAACTGAAAGTGAACGTGACTTCGAGTTGCGGTCGAATAATGGTTTGACAATAGACACATCGAGCTCGAAGCGCGCACCGCACCCATTGTTGGAAAATTGGGGGTAATTGAATTCGGGCACATTCATTCGTCGGCGGAAGCGACCACCCGTCGCATCGATTCGACCGATCGTCGCAGGACAACGGGTTGCAACGTGATGCAACGGTGCGTTTGAGCGAGCTTGTGACTACCCTCACACGGAGTCAGAAAAGTGTCGATCAATGTGGAAAGAAGGCCGTCAGCCATGACAAGCGCAGCCGAAACAGACGTCCCCCAGGCATATCCGCCGAGCGCAGAGTTCGCTGCGGCCGCCAACGCGGGACCGGAGTTGCAGGCTGCCGCAGATACCGACCGCCTCGCTTTCTGGGCGAATCAGGCTGAGCGCCTTCACTGGCACGAGAAATGGACCGACGTCCTCGACTGGACCGACGCCCCCGTCGCCAAGTGGTTCGTCGGCGGAAAACTCAACGTCGCCTACAACTGCGTCGACCGCCACGTCCTCGCCGGCAACGGCGACCGCGTCGCCATTGCATTCGAAGGCGAACCCGGCGATTCCCGCGATCTGACCTACAACGACCTCCTCGCCGAAGTCAGCCGCGCCGCAAACACTTTCACCGACCTCGGCCTCGTCGCCGGTGACCGCGTCGCGATCTACATGCCGATGATCCCCGAAGCGATCGTCACCATGCTCGCCTGCGCCCGCCTCGGACTGACCCACTCGGTCGTCTTCGCCGGATTCTCCGCCACCGCCCTACGCTCACGCATCGACGACGCCCAAGCCAAACTCGTCGTCACCGTCGACGGCCAGTGGCGACGCGGCGCCGCAGCACCCATCAAAACAGCGGTCGACGAATCCGTCGACGGCGCCGACTCCGTCCAGAACGTGTTGGTGGTCAACCGGACCGGCATCGACGTCGACTGGACCGACGGCCGCGACCTGTGGTGGCACGAAACCGTCGCACAAGCCTCACCCGAGCACGAAGCGCAGGCCTTCGACGCCGAACATCCCCTGTTCATCCTCTACACCTCCGGCACCACCGGAAAACCCAAGGGCATCATCCACACCTCCGGCGGCTACCTCACCCAAGCCTCCTACACCCACCACAACGTCTTCGATCACAAAGCCGGACAAGACGTCTACTGGTGCACCGCCGACATCGGCTGGGTCACCGGACACTCCTACATCGTCTACGGCCCCCTCTCCAACGGTGTCACCCAGGTCGTCTACGAAGGCACCCCCAACTCCCCGAACGAGCACCGCCACTTCGACATCATCGAGAAGTACGGCGTCTCCATCTACTACACCGCACCCACCCTCGTGCGCACCTTCATGAAGTGGGGCCGCGAGATCCCCGACGCCCACGACCTGACCTCGATCCGCCTCCTCGGCTCCGTTGGCGAGCCCATCAACCCCGAAGCGTGGCGCTGGTTCCGCGAGGTCATCGGCGGCAACAAAGCACCCATCGTCGACACCTGGTGGCAGACCGAGACCGGAGCGATCATGATCTCCCCGCTCCCCGGTATCACCGCCACCAAGCCCGGATCCGCCATGGCACCCCTGCCCGGTATTTCCGCGAAGATCGTCGACGACGACGCCAAACCCCTCGGCCCCGGCGGCAACGGCTACCTCGTCCTCGACGAGCCGTGGCCGGCGATGCTGCGCGGCATCTGGGGCGACATGGACCGCTACCGCGACACCTACTGGTCCCGCTACGCCGAAGAAGGCTGGTACTTCGCCGGTGACGGCGCCAAATACGACGACGACGGCGCACTCTGGGTCCTCGGCCGCGTCGACGACGTCATGAACGTCTCCGGCCACCGCATCTCCACCTCCGAAGTGGAATCAGCACTGGTCAACCACCACGGCGTCGCAGAAGCCGCCGTCGTCGGCGCCGCGGACGAGACCACCGGACAGGGCATCGTCGCGTTCGTCATCCTGCGCGAAGGCGTCGAAAACACCGGCGACGTCCTCATCGCCGAACTCAAGGCTCAGGTCTCCACCGACATCAGCCCCATCGCCAAACCACGTCAGATCACCATCGTGCCGGAACTGCCCAAAACCCGATCCGGCAAGATCATGCGCCGCCTCCTGCGCGACGTCGCCGAAGGCCGAGACCTCGGAGACACCTCAACCCTGGTCGACCCCAAGGTATTCGACGCAATACGCGGCAAATAAGGCCTTCGGCCCCCGTGCGCCTTTCTGGTAGTCCCCCTACCAGGAAGGCGTGCAGGGGCGGAGCCCCTCTCGCAGCTTCACTTCCTCTTTCGACGTCAGCCAGGACTCCTCGGCCACGCGAATATCTGCAGCAACCCGCTTGTGCAAGGACTTTCCACGCGAGGAGAGAAACACGCGCACTTTCCGGCGGTCGTCCTCGCCGACTTCGCGATAGATGAGCGCGAGCGAGACCAGCTTGTCCGCGACCCGCGTCAGCGTGGGAGCCGGTGTTCCCGTTCGATCGCGCAGCTCAGCCATCGTCAGCCCCTCGGTCGACGCCAAGGCTTCGAGCGTCATCCAGTGATCGAGAGTGAGATTCTCTGCGGCCAGCGTCTTCTCCGCCGCCGCCGCGGCCATTCGGGCTGCTCGGACCAGCGCGGTCGTCAGCGACGCATCAAGAATTCCGGAGTCACTTTTTCCCACTGATCGCTCCCCCGCTGTTGCGTAGTTCACACTTCTCGGGCAATACTTTCAAATGAAATGATAGTAACCCAGGCCAGGCCGCTGGCTTCCGATTCCGGCGGCGACGCATGAGCGCTACCGGCGCGCTCGAACGCGCGCGCAGCGCCGTGTGGCGCCTGGGCATGGTGGTTCCCCTCCAAGGGCCGGCCGGACTGTTCGGTCCGTCGTGTGAGGCGATCAGCGAATTGGCCGCCCGCGACCTCAACAACTCCGGCGGCGTGCTGGGACGCGAAGTCCAGATCGAAGTGATCGACGGCGGCGCTTCGCCGGGCGTCGTCGCAGCCCGCGTGCAACAGCTACTCGACGCAGGTGACATTGACGCCGTCAGCGGTTGGCACATCTCCTCGGTCCGCCACGCACTCGCACCGGTGGTCGCAGGCCGTATTCCGTACTCGTACACCTCGCTCTACGAGGGCGGCGAGGTCAGACCAGGGATCTACTGTTCAGGCGAAACACCACGACAGCAGATCGCGCCGGCACTGAAGTGGCTGCGCGACAACGTCGGAGCGCGCAAGTGGTTCGTCGTCGGCGACGACTACATCTGGCCTCACAGCTCGCTCGGGGCCGTGAGGCAATTCGCCACCGAACTCGATCTCACCCTGGTCGGCGGTTCGTTTGTCGATCTGGGGCGCGGCAACATGAAGCAGTTGGTCGAGACCGTCTCGAACTCCGGTTGCGACGGCGTGATCATGCTCCTCGTCGGGCAGGACGCCGTCGACTTCAACCGAGCCTTCGCCCGCCGAGGCCTCGACGAGTCGATGATCCGGTTCAGCCCGTTGATGGAAGAAAACATGCTGCTCGCGAGCGGGCCGAGAGCGACCCGTAACCTGTTTGCCTCCGCCGCATACTTCCGCTCGATGGTCGACGGCAACTCGATGGATCTACTCGGGCGCTACGTGGCGCTGCACGGCGCGCACGCCCCAGCATTGAACAACGCCGCCGAGTCGTGTTACGAAGGGATACACACCCTTTCGGCCCTGGTACGACGCGCCGACAGCACACGTCCACACGACCTCGACGCCGTCGTCGAAGGCGCCGCATACGACGGGCCTCGCGGAACCGTCGAGTTTCGCGATCGTGTTGCACGACAGAAGATTCAGCTCGCCGTCGCCGACGGACTCGACTTCTCGATCATCGCAACGCTCTGAAATCTCCTCCTGAGATCCACCTCTTGACTTCTGTGGCGCGCATCACTTAGTTTCATTTAGAATCATTTCATTTGAAAGTAACCCGTCCCGAAGTAACCGGAGGTGCCCGATGGGCAGTGTTGGTTTGCTTTACGTGGGAGCCGTCCTCTTCGTCAACGGACTGATGCTGCTCGGCACGGTTCCCGTTCGATCCGCCTCGGTCCTCAACCTCTTCGTCGGCGCACTTCAATGCGTCGTCCCCACCGTCATGTTGATTCAGGCGCAGGGAGATTCGAGCGCCGTCCTGGCGGCCTCGGGGCTCTACCTGTTCGGCTTCACCTATCTCTACGTGGGAATCAGCAATCTCGCCGGCTTCGAACCGGAAGGAATCGGGTGGTTCTCGCTGTTCGTCGCGTGCGCCGCACTCGTGTATTCCTTCCTTTCGTTCACGGTGAGCAACGACCCGGTGTTCGGAGTCATCTGGCTCGCCTGGGCGGCGCTGTGGACGCTGTTCTTCCTGGTACTCGGCCTCGGCCGCGAAAACCTCAGCCGCTTCACCGGCTGGGCCGCGATCCTTCTGAGCCAGCCCACCTGCACGGTTCCTGCCTTCCTGATCCTGACCGGCAACTTCCACACCACGCCAGCGGTCGCCGCCGGCTGGGCCGGAGCACTTCTGGTTCTCCTGGGGCTTGCCAAGATCCTTGCCGCACCCAAAGCCGCAGTACCCCAACCCCGTCCAGTCTTCAACTGATCCACACAACCAAGGAGTGAAAGACAATGCGACACGGTGACATCTCCTCGAGCAACGACACAGTCGGCGTAGCGGTCGTCAACTACAAGATGCCCCGCCTGCACGATCGCGCCGGCGTCCTCGAGAACGCCCGCAAGATCGCCGACATGATGATCGGCATGAAGACCGGCCTCCCCGGAATGGACCTGGTGGTCTTTCCCGAATACTCCACTCAGGGAATCATGTACAACGAGGAGGAGATGTACGCGACTGCGGCCACCATCCCGGGCGACGAGACCGCGATCTTCTCCGCCGCGTGCCGCGAAGCCGACACGTGGGGGATCTTCTCCATCACCGGTGAACAGCACGAGGACCATCCGAACAAGCCCCCGTACAACACGTTGATCCTCATCGACAACAAGGGCGAAATCGTTCAGAGGTACCGAAAGATCCTGCCCTGGTGCCCCATCGAAGGGTGGTACCCGGGAGACACGACGTATGTCACGGAAGGACCGAAGGGTCTGAAGATCTCGCTCATCATCTGCGACGACGGCAACTACCCGGAGATCTGGCGCGACTGCGCAATGAAGGGCGCCGAGCTGATCGTCCGCTGCCAGGGATACATGTACCCGGCCAAGGACCAGCAGGTGATGATGTCCAAGGCAATGGCCTGGGCCAACAATTGTTATGTGGCAGTTGCCAATGCGGCCGGATTCGACGGCGTCTACTCCTACTTCGGGCACTCCGCGATCATCGGATTCGACGGTCGGACGCTGGGTGAGACCGGCGAGGAGGAATACGGAATCCAGTACGCGCAGCTGTCCGTCTCGGCCATTCGTGACGCACGCGAGAACGACCAATCCCAGAACCACATCTTCAAGCTCCTCCACCGGGGCTACTCCGGAGTCCACGCAGCCGGCGACGGAGACAAGGGCGTCGCGGACTGCCCGTTCGAGTTCTACAAGCTGTGGGTCACCGATGCGCAGAAGGCTCAGGAACGCGTCGAGGCCATCACACGAGACACCGTGGGCGTCGCGGATTGCCGCGTCGGAAATCTCCCGGTCGAGAAGACCGTCGAAGCGTAAGGATCCTGCTGTGCCGTATATCACCGACATGCTCCACGACCGGAACAGTGCAGCAACACCACCGGCCGAGGAACGATCCGAACCCGTACCGGTCGGGGCCTTCGACGCGCGGAGGCTCTCGAAAGCCCTGAGTTCCAAGATCGTCGGACAACAGGCCGCCGTCGACGCCGTGGTTCGTGCGATTTCGATCGCGCATGTCGGTGCCACGGATCCGACGCGTCCACTCGCCAATATCCTTCTGGTCGGCCCCACCGGCGTCGGCAAGACGGAGTTGGTGCGGCGCGTGGCCGCGGAACTGCGGTCGGGGCCCGACGATCTGTGCCGCATCGACATGAATGCTCTGGCGCAAGAGCATTATGCGGCGTCGTTTTCCGGGGCCCCGCCCGGATACGCCGGCAGCAAGGAGTCCTTCACACTGTTCGACAAGAACACCGTCGAGGGCGATCCGTACACCCCCGGAATCGTCCTGTTCGACGAAGTGGAGAAGGCGGACCCCACCGTGCTGCGTGCGCTACTGCAGGTCCTCGACAACGGCGAACTCAGGTTGGCGAACGGTCAGCAGAAGATCTCGTTCCGCAACAGCTACGTGTTCCTGACCTCGAATCTCGGTTCGGCTGCGGTGGCGGAACGTCGACGGTCACACCTGCGGCAGCTCGCCGATCGCGTCCGGATCGATCGACCACGCCATGGCCATCACCTGGTCCAACGCGCGTTGGAGAAGTTCTTCGACCCCGAGTTCTTCAACCGCATCGACGAAACCGTGATCCTCGACGAGTTCGACGACCAGACCGCGGAACAGGTGACCCGGCTCGAGATCGACCTGATCACGACTCGGCTGGCCCGGAGAGGCATCGACGTCGAGGTGGACGACAGCGCCGTCGCTCTCCTGCAGCGACGCGGATTCGATCCGGTGTACGGCGCACGCGGTCTGCGTCGGACCATCCGGAACGTCCTGGCCGACCCGGTGGCCGGCGCCGTTCTCGACCTGCGACCGGTCGGGACACAGCCACTCGCCTTGCAGGCCCGGGCAGTTGGTGATCAGATACAGGTAAAGAAAGCCCCATGAGTGCTCGCTCACGTTGCGGATCGAATCCGCAACGTGGGCGACACATTTCAAACATGTCCGCGTAACGCCACCTCCCTAGGTTGGGTGCCTGCACCACAAAGTGCACATGCACAGGCACCCAGGGGAAGTGACGTCATGACAGCAGTGAACGAGCAGGTGTCCGCAGTCGCACCGGACCAGGCGAATCCCGGTCAGAACACCGCACTGAAGGAGACGCTGGAGGACTACACCCTCCGATTCGCGCCACGCAGCTACCGCAAATGGGGAACCGGAGTCGTCGCGACGTCCGCACTCGGTGGAATCGCGTATCTCGCGGACTTCTCGATCGGCGCCAACATCGGCATCTCGTACGGTACCGGCAACGCACTTCTGGGCATTGCAGTCTTTGCCGTGGTCATCATGGCCACCGGCTTCCCGCTCGCCTACTACGCTGCGCGATACAACATCGACCTCGATTTGATCACGCGCGGAAGCGGTTTCGGCTACTACGGCTCGGTCGTCACCAACGTCATCTTTGCGACGTTCACCTTCATCTTCTTCGCCCTCGAAGGTTCCATCATGGCCCAGGGTTTGAAACTGGGGCTCGGGATTCCACTGTCGATCGGATACGCGGTCTCGACGCTGATGGTCATCCCACTGGTCATCTACGGCATGAAGGCCCTGGCAAAACTCCAAGTGTGGACGACGCCTTTGTGGCTCGTCATGATGGTGCTGCCGTTCCTGTATCTGCTGTTCAAGCACCCTGATTCGGTGAGCGCGTTCTTCGCCTTCGGCGGTGAGGACGGCGCAAACGGCAAGGGTGTCAACTTCGGCTCGGTGATGTTGGCTGCGGGTGTCTGCCTGTCGCTGATCGCGCAGATCGCCGAGCAGATCGATTACTTGCGCTTCATGCCGCCCAAGACACCGGAGAACACCCGTCGTTGTTGGGCTGCAGTAATTCTCGCCGGGCCCGGCTGGGTCATCTTCGGCGCGTTCAAGCAGATCGTCGGACTGTTCCTCGCCGTGTACATCATCGCGAACGTCGTCGACGGTTCCTCGATCGCCAACCAGCCCGTGCACCAATTCCTCGAGATCTATCAGGACATGATGCCGCACTGGCTGGCCATGACCCTTGCCGTGATCCTCGTGGTCATCAGCCAGATCAAGATCAACGTCACCAACGCGTACTCCGGCTCACTGGCCTGGACCAACTCGTACACCCGCGTCACCAAGACCTACCCGGGACGCATGATCTTCGTACTGGTCAACCTGGCGATCGCACTGATCTTGATGGAAGCCAACATGTTCGACTTCCTCAACACGATCCTGGGCTTCTACGCCAACTGCGGTATCGCCTGGGTCGTGGTCGTCGCCTCTGACATCGCGATCAACAAGTACTGGTTGAAGCTCTCCCCGAAGGTCCCCGAATTCCGACGCGGGATGCTCTACGACGTCAACCCCGTCGGCTTCGTGTCGATGCTGCTGGCTGCAGGAGTTTCGATCCTGGTGTTCTTCGGTGCTTTCGGTTCGACGATCAAGCCGTTCTCCCCGATCGTCGCGATCGTCATCGCGCTGGTGATGCCGCCGGTCCTCGCCGTCGCCACCAAGGGCAAGTACTACCTACGACGCACCGACGACGGCATCGATCTGCCGATGTTCGACGAGTACGGAAACCCCTCCGGTGAAACGCTTTTGTGCTGCGTCAGCGGAATCGAGTTCGAGCGTCCCGACATGCTCGCGTCGAACGTTTCCGGCCCGAACGGCGAGAAGCAGTACATCAGTTCCTTGGCGCTGAGCACCGACAAGACCGGTGAGCACGTCCTGCCGGCTCAGCCCTGACCACTGCTGTGCGCCTTTATTAACCGCCGGGGGTTGATAAAGGCGCACAGCAGGTTATTTCCCTACATCGTCGAGCGACTCACCCTTGGTCTCACGCATGACCAGCAGCGCGACAAAAGTCAACGTCGCCGCCACGAGGAGATAGATGCCGACCCAGCCGACGCCGTAGTTCTTCGCGAGGTAGACGGCGATGAACGGCGCCACCGCAGCGCCCAGAATGCTGGCGGTGTTGTACGCGATTCCCGAGCCCGTGTAGCGGACGTTGGTCGGGAAGAGTTCCGGGAGAACGGCACTCATCGGGCCGAAGGTCAGACCCATGAGCAACATGCCCACGATGAGGAACGCCAACATGCGGCCGTCGTTCATTCCGTCCGGTTCGAGGAAGACACCGAAGGTCAAGCCGAACACCATGATCAGACCGGTGATGATCAGCAGTGTGATACGACGCCCGTACCGGTCGGCGAGCCAACCCGAGACCGGCACGGCGGCAGCGAAGAACACGACTGCGATGAGCTGCAGGACAAGGAAATCGGTGTACTTGAAGCCTGCGCCCGTTCCGCCGTCGGCCGGCGTCTTGCCGGTTCCGTGGCTGAGAACCCAGGTGGTCATGATGTAGAACAGCGTGTACGTCGCGAGCATCACGAACGTACCGATGATCAGCTGACGCCAGCTGGTCTTGAACACCTCGGCAACCGGAGTCTTGACCTTCTCGCCGCGCTCGACTGCACGCGCGAACACCGGAGTTTCCTCGAGCTTGAGCCGAACGTACAGGCCGATCATCACCATGATTGCGCTGAGCAGGAACGGAATTCGCCATCCCCAGCTCAGGAAGGCACCTTCGAGGTCCGGGCTGGAATTGTCGTGGTTCATGAACAACGTGATGATCAGGAACAGGCCGTTGGCCATGAAGAAGCCGATGGGCGCTCCGAGTTGCGGCCACATCGCCGCCCAGGCCCGCTTGCCTTCCTTGGCCGTCTCGGTCGCGAGTAGAGCCGCACCCGACCATTCACCGCCGAGCCCGAGACCCTGGCAGAAACGCATGAGCGCCAACAACGCCGGGGCCAGCAGACCGATCTGGTGATAGGTGGGCAACAGACCGATGAGGAAGGTCGCGATGCCCATCGTCAGCAACGAGCCGACCAGAGTTGCCTTGCGCCCGACGCGGTCACCGAAGTGCCCGAAGAGGATCGAGCCGAGGGGACGAGCGACGAACGCGAGTCCGAACGTCGCCAACGAGGCGAGAAGCGCGGTGGTGTCGTTGCCCTTCGGGAAGAACAGGTGCGGGAACACCGATACCGCCGCTGTTGCATAGATGTAGAAGTCGTAGAACTCGATGGACGTACCCACCATGCTGGCGACCACGATGCGGCTACGCGGCACTCCGGCGACGGTATCTGCGTCGCCGCCCTCGGGCTTGGGTGGGTTCTCACTGACTGACGTGCTCAAAGCATGCTCCTGCGCCGATATACGAAAGATGTCCAATTGGTGGGATCCTGTCCCAATCAGTAGGAATTGAACACCCGCGGGGTTTTCCGGCGCAAATTCGGTTCGCGGATTCGGCTCAGCGGGCGATCCGCGATAAAATCCCGTAAAGGTGAGCCGGGAAGTCTGGTCGGCACGTGCATTCGATGCTTTACAACGTCGATCACGTTCATGTCTGTTGCATCCGAACTCGGGTGCACGAACAAAGGTCGTCCCCACGCGTGATCTCCACTTTGCGTTCCGAACTGTCCCGCTATCTCCGCACCGAAACGGTGGGCGGATCGATACTCCTCATCGCCGCTGCTGTCGCTCTGATCTGGGTGAACTCACCTTTCGGTGAGAGCTACATCGCTCTGCGCGACTTCCAGATCGGCCCGTCTGCACTCCATCTGGACCTCAGCCTGGGCACCTGGGCGCAAGACGGACTGCTTGCCGTCTTCTTCTTCGTCGCCGGCCTCGAACTCAAACGCGAACTGGTGGTCGGCGAACTCGCGGACCGCAAAGCCGCGATGCTCCCGATCATCGCGGCGTGCGGCGGCGTCCTGGTCCCCGCGATCATCGCGGCGTCCATCGGTTTCGGCACGCCAGGCATGGACAAGGGCTGGGCCATTCCCGTCGCGACGGACATCGCTTTCGCCCTCGGCGTGCTCGCACTCACCGGCTCGAAGATCCCCGCGAGCGCCCGAGTCTTCCTGCTCAGCCTGGCCGTCGTCGACGATCTGCTCGCCATCATCCTCATCGCCGTACTGTTCACCGGTTCCCTCGCGATGTTGTGGCTGTTGACCGCGGCCGCAGCCCTCGCTGTCTACGCCTACGCCCAACACAAACGCATCACGACGCCGTTCCTCTACGTTCCACTGGCACTTCTGACCTGGTACGCGATGCACGAAGCGGGGATACACGCCACACTCGCGGGCGTCGCGCTCGGCTTACTCACCCGGGTCAGGCGCGATCCGGACGAGGAATACGCGCCCGGTAGCCGTCTCGAGCACCGCATTCAGCCTTACTCCGCAGGCTTCTGCGTCCCCGTCTTCGCACTGTTCGCCTCCGGTGTTCCGATCAACGCGGCTGTACTCGGCGACATTTTCACCGACCCCGTCGGGCAATCGGTTGTCGTCGGCCTTCTGGTCGGCAAAACCGTCGGAATCTTCGGAATTTCCCTGCTCGCGATCAAATTGGGGATAGCAACCAAACCCAAGACACTGGAATTGAGAGACATGTTTGCCCTCTCAGTTCTCGGTGGCATCGGGTTCACCGTTAGCCTGCTTGTAGCAGACCTCGCATTGGACGGGGTCGGCGATGGCAGCGAGGCCGAGATAGCGAAGGCCGCAGTTCTCGTGACATCGTTGGTGGCATCGCTGATCGGATCAGCGCTGCTGTGGCGACGTGGACGGGTCCATGCGGCTCGAGACGACGCTTCCACCGCCATTGCCACGGACGCGAGAGAACTACCTGGAGAGGTCGACAAGTGAGCTTGACCAACGGAGAGAGCCAGCGCTTCACCGGAGATGGAGTACCGAACACGGTCTCGTCCATCCCTCTCACCGATGTGGACGCCCGCACGCCGGGCGAGGCCACCATCGGGGCCCTCGTCAAGGACGCGACCGCACAGGTCTCCACCCTCGTGCGCGCCGAGGTCGAACTTGCCAAGGCCGAGGTGACAGGCGAGGTCAAGAAGGGTCTGCAGGGCAGCGTCTTCTTCATCCTGGCCTTCACGGTTCTGCTGTTCAGCTCGTTCTTCTTCTTTTTCTTCCTGGCCGAGATGCTCGACACCTGGGTGCCGCGCTGGCTGGCGTTCCTCATCGTCTTCCTGATCATGGTGGTGACCACCGCGATTCTGGCGCTGCTCGGTTATCTGCGAGTACGCAAGCTGAGGGCTCCGGAGAAGACGATCGAATCGCTCAAGCAGGCCAAGAACGTCATCCCCGGCAGCCATGACGACGCAAAGCCGTCTGTCGATTTCAACGCGCGCCGGTAGCGAGTCTGATCGAAAGTGGCAGCCCCAGATCCATCCACCGTCAGGTTCGACGGCCCCTGGATTCACCGGGACATTCACGCCAACGGCATCCGGTTTCACGTCGTCGAGGTAGGCGACGCGGAGCCGGATGCTCCGTTGGTGGTGCTTCTGCACGGATTCGCTGATTTCTGGTGGTCCTGGCGCCATCAATTGACGGCACTGTCCGAGCAGGGCTTCCGCGTCGTCGCGATGGATCTTCGTGGGTACGGCGATTCCGACAAGCCCCCTCGCGGCTACGACGGTTGGACGCTCGCCGGCGACGTAGCCGGTCTCATTCGTGCGATGGGGTACGGCAAGGCCACGCTGATCGGTCATGCCGACGGCGGGTTGGTGTGCTGGGCGACCGCGCTCCTGCATCCACGCCTGGTGCGATCGATCGCGCTGATCTCGTCACCACACCCGATGGCGCTCAAGAAAGCCGTCGTGCGCGACCCGTATCAGCGTCGCGCGCTGTTGCCTTCGTTCCTGGCTTACCAGGTGCCGCTGCGCCCCGAGCGACGGCTGACGGCCGACAACGGCGCCGAAGTGGAGCGTCTGGTTCGCTCGCGGTCCGGCCCCACCTGGCCGCAACAACCCGAATTCGCGGACGCCATGAGCAAGATGCGGTCCGCGATCCGGATTCCGGGCGTCGCACATTCCACGCTGGAGTACCAGCGTTGGGCCTTCCGCAGCCAGCTCCGCCCCGAGGGCCGACGTTTCATGCGTTTGATGGATCAGGTTCTTCGCATTCCGATCGTCCAGATTCACGGCGAGCTCGACCCGTACGTGCTCACCCGTACCGTGCGACGCGACAAGCACTGGGCTCCCGGCGAGAAACTGCGCACCATTGCCGGAGTCGGCCATTACGCGCATCAGGAAGCCCCCGAGCGCGTCAACCGCGAACTCGGGGACTTCCTCAACGAGAACTGACCGCTACGAGACCTGATCGCTACAGAATGCAGGCGCCTGTCGGCACGGGCGTCGAGGCCGACGCAGCTGCGTTCAACTGGCGCGAGACTTCCTGGGCGGTGAGGACGAATCCGGTGTCGCTGTCGTCGACGGCAGCACCGAACACGACGCCGAGGACCCGCCCCTGATCGTCGACCATCGGCCCACCGGAGTTGCCCTGCCTGATGGATCCGCGGACGGTGTAGACCTCACGTTGAGTGGTTCCGGCCTTGTAGATGTCCGGTCCGTTCAGGTTCAGAACCTCACGAACGCGGGCTGCGCTGGCCGTGTACGGACCGCCGCCGGGGTAACCGAGCACCAACGCGTTGTCTCCGGTCTGAGCCTGCTCCGGAGCAAACGGCAGCACCGGTGCGTCCAATCCCGGAACCGCCAGAATCGCGATGTCGACGGCGGAGTCGAAGAGAACCACCTGCGCGGGCAGTGCGCCCTCCATGGTGTCCACCGTGATGCTCTCGGTTCCGGCCACCACGTGGGCGTTGGTCATGACGCGTTCGGGGGCGACGATGAATCCGGATCCCTCGAGCGCGCGCTGGCAACTCGGTGCGACGCCGTTGATGCGTAGAACACTCGGGCGCAGCTGCGCAGCCAACGGACTGGCCAGAACGCTCGCGTCGGGTGCTTCGACCTCGGTGATGGGCGTGCGCCCGAACGGGCCGATGACGTCCGGCAGGCCGGAGGTGTCGAGCAACGCCGAGAACTCGGTCGGGATGCGGCGCAGCCACTGCGGCGCCAGTTCGTCCACACTGGCGAGAACGTCCGAACCACGAACAGCGGCGGCAATATTCGGCTGCGACGAGGAAGTAAGCGGAATCGCGAGCAACCACGCCGCGACCACGACAGCCACCGCCTGTAGACCCGCACCGATGACGCTGTCGACGGATCGGGCCGTCGGACTGTGCATTCCGCTGCGCGCCGCGCGGCCGAGCACCATGCCGGCGACTTCGCCGATGATGACCAACACCACGATCAGCGAGATGCCCGCGAGGATGCGCAGCTTGCCTTCGGTGACGTGCACGAGCAGGTGTGGCGCCAACAAAATTCCGGCGACGGCGCCGAGTATCACGCCGACGAACGCCAACGCCGACGCCACCGCGCCCTGACGCCATCCGGACGTGGCCGCGATGAGGGCGACCAGAACGATGGCGATGTCCACCCAACGAGAACCTGTCATCGCGGCACCGCCGAATCCTCGACACCTTCACCGAACTCGGACAGCGCTGTGTCCAGGTCTCTCACGTCCTCGTAGTTCCACGGAATCTCCCAGCCCGACACCGTGAACAGCGCCGCGAGGATTCCTGCTGTGAACCCCCAGACCAGCATGCCGTCGGCGCGGAACGCCGGGCCCTGGTATCCGAGGGGGTGGCGAACCTGAAACCGGTTGTCGGGGTCGAGCAACGTGCGCAGCGGCACCCTGGCCACCCGTCCGACCTCGCCTTCGTCCTGAATGCCCACCGCCGTCGGCTGCTCCCAGTAGCCGAGCACCGGCGTCACGTCGAAACCCGACGGCGGGATGAAGATCTCCGGCAGCACGGTGAGCGGCTGAACTCCGCTCGGATCGAGCCCGGTCTCCTCCTGCGCTTCACGCAGCGCGGTGCCGATGGGGCCGTCGTCGCCCGGATCGGCGGCGCCGCCCGGGAATGCGACCTGTCCGCTGTGCTGACGCATCGTCGACGCACGTTGGGTCAGCAACACGTCTGCGCCCTCGGGCAATCCGCCGACGGCAAGAGGGTCGGCCTCGCGAGGTCCGCCGAAGAGCACGAGCACCGCGGCCGGACGCGTCACGGTGCCGCGCGGCGCGCGACGCTCGAGGACGGGGTTGATCCGGTGGGGATCGGTGGGTTGATTGTCGGCGACAGCACGCAACCACTCGGGAACCGGTGTACTCATACGACGACTCCCAGATATTGCGCCGCAGCGGCGGCGATTTCGTCCGCACTGCGGAAGGGTTGGGGCAAGACCTTGGCGACCGTTCCATCAGCGCGCACGAGCACCGAGACAGGCAGCACCGGCGGTGCGCCCACCGCGATCCGCACCTTGCCGTCACCGTCCTGTACGCCGGGCAAACGCACCGAGTAGTCGATGAGTCGCGTCAAAGCGTTCTCCTGATTCGGATCCGAGTGCACAGTCAGCACGTTGATGCTGCCGTCGGCGCGCTCCGCGAATTCCTGAAGGTACGGAAGCTCTTCGGCGCACGGCGCGCACCAGTACGCCCACAGGTTGAGAAGAGTCGGTTTTCCGCCCACCGCTGCGGCAAGGTCGACGGGCGCTCCGTCGGACACGCAGTCGAGGGTGATTCCGGCGAGAGCGGAGCCGGCAGGCGCTTCACCGGTCGGAGTCGGGCAGGGGGCCAGAGCCGCCTGGCTACGGAGTTGATCGAGCGATTCCGACGACGGAGTGAACGTCGGCGGCTGATACGCCGACGACGACGGACCTGTCGAGGTGGGCGTCGTGTCGTCTCCCCCGCGCGGCCAGATCGCCACGACGAGAGCCGCGACGACCACGAGCGCAGCGAGAGACCATCTTCCAGCACTTGTCATCGGCGATCACAACCCTGCCAGGGCGAGCAGATGATCGGTCTCGGGGCCTTTCACCAGGGCCGCGGCCTCGGTTTTGTCGGTCGGGCCGAGCCCGTACGACGGGCAGTCCTTGGCCAGTACGCACACACCGCACGCGGGCTTGCGCGCGTGGCAGACCCGTCGGCCGTGAAAGATCACGCGATGCGAGAGCAGTGTCCATTCCTTACGTTCGATCAGTGCCCCGACGGCGTGTTCCACCTTGACGGCATCTTCTTCCTCGGTCCACTTCCACCGCCGCACGAGCCGGCCGAAGTGGGTGTCGACGGTGATTCCCGGAATGTCGAAGGCATTGCCCAGCACGACGTTCGCGGTCTTGCGTCCGATGCCTGGGAGTTTCACGAGATCTTCGAGCTTGTTCGGGACCTGACCGTCGTGGCGTTCGAGTAGTGCCTGACCGAGTCCGATCAACGACGTCGTCTTGTTCCGGTAGAAGCCGGTGGAGCGGATGTACTCCTCGAGTTCCGTCCGATCGGCTTCCGCGTATGCCTTCGCGTCGGGATAACGCGCGAAGAGCGCGGGGGTGACCATGTTGACGCGGACGTCCGTGCACTGCGCCGACAAAATTGTCGCCACTGCCAGTTCCAACGGAGTCGTGAAGTCGAGTTCGCAATACACGTGCGGGAAAGCTACCGCGAGCTCACGATTCATCCGACGCGCCCGGCGTACCAATCCAAGGTGTGATTCTTCCTTCCGCGCACCCCCCGAACGCGGTTTCTTCCGCTGCTCTGAACTGCCTGTCGGGGTGGTCTGCACTCAGACAACTGTACGGATACGACATGAGTGGAGACTCCGTCGTGTCGATTCTGAGACCTTCGACGTGTTTACTTCCCCCTATGCAAGGACTCGCAGTAATTCTCTTTCCGCTACTGCTGATGCTCTTTGCCCTGGCGATGGAACGAGTCGAAGGGCGATTGCGTCGGCTCTCGGTTCAAGAGCACGAAGTAGAAGACTTCCTCGATCAGGCAAGTCACGACGATGTCGCCCGCCTGGCAAGCGATGGGTTTCCCCATGCTTTCGCCCGCTTCCACCGGAAGCGGAAGGGCCGTCAGTCGGAGGCTCCCGAGAGCGCCAGCCTGGGCGAAATCCGGACACAACGGGCAAGTTGACGGCCATACAAAGTAGTCACCGCAGCGGATTCCGGAAGAATTTTCGGCTCTTACGTGGCATCAATCACTCGCCGCGAGCTATCGGGACGTAGACTTCGATGCCGTACCTGTTGCATTGAACACAGATTGCATTGGACACAGTGTCTCACTCATGAGGGCTGAGCCTGTGTGCGACGGTTTGTGCGCAGCACGGGTACAAAGATAGATAGCGCAAAAATGACACCACAAACGAACAAATCCCAACAAGGAGCGCACGTGGACGACGTCCTGGCAAGAGCCGGCATCTTCCAAGGAGTCGAGCCCTCAGCGGTAGCGGCGCTGACAAAGCAGCTGCAGCCCGTCGACTTCCCCCGTGGACATGTCATCTTCAACGAAGGTGAGCCCGGTGACCGCCTGTACATCATCGTGTCCGGCAAGGTGAAGATCGGTCGACGCTCACCCGACGGTCGCGAGAACCTGCTGACGATCATGGGCCCGTCCGACATGTTCGGCGAACTGTCCATCTTCGACCCCGGCCCCCGCACCTCGACGGCGACGACCGTCACCGAGGTTCGCGCCGTGAGCATGGATCGCGACGCTCTCAAGGCATGGATCCAGCAGCGCCCCGAGATCGCCGAGCAGCTGCTGCGCGTTCTCGCCCGCCGACTGCGTCGTACCAACAACACCCTGGCCGACCTGATCTTCACGGACGTTCCCGGCCGTGTCGCCAAGGCGCTCCTGCAGCTCGCGCAGCGCTTCGGCACTCAGGAAGGTGGCGCCCTGCGCGTCACTCACGACCTCACACAGGAAGAGATCGCCCAGCTCGTCGGCGCTTCCCGCGAGACCGTCAACAAGGCGCTCGCCGATTTCGCACACCGCGGATGGCTGCGCCTCGAAGGCAAGAGCGTTCTGATCTCGGATTCCGAGCGTCTGGCTCGTCGCGCGCGCTAGTTTCTTCCTTCTCGACTCTTTCGGCCGCTCCCACTTCGGTGGGGGCGGCCGAAGTCATTCCCTGGACTCTCGTTGTACTTATCGGTAAAATCTGTACCGATAGGTACACGTCTGATCGAGAGGCCACGTAATGACCGTCCGAGCACCGATTCCGCCCTTCACCCACGAAACCGCCGTCCAGAAGGTCCGCCTCGCCGAGGACGGATGGAACTCACGCGATCCGCACAAAGTGTCGCTGGCCTACACGCCGGACAGTTGGTGGCGCAATCGGTCCACGTTCGTCATCGGCCGATCCGAGATCGTCGAACTTCTGACCGAGAAGTGGACCCGCGAGCTGGACTACCGCCTGATCAAAGAACTGTGGGCCCACGACGGCGACCGCATCGCGGTTCGATTTGCCTACGAGTGGCACGATCACGACGGGCAGTGGTTCCGCTCCTACGGCAACGAGAACTGGGAGTTCGACTCCGACGGCCTCATGCACCACCGTCATGCCGGCATCAACGACGTCGCCATCGCGGAGAACGACCGAAAGTTCTTCTGGGATTCGACAGGACCACGCCCGCAGGATCATCCAGGCCTGAGCGAGCTGGGCCTGTAATGGAATGGCCCTGTGATGAAAGGATGAATCCATGGCCAGACAGGTAGCTGAACGCTCGGACACGATCCCCGCCCTCGCGAACGTGTTTCGAACCTACGGGTTCGACGGAGCAAGCCTGGCCGTCATCACCGAACACACCGGTTTGGGCAAAGGCAGTCTCTACAACTTCTTTCCCCGAGGGAAGGAAGAGATGGCCGAGGCCGTACTCGACGAGGTCGACGGATGGTTTCGCACCGAAGTCTTCGAACCGCTTCGAGCAGAGTCGGTTCCACCGCGGCAGCGCATCGAGAGCATGTTCGCTACCGTCGCCGACTACTTTCGGTCCGGGCAACGCATTTGCCTGTTCGGCGCATTTGCACTCGGTGAAGAGCGAAACCGCTTCGGCGCCAAAGTTCGAACCTACTTCGACGAATGGACAGCCGCTCTCGCGGCGACACTCGCCGGCGCCGAAGATTCCATCGGACTCGCCGAAGAAGCCGTGGCCGGGATCCAAGGCGCAATCGTGATGTCTCGAGCGCTGGACGACGGTGCCGTATACAGCCGAGTGACGACGAAACTCGAAGATCGACTGATGCAGGCACTCACGCCGTAACGCATACCGCACGACCACAAAGGCATTTGTGCCACGGCATCCACCTGGCATGCTCGACAAGGCACGCACAAGACGAAAGGAACCCATGCTCTCGTCCGAGACGGTGATCGCATCCACAGCTTCGGGGAAGATCCGCGGCCGAAAGCGTGACGGTTCCTACTACTTCGGTGCGATCCCCTATGCCCGCGCGGGGCGTTTCGAGAAACCTCGCCCGGTGGAACCGTTCTCCGACGTCTTCGACGCCACGGCTCTCGGAACGGTGTTCCCCCAACCACCTTCACGTCTCGAACGGATCATGGGACCTCCACTCCCCGAACCGGAGCTCAGCGAGGACAGCTTCACCGTCACGGTCACAACCCCGTCGCTGAACGGTCGCCGCCCGGTGATGGTGTGGCTGCACGGCGGCGGATACTCCAGTGGCGGCGGCTCCCTCCCCTGGTACGACGGCGGGGCTTTGTCAGCCGAGGGCGACGTCGTCGTGGTGTCGGTCAACTATCGCGTCGGTGTGCTCGGATACCTCCTCCTCGACGGCGTCAGCGAAGGCAATCTCGGGGTCCACGATCAGATCGCGGCGCTCGAGTGGGTACGCGAGAACATCGAGGCATTCGGTGGCGACCCCGATTCGGTCACCGTATTCGGGCAGTCGGCCGGCGCTCATTCCATTGTGAATCTGTTGGGCAGTAACAACTCTCGAACTCTGTTCCGTCGAGCAATTCTGCAGAGCACCCCGCGGCCGGACCTCAACTTCACGCAGGCTGCCGCGATCAAGAACGGCGAGACGTTTGCCCGACTGCTCGACGGAGATCCTCGGACCGCGCCACTTTCCCACATCCTCGACGCATTCCGCGGCACGG
Organism: Rhodococcus sp. P-2; assembly: GCF_016598535.1. Classification (GTDB taxonomy): domain Bacteria; phylum Actinomycetota; class Actinomycetes; order Mycobacteriales; family Mycobacteriaceae; genus Rhodococcus_F; species Rhodococcus_F baikonurensis. The sequence continues at coordinate 3,260,621 of NZ_CP066779.1, read as the reverse complement.
CAATCGAGTTCAGCCGGCGGTCCCCCAATGTCGTGCAACCGCCCTTCGCACCGATTTCCGAACTGGAACCCGTGACCCGGACCTTCGACGCAGCGCCTGACGTCATCGTGGGATACACCCGCGACGAGGGATCCGCTTTCCTGCGCGACGTGGCGGGAGCACCCGATCCCGAACGCGTCGCCGAAAAAGCACTGACACAGAACATGTTTGCCGAACCGGCGATGGAGCTGGCCGATACCTTCACCGCGGCCGGCGCGTCGGTGTACACGTATCGCTTCGACTGGGCACCGACGGAAGACGTCTTCGGAGCCACCCACTGCATCGAACTACCCTTCGTGTTGGGAACCGAGCAGTCCTGGCAGGGCTCACCGATGCTGGGCAGCAGCGACTGGCAGAGCATCGACGCACTGGGCCGACGGATACGCCGACACTGGACGTCGTTTGCGCACACGGGAAGTCCGGGCAACAGCGAAACGTGGGAGAAGTACACCCCGGCCCAACCGATCGGAATCACCTTCTCCTGAGCAACTTCGGGCGCCTACCCACTCGCCGCAATCCCGTCTAGGATTGCTCCATGGACATGCCCAAGCTCCTCGACGGGCGACTCAAACTCCGCCATCTACTGCTCGTCGACGCGTTGAGCCGTCAGGGCAGTGTGGTCGGTGCCGCTGCTGCACTTCACATCACGCAACCCGTTGCGACTCGTAGTCTGCACGACATCGAGTCCATTCTCGGTGTCTCGCTCTTCGACCGCGGCCCACGCGGAATCACCCCGACCATTTTCGGCGAGGCCTTCACAACTCATGCGCGGGCCGTGATCGCGCAGCTGACCGAAGCCGGGCGGCACGTCGTCGAACTTGCCGACGCCAATCGCGGAACGGTCATCGTGGGAACACATCTCGCCGGATCCAACGTGCTGCTTCCCGGCGCAATCGCACGCCTGAAGGTTCACCACCCGCTGCTCACCGTCGTCGTGCGCGAAGGTACGCCCGAACAGTTGCTCACCGATCTGGAAGCGGGCCGAATCGACCTGATCGTCGGCCGGCTCACCTCACCTACCGATGACACCGCGATACGACGGAACCTCTACGCCGAATCCGTCGAACTCGTCACCCGCGTGGATCACCCGCTCGCTCTTCGTGAGGACGTCCAACTCGAAGAGTTGCGCGGCTTCCCCTGGATCCTGCCCGGGGTCGAGACAGTGCTCCGCCGCGAGCTGGAGGAGTTCTTCGCCCGCAACGGCTTGCCGTTGCCCGAAAATCGGGTCGAGGCAACCTCTTTCCTCACCGTGCGTCAACTGCTGGTCGAGACCGACATGATCGCGGTACTGCCGAGCCTCATCCCCCGCGACGACGCGCGCTTGACCACCCTGTCCATCACACTCGATCCGATCGGGCACAGCGTCGGCATCACATCGTCGGCGACTCGCACGTCGAGTCCGTCCGCTCAGGCCCTCATCGCGACGCTGGAGTCCTTTGCAGCCGAGCTCATGCGACCGTGAAACGCCGATCGGCCCGTTCCCTCCAGGGGGAACGGGCCGATCGGATCAATCCGGTACTCAGGCGTTTTCGGAGACGCGAATTTCCTCGTGCTCCAAGCCCCGCGACGAATCGGGGACAATCTTGAACAGGGCGATGGCGCCGACCAGGCTGATCGTGCACACCCCGGCGAGATACCAGGTCACACCCGCCGAAGATCCAGTGGCGTCGAGCAGAGCCGTGGCGATCATCGGCGCCAGTCCACCACCGAGAATCGCACCACTCTGGAGAATCAGAGACGAGCCGGAATAGCGGACCTTGGCCGGGAAGGTGTCGGCGATGATGCTGCCCTGGACACAATGTGTGACCGGAACGATCAGGCCCATACCCAGGAACGCGATGACGGCGACCACTTTGTTCTCGGTGTTGAGGAGCGGGAAGAACACGATGCACCACAACAGGATTGCGGCAGACCCGCCGATGAACATGTGTCGACGCCCGTACTTGTCGGCGATCTTGGTCCAGAACGGGATGGAAAGGAACCACAGGACTGCTGCAGCGGTCACGCTGAGCACCAGGAACTGCTTGTCGTAGCCCAGATGTTGAGTGCCGTACGACAGAGTGAACACCATGAAGGCGTACGCCACGGCGGAGTTCGCCAAGCACGCGGCAAGCGTGAGAGACAAACGGGGGAAGCCGACCTTGAGCGACTCACGCAGCGGGAAGCGAACTATTTCGCCCTTCTCCATGACCCCGGCAAATGACGGAGACTCGGTGACGCGCAGGCGAATCACCAAACCGATCGCCACCAGAACGAAGCTCAGCAGGAAGGGGATTCGCCAACCCCACGACGCGAATGCGGAGTCCGACATCACGGCGTTGGTCGTCAGGAAAATGCCGTTGGCGAGAACCAGTCCGGCAGGTGTGCCCATCTGTGGGAAACCTGCATACAGATTCTTCTGCCCGGCCGGCGCATGCTCCATCGACATGAGTGTCGCGCCGGCGCCTTCACCGCCAAGACCGATGCCCTGAACGACGCGCATGGCCACCAGGAGGACGGGCGCCCAGAACCCGATGGAGTCGTAGTTCGGGATGAGGCCGATGAGTGTGGACCCGACGCCCATCATCACCAGCGAGACCACGAGCGTGGCCTTGCGCCCGATCCGGTCACCGAAGTGCCCGAACACGAGTCCACCTACCGGCCGTGCGATGAACCCGACGGCGAAGGTGCTGAAGGCAGCCAGCGTGCCGGCCGTGGGGCTCAGGCTCGGAAAGAATTGTTTGTTGAAGATCAGCGCGGCGGCTGTGCCGTAGAGGAAGAAGTCGTACCATTCGAGAGTTGTGCCGGCCAGGGTTGCCATGGCAACTCGGCTGCGGGCAGCTTTCTCCGGCAACGGCTTTCCGTCACTCGTCGTGCTGTTGGATATCTTGTCTGACATCGCGGAACCTATCGATTGGATGGGGCAGGCGGACGATGAAATCTGTAGTCACCGACCCCGTCTTCGGGATTGTCGGCATCACGAGCGTCGTCGATCGTTGTGTTTGGAATTGTGCTCGCTCGAGACATGACTCACAAATGCCGAATTCACCGTCCGCCATACCGGAAAGGGTATAGCCGGGGCCTCAGGCGAGACCCAGGAAGCGTTCGGCATTCCCCCGCGAAATCAGTTGGCGCGCAGTATCGTCCAAGAACTCACTCTTGCGAACCACCTCACCGACCGGACGCTCCCCCAAGGGGTACGGGTAATCGCTACCCACCATCACACGGTCCACCCCCACCGTGTCCACCAACAGTCGCAGCGCACGCTCGTCGAAGACGACGGAATCCACGTAGAACCTTCCCAGGTAGTGCGAAGGAGGGAACTCCGACGTACCGATGATGTCGTTGCGGCCGTGCCAGGCGTTTTCCATCCGTCCCAACCAGAACGCGAAAGATCCACCACCGTGCGCAAATCCGATCTTCAGACGATCGTCGATCTTGTCGAACACCCCACCGAGAATCAGTGCGAGTATCGACAGGTGCGTTTCGGCCGGCATCGCGGTGAGCCACTGCGCCATCCACCGGTCGAGACGCGGGGAGTTGGCCATGTCCCACGGGTGCACGAAGACCGGCACGTCCAGCGACGCACAGTGTTGCAGGAACGTCACCACGCCCTCGCTGTCGAGGTCCAGATCGCCGACATGATTGCCGATCTCGACACCGCGGTGCCCGTTCGCGATGCACCGCTCCAACTCACGGCACGCTGCGTCGGTGTCCTGCAGAGGCACCTGGCAGAACGGAATCAACCGATCCTTCGCCGGCTCCACGATCTCGAGTGCGAGGTCGTTGAAGATCCGTGCAATGCGGCTTGCCTGCTCACCGCTCCGGCCGTAGTTGAAAAACGCCGGAGTAGGTGAGACGACCTGCGTCTGCACGCCGTCGGCATCCATGTCCCGAAGCCGCACCTCGGCGTTCCAGGCATCGGACTGGATGCGGCGGAACTCCTTGGTGCCCATCATGATCATTGCTTCGGCTTCCGACTCGACCTTCAGCCACGGCGCTTGCGGCCCCGCGTCTTCGGTCAGATCCGGCCACCCGTTGGGCACGTAATGGGTGTGGATGTCGATCAGGTTGCTCATAGCTCAGCCCTTGCCGGGATGGAGCGTGCCGCACTTGTCACACGTGCGGGCTTCTTCGCTCTCGTAGAACTTGACGAACACCGGCGGCAGGTCGGCCACGATGTCGCGCACCTGAAGTTCGACCTCGTGAATCTTGTGGTCGCATTCGAGGCAGTACCACTGGAACTTCTCGAGCGTGCCTTCCTTGCGGACGCGTTCGATGACCAGGCCGATCGAGCCCGCGGTGGGACGCTGGGGCGAATGCGGAATGTCTCCTGGCAGCAACCAGGTTTCGCCCTCGCGAATATCGACACGCTGAGGACCGTCTTCGGTCATCACGTTGACGTGGATGTCGCCTTCGAGCTGGTAGAACCACTCCTCGTACGGATCGAGGTGATAGTCGGTCCGCTGGTTGGGGCCGCCGACGACCTGCACGATGAAGTCGTCTCCGAGCGCCATCGTCTGATTGTTCACAGGCGGCTGCAGCAGGTGGCGGTTGTCGTCGATCCACTTCTTGAAGTCGATGACGGGAGGAATCGTGGTCATGATGCATTCTCCGTATCTTCGGACGCTGAGCGCCTGGAGGCGGGCACGTACGCCACGCCGGAAATTTCGATGAGCAGGTGAGGGTGGGGCAGTTGGTGAACAGCCACAGTCGTTCTCGTCGGACCGTTTTCGTCGAACAGTTCGGCGTACACCTCGTTGTATCCGCCGAAGTCGTTCATCGACACCAGGTAGGAGGTGACCTGAACCAGATCACCGAGTTCTCCGCCCACTTCGGCGAGGATTGCCGCGATGTTTTCGATGACGGCACGGGTCTGGGCCCGAATGTCGAGCGCCGTCGTCCCCATCTCGTCGACCTCGACGCCGACAAACGTGTTGTCGGGCCGACGCGAGCTGGTACCGGAGACGTAGACGAAGTCACCGACCACTCTGACGTGCGGGAACTTTCCGCGCGGCTTTGCCAGCTTCTCGATGACCTGCGCCCCACTCATCGCTTCACACCTTTCACCGTGACGGTTCCGAGGCCGTCGATGGTGCACTGGGCGACGCCCTCGTCGAGTCGCACAGCTGCGGTGGCGGCACCGGCCAGAATTACCTGACCGGCGCGCAACGGAATTCGGCGTCGACGCGCGATGTCGAGCAGCGCATGCAAAGCTCGCGCCGGATCGCCGAGAATGGCCGCCGTGGTTCCGAGCACCGTCTCGCCACCGACTTCCATACGCACGGATCGGTTCTCGACGTTCTGCAGCGGCAGCCACCGCCCGATCACGTATCCGGCCGCGCTGGTGTTGTCGGCGACGACGTCGGTGTAGGTGAAGCGGAAGTCGCGGTAGCGCGAGTCGATGATCTCCATTGCCGGAGCCAGCGCGTCGACACAGCTTTCGATGTCGACGTTCGGATCGTCGAGATCGACGTCCTTCGACAGGCGGTATGCCACTTCGGGTTCGATCTTGGGATGAATGAACGTCCTCAGGTCGACTTCGCCGCCGTTGCTCACGCACATCGTGTCGGTCAGCTGACCGACGATCACTTCGGACACACCCATCTGCGCCATCTTCGCCTGACTGGTGAAGCCGAGCTTGATGCCCACAATCGATTCGCCACGGCTGGTGCGTCGTTCGAGGAGTTCGTTCTGGATCCGGTAGGCCTCGTCGATGTCGATGGTGTGTTCGTCGGCGAGGCTCGGGGTGTCGGTGCGACTCTGTTGAGCGTCGTCGAGGCGACGTGCGAGTGCGGATACGGTGTCTTCTTGGGCTGTCATCACGCCTCGCTCATTTCTGGAAAACTTTTGCGGTTTCGATGTTCACAGTTGCACACATACGTTCGTCGGTTCGGTGTAGAAGTGCAGCGAGGACTCGCCACCCTCACGTCCGATGCCGGACAAGCCCATACCGCCGAAGGGAGATCGCAGTTCACGGGTGAACCACGTGTTGACCCAGGAGATTCCGACGTTCATCTTCTGCGCGACGCGGTGTCCACGGCGCAGGTCGTTGGTCCACACAGAGGCAGCGAGGCCGTACTCGGTGTCGTTTGCCAGTGCGATCGCCTCGGCTTCGGTCTCGAACGGAATGAGTGCCGCAACGGGTCCGAAGATCTCCTCGCGCACGGCGCGATCCTTGTTGGTCAAACCCGTCCACAGGGTGGGTTCGATCCACGACCCGCCGGCAAGCTCCTGCCCGAGATCCGGAATGCCGCCACCGGTAAGCACTTTCGCACCCTCCTGCTCGGCAATCTCGAAGTAGTCGAGAACCTTCTTCCGGTGCGCCTGCGAGATGAGCGGTCCGGTCGTCGTTGCATCGAGCGTCGGGTCGCCCAGACGCAATCCTGCTGCCCGCTCGACGAGTCCACCGGCGATGTCGTCGAAAATACTGCGGTGCACGTACACCCGCTCGGTGCACAGGCAGACCTGGCCGGTGTTGGTGAACACCGACTTGGTCAGACCCGTCAACGCTTCGTCGATGTCGACATCGTCGAAGACGATCGCGGCGTTCTTGCCTCCCAGTTCGAACGAGACCGGACGGACCCGCGGCGCAACGGTTTTCATGACATGCGAACCCGTTGCCGAAGATCCGGTGAAGGTGACGCCGTCGATGCCGGGGTGCGTGGTGAGGAACTCGCCGGCGGAGTTCGCACCGAACCCGTGGACGACGTTGTAGACGCCGGCAGGCAGGCCTACTTCTTCGAGTACCTCGGCCAGCAACGACGCAGTCGCCGGGGTTTCCTCGGAGGGCTTGACCACCACGGAGTTTCCGCACGCGAGCGCGGGCGCGACCTTCCAGGTCAGGAGAAGCAGCGGCAAGTTCCACGGAACGATCACGGCGACGACGCCGAGCGGCTTGCGGATCGCGTAGTTCAGCGCCTGCTTACCACCCGCGAGATCCGTGACAAACGATTCCTGTCCGGCCGCGGCGACGATGTCGGCGAAGGTGCGGAAGTTCGTCAGGGCGCGCGCGACGTCGAGTTCGCGTGCCTGCGTGATCGGCTTGCCGGTGTCCGCCATCTCTGCGGCGACGAACTCTTCGAATCGCTCCTCGATCCGGTCGGCGGCGCGTCGCAGCAGAGCCGTCCGCTCTCGAACCGGCGTATCGGCCCAACCGTTGCCCAGAGCGCGTCTGGCAGAGGTCACGGCCCGATCGACCAGGGCCTTGTCGGCCTCGTGGACCCGGGCGAGAACACGGCCCGTTGCCGGGTCGACCTGATCGAAGCTCGACGACTCGTCGGGTTCGACATAGGAGCCGTCCACGTAATTGCGGATCCATCCGTCGCATTGTGAGGTCATGGACTAACTATTGGCCCGTGACCCATATCAAACAAATGCAAAAACTGCCGCCAGCTATACCTCGATCGGCATAGATGGCGGCAGTTCGGCCAAACAACTCAGCTCGCCATGTCGGCGCCGAGCGCCTCAGCGACGCAGATACGCCAACTGCACATTGACGGATTTTTCCGCCACCGGCCACAGCTTCGGGTCCACGTCGGAGTAGACGTGCTCGACAACGTCGCGAACCGAGGCCGACTCCCCCAACGTCGACAGAGCGGCTCGCACCTGGTCCAGACGCTCCTCGCGGTGAGCCAGGTACTGCTGCGAAATCGTCTGCAGATCGGGCAGGTCCGGACCGTGCCCGGGCAGAACCGTCAGTCCTTCGCCGAGTGCGGCCAGGGATCGCAGCGAGGTGAGGTAGTCCCCCAGATCGCCGTCGGAATCGTCGAGGACTGCCGTGCCGCGGCCGAGAATGGTGTCGCCCGTCAGCACGCTCGCGTCGTTCTCGACGACTATCGACACCGAGTCGGCGGTATGGCCCGGCGTCGCGAGGATCCGCAACTTCAGACCCGCTACCTCGATCACTTCACCGTCGACAAGCGCCGAAGCGCCCCCGCGAAGAAAAGTGGGATCGACGGAACGCACTGGAGCCGAAGTCAATTCATGGAAACGGTCCACCCCGCCGGTGTGGTCGTAGTGCCGGTGCGTGATCAAGGTCAGCGCTACCGGACCGATACCAGCGACACGTTGCAGGTGTTCCTCGTCGTTGTCGCCTGGATCGACGACAACACACTCGACGCTGCCGGGAGCATGCAGAATCCAGGTGTTCGTACCGTCCAGCGTCATCATGCCCGGATTGTTCTCGAGCAAGACCGAAGCGATGTCGGTGACGCGGCGAAGCTGCGCGTAGGCGGGATGGACCGTCGACATCAGCGAACTTCGACGATCAGTTCCACCTCGACCGGAGAGCCGAGGGGAAGTTCTGCCACACCGACTGCCGAACGAGCGTGGATACCGGCGTCGCCGAGCACCTCGCCGAGGAACTCGGAAGCGCCGTTGATCACGCCGGGCTGACCGGTGAATCCTTCGGCGGATGCCACGAAGCCGACAACCTTGACGACACGAACGACGTTGTCGATGCCGACCAGGGCGTCGATGGCAGCGAGAGCGTTGAGCGCGCAGGTGCGAGCCGCGGCCTTGGCGTCCTCATCCGACACGCCCGCGCCGAGCTTGCCGGTCAGCGTCAGTTTTCCGTCGACGAACGGGAGCTGACCCGACGTGTACACGTGATTGCCGCTGCGAACCGCGGGAACGTACGCAGCGACGGGTGCCGCGACGGCGGGAAGTGCAATGCCCAGTTCGGCGAGACGCTCCGACCAGGTCTGTGTTGCCTCTGCCATGTGATTCAGCCCTTCGGACGCTTCATGTACGCGACGTGCTGCTCGCCCGACGCGCTCGGCAGGACTGCGACGAGCTCCCAGCCGTCGACACCCCAGTTGTCGAGAATTGCCTTCGGATTGTGGACCAGCAACGGAGTCACGGTGTATTCCCAGGAAGTTATTTCGCTCATGCGGTGAGCCTATCCCGCGTACATCTTCGGCCCCAGACTTATAGGCTCGCGGTGTGGTTGCATCCCAAGATGAGCTGAGCAGGACCTGGCCCGAGTCCGCGACGAAGGCCCGCCTGCACTTTGTGTCAGGTAAAGGCGGAACCGGTAAGTCCACGGTTGCCGCTGCGTTGGCGCTTGCGTTGGCCGAAGGCGGCAAGCGCGTTCTCCTCGTGGAGGTCGAGGGCCGCCAGGGAATCGCGCAGCTCTTCGACGTACCGCCGCTTCCACCGCAGGAAACCAAGGTCGCGGCCGCCGAAGGCGGCGGTGAAGTGATGGCTCTGGCCGTCGACATCGAGACCGCGTTCCTCGAATATCTCGAAATGTTCTACAACCTCGGCTTCGCCGGCCGGGCGATGCGTAAGTTCGGCGCCATCGAATTCGCCACCACCATCGCTCCCGGCCTTCGCGACGTTCTCCTCACCGGCAAGATCAAGGAGTGCGTCATCCGCACCGATCGAACCGGCAAACGCGTGTACGACGCCGTTGTCGTCGACGCTCCCCCGACCGGACGAATCGGCAGCTTCCTCGACGTCACCAAGGCGATGGCCGATCTTGCCAAGGGCGGCCCGGTGCACTCCCAGAGTGAGGGCGTCGTTCGGCTGCTGCACTCGCCGGAGACCGTCGTACATCTGGTTGCACTTCTCGAAGCGCTGCCCGTTCAGGAAACTGCCGACGCTGCCGCAGAACTGGCGCGTGACGACCTGAACCTCGGTGCCATCATCGTCAACCGCGCCAGCCCGAGGTTCTTGCCCGAAGATCAACTCTCCGGTGCTGCAGCCGGCAATATCGATGCAGCTTCGATCCGGTCGACGCTCTCCGATGTCGGCATCGATCTGTCGGACGACGACTTCGCCGGCCTGCTCACCGAGACGATCGAACACGCGTCGGTGCTCGAAGCTCAAGAATCCAGCGCCGAGAAGCTCCGCGAGATCGACGGGGCTCGGGTGCAACTCCCCGCACTCGCCGACGGCGTCGATCTCGGTGGGCTGTACGAACTTGCCGAATACCTCACGGAACAGGGCGTGTGATGACCGAGACCACCGAGAACGTGACGGTCGGCAGTTCCAGGACCGGCCGACGCGCAGCTCCTGCCCTCGATATTTCGGCGATCATCAAGGACCCGACGGCCCGGATCGTGGTGTGTTGCGGTGCAGGTGGCGTCGGCAAGACCACGACGGCGGCGTCGCTGGCGTTGCGTGCCGCCGAGGAGGGCCGACGCGTAGTCGTACTCACCATCGATCCGGCCCGTCGCCTCGCACAGGCCTTGGGTGTGGCCGAACTCGACAACACTCCGCAGCCGGTGAAGCTGGGTCCCGAAGCCACGGGCGAACTGCACGCGATGATGCTGAACATGCGTCGGACTTTCGACGAGATGGTCATCGAGCATTCGAGCCCTGAGAAGGCCGAGCAGATCCTGGCGAACCCCTTTTACCAAACCGTTGCCACATCGTTCTCCGGAACGCAGGAGTACATGGCGATGGAGAAGTTGGGGCAGCTGGCGTCGAACGACGCGTGGGATCTGGTGATCGTCGATACCCCGCCGTCCCGCAATGCGCTCGACTTCCTCGACGCTCCACAGAGGCTGGGAACATTCCTCGACGGACGGATGATCCGGCTGCTCTCGGCACCCGGCCGTGGCCTGACCAGGCTCGTGGCCGGCGCGATGGGATTGGCACTGAAGGGCGTCTCGACCATCGTGGGAAGCCAAATGCTTTCGGATGCATCGGCATTCGTGCAGTCACTCGACTCGATGTTCGGTGGTTTCCGTGAACGCGCCACGAAGACCTACGAGTTGCTGCGTCAGCCGGGGACTCATTTCCTGGTGATCGCAGCGGCCGAACCCGACGCTCTTCGCGAGGCGGCGTTCTTCGTCGATCGCCTTGCGGGTGATTCGATGCCGTTGGCCGGTTTGGTTCTCAACCGCACGCACCCGACGTTGACGGCTCTGCCTGCCGATCATGCAGTGACCGCCGCCGACAAACTGGAAGCGAAGGAAAATGCGACCGAGGCCGAAGCCCTCACCGCAGCCGTTCTCCGCATCCATGCCCATCGGGCCGTGATCGCGAAGCGAGAAATCGCCTTGCTGAGTCGATTCACCGCAGCTCACCCGAGGGTGCCGCTGATCGGTGTTCCGTCGCTACCGTTCGAGGTCTCGGACCTCGAGGCGCTGCGCGCGGTGGGAGATCAGCTCACGCGTAAGGGCTGATCCCCCCGATCGACCTGGATCAGACTGCTGAGTGATGCTGGCGCTGGTCTTCGAAGAACTCGGACCAGGAGTCGACGTCGGGGTGCTGCTTGAGCAGCGCACGGCGCTGACGTTCGGTCATTCCGCCCCACACACCGAACTCGACGCGATTGTCGAGCGCATCGGCTCCGCACTGCATGAGGACCGGGCAGTGACGGCAGATGGTGGCTGCCTTGCGCTGCGCGGCGCCACGAACAAAAAGTTGGTCGGGGTCGACCTCGCGGCATCGTGCCTGAGTTACCCAGGCAATTCGTGCCTCGGCCTGCTCGATGTCCAAACGGCTACTCGGGGTGGCTGTGTACATTCTGGGTCCCCTCTACAAAGTCTGACCGTCGCCATGAGGCGAGCAGCGCACCATCTCAGCTGTCCCCGCGGTAGCACGGTGAAAGCTGAGACACATTCGTGATCGAGTGTTACGTCGATCACACTGATCACAATTTAGGTAAAGAACGCCCCTAACGCAAGACGGTCGGGGGCATTTTTTGGTACGGCAGTACAAAGCGCGTGTTCAGGAGGTTTTGAACACCCCCAAAACACTGAAACCGGTTCCAATGGGTGGGCACACGTACTCTGTAGATCGTGTCGATTGCAAAAACAGTGGCGAAGCTCGCCGGAAGCTCCGCATTGGCGGGTGTCCTGGTCGCAGGGGTGATGTTCCCGGTGGCCGGCGGATTCGGATTCGCGTCCAATCGCGCTGCCGATACCGTCGACAACGTCTCGGCCGAACTGGTCGAAGGCACGGTCCCCGCGGTGTCCACCATGGTCGATGCGGCAGGCAATCCCATTGCCTGGCTGTACGACCAACGACGCTTCGAAGTCCCGAGCGAGAAGATCTCCAACAACATGAAGTTGGCGATCGTCTCCATCGAGGACCGCCGGTTCCCCGACCACAAGGGCGTCGACTGGCAGGGAACGCTGCGCGCCTTCCTCACCAACACGACGACCGGTGAAGTGCAGCAGGGCGCGTCGACACTCGATCAGCAGTATGTGAAGAACTACCAGCTGTTGGTCGTGGCCAAGACGGATGCCGAGCGCCGCGCCGCCATCGAGACCACCCCGGCCCGAAAGATCCGCGAGATCCGGATGGCACTGACGCTGGACAAGGAACTCACGAAAGACGAGATCCTCACCCGGTACCTCAACCTCGTACCGTTCGGCAACGGATCCTTCGGCATCCAGGACGCGGCCCAGACCTACTTCGGCGTCGATGCCGCAGATCTGACCGTTCCCCAATCGGCGATGTTGGCCGGCATGGTTCAGTCCAGCTCCGCTCTGAACCCGTACACGAACGTCGAGGGCGTGACCGAGCGTCGTAACACCGTTCTCGACACCATGATCACGAACATTCCGGATCGTGCCGACGAGTTCCGCGCAGCCAAGGAAGAGCCCCTCGGCGTCCTGGAAACCCCCAACAACTTGCCGCGCGGCTGCATCGCTGCGGGCGATCGCGGATTCTTCTGCGACTACGCACTGAAGTACCTCTCGGACGCCGGAATCACGCGCGACCAGATCAACGAGGGTGGTTACCTCATCAAGACCACTCTCGATCCGCAGGTCCAGGCGTCCACCAAGGCCGGCCTGAATGCGAACGCGAGTGCCAACCTCGACGGCATCGCGAACGTGATGAACGTGATCCGGCCGGGCCAGGATTCACACAAGGTCATCGCGATGGCCAGCAGTCGCACGTACGGCCTCAATGCCGACGCCGACGAAACCGTCCAGGCGCAGCCGTACTCCCTCGCCGGTGACGGTGCGGGCTCCGTCTTCAAGATCTTCACGACGGCTGCGGCGATGGAGAAGGGCCTCGGCATCAACGCGACGCTGGACGTGCCCAAGCGCTTCGAAGCCAAGGGCATGGGTAGCGGTGGTGCGGCTGGTTGCCCGGTCTCGACGTACTGCGTGGAGAACGCCGGCAACTACCCACCGACGCTGTCCGTGACCGATGCACTGGCACAGTCCCCCAACACCGCTTTCGTCAAGCTCATCGAGGCGACCGGCGTCACGCCGACGGTCGACATGGCTGTCCGTCTCGGCATGCGCTCGTACGCCGATCCCAACACCTCGGGCTTCGACGAGCGCAGCATGGCCGACTTCCAGAAGGAACAGAACCTCGGTTCGTTCACCCTCGGCCCCACCTGGATCAACCCGCTCGAACTCTCCAACGTCGCGGCCACCCTCGCCTCGCACGGCAAGTGGTGCCCGCCGAGTCCCATCGATTCGGTCTTCGACCGCTACGGCAAGCCGGTGGCCGTCACCGAGCAGGGCTGTGAGCAAGTTGTCGAGCCCGGCCTGGCAGACACACTCGCCAACGCCATGAGCCGCGACGACGTCGGCGCCGGTACGTCAGCCGGTGCCGCGAGCAGCGCCGGATGGAGCCTGCCGATGTCGGGCAAGACGGGTACCACCGAGACCCACAAGTCCTCGGCGTTCCTCGGCTTCACCAACAACCTCGCTGCGGCCGTCTACATCTTCGGCGACTCCCCGACGCCAGGCGAGATCTGCTCGAGCCCGCTGCGCCCCTGCTACAGCGGCAATCTGTACGGCGGTACCGAACCGGCGAGATCCTGGTTCGCGGCAATGAACCCGGTCGCCAACAACTTCGGGCCCACCTCGCTGCCTCCGATCGACGAGAAGTACGCACGGGGATCACAGAACGGCCAGGTTCCCGAGGTTGTCGGCCTGAGCCAGTCGGCCGCGACGTCCCGCCTGCAGGCGTCCGGCTTCACGGTCAATTCCGTGACCACGGCGTCCGGAGCACGGGCGGGAACGGTTACCGGAGTTTCGCCGTCCGGGTCCGCGATCCCGGGTTCGACCGTCACGATCTACATCAGTGACGGTTCCGTGAGGGCTCCGGCAGCACCCGCATCCCCCGCAGCCCCGGCACCGGGCGCGACTCCCCCGGATGCGACTCCGCCCGGAGGCGAACCCACACCGCCTGCGGGGACCCCGCCGAACTGACGGCCCTGAAAACTGACGGCTCTTTGAAAACAAGAACGGCCGCGATCTCCGAGTGACTCGGAGATCGCGGCCGTTTTCGGTCTGGTGGCGCGCTACTACAGGCGGGACTTCACTGCTGCAGAGATACGAGCGCCATCGGCCTTGCCCTTGGCCAGCGCGCTGGCGGCCTTGATGACCTGGCCCATCTGACGCATCCCCGGACGCTCGCCGAGCTCCTCGGAAACCTGAGCGAGGGCGGTGTCGACGACGTCGACGAGTTCGGCGTCGGTCAACGGCGTCGGCAGGTACTCGTCGATGATCTGAGCTTCGGCGCGCTCTTTCGCGGCAAGCTCTCCGCGGCCGTTCTCGGTGTAGATCTCGGCCGATTCGCCGCGCTTCTTCGATTCCTTTGCAAGGACTTTGATGATTTCTTCGTCGGTGAGGACTCGTGCTTCCTTACCGGCCACCTCTTCGGTCTGGATGGCTGCCATGAGCATCCGAAGGGTGGCTGTACGTAGCGGATCCTTCGCCTTCATGGATGCAACCATGTCGGTTCGGAGAGTGGCTTTGAGCGATGGTGTCGTGTCGGACATGGTGGAAACGTTACGCGCTCGGCGTTTCGAGCGTGCCGATAGTTGCCTCCGCCCGGACACAATTCTCTGTGGAATAGCTGTAAAAGGCGGCGAGAGCGACGCAGAAGAACGCCACACCCGTATCCTTGAGAGGTGTCTTCCCAGTTCCGCACCAATCTGACCCGCACCGCACTTGGTGCCGCGGGCGCCGCTGCACTAGGGATCGGGTACGCATCCGGCATCGAACGCAATGCATTTGCACTGCGTGAGGTGACGATGCCAGTCCTGGCGCCCGGTTCGTCGTCGCTGCGGGTCCTCCATCTCAGCGACCTGCACATGATGCCGAACCAACGGTTGAAACAGAATTGGTTGCGTGAGCTCGAAGGCCTCGATCCCGATCTCGTGGTCAACACCGGCGACAATCTGTCGCACCAGCGCAGCGTCCCGGCAGTGGTCCAGGCACTCGGCGATCTGTTGGCTCGGCCGGGTCTGTTCGTCTTCGGCAGCAACGACTACTTCGCTCCGAAACCGAAGAACCCACTGAGCTACATCTTCAACAAGGACAAGCGCATCACCGGGGATCCCCTCCCCTGGGGCGATCTGCGGGCCGCGTTCACCGAACGTGGGTGGCTGGACATGACCCACGTGCGCCGCGAACTCGAAGTGGCCGGTATTCGCATTGCTGCCGCCGGCGTCGACGACCCGCACCTGAAGCGCGATCGCTACGACACCGTCGCCGGAACACCCAATCCCGTCGCCCAGCTCAAGCTCGGCCTGACACACTCGCCCGAACCTCGAGTTCTCGACCGGTTCGCCGACGACGGCTACGACCTCGTGCTCGCCGGCCACACGCACGGTGGTCAGCTGTGCCTTCCGTTCTACGGCGCGCTGGTCACCAACTGCCAGATCGACCGGTCGCGGGTCAAGGGGCCGTCCAAGTGGGGCGCGCACACTCAGCTGCACGTCTCCGCAGGCATCGGCACTTCGCCGTGGGCACCGGCGCGCTTCTGCTGCCGCCCCGAGGCAACTCTGCTGACTCTGGTTCCGGCCACCAGGCGCGAACCGGAGCACGTCTCCGCACACAGTTCCACAGAGTCTCCAGCGTCGGTTCTACGCAACTGACCTGCGGATTTAATGTCAGTCGACTCGGTAATGTAAGCTAACCGAGGTTCGACACGGGGTGTGGCGCAGCTTGGTAGCGCGCTTCGTTCGGGACGAAGAGGTCGTGGGTTCAAATCCCGCCACCCCGACAGTGAAGAACAGCAATCGAGGCCCTTCCGCTTACGCGGGAGGGCCTCGATTGCGTTGACGATAAGGTGAAGCCGTGGCATCCGAACCAGACTTCGCGCACAACGACATGGCGAGCCGTAGCCGACGTGAGAAAGCTGTCGGCCTTGCCAAGTTCGCCTGGGATCGCGATATCAGCAGTGCAGAGTTGCTCGAGATGCCCGACGATCGGCTGCGCAAACTCGCGCGGGCGGCGGGCGCCAATCCGCCGAGCACGCGGGAGACCTGGACGATCGCGGGCGGACTGCTCGACGAGAAAGCCGTGTGGGCAGCCGCTCATCCAGACCGACCCGAAGCTCGGCGTGAGCATCCGGACGAGAAGATCATGTGGGTGAAGAAGCCGATCGAGCCCTGGCTGTGACAGCCGAATTCAGCGCAGCTGTGACAGCCGAATTCAGCGCAGCTGTGACAGCCGAATTCAGCGCAGCTGTGACAGCCGAATTCAGCGCAGCTGTGACAGCCGAATTCAGCGCAGCTGTGACAGCCGCATTCAGCGCAGCTGTGACAGCCGAATTCAGCGCAGCTGTGACAGCCGAATTGGGCGCAGCTGTGACAGCCGCATTCAGCGGAGCTGTGAACAGGTGATCGGGCAGGTCGACGAAGTAGTTGTGGATTGCTCCGCGCCAGTTCAGTTGGCGACCTTCTGGGCCGGAATCCTCGGTGGGAAGCCGGTGAAACGGAGCGAGGAGTGGGCGTTTGTCGACCCACCAGGATGGACCCGCCTCGCCTTCCAGCGCGTACCGGAATCCAAGCTGACGAAGAATCGCCTCCACATCGACGTCAGCGTGGATGACGTCGTAGTTGCAACCGAGGCGGCCGAGCGCCTCGGCGCAACTCGGGTCGGCACTGTTCAGGAGGACCCGGCAGGCACGTTTCAGGTGTTGCTGGATCCCGAGGGAAACGAGTGGTGCGTCGTCAAAGGAGTCGAAAGTTGATTCACACTCCCGCTACGGTTTCGCGAGCCCAACGGTAGTCCGCCTTACCGCTGGGTGAGCGGAGGATACTTGGTACGAGCACGATCGAGCGGGGGATCTTGTACCCGGCGACGTGGGTGCGGCAGTGCTCCGACAATGCTTCCGTCGCAACATCTTCGAACCCCGGTCGAACCTGCACGACAGCGGCGACCTTCTCACCGAATCGTGCGTCGGGCGCGCCCGCGACCAGCGCGTCGAAAACTGCCGGGTGAGTTTTGAGTGCCTGCTCCACTTCCTCGGGGTAGACCTTCTCGCCACCGGAGTTGATGCACATCGAACCGCGCCCGAGCAGCACGATGGTTCCGTCGGCTTCCATCGTGCCCATGTCCCCGAGCACCGCCAGACGCACCCCGTCGACGACGGGGAAAGTTGCCGCAGTCTTGACGGGGTCATCGAAGTAGGCCACGGGAACATGGCCGGCCCTGGCGATGAAACCGACTGCGTCCGAGCCTGGTTCGATACGACGAAACTCGTCGTCGACAAGAATCATGTTGGGGTTGGATCGAATTCGCTTGGAACCGTCCTCCCCGAATTCGACGACGCCGTCGTTGCCGGATTCCGAAGCACCGAACGCATCCTTGATCACCAGCCCTGGCAATCGGGTTGTCATTTCTGCCTTCAGGTTCGGGGAGAACAATGCGCCACCCGACCCGATAAGTTTAAGAGTCGAAAGGTCGTAGCGCCCTTCGCTTGCGGTGATGGCGTCGGCGATCGGCCGAGCAATTGCATCGCCGACGACGGTGATCCCGGTGATCTTCTCGGCCTCGACCAGTCGCAGCACCTCCATCGGATCGAAGCTGCGGGTCAACACTCGGGGCGCTCCCATGAGAAATGCCGTGAGCAGTGAATAGATCGCGGCTCCATGCATGAGCGGCGGAATGAGTAGCAGCACAGTCGGGTTGGTGTTCGCCACGGCCGCCTCCACAACCTCTTCGAGGCTCCGACGCGGTGGCCCGCTGAGGTTTGCTCCGGACAGCGCAGCGAAGAAGAAGTCCTCGTGCCGCCACACCACGCCCTTGGGCATTCCGGTTGTACCGCCGGTGTAGATGATGAAATGGTCGTCGTTGCTGCGAGGACCGAAGTCGCGGGTATCGGATTGTGCCGCAAGCGCGTTCTCGTAGTCGTCGCCGACGATCAGCACGTGGGTGATCTCCGGACACTGCGGAACCACAGCCAAAGCCGTCGGCACGAATTCTGCTTCGACCAGCAGTGCCACCATTTGAGAGTTGGTGTAGATGTACAGCAGTTCTGCATCGGTATAACGGAAGTTGACGTTGATCGGTACCGCTCTGATCTTCAAGCACGCCAGGAGCGATTCGACGTACTCGACGCAGTTACGCATGTGAATACCGACATGCTGGCCCGGTTCGACGCCGACGGACTGCAGATGATGAGCGAGGCGGTTCGATCGCAGTTCGAGTTCGGCGTAGCTCAACCGCGAATCTTCCAGGATCAAGGGAACTCGATCGGGGATCGCATCGGCAACGGCCTCGAACAGATCGGCAATGTTCAGGGTCATCGAATTCCTCACTACACGCGTCTTCACTTACCAGCACAGGTCTTTCGCGAAGCTAACACGTTGCTCGAGCCCTGTAGTCCGAATTGCGTAGAGGTCCCGCTGAGCGAGACCTGACGCGCCGTTCACCTGGTATCGACGGTGCGGATACCTCCCTGACCAAGCCCGATAGGCGGAAGGTAGGGTAGCCTAATGCATTCACGCACCACTCTCCGGAGCCGCACGTCGGTCCGGGTCGCCATGGTTGCCTTGGCGACTGTTTTTGCCGCTACGGCCTGCGGTTCTTCCGACGCCGGCGGCAACGCAAACGGCAACACCGATGTCGCGACCGGCGGCAAGCTGTTCAGCACTGCCGACACGGAAACTGCGAAGCTCGGCAGCGACGCCGCGCCCGGCGAGTTCCCGCGCACCATCACCCACGCTCTGGGCGAGACCACACTCGAGGCCAAGCCGACCCGCGTCGTGGTCCTCGACAGTGGCGAACTCGACGAGGTCCTCTCGCTCGGGATCACGCCGGTAGGCATCGCCAGCCCGGAAAGTGCCGCCGGTCAGCCGTCGTACCTGGCAAACAAGTTGGTCGGAGTCCCCGACGTGGGCACGACCAACAACCTCAACCTCGAGGCGATCACCGCACTGCAGCCCGATCTGATCCTCGGTAGCAAGTTGCGCCAGGACAAGCTGTACCCGCAGCTCGCGGCAATCGCTCCGACGGTCTTCAGTATCCGCCCCGGCTTCCCGTGGAAGGAGAACTTCCTCCTTGCCGGTGACGCACTCGGCGAGGAGACCAAGGCCGAGCAGGTTCTCAACGACTACCAGACGCACGCGGATCAGGTCCGTGAGTCGATCGACGGCTCCCCGACCATCTCTCTGGTTCGCTTCATGTCCGGCAAGCTGCGCCTGTACGGCAACCTGTCGTTCATCGGCGTCATCTTGAAGGACGTCGGCCTGCCCCGCCCGGCGATCCAGGACATCGACGAACTGGCCGTCGAGGTCAGCCCAGAGACGATCACCGAAGCAGAGGGAGACCGAATCTTCTACTCCAGCTACGGAAATCCCGCCGACACCGGCCAGACCACCGTCGTTGCCGGCCCGCTGTGGGCCAGCATGGACGCAGTCAAGGAAGGCCGCGCCACCGAGGTCAGCGACGAGACCTGGTTCCTGGGTCTCGGCCCGACAGGTGCCGGCCTGGTTCTCGACGACCTGCAGGCCAAGCTCGGCAAGTAGCCGTCACCGAAGCCAAGACCGCCGCTCGACTCTCCGGAGTCGAGCGGCGTTTTTTGTTCAGCGGTTGTCCTGCTCGAGGTGTTCGTTCATCGTCGAGTGCAGGTCGACGAGAAATTCCTCGAATCGACTGAGCAGTTCGGGCGGGTACTTCGCCATCATGGCGTCGAGTCGCACGGCAAGGGGCCCGAAGAACTCGTCCGCCAGATCCTGCACATGCGCACTGCTGTGCAGCGTGACCACGCGACGGTCTGCATTCTCTCGGGTCCTGACGATGTGTCCCGCCTTCTCCAGACGATTGAGCAGCGCGGTGGTTGCGCCCGACGTCAAGGAGATCCGCTCCGCGAGGCGCGCGGGTGAGAGCGGCGCACCTTTCTCCTCGGCTGCGGTGATTTCCATCAGGGCAGTTGCATCGGTGGAATGAAGACCCAGCCACGACGCGAATCGATGGCTGAATTCGGTGAACGTCCCACCGTACGCGCGGAATTCGTCCATCAGCCGCTCCCGCTCCACGGAGATGTCGCGCGGTGCCTCCACCTCGGTGATCCCACCTTTCCTGTGCCAGACGGCGGCCAGCAGAGCCCAGCGCGCACGTTGACAACTTACCGCCTCAAATATACCTTCATTATAAAGTTACTTCACCATGGAGGTTTATTCGTGAACATCTCACCCACCACCCGCAAGTGGTTGGGCCTGATCGCCATTGCACTCGGCGTGGCACTGATCGTCGTCGACACCACCATCGTCAACGTCATCGTTCCCTCGATCATCGAAGATCTCGGAATCAATTCCGTTCAGGCTCAATGGATCCAAGAGTCCTACGCAATCGTGTTCGCGGCACTTCTGCTATTGGTCGGCAGAGTTGCCGATCTGGTCGGCGCTCGTCGTATCTTCATTGCCGGTGTCATCGTGTTCGGCGCGACGAGCCTGCTGGCCGGACTGGCACCGAACGGCGGTCTATTGATCCTGGCGCGATTCCTGCAGGGCGCCGGCGCGGCCATGATCCTGCCCACCTCACTGTCGCTGCTGAACGCTATGTTCACCGGCAAAGCCCGCGGCCAGGCCTTCGCAGTCTGGGGCTCCACCATCGGTGCAGCCTCCGCCCTCGGCCCATTGCTCGGCGGCTGGCTTGCCGAACATGCCTCATGGCGTTGGGCATTCGGGATCAACATTCCGCTGGCTGCGCTCATTCTCATCGGCGCAGTGCTGTTCATCGCGCCCTCACCCCGCACCGCTGGGCGCATCGACGCCACGGGAGCGGCACTGTCCATCGCCGGCCTTGGCCTGCTCGCCTTCGGCCTCGTCGAGGGACGTACGTACGGGTGGCTGACCACGAAGGAACCCTTCGATCTGTTCGGTCTGTCATGGACCAGCGGACCGTCACCGGTTCTGGTCGCGCTCGTACTCGCCGTTCTGTCGCTCGGTGCGTTCGCCTACCGGCAAACCATGCTCACCCGCAGCGACGATCCGTCGCGGGCGCTGATGGACGTGCGACTCTTCTCCATCTCGTCGTTCCGCAACGGCAACATCGCGACGCTGATCATCGGGCTCGGCGAGTTCGGAATCGTTGCGGTGCTTCCTCTCTGGCTTCAGTTCACGCTCGGATACAGCGCACTCCAGGCCGGACTTGCACTGGTTCCCATCGCCATCGGCAGCTTCGTCGCCAGTGGTGCGAGCTTCGGAATGGCATCGAAGGTCTCGCCGTTGGGTTTGGTCCGTATCGGTTTGGCCCTCGAAGCGCTCGGTCTCGCCGGTCTCGGATTCATCGCTGCGACAGACAGCCCCTGGTGGACTATCGCCGCAGTGCTGTTCTTCTACGGAATCGGCGTCGGTTTTGCGACTGCGCAGGTGACCAACGTCGTGCTCGAGGAGATTCCCGAGCAGAGCGCCGGTCAAGGCTCCGGAATTCAGAGTGCGTTCCGCCAACTCGGATCCGCACTGGGCATCGCTGTCCTGACCACGGCCTTCTTCAGCACTCTCAATTCCACGCTGAACAACGACCTCACCGAATCCGGTGTCGACCAAGCTCAGGCTGATCAATTGACTCGTGCTGTCACCGACAGCGCGGGCGCCGCCATAGACTCGCTGGCCGGGTCACCGAGCACCGCTTTCGTCGCCGACGCTGCACAGTCTGCAATGACTCACGGCATCACACTCGGCGGATACCTTGCGGCCGGATTCGTCGTGGTCGGCCTGATCGCCACCGCGCTCATCCCGAACAAGCCTGCCCCGTCAAGCGAGGAGGAAACGAAAGCACCAGCCGACGTCGCCTGACGGCCGAATAGGTGCAGTACGGTGCCGGTATGCGATTGCCCTGGTCACGGTCAGCACAGTCACGGTCAGCACAGTCACGGTCAACACAGTCACGGTCAGCACCGGTGCTCAGTGAGGCTGACATCGTCGCTGTCCGTGAGCAAGCGCGCGAACTGGTAGTCCCTGGTTTCGCGACGTTCGACGAAATCTGCGAAGCCGCCCGAGACAGCGTCGAGGGCGGTTTCGAGAACGATGAACTCGGCAGACGGATCGACGCAATAGTGCGTGAGGTCTGGGACCGAAGACTCGAGGAGCAGACCCAGTGGACGGCTCCTGGCGACTTCGAGCGCCTATCCGCCGCCTTCGCAGAACTCGAGCACAACGGCATCGTGGCCCGAATGAACTTCACCTGCTGCATGCAGTGTGGCACTACCGAAATCGACGACGAGCGCACGCCGGCCGAACCGGACGAGAACGGGTATCCCTTTGCTCAGTGGGCGTACACGTTCTTCCACATGCAGGATGCGGAGCGTCTCGGCGACGAGCCGTCCGATCTCTACTTGTCCTACAGTGCGTTTCGCCCTGCCCACGATCTCGATCCCGCACTGATCGCCGCTGCTTTCGGCGGCGACGAAACCGCCAAGGCACACATGATCGCGCACACCGATCAGACCGTCGGGCGCCAGGTGGCCGACGCACTCCGAGCCCAGGGACTGAGCATCGACTGGAACGGTGACAACAATCAGCGTATCCGTGTCACCGACGTACGTTGGCGCAAACCGCTCCCGCAGTAGGAGATTCAGCTGGGCGGCAATACGCGGTCGAGGAACATATTGCTGAATACGCGGTGTGGGTCGTGTTCGTCGAGCGTGGCGATAGCGAAGTCCCAGTTCCCGTCTCCACCGGCCCGGAAGGTGGCCGGCACTGTGCTGGTGAGGAATTCGTCGTCCTGGTACGCCGCCTGATCGGTGAATGCCCATCCCTTCGACCACTCCGGACGGAAAGTCGCGTAGTCGCCGGAGTAGTTCGCGACCATCCACCGTTCCATCTCACGAAGGAACACGGGCAATCCCGCGGTGCCGGGAATCGAGACCACGTTCATCCAGATCGCCGTGTCCCAGTCCTGACGATCCGCGCGGGGCCGCACCGCTGACAGATCCGGCACACCGGCGCTGTCGACCAACACCTCGCCGTTATCGTCGACACCGCAGAGACGTACTTCGAACGGCATGTTGACGGGATACTGCCCCAGCGACGCGTAGTGCGTCATTCGCTCGTTCAGCCAACTCGTCATCTCGTGGACGACGCGGCCGATGTTGGAGCGCTTGGTGATCACCGCCCCGCCGCCCGCTACGACGCGCAACGTCGTGTGCCGCAGGTAGAACAAGACGTCTTTCGACCAGCCCCACAGATCGTCGGTGTCGGTCAGCACCAACCCTGCTGCTACAGCTCCGAACTGAGAGGCACCGAACAGTGGTGTCGCAGCTTGAAGACCCTGCGCCACCATCCCCAACGGTGTGGTGACTTCTTCGGGAATCGCGTCGGAGAAGAAGTAGTTGTACGGCCCGCTCACCTCTCGGGACTCCGGAGGTTTGACCGGGGTCGGCGTCCAGACCTTGAGCCACGGTGTTTGCGTGAACGGGAACCAGATGGCTTCTACCCGTCCGGATTTCTCGACAAAACTCTCGTAGGTACGCCCTGGCGAACCGGGAGCAGCAAAGAGTTCTTGCCACGGAATGTCGGTAAAACTCTGGCACCGCAGCCGATAATTCTCCCCGGCTTGCAGCGTCACGGAGGTGACGAAGGTTCGGCCCAGGTGAGTCAGGAAAGCCGTGATCTCGTCATCTGATCGGCGAAAAGTCTTCAGCCCGTATCGATTGCTGCCTTCCTCCCACGCCACCACCGTGATCTCGGTGATCAGATTGCTCAGCGAACCATACGATTGACCAGGGGTGATCGTCTCCCCTACCGCCGGATACGTTGCCCCGTGAGCGCCGATCGCCAGTGCCCCGGCGATGGACAGCTCACCGATCGCCGGAGAGTTCGCCCAGCCGAGCCCTTCTCGCTCGAGCGCTGTCAGAATGGCTTCGATACTGGTACCGGCGCCCGCCGTGACTGTTGCGGGCGTGCCGTGCTGCACCACAACCGAATTCAAGTTCGCCATCGTATCGACCAGCAGAACTCGATCCGAAGGCGCGCCGGGCACCACGGTCAACGGACTCCACCCGTGCATCGTTCCCTTCGCACGCACTGTGTACCCGTTGTCGAACGCCCAGTTGGCGAGGGTGACGACGTCGCCGCTGTGACGCGCCGTTGCAGTCCACACGCTGTCGAGCATGATTTCTCGCGACCAGTTGGCGTATGCCTGCTGTGACAGCGGAATGTCCGACGGAAATCCGGGCGGTGGCGCGATGGTCGATGCCGAACCCCAGGGCACTGCTCCCGCCGGCGCCCAGGAAATGCCCGCGAGCGCGGCAGCACCGGCACTCGCTGCGAGAAATCCGCGCCGGCTCACACCGTCTACTCCTGAGCTGTGCTCTGCCTTGGGTTCTGCTCGATGCACCACTGCTCACTCCGTCAGCCGACTCGGTTCATGTCAGGGACGAACGTAGAACAAATATGATTACGATGCCAGTGGTTCCGTAATAAAAGTTTTCCGAAGCTCACTGCACCATCGGAGCGAAGACGGCATAGATCGCTTCCGGGGCGCCGTCGAACGCACTGATGATCAACCAGGCAGTCAGAACAGTCAGCGCCGGCCCGATCAGGATCTTCTCGAGGTTCCCACCTGCACGGATGGACAGGAATGACGGCAGCCGTTGTTCCCACCATCGCTTGCCGCCGAGCGGAATCAGGGGCGCGAGAAACGGCACCCCTTCCTTGGTGATCGCATCGCCGAGACAGTGCGTGGCGCAGCCCAGTGCCACCGCAACACCTAGCCCGGTGGATCCGGCCTCACTCGGATACCACTGCCAAGTGAGGGCAGAGAGCACCAACGCAACGGCGGAAACCGCGAGCCACCCCTTCTCCTTGGCCAATTCACCCGCCAACCCTCGGATGGCCAGTCCGAGGCAGAAGAACAGCGTGATGATGATGGCGGGCTTCCCGAATTGAACAACCAACGCAGAAACCCCGGCCCCCAGACCGGCGGCAAACAGTGCGGTGTGCGTGAGCGTCCGATGCCCACCACGACGCTTGCCGTCCTTCTTGCCTTTGGTGATGCGATAGAAGGTCACCGAAATTGCGTCGATACCTTTGGCCAGCGCTTTACTGAGCGGACCGAATGATCGGGAAACCGTCGACTGACCGGTATCGAGATCGGGAAGCAAGGCGGCGCCGGCGCACACACCGGCAAAGGTCAAGGTTTCAGCGGTGGATGTGGGCCCTCCCCAATCGAGAGGCAACAACTCTGCAACCACCAACCCCACAGCAGCACCGGACATCGCGTGGGTGGGGCCCATGACCATGAAACACAACACCTTTCGAAACGCGCCCCGCATCAGGCCGTACCGCACCCTCTGCGAGACACCACACACATGACGCCATCGGCGACGGTCCCGGCATGCTCGCCGAGACCGCCCCGAACGTAGCAAGTGCTACCGACAGGGTTGACCGCCCTCTCGTCCCAGTTGAGTACGGCCGTACCGTTCCAGGTCAAAGCGGTTCATGCGGAGCTTTTTTCGCTCGTCAGCCCGCAGCAACGGTGCATGACAGGGCAACGCCTTCCTCCAGCGGAGCGACGCCGGCCATGTCGAGCACCTCTGCCGGAACCCCCTCGGTGGTCGGAGCCCACTCGACGGTCGGCAACGCCGGCACCCCTTCACGCGCAATGAATGTCGCGGCGTCGCTCGGCACTTCAATCGTGATTGCGGCTGTACCGGCCTCCTCCGCGCGCACAACCTTGCCCTCGTCGATGAGCTTCTGCAGCTCCTCGTCGGATATCGGCGTCGTGGCACCACACGCTACTTCGGGTGCCACACCAGCATCGGACGGAGCGGTCGCGATCGATCGCACCGCTACCGGCGACCCGTCGGAAATCGGATTGGAAGCCCAGGCGATTCCCGGTGCCACGGCCATACCGAGGACCGCCACGGACGCCACCACCACACCGGTCCGGCGGGCCCGCTTGCCGTTCACTGTCAATCGCGTCATCGTTGTTCTCCTTGATCGAACGTTCTCGAATTCTCGGCGCGGTCGCATCCGAGAAACCCGAGGTTATGAAGCCGACACTGCAGATCTGTTGTCGGTTTCTTAGGAGTTGATGAGAATGCGGCGGCCCTGGCTCCGAGCGAGGCCCCGGGCCGTAATCCGATGGCACCATGGCTGGGGTGAGTACACGCGAGCGCATCCTGATCGTTGACGACGACACGAAGGTTCTGAATTCGCTCGAACGTGGACTTCGATTGTCGGGCTTCGACACGGCAACTGCCGTCGACGGACGATCCGCCTTGTCCTCGGTGAACAAGCAATGCCCGGCCGCACTTGTTCTCGACGTCAACATGCCCGGCCTCGACGGCGTCGGAGTCGTGACGGCCCTGCGCGCAATCGGCAACGAGGTTCCGATCTGCGTACTCAGCGCCCGAAGTTCCGTGGGTGACCGCATCGCGGGGCTGGAGGCGGGCGCCGACGACTACCTCACCAAACCTTTCGAGTTGGCGGAGCTTGTCGCCAGACTCAATGCCTTGCTTCGACGCACGACGCGAGCCACCCCGTCGGTCGACCATCCGATCACGGTGGGACCGCTGACGGTCGATCTCCGTGGCCATCGAGCGCACATCGACGGTAGGCGAATCGAACTCACCAAAAGAGAGTTCGACCTGTTGTCGGTACTCGCCGAGCATGCCGGTGTCGTACTCAGTCGCGCACAACTCCTGCGACTCGTCTGGGGTTACGACTTCGCTGCCGACACCAATGTCGTCGACGTCTTCGTCACCTATCTACGCAAGAAACTCGAAGTCGACGGGGCGCCCCGCGTGATCCACACGGTGCGCGGAGTGGGCTTCGTCCTGAGGGCCGAACGATGAAGCGGCCACTGTCACTTCAGACCCGGGTAGCCATCGCCTCGGGTCTGGCCGCCGGAATCGTGATTGCCGCGATCGGAATTGCATTCGCGGTCTTCCTGCGCGTCAACGGATCCGAACAACTGGAACGCACTCTCGATTCCGTCACCCTGGGTGTCGCAGCGAGTGCGCCGAGCCCGCTGTTCATCGAAACACCAACTGCAACAACAGAACCATTGGTCGGCAGCCCTGGGTTCAATGCCACGACCGTCAGCGCCTTGGCTACCACCGATGTTCGCAGTCGTGATGTTCTCGTACCCGGCGACAGCGGTGCCGCACTGGCTGTCAGTATCCCCGAAGACCCACTGACCCAGGCAATCCGTGAGCAGCAGTTCCAAGTGGCCGCTGCGGCAGTGGTCGCCATCCTCGCCGCGGCCGGGCTCGGCTGGTTACTCACGGGCCGTGCCGTCCGCCCTCTCCAGCAATTGACCGAGACCACCAGTTCCATAGGCAACAACCTCGATGTCGAAGGACTCTCGCGCCGGGCACCGTCGGTACGTGGAACGCGCGAAGCCGAAGAACTGTCGGAGGCAATCCACAGCATGCTCAGTCGCATCGAGAACGATCGAAGCCGCACCGAGGAGGCGTTGGAGTCGGCACGCGATTTCGCTCGCGTCTCCGCCCACGAACTGCGCACACCTCTCACGTCGATGCGCACCGATCTTGAAGTTCTCGCAACACTGAATCTCACGGAAAGCCAACGGCGCGAACTGTCCAGCGAATTATTGGAAGCGCAGCGCCAGATCGAGCGCACCTTGACCGATCTGGAGACACTCGCTCTGGGTGAAGTGGCCGATCCCGAGGATTGTGCCGACGTCGATCTCGTGGAAGTTGCCGATCGCGCTGTCGCGGATGCGGGCCGTCTGCACCCTCAGGTCGACGTTCGATTGAAAGCACCGGAAGAACTTTCGGTTCAGGCCTTCCCCGCGGGCATCCGTCTGGTGTTGACCAACGCCGTCACCAACTCCGTTCGGCACGGCAATGCCGACGAAGTCGAGATCACCGTCCGATCAGGTGCTGCCACCGGTTCGGCGACGGTATTCGTCGACGACAACGGCACCGTGATCGCGCCTTCGGAACGCGAAGCGATGTTCGAACGATTTGTTCGTGGTACCGGTGCGGGCGACGCCGGAAGCGGTTTGGGGTTGGCCCTCGTGGCGCAGCAGGCGCGACTGCACGGCGGTAGCGCGCGACTCGACAAGAGCCCACTAGGCGGAACTCGATTGATCTTCTCGATCAACCTAATTCGACGTGCAGAGCCTCGAGCAGCGGCTTGGCCGCCTCGTCGAAGAATCGGTCTTGGGTATCTCCACCGATCTGTACCAGTGCCACATCGGTGAATCCGGCGTCCGTGTATGCCTTGACCGCCTCGACGATCACATCCAGATCGGGACCACACGGAATGCTTTCAGCCACATCCTCTTTGCGCACGAACTGAGTCGCACCCGAGAAGCTCGCCGGCGTCGGTAGTTCGGAGTTCACGGACCACCCTCCGCCGAACCAGCGGAACTGCTGATGAGCTCGGGCAATTGCCGTGTCGCGATCAGGGTCCCACGAGATCGGAATCTGACCGATGGTCCGTCCTGCGGGAGCCAATCCGTATGCCCGGCCGTGCACGTGCTTCCACTGGTGCACCAGATCCGAATCAGGTTGCACGGCAATCAGATCGTCGGCCATCGGACCGAAACGCTCGACGGACTTGTCTCCGGACATGGCCAGCGCCAGAGGAACCGGGTTCTCCGGGAGATCCCAGATCCTGGCGGACTGGACGTCGAAGTACTCCCCCTTCCAGCTCACCAGATCTCCGGCGAGCAGTGCGCGAATGATGCTCACCGCCTCTTGCAGCATGTCCTGGCGGGTGTCGATGGACGGCCAACCCTCGCCAACCACATGCTCGTTCAGGCTCTCGCCACTTCCCAACCCCAGGGTGAAGCGACCGTCCGCGAGGATCTGGATCGTCGCGGCTTTCTGAGCGACGACGGCGGGGTGGTACCTCACGGTCGGACACGTCACATACGTCATCAATCCGACTCGCTCGGTGGCGTGGGTGACTGCCCCCAGCACCGACCAGGCATAGGGCGCATGCCCCTGCTCGGTCAGCCACGGCGAGTAGTGATCACTCATCACTTCGAAGTCGAAGCCGACTTCCTCGGCCCGAACTGCATGGCGAACCAGTTCTTTCGGGCCTGCCTGTTCCGTCATCAAGGTGTAGCCGAATCGTGCCATCACTGATCAACTCCCGGTATCTTGGCCTGAAACGAGTTCGGAGATCACACTGCCGTCGAGGTGGTCGAGAAGGTCGCGGGCGTCGTCGTACACGGCCGCCGCACCCGCGCCTTCGAGTTCGTCGGTCGACATGCCGCCGCTGCGCACTCCCACAGCCACAACGCCCGCCCATGTCGCCGCCTTCATGTCCCAGACGGCATCCCCGACCATGACCGCCTCGCCCGCGTCGACACCTGCCTTCGCGAGCGCGACCTCGATCAGGTCCGGATCAGGTTTTGCCTCCTCGACGGATTCCGAAGAGGTGGCGGCGTAGATCATTTCGTCGATGTCGAGCGTCTGGCGAAGCAACTTCAGTTCGTCGTCAGGCGCCGAGGTAGCGAGCACCACGTGCAGTCCGAGCGAGTGAACTCGGCGGATCAACTCGCGCGCTCCCGGCAGCACTCGGAGACGGTCGGCCGACTGCCGGTAGTACGTGGTGTGAAGTTCTTTGGCCCGCGGCCCGCACCCGTCGATGTCTTCCCCGAGCAGCGTCTCCAACAGTTGGTCGCCGTCCATCCCGATGCTGCGGTGCACCCGCCACGCGTCAACCGGGCGACCTACCTCGAAGAAGGCTCGTGACCACGCTTCTACATGCAGATAGTTGGAATCGACGAGCGTTCCGTCGATGTCGAAGAGAACTGCACCTATTGCCATGGGAATTGACTGCCCAACACTTCCGTTCGCGAAACTTGTGCCCCGAGCATTCTCCGCTCGAGAAGCGGATCATGGAGAGTGCGAACAGCAGAAGTGCACGTCGAACAGGGGTGTCGTCATGGAGTCAGTAGTTGTGTTTCTTCTCGCATGCTTCGTCTACTGGTTCGCACTGCTGTAGTCGGGCAGACGAAAACGGACCGCCGCGGGGAAGTGATTTCCCTTGCAGCGGTCCGCATTCGGTACACCTAGGCGATGCTCATGTCAGCGGGTCACTGACCTGCGCGTACACCCTCTTCGACTCGCTTACCCAAATCAGCGTCGACGTTCTTCCAGTATTCGAAGACACGCAGCAGAACTTCTTCACTGACGCCCGCAAGAGCGTGGCCGACGATGTTGCTCACCAGGCGCTCACGAGCAGCGTCGTCGAGAACCTCACGAACCAGCGTTCCGGCTTGCGTGAAGTCGCCGTCTTCGGCGTGCTCGATGTATCCGGCGCGCACTGCCTTGCCGTCGAACGCCCACAGTCCTTCGTCACCGGCAACCGACGGATCGGCATGCGGTCCGCCGTACGAGTTCGGTGCGTACACCGGCGTCGACGGGGAATTGAAGCTGTACCGCATGGCGCCCTCCTTGGAGTAGGAGTTCACCTCGTTCTTCGGGGCGTTGACCGGCAGGTCGGCGTAGTTGGTGCCGATACGGTAACGATGTGCGTCGGCGTAGGAGAAGACGCGGCCGAGAAGCATCTTGTCCGGGCTGAATCCGATGCCGGGCACCACGTTCGACGGCTCGAACGACGCCTGCTCGATCTGCGCGAAGAAGTTCTCCGGGTTGCGGTTGAGCGTCCACTTGCCGACCTCGATCAGCGGGTAGTCCTTCTGAGACCAAACCTTGGTGAGGTCGAACGGGTTGAAGCGGTAGCCTTCGGCCTCGTCGACGGGCATGATCTGGACCTTGAGGGTCCAACTCGGGAAATTGCCGGCCTCGATGGCGTTGTACAGATCCGCACGGTGGTAGTCGGGATCGCTACCGGCGAGGCTGTCTGCCTCGGCTTGCGTCAGGAATTCGATGCCCTGATCGGTCTTGAAGTGGTACTTCACCCAGAAGCGTTCACCCGCAGCGTTGACCCACTGGTAGGTGTGCGATCCGAAACCGTCCATGTTGCGCCAGGTCTTCGGGATACCGCGGTCACCCATCAGCCAGGTCACCTGGTGAGCAGTCTCGGGACGCAGCGTCCAGAAGTCCCACTGCATGTCGTGGTCACGAAGGCCGGAACCCGGCAGTCGCTTCTGCGAACGAATGAAGTCGGGGAACTTGATCGCGTCCTTGATGAAGAACACCGGGGTGTTGTTGCCGACGAGGTCGTAGTTTCCCTCTTCGGTGTAGAACTTCATCGCAAAACCGCGCGGATCGCGCCAGGTGTCCGGGCTGCCCTGCTCACCGGCGACGGTGGAGAAGCGGACGAGCGACTCGGTCTTCTTACCCGGCTGCAGGAACGCGGCCTTCGTGTACTTGCTGACGTCGTGTGTGATGACGAGTTCACCGAAAGCGCCGCCGCCCTTGGCGTGGACGATGCGCTCCGGGACACGCTCGCGGTTGAACTGCGCGAGCTTCTCGATCAGGTAGTGGTCATGAAGGAGCACCGGCCCCTGAATACCCGCGGTCAGCGATTCGTCATCACTTGCGACCGCGATACCGAAATTGTTGGTGGTGGGCTTGGTCATGGCGAAGCCTCCTAGCGTTGTGGGCTGGGCGTCAGAGGAGCGGGGCTGCATCCGAGCCGAACGCATGGGCTGCATGCGAAGGGGCTGGCTCGGAGGTTCTGGACGCATCAATTCGATTCTGCGAGACCGTGTCCGACGCGGTGTCGGATTCGGCAGACTTCTTCAGGCAATCTTCGCAACGGCCCCAGAACACGACCTCGGCTTCGTCGATTTCGAAGCCGTGATTATCGGAAGGTTCGAGGCAGGGAGCTTGGCCGACAACACAATCGACGTCGACGACCTTGCCACAGCCGCGACAGACGAGGTGATGGTGGTTGTCACCAGTTCTCGTCTCGAACCGGGCGGGTGAACCCGCCGGCTCGATGCGTCGCAGCAATCCTGCGTTCACGCATGCCTTCAGCACGTCGTAAACGGCCTGTGTGGATACCGATCCGAGCTGCTGCCGCACGAGTGCTGCAACAGAATCGGCGTCTGAATGCGGTTGGGCTGTAACCGCATCCAGCACGGCGAGGCGCGGAGCAGTGACCCTCAACCCGACGGCGCGCAGTTGCGCTCGGGGGTCGAAGTCATGCTCTCCGTCTCGCATGTTTCCCAGTATGCCGCTTTTCTGGAATTAGTCAAGAAAAGGATTGCCTAAGTTGAATCGAGATCGGCGTCACACCCAGTGGCATCACACCCAGTGCACCGCACCCGGTTACTCAGCCCAGGACGAACCAGATCGCCTTGACCGTCTCGTCTGTCTCGTTGCGCAACCGGTGGGGAACGTTCCCGACCAGGTGGATCGCTTCACCCGACTTGAGCAGCCGACGCATTCCGTCGATGTCGATAGTCAAAGTCCCTTCGAGCACGTACCCGTAGTCGTCACCCGAATGGGTCTGCGGTGCATCGCCCGGCGCGGAGTCGGCGCCGGGCTCGTACTCCGTGAGGAGGAACTGGACGTGATGGTTGGCGGGAGTGTTCGCCAACCGTTGCCAGCGAACACCCGACCGAAAGGTGAGGCAGTCGGAGATCCGCGGTTCGTGAGTCTTCGTTTCGGATGCGGATTCACGTTCCGGATCGACGCTGTTGCCCAGCAGCACGTCCAGCGACAGGTTGAGTTCGGTCGCGATCGCAAAAAGCGTGTTCACCGCGGCCTGACTCTGCCCCAGTTCGAACTGCGACAGGAAGGACGGCGATACGCCGAGCCGCCTCGCCAATTCGCGAACCGGGATTCCCTGTCGCGTGCGTTCGGCACGAACCGTCTTGCCTACCGACGTCCCCAAACCGTTGTCCTCCGCCTTCTGTTTGCGCGCCGCCACCTTGGCCGGCGCCGACTTCTGTGCCGACTTCTTCTGTGCCGACTTCTTCTGTGCCGTCGCCTTTGGGGGAGTCGTCTTGCGCGGTTGCGATTTCTTCGATGCAGCCGCTGTCGACTCAGCCGCCCTACGAGGTGGCTTTGCGCCGGTTGCCGTCATGTCCGAACTCGCTTCCGTAGGTCTCGGGGACCGCCTGTGCGGAGCCCAAGCCTAACGCTCGACGCAGGAGAAACTTCTGAACCTTCCCACTCTCCGTCCGAGGAAGAGACGCGACAGTCTCGACTCTCTCCGGAGCCTTCTGAACAGCGAATCCTTCGGACAGCAAGAAGATCCGCAGGTCTCGAACGCTTGGTGGTTCACCCTCCGGAACGACGAAGGCGCACGCGCGCTCCCCCAGTTCCTCGTCCGGATACCCGACCACTGCCACCTCTCCGACGTTGGGATGAGCCTCGAGGGCCCACTCGATGTCGGCAGCACTGAATTTCTCTCCGCCCCGATTGATGATGTCTTTGATTCGCGACGTGATCCGGATCTGACCGGGTCCGTCCACGGCGGCTACGTCGCCGGTTCGGAAAAAGCCGTCGTCGGTGAACGATTCCGCGTTGATCGAGCTGTCGACGTAGCCGACGAACAGTTCCGGACCCCGCACCAACAGCTCGTCGTCTTCGCCGAGCCGGAATTCGTTTCCCCCGATCACAGCCCCTTCGTCCTCGGCCTGCAAATCGATGTCACCGAAAGGATCACCCATGACGAGAGTCGGAAGTTCCGTCGATCCGTAGGTACGTACAACCGCTGTCCCCATCACGCGATGGGCCCGGCGCACCAACTCGGGCGGAATCCCGGCCCCACCACACACGAATCGGGTCAGCTGGGATCGTCGATATTCGCCACTCTCGTACGCGTCGGCAAGACCACGGAGAAACGGTGTCGCGCTCACGGTGAACGTGCATTGTTCGCGCTCGATCAACGCAACCGCCTCGTCAGGATTCCACCGTTGCATCAGAACCGTCGAGCAGGCTGCCGCTGCCGGCAGGACGACCGCATACGAAATCCCGGTGATGTGGGGCAACGGCGAAGGCATGAAGATTCGATCGTGCGAATCCACGCCGCAGTGCGCAATCATGCTCGAACTCTCGGCCATCAGGGTCCGGTGAGTGTGCAGAACGCCTTTCGGAGCCGAAGTGGTTCCGGACGTGTAGAGAACGAGGGCGACATCGTCGGGATCCGCGTGGCGGTCGGGCCTGTTCGACGCCGTCCCGAAGTCCAGAAAGTCGTCGAACGTGGTGCGCCGCAACCCACCTTCGCCGCGAGCTTCCACGAGAAGAATCTCTCGGCCCAGATCACGGAGTACGGTCCCGAATTGCTCGACGTGACGATATCCGCGGTATTCCTGCGGGGCGACGATCACCGTCGGCTCAGCTTGCTCGATGATGAAGGACAACTCGTGTGCGCGGTAGATCGGGACTACCGGAAGGAGAATGCCGCCGGCAAGCCATGTACCCCAGGCCGCAACCACGGATTCCCACCAGTTCGGCAGCTGAACGAGTACCACTTCTCCAGGCTCGAACCCTGATTTATGCAGCGCGCCTGCAAATCTCGTCGAAGCGTCCACCAATGCCCGGTACGTCCACCGCGCACTGCCATCGACAAGGGCCAGTGCCTCGGGATCTCGATGCAGAGCATCGAGAAGCATCTCAGGCAGCACCGGACCTCCGCCGGTCATCGCCCGCGGACGGGTAGCGCTCAGCATGACATCACCCGCCGAACAGCTGCAACGATGTCGTCAGGCCCGACTTCCCACTCACGTTCGAGCACCGGCGCATAGGGTGCGGGTGCGTACCGTGCTCCCACCCGTACCACCGGGGCGTCCAGCGAGTAGAATCCGGAATCTACTGCCAACGCTGCGATCTCGGCTCCGACGCCGAAGTCCACCACCGCTTCCTGAGCAATGACCATCCGGTTGGTCCGACCGAAGGATTCGAGAATGGTCTCCCGATCGAGTGGAGCAATCGTTCGTAGATCGATGACCTCCGCATCGATCCCTTCGTCTGCCAACGACTGCGCCGCAATCAAAGCGTGCATCGCCATCCTCGACCACGAGACAATGGTGACGTCCGACCCTGGCCTCGTCACCGCCGCCTTTCCGATCGGAACCCGAAAATCCTTGCTCGGCAACAAATTTTTCTTCTCGTACAGCAGTCGATGTTCGATGAACATCACGGGGTTGTCGTCCTCGATCGCTGCCCGCAGCAGGCCGTACGCATCGGCGCCCGAACTGGGCATGAGCACAGTCAGTCCAGGGATGTGCGCCAACAGCGCTTCGAGACTCTGCGAATGCTGGCCACCCGACGATCTGCCGGAACCGAACTGCGTCCGCACCACCAACGGCAGACTGGCTGCGCCGCCCGTCATGAACCGCAACTTCGCCGCCTGATTCATCAGTTGATCCAGACACACCCCGAGAAAATCGAGGTACATCAGTTCCACGACAGGTCTTCGGCCTGCCATCGCGGAGCCGACGGCAAGGCCCATGATCGCCGATTCCGAGATCGGAGTATCGAACACCCGCCCCGGATACTTCGCGGCCAATCCCCTGGTCAGACCGAAAACATTCCCGCCGGCAACATCGATACCGGCAAGAAACACATCCGGATCCGCCCCCAGGGAGTCGTCGAGCGCGGCTTTGATGATCTTGGACTGCGACACCGCTGCACCACCCGCGTCGATACTCACGTCGAGGTGGCCCGGCGGATAGACACGTCGCGGTGAATAGATGTACTCCATCACGCTCGACGCCTCCGGTTGCGGCGACGCCCGCGCGAAACGCTCCGCCTCGTCGACCACCGCCCTCACCCGCTTGTCCACCAGATCGAGGACATCGTCCCCGATGCCTCGCTCCCGAAGTCGGCCCCGCGTCACCGTCAGTGGATCGGCCGCGAGAATGCCTCGGGCCATCTCGTCCTTGTCGCGGTACACCTGCGGATCGCCCTCGTAGTGCCCGTGCACCCGCAGGGTCGTGACCTCGACGAACACCGGACCACTGCCGCCTCGCACCTGCGCGTACACCGGCCGAATACCGTCGGCGACTGCCTCGACGTCGTTGCCTGCCAGCGTGATCGATTCCATTCCGTATCCCGCTGCGCGCGCAGAGATCGGGACCGGATGCTGATCCGCCGTCGAGGAGAACTCCGAGAACCCATTGTTCTCGCAAAGGAAGATGATCGGCAGTTTCCACAGCGCGGCCATGTTCATCGCCTCGTGGAACGCGCCGGTCGCGATCGCCCCGTCACCGAAGAACGCCACGACCAGATCACCCTCACCGCGATCCTTGGCAGCGAAAGCCGCACCGAGGGCGATCGGCAACCCTGCGCCCACGATGCCGTTCGCACCGAAGATTCCCAGGCGGGGATCGGCGACGTGCATCGAACCGCCCCGGCCGTTGTTGGCCCCGGTGACCTTTCCCATCAACTCCGCCATCATCCGGTCGGGCTCGAGACCTTTGGCCAGAACATGACCGTGCCCGCGGTGCGTCGAGGTGATGACGTCACTGACCCGCGCATGAGTGAGAGCCCCCACCGCGCATGCCTCTTGACCTATCGAGGTGTGAACGAATCCGGGAATGATGTCGCCCTTGTAGAGCGCCGAGATGCGCTCCTCCATCACACGGATCAACAACATCTTTTCGTAGGCACACAGGACTTCTTCGCCGTTCACGAGCCGGAACACCTCCAATAATGCTGCGCTCGTTACGAATACATGCGCAGTGGGTGAGCAGGACTATACCGACGGATTTTCCTTGCTGTCCAGTGACACTTGACAAAGGCTGTGAGGTGACTCACGATTACGGGGTACTTCGGATCCGCGACGATCCGCTCGGGGCAGTTGACACGAGCGAACCGCGTCGATGCCGTAATACGCACGGCGACAAGACCGTCCGTTTTCTTTCGCACCTACTTCCGTTCAGCTTTCACTCGTTACATGAGGAGTCGCGCAATGCGCCGTGAAGATGTCGAATTCTCCAGCGACGGAGTCACCGTCCGCGGTTGGCTGTACCGACCCGACACCGACGAAGACGTACCGGCCGTCGTACTGGCAGGCGGTTGGTGCTACGTCCGTGAGTTGGTCATGCCCTATTACGCCGAGGCCTTCGTGACGGCCGGTATGGCTGCGCTGGTCTTCGACTACCGCAACCTGGGCGTGTCGGACGGTGAACCCCGTCAACACCTGGACCCGAAGCAACAGATTCGTGATTATCAGAACGCGCTCAGCTTTCTCGAGCGCACTCCCGGCATCGACAACGACCGTCTCGGAGCCTGGGGCATCTCCTACTCCGGCGGCCACGTGATGATTCTCGCCGCGACCGATCCTCGGGTGAAGGCCATCGTGTCTCAGATTCCGGTGATCGACGGGTTCCGCAACATGCGTCGGATCCACGGGACCATGGGTTATCGAAAGCTGTGGGACGCGATCCTCGAAGATCGCCGACTCCGCTTCGACGATCCGGATCAGCGACTGCACATCGCTCACGCCAGCGAGAATCCCGAGGAAGAACTGTCTTCCTGGCCGTTCCCCGAGACGAAGACGACCTTCGCAGCTCTTCAAGCCACCGAAGCTCCTCTCTACCAGAACAGTTCGACTATGGAATCCGTCGATCTCCTGCTCGACTACGACGTCAACTATTTCGTGCCCAGGATCCTCGACACACCGTCGATGATGATCGTCGCCGAAGGTGACGACCTCACGTTGTGGGACTTGGAAATCGAGAGTTTCAACAACATCCCGACTCCGAAGAAAGAACTTGTCGTCCTGCCGCACACGTCGCACATGACGCTCTACAGCGACCAGTCCAAGCTCGCAGTGGCTGCCGAACACGCTTCCCGTTGGTTCACAACGCATCTGCTGTCGAAGTAGCGAAATCTCCCGTTTCCTCCACACCTCGAGAAGACCTCTCGAGAACCCCCTCTTGCGAGACCAAGGATGTGATCATGCCTTCGATCGAATCGAAGATCGTGGACGTCGCGCGAAACGCGACGTTCTCTCATCCACTGACCCGACGTTCCTTCTTCGCCGCAATGGGCGCAGCAGGCATCACTCTCGGCGCAGTGGCCTGCGGAGCAGGCGGCAGTTCCACCAGTACCGCTGCCGGCGGTGGCGCCGGTGCGGGAAAAGTCCAGGAAAAAACCCTCTGCCAGGTGACAACACTCTCCAACGACTACTTCGTCGCCTTCTCGGACGGCGGCAAACAGGCAATGGACGCGTTGGGCGTCAGCATGTCCTCGGTGGAGGACCAGGGCAACGTCAACACCGCACTGGGGCAGGTAGGCAACGTCCGCGCTTCGGGCGGCAAGTCGATCTTCGGCACTCCCGCCACGGAAGCTCAAGCGGCCGCTGTCACGAAGGCCTGCCAGGCAGCGGGGATCCTGTATGCCAGCTCGTACACGGCACCCGCCTGGTACACGCCTGCCGACGCGGACAAGTGGGTTCGTTTCATCACGCCGCCGTCGACCAAGATCGCCGTCGCAACCGCCAAGGCTCTGTTCGAGAAAGTCGGTGGCAGCGGAACCATCATTCATGTTCCGGGACAGAAGGGTTCGTCTTCCGATGATCAACGGACCGCTGGTTTGAACGCCGCGGCCAAGGACTACCCGGGAATCAAGATCGTCACCGCTTCGCCGGGCAACTGGACTTCGGAGGACGCAAGAAAGGCGTTCACGAACATCCTGCCTTCGGTGCCGGACTTCGTCGGGGTGTTCGCGCAGAACGACAGTCAAGCCGCAGGAGTCATCGCGGCACTGGATGCTGCGAAGATCACGGGCAAGATCGTTGTCGGATTCGACGGCAACAAGCAGAACGTCGAATACATCGCGCAGGGAAAGCAATACCTGACCAGTGCGACGGTCGGCGGACTCACGGCAGGAATTCTCGGTGTCACCATCTTCGATCAACTCAACGGTGTCGACCTGTCCCTGCCGGAGCGCTTCCTTTCACAGGGAGCACTCCTGGTGACTCCGGAGATCGCCGACGACGTACTGAAAACTGTGTACGCGCCTACACTTCCGTTCGACTGGGCAAAGATGAGCAAGGCTCTGCATCCTGACGACTGGGACCCGCAGACCGTACTCAACCCGATCGATCCGCGGGAGTACTACGCCGGCGTATCGCAGGACCAGTACACGCTGAACAGCGCCTGGAACTCTGCAGACATCACCGGAGTACGGACCGATTACGCAGCCGCGTTCCGATCGGGCCCGTTGCTGCAGTACAAAGATCAACTCGTGGCTTGAAATGAGTGATACGAAGGTGAGCGACACAGCAACCATCAGCTTGCGTGGGGTCTGCAAGAGTTACGGGCCCGTTCACGCCCTCCAGGACGTCTCACTCGACGTCAGCAGAGGTGACGTTCTCGGCTTGATCGGTGAGAACGGCGCCGGAAAGTCAACGCTGATCGGCGTTTTGACGGGAACGGTACGTCCCGACGCCGGCAGCCTCGACGTCAACGGGACTCACGTGGAACTCGGCGACTCTCGCACTCTCCGCGAACTCGGAATCTCCGTGGTGGTCCAGGAGCAGTCATTGGTCGATGCACTGCGGGTGTACGAGAACATCTACCTCGGACGTGAGGGCGAGATAGGTGGTTGGGGCCCCGGCCGGCGTCGGAGAATGCGCGACGCCGCCCAGTCCCTTCTCGACACCCTCGGCATCGAAGGGTTGCGCGCCGACGCCGTCGTCGCCGAATTGACATACCCACAAAGGCAACTGGTCGAGATCGCACGCGCCTTTTCGCGGATCACCGACGCCACCGAAGCTCCGGTGATCCTTCTCGACGAGCCAACCAGCGCGTTGACCGAGACCGAGGTGGAAATTCTCTTCGCATTGATCGAAGGGTGGCGCGATCGGGTGTCGTTCATCTTCGTGTCCCACATCCTGCAAGACGTCTTGCGGATCAGCACGCGGCTACTCGTACTTCGCGACGGGCGGTCCATCGAAACCCTCTCTGCCGACGGCGTCACGGCGGAGCGACTGCACGAGTTGATGGTGGGTAGCGAGCGCAGCGCCGACTACTACCGAGAAGGCGAACAGGCCGGAGCGCTGTCGACGAACCCGCTGATCGAACTCCGAAATGCAGGCAGTACAGGCGAGTTCGAGTCGGTCGATCTGGTCGTCCGACCGGGCGAGGTAGTGGGATTAGCTGGGGTCATCGGTTCGGGGAAAGCGTCGGTGGCCGCAACTGTCGCGGGTGCCGAGTCGTTGTCGACGGGTTCGATTCACGTCGGCGGTACCGTGCACGAGCACTGGTCGGTTCCCGCCGCCGTGGCCGCCGGCGTCCTGTACGTCCCACCGGAGCGCGCCCTGGACTCCC
The DNA here is from genome assembly GCF_016598535.1 of Rhodococcus sp. P-2. Classification (GTDB taxonomy): domain Bacteria; phylum Actinomycetota; class Actinomycetes; order Mycobacteriales; family Mycobacteriaceae; genus Rhodococcus_F; species Rhodococcus_F baikonurensis. Next base: position 3,220,311 of record NZ_CP066779.1, on the reverse strand, counting down.
TCTTCCGCAGCGCATCGATCAGAAACAACATCTCGATCGGCTTCCTCGATCTCATCCGCCACCCGTGGACGCGGCTACTGCGTCTGCGGACCGAACGGGAACGGACGACGGAGTTGGCCCGCGCGCTGCAGGTCAAGGCTCCGTCGTTGTCGACGCCTATCGGGGAACTCAGTGGCGGGAACCAACAGAAGGCGATCTTCGCTCGGTGGCAAGGTCGCGAATGCAAAGTGCTGGTACTCAGCGATCCGACGCGAGGAATCGACGTCGGAACTCGCGAGGAGATCTACGGTTTGGTCCGATCGATGGCTGCGTCGGGGGTCGGTGTGCTGCTGTGCGCCGAGTCCCTCGAAGAAGTGATCGGAATGTCCGACCGAATCGTGGTCATGAAGGACGGGGTCATCAGCGCAGAGTTGGCGGCCCCTGCAGAGCACAAGCCCGCCGAAGTCGACGTGATCAAGCACATGATGTGAGGAATGCAGTGACCCAGACACTCTCGAAGCAATCGCCGGCCAGCGATGCCGCAGCGCCGTCAGGCGCGCGCGGTCTGCTGAGTCGACTCGATCAGCACCGCAACATAGTTGTTCCGACGGTTGCAGTGCTGGTCCTGATCATCTATTTCCAGTGGCGCACGGAAAGTTTCATCACTGCCACGTCCGCGCAGAACATTCTCAACCAGATGGCTTTCCTGACCGTGCTCGCACTCGCCGGCACATTTGTCATCCTCATCGGCGGTATCGATCTGTCAGGGGCCACATCGCGCACGCTCGTTCCGCTTGCGCGGTGATGGTCAGGGAAGGATTCACTCCGAGGTTCGCGCTCACCACCGAACCGTCCATGACGTGCAGGCCCGCATGTCCGTAGGCACGGAGATACGGATCGACGACACCACTCGACGCACTGTCCCCGATCGCGCAGCCACCGAGAAAGTGCGCCGTCATCGGGATGTTCACGATCTCGGCGATGGAACCACCCGGATCGCCGTCGATCTTCTCGGCGACCTTGCGAATAGCTGTATGCCCCTGCGGAATCCACGGGGGAGGTGGATCCCCCGGCCCCGGCCTACTGGTGAGGGAACGTCCGAATCGTTTGGTGTTCTTGGAAAGTTCGAGGGAGTTGTCGTCGGTCTGCATCACCAGCGCGATGACGGTTCGCTCGGACCAGTTCCGCACCGACAAGGATCGGAAGAACGCACCCGGGTGCCGGGCCGCGACTGCCAGAGTCTTCAGCACCCGGGGAGTTCGCCCACCCCCGTCACTCAGGACGGTCTGCAGAAGACCTATCGCATTGCTGCCCTTGCCGTATCGCACCGGTTCGATATGCGTGTGATCGTCCGGGTGAAAGGAGGAGGTGATCGCAACGCCCTGCGTGAAATCCCGTCGACGTGACTTCGACGTTGCGGCCAGCACGGCTTCGGAATTGGTACGTACGACGGTGCCCAGCGTGTCCGACAGGCCGGGCAGGGCGCCGGATTCCTTCATACCGAGCAGCAGTCTCGCCGTTCCGTACGTTCCGGCGGCAACCACCACCTGATCTGCGGTGAACCTGATTTCTCGCCGGCGGACGCCGTCCGTTCTTCGGGCGAGCAGGTGGTAACCGCCATCTGCGCTCGGCCGAAGGTCGGTGACGGTCGTGAGCGGATGAACCCTGGCGCCCGCTTGCTCGGCGAGATGGAGGTAGTTCTTGACCAGCGTGTTCTTCGCCCCGACTCGGCACCCGGTCATGCACCCCCCACATTCGGTGCAGCCGGTGCGTTCGGGCCCTTTGCCACCGAAGAACGGATCCGGCACGGAAACTCCTGCCTCCCCGAAGAAAACACCGACGGGGGTAGACGTGAAGGTCTCCCCCACGCCCATCTCTTCGGCGACGTCCTTCATCACCGCGTCGGCGGGAGTGAAGGACGGATTGGTACGAACACCCAACATCCGCTTGGCCTGGTCGTAGTACGGCGCCAGTTCATCGTGCCAGTCGGTGATGTGCGCCCATTGACGGTCTTCGAAGAACCGCTTGGGTGGCTGATACAACGTGTTGGCGTAGTTCAACGATCCTCCGCCAACTCCGGATCCCGCCATCACCAGTACATCCGGAAGCAGATGGATGCGCTGCACGCCGTAGCACCCAATCCACGGCGCCCACAGGTACTTTCGCAGTCGCCAACTGGTTTCAGGCAACTCGTCGTCGGCAAACCGGCGGCCGGCTTCGAGCACCCCGACACGGTAACCCTTCTCCGTCAGGCGAAGAGCTGCGACACTGCCACCGAATCCCGATCCGATCACCACCACGTCGTAGTGCGTCGTGGTCATGCCTCGACGCTTTCGATCTTGCGAGCGGAGTAGTTCTCGCGATCGAAATGCTCCAGCAGCGAACGGAATTTGAACGTGAACGTCGGCCACTGCACCGAGTTGCGCCCCTCCGGATCGATGTACCAACTCGAGCATCCGCCCTTGTTCCACACCGTGTGCTGCAACTCGTGCTGAATTCCCTTGTTGTAGTGCACCTGTACCGTCTCGTTCACGTCGAGTGCATCGATCCGCTCTCGCTTCATGGTGTTCAAGGCGTCGTTGACGTACTCGGCCTGGGACTCGAGCATGTACACGATCGAACTGTGTCCGAGGTTGGTGTTCGGACCGTACATGAGGAACAGATTCGGAAACCCGCTGACCGCGGTGCCCTTGTACGCATTGGGACTCCCGTTCCAATGCGCAGCCAGCGTCTCGCCACGTTTTCCGGTGATCAGATGCGCGACAGGCGGTTCCGTGGGAGTGAATCCCGTGGCGAAGATGATGGTGTCGACCTTGTGCTCGACTCCGCGACCGTCGACCACTCCGTTTTCTGTGACCGAGACGAGCCCGCTGTCTTCCAGACTCACGTCCGTGCGGTCAAGGGTGCGCAACCAGTCGTTGGACAGAAGCATGCGCTTGCAACCGATCGTGAAATCGGGGGTCAGTTTCCGGCGCAGTTCCGGATCTTTCACCTGCCTTCGCAGATGGAGGCGCGCGGCCGCCTCGAAGGCAGGCAGCACCCACGTCGCATGCGACATCGCGGCACCGAGTAGCTCACGGAAGCCGTAAACCGCTCCGCGAACAACCTTCTGAGTAAAGGGAATCCGCGAGTACACGGCTTTCTGCGCAGCAGGCAGGGTGCGATCCATTCGCGGAATCACCCAGGCCGGAGTTCTCTGGAACACGGTGACATGGTCCGCCGGGTCGGCAATTTCGGGAACGAACTGAACCGCCGACGCTCCCGTTCCGATCACTGCTACGCGCTCACCGCGCAGGTCGTGTTCGTGATTCCACGTCGCCGAATGGAAAGTGGTACCGGAGAACTGGTCGAGACCGGGAAAGTCGGGAATCTTTGGAGTCGACAACGCCCCGGTCGCAGCGACCAGCGTCTTGGCCGTCAATGCCCCTCGGGATGTCCGAACACGCCACAGCGCCGCATCCTCGTCCCACACAGCAGCTTCGAGTTCGCAGTTCAGGACTACGCGATCCACGATGCCGGTGTCTGCCGCCACCTTCTTCAGATAGTCGTAGATCTCGGGCTGACGAGCAAAGGTGTGACTCCAATCGGCGCTCGGCGCAAAAGAATACGAGTACAGCGCCGTCGGCACGTCACAGGCACACCCTGGGTAGGTGTTGTCGCGCCAAGTGCCGCCGATGTCAGCTCCGCGCTCGATCAACACGACGTCCGCCGCGTGATTGTCGCGAAGCATTCTGGCTGCCAAGCCCATACCAGCGAATCCGGCACCGACGATCAGCGTTTCGACATGTTCGGGAAGCTTCACTTCTTCTCCACTCGGGATTGCCAGGCCGGCAACAGTCGCGCTCTGAGCGCATCGTCGGCTTCGGGTGTACGGAAAAGGGCTGAGACTGCAAGACCGCGGACGAGTTCGATGGTGAGCTCGACCGACTCGGAATCGAATCGATCGCCGAACAACTCGGCGCTACCGAACTCGAGTGCCTCACTGACCTTGCGTTCGAGGGGCACCGTCGCCGCGTGCAGAACAGGATCGGTTCGCGCCGCGACCCACAATTCGAGCGCAGCGTAGAACAGCGGCCCGGAGAACGCGTCCGCCAGGACCTCGAGACCTCGGCCGCGATCCACTTCAGCGGTGAGGATTTCTTCAAGTCGCTTGTCGACCAGATACTCGACGGCCGCGACGACCAGCGATTCCTTGGTCGGAAAATGATGCAGTTGCGTACCCCGCGAGACGCCTGCGCGGCGGGCGATCTCTTGCGTACTGGTCCGTGCGTAGCCAAGCTCGACCAACGATTCGACGGCGGCGTCGAGCAGACGCCCACGCATCGCGGCAGTTCGTTCGGCCTGCGTACGGCTCACTTTCGCATCAGAAGTGGTCTCGGTCACAAGAACACTGTAGAGCCGAAACGTAAAACAGTCCAGGCTGACTTCAAAACTTAGCCAGCCGATAACACTATCCGGACCAACCAGTCAGCTTCCCTGATAGCGTCTTCGCATCGAGAGGAGGGGATCGGTCGTTATGTCAGAGCAAACTGCATCTCAGCATCGCCGCATAGGACTGGTGGAGGACCACGAGTCGGTGGCTATCGGCCTGTCTGTGATGCTGAAGGACGAGCCAGATCTCGAGTTGGTGTGCATCGGGACCACCGTGTCCGAACTTCTGGCGCAGAACGTCACCCTGGATCTGGCAATTCTCGACCTCCGATTAGCTGACGGGTCATCACCCAAGAGCAACGTCGAGCAACTTCGGACCGCCGGCCTCGAGACTCTGATCTTCACCGGGGCAGAAAACCCTTTCCTTGTTCGCTCGGCCGCGCGTGCCGGTGTACTCGGAGTTGTGCGCAAGTCCGAACCGACGGCCGTCGTGGTTGATGCGATACGTGCCGCCGCTTCGGGAGGGCAAGTGGTGACGACGGAGTGGGCCGCCGCCATCGACGGGGATCCAGGTCTAGATGAAGTAGGTCTGAGCCCTCGACAGCTAGAGGTCCTCGAACTCTACGCATCCGGAGAGAAAGCGGATCGCGTTGCACGGCTCACCGGTTTGGCACCACAAACGGTCAACGACTACCTACAGCGCATCAGGCAAAAATATGCTGCCGCCGGACGGCCGGCGCCAACCAAAACCGATTTGTACAAGCGAGCAGTCGAGGACGGGGTGTTACCGATTCCGGAACGGAGGGATTTCGGTAGAAATCTGACCCTGACTAATAATGACCTTCAGTAAAGAAAAAGTTCGGTAACGAATGGTTTTGCCAAAAGGCTGCCCCTGGAAATATGGGCAGAGGAATTGATGTCTGGGGAAATGACCAACTTCGACTTACATTCACCTGGTACGAAGACGGCACTGTCGGGGAGTCTGTCATTCCGCTGGACGAAAGAAGGACGAAACTCATGACCGTCACTGTGGAAAACTGCATGGCACAGGATCCCGTCGGACCAAGTTTGTCGGATCGCGAAGTCGAGGTCCTCAGGGAATGGCTACTGAGTGACTCGAAGTCACGCGTCGCTCAAAACCTCTACATAAGCGTGGGAACGGTGGGGACTCACCTGTCTCGGATTCGCGAGAAGTATGCCGACGTTGGAAGGAAAGCACCGACGAAATGCGAACTACTCGTGCGAGCGATACAAGATCGGATAGTGACGATCGACGAACTCTGATCGACAGAGTTGCCTTCGACAAAACAGCCACAGCTTCTGACGAAATTCTGAGGCTCTTCGGCCGCTTCATCGGTGCAGGCTATATCTGCTATCTGCTATTGCTTGCCCCTGCCATTGCCGAAGCCACTGCGATGTCCGCGTCATGGTGGACCCCGCTGGCAGCGGTCGCAACTTTCGGTAGTGGACTGCTATTGGGAGCTTCGACGTTTCACGCAGACACCCGGTGGGTGAAACGAGCCGCGAGTGCAAACGCGATTCTCTACGTCGTGGTCATCCTCCTGTGGTGGCCGGCCTGGAATGGTGAGCACGTCACGGATTTCACGTTGTGCATTTCCAATTTCCCGGTGTCGCCAGCCTTGCGGCAGCTGCGGCTTGGCGACCGGCCGCTGCCGTCGTGCACCTTTTCCTGGCGGCAACGCTCGCACAGTTGACCAATCACATAATCCGGACGAGTCCTACGACGCACCTGCTTGTTCCCGACCTCGCCTTCGCCTGGACATTTTGCGCGGTTTTCGTCGCAGCAGCCGTCATGGCCTTGCGCACCGGCCGAGTACTGGACGCGACCATCGCCACCACTCATGCCGCTGCCGCCGGTGCCGCCGCGGCCGAGGCCAAGTCCGTCGAACGCGAGAGATTCGACGCACTGATCCATGACACCGTGATGTCCACTCTGCTCGCTGCTTCGAGAAACGATGCCGATCCCTCGGTCATCGCTCAGGCGCGACGGACTGTCGAAAGGCTTGACGAACTCCGCTCCGGAACCGATCACGAGACGATTCTCGACTTCGACGGAATCCTCGCTCAGTTGCGTTCAGCTGCTTCGGAAGTAGATGAAAGCGTCGCGTTCGAGACCGCCATCTCGAGCGGGTCCGATCCGAGCGGATACGCACCCGACTCGATTCGTGCGATAGCCGGTGCGATGGCCGAGGCGCTGCGCAACAGCGTCAAGCACGCCGGAAGCAGTGCACGGCGTTCGGTCACGGTCACGGCAACCACAACCCGCCTCGAGGTAGTCGTCGAGGACGACGGCGTCGGCTTCGATCCGAGCTCCGTCGAGACGCATCGCCTCGGAATCACTGTCAGTATCCGCGGCAGAATGCGTCAACTCGACGGTGGATCGGCAACCATTCGATCGTCACCCGGTCGCGGTACTTCGGTGACTCTGACGTTGAGCTTGCCCGCAGCGGTGATGGCGTGACCAGACCGGACGGACGAGATGTCCGCGATCTTCTCGGCATGCACAGCCGTGCTGCTCGATTCATGGCTGCATGCTTCGCTCTCACCTGCGTGATCTCGGTCGCGTACACCTCCTCCGACGTCCGCGCAGTCTGGCCGATGGTTTTGGCAATTGTCGTGTGCTCAACTGCGGCATTCACACTCGTTCTGAGCAGAGGCGACCCGATGCCGCTGGGCCAGAGCCTTCTGGTGTCCCTGACCGGCGCCGTCACGAGTGGCCTGGTGTTGTCAGTGGTTCCAGTGCCCGTCAACGACATGACTCAATTGTGGATGTTCGGGATGTCGACGGCCGTTTTCACCTTCATGTGCGTTCGTGGGCGTACGGCACTCGCGTGGCTCGGGCTTGGGCTCATGGTGTTGGTGACCGCCATCTGGTCGTCCACTACCGGCCAGGGAGCCATGTACGGAGTGTCGTTGACGGTCATCAACGCGGGCCCCGTTCTGATGTCGACCTTCTTCGCGTACACCATCCGTCCTCAAGCCAGGGTTATCTACGAACTTCGGGAGCAGTCCACCCAACGAATTGCCTCCGCGTCCGCTAGCGCTGCGGTTCTCGAGGAACGCGACGCGCAACTCGACAGGCTCGATCTCCTTGCACGCCCGCTTCTCGAACGGGTTGCTTCCGGGATTCCGCTGACAACGGCGGAACGGCAAGAATGCGAACTCCTCGAGGCGCAACTCCGAGATTCGCTGAGAGCGCCTGTCTTACAACAGACAGATGTCATCGATGCTGTGCATGCCGCTCGAAACCGTGGCATCGAGGTGGTCCTGCTCGACGACCACGGAATGGATGGCGCGAACCCCGCCGTTCGCGACAGGATCCACTCGAGCATCGTCCGGGAACTCACCGCGATCACGCGAGGGAAAGTGACCATTCGGATCCTTCCACCACGGCGTACCGCTATGGCCACGATGCTGGTCGACGCTGAAGACGTTCGACGAATCGAGTTCGATCACAATGGAGTGCAGCTGGTACGGCAGGGAGATCGGGGGGAACTCGGCACCCCGTCCATGTCCGTCGATCCGACTACAGACAGCGCCGTCGATCCCGAATAGTTTTCGAGGCGAGTGAGATTCACCGGGTCGATCACCAGGAGAAAAGAATGATCTTCGAACTGCGTCCAGCGCATGTCGCTCGCGCTCTCGCCGCACTGTGCGCCGTTCCGATTCTGTGGACCTTCGCAGTCGAGGGAATCACCACGACAACGGAATACGACTACAGCACGGGCGAAGTGTCCTCATCGAGCGACCTGGGCTCGCAGATCGGAAGCGTCGCGATCTGGATCGTCCTCGCCATCGTATTCGCCGCCGGCGCCTGGTATCTGGAGAAGCAGCGCACCGGTTGGCCCCCGGCAGCACACGAACAGCTGGTCAAACTTCAACTCGCATCACCCAACCGAAACGAGTGAAGCTCCCTATCGCTTCCGATCGCCCGCGCGGAGAAGATTACTGGGAACAGCATGGCCCACAATCTCTTCCGCGACAGCGGCGGCCTGAATGCTCGCATCCAGGTCGATGCCCGTCGTGATGCCCATGTCTTCGAGCATGTAGACCAACTCCTCGGTCGCGAGGTTACCGCTCGCACCGGGAGCGAACGGGCAGCCGCCGAGACCACCGGTGGATGCGTCCAGATTTCGAACACCGTGCTGCACAGCCGCCAACGCGCAGGCAATGCCAGCGCCACGCGTGTTGTGGAAGTGCACACCCAAGCCGAAGTCACCCACTCTTTCGCCGACAGCGTCGATCAATCGTCCGACACGTCCGGGCGTTGCAGTACCGATGGTATCTGCGATCGAGAACTGATCAGCGCCGAACTCTTTGGCCTGCTCCGCAATCCGTAGAACGCGATCCGGATCGGTTGGACCGTCGAACGGACAGTCCCAGGCTGTAGCGACGATGACCTCTACCCGCCCGCCGGCGTCGTGAACGATCCGGACGACCTCTCCGATACGTTCGGTCGCTTGCTCCGTCGTCGACCGAGTGTTGGCCTCGCTGTGGCCGTTCGACGCTGACACAACATATTCGACGGTTTTCATTCCTGCGGCGACGGCCCGCTTTGCTCCGCCGATTCCGGCGACCAATGCCGAGAACTCGATACCCGGCCACCGGTGCAGCTCTGCGGCCAACGACTCCGCGTCGGCTAATGCCGGCACAGCTCGCGGCGACACGAATGACGTCGCCTCGATGCGCGAAACACCCGTCGCAGCCAGAGCTTCTACGAGTCGAAGTTTGTCCGCCAGCGATACTGGCTTTTCGATCTGTAACCCGTCCCGAGGCCCGACCTCGCGAATGCTGACCGCGGGAACACCTGCTTCAGGTACCGACACGTCAGATCACGCCCTTCTTCTTCAATTCTGCCTGCTCGTCGTCCGAGAGTCCGAGGATCCCGCCCCAGACGGAAGCGTTGTCGTGCCCCGGCGACGATGCTCCCGCGTTGCGCACGGACCCGGGTGTCTCACTGAAGGTAGGCACGACGCCCAGGCCGAGGACGTTTTCGCCGATCCGTTCGTCGTAATGGTCGACGAGCATCCCCCGTTCGATCAGCTGCGGATCCTTGACCACATCTTCAACCGTATTGATCGGCCCGGCAACAACTCCCACTTCGGTGAGGCGTTCCACCAGGCTGGTGGGATCTTGGAGCGCGACCCAGGCGCTGATCAATTCGTCGAGCTCGTCCTGATGCTTGCCACGCGCAACATGATTGGAGAATCGGTCGTCATGCGCTAGTTCCGGTCGACCCATGATGGTGCACAGACGCACGAACAGCGTGTCCTGATTGGCCGCGATCACCACCCAGTTTCCTTCCGAGGTCTGGTAGATGTTGGACGGCGCGATACCCTCCAACCTCGTTCCCGAGGGCTGCCGGATGATCCCGCCCCGATCGTAATCCGGGATCGTGGATTCCTGCACTGCCAGACAGGATTCCGTGAGGGCAACGTCCACCACCTGGCCACGGCCGGTCCGCTCTCGCGAGAGCAACGCCGCCAGCACTCCCTGAACGGCGAACATCCCGCCGAGAGAATCTCCGAGTGAAAGGGCAATACGCGGAGGTGCCTGCCCTGGATAACCGTTCAGATGCCGAAATCCGCTGACCGCTTCGGCAACCGAGGCGTATCCGGCGCTCTTCGCTTGCGGGCCACTCTGTCCGTAGCCGGATACCCTGGCCAACACCAACTTCGGGTTGTGCGCGCTGAGAACGTCGAATCCCAGACCCCACTTCTCGAGGGTGCCCGGCCGGAAGTTCTCGACCACCACGTCGGCATGTTCGATCAGATTCAGAAACAGGTCGCGGCCCGCGTCGACCCGAAGGTCCAACGTCACACAGCGCTTGTTGCGGGCGTGAACCGTCCAGAAGAATCGATGACCGTCCTGCTCTGCCTGACCCCAGGTGCGAAGAGGATCGGGGCGGTCCGGTGATTCGATCTTGATCACGTCGGCACCCATGTCGCCGAGCAGTTTCCCGGCGAAGGGCCCGGCGATCAAGGTTCCGAGTTCAATCACCCGATATCCGTCCAGGGGCCCGGTGGGCGCACCTTCCGACACAGCTGCCTCCTCTGGGAACTTTTCTCCCTTTGAAGGCTACGTCACCACCCGGTATCGCAACATCATGTCATGGTCTTCGTGATCGAGCATGTGGCAGTGCCAGACGTACCCCTGCAGGTCTCCCATGCCGGCTTCTCCGTGGGCCGAGTGATCTGCCATGGATCCTCTCGCGAAAGTTGCATCCGGATCGAAGCCCAACTCATCGGCAGTCGGAAAGCGCACGATCACGCGGGTGATCGAGTTGGCATCCACGATGACCGTGTCCTTCTCCCCCGTTTCCCACACTTCGTGAGGTCGCAGCGACGAAGTCACGAATTCCTCTGCCGACGGCGTCCATCGGACCCCCAAGTCGGGCACCGGATACCGCTGCATCAGCGCTGCCGTGTCGATGTTCTGGCGTCCCACAACGCGGAACGCCACCAGATGCAGATGAATCGGATGCGGTTCCGTGGTGATATTGATCAGGTTCCATTGCTCGACGGTTCCCTGACGCGGCAGTTCGATATCCGAATCGGTGAACCTCAAATTGTTGAGCGACATAGTGATCGACGGGTAATCCGAGGAACGCGACAGCTGCATGATCGTGAGATTTCGCACCACATCCGGGGACGCTGGTTCGGCGGCAACGGAATTCAGCTGCTGTGGGATCGATCCGGTGAACCCCGCTGCGCTGCCAACGTCGAACCGACAGAACACCGGCATCACCTGGGTGCCGCGTTGAGCCACCGCAAGGGGTACCGGTTCGTCGTTGCGCAATTCCACCGTCGTGCCCGGCTCGAGCATACTGAAGTCGACAAGCAAATCAGCGCGCTCACCCGGACTCAACCGAACGTGATCCGTCGGCGCAGGAGCGGCCAGCAACCCGCCTTCGGACCCGATCACCCAGAACCGCATGCGATTTGCGAAGTGTAGATTCCACACCGAATAGGTTGCTGCATTGAGCAGGCGCAAGCGGTACAGTCCGCGAGCGACTTCCAACTTCGGCCATACGACGCCGTTCACCACACCCACGTCACCGGGAGTCGCAGGGTCCCAGGACCCCTGCGGAGTGAGCCACGTGGAACGGACACTCTGTTGGCCGTCGGAGGTGAATACCTTGTCCTGCAGAATCATCGGGAGTTCGAACTCACCGGACGGCAGGCCGAATGAGTTCCCGGCGGTGCCTGTGTCAGCATCGTCGCGGAGAAGATACATCCCGACCAACCCGGCGTAGACGTTGAGGCGCGTCATCCCCATGGCATGATCGTGGTACCAGAGATTGCCGGCGGCACGACCATTCGTGTATTCGTGGACCAAGCCTTCGCCCGGACGCTGGATCAGCTCCGGATGCCCGTCGAACTGCGGTGCGGTTACACCTCCGTGCAGGTGAAGCGAAGTGGGGACCTGTGTACGGTCGAGGTCGCTGACGCCGTGTAAACCCGGATCCACATCCGCGGCAAGCGGATACGCAGCAATGTCGTTGGCATATCGGACTGTCACGAGCTGATCGACGTGAGCCTCGATGGTGGGGCCCAGATAATCCATTCCGCCGTAGCCCAGCGACGGCGACGGCGGTAGGTCCGGATGGAAACGGTGCATCGACGAGGCCGCACGAATTTCCAGATTGCCACCCGAAATGCTCGGCAGGACAGGAAGGGACTCCCGGAACGGTTCCAGACGGGGAGATGGAAGTTGGAACGGGCGCAGTGGATCGACATCAGGAGGTCGAGCCGTCGCAGATCCAGCGGACAATGCGCTCAGTCCAGCCAGCAGGCCCAGCCCTTGAACAAACGATCGGCGACGGATCTTGTGTGACTCGTCCACTCACGGCCCCCTCACGCTGACGGCATCCGGAGCGGGTTACCCGCGTGCTCGCACGGTCAAACACCGACCACCTTCTCCAACCAAGGTTTGAGGATGGGTAGAACATGAGCCGGTTGCATTGCCTGCGTGTGATCCAGACCGTCGAGTACCTCGATATCCCACCCTGCCGACCGAGCGGCGTCGAGGTCGAGATCGGCCGGCGCGACCCGTACCCCACCCCATCGGTCACCGTACTCGATGACGTCTTGCGATCCGACGAAACACATTCGCGGACAAAGGATGCGCTCTTGAATCGTTCGATCGTCGAATTCACCAAGTGCGCGGTACAGCGTCACGAACTGCCGGGTCTGCGCTTCGGTCAATGCAATGTCGATGGAGTTCCAATCGAACTCGTCCGGCGATGCCGTGGACTGCAATGAGGACTGGGGCGGTTCGCTCGCCATGCGATGTGTCGCTTCGGTGACCTGGAGCATTGCCTTGTACGGCCCATCCACCGGCGGGAAACCGCCCATGACCAGTGCGGTCAGACGATGGGTGCGCAGCGCCAACTGCAACCCACACACAGCCAGCCAGGAGTATCCGTAGTAGGCGAAGTGATCGATGCCAGCAGCATTCGCCACGGCCAGAAGATCTGACGCGATCTTGTCGGGAGTGAGCGTGTCCGGAGCAGGCGACGCCATCCGGTGCCCTTCGTAATCGAAGGCAACCACGGTGAAATTCGACGCCAATGCTTCCACGAATGTTCGACCGAGCGCCGGGTCGACGCCCCAGGCACTCAGTTCTTCCGCCTTGTCGCCGGTAGCCGGGATCGGGTTCACGGGCATCAGCACGGCTGGGCCATGTCCGAGAACCTCCACCTCGATAGTTGTCCCGTCGTGAAGTCTTGCCTCAACCATGCCCACTCCCAAATCTTTACACTGTAAAGTAATTAAGAGTAGCGCGACTCCACGAAAGCGACAAGATGAACAAACAGGCAGGCCGACGCGATATCGCACGCACGATTTCACTTCTGTGGCGCCGTACCGAGGCGCCTTCCGGACGGCGAGGACCGAAACCCGCCCTGTCAACGGACACGGTCGTCGACGCCGCAATCGAAGTCGCCGACGCCAACCCCACGACACCGTTGTCGATGCGCATGCTCGGCGAGCATCTCGGACGCACCGCAATGTCGCTGTACACGTATGTCCCAGGAAAGGACGAGTTGCTCGACCTGATGTACGACAGGGTTCATGCCGAACTACCTACGATCAAAGGCACCGGCAACTGGCGCATTTCGCTGTCCGACTGGGCTGCCACACTCTTCGCCCTACACACACGCCATCCGTGGACATTGGACGTCTCGTTGGCGCGCCCCGTCCTGGGTCCGCGCGAGCAAGCCGGACTCGAATCACTCCTGTCCATCCTCTACTCCACAGGTCTCGATTCTCCGACCATTCGCAGATCGGTGAGCATGCTTTTCCATTTCATCCGAGGATCCGCGCGGACCCTGGCCGAGATCCGGAGCGCATCGACGATTGGAGAATCCGAGTCACATTGGTGGGCACAGTCTTCTGCTGCACTGACCGCTGCTGCACCAGACTTCGCAGACCGCTTCCCCCACACGATGCAGTTGGGTCGGGAGGCCCCGCCAACACTCGGCGGCGACTTCTATCTCGAACGAGAAGCCGAGGAGTCGTTTACTCAGGGCCTCCAAATCCTCCTCGACGGGATCGAATCGCAGATTCGAAAACACTCTTGACTCGAACTGGTGTTCGAGTATTGTTTAGGGTGGGGATCGGGGGATTCAATGAGTGTCTATCTGTCGGACGTGGTTTCGGGTTCTGCGGTGGGTTTACGCGGACGCCTGTGGCGGTTGTCGGCTGCTGAGTTACGGGCTGCTGCGGTGTCGGCGAGTGCGGAGATTCTGCGACTGGAAGCGGTGCGGGTGGCGGTGGTCGACGAGTTGTCGTTGCGCCCGGATGATCAGGTGATCGCCAGCCGCGGGGTGGGTTCCTGGTTGGCGGCGAACACGATGCTGCAGGTTCGGGACGGGAAGAAGATCGCCGCCCTCGGTGCTGCGTTGCGGCCGTTTCCGGCGGTGGCGGCTCGGTTCGATTGCGGGGATTGTTCGTTCGAGCACGCCGCGTTGATCGTGGCGTTCTGCGAGTCACCGCCGAAGGGGATGCCGGACGAAGCGCTACCGAAGTGCATCGACTTGTTGTTGGCTGCCGCGTCGGGTGTGGAGGCGACGACCACGAAGGTGCGGAACGTCATCGCGACGTTGGAGCGAATCTTCGAATCCGATGAAATTCCACCCGCCGAAGACATCGACCGCAACGAACTCCGCATCGCGTCGACGTTGAACGGTCGAGTGGTAGTTCGCGGGGATTTCGATGCCCTCACCGGCGAAATGCTGCTGTCGGCGTTGTCGAACCTGACGATGCCCACCCCGGCACCCGATGGAACCCCCGATGCTCGGTCGGCGGCGAAGCGGACCGCGGACGGGTTCACCGAACTGATCCGCCGGTATCTGGACTGCGCCAAGACCGGTATGGATGGTGGGCAGCGGCCGCACGTGAACGTACACATCAACGCCCGGGATCTCGCCGAGCACCGGGACTGCGCAGCATCTGCCGCTGCCGCTGATGCCGACGAAGGCACACTCGATCTGGATCTGTCGAATCTCGATGTGGGGCACATGCCCTGGCTCGGACCACTCTCGATCTCGCAGACCAGACTTCTCGGGTGCGACTGCTTCCTGTCAACCGTTCTGCTCGATGATCACGGCGCACCGCTCGATGCGAAACCAGGGAAACGGTTGGTCAGCGCCGAACAACGCGTCGCCCTGATCGCCCGCGACAAAGGCTGCGCATTCCCCGGCTGCACATGCGTGCCCGCCTGGACCGATGCCCACCACATCCGGCACTGGGCCAACGGCGGCCCGACCGTGATGAACAACCTGGTCCTGCTGTGCCGTTCACATCACCGCCTGATGCACCGCAAATCCGGGTTCGTCGGCAAGTGGGAGATCCGGATCGGGGTCGACAACAAGCCGTGGTTCATTCCGCCGCCGTCGATCGACCCGCAGCGGCACCCGCGGCCGGCGAACACCACCTTCAAAACCTGAGGACGAACCTCAGGCACAACAGAACACGGCCGAGCACCGCATCAAAGAAAACCTCGATGCGGTGCCGAAAGCCGTGGATTCCGTCAGACCGCCTGCGGAACCATGGTTCCTCGCGGGAATCGCTCCCGAATCTCGGCCGGGGTGACAACCCTCGGGTCGAGGGGTTGCTCGTCGCGCAGGTGGCGCTCCAACACCTTGCCGGTCATCGGCGCAATGACTTTCAGAGCTGTGGTCATATTTTTCGGCGAACTACCCACTCGTACCGCAGTTCGCACCGCGGGCGCAATCGCCTTGTCCAACAACGCGGGTTGATCGAACCCACCCATCGTTCGCATCCAGCCGGGCAATGTCGCGATAGTTGCCGGCGCGACGAGTCGGCTGAATGTCGCGAACTTCGTCTTCCCCTGCGCTCTCGGTGTTCTCAGCAAGTAGTGCATCGCGCGGTTGGCACGCTCGGAGGTACACAATCTGGGCCTGACTTCAGCGAAGTACTCCCGTACCTCATCTCGCGAGCGCGGAACGTCGGACGCTTTGCATGTCTGCAGTTCGGCAGCGATCACGCATTCTTCCCAGTACCGCTGCTCTTCGACGGTGGAGAGAGGGCCCGGCCCGTACATCTCGTAGCACTTGAGCACCGAATGCCAACCGGTCACGTGGATCCACAGTTGTGACGCCGGATTGTTTGCACTGTAACGCGTTCCGGTGATCGGTTCGATGCCCGTGGCCTGAGCATGAACCGTCATGAGATGGTCGGACAACGCCAGTGCCGTCCGCCCGTCGGCAGTGGCGACGGTCAGGAAGTACGCCAAGGTTCGGTCGAGTCGCCCGGCCGGATCGCTGTAGATCCCGCTCATATCTGCCACTGCGGCAGCAAGGAAGGGGTCGAAGTGCTCGAGCACCACTGATCGCTGGAAACCGATCAGTGCTGTCGGCGCCGCCCATATCTTCCAGCTGGGTGATCCTGGGCCGAAGAAACCGTAATCCTCACGCGGTCGATTCATCGCCAGTTCAGACATTTCATTCCTCCCCGTTCGTTTCGCAGGCACCGTTCAATTCGTAGGCACCAGACAAAGCGACTACCTGCTGCCAGACGTACTCGAATCGCTCGGCCGCAAACGCTGGGCGGCGAATAGACGCGAGAGCCAACCGTTGCTGATCGTCACTGGCGCTGGGTTTTCCGTACAACTCAACCGCTGCAGCACTGAAGTCGCGGACCAGGACATCGAAGATCTGATCCACCACTCCACCATTCCGCTGTCCCTCGTCCAATCCCACGATCTCAGCTTGTTCGAGGATCAACTGGCCGTAGACGACGAGAGTGAAGAGTTCGGTAATCGCCAGGCCGAAGTCCAAGTCGACCTGCTGCGCCGCATCCGGTGCAGCTTCGGCAAGGAGGGTCACGAGCGCTTCTGCCTGCTCGACGAACAACGCGACGTTGGGAACATCCACGAACTTCGCGTACACCGCTCGCCAGTCGTCGAATCGAACCTTCGACAACCCCCGTGCCGGGCCCTGGCGGAACAGGAATTCGTCGTCGGCTGCGTCATTGCGCGTCGGAACCGCCGGAAATGACTCAGGAGCAAAGAGGTACGCCGGCATGAACTTTGCAATGAGCGCGAGGTTGACTGCGACGGTGCCTTCCAGCTTGGGCAACCCGTCGACATCCATCTTGGCCACCGCGAGGTAGCTGTCCTTCTCGAAGCCCTTTGCCGCAGCGATGTCGGAAAGCAGTCCGATCACCTTCTGTGCTTCGGTTGTCACCTTCATCTTGGTGACGGGGTTGAACAAGAGGTAGCGGCGGTCCTCGGGCGATGCGGTGCGGAAGTAGTCCACCGCGCGATCCGAGAAGAGCCTCATCGCCAGCAGGCGCGCGTACGCGTCGACGAATTCACGTCGTACGTGTGGGAAAGCCGTGACGGGATTGCCGAACAAGATTCGATTGTGCGCGTGGGTGATCGTCTCGTACAAGGCATGCGTCGACATACCGATTCCGCCGAAGCAGAGATTGAATTTTCCGATGTTCACGGTGTTGAGTGCGGCACTGAATGCTGCCTCACCGGTATGCAGAATATCTTCTGCTGCAACGGGATAGTCGGTGAGTGAGAACTCCGCTACGTACATCTGCGCCGGAACGATGTTCTTCGCCACGGTGAATGCCGGATGCTCCGAGTCGGCGTAGAAGAAGACGTACTGATCGGCACCCTCCACTCCGTCGACACGACCGAAGACGGAGATCGTGTTGGCGCAGTTGCCATTTCCGATGTAGTACTTCGAACCGCTGGCCAGGTACCCGCCGCTGCCGTTGGGCGTCAACACCATGTCGGTGGAGTAGACGTCGGCGCCATGCTCTTTCTCGGACAATCCGAATGCTGCAACGCCTCCGGAAGCCAAAGCGGAAGCTGCTCGCGCCCTTGCAGTCTCGTTGTCGCTCTGCCACACCGGCCCGAGCCCGAGAATGGTCACCTGCCACGGGTACCAGTAGTTGAGTCCGTAGAAACCGAGAATCTCGGACAACGCGGCGATACGGCTGGTATCCCAGCGCTTGTCGGAGTCACCGCTACTGTCGCGGGCGGGCGTCAGGAAAGTCGCGAACAGGCCTTCCTTTGCCGCGAAGTCGAGGAAGTCGGAGTAGAAGGTCTTGTCGTGATAGTCGGCCAGAAGTCGATTCTTTCCACGCGCCTCGAACCAGTCGACGGTCGCACCCAGCAGTCTCCGCGTGGTCGCGTCGAATTCCGGCCGATCGTATGTAGAGGGATGGAGCAACAGATCATTCGGCACTGAAGAGGTCGGCGCTGTCATCGCGGTTGTTCTCCTAGAGATCTCGGCAGAGGCGCCTCACTGACCGCCTCTTCGAATACAACGCCACCGTAACAATTGCAGACCTCGAATACAACGGTTGCGTATGATTCACGAGGAAGTGGCAGGCAGATTAGGGTGGGAGCGGAGGTGAGGCACACGATGACCAGGTCACAAGCTGACGCAACGGATACACCGCGACGCAAATACGCCCCTCGTATGGCGCCCCAGCAACGACGCGAACAGCTCCTCGACGCAGCATTCGAGGTCACCGGCCGTGTTGGCCTGCACAACCTCAGCATGGAATCAGTTGCCGCCGAAGCCGGCGTCGGCAAGCCCGTCCTCTACACGATTTTCGATACCAGGACCGATCTCGTCGCCGCACTCCTGCGCCGCGAGCACGAGCGAGCCATCGCTCAGGTGCTCGAAACCATGCCGACTGATCTGAGCGAGCTCGGCCCAGCGGCGTCGTACACCGGGACCGTTGGCGCCTTCGTCGACGCCGTACTCGAGAACCCGACGCGCTGGCGCCTGATTCTGACGTCTGTCGAGAACGCCCCCAGCGAGTATCACGGCTTGTTGAAACTCTCTCGCGGAGCTGTTTTCGCCCGCGCCGAAGAACTGGCCCGTGCCGGGATTGCACTCGAACCGAAGCTCGAAGGCCTTGATCCGGTTCTCCTCGCACACACCATGATGTCGTTTGCCGAAATGCTTGGACGGTTGGCGGTCAGCGACCCCGAAACCTATACCCGAGAACGGCTTTCCAGCTTCGCCGTGGCTCTCGCACAGTCGGTAGGCCGTTAGACAGAGACCCGAAACCTGTCGGTCGGATCTGCTTCAATACACGCATGACATCACCATCGATCGAACCGCTGCAGCTTTTCGAAACGTCTCCCGGAAACTGGTCGCTGATGCTCACCGACCAGCACTTCGGCAAGGTTGCAGCGGTATTCGAGCAGGTAGAAGGCTTCGAAGGTTCCGGCTACGACTGGGCTTCGGTGGCCCATGCAGTGGTGGGTCGGGATGCACCGCATCTGGAATGTCGATTCGGCACCGATCCCGAAGCCGGCATGTTCGTTGCGTACGGCGGCGACAACGAAGCTCTCGGTGAACTCGGAGCGCTTCTCGCCAAAGCGTATTCGGATGCTGACTACCTCGGCGGCCTGGTCGCGATCTCCGAACTCGACTGATACCCACCAGCAAAACGACACCGGCCCCGCACCTAGGTGCGGGGCCGGTACCGAACGAAAGATCTAGCCGACCAACAGCTCGGCAATCTGAATGGTGTTGAGCGCGGCACCCTTACGCAGGTTGTCACCCGAAACGAAGAGCGCGAGTCCGCGGCCCTCCGGGACACCCGGATCCTGACGGATACGACCGACCAGCGACGCGTTGCCACCGGCAGCGGCCAGCGGCGTCGGAACCTCGACCAGCTCGACGCCCGGAGCGTCGGCGAGGATTTCCTTGGCGCGAGCAACAGAGAGCGGGTTGGCGAACTCTGCGTTGATCGCGAGCGAGTGCCCGGTCACGACGGGAACGCGCACGCATGTGCCCGAAACCAGCAGATCAGGAAGTCCGAGGATCTTGCGGCTCTCGTTGCGGAGCTTCTGATCCTCGTCGGTCTCGCCGCTTCCGTCGTCGACCAGCGAACCGGCCAACGGCAGAACGTTGAACGCGATGGGGGCGACGTAGTTGTTCGGGGCCGGGAAGTCGACGGCACTGCCGTCGTGAACCAGCTTCTCGGCGTCACCGACAACGGCGCGCACCTGGCCGAGGAGTTCCTCGACGCCGGCGATGCCGCTACCGGACACCGCCTGGTAGCTGGAGACGATCAGACGCTGCAGACCGGCTTCGTCGTGCAGAACCTTGAGCACCGGCATCGCTGCCATGGTGGTGCAGTTGGGGTTCGCGATGATGCCCTTGACCAGGTTCTTCGTGTCCTGCGGGTTGACCTCGCTGACCACGAGGGGAACCTCGGGATCCTTACGCCATGCCGAAGAGTTGTCGACAACCGTTGCTCCGGCAGCAGCGAAGCGCGGAGCCTGGGCGCGCGAGAGCGTCGCACCAGCGGAGAAGAGGGCGATGTCGATGCCCTTCAGGTCCTCATCCGATGTGGCGGCCGCGTCCTCGACGATGATCTCTTCGCCGCGGAAGGGCAGCTTCTTACCGGCGGAGCGTGAAGATGCGAAGAACCGCACCTTGTCCGCGGGGAAGTTCCGCTCTTCGAGCAAAGTGCGCA
Organism: Rhodococcus sp. P-2; assembly: GCF_016598535.1. Taxonomy (GTDB): domain Bacteria; phylum Actinomycetota; class Actinomycetes; order Mycobacteriales; family Mycobacteriaceae; genus Rhodococcus_F; species Rhodococcus_F baikonurensis. Next base: position 3,199,954 of record NZ_CP066779.1, on the reverse strand, counting down.
TGACGATGCCGACCTGACCGGTCGCACCGACAACAGCGATAGTCGTCATGAGAAATTACCGTCCCGTTCCAGCGTGTACTACTGCTTCTTCTTCGCCACCGAGCCCGAAAGCGTCGTGGATGACACGTACAGCGTCGTCCAATTCGGTGTCCTTGACCAGCACTGAGATGCGAATCTCAGAGGTCGAGATGAGGTCGATGTTGATGTCTGCCTTGGCCAGCGCCTCGCAGAACGTGGCGGTGACGCCCGGGTGGCTCCGCATTCCGGCGCCGACCAGGGAAACCTTGCCGATGTGGTCGTCGAACAAGATCTGCGTGAAGCCGATGTCTTCCTGGCGCTTGGTCAGGATCTCGACGGCGCGGGGGCCGTCGGCCGTCGGAAGAGTGAAGGTGATGTCCGTCTTGTTGGTCTCCACCTTGGAGATGTTCTGCAGCACCATGTCGATGTTGATCTCGGCATCGGAAACTGCGCGGAACACCTTGGCAGCGTGTCCCGGTGTGTCCGGCAATCCGACAACGGTGATCTTGGCTTCGCCGCGATCGTGCGCGACTCCGGTGATCAGGGCCTCTTCCACAGGAATGTCCTCCATCGATCCGGACACGATTGTTCCGGGCTTGGTGGTGTATGACGAACGGACGTGCACAGGCACGTTGTAACGACGGGCGTACTCGACGCACCGGAGCATGAGCACCTTGGCGCCACACGCTGCGAGTTCGAGCATTTCCTCGAAGGAAACCGTCTCGAGGCGGTGAGCGTCGGGGACGATGCGCGGATCGGCGGAGAAAACGCCGTCGACGTCGGTGTAGATCTCGCAGACGTCAGCGTTGAGTGCAGCTGCCAACGCCACGGCAGTGGTGTCGGAGCCACCGCGTCCGAGCGTCGTGATGTCCTTGCTGTCCTGGCTGACGCCTTGGAATCCGGCGACCAGAACGATCGAGCCTTCGTCGAGCGCAGTGCGAACACGGCCGGGCGTGACGTCGATGATCTTGGCGTTTCCGTGGCTGCCGGTCGTGATGACTCCGGCTTGTGAGCCCGAGAACGAACGAGCTTCGGCGCCGAGGGAGTGAATTGCCATCGCTACCAAGGAGTTGGAGATGCGCTCACCCGAGGTCAGCAACATGTCCATTTCACGGGCCGGCGGGGAAGGGCACACCTGCTGAGCCAGGTCGAGCAGCTCATCGGTGGTATCGCCCATCGCTGACACCACGACGACGACATCATTGCCGGCCTTCTTGGTCTCGACGATCCGTTCAGCGACTCGTCGGATGCGCTCGGCGGTTGCCACCGAGGATCCGCCGTACTTCTGGACGACGAGAGCCACGCGTTTCTACCTCCAGGTCGAAATTGTTTACAGATACCAGAGGTCGAGCTTACCGAGGTGGTCCTGGGACTTCCCGATGCGTACTGCTGTTCGCCTCAGATCCGCGCGGGATCAGTTGCGAGATCCGCGCTCGCATCAACGTCGCAGAACGCGAACCACCGGCAACGTAACCGACCACCGCGACGGCAACTCCGCAGGCGAGAAGCATGCGGATACTGCTGATCAGGGAAACTGCCAGCGCGTCGTACACCGCGACTGCCGCCTCGGACGACGGTATGTCTGAATTCTGTAAATAGACCCGGCGCACGACGGCCAGCGCCACCAACAGGGCGATCATCGCCACCGCCGTCGCCAGCCCGACCAGGGACAGCGCGCGCCTTCGCCCCGGCGCAACCGCGACGGCCGCAATCGCGCAGGCCACCGAAGCCCACGGCAGCCAGGCCGCTGCTCGGTCGAGAGTGTCCGAGAAGTCCTGAGCCCGCACCAACTCGTCGGATTGCACGATCTCGAACTGAGGATCGAAGGTCGGGAGGCGATCGACCACGGTGAATCCGCGATCGCGGAGGTTCGTTCGCAGTTCCGTCATGATCGGTTCGAGGGAGAGGGTGACCGTTCCGCTGTCGTCGGCGCGAACGATGCCGTCGGTGGCTCGGCCGGTCACCATCGCGGCAAGTTGCGCGTGAGCCTGTCGGTTGGCCGCGGTCCAGAGCGTCGCGAACTGATCGCTCGAGACCAACGCCTGAGCGGCCTCGCGAACGAGTCTCTCGGCTTGTCTCGTCACCACCTGCGGAAATCTGTCCAACCGCTGCGTCAATTCCTCGGTCAGCCGGTCGACGACCGCCGATTGGACAGCGGGGTCGGCAGCCAACGGGGCAACCGTCTCGACGTAGCTGTCGGTGTCGTTCACCTGGGTGTGGACGAACAGCGCGAGCACCGAGCCGGCAGAACCGAGACCAGCGAGAACGATCAGCAGTGAACAGACGATCCAGCGGATCGAGCGCATCACGTGTGCTTGGCGCGCGCCGGTCGAATCTTCGCGGTGATGTGGTGAATGCGGTGATCGTCAGCGGGTATCCGGAAGGTCTCGGTAACCCGAACGGTCATCAGGTTCCGCCCGAACAACCCGGCGTCAAGGAGGTAGTCAGCCGTCAGGTCGTCCCCGTCGACCGTCCACTCCACCTCACGAATGTCGCGGATCACGCGATACTGAGGACCTCCGGAAAGGCTGCGCCGCAAATGATTCCCCGAAAACCCGGTCTTCAACCCGACCTCGTGACGTACCGCGTCCGGAGCCAGCGGTACGGAACTGCCATCGTGACTGCGGAGCGCGTCGAGGTACGTGCTCGCCACGGCGATTCGGGGATCCATGGACGACAGTCCACCATTTTCGGGGCCGAAACGGCAGCACAATTCGGCGACAAATTGGACATGAGGGCGAACCCCACCGATTTCTCCCGAAATCCAGGAGTAGAGTGCTCTGCATGCAGCGCGCACTCCTTCTTGGTTGCCGCGACGGGGTCTGATCCAGACTGGCCTCCCGCCGCGGGGTTTTTGTGCGCCGGTCGACCAAGCCTTCCGGACTTATGGTCTTGACCAACAGGTCAACAGGCCGGGTCCACAATCCTGGAGATCACACCCATGTCCCCCGCTGACGCATTCACCACCGGCACTCGCACCATCACCCCGCCCACGAAGCCGGCACCTTCCGACCAGCCTGCGTGGAACACGCAGAAGAACTCGTCGATGCCGACGTTCCGCTACCGCCCGTTCGCCGAAGAGGTCGAGACGGTCACGCTGCCCGACCGCACCTGGCCGGACAAGATCATCGACCGAGCACCGCAGTGGTGTGCCGTTGACCTGCGCGACGGCAACCAGGCACTGATCGATCCGATGAGCCCGGCACGCAAGCGTCGTATGTTCGATCTCCTGGTTCGTATGGGCTACAAGGAGATCGAGGTCGGCTTCCCGTCCGCGAGCCAGACGGACTTCGATTTCGTTCGCGAGATCATCGAAGACGGCGCGATCCCGTCCGACGTCACCATCCAGGTGCTGACGCAGTCGCGTCCCGAACTGATCAAGCGAACCTTCGAGGCGTGTGAAGGCGCCGAGAACGCGATCGTGCACTTCTACAACTCCACCTCGATCCTGCAGCGCCGCGTCGTGTTCCGCGCCGACAAGGACACGATCAAGAAGATCGCCACCGACGCCGCCGAACTGGTCCTGGCCGAGTCGAAGAAGTACCCGGACACCAACTGGCGCTGGGAGTACTCGCCCGAGTCCTACACCGGTACCGAGCTCGAGTACGCCAAGGAAGTATGTGACGCCGTCACCGAAACCCTGGGTGCGACGCCTGCCAACCCGGTCATTCTGAACCTGCCCGCCACCGTCGAGATGGCTACACCCAACGTGTACGCCGACTCCATCGAGTGGATGCACCGCAACCTGGCTCGCCGCGATTCGGTCATCCTGTCGCTGCACCCCCACAACGACCGCGGGACCGGCGTCGCTGCAGCCGAACTGGGCTACCAGGCCGGCGCAGACCGCATCGAAGGCTGCCTGTTCGGCAACGGCGAGCGCACCGGCAACGTCTGCCTGGTGACCCTCGCTCTGAACATGTTCACGCGCGGCGTCGACCCGCAGATCGATTTCTCGAACATCGACGAGATCCGTCGCACGGTCGAGTACTGCAACCAGCTGCCCGTCCACGAGCGTCATCCGTACGGCGGCGACCTGGTCTACACCGCGTTCTCCGGCAGCCACCAGGACGCGATCAACAAGGGCCTCGACGCCATGAAGGTCGACGCCGACAGCCAGGACTCCGACGTCGACGACATTCTCTGGCAGGTCCCCTACCTGCCGATCGACCCGAAGGACGTCGGCCGCAGCTACGAGGCAGTCATCCGCGTGAACTCGCAGTCCGGCAAGGGCGGCGTCGCGTACATCATGAAGGCCGATCACGGTCTGGTGCTGCCGCGTCGTCTGCAGGTCGAGTTCTCGCAGTCGGTCCAGAAGATCACCGACGGCGAGGGCGGCGAGGTCTCGCCGAAGGAAATGTGGGACGTATTCCACGAGGAGTACCTCGCTCCCATCACCCCGCTCGAGCGCATGAAGCAGAAGGTCACCGCGTCCGAGGAAGACGGCGGCACCGACGCGATCACCGCGATCGTCAAGGTGAACGGCAAGGAGCAGGAGATCTCGGGTACCGGTAACGGCCCGCTCGCTGCCTTCGTCGACGCGCTGGGAAGCATCAACTTCGACGTCCGTGTCCTCGACTACTCCGAGCACGCGATGTCCGCCGGTGACGACGCCCAGGCCGCGGCCTACGTCGAGTGCGCCGTGACCGGCCCGGACGGTCAGAGCACCGTCGTCTGGGGTGTGGGTATCGCCACGTCGATCACGACAGCGTCGCTGCGTGCCGTGGTCTCGGCAGTGAACCGCGCCAGCTGACACTCAACGCCTGATAAACCCTGCTTCTGAACAAACCCTGGTCTCACCCGATTTTCGGGTGAGACCAGGGTCGTTTTCAGGGCGCTGAAGACTATCGCTTCATAATTTCGATTCCACATGACATTGGTCCCGAAAGAGTCGGTTAGCGAAGTTAACAAAAAGAATTCACCCATCGAGGATGATGCAGACGCCACGTGCGCGTGAGATAGTCAGCTCAGACAAATCCGACTTGTGAAATGGAGCTCGACAATGGATTCCTTTTGGGACTTCCTCTGGCTGATCATCATCAGCTTCGCGTTCATCGCGTACCTGATCCTGCTCTTCTCGATCATCACCGACCTGTTCCGCGATCACAAGACCTCCGGATGGGTGAAGGCAATCTGGATTGTCTTCCTGTTCTTCATTCCGCTGCTCACCTCGCTCGTCTACCTGATCGTTCGCAGCGACGGAATGGCACAGCGGTCCCTCGAGGCTGCGCAGCAGGTCAAGAACGCACAGGACAGCTACATCCGTGAGGTTGCCGGAAAGTCCCCGGCCGAATCCATCGCAGATGCAAAGGCCCTTCTCGACGCCGGAACCATCAGCGAAGAAGAATTCGCAGCACTGAAGGCCAAGGCTCTCGCCTGATACCGGCCCTCACTAAGCGGCCCTCACTAATCCGTGAGGATTGCACTACCGAAGCGGGAGCGACACTAATCGTGTCGCTCCCGTTTTGTGTTCATTCACCAACAGCCCTCCATCACCAACAGCCCTTCATTCACCAACAGCCCTTCATTCACCAACAGCACGCGCGACGTCGCGAAAAGCGTCGAGAACCACTCCGACAGCCGGACTGCGGTTGGCATGTAACCGAGTTGCCAATTCATAAACGCGGGCAGCGCGCACTCCCGCCACCGGTTTCCTCGACACTCCGGGATGCGTGATGGCGTAACGCGGCATCAAAGCCACGCCGTGACCGGCCGCCACCAGTTCTTCGATGACGCGGAAATCGTTTATCCGATGAGCGACGCGAGGCTGGACGCCGGTCACGGACGCAACCGACAACAGAACGTCGTCGACCGGAAACCCGCCGCGCACGCTGATCCAGTTCTCGTCGGCCAATTGTTCCAACCGAACCGAATCCTGCTCGGCGAGTGGATGATCAGGCCGCAGCACCAGATCGATCGGTTCACGCATCAGCGGTTGCACACTGACCCGGGGAAACGACGTCTCGGCTCCGCGTTCGTCACGGTGAGTGAGGATCACGTCGTGATCGGCCAACAGCCCAGGGACGGCCGACGCCGGTTTGTCGACGTCGTAGGCGTCGATGTCCACATCCGAGTTCTTCAGCGCCGTCAGGACACCGGGCAGCAGGAGTGCCGCACCGGAAGGAAAGAACGCGACTCGCACCTTGCCGCGCGGTGAGCCTCGGTACGACGCCATCTCGTCCGCTGCCCGGTCGAGAGCCGCCACCACGTCGTCGGCGCGAAGTACCAGCGCTCGGCCCGCGTCGGTGAGGCGCAGCGTGCGCCCGTCCGGTTCGAGGAGCGAGACCCCCGCTTCTCGTCCGAGGATCTTGAGTTGTTGCGAGACCGCTGACGGCGTCATCGACAGAGCGAGAGCAGTGGCACCGACAGTTCCTCGATCGGCGAGCTCGCGGAGGATTCGCAAACGTGTGGCGTCCATCTAGTGACCAGCTTCTTTGTAGCGCCCTGCATCCATGTAGCAAAACTACATGGATAGTGCATCTATATTCGCTTGTTCTGATGCTTTGTACGGCTCACGATTAACGTCATGACTCCCCGCGACCGTCTCCTCGGCCTGACCGTGATCGTCTTGTGGGGTCTGAACTTCCTGGCCATTCGTGTCGGCCTGGATCATTTCCCACCGTTCTTCTTCGCTGCGCTCCGGTTTCTGATCATCGCAATTCCGGTGGTCGTCTTCGTGCCGCGTCCGCAGGTACCGCTCCGTTGGCTGCTGCTCTACGGATTCGGTTTCGGATTCGGCCAGTTCGTCTTCCTCTTCTGGGCGATGCACTCGGGGATGCCGACGGGTCTTGCATCACTGGTTCTGCAGTCGTCAGCGCCGTTCACCGTCGTACTCGGCGCGTTTCTGCTCCGCGAGAAGCTCAGCGTCTGGCAGGTCTCCGGGATCGCCGTTGCCGTTGCCGGGATGTCCTTGATCGGCTGGGACCGTTCACACCACGCGGCACTGCTGCCCGTCATCCTGACGCTCCTCGGCGGTCTGTCCTGGGCGTTCGGTAATCTCGGCAGCCGCTTGGCCGCGGCGAACACCGTCGGTGAGCCCGCACCGATGCGCTTGATGCTGTGGATGTGCGTCATCCCGCCATTGCCGATGCTCGCCCTGTCAGCGGTGGTCGAAGGCCCCACTGTCGGCTGGCACGCACTCGGCACCGCGTTCAGCGCCGACGCCTGGCCGTCACTGGTCGGGTTGGCCTACATCATTCTGCTCGGCACCATCGCCGGATCCGGGCTCTGGACGATGCTCATGGGCCGCTATCCCGCCGGCATGGTGGCTCCGCTCTCCTTGCTGGTGCCGGTTGTGGGTATCGGCGCGTCCTGGTTGTTCCTGCACGAGGATCCGAGCCCGTTGTCACTGGTCGGGGCAGTCATCGTGATTGCCGGAGCGAGTGCCGCGCAGATGAGGCGCAAACCCGCCGGCACTGTTTTCTCGGACACACCTGCAGCCTCACCACCGGCGCGACTCGGCGTCTGACGACGCCCTGTGCCAAACTCGGGCCGTGGGAACTGGACTATCGATCACAGCGCGCGGAAAGCTCGCCATGCGAGCTGCCGCAGCAGCATCTTGGGCATCGCAGAAGGCCGGGCGCGGCAAGGGTTCGATGATCGGCGGGTTGATCGCCCTCAAGATCGACCCGACGCTCATGACTCAACTCGGACGCGGCAAGCGCACCGTCGTGGTCACCGGCACCAACGGCAAGTCGACGACCACGCGTATGACCGCCGCAGCGCTCGCGACACTCGGTGACGTCGCCACGCAGGCCGACGGCGCCAACATGGATGCCGGGATCGTGGCCGCTCTGGCTGCGCGTACGGACGCGACGCTGGCAGCACTCGAGGTCGACGAGCTGCACGTCCCCCACGTAGCCGACGCCGTGAACCCGGAAGTGATCGTGCTGCTGAATCTCAGCCGCGATCAGCTCGACCGGGTCGGCGAGATCAACATGATCGAACGGAAGCTCCGCGCGTGCGTCAATGCTCATCCGAACGCGGTGATCGTCGCCAACTGCGATGACGTACTGGTCACCTCCGTGGCATACGACGCCACCAACGTCGTGTGGGTTGCTGCCGGCGGCGGCTGGGCCGGCGATTCCGTCAGCTGCCCGCGGACCGGCGAACCCATCGTGTGGGAGGGAAAGCACTGGCGCAGTACCGGTTCAGACTTCGCGCGGCCCGAGCCGACCTGGTGGCTCGACGACGACAATCTTTACGGCCCCGACGGCCTGAAGATTCCGATGACGTTGACTCTCCCCGGAAAAGCCAACCGCGGTAACGCCGCTCAGGCCGTAGCGGCAGCGGCGGCTTTGGGCGCAGATCCGGTCGGGGCAGTTGCCGCCGCGTCGACGGTCCAGGAAGTCGCCGGCCGGTACAGCACCGTCGAGGTCGGACCGCACTCCGTTCACATGCTGCTCGCGAAGAATCCGGCCGGTTGGCAGGAAGCACTGTCGATGATCGATCCCACGGTGGACGGCCTGGTCATCGCGGTGAACGGTCAGGTGCCGGACGGCGAGGACCTCTCCTGGCTGTGGGACGTGAAGTTCGAGCACTTCGAAGGCGTCAAGGTAGTGGCCGCCGGCGAACGCGGAACCGATCTCGCCGTTCGCCTCACGTACGCAGGCGTCGAGCACACCCTCGATCCGGATCCGTTGCGCGCCATCGCTTCCTGCCCTCCCGGACGGGTGGAGGTACTGGCGAACTACACGGCCTTCCGTGATCTCAACACCGCCATCGCGAAGGAGTCTCGCAATGTCTGACTCGAAAATTCGCATCGGATTGGTACTCCCCGACGTCATGGGCACCTACGGCGACGGCGGCAATGCCCTGATCCTGCGTCAGCGCCTACGGATGCGCGGCTACGACGCCGAGATCGTGGACATCACCTTGAGCGATCCGGTCCCCGATTCACTCGACGTGTACACGTTGGGTGGCGCCGAGGATTCCGCTCAGCGACTCGCGACGCGTCACCTCGCGAAATACCCTGGCCTGCAACGCGCCGCCGAGCGTGGTGCACCGGTTCTGGCGATCTGCGCTGCCATTCAAGTGCTCGGCAACTGGTACGAAACCTCCAGTGGCGAACGCGTCGAAGGTGTCTCGATGCTCGACGTCACGACCTCTCCGCAGGAGAAGCGTTCCATCGGCGAGGTCATCACCAAACCGTTGATCGACGGGCTCACCGCTCCTCTCTCGGGTTTCGAGAATCACCGCGGCGGAACAACTCTGGGCAGCTCAGCCTCTGGGTTCGCGCGAGTCACCCACGGCGTCGGAAACGGCGTCGGTGACGGATTCGAAGGCGTCGTGCAGGGTTCGGTGATCGGGACGTACATGCACGGACCCGCTTTGGCGCGTAACCCGGAACTCGCAGACCTCCTGCTCATGCGGGCCTTGGGCGTCGACGAGCTCGAACCCCTGCACCTGCCCGAGGTCGACAAGCTCCGCAAGGAGCGACTCGCGATTCGCTGAGCCAGCTCAGACGGTTTCCGATTTACCCTCGGTCAGAATCAGTTCCACGGCCAACAGCGCGGCGCAAGCCAGTCCCGCGACAAGTTCGGGCACCGCGGTGTAGGTGCCGCCGAGCACGACGACTATCGCTACCGAGAACGGTGCGAGGGTGCGCACCGAGGAGTCGTGCAGTCGAATGTGGATGAACCACAACGCTGCAAGAATGACCGCGACCGGAATGGTGACTGCAGCACCCGTCACCAGCGCGCTGCCGTCACCGTGGTGAGTCCAGAAGTCGACGCGCGAGGCCAACCCCGCACCGATGGCGGCAGCAGCGGCGAAGATGAAGTAGTGACCGAACCCCCAGACAAAGGGTGAGACGTTGTCACCGCCGATCACTTCGCCTGCATTGCGTTGGAAGTAGAGCCACCACAGGCTGAAGACAATCAGAATGCCGCCGATCACGACGTAGGTGACCTGCGCTGCCGGATGCTCACCGTCCACGGCGTCCTGAATCGCGATGGTGGTCGAGAGGATCGTCTCGCCCAGAACGATGATGAAGAACAACGAGTACCGCTCTGCGATGTGATGCGGGTGCCACGGTGTCATGCCCGGCTTCTCCGACCAGATCGGTACCGCGAATTCGCACAGAACCAACACCAGGAACGTCGGGACGTAAATGGCGGACGGCACGAAGTAGAAACCGATCCAACCGATCTGGACCAAGACGATCCCGAGAGCGTATCGACGAGCCGTGAGCGCATGTTCGGGGTCGTTCCGCGACACCCTGAGCCATTGGATGACCAGGGCTATTCGCATGATGACGTAGCCGACGATGATGAGCAGGGCGTCGTCGTTGAAGAAGCGGACGATGCCGGCTGCAAGGACCAGCGATCCGAGGATCTGGAAGATGGTCAGCAGCCGGGCGATTCCGTCGTCGTTGTCGTACGCCGAGGTGAACCACGTGAAGTTCAGCCACGTCCACCAGATCGCGAAGAACGCCATCGCGAAGTGTCCGACGCCCGAAGCTGCGTGCCCTTCGCTGATCGCGTGGTGCAGACCGGTCGCCGCTTGAGCGACCGCCACGACGAAGCAGAGGTCGGTGAGCAGCTCGAGCGGCGTCGCCACCCGATGCGGCTCGTGCGGATCCCGCGGAACCAACGGCCTGATGAACGAACTGGTGCGATTCACGAAGGGCAGAGTAGCGCGACGATTGCCGACGCGCTGCCCGTCACTGGAACCTGTCGTCTCAGATATTCACGCCGACGCGCCGATCTGGGCTCGGATCTCCAACTGATCGGCGAGTTCGGCGCCTATCGCCCCCGCGCTCCCCAAGGTGAAGGCGATCTGCCGTCCCCACAGGAAATAGCGGTGAATCGGGTAGTCGACATCCGCGCCGATTCCGCCGTGCATGTGCTGGGTCGCGTGGACCACGCGCAGGCCACCGCGCGACGCCCACCATTTGGCGACCAGCGCAGCTGCTTCCGCTTCACTCTCGACTCCGCTGTCCATCAGCCAGGCAGCACGGTGCGTGGTCAACCTTGTGCTCTCGGTGTCGAGGTACGCGTCGGCGGCCCGGACGGCAACTGCCTGGTTGGTCGAGAGGGGACGACCGAATTGCACTCGCTCGGAGGTGTATTTCGCCGTCATCGCCAGCGCTTCCTCGCAAACGCCGGTGGCCAGGGCCGCCAGCGCCACCCGTGCTCGCCGCAACGTCCAGTCTCGAACCACCGCGCCGTCGGCGGGAAGTGCGTCAGCTGCAGTAACCGCAACCCCGTCGAACTGCACAGCGCTGTTGTTCTCGCGGTTCGTCACCTGTAGCGGTGTACGCACCAGCGCGTCCCGGTCCGTCGGCACGATCATGACGGTGACACTGCCGTCCGGCATCGTCACCGGAAGCACCAGTGCGGCAGCGAACTCGGCCGCCGGGACGGAGTCGACACGTCCGGACAGTACCCAGCCGTCCGCGGCGGGCTCGGCGCGAACCGCCGTCTCGGCGTTGTAGCCGGTGTCGAAGGCACCGGTGACGATCACCGAGCCGTCGAGCAGTCCCGGAAGCCACGACGCTTTCTGCTCCGTGCTGCCGAACTCGGCAATCGGTAGCGCCGCCGTTGCAACTACCGACCACAACGGAACCTGAGCAACGCGTCGGCCCTGTTGTTCGAGAACGGCGGCGAGCCCGAGCATTCCGAGTCCCGCTCCCCCGACCTCCTCTGGCAGAGCAATCCCCAGGACGTCGGAGTCGGCGAGGAGCTTCCACAGTTCGGCGTCGAAACCGCCGGCGCCCTCCACTTCCCGCAGTCGGTCCACTCCGGACTTCGCCGAGAAGATCGATTCACTCAGATCCCGCACGGCGGACAGATTGTCGTCGAATTCGAATTCCATGTCAGCTCTTTTCGTTCTGTGCAGCGGGCCGGCGACGCGCAGCGAGCGTCATACCCAGGCACTTGGCTGCGACAATTTCACGCATCACTTCGTTGGTACCGCCGCCGAAGGTGTTGTTCTGGGCACGGCGACCCAGGTTCTCGACTCGCCCTTCGAGTACAGCTCCGGGTGTGCCGGGGCGCAGCAAGCCCTTGGCGCCCAGCACTTCCTGCAGCATGCCGTACGCACTGACGACGGCTTCTGTACCGAAGATCTTGGCCGCGGCCGAGTCCCCACCGCCCAAGGTGTTGGCGGCGACGTCCGCCACCAGCCGCAGGTTCATCAGATCAGCAGCACTGAGCAGCGCGTAGACCTCCGCCAATTTCTCACGTACCCAACCGATGTCGTAGACGTGGCCGTCACCCGCGGGTTCTGTCTTCGCCCACTCGACCACCTCGGCGAAGAGCTCGTTGGCGATGCCTCCGCGTGCTGCCAGGGCGACACGTTCGTGGTTGAGCTGGTTGGTGATGAGCTTCCACCCCTGATTGAGCTCACCGACGACATTGGCGATCGGGACCCGAACATCTTCGTAATAGGTTGCCGAAGTACTGATTCCGCCCACGGTGTGAATTTCGGTGACCGAGAACCCCGGGGAGTTCGTCGGCACCAGGACCACGGAAATACCCTGATGCGTCGGCGCATCCGGATCGGTACGAACGGCCAGCCAGACCCAGTCGGCAAACACACCGGCACTGGTGAAGATCTTGTTGCCATTGATGACCAGTTCGTCGCCCTCGATGCGGCCGCGAGTTTCCAGTGCCGCGAGATCGGTGCCCGCATTCGGTTCGGTGTAGCCGATGGCAAAGATCAACTCGCCGGCGAGGATCGGGCGTAGGAAGAAATCCTTCTGCGCCTGCGTTCCGTGCTTGATCAAGGCTGGGCCAACGGTGTTCAGCGTGACCAGCGACAGCGGTGCATTGGCGCGAATCACCTCGTCGTAGAACACGTACAGAGCCTCGGGGTCCTCACCCCGCCCGCCGAATTCTTCCGGCCACCCCAAGCCCAACCAGCCGTCCTTGCCCATCCGGCGCAGGATGCGATCGAAGACGGGGCCCCCTTCGGTCTGATCGACCAGAGCGCGGCGATCTTCCTCGTTGATGATCTCCGCGAAGTAGGCCCGCAATTCCTTGCGCAGAGTCTTCGACTCCTCCGACAAATCCAGATACATGGTGAAGCTCCTAAGATCTACGAACGCGGCAGGCCGAGTACGCGCTGCGCGATGACGTTGAGTTGAATTTCGACGGTTCCGCCGCCGAACAGAATCGAGGGCAGTCCGATGTGGTCTATCGCGTAATTCGCTGCCGGATCGACAACGGCAGCGCGCGGTCCGAGCAGTCGCAACAGATCGCGCGAGCCCTCACGTTGCGCCAGGGCGTTGTACACCTTCGAGACACTGATCTCGGCACCCGGTTCCTGACCCGCCAGTCGCGCCGATACCCCGCGCAGATTCATCGCGGACAGCGCCAGTTCGCGAGAGATACTGCGGCCGAGGCCTTCCACCGCCTCCTCGCGGGAGCAGTCGTGGCTCGCCTCGGCTATCACCTGGCGGAATTGATCGCTCGAACCGTGGTGCAGTGTGCTGCCCATACTCAGGCGCTCGTTGGACAGTGTGGTCGCAGCCAACTTCCAACCCTGCCCCGGTTCCGCGACCAGGCAGTCGTCCGGCACGAACACGTCGTCGAGGAATACCTCGTTGAACTCCGACTTTCCGGTGGATTGTTTGAGCGGACGTACGTCGATGCCCTTCGAGGTCATGTCGACCAGGAAGTACGACAGCCCACGGTGTTTCGGAGCGTCGGCGTCGGAGCGTGCCAGGCATACTCCCCAATCTGCCTCGTGCGCACCCGAGTTCCACACTTTCTGCCCCGACAAGACCCAGCCACCGTCGACTTTCCGCGCTTTCGTACTCAGACCGGCAAGGTCTGATCCCGCGCCCGGCTCGCTGAAGAGCTGGCACCAGATGATGTCGGCTCGCAGAGAAGGCTCGACGAACCTGTCCTGCTGTTCGGCGTTACCATGTTCGAGGATCGTGGGCAGCACCCATTCCCCGATCACCGTGGACGGCTGAGCCCAACCTCGCATCGCGAATTCATGTGCGATGACAGCCTGTTCCCTCGGTCCCGCTCCCAGCCCGTACGGCGCCCGATAGTGCGGGGCAACCAGTTTGGCTTCGGCAAATCGCGCCCGTCGAGCACTACCCTTGGCCGGGGCCCAACTCGCGCTGGTGGTTCCGTCGTCAGGCAGCAGCGCGACCTCGTCCAGAACCCGGCGAACCTGCTCCCGCAGTTCCGGCAGCATCTCCGGGTCGACAAAGGAGAAGTCGCGGGCCGAATCAGCAGACCGGTCCCCCAAGGTGTGTGCCCACTTGACCTCGGATCCTGCTACCGCGGCAATACTGATCGCCCGTCGCCAGTACAGATGCGCGTCGTGCTCCCAGGTGAATCCGATTCCGCCGAGCAAAGTCACACATTCGAGGGCGTTCTCGATGCCGACGGGCAAAGCCGCCAACGCAGCTTGAGCAGAGACGAGTTTCTGCTGATCCTCGTCGTGATCCTCGGACCGAGCCGCATCCCACGCTGCGGCACAGGCAATCTCGGAGCGGACCAGCATCATGGCCGCCTTGTGCTGAACTGCCTGGAAGCTTCCGACCGGACGGCCGAACTGCTGCCGGGACTTTACATAGTCGACCGCGGTGCGTAGCGCCCAACCGGCGATACCGCTCGCCTCCGCAGCCAACACCGTGTTGGCGATCAGTTCGACTCGGTGCGCCTGGAGACCGTCGACGATCAGTCCGTCGTCGACCTGGTATTCGGTCAACGTCAGGGTCCCGATCGACCGTGTCAGATCCACCCCGTCCTCGATCGCCACCGCAGCGGAAGTCGACGGTCCGAGCCGGAACCACAAATCGCCGTCTTCGCTGTTCGCCCGTACGAGAACAACATCGGCTCCGGGCAGACCAAGAGCTGGGTCGCCAGAACCGCTCACTGTCCACCCCGCATCGCCGCGAGCGGCACGCAACCCCGCGCCGGTACAGACTGCTCCGGTTGCACCGGTAGCCAATTCGGTCAGCATTGTTTCCGCAGCCGATCCGGCGGCTGTCGCGAGAATCCCACTCGCGATGACCGTCGGAACGTACGGTCCCGGATAGAGCGCAGCACCCAATTGCTCGACTATCACCGCAAGTTCGGCAAGACCCGCCCCGTCACCGCCGTACTGCTCCGGCAGGTGCACTGCGTGCAGGCCCTGACGGACCAACCCATCCCACGAGTCCGGCCGATCACCGGCGGCGTACCGCTTGACGTTGCTCCGCGTATCGGCGATTCCGCCGAAGCGGTTCGTGAATGCGGCTACCGCTTCCGCCAGGTCACGGTGATCTTCGAGCAGGGGTAGTGCCATGGCAGGTTCCTCAATCTTCGGTTCTGGTCAGATGCGTTCGAGAATCAGGCAGGTGGTAGCGGCGGACGCGCAGATCGCGATCAGGGCGATGGACTTGTCCCGGCGCTCCAATTCGTCGATGACATTGGCCAACAGCCTGATTCCTGTTGCACCGGCTGGATGGCCCAGTGCAATTGCGCCACCGTTGACGTTCAGCAATTCGGGATCGACGCCGTGAACCTTTGCGAAAGACATCGGTACCGAAGCAAATGCCTCGTTGACCTCGAACAGATCGATGTCGTCGATCGTCAGACCGGTGCGTCCGAGCACGATATTCGCCGCGTCGACGGGGCCGTCGAGCATGAACTCGGTGTCCCCGCCGATGACGCACTGCGCCAGTATCTTTGCCCGCGGCCGCACGCCGAGGGCCTTGGCTCGATCCTCGGACATCAGCAGAGCCGCACTCGCACCGTCCGAGACCTGCGAAGACGTTCCAGCGGTGTGCAATCCGCCCTCTTGGACGGTGCGCAGTTTCGCGAGTCCTTCGAGGCTCGATTCGCGCAGTCCCTGATCCCGGTGAACCGGAACGTCGGAGCCCGGAGCGACCACGTCGATGATGTGCGAGTCGAAGCGCCCTGCCTCCCAGGCTGCTGCGGCTCGCTGCTGCGAGCGCAACCCGAAGGCGTCGAGATCCTCGCGGCTGAAACCGCGCTTGACCGCAATCCGATCGGCAGCGGTGTACTGGTCGACGGTATCGAGTGACCACGACTCGGGCCGGGGTGTCCCCAGGCCCGTACCCACCTTGTACGTCAACGGCGCGCGGGACATCAGCTCGACTCCGCACGCCACCCCCACCTCGACTGCACCGATGGCAATTTGCCCGGCGATCAGCTGCACAGACTGCTGCGCTGTGCCGCACTGCGCGTCGATCGTGGTGCAGCCCGCTTTCAACGGAAGGCCCGCATGCATCCAGGACGTACGCACGACGTTGCCGAACTGCTCACCGAGAGGTGTCACACAGCCACCGATGACCTGGTCGACCGCGTCAGGATCCACGCCGACCCGATCCAGCACGCCCTTCTGCGCATAACCCAACAGTTCTGCCGCGTGGACTCCGGACAGCCAACCTTCACGCTTGCCGAACGGCGTTCGTGCTGCGTCCACGATGACGGGCTTCATGCCAACTCCTCGGTTCGTAGTGCCGTTCCGTCCAGACCGCGTACGGTCAGGGACCACTCGTCGATCAGGTCCAAGCTGACGCACGATCGAGCGGTGAACTCGGTGTCGCAATCGCACAACGCTGTGACCGCTTCCACCATTTGTTCCATAGATTCGACCTGATCCGGCCGGATAGTCTCACCGACCAGGACTCTTGCGCCCTCACTGAGCACCGCTGCCCGCGGTTGAACCGTGTTGACGCGAACCCCCTGGCCGTAGAGTTCCACGCCCATACCGTTGCTCAGCCTGTTGAGCGCCGCCTTGGAGGCGCCGTACACGGTCATGGCAGTTCCCGGTTCGACCCACGTGAAAGGCGGGCCATGCCACGGTTTGACGGTGCCGCTGGACACGTTCACGATCCAGCCGTATCCGTTTGCCACCATCCCCGGCACCACGGCTTGCATCAGATCGAGCGGTGCATGGACATTTGCCTCGAACATCAAACGTCGTCGCCGCAGTGGGTAATCCGACAGCGGCTGATAGATCGCCGCTGCCGCGTTGTTCACCAGGATGTCGATCGTCCCGCCAAGCTTCTCGATCGCCAGCGGCACAACGGTGTCGCGCTGCTGCTCGTCCGTCAGATCTGCGACAACTATCTCGACTCTGGTTCCGTACTTGGCAATTCGAGCCGCAGTCTCTTCGAGACTGCCCGGCAGGGTTGCATGCGTGCCGAGTGTCCGAGCCACAAGGGCGACGTCGGCACCCTCAGCTGCCAGTCGCTCTGCTACGCCCGCACCGATTCCGCGGCTGGAACCGGTGACAAGCGCTCGGCGGCCGTCAAAGCGCCTCGTCATGCTATTTGAACTTCGAAGCGAAGCGATTGATGCTCTCTGCAATCCGAGCAACTTCGTCGTCACGCAGGCCGTGGCTCATACCGAGTGTCATGCCGCGGGCAAAGACCGCGTCGGCTTCCGGCAGACCCTCGGCCGGCTGACGGAACTCGATGTTGTTCATCATCGGGTGGCGAGTGACATTGCCGCTCCACACAGTTCGTGTGTCGATACCGTCGGCCTCGATGGCCTCCTGCAGGTCACTACGCGTGAAGGGTGCGTTGTGGTTGATCATCACCGGGTAGCACAGCCATGCGGTATCGAGACCGTCGAGTTCTACCGGCGTCGTGAAGAATTCGGGGTGAGCACCATATGCCGCTGTGAAGGCCGCAAAGGTGGCCTTGCGCGTCTTGTAGTTCTCTTCCAGCTTGTCGAGCTGCACCACGCCGTAGGCTGCGCCGAGTTCGGAGGGCTCGAAGTTCCACGACATGAGCTCGAAAATGAAATCGTTGTCGTAGTCGACGCCGTCGAGTTCTTCACGGAAGACTCGACCGGACTTGGTGCTGCCGAACAGGTTCGGCTCGCTACGACGGCCCCAACGGCGAAGCAGAAGAGCCTTGTCTCGGCTGGCTTCGTCGTCGACGCACACCATTCCGCCGGTTCCCGCGCACGTGATGATGTGTGCCATCGAGAAACTGGTGACGACGATGTCGGCCCGAGAGCCGGTAGGAGTGCCGCGGAGCGTGGCGCCGATCGCATCACACGAATCCTCGATCACCCTGAGTCCGTGTCGATCTGCGATGTCGCGGATGACGTCCCAGTCCGGGCAGTTGCCGGCCAGGTTCGGCATCAGTATGGCACCGGTCTTCTCGGTGACCATGGCTTCGATCTTGGTGACGTCGACGTTGAACGTGTTGGGTTCCACGTCCACGAACACCGGCACCAGACCGGCACGAACGATCGGTGCGATGTCGGTGGAGAACGTCAGCGGCGACGTGATGATCTCGCTTCCGGCAGGCAGCCCGAGCAGCTCGACTGCCAGGTACAAACCCGAGGATCCCGAGTTGCACATGACGCCGAACTTCTTGCCTGCCAAGGCCGCGATGCGTTCTTCCATCTCGAAGACGTTCTTGCCGATGCGCAATCCTTGATGCCCGCTGCGCAAGACGTCGACAACCGCCTGTATTTCTTCCTCGCCGTGGGTGGCCCTGGCGTAGGTGATCCGCTCGCTCATCTTGTTCCTGCTTTCTCGAATAGGCGGCAGATTCAGCGATCTGCCGAGAGGACGAGCGCACTGTGCGGGACGGGAGAGCCGCCGGTCACGAGCACGTTGTCCAGAGTTTTGGTGGGTTGGTTGGTGGAGGTGCCGCGGATCAGGCGAACACCTTCGGCAATACCGTTGACGCCGTGGATGTATCCCTCACCGAGTTGACCGCCGTGGGTGTTGATCGGCAGGCGACCGTCCAGCTCGAGATTGCCGTCGGCGATGAAGTCTTTGGCCTCGCCCCGACCGCAGAATCCGTACTCCTCGAGTTGAAGCAGGACCATCGGGGTGAAAGCGTCGTAGAGAATTGCGGCATCGATGTCGTCCGGGCCGATACCGGCCTGGTCCCACAGTTGGCGCGCCACGAGTTCGACTTCCGGCATGCTGTCGATGTCGTCGCGGTAGTAGCTGCTCATCGAGATCTGTTGCGGACCTACGCCTTGCGCAGCACCGCTGATGATCGCCGGTTTGTGCGGCAGGTCGCGGGCGCGCTCCGCACTGACGATGACCAGCGCCTGTCCGCCGTCACTTTCCTGGCAGCAGTCGAGCAGGCGGATGGGGTCGGCGATCATGCGTGAGTTCTGATGGTCCTCGATAGTGATCGGGCGTTCGTAGAACCAGGCCTTGGGGTTGTTCGCGGCGTGCTTGCGTGAGAGAACCGAGATCTGACCGAAGTCGGCGCTGGTTGCCCCGTACTTGTACATGTACAGCTTGGCCAGGAAGGCTTCCTGCTGCGCCGGGGTCAGAAGCCCGTACGGGTTGATCCAGTTCCGATACTCCTGGTCCGTCGACGCGTTGTACGCAAAGGGCGGTGGCCCGGCGCCGAATCGGTGACCTGATCTTTCGTTGAAGGCACGGTAGACGACCACGACGTCTGCGACACCACTGGCGACGGCAAGCGCTGCTTGCTGAACCGGTGCGCAGGCACCGCCGCCGCCGTGTGGAATACGACTGAAGAACGTCAGTTCCGGGATCCCGAGGGCGCGTGCGACCGCAATCTCGGGATTGTTCTCCATGGTGAACAGTGCGAATCCGTTCACCTCTTCTGCCTCGATGTGAGCGTCGTCGAGCGCGGCGATCACGGATTCGCACGCCAACTGCCATTCACTGCGGCCGGAGTTCTTGGAGAACTCGGTGGCGCCGATACCGGCGATGGCGGCTTGCCTCGAAAATCCTCGTGTCATGCGATTACCCTTTCCACCGGTTCGAGAGTCACGTCGGCCGTCACGTGTGTTCCGCGCGCGTTCTGCCCGAGAACTGTCACGGTGAGCGCCCGGCCGTCTGCGGCGGTGACCTTGCCGGTGAATGTCATTGTGTCTCCGGGGAAGTTCGGAACACCAAGCCGTAGTGATGTTTTGACGATTCGCGATCCCGGGCCGGACCAGTCGGTGATATAGCGGTCGATGAGCCCGTTGGTGGTGTTGATGCTCATGAAGATGTCGGGAGTTCCGCGACCCTGTGCCTTACCCGGATCGTGATGCACGTCCTCGAAATCCTGCGAAGAGATCGCGGTGGCGACGATGAGCGTTCGGTCCAACGGCAGTTCGAGGCTGGGGAGGGCCGAACCCACTTCGTAATCAAAAAGATTCGTCATTGCACCGATCCCCGTCGCCTCAGTTGCGGCAGCATCTCGCCGTGAGCGTGCTCGGAGAACGCCACTTCGAGTTCCATGCCGAATTCGAGTTCCTCGTGATCGATCCCCGCGATGTCGGCAACCAGTCGCGTGCCTTCTTCGAGGTCGACGAGCCCGACGGCGAGCGGGTACTCGAAGGCAGGATCCTTCGGGTGATGGATGACTGTGAAGCTGTGCAACGTGCATCGACGCGTGGATTCGACTGTGTCCCAACTGAACGAGCGGCATTCCGGGCAGGCGGGCGCGGGTGGGTGGCGCAACGTCTTGCAATCCGCGCACCGTTGGATCTCGAGGCGACCCTCTTGTGCGGCGGAGAAGAAGAAATCGTTGTCGTCGGTGACGGTAAGTCTCGGTACAGCAGTGTTGCGGGAGCCGGTCTCGCTCATGCGATTACCTCCTGGGCATCGAGCCGGGTATCGGGCTGGGCATCTGGTTTGAACCTGAGCAATCGAAAGCGCTCTTCGACCAACGTCTTTCCGTCCTGGTCGACGTACTTCTTGAACAGAGTGATGAAGCACCCGTGACCGAGGGCAGTCTGTTTGAACGGCGAGATCGCTTCGATGATGAAATGCGCGGTGACGTGATCTCCGGGGCTCAGCTCCGCGAAATACTCCTGCTCGACGTTGGTCGCGACAACGGACGTGTATCCGGCCTCGTCCAACAACGCCAGCAGTCGTGAATACGCGAAGTCCTCGGAGGCTCCGTCGGCGCGAAGTTGCTGGACCTGCCGATAACGTCGGTAACCCGCCATCACCCAGGTCGAAATCATGGCGGGCGGACAGACGACGTCTCGACGGCCGGTACTGCGGGCGGCCTCGGCGTCGACGTAGATCGGGTTGCGGTCGTCGTGCGCCTCGACCCAGTTGCGGATCATCGCCTCGTTGACCGCGTAGCGGGCGACCCGGGCCGGTTCGGCCTCTGCGCCGATGAAATTCGGAAATTGCGTCTGCAGGCTCTGCACTGAAATCCTCCGTGAACGAAAGTTGAGCAAGCGCTTGATTCTGAAGCTAGCATAGGAATCCGGAAGTGGAAACACGCGATCTCACCGACGAATTGGTTCGAGCCGGAGCTATCAGGCAGGATTGCGCTACGTTCGACGCCGGCAGCCCGGCACCCGCGAAACCCTGCCCTGAGCAGGACCGACAACCAGTGGAGATTTCAGTGGCATCACCAGATCGTCGGGAGAAGATCCTGGAGAGCTCAGCCGAGCTGTTCGCCAGGAAGGGTGTCGCCACCACGACCGTTCGCGAGATCGGCGACGCCGCCGGAGTGTTCTCGGGCAGCCTTTACCACTACTTCAAGTCGAAGAATGCGATAGTTGCCGAGCTCATGCGCGGCTTCATCACCGACATTCAGCTCCGCTTCGATCAGGTGGAGCAGACGGCGAACGGCCCCGAGGACGTCCTACGCGGCCTGATCCGCGAGACGCTGATCGTCATCGAACTGCACCCCCACCCGACGGCGATCTACCAGAACGATCGGGCCTACCTACGCGACAACGATCTCCTGCAATCCGTCGACGGGCCTTCCCGCCAGGTCCGCGAGCATTGGATGAAAGCGATTGCCGAAGGTGTCGATCAGGGAATCTTCCGCAAAGACGTGGCCCCGGAGATTTTCTATCGATCGGTACGCGACACCCTGTGGTCGACAACGCATTGGCCGGACCGCCAGAAGTACACCACCGAAGAGTTCGCGGATCTGATGATCACGCTCTTCCTCTCGGGATTCAGGGTCGCCTGACGAGATCCGGCAGATCAATGTGTTTCGGGGTTCGCCCCTGCGGCAACAGGATCGACACTGCGAATACGACCACCGCGCAACCCGCGCACACCAGGTAGGCGACGGAGAATCCGGTCCACGACGTGGAATGTTCCGAACCGCTGATCACGAATGCCGCGAGGATGGTTGCCACCGTCGCGCTGCAGATCGTGCTTCCGGACGTCCGCAGAAGTGAGTTCACCCCGTTGGCTGCCGCCAGTCGCTGACGCGGCACGGCAACCAGAATCAGCAGCGAGAGCGTGCTGTACACGATTGCAGTCCCGACTGCCGTGATACCCAGCGCCGCAACCACTCCCCACAGCGGCTTACCGGCAACTGCGTGAATCCCGTACCCTCCGGCGAGGAACACGGCACCGGTCAACATCGCAGTTCGTGAACCGAAGCGGTCGGTAATTCGCACCGCGACCGGTGAGAACAGCACCATCGCGATACTGGCCGGAATCTGACACAGCGCCGCCGCGATAATCGACAGGCCGTACCCGGCACCCGGCCCCTTCATCCCTTGCAGCAGCTGCGTGGTGATCAGCGTGTTCCCGAAGAAGGCGAACCCGACCAGCAGAGCCGCCAGATGCGGGATCAACACCGCACGCTTGACGAGAGCACGGACGTCGACCAACGGATTGACGTTGCGCCGCTGTTGAATTACCCAGAGTGTGAACAGCACCGCCGACGCGGCCAGCATGGAGATCACCGCTCCGCTGGTCCATCCCCAACTCGACCCCTGAGTGATCGGCACCAGTAGCGCGATCATCGCGGCACTCAAACCTGCAGCCCCGACGCCGTCGAATCTTCCCGACGGATTCGGCTCGGACTCTCGAATGAACAGCACCGCAGCAAGAGTCACGGACAGCCCGATGGCGGTGGTTACCCAGAACAGGACGTGCCAGTTCGAGTACTGCGCGATCATCGCGGAAAACGGTATGCCCAAAGCTGTTCCGACGCCGAGCGTCGAACTCATCATGGCCACCGCACCGTTGACCTTGTTGCGTGGCAACTCGTCGCGCAGCATGGAGATTCCGATGGGGATGACTGCCGACCCGGCCCCTTGCAACGCTCTCGCGAAGATGAGGACCGCGATGTCCGAGGACAGTGCACACAACATCGAGCCGAGAGTCATCATCGAGAAAGCGACGAGAAGCATCTTCTTCTTGCCCAACATGTCTGCGAGCCGGCCGAAGATGGGAGTGACCACGGCGCCGACCAGCAGCGTGACGGTCACCAACCACGACACGGCCGTGCGCCCGGCACCCGTGAAGTGAGGCAACTCCGGCAGCAACGGAACGATGACGGTCTGCAGAACTGCCTGGAACACGGCGGCGGCGACAACGATGGGAAACAGGAAGCGGGAGCGCGGCAGCGCCGGACTCGTATCGAGGGTGGGGACTGCTGGTGTGCCCGGCGGACGGTCGAGCGTCGTCACCCCACACCACCTGTTCCCACTAGGTAAATATCCGTTCACCTACATTAGGTGAACGGATATTTACCAAGCAAGAATTGTGACGCCGCTCACCCGTCGAGGAGCTTTTGGACAAGTGGTGCGTACAGGGCAACCACCTCGTCCTGGGTGCCGGTGGCATGGCCGGCCATCATCCGTCGGCGCATGATCGCCACTCCGACCACCATCGACATCGCCAGTTCCGCGCGCAATCTGGCGTCTGGGCCGGACAGGCGAGCAGCGAGAGTGTCGATCATCTGCGTCGAATAGTTCTCGCGCAGCTTGCGGTTGCTCTCCTCACTGACACCGCTCATGAACAACAAGCTCATGGACAGCGGCTTGTACGACTCCAGCGGCTTGGTGAACAAAGAGACCATGCGTTCGCCCAGGGAGTCGTTCGGTGCGTCGAATACCGTTATCGCCGCCGCGCGGAAGTCGACCAACTCGTCGTACAACTGCTCTTTGGATCCGAAGTACTTGATGATCAGCGGAGCGCTGACTCCCGCGTCTTCGGCAATGTCCTTGAGCGTGATCTCGCGGTACGGCCGAGTCGCAAACGCCTTCCCTGCCGACGCGATGATCTCCGCACGGGTCTGCTCGGACGTACGCCGCACTTGCTGACCTTGCCCCGTGCCGCTCATCAAGCGTTCCGCGACAATTCACGACGGCCGGACAATGCCCGACCCAACGTCAACTCGTCGGCAAATTCGAGATCGCCACCCATCGGAAGGCCCGAAGCCAACCGAGACACCGTCAGCCCCGGGATGTCTCGCATCATGCGAACGAGATACGTAGCTGTCGCCTCGCCCTCGGTATTGGGGTCGGTGGCGATGATGACCTCGGACACGTCGACACCGTCCTCCTGATTTGCGATGCGAGCCAACAACTCCCGGATGCGCAACTGGTCCGGCCCGATCCCCGAGAGCGGATTGAGCGCACCACCGAGCACGTGATAGCGACCCTTGAACTCACGGGTGCGCTCGACGGCCTGGACGTCCTTCGGCTCCTCTACGACGCAGATCACCGTGCGGTCGCGACGTGCGTCGGCGCAGATGCGGCACTTCTCCTGATCGGACACAGTTCCGCACACCGTGCAGAACTGAACGCCGTCACGGATGCGCTGCAATGCATTCTTCAAACGGTCGATCTCGGGAGGCTCCACCGAAAGCAGGTGAAAAGCGATGCGTTGAGCGCTCTTCGGCCCGACTCCGGGAAGCTTCCCGAGTTCGTCGATCAGATCCTGAACCGGACCTTCGTACACGCGTTCTCGTTTCTAGAAGCCGGGAAGACCGGGAAGGCCTCCGCCGAGTCCGCCGGCCAACGGGCCGAGCTTCTCAGCAGCGACTTCCTGTGCCTTGCGCGAAGCGTCCTCGATCGCGCCGATCACCAGATCCTGCAGCGTCTCGACGTCTTCGGGGTCGACGACCTTGGGGTCGATCTGCAGACCGACAACCTCGCCGGTGCCCTTGACCGTGGCGACAACCAGTCCGCCACCGGCCTGACCGGTCACTTCGGCCTGAGCCATTTCCTGCTGCGCCGCCATCAATTGCTGCTGCATCTGCTGAGCCTGAGCCAACAGAGCAGACATGTCGGGTGCTCCACCTGGTTGCACGAGCGGTCCTTTCTACAGAGTTATCCCCACCAGCGTAGTCGGTGCGCGCTACCGTGAGCGGGTGCGCCGGAACCAGTCAGACACCGTAAAACCGTCAGGTAGGTCAAACATGGCATCACGTGTGTTCCGCTCCACTGCCCTGATTGCCGTGGTCGGGGCCGGGCTTCTGAGCGCTGCGTGCACGATTCCGACTGAGACTGCCGAGGCCACGACCTCGGTCGAGGTGTCTCCGCTCAGCACTGTCGCCGCTGACGTCCCCGCTGCGCTCACCGGCAAGGTCGTCTTCCTCGATCCCGGGCACAGCGGGGCGAACGACGACAGCATCAATACCCAGGTCCCCACGGGCCGCGGCGGCACCAAGAACTGCCAGACCACCGGCACCAACACCGATGCCGGGTTCCCCGAGCACACCTTCAACTGGGAAGTCGCGAGCCTGGTCAAGAGCGAACTCGAAGGCCGAGGCGCCACAGTCGTCCTGAGTCGACCCGATGACGTCAGCGTCGGATCATGCGTCGACGCACGCGCCGAAGCGGCCAATTCCTCCGGCGCCGACGTCGTGGTGAGCATTCACGCGGATGGCGCAGCAGCTGGCGCCGAGGGCTTCCACGTCTGCTACTCCGCTCCCCCGCTGAACACGGTTCAGGCCGGCCCGTCCGTGGCTTTCGCCGAAACCATGCGCGACTCACTCGTCACGGCCGGACTCACCCCGTCGACCTACATCGGTGACGACGGGCTGGCACCACGCGCCGACCTCACTGGCCTCAACCTGTCGCAGCGGCCGTCGATTCTGGTCGAACTCGGCAACATGCGAAATGCCGACGAGGCAGCGCGCATGACGAGCCCGGACGGTCAGCAGGAGTATGCAGCCGCCGTCACCAGCGGAGTCACCGCCTTCCTGACAACCCCCTGACCTCGCTTCTGTGGAGAAATCCCGCTTGTCCACAGGAAAGTCGTCACAGCCCCGGTAGCCCGCTCACCTGGATACGGTTCTGCCATGGGGCCGATACTTCAGGTAGACATTGCTGCGTTGCAGCAACTTTCGGCTGATCTGTCTCGAATTGCGGATCAGATCTCGGGGATCGATTCTGCCGGCCCGATCTTCGAAGCCTCGGCGGCCCTGAACTCGTCCGCCGTCACGGCTGTGTCGATCGGGAATGCAGACGTCATCACGGACGCGTACCGGCACCTGGCTACGCAGTTGGGACTGATGGCGTCGGGAACCGCTGCCGCAGCAGGTCTGTACGACGCTGCCGAGGCAGAAGTGGTGTCCGAGCTGCGCGGAGCCTACTGATGCGGCCCACCGTTTCTCAGCTTCGCGCGTGGTCACCGGAGAGATTGCGCACAAGCGCTTCGGAACTGATCGAAATCGACCGGCAGATCGAAGTTCTCGGCGATGACGCCGGACGCAGCGTCGACGCCGTCCGTGAATTCTGGCAGGGACAAGCGTCGAGCGCGGCGGCAGTGCTGTGGTCTGGCATCTCGCTTTCCTCGTCTCGGCTGTCGATCGCGGTTCGCGTAGTTGCGGATCTGTATGGCGGAGCGGCCAATACGATTGGTGTGGCGCAAAAATCAGTTCTGGATCTGGTCGAGGAGGCGACGCTCGAACACGGCTTGACGGTGTCAGACAGTGGGGCTGTATCGGCACCCGCGCCGAAGCAGCCGTGGAATGTGGTCGACGTCATGCAGGATTCCGAAAACGCCACGGCTGCACAGATTTTTCAGCAGAAGATCTCCACTGCGTTGACGTTGCTCGACGACCAAGACAACCGGGCCGCGACTGCTCTGGGTGAGGCATTCCGGGAGATCGGATCACTTTTGGGTAGTCAGCCTGATTCTCTGGGCCGCACAGTCGTCGACATTCTCGACGGGAGGTCGACACTCCCCGGGACACCCGCAGAACTACACCGACTGTGGGAAACACTGAGCCCCGGAGAGAAAGACGCGTTGGCGAGGTGGGATCCGTCCATCGGTAGCCTCGACGGCCTTCCCGCTCTCGACCGGGACTACTACAACCGGCGGTACCTCACTGTGCTCGAGCGGTTGCCGGATCGAACGGTAGCCGCGGGATATGCGGCCGTGCACGGCGAACTTCGACCGGACACGTTCCTTCTCTCGGTCACGGATGGGCACGCCGTCGTGGCAGTCGGTAATCCCGATGCCGCCGACAACGTCGCAACACTGGTTCCCGGAACCGGCTCCGGGCTATCCGGCGTCGGCGGCGATCTGCAACGAACCAAGGCCATGTACGACGCGGCCGTCGGGACGGTACCAACGGAAGCCACATCAGTGATCCTGTGGTCCGGATACGACTCTCCCCCAGGCATTCCCGACGCAGCATCGGATCTCTACGCCAACTCCGCGGCGCGGAGGCTGGACAGTTTTCAAAACGGGCTACGCGCCTCACACGACGGTCCGCCGTCGCACAACGTGGTGATCGGTCATTCCTACGGCAGCACCGTCGTCGGTGCTGCGACTACCCGTGGCGCTTCCCTCGACGTCGACGAACTGGTTTTCGTCGCCAGCCCGGGCGTCGATGCCGAGCGCGTGAACGAACTGAGCCTGGACCGCGTCGACGCGGCCGAGGTGGCGCGCCATGTTCATTCGACGACGGCCTACTGGGATCCGGTCCAATTGATCCCCAAGATCCTCGGAATCCACGGGTTCGACCCCTCGGATCCGGAATTCGGCGCGCAGGTATTCACCGGATCACCCGGAGAGCCTGGGTTCGGAGTTCACAGCGACTACTGGGAAAGCGGAAACCCCGCACTCACCGAATTGGGGCGGATCATTACCGGCCCATGAAAGAAGGCGCCGTACCGGTGAAGGTACGACGCCATCTCGGTGATGCAGGATCAGTCAGACGAGTTCGCGCTTGAGGTTCTCCAGGACCTGGGCCTGGATACGCTGCAGACCCTTCGGAGCGAAGGTGCGCTCGAAGAAACCACCGATACCGGTGGCACCCTGCCACTGGGTGAGCGTCGTCACCGTCGTTCCGGTGCCGTTGGGGGCAACGGTCCAGGTGGTGACGAGACTGGAGTTCGCGTCCTTCTCGGTGATGACGTTGCCGTCGACCGTCACGGTGGCCTTGACGTTGCGCGAGCGCTTTTCCGTCGCCTTGAGCGTCCACTGCGCGACGGTTCCGTCACCCTGGCCGCCTTCGACGACCTTGTAGTCGAGGTACTGCTCGGACAGGATTCGCGGGCGAACCGTCTCGTAGTCCGAGAGCGCCGCGAGCACCTTGTCGGGTGCTGCTGTGACGACTATCGAACTCATTGCATTGACCTGACCCATATGCCCTACGTCTCCTTGCTCGACCAACGCGGCTCGATACCGCGATTGACTACCCGAATCCGCACCTCGAACTGCGCAGATATTCCTTTCCATACTGCCTGCTGCGCCCGGGTATCTCGACCATCTACCCATTCCGTGTGAGCTGGTTCACCACTCGGCGCATTTACCGAGTTCGTTTGCAACAACTCGATCAAATTCGGGCATTAAGACCCCTCCAGATAGCTTGCACACGCAACTACCGATAGCGTCAGGGTGTGACTCTCTCGTTCAATGGGGTAGTTCAGAAGTTAGATCGAATCCGGACAAAGCAAGGCCCGGGTTCCGATGCTGCGCGTGAAATGGGGTTCGAGCAGCACAGAGAAGGCGTCGAACGCCTACTCGCGTCATACCGCGCCATTCCCGCCGATGCTTCTGTACGCCTGGCAAAGAAGACATCCAATTTGTTCCGCGCTCGCGCCAAGACGTCGGCCCCCGGCCTCGACGTCAGCGGTCTGGCCGGTGTCATCGCCGTCGATGCGCAGGCGCGCACAGCCGACGTCGCCGGCATGTGCACGTACGAGGACCTCGTCGACGCGACGCTGCCCTACGGGCTGGCGCCGTTGGTCGTGCCTCAGCTCAAGACCATCACCCTGGGCGGTGCGGTGACAGGCCTGGGCATCGAGTCCACCTCCTTCCGCAACGGACTGCCGCACGAGTCTGTACTCGAGATCGACGTGCTGACTGGGAGCGGCGAGATCATCACCGCAACACCGGACGGTGAACACGCCGAGTTGTTCTTCGGTTTCCCCAATTCCTACGGCACCCTTGGCTATTCGACGCGATTGAAGATCGCACTCGAGCCTGTGAAGAAGTACGTCGCCTTGCGTCACGTGCGCTTCGATTCGCTGAAGAAGCTCGAAGAAACGATGGACCGCATCGTCACCGAGCGTGAGTACAACGGAATTGCCGTCGACTATCTCGACGGGGTGGTCTTCACCGATTCCGAGAGCTACCTCACCCTCGGCGTGCAGACCGACGAGGAAGGCCCGGTCAGCGACTACACCGATCAGGACATCTTCTACCGGTCGATCCAGCACTCGTCGCTCACCCAGCCCAAGACGGATCGCTTGACCATTCGGGACTACCTGTGGCGCTGGGACACCGACTGGTTCTGGTGCTCACGGGCTTTCGGTGCACAGAACCCGAAGATTCGACGCTTCTGGCCCAAGCAGTACCTGCGCAGCAGCTTCTACTGGAAGCTGATCGCCCTCGACCACAAGTACGACATCGGAGATCGCCTCGAAAAGCGCAAGGGCAAGCCCCCGCGCGAACGCGTCGTCCAGGACGTCGAGGTACCCATCGAACGAACCGCGGACTTCGTCTCGTGGTTCCTCGAGGAAATCCCGATCGAACCACTGTGGTTGTGCCCGTTGCGCCTACGTGAGCCCAGCCCGGCCGCTGCCTCCGCATCGCGGCCGTGGCCCCTCTACCCCCTCGAACCCAAGCGCACCTACGTCAACATCGGCTTCTGGTCTTCGGTGCCGATCGTTCCCGGTGAGCGCGAGGGGGCAGCAAATCGACTGATCGAAGAAAAGGTCAGCGATTTCGACGGACACAAATCGCTCTACTCCGACTCCTACTACTCGAGGGAAGACTTCGAGGAGCTGTACTACGGCGGCGACCGGTACATCGGACTCAAGGAACGCTACGACCCGAAATCCCGTTTATTGGATCTATTCTCTAAGGCGGTGCAACGTAAATGACCACGTTCAAAGACTCCAAAAGCCAGGACAAGCTCTCTATCGCAGAGATTCTCGAGACGCTTTCCGACGGCATGCTGCCGCTTCGATTCACCGCGTACGACGGCAGCACCGCCGGCCCCGAAGATGCCGACTACGGACTGCATCTCAAGTCGACTCGCGGAACCACTTATCTCGCAACGGCGCCCGGCGATCTCGGTATGGCCCGCGCGTACGTCTCCGGCGATCTCGAAGCCGAGGGTGTTCACCCCGGTGATCCGTACGAGATTCTGCGCATCATGGGTGACGAACTCCACCTCAAGCGCCCGTCGGCACTGACGCTCGCCAGCATCACCCGCTCACTGGGCTGGGATCTGTTGCGGCCCATCGCTCCGCCGCCCCAGGAACACCTTCCTCGCTGGCGTCGCGTCGCAGAAGGCCTGCGTCACTCCAAGACTCGTGACGCCGAAGTCATTCACCACCACTACGACGTCTCCAACACCTTCTACGAGTACGTACTCGGCCCGTCCATGACGTACACCTGCGCCGCCTACGACAATGCGGAACAGACCCTCGAAGAAGCCCAGGAGAACAAGTACCGTCTGGTGTTCGAGAAGCTCGGACTCCAGGAGGGTGACCGACTTCTCGACATCGGTTGCGGCTGGGGCTCGATGGTCCGCTACGCCGCCCGGCGCGGCGTCAAGGTGATCGGTGTGACTCTCTCACGCGAGCAAGCAGATTGGGCACAGAAGGCCATCGAGGACGAGGGCCTCGCCGATCTCGCCCAGGTCCGTTTCTCCGACTACCGCGACGTAGCCGAGACCGGCTTCGACGCAGTATCGTCCATCGGCCTGACCGAACACATCGGCGTCGGAAACTACCCGGCGTACTTCGAGTTCCTCAAGGGCAAGCTGCGTGAGGGTGGGCGTCTGCTCAACCACTGCATCACCCGTCCGGACAACCGAAGCAGCGCCAAGGCAGGCGGATTCATCGACCGGTACGTCTTCCCCGACGGGGAGCTCACCGGATCGGGACGCATCATCTCCGAGATCCAGAACGTCGGTCTCGAGGTGCGGCACGAGGAGAACCTGCGCGAGCACTACGCACTGACACTCGCCGGATGGT
Source organism: Rhodococcus sp. P-2 (assembly GCF_016598535.1). Lineage (GTDB taxonomy): Bacteria > Actinomycetota > Actinomycetes > Mycobacteriales > Mycobacteriaceae > Rhodococcus_F > Rhodococcus_F baikonurensis. The sequence continues at coordinate 3,168,863 of NZ_CP066779.1, read as the reverse complement.
GCCAGAACCTCGTCGACAACTGGGACGCCTGCGTCGCCGAGGTCGGTGAGGGAACCGCACGCGTCTGGGGCCTGTACATGGCCGGCTCTCGCCTCGGGTTCGAGCGCAATGTCGTTCAGCTGCACCAGGTTCTGGCCGTCAAGCTCGGCCCCAAGGGTGAGGCGCATGTGCCGCTTCGCCCGTGGTGGAAGGCCTAGGGAGCTCCGCTCCCTGTGAGTGGTTAAGGAGTCTCTGCACTCCTTAACCACTCACAGGCCCTGCAGGGGTTCTCCCCCGTTCTCTCCCAACCTCCACGTCGCAAGACCGTCTCCACCTCGCGCGCAACCTCGCACGGGGTCTTCACCACCTCGTCGAATCCGTAGACCAACCGCGGACGACCTGCCAGCTCTGCCGCATTGTCACGGCGGCGATCACGGAATGCCACCTCGGCCATGGAATGCGCCCACCGACCGTCGAGACGAACTGTCAACGGCACACCCACTTCGCTGTAATCGCAATCCTCGTACAGCGTGCGACCGTCGACGCGAACCGGTGATTGGCGTCTGGCCGACGGCAACCCGTGTGCCTGCTCCACATCCACCGCATAGTGATATTCGAGAGTCGATTGCACCCCGTCTGCCAAAAGCTTCACCGCACTGTCGAGGGCCTTCCGGTATCTACGCGGTGAGCGCTCCTCCATGCGTCGACGGATGTCCGTCAAACGGATGCGGCCGTTGGTGACTGTGGTGATAAGGCAGACATAGGCCTCGCGCGGAGTCGGTTCTGCGACGGCCAGATCGAGAGCCGTATCAGCCTTGCTGGTTCGCGGCATCTGCGCGTCGACACCGATGTGACGATGAGCCCTCGAACGGTGGACCACGACGCCAGGATGGAGGACGGTGCCGATCAGGGGTGACGGATGCCGTTCGGCGCCGAGGCCACGAACGAAAGTGGCAGCCTGAGAGATCGCAGACTTCCCGTACGGAACGGTGATATGTACTGGCGCAGTGTTGTCCGGCCGACGCATCGACCATTCCTCAGCGGCAGTGTGATGGCTGAGCATCGACGAACCGCCGCCGTACAGGAGCGCGGCCTCGAGTACCTCATGCCTGGTCAATGGGCCCGTGGTGACGGAGTAGACGCCGTGAAGAACAGTTTGCCAGCGCCCGACCTCGACTCGTTGTTTCACGCGGGAGCGAGGAAATCCGATGGCGTGAAGTTGGGTGTGACTGACCAGTCCGCGCTGAGCATCGACGACTGTCTGCAGTTCATCGATTTCTGTATGTGAAGGCATACGCCGAGCCTGCAAAAACATACAGACGGATTTCGCCGAAAAAACCAACCTGTGGATAAAGCTGTGCGCGGTTAGGAAGTGCTGAGACTCCCTAACCGCGCACGGGGGTTTATGCCTCCAGCGACGCCGGCGGGGTGAACCGCGGGCCGTACTGCGCAGCGAGTTCCTTTGCGCGAGCGACGAAGCCGGCTGTGCCGCCCTCGTAACCGACGATGAACTGGTGAACGCCACCGGTCCAGGCCGGGAATCCGATGCCCATGATGGAGCCGATGTTGGCGTCCGCCGTGGTGATCAGGACGTTCTCGTCGAAGCACTTCTGCGTCTCGATCGCCTCGATGAACAGCATGCGGTCGATGAGGTCCTGGATCGGGGCGTCGGAGGTTCCGGAGTTGAAGTTCTCGCGGAGTCCGGACCACAGGCCGGTGCGCTTGCCCTCTGCGTAATCGTAGAAGCCCGCTCCACCGAGCTTGCCCTTACGATCGAACTTCTCGACGAGGGTGTTGATGACCTCGCCGGCCGGATCTGCCGGCAGTTCCTTGCCTTCGGCCTTGGCGGCGTCGGCAGATTCCTTGCGGATCTTCTGCATGAGGGTGAGGTTGAGCTCATCCGAAAGCTGAAGCGGCGCAGCGGGGTAACCGGCCTGCATACCGGCCTGCTCGATGGTGGCAGGCTCGACGCCCTCGGCGAGCATGCCGATGGCCTCATTGATGAAGGTTCCGATGACACGCGAGGTGAAGAAGCCACGCGAGTCGTTGACCACGATCGGCGTCTTGCGGATCGCCTGGACGTAGTCGAACACGCGAGCCAGAGTCTCGTCGGAGGTCTTCTCACCGCGGATGATCTCCACCAGCGGCATCTTGTCGACGGGCGAGAAGAAGTGGATGCCGATGAAGTCTTCCTGACGCTTCACGCCGGTGGCGAGACCCGTGATGGGCAGCGTCGAGGTGTTCGAGCCCAGCAGCGCCTTGGGATCGACGATGTCCTCGATCTCCTGGAACACCTTGTGCTTGAGTTCCTGGCTCTCGAAGACGGCTTCGATGACGAAGTCGACGCCGGCGAAATCGGCCGGGTCAGCCGTCGGGGTGATCTTGGCGAGGAGTGCGTCGGACTTCTCCTGCGTGGTCTTGCCGCGCGAGAGTGCCTTGGCCTCAATGCCTTCGGAGTACGCCTTACCCTTGTTGGCGGCCTCTATGGTGACGTCCTTGAGGACGACGTCGAAGCCGGCCTTCGCGGAGACGTACGCGATGCCCGCGCCCATCATGCCTGCGCCGAGGACGCCGACCTTCTTGATGGTGGACTTCTCGATGCCTGCCGGACGTGAACCGCCGCCGTTGATCGACTGCAGGTCGAAGAAGAACGCCTGAATCATGTTCTTCGCGACGCGGCCGGTCACCAGCGAGGTGAAGTAGCGAGCCTCGATGAGCAGCGCATTGTCGATGTCGACCTGCGAGCCTTCGACGGCTGCAGCCATGATGGCGCGCGGAGCCGGCATCGGAGCACCCTTGAGCTGCTTGCGCAGGTTCGCGGGGAACGCCGGAAGGTTGGCAGCGAATGCCGGGGTGGACGGGGTTCCGCCAGGGATCTTGTAGCCCTTGACATCCCACGGCTGAACGCCGCCTTCGGGGTTGGCCTTGATCCATGCCTTCGCAGCCGGAACCAGTTCCTCCACCGAGCCGACGACCTCGTCGATGAGGCCGACTTCCTTGGCCTGAACGGGTCCGCGCTGCTGTCCCTGGAGCAGGACGCCCATGAGCGCGTTCTGCAGACCGAGCATCCGCACGGTGCGCACGACGCCACCGCCACCCGGCAGCAGGCCGAGGGTGACCTCGGGCAGGCCGATCTTGACGCCCTTGACGTCTGCCGCGATGCGATGGTGGGTCGCGAGAGCGATCTCGAGGCCGCCACCGAGTGCCGCGCCGTTGATCGCGGCGACTACCGGCTTGCCGAGAGTTTCGAGGCGACGCAGGTCAGCCTTGATCTCGACGCTGTGGTTGTAGATCTCCTCGGCCTGCTCGGGTCCGACCTTGATCATGTTCTTGAGGTCGCCACCGGCGAAGAAGGTCTTCTTGCCGGAGGTGATGACGGCACCGGTGATGGAGTCCTTCTCGGCGACCAGACGGTCGACGGTGGCCTTCATCGACGCGATGTACGCGTCGTTCATGGTGTTTGCGCCCTGGTTGGGATCGTTGATGGTGAGCACGACGATGCCGTCGGCGTCCTGGTCCCAGTTGATGATGTTCTGATCAGTCACTTTGCTTGACTCCTGGTAAGCCTCGTTGGAAGGACGGACGCCGCGTCAGACGCGCTCGATGATGGTGGCAACGCCCATACCGCCGCCGATGCACAGGGTGATGAGGGCGCGCTTGCCGCCACGACGCTCGAGCTCGTCGACCATCGTTCCGGTGATCATCGCGCCGGTGGCACCGAGCGGGTGACCCATGGCGATCGCGCCACCGTTGACGTTGAGCTTCTCGTCCGGAATGTTCAGGTCCTTCTGGAACTTCAGGACGACGGAAGCGAATGCCTCGTTGATCTCGAAGAGGTCGATGTCGTCGACCGTCAGGCCGGCAGCTGCCAGAACCTTCTTCGACGCCGGCGTCGGGCCGGTGAGCATGATGGTGGAGTCGGCGCCGCTGGTGGCGGTGGCGACGACGCGAGCGCGCGGCGTCAGACCCATGTCCTTGCCGGCCTGCTCGCTACCGACGAGCACGAGGGCAGCGCCGTCGACGATTCCCGAGCTGTTGCCACCGTGGTGAACGTGGTTGATCTTCTCGACCCAGTGGTACTTCTGCAGCGATACGGCGTCGAATCCGCCGATTTCACCGATCACACCGAACGCGGGAGCCAAGCCGGCGAGGTTCTCTGCCGTGGTGCCCGGACGCATGTGCTCGTCGTTGTCGAGGATGGTGATGCCGTTGATGTCCTTGACCGGCACTACCGACTTGGCGAAGTATCCGCCGGTCCACGCCTTGGCGGCGAGGTCCTGCGAGCGCACGGCGTATGCGTCGACGTCGTCACGCGAGAAGCCCTCGATGGTGGCGATGAGGTCTGCGCCGACGCCCTGCGGCACGAAGTAGTTGTCGTAGTTGGTGGCGGGGTCGAGCGCCCACGGTCCACCGTCGGATCCCATCGGAACGCGGGACATCGACTCGACGCCGCCGGCGATCACCAGTTCGTCCCAGCCGGACCGAACCTTCTGAGCTGCCATGTTCACGGCTTCGAGGCCGGAAGCGCAGAAACGGTTGAGCTGAACGCCACCGACGGTGTCGGGCAGTCCAGCATCGTTGACTGCAACGCGGGCGATGTCCATTCCCTGATCGCCAACGGGGGTGACGACGCCCAGGATGAGGTCGGAGATCCGATCCTCGTCGAGGTCGGGAAAGCGCACGCGCAGTTCCTGGATCAGACCCGTGACCAGCGAGATCGGCTTGACCGAGTGCAACGACCCGGTCTTCTTGCCGCGGCCTCGCGGGGTACGGATGGCTTCATAAATGAATGCCTCTGTGGTCACTGTGAGGTGTTCCTTCCGTGTAATTCGTCGAACCGGTCTGCAGATCGTCCGCGCCGCCTTCGGTGGTGGCGCATGGCCGAGGTACAGACCTCAGCCCTTTCACTGTAGAACGTGTTCCAAATTCATGGGAAGGACCGAAGCGATCCTGCTAGGTGACCGAGGTGATCCGACGTGCGTGCGCCTGCCCGCTCCTGTTCATTTCACGAGCGTCTTCGGAAGGGCTCACGGCACGATGCGATAGGGCAACATCATGTCGTGATCTTCGTGATCGAGCAGGTGGCAGTGCCACACGTACCCCTGGAGTCGACCAGGGTCACTCATACCGTGGTGCCCGTTTCCCTGATGCGCCTGATCGCCGCCCGTCATCGCACCGCCCGTCATCGCACCGCCCGTCATCGCACCGCCCGTCATCGCACCGCCCGTCATGACAGCCTTCGGTAGTCGATCGAACATCGCGTCGGGATCGAAACCCAACTCGTCTGCGGTGGGGAATCGCACGATGATCCGCGTGACCGTGCCACCGTCCACCCTGACGGTGTCCTTCATCCCTGCTTCCCACGGCGCCGGCGAGATCATCGGCCCCGCCTCGAACCCGTCGGGAGACGGAGTCCACTTGTTGCCGATCGTCGGCTGGGGATGACGGATCAGGTACTCCAACGTCCGCATCGGCGTTCTGCCGAGAATCCGGAAATTCACCAGGTGCAGGTGTATCGGATGCGGGTCAGGCGTGGTGTTGACGATGTTCCACTGCTCGACGGTGCCTTGCCGCGGCCTCTCGACGTCGGTGGTGCTGAACGTCAGGTTGTTCAGAGTCATCTGAGCCGGTGGATTCCGCAGTTCCAGTTGCTGGCTGACCGTCACCGTGCGAATTACCGTCGGCTGCTCCAACGGGGCGAGAACGTCACGTTGCCGGCGTCCACCGCGCAGCTGCGACGGAACACCACCGGTGAATCCGCGCCTGGGGTCGCCGCGAAACCGGCAGAACAGCGGCATCGTCACTTCACCGATGACAGCAGCGGGTAGCGGGGGCGCCTCGTCGTTGCGAAGCTCCACCGTCGATCCCTCCGACAGTCCGGTGAAATCGACGAGGAGGTCGTACCGCTCCCCCGGTGCGCAGCGGAAGGCATTGACCGCGACGGGCGCGTCGAGCATTCCGGCGTCGTTACCGATGACCCAGAACGTCATCATGTTCGAGAAGTGAAGATTCCACACACTTGCCGACGACGCATTGACGATCCGGAAACGGTAAAGGCCCCGAGCCACAGCCAGTTCCGGCCACACCTTGCCGTTGACCAAGCCGACGTCGCCCACGGCTCCGCCTTCCCACGATCCTTCCGGGATCAAGATGGTGGATCGGCCGTTCAGGGCGCCGGTCGGTGTGAAGATCTTCTCCTGCAGGATCAATGGGATCTCGAATTCCTTGGCCGGCAACCCCAACGGGTTTCCCAGCTTGCCGGTGTCGAATTCATCCCTGATCAAATAGTTGCCGATCAGACCGGCGTAGACGTTGAGCCGGGTGATGCCCATCGCATGATCGTGATACCAGAGGTGCGCGGCTTCCTGACCGTGCGAAAAGTGATGCATCGCAGCCTGTCCCGGCATCACGAGCAGCTCCGGGTGGCCGTCGCTCTCGGGTGAAGTGACTCCTCCGTGCAAGTGCAACGACGTCGGCGGGTTCGCGCGGAAGTCGGCCTGCATTCCGTGCAGCGTCATATCCATGTCCGCGGCCAACGGATATCCGGTCAGATCGTTCTCGAACGTCACCATGATCGGCTCGCCGGAATACGCCTCGACGGTCGGGCCCAGAAAACCGCCACCGATCTCTCCGCTGCGGTACGACAGTGCTGGGGACGATGGAAAATCCCGATGAAAAGCATGTTGCCCGACTTGCGCTGTCAGCGTGATCTCGTTTCCGGAAAGCGTCGACAACGAGGGCAGTTCGTCACAGAACGGCTCGAACTCCGGCGAATGAAAAATCAACGGTGACTCGACGTCCGCACTCCCGGACGGAACAGCACTTGCCTTTGCACCCAATGCAATCGCCGCCGTGCCGACTACCGACCCCTTCAGAACCGACCTTCTCGAAACCCCGATACCCATACATACCCCTCCCCATCGAAACGGGTTGTGTTCTCCGGCAAGGAAAACGCAACCCGTCTCTCCACTTCGATCTCGGAAAACCCCCGTCTACTTTCCGTCGATCGCCTCCAGCACCGAATCGATCAGTGACTGCGGAAGTTTCGACGGCGGAGAGATTTCCAGTTCTCCCGGAGCGCCCGGCACCGTCCAGACAGTTCTGTGCCGAGCGATCGCGAGCTTCTCCCGTGATCCGTCCGGATTGACCTTGAAGTACTCGAACTCGAGGTCGATCCCCCGCTCGTAGAGGGCAGCCAAGGACATCGTGACCAGGACGTCGTCGAACGGCATGACCTCGCGCAGATGCTCCACCCTTGTGTGCACACAACGCAGTTCCCCGAGAGCACCTCTTGCCGCCATGGCTTCACGCTGAGAACGGACGAGGAATTTGTCCCGAACCCTCGACTGCCAGATGTAATAGTTGCCGAAGTAGATGTTGCCCACGACATTTCCGTCCTGCAACGTCGTCGAGAACACCTCGGATTCGAGCAGGTACGGATTGCGCGGCACCATCGGAGCCGAGCGGATCAAGGAACCACGATCGACGTCCGTCGGTTCTGTGGGGACAGCGATGTTCTTCGCCCCCGTCGGAATCGTCATCGGCTCGATGAAATCGTGGAAATACTGCGGCATCGGCCGTGCCGCCACCACACCGTGGGAAAGGATTTCCACCCACGTCGTCTGCATCGCACTCCACCCGATATGAGTGCGCGTCTCACCGTCGACCCGGCACCATTCCACATGCAGATTGGTCGTTGCCCGGTCCGGACCGGTGAGCTCAGTGATCCAGATCGTCCCCTCGACGATGTCGTCGGTGTACAGGTTCGCATCGATGAACACCTCGGAGTTGTTGGTCACCATCCCCCAACGACCCGTCGCCATGTCCTCCACGATCTGCTTCGAGATCGGTCCGGTTCCCCTCTCTCGCAAAGCGCCCAACCACAGCGCGAAGCTCGCGAACCCCACTGATCCACCGACGTTGCACGCGTCCCGGAACCCGACGGGGAATCGGATCGACACCGCCGGATAGCCGCTTCGGGCCACCACATGCACGTCGGAGCCGTACGCCATCGGATCGAACTGCGCGAGAGAATTCGCCGACAACGGGCCGGAGTCGAACTGCGGTGCCGAGTCCTGCGCCGGTTCTTCCGCATCCTCCTCATGAGTCACGAACGCGAGAATCCGCTCCTCGTTGTCCGTCAACAGAGCTGGAAAGGTCAGAACCACCACGCTTGCCTCTGCGCCGCCGCGGAAGGTCACTGCGTCGTCCTCTCTGGCGCCCATCGCCAGAGAAACCGACATCTGCCCCGTGGCCTTTCGGATCGCCTCGGCCGCCGCCCACAACCTGGTTCCCGCACGATCGAGTGATTCGCCGCCTGCGATCAACTCGTCGAGCAGCGGAATCCGTGCCGACCCCAGAAGCGCCTTCCACTGCACGACGGTCCGGGAACGAATCGGTTCGATGTCGCACCCCTGAGGCCAGTCGCCGGCCGAACTGAGTGACTTACTGCCGTCGTGCGAGAGCGAGACATCCACAGAGGGTGGAACGTCACCGACAACGACGGGCTTTCCGGTTTCCTGCCATTCGATGGCAAAGGCATTGCTCATTTGATCACCGCATCCTCATCGAGATGAATGTTCACGGCCGCCTCGGCGATCGGTTTCTCCTGCTCGTGGCGTTCCGACTTGGTCAACTCGTGAATCCCCGGGGTATGCGCGACCACAACCCGCGGGCTCTTCACGCCCAACGCCCGGCTGTGCTGCGCGAGCTTGTCGAGAATGATCTGTGCGTCGCGCGCAGTCGGGTCCGCGATTTCCTCAGCCGTAGGACGGCTTTCGTCGTGGGAGAGAATCTGGGAGCGATATCCCTCGAGCTGCATCACCACTCGTCCGTCCTTCACCACCGCCACGTCGGCTTGCATGTGGGTCTCTGTCTGCACCTTGTCGTAGGCGTACGCAGTGAACGACCGAGCCTCGAATCGTCCGTCGTACATGTCGATTCGCGCAATGTTGACCGGAAGGCAGATCTCCCGCGGAACCATGATCTGGCCCGATTGGAGCAGGGAATCGAGGAAGTAAGGATCACCGAGGAGGTGCTGCTTACGGTCGGCCCGCGAAATGGCGCTGAAGAGGATGTGCTCGGAATCGAGGCTCGAGATCTCTTCGAGTCGGCGGAAATCGCCCTCCTGGAACAGCAACCACGAGTAAAGGTCGTCCAACGGATCGATGTCGAGCACCGGTCGCGGCAACTCCTTCTCGAACTCCGGCAGTGTTTCGTCCAGCCCGAAGATGAAGTCGGCCGAGAAATGGGGCCGCCCGTATCCGGTCCGTTCGGTGCCGATCGTGACATGCACCCGCGTTCCTGCGGCATCACGATCCTGCTCCACGACGCTTGCCTTGATCTCGACTCCGGTGCCCTCGACCGTGTCGACGACGATCGGTCGATCCAGTTTGATGTCGTCGATGCGGACGCGGCCCAGGGTCACGCGTCCGGTGACATAGGCCGCTGCCTGCGACATCGCCTCGAGTCCGAACACCGTCGGAAGCAGCGCCGATCCCTTCCAGACATGTTCGAGGACAAAGGGATCCGCCGAGGTGGACAACGTCGTCCGGGTCACCAGTTCTACCTGCGGCTCGAACGTCACGACTTGGTCGATGTATCGCGACACCGCCGGCAGAGCCGGTGCTGCCGGCGCCCAGGTGTCGAGACCGCCGAGTCGACTGGTCACGACGATACGACTCGCCTCGGGTCCGCTGTCGACCAGGCGAAGGAAATGATCCACTCCCGCAGCCGTCGAAATCGGCATGACACCCATCTTCGCGAGGTGGTTGACACTGCCCATACGGGCGCCCATTCCGGTCTCTCCCCACACGCTGTACGCGAGCGAGAACGTCCGAGCCCTCGGGTGACCGGCGGCATACCGCGCGACCATGTCATCGAGAAGCTCGTTTCCGTATGCATACCAACTGTTTCCGGGCATACCTGTGAATCCGATGATGGAGGAGAAGCCCACGAACAGCTTCAAGTCACGATCAGCGAGCGCTTCGACGAAGTTGGCTGCGCCCAGGACCTTAGGTGCAACCTCCGTGAAAGCCACAGCGCTGTCGACTCTCTCGAACCGCCGCGGAACATTCGCTCCCGCACCGTGGACGAACCCGGTTATCGGCCCCACCTCGACCTCGATCTGGGCGACGATGCCGGCCACCGCCGCGGCATCCGTGACGTTGCAGCGATAGTAGTGAGCGCTCAAACCGGCAGACGTGAAGTCCGCAAGAGTGGAGGCGATTTCGTCACCCGCTTGTCGCTGAGAGCTTCCGATCAGCACCAGTTCGGCGCCGGTCTTTCGACCGAGGGCCAGAGCACATTGGGCCATGATGCCTTTCGCGCCACCGGTCACGACCACGACATCCGAACTTCCCAACCCGCTCTCGCGGACGGTGTAGTCGCTCGAGGTGAGAACCTTCGGTTGCAGTGCCGTGCGTCCCATCTCGGCGTCGTAGGTCGCAAACACATAGGGTGCAACCGAATCCAACTCGGAGACGACGGTGGCTGCCACCTCCGCGTCCGCAGTCGAGCCGTCGAATCCTATGACGCGTACATCCAACTCGGGGCGCTCGTGATGCACCGAAGCGGCAAAAGCCGCCGCACTCGGCACGGGCGCTGGATTGCCCAACTCGACATCGATGAACTGGACCACTGCCAATGTGGTTCGCGCGCCGCCCCTTTGCTGCGCCGGAACGATCTTGTACATGTGTTCGATCCCACGGCGCAAACCGAGTTCGGTGACGGAATCATCTGTCACGCGCGGCATTACGGCAACCACGTGGTGCGCATGCGCAGGAGCACTGTCGGAGAATGTGCGAATGTCGACCCGAGCACCACGACCTCGAAGTTCGGATTCCAACCTTCCGACCAAACCGGCGTCGTCGCCGATGACGACAAACGTCGTGTCCGTGAGGTCTCGGACTCCGTGCAACGCTGTCTCGCTCCGAACCTTTTCCAGGGTGTAATCGCGAACCCAGGTGAAGCTGTCGGCTGACATACCCTTCGCCTTCGCCGGCAGCGCTCGCGCAGCCGGCTGCTGCTGCCCCGACTTCTCCTTCGCGGACCGATCGAGCACTTCGATCAGTTCACCCAGGCTGACGTTCACGAGTTCGGCCGGATCCAGGTCGCCCTGAACACCCAATCGTGTTGCCACCGTCGCGATTGCATCGGCGGCCTTGATCGAGTCCATGTTCAGGTCGTCCAGAAGGTGGAGATCGACGTCGAGAGACTCCACCGGAAATCCGGTGTCCTCCGCGATTACCTCGAGCAGTATTCGCGATACGTCCGACTGCACCGAACGCGTTTCCGGAACGGCAGAGCCGGGATTCGGTGATACCGCAAGAATCAGCGATGCTGCTTCTCCGATGGTGGCATTGGCCAACTCGGCAGGGTCGAGGTCGACAACCTCGAACTGGTGCGCAACCTTCGAAATAGCCTCTGCCGCACTGATCGAGTCGAGATTGAGATCATCGAGCAGACGCAGATCCGTCGTGATCGACTCGGCAGGGAACCCCGTGGTGTCGGCGAGGATCCTGATCAACTCACCTTCCACGGACGTCGCACCCACGACAGCCGGCACTTCCACGACCGGAACCGGAGCGGGCGTAGTAGCTTTCACTGCTGCAGATTCGTGCCCGTTGGTGACGGCCTGCGGGATCGGAGATGAAGGAGCACTCACCCCACTGCCCACGTCGGCACGAATCACGTCGACGAGGAAGGTCCCGCGCCGGCTCAGGTAATCGGCCAGCGCCGCAGCCGGATCCCCGCCGGACGTACCCAGTTCGAGCGGTTCGGGAGCAGATGTAACCGACAGCTTCGCCTCGGCCAGGTTCTCGATGAACACCTTCTGATCGGCAGGAACGAATTCACGCACGAACCGGCCGTCGAAAAGTTCGTTCCAACGAACCTGAGCGCCGTGTACGTACATCGCTGCCAGCGCGACGTTGAAGTCCTCGTCACGTCCGGACTTGGACGCAACGGGGAAGCAGCGCACGCCGTCGGTCCCATTGATCGCCTTGGTGAGCCCGGTCAGCACACGGCCGGGTCCGACCTCGACGAGCAGGTCCACCTCCTGCGAGATCCCACTTACCGTCTTGACCCAGTCGACCGGTGAGACAACCTGTTTGGTGACCAATTCGCGAAGTGCCAGTGGCGTCTGCACGCGTTCCCCTTCGACGCAGGAATACACGGTGCAAGTCAACGAATCGACTTGCTCGTCAACGGGCGCAGTGGACTTGAGCTCCCGTTCGGCCTCGTTCATCATCTCGGAGTGGAAAGCATTCGACACGGCAAGCGCCTGAGCCGACACTCCGCGCGCCTTCGCGATGGCAACCACAGCGTCGACTGCATCCTTGGTTCCCGAAACCACAGTCTGCGTAGGCGTATTCAGATTCGCGACGGTCGCGTAACCCTTTGCTTCCGCGATGATCGCCTCGGCCGTCGATCGGTCACAGGCCAGGCTCGCCATTGCGCCGTTTCCACCACCACTGACCGACATGGCCGCGCCCTTCGCCGCAGCCAAGGTGATCAGCGTCTTCTGGTCGTAAGCTCCTGCCGCGTAGAGTGCGGTCAACTCCCCGAGACTGTGGCCGGCGACGGCACTGGGTGTGACACCCAATCGTCGGAGGTACTCGAACCAGAGCAGCGAAGCCAAGGCGACGGCGGGCTGGGTGAACTGCGTCTGGGCGAGGTCCAGCTTCCACTTCGCCAATTCCGCAGCGTCAGCGCTCTTGACCGGGTTCCGCAGAATCCGCGGCGTGATCGCCTCCGCTCCGACTCCCTCCAACCAGCCGTCCGCCTTGGCCGCCAGTTCGCGTGCCCACTCGAAGCGCTCGATCAGCACACGAGCCATCTCGAGTTGTTGGGATCCCTGTCCAGGGAACAGGAATCCGATGTCGTGGCGAACGTTGTTCGAGATCGAGATCTCGTTGCTCACGACCTTCACCTGGCCGGAAGCGGGAGCGGAGTTCTCGCAGATCACGGCTAGCTGACGCATGCGTTCGGCCAACTGCGCGGGACGACCAGCCACCACTGCAGCGCGGAAGGGTGCCGTCGGCGAGATCACTCGCGAGAGCTTCGCCGAAAAGTCCAGCAGTTCGGCAACACTCAACGGAACTGCCAGATCTGCGACATCGCGCGCTCGCGTCGCCAAGTCCACGGCCGAATCCGCGGAGAGAACAAATACCTCGGTGTCCTGGTACGACGCCATCATCGTGCGGACGTCCCGCGAGGGTGTCAGCTTGCTGGACGGTGCATCAGCCGATTCGATGGCGACATGGCAGTTGATACCGCCGAAACCCATGGCTTGCGCACCGGCACGCATCTTCTCCGACGGATCTCTGATCTCGCCGTTGACAAGCGGAAAGAGTGCCGGTGCTTCGGTTGCGAACGCCGGGTTCGGGTCGGTGCAACCGGCGAGCGGCGGAAGGATTCGTTGATTGACGGCCATGGTCGCCTTGATCAGCGCAAGGATGCCCGACGCCGCCTTCGTGTGCCCGATCAGCGACTTCAGCGACGTCATGCCGATGCTGCGAGCCTCGACGGGCCCGTCCGTCTGCGCGGCTTGCTGGACGCCGGCCAATTCGACAGGGTCCCCGACGGGAGTACCAGTTCCGTGTCCTTCGACAAAGGCAACCTCGCCGGCCGCGAATCCCGCTCCCGAATATGCGCGACGGATCATTTCGGCCTGAGTTTCGGCGCGGGGCTTGGTAATTCCACCCTTGCCATCGGTGGAGATGCCCCAGCCGCGAATCGTCGCGTACACGTAGTCGCCGTCCGCCCTGGCGTCCTCGAGTCGTTTCAAGGCCACGAATCCGCAACCTTCACCCGGGATGAATCCGCTTCGGCTTGCGTCGTACACGTTCATGTCGCCACGGGTCAGTGCACCCAAACGGGCGAATCCCACCAGTTCCAAAGGATCCAGGCTGACGTCGACTCCACCGGCCAAGACGAAGTCGGCCGCGCCGGACGCCAGCTTTTCGGCGGCAGTCGCCACCGCGAGCATTCCGGACGCGCACGCACCGTCCACGACGTACCCGCCGCCGTTGAAATCGAGGTAATTGCAGATCCGGCCTGCAATCGTGTTCGACAACATCCCGGCCAGGGTGTCTTCACTCGGCTCCACCAATGGGCCTTTGTAGACCTCTTCCATCGTTTCGGCGAGAGCATCGACGACAGAAGGGTCCAACTGGCGTGCTTCGGCTGCCACAGCGAGTGCGCGCTTGACGTAAGGCCACCGCAAACGCATCGACCACATCCGGGATTCTTCACCGGTGAGGGAGTTGCCGACGATTGCGGCGCTGCGTCCGGTGGGCACCGATCCTCGGCTGTACCCCGCGTCCGTCAAAGCCCCGAGTGCTGTTTCCAGGGCCAACCAGTGCGTGAGATCTGTCGACTTGAAGGTCCGCTCCGGTATCCGGCGACCGACCCAGTCGAATTCGAAACCATCCATGAACGCGCCGCGGTCGGCGTATGTCTTGTCGACGTCGTCAGGGCTCGCGCTCCAGTAGTCGTCGAGGGACATCCGTGACTCGGGAAACTTTCGGAATTGCATCCGACGCGCGAGGACGTTCTCCCAAAATCCTTGCAGATCATGGGCTCCGGGAGACCACATGCTCATCCCGACTATCGCGATCGCGGGATTAGTTGAATCTTCAGTCATCTTACACTTCCTATTTTCACGCGCATCCACGGGAGACTCAATCGACCGAAGACTAACCACGCATTCATCGGTGTGTAAAACGCAGATTCACCTCAAGGCATAAACAAATAACAAAGGTCGCTCAGTACCATGAACGAACCACGGCAATTTTTCAGCAATCCATAGTTAGCTGTAACTTGAAGTTACTTGTTTGCTTCATGGCCGGTCAATGGCGGGTTTGAACATACGTACCGGAACCCGGCGTCACGGCGATCATCTACTCGAGATCGGCAAATAGTTAGTTGAGTACTCTCTGAAATGGCACAATGCCGAATATGTGGCCAATTCGCCGAATGTCCCAAATTGGTCGATCGCCGCAAAACAAACATCCGGCAACTTTCAATCTGGCATTCGTGACACACAGAGAATTAACAGCGGCACTCGAATGTCGATCAGACTACGAGAAATTCCAGATATTCTTCGGCGACCATCGTCCGGATCGGCATTTCGTTACACCGGAACTGAGCGAACGAATGTGCCAGCAAACCGGCCACACACAATTCAGCTTTGCCGGGCCGAGCAGGTGCGCTTTCGGCACGTGCGCGCACAAGGGAACGGCACTTATAACAATTCGATCACACAGTGGTGCTGCGACATTCCGACAGCTGTTTCACGCACACAGGCCAAGGGGGCAACTCAGCTTTCGAGGCGGCGAGCTCCGAGGACGTCCTTGAGGAGTTCCTTTGCAACATCCTCGGGATCACGTCTGGCAGTCGGATCAGCGGGCTCAGCAGCCTCCGCGAACATCTCGTCCTCGTCCTCCGGCGTTGCAGGCGGAGGAGTTGCCTCGTAGTCGACCTCCGGAGCAGGGGCCGGTCCAGGGTCTTCCGGATAGTCAGGAGCCTCAGGCGGCGGAATGTCGTCCGAATCCCCGCGCTGGGGCTGCGGAGCCTTGGGCTGCTGCGCTGCGCGCTCCTGGCTGGGGCGAGAGAATCGCGGCGCAGCGGCAGGGCGGCTCGGAGCTTCAGACGACTTGGGAGCACTCGACGCTGCCGGCGCCGTAGGTGCACCTTCTTGATACTCGACTTGCCAAGTGCCACCGAACATCTCGGCAAGGACCTCGCAGATGACCGCCGCGTTGTGCGGCTGTGTCACACGAGCACCCAGGACCGGCGAGCCGTGAGCGATGACCACGACATGTCCACGCACATCGTGAACCGTCGCCGCGGACAGCATGGCCGGAAGAACCTTGTTTCGTTCACCGACCTTGTTGCGCAAGGTGTTCCACGATTCACGGAGAGTCTCGACTGTGGGGCCTGCCGAGACCGGCGCAGCTTCTGCAACCGCCGGCTCCTCGTACTCAGGCTCGTAGTCCGGTTCCGGCTCCGAGAGTCCGATGGGCTCTTCCGCTTCGGCTGGAGCAGGAACCGGTGGTTCAACTACTGGAACTTCAACGACTGGAGCTTCAACTATTGGAGCCTCGGCAGCCGGAGCTTCAACCACTGGAGCTTCGGCAACTGGCGGATCGACGATCTCGACCGTGGGAGGCTCGACGACGGGAACTGCCGCTACCGGCGGTTCGACAACAGGAGCCTCCACAACCGGCGGCGTCGCCGCTGGCGCAGGTGCCGCTGGTTCCGGCCGTGCCTCAGGCTCGGCCTTGCGTTGCGAGGGCCGTTGGAACTTGGAAGCAATCTCCGGTTCGAGCGGCGGCACGGTCGGTGCCGGCGCTGCTGCCGCGCGAGGGGCGGCGGCAGCCGCGACTCCAGCAGCCGGAATACCTTGTTCAAGGCGCTCGAGCCGCTGCAACACGGCCGACTCGGTGTCGGAGGCCGAAGGGAGCAGCATTCTCGCGCACATCACTTCGAGCAGCAGCCGCGGCGCCGTTGCCCCTCGCATTTCGCTGAGACCAGCGTGGACGGTTTCGGCGAAGCGGGTGAGCGTGGCGGGACCAACCCGTTGAATCTGCTCACGCATCGTGACCAGCTCGGCCTCTGGCGCGTCGACCAACCCGCGTTCGCTGGCGTCGGTGACGGCCTGCATCAAGATCAGATCACGCAGACGTTCGAGGAGATCGAGCGCGAATCTGCGTGGGTCGTGACCGGCGTCCATCACGCGATCGACAGTGCCGAACAAGGCGGCACCGTCACTGGCGGAGAGAGCGTCGACTGCTTCGTCGATGAGCGCGACGTCGGTGACCCCGAGAAGAGAGAGCGCTCGCGGATACGTGACGCCTTCTTCGCCGGCTCCCGCGAGCAGCTGATCGAGGACACTCAACGAGTCACGAGGCGAACCGCCACCAGCCTTGATGACCAGCGGGTATACAGCGGGCTCGACCGGTACCCCTTCCTGGGCGCAGATCTTTTCCAGGAGTCCGCGCATGGTCGACGGCGCCAACAGGCGGAACGGATAGTGGTGTGTACGCGAACGAATGGTCGGGAGAACCTTCTCCGGTTCCGTCGTCGCAAAGATGAAGATGAGGTGCTCCGGCGGCTCTTCGACGATCTTGAGCAGCGCGTTGAAGCCCGCCGCCGTCACCATGTGTGCCTCGTCGATGATGAAGACGCGGTAGCGAGAAGCGGCGGGTGCGTGGAACGCCTTGTCTCGGAGTTCTCGGGTGTCGTCGACGCCACCGTGACTTGCGGCGTCGAGTTCCGTCACGTCCAGGTTGCCTGTGCCGCCCGGGCCCAGCGAAACGCACGAGTCGCACACGTCGCACGGCGTCGATGTCGGTCCCTGCTCACAGTTCAGCGAACGCGCCAGGATTCGCGCCGACGACGTCTTTCCACAGCCGCGCGGGCCGGAAAACAGGTAGGCATGGTTGATGCGTCCGGTGTCGAGGGCCGTGCTGAGCGGTGCGGTGACATGCTCCTGCCCCACCACCTCGGCGAAGGACGCGGGTCGATACTTCCGGTACAGGGCCACGCGCAAAGACTACCGGCGACCCACGACAGGTGGTCCGGTGCGGGTGCACCGTCGACTTCTCCCGAAACATGTTCGCAACACAATCGCAGTGCGGAGGAAACCGCGCGCACTCATCGTGGGTTCCGTGCACGCGGGCTGGTCCGCGTGCGTGAGGAGAAGACTGTGCCCGCCACCATCGATGCCGGAGCAACTGCCTGGTTGCTCGTCAGTACTGCACTGGTACTTCTGATGACGCCAGGACTCGCGCTGTTCTACGGCGGCATGGTCCGCTCGACGGGCGTACTCAACATGATCATGATGAGCTTCGTCTCCATCGCACTCGTCACGGTTGCGTGGTTGTTCGTGGGCTACAGCCTCGTGTTCGGCGACGATCACGGTGGCATCATCGGCGGACTCGAGCACATCGGCATGGCGGGCATCGACCCGTCGACCGTGCACGGGAACGTTCCGGAAGTGTTGTTCGCAACCTTCCAATTGACGTTCGCAATCCTTACTGCAGCACTCATCAGTGGTGCGATCGCCGACCGCGCGAAGTTCTCCGCTTGGATGATCTTCGTCCCCATCTGGTCCTTGCTCGTCTATGTCCCCGTCGCTCACTGGGTGTGGAATCCGCAGGGATGGCTCGCCCAGATGGGCGCACTCGACTACGCCGGTGGCCTCGTGGTCGAAATCGTGTCCGGAGCGTCAGGCCTGGCATTGGCACTGGTCCTCGGCCAGCGAATGGGTTTCAAGGCCGAGTCGATGCGTCCGCACAATCTGCCGTTCGTCCTGCTCGGTGTCGGCCTGCTGTGGTTCGGTTGGTTCGGATTCAACGCCGGGTCGGCCCTTGCGGCCGACGGTATGGCCTCGCAGATCTTCCTCAACACCCTCGTCGCCGGCTGCACCGGACTACTCGGCTGGCTGTTCGTCGAGCAGAACCGTGACGGACACCCCACCACATTCGGCGCAGCTTCGGGCGTCGTCGCCGGTCTGGTCGCGATCACCCCGTCGTGCGGAACGGTGAACATGTTCGGTGCGCTCGTCATCGGTCTGATCGCCGGCATCGTCTGCTCGTACGCCGTGGGATGGAAGCACAAGCTCGGCTACGACGACTCCCTCGACGTCGTCGGCGTGCACCTCGTCGGTGGAATCGTCGGCTCGTTGCTGATCGGACTCCTCGCGACGGCCGTGATGACGGGCGGTCCGGAAGGTTTGTTCTTCGGCGGTGGATTCGCGCAGTTGGGCAAGCAGTTCGTCGGTGTCGTCGTGGTCGCGCTCTATGCCTTCGGTGTGACCTACGGTCTCGGAAAGCTCATCGACAAGACCTTCGGCTTCCGTATTTCGCGTGAAGACGAGGCCCGCGGAATCGACGTTGCACTGCACGCGGAGTCGGCCTACGAGCACGGAGTCCTCGGCCACGGTCCGATCGGTGGACAGAACCCCAGCCCGTTCCTCCAGCGTCAGCGTGAGGAACGGGAGAACCGCGAGCGGGACTGACCGCCCTCACCGGTTCGCGATTTCCTCCATCAGGATCGGAACGCCGACATTGCAGGAATGAATCCCGACGACGGTGGTCAGTTTCAGCACCTCGAGAATCTCCTTCGGGGTCACTCCCATGTCGAGCGCGGCGCGAATATGGCGTCGTACGCCGGGCGCGTACATGTGTGTGCTCGCCGCATCGACGGCTATGCACAGCAACTGGATCACCTGAGGTGACAGCACCCCACTGTTCCAGGGCTGCATCGCTGTCGTCATGTACAGCTCGGTCCACTCGGGATCCAGCTCCGAAAGGCCGTCCCACAACGGATTCCAGCCACCTGAATCCTTCATGGCCTGGGTGACGGGAAATGCTTCACTTGCTCGAACGTCAGTCATCGATCTCCTCCGGCCATCGAAAATTCTTGATTCAGTTCATGTTTGAGAATCTTTCCGGTTGCCGTCATCGGCAGCGACGGCACGAACTCGATGCGGCGCGGATATTTGTAGGCGGCCATCTGTTCCCGCGACCATTCCACGAGATCCGATTCGGAGATCTCTTCACTCGGCTCTCGGATCACGAACGCGACAACTTCTTCGCCGAGGCTCGTGTCCGGCACCCCGACGACAGCGACGAGTGAGACGGCTGGGTGGGTGAGCAGAACCTCTTCGATTTCGCGTGGGTAGACGTTGAATCCGCCCCGCACGATCATGTCTTTCGCACGATCGACAATGTAGTAATTTCCGTCGGTATCGACCCGTGCCAAATCCCCGGTGCGAAACCATCCGTCGCACATGACTTCCGCCGTCGCCTCGGGTCGGTTGAAATAGCCCTTCATGACGTTGTGCCCGCGAATGGCCAACTCGCCCACTTCATCGGGGCCGGTGATCGTGTGCCAAAAGTCATCGACAAGCCTCGCTTCGACACCCCAGATCGGCACGCCGATCGAACCGGGCCGGGGGTCACTCTCGGGGTCACTGAACAAGGCCAGCGGAGAGGTCTCGGACAAGCCGTATCCTTCGAGAATCTGAACACCGAAGCGTTCCTTGAACTGTGTCAAGATTTCGACGGGAAGCGCTGCGCCACCGGAGATCGCGCACCGCATGTTCTGTGCAACGGTCTCGACATCCACCCCGAATTCCACTACCTCGTCCAGCACGCCGAGCAGTCCCCAGTACATGGTCGGGACGCCCGCGAAGACCGAGATCTTTTCGCGTTCCATGATCTCGAGTGCCGCGGTCGCATCGAAGCGCGGCATCAACACCAAGGTGGCACCGACGCAGATTCCCGCATTCATGGTCACTGTCTGGCCGAACGAGTGGAACAACGGCAAAGTCAGGAGATATCGCTCATGCCTGGACGGAACGCTCTCGAACAACCGGTTGGTCGACAGTGCGTTCAAGACCATGTTGGAGTGAGTGAGTTCGGCGCCCTTGGGCTTTCCGGTCGTGCCGCTGGTGTAGAGAATGACCGCGGTATCCGTCGGTTCACGAACAACCGCGGCTGCAGGCGTTTCCGTGCCGGACACGGATGCCAGTGCTTCGCCTAGAGTCTCGACTCCGAGGATCGACGACGGTGCACCCGGTTCGGCACTGATCACGATCAAGGACGAACATC
The DNA here is from genome assembly GCF_016598535.1 of Rhodococcus sp. P-2. Classification (GTDB taxonomy): domain Bacteria; phylum Actinomycetota; class Actinomycetes; order Mycobacteriales; family Mycobacteriaceae; genus Rhodococcus_F; species Rhodococcus_F baikonurensis. The sequence goes on along the minus strand of NZ_CP066779.1, from coordinate 3,148,260 downwards.
TCTCGCTCTGCTCGAACCCGGCGATGGCGTACTCGGCGATCGGCAATTCGGTACTTCCCTCGAAACAGAAGTACAGCTTCGCTTCCGAATCAGCCAGGTGATAGGCGATTTCGCGTCCCTTGAGAAGAATGTTCAGAGGAACGACGACGCCGCTGGCCTTGAGAATGCCGTAGTAGACGATCGGGAACTCGAGGACGTTCGGGCAGGACAACGCTACCTTGTCACCTGGCTCGACACCCCGCGAGACGAGCAGATGGGCAATGCGATTCGAGTAGGCGTCGAACTGCGCATACGTCAGCCTCGCTTTCCCGAGCACCAGCGCGTCCCGTTCCGGGTATCGCCGGGCCGAGTCTTCCAGCAGAGTCGCAAGGTCAAGCATGACTGTGGTCCTCCTGCTCCACGGGATCCACTAGCGACGCCGACTCGAGCAGTTCCCACACCAACGATTCCGCCCGCGGCCAATACCCGTATCCGGATGCCGGATTGAGATATCCGACCTCACCCAGATCCAGCAACCGACTCCCCCATCCTTCAGCCAAACCCACAACTCGGCGATATCCGGCGAGCGGATCGTTCCGGCTCGCCGCGACCGTGCTCGGAAAAGGCAGACGCTGACGCGGTATCGGTAGCCACCCGTTCCGGTCGAGCTCCTCGAGCGACGGATAGGACTCGGGCAGCGGAAGTTCGAGATCCGCCGGCGTGACCAGTAGTGCGCCGGCAATCTCTGAATAATGCGCCCTCGCCCAGTGAGCAACGGTCATGACTCCGGCGCTGTGCGCGACCAGGACCACCGGCCCGCCAACACTTGTCAGCACCTCGTCCAACGCCGCAACCCTTGCATCGCGGCTGAGCTTGTCGGTCTCGAGGGGAGGAACCGTCAGAACATTGTCGAGCCTGCGCGCGAGGTGAGTCTGCCAATGATCCTCGACATGATCCCGCAGACCGGGAACCATTACTACCGTGGTTGATTCATTCATCATGAACTCCGAACGTCTGTTACTTCAGTGGCGCCGAGGCTTTCGGGCCCCTTCTGCAATGTCGCCAGCCGCCTCATTCCCGCCGGGTAGGCTCGCTTGCCCGCAATCAGCGCGAGGGCCGCGACGACATAGACGAAGGGTGAAAGCTGGAGCGCGCCGAGGAGGCCCAGGTGGTCGGCGAGAATGCCGACCACGAAGGGACCGAGAGCCAGTCCCAGAAGGTTGTTGGCAACGGTGAGCGTGCCCATAGCCGACGCTCGAATCGAATGATGGGTGAGGTTCGCGACCATCGCCGCTGTCGGCCCCGACGAACCGGCGGAGAAGAACGCACCGATACCGAGCAACACGAGTTGCGCTGTCCCCGTGCCCAACCGGAGCCCGATACTCAGCGTAACCAATGAGATGGCGCAATAGACGATGGCGGTGGTCCATTTCCGCGCCGAATCGTCGCGGCTGAATCTGTCTGTGATGAAACCACAGACCACCATCCCGCTCCCGACCAGGAGGACGAACACGGAAGCCGTGACGCCGGCCTTGTCCGGGGCCAAATCGTAGTAGCGATTGAAGAAGCTCAGCAACCACGCCAGAAGTACAGCGGCGGTGAACATCTGGAGACCGCCACCGATGTAGGCGAACAACACGGCCGGATTGGTGAACAGCGATGACACCGGCGCCCGGAAACCCTCGTGTCTCGCCACTTCCCCGGCAGCATCCGGAGCGGCCTCGACGGCATAGGCAGTGAGTTTCTTCTCGGTGACGAGTGCACGGAAGAGTGCAACCAGGATCAGTCCGAAGATCGCCATGGCAGCAAAAGACCACCGCCAACTGAACTGAACTGCGATGAACCCGCCGATTGCCACACCGATGACCGAACCGAACGATCCACCCGCCATGAAGGCACCGGCAAGAGCTGCGTGCACGCGGGGCGCAAATACGCTGAGCACCACGGCGATACCCACACTGCCGTACGCCGCTTCACCGACACCGACCAGGAACCGGGCGCCCAACATCTGCTCGTAGGTCTGAGCAATTGCGCACAGCAACGTCGCGACACTCCACAACACCGCCATCAAGATCAAGCTCTTGACGCGGCCCCAGCGGTCCGCGAGCAGCGACAACGGGAACGTCAACAGCCCGACCATCAATGCCACCACGCTGCTCAGGGAGGCAAGGTGCGAGTCGGAAAGATCCCAGTCCGCTTTCAGTATCGGGAAGACCGCACTGAGCACCTGCCGCGACATGTAGTCCGAGAGCAGAAGACCGAAGGCCAGGGCGAAAACGATCCACGGGTAGAACTTTCGTCGTCCACCGATTCCGAGCGCGGTGTCCACACGTGACGTGGCGGGAGCTTGCAATCCCATGACTCTCCTAGGAGTACTCGAGGTAGACGGGGCTCCGGGGGTACGAAACCGATGCGGTTCGTACCCCCGGAACTGTTGTACGAGAGGGGGCGAACTCAGGCGTGCTGCGTGAATCCCAGCTGGCCGATACGGCGGTTGGGTGCATAACCCAGCTTCGCCAACGTCTCGTCGGTGTCGGCATACGTCTCACCGATCCGGTAGATGTCCCGAGCTTCCTTCGCGGTCGCCACCTCACGGCCCAATTCGCCTGCAATGCGCACCAACTGCTCGATCTGCTGCACCGATGTCATCTTCTCGCCCTTGCGGCCCCAGATGGTGTCCTCGTTGCCACAACGAGCGTGCAGGCCCATCGCGATCGCCATCGTGTTCACCGGCAGGACGCTACGCATCAGCGTTTCCAGCGTCAGGCAGGCACCGTCGGGAACCCGCTGGACGAAGTTCATCATGTTGTACGGGTTGGGGCCGTCGAAGCCGCCGCCGATTGCCACCCACGTGAGGTTGACCGGGCCGGTGTAGATGCCGCGTCGGATCAACCGCTCCACCGTTTCGAGCTGCGGAATGCTCGACAACTGGAAGTGCGGCTGGATTCCGGCGGCCTGCAGCCGTCGCAGGTGCTCTGCCACCCACTCCGGACCGGCGGGCACGGTCATTTCCCGATACGTGTCCGCCAATTCCGGACGTTGCATCGACGTACCCGCGATGTCGTCGTCGGTCATCAGTTCCATGATGTTCATCTGGCTGGTGTTGATCGCGATCGTCACCTGATCGGGAGCCGGCTCCAATTCCGCAAGCATGTGGCGCACGTCGTCGGACAACCACTTCGCATCGGCGCCTTCCCCCTCCGGGGCAAACGAAATCGAGCCGCCGACCTGCAGAATCATCTCGGGAACGGCCTCACGCAGGCGGCCGAGAAGCTCGTTGAACTTCGACAGACGCTTCGAGCCCTTGCCGTCGAGTTCACGCACGTGGATGTGGAGAACGGTGGCACCGGCGTTGAAGCAGTCGACGGCTTGCTGGACGTGCTCGTCCATCGACAGCGGTAGGTCTTCCGCAAAATCGTCCGGCTCCCACTCCGGTCCGTAGGGAGCAACGGTGATGACAAGCTTGTCCTGGGTTTCGGGGAACAGTGAATCGTCGTGGAAATGCATAGCGTGACTCCGATCGAGTGAATGAATTTTCTTCGGGGCTGGGAAGAGAGATCAGAACGGTGCGTCGCCGACGATTCCGGCGCGCTCCATCTTTCGAACAGCAGGCCAGTAGTCCTGCACCGCGTAGTGCTGTGTCGAACGGTTGTCCCAGATCGCGACGCTGTTCTCGGTCCAGCGCCACCGAACCTGGTACTCGGGAATCTGAGCCTGGCTAGCCAGGTAGGTGAGCAGATTCCCGGCGCCGGGGGCGTAATCGATTCCGTAGCGGACGTTCTCGGGCGTGTGATAGTTCACGAGGTGTGTGGCGAAGGAATTGACGAAGAGAATCTTCTCGCCGGTCTCCGGATGTGTTCGTACCACGGGGTGTTCGGCGTCGGGAAAGCGTTCCTTCAGCTGGTGCCGCTGATCGATCGGCATCCGAGCGCCGAAGGTCGACTCGATACTGTGCCTGGCACGCAGATCCTTGATCTGGTCCTTGACCCGCGCCGACAGATTCTCGTAGGCGAGTGCCATGTTCACCCAAATCGTGTCGCCGCCGACAGGAGGTGTTTCCACACAACGCAATACACATCCCATGGGCGGGTTGACGCGCCAGGTGGCGTCGCAGTGATACGCATTCTCGAAGTGCTCCGGCGGGCTGTCCAGGTCTTTGTAGATGCGGACCAGACCTGGGTGGTCGGGGTCGCTGCCCAGGGCCGGATGATCCTCGAGTTCACCGAATCGCTGGGCAAGTTCAACGTGCTCGGCTCTGGAGAAGTTCTGGTCACGAAAGAACAGAACCTTGTGTTCGAGCAACAATCCCTTGATTTGGGCAAAGAGTGCATCATCTCGCGCGACCTCGCCGAGATCCACCCCGGACAACTCTGCCCCGATCGAACAGGTCAATTTCTCGACGCGGATCGTACTCGTCGACGAGGGAAGGTTTTCTGTCAGCGTTGCGGTGTTGGTCATGACAATTCCTCTTGGAAGTGCTGTTTCGGTTCAGACGGAGAAGACGGAGGAACCGATACTGCGACCGGACTCCATGTCGTGGTGCGCACGCACCGCATCTTCGAGGGGGTATCGCTGGTTGATCTCGATCTTGATTCGCCCGGACTCGACGTGGGAGAACAGTTCTCCCGCCAGTTCGGCACGTTCTTCGGGATCCGCGATGTAATCGGCAAGAGCCGGACGTGTGAGGAAAAGAGATCCCTTGACTGCCAACTGCATTGCCTGAATCGGCGGAGTCGGTCCGGAGGCCGTTCCGAAGCACACCAGCAGCCCGCGCCTGGCAAGGCAATCGAGTGAGATGTCGAAGGTGGATTGCCCGATACTGTCGTAGACAACCGGCACGCCGACGCCCCCGGTGATCTCCTTGACACGTGCGACGACGTCCTCGCGGGTGTAGATGACGACTTCATCGCACCCGTGCGCTCGGGCGACGCTCGCCTTCTCGTCGCTCGAAACCGTGCCGATCACTTTGATTCCCAACAGTTTTGCCCACTGGGTGAAGATCAGTCCGACACCACCGGCCGCAGCATGCAGCAACACGGTGTCCCCCGCTTTCAACGGGTAGATGCGACGCAGAAGGTATGCGGCAGTCAACCCTCGCATGGTCATGGCGGCCGCGGTGCCGAAGGCAATGCCGTCGGGAAGCGCGATCAGGTCGGACGACGCCATGATCCGCTCGGTGGCGTACGCACCCAGCGGACTGCCGGTGTAGGTCACGCGGTCCCCCACTGCAAAATCGACGACTCCCTCGGCGATCTCTTCGACCACGCCGGCACCCTCAACGCCCATCCCGGCAGGCAATTGCGCAGGGTAGAGGCCGCTTCGAAAGTAGGTGTCGGCGAAGTTCAACCCCACCGCTTCATGGCGAACTCGAACCTCTCCGACGCCCGGTCGCCCTATCTCGATCTCTTCCCAACGCATGACGGACGGTGTGCCGATCTCGTGGAACCGAATGGCGTTTGCCATCGATGCTCTCCAATTCTGTGGGCGGACTCGACTCGATTGCGGTCGAGCTGCATTCGTACGCAACAACTTCCAGAAGTCGGTGCTCGACTTCGCGGTCGTGCCGAACTGATGTGACCAAAACTATGTGAGATCCGGCTCACATGCTTAACTTGACGAGACACGCAACACAACATTTCGGGACATCGAGTAAAGGAGGCCCCATGAAGCCACTCGCCCGTTACGCATCACTGAACCGCTACGTCGACCTGTGCCGAACAGTGGACGTCAACGCTGTGGCCCTGATGAAGTGTCGGCCTGAGCCCGGCAAGTCTGGCGAACCCGGACCAATGGGTACCGGCCGCCTCCATCGCATCGCTCCTGGAGCGATCGGCAGCGGAGTCCGGACACGAAGACTTCGGGCTTCTACTCGCCGGCCTGCGTCGACTGTCCAATCTCGGTCCCCTCAGCTTGGTCATCAGGGAAGAACCAGACGTCAGGAGCGCACTCGACGTATTGATGCGATACGAGCACACGTACAACGAGTCATTGCGCATCCGATTGAACGAGGTCAACGGACTCGCCACCCTGCGAATCTCGCTCGAGGTCGGCGAGCCGGTCGACACCAGACAGAGCGTCGAACTCGCAGTCGGCGCGACGCTGCAGATCCTGCGAAGTTTTCTGGGTTCTCGATGGCATCCGGTCAGCGTGGGATTCACGCACAATGCCCCGAAAGATACGAGCACGCATCGACGAATCCTCGGCGACCCCGTGGAATTCGATCACGAATTCACCGGAATCGTTTTCTTCGCCGCCGACCTGGATGCGGCAAACCAACTGTCCGACGAGTTGCTCCGGCCGTACGCTCGCCAGTTCCTCGACTCACTTCCCGCATCGGAAACCTCCGACACACTCAGCCGCACCAAGGAATTGATCGAAGTTCTGCTTCCGACCGGCCGCTGCTCGGTCGAGCAGGTAGCACGAAGCCTCGGATTCGACCGGCGGACACTGCACCGCCATCTCGCCGAATCCGGAGATACGTTCACTGCCGTTCTCAATTCGGTCCGAAGCACCCTCGCGGAACGATTTGTCGCCAATCCTCGCTATTCTTTGACCGAAGTGGCGGTACACCTGGGGTTTTCGACGCAGGGTAGCTTCTCGCGCTGGTTTCGCACTCAGTTCTCGATGAGCCCGAGCGCATGGCGGGCTCACCGCTCGATCAGCTGACCAGCACGACTCCGACGTAGGCGATCGTCGCCACCCACACGGTGGAAATCGCGGCCAGCACGAATGGTCGGGCACCCACGCCACGAATGACGCTCAACCGCACTCCCAACCCGAGAGCGAACATCGCAGCAGCCAACAGCGCCGTCTGCACAGTCTTCGCCAATCCGAGAAACTCATTCGGCAATATTCCGGTGGAGCGCAAACCCATGCAACCGATGAATGCCACAACGAACAACGGAATCAGCGGGGGACGCTTGGTGGCAGTGTTGTCGACCATCGTGCGTTGCCGGATACTCAGAAACGCCATGACCGGCGCCAGCATCAACACGCGCGCAAGTTTCACGACGGTCGCGACACCCAACGCGGTGGCGCCGAGAGCGCTGCCTGAAGCCACTACTTGCGCGACTTCGTGGATCGACCCACCGGCCCACATGCCTGCGCCAATCTCGCTCATACCGAAAGCATTGGCCAACAATGGGATTGTCGGAATCATCAGAGTTCCGAAGATCACCACCAACGCTACGGCGGTCAGCAACTCTTCCTCCCGCGCATTCACAACACCGTCTGCCGCAGCCACAGCGGCAGCGCCACAGATCGAGAAGCCGCAGGCAATCAGAATCCTCTGCGACCAACTCAATCCCAGAAGCTTTCCGGCATACATGGTCCCGGCGATACCGAGGAACACTATCGCCACCACAACCGCGATCACTCCCCAACCCAAACCGATGATGTCGGAGAACATCAATTGCAGCCCGAGCAGAGCGATCCCGACCCGAAGTAGTCGTTTCGCCGAGAATGCCAGACCAGGTTGGAGTTTTGCCGGCAAGGCAACGGTATTCGCCAACGCCGCACCCGCGACAATCGCAATCAGCAGCGGACTCACGGCGGAGGTGAACCGACCGGCTACCAGTGCGACCGCAGCCCCCAAGGCGCACAACGCAACTCCGGGCGTCAATGCGGCGAGGTTCGACCACCGTCGCACTTCTGACGAAGGGGCGACTGCGGGTTTCTCGGCCACGGACTTCACATCACGGTTCACCCATCCAGAGTCCTTCAGCCATCATCGTCCCGGTAGGGCGAGTTCCACCACGACGGCATATCAGATCGATATGGAAAGGGTGCTGGGTATAGCCTGTCTGCATGACCAGAAGGTGGCCCGACCTCACCACTCTCGAGCTACTTGTCGGTATCGACGATCATGGAAGCCTCAGTGCTGCAAGCCGTCTGGCTCACATCGCACAGCCGAATGCCAGCCGCGCCGTCAAAGCCCTCGAGCGGCAGCTCGGGATGCCACTCATACACCGAAAGTCGACGGGGGCAACCTTGACTCCGCAGGGGACCGTCATCGTCCACTGGGCGCGCCGCGTCCTCGCCAACTCGAGGCAGCTTCTCGACGTCGCCGAAGGGATGCGGACCGAACGATCGGCGGAATTGACCGTCTGCGCCAGCATGACCGTCGCCGAACATCTGATCCCGGCCTGGCTCGGCGTCTTTCGATCGCTGCATCCCGGTGTCACCGTCCACCTCCAGGTCTACAACTCGACACGCGTACTCGAAGCCGTCGAAGTAGGAATGTGTGACCTCGGATTCGTCGAGTCCCCGACCGCTCCGAAGACCCTGTCCAGCGTCACCGTCGCGCGTGACTCGCTGGTCGTGGTCGTTCATCCGGACCATCCATGGACGCGTCGACGAAAGCCCCTGACCGTCGCCGAACTGGCAGCGACACCGCTGCTGGTGCGTGAGCCCGGATCGGGAACGAGAACAACTCTCGACCTGGCGTTACACGAATACGAGCGCGGTGCACCGTTGTTGGAACTGGGTAGTTCGGCCGCGATTCGAACCAGCGTGCTCGGTGGCGTCGGTCCGGCGGTACTGAGCACGCTGGCCGTCGCGGATCAGGTGCAGAAGGGAGAGCTCCGGGTCGTAGCCGTCGAAGGCTTGGAGCTCGACCGATCCCTGCGTGCAGTGTGGCGTCCGCCGCGTCAGCTCGAGGGCCCCGCAGGCGACCTGATGAAAGTAGTGCGTGCGAGCGGGCCCCGGAAATCCTGAAAGCGGCCTACTTCTTGTCGGCCTTCGCTGCTGCCTTTGCGGCCTTCTTGAACTCACGGACCTCGAGCAAGGACTGCTCGTCGACCACGTCTGCAATCGAGCGCCTCGAACCTTCGAGCCCGTAGTCGCCGGCCGCTTGACGCCAACCTTTCGGCTCGACGCCGATCTGTTTGCCGAGCAACGCCAAGAAGATCCGGGCTTTCTGGTCGCCGTAGCCGGGCAGTGCCTTGAGCCGCTTCAGCACTTCCTTGCCGTCGGGATTTCCCGAAGTCCAGATCGCGGCGGTGTCGCCGTCGTAGTTCTCGACGATGAACTGGCACATGAGCTGGATACGCTCGCCCATCGACTTCGGGAATCGGTGCACAGCCGGAGGCTCGGCACAGATCGAGATGAACTCGTCGGTGTCCATGTCGGCGATTCGCCTGACGTCGATGCCGCTGAGCCGATCCGCCAGCTTCTTCGGACCGAGGAAGGCCGTTTCCATCGGAACCTGTTGATCGAGAAGCATTCCGATCAACAACGCCAACGGGTCTTCGGCCAGGAGAGCATCGGCTTCGGGGTCACCGACAAGGTTCAGTTGAAGTGCCATGAGTCCGATACTGCCACGTCAAGGGGCAGTTGTGACCGGCGCCGACGCATCCGGCGCCGGAATCTTCCACTTCTTCCAGCCGAACAGAACCAAGGTCGAGACCGCGGCAAGCGTGAAGACCCACAGGTAGACGCCGACGGTCGGAATACGCAGATACTCGGGCGGCACGAACATGAACAAGCCCATGCCGACAAAGCGATCCGTACCGGGAATGACCGACGGGTCCCACCAGGTGTGAGACCAGTTCAAGACCGGGAGCAGGAACACGAACGGCGCTACCCACGCCAAACGCTTCTTCGACACCATCGCGTAGTGCGCGGCGAGGACGACCAGCGGGACGAACCATACCCAGTGATGACCCCATGAGAACGGCGAGACGGTGGTCGCAGTCAACCCAGTCATGGTGAGGCCGAGCAATTTCTGACCGTGCCGATGCGCAACCCACGCCGCTCCGAGTCCGAGGCACACCGCCAGCGCACTGAAGACGAGAACCAGGGCCTTCGACGGCTCCGGAGTGTGCGTGAGTTGGGCGATCAGTCCGGACACGGACTGGTTGCTCGGAGCATCCGTCGGTCCGACGCGTTCGCTGTCGACGAGGGTGCCGGTCCAGTACTTGTACGCATCGTTGTAGATCACGACGAAGCCGATCGCGACGGTCGCCGCGAACGTCACGACGGCCGTCACCAACGCACGCCATTGACGAGTGATGAAGAGGTACGCCCAGAAGAAGGCCGGAGTGAGCTTCACGCCGGCGGCGATGCCTGCCCCGATTCCTCGGAGCCGACTCTTCTCGTCCCGACCGAGGTCCCACACGATCAGGAGCAGCAGGAAGATGTTGATCTGCCCGAGCCAGAGCGTCGTACGTATCGGTTCCATGAACAGGAAGATCGTGGTGGCCAACGCACTGACGGCGTAGGCCTTCACGTCGAGCCGGTAGCCGAGGTACTTCCAGCACAACACGATCACCGCGAACAACGCCGCGATGTTCAAACCTGTCCACACGACAATCGCCTGTTTGAACGAGAGCACCGCCCACACCGTGAACAGCAAAGCCGCAAACGGCGTGTACGTGAACATCATTCCCTGCAGAACCGGACCGTCGTACAGCGGAAGGCCCTGAACCACGACACTCCCGCCGTGGCGGTAGACGTCGAGATCGAGGAAGTTTTCGAAGATCCCCCAGTACCGCGTATTCATCGGCACGGCGAACAGAACCATAAGCACGGACGCGACTGCCAGAACACCGAGCACAGAGAATCCGAGAACACCGACACGAAGACTGCGACGCGGAATGTCAGCTTCGATGACCGACTCTGAATTCGCGGTGTGTGCCTCGAAAGAAGGCCCATCCGAAGCGTTGATCGCGCCCGTCACTACAACCTCCGGGATTTACACCCTATGTCGGGAATTGATGCTCCGAACGGTACAAGACAAGACCGAAAAGTACCGACCGGGCACGCCGCTTCGAGAACTCAGATCTCGGAGAGACGCGATTCGGTGGCAGCCAGCAGGACACACGTAGCCACGCCGTCCATGGCAACTTCGAGTTCAGCCGTGGACGGGAAACTCGGGGCCAACCGGATGTTCCGGTCGTCCGGATCCGTGCTGTACGGGAAAGCAGAACCGGCCGCAGTGAGCGCGATACCCGCGTTCTTCGCCAGTTCGATGACCCGCCTGGCCGTGCCGTCGACCACGTCGAGGCTGATGAAGTATCCGCCCTTCGGCTCGGTCCAGGACGCGACCTTCGACGCACCGAGACGATCCTCGAGGATTCGCAGTACGAGCTCGAACTTGGGCGCCAGGAACGCGCGATGCTTCTCCATGTGCGCACGAACGCCGTCGGCATTGCCGAAGAAACGCAGGTGGCGAAGCTGATTGACCTTGTCCGGTCCGATGCTCTTCTTACCCAGGAACTTCTGGTACCAGGCAAGGTTCTCCGCCGAGCCACCGAAGAAGCTCACACCCGCGCCGGCAAAAGTGATCTTGGACGTCGACGCGAACACGAGCGGACGGTTGGGGTGTCCGGCCTCTGCAGCCATCGAGAGAATGTCGTAGGACGGCGCAGTCTCGCCGACAAGCGGATGCACGGCATAGGCGTTATCCCAGTACAGGCGGAAATCGGGCGCAGCCGTCGGCATCGACGCGAGCGTCCGGACAATTTCTTCGGAGTACACGGCACCGGTGGGGTTCGCGTAGACCGGAACCGCCCACATGCCCTTGATCTGCGGATCTGACGCGACGAGTTCAGCGATCTTCACGACGTCGGGGCCGTCGTGATTCATCGGCACCGCGATCATCTCGATACCGAGGGACTCGGTGATCGCGAAGTGGCGGTCGTAGCCGGGTGCGGGGCAGAGGAATTTGATCTTCTCTTCCTGTGCCCACGGCCGGGCCGAATCAGGTGTGCCGTGAAGCAGTGAGAACACGACGTTGTCGTGCATGATCTCGAGGCTCGCGTTGTTCCCGGCGAGAAGGTTCGCAACGGGGATACCCAACAGCTCACCGAAGATGGCGCGCAGTTCCGGCAGACCGGTGAGTCCGCCGTAGTTACGGCAGTCGGTGCCGCTTGCATCTCGGAAATCACCGTCGCCGGGCAGCGTCAGAAGCTCTGCGGAAAGGTCGAGTTGTTCCGGGGAAGGCTTACCGCGGGTCAGATCGAGTGCGAGCTTCTGCGCCTGGAGCTGCGTGTACTTCGCGCTCTGGCTCTCATGCTCGGAGGTGAGTTCTTCATGGCTCATCAACCCGATCTGGGTTTGGATAGGCATCCGGAGCGGCCTTTCACCGACGAGGCGGGGTCGGGTATGTGAAAAAATAGAGGACCCCGCGCACCCGGCAGAGCCCGTTGACCCTTGCTGCCTTCCGGCCCTGGGGGAGTTCACAGGATGCGCGCCGCGCGGGATCCAATGAACAGTGTAGACGGCTTTCGTCGGCCGCTGCACACCACCTACCGGGGCGGAGATGCGAACCCCGCGATCCACTGGTTCTTCGCAGCTCAGGCACCCGTTTAACGCTTCGCGCCCGCAATTGGGTATGCTGCTCCACGGAGGATTCGCCTAGTGGCCTATGGCGCTCGCCTGGAACGCGGGTTGGGTTAACGCCCTCAGGGGTTCAAATCCCCTATCCTCCGCCAAAGGAACCCCTGTGGACTGCTGAGAAGCGGTTCACAGGGGTTCTTTTTTGCCAGGGTTCAGGCACGCCCCATGAACGAACCGCCACCGAAAGGTGGGTCGTCGTCGACCGGTGCACGGCTAGCTCGTCGCTGCAGATAGGTCTCGGGTGCGGCCGGCACCTGATTGAACGCCTCCATAGCCCTGACGACACGAGAGTCGCGGAGGAGAGGTGCGCGAAGTTCCTGCGCGGCCGCCGCTGCTGCCGCGCAAGCGGTTCGGTGGGACTGTGTGATCGCGTCGGAGAGTGCAGCGGCGCCGGCCCGAAGGCAACTCTCGGTCAATTGCAGGTCGGTGATCGCACCGTACGCGTCGACTTCGACGCTGACGGCCCCACCTCCAGCATCTGCGCGGGCGCGAACCTTCCCGACCTCGATGTCGGCTTGGCGGGCAAGGACAGTCAACTCCGGAAGCGAGGACGCGGGTCCGGTCATGGCTGATCGATCTGCACGGGCGCATTCGGATGATCCGACGCTTCGGGTCGGGAGAAACACGGCGACGATCCGCTCAGGCCTGCCCCGCGTGGATGCTCGTCGAAGACCATCCGATATCCATCCGGCAAAATGGTTTCGGTGCTCGTCGTGTCCCCGGCGGAGTCGTACGTTCGAAACTTCCAGCCGCGCTCAGTCCACAGGCTGCGGATCGTGTCGCCGAAACTTGGAATGCTCGCAGCGTCAGAAGACTCGAGGAAATACATCACGCCGTAGTCCACGGATGTGTCCTTCGACAGATTGCTGTCGTTGCACGGGACGACGCCACCCGGGCTGAGTGTGACTTTCTTGCTCAGCTCGGAATACCGCGTCAGGTAGGCACCCGGCGGCAGTACCGCGATCGTCTCGGTCAGATACTCGATCACCTTGGCCTGTGCCTGTGCGCGGGTCAGATTCATGTCGGCTTCCATCACTTTTCCGTTCTCCGTCGTCGCACACGCCGACAGCAGCACTGCCACCGCGATACTGCCCGAGCCGAGTGCTCTACCGCGTCGAGTTGCGTTGGTCATGGCGCTCCTAGTCCGGCGATCACGTGGCCCATCCCGGCAAGAGCCGGAGCGGTGTGCCGCTTCCACCGCGTGAGAGAAGTCGCGGTTCCTCCGCTCCAAAGCCGTAGCGGCGGTAGCGAAAGCAGTTGGATTCCACGCGCGGACCTGAGAGATTGTCGCCATCTACACAGGCGCCTGGTAGGTCACCAATCGGTTCCGGAAAGCGACTTCGACAGCGTCATAGCTGTCTGCGCTGGATTGCGCGGCGTCAGTCATCGACGTCAGCATCGCCGAGGTAGCGCGGTATCTGGCGGTAATCGGGTCACCGGCCCGCACGGCGGCCGAGCCGCTAGCCGAACCGGGCCTCGCAGCTGCCGCGTCAGCAAGGATTCCGGACACCTCGATGCCGGCAATCACGGCGCTTTGGTCTCGCACGGCCTCGGACAAGGCCCGTAACAACTCGGCATCTGCTTGCAGTATTTCGTTCCCCACCCAAGCCCCCCGGCTTCGAATCGACATGCGAAAAAGCAGCCTAGCAGCGCATCGACTGCTTCAGAACCACGCAATTTCGTTTGACAGACTCACGAACCCGAAGACACACTTTCCGTCCACCCCAACAATCAGGAGTGCGCGTGATTGCCGGCCAGACCAATCTGCTCGCGGATTGCAGCAATTGCTTCGGCCTGTGCTGCGTCGCACTCCCCTTTTCCAAGTCCTCCGACTTCGCGACCAACAAGAATGCAGGCGACCCCTGTAAAAACCTGCAGCAGGATTTCCGCTGCGGCATTCACACCGGATTGCGAAAGAAGGGCTTCACCGGTTGCACCGTCTACGACTGTTTCGGTGCGGGACAGAAGGTTTCGCAGCATACCTACGACGGCATCAGTTGGCGAGATGCCCCGGAGACCGCGTCAGACATGTTCGAAACCTTCCCTGTTCTACGCCAGTTGCACGAACTCCTCTGGTATCTCACCGAAGCCCGCTCACTGAAGCAGACCCACTCGATTCGGAAGGAACTCGACGCGGCACTCGCAGAGACGGAAAGCCTGACCAACGGCACGCCTTCGCAGGTTCGAGGCGTCGACGTCTCGGCACACCGGGCGGCAGTGAACACACTGCTCTTGCAGACGAGTGACCTTGTGCGCTCACAGGTCTCGGGCAAGAAGGGGCGCAAACTCGACCACCGTGGCGCAGACCTCATCGGCGCCAGATTCCGTGGTTCCGACCTGCGTGGGGCCAACTTTCGCGGCAGTTATCTGATCGGGGCAGACCTGCGCGGCTGCGATCTCGATCGAGCCGATCTGATCGGTGCAGACTTACGCGGCACCGACATTCGCGGCGCAAAACTCCGCGGCAGTATCTTTCTCACTCAATTCCAGATCAACGCGGCGATCGGCGATTCGGCTACCACGCTTCCCGATTCGCTTACCCGCCCCGGCCACTGGGCCTGAGCCTGGCGACGGTCAACTCCGCCGACTGTCAACTCCGTCGACGGAGAACGACCTTGTTGGCTTCCGGATCGACGGACACCCACGGCGGATCACCGTCGGTTCCGTCCTCACGATGCATCAATGCACTCTGCCGTTGCTCGAATTCATGATGCTTGGAGCCCTGAAACAGGGCAGCAACCTCTTCGAAGCCTGCTGCCGAGACCGGACGAGTCGTGCGTCCCCGAGTCCACGGCAGTGCCCGACCACCGGTGAGCCGGTTCCAGAGAGTCTCCGCGAATGCAAACAGGACCAGCAGCACGAGCAAGCCTGGCAGCGTCAACGCGAACAGAGTGCCCATGAAAGAAGTCTAGCGACGAACGCCCCCGATCCCCGTAACTTTCGATCAGCCACCTTCTTGTGGCCATGCGATAGATGATCTGCCACAATGCACGCTGTTACGACTAGTAACACCTTCGGGGGGAGGATTTCACGTGAGCTTGATACTTGCAGCTACCGACCGTTCGGAGCTTGCCCGGACACTCGGGACCGAATTAGTTCATTTCGGTCATCAAACACAGCTCGTCCGCACCGGGCGCCGCCTATTGGACGACCTCGACACCGACAGTTTCGATATCGCCGTGATCGATCTCCTGTTACCGGACATCGACGGCTACGAGATTGCACGACAGATCCGCTTGCGCAGTTCGATGCCGATCATGATGTTGGTGGACACCCACGAGGACATCGACGAAGCACCACATGGCGCTGTTTCGGACTTTGTATTGATTCTCACGCGCTCGATCTTCGGGTCACGGCGATCCTTCGTGAAACCGCACATCCCGCCCCCGGCAAGCACCAACGTCACGGTGACCTGCTCCTCGATCGACGTGCGATGACGGCGACGATGGGTGGAAAGCTGCTGGTTCTCAGCCGGACCGAATGGCGGGTACTCCTGGAACTGTCGACCGAGCCTGGGCGCGTGTACTCGCGTGATCACCTGATCCGAAACGTCTGGGGTTCCGACCACGAAAAGACGCGTGTGGTCGACGCGACCATTCTCAGCCTGCGATCCAAACTCGAATCCAATCCCGCGAAACCGAAATACATCAAAACCATCCGGGGGTTCGGATACCGCTTCGGCCCGGTCGACTGAAATCGCCTTCGTGTCGGAGCCCCTCGATAGGCTGTTCTCATGGGTTGGTACACACCACAATCGGTCGCTTCGGATCTCTCCGACATTTTGGTGTGCGGCTGGACGGCGTGTGCAGAAGGTGAACACCTCCTCGTGCCCGATGCCTGCATGGACGTGCTGTGGATACGTGGCGTCGGCATACGCGTCTGTGGCCCCGAAACCGCTGCGTGGTCATTTACTCTTCCGCCCGGAACACGCTCCGTGGGTGTTCGATTCCGCCCGGGATCGGCATCGCCCATGTTGCGAACCTCTGCGTCCGAGCTTCGGGATTCTCGCGCCGATCTCAGCGATGTAACCGACGCACGCACCGAACGAATACTGTTGAACCGCTTGGAGAATTCCGAAGACCACGAACAGGTCGCCATTCTCGAGAGCGCTGTCCGGAGTTGGGCAAGTTCGAGTTTCCGGCACGATCCGGTGATCAACCACGTTCGCACCGCACTGTCCGAACATTCGTGGAATGTCAGCTCTCTCGCCGACGCGGCGGCACTGACTTCGCGCCAACTCCAACGTCGATGCAACGACGCCTTCGGATACGGCCCGGCAACGCTGCGCTCGATCCTGCGCCTCCAGCGCTTCATGGCGCTCGCTCGCAGTCGACCCGCGCTGGGACTCGCTGAATCCGCAGCGCACTGCGGATTCAGCGATCAGGCCCACTTGACTCGTGAATGCCGCCGAATCTCTTCACTGACCCCGGCAGCTCTACTCCGAACTCAAGCCCCCGACTGGCATGGGTCGGATACCGTCGTTGCGCTAGCAGAGGGAGACGCGGTCGCGTAATCGCTTCCGCGCTCCCCCGCCGTCACTTCTGGCTGAAAAGCGTCCTGGCAGACCACAGACCGCCGAGGGAGAGCACTGCGACGGTCATGTAGTAGTAGCTCGGAGCGTCGAGCGAGCCTGTTGTACTGATCAACCAGGTCAAGACCAACGGCGCGATTCCGCCGAGCAAGGTCACGCCGAGGTTGTACGACAAAGACATTCCGGTAGCCCGGATCTCCGCCGGGAACAGCGAACTCATCAGGGCGGGCAAGGGACCGAAGGCAAACGCCATGATGACACCCAGGACCGAAACAACCAGGACGAGCGTCAGAGTCGACGGGTGATCGACCATCAATTTGAAGAGCGGCCAGGCCAAGACGATTGCCGCAACGGAGGCCCAGGTCATAACTCTCGCAGGTCCGACCCGGTCTGCAAGATGCCCGATCAACGGCACGGTGATCAAGGTGACCAGTCCGGCGACGATGCCGCCGAGATAGCCGGCAGAGGCGGAAACTCCGAGGTTCTTCACGGCAAACGTCGGCATGTACAAGATGAGGTAGATCGAGATAGTCGCGACGCCCACTACTGCGGCACCAGTCAGCACCCGGCCGAGATGCCTGGTCAGCGTCGTCTTCAGCGGAGCCTTCTCCGGAACGCTCGTCTTGAAATCGTCCGTTTCATCGAGCTTGGCACGGATGTAGAGACCGACCGGCCCGACGATGATGCCGAAGAAGAACGGAACGCGCCAGCCCCACGAGTAGAGCGCTTCATGCGAAAGATGGGTGTTGAGCATGTATCCGAACAACGATGCCAGGAAAACAGAGGCGCCCTGACTGGCGACCTGCCAGGAAGAATAGAACGCCTTCTTGTGGGGCGCTGTTTCCACGAGGAAGGTTGTGGCAGTGCCGAATTCACCGCCGGCAGAGAACCCTTGAATGAGTCGCGAAACCAGGATGACGACGCCGGCCCACGGCCCGATCATCGAGGTCGTCGGCGCCACGGCCATGATGAGGGTGCCGATCATCATGAGCATCATCGTCAACGTCAGGGCATTCTTGCGCCCGCGACGATCTGCGTAGCTGCCGAGAACCATCCCGCCGAGCGGGCGGATGACGTACGAGATCGCGAACGTCGCGAACGTCAGTATCAGGCCGAGTGTGTTGTCGCCGCCGGGAAAGAAGTTATGGGCGATGACCACTGCGAATGACGCGTAGACGATGACGTCGAACCATTCGAGCGCAGCGCCGAGTGAGCTGCTGATCACCGCCTTGCGAGCAGCGGCCAGGCGTTCCGGGGTGACAGTTCCGGAGGTTGGCGTAGTTGCCGTGGACATGGTTTTCCTTAGGGGTGAGGGTGTATCAGGCGCGGGCGTGAGCGATGACGCTCCGAACGAACTGCTCGCACTGTGCCAACTGGTCAAGTGTCACGTACTCGTCGGGTGCATGCGCTTGGGCGATGCTTCCCGGCCCGCACACGACAGTGGGGATACCGATGCTCGCGAACATCCCGGCCTCGGTGGCGTACGCGACCTTTTCGTCCGAGGGCAGGCCACCCCATTGTTCGACCAGTGCGGCCGCCGAAGCATTCGCATCCGTCTCCAAAGGAGGAACCGAGGCCGAGACGTGCATCGTCACGGAGGCCGACGGGTTTTCTTCCTGCATCAGGTTCTCGATCCGATTCGTCTCGGCGGCAAAGCGTTCGAGCAGATCCGCGGCGCCGGCTGTACTGATGCTCCTGAACTCGAAAGTGATCGAGCAATCCTCGGGCACTGTGTTCACCGCTATTCCGCCGGACACGAGATTGACCGAGCAGGTCGTCCAGGCCACGTCGAATGCGTCGTCGTACGGGCCGGACGCCCGGAGTTCGTCGGCACTGTTTCTGACGAATCGAATCAACTCGGCACCGTATTCGATTGCATTGACTCCTTGCGGAGTGAGCGACGAGTGCGCCGAAACACCATGCAGATCAACACGTATGACATTCATCGACTTGTGTGCGCGAATGACGCGCATCTCCGACGGCTCTCCGACGACACACACATCGGGGCGCAGGTTCCGGGCAACAACCTCTTCGACCAACCCGGCTGCACCGATGCAGCCGACTTCTTCGTCGTAGGAGAAGGCAAAGTGAATCGGCGTCGACAGCGGCCGAGCAACGATGTCGGGGATCGCCGCGACGACGATCCCGATGAACGACTTCATGTCGCACGTGCCGCGCCCGTACAGACTTCCGTCGCGAATGTCAGGAGTGAAAGGGTCGCTGCTCCAATCCTGACCGTCGACCGGCACAACGTCTGTGTGACCGGAAAACATCACACCACCGGCAGTACTTCCGTCAGGAGGGGTGAACGTGGCCAACAGATTGAGCTTCGTCCCCTCGTCGTCGGGAACAAGTATCGGCTCGACCCCGTGGCGACGCAGTTCTGCAGCGAGAAGATCGATCAACGGTCGATTGCTCACGGAACTTGTCGTATCTATCTCGATGAGGCGCTGCACCCAATCGAGGGTTCTCTCGGTCGGAACGGTGGACAACGTGGTGGACGGCATCAGGGTTCTCCTCTCCCAGCAGGAACGCGGTGACTCTCGCCACCGCGTTCTGCCTTCGAGCATGAATGAAGTGATCCCAGACACAGTGAAGATGCACGATACTTGCACGATGATCGAAGAAACGCAGGATTCCGCCGTACTCGACGACATAGACCTCGCCCTGATCAATTGCCTGCAGCTCGACCCGCGAGCGTCGTGGCGCACGGTAGGTGACGCACTCAAAGTCGATCCGGTCACCGTCGCACGCCGCTGGCAGCGGCTACAGGACTCCGGCACCGCCTGGGTCTCCGCGCGGGCAACCGGCCACGGCCGTCCGGAATCGTGTCTGGCTTTCGTCGAAGTCGACTGCACGACTTCGTACGCCTTGACGATCGCGGAACGACTTGCCCGCTGGCCGCACGTTCTGAGCGTCGAACACACAAGCGGCCCAGGCGACTTGACTCTTCTCGTCGAGGTCAGAGACATGGCTTTCCTGTCGCGCTTCCTGCTTCGGTCGCTCGCGTCGGTACCCGGAATCGTCAGTTCGCGTGCACACCTCGTCACCGAGGTCTTCGCGATCGGAGACGACTGGAAATTGCAGGTACTCGATGCCACTCAGCGAACGGTCATGACAGACCGGCCTGTGCGTTACAAATATGCGCCGACGGATCAGCGCCATCACGGGAAGACGTTCGACGCCGTCGATCGCCAATTGATATTGAAACTGGGCGAGGACGGTCGATCCTCGATTGCCGAGCTCACCGTCGGCACCGGACTCAGCGAAAGTACGGTCAGGCGGCGACTTGCCGAACTCACCTCACGCAACCAAATCGTGTTCCGCTGCGACGTCTCGCTACCGCTGTCCGGTTGGCCCCTCGTCACCTGGGTGTGGGGATATGTCGATCCCACGGACCGGTCGACGATTCGTGCGCTGGTGGAACGAGTGCCGGGGACACGGGTGTGTATGCGTATATCCGGCGGCCGCGCCAACACACTGCTCGCGATCGCCGCTCATTCCCTGCGTGAAACCCCCATTACCGAGGTACAACTCGCCCAAGAGGCGCCGGGTCTGGTGGTGCTGAACAGATCGGTGGTGCTGCGATCGATGAAAAGAGTGGGCCGCCTTCTCGATGACGAAGGTAAGAGCGCCGGTGTCGTACCGATGGACATCTGGGCGGAGGCCCCGGAGATCGAGTGAATGTCCGAAATAATCAATCACGACGCGCCGCTGTGGAGAAGGATTGACGTCATGACTTCAACAGAGATCTCCCCCGCCCAGCGTTATCGGGATCTTGCCGCCGGATTCACGGCGCGGATCGACGCCGTACCCGCCGATCGATGGGACGACAATTCCCCCTGCGAAGGCTGGACCGCTCGCGACGTCGTGAGACACGTACTCGACAGCGAACGAGACATGGTCAAGGTTGTCGGCCTGGAACTGGCATCCGGTCCGTCGGTCGACGACGACCCGTCAGCAGCCTGGGCGGCCGTCCGCGATTCGATGCAGGCCATTCTCGACGATCCGTCGAAGTCCACCCTCGAGTACGACGGGCACTTCGGCCGGACCAACCTCGGGGCCACGGTCGAGGGCTTCCTGTGCTTCGATCTGGTCATCCACGGTTGGGACCTCGCAGCCGCAACGGGCACCGATACGACGATGCGCGACACGGACGTGGAGTGGGTCTCGGAGATCGCAGCGGGCCTCGGCGAGTCGATCCGCATGAGCGGTGTGTGTGGCCCTGAAATTCCGGTTCCGGACAACGCTGACAAAGCAACGAAACTCCTTGCCTTCCTGGGCCGGAAGGCCTGAAAAAGCACCCCTGACGTGGGCATTACTTCCATACACAGGTAATGTCGCGGTATGCCGGAACGCCGAAAATCCTCCACGAGTCCAGACCTGCTTGCGGCGGCATTGTTCGACGTCGCCGCGGAATCCGGACTGGAAAATGCCAGCGTTCGCGAGGTCGCAAAACGGGCGGGCGTCTCGATCGGCGCAGTGCAACATCACTTCTCGACCAAGGACGAGATGTTCGCGTTCGCACTGCGAACCCTCGTCGATCGATTGTTGACGCGACTGGCCGAGTCGTCCGCCGACGCGGACCCACATGCCTCCCTGTTCCAAGCGCTCTCGCAACTGTTGCCCCTCGACGAGCAACGTACGCGCGAGGCACATGTGCTCGCCGCCTTTGCCGTGCGCGCCGCAACCAGTGAGTCACTCTCCGAGATCCGCCGGACAACTCTGTTCACGATCCGCACCGGCATCTCGACCGTCTTGATCGGAATCGGCACTCCGGAAGCTGAAACCAGAGCGGCACTTCTACTTTCAACCGTCAACGGTTTGGCACTCGACGCACTCGGAAGCCCCGCCATGTATCCACCGCAGTACCTCGATCACGCTTTGGAAACCCAGATCCGCCTCACCCTGCACGACGCCGAGAATCTGCCCACCTCCGTCGTGCTCGCCAGCTGACGTGGCAGGAGCAGGGCGCTTCGCGCCGAGTCCGTCCGGCGATCTCCATCTGGGAAACCTCCGTACCGCCCTTCTAGCCTGGCTGTTCGCCCGCACCAGCGGGCGCGATTTCCTCATTCGCGTCGAGGATCTCGACCGTGTTCGCCCCGGCGCGATGGAACGACAACTCGACGATCTGCGCAGGCTCGGCCTTACGTGGGACGGCCCGGTCGTCCTACAGTCACACCGTCTTCCCTTGTACCACAAGGCTATCGACCGGTTGCGCGAGCGCAACCTGACCTACCCTTGCTTCTGCACACGCAAAGAGATCCTGCAGGCGCCGTCCGCTCCCCATGCTCCCGATGGCGCCTACCCTGGCACGTGCCGAAACCTGTCGGACGCCGAACGCGCCGACAGATCGGCAAGCGGACGATCCCCGGCGCTGAGACTTCGGGCAGATATCGATTCATTCACCGTGCACGACGCACTGTTCGGCGAGGTGACGAGGCAAGTCGACGACGTCGTCCTGCTCCGCGGAGACGGAGTACCCGCCTACAACCTCGCAGTAGTCGTCGACGACGGCGCCCAGAACATCGATCAAGTCGTCCGCGGCGACGACCTCCTCACCTCGGCGCCGCGTCAGGCGTACCTTGCCCAACTGCTCGACATCGAACCACCGTCGTACGCTCACGTTCCTCTCGCGTTGAACAGTGAAGGCAAACGACTCGCGAAGCGCGATGGCGCAGTGACCCTGGCAGATCAACTCGAAGCCGGACGCAGTGCCGAACAGGTTCTGACGATGATCGCGTCGAGCATCGGTCTCGCCGAACCCGGCGAAGTTGTCACGCCTCCGCTATTGGCGGATCGATTCGACTCTCGCAAGATCCCCCGGAACCCGTGGATTTTCCCGGCAAAGTAAGTGAAGTATCAATCAGCGCCTTGTCGGGGACAAAAGCTCGATTGTCCGATATGACAAAGCGGTCCGCAATAGCTATTCGTTGGCAATTTCCAAATAGTGAAGTACGGTCGAGACTGGCGAAGGCAATTCAGGGCGAGTGGTCCCTGCAAAACCACACCCCGGATCTGAACCTGGAATCCGACCGCAGTACCCACTTGCAGCATCCACGCTGACACGCACGTGCGGCACGGGCGACTCAGGACGAAAAGGAATACGCATGGTCCGCGAGCTTCGCGAGGCACTCGACGACCATCAATTCGAGGTGTTGTATCAACCCCAGGTCAATCTGAACTCGTCAGCAATTGTCAGCTACGAAGCACTTTTGCGGTGGCGCCATCCACTCCGAGGGTTGATCGAACCTCAAGATTTCATGCGCTCCGCCGAATCTTCCGGACTCATCATTCCCATCGGATTACAAGCTCTGGATATGATTTGCGCCCAAACAGCGTCGTGGCCTGAGCACATGATGGTTGCGGTCAACTTTTCGCCTCGCCAACTCGCGACGCCGCACGCCGCTCACGAGATCCTCGGAGCACTCGACAGTTCAGAAACGCCACTGAGCAGAATTATCGTCGAAGTCACCGAACTCGGCGTCGTAGGTAGGCATGCCGCGGACACTCTTCACATCCTGCACAACGAAGGAATTCGAATTGCCCTCGATGATTTCGGGGCGGGCTTCGCGTCGTTCTCCGCGTTGTCGGAATTGCCGCTCGACATTCTCAAGATCGACCAATCGTTGACATGGGCCGTCAGCGCAGCGGGTCGTGCTGGAGATCGCGCTTTCATGGTCATGGAGTCCATCGCCGACATCGCCCGCAAGCTCGGGCTTGATTCGATCGCAGAGGGCGTCGAAACCGCCGAACACGCAGCCAACGTCTCGAGAGCCGGCTGCGATATGGGCCAGGGCTATTACTTCGGGAAGCCGCTCCCCGCGTCATCCATCGTCACGCCCGTGTGAGCGCTGCGCACTTCAGTACGGCGCCACTTCAGTACGGCGACGATGCACTTGCTATGAGTGCGACCACAAGAATCACGGCAAAGATCGCCAAGAAAGTCGCTCCGACCGCAATTCCGGCAATCGCGAGACCGCGTCCCTCTTGACCTGTCTGCTTGATCTGGTTGAGCGCGACAATTCCCAGAATGATCCCGACGATTCCGCCGAGACTGTAAAAGCAACCGCCCGCAAGCGACACAACCAGCGATGCAATTGCCAGACCATTGGTACCGACCGGCCGCATCGGCGGTGCGTACCCGCCCGCGAATTGATTCGGTTGACCGTACGGGTTCGGCGGCTGACCGTACTGAGCCTGTCCATATTGTCCGGGTTGCTGATATTGATTGGCCGGGTATTGATTAGGTGGATTGAAGGTCTGCGGCGGCAGATATGGGTTTGGTTCACCAATTCCACCCGGCTCAGGCGTATTGCCGGTGGGGTTGTACGACGGCGGTGGGTAACCCGGGTACTGCTCGTTGGGAGTGGTATATCCGGGAATTTCAGGTGAAGACTGCGTTTCGGACGGGGACACGCCGTACCCCTCAGAAGGCAGGCTCGGAAATTCTCCGTATCCAGGTTTTGCCTGGTAATCGCTCGAAGAATCGTCGTTGTTGCCCCCGGAACTCGTCATACAACGCAGCCTAAACCACAGGTGACCTCCGAATCCAAGTGAGCAGATGTCATCCACATCGCTCTTTGATCCCAGTAGGGTCATATCCACTGTCACACTCGAGCGCGATATTTACGACTGAGGGGAACACATGACAACCGGCGGGTACGACCCCAACCAGAATCCAGAAGGCGGGAAGCAATTCCCACCCCAGGATCCATATGGCCAGCAGGGAACACCTCCTCCCGGAAGTTACCCACCTCCCGCCGGCCCCCCGCAGGGCGGAAGCTACCCACCTCCGCAGGGCGGAAACTTCCCGCCTCCTCAGGGTGGCAACTACCCGCCTCCCGGTGGATACCCGCCGCCGCCCCAGGGCGGAAACTTCCCGCCTCCTCCGCAGTTCAACGACCAAGGTGCGTACGGCGGAGGAAACCGGCTGCCTTCGGGCGCTCAGCCGGGCGATCTGTGGATTCGACTCGGTGCCCGCATCATCGACGGCATCATCGTCGGCATCATCGCCGCGATTCTGGCTCTGTTGGTCAGTGACTCCGACAGCTTGATTCTGGTCTCGGGGCTGTTCTCGGGAATTCTGACCTTCGCGTACTTCATCGCAATGGAAGTGACGCAGGGTCGGACTTTGGGAAAGATGATTCTGGGCCTTTCAGTACACGGTCCGGGCGGCGCACCTCGCCCCTCAGTCCAGCAGTCTGCGATTCGCAACGCTTTCACTTTGCTCTCGATCATTCCGATCATCGGCGGAATCCTCGCGCTGGTTGCGTACATCGTCATCGCAGTCACCATCAACAACAGCCCCACCAAGCAGGGCAAGCATGACGAGCTCGCTGGTGGAACTCAGGTAGTCAAGGGCTAGGTAGGAATATGACAACCGGTGGGCACGACCCCAACCAGAACCCAGAGGATGGGAAGCAATTCCCACCCCAGGATCCGTACGGCCAGCAGGGAGCACCCCCTCCCGGAAGCTATCCCCCTCCGGCCGGGCCTCCACAGGGCGGTAGCTACCCGCCTCCGCCTCAAGGTGGCAATTACCCGCCGCCCGGTGGATACCCACCGCCACCCCAGGGCGGAAACTATCCCCCTCCCGGCGGAAACTATCCGCCGCCCGGCGGGTACCCGCCTCCTCCCGGGGGTGGCAACTTCCCGCCTCCGCCTCCGAATGACTACGGCGCAGGTTTCGGCGGCCCCCAGCTTTCCGTGGGTGCAGCAATTACGTACGGCTGGAACAAATTCAAAGACAATGCGCTCGTCTGGATCGGGATCTCGCTCATCGCGTTTGTGATCGCCGGACTGATCCAGGGCGCGTTCAACGGCTTCGACTACACCAACACCGAGTTCAACGCGCTGTCGATCGTGGGCGGATTGGTCACTGCAGTCGTCGGCTACATCATCCAAGCCGCATTCCTTCGTGGAGCATTGAGCGAATTGGACGGAATCAAGCCGGCCTTCGGCACCTTCTTCCAATTCACCAACATCGGTGCGGTTGTCCTCGGCGGTTTCCTTGTAGCCGTAGCTACCTACGTCGGTTTGGCGCTCTGCATAATTCCCGGCATCATCGCGGCGTTCCTGCTCTACTACACGCTGACCTTCATCGTGGACAAGAACCAGGATGCGATTTCCGGCATCAAGTCGAGCTATGCGTTGACCTCGTCGAACGTCGGAACCTTGATCCTGCTGGCGCTCGCTCTGATCGGTATCAACATCGTCGGTGCACTGCTGTGTGGAATCGGACTACTGGTGACGGCGCCCGTCGCGCTGATCGCCAGTACCTACGCATATCGCGTACTGACCGGCGGTCCGGTAGCTGCCTGATCAGTTCGTTTACATACCTCGAAGGCCCTGCGGTTCCACGTGAAACCGCAGGGCCTTCGGTGTGTTCTGCGCAACTGGACGGTCGCCAACTCGCATCCGAGCGCCTTGTGGTGCTTGGATGACGGACGTGACAGCTCAGGATCAGCAAGACGAATCGACCCAAGAAACCAAATTTGCGCACGTCAGCCGGGGTTATTACCCGACAATCGTCGCGCTCTTCACCGCAACGCTGCTGATCTCGAATGTGGCGGCGACCAAGGGGGTCGCCTTCTTTGCGGATTCCGACTTCTCGCTCGGTCCCTTACAGATTCTGCCCATCATCACCGACGGTGGATTCTTCTTGTTCCCGCTCGCCTACGTCCTCGGTGACGTGCTCAGCGAGGTCTACGGCTTCAAGGCGACCCGACGCGCGATCTACCTGGGCTTCGGCGCACTGATTCTTGCCGCTGCGTGCTTCTGGATTGCAGTGCAACTCCCGTCAGCGGAGTTCTACGAGAACCAGGCTGCCCTCGAGACCGTGGTCGGCGTTATTCCTCGGCTACTGGTCGCAGGCTTGGCCGCCTACCTCGTCGGCCAGCTGTTGAACTCACTGGTCCTGGTGATGATGAAGAAGCGTATGCAGGAGAAGCACCTGTGGGCGCGCCTGATCGGCTCGACCGTCGTCGGCGAATTCGCCGACACCCTCATCTTCTGTTCCATCGCGGCCGGTGTCATCGGCATCAGCACCTGGGAAGACTTCATCAATTACGTGCTGGTCGGCTTCCTGTGGAAGACGCTTGTCGAGGTGCTGGTCATGCCGATCACCTACCGCGTCATCGCTTACGTGAAGAAGCGCGAACCGACCTACGCCTGAGGTGCAGGCGTCTTCGCCGCGTAGAACTTTCCGAGCATGTCCGACTTGAAGTCGTGGAAGTAGCCGCCTTCGATGCTGGCTCGGATGTCGTCGACCAGCTTCACGGTGAATCGCTCGTTGTGGATGGTGCAGAGTGTCGACGCGAGCATTTCCTTCGCCTTGAACAGATGGTGGATGTACGCGCGGGTGTAGTTGGCGCAGGTGTAGCAGTCGCACTCGTCGTCGATAGGTGTGAAGTCACGACGGAAACGGCTGGTGTTGATGTTGAACCGGCCGGAGCGGACGTAGATCGCTGCATTGCGAGCAACACGCGACGGATTGACGCAGTCGAAAGTGTCCGCACCGTTCTCGATTGCGACGAAGAAGTCGTCCGGTTCACTGATACCGAGCATGTGACGTGGCTTGTTCTCGGGTAGTTCCTCGTTGCACCAGCGCACGATCGTTCCGAGGTTCTGCTTCTCCAAGGCACCACCGATGCCGTAACCGTCGAAGCCGTATCCGTTCTCGCCTTCGATCGATTCGAGGCCACGGCAGGCCTGACGACGCAGATCCTCGTACTGCGCACCTTGGATGACACCGAAAAGCGCCTGGTAGGGCTTGTCGGCGCGTTCAGCGGTGAGCTTCTCGTGCTCGTTGATGCAGCGAATCGCCCACGCCTGCGTGCGCTCGACCGATCGCTCCTGATAGCCGCGGGTGTTGAGCAACGTGGTGAGCTCGTCGAACGCGAACATGATGTCGGCGCCGAGCTGATGCTGAATCTGCATCGACACCTCGGGGGTGAAGCGATGCTTGCTGCCGTCGAGGTGCGATTTGAACGTCACACCCTCGTCGTCGACCGTCGCGAGGCGCTCTTTGCCCTTCGCGATGACGTCGTCGGACTGCACGCCGACGGCCTCCATCGCGAGCACCTTCTTGAACCCGACGCCCAGCGACATGACCTGGAAGCCGCCACTGTCGGTGAAGGTGGGCCCGTCCCAGTTCATGAACTTGCCCAGCCCGCCGGCCTCGTCGACGATGTCGGGTCCCGGCTGCAGGTACAGGTGGTACGCGTTGGCGAGCAACGACTGCGCACCGAGTTCCTTCATGGACTCGGGCAACACAGCCTTGACCGTGGCCTTGGTTCCGACGGCCACGAACGACGGCGTCGCGATATCGCCGTGCGGTGTGTGGATGGTGCCGGTTCGTCCGAGTCGGTCCTCGAGCCTGGTCCCTATCGTGAAGATCGACTCGGGACGCTTGTCGACGACGGGCTCGGGCGGTGTCGGTACTGCAGAAGTCACGGGTTCAATCCTGTCACAGCTACAGAAAGGGCCACCTCGTGCAGTATCGCCCCGTTACGATCCCGAGGATGTCGACGCCGCAATTGTTGCGGTGAGCGCCGCTGTAGTGGCTGCCTGCGTCGCGGCGATCGACTGCCGCACTGCCTCGCTCGCCCAGTTTCCCTGCGACAGCACCTTCGCTCGCGCTTTCGCCGCCTTGAACTGATCCGCCGGAACGATCACCTTGAGCATGTTGGCGCCTGCCAGGATCGACACCAATGCACCTTCGGCGGGAGTGGGTTCGCGGACGCCCAGCAGAATGTCACGCAGCACGGAGCGCAGTTGATCCTCGTACCGCGGGTTTGTCGCCGGCCATCTGACACTCGGAAAGATACCGAGCACTTGATGCTCCACGGCCGTCACAATTCCGCGGGCCGCCATGCCTGCATAGAGCGCCTTCCTTGCGCCCTTCGCGAGTCGGTTCACCACCGCAGTCGGCCGGGCCGGTGGCTTCTCCACCAGCCTCGCCAATGCAGCGTTGAGAGTGGGATCCGCGAGTGGCCGATTGTCGATGACGGCTGCCCGCGCCCTCCATCCGGAGCCGTCGAGACGGACGCGGTCGGCAAGCACAAGCTCGACCAACAAGGCACCTCCGAGCGCAACATCGACGTAGGACGACGAACGCAGCAGTTTCCCGCTGACGTCGTCGGTGGCGAGCAACAGCAGATCCTCGGCAATCAGCATGCTCACCACCGTAGTAGCGCGATTAGATCTCCGCGCCCACGAATTGGCTGTTGTACAGACGGAAGTACGCGCCGCGGGATTCGAGCAGCGCCTCATGGCTCCCCTGCTCCACGATCCGGCCTTCCTCCATCACCACGATCAGGTTCGCATCACGAATTGTCGAAAGACGGTGCGCGATGACAAAACTGGTGCGGTCACTGCGCAGAACCGCAGTGGCGCTCTGAACCAGTAGTTCGGTACGTGTATCCACCGAACTGGTCGCCTCGTCGAGGATCAGGATGGACGGCTGCGAGATGAAGGCACGGGCGATGGTGATGAGCTGCTTCTCACCGGCACTGACGTTGCTGCCTTCCTCGTCGATGACCGTGTCGTAGCCCTCGGGCAAGGAGTGCACGAACTTGTCGACGTAGCTCATCTCTGCCGCGCGACGGATCTCCTCGTCGGTGGCACCGGGCTTGCCGTACGCAATGTTCTCGCGGATGGTTCCACCGAACAGCCATGCGTCCTGCAGAACCATGCCGATGCGTGAGCGCAGATCGTCTCGCGTCATGTCGGCTATATCGATGCCGTCCAGAGTGATTCGGCCGGAATTGAGTTCGTAGAACCGCAGGATGAGATTGACGAGGGTGGTCTTGCCTGCTCCGGTGGGTCCGACGATCGCAACCATCTGACCCGGCTCGGCGGTCAGGGACAGGTCCTCGATCAGCGGCTGTTCCGGTTTGTAACTGAAGGTGACGTTCTCGAACTTGACCCGGCCCTGGTCGACCGTGGGCGACTTCGCACCCCTCGGATCCTCCGACTGCTCGTCTTGATCGAGCAGCGCAAAGACCCGCTCGGCCGAAGCGACGCCGGACTGCAGCAGATTGGTCATCGACGCGATCTGCGTGAGCGGCTGGGTGAACTGCCGCGAGTACTGAATGAACGCCTGCACGTCGCCGAGCGTCATCGTTCCGGATGCGACGCGCATGCCGCCCACCACTGCGATGGCAACGTAGTTGAGGTTGCCGAGGAACATCACGGCCGGCATGACCAGACCGGAGATGAACTGTGCCTTGAAGCTCGACTCGTACAGATCCTCGTTCTGCTTGCGGAAGCGCTCCTCGACCTCCTGCTGGCGGCCGAACACCTTGACCAACTCGTGGCCGCTGAACGCTTCTTCGACCTGTGCGTTAATGCCGCCAGTGCTCTTCCACTGCGCCACGAAGTGCTTCTGTGAACGCTTCGCGATGAACGCCGTGACCATGATCGACAGCGGAACGGTTGCCACCGCGATCAGGGCGAGCAACGGCGAGATCCACAGCATCATCACCAGAATGCCGAGGACGGTCATCACCGACATGACCAGCTGGCTGAGCGTCTGCTGCAGGCTCTGCGCGACGTTGTCGATGTCATTGGTCACGCGCGAGAGAACGTCGCCGCGGGCGTGGGTATCGAAGTACCGCAAAGGAAGTCGATGAATCTTCTGCTCGACGTCCTCGCGCAGACGGCGAACGGTACGTTGCACCACGATGTTGAGCAGATACGCCTGCAGCCAACTGAACAGCGACGCACAGACGAACAACAGCAGCACGATCATCAAGACCTTGCCGACGGCGTCGAAATCGATTCCGGTTCCGGGCACAACGGCCATGCCGGACACCATGTCGGCGAGCTGACCCTGCCCCGAAGCGCGCAATCCTTCGACAGCCTGTTCCTTGGTCGTCCCCGGCTGGAGTTGTTTGCTGACGATGCCGTCGAAGATCAGGTTGGTGGCGTTTCCCAAGATCTTCGGAGCGATCGAGGAAAGTACGACGCTTGCCGTCACCAAAGCGAAGATCAGGACGACGATCGGCTTGTCCGGACTCAAGCGACCGAGGAGACGCTTGAGCGAAGGGCCGAAGTTCATGGCCTTCTTGGTGGGATCGCCGCCGCCGGGCGGGCCGATGGGAGGCGAGGAAGTCGGTCGATTGCTCATGATGCGTCCTGTACGGCTAGCTGAGAGGCGACGATTTCGCCGTAGGTGGGACAACTGACCACGAGTTCGTCGTGCGTGCCGATCCCCACGATGGCGCCGTCGTCGAGCACGATGATCTGATCGGCCTCGACGATGGTGGAGATACGCTGCGCGACAACGACGATGCAGGCGTCTTGCGTGACCGGCCGGAGCGCCGCACGCAGCCTCGCATCAGTAGTGAGGTCGAGTGCCGAGAAGGAATCGTCGAACAGATAGATCTGCGGCTTACGCACCAACGCTCGGGCGATGGCGAGTCTCTGACGCTGACCACCCGATACCGTCGTACCGCCTTGTGCCACCGGTGTGTCCAGGCCTTCGGGCATGGCACGGACGAAGTCGGCAGCTTGGGCGATTTCGAGACACTCCCACAGCCATTCGTCGGTAGCTTCGGGGTTTCCGTAGCGAAGATTGGTGGCGACGGTGCCGGAGAACAGGTAGGGCTTCTGCGGAACCAGCCCGATCACCGAGCAGAGCAACTCCGTGTCGATGTCGCGGACGTCGACTCCTCCCACCGATACCGATCCGGAGGTGGAATCGATCAATCGCGGAATCAGGTTGAGCAGAGTGGTCTTTCCCGATCCGGTGCCGCCGATGATCGCGGTCGTCTTTCCGGGCTCGGCACGAAAGGTGATGTCGCGCAACACGGGTTCCTCGGCTCCGGGGAACTGGAACTGAGCGCCACGAAGTTCGACGACGCCCGGGTCCTTCAGCTCTCGGATCGGATTCTCGGGCGGGATCACCGACGAATCCGTGTCGAGCACCTCGGAGATACGTTCGGCGCACACCGACGCACGCGGCAGCATCACCGCCATGAAGGTGGCCATCATGACGGCCATCAGGATCTGCATGATGTAGCTGAGCATGGCGGTGAGCGAGCCGATCTGCATCGAGCCCTCGTTGATCTGATGGCCACCGAACCAGATGACCGCGACGCTGGTGACGTTGCTGATCAGCATCACGAGCGGGAACATCAGTGCCATGAGGCGGCCGACGCCGAGTGCCGTCTCCGTCAGTTCGCGATTGGCGTCGCCGAAACGCTCGACCTCGTACGGTTCCCGCACGAATGCTCGGACAACCCGGATGCCCGTGATCTGTTCGCGAAGAACACGGTTGACGGCGTCGAGACGGCCTTGCATGACCCGGAAACCGGGCACCATCCGGGCGATCAGGAAACCCATCGAGATCACGAGGAGAGGGACGCTGACGCCGAGGATCCAGGACAGATTCAGGTCCTGCCGCAGAGCCATGATGATGCCGCCGACGCACATGATCGGCGCCATGACGAGGATGGTGCAACTCATCACGACCATCATCTGAACTTGCTGGACGTCGTTGGTGTTTCGGGTGATCAGCGAAGGCGCGCCGAAGTGGCCGACTTCCCTGGCCGAGAACGTCCCGACCTGATGCAGCACCGACGCTCGCAGGTCGCGTCCGACGCCCATGGCGACTCGCGCACCGAAGAAGACGGCACCCACCGAGCAGAGGATCTGCGTCAGCGTGACCATGAGCATCATCCCGCCGGTGGAGAGGATGTAGCCGGTGTCGCCTTTGGTCACACCATTGTCGATGATGTCGGCATTGAGACTCGGAAGGTAAAGGGCCGCCATAGTCGAAATAAACTGCAGGACGACAACGCCCGTGAGTTCACCCCGGTACGGCGTCAGATAAGTGCGCAGCAGCCTGATCAGCATAGTGAGCGAAGGTTACCAATCCTGGCCGACATGTGCCGCTGTATATTTCGGTGACCGAAAAACTGCTGTGCGCCTTTATTAACCGCGGGGGGTTAATAAAGGCGCACAGCAGAGATCAAGCAGATGCGGACTGCAGTTCCGCTTCCTTCTCGTCACGGAGGGCCTTGCTGAGCTTCTCACCCTCGATGTCGACGTTCGGCAGAATCTTGTCCAGCCACTTCGGCAACCACCACGCCTTGTCGCCGAGCAGCGCCATGACGGACGGGATGATGACCATGCGCACGATGAAGGCGTCGAAGAACACCGCCGCCGCGAGCGCGAATCCGATCGACTTGATGAACGAGTTCGGTTCTGCGATGAAGGCACCGAACACGGAGATCATGATGACCGCGGCCGCACTGACCACCCGGGCACCGTGGTTGAAGCCGATGGTCACGGCCTCCTTCGCCGTCGCGCCGTGGACGTACTCCTCACGCATACGCGTCACGAGGAACACCTGGTAGTCCATCGCCAGTCCGAACACCACACCGATCAGGAAGATCGGCATGAAACTCACGAGCGGTTGCGGGTTCGAGATGATGCCCAGCCAACCGTGCTGGAAGATCGCCACCGTGGCACCGAATGTCGCGAGCACGCTGAGCAGGAAGCCGAGCGTCGCCGTCAGCGGGACCAGGATCGAGCGGAACACCAAGAGCAACAAGATGAATGCGAGGCCCACCACTACCGCGAGGTAGGGCACCAATGCATCCTTCAGCGTGTCCGAGACGTCACCTTCGAGTGCAGTCTGGC
This sequence comes from Rhodococcus sp. P-2, assembly GCF_016598535.1. GTDB lineage: Bacteria > Actinomycetota > Actinomycetes > Mycobacteriales > Mycobacteriaceae > Rhodococcus_F > Rhodococcus_F baikonurensis. The sequence continues at coordinate 3,114,758 of NZ_CP066779.1, read as the reverse complement.
CGGTGATGCCGTAGGTGACGCCGATCGAATCGTTGAGTCCACCTTCGGCTCCACGAAGGCTGGACACCAGATCCATGGTCGCCGGATCGGTCGGACCACTCTTCGGAGTGATCAGCACCTGCGCGGTGTCGCCGGCCGCGTTGACCCCGACGACCTGTGCGTTCTGGACGTCACTGAAACTCGAGATGGTCGAGACGACCTCCGCGAAGGCCTCCCCTGCCGGGACGCTGGCACCCTTGGCGTCGACGACCGCAATGAGCGGCCCGTTTCGACCGTCACCGAAGCCCTCGTCGATCAGGTCGTATGCCTGACGCGCACTCGTCGCCGGGTCACCGGTGGCCTCCGACGGCAATGCCAGGCTCAATCCCGTTGCGGGCAGGGCCAATGCGCCCAGAAGGACTACACCACCGATCAGCGGTACGAGCGGACGACGGACGACAGCGCTGATGAAGCGCAGAGCCAACTTCGGCTTGCCCGAATCCTCGTCCTCGGACTCCTCTGCACGCTTGCTGAGGAAGGGAATCTTGCCGGCAAAAGCCTTGCGCCCGAACATACCCAGAATCGCGGGCAGCAAGGTCAGGGCGATCAGAACCGCGATCAGAACCGTGAAGGCTGCGGCCGCACCCATATCCGAAAGGAACGGGATGCCGACGACGCGCAACGCGACCAGCGCGATGATGACCGTCAATCCAGCGAATACCACTGCGGAACCGGCAGTTCCGACAGCGCGGCCCGCCGCTTCGGCACGATTGTCGGTGAGCGTGAGCTCATGCCTGAATCTGGACATGATGAACAGCGAGTAGTCGATCGCCACTGCCAGACCGATCATGATCGCCAGCGTCGGAGTCATGGAACTCAGATCCATGAATCCGGTGGCGACCGTGATTCCGAGGCTGCCGATCGCGATACCGATGATCGCTGTGAGAAGCGGGAGCCCTGCGGCCACAAGCGAACCGAACGTGATGGCCAGAACGACAGCGGCGACGGCGATACCGATCAGTTCGGTGACACCACCGGGCATTTCTGCTTCCTGGGCGGCCGAACCACTGACCTGGACGTTGAGCCCTTCGGACCGTCCGACATCGGCTGCGGAGTTGATCGAATCACGCAACGCCTGATCGAGATCGGCGAAGTCACCGCTGAACGGAACCTCGACATACCCGACTGTGCCGTCGGCACTGAGCGGCGACAACGCCCGCGCGTCGTCAACAGCCTGCGCCTCGGAAGTTCCCGCTGCAGCGGCCTTCTCCTTGAACATCGCAACCATGGAGTCGTTGCCGGCAACCGGATTGACCAACGCCTTCGCGGCCTGCTCCGGAGTGGCAGTTGCCGGGTCCACCTTGGCGGAGTCGGCGACCTTGTCGATGCCGCGAATACTCGCGAGCATGTCGTCCATGGCCTTGACGTTCGCCGGATCCGCCAGCGTCGTACCTGCCGGTGCCTGTACGACGTATCGGGCGCTCAGCGAATCCATCGGATTTGGAGCATCGGGAAAACGCTCAGCCATCAGGTCCTGCGCCTGCTGCGCCGGCGTACCCGGAATGGAGAACGAATCCTTGGTGGGGCCGGACAGGGTGGCTGCCCCGACGCCCATCAGGACCAGGATTATCAGCCAAACGCTGAGGACCGCGCCTTTTCGCCGATAGGCGAACTTGCCGATCCGATAGAGATAGGTGGCCACGACGGGCTCCTTGCTGTTTCGGTGCGTGTACGTGGACAGGTATTACGAGTGGGTCTCAGGGGCGAGGTGGCGGCGCAGGCAATCCCGCACGGATTTGCCGAAAAGCGTCGTGGACCAACTCTTCCGGACTGGAAGCCTCCGACTTTCCACCAGACCAGATGTCGATCACCGACTTACAAGCCCCGGCCACCACCCCCAGGAGGAGGGTCGGATACAGGTCCCGTTCGGCGTCCGTGCCGGTGCGTTCGGCCAATGCCCGAGTGACTGCACGGTTGATCCGCTGATGCATGTCGGCCGCATCCCGATAGAGAGCAGGACTCGAATCCGACAACATCCAGATGTTTACTTTTTCCTTCACGCTCGAGCCGGAATCGCTCACGATTTCGACCACGAGATCCTCGAGCACGTCGAGGATGGGCTCATCCGCGGGCCGGGCTGCAAGCGCCTCGATCCACAGAGCCACTGTTTCCTCGAAACTCGCCAGAACCGCCTCCTCCTTGCTGGAGAAGTAGTTGTGGAATGTCCTCGTCGACACCCCCGCCTCGGAGGCGATCGCATCAGCGGTGACGCATTCGATCCCGAGAGCGCGAGCCAGTCGTGCCGCCGCGTCACTGAGTGCGGTACGGGTTGCTGCCTTCTTGCGGTCGCGAAGGCTTGGCTCGGTTATCACTCCACCACCGTACCGAACTTGCAGACCTCTGCAACTTTGCAGAGCTCTGCAAAATTGTGCGTTCGAACACACCGCTCGAATTCTCGAGGCCTGGCTCACACCTTTGCTCGCCCTACGACCCAACGAACACGTCAGTAGTTGTTGCCGGTGACGCCCCGCATGAAACTCCAACCCGAGTTGACGCGTAAAGCAACAGAGGCTGACATACTTTGCTCTTCATTAACCAAACGAGTTCGGCGAAGGAATCTGATGGATCCGCTCCTGCACACCTGGCCGGTTTCGTCCTCGGTCATGCTGTGGGGATCGAAGACCGGAAGAGGCACGGTCCTACGTCTCGTTCATCTCACCATCGGATTCTGCTCACTCAATTTCTCGCTCGTGGCCTACCTGTTTCTCTTCAGCACCGAGGGCCCCGACGGACCGTTTGCACGAGCGTGGGTCATCGGCATCGCGACGATCAACTTGATTCCCACCTTTCTCTGGTTCGTGGGCCGAATCAGAGGGGCACGCACACTCGAGTTCTACGGACTGTGGGCAGATCTCGGAACCGCCTCGATACTCATCACGTTCACCAGCCATAACGCCGCACTGTTCGGCGCGGTGCTCTTCGTCGCCACCGGCGCCTACTTCACCTATTTCCTCGACTATCGCTGGCTGGCCTTCCACCTCGCCTTTGCCACGACGTTTGTCATCGCCCTGACCGTGCTCGGCCTGACGAACGGCGAGTACTCGGCGACCAGCGTGCTTGCGCGTACCGACGTCGTACTGTGCGCCGTGATCTTCATTCCGGCGACAATTCAGTTCACCTGGCGCCAGTTACTCTCGCGTGCAACGGGATCCAAAGTGGACGCGCTCACCGGCCTGCTGAACCGACGGGGTCTGTGGGACATGTCGGAACACATCTGGTCGGTCGCGTCGGCAAATCGTGCCGACATCGCTGTTGCCGTCGTGGACATCGACAAGTTCAAGGCGGTGAACGACACGTTCGGCCACGAAGTCGGAGACGCCGTCATCAGCCGGACCGGAATGCGCCTGCAGGAGCATGTGAACGGTTTCGGTTACGCCGCACGCACGGGCGGCGAGGAGTTCACCGTCGTGATGATCGGCACCCCGTACGGATTGCGCAAGCGAATCGCAACCCTGCCCAAAGCAGTGGTGAACGCCTCCGACCGCCCACTGGCCACGGTCAGCGTCGGAGCAGCGACGCTACCGTTCGTCCCACATCAAGAGGAGTTCGACTACAACGAGTTCTCCCGGGCAATAATCGCGGCCGATCATCTGATGTACGACGCGAAATCTGCGGGCGGCAACGCCGCGAACACTGCGCCGACAACTGTTTCACGCCCCCGACGGACAGTGTGAACGCCACGACGAACAGCGTGAAACCGCGCCGTTTCAGCGACGATTCCACGCCCCGGGGTCTGCAGTCAGTTCGTGAACGAACTCGGGTAACTCGCCACCCGCGACGTCGGTGAGCGTGACGTTTTCGAGCACGGCGCGAAGGTTGACGCGCACTGCGATCCACACCTCTTTGAGTGGCGTTGCCGGCCCCCCGTAGTCGACGTCCTCGGGGCGCTGACCCCGTATCGACGCAAGCGGTCCTTCGACGGCGCGGATGACGTCAGCAATCGTGATCTCGTCTGCGGATCGGGCGAGCCAGTATCCACCGTCCGGGCCTCGACGACTGTTGACCAGGCCGCCGCGCCGTAAGTCCGAGAGCACCGCTTCCAAGAACTTGTGAGGTATGACCTGGGATTTGGCGAGAAACTCGGCTTTGGCCGGGTCTGGACCGACTGCCGCAAGCTCGACCAGAGTCCGCACGGCGTAGTCCACCTTCGCGGTGATATGCACCGGCAATTCCTACCATTGTTCTATGAAAAGTCGCAACAAACCCGCCAGATTCTTGTCCCAAAAGGGTTCCTTGACGTTACATATTGGTGCATAATGTAACGAACGAAGCAAAAGAACAGGACAAATCGCATGTGGGAAACGCTTCTCGAGTCATGGCGGTCACTTCTCGAACCACTCCATGACCCGGTCACTCTCGCAATCCCTGCGTTTGTCATCTTCCTCGGCATCGAGTGGTTCGCCGCCCGAGCACTCGAAGATCATCCGAACGACGCCGACGGACGTGCGCGGCCGGCGCAGGGCGGATACCGTAGCGCCGACGCCCGGACCAGCGTCCTCCTCGGCTTGGTGTCCATCGCCACGAGCACATTTTGGAAAGTACTGGCGCTGATCGGCTATTCGGCAATCTGGGTGTATCTCGCACCGTGGCATCTGTCGCCGACAGCCTGGTACACCTGGGTGATCCTGCTTCTCGGAATCGACGTCCTCTACTACGCGTATCACCGCATCGCACACCGGGTTCGAGTCATCTGGGCGACACATCAAGCTCATCATTCGAGTGAGTACTTCAATTTCAGTACCGCGCTACGGCAGAAGTGGAACAACAGCGGCGAGATCATCATGTGGCTGCCGTTGCCGTTCCTCGGCATCCCGCCGTGGATGGTGTTCGTCGGCTTCTCCGTCAGCCTCGTCTACCAATTCTTCGTCCATACCGAGCGAGTCGGAAAACTCTGGCGTCCTGTCGAATTCGTCTTCAACACGCCTTCGCATCACCGAGTCCATCACGGTTCCGACGCCGAGTACCTCGACCGCAACTACGCCGGGATCCTCATCGTCTGGGACCGGATGTTCGGCACGTTCGCGGCCGAAACCCACAGGCCCACCTACGGACTCACGACGCCGGTCGGAACGTACAACATCTGGAAGCTCCAAACGCGGGAGTACGCTGCCATCGCTCGCGACTGGAAGGCGTCGACCTCGTGGCGGCAGCGAGCCGGCTACGTGTTCGGCCCGCCCGGCTGGGCACCCAAAGCCGAGGTCACTTCAACAGAATCCACAGCCCCGTCGCACTGAGCAACAGAAGGCCCAGCGCGAGAGCTGCGCCCATACCCAGAGCAGGCGTTGCCTTTTCGACTGAAAACTGGGCCAACCGCCTGGGTCGCGCCCGACGTTCGTAGACCGTCACTACAACAACGAGCACCGCCGCGACGGACGGGCCGATCAAGGCCACCGACCCGAACGGCGGCAGCCATCTCAAGCAGGCCGCCGACAAGCCGAGTATCGACAGACTCGTCCGCACCCACGAGAGGGATGTGCGCTCGGACTGCAGGCCCCGGTCCGGCGGCGTGAGTCCTTCCGAAGGTTCCAGCGCGGTCAATCAGTTCACGACCTCGACCACCAGGACGGTCGCGCAGATCACCAGCACGATGCCGACCACCGGCGCCATCAGCGGCACCGGCAACGAGCGCTCGGCACGCAGCGCGCGCTCGGCACTGATCCAGTGGATGAAAGAAGTGATGGCGATCAGAGCGCCGCCGACGAGCAGCAATGCGGCCAAGCCGACGCGAACCGTCGGGTTGAGGATGTCGCCGCCGAAGGCCTCGAGTCCGACGCCTGACGCGACAAAGGCCGTCGCGGTGCGAATCCAGGCCAGATATGTCCGTTCGTTGGCGAGAGTGAAACGTGGGTCGGGGTCTTCACCAGCCCGGAAGGGCCTCCACCTGGGCATCACTCGTTCATTCCGTCCGGGCACGATTCACGCGCTGCCTTCGGGACGGACAACAAGAAGGGAAGGTCATGTCCTTAATCTTCCCTGCCCGTCCCGAAGCCGTGCGAATCGGGTGGACGTAATTCAGCTCGAGGCGAGCGAGACCAGGAAGTCCACCGACCCGCTGCCGTCGACGGTGACAAAGCCGAGAGACGGGGGTTCGACGCCGAAATCGGTCCAGGTGACCGGGATCGAGCCCGAGGCGATCAACGAATCGCCCGAATGCAGCACGGTCATGTCGACCGATACCGGCTTGGACTGCCCTTTGAGAGTCAAGGTTCCTGACACCGTGACCGTTGCCGTTGTTCCATCGGTCGGCACGGCCGACAGATCCACCGGGGAGTCGATCGTGAACGTCGCCGTCGGGTAGGTACTGGTGTCCATCACGTTGCCCGTGAACTGGCCGTCGCGCCGGTCCGAGTCGGTCTTGATACTCGCCACCTGCACAGTCACTTCACCGGCCGTGAGCTTCTCACCCTCGACGACCGCGCTTCCGCTCACCTCGCCGGTGGTTCCGACGACGGTCACACTCGATCCGTTGAGAATCTCGTGGACGGTGTACCCGGCTGCGGTCTGGTTGTCCCCTTGCCCGGGGACGACGGTCCACTGCCCGTCGATCGATCCGGACGCCGCCTCGGCCCCCTGTGTGGACACCACGGCCGCCGGCGCATCGTCTTCGGCGATGAATTTCCCGTACGCCCACGGCCCCACAAGCAGGGCTAGTACGACCACAACTACTGCTCCGCCTATCCACCAGATCTTTTTCATGCTTTCGACGATAGTTGCAGCTTCAACGATTGTCAGGACTTAACACCTGGGAGAACGCTGTGAAAGCACTCCGCGGTAACCGAGCGCGACATGCTATCCACAGCAATTGGTAATCATTTGGTAAAGTAGATTTTGCATTCCGGCCCCCAGCCTGGAATGCCTCGGCCGTGCGCATCGAATCATGCATCGATCCCGATGCGCACGGTCTGCCCCGACAGAAATCGCACCGGACAAGGGGGACCGCGATGCCGGATCTGACGCTCCTGACGGACGAGGAATTGCTCGAGCGGCGAATCGCCCTCGGCCGATCACTGACAACGGCCGCAGACTTGGTACCTACCCCGACGCCGTCCTTCTTCGAGAAGTTGCAGCAGGACATCGACGCTGCGGCTGCGGAGTGGATAACGCGACGCTCGTGAAGACCGTCGGGTTCGAGCACGATCGCCTCAGTCTTCTTCTTCCGCATTGACTTTCGAGCCGACAGAATTCGCGCCGAGCAAGAGCTTCGCCGCCAGTCGAAGGCGCCGTTTCACCTCGTCGACCGACGTGTCCCCGTTCAGCCACCCGACAACGCTGGCACTCCACAAGGTCTCCAACATGCCGAGTGTGCGGGACTGCATCGGAGTGCATCGGTGATCCGCCCCCCACGCTTGAGTGACGGCAATATAGCCGAAGGGGGTGGCCCAACGCGTCATCTCGTTGTTCCTTACATCGAGCTCATCCCGGTCGGGGGTGTACTCGCGTAGCGTTTGGTGCGCGCACATCGCAGCGTGTGCGAACCCAGGATCTCGGACCATCCCCTGGAACGCCCGGACGAAGACTTCTCCTGCGCGCCCCTCCGCCGTCCGCTGTCTCGACGGACGGCGGAGAAAGTCCTCAGCCAGGGAGTCCAGTTCCGACCGAACGGCTACCGTGATGAGATCGTCCTTGGACGCGTAGTACTTGTAAAGGGTCGACAGGGCAGTCTGGGCAACTCGAGCGACCTCCCGCATCTGCACAGCTTCGTAACCGCCCGCGGACGCCAACTCGCGGGTGGCTTTCACGACTCGCTCGACACGGAACGCCTTTGCCTCAGCGGTGCGGCCGTTCACCTTCACTGCGGACATCCAGTCTGTCCCCCATCATGTTCCGAGACTGACGCCGACGCGTCATCTGCCTCCACGATAACGCCCCTGCACCAGCACCAACTCAGGCACTCGGATCAGTCCCACCCTTCATCAGGTATTTACGAATCAGGACGGAAGCTGAGCCATGAAGATGGACGGGTGAAGACCGTCAGCCAACGGACGGAATTCCTTCTCGACCTTGGCGGTCAGGTCGTCGAGATTCCACGGTCCATCCGAGGCGACCGTGGAAACTACTTCCGGGTTATTCCACAGTTTCACCTCGTAGCCCATCGCGCCGATCGTGCGGCCCGACAACCAATCGGAACTCGTACCGGCAAGGTAGGTGACGATGGGCGCGATGTTGTCCGGCGAGACGGATTCGTCGATGCCGTCTCCCATCCGCTTCTCGTCAGGCACAGTTTGAGTCAGACGGGTGACGGCACCCGGAGCGATCGCATTTGCCGTCACGCCGTATCGCCCGAGCGCATTGGCCGTGGATGCAGTCAAGCCGACGATTCCCATCTTGGCAGCGGCGTAGTTCGGCTGCCCGGGCGAACCCTGCAACGCGGAATCGGAGGTGAAGTTGATGATGCGGTAGTGGCCTTCGGGGTTTTTCTGCGCACGCCAGTACGCCGCGGCCGGCTTGATGGTGCTGAAGTGGCCACGCAGATGCACTCGAATGACTGCGTCCCAGTCTTCTTCCGGAAGATTGAAAATCATCTTGTCTCGGAGAATGCCTGCCACGTTGACGAGAACATCCAGCTTGCCGTAGTGCTCCAGCGCAAGATCGACAAGGCGTTGACCGGTCGCGACGTCTGCGATGTCGCCGCCGTCGGCAACGGCCTGACCGCCATTGGCCACGATCTCGGCCGCGACGTCACGCGCCGGGCCCTGATCCCCGCCCTGACCGTCCGGCGACGAACCGAGATCGTTGATGACCAGCTTTGCACCTTCGGCAGCGAACATTCTGCTGATCGACGCACCGATGCCTCGGCCGCCTCCGGTCACGATCGCTACGCGACCTTCGAGTGAACCCATGAATCTTTCCTTTGTTCATGCCACGAATACCATCGTGGCGAGTATGTAACGGGTTGAGTGTCAGTGGATTTCGGCGGTGCCGTCAGTGAATTTCGGCGGTGCCGTGGTCGATGACCACATCGCCGATGTCGTCGACCGTGCGGAATCGAACAGCTCCACCGGCAACCCAGATCGAGGTAGTGATTGTCTGTCCGGGCAACAGTGGCTTGGTGAACCGTCCCGACATCCCGGTGAAGCGCGTCGGATCCGAATCGGCCACAGCGTGCAGGAGAGCCCGACCGACGTAACCGTAGGTGCACATACCGTGCAGGATGGGAGTGGAAAACCCGCCGCGTGCGCTGAATGTCGGGTCCGAGTGGAGCGGATTCCGGTCACCGCTCAGTCGGTACAGCAGCGCCTGGTCCGCTCGAGTTGCGTACGTGACAACGTGATCCGGCTTGTAGGCCGGCAGTTCCCATGAAGTTGAAGGCCCGCGCTCGCCGCCGAAACCTCCATAACCGCGGAAGAACGACCCGGACTCGATGGTTCCCACGATCTGACCGACAGCGTCGCGGGCGACGGTTTCCGTCGTGAGCAAGGCCCCTGAACCCTTGTCGTACACGCCGGTGATTCTGCGGGTGGTTTCAACGCGGCCGTCTGTCGGGAGCGGGCCGGACAAACTGAACGCTTGATATGCATGCAGCAACTTGCTGTAGTCCACATCGTCGGGCAGCGCGAAGCCGTCGTCTTCGCCGTCGCCGTCGCCGTAGAACGCCACGTTCGCAAACGTCGGAAGAACCTTCTGCTGGATGTCCTCACTGTTCTCGGTGGTGAACTCCAGCTCGTCGAGCGGGTCAGGCTGACCCGCGCCGACACCCAGGGCGTACAGCAACGCGTCTTTCGACGTCCAACTCTTCCAGACAGGCTTGCCGGTGAGTCCGACGAGTGAGCTGTCGATCGGCATGTAGAACCTCGATTTCATCCGAATAGGCGTGCGCAGGAGTGGAGCGGGGTTACCGGACGGTAAGTGTCGCGTATCGCGAAACGGTATCCGAAAACGTTGTCCGACAACCCACTCCACCTAAAGAGAACACGTTACGTATGTGATTGGCAAGCCCTTCGATTCGAAGCAGTCAGCCGAACTAACGGAATTTCTCGACAGACCTTGACATACACGATGAACTGGATCACTCTGATCGTTACGAAACGCGTTCCGTTTAAGCAAAGGGTCCTGAACTGAATCCGCTTCGAAGAAGCGGAACGGATGGTATTCCGCAGAAGCGCACTCGCGGAACGTGTTTCATTCACCCGACTCGACGGGCGTATTCCGTTGAGAGACTTGATGATCCATCACAGATTCACACGACGAGAGGACTGTCCCTTGACAGGGCCTGTACCGGTGCCGACCCCTGCTACCGCCCCCTATTGGGAGGGCGCGCAGCGGGAGGAACTCACCATTCAACATTGCCTGGAGTGCACACAGCACTACTTTTATCCGCGACCTTTCTGCCCGAACTGCAACTCCGACAACGTGGAGTGGACACCCGTCAGTGGCCGAGGCCGACTGTTGTCCTACGTGATCAACTATCGACCGACTCCACCCTTCGACCCCGCGACTCCCATCGTCGTCGCACTGGTCGAACTCGAGGAGGGCCCGCACCTGATGAGCAATGTGGTCGGAGTGGAGGCCGACCCCGAGTACCTCGAGCTCGACCAACCACTCGAAGTCACGTTCATCGCACGAGGGGACATGAAGCTCCCCGTGTTCACGCCGGTACAGGAGTCTGCTCGATGACATCGATGCACAACGGAGACATCGCGATCGTCGGCGCGGCAGAGACCACGGAAATCGGCGTACTGCCCAACACGTCCGTCCTGGATCTACATGCCAACGCTGCCCGCAATGCAATGGCCGACGCCGGCCTCACACCCGCGGACATCGACGGCGTCGCTACCACCGGACTACTTTCCCTCGAGGTCTCTCATCACCTGGGCATAACCCCTCGCTGGCTGGACGGAACCGGCGTCGGTGGATGCAGTTTCATGCTGCACGTGCGTCACGCCGCGGCTGCCATCGCTTCGGGTGCCGCCGACGTTGTTCTCGTGACCCACGGAGAATCCGGCCGGTCGAGAATCGGCGCCCCGCCGTATCCGCTGACTTTGAATTCCATGAGCGGTCAATTCGAGACCGTGTACGGCGCGAACATGCCGTACTCGACCTTCACTGTTCCGGCACTGCGCTTTCTGCACGAGCGCGGAATGACCATCGAACACATGGCTGGACTCGTGGTTGCTCAGCGCAACTGGGCTCTGGACAATCCGCGAGCTTTCCGTCGCAAACCGACGACAGTCGACGAAGTTCTGGCCGGTCCTCGCGTGGCGTACCCGTTTACCCGGGACATGTGTTGTGTCCTGACCGACGGCGGCGGCGCCGTGATCCTGACCAGTGTCGAACGAGCAGCAGACATGCCGGGATCCGACCGACACGTGTACCTACTCGGGTCCGGTGAATCCGCAGAAGCCCCGATGGTTTCTCAGATGCAGGATCCTGCATCCTTCAAAGCATTCCGACTCGCCGGCGCCGAAGCGTTCGCCACCGCTGGGATCACCCACGACGACGTCGACCATCTGATGGCATACGACGCCTTCGCGCACGTCCCGCTCTTCATGCTCGAGGATCTCGGTTTTGTCGGCCACGGCGAATCGGGAGACTTTGTCGCCGAGGGAAATACATCCAAAGGCGGCCGGCTTCCGATGAACACCAACGGCGGCGGCATGTCGTACACCCATACCGGCATGTACGGGATGTTCGCCATACAGGAGGCGGTGCGCCAACTACGCGGTGAGGCGTGCGAGCAAGTTCCCGGAGTCGAAATCAGTTTTGTCCAGGGAGTCGGGTTCTACTTCGGTGCCGCAGGCAGTTTGGTGCTCTCGAACCGGCGTCCGTGAGCGGGAATCTTCTTCTCGCCGAACGCAACACCCAACGAGGAGTAGATCCTCGACCGAACAGCCCATCCCAGGGGGGAGCGACAGAAAGGTACCTGCATGACCACCTCACTTCCATCCACCGAGCACCCACTGACAGCACCGCACATCGACCTCACCAGCGTCGAGTTCTGGAGCAAACCATTTGTCGAGCGGGACAGGACATTCGCGTGGCTGCGCGAGAATGCGACGGTGAGTTGGCACAAGCCGATGGACCGCCCCCATTTCAAACCCGACCACGGTGAGACCGGATTCTGGGCCATCGTGAAAAGCGCGGACATCGCGTTCGTCAGCCAGAACCACGAACTATTCAGCTCGGATCAGCTCAAGTGGCGGGGAGTGGGGTTCGCGCCGAACGATCCAGAACTCTCCGGCGCCCCGAACTTCGTGATGATGGATCCGCCCGATCACACCAGGTATCGCCAAATCATCAGCTCTGGTTTCACACCCAAGGCCGTCAAGCGTCTGCGTGACAAGATCGAAGAACGCGCCGAGCAAATCGTCGGCCGGGTAGTCGGCGCAGGCGAATTCGACTTCGTCTCCGAAGTCGCCTCGAAGTTGCCGATGCTCACGATCGCCGATCTTGTCGGCGTCCCGGAGAGCCTGGTTCAGGACTTCGCAACGGCCGGCGACAACCTGGTCGGTGCCGCCGACCCCGATATGCTCCCCGAGGGGTTGACCCCGATCGAGTTCACGATGCAACAGGTCGCGGCGTTGTCGGAGATCGGCAACGATCTGGTCAATTTCCGTCGCAAAAATCCGGCCGACGACATCGCCACTGCACTGGCCAACACTGAATTCGACGGCAAACCGCTCTCCGAGCTCGAAATCGGTTCGATGATGCTCCTACTCAGTGTTGCCGGTAACGACACAACGAAACAGACCACCAGCCACACTGCCATGTCACTGGATCGGAACCCGGACCAGAAGCGATGGCTGACGGAGGACTTCGACGGACGTATCGCCCAGTCGATCGAGGAGTTCATTCGCCACACCTCTCCCGTCCAGGAATTTGCACGCACGGCCACCTCGGACATCGAGTTGAGCGGAACCCTGGTCAACAGAGGCGACAAGGTCGTCTTGTTCTACTGCTCGGGAAACCGTGACGAGGACACCTTCGACGATCCGCACCGGTTCGACCTACAGCGCAGCCCCAACAACAACCATGTTGCCTTCGGCGGTGGCGGAATCCACTACTGCCTCGGCCATATGGTCGCCAAAGCTCAACTGCGAGCGCTGTACTCACAGATTCTGACCAAACTACCGCGCATGGAGGTCGGGGAGCCGGTGTACCTCTACAGCGAGTTCATCAACGGGATCAAGCGCCTCCCGGTCCGCGTGTAACTAACCCCAGTAAAGACAGTAGAGAACAGGAACGACGCTATGAAGATCATTGTCGATCGCGGTCGGTGCACAGGAATCGGAATCTGCGAATCCGTATCCGAGGACTATTTCGAGGTAGCCGACGACGGATCGCTGATTCTGCACAAGGAGTTGGTCGATGACGACGACAAAAACCTTGTCCGGGAGGCTGTTCGATCGTGCCCCGCCAAAGCGCTCACCCTCGACGAGACCTGATCGTGAGCGCAACAGATATCGATCACGGTGCGGGACTCGTTGTCGTCGGAGCGTCTCTGGCCGGTCTGCGGGCCGCGGAGTCTGCCCGGCAGGCGGGGTACGAAGGACCGATCACTCTGGTCGGCGACGAATTCCATCTTCCCTACGACCGACCGCCCCTGAGTAAGCAATTCCTGAAGGACGGCGCTGAGGTCGACTTTCACACGACCACCGAGGAACTCGCCGCCCTCGATGTGAAACTTCTACTCGGGGCGCCGGCGACACAACTCGATCCGACATCACACCGTGTGCGAGTCGGAGACAGCGATTGGATTCCCTACGAGAAGCTGATCATTGCGACAGGCGCGTCACCACGCTCGTTGCCCAACACTCCGGATTTGGACGGCGTTATCGCGCTTCGCACGATCGATGATGCGCTCGCGCTCCGCGAAAGACTCCGCCCTGGAACGAAGCTCGTGATAGTTGGCGCTGGATTCATCGGGTCCGAGCTCGCGTCGTCCGCCCGAGACCGAGGCGCAGACGTGACGATCGTCGAAGCTGCTCCAATTCCACTCGTCCGCGCAGTCGGTGCGACCGTCGGTCAGGCACTCGCAAAGCTGCACGAACGCAACGGAATTCCGCTCTTGTGTGACGTTCAGGTCGAAGAGCTGATCGGCACCACACACGTCGAGTCCGTCCGGCTCAGTACCGGCACCTCACTGCCCGCTGAACTGGTCGTCGTCGGTGTGGGAGCGACACCCGCAACCGGGTGGCTGGCGAATTCCGGCATCGAGCTCCATCCAGTAGACGGCGGGGTGATAGCAAACGAGTTTCTTCGAACCTCGCTCGAAGACGTCTATGCAGCAGGCGATGTGGTCCACTGGCCCAACCCCGCATTCGGTGGACTCTCGGTCCGTCTGGAGAACTGGACGAATGCTGCTGATCAAGCGAACCAGGCAGCTGTCAATGCTGTCGCGCCAGAGGACGCCAAGCCTTACGAGACCGTCCCCTACTTCTGGAGCGACTGGTACGAGAGCCGTATCCAGTTCGTAGGCACCGCAGTCGCCGACGAAGTTGTCTTCGCCTCTGGCGATCCAGAGGCTGACAAATTCGTGGCACTGTACCGCTCGGGTGACCGTCTGGTCGGCGCCGCCACCTTGAATGAACAACGCAAGATCATGAAGCTGCGCCGCATCATCGCCAACAAGGGCACGTATGCAGATGCGCTCGAGCTCCTCGACCCCACGGAGAAGAAATCATGACCACCAACGCAATTGCCGCTATTCTGCGCGACGGCGACGGCAAGTTCGAACTCGAGGAGGTGACGCTCGGACCGCTGGCATCGGACGAACTTCTCGTGAAGGTAATCGGTGCGGGGATGTGCCACACCGACCTTCTGATGCGCAATCCCGAATACATTGCGCAGATGGGGCCGCTGATTCTCGGCCACGAAGGTTCTGGCATCGTCGAGGAAGTCGGTAGCTCGGTCAGAGGTATCGAGGTTGGTGACCATGTACTGATCAGCTTCGATTCCTGTGGCCGCTGCCGTAACTGCCGAGCCGGAATACCGTCCTACTGCGACGAGTTCTTTGCTCGCAATACGACAGGCCGCCGCGCGGACCTCAGCACGAGCGCGATCGATCGGAACGGCCTCCCGCTGGCGAACCGATGGTTCGGGCAGTCCTCCTTCGCCACGCACGCCATCGCAACCGAGCGCAATCTGGTCGTGGTGGACAAATCGCTCCCACTCGAGCTTCTCGGCCCACTCGGCTGCGGCCTGCAGACCGGCGCCGGTTCGGTTATGAACGAGATGAAACTGGCTGCTGGACAAAGCATTGCGGTGTTCGGGGCGGGGGGTGTCGGCCTCGCGGCCGTAATGGCTGCCAAGGCTGCAGGTGCCCGCGACATCGTCGTCGTCGACCTGGTCGATGCCAGGCTCGAAACAGCGTTGGAAGTCGGCGCCACTCGTACCGTTCGCGGCGACACACCTGACCTCGTCGAAGCGATCAAGAACGGCGGACGCGGTTTCGACTTCTCCTTCGAGACAACCGCTGTGGCCTCGGTCATCACGACGGCCGTCAGCATCCTCGACATCCCGGGCAAAGCCGTGTTGGTGGGCGGAAGCCAGGCGAAATTCGAAATAGACCCGACGTTGCTGACGGGCCGGACCGTGACGTTTGCGCTGGAAGGAAGTTCGACCCCACAGATTTTCCTTCCCCAGCTCCTGGATCTGTGGCAGCGCGGTTGGTTCCCCTTCGACAAGCTCGTCCAGACCTACCCGCTCGAACAGATCAACCAGGCCGTGGAGGATTCGCTCTCGGGCAAGACCATCAAGCCGGTGCTGACGCCGGCACAACACTGACCACGAAATGGGATCGAGAATGACCTCAACGGATTCGCTAACTTTATCGACGGCAGCAACGTCGAATGGACGCGATCTTCTCACCGCCGGCACCTTCGGCGTGATCAACCCCGCAACAGGCGAGGTATTCGCACAGGCTCCGTCCGTCACACCGGATCAACTCGACGGGGTGTTCGCCGCGGCTCAGAATGCATACCTGTCATGGCGGATCGACGAGCAGTTCCGTCGTGACGCATTGCGCCTGGCAGCAGACGTCATCGAAAGTCGGATCAGCGAGCTCGCCCCGATCCTGACCTTCGAGCAGGGCAAGTCGCTCGCCGACTCTACGCTGGAATTCCATATTGCGGCGACGTGGCTGCGCTACTACGCCGACCTGGAGATCCCGAGGGAAATCATCCGAAACGACGCCGAGGCCTTCGAGGAAGTCACCCGTCGACCGTTGGGCGTTGTCAGTGCCATCACCCCGTGGAATTTCCCGATCACGCTCGCTATGTGGAAGATTGCGCCGGCACTGCGGGCGGGCAACACGATCGTCGTCAAACCCTCGCCGTACACACCGCTGGCAACACTTGCGCTCGCCCGAATTCTCCGTGGCACCTTCCCCGACGGTGTACTGAACGTGGTTACCGGGCCTGATCCTCTTGGCGCAACAATGGTTTCACACCCCATTCCGCGGAAAGTCAGCTTTACCGGGTCAACCGCGGTCGGGCGAAAGGTCGCACTCGGGGCTGCCGACGACCTCAAGCGCGTCACCCTGGAACTCGGCGGAAACGATCCCGCCGTCATTCTCGGCGACGTGGACGTGGAGAAGATCGCACCCAGCCTCTTCCGAAGCGCGTTCACCAACAACGGACAGATCTGCCTCGCCGTCAAGCGCGTGTACGCACACGAAAGTATCCAGCCCCAACTGGTCGAGGCTCTCAGTGAAATCGCCAGATCCGTCAAGGTCGACGAAGGCACCGTCGAAGGAACAGATCTCGGGCCCATCAACAACAAGCCACAGTTCGAACGAGTCAAGGAATTGATTGCGGACGCTGTGAGCAACGGGGCGCGAGCCACCGCCGGCGGTAAACCCATCGACAGGGACGGTTACTTTCATCAGCCGACCATTCTCGACCAGGTCAACGACGGAATGCGAATCGTCGACGAAGAGCAATTCGGCCCCGTGCTTCCCATCATCTCGTTCCGAGACGAAGCTGACGCCATCGTCCGCGCCAACCGAAGTGAGTACGGCCTCACCGCATCGGTGTGGTCGGGGGATGCCGACCACGCCGCGCAGCTCGCACCACAATTCGAAGCCGGACAGGTCTCGATCAACATGCACGGCGGAGGTGTCCTGCCCCACCTCCCGTTCGGCGGACACAAGCACAGCGGCATCGGAGTGGAAAACGGCCCGTGGGGCCTACACGGTTTCACCGAGCTACAGGTGATCGCCGGACCTTCGCGTCAGTAGCGGTCTCCCCTTCCGATCGTCAGCGACGATCCCTCGACAGCGGGATACAGCGAGGCGGCCAGCCGACCCAGTCCCCGAAATCTCTTCAGAAAGAGGACACTCATGTCTACCGTGGTCAACAGCGAACGCGGGGATCACCAACAACCACCTAATCCCTCGACGCTCGGTGCCTGGCTTCTGGGCCAGCACGATCCGACCCGGCCCGCGATCGTAATAGACGGCAAGACAAAAACTTTCGGCGAGCTCATCAGCAAGGTCAACCAGCTCAGCAACAAGTTCGCCAGTCTGGGTTTACGCAAGGGCGACGTTGTCGCGGGCTTGCTGTTGAACGGCGCGGAGTACTACGAAATTGCCCTGGCCTGCACGCAGAGTGGTCTGTATTTCGTTCCGATCAACACGCATCTGGCCGGGCCTGAAGTCGAGTACATCGTTCGCGATTCCCAGGCGGCCGTTCTCGTCGTGCACGCAGAACTCGCAGACAAGGTCGTCGGCCGCGTGGAGGACGCCGTGCAGCACCGCGCGGTTATCGGCAGCGCCCCGGCCAACTGGTCCAGTTACGAGTCCTTCACCGACGTCTCGGACGACACTCCTGCCGCACGGTCGCTCGGTTCGCTCATGATGTACACCTCCGGCACTACGGGACGACCGAAGGGTGTACGTCGCCCGCTGTCGGATGCAACGCCCGAAAGTTCGCTCGAATCGGGCGTTCAGCATCTGTCGAAGGTGGGAATCCCGCCGGGGAAGCCTGGGCTTCATCTGGTGTGCTCTCCCGTGTATCACGCTGCGCCAGGCGGTAATTCACTTTTCCTGTTGCATGCCGGGCATACGCTGTACATCTTGCCGGGTTTCAATGCCGAGGCTGTGCTTCGAACAATCGGCGAAAGCGCCATCACGTCCTCGCACATGGTTCCAACCCATTTCCAACGGCTTCTCGATCTGCCGGCCGACCTTCGGGACAGCGCCGACGTCTCGAGTTTGCAGGCCATCCTCCATGCCGGTGCTCCGTGTCCCCCAGCGACCAAGTACGCCATGATCGATTGGGTCGGACCGATTCTGTGGGAATATCTCGGCTCCACGGAGGGGCAAGTGTGCACGTGCTCCTCGGCAGAGTGGCTCGAACATCCTGGAACTGTCGGACGGCCGAATCCCGACGCAGTCGTGCTTCGAGCGCTGGACGGAGAACAGGCGGCTCCAGGCGAAGAGGGCACCATCTATTTCAAGTCCGGCCCGTTCGAGTACTTGGGTGACCCGGAGAAATCCGCTGCCGCGCATTGGGGTGACTTCGCCACGTCGGGAGACGTCGGACGCATCGACGACGACGGCTACCTGTACGTCCTGGATCGCCGCGCGGATCTTATTCTCACCGGCGGTGTGAACGTCTACCCGGCGGAGGTCGAGGGTGCACTGCTCGGACATCCCGGCGTCGCAGATGTCGGTGTCATCGGGGTGTCCGATCCGGAGTGGGGCCAGAAAGTGGTGGCAGTCGTCCAGTTGGCGCCAGGATTCAGCGACGACGACGGCCTTCGCGTTGCGCTGGACCAGCACGTACGTGAGCAGATCGCCGGGTTCAAACGACCGCGCGAATACATCTTCGTCGATGAGTTTCCGCGATCGGCCGCCGGCAAAGTGTCTCGCAAGAGCCTGAGAGAACTCGCTGACGATCAGTAGTACGTGAATTCTTACTGGTGATCGCAAACATCACGCAGGGACAAGTCGGTCGCCCATCAGAAACAGGTCCCAGGAGAACGACAACGATCCAATCGTGGAGCGAGTGGGTTGGTCGATGAACGGGTTTTACACCGCGACTGGGGCGACCACTCCCCTGTAAGACTCAGTTGTGGCCCCCGACCTCCGCCGAGGCCGGGGGCCACTTTCGTCCGAATGGCAGATTTCTGCTCAATTGTTTCTTGATCCAGTCCAGGTCCAGGCACAAAAAAGCTCCCCACCTGCGTGAACAGGTGGGGAGCTTTGGCGGTGGCGGAGGGATTTGAACCCTCGGACGGGGGTTACCCGTCACACGCTTTCGAGGCGTGCTCCTTAGGCCGCTCGGACACGCCACCGTTGGTGACTTTACCGGATGGAGTGCCCGTGGCTGAAATCGCCAGGTGGAGCGGTATTACGTGAGCTTGTCCTTGATGCTGGACGCGGCGTCCTTGACCTTCTCGCCTGCATCCTTGACGGCCGATTTCACCTGGTCGCCTTTGCCTTCGTTTTCGAGGTCCCGGTCACCGGTAGCGCTGCCAGCAGCTTCCTTGGCCTTGCCCCCGAGGTCTTCGGCCTTGTTCTGAGCCTTGTCTGCGATTCCCATGAGTACTCCTCTGTGAACGCGAACGAATCGCCTTCCGACGATCCGCCGATGCCCTGACGGCATCTGCCTCCACCATGCCCTCGATTGCCGGATCCGGCTACCCGAGTGTGCGATCACTCTCGCTGGGGAATACCGATTTCAGGCTCGCTGCTCGCGGAAGAAATCTTCCAAAAGCCCAGCGCATTCGTCCTCCAGGACCCCGCCGCGCACCTGCGGCCGATAGGTCAATCTTTTATCTCGAACTACGTCCCATAATGATCCGACGGCTCCGGTTTTCGGCTCCCACGCCCCGAAAACGACCCGCGAAACCCGGGCGAGGACCAGAGCGCCCGCACACATCGTGCATGGCTCGAGGGTCACGGCCAGCGTCGCGCCTTCCAGACGCCAGCCGTCGCCGTAGATTTTCGCGGCAGCACGCAACGCGAGGATTTCGGCGTGCGCGGTCGGATCGGACGACGCTTCCCGGGCGTTCGCGGCACGAGCCACTTCGACGCCGTCCGCGTCGAACAGCACGGCACCGACCGGAACGTCCGCGTCGGAGGCGGAGCGTGCGGCCACGATGGCCGCACGGATCATGCGCTGATCGTCAGCGAGAGTCATCTAGCGCGGGAGCTTGTCGAGCGCTGCGCCGAACTCGGAGGCGAACCCGAGTCGCTGCGCGATCATCCCCAACTGCTCGTCCGGATAGAGATCGGTCTCGGCCGCGATGACAGCGAGCACGGGTTCCGGCAGGCCCAGATCGGCCAGCACGGACAGATCGCCCTCTTCCCAGGGTTCGACATCGTCGAGGTCGTCCGGGTCGATGTCGGGGATCTCGATGTGCAAGGCGTCGAGGACGTCTGCGGCGATGTCGTAGTCGATGGCGGCGGTGGCGTCGGAAATCAGCAACTGCGTGCCCGACGGCGCCGGACGAAGCACGATGAAGAACTCGTCGTCGACGTCGAGAAGGCCGAACACGGCACCCGAACTTCGCAGCTCACGCAGCTGCGTTTCGGCGGCCGAGAGCGAGGTCAACGCGTCGGGCGTCAGTGCCTTGACCGTCCAACGCCCCTCTTCACGGACCACCGCGACACCGAAGCCTTCAAGCTCCTCCGACTGGTTCGAAGAGGCGCTCTTGTTACCCGCGCGCTGTGCACCCATGGCGCAACGGTAGCCCGCCTGGTGCCAGTGAGTGAAGTCCGAGCATCGATGTGCCAACCTGAACTCGTGTCTGCGATCGATTCCGCCCCACCAGTCTGCGTTCTCGGCCTCGGATTGATCGGCGGTTCGCTCCTTCGAGCGGCCGTCCGATCCGGCCGTCAGGCGTGGGGGTACAACCGTTCCAGCGAGTCCGCCGACGCGGCCCGAGCCGACGGTTTCGACGCCGACACCGACCTGGTTGCCACACTGCGCAGGGCGAACGAGAGCGGTGCCGTCATCGTGATCGCCGTGCCCATGCCGGCCGTCGACGCCACGTTGGAGGCCATCGCCGCGCACGCGCCGAACAACCCGATCACCGATGTCGTCAGCGTCAAGGGCGAGGTGAAGGCCGCCGTCGAACGGGCTGGTCTGAGCGCCAAGTTCGTGGGCGGTCATCCGATGACCGGGACGTCTGCTTCGGGTTGGGCGGTCGGGGATGCCGATCTGTTCGTCGACGCTGTGTGGGTAGTGGCCACCGACGACGGCGTCGACGCGCAGGTGTGGTCGCAGGTCGCCGACCTCGCGCTCGATTGCGGCTCGGTGGTCGTGCCGGCCGAATCTCTCGAGCACGATCGAGCAGTCGCACGTATCTCGCACCTGCCTCACCTGCTGGCGGAAACACTCGCGATCACGGGAGCTGCCGGCGGCGAACTGGCACTCGGGCTGGCTGCCGGATCATTTCGCGACGGCACTCGCGTAGCCGGAAGCGCACCCGGCCTGGTGCGGGCGATGTGCGAGGGCAACCGCGACGCCCTGCTGATCGCGCTGGACGAAGCGCTCGACCTTTTGCAGGGTGCACGTACCGATCTGCTGGACAACGGCTCGACGGCCCGATTGGTGGACGCGGGGTTCGCCGCGCGTAGCGCGTACGAGTCGCACGAGCGTTGGGACATCGAAGACATCCAGGTCGGAGAACCCGACTGGCCCCAGCGGATGCGGGACGCCGGTCGACGCGGCGGCGTCATCCGCCGATTCGAAACCTAGATGCGGGTGGCCAGTCCGGGGTAGTCGAGGACAAAGCCCTCGGTGTCGACGGACAGCGTCGAACTGGAGACCGGGGACAACACACTGATTCCGTCGGTACCGCTGCTGTACGTGATGGTTGCGCCCTCGACGCGCAGGTCGAGAAGGTTGACGTAGACGACCGGAACTTCGACGTCTTCGATGTCGTTCTGCAACCCGACGCGGCGGATGGGCAGCGTGTTGAAGAACGGGCTGAGGATCACGTCGACGTCGAGTGCGCCATCGAACGCCGAGCGCTGATGACTCGCGCCGTTCTCGACCATCCAGGTGCCTTCTTCGTCCCGGCTGATCGACATCTGACGCTCACCGGCAGCCAGGGCAGTCCGCACGGACAACCGGCGGGTGATGCCGGCCTCGTCGGTGACCAGGTCGTATGACGCGCTGAATGCCGGGTGCTCGCTGCAGGCTCCACCGATGATCCGGCCCGAAGCCTTGATGCGATTTCCGTTCAGCTGCACACGAACAGACTCCATTCGAGGAGCGTTGTGGGCCTGCCAGGTCAATACCGCGGGCCAGGACGCGTCACCGGAAGGTTGGATGCTCACCCGACCACGGTAATGGACGGACGGGCGTGGAGCACCGCTGGTTCGGGTTATTGCTCGGATCAGGGACCTTTTCGGGACTCGATCGGCTTCCGTGGAGTCCGGTGTTAGCCGTTTCACAACGGTTCTCCCGCAAGGAGCACGCCGCGGACCGAATAGTTGGCAAACGGTGTCGGAGTTCTCGAGTACCGTGCTTCTAAGTCGGTTCGTGAGGAAGGGTGCTGTGACGTCGTCGCGGAGCATGGTGGGTTTGTTTGCCGGTATCGGTGGGCTCGAGTTGGGGCTATCGGAACACGGGTGGAACACCGAACTGCTGTGTGAAATCGATCCGGGCGCCCAGGCAGTTCTCCGTTCGCGATTCGCCGACGTGCCGCTGCACGGTGACGTCACCAAACTGCGCGCGCTGCCCAGTGACATCGAATTGGTGGCCGCCGGTTTCCCCTGCCAGGACCTCTCTCAAGCCGGCAAGACGGCAGGCATCACCGGCGCGCGCTCAGGCCTCGTGGACGAGGTGTTCCGTCTGGTCAAGCGCAAGAAGGGCCCGCGCTGGCTCTTGATCGAGAACGTTCCGTTCATGCTGCAACTCGGCAAGGGCGCTGCCATGCGGCACATCACCGACGCCCTCGAAGACCTCGGATACACCTGGGCATACCGGGTGGTCGACGCCCGTGCCTTCGGACTCCCCCAGCGTCGCCAGCGCGTCATCATGCTCGCCTCGCGCACGGACGATCCTCGCGAAATCCTGTTCGGCCAGGACGCCGGCGAGCGCTTGGGCGGCGATCCCGCGGACTACCCCTGCGGCTTCTACTGGACCGAAGGCACTCGTGGACTCGGATGGGCCGTCAACGCCGTGCCGACGCTCAAGGGCGGATCGTCCGTCGGCATCCCCAGCCAACCGGCGGTCCGGTTGCCGTCCGGAGAGATCGTCACTCCCGGTCTCGTCGACGCCGAGCGCCTGCAGGGTTTCGATCCGGACTGGACGCTGCCGTCCGTCGAGGTTCCCGGCCTTCGCCACAGCCACCGATGGAAGCTCGTCGGCAATGCCGTGAGCGTGCGGATGGCGTCGTGGGTCGGTGGCCGGTTGAACGATCCCATCGCATACGACGCCGCCGGCGAGACTCCGCTCGAACCAGGCGACGCATGGCCGAGCGCGGCTTGGGGTCGTAACCGCCAGGCCTTCCGCGTCCATACTTCGACCTGGCCGGTCCAGTACGACTACGAGGACCTGAGCGGTTTCCTCGAAGACACGCGGTTGCTGTCTGCGCGGGCCACGGCCGGTTTCCTCAAGCGCGCACGCATGGGCAATCTTCGGTTCATCCCCGGTTTCATCGAGGACGTCGAAAGCCACCTCGAGCGGATGGGTGGCTACCCCGAGGCCGCAGCATGACGGAATCGCTGTTCCCCGAACCTGAAACACTGTTTTCCGAGCCGGAACACGAACCTCTGTGGAGCGCACTGCAACTCGCGGGCGACAAGCCCCCGGCCGACGCCGATCGCGGCGAGAAGAAGAACTACGCCCAGCGACTGTCCAATCAACTGGCACAGACGGTGGCCGACGCTCTGCGTCCGCTCTATCCCAACATCACCCCGACAGCGTCCGACGAAGGCCAGGAGGCAACCGTTGATGTCGCCAAGGGCCGAAAGCGCCTGGACGTCAAGGCACTCGACCCCACTCTCGGCCTGATCCTCTGCGTTTCCATCAAGACGTACAACTTCCAGGACTACAGTCCCCGCAGCGGCAAGCTGGGACGCTGGACCAAGAACATCGTCCGCAACGACCACGAATTGCGTGGCGAGGCAATGGTTCTGCATCAGCGTCAGCCGTACAGCGTGTTGGTCGCCGTCATGTTCGAGCCGTATGCCACATGCGACGACGGCGACCCGACCAAGACCAGCGACACCGGCAAATCCTCTTTTGCACACCACGTCACGACGCTCTCGAAGCGTTCGGGCCGGGGCGAGCGCGCGGTGGTCGGCGTTCCAGGAAAAGCCTGGGTGGATCTCGGCGCCGAGGACACCCGCTACGACCTCTTCGAAAAGGTCTACATCGGACTCTACGAACCCGATGGCGCAGTCCGGTTCTTCGACGTCGACGAACCGCCGCCGCGCAACGGACGCCCCACCGAGAGTCAGACGCTCTCGTTCACCGACTTCGTGACCGTCGTGCACGGTGAAGTAGAGCGTCGCAACAGGTTTGCGCCCACCTGGTCCGATCCCGAAGACAGCGACGATTCCGACGGCTGAGGGAACCACGGTGCCTGCGACGGATCCTGCCACCAGCGCTCGGATGAGCGCTCAGCGTCGGCGCGACACCAAACCCGAGATCGCACTTCGACGCGAGCTTCATCGGCGCGGACTCCGGTACTTCGTGGACCGAGCGCCTGTCAAAGGTGTTCGCCGACGTGCTGATCTGGTGTTTCCGCGCCGCAAAGTCGCGGTGTTCGTGGACGGATGCTTCTGGCACAGTTGCCCGCAGCATGCGACGTTTCCCAAGAACAACGCGCAGTGGTGGACGGACAAGTTGGCCGCCAACGTGGTTCGAGACCGCGACACCGATGCACGTCTGGCAGAGCAGGGTTGGACCGTCATCCGCATCTGGGAGCACGAAGATCCGCTGGTAGCAGCCGAACGCGTCCAGAAAGCCCTGCTCGGTCCGTAAGCTCGATTTCGTGAAGGAACGCAACGTTGCGCGGTGGGGTTTGGTGGCTGCGCTGGCTCTGGGCGGAATCGTCTACTCGTCGTGGATTCTCGAATTCTTCCTGGACACCGGCCTCGATCCGGTGACATCGTTCCTCAGCGAACTCGATGCCGAGAACCAGAAATACCGCGATGTCTTCGGCAATGCCGACGTACTGTCCGCGATCTTGATGTTGATCTCCGGAGCGCTGGGCCTGCTGATCACGCCCCGGCGGAGGCTCTACGTCACCGGCTGGATTGCGCTGGCGGTGTTCGGCATCGCGACCATCGCCGACGCGTCGTTCCCCCTCGAATGCTCGGGTGAGGGCTGCCCGTCGAGCGCACCCGACGGTCTGCTTCCGCAACTCCACCATGTTCACGCGTTGACGAGCAGCGTGGCGGTCTTCGCGATCTTCACCGCGATGATCGCATTCACCGTGGGAGCGTTCAGGTATCGCGAGCACCCTTCTTTGCGGACGACGGGTCTGACCATTCTGATCCTGACTTCCCTTGCGACGGTGTGGATGTTGACGACCAACAGCATCGAAGTCTCCGGCGGCGGTAATCTCGGACTGGGTATCGCGCAACGTGCGCAGGTGTTGGGAATGTCGTTGTGGTTGTGCACCCTGGCATTTGCGATGTCGAAGCCGGTGTCCACGTGGGGTACAGCGTCACCACGCTGACAAGGTTTTCCGGCAAGCGATTCGGGCGATCCTGGAAGTACAACTGAAAATGGCTGCCCCGAACTAGCGAAGGTGTGCCCATGTCTCTCGCGTCGTCGTTCTTCGCCCACCCACACCAGGCGTTCACCGCTGGTTTCTATCGAAACGAATCCTTCGACTTCGAGCTTCGAGTCGTCCTCGGACAAGCCACCTACGGCGCGGCAGACACCGGCGAAGTGCTCTCGGCCATCGCACATGTCGGCGAGAAGGACCTCGAGGGCTGGTACGAGGCCTGGTTCGACCTCGGCACACGGGTATTCGGGCAGGCCGACGAGGCAGCCGAGGCCGGACATTCGCGAAGCGCGTCCAACGCGTACCTGAGGGCGGCGTCGTACTTCGGTGTGGCGATCAACGCCGTCGACGGTCTCAGTGACGACTCCGTGCTGGTCCCCACCTTCAAACGTCACCGACAGGCGTGGGACCGCTTCGTCGACACCACCGCCCAACCCGTCGAACGCGTCCGAATTCCCTACGAGGACACCTACCTGCCCGGGTACTTCTTCCGGCCACCCGGCGACGTGCGACGGCCGACGTTGATCATGGTGAACGGTAGCGACGGCCCGATCAGCGGGCTGTGGGGCAGCGGCGGTGCCGGGGCACTCGAGCGGGGCTACAACGTGTTGATGTTCGACGGTCCCGGCCAGCAGTCGATGCTCTTCGAGCGCAACATCCCGTTCCGTCACGACTGGGAAGCCGTCATCACGCCTGTCGTCGACTATCTCGTGGACCGGCCGGACGTCGATGCGTCGAAGCTGGCGATGTACGGGATCAGTCAGGGCGGTTACTGGGTGCCGCAGTCGTTGGCGTTCGAGCATCGGATCGCGGCGGCGATCGCCGATCCGGGGGTCGTGGACGTGGCCGCGTCGTGGCTCGCCCATATCCCCAAGAACATGCAGAAGCTGCTCGACGAGGGGAAGTCGGAGGCCTTCGACCGCGACATGGCGATAGGGCTGGGGATGAAATTCTCGAAGGACAGCGCCCGGATCTGGCGCTTCCGAGCGCGTCCGTACCTCGCCGACGGCTACTACAACACTCTCGCCGAGGTTCGGAAGTACCACCTCGAACACGTCGCCGGCTCGATCTCCACTCCCCTGCTCATCACCGATCCGGAAGGCGAGCAGTTCTGGCCCGGTCAATCCAAGCGGCTTGCCGCCCTATCCGGCGGACCGACGACGGTGGTTCCCTTCACCGCGGCCGAGGGCGCGAACTTCCACTGTCAGCCCATGGCGAGGCGTCTGACGGATCAGCGAATGTTCGACTGGCTCGACGAGCAGTTGGATCTCTGATTCAGGTCCGCGAACCAATGATCGACTGAAGCGTGTTTTGCCATGCGTTCGTTGGCATTCGGCAGTGGTCAGGTATCGATCTGTGGAAGCTTGTGAGTGTGCCTACCTATCACGACTATGGATGGATTCAGCAGTATTTCAACACGAGCCTGTCTCTCGGATACTGCGCCGCACTCATCCCTGACTCCACCCCCACACAGGTGTTGAGCGCCCTCGGCGCCGACGAGAACACACAATCCGAGGCGATCGGGATTGCCGAACTCGGAGAGGTGATGTCGGATCTCACTGAACAGCCCGAGACAGCCTGGGCTGGGCCGGTAGTTGCCCTCGCAGCGGTGAGTGACGACAGCACACTGTTGATGCAGATCGACGGCGGTTCCTTCGCCGTCACCGAAGAATCGATGCGGCCACTTCTATCCGATCGCGAGGTGGCTTCGCACTATCTCGGCGTCAATGCCGACAGTCAGTTCATCTGGTGGTCGAACGGGACACGTGTGGCTGAATTCGAACTCTTCGGATCAAGCCCGGTGGTCGGGGACGATCGGATGGTGGATCTGATTCTTGATGTCGGCGGAATCGGAATCGACGATGACGCCCAAGGCTATCCAGGCGAGCATGCACTGGAGGGTGCCTTTGCTCTCGCCGATCAGATCACCGGCGTCGCAGTCCCCGCCTCGCTGTTCGAGACAGGTCACTTTACGGTGGTCGTTGTCCCCACGAGAAGGCAGTCGCCCCCGGCAGATGTGCCACCCGAGCCTTCTCCACAGAAATCGCCCGCCGAGTGGAGCGAGGTGGCTCGCCGTTACAAAGCAGCGGAACGGATACCGCTACACGGGATGATGTTCCGCGGGCGACCTCCCGGCGGTGTTCCCTCGGCGAGACTCGAATTCTGGTTCAAGCCCCGCACCTGCATCCGTCTCGCAGACGAGCAGGGGGTGTTGTTTCTGCAGAACCGGCAGAAGCAGACGTGGTTCCGCACTGACGGTGTACTCGAACGACGGAGCGGTGGCTACAGTCTCGACATCTACATCGAACAACTCTTCCAGATACACCGGACCTGGCCGTACACACCTTTTGCCGACCTACTCCCACCCGACACGACAGGGCAGGGAGTAGAGGTCGACGGGCGCCCTGCCTGGGAATTCGAGATGCCACCGGATTGGGCCGGCCGTGACTCCACGGTTGCCTTCGATGCGGAAACCGGGGTTCCCTTGCGGTGGGAAAACAGGACGGGAACCCACGAGATATCGGCGTTGGAGACCGGTATCGACGTGGACGATCTCTTTTTCTCTGGCCCGTGACAATCGAAGCAAGCAAGGCGGATCAGCGGATGTTCGACTGGCTCGACGAGCAGTTGGATCTCTGAATCAGGCCACTTTCTCTTTTTTCGTCAACAGCGTGGCAATCATCGGCAGCAGCAGAACCGTGATCGCGCCCGCCGCGACAAGAATCGACGCGTTGTCCGAAGACATCTGATGCGCGTCGACGGCAGCGCCCGTGACCGCCACGATCATCGGTAGGCCGGTCGCTCCGTACAACGCGACCTGCGCACTTTCGCGCGTGGTGAAGGGCGGCTCGACCTTCTCGAACTTGATCACGAAGAACACCGGCACGCCGCGGACGACAACGATCAGGATCAGAAACGCGATCAGTATGCCGGGGCTGGCTGCGACCGCCGAGACGTCGATCGCCATCCCCGACGTGATGAAGAAGATCGGGATGAGGAACCCGAAGGCGATCCCGTCGAGCTTGATCTCGAGGCGCTCGTCGCCCTCTGGCATCAGTCGCCGCAGGATGAAGCCGGCGGCAAACGCACCGAGAATGACGTCGAGTGAGAACACGGCCGACAACACACCGAGGCTGACCAACAACAGCACCGTGAGGCGGACCGTCGTCTGCGCCGTGGTGTCCGCCCCTGCCCGCACCAGCCGATGTGTCCACGAGCCTTCGTGAATCAGCTTGCCGGGCAGCACCGCCACGATGACAGCGATCAAGGCGAAGACGGCAAGGACGATCAGCGACAGGACGGCACCACGGGCGCTCAGCAGCACCGCCATCGCGACGACCGGCCCGAGTTCACCGACGGCCCCGTGGTTGAGGACGGTCTTGCCCAAGCGTGTGTCGAGGAGTTTGTTGTCCTTGAGGATCGGCAGCAGCGTGCCCAGAGCGGTCGACGTCATCGCGATGGCAACAGCGGCTTCGGCGGAAATCACGTTCCTCATGCCCAGCAGCGCGACCACCGTGAACGCCAGCGCGAGGCAGAACAGCCACGTGTAGAGCGCACGACGGCCACCCCGGCCGCTGAGTTCCTGTCGGTCGATCTCGTAACCGGCGAGGAGGAACAGCATGCCGAGGCCGAGTTCGCGCAAGATTCCGATCGCTTCGCTGTCAGCTGCGATGTTGAGGGCGAACGGCCCGACCACTGCGCCCGCGACAAGCAGCAACACCACTTCGGGAACGAGCCGACGTGGGATCAAGCCCGCGACTATCGGCGCGAGGGCCGCGATCAGCGCAATCCAGAACAGCGATGAGGCAATTGAAGGCACGGATCATTGTCGGACAAAACCGACCACTCCGCACACATTGCGACCGGTCAGTCTGGTAGAAGTATCGAATGCTCACCGAGTAATGCGTGAGCAATCCCACGTGAAGGAACGGCCATGACACAACCCCCGCAGGACCCTAACCAGCCATATGGCCAGCAGCCTCAGCAGCCGTACGGGCAGCAACCCCAGCAGCCATACGGACAGCAACCGTCCGCTCAGCAACCTTATGGACAGCCTTATCCAGATCAGTCCGGCGCGCCGTTCCCGGGCCAGTACGCCCAGCCGGCCGGTGGATTTCAGTCACCGCCGCCTGCACCGGCGAAAAAGAAGAAGTGGCCATGGGTCGTCGGAGGCATCGTGGCATTCTTCGTGGTGGTCGCAATTGCGACCAGCGGCGGTGACAAGGATAAAAACGAAACCGCCACGGCCCCCACAACCACGCAAGCCGCGGCCGACGGTGCCTCCGTAGCCGCAGTTGCTCCGGCCGAAGCTCCCAAGGAAACGAAGTCTTCGAATCCCGGAATCGGCGAGGAAGTGCGGGACGGAAAGTTCGGTTTCGTCGTGACGGGTATCGAGACCGGCCTCACGACGATCGGCGACAATCCCTACTTGCAAGAACAAGCTGAGGGACAGTTCGTACTCGTTCACGTCGAGATCACGAACACTTCCGACAAGCCTCAGGCCTACTTCGGATCTAATCAGACCTTGATCGACACCGAAGGTCGCGAGTTCACCAACAACACGATGGCAGCGATCAATATCGACGCCGAAACCGCGATCGGCGGCGACATAAACCCCGGCATCACGCGGAAGACCACCATTGTCTTCGACATCCCGACCAGTGCCACTCCCAAGGAGATCGAGGTCCACGACTCGATGTTCTCCGGCGGAGCCACGATTTCGCTTCAGTAAGAGCCCGAACAGTAAGAACGACGGTCTCCACCAGTTGACGATCAGCTGGTGGGGACCGTTCTTCTGCGAAAGGCCAACGGGCTGAGGTCAGTACAGGTACTTGCGGTACGCCTCCTGCCGAGCTGGCTCCAGATCCTCGACCTGGAGGGTGTGCTGCTCGGCCATCATGTCGCGCAGACTCGGTACGTCCTCGGGAGTAGGCCACGTCGACGGATCCCAGAGCTTTGCCCGCAGAATCGCTCGCGCGCAATGGAGATACGCCTCGTCGATCTTCACGATCACCGCAAGCTGCGCCGGCTTGCCGTTCATCGCCATCGACTCCAACAGATCAGCATCTGTCGAGAGGGTCGCCGTGCCGTTGACGCGCACGATCTCGTCGTGGCCGGGCGCGAGAAAGAGGATCCCCACGTGGGGATTCTCGATCATGTTCCGGTACGAGTCAGCGCGCCGGTTGCCCGGACGATCCGGAAGCACCAGCGTCTTCTCGTCGGGAAACAGAACCTGACTGACCAAGTCTCCACGCGGCGAGCAATCGCAATTTCCGGCTGCATCGGACGTCGCGAGCACAAAAAACCGTGCCTGGTCGATGAATTCACGGATCAACGGAGTCGTGTAGGCGGTGTGCTTCTCCATGATCGTCGGATGGGGCTGTCCGAGAAGCGCATTGAGTTGTTCCACGGATTCGATCCGCCCGCTCGGGACATTCGACGCCGTCACGTCAACACGTCGTCGAGGACGTGGTGGCGCCCCAGCGGCAACACCAACGGCTTACCAGAGATGGGGTCGGGGATGATTCGACTGTCGAGACCGAACACGGTGCGGACGTTGTCGCTGGTGAGCACCTCGGCAGGATCGCCCGCAGCATAGACCCGGCGATCGGCCATGGCGACGAGGTAATCGGCGTAGCGGGCAGCGAGGTTGAGATCGTGCAGAACCATGACAATCGTTGTACCCCGGGTCCGGTTCAGGTCGGTGAGCAGGTCCAAGACCTCTACCTGGTGGCTCACGTCCAAGAAGGTGGTCGGTTCGTCGAGTAAAAGCAGATCGGTTTGCTGGGCGAGCGCCATCGCAATCCACACACGTTGGCGCTGACCACCGGAAAGCTCGTCCACCGATCGTTCGGCCAATCCGGTTGTGTCCGTTGCCGCAAGCGCTTCGGCGACAGCTGCGTCATCCTCGCGACTCCACCTCGACAGCACCCGCTGATGTGGATGACGACCTCGCCCGACGAGATCGGCGACGACAATGCCTTCCGGTGCGATCGGTGACTGCGGCAGCAGACCGAGCGTGCGAGCGAGCTTCTTCGCGGGCAGGCGATGAACATCCTTGCCGTCCAACAGAACATGACCGCTTCGGGGACTGAGTAGCCGCGACATCGACCGCAGCAGCGTCGATTTGCCGCACGCGTTGGCGCCCACGATGGTCGTGATCTTTCCCGGCGGCACGGCGAGGTCGAGCGATTCGACTACGGTCCGCCCTCCGTAACCGAGTTCGAGGTTTTCGACAGTCAGAGTATGGGATTCGGTCACAGCGAACCTCCCGTTCGGTTGGAGCGAATGATGAGGTAGACGAGATACGGCGCTCCCAGCGCGCCGGTCACCACACCAACGGGGTAGCGGGTGCCGAAGGCGTACTGCCCGCAGAAATCGGCAACGAGCACCAGCAGCGCTCCGACCAGCGCCGACGGGATCAACAGCGATGCTCCTGGACCAACGACGCGGGCGGCGATGGGGCCGGAGAGAAATGCGACGAAGGCGATGGGCCCGGCAGCGGCAGTGGCAAAGGCGATGAGTCCGACGGCCGCAATGATCGCCAGAATGCGCGTGCGTTCCACTCTGACGCCGAGTGCTTGTGCTGCGTCGTCACCGAGCTGGATGGTCGAAAGATTGCGCGATTGACTCAGCAGCACCGGTCCGAGGACGACCAACGCCAGGAGCACGGGAACCGTCGAACCCCAGTTGGCACCGTTGAGACTGCCGGTGAGCCAACGCATCGTCTCCTGCAGATCCCACGCGGCGGCAGTACTGAGCAGGTAGGCGGTGACGCTGTCGAGCATTGCGGCGATGCCGATACCGATCAGAATCAGCCGAGTGCCTGGTACACCGTCCCGGAAGGAGAGAACGTAGATCAACACTGCGACGCCCAGACCGACCGCGATGGCGAAGATCGAGACCTGCGAGCCGCCGAGTGAAAGCGAGATGATCGCGAAAGCTGCTGCAGCGCTTGCCCCGGAGCTGATTCCGATGATGTCGGGGCTCGCGAGCGGGTTACGCAACATCGTCTGGAACGTGATGCCACCCAAGCCGAAACAGATTCCGGCGACCACAGCGAGGACAGCCCGAGGCAGACGGAGGCGGCCGACGGTGAACGAGGCGCCGGGCACGCTCTCCCCCAGAACGACACGAAGCGCTGCAGACGGCGGGTAGAAGGTTTTTCCCACCATCAGAGTGACCGCGAACGAGACGATAACGAGGACCGCCAGCACTGCAATCACGATGCGGCGTCGTCTACCTCGCCGGATACGGCTTGCTCCGACTGCGTCGACCTCGACTTCGGGAGTAACGAATGTGGTGGTCACAGCTCACGTATTTTCTGACGGCGGACGATGTAGATGAAAAAGGGCGCTCCGATGAGCGCGGTGATGATGCCGACGTCGATTTCGCTCGGCCGCGCGACAATTCGTCCGAGAATGTCGGCGGCGACGAGAAGGCTGGCACCTGTCAGCGCAGAAAACGGTAGTAGCCAACGGTTGTCGATGCCGATCAACAATCGGCACAGGTGCGGGACAACCAAACCGACGAAGCCGATCGGTCCGGCAATCGCAGTGGCTGCACCGCAGAGCAGCACTGCACCGAGCGCTGACACTGCCCGGACCACCGCAACACGTTCACCGAGCCCTGATGCAACCTCGTCGCCGAGCGCAAGAGAGTTGAGACTGCGCGCTGACAGCAGACAGATCACGAAGCCGACAATGAGGAAAGGCAGACCCTGCCGGATCACCTCGAAACTCGCACCACCGACGCCGCCGATCTGCCACGAACGAATGTTGCCGGCAATATCGTTTCGCGGCAGCATGATCGCAGTGATGAACGAAGCAAACGCAGCCGATGTTGCGGCCCCGGCGAGAGCCAACTTGAGTGGCGTGGCTCCACCTCGCCCGAGTGAGCCGACTACGTAGACGAACAATGCCGCGGCGGCTGCGCCGAGTATCGCCACCCAGATCATGCTGGTCTGAGTCCACAGCCCGAACCACGCCATTCCGATCACCACCGCGAGTGAAGCGCCCATGTTGACGCCCAGGATTCCGGGATCTGCCAACGGGTTTCGGGTTATCCCCTGCATCACTGCGCCGGCTAGCCCGAGCGCAGCTCCCACGATTATCGCGAGCACCGTCCGAGGAATGCGCTTCGCGATCGCACCCTGGCCGATGTTGTCGGTGGAACCGCCCAGCGCGGCGACGATGTCGGACCAGTCGACTTCACGCGAGCCGACGACGATAGATGTACACATGAGCACCGCGAGGACAACGAGAAGGGCGATCAGCCACAACGAATTGCCGAACGTCGGGCGTCGCGTATCGCGAGCGCCCGACGTCGAATCCTGCGAGGTTACAGTCACTCCGACTTTCCAGCAGCCCCGGCGAGCAGATCGACGTAGTCGCCGAGTACCCACGAAATTGCGAGTGGAGTCGGGTTGGCCGCCGTTCCCATCGGCCCGGTTCCATTAAGGAACACGATCGAGTTGTTGGCGACGGCAGGCATCTGCGAGAGCAGCGGGTCAGCCTTGAGTGCGTCGACAAGCGCCTGGTCACCGTAGGTGACGATCAGTTCGACGTCGTCGAAGACGTCCACACGCTCGGCACTGACCTTCTTCGAGAACTCACCACCCGTCGAGGCGTCGGCAACGCTCTTCGGCGTCGAGAGTCCGAGGTCTTCGAAGAAC
Source organism: Rhodococcus sp. P-2 (assembly GCF_016598535.1). Lineage (GTDB taxonomy): Bacteria > Actinomycetota > Actinomycetes > Mycobacteriales > Mycobacteriaceae > Rhodococcus_F > Rhodococcus_F baikonurensis. The sequence continues at coordinate 3,080,407 of NZ_CP066779.1, read as the reverse complement.
GCGGCGCGTGTGTCGTTCGCGGTGTAGAAGCTGACCTGACTCAGATCAGCGGTGTCGACGTGAGTCAGGAACATGGTTGCCTTGCCGGCAAGCTGCGGATGCGAGGCAACCTCGTCGGCGATCTCCTTCTCGATGGTCGAGATCAGTTCCTGCCCTTCGGTTTCCATGCCGAGGCCCATGCTGTTGAACTTGATGACGTCACGCCACGAGGTTGCCCACGGGCCCTCCGGATATGCCACGACTGGGGCGATCTCACTGAGAGTGTCGTAATCCTCCTGCGTCAGACCGGAATACGCGGCAAGAATGACGTCAGGGTTCGTATCGGAGACGGCTTCGAAGTCGATGCCGTCGGTCTCGTCGAAGAGCACCGGCGGCTTCGCGCCGAGTTCGTCGAGCTTTTCCTCGACCCACGGCAGCATGCCGTTGCCGTTGTCGTCGCCGAACGTCGCCGCCGCCATTCCAACGGGAACCACGCCGAGAGCAAGGGGCACTTCATGATTGGCCCAGGCGACGGTGGCGACTCGCTCCGGCTTGGCGTCGATCGTCGTCGTTCCGAAAGCGTGCTCGATCGTGACCGGGAAGGAACTGGATCCGCTTCCGGTGCTGCCGCCGCCGGCGGTGTCCGAGGAGTCGGAACTGCAGGCTGTCATACCGAGTGCAACTGCGACCGCTGCTGCGGCCACCGCCAAGAAGCGTTTTGAACGCATGAAAACTGAACTCTCTCGAGTAGGGGTACGGCCCTCAACCCGGCTCGAAAAGGCACTTAGGTGAGGTTTGCCTAAACCGTATACGGGAGAGCATTGTGGCGCAATCGCGTGTTTGGGACACCCTGTGTAGCGATCGAGTCAGGCTGAGATGGCCATCAGCTGGCCCGGAACATCCCTGGCGTAGCCCCTGTGGTGCGTCGAAAAGCAGCCCCGAACGCACTGGTCGAGTGGTATCCCACCCGCTCGGCAACCTCTTGCAGATCCAAGCCGTGCGCAAGAAGGGTCACGGCCCGTTGGGCCCGCACCGCCGAGACCCACTGTCCGAAACTCATCCCGGTCTCCGACCGAAATACCCGGGTGATGGTTCGCGGGCTGACGCCGAGCAGCCTTGCCCAGTCGGACAGCGTGCGCATGTCACTCGGATCGTCACCGATCGCGTCGACGATGGGTTTCAGAAGCGCCGAGTCCGGCACCAGAACCAGCAACTCGTTCGGCGACGGTGCCAGCACGTCGATCACCATCTGCTCCGTGAGCGAGCGGGAGGAGGTTCCGAGTGAATCGTCTGCCAGTCGCTCGAGGAGATTCCGCAGCAGCGGAGTGACCTCGATCGCCACCGGCACGTCGGACAGAGAAGGAACTGACGCGATGTCGAGCTGAGCGGCCCGATACCAGGTGCCGGCGGGTGCGATCGCCGAGTGCAGGACACCGGCAGGCATCCACAGACCGACCGTCGGTGTGATCGTCCAGGTTCGTGACCCCACCGTGGCGCTCGACGCTCCCCGCTCGTTCCACAACAACTCGTGGGTCGGGTGCGAGTGCGCCTCCCACCGGGTCTCGCGGGAAACGAGCTCGTCCATGCCCGCGATGACAAAGGGCACCTCGACCGCCCCGGCCGAGTAGACCGGGAGCGTCCGACTGTCGACGGTCTCCAACGGGTTCTCCTCGGTTCGCGCGGCTGCTCCGGAGAAAGCATAGGTCGCGGGGATCGGTTGTCGGTTCCTACGATCGCGAGGATCACCGCCCGAAATTCGCCGAGGTGACGTCACACACATTCAGAAACTACGAATGTGCCACAACAAAAGAAGGCCACAGACCGGGAGTCTGTGACCTTCTTTCTTGTGCGCCCGAAGGGATTCGAACCCCTAACCTCTTGATCCGTAGTCAAGTGCTCTATCCGTTGAGCTACGGGCGCATGTTCTGTTGTCCAGCAGGTCTTGCGTATCCTGCCGTCGTAATTTCTATCATTTCTAACCCGCCGGTCAAAATCACCGGCTTGGCGGAGGCGAGAGGATTTGAACCTCCGGTCCCTCGTAAAAGGGACAACTCATTAGCAGTGAGTCCCATTCGGCCGCTCTGGCACGCCTCCCTGGGGGTTCCGATCCTTTCGGACCGCCGGATCGAAAGATTACACACCCTTCGCCACCAAAGGCAAAACGTGTGGTCAGCGCCTTGTTTTGCCGACTTACCGCAGGTGACTGTCGAACCAGTCGAAGATCCGGGTCTGAGCTTCGATGATCGAGGCCGAATCCGGGTCGTCGAGGTCGGCGTCCTCGGACAGCTGTGGCGGCTCGTCGGCCCGGTGAGCCAGTCCGGCGTAACTGACTACCAGCGTCGCGACGTCGGCCTTCGCGGTCGCTTCCCGGAGCAGAGTCACGTGTTCGCGAGGCGTGCTGGGATCGTCCTCGCCGTACAGCGCCAACCACGGTGCCTGCAAGGAAGTGGCCGCGTCGACGAGCGCCTGAGCATCCACCGACAGCGCTTCGACGATTCCCCCGGCGGCGACACTCACCGCGGCGCCGACGGGACGGCTGGTGGCCACGAGCATCGCAGCGGTTCCGGCGTCGTCGAATCCGAGCACCCCGATGGTGTCCGCGAGAACTTCACGCCCGACGAGCCAATCGAGGGTCGCGTCGAAGTCGGCGAAGAGGTTGTCACCGAACACCTCGCCCTGCATGTGTTCGGGTTCGCGATGGAACAGGTGAGGTGCGACGCTCACCCACCCTTCGCCGGCCAGTGAGCACATCAGATTGAGCAGAGCCGGGCTGAACTGCCGGGCTTCGTGCAAGACGACGATTCCGCCTCGCGTCGGGCCGTCCGGCTCCACCACCGTCAGTGGAACAGCCGTGGCGACCTCCCCTTCGGCTCCGCGCAGATACGCCGTGGCCCGGAAGATTTCCGACATCTTCTAACTCTGACACGCAGACGGCCGCAACGCACCACATCGGTGCGCGCATAATCGACTCGTGACCGCACACATTCGCCCCGACCTCGCCTCTATCCCCGCCTACGTTCCCGGACGCAATTTCCCGGGTGCGATCAAACTGGCGAGCAACGAAACGACCGTGGGGCCGTTGCCCGGTGTGCGTGACGCCGTCGCCGACGCAGTCGCCAATGCCAACCGTTACCCGGACAATGCCGCTGTCGCACTCATCGAGGCGCTGGCCGCGTTCCTGAAGGTTAAGCCGGCCAACGTCGCCGCTGGTTGTGGCTCCGTGACGCTGTGCCAGGAACTCGTGCAGATCACGTGCGATCAGGGGGACGAGGTCATCTACGCGTGGCGATCGTTCGAGGCGTACCCCGTGGTCACCCAGGTCGGCCACGCCGTCTCGGTGAAGGTTCCGCTGACCGAGGACTTCGGCCACGACCTCGATGCGATGCTGGCCGCGATCACCGATCGCACGCGGTTGATCTTCGTCTGCAACCCCAACAACCCGACCGGCAATGCGCTGTCGAAGGCGGAGCTCGAAAGCTTCCTCGACGCTGTCCCGGCACACGTCGTCGTAGCGCTCGACGAGGCGTACTTCGAATACTCACGCTCGGACGCCGACGGCATCGAACTGTTCCGCAGCCGCCCCAACGTGGTTGTTCTGCGCACCTTCTCGAAGGCTTACGGCCTCGCAGGAATCCGCGTGGGTTACGCGGTCGCGGATCCGGAAATCATCGTGGCCCTCGGCAAGGTGCACACCCCCTTCACCGTGAGCGCTGTCGCGCAGGCCGCCGCAATCGCTTCTCTGGCTGCAGCAGACGAACTGCTTGCCCGCACCGAGGGCGTCATCGCCGAGCGGACGCGAGTTCGAACCGCGCTGATCGAAGCCGGCTACACCGTCCCCGAGTCGTCGGCGAACTTCGTCTACCTCCCTCTCGGAGAGCTCTCCCCCGGTTTCGCCGAGGCGAGTACCGAAGCGGGCATTCTGATCCGCCAGTACGGCACCGAGGGCGTCCGGATGACGATCGGCGATCCGCACGAGAACGATGCGTTCCTCGCTTTCGCGAACACCGACGTCGCGAAGCGGGCAGCCGGCATCGGCGTGACCGCGTGACACTCGATACATAACTGTTACGCCGAGGACTGGAATTCGTTTCGGCAGACGGGCACACTCAGGGAGGTTCGAAGCCGGTCCGAGTGAGGGAGCACGACGCATGACGCGACGCATGACACGAACGTGTGCCGTGCTCGCGACAACCCTTCTCGCCACCACCGCGACCTCCCTGAGCGGTGTCGCCACCGCCCAGTCCCAGGACACGGTGTCGGTACGTCTGTTGGCGTTCAACGATCTGCACGGCAGTCTCCGCCCGCCGGAAGGTGTTCGCAGCGAGATCAGGCAGGCCGACGGCTCACTGACCCCGGCCGGTGGCGCGGCGTACCTCGCGGCCTACGTGACACAGCTTCGCAGTCAGGCCACCAACTCGCTGCTGTACTCGGTCGGTGACAACTGGGGATCGTCGGCATTGGAATCGGCGATGTTCAACGACGAGCCGACGGTCGAACTGCTGAACCGGATGAAGATCGACGCTTCCGCGATCGGTAATCATGAGCTGGACAAGGGACTCGCCGAGTTCCGTCGCATGCAGTCCGGCGGCTGCTCCGCCGTCGATGCATGCACGTTCAGCCCGTCCTTCGACGGCGCCAACTTCCCCCTGATGGCCGCGAACATGACGTACACCAACGGCACTCCGGCCACGCTGCCCTTCACCGTGAACATGGTCGACGGCATTCCGCTCGGAGTCATCGCGATTTCCCCCGCCAACACGTCGCAGATCGTCACGCCCGGCGGGATCGCCGATCTGCAGTTCGGCGACGAGGTCGAAGCGATCAACCGCACCGCCGACGTCCTCGACTTCTTCGGCGTCAAAGCCATCACCGTCCTCCTGCACCGTGGGGACGAACCGGCCGTCGAAGGTGGACCCAACGATTGCAACGTCGAGTCCGGGCCGGCCCGCGACATTGCGTTGCGTGCCTCACCGAAAGTCGACGTCATCTTCACCGCCGACAGCCACCAGCAGTACAACTGCGAATTCCCTGATCCCGCAGGCAATCCCAGAGTCGTCATGCAGGGCGCTTCGCACGGCCGGATCGTGTCCGTCGCAGACGTCACCATCGATCGCAACACCCGCGAGGTCGTTCGCGATCAGACGTCCGCTTTCAATCAGATAGTGACACACGATATTTCGCCGGATCCCGATATTCAGGCTCTCGCGGACAGAGCCTGGTCGGAGGCGTCGGAAAGCGCTCAGCGACCGGTGGGGACCATCACCGCCGATCTGACACGGGACCGCGTCCCCAGCGGTGAATCGACACTCGGCAACCTGGTCGCCGACGCTCAACTCGCAGCCGGATCGACACGAGGCGCTCAACTCGCGTTGACGAACCCGGGCGGCATGCGCGAGGACTTGGACTTCGGCACTTCCGGCCAGGTCACCTACCGCCAGGCCTACGGTGTTCAACCCTTCGGCAACAGCCTCGAGGTGCTCTCCGTCACAGGAGCGGTGTTGAAGGACGCTCTCGAACAGCAATTCCAGATCGACCTCGACGGCACCGCTACCGAGCGCATCCTCTCCCCGTCCGCGGGCTTCACCTACGCCATGGACCGGCGAGCAGCGCCGGGCTCTCGAATCTCGGAAATGCGCTTGAACGGGCAGGACATCGCCCCCGACGGCGTCTACAGCGTCGTGGTGAACAAGTTCCTCGCCGAGGGCGGGGACGGCTTCACCGCACTGAAGAACTCCACTCAGATGACCGGTGCGGGTAACGACCTCGACGCCTTGACTGCCCTGTTCGCAGCCGGGTCCCCGGTCTCGCCACCTGCCACCGATCGCATCCGCACCGTCGGCTGAATAGGCATCCCCGCGCTCGATTGCCTAGTCTCGACGGGTGATCATCGCGACCCATAACGGCAAGTTCCATGCAGACGACGTCTTCGGCGTATCGCTGCTCAAGCAGCTGTACCCCGACGCCACCGTCGTTCGCAGCCGTGACGAGTCCGTCCTCGACAGCGCGGACATCGTGCTCGACGTCGGCGGTCGCTACAACCCGGCCGAGGGTCGCTTCGACCATCATCAGCGCGATGCCGGCGAGCGCAGCAACGGCATCCTGTACTCCGCCTTCGGTCTGCTCTGGCAGGAATACGGCCTGCAGTTCTGTGAAGGCGACGCCTCCGTTTTTCGCCGAATCGACAGTCGTCTGGTCGAGGGCATCGACGCCGTCGACAACGGCCAGGAGATCTACACCCTCAACGACTACGGCACCAAGCCTTTTGATCTGTCCTCGGTACTGGACCTGTTCAACCCGATCTCGTCCACCGACGAGGAGTTCGACACCCAGTTCGAGCTGGCCGTGGTTCTCGCAACTCAGGTCTTGATTCGCCTGCGCGCCAAGTACGCCGGCGACGCTGCAGCCGAGCGTGAGTTCACCGAGACCTACGAGAAAGCGTCGGATCCGCGCTTCGTCGTGCTGGAACGCTTCGTTCCCCACGGCCGCGCCGCGTCGGCCCAGCCGGAACTTCTGTTCACCATCTTCCCGAACACCAACGGCGGCTGGTCGATCCAGACGGTCAAGCCTGCGGACTCCAAGTTCGGTTCACGAAAGCTGTTGCCGGAGCCGTGGCGCGGCCTGAACGGCTCGGACCTTGCTGCCGAGACGGGCGTCGACGGTTCGGTGTTCTGCCACAAGGCGGGGTTCATCGCGGCTGCGCAGACCCGTGACGGCGCCCTCCAGTTGCTCGAACTGGCACTGGCCGAGTAGTTCTCAGCTCGCAGTCCAGTTCACATTCCCAGGGCGGTCTTCACTGTCGGCCAGGAATCGTGAAGCGCGTCTTGCCAGTACGGCCATGAATGGGTGCCGTCGTTTCGATACGCGAACACTGCGGGAATTGACAACTCCCCCAACCTCGCTTCGAACAGTTGTGTACACGTGTTGGCAAGCGCCTCGAGCGGTCCGCCTTCGATGGCAGTCTGCAGTCCACTCGGCGTGAAGACGTTGTCGTACTCTCCGGGCGCGCCCGTGCCGGAAGAAACGTAGATCGTCTTCCCACGCAGCGTTTCCGCGTTGGTGGACGGGTCGTGCTTTTGCCAGTCGGGGTCCGATGCCGGGCCCCACATGTTGGTGGCGTCGCCTGCCTTACTGGCCACGGTCAGCCGCACGGAATCCTGCGAAGACGACTCGGAGTTGTCGAGACAGCCGCTGTACGAGGCTAATCCGGTGTAGAGCTTCGGGTGATGCGTGACGAGGTTGGCCGCGCCGAGCGCACCCATGGACACCCCACCGACCACATTCGTCCCGTTTCCGGAGAACGCAGAATCGATCAACGCCGGAAGCTCTTCAGCGAGAAACGATTCCCACTTGTTCACACCGAGGTTCGGATCGTCGTTCTTCCAGTTGGTGTAGAAACTGCCGGTACCGCCCACGGGGAGAACGACGTTGACGTTCTTGTCGGCGAAAAACGTTTCGATGTCGGTCTTCTGGGTCCAGGTGCTCTCGGAGTACCCGGATTCCGAACCGGCACTTACTCCGTCGAGCAGGTAGAAGGACGGACGCGAACCGGCACTGGTCACTGGATGCAGAACTTGCACTTGCACCTCGCGTCGCATGGCCGGCGACTCGACGAACACGGCACTGCGAGTGGGCGACAATTGCTCTATGCGATTGATGTGAGCACCGGTCTGACCGGCCATATCTCCGGGTGGGTTTTCAGGCGCCGGATCGGCATACGCAACTGCGCCCACGACAAGCGCGAGCACGACCAACACAATCCCGACAAACCCAAATCTCCGCATCCGTCAAGCGCCCCCTGAGCATCGCACGACTACCGCTAACCCTCGATTGGACAGGACGAACGTCCCGGGGTCAACCCACTGGTTGGGATTTATTACTCGCGGGTATCCAATGGAGTTGGACAGTTCTCCACCGATGCACACACAGGTGTGGATAACTTCATTCACATCCACTTCCCAGTTGTGCATAACCTGTGGACAAAAGGATGAATTACAACAGAGGTATTCCTTCTACCTGCATCGTTCCGGTTCCCCACAGTGTGCATAACTTTGTCGAACTGTGCTGACGAGACGCCGGTTTCCGGGCGTGTCCATGCAGTTCACACCGCGGCGCCACTCTTTGTTCACAGGCACGACACCACCGCCCGACTTCGCTCCCCACCCCGACTTCATACTTGTTGCATGCTGACCGCTCTGCTCGCCGCCACAGCCGTGCTCGCCCTACTGACTCTGGTCCCGGGGCCGGACATGGCCGTCGTGACGCAGGCAGCTCTCGGCGCGGGCAGATCCGCCGGTTTCCGGGTAGCGGCCGGCATCGTCTCGGGCCTTCTGGTGTGGGGTCTGCTGACTGTCCTCGGGCTTTCAGCGATCCTGGCCGCGTCGGCCGAGGCGTACACCGTGGTCAAGCTCGCCGGTGCTGCCTACTTGATCTATCTCGGTGTGCGAGCACTGTGGGAGAGCCGGACCTCACGGACGCAACACAATGCCGACGCCCCGCGCGCGCCGAAGGCCGGGACATGGAAGACGGGCTTTACCACCAACCTGCTCAACCCCAAGATCGCCGTCTTCTACACCGGACTGCTGCCTCAGTTGGTTCCGGCCGGATGGCCGACGGGACCATCGCTTGCGCTGCTGGTGCTCATCCATGCAGCCATCACCATCGTGTGGCTCAGTGGCTACGTGGTCCTTCTCTCGCGGGCGCGTAGCACCTTCGAGAAGCCCCGAGTGCGACAGGCACTCGAGCGCATAACCGGAACAGTTCTCCTAGGATTCGGAGCGAAGATCGCGCTCGAAGCGCGCTGACACGGCAATCGGAAAAGAGTAGACAGTGGGCGCGTGGGGATCGGGACCGTTCGAGAACGACGGTGCAGGGGATTTGATCGCGTCCATCGGACACGGTGACTTCACCTTCGAAACGGTGGAGTGGGCATTCGAGGACGACTACCTAGAAGTGGACGGCGGCCAAATCGCCGTCGCCTTGCTCGAATTGGTGCTGATCGTGCGCGCCGATCGCAAGCGCGACCCTGCCACCCAAGACCTCGATCTCGATTCCTTCACCTCGACCCTGACCAGCGAGCGGCTCACCTGGCTGATCGAGATGGTCGAGCGCACCATCGCATCGACCGATTCGGAACTGTTCGAACTGTGGGACGAGCAGGGACCGGAAGAGCTTGCGTCGTGGCGAGTTCCCGTCGTGGACGGTCTAGAGGATTTGCGCGTTCTGTCGGTTCAGTAGCCCGCCGACGGATCGATTACCGCAGCGAGGTCCTCACCCGCAGCGAATCGTGCGACGTTGGCGGCCACGTGATCTGCCAGCACACGCGTGAGCGTCGTAGCCGGGTTGGCGACGTGCGGAGTGATGATCGCGTTGGGGAGCTTCCACAACCGGTGCCCGTCCGGGAGCGGCTCGGGGTCGGTGACGTCCAGTGCTGCACCCCCGATCGAACCAGCTTCGAGAGCATCGACCAGCGCCTCGGTGTCGACCAGGTTGCCTCGTGCGATGTTCACGATCCAGCTCGACTCCGACATCTGGTCCAGTTCAGCCTTGCCGACCAGATGCCGCGTCGCGGATGTCGAGGGCGCCGCGATCACGAAGTGATCAGCCTTGGACCAGATTTCGCCGGTGCGGTCGGCCGAGAGCGTTTCGGAAGCACCATCGACAGGGGTCCCGGAGCGGGTGATCGCGATGACCTTGACCTTGGACGCGGCGAGGTACGGGATCAACGCACGGCCGATGCCGCCGCAACCGATGATCGCCACCGTCGAGCCCTGCAAGGTACCCACCCGCGGGTCGAACTCTTCCTTGCGCCACGACTGCGCCGCCAATTGTTCGGGGAGAGAGCGCACACCGGCGAGGAGAAGCATCATCGTATGTTCGGCGACATTGCCCGCGTACGCCCCGGCAGCAGACGTCCAGACCCGCTTGTCGTCGATCACACCGGCGTCGAACCAGGGCTCGATCCCGGCGAACGGCAACTGCACCCAGCGAACCGAATCGGGTAGCGACGACGGGAACGTCTCCGGCCCCTGTACCCACACGACGCCCTCGGCTTCTGCCAGTGGAACGAGAGCTCCACCGGCTCGGCGTATTCCGTCGGCGACGTGAGGATCCTCGACGGGACCGAGGTGGATGCGAGGGGCGCTGGCGTCTGTCATGTGGGTGCTTTCTGTTCGACGGTGGCGGCAGGGCGAATAGATGTACTCATCGCATGCCCTAGCGTACGGGCGCCTCGCCGATCACCTTTCTATCCGTTGGCCTTCGCGATCGAATCCTTGCCCTCGGCCGCTCCGCCCTCGATGGTGTCGTGCTGGATGGGAACGAATTTCTTCTTCGGCAGCAGGAACAGCCATGTAGCGAAGACGAACGGGCCCGTCCCGGCGGGCAGGCCAATCGGGGCGAAGGCCGATACCAGCGTGCCGTGGATGACAACAGTCACCAGCACGCCGAAGACGGTGTAGACGAACACACGCCACGACGGGTTGTAGAACACCGACCCCAGAGCGATTGCCGTCAGCACCGAACTGAGCCCGTAAAGACCGTTGCCGACGTCTACGGTGTTGGCACCCAGCGCCAGCACCGCACCCATCGCTATCGCGGAACCGATGAGCGCGAACAACGCCGCCCAGCGTGACGCGACCAGCAGCGCGATCACGAAGATGATGCCGGTGACGGTGTTGTTGATCAGAAAGATCTGGGAGACGTTGCGGAACAGCGTGTCCCACAGGAAGCTGAACGTGATGTCGGCATGAACCGACGCGTCCCCGATGTGTTGCGGAAACTGGCCCGCGCTGAGGTCCGACGTTTCGATCCGCAAGAACTGGAATGCCGCGAGGAGAAAGAACCAGTTGACGAGGTTGAACGGAAATGTCAGTGCCGGTACGCCCCACGTCTTGAAGACATTGGCAACCGCCAGGAACGCGATGGTCGACGCAGCAGCTCCCACCACGAGGTAGATCCACAGCATCACGCCACCGGCAAGGAATGTCGGAAAGGCAGCTCCCACAAGAATTCCGTTGTACCCGTACAGGCCGATACGCATCGAATCGTCGTCAGAATGCAGCATCATGCCGGTGACGGTGGATACCACCAGACCCACCACGGCACCGATCGCGACGGTGATCGTGTCCGCGGCTGTCGCGCCCCAGAAGATGCCGACCAGAAACAGCAGGCCGGTCAGCGCATTGCCCTGAAACATCACTTGCCCGGAGCCTTTGAGATTCGTGTCGATGAATCTGAGCACGACGTTCTTGTCCGCGACGTCGTCCCACGGCTTGGTGATGGTGGTCATCGCACGTCCCTCGATCCTTCTCCGGCGATCCGCGTCATCCCCAGAGCGGGACGGGCGGAATGGTGGTGTCCAGAACTGCCTTTCGCACCAGAGCCCAGAAATCACGAACCTTTGCCTTGACGGGTTCGCTCTCCGGACCGAGGACTTTGAAGATGAGACCAGCGTCGTTCGGTAGCCGACTCGCTCCGGAAACGACCTTGCCGTCACGGCCCGGAACTACCTCTTCGAGAATCGCGTCGGCATGTTCCTTCGGTGTCAACAAGATGACATTGCCGAACACGTCGTGATCGCCCATGATTCCGCCGTATCGCACGGGAAAACGTGCCGGTTCGATCACCAGCTTCTCGGTGAAGAGGTTCTCCCCGTCCGGACGCTCCGCCTTGATCATTGTGGAGTACAGGTCGTAGACGAACATCTCTCCGCCGTCGTGGTACTTACGACCTGGCATGACGATCTCCGAGAACAAAAGCGTTGCAGTCGGATCCACCGTGATGTCGGTGCGCGCGTAGTACCTCGCGTTGCGGTGCGGAATCGTCACCCCCGGCATCAGTTCGAGATACGAATTCTCCGCGAGCACCACTTTCTGGAGTTGCGACGCGTGATTGGCATCCATCCGGTGGACCTTCGTGGCCGACTGAGTGGTCACGTGCGCGAGGGAACCCGGCTCCATCTCGATGGTGAGGAACAGTCGATCGCCTTGCAACACACTGCCGGACGTGGAAATCATGTAGACGCACGGCATGGTCGGCAACGCTTCGTCCCAGTACAGCGCCTGCTGAACCAGCAGCGGTGTCTTGCGGTACATGTCCCGCAGAATCGTCTTGTCGCCACGGTCGACAAATCGCATCTCGAGAACGCCGGTCTTCCCGACCTTGCCGGCTGGGGCCTGCTTCGGTTGATCCTGGTACTGGTCGAGTTCCGGGATGGTCGGGATCGGCCCCGGGAGCGCTCGCGATGCTCCCGGGACGGGCGGTGCGCTCACGGTGCGCTCGCTCCCACTTCCTCTTCGTCGAAGAGGACTCCGTGCACGATCAGGTCCACCACGTCCTTGATGCCTTCCCCTGTCATGCAATTGGTGAAGACGAACGGCTTGTCTCCCCGCATTCCCTTGGAGTCGCGATCCATGACTCCGAGATCTGCGTTGACGTACGGTGCGAGATCGGTCTTGTTGATGACCAGGATGTCGGACTGCGAGATTCCCGGACCGTTCTTGCGCGGAATCTTGTCGCCTGCGGCTACGTCGATGACGTAGATGAAGAAGTCGACCAAAGCAGGGCTGAACGTCAGTGTGAGGTTGTCGCCACCACTTTCGATGAAGACCACGTCGGTGTCCGGGAACGTCTTCTCCATGTCCTCGACGGCCGCGAGATTCATACTCGGGTCTTCGCGGACGGCGGTGTGTGGGCAGGCTCCCGTCTCCACGCCGACGATACGTTCCTCCACGAGAACACCTTTGAGAGCCTTGCGCACATGCTTGGCATCTTCGGTGGTGACCACGTCGTTGGTGATGATCAGAACGCTGGTGCCCCGCTTGATGAACTCCGGCGTGATCGCCTCGATGAGTGCGGTCTTACCCGAACCCACGGGTCCGCCGATTCCGATGCGCGTTGTCTTCTTCATCGTTCTCCTTCTAGTTCATGAACATTCGGACGTGCGCCTTGACGTGAACCGCAGCCAGAATGTCGATCATCGGGGCGAAATTGGACATGTCGTCGAGTCCGTAGTCACGCACTGCGGCGTACTCACGGCCGGCGCTCTGATTGACCTCGAACAGAATCTCCTGCGTCGCAAGGTGATCTACTCGGACGATGCGAAGGGCAGCGCCGAGCAACGTCATCGCGACACCGTACTGATTGACCGTGAAAGCGTCCTCCTCCGGAGAACCCATCTCCGCGAACGCAATTCCGAGGCCGACGGGGTAGGTACCCGGCGTCTCCCCCGATGCGATCGCGGCCAACCACTTGTTGAACAGGGTCTCACCGGCCAAGCGCCCGCCGAGTTCGGCCAACTTCTTACCCATCCGGGTACTCATCGTGCGTGCTTCTTCGTTGAGCTTGCGTTCGATCACTGCATGATCGGCGGCGAGGATCGCCGAGAAGTCACCGGCTGTCGCGCCCCGGTGCGCCGCGAGTACGGCGATACCGTCGCACGTCGCCCCCTGATGCGCCGCCGAGAGTACGAACTCCCGCAGCGACGGACCGTCGGTGACAATTCCCTGCGCCACGGCCGATTCCAAACCGTTGGAGAACGAGAAGGAACCGACCGGGAACATGGAATCGGAAAACTGCATCATCCGCATCGCGCGGTTGATGCTGAGCCCGGATCCCTCAGACGAGAGGGTCATGGGTATGCCCCTCGCCCTCACGAGCGGCCGCACCGAACAAACGGCGTGCCTCGTGTGGAGCGATGTAGGGAATGACCTCGGCACCCGGGATGAAGGTGTACTCGATGCCCTCGAAAGCATGTGTCCGCATCACCGAGCCCATGACCGCCTTGTCGACCGTCAACGGAACGTAGACCTTCATTCCCTTCACCACGGCAGGCCAGTGCTGGTTACCCACGGCATGTCCCAACTCCAGGCACGTCTGAATCATCTTCTCGGGCGTGACGTCGACCAGTGCGCTCAGGTCGATCTCCAACACGTCCTTGAGGTTGATCCTGGCCACGACGACGGTGTTCGCCGGCTCGTCCCACAGCAGAATGTCGCCATCCTGCAACTGAATACCCCGATCGAGCGAGACGGCCAATTCACGGCCACCGATCGTGGTGCGTCGTAGCCGACTCTTCTGCGCTTCCCACTGATCGAGCGACAAGACGTCGACTACCGCATTGTCGAGTCGACCGACCCACTCCTCGTCGGTCTCCTTCCCGAGCAGCGCGTCGATTCGCGTCGGCTTTCCGCTCGGCGCGGTCATCTCGCCGTGCGTGTGTGGCGTCGCATCGGCGCCGTGCGTGTGTGTGATTGTTCCCGACACAGGAGACCCCTAACTGAAGAAGTAAAGTTGGTTCAAGCGAATGGATTCGGCAGGTTCGACGTATGCGTGGACGCCGTCCGCAGTCACCGCGAAGGTCTCCGGGTCCACCTTGATTTCCGGAGTGGCCGAGTTGCGAACCAGATCACGCTTGGTGACTGTTCTGGTTCCCTCGACAGCAACAACCTGACGTTCTAGACCGAGCCTGTCCTTGATGCCGTCGTCGAGTGCCGCTCGCGAGACGAACGAGACCGAACTCTGCGGCAACGCCTTGCCGAATCCACCGAACATCGGCCGGTAGATCACCGGTTGTGGTGTCGGGAGCGACGCATTCGGATCTCCCATGGCGTGCCAGCTGATCAGACCGTTCTTGATGATCGTCTTCGGCTTCGCACCGAAGAATGCGGGCTCCCAGAGAACAAGATCCGCCATCTTCCCGACACCGATCGACCCGACCACATGCGAAAGACCGAACGTCAACGCGGGATTGATCGTGACCTTCGCGACGTAACGCAACACGCGGAAGTTGTCGTGCGTCGGCGAATCCTCGGGCAGCTTCCCGCGGGACCGCTTCATGCAGTCCGCTGTTTGGATCGCGCGTAGCCAGTTTTCTCCGACGCGGCCCATCGCCTGTGAGTCACTCGAGAACATCGAGATGACGCCCATGTCCTGCAGTACGTTCTCGGCACCGATCGTCTCGGCGCGAACGCGGGACTCGGCAAAAGAAACATCCGAGGGCACTTTGGGATTGAGGTTGTGACAGACCATGATCATGTCGAAGAGTTCGGCCTGAGTGTTGATGCCGTACGGCAACGTCGGGTTGGTCGACGCCGGAAGTACGTTGTCCTCTCCCGTCACCCGCAGAATGTCGGGTGCGTGGCCGCCACCCGCGCCCTCGCTGTGATAGGTGTGAATCGTGCGTCCTTCGAAGGCCGCGATGGTGTCCTCGACGTAGCCGGCCTCGTTGAGCGTATCCGTGTGAATGGCGACCTGAACATCCATTTCGTCTGCCACCCGCAGAGACTCACGAATCGTGGCCGGGGTTGCGCCCCAGTCCTCGTGGACCTTCAGACCGGCCGCACCGGCCTTGATCTGTTCGACCAGGGACTGATGCCCGGACGAGTTACCCTTGCCCAGCATGCAGACGTTGACCGGCAAACCCTCGTTGGCCTTGAGCATCATCTCCATGTTCCAGATGCCGGAAGTGATGGTGGTGCCGTTGGTTCCGTCGGTCGGGCCGATGCCGCCACCGATCAGCGTGGTCACTCCCCCACTGAGCGCGTGATACGCCTGCTGCGGTGACACGAGGTGCACGTGTGGATCGATGCCGGCGGCAGTGAGAATCATCTGCTCACCGGAGATCGCGTCGGTCGCCGGACCGGTCGTCAGCCCCGGAGTGACGCCTTCCATCGTGCTGGAGTTTCCCGCCTTGCCCCAGCCGACGATCTTCCCGTCCTTGATTCCCACGTCTGCCTTGACGACGCCGATGGTTGCATCGACGATAACCACGTTGGTGATCACGAGGTCGAGGGCACCGTCGATGCTGCACGACTCCGGATCCTGGCCCATGCCGTCGCGCAGCGTCTTGCCGCCGCCGTAGATCGACTCGTCGCCGATGGTTCGAAGATCTTCCTCGACCTCGATGT
The DNA here is from genome assembly GCF_016598535.1 of Rhodococcus sp. P-2. Lineage (GTDB taxonomy): Bacteria > Actinomycetota > Actinomycetes > Mycobacteriales > Mycobacteriaceae > Rhodococcus_F > Rhodococcus_F baikonurensis. The sequence goes on along the minus strand of NZ_CP066779.1, from coordinate 3,064,523 downwards.
ACAGGTCGGTGTTGCCGAGCCTGATCTGGTCACCCGTGGTAACCCCGAACAGACCCGAATACTCTTGTCTCGAAATGCTTGTCATGGGTGTTGCTCTCCTTCGTCCGCCGTGAACGAGAATCAGTCGGTTTGAGGTTCGGACAGGAAGCCGAGTTCTTCGGCACGCTGGACGGCTCCGGGGAGCCTCGGCCGGTAGGCGGCGTGGGTCGGCGCCCAACCGTCGACAAGTCCGTTGAAGCCTTGAACCCGTTGCTTGCCTCCGAACGGCACCAACGTCACTTCCTTCTCGTCGCCCGGCTCGAACCTGACCGCCGTGCCCGCGGGAATATCGAGGCGCCAGCCGAAGGACTGTTCACGATCGAACGACAACGCGCGATTGACTTCCATGAAGTGATAGTGCGAACCCACCTGGATGGGACGGTCACCGGTATTTCGGACTCGCAGCTTCAAACGCGGACGACCCTCGTTCAGCTCGATCGGCTCGTCCCGCAACACATATCCGCCGACCGGCACTTTCTTCTCGCCGCCGGAATCCTTCTTCGTCGATTTGCTTGCCATCTTGGAGTGCTCCTGACATCTCGGTCGGGCTACTGGATCGGAGAGTGCACGGTGACGAGCCGGCTACCGTCGAGGAACACCGCCTCGACCTGCACACGCGGAATCATCTCCGCGACACCTTCCATCACGTCGTCGACCGTCAAGGCGTGCGATGCGTCGGCCATGACCTCCTCGAGTGTCTTGCCCTCCCGAGCTCCCTCCAGAGCGGCTGCAGTGATGACTGCGACGGACTCCGGATGATTGAGTTTGAGCCCCTTTGCCTTTCGCCTCAGTGCGACATCCGCCAACATGAGAATTGTCAGCTTGTCGAGTTCTCGCGGTGTCAGATGCATTCCGAACGCTCCTTGTCGATCATGCGGTAACTCCCTGTCGTCGAATACATGTCAGCTCCCCTGTTCCGTCGCTTCGGTGAGAGGTTCGGCCGCCTGCTGGACGAAACCGCTCCTCCTGCCGCCCGAGTACTCGTTGATCGCGTCCAGAACCGCCTGGGCATGTTCCGAGGCGACCAGCACCTCGACACGCAACCGCTCCGTGAACACGACGTCGTTGCGTTGCCCGCGAAACTTGAGCGAGGCCGAGTCGCTCGCGGAGACATGCGCTTCCGATACGACTATCGACTCCGCTCCGGCAGCCAGCAGCGCCTCCCGAAGCTTCTCGGACTCGATGGTCTGCAATACCGCGGTGATGAGTTCGTGCTTCGGGGCGCCGAGGTTCGGAACAAGTTTTGCCCCCTCGACCAGGACCCCCGAGTCGAACCCGCTGGTCTGCGGCGCACCACCGGCGTCGACGAATGCGGCGTTGTAGCGGTACGCGTCCATGCCTTGCTGACGACGGTCGATGTCCACCTGGTCTTTCGGAGCCAGCTTGAGACCGATGGTCTTCTCGATGCCCGTGGCGATCAGCCAGGTCACCACGAACGAGAAAGCGATGACGACGATCAACGCCAGCGCCTGCTCGCCGAGTAGTCCTGCGCCGCCGCCGAAGAAGAGTCCATCGCGGCCGATCGAATTGATCGCCTTTTCGCCGAACAAACCGAGAAGGAGGGAACCGAGGATGCCGCCGATGAAGTGGACCGCGATGACGTCGAGCGCGTCGTCGAACTTGAAGATCGACTTGAGCGCGAGCGCGAAGTGGCAGACCAGTCCGGCAAGCGCGCCGATCGCCAACGCGGAGAAGGTGCTGACGAAGCCGGCGCATGGAGTAACGGTCGCGAGACCGGCTACCGCGCCGGTGATTCCACCGATCGCCGTGGCCTTGCCCTCGGTATACCTTTCGATGACGAGCCAGACGACCATGCCGCCCGCTGCGGCGATGTGAGTGTTCATCAAGGCTTGTGCCGCAACACCATCGGCGGCCAATCCGTCGCCTGCGTTGAATCCGAACCAGCCGAACCACAGGATGCCTGCGCCGATCAACGCCAGAGGCACCGAGTGCGGGACTGCCTCGGCGTTGGGCCATCCCGGACGTTTGCCGACCACCAGCAAGATTGCCAGGGCGGCGGCGCCGGCGGATGCGTGGACGACAATTCCGCCGGCCCAGTCCTGGGCTCCGCGGAGCGCCAACCAGCCTTCGGGATTGAAGAGCCAGTGCGCAATCGGGGGGTAGACGATGATCGACCACAGCACGAGCAGAACGGCCCAGCCCAAGGGCTTGAGCCGGTTTGCGGTCGCACCGGTGATCAGCGCGGGCGTGATGATCGCGAACATCATCTGATAGACCACGAACGCCAGAGTCGGTACCGCGACTGCACCTTCGATCAGGTGGAAGCCCGGGGCGGCGGCAGTGTGTATGTCCTGCAAGCCGAACAATCTGAGGTCACCGAGGAAGCCGGAACCCCAGTCTCCACTGAACGCGAAGCTGTATCCGAACACGACCCAGGTAATCGAGACGAGACCGAGTGGGACGAGGTTCTGCTGCAACATGACGAGCGCACTGCTACCACGCACCAGACCGGCGTAGAAGAAGGCGAGTCCGGGAACCATGAAGAGAACCAGGCCAGCGGAGATCAGCACCCACGCCGTGTCCCCACTGTCTATCACTGCTTCGGCTAACACCATTTCCATCGACATCGACGACCTCCGAGCATTATTCGGACTTGAACAAAGTCATTGGTTAAAGCAGCAATTCGCGATGTTCCGGTTCGCTGCGACAGTTACGCTACGCCCCATAGTTGCACCTTCTCAGCAAAATCGGGGGAACATCCGGTTTTCACGTTTAGTAGAGCATTGTTCTGGGAAAAGATGGGACTTTGCCTAAACATTGCGGACGCTTCACAACCTACAATTGCGGGACTAATTCTCGCCGAAAGTGGTTTAAGTCTTGCAAAATGGGGAACGTAGCCGCAGGTGAGCGACGGTTTCGGAGCAGAAATGCCGTTTCCAGCTCGGGACTTAGCTCCCTAACCAAGACAGCTGCGAGTGCCCTGTTTGATTACCAACGTCGGTGACCCGCCTATCCAATCGGGTAGGTAATTTCACCGAACATCTTCTCACCTGTTCAGATGACTAACCTTCACCGCACTGAGGGCAATCCTGTCGTTAATATGTTCTTCATCCGTACTGGATATTTCGACCGGAAAGTCGAAGATCACCTTTCGATAACCTTTAAAGGTGAAAAAACTCTCGCTGTAACTCTTTTGTTATGCAGAACCTAGAAGGGAGGGTTGATCCCACCAGGCGAGCACTCGGATGCCGGACAAAGTCAGCCACTTCGACGGCTCCCCCGCCTCTGTGTCGACCTCGAACCACACCCGCCCCGGTTGGCGACCGGCCTGGAGCCACGTCCCATCCGAGGCTCGGGCGGCCCGGATCATCTCGATCGCGTCCGCCATTCGCGGATCAGACTCATTTCCATACGACAACGACGCTTCACGGAAGTAGTCGGCTGCGTTGAGCACGTTGTAACGCCACCGGAACAGGTACGCGAACCGGCCGACCCAGGGCCCCACCGGTTCGCCGGTCGAGAGTCGCCGGAACAGACCGCGCTGCAACAAGTACTCCTCACCGGATCGCCGAGCCGCGCGCGTCTCATCCGTTCCCCCGGTCGCGATCTCGTACGCGAGAAGCCCTTTGAGTGAATTGAGCGTCGAATGAAACGACGATCGCGTCGAACCTTCGATCCACTCGCAGTTCCACCCACCATCTGGAAGTTGATGCCGCACAAACCAATCAGCGAGCTCATCAACGCAAACATCGAGCCACACACCGTTTGCCACCGTCCAGGCGTTGATGCAGCAATCGACCTCACCGTCCCAGTACGGCCGGCCCTCGTACTCCCAGCGACAGTTTTCCGCGAGCAGTTCTGCGGTTCGACGCTCCCGCAGAACACCGGCGTCGAGGCCCCACTCACGCAAGGAGTTGAGCGTCCAGGTTGTTGCCGTCCAGGGTTGCGAACTTTGTTCTGCTGCTTCGGGTCCCGCGAAGTCGAATTCTGCCGGGAAGAACGCGCCACCCGCCCATTGGCCGTCTCGATCCTGTAATGAAAGCAGGCGTGCACCAAATCCTTTGGTAGTGATCGACGCGCGCGTCGCCGCCCACACAGTGGGCGCTTCGTTCAACAGATCGCGCTCCACCTGCCACCGAATCGCTGGATCCGAATCGAGGAGCCACGCGAGCAAGTCGGTTCGGGGTGCCATCTGGCAATACTATCGAAAGGCGAAGCAGGCCATCCGGTTAACGCATTTCTCGACATCTGATGCAATGGTGAATTCCGGACCCGTTGCGTGGCCTACACCGGGTAATCCAACGCCGCCCGCACCGCCAGGATGTCGGCGGCAGCGACCTCCATTGGCTTGTCCCCCAACCGAATCAACGTGCCAGTGGGCAGTTCCTCTACCACCGCAGACCGGGGGAGTTTGCTGCGGTCGACTGCGATCTGGGAATAGAAGTACGTCTCCCATCCCACCTCGACCTCGCCTTTCGACCGCTTCTGAAGTTTTCTGTAGTCGCCGATGCTCCACCGGGCTCGCTCCGGTTTCCAATGCTTGACGATCACTCTCACGATCGCGTCTCCGATGCCTGGGTCGAGTAACCGTCGTAGTTCGGAGGGAACATCCTCCTCTGTCGGCAACGCTACTTGAACGCTGTTGGGTGCACTGGTTTCCAAGCCTCCGACCCAGCCGATGATTGCGCGCGCGGTTCCGTCTTCCGGTGACAAACTGATGCTGTAGCCCGGCCCCGGCGTGTCCGAGTACCCCATCTCCCCCGAGCGGGAGTGCTCGAAGATTCGCACCAACCCGTCCACACTGAGATCCGCAGTGCCTCGACTTCGTTGCTTCGTATTCGCCCACGGCAATGCCAACTCCGGGTCGATCGCCGCCAGATCGTCGAGGAAAGCCCGGATCGTCTGCGCCACCTCCTGACTCGACTGCACCCGCGTGCCCCAATATCCGGCTACCGTCGGCCGCCGCCCGAACATGCTCACCGCCCCGTCCTTTCCAACCACTGCGTAATAGTCTCCGTCCGACTACGTGTCGCGACATGAGCAAGGGTCGGCGGTCACGCGGCGTCTTAGACCGGGTAACCCAGTGCTTCCCGCACCGCCAGGATGTCGGCAATATCGACGTCTAACGGTTTCTCGCCCAACCGAATCAGCGTTCCGTTGGGGAGTTCCTCCAGTGCGGCGACGACGGGCAGTTTGCTGTGATCGAGATCGATCCCGGACCGAATGTATGTCTCCCACCCGACTTCCACCTCTCCAGCCTTTTTCCCTTGGGCTTTCTGGTATACCGGCGTTCCCCAACGGGCTTTGTCTGGAGACCACTGTTCGATGATCGCTTTCATGATGGCGTCACCGACGCCTGCGGTTAGCAACCGCGATGCCTCCCCAATTGCTTGTTTCTCCGGAGGGAGGGTGACGTTGACGAGATTCGGAACCCTCGGAACATTCCGGCCGAGAGAGAATTGGATTCTCAAGAACTGATATCTGTCCGGGTGCAACAAACTCACGATGTAGCCGAGGTCGAAGGCAGCAACGGATTGCCCTTCGACATCCTTCGCTGCCCGGAAGATCTTCGCTAGGCCTTCCACGCTTAGATCGGTCGACTCGAAGGCAGTCTCGGGCGAAAACACCCAAGCTTCTCCAAGTGCTGGATCAATGTTCCTCAGACTATGAAGAAACGAGAACACCTCCGCTGCAATGCCTTCTACCGGTTGCGTCCGAGGGCCCCAATACCCGATCACTGTCGCGCCACGATCCGAATTCATCGACCTTTCCTTTCCAGCCACTCTGCGATCGTCATAGTCGTTCTCGGCAAATCATTGTCATTGAACAGTTGTGGTCCGGGTTGCTGCGGAGCGCCGGGGGCATCCGGATTCACCGGCACCTGACCGACATCAGGCAGAGTCGGCACACTTGGTTCCTCGGTGCGACCTGGCGAGGGAGCCTCCAGGGTGGAGTTCTCGGGTCTCGGGTTCGACCCCGGATCGCCAATCCCACCGGGCGAGAGTGATTCCCACTCGCCACGATCGGGATCGCCGGGAAAGTGGGTTGCGAGGGTTCCGGAATCGCGGGATCCGGGCGTGCAGGTTCATTCACGGACGGAACAGAGGGTTGATCATGCTCGGCAGGTGGAACTGTGCCGTCGATGGCGGGTATGCCGCGCGGTGGCACTCCACCCGGAGCGTCGATCAGCTGGTGCGTAGCCGGATCGGGATCGCGGCGCGGTAATTGCGGGCAGGCTGGTCGGTCCGCGCCATCCCTACCTGCAGGCAGCCCCGAGTGCGCCCAACGTAGGGCTCACAGCCGTCTGAAACCTTTGGGTAGAGGAATCTCCGGTCGTTCGGTCGGCAGTCCTGCTGCTGCGCGGATGCTTCGGATGTCCTCGACTGTTAACGGCGTGGACAGATTCTTCTGGATGACGATTGTGCCGTCCTGGTAGGGAAATGCCTCCACGCTGGGCGGGAGCTGTGTTTCCTCGATCGGCAACTCAGGACCGAAGTAGGTGCAACTGCCCACGATCGCGTCACCCGGTACGTTGAACTGAGGCGATGATTCGGTTCGGCGGTAGAGCACGGTGACACGAGAGTCCCAGATATCGGCTAGCCCCTGAACGAGCTTCAATGCCAGCGAAATCAGTGATTCGTCGGCAAAGGCACATGCGAATGCGCCGGACCCTGAGGTGCCCCCGAAACTGACAACGACTTTGACGTCTCCAGCGGGTGAATACAGGGTCATATGTCGTCCCAATGAGATGGGATACATACCGCCGGTGGCATCGGGGGATCGTCTGCGCTCGATCAATGCGGCTTCGATCGATTTTTCCGTCGAAGGTACAAGGATCTGACGGAGATTCGACGCCAAGGCCTGCTCGACTCCGGCACCGTCGGGGAGGGCATCGCCTACTGTTTGGTACAAGTCGACGTCGAAGACACGATCGATGTCGCGAAGCAATCGTAGCGAACGTGCAACGAGCGCGGCCGTGACGGCCTCGCTTTCAGGCGAACCCTTTCGTGGAATGACCTTCACTGTCAAGCCCACCGTAGGATTGCGGCGCAGTGATGACGTAGGCACTTTCACTCCCCTCCAAATACGATGATGTTGATGTTCTCCATCCCGATGACCTCGTCGAACGCATCCTCCATTATCTGAGCAGCTTGTTCTTAAGAACACCATCACCTGCGGACGTGAGCTTGGCCGTAACTTCTGGTGTCACAGCCGGCGCGAGCCTTTCGGTAGGCGAACCTCCGGTCGTTCGGTCAGCAGGCCGACTGCTGCACGGATGCTTCGGATATCGTCGGCAACCAACGGGGCGCGTGGATCACGCTGGATGACGATCGTTCCTTCTCTTGTACGGAAAAGCTTCGACAGTGGGTGGGATCTGCGTTTCGTTGATCGGCATCTCAGGGCCGAAGTAGGTGCAACTGCCCACCGTTGCGTCGCCGGGCACGTTGTACTGCGGTGTGAGCTCCGCATCCCGGTAGAGCACGGCCGTGGGAGCGTCCCAGATATCGGCCATGCCCTGGACGAGTTTCAATGACAGTGAGATCAGAGATTCATCGGCGAAGCCCCCTGGGTACGGCCAGATGAAGGTGCAAAGTAAGGAACCTGCTCCTGCCGTACCCCCGAATCCGATGAGAATTTCGATGTTTCCGTTGTCGGTGAACAACCTGAGTTGATGCCCGAATGAGAGTGGGTAAATCCCGCCTGCGGCATCAGGAGACTTTCTGCTCTCGATCATTGCGGCCTCGAGGGAGTCCTCTGCCTGAAGCGTGAGGATCCGTCCACCATTCGATGCCAGAGCCTGCTCGACCGTAACGCCGTCGGGAAGGTCATTCCTCACGGCGCGATACATGTCGACGTCAAAGACTGGGTCAAGCTTTCGAAGGAACTGCAGTGACCGCGCTGCCAGCACTGCGGTGACCGATTCGGCTTCCGGCGGCCCCTTCCGCGCCATGACTTTCACGGTCAACCCGGACGCCGGATCGCGACGTAAAGATGAAGCAGACAACGTCACTCCTGCTCGAAGACGATCGACCAATCGGAACAGTCTCTGGCGCTACACCGGGTAACCCAACGCCGCCCGCACCGCCACGATGTCGGCGGCATCGACCTCCATTGGCTTGTCCCCCAACCGAATCAACGTGCCAGTGGGCAGCTCCTCTACCGCCGCAGATTGGGGCAGCGCGCTGCGATCGAACGTAACTCCGGAATGGAAGTACGTTTCCCATCCCACCTGGATCTGACCTCTAACTCGCGGTTGCAGATCGAGGTAGTCGCCGATGCTCCACCGAGCCCGATCCGGTTCCCAATGCTTGACGATCACTTTCATGATCGCGTCCCCGACATCCGGTTCGAGCAACCGTCGCAATTCGGGGGGAACATCCTTCTCCGTCGGCAACGACACCCGGACACTGTTGGGGGCACTGGTTTCCAGCCCGCCGACCCTGGCGATGATCCGCCGCGCGGTCCCGTCTTCGGGTGACAAGTCGACGTCGTAGCCCGGTCCCGGGGTGTCCGAATACCCCATCTCCTTCGAGCGGGAATGCTCGAAGATTCGCACCAACCCGTCCACGCTGAGATCTGCTGGCACTTTGTCGAACTCGGCAGTCGAGACCCACGGCAACGCCAACCCCGGGTCGATCGCTTCCAGATCGTCGAGGAAGGCCCGCATCGTCTGCGCCACCTCCTGACTCGACTGCACCCGCGTGCCCCAATACCCGCCCACTGTCGGCCGCCGCCCGAAAAAGCTCATCGCCCCGTCCTTTCCAACCATTGCGCAATAGTTTCCACCGTGACACCGACGACGTTCTCGTCGTCGAAGCCTCTCAAGGCGAGTTCAGCATATTGTTCGTTGAGCATCACCCACACGAGCTCAGCGTCCATCCCGGCTTGTGCGAGGGCATCGAGCTGCGCCTGAGCGGTCTTGGGCCAATCTTTTTGCCAAACACGGCCCCGGAAGTCCGTTACGTAAGGTTCACCGTTCCGGTCGAAGATGAAGTCGTAGATGTGTTTCGCATCGACGATGACGTTCATGTCCGGGAACCAACCGTCGAACTTGAGCTCACCGTTCTTCCCGGCATCGAATGGCAAGATGAACGCGAACTGCCCGTCCACCAGCGTGACGAGTTCCTGAAATACCCGAGAAGGCCTCAACCTCCGAGCGGCGTCGTACCGGAGACCTTCGCCTGCATCACCCCATACCCCAACATCGGTGCCATCCCGATCACCGATGATCCGGGACTGCAACGTACGCAGATCCAACGGGCCGACTCCTTCGACCTCCACGATGTCCGGCGGTGTTTCGCCGGGTGCGAGTTGCGGTGGTTTTTCTCGTGCGAACGGCATCCACCACAACGGATCCTGTTCAACCCCTGGTCCCTCCGGGCTGTCAGGCTGTGTGGGAGGCATCGTGACCGCGGGTCGCTGCGTCGGATCCTCGATGACGCCAGGGCTGGGAATGGTGCTCGGATCGGTGGCGAAGGGGTCGAATTCCGGTAGTCCGGGTTGCTGCGGAGCGCCGGGAGCGTCCGGATTCACCGGCACCTGCCCGACATCGGGCAGAGTCGGCGCACTCGGTTCCTCGACCTGACCTGGCGAGGGAACATTCGGGGTAGAAATTCCTGGTGTCAGGTTCGGCCCTGGATCACCGATCTCCCCCGGCGTGGATGGTTCCCACTGGCCGCGGTCGGGATCGCCGGGCGAAGTGGGTTGCGAGGGTTCCGGAATCGTGGGATCCGGGCGTGCAGGTTCATTCACGGAAGGGATCGTGGGGTGGTCATGTTCGGCAGGTGGAACTGTGCCGTCGATGACGGGTATGCCGCGCGGTGGCAGTGTGCCCGGCCGGGGAATGTTTTGAGCAGGGGTCGATGGTGAAGTAACCGGGGGCCGGGTGGGTGTTGTCCGGTTCGAGACGATCAGGTCTTCGGCCCGGATCGCGCCGACGGCCAGACGGGCCCCGCGCAGCGGTGGGACGACGAAGCTCATGATCTCGTCGGTGTAGGGCTGATCGAAAGCGACACCGGGGTCCAGATGCTGCGCGTCGCCTATCCGAACTGGTTCGCCGGTGCTCCAATCGTACAAGGACAGTTCCGAGTTGGAATGGTCGAAAACCTGGTAGGGGCGTCCCTGCTCGTCGTAGGTGACCTGCAGGTCGTGCTCTTCTCCCTGCGCGTCGGTGTACGTCCAGCTCCACACGTTCGGCACCTTCGAAGGTGTGCCGGACCAGTTGGTTCCGTTTTCGTCCGTGAACGAGACGTCGCTGACAGCGGGTTCGGTGGTGTAGTCCTGCCCGCCGATGTTCGAAGTGATCGGCTCCTGGGTTTGGTCGGCGAGTATTGCGTCGCCGACGGGGTTTCCGGTTCCTGTTTCGGTGATCGGTGGTTCGGAGACCTCGGAGTTAGGGTCACCGGACATGAGATGGCCGAGGTCTGAATCTGCCGGGTCCGCAGGTTCTGTGGTGTAGTCGTGCCCGCCGATGTTCGAAGTGATCGGCTCCTGGGTTTGATTGGCGAGTATTGCGTCGCCGACAGGGTTTCCGGTTCCTGTGTCGGTGATCGGTGGTTCGGAGACCTCGTGGTTGGGGTCACCGACCATGAGCTGCTCGAGGCCTGAATCTGCCGGCTCCGGGGGGTTGGCGGCGAGGACGTTTTGTGCGTCCCTGCGGGCTTGTTCGCCCTCCGGGGTCATCGGGCCGATGAAGTTCGCCTGCGCTTCGAGCGCAGCACGTTCTTCCGGTGTCAGCTCCGGGTCGGCGAGGATCGGGTACAGCAGGTTCTCGATGCCTGCGGTGTCGACGACCTGGACGAGTTGCCCGTCCCGGATCTCGTAGTGCGTTGGAACAGGAGTGCCGTTGGCGTCGTACGCCCACGGGGCATCGATTGTCGAGACCGGATTCCCGTCGGCGTCGAAGACGGTGACCGTGCCATCGGGGTTGACACTCATGTGACCGCCGGGCGGCACCGTCACCGGAATCACGGATTCGTGCGACGACGTTTCGTCGTGGATCAGGAAGAAGAACCGGCTTCCGCCGGTGATCGGATCGAACACCCGCAACGAGGACTGCCCGCCAGGTGCGTACGCAGTCAACGGCGACACGACAGTCCCGACCGCCTGGGAGAGTACTGATTCGGGCGTGCGGGGGCTGAAAGGTCCCGGCCGCCCGCGCACTCCGATACCCGCAGCGGTGAACGCCGCAGCGCCGATCAGGGCGAGTTCGAGATACCGGTCACGGCCCGAGTCCTCCCCGGCGGTGGAAACATCTGCTGCCGGGTCCGGAACCGTTTGGGCCGGTGCGATATTCGAATCCGAATCCGCGGGGATCGGTCCGGGACCACGATCGGTGGTGGTTCCCTCACCCGGGGTGGGTGTGGGTGAGGGAACCGCTGATGCCGATGCATTGGGGAATGCACCGACACCAGTTTCCGAGGCCGGGGACTCGGAAGCAATGGGCGGAACCTCGATCGTCGGCACAGGGACGATGGGGGTGCCGTTGTAGGTGGGAAAGTTCGTCGGAGCATTGGCCCCGACATTCGGGCCACCGCCTGGAGCCTGCGCACCGGGGAGCCCGACGGTGGTCGTCGGCGCAGCTGTCGACGTCGTGGACGGCGCACTCAGGCACGGGTTGATGATCTCTGGCGGGATGGGTGCGCCAGGTGGCAGCGACGCAATGAGATTCAGGTAGATCTGATGATCACGTGCTCGCACCGCCGCGCAGTCTTCTTCCGGCGTCGCGTTCGCCGGAGCGGCGGAGAGTGCAAGTCCCGCACCGATCGCTCCGGCCGCTCCGGTCAACAGCGCCCCAGCGGCAAGCACTCCCGCGAGAGTCCGGCGAAATCGTCTACCGGACTTCACCGGTGCGCACCACGATTGTCACTCTTCTTCGTTCGGAGTAGCGCGATGAGTTTGTCTGCGCCCCACCAGAACAACCGTCCGGAGATCGACATCCACAAGAAGAACGCCAGGTAAACCAGGATCGTCCCGTAGTCGTTCGCCCAGCCGGCGAGCTTCCCGATCACCGCGAATGCCGCGATCAGCAACCCCAGTCCAACTGCCGTAGCGATCACAGCCTTGGAGAGTGGACTGAGTTCACTGTCCGGATCCCAGTCATCAACGTCTGCAACGTCTTTCCTATCGATGGCAGCGGGTTCCGGTTGGACACTGCGGCGTTCGGCGTTGTTGACGGTCATGACTGGAACTCCAAATGGGAAGGGAGAGCGGGGAAAACGGGTCGCCGGTGCTGGGCGCGGTATCAGTTCCAGTACTGGTAGGTCAGGGTGACGTACCCGGCGTTGGCCGGGTTGTTCGGATCAGCCAGGTAGACATCGACGTAGCCACCAGGATGGGCAGCGGCTTCGCCTATCACTACGCGGTCGGGGGCGCTGAGCTTGCCATCGGGGCCGACGGTGAGCGCCGAGCCCGGTGCGAGCTCAATCCACCGCTGCGAGCCTGGAACGATGTCGGAGATGGCGTCCGGGATCGGGCTCGCCGCCAACGCCGCGGTTTCCGCATTCGAGAGCGACAGACCGATCCGACCCTGCTCAGGTTCGACGATCGGAGTTGCAGCAGATGCCACGCCGGCGCCGAGAACACCGAACAGGGCGATACCCGCGGTGAGGGTTCCGGCAGTGGCCAAGGTACGAATCTTCATGATTTCTCCTTTGTGGGCGTGATGAGTAACCACCCCTGGACTGGGCGGATCGGGAATAGTCGCCAGCAGCGCTGACGACGGCTGCGCGGGTCAGAGCCAGGTGGGATCGGAGTACACGAACAACGTGTTGTCGGACGTCGCCGTCGACACCGACAGTTGTGCGTACGAGCGGATCGTCACCGGCCCCATGCACGCATCAACCTTCACGTGCACGTTCTCTGCCGTGATCGACGCCTTCGACGACTCGAGATCCTTCTTCCCCAACGGAATCGTCGTGATCGTGCCCGGCGCAATCGTCGACTGAATACTCGGATTCACCGACGCATTCACACCCACGTTCGCCGACGGGACACCCGAAATACTCACACCGACAGACGGGCCGAGCGAAAAGCCAAGCCCCAAGCCAAGTCCGGAGGAAACATCGATCTGGCAGCCGATCTGCAACCCCTGCTCGACATATCCGGTCTTCACTGCCGAATCGCCCTGACCACCGATCGTGCCGGTTACCTTCGCCGACACGAACCCCTCACGGGTGAACGCCGTCGTCGCCAGATTCGGCACCGGGTTCGCCGACAGTTTCGTGGCGGCAAGATCCAACGACCAACCGTCATCGGTGACCGTACTCGCGAACTTGTCCGCCAACGCCGTCGGCGTTGCCGATGCACTCCCTGCGAAGACCACACCAGACGACAGCGCGGCAACCGCACACGTCGCGAGCCCCACTGCGACCCTCGATCGACGATGGGATAGGCCGTTTTGCGATTCGAGCGACATGAACTGCTCCTCCACGTGACACAGCAACCAGGGCGGTAGCCGACAACTAACTGAATTAGTTACCGGACGGTACCAATCGTCCTGTTTGCCCGCCAGCGCGCCGACTCCGCCATCTTGGATTTAGGGTGAACTTTCGGTAACAGATATATATCGACAGGCTTATCATCAGCAAAAAGGACCTAGGTCCCACTATGAGCAAGGTCACGGTTTGAAGGTAAGAAGAACCCTCAGAAACGGTGTGGCAAACCAAACTGAACCCACATTTCATGGGCCTCAGGGCAGTTGAAGGCCGAAAGTGCGGACATCAAGCCAGTGCACGTACTTGAATATGCAACCAAGAGGCACTACTTGGCAATCAATCGTGAAGTACGGCGCCCGAGCGGGGCCTGGGAGCGCAACTCTGCACGGTTCACGCGGAGATGTTCACTTCGTGGTCGGCGCGAACTCGCAAGACCCACTCGCGTCGCACCGTTAGCTTGTCAATCACTGATACGTGCAGACGACGCGCAGAAGTAGTACGCATGTACGAGAAAGGGCTCTGACCAAGACCGCAGTCCTTGATCAGAGCCCTACCAACTCGGAGTCGAAAGTTATGCCGGTTCTCTCATGATGCCGAGATGCCGTGCAGTCCCGGACACCCCAGGAACCTCTTGCACCGGAGACCAGGTATTCAGCCCGTCCGTGCTGTCGGAGTAGAGATACTTACCTTCGGTATAGGCGTCGAGATAGATCCGCCAGTCGCCGCTCGGCAACTGAACTACGGCCGGACCTTCGACAAGCGAACCCCAATTCCCTGGCGGGACAAACGAATAAGGTCCCGTCACCGAAGGAGCGACCGCATGCTCGACGACCTTCTTCGTCTCGTTCTTGGTGAACGCATGATAGGTCGATCCGACTTTGACCACGGTGGTGTCGATGTGGTCCGCACCGATCCCGGCGAGCGGAACAGGCGGGCTCCACAACCGGAGCGACGGTTCCAACGCCGTCATCAGATACGGCACAAATCCTCCACCGGTCGACATCGACAGGATGACGTTGACACGATCGCCGTCCACAAACCATTCAGGCGCCCAGGCCTTGGTGACGAATGGTGACAGCGACGGTCCGTCGCTGAAACCGGCCGAACCCGAGAAGCCCGGCGGGCTCGCAGAACCGGTGCCATCTCCCGTTCCAGGCATCAACGCGCAGCAAAACGGAACCGGATAGTTCCCCAGCGGTGTCCAATTGATGCGGTCGCTGCTGCGTGCGAAACCGATATTCGCCCCACCACCCGTCGTGTAGGTGAGGTAGTACAGCCCGTCCGTGTTCCGGAAGATGCTCGGATCACGCACGAGCCCAGACGGCGGCCTGTACGCCGACTGCTGGACGAGCTGAAAGCCGGTGCCGTCGGCCGACTCGTAGACATCCATGTCACGGTCGCTGGCGTTGCTGAACGCCACCATTGTGTATTTCCAGTCAGGCGGCGGCGCGGCGCTGCTGGCAGGGGCTGCGACCAGCAACCCCGCGACGACGAGGATCACCAGCGATACAGCAGAAAGGCCGGTCCGTTTTGTCGGAATCACCGATGCAGTATGTATGACAGCTGGCCCACGATGGGTAGCTTCGGCGGTAGGTAGAGCAGGATCGTTACCTAAGTCGATTCGCCTTGTAGTGAGGACGGGAACGCCGGCAAGGTCAGCCGTTAGCATCACGCCATGGAACTTGGGGTGCATTTCGCGCTGTCAGACAGCGAGGCAGCGGAACTTCTGGACGCACGCGGCGACGACGACAAACTCGGCGCAGTGGTCGAGGACATCGAGGAGACGGGCCGATCCGAGTTCTCGTGCGACACGGACAAGGCGTGGGATCCGATCCTGTGCGCCCTCTCCAGCACGGGGTACGAGCGCGTGTCCGAGAACTGGCCGGCCTACGGCGTGATCTTGGGGGACGACGACCTCAACACCGACACTTACGACCAACTCGTCACCTACCTGGCACCCGACCGGGTCGCCGAAGTCTCCTCGTACCTGGCGGAAATCACCGAATCCGAGTTCGGCGTGCGCTACGACGCGATGCCGCTCGACGACCGCAACCCCGAGTACGGTCCCGACGAGCGCCGGTACGCCTGGGGCTGGTTGCAGGAAGTGGCGGACTTTTTCCAGCGCGCGGCCCGAGAGAATCACCACGTGGTGTTCACCGTGCGGTTCTGACGCCCACTACCCAAGCAGTGTGACTCCGAAAACAGTAAAGCTCTGACCTGGACCGAAGTCCGAGGTCAGAGCCCTTGCTTTGGCGGAAGCGGAGGGATTTGAACCCCCGGTGGGTTTAACGCCACGCTCGCTTTCAAGGCGAGTGCATTCGGCCGCTCTGCCACGCTTCCGTGGGCGATCCTATCGGGTGTTCCCGCGGACCGCGAAAACGGCTCCGACGTCAGCGCTCGCCGATGGCTTTGTCGACCTTCTCGAAGACGTCTGCCAGCACGTCCAGTTCCTGGGGAGTCAGCAGATCGACCAGATTGTTCCGAACCCCGGCCACGTGAGTAGGTGCCGCCTCGGCGAGGCGACGCCTACCCTCTTCCGTGATCCGCGCGAGCACGCCGCGACCATCTTCGACGCAAGTGTCGCGCACGACGATGCCCTGAGATTCCATCCGCCTGATCTGGTGCGTCAGGCGGCTACGCGAAGACAACACGCCGTCTGCCAGGTCACTCATCCGCAACGACCCGTCAGCTGACTCCGAGAGCATGACCAGAATGCGGTAATCAGCCAACGACAGGTCGTGTGAATCCTGCAGTTCGCGGTTGAGAACCTCCATGAGGCGCTGATTGCCGTCCATGTAGCCGCGCCATGCACGCATCTCGCACGGCGTCAGCCACGGTGTCTCACCGTGCGCCGCCTGCGATGTCTCCTCGGTTGTCGCTTCAGCTGTCACAGGTTCCAAGTTTAGACCTGTGTCCGCCCGTCACAGTAAGACTCACCCTAAAGTCACGAATTGGACATCAGGATCGAACGGTCGATTTCGGCGACCGATGCCAGGCCCGCCAGCCCCATCGTCAGATCCAGGTCGGCCAGGAGACTTCGGAGCGCATGACGCACTCCGTCAGCTCCGGCCAATCCCAATCCGTACACCCACGGTCGCCCATACAGCACTGCGTCGGCACCCAAGGCCAGAGCCTTGATTACGTCTGCGCCACAACGAATTCCGGAGTCCATCAGGATGTCCACCTCATGCCCCACCGCATCAGCGACGGGACCGAGAGCGTCGAGCGCCGAAATCGACCCGTCGACCTGACGCCCACCATGGTTGCTCACGACAATGCCGGTGGCGCCGGCCGCGACGGCCTCACGTGCGTCGTCGGGATGGACAATTCCCTTCACCGCGATCGGAAGTGTCGTCCACTGGCGAAGTTTCGCGATATCCGCGATCCGCACCGCGTGATTGCCGAACAACGACACCCACGTCAGAACCGCGATCTGCAGGGCTTCTGCACTCTCCTCGGGAGGTGTGGCCAGTTTTGCGCGGAACACCGGATCCGACAGATAGTTGGCAATACCCTTCGCCTGCAGGAAGGGGAGGTGACCGAGTTCGAGATCCCTTGGACGCCAACCCATACCGGGAGTGTCGGCAGTCAGGATGATAGCCTTCGCGCCCGCCGTCTCCGCCCGACGGACAAACGACTCGGCAAGCTCGTCGTCGGCCGGCCAGTACAGCTGGTACCACCAGTTATCGCCGGAGGCCGCCGCTACATCTTCGATGGTCGAGGACGCCGCCGTCGAGAGAATCGATCCGATCCCCAACTCGGCAGTGACCGAACCGACCGCAACCTCGGCGTCGTCGTGGACCAAGCCGAGCACGCCCACCGGAGCCGTCAGGATCGGTGCAGCCAACCGCGTCCCCAACACCTCGACGCTCAGATCGCGCGCGTCGGGCGCCGCAGTCCCCCGCAACATCCGCGGCACGATCGCATGCTTGTCGAACGCCCGCAGATTCGACACCGCGGTCCGTTCGGTCGACGCGCTACCGGCGATGTACCCGAAAGCCTCCGGTGAGAGTTGCTCGCGCGCGGCATCTTCCAAGCCCGCCGCAGTCATCGGCAATGCCGGCTTCGCGCCGCTCAGTCCCGTCAGATAGATCTCGTTCTGCATGTTCCCGAAGTAAGTCACGTCCGCGACGGTAGCGGCAAAACACCCGTCAGCGGGGAGATTCGCTAGCGTCGTATCCATGTACGCCATAACGATCGATCAGCCCGGCGGTCCCGAGGTCATGAAATGGGCGCAGCAACCCGATCCCGAACTGCCTCGCGGGCACGTACTCGTCGAGGTCGCCGCGACGGCGGTCAACCGCGCCGACCTGCTCCAACGCCAAGGCTTCTACCCGCCGCCGCCCGGCGCGAGTGACATCCTCGGCCTCGAATGCTCGGGCGTGATCGTCGAACTCGGCGAAGACGTCACCGGTTGGTCCGTCGGCGACGAAGTCTGCGCATTGCTGGCCGGCGGCGGTTACGCCGAGAAGGTTGCGGTCCCGGCAACACAACTTCTCCCCGTTCCCGCGGGCGTCGATCTCCGAGTCGCAGCGTCACTGCCGGAAGTTGCGTGCACGGTGTGGTCCAACGTCGTGATGCGGGGCGGCCTACGACGCGGACAGGTCCTCCTCGTCCATGGCGGTGGCGGCGGAATCGGCACCCACGCCATCCAGGTCGGCAAAGCCCTCGGCGCCCGCGTCGCAGTTACCGCGGGTTCGGAGGAAAAATTGAACCGCTGCCGCGAATTGGGCGCGGATATTCTCATCAACTATCGCGACAGCGACTTCGTAGCATCACTCGCCGAAGCCACCGACAACCACGGTGCGGACGTGGTTCTGGACAACATGGGAGCGTCGTACCTCGGGCGCAATATCGACGCACTCGCCATGGACGGCCACGTCGTGATCATCGGAATGCAAGGTGGCCGCAAGGGCGAAGTCGACATCGCCAAGCTGATGGGAAAGCGCGGAAACATCACGTCGACGGGCCTGCGCGGGCGTCCGCTCACCGGCCCCGGAGGTAAAGCGGACATCGTCGCCGACGTCCGTGCGAAGTTGTGGCCGTTGATCGCCGACGGATCGGTTCAACCGATCGTGTCGACCGAACTTCCGATCACCGAGGCACCATTAGCCCATCAATTGCTGGATTCGCCGGAAACCGTAGGCAAGGTCATCCTCACCGTCACGTGAGCCGAGCGGGGTCGATCAGCCCAGGGCGCCGAGTTCGGCGACCAGCTGATTGATCTCGTACCGAGTCGTGTACGGCGCGAGGCCGACGGTGACGGCACCGCCTTCGTCGTTGACACCGAGTGCGTCGAGCAGCCTGGAACCACCGTGCGTGCCGCTGACCGTCGCGATGCGCTTGTCGGCCAGGTGCGCCGCGACCTTGTCTGCCGCCATCCCCTCGAGCGTGAAGCTGAGCGTCGGCACCCGCGTGGGTGCGCCGCCGATCACCATCACGTTGGGCAGGGCTGCGAGAGAACGCATGAGGTGATCGAACAGACCGTCCTGGTAGTCCTGCAGCGAGCTGATCGAGGTTTCGAGGCGCTCACGCCTGGTTCCCGTTGCCGATTCGTCCAAGCCCGCGAGGAAATCGATCGACGACGTGAGACCGGACAGCAGCGCGAACTGATGACCGCCCACCTCGAGTCGCTCGGCGCCACGTGCATACGGATTGAGCGACACGGCCGGAATTCGGTCGAGCAGTCCGGGATCACGGAAGACGAGCGCGCCCACCTGCGGACCGCCCCACGACGGTGCACTGACGGCAACGATGTCCGCTCCGAGATCAGCCATGTTCACATGCGCATATGGCGCTGCTCCGACGGCGTCGACCACCATCAGCCCACCGAATTCGTGCAGACGATCAGCTGCGGCACGGACGTTCGGAGCCGAACCGACGATCGGCGACGCGGCCGTCAGGGCCACCAAGCGAGTAGTCGAGGTGATGAGATCGTTGAACTGCCAACTCGGGAGCTCGCACGTTTCGATTTCGACTTCGGCCCATCGCACCTGAGCGCCGTAACGACTGGCCACACGGAGCCAGGGCGCGACGTTCGCCTCTTCGTCGAGGCGCGAGAGCACCAGACCGGTTCCGAGGCCCAACCGCGAACTCAGCGACTCGGCGAGCCAAGCCAACAACACCGCTCGGTCTGATCCGAGAACGACTCCCGCAGGATCTCCGCCGACCAGATCGGCGACAGCGGTGCGCGCACTCTCGAGAATGGCAGCACTACGACGGTTCGAGACGTGGCGACCGGAGGAAGAAGATGCAGAGGCACGGAACGCGGTGGAGACCGTCCGCGAGACGGCGTCCGGGATCTGCATTCCGGCCTGCGGATCGAGGTGGATCCAGCCGTCACCGAGTGAGGGAATCAACCCCCGTACGCGGGCAACGTCGTAAGCCATGCTCGACACTCTAGGTGCAGACGCCCGCTTAGTCGAAGGCAGTCACCCAATTACCCGCCAGTACAGTTATTCGATAGCTAACTTTTTGGGGGTTAAGCGGCGTTTGTCGCCCACACACGACAAGATGGAAGCATGACGAACCCCGACAAAGAGCAGGTACTCGTTATCGGACCCGACGGTCGACCCGTCGCGATGCCGACTGCCGAGGCAGAAGCCGCCACCTCCGGCACCACCGAAGGCGCGGAAACAGAAGCCGAGTCCGTCGCCGAGATGGTCGAGCAGCCGGCCAAGGTCATGCGAATCGGCACGATGATCAAACAACTCTTGGAGGAAGTGCGCGCCGCACCGCTCGACGACGCCAGCCGTAAGCGCCTCAAGGACATCCACACGTCGTCCATCCGAGAACTCGAACAGGGCCTGGCACCCGAACTCCGTGAAGAACTCGAGCGACTGAGCCTCCCGTTCACCGACGACTCCATTCCCTCCGACGCCGAACTGCGAATCGCGCAGGCCCAACTCGTCGGCTGGCTCGAAGGACTGTTCCACGGAATTCAGACCGCACTGTTCGCCCAGCAGATGGCAGCGCGCGCTCAGCTCGAACAAATGCGTCAGGGCGCACTGCCTCCCGGCATGAGCATCGGGGCTCCGCATTCGCCTGCGCATCCGGACCAACAGAGCCCGGGAACCGGCCAGTATCTGTAACCCGGACCACCACGAAGTCCGCGGGAAATCCGGCGCCGACGCCAGGCCGGTAGGCTCGACCTCCGTGTCAGCATCCGCAATCGAATCCGAGACGCCGGACGCACCTGCGCCCGTGTCCGACTCCCAGACGTTCCGTCGTGCGTTCAAAGACCTTCGCGACGGTCTGAATCAGCGTGAGTTGTGGCTCAGCCTCGGCTGGCAGGACATCAAACAGCGCTACCGCCGGTCGGTGATCGGACCGTTCTGGATCACGATCGCCACCGGCGTTCAGGCCGCCGCGATGGGTCTTCTGTACTCCACGCTGCTGAACATTCCGCTCAAGGAGTTCCTGCCGTACGTCACGGTCGGGCTGATCGTGTGGAACCTGATCAGTGCAAGCATCCTCGAAGGCTCCGAGGTCTTCATCGCCAACGAGGGCCTGATCAAGCAGTTGCCGTCGGCGTTGAGTGTGCATGTGTATCGCCTGGTCTGGCGACAGGTGCTGTTCTTCGCGCACAACTTCGCGATCTACATAGTTCTGCTGTTCGCGTTCAGTATCTGGCAGAACATGAGCTGGACAGCGCTTGCTGCAATACCGGCATTCGTGTTGATCGTCGCGAACACGCTGTGGGTCTCGATCGTCTTCGGTATCTTCTCCACCCGGTACCGCGACATCGCGCCCATTCTGGGCAGCATGACACTGCTTCTGTTCGTGCTGACGCCGATCATGTGGACCACGCAGGCACTCAAGGACCAGGGTGGACAAGCCAGCGAGCGAGTCCGACTCGCCGAGCTGAACCCGCTGTACCACTACCTCGAGATCATCCGCGCGCCACTCATCGGAGCCGACCAGCAGGCCTATCACTGGTACATCGTCATCGCCTTCACCGTCGTCGGCTGGGCCGTCGCGATTCTGGCACTCCGCAAGTACCGGGCACGCGTGCCCTACTGGGTCTAGAGGAAACACATGAGTCAGCCAGTCAGCATCCACACGCAGGACGCGTGCGTCGACTTCCCGATCTTCGACGCCAAATCCCGCTCGCTCAAGAAGGCCTTCCTCGGCAAAGCCGGAGGGTCCATCGGCCGCAACGACTCCGATGTCGTCGTCGTCGAAGCGCTCCGCGACATCACGATGACGCTCAAGGAAGGCGACCGCATCGGGCTCGTCGGCCACAACGGCGCCGGCAAATCCACCCTGCTGCGCCTGCTCTCCGGAATCTACGAACCCACCCGGGGATCCGCCAGCATTCGCGGGCGCGTCGCACCAGTCTTCGATCTCGGCGTCGGCATGGACCCGGAAATCTCCGGGTACGAGAACATCATCATCCGCGGCCTGTTCCTCGGTCAGACCCGCAAGCAGATGCTCGCGAAGATGGACGAGATCGCCGAATTCACCGAGCTCGGTGAATACCTCTCGATGCCGTTGCGCACCTACTCCACCGGCATGCGCGTGCGCGTTGCCATGGGCGTCGTCACCAGCATCGATCCCGAGATCTTGCTTCTCGACGAGGGCATCGGTGCCGTCGACGCGGAATTCATGAAGAAGGCTCGCATCCGGCTGCAGAAGCTGGTGGAACGCTCCGGCATCCTGGTGTTCGCCAGCCACTCCAACGAATTCCTCGCCCAGCTGTGCAACAGCGCCATGTGGATCGACCACGGACAGATCCGCATGCAAGGCGACATCGAAGATGTCGTGCGCGCTTACGAAGGTGACGATGCCGCCGAACACGTACGGCACGTCATCAAGGAAATGGAACGGGAAAACACCCCGTGAGCGCACCCGAGAAAATCATCGGGGTGGTTGTCACGCACAAGCGTCGTGAACTGCTGGCCGAATCCTTGAAGGTCCTCAGCACTCAGTCGCGGCCGCTCGATCACCTGGTTGTCATCGACAATGCCGACGAAGCCGATGTGAAACAGCTCGTCGACAACGCTCCACTTCCGACCAGTTACATCGGTTCTCAGCACAACCTCGGCGGTGCCGGAGGATTTGCTCTGGGCATTCTCTACGCACTTTCGCTCGGTGCCGACCGCGTCTGGCTCGCCGACGACGACGGCCGCCCGGAGGGACCCGAAGTCCTGGAAACACTGCTCGACTGTGCAATTCGGAACGGCCTGGCCGAGGTCTCCCCCGTCGTCTGCGACATCGACAACCCCGACCGCCTCGCGTTCCCACTGCGCCGCGGCACGTCGTGGCGCCGGTTGCGTTCCGAGCTCGGCGACGAGGATCTCCTGCCAGGCATCGCGTCTCTCTTCAACGGCGCACTGTTCACAGCCGACGCGATCGATGCCGTCGGAGTTCCGGATCTACGCCTGTTCGTCCGCGGCGACGAGGTCGAGGTACACCGTCGCCTCGTCCGCTCCGGCCTGAAGTTCGGTACCTGCCTGCAAACTGCTTACGTCCACCCCAACGGCGCGGACGAGTTCAAGCCGATCCTCGGCGGTCGCATGCACACGCAGTACCCCGACAACGACACGAAGCGCTACTTCACGTACCGCAACCGTGGATACATCCTCTCCCAGCCGGGAATGCGGAAACTGCTTCCGCAGGAATGGGTTCGGTTCGGCTGGTACTTCCTGATCACCCGTCGCGATCCGGCAGGACTGCGCGAGTGGATGCGACTGCGCAAACTCGGCCGGGAAGAGAAGTTCGCACGCCCGAGTTGAGTCAGTCGTCCTGAGTTGAATCAGTTGGCCGATCTCTTTTAAATCAGTTGCACAGTCGCGACCGCGACTGAGACGATTCTGATCCGACGCATGGTGCGTCCCGAGATGTACGAGGAGTGAGTATTGATGACTGTCGTGTTCCGCAGTTTCAGCGCCGTCAACATTCACATTTCTTCGTACTCGAGGACACAATCACCATGTCGGAAAACAACACGCGCCTGACCGAATACGGTTGGAACGCAACACTCTCGAACACATTCACTACCCTCGCCCCACCGGACTCCGCACCCGGGCGCGTTCTTCGTGTCGACCGCGGCCGGTGCGACGTGGCCGTCGCCGGAGGCACAGTTCGCGCGCTCAGCGGCGGCGATCCGCTCTGCACGGGCGACTGGGTGACCGTCGCTGAGATACCGGACTCCCGCGAACCCGAGATGCACACGGTCACTTCGATACTCCCCCGAACGAGCAGCATCGTCCGCTCCTCGTCATCCGGAAAATCGGAAGGCCAGATTCTGGCTGCGAACGTAGACACAGTCGTCATCGCCACGGCTTCGGACGGCGACGTAGACCTCGGCCGCATCGAGCGGCTACTCGCACTCACCTGGGAGAGCGGCGCAACACCTGTCGTCGCACTCACCAAATCCGATGCAGCTCACTATATCTCCGACACTCTCACCCAAGTCTGCGCCATCGCGCCCGGCGCAACAGTGCTGGCCGTCAGTGCCGAGACCAACGAAGGAATGGATGTACTCGATGCAGTTCTGGACGGCACCGTGGCGATACTCGGTCCATCCGGCGCCGGTAAGTCGACGCTCGCGAACGCACTCCTCGCGGACACCACAGGTGCCGATCGACTCGAGACCGGCCGCGTTCGAACCGGCGACGGAAAGGGACGCCACACCACCGTCACGCGAGAACTGATCCCCTTCTCCGGCGGCCGGACGTTGATCGACACACCTGGCCTGCGAGGGGTTGGCATGTGGAACGCGGCGGAGGGAATCGACAAGACGTTCCCCGAGATCGAGGAGCTGATTGCAGAGTGCCGGTTCTCCGACTGTGCACACAACTCCGAGCCGGGATGCGCGGTCCTGAGCGCACTCGGGCGCGGTGATATCGACGAGCGGAGACTCGCGAGTTACCGGAAACTACAGCGAGAGAACGCGTGGAACGCCGCGCGAAGCGATGCTCGTCTGCAGGCAGAGAGGACGCGGGAGATCAAGGTGATCTCCCGACAGCTCAAGAGTCACTACCGCGGTCGGGACCGGTAGCGTAGAAAGCCTGGCAGCATGGGGGTGATCCCGACGAGAGGTTGCCATGTTCGAGCAGTTCCGTTCCAGCACCAGGACCAAGCTTCAGCGTGCGGTATCCGAGGTGGTCGAGGCCGCCGACCGGCACAACGCAGACCGCACGCAACAGATCCTCGACGCGCTGGCTCTCTCACGTGACGAACTGGCCGAGGCCCGCGGTGACATCGCGGGCCTCCGGTCCAGGATCGACGAGCTGGAGTTTCGTCAGCGTCGGGATCTGGCCTACGCCGTGGACCTGGAAGCGACGGCGTCGACGGCCGAGTTCATCCTCGAGCACCTTCGAGTCGCGGAGACATTCGGCCACCCGCACGACACGCTGCGCCATGCACTGGGCTTGATCGAAATCCCCGGAATGGCACTCGAATTCGGCGTTGCCAGCGGAACCACACTCAGGATCGTCGCGGAAGCATTCACCGAACGTGAAGGGACCGTCGCAGGTTTCGACGTGTTCTCCGGCCTTCCGGAAACGTGGCGCACCGGGTTCCCGGTGGGCGAGTTCGCTCAGGAATCCATCCCCGAAGTGCCTGGAGCGCAATTGGTTCCGGGCCTCTTCGAGGACACTTTGCCCTCGTTCCTGAACGACGAATCCGGCCCCGTTGCGTTCCTGCACCTCGACGCCGACCTTTACTCGTCCACCAAGACCGTGCTCGATCTGCTCGGCGACCGACTGGTCCCCGGGTCGATCGTCGTCTTCGACGAGTTCTTCAACTATCCCGGGTGGCAGCAGCACGAGTACCGGGCGTGGACGGAGTTCGTCACACGCACCGGCATCTCGTTCGAATACCTCGGGTACACCGTCGACAACGAGCAGGTCATCGCCAAGATAGTGCGTTGAGGCTCACTTCTCGTACAGTCGAGCCCAGTTCTCCCGGCTCGTGAGCTGCGGGAACTCGCGAGCGAATGCTTCAGCCACACTTGGTGCTTCGGCGAGGAACCTCTTCATGACGCCGGCGAGGCGGCCGCTCATCTCGGCGGCCTTCTCGCTGTCGAAGCGGCGTTCACGCACGCCTCCCTGCGAAGCATCGGTGACGAAGACGTGATCGAAACGTCCGACGTGCCACCACTGCGCGTCCTCGTACGAAATCGCCACCGGACCTCGCTCGAGGTGATTGCGAGCCTGCATCACAGCGCGTTTCGCCAGAACGAGGTCTGTCCACAAACCGGGTTTCGGGCTGGGCGCAACGCGACGGATCGGCAGCCTGCCCGGCAGCTCCGACGCCGGGCGGGTCACAGTCTCGGGGAAGCGCTTACGTTCCTGGTTGATCGCGGCAAGCGCCTTCTGCCCACCGTCCGCCAAACCTGCCGGCCCCTCGAGGAATCCCTCGATCGCCCGGAGTTGCGTGTGTGCAAGGCCGTACTGCAAACCCACGATCGAGTGCGAAATTTCCCGGGAGAGCTGCTTCGCGAGGGTTTTGGGTGCAAACCCTGGGTCCAGCGCAGCGGTGATCAGACCGTTGCGCGTACTGAAGTAGTGCGCGAAACCGTCGACGTCCTTCCAATAGAAGTCCGCATGCCACACAGCAGCCGACGGCAACGTGATGGTGGGAATCCCGGCCCGCCCGGCCCGCAAGCTGTACTCGACGTCGTCCCACTGGAAGAAGACCGGCAGTGGCAAGCCGATCCGCTCGATGGCTTCAGCAGGAATCAGGCACGACCACCAGCCGTTGTATTCGGCATCCACGCGACGTTCCGGCAGTTTCTCGAGCACACTTCGGTTGCGAACACCGTGCTCATCGGTCGGTACACCACGCTGAAGCGTGCCAAGATCCACGCGTTCACCCGAAGCCAGCAAGTAGTCGGGGTTGAACAGGAACAGCATCTGGGCGCCGATCAAAGCCGGTTCCGTCGTCATGTTCGCGAACGCACTCAGCCGAAGAACCGATTCGGGTTCGCAGAGAATGTCGTCGTCCATCAAGATCACGTCAGCGTGCGGACCGGCCGCCGAAGCCTCGTAGAGGCCTCGGGTGAATCCACCCGCACCACCCAGGTTCGCCTGCCGCAGATACTGCAACCGCGAACCGAACTTCTTCGACACTTCCTGGAACAGCTCACGGCTCTCGACCGGATCCGTTCCCTGGTCGACGACGTACAGAGCGTCGAGCAACGCGAGGACACGCTCGTCGGACGCGAGGGCCTCGACCGTGCGCGCACAGTCGTCCGCGCGATTGAACGTGCAGATCGCGACGGCTACCGGGCGAATCGACTCCGGGGAGACGACGGTCCATTCCACGTCGTCGACCACTGCACCGCCACCCTGCGCTTCGAACTGCAGCCACAGCGCACCGCCGTCGACGAAGGTATCGAGCGGAGCGGTCATGGACACTCGCTCGTCGCCGGTCACGACGACGTTCGTCACGATGCGACGGTGGCCACCGATGTCCGAGGCCTGGATCTGGATGCGGCAAGCGGTATCGGCCACGACATGCGCGGTCACAGTGACCTCGGTGACGTTGGTCCAGCGCTGCCAGTAGCTGGCCGGAAATCGGCCGAAGAAGGTGTTGGTGTGTGCGATTGCCCCCGGCTGAAGTCGCAATTCGAACCGCGATCGCGTCGACATGCCGACCTTGGTCACCGCATACAGTTCGTCACTGGCGACGGGCGAGGTTCCGGTGAACAACGTCCGCTGCGCCAGCAGTCGATCCGACGTCGCGCTGCGTTCGATCAACTCGACTCCGGAATCGGACTGGTCATCGGTCGTGTTCACGGTATCCACGCCCCGCAGGGTATCGCGAATCCGCACCTCGGCGCCCCGGGCACCGAGTCATACCAGGTCTACCCGCGATTACCCGCGACTACGCCTCGCGATTGCTCACAGCAGCGGCGGAGCGCAGCTCGGTCTTTCGCCGACGAAGCGACAACAAACCCTTCGCCATCTGGATCACGTCCTTGGGCGAGATACGGCTCGCATGCGCCAGATGATCCTCGCTGAGGCGGATCGGGACCTCGACCGGACGTACTCCAGCCAATTCGAGCGCGTAGTCCAATTCGGTGGTGAACAGAAAACCACGCTCGGTCAACGAGGGTGCGATTCGACGCAGCAGAACGCCGTCGACGATGAAGGTCCCCTGGGGGTCGCCCGTGCGGGTGCCCAGCACCACCCGTCGTAGCGTCGCGAATCCACCCGTCATCACCGAACGCAGAAGGCCACGTTCCACCTCTGAGTCCGAATGAGCCTTCGAACCGATGACCACCGGCGGGACGGACCCTAGATCCGCCATCACACGGTCGGCCCCTTCGATGTCACCGAAACCGAACGGAAGGTCGTCCGCGGTGAGCAACACGCGGCGTCCACGAGAAGCAAGTGTCCCGGCGCGCAGCGCCGCACCCATTCCTTTGTCGCTGCTCATCGGATGGAAAGTCACTCCCGGCCACGACCAGGAAGCCGCCAGAGCAGCACACACGTCGGCAGTGTTGTCCGTCGAACCGTTCTCCACGACGATGATCTCGACCTGACCGGTGCTCTCGACCGGGCGGCTGGTGAAGTACTCGGCGAATTGACGCACCGTCGACTCCAGCACCTCGCCTGAGTTGTATGCGGGGATGATCACCGAGAGTTCCGGCGTAGCTGATTCCCCACGAACGGGTTCCGTCCGCGATGTCGCCACGTCCCGATCTCCTTACTTCCCCGACTGCAGTTCGAACTCGTCGGAATACTACGCTCCGAGAAACAAGGCGCAGCCCAGGCTCCGAGAAAAAGAGCACGACCCAGGCTCCGAACAACAGCCATCGACTCGAAGACGAAAGCACATCGTGAAATCTGACTTACCGCTCGCACAACGCGTGGTGCCGCCGATTCTTCTCGCCGCTCTGGTGTCGATCGTCGCCGCCATCCCACTGATCTCCAATCGGTGGTTCTACTACTGGGACGACAGCGCAGCAGCTTTCACGCCCGGTTGGCACACGATCGGCGAGCGAATCCTGTCCGGTTCATGGCCGACGCTCATCCCCGAATTGTGGGCTGGCGGCAATGTGACAGCCGAAGCCCTTTACGGGACATACAATCCCGTGATCCTTCTGGATTCGGTTGCCATTGCACTCATTCCGAACCTGGGAATCGGAATCACCCTGGTCAAGATGCAGTTCATGGCGATACTCGCGGTGGGCGTCTATCTGGTCGCTCGTCAGTACGGCGCCAATCGGTCGATGGCTTTCATCGCCGGATTTGCCATGCCGTTCGCCGGCTACACGCTCTATTTCGACGCCTCCAGTTGGGCATCCGGGCTGATCGCCTTCGCCTGGATCCCCCACGTCTGGTGGTCTACCCGCGCCAGCGCCCTCGGCCGAGTGAACCCCCTGGTGCCGATCGTTTTCGGCTATCTGGCGATGACAACCGGCAACCCGTACGGCGCTGTCGGTGTCGCAGTCGTCTACCTCGCTGTCATAGCGGAATGCATCGCAATCAAACGCGCAGGAAGCATCAAATCACTGATGATCAGCGCGGCAGCGATCATCATGATGTCGCTGATCGTGTACCTACCTTTGCTCTTCACCACCGGCGTGTCGGTACGTACCCAGTCCGGAATCGCGAACGACGGTTCGCTTCGACCCGATCTCGGTGATCTGCTCAACCTCTCCGGTCCGTCGAACCAGCCGTACGTCACCGCTTTCGCTTCGCCTGCCATGACGATTCCGCTGGTGTACCTCGCCTGGTTCCTCATACCGCTCGCACCGTGGATTCAATGGAAGTCACTGAAGAAGTTGGGCCGCCACAGCGTCTCGCTGTTCGTATTCGGCGGAATCTACGTCGTACTACTGCTCGGACCGTCGAATCTCTGGCTGTTCCGTTGGCCAGCGCGACTGCTCGAGTACGGTCAACTGCCCGCCATCGTGGTCACGGCGGTCGCGCTCTCTGCCGGACTGCATCGTGACCGTATCCAGGCGAGAGCAATCATCACCGCGGGATTGTTGGCACTTCAGTTCTACCTTGCCTGGTCGAATGTCCCGGAAGACATCGGTATTCACTCGGCGTCGCTGCTCATCACCGTGGTTCTCACCGTTTTCGCGTTGGTCGTGGCCTACCGAAAGCCCCGCTACCTCGCCGGTACACTCGCTGTCGGCATCGTCGTCGTGCTCAGTGCTCAGACCAATTTCTGGTTCACCGGAAACTACAACGTGACGCCGTGGAAGTTCCCCAGGCAGGTGGCGTTCCTGGAGTCCAAGTTCGAGGACCGTTACCAGGGAACAACTTTCGCGATCGCCGACCCCGTCAACATCCCGCCGGACAACGAAACCGGGCAGTGGGGTGACCTCCTGTTCGGCAACGCCTGGCAGCCCGCCGGTGTCAATGCCGTCAACAGCTACGCCGGAATCAGCTACAACGATTTCGTCCAAGCGCTGTGCTTGAACTACTACGGCGGCGTCCAGTGTCCGGACGGCGTCGAACGACTGCTCGCCGAATCACCGGGAACGGGTGTGTCCTGGCTGGACGCGATGCGTATCGATACCGTCGTGGTTCAGAATTCCGGACCGTACGGCGGAAAACACGCTCTCGACGCCTTACCCGAGGGCGACTGGAAGGTGTCGCCGGATCGGGTGGTCACGGTCGGCCATCGCACCACCGAGCATCAGTGGCCCGACGGCCGCGTATCCGCAACGACGCCTGGTCTCGACGTACGTGGCGATGCCGCCGCTACGGACACCAGGGAAACCGTCGAGTACACCGGGTCGGGCACGGTCACATTCGCACTGCTGGCCTGGCCTGGTTGGAGCGCGACCGTCGATGGTCAGACGGTCGAAACGAAGGCGAGCCCCGGCGGTTTGTTGCAGGTCGATCTACCGCCGAGTGCCGCGTCCGGGTCTACCCTCACCATCGAATTCAGTCCGCCCGGAAGTACTTTCGGTTGGACTGCCGCCGGAGTCGGACTACTGCTGGCACTGTCTCAAGGAGCGTGGGCCTTCCGACGCCGACGCAGCGGTCAGGACGACAACGCTGCAGCCAGCGCAGATTCCGTCACCTCGTGAACCGCGCGGTGAGCGGGCAGAATCGACGCCCGCTCACCGTCGGCATCACCGGTGCCCTGCACCAATCCGAGGAAGTGCGTCAGCTGCGCGGCAAGCGGTTCCTCGCTGTAACGGATCGTCGGAATTTCGATGACCGTCTGCTGCTGGTAGCCGTCTCGATCGGTAGGCATGTTGTCGTCGATGTGCCGGTAGATCGTGATGTCACGACGCAAGAGATCGATCTCGATGAGTCGATCGGCCTCGAGCAACGACAGCTGGCGGATCTTGCGCTGACTGATTCGGCTCGCGGAAATCGTTGCAACAGCCCCTGACCCGAAGCGCAATACGGCGTCGGCGCAATCCTCCGACCGGTTCTGCACGGACGTCGGATGGAAGTAGCCGAACTCCCCTTTTGCCAAACTGGGTTCCGAACCGGCGAATCCGATGGCGAGGTCGATATCGTGAATCAGCAGGTCCGTCGCGACACCCGTCGGAATGCGGGAAACGAACGGAGAGTGGCGGATACCGTTCACCTGCCAGACATCGCCGGAGAACTCGCGGGCAGTGCGGACAGCAGGATTGAAGCGTTCGAGCAGTCCACACATCAGGGGAACACCGGCCGCGCGTGAACGATCGACCAAGTCGACGCTCTGCTCGTACGTCGCCGCCAACGGCTTCTCCACCAGGACAGGCTTACCCAGATCGAGAACCCGCCCGGCCAACTCGTAGTGCGCCGGCGTAGCCGCGGCGATCACCACGGCGTCGATACCGTCGAGCGAATCGAAATCTGCAGCCCAACGCGTATCGAACCGCGCAGCAACAGCTTTGCCCTGTTCCTCGCGCGGCTCGATCAGCAGATCCAACTCACACAGTGCCGACTGCGCGATGACCCGCGCATGCAACGAGCCCATCTGACCGGATCCGACAAGGGCGATACGTGGCTTGCTAGCAGTCATTTTCAGGCCTCCATGGCGCCGCGTACTGCGGCAACGATCTGATCGACGTCGCCGGCGGACAACGCAGCGTGGACAGGGATGCTCAGGCACCGCGACGCCACCGAAGTGGCCACCGGCGTCTCGTCGATGACGACGCGCGGATGCTCGCGGTAGCACTCGTAGTCGTAGACGGCCTTCGGGTAGTAGATGCCGCTACCGATGTCCTTCGCAGCCAGACGCTCACTCAACTGGTCGCGAGTGACCGCTGCGTCCTCGGCCAGCAGCAAGGTGAACTGATGCCAGACATGTCCGCGACCGGACAGTTCGCTCGGCAGGATCAGTCCTTCGACATCCTTCAGGCCGACACGCAACGCCTCCGCATTCCGGCGGCGCGCCTCGACCTGCTGCATGTACGTCGCCATCTGGGGCAGAGCCAAGCTCGCCTGGAGGTCGGTCATCCGGTAGTTCTGGCCGACCATCTCGTACTGGTAGCGCGCCCGCATGCCCTGGTTCCGCAGAACCCGAAGTCGATCGGCGATCGCGTCGTCGTCGGTCGTGATCATTCCGCCCTCGGCGGTCGTGAGGTTCTTCGTTGCGTAGAACGAGAAGCAACCCACACCGAAACTGCCCGCGCCTCGCCCGTCGAACGTCGCTCCGTGGGCCTGAGCGGCGTCCTCGACGACAGTCAGACCATTCTTCGATGCCAGTGGCATCAAGGCGCCCATGTCCGCCGACTGTCCGTACAGATGAACCGGCATCAGAACCTTCGTGCGGTCACCGATTCGATCGGCAGCGACTGCCGGGTCGATGTTGAAATCGGACTCGGAGATATCGGCGAACCGCGCCGTCGCGCCTGCCTCGAGAATCGCATTGAGCGTGGCCACGAACGTGAACGGCGTCGTCAGAACCTCGTCACCTGGCTGAAGATCCTGGACCTGGAGAGCCGCGATCAACGCCGTAGTGCCGTTGTTCACCGCCACCGCGTGTCGCGTGCCCACCAGCGCCGCGAACTCGTCCTCGAGCCGCTTCACCTTGGGTCCCTGCGCGACGATTCCCGATCGCAGAGTGTCCAGCACCTCGCGCTCGACTTCTTCCCCGAACGAGATACTGGATATCGCGATCACTGAGTTACCTCCGATAGATTCATCCGACCGTCGTCGGAACGAAATACCCCGACAACCCAGGAAGCGTATCGAAACGCGATTCGATACTTCGAGAGGATTCCGGAACCCGCATGTCTGAACGAGCCGACTGCCACATCCATCCGACCGCCGTGATCGGCGCCGACGTACTGATCGGGGCAGGGGTCACGGTCGGACCGAACGCCGTGCTGACCGGCCCACTCGAGATCGGCGACGACTGCTGGATCGGCGCGGGAGCGGTATTGGGAGCTCCCCCCGAGATCCTTGGGGCGCTGCACCCGACGTCGTGGTCCGTCAGCGCCGGTCTGGGAATTCGAATCGGCGCTCGAACGACGATTCGCGAACTGAGTACCGTCCATCAGGGAAGCGAACGCCGAACCGAAATCGGCGAAGACTGCTTCGTGATGAACAGAGTGGGAATCGAGCACGACGTGCAGATCGGTAACCGATGCGTCGTGTCATCCGGTACGACGCTTGCCGGGCACGTCAGCGTCGGAGACGGCGTCAATCTGGGCATGCACACTGTCGCGCACCAACGACGCGTCATCGGCTCCGGATCCATGATCGGGATGGGAACCGTCGTGGTCAAGGACGTTCCACCCTTCTCGAAAGCATTCGGCAACCCGGTGTCACTGCACGGTGTCAACCGGATCGGAATGAGCCGTTCAGGTATCGCGGACGCGGATATTTCCGCGATCGAAGCCGTGTACGCCGCGGGCAGCTTCGGCACGTCACCGGCCATTCCGGACTCGCTCTCGGAAGCCTTCACCTGGTGGCGGGAACGCGCCGACAAACCGCTCGTGGTTTAGCGAGGCAAATTCTGGTTGGTATCGTCTGCGAAATGACGAACGGGCGGGATGCAGGCGCGTGAGTACCTCTCCCGAATCTGAACAACCGGTCGAAGACGTCGAACCGGCCGCACAGCCGAACGCTCTGCGTGGTCTTCTCGTCAACGGGTTCAAGGTTCTCGTCACTCTCGCGATCGTGGTTGCGATCGTCTTCGCAGTGAAGTCCCAGTGGTCCGAGGTCAAGAACACGATCACCGAGCTGAACTGGTGGACGCTTGCCGCCTCGTCGGTGTTCATCTTCCTCGGCATGGGTGCCGCAGTGCGGGCATGGCAACACGCACTCGGTGCCCTCGAACAACCCATCCCGGCGTTCGACGCCGCTCGCGCCTATCTGGTCGGCCAACTCGGCAAGTACCTCCCCGGCAGTGTCTGGGCTTTCGTTCTGCAAACGGAACTGGTCCGGCGCGCCGGTGTGTCTCGGGCAGCAGGCTTCGTCGCTGTGCTGGTCACGGTCGGTTTGAGTACAACTTCGGCGCTGGTCGTCGGTCTTTTCGGTCTACCTGCCCTGTTCGAGGTCAGCACCGCGGCAGCGGTCGGCGTGATCATCCTGGTGCCGATCGCATTGGTCTGCGCCTACCCTCCGGTGCTCACCCGCCTGGTGAACCTCGCGCTGAAACTGCTCCGCCGCACGCCGCTGCACAAGCCGCTCACGATGCACAAGATCGCTCTCGCATTGGGCTGGTGCGCAGCCAGCTGGGTGCTCTACGGCATCCAGTTGTGGCTGCTCGCGTCGAGTTCGGCCGGCTTCGAAATCCGTGGGCTCGTCCAATGCATCGGCGCCCTCGCCCTCGGTATGTGCGCGGGCGTCCTCGTGTTCGTCGTCCCGTCCGGAATCGGTGTCCGCGAAGCCGTCATCGTCGCAGCGCTTTCACCGTTCATGGATGCCGGCGTCGCGCTCGGCCTCGCACTGGCGTCGAGGCTGCTCTTCACCCTCTGTGAAGTCTTTGCCGGCGTCGTGGCTGCGCTGTCGGGATCACGGGGCCTGCGCAACGCACTCGTGCACGAGCGTTCCCGGGTGCCGGACCCCACCAAAGCCTGACGTTCGGTCAGACCACTTTCTCGGACGCGGAATACTGTGTCTCGACGCCGGCCTTCTGCGGACGCCACCACTGTTCGTTGTCGCGGTACCACTCGACGGTGGCTTCCAGACCGCTTCGGAAATCGCGGTACTGCGGCTTCCACCCAAGTTCCTGCTGCAGTCGCGTCGAATCGATCGCATACCGCAGATCGTGACCGGGGCGGTCGGTGACGAAGTCGAAATCGTCCGGCTTGCGTCCGAAGATTTCGAGCAGGGCCGCAATCACCGTTCGGTTGTCGGTTTCACCGTCGGCGCCGATCAGATACGTCTCGCCGGGCTTGCCTCGGTCCAGGACGTCCCAGACTGCACGGTTGTGATCCTCGACGTGAATCCAGTCGCGGACGTTGCGGCCCTCGCCGTACAACCGAGGACGTACCCCGTCGATCAGGTTCGTGATCTGGCGCGGGATGAACTTTTCCACATGCTGATACGGGCCGTAATTGTTGGAGCAGTTGGAGATGGTCGCCGCGATCCCGAACGACCGCACCCAGGCGCGCACGAACAGATCACTCGATGCCTTCGACGCCGAATACGGACTCGACGGGTTGTACGGTGTCGTCTCCGTGAACCTCGTCGGATCATCCAGTTCGAGGTCGCCGTACACCTCGTCGGTGGAAATGTGGTGATAGCGGACCCCGTGCGAACGCACTGCCTGCAAGAGCGAGAACGTCCCCATGACGTTGGTCCGCAGGAACGGTTCCGGATCGGCGAGGGAATTGTCGTTGTGGCTTTCGGCAGCAAAGTGCACGACTGCGTCGGAACGCGAGACAAGATCGTCGACCAGAGGCTCGTCGGCAACGTTGCCGTGAACAAACGTGATCCGGTCCTCGACGGACGCAAGGGACTGGCGATTTCCGGCGTAGGTCAGAGCGTCGAGAACCGTGACTTCCACGTCGGGACGAGTCGACACCGTCTGATGAACGAAATTGGCACCGATGAAGCCGGCACCCCCGGTGACCAGTAGTCGCACTTCATCTCCTCAGGCTCATCGAACGAACTCCCACTTTAGCGGCCGAATTCGCAGTGTCCCGTTTGCGTCGGCAGGCAGGAGTGCAGGACACTGCACGCATGCGCGGAATCATTCTGGCCGGTGGCACCGGGTCGCGGTTGCACCCGATCACCCTCGGAGTGAGCAAGCAACTCTTGCCTGTTTACGACAAGCCGATGATCTATTACCCGCTCTCCACTCTCATGCTCGCCGATATTCGCGACATCTTGATCATCACGACTCCGCACGATGCGGAGCAATTCCGTCGAGTGCTCGGCGACGGCTCACAATTCGGCGTGAACCTCACGTACGCGATCCAGCACGAACCCAATGGTCTTGCAACGGCATTCACCCTCGGCGCGGATCACATCGGATCCGAGTCCGTGGCGCTCGTCCTCGGCGACAACATCTTCTACGGCCCCGGCCTCGGAACCCAACTCAGGCGTTTCTCCGATATCGACGGTGGCGCCGTGTTCGCTTACTGGGTATCGAATCCGACCGCCTACGGTGTTGTCGAATTCGACGACTCGGGTCGGGCTGTGTCCATCGAGGAAAAACCGACGTCACCGAAATCCAATTACGCCGTCCCCGGTCTCTACTTCTACGACAGTGACGTCGTGGACATCGCACGCACTCTGAAGCCCTCTGCGCGTGGTGAATACGAAATCAGCGACATCAATCAGCACTATCTCGAAGCTGGCAAACTTTCTGTCGACGTCCTCCCTCGCGGAACCGCGTGGCTCGACACCGGCACACCCGATTCCCTGCTCGAGGCAGCAAACTACGTGCGGACCATCGAACACCGCCAAGGCCTCAAGATCGGTTCACCTGAAGAGGTCGCGTGGCGTCAGGGATTCATCAACTCCGACCAATTGCACACTCAGGCAGAAGCATTGGGCAAATCCGGCTACGGCAACTACCTACTCGAACTGCTCGAGCACGGCAAGGAATGGTGACGTGGAAATTCGTCCACTGAAAATCGCCGGAGCCTGGGAGATCACGCCGAAGCAGTTCGGCGACCATCGCGGCGTCTTTCTCGAATGGTTCAAAAGCTCCACCTTCACCGCCGCGACCGGCCGCACTCTCGACCTCGCTCAGGCCAACTGCTCGGTTTCCGAAGCCGGCAGCCTCCGCGGGATCCACTTCACCGACAATCCGCCCGGACAGGCGAAGTACATCACCTGCGTCAAAGGTGCCTTCCTCGACGTCGTCGTCGACCTGCGCGTCGGATCACCGACCTTCGGCGAGTGGGATGCGGTGGTGATCGACGACGTCGATCGACGAGCAGTATTCCTGGCGGAAGGCCTCGGCCACGCGATCCTTTCACTCGAAGACGGATCGACAGTGATGTACCTCTGCAGCATCGAATACTCCCCCCATCTGGACCGCGACCTCGATCCCTTCGATCCGGAACTCGCGATCGACTGGCCGAAGACGGATCGTCAGGGCAAGCCCCTGACCTACGAACTCTCCGCAAAGGACGCTGCTGCACCGTCCCTGACGACGCTCCGCGCAGACGGTCTGTTGCCCGGTTTTGTGGCCGAAGAATCGCCGAATCGGTAATCTTCACCTTTCACACTCGATGGGGTGACGACCGGCGGGACGGACGGCTGGATGACCAAACGCGCGAGCAGACGCGGCCTGTGGACGGCCGTCGTTCTCGCAGCCGGCCTCGGCGGTCTCGCGCTGGTCGCCCCGCCCCTGACTCCAGGCACGATCGAGTCCGCCCCCGTCACGGTCATCACGACCACCCCACCCGCGCCCGTTGTTCCACTCACTCCGGAGGAGCTCTCGGCCCGGGTGGTCCCCACCATCGTCACCATCACGGCGCCGGCCGGATTCACCACCACTGCCGGGACCGGGATCGTGCTCTCCCCTGACGGGGTGGTGCTCACGAATCACCACGTCATCAGCGGAGCCTCGGACGTCACCGCCGTCAGCATGTCCAACGGGTTGATCTACGACGCCGAGATCCTCGGGTACGACAGCGTCAGCGACCTTGCCGTCCTGCGCCTCGCGGGCGCCACCGATCTGCCGGTGGCAGTGGTCGGGAAGTCCGCGGAAGCCGCTCGCGGGGACGCCGTCACCGCAATCGGAAATGCCGAAGGTGGCGGCGTACCCGTCCCAGCTCCCGGCGTCATCACCAACCTCGGTGTCACCGTCAACACCCGCAACGCGTCCGACGGATCGCGAAACCAGTTGAAAGGCCTCATCGAGGTGGACGCGGACATCCGGCCGGGCGATTCCGGTGGCCCGCTGGTCAACGCCGTGGGCGAACTGATCGGCGTCAGCAGCGCGGGCAACGCCGTCACCGACCGCACCGAAACCTCGCCGGCGCCTCAGTCCTACGCGATACCGATCGACACGGCACTACCGATCGTCGATCAGGTACTCGGTGGCCGCTCCTCCGAAACCGTGCGCGTGGGACCGACGCCCGTGCTCGGTGTCGCGGTGAAGGACCACGCAGACATGCCGGTCGGCGCCGAAGTTGTTGCCGTGAGCTTCGATTCGCCGGCCGAGCGGGTGGGGCTCACCAAAGGTGCGGTCATCACGGAGTTCGGCGGCAGCCGGATCGCGTCGTCGGCCGATCTCAATGCGGCGATGAGCTCGCACCGCCCCGGCGACACCGTCGCGGTGACGTGGGTGGACGCAACGGGACAACCCGGGACCGGTTCCCTGGTCCTCGACGAGGGGCCACCTCGCTAGTCGGACAATGCGCCAGCCGTGAAAGCATCGTGGCATGACCACGGTTCTCCTGCTCACCTGTGACGGCGCCGCCCGCGAGGCGGATGTCGAAAGCAAACTCGTCATGGAAGCTCTCACCACCTACGGCGTTGCGTCGACAATGGCGCCGTGGTCGAGTCCGTCCCTCCACGACATCGACGCCGACCTGGTTCTGATCCGTTCGACCTGGGACTACACCCAGCGCCTCGACGAATTTCTTGCCGTTCTCGATCAGCTGACCGCCCCGATCGCCAATCCGCTCTCGATCGTGAAGTGGAACGCCCACAAGGGATACCTGACCGAACTTGCCGCGGCCGGCGTCCCCATCGTCCCCACTGCGGTGATCACCCCCGGAAGGAGCGAAACACTCACTCTCCCTTCGTTCGAGAGTGCCGACGTCATCGTCAAGCCTGCGGTGTCGGCCGGCGCTGTCGGAGTGGGAAAGTTTGCCGCGGGGTCCGCGCAGGCCCGCACTCACCTCAGCTCGATCCTCGACGGCGGTAACGACGCATTGGTTCAGCCCTTCATCTCGGACGTCGTCGACGGTGAGCGCTCGATCATCCACCTCGGTGGGCGTTACTTCCATGCCGTCCGGAAGATCCCGGCCACCAACGATTTCCGTGTGCAGGAGTTCCACGGCGGAACCAACCACGTCCACGAACCGTCCACCGCCGAACTCGCGGTGGCCGACGCGGCGCTGGCCGCAGCCCCCTGCGGTCCCGGCGAATTGCTTTATGCGCGTGTGGACGTCGTGGGGCCGGTGGATCAACCACTACTCATGGAAGTGGAATTGATCGAGCCCGAACTCTTCCTGCCCTTCGCCCCCGGATCTGCCGATGCCCTCGCACGTGCAGTTGTCGCGTCACTAGGTCTGTGAAGCGCCTCGGAGTGCCTTCTTGTCGACCTTCCCCAAGGCAGTGAGCGGCAACGCTTCCAGAATTGAAATCTCCTTGGGCGCCCAGATCGGGCCCTTGTGTGATCTGACGTGCGCGATGAGCTGCTCGGGCGTGACCGACCATCCCGTCTTCAGTACGACTGCCGCGGTAACCGCTTCTCCCCATTGAGGATCGGGGACACCGAATACTGCACAGGCGGCCACTGCGGGATGACGTCCGAGCGAGTCCTCGACTTCGCGCGGGTAGACGTTGAATCCACCGCTGATGATCGTGTCCTTGATGCGGTCGACGATCGAGATGAGCCCAGTTTCGCCGATCCGAGCAACGTCGCCGGTGTGCAACCACCCATTCGCAAGCGCTGCAGCGGTTTGTTCAGGTTTGTTCCAATAGCCGTCCATCACGAGCGGACCTCGCACACAAAGCTCGCCGGGTACACCCGTCGCGGTCTCGTTTCCCTGCTCGTCGAACAACACCACTTCGACACCTGGCATCGCGCGCCCACAACTCCCCAGAACTGCGGGATCGTCCGTGTGCTCACGTGTATCGAGCACCGTCAACGCATTCGGGGCTTCGGCCTGACCGTAGTGCTGGCTCAGGATCGGCCCGAACACCGCCCCTGCCTGCGCGAGCCTGGTGGGGTCGATGGGTGCAGCACCGTAAAGCATCCAGTTCAGCCCGGACAGATTCGCATCCGACAGACGTGGATGGTCGAGCAAGGCGTAGAGCATCGTAGGAACGACGAATGTAGCTGTGACTCCGTCATTTTCGATTGAATCGACAACCCTGTCCGGGTCGAACGACCGGTGCAACTCGAAGCTTGCACCTCGCAGCAGACCGGGTGCGACGAGCAGACCGGCAGCATGAGACATCGGCGTAGTGAGCAGCATGGTGGTATCAGCCGGCCACTCCCACGTGGTGCAGGCCCAGGCATTGGCGACCAAGGATCGATCCCTGAGCATGACGCCCTTCGGCTCACCGGTAGTTCCACCGGTGTAGAAGAGATACAAAGCTCGACCCTGACCGCCGAAGCCTGAACCTGTTCCCGCCGTAACTAATTCACACGCCGATTCGAGGGCTGACAGTGACATCACTCGAGTCTGCGCCGCTTCGGCGCGCGCCTGGAACTGTCCGTCGGCAACCAACAGGAGATCGGTACCACTGTCTTTCAGCACCATCCTGTCGTTCTCTTCGGTCGCGAGCGGATGGAGTGCCGTGTAGCGCACGCCCGCCAGACACGCCGCGGCCATGACCGTGAATGCTTCAGGACACGGACCCGCCAGCAGGGCTACCCCGCCTCCGTCCGGCAGAGCGAGGCTACCGAGGACACCTGCAATCCGCTCGATCTGTTCCGCGGTCTGCCGATATGTCAGCTCGGCCCGATCACCGTTCCGATCCGTGAATCGAAACGCGATGTGGTCTGGTCGGCGTCGCAGCGCCGACAGAATCAGATCCGCATATCCCGCTTGCTCGTGCAAGCCTGGCGCCATCGGTTCATCGTTCATCATGTCCGCGTTCATCGTGGCCCTCCCAAGATCGTGACCGCGGCGACGGCTTCCTCGATGCCGTAGAGACCTCCGCCGTTCTCTGCGACCGCGATTCGAGCCCCGGGAACCTGTCGCCGCGCTGCTTGTCCACGCAACTGCGTGACAAGCTCGAAGACCTGCGCCAGTCCCGTTGCCGAGACCGGATGACCACGGGATTCGAGCCCACCTGACGGATTGACCGGACGCACGCCTCCCAATGAACTCGCACCGGACGCCGACCATGCGCCGCCCTCACCGATCGGGCAGAACCCCAAATTCTCGACCTGCTGTACTTCACCGAAGGCCGTGGCGTCGTGGACCTCTGCCACATCCACATCGCCTGGCCCGACTCCGGCTTCCTCGTATGCGCTCACTGCCGCTCGGCGACCGATGTGACTCTCCACGTCATCTGCGGCCCGATCCGTGCCTGACACCAAGCTGCAACCGAGTACCCGCGCCGCCCGCCGAGAGGAATCGTGCCTTCGCGCAAAGTCTGCAGTGGTCACAACGACCGCCGCTGCACCGTCACTGACGGGCGAGCACATCGGAACGGTCAGAGGCCACGCGACTCGCCTCGCGGCAAGCACCTCGTCGACAGTGAAGGGTTTGCGAAAGTGCGACCGCGGATTGTGCACGGAATGCGCATGATTTTTGGCTGCTACGGACGCGAGTTCGAACTCGGTCGTTCCGAATCTCTCCATGTGCGCCCGGGCAAGAGAAGCGTAGATCTCCATGAACACCGAACGCTCACCCTGCGATCCGAGTTCACCCGGCACCGGAGCGGACAGCGAAGCAAGGCTGGCGAGCGTCTCGTCGCGATGCGCAACGTCGAGCGCACCGTCGAACACCTCCAGACTTCGAGCCGGATCCGAGCACACCAGCTTGTCCACCCCGACCGCCAATGCGACCTCGGACAGACCGGCGCGAACGTGGGCGATCGCCAGCCAGAGTGCCGTTGCCCCGCCGGCGCAGGCATTTTCGACATTGACGACCGGGACTCCACCGAAACCGTAAGGCCTCAAGGCAATCTGGCCTGGGATCATGTGCTGCCGGTCGATCGCCTTCTGACTGACGGTCGCGTAGAAGACTGCACCGACGTCACCGCGGGTCAGGCCCGCGTCTTCGACGGCATCGATCGCCGCACGCCCCGCCAATTCCGAGGCCGAGGTATCCGCGTGCCGCCCGAAGGGAGTCGCGCCGACACCGAGAACCATGACTTCGCCGCTCACGCCACCACTCGATTCCTCAATACACCGAGGCCGGCGACCTCGAGTTCGACTACGTCTCCCGGTTCGAGGAACCGCCCGTGTTCCAAGCCGCATCCACTCGGCACGGTGCCGGAACAGAAGACTTCACCCGGGTACAGCCGCGTGGAAGTCGAGGCGAACGAAATCACGTCCTCGAAACGATGGTCCATGTCGGCGCTGGTTCCTCGGCTCACCTCGTCTCCGTTGATTCTCGCGGTCATCTCGAGTTGGTAGGGGTCACCGACTTCGTCGGCCGTCACGATCCAGGGGCCGAGGACATTCGCGTTCGAAAAGTCCTTGCTCTTACTGAGACCGAGTCCGGTGGAGATCTCCTCGAGCTGAGTATCGCGGGCGCTGAAATCGTTGAAGATGGTGTAACCGAAGATATGCGCAGAGGCATCCGCGCGTGAGATGTCGGTTCCACCGCGCCCCAGCACACAGGCGAATTCGAGTTCGTAATCGCGCAGGCTCGAGTACTCGGGCCACACGACGTCGGATTCGTGTCCGGTCACCGCCAATCGGTTCGCTATGTAATACAGCGGGCGCTCCAACTGGATCTTCGGCAGTTCGACGTCCTCGAGTGCGACCCCTTGAATTCGGGCGCGAGCGTTGCGGAAGTGATCCATGAAGCAGCCGAAGTCTCGGATCTGGACCGGCTGAGGAAGCGGCGACATCCAGCGCACATCACCCGCATCGACGATTGCACTTGCCGGCTGCTCGTCTGCAAGCCGATCCAGGATCTCCCGTGCCGCCGGACCACCTTCGATGATGGTTTGCATGGTTTCCAGTTCTGGAGCCGGTTTTCCCGTCACATCATGATGAGCTCGCTCGAGTAACAACAGTTGCTCGCCGCTGCCCGTCACCAGAGCCGTCTGCTGGGTCTTTTCGTATTCGACGGTCGCAAGTTTCACTGTGAATCAATACCTTTCACTGAATTGTTCGTTAGTTGAGGCGGGAATGCTGCTCAGACGAACGCGACCACACGAGCCGGGGCAGCGCTGGCTCGCGCAAGCTTGATCGGGAAAAACGCCACGTGAAATCCCGAGGGCGGAAGCGCGGCGAGGTTCGACAGCTGCTGAACGATGAATACTTCACGTTCGCGTCCGGCCCGGTGCCCGTCCCAGAGAACCGAGTTGTCGCCGGTGTCGCGAAATTTCTGCGCCATGACTGCAAAGCTCAAGTCCCAGCCGGCAGCGTCAGTGCCCAGCACCTTCGCGCCTTGCTCGGCGAGAAACAGCGTGCCTTCGCGACTCATCCCTGGATACTGAAAGAACCCTGGATCGGCCAAGGTGAAGCTCTCTTGTCCGGTACGGAGCAACACGGCACCACCCTGGGGAACGGACGCACCGTTTGCCGCCAGGGCAGCTTTCAGCGCGTCCACCGAGATCGGCTGATTCGCCTCGCACCGGCCGCGCAGGTCGAGCACCACTGTCTCGCAGAATAATTCATCCAACGCGATGTCTGTGATCGTGCGAGAAGGCTTACCCTCTGAGGTTGATCCGTAGTGCAACGGCGCGTCGACGTGTGTGCCCAGATGGCTGTTGAACTCACTCAACATCTCCGATCCCCACCCCTCACCGTCCGGAAGATCATGAACTCCGCACTGCAGTGCTGCCGCGAACTCGTCGCGTCCGGCACCTGCGGGGTGCGAGTAGGCCACCGAGGGGGCAACGACGGAAGCCAGTGCCTTCAAACCCTCGGGGAGCAGTTCCCGATCGGCCGGATCGAGAGTTCTAGTCAGATCGATGAGTTCCATGTCCGCCCATTTCCGTTAAGTTATTGGACGCTCAGCATAGAACTGGACGATCAACATAGGCAAGAGGGTATCGAGAGAGGAATACGGCCGTCCGATGGCCGGCCTCGTAGCATGAGTGCCGG
Organism: Rhodococcus sp. P-2; assembly: GCF_016598535.1. GTDB lineage: Bacteria > Actinomycetota > Actinomycetes > Mycobacteriales > Mycobacteriaceae > Rhodococcus_F > Rhodococcus_F baikonurensis. The sequence continues at coordinate 3,020,844 of NZ_CP066779.1, read as the reverse complement.
TGCGCAGGTCTCGGCCCCGACGGGCACGTCGACGTCACCGCGTGCCGGAATTGGCTGCACTCGAGAACGAAAGAAGGCAGGAACACCGAATGGCGTCGACACGCAAGCAGGAGATTTCCGAGGAAACCAGACGGCGACTGGTGAAGGCCGCGGCCGAACTGGCTGCGGAAGGCGGGTCGGCCGCCATGTCCGTACAAGCCGTGGCGGAAAGATCCGGCATCAGCCGAGGGTCTGTGGCCTGGCACTTCGGATCGAAAGACGGGCTTCTACGAGCCGTCGTCGAAGACGCATTCCGGTGGGGCATGGAGAAGTTGCGCGCAGAGTTGGCATCATCCTCGGCGACCGGAATCGAAGCATTGATCGAAGCCAACTTCGTGTTGATGTCGTACCCCGAGGCACGAATTTTCTCGACCATCCTGATCGAAGCCGTGATTCCCGGGTCCACCATCCGCGAGACCTACGCAGAGCAGTACGTCGCAATGCGAACGCTGTACGCGGACTACCTGCGTTCGATCGACACACCGGTCGCCAATCCGGAGTTGGTTGCCGTCACCCTTCTGGCCAGCACTCTCGGAATCAACCTCCAACACCGCCTCGATCCCGACAACGTCGATCGACGTTCAGCGGTAACCGAACTCGAATCGATCTATGCCCGAGCACACGATAATCCATAGGTGAAACGGAAGTTCAACTTCCCGAACAACTTTCGCCCGCGGCCTGGGGTGGGACCGCATCGAGCCTGGTTCGAATGAACCTGGCAACGTCGCGTAACGCGGCCCGGCTCTCCGGCAAGCCAGGCCACACGGCGGGAAACGCGTGAACCTGACCGTTCCAGATCTGCAGCGAGCACGGCACCCCCGCGGCGGCGAGCCGCTGCGCCATCACCTCCGAATCAACTCTGAGAACCTCGGATTCGGCGGCGATCAGCAACGACGGTGGCAGCGCGGCCAGATCGCCGTCGACAGGTGAGTTCGTCTGTCCGCCAAGCTTTCCGATCGCTATCAATGCCGACACCGGGGCGATGACGTCGCGTCGAGCGTTGGCGTGAACCGATTTGGTGGTGCAATCGAGATCGAGGAGCGGCGAGAGTCCGACCAGCCCGGCGGGAACCTCGATTCCGGCGGCAACAGCTGCAAGCGCCGTCGCGAAAACCAGGAAACCTCCGGCCGAATCACCAACGAAGACAACCTTTTCCGGCAGTACTCCCTGTTCGAGGAGCCACCGGTATGCACCCAGACAGTCGTCGACGGACCCACTGATGCTCGTGCTCGGCAACTGCCGATACGCGACGTGCAGGACCGGAAGGCCGGTTCGCTTGGCGAGGCCGGCAACCACCGGTCGATGCGTGTTGAGCCCGCAACACATGAACCCGCCGCCGTGCAGGTAGAGAACTACACCGTCGCGCAGATCAGCCGTCGAGCCTGCCGTCCGCACGAGCTCACCGTCGAAACCTGGAAAACGAATCGCTTCCCGATCGATCCCGGAGGGAATGCGTACACCCGCGGCCGAGTCCAGCACTGCGGCGCGGCGCATGGCGCCAGGCGTCAGCGGAGCGATCCCGACCACTGGCCGAAGCATCCATCGACACGCGTTGTAGAGGACCTGCGATTCGATACTCGGCCTGCCGTATCGAGTTCCGGTCCTACGACTGACAGTCGGCAACAGAGACATCTGTCCAGATTAGAAGCGATCAGGCACCGAAGAGGTCGACTTCGTCGAGATCGTCGACGATCGTGACCTTTCGTTTCCGCCCGCCGATGACCTTGCCCAGACCGCGCAGTCCACCGGACTGAGCTTTCGGGGCGGGTTCGATGCGCTGCGGCGCAACTCTCGTCCGCGCTGCGCGCTGTACGGGCTTGGGCGCGGGAGCTGATGCCGGTGCCTCCGGAACGACGGGCGCTGCGGGAACCACGGGGGCCACGGGTTCGGGAATCTCTGCCGGAACGACCGCTTCCGGCTCCACGAAGCCCTGAGCAACCGGGGCCTCGGGTGCGACCTCAGCCACCTGCTCCACCTGCACCGGTCCGTCGATCAGCGGGATGTCCGACGCCCACCGGACCCGATACTCGAGGCCGCGCGCCGCCAGTTCACGCGCGAGATCCGCGTGCCAGACCCCGTCTTCGCCGTCGCCGTACGCCCGTGCGTCGGAGCTGACCCAGATCACGTCGACGCCCGGGTTCCGGTCGGCAAGATCGAGCACGGTCAGCCAGTTCAGGGTCGCCGGATATCCGTCACGTTTCTTCTTGTCGGTGTAGGGCCGACGCAGCGAGATCGCCCTCTCGGCCACCTCGAGATGCGACACGTCGACTGGATCGACCACTTCGACGCCGATCGCCACGAGGTCTTCGATCACGTCGTCGACATAGCCGTCGGCCTTGTCGTGAGCTGCGTCGACGAATCTGGTGAGGTCGCGCCGCAATCCCAGTCGGTCGTACATGCGCGCCTGGACGCTCAGGGCCGCGATCATCTCCGCCGATTCCTCGCGATAGCGACTCGCAACTTCGAGAACGACCAATCGCGGCACGACGACGCGGTGTCCGAGTGCGCGAGCGTCGGCGATGGCGGCGTCGAACCGTGCGCCCCTGGTCAGGGCCGAAGAATCGAGAACGATGATCATGGGCTCGATTCTCTCCCACGAAACCGGACGAATGCGCTAATCCACCCCGAACCGTTACTTGATCTTGAAGATCACTGCCCGCTGAACGATGAAGTTGATGACCGTCGCGGTGCCCTGCGCGATGACGAAGGCCAGCGGCATGCGCCACCACTCGTCGGCGAGCACATGCACCATCAGCGCGTTGAGCCCGACCTGAACCGCAAAAGTGATCGCATACAACGCGACGACAGCGATGAAGCGGGCGCGAGAAGGCTCGGCCTTGAACGTCCACCGCCGGTTGATCAGATACGCCGTCGTAGTGCCGGCAATAAAGCTGATCGACTTGGCCACGCTCAGATCGAGGCCGACGACCTTGAACAGGAATGCGTACAGCCCGTAGTCCACGACCGCCGACAACCCACCCGTCGCGACGAACCGGACGATCTGCGTTTTCAGGTCCAACGCGTCGTCGGCGATGTCCGTCGTGACCGGAATCTCGACGGGCAGCGGGACGTGGGGTTCGTGCTGGTGACTTGCAGGTGTTTCGGGCACGACGACGAGAGTAACCACTCGAGTCGGAGCCGTCGGCACTACTCCCAGGTAACCTCTACCTTGATGTCCACGACAGCAGAAGAGACGCCGAAGCCGGCTCTCCACACCCAAGCCCGCACCCTCACCGGTTGGGGACGCACCGCCGCCACCACCGCACAGGTGCTGTCCACCCCCGACGTGGAAGTGATCGCGAACGCGGTCGCCCAGGTTGCGGAACAGAACGATTCCAAGCCCTCGCATCTGCGACGCGGCGTCATCGCGCGCGGCCTCGGCCGCTCGTACGGCGACCCGGCGCAGAACGCCGGCGGGCTGGTCGTCGACATGAATGCACTCAGCCGCATTCATCGCATCGATCGCGACACCGCTCTGGTGGACGTCGACGCCGGCGTGAATCTGGACCAGCTGATGAAGGCTGCTCTGCCGTTCGGCCTGTGGGTTCCGGTCCTGCCGGGTACTCGCCAGGTCACGATCGGCGGCGCCATCGGCTCGGATATCCACGGCAAGAACCACCACAGCGCGGGCAGCTTCGGCAACCACGTCGTGTCGTTGGATCTGCTGACGGCCGACGGCAAGGTTCGCACTCTCACCCCCAAGGGCGGGCGCAACGATCCCAAGGCCGCGCTGTTCTGGGCCACGATCGGCGGCATGGGCCTGACGGGCATCATCCTGCGCGCCACCATCAAGATGACACCGACCGAGACGGCGTACTTCATTGCCGACGGCGACGTCACCAACAGCCTCGACGAGACCATCGCGCTGCACAGCGACGGCAGCGAGGCCAACTACGAGTACTCGAGCGCCTGGTTCGACGCGATTTCCGCGCCCCCGAAGCTCGGTCGTGCGGCAGTCTCGCGCGGATCGTTGGCGAAGCTCGATCAGCTTCCGGCCAAGCTGCAGAAGAACCCGCTCGCATTCGATGCACCGCAGTTGCTGACGTTCCCCGACGTCTTCCCGAACGGGCTGGCCAACAAGTTCAACTTCACCGCGATCGGTGAGGTCTGGTTCCGCAAGTCCGGCAAGTATCGCGGCAAGGTCCAGAATCTGACGCAGTTCTACCACCCCCTCGACATGTTCGGTGAGTGGAACCGCGCGTACGGATCCAACGGATTCCTGCAGTACCAGTTCGTGGTTCCGCCCGAGGCCGTCGACGAGTTCAAGAAGATCATCGTCGACATCCAGCGCAGCGGGCACTACTCGTTCCTCAACGTGTTCAAGCTGTTCGGCGAGGGCAACCAGGCGCCGCTGAGCTTCCCGATCCCGGGCTGGAACATCTGCGTCGACTTCCGTATCAAGCCGGGCCTGAACGAGTTCGTCACCGAACTCGACAAGCGTGTCCTCGAATTCGGTGGACGCCTCTACACGGCCAAGGATTCGCGAACGTCCGCGGAAACCTTCCACGCCATGTACCCGCGCATCGACGAGTGGATCGCGACGCGCCGCAAGTACGACCCCACAGGCGTTTTCGCCTCCGATATGTCCAGAAGGCTGGAACTGTGATCAACGCTGTAGGTAACCCGCAAACCGTTTTGCTTCTCGGTGGAACCTCCGAGATCGGCCTCGCCATCTGTGAGGAATACCTGAAGAAGGCGCCGCTCCGCGTCATTCTGGCGGCTCTTCCCGGCGACCCGGGACGCGAAGCTGCGGTCAAGCAGCTCGAAGCGAAGGGCGCCACCTCGGTGGAGCTCATCGACTTCGACGCCGTTGATTTCGAATCGCACCCGAAGGTCATCGACCAGGCGTTCTCCAACGGGGACGTCGACGTCGCCATCGTCGCCTTCGCACTGGACGGTGACTCCGAAGAGCTGTGGCAGAACCAGCGCAAGGCCGTTCTGGTGGCAAACGTCAACTACACCGCGTCCGTCTCGGTCGGCGTTCTTCTCGGCGAGAAGATGAAGGCTCAGGGCTTCGGCAAGATCATCGCGATGTCGTCGGTTGCCGGCGAGCGCGTCAAGCGTGCCAACTTCGTCTACGGCTCCACCAAGGCGGGCCTGGACGGCTTCTACCTCGGACTCGGCGAGGCTCTCGCGGAATTCGGACCGCAGGTAACCGTCGTTCGCCCCGGCATGGTGCGCACCCAGTTCAGCGCCCACGTCAAGGAAGCTCCGCTGACGGTCAACAAGGACATCGTCGCGAAGCTCGCTGTTGCCGCCTCGGACAAGGGCAAGGAAATCGTCTGGACTCCCGGCCCGTGGCGCTTCGTCATGATGGGTCTTCGCCACGTGCCGCGCCCGATCTTCCGGAAGTTGCCGGTTTAAGCTCCTCCCGTGCCAGAAACAACAACTGCTCCGAGTACAGACCTTTCGACCCCGTCGCCGTGGCGTAATGCCACGGCGACGGTGGTGGAAATGGTCCTCGGAGCGCTGGTCGCCGCTGTTGTAGCCGCTGTCGGGCTCTTTGCTTTCGGCCGAGTGCAGTGGCCGGCGTTCACATCGTCCAACGTCACGCAGGCGGTCACGACGGTCCTGCAGGTGCTCTGCATCGCGGTGATCGGTATCGCGGTTCTGATGTTCCGCGCCCGCAAAGCCGAGCGGGTCGCGAAGCTCCTCTCGTGGGCAGGGCTCTCCGGCTTCGTCACCACGACGCTCGGTCTTCCCCTCGCGGCGACAAGTCTGTATCTGCACGGCGTCTCCGTCGATCAGCAGTTTCGCACCGAATACCTGACCCGGTTGACGGATTCTGCTGCGCTGCAGGACATGACGTACGTGGATCTGCCGCCGTTCTACCCGGCCGGCTGGTTCTGGATCGGTGGACGCGTCGCGAACCTACTGGGCATGGACGGCTGGGAAGCCTTCAAGCCTTATGCGATCGGTTCCCTGGCAGTCGTCGCCGTCGTCGCACTCGTGTTGTGGACCAAGCTGATTCGACGCGATTGGGCCGTCGTCGCAGCACTGGCCGTCACTGCCGTCGTGTTGGCGTACAACTCTCCCGAGGCGTACGGCGCCGTCATCAACCTCCTGATCCCGCCGGTGCTGATCCTGGCGTGGGGGGCTCTCGATCGCCCGGGTGCCTCTCGATTTGCCGGAGCCGGCGCAATTCTCGGAACGGGCCTGTTCCTCGGTTTCGCCGCAACCGTCTACACGCTGTACCTCGGATTCGCCGCATTCGCCGTGACTCTGATGGCCGTCGTTGCCGCAGTACTTGCCGCACGCGCCCAGAACACGTGGAAAGCCGCGCTTGGCCCCCTCGTCAGGCTCGCTGTCATCGCCGTGATCTCCGGACTGGTCGCTCTGACCGTCTGGACTCCGTACCTGTTGAAGGCACTCTCCGGTGCCACCGCAGAATCCGGCACGGCAATGCATTACCTCCCCGATTCCGGTGCGGTGCTGCCCTTCCCGATGCTGAGTTTCTCGCTCGTCGGCGGCCTGTGCCTACTCGGCACGGTCTGGCTGATTTCGCGGTTCCTGTTCTCCCGCCGCGCCCGAGCACTCGGTATCGGTGTCATTGCCGTCTATCTGTGGGCGCTGCTGTCCATGACGTTCACCGTTGCCGGCAGCACGCTCCTCGGATTCCGGCTGGAGCCAGTGCTGATCGGACTGCTTGCCGCCGCCGGTGTGTTCGGTTTCTTCGAGTTCGCCGGCTGGATCGTCCTGGCCACCAGCGAAAATCCCCGCGTCAAAGCGGTACTCGTTGCACTCGGTGTCATCGGAGCCATCGCCTTCGCGCAGAACATCCCGCAGGTGCTGGCACCGGATATCGCTGTGGCATACAGCGATACCGACGGCAACGGTGAGCGCGGCGACAAGAGGCCACCCGGGGCCGAAGCCAATTACGCCGACATCGACCGGATCATCCGTGAGCAGTTGGGACGCGATCCCCACGACACAGTGGTGCTCACTGCCGACATCGGCTTCCTGAGCTTTTACCCGTACTTCGGCTTCCAAGGATTGACGTCGCACTACGCGAACCCGCTCGCCGACTTCCGCGCCCGCGCCGCGCTGATCGAGCAGTGGTCGGAACTGAAGACCCCTGACGAACTGATAGCTGCACTGGACTCGGCGCCGTGGCGCAGCCCCGACGCCTTCGTCTTCCGCCAGGGCGCCGACGGATACACACTGCGGTTGGCCGAGGACGTCTATCCCAACGACCCGAACGTCCGCCGCTACACGGTCACGTTCCCCAAGGAACTGTTCGACGATCCGCGATTCACCGTCACAGAGCAGGGCCCGTTTGTGGTCGTTACCCGCTCTGACGCGATCTAACCAGGAGATACGTCACAAAAGGCTTACCGCCGGGGTCGTTGACGCGACCCCGGCGCACCCCTAACTTCATACCGTGACCCGAACCGATGCCCGAGCGGCAATGATCGATGCAGCCGAGCGTCTGGTTGCCGAACGAGGTCTGGCCGCTCTGACGCTTCGAGATGTTCAGACCGAAGCCGGGCAGGCCAACAAGTCGGCTGCGCAGTATCACTTCGGTTCACGCGAGGGTTTGCTGGCGGCGGTCGTCGAGTCCAGAATGCGACCTGCCGGTGACCGTCGGCGTGACTTGCTCGATGCATTGGATCTGGAGTCGGATCCGCCCACGATGCGTGCTCTCGTCGAGGCTCTGGTCCTGCCGTTGGCGGAACAGACCATCTACCGTGAGGGCACTTTGTACGCACGGTTCCTGGTGCAGTCGATCTTCGACCCGGCCATGTCGTCGACCATCCGCGATCACATGCAGGCCGAGAGCTTCCGCGAAGTCCAGCGACGGATCGTCGCTGCGTCCTCGTTGCCGGCAGAAATCGCCGAGCTTCGGGCGGGAACTCTGACCGTGCTCGCCGTCGTCACTTTTGCCACCTGGGAGGGCCGCGTCGACAGCCGAGAACGTGCTCACGTCATCGTGGCCGACCTGATCGAAAGTTGTCTCGGAGCACTCTCGGCCCCGGCTGCGCAAATCTGACACGCCACCCGGCGAGTTTGTTTCCGAAACTGCCGGGGTACTCAGCCCCTCCAAGCGCAGTCGAGCAAACGGCCGCATCAACCACCGGCGGGGTAGGTGATGACAGTGAGCGAACTCGTTGCGCAAAGCCGCGAGCTTGTACCGCATCGTGCAGTTCTCGATTCCGCAGAGCATGTTCTGGTCATTGCACGTGGCAAACCGTTCGGGCGCGAGCAGGCCTTTCACGAAGTGTTGAGTGTCGCGATTCGCAACCGCATCGAAGTCCTCACTCTGGCAAGGGCTCTCATCGACGTGTCCGAGTCTCGCGACTACCGCGCGATCCCGACCGACACCGCGCACACCGTTGCGGTGCTCGAATGGGGCGAACTGCTCGAGATCCCGACCGAACACCACGAGAAGTCCAGAGCCGAATCGGCTGGGGACGTCGATGAATCGAGCGAACCCGACGACCCGGTCGAACCCGAGTATCTGGTCGAGACCGACGTGGGCGGGCGCGTCGTCTTTGTCGCCCTCGCGTTCACGATCGGCGGGATAGTCGGATTCTTCGCGCACGACTGGGCACTCCTGCTTCTGATCACCGCCGTGTACCTCGTGTGGATCGTGGCACGACTGGCCGCGAAGCTCGTGAGTGTTTCCCGCAGCGCTCATTGGGCGGACGCGGAGCCTATTCGTGGCACCGCGTCAACCACTCACAGCGCGGAACGCTCCCACCACCACGCTGTTGCAGCGTGACGGCGGGAGCGCCGGTACTGCGCTACAACCGTTGCGGCACACCGTAAGTGACTACGGTATCGCCATTCGAGGTGACAGCCTTCGCGTACGGCCTGATGGTCACCGGCCCGATTGCTCCCTGTACGTACCCGTGAACTCCGGAAAGCCGAACGGCCGCTTCGGGACCGTCGAATTCCTGATCTTCGAGCAGCGCGACGTCGGTGATACCGCCCGGCGCCAGATCGACGTCAAGTTCCTGTGACGGAATGATGTCGCCGCCGAGGATGACGTGATTCGAGAAGTCGACGCCCAGCGTGGGGTCCGGAATGAGTCCGATGCCGATGTCGGTGCCATTGTCGATCGCCCAGTCGAGACCGGGGCTGTTGAGAACGACCGTCGCGCCGGTCAACGCGATCGGATAGCCGATCTGATAACCGATCGTCAGCTTCGTGCCGGTGAAACTTGCTGCGTCCGGCCCGTCGATCTTCACGCCGGCAACCCCGTCGTGGAAGAACTCGACGCTCAGCGGTGAGCTGTCGAGAGGTGGAAAGACGTGGATAGCGGTATCAGCCTGATAGACCTCTATCCGATTTCCTTTGACGTCGGTGATCGAACTGGTGTTGTCGACGCCTGCCGACGCCGTCCCACCCCCCAGGACAACGGCCAACAGGGCCACTGCTCCCACTGCGCTACTGCGAACTGCTGTCTTCGACATGCACAAGCACCATCCCATCCGGTATAGGCCCCGGACGTAGGTTCCAACTCTTCGTCGAGGATGGGATTCGTCGGGGCTGCCTGAACAAACGCGAGCAAGATCCTTGTTGCGATACCCCGGTCACGAACCCGTCAAACGATGCACGAAAACATTACTTTCCGGACAAGTCGGGCGGACCGGTTTGTCCCGCTGACTGCGCCCGCTCGCAGACGCGAACCGTTTTGTTCGTTACTCTGACAGTGGAAGTTATCGAATCGAGACCTAAATAGGCCACCCCGAACTTCTGAGAACTGCGACTTCAGGGATGGGCGCCAGAACCGAAAGGCACCGACTGCATGACCGAGACCTTGCCCGACGTCCAACTGCTCGAAGAAGCACGTCCAGGGCGAGTCGGTTCAGCAGTGCGGCGCTCGGTCGTCCAGCGTGGGCGTCTTGTGGACCTCGCGATCATGGCGACGTTCACCGTTGCGGCGATCTACGTGATGTCGAACCTGTGGAGCGATCTTCAGTCCGGCTACCTCTTCAACGCAGGACGCGATCAGGCGATGTGGGAATGGTTCTTCGCCGACACCGCCCACGCGCTCGCCCAGTTCCGCAGCCCGCTGTTCAGTGACCTGCAGAATTACCCGCTCGGTGTGAACCTGATGGCCAACACCGCGATGTTCGGCATCAGCATCCCGCTGGCCCCGATCACGCTGTTCTTCGGACCGACGGCCACGTATGCGATCGGGCTGACCGCCGGCCTCGGCGGCACTGCCATCGCTTGGTACTGGGCATTCTCGCGGCACGTACTGACCGGTGTCTCCGTCCGCTCCAAGATCGCCGCCGCCGTCGGCGCGGGGTTCTGCGGATTCGCGCCCGCCATGATCTCGCACGCCAACGGTCATCCGAACTTCGTCGCTTTCTTCGTACTCCCCTTCATCTTCTTGCAGGTAGTACGCATCTCGAACGGCAAACGCCCGGTTCGCGACGGAATCGTTCTCGGCCTACTCGTCGCGTGGCAGATCTTCCTCGGCGAAGAGCCACTCCTCATCTTCACGATGTCAGCCATGGTGTTCGGCGCCGCCTACGCCCTGCCCGACCTGGCCAAATCCCGCCAGGCGATCAAGCGCGCGATGCCCGGCCTCGTGATCGGCGGCGCAGTCACACTCCTGATCACCGCGGTGCCGCTGTGGTCGCAGTTCTTCGGCCCGGCGAGCTACGACGGCGTCTCACACGGTCAGGCCGGCAACGACACCGCTGCACTCACCACGTTCCCGACCGAATCGGTCGCGGGCGATCCCGAGGGCGCGGAGTTCCGGATGAACCCGACCGAGGAGAACGCGTACTTCGGCTGGCCGTTGGTGCTCCTGCTTCTCGGTGCAACGGTGTGGTTGTGGCGCATCCGCCTGACCCGCGCTGCGGCCGCCGTGATCGTGGTCATGGGTGTGCTCTCACTCGGGTCAGAACTGACCATCGACGGTGACAAGACCGGCATCACCCTGCCGTGGAAACTCCTCGCCGACTTGCCGTTGTTCGAATCGGTGCTCGAATCCCGATTCGCCATGGGCGCGATTCCGGCGATCGGACTGCTGCTCACCCTCGGCACCTACCGCGCTTTCGTCGAACTTCGTGGACCGCGCCGCACGGCAGCCGGTGTCTGGCTGGTGGCGCTCGCCGTCGCGATGATTCCCCTCATCCCGACGCCCATCGACGCCGATCAGCGATCTGCGACCCCAGAATTCATCACCAGCGGCTCGTGGGAGAACTACGTCAGCGACGGCACCTTGGTGACGGTCCCCGTCGCGAGCGCCGAAGACGCCCGCGCACTGAGCTGGCAGGTCGACGCCGACTTCGGCTTCCCCATCGCCGGCGGGTACTTCGTCGGCCCGGATTCGAAGACCCGCGCCGGAATCTACGGCGCCGAGTCCCGGCCCACCTCGACCCTGCTGGTCAATGCCAAACAAACCGGCAAGGTTCCGTTGATCGACGTGGGCACCAGAGCCAACGCGCTGACCGACCTGCGGTACTGGCACGCCGACGTCCTGGTGCTTCCCCGATTCTCCGGCGACGACGCCCTGCGCCACACGGTCGACGAGCTGGTCGGCTTCGACGCCAAGCGCGTCGACGACGTGTGGGTGTGGGACGTACGAGACCTCGTGAGCGGCAAGACCTCGAACCAGAGCTAGCCAACTGCAGGGTTGATCAGCGGGTCATGATCACCGGACCGTCTTCGGTGATCGCGACCGTGTGCTCACTGTGCGCAGCCCTGGCGCCCGAAACGGTACGGAGGGTCCACCCGTCGGCGTCGTGCCGGTAGTCGTCGGTTCCGTCGGCGATGAGCATCGGTTCGATCGCGATGACCAGGCCGGGCCGTAGCCGGAAGCCTTTGCCTGCTCGACCTTCGTTGGGCACGTCCGGCCCTTCGTGCATCTCGCGGCCGATGCCGTGCCCACCGTGATCGGCCAGCATGCCGTACCCGCGTCCGCGCGCGTACTGTCCGATCGCGGCACCGATGTCGCCCAATCGGTTTCCGGGCTGAGCGGCGGCAATGCCACGGGCAAGTGCCTCGTCGGTCGCGTCGATCAGTGCCTGATCCTCACTGCTCCCCTGCCCGACGGTGAAGCTGATGGCGGAATCACCACACCAACCGTCGAGTCTCGCACCGCAGTCGATGCTGACCAGATCACCGTCACGGAGTCGGTACCCATTCGGGATACCGTGCACCACAGCATCGTTCACACTCGCACAAATGGCGCCGGGGAACGGTGTCGGCGCCGTTGCCGGCCGGTAGTTCAAGAACAGCGCCGAGGCACCGGCTGCCGAGATAACCTCCGCGGCAACGGCGTCCAGCTCGAGCAACGTCACCCCGACGTTCGCCGCCGCACGCGCCGCAGCCAGAGCCTGCGCCGTGATACTTCCCGCCGCCGCCATCGCCTCGATTTCGCCTGCGGTCTTGATTTCGACCATCTCGAACACCTTCCTTGTCGAATAACTATACCGGTATTACTATAAGCACATGGTGCGCGTGCCGCTGACGGCGGAAGAACTCGAACGAGGACTACGACTGGGTGAACTCCTGCGATCTGCGCGGGGGGACCGAAGCATGGTTCAAATAGCGCTCGACGCCGGGATCTCGGTCGAAACTCTGCGCAAGATCGAAACCGGACGCATCGCGACACCCGCCTTCTTCACCATCAGCGCGGTCGCGGAAGTGTTGGGTATTTCACTCGACACCATCGCCCGAACACTTGAAACACCACAATCCGAACAGGAAGTTGCATCCTGAGTAGTTCTCTCAGGATGTGCGGGCCCGCACTCGCCTAACATCGTTCCTTGTGCCGTCTGAAGTAGTAGTGCCCCCGAAACCCGTGCCCACTGGCCCCGATGCTCCCCGAGAATCGGATTCCCAGAGAGTCCGGACGGCACGACTCATCGCGATAGTCACCGGCCTTCTGGGCTTGCTACTTGCACTCGCGACGCCCTTCCTGCCCGTCAAGCAGGAAGCCGCGAGCATCGACTGGCCGCAGGGTGGGACCGTCAACAGCGTCTCGTCGCCGCTGATCTCCTACTCGCCCACATCGCTGGACATCAGCATCCCGTGTTCGACCTTCGGCCAATTGGGCGGCAGCGGCGGCACACTGCTCTCGACCATGCCGAACGGTGCTCCGGACCGAAACGCTCGCGGCCTCACCGTCCGCACCACGGCCGACCGCCTCGAAGCACTCACCCGCGATTCGGTGCTGATCTCGGCCCCGCTCGATCAACTGAGCGGATGCACCGCGCTCACCATCACGACCAACTCCGAGCAGACCGTCGCGGCCGTCACCGGAATCGACGGCGTCGGCGCCACCTTGACCGGCGACTACCGCCCACAGGTGGTCGGCATCTTCACCGACCTGCAGGGCGCAGCGCCCGCCGGACTGTCCGCCCACATGGACGTCGACTCCCGGTTCTCGTCCAGCCCCACACTTCTCAAACTGTTCGCGATGATCGTCGCGGCACTCTCGACCATCGTCTCGCTGTACGCACTGCACCGGATCGACGGCGTCGACGGCCGTCGTGCGCGGCGGTTCCTACCGGCACGGTGGTGGAAGTTCACCGGCATCGACGCCCTGGTTATCGGCACGCTGGCGCTCTGGCATGTGTTCGGCGCCAACACTTCCGACGACGGCTACCTGCTCGGCATGGCCAGAGTCTCGGAGCACTCCGGGTACATGGCGAACTACTTCCGTTGGTTCGGCGTCCCCGAAGCGCCCTTCGGTTGGTATTACGACGTGCTGGCTCTGTTCGCGAAGGTCAGCACCGCAAGCATGTGGATGCGCCTTCCCGCGTTGATCGCCGGCATTCTGTGCTGGATGGTGATCAGCCGCGAGGTGATACCGCGACTCGGTGTTGCGGTGCGCCGCAACAAGGTTGCCATCTGGACCGGCGGGCTCGTGTTCCTCGCCTTCTGGTTGCCGTACAACAACGGCCTGCGTCCCGAGCCCATCATCGCCCTCGGCGCTCTGCTCACGTGGTGCTCCATCGAACGCGCCATCGCCACCGGACGTCTGTTGCCCGCCGCTATGGCGGTGCTGATCGCCGCATTCTCGTTGGCCGCCGGGCCTTCGGGGCTGATCGCGATCGGCGCGTTGATCGCCGGCGCCCGGCCGATCCTGCAGATCCTGATCGCCCGCGGCAAGCGCGTCGGCTTCCTGTCCCAGATCATGCCGATCCTCGCGGCCGGAACCGTGGTGCTCGTCGCCGTCTTCGCAGATCAAACCCTCGCGACAGTTCTCGAATCCACCAGGGTGCGAACCGCCGTCGGACCGAACGTTCCGTGGTTCGAGGAACGGTTGCGGTGGGACGCACTGATGACCATTTCCCCCGACGGTTCACTGGCGCGCCGCTTCGGCATGTTCGTCATGATCGTCGGACTCGTCTTCTGCGTGATGATGATTTTGCGCAAGGGCCGGGTCCCCGGCACCGCGATCGGACCGTCGCGCCGAATCCTCGGCATCGTGTTCGCATCGCTGCTCCTGATGCAGTTCACCCCGACGAAGTGGACTCACCACTTCGGCGTGTACGCCGGGCTGGCCGCCACGGTGGCCGTGCTCGCTGCCGTCGGCGTGAGTGCGTCGAGCATGCGTTCCAAACGAAACCGCGCGCTGTTCGCCGCCGGCATCCTGTTCATCCTCGCTGTGGCGTTCACGAGTTCCAACGGCTGGTGGTACGTCTCGAGTTACGGCGTCCCGTGGTGGGACAAGCCACCGTCAATCGCCGGCAAGGGATTCTCGACGGCCTTCCTCGGTCTCACCATCCTCGCGCTGCTGCTGGCAGCCTGGTACCACGTCATGGAGCCGCGCGAGCGAAACGGCACAGAAGACGGCGTCGAGAAGACGGACAGCGTCGAGAAGACAAGGCGCCTTCGCCTCCTCGCCCCGTCACCGTTGACCATCGCAGCGGGAGCTGTCGTGCTCTTCGAGGTGCTGTCCCTACTCAAGGGAGCAGTCGCGCAGTACCCGGCGTATTCGATCGGCAAGTCCAACATCGAATCGGTCTTCGGTGGCAGCTGCGGTCTCGCAGGCGAGGTACTCGTCGAGTCCGATCCGAACGCCGGCGTTCTGCAATTGGTCGACAGGCCCACCGATCTCGCCGGCGCCGGTGCATTCGGCGCGAGCGAATCGACCGGATTCTCCCCGGACGGGGTCGCAGGCGATCTCACGGCCGATGCCGAAGACTCGACGGCAGGTAGTGCAAACAGCCTCGACACGACCACATCTCAGTCCGGCACCACCACCACGCCCGGAACCGGATCCGGAACTGCCGGCGGCTCGCAGTCCACGGCGGGCGTCAACGGCAGCAACGTCGCGCTCCCGTTCGGGCTCGATCCCGCAAAGACGCCGGTGCTCGGCAGCTACGGAGCACCCCAGAACGCGTCGCTGACCACCGGTTGGTACTCACTACCCGAGCGCAACGACGCCGCACCGCTCCTCACCGTCGCGGCTGCGGGACGTATTCGCTACGTCAATTCCGACGGCATCGTCACCCCCGGCGCGGTACTGCAGGTCGAGTACGGCAAGAAGCAGGCCGACGGAAGCGTCGATGCGCTGGGACGAGTCGATCCGATCGACATCGGCCCGTCGCCGTCGTGGCGCAACCTGCGCGTGCCGATGGATCAGCTGCCCGCCGACGCCGACACCGTGCGTCTGGTGGCCAGTGACACCGACATCAGTGCGGACCAGTGGCTGGCGGTCACACCGCCGCGAGTGCCGACGATGCGCACGCTGCAGGACGTCGTCGGATCCACCGATCCGGTCCTGATGGACTGGGCCGTCGGTCTTGCCTTCCCGTGCCAACGTCCGGTCGATCATCTGTACGGCGTCGCCGAGATCCCCGAGTGGCGCATCCTGCCCGACCGCATCGGCGCAGAGTCCACCAACGCCTGGCAGGACCACTACGGCGGCGGACCACTCGGTTGGACCAGCGAACTGCTCTCGGCCAGAGCGTTGCCCACCTATCTGGACAACGACTGGGATCGGGACTGGGGTTCGCTCGAGCAGTACACACCGCTCGATTCGGACGCGGTTCCCGCGCAGATGAACGTCACCACCGAGACCCGGTCGGGCACCTGGACACCGGGCCCGATTCGTTACCAGTCGTAACTGTTACGCGTGGACCTACCAACCACCCGGTCACGGTAGGTCCACGCTCAGCCCTGACATACCATCGGTAGCCGTGCCCGACGCCGTGACAGCTTCACCTCAGACTTCGAGTTCGCCGCCTCCTGCTGGTCAGGATGCCCGCGAGCGTTTCCATCGCACTCGATGGGTCGCGATCATCGCCGGCTTGCTCGGCTTCGTGCTCGCACTGGCAACTCCGTTGCTTCCTGTCGTGCAGACGACGGCGACGGTCAACTGGCCACAGAACGGCGTGATCGGCGACGTCGAGGCACCTCTGATGGCGCAGGTTCCCATCGACGTCAACGCGTCGATCCCCTGCACCGCGGTCAGCTCGCTCCCCGAGGGTGGCGGCATCCTCATGTCGACAGCGCCTGCTCAGGGCGACGGCGCCGCACTCTCCTCGATGTTCGTCCGCGTGTCCGCGACCAGTGTCGACGTGCTCGATCGCAATGTCGTGGTCGCTTCGGCGGCGCGCGAGGACGTCGAGTCGAGTCGCTGCGGAGCCATCGCGTTCAGCTCGGACGTCAATCGGACCGCCGCCGAGTTCGTCGGACTGACCTATCCCGACGGCAACCCGATTCGTGGCCAGCTCGACGGCGACTTCCGCCCGCAGGTGGTCGGTGTCTTCAGCGACCTGCCCGACGGCGCTGCCCCCGACGGCCTCGGCTTCTCGATGACGATCGATTCACGATTCTCGTCGAGCCCCAGCGTCGTGAAGCTGGTCGCGATGATCGTGGCCGTCCTCTCGACCATCGTCGCGCTGATCGCCCTGGCCCGCCTCGACGGCACCGACGGCCGCAAGCACCGACGCTTCCTGCCTGCACGCTGGTGGAAGTTCTCCGGCATCGACGGAGTTGTGGTCGGCACACTGGTTGTCTGGCACTTCATCGGCGCGAACACCGCCGACGACGGTTATCTCCTCACCATGGCCCGAGTCTCGCCGGACGCGGGATACATGGCCAACTACTTCCGTTGGTTCGGCGTTCCCGAGGCTCCGTTCGGTTGGTACTACGAAGTGCTGGCCGTGATGGCGAAGATCTCGACCGCGAGCCCGTTCATGCGCCTGCCCGCTCTGCTCGCCGGAATCCTCTGCTGGATGGTCATCAGCCGCGAGGTCGTCCCGCGTCTCGGCCGGGCGGTTCGCCGGAACAACGTCGCGCTGTGGACCGGCGGGCTGGTGTTCCTGTCCTTCTGGCTGGCGTACAACAACGGTCTTCGCCCCGAGCCCATCGTGGCTCTCGGCGCACTGCTCACCTGGTGCTCCATCGAGCGCGCCATCGCCACCGGACGCCTGCTTCCCGCGGCCACCGCAATCTTGATCGGTGCCTTCACTCTTGCCGCCGCGCCCACCGGATTGATGTGTATCGCAGCCCTTCTCGCCGGTGTGCGCCCATTGGTGCGCATCGTCGTCAAGCGTCACCGACTGGTCGGCACACTGCCGCTTCTCGCACCGATCGCCGCTGCCGGAACCATCGTGCTGGTGGTCATCTTCGCCGACCAGACCTTTGCCGGCGTCATGGAAGCCACGCGCGTCCGAACGATCATCGGCCCCAATCTCGAGTGGTACCAGGACTTCCTGCGCTACTACTACCTCTTCGTCCAGACCGTCGACGGCTCGGTTGCCCGACGCTTCGCGTTCTTGACGATGATCCTGTGCCTCTTCACGACGCTCTTCGTGTTGTTGCGCCGCGGCCGCGTCCCCGGCGCGGCAACCGGTCCGTCGTGGCGCCTGGTCGGCGTCGTCTTCGGCACGATGTTCCTGATGATGTTCAACCCCACCAAGTGGACTCACCACTTCGGTGCGTACGCGGGCATCGCCGGTTCTCTCGCCGCGCTGACCGCCGTCGCCGTGTCCGCGTCGGCCCTGCGCTCACGTCGTAACCGATCGGTGTTCGTGGCCGGACTCCTCCTGATGCTGGCGTTGACGTTCGCCGGTATCAACGGCTACTGGTACGTCTCGAGTTACGGCGTGCCGTGGTTCGACAAGACCATCTCCTACGACGGCCGTGAATCCAACACACTGTTCCTCGCGCTCTTTGCTCTCGCCTTGGCCTTTGCCGCCTGGCAGTATCTGCGTGAGGGATTTGCAGCTCCGCCCGAGAAGCCGAACACGGCCAAGGGCAGACGAATTCGCAAGTTCGCGGCCGCTCCGCTCACCGTGATCGCCGGTCTGATGGTCCTGTTCGAGGTGCTCTCGCTGCTCAAGGGAGCGGTGTCGCAGTACCCGGCGTACTCGCTGGGCCGAAGCAACATCGAGGCACTCGCGGGCAAGACCTGCGGCATGGCCGAGGACGTCCTGGTCGAGACCGACGTCAATTCCGGGAATCTACGTCCGCTCACCGCTCCCGGATTCAACGCCGAGGATCCGTTGTCCGGAGTTGATTCGAAGGGTTTCTCCCCCAACGGGGTTCCCAGCGATCTCACTGCGGATTACATCGAAGTCAAGCAGGGCATGGGCAATACCGACACCCAGAGTGTCGGCCCCAGCTTCGCCACCGGTTCCGGCGCCGGAACCAGCGGCGGCACCGGCAACATCGGCGTCAACGGCAGCACGGCCAAACTCCCCTTCGGTCTCGATCCGTCGAAGACGCCGGTCATGGGCAGCTACCAGCCCGGCGTGCAGGAACCTGCTTCCCTCATCTCGAGTTGGTACGGATTGCCCACTCGCAGTGAAGAATCACCGCTGGTGGTCATGTCCGTGGCGGGCCGCGTGTGGTCCGTCGACAACACCGGTGCGATCACGTACGGCCAGTCGCTGCTGGTCGAGTACGGAAAAACTCAGCCCGACGGAACCGTGCAGGTTCAAGGTTCGTACATGCCGCGGGACATCGGGCCCGCGCCGTCGTGGCGCAACGTCCGCATCCCCATCGACGAACTCGCGCCGGACGCCGACGCCGTTCGAGTGGTCGCGTTCGATCCCAACCTCACAGGCGATCAGTGGATGGCATTCACGCCGCCGCGCGTGCCGAAGCTCGAGTCCCTGAACTCGTACATCGGCAACGAGCAGCCGGTCCTCCTGGACTGGGCTGTCGGCCTTCAGTTCCCGTGCCAACGTCCGTTCACACATCAGAACGGTGTGGCCGAGATGCCGAACTTCCGCATCCTCCCGGACCGTCCCCTGGCCGTCAGCTCCACCGACACCTGGCAGTCCGCGGACAACGGTGGCCCACTCGGGTTCACCGAGGTCCTCGCCGGTGCGACGACGGTTCCGACGTACCTGAAGGACGACTGGGCGCGGGACTGGGGATCACTCGAGCGGTACGACCGGTACTTCCCCAATGCTGTTCCGGCAGAGGTGGAGACGGGCACGGCAACCCGCTCGGGCATGTGGATGCCCGGCGAGATGCGGGTGCACTAGCCTGCGCTGCCTACTCGGGTGACTGCTCGGGTGCGACGTACGGAGACGGCCGAGACCGCTCCGACAACGACGACGCACCCGAGTAGTTGCCCAACGCCTGGCCGTTCACCGAGCAGCACAACCGCCAGCAGTACGGCGAGCACCGGTTGCATGAGCAGGAGCGTCGCGCCTACCTCGGCGGGAAGCCGAGGGAGCGAGTGTCCCATCAGCATCCAGCCGAACACCTGGCCCACCAGCGCCAGTGCCGCGAGCCAGCCGAACGCTTCCCAACCCGGGACGAAATCGATCCGGCCCCACAGTGATCCGATCACGGAGCCGGCGATGCCCGCGGACGTCGTCGAGATCAACACCTGGCTCGCTGCCCGATCCGCCTCGCCCGTCCGGCCGACCACGAAGATGTAGCCGCCGTAGGCGATTCCGGAGACGAGCGAGAGCGCCGTTCCCCACAGCAGTTCGTCGCCAGTGCCCCCGCCCCCGAACACGCCGCCCGCCAAGGCGATTCCCGTGAACATGAACGGCAGGGCAAAGACGAAGCGCATCGGAACCTTGTTACCGAACACCAACCAGGACAGTGTGGGCACCACGATCACCTGCACGTTCACGACGACGCTCGCCATACCCGCGCCGATCATGAGAATCGACTGCGACCACAACGCGAAATCCAATCCGAGCAGCAGACCACCCAGCACCTGCAGAACGACTGCCCGCCTGCTCGGCTTGCCCACCCGGCGGTACTCCCGCCACACCAACCACAACAGCGGCGGCAAAGCGAGGAAGCAACGGAAGAAGACTGCCGTCGAAGGCCCGACATCGGCCAGCTTGATGAGGAGCGAACTGATCGAGATCGCAGCTGCGCCTCCGACGACAAGCAGTCGAGGGTCGATGCGCCCCCGAGGAGTTCGGGTGGGTGTCGGTGTCTGCGCAGTCGCGGAGGTCAGAGTGGTCACTCGACAATGTTCCTGCCGCTAACTATTCAGCACAAGCAAATGTTCAGACCGTATATTCAGTAGTATTACTACCGTGTTGAATCTCGAAAGACTTCGCGCCCTGCACGCTGTCGCCGAGAACGGATCAGTGGCGGCAGCCGCCCGCACCTTGCATGTCACACCGTCCGGCATTTCGCAGCAGTTGAACAAACTCGAGCGCGAGGTCGGTGTTCCGCTCCTCGAACCACAGGGCCGCGGTGTGCGACTCACCGAAGCGGGCCGGATCCTCGCGCGCCGAACCGCAGAGGTTCTCTCGACGCTTGCTCAGGCCGAGGCGGAAATCGCGTCGCTGCAGAGCGAAGTGACGGGCCGCGTACGTATCGGCGCCCTGGTCTCCCCCAGCAGGACGGTGCTGCCGCGAGCCATCGCCGAGATCAGGCACGCACACCCCCAGCTCGAAATCACCTTCAACGAAGGCGAATCCGAAGAACTGCTCCCCGCACTGATTCGCCGCGACCTCGACGTCGTGGTGGTAGACAGCTGGAGCACCCTGCCCGTCGAACTTCCCGACGGACTCTCCTTCACACCCGTGTACGACGACGTGGCGCTACTTGCACTCCCGGCATCACATCCGCTGGCGGAGAACAAGGTTGTCGCACTGAGCGAGCTGTCCGAGCATGCCTGGGCGACGTGGACGCGGGGAACGGATTTTCACACCTTCACCGTCAGGACCCTGCGTGCGCAGGGGTTCGACCCTCGAATCGAGTACGAGGTCGCCGAGTTTCCCACCCAGGTCGAATTCGTCGCTCAGGGACTCGCCGTCGCTTTGATTCCGCGACTGGCGAGAGTTGTACCGCCGGAAGGTGTTCGAATGCTCGACACTGTTCCGCCGTTGGGGCGAGACATCTACCTCGCCTGGCGGACCGACAGCGAGAGGCCGGCCGTCCTGGCGGCGATAGAAGCGCTACGCCGCCAGTTCGACGCTCTCGGTGACAGCCGGAATTAGAGCGGCATCAAGTTGTGCTTGCGCGGGTTCTTGAAGATCGTCTTGTCCTTGAGCAACTTCAGAGCCTTGCGGATTTCGAGACGCGTCTGCGAAGGCTCGATCACCGCGTCGATGTATCCGCGCTCGGCCGCGATGTACGGCGTCGCGACGAACTCGTTGTAGAAGTTGATCAGCTGCGCACGCACTGCGGGAGCATTCTCGCCCGCCTCGGCGAGCTGACGACGTCCCATGATGTTGACGGCACCCTCGGCGCCCATCACGGCGATACGAGCGGTCGGCCACGCGAGGTTGATGTCGGCACCGAGCTGCTTGCAGCCCATGACGGCGTAACCGCCGCCGTACGCCTTACGAACCACCACGGTCACCTTCGGCACGGTGGCTTCGATGTACGAGAACAGGAAACGTCCGCCGCGCTTGATGACGCCGACCTTTTCCTGATCGACGCCGGGAAGGAAGCCCGGTGTGTCGACGACGAACACGAGCGGGATGTTGAAAGCGTCGCACAGGCGCACGAAATGTGCGGCCTTGTCGGAGCTGTCCGCGTCGAGGGCGCCACTGAGGTAGGTGGGCTGGTTGGCCACGACACCGACGGGCAGTCCGTCGACGCGGGAGAACCCGGTGATCACGTTGTGCGCGACCTGGGCTCCGATTTCGTGGAAGGTTCCGTCGTCGAAGATCCGCAGAATGATGTCGTGCATGTCGTAGCCGGCATTGTCGGCATCCGGCATGAAGGCGTCGAGTTCGAGATCCGACTCGGTGATCTCGGGTTCGAGACCCGGGTTGATCAGCGGCGCCTTCTCCGTGCACGAGGACGGCATGAAGCTCAGGTACTCACGCACCCAGTCGAATGCAGCCTTCTCGTCGGGAGCGACGTGATGGATGTTTCCGTACTCCGCCTGCTTGCGCGCTCCGCCCAGGTCCTCGAGGCTGACCTCTTCGCCGGTGACCGACTTGATGACGTCGGGTCCGGTGACGAACATGTACGACTCTTCGGTCGCGACCACGACGTCGGTGTTGATCGGTGCGTACACGGCACCGCCGGCGCACTTACCGAGGATGACCGAGATCTGTGGGCAGACGCCGGACAAGGGCTCCTGACGTGAACCCATGTTGGCGTACCAGGCCAATGAGGAAACGGCATCCTGGATTCGAGCTCCACCGGAATCGTTGATACCGACGACCGGGCAGCCCACCTTCAGTGCAAAATCGTTGACGGCTGCGACCTTACGGCCGAACATCTCTCCGGCGGCACCGCCGAACACAGTCTGATCGTGCGCGAACACGGCAACCGGACGCCCGTCGACGGTTCCGTGACCGGTCATGACGCCGTCGCTGTACGGGTTGTCCTCGCCCGCCATCTTCACCAGGGCGCCGACCTCGACGAAGCTACCGGGATCGAGCAACATGTCGATGCGCTGGCGCGGCGTACTGTGCCCTGCTGCATCGCGCTTCGCAATGGCCCGAGCCGAGCCGGGTTCCTTTGCCTTCTCCAACTTTTCGCGGAGTTCAGCGAGCTTCTCCGCGGTGGTTGTCGTCACTTCTGAACTCCGGTTTCCGCTGCTTTGGTCTGAGCTGTCTCGATCTGGGCCAGCTTGGTGGTGAGGTCTGCCGCAACCTTCGCGATGTACGGCTCGTCGACGATCTGCAGGTGGTCCCCGCCGATGTAGACGACCTCGAGGTTCTTCACGTAGTCACCCCAGCCACCATCTGCCTTGCGGGTCTTGAATGCAGGCTCGAGCGTCATCAGCTCGTCGTGGTACTTGTCGGCCATGTAGAGCACGACGTCGCCGTCGTAACTGCTGAACTCGGCCGTCTGGATGGCGCGATTGTCCAACCACGACGTCCGCTGATGCTCGATGATGCCGCCGGGAATCTTGGCGCCGCTCATCTTGATCATGTCCATCAAGATCTGGATCTGATCCTCGTCGGCTTCGGTGGAAGCCAGAACATCGAGCGGCAGCGGCACATCCAGGTTGTAGGTACGCTTGGCGAACTTGCCGTAGCGCTCCCACCGCTTGCGTCGTTCCGCCTCGGTGTCCGGCACGACCTCGCCGGCCATGACGGTGTCGAGCAGTCCGACCACACGCACGTCAGCGCCCTGCTCACGCAGCAACTTCGCGACCGCATACGACATCACGCCGCCGAACGACCAGCCGCACAGCACGTACGGCCCGTCACCCTGGATCTCACGAAGCAGCGGAACGTAGGCCGCAGCGCGGGTTTCGATCGAGCCTTCGACCCGCTCGAACCCGTACATCGGCGTGCCGGCGGGCAGGCGCTTGAGCAAAGGCTCGTACGTCACCGTCGAACCACCGGCAGCATGGAAGACGAATACCGGTACGGCCGTGGAGCCTTCGGGACGAGCACGCAGCGTACGAACGAGTCCGTCGATCTTGCCGTCGTCCTCGAGGTACTGGCGAACGACGTCCGCGAGTTCTTCGATGGTGGTGGAGTCGAGCACGTCGTCGAGAGTGATCTCGCCGCCCGCACGCTCGGAAAGCCGAGCTGCCAGCTTCTCGGCGACCTCGTCACCGACGATCGGCAGATCGTTGAAGATGCCCTTGGCCGACTTCCCGGTGACGACGGCCCACGTCGCAAACGTCAAGCGCTCGGCCGCATCTCGCGGCGGAACGTCGGAGCCGGCGTCGTCGGCAGTTCCGGCACGGGAGGGATCGGCAGGCGCGGCAGCAACCGGAGCAGTCGCCGGCAGTTCCACCGACACCTCGGCGGGAGCAGCGTCCTCGTCAGCAGCATCGGCCGCCAGCTTCTCCGCGGCCTGCTTGTCGGCCATCGCCTGAACCTCTTCGCGATTGTCGATCGCGTAGCGCAGGTACTTGTTGACCTCGTTGAGGCTCGCGTCCTTGACTGCCTGGAGCTGGAGTTGCGGAATGTCGAACTCGTACTCGACGCGGTTCTTGATACGCATCGCCATGAGCGAGTCGAGGCCCAGTTCGATCAGCGGAACCTCGGCCGGAAGATCTTCCGGCGAGTACCCCATCGACTCGGCAACGACGATCTTGAGGCGGTCGTCGAGGCTCTGCGAACCGTTCGGATCCCACTTGTCTCCGGCGTCTTCGACGACCTCGGCCAGGGTTTCCATCGGCGCACTGGTCTTGACCGGCGCACTGACGACCAGCTCGGGAAGCGGCTCACCGGACGTGACGACGGCGTCGAACAGCAAACGGAACGTAGCGCCCTCACGAGCGTGCACCTGCACCGACGCTCCACCCGGGTGCGGGTTGAGAGTTGTCGTCAGGGTCGCAGCACCGGCCAGCTCACCGTGGGGAACCGCAGCCGTCAGAGCGACGTCCGAAAGAACCTGTCCGGCAGCGGCAGTCACGAGCACCGCCAGGTCGGTGACGGCGGAGGCGTCGACCTCCCACACGTGACGGCCGTCGGGCAGAGCGACGTGCGAACCGGGAACGCGAGCCGAACCGCCGGCACTGACGCGAATGTCGAGCCAGTACGGCTTACGCAGGAACGCGGTGCGCGGCACCGAAGCGAAATCGCCTGCGGGAAGCAGAGACTCGAGGTTCACGGCATGACCGTGGACGTACAGCTGCGCGAGAGCGGCAAGCACACCCGCGGACTCGTCTTCCTTACGCTTGAGCGTCTGGATGAGCTCCATGTCGTGCAGACCCGAATCGAAAGCGGTAGCCGCCACCGACATCAGCGTCACCGGGTTGGGTGCGAGCTCGACGAAGGTGGTGTGGCCGTGGGCAACCGCACCGCGCACCGCGTTGGTGAAGTACACGCTGTGGCGAAGACCCTTGACCCAGTACGCCTCTTGATGGATCGGCTCGTGGCCGGGACGATAGAAGGTGTCCTTGTCGACGGACGAGTAGACACCGAGCTTCAACGTCGTCGGCTCGATACCGGCCAACTCCGCGGCAAGCTCACCGAGCAACGGATCTACCTGCGAAGTATGGCTGGCACCCTTGGTCTGCAGGACACGCGCCATCTTGCCGTCAGCCTCGGCGGCCGCGACGATCGCCTCGATGTCCGGCTGCGGTCCACCGATCACCGTGTGCGTCGGAGCTGCGTAGACGCAGACCTCGAGCTTGGGGTACGTGGGCAGCAACGCCTCGATCTCGGATGCGCTGTACTCGAGCAGTGCCATCAGACGGATGTCGTCGCCGACTAGCGCGCCCTCGGCCTCACCCATCAGCCGTGAACGTGAACAGATCACGCGGACAGCGTCTTCCAGGTTCAGGCCACCGGAAACGTACGCAGCAGCGGCCTCACCCATCGAGTGCGGAACCACGGCTTCGGCCTCGGCGCCGTGGTGACGCAGCAACGCGGCAAGACCGACCTGGATGGTGAAGATTCCCACCTGTGCGGTCTCGACGTTGTACTCGATTGCATCGTCGAGGAACATCTCGACCATCGAGTAACCGGCCTCGTCCTGGATCAGCGCGTCGACCTCGTCGACGGCTGCCTTGAAAGCCGAGTTCTCCGTGTAGAGCTGCTTGGCCATCTTGCGGTGCTGCGAGCCGAAGCCCGAGAACACCCACACCGCGCCCTTGGGCGACGGCGAGTCGGCCGAGAAGACTCCCTGGGCCGGCTTGCCCGCGGCGACGCCGCGCAGCGAGCTGATGGCCTCGGACCGCGTCTTCGCCAGAACAGCGGCACGCGAGCGGCCGTGGTTGCGACGCGCAAGTGTGCGGGCGACGTCGGCGAGGGGCGTCTTGCTTCCCTCTTCGGTTTCGAGCCAGTCGGCCAGATCTGCAGCTGCGCGGCGACGACGCGACGGCAGCGCACCGGACACAGCCAGCACAACGGTGCTCTCGTCTTCCACAGGTGCATCGACGACAGGGGCATCCACTACCGTCTCGGCAGGCACGTATTCCTTGACGACGACGTGCGCGTTGGTACCACCGAAACCGAAACCGGAAACACCGGCGACAGCCTTGCCGGTGTAACGCGGCCAATCGGTGGCCTCGGGCGTCACCTGCAGGTGCGCCTTCTCGAAGTCGATGTGCGGGTTCGGACCCAGGTAGTTGATCGTCGCGGGAATCTTGTTTTCCTGCATCGCCAGAACGACCTTGATCAGGCCGGCGGCGCCTGCCGCTGCCTCCAGGTGCCCGAAGTTGGTCTTCGCACTACCGAGCAGTGCCGGCTTGTCGTCGTCACGGCCACGACCGACGACACGGCTGAGCGCGTCGGCCTCGATCGGATCACCGAGATCGGTACCCGTCCCGTGTGCCTCGATGTAGTCGACGGTGGTCGGCAGGATGCCGGCGTCGCGGTACGCGAAACGCAGCACGTCGGCCTGGGCATCGGGATTGGGTGCGAGCAGACCGTTGGAACGGCCGTCCTGATTGATCGCGGATCCGGCGATCACCGCGAGGATGGAATCGCCGTCACGCTCGGCGTCTTCGAGACGCTTGAGCACGACGAGTCCGCCGCCCTCACTGCGAACGATTCCCTGAGCCTGTGCGGAGAAGGCACGCAGTTTGCCGTCGGGAGCGAGCATCCCGGTCTGGTCGAAACCGAGGGTTCCGGGAGGGGCCAGCAGCATGTTGACGCCACCGGCCAGCGCGATGTCGGAATCACCACTACGCAGCGAACGCACAGCCTCGTGAACGGCAACCAACGACGACGAGCAGGCGGTGTCCAGAGCGATGGACGGTCCACGGAAGTCGAAGAAGTACGAAACCCGGTTCGCGACGATGGCCGTCGACGTTCCGGTCAGTGCGTACGGGTGCGCCGTCGTCGGATCACTGACCGCGAGCAGCTGGTAGTCGTTGGCGGAACTGCCGATGAAAACACCGACCTGCTTGCCCTTGAGCCCGCTGGCCGGAATGCGTGCGTGCTCGAGCGCTTCCCACGCGAGTTCCAGGGCGAGGCGCTGCTGCGGATCGACGTTGACGACCTCGAGCGGAGACATCGCGAAGAACTCGGCGTCGAAGCCCTTGACGTCGTCGAGGTACCCGCCCTTGGTGTTGGCGTTCTCGACCGCGGCCTTGATGGCGGGATCCGACATGAACTCGGCCCAGCGGTCCTCGGGGAGGTCGCTGATGCCGTCGCGTCCGGCCGCCAGCATTTCCCACATGTCCGAAGGCGTATGCCCGGCACCGGGGAATCGTGTGGACAGTCCGACGATGGCGATGTCGTGGGCGTCCGTCGTGGCGCCTGAGACGTAGTACGACGCGTCGACGGTCTCCTCCGGCGCCTCGGGCTCACCTTCGATGATCCGAGTAGCCAGCGAGGCGATGGTGGGGTGTTGGTAGACGATCGTGGCGGTCAGCGTGACACCGAGCAGATCCTCGATGTCTCCGCTCAGAGCAACTGCGTCCCGCGAGGCGAGTCCGAACTCGTCCAGCGGCCGGTCGTCCACAATCGTCGACACCGGCTGACCGGTCGCGTCGGCGATCCAGTTGCGAAGCCACTCACGCAACTGCGCGACACTCATCTCGCTCACGACGTCTTTGCTCTGCACACCATCTTGTTCAACCATCAACTCACCAAGCCACCGATCATGAAGGGACTGCTCCTCAAACGCTATCGGGGAATGCGGTCTGCTGATAGCCGCCTCGCAGCGTTCCCTCGATATAGCTCGCCTTACATGCGCGGCGAGCGATCTTGCCGCTGGACGTTCGCGGAATCGAACCGGCAGGAACGAGCAGGATGTCTCGGGCTGTAACGCCGTGACGGGAAGAAATCGCCGCACGCACGGTGTCCGCGATCGGCTGCGGATCGGCCTTGCCTGCGCCGGGAGCACGCTCGGCCACGATGACCAACTGCTCCGAGGAATCGTCGTCGTCGAACTTCAGACCCGAATGCGTGTTGGAGAACACGACGGAGGGCAGCTGGTTGGCCGGCACGGCAAACGCAGCGATGAAGCCGGGGCGCAGGGCGGGGCTGGCTTCCTGAGCCGAAGCCTCGAGATCCTGCGGGTAATGATTGCGGCCGTCGACGATCACGAGGTCCTTGACGCGACCGGTGATGTACAGCTCGCCGTCGACGTAGACGCCGAAGTCGCCGGTACGCATCCAGTTGGCATCCGCGGGCGTGCCCTCGGTGTGACTGTCTTCGCTCAGCCGGTTGTCCAGCTTGTTGTGGAAGGTCTCCGCCGTCTCGTCGGGGCGTCCCCAGTAGCCGATGCCGATGTTCTCGCCGTGCAACCAGATTTCACCGACGTGATTGTCGGGGACCTCGGTCAGCGTCTCGGGATCGACGATCGCCGCCCACTGACTACGCGAGACGTACCCACAGGAGACCTGCGCGATGGCGTTCTCGGAGTACTGGTCGACGATGACCATGCGGCCCTTGTTGAGTTCCGTGCGGTCGACGTAGATGACCTTGGCCTCGTCGGAATGCTTGGTCGAGGAGACGAAGAGCGTCGCTTCGGCCATGCCGTAAGACGGCTTGATCGCAGTCTTGGGCAGACCGTACTGAGCAAAAGCGTCGTTGAACTTGCGCATCGACGACGTCGTGACCGGCTCACTGCCGTTGATCAGTCCGATGACATTGCTCAGGTCGAGGGTCTCGCCATCCTTCGGCAGGCCGCGTGCGGCGGCGTGCTCGAAAGCGAAGTTGGGAGCGGCAGCGAAGGTGCCGGCGCCGTCGGAGACCGCAGCCAGTTCCTTGATCCACCGGTACGGCCGCTGCACGAAAGCACGCGGGCTCATGATGGTGATGTACTTGCCGCCCAGAGCAGGCAGGATGACCGTCAGCAGGCCCATGTCGTGGAACAGCGGCAGCCACGTGACGCCGCGTGAGTCCTCGTTGAGTTCGATCGAGTCGACCATCTGGAGCGCGTTCGTTCCGACTGCGCGGTGGGTGATCTCCACGCCGGCGGGAACTCGGGTCGAACCGGAGGTGTACTGCAGGTACGCGATGTCGTCGAGTTCGATGTCTGGACGAACCCACGTCTCACCGACGGTGTCGGGAATCGCGTCGACGGCGATGATGCGCGGACGCTCGGCAGCGGGAAGCGAGCGGAACAACTGACGAACACCGGCCGCCGACGATGCGGCAGTCAGAATCGCAGTCGGCTTGCAGTCACCGAGAACAGCGTGAAGACGGTCGGTGTGCCCGGGCTCGTCCGGATCGAAGAGCGGCACCGCGATGGAACCGGCCTGGATGGCGGCGAAGAACGAAATGACGTAGTCGAGTCCCTGCGGAGCAAGAATCGCGACACGGTCGCCACGCTTGGTGACCTGCTGCAGACGGGCCGCAACAGCGCGCAGACGCACACCGAACTGCTCCCAGGTCAGCTCCAGGGCTTCACCGTCACGTTCGCGTGAGTAATCGATGTACCGATACGCGAGCTCGTCCGCGTTGACACGCGAGTGTTGCTCGACGTAGTCGACCAGCGTGAAGCCTGGTTGCAGGCGGATCTGGCCCTTCTCGTCGAGAAAGCCATCGAACAGCGCGTTCATTCCATCTCCTCCGAAGCGATCACACAAGCACTGTCTTTCATGCCTGCGCCCCAGACTTCCTTCGCTCTCT
This sequence comes from Rhodococcus sp. P-2, assembly GCF_016598535.1. Taxonomy (GTDB): domain Bacteria; phylum Actinomycetota; class Actinomycetes; order Mycobacteriales; family Mycobacteriaceae; genus Rhodococcus_F; species Rhodococcus_F baikonurensis. The sequence goes on along the minus strand of NZ_CP066779.1, from coordinate 2,990,998 downwards.
CGGGTCCATCTTCGATCAATCGAATCGCACTTTGTGCGCAACTCACCTGAATCACTTCATCGATCCCAAACCATCGATATGTTACAGATTCGCATCGTCCGTATTCTCCGGCCTACTCGCCCGCCAGTAACGGGATGATCGGGGCGAACGCTTCCATCTGCGTCGGGAAGACCCCCACATACGACATCGACGTCTTCTCGCGGACCAGTCGAATCTGGTCTGCGATCTCCTCGAAAGTGCCCACAGCCAGGTATGGAGAGTTCAGCAACTCCTCCACGCTCAGCTTACGATCCACTTCGATGTTCGGCGGAAAACCTTGGTCCAGAGCGGCGATTGCCATCTCGGCAGCCTGCTCTCGGTCGTCGGTGATCATGATCATGGTGATGGTCCAGTTGAGTTCGATCTCATCGAAACGCTCGCCGGCAGCTTCGCGGATGCGCTCGACACGTTCGATGGTCTTTTCCATCGTGATTCCGGAGAGCAGAAGTCGCCCGTCACGGTTGGTCGGTGTGGCGACCGAGATGATGTCCGCGTACTTCGCGGCGAGAGCGAGCATCTTCGGTCCGCCGCCACCGACGATGATCGGCGGCCGCGGGCCCTGCCGCGGTCGCGGGCTGCCCTTGAGACCACGCACCTGATAGTGCTTGCCTTCGAAGGTGCATTCCTGCCCGCGCAGCAGTGTGTCGAGAATCTGCAGAGACTCCTCGAGTTTCTCGATTCGAACGCCGGGGCTTTCGTAGGCGATACCGCCCTTGTCGAACTCTTCCTTCATCCAGCCTGCGCCGATACCGAGTTCGAGTCGACCACCGGACAGCACGTCGATGGTCGCCGCGTCCTTCGCGAGCACAGCAGGATGACGGAAGCCGTTGGCCAACACGGCAGTGCCGAGACGAATCTTGTCCGTGGCCACCGCGAGCGCTCCCAGAGCGGCGATCGGGCCGACCTGATTACCCAGGTGGTCCGGAATCATGAACGAGTCGTAGCCGAGTTCCTCGGCCTTCTGCGCAAGCTTGACGAAGCGTCGCGCACCACCCTCTTCGGCGTTGCCCTCGCCACCGGCCGCAAACCGGAATTTGCGTAGGGCATCGCTGCCGTGGGTGGAACTCATATAACGATTCTCCTGTGATGGACACGTACGTCGTACTCGGACTTCGAAACCGGACAAATCGAACCTACTCGCCAGTCACTTACGTGACAGCACTGTAGAGGAAGCCCCCGGACCGTGCAGCACTCTACCGGGACCAAACGAGCAGATTACCCGCGAGCGAACTCCCGAGACGCCCGATTGTGACGAATCAACAGTGCGGCGGTGACTCAACTGTGGGGCGGCGTCGGCGCGGCGTCGATCTTCTCCGCAGCCCACTGTGCCATCCATTGGGTGGCCGTCGTGCCGTTCGGATCGACTTGGAAGGAGTTGTACATCGCGTGCACAGGGTTGTTGTAGTACTCGAGCAGGCGCGGCGCCGAACTCAGCCAGTTGGTCGGATTGAGAGCGGCGGCCGGAGCGTCGCAGATACCGTCACTGGGCGCGCATATCTGATAGGTCCGATCGTTGAGGTCACCGAACCCGCCGGGCCTCGGGCCGGTCATCGTGAGACCGGGAAGTTTCAGCCCGTTCAGTGACAGCTCGGCACCCACACCGGCAACGCTCGGGCCAACGGTGTTCCCGAACGCCGGATCGCGTCGACCGTCGGCAATCAAGCCGACGCCGAGAACCAGATCGGCCGGTACCGCACCGGTACCGTCACCGATGCTCGCGGCGACGTCACCCGCGATCACCGCGCCCTGGGAAAATCCGGTCAGGACGTAGCTCGTGAGCGGGCACTCGGCGTGCCGCTTCATCAGAAAGTCGTTAGTGGCAGCAGTTCCCGCCGCCCGACTGTTGTTGTAGGACTGCTGTCCGTCCGGCGGGATCGCAACCGGATTCGAAAACTGTGCGACGTACGGAACGGTGTAGACGTCGGCCCTCGAAGTATCGAACTGCTCCTGCAGAGGACGGGTCACGTTCAGCATCAACGACGCCGGATTGGCCGTCGGGTTGTACGGGTCGTCGGTAGCGCTCGACTCCCACGTACCCGGTATGGCTACTACCTGGACATCGGGGCAACTGGCCGGCTGAGACACCGGCGGCTCCGGACTCGGCGGGATCGGAGTCGGCGAAGGCACCCGCCCGGCCAGGATGTACCAACCGCCGATCACGACCGCTGCGACCACAAGAATGATCAGCAGCGGGATCAGGCACCCACGACGCTTTCCAGACCTCGCCATGACCCGCGCCTACTTGCAGTAGGTGGCGTTGGCGACGTCGACGTAGATCTGAGCGTTCGCACCTGCCTGCTCGGGAGTGATCTGCTTGCCTTCCGCAGACGCTTCCTGGCCGACGAAGGCAGTCACGAAGGTCAGGACCTCGTCGTCGGTCTGAGGACCGGCAGCACAGATGTAATTGGCTGTGTTGACGGCGATGCTTCCGTCACCGGCCGGGGTGATGCCCTTCGCCTTCAGTCCGTCGAGGAACTTCTGAGCCTCGGGACTGACCTCGACGACTGTGGGACCCGGGAAGCCTTCGATGCTCTGCGGCTGCTCCGGCGGCGCGGTGGCCGCTGCTCCCGGACTGGTGGGCGCAGCCGACGCCGTCGTGGTCGCAGAGGCGGACGCAGACGCCGAACCGCTCGAGGACGAAGCCGCAGCGGACGTCGTGGTGACCGGATTGGAGGTTGCAGTGGAGTCGTCACTACCGCACGCGACCAGTGCGCCACCCGTGGCGAGCGCCAAGGCGCCGACCGCGATCGCGCGTGCACAAGTGTTTCGGTTACCCGAGAAAAGCGACATCAATGTCCGTCCTTGCCTTCAGTCGAAAGTCCATCAACAGGTTACGCAACGCACGCGGGCGGGCACCGATCCGTGATCGGGCCCGCCCGTCGTGCACCACTGTGAGTTAGTGAACTTCTGTCTTGTCACCGATCACCGTGATGTAGCCGAACTGGAAGTTCTGCTGGACACCACCGGGAATGTCGAACTTGTCACTGATCGGGAATCCGAGGCGGCCGCCTTCGTATCCGACGCTCTTCCAACCGTCGAACAGCGGGCCGTTCTCGACGGACCATGCACCGGTGCCGGGGCTCCAGTAGATGTTGCCGCCCTCGAACTCGGTGAAGCGTCCGTTGTCCTTGATCGGAACCTCGTTCGACTTCGGGAATCCGAGCCAGCCGTTTTCCCAACCGAGTTCGCCGTACTTGCCCATGATCATTCCGAGAACGGCATGAGTTCCGTTGGCGCTGCTGTACATCGCGCCGATCTCGAATCCCTGAACCTTGCCCGGCTTGCCGGGGGTCGCGATCTCGTCGGCAGTCGGGTAGCCGAGCGGGCCGCCTTCCCATCCCTGTGCGGACCACTCGGTGAGGATGTCGCCGCTGACGGGGTGAGCGCCGGTCTGCGGGGTCCAGTAGATGGAGCCGTTCTGGAAGTGGTTGAAGCGTCCGCGTCCGTCGGGGGTACCGAGTTCCGGGGTACGCGGGAAGCCGAGCGGGCCGGCCGCTGCTCCGGTGTTCATGTACGCGCCGGCGATACGACCGGCGACAGGCTGGGCGCCCGTTCCACTGGTGAAGTAGATGCGACCGTTGCGGAAGTCCTGTGCCAGGCCACCCGCGACGCTGTACTCGGGGGTGATGCAGTCGCCGATCCAGCCGTTGGCTGCGGCCGTCGCACCGATCGCACCCGAAGTGCCACAAGCCGGCTTCTCGACCTCGACGCCGATGGCGTTGGCCAACTGCGGCCACAGCTGATGAAGCTCGAACTGCCAGTACGGCCACGAGTGGGTTCCGGACGGGCGGTAGTTGACCTGTGCGGGGATACCGAGCTGGTTGAGCTTGGTGGCGAAAGTCTGCGAAGTCAGGCGAGCGAGAATCTCGAGGCCCATACCTGCGTAGTTGGTGCTGACACCGGGAATTCCCGACGGCTGGTCGTAGGGGCCGGTCGTACCGCTACCGCTCGAGACGTACAGGCTGACGCCCTTGAGCTTCTCGGCCAGCGCGTACGGATCATGTGCGGCCCACTGCGGGTTGGACGGGGGTCCCCACATTGCGGCGGAGTTGTATCCCCCGGCGTCGGTCATCGCGAACTGGATTGCCTGAGGCATGCCGAGCGAAGTCGTGGTGAGGATGCCGGAGAGCGAAGCAGCGAACTTGAAGAAGCCGGGGTTGCGCGCCGTGAGGAACATCGCGGACGTGCCGCCCATCGACAGTCCGACGACACCGCGTGTCTGCGTGGTCCGCCAGTCCTTTTCGAGGATGGGGGGCAGTTCCTTGGTCAGGAACGTCTCCCACTGGTAGTTCTTGCCGTTGTCGGGCTGGAGCCAGTCGGAGTAGAAGCTGGACTGACCGCCGACCGGGAGGATGACGTTGACGTTCTTGTCCGCGTAGAAGGACTCGGCGTCGGTCTCGTAGGTCCAGGCGTTCTCGTTGTCGGTCGCGCGAAGACCGTCGAGCATCCAGACCGAGGGGAAGCTGGCCGACGGATTGACGTTCCAATCGCGGGCCAACAGGATCTGCACCTGAATCGGGGCGCCCATCGCGGGAGAGTTCACCCACAGCGCGACGCGACGCTCGCTGAGCCAGTCGACCTTCGTGACCGCTGCACCGGTGGGGTTCTGGGTGGCGGCCGGTGCGGCCTGAGCAGGTGCCGGCGCGGCTGCCGCGGTTCCGGCCGTGGTCAAGCCCGCGGCGATCGGCAGAACCAGCATCGCTGCCAGTGCGCCGACGACCTTTGTCCGGAAGGTTGCCCGGGACCGGCGACGGTCCTCCGTGGCAAGGCCTACTCGCATGAGCTCACTCTCTTTCCTTACAGTCGGTCCGCGCGTCGATCGTGTGGCCGCCTGAGCAGCCAGACCCCCGTTGAAACTATTTCTACACGCAAACGATCCCCGCTTGGGGTAGCCGCGCTGTTACTGGTGGTGCAATTGTTACTGACATCGGGCGCTTGTGCAGCACCTGAATACACAAGTGCCGTCCCGGTTCTCCTTCGAGGGAGTCCGGAACGGCACTGGTGAAGTGACTAGGTCACGGGATCGCGCACGATCACCAAGCGTTCATGGTGTCGAGGATCTGGCCGCGAGCCTTCCACAGCTCTGCCGACCAGTACGGCCACGAGTGCGTGCCATTGGACGGGAAGCTGTAGGTGGCCGGGATACCCAGCGAGTTCATGCGGATCTGGAATGCACGGGTGTTGACCAGGGCGAGAGCTTCGAGGCCCATGCCGTTGGCCGTGTTGTAGTAGTCGATCGGTGCGCGCGGGTGGTCGTATTCACCGGGCAGGCCGCTTGCCGACGAGATGTACATCGACAGGCCCTGCAGACGCGGTGCGAAGACGAACGGGTCGTTGCGCAGCCAGGACGGGCTCCACGGCGGTCCCCACATGGAGTCGACGTTGAAGCGACCGGCATCGAGCATTGCGACGCGGATTGCTTCGCGCATGCCGGGAGCCGAGATGTTCAGGTAACCCGAGAGCGAGCCGGCGAACTTGAACTGGTCACGGTGGTACGCAGCCAGCGTCAGAGCAGCGCTGCCGCCCATCGAGAGACCGAGAACCGCGTTGTTGGTGGGCGAAACGCCGTAGTTCGCGAGGAAGTTGGGGAGTTCCTGCGTGAGGAACGTTTCCCACTTGTACGTGATCTGCTGGCCGTTGAAGTTCGACGGTGCGTACCAGTCGCTGTAGAAGCTGGACTCGCCACCGACGGGCATCACGAGGGTGATGTTGTCGTTCTTGTACTGGTCCATCGCGTTGGTCTCGAAGCTCCACGCGTTGGCGTCGTTACGCGCACGCAGGCCGTCGAGGAGGTAGAGAGCAGCGTTTCCGCCGCGTGCGGCCCACTGGACCTGGACCTTGATGTTGCCCATCGAGGAGGGCACCCACAGCTCGTCGTATCCGCCCGAGGGAGCGGTGTGGCTGGGAGCAGTGTGCGCGGGCGCAGCAGAGGCGACAGCACTACCGGCAACACCTGCAGCAAGGGGGAGCACAAGTGCTGCGGCACCGATGGCCAACGCTCGGTGCTTGAGGCGCTGGGTCAGCCTCTTTCTGGCAAAACGCATGGATACTGCTCTCTCTCTTCGTCTGCGGAACCCACTCGGTGGAGTGGTTCCGGCGGATTCCGTCGGGGAACAGGCTTTTCTGCCAGCCCGAACGAGTTCGGGTCGGCAGCGGACCTCTTCCAAGTCACACTGCGCTCGCTGGACTTTATGTCACAGGTTCAGCTGTGACAAATAGGTGGACCGTTACGTCCCAGTCTGCGAGCGACGCCGTCTTCACCCCTGGGGGTGATTCAGGTTAGGTGAATCGTCTTCGAGTACATCGTGGTCAATCAATTCGGTGTTACTGAATCGAAATATTCAAACCTTCAACAGCCGGTGATGCTGATCACATCACCGGGGTGGCTCTGGCGGAACGAGCCCGCAGCGTTCCAATTCGTAGGCCGGAACCCGGTCGAATCGGTACTTCGCGAAGTCGAATGCCTGCTGGAAATTCTGCTTGAATCTCGCCCAGGTCAACTCCGAGCGGTACGACGTGAGCAGCTCCTGTGTTTCCGGGCAGGTGATGGCCAGCTTCGCGTCGGCAACCCAGTCTTCGTCGAGGAAGAACGGCAGCCACGGGCGAACGTCGATCATTCCCGTATCCGCGACCACCCAGTCCGGATAGAGATTCTTGTCGTGGCCGATCCGGCCGTCCTCGAGTCGCTCGGTGTGAGCGGCCAAGGGGTACGCCAGCCCCATCTGATCGAGCACCCGAACGTCGAGCCCGACGTTCATGCTCGTCATTCCGAGGTTGAGGAAGAAGACCACGTGCTCGGCCGGCTCCTCGAGCGGCCCCGGCGGGGGGACGACGAACCAGGAATCGTAGTTGGCGGACGGCAACAGCAGCCCGCCCTCCGGAGTCCGTGCGATGGTCTCGACCATGGCACGCATCCGTGGATAGTCGAGGTAGTCCTCGGCAAGGATCGGGTGCTTGTGACCGGTGTTGAGGGCGTAGAACGCTCGCTCGTCGACGATTCCCGAGCGCCCCACCACGGACCCTTCGGGCATACCCGTCGTGTTCGCGGCGAAGAAGGCCCAGATGATCGTGCCGATCCACAGCACCGCCGAGACCCCGAAGATCGCGGTGTCTCGGTTGCTCCCGAACGCTGTCCGCGCCGGAACTCGCAACGGAATGACGGCGACCGGGATGAGCAGGCAGAACAGCACCGGCAACAGGACGCGTCCGTGCATGAAGTCGCCGCCGACGCGCAGAGAGTAGATCCCGAGAATCAGTCCGCTGCCGAGAATGAACGTGACGACGGCCCGCGGCGTGCGCAGAAACTGTTGAAAGCGCTGCCACAGCGGGCGTGCAGGTTGATCGGTGGTGGTGGCCGGTGCGTCCGCTCGGTTTCGCCACACGAGCAGCAGCGCACCGATGAGCAGGAACAGCAGCGGCAGCCAGAGCAGGTACGGCCCGACGAGGTTCCACAGGTACGCAAATCCCTGCGCCCACTTCGCACCACCGGCGTCCTTCGACACTGCCGTGTTCGGGTACGGCAGGGCGTAATAGCCCATTCGCCAGATCTGATAGCCCACCGGGACAAGTCCCGCCACGACCACGATCAGTGCGCGAATCTTCCAGGTCAGGCCGGCGGAGAGAACGATCATCATCAACGCGGCGGCACCGGGAATTGCCATCTCGGGTCGGACCAGTGGTCCGAGTCCTGCCACGAACGAGAGAATCAGGATCGACGCCGTGGACGGCGTCGACGCCTGCGCCCACCGAACGAGCAATAGCCACAGGAGCGCGATCCAGAAGATCACCAAGCACGTCTCGAGCCCGGAAGTGGCGAAATCTCGCGCAGGCGGAACCGCGATGTAGACGAGAACACCTGCTGGTACCAGCAGGATCGTTCCGCCCGCCGACGGCCGTACGCCTCGGTACAGACGACCGGTACCGAGCATCGCCAACACGACGGCAGCAGTCGAGAGTACGAGCGCGATCGTCAGAACGACGTATTCGAGGCGGACCTGCGTGAGCCAGCTGAATGCGTAGACGATGTACGTCCACGCGGTACTCGTGTTCGCCTCGACACGCTCACCCGCGTTGAAGACCGGGCCGTTCCCCGCGAGCAGGTTGCGGACGGTTCGCAAGACGATGAGTCCGTCGTCGGCGATCCAACGACGCTCCCACGCACCCCAGAACATGAGGGCAGCAGCAAGCACCACCCCGCCGAGAAAAACTCCTCGACTGAGGGTGGTGCGGTTCGCCGCAGTGTCGACGTGCGGGTCGGCCTCGGTGCGTGGCTCAGACGAGGTAGACAGCGACACCCACTACTCCGATCCACGCAATCGCGAGGAGTTGCAGCACCCGGTCACCGAGCGCGATCTCCTCAGGCTCTCCGGCTTCGCCGCCGTCGACGTCCACCGCGTATCGCAGCACCGCGATGGTGAACGGCACCATCGAGATGGCGTACCAGTTGGTGCCCTTGATGGCGTCCTGCTGGAACGCCCACAGTCCGTAGCAGAGGACCAGCGTCGTCGCTGCCATCGTCCACACGAAACGCAGGTACGTCATCGTGTAGCTCTCGAGGGACTTACGGATCTTCGCGCCGGTCTTCTCGGCCAACTGCAGTTCGGCGTAGCGCTTGCCGGCCGCCATGAACAGTGAACCGAACGCCATCATCAGCAGGAACCACTGCGAGAGGTCGATCTCGGCGGCAACGCCACCGGCGATCGCTCGAAGCAGGAAGCCGGACGAGACGATGCAGATGTCGATCACGGCCTGATGCTTGAGACCGAAGCAGTAGGCGAGCTGGATGACGATGTACACGCCCATGACCACGGCGAGTTGCCAGTTGGCCAGGAACGACAGTCCGATCGCACCGGCCAGCAGCACGACTGCCATGCCGTACGCGATGTTGACGGGTAGAACTCCGGCCGCGATGGGACGGAAACGCTTCGTGGGGTGAGCGCGGTCGGCTTCGACATCCATCGCGTCGTTGACGAGGTAGATGCCCGATGCCGCCATACAGAACACGACGAACGCCAGCGCGACGGGCAACAGCACGTCGGCTTCGGTGGCGGTTCCGGCCGCGATGGGCGCTGCCAGCACAAGGACGTTCTTGACCCACTGACGTGGGCGAAGCGCCTTGACGATGCCGGCGGGCAGGGACTTCGGGGGTCCGCTGACCGTAGCCGGTTCCTCGCTCATTTATCTCCACATTTCTGTTCGGCTCTGGCTTCTTCGACCCGGCGAACTACCGCCGCGGATGCGGCTCCCAGTGCCGCTCCGGCGAGTACGTCGGTCGGGTAGTGAACTCCCAGGACCAGACGCGAGAGCATCATCGGGGGCACCAGCAACGCCGGTAAGGGTAGCCCGGTCAGTCGACCGATCAGCACAGCCGCCGCCGTCGTCGACGTCGCGTGTGAGGACGGGAAGCTGAGCTTGCTCGGTGTCGAGACGTTGACCTGCACCGAAGGGTCGGAAGGCCGCTTGCGCCTGACGACTCGTTTGATCACGACGGAGGCGGCGTGTGCACCGAAAGCTCCGACGGCTGCTCCGGCCCATTCACGTCGACGCGGCTTGTCCACGGCAGCTCCGACGGCAGCGATCGCGATCCACCCGAGGGAGTGCTCACCGAAGTGAGACATACCGCGAGCGACCTTCACTGCTCCCGGAAGCTGCCCGACGGTCGATTGAATCCCGGCCAGAATCTGTACTTCAGGAGATGCCGAAGACACGTTCCCACCTTTCCGTGCTGGTCAGTGAAGGAACGGCGTCCTGGTACTGCTTCTTGAGCTCAGGGAAACGTGCGGCGAGTTCGCGGCGCAACCGTGTGGCTTCCTTGAGCAGTTCGAGCGCAAGCTTCGGATTGCGCTTGCGGTAGACGACGCCGCGGCCGTCGGCCGTGGTGACAGTGACGCCGTCGACCTGTGAGAGCAGGAACCAACGGGCGTCGATGGTCGGCACGTTGAGCTGAGGGCGCTCGAGGTGTTCCGGCTTGGCCGGCTTCACGTTGTGCACTCCTGCCTTGAGTACCCGGGTGATCTTCGCGACGGTCGACAGAGGCAGGCTCACGTCCCCGACATCCGCACCCGAGGGCAGCGGCAGCGCAGTCGACGAGGGCAGTACGACGGCGTCGGAGAATTCCTTGCGCTGGGCGTGGACCTCACCGAGTGCCGTCGGCAGCATGTTCGCGACATGTTCCGGACCGGCGAGGAAGTCCGCGATTGCCTTGTTCTGGATCGCGACGGTGGAGTACTCGAGGCACAGCAGGTGCTTGAGTGTTGCCTTCACCGTGTTGACGACGAGACCGCGGCCGTTGCCCGGCATGTGGAGGGCTGCCACCACGAGGCGGTTACGGAGGTGGAAGTACGCCTGCCAGTCGATGGCGTCGTCCTTGTCGCTCCACGCCATGTGCCAGATCGCGGCACCGGGCAGCGTGACGGTCGGGTATCCGGCTTTCTTTGCGCGCAAACCGTATTCGCAGTCGTCCCACTTGATGAAGAGCGGGAGGGGCTGCTTGATCTCTTCGGCGACCTGCCGCGGGATCATGCACATCCACCAGCCGTTGAAGTCGACGTCGATGCGGCGGTGCAGGAGTTTCGATTCGCGCAGCGGCTTCTTCGAGAAGTCGTGGTCGTATTCGACGTTCGGTGCTGCGGTCCACATGAAGATGCCGCGGTTGACCACTTCACCCATCACGTGGAGGTGGCTGCGCTCCTGGAGGTTGAGCATCTGCCCACCCACCAGCATCGGCGACTTCGCGAAACGCGAGAACGAAAGCGCGCGAAGGATCGAATCGGGTTCGATCTCGATGTCGTCGTCCATGAACAAGATGTGCTGGCACTGCGTGGTCTTGAGCGCCTCGTACATGATTCGGCTGTACCCGCCCGAACCGCCGAGGTTGCCCTGATCGTGAATGGCGAGCCGATCACCAAGCGCTGCAGCGGCTTCGGCGAATCCGGGTTCGTCACGCACCTTACGGGTGCCCTGATCCGGCATGATGACGGCCTTGATCACATCAGACACCAGCGGATCGGAAGCCAGCGCGGCGAGCGCCTTGACTGCGTCGGTCGGACGATTGAAGGTCGGAATACCAACGGCGACAGTCGCTTCGCCGGGAGCCTCGACGGGCGCGTACCAGCCACCACTCTCGACGACCACTGCCGTATCTGTGGTGATGTCGAACCAGATCCAGCCACCGTCCTCGAACGGTGCCAGTTCCACCTCGAACTCGACTGCGGCATCACCGTCGGCAAATTCCTTGCCTTCCACGTGAATTCGCGAGGAATCCGCCTTGGAACGGTAGATGTCGACGCGGCCGTGTCCGGACAGTTCCAGACGCAGGACCACCGATTTCAGGATCGACCAGCGACGCCAGTAGCTGGCGGGGAATGCGTTGAAGTAGGTGGCGAACGAGACCTCGGTCTCGGCGCCGAGCGCTACCGACGTGCGCGAGGTGGAGTGCGCCCGCCGACTGTTGGACCAGGACTCTTCCAAGTACAACGTGCGGACGTCGAGCGGCTCACCGGCGCGGGGCAGGATGATCCGCTGGAGCAGGGACTTGCCGAGGTAGGTCACCTCGTCGCCGGTGACGGCGTCTTCGCCTTCGAGTAGATGACGTGCGTTCATTCGCTCTCCCCTGCCAATTCCGCACCCGATTCGAGATGCGGGCGCAGGGTGTTCTCGAACATGGTCAGCGCGCTGGCGATCGCCATGTGCATGTCCAGGTACTGGTAGGTGCCGAGACGTCCACCGAAGAGGACCTTGTTCTCCGCGGTCTCCTTCTTGGCGCGCGAGCGGTACGCGCCGAGCTTCTCGCGGTCCTCGGGGGTGTTGATCGGGTAGTACGGCTCGTCCGTCGACTCGGCGGCACGTGAGAACTCACGCATGATGACGGTCTTGTCGGTCGGGTACTCGCGCTCCGGGTGGAAGTGACGGAACTCGTGGATACGGGTGAACGGCACGTCGGCGTCGTTGTAGTTCATGACCGGAGTGCCCTGGAAGTCTCCGGTGGGCAGAACCTCGGTTTCGAAGTCGAGGGTGCGCCATCCCAGCGCACCTTCGGAGTAGTCGAAGTAGCGGTCGAGCGGGCCCGTGTAGATGACAGGTGCGTCGGGGCTCGCGGCGCGCAGTTCGTCGCGGACGTCGAAGTAATCGGTGTCGAGACGGACCTCGATCTTCGGATCCTTCGCCATGTTCTCGAGCCACGCCGTGTAGCCGTCGACGGGCAGGCCCTCGTACGTGTCGTTGAAGTAGCGGTTGTCGAAGTTGTAGCGGACCGGCAGGCGGCTGATATTCGCCGCGGGCAGCTCGGTGGGGTCGGTCTGCCACTGCTTTGCGGTGTAGTCGCGCACGAATGCTTCGTAGAGCGGGCGCCCGATCAGGGAGATCGCCTTCTCTTCGAGGTTGGAGGCATCCTTCGAATCGATCTCGCTGGACTGCTCGGCGATGAGGGCACGTGCTTCCTCGGGCGTGAAGTACCGGCCGAAGAACTGCGACACGAGGCCGAGCCCCATCGGGAACTGGTACGCCTGACCCTTGTGCAGCGCGAAGACACGGTGCTGGTAATTCGTGAACTCCGTGAACTGGGTGACGTAGTCCCAGACCTTCTTGTTGGAGGTGTGGAACAGGTGGGCACCGTACTTGTGGACCTCGATGCCGGTCTCCGGCTCAGCCTCCGAGTATGCGTTCCCCCCCAGGTGGTGACGGCGATCCAGCACCAGCACGCGCTTACCCAGCTGGGTAGCGGCACGCTCGGCGATGGTCAGCCCGAAGAATCCCGAGCCGACGACGATCAGGTCGTACTGGGCACGGGCGGTCTCTGAATTTGCAGCGGTCACGATGAACCAGGGTATCGGACCTGTTCGGAAGCCGAGGGTTGGATGCGTCACCAGGGACTATGGCCCTTGCTTCCTGATTTCAGCATCTTTGGCGGGTACTGCTCGCGAATTACTTGGCAATACCAACGATTGGCTTGCCAATCATTGGTCACACTGCTTGTATTTTGGGAACAGTGACCATCAAGAGAATTCGAGGGAGATCATCGTGATCCAGGAACTGTCGTATATCGGAGTCGCGTCACCCAGAGCTGAGGACTGGAGAAAGTACGGAACCGGACTTCTGGGCGCGAAACTGTCACCAGACGGACCGGATGGCGCAATCCGGCTCGCAGTAGACGACGTCAACTATCGAATTGCCATCCACCCCGGCAAGGTAGACGAATTCCTGTATGCCGGTTGGGCAATGGCCAATGAATCCGATCTTCACTCGTTTGCCGCACACCTCGACCGGAGCGGCATCACGCTGCACTACGGCAATCCCGACCTGCTCGCCGAGCGGCAAGTCGCCGAACTCGTGTGGTTCACCGACCCATGGGGAACTCGCCACGAAATCTCGTGGGGAAAGGCATCGACGCCACTGTCGTTCACACCGGGTCGTGTCATGCGCGGCGGATTCGTGACCGGAGATCAAGGCCTGGGCCACATCGTTTTACAGGTACCGAATATCGAGGAAGCCAACAAGTTCTATGTGGACGTGCTGGGATTTCGACTCTCGGACCGGGTCACCAACGATCAATTCACCGTGCGCTTCTATCACGTCAACGGACGTCATCATTCACTCGCGCTGGCCGAATATCCCGGCCACGTCGGCTTCAACCACCTCATGCTCGAAGTCGAATGCATGGACGATCTCGGACGCCTGATCGATCTTCTCGACAGCCACGACACCGAGGTCATGCAAACACTGGGGCGCCACACCAACGACCTGATGACATCGATCTACATCGGCAGCCCGTCCGGTCTCCAGATCGAGTACGGGTTCGGTGGACTCACCGTTGACGATCTGAGTTGGGTGGCAAGAACTTACAACCAACCGAGTTATTGGGGCCACAAGCGTCCAGCCAAGACGAGCAAAAGAATACCCGGAATCATCAGGCCTCTGACGGCCGCGCCGTCGGCCCCGTGAGCTTGGCGGATACGACCGTCAATGTCTCACGTTCCTGATCGGTCAACGACTCGAAAACCTCTTGTTCGACGGCGTCGAGGGCCTCATCGCCCTCGATCAACTTCGCTACTCCGGAGTCCGTGATCGAGACGACCTGCCTACGCCGATCAGATTGATCACGTTCGCGCACAACGTATCCTGACTCCTGCAGACTGTCGAGATAGGCAACTATGTCACCGGGGTCGACCACCACTCGGGAAGCAAGCTCCTTTTGATGGCATGGGCCGAGCTCGTCAAGTGTGCTGAGAATGGCGTGATGATTGGGCAGCAGTCCGGCGTGAGACAAGGCCTCTGCGTACGACTGCCTCACGCGGAGTGCGGCTTTGACCAAGCCGTACCCGATTCGACTCGAAAGCGGCCTGCCGGAGAGCGATGGCGTCGATTCGGTCGCAGGCATGGCCCCATTCTATGCAGGACTCGCAACATATATCGAAGGTGCCGTCGGCAGACCGTCCGCGTCGAACCGAACCGTGATCGGTTCGTCGACGGAGAAGTGTGCGGGAAGCAGAAGGAGTCCCTCCGACGCGCAGCGTTCGAGAAGTTCGCGGCGGGTGACCCTCGCGATCTCGGGATCCGCGTCGCCGCCCTGACTGAGGTCCGGGTACAGAAACTGGATCGGATGGTGGATCACGTCGCCGGAGATGACGGCGCCGCCGTCTGCAGTGCGGATCTCGATCACGATATGGCCCGGAGTGTGGCCGGGCGCGCTGTGCACGACGACGCTTGTGCCTGCCGATTCGGCCAGGACGTGACCGTCGCCGACCGCCTCCCACTTCGCCCCGGCCAGAACGGGACGGACGCTGTCCTCGAAGGTCTGCGCGAGATCCGAGACCACTCCTTCGTGTGGACCGTCGGCGGCGAGTTGTTCGAGCGCGGCCAGTTCAGTGCGATCGAAAACGTAGGTCGCGCGGGGAAAGGTAGGCCGCCAGGTTTCGGCGTCGAGGGCGGTGTTCCAACCACAGTGGTCGGGGTGCAGATGTGTGCTGACCACCAGATCGACGTCGTCGACGGACACACCGGTGGCTGCGAAGCGTGAGAGGTAGTCGGTACCGAACATGTGATGCGGCAGAAGGTTCGGCCGGTGTTTGCTGTTGCCGTTGCCGGTGTCGACGACGATGGCCTTGCCGCCGATCTCCACCAGGTAGGTGTGGATGGCAAGTACGAGGTCACCGCTACCGGCGTCGAAGAACTCCGGTGTCAGCCGTGCCGACGCGTCCTCGATCTCCGCCTCACCCGCGTGCGGAAAAAGCTCTCGCGGCGGAAACGGCCAGTGCGCCAGCTCTGTCAGTTGGGTGACGCGCGCCGATCCGACGTCGATGGTGAAGCTCATCAGTGATTGCCTTCCGAACAGCTCGATACCGCTTGTAGGCACACACAAAGGCACCCACCGAAATGCTCGGTGGGTGCCTGTTCGGTGTCAATGGTTTTCGACGCCGGTGATCAAAGACTCTTCGCGATGATGCCCTTCATCACTTCGTTGGCGCCGGCGTAGATCTTCTGGACGCGGGAGTCCTCGTACATGCGCGCGATCGGGTACTCACGCATGTAGCCGTATCCGCCGTAGAGCTGCACGCACCGGTCGACGACGGCGCATTGCTGCTCGGTGAGCCAGTACTTGACCATCGCGGCGTCTGCGCCGTCCAGCTCGCCGTTGAGGTGATCCTCGATGCAGTTGTCGAGGAAGACACGGCAGGTGCGTGCGATCGTCTGGCACTCGGCCAGCTCGAAGGCGGTGTTCTGGAACTCGAAGAGGCTGTGCCCGAACGCTTGACGCGCCTTGGTGTACGCGACGGTCTCCTCGACGGCGCGCTCGATGGTGCCGATGGCCTGCGCGCCGATGATGAGGCGTTCCTGCACCAACTGTGCCATCAGCTGACCGAAACCGAGCCCCTCGGACTCACCGAGGAGGTTCGAGACGGGAACGCGGACATCGGTGAAGGACAGCTCGGACGTATCGGCGCCGTGCTGACCGACCTTGTCGAGGACGCGGCCGACGGCAAAGCCTTCGCAGTCACGCAGATCCACGATCAGGAGCGAGACACCCTTGGCGCCGGCCTTGGGATCGGTCTTGACGGCGAGCACGATCATGTCTGCGCTGCCACCGTTGGTGATGAAGGTCTTCGACCCGTTCACTACGTAGTGGTCACCGTCGCGGATCGCGGACGTGGTGATTGCCTTGAGGTCGGAACCTGTTCCCGGCTCGGTCATTCCGATGGCGCCGAGAATTTCGCCCGTCGCCATCCCTGGCAACCATGCCTTCTTCTGCTCTTCGCTTCCGTACTCGAGCACGTAGTGGGCGACGATGCCACTGTGCACGGAGTTACCGAGTGCATAGTCACCGCAGTAGCCCTGCGCCTCGAAGACCGCGAGATCGTGTGCGAAAGTTCCACCGCCCCCGCCGTATTCCTCGGGAATCGAGCAGCACAGCAGGCCGAGCTTGCCGGCTTCGAGCCACACGGACCGGTCGACACGATGCTGGGCGTCCCACTGCTCACGCTTGGCGATCAGTTCACGGTCGAAGAAACCACGGGCCAGTTCGGCCACTGCCGTGATCTCGTCGTCGTGCCACGACGGCTTGCGCTTGGTCGCCATGATCAGACCCGCTTCAGCAGGGCCGCGAGTGCCTGTCCGCCGCCGATGCACATGGTGACGATGCCGAATTCGAGGTCGCGGCGGACCATGTCACGGGCGGCGCGCAGGGTCAGGATGGCTCCGGTGGCGCCGACCGGGTGCCCGAGGGCGATTGCTCCGCCGTACGGGTTGGTCTTCTCCGGATCCAGGCCACTGTCACGGATGACGGCGATGGCCTGCGAAGCGAACGCCTCGTTGACCTCGGCGGTGCCGATGTCGGACGGCTTCAATCCTGTTTGCGCAAAGAGCTTTTCGAGGGCGAGCACGGGCGCGTAGCCCATCAGGCCGGGCTCCATGGCTGCCGTCGTGACAGTTTCGAGCGTGACCAGTCCGGTGAGGCCGCGCTTGGCTACCTCGGTGCCCGTCGCGAGGACGAGTGCGCCGGCGCCGTCGTTGATGCCCGACGCGTTACCGGCGGTGACGGATCCGCCCTCTTCGAATGCGGGGCGCAGCTTGGCGAGGGTTTCGACGGTGGTTCCGGGCTTGGGGTGTTCGTCCTCGGTGACGGTGACCGAGCGCCGGCCACCGGTCTCGACGGGAGTGATTTCCTCGGCGAATGCTGCCTTGGCTGCGTCGGTTGCAGCGCGGCGCTGAGATTCGACGGCGAACTCGTCCTGCTGCTCGCGGCTGACGCCGTACTTGCGGGCGACGGCTTCGGCGGTGCGGCCCATGTGGGCTTTGCTGAACGGGTCGGTGAGCATGGCGACGGTGCCGTCGACGAGGCTGCGATCGCCGAGCTTGTAGCCCGAGCGGGCGGCGAAGTCGTAGAAGGGCATGCGGGACATGCTCTCGTCACCGCCGGCGAGCGTGATGGCAGCTGCGCCCCAGCGCATCTGCATCGCCGCCGACCACACGGCCTGCAGGCCGCTGCCACAGAGGCGGTTGACGGTGTAGGCGGGGACGTTCTCGGGCAGTCCGGCGGCAATGCCGACGCGGCGTGCGTTGTAGGCGTCCGGGCCGACCTGGCCGATGCAGCCCATGACGACCTCGTCGATGTCTTCGGGGGCAACGCCGGCGCGGCTCAGCGCGGCCTTGGCTGCTGCGGCACCCAGCTCGTGCGCGGGTACGTCCTTGAAGACGCCGCCGAAGCTACCGACTGGGGTCCTGGCCCCGTCGACGATGACGATCGGTTCGGGTGTGGTCATGATTGTCCCCATCTGCTGTGCTCACGTCGATTTCTCTGTCCGTGGCCGATACTAGGACATCGAAGTATCTCGCAGATGGGGACGTTGGTGTCAGGGTGTGGGAGCGCTCTCGGCTACCGGCACGACCTCGGCTTCGGTGTCTTTGTGGTTCCGGTAGCGGTAGAGCCCGATACCCACGAGGATCGCTGCGAGTCCCAGGGACACGATCATCTGACTGCGCGTCGAGTCCAGGGTGAGCATGCCGATGCAGAGCGCGATGATGGCGGCGATCGTGGCGTAGGTCAGATACGGGAAGAACCACATCTTCAGCTCGAGTTCCTGGCCCGAGGCTTCGAGCTTGCGGCGGGTGCGCAGCTGAGACACCGAGATGACGAGCCAGACGAACAGCGCGATCGCTCCGGAGGAGTTGACCAGGAACAGGAAGACCTTGTCCGGGGAGAGGTAGTTCATGCCGACGGTCAGGAAGCCGACGATCGTCGAGACCAGGACGGCGCGCATCGGGACGCCGGTCTTCTCGATGCGTGAGAGCGACTTGGGGGCGTCGCCGCGGCCGGCGAGGGAGAAGATCATGCGACTGGCGGTGTAGAGACCGGAGTTGAGGCAGGACAGAACCGACGTGAGGACGACGACGTCCATGATGTTGCCTGCGGCCGGAATGCCGTAGGAGTCCATGACGGCGACGTACGGGCTGAGCGCGACCGACGCACTGTCCCAGGGAAGCAGGGTGACGACCACGGCGATCGAGCCGATGTAGAAGATGAGAATTCGCCAGACGACGGACTTGACGGCAGCGCGAACGGCTTCGAGCGGGTTGGCCGACTCACCGGCGGCGATGGTGGCGATTTCGGCGCCGAAGAACGAGAACACGACCACGAGGACTGCGGCGAGCATGGCTCCCGTGCCGTTGGGCAGGAAACCGCCGTGACCGGTCAGGTTGGTCATTCCGGGTGCTTCGACGCCGGGCATCCAGCCGCAGATCGCCACGATGCCCATGCCGAGGAACGCGATGATGGCGACGACTTTGATGGAGGCGAACCAGAACTCGAACTCGCCGAACGACTTGACCGAGATGATGTTGGTCAGCGTCAGCACGATCATCAGAATCAAGGCCCAGGTCCACTGGGGAACGCCGGGAACCCAACGATTCATGATGAGGGCACCGGCGGTGGCCTCGATGCCGAGCACGATGATCCAGAACCACGCGTACAGCCAGCCGATCGAGAAGCCCGCCCAGCGGCCGATGGCCTTGTCGGCGTACGAGGAGAACGAGCCGGTTTCCGGCGACGCTGCCGACATCTCGCCGAGCATGCGCATCACGAGGATGACGACGACGCCGGCGAGCGCGTAGGAAATCAGGACACCCGGTCCTGTCTCCTGGATCGCCACACCGGAGCCGACGAACAGTCCGGCGCCGATGACGCCCGCGATCGCAATCATCGACAGATGCCGCTTCTTCAGCGTGTGCTGAAGTGCCGGCTGGTCTGTACTGGACATCAGTACTCCTTGTGGGCTGTTCGGGACGTGGATCTCGGTGACGCTCTTCTGGAGCGCATTTTCGATAGCGCCAGTGTCGGACCTTCGGCAAGCTCGCGTCAGGCTCCACTTTGTACAAACGTGACCGCAGGCACTACAAAGTGGCGAGTCCGAGGTGTCAGACTGGACCCATGCCCATCACGCTCCGCCAGCTTTGTGCGACCGAACAGTTCGGCCTTCGCGTCCTGGCTGGGCACGACCAGCTCGATCGCACCCTGACCTGGGCACATGTCTCCGAACTTCCCGACCCGACGCCCTTCCTCGACGGCGGTGAACTGCTCCTCATCACCGGGGTGTCACTACCGACGACGGACGCGGAAACGACCCGATTCGTACGGACCCTGGTGGCGGCCGGAATTGCCGGAATCGGTTTCGGAACCGGCCTCGGATACGAGCAGGCGCCACAGACTCTGGTGGATGCGGCCACCCGTTTCAGTGTGCCCCTTCTCGACGTCCCATTGCGAACACCTTTCATCGCCCTGACCAAAGCGGTGTCGAAGGCGCAATCCGACGACGACATGAAAGCGCTGCGCAGCAATTACCAAAGCCTGCGGCGGCTGCTTCAAGCTGCGGTGACGGTCAACGGCACCCGGGCAGTCGTACGACGGGTGGCGGAATTGATCGGCGGATGGGCGGCTCTGCTGGACTCGGCCGGACATACCGTCGAGATCTCACACACCGCCGCGGCCGCAGGAATCGAGCGAACGGCCCCCGAGCGCGACGCCCGCCCGATGGAAGTCAGTTTCCTCACGAGCGAGAACGAGGACGTCATCTCCCACCCTCTGCTGACGTCGAGGGGAAAGCTGATGGGATACCTCGTTGCCGGCTGCCCCGGCGCCGTCGGTTCTCTGAATCAGGGCATCGTCATCGCAGCCGCGTCTCTGCTCACCTTGATGACGGCTCGAACCCGAGACGCGCAACTGACGATGAACCACCTTCGTACCGTTGCGATGCATCAGCTGTTCGAGGGACAGAATGCGCTCGCCCGCAACATCTCCGGGGAATTGTGGGGAGGATTTCCGGTCGAGCCTTTCCAGGTCTTCCACGTGGCGGGCCCGAGCGGACTGCTCGAGAGCGTGTCCGTCTCACTGCTCGACGGTCTCAGCCGCGATCTGGCATTCGGCATCACCGACGGCGCGCTGATCGCCGTCGTCTCGGCCACGGACAGCGGGCGAATCCTCGCCCGTGTCAACGAAATCGACGTAACCGTCGGCGTGTCGGACATGTTGTGGTGGGACGATCTCTCGCGCGCCAGACGCCAAGCCGCGCAGGCAGCAGCCGAGGCCGGCGCCCGCAACCTGCCTTCGATGCGGTTCGCCGAACTCTCGGAGAGTGGATTGTCCGCGTTTCTCGATCAGGATCGCTCGACGGCATTCGCGGCGGCACACTTGCGCCCGCTTCTGGAAGCGAAGGGCGGTAGCGATCTCTACCGAACCTTGGCCATGTGGTTGGCACACAACGGGGTGGGCGACGCCGCGGCCACTGCACTCAACATTCACCGGCATACGTTGCGCAGCAGACTCGCTCGGATCGAGAGCCTTCTCCAGCTCGACCTCGGCTCCCCCACCGAACGTGCGGAGTTGTGGCTCGAGTACCGCCTGCTCGGTGACGCTCCGACCATCTGATCGTCAACCGATACAACACCCGAAGCGACCTGAAGGGCCCCCACCGGATTGCGGCGGAGACCCTTCAGAGTCGATACGTGCGAGTTGTTACCGACCGACCTTCCCCTAGCTTCCGCCCGTCGGTATCCACTCGCGGAGCACGTTGGCATCAACTACCTGCGCACCCAAAACCTTTGTCCAGATGATGGTTCCGTTTTCGTAGACACGGAAAGTGCCTGCTTCGGAGGGCAACTGCATCTCCGGGCCGACAGGAGCACCGAGAGTGCCGGTTTCACCGCCGAGCTCCCGATACTTCTTCTCGATCTGCGTCTCCGTAACCGTACCCGATGGATCCTCGGATGGCGAATTGGATTCCGGCACTGTCGATTCCGAATCAGGCGCCACTACCACACCAGCCCCGTCACCAATGGTGAACCAGTCCGATTTGAGGCCGAGTTTCTGACGGAACTGAATACCGGTAGCGCCGACAGTTGCCCCCGTACCGACTACCTCGACTGCCGTCACTCGCCCACCGTCGGTACCGAAGCCGTTGCGCGAGAGAATCTTGAGCGACTGCAGCTCGCCGACACCGAAAGCGTCCGCAATCTGCCCTGCGGTCAGATTCACGGTCCAGTCATGATTGGGAGACAGGGCGTCACCAAGATCCTCGACGGCCGGGAATTCACCGCCGGAGCTGTAACCTCCTGTGGACGAAGAGAATTCGGTGGCCACGATCTTGCCGTCACGCGACAGAACGGCGCCGGCGGTGGACCGAACGGCCTCGGTGGTGCGGGGATCTTCCTTACCTGCTCCCCCGTACACCTGGCAGTCCTGTGTATCGCAGGTGTCGGCGTACGAAGACCGATGTTCGGTTGCAGCGTACGAACGTGCTGCCACCGCTTGCGCCCGTAGTGCTTCGGCCCCACCGGAATCGGCCCATTCCGCCTTGGCCTCGACCGGCACCACGCCGAGCAGGTAGTCCTCCATGTCGAGAAGATTCACCGTCCGCGCCGAGCCGTTGTCGAGCACCACGCCGAGGGCACCTCTGTAGGGCGCGTCGTTGTCGCACAGCTTCAGGAACTGGTCGGCGGGTCGATCAGGACTGAGATCCACCGGATCCACCCACGGATGATCGGTGACCGCTTCCCAGACGACTCCGCCACCGCAACCACTGGTGACAACCACCTGTGCACCGCCGCCAGGCAGCGCGGTGAGATGGGCAGCCTCGCCGGGCGCGGTGCGCTGACCGTTGACCACGAGGCCGGCGTCGGAGTAGACGTCGAGTGTCGAGTTGTCCTGAGCGGTGAGCCGCACACTCATCTGCGCGGGCGGCATGGAGTCCAGGACTGTTCCGCCGTAGTAGTGACTGAGGATTCGCTCGCCGGACCAGCCGTCGTTCTTGGCGTAACCGTAAGCGCCCCACTGACCCATTCCGCGGCCATGCCCGTTGCCGTGACCGGAGAGCGTGAATTGCGTGTCGGCGGCGACGGCGTGCAAAATCGACGGCTCGTCAGCACGGATTTGCGTGAAACCTCCTATCGCGACGCCGAGTGCGAGAGCTGGAACCAGCCCGAGGACCGAGACCCGCATCAGCGAGGTCCGCCTCCCGGGTCCGCCCACCAGAAAGCGACCTGCGCGACCGGATGCAGGCTTCTTACCTGCAGTTCCGCTTCTTCCGCTTCTCGCCATCAATGCTCTCCTCATCGCTACCGGCCTCACGAGTCCGCGAAGTCGGTACTCCGCGCGCAGGCCAGTCCACAACGATTTAACTAAAGTCTCACCCTAAGGTTGAGCGTTATGGACTTTTGTGACTAGTGTGGCAAGAGTGTTTGGAGTTAGCAACACCAGTCACACGAGTCACACCAGCATCACGAGTTGCAGACGTACGCGTCCGAAAACTGGAGTTCAACCCCAGAACATGGCATCCGACCTGCTCGGATCCGGTTTTGAAGGATTCCGTTCACGGCCGTCATCGGCCCTGAAGTTCGCTCGCAAGTAACTACAACCGAGGAGTAATCCCTTGCCACACCGTCGACCGAAGCCCTCGCTCGTACTCGGGGCTGTAGCCGCAGTGGCTGTCGCAAGTCCTTTTGCGGTCTACGGCCTCACGAGCACTACGTCCGATGTACGTTCCGCGAACGAAACGACGTCAGTAGCAGTGCCGACCCAGATCGCAGAGGTGCTCCTCGCGTCGGTGCCCGACATCATCATCCCGGTCAAGGAGCTGACCGGTCTCGATCTGCCCGACATCAACCTGGGCGATCTCAGAAACCTCAAGCTCCCGACCGAAATTCCGCTTCCGCCAGGGATCACGTTGCCGACCGAACTCTTCCCGGCACCCGCTGCGCCCGGCGCCCCGACCGAAACCGCTCCGGTTCCTTCCGAGGAAGAGCCAGGCGCAGTGGTCAAGGAAGTCACCCGCGACACTCCGTTCAGCATGGTCGCGTTGACCTCGGACACGATCGCCTCGGCGCAGTCCAAGATCCGCGCCCTGGCCGAAGATGGCACCTGGGGCCCGTGGTTCACCCCTGACGCCATCGACTCCGCCAGTTCGGATCAGGCCACCAACGCCGGTACCGCCACCGAACCCGTCTTCGTCGGCGCCACCAAGTCCATTCAGATCCTCACCCCGCAGGGCGTCGCGGCTCCCGCCGCCGAGGCTGTGCCGGCTCCCGCGCCGGAAGCTGTCCCCGCCCCCGCACCTGCTGAAGCGCCGGTGCCTGCTGAAGCACCTGCACCTGCTGAAGCCCCCGCAGCCACCGGCGAACTCGGATACACCCCAGCTTCGGTGTCCAAGCCGCTTCGCCAGGCGACGACGGCAGCAGACGCCGTCACCGCCGTGTTGATCGATCCGGGTGCCAGCGAGGCAGACAGCAATCTGCAGGCCGTCGCAGCACCGCTCGGCGGCAGCGGGCCTTCCGTCATCACCCGCGCACAGTGGGGAGCTGACGAGTCACTTCGCTGTGACTCCCCCACGTACGACGACTTCATCGGTGGCGCGACCGTTCACCACACCGCAGGTAGCAACAACTACACGAAGGCCGAATCGGCCGGAATCGTCCGCTCGATCTACGCCTACCACGCACAGACTCTCGGCTGGTGCGACGTCGGATACAACGTCCTCGTCGACAAGTACGGTCAGACCTTCGAAGGCCGCGCAGGCGGACTCGACAAGGCAGTTCAGGGTGCACACGCCGGCGGCTTCAACGAGAACACCACCGGTATCGCGATGATGGGCGACTACTCCACCGTCGAGCCTTCGCAGGCGACGCTGAACTCCGTCGGCAAGTTCCTCGGATGGAAGCTCGGCATGGCCGGCCTCGACCCGAAGGGCCGAACGACGATGTACTCAGAGGGCACCGAGTTCACGCCGTACCCGCAGGGCGCAGCAGTCGACCTGCCGATCATCTTCGCGCACCGCGACGTCGGAAACACCGCTTGCCCGGGTGATGCCGCGTACGCACACATGAACGACATCCGGAACATCGCGGCCGCGAATATCGGGGGAACGTTGAACCCCTCGAACCCCTCCAATCCGTCGACGCCTGCGCCCAAGCCGACCACTCCGGTCGACACGGTCACCGGTGGCACCGGTTCGTCGATCCCGGATCTGGTCACCCAGATTCTGCAGATCACCGACAATTCACCGCTCGCGCAGAAGTGGATCGCCGAAGGTGGCGAGATCGGCCGCCTCGGCCAGGCTCTGTCCGGAATTCTGCAGGCGAAGCTCGGCAACCAGGGTGCGCTGTTCCAGAACGGTGCTGTCTACACCTCGCCGAACGGCGGAGTGTTCACCGTGCTCGGCGAGATCTTCAAGTCGTGGCAGAGCTTCGGTTCTGACGCGGGTGAACTCGGATTGCCGATCTCGGACGAGTACTCGATCCCGGACGGCTTGCGCAGTGACTTCGAGAACGGTTCGCTGATCTTCAACCAGATCACCGGCATGGTCACGAAGATCCTCAAGACCTACAACGAGACCTTTGCCCAGGAAATGGCCAACAGCGCGCCTGTCGGCTGACGCTCGAGCAGTACACGTCCTCGGGCGCTGGTGGGTTCTACGACCACCAGCGCTCGAGGACTTTTGCGACCCCGTTCTCCGAATTGGCGTCGGTGACCTCGTCGGCTGCGGCTTTGGCTTCGGGGTGAGCGTTACCCATGGCCACGCCGAGCCGCGCCAAGCCCAGCATCGGGATGTCGTTGGGCATGTCCCCGAAGGCCACCAGACCCGACAGGTCGAAGCCGAACCTTTCCGCCGCGGCAACCAGCCCCGACGCCTTCGTGATTCCCGGTGCCGAGAGTTCGATCAGTCCGTTCTCGGTGGAGTACGTCATGTCGGCGAGTGCACCGACGTGCGGAGCAAGAGCGTCGTACATTGCCGTGCTGGTCATGCCCGGGCGGCGAATCAGGAGTTTGACGGCCGGCGCTGCGAGCACTTCGTCCTCGGACATCTCGGTGTTGTCCGGGTTGAGCCAGGCGTGTTCGTAATCCGGTGAGCTGACGAACTGTGGAGTGGCGGCATCGTGTGCGCTCTCCCCCACCCGTTCCGCGGCCAGCCCCGCCCCGGGGAGCGCGACCAGAGCCAGCTCGGAGAGCTCGGTGAGTGCGTCGACAGACAAGGTCGCTGCGCTGAGGACGCGGTCGGCGTAACTGTCGTAGACAACGGCTCCGTTGGCGCAGACGGCAAGTGGCGCGTATCCCAGACCTTCGACGACGGGCGAAATCCATCGCGGAGGACGCCCGGTTGCCAGCAGGAACGGCGTGCCGGATTCGACGACGGCATGCACGGCGGCGCGGGTGCGGGCACTGACCAACTCGTCGTGATCGATGAGGGTCCCGTCGACGTCGGAGGCGACCAAGGTCGGGCGGTCAGGGCTGATACGACGGTCTGGGCTCACACCGCCATTGTGCCTGTTGGCTACGACGGTCTCGCTCAGCGCGCCCGCTTCGCGCGTTCCTGTGCGTCCATGGCTGCGGCTTCCTCGGGTGTCGGCGCGCCACCGCCGAGTCGACGAGGCACCCAGTACGCCCCGGGCTCGTGCACGAACCCGTCCTGAACGTGGCGCAGGATCGCATCCATCTCGATGCGCAGGATCTCGCTCAGCGCTTCGGCGGGTTCGACCGGATCGATCGGTGCACCCACCTCCACCGAGATCGGGAAATGATTGCGGCCCAGATTTTTCGGTCCGCCCTTGGTGACGATCCGCTGGGCGCCCCAGACGATCAGCGGAATGATCGGCACGCCGGCGTCGATGGCCATCCGAGCTGCGCCGGATTTCATTTCCTTGATCTCGAAGCTCCGGCTGATCGTCGCTTCCGGGTAGACGCCAACCAATTCGCCGCGCTCGAGGGCGTCGACTCCGGCTCGATACGCCTGCGCTCCGGCAGAGCGATCGACTTCGATGACGCCGCATCCACGCATGAGGAAGCCGAGTACCTTGTTGTCCGCAAGCTCAGCCTTGGCCATCACCCTGAGCTTGCGTTTTGCGGTCCCAACCGCCAGAGCCGCCGGGATGAAATCGAGGTAGCTCGTGTGGTTGATCGCGATGACGGCACCGCCGGACACCGGGACGTGCTCCGTCCCGGTGCGGGTGACTTTCACGCCCTGGAAACCGCTCAGACCACGCGCGACTACCTCGACGGCGGTGTAAACGGGTTCGAAGGACATGGGTCAGCCTTCGGACTTCCGTGCCTCGCGTGCTTTGGCTTTCGCCTCAGCCTCGTCGGCATCCATCTTGTCGGCCTGCTCGAGCGTCGGCGCGCTGCCACCGAGGCGGGCAGGCACCCAGTACTCTCCGGCCGGATGGTCGTAGCTCTTCTGCAGATCGAGAAGCAACTCCTGCATCGTCGACCGCAGCTTCGCCGTCAGCTCACTCGCCGGTTCGAAAGGCGCGATCGGCTCGCCGACGGCGATGGAGATCGGAGTGTTGGTGCGGCCCAAACGCTTCGGATAGCCCTTCGTCCAGACTCGCTGAGCGCCCCAGATGACGACGGGAACGATCGGCACTCCGGCCTCGATCGCCATCCGAGCGGCGCCGGACTTGAATTCCTTGATCTCGAAGCTCCGACTGATCGTGGCTTCGGGGTACACGCCCACCAATTCGCCGCGTTTCAGGAAATCGACGGCGGCCTTGTAGGAGTCGGCGCCTGCCCCGCGATCGACCGGGATGTGCTTGAGGGCCCGCATGATCGGTCCGGAAATCTTGTTGTCGAAGACTTCCTTCTTCGCCATGAACCGGATGTAGCGCTTGGGGGTCCGCGCCGGCAGTCCCGCATACGTGAAGTCCATGTATCCGGTGTGGTTGATCGCGATCACGGCGCCACCGGACGCCGGGATGTTCTGCTCTCCCTTGACGGAGAACTTCAGGCCCTCGAAAGCGAAGACGGTACGGGCGATGCCGATGACTGTTCTGTAAACGGGATCCACAGTTCGCTAGCGTAGACGGGAATCCGTGATCTGACCCGCAGCAGTTATGGGGTGGATGTTGGTCAGAATGTCGCAAAAGGGGCGTACGAACGAATGAAGTCGGCAGGACGAGCGGCAGTGGGGGCAGTCGCACTCGCCATGACGTTGGCGATAACCGCATGTGAGGACGACGGACGGACGGGAATCCTGACGGACGAACCGTCTCCGCCGACGACTGAAACCACGACGACAACCACTCTCACGCCCACGACCACCACTGCCCCCGCCGCGCCGGTCGCGACGCCTCCGGTTGGTGACGTGCCCGGCAATCCGGCTGCTGCGCCGGCGCTGGCGGCCTGGGCGACAGACCTGGTGTCTTTGGACGTCGACGCGCTCACGAACGCATGCTGGACGATGCCGCCCACGACGATCGCCGACCGATACTCGGACGTGCCCGCCATCTTGACGGCCATCGCCGCGCCAGGTGTCGACGGCCAGTACGCGGTCACCTGGAGCGGCGGCGGACTCTCCGTCGCCGCCAAGCGCTCGGAGATCGCTTCCGGCTATGCCTGCCCGTTCGTCTTCCCTGCGGGGCAATCCAACTTCTACACTCCGGCCGACGCTTCCCACGCCGTCGTCAGGTTTCTCTCGCGCGCAACGGGGCGGCCGGTCAACACCCGTGACGTCGAGACGTTCTATCCGCTGATCTGCCCAGGCAACAGCCCGTGGGATCCGGACGGCACCGGCGCCACCGGCCAGCCGCCACTCAAGCTCGATCCGAATCAGCTGGCCGGTATCAAGTCTTTCGACGCCGACGCTGCAACAGTCACTCCGGTTCGAGGCGACTACGTCCGTGTCACGCTGCCCGTCACCGACGGGACGGGTAACTCACGCTCGATGCAGTTCACTCTGTCGATCGGCCCCGAGGGTTATTGCCTCGGGGCCGCGACCTGAACTGTTCCGGTCAGGAACCGAACGGAAGGAAATCGCTCGAACCAGCGCTGCCTGAACCGAGGCTGCCCGTGCCACCGCCGGTTGCCGCTTTGATCTGAATTGCCTGGGCCGTCGAGGTCGATCCCGTGAATCCGGTTGCGCCACTGAAGATTGCCGAGATCGAGTGCGCACCAGTGGTGGTGAAGGTGTGGTTGAGCGCCGCAATCCCATTGACCACTGCCACAGCGTCACCGATCGGTGTAGCCCCATCCATGAACTGCACAGTTCCACCGTTCTGCACCGAGGTCACGGTCGCCGACAGGGTCACCGACTTATTCACTACGGCATCGGTAGGCACCGTCACCACAGTCTCCGTGGTGACATCCGAAGGTGCAGGGTCCGTAACGTTCACCGTCCGGGCCGGAGCCGAGGACCCGACTACACCAGTTCCACCCGAGTACACCGCCGTGATGCTGTGCGCACCCGCGGAGGTAAACGTATGCAATAGACCAGCGACTCCGGCCGTCACCGCTTCAGGACCGCCGATTGCGACGCCACCGTCGTAGAACTGCACGGTACCGACACCGACAGCGTCATCCGACGAAGTGCGGACGGTGGCCCACAAGTCGGTCGCCACACCAGTTTTGGCGTCAGTGGGGATATTCAGTTCGACTACGGATTCCTGATCGGAAACACTGACCTGAATGGACTTCGCACTCGCAACCGAGTTCTTGAATCCGGAGCCAGCAGTGAAGTCCGCGGTGATGCTCTGCGCACCAGCAGCATCGAACGCGTGCGAGAGCGTCGCGGTCCCACCGGACACCGTCACCGGGGAACCGATTGCCGTGCCGTTCGACTTGAACTGCACCGTACCGACCGCATTGTTCGGAGCAACCGTCGCGGTCAGATCAACCGCAGTACCCGTGATCGCCGTCGCCGGAACCGACAACGACGTCGTCGTCTCCACATCCACCGGAGCCGGATCAGAGACCGTCACCGTCTGAGCCGACGCCGACGAACTGACAAACCCCGCACCAGCGGTGAAATCAGCCGTAACGCTCTGCGCGCCAGCAACATCGAAGGAATGCGACAGAGTCGCGGTCCCACCGGACACCGTCACCGGAGAACCGATCGCCGCACCGTTCGACTTGAACTGCACCGTACCGACAGCGTTGTTCGGAGCAACCGTCGCGGTCAGATCAACCGCAGTACCCGTGACCGCCGTCGCGGGAACCGACAACGACGTCGTTGTCACCACATCCACCGGAGCCGGATCAGACACCGTCACCGTCTGAGCAGATGCCGACGAACTCACGAACCCAGCGCCAGCGGTGAAATCAGCGGTAACACTCTGCGCACCAGCAACATCGAACGCATGGCTCAACGTCGCAACACCCGAGGAGACTGTCACCGGTGAACCGATAGCAACACCATTCGACTTGAACTGCACCGAACCCACAGCATTCGAGGGAGCCACAGTAGCGGTCAGATCAACCGCGCTGCCCGTGATCGCCGTCGCCGGAACCGACAACGACGTCGTCGTCTCCACATCCACCGGAGCCGGATCAGACACCGTCACCG
Organism: Rhodococcus sp. P-2; assembly: GCF_016598535.1. GTDB lineage: Bacteria > Actinomycetota > Actinomycetes > Mycobacteriales > Mycobacteriaceae > Rhodococcus_F > Rhodococcus_F baikonurensis. The sequence goes on along the minus strand of NZ_CP066779.1, from coordinate 2,961,152 downwards.
TCTGAGCAGATGCCGACGAACTCACGAACCCAGCGCCAGCGGTGAAGTCAGCGGTAACACTCTGCGCACCAGCAACATCGAACGCATGGCTCAACGTCGCAACACCCGCGGTCACTGTAACCGGAGAACCGATAGCCGCACCGTTCGACTTGAACTGCACCGAACCCACAGCATTCGAGGGAGCCACTGTCGCCGTCAGATCAACCGCACTACCCGTAACTGCCGTAGCCGGAACCTGAAGCGTCGTGGTTGTGCTTTGCGCTGAGCTCGAGATCTCAATGGACTGAGCCTGAGAACTCGAACCGCCGAAACCTGCAGTGCCGGAATAGACCGCGGTGATCAAGTGTGTTCCCGTCGTGCTGAACGTATGATCCAGGGTCGCTGCTCCGGCAGTCACCGCGATGGGTCCGCCGATGTCCACGCCACCGTCCTTGAACTGGACCGTTCCACCTTCGGCTGCCGGTGCAATGTTTGCGGTCAGCGCGACCGAGGTCTGCTCGACAGCGCTGCTCGGCACCGTGAGCGACGTGGTCGTCTGCACATCGGCAGCAGCCACACTGACTGTGTGCGCCGCCGACGTGGAGGTCAGGAACTCGAGTACTCCGTCGTACACAGCGGTGATGGAGTGATCTCCCGCTACGGTGAATGTATGAGGCAGTGTGGCAACGCCATTGACAACGGTCACGGGGGCGCCGATGTCAGTCCCGCCGTCCTTGAACTGAACGGTGCCGCCTGTCGGTGCCGGGGAGACCTGCGCAACCAAATCCGTCGATTGACCGATCGTTGCCGACCCGCCGGACGTCACTGCCGTCGTGGTCCCGGCTTGCGCGACGACGTTGACGGTGGCCAACGCCTGACCACCCGCATTCAATCCCGCGCTGCGTGAATCATGCGGTGAGCAGTTGTATCTCTCCCAGTATGCGACGGTGAAGAAGTCCTTCTCGCGCTGCAAGAAGGTGAAGGCATTTTTCGGAGAATCAAAGGATCCCGAATTGCCATCCGTCACCCTTAACTTCGGCTGCACAGTGCTACCCGCACCACCGGCAATCACCGTCACATCGATCGCCGGCAACCGGAATGTCTTTCCAGCCTCCGCGCCGATGCCGCCATCATCGTTCTTACTTGTGCTCGGACCGTTTCCACCGCCGCCGTTGGAGTCAGCGGTCTGGTTGTTCCCAGCAATACGCAAGTGAGTACCTGCAGCATCCGGCGAACCACCGTCGTTGATTCGAATCACCGAGGGCGCCGCACCCGACAAATTCGACGACGTACCCGCCACTACCTGAGCGTCAACCAAAGACACCCCCGCAGGAATGTCGAAGTCGTACTTCATCCGTGTCCACCTGATCGCCGAACGCCCCGCATGACCACTCGTGGGAACAGTCATCGCGCCTGGCTGAACTCGGTAGGTGAACGTCGACCCCGCCACGACCTTCTCCGGAGCCGAGATCGTCACGCCCGTGGAGTGGAATTCGTCGGAGATGCTGCCCAAGCCAGGATGCTCGTAACCATCGCAACCCAGCTTGAACCCGATCGAGTTCTCCACTGCGGGAGATGACGTCGGAGCTGCCGAAGCAACACCGCCGGCCACCAGCACGCCACCGACCAACGCCGCCACCACAACCGCGGAACTTCTTCTCACCAACACGAACTCTCCTCAGCTAGCAACAGACGTGGATCGGGAACCGCACGGAAGGAGGTCACTCGAACAGGGCGGAATCGGAATGGAGCTGGACGCTCGTACAGTACCCGTCAAAAGTAATACTTGTATCAGTAATTTCAGACAAATATTCGCGAATTGCCGGTAGTTCCGCTAACGACCAATCATCGATTTGCGAAGAGCGATGCCCCTTGCACCCGTGGGCGCAAGGGGCATCACGTCATCGGAGAATCAGGAACCGAACGGCAGCGACAACGATCCGAGCGAACCGAAGTCACCGCCCCCGTTACCGACGTTCACAACCGACGCAGTCGACGTGGAACCCGTAACGCCCTGGGCTCCGCTGTAGACCGCGGTGATCGAATGGTTGCCCGTCGTGGTGAAGGTGTGGCTCAACACAGCCTGCCCACCGACAACATCGACGGCAGCACCGATCGGAGTCGTTCCGTCGAAGAACTGGACGGTTCCCGACGTCGCGCCGGAAGAACTGACCACAGCCTTCAGCTCCACCGACGTGCCGACCTTTGCCGAAGACGGAGCCGTCAACGACGTGGAACTTTCGACATCCGACGGGGCCGGAACGGTGACATTGACGTCGACGGATTCCGCAGTGGACGACGTGAACACACCGGATCCACTGAATACAGCCGTGACTGCAAAGGTGCCTTCAGCTCCGAACACGTGCGGGAGCTTGGCAACTCCGTCCACAACCGCGACCGGGGCGCCCTGATCGACTCCACCGATCTTGAACTGGACCGTTCCGCCGGATGGCACCAGAGCGTCCGAGGGATCTTCGGACACTGTCGCGAAGAGATCGACGGGGAGTCCGACCTTGGCTTCACCCTGAACGCTCAGAACCGTCTTCGTCGCTTTGTCGACCGGAGTCGGATCGGAGACCGTCACCGTCTGAGCCGCCGCCGAGGAACTCACAAACCCAGCGCCAGCGGTGAAATCAGCCGTAACACTCTGAGCACCAGCAACATCGAACGCATGCGACAGAGTCGCCGTCCCACCGGAAACCGTCACCGGAGTGCCGATCGCCGTGCCGTTCGACTTGAACTGCACCGTACCCACAGCGTTGTTCGGAGCAACGGTAGCGGTCAGATCAACCGCGCTGCCCGTGATCGCTGTCGCCGGAACCGAGAGCGACGTCGTCGTCTCCACGTCGACCGGAGCCGGATCGGAGACCGTCACCGTCTGAGCCGACGCCGACGAACTCACAAAGCCAGCGCCAGCGGTGAAGTCAGCGGTAACACTCTGTACACCAGCAACATCGAACGCATGGCTCAACGTCGCAACACCGCCAGTCACCGTGACAGGGGAACCGATAGCCGTGCCGTTCGACTTGAACTGCACCGTGCCGACCGCATTGTTCGGAGCAACGGTAGCCGTCAGATCAACCGCGCTGCCCGTGATCGCCGTCGCCGGAACCGAGAGCGACGTCGTCGTCTCCACGTCGACCGGAGCCGGATCGGAGACCGTCACCGTCTGAGCCGACGCCGAGGAGCTGACAAATCCTGCACCGGCGGTGAAGTCAGCCGTAACACTCTGAGCACCAGCAACATCGAAGGTGTGCGACAGAGTCGCGGTCCCACCGGAAACAGTGACCGGTGAACCGATCGCGGCACCGTTCGACTTGAACTGCACCGTACCGACGGCGTTGTTCGGAGCAACGGTAGCGGTCAGATCAACCGCGCTGCCCGTGATCGCCGTCGCCGGAACCGACAGCGACGTCGTCGTCTCCACGTCCACCGGAGCCGGATCGGACACCGTCACCGTCTGAGCCGACGCCGACGAACTCACAAACCCAGCGCCAGCCGTGAAATCAGCCGTAACACTCTGTACACCAGCAACATCGAACGCATGCGACAGAGTCGCGGTCCCACCGGAAACAGTGACCGGTGAACCGATCGCGGCACCGTTCGACTTGAACTGCACCGTACCGACGGCGTTGTTCGGAGCAACGGTAGCGGTCAGATCAACCGCGCTGCCCGTGATCGCCGTCGCCGGAACCGACAGCGACGTCGTCGTCTCCACGTCCACCGGAGCCGGATCGGACACCGTCACCGTCTGCGCCGCCGCCGACGAACTCACAAACCCAGCGCCAGCGGTGAAATCAGCCGTAACACTCTGTACACCAGCAACATCGAACGCATGCGACAGAGTCGCAACACCTGAGGAGACTGTCACCGGAGAACCGATCGCCGTGCCGTTCGACTTGAACTGCACCGTACCGACAGCATTGTTCGGAGCAACTGTCGCCGTCAGATCAACCGCACTGCCCGTGATCGCCGTCGCCGGAACCGACAGCGACGTCGTCGTCTCGACATCGACCGGAGCCGGATCGGACACCGTCACCGTCTGCGCCGACGCCGACGAACTCACAAAGCCAGCGCCAGCGGTGAAATCAGCCGTAACACTCTGCGCACCAGCAGCATCGAACGCATGGCTCAATGTCGCAACGCCGCCAGTCACCGTGACAGGGGAACCGATCGCCGTGCCGTTCGACTTGAACTGCACCGTACCGACAGCATTGTTCGGAGCAACTGTCGCCGTCAGATCAACCGCACTGCCCGTGATCGCCGTCGCCGGAACCGACAGCGACGTCGTGGTCTCGACATCGACCGGAGCCGAAGCAATGCTGATTGTCGCGAGCGGACCTGCACCAGCGTTGAGAGCGCTACCCTTCGCATCTCGAGGCGTGCATCTGGTCGGGGCCCATTGCGTGCCGAGGAGACTCGCTTTTGCAAGCTGTGTATTGAAATTCTTGTCGTTGCCGTATGTAGCAGCATCACCGGCAGTTCTGACCTTCGGCTGAATCACACCGGATGCGCCGGCGATCATCGTAATATCGATTGCAGGCATCCTGAACCAACTGTCACCGTTGGTGTTGGTGCTGCCGTCGAGGTTCTTTTTCGTCTTGGGTGCGCGGATCCCACCCTCACTGTTCGTGCTGGTACTGGGACTGTTTCCGATCACCTCGTTGTTACCCGAGATTCGGAGATATGGACCCGCCGCGTCAGGGCTTCCAGCCTCGTTGATGCGGATGACACTGGGGGCGACGTTCTCCAAGTTGAACGAGGTTCCGGGCACGATCGCCGCACTGATGAAGGTGGCATTTGCCGGGACATCGAAATCGTTCTTCAAGCGCGACAAATTGGTTGTTGTGGCGCCCGAATCCGAGTTCGGAAAGGACTGGCCATTGGATTGCATTCGGATGGTGAAGGTTTCACCCGGAGCAACTGATGTGGGGGCATCCACGGTGACAAAACTCGTAGTCACTTTGTCGACAGTGATGAGTGCTTTCGCCTGGCATGAGGTGGAGAAGTTGAATTGGCTTTGAACTGCTGAGGCTGGGGACCCGATCAGCAGCATTCCGGCAACCATGGCGGTTCCGGTTATGGGCACGGCGAATCGCCGCAACTGAGAGATTTGGGGCATGGGCACTTCCTTCGGAAGGGCAAACATGAGCAGTGGATTCGGACAAAACGTGTGCGCGCCGTCACAACATAACGAAAAAACTAGTACGCGTACTACTTTTGGCAAGACACTTGTCCAATTCACCCCGGACTCACCCTCGTATCACCAGACGCGGGATGGAAAAGCAGGGTATGGAAATCCGATTGAACGCAAAACTATCGCCAAAGCGGCCTATCGACAACGCTTTTGGTGGCCACCGCGCCCATCGGCGGGAAAAAGTTGATTTTCCGTCAGTTCGGAAAAAGTTCCAAACCTACCAGTACGAAAGTACGAATCAGGGCCGCGACGGAGTCCGTCGCGGCCCTGATTGTGTTTGTTCAGTGTGTCAGCGAAGCACATCCGTGCCGACAAACGGCACCAATGCCTCGGGCACTCGCACCGAGCCGTCGGCCTGCTGATGGTTCTCGAGAATCGACACGATCCAGCGCGTCGTGGCCAGGGTGCCGTTGAGAGTGGCGGCCGTCTGCGGCTTGCCGTTCTCGTCGCGGTACCGAACTCCGAGGCGACGGGCCTGGAAGGTCGTGCAGTTGGACGTCGATGTCAGCTCACGGTAGGTGCCCTGCGTCGGAACCCACGCCTCGCAGTCGAACTTACGCGCGGCCGAAGAACCGAGGTCTCCGCCGGCGACGTCGATCACGCGGTACGGAACGTCGATGGCGGCCAACATGTCTCGCTCCCAGCCGAGGAGACGCTGGTGTTCGGCGTCGGCATCCTCTGGACGGCAGTACGTGAACATCTCGACCTTGTCGAACTGATGGACACGGATGATGCCGCGGGTGTCCTTGCCGTAGCTGCCGGCCTCGCGGCGGAAGCACGAGGACCAACCGGCGTAGCGCTTCGGGCCTTCGTTCAGTTCGAGGATCTCGCCCGAGTGGTAGCCGGCCATGGGCACCTCGGAAGTTCCGACGAGGTACAGGTCGTCATCCTGCAGGTGGTAGATCTCGTCCGAGTGAGCGCCGAGGAAGCCGGTACCCGCCATGATTTCCGGGCGTACGAGTACCGGCGGAATCATCATCGTGAATCCGTTGGCGATCGCCTTCTGCGCAGCCAACTGCAGAAGTCCGAGCTGGAGCATGGCTCCGTAGCCGGTCATGAAGTAGAAGCGCGAACCCGAAACCTTGGCGCCGCGTTCCATGTCGATCAGGCCGAGCGACTCACCCAGCTCGAGGTGATCCTTCGGCTCGAAGTCGAAGCTCGGAATCTCCCCGACGTGTTCGAGCACGATGTAGTCGTCCTCGCCTCCGGCCGGCGCACCTTCTTGTACGACGTTGGAAATCGCGCGGTGTGCGGCGTCGAGCGCGGCCTGCGCTTCGTGCTGCGCGGCCTCGGCTTCCTTGACCTTGGCTGCCAGTTCCTTGGAACCCTCGAGCAGCGCGGGGCGCTCCTCCGGAGATGCCTGGCCGACCTTCTTGCCGAAGGCCTTCTGCTCTGCGCGGAGGTTGTCTCCGGTCAGGACGGCAGCGCGTCGGGACGCATCGGCTTCGAGCAGAGCATCGACCAGTCCTGGATCTTCTCCACGGGTGCGCTGCGACTCGCGGACGATTTCGGGGTTCTCACGGAGAAACTTGAGGTCAATCACGACTTCGAACTTTACCCACTCACCGCAGCTCGCCGACGGTCACGTCCACGTCGGAGAGGGGGAGATCACGATTCGAGCAGACTCAGGTAGTCCTCGCGTCCGAACATCCGAGCCGCGTCGACGGCAGTCGGGTGTCCACCTTTCGGGTCGGCTCCCCCGCTCACCAGCGCTTTTACCACCGCGTCCTCGCCCTTGAAGACGGCTCCGGCGAGGGGTGTCTGGTTCTTGTCGTTGGGCCGGTTGACGTCGGCACCGCGCTCGATCAAGGCAATGACGGCGTCAGCGTGACCGTGGTACGCCGCCAACATGACGAGCGTGTCGCCACTCTCGTTGGTCAGATTGACGGGAACTCCGGCATCGACGTACGACGCCAAGCCGGCCGCGTCGCCGGTCCGTGCCATGTCGAAGAGCCGGCCCGCCAGCTCGACAGCCTCGGGATCGAGTGGGGTGTTTTCGCTCATGACTACAAATACTCACAGACGCGTTTGTGAGTTTTGTAGTGAAGGTTCGATATCGCCACGGCAACAGGCATGATGGAATCGATGTCCGAAGACAAGATCGAGAAGTCGCCAGATCCGGCAGATCCCCAGGGGACGCCGGCGAAGAAAACTGTCTCAGCGAGTCGCACCCGTCGGGTCCTGGCTGCTGTGGCGGTCGGTGCGGTGGTCGCCGCGATCGCAACGATCGCGATTTCCGGTGGATTGAACAAGGACGACTCGTCCTCGGTCAGTGTCAGTGGTGGCGGTCCAGCAGCGACGGGATCCACTCGCGACGACGCCTTCACCGCGGCGGCCGCCGGCGACTGCCTCAACTGGACGCCTGCGACCGAGTCGGGCGGAGACCGCACGGACATGTCGAAGGTTCAGTGCGGAACTGAACACCGCTTCGAGGTAGCCGGACCACTCGACCTGTCGGTCTTCCCCGGCGCCGAGTTCGGCCCCGGTTCCCGGTACCCGGGCGCCCTTCGATTCGCCGAACTCCGCGACGAGCACTGCACACCCATCGTCATGTCCTACCTCGATTCGAAATTCGACCCCAAGGGCAAGTTCAGCGTCGGCCTGATGTTCCCGAGCGAATCGGGTTGGGCTTCGGGCGAGCGCGCACTGCGTTGCGGCTTGCAGTTCTCGACAACAACCGGCGAACTTCAACCGTTCGTGGGCCGCGTGGCGGACCAGGACCAGTCGAACGTGTGGGACGTCGGCACGTGCATCGGCATCAACCAGAACCTACCGACCGATCCGGTCGATTGCGCGAAACCGCATGCATACGAGGTCATTTCGGTTATCGACCTCGGCACTCAATTCCCGGGCGCAATGCCGTCGGTCGAAGATCAGGACCGTTACCTCGAGGGCGTCTGCACTCAGGCGTCCAACGAGTACCTGGGTTCAGCAGACGCACTTCGCGACAAGACGCTGACGCTGTTCTGGGACAACATTTCACTGGAAAGCTGGTTGGCCGGTAGCCGTCGCGTCAATTGTTCGATCGGCAAAGAGGTCGAAACCGGCGGGTTCGCCGCGATCACCGGAAGCGCAAAGGGCGACATCCTGATCAACGGCGCCGCCCCGGTCCCGCCACCCGCTGCACCGGAAGGTCGGTCGTTGCCGACGCCGTTGCCCGGCGCAGCTCCCCCGTCGTAAGCCATGACGGTGACTATGACGCCCGACCGGTTCGAGGAACTGGTCGGCGAAGCACTCGATCTGATTCCGCCTGAACTTGCCAAGGCCATCGACAACGTCGTGGTGCTTGTCGAAGCACGTGACGAGGAAGAACCGGGGCTGCTCGGGTTGTATCAGGGCGTCGCTCTGACCGAGCGCGATTCTCACTACGGCGGGTACCTGCCGGACACGGTCACCATTTACCGCGATTCGATACTCGACATCTGTGCATCGGAGGACGAGGTTGTTCACGAGGTTGCAGTGACCGTCATTCACGAGATCGCGCATTACTTCGGAATCGAAGAAGACAGGTTGCACGAACTCGGCTGGGGCTGATTGCAAAGTCGTCCGATTTCGGGGGGAACCGAAAGCGGCCGGTATGCATCAAACTATGTGCGGGGGGGGATTTCGACGGCTGTGTGCACGACCTCCCGACCACTTATCCGCCCTGGTCAGGAAGGAGTTCGGCACTATGTACGTCGACCCTCAAGCCCTAGTCGCCGCCGCAATGGAACTCGAGTCTGCGGCGACGCGATTGCGCGGAATCGTCTCTACTGCGCAGCCGACGCTACGAGTTCTCCCAGCGGGATCCGAAGAAGTGTCCGGTAGCGCGGCCAATTATTTCAACACCATCTCGGGCAGCCTTGCCTCGTCCACCGATCGGGCAATCGAGGAGCTCACCGCTGCTGCGGCCGCTCTGCGCAAGAATGCAGCTGCCTACGAACTCGAAGACCAGCTCACAAAGACCAGCCTGGCCGCCGCACCGATCTGATCGACAGAAATCGAACGCGACACCTTCGAGCGCGACACAACAGTCACACTTCCTGGGGGGAAGAACAATGGTCGGCATCACCGGCGTCATCTGGTATCCACGGGGCGCAGCACCCAACTCCGCAGCACTGGTCGCCGGGGCCGGGCCGGTCCCTCTCGGCGTGGCGGCCGGGGCCTGGTCCACGGTTTCGTCCGGACTGACCGACACCGCAGCGTCCATCTCTCGCGTGATGGCGGACCTTCGCACCGGGTGGTCAGGCGAAGCCGCGGATGCCGCACTGAGCAAGTTCGCACCGTTCCAGGAATGGGCTGCCGCTGCCGCGCTGCTCGCGGGAGAAACCGCAGGTAAAGCCCAAGTGCAGTCCGGTTCCTACACCGTCGCGACCCTGGCCATGCCGTCCTTGGCGGAGATCGCGGCAGTTCAAGCAGCCAAGGTCGCCGCGTACTCCGTCGGCGGTGCCCTGGTCGGCGGTGCCGCTGCCGCCGAGGCTGCCGAAGAAGCTCTCAAGATTCGAGCGGCGGTCACGATGGAAACGTACGACGCCGCAACGGCCCATCTGGCCGTGCAGCAGAACTTCGACTCACCACCGTCCATCGCGGAACCCACAGCTGGGGCATCCGCTTCGGCCGAAAGCCCAGGGCGCGCCGCACAACAGTCCGTCGTGCAAACGGCATCAACGCTCGCTGACGCAGTCGCAGATCCCGTGCGCGCCGCAACCGCTGCTGTCGCATCCGTAGTGTCCAACCCGGCATTTGCCGCCGCTGCCTCACAGGCCGGTGCCATCTCCGGTGGAGCGTCGGCCGCTGTCAATGCCACGGCCGCCGCCGTCACGAGCGCCACCACTGCCACCTCAGCCCTCGCGACGGCCGGAGCAGGGCTCACCGGACTGGGCGGCGCAGGCCTCGGCGGCGCGAGACTCGGTGCTTCCACACCATCGCTGTTCGGCACCCCGTCGGCAAGTCGGGCACCGGCACAGGTCAGCGCAGCTTCCGCGGCTACCGGAGCCGGAGCAATCGCGGGCTCGTCGTCGAGCAGCAGCACAGGTCGGCATGCTCTTCCTGATCCCTCTACCGGCCAGAGCGCCGCACGCCAGAACCCCGTGACCTCGCCGGTTCAGGGCACCGCGGATACCGTCAAGGTGGATCCGGCCCGAACCGCTGGCGGATCTGCGCCGATCGCCGGCGGCCGTCATACGGTCCAGCCTGAAGACGAGACCGAGCACGACACACCCGATTACCTGAAGCACTTCGAGCACTTCGCCGACGGCCGAACAGTCATCCCGTCCGTGATCGGTGGCGCACTCGAAACTGCAGAGCGTTGATGGTGGACCTCGGCACCTCACCTGATGGGTGGAATTTGCCTGTCGTCGCCCTGTCACAGAACGAAATCGATTATGTACGTGAGCGACTCGGGCTCGATGCGCTTCCCGTGGTTCTCGGTGGCGCGACGGTTCACGGCAGTGCGAGCGCTCACCGTACGGCGATGCAGTCCGCGGCAGATTCGCTCTCCGAGCGCGATCTCCTCCCCGGCGGGGAGATCCATCACGAACTCAGTGCCCGCCTGCGCGTCCTGACCCACCCCAAGTGGGAGTTGGCTCTGCGTCGGCATGCCGGTGGAAGAATTTCACGCCTCTGCGTCGCGCAGGGCGAATTCCTTTGTGTCGAAGCAACTTCAAACGAATCTTCGTTAGCGTTACGGAGTGTCACCGCCGAACCGGCGTCACCCGTTGTCACCGCGCTCGGCAGCACCGAAGCAATGCCGATTGCCGTGATCAACGCACCGACCGAGATGCTCAGCCTGGCATTCGGTGCCGCCCCGGATGCAGACAGCGTGACCTCGGCCTTGATCAACGCCGGGATACCCGAAGACGACGCGCGCCAACTGGGTAGTGCCATCGTCACCTGTACCACCTTCGTCGAATTGGTCGGAATACCACACAGTTTGGGAGCGACGACGCTCATGACCGGCGCAGTGACTGTGTACGACACGTTGGCCGGCCGACTCGTAGGTTCGACCACTCGGGCTGCCGACGGCACCGAATGGACGTCCATCAGTTCCGGAACACCCCATCGCCTGCGACAAGCCGTGAATGCACTGGTAACCGAACTCGAGGAATCTACTCGGGAGCCTTCCAGGTAACCTCGGGGCGTCCCTTCAACGCCCGGAGCCTTTCTTCAGCATGCAGTTCTCGCGTCAACCGTCGTCACCGGGCGAACAAGGCTCGGTCGCCACTATCGACCGGCCGGCTGAAGAGCGGGCAGCAACACCGCACCGACAAGACCTGAACGGACTGCGTGGCCTCGCCATCGGTTTGGTGGTCGTGTTCCATGTGTGGTTCGGACGGGTATCGGGCGGGGTGGACGTCTTCCTGGTTCTGTCCGGATACTTCTTCGTCGGCTCATTGGTTCGTCGCGCCGAAGCCGGGGGTCCACTGAATCCGCTACCGGCACTGCGGCGGGTATTTCTGCGGCTGTTCCCCCTGATCGCGGTGGTCAGCATTTTGACCGCACTGGGGACCGCGTTGCTGCTGCCACGCACACGCTGGGCCGATCTGGGTGATCAACTGATCGCGGTGCTCGGTTTCTTCCAGAACTGGCAGCTTGCCAGCACCGCAAGCGATTACCTGGCCGCCGACGGTTCGGTCACTCCCCTGCAGCATCTCTGGTCAATGGCGGTGCAAGGTCAGTTCTATCTCCTGGCCATCGCGCTCGTCTCGGTGATCGCCTACCTGGCTTCACGCGTGAATCCGAGCTACTTCCGACCCTCGCTCGCGGTCACCCTCGTCGTTCTTGCTGCAGGATCTTTCCTCTACGCGCTCGCCAAATCTTCGCGTCACCAAGCCTGGGCGTACTACGACTCCGGCGCCAGGTTGTGGGAATTGGCCCTCGGTGGTCTGCTGGCCGTTCTGATGACCAGCACGCGCAGTCGGCAGATCGCATCCCTGCCGTTCTCGGTCAGAGCGACGATCGGCTGGGCGGGTCTTTCGTCGATCCTGTTGTGCGGCATAGTGCTCGACGGCGCCCAGCAGTTCCCCGGCCCGTGGGCGCTGGTACCGGTGCTGGCCACTCTTGCGCTGATCCTGTCCGGAGTCGGCGACGACACACCCTGGACATCGAAGACGCTTGCCCATCCTGCCCTGACGTGGCTCGGCTCGTTCGCGTTCGCGCTGTACCTGATTCACTGGCCGATTCTGGTGTTTGCACTCGTGATCACCGGACGCCCCGAAGCCGGCCCGCTCGGCGGGGCACTGATCATCGCTCTCTCCGTCGCCGGGGCGCTTGCGCTCCGACGCCTAATCGAGGTTCCGGTGGAACGTGGAGGCCGCTCGCGCCGGTACACCGTCCTGGCTTGCGTCGTCACTGCTGCCGTGGTCCTCGCCGCTTCGGTTGCCTGGCAGTCGTACGCGAGCAGTCAGACGACGGGCCATCGAGCGGTCGATACCCTCGACCTCTCGACCCATCCCGGCGCACTCGCGCTCACCGACGGTGCCGAGGTGCCCAAGGCGTCGATGGTTCCCTCGATCTTCGATGCGCCGCTGGACCTTCCGGCCAGCACGCTCGACGGCTGTATCGCCGATTTTCTCGAGCGGGACGTCGTCCACTGCACCTACGGCGACACCGACGCGGACAGAACAATCGCTCTCGCGGGTGGTTCGCACTCCGAGCACTGGCTCACCGCGCTCGACGAACTCGGCAAAAGCCACGGGTTCCGCGTCGACACGTATCTGAAGATGGGCTGCCCGCTCACTGTCGACTCCATGCAGACGTTGTCGGACAACGACTATCCGGATTGCGTCGACTGGTCCCGTGGCGTGCTGACCGAGTTGGCCGACGCCTCACCCGATTTCGTGTTCACGACGGCAACCAGGCCGAGTTCCGACGGCCCTGGCGACGTGACGCCCGAGTCGTACGTGCACGTGTGGCAGGAACTGGGGCGCGACGGTATCGACGTACTCGCCATCCGCGATACCCCCTGGCTGCACCACGACGGCGTCGCCTATCGCGCGATCGACTGTCTGGCGACAACCACGTCACCCGATCACTGCGCGATGCCACGGTCCGAAATGCTCAGCGACGTCAATCCGGCGCCGTCGGCAATTGCCGATCTGACCAACGTCCGTCTACTCGACCTCAGCGACGGCGTGTGCGGGCCGGAACTGTGCCGGGTCGTGGAGGGAAATGTGTTGGTGTATCACGATTCCCACCACCTGACAGCCAGCTACGTGAGCACGCTGTCCGCTGAACTCGGGCGCCAACTGAGCGTCCAGACCGGCTGGTGGTGAAGCCGGCCGTCAGCCCATCACGTCGTCGGCACCGGGGATGAGCCGGTGCTCGAACGGCGGGTTGACGGTTCCCCAACGCAGGCACTCCCAACCGCCGTCGACCGAAGGCAACAGTTCGACGGTCTCGGTGTTGGCCAAGTGGTTGTTGGCGGCGAACAGACCGGGGACACCGGCAAGTTGGGCGGCGACAAGACGGATCGCGGCACCATGACTCACCACGACGATGTCGCCGCCGTCGCGTGAGCCTTCGAGAAATTCTTCGCGCAACGCATTGACGACGGGGACGTACCGTTCCAGGACGTCGTATCCCGTTTCACCGCCGGGAATGCGGGCGCCGAGGTTGCCGGTGTGCCAGTGATGGAACGTCTCCATGAACAATCGGTGCGCGGCCTCGTCGGTGCGATCCTCGAGGTCACCGGCCTGGACCTCGTGCAATCCGTCCCGCACGTCCAGGGATACGCCGGCGGCTTGCTCCACGAAACCTGCTGTCTCCCGGGCGCGCAATGCCAAGGACGATACGAGTGCCAGCGGCGGCGCCGAAGCAAGGCCGATGCCCAACGTCTCGGCCTGCGCCAACCCTTCCGGCGTGAGCTTTGCTCCGGGTAGGGCGGTGTCGAGGCGTTTGGCGACATTCGCCTCCGTCTGACCGTGCCGAACGAGGATGAGCCTTCCGGTCATCGTTCTCCCCCTCCACGCTTGAGTTCGTCGATCCACCGAATCGCTTCTTCGTCCGAAGGAGGTTGTGGCCCGGTCGAATTCGCTGTCGCCCACGACCCCAGGAAGCGGACTCCGGATTTACGATGCAGCGCGCGCATCGCCTCGGCCACCAGCGAGTCCTCGACGTGCCCGACGCAGTCCACGAAGAACCGGTAGGTGCCCAATTCCGTTCGCATCGGACGTGATTCGATCCGAGTCAGATCGATACCGCGAGCGGCGAATTCGGAGAGTGCGCGCACCAGGGAGCCGGGAGCGTTGTCCAGGTGAAGCACCAACGCGGTGCGATCGGCACCGGTCCGTGCCGGAACCGGGGCCGGCTTGGTGACCAGCACGAAACGTGTGCGGGCGCCGCCCACGTCTGCGACGTTGTCCGCCAGGCTGTCGAGTCCGAGCATCTGACCTGCCAATGCCGTGGACACACCGGCGTCGACGGTTCCGGCCTGCACATCCAGCGCTGCACCGGCGTTGGACGAGGCCAACACCACCTCGGCCTGGGGCAGGTTCTCGGAAATCCAGCCGCGGACCTGCGCACCCGCGTGCGGATAGGCCCCGATCGTGCGGACCTGATCGGCGGTGGTCCCGGCCCGAACCAGAATCGAGAAGCTCACGTCCAGGTCGGTTTCGGCAACGATCTGCAGGGGCGAACCGAGAGCCAGTGAATCGAGCGTCGGAGCGACGCCGCCTTCCACCGAGTTCTCGAAGGGAACCACGGCCCCGTCCACGGAGCCGTCCCGAACCATGTCGAGAGTCGCCGGCGGACTGCCTGCCGGTACTCGCTCGACGGTTTCGCCGAACGCGCCCTCAGCCTCCAACTGGGCGAGAGCTATCTCCGTGAACGTTCCCGACGGACCGAAATACGCGATTCTTGGCACGCCTAAAAGATTACGCACCGACCCACGCCGGTCACTGCAAACCCGCGGCACGCAAGGCCGTTTCCACCGCCGGCAGATCCGCGACCTCGATCGTGAGCAGCACCTCGCGCATGGCCGACGCGGCTTCGGGGATCAGGGCGGCAAGTTTTTCCGGCTTCGGATCGACCATCGCAGCGCGCACGTCGTCGCCGCGCAGTGCAGCGACGGTGCCACACAGCAGAGCGATCACCTCGTCGCCGTCAGCCGCGCGGGCTACGAAACCGACGGACTCGTGCGCGAGTACCGCGAGGAAATCAGCCACTTCGGTGGGCGTACGACCGGCGGCGAGTCCGGGGATCCGCCCACCTTCACACAGGCGCAGCGCCGCTTCGGCCGGCGTCAGATCCTCTTCGCCGCCGTCGACGTACACCGCGAGCGGAGCGGGCAGACGTAGCGCGATCGCGTCGTCGATCTGGTCGGTGGTGACGTCGACGTCGAAACGGACGGCCTCGTACGACGCATCCGTGTCCGCGCGCAGTTCTTCCGGATCGATATCGAGGCGGACGACAACCCGGCCGGCCGCTTCGGCACCGATCAGGGCGGACGCCGGCACGACCGGGAGAAAGAGTGCTTCGAGGAGTCCGCGCGAGTTTCTCGGGGCGGGCAGCCCGAGTGAGAGAGGAATGGCCACAGATAGACCGTAACCCCGGCGAAGTCGACGGATTCCACGCGAGTTGCGCAAAAGTCTTGCGATTCACACCGAAGCACCTTAGGTTAGGGTTACCTCATCATCCGATGGAGTTCGAGAGAACACCCGCCAAGGGGGCAGCATGGCAACGAAGACCAGCACCGGCCCGTCCACCGCTGAACGCGTCCGCAGCGCCTGTGTGCGCGCACAGGACGCAGTTCTCGCCATCGAAGGCAGTGATCCCACCGCCACGTCGGTGCATCACCTGCGTTCGAACGGTGACGTCGTCGTTGCAGTCCCACATGCCTCCGCAGCTGCGGCCCTGGCCTGGAACTCGGGTGGCGGCGGCTTGCCTGCCGTCCTCGAGATCACCGATCACGCACCACTGCGACTGCGTGAGCCCGTGCGCTCCCTCGTGTGGCTTCGCGGCTCGTTGCACGCCGTGCCCGACTACGAGGCGCGTGTCCTCGCCGACGACGTCGCATCCGAGCACCCCCACCCGGGTCTCCTCGACATCGGCCACACCTCGGTTCTCCTTCGCCTGAGCCTGGCCTCGGCCGTCGTCGCCGACTCGACGGGGGCAGAACCTGTCGCCGTGGACGAACTGCTGAACGCCAGCCCCGATCCCTTCTGGGAAATGGAGACGGCGTGGCTGCAGCATCTCGACGAAGACCACCGCGATCTCGTGGACCTGCTCGTGCGCAAACTTCCCCCGTACATGCGCACCGGACGCGTTCGCCCACTCGGCATCGACCGCTACGGACTGCGCCTGCGGGTCGAGGATCACACCGGTGACCGCGACGTGTGGATGCCGTTCGCCAACCCCGTCGACGACGCTCCCGCGCTGAGCCGCGCCATCCGCATGCTGGTCGGGTGCCCTTTCCTCAACGGCCTCCGATCGGGAGGCGCTGCAAACGGCTAGCGTTGCGCGGGTGAATGCCCGCGAAACCGTCCGCACCTGGTTACGGCCGCCGTCTCCCGTTCGAACCGGCCCGGAACTCGATCCCGCCGCCAGACGCGGAATTCGGATCGAGATCACCATCGTTCTGCTGGTCACCTTCGGGCTCAGCGGATTGTCCGGAATCCTCTCGCTCGCCGAATCCTTGGCGACGCCGGTTGCGCTCTCGGATCAGACTGTTGCGCTCAACCCGTCGCGGGCCGCCATCGACTGGATCGACCTGGCGCGCCAATTACTGGGCGTCGCAAAGCTTCTCGCGTGGGCAGCGCTGGGACTCTATCTACTGTGGCGCTCGGGGATCGGTCCACGTGCCGCGGGCTTGACTCCCAAACCTCGATTCGGGCGCGACATAGCTCCGGGATTCGGCTTGGCTGCCGTGATCGGTCTCCCCGGTCTGCTGTTCTACCTCGTCGCTCAGGCGCTCAGCGTCAATCTCACCGTCCAGGCCAGCGCGCTCGACGACCACTGGTGGCGGGTTCCGATCCTCGTACTGTCCGCGATCGCGAACTCCGGCGCCGAAGAGGTACTGGTTGTCGCCTACCTGATCACTCGCCTCCGGACACTCGGCTGGAGCGAGAACAAGTCACTGCTCGCGTCGTCACTTCTGCGGGGCAGTTATCACCTCTATCAGGGCTTCGGTGGCGGTGTCGGAAACGTGATCATGGGGCTCGTGTTCGGTCGATACTGGCAGCGCACCGGCAAGCTGTGGCCGCTGATCATCGCCCACGCGCTCATCGACATGGTGGCGTTCATCGGTTACGCCCTCCTGCGCGATCACGTCTCCTGGCTGCCGTGACCGGTACCGTGAACTGGTGACCGGCGACTCCGAATATCCTCAGCGCCCTCCGCGGCGCCAGCCGCCAGGGCCACCTCCGCGTGGACCGATGCCGCCGAGGCAGAACCCGCCCCGCCAGAATCCACCCCGCCAGGGCCCACCCCCGCAGCGACGTCCACCGATGCCGCCGGAAGGGCCGACGGTCATTCGCCGCGACGGACGTCCACCGCAGCAGAATCCGGCCAATCAGGCCTGGTCACAGGTCCCACCACAAGCGCCGCAGCAACCCAGGCGTGAGGACTGGGCACCGACCCAACGCCCGCAGCCGTTCCAGGACGACCCCCGCCGTCGGGATCCGCAGCGCCAGGCCAAGTACGCACCCGCGCCGCCGCGCCGAACCCCGCCGAATGCCCCGCCGCGCCCGTCTGAACCCCCGAAGCAGCGACGCCCGCGTAAGCGTCGTAACTGGGGTAAACGTATCGGCATCACGCTGTTGGTCTTGCTGCTCGCACTGGCCGGTGCGGTCTATTACGTCGACAGTTCGCTCAATCGAATCGACGCGCTGCCCGACTACGCGGGACGCGTCGCCGATACTCCGGGCACGAACTGGTTGATCGTCGGCTCCGACAGTCGGGAGGGGCTCACCCCCGAGCAGGAGCAAGCTCTCGCGACGGGCGGTGACACCGGCCCCAAGCGCACTGACACGATCATCCTGGTCCACGTCCCCAAGAGTGGGAAGACGACCATGGTCAGCATCCCCCGCGACTCGTACGTTCCGATTCCCGGCTACGGCTCCGACAAGATCAACGCCGCCTTCGCTTTCGGTGGTGCCCCCTTGTTGGTGCAGACCGTCGAGGAAGCAACGGGACTTCGCATCGACCACTACGCCGAGATCGGATTCAGCGGGTTCGCCGGCATCGTCGACGCCGTCGGTGGCGTCAACGTGTGCCTCGCACAGCCGATCGACGATCCGCTGGCCGGGATCAACCTCCCCGCCGGATGCCAGGACCTGAAGGGTTCGGACGCACTCGGGTTCGTGCGAACTCGCGCGACGGCACTCGCCGACCTCGACCGCATGAACAACCAGCGCCAGTTCATGTCGGCGTTGCTGTCGAAGGCGACAAGTCCGAGTACATTCCTCAATCCGTTCCGGTTGTGGCCGCTCGTCTCCGATACCGCCAAGTCCCTGCAGGTCGACGAGGGCGATCACATCTGGAATCTGGCCTCACTCGCCTGGGCGCTTCGCGGCGGGATGACCACCACGACGGTTCCGGTCGCCGGTTTCGAGGACGTGGACGGGTCGGGCAACGTGTTGTTGTGGGACAAGGCGCGCGCTTCGCAGTTCTTCGACGCCCTGGCCGACGATCAGCAGATTCCGCAGGATCTGATCACCACCGGGTGATCGCCCTAAGTCTCGGTAGTACCCCGGGAGGACGGGCCGAGCGAACAAATCGCTTTCCGGCAGGACGCGAAAGCGGCGGCCGAAAAATACCGTGAAGGTATGAATAAAGCGCACCGCCGATTCCGCACTGTCGCCGTCATCGCCGCCTCGGCCGGAGCGGCACTACTGGCAACGTCCTGCTCCGGAACCTTCGACAAGTTCGACGATTCCAAGGCGTACAAGAAGACCGAAACCTTCTCTTTTGCACGGACATCCAACGGAATCGACACACTGCCGAGTTGGGTTCCCGCCGGCGCGATGGGTATCGACGAGGTCATCCGCACCACCGGCAACGAACGTATCCTGCGCATGACTGCGAACATCGCAGAGATAGATCACAACGTCTGCACAGCACTACCTGCTGTCGAAGCTCGTCCGGCGTCGCTGTCCGCACAGTGGTGGCCGGCGGGGGTCGAGAAGAGCAGCTCGTTCCAGTGCGGCGACTGGTACGTCGGCGAAACGGACTCGTTCGTCTACGGGTACCGACCGGAAACTCTCGGCTTCATCATCGATCAGCTCGACAAGAAGTAGCTCCCGCTCAGCGGCGACGACCCAGTAACCTGTTGGGATGACACAGGCGAAGAACTCGAGCGAATTCACCACTCTGCTGCGTCAGCAGATCCGTAACGAGTTCACTGCATCACAGCAGTACATCGCGGTAGCGGTGTACTTCGATGCTCACGATCTTCCGCAGATGGCCGCGCGCTTCTACAGCCAGGCCACCGAGGAGCGCGGTCACGCGATGATGATGATCCAGTACCTGCTCGACAACGACCTCGACGTGGACGTGCCCGGCATCGACGACGTCGTGACGAAGTTCGACAGTGTCCGGGCCCCGGTCGAACTGGCGCTCGAGCAGGAGAAGACGGTCACCGAGCAGATCACGCAGTTGGCGCGCACCGCGCGCGATACCGGCGACTACCTGGGTGAGCAGTTCATGCAGTGGTTCCTCAAGGAGCAGGTCGAGGAAGTTGCAAGCATGACAACACTTCTCACCATCGTCGACCGCGCCGGCGACAACCTCTTCCACCTCGAAACGTTTGTCGCACGCGAGATGAACACCCCGGCCGCTGCCGACGCAATGGCGCCGACGCCCGCCGGTGGCGTCGGCGTCTGAGGACCACCGGGCTACCGAGTCTCTGGCCGCTCGACGGCGCTCAGTGATCTGAGGAAATTGTTGTACGCCTCCAGATCACTGTCGCCGTCGATCTCGGCGCGACGGTCCAAGGCGGCATTCATCCGTTTGTCGTCGCGGTTCCAGCGCATCGCGAAGATCACGACCACCACCAGCGCGACGGGCTCACCGTACGACCACGCGAGGGCTCCGGCCAACTGCTGGTCCTGCATCACGTCCACGCCCCACTCCGGAGGCGGATCCACGAACGTGGTCAGCAGCGGCTTTGTCGCCATCATGAGTACGACGCCGATGAACACGTGCAGCGGCATCTCCACGAACAGGTCGAAACACCGGCCGAGGTAGCTCTGTCGCACCGGCAGTGGGCCGGTGGCGAGCACCGGCATGATGAAGAGCAGACCGCTGGCGAGAAAGAAGATCTCGAGCGAGACGTGTCCGGCCGGTAACGCCGAGACGGTGTCGAAGATCGGCGACAGGTAGATCCCGTAGTAACTGAACAGAAATACCGGGATCGTGAACCCGGGGTGCAGCATCCACCGCGCCGGCGGGCTACGCAATGCCGAGAGGGCAAGCGCAAGAACGCCTCTCCCTATCCCTCGGTGCGGCGTCGAACGCAGTAGCAGCAGTCCCGGCGAGCCCAGTACCCAGAGCGGCGGGATCGCCATCGAGAGCGTCAGGTGTTGGAACATCCAGACGCTGAAGAGTTCGTAGCCGTAGCTCTCGACCTTCAGTCCGGTTACCGCGATCAGCAGCAGGCATCCACCCAGGAAACACGCTGTCCGATGCCACGGCCATGGTCGCCCACTCGCGCGAACTCGCTGAGCCCCGATCCAATACCAGAGTGCAAGAACAACTCCCAGCACAGGAAGAAGCGGGAGGGCCGAAGTATCCCACTCCAGCATCTGCCCGATCGACGGCGGCGGCGTGTCATTCACGAACGCTTCACCAGCGGGCCCTCCTTCGTCTCCATGCGGGTACCGTCGACTCTACACCTAACTACTATGTTGGATAGTATTTAGGAATTCGACGGAAGGTCCAGGTGCACAGCAGTGTCCAGAAGTATGAAGATATCCGCCGCCCTGATCGCGGTGTTCGCGGTAGCACTGATCACGTTCATCACCATCGATCCGATCAGGGCGGACAACGAGAGCACCGATCGGGCGGCACAATCCACCGCCGTCCTCACCGACGACGCGTACCGGTTGACCTCGGCCGCCGACGGCAAGGTGAATCTTGTCGAGTTCCTCGACTTCGAATGCGAAGCCTGCCGCGCGCTGTACCCGACGATGGAGCGAATCAGAGCCGAGTACGAGGATCGAATCACCTTCGGCATCAGATACTTTCCGATTCCGAGTCACACCAACAGCGCTCTCGCGGCGCAGGTCGTCGAATCCGCATCTCGCCAGGGCAAGTTCGTCGAGATGTATCAACGGATGTACGAGACTCAGTCGCAGTGGGGTGAATCCGCCGAATCGCAGGAGGCGCTGTTCCGCTCCTACGCACAAGATCTCGGCCTGGACATGACCCGATTCGAATCCGACCTCAGCAGCCGCGGAGTCCGCGAGCGGGTCGAGCGCGACTTCGAGGAAGGTCGACGCCTCGGCGTCCAGGGCACGCCGACCCTCTTTCTGAATGACGTGAAGCTGGACCAGATGCCGACCTACGAAGATCTGAAAGCCCAGATCGACTCGGCTTTGGGAGAATGATCAGGTCAGAACAGCGCAGATACCCGCGGAGACGGCCACCGTCACGGCTGCGGCAACGGCCGTCGTGACAGCGGCCGGCACACACGCCGCCACGGCGCAGGTCAGTCGCCGGGGCGACGCCACCTCGCCGTTGTCGAGGGAACGCAATCGCACCGCGGTCGCACCGCCGCGATCGCCCAAACTCCAGTCCGGCTGAGGAAGCGGCGATTTCGACACCACGGCAAGGGCGGAACGCACTGCAGCCGGACTGGTGACGCGGGCAGCGTGCCGGTCGGCCGACAGTTCCACGATCGCACCGACGGCAGCGGGCGCCGCCGCGAACAACGGCACGCGTGGCAGAACAGCGGCCAAGACTTCACACGCACCGACGATTCGGTGATGACCGCCGCTCAGGTGCGCACGCTCGTGCGCGAGGACCGCGTCACGCTCGCCCCCGGTAAGAGCGGATGACAAGCCTTGCGTCGCAACGACGAATCCCGGCTTTCCGGCGACACTGTAGGCCATCGGCAGCGGATGATCCAACCACAACACGTCGGACTCCGAGTTGTCGCGGCGCGCGACGATCGAGAGAACATCACGATGGAAATCCCGGACCCGCGCGTGCTCACGTGCCTGCTTGCGACCGGCGAGCACGATCCGAACGGCGATCACACCCACCACAGCAACGGCTGTGCCGGTGATCAGTTCACTCACCCATGCACTCGTGCCGTGCGCGAAGGCGCTGAAACACAGAGCGATACCGTCGACCAGACCCTCGACCGGCGCGTGGCTCGGCCACACCAGGACCAAGACCGCGGAGAGAGCGAGATACAGCGCCGACGCCATACTGCCGAGCCACGCCGCGAGAAGCACTGTCGGCGACAACGCCGAGGAGACCGCTCGCAACACTCTCGGAACCAGGAATCCCACGAACACCGCACCGAGAAGCATCGGCAACGCCAATGTCATTGCGCACCTTCCCCGGAAAGACCCCGGCGAAGGGCCTCGTTCTCGGCGTCCGTCATGGTCTTGGCGAAGTGCAGCAGCACGGCAGCGGAATCGGAGCTGCTGTCCAACAATTCGCGCAAAGCCCTGGACGTGGCTTCTTCACGACTGCGACTCGGCCGATAGAAGTAGGCGCGACTCTTCTTCTCACGACTCACCCACCCCTTGTCGTAGAGATGAGTCACGACGGTCAGGATGGTGGTGTACGCGAGTTGTCGGCGCTCACCCAAGATCTCGACCAGATCCTTGACCGAGAGCGCGTCGTCGGACTGCCAGAGCACATCCATGACCTCGGCTTCGAGTCCGCCCAGCCCCTGCATTGCTCCTCCATCGCGTCGTGACAGAACTTCAGTCGCCCGCGGTCTTCTCCCCGAACGACACGCCCCGGGAATTCAGATACGCGAGCGGATCAGTCTTCTGCCCGTCAGATTGCCACACCTCGTAGTGCAGGTGTGGTCCCGTCGATTGTCCACGATTGCCGACGGTCGCGATCAGTTCACCCGCCCGCACCTTCTGACCGGCGACCACGAGCGCCTCGTTGATATGTCCGTAGACGCCGACGGTCCCGTCGTCCTGCTGGATGCGGACCCAGAGCCCGAACCCCGCGGCGGGTCCGGATTCGAGCACGACACCGTCGGTCGCCGAAACGATGGGCGTACCGATCGCGTTCGCGATGTCGAGACCGTAGTGGGTAGTTCCCCAGCGTGGACCGAAGTTGGACGTCATCGTCCCGCTGACGGGGGCCATCACCTGTGGCTTTTCGGCCTCGAACACCGCCCGCTCGGGTTCGAGTTGTCTCGTCTTACCGAGTTGTTCGGCTATCCCGGCAAGATCCGTCGTCCGGACAAGGTCGAGAATCTCCGGCACCGACACCGCAGATGCATCCTCGACTGCAACCGGCGGCGGCGACGCGTGCCCGATCGATGTGCCAGACGCGAGGATTGCGCCCGTCGCCACGGAAACCGCAGCCATGCGCCCGCCGGGTCTGATCGGCTCGGATTTTCGATGTCTTCCCACTTCTCGGTCCTCGCGTCGATGGCAAATGAAGGTCTACGCCGCAACCTTACAACTATGTTGCATAGTTTTTAAGACATGCACTATTGCGCATATATGCATATGTGTCTAGGCTGACGTCGACGAAAGGACCTTCGATGTCACACGGACACGGGCACGGAATCTCCCCCGCCGAAGCTGCGACCAGCAACAGCGGCAAGCATGTCAACAAACTGTGGATCGCCGCCGGCCTCGGGTTGGTGACGTTCGTGCTGCAGGTGACGGTCGGCCTCTTCACCTCGTCGCTGGCACTGCTCTCGGACTCGGCGCATGTTTTCACCGACATCTTCGGCATCTTCATGGCGCTCGCCGCAATCCTCGTCGCACAGCGTGCGGCTCGGCGCCCCGACCGCACTTTCGGCATGTATCGCACGGAAGTGTTTGCGGCACTGGCCAATGCGATCCTGCTCTTCGCAGTCGCCGGGTGGGTGCTCTACGAGGCGGCCAGCCGCTTCTCGGATCCGCCCGAAGTCCCCGGCCTGCCCGTCGCGATAGTCGCCGTCGTCGGTTTGGCGATGAACGTCATCGCCTTCCTGATGCTCCGCAGCGGTGCGAAGGAAAGCATCAACATCCGCGGCGCCTACCTCGAGGTCATGGCAGACATGGTCGGATCCATCGGCGTCCTGGTCAGCGGCTTGGTCACGCTCGCGTTCGGTTGGCGCTACGCCGACCCCGTCATCGGCGTCGCCATCGGACTTTTCGTCTTGCCACGTGCCTTCAACCTGGGCCGCCATGCCGTCCGCATCTTGCTCCAGCAGGCTCCCGATCGCATCGACGTCACCTCGATCATCGAGAAGATCAACGCACTCCCGGGAGTCCTCGACGCACACGATCTGCACGTCTGGACACTCACCTCGGGGATGGAAGTTGCTTCCGTTCACGTCACCGCGGTCAGTGACGCCGATCCCACTACCGTGCTCGCGGCCACCCAAACCTTGCTGGCCGAGGATTTCGAACTGGGGCATGCCACCGTCCAGGTGGAACTACAGGGAAGTGACGGTAAATGCGCGGAACTCGCCTGGTGAAAAGGATATTTCTCAATGAAACATTCGATTTCACACCAATGGATAACCGCACCGAATTCGAAGAAAAATTAGGTCTTCTTTAGTTTGGGAACGCTTACCACAATAAGGTCAGACTGGGGTGACAGGGCCCCTGACCTGCACTATCTTGGAATTCATGACTTCTGGGGAGACTCACATGACCAAATTCCACGCACTACTCCGAGACCAGATTCGCAACGAGTTCAACGCTTCGCATCAGTACATCGCGACAGCGGTTTTCTTCGACAATGCTGATCTGCCACAGCTGGCAAAGCACTTCTACAAGCAGGCTGTAGAAGAGCGTAACCACGCCATGATGATCGTTCAGTATTTCCTCGATCGCGACATCAACGTCGAACTCACCGGCGTCGACGCTGCGAAGGCCGACTTCAAGGATGCTCGTGAGCCCATCGCTCTCGCGCTGACGCAGGAGAAGACGGTCACCGAGCAGATCGTCCAGCTCGCGAGCACCGCCCGCGAAGAAGGCGACTACCTCGGCGAGCAGTTCATGCAGTGGTTCCTCAAGGAACAGGTCGAGGAAGTTGCAAGCATGACAACACTTCTCACCATCGCGGACCGCGCAGGCGCCAACCTGTTCGACCTCGAAGATTTCGTTTCCCGCGAGATGAGCACCGTCGGTGACACCACTGGTGCGCCGAACGCAGCGGGCGGAACCATCTAGCCTGCAGCACTCACAGATTTCGCCCTCGAGCCGAACGGTTCGCTTCCTGCCAGCAGGATCGAACTGATCAGCTCGGGGGCATCTGTCATCGGTACGTGCCCCAGGCCGGGCAAAACCATCAACTTCGCTTGCGGGAACGGCTTTTTCACGCGCTGCGCTTGATACACGGGCAGAATGAGATCGCGTCGACCCCACGCAACCGTCACCGGCACAGTGGGATCCACGATGGGCGGCAGCACGAAGTCCATCTCGAGACCGAGATCGACGAGTTCGTTGGACACGAGCGAACGGCAGTCGGCCAACGCCGCCGCATAACCGACGTGACTCGGATGAGCGAAGAATGCGGCGAGCGCCGGATAGCGAATCAGCTTGTACCGCAATGCGCGTGGCAGACCATCACCCATGAGCTTGGCCGTGCCGCGCAGTGCACGGAACGTGTTGATCGCACGCACCTGATCGAGGTGATTGACAAAGAACCCGGCCGGCGAAAGAGCTGTAGCCGACGCGACGTCACCGCGCGCTGCCAGCGAGAGTGTAATCCATCCGCCGAGTGAGTTTCCGGCGACGTGGGCGCGCTCCCCCGCCGGAGTCACCTCCTTGACGAACTCGCTCACATCGTCGATCAGCTGTCCCATGACATCCGGGCCGAGTTCGGGCAGCAGCGACTCTCCGTGACCCGGCAGGTCGACGGTGACGACGCGGCGGTACGGCGTCAGCTGGTCCACAAGCGAATCCCACGCCTGCCGTCGATGGACGATGCCATGGACGAGCACAAGCGTGGGACCGCTACCGGAGATGTCGTGCGACAAAGTCATGCCGCCAACATTAACCGTAACTTTGCGTAACGCCTATAGTTCTGGCGAAAAAATCAGCGCAGCGTGACCTGTCGTCCGCGCAGGCCGTCGCGCGAGCGCAACTCGGCCGAGTTCAGCGGAGCGTCGACGGCCAGCGCCTCGGCAAGACGCTCACCGAGCTCGACGGTTGCCGCTACCCACTCGTTTGCATGCTTTTCGCGGTCAAGGTCGAAGACCGGGACCAACAGGCCGTGGGTACGGAACGAGCCTGCGTAGCGCGAGCCCTCACCCAGGTGCAGCCCACCGGTCGCGTGCACGCGCGCCAGCGCGAGCATCAGATCGTCTTCGCTCTCGGGGCGAACCCAACGCAGGTGCGCCTTCTCGCCGGCGTCGACCCACC
Organism: Rhodococcus sp. P-2; assembly: GCF_016598535.1. Classification (GTDB taxonomy): domain Bacteria; phylum Actinomycetota; class Actinomycetes; order Mycobacteriales; family Mycobacteriaceae; genus Rhodococcus_F; species Rhodococcus_F baikonurensis. The sequence continues at coordinate 2,934,497 of NZ_CP066779.1, read as the reverse complement.
ACGCGGCAACGAGGCCGTCACCTTCGAGGCGTGCAGACGGCATGATCGCCGAGTTGGCGTGCTGCACGGTGGCGGCAACCTCGGGATCGGTTTCGACGCCCTCGGGGATCCACCAGTTGAAGTCCTGGTGCACCGTGATGTCGAGCAGAGCCGAGGGATCGACAACCTCGGTGACTGCGGGTGTCTCGGAATCGGGGTTCGCGGCAGACAGCGCGTCGCCGGGGGCTGCGTCCTTGATCCAGTTCACCGAAGCCGCGAGGTCTGCGCCGAGGTCGGCAGAGTGCGCCTGAACCTGCACACCGACAAATCCGGTGGCCGTCTCGCCCTCGTCGCGAACGAGTGCGGCAACAGCGCCGGGGAGGACCGTCGCCAACGTGACGGGACGGTCGGAGCCGATGACCGGCAACGGAGCCGTGGCGGACGGAACGAATTCGCGCAGCGCGACCAGATCGCACTCGGCGGCAAGGCCCTCGAACGGGCGGTTCACTGCGCCGGCAGCGGCTTCACGCTCTGCTTGGCGTGCCGCCAGCTTCTCTGCGCGTGCGCTGCCCTGCTTCGGTCCACTGTTTCTTTTGCTCTTCTTGGCCACGAGGGCAAAATCTACACGCTGCCCAGCCATTGCTTCGTGCGCCCGGGATGGTTGGTGGCGACCCAACTGACCCCGAGCTCACGACACAGGTCCACATCCGCCTTGTCGTCGACGGTCCAGCAGTACGTCGCGCGCCCCGCCGCGGCAGCTCGATCGACCAGATCGGGATGTTCACGCAGCGCCTTGATCGACGGCCCGATCGCCGTGGCGCCGACAGCCGTCGACGCACCACCGCCGAGGTACCGCGACGCGTCACCGAGCAGGACCGTCGGCAGCAGCGGCGCCGAACGACGCACTCGCCAGACGGCAGTAGCCGAGAAAGACATGACGACAGCGCGAGAGTGGTCGGCCGACGGCGGCGACGCGATCCCGAAGCGGTGCAATTCCGCGAGAAGTTTTGCTTCGACCAGGCCGCCGAACCGTACGGGGTGCTTGGTCTCGATGAACAGCTTCACCGGCCGCGCGAAATCCAAGGCGAGGGTGATGAGGTCGGAGAGAGTCAGCAGTTCGGCCGGTTCGCTCGTCGACCCGTAGTCCAGAGCGTTCAGCGAGTCGAGCGTCATCTCGCTGACGATCCCCGTGCCGCTGGAGGTTCGGTCGACCTTGCGATCGTGAACGCAGACCAGGTGTCCGTCGCGGGTGAGCCGGACGTCGCATTCGAGCCCGTCGGCGCCCTCCTCCAGAGCCAATTCGTACGCGGCGAGGGTGTGCTCGGGCAGCGCAGCCGACGCACCTCGGTGCGCAACGACGAGTGGACCGCGACGATCTGGACTCACAGGGCAGCGGTCTCCTTCTCTTCCAGCACCGATTTCTCTTCCAGCACCGAGCGCGGCACTGGCACCCATCGGGTTTCCGATTCGGGTTCGCCGCGCCAGCTCTTGCGCTCGATCCGGCGAATCACGACGAGCGTCAACGCCGCGGTGACGGCAGCGACCAGTGCGATGAAGGCGTTCAGCAGTACCCCGTCGGCCATTGCCTGAATACCCGGACGTGATCGCCAGTACGCGTTGACCACCAGCAACAGAGCGCTGAATCCCCAGAAGCCCCACCAGATCTTCACCAGCAGTGTTCCGCGCGGATCGCGGCGGACCAACTCGAGGACATAAACGGCCGGCATCACCAGGTTGAGGATCGGCACAGCGCAGCCGACGACCACTTCCGACGCTGTGCGTGGATCGGATTCACGGGCACCCGCGAAGTGTTCACGACGCCGACGAAGCAGCCAGCACACAGCGGCGATTGCCGCGAAGACGGAGATCAGCAGTCCACCCAGCTGAGTGAAGTAGACGGCAGCGTCGGAGACCGTGAGCAGCCACTGCGGGATCAGCGTGGTGCGGTTACGCACCAGGATCGCGTATCTGCCCAGTTCGGCGAACACAGCCAGTCCGTAGAAGATGGTCGCGAGCGTCAGCAGCGGCCCGACTCGGTCGGCCATGCGGTCCGCACGCGAGGGCGGCACCGGTGCGGTGTCGACGACGTCGTGGAGTCCCCACTGCGGGACGGCGTCGTATCGCGGCGTGGCGAGGTTACGACGCACTGGTGCGTCCCCTACTCCGCGTGGATCGGACGGGGAGCGCGCGATCCAGCGGAAGCCACGACGGTTGGGCGGTTGGTAGATCTCGGTGCGGGTGGGGATCAGCAGGACGCCGCTGCAGCGCGGGCACCACTGCGTCGGGCCGCCGAGGACGGGCCAGCGCGCGGCGCATCGGGCGCAGACCTGAACGACACTCACAACTTCGATTCTGTCACGCCGTATCGGTAACGGCAGCAAATGGATTCACTCCCGATTTGTGATCGAACCTCCACCCCGTTCACCTGCATTGTTCGAATAATGTGACCTCCGCCACTTAAAAACTCGAGTTATCCACAGTTTCCACAGGTTCATCCACAGTTCTGGATGAATGAAACGGGCTTTATCCACAGGTCACGGGCAAGACCCTGAGAATTTGCTGACAGGTGTTAGCGAACGATGCACAGGCTCGAGGATGAATTTGACACCGCAGGTCAGTGAACTTTTGGGCGTCGGCGTCATTTATCCCGGCAAAGTTCACAATGCATTCAGAAATTGCTCCCGAAAAGACAGAAAAGACCGTTATCCCCTTTTTGTCGAAGACCGGTTTTGACACACCTGGAAGCATGGCCGTCGATGACTTCTCCACAGCCCGAGCCAACTCTGACGTTCACCCCGAAACGGGTCGCGCAACTCGCGTTCGTGTTGATCGGATGTCAGCTCGTCATTCGTGCCTGGGTTGCCGCGAGCAATTACTTCTACTGGGACGACCTCATCTTGATGGGCCGCGGAGGACGCTTCCCTCTCTTCTCGAGCGAACTCCTGCTCTACGACCACGACGGTCACTTCATGCCCGCGGCCTTCTTCTTCACCGGGTTGATCACCCGCATCGCGCCGTACAACTGGGCGCTGTCGACGGCACTGCTCGTCATCGGTCAGGCCGCGGCGTCGCTGGCGCTTCTGCGCACTCTTCGGTTGGTCCTCGGTTGGCGACCGGCGCTGTTGATTCCGCTGGTGCTGTATCTCTTCGTCCCGCTGACGCTTCCGGCGTTCTCGTGGTGGGCAGCCGCGCTCAATGCGTTGCCGCTCCAGATCGCGCTGGCCTGGGCATGCGGCGACGCAATCAAGCTGTACCGCACCGGGCATGTGCGCTACGTGTTCTCGGGCACCGCGGTTTTTGTCGTCTCCTTGCTGTTCTTCGAGAAGGCGGTGCTCGTTCCCTTCGTGGCACTCGCTTTCCTGGTGCTGTACTTACGCACACAAGGTGAAGGAACGCCGATACGAAGTGCGATCACGAAGTGCCGACGCCTGTGGACGGCCTGCGCCGCCGTGCTCGCGATCTGGATTCCGGTGTATCTGACCACTGTCGAATCACCGATCACCGGATACGGCCGTTCGATGTCCACCGAACTGCTGCATCACGGCACGTCTTTGGGGATGCTTCCCACTCTTCTCGGCGGCCCCTGGCGCTGGGAGCGGTGGATCCCCAGCCCCGCCTGGGCCGATCCACCGACGGCCTTGGTAGTCGCGGCCTGGGCCTTGCTGCTGACGACGGTCGTGATGACAGTGCGTGCCCGACGCGGCGCTGCCTGGATCTGGGCCGCCGCCACTCTGTACTTCCTGGCCTCCGTGGTGGCGATGACCGCGACCCGATCCGACGCCGACACCACCTACGAGTTGGCGCAGACCTTGCGTTACTTCACGGATTCAGCGACGGTGTTCGCCCTCGCCGCCGCCCTGATACTCGCTGCGCCTCGGCGGCGTCCGTCTCGGATACCCGTCGCAGTCGCCGCTGGGTTGTCGGCGCTCTTCGTTGTCAGTTCGCTCGTCTCGACCGTCACGTTCGTCGACATCTGGCGCGAGAACCCGACTCGCGACTACCTCGCGAATGCGCGAATGTCGTTGTCACAGAATCAGGATGCTCCACTGCTCGAGCAACCCGTCGCGATCCAGGTGCTCCTTCCCGTCGCCTTTCCGAACAATTTGGCAAGCAACGTTTTCGCGCCGCTGCCTGATCGCCCCGAATTCTCTTCCAGCACTCCGATTCTGCGCACCATCGACGACAGTGGCCAGATCGTCGATGCCGAAGTGACCTGGACGAGAAGGATTCTCGAAGGGACGACACCGAACTGCGGCACCCGTGCCGAAGGCCCGACCGAACTACCCCTCGACGGTCCCTTGGCCGGCTGGGAATGGACGGTTCAGCTCAATTACCTCGCGAGCGCCGACGGAACGATCGATGTTGCGTTGGAAGCCGGCGACGCAGTATCCGTCCCCGTGACGCAGGGTTTGCACTCGGCATTCGTGCGCCTGGTCGGCCACGGAAACAGCGTGAAGATCACGCCGACAACGCCGGGACTGACCCTGTGTTTCGGCGCCGGACAAGTCGGTGCCGTCGTCCCGACCCAGTGAAATAGTGGCAGAGTAGAAGTCATGGAGCTGCGTATATTCACCGAACCCCAGCAGGGCGCTACCTACGAACAACTACTGACTGTTGCCCAGACCGCCGAAAAACTCGGCTACGGCGCATTTTTCCGCTCGGACCACTATCTCGCCATGAATTCCGACGGCCTTCCCGGACCCACCGACGCGTGGATCACGCTCGCCGGAATCGCCCGCGAAACGTCCACCATCCGCCTCGGCACTCTGGTGACGTCGGCTACGTTCCGTCACGCCGGACCGCTGGCCATCTCGGTCGCACAGGTCGATCAGATGAGTGGTGGCCGCGTGGACCTCGGCATCGGTGCCGGCTGGTACGAGGAAGAGCACCAGGCGTACGGCATCCCGTTCCCGGCGCTCAAGGATCGCTTCGAACTGCTCGAGGAAACTCTCGACGTCGTGACCGGCCTGTGGCGTACGCCGGTGGGCGAGACGTTCGATTACGACGGTAAGCACGTGCAGATCAAGAACTCTCCCGCGCTTCCCAAACCGCACCAGGTCGACGGTCCGCCGATCCTGATCGGTGGCACGGGCAAGAAGAAGACTCCGGCGCTCGCCGCTCGGTTCGCGAACGAGTTCAACATCCCGTTCAAGTCCCTCGAGGAAACGATGGACATCTTTGCGCGGGTACGTCAGGCTTGCGTCGACATCGAGCGTGATCCGAACGAATTGGTGTACTCCAACGCTCTCGTCCTGTGCTGTGGCCGCGACGAGGCGGAGATCAAGAAGCGCGCCGAGGCTATCGGACGCGACGTGGACGAGCTACGTGAGAACGGTCTGGCCGGAACGCCTTCGGAGCTGGTCGACAAGATCGGCACTTTCGCCGAGGCCGGTTCACAGCGTGTGTATCTACAGACTCTCGATCTCGCCGACCTGGATCATCTCGAACTCGTCGCAAGCGAGGTCATGCCCCAACTGCAGTAAAGAACGGGCCGGGATCTACAGCGCGTTCGCGTCGAGGAACGCGCGTAGGTCTCGGTCCCACTGGGCCGAGCGGGACCGGTCGAGAAAAACCCGCACCAGCATGAATGCGATGACCAGCAAGGACATCACGCTGAACCAGGTGAAAACCCCGGTCACCACGGCTGCGACGTCGGCAGCGCTCTGAGTGATCGGCGCAACGGTCTTGTCGCCCTTGTCGTTGACGTAGATAGAGATCTCGGTACCGGCCGGCGTCGTGGAGTCGACGGTGATGTCACCCGTGTGAACCTGACCGTTCCAGTTCCACTGCGCGCTGGCCATTTCGGTGGTCGGCGCAATGTAATCGGCTGTCGATGCGGTGGTCTGCGTCGAATCTGCGGTCGTCGTCGCCGTGATGCTGTGCAATTCGGCGGATTGTTTGGCGATCAGTGCGTTCTGGCTCGAGGCCGTCGCAGTGCCCGCCCATACTGCGAAAGGCAGCAGAAGAATCGCGAAAATGATCAGACCGAAGGACATGAATCCTTCGATCCGATCACTGCGGCGAACCATCGGATCGTGGCCTACATGAATGGTGCGTCGGAGCAGCGACGCAGTTCCTCGCGTACTACCTGACATTATGAGCTCAGTTCTCTCGACGACACACTCTTACATCGAGATTCCCTTTGTTTCGATCTAGTTGCAAGTGTTAACGAGCTGAATCACATGTGTCCTCCAACACCTGTTCCAGTTATTCGCTCGGCGGAAGGATGTCCGTCTGCGCCGGGACCTGGTCCTGACGGAGCAATCCGACCGGGCAACTGACGCCGGTGGCATGCACCGGGCAGTAACCGCCGGGATTCTTCGCCAGATATTGCTGGTGGTAATCCTCCGCGTAGAAGAAGTCGCGCAGCGGACCTATTTCGGTGGTGATCGCGCCGTATCCGGCTTCGGCAAGTCGTTCCCCGAAAGCGACAGCCGACGCATGAGCGATTTCTTCCTGCTCCGCGGACGTCGTGAAGATTGCCGACCGGTACTGCGAGCCCTGGTCGTTACCCTGACGCATCCCCTGCGTCGGATCGTGGTTCTCCCAGAAGTGCGCCAGGATCTGCTCGTACGAGATCACTGCGGGATCGAAGACCACCAGTACCACTTCGGTGTGACCGGTACGGCCGGAGCACGTCTCTTCGTACGTCGGATTGGGAGTGAAGCCGCCCGCGTAACCCGCAGCTGTCGTGTACACACCGGGAAGCTGCCAGAACTCCTTCTCGGCACCCCAGAAACAACCCATGCCGACGACGACGGTCTGCAGTTCGGCCGGAAACGGCGGCGTCAACGGATGCCCGTTGACGTAGTGCGCGGTAGGTACCGGCATTTTCTGCTCTCGCCCGGGGAGAGCGTCCTCAGGCGCGATCAGCGTGGATTTTGCGGACGCTCGTCCCAGAATGTCGTCGTACCAGCTCATGCTTCGATGCTACGCGCGAGCGACTGTTTCGCCACGCCGTGATCGCGCGGGCGCCCGGCAGTTCCACCCACCGGTAGCCGATTTCTGCTACCGCGGCCGTGGCCAGAAGGAATAATGCAAACGCCAGCGTCGGTCCGACGTGTAGAACAGTGTTCTCGACGACGCGGTACAGGATCAGCGTGTGCACGAGATAGATGACGTAACTGCGCGTCGAGAGCCACGTCACGACCGGCCAACGCGTCGGGACGCCGTCGTAGCGGCCGATGAGGACAACCGCTGCGGCGACTACCGAGATGGTCCACAGATAGTGCTCGCCGGCCCAGTACACGCGGAACTGGGTCGCCACGATGATGACGTGCATCTGGACGAGGACGGCGACGATCAGCCAGCGGCCGGGAGCGAGCTTCGCCCATGCGAGGTACATGATCTGGCCGAGGAAGACGGCAGGCAGCGTCGCGGCGATCTTGGACAGCATCGGCACGGTGTACGGCAACGGCGCGTAGACGTTGTAGAGCAGAACCAGTGAGCAGAGCGCACCACCGGCGAGCGGCATGACGATCGGGCGCAGGCGCAGTATCGGTCGAGCCGCGACGCAAGCGAGATAGAAGAGGAATTGGACGGTGAGCGTCCAGGTCACTCCGAGAACTGCCACCTCGGGCTTGAGAAAGAATCCGCCGAGAAAAAAGCTCATCAACGCTTCGGTATCGGAAATACCTTCCTGACCGCTGAACATTCCGTTGATTCCGAGGCGGACCAGAAGAATGGCAATCGCGGTTGCCACCCAGAATGCGGGCAGCAGTCGACTGAATCGGTTGGTCAAGAACTTTCCGGGACCGTCGCGAATCGCGGACCGCGTCACCAGAGCACCTGTGAGCATCATGAATACCGCGACGCCGACAAAAGAGAGATGTTGGTTGAGTTCGGCCGGCTCGATCAAAACGCCGTAGACGACGTCGATCACCCACCAACCCGAGCCGAGATCGTCGATGACGTAGAAAGAGATGTGGGAGTAGATCACGGCGGCAACCGCCAGGGCTCGCAGCAGGTCAGCGCCCGGAAGATTCACCCGAGGCGCGGCCGCCTCTGGTGATTCCGGGAGGAAAACTGGTGCGGGCATCGCGCAAGTTTAAGGTTCCGTTCACCTTTACGACGAATTTGCGCATATTAGCTTACCCTTAGATCGGACTGAGTTCGGTTTCCCGAACTTTATTCTTTGGTGATTACTACCTGAGCCGGACTGTTGCGGACGGTGTACGAATGTTATTGGGTGGAAACCCGAAGAATGATTTGCACATACGCGAGTGACGTCACGCCGTGACCGGTGATCGACGCACTCTAAAGCACCAGGGCTCACCAGCCCGCAAAGAAGGGACCCTCGTGTCTGTTTACACGCTGCCGGAACTCCCCTACGACTACGCAGCCCTCGAGCCGCACATCTCGGGCAAGATCATGGAGCTGCATCACGACAAGCACCACGCGGCTTACGTTGCCGGAGCCAACGCTGCACTCGAGAAGCTGGCCGAGGCTCGTGAGAACGACACCATCGCAGCGCAGGCCAACCTGCTCGAGAAGAACCTGGCGTTCCACCTCGGTGGCCACACCAACCACACCGTTTTCTGGAACAACCTCAGCGCTGACGGTGGCGACAAGCCCGAAGGCGAACTCGCCGCAGCGATCGACGACAACTTCGGTTCGTTCGATCTCTTCCGCGCTCACTTCTCCGCGAACGCCAACGCCATCCAGGGCTCCGGCTGGTCCATCCTCGCGTGGGACTCGATCGGACAGCGTCTGATCATCGTCCAGCTCTACGATCAGCAGGGCAACATCTCCATCGGCCTCACGCCGCTGCTGCTCCTCGACATGTGGGAGCACGCTTTCTACCTCGATTACCAGAACGTCAAGGGCGACTACGTCAAGGCATTCTGGAACATCGTCAACTGGAACGACGTTTCGGCTCGCTTCGACCGTGCACGTACCCAGACCGCAGGTCTGATCGTCTAGTCACGTTCTTCTTGCGAACGGCGGCGCCTCACCAGGGGCGCCGCCGTTCGTGTCAGCAAAGCACCACCGAGCAGAACCGTCGTCGCTCCGAAGACCAATGCCAGTGTGCGAGTTCCGGAGTCACCGCTGCTCGCGCTGGTCTGATTCACAGCCACCGGATCCGACAGCACCGAGGTCAGCTGAACCTGCTGCGGAGTGGTCATCGCGGGAATACCGGATTTCGCCCCGTCGAGGCCCGTGACCAATGACTTGGCGATCCCTTGCAGCGTCGTGAATCCCTGGGTGATCTGATCGGTCACGTCACCGAGCATCTGCGGCGCCTGATCGGCGATCGGGATGAGGCCGTCGTTCAACTGTCCGGCAGCACTGCTCAGTTGATCGCTCGCGCCTTGCAGCTGCCCGACAGCGGTGCGGACTAGATCACCGAGCTCCGTGTCGGGCCCGACCGAGCCACCCAACAGCGCCGGAACGGTGCCCAATTGCGCATTCAGCGCACCGAGATCCGAACTCACTCCGGCCAGTTGCGTTGTCACGTCAGGCGGGATCGGAAGGCCGTTCAGCGCAGTCTGCAGCGTGTCGATTCGTGTCTTCAGTTCCGCGGTTTGCGACGACGCCTCCCCCAGCGTCAGGCCCAGTGAGTCCGCGCGCGTGGCCAGCTCTTCCGCCGATCCCGACGCCTGATCGACAACACCGGACACCTGATCCGCGACGCTCATCAATTCCAGAGCCCCGGAGCGGGCGGTCTCGAGGTAAGGCAGCAGAGTGCCTGCGCCCGCCTTCACCTGATCGATGGACTTTCCGGCCTCGTTGGTTCCGGCGACCAGAATCTGTGCGGTGGTGAGGTTTTGATCGATCGAGCGTCGGGCCGCCGACGTCTGAGCCAGCAACCCCTTGATGCCGTCCGCGCCGACCTGCGCCGATACGGCCCGAGTCAGCTCGGCTGACTTCTCCGAATCCGAGCCCTTCACCTCGAGGTCGACGCTCGCCTGCCGTGGATCCATGCCGAACATCGACGCGACGGTTTCGCTGAAGTCCTCCGGCACCGTCAACGTCGCGAAGTAGTTGCCGCCGGGGTTGTCGACCACCTGGAAGTCGAAATCTTCGTTCTTGCCCAGGGTGTCCACCAGCGTCTCGCCCGCCCGAAGTTCCTTGCCGTCGAGAGTGGTTCCGGCGTCGGCGTTCACGATCGCGACGGTGTTCGAGGTGTCGCCACCGCCCGCGAAGATCACGAACCCGATCCCCGCCACCGCAGCCGCGACGATCGCGGCCACACCGCCCACCGCCAGCCGTCGACCGAGGCGTGACGGCCGGCGGTGGGAGTTTTCGGTGGTGTTCTCGGCGCTCATGGGCGAGACGATAAAGCAACAACTTGTAGAAACACTGAGAGCCCTAGTGTGCGGGCGTTGCCGGCTTTTCGGGCTCCTCGGGTTCCTCCTTCGGCATGTCCCGAGGCCCACTGATCAGAATATCCGCCCAGCGTGTGGCCGGGTCGATGTCGAGCAGGACGGCCTTCACCAACAACGAGAGCGGGATCGCCAGCAGCGCTCCGAGCGCCCCGAGAACCCACGACCAGAAGACAAGTGAGAGGAACGTCATCGTCACCGACAGCCCGACGGCGTCACCGACGAACTTGGGCTGAATGATGGACTGGATGACGAAGTTGATGACGGAGTAGACGACGATCACCCACAGCATCAGCCACGGCCCGCCCTGAAGGAGCCCCAGTAGCGCCGGCGGAATCACACCGATGACGAACCCGATGTTAGGGATGTAGTTGGTGATGAAGGACAGCAATGCCCACAGAACGGGTAGCTGAATGCCCATGAGCCACAGCGCGCCACCGTCGAGTACCGCAACGATGAGGCCGAATACCGTCGAGACAACCAGGTACTTGCGGGTTCCGGCGGCAAAGGTGGAGAGCGCGTAGGAGATTTCGGGACGTTGCTCGGACAGCACGTGCAAGCGCGAGCGGATGCTCATGCCGTCGAAGGCCATGAACAGCAACAGCGCGAGGATGAACACCAGATCCGACAGAATGCCGAGCAGGCCCTCCAGTCCGCTTTCGAGTACGCCCACCACCTTCGTGAGATCGATACTGCTGAGCGTGCTTTGGATCTGTTCGGTGCTCACTCCGAAGTCGGCCAACTTGTCGCGGCCCTCGTTGAGGAGGTTGGTCATCTCCTCGGAGTACTGCGGCAGGATCGTCGCCAACTGGGCTGTCGACACGATCAACGACGCCGCCAACCCGAGCAGAATCAGGTACACGGTGACCAGTGAGCCGAGCATTCCGACCCACTTGGGCCACCCACGTCGCTGCGACCAATCCTGAATGGGCTGAACGGCAATCGTCAGCACCAGCGCAAGGAACACCGGTCCGAGGATGCCACCGAACACCTTCATTCCGCCGACGGTGACCACGGTGGCCGCGAGACCCAGGAGGACGATCAAACCACGAGGGATCGACCAGTTCTCACTGCCGGACAGCGTGGGGATCGGAGCGGGAGCCGCGACGGCCGGCTTTCCCTTCTTAGAGAACACCGGCTTCCTTTGCCCGGCTCCTGATCTGGAATGCACCCACGATCATGAAGAGGCCGAACAAGATTGCGTACCAACCCAACAACCAGATGAGGCTGATGATGCCCTCGCCTGGCGCGATGAGGAGAATGATGCCGAAAATGACCGCGAGCACCGATGCGGCGAGCAACCAACCCCAACTGGATCCGGGCAGCGCCTTCATCTTGAAGGCGCCGACAATTCCGAAGATTCCGAACATGATGGCGTAGAAGGCAATTATGTACAGCAGGACCAGCGCAGTGATGCCGGGCCAGACCAGCGCGACGATACCGGCGCCCACCGAAACGACGCCGGTGAATACCCACCATCCCCACGAACTCAGGTGTTCACGGTCCCTGATGGCCCGAACGATCGTGATCAAGCCGTCGGCAACGGAGTAGATGCCGAACAGGAAAACCAAGGCCACCACGGTGATTCCCGGCCACACGAGTGCGATGATTCCGAAGATCACGCCGAAGATTCCGCGGATCAGGATCATCCACCAGATCTCTTTGCCGTACTGCACGAACGGGTTCTGCGTGACCATCAGTAGCCTCCGAAGCAAGCGGGTGTCTCTGACCGATTCAACAGCTCTTCAAACAGGGCAATACCGACAGATCGTAGGGCGAGCGTGACCTTTCCGCCCGTCGAAACGCGCGGCTGATACCGAGTTGTGCTCTTCGGGTACGAAGCGAGAGGACCTTCAGCCTGCTTCCCGGATATTTGCTTCCCGAATACCGGGCGCGGTCCACGATCCCGAGAGGACTGCAGCCTTCGGCCAGTACAGGCGCAGAAAAACGTTGAAGTCACCGGACGGGGCCGGCAGCCAGTTCCGCTCCTTCTCGCCACCAGGTGATTCGTGCTGGAGGTAGATGTCCAGGGAACCGTCGTCGGCAAACACCAGATCGCTTCGATCGCCGATGGCGTATCGGTCGATCGGGTTGTCCACGAAGAACTGTCGCTCGTTCATCATGGTGAGCGACCAGAATCCCTCGACCGGCGGCAGCTCGTCCTTCTCGAAATGCAGTACGTACTTCTTCGTGCCGGTCAGCGGCTTCCCGTCGACGTCTGTGGTGGCGTGCGGGTACACGGCATCAGCGTCGAGGTTGGCCCCGAAACCGAGCCAGACGATCAGAGCACGCTGAGCGTAATGAGTTCCGTAGTGCCCCAAGCCGCGGTGCATCGTCCACCCGTTCTTCGGAGTGCCCTCGGCCTCTGTGGCGATCTCACTGAGCACGTCCATCCCGGTTCGCGCCGCTCGGTCGAGCGCATCACGCACCTCTTGCGGACGCGACTTCCAGGGCAACGAGGAGCCGATTCCTATGTCGGAGAGCTGTTTCATCATCTCGGTGTCCTCCGGACGCGGAGGATTGTCGTCGAGAAGTGCATCGAAAGTGGTGAAGAAGGCCTCGCCGTCCATTGCGGCCACCTGGTCCACCGGCGGTGTGCGCGTGTCGACGGCAGGGTTCACCGGCACTTCCCCGGGCGTGTAGTCCTGTGGGTCACCCGTCCACTCCGACAGAGGAGTAAGTCGCGTCCGGTCCTGCAGGCTGTGCACTTCTGCCAGATCCGTTCCCCCTGAGGTCGCGTAGCGAGCGACTATCCAGTTCATCGCCGTCGGAGAACGCAGCAGCGTCAAACCCTTGGGCACGTTGCCTTTCCAATCCGGCCCGGCTACCAGATACGGTCCTCCGGTCCGCCCCACCGTCCGAGATCCCGGCACCGTGAACACGTCGCTCCATGCGTCGAGGATGGGTACAAGCCAGTACCGCGTGCCGAAGTCCGGCAGTGAGAGCACCTGTGGTTCCGTCGACACGTCCAACCAGCCCGACGAATAGAGAGTGTCCGCATTGGGTGAGACGACGTCGGTGAAGGACGCATCCGGCGTCGTTCGCGCGTAAGCGAACTGGTTGAGCGGGGCTTTCATCGCCACCGGCGAAGGCACCGCCGTCATGACATCCCGCGATACTGCCGCAATCAACAGTGGATATCCGAAGATCCACGCCTGCGTCGCCAGGTCTTCCAGCCGAGAACGGTTCTTCGACAGAGTCATGCCTGCGCATACCACCGCCCTCACCAGCGCAAACCTGGCTGGCACTCTCCCTGTCTTGTGTGCCAGTACCGAATGGGTGCATATTTCGATTACCCAACGAGGTGTGCCGGACCGACGCATGCGCGTCTGCCCGAGATTTGCCCCAGCACCGAGGGAGGAACAGAAATGAACAGAAACGAAGCAATAGGCATTTCTCCGTTCCAGGCAGCCGGATCGTTGCAGGGGTTCGTCATTTCCGGTCGTTGGCCGGACACCACTCAGGAGTGGGCGCAGCTTCTCGCGTTGGCTGTCCGAGTGGCCTCGATGCCGGGTTTGTTGCCGACGACGACGGTCTTCGGGGTTCGCGAGGACGTTCCCGAGGACCCGCAGCCGGGCACCGTCGGTCTGGTGGTTGCCGAGGGTCCGGTGCTGGGCGATTTCGCCCTGACGCCCGGCCGCTTCTCCGATCATCAGCCACCGGCACTGATCATGCTGCACCCACCGTCGGAAACCACGCCCAGCCTGCCGGAATGCGAGGGCAGCGCATCGGGATGTGTGCTACTTCCCGGCCTTCCCTACCTGGGTTTGGAGCATCGGGCGGCGTGGGTCGAAGCAGAGCCGGACGGCACTGTCGTTTCCATGATCAGTCGCGTCGGCATCGATCCGATCAGCGATCCCGACACCGCTGTTTTGGCCATGCTCCTCGCTTCGTGACGGTCTCGGTAAGCGATAAGTTCGGACTCCCAAACTTGCTGTGCGCTTTGCCAATTCGTTTCGACCGCGCTAACGTGGGTGGCAACGAAGGGGAGTAGCCCCCAATCGCCTGTGTCGACATACTGGTTCGACGCGCTCCGTCATGTGCGGATCGCGAAGCACCCGGCCTGGCGAACCGAAGGTCCTGAGGCCTCGGTGGGCGAGACCTTCGGCCGGACAAGCGCACCCACTGCGCCTGCCCAGGCCGGAGGCTCGCATTTTTCCTCCGACCCACACCGACCGGAGGAGTAAATCTTGCTTGCCGCAATACTTTTGAGTTTCGGCGTCATCTTCGTCGCGGAACTCGGCGACAAGTCGCAACTGATGGCAATGACGTTTGCCTTGCGCTATCGCTGGTGGGTTGTTCTCGGCGGTATCACCGTCGCCACCACTCTTGTTCACCTGGTTTCGGTCGCCGTGGGTCACTACCTGGGCGTCGCGCTTCCGACTGCGGCAATCTCCATCGTCGGCGGTATCGCGTTCCTGATCTTCGGCCTCTGGACCCTACGCGGTGACGATCTCACCGACGACGAGCAAAGCAAGGCCGGTCGCGTCACGCGATCCGCCTTCATTGCCGTCGCCTCGGCCTTCTTCCTGGCAGAACTCGGCGACAAGACCATGCTCGCCACCATCACCCTTGCGACCGACAACGACTGGATCGGCGTCTGGATCGGGTCGACGGTGGGCATGGTGGCGGCCGACGCTCTCGCCATCATCGTCGGCTCGGTACTGGGCAAGCACCTCCCGGACGGATTCATCAAGATCGGCGCCGCGGTGCTGTTCTTCGTCTTCGGTGTCTGGCTGCTGCTCGAGGGCATCTTCCCCGACTCGTCGGCCGGCATCGTCGGCGGTGGCGTTGTCCTGGCCGTGTCCGTGATGGGTGCACTGGCTCGGATGATCTGGAAGCGCTCCCGTGCGACCGATACCGATACCGATACGCACCTCGTCGACGACAACCGGACCCCGATCGACTGAGACTCAACGAAGCATGTCGCCGGCACCCCAAATCGCGACCGGCACATGACCTTCTGCCACCCCGCTCGGTCCGAGCAGCTGCCCGAACCGCTTCATCGGGTACAGCGAGACACGTCGATCGAGGATCCGCACATTACCGATTCGACGTAGCCGATCCTCGACGACAAGACTCTGTGCGAGGCTGCTCAGCCACACGCTGATCAACATGTTGGCTGTTCCGGTGGTCGCCACCAACAGCCGGGTCTCCGGCCAACTCGACACGAGTTGGCCGAGTTCGTCGGTGGAGCCGTCCACAGCGACGTCGAAGATCACTTCGAACGGTGAGCCGACAGCCTGTTGGGAGACATCGCAGCGAAAAATCAACTGGTGCGACGCGGTCAGTTGCGCCAGGCGCCGTCGTATCGCGGTCTCGTTCGTTTCACAGATCGCGGCCAGGCGCGCATAGCTGGCACGTCCGTCGCGGCCGAGCGCATCCAACAGGGCACCGTCGGACTGGCGGAACACTGCCGGTGCCTCCGCCGCCTTTGTCGATGCCGGTGTCAGCTGAGCGCGACCGGCTTGCCCCAGAGCCCCCGGCTCCCAACTGAAGCCGTCTCGGTACACCTTCACCCCGACCCGGCTTCTGATCGACAGAATTCCAGGATCAGCAGCAAGGTGCTCACACACCAAAGCGTCCAAACTCTTCTGATCGGCGGCCACCACACCGACGAAGTACTCGAATTCGCCTTCCGTCCTGGCCAACAGATAGGCACAGGGCAGTTGACGCAACCGCTCCCCCACCTCGGCAACCGAGTCCTGGGTGGAACTGATCATCAGATAGCCGAAGATGTGGGCTCGCCCGATGGCAACCGCGTTGACCCAGGCATGGCCGTCGGCGACGAGACGACGCCACCGCCGGGCGATCGTCGTCGAATCCATGTCGAGTACCGACGCCAGCTCGGTCCACGACGCGCGGGGGTTGAGCTGAAGTGCGTTGACGATCTCCAGGTCAGATTCCGCGATCACAAATGTGTCGGATTCCGGCTTCATCGGCTCAGTATTGCCGGATTGCTGCATTCTGACTGTTGATCACTGCACATTTGCCAAGGATATGTGAATCACTTCACAGGTTCACGTTTGGAGGCTCGGTGCTTCGCTCCACGAAAGTCACGGTTGCGCTGCTGTTCGTCGCCTACGCGATCGACTACATAGACCGGCTCGCGATCAATCTCGCTCTACCCCTGCTCGGTGAAGAGTTCGATCTCGACTACTCCCAGCGTGGATTGATCATTTCCACGTTCTTCATCGCGTACACCTTGGCCCAGCTGCCCGGTGGACTGCTCGCCGATCGATACGGCGCAGTCCGGATGGCACTGATCGGATTGGTGGCATGGAGTGTCTTCACCGGCCTCACCGCCCTTGCGTGGTCCTTCGGGACGCTTCTGGTTGTTCGCTTTCTCTTCGGACTCGCGCAGGGCGTGTTTCCGGCCGCCGCTGTGAAGCTCGTTGCCGAACGCAGCATCCCGGAGCAACGGGCCACTGCCACGGGCTGGATGAACAGCTCCAACGCGGTCGGCACACTGCTCGCCATTGTCGTTGCGGCAGCACTCCTCCCGTTGATCGGCTGGCGTGGGATGTTTCTGGCCGTCGCGGTGCTCGGAGTACTGTCGCTCGTCAGCATCAAGTTGTGGCTTCCGCCCGCACTGCCGGCGGAGATCGACCGCGGTCCGGATTCCTCGTGGAGCAACATGCGCACCGTGCTTCGCTCACGAGCGATGTGGCTCTTCGCCTTGATGTTCTTCGGGTACGACTTCGTGATCTGGGGAATGTCGTCCTGGGTTCCGTCCTACCTCCACGACGAACGTGGAATCGCCCTCTCGAGCGCAAGTCTCCTCCTCATCCCGGCAACGGTCGTGGCCGCCGTGACCACGGTCATCGGGGGGCGGATCTCGGATCGGTTGGCAGGCAACAGTCGTATCGTCGTGATCCCGTCCATGCTCGCGTGCATAGTCATGCTCGCGTCAATACCCTTCGTCTCCAATACAGCCTTGTTCGTCGTTCTCGTCACCCTCGGATCTGCCGCTGCCTCTTTCGCTTTCATGCCGTGTTTTGCACTACCACTGCGGGCCCTGCCCTCGTCGGTGGTCGGGGCAGCCTCGTCGATGATCATTTTCGGCGG
Source organism: Rhodococcus sp. P-2 (assembly GCF_016598535.1). Taxonomy (GTDB): domain Bacteria; phylum Actinomycetota; class Actinomycetes; order Mycobacteriales; family Mycobacteriaceae; genus Rhodococcus_F; species Rhodococcus_F baikonurensis. Next base: position 2,917,125 of record NZ_CP066779.1, on the reverse strand, counting down.
CATGGTCGCCGGAATAGTCGCGCCGCTCGTGTTCGGATTCATCGTCGACCATCTCTCCTGGTCAGCGGCATTCGTATCGCTCGCGCTCGGGCCAGTCGTGGCGATCATCGCGGTTATGGCAGCACCCCAGACCCGCGAGAAAATGCTGGACCTCGTTCAACTGAAAATCGCCAACTGAACACCACCATCGAAAGAAGATCGACCATGAACCAACTGCTTTCGAACCTTGAATTCGGAGACCCGTCGCGGCTGCGAACCGTCGAGCCGCACTGGTTCGATCTGTACCAGGACCTGCATGCACACCCAGAGTTGTCCGGTGACGAAACTCGCACTGCTGCAGTCGTTGCCGAGGAACTTCGGCGAATCGGCGGCTGGGACGTCACTGTCGGGGTCGGCGGTACGGGTGTCGTCGGAGTACTCACGGGGAGCAGCGGTCCGGTGATCCTGCTGCGCGCCGACATGGACGCGTTGCCGGTAGCAGAAGACACCGGTCTGTCCTACGCCTCCAAGACGGATGGCGTGATGCACGCATGTGGACACGACGTCCACGTAACCGCGCTACTTGCCACGTGCGCAGCGCTTTCCGCAGATCCGGCAGCGATCACGGGGACAATCGTTGCCGTCTTCCAGCCTGCCGAGGAGACCGGCTCCGGCGCTCGTGCGATGGTCGACGACGGAATCTTCGTCCGCTTCCCGCGACCGGACCTCTGCCTGGGCCAACACGTGGGGCCGACTCCTGCGGGGATGCTGGTCAGCAAACCCGACATCTTGATGGCCGCATCCGACACGATTCGAGTGGTCTTTCACGGCCGCGGTGGCCATGCGTCCTCGCCGTACGCATGCATCGACCCCTTGCTGATGGCAGCATCTTTCGCGCTGCGCATTCAAGGTCTGGTCGCTCATGAAGCGGCAACTCCGACAGCACCCGTGCTCACGGTCGGAGCCTTGCACGCCGGCACAGCTGCGAACATCATCGCCGACGACGCCGAACTACTGCTCAGCCTGCGAACTTTCAACGCATCGTCGCGCGAACACATGCTCGAATCGGTGGGACGGATCGCTCGTGCAGAAGCGGACGGAGCCGGCGCCGTCGAACAGCCGGACGTTCATGCGTACAACGGCTTTCCGGCTACGGTCAACACTCCGGACGCAACGTCCACGGTGATGTCGGACCTACGCCGGGCCGGGTTGGGAATGTACACTCTGCCGCAACCGCTTTCAGGCAGCGAGGACTTCGGCGTCTTCGGCACTGCCGCCCAGTGCCCCTCCGTATTCTGGCATTTCGGCGGGACCGCGCTTCAGAGTTTCGACGAAACTGCCCTCGCCGCGCTCGCCGAGGGACGGATTCCTCCCGGCACGCCGTCGAATCATTCACCGCGCTTTGCGCCCGATCCGTCCGCGGCTCTACCCGAAGGTGTCACGGCCATGACTGCTGCCGCGTTGGGTGCCCTTGCACGAAGCGCGTGATTCCTACCGACACCCCTCCAGGGAGATAACGTCATGACAGACGAACTGCATTACCTCAGCGCCACCGAAGCGATTGCCCACTTTCGCACGCGAGAACTGTCTCCGGTCGAACTGCTACAAGCAGTAGTCGCCCGAACGGAGAAGTTCGAACAACACATCAATGCTTTCACCGAGAAGATGTTCGACGAGGCACTCGTCGGCGCTCGGGAGGCAGAGCGCCGCTACGGCGGCCAGGGACCAGACCCGCGGCCGCTGGAGGGAATTCCGGTAGCTGCCAAGGAAAAACACGCTATCGCCGGAAGGTCACTGACCGAGGGCTCACTGGCTGGGCGCGGCAACATCGCCCGCGAGAACGCGCCGGTGATCGATCGAGTTCTGGCAGCAGGCGGCCTGATCCATGCCCGCACGACGACGCCGGAGTTCTGCGTTGCGGCGTTCACCCACTCTCCACTGTGGGGGGTGACTCGTAATCCCTGGAACCTCGAGTACAGCCCTGGCGGCTCGTCGGGAGGAGCGGGCGCCGCGCTGGCCGCCGGAACTACCACTCTGGCAACAGCATCCGATATCGGCGGGTCGACACGAGGCCCGGCGGGTTTCACCGGCACCGTCGGCCTCAAAGCGTCGTACGGACGCATTCCCGGGGTCGCCCCGCTCTCCATGGATTCCTACCGCGGCGACGGTCCCATGGCCAGAACTGTCGACGACGCGATTCTGTTGGCCAACGTTCTGATCGGGCCGGACCCGCGTGATCATTCTTCGCTGAGGCCGGCGATCACGCTGCCGCACGAGTACCCGTCGGTCGAGGGAATGCGAATTGCCCTGTGCCTGCGGCTCGGTGACTTCCCCATCGAACCTGACATCGAGGCGAATACACGGGCGCTCGCGCAGTCGTTGGTCGACGCAGGAGCGATCGTCGAGGAGATCGAACTGCCGTGGACTCGCGATTCGATGGCGGCAGCGGTGAAGGTGCATTTCGGAACGATCATGGGAGCATCCGTCGCGGAAGTTGCTCGCGCCCACGGTGATCTTCTTGCCGATTACACGCTCGACAATGTCGCGATCACGTCGAAGGGCGCTGCGGAAATGTCATTTCTGGACGGCCTTCGCAAGGAAACGCAGATGCAACGAGAGCTCGCCGAGGCAATGGCTCCTTTCGATGCGCTGATCTGCCCGACCTCCGGCACCATCGCCTTCCCGGCAGGCGAGTCTTTGCTCGACGGCCTCACTGTGGCGGGCCAGCACGTGAACACCACCGCCGAAGCACTTCTCACGTTGCCGTTCAACGTCGCCAATCGGTGCCCCGTATTGGCGGTACCCAGTGGACACGCACACAACGGCGTCCCCACGGGCGTCCAGATCGTCGGCCACACCTACGACGAACCGACCGTGTTCCGGATCGGCAAAGCACTGGAGAAGATCCGCCCGTGGGCATACACCGAGAAGCATCAACCGAGACTGGATGTGGTGACGCCGGCTTCCTCTTGATCGCTGAGGAGGTCAGAGCTTGGCTCTGATCTCCTCGGCGATCGGCTGGAACTGCTCGAGGAACGTCAGGGCCCAACCGAATGACGCGACGCCCTCGTAGTCGAACGAGTACACCTGATCGTTCTTGACGGCGCGCAGACGCTGGAAGATGGTGTCGTTCGCCAACTTCTCGTCGATTGGACCCTTGCCACTGTTGGTGATGATGACGTCGGCCTCGTCGAGCAGCTCCAACTGCTCCTTCGGGAACCACTCGTTACTGCCGGCAGGGATTGCGAGTGAGCGGTCGTTGAACTGGAACCCGGCTTCGCTGATGACCGTCGTCTGATACTTGGTCGGCGAGTACAGCGAGAAGCCACTTTCCTCGAAGTACGTGGTGTAGACGACCTTCACCTTGCTCAACACATCAGCGTTGTCGCTACGGAACTTGGCGATCCGCGCCTGGTAACGATCTGCCAACTCCTGAACCTTCGCGCTCTGGTTGAGCGCGTCCGCGACTCCGAGGGCGCGCTCCTTCCACGCGTACTGCCCGTCTTCGGCAAAAACCGCGGTCGGGGCGATCGACCGGATCTGCTCGTAGAGATCCGGGTTGTTCTCCGACAGCAGGTTGGTCATCACGATCAAGTCGGGAGACAAAGCCGCAATCGCCTCGGCGTTCGGCTCGTACCAACGCCCCACCTTCGGGAGGGACCGCAGCGCAGACGCATACGGTTCCGGGACACCGTCGGCGTTCTCGTAGTCGACCGGCAGTCCGACGGGTGTGAATCCGGCGTCGAACATCGCGGGGCCCGTGTAGTAATCGGCGCTGACCACCCGTTGCGGATTGGTGGGAACCTCCATCTGGCCCAGAGCAGTGTTGATGGTGCGCATCGAGCCCTCGGCCGATTCACCGGAGCTGGTTCCACAGGCCGTGAGCAATCCGATCCCGGCCAGCGCGCCGGCGCCGAGAAAACCTCGCCGGGTCAGTGCAGCGGTGATGCGAGCGAACTCGGCATCGGTGTCGGATGTAGGTAGGAGAAGTGATGTCATGAAAGTGCCTCCAAGGCGCCGGATTCGAGTTCGCTGAGCCAATTGATCGCTGTGCCGTAGTCGGTGACCTGCGTGCTGATTCCGAATGACTGCCCGGACGCGATCGCAGGAATGCGGCTCCACAGCGGGTTGGCGAAGATGGATTTCATTCCCGCAGAATCGGTTCCGTCGGGTTGCTTGGGGTAGATCACCACGGTGACGTCCCGCAGCATTTCGAGTTGTTCGAAGGGAAAAGCCTCGAAGCCGGTGGACGGATTGAGATCAGGGATGAACTCGCCGCGGGTCACGTCGAGGTCGGCGAGCATCGCTCCCGTGACGCCGGTCGGATACAGAATCGAGAAGAGTCCTTCCGAGCCTCCGATTGCGACCTGGGCCCAACGGTTGCCCCGAAGCTGAGCGGAGTATTCGGTGCGGATTCGCTCCTGCATCGCCTGGTATTTCTCGCGGTTCGATGTCAGAGCCGAACCCTTGTTGACCGCGTCTGCCACTCCCTCGGCGACGGTACGCCAGTCCGATCGATTGGTGCCCGAATACACTGCTGTAGGAGCAATTTTCGAGAGCTCGCGGAACATGTCCTCGTCGATCTCGTAAGCATCGCCCACGATGAGGTCGGGCGCAGCAGCGACGACCGCTTCGCGGTTCACCTCGAGAAAGACCCCCACTGAGGACAAACCGTCGATGAACTTCTGCTGCGCGGGCGTGAACTGGTCGATGTACGCGCTGTAGTCGAGCGTCGCCACGGGTTGGGCGCCGACGGCCTGCAGCTGCCACGGAGTGTTGTACGAGACGGCGACGATGCGCTGCGGATCGACGGGAACATCCACGGGGCCGTAGTGGGTCTGCACCGTCCGAGTTTCGCCGTCCGCACCGCCACCGGCGTCCCCGCTGCCGCATCCGGCAAGAGCGAGCATGGACAGTGCGGCGGCACTTCCGCCGAGAAAGCCGCGACGAGTCAGTGCAGCGGTGATGCGAGCGAACTCGGCATCGGTATCTGGCGTCGGTAACAGGAGTGGTGTCATGGGTTTCCTGACGGTCTTCCGAATTAGGGCTACCTAAAATTACTCTCACCTGCGCTGTTTCGGTGAAGCATCATGGCCAACCACTATTTCGATCGAGCCATGGATACGCGTGCCCCCTCGGTCGACGGCAGGAAGCCGGTACGTTCTTGGTTCGTGACGCCATCGCGACAGGACTTCTCCGGCATCATATTGTGGGGAGCGCCGACCCTGGAACCGGCGACGTGGAACGAGCCGGTGTCCACCCCGGACCGGATCGTCGCGGAGCCGTGGTCCGTCAGCACCATCCGGTTCGAGAGCACCGCAACGGGCGTCTGGGATTTCCATACCCACCACGAACATGAACTGCTGTGGTCGGCGGGTGGGACCGTCACACTCGAAGCGTCCGAACACCTCTGGATGGTTCCGCCGATGCTCGGCATCTGGATACCCGCAGGCACGCCACATAGAGTTCGCTCCGATCACGGCGCCGTCATCTTCGCGACGTACCTGAATCCGGATCATGTCGAGGCCGACCGGACGACAGTGGTCGGCATACCCATGACCGGTGCACTTCGGGAGGTGTTGTTACACAACGAGAACAACGCCATGCCCGACCCGAAGCGACTACGGCTTCAGCAGGTGGCAATCGACCTCATCCATCCTGTTCAGGCCGCGAGTCTCGACATTCCGTTGCCGAGAACGCCTGACCTTCTTTCGATTGCACGGCAGATCATCGCCGATCCGGCGGACGACCGCACCACTTCCGACTGGGCGCGCACCATCGGCGTGAGTGGCCGGACCTTGATGCGCCGCTTCCAGGCCGACACCGGCACGACGCTCACTCAATGGCGAATTCTGGTGCGCGTCCGCGTTGCATTGATCGAGATCGCCGCAGGCAAACCTGTCGTCGCCGTGGCCCGCGGCCTCGGGTATGCCAACCCTGGAACATTCATCGACCTGTTCAGGCAGGTCATCGGCCACACCCCCGCCGCGTACTTCCGCTCGTTCTCACCTGTCACGAAACCGCATCAGAATGGCACCAAACCCGCACGGGTGACACGTTAGCGTCGTTAGGCAAGGCAAACCATGTTGCCCGAACACGTTGGAGAACACCACAAATGCACCACCGCCGCCGTTTTGCCAGGTCTATCGCGCTCGCGGTCGGCGCGATCCTGATCGGCACGCTCGCCTCGTGCAGCTCGTCCGACGACCAGCCCTCGCCTTCGACCGAGACCATCGACTACAGCTTCGCGGGGTACTCCGCCCAGATACCTGCCGACCCGCAGCGAGTGGTTGTCATCGACTCCCGGACGTCCCTCGAGTTCGCACTTCTCGCCGAATACCCGATCGTCGCCCTCGATTACGACGAGTCGAGCCATCTCGCATCCAAGGTCCCTGCCGATGCGGGGCACCTGGGCGGCAATCTCAGCAAAGAGGACGTGCTGAGCTACAACCCGGACCTGATCCTCATCTCCGTCGGCTGGTACGAGAGCTACAAGTCGAAGAACCTCACTTTCGAGGACATCGCACCGGTTCTGGTGATCCAGGACGGCAGCTCGCCCGACAAGGAGACCGAATCACTCGGCGGTCCTATGGGATTCATGGGCGAGCAACTGGCACTGCTGGGCAAGACCGAAGCCGCCTCGGCAGCACAGGCGCGCTACGAAGATGCTCTCGGCGCCGCTCGCGACGACGTCGGTTCCGTCGCGCAAACCAAGACGATCGCCTTCGTATCGCTGATCGAGGACAAGTTCTTCGTGTTCAACACCCCGAACAACCTGACCGTCGACGTAGCGTCGTCACTCGGGTACACGATCCTGTCCAACGACGCGATCACCGCCGCCCAATCGGCCGCGATCGGCGGCTACAGCGCCGAATTCGGTTGGGAGAATGCGGATGTGCTCGCCGACGCCGATGTCGTCGTCGCCCAGAATCTCGACTCCTGGCCGGGCAACCCGGCGTGGGATCGTGTTCCAGCCGTGGCCCTCGGCAATGTCGCACCGCTCGACTACGACGACAAGGTCGGATTCGCACTCACCTACACGGACTTCCTGAACAAGCTGACGGACATCACCCGCAGCCTGAAGTGAGGTTCACTGGTAATACCACTTGACCTCTCACCAGTAGGCGTTTACGGTCAGTACATGTTCCAACCCGTTGCACGTACCTCGGCCTCCGGCGCAGTCTTCGACCAGATTTCCGTGAAAGTACTGGCCGGAGAGCTAGCTGCAGGTGAAGCCCTGCCCAGTGAGCGGAAACTCGCCGAGGCGTTCGGCGTCTCCCGGCCCGCCGTCCGGGAAGCAATCCAGAAGCTCGCCCAGGCCGGACTGGTAGAAGTCCGCCAGGGCGAGTCCACGTCGGTGCGTGATTTCCGACGCCAGGCCGGACCCGAACTTCTCCCCCAGTTGCTGGTCAGAGACGGCGTCCCCGACCTGACCGTCGTGCGCAGCGTCCTTGAAACTCGTGAACTGATGGGACCGCAGATCGCGGTGCTGGCCGCCCGTCGCATCTCCGCAGAATCTGCCCGGGAACTCGACACCGCCGTGGATCAACTAGGGGCCACCGAAGATCCAGTGGAGTTGCAAGACCGCGCTCTGGCGTTCTGGGACGTCGTCGTCGACAGCGCGGATTCCATCGCCTTCCGCTTGATCTTCAACAGCCTGCGCGCCGCGTACGAGCCGGCCATGACTGCACTTGCCTCCGTCATGGTCGCCGAAGTCGGCCAGACCGACCTGTATCGAAAACTGGCTTCCGCCATCACTTCACACGACGAGTCAACCGCCGAGGCGTCCGCAGCGCAGCTCCTCCACACCGGCACGACTGCGATCGGCGACGCTCTCACCTTCCTGGAAGGACTGAAACCATGAGCAAGCCCCTCACTCTGGCCGACGCCGCACGGACGTTCCGCAAGTCACCGACGCCGTGGATGATCGGCACCATGCTGCTGGCCGCCGCAGCGGCGCGCATCTCGTTGGGCGACTGGCAGATCACCGACGCACTGGTTCCACTCGTGATGCTTGCCGCATTCCCCTTCGTGGAGTGGGTTATTCACGTGTTCGTTCTACATTGGAAGCCGCGGACCGTTGCCGGCATCACCATCGATTCACGCCTGGCGCGCAGCCATCGGGAGCACCATTTCGCCCCGCGAACCGTCTCACTCATCTTCATTCCGTGGCAGACACTCCTGATCGTGATTCCTTTCCTGACGGCCGTCGCCCTCCTGGCATTTCCCCGCGTCGAACTCGGCCTGACGTTCCTGACCTGCATTTCCGTCCTCGGTCTCGGCTACGAGTGGACCCATTTCCTCATCCACAGTGACTACAAGCCGAAAACTGCTCTCTACCGGTCGGTTTGGCGCAACCATCGCAACCATCACTTCAAGAACGAACACTACTGGTTCACCGTCACCACCGCGGGAACGGCCGATCGCGTACTGGGCACGTATCCCGACCCCAAATCCGTCGAGACATCCCCGACGGCCAAGAACCTGCACGGCACCGCGTCGAAGCTGTGAACAAACGTCGATTCCTGGCCCCCAGCTGGCAATGAACTTGAACGTGACTGTGTATCAGTAATTTTCGTTGAAACTCGCCAGAACCGTGCTTAGTGTCGGTGGAGTCAGAAGTTCGAAAACCGCTGTAACCGAAGGACACAACACATGTTCAACGATGTATTCAACAACGTCATTCACCCGATGGTCACGAACTTCCAGCAGTTGGGCCCTCAGCAGTTCATCCCCCAGCAGTTCATTCCGCAGGGCGTGTTCCAGCAGGCGCCGCAAGCAGCCGAGCAGGCTGTGACGATTTTCGGTAGCTGATACCGCAATCCACAGATAGCGCCACTCAGGGGTCGTCCGTCCAATATGCTGGACGGACGACCTGAGTGCCTCCGCCTGACAAGGATCCCCATGACCGCGAACACCCCCGTCCACGCCTTCACCGACGACGCCCTGGGCGATCTCGACGCCACCGGTATCGCCGCCCGGATCGAATCGGGCGAGGTGACCGCGCGGGAAGTCATGGAGGCGTCGATCGCCCGGGCAGAGGCGGTTCAGGGCCAATTGAACGGCCTGGCCTGCACCGATTTCGACCGTGCCCTCGCCAGAAGCAACCGCCCCGCCAAGGGCGTCTTTGCCGGTGTCCCCACCGCGATCAAGGACAACACCGACAGCGCCGGCCTCCCCACCCAGCAGGGCAGCACCGCCTTCACCGCGGTCCCCGCAAAGGCCGACAGCGATTTCGCGAAACAGTTCCTCTCCACCGGGGCCATCTCGATCGGCAAGACCCGGCTGCCCGAGTTCGGATTCAGCGCGTCTACCGAATACATGGCCGAAGAGCCCGTCCACAACCCGTGGAACCCGGCGTACTCGTCCGGCGCTTCATCGGGTGGCGCTGCCGCACTGGTTGCTGCCGGAGTCCTCCCGATCGCGCACGCCAACGACGGTGGTGGATCGATTCGCATTCCTGCCGCTGCCTGCGGACTGGTCGGACTCAAACCCACTCGCGGCCGTACCATCGCCGATCCCGCCGACAAGTCGATGCCGATCCGGCTGATCGCTCAGGGCGCCGTCACCCGCACGGTTCGCGACACTGCACGATGGATGTCAGCGGCCGAAAGTTACTACCGCAATCCACGACTCGCACCGGTTCGCCTGATCGAAGGACCCAGCTCAACCCGCCTGCGCGTCGGCGTGATCACCGATTCCGTGACAGTCACCAAGACCGACGACGAGACACGCAAGTCCGTAGAAGCCACGGCCGAACTCCTTGCCGGCCTCGGCCATCACGTCGAAGACGCGGCATTGCCCGTCGGCCCGGAATTCATCGAAGATTTCAGTATCTACTGGGGATTCCTGTCGTTTGCCATCTCCACCGGTGGCAAACAGATGCTCGGACCCGACTTCGACAAGTCCGGCACCGACAACCTCACCAAGGGCCTGTACTCGCTGTACCGGAAGAACCTGGTGAAGACGCCGCGCGTGCTCTACCGCCTGCGACGCCTCCAGCAGCAGTACAGCGCCATGTTCTTGAAGTACGACGTCGTGCTTTCGCCGGCTCTGGGGCACACCACCCCCGAGCTCGGATACCTCTCCCCCGCTCAGCCTTTCGAGGAACTCTTCGACAAGTTGATCGCGTACACGTCGTTCACCCCGCTCAACAACATCTCCGGCGGCCCCGCGATTTCGCTACCGCTGCATCAGACCAGCAACGGTTTGCCGTTGGCTTCGCATTTCTCCGCCGATCTCGGCGACGAGCGCACGCTCCTCGAATTGGCCTTCGAACTGGAAGAGGCTCAGCCCTGGAGAAGAATCCAGGACTGAGCCCCACCCGGTCAATACTGTCAGTCGCGCGGCAACCCGAGCATGCGCTCACCGATCACGTTGAGCTGCACCTCGGTTGTGCCGCCGTAAATGGTGGTGGCACGTCCCGAAATGAGCTGCTCCATCGCCTTGTCGCTGGGCTGACCTGGGATGCTGACCGCTCCGGCAGCACCCAGTTCGGCGACGACGAACTCGGCGATCGACTGGCTGATCTTCATCGCCAACAGCTTGCCGACGCTCGACGTTGTGCTCACGTCGATGCCCGAAAGTTGCTTGAGCACAACGCGAGAGCCGATGAGGTCGATCGCCTGGCTCTCGGCCACCAGCTCGCCGACGCGGTAGCGACCGATCGGGCTCAGGTCTGCCGACTTCGCGAACTTCAGCAGATCGGAGTCCGAGGCGTACGCCTCCATCTTCTGGCTCAGCGCGACGCGCTCCCCGGCCAGCGTCGTACGTGCGACGTTCCAACCGTCGTTGACCTCGCCGACCACGTTCTCGTCGGGGATGAACACGTCGTCGAGGAACACCTCGTTGAACAGCGCCGAGCCCGTCATCTCACGCAGCGGTCGGACGGTGATGCCCGGCGTCGACATGTCCAGGACGAAGTACGTGATGCCCTGATGCTTCGGCTTGGTGGCGTCCGTGCGGGCGATCAGCATTGCCCAGTCGGAGAACTGCGCAACCGTGGTCCAGATCTTCTGGCCGGTGATCTTCCAACCGCCGTCGACCTTTTCGGCCTTCGTGGACAATGACGCGAGGTCGGAACCAGCACCGGGCTCACTGAAGAGCTGGCACCACACCAGCTCACCCTGCAGGGTCGGTACTGCCAGTTCCTGCTTCTGCCTGTCCGAACCATGCGCCACGACGGCCTGCACTGCCCAGGTGCCCATCAGGAGCTGTGGCATCGAGATCCCCGCAGCCTTGATCTCCTGGGAGATGACGATCTGCTCGAGCGGAGCGGCGCTGCGCCCGTAGGGCTTCGGCAGGTGCGGCTGAACCCAGCCGCCGTCGCCGAGCGCGATCAGCTGGTCGTCCTCGTCGAGCTCGACCAACTTGGCAAGCTCGGCCGCGATGTCGCCGCGGATCTCCTCTGCCTCCGGCGGCAGTTCGAGAACGGAAGCCCGGCTGACACCGCCGAGCGCCTGCTGTGCAACACGATTGGCACGATCCTCGCGAGTACCGAGAATGCCGCGGATCGAGAGCGCGCGGCGGTAGTACAGGTGGGCGTCGTGCTCCCACGTAAATCCGATACCGCCGTGGACCTGCACACAATCCTGCGCTACCTGCACTGCGGCGTCCGGCACGATGACCGCGGCGATGTCGGCGGCAAAATCTGCCGTGTCGTCGCCCTTGTCCAATGCGCTTGCCGCATCCCACACAACGGCGCGTGCCTGCTCGAGCGCAATGCCCATCTGCGCGCACTTGTGCTTGACGCCCTGGAACTGGCCGATGGGTCGCCCGAACTGCACGCGTGTCTTGGCGTACTCCGACGCAGTGGAAACACACCAGGACATGACGCCGACGTCTTCGGCACCGAGAACGACTGCGGCAATGGACCGTACCCGCGCCTCGGTGAGACCGTCGAGTATCCGTTCGGCGCTGATCTGAACATTGTCAGCTTCGATCCGCGCACTGCCGCGCAGCACGTCGATGCTGTCCTGCACGGTGATCGAGACCGCGCTGCTCTCGAGCACCGCATAGCGAACACCCTCGGGCAACTGGATCGGGACCAGCAGCACGTCGGCGTGTTCACCACCGAGCACACCGTCGAGTGCGCCCGCGATCGTGTACCCGCCGTCCGACGACTCGGCCGCCAACGGCGCACCCAAGGCGACTGCTGCCGTACGACTTCCGTCGATCAGACCGGGCAGAAACTCCAGACCCGCCTTGGAATCGGCCGCACCGAGAACTGCGCTTGCCAATACCGTCGGTACGAACGGGCCGGGAGAGACAGTGCGGCCCAATGCTTCCAGTGCCACCGCCAAGGTCAGCAGACCGGCGCCGTGACCACCCTGTTCTTCCGGAACCGCGAGCCCGAGAAGGTCCTGCCCGACCAGCGCCGTCCAGAACTGCGGGAACTTGTCCTCGGTCCTCGACTCCACCGCAGCGCGCACCTGCTCGGTGGTGATGGTGCGCTCGGCAAAGGAGCGCACCGAATCTGCGAGTGCGGTGTGCTCCTCGCTCAGCCCGAGGCCGAGTTCGTATGCATTGCGTGCCATGCGCTTACAGACGTTCTGCGAGGTCGGCGGTGGTCCAGGGACCCTCGCTCTCGATGGTGTTCACACCGTGCCAGCCGGCGAGTTCCGTGATGGCTCCGCCCTGAACGGCGTACACCTTGCCGGTGAGCTTGCAGTCCGCGGCCGCGAGATAGGCCACCAACGGTGAGATGTTGGACGGCGCGAAGGCGTCGAACTCACCCTCGGGTACCTCGGCGGCAAACAGTGCCCCCATACCGGGTGTCGCCAGCGTCAGCCGAGTGCGTGCAATCGGCGCAATTGCGTTGACGCGCACGCCGTATCGATCGAGCTCGTCAGCGGCCACCAAGGTCAGGGCTGCGATGCCCGCCTTTGCGGCACCGTAGTTACCCTGGCCCGCATTGGGCATGAACGTACCCGAAGCCGACGCAGTGTTGATGACCGAAGCATTGACGGTCTCTCCCGCCTTGCTCTGGTCCTTCCAGTAGGCGGCAGCGTGGTGCAGCGTCGCCGCGTGCCCCTTCAGGTGCACGGCGATGACTGCGTCCCACTGACTCTCGTCCATGCCCGCGATGAAGGCGTCGCGAAGAATGCCGGCGTTGTTGACCAGCACGTCGAGTCGACCGAACTCGCTGACGGCCTGCTTGACGAGGCCCTCCGCCCCGTCCCAGGTGGCGATGTTGTCTGTGTTGGCAACGGCCTTGCCGCCTGCAGCGACGATCTCGTCGACTACTTGCTGTGCGGGACCGGCATCTGCGCCGGATCCGTCGTTTGCTCCGCCGAGATCGTTGACCACGACGCTCGCACCCTCGCGAGCGAAGAGCAGCGCATGCTCACGGCCGATGCCGCGTCCTGCTCCGGTGATGATCGCTACGCGACCGTCGAGACTTCCCATCAGTTCAGATTCCCATCAGTTCAGTTGTCGGACATGAAGACTCATTTGTCGGAGATGACCGCGAGGCCGTCCTTGATGACGAGGTCACCGACCGCACTGGTTTCGTACGAGTACGACGTGGCTCCGTCTGCCGAACCCGACTTGTAGAACACCGTCTCGATGTCCTGGGTCGGGAGGACCGGCTTCGCGAATCGCACTGCGAGACGGCGCAACCGCTCGGTCTCTCCGCCCGCCAGTTCGGTCAGGGCGCCCCATGACGTGAACGCCATCGTGCACAACCCGTGGTTGATGATTCCGGGCAGCCCGGACATCCGAGCGATCTCCTCGTCGAGGTGGATCGGCATCGGATCACCGGAGGCCGGCGAGTACCGGAACGTCTGGTCCTCGTCGATGTGCTGATTCACCGCCGCTGCCGGACTACCCGCGCGAACAGCGTCGTCGAATCGGTGTTCGGGAGCCTTCTCGCCCAGTCCGGGGCCCGCGTCGACCTTGCGGAAGAATGCGGTCATCCACTGCTCGTTGACCAATTCACCCTTGTCGGTTTTGGTTTCGATGTAGATGACGACGGTGGAACCGTTGTCGCGGCCCTCGAATCCGATGGGTTTTGCCCGGGCCACCAGATGGTCGCCGGGGTAGATCGGACGGTGGAACAGGAAGTCCTGCTCACCGTGAACGAGCTTCATCAGCAGTTCCACCGGTGCCACCGACAGCGCAGCCGGTGCCATCGACATGAAGACGGGTACCACCGCGAAGACCGGTGGAGCGATCTCGCCCTTCAGGTGTCGCTCGATGGGATCGTTGGTGGCAGCGGCATATTCGGCGATGCGCTCGGCCGTCACCTCGAAGTGCTCCGGATCAGTCCATACGTCCAGCCCGGACGTATCGAATTCGACCGCGTTGGTCTTCGGTGTTGTCATCGAGCGTTATCCGACCAACTCGGCGAACTTCGCCAGCGAGGCCTCGAGGTCAGCCTTGGCGTTCTTGGCAACTGCCTTGCCGATCGGTCCGACGATCATGGTGCCCTTGAAGCTGGCGTCGACGGTTGCCTTCGAGCCCGAACCGTCGGCCTCGACCGAGAGAACGAATTCGACGGTGACACCGGCCATTCCGGTACCGGCAATCTTGACCATCTTCGGAACCTCGACCTCTTCGACGGTCCACTCGATCTTGTTGGCCATACCCATCACGGAGACGACCTCGGTGAACTTGGCGCCCAACGCAACCTCGGTGGGGAGTTCACTCTTCCAGCCCTGGTGAATGGTGAGCCACTCTTCCCAGCGAGACAGGTCGGAGAGCGCATCCCAGGTCTTCTCGGGGGATGCGGGCAGTACGGCGGAGACGGAAACGGAAGCCATGATGAAACTCCTAGTGGGTAGCTAGCGGATTGAGGGTGTGATTCAGCGTGCGTAGGGCTTGTATGCGGTCACGACAACTGCGCCGCCGAGTCCGATGTTGTGTTGGAGGGCGACCTTCGCGCCGTCGACCTGACGCTTGTCGGCGGTGCCGCGGAGCTGCCAGGTGAGCTCGGCGCACTGGGCGAGGCCGGTTGCGCCGAGGGGGTGTCCCTTGGAGATGAGGCCGCCGGACGGGTTGACCACCCAGCGTCCGCCGTAGGTGGTGTCGTCGGCGTCGACGAGCTTGCCGCCGTCACCTTCGGCGCACAGTCCGAGCGCCTCGTAGGTCAGCAACTCGTTGGTGGAGAAGCAGTCGTGGAGTTCGATGACGTCGACGTCGTCGGCGGTGATCCCGGCCTGCGCGTACACCTTCTCAGCTGCCTTACGGGTCATGTCCGCGCCGACCAGACTGATCGCGCTCTTGTCCTCGAAGGTGCTGTTCATGTCGGTGACCATGGCCTGCCCGACGATCTCGATCGCCTGAGCAGCGAGGCCGTGCTTCTCGACGAATGCTTCGCTGGCGATGATCGCCGCGCCGGATCCGTCCGAGGTAGGCGAGCACTGGAGCTTGGTGAGCGGCCCGTGAATCTGGCGTGCTTCGAGGATCTGCTCGAGGGTGTACTCGTCCTGGAACTGCGCGTCCGGGTTGTTCAGTGAGTGCTTGTGGTTCTTGACGGCGATCTTCGCGAACTGCTCTGCAGTGGTTCCGAAGCGTTCCATGTGCTCGAGGCCGGCCGCGCCGAACATGTACGGAGCGGGCGGCATCGCGAACTCCTGCAGCTCGGCGAGAGCGAGGAGGTGCCGCATGAGTGGCTGCTCGCGGTCGTCGTAGGTGGATCCGAGGGACCCGGACTGCATCTTCTCGAAGCCCAGCGCCAAGGCGCAGTCGGCCTGACCACTCTTGACTGCCTGCGTGGCGAGGTAGAGCGCGGTCGATCCCGTCGAACAGTTGTTGTTGACGTTGACGATGGGGATTCCCGTCAGACCCAACTCGTAGACAGCCCGCTGACCTGCGGTGGACTCGCCGTAGACGTAGCCGACGTATGCCTGCTCGACCTCGGTGTAGTCGATACCCGCGTCTTCGAGCGCCTTGGTACCCGACTCGCGTGCCATGTCGGGGTAGTCCCACTCGCGGGCTCCCGGCTTCTCGAACTTCGTCATGCCGACGCCGACGACAAAAACCCTGTTACTCATTGCCACTCCTGAAGAGAACGGTATCTGTGTGTGACACGCTGTCCCACCAAAGTATGTGAGACATCTTGTCCAGTCAATGGCGGGGTGAGTATCGTTCGATTTATGACAAAAACAGCCGAGTCGGCGCAGCCCGACGGGCGCAGCACTCGCTGGAACGATCACAAGGAGCAGCGCAAAGCGCGGATCCTCGACGCAGCACTCGATGCAGTCAACGAAGGCGGCGCCGACGTCGGCGTCCAGCAGATCGCCGAGCGCGCCGACGTCCCCCGTTCCGTTGTCTACCGAATCTTCAAGGATCGAGCCGACCTCGACGAGCAGCTGCGAGTCCGCATCCTCGAGATGATGATGACCGACCTGACACCCACTCTCACGCCGCAGGGCACGGTCGGCGAGGCCATCTCACGGGCAGTCGAGACCTACCTCCAGTGGATTGTGAAATACCCACGACTGCACCACTTTTTAGGCAAGGGCTCGCCGAGCACGCGGGCCACCGGTTCGAAAGTGGTGACCGGAACCAAGACGGCCATCGCCGTCCAGTTGGGAAACCTCTTGGGCGCGATCCTCACCAGCCGTGGCAAACCGTCGAAGATGGCGGAGCCCTTGGCTTTCGGCGTGATCGGATTGGTCGACGTCAGCGTAAACCGTTGGCTCAGCCAGCCGGGTTCCGATGTGACCAGTGCGGAATTGGCCGAGTTCCTCGAGCGTTCCATCTGGCAGGTTCTGGACGGCAATCTCCGGAGCATCGGCGTCGACATAACTCTGTCGACTCCGATCGCCGACCTGTGACCGTCACCGAACTACCCTGGGCACTCGACGGATGCAGCCTTCAACTGATCCACGTTCCATCACTCACCCTCCACGCGCTGGGTGAAGATAACGCGGCTCTCGCAATGGAACTCGCGCCGAACCTCCTGACCCCGTATCTCCTCGGCGAAGAATGCCAGGGCTTGTGGCGCTACCGGAGCAAGCAGATAGCAGAGAATCCCCTCGACAGCGCGTGGATCACCCGCATCGCAGTCGATGCCCGCACCTCCGCCCCGGTGGGGTTGGCCGGATTTCACGGCCGCCCCGATGCGCGCGGGATGGTGGAGATCGGATATCGCATCGACCCGGCGTTCCGGCGCCAGGGCTACGCTCGAACTGCCCTCGAGATACTTCTGGACATCGCCAGTCGCGAATCCGAAGTACACGTCGTTCGAGCGACCATCAGCCCGGACAATGCTGCGTCTCGAAACCTGATCAGCCAGTACGGTTTCAACGAAGTCGGTGAGCAGTGGGACGAAGAAGACGGTCTGGAAACCATCTTCGAAGTCAGCGCGTCTCGATCGGCCTCGGCCGCCAACGGTTGATCACACCGAAGACCGACAAGGCAAGAATGTCGGGAGTGAGCCGAACAGCGACGTCACGCACCGCCGCCAGGGGGCGACTCTCCGGCATCACGACGGTTGACATGTGCCGCGAAATCCATTGAACAGTTAGAACTCTACGACGCCGAGCCTTTGTGTAACCCGCGAGATCGTGCGCATAGGCAGCTAGAGTGACGGCGTCCTCGATGGCCAAAGCCGCACCTAGCCCGAGGTGGGGGCGCATGGCATGAGCGGCGTCGCCAATCAACGCAACCTTGCCGCGTGTCAACAACTTCGGGGTCCGAATCTCGAGCAATTCGTTCACGATGATGCGAGCTGGGTCAGCGTTCACGACCAGTTGCGACACCGGTTCGGGCCAGTCAGCAAAATGCTCGAGGCTGTCGACGCCGCGTTGAGCACCTGCGAAGGCATACGTGCGATCACCTACCAAGGGGAGAATGCCGAACTCTCCTCGAATCCCCCACACCTGCCCGACAAAATCCGGTGGCGGCCCATCGATGATCCAGCGCCAGGCAGACACTCCGGTATGCACCACTGTCCCCTCGCCCGGCCAGATCTGCTGTCGGACAACACTGTGCACACCGTCCGCAGCAACGACAAGGTCGTATCGAGCGGTATCGCCGTCGGTAACGATCCCGCCGTCGACACCCACACTCGTCACCCTGACTCCGGTGCGTAGACACTCAGCGGGGATGGCGCGAACCAACGCGTCGATCAGATCGGCGCGATGGATTGTCACCAGATCTCGGCCGCCGGCGAGGTCACCAATTCTGCGCGTCACCAGACTTTGCCCGCGCAGATTCCTGATCGCGCCCGAACTGTAGGGAAGGGATTTTGACCTGACCTGTTCGCCTACACCGATTTCGTCCAGCGCTGCCAGCGCGTTGGGAAACAACACGACGGCGGCGCCTACCTCCGTGAACTCGGGCGCACGCTCGTACACTGTGACATCCCAGCCCGCTTTGCGGAGCGCGATGGCAGCCGTCAGTCCTCCGATTCCGCCGCCGACGATTCCCGCGCATTGTCCCTCCGGCACAGGTCAGATCCTCTCCGGAACCGTGACAGCCGTCAACCCGCTGGTGCTGTCGGCCCAGTGAATGGCACGATCCTCCAGCATTACCGGCGTCCACAACCTGTATGTCTTCACCTGATGGTGATGACGACACAGGCATTGGAGGTTGGTCACAATCGTCCACCCACCACGCCGCGGATCGGACGATTCGAATTCGGTGATGTGGTCGAGTTGACACCTTTTTGCGGGCACCGAACAGCCAGGGAACCGGCAGTGACCATCGACGGCCCGCACCAGCGCTGCCAGTGCCGCTCCCGGAGCATAGGTCAGCGCACCGGGAGGTGGATCGGGCTGGGCGCCATGCCCATCCGATCTTCGAACTATGTCCGGGGTTCTCGCGACCAACCGTTGTATTGCCCGAATCCGATCTCCGCAGCCTTTCGGTTCGCGACTTAGGCGATCACATCGGGTGACAAGCGGGAGTGCAGTCGAAGCATGTTGTCGGCGCGGTCGATTCCCGGCGGCCTGGGCGCGGAAGTCGGCGAACAAAGCCTGCCAGGTGGAATCAGCAGCAAGCTCGCGAGCAAAATCGGGGTCGATCGGCCCGTATCCGTCGATGCTCGCGGGATCTGACGTCAATCCGAGAAGCGTCGCCAGGTCACACACGATGTGCAGCAGAGGCTTCCGACGTGAGGTCGCAGTTGATCGAGCTGGGGTGGATGCTGCCTCGCACGTTTCGCTGCCGCACTGGCAAGTCAGCCCCTGTTCGCCGTGCAGGAGAGCAACCAGCGCGTCAGCCCGGCGCGTCGAGACATTTCGTGGATCGCGGTTACAGACGCTTCCGGCGGCCTCGTTGATCAGGCCGAGCGCCTCGACGGCCTCGTTTGCGCTGAGTGTTGCCTGCAACTGTGCCAGACCGTGACGATCGGCACGCGTGCGAACGTCGCGGTGCTCCAGCATCTTCCGGCGACGTTCGGCGGCAGCATCCGGATCGTAGGCAAACAGCTGACGTTCGATGTCACGCTCCAATTGACCGGGCGGAAGACGGTGCGCGGAGGCAAGTATTCGGCGCTCGAGTGCTGCGATCGCTTCGTGGTCGGCCCCGGTGAGCCCGTCGACAATCTTGCGCACACGCGCATAGTCCAGCTCGCCGGCAGCGAAAGCCGCCCTGGTGAGCGGAAGGAACTCGCGCAGGGCGTCACCGATCTCGATGTGGACTTCGGCAGTACGACGTGAGCACGTGAGCATGACCGCGATCTCGTTGCACGCGATCCGCCAGGCCTTGTCGACATCACCGGACACAGCGAGTTCCGCATTGAATCTCGACTCCGACAACATCGATGCGCCGAGCACCTTCTGCGCGGCGAGCATGTTCTCACTCTGCGCTGTCGCAAAAAGCATGTCCGGCAACACGAGTGGGTCGACGACAGGACGGCCGTCATCTACGACTGTCCCCACACCGCCCGCCGATCGATTATCGAACATACATTCGACACTAGACCCACCCACCGACAGAAACTAAAGTGCCGGTTTGTATCCCTTCCCCTGCATCCAGGCGAGCACATCCAGCACCCGGACCGCCGGAATGGCATCACCCAGTCCGGCTCGAACGCGCAAGTCGAGCAATCGCACGTGCAACTCTCCGTCGCACAAGGCCTCTCGTACGGGTTCCAGATGGGCAGCCTTCGTTCCCAACTCCCGCCCGATGACGTCGTCGTAGATCGGGTAGAGCCGCGGACGCTTACGGGCGATGAGCTTGGATGCCATCGTGCGCCCGACGCCGTGAATCTCTCGGAGCGCCGTTTCCAAACGACACACGGAAGATTCCGGAGTGAAGGGCTCGGTTTCGTCCGAAAGATCGCGATCCGGTCCGACGTCGACCAGAAGGCGGTTCAGCTCGGCGTTGTTCTCGCCGAGAAGAAAGAAGGCTCCCTGAGCCGGAACCTGAACCGACAAAAGCGTCACCGCAAAAGATCTTCTGCGGTGAAGATGTTTGCATCACGATCGCGATTGCCACTGGGATCCCAGGAATCCCACAGTGCGCCGGTTCGCAGATAACCCGTCTTGCGGAGCGGTCGCGTGAAGTATTCCTGCAGCACGTCGACCGCGCCGTCATCGTCCCCGTCTCGCAGCACGCGCGGGAGTCGGATGGGCAACTGATCAACCATGGTCGAGTGACCTTTCCAGTACATATTTGGCGAACCCGGAGTTGTGGTACTGCCGAAATGGACCCTTGCCCTTGGCAACAAGATGCTCCGCGAGTGGACGAACCGTCGTCATGTCGACGGGCAGTTGAGCAAACTGCTCCAACGCATCCGAGTCCTCGAGGCTGCAGTCGATCACGGTCCCGTCGCCGTCGGCCGACGCCAACTCCGTGCGTCTGATGGCGACCAGATCGTGCTTGGCATCGAGTTCTTCGATGCTGCAGCCGGTTCGCGACTCCAATGCCGAACTGGATACGTACACGGACATGACGTGCTCGATCGGCTTGCCGCCGACCAGATGGCACTCGACGCTCAGAATCTCCATCGGACCGATGTTGAGAGTGAACAAGCGATGGCGTTCCGCCGATCGATTTGTCGAAGGCAGGCAACTGATCGTCCACTGTTCGATCTCGACGGCGGCGGGCGCGTCGAACGCGTAGGAGAGAACTTCGGCAATCAGCTCGGCAAGATCTTCGAAGAGCGGGTCGCGCTGCAACCGCTCGAAATTCTCGACAGAAGCGGCGGGACGCACAGGCGCCTTGCTCACGCAGGTCCCCTCTCGTCCGGTGCTTTGCTCTCAGACCTCGCGTCCAAGGTACCCAGCCCGGCGCGGGTCTTGCGCGTTCGCCCTCACATACACCCTCGCGTTATGGTTCTCGACACGCACCACCGCCTTACCGATCGCTAACTCGAGGAGCACACGAAGTGGAAATCAAGGGAACCGCAGCACTGGTCACCGGAGCGGCATCAGGCCTGGGCGCCGCAACAGCCAAGCGCCTCGCCGACGCCGGCGCTACCGTCTTCGGCCTGGATCTGCCCGCGTCGATCGAGCGCGCAGGTGACAACGTCCCCGCCGGCGTCACCCTCATCCCCACCGACGTGACCAGCGGCGAAGAGGTCGAAGCAGCGATCAACCAGATCGTCGAATCGGGCTCCCCGCTGCGCATCGTCGTCAACTGTGCCGGTGTCGGCTGGGCCGGACGCATCCTGTCCAAGAAGGGCCCGCACGACCTCGAG
The DNA here is from genome assembly GCF_016598535.1 of Rhodococcus sp. P-2. Lineage (GTDB taxonomy): Bacteria > Actinomycetota > Actinomycetes > Mycobacteriales > Mycobacteriaceae > Rhodococcus_F > Rhodococcus_F baikonurensis. Next base: position 2,895,551 of record NZ_CP066779.1, on the reverse strand, counting down.
CTGTTCCGCACGGTCATCACCGTCAACCTGCTCGGTACCTTCAACGTCATGCGCCTGGCCGCCGACGCCATCGCCAAGACCGAGGCCGTCGACGAGTCGGGCCAGCGCGGCGTTGTCATCAACACCGCTTCCGTTGCTGCCTTCGAAGGCCAGATCGGCCAGATCGCGTACTCCGCTTCCAAGGGTGGCGTGCACGGCATGACTGTTCCGGCTGCCCGCGACCTCGCGCAGTTCGGCATCCGCGTCAACACCATCGCTCCCGGCATCATCGACACCCCGATGCTCGCAGGTGTCACCGACGAGTACCGCAAGGGCCTCGAAGCCGGCGTCCCGTTCCCGTCGCGTCTGGGCCAGCCGTCCGAGTACGCACAGCTCGCGCAGATGATCGTCGAGCACGATTACCTCAACGGCGAGACCATCCGCATGGACGGCGCACTGCGCATGGCGCCGCGCTAACCTCCCTGCTGTGCGCCTTTATTAACCGCCCGCGGTTAATAAAGGCGCACAGTTGTCAGAACGAATGAAAATACCCACCGCTGGTTTGTGCAGTTGCGCTCAGATATTCGGCCACCTCGGCCGCGGGTATCGGCCGACTGATGTAGTAACCCTGAACCAATTCGCAACCGGCGGTGCGCAGGAGCCTCAACTGGTCGGCCGTCTCCACGCCTTCTGCCAATGACTGCATTCCGAGCGCCTTCGACACCTCGACCACCGACGTGACGACTGCCGAATCACCCTCGCTCAATTCGGTGATGAACGACCGGTCGATCTTGAGAATGTCCAATGGCAGTTTCTTCAAACTCTCGAAAGACGAATAGCCGGTCCCGAAGTCGTCCAGGGCGATCGCAATCCCGGTGGCACGCAGACGATCCAGTTCGGCGACGGCAAGCTCTTCTACCGCTCCCGTTTCCGTGATCTCCAGCTGGAGCCGTTTGCTGGACAGACCGGACGCCTCCAGCGCATCGTTCACGGCCGATCCGAAGCCGGACGACATCAGTTGCACCGGAGAGACATTCACCGTCACGTAGGTGTCATCGGGCCACGTCGTCGCTTCAGCGCAGGCCATGTGTAAAACCTGAAGCCCCAGCGGGACGATCAAACCCGTCTCTTCCGCGACGTCGATGAAAATGTGCGGCGCAAGCACTCCACGCACCGGATGATTCCAGCGAAGCAGTGCCTCGAAACCCTCGACGCGGCCGGTGTCCGCACGAACCTGCGGTTGGTAGTACAGCTCGAACTGCCGAGACTCGATCGCAAGCCCAAGCTCTTGCAAGGCCGACGCTCGCTCCCTCGCCCGCGCGCGCAGGACCGGCGAGTATTTTCCGACCCGGTTCTTGCCGGCGGATTTTGCCGCATACAGCGCCAGGTCCGCGGACATGACAAGCGTGTCCGCGTCTTCGGAATCTGCCGGTGAGCTGGCATAACCGATCGATGCACGAACCTCGATGCGATTCCCCCGCACGAAAAACGGCTCACGCAATGCGCCCAGATAGCGGGCAAACACCTCGCCGCCGTCCCCTGTTCCCCGCAGGACGACGCCGAATTCGTCGCCACCGATTCGGGCACACATGGCACCGTCGACCACCCGATTGAGCCGTGCAGCAACGGAAATCAACAATTTGTCACCGACAGGGTGTCCCAGCGTGTCGTTCACCGACTTGAAATTGTCCAGGTCGAGGATGCCGACCAGAACCTGCTCGCCGGTCCGGACGGTGCCGAGGGCGTCGGACAGCTCCGAGCCGAACGTCCGGCGATTAGGGAGCCCGGTCAGTCCGTCGGTTGCAGCAAGCCACAGAATTCGCCGCTCGTAGTTGTACTTCTCGGTGATGTCCGAACCCACACCTCGCCAACCCACGAACTCCATGGCCTCGGAAAGCCTGGGATGACCCGACAGAGACCACCATCGGTCGACGCCGCCGACACGAACGGGAATGACGACCTCTCGAAACGGCATGAGGCGGTCGAGGTGATCTCCGATGACCTGGACCGCGGCTCGACCACTCTTCGTCGAACCGACGTCGAGCCGATCCAACAATCCGCGCAGCGACAGGGTTCGCAGGTCGGAGACGGGAACTCCCGAGATCTGTGACAGCCGAGCGGAGGTGTGCGACAACGTCCCTGTGGTGTCGACTTCCCACAGCCAGTCGCGTGACCCGCCCTCGAAATCGTCGAGAAGTAAACTGACCGTCTGGCGCTCGGCAGCAGCCTCGAACTCGGCTAGACAACGACTTCGGAACGACGCCCAGAGGTACACGACGCCGATAATCAGTGTCACCGAGTAAACGACCAACTGGAACGAGAGGACAGTGTATTCCGTGGTTCTCTTAGGCAGGATAACGACGAGCAATCCGATGCTGTGCACCAGAATCCACGCTACCGCTATCGACCGTACTGTCGACAATGCCACGGCGCCGGCGCCCATGACTCCGGCGAATGTCGCTATAAGCACAAGCTTTCGCGAGTTGTCCGTCACGGGAAGCATCGCGGCGGCGAGAACGACAAGCAGAAGCCCAAGCAGGACCACCTCGAGCATGAGCGCCCAGTAGTCGTACCTCGTCGTATGTTTGGGCGTGTACCGGCCCTTCAGGACGACTCGCGGTATCCAGACGCGCACCGAATTGAGGACAACCAAGAAGGCCGCAGAACCCCAGATCACCCGAAACTCGTTGTGACCGGGGGGTATGACATACGCAAGCAAAGCGCACACGCTGAGTACATTGACCATGTTGGCCAGTGGCGCGACCGTCGTCACCTGCAGTATCTGGCGTGCGAAGAGGTCGCGCCGCTCGACGTCAGACAGTTCGGCGTCGCTCGCACTCGAAGTCAGCCTGCTCAGCATTCAATACCCTCCATCGTGGAGCCGACCAGATGAAGGTAGCGCGGATACGGGCTCCAGACACACGATGACGAGAAACTTCGAATCGAAACATCCTGTTAAATAGGATGTTTCAGACAATAGCGACAGAGGTCAGTGCTACAGCTCGGAAGCCAACGGAATTTCCTTCTCCGCGCGGTCAGTCATCCACTCACGTAGGACCTTGGTGGCAATGACGTCGTCCTCGTTGTACTGCAGGATGCGTGTCCGTTGCGTCTCGTCCGGCTCACCGTCGTAGCCGACCGCCTCGCGGTACCACGCCATCGACGCTTCACCACCAGCTTCGGCGTCACGCCAGTTGAACCCGGCCACGGGGGCAATCTTCTTGAGTCCCTTGCCGTTCGGGCAGATGAACTGATCACTCACCGCTTGATAGATGTCGACCCACTGCGGACTGTCGATGAACTCACGGATCTCGTCCTTGCTCGGAATCCCGGGTTCACCGGCAAACCTGCGCGCCGAGTCCAACAACCACTTGTCCTCCGCCGAACGCGAATAGCAGTATGCGGCAAAGGTTTTACCCGAAGCAGCCGCCGCGGCACGCTCCGCCATCAGCCAACCCCAGAACTCCGCGAACGACCGCGCCTCGTCACGCGTCGGCAGCGGATCCCACGTCGCGAATCCTCGATACATCGAGAAGCCACCGACATTGAGCAACGTTCCCCACAGGTAGGCGCCGTGCTCCTGATAGCTCTCCATGTCGACGTCGATCTCGATGTCCGCCCGGGTCACCGAGATCTTCTCGAACCGCCGCACCAACGGGGCGTCTGCCAACCACGCCTTCGCGATCACCACTGCGTCGTCGAAATTTCCGTGCGGCCAATCCTCGAGCGGCTCACCTTCCCAGGCGGCCAACTGATCGATCGTGTTGCAGCCGACATCGCGCAGAAGCTCGGCTCGCGATCCGACAGCGACGAGGCTGACGTCTCGGTTTCGGACCAACTCCTGCTTGCATTCGGTCCACCACGGGCACGATTTGCACTCGCTCACCTGTGACGGGGACGTCAGCACCTCACCGCGGGCAACAGCGATGCGGTCGGCGAAACGCTCGTCGTAATCGTCGAGAATCGCGCTGAGGTCGTGGACGAGGATGCAGTCGCCGTTGTAACCGATCGCGCCGGCTGTCAGAGACGGGCTAGCCAGCCCACGACGCTCGAGCATCCGATAGACCTGCGCGACGCGCATCTGATCGCGGACCTGACTGCGGACCTTGCGTTTGGGATCGACCGCTGGCTCCCAGTCGAAGAGCCCCGAGGTGATCGCGCCCTGGCCTGGATCGGTCACCTTGTGATTGACGACAATGACGGGGATGTACCCGCCGCCTCCCTCGTCACGGATGAGCATTTCGCATCGGCCCTTGCGGCCGGTGTCTCGCTCGACGGGCAACACGGCGCCCCAGATCCGGTCCGCGCCGGCCTCACAGGCAGCCAGAGTGTCTCGAGCCTGAGCCGACGCCGATTGATCGGGGTTGATCTTCACCCAACGCTCGGGAGCAGCACCGATCACCAGTTCGGCGATCTCGGCACGCTTTGCGATCGCGGCATCCTGGCGTTGCTTGACGCCGGTGTCGACGGGTTCCGAAGCCGATTTCCCGGGAAACAACCCGTCCAGACGCACCCGATGGCGGCATCGGGTCAACGCCCCCGAATCGATGATCGGGAGCTGGGGCGCGGGGTTGTTAACGGAACACACGATGACGAAGATTATGTGCTCCCCTAGGCTGAAGCCGAAGCGCAGGTACCTGGCAACACACAAACACCTGGAAACGGGGTCCTTTTCGATGGGGTTGTTCAAGAAGCGAAAGTCTCGTGCCACCCGCAAGGCGGAGGCAAAGGCTCTCAAGCACAAGGCTGAGGTCGAGGCGAAGCTCAACGCCAAGAGCCAGCGTAAGCGCGACAAGGTCGAGACCAAGTCGCTCAAGAAGCTGGAGAAAGCCGAGATCGAGTCACAGCACAAGATCGAAAAGGCGCAGATCGCGACCCTGAAGGCGCAGGAGAAGGCTGCTGCGAATCAGGGCCTGACCGTCGCCAAGGTACGCAAGTACCTGGGCGTGGCACGTCTGCTTGCCCCTGTTCTCCTGCCGATCGCGTACCGCGCGGCTACGGCAGTTCGCGCCCAGCTCGACACCACGCGCGCACAGAAGATGGGCATCGCCGTCGACCAGCTCGGCGACTACACCGGTCACGGCGCGAAGTTGAGCGCTCGTATCGCCGGTGCCGAGAGCTCGGTCACCGAGATCCTCAGCCGCAAGCCCGACGACGCGGAGACGCAGCGTTTCGCGGCCGCCATCCGTGAGCGCCTCGGCGATCTCAGCACGGCAGTTCGTGCTGCCGAGCAGATGCCGCAGGCTCGCCGAAAGGCAGCTCATCAGGCAATTTCTTCCGAACTCGACGGCGTCGAAGCAGATCTGCTCGCACGCCTCGGCGTGCGCTAGACCTGAGAAAGACAGTGAGAGCAGCCGAGCAGACCGCGACCCTCCGGGGGACAGCTGTCGGTTCCGCTTCGGCTGCTCTCGCTGTCGCTGCGCACGGAATCGGTGGAGGTGAGCTGCCACAGTCGTCTTCGCTGACTCTGCTGCTCGCAGTCTGCGCAACCGTCGGTACCGTCACAGCCACCCTCCCCGCCCTCTCGCGGGGGCCCGCCGCCTTGATCGTGGCTCTGGGCCTGGGTCAGCTTGCCGCGCACACCACCATGACGCTCTCCGAGCACGCTCATTCGCCCGCTCCGGGATTGGTGATGCTCGGTGCTCACGCCGGTGCCACCGTCGCCTGTGCGCTGGCGGTCCTGGCTGCCGAGCGCCTCTACCGGGTTGTCACTCACGCTCTTCACGTCGTCCTGGCGTCCCTGGCGCCCGCCGCCGTCACTTCCCGCGGCCACACCGTCTCGACCGGAATCCATCACGGACCTGTCGACGCTCTGCTTCGCGCCAGCATCTCGCGGCGCGGTCCTCCTGCCCTGGTCTGAAGATTCGTAGAACTCCCCACCCCTTCACCAGACCAAGAGGACACTTCCCGACATGAAGAACACCCTGATTTCGCGTGCGGTTGTCACGACCGTCGCTACCGGCAGCGCTGTGCTGCTGGCCGCCGGAATTGCTTCAGCACACGTCAGCGTCGTCGCACCAGGAGCCACCCAGGGCGGATACTCCGTTCTCACGTTCCGCGTGCCCACCGAATCCGACACCGCTTCGACCACCAAGCTGACGGTGGCACTCCCCGACCTCAAGTCGGCACGTACCGAACCGATGCCCGGCTGGACCGCTGTCGTGGAGAAGGACCCCACCTCGCTGGTCGCGAAGTCCGTGACCTGGACGGCCGATCCCGGCGTCGGCATCGCCCCCGGCCAGTTCCAGCAGTTCGTCCTTTCTGCCGGCCCGCTGCCGGAGCAGGAAGAGGTCGAGTTCAAGGCCGTCCAGACGTACAGCGACGGCAACGTCGTCAACTGGGATCAGGAAGAGCTTGCCGACGGCAGTGAGCCGGACAAGCCCGCGCCGACGCTGACTCTCGCCGCGTCCACCGGTGACGCGCACGGAGCGCCCTCTGCCGATAACACTGCCGAGACGTCCGCTGCCTCCGAATCTTCTTCGTCGGACAACACCGCCCGCTGGCTCGGCGGCGTCGGCCTGGTGCTCGGCGCGTTGGGCGCTGCACTCGGCCTCGGCGCACTGGTCAGGAGCAAGCGCTGATGAGTACCCGGATCAAGGTCATCGCCGTCGGCATGCTCGCGATGCTGGCCACGATGCTCGGAATGGGCACAGCCAGCGCGCACTCCGCAGTGGTCGGTTCCAACCCCGAAAACGGTGCGTCGATTCAAGTTGCACCCGATACGGTTTCGGTCACGTTCAACGAGGCCCTGCAGGCGCAGTTCGCGGCACTGACCGTCACCGGTCCCGACGGCAACCTCTGGACCAAGAGCGATCCGTCCGTCGAAGGTCCCACTGTCAGTGCAGACCTCGGCGATCTCGGGCCGACCGGCGTCTACACGATCGCGTACCGCGTCACCTCCGCTGACGGCCACCCCGTCAACGGAACCCTGACGTTCACCCTCACCGAGGCGGGGTCGGGCACTCCCGGCGCTGCCGCCGCGTCGAGTACGGGTGAGTCGGAGTCCGGCAGCATGCCGGTGTGGATCTTCATCGTCGCCGGCGTCGTCGTGTTCGGCGGTGCGCTGTTCTTCGTGCTCCGTAAGCCGAAGTCGAGCTGATCGCGTGACGGGTACGGCAAACAGGTGGTGGTTGCTGTTTGCCGTACCCACAGCTCTGCTGGGGGTACTGATCGCCTGGGGCCTCGCCAGCCCGTCGGGACCCGAATCGTCGAGCACGGTCCGCGTTCTCGCGATCGGATGCGGCTCGTTGACGCTCGGCATCGCGGCGCTTGCGTGGATGGGCCGCAGTGAACGCCGCCCGGCAACAACCCCTGCCGTCATGTGGACTCAGCTCACCGCGGTGGCAGCGGTCTGGCTCGTCGCCGAGATCACGCTCCTCGTGCTCAATGCCGCAGCGGCCGACGGCGCCCCGGTCACCTCGCTGACCATCGGACACTTCGGCGCATTCGTCTCCGAGGTCAACGTCGGCCGCGTCGGCGTCGCGATCATCGCGTGCGCGTTTGCCGTCGTCTGTTACGGCATCTACGGATTCACAAATCCCGAGACGGTGCCCGTCGCACCGGCATTGGTCGTCTCCGCGTTGGCGCTCGCTGCCCGCCCGATCACCGGGCACATGGCGCAGCAGAGCTTCGGATCGATCCTCGACGCCGTTCACGTCCTCGCGGCGGCCCTGTGGTTCGGCGTGCTCGCCGCACTCGCCCTTGCCGTACCGTCGCGCGGTTCATGGGCGATCTGGTTGCCCAAGTACTCCGCCCTCGCCTGGCGATGCGTCCTCGCGTTGGTCGTCACCGGTATCGTCAACGCCGTCGTGCGACTCGACTCACTCTCCGCCTTCTACGACAGCGCATACGGCCGGGTGATCCTCGCCAAGATCGTGGTGATCGCGCTGCTCGTCGCCCTGGGATGGTGGTGGCGCCGGACGTGGGTGGTCGCGAGTGCTGCACACCGCATGAGTTCGGACGGATCCCTGCGCCGCGCCATCGGTGAAGTTGTGTTCATGGCCATCGCTTTCGGGCTCGCCGCGGCCCTTGCGACAACTGCGTAAGACGTGCCTCAGCGCAAGATTTCGTGACCCGCACATTTAACGTTTCACGTCGAGATTTAACCTCTACGTGAGTTTATTTTCCCAGCTTGCGGCGGTTTCCGGCCGCCCTTAGCGTTGCTCGCATGACGGAGGCCCAACGCTCGTTTCTCGTCTGCGCTTCGCAGCGCAGCGGCAGTACTTTGCTGGTCGAATCCCTGCGAGCAACCGGGGTCGCGGGTGAGCCGGAAGAGTTCTTCCAGTACCTCCCCGAGACCTCTCGATCGCCTCAACCGAGGCAGTGGTTCGAGGACGTCACGGACGAGTCCGTCCTGAGCCTGCTCGCCCCGTTTCACCCGGGCACGCCGGACACTCGCACCTCCGAACAGTGGCGCACACAACTACTCGAACTCGGCCGAACCCCCAACGGAGTCTGGGGCGGCAAGCTGATGTGGAATCAGACGCCGCTCCTGCTCGATCGCGCGGCCGGATTGCCGTGGCGAAGTGGGACGGACCTTCGTTCGGCACTCCACGACACCCTCGATCACGACCTGCAGTTCATACACGTCTATCGAGAAGATGTCGTCGCTCAAGCTGTGTCGATGTGGCGCGCCGTGCAGACACAGGTCTGGCGCGACGACGCGACTCCACCGAATCTCTCGGACGGTGCGCAGTACAACGCACTCGGAATCGCGCACCTGGTGACGATTCTCGGTGAGCAGGAACGCCAATGGAAGCGCTGGTTCGAGGAGGAGGACATCTCTCCCATCGAGATCGGGTTCCGCGATCTCACCGAAGACCCGCAGTCCGTGGTCGCAAAAACTCTCATCTCCCTCGGCCTCGACGGACAACTGGCCCCACCACCGCCGCTGCGTCGTCAGAGCGACGGACGATCCCGCGAATGGGTGCAGCGCTACCGCATCGACGCCGAACAGAACGGATACCCCGTCACATGAGCACCGTCACCGATGTGGTCGACGAACTCCGAGTTCTCGAATCCGAAGCGGTTCACATCATTCGAGAGGTGGTGGCAGAGCTCGAAAGACCGGTACTGCTCTTCTCGGCCGGTAAGGACTCGATAGTCCTGCTTCGACTGGCCGAGAAGGCGTTTCGGCCGTCCCCGCTCCCCTTCCCGGTTCTGCACGTCGACACCGGTCACAATTTCGAGGAGGTCATCGAATTTCGCGACCGCCGAATCAAGGAGGGTGGACACACACTTCTGGTTGCCTCCGTTCAGGATTCGATCGACCAGGGCAGAGTGCAGGAGTCGACCGAGACCAGCGGATCACGAAACCGCCTGCAGACCAGAACCCTGCTCGACGCTCTCGAGGGCGGAAGGTTCGACGCCGCATTCGGCGGCGCCCGCCGGGACGAGGAACGCGCGCGAGCCAAGGAACGAGTCCTGAGCTTCCGTGACGAGTTCGGCCAGTGGGACCCGCGAGCGCAACGGGCCGAACCATGGTCGCTCTACAACGGTCGGATCAGACGCGGCGAGTCCGTTCGTGTCTTCCCCCTGAGCAACTGGACCGAGCTCGACATCTGGCGCTACATCGCCCAGGAGGAACTGGAACTGCCGTCCATCTATTTCGCGCACCAACGGCGGGTGTTCGAGCGCGACGGGATGCTCCTCGCTGCTTCCGAATTCAGCACAGATGCCGAGAACGCCGCGGCAACGACCGAGTGGGTGCGATATCGAACCGTCGGCGATCTGACCATCACCGGCGCCGTTCGATCGCACGCCACCACCATCGACGACGTCGTCACCGAAATCTCGGCCGCGACGGTGTCCGAACGAGGCGAGACTCGCGCAGACGACCGAACCTCGGTCGCCGCGATGGAAGACCGAAAGCGTGAGGGCTACTTCTGATGACCACCACCATCACTCGCCAACTCCTGCGGCTGGCAACGGCGGGTAGCGTCGACGACGGCAAGAGCACGCTGATCGGCCGGCTGTTGCACGACACCGACAGCCTGCCAACCGATCACCTCGATTCCGTGACCGACGAGCACGGTGTCGCCGACCTGGCTGCACTCTCCGACGGACTACGCGCCGAGCGTGAACAGGGCATCACGATCGACGTCGCGTACCGATTCTTCTCCACTCCGACAAGAAGTTACGTACTCGCCGACACCCCGGGACACGAGCGCTACACGCGCAACATGTTCACCGGAGCCTCCAACGCGCACGTGGCGGTCTTGCTGGTCGACGCGAGGACCGGCGTGCTGCGTCAGACGCGTCGGCACGCCAGAATCGCTGCGCTACTGGGTGTTCCGAACCTTGTGGCCGTGGTGAACAAGATCGATCTGGTGGATTTCGACGAAGCGAGATTCGCTCAGGTGCAGGAAGAACTGCGAGCCTTGGCGCGGCAAGTCGGACGCGAGGACGTACTTGCCATCCCGGTCTCCGCGAAGGCCGGCGACAACGTCGTGACGCGTTCCGAGAACACCGCGTGGTACGACGGGCCGACACTTCTCGAATATCTCGAAGGCGTCGAACTCCATGCGCCTGCGACACACATCGAGGAGCTTCGGCTTCCCGTGCAGTGGGTTTCGCGTCCCGATCCACAGAATCGGCGCCGGTACACCGGCCGTATATCGGCAGGCACACTGAGCGTCGGAGACGAGGTGGTGGTCCTGCCGTCCGGCTCGAAGAGCACCGTGATCGGCCTCGACACCCTCGACGACAACCGCACTACCGCCGTTGCACCACTGTCGGTTTCGGTGGAACTGGCCGACGACATCGACGTCGGACGTGGCGACGTTCTGGTCAGCGGAGGTGCGCAGGCCCACTTGCCGGTTCTGGCCCGAGAACTCGAAGCCACGATCTGCTGGTTGTCGAACACGCCACTGCGAGCCGGCGATCGGATAGCACTCAAACATACGTCCCGGACCGTGCGAGCGACCGTTCAAGAACTGCACACCCGACTCGATCCCGAGACGCTCGACGAGCAGGACAGCCCGGTGGAGTTGGGGCTCAACGACATCGGAACGGTGACGCTCCGAACCAGTTCCGTGGTGGTCGCCGATACCTACGACCACAATCGGGACTCCGGCGCGTTCATTCTGATCGACGAGCAGGGTAACGACACCGTCGGCGCAGGCACCATTCTCGAACCACGCGTCGTCGTTCCCGGTGAACAGACCCGCAACGACATCAAATGGCATCCGTCCTCACTCGAACGTCAACGGCGGTGGGCGTCTACCACCCAGAAGGGCGCGACGATCTGGTTGACCGGCCTGCCCGCCTCCGGAAAATCCACCGTAGCTGTGGCTGTCGAACGTGCGCTGGTCGACGCGGGACGCACCGCGTACCTCCTGGACGGTGACAACGTCCGCCACGGTATCTCCGACGATCTCGGGTTCTCACCGGGAGATCGGGCCGAGAACATCCGGCGCGTCGGACATCTCACTCGACTGTTCGCCGACGCCGGCGTGGTGGCCATCGCGTCGATGGTTTCGCCACTGCGTTCGGACCGGGCAATTGCGCGTGCTCTCAACGAAGCTGCCGGGCTCACCTTTCTCGAAATTGCTGTCACCACTCCCGTCGAAGAATGCGAACGCCGAGATCCCAAGGGCCTGTATGCACGTGCGCGAGCGGGTGAACTGAAGGGACTCACCGGTATCGACGCGCCGTACGAGACCCCGGAGGACCCGGACTTGGCTTTCGACACGACGGGCGCTGACATCTCCGAGTTGGTCGAGCGGGTCATCGCATTGTTGGAAGAACGCGAAGCCACCAGGCCCTAGGGGTTTTCGGTGTCCGACTCGAGATAGCCGCGGTCCGCGCTGTAGGCGGACCGCACGTTGGGTCGGACACCGATCTTTTCGAGATATGCCGCCATGCGGTGCACGGCCATCGCGCTACCCAATGCCTCGTCGGGAAGACGATCATCCGTTTCGGCGCGCCACGTGTGAAGCTGCGAGGACAATTCCGCCTGTACCGCCGACACTTCCGGTCGATCGATCAGATTGATCTTCTCGTCAGGGTCGGACCGCAGGTCGTACAGCTCCCGAGGCGCGCGTACCGCCAGATGCTCGGTGCCGAGCGCCTTTCCGGAGAGACTGTCCTCGATGTCGAGCGGTAGATCCAGAGCCGGGCGGACGGCGTAGTTCTCGATATAGCTGTAGTCCTTGGTGCGCACCGCTCGAATGGGATCGAAGCTGTCGTGAAAGGTCTTCTCCGTGAACAAGGAAGTCCGGACGGGCTCGGAAGGCTGGGTTCCACGATCGACGAGGGCATCGGCGTGCGAGCGCCCTTCCACCTCGGTGGGGACATCGATGCCGAGGAGATCGAGAATGGTCGGAACAAGGTCCACACCGCTGAAGAGTGTCTCGTATTCCGCTCCGCCACTGCGATACCGAGCCGGAGGCCGAGCGATCAAGGCAATACCGGTACCCGGGGCGTAGAGCGTCGACTTGGCACGCGGGAACGCGGCGCCGTGATCGGTGAGGAAGAAGACCCACGTGTTCTCGTCGAGCCCCTCTTCCTCGAGCGTCCCGAGCAGATCACCCACCGCGGCGTCGGCCACCTCTACGCTGCCGTGGAATTCGGCCAGATCCTCGCGTACCTGCGGCACGTCGGGAAGGTATCCGGGAACCTCCAGCGCTGCGGTGTCCGCCGGTGTGTAGCGATCGGCCGGGTACGGCCGATGCGTTTCGAAGAACCCCGTGGTGAGCAGGAACGGCTCGGGTGGGAAGCGTCGTAACCAGTTCTGGGCACGCGGAACCACGTAGTCGCAGAACGAGTTGGTGACGTCGTACTCGTGATAGCCCAGTCGCTTCGGATACGCAGTCTCGTGCTGCATGCCGAACAGCGAGGTGTACCAGCCGTTGTCGGAGAGGATTTGCGGGAGCGTCTGCACCTCGGCGTGGTACTCCCAGCCGTGGTGCGCCAACCCGATCAGACCGTTGTTGTGCGGATACCTGCCCGAGAAGAGCGAACCGCGCGAAGGTGAGCACAGCGGCGCCGTCGCGTGTGCGTCGGTGAAGCGGATACCTTCTGCTGCCAGTCGGTCGAGATGGGGGCTGTTGACCCCGGCGACACCGTAACTCGCGAGGTGTCGCCCCAGGTCGTGCCAATGAATGATCAGGACGTTATCTCGCGCAGCCGACACGTGGGCAAGGCTAGTTGCCCCGCCCACGTGCGGCAACAGCTCGAATCAGCAGGATCTCAACTGTTTCGGCCGAGCTGCCTGATCCAGGCTCGGGTGTCGGCCGGATCGATGACGTCGTCCAGTTCGAACGTGGTCGCCGCCATCAGAGCCTTGCCCTGTGCGTAGGCCAGTTCCACGAACTGACCGAACAGGGTTTCCCGAGCCTCCGGATCTTCGACGGACTCGAGTTCCTTGCGGAAACCGAGACGCACCGCGCCTTCCAGACCCATCGGCCCGATCTCGCCCGTCGGCCACGCCACCGTGAACTCGGGTGCGTGGAAGGAACCACCGGCCATCGCCATGGCGCCCAACCCGTAACCCTTACGCAGGATGATCGTTCCGAACGGCACCGTGAGGCGAGCACCGGCAACGAAGAACCTGCCGAACCTTCGGACGGTCGCCTCTTCCTCCGAATCCGGACCCACCATGAATCCCGGTGTGTCGCAGAGGGTCACCAGAGGGATGCGGTGCGCTTCGAGCAGTTCCAGGAAATCCGAAGCCTTGTCGGACGCCTCCGCGTCGATCGCTCCGCCGAGATGCTCGCTGCTGTTCGCCAGCACACCGTACGGAACTCCTTCGACGCGAACGAGTGCAGTCACTACACCGCGACCGTAATCTCGACGGAGTTCCAGGACGCTGTCGACATCCGCGATCGCCTCGATCGCTCCACGAACGTCGTACGAGCGCAGGCGATTCTCCGGCACCATGTGCCGCGAGAGCCGCGGATCCGGAGCCGCCCACTCTCCGCTCGCGCCCTGGAAATAGCCGAGGTACTGCTTGGCCAGGGCCACAGCATGAGCGTCGTCGTCAGCGACCAGGTGTACGACGCCGTTGCGGCGCTGCACGTCGATGGGGCCGATGTCCTCGGGGCGGAAGTTTCCGAGCCCGCCGCCCTCGACCATGGCAGGGCCTCCCATGCCGATGTTGGCATCGGGCGTCGCGATCAGTACGTCGCACGCGCCGGCCAGGGCCGCGTTGCCCGCGAAACAACGACCGGACACGACGGCGACCATGGGCACCCGGCCGCTCAGAGCCGCCATGGCACGGAAGGTTCCCAGTTCCAGGCCCGCCCCGGCGCCCGCGTCGGTGTCACCGGGGCGACCACCGCCGCCTTCCGCGAACAGCACTACCGGAACTCGCTTGCGATCGGCGATCTCGAGCAGGCGGTCGGTCTTGGCGTGATTGCGCATGCCCTGGGTACCGGCGAGCACCGAGTAGTCGTAAGAGATCACGACGCTCTCGCCGCCGCTGATGGTCGCCACTCCGCCGATCAGTCCGTCAGCCGGAGTGTTGGCGATCAGGTCTTCCTCGCTGCGTCGACTGCGCTGCGCTGCCAGCGCGAGAGCGCCGTACTCGACCAGGCTGTCGTCGTCGACCAGGTCGTAGACGTTCTCGCGAGCAGTCCGCCGCCCCAGCTTGTGGCGCTTGGCCACAGCTGCGGGCCGCGCCGCGTCCAGGGTCACCTCGTGGCGAGCGATGATCTCCGCGAGATCGGGGCGGACGTCGTCGAGGTCCACCTCGTCGACCTCGGCGAGCTTCGAGCCCGCGCTCGCGCTACGAACGACGAGCAATGGTTCGCCCGCTCCGACCGATCGTCCCGGTGACGACAACACTCGGACCACTTCGAGGTCACCGGACGCCGAAAGTACATGCTGCATCTTCATCGCCTCGAGGACGGCAATCTGGCCTCCCGCATGGACACCGTCACCGACGGCGGCAAGTTCGACGACGATGCCCGCCATCTGTGCACGAACCACGTCTTCGTCCGGTGCCACGTCCACGTTCGAGGAAGGCGTTTGCGGACCGGCTTCGGGAACAAGATCCGCCAATCGCGAACCCAACCAGTCGACGTCGACCAGACCGTCACGGAAGTCCTTGTCGGACAATATGGCCTGCAAGAATTCGAGGTTGGTCGCCACACCGTCGATGGTGAACTCACTCAGAGCAGCAATCGACTTGCGCACAGCGGCAGGAAAATCCGATCGACGCGTGTGGGTGACGACCTTCGCCAGCAGCGAATCGTACCGCGCACTCGGCGAGAGTCCGACCGTACCGAAGGTGTCCACTCGCACGCCGGGCCCGCCCGGAGGGGTGAAGTTGTCGAGGGTGCCCGACGACGGCAACGCATTGCCGTCCGGCGTCATGGTTTCCATGTTGACGCGAGCCTGGATCGCGATTCCCGATGCGATTGCCACGGATCCGACTGTTTCCGAGCCCTTCTCGACAGCGGTGATTCCGGTTGGCAGGTCCAGATTCTCGAACGGAACTCCGTCCGCGATCGCGAGCTGTACGGCGACGAGGTCGACTCCGGTGACCTCCTCGGTCACCGTGTGCTCCACCTGAATTCGGGGATTGACCTCGAGGAAGACGAATCCGCGTTCCTCGACCAGGAACTCGACAGTCGCGATGCCGCGGTAGCCGACCTCGGCGCACAGCCTCGCGGCCGCAGCGTGAAGACGCTCGCGCAGGGCCCCCGACAGCCCCTGCGCGGGCGCAACCTCGATCAACTTCTGATGCCGACGTTGGACGCTGCAATCGCGGTCACCCAGAGCGAGCGCGCGGGTTCCGCCTTGCCCCGGTGCCGCCACGATCTGCACTTCGATGTGCCGAGCGTGCTCACTGAGTACCTCGGCGAACAGTGCCGAACTACCGAACCCCGACTGGGCTTCGGCCGCACACACACGGTACGCGTCGTCGAGAGCTTTCGGGTCCCGCACCGCGCGCATGCCGCGACCACCGCCACCGCTGAGCGCCTTGATCATGATGCCGCGGGAGTTGCGCTCGAAGAATTCACGTACCTCCGCGAGGTCGGCATTCGCCGATGTCGACGGCAGGACCGGTATGCCCGAGTCGACAGCCGCAGTGCGGGCGCCGGCTTTGTCGCCGAAAGTCCGGAGGACCTGGGCGTCCGGACCGACGAAGACGATCCCCGCCTCGGTGCATGCCTGCGCGAATTCGGCGTTCTCGCTGAGGAATCCGTAGCCCGGGTGTACGTGCGTGGCACCGGTTTCGGCAGCGATCTTCAGCAAAGCGCCCTGATCGAGGTAGGCGGAAGCACCCGAGGCTCCGAGCGCCACCGACTCCGTCGCCGCCGAGACGTGCGGGCTGGACGCGTCGTCGTCGGCGTAGACGGACACCGTCTCGATCCCGAGTTCACGGGCAGTTCGAATGATCCGCAGCGCAATCTCGCCGCGGTTCGCAATCAGCAGTCTCACTTGTCCCCCTGAGTGCGCTCGAACAGATCGCCCTTGCGCACCTTTCCTGTCGCTGTCATCGGAAGCGCCTCGAGCACTTCCACTTCGGGCACCTTGTACGTGGCCATGTTCTCCTTCGCCCACGAGACGATCTCGTCGGCCGCGGTGTCGGAACCCTCGACCAGCTGGACAAACGCAAAAGCAACCTGTCCCTTGTCCTGATCCGGTTTCGGCACCACCGCAGCCTTTTCGATCGCGGGATGGAGCATCAGCAGCGCTTCCACCTCGGAGGGAAAGACACTCATGCCGTTGGTCTTGATCATTTCCTTGTTGCGCGCCAGATAGTGCAAACCGCCACGCTCACTGAACTTTCCGACGTCGCCCGTCTGCAGCCAGCCGTCACGGATGGCGTCGGCGGTGGCGACCTCGTTGCGGTAGTACGCGGAAAGGATCGACGGACTGCGCACGATGATCTGTCCGTGCTCGCCGACAGGAACCGGCCTGCCGTCGTGATCGACGATCAGAACGTCGGTGCCGGGCACCGGAATCCCACAGAACACCGGCTCGCTTTTCAGGTCGTAGTCACCGTCCTGGAAGCCGAGGGTGATCGTGTCCGCGGTGTGGGTTTCGGTCATGCCGTAGCTCGCTTCGCGCAGAACGCCGCCGGTAGCCTCGCGCCACCGCTGGCGCGTGGCCGGATCGAGTTTGAGAACAAACGAGACTGCCATGGCGTTCTGGAGTGTCGAGAGATTTCGCTCCGAGAACCCTGATGTGTCCATCAGTTCGACGTAATTGTCGACGGTTCCGACCAGTGAGGTCACACCGTAGGTCTCGACCGCGTCGAGCGTGGTCTCCGCATCCCAACGATTCAGCAGGACAACGGTTCCGCCGTTGACGAGCGGAACCAGAATGCCGAAGTCCTCACCCGCGATCCAGAAGATCGGCAGAAACACCAGAGATACCGGCGGATTGGCACCCACCTGGTCACCACCGGCAAGCGTCGCGGTGGCCGCGGTGTAAACCATGTGACGCTGAGTGTGCTCACAGCCCTTGGGCATTCCCGTCGTTCCGCCCGTGTAGTTCAGGGCGGCGAGGGAATCGAGTTCGGTGGCAACGGGAGTCGCACGCTCACTGGTGATGATCGACTGCCAGTCGCTCAGGCGCGGATCGTCGACCTCGAAGGGCAGTTCGACGGTGGGGATCGCGGTAAGCATGTCGGAGACGGCAGTCTTCGCGACGTGTTCGAGTGGTGTCTGCGAACGAATCTTCTTCACCAACTTCGAGAAGGTGTTCTGCGTCAGAAGAACCGTGACGCCCGCATCGTTGAGTTCGTGAATCAATTCGTGTTCACGGAAGAGCGGATTGATCGGCACGTGAACCGCACCGACCTTGAGAATGCCGAGCATCGCGATATGGAACTGCGGGCAATTGACCAGGTGAACGCCGACGCGATCGCCGCGTTCGACTCCGAGTGAAAGCAGCCATCCGGCAAAACGATCCGAAAGCTCGTCGTATTCGGAATACGTGACGACCCGGCCGTAGAAGACGATTGCGGGAGTATCCGGCCGCTCGACCGCCCAATGCCGCAAGTAATCGACAAGTCCCCCACCTTCGAGCGGATACTCGACGGCGCGGGGAATGCCGGCGGGCCAATGCGCTTGTTGCAGCGCGGAGATTTCCGCCAGAGCCGCTTCGAGCACGTCTTTTTCTGCCACCGATCACTCCATTCGTAAAAGAAATCTATTTCGACTCTTCGAACCCGATCAACCGCTCGGACATCGTCGTCATATCCGCAATGAACTGGTTCTGCTCTTCGACACTCGCCTTACTCAGTCGTGCTCCACCGGCCATCTGTGCGTCCGATATCATCTGAACGAGCACCGGGGGCGAAACGCAGGGATCCACGTCGTGAACCTGTTGAATCCGTTCGACGAAGCGCACGTAGCGGCTCACGAGCTTTTCGCGAACCGCCGACCAACTGCGCTCGACCTCGGAATCCACCCGCGCCCGATGCTCGATCACCGCGAGCAGGTCACCGTAGGTGTACACGGCCGTGATGAACGCCGACGTGGTCGTTCGGAGAACTTCGCGTAGATCCTCGGCCGCCGGGCCCTCCATGTGCTGAGCGTCGAGGAACCGTCGACACATCATTTCGGCGACGGCACGGAAGACCTCGTCCTTCGAGGAGAAGTACGCGTAGAAGGTCGCCCGGGAAACATCAGCCCTGGTCGTGATCGTCTCGACGGTCACAGCGTCGTATCCGAGTTCGCCGAAACAGAGCGCAGCGGTATCGAGCAGGCCGGCCCGGCGTGGACCGTCCCCGAGCTTGCGGGCTGTCCGCGCTCGCTCCTGCGTTTCGCTGGTGGTCACCGTCACAGTGTGTGTTGACGTTGACGTCAATGTCAAGAACCGACCCCGCGGCGACCGAATTCGATCTTTTGTTCGGGTTGCCCTTTCACAGCCCATATATCGGGTGTAAGACTCTGCCTCTAATGCTTTTCGCCTTTCCCAGAAGGAGTCAGTTCTGTGCCGGAAGAATCCGCCTCACCCTCCTATTCCACAATCAAGGAAACAGTTGCAGCTTTGATGCCGGAACTGGAGTCGGAACTTGTCGAACTCGTTCGTATTCCGTCGATAGCAACAGAGGGTTTCCCCAGCAAACCCCTGTTCGAGGCTCACGACCTGATCGTTTCTCTACTGGAAAAGTCCGGAGTCACGAAGATAGAGAAACTCGAGATAACAGGTAAAACCGCGCCCGTCATCATCGCAACAGTTCCCGGCCCCGCCGGGTCCCCGACAGTATTGATGTATTCGCACTACGACGTCGTTCCCGCCGACGACATCGAACTCTGGGATTCTCCGCCTTTCGAGCCGACCAGACGCGACGGCGCGATATACGGCCGCGGTACAGCAGATTCGAAGGCAAATGTCATCGGCATGATCGGCGCACTTCGCGTATTCGACGGAAAGCCGCCGGTGACGGTCAAGCTCGTCATCGAAGGCCAGGAAGAATTCGGCAGCCCCTTCGACAACTATCCGCCCGAAGCCCCCGAATTGTTTGCGGCCGACGCAATGGTCATCGCCGACGTCGGCAGCGTTCGCCCCGGATCGCCGACTCTGACCGTCGCATTGCGCGGATCCGCCCAGGTGATCGTCGAACTCACCACTCTCGGAGCCGACAAGCACAACGGCCTCTACGGCGGCGCCGCACCGGACGCCCGCCTCGCGCTCATCCGCGCACTGGCGTCGCTGCACGACGACAACGGTGACGTCGCCGTCGACGGCCTCCTGCGCGAACCGTGGACCGGCAGTTCATATACCGAGGACGAGTTCCGCACCCTCGCCGAGATCCGCGACGGGCTTCCGCTACTGGGCACCGGCGGCATCGGCGAACGCATCTGGTCGGGCCCGGCCATCACCGTGACCGGAATCGACGCTCCTCCGGTGGACGGTGCCGTCAATGCCGTCGCCAGCACCGCCCGCGCCGTGATCAATCTGCGCGTGCACCCGCGCCAACCTGCCACCGAGGCGCAGGCTGCTCTGGTCCGGCACCTGGAAGCCTTGCGGCCCTTCGGGTTGGCGTTGACCGTCACTGCAGGAGAAACGGGCGACGGGTTTGCCGCGGCCGAAGGCGGACCGGCCTTCGACGCAGCGCTGTCAGCACTCTCGCAGTCATGGGGTGAGCCGGCCGGACTGATGGCAGGCGGCGGATCGATCCCCCTCGTCATGGCCTTGGATACAGCAGTGCCGACCGCTGAGAAGCTGTTGTTCGGCGCCACCGACGGCTACGCGAACATCCACGGCCCCAACGAACGCGTCCTGCTCGACGAGCTGGAGAAGGCCGTCGTCGCCAAGGCACTGTTCTTTCAGGAGTACGCACACACCTTCGAGGGGAAGAAATGAGCACCGAGACCGACACGGGATCCGCGCAAACACCGGCCAAGAAGAAGTTCGAGTTCCCCGGTGCGGTCACGATGCTCGCGATCGTCACCGTCCTGGTCTGGGTTGCAGCACTGTTCATTCCGGCCGGACGCTTCGGCGTCGACGTGGACGGCTCACCCGTTCCCGGCAGCTTCGAGACCGTCACGTCTCCGCTCTCGTTCTGGGAACGAATCCAGCAGCTGATCCTCTCCCCCGTGAACGGCCTGTACGGCGTGCAGGATTCGATCACCGGGTTCGTCGACACCGACAACATCGGACGGCTCTTCGGCTCGGTCGGCGTCGTCCTCTTCATCATGGCGCTCGGTGCGTTCATCTCCGTCAGCTTTGCCACCCGCAGCCTCGAAACCGCTGTCTCCCAACTCGCCACCAAGCTCAGCGACAAGGGCTGGCTGCTCATCACCGTCATCATGGTGCTGTTCTCGCTGCTGGGTTCGACGATGGGCTTCTCGGTCGAGACCTTCGGCTTCTACGCCCTGCTCATACCGCTGATGACGGCACTGGGTTACGACCGCATGGTCGCGGCCACCATGATCATCCTCGGCGCACTGGTCGGAAACATGGCGTCGACGGTCAACCCGTTCTCGATCGGCGTCGCCTCGGGTGAAGCAGGCGTCTCCATCGGTGACGGCATCGTGCTGCGCGTGATCCTGTGGATCGTATTGACCGCAGTAGCAGTGGTATTCGTTCTCCGCTACGCCGCGAAGGTGAAGAAGGACCCGTCCAAGTCGCTCGTCGGTTTCGACATCGAGGACGACGAAGACGAGGAGCCGGCCGAGCCGGTGGACATCGACGGCAAGCTCACCGGAACTCAAAAGCTGGTGCTGCTCATCACCGGGCTCACCTTCGGATTGATGATCTTCTCCGTCATCCCCTGGTCGAGCATCTTCGGAGCCACCACCGGACCGGCCGAGTACGACGCGTACCACGTCACCACCACCGAACCCTACTGGTTCGAGTTGAACTGGTGGTTCCCGCAATTGGCGATGCTGTTCATCCTCGCCGCAGTTCTCGTCGGCATCGTCGCGAAGATGGGTGAGAAGAAAATCGTCTCCCTGATCACGCGTGGAGCCGGCGACATGGTCGGCCCGGCAATCGTCATCCTGCTCGCTCGCGGCGTCTCGGTGATCATGACGAACACCGAAACCCTCGACACCATCCTCAATGCGATGGAGCAATTGGTCAGCGGCGCTTCGGCCGGCGTCTTCGCGATCCTCGTGATGCTCGTCAACATCCCGTTGGCGTTTCTGATCCCGTCCAGCTCCGGTCACGCCACCCTGGCGATGCCGCTGCTCGCTCCGCTCGGCGACTTCGCCGGAGTCAGCCGCGCTCTCGTCATCACCGCCTTCCAGATGGGCCACGGCCTGATGCTGATGGTCGCCCCGACCAACGTCGTCGTTGTCGGCGGGCTGGCGATGGCGAAGGTGGGCTACGACAAGTTCCTACGCTTCGTCTGGCCACTCCTGCTGATCAACTTCGTGATCGTCGTCGTGGTGATCGGCGCGGCAGCGGTATTCGAGTAGTTCAGGCGTGGTGGGCCTCGCGTGCCGCCGTCTCCAGACGGTCGTTGTACTCGGCCCACCACGCCTGATCACCGGGAGCCAGATTGTCGTCGCCCGCTTTCATCCCCGCTGCGCCGTCGATCAACTCCCGGACGATGTCCGCATGGCCGGCGTGCCGATGGATCTCGGTGACGACGTGAACGAGTATCCGATGCAACGTGACGTCGCGCCGATTCTCCGGCCAATGCTTCACGAAGCCGGGGGCGTCCAGATCGTGCTCCTCGATCGTGGCGTCGGCGAAAGCCCAGGTGCGGCGATAGGTTTCGACGATGTCGGCCCTGGACTCGTCGGCGCGGGCCCACATGTCGACGTTGAGTTCCTCCGAACGCAACCACGCAGGTAGATCGGGAACACGTCGGCCGAACGTCGGACCGAAATACCCGAGCTCGACGCCGATCATGTGTTTGACCAGACCCAACAAGTTGGTCCCTGTCCGGGTCATCGGACGCCGAATGTCATACTCCGACAGCCCGTCGAGCTTCCAGACGAGCACGTCGCGCGCTGCCTGCAGGTACCGCCGGAGATCTTCCTTTTCCGAGTTGGTGGTCATGAAACCAACCTAAACCGAGTGGAGCACACATTGACAGCGGTGGAGGATCTGACCGAGGTTGCCTCCCGGGCCGTCGCCGCCGAGCGTGACGCCAGATCGGTGCGCTGGCACAACCCGACGGCGGTCCGCAAAGCCGCCGCGTCCGTCCGCGATTCGCTCGACGACGAACGAACTGCGCTGAGCCGACCGTCGTACAGTGGGTTGTCGCCCTCGCCGCACATGGCGCACCAACTCGAACTGATCACCCGGTTGCAACCACCGCTTCCCGCCGACGCCTCCATCGGTACCGCCGCGCAGGCCGAGGCCGACGCCGTTGCCGCGGTCACCACTGCACGGATAGCCCTGCGCGCCGCCCACCTTGCGGTTCTCGAAGCACGCGTCGCCGCGCTCGATGCCGGTGACACCGATACCGTCGCCGCTGCGATTCGCGGTTACGTCCCGCTGACCTCGGGCAACCCCGTCGTCCGGCATGTACAGGGTCTCGGCTCGCGGATCCGTGAGGAAGCACGGCACGTCGTGAGTGGCAAGCCTCGGTCGATCGCTTTTCGGCTGGGGCTGAGTCTCGGAATGGGCTTGGCATACCTGGCTTTCATCCGCCTCTTCCAGTGGGACGCCAAGGAAGATCGACTGCCTTACCTTGCGCTGTACGCACTCTCGGGTGTGGTCGGTAGCGTCGTGTGCACCAATGCACTCAGCTTCGACGCCGGCCGCGTCCGTGCTGCGTTGTCCGGCGGCACCAGGCTCTGGCACGTACTGGTCGCGAAGAACGCGGTGATGCTGCTTCTCGTCGGCAGCGCCGGGTTCCTGCTCAGCGCCGTCCTCGCCTGGCGCTCCGGAAGCAGTGCTGATCTGGTGAAGGCGTGCGGTCAGGTGCTGACCATGATCCTGCTGTGGCTCGGCGTCGCCAACGTGATGTCCGTGGCGTTGCCCCTGCGGGCCGAACCGATGACGGCACGGCGCCACGACGGCACGTGGAAGCAGTTCCTGCTGTCTTTCTTCATCTCCTACGGTGTCGGACTGATCGTCAATCTGATGCTCTACTGGCGAGTCTGGGCCAAGACGACGCTGCTCGAGCAAATGGGCGGACCATGGATTCCGGTCCTGTTGCTCCTCGCGAGCGCGGCGGCTACCTGGCTGCTGCTGACCGTCCTGGCCGTACTCGTGGCCGAGCAACCACGCTTCCGACGCGCCTTGCAACGGGAGATGGTGGTCTACCGCGAAGAAACCAACCACCTGCAGGCGACCATTCAGCACAATTCCGGCTAATGTAACCGTGCGTGGCTGATCCGGGCACGTCGCGAGTACACCGCGAGTACACGCAGTGTCGAGGAAGGCGTGACCCATCATGTCCGTAAAGCCTGGCGCAGCCGCCACAACGGCCGCCGTGAGTACCGCCTCCTGGCTACCACTCGTCGTGGTGGTCCTCACCCAGATCCAGGCGTCGTTCGCCGTCAACGCCCTGACCGTCTCGATGGCCGGTATCACCACCGACCTCGACACGCCCGCAACAAGTGTCGGCACAGCGATCACCGCGGGCACCTTCGCCATGGCTGCCTTCATTCTGCTGGGAGCCAAGATCGGCGCCCGGTACGGAACGCGTTTGGTCTTCCAGATTGCGGTCGCGATTCACGGCCTCGCGATGGCCGCGGTTGCTCTGAGTCAGAGCCCGGCAATGCTGTTCGTGGCGCAAGCTGCGTCCGGCGCAGTGATCGCCCTCATCGCTCCCGCATTGACGGTCTTCATCGCCACGAACTTCAGTGGCGATCAGCAGGCAAAGGCCATCGGTTACCTGGCAGCAGCAATCCCAGCAGCCGGTGTGCTGGCACTGCTCATCGCCGGTTCCTTCGCGACGACGATCGGGTGGCGTTACTCGTTCGCTCTCGTCGTGGCGCTCGCCGTGGTCAACCTGATCCTGAGCTTCCGTGTCAAACCTGTTCCCCCACAGAAGGACATCACCATCGACTGGGCCGGCGCCGCCATTGCTGCCGTTGCCGTCATCCTGCTCAGCTTCGGATTCAGCGGCCTGAACTCGTGGGGCGTCATCCTTGCCACCGACGCTGCGCCGTTCTCGGTCATCGGTGTTTCACCCGCGGCCATCCTGATCGTCCTCGGCACCATCTGCGCGCAGAGCTTCTTCCAGTGGACGCGAAGCCGCAAGGCACAGAACAAGCCTCAGCTCTTCAACCTCGACGTTCTCAAGACCGGCGCCGAGCGCGCCACCACGATCTGCATGGCGACGATGATGTTCGTGGGAACGGCGGCCAACTTCCTCATTCCGCTGTACATGCAGATCATCCAGGGCCGCACCAGCTTGCAGACGTCGTTCTCGATCATCCCGTACACACTCTCGATCTTCATCGCGAGCACCGTCGTCGCGCGCCTGTACAAGACGTACTCCCCGCGCCTGATCGCACGAGCCGGGTTCGTCGTTGTTGCCGCTGGACTCATCCTGTTGGCCTTCACCATTCGTGGCGACTGGCATCAGATCTTCGTCGTCATCGGGCTGATCACTCTCGGCCTCGGGCAGGGCGCCATCGTTGCGCTGGTGTTCAACACCCTCCTCACCGCAGCCCCCAAGGAACTGGCCGGTGACGTCGGTGCCTGGCGAGGACTGGTACACAACATGTCCGGCAGCGTCGGCATCGCGGTGGCCAGCGTGTTCGCCGTCGGAATCCTCGGTACCCTCGTCAGCGCGCAGCTGATCGACAACCCCACCATCCCGGCATCGCTCAAGGTCGAGTCCGGGATCAATCTCGACCAGGTCAACTTCGTCCCGAACGATCAACTCGTCGTGACGCTCGAAAACACCTCGGCGACACAAGCACAGATCGACGAAGCCATCCGGATCAACACCGAAGCGCGCCTGCGCGCACTGCGAACCTCGCTGCTCGTACTCGCCGGACTCTCTCTGCTCGCCATCATTCCGGCCGGGCGCATGCCCAACGAAGTACCTGCTCTGGAAGAACCGCAACCCACGAAGGGCAAGAAGTAACCGATGTCCAACCAAGACCAGTTCGGCCCCATCGAATACGTAGCCGTCGAGTTTCCCAGCGGTGCACCGACCTCCGCGGGATTCGAGCAGCTGCTCACTCTCGTCGACTCCGGAGCGATCCGCATCCTCGACCTCGAGTTCGTCACCAAGGCCGCCGACGGATCGGTATCCGTCGTACCGGCCTCCACCTTCGAACTCGAAGATTTCGATCTGGCGCAGTTCGACGGCGCTGCCTCCGGACTGCTCGACGCCGGCGACATCGCTGCCGTTGGTGACGAGTTGGCCGCCGGAAGTGTTGCCGCCGTACTCGTCTACGAGGAACTGGCCATACTGCCTGTCATCGATGCCTGGACACGCAGCGGCGCAAAGGTCGTCACCGAAGGTCACCTGAGCTTGGACGAACTGGCTGATGCACTCGACAACACCGCACCAGAAAATACGGAGAAGGACACATGAGTTTCTTGAGGCGAGCCGGCCGGGTAGCCGTCGCGAGCTCCATTCACGGCAATGTTCAGCGCCGTCAGCGGACCCGTTGGGCCGCCGAAGATCAGGCTCGCGCAGCCCAGGCCCAGCCGGTGCCGCCGATTCCGGATCTACCGCCCCTGCCGCCGCAGGCAGCCCCGACAGCGTCGATGGACGCGAAGATCGAACAGCTCACCAAGCTGGGCGAACTCAAGAACGCCGGCGTATTGACGGACGCCGAGTTCGAGACCCAGAAGGCGCGCATTCTCGCCTGAACTAGCCGGGCCGCCCGAGGGCGAAAGCCATGACGGGAAGCTGCGTCGTCGCGAGATTCAACAGAGATGCCACTCGCGGATCGGTGAATCCTGCGATGGCACAGCCCACAAGTCCCATCCCCTCGGTCACCAGGTACAGATTCTGAACCAGCACACCGGCATCCACGTGCATCGTGCGGTAGTGCCGCATCGCATACTTCTCGAGCGGTGCTTCCGCGTCGGCGACCACGAACAGAAGAACCGGGAACACGTCGACGAACTCGGGTTGGAGAAGGCTCGCACGAAGGTGCTCTCGTACGTCGCCCAGCCGGACAGCTTCGGCGCGGTCCGGGGCATACCGGTACACCCCGACTCCGAGCGGATCACTGGGCTGGGTGACAACCATCAACACCGTCAGTTCGCGCATCCCACCGGCCGTCGGGCTGCTGACCAGACTGTGGTGCAGCACGTTTGACAGTTCGACTGCTCCCAACGCAACTGCTGCCGGGTTGTAGCGACTCCGTCGTGCCTGCAAGATGTCCGGAAAGCCCCGGGCCGGTAGTGGCGTCGGGGCCGGTAATTCAACGAACTCAGACGTCACCGGCGGCAGTGCGCCCTCGTCGAACGGTCGCTCCGACGGACTCACCGTCCGGTCCAGCGCAGCATGCAGCGATACGACGGCCTCGATCCGCTCGAGTGCGGTCACGAACCCGGGTGCAGCAGACGGGAAACCTCGGCAGCGCCGTCTATCGATACCAACTCGCCTGCGAACCACGCCTCCGGGACGGCAAAGATCGCATTCGACGCCGCGGCGGGAGTGCCGGCAAATGCCGTGCGGGCAGCCTCGAGTGTGGATGCCCGCGTCGACTCGGTGGAGTAGACGACGAGGATTGCCTGCGGCGACTTCGCGAGTACCGACTCCGTCGCTACCTGGCCGAAGTACTTTCCGTCAGGGAGGTCGCTCTCGAAGAGGTTCTTTCCCCCGGCCGCCTCGAGCACACTGCTGTAGAGACCCCTTGCCAGAGCGTAGGACTGCCCCTCCGAAACCTGAAGCATCACAGTGGGAACCGGCTCCTTCCCGGCCACGGACGCCTCGGTGGCGGCGAGCGACTTCTTGCCGTCTGCCAGGAGAGTTGCCGCTTCGTCGCTCGTTCCCGTCAAGGCGCCGAGAGCGTCGAGATCGGACCAGACGTCGTCGATCCGTCCTTCGGTGACTGCCTTGTGGCAATAGCCGCTGTTCACGAAAATCGGGATGCCGAGGTCGCGTAGTTCGTCCATGCTCTGCAATCGGTCACCGTCGAACCAGTATTCGCCGTCGGAGACGATCAGATCAGGACGGGCGTCGAGCAGTGCTTCTTTCGCGGGAACTCCGGTGCTCAGTACCGGCACGGCGGCGAACTGTTGCGCGAGATCGGGACTCGGTGGTGAGAGGTCGGTATTCGATTGTCCGACAATGCGGTCGGCGGCGCCGAGCTGAATCAGAAGCTCCGTCATCGACGGATACAGCGAGACTATCCTTTCAGCCGACGTCGGTAACGTGATGTCACGATCACAATTCGTGACAGTGATCTTCTCGGAGGACGCTGCCGCCGAATCCGCAGTGGAGTTCCCGCAGGCGGTCAGTACAGCTGTGGTAGCTACTGCCGAGCAGAACAGCGCGGCAGTACGTTTCGATGTTTTCAAGACACTGCTTCTTTCGTAGGTAGGAGCGGAGGGGCGAACGAGAGCAGGGGACGACCGGTCAACGGATGAGTGCCGAGATGCACCTGAACGCCGAATACTTCGGACAACAGATCCTCGGTCAGAACCTCGGCGGTAGGGCCCGACGAGACAACCGCACCCTCCGAAAGCAGACACACGTAGTCGCAATAGGCGGCGGCCAGAGCAAGCTCGTGGATCGCGACAACCGTCGTGGTACCGAGTTCGATGACCAGTTCCATCAATTCGAGCTGAGCGCGGATGTCGAGGTGGTTGGTGGGCTCGTCCAGGACCAGCACCGACGGCTGTTGAGCAATGGCCCTCGCCAACATCACACGCTGCTTCTCACCACCGGACAGTTCAGCGAAGAGCCGTGATTCGAAGCCGCGCATACCGGTTCGTGCCAGTGCGGCACTGACGATGTCCCGGTCGATTTCACCCAGTCGGGAGAACGCGCTGTGATGCGGCGTTCGGCCCGTCGCGACAACCTCGCGGACACTGAACGAGAAGTCGGATGAATGCTCCTGCCCGACGACACCGATGATGCGGGCAGCCGATCGGGGCGAGAGATCGTCCCAGACATTCACCTCGTCCACCTTCACGACTCCGCTTCGAGGCTTCATCGAGCGATACAACGCGCGCAGGAGGGAGGACTTTCCGCTGCCGTTCGGTCCGACGAGCCCGACCACACTTCCCTCCGGTGCTTCCAGATCCACACCCGAAATCACCAGGCGCCCGCCCCGAACGATCTGAATTCCGCTGGCCGACAATCTCACGACTGCGCACCGCCGTCCCGTCGAAGCAACCAGAGAAAGAACGGAGCGCCCAATCCCGCGGTGATGATCCCGAGTGGCAATTCGTTGGGCGCATCCAGCGTTCGAGCTGCAAGATCCACGATCACCAGGAAGGTGGCGCCGACGAGCGCGGTGGCGGGGAGCAGCTTGCCGTGATCGGATCCGACGAGGAGCCGTACGGCGTGCGGCACGAGTAGCCCCACGAAACCGATTCCGCCGGCGACGGATACGACCACAGCGGTCAGCAACGACGCGATCACCAGCAACAGCAATCTGGTACGACGCACATCGACGCCTACCGATTGCGCACTCTCGTCACCCATCGCCAGCGCATTGAGTTGGCGCGATTGCGTCAGCAACACCGCTGCGCACAGGGTGATCACCGCGGCCGGCACACCGAGATCCGACCAACTTGCCCCGCTCACCGAACCGAGTAACCAGAAGAGCACTCCCGAAAGCTGGCTCGGGTCGGCACGCAGCTGCACGAAACTTGTTGCAGCCGAGAGTAGATAGCCGATGGCAACACCGGCCAGGACCATGCGTAGCGGGACGAGCATTCCCTCGCGCCTGCCCAGAACGAGAACCGCGATCAGGGAGATCATCGCTCCCAGGAAGGCCGCCACCGGGACACCGATCGACAGCCCGGTTCCGAAGCCCGTCGTCATGATCAGCACCGCGCCGAAGGACGCTCCCGAACCGACACCCAGAATGTAGGGATCGGCAATCGGGTTGCGCACCAATGCTTGCAGCACGGCGCCGGCCAGAGACAACCCTGCGCCGGCCAATGCCGCGATCAGAATGCGCGGGACCCGTAGTCCCCATACGATCCGATCGAGCAGTGGATCAACCGGCGGGCCACCGACGTGAGCGTACAACACTGCGAACACGTCGGCGAAGGACAGCGACGCAGCACCGGACCACACTGCGACGGTGGAGACCGCGACGAGCACAACGGCCGTGGCCAATAGAAACGGGCCGTACCCACGCTGGCCGACGGGGTGTGCACGCGACGGCGCGTCAGGTACTGCTTCGCTGGTCAGCGTCATCGCGCTCCTGAGCTAGTGGCGTTCGCAGTCGTGAACAGGTGGATCTAACCATAACGACAGTCGTTTTCATTAATAGTGACATGCTCATCTGTGCGGGTGAGGGTCGGACCGCAGAGCGCTCGCCCATGCGAAGAGTGCCCCGACCAGCGCAAAGATGCACGCAACAAGGTAAGCGGTGCCGATGTCCCACCGTCCGGCAATTACCCCGGCAATCAAGGCACCCACCGGCGAACCACCCCAGGCGACCATCCGCGCCGTGGTGTTCACCCGGCCCTGAAGGCGATCCGGCGTCAGGCGTTGCCGTGCACCGATCCCATTGAGGATGGTGACAGTCGCGCAGCCGGAGTAGACGGCCAGAGCAGTGATCGCGGAGGCGGTGTTGCTGGTTGTCACAACTACGAACAGCACCGCCGGGGCGATGGTCAACGCACCGATCGTGATCGCCCCCACCGGCCACCGCGCCGGTAGGCGTGGGAGCAAGACTGCGCCCACCACACCACCGACGGAGACTGCTGTCCACACGGCCCCGATCATCGGACTCGACGTCGAAATCCCCAGCCTCTCGGTCGCGTACACCACCAGGAGCGCCGTGACAGCGCCCTGCGTCAGCGAATTGACGAAGCCGACGCCGGTCAAGGCTCGCAGGAGCGGAGACTGCCAGAGAAAGCTGAGGCCTTCGCGTATGTCACGCGCAATTCCAGGTTCCGACTTCTTCGGCGTCGCAGGGGTAATCGAAAACGAGGCTCCGATCGACGCCATGGCCAGTCCTGCCAATACATAGGCCAGCGCATCAGCACCCAATGCGTAGGCCGGGCCGATCGATGCCACGAGCACTCCGGCAATCGCCGGAAAGACAACATCGATCAGCGTGCCGGCCGTCCACAGCGCACTGTTGGCGGCCGGTATCCTCTGCCGACCGACCAGAGCAGGCAGCGCTCCGAAAGCTGCAGCGTCGAACCACACGAAACACGTTCCGATGCACATCGATACACCGACGGCATGCCACGCGGTCAAGACACCAAGCGCCTGGGCCACCGGAACACTCGCCAAGGCAAGAGCAGCTGCGGCCTGCGCACACAGGATGACCGTGCGCCGATCGACTCGGTCTGCCACCGCGCCGGCGAACAAACCGAACACGAGGTACGGCAGAACCGTCCCAGCGGCCGCGAGCGAGGTGAGAAACGGAGACGGACTGATGTCGAACACCAGGATCGGCATAGCCACTCCTGTCACCGCCGCACCGGCCACGGCAATCGTGCGGGCGGTGAAGAACAATCGAAACGATCTGTCCCGAAACACATGTGGTTGCGCTTCGACGGATCCCGTCGTCGGGGTCTCGCTCATGTATGCACTCTCTTGTACCTGTTGCTCTCCGTCGCGATCTTTCGTACGGTGGCATCGTAATGGAAATGGTTTCCATTACGGAAGGGATGACAATGAGCAACATTTCGTTCGACAGCGTCTCCAACTCGGCTCCGGCCAATGCACTCCAGGGCGTCGGCACCAATGCCCTCGTCGACAACCCGTTCACCTTCGAGCCGGTTGCCGAGGCAACGTCAGCACACGCCCTGCAGGGCGTGGGTACCAACGCCCTCGTCGACAACCCTTTCAGCTTCCAGAGCTGAAACCTTCCTTGATCCAGCCTGTTTCGACAGTCTGATCTGCTGACGACCCCGCCCGCATCCGACTCGTCGGGTGCGGGCCTCGACAAGGAGATCCGTGTACACCCTCGCCGACGGACACCAGCTGTACCCGACCCCGGACGGTTCTTGGCACTACCTGACACCGGACGAGAACGCAGTCACGATCGGTGCGCCTGCCGAAGATCTCGCGGAACTCGACAGCTTCCTCCGGCGGTCGAACTCGCCGCTCGGCGCGAGATCGATCGAGATCGCCGACGCCCTCGTCGCACGCGGCGTGCTGGTTGTTCCAGGTGAAGTACCGGAGATTCCAGTCCTCCGACATGTACTGATCGACGGAACCGGGCCCGTTGCCGATGCCTGCATCGCCCTGCTCTCCGAAGCTCTTCCGGATCTCGAAGTCATATTCACCACTGCGCCAATCGAAGACGACGTTGCGGCATCGGACCTCGTACTGTCGGTTGCCGACGCTCCCCCTCACGACGCGTGGTCGGAACTCGATACCTGGTGCCGCCGCAGCCGAACTCCGTGGCAACGCGTCCACTCCGAGCTGGGCGAGATATACGTAGGCCCCTTCTTCGACGGAATCGACAGCTCGAGCTACCGGGACGTCTGCGGACGACGGCTTGCCGCGTCGCGTGTACCGGATCATCTGCAGGCACTGTGGAAACACCTCGCCGGCAGCGACCGCCGTCCGCTTGAACTTTCGCCCACCGCAGCCGCAATGGTCAGTGCACTTGCATGTTCGGACGTCGTGGCTGGTTCCTACGGCGCACCGCAATCACACCTTCACCACCAGATCCGGATGAATCCACGAACCCTCATGACGACTCGCCATCCCGTGTTACCACTGCCAGGCGGCGTTCTCGAACCTTTGCCGACGCTCCGGTGATCTCCCTCGGTGTCGAGGTTCCGGCCGCTGACGGTTCTCTGCTCGCTACGGATGTGCTTCTCCCATCAGAGTCTTCACCTCGAGGGCTGATCGTGATCCGCACCCCGTACGGGCGTGGGTGGCATCTGGCCGAGGGAATCGAATGGCGATCGCGAGGAATTGCGTTCCTCTGTCAGGACGTGCGTGGGCGGCACGATTCAACCGGCTCTTGGGAACCGTACGTCCACGAGCGAGAGGACGGCGCCGCCCTGGCCGAGTGGCTGAAGGATCAGCCATGGACGCCGAAGTGCGTCATCGCCAGCGGGGCTTCGTACGCGGCAGGAACCGCCTGGGCATTTGCTGCCGAGACCAACAGCGCCGATCGGTCGTTTCGCGTTGACGGCGTCGTCTCCAAAGTGCCGACCATCGGAAGCGATCGCGTCAAACGTGATCCGTCGGGGATACTTCTCCTCGCCGAGCATCTGGCGTGGTGGGGCGAACACGGAGATTCCTCGTCCTCCCGTGAGGGATTCATCCCGGCTCTGATGCGCTCGGATTCAGCTTTGCTGGAACATCTCCCGGTGCAGTCGATGATCGAGAAGGTCGGCCTGACCTCCGATTCGCCGGGTTGGGCGACGCCGATCAACCGGGCTCGTGAACGCCAGCCGTACGGCAGCGACGATCTCGTCTCCGCGGACGACCTGTCCGAACTCGATGTCGCCGGACTACATATCGGAGGTTGGGACGACGCGATGATCCGGGAGACGCTGAGACACTACGCATCCGTGGAGCGCGGACCACAAAGTTTGATCGTGGGCCCCTGGGCGCATGACCTCCGCCCCGGAATGGTCGGCGAGACAAGTTTCGGCCACCTTCAGGTCGAGTGGATGGAATCGATATTCTCGGCGCGGCCCGCGACCATCAATCGGGTGTTCGACCGGGGTGCCGGCGAATGGTCGACCGAACCGTATGTCATGGGCGCGAATCGCGTTCGTCTCGAACCAGATCCGAGGACGGTACCTTTCAGCTTCACGCACCACGCGGACGAGGGCCGAAACGACTGTGTTGTCTGGACTTTCGACATGGAGGTCGAGTGTGTGCTGTCGGGAACGCCTTCGGCGGAGTTGACAGTGCATTCGCCCGAGGGCGAAGCCGACTGGATCGTCGAGCTGAGCATCGTCGACAGCGCCGGAGTCAGCAGGTCGATCGCTCGTGGGGCCGGCGTCAGCCTTTGCTCCGGCACGTTGACCATAGATCTCGATCCCGTGTTGCACACCCTGCGTCCCGGTGACGTTCTGTCACTGCAGATCGCCGGCTCGGACTTCCCCCGCCTCGCACGCAATCTGGGAGACGGCGATCGCTATCGGGGAACCCGCTGTACCGCCCTGCACCAATCATTTTCCGGGTCGTTGACCCTGCCGATACTCGGAGGAACTGGCGGTGAATGACTTGCTCGTCGACGCCCGGAGCGGCGTACTGACCTCACTCGACCCCCACATTCGCTCCGACATGCCGACGGGTTGGGTCGGGTGGGCCGCGAGGGTGGCCGATACCCGCAACTTCGGCGGCAGCAGACGGTTCCGCGCCGACCCTTACGGATTCGGGGCTTCGATACGCGACGACGCCGCGGCCCGCGGCGCGGCAACCGGTGAGGCCGTCGAGCGGTATTGCGGCAACGTGATCCCCGAAGATCTGGTCCGCAGCAGCGCGTCGGCGCTGGAGCGGTCCGGTGCACGGGTCGTCGATCCGGCGAGTTTCGCGCTGTACAGCGAGGACCAGTACCGCCTTCCCGGGTTCCCCTTTGTTTCCTTCACCTCTGCCCTGGAAATTCGCTGGGCACTCGGTCACACCATGGACGAGAAAGTGCCCACCTATGTGCCTGCAGCCCTGACGTATCTCGGGTACTACACAGGCGCCCGTCGCGGAGAACCACCGATCGCATCGTTGCAGTACGCCGGAATCGCTGCGGGGCGCTCACGCGCCGAGGCCGAGATGTCAGCTCTGCTGGAACTTCTCGAACGCGATGCCACCGCACTGTGGTGGTGCGGAGACCGGTCACTGCCGGCAGTCGAACTCGCCGACTGGGAGCGGTTGCCCGCGCACCGACAGCTCGGAGATCTGGAGAGCGACACTCGAA
This sequence comes from Rhodococcus sp. P-2, assembly GCF_016598535.1. GTDB lineage: Bacteria > Actinomycetota > Actinomycetes > Mycobacteriales > Mycobacteriaceae > Rhodococcus_F > Rhodococcus_F baikonurensis. The sequence goes on along the minus strand of NZ_CP066779.1, from coordinate 2,861,259 downwards.
GCGTCAGAGTGCTGCTGCTTCCCTCCCCCTTCGGCATTCCCGTAGCCGCAGTGTGGATCAGGGACGACCGACGTGGACTGGTCGCCCTGGGCACGGCTTGTCGACCGACCGTGGAAGCGGCAGTCTCGAAGGCCCTTGTCGAGGCGTACGCCGTACTGGCCATCACGATCGACCTCGCCGACCCCGACGGGCCGACCTGGCGCAGCGTGGCGGACGGAACGCTGCCCGCGCACCTGTACAAACCCTTTCGGGCCGACCGTCGTTACCGAGACGAATTCGAGGCGCGGTGGAAGGACGTCGTCGATCTGCCGACCGTCGCCCAGCTGTATCTCGACCCCGTGATGGCCGAGGCAGCGGAAGAGCATCTTTTCGACTACACCGAAACACGCTCGGTATCAGAGATTCCCGACGAGGCGCCGTTGAATCTGAATTCTCTGATTGCTCTCCTGACGTCCCGAGGGCACCAGCCGATTTCCGTCGATCTCACCACTCGCGACATCTCGATCGCCGGGTTACACGTCGTCCGTGTCCACTCGCCCGGCCTGTACAACAATGCCCCGGCAGCTTTTCCCCTTCTTGGAGGTAGCAGATTGACCAGCGCATCGACCACCCATCTGCATCTGCCGGTCCCTCTCGCATGAGGTCGTTGCTCGTCGACCGCCGAACCGGGATCATTCGAGAGTTGGTCGACGCCGTTGTTCCCCAGCACTTTCCGCCGGAGTTCAAGCTGATTCACTCGTATGTCTCCGACTCGGCACGCTTCTCACCCTGGTCCAGCGACTCGGCGGGTGCCGGATACTGCTTCGATCTCGGTGACCGTGCGCGACCTACCGCTGCCGCAATAGGTGAAGCGGTGGAACGATATTGCGGGAACATCGTCGCCAAACCGATCGTCCGCGGATCAGCCGAGACGGTGATCGGCGCAAGCATCGACCTGTCACGACTCGCGCGTTTCGGCGCCACCCAGTACGCGCAGCCACGGTTCCCGTTCGTCGAACCAACCGACGATCTGGAGATGGACTGGACTCTCGGAGTCGACCTGATCACGGGTTCGGATATCTGGGTGCCGGCCGAACTCGTCTGGGGTTCCTATCCTCATTTCGTCGCCCGGACGGGCCCGGCGATCTCACCGGTGGCTCAGGCGGGTCTCGCCGCCGGTCCCACGACGGGATTCGCGATACGGAATGCACTGCGCGAGATAGTCGAGCGCGACGCGATGACGCTCTCCTGGACCGGAAGGCGCGGCGTTCGGATCGTCACCGGGATGCCAGAGCAGCTCCTTCGACTGGGCAATCACGAAACCCTGTCGACGAGATGGCTGGCATTCGAGAGTGATTTCGGGATCCCGGTACTCGGCGCCCTCGTCCGCGACCACCGCACCGGATACTCGACCATGGGAACCGCCTGCCACGAGGACGCACAGACCGCTGCGTTCAAGTCGCTCGGCGAAGCGCTTCAGCTGCAACTTCTTTCCGCCGACTACGACGACCCGGAGAGCGGCATCGGTCGAGCCGCAGCCTCCCCGAACAGCCCGCTTGCGCCGTGGCGAGCCGACCGACGCTACGCGGACGTCTACCGATCGGACTTTGCCGATGTCATGGACTACGGATGCCACTTGCAGCTCCACCTGGACCCGGAGATCCAAACACGATTCGAGAGTGAGCTGGCAGGTGCCGTCGTCGGCGAGGTGGAACTCGACTCTCTGACGTCACCCATCGACACCGAAAGCGCACTGACAGGCTCGGGTTTCAGGCCGGCATGGGTCGACCTCACCACTACTGATGTTCTCCGTACTGGCCTGCATGTCGTCCGCGTCGTCGTACCTGGTTGTCTCACCAATGCGGCCGCCGGATTGCCGTTTCTCGGATCGCCGCGACTAGTCGACAGTCTTGCCGGACATCCGTCTCGCACCATCCCGTTGCCGCACTGACAGTTCGTTCAGGCCGTGATGGCGTGGGCTTACGGTTCCGGCAACGGAAGGATGCCGAGATTGGCGTCGAGACCCCCGTCGACGACGAGCGTCGTGCCGGTGATGTAGCTCGCCGCGGGGGACGCGAGGAACCAGATCGCCTCCGCCTGCTCGAGAGGTTCGGCGAATCGGCCCAGAGGAATTCGTCGTTCGATTGCCGCCAGCAGTGTCGGATCGGAAGTGACGTTCGCAGTGATCCCGGTCCGGGTCAGACCCGGCGCGAGGGCGTTGATCCGAACGCCGACCCCGGCGTAGTCGATTGCGAAGGCGCGCACCAGATTCACGAGAGCGCCTTTGGTGGCGTTGTAGGCCCAGTTACCGGGATCACCCCGCAGACCGGCGACGGACGCGGTGAAGACGGCAGAGCCCTGGCTTGCGCGTAGGGCCGGAATCGCGGCCCGCAGTCCGTGAATGGGACCCCGAAGATTGACGCCGATGATGCGGTCGGCATTCTCGACGGCACGGGGAGACTCGAGCGGAGGTGTGCCTCCGGTCCCGGCATTGAGGACGGCAGTGTCGAGTCGGCCGAAGTGTTCGAGTGCGGCATCGACAGCCGCCTTGTTGACCTGCTCCTCGGTGACACTACCGACTACCGTGACCACGCCGTCGAGTCGATTCAGAGATTCCAGCCCACGTTCGGAGACGTCGACGGCTACCACGGCATGCCCACGCGAGGCGAACAGTTCGACGGTGGCCTTACCGATTCCCGATGCGGCTCCGGTGACCAGAGCGACCCGGCGTGTATCGGCGGACGGTGTACTCATGATGAGCCTTTCTACAGGTGAATTCGAGCGGGATCAGCGCGATTGAGTTCGACGTGCGTTCGACCACCACTCCGTTCTTCCTCACTGAAACGCGGGAGCCGATCCGAGTGACTCGACAGGGTCGAGTATCAAGTCATTTGGATCATGCTGATTTGAACTATGTTGGGCTGCAACTGAAACCATAGATCACAGTCGGCAACTCCCGCGCCCTCGACGTCGAACCGGGGCGTTCTGACGGCCTGCCTACAGTCTCGATCGGGTGGGCGAACTTCCGGAATCGGAAGACTTCGGACTCGAACTGGTGGCACGACGGTGGATTACCGTTCGCTGTTCGCACCCACCCATTGCCGCACCGACAGTTCGGGAACCGCAGCTTGCAACGACTCGGCGGTCTCCAGCGAGTGAAACCACGTCGGCTTCGAAATCGCGGCGCCTTCAAGCACCTGCACTGCGCGCGCGGCGATTGCTGCCGTCGCGGCCGACTGGCCACGCCCCGAAACCCACAGTGCCGGGCCCGTATCCGCTCGGGCCATCGCGACCCAACGGTCGGAACCCCACAGCTTCTTCGGCACTACCTTCTGGAGAGCGGGCGCCCACGTCATGGCGGCAAGCCCAAGCGTCGCGGTGGACGTGTCCAATCGCAGGTACGCCCGCACCGGTACGCCAAGGTCGCGCGTCAGGGCATGTTGGTCCGAAAAATCGGCCCGCACAGCAGGGCCGGTGCGGTAGCCGGTCGCATCGGCCGGCATTCGAAAGCTCTTCATTCCGGTGTAGTTCCGGATCGATCGCCCGTCGGGATCGGGAAACCTCGTGCCCAACATCCCGTACGTCCACGCCGTCGCGGCCGGTCCGTGCAGTTCTCCACCGCCGAGGCCGATCACGATGTCCACGGGTCCGTCGCCGAGTCGATGCGCCTCGGCGGCAAGGACACTGGTCAATCCGGGTGCCAACCCGACGCCCATCAGGACGGGTCCGTTGACCGCTTCCAGTTCTTCGCAGTAGCTCGAGGTCGCCGTGACGTCGACGAATGCCGCCCCACTGCGTACCGCTTCTTCTGCCAGGCGAAGGTCCTCGAAACCCGAGGCATTCACCACGACATCGAAATCTCGAACCACAGCCGAATACGCGCCGGGCTCTTTAAGATCAACGACGACGTCAGCGCGAGCACGATCGCGCCCGGCGGAGTACGCGGAGATTTCGGGGACCTTCGCGAGTTGTTTCATCAGGGGAACCCCGACGGCACCGTAGCCACCGAGTACCAGAACCTTCGTCATTATTTCGCCTCCCGAGTCGCTAGAGTTCGACTCTAGAGTTAAACTCTAATCATGACTGAGGTACTTCGGGAAGACACGTCGGCGCGGCGCAAGATCATCGAGGCAGCGCGCGAAGTTTTTGTCGATCCAGGCTACGCGGCCGCCACGATCAAGCAGCTCGCCGCGGCGGCGGGCGTGTCGGTGCAGAGTGTCTATTTCGTGTTCGGCAACAAGCCGAGCGTGCTGTCAGCACTGCTCGACGTGGCCGTTGCGGGCGACGAGGAAAAGACGGCCACTCTCGACCGTCCGTGGGTGGCGGCAGCGCTCGGCGCCCCACATCCACTCGGGCAACTCCGGATTCAGGTTCACCACGGACGGCTCATTCTTGAGCGCACCGCGGACATCCTGTTGGCCCTGCGGGCCGCTGCTTCCGCGGACGAGGACGCCGCCCGGTTGTGGCAAATCAACCGCACTCAACGACGCACGGTTCAGGAACATCTGATGGTGGGCATCGTCGAAAAAGCACCGACCGTCGACCTCGAAACAGCCGTCAACGTGGCACTCACGCTACTCAGCCCCGAGACGTACACCGACCTCGTGGTCAGCGCAGGTTGGACCGGCCAACAGTACGAAGAATGGGTGGTCAACACCCTTGCTGCAACCCTCGGCCTGGACCGGACGGTCAAATCCCGAAAATAACCGGGTCTACTTGGTGGGCTTGTCGTCGATGTGCCGCGGGTTGTTCCACAGGCGCTCCGTCAGATCGTGGAGGACGGCAAGCGTGATCGTGTCGTCGTCCCGTCGGAGCAGCGACTGACTGACCGTCGCCCGCACCAACGTGCTGTCCGAGTGCACGAACTCCTTGACCGAGCCCGGCTCCGAACTCAGTTCACGATGAGCCTGCTCGGCACTGACGTCGTCGGCATCCTTGTCGTAGAGGATGTCCTGCAAACGCAACGCCGAGACGGCCTTCTTGGGATATCCCAGCATGTCAGCGAAGGACGGATTGGCAAAAACGATGCTGCCGTCGCGGTGAACGGCCATGACCGGCACTGGAAGCCTGTCGAGGAGAATCAGGGCAGGCATCTGCTCCAGATCCGCGATCGGCGATTGTGGCGGCTGCGCAACGTTGCGGCGGCGTTCCATAACACGTCCTCTCAAGTTGCCCGAGTCGACAACAGTCTAACTGCCCAGCAAATCGCGGGTTGACTTCCCGCCCGGATGCAGTGACGAATGCCCGAATCGTGCCCGCCTGAGTCACGCCGCGAGCGCCTCCTGATCCTCCGCCAAGGAACCGTCAACAACACGATAGACAGTATCCATCCGAGACAGGTGACTTCGGTCGTGTGTCACGAGAAGGGTTGCCGCCTCGTGTTCCCGCACCACCCCGATGATCAGATCCATGACAGCGGCACCGCGCTCCTGATCGAGCGCACTGGTGGGCTCGTCCACCACCAGCAGCTGCGGATCGTTCATCAATGCCCGCGCGAGATTGACCCGCTGTCGCTGTCCGCCCGACAGCTGGGACGGCCGTTTTCCGCTCTGATCCGCGAGCCCGACAGCGTCCAGCAAATCCATCGCTTTTGATTTCACGTCTGTGCGACGGGCCCGCGAGGTGAACACGGACTGCCCAAGATGCGCCATCACCTCGAGCTGTTCCAGAGCCGTCAGCGACGACACGAGATTGGACTGCTGGAAGACGATCCCGATCGACGAGCGTCGCAGTTCCGACGCCGCCCGCCGACTCAGCGCCGCAATGTCGGTGCTGCCTTCCGGCGTCCGGAGATAGACGTGCCCGGAATCCGGACGGATCAGGGTCGACGCCACCGCCAACAGGCTGGACTTGCCCGAACCCGAAGGTCCGGTGATCGCGGCGATCTCGCCGCGGTGCAGCCGCAGAGACACGTCGTCCAGCGCCGTCACCCGCGATTGCCCGTCCGGAAACGTCAGATCGACGTTCTGGATGTCGAGAACTGTGGTGCCGGTTGTCATGGTCATCGTGCGCTCCCCAATGCTGTGAGTGGATCGGTGGTCGAGAGGAATCGAAGTGCAAAGGCCGCGCCGAGCAGACCGAGTCCGATCAATGCCACGGCAGGTACGACGGTGGTGGATGCGTCCAGGACAAACGGCATGGCGTCACCGATCAGCGAGCCGGCCACGGCCGTCAGCCCGATTCCGACGGTGACGCCGGCAATCAGGACGATGAGGGCCTGACCCAGTGCGTCGCGCACCAGAGAACCGGTGGTTGCGCCGAGCGCTTTCAACGTCGCGATGTCCGGGGTTCGCTGGATCGTCCACACCGTGAAGAACGCACCGATCACCAGGGCCGAGATCGCGAACAACATGAGCGTCATCAGGGTCAACGACCCGTTTTCCGACTTGTACGAACCGATCGCGTCGAGCGAACCGCTGACCGTCGTCGACGTCGTCGCGGCTGACTTGTCCGTTGCGGAAGCGTCGGAGGCTCCGGTGACAGCCAGTACTGTCGCAACTCCGCCGCGTGGATTGGCCGCCTGCCAGTCATCGAGCGTCATCCAGACGACAGGCGAATGGCTGTACCAGTCGTCGCCGCGAACGTCACTGACGGTGAACTGCTGCGTACCGACGCTCACCTGGTCGCCGGCGCCCGCCCCCAGATCGCGGGCGGCACCTTCGCTCAACACCACCGTGCCTGATGCCGACGGCGTTACGTCACCGAAACCGCCGTCAGCACCGAACAGGGCAACCGACTTCTGATTTCCGTCGGCCAATCCTGCCTTGCCGCGGCCGATTCCGACGGGATCGACGTCCTTCGCAGCGCCGGCCCAGGCGTTGACCTGGTCCTGCGTGAGCGCCGACTCGTCGAACGACGCCCCAGCTCCGGTGTCGGCAAACACCACCGTGTCGGCATTCATGGCCTCGATGGCCGACACGTTCTGATGGCGAAGTCCTGCAGTCAACCCACTGAGAAAACTGACCAGAAGTGCAACCAACAGAACCACGACGGAGATCAGCGCGAAACGACCTCGCGCTGCCCGTAAGTCCCTCATTGCGACAAACACTGTGAATTCCTTTCCTGTGCTTGCCTCTACGCTCTCGCGGATGCAGACTCTTTCCATCGCACCTCGGATCGACATTCCAGCGCTCGAAAGAACCATCCCGGTTTACAACTTTTGATGGATGAACCAGGTCCGAACCTCGCTAAGCTGGGCGAGATGCACCGATCTCCGCTCACGCCCGTCTTCGCCGGCTTACAACTGGGCCTGCATGTCCTTGTCATGGCGCTGGCCGGTGTGGTGTTTCTTCGAGCGCTGATCGACGAATCCGACCTGACCGCGACAATCACCGCGTTGGCCGTGATCTTTGTTGCCGTCTATCTGTTCGGAGTTGCCAAAAGGCTGCGCGGCAACGCTGCCCGCTGGTGGTTATCGGTGCTGACCCTCGTCTGGATCGCGACGATGGCGGTATCCGCCGACGCCGCCTACCTCGCGTTCGGACTTTTCTTCCTCTATCTCCATATTCTGCGACGCCCCTGGAGCCTGCTAGCCGTCACCGCGGCAACAGCTGTCGCCGTGATCGGCACCGGGCTGCACCGTGGATGGACGATCGCCGGCGCCGTCGGCCCGATCATCGGCGCCGCCGTGGCGGTTGCCATCGGTCTCGGCTATCAAGCGCTGTACCGCGAGGCAGCCGAGCGCGGTCGTCTCATCGACGAATTGATGAACACCCGTGAAGAATTGGCGTCGACGTCTCGCGATGCCGGAAAATTCGCGGAACGCGAAAGACTCGCGGCGGAGATTCACGACACCGTGGCCCAAGGACTTTCGAGCATCCAGATGCTCCTTCACGCTGCCGAACGCGCCGATCCGGAGAGCCCGGCCATCCGTCAGATCAGCCTCGCACGGGAAACCGCTGCGGACAGTCTTGCCGAAACCCGCCAACTCATAGCCGAATTGACACCCGCGGCCCTGGACGGTCAATCGCTCGCCGATGCGCTTCGTCGAATCTGCGAACGCGCGAGTAGTCCTGAACTGGAAGCGCGCTCCGTGGTCGAAGGTGAGGCAATCCGGCTGCCGATGCCCCTCGAAGCAACACTGGTGCGCATCGCGCAGGGTGCGGTGTCCAATGTTCTCCGCCATGCAAATGCAACCAGAATGGCTGTGACACTGACCTATTCCGACAACACAGTCAGCCTCGACGTGGTCGACAACGGCCGCGGCTTCGACGTGAGAGTTCTCGAACGTGGACCGGCAGAATCTTTTGGCCTCAACGCAATTCGACGACGCGTCGAGCTGCAGGGCGGAACGTTCTCCATCGAGTCCGAGCCGGGACACACCGCCGTCGCGGTGACGTTTCCCCTCGAAACCGGTGAACAGTGATCCGCCTGCTGCTCGCCGACGATCACGCGATCGTGCGCGCCGGGCTACGAGCGCTGCTCGAAAGCGAATCCGACATCGAGGTTGTCGGCGAAGCAGGGACCGCCGAGGAAGCCATAGCCTTCTGTGCCACCACGCCGGTCGACCTCGTGCTCATGGACCTGCGGTTCGGGCCAGGCAAGACGGGGGTCGACGCCACCCGCGCGGTATGCGCGCTGCCGAATCCGCCGCACGTACTCGTCGTGACCAACTACGACACGGACGCGGACATCTTGAGCGCCGTCGAAGCCGGAGCCAGCGGCTATCTGCTCAAGGACACTCCACCGGTCGAGCTGCTGTCGGCCGTCCGCGCCGCCGCAAGCGGGGACAGCGTTCTCTCCCCCGCCATCGCGTCGAAGCTCATGACGCGGGTACGCAAACCCGAAACCAGCCTCAGCCCAAGGGAAATCGAAGTGCTGAAGTTGGTGGCGGCAGGACGCTCCAACCGCGAGATCGGTAAAGAACTGTTCCTGAGCGAGACCACGGTCAAATCGCATCTGGTCCACATCTTCGGCAAGTTGGGCGTGAAGTCGCGGACGTCGGCGGTAGCTCGTGCGCGGGAGCTGGGTTCGATCTGACGTTTGTCCGAATTGTCGAAAGTAGCTGGACAGCAGTAATTTTCGCTTGCAATTCTCTTGTGTTCGAAACTCTGTTCGGATATGATTGCTTCATGGACAGTCGGGAAGCATGGCAGCTGGATGGTGAGGACCTCAAGAGTGAGGTTCTGGATCTGGTGCGCGCCCGGCACGAGTTGCAGTCGCGGATGGTGTTGCTGATCGTGGAGATGTTTTCCCGGGAGGTTCTCGGCGGGAAGGGTTTTCGGGCGATCGCGCAGTGGTTGCACGCGTCGACGAATTTGGAGATCGGTGAGTGCAGTCTGCTGGTCGGGTTGGCGCGGTTGCTGATGCTCGAACCCGTGGTGGGCGATGCGTTTCATCGCGGTGACGTGGATGCGTTGAAGGCCCGGCAGGTGGCGTCGTTTTGTCAGCACCCACCCAAGAACATGACCCCGGCCGATGTAGACAAGGCCCGGGGGATTTTGCTGTCGTTGGCGTCGAAGAACATCGCGGATTGTGATGCGGTGCGGGCGGCGATTCGGCGGATCGAGAAGCAGTACGGCACACGCGAGGACGGGGTCCCGGTCGGGGAAGACTCTGAGCGTAACGAGTTCTACGCCTCGAAAGGCCTTTACGGGCGGGTCACAGTGAAGGGTGACTTGGATGCGGTGAACGGGGCCCGTCTGATCACGTTGTTGTCGAGCCTGTCCGCTCCGACACCGGAGAAGGACGGCGTCAAAGACACCCGCACTCCGGCATTACGGCGTGCGGACGGGTTTTGCGAGTTGTTGCGGCGGTACGAGCGGGCGGGGTTGGGTCCGATCGAAGGTGGGGTGAAACCGCACATCACGGTCACCGCCAGCGCCAAAGACATGACAGACCTCAAAGCTCTGAAAGGTCTCTTGCCGTCCACTGAGGAACTGGGGTTCGCGTGGACGGATTGGGTGGGCCCGATCAGTATCGACACTGCACGGATGCTGGACTGCGACTGCACGGTCACCCGGATCTTGTTGGACGAGAATGGTGTTCCGCTCGACTGCGGCAAGGAAGCGAGAACCGCGACGGTGCCGCAGCGGCGGGCGTTGACAGTTCGGGATGGTGGGTGCGCGTTCCCGGGGTGCGGGACGCCGTCGGGGTGGTGCGATGCTCACCATATTGTTCACTGGAATGATGGTGGCCCAACGGATCTCGATAATCTGATCTTGTTGTGTGGTCATCATCACCGGACGTTGCACCACACGGAATGGAGAGTGGAGATCGGCCCGGATCGGAAGTCGGTGTTTTATCCGCCGATGTCGATCGACCCGTATCAGCAGCCGATCGGCGGGAACAGCCCACCGACTGCCGCCTGAACGGGCATAACTGAAAATGCCAGCGTATGCACCGGGGAGAAACCATGCCTCGGGGCATACGCTGGCGTTTTCAGCTGCACTCGATGTCCGTCTTGCGACAGCATCTGTCTCCACTTCGACACGCAGGACCAATAGGGTCGAGGAATGTCTTTCTGCGAACCCGCCCGCGTTGTCACCGTCACGTCACTGACCCCGCACATGCGGCGAATCAGCATCGAAGCAGAAGGTGACTGGCACTGGCCGACCGGCGGACAGGGCGACGAGCGCATCGACATCGCGTTCCCGAAACCCGGTGAAACAGAAGCAGAATACGACTACTTCAACAATCCCGACTACGGCAAGGCCGATCTCGGAACCGAGCCACCGTGGCGGCACTACACCGTGCGCAAGGTGCACGACGGCGGCCGACGTCTGGACATCGACTTCGTCGTGCACCCTGGCGGTATTGCAGCGGATTGGGCCCTGCGGGCCGAACCAGGTCACCTACTAGGCGTCTTCTGGTCGGACAGTTCGCGTTCCCATTACCAAGCACCGGCGGGTCCTCGTTGGCAGCTGCTGGTCGCAGACGCCACGGGTCTCCCCGGACTGGGCAGGATTGTCGAAGAACTTCGAGAGGGCGATGTCGCACAGGCGATCATCGAGGTCGAAACCGAAGAGGATCGACAGGAATTCGTCACTCGCGGCGACGTCACGTACACGTGGCTCGTGGGGAGTGGTCTCGGAAAGGCGCCGAGCGCGCTGTTCGAGGCTGTGGAGAAGGTCGAGTTTCCCGAATCCGAATCGGCCGACGTCTACGCCTGGGTGGCGTGCGAAAGCGCAACCAGCCGTCGTATTCGTAAGCATCTGAGGGAAGTTCGAGGAATCGCTCGCGACAAGCACAATGTTGTCGGGTACTGGCGAGAGGGCGTCGACGGCCACGTTTCCGGCATGAACAGCGAAGAAGTCACCGTCGGCGCCTGAGCCCCGTGATCACTCTGCCGGCAGCGTGTCGGCAGATTCTGCGACTGTAGCTTCTGCGTCAGCCGGCTCTTTGTCGGCCGGCTGCACGTCAGCGGGCTTTTCCGCCAGCATCTCGAACAATGCCCGGCGTGCTTCGGCGAGAATTGCCTCTGCCTTGGCTACCTGCTCAGCGGTCCCACCTGCGGCTACCGCGACGGCGGCACCTCGGAGTAGACCCATCGCGGGGCGGAGAGTTGCGCCGGCTTCACCGAAGTGAGGGCGGCCGTGTCCGCGCTGGTCGGGTCGACCGAATTCACGCTGACCTTGGCGACCACGTCGGCCTTCAGGGCGTCCTTCAGGACGTCCATCTGCTCGATCTTCGAAGCGACCCTCGGGGCGCTCTCCCTCGAATCCTCGACGGAAACCATGTCCACGATGCGGACCTCGACGGCCGTGCTCGCGACGTTCTTGCATTTCTGGGTTGTTGTGTGGGGCGTACATGTTGTCCTCCTGGACTGTCGGTGTTTGTTTGACGTATCGACGATATATCGACAATAGATCGAAAGCAAGGGTTCGGAGAATAATTCCCGCCCCTCATCCGGATACGCTGAATCCGTGAACATGGATCTACAAGCCCAGGCCGCCGACGTCCTACGCCGCCTCGCACTCGACGAATCCCTGAAAGAACGCACCATGGCGGACGCTGCAACGGCAGCACTCGCACGGAAAGTGGCCGCTCGCTACATCGGCGGCGAAACCATCGACGACGCCTTCGATCGTCTTCCCTCGATCTTCGCCCGAGGGCACAAGGCGAGCATCGAATACACCGGCGAGAGCGTCCGGGATCCCGAGCTCGCGAACGCCGAAACCGATGTTTTCGTGGAACTGGCGGAACGGATCGGCACGTCGGGTGTCGACAGCACCGTGTCGTTCGACCTCTCACACATCGGCTTGGTGATCGATCCGGAGCAGTGCTTTCGCAATGTCGTGCGCCTGGCCGAGGCCACGGAACACGCAGGTGCCGAACTGATCATTTCCGCCGAAGCGTCCGATCGCACCGACCTGGTCCTCGACATGCATGCGCGACTGGCCGAGCGTTTCACTCACGTGGGGATCACCGTTCAGGCCCGACTGCACCGGACCGCAAAGGATCTCGCCGCTCTGCTGGACCGACCCGGTCGCATCCGTCTCGTGAAGGGCGCCTTCCTCGAAGCCGAATCCGTCGCCTACCCGCGCGGCAGTGCCGAACTGCGCGGGGCGTATCTCGACTACGCAGCCCGGATCGTCGACTCGGGTCACCAGGTTTCCATCGCGACGCATGACCGCGACATCCTCGAAGCATTACGCGCAGAACATGGTTGGGCCTTGGAACAGAGCCATGTCGAGTTCGAGATGCTGCTCGGCCTCGGTACCGAGCAACTGGACGCACTCCGAGCAGCGGGGTTCACCACACGCGAATACGTCATCTTCGGAACACAGTGGTGGCTGTACGTGCTCAATCGCATTGCCGAAGAACCGGAGCGTGTCTATACCGCGCTCATCGACGCCGCGTCTACATAACCTCGGATGGTCGTCGGGTCGATGGGATCTCGATGAGTTCGACGATTGCGCCGACCGAATCCTGAGTGTCGTAGTACGCAAAACCTCCGTCCCCGTTCGCCCCATAGCCGTACCCCGACTGAATCAAATCGACGTCGTATTGCGCCATTTCGATCATCGCGTCCTTGATCGACGGGACGACAAAACCCAGGTGGTGCAATCCGAAACCATGACGCGAATGCCATTCGTGGTACGAGCTGGGGCCTTCGAGCAGTTCGATCAGCTCGATTTGGGGACCGGCACCGACAAACGCCAAGCGCATGCCGAATCGCCCTTCCTCACCTCGGTAGCTCAACTCCGGAACGTTGTCGGGCCCATACGTGTAGATCGACCAATCGTCTCGGCCGAGAATGCCGCTCCACAGTGCAACGGCCGATTCCAGGTCAGGCACGATCATGGCGATCTGCGCCACCGGGTTCCCCCGCAAGGGTTCAGGGAGCGAGTCTGCCTTAACGCCTATCACTTGCCACTCCTCGTTCGGTTCGGTTATCGGACCAATTCAACAGCAGTCCGTTCACAGATTGATCATGTGTCCTGCCAGCCCGTGGAATGCCTCCTGCAGCGCCTCACTCAGTGTGGGATGGGCGTGAACGTTGCGTACGAGGTCTTCAACTGTCAGTTCGAATTTCTGAGCGAGCGTCAACTCTGGTAGTAGCTCGGTCACTTCCGGACCGATCAGATGCCCACCGAGCAACTCACCGTACGTATCGTCACTGATCAGCTTCACGAATCCGACAGCATCCCCGAGACCATGTGCCTTGCCGTTGGCACTGAACGGAAAGGTAGCCACCTTGACATCCCAGCCCGAGATCTCGGCCTTGTCCCTCGCTTGCTGCTCTGTCCACCCGAAGCTGGCAACTTGAGGTTGACAGAATGTTGCGCGGGGAATCATCGGGTAGTCGACGGGGACGGTGTCTACGCCGGCAATCGTCTCAGCCGCGACCACGCCCTGAGCCTCTGCGACGTGAGCGAGCATCAACTGAGCAGTGACGTCGCCGATTGCGAAGATTCCTGGCACTGACGTACGCATGTACTCGTCGACCATCACGCCTCCCCGCTCGGTCAGTTCGACGCCCGTCGTCTCGAGGCCGTAGCCGTCGGTCCGCGGAACAAACCCGATCGCTTGGATCACCTTGTCCGTGAGCAGCGTTCGCGCCTCGCCGCCCTGCCTCACTACCACCTTGACCTGGCCGCCCGAATCGACGATCTCCTCCACGCCAGTGGAAACCAGAATCGTGATCCCGGATTTCTTGTATCGCTTCGACAGTTCCGCAGAGACATCCGTATCTTCCAGCGGAAGGATCCGCTCTGCGTACTCGATCAGCGTGACGTCAACTCCGAAACTGTTCAGAACATAGGCGAATTCCACACCGATCGCTCCCGCACCGGCAATGACCACGCTCTTCGGTAGCTCACGTGTGAGAATCTGCTCCTCATACGTGACTACATTGTCGCTGCGAGTCGTACCTGGAAGTAGTCGTGGCTCTGCACCACTAGCGATGATCACGTTGTCGAAAGTGATCGTCGCGGACTCAACCCCCGATACCTCGAGGGTGTTCGGTCCACGAAATACGCCACGACCGTTGTACTGCCGAATACCGTTCTTCTTCATCAGGTAGTTGACGCCCTTGGTTCGGCCGTCCGCAACGGATCGACTGCGGTCGAACGCAACCCCGAAGTCAACCGAAGTGACACCTTCGATTCCGAACATCGAGGCTTCGTCTGTCACCAGGTGCGCAATCTCCGCGTGCCGCAGCAGTGCCTTCGACGGAATGCATCCGACGTTCAGACAAACTCCGCCCCAGTACTTTTCCTCGACCACAGCAATGGAGAGCCCCAGTTGCGCAGCCCTGATGGCCGCAACGTAGCCACCGGGCCCAGCTCCGAGTACGACCACGTCGTAATGCGAATTCATTCCTGTGCCTCCCACTTTCTCGCGATGTCTTCTCAGCCGAAGATCTGGATCGGGTTCTCGAGCACTGTGGTGAAATGCTTCATCCACTTCGCGGCGATCGCCCCGTCGATCGGCCGATGATCAACCGAGAGGATCACTCGCAGAACCGTCCCGACCTCCAGCCGTCCCTCGACGACAACGGGCTGCTCGGTCGCTGCTCCAATCGCAAGAATCGACGATTGAGGTGGGTTGATTATGGCCGAGAATTCCTCGACCCCAAACATCCCTAGGTTCGAGATTGTCGTCGATCCACCTTCGAGTTCGTCCTGCCGAATCTTCCCTGCACCGGCTCTCGCTACTAATTCTTTTGTGGCGCTCGCAATTTCGGAAATGGACATGGTGTCGACCCCACGCAGAACAGGAGTAAGCAATCCGCGATCGGAATCTATCGCGATCGAAATATCCACCTTGGCAAAGGTTCTCACTGCGTCTTCGACCCAGATCGAATTCATCTCCGGCACCAGCGTATGTGCCTTCGCCATCGCTTTTATCAACAGATCGTTGACCGACACCTTGGAAGCGCTGACTTCGTTGAGCTGCCTGCGCGCCTCCAGCAACGCATCGACCCGAGCAGAACCAGAGATGTAGAAATGGGGCTGTGTCTGCTTACTCGATGTCAGCCGAGCAGCAATTGCACGCCGAAGTCTCGTGTGCGGCGTGTCCGTGAAGACAGGGCCACGGTCCTTGACTCCAGCGTCCTTCACACCAGCATCTTTCACTGCGACGGCCTCTGCCGAAGCGGCCTTCGCTGCTATTGCTGCATCCACGTCGCTACGTACAACGCGTCCGTTCGGGCCCGATCCCACGATGTCACCGAGTCTCAGCCCTGCCGATTCCGCTAGACGTCGCGCCAAGGGACTCGCGAAAATTCGCGGCGCCCTCTCATCGGCCACTTTCTCGCCCGGCACGGTCGGAGAAGACGCACCGTCGGGTTTGTCTACAGCAGTGGATGTTTCAATCTTGGCCGAGTACCCATCGGCATCAAAGACTCCGAGCTCGGCCAGCAATGTCGCAATATCCTTCACGACTTCGCCCCGATCAGCGAGGACGGCGATCGGTGCACCGACGTCGACAGACGTCCCTGGTTCGACGAATGTGTGTACAAGAACACCGGCGGACTCGGCCTCGATCTCAACCGTCGCTTTGTCCGTTTCGAGAACGGCCAACGGTTCGTCGACATCAAATTCCGAATCGACAGCCAGCGGCCACTCGGAGAGGATTACGGTGGTAGCTCCGGCTGCCACCTCTGGCATGCGCAGTAATGTCGCCATGGCGGTTGATTGCTCCTAGAGAATTTCTGCCGATGAGGGTGAGTGGGTTCGGTTCGGTCCGTTCACGATCGAGTGATCCTCTTCAACGCTTCGACTACTTCATCCGTCTGTGCAATTGCCGCACGTTCGAGCACTTTGCTGATGCTCGGCGATGCCTCAGACCCCGTCACTCGCTGGATGGGCTGATCAAGCCAATCGAAGAATCGGCGTTGGATTTCATCACTGAGCCAGCCGCCGTATGACGTTCCGTGTGCTCCTTGCTCAGCGATGACCACGTTGTTGGTCTTTCTGATGCTTTCGCCGATGGTGTCCCAGTCGATACTCGCTTGGTCGAGCCAACGGAGATCGATGACCTCGGCATCGACTGTCCCGATTTCGTCCACTGCCTCGAGGCAATGCCCCACCATCGACAAATAGGAAATGATCGTGAGATCGCTTCCGCGCCGACGCACTGCAGCCTTCCCGACCGGCAGGAAGTAGTCGTAATCATCGGTCGGCGCCTGGCCGCTCGTGCCGTAAAGGTCTACGTGCTCGATGACCACCACCGGGTCGTTACAGTGCAAAGCGCTGTTCATCAATCCGATGTAGTCGTACGGCGTGGACGGTGCGACGATGCGCCATCCCGGGGCAGTTGCAAACACGCCTGCAGGGTCCATGGAGTGTTGCGAGCCGTAGCCGGTCCCCATAGCGACCTTGCTGCGCAATACAAAGGGCACGTTGCTGTCCCCACCGAACATATGTCGCGCCTTGCCGATCTGATTGAAGATCTGGTCGGCTGCCACCCACATGAAATCGGCGTACATGAATTCGACGACTGGCTTGTACCGTCCGTCCAAGGCGATTCCGCCACCGAGGCCCGCGAACGCATTCTCACTGATCGGAGTGCCGAGCACTCTGCCCGGGTATCGATCAGCCAATCCTTTTGTAGCGCCGTTCGTTCCGCCCTTCAAGCGATGGATGTCCTCACCCATCACGACGATGGAGTTGTCGGCGTCCATGCGACGGTCCATCACCTCAGCCACGACGTCGATGAACTTTCGATCGGCCATCTCGCCGGCGAACTCCTCTGGTTCCACGAATCGGGCACCCCCGAACTCACTGAGATCACCGCGTATCCCGACATCGACGAAGTTCACATCCGGCCATTCCGATGCCTTGATTCTGACCTCACCAGGCTTGCCCCCTGGCACCTTTTCCAGCAGCTCGCCACCGATCTCCTGCATTACCCGGGAGGCTTGCGCGACCGCCTTAGCTACGTCGGCTTCCGTCAGCAGCTTCCGACGGACCACTTGATCGGTGAGCAGGCGAAGCGGATCGCGCTTTTTCCAGGCCTTTTCTTCGTCCTTCGTGCGATAGCCGAAAGCGCTGCCCGGGAATGGGCCGTTCTGGTGAAAGAAGCGATAGACATCAGCTTCGATGATCGTCGGGCCCTTACCCGAACGCATGTGTGTGAGGGCCTCCCGCATCGCGAGGTGGACCGCAAGCGGGTCCATACCGTCGACCTTCCAACTAGGAATGTTGAACCCGAGCCCGCGTGCCGACAATCGCGGTTCACCGGTCGCTTCCGCGACATGTGTGGATACCGCATATTGGTTGTTCTCGATGAAGAAGCAGATCGGAAGATCCCAGGCTGCCGCCAGATTGAACGATTCGAGTACCGACCCGATGTTGACCGCGCCATCACCGAAGTAGGTAACTGCGACGGCATCGGTTCCTGCCTGACGGTGCGCCCAGGCAAAACCTGCAGCTTGCGGTACCCCGCCTCCGACGATCGCATTCGTACCCATCGCGCCGGCTTCTTTCCACTGCAGGTGCATGGACCCGCCACGACCACGGCAGTAGCCGCGCGACAGACCACAGATCTCTGCGAGGCTGCGGGTCAGTACGGTACGGACCTCCGGCGAGAGTTCAGCGGTCGGATCCAAACCGTCGACAGCCACATGGGCCAGCGCCTTGGCAAGAAACTGATGATGTCCGCGGTGGGAACCGTTGATGGAGTCAGCGGATGTGAGGCCGACGATCGATCCCACAGCCCCACCCTCTTGTCCGATGCTGGAGTGGGCCGGACCGTGGATCAGTCCTTTCCCCGCCAACTCCAGAACGTATTCCTCGAAGGATCGGATCAAGATCGTCTGAGCCAGCATCGTGGCGAGGAGCGACGGGTCGGCCGCATCCCAGTCCTTGTTCGATGTTGCCAGTTCCACCCATGGTGATGCTGCGGTGAGTTTCTTGTGCGTGGTCATAGTCAGTCTCCGGATCAGGCCTTTGGACGGCCAAGCTTTGGCAGCGCGTCTGGACAGCGCGGAGGGACTCGCTCAGAGCGGTCCGCTTTCCGTGTTGGGCCTCACATTGCCACCGAATGGATCCATTCGCAAACCTGCCTCGGTCTCCATTGGCAGTAAATGTGGCTTGGCCCACTTGACGAACAGGGCCAATACCCCGCAACATACGTGCTGAGAGTTTCATCCGAGAAGCAAATTCGAGTGATTGGATCCAAAGCTGTGGAGCATTCAGGCCAGATCACAACTGCGGTCAAACAAGCGAACAGGCACAATTGGATCCAATCCGCGACACGGATCATCCCGCACACCATCCCGCACGTCCGCAGTGAACAATGAACCCCGGCACCCGCTCGATCCGCGGCCGAGCAGAACTGCGCCCGTCCCCCATCTCGAGGAGCACCGTTGTCCGAAGCCGATTCTGCGAGCGGCCCCACCACGGTCGCGAGCCACCGCATCGCAGCCCATATCCGCGAAGACATACTTTCCGGACGCCTACTGCCTGGAGTTCGAATCCGCCAGGAGGAGATAGCCGAACGACTCGGCGCGAGTCGGTTACCAGTACGAGAAGCGCTGCGCATGCTCGAATCCGAAGGCCTGGTCGAGTTGAAAGCGAACAGCGGCGCGTGGGTGTCCTCCATGGATATGCAGGAATGCGATTTCGTCTATCGCATTCGCGAACGGATCGAGCCCATGGCGCTGGCGGAGAGCATCCCGCATCTGAACAGCAGTGTGCATGATCGACTCTGGAGTATTCAGGAAGAGATCGAAGCCAACGAGGATGTCGACCGATTCCTGGTACTGGACCGGGAGTTGCACCTGCTCACTTACAGCGGTTGCGAGATTCCTCAGTTGATAACTATGGTGACTCGGTTCTGGAATACGACTCAGCATTACCGTCGGGCATATGCCCGGCTGACGGGCCCCGATCGAACCTGGGTCATCAACTACGAACACCGCTTGCTGATCGAGGCCATCGTGCGCAAAGACGAGATCGATGCCGAACGCTGCCTGACCGGCCACATACGAAGAACCAGAACCGAATTAACCAAGCATCCCGAACTTTTCGACAGCACCCACCCTGATTCTTTGCCGGGAGGTTCGTCGAAAGTGCGCTGATCAAAGGAAAGCCACTTGTACGACTTCACCGATCGCACCATTGCAATATCCGGAGCCGCAGGCGGAATCGCCAGGCAGGTATCAGAGCAGATGTACGCAGCAGGGGCGAATCTGGTACTCGGCGACCTGGATACACAAGCGCTCTCCGCGATCAGAGCTTCTCTGGATCCTGACGGAAATCGTATAGCGACAACAGAACTCGATGCTGCTTCACCTGAAAGCAATGATCACTTCGTTGCGGTTGCGCAAAGGCATTTCGGGGGGATCGACCACCTCGTAGTCGCTGCGGGGATCTATCCCGAACAGTCGGTGGAGTTGATGACCGACCAGCAATGGCGGACGGTCATGTCCATCAACCTCGACGGGGCAATGTATCTGACACGCGCCGCCATTCCGGTGATGCGTGACGGCGGTTCGATCGTCAATCTGACGTCTATGGCAGGCCATCGCGGCAGTCGAAATCACGCTCACTATGCGGCAACAAAGGGCGGACTAATCGCTTTCACTCGAAGTCTCGCTTGGGAACTGGGTGGATCGATCCGAGTCAATGCAGTATCGCCCGGCATCATCGAAACACCGATGACCGCAGATTTGGTCAACAGCCAAAACGACCACCTCATCCGCTCGACGCCGATGGGCCGATTCGGCCGCGCCGCCGAGGTTGCTTCCGTGGTCGGATTCCTGTGCAGTCCAGCCGCGAGCTTCGTGCACGGCGAAGTGATTCATGTGAACGGCGGACTCCATATGGGTTGACCGCCCATATCTACCGAACCTGTTGAACGACAAAAATACTGACATCCCGAGAAGGCTCACATGAACAGCTCTGCACCTCCGGAACAAACCCCCGAACTCGATCGCGCCCGTTCGCTGCGGGCAGCCGTGTCCGGAAACATCCTCGAATGGTTCGATTGGACTCTGTACGCGATCTTCTCCACGTATCTGGCGTCCAATTTCTTCGATGACAGCGATCCCACTTCTGCCCTGCTGTCGACACTTGCGGTGTTCGCCGTCGGATTCGTGGCGCGACCGTTCGGTGGGCTTGTCTTCGGACGCCTGGCCGACCGTAAGGGTCGAAAATTCACGATGGTGCTCACGATGTGCTTGATGGCCGTTGCAAGTCTGGCAATTGCATTGATCCCGAGCTACGAGAGCATTGGGGTGTGGGCGTCGTTCGCACTCTTGATTGCACGACTGACGCAGGGCCTTGCGCACGGAGGAGAGGCCGGCGTCTCTTACACCTACGTCGGTGAGATCTCGCCTCGAGATCGGCGAGGGCTGTGGGGCAGTTCGGTATTCACGGCTGTCACCTTCGGAGTAATGCTGGCGACTCTCGTCGCAGCATTGCTGACGGGGATCCTCGGAAAAGACGACATGAGCAGATACGGATGGCGGATTGCTTTCGCCATCGGGGCCGTACTCGGTCTCTACGCATTGTTCTTGCGTCGTGCAGCATCGGAATCCCCTCACTTCGAAGAGAATTCGGATTCTGCAGCTACGGCACCTCCGATTGCACGAAAGGACATTGTAAAAATCGGTGTGCTGATCCTCATGCTGTCTGCTGGGCAGAACGCGGCCTACTACACCTGGGCCACCTTCGCGTCAGCGTATGCAATTTCAGCCAAGGGAATGGATCCCAACGGAGCCTTCATTGCAAGCTTGCTAGCCCAACTCGTTGTGCTGGCGCTACTTCCACTCTCAGGTCACCTCTCGGACAAGTACGGTCGGCGCACCATGGCGGCAGCCTTCGGCATTTCCGGCGCTGTCCTCGTACTACCGATCGCGGCTATCCTGACGGCACAGCCGTGGACCTTGTTCGTGACGCAGGCGATGGGATTGGCGGTCTGGTGCTGCGCGTCCGCGATGTATCCGGCGCTCATGTCCGAACTTGTCCCCACTCGTGCACGCGCGATGGGAGTCGGCTTCGCTACGTCGCTGTCCGTGGCGATCTTCGGCGGTACGGCGCCGTACCTGAACACCTGGTTGACCTCGCGAGATCTTGGATGGGTGTTCTCGGTATACGTGGGAGCGCTCTGCCTTCTCTCTCTCGTTGCGGCGCTGATCATGAAGGAGACCAAAGGAATCGACCTCAGTACAGTCGGCATGCCTTTCCGCAACTCCGACAAGAATGAGCATCAGGCGTCGCCGTCCGACCTCGGCGAGCTGTCGAACCGATAAACAGAAGTGGGACTGCACTCGAATCGAGTGCAGCCCCACTTTTGCAGGTGCCTAGCTCTCCAGAAACGCCTTGATGCGCGCCAGAGTGGTTTCCATTCCGGTCTGCATCAGCTGATCTCGACCCCGGCCGAGTAGGCCGCTACCCGACATCATGCGCACGTAAAGCGCAGGCGTCGCATAGATTTCACGAGTCTCGGTAAGCACAGTGCCCGTCCCCGAAGGCTCGAGCACAAAGGTCCACCGCGCTTTCGGCTCGTCCGATTCGAAGGAGAACTTCCGGCAGTCGACCACGTCGACCACCGTGCAGTGCGTGCTCCACCGAATCAGGCCGTGCTTGTTGGTGCCCTTGAACTTTGCGCCCACGGTTCCCGGGGTTCCGGAAGTCCATGTTCCGCCGGTGTTTTCAGGACTGAAGCGACCCATACCTTCGATGTCGCTGACAACCTTCCACACCGATACGGGAGTTGCCTCGATGTATGCGCTGGCGGTTTCCACCCGTTACCGGCCCGGAACCCAGGACATGATCTTGATGGCGTGAGGCATGAGCTTTGCCCACGCCTTGGCCGGAAGTCCGCGCGGTCCACCGAGATTCATGACGCGAGTGGTAGCAACGGTCTGCGGCTCGGTGTACTTGATCAGACCTTCAGCGCCGTGACGACGTCCGACGCCCGAGACGCCCATGCCGCCCATCGGTGCAGCGGTGCTGCCCCAGGTAGGTGCGTAACCCTCGTCGACGTTGACGGTGCCGGCGTGGATGCGCGCTGCGATGGCTTCGCCGGCAGCCTTGCTTCCCGCCCACACACTGGCGTTGAGGCCGTACTCGGTGTCGTTGGCCTGCGCGATGGCCTCTTCGACGTCCTTGACGGGGTAGATCGAGACGAGCGGCCCGAAGGTCTCGTCGCGGTAGCACTC
Organism: Rhodococcus sp. P-2; assembly: GCF_016598535.1. Lineage (GTDB taxonomy): Bacteria > Actinomycetota > Actinomycetes > Mycobacteriales > Mycobacteriaceae > Rhodococcus_F > Rhodococcus_F baikonurensis. The sequence continues at coordinate 2,838,722 of NZ_CP066779.1, read as the reverse complement.
GGCGTCCTCGGGAACCCCGGTGAGCAGGGTGGGCTCGTAGAACAGCGGTCCGATGTCCGGGCGGGCCTTGCCGCCGGCAATGACGGTGGCGCCCTTGACGACTGCGTCGTCGACATGCGCGGAGATTGCCTTGACCTGGGCCTCGGATACGAGGCTGCCCATCTCGATTCCGAATTCGTAACCGGCGGCGAGGTTCATCTTCTTGACGCGGTCGCCGAACATGCGGATGAACTCGGGTGCGATGGACTCTTCGACGTAGATGCGCTCGATGGAGATGCACAGCTGACCGGAGTTGGAGAAGCACGCACGCACAGCGGCGTCGGTGACCTCGCGCAGGTCTGCGCCGGCCGCGACGATCATCGGGTTCTTGCCACCGAGTTCGGCGGAGAAGCCGATCAGTCGACGGCCGGCCTGCTCGGCGAGGAGCTGACCGGTCGCGGTGGAACCGGTGAACATGAGGTAGTCGGTGTTCTCGACCAGCGCGGTGCCCACGACGGAGCCCGGTCCGGGAACCACGGCGAAGAGGTCGCGGGGAAGTCCCGCCTTGTAGAGCAGTTCGACGCAGGCGAGGGCGCAGTACGGCGTCTGGCTGTCCGGCTTGAGGACAACGGCGTTGCCGGCGAGCAGCGCGGCGATGGCGTCGGACACGGCCAGCGTCATCGGGTAGTTCCACGGCGAGATGACGCCGACTACACCCTTGGGCTGGTAGCGGACGACGGTCTTCGTCAGACCCGGGAGCATGCCGGAGACGCGACGCGGGCGCAGCAGCTTCGGCGCCACACGTGCGTAGTGACGCGACGTCATCGAGATGTCGAGGACTTCTTCCTGAGCTGCGGTACGCGACTTTCCGGTCTCGGCCTGAGCCATGTCCATGAGGGCGTCGCGGTTCTCGAGGATGAGGTCGCGGTAGCGGTGGAAGACGGCAGCGCGGTCGAGGACGGAGCGCTTGGCCCATTCCTTCTGGGCGACGCGGGCACGGGCGATGGCCGCAAGTGCGTCGTCGGCGGTGCCGACGGGGATGGTCGCCAGCTCCTTGCCGGTGAACACCTCGGTGATGGACTTCGTCGGGCGATCGGCAACATTGTCGATGGCGATCAGATCGGCGAGCCGCGAGAAGGTCGCAGCGGACGGAGCAGGCATTTCAGTACCCCTACTGGTGAGTAGTTCTTGGAGTTACACACAACTTACCCCGTCGGTGGTACCGATCACAGTGCCGAATCAGACAGAGTCAACCAATACTGCCTCTTTCGGACGTTTTGCGATCAACAACGACATGACTGCGGCGATCGCGCAGAGCGCGCCGGCCACCAAGAAAGCAGCGTCGTACGAGCCGATCTGATCGCGAACGAGGCCGGCCAAGAAGGCCACCAGACCCGCGCCGATCTGATGAGATGCCAGCACCCAACCGAACACGATGGGAGCGTCGGCGCCGAAGTGCTGACGGCACAGCGCGACGGTCGGCGGAACCGTCGCCACCCAATCGAGCCCGTAGAAGATGACGAACGCGATCATCGGCGGGTTCACGGTGTTGGCGAGCAACAAGGGCAGAAAGAGCAGCGAGATGCCGCGGAACAGGTAGTAGATCCCGAGGAGTTTTCGCGAGTCCATCCGATCGGTGAACCAACCCGAAGCAATGGTGCCGACCATGTCGAGGATTCCGATCAACGCCAGCAGCGACGCGGCCGTGGTGATCGGCATCCCGTGATCGTGCGACGCTGGAACGAAGTGCGTTCCGATCAGGCCGTTGGTACTCGCGCCGCAGATCGCGAACGTACCGGCGAGAAGCCAGAACACCTTGGTCTTCGACGCCATGACCAGTACCGAGATCGCCCGGCCTCCGGCGCCGCCGCGCTGGTAGACAGGCTTGGCGGGTGGGGCGTAGTCGGCGGGCGCTCCGTACGGCGTCGTACCCACATCGGACGGATAGTTGCGCAGGAACAGCAGAACGAACGGCACTACGGCCAGCGCGGCAAACGAAACTGTGAAGGCGACGCTCTTCCAGTCGTACGTTTCCGCGATCTTCGCCAGGACGGGCAGGAACACCAGCTGACCGGCAGCACCACCGGCCGTCAGGATGCCGGTCACGAGACCGCGTTTCTCGACGAACCATCGATCCACGACGGTGGCGACAAACGCCAGCGCCATCGAACCGGTACCGAGTCCGACGAACACGCCCCACAGCAGGATGAGCTGCCAACTCGAGGTCATGAAGATCGTGAGACCACTGCCGAGCGAGATGAGCGCCAACGCCGAAGTGACAACCGCCCGGATGCCGAACCTTTCCATCAGGGCAGCAGCGAACGGCGAGGTCAACCCGTACAGGATCAAGTTGACCGAGACGGCGGCCGAGATGCTGGCGCGAGACCACCCGAAATCCTCGTGCAGTGGATCGATCAGCACGGATGGGGCAGCGCGGAAGCTCGCCGCACCGACCAAAGCCAGGAATGCCACGATCGCGACGGACCAGGCGCGGTGAAAGCGCGGCGGGCTCACCTGCTGTTGGCCCGATTCGGGGAGAACGGTCTCAGAAGTCACAGAGAGAATTCTGCAGTTTGGATTCGATCGAGAACAGTGGCCAGATTGCCAATATATGAAAGAATCGAGCCATGTCTGGTCCGCATCGCGTCGTCGTACTGGCTCTGAACGGAGTCATTCCCTTCGAGCTCGGTATCCCGGCGCGCATTTTCGGGCGCGCCCTCGACGTCGAGGATCGGCCGCTCTACGAGATCCTGACGTGCACCGTCGACGGCAATCCCGTGCAGACCGACGCAGACTTCAGCATCTCGGTCGACCACGGGAGCGAGCTGCTCGCCACCGCCGACACCGTCGTCATTCCCGCGTCGTACGAACTGGGTCCGGCCTACGAAGACGGTTACCTCTCCCCCGAGTTGGCCGCAGCGTTCCGACACATCCGCCCGGGCACTCGACTGGTCTCGATCTGCACCGGTTCGTACATCCTCGCCGCGGCGGGTTTGCTCGACGGACTTCGTGCCACGACGCACTGGCGCAACACCGACCATTTCCAGCGTGTCTACCCCAAGGTGAACGTGGATCCCGACGTGCTGTTCGTCGACGAAGGCCACATCCTGACCTCGGCCGGTGTGGCGTCAGGGGTCGATCTCTGTCTGCACATCGTCAGGCGCGACCACGGCATGGAAGTGGCGAACACCGTCGCGAGGCGTTGCGTCGTACCGCCGTGGCGCGACGGTGGCCAAGCGCAGTACATCCGGCGCCCGCTGGCCGACAAACCCTCGGAATCGACTGCCGACGCTCGGCATTGGGCCCTCGAACATCTCGGCGACCCGATCACCCTGGCGGACTTGGCGACGCGTGCCAACATGAGCGTCCGTACGTTCAGTCGTCGATTCCGCGACGAAGTCGGAACGACGCCGAACCGCTGGTTGACCAGCAGACGCGTCGATCGAGCACGCGAACTGCTGGAGGAATCCGACCTGTCGATCGATGCAATTGCCGCTCGAACCGGCTTCGGGACCGCGACATCGATGCGTCAACACATGAACGAGGCGCTCGGCGTTTCACCGAGCGCCTACCGACGTACGTTCAAGGCACCCGCGTAAGCGGCGGTACCAGGCACTATCCTGGAAGCCATGGCCGAACAGACTCGCCCGAACTTTCCCCAGTACTGCGGATACCTCCTGGGAAAGACCCTCCCCGACCGGTACCAGGACTGGGTGCGAAACGATCTGGTCGGCCCGGGTGCACAGGCCCGCTACATCATCCGCTTCACCGTGCCGGCGACGCTGATCCTTCTGCTGTTCCTCTTGATTCCGGGACCGATCTGGATTCCCTTGGCCATGATGGCCTTGTTGCTCATCCCGCTCGCGTACTTCGTCGTAGCGCTCGGGACCATCTACCGCCGTCACCGCCTGCTGAGCCATGGACTCGATCCCGAATTGCTCGACGAGAAGGCCCAGCGCCGCGCCGATCGCACTCGCGAGGACTACGAGAAGCGGCACGGTCGCTGAGCACCCCTCAGCGGAACATCGTCACTGCGGCCTTGGCGAGAACCTTCGGGTCCTTCTCGTAGTGATGCATCTTGGTGAGCTTGTCTTCCGGAATCCCCAGGAACTTGTAGACGGCCACCTGAGCGCAGCGCACCGAGTACTGCTCGGTGAACACCATGTCGAACGGCAGCTCCGCGAACTGACTGATGAAGGCCAGGTTCTTGGAATGCTTCGGCACCACCAGCGGCCGGTCACCCACGGCACGCCGATTGAACAGCGCACTGGCGTAAGGCATGTGGCTGGGAATCGAATTGACGACGCTGTCCATGATCTCTTCTCTGCGCGCGGCCAGCGCACCGTTCTCGTCGAGCGCCTCGAGGTGTCCGAGCGTCTCTTCCAGCATTTCCCGGCCGGTCATCTCGATGAACGGCTTCTTCACGTAGTCACCGTTCTTTCGCGGGAACAGACAGTAGCCCCAGAAGACTCCTTCGTTCTCCTTCTGCGCGTGATAGTGCGGCTGATGGTGAACCACGATCGACAGAAGTACGTTCGAGTCCACGAAGGTGTTGAGCGCATTTCCGGGGAGCTGCTTGGTGATTCGGGAAATCTCGTTGATGAGCTCGTGTGACGAGGTGGTGACGGTGAAGCTGGTCCACTCACTCTGCTCCCGATCTCCGAAGAACTTGTCGGGATTCCCGAGATCGTAGAAGTGCTCGGTTGCCTGCTTCCACAGCAGCGCACTCGGCGCGTACCTCATGTCTTCCACGATCGGGGTATCCAGATCGCCGATCGACGAACTGTCGGTGATGCTGCCGTTGGTGTCGAAGACGAAATCGCCCTCCGCTACGTCGATTCGGCCCTTCTCACCGGTGCGGACGTTCTCGTAGTCGAGTCCCGTCACGGTGATCTCGTCGCGAAGCGGGGTGTCCTTGAACACGAACTCCGTGATCTTCAGTTCGTTGACGAACTTCACACCCTTGCCTTCGAGGAAGGTCCGCATCGGCAAGATGATGCTCTCGTACTGGTTGTACGGGGACCTGGTGACACCCGCGAGAGTCTGAATGCGACTGAACTCGAGAATCATTCGATTCATGTACCGGCGCAGCTCCATCGCCGAACTCACCCGCTTGAACGCAAATGTGGTCTCCCACATGTACCAGAAGTTGGTGGTGAAAAAGTGCGGAGTGTCCTCGAACCACTGCTCGATACTGATGTCGTCGAGTTTTGCCTCGTCCGACTCCGGCATCGTCATCAGCTTCGTCAACAAGTATCGATCCTTGTTGTCGAATTGCATGTGCTTGTAGTCGTTCTCGCCCTTGTTGCGAATACCGTCGCGGTCGATCAACCGTGCAACGTCGTGTGTCGGATGCGCGTGGTCGAAATCGAGAATGTCATCCGTCACCGACTTTCCCGGGTTGTCCAGCGACGGAACCGCACTCAGCACGTCCCAGAGGTTCTCGTAGGTCTCCTCGTTGAGCATGCGACCACCACGGTTGATGAAGCCCGCGTCGTTGCCTAGCTCGCGATGGCCGTACTGGTGCTGGAAAGTAGCGGCGGATTCGCCGTCGTTCGCTCCGTGCATGTCCAGGCCCATGATGGTGATGTCCTCACCGCTCCACTTACCGTCCCGAATCAAATAGACGGCAGCCGAAAGATTTCCGATGCCGGCACCGATCATGTACGCCTTGTGAGACAGCTTGGAAGACATTGTTTTTCGTTCCTTACTCGAGTCGCGGTACGGATACCTTCCAAGCATGGACCCCTTTGCCCGCAGGCGCATCACCCGAACCGGATGACGTCCGTCACGGTCGCTGAAGGCGCACCAGATCTAGCGCAAAACGCGCGTAGTCGCGTGCAATTTCCTCGGGCGTTTGCGGTCCGCTCGGCCGATACCATTGCGCGACAGAGACACACATCACGACGATTGCACGCGCGGCCTGTCGCGGCCGATCCGTCTCGAAAACGCCGGCGGCGATTCCGTCATCGACTTGCTTCGTCATCAACCATTGCTGGTAGTTGCGTGATTCCGTGATGCGCAACCTGTTCTCGGCTGTGAGACTGCGCATTTCGCTGGCACCGAGAAATCCTTGATCGCGCCGATAGATATGGAACAAGGTCACACATTCGACAAGGAAAGCCAGTCTTTCGCAGGGACTTTCGCCCTCGTCGATCGCCGCCAACGATCTCGTGTTGAGCTCTGCCATGGTGAGGTCGAGAATTTCGGCCAACATTTGTTGCTTACTGGAATAGTGGTGATAGAGACCCGGAACACTCATCTGCGCACGTTTGGCGATCTCACGCATCGCAGCGCCGTGATATCCGGTCTTCACCATCTCCGCGAGCGCGGCCGCCAACACCGGATCGAACGAACTCGGGCCGAATCTTCGCCACTCGTTCGGAAGAAAATGCGTGTTCGGGTCGGCGTCGTCGCCACCCCATCGTGGCTGTTCCGGCGGACGCACTATCGCAGCCGGGAGCAGAGCGTCGAAACGCACTCCGAGAATCCCGCCGATTGCCGCCAACCGGTCGACGCTGACCCTGGTCTTTCCGGTCTCGACGGCGCTGAGGGTAGCCGCGCTGACGTCGAGACGCCTGGCCAATTCGCGCAGCGAGAGCCCGCTGTGACGCCGGGCTTGCCGGATCGATGCTCCGATCAGGACAGCATTCTCGAATTCGGTCACATTGTTCAGTATTCCCGAACATAGGATTTCCAACAATGCCATGACCACGGCAATCGCTGAACCTGTTGACTACTGATTATCGGCCTGAACATGATGTGGATCACAAAGACCCAGGTCCGCCCGAGCGATCGTTCGGTGTCGGTAGCGAGAGGATCAGATCACCATGACCGAGGCGCCATATCTTGGAGAACTCCTGCGCGACGCACCCAGCAACTGGGGCAAGTGGGGAGAGTCCGACGAGGTCGGTTCACTGAACTACCTCGACGCCGGACAGGTGCTTCGTGGCGTCGGAACCATCAAGCAGGGTTCCGTGTTCACACTTCAACGGCTCATCGGCGACCCCAAGGGTGATCCGGTCTGGCCAGGACGCAGCCCTGCCGAGCGCACACAGATCTTCGACGAGAGCAGCTGGGACGGCGACGACGCACCCAACTTCCCCGGCGGTCTGCATTACGCGGACGACAAGATCGACGCGTTCCTGCAGGGTTCGACGCAGTACGACGCACTCGGCCACGTCTGGTACGACGGCGCGCTGTGGAACGGATACTCCGCTGACACGACTGTCGGCGGCCTCGAGAAGGCCAGCGTCGAACCGATTGCCGACCGTGGCGTCGTCGGACGCGCAGTGCTACTCGACATGGCGAAGTTCCGCGGCAAGGAGAACCTCGACAAGGCCGAAACCTTCACGCACCATGATCTTTTGGCCTGTGCCGAAGCGCAGGGTGTCACCATCGAGAAGCGCGACATTCTCGTCATCCGCACCAACTTCCTCAAGCTGTTCTTCGACCAGGGTGAAGCCTTCTACGAGGGATTCTGCGAGCCCGGCCTGATCTACAGCCCCGAACTCGTCCAGTGGTTCCAGGACATGGAGATTCCGAACCTGGTGACGGACACCATCGCAAACGAGGTCACCACCGATCCCGAAAACGGTGTGGCACTGGTACTTCACAACGCTCTGATGCGCAACCTCGGCGTGGTGTTCACCGAGATCTGCGATCTGGAGAAGCTGGCCGCCGACTGTGCATCCGACGGCCAGTACACGTTCCTGTACGTCGCCGCACCACTCAAGGTCGCCAAGGCCAGCGGATCTCCTGTGAATCCGGTTGCCATCAAATGACATACGAAGATCGCCCTTGGTTGGCGTTGTACCGCAACGACGTTCCCCCCGACATCGACGTCGAGCACCCCACGATGCTCGAGATGTTGGCGGCCACGGTCCGCTCCGATCCGGACGCCACAGCTGTGAAGTACTTCGACGGTCAACTCAGCTTCGCCGAGCTGGACCATCAGAGCGATGCCCTGGCCCGAGCACTCCGAGCCGGTGGACTCGTGAAGGGTGACCGCGTTGCCCTGTTCCTGCAGAACGTTCCACAGTTCGTGCTCGCCCTCACCGGAATCTGGAAAGCCGGCGGCGTCGCAGTCTCGATCAATCCCATGAGCCGTGAGCGAGAACTGGGATACCAACTCGAAGATTCCGGCGCTGCCGTTCTCATCGCACTCGAGGGGCTCTACGAGTCCGTGGGCCGCAACGTCGTCTCGGACTCGCCGGTGAGGCGCGTCATCACCACCTCGGAACTCGAGTACCAAAGCCGCAACGATTCACGGGTTTTTGACGGAATCGTGAAGAAGGATCTCGGTACCGACGATCTCGCGACGCTGATCGACCAGCATCGTCTCGGCGATCCGATCACTACCGACGCTGCACCGGAAGACATTGCGGTACTGACCTATACGTCGGGAACCACAGGTCCGCCGAAGGGAGCGATGACCTCTCACGCGAACATGACCTTCAACGCCCAGGTCTACCGTGACTGGCTGGGGCTCACCCCGAAAGACACGGTTCTCGGCGTCGCACCGCTCTTCCACATCACGGGGTTGATCGGTCACATCGCGGTGTCCGTCCTGGCGAGAATGCCGCTGGTGCTTGCCTATCGCTTCCAGCCCGAGGTGATGCTCGACGCGATTCGTGAGCACCGCCCGACATTCACAGTCGGCGCCATCACTGCGTTCACCGCACTGCTCAACACTCCGGGTTGCGCGCCCGAAGACTTCACCTCCATGCGGTTGCTGTATTCCGGCGGCGCACCCATCTCACCGACCGCCGCCGAGGCCGTCCGAGCCATGACCGGTGCTGCGCTGCACAACATCTACGGCCTGACAGAGACCACGTCGCCGACCCATGCCGTTCCCGTCGGCGCGGATACGCCGGTCGATCCCACGTCCGGTGCACTGTCCGTCGGTGTTCCAGTACCCAACACCGTGGTCCGCATCGAAGACGAGGGCGGTGCGGTCCTGCCGATCGGAGAGATCGGCGAACTGGTCGTCCGTGGTCCACAGGTGGTGCGCGGTTACTGGAACAAGCCGGAGGAGAGTGCGTCGGCCATTCGCGACGGGTGGTTCCACACCGGCGACGTGGGGTTCATGGACGAAGCCGGCTGGTTCTACGTCGTCGACCGCAAGAAGGACATGATCATCGCTTCCGGCTACAAGGTGTGGCCACGCGAGGTCGAAGACGTTCTCGCCGAACATCCCGCGGTCCGCGAGGCAGCTGTCGTCGGGATCGCCGACGAATACCGCGGTGAGACGGTGAAGGCGTTCGTCAGCCTCGTCGCGGGGGCATCGGTGACGCCGGACGAACTGATCGATCACTGCAAGCAGCGGATGGCGGCGTACAAGTACCCACGGTCCGTCGTGCTGGTGGAGGAGCTTCCCAAGACCGTCACCGGCAAGATACTGCGACGGGAACTGCGCACGACCTCTTGACGCCGACGGCGGGCGGGCCTCCAGGCTCGCCCGCCCTCCGACATGTCGTTCAGCAAGTACCTGGCGTCACGCGACCACCCGCGAGGATCCTGCTCGTGAAGTCCTTCGCGTCTTCGTAGGAAGCCGCGATTGCGCCACGGTGGTCGGCGCCCTCATAGGTCTTGAATTCGACAGCCGACCCTTTGGCGCAGAAATCCTCTACCGCACCGGTGGTACTGGCCACCGAGACCAGAACGTCAGCCGTCCCCTGCGCGAACAGCGTCGGCACCTTTGGCGCAACAGTCGTCAATTCCTGTTCGTTCAAGTTCGCCGTCAGAGCTGTCAGGTCTGCGCCCTCCCGAAAGATCTGGTCGACGGGAACCGGCGGCACTGCTCTCACCGCCGCCAGGCAACCAGTCCGCGCTGCCTCGAGCAGCGGTTGCGCTTGATCCGAGAGAAGTTGCTCGGGGACGACCGACGGATCGACTGCCTGGACTCCGAGAAGAATGATCGGAACGAATGGCACTCCACCTGCCATAGATTGATTCCCGGACGCGACCAGTTCCGGAATCTGCGCGGTTCCGTTCCCTGGAGCGATCGACACCGTACCCTTCAAGTTCAGCTCAGGTGCTCGGTCCTTGCCGATAGCCGAGGTGAAGACCACAGCTTGCCCGCCTTGGCTGTGGCCCATGGCAAACCAGTCCTTGCCGACGTGCTTGTCGATCTGACGCGCAGCGCGAACGATGTCGGTTACGGCATTGGCTTCACTGGTTCCGTTCATGTACGGATGACCGCCGGGTGTGCCCAGGCCCTCGTAGTCCGTCTGCACCACGACGTAACCGTTTTCGACCCACCGGTCAAGGGTCTGATCGACCACCGAGAGGTAGTCGTGGACCGGTCCGTTCGGCGTATCAGCGGAAGGTGCGCACGCATCGGCTACGCCGGTGGTTCCATGCGCCCAACTGACAACCGGCCAACCTCCTACCGGAGCCGGCGTCTTGGGGATGGCGACCACTCCCGATACCAGAATGGCTTCGCCGGAGGCACTTTGGGACATATAAGTGACGCGCTGGTTCTTCGCTGCGCTTGGCAATGCGGCCGATTCCGTCAAGTCGTGCGACGTGACCAATGTTCCCGGCGACAGCGGTGCAGGCGGCTCTTCTCCGAACGAGAGAGACCCCTCGGCGTTCGCGTTGGAGCACGCCACCATGGAGACCATCGCACCCAAGGCGACGATGCAGCCGGCGGTACGGGTAAATCGTTTCTTCCGAACATCTTTCATTTACAAAATCCTCACGTTCAGTGGAGCGCAACCGTGGCGCCGATCAATCCCTGTGCTTCGTAGATCTTGGCCGCTACTTCGTCTCGCATGGCGACGAATTCCGGCGTCGAGCGGATTTCGGTGTCGGTCGACCGATGGCTGCCTTTCTTGAACCACACCTTGCGGTCGTAGATCACCCGTCCAGGGCGCGCTCCCATCACGATGACCCGCGTGCCGAGGAAAATCGCCTCCTCGACACTGTGCGTGACAAAGAAAACCGTCTTGCGACGCTCACGCCACAACTCGAGCAGTTCCAGTTGCAGCCTCTCGCGTGTCATAGCGTCGAGAGCGCCGAAAGGCTCATCCATCAGAATGATTCGTGGGTCGGTGATCAGGACGCGCGCAATCTGGCATCGCTGCTGCTGACCACCCGACAGCTCGTACGGCTTTCGGTTTCCGTACTGCTCCAGGCCGACGAGCTCCAACACACGTTCGGCTTCGTCAGCGCGTTCGCGGCGCGGAACACCCCTCATCTTGAGCCCGAACTCGACGTTTCCCCGCACCGACAACCATGGATACAGATTCGAATGCTGAAACACCACACCACGGTCCGGGTCCGGGCCTTTGATGTGGGTGTTTCCCACCATGATAGTTCCCTCGGTGGGCGTCTGGAACCCAGCCAGCATCTGGAGCAGCGTAGTCTTACCGCAACCGGAAGGACCTACGACACATACGAATTCCTCGGGCTCGAAGGTCAAACTCGTCGACGAGAGGGCGACGACCGTTTCGTCGGAGGTGACGTATTCCTTGCGCACCTCTGTGAGAACTACTCGAGTACTGAGGTCCGTACCTTCCGTTGTCATGACTGTCCCACCTTCGCGACCGCATCGTTGAAGATTCCGTCTGCATACTTGCCGGGCGTGCTGACCGCATCGATATTGCCCTGCTGTAGAAGGAACTCCGCTGTTCCTGCCAAACTCTGCGCAAAAGCCCCACCGAGATAGTCCGGGCCGGCCTGCTCTGCAGCCGAAAGATATGTGTACCCCACGAGCTGAGGAATGATCACGTCCGGTGCGATGCCGAGCTGTGCAGACATCGAGACGGCTGCTGCGGTGGGATCGGCGTTGATCCGTCCGACCGCAAAGTCCTGCAACTTCGTCCACATCTCCATGAACTCGGGGTTCGATGTAGTGAAAGCCGTTGTGGCTCCCGAAAGATCGAAGGTGGGTGCGCCCTGTTTCGCCACATCCTCACTACTCAGGATGACGCGACCGTCTGTTGTCAACTTCGACAACGTCGGGTCCCAGACCCACGCCGCATCAATCTGGCCGCCCTGCCAGGCGCCGAGCATCGCATCCGGCTTCAGGCTCATCAAGGTGACGTCAGCCGACATGTTCGCCGCGCCGAGCGCGGCCAGCAGACTGTAATGAGAGGTGCTGCCGAAAGGTGTTGCGATCTTTTTGCCGCGCAACCCTTCCAGCGTGGTGATCGACGGATCCCTGACCACCAGAGACTCCGCTTTCCCGATCACATCCTGAATCCATATCACTTGCATCGGAATGTTCAGCGGCGACGACAAGGCCATGGTAGCGGGACTCGAACCGAGTGTTCCGAGATCGAGGCTGCCAGAACCGAAGGCTTGGACGACGTCCTGCCCCGAACTGAACTTGCTCCAAGTGATATCGGCATTGGGCATGCATGCTTCCAGCAAACCTTGATCCTTGACGATCAGATCGCCGTTCGGGATGTCCTGGTAGCCGATCCGCGCGGTAGTCGTGATCGACTCGTTCACTGTCACGGGGCAACTGGTCGTGGCACCCGTCGATCGACTCATCTCACCGCGCCCCGTCTCGACGCACGCAGTCAGGCTCATGCCCAGAGTTCCGGACGCAATGACGGCGATGACGAGCTTTCTCGAATTGATTTTCATGCCTTACCTTTCCATGGCGCCACGACTGTTCCGATCGCTTTGATCACGGAGTCGAGAACGAGCGCAGCACAACCGATGACGATGATGCAGGCGATGGTCAACGGCGTATCGAGCTGAGTTCCGGCCAGATAGGCCAGTCCGCCGATGCCCGGAATACCGTTGTTGAGTTCGGCTGCGACCACAGTGGTCCACGCGAATCCGACTGCAATACGGATGCCGTTGATCACTTCCGGCAGCGTCGACGGAAAGACCACGTTGGTCAGAACCTGGGTTCGGCTTGCACCCAATGCTTTTGCCGCATTGATCTGGTCGACCTTGACCGAGGTGACTCCGTTCAACGTGGCGATGGCTATCGGAGGGAATGCAGCCAGGAACAGGAGCCAGATCTTCGAAGTGTCACCGATACCGAACCAAACGATGAGCAATCCGATGTAGCCGAGTGGGGGCAATGCACGAAGAAAGTTCAAGTACGGCTCGACGAAGGTGCGTATCGGCGCAGACATCCCCATGGCGAAACCGATGAGGGGGCCGACAATCACGGCCGCACCGACTCCGGCAGCGATCCGTTGGCCGCTCGCGATCAGATGCTCCCACAGGAAGTAGTTCTGCTCACCGAGGACTTCACGATCCACACCGGGCGCAATCTGGTGCCACGTGTTGGCTCTGACGAACGCGTCCCATACCGACTTCGGCGACGGGAGGAACAATTCGTCGATCACACCGGCAGCAGTGATTCCCCACCACAGAACCAGAAAGACGAGCAACGCAACTACACGAACGCCGATGGACCGCAATCGCTTCGACGACAGCTGTCTTTTCCTGCGCGGGGGTGTTCGGTCAGGCCTCCCGGTCTCCGACGAAGGCGCCACCGCGGTCGGCGGGGAACTGGTGGTGGTCATGCGGTCCTCCTGTGTACTCGCTGAGCCGAGGTCTGATCGCGGGCCAGTACAAGCATCGAGTCGACGTTGACCCGACTCGGGCGAGTGACGACCCAAGCAACGCAATCCGCGATATCGTCGGCGGTCAGTGGATCGGCGCCGGCGTACACGGCGGCGGCACGCTTCTTGTCACCGCCGAAGCGCACCATGCTGAACTCCGTCTCCACCATGCCCGGATCGATCTGACAGACACGGATCGGCTCTCCGAGAAGTTCGAGTCGCAACACCCGAGTGAGTGCTGTCACAGCATGTTTCGCAGCGTTGTACCCTCCCCCTCCCAGATACGGCTCGCGGCCGGCGATCGATCCGATACTCACGACGGTGGCGTTCCCGCTCTCACGTAACCGTGGCAGCAACCGTTGCGTGACGCGCAGGACACCCAGGACATTCACATCGAACATCGCGGTCCAGTCCGCCTCGTCGGTATCGGCGATACTGTCTGCGCCGAGCGCGCCACCGGCATTGTTGACCAACACGTCACAGCGCTCAATCAGGTTGCAGAAAGCATCAACCGAGGCGACGTCGGTCACGTCGAGAGGTAGAGCGCGAGCGCCCGTTTCGGCCGCCAACTCCTCTAGCCGATCCATCCTGCGCGCACCCATCACCACATCGAATCCCTCCTTGACGAGGTGCCGAACCGTCGCCGCGCCGATGCCACTGCTGGCCCCGGTGACCACAGCTACTGGAGTCTTCATGACGGACATAGTGGGGAACTCCTTCGAGAATGATGCTGCAGAATCCTGCTGGTGAATGTTGTTCATGCCCTGGGAGATTCCCATCGGCATCGAATGAACTGCTCACCAGTCTGCTCATAATCTGGCACCTGCTCCAGTGCCACCTGCAGGGTCATTTTCTCGGGCCAGTCGTAACGTACTCGACTCGTGTTAACGCGATGGTTCCTCTGTGTAACTGGCCCCTCCAGATCGCGTCCGATCTGGATCTGGCGACGGGCCACCACTGTTCTCCATCATTGGGTGGACTGAAGAAGTTCAACCCTCGATCAGGAGGTTTCTGCCATGGCAGCTCCCGCACTCAGCACGTCACAACGGACCTACGAACTGGATCGAGCGCATGTCTTTCACTCGTGGTCGGCTCAGAAGTCGTTGCAACCCATGGTTGTCGAACGTAGTGAAGGTTGCTACCTCTGGGATGGCGAAGGCAAGGAATATCTCGACTTCTCCTCGCAACTCGTCTACACCAACGTAGGACATCAGCACCCGAAGGTTGTCGCCGCCGTCCAGGAACAGGCAGCGAAACTGTGCACCATCGCACCTGCTCACGCGAACGAGGCTCGGTCCGAAGCGGCGCGACTGATCGCCGAGATCTCCCCTGAGGGGATGGATCGAGTCTTCTTCACCAGTGGCGGTGCGGATTCCAACGAGCACGCCATCCGCATGGCGCGCCTCCACACCGGTCGATACAAGATTCTCTCGGCGTACCGCTCCTACCACGGTGCGACGGCGGAGACTATCAATCTCTCCGGCGATCACCGTCGCTGGCCGAACGACTACGGCAACTCAGGAGCTGTCCACTTTCACGGTCCGTTTCTCTATCGGTCCGAGTTTCGTTCCGAGACGGAGCAACAGGAGTCCGAGCGCGCACTGGAGCACCTCGAAACTCTGATCCGATTCGAAGGTCCGTCAGCGTTTGCAGCGATCATCGTCGAATCGGTTCCCGGCACGTCCGGCATCATGCCGCCACCGCCCGGATACCTGAAGGGTGTCCGGGACATCTGCGACCGATACGGCATCGTCATGATTTGTGACGAAGTCATGTCCGGCTTCGGTCGCACCGGAGCCTGGCTGGCAATCGACCACTACGATGTCGTCCCCGATCTCATCACCTTCGCCAAGGGTGTGAACTCCGGCTACGTGCCCCTCGGCGGAGTCATCGTCGGTGAGAAGGTCTACAACTCGTTTGCCGAGCGTCCCTACCCCGGCGGCATGACGTACTCCGGCCACCCGCTCGCCTGCGCCGCCGCCGTGGCCACCATCACGACGATGCACGAGGAACGCATAGTCGAGAATGCCGAGTTCATCGGCCGCACGTCACTCGGTCCGGGGCTCGCTGCTCTCACTGACAAACACCCGAGCGTCGGAGACGTCCGAGGTCTCGGAGTCTTCTGGGCACTCGATCTCGTCACGAACCGTGAGACACGCGAACCACTGTCCCCGTACGGCGGCACCAACGCTGCGATCGGTCGGACCATGACAGCGGCGCGGGAGGCGGGGCTGCTGGTCTTCAACAACTACCACCGCATCCACGTGGTCCCGCCGTGCACCGTGACCCCCGCACAAGTCGACGCTGCGCTTGCCATGCTCGACACTGCGCTGGACGTAGCCGATTCCTACTACGACGGCCCCCGGTGACAGCGTCGACTGTTCAGGCGAATGCGCTCGACGACGCGCGTGTTCAACTCGCGGAGGCAGTGGCAGTCCTGGGCTACCCCGAAGGTTTGCACCGCATCCTCGGCGCTGCCAGGCGTGAAACGACCGTCAGTGTTCCTCTTGTCCGCGACAACGGCGACGTGGAGGTCTTCACCGGATACCGGGTGCAGCACAGCATCGCCCGCGGGCCGGCCAAGGGTGGGATCCGATACAGCTCCGAGGTAAATCTGGACGAAGTCCGTGCTCTGGCGATGTGGATGACATGGAAGTGTGCGCTTCTCGACATCCCCTACGGCGGGGCGAAAGGCGGAGTCGACGTCGATCCCCGGACACTGTCCCCCGCCGAACTCGAACGTCTCACCCGGACGTACACCCAGGGAATCTCACCCGTCATAGGGCCGGACAACGATATTCCCGCTCCGGACGTCGGCACCGACGAGCAGACCATGGCCTGGATGATGGACGCATATTCCGCAACTCGGGGTCGTGGTGTCCCGGGCGTGGTGACAGGCAAGCCCCTTGATCTCGGCGGCTCGCTCGGCCGACGGACGTCCACTTCTCGCGGCGTCGCTCACATCTCGCTGTTGGCTCTGGCGAAAGAAGGCATTGCACCGTCCTCGGCGACGGCAGTCGTTCAGGGATACGGCAAAGTCGGCGCGGATGCCGCGGACTACCTTGCCGAGGCGGGGGTTCGAATCATCTCCGTCAGTGACAGATTCGGCGCAGTGCACAACACCGACGGTCTCGACTTGTCGCGTCTGCGGGCACATTCCGAAGAACGTGGCACAGTTGCGGCGTTCGGTGGAGGACTCCCGATCGATCCGGCGGCGGTACTCGAACTGGATGTCGACCTGTTGGTGCCGGCGGCAGTCGAGGGCGTTGTCAATGCCGACAATGCATCTCGGGTGTGTGCTCGCATCATCGTGGAGGGCGCAAACGGACCGACCACGGCCGAGGCGGACAAGATCCTCGAACGATCCGGAGTGCTTGTGGTGCCAGATATCCTCGCAAATGCCGGAGGAGTTGTGGTCTCGTATTTCGAATGGGTTCAGGCACAACAAGGTTACTGGTGGACGCTCTCCGACGTCGAGCGTGGACTGGATGATCGAATGACCGCAGCGTGGTCGTCGGTACTCGATCAGGCTGCGACTACCGGATCCACACTCCGACGCGCCGCGATGGCTCTCGCGGTCGGCCGGGTTGCCAGAGCACACCGAGCCAGGGGCCTCACCCACTGATTCGGCGAGTCTCGTCGAGCATTCGATGAGCAATACCCCCGAGCAGGGCGATGCCGGGCTCGATCGACTGCTGGGCTATCGAACCGAAGCCCAGCCGCAAGCAATTGTGCGAGCCGGTGCCGGGAAAGAAGTATCGCGATCCGTCAGCAACAAGAATCCCCTGCTTCGCTGCCCTTTCGGTCAACTCTGCAGCGTCGAGATCCTCCGGGCCGGTGTACCAGACACTGACACCGCCCGGAGGAAACGATGATGCTTCCACACGTGGCATATACGTGTTGATCGACTCGGTGATGATCTCCCAATTCTGCTTGAGTCGACGACGGTGCGAGCGCAGAACCTTGTGGTAGTCCCCCGAGGTGATGAAAAGCGCGAGCGAGCGCTGGATGTGACCGGGCAGGTGTTTGGTTCGATGATGACGCTCGGCCCGAAGTGCGGCAATGACTGGAGCATCGGCGACGATGTAACCGATCCGAAGACCCGCCGAGAGAAATTTCGAGAAGGATCCGAGGTAGATGACTCGACGGTTGTCTCCGATCGATTTCAGCGAGGGGGTCGGCCGACCGCGAAAGCGGAATTCACTGTCGTAGTCGTCCTCGATCACGAAACCGTTTCTCTCTTCGAGCAATTCGAGAAGTAGCTTCCGGCGCGGCAGACTCAGCGTGACGTTGGTGGGGTGGTGGTGGCTCGGTGTGAGGTACATGGCATCGAACACCGTCGATCGATCGAACACCGCCCCCCTACCGTCCACCGGGACCGGGGACAATTCCACACCGGAGCGCTTGAAGATGTGCATCGCATCGAGGTATCCGGGGTTCTCGAAACCCATTATCTTGCCCGACCCGAGCAGAACATCGGCGATCAGCGAAAGCCCTTGCTGGGTGCCGCTGGTCACCAAAATCTCGTCGGAACTCGCTTCGATTCCTCGCGACGGCAGGATCTCCTTGCGGAGCGCCTCGACGAGCAACGGATCATCTTGATCGACGGCGTCACGGACGCTGTATCGCAGATGCGGCCCGGTCATTGCCTCACTCGCGGCGCGCAACCAACCGCGCACGGGGAAGGAACGCAATTCGGGCTGGGAGCTGATGAACGGGTACGGGTAGTCGAAAGCGTCGGGATGCCCGAGAGTACGAGTGAATTCGACGCTCTCACGGGGTCGGAGCAACGTGGACCAATCGACGGGCTCGGCCGACGAGACGGACTCGGCCGCGGCGCGTGTCAGCGGCGTTGCCGCGTAAAGCCCACTGCGAGGCCTGCTCTCGATCACACCGAGCGCAATCAACTCGTCGTATGCGGCAGCAACGGTGTTACGTGAGACCCCGAGTTCCTGGGAGAGGTACCGCGTCGACGGCATAGGCCGTCCGCCGTCGAATACTCCTCGGGCAAGGAGATCTTCGATCATCGCGCGCACGCGGCGGTACATCGGCATCGTGGTGTCTGCATCGAGATACGCCGACCGGCCCGCTAGAAAATCATCCAAATTCTCGTGTGATCTCAACTGCGGTTCCTCCTGGTACTGGCCCCCTCAATGCTTGCACGATCTGGATCTTCCGGCAGTGCCAGACTGCCCAGAGAATGGGAATGTGATTCTTATCCTGGTCGCCTGCGTACTCGTCGGCTCGTCTGCAATTCAGTCGGCAACGGGATCGGGCTTCGGCCTGGTCGCCGGCCCTGCCCTGATTCTGATTGCGCCACAGCTGGTTCCGGCACCACTTCTACTTCTCACGCTACCCATCATGGGCTTGGTCGCAATCCGGGAACGCCGGCACTGCGACCTGAAAGCGGTACTGATCGCCAGTGCCACAATGATTCCCGGAATTGCTGCGGGTCTGTGGTTCCTCGGCCGCGTCGAGGTAACCGTCGTGCACGTGTTGGTTGCCGTCGTCGCATTGGCCGCGGGAGCAGCCCTCCTCACGGGCAAGTCCTTCAGCGGCACCAGCCATGCACTCGCCGGCGCCGGCATCGCGGCAGGCTTCATGGGCGCACTGGCTGCCATGCCCGGCCCGCCACTTTCACTGACATATCGGACGCCGAACGCTGCCGAACTACGGTCGACGCTCTCGACGATCTTTCTCCTCATGGCCGCGGCCACACTGGCTGCATTGCAGTTTCAGGTGGGCATCACTCGCGTCGAACTGCTGACAGCCCTCGCGCTGTCCCCACTGTTGCTGTGCGGTCACGCCCTCGGGACATTGGTCGCCCGCAGAATCTCTCTGCTCACCTCGAATCGGGTCACGACATACGTGATCATCGTTGCCGCAACCGCACTGCTCCTCCGTAGCGTCACTGTTGCAACTTGACCGATCCTGTCTGATCGCACACTTTTTCCCGTCGACCGCGCCATCGGGGTAATGGAACAGTAATATGTGCTGAGTACCCACGGACAAACGGGAGACATCAGTGAGCAAGTTCGGACGTAAGAAGCAGCCCACGCCCAAGAGCTACCAGTGGCTGGCCATGACCCTCATCGCGTTGTCGCTGTCCGTCTCGATCGGGATCGCCGCCAAACCCTCCTGAGCTCGGCGAATCCGAAACTTGTCACCCTGCGTCCATCTGCACATGGACAAATAGGCGCAAATCGGACGCTTAGCTGTTCTAACTTTCCTTCCGTCGTGCCACCTCGGCACCGACGGAGAGGATTCACACACCATGCGAAGCCCACGCTTCGGTTTTCTGGCGGCTGCCGGCGCGGTCGGACTCGTGCTCGTTACCAGTGGCGCTCAGTCCATCGCCGCGGCGTCGCCCTTTGGCTCGCTCGACACCGCGTCGAGTTCCGGCTCGGCTGAGACCCCGGCGTCGACCGACGGCGGTTTCACGTCCAAGACGCCGTACTCACCCGGCCAGCGTATCGCCGACTATCAAGCACCACCGACGGGATACTCGCCCGTGTACACGGAAAGCGTTGCGCGCCACGGCTCCCGGGCACTGTCGAGCCTGAAGTACGACGACCTGAGCCTGCAGCTGTGGGAACTCGCCGAAGCCGAGAACGCATTGACTTCCGTCGGCAAGGAATTCGGACCGGCGCTTCGCGATCTCATGGCCGCGAACAAGAAGCTGGGATACGGCAACCTCAGCGGACTCGGAGTCACCGAACATCGGCAACTCGGAGCACGGGTCACCGAGCGCCTCCCCCAACTGTTCGACGCCATCGCAGCGCAACAGGGAACCATCACGTTGACCTCGTCGGGTGTCGACCGTGCCGTGGACAGCGCCGAGAACTTCGCCCAGGGCCTGACCGGTGCGTTTCCGGCCGTCGCCGGCGATGTTGCGCCGGTGACCACGGATGCCGACCTTCTCTACTTCCACGACTCGGATGCAAACGCCGACTACAAGGACTACGAGGATTCCGATCCGCGATTGAAGGCCGTCGACGATCAGATTGCCGATCTTCCCCGCACCCGCGAGGTCTCGCGGCACATGATGCTCAGGCTCTACTCCGAGGACTTCGTCAACCGCCTGAGCGCGGGCGAGTTCTCACTCGTCGACCGCGGCAAGGGTTCCAGCACGATCGACAACGAGGTCGACGCCGCGTACATGCTGTACAACACGTACATCATCACTCCGGGCATGGCCGAAGAAGGCAAGTGGAATTTCGAGCGGTTCATCGAACCTGCGGACGCGCAGTGGCTCGCGTACACGAACGATGCCGAGGACTTCTACGCCAAGGGCCCGGGCTTCACCGGTGAAGACGTCACCTACCGGATGGCAACCGTCTTGCGCGACGAGTTCCTGCGCGGCTTACAAGAACACACCGGGGCCGCCGCCGTACCGGGAGCGGACTTCCGGTTTGCACACGCAGAAACGATCATCCCCTTCGCCGCGCTCTTGAAACTGCCGGGAAGCACCGTCTCGCAGGCCGAGGGTGACCTGTACACCTATGCGAACAACCCTTGGCGCGGAGCGCAGGTCAGCCCGATGGCCGCCAACGTGCAGTGGGACGTGTTCGGCGGACCGGACGGTAAGCGCCTGGTCCGAATGCTCTACAACGAGCGCGAGACAGCGTTTGCTGCCCCGTGCGCTCCGGTGAGCGCCGGAAGTTTCTTCTACACACCGGACGAACTGGCCCGCTGCCTACCGGAGATTTCACCGGCAGCCTGAGATCCGGACCGAGGTCGACGAGGGCGCGCCCATGCCTGGTGCAACGCCAGCATGCGCGCCTTTTCGTCGTCTTCCATCAACAAGGCGTCGCAGATACGAACGATGACGGGAGCCGAAACACCAACGGACGTACCCTGTTCCAGCCGCTGGTAGTGATTGAAACTGATGTCGGCGATCTGTGCGACATCACGCCGGCTGAGGCCGTGCATGCGGCGAGCTCCCTCGCATCGCATGCCGACCTTCTCGGGCGCAAGACTGTTTCGTTTCTCGACGAGCATCTGGCTCATCAACTGACGCGCGCTCGACCCATTCACGTCGCCACCTTTTCCATCCCTGAAATATGCTTTCAAATAACATGTTTCAGAATATGGGATGACGCGGACACAGCGGTATCTCCGAGATGACAGATAATCACGCGATACCGCCAACCCTGTGCCCGTTCACGCCGTATAGATCAGGCTATGAACCTGCCGATCGTCGGATTCGACTGGCAGATGGGACTACTGCCCCAGTTGATCGAACCGAATGCCGTCGCAACGACATTGCCGACGCCGGTGTTCACCGTCGCGGACAAGTACGGGTAAGTACCGACCAGGTCGACGATTCCGGACTTGCCCGTGTCGGTGTTGACCCACGCAACGGTCACCTGACCCGCCGCCGGGATGGGCGCAGCTGCCGGGAACGAATCGAAGCGGATGTCACCCTTGGCGATGGGCGGATTGGACTCTGGCCCGGACTGGCCGGTGAGTCCGGTCAGCGATGCCAGCGACCCCTGATTCGGACACCCGATAGTGACGGCGGCGCCACCGAAAGGATGGGGCGGATCAGCCGAGGCGACTCCGGCGAACATGACGCTCGCGGCAATCGGTAGTCCGATGGCCGCGAAAACCCCGGCCGTGCGTGTGACGCTCATAGCTGCTCCTCGGGTCGACAACACTTTCCGGATACCCCTGGTACAACGCCCGAAACGATGGACAGTCGACTATTCACACCCCCTAGACAACGCGTGTTGTCAGAACTACAGTCGGTGGTGCAGCTCACACCTACCTCTGCCGCGCGCAGACCAGTCCCAGGGAGTGTTCAGATGAAGCGCTACGACCTCCGCAGTCGCACGGATCGACTCGATCCCGAAACCGATTACGAAGAGATGTCGCGCATTCTCGCGGCGCAAGAGTTTCCCTGGGACATCAATCAGGCGCTCAGCTTCGCCCTTTTTCGCACGTACGCCGTTCCCTCGATCGGCAAAGTTCTCTTCTCCACCGGGGAGTTCACCGACAAGGTTCAGAAGCGCTACGACGACACCAGCCTGATCCTCGACGCCATCCTCGAGCACGGCCTCAGCAGCACCGAAGGCCGCAAGAGCGTGCGTCGAATGAACCAGATGCACGGTTCGTACGACATCTCCAACGACGACATGCTCTACGTTCTGGCCACCTTCGTCGTCACCCCGGTCAGATGGCTCGACGAGTACGGCTGGCGAAAGATGACCGAGAACGAGATCGTCGGGTCGACGAACTACTACCGCCACTTGGGCAGGTACATGAACATCAAGGACACGCCGGACACCTACGAGGGGTTCGTCAGACTTCTCGATGACTATGAGCGCAAACACTTTTCATTCGACCCCGGCGCTCGGGCGGTCGCCGATTCCACCCTCGATCTGATGTGCACCTTCCCGCCCAACAATCTGGCGCCGAAGGCTCTGGTCAAGGGATTCGCCTTCGCCCTCATGGACGATCACCTACTCGACGCCTTCCACTACAAGCACCCGAGCACCGCGATGCGCGTCGTCTCACGCGGCGCGCTGAAAGTCCGCGCGCGTCTGCTGCGGTTCTTCCCGGTGCGCACGAAGCGGAAATTCGCCCGCGAGCTGCCCAACATCCGCAGCTACCCGAACGGATACAAGGTCGAAGACCTCGGCACCTTCCCCACGGGGTGCCCGGTCAAGCACCTGCAGGCAGACCAACAAGCCCAAGCGTAGACGCGTTGGGATACTCGAACGGTGGCGCAACTCTGGATGCTCGAGGATCTCGAACCGTGGCGCGACACCCCCATGCCTGGCGATACGTGCGAACCGACGACCTACTGGGCCAGTCCCGAAATGTTGGACCTTCCTGCCGAGGTGTGCTGCGAAATCGATGCACGCATCGCGACCGTGACAATCGACGGCCGCACTGAGCACATAGCCCATCTCGGACACGGATTTACGACACTGATCGGCGACGATGTCGGAAGCGTCGGCGAGGTGCGGTTGAGAGGTTGCCTGGTGTGGGATCGCTATCTCTGGACGCAATACCGCACTGAGCCCACCGGGCGCGTGCGGGTGAAAGCGCGGCCCGGCCACCTCGTTCAACACGAAACACTCTTGACGACAATTCATTCCGGTCTCTTCAACGTCGTCTTCGACGGGCCGACGGTGTACTGCGAGACGGGTCAGGTCCCCACAAATTTCGGCGTCCGCTGGAACACGCTGGTAGTCGAACTCGAGACTTGGCCGTGATCGGTCGTCAGTGCCAATACGGCGGAACGATATCCGGGTCGTCGAGGACGGCATCGATCCGCGAATCGGCCACAATTCGAATGATCGCTTCCTCAGGGGCGGCGATGATCGCGAAATGTGGGTCGACATCATTGGTTATGCACCATGCATGATCCGCCGGCCAGATGAAGGCCGGATCAGGGGAAGAACCCCACGGCCAACGAGCTGAGTTCTCCACGCTCCAATCGGCGTAGTCGGCAAGCGTTCCACGCAAGAGCCAGTAGTCACGATTGGGGATCTCGAACCGCGGAACGTCATCACCGACTGCCGACCCCCACCCGGTCCACATGCAGAAATAGCACTCGTCGGGTGTGGTTGTGTAACTGGACAACACATCCAGGGCAAAGCCGATCAGCACTTTCTCTTCCGGCCCGGTCTGATCGAAATCGACATCATTCGATTTCTGACCGGGAAAACTCGGATCTGGGATGAACCGTAAGCGCGCATACTTCGGAAATCCGATCGGGCCGCGCCCTGCCAACTGATACCAAGGCAGATCCTGATCGACCAGCCAATCGGTAGCCGTCAGATCTGTGCACAATGTCAGGCCCGTGCTGGGCTCATCCGTACCCCTCATGGCCGAGTGACGGAGGAGTCTCGCGCCGTACGACGCAGGGTGATCAATTCATGGTTGGTCTCGGCGTCGAGTCGACGCCCCTCTTCTTCGAACTCCATCAGCGCATAGAACCTGCGGGCCCGATCGTTGAGTGTGTAAACCTCGAGTGTCACCTCGTCGTGCATGGTGGTGGCGTGTTCGACCAACGCCCTCCCGACTCCCAACCCCTGTGATGCCGGCGCGACGAACAGTCCCCCGATTTCGGAGCCGATCATTCCCAACAGGCCGACAACTTCGGAGTTGTGCTCAGCCACCCAATTATCGGCCTGGATCAGATAGACCTCACGCATCTTCTGCTCCCGATCGCCCGTTCCCTCACCCACAAGGAACGGATGGGCTTCACGGGCAGCATTCGACCACAGGTCGACGACCACGTCCTCATCCGAGGGTAGGTAGCGGCGAATGATCAGATCCTGGTTCACAATCCGACCATACCCTCCGGCATCAGAGCGATAGCTAATGCTGGAAAGCACCGATTCTCGAATCACGCACGACGGCCTCGACATAAATCAGTGGGAATTCGATTCGTTGCCACCCCACAATTACCGCCTTGTGCAAGGGTTGTCCGATGACCGATGGTGATCCGACAACTGAGCGTGGAGGTCCGGCATCCTGGTGGAAGGCGACTGCGATTGTCACCGCAGTGCTTGTCGCTCTCACGTGCGGCGTCATCGTGTGGTCCTTCATGCCGCCGGTTGTGTACTTTCCATTCTTTGCACTCGCCGCCTCAGTGTTGCTCGGTTTGGGTGGAGTGTGGTTGATACTCAGCCTGATTGGTTGGATGAAGTACAAAACCTTGCGTTTGAGCACGATCGCGCCGGTGATAGTCCTCGTCACCGGCGCGCTCGTGACGTTGTCCGTCCCTTCGCATGTTGCGTTTGCACTGTCGAAAGACTCCCTCGAAGCAGTGGCCGCGGATTGCCAGAAGTCGTTGGAAAACCAAACAATTGGCGTCTACCGGGTCCTGCAGGTCTGGCCGGTCGGCAACGGGTGCCGCTTCCATATCGAGGGTGGTCTGATCGATCCGATCGGATTGGCATACTTACCGGACGGCGCACCATATCTCGGCACGCCCCGCCATGACGGCGACATCGGCTACCAGGAGTTCGACGGCGACTGGTACTCGTTCGTTCAACGGTTCTAGCAGCGTGAAACTAGCCGACTAGCTTGACCTTCAGAAGTGCGATCGTGTCCGGAGTGAGTCCCAGACCTTCGGTGAGGTAGCTGTCGACGGTTCCGTAATCGCTGGCTATCTGCGCGAGTCCAGCTTCCAAATACGACGCGTCGACACCGAGGGCCGGCTCGAGGTTGGTCGCCACCTGCGGGCTCAGGGCTTGAGAGATCTGCGCAAGGATCTTCTCGTTGGTCGCCTGAAGGTAGGTGTTGCTCAACAGATAGTCGTCCATGATCGTCTGGGCGGGGACACCGGCAATGGACTGCAACAGCATCGCGGTCCAACCCGTGCGGTCCTTACCTGAAGTGCAATGGAACAACTGCACCCCGTCACCAGCAGCGATGTCCGAGAGAACCTGCTTGAAGCCGGCGCGGCGCACGGGATCGGTGACAAAACTGCGGTTGGTATCGACCAGGAACTGCTTGGCCTCCTCCGGCGACTTGATCGTCGTCGCGAGCTGGGTCAGATCCTTGAACTCGATCGGAATGTTCGTGTACGTCACGCCGTCCGGGAGCTTGTCCGCGCCACCGATGAACGGGTTGGAGATCTCGGTTGCACCACGCAGGTCATAGGCGTCGGCAAGTCCGAGGCCGGTGAGCGTCGCCTTGTCTGCGT
The DNA here is from genome assembly GCF_016598535.1 of Rhodococcus sp. P-2. Taxonomy (GTDB): domain Bacteria; phylum Actinomycetota; class Actinomycetes; order Mycobacteriales; family Mycobacteriaceae; genus Rhodococcus_F; species Rhodococcus_F baikonurensis. Next base: position 2,812,538 of record NZ_CP066779.1, on the reverse strand, counting down.
CGCTGGTCGCGGTCAGCGCATTGGATCGGTAGATGACGCCGCGCTTGAGGTGTGAGCCGTCGACGGTGGCGTATCCCCTCCCGTCGTTGCCGGCGACGTCGCGAAAGTTGGCCACGGAGGCCAAGTTCGGCGTCGGCGCGAGGACAGGATCGAGCGAGCCGAGATCGACGGATCCGAGCGATCCCGTGTTCAGAGAACCCAGGTCGAGCGGGATGGCCGTGGCGGGAGCAGCAAGCAACAGACCTCCGGTGACAACAAGGGCGGCGGCCTTCGCAGTGCGAGCGAACAACATTCGTGAGCGTGTGGACATGTGGCAGTACCTCTCTTTGTGGTTGGTGAGCTGTGGTTACGGTGCGACGTCACCGATTCCGGTAAACCCGTATCGCTGGTGGGGCCCAATGACTGCTACCTCGAACAAGCCTGTCCCGGTGCGAGTTACGCCGTCTTCCACAAGGGTGAACCGGGCCAAATTGTCGACCGGGCACAGCATCTTCTTCCACGGTTCGATGTCCGAAACCTTTTCTCGCAGGCCTTGAACCACCAGTTCGCCCTGCCACATCCCGTGGCGCCAATCCTGCTCGAGTCCGTAGCCCGTGCCGACACCGATGTAGTTGGGCAGAATCGGTTCGCAGGTGATCTCCAGGATGTGATCGGATTCGCCTGGTGCACCGGGGCGCCGGAAGTACAGAGTGCCACTTTTCACCTCGCGGGTACCGGAAATGAAGGTGAGCTGGTGGTCCGGTCGACCCAACCACTCCGGCTCCCGCGAGCGATCTGCCCAGACGCGCGTCGCATCCTCCAGAATGCGGCGTCCCTGCTGATCTTCTTGAACGACCGTGACGACGGTGAAGTCACCGAATTGCATGATCGAGTAGATCCAGAAGAAGTTCTGGCTGCCGGCGATCGACGGATCCGCCTTGCGTCCAGGAGGTTCCGCTTCACCGACCGGTCGAACACCCCAGGATCGGTCGCGATTACCCCGCCACACCTCCGGGGTGACCGGGATGACGTCGCCGTCGACGGTCAGGGATCCGGACCATGTTCCGGTCTGCACAAATCGTTGAGTGTCGAAGGTGACTCGTTCGAGCTGGCGATGGAAGTGTCTGGCCTCGAGATTGGCGGGGCCGTCGGACTCGAAGGCGAGGTCGAAGCTCAGGTCCGGCGCTTCGGGACTCGGGTCCAACACCACCCGCAGACGGTGCAGACCCTCGATGATCTCGATCCTCAACGGGCCTACTGACAGGTCCATACGATCGTCACCCAAGGCGCGGGATGCCCGGAAGACGATATGGTCGTCGCCGCGCCGAAGAACCGCAAAGCCATCGCACACACCAAGATTGGGGTACTGGCCAAGACCGATGATGAGAAACAGCGGCTCACTGTCGCCGTCGACGCCAGCATGGCAGTTGAAGTAGTAGCGGTCGTAGAAGTTTCGATCCGAGGTGCCCACGTGGCGGATGGTCTCGGCGATCTGATGTACGGGGTAGTCGTCGAGCGGGGACAGTGTCATCGTGCTTCTCCTGGTGCGACCGGGGCCGTAGCGAGCGATTCCCAATAGGTGCCGTCGAGCATGGCTTCGAGTGTTTTGTGGTGCAGGATCATCTCGTCCGGGTTGTCGGGGAGTTCGGCCTGACCGAAAGCCACTGCGCGGCTTTGTACTCGGAACATGATCACCGCGTGCCGCAGCGCGGCGTAAAGGATGTAGAAATCCAGGTCCGCAGCCTGATGGCCGGAAAGCGAGCCGTAGGCATCGGCCACGTCCTCACGACGCAAGAAGTCCGGCATTCCGGGGAGGCCTGCCATGGCAGCGAGATCCTCGAAGAACCTGTGCTGGAAGATCATCCAGCCGAGGTCCAGCTCACGCGGCCCCAGTGTGGCCATCTCCCAGTCGAGGACCGCCGCCGGCTCGAAGTCGCGGTAGATGACGTTTCCGATCCGCGAGTCTCCCCAGCACAGCACTGCGGAACCGGCATCGGTGGGGAAGTTCGCCTCGATCCAGTCGAAACCGCGCTCGATCAACGGAGATCCTGGTCCGTCGGCGGTTGCCCACTCGTAATAGCGGCGCTGCTCCTCAAGATGCGCGCGAAGTGCTTCTGCCCCAGTCGGTTCGGCACCGCCGCCGCACAACTCAGGGAGAGCCAGGTGCGGATCGGCCATAGCGTGCAACTCCGTGAGCACCCGGACCGATGACTGCTGGAGTCGAGAACAGTCGTCCTCTGATGCCTCCGAGAGCCAGGATCCGAACGTGTACGGCATGACGTCTGGCGGAATTTCGCCGTCGCGCCGTTCCATTACGAAGAACTCACCGCCGAGCGCGTCCGGGTTGCTCTCGGACCAGTACACCCGCGGGACCGGCACCGATGTGTGAGCCGCGACGGCGCTCATGACCCGAAACTGCTGGTCCAGGTTGTACGACGGGAAGATCGGTACCGCACTGTCGCGCGGGGCGATGCGGGCGACCAGGCGATGCTCACCTCGAACCCCGTCCTCGATCCACGTCGCGTCGAAAAGCACAGTTTCGTTGGACATGCCGTTCGCGGCCGGTATCTCGACCGAGGTCACGGAAGGTTTCGAGCCTCGCCACAGCACGGTGGCAAGCCAGCCTTCGAGGCTGCGTCGCATCTCTGCCGGGTCGTTGCGGGATTCGCCGGGCCTGGCGAATTCGGCGTAGTCGGGGTCTTCGCCTGAGGTTTCTGTTTCGGTTCGAAGGTTCATCACCACTCCTCGTGGTTCGGTGGCGCCGATGCGCACGTGCCGATAGTCGATACAATATGTATCGACTAAAGCCGTGACAGAATGTAACGGCCATCACAGCGATACCGCAAGGGATTTGCCCAAAATGTCCAAAGATTTTGAGACTCAGCACCGCCTGGGCCCGCAGCGAAACCCTGCAATCGACGACGCAGTACTGGACGCGACTAGGCAACTGTTGGAAGAAAAGGGGTATGCGGGCACGTCCATCGACGCCATCGCCACGCGTGCCGGAGTGGGGCGTCCGGCGATCTACCGTCGGTGGCCGTCGAAGGCACACATCGTCAACGACGCGATCTACCCGGTGCTCGACATCGAACAAGGCGCGGACATCGACACCGAACTCGGCACCGAGGGCACGATCGCGGATCAGATTCGCGCGCTTGTGCAGGGCGCGGTGGCACTGTTCGCCGCTCCTGCCACCCGGGCCGCGGCGCCCGGGCTCATGAGCGAGGTGCGAACAAACGCGGAATTGCGCGACGTTCTAGTGGTGCGGCAACTGGCCGGAGTCAGAGTCGAGCTGAACCGTCGACTGGAGGCGGCGAGGGAGCGCGGCGACATCCGAAGCGGCGTCGACGCCGACGCTCTTCTCGACATCATGGCGGGCGCGGCCATCTTCGCACTGTCGGTTCGTGACGTCTCGGACCCGGGACCGTTTGCCGATTCTCTTGCCGACATAGTGCTGAACGGCATACTTCCCAACACCTAACCTGCTGGCGCCGTGCGGGTTTGGTCTAACCAGTCGAGGAACTGCCCATGGCCACCAGCTAGCCCGCGGGGTGTGCCGTCAAGAGAGACAACAAATTTGCCACGGCGCGCCTCTGGTGATGCCGTCAACTTGGCATCGACTTCGGGCAAAACCCCGAGACCTTCGTTCGCTATCCAGCGACACGGCAAAGCGTGAACAGCTTCTGCGAATTCATCTCTGGCAGTTGGTATCAGATAGTTGAGTACCGCACTGTGAAAGACCACGATCGTTGTTTCCCGTGGCGCACGTGCGACGAGATCGGTAACAGCCGACGTAAGATCTCCGCGAACCAGATGAGGCGGATCCACACGAGCGAGTGCCGCTGCGTCGCGTAATCGCCGCCGGCGGTGGTCCTGTTCCGGCCACACAAGACTCTCCAACCATCTCATGTCGTCTGTGTCGCCTACATCGAGTGGGTTCAGGTCGATGCCCGCCCGGTACACCACGTCTGGGACTCTCTCCGGAATTGGCGGACTGCCGGTCGTCGCACACTCCAGCAGAACGGTGGACGGACCATCGACTGGATGCAGATACTTTGTGCCGTCGTAGAGAAAGCTGTAGCGGTCAGGGTAAAGGCACAGGCCCGCCGAAGCACCGACTTCGATGAGGGAGAGCGGGCCCTTCAACAACCCGAGGACGGGAAGCAACACGGCAGAGCGGCCAGCTTCATTCGTCTGTGTAGTCCTGGTCTGCGCGAGTTGTTCCACCTCGGACCAGTTGTCGCTCAGCCACCGGCGAAACAACGCATACGGCGCGACCGGGGCACCGAGGTGACGGCACGCCCCGAATATCAGGTTGGGTTGCCTGCGGGGTTCTGGGAGCCGATCTATCAGAGCGAGGACTGCTGGATCCTCCGATACGCCGGTGCCCCATTCCTCGTAGATCGCGGAGTTCCCTCGAGCCTCCACTTCCGCGAACGATCGATACCAACGCGAAGTGTCCACCGTCGATGTCTACCGGATGGCGCGTGGTGCTGAAAGGTTTTCGATCAAGCCGTCGCGCAACTCGCAGACGTCCCCCACGTCAGGCGTACTGGCCTGAGAACCCTCCCCGAGGCCCACTAGGCCCGAACCCTGCCGACTATCCTGTGGGGCATGACCGAGCCTGTAGCGACCGCTGACCTTGCCGACGAGATCGGACCCGACATCCGTAGCTGCGACACGCAGTTCACCCAGTTCGGTGGACGTGAAGTGTTTGCCGGCCCCATCACCACCATCAAGTGCTTCCAGGACAACCTGCTCGTGAAGCAGACGCTCAGCGAACCGGGCAACGGCGGAGTCCTCGTCGTCGACGGTGACGCGAGCATCCACACCGCGCTGGTCGGCGACATCATCGCCGGCCGCGGCGTCGACAACGGCTGGGCCGGCGTCATCGTCAATGGAGCCGTCCGCGACTCGGCGATCCTGCGCACCCTCGACATCGGCGTCAAGGCTTTGGGGACCAACCCGCGCAAGAGCACGCAAACCGGTTCGGGCGAGAAGAACGTGCCGATCGAAATCGGCGGCGTCACGTTCAACCCCGGCGAGATCGTCTACAGCGACCAGGACGGCGTCGTCGTTCGCGAAAGCTAGTCGGAAGTCGCGGGATCAGGCGGGGGCTTCCACTTTGGCGGCCATCCCGCCGATCTCGACGACATCGCCGTCACGAAGCTGACGGCCACGACGATCTTCGACCTCACCGTTGACCGACACCATGCCGTCGGCGATCACTTCCTTGGCCTCCGCGCCCGATTCGATGAGGTTCGCGAGCTTGAGAAACTGACCGAGCCGAATCATTTCGTCGCGGATGGGTACTGCTGGAATGTTGTCGGTCATGTCAATCATCTTCCTCCTCCCACAAAACTGGACACGACAGACCACACTTAGCGTGAGGATCTGATCGACCGGTAGGAGAGGAAGCTCGATGGCACCATTGACCGAGGTATCGGACACCACTGCAGAGTTGGTGGAATCGCCACCCGAAAATCCGCGCCAGGCGCGTCGATTCCGCAAAGGGCGGTTCAGCCAGGTTCCCCATATCTCGGGACTGATCCTCGGAGTCTTCTCCGTACTGGTGTTCCTGTGGAGCATCTCGCCGGTACTGCGGCACATCCTCCGCGTCCCACGCGAATACATCGACAGCTACTACTTCGACGCACCGGATACGAGCCTGTCGTGGGCGCTCGTCGTCGCCTTGCTCGCCGCCGCCCTCGCGAGCCGCAAGCGCATCGCCTGGTGGCTGTTGACGATCTACCTGTCGCTGATCACCCTCACCAACATCGCCTCCGCGATCGTCGACAAGAACCCGAACAACGCCGTCGCCGTTGTCGTTCTGCTTGTCGTGATCGGAATCCTCATCGCGGCGAGGCCCGAGTTCTACACACGCGTACGACGCGGCGCCGGTTGGAAAGCGCTCGGCGTTCTGATCGGCGGCATGGCCGTCGCGACCGTGATCGGTTGGGGCCTTGTCGAACTCTTCCCAGGTGACCTGCCGCAGAACCAACGATTCCTCTGGGCCTTGAACCGCGTCACCGCGGCCGCTTCGGTCGACAACGAGGTGTTCGACGGCCACCCGCGCGTCTTCGTCAACACGGTCCTCGGTCTGCTCGGCGCCATCGCGCTACTCGCCGCGGTCATGACGCTCTTCCGCGCGCAACGCTCCAACAACGCCCTCACCGGAAACGACGAGTCCGCGATCCGCGGGTTGATCCAGAACTTCGGTGCCGACGACTCCCTCGCTTACTTCGCCACCCGCCGCGACAAGGCCGTCATCTTCGCGCCGAGCGGCAAGGCCGCGATCACGTACCGCGTCGAGATCGGCGTCTGCCTCGCCAGTGGTGATCCCATCGGCGATCCCGAAGCGTGGCCGCACGCCATCGAAGCGTGGCAGGGGCTCGCGTCGCAGTACGGCTGGGCGACGGCCGTCATGGGCGCCAGCGAAACCGGGGCGACGGCGTACAAGAAGGCAGGCTTGAGCGTCCTGCAACTCGGCGACGAAGCGATCCTGCGCACGCGCGAGTTCAACCTCAACGGACGCGACATGCGCCCGGTGCGTCAGGCCGTCACCCGCGTGCGGCGCCACGGCGTCACCGTCCGGATGCGACGCCATCGCGACATCCCGCCCGAGGACATGGCGGCCGTCATCATCCGCGCCGACGACTGGCGCGACACCGACACCGAGCGCGGCTTCTCCATGGCACTCGGCCGACTGGGCGATCACCTCGACGGCGACTGCCTCCTCGTCGAAGCCGTCATGGGTGAAGGCACCGAGGACGAAAGCGTCGTCGGCATGCTTTCGCTCGTGCCGTGGGGACCGAACGGCGTTTCGCTCGACCTGATGCGTCGCAAGCCGACGGCGCCCAACGGTGTCGTCGAATTGATGGTCTCGGAGTTGGCCACACGTTCGGACGAGATCGGCGTCGTGCGGGTCTCACTCAACTTCGCCGTGTTCCGCTCGGTGTTCGAGGAAGGTTCGCGCATCGGCGCCGGCCCGATCCTCCGCATCTGGCGCTCGGTGCTCGTCTTCTTCTCTCGCTGGTGGCAACTCGAAGCGCTCTACCGCTCGAATGTGAAGTACCAGCCGGATTGGGAGCCGCGCTTCCTCTGCTTCGAGGACAACCGTGAGCTGCCGCGGGTCGGATTCGCGTCGGCCATCGCCGAAGGCTTCGTGGTGCTGCCCAGTTTCGGGCGCAAGTCGAGCCAGGTCGTCAAGCACACCGGAACGCATGCGGCGGTGCCTGCAGCTCTGGTGACGTCCGAAGGGTTGCATGCTGACGGCAGCCCACCGGACTCGGCGCCGTCGTTCACGACCAACGGTCCGCGTCGACCCGAGCAGGTTCGAGTACGCATGAACAAGCTCGCGCAACTCGCCGACGAAGGGATCGCCGCCTACCCCGTCGCCTATCCGCCGACGCACACGATCGCTGCCGCAGCGAAGTCGCCGGAGGGCACCCGCGTACGCATCGCGGGACGCCTGCTGAGGGTTCGCGACTACGGCGGAGTCGTGTTCACGGACGTGCGCGACTGGTCCGGCGACATCCAGGTTCTGGTCGACCAGGACAATGTCGGCCGGGAGAAACTGGCGGAGTTCGCAGCCGAGTTCGATCTCGGTGACCTGATCGAGGTCAGCGGAACCATCGGGCGCAGCCGCAAGGGCGAGCTGTCGCTCATCGCCGTCGAGTGGCGCATGAACGGCAAGTGCCTGCACCCGTTGCCCGACAAGTGGAAGGGCCTCTCGGATCCCGAGACTCGCGTCCGCCAGCGGTACCTCGACATCGCCCTCAACCCGAAGGCCCGCGAACTGCTCGAGGCCCGAAGCGCAGTCGTGAAGTCGCTACGCGATTCACTCGGTGGTCGCGGATACCTCGAAGTCGAGACCCCGATCCTGCAGCAGGTGCACGGCGGCGCGAACGCCGCTCCGTTCCTGACACACATCAACGCATACAACCTCGACCTCTATCTCCGCATCGCACCCGAGCTGTACCTGAAGCGCTTGTGCGTCGCAGGTATGGAGAAGGTGTTCGAGATCGGCCGCGTGTTCCGCAACGAGGGCGTCGACTTCAAACACAACCCCGAGTTCACGATCCTCGAGGCCTACGAAGCCCACAGCGATTACGAGGGCATGATGCGGATGTGCCGCGAGCTGATCCAGGCGGCGGCCGTCGCAGCCTTCGGTCGCGAGATCATCATGCGACCCGGCCCGGACGGCGAACTGGTCGAGGTCGACATCTCCGGCGAATGGCCGGTGAAGACGATGCACGGCGCCGTCGCCGAAAAACTTGGTGTCGACGTCTCCCCCGAGACAAGTCTCGAAGACCTGCAGAAGCTGTGCGACGCCAACGAGATCCCGTACCAGTCCAGCTGGGATACCGGTGCCATCGCGCAGGAAATGTACGAGCACCTGGTCGAGGACTACACCGAGTTCCCGACGTTCTACACCAACTTCCCCACCTCGATGTCGCCGCTCACCCGGCCGCATCGCAGCATCCCCGGCGTCGCCGAGAAGTGGGACCTGGTGGCGTGGGGCGTCGAACTCGGAACCGCGTACAGCGAGCTGACCGACCCGGTGGATCAGCGCAACCGGCTCACCGAGCAGTCGATGCTCGCGGCGGGCGGCGACCCCGAGGCGATGGAGTTGGACGAGGACTTCCTCCAAGCCCTCGAACACGCGATGCCGCCGACGGGCGGTCTCGGGATGGGCGTCGACCGAATCGTCATGCTGATCACGGGTGGCAGCATCCGAGAGACACTGGCCTTCCCCCTCGCGAAACCGCGTCAGTAGTCCGGATTCTCGCGTGCCGGAATTGTTCCACGTGAAACCACCGGGCGAGATCCTGCAGGTCGGCGAGAGCCGACTGCACGTTCTCGCCGAGGGCGACGGCCCCGTCGTCGTCCTGTGCGGCGGGCTGGCGGGCAACTGGTTCGACTGGGATGACTGCGCACGTCATCTTCAGTCGGACCACACCGTCGTCCGCTTCGATCGACCGGGCTTCGGGCTCAGCGAACCGTCGTCCGACGTGCCGACCGTCCGCGGCGAAGCTCAGCGGATCCGCGATGTCCTCGACACACTGGGACTGACAGGGTCGGCTGTGGTGGTCGGCCACTCCATCGCCGGCTTCTACGTCGAAGGCTTCGCCCGCTTGTTCCCGGAGCGGGCGGCGGGCATGCTGCTTCTCGATTCGAGCGCCGAGAAGGAGCCGAAACGTCTCTTCCCCCGCGACCTTCTCCTGATCGCCTCCCGAGCTGCCGCGGCTTCGTTCAGCACCACCGGGCTCCAACGACTCCTCGGCACGACGACGCGCAAGATCCTCAACCAGTCCGTGCCGCCGAGCGGCTCGTCCGAAGCCACCCTCGAATGGGTCCGGAAGATCTACAGCGAACCGCACTACCTCGAAGCGGCGATGATCGAATACGTCGCGTACACCGATATGGCGCTGGAACTCACCGCTTTACGACGCTCGAGCAAGCATCCACTGCCCGACATCGACCTCAGCGTCGTTGCCGCTCACACGGGCCACACCACTCCCTGGTCCATCGCGTGGATGGCGAAACAACAGAAACTCGCCACCTACCTCGGCGGGAGCTTTCACGTCCTACGCCCGGCGCATCACCACGCCATGATCGATCAGCCAGAGGAGTTGGCGAACTTGATCCGGCGCCTCACGCAGCCGAACCGTCGGGATGACACTTAAAGTTACAACTCGGACAGTAGCCGGATCATTGCTAGTCTCGGACAGCTTCTGCTTTCTACGACAGGCTGACCATGGACCGTTCGACACGTCAGGTGCGCTCGTGCCTGATTTTCGTGGCGATCCTCGTTGTCGCTCTGGCGGGCATCGCCGCCCGTCCGCCCGGGTTTCTCTCGACCTTCTGGCCCGCCAACGCGATCCTTCTGGGCATTCTCCTTCGTAACCCTCGCTCGTTCGCGCCGATCGGGCTGGCTGTCGGCGGCGCCGCGCTGATGACAGCGGATCTTGCGACCGGAAGCCCCGTGCAGCGGGCCTTCGAACTGAATGCGATCAACCTGGTCGGAGTCACGACGGGATTGATCGCCGCGAACTTGCTCGGCTGCTTTCCACAGCGAGTGTCCGAAGCGAAATACACCACCAGAATCTTTCTCGTTTCGGTTCTGGCATCTCTGACGGCCGGGTCCGCCAGCGCACTCCGCACTCAACTCCACGAAGGAAGCGGTGCGGCAACGGAATTGGTGGGCTGGTTCTTCGCCGACCTGTGTACGTATCTGATCGTGCTGCCGATCGTTCTTTCGGCACCGACGCTCGAACACATTCTTCGCACTCTCGGGCCCTCTGTACGTCAAAGCCTCCGGCTCAGGCGGCTCGCACAGATCCTCGCGCCGCTGGCCGCACTCCTGGCCTGTCTGCCGCTCGCGTTGGAGGTGCAGGGCGCCCTCGCGTTGCTGCTTCCGATGCCGGCGCTCCTGTGGTGCGCGATGCGCGTCTCGCTGTTCAGCACCTCGCTCCTGGCAGCCGGATGGAGTGCGTGGGCGCTGGTCATGGCGGGCAAGGGGCGCCTGGCGTTGGCAGATCCGGTTCACCTGCTGAGCGAAGGCGTGACCACCAGAATCTCCGTCATCTTGATGGCACTCTCCCCCATCGCCGTAGCCGTCGCCACGGGAGCGCAGCGGCGCGCTGAGCGCGAACTCCAACGCATCGCCGAATGCGACGCCCTGACCGGAACACTGAGTCGGCACGCGTTCTTGACCCGGTCGCAGGAACTCCTCGACACCCAGCACACAGCGCAACGATCGATCGCCGTCATGATGCTCGATCTCGACCACTTCAAATCGATCAACGACAACCTCGGCCACCTCACCGGCGATTCAGTCCTCGAACAATTCGGAAACACCCTCCTCGCCACCGCCGAAGGGCTCGGGCTCTCCGGCCGCCTGGGCGGTGAGGAGTTTGCCGTCGCGATGGCCGATTGCACCTTCGAGGAAGCCATCCAGCTCGCGGAGCGTATCCGGCAGACCCAGGAGACCCACGCCCGTTCCATTCGCGGCTTCGCGGGGACGGTCAGTATCGGCGTCGCCTGGGTAGACCGGGCGATGCCGGGGATGGAGACCTTGCTCGACATCGCCGACAACGCGATGTACCAGGCGAAACGCGAAGGCCGAAACCTCGTGGTGGCGTTCGATCTCTACATGGCAAGGTGACGTGGGTGCAACTACTCCTGATCCGACACGCGCTCCCCGAACTGGCCGAGGTCACCGAAGGCCGCGCCGATCCCTCGCTCACCGACGAAGGCCGTGCCCAGGCACGTCGGCTGCCCGCAGCACTGGCGCCGTACCGGATCACCGGACTGTTCAGCAGCCCGCAGAAGCGTGCGCTCGAGACCGCGGCCCCGGTAGCGCAGGTATTGGAACTTCCGGTCACCCAGCTCGAAGGTCTGGCGGAATACGACTACGAGCAGCCCCACTACATCCCGATGCACGAGGTCTTGGAACGCGCACCGGAAACGTATGCGCGCATCAAAGCCGGCTGGCTACCCGAGTCGGTGGACGCCGACGCTTTTCGCGAGCGAGTACTCGGCGCGATCGACGACGTGGTCGCGGCGACCGACAACGACGCCACCGTGGCGATCTTCTGCCACGGCGGCGTCGTCAACATCGTTCTGCAGGAACTGCTCGGGCTGGAGCGTCCGTTGACCTTCCCGATCGAGTACGTCTCCGTCACTCGAATTCTTGTTTCCCGGAATGGAAGCCGAAGGGTCGGGTCGATCAACGAAACCGGTCACGTGCGAAACATGTTGCGCGTCTAGCTCAACTCACACGTTGTGGCACGCCACCTGGTGTCCACCCTCGACGAGACGAAGTTCGGGAACTTCCTCCGCGCACAGATCGGTGGCCAGCGGGCACCGCGTGCGGAACCGGCAGCCACTGGGCGGATTGAGCGGCGACGGCAGTTCGATGACCTTCTGCTCGACGTTCTGCGCCGCCGTGACGGTGGCGTCAGGATCGGGAATGGACGACAGCAGTAGCTGCGTGTACGGGTGCAACGCACGGTTCTGCATGTCTTCCGCCGGAACGATTTCGCAGACCCGGCCCAAGTACATGATCATCACGCGGTCGCTGATGTTCTTCACGACGGCCATGTTGTGCGCAATGAACAGCAGCGACAGCCCGTGACGCTTCTTCGCGTCCTCGAGCAGGTTCAGAATCTGCGCCTGCACGGAGACGTCGAGGCTCGAGACCGGCTCGTCACAGATCAGGACCTTGGGGTCGAGCATCAATGCGCGGGCGATGCACACGCGCTGGCACTGTCCACCCGAGAGCTCGCGCGGGGTTCGGTCCCACACCATGTCCGGGTCCAACCCGACCTCGGCAAGAACCTCGCGCGCCCGAGCTTCGATGGCGGCCTTGTCTTTTCCGCCCCAGATCGACGGACCCTCGGTGATGAGAGCCTTGACCTTGCGTCGCGGGTTCAGCGAGGAGATCGGGTCCTGGAAGATCATCTGCAACTGAGTGCGACTGCGACGCAATTCCTCCGCGCCCAGTGCCGTCATTTCCGTCTCACCCAGGCGAATGGAACCCGACGTCGGTGAGGGCAGCTGCATGATCGCCCGGCCCGCCGTGGACTTGCCACAGCCGGATTCACCGACCACGCCCAAGGTTTCACCCGGAGCGACGGTGAAGCTGATCCCGGACACCGCGTGAACGGTCTGCCCTTTGCCGACGTTGAATTCGACGACCAGGTCCTCGACCGTCAGGGCCGCGTCCACCGTCTCGGGCTTTCTGGTATCGGTTGCTGCAGTCATCAGACCATCTCCTTCACCGCGAGCGAGAGGCCCGCTGCGGTAGTACCGGCCTTCTCGTTGGCGACCAATGCCGTTGTGCCTTCCGGGGTATCGACCGGGTAGTGGCACGCGAACGTGTGGCTTTCGGTTGTGTTGTCTCCCGGACCGCCGGGTGCCAGAGCCGGGTCGCCGGTCAGGCAGTCGTCCTGGGCGTAACGGCAACGGGCAGCGAAGCGGCAGCCGGTGATCGGCTTCGTCATGTCCGGGAGCCCACCCGGGATTGTCTGCAGCACTGTGTGCGTCGGTGATTCGAGTCGCGGAATCGCGGCCATCAGCGCTTCGGTGTAGGGGTGACGCGGACGAGTGAACAGCTCTTCGGTTGCCGACGTCTCCACGACGGAACCGGCGTACATGACCGCGACGCGATCCGATCGACCCGACACCACACCGAGGTCGTGGCTGATCAGGATGACGGCCATGTTGAGCTTGTCGTTGAGCGAGGCGAGCAGGTCGAGGATCTGCTTCTGCACGGTCACGTCGAGGGCGGTGGTCGGCTCGTCGGCGATCAGCAGTTTCGGCTCGCAGGCCAGGGCCATCGCGATGACGACGCGCTGTCGCATACCGCCCGACAGCTCGTGTGGGTACTGATCGAGCCGACGCTTCGGCTCGGGGATGCCCACCATCGACAGGAGTTCCGCAGCGCGATCGCGGGCCGCGTCCTTCTTCAGTCCCAGGTGGAACTTCAAGGATTCGGTGATGTGGGTACCGATGCGCTTGAACGGATTGAGCGAGGTCATCGGATCCTGGAAGACCATGGCGATCTCCGGCCCCCAGAAATGCTTCATCTCCGACTTCTTCATGGTCGACATGTCGCGGCCGGCAAACGTCACCGTTCCGGTGATGTCGAGAGCCGGACCCTTCTGGAGCAATCCCATGATGGTGCGTCCGAGAACCGACTTGCCGGAACCGGATTCACCGACGATGCCGAGAGTCTCGCCGGCGGAGACGTGGATCGAGACGCCGTCGACTGCTCGCAACTGGCCACGGGGAGTGGCGAATACGGTTCTGATGTTGTCCGCCTGCAGCAGCGGAACGCCGTGCTGAGCTGAAGTGGTCACAGCTTACTCCGATACTTCTCGCCGATGAGGTTGAAGGAGAACACCGTCAGGAAGAGGAAGACGCCTGGTACCAGGACGATGAACGGATGCTTCTCCACGATCCCGCCCTGACCTTCCGCAATCATGTTGCCCCACGTCGGATCTGGTTGTGCGATACCGAGTCCGAGGAAGCTGAGTGACGCTTCCGCGACGATCAGGCCGGAGACGGCCACCAGGCCGAGCGCGGCGACGGGGACGAGGACGTTGGGAACCAGCTCGCGCCAGATGACGCGCCATTTGGTGGCGCCCATCGCCCTCGCGGCAAGCACGAACTCCCGTTGGGCGACGACGATGGTGTTGGCCCTGGCGATTCGAACCATGCTGGGAATGCAGAGAATCGAAAGTGCAAGGGTGATGTTGCGCAGGTTCGACGTGAGCACGGCGGCCAGTGCGATCAACAGCACCAGGGAAGGAATGGCCAGCAGCGAGTTGGTCAGGATTCCGACGACTGCGTCGACCTTGCCGCGGAAGTAACCGGCCATGACGCCGATGGTTCCGCCGATGATCATGCCGATCAGTACGGCGCAGATGGCCACGGTCAAGGATGCTCGAGCACCGAACAGAGCGCGGGCAAGCAGGTCGAGACCGAAGTTGTTGGTACCCAACGGGTGATCTGACAGCAGGCTCGGCGAGGCGAAGCCCGGCTCGGCCAAGGTCTTGACCGTGTCCTTGTACTCACCGAGCGGCAGCAGCGGTGCGAAGATCGCGGCCAGGATCAGTGCGACCAGCCAGATGCACGCCAGCCAGTACGAGAGATCGAACTGACTGCCCCACTTGGACGTACCGAGTTTGCCGAGACCTTTGAAGAGGAAAACCAGGGCAACGAGCGCGAGCACGATGCGGACGGTCATCATGATGGCCGAACCGAAGAGCGCGGTGCCGAGCAGCGCAACGCCGACCACCGTGAGAATCGATCCGATCAGGACCAGATTCTTGGGCTGTTCCAGCGTCTCGACGGGACCGGGAGCCAGCAGGACTGTCTGCTGCCGGTATGTCATCACCTCGGACGGGGCCGGCGACGGGGCCGCTCCGTCTGGCGTCACTTCAGACATGGACACGACGACTCCTCGGGTCAAGATAGGTGTACAGAACATCGATCGCGCTGTTGACGAGGACGTAGATGACTGCGATCACGACCACCGCGCCCAGCAGCATCGGTGAATCACCCTGCTGCGCTGCGCGGACGATGAGCGTGCCCATTCCGGGCAGCGAGAACAGCGTCTCGACGATCACGGTGCTGCCGATCATGCCGCCGAGAGCCAGACCCATCATCGTGATGAGCGAGAACGACGACGGGCGGAGCGCGTCACTGAAAAGCACTCGCAGCGTGGGCATTCCCTTGGCTTTCGACGCGAGGATGTAATCCTCACGGAGCGTCGTCACCAGGTCGGAGCGGAGAACGCGAGTGAACATCGCCATCTCGAGGAGGCTGATGGTGATCGCGGGAAGTATTGCGTGTGAAAGGTTTCCGGAGAGGCTGTCTCCGATGCGCACCCACTGTGATCGGGGGAACCAGCCGAGCCAGTTGACGGTGACCATGATCAGCAACAGACCGGCGAGGAAGCTCGGGACGGACAGAACACCGAACGTCGCGGCGCTGATGACGCGGTCGATGACGCCACCCTCGTGGTGCGCCGACCAGAGTGCGAGCGGAACTGCGACGACGAGGGCGATGACCAGACCCATCACTGCCAACTGAACGCTGACGGGGAGAGCGGAACTGATCGCGGTGAGGACGTCCTGCTGCGGGGGAACGAGCGAGTTGCCGAGGTCGCCCTGGAGAGCGCTGGTCAGCCAGTCCCAATAGCGAACCAGGAGTGGGTCGTTGAGCCCGAGCTGCTGGCGAACTTCCTCGTACTCGGCGGGCGTTCGGCCTTCCCCGAGAACGGAGACAGCGGGATCGCCGGGGATCAGTGATGCCAGCACGAAGGTTCCGAAGCTGACGATCAGGATCACAATGACGAGCTGGCCCAATTTCTTACCTATTGCGCCGATGTTCATCGATTTCGTCTCCTTCGGACAGCGAGCTCGCAATACACAGCAGTTCCTCTGATTTCATTTCTTCGTTCGCAGCCGGCCCCGATCCGCTGCGATATGGGCGCGGGGCCGGCCGTGAACTTCAGGCTCTCTAGGACTTCCAAGCTCCGTCGAAGAGCACGATTCCGTCGAGGCTCTGCTCGAGACCGTGAACGTTCTGGTTCCAGACATCGAGTGCGGCGACGTTGCCCCACACCTGCCACGGGACGGTCTCGTTGGCGCGCTCCTGGATCTGGGCCAGGACTGCCTTCTTGTCGCCGTCGGTGGTTGCGACGCCCAACTTGTCGAGGAGAGCGTCCATTTCGGCGTCGGAGTAGCCGGTCGCGTTGTTACGGCCGCCGGACTTGATGCCCGTGTACAGACGCTCGTAGGGATCGGCCTCGGCGAGGCTCAGTGCTGCGGTGCTCATGTCGTAGTCGTGATCGGCGTACATCCGCTTGACCAGATCACCTGCACCGGTGACGTATTCGATCTGAGCGTCGAAGCCGACTGCGTTGAGCATCGCCTGGATCGCCAGTGCCGTTGCCTGCGCGGACGGTTCCTGGATGGAGAGGAAGGTGATCTTGCCGTCGTAGCCGTCGGCCTTGGCCTGATCGAGCAGTTCCTTCGCCTTCGCGGGGTCGACGCCGATCGGTGCGACGTCGTTGTGCCAGCGCGAGGTGTCCTGGAAGATCTCCTGGCCGGGCAGTCCCTTGCCGTTGTTGACGCGGGTGTTCAGCGTCTCCGGGTCGACGGCCAGCGCCATCGCCTGGCGGACACGGACATCCGATCCCGGGCGGCCCGGGGCCATGTTCACGTTCGCGATGTAGCCGAGCGACGGGATGTCGACGAAGCCGGGGTAACCCGACTCGATCAGATCCAGGATCGGAGTGAGCGTACGCATGTACGCGGCGTCGATGCCGCCCGTCTTGAGAGCTTCAGCGGTGGGCTGAGCGCCGACGATGCTGATCAGCTTGAGCTTGTCGATGTTCGGTGCGCCGTCGTAGTAGTCGGGGCGAGCAGCCAACAACAGTTCCTCGTTGGGAGCGAACTTCTCGAGGGTGAAGGCACCGGCACCGATCGGGGTGAACTGGTCACCCTGCTGGGCGCTCGGGGCGACAATCATGCCGGGTCCGGTGGCGAGCATCGACTGGATGCCCGTCCACGGATCAACGAGATTGAAGACGACGGTCGTCGCATCGGGGGTGTCGATCGAGGCGACCTTGGAAGCCCACAGGCTCGACTGCGGTCCCTTGTTGGTGACGTAACGGTTGATGCTGTCCGCGACGGCCTTCGAATCGAAAGCCGTTCCGTCGCTGAACTTCACACCGTCGCGCAACTTCAGCGTCCAGGTCTTGCTGTCCGAACTCGCTTCGAGCGACTGGGCGAGCTTGGGCTCGAACTTCTGCGCGATGGGGTCGTAACGCATGAGCACGTCGTAGATGGCGCTGAGTTCGCTGCCACCGGTGGCGCCGGCAACCTGAGCCTTCGCGGGATCGAGAGTCGTGACTGCCGAGTAGCCGCTGAACGTCAGCGTGCCACCCTTGGTGGGAGTACCGGGATCGGCCTGCTCGTTGACCATGCCGATCTTCAGCGAGGAACCGGAATCAGCGGATTCGCCGCCGCCATTGCTCGAGCCGTTGTCGGCGCACGACGCCAGGAACATGCTTGCGGTGATCGCCAGCGCAGCCGCAGCCAATCTGCGACTTCCGCGGCGGGAACTACGACTCATTCGAATGCCTCCAAGGCGGGGTAAGACCGTGACGTGATGTTGAACACGAAACAGTCTGTGACGGGAGGCACAGAAAATTGGATCGAGTCTCGCTCAGTGGAATCGGTTAAGTTGCAGGCCTCAACGGTCGGGTAAACCGACCCTGGCCAGCGAATACCCTCACCGACATCAGACCAGCCGGTCTAGTCTCGGTCGAGCGTGGCTTCCTCGAGATCGAGCTCTCGAAGCACCTTCCGAAGAACCTCGTCGTCGATCCGGCCGGCATCGCGCTCGGCGATGAACACACCTCGCTCGGCGTCGATCATCTCGAGGCGCAGCGAGCGGAAGGCATTCGACGGGCTCTCCCCCAGATCCTCGTCGCTGCGTCCGAGCCGCTCCCACGCCGAGTTCGCGCGGTGAGTGTTCCAGCTTCGCAAGATGTCGGCGGCGCGATTCCGGACCTGAGGGACGTCGTCGGCGTCGGCTCCGACCAACTCGTCCAGCCTCGCCGCAGCCGCGCGGGCAGCCTTGTCCTGAGCCGCCGCCTCGGCGCGTGCGTCAGACTGCTCTTCATCGCCCTGCACGCCGAGGACACGGATGACCCACGGCAACGTCAGGCCGTGCAGCAACAGCGTGCCGACCACGACGACAAACGTCAGGAACAGGATCAGCGAACGGCCCGGGAAGTCTTCGCCGCTGTTGACCGTCAACGGAATCGCGAAGGCAGCCGCCAGCGACACGACTCCTCGCATACCGGCCCATGACACGACGAACACCGCCCGCGCGGAAATCTCCGGTTCTCTCGCTCGGATGCGGGGAGACAGCCAGCGCGGTACGTACGTGAACGGGAACACCCAGGCGATCCGGACCACCACGACGGTCACGAGAACGGCAACCGATGCCCAGACGACGATCGAGGTGCTGTACCCCTGCAATCCGTTGACGACACTGGGCAATTGGAGCCCGATCAACAGGAAGACGAAAGACTCCAGGATCAGGTCGACGGCCCTCCACACTGCCGTGTCCTGCAAACGCGTCGCATAGCTCGCACGGGTGGAGCGCTGGCCGAGGAACAATCCGGCTACGACGACGGCGATGACGCCCGACGCGTGGACCTCTTCCGCAGCCAGGTAGGTGAAGAACGGCACGACCAATCCGATTCCGCTCTCCATCACCGGATCCTGGAGTTTGCCGCGAACCTTCGAGATGACGAAGCCCACCGCCAGGCCGATCACCGTTCCACCGACCGCTGCGACGAGGAAGGTCTCGAAGCCGCCGATCAGCGTCGCACCAGTACCCACGGCGGCAGCGAGAGCAACCTTGTACGCCGTCAGAGCGGTGGCGTCGTTGAGCAGGCTCTCGCCGCCCAGCAGGGTCATGATTCGGCGCGGCAGACCGAGCTTGCGTCCGATTGCGCTCGCGGACACCGCGTCCGGCGGCGCCACGATGGCGCCGAGAACCAGAGCAGCCGCTATCGAGAACTCCGGCACGATCAGGTAGGCGACAAAGCCCACCGCTGCCGTCGTCGCGAGGGGCAGCCCCACCGCGAGAAATCCGATCGGACGCAGATTCGAGCGCAAAGCCAGGTATGAACTGTCCAGTGCTGCCGAGTACAGAAGTGGAGGCAACACGACGAACAGGACGAGGTCGGGATCGAGTTCCAATTCCGGAACACCCGGTATCTGACAGGCGATCAAACCGACCAGGACGAGGATCAGCGGCGAAGACAGCCCGAACCTTCGCGCGACCGCCGCCACCAGCAACGCCGCTACTACAACCCCCAGTAATATGCCGTTCACCCTGGCAGCATGCAGTATGGAAGGCGATGAAGAAAATCCTGAAGCGAGCAGCAGCTCGCACGCAGCAGCCCGCACCCGCTCCGACCGGTTGCGAGGAACTAACCAATGCGCCCGAAACGGACCCGGCGGCGCTGACGCCCGGCGTCTGCCAGGAGTGCGCCGAGTTGGGCGAGGATAACTGGTCTCACCTGCGTATGTGCCTGTCCTGCGGCCACGTCGGATGCTGCGATTCCAGCCCTCATCAGCACGCCACCAACCACTACCGCGACGCCGGGCATCCGGTCATGCGCTCGCACGAGCCCGGCGAATCCTGGCGCTGGTGCTACGTCCACGACCTGATGGATTGACCGCGCGCGACTCGCAGTGCACTGCGCATAGTGCCCACCTGTCACGGCGCACAGCCCTCGGTGTTGCGCACATTGCTCAATCCGTCGGGTAGCTATTGCCCAATCTGTATGCCGATGATGGACTTTGACGCAGAATCTGCACAACAGATCGACAGGTGCGGCTGGACTTTGCCGCACCGAACGGTTCGGCCTCAGGAAGTCCTGCCAAACATCACAACCACATCGTCGGCCCCACGATCTGGGGTACAGGCGGTGCGGTGATCGATGTCAACTATTGAAGGCAGGACCGGCCGTGAACAGCCCCAGCATCAACCAGAACGCTCCCGAATCACTGGCGGAGATCGAGAAGCGCGTTCTGTGGTTGTCGACCGCGATGATCCATCACGCCAACCGGGTTAGGCCGAATCCCAGCGGGCTCAAGGTCGGCGGTCATCAGGCCTCGTGCGCGTCGATGGTCTCGATCATGACGTCCCTGTGGTTCGGCCAACTTCGTTCCGGCGACCGGGTTTCCGTCAAGCCGCACGCGGCTCCGGTGCTCCACGGCATCAACTATCTGCTCGGTGAACTCGACGAGTCCTACCTGACAACGCTGCGCGAGTTCGGGGGCCTGCAGAGCTACCCGAGTCGATCAAAAGATCCTGATCCGGTGGACTATTCGACCGGTTCGGTGGGTATCGGCGCGACGGCTCCCATCTGGGGCGCCATCGCACGCCGATACGTCGACGCCTCCCTCGGCGGCGCCGGAACCGGACGTCAGTACTCCCTCGTCGGTGACGCCGAACTCGACGAGGGCGCTGTGTGGGAAGCAGTTCTCGATCATTCGGTTGCCGAACTGGGTGAGATCGTGTGGATCGTCGACCTCAACCGCCAATCACTGGACCGGGTGGTCCCGAACATCGCGGCAACCCGCCTGGAGCGCATGTTCTCGGGCGCCGGCTGGCAGGTCGTCACCGTGAAGTTCGGCGCACTGCTGGAATCACTGTTCACCCGGCCAGGCGGCAGCGCGTTGCGCGAACGAATCCTGGACATGCCCAATCCGGAGTACCAGCGTCTGCTGCGATGCACGGCCGACGAGGTACGTCTGAGACTGCCCGGCGACGCGGCGGACGCCGACGCGATCACGTCGCTGATCAACGACCTCGACGACGCCACGGTGCTCGCGGCCATCCGCAATCTCGGTGGCCACGACCTCGACGCCCTGCGAGAGGCGTACGCGCAGATCGACGACACCCGTCCCACCGTGATCATCGCGTACACGATCAAGGGCCGGGGCCTGCCGACGCAGGGTCATCCGCAGAACCACTCGTCGCTGCTCACCATCGAGCAGTACGAGCACCTGGCGGCGGAACTCGGCATGAATCCGTCGAAGCCCTGGGAACGGTTCGAGACCGACAGCCCGTCGGGCCGCATCTGCGCCGAAACCGCTGGGCGCCTGGCTCGCCCGAAGGTGGAGCACCTGGTGCCTCCGGCAGTTCCGAAAGATATCGGCCGCACTCCCTCCGGCACGTCCACCACTCAGGCAGCTCTCGGTCGGGTGCTGCTCGACCTCAGCCGCGAAGCGCCGGACGCCGCGAAACGTGTTGTCACACTGAGTCCGGACGTCAGTTCCACCACGAACCTGGCAGGCTGGTTGAACAAGGTCGGGGTGTGGTCCCCCGACGAGCGGCACAACTGGTTTGCCGACGATGCCGAAACGATCATGCACTGGCGTGAGAAGCCCACCGGGCAGCACATGGAACTCGGTATCGCCGAGACCAACCTGGTCGGACTGATGGGCGAACTCGGTGCAACCTGGAGTCGCTGGGGCCAGCCGCTCTTCCCCATCGGCGTGATGTACGACCCGTTCATCGAGCGGGCTCTCGAACCGTGGTCGTACGGCATCTACGCCGGTGGACAGTCGATCATGGTCGGCACTCCGTCAGGCGTGACCCTGGCTGCCGAAGGTGGTGCGCACCAGTCGATCAAGACCCCCTCCATCGGACTGGAACAGCCGGGTTGCGTCAGTTTCGAACCGGCGTTCGCCGTCGACGTGGAGTGGACGCTCCTCGACAGCATCGGACGCCTCGGCCGCCCCGACGGCAGCTCGTCGTATCTGCGTCTGTCGACCCGTCCGGTCGATCAGGCCCTGGCCGCGGTGCCGACCGATCCGGCTGCGCGAGAACGCCGTCGACGTCAGGTGGTCGCCGGGGCATACACACTGCGACACAACCCTGATCCTGCCGTCACTCTGGTCGGCATGGGTGCCACTGTCACCGAAACGCTGGTTGCAGCCGAAAGACTCGGCGAGCAGGGCATTTCCGCCGACGTGGTGTGCGTGACCAGCCCGGGCTTGCTCTTCGAAGCACTCCAGTCTCGGCGCGGCCTCGCGGACGGTCCGTCGTGGATCCTGGATCAGGTCTTTCCGAGTAGCCGGTCCGCGCCGATGGTGACCGTTCTCGACGGACACCCGCACACCCTCGCGTTCCTGACGGGAATCAACAACGTTCCGGGTGCTGCGCTCGGAGTGAGCCGGTTCGGTCAGGTCGGTTCACTCGAGGACGTCTACCGGTACCACGGCCTCGACTCCGACAGCATCGTCCGCGCTGCCCTCGATCTCACTTCTTGACCAATCACACTCTCCGATGCCGAGAAGCGTCCCCGCAGGGACGCTTCTCGGGTCTGGTCAGTTCTCTAGTTCTTCAGAGGCCTTCAGTTCTTCCAGGCCTTGTCGAAGAACATGATTCCGTCGAGACTCTGCTGAATGCCGTGGACGTTCTGTCCCCATACACCGAGCCACGGAGTGTTGCCGTAAACCTGCCACGGCACAACCTCATTGGCGCGCTCCTGAATCTTGGCGAGCACTTCGATCTTCGCGTCGTTCGACGTCGCTACACCCAGCTGGTCGAGCAGCGTATCCATCTCGGGGTCGGAGAAACTCGCGGCGTTGTTTCGCCCACCGGTCTTGAGGTTCGAGTACAGACGCTCGAACGGATCGGCTTCCGCGAGGTTGGCGGAACCTGTTGCCATGTCGAAGTCGCGGTCGGCGTACAAACGCTTGACGACGTCGGCAACCGAGTTGACGTACTCGATCTGGAAATCGAAACCGACGGCGTTGGCCATCGACTGCAGAGCCAGAGCCATCGCCTGCGCCGAATTCTCCTGCAGCGTCAGGTAAGTGATCTTGCCGTCGAAACCGTCGGCCTTGGCCTCGTCGAGAAGCTGCTTCGCCTTGGCGGTGTCGACTCCCATCGGAGCGACGTCGTTGTGCCAGCGAGAGGTGTCCTGGAAGATGACCTGCCCGGGCAGACCCTTACCTTCGTTGAGTCGGTTGTCGAGCGCGACGGGATCGGTTGCGAGGGCCAAGGCCTGGCGTACTCGCACGTCGGCACCGGGACGACCGGGAGCCGTGTTGACCAGCGAGAGGTACGACAGCGACGGGATGTCGACGAAGCCCGGGTAGCCGGAATCGATCAGATCCAGCACGTTCGGTAGCGACCGCATGTACGCGACGTCCGTGCCGCCGCTCTTGAGCGATTCGGTGGTGGACTGCGAACCGACGATGCTGATCAACCGCAGCTTGTCCACGTTCGGGGCGCCGTCGAAGTAGTCCTCCCGAGCGTCGAGGATCAATTCCTCGTTGGGAGCGAACTTCTCGAGAGTAAACGCACCGGCGCCGATCGGGGTGAACTGATCGCCCTGCTGGGCGCTCGGCGCGACGATCATGCCGGGACCGGTGGAGAGCAGTGACTCGATACCGGTCCAGGGGTCGACGAGATTGAAGACGACCGTCGACGGATCCGGAGTGTCTACCGACGCGACCTTCGACGCGTACAGACTCGACTGCGGTCCCTTGTTGGTGACGTAACGATTGAGGCTCGCCGAGACGGCCGCCGAATCCACCGGGGTGCCGTCGCTGAACTTCACGCCGTCGCGCAGTTCGAGGGTCCATGTCTTGAAGTCCGAACTCGGCTCCATCGATTCGGCGAGCTTCGGAACGAATTCCTTGGACGCCGGGTCGTACCGCAGGAGCGTGTCGTAGATCGCGCCCAACTCCGAACCGGCGACCGAACCGGCGATCTGAGTCTTCGCGGGGTCGAGATTCGTGACGGCGGAGTACCCGCTGAACGTGAGCGTGCCGCCCTTGACCGGGTCGCCCTCGCCGGATTGCTCGTTGACCGGGCCGATGGACAATCCTGAACCGGAGTCCGGTGCGTCGCCGCTCCCACCCCCGTTCCCGCTGTCAGCGCACGACGAGACGAACAGGCCGGCGGAGACTGCCAGCGCGACGGCGGCAACCTTGCGGTGACCGCGCCGAGAACTGCGACTCATTCAAAACCTCCAGGTCAGAAACTGTGATGTGAAGCATTGTCGAGACAGTTTGTGACTTAAGGCACAGGTATTAGTCGCAGGTCCCGCTCAGTGGAATGAAGCGCGACAATTGGTCAGTTTTCGAGCGACATTCGCAGGTCAGACCCTTAGCGAAGGTCAGGAATTCATGCTGATTCAGGCGCCTTTCAACGGATGAATCGCCGGAGCGCCGTCGAGGAGCGGACCAGCAGCGGCAAGCGCTGCCTGCAAATGCGGGGACTGCATATGGGCATCCAACTCCTCTTGCCCGCGCCAAGTTTCGATCGTGACGAAGGTGCCGGGCGCAGCCGCTGACTCGAACAGTTCGTACGACACACAGCCGTCCTCGGACCGACTCGCCTCCGCGAGAGTTGTCAGAGCCGATCGGACGTCGTCCTCGGAACCGGACTTGGCCGGGATGGTTGCAACTACACGAAGCTCGCTCATCGGATACCTTTCGCAGAGAGGAAGTCAGCTAGAGACGCACGCCACAAACGTACACACGAAAAGGGCAACCAATGGGGCTACTGAAGGACGTCACCGGCTGGCGACGCGGATCGAAGTTGCAGCGTCGACTGCGCGATCTCACCGGCACGCTGGTGGTGATCACCGGTGCGGGCAGCGGCATCGGGCGTGAAACGGCCCTCGCCTTCGCGGCCCAGGGAGCTATCGTCGTCGTCTCCGACATCAACCTCGAAAGCGCGCAGGACACTGCGGCGCTCATCAACACACCCACTCAGGCCAGCGGAGCCGAAGCGGTGTTCGGTGGCGGTTCGCACGCCTACCAGGTGGACGTGTCCGACGAGCAGGCCGTGATTCGGTTCGCGGAGACCGTCGCGGCGCATCACGGCGTGCCGGACATCGTCGTCAACAATGCCGGGATCGGGTTCTCAGGGACGTTCGCCGACACCGAGCAACGCCAGTTCGAGCGCGTCATGGACATCAATTTCTGGGGAGTTGTCTACGGCTGCCGGGCATTCACCCCGATGATGATCGACCGGGGAACCGGCGGACACGTCGTCAACCTGTCCTCGGCTGCCGCGTACACACCCCAGAAGGCCCTCACCGCATATTCGACAAGCAAGGCAGCAGTATTCATGCTCTCGGATTGCCTACGGGCAGAGCTGCTTCCACACGGCATCGGCGTCAGCACCATCTGCCCCGGCCTCGTGCACACGAACATTCTCAAGACCACCGAGTTCGCCGGGACCACCGCCGAAGAACAACTCGAGAATCAGACCAAGGTCGACAACTTCTACCGCAAACGCAACTTCACCCCCGACCGGGTGGCCAGTGCGATCGTGAAAGCAGTTCGCACGAACAAGGCTGTGGTGCCCGTGACCGTCGAAGCCAAGCTCGGACGCACGATCAGCCGGTTGTCTCCCGGGTCGATGCGCGTCGGAGCTCGGTTCGAGATCTAGATCAGCTTCCGAAACTCAGGCTGCCCGTGAAACCCTGCTGCACATCGGCTTCCGAACGGGGAAGAACCTCGTAGGTGCTGGCGTACTGGCCGCTGAAACCGGTGACGGTGATCGGGCGTCCGACCGCAATGGCGTCGACGTCGATGTCGGTCTGGGTGTTGACGAAGATGACGGTGTTTCCTTCGACGCCGGACACCAGGATCTTGTGGCCGTACGGCAGATCGTCGACGACGGGTCCGCTCACGATCCCGGACACCGTCACGAGACGACCTTCGCTGCCCTCACCGATTGCATTGAGGGGCACTCGCGCCGGGCTGATCTGGGTGGTCGTGCCGATTACCTCGACGGCAGTCGGGCGGACGACGAGCAGGCCTTCCTGATCCGCGAGGACTCCGGTGACCTGAACCTGATCGCCGAGAGCAATCCCGGAGTTGTTCGGATCGCTGATGTAAATGCCCGAATTGCCGCTCTGGAGACCAAAGCCCTTGTCGTAGAAGCTGGATTCGAATACTCCGGACGGCGTAGTCGCGGTTCCCACGACGGTGACCGTCGTTCCGATGGCCTGCGCACGGGCTGCCGCGATGGAGTCCGCGGACACCTCACCGACAACTGCTGCCGGCTCCGCCGTTGCTGCGGTGCCGACAAACATGGTGGCCGCGGCTGCAACTGCCAGCGCCGTCACACCTCGACGCAGGACCGGACCGGCAAGAACGCTGTCTCGAAACATGTTTGAGGACTCCCCTGTGATTTCGTGGCCGCGCAGGTCCTCCTGATGGAGTGCCGCCTTCGCCCACCCTGAGGCACAGGTTATTACAGGTCGGACGCCGCAGCGGTGGTGACATTCCGCCACCACCGCTGCTTCAAGGCATCCGAGTTTTCAGGAACCGGAGCTTCCGGACGAACCGCTCGAGCCACTGGAACCGCTGGATCCTGTTCCGCCACCGAGATCGTCGAGAGGATCGCTACCGGTGAGGCCGCCCGGGTACAGGTAGGCGTCGGAGATCGTGCTGAGCGAGGTTCCGGACGTGGCCGGTACCTTTGCTCGCCAGTTGACGATCGGGTTCAGCACTCCGAACGGTCCGCAACCACTGGCGGCGGGCAGCGCGAAGCCGGTTGCCTGGTTCCCGACCGGGCTCACCTTCAGCGCATTGTCCGGGAGCACCGTGTAGGTCGGTACCACCGACGGGTCAGGCGCGAGACGAAGATTCACCGGCGCAGCCGCGGAGCCCAGGTAGCAGTTGTCACCGAGGAACGCGTTGTTGATCTTCATCCGCACCGGGATGCTCAGATCCATGTCGGTGATGATGCCGTTGAGGGTCGGCGCAGCCGTCGCCTCCACCTCGGCGGTGACTGCGGCGAGGCCGAACAGATTGCCGAACGGCAGGTCGATTCCGAGGACTCCACCCGGAACGGTCAACGGCTTGGAGTAGACACCGTGGTGTCCGTCGTCGCGCGGGAGAAGAACGGTGGACTCACCTTCACCGGAGCCGGCCTCGGCGGCGATGATCATGTCGCCTTTTCCGATCGGGAGGTTGAAGCCGTTGTTGTCGAAGGTTCCACTCTGAACCACTACCGACACACAGGATTCGGCCGTGGGCGGGCACACCGCGGCACCGGGTATCGAATTGTCGACCGGATCCTGAGCCGAGGCCATCGGCGCCGCGAACGCGAGGACCGCACCTGCGGTACCTGCAATGACGGCCACGCGCGTGCCGAGACGTCTGTTGCCGTTCTTGTGAGATTTCTGCACTGATTTCTCCCTGCCGTTTATGTGATGGGGGACGAAACTCGCAGTCATTGCTTGTGTTTCGACCGCCGCCGACAAGGTCTTTGCGGTGTGCTCCTACTCACAAGTAACAACTGAACAGATGTATATCACAGGACTTCGACTTAAAAACAGGGCAAAAGGGAGTTTCCTTAAAACGGACAAACTAAGCGGTACGGTGTGTAACACTCACGGGTGATGAACACGAACAGACTGGTCCTCTGCGTCGCGGCAGCGGGCCTACTCCTCAGCGGCTGCAGCAGCCAATCCGACAGCGACGCATCGGAATCCACTTCTGCGGCCACCAGCACGTCGGTTGCGGCGACGTCGAGTTCGACTGCCCCCAGTACGCTTTCCGAGCTGCCGACCAGCCCGCTCGCCGCACCTGCGGAAGCAGCGCCGAGCGTCGTCGAATCGACTCCGCCGGCGGTGTCACTACCGGTAGCGCCTCCGGCGAACGCACCGATCGACGCACGCTCACCGGAAGAGATCGTCGCGAACGCGGGCGAGAAGGGACAGCGGTACATCGCCGCTCTGCGTCTGGCCGGGATCCCGCCCGCCGGAATGGATTCCGCAGAGATCCTCTACGCCGACGGCACCTGCAAGGCTCTTGCCGACGGTATGCCGCGGTCCGACGTACTCGCGGAGTTCAACTCCGTCGGCGAGGTGTACTCGCAGATCACGCCGATGTCCTCGCAGCGCATCGCCGAGATCTACGTCGACACCGCAGAGCAGACGTACTGCTGATCAGGCTTTGCCGGCCAACCAGTTGTGCAGCCAGGACGTCGCCGAATTGCCCGCGCCGTCAACGACGTAACGCGTGTAGTCGGTGTGCACCTGTGAGCCGTAGAAGTCGACCAACTGGTCGATGCGCCGCGAGTTCGCGCCCGGATCGAGCTGGGCCATCAGAGCGGGGAGTCCGCCTGCGGTGATCAGATCGTTGACGATCACGGCGGCTTCGTCGCGCAGCGCGAGCGCACTGGCCGGAGTGGGATCGGACGCCTGAGCCATGAATCCGGCCAGACGCATCACGAAGTCATCCTTGGGCGTCGAGCAGTACAGGTCACCGACCGCGCACAGCGTCACCGTTTTGCCTGACAGCCAACCGAATCCACCGATGCGCGGGCCACTGGCACCGTTACCGCCGACAGCGGGGCCGATCAGGACGTCGGACTCGGAACGACGGGGATCGGACAGCAAACCGACGCCCTCGACGCGAGTCGGGGGAACAACGCCGATGCCGGTTCCGATCTCGGCGGCGAGATCGCCTGCCGCGTCGGCACCCTGGCTGTATCCGACGATCGCGAAGCGAGTGTCTCCGCACGAAGCAGCCATGGCACCGATCATGCCGCGGGCATTGTCGACTGCCTGCTGCTTCGACTTGGCGTAGACGTTGGACTCCCACGGGAAGGCCGTGGCCGAGTAGGTGACGTAATCGGTCCGCACGGAGCCCGGAAGCCCGTTGGTCACCGGGGCGAGCATGCCGGCGCCGGGCCTGGTGCCCGAGGGCTCCCACGTTCCCGGGATGGCCACGACGTACAGGCTGGGGCAGGGATCAGCCGACGCCACGGGAGAACTGACAACCGGTACCACTACTGCGGCAGCCAGTGCCGACAACACCGCAACGAGACGCCTCGCACGCATGAAACTCCCCTGATTTACCTTCAGCAACCCATACACCACTATCGGTGCTCCGGAATCATACTGTCTGGGCGTTGTGTCTGTCCGATGCACGATTGATGAAGGTTTGTTACAGATCGTGCGAATTGCTTGCAGAAACAAGCCGCACCCCACCGAATGCGGTGGGGTGCGGCTTTGTGAGAGCCTCTAGCGCTGCGGAGCCGCTGTCGGGTGGATCGGTGACGGAAGGGCCGTGACGCCCTCGAGGTAGGTGTCCACAGCGGCTGCTGCGGAACGTCCCTCGGCGATGGCCCAGACGATCAGGGACTGACCGCGGCCCATGTCGCCGGCCACGAACACACCGTCGACGTTGGTGTTCCACTTGGACGTGCGGGCGACGTTGCCACGCTCGTTCAAGTCGACACCGAGATCGGTGAGCAGACCCGGCTTCTCGGGACCGACGAAGCCCATGGCCAGGAGCACGAGATCGGCTTCGAGCTCGAAGTCCGAGCCCTCGACCTTCTCGAAGCGACCCGACTTCATCTCGACCTCGTGAGCCTTGAGACCGGTGACCTTGCCGTTTTCACCGACGAAGTTCTCGGTGTTGACGGAGAACAGACGCTCGCCGCCTTCCTCGTGAGCGGAAGCCACGCGGAACATGAGCGGGTACGTCGGCCACGGAGTCTGCTCGGCGCGAGTCTCCGGCGGACGCGGCATGATCTCGAACTGGTGGACGCTGGTCGCGCCCTGACGGTGCGAGGTGCCGAGGCAGTCGGCTCCGGTGTCGCCGCCGCCGATGATGACAACCTTCTTGCCCTCAGCGGTGATGGTGGGAGCGTCGAGGTCACCCAACTGCACGCGGTTGGCGATCGGCAGGAACTCCATCGCCTGATGGATGCCGTCCAGTTCGCGGCCCGGGATCGGCAGATCGCGAGCTGCGGTGGCGCCGCCGGCCAGAACCACTGCGTCGAACTGCTCACGCAGCTCGTCCGCGGTGATGTCCACGCCGACATTGACGTTGGTCTTGAAGACGGTGCCTTCGGCTTCCATCTGCTCGAGACGGCGGTCGATGTGCCGCTTCTCCATCTTGAACTCGGGGATGCCGTAGCGCAGCAGGCCGCCGATGCGGTCTGCCCGCTCGAAGACCGTCACTGCGTGACCGGCGCGGGTCAGCTGCTGCGCTGCAGCCAGACCGGCCGGACCACTGCCGACAACTGCGACCTTCTTGTTGGTGGCGTGCGCGGCGCGAACCGGCTTGACCCACCCTTCGTCGAAGGCCTTGTCGATGATCTCGACCTCGACCTGCTTGATGGTGACCGGATCCTGGTTGATGCCCAGGACACAGGACGCCTCACAGGGTGCGGGGCACAGACGACCGGTGAACTCCGGGAAGTTGTTGGTCGCGTGCAGACGCTCGATGGCGTCGTGCCAGTGGTCCTTGTAAACCAGGTCGTTCCACTCGGGAATCAAGTTTCCGAGAGGGCAACCGTTGTGGCAGAAAGGAATTCCGCAGTCCATGCAACGGCTGGCCTGGGTCTTGAGGGTTTCCTTCGGGAACTCCTCGTAGACCTCTTTCCAGTCGAGCAGGCGCAACGGCACCGGCCGGCGAACCGGAAGTTCGCGCGACGTGTGCTTCAGGAAGCCGCTTGGATCACCCACGAGCTGCCTCCATAACTGCCTCGTCCACGTTCTTGCCATCCTTCTCTGCGGCCGCGATGGCCAAAAGAACCTTCTTGTAGTCGCGGGGCATCACCTTTGCGAAGTGACCCACCTGCTGCGACCAGTCAGCGAGGATGCGCGTTGCAACCTCGGAGCCGGTTTCGTCGCGATGACGTTCGATGGCGCCCTTCAACCAAGTGAAGTCGTCGCCCGAAAGATCCTCGAGGTCCACCAGTTCGGTGTTGAGGTTCTTCTCGAATGCCTTGTCGGGGTTGTAGATGTAAGCGACGCCACCGGACATGCCGGCGCCGAAGTTACGTCCGGTGGCTCCGAGGATGACCACCTTTCCACCCGTCATGTACTCGCAACCATGATCGCCCACACCCTCGACGACGGCAGTGGCGCCGGAGTTACGGACTGCGAAGCGTTCGCCGACGACACCGCGAAGCAGAGCCTCGCCGCTGGTGGCGCCGAACAGGATGACGTTGCCACCGATGATGTTGTCCTCGGCGACAAAGCCTTCCGCTGCATCGAGCGGCGGGCGTACGACGATGCGTCCACCCGAGAGGCCCTTGCCGACGAAGTCGTTGGCGTCGCCGTGCAGGCGCAGGGTCATACCGCTGGGCACGAAAGCACCGAAGCTGTTACCGGCGGAACCGGTGAACGTGATGTCGATGGTGCCCTCGGGCAAGCCCTCTCCACCGAACGCCTTGGTGACCTCGTGGCCGAGCATGGTGCCGACCGTGCGGTTGACGTTGGTGATCGCGGACTCGAAGGAGACCGCCTCACCCTTGTCGAGTGCGTTGCGGGCCGAGACGATCAACTGCTGATCGAGTGCCTTGTCGAGACCGTGATCCTGCGTGCCGGTGCAGTGGACGTCCTGGTCCATGAACGCGGACTCGACCTGGGTCAGGATCGGCGACAGATCGAGATTGCCTGCCTTGCTTCCCTTCCAGTGATCGAGAGCGCGCGTGGTGTCCAGCATGTCGACCTGGCCGACGGCTTCGAGCAGCGTGCGGAAGCCGAGTTCCGCGAGAAGCTCGCGAACCTCTTCGGCGATGAACATGAAGAAATTCTCGACGAATTCCGGCTTGCCACTGAAACGCTGACGCAGCAACGGGTTCTGCGTCGCGACACCGACGGGGCAGGTGTCGAGGTGGCAGACGCGCATCATGATGCAGCCCGAGACAACCAGCGGTGCGGTGGCGAAACCGAACTCCTCGCCGCCGAGCAGGGCAGCGACGACGACGTCGCGACCCGTCTTGAGCTGGCCGTCGACCTGCACGACGATGCGGTCACGGAGACCGTTGAGCAGCAACGTCTGCTGGGTCTCGGCGAGGCCGAGTTCCCACGGTGCGCCCGCATGCTTGACGGAGGTCAGCGGGGTGGCACCGGTGCCACCGTCGTGACCGGAGATCAGAACGACGTCGGCATGTGCCTTGGAGACACCGGCCGCGACCGTTCCGACGCCGACCTCGGAGACCAGCTTCACGTGGATGCGAGCCTGCGGGTTGGCGTTCTTCAGGTCGTGGATCAGCTGAGCGAGATCCTCGATCGAGTAGATGTCGTGGTGCGGCGGCGGCGAAATCAGGCCGACGCCAGGCGTGGAGTGCCGAACCTCGGCCACCCACGGGTACACCTTGTGAGCCGGAAGCTGGCCGCCCTCACCGGGCTTGGCTCCCTGCGCCATCTTGATCTGGATGTCGGTGCAGTTGCTCAGGTAGTGCGAGGTGACACCGAAGCGTCCCGACGCGACCTGCTTGATGGCACTGCGACGCAGATCGCCGTTCTCGTCCGGCGTGAAGCGCGACGGATGTTCGCCGCCCTCACCGGAATTGGAGCGGGCGCCCAGACGGTTCATCGCGATGGCGAGAGTCTCGTGAGCCTCGGCGGAGATGGAGCCGTAGCTCATCGCGCCCGTCGAGAAACGCTTGACGATCTCGCTGGCCGGCTCGACCTCGTCGATCGAGATCGACGGCCGCTTGCCGATGTTGAAGTCGAACAGACCACGCAGAGCGGCAAGGCGCTCCGACTGGTCGTTGACCATGGTCGTGTACTCCTTGAACACCTCGTACTGACCTGTGCGAGTTGCGTGCTGGAGCTTGAAGACGGTGTCCGGGTTGAACAGGTGGTACTCGCCTTCACGACGCCACTGGTACTCGCCGCCGACCTCGAGCTCGCGGTGAGCGCGCTCTTCGGGGCGATCGAGGTATGCGACGGCGTGACGTGCCTGGACGTCGGCTGCGATCTGGTCGAGGCCGATGCCACCGAGCTGCGACTGCAGACCGGTGAAGTACTCGTCCGTCAGCTCCTGCGAGAGGCCGATGACCTGGAACAGCTGAGCACCGGTGTACGACGCGAGCGTCGAAATGCCCATCTTGGACATCACCTTCAGGACACCCTTGCCGGCTGCCTTGATGTAGTTCGCGATGCCCTTCTCGAGGGTCAGACCCTCGAGCTCGCCGTTCTGCAGGAACTCGTCGATGGTCTCGAAAGCCATGTACGGGTTGACCGCTGCGGCACCGAAGCCGATGAGGAGCGCCATGTGGTGCACCTCGCGGGCGTCGCCGGCCTCGACGATGAGACCGACCTTGGTGCGCGACTTCTCACGAACCAGGTGGTGGTGCACAGCCGAGGTGAGGAGCAGCGACGGGATCGGCGCGTAGTCCTCGGTGGACTCTCGGTCCGAGAGCACCACGATGCGTGCGCCACCCTCGATTGCCTGCGAGACCTGGTACTTGATGCCCTCGAGCGCACGACGGATACCGTCGCCGCCTTCCTTGACGGGGTACAGGCCGCGGATCACGACGCTGCGGAAGCCCGGGAATTCGCCGTCGTCGTTGACGTGAACGAGCTTCGACAGGTCGTCGTTGTGCAGGATCGGCTGCGGGAGCGCAATCTGCTTGCAGGAGTCCGCATTCGGGTGCAGCAGGTCGCCTTCGGGGCCGATGGTCGCGCCGAGGCTGGTGACAACCTCTTCACGGATCGCGTCGAGAGGCGGGTTGGTGACCTGAGCGAAGAGCTGCGAGAAGTAGTCGAACAGCATCCGGGGACGTGACGAGAGCACGGCGATCGGAGTGTCGGTACCCATCGAGCCCAGTGCCTCGGCACCGGAGAGAGCCATCGGCTTGACCAGCAGGTTGACCTCTTCGTTGGTGAAACCGAAGAGCTGCTGACGCAGGACGACGCGCTCGTGCGACATGTACGTGTACGGACGGTCCGGCAGGTCGTCCATGTGGATCAGACCTTCGTCGATCCACTGCTGGTACGGGTGCTCGGCAGCGAGTTCGTTCTTCAGTTCCTCGTCGCTGATGACCCGGCCCTGCGCGGTGTCCACGAGGAACATGCGGCCGGGCTGGAGGCGGACCTTGCGGACCACGGTGGACGGATCGATCGGCAGGACGCCGACCTCCGACGCCATGACGACGAGGCCGTCTTCGGTGATCCACAGACGCGACGGACGCAGACCGTTGCGGTCCAGCACGGCGCCGATGACGGTGCCGTCGGTGAAGCACACCGACGCCGGTCCGTCCCAGGGCTCCATGAGTGCCGAGTGGTACTCGTAGAACGCCCGACGTGCGGGGTCCATGCTCTCGTGCTTCTCCCAGGCTTCCGGGATCATCATGAGAACTGCGTGCGGGAGGCTGCGGCCGGCGAGGTGCAGCATCTCGAGCACCTCGTCGAAACGAGCGGTGTCACTGGCGCCCTGGGTGCAGATCGGGAAGATCTTGTCCAGGTTCTCGCGGCCACCGAAGACGTCACTGTCGATCAGGGACTCGCGAGCGCGCATCCAGTTCTCGTTACCGGTGACGGTGTTGATCTCACCGTTGTGAGCGACCCGGCGGAACGGGTGCGCCAGCGGCCACGACGGGAACGTGTTGGTGGAGAAGCGCGAGTGGACCAGGCCCAGTGCGCTCTCGACACGATCGTCCTGCAGGTCGAGGTAGAAACCCTTGAGCTGCGGGGTGGTGAGCATGCCCTTGTAGACGAACGTCTGGCCGGACAGGCTGGGGAAGTACACGGTCTCGCTACCCGGGCCACCCTTGCCGGCGCCTTCGGAGCCGAGTTCGTGCTCGGTGCGCTTACGCACCACGTATGCACGACGCTCGAGATCCATGCCGGTGTACTTGTCACCCTCGGAGCCGATGAAGATCTGACGGAACGTCGGCATCGCGTCGCGCGCCAGTGCGCCCAGCGATGAGTCGTCGGTTCCGACCTCGCGCCAGCCGAGAACCTTCAGGCCCTCTTCGACGACGATCTTCTCGACTGCATCAGCAGCCTCGTGTGCATCGGCATCGCCCTGCGGGAGGAATGCGATACCGGTTGCGTACGCGCCTTCGGCGGGCAGCGCGAAGTCCACGACAGCTCGGAAGAACTTGTCGGGAACCTGCAGCAGAATGCCCGCACCGTCACCCGTGTTGGGTTCTGATCCGGCAGCGCCGCGATGCTCGAGGTTGACCAGAGCGGTGATCGCCTTTTCGACGATGTCCCTGCTGCGGCGACCATGCATGTCGACAACAAATGCGACTCCACAGGAGTCGTGCTCATTGGACGGGTGATAGAGGCCCTGGGGGCCTGGAAGTTGCTTCATACCCAGCCTTCGTATGCCATAAAGATGCACCGACGACCAGCAGCGCTGATGGCCATCAACTTGCAATGCAAGTCCTTCAAAGCACCGACACGACGATGTGTTCGGTACCACCGAAGTAGCCGCCCTGCGCAGACGCGATGGTGTGCGTTCTGGCACCCGGCGACGTGAGTCTTCGGTCGGTTGAAACTTTTGTGAGTCAACCGTGTAACGAAAACGATAATTCAGAACCCCGGCACGGGCGCAACTAAGGTAGCCCTATAATTGCTCTGAACTGCGGCGATGCAGGGAGCCAGAAGGCCCCTCGACAGATTTCGGAGCTGCGTCTGTGCAGAGAAGTTCCGATTCACAGGATACCGAATCCGCAGGAAACAGGCGCGATGGGCGATGAATGCAACAACTGGCCGCAGCGATAAGAATCAGCTGCGGCCAGTGCGCCTCGAACTGTAACAAAAGTTGATCGATCAACCAAGGTCTAGGCCTGAATTGTTTGCTCGCAGAATGCCATCGCTGTAATTTCCGTAGGCTCACACCTGAGAAGACGGGTGGCGAAGAGCAAATGACAACAGCAGTAGTGGTGGGCAGTGGTCCCAACGGTCTCGCGGCGGCGATCGAACTCGCCCGCGCCGGAATCGACGTCCATGTCATCGAGGGTGCGGACAAGATCGGCGGTGGCACCCGCAGTAGCGAATACATAGTCGACGGACTCGTCCACGACGATTGCTCCGCCTTCCATCCCACGGCCTTGGCCTCTCCCTACTTCAAGGAACTCGACCGCGAATTCGGCCTCGCCGATCACGGCCTGGCGTGGCTGTGGCCCGAGATCGATCTGGTCCATCCACTCGACGACGGCACCGCCGGGGTTCTGTGGCGCGACATCAACCGGACCGCTGAGGGACTGGGTGTCGACGGCAAGCGCTGGCTCGACGTCTTCGGATACCTATCCGAGAACTTCGACGAGTTGGTGCAGGACGTCTTCCAGCCGATCGTGCATGTTCCGAAGCACCCGCTGATGCTCGCCCGTTTCGGGACGGGCGCTCTGCTTCCCGCGACGGGTTTCGCTCGGATGTTCAAGACCCCACAAGCGCGGGCGCTGTTCGGTGGCGTCGCGGCGCACATGTTCGGGACGCTCACCCTTCCTCTCTCCAGTGCTGTCGGCTCGATGCTCACTGCGGCCGCTCATGCTCACGGTTGGCCTGTGGCACAAGGTGGTTCGGGCTCAATTGCAGCCGCCCTCGCGTCGATCCTGCGAAGCCTCGGTGGCACCATCGAAACCGGGAACTGGGTCACCAACTACTCCCAGATCGCCGGTTACGACATCGTCATGCTCGGCATCGCCCCCGATGCCGCCGGTCGTCTGCTCGACGGTCGGCAGCCCGACCGCATCGCCCGGGCCTACCGCAAATTCCGCTACGGCACCGCCGCCTACAAGGTCGACTACGCCGTGCGTGGTGATTCCGACGGGAGCGTCGTGCCGTGGACGAATCCGCATGCCCGCAAGGCCGGCACCCTGCATCTGTCCGGCACGATTTCGGAAACTGCTGCTGTCGAACGCCAGACCGTACGGGGTCAGATGCCGGACAAGCCCTTCATTCTGTTGGGCCAGCAGTTCTTGGCCGACCCCTCCAGATCTGTAGGAGACATCCACCCAGTGTGGGCGTATGCGCATGTGCCGCATGACTATCCGGGTGACGCCACCGATGCGATCACGCGTCAGATCGAGCGGTTCGCGCCGGGGTTCCGGGACCGGATCGTGGGCGTTCACGTGCGCAATGTGCCGCAGATGCAGGCGTACAACCCCAACTACGTGGGTGGCGACATCTCTGCGGGGGCGAACACTGCGCGGCAGATCATCGCGCGCCCCCGGTTCGGGCTCGACCCCTATGCCACCGGCGTCGAGGGCGTCTACCTCTGCTCGTCCGCAACTCCCCCGGGCGGCGGGGTCCACGGGATGGGTGGGTTCAATGCCGCGCAGGCGGCGCTGAAGGCGCGGGGTTGAGACGTCCCCGATGGGGACGACATTTCGGACAGGCAGGTGTTGTCTGAACTGTGCTTCATGATTGTTCGATTACTTGCTCTTTCTACCTCGGGCCGCAAAAGCCTAGGTTCAACCCGACTGGTTGGGACGACATTGTCAGCTTGACTGCGGACGGGATCCTTGATGAAACCCATTGGGTTGAGCCGAAGAAGATGCTTCCTCCCAAGGGCGCTTGCGCAAATACAGGAGTAGCGAGAGACCTTGCGTCACTAAGCGTAGACGGCGGCGCGTTCGTTAGCGGGATTGAAGATAACCATGGGAAGCCCGGCGCGGTCATCGGCGTCAACACAGAAGGATTCATATCCAGCCTCGACACCACTGCCCTCGGCCGGCGCACCAAATATGGTCGACGACACCTATTGGGGGCGGGCCGACGAGGACAAGAGGCCACTTCGGGATTCGAAGTCCGTCGACTTCTCGCTTTCCGACAGGAACGCGCCGATGGCTTCGAAAATCGACTGAGATTTGTTGGG
Source organism: Rhodococcus sp. P-2 (assembly GCF_016598535.1). Classification (GTDB taxonomy): domain Bacteria; phylum Actinomycetota; class Actinomycetes; order Mycobacteriales; family Mycobacteriaceae; genus Rhodococcus_F; species Rhodococcus_F baikonurensis. Next base: position 2,774,889 of record NZ_CP066779.1, on the reverse strand, counting down.
CAACGAGTCGTGCGCCCTCATTCGGTACGCGTTGTGCTCAAAGTCGGTCTGCAGTTGACCGATTCCGAGTTCTCGATCCACGAAGTGTGCGACAACCCGATCTGTGTCCGGGCCACGACGAGCGTCGCCGGACGTCCGCATGTGGTTGCGAGTACGCAATCGCAGATTCTTGCAGGGGTGAGCGCGAAAGGTCGCGGCGGCGGCCGGGGGCAGAGCTGGCATTGGTACGGCCCGGATCGCGACGCCCGTGCGGCTCGATCGAAGGCTCTGCGGGATGCGTTGCGCAATGGATGGGACGCAGACGCGGTGGAATCCGCATTGCTTCGCACGTACACTCCGACACTCTTTTGCCGACCGAAAGGCATGTAGATGCCCGTGACGGTGCGGCCCGTCTGGCCGCGTAGGTGCAGCGGTCACGTCGCGTCGGCAAGCAGGGTGACAGCTTCGCGGGTCACTTAGTGGGCGAGTGTGGGCTACCCGATTTCGGCTTGCATCCCGCTGCGCTCGTGACAGTGGTGATCTTGCTGATCAGCGACTTGAAGATCTTTGCGCCTCATTTCTGAGGACATGATCACGGGATAGATGACAACTTGGAGTACGCTCTCTTGCAGAAGCGCGAACGCCGAACGGTTTCTACCTATCTGAACTCGACGTGAACACCTTCTTCGCGGGTTACCCCGCCTTTCTCTTCGTCCTCGGTCGAACAGTTCGTTTGTTTGCGATTTCCCGTGTGATAGTTGGGGCTCGATGACTGACGCTGAGCGTGCCGATCCGCGGACTGACATGCATCAGATCAAATTCTCCACCGCCATTCCATTGAATCTGCTTAGTGATTCCCCCCAGGTCGGAGCCTTGAACTACTCGCTGTAGGCGGGGGAAGGTGAAGTCGAGAACGGTTTGGGTATTCCTTTCGACAGTTATCCAACGACGCCCCATCTTATGGGCTACGGCAGCGGTGGTGCCCGATCCGGCAAAAAGGTCAAGGACAAGTTCGCCGGGCTTAGTCGCGATATGGATGATGCGTTCCAGTAATTCTTCGGGCTTTGGCGTATCGAAGACTGAGACGTCAGGAAAAAGCTCTTGCAGGTGCCTCTTCGCATCATCGTTGGTCCCGACATCTGACGAACCCCAAACAGTGAAAGGAACCAGCCCGCGCAGCTGATTTGCGAAAAGTTTGATGCGCGGTGAACCGTTGCCCCCCTTGGGGAACCAAATCCTGTCGTCGGTCAGCAAGTCCTGGAATGTCTTCTCGGTTGCATACCAAGATCGCGAGCGCGGAGGCCTCAAGATGACCCCGGTGGGAGTGACAATGTCGTACTGCTGGGCCTTACGGAAGCCTGGGGCTGTGAACGGTGCGTCGGACCAGGGCCCTCGTGGATCGTCATCTCTGTTCTGCATCAGAGCCTCGTCCTTGTTTAACAAATTTCGTGAGGCCTTCCACGCTCGTGGCCCGCTGGGCGCATACACAAGGATGGTGTCGTGATTGCTGCTGAAAGCAGCGCGGGAGTCACGTGTGGTTCGCTTCTGCCATACAACCGACGCGACGAAGGCGCGCTCGCCGAACACTTCATCCATGACAGCCCGTGCACGATGAACTTCCGAATCGTCAAGGTGAACCCAGATTGAAGCGTCATCATGCAAGACAGGTTTCAGGGCCGCGAGACGGTCACGCAGCATCGACAACCACATCGGACGTGCCAGATTGTCACCGTACTGGTTGAAGCTCTTGCCTGTGTTGAAGGGAGGATCGATGTAGACCAGACGCACTTTCCCGCCGTCGAAAACGTGTGTCTGCTGCAGACTTTCCAGGGCATCGAGCCCATCTCCGATAGCAAGCACGTTCGAAGTTGGCCCGAAATTGCCCGGGTAAATCGCTGCGCTCTTGAGTGGTTTGGACAGGCGTCGATCCGTGGGCTGCACCCACTCGTAGGAGGTGAGCCCGGAGGCCAGAAGTGGGAGGTCTTTGTTCGGCCATACAAGTTCGACCGCGTCGACCATGTCGCTACTCCTTGATACAACACTGGCCGTCGTTCCTCGACAACCATCCAGCAATAGGATGACACTAGCCAGTGACACCCACGTCGGGTGTCGGACACGACGGAGGACTGTCATTACCCGCACTACCGAGCCTGCTGTGCCTGCTCAGGCTCCGCCGCCGTTGAAGCCCTTCGTACGGTGGGCAGGTGGGAAAACAAGGCTGTTACCAAAGATTTTGCCCTATGTACCTGCGTCGTTTGCGAACTATCACGAGCCGTTCCTTGGTGGGGGGGCAATGTTTTTCGCCGTCAGGGAACGCATCGGCGCACGAGCTCACTTGGCGGACTTGAACGGGCATTTGATCCATGCCTGGAACGCTGTCCGGGACAGCCATGACGAACTCCGGCCGCTGCTCGATTGGTACGAACAGAACGACTCACAGGAGTTCTACTACACCGTCCGCGCCACCAAACCTGAAAGCTCAATTGAACAGGCGGCCCGGTTTCTGTACCTGAACGCCACAAGTTGGAACCACCTCTGGCGCGAGAACAGTAAGACGGGGGCCATGAACGCGCCGTGGGGGAACCGTCCGTTCCGCAACTTTGATGATGAGCGACTAACCACCCTCAAAAATGTGTTGAGCATCGCCGATGTGCGGCACGAAGACTTCCGCGATGCCCTCGAACGCGCCGAGACCGACGACTTTGTCTACCTCGATCCGCCGTATCTTCCAGTCTTCACCAATCCCGGCGAGAAGGAACCTACCTCGAAATTCAACAAGTACACCGCCAAAGTGTTCGGACAAGCTGACTTGGAAGAGCTTGCCGAGCTGTGCTCCCAACTGACCTCCCGCGGTGTTCGCTGGGTGATGTCGAACCGTGATACCGATGCCGTGCGCAACCTATTTCCGCAAGCCGATATCGTCTCGTTCACCACTCATCGATCGGTAGCAGCACAGAACAAGCGCAGCGTCGAGGCTAAACGGTCTCCAGAGGCCATCATCATCGGAAGGTAGAGCATTGGCTTATCGCCCTGTGGAAGCCGTATTCGTTGTTTTCTACGGGAAAACAACACACAAAGCTGTATACGGGCGAGACGTCGAAGATGGCGGCGGGTACACCAAGGACTATATCCAGCTGATTCAAGACGGGGCCTTCAAGGAAGTGCTCGAACAGATGTTCCCGCGCACTGACGCTGGCAGCAAAGCCACCCAGATCGACTATCGTTGGCCTGGTGGATCCATCGATGGATCCGTGGAGTTCGAATCATCCGACCGCCCCCACCTGGCCTGGCTAAAAACTAAGGGCGCACCGCCCGCGTGGAAGATGACTCCGACGCCCACCAGCGACGGACCTGAAACGATCCCTGGAAATCCTGCCGCAACCACCAGCGCAGAAGCTGACCAGCAACTTGAAGCACTCATTGCCAGCGGTGTTCAACCGTATCTCGTCGCAGTCAAACTCAAAGATGAGACCAACATCGTGCACACACGGGTATATCTGGACAACCCCACGCCAGATCTCACCTTTGCCGACGTCGCATTGCTACCGGTGCCTGTGCGCCAACTCGTGGAGGCTGCGACACCAAACCGCACCTTCAAATGGTTAACGGTGGACAGCCACGCCGCAGTCATGACTCCGGCAATAACATCGATGGTGGAACGGCTCGAAGAAAACCCCGCACTGCTGCTCATGGGACCTCCCGGCACAGGAAAAACTGTCCTCCTCGAACAACTCGTCGACTTCATCGAAAATCCAGGGCGCGGGATTCTGTTCGACCCCGATCTCCACCACGATGCCTGGCAGGAAACAGAAGAACCCCCTATGGGGAAGACACGTAGCGTCGTCCTCCACCCGAGCTATACATATAGTGACCTCGTCCTTGGATTGCTGCCGCACCCCACAGGCGAAGGTGTTGGCATCCGTGTATCGACCGGACCACTGATTAACCTGGCCCACTACGCGTCCGCCGACGGTAACCGGGCATTGCTTGTCCTCGATGAATTCAATCGTGGCAATGCTGCTGCAATACTTGGTGACACGCTTGCCTTGATCGACAAGGACAAGCGGGGGCGGGCCTTCGTCGATCTGCCGTACGGAGATCTTGGAATAGATGTGCCCAGCGAATTCGCGGTGGGGGGCTCCACCACGGTTTCGGCGCGGTTCACCCTTCCAGAGACGTTGTGGATCGTTGCAGCCATGAATACTTCGGATCGTTCGGTGGCGCCCCTCGATGCCGCACTACGGCGCCGGTTCAGCATCTACGAAATGCCACCTGATTACGACGCGTTGGCCCAGCATCTCGGCTCTGACGACACCGTAGACCTCACGTCGACGCTTGAGACATGGACATTGGAACACGTCGGGCAATTGTCGGTCGTGCTATTGAAAGCGCTCAATGTTCGGATTGATGCAGTGCTCGGACCTGACTTTCGACTCGGCCAGTCGCACCTATGGCATGTGGCGGGCCAGACAGTAGAGAAAGCGCTCATCTCTCTCATCGCGGCGTTCGACTACCGTGTGGTCCCCACACTGCGACTATCCCTCCAGGACGACGACGGAGCGCTGGCGGCCATCCTGCGCGCTGGTACTGCCTCGACGCCAGTACCAGATGCTACCGCCGCACGCTGGCAGAAGGCCGACACCGAGCTGGGCACCTTCGGTGCAGATCGCTTACATCTGCACCCGCTGTCCGACCTGCCACTACATACAGCGTTCATTGAGCTGCGACGCCAAGCCGGGCTGTGACGAGTGGCTGAAAGACTCCAGTTCGTCGAAAACCTCACTCAGCCAGTTTCCCACGAGATACAGACTGAACTGAGTCGAGTAGAAAGAACGCTACGCGAACAACTTCGACCCCGCCTACCACAAATTAAAGTCGACGGAAATAATGTCACACTCAGAAATATCGTCGGATCGTTCCGTCTGCCGAATGATTCGATTGTCGATGTCGAACCCAAAACGACTGTTGGACAAGACTGGTCGCAAGCGGTCGTAGATCTACTCGAACCAAGTACCCGTATGACTGTGACCGGGTCGCGACGCTCGGAGCCGTCCGCCCGCCGTGCTCTATCTGGTGCCTTAGCGCTCGAATATGCGCGAAGACTGGATATCGCGTTGCAAAGTGATGGCCCGATATTGGCGTATGAGCAGGTCAATGTCCGTGATCGTAAACTCGATGGCAAACTGAATGTCACCGAATGGATACGTACCGCACTTCTCAACCCTGCGCGATTCCCCCTCACTCGTGATCACCTCACTAGCGGGAATGATTTTGCGCGCGGTCTATCCATAGTTGCCGGGTTGCTGGGACGGGCGGCGGAAAATGGTCAACTCGCGGCGCGGCTGCGGAGACTACAAACCGCGATAGTTCCCGGACAACCTACTCCTTCCTATGTTCCACCTCACGTTGCGTTGCGCTCCCTCCCTCCTCAATGGGGCAAGTACCAACCTGCTTGGGACATTGCATCGGCTTTGCTTCGCAACCGCTCCGTCATCGGGGACCCCGGCCGCGCAGTGGGTGTGGAGGTCGCCGTCGAACCGTGGCCGTTGTTGGAAACTGCGCTCACTCGGGCACTGAGAGCACTCGAATCAACAGGTCAGGGGTGGGGCTATGCGCCAAAGCAGAACTATCCACTGTTATCCATCGGAGGCCAGAAGAAGCTTGGTGTCGAACCTGATGGACTGATACTCCGAGATAGCAAGGTCGCAGCATCATTCGAGTGCAAATACACAATCCCGGGCAACCTCCCAAACGAGAGTCACGTGCATCAAACCCTAGCGACCGCAAGCGCGGTCGGTTCACCAATTGCAGTACTCGTCTATCCCGGGGATCAAGCGGCTATCTACTATGACGTGTCAGGCTTCGGCGGAACGCCACAGCATCTGATTACAATCGGGTTTTCATTGTTCCGCTACCGCCGCTCTGATGGCGATCAGGAAAGAGCTTCGATGATCGCGGACATCCTCCTGAAAGCAAACAAGCCGGGAACCCCACCACAGCTCGCTATTGAACGTTAAACGAAAGGATAGGCAGTCAAGCCGTCTCGATTTTCCGCTTCACTGAGACGTTTTCGGAACATCTACGTGGTGTCCGGTGTCATCTCGCGGTTGGGCTGGTCCAACACCGACGCCGCCGCAACATCGCCAGCCCACTCGCTGACGTTCGAGGGCTCGCGGGTCGCACTCGCGCCATCGCTGCCGCGATCCGTATCGGGATCGAGGAGAACTTGAACGTCGCCGCGGTCGAAGAGTGCATCGCTGCGGCCGAGGCTGCAGGACGGCCGCTCTCCCTATGCTAGCGACGCCGCCACTCAATACTGACGATGCACCGTTTACTGCGTAGTTCGTTGCAGTGCTGTATCTTTCATCGAAAGATTGACAGAATCTAAGTTATCGGCTCTTGTTCGTTTGCGTAAGTTCCAAGCTGCATCCTTTCTGGTGGGCAAGCAGTCTTTCGTTCCTGGCACGGCACTCGCGAATCATCTTGGAGGTTGTCCACTTTTCATAGCCGAAGGCGAAAATCAAGAAACCAACAACGAGACCACCGAATACAAGGACAACTATCCAGAAATGGTGCACGGCAGAAATTTCACAGGTAGCGGTAGAGCGTTGCCAAGCTGCTTGGAGTGCAGCAGTTTTCGGATGTGAGAAGGTTTGGGTGTGCGTTTGAACATCAACGAAGTGGACGGGCCACGCCGCAATTACTGACCTCACGGTAGGGATGTTGGATGAGTCTGATTCCGTCCTGGATCGAGATGAAGGGCATGATGCTGCGTCGACGAGGCAGCATCATGCCCCCGTCAACAAGTGCTAAAAGTTCTGCAACCCAATCACACTGGTCTATCTCTGCACACTCGCAGGCGCGTCGTGTGGACCAGGCAGTGATCTCGCCGAGCGCCTGGGTATCTGCCAACTCGAAGACATCGAGAAGTCATCGATGCTGGAGAGGGTCTGCGATGTGGTGTGGATTCGAAGCTCTTCGCTGGGGCTCTCACCCCTACCAAGTCGTCATATTCGTATATGCCTTTTGAACTTCGTATGAGCCTGGATGAATACTGCCTTCCCCAGTCCGGAGTCAGATCATGGGCGCCCTCGTCCCAAACTTGGTCGATCTTTTTTAGCTGTCGGAGTCCTCGGCGACTCTTCTCAGGCCAAACCTAATCATGTGTCGTTCGACGGGAGAGCCCGGCCTGAAGCCGGTGAACGCGTAGCTTCGAGTTTCCCAGGTCAGCTGACCTTAAGTCGCAGGCCGGCACCAGCATCCTCAATCACACCGTCTTGGAGTAGCGCGTCAATGGAACGCTCAACCCGGCTACGGATGTCTGCACCGGTACGCCGCCATCCGAACACACTGACAACTCGCGCTAGCAACTCGGGGCGTGTGATTCCAACAGCATCGCTCACAGAAAGCCTGACTGCGAGGCGCAGCTCTTCGTCAGGCACTTGTTCGGCTGTCCGCATGAACTCATCCGTTCCGCGACGTACCCTACTCAGCTCGCTCCCTTGAAGACGAATGTAGTCGTCCTGAAAGTGGACTTCAGCGAACTGCACCGCTTGTCGCAGGGTTTGCCGTATTCGTGCTCCAATCCGCCCGTATGAGCTGTGCTCACGAAGCCGCTGCTCCAGCACGCTGAAATGCAGCGGAGCTTCAGCGGAAGCAATTTCTTCGACGAAAGAGCTGATTCTCCGCGCATTGGACGAACTGCTCAGATCAATATCCGGTGAAATATGTTTCACCCGTGCAACCCTGTAGTCCTCGGCCCAGGACGGTTTTTCTTCCAGAATTCGTCGAACGACCTCGACCGTCGCCCCAAGATAAGTTTGCGGCTTTAGAGGTGCACCCGGCCCCACAGTTATCCGCCCAATCGCTGGTCGCGAAGCGAACTCTTCGAGAACCTGACTCAAACGCTCTTTCTCACGATTCGGGTGGCGGTACCACGCGGTTCCCCAGATGTGGTGAAGGTGCCACCCGAGTCCCTCAAGCACCTGGTGCCGCAATCGATCCCGATCGCGGGCAGCTCGGCTGGAATGGTACATCGCCCCATCACATTCGATGCCGAGCATGAAGGCCCCCGGCTGATTTGGATGCTTCACTCCGATGTCGATCCTGTAGCCTGCGGCACCTACTTGGGGTTGAACGTCAAACCCGAGGCTGCGGACGTACGACACGACCGCATCTTCAAAGGGGGAATCCGTATCAAGGCCCGCAGGGCCGAGTTCGAGCTCGAGTGCAGCTTGTCCACGCTCGGCGAAGTCGAGATATCTACGAAGGTGACGTGCGCCGGTACTGTTGACCTCACCAATATCTGAGGCGCTCATCGAGGTCACAACCTCGATCAGCGCCTTCGCCCTAGTAACGGCAACATTGAGTCGCCGCTCTCCGCCCTCCCGACCGACCGGCCCGAAATTCTTATAAGTTCGGCCATTTTCGTCCGGTCCGTATCCGATCGAAAAGATGATCACGTCTCGCTCGTCGCCCTGCACTTCTTCCAGACTCTTGACGAAGAAGCCGCGGAGACGATCTTCCTCGAAATAGCCATCGAGATCGGGATGTTTACTGCGCGCAAGTTCGAGGGCGTTTTCTATGGCATCACGCTGTTTCGTGGAGAATGCGACTACCCCGAGTGTCTCGTCAGGGCGGGTAGTGAAATGGTGCATGACACGGTCGGCGACATGCTTGGCTTCAATAGGGTTGTCCGCACCAGCGGAGCGACGGTAGATACCGGGGACTTTGAAGAATCGAACGCCTGCATCGGGGCTCTCACTGAGCGCACCTGGGAAGGTAATTAGCCGAGAATCGTAGAACGATGCGTTCGAGTACGCAATCAGGCTTTCGTGGCGGCTCCGGTAGTGCCATTTGAGTGATTGCGAGGTAAACGATCCGCTTGACTTCATGAGTTCAAGGAGCGATTCAAAGTCGGTGGCGACGTCTTCATCGCTATCTTCGTCGAGATCGTCGGAGACTTTCGTGAAGAAGGAAGTCGGGGGTAACTGTTTTTGGTCACCTGCTGCGATAAGGGACATTCCGCGATAGACACAGTTGATTGCGTCCGCGGGTAGCACCTGACTGGCTTCGTCGAAAATGACGACGTCGAAGAGCCTTTCTGGCGGGAGATACTGACTCACCGCCAGGGGGCTCATCATGAAACACGGGTGCACGGCGAGGATGGCATCGCGGGCTCTACCAATGAGGTCCCGAACGGCGATATGCTTACGCTTCTTCCCTGCCTCATTAGTAATAATACGAGTCTGCCCCGAAGTAGACCTAGGCCTCCGAGTTGCGCCCGCGTCGATGATCCTTGCCACCGCTGCGTCCGAAAGTTTCTCGTCAAGATCACGGAATTCCCGGACTTGCTCATCGCGCACTCCACTATCGGTTTCGCGCAACCGTGAATCGTTTTGAATTTGGCGGTCAAGCCAGGAGCGGTACACGCTGGCTCGGAAGAAATTTTCGACTTCGAAGTCGGGAATCTCTCGACTCTGCGCATATCGAGCGTCGTCTCCAAGCCCGACCGCTTCGATGTCCGCGAGGGCTCTCTCAAGGTCGAACCAGTCTTCTGTTTCTTCCATGTGTTTTTGGAAGTCGTCAATGAGATTGGCTGCCGCCCGGAAGTCACGGAAGTCTTCGCACAGTTCTGGCCGGCGATCCTCGTCAAACCACTGGGTGAGCTTCGCGGTGCTCGCTTCGTACTCGCTCAACATTTTCGAGAACGAAGCAACAGGGATGCTCTCCTTGAGTGCATTGATCTGTTCATTAGTAAGGCTTCCATGAATATCTCCGTCAACCTGGAGTGCGCTCAACACTGACCTCGCCCAGTCGAGCTTGCGCCGAGCAGTTTCGGCGTCGATGTCTGACTTGTGTACGTCGACGGAAAATGAACGGAGACAGGTTGCCCCCGCCCGAACTGCCTCAGCGGTCGTTTCCCAACGGGACCGGGCAAGAGCTGCGTTCAGGTGAGAATCCAGCGTAGCTTCCGGATCAAGGTGTTCTGCTTGAGCCTTGACGATTTGAACAAACGCATGTATCCGGCTTGAACGGTCGGCAAGTCGTTGCCTGAGCGTTTGAAAGGTTTCGCCCCTCGATTCATGTTTAGCTGCCCAAACTCCATACTTCGATTCCCAGCTTGTGAATGCTTCTTCTGAAGAATTCAAATATTCCTTGGCGGTCAATTGACTTGCTATGTCGGAGAGTATGCACTCTGTCAGGCTTCGAGACTGAAAGTGAACCGTCGATGCGGCACTTGCGTTCTCGATGATACGTTCAATGCGATTCCAGTCCGTCGAGCGGTCCTCGCTGAAGAGGAGACCGAGCGCACGCTGCGCCTCGGGGAAGCAAGCCGCGTAAGCCTGGTGAGCATCTACCCATGTGCGAGCCCTTGGTAATTCAGAAAGAGCTTGCTGCCACTTCACTGGAGAGATCTCGGAGAGTGCCTGGCGCAGTACCTTGTGGTCCGAGCTGAAGCGCCTGAAGAAGCCCACAGTAGTTGTTGACAATTGTTCAATTGATACGAGGTCGGATGTCAAGAGCTTTTCGGTGAAGAAGGGCGAGGCTTCGCGTTCTGCCAAATCCAAGGCATGTTGTGCCGCGCGAGTCACAGTAAATGCTGTGCGAGCGGCGGCTAGGCTCTGAGACTCGTAGAGCCATTCGGCGGGGGGCGCATACTCTGACAAACAAATATTGAGCGCTGTTTGCAGGCTCCGAACTTCGTCGAGCGTATGTGGAACTTGCGCGCCACTATGCGCCGCAAGAGCCTCTGACCGAACTCGCAATGCCTCAAGACAGGCACTGCTTTCAGCGATCGCCTCCGAGGCGGAGACAATCGTTGCCCCGGTGGACATCAATGACACCCCCGGGACTTCGAGGAGGTCAACGTCGAGTTCGGGTAGCTCATCGACGGTAATGCGCGGAACCTGCTCCCAACCGGCACCGAGAGCCTCTTTGACAGCGATCGCGGCCTGTGCATGGTTGGCTGTCACTCTCTCGTACACCTCAACTGCCGCTGTAAGTGCACCGAAATCGTCTTGGTCGAGCCACGAATCGTCTTGAAACTCAGGTGCTTTGTGCCAGCTTTCAAGTAACGCAGAAGCACGCCCTAAATCATCGAACGCGACTAGGTCGAAAGCGCTGCGCACGGTACGCGTCTCATCCAAAACCTGTCCCAGGCGTCGGAGAATCGATGAAATATCCTCCAGGAGGACTGGAGAGACTTCGCGACGAATCAGCCCGAACCAGACGGCTCGACTTCCTTGCAGATGGAGTACCCATCTTCGCGCAACCCGTTTGATCGCCTTTTCGATAGTCGCTAATTGGCCGGGTGACAGCGCGTCGGGGTCACCCGCGAAGCCTGGTCCTTCTCGTTCGGATCGCACCCGTTCGAACAGGCCGAGAACGTAGTGGAAACTTTCTTCCAAGGGGCTCCGTGTTTCGTTGGCTGCAACTACGTACCGAGTGAGTGCTGCGCGCGTTTCCTGAAGCTGAGCGATTACCACAGGAGTCATGCCACGTCGGGGAACAGGTTCTGATTGCAGAGCTTGTCCTAGTCGGGTTGCTACTTCTTTGCGAGCAACCTTACTACTGTGGAGTTCGAACAGAAACGGATCAAGTTCACGTTCAGTGAGGCGGTCGCGCACGACATCGAGCGCGACAGCCTTCTCTGAAACAAAGAGAACAGTCTTCCCTCTCTCGATGAGCGCGCCGATAATGTTTGCGATCGTCTGACTTTTTCCTGTGCCAGGAGGTCCGTCCAGGACGAAGCTTCGTCCTTCGACTGCAGCCTGCACTGCTGCCCGTTGGCTGGCATCAGCGTCGAGCACCAATGCCACTGTCTCCGGAGGCGCTGCCTCGTCAATGCTCTCGTCATTGTGTGGCTCGAAAACGAACGGCGATGCGTCGGGCGAGATTCCACCGGAAAGCGCCTGAACTAGCACAGATTCTGAGATCTCCTTCTCGTGTTCGAGAAGATCTTGGTACATCGCTTCTTTCGCGAACATGAAAGTGCCCAGCGCAGCAAAGTCACGTATCTCCCATCCTGGTGGCCAGGCAATTTCGCAGAAGAGAACGAGAACTCGGTCCATGCCCTCAGTTTCGAGAGTTTTACGTACGTCTTCGGCGGAGGGCAGGATCAAGCCGTGTTCTTCTGAGACGCGCAGCGCGAGAGCCGGGTTGACCGCAATGTCATCGTCCGAAAACTCTAAGTACATTCGCTCACGCGGTCCAAGCGAATCAAGTTCTGCCGGCATCAGAAGCAGAGGACTGCGCCGCTCGTCGCCTGATCCCTCTTTCCACCTAAGCTCCCCCAACGCCACGTACAAGGTTCTAAGACCCTTGTCGAGGAACTCACGCTTGGATCTACCTGCAAGGTTTCGCAGTATACGATCAACGTCACGCTGGGTTTTGTCCGTGAAAAGGTGATCCGGGTAGCTTTCGAAATCGAAGTCAGGCAACTGAGTAAGGACTGCCCGCTCAAGTTCCGCTGAGCCATCGTCGGACGATGGTTCAGCTGGCCGCGTGCCCACCGTGAAGGTTTTCCCCCCCGACGCGACCATATAATAGGCCTCGCTGGCTGAGTGCCGTGAAAATTCAATCGTGGATGCGCGAGTCGGGCGGTAGTTGAGCAAACGGTTAGTGGCAGTCAGACTGACGAGCGCTTCTCGCCACTGTTTGATCGCGGCACTCACCTTCTGGTCAGTCAAACTCTCGCCGCCTTCGTCTCGAACCTCATCGACCGACAATTACCCAGCAAATCTATCGAAGCCCTACGACGAGAATCGAATCGCAGTGAATTGCACCAGAGTTTGCGGTACTTCGATGCACCCTTATTTTTACGGCATCGTTGAAACTCGAACATCTATACCCTCCGCGAAGACCGCCATGGACAGTCGAGAAGTCTGGAGGGCAAAGGTGTTGCGCTATCGAGACAGACCCTATGGGCCCCTCGAACAGACTCCTGGCTGCCGATGCTTGTGCGGGAGCCGCCGAGGCGAGTCCGTTCAGTGTCGCGGTAGCTCTGGTTTGTGGTTGTGAATGAGAATCAGGTCGCCACATATGACCAATCTGCAAGGGTTCTTGCAGGTCAGGACATTGAGTTTCACTTCGGTCGGGCTTCTCGGTGATTCGGTCCAGGTCGAGTCGTTATTCGAAGACGAGGTCGCCGCCCGTATGGCGGGCCGGCGATGAAGGGCTCGAACCGGACCAATTCTTGCGTAGCGGATTCGATTCAGGTGCGCCATAGCATGAGTGCCTCGTGTGCATGAGGTAATTGATTCCCCACATTTCGGTGCGATGTCGATAATTCTCACGACCTGCGGTCACTTCAGGGCGCTGCGCACGTGCGCTGTAACCATGGCCTCGATGCGAGTGGTGAGGTCGACATCTTCACGCAGTGCAGCGGCTCCGGTGGCAGCCCCGACGGTACCGGCGCACAGGTTCCATGCGAGTCGGTGACTGGTGGGCGTGTCGGTGAGTTCACCGTCGGTGATGGCTGTTTCGATGATGTCATTGATGGCCTCGACCCAGCGTGCGAATGCTGCGCCGTTGTCGATGGTGGGTTCGAGGGTGAGTTTCATGCCGGCCCGCACCTTGATGTTCTCGGCGATCTGACGAGCGAGGGACGTGAAGATCGCTGACAGCTTCTCCCCCAGCGTGGTGCGCGGGCCAGCCGCTAGTGCTTCACGGATGATTTCGTCGAAGGTGCGGTTCCGGTCCGAGATGAGGTGTTCGGCGATCGCTTCTTTGGATGGGAAGTGGTATTTCTCGCCTTTCGCGAATTTTCCGGTACCGCTGATGGTGTCGATGCTGGTGTGGCCGTACCCGTCGGTGTCGAAGTGCCGGGCTACGACGGCGATAATCGCTTCTCGCGTTCGCACTGCGCGGTCTGCATTGCAGAGTTCTTGCTGCCGGGGATGCGCCCGATCCGCGGGCGGGTTCTCGTGGTGGAAGCACTTTCCAGACTTTCCGGGGTGTGTGCCGGTTCGTTGGGGCTGTTCACAGGGATGCTTCTTCGACCATACGGTCTGCGGCCGGGTCGGTTCCGCGCCACGTTAGCAGCAGATCGTCGACTCGTCTGGTGATGGTGTGGTTCTCGAGGCTAGCGGCAACCTGCGCAGCGCCGACGAAACCGGCGCATAGAGTGTCTGCAAGCCGAGACATGCTTGCACGCAGTCGAAGGGCGCCTGAACGGATAGCGTCGACGACGATTGGCGTGAGAGCTTCGGTCCACGCTTCGCAACTGGCGCGGGCGCCGCTGAGCGACTTATCGACGGACAGCTTCTGTCGCGTTTGTTCATGTTGAGCTTGCTGATGATGACGACGGTGGCGCCGAGGATTGCACTGTCAACGATCGTCGGGAAGATTCAGGTCAGGTGTTCGGGGATCAGTGCTTGCCTTGCGAGGTCGCGTTGTACGGCGAAGGAAAGTACGAATGCGCCGGTGGTGATGCCGAGTGCAATGACGAGTGCGAGTGCGCCGAGCAATGCGCCTAGCTGGATGCGGGCAGCCCGGAGGCTAAAGTCGGTCATGATCGGGTTTTTCCTTCCAGAGGTTCCCGGTCTGGAGCCTCGCCGGGTTGCCTCCCTGTGGGGCCCCATTTAGCTTTCCGCGTATGTCCGCATCTACGGATATACGAAAATACGAAGGGTCAGCGTCGAGCGAGAACGTCACGTTCCACCCGGTTACTGAGGGTTCCGTCGGCCAACAGACGTTCAACCAAGACGAGAAGAATCTCCTGGGCAGTCACCCGGGCAACTCCCAAGTCTCTGACTGCTAGGAACGACGAAGCACTTCGTGCCGAACCACCCCGCCATGGGGTGAATGTCCGTTATCTTCCTCGATAGTGGTTGCAATCTCGTGGCTCCTCCGCGTTCCCACGCGGATGCTGTCACCACGAAAGGGAGCACATCTGTGAATGGACCCGCAACGCCTACTCGTTTGTCCCGGACCACCGCGGCCCTCGGTGTCGGCGCGCTCGCTGCCGCGATCACCTTCGGCAGTGCAGTTGGTACTGCATCGGCCGACACTCCGGTCGTCGACTTCGGCAGTCTCTCGTTCTCGGTGACCAACGGCCCCGACAACACCATCTACGACATCAACGCCGTCATCAATCTCCCACCCGGCACACTGCCGCCAGGGATGATGAACCCTCAGATCACTGCGCCCGCCGCGGCCACTCAACCAGTCGGCAACCCGTTTGCGGGCACCGCATTGGACTTCGTTCTGAGCTTCATTCAGGCCTTGGCCAGATAGCCGACAACAAAAAAGGAGGCCACGAACTCTTATGAGTTCGTGGCCTCGTCTTGTGGTGGGCGAAGGGGGACTTGAACCCCCACGTCCCGAAGGACACTGGCACCTGAAGCCAGCGCGTCTGCCATTCCGCCACTCGCCCGAGCAACGCCGAAACATTATCACGACAAACTTTGAAAGTTCTATTCGTGCAGATCAGGGCACGAATCGATGAACACCGAGGACCCGAAAGCCCAGAACCGATACCATGCTGAAACAGCGGCCAGGTACTGCCGAAGCGACATTTGACAGTACCGTGGAACCTGTACAGCAGTTTGGACGACACGCGACAAGGCGGTGCCGGCGCTACTTGCCGAGCATTTTGCCGTCGTAGATGCGAGGCGAGAGGAGGGCCCGATGGGCATCGTGCAGCGTTTCGAACGAAAGCTCCAAGGAGCTGTCGGCGACGCATTCGCGCGGGTCTTCGGTGGTGGTGTTGTGCCGCAGGAAGTAGAGGCGGCGCTCCAGCAGGAGGCACGTGACCGCGTCGAGCACCTCGGCGGCGGAATCCTTCTCGCCCCCAACAACTACGTGATCACCATCAACAACTCCGATCACGAAGAGTTGGCAGCTGATCGCGAACTGACTACCAAAGCTTTCAGCCGACACCTGCAGGATTTCATCCGCGATCAGGGTTGGCAGACGTACGGCGACATCTCGGTCACTTTCGAGCCTTCGCCTGCGCTCCACACCGGTCAGTTCCGCACCCGCGGAACCGTCGACCCGGATGGTGACGCCGAGCAGGCATCACCGCCGTCGCATGTTCCGCAGGTTTCGTCGCGGCCTCCACAACGGCCGCCTCAGCGACCCGCACCGATTGTTCCCCCTGTTTCCAATCCAGTCCCGTCACAACCAGGAGCCGGCCCCATGACGCAGAACTCAGGCTACGAACCAAGCCGCGAACCGGCGGGTCGCCAGCCCGAACCGCAGCAGCCGGCACGGAACGGGTACTCCCACGACGACGGCGGTTACGCCGCTCCGCAGGGCCAGGAAGCGCCGTACCAGAACGGTTACGACCGCGGCGACGGTTACCGCACGGGCGACGACCAGCAGGGCTACAACCAGCAGCAGGGTGGCTACGACCAGCAGGCGTACCCGAACCAGCAGCAGCCGTACGAGCAGGCCGGTTACGACCAGCAGGGTTATGACCAGCAGGGCGGCGGCTACGACCAGCAGGGCTACCAGCAGCAGCCGTACGACCAGCAGGGCTACGGCCAGCAGGCGTACCAGGGTGGGTACGACCAGCAGGGTTACCAGCAGGGCGGCTACGACCAGCAGGGTTACCAGCAGCCGTACAACGGCCAGTCCTACGATCAGCCGGGCTACGACCAGCAGAGCTACCAGCAGGGCGGCTACGACCAGCAGGCGTACACACAGCAGCCGTACGAGCAGGCCGGCTACGAGCAGGGCGGCAACTTCGAGCAGACGCAGGCCTACCCGCAGCAGGGCTACGCCCAGCCTCAGGGCGGTTACGCACCGACGGCCCAAAGCCTGACGGCAACCCTGCAGCTCGAGGACGGCAGCGGACGCCACTTCCAGCTTCGCGACGGCAGCAATGTCATCGGCCGCGGCCAGGAAGCCCAGTTCCGCCTCCCGGACACCGGCGTCTCACGTCGTCACATCGACATCCGTTGGGACGGCCGCACCGCGATGCTGTCCGATTTGGGATCCACGAACGGCACCACCGTCAACGGCGCACCGGTCCAGGACTGGCAGCTGGCAGACGGCGACATCATTCGTGCAGGTCACTCGGAGATTCTGGTTCGCATTCTCTGAGCTGAGAAACGGACGCCAGGATTTTTCCGATAACAATCGAACATTCGGCGGTCCGTCGGCGCGCCGCCGTCACGCGGCTGTCAGTATCGTGATCTTCGGGGCCCAGAGCCCCCTATGATGCTGCCAGTCGACAATGCTCGAACCCCGCTGCGGCGGGGCTCGAGCCATAGAAGGAGGTGGACAGCCGTGCAGGGCCTGATTCTGCAACTCACACGGGCGGGCTTCCTGCTCCTACTGTGGCTGTTCGTCTGGGCAGTCCTCCGCACTCTCCGCTCCGACATCTATGCCGGCTCCGGGGTCAGGGTTCCGCCGCGGTACACCCGCGCCGGAAAGGTCCTGCCCTCACTGGGCAAGGCGAAGGTGCCTCGGTACCTGGTGGTCACGCAGGGCGCCCTCGCCGGCACCCGCATCACCCTCGGTTCTCAGCCCGTCATGATCGGCCGCGCCGACGATTCGACGCTCGTTCTCACCGACGATTACGCGTCGACGCGCCATGCGCGGCTCTCGCAGCGCGGAGCTGACTGGTACGTCGAGGATCTCGGTTCGACCAACGGCACCTATCTGGACCGCGCCAAGGTCACCACTGCGGTGCGTGTGCCGCTGGGCACTCCGGTTCGCGTCGGCAAGACGGTAATCGAGCTACGCCCGTGACCCTTGTTCTCCGCTACGCGGCGCGCAGCGACCGCGGTCTCGTGCGCTCCAACAACGAAGATTCCGTCTACGCCGGTGCACGCCTGTTGGCCTTGGCCGACGGCATGGGCGGACACGCGGCCGGTGAGGTCGCGTCGCAGTTGATGATTGCCGCCCTGGCGCATCTCGACGACGACGAGCCCGGCGAGGATCTGCTCGGCAAGCTCGAGGCAGCCACCCGCGAGGGCAACGATTCCATCGCCGATCACGTCGAGGAAGAACCCGAACTCGACGGCATGGGCACCACGCTCACCGCGATCCTCTTCTCCGGCAGCAAGCTCGGCCTCGTGCACATCGGCGACTCGCGCGCCTACCTGCTGCGTGACGATCACCTGACGCAGATCACCCGCGACGACACGTTCGTTCAGTCGTTGGTCGACGAGGGCAGGATCACCGCCGAGCAAGCACACACTCACCCGCAGCGATCCCTGATCATGCGGGCGTTGACCGGCAACGAGATCGAGCCGACGCTCACCGTGCGCGAAGCCCGTGCTGGCGATCGTTATCTGCTCTGCTCCGACGGCCTCTCCGACGTGGTCAGCGACGAGACCATCGAGAACACGATGCGCGAGGGCTCGCAGGAGCAGTGCGCCGACCGTCTCATCGAATTGGCGCTGCGCAGCGGCGGTCCCGACAACGTCACCGTCGTCGTCGCCGATGTCATCGACCTCGATTACGGCCAGTCTCATCCCATCGTCGCGGGCGCCGCGTCGACGGAAGAGGAAGAGGACGCCCCTCCCCCCAACACCGCGGCCGGCCGCGCCGCTGCCATGCGTCCGCCGCGCGCGACGCCCAAGCGAGTTGTCTCCCAACCCGAACCGGAACCGAAGAAGAAGCGGAACCGGTTGTGGTGGGTGGTCCTCGCCGTGGTGCTGATCGCACTGGTCGGCGTCGGCGCCGTGATCGGCCGCGCCGTCATCCGCAACAACTACTACGTCGGCGAAGACAACGGCCGCGTGACGGTGCTGCGCGGAATCCCCGGTTCGGTGCTCGGTTACTCACTGCAAGACGCGGATCTGGTGGGTTGCGTCGGCGACGACGACGTCCTGACCCTCGTCTCCCCCGACGCGATTCCCAGCGACTGCAACATCCTCGAGGTCACCGATCTGCAGCCGTCAGCGCAGGAGCAGGTGCGCGCCGGGCTGCCGTCGGGCAAGCGTGAGGATGCGCAGAGCCAGATGATCCGTCTCATCGGCGGCGATCTGCTGCCTCGTTGCGAGCCGGTTCCGACAACGACGGCCGCGCCCACACCCCCGCCGGCACCGGAGACCACGCCGCCCCCCGTACCGCCCGCGGAGCCGGCCACGCCGACGACGGCAGCACCCACGACTACGCCTACGCCGACCGACATTCCCGGTCAGACTTGCAGGACGGTCAACTGATGTCGTCCAACGCAGCTGCGGGGACGGCTTTTCCGAGTCCGCCCGGAGGTTTTGCCCCGGCGCCGGTCCAGTCGACCCGTCGAAACATGGAGCTACTGCTCCTGGGCTTTGCCGTCATCATCACGACGGTCTCGCTTCTGCTCGTCGAGGCGAGCCAGGAACAGAAGATCACGCTGGACCTCGCCAAGTACGCGCTCGCGTACACGGGCCTGTTCCTGATCGCGCACTTGGCAATTCGACGGTATGCGCCGTACGCCGATCCGCTGCTGCTGCCGATCGTCGCCCTGCTCAACGGCCTGGGGTTGGTGCTCATCCACCGACTCGACCTCGCCGACGAACAGACAGCGCTCTACAACGGCGTCGAGGCACCGTCTCCGGATGCGAACCAGCAGGTCATGTGGACTGCATTGGCGATCACCGGTTTCGTGCTGCTGCTCGTGTTCTTGAAGGACTACCGCCTGATGGCGCGGTTCAGCTACACGCTCGGCCTCGCAGGTCTGGTGTTCCTGGCGATTCCCGCGATCCTGCCGGCGAAGTTCTCGAGCGTGAACGGCGCAAAAATCTGGATTCGCCTGCCCGGATTCAGCATTCAGCCAGGCGAGTTCGCGAAGATCCTGCTCATCATCTTCTTCGCGTCGGTACTCGTCGCCAAGCGCGACCTGTTCACCTCGGCCGGCAAACACTTCCTGGGCATGGACTTTCCGCGTGCCCGCGACCTCGGTCCGATCCTGCTCGCCTGGATCGTCTCGGTGGGCGTGCTCGTCTTCGAAACCGACCTCGGCACGTCGTTGCTGCTCTTCAGCACCGTGCTGGTGATGCTCTACATCGCGACCGAACGTGTGGGCTGGCTGGTGATCGGCGGCGGACTGCTCGCCATCGGATTCTTCTTCGCCTACAAGATGTTCGGCCACGTACGCGTGCGCGTCGACACCTGGCTGGACCCGCTCGGCGATTACGCCAACACCGGGTATCAGATCTCGCAATCGCTGTTCGGCCTGGCCACCGGTGGTATCGCCGGAACAGGTCTGGGCAGTGGCCGGCCCAACCAGGTGCCGTTCGCGAAGACGGACTTCATCATCGCGACCATCGGCGAAGAGCTCGGCCTGATCGGCCTGGCAGCTGTGCTGATGCTGTTCCTGCTTCTCATCGTGCGCGGCCTGCGTACGGCGTTGGCAGTGCGCGACAGCTTCGGCAAACTGCTCGCCGCCGGTCTGTCGTTCACCATCGCGATCCAGATTTTTGTCGTCGTCGGCGGCGTCACCAAGTTGATCCCGCTGACGGGTCTGACAACACCGTTCATGTCGTACGGCGGCTCGTCGCTGCTCGCGAACTACCTACTGCTGGGCATCCTCGTCCGGATCTCGGACGCGGCTCGTGCGCCGGTAGTGACGAAGAAGAAAGGTCCGCCCCCAATCGCTGACGCCAATACCGAGATGATGCCGCGCGTATGAACACTCCACTGCGCCGCGTCGCGATGGCCGTCATGGTGATGGTCGTCGCGCTCCTCGCCAACGCCACGTACGTACAGGTCATCAAAGCTGACGACCTGCGAGCCGACCCGCGCAACTCGCGGGTGCTGCTCGACGAGTACTCACGCCAGCGAGGTCAGATCTCGGCTTCCGGTCAGGTGCTTGCCGCCTCACGCGCCACCGACGACCGGTACAAGTACTTGCGCGAGTATCCGAATCCGTACCCTTACGCACCGGTCACGGGCTTCTACTCGATGCAGTACGGCAGCGCCGGCCTCGAGCGCACCGAGGATCCGATTCTGAACGGCTCGGACAACCGGTTGTTCAGTCAGCGCTTCTTCGACCTGGTGTCCGGACGCGATCCGCGCGGCGGCAACGTCGTCACGACGCTCAATCCGGCGATGCAGCAAGTGGCTTACGACCAGCTGACCAGCAAGGGCTACACCGGTTCCGTCGTCGCCATCGAGCCGAGCACCGGACGCATCCTGACGATGGTCAGCACCCCGAGCTACGACCCGAACCTGCTTGCCAGCCACGACGGCGCCGAAACCACCAAGGCGTGGGACGAGCTCAATGCCGATCCCAACGATCCGCTGGTCAACCGCGCGATCTCGCAGACCTACCCGCCCGGCTCGACGTTCAAGGTGCTCACCACTGCCGCAGCTCTGGGCAACGGTGCGACGCCGGACGACCAGCTGACCGCGGCTCCGCAGATCACGCTGCCCGGCACCAGCACGACCCTCGAGAACTACAACGGCAGCACCTGTGGCCCCAACCCGACGGCGTCGTTGCGCGACGCGTTTGCGCGCTCGTGCAACACGGCGTTCGTCGAACTGGGCATCAAGGACGGCGCCGATGCCATCAAGGACGAGGCCAGCGCCTTCGGCATCGGACCCAACACTCCCGCGATCCCGCTGCCGGTTGCTGACAGCACTGTCGGCGACATCTCCGACGACGCGGCTCTCGGTCAGACCAGCATCGGCCAGCGCGACGTCGCGGTGACCCCGCTCGAGAACGCAGTGATCGCCGCGACCGTCGCCAACGGTGGTGTGCGGATGCAGCCCAACCTGATCTCCCAGCTGCAGGCACCCGATCTGACCGACCTCAGTACGCCGTCACCGGTGTCGATGGGTCAGGCCATCTCGCCAGCAGTGGCCGCAACGTTGACCGATCTGATGATCGGCTCGGAGAACTTCACCGGCGGCGACGGCAAGATCCCCGGGGTTCAGATCGCGTCCAAGACCGGTACCGCCGAGCACGGCGTGAACCCGCGGGAAACTCCGCCGCACGCCTGGTACATCGCTTTTGCACCGGCGCAGAATCCGACGGTCGCCGTGGCCGTCATCGTCGAGAACGGTGGTGACCGCGGACTTGCCGCTACCGGTGGCTCGGTTGCTGCGCCGATCGGTCGTGCAGTCATCGCAGCCGGAATCCAAGGGGGCTGAACCGTGGCGTTGAACAACGGCGCTTTGATCGCCGATCGTTACCGATTGATCCGTCTCATCGCCACCGGTGGGATGGGTCAGGTGTGGGAAGCCACCGACTCCCGCCTCAACCGTCGCGTCGCCGTCAAGGTACTCAAGTCCGAGTTCTCTTCCGATCCGGAGTTCTTGGAGCGCTTCCGCTTCGAGGCCCGCACCACCGCGCAGCTCAACCACCCCGGTATCGCCGGAATCTACGACTACGGCGAGACCCGCGACAGCTCGGGCGATTCCACGGCGTACCTGGTGATGGAACTCGTCAACGGTGAACCGCTCAACGCCGTCCTGGCACGCGTCGGCCGCCTGGCGGTTCCGCATGCCCTCGACATGCTCGAGCAGACCGGCCGCGCTCTGCAGGTCGCACACGACGCCGGTGTCGTGCACCGCGACGTGAAGCCGGGCAACATCCTCATCACGCCGACGGGCCAGGTGAAGATCACGGACTTCGGCATCGCCAAGGCCGTCGAGAACTCTCCTGTCACGCGTACGGGAATGGTGATGGGCACCGCCCAGTACATCGCGCCCGAGCAGGCCCTCGGTCAGGACGCGACCGCGGCGAGCGACGTGTACTCGTTGGGAATCGTCGGATACGAAGCACTTTCGGGTCGACGCCCGTTCACCGGTGACGGCGCGCTGACCGTCGCGATGAAGCACGTGCAGGAAACCCCGGCACCGATGCCGGCCGACCTGCCGCCGAACATCCGCGAGCTCATCGACATCACGTTGACCAAGGATCCGGCCGGCCGCTACGCCAGTGGCGGTGAGTTCGCCGACGCCGTTGCAGCCGTTCGGGCAGGGAGGCGTCCACCGCCGCCCGGTCTGCTCGCCACCGGTGCCGCGAGCGCGTTGCCGGCAACGGGTGCCACGCAGGTCATGCCGCCGACGTACGCGGGCCCGGTGACGGGCGCAGCTGCAGCGGACGACGCGGCAGCCGGCGGAATGACCAGTGGGCAGAAGGCCGTGGCATGGGCCGGCGGCGGATTGATCTTGTTGGCGTTGATCATCGGCGGAGTCTGGATCGCGACCGACGGTCCGAGCGACCCGACGCCGCCCGTCGTCACGTCCACGACGTTGCCGACCACCACGACGACCAAGCCCACCACGACGACAACTCGGCCGACGACGACGACCACCGAGCCGACAACAACGACGACTCGGCCGACGACAACCACGACCGAGCCGACAACCACCACGACAACGCCGACCACGACAACAACAACTCCGACGACCACAACCACCACCACGACGACAACGACGACCACAACGACCACTGAGCCGTTGGCGGATCCCGGAGACGCTGAAGAACCGCTAGGACAAGACCAATGACGACACCCCGCAATCTCTCCTCCCGCTACGAGCTGGGTGAGATTCTCGGCTTCGGCGGAATGTCCGAGGTTCACCTGGCGCGCGACCTCCGACTCAGCCGCGACGTCGCGATCAAGGTGCTGCGTGCAGACCTCGCGCGCGACCCCACGTTCTACTTGCGGTTCCGTCGTGAGGCGCAGAACGCTGCCGCGCTGAACCATCCGGCGATCGTGGCCGTCTACGACACCGGTGAAGCCGAGACCGACGCCGGGCCGCTGCCGTACATCGTCATGGAGTACGTCGACGGCGACACGTTGCGTGACATCGTGCGCAGCACCGGGCCGATGGCGCCGCGCAAGGCGATGGAAGTGATCGCGGACGTCTGTGCCGCTTTGGACTTCAGCCACCGCAACGGCATCGTGCACCGCGACGTCAAGCCCGCCAACATCATGATCAACCGTGCCGGCGCCGTGAAGGTGATGGACTTCGGCATCGCCCGCGCGATCTCCGACGCGTCGAGCCCGATGACGCAGACGGCCGCCGTGATCGGCACCGCTCAGTACCTGTCGCCGGAGCAGGCGCGAGGTGAGCAGGTGGACGCACGTTCGGACGTCTACTCGCTCGGTTGTGTGCTGTTCGAGATTCTGACGGGCGAGCCGCCGTTCAAGGGTGATTCACCGGTCGCCGTGGCGTACCAGCACGTTCGTGAAGATCCGCAGACGCCGTCGGAGATCAATCCCGACATTCCGCGCGAGCTGGATTCGATCATTCTCAAGGCGATGAGCAAGAACCCGGCCAACCGCTACCAGAGCGCCGGCGACATGCGCAGCGACTTGGTGCGTGTCCTGGGCGGTCAGCGTCCGAGTGCGCCGATGGTGATGAACGACGAGGACCGCACCACCATCCTCGGCGCCGTCGGCTCCGACACCGGGAATTACCGAACTGCTCCCGATCCGGTCGAGCCGGTTCCTGCGCGGACAACTCGCGCCGCCGAGCCGCCTGCCAAGAAGAAAGGCGGACGCTACGCCCTGATGGGCATCGCGGCGCTTCTGGTGATCGGTCTGGTGACATTCTTCCTCATTCGGGTGAACTCGCCGAAGGTCGAGATGGTGACCGTTCCGGGTGACCTGACCAACCAGCCCGCCGACGTCGCCGAGGCGACGCTGACCAACGCCGGATTCCAGGTGGAGCGTCAGCAGAAGACCGACAAGGTGATCGCTGCCGGAAACGTCATCACGACGCGTCCGGTTGCCGGGGTTCGCATCGAGAAGGGCAGCACCGTCACCATCGACGTGTCCACCGGCCCCGAGCAGGTCGCGATCCCGCGCTTGACCGGCCTGAGCCAGGACGACGCCGAGAAGAAGCTCAACTCCGTCGGTCTCCGACTTGATCCGACCATCGGCAAGGCGGCATCGACCGTCGCCGAGGTCGACAAGATCGTCAATCAGGATCCTGCCGTCGGAGTATCGGTGGTTCTCGATTCCGCGGTCTCGATCACCGTGGGCACCGGACCGGAGCAGGTTCGTGTCCCGGATGTCACCGGTCAGCGTGAAGAGGTGGCGAGGCCCAACATCGAAGGTGCCGGGTTCGTCGTCCAAATCACGGAGATCGATTCGGGACTGCCGAAGGGACAGGTCGTTTCGACCGACCCGACCGGTGGCACGTCGGCCACCAAGGGTTCGACCGTGACGCTGCGAGTGTCCAACGGCAACCAGGTCGCGATGCCTGATCTGACCAACAAGACGGTGTCCGAGGCGTTGAGCACGCTTCGCGCAGCCGGTTGGGCGGGAACTGCGTCGCAGCTGGTGCAGAACCAGAGCACGACGCTCACCCCGGAGATGGTGGGCAAGATCGTCTCGCAGACGCAGCCTCCGGGATCGGAGATCTCCAAGGACGCGGTGATCACCGTCAGCGTCGGAGCGCTCGGAATCCCCGGCCGCTAGCAAACTGAAAAAGTGCCTCCCGGAGATTTCCGGGAGGCACTTTTTTGTGGACAGATGTCAGAGAATTGCGGGCAATGCGCCGCCGAGCGCCGACGCGACCTCGGCCTCGAGGGCTGCGACGAGTCCTTCTGGAGGCGCCTCACCGCAGACTGCGAGCCAGTTCGCGAGCATCCGGTGCCCACCCTGGGTGAGTACGGACTCGGGGTGGAATTGGACGCCGTGAATCGGCAGTTCGCGGTGACGCATCGCCATCACGACGCCGCTCTCGGTGTGTGCAGTCACCTCGAGTTCCTCGGGAATGGTGTCCTCGAGAACCGTCAGCGAGTGGTATCGGGTAGCGGTGAACGGATCGGGTAGCCCGGCCAGGACGCCGACGTCCTTGTGGTGAACCAGACTCGTCTTGCCGTGGAGCAGTTCGGGAGCGCGGTCGACGGTTCCGCCGAAAGCCGCACCGATCGCCTGGTGTCCGAGGCAGACGCCGAGCAGCGGGGTCTTGGTGTCGGCGCAGACCTTCACCAGATCCATCGTCGCTCCCGCACGCTGCGGGGTTCCGGGGCCAGGGCTCAAGAGAATGCCGTCGAACTGAGCTACTGCACCCTCGAGGTCGGCCGTCAGTTGTGGATCGTCGTTGCGCCAGACCACGGCTTCGGTTCCGAGCTGGCCGAGGTACTGCACCAGGTTGAACACAAAGCTGTCGTAGTTGTCGACGACGAGAATCCTCATGAGAGCAGGGTAAACGCCCGTGCTATCCGCCGGTATAGGCGGGGACCGTGATCTGCGACGGCGTCGCCTGCGTGTACCCGAGGCCGAAGCGGGTCGCGTACTGCTTGTAGATCCGAATGCCCGGTTCGGCAGCGAGTGCCGCCTCGAGGCGCGCAACATCGCCGATCGCGCTCATCACGTACGGCGGACTGTAGGTACGGCCGTGAAGAAGGAGGGTGTTTCCGATGCACCGTGGCGCCGACGTACTGATGATCCGTTGGTCCTGCATGCCCACCGCTTCGGCCCCGCCGGCCCACAGTGCGTTCAGGACGCTCTGGACGTCCTGCTGATGCACGACGAGGTCGTCCGGGGTGGCGTCGACCGGATACTTGCCGTCGGCGTTGCGCGGGGCGTCCGTCATGGTGACCACGACACCGGGGCCGGTCATCTCCGTCAGTCCTGCGTCGGCAGAGATGTTCTTGATGTCACCGAGAGCCGCTGCCACGCCGGCGTCGGACCGAGCGGCGTCTTCCTGCAGCGAATCGAGCTGAGCGGCAAGTTCGTCCCGGTCGGCCGAAACTTTCTCGGCATTGGCCTGGGCGCTGCGGACCAGATCGGA
The DNA here is from genome assembly GCF_016598535.1 of Rhodococcus sp. P-2. GTDB lineage: Bacteria > Actinomycetota > Actinomycetes > Mycobacteriales > Mycobacteriaceae > Rhodococcus_F > Rhodococcus_F baikonurensis. Next base: position 2,748,267 of record NZ_CP066779.1, on the reverse strand, counting down.
GAGCCTGGTGCTTTCGGTGACCTGGAGCTGATTTTCCTCGGCGGATCTCTGCGCCGTGGCGACCATCAGACCGGCTACCAGGCAGACGGCAAGTACACCGATGTGCCAGACGGTTCGTGAAGATTCACCCGAAGACACGTGGCTCCTCCCGGATTGTGCAGGTCGGCCGGTGACCAACTGGACACAGCTACGTTAGCGTGTAGGTAACACATGCAGGTCACACCGTAGAGCGAGGACGTCATGCCCAAGTCGAAGGTCCGTAAGAAGAACGACTACACAGTCAACCCGGCAAACCGCACTCCGGTGAAGGTGAAGATGGGTCCGTCGAGCACGTTGTACGTCTCGGTGATGCTCGGATTCATGCTTGTCGGCCTGGCGTGGCTGATTGTGTACTACTTGGCCGCGGATTCGATCACGTGGATGAACGACTTGGGAAACTATAACTTCCTCGTCGGCTTCGGCTTCATGGTTGTGGGCCTTGTGATGACCATGAGATGGCGCTGACCAGCGAGTATCTGATTCGACCCGGATCGTGACCGTCATTCAATTACATGGGTGTCATTCATCCCCATTGTGGATAACTCCTGTGGACAACCTAGGAAGTTATCCACATGCTCGAGGATGAATTTCATCCACAGCCTCGTGACAACGCCACGGAGGTCGTCTCGTGGGCCACTCCGATGGGTGTTGTCTACGCGATGTTCGGCGGCGGAATTGCCCTCGCGATCGCCTCGATAATCGCGCCCACCGAGCCTGCCGGACGCTTCCTGCTCGCCCTCGCGGTGATCGGGCTGTTCGTGATGGGCGGACTCGCCCTGCGTCAGCGTCCCCGCCTGGCAGTGATCGAAGACGCGGGAATCAAGTCGATCGCGGTGCAGCGATTGCGCGCCCGCCACGAGTTCACCCGCGAACAGATCGACCGCGTGCGGCTTGTCCGCTACCCGCGTCTGGGCCGACGCGTCCCGATGCTCGAGATCGACATCGTCGACCGGCCCACCGACACGGAGAAGCTGTTGATCTTCGGACGCTGGGATCTCGGCACGTCGCCGGAGGATGTCTTGGACGTGCTCGCCGTCCAAGGTTTGGTGCCGCCGGAGAAGTAGGCGCGGGCTACATGGCCAGTGCCGCGAGGTCCGGCTGCACGATGTCGAGCGCTTGCTGCGGCACCGCGACGGCGTCGCTCGACCATCCCCAGATCGAGTACAGCTCGCGGCCGGGGTCGGTATACCCATCGCGGCCGTGCAGCACCCGGTAATTGTCGATGCAGATCATCTCGCCGGCTTCGGCACGGAACATCGGCCCGCTGTCTCGCACGTGAATCACGGCCTCACTCCACTGCTTCACCAGCGGCCACTGCGCTTCCTCCGATTCACCGGCGATCGGCGCGAGGTACGGGTGGTACCGAACTTGGTTGCGTCCACTCGGCACAGTCCGGGCAATCGGCGCGAAGGTGTTCTGTGGGAAGTTCGGTTCCGAATGGTCGATGTCTGTGCTCCAACAGAATTCGGCCAGTTCCGCTGTTGCGGGATCGAAGGCGAGCAATTGCGTCAGCTTGACCGCATCGATGAGAAACGAGTCGCCGCCACTCGGGTACGCCGGACGCTTGCACCACAGAAATAGATAGTCGGGCGCGTAATCACCGAAAGCAAACCCGTCGTTGTGGGCGGTCATCCGCTCGCCGGAGATACCGAACGAGCGCTTGCGCCCGCGTTCGTCCACCGGTTGGGTGTCGACGACAGCGGCTTCGGCATCCTGGCTTCTGGCGCTCGCCTCGAACTGTCGGCCGACGCGAATGCACTTCTCACCGAGCAACTTCGACGCGAATGCAATGGCATCTTCCTCGGTGTGCAGCCCACCGAAGACCGCGGCGCCGTCGAGAGCGATTGCCGCCCGGACGGCCTCGACCGTGTCCACGCGCCGCGGAACAACACTTGCCAGCGTCAATTCGGAAGAGAACATTCATGACTCCATACGTCGAGTTGGCCAAACGGTTCAACTCGAGCGTAGGAACTCGTCATTTCGACGGCGTAACCCCGGAAACCGATTCGGTTACGGAGCTAGCCTTCCTTCAGATCACCTTGCCGGGGTTCATGATTCCGTGCGGGTCGAGTGCGCCCTTGATTGCATGATGCATCGCGACGACGGCCGGCGACAGTTCTTGCGCGAGGCCGCCCATCTTCAGCAGGCCGACGCCGTGTTCACCGGTGACGGTTCCGCCCAACTCGAGGGCGTTGTCGATGATCTCGGCAAAAGCCGCCTGAGCACGCCTCCGCGCCGCTTCGTCGTCGTGTGGCGTGATCAGCAGCGGATGCAGGTTGCCGTCACCCGCATGCGCGATGTTCGCGATGTGCGTGTCGTGCCTGGCCGAGATGGCCTCGATGCGCGCCAACATCTCCGGAACCGCCGCCTTGGGAACACAGATGTCCTCGGTGAGCACCGGGCCGAGCCGCTCGAGGGCGGGGTAAGCCAGACGCCGGGCAGAGAACAAAGCGTCGGCTTCCTCCTGATCGGTGGATCTGGCGCTCCAGGTTGCCCCGGAACGGTTGAAGCAGGCCAACATTCGCTCGGCTTCGGCGTCGCCGATCTCGCCCGGTGTGTCGATGCGGCCGAGCAGGACAACCTCGGCGTCGGCCGAGAGGCCCATGTTCTTCCAGGCGTCGACGGCAAGCAGGCACTGTCGATCGATCAACTCGAGGGCAGACGGCGTGAGACCGTCGGCAGCTACGGCTTCGACGGCCTTGCCCGCAGCGACGATGGAGTCGAAGTATCCGACGATGGTGCGTTCGGGATCGCGCTGAGGACGAAGCTTGACGGTCACCTCGGTGATCACGCCGAGAGTGCCTTCGGAGCCGACCATGAGCGCCGAGAGATCAAATCCTGCCACTCCCTTGGCAGTTCGACGCCCGAGCCGAACCAACTCACCGGTTCCGGTGACCACCTGCATGCCCAGCACGTAATCCTTGGTGACGCCGTACTTGACGCAGCACAGGCCGCCGGCATTGGTCGCGACGTTGCCTCCGATCGTCGACCAGGGCGCGCTGGCTGGATCGGGCGGATACCAGAGGCCGTGCTCGGCGCAGGCGTCGCGGAGGTGATCATTGACCACTCCGGGTTCGACCACGGCCAAACGCTCGAGGGTGTTGATCTCCTTGATGGCGTTCATCGCGTCGAAGGCGATCACGACGCCACCGGCAACCGCGTTGGCTCCACCCGACAGACCGGTGCCGGCGCCGCGCGTGACGACGGGCGCACCGTGGGCGATGCACGCCTGCACAACTGTCTGTACCTGCTCGGCTGTGCGCGGACGGACCACCGCTACGGGCATCTCGTAGGGAGCCCACTCGGCGTCGTCGTGGATGTAGCTCGCCATGATGTCGGGGTCGGTGATCAGTCGATCCGCATCGATCTGCGAGCCGAGCGCCTCAAGGAGTGTCATGCCTCCACGATAGTGACGGCGGCTACACCACCCCATGTAGATTTACTCCGAGAAACCGGAAAGAGTATGGACGTTCTCTCCATACTCGCCGTTCGTCTGACAAGGGAGTGCCGATGCACGAGAACTGGCTACAGCTTCTCCTGGCCGAGGCATCCACCGAGGAACTGATCGAGCATCGCGATCAATTGGCCGCCGGGTCAGCCCCGGAGGCCGCTGCCGAGATCGAGCGAGAAGCCCGATCGGCGCTTCAACTACGAAGTCTCCTGGCTCAGCGCCGACAGCGCGCCACCGAACTGGGGGCGCTCAACGACATCGCGTCGCTGCTCACCACGATGCACGATCACCACGCCCTCCTGCAGGAGATCGTGGATCAGGCCAAACGACTACTCGGCGTCGACCTTTCGTACCTTGCTCTCATTCATGACGACATCTTGATCATCGAAGTCACGAGCGGGGCGTATACGTCGCAGTTGCTCGGCCTCACGGTTCCGTTCCGCGAAGGTCTGATCGGCCGTGTGGTCGAGAACTCCTCTCCTGCTTGGTCTTCGGACTATCGCAACGATCCGTCGTTTGCACACATCGGGCCGGCCGACGACGCAGCACGGGCCGAGAACATGCGCGGCCTGTTGGCCGTGCCACTGACGTTGAACGGCAAGATTCTGGGTGCTCTGTGCGCGTGCAAACGTCAGGAGCGCCGATTCGGCAACGAGGAAGTTGCGTTGCTGTCCGCCCTCGCAGCTCATGCCTCGGTGGCGATCGAGAATGCCCGTTCTCTCGAGCGCTATCGCGCGACGGTTGCAGAAGTGAATGCAGCGAACACCGAACTTGCCGAGCGCACAGCACTTCTCGAACAGACACTGACCTGGGACCGCTCGCTCACACAAGTTGTCCTGCGCGGCGGTGGAGTCCGTGAACTCGTGGAAGAAACCTCGGCGTCGACGGGTTCGCCGGTGTTCTTCGTGACCGGAACATCCGAGATTCCACCGGGATTGCAACGGGTGAGCGAGAGTGTTCGTCGAGTTTTCGACATCTTCGCTGCAGACCGACGCGAGCAGGAAGTGACGCTCATCGTCGGTGAGCAGTTCCTGTTCGCCACCGAAGTGCGCAGTGCCGGTGACCAACTCGGGGTTCTGTTCCTGCTCTCGCGCCGAGAACCCACCGCCGCCATGAGATTGGCACTCGAAAGGTCGGCCCCGGCCATTGCGCTGGCGCTGGTCGGTGAACGGGCGGCCCGGGAAGCCACCCGTCGAGCACGCGACGCATTTCTGGTCGATCTGATCACCAGGCCAGCGCCGACGCCGGCCGAGGTCACCGGCCAGTTCCGCCTGGCCGGGCTCAACCCCGACCGCTCGTACACTGTCGTGGTGGCCCGCCCGGCAGACGCCGTCGACCGTACTCGTCGCAGTATCGAGGAAATTGCATTTCCCTCGGGAACTGTTGTTGCCGAGCATGGTTCACGGGTCATCGCATTGATTCCCGGAATGTCACCGGCAGAGGTCGCGGCGGCGTGGGTGCAGCCGGCGGAGAACCCAACCGTCGGAATCGCCGATCCCGCGGTGGGAGCGGAAGGTCTGGCGCGAGCCTATGTCGAGGCGCAGCACACTGTCGACGTCCTCGAGACGCTCGGGCGGGCCTCACACGTGGAACCGGCAAGTTCACTCGGCATCTACCGAATTCTGCTCAGCCGCACCGGCCGCGAAGAACTGGAAGCACTCACGCAGCGCTCCCTCGGCCCACTCCTCGAGGAGGAGCAGCGACGCGGCGTTCCGCTATTGGACACCCTCGCGTCGTACCTGTCGCACAATTGCAAGCACTCCGCGACCGCCGCAGCGCTCGCGATTCACGCCAACACGCTGTATCAACGCCTCGAATCGATCGACCGGTTGATCGGCACACAGTGGCGTCAGCCGGACCAGGCGCTCGATCTTGCGCTCCTGATCCGGCTGCGCGCCAGTGCGGGGAAACTCGGTCAGATCTGAGCGGGCTTGCTCGATCGCTTGGCCAGAACCACTACAAGGATTGCGGCGCAGAGCATCACGGCGCCCACCACCCACAAACCTGCCTTGGCATTTCCGGTCACATCGGTGAGCCAGCCGGTGATGTACGGAGCGCCGAAGCCCGACGCATTGCCGATCGAGTTGATCATCGCGATACCCGCAGCCGCGCTGGCGCCCGTCAGGAACGTGGTGGGCAGGTACCAGAAGACGGGGAGCGCGCACAGGACGCCGACGGCCGTGAGCGAGACCGCAATCATGACGGTGAACGGTGAATCCAGATACAGCGCAATCGGAATGGATACCGCACCCAGGAGCGTCGGTGCTGCAACGTGCCACATTCGTTCACCCGTCTTGTCGGAATGGCGGCTCCACAGCACCATCGCGACAGCGCCGATCGCGTAGGGGACGGCCACGATCAGACCCGTCTCGACGAGCGAGAAATCAGTATTGAACGTCTGCTTGAATCCCGCGACGATGCTCGGCAGGAAGAAGCTCAAAGCGTAGAGGCCATAGGTGATTCCGAAGTAGACCAGACCGAACCCGATGACGCGGGGATCACGCAGGGTCTTGCCGGCAGACTGGTGACCGGCGTCGCCGAGTTCTTTCTCCTCGTCGGCCATCGACTTCATCAGCCAGGTGCGCTCCTCGAGGGTCAACCACTTGGCGTCGGCGGGACGATCGGTGAGGTAGAACCAGACGACAAATGCCAAGATCACGGCGGGCAGGCCCTCGATCAGGTACATCACGCGCCATCCGGCCAGGCCGAACAGACCGTCGCCGTACTGGATGATGGCGGCCGAGAGCGGGGCGCCGAGCGCCGACGAGAGCGGAAGCGTCAGCAGGAACAAGCCCATCAGGCGTACGCGGTACTTCTTCGGGAACCAGAAGGTCAGGTAGAGAAGAACTCCGGGGAAGAAGCCGGCCTCGGCGATTCCCAGCAGGATGCGCAGGAAGTAGAGGCTGCCCACGTTGGGCACGAATGCCAGCGCAGCGGCGAGGATGCCCCAGGTGAGCATGATGCGCGCGATCCACAGCCGGGCGCCGAAGCGGTGCAGGGCCAGGTTGCTCGGCACCTCGAACAGTAGATAGCCGACGAAGAAGAGTCCGGAGGCGAGGCCGAACATGGTCTCGGTCATCCCGAGGTCGGCGCTCATGGTGAGCTTGGCGAAGGCGATGTTCGTACGATCCAGATAGTTCACGAAATAGAGCAGGATCAGAAAGGGGATCAGCCGTCGCGCTACCTTCTTCACCACGCGAGATTCGATCTCGCTCGGTGCAACCCCACCGTCAGTGGTGGTGCTATCGGTGGAGGTCATGGCAGGGGTACTCCTCGGAAAAGGTCAGCGGTGCTATCAACGAAGTGACTCAAGCCACAGTAGAAGCACCACCGAGCTCAACCTATGTGGACAATCTCTACAGAAGCCGTCCCCGCATGTGCGATTACTCCCGACGATCCGGCAAATGATTCCCGGCAGCCCGACGAACGTCCTTGAACAGTCGAACGCGACAAAACCGTCTGAGCTGCGGGTTTAGAGCTACTGGCATCGAGTCAGTGGCTAGTGTTGTCGGCGAAATAGCCGGAGCAAGTGCGCACGCACCGCATGACTTGAAGGACAGAACATGACGAAGTTGGTTCGGACCACGATGACCCGCCGGTCCTCCACCGCAGTCGCTGCCACCATCGCGGCGGTCGCTTTTTTCACCGCCGCCTGCGGCAGCGACTCCGACAAGACTGACTCGGAAAAGACCGCTACCGGCGCTTCGTCCGCTACGTCCTCGGTCAGCGTCGGTGGGAAGGCACTTGACGCCAAATTCGAGACGAAGTGCGCAAAGGACGGCGGCACGACAGTGATGACACTGCTCGACGCGGAAAATGCGACCTACGGCGTATTGACCGTCTCGGCCATCATCGATGAATCCGGCACGGTTCAGACTGCTGGAATCGCCGGGAGCGAGGGTGGATCGAACGGTCTGCCGTACACCGCCGGATTCGCACCGGGTCTGCCCGGCGGGTCTGCCAGTGCCAAGCAGGACGGCAATACCTTCGTGGTGACGGGCGAGGGAATCGGCGCCCGGGACGGGAGCAACCCGACGGAGACGTCGAGCTTCGAGATCACGTTCGCCTGCGAGTCCGTCATCGGCGGCTGAACGATAGAAGCAGGAGAATCGTGCACCTGTACTCAGGTGCACGATTCTTGCTAGCTGATCCCCAACTGTTCGCGCAGTTGGACGACGCGGAGCACGATGACTCCGATTGTCACCACGGTGACGGCACCAAAAGCGATCCAGCCGATCCGCACTGCTTTCACTCGGTTCTCGCCGGCGCCCAACCACTGCGGGACGTACAGGAAGGCAGCTGCCGTTGCGGCACCGGCCACCAGGCCTCCCGCGTGACCCCAGAACGAGATCCCGGGCAGCGAAATGCTGATGATCACGTTGATCGCGATCACCGAGATGATCGGGATCGGGCTTCGACGCAAACGCAGGAGAAGGACGGCCTGTGCGCCCATGATGCCGAAGATCGCACCCGACGCCCCAGCAGTCCAGGACAGGGCCGTGAGCGAAGAGAACACCGGCTGGAAGGCCATCACCGAGGCGGAACCGCCGAGAAGCGAAACCAGGTAGATGCCGATGTACCGGGAGCGGCCCATCACGATTTCGGTGTCGCGCCCCAGGATGTAGAGCGCGTACATGTTGACCGCGAGATGCAAGATGCCGAAGTGCAGGAACCCGGAGCCGATGAGCCGGAACCAGTCACCGCTGGCGACCAGACCCGGATTGAGTGCCCAGTTCGCGAAGATCGACGAGCCGACCTGATTGTTCATGATGCTTCGCGACTGCGCGAAGGTCGCGAGGAAAGCCAGGACGTTGAGCCCCATCAAGGTGTACGTCACGACCGGGACCGCTCGGGTGGGGCTCACGGTGTTTCCGGCGACGCCCCGAACGGGACGGACATCGCGTTGACCGGCAGCTACACAGTCGACACATTGGTATCCCACCGCCGCCTCGCGAAGGCAGTCCGGGCACGCCGGGCGTCCACAACGATTGCAGGAAAGTGCGGTAGGTCGATCTGGATGGCGGACGCACCGCGGTTGGGGCGGGATGCCCTCACTCGCACCGCCGCCCCAACCGGGGTTCGTCATCTGCTTGTTTTACCTGTTCAGGAGATGGTGATGCTGTTGATCACGACGGGCTCGACCGGACGATCGCCACGATCGACGGCGGTCGAGGAGATAGCGTCGACAACCTTCTTGGAATCGTCGTCGAGAACCTCACCGAAGATGGTGTGGCGACGGTTCAGGTGCGGCGTCGGGCCGGTGGTGATGAAGAACTGCGAGCCGTTGGTTCCCGGGCCTGCGTTAGCCATGGCCAGCAGGTAGGAGCGGTCGAACTGCAGTTCCGGGTGGAACTCGTCACCGAACTTGTAGCCCGGGCCGCCGGTGCCGGTGCCGGTGGGGTCGCCACCCTGGATCATGAAGCCGTCGATGACGCGGTGGAAGATGGCACCGTCGTAGAACGGGCCGGTCTTGGTGCCGGCGGCGTTTGCGGTGGTGTACTCCTTCGAGCCGTCGGCGAGGCCGACGAAGTTCTCGACGGTCTTCGGCGCATGGTTGCCGAACAGAGCGATCTTGATGTCGCCGCGGTTCGTGTGCAGCGTTGCGGTTGCGGTCTGATGAGTTGAAGTCACACCACCATCGTGCCATTGCCGACGTTCTCGCGGATGTCGCCCCGCAAAACTCTCCCTGTCCCCGCCTCCCCGTTGTGGCAAAGTGAAGTCATGACACGAGTGACCGAGTCCCTCAGCACGCAGTTGCCCGACACCTTCGATCACGCGCGCGCCCGCGTCGAGGACACCTTCGACGAGACTGCCGCCTACCTCGAAGAGACAGCGGCTCGTATCAAAGAGTCCGAGGCAGCCGACAACGCTCGCCGCATCGCTGCGGTGGTCGCCACTTCGGTTGCTCGCGGCGCCGGGCAGGTCGGGTTGTTCCTGGGTCGCCAGGGCAAAGTCCTCGCCAAGAAGGGCGTCGAGCGCGCCAAGGCCATCCCCGCCAAGTCCGCGGAACGCACCGAGAAGCCTCGCGGCCGCAAGCGCGTCACCGTGTTCGTCATCGCCGGTGTCGCGGTGATCGGCGGCGCGGTGTTCTTCAAGAGCCGCCGACGCGAACATCCGCCGGTCGCTTCCGCACCCCCTCGCCTCGAGGAGAACTCGGCCGAAAAGACCGCTTAGTCGACATGAGAAAAGCCCCGGAACATATTGCGTTCCGGGGCTTTTCGATGTTCACGTTCAGCAGTTGGACGGTGCCGGGACGTTGTTGAAGCGATCGATCATGTACCCGACGGATTCGGGGGTGCCCACCAGGTACGGCGTCGCGTGATTGATTGCCAAGCCCGGAATGATCGGGGGCAGCTCGTTGACGGAGAACTGCACCGTTGCGCCCTTACCGCACCAGTCTCGCGCCAGTTGCTGTCCCTGGCCGAACGGAACGATGTCATCGGAGCGGCCATGCTGAATCAGCACGGGCGACTCCGGCGTCAGCTTGCCGATCTTCTGCTCGTCGAGGATCGCCTGCGCCATGGGCAGACGGGCCAGAACCGCGGACAGTGATTCACCGGAATTGGTGAAGCTCGACGACTGCTGGAAGCCGAACTGCAATCCACTTTCGGCGACGCACTGGTTCTTGGTGGCGGCCAACATCTGTCGGCCACGATCGTTGATCTCGGCGTCGAGCAGCGGCTGAACCTCGGGGTACTGCGCAAGGATCCCGTTGAGCGCGTAGCCGATCACTCCGGTGAGGAACGTGCCGTCGACCTGCTGCAGCGTCGCCGCCAGATCGGCGGGCGGTGCACCTGCGTAGGTGCCCTTGAGATCAAGCTCGGGAGCGTACGACGGCTTCAATTCCGTTGCGGCAGCGGCAGCTCCTCCACCTTGCGAGTAACCCCACAGTCCGACGGGGCCGTCGGCAGGGATGCTCGTGTTCGGGAGTTGCTGCGCGGCGCGCACCGAGTCCAGAACCGCGTGTGCTTCGGCTTCACGGTTGACGTAGGTGTGATCGCCCGGAGTCCCGAGGCCCTCGTAATCGGTGACTACGACGGCAATGCCGTTGAGCAGCAACGTGTTCACCCAGATGGACTCGTAGCCGACCATGACGTCCGTCGGGAACTGGTACTCGATGCCGGTGTTGAACAGCTTGGACGGTGCGCACTGATCGCCCTGTCCGTGCGTTCCCACCGCTGCGGCAACCAGTGGACGCGCCCCCTGCCCGGTCCACGGATTCGACGGTTCGAGATAGGTGCCCGTCACGGCAACGGGGGCACCCTTGGCGTCCTCGCTTCGGTACATGATCTTGGTGGCGGTTGCCGGCCATGCACCATTCGATCCGGGCACGCTCAGCAGCAGTGGTGACGGCTCACTCTTGATGAGATCTCCGTTGGCACCGTCCGGGAGCTCGGACGGCGGCGTGTAGAAATCCGCCGGTTCAGCCATTGCGGCGGGGGCCGTCACAGCACCCATGACCAGTGCTGCGACGGAGACCCCGGCCGCCCACCATGCTCTGCTCTTCACGTTTCGATCTCCCCACGTTCGCCTGCGCTGTGACTTGGCACACAGCGAACGCAGAGTAACACATACCTCACGTAACACTTTTTCGTGAGGTTTTCGCCTTAAGAGGCTGTATTACAACCGTTTACGACTACTTCGTGGGCTCCAGATTGGTGGTCAGCAGCGCACGAAGCTTGTCGGTATCAGCCGAGGTCCAGGCCTCGGGATGCAGGATCTTGGCCCACATGTCCGCTGCATCCTCGCCGTAATTGTGACCATGCCCGGACGGGACGTCCGCCGAGAAGACCATGTCGAGGGTGACCTGCCAGAAGGTCACGAGAGGCACCCACGTCATTCCCGGATCCACGTCGCGGCCCAGCGGTTCCTTGAGCCAATCCGGCTTGTTGAGCAGCAGGTCGAAGGACCACCACGTGATCGGGTCGCTGGCGTGCTGCCAGTACACGATGCGATCGTCGTCCCAATCCGACTTCAGCTCCAGATCCTCCGGATCACCGGCAAACCGAATGGCGCGTCCACCGTCGATCACCGGCAGAATTTCCTTCGACCCCGAGTCGCGACTGTCCGTGATTTCCTGCCATTGGGCAGTGAAGTTGGGGGTTCCGACCCACAGTGCGCCGTCGACGCGCGTCATCATGTCCTGGGCGCCGGCAAATGCGGCCTGGCCACCGTAGGAGCCAAGGCTCTCACCGAAGACAACCAGCTCCGGCCGCGTCTCCACGGGCAGGTCGATCCACTTGGCGTAGACCGCGTTGAAGAGTGCCCGCCCGGCGATCATCGGCGTCTCGCGGTCTGCGATGAAGGCCAACGGACTCGGAAGGAACGAGTACTGCATCGACGCGATCGCCGTGTCGCCGCCCTCGACGTACTCGAACGCCGACGCGACGTCCTCGTTCACCCAACCACGACCGGTGGTCGTCACGACTGCGAGAGTTCCGCGGTCGAAGCCGCCTGTGCGCTCCAACTCGTCGACGACGCGCTCTGCAACACCGTTGATCGAGTCCGAGGATTCACGTCCGGCGTACACGCGGATGGGTTGTTTCGCTTCACGTCCGGTCAGCGCAGAGATCTCGGCTGCGGTGGGACCGCTGCCCATGAAGGTGCGCCCCTCCTGGCCCAGGGAATCCCAGGCTTCCGCCGACATCGGCGAACCACTGCGCTCGGCGATCATGGGTTGCTCGACGCCGTCCGGTGTTTCGTGATCGGCACCGGAGAAACTCCAGTTCGCGAAGGCAATCAACCCGTTGTACAGCGCACCGTTCACGATGAAGATGCCGAGCGCGAAGATGACGATCAAACTGCCGACCTTCGCCGCCTCGAGGGGAACGAACCGAAGTGCGACTGCGGTGAGCTTGTTGGTGGTGAACCGAAGACCGCGACCGGCCTCGAGCAGGATGAACCAGATGCCGAGCGAAATCATAAGCACCAGAAGGTAATTCGCCTGATTGGCGCGGGGAGCTTCGACAAGATCCCGGACGATCTGCTGCCACCACGAACCGAGGACCAAGAACGTCGGAACAAGAATGACGGCCGCGGCCAACAGGACTCGCCAGCCGATCTTCTTGGTGCGATCCGACCACTGCGGTTCGACGCCGCACTTGCGGATCATCCAGGCAACCGTCACGCCGACGCCGTATCCCATCGCGAGCGAGATGCCTGTCGCAACGCCCTGCAGGTACCACGCGCGCGGCAACAGGGAGGGACTCATCGACCAGGTGAAGAAGACCAGAGCAAAGGCAAGCCCGACCGGATGCAGCGTCTTGCAATAGAGGCGCAGCCGTTCCCACACACGTTTCATGCCGGAATCGTATGCGCCCCGTGCCCGAATAAGGTCACGAGGCGCACACGCGTCCAGTCTGTTTACGGGGCGAAGCGCAAAATCGCGGCAACTGCGCCGCCGCCCGGAATGTCCTCTGCGCGTACAGCGAGTACCCGAGCACCCGTCAGGAGCGCACGACGAGCGATCTCGTCGACGACCCCGTAGGTGCTTCCGTTGGTCGACTCGCCGGTCGTGAGAGCGCCCGTCTGGGGATCGAGACTTCCGGGTACGACGGAATCGATGTCGATGAAAACGGTGTCGACCTGGCCGTAGGTCGCGGCGGTGGCCACGTCGGCTACGTCGGTTTGAGTGCGTCCCTGTTCGGTGCGCACGTTGAAGGTGTCACGCACCGCCGCGAGCTGCTCGGCGTGGAAATCGTCGAGCGCAGGACGCGAACCGTCCGCCACTTCCTGCGTCGACAAGGCTTCCGGGTTTCCCTCGACGGTTTTGTCGACCAGGTGGCGGTACGAGTTCACGGAGCGGTACACCGACGCGATGGGTTCCGCAGCAGCCAGGATCAAGGGGACGTCACGGCCGGCGAGCACACCGCGAACCTCGTGATCGACTGCGCGGGCGTACTGATTTACGCGCAGCTTTCGGCTGTCCGAACCCGAGAGCCGACCGGCTTCAGTTCGGCTGTTGATCGAGGACTTACCCGCGTGATCCGCAGCGTTCTTCGGCATTCCCTGAACACGAACCTCGTCAGCCGGTTGATCGGCGGCGATCTCGATCAATCGCACCGAACCTTCGGCGAGAGCGAGAACAAACGCCGTCTGGGGGAAGGTCACCGAACGGAGCAGAGGCTTGAGATGAAACCGATCGCTGACCGTTTTGAGCGCCTGCAGACGGTTGGGGAGGCGGAAGGTCACCAGACGCTCCGGCGTCGCGTACGTGACCAATGAGCGCGACTGGAAGCGCCAGAAATCGTCGTCGTCGTCGAGCTCTGCATATTCGGCCTCGAACAGTTTGCGCTCGGCCGGATCCTCCACCGACGCGAGTGCCGAGCGGACCTGGTCCTTGAAGGCGATGCGCGCTTTGTCGTGATCCTGCGGCGCATCTTCAGTCGGAGTCACGATGGTGATGCAGGTGGGCCCTTCCACCTCCGCGAGTGCGGCAATTTCACCGTGGCTGGGAATGTCGTTGTGAAGCACTACGAACCTCCTGAAATTGGGTTCTCCTCACGCTACGCCCGGCTGGTTATGACCACTAGACTTTCCGGAGAATTCGGGACGAACGGTCCATAGTGGGCGCGGTTCTAGCCACCCCACTCCGAGCGAACGGCATGTTCATCGCCTCCAGTGCGCCGAAAGTGCCGTTCGCTCAAAAGGGGGAGGGCCACGAGACCGTCGGTGGGTCGACAAACAGAGGGTCGACAAACGGCGGGTGGAGATACAAAAACACCCTCCCGGATCCCGGGAGGGTGTTTTCTTACTGTGGAGCCTAGGAGATTCGAACTCCTGACATCTGCCTTGCAAAGGCAGCGCTCTACCAACTGAGCTAAGGCCCCGTTCGGTTTTCTGACCGGAGTCAGAGTACCTAGGTTCTATCCTGTTTCCAAATCGTGCCAAACCTTGTCTCCGCGCTGACTTTTGATCAGCTTGGTGACCCCGAGAGCTACCAGAATTCCGGCCCCGACAAGCAGGAAAACCTTCATTCCAGCAACCCTTCTTCGGCACATGGGAGTGGGCCTAGGAGGACTTGAACCTCCGACCTCTTCATTATCAGTAAAGCGCTCTAACCACCTGAGCTATAGGCCCCTGAACCGATTCCAAAGATTACCCCACCGGGCCGCTGACACCAAAACGGGCCCGGCGGAGCAATGTTTTCGCAGGTCAGTCGCGGTCGGCGAGAGTTACCTCGACGCCGCCAACCAGGTCGCTGCAGAGGTTGTAGATGAACGATCCGATCGTGACGAGCGCCGTGAAAAGCACCATGTTCGCGATACCGATCAGCGCGGCGTAGCCGAACACCTGGCCGGCCGTCACCAGACCGTCCGAGCCGCCGTCGGCAACGATGTCGGTGAACGCGTTGTTCAGGCGATCCCAGACGCCCATACCGTCGAGGACGACGTAGAGCAGTCCGACGGCCACCATCCACACGAAGAACAGCGACACCGAGATCACGGAGGTGATCTTGAGCGTGGACCACGGGTCGATCCGACGGATCTGGACCGTTGCGCGCAGCGGCGCACCGTCGACGACCGAAGCCGGTCCGGCGTGAGTTTTCTCACCCTTCACCGCAGCAGGCAACGGATGCTTGGCCTCGGAGAGGTCAGGCATGTCCTTCGGCAGATCCTTACGATCGATGTGCCGGGTGGGCCCGTCGATCGCTGCGGCTTTTGCTTTCGGATTTGCAGCCCTCGGATCTGCGCCCGCGGGTGCAACTGCCTTGGCTGCGACCGTCGGCGCGTTGCTCTTGGCGGCTGCCGCACCGGCGATACCACCGGTAGCTGCAGCCGCTGCCGTTCCTGTCACGACGGGACGTGCCGGCTGCGCACCGGTGGGTCGGCCCGATTGCGGCTGTCCCTTCGGTGCGGGAGATTTAGCCGGGCCACTCTGCGCCGGGCCACCCTGCGCCGGACCGGCCGCGGCAGGACGCTGCGGACCCGTAGGCGGCTTACCCCCGGCCGGAGCTGCCGGTCGACCCGCAGGGGCACCAGCGCCGGCAGGGCGCGTGATGTTGGTCTGCGGCTGACTTTGCGGAACCTGGTTCTGCGGTGCCGGAGCCTTGACTGGGTTCTGAACAGCCGGGTTCTGAGCACTCGGGTTCTGAGCAGGAGCCTTCGGCGCCTGAGACGGCTGACCCTGGGGCTGGCCTGACGGCTGGGGTCCGCGCTGCCACGGCGGTGCCTGGCTGCCACGAGCCTGATTGGCAACCGGTTGCGGCGGAGCCTGACCATCACCCTTCGCCGGAGTTACCGGCGCAGCCGGAGCCACAGAAGGAGCAGAAGGAGCCTGTCCCTTGGCCGCACCCGCAGCCTCGGGAGCCGCAGCCGCCGGCTTCTGAGCCGAATCCGACGGGCCGCGAGGCGGCTCCGGTGCCTTGGGCGCCGGAGCTGCCTCGGAAGCTTTGGGTCCGCCGTCCGCTGGAGCTGCAGGTTTCGAGGTCTGCGGCCCCGCCGGAGCAGTTGCCTGCTCCGGCTTCGGTGGCACCTGACCTGAAGGGCTTTCGCTCTTCCGGTCACTGCCCGGCTGGTTGGGAGTGCTCACTAGGACTCCTTAGCTCCATCGGCATTGTCTGCGTTGTCGGTGGTCTCTGCAGCGAGCTCTTCGGGCTCGTCGGCGTTGCGCGCAATCGCGAGCAGTGTGTCGCCTTCGCCGAGGTTCATCAGACGCACGCCCTTGGTCTGGCGTCCCGCCTTACGAACCTGCTTGGCAGCCGTCCTGATGACGCCGCCGCCCGAGGTGATCGCGTACAGCTCGTCGTCGTCGTCGACGATGAGCGCACCGACCAGAGTGCCACGTTTCTTGTCGTACTGAATCGTGAGTACACCCTTGCCGCCGCGACCCTGCACCGGGTAATCCTCCATGCCGGTTCGCTTGGAGTAACCGCCCGAGGTGGCGACCAGGAGGAACGTTCCTTCACGAACGACGTTGAGCGAAAGCAGCTCGTCGTCGCCGTTGAAACGCATGCCCTGGACACCGGAAGTGGCGCGGCCCATCGGACGCAGTGCCTCGTCGGTGGCAGAGAAGCGGATCGACTGGCCCTGTGCCGAGACCAGGAGCAGGTCGTCGTCGGCGGAGCAGAGAACAGCGCCGACCAGTTCGTCCTCACCACGCAGGTTGATGGCGACGATGCCACCGCTGCGATTGGAGTCGAAGTCGGTGAGCTTGGACTTCTTGACCAGACCGTTGCGAGTGGCGAGCACCAGGTATGGCGCGTCTTCGTACGTCTTGATCTGGATGACGGACTGGATGCGCTCGTCCGGCTGGAAGGCCAGCAGGTTGGCAACGTGCTGGCCGCGAGCGGTACGGCTCGCCTCGGGCAGCTCGTAAGCCTTCGCGCGGTAGACGCGGCCCTTCGTGGTGAAGAACAGCAGCCAGTCGTGCGTCGAGGTGACGAAGAAGTGCGAGACGATGTCGTCCTGCTTGAGGCCGGCACCCTGAACACCCTTGCCGCCGCGCTTCTGCGAGCGGTAGAGATCGGTCTTGGTGCGCTTGGCGTAGCCGGTCTCGGTGATCGTGACGACAACGTCTTCGCGGGCGATCAGATCCTCGTCGTTGACGTCTCCGTCGGCGGCGATGATGCGGGTACGACGGTCGTCGCCGTACTTGTCGACGATTTCCTTGAGCTCGTCACGAACGATCGCGCGCTGACGCTCCGGGCGAGCCAGAATGTCTTCGAGGTCCGCGATTTCGAGTTCGATCTCGGCCAACTCGTCGACGATCTTCTGACGCTCGAGGGCGGCCAGACGACGCAACTGCATTCCGAGGATGGCGTCGGCCTGGATCTCGTCGACGTCGAGGAGCTCCATCAATCCGGCGCGAGCGATGTCGACGGTCTGCGACGCACGGATCAAGGCGATGACCTCGTCCAGAGCGTCGAGGGCCTTGACCAGACCGCGCAGGATGTGGGCGCGCTCCTGTGCCTTGCGAAGCAGGTACCTGGTACGACGAACGATGACCTCGAGCTGATGCGCCGTGTACAGACGGATCATCTGGTCGAGGCGCAGCGTGCGCGGCACTCCGTCGACGATGGAGAGCATGTTGCAGCCGAAGCTGGTCTGCAGCTGGGTGTGCTTGTAAAGGTTGTTCAGCACGACCTTGGCAACGGCGTCACGCTTGACGGTGACGACGATGCGCATGCCGACGCGGTCCGAGGACTCGTCGTGGATGTCGGAGATGCCACCGATCTTGGCGTCACGAACCTGCTCGGCGATGGAGGTGATCAGGTTGTCCGGGTTGACCTGGTAGGGCAGCTCAGTGATGACGATCGTGGTGCGGCCCTTGGCATCTTCTTCGATCTCGACGACGCCGCGCATACGAACGGAGCCACGGCCGGTGGTGTAGGCGTCCTGGATGCCCTGTCCACCGACGATGAGCCCGTGCGTCGGGAAGTCGGGTCCCTTGATGCGCTCCATGACGGCCGCGAGGGTGGCTTCCTCGTCCGCTTCGAAGTTGTCGAGCGCCCAGTAGATGGCCTCGGCAACTTCACGCAGGTTGTGCGGCGGAATGTTGGTGGCCATACCGACGGCGATGCCGTTGGAACCGTTGATCAGAAGGTTCGGGATACGGCTGGGCAGAACCGTCGGTTCCTGCGTCTTGCCGTCGTAGTTCGGGGTGAAATCGACTGTCTCGTGGTCGATTTCGCGCAGCATTTCCATCGCGAGCGGCGTGAGCCTGCACTCGGTGTAACGCATGGCGGCTGCGCCGTCGTTGCCGCGGGAACCGAAGTTTCCCTGACCGTCGACGAGCGGGTAACGCAGTGACCACGGCTGGGCCATACGGACCAACGTGTCGTAGATCGAGGAGTCGCCGTGGGGGTGGTAGTTACCCATGGTCTCGGCGACCGGTCGGGCAGACTTCACGTATCCGCGGTCTGGGCGATATCCGTTGTCGTACATCGCGTAGAGCACGCGGCGGTGCACCGGCTTCAGTCCGTCGCGGACATCCGGCAGAGCGCGACCGACGATGACGCTCATGGCGTAGTCGATGTAGCTGTTCTGCATTTCCTGCTGGATGTCGACCGGTTCGATCCGGTCGTGTTGCGGACCGTCCGGTGGCAACGTGGTGTCGGTCATGAGCTCACTTTCTTAAAAGAGGGGGCAAGCCCCTGTGCGCGGAAAGGGAGTCCAGGGACTCCTCAACCGCGCACAGGGCTGCAGGCCCTACACGTCGAGGAAACGAACGTCCCGGGCATTGCGGGTGATGAAGCTGCGTCGTGCTTCGACGTCTTCGCCCATCAGCACGCTGAACAGCTCGTCGGCAGCAGCCGCGTCGTCGAGCGTGACGAGACGCAGAACGCGCACCGTCGGGTCCATCGTGGTTTCCCACAGCTCCTTGGCGTTCATCTCGCCGAGGCCTTTGTAGCGCTGGATGCCGTCGTCCTTGTTGATCTTCTTGCCGGACTCGAGGCCGGCCTTGACCATCGCGTCGCGCTCGCGGTCGGAGTACGCGAATTCCGGCTGCGCACCCTTCTGCCACTTGAGCTTGTACAGCGGCGGCTGCGCGAGGTAGACCTTGCCGTGCTCGACGAGCGGCCGCATGAAGCGGAACAGCAGCGTGAGCAGCAGCGTTGCGATGTGCTGACCGTCGACGTCGGCGTCGGCCATGAGCACGATCTTGTGATAGCGCAGCTTGGCGATGTCGAACTCGTCGTGGATGCCCGTGCCGAACGCGGTGATGATCGACTGGACTTCGGTGTTCTTGAGGACGCGATCGATACGCGCCTTCTCGACGTTGATGATCTTGCCGCGAAGCGGGAGGATCGCCTGGTACATCGAGTCTCGGCCGGACTTGGCCGAGCCGCCTGCGGAGTCGCCCTCCACGATGTAGATCTCGGACTTCTCCGGATCGTTGGAGCGGCAATCGGCGAGCTTGCCTGGCAGGCCACCGAGGTCGGTCGCGCTCTTACGACGGACCAGCTCACGCGCCTTACGTGCGGCGACGCGGGCCTGCGCCGACGAAACAGCCTTGTTCACAATGGTTTTCGCGTCGGCGGGGTTCGCCTCGAACCAGTGCGCGAGGTGTTCGTTGCACGCCTTCTGCACGAAGGACTTGACCTCGGTGTTGCCGAGCTTGGTCTTGGTCTGACCCTCGAACTGGGGTTCACCGACCTTCACCGAGATGATGGCCGCGAGTCCCTCACGGATGTCGTCACCGGTGAGCTTGGGATCCTTGTCCTTGAGCAGCTTCTTCTCGAGCGCGTACTTGTTGACCGTTGCGGTCAATGCGGCGCGGAAGCCCTCTTCGTGGGTACCACCCTCGTGGGTGTTGATCGTGTTGGCGAAGGTGTGCACGGACTCCGAGTAGCCGGAGTTCCACTGCATCGCGACCTCGAGCTCGTGGCCGGTGCCCTTGGCGGTGAATCCCACGACCGAGTTGTGGATCGGGGTCTTGCTCTTGTTGATGTGCCGGACGTAGTCCTCGAGTCCACCGGGGTAGTGGTAGATGCGAGTCTTGGACTTACGCGGCGCTGCCTGAGCAGCTTCTTCGGCTTCTTCGGCAGCAGACTTGGGAGCCTCGGCCACCTCGGCAGCTTCGTCGTCGATGACCTCGGCGCGCTCGTCGGTCAGCGTGATGGTCAGGCCCTTGTTGAGGAAGGCCATTTCCTGCAGACGACGCGCAACGGTCTCGAAGTTGTAGCGGGTGGTCTCGAAGATCTCGGGATCGGCCCAGAAACTGACGGTGGTGCCGGTCTCCTTCGTCGGGTCGCCCTGTACGAGCTCTCCCGGCTTGGAATCGGTGTACGTCTGCTGCCACCGGTAGCCGTCGACCTTGATGTCGACGTCGAGTCGGGTGGAGAGCGCGTTGACCACCGAGATACCGACGCCGTGCAGACCACCGGAGACGGCGTAGGAGTCGGAGTCGAACTTGCCGCCGGCGTGCAGTTGGGTCAGCACGACCTCGACGGTGGGTACTCCGGAGGCGTGCATGCCGACCGGGATGCCACGGCCGTCGTCGATGACGCGGATTCCGCCGTCTTCGAGGAGGGTGACCTCGACCTTGGTGGCGTGTCCGGCCATCGCCTCGTCGACCGAGTTGTCGACGACCTCCCAAATGAGGTGGTGCAGGCCGCGTTCACCGGTGGAACCGATGTACATGCCTGGACGCTTACGTACCGCCTCGAGTCCCTCGAGGACGGTGATGGACGACGCGTTGTAGTCCTTGCTGGAAGTGCTTGTATCTGACTTCTGGGCAGCCACGGGTGGGTAGCTCTCCTTCTCCGTCAATACTCGAGCGCAGCCGTCAGCAAGCCCTTGCGGGTGTCGTCGGAGCGGGTTCGAGAATGTTGCCGCTAGTTACCGTTGACCATCTTACTGGTAAGCACCGACTAGAAGCGGCCAATGACACCCCTGGCTGCGCCGCAGACGAATTTTTACGATCCCCTGAAGGTGAAACGCTAGGAACTTTGCTTCTCCGAGCGACGCTCTCTCAGGCTCGCGATAAATGCCCGCGCATGTTCGGCAACCTCGCCCGGATGTGAAAACGGCGACCAGTGTCCCGCGGCAATTTCACGTCGCTGCAGGTCGGAGACCCATTTTTCGGTGTCTTCGTATCCCACCGGACGAACGGCTTTGTCGTACTTGTTCAAAATGAGCTGAACAGGCACGTCCGTGTACCGATCCCGCGGCTTGCCGAGAGACGGCCGGATATTCGCGCGATAGAGCTTGAGTCCGTTCACCATGTCGTCCGCGATGGTGGGCGCGGTGTTGACCACACGGGGGTCCAGACCGTCGAAGAAGCCCAGAAATGCCGGCCAGTGCTTGGAGAACCACAGACGCAACGGAAGCGTGCAGAGGCCCGGAATCTGGAACAGAACGGTGTAGGCCGACGCGATTCCCTGCGCCGCCGGACCGAGGAAACGACGCTTGGACGCGCTCGCCCGGATCCACTTGCCGAGATGATCGAGATTCGGGCCCGAGATGGACGAGAACGACGCGATCTTCTCCTCGGCACCCGGCTCGCAGACCGCTTCCCAGGTTTCGACTGACCCCCAGTCATGCGCCAGGACGTGCACCGGCTTGCCGGGGCTGACCGCGTCGATGACGGCAAACAGATCGCCGGCCAGTGCGCTCAGTTGGTAGTCCTGCACCCTCGAGGGGATCGTGCTCTCGCCGGCCCCGCGGCTGTCGTAGCTGACGACGCGGAAATCGTCCGCCAGCAACGGCACGATGCGGTTCCACAATTCATGGGTGTCGGGCCAACCATGCACCAGGACGATGGTCTCGCCGTCCGCTTTGCCCTGCTCGAACACAGCCAGGCTGACGGAACCGTTGGTCACACGACGCGCGGTCACGGCATGGACAGGAGAGTGCTTCGACATTGTCGAACCCTTCGGAGTCGGGAATATCTAGAGATCGAGAACGAGACGTCCACCGTCGGAACGGGATACGCAGATGAGCATTTCCGTTTCCTGTTCGGTGTCGGTCAGACGCCTTTCGCGGTGATCGGGTTTACCCGCGAGCACCTTCACGCGACAGGTTCCGCAGAAACCCTGCTGACACGAGTACCCGACACCGGGCAACGTCTTCTTGATGACGTCGAGCGCGGACTCGTCGGCGGGCACGGTGAGCACCTGTCCCGAATTGACCAGCTGCACTTCGAATTCTTTGCCGTCGATCACCGGCGGAGCCCCGAACCGCTCGAAATGCAAAGCAGTGGATGGTGTATCGCGGAAACCCCGGCGGACGGCGTCGAGCATGGGCGTCGGGCCACAGCAGTACACGGCACCGCCGACCGGTGCTCGCCCGAGAAGGTCTGCGGTGGTGGGCAATCCGAACTCGTCGTCCGGACGCACGAAGACACGCTCGGGATCCCAGGTTGCGATCTCGTCGAGGAACGGCATGGATTCACGGGAGCGGCCCGAGTACACGAAGTACCAGTCCATTCCCAATTCTCTTGCTGCACGGACCATTGCGATGATCGGCGTGATGCCGATGCCACCGGCAACGAACAGAGCGCTACCTTCTCCGACGAACGGGAATCCGTTACGAGGGCCGCGAACAGTGACGTGCTCGCCGGGCTGCAGGGCGTGCATCTCGATGGAACCGCCACCGCCGTCGGGGATTCGGCGCACCGCGACGCTGTATCCCGTGCGATCGGCAGGGTCGCCGCACAGCGAGTACTGCCGCCGCAGACCCGAAGGTAGATGGAAGTCCAAGTGCGAACCCGGATGCCACTGCGGGATCGCTGAACCGTCGGCAGATTCGAAACGGAGGCGAACGACGTTCTCGTCGGTGGCCACCACCTCACGCGTGGTGACCACCATGGTCATGGCCGTGTCGGGGTTGTGGCCCGCGATCTCGGGGTTGTAGTCGTAGGCCGTCAACACCCGAAGGTACTTGTCCGCCAACAATTCCGTGATGCGCATGGCGCGGTCGGGACGGCTCTTGCCGGACAGATCGGGTGGCGCCGGAAAACGCGGCAACCCGTCGTGACCGGAGATGACGTCCTTGACCCTCGAGAGTGAAATCACCGTGCGGCCGCCTGCGCTGCGGGTGACGACGCCAGGTATTGCACCGCCTGGGCGGTCGAGCCCTCTTTGCTGGGGTGGTACGACTTGCTGAAGTACGTCGACATCCGTTTGGCCAGCTCGAACGACGTGGGAACCGTGCCTCGTTTACCCGCCGCGATGAAATCGGACAGGTGAGGGCGTCGACGGCTGGGAGCCTGAGCGGCCAGTTCGGGATCGTTGCGCATGAGGAACCTGGTGCCACGAATCCACAGCCACACCAGTACCGGCGTGACGACGATCTGCGTTCGGATGCGGCGTGTCTCGCGCTTGTCGAAGTAGCGCATCACGTCGTACGCGACGGAGCGGTGTTCGACCTCTTCGGCGCCGTGCCAGCGGAGCAGATCGAGCATGGTCGGGTGCATACCGGCTTTGTCGAGCCCCTTGGCGTTGAGCACCCAGTCACCGAGGAAAGCCGTGATGTGTTCGATGGCCGCGATGATCGCCAAGCGCTCCACCAGGTGATTCTCGGCACGCAGTCCTGTCATCGGACGCGGTCCGAGCAGTTTCGAGAAGGTCCACTCCATCTGCTGCGTGTACGGCGTCGGATCGAGCCCGTTTTCCTTGAGATGGACCAGGACGCCCGAGTGCGCGTTGGAGTGCATCGCCTCTTGACCGATGAATCCGACGACGTCTTCACGGAGTTTCTCGTCCTCGATGAGAGGAAGAGCTTCCTTGAAGGTCTCGACAAACCATTCCTCACCGGCAGGGAGAAGAAGATGGAGCACGTTGAGAACGTGTGTGCTGAACGGATCGCCCGGAATCCAGTGCATGGGTAGATCGGACCAGTCGAACTCGACATTGCGAGCCTGCAACAGGATGTGATCCGGCTCGGCGAACGACGAAGCGGGTGTCGATATCTTCTGCGACATCTAGCTACTCCTTCATGCCTGCCGATCGGTAGGGAACGACAGCCTTGTGACACAGTTCACTCACTAGCGAGTTTTAACTGTAACACGAAGTAATAGGTAGAACCAGGGCCTGGTTGAGTTTTCCTCAGCCGTACGTATCGCGAGGTCCGCGGCCTTTCACATGCCTTTCACCCTTGCGCCAGCTAGGCGCGCTCGGACCGGTGATGCGCAGCGTCTTCACGACACCGTCACCGACGGCAGCAGCGATCTTGGCCAGGATCTGGGACTGCATCATGCGCAACTGAGTAGCCCATGCCGTCGACTCGGCGGAGATACTGAGAACACCTTCTTTCAGAGAAATCGGCTCGGCGTGCGCGGAGATGTCTTCACCGACGACCTGCGGCCACCGACCGAGGACCGTGCCCTCGGACACCTTGGGGGACCACCCACGCGACTTGGAGATAGCGCTGGTGAGAGCACCGAACGGCTGAGGGTCCCGCGCATCCGGGCCGGGGCCGGACCAACCGCTGCGCCGACGCGGGCGGCCGCTTCCGTATTTGGGCGAAGAACGCCCCTGCCCGACGGCCTTGCCGTTGGCCTTGGCTGTCGCGCGCGCCTCCTCGAGGGCACGGCGCGCCAGATCGATCCCCTTGAGCTCGGGCTCCGGAGCCGCGCTGCTGTCTTCAGTCATCGATCTCGACCTCCTGATCCGTCGAGCCTACGGGCACTATCCGGGATATCCGACCGTCTCCGGTATCGGAAGCTTCGACGCCGAACTTGGTCGCCTCGAGTTCGTCCGGCACGTCCTCGGGAACAGCGGCCGTGATCAGCACCTGTTCTGCGGTGGCGGCAACGGTGGCGAGCGCACGACGCCGACGACGGTCCAATTCCGCGAACACGTCGTCGAGCATCAATACCGGGTCGCTGCCGTCGGCGCGTAGCAGGGCGAAACCTGCCAGTCTCAGCGAAAGCGCGAAAGACCACGATTCACCATGACTGGCAAAGCCTTTCGCCGGACTGTCGCCGAGAATCAGCTCCAGGTCGTCCCGATGCGGACCGACCAGACACACTCCGCGATCGATTTCCTTCGAACGCATCTGCGCCAACTCGAGATGGAATCGCTCCTCGAGGTACGCAACGTCGTCGATACCGGAAATCCTTGCAGGGTCGGTGAATTCGGGATCCAACGACGCACCCAGGCTGCTCTTGTATCGGATCGAGGCCGGCCGGGATTCGGGCGCGATGGAACGATACGACTCCGCCAGGTGCGGCGCCAGATCGTGGACCAACTCGAGGCGCCCAGCCAACAATTGTGCGCCGTGAGCGGCCAGATGCCCGTCCCACACCTCGAGGGTGGAGAGGACGTTGTCCGACTCACCACCACGAGAACCGCGGCGCAAAGCCGCACCGGCAGTTTTGAGCAGCGCCGAACGCTGGCGTAAAACTTTGTCGTAATCCGCACGGACAGCAGCCATTCGGGGAATCCGCGACGTCAACAACTCGTCGAGATAGCGTCGACGATCACCAGGATCACCACGTACCAACGACAGATCTTCCGGCGCGAACATCACCGACTGCAAAATCCCCAGCACTTCGCGTGGGCGACGCGTCGGAGACTGATTTATCCTGGCGCGGTTGGACTTTCCCTCGATCAGTTCGACATCGATGGTCAGTTCGCGCCCGTTGTTGACCACCGTTGCACCGGCAAAAGCACTCGCGGAACCGCTGCGGATCATCGGTGCGTCCGTGGACACTCGATGAGACGACAGTGTCGACAGATACCCGAGTGACTCGAGGACGTTGGTTTTACCGTGCCCGTTCGAACCGAGGAAGACAGTTGTTCCCGGTGTGAGGTCGAGCGTCAGCGAATCCCAGGATCGGAAGTCCCGCAGCGAAAATCTACGAACGAACACTTAGCTTCCAGAAGCCGAATTCTTGGGCGAAGCGCTCTTGACCGCGTGACCGCCGAACTGATTGCGCAAGGCGGACACAGCCTTCATGGCCGGTGAATCATCCTGTCGTGAAGCAAATCTCGCGAACAGAGCAGCGGAGATGACGGGAGCGGGGACAGCGTGCTTGATGGCTTCCTCGACGGTCCAGCGGCCCTCGCCGGAATCCTCGGTATAGCCCGTGATCTGCGCAAGCTCCGGATCCTCCTCGAGGGCGTCGACAAGCAGATCGAGCAACCACGAACGTACGACGGTTCCCTTCGACCAGGCTCGGAGCACACCGGGAACGTCCGCGATCAGGCTTTCCGCCTCGAGGAGCTCGTACCCTTCGGCATACGCCTGCATCAGGCCGTATTCGATGCCGTTGTGCACCATCTTTGCGTAATGACCAGCACCGACCGGGCCGGCATGGACAAAACCGTCGGCCGCGTCGCCGTCGGGGCGAAGGGCGTCGAAGATCGGCATTGCCTTCGCCACGTCGGGTTCGGATCCGCCCACCATCAGTCCGTAGCCGTTCTCACGGCCCCAGATGCCACCGGAGACACCGCAGTCGAGGAAACCGATCTCACGGGCGCCCAACAGCTCGGCATGAACGGCGTCGTCGGTGAAGCGAGAGTTTCCACCGTCGATGACCAGATCGCCGCCCTCGAGGGCATCCGCCAGTTCGGCAATGGTGCTCTGAGTGATTTCGCCGGCAGGAACCATCACCCACACGACTCGAGGTCCCTCGAGGGAAGCAGCGAGTTCGGCAAGAGACCCGACGTCGGTGACTTCAGGTCGAGGGTCGTATCCGATCACCTCGAGGCCATGCGCGCGCAAGCGCTCACGCATGTTGAAGCCCATCTTGCCGAGACCTACGAGTCCGATCTTCATACTGTTCTCCCTGGTCAGGCGCGAACTGAAGTGCGGGGTACCACTCAGCCCGGAAGTCGAACCGGCATCAGCAGGTACGTGTACTCGCTCGAGGGCGCAGCGAAGTTACCGGACTCGTCTGCCGTGGGCTCTTCCTCGGCCGCGGGGCGAAGAACAGCCGGGCGGCTGGGAGTGGTGAAGCCGAACAGAACGTTTTCGCTGTGAAGCGAGTTCAACCCGTCGATCAGGTAACCGGGGTTGAACGCAATGGTGAGTGCTTCGCCCTGGAACGAGGCGTTGAGCGTCTCTTCCGCGCGGCCGGCGTCGTCGCCACCAGCGGAGAGGAGCAGGCCGTCAGCGGAGAACTGCATGCGAACCTGTGCGCCACGCTCGGCGACGAGTGCCACACGCTTGATGGCCTCGATGAGAGGCGTGACCTCGACCGTTGCCATCGCGGTGTGCTGAGCGGGCAGCAGCTGACGGAACTTCGGGAACTCGGCGTCGAGGAGACGCGTCGTGGTGCGGCGTCCGTCGTTGACGATGCCGAGAAGTCCGTCGTTTCCGATGGTCGTGCCGGAACCGAGAGCCAACTCGACCGGCGAATTTGCATTGCCGGCAAGCGTTTTCGCGGACTCCGACAGAGTCTTGGCCGGGATGAGAACAGCAGCTTGGACGTCGGGATTTGCCGGAGTCCACTCGAGTTCACGCACGGCGAGACGGAAACGGTCGGTAGCGGCGAGGACGATCGAATTCTGTTCGATCTCGACACGGATACCCGTGAGCATCGGAAGGGTGTCGTCCTTGCCGGCTGCAACGGCTACCTGGCTGATGGCTTCGGAGAACAGGTCGACGGGAATGGACCCGGACTGCTGCGGAAGCGTCGGAAGCTGGGGGTAGTCCTCGACCGGCATCGTGGGCAGGGAGAACTTGGCGCTTCCGCACGAGATGAGCACGCGAGTGCCCTCGAGGGTCACATCGACCGGCTTGTTGGGAAGCGACTTGGTGATATCGGCAAGGAGGCGACCCGAGACGAGTGCCTGACCTGCAGTTGTGACATCTGCCGAGACGCGGACCTGCGCAGATACCTCGTAGTCGAACCCGGAAACGGTGAGGCCGGCTTCGGTTGCGTCGAGAAGAACTCCGCCGAGAACCGGCACAGGCGGCCTCGAGGGCAGGCTACGAGCAACCCACGCTACTGAATCAGCGAACTCTTCCCGGGAAACGCGAAACTTCAGGCTTCCAAGCTCCATCGCCGGGTTATTCCTCTCGGTAGGCATGTTCGTCTGCTGCGGATCTGCATCAGCTCACTTGAAGTCTGACACAGACCAAGCGATGCCCACCGTATGCCCTCGAGGGCGCAAGTGGAAAGCCGAAGCCGGGACGAGCGCAGTCTGAGGCGAGGTTCTCAACAGGAGTTGTCCCCAGAACTATTTTCAAAGAGCTTTTCCTAGGAAATTCTCAGTAGTAGTAATAAGTCCTGTGCAATCTGTGGAGCAACGGTTGTCGACGCTGGTAGGTCCCCTCGAGGGCCTGTGCACTTCTCGAGGACAGACTCGAGGACCAATCGGCCCCCTCTGTGCACTCTCTGAAAGTTTTTGGATTCCTCCTCGAGAACTCCACAGACTTTGAGAGTTATCAACACAGTTATCCACAGATGTGAATACTTTTCACAAGAAACGAAGAGTTTGTTCTCATCGGCGTGTCCGACTCCGGCGTGTCGTCCCTCGAGGTGGACAACCGCCCTCGAGGGGACCGCACGTGGAACCCTTCGAATACACCGATGCCGCTCGAGGGAACCTCTGCCTCGAGCGGCATCGATCGAAATAAGTGCAGGTCAGCGCTTGGAGCGCTGCTTGATCCTTGCGGTCAACTCCTGAACCTGGTCGTACACCTTGCGGCGTTCCGTCATTTCCTTACGGATCTTCTTGTCTGCGTACATGACCGTCGTGTGGTCACGGCCGAACGTCTGACCGATCTTCGGCAATGACAAATCGGTGAGCTCACGGCACAAATACATCGAGATCTGGCGGGCCTGAGCGAGTGGCCGGGCCTTACCCGGCCCACACAGGTCGTCGATCGACATGTTGAAGTATTCGGCCGTCACCGCCATGATCGTCGCCGCGTTGATCTCGAGGCTCGACGAATCGGGCATCAGATCGCGCAGGACCACCTCGGCCAACGTCAGATCCAACGGCTGGCGGTTGAGCGAGGCAAAAGCGGTGACGCGGATCAACGCGCCCTCGAGTTCACGAATGTTGCGCTCGATACGGCTGGCGATCAACTCGAGGACGTCGTGCGGGACCTCGAGGCGATCCATCCTCGCCTTCTTGCTCAGAATCGCGATACGCGTCTCGAGCTCAGGCGGCTGAACGTCGGTGATCAGGCCCCATTCGAAGCGCGTCCGCAGACGCTCCTCGAGGGTTGCCAACTGCTTGGGCGGACGGTCCGAGGAGACGACGATCTGCTTGTTCGCGTTGTGCAAGGTGTTGAAGGTATGGAAGAACTCCTCCTGGATACCTTCCTTGCCCTCGATGAACTGGATGTCGTCGACCAGCAGGACGTCCGTTTCCCGGTATCGACGCTTGAACGCGACCTTGCGGTCGTCACGAAGACTGTTGATGAAGTCGTTGGTGAATTCTTCGGTCGAGACGTACTTGACCCGCATGCCGGGGAACAGTCGCTGCGCGTAGTGGCCGGCGGCGTGAAGAAGGTGGGTCTTGCCCAGTCCTGAAGCTCCCCAGATGAACAACGGGTTGTACGCACGCGCCGGCGCCTCCGCGATCGCGACCGCAGCGGCATGCGCGAATCGGTTGGACGATCCGATCACGAAAGTGTCGAAGGTGTACTTCGCGTTGAGACTGTTCGCGCCGGACCCCGAAGCAGAAGGAGTAGCAGGCGGCTTCGTGAAGTACGACGGCCACGATTCGTGAACGCTTGCCAGTGCTTCGCGGTCGTCGTCGACTTCTTCGGACTCGGCAGTCTCGGAGTCCGACGGTTCGCCGTCGCCTTCGGTGAACCGTCGACGACGGTATGCGCCGGAGGAGTTGACCGACTCGAACTGACGGCTGCCCGTGCGCTCCTCGACCGGTTCGGCGGGTGCGTCGGCATCGTCTTCGAGTGCGATGCGGACACCGAGTCCCTCGACCTGGCCGCCGAGGTGGCGGCCGAGTGCCTGCAGGATCGGCTCGCGGAGATCGCGCTCGATCGTTTCTTGAGCAAATGGCGATGGAACCGAGAGGAGTGCAAAACCCTGAGCAAGTGTGAGAGGCCTCACCAGACGGACGAATGCCTTCTGCTTGCTGCTCAAAGCCGGAAGATTACTTCCGGGGTCATCACTCGTGAGTTCTGCAACCACGTCGACCCAGACCCGTGCGAGCGCGTTGGGATCGTCGTTCACGTGGTTCCTTCCCGTGTTTCGCCGACAGTGGGTGTGCTGCAGCTGCCGAGCGTATGGCTGCGGCGTCGAATGATTCGGTGGATTACCACCCGGGGTGAGAACCCCGTAACAGGCTACGAATATGCCACCTGGGCTGTGTTTCCACACAATTATCCACAGATGTGGACAAACCTGCACTGAGTCGGTTTTTTCGTCAACCAAATTCGTCAAAGTGATCGAGAAATTGATCTACCTGCAACTTTGCTGGAACTCGAGGCGTTCGCCACTTGGTGTCGGGGATGCGTCAACACTCACAGCCCTGTGGATGAATGTGGAAACTCGGGATTCGGGGTCGCGTCCGGCGCTCATCCCCGTATGTGCTGATGAGGCCTTGTCGAGAGCACGCGCAGGTGGAACTGTCAGGGTTGCCTGCAGGCCACCTGTGGTCCGTAGCGGAACTGTTGCCAAGGTCACACTTGCTGCCTCGCTCGAGGTCACGGCCGTATGCACACCGAGAATGGAATCTGCGGAATAATGGAAGTGTCGGCGTGTCGCCGCAGTTGCCGCGGAAGGGCTCCGAATCGGGCTGGTTTGACCTTGGCAACGGTGGTAAGTAACCTCGAACGGTCACCCGCTGGTGGTGATCGCTTCGTGCTGGCTACATATGTCAGGTCGGATCGGTCTTCCAAGCCGCAACGAGTGAAGTTGATTGTTCTGTACCTGTTGGATCCAAAGACGCCGTAAGGCGTCGATCACTGAATGACGCCGGGAGGCGTCAATGAACTTCGAGGAGTGTTGACCGTGGCCAAGGGCAAGCGGACGTTCCAGCCGAATAATCGCCGCCGCGCGCGTGTTCACGGCTTCCGTCTTCGTATGCGTACCCGTGCGGGTCGTGCAATCGTTTCGGCGCGTCGCCGTAAGGGCCGCGATTCCCTCACCGCCTGATCTGATTTCGAGTTCAGGAGCTCGGGGTGTTGCCTGAGCCGTTCCGGTTGCGTCGCCACGCGGATTTCTCCGTGGCGGTGCGACGTGGACGTCGTATGGGAAGACGCGACCTTGTCGTGCACGCGTTCGATCGCGAGCAAGTAGAGGCGCTGGTAGTAACAAATCACGGTCCCCGTTTCGGGCTGATCGTGAGCAAGGCTGTCGGGCCGGCGGTGATTCGACATCGAGTCGCACGCCGGCTTCGTCATATCTGTGCAGATTTCGTCGGACAGGTTTCACCGGAGACGGACGTGGTAATCCGCGCACTTCCGGGCGCAGCTACCGCCAGTTCAGCTGAACTGGCCAAGCAGTTGCGTGGGGGCCTGACCAAAATGAACCTATTGGTGTCGGTAAGTGAAGAGCCATGAGTACTCCGCTCTCTGAGCAGATCGAGACTCCCAGAGCCTCCCGTGTCATCACGGTGTTGAAGGCTGTGCGTCGCGCTCCCGCCACTGTTCTCATCTTCTGTATCGAGTTGTACCGGACGTATGTGTCGCCCTTGAGGATGCCGACCTGCCGGTTCACCCCCACCTGCAGTGAATACGCAGTCGAAGCGCTGCGCACTCACGGGGCGATCAAAGGCCTTTTCTTGACTGTGGTGCGGTTGGCGAAGTGTGCCCCCTGGCATTCTGGAGGGTGGGACCCTGTCCCTGCCCGTCGTGACCGTGATGCGGGTAGCCGCCATAGCTGTCCGGAAGCACGCGCAGCGTGTCACAGTCCGACGGACGAACAGAGGAGTACTTAGAGCCGTGCTCAATTTCATCTACTATCCGGTATCCGCGATTCTGTGGGTCTGGCACAAGGTCTTCGGGTTCATTCTCGGCCCGGACAACGGAATAGCCTGGGCGCTTTCCGTGGTGTTCCTGGTGTTCACCTTGCGTGCGGTTCTGTACAAGCCGTTCGTGAAGCAGGTCCGCACGACCCGACAGATGCAGGAACTGCAGCCACAGATCAAGGCATTGCA
This sequence comes from Rhodococcus sp. P-2, assembly GCF_016598535.1. GTDB lineage: Bacteria > Actinomycetota > Actinomycetes > Mycobacteriales > Mycobacteriaceae > Rhodococcus_F > Rhodococcus_F baikonurensis. The sequence continues at coordinate 2,716,306 of NZ_CP066779.1, read as the reverse complement.
GAAGAAGTATTCGGGCGACCGTCAGCGCCAGGCCGTCGAGATGCAGAAGCTCCAGAAGGAGCACGGATTCAACCCGATCATGGGCTGTCTGCCGGTCCTGGCTCAGGCACCGGTTTTCATCGGTCTGTTCCACGTCCTGCGCTCGTTCAACCGCACCGGCACCGGCATGGGCCAGCTGGGCATGAGCGCCGAGGACAACCTCAACACCCCGAACTACGTCTTCTCGGCCACCGACGTCCAGTCGTTCCTGGATGCTCGTCTGTTCGGCGCACCCATCTCGGCGGCAATCACGACGCCGGTTGCTCAGCTCCAGGCTTACGTCACCGAGAACGTTCCCGAGCTTCCGTCACGCCTGAACATCATTCTCGTGGCAGCTCCGCTGATGATCATCGCCAGCATCGCGACGCACTTCAACTCCCGCGCTTCGGTTGCACGTCAGAGCGAAGCAGCTGCCGCGAACCCGCAGTCCGCGATCATGAACAAGCTCGCGCTGTACGTCTTCCCGCTCGGCGTTCTGGTCGGTGGACCGTTCCTTCCGATCGCGATCCTCCTGTACTGGGTGTCGAACAACATCTGGACCTACGGTCAGCAGCACCTCGTCTTCCGCAAGATCGACGCCGAAGAAGAAGCCAAGAAGCAGGAAGCGATCACCCGCCGCAATGACAATGCGCCCAAGCCCGGTGCCCGTCCCGATCCCAGTAAGAAGAAGGGATCCCCGGCTGCGCTGAAGACCGCGGATTCAGCCGACGACGACGGCGATGCCCCGGAAGTTTCGCTCAAGAAGCCACAGCCGAAGCCCTCGGGTTCCAGTGGTGGTTCCACGTCGAAACCGAAACAGAACCGGCCACAGAGCAACCGCGGCAACTCCCCCAAGCGCAATAAACGGCGCTGATCCAGGAAAGAGAACGACCAATGTCCAGTGAAGCTGACATCGTTGTGGATGGAGAGAACGCAGACGTGAGCACCGAGACCACTGCGCCGGTTACCGATGTGGATGTAGACATCGACGATTCCGATGACGATTTGATCGAAGAGGGCGAGATCGCCGGCGACTACCTCGAGCAGTTGCTCGACGTTCTCGATTTCGACGGAGACATCGACCTTGACGTCGAGGGCGATCGGGCGATCGTCAGCATCGACGGCGGCGACGACCTGACCAAGCTCGTGGGACGCAAAGGTGAGGTTCTGGATGCTCTCCAGGAGCTGACTCGTCTGGCTGTTCAGCAGTCGACCGGAGAGCGCAGCCGCTTGATGCTCGACATCGCCGGGTGGCGTGCGGGCCGGCGCGAGGCACTCAGTGCTCTCGGTGCGGAAGCTGCACAGCGTGTTCTCGAGACCGGCGAACGCGAAGAGCTTGCTCCGATGACGCCGTTCGAACGCAAGATCGTGCACGACGCCGTCGCCAAGGTCGCCGGTGTTTCCAGCGAGAGCGAAGGCGCTGAGCCGTCTCGCCGAGTGGTTGTCCTCAAGGACTGACACTCCCCTTGATCGAATGCGGGCCCCGGATTTTCCGGGGCCCGCTTTTGTGTCCGAGAGGTGTTTCACGTGAAACCGAATCTCTCGGCACGGTGAAGGTTGGGTGCCTATCGTTGTCGACATGTCCTACGAGCGCTCCGGATTCCCTCTCGGATTGATGACCCTTGGGGCCTTGATAGGGATTCTCGTGTGTGGCCTGAGTTATTGGCCCGTGGTCTTCGAACTGCAGCAGAAAATGGAAGTCCAGTCTTTCCCGCCGGGCGGTCTGAAGTATTGGCTCTGTTGGTTGTTGCCGCTGGGAGTAGTCGCCGTCGTATTCATTCCACTTGCACTGGCATGGCGATCCGGGAGATCGGTCATGCTCAGCTTCGCGATTGCCTTCTTGTTTGTCGGGGGTGCACTGTGCATGTTCGGATATTCGATCGACAACATGCCGTACTACATGTGAGCCCCTCCCCTCCCCCAGACCGAATAGCCGGCCTTCGTTTCACGTGAAACCAGATCGATGGTTGTTGCCCCACGCCCTCGATCTCCGCCCCAGATTGCCGCCACAATGGATCACCGACGTGACGTCGTCAGGCCTGCTGGCAAGGTCGTCACCTTCGGCGCTGGCATCCGATGACCGACAACCCGCCAGCCTTCACCTCCTCCGCCTCCCGATCGGGCCGTCGTCAACAACGATCAAGAAGTAAGTAGCATCCACACATGCACGTCGACATCGAAGGCGCCACCCGTATCGCCCGCCTCGCCGCAGAATTCGACTGGACCTGGGCCGTCGACGACCTGGAACCCTTCTGCGCACGAGCTGGATGGGAGGTCGTTGAATTGGATCAAACCGGCGCCTCAATTCGGACCGGACTCCGTGTCGGTCGGCCCGAATCGATAATGTTCGGGCGGCAACACAGAATGAATTGGATCTCGATCTTCGTCACGGACGTGGCAGATGACGCTACGCCCATGACAGTGGTGCGCCCGCTGCTGGACGAAGGGTTCACGAACCTCGATGTGGCATTTACCGCACTCCTGGGGACAGCCACGAGCGCCGAACTCGAACCAAAGGCAGCTCTCCGGTGGGACCTGCCGAAAGCGGTCATTTCACTGCACCTGGGTGTCAATGCGATCGACTTGCGTCTGACGAGTCCGGGATATCAGGCATGGGTGGATGTGCCCGAACCGGAGTACGAGAACGAGGACTAGCGATCGAGGTCGGCGAGATCGCATCCGGTGCGGGAACAGGTTTGCGCGCTCCTCACACGAATCGGACCACTCACATCGAATGGGCTTCGTCGCCACGCAAAGTCGATGATGCTGTTGTGTGCTTCGGGGGTGAGATCGGCGGCGACTACTTTGCCGAGCAAGCAGGAATCGACCTCATTTAAAAAGGGCTCCGGTCAATACACTGCGGACCGGGTCGGGGTAATCACGGGACCGCCCTGAGCTCGGTTGACTCGCGGGGTGTGCGCGATCGGCGTCGCGCCCACACCCACTGCTGGTGTCGGCACGAGAGCGGGTCCGGGCTGTTCGAGGTGGAATGACTTGGCGGTGCCCGGATCGAACTAGTAAGCGGTGATCTTGTTGGTTCCGGGTTCGGTATGCACCAACAGATGGTCGTAGTCCTTGCCGTCCAACAACTCCTGCTCCAAGCGCGGATCGTAATCGCGCAGAGCCTGCAGCGCTTTCGAATCCAGGCGCAGGAATTCATCCTGCGCATAGGGCAGGGGCACCTGCTCGACTTTGATCTTCCCGCCGACACCGGTCTCCACATCGAGGGCGAACTCTCCGATGCGCAATATGTGTTGCGGAGCTCTGTGGATTGATTCGCGGTTTGTGATGCCAAGTCTCCGGTCCCCCGCAGCGGGCGAGTCAAGCCGACGGATGAATGGCTCGCTGCAACCGGCGATGAGATATCGGAACTGTCCGAGACTTGGTACCGAAGAACATCCGCGTCAAAAGATGGACTGCGTCAGACTGACCGAGTCGGCTCGGCAGCCCGACGCCCGCGATTTTCTGCAACCACTTTTTCGTTGAAAATTGCCCATTTTGGGTCAGAATTCCATCCATGTAACTACCGATGGGAGTTTCGTCACTGTGATGATACTAAGAATCGCGCTGCTATCCGCATTCGATCGCCCGGGTATGTTTCACGTGAAACTCGTCAGATTGCAAGATTTCTCAGCGCGATGTTTCACGTGGAACGTGAACCCCTCCCCTCCCCCGCTTGAATTTTGGTCTGAATACTTCCCAAAGAATGAACGAGTCGGCAGACTCACAGCGAGTCGGTGTGCAGAAGCGAACACATGTCGGCTTCAGAGCGGATAATGATTTCGGTCTTGATTGTTGATTTCGCGGTTTACGCGGGAGGATGTTTCACGTGGAACAGAATGGTGCGGCGTCGGTTGACTGGGACGAACAAGAGACTGCGCGCGCAGTGTTCGGTGACAGATACGAGATCGCGGAACGGTACTACCAATCCCTTGCGACGGATGGTGTCGAGCGCGGGCTCATTGGTCCCCGTGAGGTTCCTCGGCTGTGGGAGCGCCACCTTCTCAATTGCGCAGTGATCGGTGAACTGATCGCCGAAGGTGAGTCGGTTGTGGACGTAGGAAGCGGCGCCGGCCTACCCGGAATCCCTCTCGCGATCGCCCGCCCGGACCTTAAGGTGACTCTCGTCGAACCGTTGCTTCGACGCTCGGTGTACCTCGCGGAGTTCATCGAGTCCAACGGATTGGACGTATTGGTTGTCCGAGGGCGAGCCGAGGAATCGGGTGTCGTGAAGGAAGCAGGCGGTGCGGACGTAGTCACCTCGCGGGCCGTGGCGCCTCTGGAGAAGCTCGCACGTTGGTCCCTTCCGCTCATCCACGAGCACGGTCGGATGCTGGCACTCAAGGGCTCGAGCGCCGCCGAGGAGATCGAGCGGGACCGAACGGCGCTCACCAAATTGGGCGCAGGTAAGTTGGAAATACTCGAATGTGGAGCCAAGATTCTCCGCACCCCCACCGTGGTGGTGAAGGCCGAACGTCTCCCGAAGCGTCGCCAGCGTTGATGATTTACACGCATGCAATCGAGAGCAATGTACAGATGATGAGAGCACCTAGTGATCGATTCCCAATCGAAGGAGCAGTCAATGTCGGGTCGATCTGAATCCGCCGTTTCACGTGAAACACCGAAGCAGCACACCAGCGCGGGTGCGGATCAGATTGTCAACGACGACGACAATTTCACCGCCCCCTACGCGGCGATCTCTTCGGAGGAGACTCCCATCGGGGCGGCCGCGCATCGAGCGAGCCAGGTGCTTCATCCACATTCGGTGACACTGCCGAAACCGGCGTTCCGTCGCGTAATCACCATCGCGAACCAGAAGGGTGGCGTCGGTAAGACGACGACCACAGTGAACCTTGCGTCGGCGCTCGCTCTTCAAGGACTCACGGTCCTGGTAGTCGATTTGGACCCTCAGGGCAACGCCAGCACGGCGCTGGGCGTCGTCCATACCTCGGGCACCCCGTCGAGCTACGAGTTGCTCATAGGCGAAGTGAAGGCCCCGGAGGCGATCCAGACCAGCCCGCACAGTGAGCGGCTTCTCTGCATTCCCGCGACGATCGATCTGGCAGGCGCCGAGATCGAATTGGTCTCCATGGTTGCCCGCGAGAATCGACTCAAAGGGGCGCTCAACGACAAGGTGCTCGCAGAGCTCGACGTCGACTTCGTCCTCATCGACTGCCCACCCTCGCTGGGACTGCTGACCGTCAACGCGATGGTCGCTGCCAAGGAAGTTCTGATCCCGATCCAGTGCGAGTACTACGCCCTCGAGGGGGTCGGTCAGCTGCTCCGCAACATCGAACTCGTCCAGGCTCATCTGAACCCGGATCTGCATGTCTCCACCGTCCTTCTGACGATGTACGACGGGCGTACCAAGCTGGCCGATCAGGTCGCCGAAGAAGTACGCAAACACTTCGGTGAGGCCGTCCTGCGCGCAGTGATTCCGCGCAGCGTGAAGGTTTCCGAGGCTCCCGGATACGGAATGACAGTTCTCGATTACGACCCAGGTTCACGTGGCGCCATGAGTTACCTCGACGCCGGACGCGAACTTGCCGCCCGCTCTGCCACCACGACGACCCAGGAGCAGTGAGATGAGTCAAGCACGCAAAGGTGGATTGGGCCGCGGCTTGGCTGCTCTCATTCCCACTGGGCCGGCGACGGCGCCGGGTCTGGGATCGGCTGCAGCGGACGTCGTAATCGGCGTCGACAAGCGCAACCCCTCCCCTCCCCCACCGACGAAGGCCGCCCCGAAAACGCTGAAAGCTACCAAGGCGCCGGCTGCCAAGGCCGCCGTCGAAGCGGCGCCGGAGACAGAACTCGAGCCGACCGGCGCGGTCTATCTCGAGATCGAACCGAGCCTGATCGAGACGAACCCGAAGCAGCCTCGCAGCGTTTTCGACGAGGAAGCACTCGCGGAGTTGGTTCACTCGATCCGCGAGTTCGGCTTGATGCAGCCGATCGTGGTCCGTCGTCACGGTGACAAGTACCAACTTGTCATGGGTGAGCGTCGCTGGCGTGCGAGCCAGGAAGCCGGACTGGAGAAGATTCCGGCGATCATTCGCGAAACTGATGACGACTCGATGTTGCGCGACGCGCTCCTCGAGAACATCCATCGAGTGCAGTTGAATCCCCTCGAGGAGGCAGCGGCGTATCAGCAGTTGCTCGAGGAGTTCGAAGTAACGCACGAAGAATTGGCCAATCGGATCGGACGTTCGCGTCCCGTCGTGACCAACATGATTCGTCTGCTGAAGCTGCCGGTGGCGGTTCAGCGCCGTGTGGCGGCCGGCGTACTTTCGGCCGGCCATGCTCGCGCACTACTGTCCCTCGAGGCGGGTGCCGACGCGCAGGAAGTCATGGCGGCGCGCATCGTCGCGGAAGGAATGTCGGTTCGGGCGACGGAGGAAGCCGTCACTCTTGCCAACCGGGCGGACAATGAGATCGCTCCCCCGCAGAAGCGCAAGCCCATCGTGATGCCGGGTCTGCAGGATGTGGCCGAGCGTCTGTCGGACTCGTTCGACACCCGGGTGACTGTCAGTCTGGGCAAGCGGAAGGGAAAGATTGTGGTCGAATTCGGCTCGGTCGACGACCTGCAACGCATCGTCGGAATGATGGAAGCGCAGAAATCGACGTAGTGAACTCGGACGCCCGTTTGGTGACGTAATGACGATGACCGGGCACACCACCTATTTTCGTCACTGTGACGAAAATAGGTGATCCGAGCTTCTCGAAATCTTGAACCGGGACGAAAGATGTTGAACAGCAATACATTAGAGCGATCAACTCTCGCGCCACTGCCGACTCGGTACAGCTGGCCTATCCTGGAGAAGAAAAAAGCGGCGGGCGAGCATCGAAACCGCTTCGGGGACCTACGGAGAGTGAGTTAGTCAGTGTCGACTCACGTCATCACCTCTCTCACGCTCGACAGCCTCGATCAGCTTTCCGCCCATGCGCGTCGATGCGTGTTCTGGGAGATGGACCCGGGCGCGCTTCACGACGCCCGAGGATTCTGCGATCAGGAATTCGAGAAGGAAGCCTGGCTGTCGATGGTCATGCTCGAGTGGGGTTCGTGCGGCCAGGTGGCCGTCCGCGACGGAAAGCCGCTCGGCAGCGCGCTGTACGCCCCTCCCCGCATGATCCCACGCGCGCAACTGTTTCCCACCAGTCCGGTCAGTTCGGACGCAGTGCTTCTCACAAGCCTTCGCCTCGAGCCCTCGGGCATAGAGGAAGAGCTAGGGCCAAGCCTGCTGGCCGCTGTCGTGACAGATCTGGTTCGACGCGGAGTTCGTGCGCTCGAAGCATTCGGTATCCGTAGCGACGACCTGGGACCTGCTTCCGACGTGGCCAGTGCAACGGCAGCTCTGGAATGTTCACCCGCAGAATGCATGATCAGTGCCGAGTTCCTCGAGGATTACGGTTTCGAGGTTGTGGCACCGCACCATCGTTACCCGCGCCTTCGCCTCGAGCTCAATCGAGACCACGAATGGAAAGTCGACGTCGAAGAAGCCCTCGACCGTCTACTGAAGGCCGCAGCTCTCGAGATGGTGGAGATCAGCGAACTCGCCAGAGTGTGAACAGGTGCCGACCGCAGGACCTACGAAATGCGGTCGGCTACCGAAAGTTCTTCTGCGAGAAGCTCGGCGAAGGTGAAGGTGCCGGTCGGCTGATCGTCTTGACCCAGCAGATACAGCCGCTTGACCGAGATCAAGATGGCTTCGGCGATGGTGTCACGCATCCGCGGATTCGTCAGTACCGCAACGTCGGACGCGTTTGACAGGTAGCCGAGATCGATCTGCACCGTCGGCATGTTGGTGAGGCGCAACAACTCCCACGTCCGACCGTGAGTTCTGCAGTCCCGCAACGGGGTTCGCGCAACGATCTCGCGCTGAACGAAACCGGTCAACACCTGCCCGATCATCGAGACCGAACCGTGCGAATTGCCGAAGTGGAAGCTCGCGACGCCGTTCGCCGATGGGCTCGAGTTGCTGTCGCAGCGCAGCGAGATCATCAGATCGGCGTCGAATGCGTTGGACGTCAGTGCGCGCTCGGCCTCGGTCGGATCGGCGTTGTGCGGTCGGGAGAGGAAGGTTTCCATCCCGGTTGCAGCCATCCGCCCCTCGAGGCGCATGGCCAGATCCCAGAGGATGTCGGCTTCGGAGATGCCGTTGACGATGGTGCCGGTGGACGGCCCACCGAGGCCGGGATCGATGACGATGCGCTTTCCACCCAGCTGCGGGCCCTTGCGCCTGACCAATTCCTCTTCGCTGATCGCATGTGGCGATCCGCCGGTGACGCGAGTTCCCAGCAGTTCCAGTGAGCGCAGTGTCTGCGGTCCGCAGATACCGTCGGCCGCAATCCCGATTTCCCGCTGGAAAGACGAGAGAGATTCGTGGGTCTGCGGGCCGAAGAAACCGTCGACCCGGCCTGCGTAGAAGCCGAGGTCCTGCAGTTTGGCCTGCAGAGCTGCGACGTCGTCGCCGTAGAGCGGCGCTGACAACTGGTAAATCAACGTACGGGCACCCAAGCGGTACGAGGCCTCACGAAGTGACCGATAGGTTGCCGGACCCACAATGCCGTCGACAAGGAGCCCACGCTGCTGTTGGAAGGCACGAACGGCGCTGTCGAGTTGATGATCGAAGATGGCGTCGGGTGCAACCCAGTGGGCACCGTCGGCGCTTTCACGTCGAATGCCGGAAGTTCCGTGATGGAGGTATCCCAGCTTCGTCAATGTGCCCCGAATCTCGGCGACGGCCGGGCCGTGATCGCCGTGTCGGAGTCTGTGCATGCGTGAAAGCCTCTCGGATCGGTTAACGAATTCGATCGATGTGCCTGGTCGTAGACCCGATCAGGCACATCGATCGATTATCTCAGAAATTCTGTGGATTGCGAGAATCCACGATGCTCACTCGCCCGTCAGAGAACGTCTGCGAGGTCCTTGAGCAGCGCGGCCTTGCCCTTGGCGCCGACGATCGTCTTGATCGGCTTGCCGTCCTTGAACAGGATCATCGTCGGGATCGACATGACCTGGAAATCGCGCGCGGCTGCCGGGTTGGCATCGATGTCGAGCTTCGCGACGGTCAGCTTCTCGCTGTTCTCGCCGGCGATCTCCTCGAGGACCGGGGCGACCATCTTGCACGGGCCGCACCAGGTTGCCCAGAAATCGACCAGAACGGGCTTGTCGCTGCCCAGGACGTCCTGCTTGAAGGAATCGTCGGTGATGGTGACGGTATTCGACACTGTTACTCCTCGAGGGTTGGGTACGACAGCTTTGTGAATCAGGGAGCGCCGACGACGTCGACGGTGTGGCCGGCTGCGTCGAGCGTGTTGGCGGTGATGTCGCCGCGGTCGGCCAGCCAGCGTTCGGCGTCGATAGCTGCGGAGCATCCGGTGCCGGCAGCGGTGATCGCCTGACGGTACGTGTGATCGACCAGGTCACCGGCAGCGAAGACGCCGTCGACGGAGGTCGCGGTGGAACCGGGGGCGACGCGGACGTATCCGGCGTCGTCGAGGTCTACCTGGCCCTTGACGAGCTCACTGCGCGGGTCGTGGCCGATGGCGACGAACATGCCGGTGATCTCGAGTGTGGAGGTCTCGCCGGTGACAGTGTCGCGCACGACGAGGCCGGTGACGCTGTTCTCGCCGAGCACCTCGACGGGCTCTGCATTGGTCAGGAAGCGGATCTTCTCGTTGGCCTTGGCGCGCTCGAGCATGATCCGTGAGGCGCGGAACTCCTCGCGGCGGTGCACCAGGGTGACCGAGCGAGCGAAGCGGGTGAGGAAGGTTGCTTCTTCCATCGCGGAGTCGCCGCCGCCGACCACGACGATGTCCTGGTCACGGAAGAAGAAGCCGTCGCAGGTGGCGCAGGCGCTGACGCCGCGGCCGAGGAGGCGTTCTTCACCGGGAATGCCGAGGTAACGGGCAGCCGCACCCATGGCGAGGATGATCGCGTGCGCGGCGTATGTTTCGCCGTTCGCGACAACCGTCTTGATCGGGCCGCTGAGATCGATCTCCTCGACGTCCTCGGTGCGGATGTCGGTGTCGAAGCGAAGTGCCTGCTCACGCATCTGTTCCATCAGGTCGGGGCCCATGATTCCTTCGCGGAATCCGGGGAAGTTCTCGACCTCGGTGGTGGTCATGAGGGCGCCACCGAACTGGGTTCCCTCGAAGAGCAGGGGCTGGAGCTCAGCGCGCGCGGTGTAGACACCAGCGGTGTAGCCGGCCGGTCCGGAACCGACAATGATGACGTCATGGACCGCGGGCGTGTTTTCCAGCTGGGTGGTCATGCGAGCCTTCCAATAGTGAGTGCAGACCCTCCGCTTCTTGGAGAGCCGTACCGATCAACACCAGGATAAGGGGTGTTGTTCCCGCACTCGGCTGGAAAGTGGCTCACAGTCCGCAGCTCACAGCGCGGGGCTCACTGGGCGGGGCGCAGTGCCTCCCGAACCACCAGCGCGTCCCGAACCACACAGCGCGTGCCGGTGTAGATGGTGGGCATGCACTTGTTGCAGTGGATGCACAGTCCCTCGTCGGCGCTCTCGGCCTGGAATTTGTTGACCAGTTGCGGGTCCCTGAGGAGCGCACGCGCCATGGCGACGAATTCGAATCCTTCATCCAGTGCGTGGTTGACGGTGTCGACGCGGTTGATGCCGCCGAGCAGGATCAGCGGCATCCTCAGTGCCTGCCGGAACTGACGGGCGAAGGGCAGGAAGAAGCCCTCCTCGAACGGGTACGTCGGAAAGAGTTTGGGACCGTAGAACTTCAACCCGTACCCGACGAGTTTCGGTTGGGAGGCGACGAATTCAGCCAGTGGTACCTCGCCACGGAAGAAGTACATTCCGTTGAGAAGTGAACTGCCACCGGTCAATTGCATCGCGTCCAGGTGGCCGTCGCCTTCGAGGATCTGTGCGATCGGCAGACTCTGGTCGAGCCACAGACCTTTCGGCACCCCGTCGGACATGTTGAATTTCGCGGTGACCGCCACGCTGGATCCAGCGGCCCTTCGCACCGCTTCGATGACTCGACGCGGATACTCGGCGCGCCTGGCGACGCTGCCACCGTATCGATCGTGGCGCTTGTTCAGATTGGGGCTCATGAAAGAACTGAGTAGATAGTTGTGACCGAGATGGACCTCGATGGCGTCGAATCCTGCGTCCACTGCGACGCGAGCGGTCCGTTCGAAGTCGGAGACGACACCGTCGAGTTCGGCAAGTGTCGCGCCTTTGACGAGGCCCATCGCGGGCGGACTCAGCCGGGTCGACGGCGCCAGAGTCTTCGTCTTGTTGGAAAGAGTGTTGGCGACCAGTCCCGCGTGGCCGATCTGCGCCGCGGCAAGTGCGCCTTCGGCGTGGACGGCGTCGGTCAGCCTGCGCAGTCCCGGCAGCGCGCGCTCGTCCATGACAAGGGTGTCGCGGTGGACGCGTCCACCTGGTGAGACGGCGCAGTAGGCGACAGTGGTCATCGCGGCCCCGCCCCGAGCCACTTCGGCGTGGAAGTTGATCAGATCGTCCGAGACCGCTCCCCTGGGCATGACGCCCTCGAACGTCGCAGCCTTGACGATGCGGTTGCGCAAGGTCAGGGGGCCGAGACGTGCGGGTTCGAATATCGACGGTGTGGGCGCTGTGGTCATTTTCAACTTTCCTGCGGCGGCCTGATCTTTACGATGCCAGTGGACTCGTAACTACGACGATATAGCGCCTACTCCCAATCTGTCCGACAATTCGACACGATGAACGCCACAGGATCAGGTCGCCCACGAGACCCACGCATCGACGACACAGTCCTCGAGGTCACCCGAGCGATGCTCCTCGAGGTCGGATGGGAGCAACTCAGTCTCCGGGCGATCGCGGCACGGGCAGGGGTCAGCCGAGCTTCGATGTCACGGCGATGGCCGTCGAAGGCGCATCTTGTTCTCGGGTCCATTCTGGGCGCGACACCAGACCTGACACCGTTCGAGGGCACCGACCGTGACGGTTGGATCCGTTGGGTGGTGGAGGGAAGTGCTCAGCTGTTCTCGCGGCCCGAGGTTCGCGCCGCGTCGCCGGGACTGCTGGCTGCGCTGCGCGACCATGACGACTTACGCAACGAATTGTGGCGCGGTTTCAGTGGGCCGAGCACGCAACTGTTCCGTCAGAATGCCGAAGATCCCGAATCTGCACTGCTCGATGCCAAGGCTGTGCTGGTGTTGGCGGCCGGAGCAGCGATGTTTTCGAGTCTGATAGCGGTCGAGGACGATACGGATGCATTGCGCGGGAGAATCCTCGAGCTCCTGCTTCCCGCGGCAACGCCGCGCTGACACCGTCAACCGATGTTCTTGATTGACAACGTATTCGGATTCTCGTCGCTGCAGTTGATGCCAACAGTCAGTGCGGTGATCTGACGCGGCTGCGACCCCGCGAAGAGGAGGACTATCGCAGGTGCACCGTCGATGCGAACCTCACCGGAGCCGAGGACAGGCCTGCCCTCGTCGATGCCATTGGCACTGAGGCAGCCGGCAAGCTTGGGCGGATCTTCCAGTGGTCCAAGGTTTTCGGAGCCGATGAGTGAGAGAAGGGACGCCGAATCCGGATCGTCGACAGCAGACGTCGCCGGTGTGCTTGGTTGAGCGACAACGCTTTCGGCAGGCTCGGAATCTCGGGTTCCGACCACAACGATCACGAAGGCCACCAACACGGCTGCTGCGGCACCGAGCACCCACGCTTGTGGGCGTCGCCGGAACGGCACGACGGTTGTCTCTGCTGGCGGCTCGACCTGGCTGGACTGTTTATCCAGTGCCGAATTGATTCGCTCGGCAAGCGAATTCGGAATCCGTTCGTGAGTGGCCTCGCGCGAGTTCAGTGTCGCGAGTGATGCCGTGACGCTGTCGAGAGTAGTGACAAATGCATGGGCGTCGGGGTCTGCGTGCACCCGCGGCCACAGGGCTGCACTGGTTTCGGGATCGAGAACCCCGGCGTGAAGATCCGCTAGTAGGTCTTCCGAATACGGAGGCGACGGAACACGAACAGACGGATCTGTCATGAACCCTCCCTCGGCAGTCGGTGTGGACGCTTACAAGATAGGACGCGTCCGGTTCACGAATGGTTCCCGCCTTCGCGAAAGTCTTCCAACTGGGTGGCGAGGCGCTTACGCGCGCGGGCGCAGCGACTCTTCACGGTCCCTACGGGCACTCCCAACCTCTCGGCGGCCTCGGCCACCGGATACCCCTCGACATCGACGGCGACGACGGCAGCACGCTGCTCAGGGGGCAGCGATGCCAGTGCCTGTTCGACGGTCAGGCTCATGTCCACTCCTGCCGCGTAATCGCGGTGATCACGGGGTTCTTCCGCATTCTCGGAAGACAGAGAGAATGCGGCCCGCGATTTGTTGCGTCGGATCCGGTCGAGGCAGGCATTGACCACGATGGTGTGGAGCCAGCTACGCACCGCCGCGTCACCGCGAAACTTCGCCGCCTTGCGGTGCGCGGACAGCAGACCCTCCTGGAGAGCGTCTGCCGCGTCCTCGTCCGAGTAGCTCGTTCGCCGGGCAACGTGCCACAGATGATCCTGATGCCGGAGCAGTAGTTCACGGAACGCGTGTCGATCGCCCGCGACATGAGCGGTCAACAATTCGAAATCCGTCGCCTCGAGATTTTTGTTCTCGAGACTTCTGGATTCGAAATTTCCGGCTCCGCCCCCGGTGCCCCCCCGATAACTGTGCACGGGCGGATATTAGCCCAGTCGGTAGGTTTCGGAAGGGCCAAGGGCGATCACTTTGCAGCAGTGAAAGCAATCTCCGAGATGGATGTCTGGTTTTGTCCGGATTCGGTGCTGAGCTGCGTAATCCAAACCAGGACATACTGACCCGAGCCATCCGAAGTGACTGGAATGTCCGTCACACCGTTCTTCAGGACACCGGATCCGATTTCCTTGGTCTGATCCAGTGAAGTATTCGCAGAAGGGGCAGAACGGATTTCAACGACGGTTCCCGGCGAATCAGACGTGATCGCAACGTTCTTCAGGTTGGCGGCATCGGCAAGACTCACCATCAGGCCGACACCGTTCTTCAGTGACGGGAACGGCTGGAAGTACGAGTCCGACGACCACGCAGTGGCCGGATTGCCGTCGATGGCGTTCTTGGCCGTTGCCGGTTGATCCGGCGTGCCCTGGGGTGAGAACACCGTTACGGCCGAGGCAGCTACCGGCACGGTTGCCGCCGCCGGTGCGGGCGCGGGTGAATTGTTCTCGGGCGCAGTGGCTTCGGTGGTCAATCCGAAACTCTGCTCGCTGAGAGGGGTGTCGTTACTACCACCCGAGAGGAAGCTCGCCACCCACACCACAAGGAGAATCAGGACGATCACGGTGAAGACACCGAGCGCCGTCAGTGCCGCGAGCATCCGCGTCGACTTCTTCTTCTCGGCCTCGATGGCTTCGGGGTCGTTCAGTGCATGACCGGACGCTCCCTGTTCGCGGTGGCCGAGACGAAGTGCCGGAATCATTTCTGTCTTGTCGTTGACGACGGATGCCTGATCGAGGATGTGCTGCACGGTGGCAGCAGTGCGGATTCCGCTCTCCGACTGCAACGCTCGAACTGCCACGGCCGAGATGTCGAACGGAACCTCCGGACGGACGACTCGAGGCTCGACGATGTTGCCGTCGGCGCCGCGTCCGGCGGGAAGCAAACCACCGACAGGACCGGCGGACGGTTCGGCCAGCGGCCAGCGCGCCGTGATGAGCGAGTACAGCATGGCGCCGAGACCGCGAACGTCGCTGGTGGAATCGGCGTCGGCAAGCGTCGCCGGGAACGCCAGTACGGCGTCACCGTTGATGCTGATGCGAACGCGGTCCGGGTGATCGATGGACAGCGCGCCGCCGGTGCGGTGAGCGGCTTCGGCAGCGGCCGCGAGGGCGCGAATGGCGCGGGCAGCACCGATCGGTGACGGCGTGGTCTCGGCCATCTCCCGCAGCGAGCGACCGGGAGTCCATTCGGCGACGACGATGCCGCCCGAGCTTCCGCGGACGACGTCGAGGACGCGAGCCAGACCGGGCGAGTTGATCCGTCCCAGGCGCAGCGTGCGCGAGAGAACCGCCTGTGGTCCGGACTGGCTGTCGTCGTCGCCGCGCTGATCGGCGTCGACGAACGTCAGGGCTACTTCACGGTCGAGCTTGACGTCGAGAGCTTCCCAGAACTGCAGTCCGCGGGTTCCGCCGTGCGGCGCGAGCAGACGGTAGCGTCCGCCGGCGACTGAGGCGCCCGGGATGAGATTGGGTCCACGGGGCATCGGTCGCTGGGCCGGTCGTGATGCGGATCCGGCGGCAGGTGTGCGAGGCGCAGCGGTCGGCGGTGCCTGAGCGGCAGCCGTCTTCTGAGGTTCGGGTGCCTTCTTGTCCGGAGCAGGTGCCTTCGACACGGGTGCCGAAGGTGTCTTCGACACGGGTGCTGAAGGTGTCTTCGACACACTGACCGGAGGCACCGGCGGAGCGGCCTTCTGCACCGGCTGCTGTGGCTTCTGACCCTGCGGGCTTTGGCCCTGCTGCGGTCGCTGCACAGGCTTCTGACCCTGCTGCGGCTTCTGGCCGGCAGAGGCGGAGGAACTCGTGGATGCAGGTGTGCCCGACGATGCCGTTGACTTCTGTTCGGACGCTTTCACGGCAGAAGTCCCGGCACTATTGTTGCCGGAAACGTTGTCGTCGCTCACCCTCGCTCCTTCTCCATCGATAGCCCGTCCCCGAATACGCGCGGGTTGCGATCCTGTACGCCCATGACCAGGGTACGGGAGCGCACCCGGTCGTTCTTGCTCGTTTGATTCCGTTCTGATTGCAGGAATCAGCTCGGTGACGTCGTCGTCGGTGTTGTTACGTGTGTCCGGTTCGGCGCGACCTGTCAGTGAACGAATCTTGCGGGAGACCGCAACCGTTACCGACAGAACCTCCGGAACCTTCTTGAAGTAGAGAATCGTGAAGGTGATCGCGAGCATCAGGATGCCGCCGACGGCGACGCGAACCATCGAGCCAGGTCCGCCGAAACGCTCGGTGAGTTGATCGAATCCGAGGACTCGGTCGACCGCGAGCATGGTCAGCGAACCGGCCAGCGAGGCGAGTACGACGGACCAGACCGTCTTGCCCACGTTGGCCATCTGCAGGTTTCCGAGGCTGCGGTGCAGGAGGTATCCGCCGATGACGGCGCCAGTGATGTAGCCGAGACCGTTGGCCGCACCGAGCAGGATCACCACCTGATCGCTGTTGGAGGCGAAGACCGGAGCCAGCGCCGAGAAAGCGATCTTCACTGCAGTGATGCCGAGAACGATCCACGTCGGCGTCCAGGCCTGTTCGCGGGCGTAGAACACTCGAAGTTGGATCAGGACCAGCGCGTACGGAATCAACGTGAATGCCGACCAACTCACGGCGGTACCGAGTCGTTCGGCCTGTTCGGGCCCGAAGCGTCCGTAACCGTAGAGCGCTTCACCGACCTGCGGACCCATGAAGGTCAGGAACATGATGATCGGAACCAGCGTGATCATCGTCAGACGCGTCGCGACCGACAAATCGTCCACGACAGCCGGGGTGTCGTCGGCAGCTGCGTTGCGGCTCAGGCGCGGCATGATCGCCGTCAGTACCGTCACTCCGAGCACGCCGTACGGGAGCTGCAGGAGTAGCCAGGCCTGGCTGTAGATGGCAGGGCCGGCTTCGTCGGCGTGGGAGGAGATCTTGGTCGCGAAGATCATGCCCATCTGGCTGATCAGGACGTACAAGACGATGGCGACGGCCATGCCGCCGAACTGGCGCAGGCGATCGTCGAGACCCCACAGCGGCTTGAGCGAGATCTTCTCGCGGCGAAGCGCGGGGATCAGGCTGGCTGCCTGCACGATGACGCCGATGGTGATGCCGATGCCGAGGGTGAGCAGCTTTGCATCGCCCATCGAGACCGGATCAAGCGAGATCTCTCCCGGAGTCAGGCGGTAGACCACGAGCACCACGAGGACGACGACATTGTTGAGTACGGGAGCCCAGGCTCCGGGCTTGAAGATCTGTCTGGTGTTCAGAAACGCTGTGAACAGCGCCGACAGCCCGTAGAACAGGATCGCCGGCAGAAGCAGATACGACAGCGCGGTGGTCAGGTCGGTGCTGACCTTGCCGTCTTCGGACAGGAAGACGTATTTGGTGAGTACGGGTGCTGCCAGGGTCGCGAGCAGCGCGGCCATGCCGAGTAGAACTAGCGACGCCGTGAAGAGGCGTCGGACGAACGCTTCGCCGTGATCGGCGTCCTCCCGCTCGGCGCGAACCAACACGGGGACGACGATGGCGGTGAGCACGGCGCCCAGAACCAGTTCCGCGATCATGTTCGGGATCTGGCTGGCGACGGTGAACGAGCTGGCGATGGCCGGACCGAGGACCATCAGGATCATCAATTGCTTGGCGAATCCAGTGATGCGACTCGTCAGCGTCGCGATCGCGATGGAACCCGTTGCCGCGAGGAGTCGAGAGTTCGTCTCCTTGCGTTCCCCGACCTGGACATGGGCGTCGGTGTCGAACTCGTCCGACTTGGTGGTCTGCCGGTCCGCGAACTCCATCTCGGCTTCGCGGTACCTGGGGTAGTCGCGGATCACCGGGATGGTCATGGTGGGTGCGTCGTCGAAACGTGCGTCCGGGTTGACCGGCTGAATCGGGTAACCGCGCTCCCACGGTGGCATCCGAGGATGCGAGCGGGTCGTGGCACTCTTGCGGGTGATCGCCGAGCGGCGACCCTCCTCGGGTGGATTCCCGGTCATGAGCGTTCGTACCCTTCATCTGCTGGGTCCGGCTGACCCTTGAATCGATGCCACAGCCGTCGCCCTGCCAGGAACAGCAGCAACCCTCCCGCTGTCGCCGTCACGGCGGCCAGGGGACGACCGTACGCATTCGACCGTACGGTCACGCTGGTCGGCGTACCCAATTGGCGGCCATCTGTCGTGGTCAGCGAGAAGTTGACTTCCAGCTTGCGAGAATCGTTCATTTCCGCGGGCACAGTCAACTGTCGGCTACCTCGCGGCGGCAGCTGTTTGGGACCGATGTCACTGATCTGCATCTCGGGTGGCGCTTCCACACGCAGGTCGACGTTGATGGCGATGGGCAGCTCGTTGCGCGCCACCAGCAGGAGCGGACTCTGCCCCGACGCGAGGGTGTAGACGCCGCCCGGCGACACGACACTTACGGCCCGGTACATCCCGTCTACGGCTTCGGTGACGTTGTCGGCGCGGATGGTCGCGGCGCGCTCCGCCCGATTGACCGAGGCGGAGTCGACGTTGCGGCGATCGGCCAAAGTCATCGAGCGGAGTAGATCTTCGCGGAGCGGCGCCGTGAATCCCCGGGGGGTGAGCAACACCGCCGGATCGTCCACGAGCGAAGCTTCGAGCCCGTCGATACGCGGAAGTTGGGTGGTTGCGGTCTCGACGACGGACGTCTGCGGGCCGTCCTGGGTAGCTCGGTCCGGGTAGTCGAGCGTGGCTGCGTCCGTGGCGCCCGGTTGTCTGCCGAGCAGCGCCGGCAGGGCCTGCGGTGAGGCGAGACCGGAGCGGATGAGGGTCGCGAGCATCGAGAGCACCGCGGTGGCGTCGTTGCTGTCTGCGGTCCACAACTGCGGCGGCGCGAAGATCTGATTCCGCGGCAGCGACGTCGGCGTCAGCGCCGCCCAGGCCATCGCTCCCAGCGCGTCCTGACGCCGGGCGCTGCGCGATTCGATGTCGATGGTCGGCGCGGTGTCGTCGGGGATGTACGACGGGACCTGCGGTTCCGAGCCGGTGGCTGCCAATGCTGCGGCTGCCGAGGTGTCGAAGGCAAGTGCGTCGAGTGAGCCGGTTATCCGCGACGACAGTTGCGGGGCTGCCGAGTCGACGGAGGTGTCAGCCACCATCGCTGTGGTGGGATTCACGCTCAGCACCTCTGCGGTGGCCGAGTCGAGGACACCCGAATCGGGCCAGACGAAATCTCGCAGTGAAGTCACGCCGAGGATGTTGTCGACGATGTCTGCCGGGCGTGCGAGCGCGGTAGCCGTCAGTTCCGGATTGGCCACCGAGGTGACCGCGGCGAGATCGGCCTGCGCGAACGGAACCGCCGTCGTGCACATCGAGGACGCGAGAGTCTTCACTCGGCCGAGCCATTGGTTGGCGGCGTCGCTGCCACGGCCTTCGTGCGACGGCCCGGTGGGATCGGACGAGTTGTCGGCCACGAGGTATCCGCGAGTCATGTTCTCGACGGTGATCAGAAGATCCGGGTCGATTGCCAAGCAGAGGGCGTCGGTGACGCGGCGATCGGTGTCGCTCTCGGGCTTGGTGGCGCTCTCCACCGCATCTACCAACGCGTCCAGGCGGCCGCCGTCGGAAAGTTCGGTGGCAAGTTCGTCGTCGATCAGGCGGACGGGCTCGTTGACCGAGCCGGGGATTCCGCCGACGAGTCGGGGAGAGTCGGCCAGCGGCCACATGAGCGTGACGCCGATCGGGGCGGACGTGTCGGGGGGAACGACGGCCGTCGCCGACGAACTGGGTGTTCCGGATGTGGCGTTCGATTCGGCTGCGGCCGGCACACCGAGGACGGGGAGCAGGAAGCGTGCGTCGTCGAGCCGGGCGGCACCGCCGTACTCGGGGGTGCCGTTGACGTTGACGAGCATCGGGTACACGCCGGGTTCGGTGATGTCGAGAGACAGACCGGTGGTGCTTCGGAGCGGCAAGGTAAGAGTGAACTGTTTGGATTGTCCGGTGTCGAGGGTGGTGGCAACGGTGTCGAATTCGCCGACCGTGTCGAAAACAGCCTGATCGAAATCGAGTGCTGCGCGCACGTCCGAACTGGAGTCGATCGCGGGAGCGCGTTGCAGCCTCACTCCGACGTCCTCGACGGGACGGTCACCGACATTCTTCACCGTGCCTTTGACCACGACGTTGCGGTCACTGGTGGTCGTCACCGTGGTCGGTGCGGTGGAGTCGATGGTCAGCTGCAGAAATTTGGCATCGTTGGTGTTTCGCGCCGGGGCGCGCTCACTGGGCTGGCTGGACGGAGCGGCCCAGGAGACGGCAGTCGTTGCAGGCCCGAAACCGACAGCGGCCATCACCAGAGCGGCCACACCGGCCCGCCGCAGAGCCATTCTCATCCGGCGTCCGGTTCCTTCGGGTGCTGTTCTTGTCGTATTTCCGTTCGCGGCATTTCGGCGATCATCTGCGATGCGAGTTCGGCCAGCTTGCGCTCGTCGGCGTACGCGAGTCTCGAGTGCAGTTCCGTCAGTGGCACCCAGGCGACTTCGGTGACCTCGATGTCCTCGTCGGAGAGTTCACCGCCGAGAAAGCGGAGGAGATAGTGGTGCACGGTCTTGTGGACGCGTCGACCTTCGGTCACGAACCAGTAGTCGATGCTGCCCAGCGGTGCCAGGACAGTTCCCTGAATGCCGGTTTCTTCTTCGACCTCACGCATCGCGGTCTGCTCGGCGGTCTCACCCTGCTCGATATGGCCCTTGGGTAGCGACCAGAGCAAGCGTCCACGGCGGTCGGTACGGCCGATCAGTGCAGCGCAGAGGCGTTCCGGGGGTCCTCCCCAGCCATCGACGACCAAGCCGCCCGCAGAAGTTTCACGGACGGTTCGCATCAAAGGTTTATCGGGGTTGCCGACGGCAGGTCGACGCCGCGGGTTGCGGCGACTCCTGTTTGTTCGTTCGGCACCAGACACCTCATCGATACTAGTTGGCCTTGCTGCGTTGCCCGGTAACCCGCGCAAAGCGGTCTATCGCGTTCGTATGCGCGTTCTGCTATTTGCGCACCTTAAGTAAGCTCCTTTCACGTGACTGTCCCTACCTCCGACGCTGATCGCCGCCTACGACTGCTTGCCGACGCCACTGCAACGCTCGGCACGTTGTCCGACGTGTTGAACCCGCTCGGTGAGCGTTTTGCTGCGGCCGGTCACGAGCTGTTCCTGGTGGGTGGCAGTGTTCGCGACGCGATCCTCGGCCGCTTCAGTGGCGATCTGGACTTCACGACGGACGCGAGGCCGGAGAAGGTTCAGGCTCTGCTCAAGGGCTGGGTGGACAAGCAGTGGGACACCGGCATCGAGTTCGGGACCATCAGCGCCATCAAGCACGGCCAGGAGATCGAGATCACGACCTTCCGGGCCGACGCTTACGACCGCGTCTCCCGCAATCCGATAGTCGAGTACGGCACGACGTTGGCCGACGATCTGGTGCGCCGCGATTTCACCGTCAACGCGATGGCGATGAAGATCGGCGCGGACGGTTCCTACACTTTTGTCGATCCGCTGAACGGCATGGACGCCCTGCTGGCCGGAGAGCTCGATACGCCGTCGGCGCCGGAGAACTCGTTCAACGACGATCCGTTGCGGATGCTGCGCGCAGCCCGGTTCGTCTCGCAGCTTGGTTTCACGTTGAACAATCGTGTTTTCGAGGCCATCAAGGAGATGGCGTCGCAGATCGAGCGGATCACCGCCGAGCGCGTGCAGGTGGAGCTGAACAAACTGATGCTGGGCATGTACCCGGTGGACGGCATCAACATGATGGTCGACTCCGGGCTGGCCGCGTACGTGCTGCCCGAGGTTCCGCAGATGAAGCTCGAGATCGACGAGCATCACCAGCACAAGGACGTCTACCAGCACTCTCTCACCGTGCTCCAGCAGGCGATCGACCTCGAAGAAGGCGATCCCGACCTCGTATTGCGTTGGGCTGCACTGCTCCACGACATCGGAAAGCCGGACACCAAGCGCAACGAGCCGGGCGGCGGCGTCAGCTTCCACCACCACGAGGTGGTCGGTGCCAAGCTGGTGCGCAAGCGCATGCGGGCCTTGAAGTTCTCGAAGCAGATGGTCGACGACGTTTCGCAGCTCGTGTTCCTGCACTTGCGTTTTCACGGCTACGGCAAGGGGCAGTGGACCGATTCGGCGGTGCGGCGGTACGTCACCGACGCGGGCGAGTTGCTCCCCCGACTGCACAAGCTCGTCCGGGCCGACTGCACCACGCGCAACAAGCGCCGCGCCGCGCAGTTGCAGGCCACGTACGACGACATCGAAGAGCGGATCGCGCGCATCGCGGAGCAGGAAGACCTCGCTCGAGTGCGTCCGGATCTCGATGGCAACGCCATCATGGAACTGCTCGGCATCCCGGCCGGCCCGCAGGTGGGCAAGGCATGGACGTTCCTCAAGGAACTACGTCTGGATCGCGGGCCGCTCGAACGGGACGAGGCCGAAGCCGAACTGCTGAAGTGGTGGGCTACCCAGTAGGGCTGGTTTCTCGTTTCTTGCGGTTGATCAGTACCGCCGACAACCCCGCGGCGTAGACGCCCGCGCCGGCAAGGGCAAGGCCGACGCTCTTGCCGTCGGGCGCGATCACCGTCGACGCCGCCGCGATCGCACCGATGAACGCGACGTTGAACACGGTGTCCTGCAAGGCGAATACCTGGCCACGACGGTCGTCGTCGATGTCGATCTGCATGGCCGCGTCGCCGCTGAGTTTCACGGACTGGCCGGCGATGCCGAGCAGGAATGCGGCGATCAGCAGCGAGCCTTGCGTCAGGGTGGTCACGAAGACGAGCTGGACGAGAACCGCGCACACCAGGGCGTACGTGATCGTCCGTGAGCGGCCGATCCGCGGAATGAGGAACGGTGTGATCAAGGCCGCGATCAGCATTCCGATGGCCGTGGCACCGACGGCGACGCCGAATCCGGCCATCCCTCCAGGTAATTGGGAGCCGTTCGAGGTGTCGCGTAGGACCAGCACCATGATGAGGGTGTTTATGCCGAAGCAGATGCGGTGTGCGCCGATTCCGATCATTGCCGTGGTGACGCCGGGCGCCTCCCAGACAGCGGTTGCACCGGTGCGCAGTCCGGCTGTTACCGAACGAACGGCGCTGGCGCGGACCACCTCGTCGGCCACCGGACCAAGCGAGCGGGCCGTGAACCTGGCCGCGGCGAGGGCAGCAATCACCGACCCCAGCGCTGCGATCGCCACGGCTGCGCCCGACGCTCGATCCACGGCGCCGATCACACCGATGATCGCCACCGCAGCCGAAGCGCCCAGAGCAGCTACCACCGAACCAGCCGTTGTGAGAACGGAATTGGTTGCCACCAGCCACGATTGTCGGACGACCTTCGGCAGGGCTGCGGATACCCCTGCCCCGACGAAGCGGCTGACTCCGATGGCAGCAAGCGCACACGTCAACAGCAGAGTGTCACCGCCGCCGGCCACCAACAACACCGCGGTGGTCAGAATGAAGAGCCCGCGGAGCGCGCTCGCCCACAGGAGCACCAGGCGGCGGTCCCAACGATCCAGCAGGGCCCCGGCAAAGGGGCCGATCACCGAATAGGGAAGGAGCAGTACGGCAAAGCCGGCAGCTATCGCCACCGGATCGGTTTCGCGTTCCGGGTTGAAGAGGATTGCGCCGCCGAGCGCGGCCTGGAACATTCCGTCGCCGAACTGGCTGGAAAAGCGGACGAGCGCCAGCCTTCCGAGGCCGGGTGATTCACGCAGGGTGTGCAGTACGCGCTGCCAGGCCTCGCGGCGGTTCGAGGCTCGGTTCATAAGCGGAAACTGTAGTGGGTGGGTCAGGCGCCGATCTTGACGGTCGCCCGCTCGAGGATCGGCGCGATGTCGATTCCCCTCGGCAGCGTTCCGAACACGCTCCCCCAGTCGCTTCCGAGTCGACTCGCACAGAACGCGTCGGCCACCGCGGGGTGCCCGTAGCGGAGCAGCAGCGAGGCTTGCAGTGCGAGTGCCATGTCACCGACGATCTTTCGCGCCCGGTATTCGATGTCGCCGAAATCGCCGAATGCCGCTTCGAGATCCCGCACTGCCTGATCGAAGCGGGCGTCCACGCCGCTCGCTTCTTTCAGTTCGTCGAAGAACACCTGCAGTGTTTCGGGTTGCTTCGCCATCGCCCGGAGTGTGTCGAGCGCCGCGACGTTGCCCGACCCCTCCCACACCGAGAGCAGCGGAGCCTCGCGATAGAGGCGCGGCATCCGGGATTCCTCCACGTATCCGTTTCCGCCCAGACATTCGAGTGCCTCGGCAGCGTGGATCGGTCCGCGCTTGCAGACGAAGTACTTGCTCACGGCCAACGAAATGCGTCGTAGTGCGGTGGCGTGGGGATCGCCTGCGGTTGCGCGATCGGTCAGAGCGGCCAGCCACATCGCGACGGTAGTCGACGCCTCCGATTCCACCGCCAGATCAGCCAGAACATTGCGCATCAAAGGTTGGTCGATCAGGTTGGCGCCGAACGCACTTCGGTGATTCGCATGGTGAACTGCCTGCAGAGTGCCGACGCGCATGCCGGTGGCCGTGCCGATCGTGCAGTCCAGCCTGGTCATGTTGACCATCTCGATGATGGTGCGCACGCCCCGGCCTTCCTCGCCGACCATCCACGCGAGAGCGTCGCGGTACTCGACCTCGCTGCTCGCGTTGGAATGATTCCCCAACTTGTCCTTCAGGCGCTGTAGGTACATGTTGTTGAGCGAGCCGTCCGGCAGGATCCGCGGAAGGAAGAAGCACGACAGGCCACCCGGTGCCTGGGCGAGGACGAGGAACACGTCCGACATCGGCGCGGAGGTGAACCACTTGTGACCCGTCAGCAGGTAGCTGCCGTCGGATTGTGGTACCGCTCTTGTGGTTCCGGCACGAACGTCCGAACCGCCCTGCTTTTCCGTCATCGACATACCGGCGATCAATCCGGGCTTGGTGAGGGGAGCTTTCAGCTCTGGATCGTAGTGCCGGGCGGTCAGGAGTGGTTCGTACTGCTCTGCCAGCTCGGTGTTGTGCCGCAGCGCGGGCACCACCGCGTACGTCATCGAGATGGGGCAGCCGTGGCCGGCGTCGGTTTGACCCCACACGGCCATCTTCGCGGCTCGGACGAGGTGTGCGTGTGGGTCCGGGTCAGCCCACGGAGCACCGTGCAGTCCCAATTCGACTGCGGTGCTCATGAGTTGGTGATAGGCGGGGTCGTAGCGGACCTCGTCGATACGGTTGCCGTAGCGGTCGTGGGTTCGCAGGACGGGCGGGTGCTCCTCGGCCAGATCGCCCCACTCCTGGGCTTGCGCGCTTCCGGCGCGGACCCCGACGCGATGAACCTCTTCGAGCGCGTCCGATGCTCCCTCACGGTGCAGTGCCTCGAGGATCGGCGCGTATTCGGCTGCATCGTAATCGATCAGGGGCGGCACCTGATTGGTGACTTCATGCGTGGGTGTCATCGAAACTCCCTAACGATCGAAGGGTGAAGGCGAGGATGGCATCGATCGCAGCGGGATCCGTGGTGCCGCCGCGCAACGGAAGGATCAGGGCCTCACCGATTGCCCCGACGATGCACGCTGCCGTCAGAGTGGCGTCCTGCGGAGGTATCTCACCGGTGTCTACGGCCGAGCGGATTGCGGTGGCCAGGCAATCGCGGAACGATTCGCGAAACATGAGTCGCTGTTCGTCGACGAGTGGATCCACCGGTTCCACCAGCAGTGCATAGGCGAGAACCGGTGCACGCATGGCGCGTTCGGCGAACGTGCGAACCGACGCTGATACGGCGGAGCGATGGTTGCCTTCCAGGATTCGGGCGCTGTCTCCGGCGTCCCGAGCCGCGGATACCTCACGGCTGCAGACTGATTGGAATACTTCGGCGAACAGTTCGCCCTTGCCGTCGAAATGTCGATACAGCGTCCCGGTGCCGACGCCGGCGTTCTTGGCCACCGCGGCGATGGAACACCCCGCATAGCCGTGGGTTGCCACTGCCGTCGTGGCGGCCTCGAGCAGTCGGGCGCGTTGGGCGTCCAATCGTTCCTGTACTGCCGGAGTGCGGCGATAGGCCATGTGAAGAAGTGAACACCCGTTCCGTTCTTGCGTCAAGAGCCCCTGCCTGCAGGTTCAGGCAGCAGCGGTGCGAGCCTGTTCCGCGCGCCACCACGCGACGGTCTCCTCGGCGGCCTGATCGAGCGGTGTCGGTGAGAGTCCGAGGAGCACATCACTGGCACTCGAGTCCATGACAAACGGCTTGGTGAACTGGTAGTTCATCTCCGCGAGCTCGCGGGTGTCGGTGTTGACCTTGCCGACTGCGTCGAGCACCCAGGCGGGCAGGACGCCCACCTTGGCGGGGGATGTCCCGGCGGCTCGGGCGAAGGCTTCGGCGATCTTGCGTTGGGTGAGCGCGGGGCCGGTGGGTGCGTGGATGACGGAGTTCCAGAGTTCGGGGTTGTGTGCTGCGGCGATCATCGCTGCGGCGAGATCGGGGATGTAGGTGAAGGAGTGCGGCTGGTCTGCGGAACCGATGACACGAATCTTCTTACCTGCCATGATCTTCGGAACCATGCGCTCGCCGGCGTGGGCGGTGCGGACGCGGGGGCCGAAGAAGTCCGAGGCGACGACGCTGACGGTAGGTGTTGCCGAAGCCTCGCGAGCACGCAGCAGCGCGGTCCGCACGCCACGCTTGCCGCCGGTGGCGTTGCGTGGATCGGATTCGGTCATCAGGGTGTCGGAGTTGTAGGCGTAGAGGCTTTCGGGGAAGACCACGACGGCGCCGATGGATGCGGCCGCGTCGAGCACGACCTTCTCGGCCGCCGGGAGTTCCCGCTCCCAATCGGCTGCGTTGTAGGCGGCGTGGATGCAGTGGTAGATGGCCGTGGCGCCTTCGCTGACGGAACGCAGGGCCTCGGAATCCGAGACGTCGACGCGTCGACGTTCGATCAACGGGTGCTCCGGCCCGCTGCCGGACCTGGTCAGGAGGCGGACATTGATGCCCTGCTCGGCGAGCTGTAGCGCGACGGCGGATCCGACGGGTCCTGCTCCGGTGACGATTTCGAGGTTCGACATGGTGTGCTCCTTCTCGTTTCGGGTGAAATGAGAGCACTGCTCTCGTTTTCAAGAATGCACCCGCGCCCTAGCGCTGTCAAGAGCAGTGCTCTCTTTTGTTGATACTGCTCTCGATCATGGGGCAAGATGGACTCATGGTTGGGACTCCCCGTGAGCGGGCGCGCGAACAGACGCTGCAGGACATCACCCGGATCGGACGCGAGCATCTTGCTGCCGTCGGCGCCGCAGCTTTGTCTCTGCGGGCCGTCGCACGTGACCTGGGAGTCGTGTCCTCAGCGGTGTACCGCTACGTCGCCAGTCGCGACGAACTGCTGACCTTGCTGGTGGTGGACGGGTACACGGAACTGGGCTCGGAAGTGGACGCCGCCGTGAATGCCGTTGCAGCAGAAGATTTTCGCGGACAGTTCGTTGCTCTCGGACGTGCCGTCCGGAGTTGGGCGATTCGGGAACCGGCCCGCTACGGTCTGCTGTTCGGCAGCCCCGTCCCCGGTTACGACGCTCCGGGCGAGCAGACCACCGGCCCTGGCACCCTCGTCGTGACCCGGCTGATCGGGATCATCGACGCCGCACATCGCGCGGGTGCACTCACGGTGCGAGAGGGTCCGGACCTGAGTGACACGCTGGCAATGGACCTCGAGGGAGTGCGGAAAGAACTGGGCACCGACCTGCCGCCGGATGCCGCAGTGCGCGCAACTCTCGTCTGGGTATCCCTGTTCGGCTCGGTGAACTTCGAGGTGTTCGGGCAGTACGGAAGCGATACGTTCACCGACGCGAGCGAGATTTTCGAGCGGCATCTGGCACTACTTGCCGATGTGGCGGGTCTGACCTGAACACGCCTGTGTCTCGTTCCTCCGCACGCAGTTGTCGGTGAGATGATGTCTTTGTGGCGCACGCAGAAGAACCCGAGGATCGAATGGCCTGGATAGAACCGGAGGTTCGTCCGGGCAGTTTGTTGGTGTCGTCGACCGATCTCACGGAACCTGCATTTCGCCGCACCGTCATCTACATGATCGAGCACAACGACGCCGGGAGCTTGGGCGTCGTCGTCAATCGGCCGAGTGAGACGGCCGTGCAGAACGTGTTGCCGCAGTGGGCGCCGTTGACCGCGCATCCTTCGGCGCTGTACATCGGTGGACCAGTCAAGCGTGACTCGGCGCTTTGCCTGGGAATCGCTCGCAACGGTGCACGGATCGACGGCGTCGCCGGCCTGCGGCGGGTGGACGGCAAGGTAGTCATGGTGGATCTGGACTCGGACCCGGAGGTGATCGCTCCTCTGGTCGAAGGGATCCGCATTTTTGCCGGGTACTCGGGTTGGACTCTGGGGCAGCTGGATTCGGAGCTCGAGCGTGAAGACTGGATGGTGATCAGCTCACTGCCGTCGGATGTGCTGACGCCGCCCCGAGTCGATTTCTGGGCACGGGTGCTACGACGCCAGCCGCTGCCCGTAGCGATGCTGGCCAGTCACCCCATCGAGGTCGAACGGAACTGATCTGTCGGAGGTCGATGATATTCCTGTGTCATCGTTTTCGAGAGAGGTGGCAGTAATGATCGCTGAGCGTCAGATCCAGTGCGCGGATTGTGTTTCGGATGTCGATCACTGCCACGATTCTCTGCTGCGACATGTCGACGGATCGCTCGAATGCACCGGGGTGAACTGTGTCGACCTGGCATCGAGTCGCCATGCGTTGTCCATCGATTGTGCTGAACTGCAGCGCGGTTGTGGCTGCGTCGACGCGACCCGGGACGCGTTGCTCGCTAGCTGACGCTCACCGGATCCCGATTCGCGAAGCGTTGCGCCATGGCAGCACAGACGATCAGTTGGATCTGATGGAAGATCATCAGCGGCAACACGATCAGGCCGACGGGCTGGCCCGCGAACAGCACGGCCGCCATCGGTAGGCCCGTTGCCAAGGACTTCTTCGACCCGCAGAAGATGATGACGATCTGATCGGGAAGATCGAAGCCGAGTTTGCGCCCCGCGAAGGCAGTGACGCCGAGAACCAGCGCGAGGATCAGGCAGCACACGATTGTGAGGATCACGATCTGCCAGATCGTGACGGTGCTCCAGATCCCCTCTTTCATGCTTTCACTGAAGGCGGCGAAGACAACAAGGATGATCGATCCACGATCGACGTACTTGGTGGGTTCGGCGTACTTCTGCAGCCATCCGATCACCAGCGGGCGGATCAGCTGACCGACGATGAACGGGATCAGCAGCTGCACGACGATGTCGAGGATCGACGAGAAGTCGACGGTCGCCTGGCCGGTGGTGTTCATCAGCAGAACCACCAGCAGCGGCGTGACGAAGACGCCGATCAGGTTGGAGAACGACGCACTGACGATCGCGCCGGCGACGTTTCCCTTGGCGATCGAGGTGAACGCGATCGACGACTGAACCGTCGACGGAACGAGGCACATGTAGAGGAGGCCGGTGTAGAGGTCGTCGCTGATCAGGGTCGGCGACAGGAATCGCAGAGCTAGGCCGATCAACGGGAAGAGCACAAATGTCGCGGCAAGGACGACGGTGTGCAGTCGCCAGTGCTTGACGCCCTTCCAGGCTTCCTGCGGTGAGAGCCGTGCGCCGTAGAGCAGGAACAGGAAGCCGATGGCGATCTTGGTGGCCCAGTTCAGAATGCTCTCCGCGGTACCCGATACCGGGAACACACTTCCGAGCACGCCGGCGATGATGATGCCGAGGATGAACCCGTCGATGTAGAACCTACTGAGAAACTTCACCTGGCTAAGGATAACGGCGTGCGTCGACGGGCTCTCGAGCCCCACGAAGGTTGAAGCCCATCACGGCCAGGCACAGCAGCGTCCCGACGATCGACAGCTCGATGATGGCCGTCTGCATTCCTTGGATGGTGATGGCGATACCCGCGATGATCGACGGGATCGCGAGTCCCGCGTAGCTGACGGTGAAGAACGCGGCCAGAACTCCGCCGTGGCTCTCGCGTGCGTGGGTCCGGGCGGCGGCGTTGACGCGCTTCATGCCGCCGGCAAACGCCAGACCGTGCCCGGCGCCGACCACGACGGTGATGGCGCCCAGCAGCGCGAGGCTGGGTACGAGATCGACCACGGGCAACCCGATCATTCCGAGGGCGAGGATTCCCAGGCCGACGGTGACGGACGCCCTCGGGTCCATGCGGCTTCCGCCGAGTTGCGCGATCACCGAGCAGATCATGACCAGTGCGGCTGCCCCACCGCCGAGCAGAAGGTTGTCGATGTTCAGCAGGCTGGTCATCCACGACGGGACCACCGACTGGAAGAGCCCGACTGCGCCCCACGACAGCGCGACGGCGAGCGAGCTGAGCCAGAACGTCTCTCGAATGGTGGCGGGAACATGCGGCATCTGGAAGAACCGCTTCGGGCGTGTGACGTCCCCGATCCGCGGCAGCAGCAGCAACACGATCAGTGCCGGGATGAACGCGACAAGGAAGATCAGATACGGCAACCGCAGTGGCTGCGGAAGGTACTGGGCGATCGCACCGGACACGAGTGGTCCGAGTGCACCGCCCAGCGCACCCGTCACCGTCGAGACGAGCGCTGCCCGCCGGTGATCGAACGTCGGTTCCTGCTCCACCAGTGCGGCACTACCCGCCGCACTGGCCGCGCCAACCGCGATGCCCTGAGCGACGCGTCCGACGAACAACCACACCGTCGCGTCGGCGAATGCCAGGACGAGCGTGCCGACGACGCTCAGTGCGAGCGCAGCCAGAAGCACGGTGCGTCGACCGAGGGCGTCGGACAGCGGTCCGAAGAAGAGCAACGCCGGAACGAGGCCGGCGACGTAGACGCCGTAGATGAGCGTCTGGACGGTGGGCGTGAACCCGAACTCGGTCCGGTACAGCCCGTAGACGGAGGTGGGCATGTTCGCGCCCAGAAGGATCACGGTGAGGGCATAGCCCACGCCGTAGAAGTGTCGGTTGGTGCGGCGTGTGCGTTGTTCGGTAGCGACAGCGGTGGCGGACGTGGGAAGCCCCTCCTGAAGACTGAGTTCGAAAATACGTGGGTCGTCCTACGTATCGTAGGTGAGTGGAATGATCGCCGCGAATGCTGTGAGGATGAGTAGATGACCGTTGTTCGCAAGGAGTCCGCGTACGAGCAATCCCTCGACTGGATGCGCGCGCAGATCTCCGACGGCGCCTGGACCGTCGGCAACCGGGTTCCGACCGAGCCGGAGTTGATGAGTGTTCTCGGCGTCGGCCGGAACACCGTGCGCGAAGCGATCAAGACACTGACGTCGACGGGAGTCCTCGAGATCCGTCGCGGATCAGGGACCTTCGTGCGTGCTCGGACCGACATCGGCGGCCTGCTCGGCAAACACGCGTCCGTCGACGAGATGAAATACGTCTTCGAAGTGCGTCGTGCGCTCGAGATGGAAGCAGTCCGCTTGGCGTGTGAGCGTCGCAGCGCCGACGATGTTCGGACACTTCGTGAGCTGGCCGCCAAGCGTGACGTCCCAGCGGAGAACTTCGTCGACGTGGATCTCGCATTTCACATTGCCGTCGTCGATGCCGCTCACAATCCGGTTCTGAAAGATCTGTTTGCTGGGATCCTCGAAACCGTTCGCGCCACCTACGAGGTGACCGAAGGGGTGCATCCGCCGTCGCTGACGTCCTCGCATCACCGGGGAGTCGCCGAAGCAATTGCCGAACGAGATGTCAGCAAAGCCAGGGCGGCGGCGTGTGGGTACCTGGAAAAGACTCAGGAAGCGATCGGCTCAGGCTCGGCGGTTACCGAGTCCGGGCGTCGGCCACTCGGTTGAGGGACCCGGCGATGTCTTCGGCCTTCGGTGTCGTGATCGTGAGCCGGTCGCCACCAGCGAAGGTGACAACCACCGCCGGCCCGGTGCGGGTGACGACGCCGTAGTTGCGACGACCCTTGGTCTTGAGTCCCCAGCCGCCGAAGTCCGCGAACGGTTTGATCTCCGCGACGTCGGCTTCGACAACTTCGTCGATGCCGTAGGTCATCGCAGCCATCCCCATGTTGATCACCCGAATTTCCCGTTCGTCGACGATCACCCGGAAGCGAACCAGGCTGACGACGAGCAGTCCGAGTGCACCGAAGATGAACAGCGGCCAGAGTGACCGCATCGACAACGCCATGACGACTCCGGGTGCCAGAGTGATCGCAGTGAGGATCGCCGAGCCTTTGGTGCTGAATCCGACGTCGTCGGAGATGGGTAGGGGGCAGCTGCTTCGAGGCAACCCGGCCGATGGTTTGGTCGCGGCAAGCGTGCGGCCGCGGTAGTCGCGCAGGAATGAGGCACCGATCCAACCCAGCACCGCGCCGACGACAAAGCCGACACCGAGAGACCACAGCGGGAGTGACGTCGTAGTCGGATCGGTGACATCGAGTTGGGTGTAGAGCAGAGCGAAGTTCACTGTCGTGATGAGCCCGACCAGGCTCAGTCCGACAACCAACATGAATCGACGCATCATCAACATCGCGGGAGCAAGAGCGGCAATTGCGCTGAGACCGCCACCGAAGAGCAGCGTCAGAAGTGCGATGGTCCACGCGTTGGAAGACGGGGTGGAGAAGCCGTCCGGCGAGGTAGTGGTCCAGTGAGTCGCGATCTGCTCCGGGAGGCGAGGCTCCCACATTTTTGTCAGGACGAAGCCGAAGACCGCACACAACAGCGGAACGACTAGCCCGAATACGACCCCGGCCGGGTCGACCACGCGATGTTTCACGTGAATCAATGAGCCGGCTGGCAAGCATCCTTGAGCGCGCAGGCACCGCAGGAAGCGGTGCCGCAAGCGGCAGCGTTCGCCTTGGCCTCGGGGGTCTCCGCCACCGGCTCGTCTGCGGCAGGCTCGGAGTGTCCGCCGCAGTTGCAGTCGTTACCGCATCCGCTCTGCTGTGGGAGTGCGGCGGCAGCGCGGGCACCGATGCCTCCACCGAAACCGGCCGTGAGAACGGCGACGACGACGGCGATGATCGCGACCGCGACGCCGAAGACTCCGCCGATGGTCAATGCTGCGACTCCGCCGATGACCAACATTCCGGCGGCCGCGAGCATGGTCGGACCGGCCACCTTGTTGGCGAGGGCGAACGACTCCTCGCTCCGCAGGGAATCTTCGGTGCGGACACCGGCCCAGCGGTTGCGCGGGAGTTTGCCGATCAGTCCGGCGACAGCAACTCCACCGACGGCGACAGCGAGCACGAATAGCACCACAGCGACAACGATCACCCATACAGGATAGGCGCGAGTGGAGTTGATGGTATGCCAGGGTCGCGCAGGCTCTACCCTGGTTATCGGTATTTCCGTCAGCCAAGTAGATAGCGACCACAGTGACCGAGTCTCCGCAGTCCCCCGATTCACCAGCCGACGCAACTCCGCAGCACCGCTACACCGCGGAGCTCGCCGGCCAGATCGAGCAGCACTGGCAGGACCGCTGGAGTGAGGAAGGCACGTTCAACGCGCCCAATCCGGTCGGTCCGCTCTCCTCGCCCGACGGTGTTCCTGCCGACAAGCTCTTCGTTCAGGACATGTTCCCGTACCCCTCGGGTTCGGGCCTGCACGTCGGTCACCCACTCGGATACATCGCCACGGACGTCTTCGCGCGCTTCCATCGCATGCAGGGCCGCAATGTCCTGCACACCCTCGGCTACGACGCCTTCGGGCTCCCGGCCGAGCAGTACGCCGTGCAGACGGGCACCCACCCGCGGACCACCACCGAGTCCAACATCGCCAACATGAAGCGCCAGCTGCGACGCCTGGGTCTGGGACACGACGAGCGTCGTAGCCTCGCGACCACCGACGTCGACTTCTACCACTGGACGCAGTGGATCTTCCTGCAGATCCACGGCGCCTGGTACGACAAGGCCGCCGGTAAGGCCCGTCGTATCTCCGAGCTGGAAGCCGAGTTCGATTCCGGTGAGCGCGCTCTGGAAGACGGACGCGAGTGGACATCGCTGACAGTGGCCGAAAAGGCCAAGGTTCTGGATTCGTACCGCCTTGTCTACCAGTCGGATTCGATGGTCAACTGGTGCCCCGGTTTGGGGACCGTGCTGGCCAACGAGGAAGTTACCGCCGACGGTCGTAGTGACCGCGGAAACTTCCCGGTCTTCCGCAAGCACCTCCAGCAGTGGATGATGCGCATCACCGCGTACTCCGATCGCCTGGTCGACGACCTGGAGTACCTGGATTGGCCGGACAAGGTCAAGGCCATGCAGCGCAACTGGATCGGACGCTCCTACGGCGCCGAAGTTACCTTTGCCGCAGGCCAGTACGGCGTCGATGTGTTCACGACGCGCCCTGACACGCTATTCGGCGCCACCTATGTGACGCTGGCTCCTGAGCACGACTTGGTGGACAAGCTCGTCGCGGACGAGTGGCCCGAAGGTGTCGACGCACGCTGGACCGGCGGTGCCACGACGCCGGCGGAAGCTGTTGCTGCATACCGTAAGTCGATTGCCGCCAAGACCGACCTGGAGCGTCAGGAAAACAAGGAGAAGACGGGCGTCTTCCTCGGTTCCTACGCCGTCAATCCGGTCAACGGCCACAAGGTCCCGATCTTCATCGCCGACTACGTGCTGACCGGCTACGGCACCGGCGCGATCATGGCAGTTCCGGGACACGATCACCGTGACTGGGAGTTCGCGAACGCGTTCGGTCTGGAGATTCTCGAAGTTATTGCCGGTGGCAATGTTTCGGAGGCGCCGTATTCGGGCGACGGCGCGCTGGTGAACTCCGACTACCTCGACGGTCTGGACGTGGCCGAGGCCAAGGCGACCGTCATCAGCCGCCTCGAGGAGAGCGGGCAGGGCAAGGGCACCATCCAGTACAAGCTGCGCGACTGGCTCTTCGCGCGTCAGCGTTACTGGGGTGAGCCTTTCCCGATCGTCTACGACGCGGACGGCAACGCGCACGCCCTGCCGGATTCGGCTCTGCCCGTGGTGCTTCCGGAGGTCGAGGACTACGCACCCGTGTCCTTCGATCCGGACGACGCCAACTCCGAGCCCTCTCCCCCGCTGAACAAGGCGACCGACTGGGTCAACGTCGAGCTCGATCTCGGCGACGGACTGCAGACCTACCACCGCGACACCAATGTCATGCCGCAGTGGGCGGGCAGCTCGTGGTACCAGCTGCGTTACATCGACCCCACCAACCAGGACGCCTTCTGCGACCCGCAGAACGAGGCGTACTGGACGGGTCCCCGTCCGGAACTGCACGGCCCCAACGATCCCGGTGGAGTCGACCTGTACGTCGGCGGCGTCGAGCATGCGGTGCTGCATCTGCTGTACTCGCGCTTCTGGCACAAGGTCCTGTTCGACCTGGGCTACGTGTCCTCGAGCGAGCCGTACCGCCGCCTCTACAACCAGGGCTACATCCAGGCATTCGCGTACACCGATGCCCGCGGCGTCTACGTGCCCGCAGAAGACGTCGTCGAGCGTGACGGCAAGTTCTTCTACGAGGGCGCCGAGGTCAACCGCGAGTACGGCAAGATGGGCAAGAGCCTGAAGAATGCCGTTGCGCCGGACGAGATCTGCGCCGAGTTCGGTGCAGACACCCTGCGTGTGTACGAGATGTCGATGGGTCCGCTGGACACCTCGCGTCCGTGGGCGACCAAGGATGTCGTCGGTGCTGCGCGATTCCTGCAGCGCGTGTGGCGCGTCGTCATCGACGAGGAAACCGGCAAGCCCCGTGTCACCGACGAAGCACCCGGTGAGGAGACGCTGCGTGCGCTCAACAAGGCGATTTCCGGTGTCATCGAGGATTACACGGCGCTGCGCGACAACACGGCCGCTGCGAAGCTGATCGAGTACAACAACCACCTCACCAAGGCCTTCCCGGGTGGCGCGCCCCGTGCTGCCGTCGAACCTTTGGTGCTGATGCTCGCTCCCCTGGCGCCGCACCTCGCGGAGGAGCTGTGGTCGCGTCTGGGACACACGGAATCTCTTGCGCACGGCCCCTTCCCCGCTGTCGAGGAGAAGTGGCTTGTCGAGGACACCGTCGAGTACCCGATCCAGGTCAACGGCAAGGTTCGTAGCCGCATCAGCGTGCCGGCGGATGCCGATCGCAAGGCTGTCGAGGAGATCGCCCTGGCCGACGAGAAGATCGTCGCGCTGCTCGAGGGCAACGCACCACGCAAGGTGA
Source organism: Rhodococcus sp. P-2 (assembly GCF_016598535.1). Classification (GTDB taxonomy): domain Bacteria; phylum Actinomycetota; class Actinomycetes; order Mycobacteriales; family Mycobacteriaceae; genus Rhodococcus_F; species Rhodococcus_F baikonurensis. The sequence continues at coordinate 2,680,413 of NZ_CP066779.1, read as the reverse complement.
TCGTTGTGCCGGGCAAGATGGTGAACATAGTTCTCTAAGGCCTTCGGCCTCTGTGCGCCGTTTTGGTAGTTACCGCTACCGAAACGGCGCACAGTCGTATCTGGGGCTGCATCTGGGGCGACAATCAGACCTTGTCCTGATTGTCCCGCTCCGCGGAACATTCTGTAGCGCGTGTTCGACGCGAGGGCTGTGATGCAGGTAACACGTTGCCGAGAACGGTAGCTGTCGTTCCACTGCACTTCCCCGCAAGGCCCCGGCCGACGGTATTCGGCAGGGGGTCAATCGAATTCGCAGATGTCCCGAAAGGATTCTCCAGCCATGGCGTCTCATGTCCACAGCGACGGTTCGTCTCCCAGTCTGCCCGAATCGACGTCGATGCCGGAGCGGTGGACTCCGCGACTGGTGTTCTCGCTGGCGTCGATCGTTCTACTTCTCGAAATGCTCGCGGTGAGCTACATGATGATTTCCACTGCGCTGCCCGCCATCTCGGTGCATTATCAAACGACGCAGGGAGCCTGGCTGCTCACGTCGTTCCTGCTGCTCGGCGCGGTAGCGTCTCCACTGCTCGGCAAGCTCGCCGATATGTACGGCAAACGAAAAGTCCTGCTCCTGGCGGTCGCCGGCGCGGCGGTCGGATCCTTCATTTCGGCGGTTGCGCCCAGTTATGCCGTCCTGATTCTGGGCCGGTCGCTGACGGGCCTACTAGTCCCCTGCCTGTTCTTGAGCTACTCCCTCATCCGCGACGTGTTTCCGCCGAAAACCGTTGCTCTGGCGGTCAGTATCGCGACCTCCGGCATGGGCCTGATCGCTATTCCGGCGCCGTTCCTCACCGGTTGGTTGATCGACAACCACGGGTTCCGGAGCATCTTCTGGTTCTTCGTCATCGGTTTGGTTCTGCTCGGTGGAATGATTTTCGCTTCGACGGCGGAATCAGCTGTGCGACTGCGCTCTTCGCTGGATCTGATCGGTGCGGTACTGCTCGGATCGGGCATCGCCGGAATTCTGATCGGCGTCAGCTTCGGGCCGACCTGGGGCTGGAAGAACGGCTCGACACTGGCCTATCTGATCGGCGGCGTCGCACTGCTGGTGGCGTGGGTTGCCTCTGCCCGGGCCATCCGTGAACCCTTGATCGACCTGCGCTACTTCGGCAAGCGTTCGGTGATGCTCACCGCCGTCGGAGCCGGGTTCTGCTACGGCGCGTCGGGAGTCTTCACGATTCTGCTGCCGATGATGGTGATGACCCCCGCAGTTCTCGGCCTGGGATACGGATTCGGTGTCACGGCAGAAGGATTCGCGATCTTCCAGGCGCCGCTGGGTGGCATGGTGGTGGTCGGTGGTTTGATCGTGGGCTTCCTCGTGGGCCGCAACATCCGGCCGCGCTTGCTGATGATCATCGGAATGATCCTCATGGCAGTCGGATTCACCTTGACGGCTACCATTCACGACAACAAGCCGCTGCTCATCATCTTTGCCGGAATATTCGGCGTCGGTATGGGTATGGGCTACGCCTCCATCCCGAACCTGCTCATCGAAGCAGTGCCGCCGCAGTTGCAGGCAACCACGGCGAGCATGGTTGCGGTCTTCCAGAGCATCTTCCCCGCGGTGCTTCCTGTCATCGCTTTCACGGTCTTGAACTCGCACATCGCGATGGCGATGGAGGGTGCTGTGTTCTACACCGACGAGGGCATGCGCATCGCGTTCCTGATCGGTGCTGCTGCAGCGGTTCTCGGCGCGATCGCAGCTGTGTTCCTGCCGCGAAATATCGTCCAGATCGGTGCGGAGGACGGCGCGGCGCAGGAGACGTCCCTCCTTCCGGCTCACTGATCATGCGATGACCTGCGGCTACGAGCCAACGCCCGTAGCCGCACGTCTCCATGGTCGCACCTCGACGTCATGCAAGATGAATCTTCTGCAGCGAGATCTCACCCCGCAGCGGACGCTCTGCAACTTGTGCCAGATCAGAGACGAATGTGTCCGCGATCGATCGGGTAGTGGTGAGTTGAACCGACAGAACGTTGTTCGCCTGACTGCACACGGTTGCGCCGTGCCGGTACGCCACGAGCGCGACTGGATCGACGCGTTGGAAAGTCGCGGTGACGTGTAGGCCGACCTGTGGTGTCACCGGAACGAACGGACCGTGGTCCGTCTTGATTCGAACTATCCCGACGATCTTGTTGAGACGCTTGATCAACATGGCGTCGGAAATCGTTGCCGGGCAACTGTATGCGATCGACATCCCGCTGACTCCCGGCGATGTCACGGACACCCACGTCGACAGACTGACGACCTCGACGCCGAGCTTCCACCCCAGCGAAGAAATACGGGCGAGAACTGCTGCGGTGTCATGGCATTCGACGACCATGGTGCCAACCCGTGTCGGTTCACCCATTCCCACGACCTCTTTCGGCTCAGAGAGGCAGTTCGGGCGCATCGACACCGACGATTCGCGATCCCCGGAAGAAGTCGAGAAGCTCTTTGTCGCCGTGTGCGCCGATACCGCTTCCGCCCCAGAAACTCTGGGTCGAGTGGTCGTCGAGGTCCAGGAGACTGGTGCTGTTGATCTTGTTCTCGCCGCACTCGATCCGGGTCGCAAGTTCACGAGCGGCGTCGACGTCCGCACCGAACACGTAACCGGCCAGGCCGGTATCGAGAGCGTTCGCCTCGAGCAGTGCCTGCTCGTCGGTTGACGCGCGGTGCACGGTCAGGATCGGTCCGAAGGTCTCCGTCTTGGTGTGCTCCGACGAGATCCCGTGCACCACTGTCGGAGGGAAGAACCATCCGGAAAGGTCCGGCACAGGAGTGCTCGAGACAGCTGTGCCGCCCACGCCGTGGAGGAAGTCGACAGTCGCGCGCATTCGTTGCAGTTGAGGCTCGTTCGCCTGCGGACCCATCGTAGTGTTGTCGTCACCGGTTCGCCCGAGCGCGATTTCAGCCGTGCGGTCGAGTATTGCGTCGACAAGACGGTCGTGAAGGTGTGGTGGCACGAAGACGCTTCCCGGACTCTCACACCATTGCCCGTTGAGTTTGGTGAACCCGTCGACGAGTGCGGTCGCAGTCAGATCGATATCGGCGTCGGCGCGGACGATCACGGGATTGTTGCTGCCGAGTTCGAGTTGAAGCGCCTTGAAGTCGGCCGAGGCCGCAGCGGCGATGGAACTGCCGGCTGCTCGGCCGCCGGTGAACGCCAGTGCTCGGATTCGTCGATCGGCGGCCAGTAGATGCCCGACGTCCCCGCCGCCGTGAACGAGTTGAAACAGAGCTTTCGGTGCGTCGAGTTCGGCAATGGCACGCGAGATCGCCTCGGCGAGCACATTGGGGCCCGACGGAGCCCAGTTGGCGGGCTTGGCGATGACAGGAGCGCCCGCGGCCAATGCGAATGCGGTCTTCTTCGCGGTGATGAAGCTCGGTGCATTCCACGGTGCGATCACAGCGGTCGGGCCCCAAGCCAGCCGATGTAATTGTGCGCCCGACGCCAACTGCTCGAACCCCGAGGAGTCTTCCAGATGCTTTGCAGCACTACGGAACAGATCGGGAAGTCCGCCCGCGAACAGCGTGCTGATCGATAGGGGGAGACCGTTGTTCTTTGAGTCCTCACGAGCGATCGCCGTTGTTCGTTCCTCGACAAGTTCGGCAGTTCTCTCGAGTAAGAGCACTCGGTCGGCTACCGATCGACGGGTCCAGACACCCGATCGATGGAGTTCTGTCGCGGCGGTGATTGCCCTCTCCACCTGATCGGCGGAAGACGAGAGTTGGGCTTGCAGTTTCTCTCCGGTGTCGGGATCGGTGAGAAATTCGCCGAGTTCGACAGCTGGTGGTTCGACGTTTCCGTCGATCGTGTTGTTCTGGGGCACGAGTGAGCATGAAGTGGTCATGACTGTCCTTCGTGGCGAAATCGTGTGTAGGTCAGATGTTGTCGAGGTAGCGTTCGCGTTCCCAGTCGGTGACCGCGGACATGAAGGAATCCCATTCGTCCTTGGCGACAGCCGCGTAGTGCGACACGACCTCGGCGCCGAACGCCGCGAGTGCGAACTCACTGGCTTCGAGCGCACGCGCCGCCTCGTCGAGTGTGCTGGGCAGCGGTTGCTGCTTCACCTTCTCGAGTGTGTCCGTGTCGCTGTACCCGTCGCGTCGTACCGGTGCGCCGGGATCGAGCTTTCGGCTCAGGCCGTCGTTCATCGACGCCAGAACGGCGGCGAGTGCGAGATACGGATTTGCGTCCGCCCCTGGCAGCCTCATTTCGAGACGGTTGGCGGACGGCGCCCCGGTAATGAGTCGGCAGGTAGTCGTCCTGTTGTCGAAACCCCAGGTCAAGCCGTTCCCCGAGAAGTCGTGGCTGGCTCTGGTCCGGCGCATCGAGTTGATGGTCGGCGTGTAGAACAGCATGAGTTCCGGACAATGTTCGAGAACGCCGCCGACCGCTTGCAGCAGTTCGGCACTCGCCGTGTTTTCTGCGTTTTCGTCGTGGAACGGGAAGGTGTCGTCGCTACGCATGGACGCGTGAATATGACACGACGAGCCCATGCCGTCGGTGCTCGGGCGTGCCATGAAGGTCGCAGTGAGCCCTTCCGCCGCCGCGACATCGTGGACCACCTGCTTGAAGAGCACATGGCGGTCGGCCATCTCGAGAGCCGTTCCGTATTCGAGGTTGATCTCCCACTGGCCCAGCCCGTACTCGACCTGAGAGACCTCGACGGGAATTGCGCTCTCCTCCAGGGCGGTTCGTACCTTGCGGAAGAAGGGTTCCATCGCATTGCCGGCGGTGATGGTGTAGTCCGAGGGCACCAGGGTGGTGGGTTCGAGATCCCGATAGCCGCTTCGCCTCAACGCGTCGGGGGTACCCCGATAGAGGTGAAACTCGAGTTCCGTTGCCGCATAGACGGTGTGACCGTCGGATTCGAGCTTGTCGATCTGTTTGCGCAGGATCGTGCGCGGTGCGATCGGGACCAGCTCGCCGGTGTGTTCGTCTACCGAGTCGGCGATGACGATGGCAGTGGATTCCAGCCACGACGCGCGTCGTAGTGTTCCCAGATCAGGGCGCAAGCGGAAGTCGTGCCAGCCGGTGTGCCCGCCGGCGTAGTCGACAACCAGTTTGTCCATGCGCTGGTTGGCATCCCAGGCATATACGCAGGTGCACACATGCAGGCCCTCGTCGATGTTCCCGAGGAAAATTCGCGTCGGGACCCGCTTGCCGATCAATCGTCCGTAGAGGTCGATACCGGCGATGAGGACGGTGTCGATGTCGGACTCGGCCAGCTCGGCTGTGGTGAGCCGGCCTTTCATCGGGCGAGCCATCCGCCGTCGACGGGCAGCTGGACCCCACTGATGTAGGAGGCGTCGTCGGACAGGAGGAAGGAGACTGCAGCACCCATGTCCTCGGGGCGTCCGACGCGCGGCACCAGGAGCCTGGACTTCATGAAGTCGAGAACTTCGCCGGAGGAGACGTCGATGCCAGGTAGGAAGGCGGTGGGGACCGGGCCCGGGGCGATTGCGTTGACCCGTACGTTGTACCGCGAGAGTTCGACGGCCAGAGCCTTCGTCAGCATCTTCACTCCACCCTTCGACGCGTTGTAGTGGACCTGGGCGAAGCCCTGAGAGGACACGACGACGTCCGCTTCCACCGTCGACAAGTTCACCACAGCGCCGCTGTTGCCGTCGCGGAAGTACGGGGTGGCGATCTGCGTGACGATGAACATGCCCTTGAGATTGACGTCGAGGACGAGATCCCACTCTTCGTCGGTGAGGTTCTCCAGAGAACTCATCGTGATCAGACCGGCGTTGTTGACGAGGTAGTCGAAGCGTCCCCATTCGGCGACGGTGGCCTCGAAAGCGGCGCTCACGGCGGCGCGGTCGCGCACGTCGGCCTCGAGAGCGAGCGCGGGTGTGCCGTACTGCGATTCGATCAGTGCGACGGTCTCTTTTGCACTTTCGATGTGAAGGTCAACGACCGCGACGCGGGCACCATCGGAGGCGAGGCGCAGTGCGATACCGCGGCCGATTCCGGAACCTGCACCGGTGATGAGGGCGACCTTGTTCTCATGCGTACGTGACATTGTTGTCTTCCATTCTGTAAGGATCGGTCTGGCGTGAAGGATCGGTCTGGTGAGAGGTTGCAGCGTCGACGAGCCACGAGAAGAGCGGGTCGATGTCGACGAAGAATTCGGGGTGCCACTGCACGCCCACCACGGGGCGATCGTCGGCCTGGATGGCTTCGGCGACGCCGTCGAGCGCGCGTCCGACGATCCGAAGGCCGTTCCCCGGGGCGTCCACGGCTTGGTGGTGAAGGCTGTTCACGTGAATGCTGTTGCCGAACAGACTGTGTGGGACGGAACCGGATTCCAGAGCGACGTGTTGCGGTCGGTACGAACGCGGGTAACCGAAGAAACTGTGTGCCTCACCGGCGTCGGTCGGAAGGTCGGCAATCAGTGTGCCCCCGCGCGCGACGTTGACGACCTGGTGTCCTCGACACACACCCAGGATCGGCAGTCCGATTTCCCAGGCCGCATCGACCAGGGAGAACTCGAATTCGTCCCGAGCGGGGTCGATCATCGAGGAGTTTGGTCCGGGGGTGCGCCCGTATCGCCTGGGGTCCACGTCGGAACCACCGCTGAGTACGAGGGCGTCGAGATGCTCGACGATTCGGCGCGGATCACTGTGGATACTCAGCAGGATCGGTTGACCACCGGCCGCGCGGATTTTCGAGGGAAAATCGGTGAAGAACATTTCCATCAACGCGTCGCCGACGACGTTGGGTAGTGACGGCCCGCCGCGGTCGACCCGGCCGGTGACTCCGATCAGGGGCATGGCGGGGAGTGCCTCCGCCGTCATCGTGAATTGGGTCATAGGAGCGAGCATAGAACCATTGAATGGCTTTTCGCTAGAGTTTGGCTTGTAAAGTTGGGGTAACGGGTTCGAAGTGCCGCGCGCTGCTGTATCTATTCAAGGACAGTTGCGAATGGGAGCGTTCGATTTCGTAGGTCAAGACGAAGCGTAAGAGTCGGTCCAGGCACCGAGTAGGGGGTACGAGACGTGCAGATCGACAAGCTGCCGGCCATTGAATTCATGGTCAGTGCACCGACGTTGGGGGAGGATATCGCTCGACGCTTGCGACTGCTCATTCACAGCGGCGCGCTCAGCCCCGGTGATCGCCTGCCGTCCGAGCGTGAACTGTCTCAGCAACTCGAAGTCGGTCGAGTCAGTGTGCGAGAAGCGATCCGAATCCTTCAGGCGATGGGATACATCGAGGTTCGGCGAGGAGCCACCGGCGGATCGTTCGTTTCGGAGTTGACCAGGCCTTATGAAGACTGGGTTGGCCAGTTGAAAGCGCGAGAGGCAGATATCGACGAGATCGTCGACCTCCGTATCGGGTTGGAAATGCGCACGGCGAGCCTCGCGGCGGTCCGGCGAACCGATCGTCATCTTCTCGAGTTGCTCGAATCCATTGAGCAATTGGGGGTTTCCGGAAGTCGGGGATCGTTCCGGGCTTGTGACGCCAGGTTCCACGGCGGTATCGCCAGAGCGGCGGGAAACAGCAGGTTGGAGGCCGCTGTGGTCGAGGCTCGCGGCGAAATGTTCGTCCCCGTCGATCATCTCGTATTCGAAGACCAGGTCGAGGCTTCGAGGGTGGAGCACAAGGAGATCTTCGAGGCGATCAAGCGGGGCGACAGCGCTCGCGCGGCGGAAGCGATGGAACGTCACATTCTGCACGCAAAAGACGAGCTCAAACGCTTGGCGCTGCAGGAAGAAGGCTGACGGGAGCGCGACGAACGGACGGTGCGTCCCGTTTTTCGCAAGTAAAAGTTTTGTGAATTGGGTCCCGAATCAACTTCAATGGTTCTAACATCGCCGGTATGACCCATACTTCCGTCAATGCTTCACGCGATGCATCCGGCGATGACCGAACTCTTCGAGGCTCGCTGGGTACCGGTTCGATAGTCCTTATGGTCGTTGCCGCGGCCGCTCCCCTGACTGTGATCAGTGGGCTTGTGCCGCTGGGCATTTCCGGGGGTAACGGTGCAGGCTTCCCGATGACCTTCGCCGTGACAACCGGTGTGCTTCTGCTCTTCGCAGTCGGATTCACCGCGATGTCGCGTTACATCCCGGGAACCGGCGCGTTCTATCTCTACATCGGACATGGCCTCGGCCGTGGTGCCGGCGTTGGCAGTGCGATGTTGGCGCTTGTCAGTTACAGCACAGTGCAATTGGCCGTTTACGGCTACCTCGGCCCGGCAATGAGTTCGTTGATCACCTCGTACGGTGGTCCGGAGGTGCCGTGGTGGATCTTCTCGCTCGCCTCGTTGGCTCTGGTCGCAGTCCTCGGATTTCGTCATATCGAATTGTCGGGCAAGGTGCTCGGCATCCTGTTGATCGCAGAGGTTGGGATCGTCGTCGTCCTCGACGCTTTCATCATCGCCGACGGTGGTCCCGAAGGCCCGTCGACGGCAATGTTCTCTCCGTCGGAAATCTTCTCCGGATCCCCCGGCGTCGCATTGGTATTCGCGCTTGCCGGTTACATCGGCTTCGAGTCGACGGCGATCTTCCGCGACGAGGCGAAGGATCCGGCGCGGACGATCCCACGAGCGACGTACGCTGCCTTGATCCTCATCGGAGGCTTCTATGCTCTCTCCAGTTGGGCGGTCGTGACGGCTTGGGGTGATACGGGTGCCGTGGACATTGCGGGCACCGACCCCGACGGCATGTTGATCACCACTGCCACCGACTTTGCCGGATCGGTGACGGCCCATCTGATTCAAATTCTGTTGGTGTCCAGTCTCTTTGCCGCAGTTTTGTCTCTCCACAATGTCTTGGCCAGGTACATCTTTGTTCTGTCGAACACCGGCGTTCTGCCAGGTGCAGGTGGGCGTACGCACCGCGTGCATGGTTCGCCGCACATCGCGTCTGTGGTGCAGTCCTGCTGTGCTCTGGTGCTTCTCGGCGCTTGCATCGCCATCGGTCTGGATCCGGTGACACAGATCTTCGCGTGGTTCGCCGGTGTCGCAACGGTGGGGATCGTGGCTCTCATGTTGCTCACGTGCCTTGCAGTTCTCGTCTTCTTTCATCGTACGAAGGTCGATCAGCGCTTCTGGCACACCAAACTTGCCCCGAGCCTGGGGCTCGTCGGACTCATCGGATTTGCGATCGCCATTGCCGGAAACCTCCCGCTTCTTCTGGGTGGCAACGTACTGGCAGTAGTGATGACCGGGGTGCTGATGCTCGCGTTTGTCGGCGGGTTCCTCTATGCGCGTCGACGGAAGCAAGTGAGCTTCGAACTCCCGTCGTGAGTGGGCTTCGGTGAAATGATGGGTGCGCCCGCACTCGAGAAAGTAGGACTCCCCATGACGTTCGCGGATCTTGACGGTGACGAACTGTGGAGTTATCTGCAGGAGCGTTCAGGATTGCCCGGCCCGCGCGCGAACCTCGCGCTCATGCTCGAGTTCGCGCGCGGCGCCGACAGTGACGACATCCTGCAGGCGGTGGAGTCCGAAGACGAATACATCCGCTGCTGCGGGATCGTCGGGCTCGGATTCATCCTTGTTCGTTCACGCGACGAGGCTGTTCTGGACAGTCTGACGGCGGCGACCACCAGTGCGTCGTGGCGTGCACGTGAAGCTGCCGCGATGGCCGTTCAGGCGATAGGTGACACGGATCCGGAATTGTTGCGGGCGATCATCGAGCAGTGGGCACGTTCCGCCCATCCATTGACGCTGCGCGCAGCAGCCGCCGGGATCTGCGAGCCGCGGTTGCTGAAGGACAAGACCAACGCTGCGCTGGCAGTTCAGGTGTGCCGAGACGCTACCGAATGGATTGTCTCGCAACCGGCTGATGCCCGTCGTGAAGCCGACACACGCACTCTCCGGCAGGCGCTCGGATACTGCTGGAGCGTCGCGGTCGCAGCGGACCCGAAGAATGCACTGTCGGCATTCGTCTCCCTGGAGGCGTCGGACGACGCCGATGTCGTCTGGATCGTGCGGGAGAACCGGAAGAAGGCCCGCCTGCGCAAGGTGCTCGAAACCTGACCCGTGGATCAGAGACGTAGGTTATCCTCAGAATTAGAACCTGTTCTAACTACGAGGGGTAGACCATGGCACCGTCCGCAGAGGTAATCCGCAAGACCGTCGACGCCTACATCGAGACAGTTGCCACGGGCACTGCCGCACAGGTTGTGGCCCTGTACGCCGAGGGTGCAACCGTCGAAGACCCGGTTGGCACCGACGTGCGCACCACTCGCGAGTCCATTCTCGAGTTCTACTCCGTGATCGAGAACTTCGACCAGGAAGCTCACCTTCACACCCTCCGCATCGCCGGAAACGAAGCGGCATTCCACTTCTCGCTGATCACCAAGCTCGGCGAGCAGACGCTGACCATCGCACCCATCGACGTCATGACTTTCGACGACGACGGCAAGATCCTGTCGATGCGCGCATTCTGGAACCAGGAAGACATGATCACCGCCTGATATGACGGTGAAGACGATCGACGTCGACGGATTCCGTTGGCAGATCGACGATTCCGGTTCTGGGACAGCCGTGGTTATGTGCCACGGCTTTCCCGGCCTCGGATACAGCTATCGCCATCAGTCGGCGGCGTTGGCGGAAGCCGGCTTTCGAGCGATTGCGCTCGACATGCCCGGTTACGGCGGCACTACCCGCCCCGACGCGATCGAGAACTACACCAACGATGCCGTCGCGAACCGGCTGATCGACCTACTCGATGCTCTCGGAATCGACAAGGCGGTATTCGTCGGTCACGATTTCGGCGCGCCGGTCGCGTGGACCACTGCTCTGCGCCACCCCGATCGTGTTGCGGGACTGGTCTCGTTGGCGGTCCCCTATGCGCCCGACCGGTTCCCGGCCAAGCCGTCGACGATCTACGCCGGCATGGCGCGCAAGCACTTTCTGCACATTCACTATTTCCAGGAACCGGGTGTCGCGGAGCGCGAACTCGACGCCCGTCCACGTGAATTCCTTCAACGGCTCTTCCATGCCTTGTCCGGGGCTTGCCGGTACCTCGACGTCTGGAAGAATCCGTCCGAAGGAAACGGCTACCTCGACGTACTTCCCGAGGCGCCTGCATTGCCGTGGTCGTGGCTCACCGAGGGCGATCTGGACGTCTATGTAAAATCCTTTACGGCAACAGGTTTCACAGGTGGCTTGAACTGGTACCGGGCGTACGACGCCAACTGGGAACGCAGTGCGGATCTGGACGGCGCGCACATCGGCGTCCCGACGCTCTTCGTCGCGGGAGCCGAAGATCCGGTCATCGCGATGAGCGGCCCCAAGGCGCTGGAACGGATGAAGGACACCGTCCCCGACCTGCGGGGTGTGCACCTCCTCAGTGGCGCGGGGCACTTCGTCCAACAGGAACGTGCTGCCGAGGTCAATGAACTTTTGATCTCTTTCCTTCGGTCTCTCTAGGCGAAATCGGGCAGAAGGTCTAGCGTTGCGCAGATGCGCACCAGGATCTTCGATCGCAGTATTCGGGTAGGTGTCACCGGTGCTCTTGTTGCCGGTTCGCTTCTGGCTCTAGGTGTGTCCGGTGCCGCCGCCGCGGCGCCCTGCCCCGGATCGTCCCCCGCCGTCCTCAGCGTTCAGATTCCGGGCGCAGCTCTCGAGGGTGTCACGGTGGACGGGCAGGGGCGCCTGTACACGACAGACCTGGTGAGTGGGCGAATCTTCCGCGTCGACGCGCCTGGTCAGGCTGCAGTTCCGATCGCGACGGTTCCCGGCGGTGCGGGCGCGCTGGCGTGGAGCCCGGACGGTTCACTGCTGGTGGGAACCGGAGCAAACGCCGGCGTGCTGATCGGCGATCTGACGCGGGCTGCGTCGGTCGCTCGGGTGGACGTGAACTCCGGTGCCGTGACACCTATAGCCGGTGGTCTGAGCGCTGCAAACGGCCTCGCCGTCGCGCACGACGGAACGATTTATGCCACCAACGATTTCGGTTCGCTGATCGGAAAGGTCAGCCCAGGCGGTGCCGTCGACCCGGCGTGGGCAACCTTCCCGAGTGCAAACGGCGCCGCCCTGAGTGGCGATAATCGCTGGCTCTACGTGTCGCGCACGTTCGCAAACCCGGGCGTCAGCCGCATCTCCGTGGACAATCCGGGGTATTCGGAATCGTTGGTCGATCTCGGCGGTTTCGAAACCTTCTCTGCCCCAGATGGTTTGACCTTGGATTCGCGCGATCGCGCAATCGTTCCCACGGACATCAGTGGTGAGGTGTGGCGGATCGACGGACCCGGCCAGTACTGCTCGCTCACCAGCGGACTGCAAGCGTCGAGCGTGTTGACCTACGGGCGTGGCAATTCCGGTTTCGCGGCCGGGCATCTCTACCGCGCCGGATTCGACGGAAAGATCTTCGAGATTCCGGCCGGCTTCGACGCGGGCGCCCAGGCGGCAACCCCGTAACGCGACACCCTGACGCGACTTACCCACTACTGATGCCGGGACTGCCGGAATCGTCCATACTGGTCTGCATGGCGGAAACGAGTGAGATCGACGAGGCCGAGGTGGCCCTTCCCGCGATACCGCAGCCGTTGCTGACCCCGCTCACGGAAGCTGCGATCTTCCTGGTTTTCACCATCGACGAGGGTGGTGAGCAGGCAGTTCACGACGTTCTGGCGGATATTTCCGGGCTGCAGCGCTCGATCGGATTCCGGGTTCCCGCAGGTGGCTTGGCTGCCGTCGTCGGCATCGGTTCGGACGCATGGGACCGGCTTTTCGACGGACCGCGCCCGGCGGAATTGCACCCGTTCATCGAGTTGACCGGTGACAAACACCACGCTCCCAGCACACCGGGCGATCTGTTGTTCCACATCCGGGCCCGTCAGATGGACCTGTGCTTCGAGTTCGCCACGGTCGTGACCAACAGGTTGGCCGGCGCCGCGTCGGTGATCGACGAGGTCCACGGGTTCAAGTACTTCGAGCAACGCGACCTCATGGGTTTTGTCGACGGCACCGAGAACCCGTCCGGGCAGGCCGCATACGTCGCGGTCACCGTCGGTGACGAGGATCCGGACTTCGCGGGCAGCAGTTACGTCATCGTCCAGAAGTACCTCCACGACATGTCGGAGTGGAATTCCCTGCCCGTCGAGGAGCAGGAGAACGTGATCGGGCGCTCCAAGCTCGAAGACCTCGAGATGGACGACGACACCAAACCGGCCAACTCGCACACCGCACTCACCGTCATCGAGGACGAAACCGGTGAGCAGATCCAGATCCTGCGCGACAACATGCCGTTCGGCCACGTCGGCTCCGCTGAAATGGGAACCTACTTCATCGGTTACTCGGCGTCGCCGACGGTGACCGAGCAGATGCTCACCAACATGTTCATCGGGAATCCCGTCGGCAACTACGACCGCATTCTCGATTTCTCGACGGCCGTCACCGGAATCAATTTCTTCGTTCCGACGGCGGACTTTCTCGACGATCCCCCGGACCTGCCGACCAGGCTCGTTCCCGAAGCGACGTTCACAGCGCCCATCTCTGACGGTTCTCTCGGAATCGGCAGCCTCAAAAGGAGTGCCCAGCAATGACAAACCTGCACCGCGACCTAGCACCCATTTCGGCAGCAGCCTGGGCCGAGATCGAAGAAGAGGCCAGCCGCACCTTCAAGCGTCACGTCGCCGGTCGTCGTGTCGTGGATGTGGAGGGACCGTCGGGTGACGATCTCGCGGCCATCCCGCTCGGGCATCAGGTGCCGATCAATCCCTTGGCCGACGGCGTCATCGCACACGCTCGTCAGTCGCAGCCGATCATCGAACTGCGGGTCCCCTTCACCGTCAGCCGTCAGGCCATCGACGACGTCGAACGCGGCGCGAAGGACTCCGACTGGCAGCCCGTCAAGGACGCGGCCAAGCAAATCGCGTTCGCCGAGGACCGCGCCATCTTCGAGGGATATCCCGCAGCCAGCATCACCGGCGTGCGGGCCAGCGGTTCCAACCCGGAACTGAAGCTCCCCGTCGACGCCAAGGACTACCCGGAAGCCATCAGCCAGGCGATCACGTCGCTGCGACTGGCCGGTGTCAACGGACCGTACTCACTGCTCCTGAACGCCGACGCGTTCACCGCGATCAACGAGACCTCCGATCACGGCTACCCGATCCGCGAGCACCTGCGACGCGTCCTCGACGGCGAGATCATCTGGGCCCCGGCCATCGACGGCGCTTTCCTGCTCTCGACACGTGGCGGCGACTACGAACTGCATCTGGGCCAGGACCTGTCCATCGGCTATCTCTCGCACGATGCGAACTCCGTCGAGCTGTATTTCCAGGAATCGATGACGTTCCTCATGTACACCAGCGAAGCCGTTGTCTCATTTGCGTAAGACCTTTCGAAACCTCTGATACCAGGGCGGGCGAGGCAGTTCGCCGATGTCCTGGAGGTGGGCGACAAAAGCCTGGGCGTCCGCGTGTGAAGTCGTCTTCGGACGTCCCTCCGCCCACGCTGTGAACAACCCAAGATAACGATCACCGAGAATATGGCGCACCACCGGAAGGTGGTGCGCCACTTCTCCTGCGCGCTTTCGGAGCAGTGCCGCCGAGACAACGGCGGCATCGTCTGTGTCGAAGCCTTCGGGTAGTTCGCCACCCGCCACCAGTGCGCGAATCAGCGCCTCTTGACGCTCACCGAGCGTGCTCATGTGCGTGACCAGTCGGTGCTCGCGGTGATGCGATCCAGACCCGCTGCATCGGCGATGGCATCGAGCTCGTCGAGCAATTCCAGTGCCGGCGGATAGTTTCCGTCGCGCTCGAGCATGATCGCGGGACGGTGACCGGCGGCGGTGAATTGCGCAAGAAGTTCCAGCACTGCTTCGGGCACCGGATCGGTATGCGTGTCGTGGTATTTGCTGTCGCTGATACTGCCACCGGCGATGTGGCAGTACGCGATTCGTTCGAGTGGTAGCCGGCTCAGCTCGGCCCAGGGATCACGCCCTCGGTTGAGAGCATTGGCGTAGACGTTCGCGATGTCGAGAACCAGCAGGGCTCCAGTGCGCTCGACGATCTCCGAGAGAAACTCCCCTTCGGTCAACTCGTCGTCGGGCCAGTCGAAAAGGGCGGCAACGTTTTCGACGGCAAACGGCACCGGTAGACCGTCCTGAGTGCGGGTGATGTTGCGTGCCAAGATATCGATCGCTTCGTAGGTGCGTGGCAGTGGGAGCAGGTGCCCGGCCTCGATGCCGCCCGCCCGCACGAAGGCGATGTGCTCACTCGCCAAGGGGGCGTCCAGTAGCCGGGATGCATGCGCAAGGTGATCGATCCGTGCCTGATCTACCGCCTCGGCCCCGCCAAGGGAGAGCGAGATTCCGTGCGGGATCACCGGAACTCCCAGCGAACCGAGGTGCGGCGGTATCTCGTTTCCGATGGATTCGGCAATGACTTCGCAGAATGCCAGGCCGTCCAGCTGCGCGATGATTCCGGAGACCTCGGGACGCCAACCGATTCCCAGGCCGTACAGGGTCATTCGAGTCACCTCCCGTGTGCAACTGCTAACGGCGACTATAGACGGATCAGCCGGGCAGCCAGTTGGGTCCTGGACCGTTGCCTTCTTCGAAGATCAGCCACGTTTTGGTCGAGAGAACCCCGTCGAGTCCCTGGAGTTCTTCGAGAACGGTGTGGCGTAGTTCCTGGTTGTCCGGGGCTCGAACCAACACCAGAACGTCGAAGTCGCCGCCGAGGAGGGAGAAATGCTCGACAAACGGCAGTGCCTTCAACGACGCCGCCAGACCTCGCCACGAGTGCTGCCTGATCGAAAGTGCCACGTACGCCGAGGAGCCGAGTCCGGCCCTCTCGTGGGCGATCCGCGTCGTGAATCCGGTGATGATTCCGGCGTCCTCGAGCCTTTCGATGCGGACGTAGGCGTGAGCGCGAGATATGTGCGCCTTCTCGGCCAGTGCACGCATGGAGATGCGACTGTCTGCGACCAGTTCGGCGATGATGCGGCGGTCGATCGCATCGAGAGCGTGCGGTTCGGTGGCCATCTGTCCATTCCTGCTTCGGTAGTCGAGTCGGTTCATGGACATATTGCTGCCCGAATCCTCATAATAGGCCGTTTTTCTTGAATCTTCGACGCCTTCTGCTATTACGTCGCCGAAGTGCGAATACTGATGGACACAACGTTTCTGGAGGTAGAAGTGACTCTTGTCGAGCCCTTGGGGGCGCTGCGGTATCAGAAGTTCCTGCCCGCCGATTCCGCGGTGCAGTACCTCGACCCCGCTGGAGAACTGACTCGCAGTGAGGCCCGCTACGCAAAACCGAGCGACGATCGCCTGATCGAGATGTATCGAAAGATGTTCCTGGGCAGGCGCTTCGACCAGCAGGCGACGGCGCTCACCAAACAGGGACGTCTGGCTGTGTATCCGTCCTCGCGGGGGCAGGAGGCATGTCAGATCGCGGCAGCGATGAGTCTGGAGCCGAGTGACTGGCTCTTCCCCACCTATCGGGATTCGATGGCGTTGGCCGCCAGAGGCGTCGATCCGGTGCAGATTCTGAGCATGCTTGCCGGCGACTGGCATTGCGGATACGACCCGGTAGCACTACGCAGTGCGCCGCAGTGCACCCCGCTGGCAACGCAATTGCTGCATGCAGCGGGGGTGGCCTACGGAGAGTCGCGCCGGGGCTTGAACACCGTCGCGCTGGCGCTCTGCGGTGACGGGGCCACCAGTGAGGGCGACTTCCACGAAGCGCTGAACTTCGCCGCCGTCTTCAAGGCGCCGGTGATCTTTCTGGTGCAGAACAACGGATTTGCAATCAGCGTGCCACTGTCTCGTCAAAGTGCAGCACCGACGTTGGCGCACAAGGGCGTCGGCTACGGGATCGGCAGCGAGCAGGTAGACGGCAACGATCCTGTTGCGATGATGGCCGTCATGGACGAGGCGGCGCGCTTCGTTCGGAGCGGAAACGGACCGGTGATCGTCGAAGCACACACCTATCGCATCGACGCCCACACCAACGCCGACGACGCCACCCGCTACCGCGACAGCGCGGAGGTGGAAACGTGGCTCGGCCGAGACCCGTTGCCGCGACTCGAAAAGTATCTGCGCGCACACGATCTGATCGACGACGCGTTCGTGGAATCACTGACCGCAGAGGCCGAGGCCGAGGCCGCCACACTGCGCGCCGGCATGAACGTCGACCGCCCGCACGATCCGCTCGATCTGTTCCGGTACGTCTTCGCCGAGCAGACACCGCAATTGCGTGAGCAACAGGCGCAACTCGAGACCGAACTTGCCGCCGAAGCCGCTGACACAGGGGGAAACTGACCATGCCCATGCTCACGATGGCTCAAGCCCTCAACACCGCACTACGGGACTCGTTGGCCGCGGACGACAACGTCGTCGTCTTCGGTGAGGACGTCGGTACCCTCGGCGGCGTCTTCCGCGTCACCGACGGCCTCACCCGCGACTTCGGTGACGACCGGTGCTTCGACACTCCCCTCGCCGAGTCCGGCATCATCGGATTCGCAATCGGTATGGCCATGGCCGGTTTTCGTCCGGTCGTGGAAATGCAGTTCGACGCGTTTGCCTATCCGGCATTCGAGCAGATCGCCTCCCACGTCGCAAAGATCCGCAACCGCACGAAGGGCGCACTGTCGATTCCGATCGTCATCCGTGTTCCTTTTGCCGGTGGTATCGGCGGGGTGGAGCATCACTGTGATTCCAGCGAGGGCTACTACGCACACACGCCCGGCCTGAAGGTCGTGGCGCCGTCCACGGTGGACGATGCGTACTCGCTGCTACGTTCGGCGATCGAGGACCCCGACCCGGTGATCTTCCTCGAACCCAAGAAGCTGTATTTCTCCCGTGCAGATGTCGAACTGACCGCACTTGAGCCGATCGGTCGCGCCGTCGTCCGGCGCCCCGGTCGTGACGCGACGCTCATTGCCTACGGCCCGTCCGTGGAGGTTGCACTGAAGTCGGCCGAGGCCGCTGCGGCCGACGGCCGCGACATCGAGGTGATCGACATCCGCTCGATAGTGCCGTTCGACGACGAGACGGTCACTGCATCGGTGCGAAAGACCGGACGCTGCATCGTCATCCAGGAAGCGCAAGGTTTTGCCGGCGTGGGTGCGGAAATTGCTGCCCGCGTGCAGGAGCGGTGCTTCCACCATCTCCACGCCCCGGTGCTCCGGGTCAGCGGATTCGACATCCCCTACCCCGCACCGAAGCTCGAGCGTCACCACCTGCCGAGCGTCGACCGCGTCCTCGATGCCGTCGATCGTCTGCAGTGGAACGACACTCCCGACACCCGTTGGGCGGTGACGGCATGAGCAACCAGGTATTCATGCTCCCCGACCTGGGTGAAGGACTGGCCGAGGCCGACATCGCGGAGTGGCACGTCAAGGTAGGCGACGTGGTCACCATCGATCAGATCGTCGTCGAGGTCGAGACTGCGAAAGCTGCTGTGGATGTGCCCATCCCGTTCGCCGGGACCGTGATCGAACTCCACGGCAAAGACGGTGACACCGTGAAGGTGGGTACGCCGCTGATCACTGTGAGTGGTGGCGACAGTGTAGACGCGGTCGTCTCGGCTAACCACGAGCAATACCGCGAAGAAGAACGTGCCGGTTCGGGTAACGTCCTGATCGGCTACGGCACCAGTGAGGATGCACCGAGACGCCGACGTCGGACTTCTTCGTCGGTACGCGTGATCTCGCCGATCGTTCGTAAACTGGCTGCCGACAACGATATCGACCTGTCTATCCTCTCCGGATCCGGTGCAGGCGGGGTCATCACCCGCGCTGATGTCGAGGCAGGGTCGAACACCGGCACGGAAACGGAAACGTCGCATGTGGGCGACCAGCGGATCCCGATCAAGGGGCTACGCAAGGTGGTGGCCGACAAGCTGTCCACCAGCCGCCGCGAGATTCCCGACGCGACAACCTGGGTCGACGTCGACGCCACCGAACTGTTGGCGGCGCGAGGCGAGATCAACAAGTCACTGCCCGATTCCGACAAGATCAGCCTGATGGCGCTGCTGGCTCGGCTGACCACCGCCGCATTGGCGCAGTACCCCGAACTGAACTCGTCGGTCGACACGGCTCGAGGCGAGATAGTTCGACACGCCCGCATCCACCTCGGAATCGCCGCACAGACACCGAAGGGATTGATGGTGCCGGTCATTCGCAATGCCGACACCCTGAGCACTGTCGAACTCGCACAGGCACTTCGGGTAACCACCGACCTTGCCCGCGACGGCAAACTCGAACCCGCCCGCCTGACCGGCGGCACGTTCACACTCAACAACTACGGGGTATTCGGGGTTGACGGATCGACTCCGATCATCAACCACCCCGAGGCGGCGATCCTTGGGATCGGACGCATCATCGACAAGCCGTGGGTGGTGAACGGCGAGTTGACCGTCCGTAAGGTCACTCAGATCTCGTTGAGCTTCGACCACCGCGTCTGTGACGGCGGCGAAGCCGGCGGATTCCTGAGGCTGTTCGGTGACTACATCGAGAACCCGATCCGCATCCTGGGAAGGCTCTGATGACCACGGCTCCGATGACCAAGGCTTCGATGACGGCCGGCAAACGGCACAGTGATGTCGTGATCCTCGGTGGCGGATCGGGCGGCTATGCCTGCGCCATCCGCGCCGCCCAACTCGGATTGTCGGTCACATTGGTCGAGGCAGACAAGGTCGGCGGAACGTGCCTGCACCGCGGATGCATCCCGACCAAGGCGCTGCTGCATTCCGCCGAGGTGGCCGACTCGGCACGCACCAGTGAGCAATTCGGAGTCCGGGCATCTTTTGACGGCATCGACATCGCGCAGGTGCACGACTACAAGAACGGGACAGTCGAGCGGCTGTACAGCGGTCTGCAAGGTTTGTTGGCGCAACACAAGATCACTATTGTCAACGGATACGGAACGTACGTCGGTGGGCGAAGCATCGACGTCGACGGAACCCGCTATACCGGAACATCACTCGTTCTGGCCACCGGTTCGTATCCGCGGGAACTGCCCGGCATAGAGCTCGGCCGCCGGATCCTCACCAGCGACCAGGCGCTCGAACTCGACCGGGTGCCCAGCAGCGCAACAGTGCTCGGTGGCGGTGTCATCGGTGTCGAGTTCGCGAGCCTGTGGCGCTCCTTCGGCGCCGAAGTCACGATCGTCGAGGCACTCCCCCGACTCCTCGCCGCCGAGGACACGTGGTCGTCGAAGCAGCTGGAGCGGGCCTACCGGAAACGCGGAATCGTCTGTAAGACAGACACAAAGATCGTTTCCGCAAAAGAAGCAGCCGATTCGGTCCGCATCGAACTAGGTGACGGAACGATATTCGATACCGACCTACTGTTGGTCGCCGTCGGCCGCGGACCCCGCACGGACGGTAACGGTTTCGAAGAAAACGGAATCAGCCTCGACAAGGGTTTTGTCGTCACCGACGAACGCCTCCGTACGTCCGTGGACGGTGTGTACGCGGTCGGCGACATCGTGCCCGGTCTTGCGTTGGCGCACCGAGGTTTCCAACAAGGAATCTTTGTGGCTGAACAGATCGCCGGGAAGGATCCGCTACCGGTCGCCGAACACTTGATTCCTCGCGTGACGTACTCACATCCCGAAGTTGCATCAGTCGGACTCGGCGAAGAGGCGGCGCGCACGCAGTACGGCGACATCTCCACCGTCGTCTACGACCTGGCGGGTAACGGCAAGAGTCAGATCCTGCGAACCACCGGGGGAATCAAAGTGATTCGCAGAAGAACCAGAGGTCCCGTCGTCGGCGTCCACCTGGTGGGCGACCGGGTTGGCGAGCTGATCGGTGAGGCGCAGTTGGCAGTTGCCTGGGAAGCACTTCCCGATGAAGTGGGGCGTTTCATCCACGCGCACCCCAGCCAGAGCGAAGCGTTGGGTGAGGCCATGCTCGCCCTCGCGGGAACACCACTGCACGCGCACGGTTGACCCATAACCGGGAGAGGATCTGCAATGAGCATCGACGACGAACTGCGCTGGGACGGTGAACTGACCGTCACCCGACATGATCGGGAGACCGACACGACCTTTGTGATCCGAATCGACTCCACCCGACTGGGACCGGCGTCGGGTGGCACGCGGGCCGCGCATTATCCCTCGATCGGTCACGCTCTGGCGGACGCCGGGAAGCTCGCCGGCGCAATGACATTGAAAATGGCGGTCTCCGACCTGCCGATGGGTGGCGGGAAGTCGGTGATAGCACTGCCCGCACCGCGCAATCGGATCGACTCGGCGACTTGGACTCGTATCCTCGACATTCACGCGGAGAACATCGACAAGCTCGAGGGAAACTACTGGACCGGTCCTGACGTCAACACCAACTCCTCGGACATGGATCAGCTCAGTCGAACCACCAAGTACGTCTTCGGGCGTTCGGTCGACAACGGTGGCGCCGGTTCCAGCGCGCACGCAACGGCTCTGGGCGTGTTCGAAGCGATGAAGGCCACGGCGCGTCGTCGTGGACTCGGAACACTCGACGGCCGAACGGTACTGGTGCAGGGACTCGGCGCCGTCGGCGGGGATGTTGTACGTCTCGCAGCCCAGGCAGGGGCACGCCTGCTGGTTGCAGATACGGACCCGCAGCGCCTCGAGGCTGCTTCTCTCGCGGGGCACACGGTCGTTCCTGTAGGCGAGGTACTCCGAACACCGTGTGATCTCTTCGCTCCCTGCGCGATGGGAGGCATCATCGATTCCGCTGCCGCTGCGTCGATTCCGACTCTGGCCGTGGCGGGCGCAGCAAACAACATCTTGACCGATGCTGCGGCGGGCGCGGTTCTGCGAAGCCGCGGGGTTCTCTGTGCCCCTGATTTCGTCGCGAACGCAGGCGGAGCCTTTCACCTCGTCGGGCGAGAAGTACTGGGGTGGAACGAAGACGACGTCGTCGAACGAACCCGAGGGATCGGTCGAACTCTGGACGAGGTGTATTCCTTGAGTGAGGAACGTGGCATCACTACCGAGGCGGCAGCGCTTCTGCTCGCCCGGGCGCGGTTATCCCCCGCATCCGCCACCGCCGCCGCCACATCCGCCGCCCCCGCTGCAGCTGCCGCCTCCCCCGTCTGAACTACCGCCGTCCGAACCCCCGCTACCTCCGCTGCCGTCGGCACCGATTCCGGTGGCGGAGGCCAAGGCGGGATTGATCATCAGCATTGCCGAACCGGCGAACAGGGCGGCGGACATCCCTGCCAAGCGCGGTCCGTAAGCGGAGAAGGCAGGCTTGTTGCGCGGGGACAGGTAGGCGTGTGCTGTGGTCAGTTCCGACCGTGCTGCATTACCCGAGGTGGTGCGATCGAAGTTGAGCCCGAGCAGCGGGATGCTGAACCCGGTGACGAGTACGGCGAGAATCAGAAACTCGACGGGCTTGTCGTTGTGCAGGCCGAAGGCAATGCGGACGATACCCACGGCCACCAGGATCTTCAGCGGAACTGTGGAGAGAAAGATCGAACGCCTGGTGCTGTCGGAGGTCAGGTACCCCCGGTCCGCCAAAGAGTTTCGTAGGCGAGCCGTTTCCACCGTCATACGCTCGGCGAGTTGCCGCCGACGATGGGGCAGGGCCTGCTGGGCCAGGCGCTGGTACACGGTGAGGGTGTACCAGTCCAGGGTCTCGTCGGCAGGGCCCAACGGGCGCAGGACAGCGCCGTCGGTGGTGATCAGATCAGCGCTACGCAGGATTGCCAATGATGCTGCGATGGCGCGTGACTCGCCGGTCAGCATGCCGACTTCGGGAGGGGTCAGTTGCTCGGCGGAATACCCGTGCTCGGTTGAGTACCTGTACCGGCGTGCTCGAATCATCAGACGCCACACCAGAGTGAGAACCATGAGCGTGACCGAAACGGCTGTGTAGCCGTACAGGAAATCCTCGCTGGGGATCCCCCACGTGTCGCCGGCACGAGTGCTCATCCCCCACACCCCCCGCCGCCGCAACTGCTACCACTGCCGCCACCGCCGTCCGAGCCGGATGATCCGGAAGAGGAGCCACAACTGTAGTAGCTCGAACTTCCGCCGCCCGGGCTGTACGCGGCGCCCGCAGCCACCGCTCCTGCCAGCGCCGGATCGATCAGAACCAGAGCGCCCGAACCGAAGAGCGCGGCCGAGAGCCCGGCGAGTGAGGGACCGTAGCTTGTATAGGCGGGCCGTAGTTTCGGTGAGAGGTACGAGTTTTCGTGCTTGAGACGTCGAAGCTCACTGTCGCCCAAAGCTGTCCGACGACGCTTGATGCGAAGAAGTGGAATCATCAGCGCGAGAACGATGATGGTCAGGAGAAGAAACCCGACCGGCTTCCCGCCGATGATCCCCGCGATAAGCCGGATCACGCCGAGAGCGATTACCGCCACGATCGGAACGGTCCGAAGAGCGGCAGCCGGGCCGTCCTGCGGGCGTTGCAAGTAGCCCTCGTCGATCAGCGTCGTACGTAGTTGTGCGAGTGCGACGTTCAGTCGTCCCATCAGACGCACCTGCCGCAGCGGGACCTTTCCGTTTCCGAGCCGCTTGTGCACCGTACGGGTGAACCAGTCGAGACGATTCTTGTCCTCCGCACTGAGCGCCTGCTTGGTCTTGCCTTCGGTGCTGATCAGCTCGGCGCTGCGCAGTATTGCCATCGACGCGAGCACCGCTTGGTAATCACTGGTCAAGGCACCGATCTCGGGCGGAGTGAGCGGCCGACGAACCGCGTCGACGATCGCGGGTGAGCGGCGCGCGGACATCCTGCTGTAGAGCGAGAGTCCGACCGCGACGGCTGCGGCCACCAGATACCACTGCAAGAAGGTCTGGCTGGGGATCCCCCATGTGTCAGCTGAGTAGTAGTTGTTCACAGCACTCACCCCCACAGCTGACGGTGCTCGCGTAGGTCGAGCAACGGGACGGTGAAGACCCGCTGCCATGTCGACCCTGGCAGGCAGTATGTGCAGCACACTCGAGTTCTGCCACGGCAGCGCGTACTGCAGGCTCGTCGCTGGTCGGTACACCCATCTCCGGTGGTGTGAGCGTGCGCAATTCCGGTGTGGGCTTGCGCAGGCCGACGCCGCGGATCACAAGCGCGATCACCACCGCTCCGGTGGCAGCGGCGACGTACCACCCGAGGAAAGCCTCGGTGGAAATTCCCCACGTATTCGTATGATCATGCATCGCACACCACCTCTCGATGAACTCCTGAGAACCAGTCCAGTCTCTTTGTCCGACAACTGATGTCAGTATCGGGCCCGTACCCGGAAAAGCGATATCCGGGTGGCCATCGTCATCATTCCGTTACCGGCGAACTGGGGATTTACCGGCCGGTAGGTCGAAGCACGATCTCCGTGGGGTGTGCGTCGGACGGTGTTTCGACGGCAGTGAGTACGGCACGCGCCACGGTGGAGGCCTTCAGGAAGCGCTCCGGGTCGTACTCGTCGCCCTCACCGGCGACGATGTCGCGCTGCATATCGGTGTCGATCCGGCCGGGATGAATGGAGGTGACCCGCAAGGACGGCTCTTCCAGGCGCAGTGCGTCTCCGAAAGCACGCAGCGCGAACTTGCTGGCCGCGTACGAGCCCCAGCCGGCGTTGGCGCGCAGTCCGGCACCGGAATTGATCAGTACGACGTGGCCACCGGCTGCCCTGAGGGCAGGAAGGAGGACACGAGTGAGTTCGGCGACGGCGATGACGTTTGCCTCGAGGGTGCGTCGCCACTGATCGACCGAGGATTCCTCGATGGTTCCGATGTCGGCCACGCCGGCGTTGTGTACCAGCACGTCGAGCGTCGTGATGGACGAGGCGGCGACCGCGACGGCGTCGTAGTCCGTGAGGTCGAGGGGTAGGGGCGTCGATCCGGGTAGTTCCGCGCAGATCGGCTCGAGGGCCTGCGCGGATCGTGCACCGAGCAGCAGGTCGTGTGTCGGTGCCAGCTCGCGTGCGATGGCAGCTCCGAGGCCGCGACTGGAACCGGTGATCAAGGCAGTAGGACGCATGGTTCGAGCCTATCGAGTGAAGAATGTTCGGCCTGACGAACTTGTGTATTTGTTTACCCACATATTAGAGTTCGATCATGACGACTCGCGACGCGAAGAATTTCCGCCGCCTGGGAATTGCTGCCCTCGCCGCCCTGCTTCTTTCCAGTTGTTCGGCAATGAATTCCGCTTCCGACGACGGCCGCCCGGTAGTGCTCACCACGTTCACCGTGCTCTCGGACATCGCCCAGAACGTCGCGGGCGATCATCTGCGCGTCGAGTCGATCACCAAGGCGGGAGCGGAGATTCACGGTTACGAGCCGACACCCGGCGACATTCGCCGGGCCAACGAAGCCGATCTGATCCTCGACAACGGCATGAACCTCGAAGCATGGTTCGCCAAGTTCGTCGACGGACTGGATGTGCCACACGTCGTGGTCAGCGATGGTGTCGAAGGCATTCCGATCGCCGGCGACGCCTATGCGGGCAAGCCGAATCCGCATGCGTGGATGTCTCCGTTGAATACGCAGATCTACGTCGACAACATGGTGACTGCTTTCAGTGACCTCGACCCGGACAACGCCTCGGCATTTGCGGAGAACGGCGCGAAGTACAAAGCGGAACTACAAGCAGTGCAGGACGGCCTGGTCAGTGGCCTGGCGGTATTGCCTGCAGGTCAGCGTGCACTCGTCAGTTGCGAGGGTGCGTTCTCCTATCTGGCCAGGGACGCAGGACTCGGCGAGGCGTACATCTGGCCGGTCAACGCCGAGCAGCAGGCGACGCCGCAGCAGATCATCGCGGCGATCGACTTCGTCCGGGCCAATTCCGTTCCCGCAGTCTTCTGCGAGTCGACGGTCTCGGATGCTCCCATGCAGCAGGTCGTCGGGGCGACCGGGGCGAAATTCGGTGGAACGTTGTACGTCGACTCGCTGTCCGAAGCCGACGGTCCCGTGCCCACCTACCTGGACATGATTCGCCACGACACCGACGTCATTCTCGGCGGCCTCACTGGCGGCAAATCATGAACGAAGCCATTCGCGTCGAAAACGTCAGCGTTCACTACGGCGAGGTCCATGCCCTGGACCATGTCGATCTGACATTGAATTCCGGAAGCGTCTGCGGACTGATCGGAATGAACGGTTCAGGCAAGTCGACCCTGTTCAAGGTGATCATGGGAATGATCAAGCCGGACAACGGCTCTGTGAGAATCGCGGGTCTCGACGCAGCCGCTGCGCGCAAGAGTGGCCGCGTCGGATACGTGCCGCAGAGTGAAGACGTCGACTGGACCTTCCCGATCAGCGTCCGTGACGTCGTGATGATGGGCAGGTACGGCCATCTCGGGTTCTTGCGGCGTCCGCGACGTGCAGATCGCGAGGCGGTGGCCGCGGCACTGGAGCGGGTGGAGCTCACGGAGTTCGCGGATCGCCAGATCGGACAGCTCTCGGGTGGTCAGAAGAAGCGCGCCTTCGTGGCACGCGGTATCGCGCAGGACGCGTCGATGCTGTTGCTGGACGAACCGTTCGCGGGCGTTGACAAGCGTTCCGAGGCAACGATTTCGACGCTGCTACGAGAGTTGGCCGCCGACGGCCGATCGATCTTGGTCTCGACCCACGATCTTCACGCGGTGCCGAAACTCTGCGACGAGGCGGTACTGCTCATGCGCAAGGTTCTGGTGCACTCCGACCCGAACACCGTGCTTCAACCGGAAAACCTCGCCCTGGCTTTCGGTCTCGACGTGATGGACAGGACCTGATCGATGAACATCGTAGAACTGCTCCTGGACCCTCTCCAGTACGGATTCATGTTGCGCGCGTTGGCCGTTGCCGTTGTGGCGGCGGTTGTCTGCGCGGTGCTCAGTTGTTGGTTGGTGCTCATCGGGTGGTCACTGATGGGCGATGCCGTCTCGCACGCCGTCCTGCCCGGTGTTGTCCTCGCCTACGTCGTCGGCGCTCCATTTGCCATAGGGGCCTTGATCTTCGGGTTGATCGCCGTCGCACTGATCGGGCTGATCCGTAACACCAGCCGCGTCAAGGAAGACGCCGCGATCGGTATCGTCTTCACGACTCTTTTCGCGTTCGGTTTGGTTCTCATCTCGGTGACCCCAAGTCAGACCGATCTCAACCACATCATTTTCGGCAACCTGCTGGGGGTGAGTTCGTCCGATCTTCTGCAGGTCGCGATACTCGGCGCGTTGGCGTTGAGCATTCTGTTGATCAAGCGTCGTGATCTGACGTTGTTCGCTTTCGACCCGGTCCATGCCAACGCGATCGGTCTCTCGCCCAAACGTCTCGGTGCCTTACTCCTCGGGGTTCTCGCACTCACCTCGGTAGTGGCCCTGCAAGCTGTCGGAGTTGTGCTGGTGGTGGCGATGCTGATCATCCCCGGGGCGACGGCCTACCTTCTCACCGACAAGTTCTCACGGATGCTGGTGACAGCTCCCGTCGTCTCCGCAATCTGCGCGATTACCGGTATCTACGTCAGCTACTACCTCGACACAGCTTCCGGGGGCATGGTCGTGATGACGCAGGGCATCGTGTTCGCCCTGGTGTACCTGTTCAGCCCGTCGCAGGGGGTCATTGCGAAGTGGACTTCGCAGCGGCGTAGGGCCCGAACGGAGTACAGCGCCGTGGCCTAGCGGACGGTCTTGATCGTTCGTCCAGTTAACAATCCGCTACCAAATCAGGTAGGTTCGTACGGGCATTCGTCACCACAACCATGCCGGCCGCAACGAAGCCGGCTGAAAGACAATCGGTGGTGACGCCTTGAACACCGATGGGCCCTTCGATGACGCAGTTCCGAGCACGACGCACGTGGCTGGTTCTCGGCGTCGTCGTCGCGGTCATCGCCCTCGCCGGATCCGGACTGCTCAGCCCACGAACTTCGGTTCTGGTGGACGATATCGCCCAGATCGTCGGCGGCGCCACCGCGACTGCGGTCTGTTGGTGGACGTCGCGGCGCCATCACGGAGTCGAGCGTCGCTGGCGAACTCTGATGGCTCTCGGTATGGCCGGCTGGACCCTCGGAATGTTCTTCTGGGCGTTTTACCGCTCGGTTCTCCACGTACCACTCCCGTCGCCGTCGATCGCGGACATCGGATTCTTCATGTTCCCGGTGTTTGCCGTGCCGGCGCTTCTGTCGCTGGTGCGCCAGTCGCCCCGGCGTGAGGCGATCGGTCCGATCCATCTGTGGCTGGTGCTGACGCTCGACGGTCTTGTCGTGGTCGGTGGGTTGTTCATCCTCACGTGGACGACTGCCCTCGGCGCCGTCGTTCATACCGGTCCTACGGGGTCTCTCGGGTTTCTCGTCGCGGTGATGTACCCGATCACCGACTTCGTTCTGATCGCGATGGTCTTGCTGATGGTCATCGGACCCAAGGCCGTTGCCGAGATTCGCGTACCGCTGACGTTCCTCGGGTGCGGGTTGGTGATGCTCTCCCTGTCGGACAGCGTTTACGCGTACTTGGTGGCGATCGGCGCCGAGAGTATGCCGACCATCGCCGACGCCGGGTTCATCGCCGGGCCGCCGTTGATCGCGCTGGCGGCACTGGCCGAACGAGCCGAGCCCCGACCGCGCACAGCCCTACAACCTTGGCGAAGCGATCGGACTCAATTGCTGCTGCCGTATCTCTTGATCGCGGTCATCGCGACGATCGTGACGGTGCAGGCACTCATCGTCGGCAACCTCGATGCCGTGGTCGTGATACTCGGCGTCGTCGTGCTGGTTCTCGCGCTGGTGCGCCAAATACTCACGCTCCTCGAGAACGACGCGCTCCTCCAACAGATCTCCGCTGCCCAGGACGAGCTCCGGTACCGAGCGCATCACGACCCGCTCACCGAGCTCGCCAACCGGGCCGCGTTCGACGAACACTTCGCGAGCGCCATCGAAAACTACCGCCTGACGAACTCCAATTGGGTGCTGATGCTCGTTGATCTGGACGATTTCAAGCAGGTCAACGATCGATACGGGCATCCGGCCGGCGATCGTTTACTGGTCGCTCTCACTGCGCGTTTGCGCGAAGCGGTTCCCGAAAGTGCGTTTGTCGCTCGATTCGGAGGCGACGAGTTCACTGTGCTCCTGCAGGGCCCGCTCGACGATGCCGTCGTCGTTGCTCGCAGGATCGTCGACGCCCTCAGCAGCGACGGGATTGCAGGCGAGAAATCGGTGTCGGTGGGTGCGAGCGTCGGTGTAGCGGTATTCGGGTCCGTGCAGTTCGAGTCGGCGCAGCTCGAGTCGGCGCAGTTCGGGTCCGCGCAGTTCGACTCTGCGGATGAGCCGCTCAGCGCGCACACTCTGCTTCGCCGAGCAGATGCGGCGATGTACGAGGCGAAGAGAAGTGGGAAGGGCGCTGTCGTCGTCTACCGAGATCGCCGCGAAGCCTAACGCCGCAGGAGAGCGAAGATCGTTGCCGGGGAACCAGATCCCGCCCTGTTGATGGCGCTACCGACGAGGATGCTCGCCCCGGTGGTCGGCAGGGCGGCAAGATTGTTCAGGTTCTCCAGGCTGATTCGACGCTTGTCGTACAGGCGCGTCGAGACGGGGTAGGTTTCGTCGCTTCCGAGGTCGGGACCGAAGGTGTCGGTTCCCAATGCGCCACGCGTGCCCAGGCGCCCGGTGTCTATCAGCCACTGCGCCGCGTCCACCGAGAAGCCGGGTTGGTGGGTGACACCCTCGGCGTCGGAGTTGGCATATTCTTCGCTACCCCAGCGCGATTCCCATCCGGTCCAGAGGACTACGGCCGCTCCATCGGGAATCTTGCCGTTACTCGTCTCCCACTCTTCAATGTCTGCGACGGTGAGGGCGTAGTCGGAATCGGCGGCAGCCTTGTCCCGGATGTCGATCTTCACTGCGGGTAGGAAGAGGTCGGCCGGATCGAGTTGGTCGGCGGTGAGTCCACCTTCCTGAAAGTGCGCGGGCGCGCCCCAATGCGTACCCGTGTGTTCACCCTCCTTGACGTACTGGAGGTAGTAGCCGTCGTCGGCAATGGTTGCCGCCGTGTCGAGAGTGAACTCGGGATCGCCGGGAAAAATCGGCGTCGACGCTGGGTCGTTCACGTGTGAGAGCGAAACAACCGACAAGAGGTCGTTCAACGGGGTTGTTGCGTCTTGACTGCTTCCGGAACTGCTACCCATGTCGATCACCTGAGGTCCCGCTACCAGCGCCAGGCCTGTGGCTGCGCGCTGAAGTAACTGCCGTCGTTTCATCGATCCCCCGCCAAATTGTCCGAATTGAGAGTGTTGCAATCACTTTCGCTCCTTGAACACTAGGACAGAACCTTAGGCTGCTGCGGACCATGACGACCACTCCACATCGCGAACAGCTATCACCTGTCCGTGCGGTCGGTGATCCTCGTACTGCGGATACTTCGCGGCCAAAGCATCGATTGCACTCTCGGACTCCTTGGTGCCGGGGTCGAGGACCTCTGCGCGGCCGTCGACGCGGACCCACCAGAGGGCGGACCAGTCGTCGTCGTAATGATCGACCAGCAGGCTCGCACGCCCCGTATCGGTGATGTTCCGGAGCCGGCGAAGAGCGGTCGTGGTTTTCGGCTTGTGGTCGACGCAGGAATAGACGGTATCGCCGAGTAGGGCGAATACGAGCGGCACAATGTGCGGAACGCCGGCTGCGTCAGCCGTCGCCAGGTGAGCCACCCGCGCGGCTTCGAATCGTGCTCTCGGATCGTCCATAACCACAGCGTAAGTGGATCAAGGGTTGCCGCAAGCCGCCGCTGACGGAACAGTGGTCTCATGGAACCGGATGAAGCGCTTCGGGAGATCGCCTACTGGCTCGAACGATCACGCGCCGAAACGCACCGCGTCAAGGCCTATCGGCGAGCTGCGGAGGTCTTTGCGGGATTGTCGGACGAGCAGAAGGAGTCTCGCCGGAAATCCGACAGTTGGAAGGCTCTCACCGGCATCGGGCCCAAAACTGCAATGATCATCGCCCAGTCGTACGACGGCGTCCCCGAGTATCTCGAGGAACTGCGGGGGCAGGCTGAGCCCATCGGCGACAGCCCATTGCGACAAGCCCTGCGCGGCGACCTCCACACACACTCCGACTGGTCCGACGGTGGCAGCCCCATCGAAGAGATGATGCGACGCGCAGCAGCACTGGGCCATGACTACTGCGCTCTGACTGACCATTCGCCTCGGCTGACTGTCGCCAACGGGCTGTCCGCGGAGCGCCTACGTTCTCAACTCGACGTCATTGCAGGGTTGAACGCCGAGCTGGCCCCCTTCCGCATCCTCACTGGAATCGAAGTGGACATTCTCGAAGACGGTTCACTCGACCAAGATCCCGATCTACTCGACGAACTCGACATCGTGGTGGCGAGCGTGCACTCGAAGCTGCGGTCCGAACGTGAGGCGATGACCCGCAGAATGCTTGCTGCAGTGCGAAACCCGCGTGTCGACATTCTCGGACACTGCACCGGGCGTCTTGTCGAGGGTGCTCGCGGAACCAGGCCCGAGTCGCAGTTCGACGCGGAGAAAGTGTTCGAGGCCTGCCGCGAATCAGGCACCGCCGTCGAGATCAACTCCAGACCGGAGCGTCGTGACCCGCCTTCGCGTTTGATCGAGTTGGCCCGCGATCTCGATTGTCTCTTCTCCATCGATACCGACGCCCATGCCCCCGGTCAGCTGGCCTGGCAGGGCTACGGCTGTGACCGGGCCGAAAAGTGCGGTGTCGAAGCGGATCGGGTGATCAATACCTGGACCGCCGAGGATCTTTTGGAGTGGGCGGGCAATTGAGAGCATGCCGGAATGGGTCACCGAGGCGTGTGCTCGGTGACCTCCGGGTTCAGATCCGGGTGGTGGAGCGGCGGGGTTTTTGGTCGGGGTCGATGCCTGGCGGTGGGATGAACCAGGGCAGGTGATCGGTGCCTATCCGGATTTCCCATTGCCCGGTGAATCCGGGTTTTCGGTGCATCAGGGTGTGGTGGGTTCGGCAGAGCAGGATTAGGTTGTCCATGACGGTTGGTCCTCCTTTGGCCCAGTGTTTGATGTGGTGGGCGTCGGTCCAGGCGGGGACGCAGTCGCAGCCGGGGAAGGCGCATCCTTTGTCGCGGGCGATCAGGGCGGTTCGTTGTGCCGCGGTGACAAGCCTTTTGAGTGGGGTGACGTCGAGTGGCGAATTGGTCTTCGATCTCAGGGAACGAGCGGAGGGCTTTTCCCAGGGCCGCGATTCTTCTGCCGGCCGGGATTTGCAGCATGGTGTGGTTCGCGAGCCACTGTCCGGTGCCGCGGTAGCAGAGTACTTGTTCGTCCGGGTTCAACGTCAGGGTGTCGACGGCGGCTACTCGAATAGCTTCCAGGCGAAGGATTTCCGCTGATGCGGTGATGGCGATCTCGCGGACGTCGGTGGGGTGCAACCGCCACAGTCGGGCGCGCACACCCACAGCGGAGCTGTTGACCACGTCGGTGACAGCGTCGTCGGTGATGTCGATCGTCATGAGAACCCCCCGTTCCATCTCCCATCATACTCGAACAAACTTTCGAGTCAAGAATTTTTTCGAGAAGGCGAGCCGGGTCTGGTCTTCGTGATTGTGTTGTTCGAGAGCAGCTTCCGTCACTTCTCGGTTCGTTGGAGGAAGGGGTGAGGCCACGCGCCGAGTGCGATAACGGCGAGGATCGTCTGGGCCAATCCAGTGCTGAAGAAGATGCCTTGCAGCGGCGACCAGACGAGGAGCATGACGATCTCGACGAAGATCCAGATCATCATCGTGAGGCCGGCGGCGGCGTGCAGGCCCCATGCCAGGCGGAACCTGTTGTGCTGAGCGAAGAGTGCGGCGGCTTGGATGCCCCCGACGACGACGCCGAGAATGATGCCGGGCCAGAAGTAGGAAGGGAAGACGCTTCCTTCGATCCACTCCGGAGGTAGACCCATTCCGCCGCCGATCGTCAGGCCGGCCATCCCGATAAGTGAGGAGAGCAGGTTGAGCCACGCAATGGCGGACAGACCGATCCGGAGACCCCGCGGAGGGAGCGATGTGGACGTCATGCCTGACAACGATAGAGGGTCAGTCCAGCCCGTCCATGTTCCTGCGCGTTGCCGCGCTGGCAGCGTCGGCATCACCCGCGACGATGGCTTCCACCAGATCTCGGTGGGCAGCGGCTTCGTCGTCGATGGATTCGGGGTTTCGTGCCGTGACGTCGGTGATCACGTCCAGGGCCGAGTTGCGGAGCGTTTCGATGAATGAATCGAACACCATCGACAACACGCTGTTGTGCGCAGCATTCACCACGGCGCGATGTAGTTTTATGTCGGCGTCGACAAATTCTGTTGGTGTCGAAGCATTTTCACGGGCTTCGAGTGCTGCCTGTAACAGGTCGACGTCGGCAGAGGTTCGACGCATGGCAGCCAGGCGGCCCGCTTCCACCTCCAGAAGTCTACGTACTTCGTAGACTTCGCGGCGGTCCGAGCGTTTGAGTTCTCGCTCGAGTTCTGTGACCGGAGTCGAGGACATGACGTAGGTACCGGATCCCTGATGAGAGTAGAGCTGGCCCGACGCAATCAGTGCACGAACAGCCTCCCGGCCGGTCGAACGCCCGACTCCGAGGAGTGTGCTCAGATCCTGCTCGTTCGGGATTTTCGTCCCGACCGGCCATTCGCCGTCGCCGATGAGGCGTGCAAGTTCATCCGCAGCCTTCTGTACCAGTGACTGCTGCTTGACCTGGCGCACTGCCATGTGTCTGCTCCTGACTGACTCGGTGAACCGCCGTCGGGCGGCCCACCGAGTGATACTTCATGTCCTCCGATGAATCTTCAGACTACGGGGCCGTCTGCCGGTTATCGAAGAGCGATGATGTCCAGTTCTCGCTCCGTCTCGTCCTCCGGGTCGAGTCGTCGATCGCGCAGTGTGAAGGCGATGACGGCGCCGACGAACAGTACGGCAGTTGTCGTCCCGATCGTCATGCGCGGCCCGAAGTGATCTGCCAGGTAACCGAACAGCGGAGATGCGATGCCTCCCACGGACATTGCGAGTCCGAGTGTCACTCCACTTGCCGTGCCGGGGCGGTTCGGCAGGTAGTCCTGCGCCAACGTCACCTGCGGCGCGAAGGGCAGGAACATCGCGAATCCGAGACAGACGATTCCAAGTTCGGCAACTGCCACGTTCGGAGCCGCGGCGAGCAATGCCAATGAAGGTACCGCAAGCAGATAGCCGAGTCGGATGGATGCGCGTCGACCGCGACGGTCCGCGAGGGCTCCGCCCACCAGCGTGCCGGCCGCTCCTGCCAAGGTGAAGGAGGACAACACGATTGCAGCACTCGAGGACGATCCGTTCAGCCCGTTGAGTACGTACGGTGAGACCAAGGACAGCGTGGTCACATACGGAATTGACCAACACACCGTCACGAGCACGAGTCGAGTGAACGACCGCCAATCGTCCGATACGGGTCCGTTCGCTGCTAGCTGCGAACTCAACGACTGGGCGGATTCGGCGTCCACGCCTGTGCCGGCCGACCGCGATTGGGTGACGATCCACCAAATAGCCGCTACCACTGCAGGAACTGCGAGCAGGTAGCCGCCGGACAGTCCGAGCGAACCGACCACGAGCGTGACAAACGGTGGCGCCAGTGAGGCGCCCAACGTGCCACCTACGGAGAACACGCTCATGGCTTTCTGCGAGTGACCTCCAGCTGCGCGTGCCAAATTTGTGGCGGGCGGATGGTATGCGGCAATGCCGATGCCGGCCACAGCAATTGCCAGCCAAGTGACGATGTAGGTGGTGCTCATTGCGGCCACAACGATGCCCGCCGCGGCCGTCACAAAACCCGTGGGTACCAGCCAATTCCGGCTCTTCCGATCGACCAGCATGCCGAATGCAGGTTGCACGACACTGGATAAACCCGTTGCGGCGAGCGTGATTCCGGCAACCGCAGAGTAGGAATATCCGCGTTCCAGCATCATGAACGGCAACAGTGCAGGCACAGCCCCCTGGTACAGATCGTTCACGACGTGTGTGCCGGTGAGAAATGCAACTTGCCCCTTCTTCATCTCTTTGCGCATCCCTTCGTTCAAGTCCTCAAGTCCTCAGGTCCTCTGAGGACTTGAAAGCTATCACGAACCTGCGGACGCACGGTTGTGTTGGAGACCTGGCTCTCATTCGAGACGCCTGACTAACTCGCAGCAGTCGCGGCATTGCGGGCGGCGAGTTGTGCGAAAGCGTGGTTCAGCTCTGCCGGGCCGACGACATCGATGTCGGTGTCGAATCGGTTGAAGGAGGCTGCCAGCGCCGTCCAAGACCACGATCCGGCTTCGAGGCTGCACTGCTCGGGGCCAAGATCCTCGACGATGCCGTCTCCGGCAAAGGGAAGAACATAACTGGCTGGTCGATGGAGAACGACCTTGCCGTGGCACGGCCATTTGTTGATATGTTCCGATCCCTTGAAGCGCGCGGCCACGTATTCGCTCACGTCACCGCTCGGGATCGCCTTCGGTGTGAACCGTGGACCGTTAGGGGTGCGTGGGGTGATGCGATCGGCGCGGAAGATTCGCCAGTCGTCGCGCTCGAGATCCCACGCGACGAGGTACCAGCGACGCTTGGAGGTCACCAGATGATGCGGCTCCACTCGGCGTGGGGGTGTTATTTCGCTGTTGCCGTTCGAGTAGTCGAAGCGGAGCACCTCGCGAGCGCGCACCGCTGCGGAAATCGCTACGAGCACCTCAGGGGACACCGAGTCTGCATCGCTGGAATCGGTCGAAATCGTGGTGAACGTGAGTGCGTCGAGGCGATGGCGCAGACGCGACGGCATCACTTGCCGCACGGTGGTCAACGCTCGCACCGCGTCCTCTTCGATACCGACGCCGGTCAGCGTCGCCGCCTGCAGGGCAACCGCCAAGGCGATGACCTGATCGTCGTCGAACAGCAGGGGCGGCAGCTCGCTACCGGCGTCGAGTCGGTATCCGCCGTCCGGGCCCATGGTCGCCGCAATGCTGTAACCCATCTCCCGGAGCCGGTCGATGTCGCGGCGGACCGTGCGGTGGCTGATGTCGAGCCGCTCGGCGAGTAGGGCGCCCGGCCAGTCGCGCCTCGTCTGCAAGAGGGACAGCAGATTCAAGAGTCGAGTGGTGGTCGCCATGCCGTGAGACTACGACGAGTCTAGGACGAAAACAGTCCTATATGGCTGTGAGAGTTGAGGCTGCCAGGGAAAACCCGGGCGAAGTTCGTACCAGGAGCTGACATGAGCATCAGAACAACGACCCACCTCAACTTCCGCGGAGACGCCCGCGCGGCGCTGGAGTTCTACCAGTCCGTCTTCGGTGGACAGGTCACGATCGCAACCTACGGCGACTTCGGGATGCCCAAGGAGGTGCCCGGCGCTGAGAAAGTCGTGTTCGGCCAGGTGGAGACAACGGACGGCTTTCGCGTAATGGCGTACGACATCCCAGGACAATCGGGAGGCTCGCCCGGCAACGCCGGCACGACGCACCGCGAGAACGGCACCACGATCACCGACCAACCGTTCTTCGTCTCGGTTCGCGGTGAAACTCTCGAAGAGGTGCAGAGTTACTGGGCCAAACTCTCTGCTGGCGCATCGATCATCGAGGGTCTTGCCGCCGCGGCGTGGAGCCCCGGTTTCGGCATGCTCACCGATGCCTTCGGGGTGACGTGGATCCTCGACGTTGCTTCCGGCGAAAACCCGGCCTGATCATTCCCACGACGAAGCCGCCGGCACCTAAAGGTGTCCGGCGGCTCCAGCGCGTCGGTGCCCGTCTTGCGCCTCTCGGCAAGTGGCCGCTCGAAGCGGCATTTCTGGGGTGGTACCCGGGGCAAAGAACCGAACACCGACACCCTCTACAACGAACCTCTACGCAGAGTTATTCCACTCTGACTTGGGCCGCCCTCAGTCGTGGTCCTGCTCGTCGCTCAGCTCCGGCAGAGTTGGGCGACAACGGCTTCGATTGGCCGACGTGAGCGTCGGGATCAGCCGGTGACACCGGTCAATTCGTTCGGGGCGTGGTCGAGGGTGGTCTCGGTCAGGACGCTGCCGTCCTCGAGGTCGACTGCGATCAGCTTCTTCGACGCGGGGTCGGTGACGTAGGCGGTGTGATCTTCTACGAAGAGTGCGGGCCTGGGCTCTTGCCACTTGGTGGGTTCGGTCCATGCGTCGATGACGGAAATCTTCTTGGTGACGACGCCGGTGTTGGGGTCGATGACGTGGATGGCGCCGTCGGTGCCGAGCACCAGGGCCTCACCATGTGGTCCGCGCCCGAGAGAGCGGAAGGTGTAGCTGGTGCCGAGGTCGACGAGCTTGAGTTCCGACGTCGACGTGTTGGTCAGGGAGACCCGTTGCGGGCGTTCGAGTTCGGCATCCGGGTCGGTTTTGTAGTCGCCCAGAACGATGTCCGACTCCTCGGAGCCGGCTTGGTTGCCGATGCGGCCGTAGGCATCGGGGCTCTGGACTTTGGTGATTGCTCCGTTCTTGTACACGAGCAGGCCGTCCTGGCAGCCCAGCACGATGGCTTCACCTGCGGCCACTGCTTCGCCGTGGACGCCCGGGCACTGTTCGTTGCGCAGGATTTCCTTGCGGTCGGCATCGAGGACGACAATGCCGTTGCGGGACTCCGAATTTCCGATTGTCGTCAACAGGCTTCCGTCGGCAAGTGCGACGGCAACGCCGTGATGGGGTTCCGGGGTGGTGTACGTCTCGACGCGGGGTTGGCGCTTTGCGAGTTGCGCCGGATCGAATATCTCGACGAGTCCCGAGCCGTCGTTGAAGAGGGCTGTCTTTCCGGCATGGCGTACAACGTGTCCGGGTTCGTTGGCTGCGAACTCGACCTCGGACATCGCGGGATCGGCTGTGTAGTAATGAGAATGGTCGCCGTGGGCCGAGGACCACGTGCCGGTGTCGAGTACTTTGAACGCTTCGCCGGCAGAGATCATGACGTGGCGACCGTCGCCGGCCGGGTTGAGTCGGGTGAAGCCGTCGATCTCGGTCTCGCCGACCACGTCGAGGGAAGTAGCATCCAGCACCAGGACGCCACCGTCGTACGACACCGCGAGACGCGGTGTTGCCAAGGCCTGTTCGGTGGGTGCGGCCGACGTCGTGGTCGTGGTTTCGGACTGGGCTGAGTCCTTGTTGTCGGATGAGCAACCCGTAACGAGGGCGATTGAGAGGCCTACTGATGTGGCAAGGGTGAGGCGCCGCGACATGCGGGTGTTGAGGTGCATGGGTATAGATCTACTGCTTAATGTAAATGATTGTCAAAGTCGAGTATGCGAATGTTCGCATGTCAGGACGGCCGCCAAGAGGGCGAGAAAGCGCTGGCGATCGCCTGGTGTGTGTTCGCTGAATATTCGGTGCAGGTGTGTTCGATTTGGGTATGGCGCTGGTTCAACTAGGTATTAGTGCACGGATGTCGGCAGGGACATGCTGTAGATCACATCGGTCGATCGAAAGCTGGGGAGCAATGACGCAGTTCATGTTGATTCATGGCGCAGGACACGGAGCCTGGTGCTGGGACCATGTGGTCGAGGCGCTGGAGAGACGCGGGCACACGGCTCTGGCCACCGATCAACCAGGCTTGGGTCGAGACATGACGAAAGATGGAGAAATAACTTGGGAATCAACGCTTTCCAAGCTATCGGCCGATCTGCTTCAACTGCCTGGAGAAGTGATACTTGTCGGCCACTCGATGGGCGGAACACTGACGGCACAACTGACTGAAATGCACCCGAAGAAAGTTGCTGCGGCCGTCTATCTGGCCGCGACGCTACCCGGAGACGGGGAATCCTGCCTGAGTAGTTCGCGAGAGGACAGGAGCACTGCGAGATTGTTCTTCGCGTGCGATGAACTCGGGATCGACCCTGAGGTTGCCTTGACGTTGTATCCGATGCTCTTGTTCGGGGACTGCACAGATGAGGTGGCGCGTGAATCGATGTCGAAACTTCGCCCGCAACCGATGAGTGTTTTCGGTGGTTCGGTATCGCTGACGCCGGAGCGGGAAGGGACTGTGCCTCGCTACTACATTGAAACCCTTCGCGATCTCGTGATCACTCCTGCACATCAACGAGAGATGGTCTCTCGGCACTCTTGCGAGAGGGTCTTTACGTTGACGACGGGACATTCCCCCATGCTCGCCGCGCCCGAGGATGTTGCCGATATCCTCGACGAAATCGCCCACGGGTTGCCGAATTCAACTCGTACCTGAGATCGCGACTCGGTCGGGGTAGTCACCACGCTCGAGCATCCGCGAGGCGATGACCCCGAACACGAGTCCCCAGAAAGCGGCTCCGATATGGAGTAGTTCGACGTCGGAGATCGTCACGAGGAACGCGATCAAAGCGCCGAAGGTGAATTTCCCGCCGAATGCGGCGACGAAGGCGCCCTGCAAGGCCTTGAGCATGGCCAGGCCACCCAGCGTGACGATGAATGCGATCGGAGTTCCCAACATCATCGCGACGAACGTCGGGGCGAACAGGCCGAAGGCGACGGCGAGTAGGCCGCAGAAGATTCCGGCGGTGTATTGGCGTGCCCGCTCTCCTGACGCCGTGAGCAATGCGTTCGTCGGCCCGGTCAGACACGTCGATATACACCCCACCGCCGCGTTCACCAGGGAGAACACTCCGCAGGCAATAGTCGCGGTGCCGATCGGCGGCTGATGACCGGCGGCTCGCAGGACTGCGATTCCCTGGCCGTTCTGCACCACGACGACTGTGATCGCCAGCGGTACAACCAGTTCGATCATCGCCTGCCAGGACCAGGTCGGCGTGGTCGGCATCGGGTGCGCCATCCACTCGTGAGCGTTGCCGGCGGAGGTGAATCTTCCAGTCACGAGTATCACGACCACACCGACGATCAACGCGCCGAGTACGGGTGGAACGAATCTTCCCAACTTGGTGAACACGCTCAGAGCGACAAAGGTGGCGATCATCGGCAGTGCGATCAACGCGTCGTGGGCGGGTGCCTCGACCAAATCGGTTCCGAAATGAAGGAAAACGCCTGCCACCATTGCCATTACGATGGGCATGGGTAAGGCGGCCATAATCGGTGTGACCCACCCGGTCAATCCCAACAACAAGATCAGGACACCCGTCGCGAAGAAGGCGCCGAGCACTTGCTCCCACGGCAGATGCTCCAATGACGCTCCGACGACAACGGTTCCAGGGATCGTCCAGAAGAAGGCCAGTGGCTGTCGGTACAGCCAGGAAGCCGTGACGGTCAAAATGCCGTTGACGAAGAAGGCGCCGAAAAGCCAAGAGGCCAATTGAGCTTGACTGAGACCACCCGTCAATCCCGCGGCGAGAATGACCGCTACCGGCCCGGTGGCCGAGAAGACGATGCCGATGACTCCGTTGGCAATGGACGTTGCACCGAAGTCGCGCAAGACCCGCTTCGGGCCGTAGAGCGGTTGGGGGAGTGGCTCGGTAACGACGCGAACGGGCGCGGTCGTCGAAGTATCCGGCATGTTCTCAGTTCTCCTGGCGCGGATCCGAAAGCCCCCGATCGCGGAACAATGCCGCGAGTTCGCTCCGTGATCGCAGTCCGAGCTTGGCGTACGCGCGCGTGAGATGATACTGAATAGTCTTGACGGAGAGGAATAATTCCCCGGCAGCTTCCTTGTTGGACTTGCCCGCTGCGACAAGGTCGGCGACGGCTCGCTCCTGCGGGGTCAGGTCGGTGATTCCCTTCTCCGTTCGCGAGAGGTTCAATCCGCCTGCCCGGAGTTCGCGCTCGCAGCGCTCGACGTAAGTGGCGGCGCCCAACGAGTGATAAAGCTCGCGGGCGGCCCGGAGAACGACATCGGCCTCGGCGCGTTTGCCGGCCCGGCGGAGAGTCTGGCCGTAGGCAAAATTGATTCGGGCTCGGTCGTAGGGCAGGGGCAGCGTCTCGATGCTGAACAGGGCAGCGTCGAAAACCTCTCTCGCCGAGTCGAGTTCACCCCGTGCTCCGTGGATCCGGCCGCGAACGTAGCCGAGACGTGCCGCGGCGGAGCGGTGCTCGCGACCTCGCGCTGTCTGCTCGTGTGTTTGTAGGAAGGTGTCGGCATCATCGACTC
The DNA here is from genome assembly GCF_016598535.1 of Rhodococcus sp. P-2. Taxonomy (GTDB): domain Bacteria; phylum Actinomycetota; class Actinomycetes; order Mycobacteriales; family Mycobacteriaceae; genus Rhodococcus_F; species Rhodococcus_F baikonurensis. The sequence continues at coordinate 2,639,537 of NZ_CP066779.1, read as the reverse complement.
GCCCGACCATGACCAATGCATTGGCGTAGAGATCGACCCACGGCCAGAAGCCCGGCTCGTCGAGCCATTGTTGTGCTTTGCTCGAGGTGAGCGGAGTGAGTGCCACCAGGACTTCGGCGTAGTCGGCGGCTGCCTCGGCAACCTGTGCTCTGGCGAGAAGCGCAGGAACGTACATGATCTCGTAGGCGTGAATGCCTGCGTATGCGCGTCGCACATGGTCACGGGCCAGTTCCCAGTTGCCGCGCAGAGCGTGAATCTGCGCTCCCGACCAGTGGACCAACGGTCGGATGATTTCTATCTCGAACCGATCCACCTCGGCCGCGGCGCCCTCGACCGTCGAGAGCGCTTCGTCCCAGGCGCCGAGCGCGAATTGAGTGCGGGCGAGCCAGGCTTGTGCCCACAGTGAGATTCGCGCCGAACCACTGGAAAACTCCGTTGACACCGCGCTTTCGAGGTCGCGTCTGGCGGACTCCGGGTGATCCAACGCAAGCTCGAGCCATCCGCGTCCCATCTGGAAGCGTTGTGCTTGGGCTCCAGGACGAACGCGATCGGACAGTTCGTCGTATGCCGCGAGTGCGTCGACGGTCCTTCCGGTGGCGCCGAGTCCGAGACCCTTGATCGCCTCGGACTCCACTGCTGCGGGATCCGAAGGGCCCACCAATTCGACTGCGCGGTCCACCCACTCGACGAGAGCTGTGCCATCGAGTCGAGCCAGAGAATGCAAGACCATTCGTTGAGCGATCATCGCAGCGGTGCCTGGTTCACGATCGGCACTGCAGTTGTCCCACGCTCTGGTCAGCAGATCTGCAGCCTCGGTCGGACGCCCTCGATGAATGGCGAGGTAGCCGAGGACGGCGTCGCGCAGAGGCCCGCGCGAAATGCTTTCTATCTCCGGCGCGAAGACCATTGCCCGGGGGATGTCGCCCGATCCGGTAAGTGCGTCGACTCCGCGGAGCAGTCGGTCTTCGTGTTCGGCTCGGGCCGTGGTGAGACGGCTGGCCGTGACCATGGCGTCGGCGACCTCCGACCACGCGCCCTCGGATGCTCGTAGTGCCGCGTACGCAACCAGTTCGGCGGCGAGGCCCTCGTCGTGGGTGGTACTGGCAGCAGCAAGGTGGAAAAGTCGTTCGCCTTCTCCCCACGCGATGTCGGCTGCGCGGATGTGCAGTCGATGCAAGTGCGCTGGTCCCAAGGCCGCGAGTACTGCCGCCGTGACCATCGGGCCGCTCAGTGACACCTCGGTGCTGCCCCGTTGCTCGTGGACGGTGAGGAGACCGGTGGCGAAGGCGCTGTCCAAGGCACCGACCACGTCGTCGATTTCGGCCAACTGGGCAAGATGTGACAACGTCGTGCTGCGTCCGAGAACTGCTGCTGCTTCGATCAACGTTCGTGCTCCAGTTGGACATGCCGAGAGAGCGGCGGCGATCGACACTGATCGATGGCGAGGGACCGGCAAGGTTCGGTGCCATCGGGTCCAATAGGTCGGTGGCAGCTCGTCGAGAAGCGAGACGACGTCGAGTGTGTTGCCGGCGGTGAAACCCTGAAGTTGAAGCGCGACGCCGGAACTGAGGTCGATTCCGTTTCGCATCCGTGCGATGTCGATGATGACGGAAGCGTCGAGCGGGCTGATGTGCAATCGCGCCGACCGGTGCAGGTCGAGAATCTTCCTGACCTCCTCGCCCAGGAACGGCGTTTCCTCGGTGACGAGGACGAACAACAGTGGGGCCGTTCGGCCTCGATGAAGGGCTGAGGTGATTGCCTGAAGCGAGCTGACGTCACTGTGATGGGCGTCGTCGACGACGACGATGGTCAGTTGTGCCGCCGCGTCGATGATCTCGTGCGCTACGGCTACCGGGTCCGAATTCGAAACCGGACGTTCGAGTAGTTGTCCGATCACCCCGAAGTCGGTGTTCGACTCCCACTCCAGCCCACGGGCGCGGCGGAGCGTGTGGGCGGAAGAGATTTCGGCGAACCGGTCGACGAGAGTGGACTTACCACTGCCGGCATCGCCCTCGACCAGCACGAGAGTCGGTACTCCTGCCTCCGCCGCGGCCAAGCCTCGGCCGAGAACGGCAAGCTCGCGTTCTCGGCCGAGCAGCAGGTCACGAAGTGTCACCCGACTACCGTAACGCCGGGCTCACCACGGGTTTCCTTTTCGGCACGGTCGTCATCGGTTCGAAGTGCAGCGGCGCCAGGGTCGGGAGCCTGCTTCGGCACGAAGAAGGTGACGATGGCGCCCAGCACCGCGATGCCGGCGAAGACGTAGAACGCCGATTCCGAGCTGATCCCCGCGCTGATCAGACTTCCTCCGATCAGTGGCCCGAATATTCCGCCCAGACGTCCGAAGCCGGCGCACCACGCGACACCTGCGGCCCGAGCGGCCGTCGAGTAGTAGTTGGACACGAATCCGTAGATCAGGACCTGAGTACCGATGGTGCCGACACCGGCGATGGCAACAGAGGCAAGGAGCACGGGAAGTGGGAATCCGAAAGTGAACAGGAGCAGGGCAAGTGCAGCCAGGCCGAAGGTGGTGGCGACAACGCGCTGCGGACCGGTGACGTCCGCGATCTTGGAGGCGAGAAGTCCGCCGATGATGGCGCCGCCGTTGAGTACCAGCAGGAACGAGAGGGAACCCTTCGCGTTGTAACCTGCATTTTCCATGATCTTGGGCAGCCAGGTGTTGAGTCCGTAGGTCAGCAGGAGGCCGGCGAAGCTCATGAGGCCGAGAAGCGCGGTGCCCCAGACATATTGTCTGCTCGCCAACGCTCGGAACCCGACCTTCTCGGCTACGGCGTCGTTGGGTCGATCTGCACTGACAGGCAACGGAATTCCTGTTCGCGAGGAAATGGCGCGAGCTTCCTCGACACGTCCGCGAGCAAGAAGCCAAGCGGGAGACTCGGGCAGTTTGAACCAGGCAAGGGGAAACAGGAAGATCAATGGCAGAGCGCCGATGAGGAACAGTCCGCGCCATCCGATGGAATCGCGGAGAACGATCGCCAGGACGGAAGCCATGACGCCACCGGCCGGGACACCGCTGTAGACGATGGCGTTGAACAGATTGCGGCGTCCCGGCGGTGCGAACTCGGCAATCATGGCTCCGGCGGTGGCGACAAGTCCACCCACCCCGATGCCGGTGAAGAACCGCAGCAGACCGAAGGTGGTGATGCTGGTGGCGAACGCTGCCAGTGCCATTCCGACAGAGAACCAGATGATGTTGATCAGCATCATCTTTCGGCGACCGAAGTGATCACCGATCGCTCCACACGTCAGCGCGCCCACCATCACTCCGACGAGGGCGTACGAACCCAATGCGCCCGCCTGAGATGCGGTCAAGGTGCCGATATGGCCGGGGTCGTCCATGAGGACCGGCAGGATCGTGCCGTACACGACCAGGTCGTATCCGTCGAACAGAATGGCAATGGCGGCGATGGTGACCACCCACAACACTGACGAGCGATGGCGGGCACTGGCCCAGGAACCACGATCGATCGAGGACATGGCGAATCTCCGTTCGAGAGATCAGGAATCGGGGGAGGCTGGATTCAGCCGAGGTCGCCACCGGCAACGGGAAGGACCGTTCCGGTGACATACGAAGCCTCTTCGGAGGCAAGGAAAGTGATGGCGGCAGCCTGTTCGTCCAGGGTGCCGTAACGCTTGAGCAGCGACGAGTCGACGGTCTGGTCGACGATCTGCTGGTACCAGGCTTTCTCCTCGTCGGTCTCGGCGCCCGGTCCGCGTGCCACGACGCGTGGTGGCGCCTCGGTTCCGCCGGGAGCGGTTGCTACAACCCGTATTCCGTGTTGCGCGACCTCCATTGCCAAGGCCGCGGTGATCGCGCTGACTCCGCCCTTGGCCGCCGCGTAAGGAACACGGTTGACGCCGCGGGTGGCGACCGAGGAGACGTTGACGATGGTGCCGCTCGCCTGCTCGATCAGATGGGGCAGTACCGCTCGACACGTCCACAGAGTGGGGAACAGCGATCGTGTGACCTCTGATTGAATCTGCTCCGGCGTGTAGTGCTCGTAGGGTTTGGCCCAGATGGTCCCGCCGACATTGTTGACCAGGACGTCGATGCGCCCGAAGTGCTCCAACGCGGAATCTATTGCGTGTTGGGCTCCTTCGAACGTCTCGAGGTCCGCCGTCACCGAATGGGATCGTTTCAACGGTATCGCTATGTCGTGGACCAGTTCTGCCCGGTCCACCAGTGCGACGGAACCTCCTTCGGCGGAAATTCTTTCGGCTACGCTGCGCCCGATCCCCTGAGCCGCTCCGGTGACGACCACCACGCGGTCGTCGAACCGTCCGGCGAAGAATCGGGTGCTCACGACGCCACACGTTCCCGAGCGTCGGTGATGGCTCGGCGCATCGTCGACTTTGCGTGTTCGCTGTGCTGGACGATCAGCTCGCGTGCCGCAACGCGATCATTCTGCTCGAATGCGCGCACGATCCTCGAGTGATCCTCCGCGACATGCTCGTCCACCCAATCGGCGGTGCGGAGCACACGGTTCATCAACTGCGTGACCTCGAGGCGGTGGTATGCCTGCAGCAGTACTTCGTTGCCGGTGCAGCGGAAGAGAAAGTCGTGGAACAGAGCATTGGTTTCGGTGAATGCCGGTGCGTCCGTGAAACGATCACGGTCGATCGAAGCAGCCGAGTTCTCCGCCAGAATGCGGTACTCCGTCAACTGTGCCGAAGTGAGGCGACCGATCGTGAGTTCCATTGCTCCGAGTTCAAGTGCCATCCGGGCGTCGAACTGGGCATCCGACTCCGCGACCGGCAGGTGTTCTTCACCGATCTCGTACGTGCCGGCTGCAGATTCTTCGGTCGAGGTTGCCGGTGAATCAGCCGGTGCTGCCGCGTTGTTGAACTTCTCGAAGTAGAAGTTCGTGGGTGTGATCGAGACTTCCTTGAAGTGCCGGCGTACTGCTTCGACCATGGGCGGCGGGCCGCACAGGTAGACGTCGACGTTGCCGTCGTCGAGGTGAGAGGCCTCGATCAAGCCGGTGACATAGCCTTTGTTGGGTGCTGTGCTGTCGGGATCGGATACGCAGTAGTCGAAGGTGAATTGGGGTAGGGACTGCGCGTGGTCATGCAGTTTGTCGAGCTCGACGAGATCGGTGTCGGAGCTGACGCCGTAGACCAGATGAACGGGCCGAGTCGAGCTTTCGGTACGCATCTTCTCCAGTATGGAGAGCAGCGGGGCCAAGCCGGTTCCGCCGGCAAGCAGTAGGGCTCGCCGTTGACCTGCCCGCAGGAAGAAGCTACCCATCGGTCCGGTCAGTTCGAGAGTGTCACCTACCTGCGCCCGCTGACTGAGATAGTCGGACATCAGCCCACCGGGGGTGATCTTGACCAGGAACGACGCCGACTCGACCTCGGGACCGGTGCTGAACGAGTACGACCGCGTCGCTTCGGTTCCGGGAACGAGGATGTTCACGTACTGGCCGGGGAGGAAGACCAGATCTGCGCGGTTGTCGACCGAGACGGTGAAACCCACCGTCGAATCCGAATGACGGACGATCTCGGTGATCGTGGACGTGTACGAACCGGCAGCGGTCTTGGCAACCGCAGACGTGGTGGGAATCTGCAGCACGAGATCCGATTCCGGCACCATCTGGCACGGCAGACAGAATCCCTGCTCGGCCTCGTCCTCGGTGAGTGCTTCGTCGATGTAGTCGCCGGCGTCGAAAGTTCCTGACTCGCACAGCGATTTGCAGGTACCGCAGGCTCCGTCGCGGCAGTCGAGCGGAATGTTGATTCGTGCACGGTACGACGCGTCCGCGACGGTCTCGTCGGTGTTGCATTCGACGAAGCGGGTGATGCCGTCTTCGAAACTCAGGGCTACCTGAAATGTCGGCGCAGCTTGAATAGTCATGGGAAACAGCTCGATTCGAAGGGAAGTCGTGTCAGAAGTGGTAGATGTCGACCACGTGATGGATGTAGTCGTTCTTGAGGACTACCTTCTTCTTCATGATCAACGGCTGCTCGCCCGAGAAATCGATCGTGTAATGCGAGGTGCCGAAGTAGGTGTCGACGGTGTTGTAACGGAAGTACAGCGTGAACCAGTTGAAGCGGACGTCGACCACGGAGCCGCGCTCTTCGACCACTTCCACGTTGGTGATGTTGTGGCCGGTGCGGGGCTCGGGAAGACTTGTCGCGCTGGAACGGTCCGTTCTGATGCGGAACACGCGGTCTTCGATACCGCCACGATTAGGGTAGTAGATGAGGGAGATCTCCGCGTGCGGGTCCGTGGTCAGTTCGCCGTCGTCAGCCCACGCGGGCATCCAGTACTCGGAATCGGGGTGGTAGCACTCGATCCACTTCTCGAACTCACGATCGTCCAGATAGCGAGCCTCACGGTAGAGAAACTGCTGCACTGTTTCGAGGGCAACGGCATTGGTGATGGTGACAGTCATGGTGGTCGTCCTCAGATCGTCCGGGTGGAAGCTGCTTGCTCGGCGTCGACTGCTGCGAGCATTGCGTCGCGCCAGTATCCGTGCTGAATGGGATACAAGCCCTCGTCCTCGGTCTTGGCTCCGCTCGAGAGCACGCGATTCATGCCGAGATCCTTCGCGACCTCGTTCGGACCGGGAATCTGGTGTGTGACACCACGGCTGAGATCGTTCCACGGCGCGCCGGCCGCCTGGTACGTCTTCTGGCAGGAACGGAACTCTTCGAGATCGTCCGGGGTGGCCATACCGCTGGCATTGAAGAAGTCCTCGTACTGGCGGATGCGGTTGCTGCGAGCGTCGGCGCTCTCTCCCTTAGGGGCGATGCAGTAAATAGTGACCTCCGTCTGGTCGACGGAGATCGGACGGAAGTGCCGGATCTGGCTGCTGAACTGATCCATGAGGTAGACGTTCGGGTACAGGCAGAGGTTCCTCGACGCACCGACCATGAATTCGGCTTTCTTGGAACCGAACTGGGCTTCCAGCTCTGCTTTGCGCTCGAAAAGGGGACGGTCCTCGGGATTGCCCCACCACATCCAGAGCAGGAGATGGCCGTAGTCGTAGGAGAAGTAACCGCCGCCCTGCTTGCCCCAGGTCCCGGCATCCATGGCTTTGGTCTCGTTGGACGACTCACCGGCGGTTCGGCGAGCGGTTGTCGCGGCGTAGTTCCAGTGCGTCGACGACACGTGATAGCCGTCGGCACCGTTCTCGGTCTGCAGCTTCCAGTTGCCGTCGTAGGTGTAGGTGGAAGCGCCGCGCAGAACTTCGAGACCGTCAGGTGACTGATCGACGATCATGTCGATGACCTTGGTGGTGTCACCGAGGTGCTCTTCGAGCGGCAGCACGTCGGGGTTGAGGCTGCCGAAGAGGAAGCCGCGATAGTTCTCGAACCGCGCCACCTTGGTCAGGTCGTGTGAGCCGTCCTTGTTGAACTGCTCCGGGTAGCCGCCGGTGCGAGCGTCCTTGGCCTTGAGGAGCTTTCCGCTGTTGTTGAATGTCCAGCCGTGGAACGGGCACGTGAAGGTGGTTCGGTTGTCGGTCTTGCGGCGGCAGAGCATCGCGCCGCGGTGGCTGCACGCGTTGATCAGCGCGCCCAACTCGCCGTCCTTGTTGCGGGTGATGACGATGGGCTGGCGGCCCATGTAGGTGGTGAAGTAGTCGCCGACGTTCGGGATCTGACTCTCGTGCGCGAGGTAGATCCAATTGCCCTCGAAGATGTGGGTCATCTCGAGGTCGAACAGTTGCTCGTCCGTGAATACGCTGCGCCGCACCTGGTAGCGGCCGGTCTCGGGGTCCTCGACGAGTGCGTCGTCGAGGGCAGCGCGGATGTTCGCGAACTGATCGGCGGCGCGGGCAGCGTCCAACATATCCGTCATGGGTGTCCTCCAGATGAGAGTGGGCGCCTGCCGAAGAAATCCGAGGGCTGTCGGACAAGTCGGTGGGACCCGCTTTCCGGACGGGGCTGCGTCCGGTACTGAATTCACCTTGACATCGTGTGGCTCGGGTCACACCAGGCATTTGCCTAGTCCTGACCAAGGGTGCAGTGTTCGTCGAATTCTTCGGATGGGCCATGGCTGCTGGGGACGACGACCAGGGCGGACTCGACAGCGCGAGTCCGCCCTACCCGACGAGTGGGTTACCGGTTCTTGAAGAACGAGACGTCGTCGTTGCCGATGAGGTCCGGAACGGTCCAGCCGTCGAGGTCGTATTCACTCAGGCACTGTTCGGCCAGGCCCTTCATGGAACTGGCGTGTCCACGATTCTGGGCTGCGAACAGCAGTTCCGCCTTGACGTTCTCGTGATTGCCGGAGTAGTTGCGCTCGTAGAGTTCGTGTCGCCCGCCGAACTCGGTACCGATCGAATCCCACAGTGCTTTCATGACTTTCACCCGGTCGACGGCGGTGATGCCGTCGGAACCGCGAACGTACTTGTCGAGGTAGGGCCGCACGTCCGGGCTCTTGAAGTCGAGTGAACTCGAAGGCAGATAGATCAGGCCTGATGCCACGTCCTGCTCGATGATCTCCTTGATCCGAGGGTATCCCTGAATCATGAACATCCGATAGGTGAGGCCGTACTCGAGCTTCGGGATGACCGAATCGCCGACCCACTGTTCGGGGTCGCGTGCCATCGATTCGGTCAACGACCAGAAGAGGTTTCGCCAGCCGATCACTTCACCGACACGGGTCTGGACTCCGCGGAATCCGCCGGCGCCGGTGGCTTCGAGTGCCTTCATCAACAGTCCGGCGATGAAGTCGAGCTTGACCGCCAGGCGTGTGCAGCCCTGAAAGGTGAAGCGCGGCAGGAATCCCGATTGAGGGAAGAAGGCGTTGATCCGGTCGACGTCGCCGTACATGAAGACGTTCTCCCACGGCACCAGCACCTTGTCGAAGACGAAGATGGTGTCGTTCTCGTCCATGCGGCTCGACAGCGGATAGTCGAACGGACTGCCCATCACCGCAGCATGTTCGGTGTACGAGGTGCGGCAGATCAGTTTCACGCCCGGCGCGTCCATCGGCACCGTGCAGATCAGGGCGAACTGTTTCTTCTTGATCGGCAGACCGTAGTGAGCGATGAAGTTGTAGTTGGTGATCGCCGATCCGGTGGCGACCACCTTGGCACCGCTGACGATCAATCCGGCGTCGGTTTCCTTCTCCACCTTCATGAAGACGTCGCCTACCTCGTCCGGCGGAAGTTGGCGATCCACCGGGGGATTGATGATCGCGTGGTTCCAGTACAGAACTTTCTCCTGCGACTCGCGGTACCAGCGCTCGGCGTTGTCCTGGAACGGTGCGTACAACTCCTTGTTGGCGTGGAGGGTTCCCAGGAAACTTGCCTTGTAGTCGGGGGAGCGGCCCATCCAGCCGTAGGTCATACGTGCCCACGTCGCGATGGCGTCGCGTTCCTTGAGCAGATCGGCCGACGACGTCGGTGTGCGGAAGAACGGCATGGTGACACCGCCGTTGCCCGTGTCCGTCGGAACAGTCAGGGCGTCCACGTGCTCGCCGGTATGCAGAGCGTCGTACAGCCTTGCGGTCATGCGGATCGGATTCCGGAACGCGGGGTGCGTCGTGACGTCCTTGACGCGATCACCATGGAGCCAGATTTCGCGACCGTCCTGCAGGCTCGAGATGTACTCATCACCGGTCATCGGCCGGGTAGCGAAGTTCTTCGTACGGTTGGCTTCGCAGTCGGCGGCCGGATTGACCTGTGGCGCTCCGGAATCTGCGGGGTCGACGCCGATGGGAGGGATTTCGGTGGTCGTCATGGCAAAGCCTTTCAGATCGTTTGAGGTGCGGGCTGAAGATGAATCGGGGTGAACGAAGTGGTGGCGTCGAACCACCCACTGTGGGGGTCGTCCTGACTGCCGTTCCAGACTGTGGTCGACGAGGTAGCGCCCAGATCGTGAAAAGTGCTTCGGTAGAACAGAAGCGGATCCTTGCCGCTCGACTGCGCGTCGACGATCTCGCCGATGAAGATGATGTGGTCACCACCGTCGTACTCCTTCCACGGGACGCACGAGATGGTTGCGGCGGCGCCGTCGAGCAGGGGAGCGGTCGGTCCGTCGATCCACCTCGGTTCGGTGCGCTGCGGGCGGCCGGCGAAATGCATGGCCGTGTCCACTTGGTCGGAGGCAAGGATGTTGACGGCAAACGGTGCGTTGCCGAGGTAGCCGCACGCTTTGGACTTGCGAGTCATCGTGATCTGGCACAGCCGTGGTTCCAGGGAAATGGCCGTGAATGCGGTGACGGTGGCTCCGTGCGGTTGGCCGTCCGCATTGGTGCAGGTGATGACGGTGACGCCGCTCGCGAATTGACCGAAGATTCCTCGAAGTTGATTTTGTTCCATGACCGGACCTCCTTGTCGGATGGCGGGTGAGTGGGGAGCCGCGAAGTGCGGGAGGCGGAGGTGGTGGACGACTCGCGCCGGGAGTGAAGACGAACGTACGGCGAGCGCAGGCTTCGGTCGATCCGTACAGCGCGGCCTCTATCCGGATTGCGCACCCGATCGAAGCCTGTATCCGTTTCCCCTTGGAAGTGACCGGGGACACAGTGTTCAATGAGGTTCAGCGCCCATGGTCGGCAATGTGGCAGGTCACGGGTTTGGAAGGTGAAGAAGGACGATGGTCGACTCCATGATCGGTACAGTTCCGCGCGACTGGGACGAGGCATGTCATGCGGTTTCGGACGCCTATTTTCCGCACACGCTGACGCCGTTGTCACGGCACGCGGCCAGTGGAGTCGGAGTGTGCACCACCGAGTTGGGGCCGCTGCGGATCGCGCATATCCGGTGGGGCGCAGACGTCGCAGTCGAATCCGATCATCCCGGTGCGTATGGGGTGAACATTCCGCTCTCGGGCGAGCTCGAGTCGGTGTTCGCAGGCTCGCACGTGCTCTCGACGCGGGGCGTCGCGACGGTGTGTCCGCCCGACATCACCACGAGGATCACCCGGTGGAGTGCGGACTGCGAGATCGTCGGCGTCCGGATGGACCGTCAGTACCTCGACCGCGAGATGGAGAAAGTGCTCGGCCGACCCGGAATGCACTTACCCGATCAGGTGGACCTTCGAGGAGACGACGGAGCCAGATGGCTGAGATTTGTTCGCTCACTGTCGGATCAGATTCTCGGCCCGGTCGGAGTTCTGCACAACGAACTGGTGGCAGGCCAGCTCTCCGGCGCCGTGGTCACGGCATTCGTCCTTGCTGCAATGCCCGACAGTGAGGACGCGGTGCGACACGCCAGGCCACGCATCGTCAAGCGGGTGCTCGACGAGATGCACGACGACCCGGCCCGCGTGTGGACCGCAGCCGAGATGGCGGAGGTTGCGGGCGTCAGCGTACGGAGATTGCAGGAAGGATTTCGGCAGTACGTGGGCCGGAGTCCGTCGGAATGCCTGCTCGACATCCGTCTCGAGCGGGTCCACGCAGATCTGGTGGACGCTGACGACTCCACGACGGTCACCGATGTCGCTGTGAGATGGGGTTTTACGCACACCGGACGGTTCGCATCGTCTTTTCGGCGCAAGTACGGCTTGTTGCCCTCGGAAGTGTTGAGGCGTTAGCTCCGGTACCCCATGTCCGCGCTGAGTTGATTCGCCTTCTCGACGAGGAAAGGTGCGACGTCGGTGCGGAAGGCTTCCGGGGTAGTGCGTCCGGCCGACGTCGAACACGCGGCCACGCCGACGACGCTTCCGCCGGCGTCGCGGACGGGGGCGGCGAGGGAAATCAGGCCGTCTTCGAGTTCCTCGGACGTGAGCGCGTATCCCTGCTCGCGCACCACACGAAGAGCGGTATGGAATGCGCCTTCATCGGTGATCGTGGTGGGTGTGAGGGCGTCGAACGTGGAGTTCGCGATGACGTTGTCGACGATTTCGGTTGGCGCCCAAGCGAGCAGGGCCCGTCCCATGGAGGTGGCGTATGCAGGCACTCTGGTACCGACGCTGACGTTGATGCTCATGATCCGACGAACGGGTACACGCGCGGCGTAGACCACGTCGACGCCGTCGAGGACTCCGAGTGACGCGGACTCGTGGGTGTGCTCTGCGATCTCCAGCAGACGCGGGAGAGCCGCCTCGGTCAGAGCGTGTGATGCGGAGAAGTGTTGCCCGATGCTCAGAACGCGCGGGGTCAGCGACCACCGACTGTTGTTGCCGGTGACGTACCCCAGCTTCTGCAGGGTGAGGAGGATGCGTCGGACAGCAGGGCGAGAGAGTCCCGTTTCGGCGGCAAGATCGGCGAGCGACGGATTGGGGTTCTTCTCGTCGAAGGCCATCAGCACAGCGAATCCACGCTCGATGCTCTGGATGTAATCGCGATCGTTCTCGCTCACGGAAGGGCCTTTCATCTGCGGGTATGCCTGATCGGTGCCCTCGAAGGTTGACAAACCTTGTGACTGGGCGCACAGTACAAGCGTACGCAGAGCGTAACAGATGTACGCAGAGCGTACAACCTTTGAGTACAACCAGACTTGGGAAGCCGACTCAGCCCAGCAGTACGGCACCCACCCGGTAACAGCCACACACGGCCCCGAGGAGGACCACATGACCACTTCCGAGAGCCCCACCGCAGTAGGTTCGGGCACTGCCGCCACTGACAAGTTCCTCCAGGAACGAGTCAGCGCGGACACCCCGCCCGAGCGCGTCTCGGCCATTGCCAAGGACGTACTCGAGGCACTCGCCGGCGTCATCGACAAGCACGGCGTCACCTACTCCGAGTACCGCGTCCTCAAGCAGTGGCTCATCGACATCGGCCAGTTCGGCGAGTGGCCCCTGTGGCTGGACGTCTTCCTCGAGCACAACGTCGAAGAGGTTGCGTACCGCGGCCAGCACGGAACCAAGGGAAGCATCGAGGGCCCGTACTACGTCGCCGATGCCAAGACGCTGCCATCCAAGTGTGAACTTCCGATGCGTGACAACGAGGTTGGATCGAAGCTGGTCTTCGAGGGTCAGGTTCGCGATCTCGACGGCAAGGGGCTCGGCGGCGCAACCGTCGAACTCTGGCACGCGGACGACGAAGGTTACTACTCACACTTCGCGCCGCACATCCCCGACGGCAACCTCCGCGGAACGATCGTTGCCGATGGCGAGGGACGTTTCGAGATCACCACGATTCAGCCTGCGCCGTACCAGATCCCGACCGACGGCCCCACCGGCTGGTTCATCGAGAAGGCCGGCTGGCACCCGTGGCGTCCAGCTCACCTGCATCTCATGGTGAAGGCTCCCGGCAAGCGCACGATCACCACCCAGCTCTATTTCAAGGACGGTGAGTGGATCGAGAACGACGTGGCAACGGCCACGAAGCCTGAACTCATTCTCGATCCGAAGCCGGGTGTCGACGGAATCAACCGGGTCACGTACGACTTCGTGCTCGACCCGGCCTGATCCACAACTGCTCGAAAGAAAGTGATGTGATGACAGACCTCTCGATCGTCTCCATCGAGACGACCATCCTCGACGTTCCTCTGGTTCGCCCCCACAAATTCGCCACCACGTCGATGACGGCGCAACCGTTGTTGCTCGTTGCGATTCGCACATCCGACGGTGTGGTCGGATACGGCGAAGGTGTCGTTCCGGGCGGGCCGTGGTGGGGCGGCGAATCGGTGGAGACGATGCAGGTCATCATCGAGAAGTACATCGCGCCGGTGGTGGTCGGCAGACGTGTGGATCAGATCACCGCGATCATGGCAGACATCGAAAAGATTGTTGCCAATGCACGATTCGCGAAGGCAGCCGTCGACGTGGCGTTGCACGACGCCTGGGCTCGTAGCCTGGGAGTTCCCGTGCATACGCTGCTCGGCGGGGCTTTCCGCGAGAGCGTCGACGTCACGTGGGCGCTGGGTGCAGCGCCGGCGGACGAGATCATCGAAGAAGCTCACGAAAAGCTGGAATCCAGGCTCAATTTCAGCTTCAAACTCAAGATGGGTGCACTCGATCCAGCGGTCGACGTCGCGCGCATCGTCAGCATCGCGCAGGCGCTCGACGGCCACGCCGGCGTCCGCGTCGACGTCAACGCGCGGTGGGATCGCTTCACCGCGCTTCGGTACCTGCCACAACTCGCCGACGGCGGAGTGGAACTGATCGAACAGCCCACGCCGGCAGACCAAATCGAGGTCCTCGCCGAACTCAGTAGGCTACTGCCGATTCCGATCATGGCGGACGAGAGCGTGCAGACCCCGCACGACGCTCTGGAAATCGCTCGCCGGAGTGCTGCCGATGTCATCGCCCTCAAGACCACCAAGTGCGGTGGCCTCCAGCGCAGCCGCGACATCGTTGCGATCGCCAAGGCGGCGGGTATCGCGTGCCACGGCGCGACGTCCATCGAAGGACCGATCGGCACAGCGGCTTCGTTGCACTTCGCCTGCGCCGAGCCCGGAATCAACTTCGGAACAGAGCTTTTCGGTCCGCTGCTCTTCAGTGAAGAACTGCTTCAGGAGCCGTTGAAGTATTCCGAGGGGCAGTTGCACCTCCCCTCCGGGCCTGGGCTGGGAGTCGAACTGAACATCGACGCCGTCAAGACCTGGACCAGGAACTAGAGGACAAGAAGAACATGGCACTGTTTCACGTACGGATGGACGTCGATATTCCACGCGATCTGGATCCGGCAGTTCGCGCCGAGACCGTCGCAACGGAAAAGGAGTACTCACAAGACCTTCAGCGCCAGGGCAGGTGGGTGCATCTGTGGCGAATAGTGGGACAGTTCAGCAACATCAGCATCTTCGACGTCGACTCGCCTGACGAACTGCACGAGATTCTCTGGAATCTCCCCTTGTTCCCGTACATGACCATCGAGGTCATGCCGTTGACGCAGCACGGATCTTCGATCAAGTAGCCGGCCGTGTCTGCCGTGTCTGCCACGCCTGCGAGCCTGCTGGAATCTGTGCAGCAGTGGCACTGCGAGATGTCGGAGACCTTCGGTGGCCTGTGCCCCGAGAGCTCTGTCGATACCGTGCCCGTGGGCACGGTCAGTGGCGTAAGTCTCGGGGACGTGGGCGCTTTCGACATTTCCGGTTCGCCTCAGATACTGCGACGGAGCACACGGGCAGCAAAGCGACACGGTAGTGATCTGCTCAAGATCTGCGCGGTCCGAACCGGGAGTGCGATACTGCGCCAATCCGACCGCGAGTTGACGGCTCGGCCCGGCACGATGATTCTCTACGACGTGGAGCGTTCGTACGCGTTGCGTTTCGACGGCCACTGGTCGTGCACCGTCATGACCGTGCCGCGCACGGCAATGAGTCTGACCGAGCGAGAGTTGAACTGCGCGCTCGAACGCATCCACGACGGTCGACGCGGATCCGGGGCATTGCTGCAGAACTTCATCTCGGGCGCCGTGGCATCCCAGGTCGACGGCAGCGCGGCAGGACTTCTCGGAGATGCGGGCGTCAATCTCGCTTCAGCAGTTCTGGTCCAAGACACTGCGCCCGCGGCACCCGGACGGTCGGCGCGAGAGGAGATCTTGCGATATGCGCTTCGGAATCTCGACTCTCCGGATCTCTCGGTCACATCGATCGCCGGTGCGCTGCACATGTCGCCGCGAACCGTTCAGCGTCACTTCGGGGACGGAGGTCTTACCCTCAATGCGCTGATTCGCCGAGAACGGTTGATTCGCGTACGCCGAGATCTCACCGACGCCTCGCTGCGAGATCACTCGATCTCCGTACTGGCCGCACGATGGTGTTTCCATGACGCTCCGGCCTTTTCGCGGGCGTTCAAGACGGAATTCGGTACGGCACCGTCGGAAGTACGTGGCTCGACTGATCCGAACGTGCGCGAACTTCACTGAACTGTCGCATCCGAACAACAAACGTGTCCGATCACGACAACTCGGAGCCCGAATACCGGGGCAGAGTGTGTTCCAGATCGCTTTTCAAGCTCGTGAAGAGCTCAGGCCCGCGACCGGCGAGGACTGCAGCGAAAGCTACGAATCGAGGAACTCATGACGAATCTGCTCGCGAATCGGCAATGGTACGGAAAGATTTTCGGCGGCCAATGGATCGACGGGAGCGGTGACACCGTCGAGTCGGTCGAACCGGCAACCGGTGAGGTGCTCGGTGTGATCGGGACGGCCACTGCTGCTGATATAGATCGAGCGGCACACATCGCGTCGGTGGCGCAGCCGGAGTGGGCGGCCACGATCGGACAGGACCGCGCTTCGGTGATCCGTAAGGCCGCGCAGATTTTGGAAGCGGAGCGAGCCGAAGTGGAACGCTGGTTGATCCGCGAAGGTGGTTCGGTACCAGGGAAAGCCGCGTTCGAAGTTGATCTCGTCATCTCCGAACTGTGGGAGGCGTCGGCGCTGCCGACGCAGCCGTGCGGTCACCTCCTGCCCGCCAGCCAGCGCGGGCGATCGAGCATCGGCCGGCGGGTACCCCTCGGCGTGATCGGCGTGATCAGCCCGTGGAACTTCCCGCTGCTCCTTGCCATGCGTGCTGTCGCACCGGCCTTGGCTCTCGGAAACGCCGTCGTTCTGAAGCCGGATGTTCAAACCGCGATCAGCGGCGGTGCTGTCATCGCGGAGTTGTTCACGGCTGCAGGCCTTCCTGAAGGTCTACTCCATGTGCTCGCCGGTGATGCGGAGCCAGGTCAGGCGTTGTGCGAGAGCCCGCTGATCGCGATGGTGTCCTTCACCGGTTCGACCGCAGTCGGCCGGCAGGTGGGAGAGACGGCCGGCCGCACGCTCAAGCGTGTCTCGCTGGAATTGGGTGGGAACAACGCCCTGATCGTTCTCGACGACGCAGACTTGGATGCCGCGAGTTCGGCCGGTGCGTGGGGATCGTTCCTGCATCAGGGGCAGGTCTGCATGACCGCGGGCCGACACATCGTGCTGGAGTCGGTTGCCGATCGGTACCTGGACTTGCTGGCCAAGCGTGCCTCGGTCCTGCCGGTCGGAGATCCCAATACGGGCAACGTCGCTCTCGGGCCGCTCATCAACGCGAGGCAGATCGCGAACGTCGATCGAATCGTCCAGGACACCAAGGAAGCCGGTGCCGAAATTCGCGCAGGCGGAACCTACGAAGGGCTGTTCTATCAGCCGACCGTGCTGGCCGGCGTCACTTCGGACATGCCCGCGTTCCGCGAAGAGATTTTCGGGCCGGTGGCGCCCGTCGTGGTCGTCAAGGACGAAGACGAGGCCGTCAGGCTGGCCAATGACAGCGAATACGGTCTGGTGGCGGCCATACAAACAGGATCGGTGGAACGCGGCGAGCGGATCGCTGACCGCCTTCGGACCGGCATCGTGCACATCAACGATCAGACTTTGAACAACGATGCCTATGCACCGTTCGGCGGCGCGGGTGCCTCGGGAAACGGCGCGAGATTCGGAACTCAAAGCAGTTGGGACGAATTCACCACCTGGCAGTGGCGAACCAGCCGGCCTGCCGCTCAGTCCTTCCCGTTCTGAAGTCGAAAGGAACTCCGATGCACACCATCTCGGCTCACGAGCTTCCCATCGTGTTGCAGGACGGCGAATTCGAACTACGGATGCGAGAAGAAGGCGACATGATCGTCAACTACGTCAAAATGCCTGCCGGTGCCAACTTCGCCGAACCGTTCTCGCATCTGGACGGGGGACGCTGTCAATGTCCTCACTACGGATACGTCTTGAAGGGCAGGATCTACACAGATTCCGAAGCGGGGCGGCAGACCTACAATGCAGGCGACGTGTTCTATTAGGCGCCCGGTCACGTTCCGGGAGCGATCGACGACTCGGAGTACGTCGACTTCGCTCCCAAGACCGAATTCCTCGAACTGATCGACGGAGTGCGTAAGGCAATGGGCGGCTGAGCTGTTCGGCCGCTGCTGAGGTCAGCGTATTCCGTCGCGACGTAGTGCGACGGAGACTGCGGCAGAGCGGGTATCGACACCGAGCTTGGCGTAGATGTGCCCGAGGTGGGTTTTCACCGTCGCCTCGCTGATGAAGAGTGCTTTACCCAGCTCGCGGTTGGTCATCCCCTCGGCGAGCAGGCTCAGTAGTTCGGACTCACGGGCGGTGAGCGCTTCCTGTGGGCGCTGCATCTGCTGAACGAGACGGGAGGCGACGGTAGGGGAGAGGACGCTGCGCCCGGCAACCGCCCCGCGCACCGCGCCGAAGATCTCGTCAGGCGTCGAGTCCTTGAGTAGGTAACCGATGGCGCCGGCGTCGACCGCCCGTACGACGTCGGCGTCGGTGTCATACGTCGTGAAAACCAGGACGGGAACATCGAGACCGTCGTTTCGAAGCCGTTTGATCGCCTCTGCACCATGCATGCCGGTGCCCATGTCCAGATCCATCATCACCAGATCCGGCGAGGCCGACTGTATCGCCGTGGCCGCTTCCTCGCCGGACGATGCTTCGCCGACTACTTCGACGTCCGGCTGAGTGTCCAGCAGCGCTCTCAGCCCAGCGCGCACCACCAGGTGATCATCGACGAGGAAGACGCGAATGGTGGTCACCGGATCCTCCGTTCGAGCGGGAACTGGGCCGCGACGACGGTGCCGTCTCCCGGTGCGCTTTCCACGGTGAACGATCCGCCGAGCTGCGCGACGCGACTCCGCATCGCACGTAGGCCGTATCCACCGTACCGAGAATGGTCGGCGAGTTTTCCCGGATCGAAGCCGACGCCGTCGTCGAAGATGTCTACCGAGATGGAGTCGTCGAGATACGTGATCGTCACGCCCGCTGCGTCGGCGCGGGCGTGGTGGGCGATGTTGGACGACGCGCTCGAGACCACTCGCACGATGGCATGAGCTACGTCCGAGGGCAGGATGACGGCTTCACCGACGGTGCGGATCCGAACGGCCGGGACGAACTGCCGGGCCGCAGACACGACCAAGGCGTCGAAGTTGCCCGTACCGCCCTTGGTCGGCGCCAGATCGTGGACGAGATCTCGACTCTGCATCAGGCTCGTGCGGATGTTCTCTGCCGCGGCATCGACATCGGCGCGAGACGGCGAACCCGTTGTGTTCCAAGTTTGTTCGGCTGCCTCGAGTCGTAGAAGGGCGCTCGCCAGTCCCTGTGTAACGGTGTCGTGGATTTCGCGCGCGAGGCGCTCTCGCTCAGCGGCAACGCCGGCGGCACGTTCGGTATCTGCCAATGCAGATTGCGCTTCTGCTACCTGGCGTAGAAGCCGAAGGCGTTCTCGGGCATCTCGTTCCATCTGCCCGTAGGCTGCCGCGACCAGTGCCGCGGTGCACAGAGGTCCGAGCAGTGTCACCAATTCGGCACGACCGGTGACCCGGTAGAACGCGATACCGGCGAGGACGCCCAGGATCCCGACGAGTGGGTAGGCGATTTTGCTCGGGTACAGGCGAATACAGAGGAAGAGAACGGGGAACGCGCACCACGCGAAACTCGGTGCAAGCCAGACCAGTGCTGCCCAGGTGCTCAGTACCGGCCACATCCACAGCCGTTGGCGAACCACATCTCGCGAAGACACCGTAGCCATGACGGCGTAGAGCACGGCGAGAACCCCGGCCAGAACGAGCACCACCCCGAACCGACCGCTTGTCCCGTGGACTGTGACGTACCGAACTCCCGATGTCGACAACAGTACGAAGAACGACGCGTGGATCGCATACGCCAACGGGCCGCGTAGGCCGAGTTCGGCGTCGGCGTTCATCGCTCCGTTACTCATCCCTCGAATATTACGGAGGGCGCCAGGCCGTCGTATCAACCATTCGGATGATATCTGGACAACCAGATGGGGCACGGTTCGTCACCCGAGCGCCCGATGTGCGCACCCGCGCCGGGACGCGACGCTGTAGTGGACGGTTTCGAACCATTCGACTGAAAGTGTGCCCGCCATGAACCACCGCATCTACACCCGACTTCCCCGTACGCTCGCTGTCGCCGTTCCGGTTGTCGCGATCCTTGCAAGCGCCGCCTGCTCGACCACCGACACGCCGGTGGCGAACGCATCGAGCACGACGTCGATTTCTGCCACGCAGCAGCCTGCTGCGACTGGCGATTCGGCGGTGGTCAGTCAGAATCGACTCAGCGCCGACGCAGCAGTGAAGGCCGCCGGTGCGGCCATGGCCAAATGCCGTGCCGACGGGCTCGGATTTGTCACCGTCTCCGTCGTCGACCGGGCAGGAAACGTCATCGCCATGGTGCGAGGCGACAACGCGGCGCAGCACACGGTGGAGGCCTCACGCGAGAAGGCATACACCTCTGCAGCTTTCGGAGCCGACACCAGTGACCTCTCGCAGCGTACCAAAGGTGAGGGATCGACCATCGCCGACCTTCCCGGCACCCTCTTCCTTGCAGGTGGAGTCACATTGAAGTCCGGATCCGCCTCGATCGCCGGTATCGGTGTCGGTGGTGCTCCAGACGGAATGCAGGACCAAGCTTGCGCTGCTGCGGGGCGAGACGCGATCGCTTCGTCCCTCGGCTGAGTGAGCGCGGACAGCGCGCATCGTGAATTGTGCTTTTCGCCACCTGGATTCGTTCGGCACGACAGTTGTCCGTTTGCCGCGATGACCTCGACTTTGTAACACCGGAGCCCCCGGAAAGGGACAAACACGTCGACAGTGGAACCGACGATGCACTTACCGAAGCGAGTTTCTTGATGCGCAGTTTCGGGGAAAGACACAACCTTGCAGAGAATCAGATTCACGTTGCCCGAGCGCAATACACGGCGGGTACGGGTGCTCGTAGCGGCGTTGTTGTCGATGCTTCTTCTCGGCGGTATGTTCGGTCCGACCGCCGCGAGTGCCACTCCGGCCCATGGCGTGACTCCGGCGCACTCGGCGCCATGGGGTGGTTACGACGAGTTGTGGGTCCCGTCTTCGATGGGAAACATCAAGGTTCAGGTGCAGTGGGCCGCGCGCGGTGGCAACGCCGCGCTGTACTTGCTCGACGGTCTTCGAGCGCAAAACGACAGGAATGCTTGGAGTTTCGAAACGAACGCACTCGATCAGTACCGCAACGACAACATCACGTTGGTGATGCCGGTCGGCGGTGAGTCGAGTTTCTACACGGATTGGTACGCGCCGTCCAATTTCAACGCTCAGCCGATAACGTACCGGTGGGAAACATTTCTCACCCGTGAGCTTCCGGACTTCCTTGCAGGGTACGGTGTTTCACCAACAAATAATGCGATCATCGGGTTGTCGATGGGCGGTAGTGCCGCATTGAACCTGGCGGGGCATCATCGGGATCAGTTCAAGTTCGCCGGCTCGCTGTCCGGCTACATCAATATCTCGGGCCCGGGTATGCGCGAAGCGATCCGCGTAGCCATGTTCGACGCCGGCCGGTACAACGTCGATTCGATGTGGGGCCCGCCGTGGTCATCCGGGTGGCTTCGGAACGACCCGTTCGTCAACGCGGAATCGCTTCGCGGACTGTCGATGTACATTTCGTCGTCCAACGGCATCCCGGGACCGTACGATCATCCGTCTGCGCCGATCGACTATTTCCACACCGCGACGGGTATGGGACTGGAGGCGCTCTCGTGGGTACACGCGCGGGCATTCGAAATTCGCCTGAAGTCCTTGGGAATCCCAGCGACGTACAGCTTTCCGCCCGCCGGTATTCACTCGTGGCCGTACTGGTCCGCTGAATTGTGGATGGTCAGAGGACAAATCCTCGACACCATGAATGCCTGGTGACGCTGATGTGAAGGATCTCTCCGGACTTGCTGACGAGTCAAGCCCGGAGAGACATCGCTCAGAAGGTGATGATTCCGCGCATATTGCGACCGGCATGCATGTCGGCGAATCCGTTGTTGATCTGGTCGAGGCTGTACCGGTTGGTGATGAGGCCGTCGAGTTCGAGTTTGCCGCTGGTGTAGAGATCGATCATCCAGGGAATGTCGGCGGTGGGATTGGACGCCCCGAACAAGGAACCTTGAATTCTCTTCTGGTACAAGGTGAGCTCCATCAGGCTCACGGGAATGCCGACGTCCGTCATCTTCCCGAGACCGGTGACGACGCACGTTCCTGCCTTGCGGATCGACGAGAACGCCTGCGCGACATGTTCGCCGGTGGTGACGCCGACGGTGACGATGGCGGAATCCGCGCCCTGGCCGTTGGTGAACGAGCGCGCGATGTCGGTGGCTTCCTCCATGGTGGCCACGGCATGGGTCGCGCCCAACTTCAATGCACTGTCACGCTTGAAGGCGACCGGGTCCACCGCGATCACGTGGGCGGCACCGGCATGCGAGGCGCCCTGTACCGCATTGATTCCGATTCCGCCGACTCCCATGACGATGACGGTCTGCCCGGGATAGACCTGAGCGGAGTTGACCGCGGCGCCCCACCCGGTTCCGACGCCGCAGCCGAGCAGGCACAGAGCGTCGAGAGGCAGGTGCTTGTCGACTTTCACGGCCGAGAGAGTGCTGACCGTGGTGTATTCACTGAAGGTGGACAGGCCGCAGGTCTGGGCCACGGGCTGACCGTCGAGAGACATTCTGTAACTCGAGGTTTCGCCGGGCCTGCTGCCGGTCATGATGGCGGCGCCGTTGTCGCACAGGTTCTGGATTCCGCTTGCGCACCACCGGCAACGGCCGCAGGCGGCGAGGAACGAGAACACGACATGATCACCCTCGGACCACCCTTCGGTATTCGGCCCGACCTCGACGACGATTCCGGCGCCTTCGTGTCCGCCGCAGATGGGATAGCGGCCGACTCCGTGGTCGCCGCTGGCGATGTGATCGTCCGAGTGGCACAAGCCGGAGGCGACCATCTTGACGGTGAGTTCGCCGCTGCGGGGTGAATCGAGTTCGAGATCGACCACCTCGTATGTGCCTGGTGCTTGGCGAATGACGGCTCCACGAGTGCGCAAGGTATCTCCTGAGGTGAGAGTTGTTCTTCGGATTCCTCAGTTGTCTACTCGAGAGTTCAGGGTGGGCTCGAGGCCCATCTCACTGATCGGACGTTTCGTATCTTTCAGACTCGTCCGGGGCACGTCCCAGGATGGCGAGTTGTAGTTCGGTGAGCAGGCGCGTATCCGGCTCGTCCAACGAAATGCCCATGATCTGTTCAGCACGCCGAATGCGATAGCGCAGCGTGTTCGGATGAACTTTCAGTGAGGAAGCGGCCTTCTTCACGTCCCCGAAAGCCGTCAGATAGGCCGTGAGCGTGAACTGCATGTCAGAAGTGTTCTTGTCGTCGTAGGAGATGAGTCTGTCGATACGAGGGTCACGTAGTCGCTCGTGATCGGCGACGAGATCGAGGATTTCGCCCAGCAACACCGCGGTGCGTGACGCCGCGAGTGTGGTGACCTTCGCGGTGTCGTGATCATCAGTGGTATCGAGCACGCGGTCTACCTCTCGACGCGCCTCGGGCACACCGTGCAACCGCGCGATCGGTACCGCCACGGCGGCACGGACGCTGATGCCCGCACGATTCTCGAGTACTCGCACGGTGTCGTAAGCCCAGTCGCTGATCGCGACCTCGTTTTCGGCCCGAGGAAACAGCACGTAGATCCGGTGGTCGATGATCGTCGTGACCGCGTCGCTGCGGAATGCGCTGGCGCGCAAGCGCAAGGCGTTGGTGATTCGATCGAGATCCGATCCGGGCTCGAGGGAGGTCGCGAATCCGACGACCGCAGCGGGGCCGTCGGTGCTGATGCCGAAGGAGCCGGCGAGGGAGTGCACGTCGATTCCGCCGGAGCGAACACCGAACAACCTTTGCACTTGATCATTTTCGCGGCTGGACGCGTCCAGCGTCCGCATGAGAATGCGTGCGGCGACGGCCGCTGCACCACGCAATACCGCGCCCGCGTCGTCCGACAGTGGTCCTGACGCCTGCTGCACCCAGATGCTGCCGAGATTGTGTTGGTGTGCAACGGAACCCGTCGGCGCGGACAGGTCCGGGCGAGTGATACTCACTGCCAGCCGGTGCGCGGCTCCGATGCCCGGCTCGGAGGGCAGACTGATGACCTCGTCCGAGCGCCTGAGATGCTCGAACACGCCTCTGCTCTCTATCCATTCGGTGTATTCGATCGGCCACTCCCGGCCGAGTATGGAGAGTTGACGGAGCTCGTCTTCACCCTCGTGAGCAGCCGAATACGCGATGACGTGGAGTGCAGTGTCGTCGATCGTCACGAGGCCGCCGGTCAGTTCAGCGATCGTTTCGGAGAGTGCGAACAGATCGGAGTCGCCTCCCGGTACTGCACCCGCCGCGGCCCGTGAACGATACGAACTCTGCGTCAGAAGTCGTTGTACCAGCGAGTAAACGTGCCCGGAGCTGGCCTGCGGATGGACCGCGGCCACGGCGATTCCGATGCCTCGTGCGGCGTTGAGTACCGTCGTCGCCTCGCGCGCATTCTTGACGAGCAAGAGCTTCGGCCGACGCCGTGACGGCCTGCCTTCGAACCTTCGTAGCCACTGCGTCAGCGTCGACTCCGGAACTCCGACGGGAAGGTAGATGTCGGAGATCGCACCTCGGCTGTCGGTGCCGTCGATGTCGGAGGACTCGACGAGGGCGATCGAACGGATGTCGATGTCAAGCCCGTCCGGGCTTTCCAGAAGCTCGATCACGGACTTGTCCGTGGAATGCATGAGGGCGCCGAGGGTGGTGCCGACACGCGGCCCGTTACTCCTCGGACTTGTCGACGCGTGCGGGAGGGCTACAGAAAGTGGCTGCACATTTGCTCCTCGGCCGGTTGGTCATTACAGGCTAACCCCGACAGGCGAAATGCAGAATAAGGAAATAGGGGACAAATTTATTCGTCAGGCATCGTGATGCCGAGTTCTTGTGCTTTTTCGGCGACTGCCTCGGGAAATACGTTCTTGAACAGATAAAGGTCTTGGCCGATCACCCAACCGGGTGCCAACGCCGTCGCATATCGCTCGAAGTATCCGAGTTGCTTACCGAAAAGAACCAATTCCTCGGGACTCGCGACACCCCACTGTTTGCCCAATTGAATCAGTGCCATGATCAATTCACTGAGCTTGAGTTCACCCAGGTCACGGCCGAGAATCGGGGCGAGGGCTGTCGCCACCTGCATTCCGAGTTGAGCGTCGTCGACTTCGTAGTCGGTTGCATAACCCAAGGATCGAATTCCGCGAGCGACGCGGGCGAAATCCCCGTCGATGAGAGTCGCGCGGAACATATCGGACAGGATCGAGCGCCACGTTTCCGGAAGAACTCCGACAATGCCGAAGTCGAGCATCGCTATCCGGCCGTCGTCGAGGACCCACAGATTCCCGGCATGTACGTCTCCGTGGAACGGACCGTGAACGATGACAGATTCGAGCCAGACCTTCACACCGCGCCGGATCAGCATTCGGGCTTCGTCGATTCCGTCCGGACCGGCGACGAACCGATCGAGCGGAACGCCCCGCATGCGTTCCATACAGATGACTCGGGGACCGCAGTAGTCCCAGTAGACCTCCGGCGTCGTGACTCCTTTGTTGTCGCCGAACGCACTGATGTTGTTCCGGAAGGTGGTCTGCCGGTCGGCCTCGACTGCGCTGTTCAATTCCGTCATCGTGGCGTTGTGCAGATCGCGAATGATGGCGGTGGCATTGGCAATTCGAAGGAACTCGACAAACTTCTCGAGGATGTTCGCGCCCCAGTACGCCGCCCGCAGGTCGATCAGCATCCGCGCATAGATGTCCGGACGCTGGATCTTGATGACGGCCTCTCGGCCGTCGTGCAGAACGCACGCGTGCACCTGTGCAACCGACGCGGCCGCGAGAGGTACATCGTCGAACTTCGCGAACAGGTCGTCCACGGAGTATCCGAGGTCCGTCAGCACGACGCTCCGAGCCTGCTCGGCAGGAAAGGACGGAACGTCGTCGAGACAACGTAGGCACGCATTGGCGACCGGGGCCGGGAACAGGCCGGACGACGACGCGACCAGTTGGCCGAGCTTGACGAAGGTGGGACCCAATGCGATGAATCCGTCGACCATCCCGTCGGAGGCAGCGTCTGCCCACGTGCGTCCGCGCTTGCGGAAAGGCCACACGATCAGCGCCAACATAATCGACGTGGACAATACGACGGCGATGATCGCGGAACGCCACAGCTGGGCGAGGCCGAAGCGTTCGAGGTCCGGCATGCGGACCTCGAGGGCAGAGGCGGGCACTCCTGACGAGTACGGTCCGACAGGTCGCGTTGGATCCAGCACAGCTCTCCCTCGTTCAACGAGCGCATCCAGCATTTTGCCGTGAGATCACTTACGCGACCCCTTCCGTTAGTCAGTATGCCAAGTCACACATAACTGCCGGAACCGCCTACGGATTCAGCCTACGATCGGTGAATGCGTGAGCACTTGATCCCGATCGGCGAGGTTGCACAATCGTTCGGAATCGCGGCGTCGACCTTGCGCTATTACGAGGACGAAGGACTGCTGTCCGCGCGGTCGCGAACTGGCGGCAAACGCTGGTACGGCCAGCGTGAGCTGCGCCGCCTGGCCTTGATCCGGATGTACACCGAGACGGGAATGTCCTTGGAACAGGTGCGGTCCTTCATCGAAACCGACACTACGTCCGAGCAGTTCTCCACGGTTCTCGCAGATCAAGTGTCGACCCTCGAGGCGCAGATCGCCGCCGCTACGCGAGCGAAACTTATTCTCGAGCATCACCTGACGTGTCGGCAAGAGCGTCCGATGCAGTGCGCGTGGTTGCTCGAGCAGCTCGACAAACGCGTCGAAGCAGCGCTTGACTTCAAGTTGACTTGAACCTCCATAGTTAGGGCGCACTTACCGCCCTATCCGGAGGTTGACCATGTCGGCACGACGATGGCTGCCGCTCATCGCCGCATGCATCGGAACTTTTCTGTTACTGACGTACGCCACGATCACGACGATCGCGGTGCCGGCCATCGCGGTCGGTTTGGACGGCAGTACAGGCGCGATGTCCTGGGTCGTCGACGCCTACACGCTGGCGTTGGCTGCTCTTCTGGTGGGCATGGGCGCACTCGGCGATGCGTGGGGACGCAAACGCCTCTACATCTGCGGACTGGTCGTGTTCCTGGTGGCAACGGCTGTGTGCGCGATTGCTCCCGACGTCACGGTTCTGGTCGTAGCCCGTGGCGCTCAAGGAATTGCCGGTGCGGCGATGTTCGCGACGCTCCTGCCGCTGCTCGGCGACGCATATTCGGATCGTGATCGGCACGTGGCTTTTGCCGCGTGGGGAGCCGTCGCCGGATTGGCAGCGGGAATCGGAAATGTTGCAGGAGGGCTGCTGACGCAGTTCTTCGACTGGCGTGCGGTCTTCTATTTCGGAATCCCCGTGGCCGCAGTGGCGCTCGTGATGGCTGTGTTCTGCTTCGAAGACAGTGAGCGCGGCGGCGACAACATCGACTGGGCCGGAATGCTTCTGTTCACCGTCGCTGCCGTTGCCGCGGTTCTCGGCGTGACGTGGGGCGGCGACGTCGGGTGGACTTCGTCGTCGACAGTTCTGGCATTCTTGATCGCAATCGGTGCGCTGACGGCCTTTGTGTCCTGGCAGCGTCGAAGCGGCAGCCCGATGCTCGATCCGGCATTGTTCCGATCCCTGAAATTCGACGGCGTTCTCGTCGCGGCGTTCGGGTACTACCTCGCAGCCTACGGCCCGCTCGTGGTTCTTTCACTGTGGCTGCAGAACGGGCTGGGACTGTCGGCATCGACGGCCGCACTTGTGCTCTCGATTCAACCGCTCGCTTTTGTCACAGTGTCGGCGCTGTGTGGATCACGGCTTCAGCGAGTCGACCTTCGACTGTCGCTCGGATTCGGGACGGTCCTGTGCGGAATCGGTTGCGTGGCCATGCTGTACGTTCTCGTCGAGCCGCTCTGGCCCGCGCTGATCGCCGGGCTGATTCTGACCGGTGTCGGTTCGGCGATGGTATCGCCGGTGCTGCCGGGCGCGGCGATGTCGGATGCCCCGACAGAGCGCGCCGGGACCGCTTCGGCAACAGCCAACTCGTCGCGTCAATTCGGGCTTGCCGTCGGAATTGCGTTGTGCGGCTCACTCTTCGCTGGTTCGGACGAGTTCGCCCTGCTGTGGCCGTTGGTCTTCTGCGCGGGCGTCGGAATGCTCACAGGTTTTACATCGATCCTTCTCTTTTCTCGTTCGTCAACTCCTGCAACAGTTCAACCCATCGCCGAAAGGGCACACACATGACCACGCTGCTCACTCCACGACCGCACAGGTGTCTCGTGATGGACTGGAATCGCCGCAGGTTCCTCGGCGCCGCAGCGGGATTGGCTGCCTCACTGGCAGTGGCCGGTTGCTCGCGCTCGGGTGCAGACGACGGGGGTGTAGGCGATGCAGGCTGGTCCTTCACCGATGATCGCGGAAACCTGATCGAATTGGATTCACCGCCAAGGACATTTGTCGCCTACACCGGTATCGCCGGTGCTCTGTGGGATTACGGACTGGTGCCGGTCGGTGTTTTCGGGGCACTGACACGATCTCCGGGATCGACGGACACCAGCATCTCCGGCAACTTGGATTTCTCGAAGACCGACATGGTCGGGCAACTCTGGGGACAAGTGGAACTCGAGAAGATCGCTGCGCTCGAGCCGGACGTCGTCATCGTCCCTCAGTTGCGCGGGTCGGCATTACTCGACGAGGCGAACTTGGATGCAGTGAAAGGCTTGTCGTCAGTACTTTTCGTGGAAACAGCAACAGGAAACATCGATTCCATCGTGCAGGACATTGTGCAACTGGCCGTGGAACTCGGAGCGGACCAGGATCTGGGAGGGCAGAGAGAGGACTACCGCGCTGCGCGTGAGCGAATCTCCGAAGTTGCTTCCTCCCTGAAGAAATCACCGGTTTTGTTCGTGTCCGCAGATCCGGACACGATTCGTGTCAGTCGTTCGGGATTCCCGATCCTCGCTGATCTGAAGGGTCTGGGCCTTGCCGTCGTCGATCCGGCCGAGGGCTCGTCGGTCTACGTCGAGAAACTGGCCTGGGAGATGGCGGACCACTATCCGGCCGACATGATCTTCCTCGACGACCGCCCGTCCAGTTTGCAACTGGATTCGCTCGGCACCAATCCTGCGTGGTCCAACTTGCCCGCGGTGAAGGCAGGGAAGGTCGGCACCTGGAATCCGGAACCCGTGCTCAGTTATGCCGGGATCGCCCGTACGTACAACTCTCTGGCTGACCAACTGCTGGCATTCTCACATTCCTGACCGCTGCGTCGTCTACGACGTATGGACCTCTTCACCGATCTGCCTGCTCGAGTTGATTCCCTCGATTGGCCTGCGCTGATCGAGGGAATCAACGCCAGTGGGTGTGCACAGGCGGCGCCGATACTCGACGAGTCGGAGTGTCGCGAAATCGCTTCCTGGTACTCGGAGGTCGACCGCTTTCGGAGCACCGTCGACATGGCTCGATACCGCTTCGGCCAGGGGGAGTACCGGTACTTCGGTGATCCCGTACCGGAGCCGATCACGGCTATGCGAGCGGCCTTCTACCGGCACCTGCTGCCCGTGGCGCGGGAGTGGGCGTTCGAACTGGGGGACAGTGCGCCGTGGCCGGACAGTTTCGAAGAATGGATCGATCAGTGCCACGACGCCGGCCAGAATCGGCCGACCCCGATTCTTCTGTCCTACGGACCCGGCGACTGGAATGCTCTGCATCGGGACCTGTACGGAGAGTTGGTATTTCCCTTGCAAATCGTGATCGGACTCGACAGACCTCGCATCGACCACTCCGGCGGCGAGTTCTTGCTCGTGGAACAGCGGCCGCGCGCCCAGTCGAAAGCGACGGTGACGGTGCTCGAACAGGGGCACGCGTTGATCTTCACCACGGGGGATCGGCCGGTTCAGAGTTCGCGTGGGTGGTCGAGAGCACCTGTGCGGCATGGTGTCAGCGTGGTGCACTCCGGCACGCGTCGAACATTGGGATTGGTGCTTCATGATGCCGAGTAAGACGTACATCCTCCGCGACGCTCGCAACAAACCCTACGAGAGTTCGACGCCCGGTGCGCTTGGTGGGCATCGGAAAACGAAGATCTACGGGCGGCTCGACTGTCGAGGGGCTGCGCAGGCAATCGCACGCGGTGGGTACGTCGCCAGTCGGGTGTTCTTCGCGGACGAGCCGACCGCGATTGCGGCCGGCTATCGCCCCTGCGCCGTCTGCATGCCCGAAGGTTACGCAGCATGGAAGGCAGCCACTACGCACCGAAGCGGTCGCGGTACTCCTTCGGAATGAGCGGCTTGTCGCCGCGGACCTTCAGTTGCTGGACAGCCCAGGTATTGCCGTCCGGGTCGGCGAATCCGAAGAAGGTGCCCCCGTCACGCTCGTCGAAGACGGTGACCTCACTGGCATCGACGCCGCGGTCGATGAGCTCTTGGCGAGCCGCCGCAGCGTCGGCCACGACCAACTGCAATCCCTTCAACGAACCAGGGGCCATCTCGGTTTGCGACGGCAGGTTGCCGATGACGATCGAGCAGCCCGAACCACGCGGAGTGAGCTGGGCGACCGTCATGTGTTCGTTGACGGTGTGGTGGTCGAGATCGAAACCGACCTTGTCACGGTAGAACTCGATGGAGCGGTCGAGGTCACTGACGGGGACGATGACTACTTCGAGGGTCCAGTCCATGAAACTGCCTTTCGCTGGGGAGGTTCGGGCAAACAGGTGGTCAGAGTTGCGCGACGATCTTGTCCAGGCGTTCGTAACCTTCGGTGACACCGAGCTCCATATTGCTCTCGATCATTCCGTCTCGCGCTTCGAGGCTCGGATATACGGAATGACCGGAGAGGCGGGTGCGTCCGTTGCCCAGATCCTCGAACGTGATCGATTCGATGCTGACGATGTCGGGGAATCCCTCGTATTCGAAGGTCTGGATGGCAAAGTCGTTTTCGCGAACAACGTGAAACACACCGTTGAACCGGAACTCTTCGCCCTCGGGGTTGCGATGGACGTACTTGTATCGACCACCGCTGACGAACTCGTATTCGTCGATCTCCATCTCGTATCCGTTGGGGCCTAGCCACTGCTTGACCAGTTCGGGATTCGAATGAGCTGCGAAGACGGCACTGACGGGTGCGTCGAACTCACGGGTGATGTCGATGTACGGCACGCCCTCAGGAGCCGTGATGGTGACGGGAATGGTGGTAGCCATGGCTAAGTCTCCTTCTGTGTGGTGCTGAGTAGGTGATCGAGCTTGCGGAACTGTTGTTCGTGGATCAGTCGATAGCGGTCGATCCAGGCGGTCAAAGCCTCAAGAGTTGCGGCGTTGAGATGTACCGGCCGCCGCTGGGCTTCGCGGCTGCGAGTGACCAGACCCGCGGCTTCGAGTACCTGAATATGTTTGGAGACTGCCTGTTTCGTGATCTCGAATGGCTCGGCCAACTCGTTGACCGTGTGGGGGCCGGTGCTCAGACGGGCGATGATCCGCCGTCGTACCGGGTCGGCGAGTGCCATGAACGCCTTGTCGAGACGCTCGTCTGCCCCTGGATCCACGATCACTTGTCAACCATCTCCTTTATCAACCAATCTGTTGATTACGATACGAGCCCATGCGAAGGGTGTCAATGCTTCGAAACCGATTAGCGTGGAATCCATGAACGCTCTGATTCCTCGGCCACGTATGGAGGTGGCACCGGGGGCGATTCTCGTTCCGGATTGGCTCAGCATCGAACAACAGCGCAGACTGGTGGCTGAGTGCCGACGGTGGGCGACCGCCCCTGTTCCGATGCGTTCGGCTGTTGTCCCTGGTGGGCACAAGATGTCGGTGCAGACGGTCTGTCTCGGTTGGCATTGGCAGCCGTACAAATACACCCGCACCGCCGACGACGTGAACGGCGCGCCCGTTGCAGCGGTACCTGACTGGCTCGTCGACCTCGGCCGCACCGCAGTCGCCTCTACCTACGGTGACCCGACTGCGGGGGAGAGATACACGCCGGACACTGCCCTGATCAATTTCTACGAGGAGGGCGCTCGGATGGGCATGCACCAGGACAAGGACGAGCGTTGCGACGCTCCCGTCGTCTCACTGAGCGTCGGCCAGAGTTGTATCTTTCGGTTCGGTAATTCCGAGAATCGAAACAAGCCGTACACCGACGTCGAACTCCATTCGGGTGATCTGTTCGTGTTCGGTGGAGAGTCTCGGTTCGCGTATCACGGAGTGCCGAAAGTTATCGCCGGAAGTGCAAGCCCCGACATCGGTTTGCCGTCCGGGCGGCTGAACATCACCCTGCGGGATACCGGAATGTCCTGAGTTTCAGGTTGATTTCGGCCTCGCGAATGGGAGGATCGGTGGGCAGTTCTCGAAGAAGAAACGGGTATTCAATTTGTCGACATTCCAGGTCATTCTGAGATTGCCATCAACTGTGGTCGTTAGGTTAGACATCAATCTTCGTTGAATCCGTCCAATTGGTCTCGTTTCATGTCAAGATCAACTGACGACCTTTCATGCTGAACGAGAAGGAGATTCGATGCATTCGATCACGCGAGCGGCCCTCGTCGGTGCTGCAGCTCTTCCGTTGGCAATGGCTGCTCCCTCACTGGCCTCAGCTTCCACAGCTGCCGACGTCACCTTCGCTTACAGTGCTTCCGGCTCGACCGTGAGCAACACCATCACCAATAATTCGGGTGGAGCTCTGCAATGCAGCACCTCGCTCGGGAACGCGCCCGGCGGAGTGCTGCCACCGATCGAAGTGACGATCGGTCCAGGACAGACGATCTACGAGAGCGGCGTGATTCCCACCGGCACAACAGTTCAGACGATCAACGATATCCCGGAAGGCTCCTACGTCGTCCTGGCGTCTTGCGGCAGCGTCGATGAACCGACGAGCATGTGGGTATCGGACTACCCAGGACTCGAGCCCTACCTGGCGATGTTCCCGTACACCACGTACGCGGTGCAACAAGCATCCTGGGTGGTCTCACTGCCCAGCGCTGGTGCGCCCACATCAACCCCTGACATGAACTTCGGGAGCTGACACCGTTAGTGGAACTGTGGATCGCCATCTGCCCGAGAGAATCGGTGTCGGGCGCGACCACTGCCGTCATTGTGCAGTCATTGTTTTCATCCATCAGAGCTCGCACTGTTCGTCTGTAGTGACAGCGCAATAGGTCCTGCTCATTGCGCAGGATGATCCCGAATGAGAACTGAAAAGTCTGGGAGGCAGTTGTTTTGGCGAGAGCAACCTTTGTGTCATCAGTACAGTCTCGACCGGAACCAGTGATCGAGGCTGATCATGTCTATCTTGTGCATGTCGAGACCCAGCTGGGCAGCAGCTTTCACTGCGTCGGCGCGGGGGATAGAGCTCTGGGGCACAGTCCAATTGGTCTCCCGCGCATGATGCTCGAGAAGGTCGATAACTGTCCGTGGGGCAGGCTCGTTGACGTGAAGTGTTGAGCCGTAGCGAAATTGGTGTTCTATCGACAGCTCGTGGATAGATCGGGCGAGTAGGTCTACGTCGACTACTGACAGTACCGCGTTGCCGTCGTCGATGATCGAGTCGAGTCGAGAGACAATTCGCGTCAGTGTCGGCAGAAACCATCTGTCGCCGGGTCCGTACACGAGATGGGGCCGGACGACGAGGCCGCCGGCGTCGCGCACGAACTTCTCGGCGAGAGCGCGTGTGCGACTGGCAGGTGAGAGGGGTTTGAGAGGTGCGCCGTTGACCGGCAGGTCTCGAAACGGGCCTGGCCCGTACACCGCGGCGGTGCTGACGTAGAGCAGCCGTTCGACGCCGACGGCGGTGGCGATCGACGCAACGTTACGTATGCCGTGTTCGTTGACGTGAACACACTGTTGTTCGTCGTCGCCCACGTACGACACGCAGCAGATGACGGTCGACGCCTGGCTCATTGCAACTCGTAGAGAGACGCTTTCGTTGATGTCGCCGATAGTGGCGGCAATTCCGTTGCGGCTGAGTTGTTTGGCCGCGCCGTCCGTGCGAACGAAACCGATCGCAGCGTTTCCGTCCCGGGAAACCAGCTGGTTCATCACCGCCGAGCCGATGAAACCAGTGGCCCCGAGGACCAGAGTCGTCATGGTGTGTCCGTGTCGGGAGCGTTGCTGCCGGGTCTTTCGACGTATCGTTGAGATTCATTCCGTCGGCAACGAGAGCTGGGTAGATCATGCAGGAGCGTGCGGTCCTCACGCGCCAGGCTGTCATTTTGGGTGCTGCGAAGAGTTTTGAGAAGTTCGGGTACTCCGCCAGTCTGGGCACGATCTTGCAACACGGGGGTGTGTCCAAGGGCGCGATGTATTTTCATTTCGCGTCGAAGGAGGAGCTTGCGCACGCGGTCATCGCTGCCCAGCACGGTATGGCGATGGAGGGGACCCGACGGGTTGCTGCGCATTCCGACATTGCGGTCGAAACCCTTGTGCTCGTTTCGCAGGAGATGGCTCGGCAGCTTGTGACGGAGCCCATCGCGCGAGGTGGCATGCGGTTGACGATGGAGATCGGCAGTATTCAAGGTCCCATCGAACAGCCGTACCTCGATTGGATCGAGGCCATCAAGCAGGTGGCAACCCAAGCGGCGGAAGCCGGCGATATCGTCCCGGGCACCGACATCGACGCGTTGGCTCGATTCGTCGTGGGGTCGTTCACCGGAGTGCAGATTCTCTCGGAAATGCTGACGGGCAGAACCGATCTGTACGAGCGGTTGAGTCAGATGTGGAACTTGGTGTTGCCCACGATTGTCCGCGAGGACAAGTTGGCGCATGTCATGCAACTGGCCGCGCTTGCACCGAGAGAGTGGGAACCTCCGAGCGTTTGACGTAAACGACGCTACGAGAAGGGCGTGTCCGTGTCCTGTCATAGTTGGTCCGCAACTGTAAGTTCAAGTTCCGCGGTGGTTTCCAGTTCTTGAGTGAACCGAACTCGGTGCACACGGCCCGACGCGTCGAGTGGAGTCGTTGACACCTCGCACGGCGTTTCCCATTCGGTGAACCTCGGAAAGGTCGCCGAGAGTGAGGCGATACGTGTTGCTGGGGCGCCGGTGCGGTACCGCACCGCCTGTCGAGCGGCCTCGAAAAGAATCATTCCCGGGATGTGGTCGACGGGGTGGTCGAAAAGGGAGTGGTTGCGCGGATCGGGAGTGCAGAACATCGTGTGCCCAGCAGCATCAGTGCTGATGAGCACATCTCCATCGGTTAAACGTCCGACCCGCTCCGAACCGACCACCGCGGTTCCGGTGGGAAGGATGCGCCGACTCGGGCGGTAGTCTTCTCGTCCTTGCCGAATGCGACGGTATCCCTCGGGGCTGACTCCTCGCGCAACAGCTTTGCATCCGGCGACGTGCCGGGCGCCCTCTCGGAGGACCCCCGTCATTTCGACGCCCGAGACCGCTCCGTCGCGATGGGTGAGGTTGTCCACTGTCATCGAGAAACTCAACGGCTCCGCGACTGGTTGCACGTCGAGTGCATCCAACATCTCGAAGCTGAATGTTTCCATGAGGAACTTGTAGTGCAGTGGAATGTCGTATCGGGTGTGGCACAGAAGCACCACTGCCTGCCGGAATGCTTCTGCCACCCCGAGCGGATCGTGTTGCTCGCTCGATGCGTCGAATATTCGGTGCGAGAGCGGCAGTTGCACAGCAACCTGGTACGCCGAGTTCGATTCGATC
The DNA here is from genome assembly GCF_016598535.1 of Rhodococcus sp. P-2. Classification (GTDB taxonomy): domain Bacteria; phylum Actinomycetota; class Actinomycetes; order Mycobacteriales; family Mycobacteriaceae; genus Rhodococcus_F; species Rhodococcus_F baikonurensis. The sequence goes on along the minus strand of NZ_CP066779.1, from coordinate 2,604,146 downwards.
CGGTAGTCCGTCAGGAAAACCTCGGCAACCGCATGTCTGTGGACGAGATGTCGCGGCACTGTGCGTGTGTATTCCATTGATTGAATGCACCTTTCGATGTTCACTCGTGTCTTCGGCGTCGTGTAGGACCTAATATTCGACGTCCGGGCACGTCGTCGAATCGTCAAAATTGACGATCTTTGCGAAGGTCGAGTTCGATCAGAGTGAGCACCCATCTCAATGAGTGTGTCTGTGGGTGCTTCCTGCTAGAAGCGTCCGATCCGAAGCTCCAACGGGTATCTGCGTGTGTCGTGACCAGAGCGGCGGAGCATCCCGCAGGCCTCCAGCTGGGAGTGCACCCCCAGCTTCTGCAAGATGCTTCGGATGTGGGCGCGAACCGTGGTTGGTGCAATGTGGGCGGTTCGAGCAATCGAGTCGACATTGGAACCGCCGTAGAGAAGTCCCATGATTTCGAATTCGCGATCGGTGAGACTGCTGATTCGTGCGAATTCTTCGGCGCGCAACCGGATGCGTTGTACGAGAGAGGAAGTGTCGTGCGCAGGCTGAGCGGAGTTGGGGTTGAGCGCGGCCTGCAGCTCATCGAGTAGCGATGCGAACGGTAGTTGCGAGTTGAGCGCGGTGTGGGCGCCCGCCGCGAGCCCTCGAATGAGGGAGTGGCCGCCACTGAGATCGCCGATCAGGACCGATCCTTCGAGCGCGGAGAGCTCCTTCACCTGCCAATCGACGCCCCCGAGTGGTAGAAGAACAAGCGCTCTACCGTGCTCGCTGGTGTGGTTCTCCAACAGACTCATGTCTGCGGTGTGTGGCCCGGAATCAGCCCTGTCGCTGATTCCGGCAGCGATTGCATGGGCGAATCCTCGATCGCGACGAGTGGTGTACACGGTGACTGTGCTGGAGTGTGTCATAGGGACTACACCGCCGGTGGAGGCCCAATCCGGTCTGTTCTCTTTGCCGCGAAACCAACACCGTTGGTTTCAGAGTGGTCTCGTCAGTGCGCCAGCGGTCGCAGTGACCTCTCCATCTGATGCGCACGAGGGTAACGGCGATATCTCAGTTGCCCGTCCGCCTGGAGAAGCTCGCACGTTTGGTTATCGAATTATGTTGGAGCGATGAATGTTTGGGGATGGCTATCTCGAGTAGGCGAGCCGTCGGGCATTTCGTCGGCGGTGTGAACGACACCTCGGTGGCGTGAGGCGTTCAGCCGTCTCGATCGAATTGCCATGCGGCAGGCGCGCCGCCATTCGTGACGTTCTGTCTCGAGCCTGGTCGAGATATTGACTGTTACCGTCGGTTGCACATACCCTGTTGATTGGCGCTGACCTTAGGGAATCCGGCCTGGACCGGTTGATGATTCTCGGCCACTGCCGACGCCAGATGTAGCTTCGCGACGACCTACGAAACGAGTTTCCTCATGACACAGCATGTCGACGTACTGATCATCGGCGCTGGCTTGTCCGGAATCGGCGCGGCTTGCCACCTCATTCGTGAGCAGACCGGAAGCACTTACGCGATCCTCGAGCGCCGCGAGAACATCGGTGGCACCTGGGACCTGTTCAAGTACCCCGGCATCCGTTCGGACTCCGACATGCTCACCTTCGGATTCGGTTTCCGTCCGTGGATCGGCACCAAGGTGCTCGCGGACGGCGCCAGTATTCGTGACTACGTCGAGGAAACCGCGAAGGAATACGGCGTCACCGACCACATCAACTTCGGCCGCAAGGTCGTGGCCATGGACTTCGATCGCGCGAGGGCTCAGTGGACCGTGACCGTCTTGATCGAGGCGACGGGTGCGACCGAGACGTGGACCGCGAACGTCCTCGTCGGCGCCTGTGGTTACTACAACTACGACAAGGGTTACCGCCCCACCTTCCCCGGTGAGGACGATTTCCGCGGTCAGATCGTGCACCCGCAGCACTGGCCGGAAGATCTCGATTACAGCGGCAAGAAGGTAGTGGTGATCGGGTCCGGTGCCACCGCGATCACACTGATCCCGTCGATGGCTCCCACGGCCGGCCACGTCACCATGCTGCAGCGCTCGCCCACGTGGATCCAGGCGCTACCGTCCGAGGACCCTGTTGCCAAGGGTCTCAAGCTCGCACGCGTTCCCGACCAGATTGCTTACAAGATCGGTCGAGCCCGCAATATCGCACTGCAACGCGCCAGCTTTCAGCTCTCACGTACCAATCCAAAGCTGGCCAAGAAGCTGTTCCTCACCCAGATCCGCTTGCAACTCGGCAAGAACGTGGACCTGCGTCACTTCACCCCCAACTACAACCCGTGGGATCAGCGCCTGTGCGTGGTTCCCAACGGGGACCTGTTCAAGGTGCTCAAGAGCGGCAAGGCCGACATCGTCACGGACCGTATCGCGACTTTCACCGAGAAGGGCATCGTGACCGAGTCGGGCCGCGAACTCGAGGCCGACATCATCGTCTCGGCGACGGGGTTGAACGTACAGATCCTGGGCGGGGCGACCATGAGCATCGACGGCGAGCCGGTCAAGCTCAACGAGACAGTCGCCTACAAGAGTGTTCTCTACTCCGACATCCCGAACTTCCTGATGATTCTCGGATACACCAACGCATCCTGGACGCTCAAGGCCGATCTGGCCGCGTCCTATCTGTGCCGCGTACTCGAGATCATGCGTAAGCGCGACTACACGACTTTCGAGGTTCACGCCGAACCTGAGGACTTCGCCGAAGAATCTCTCATGGGCGGAGCTCTGACCTCGGGCTACATCCAGCGCGGCGACGGAGAAATGCCGCGTCAGGGTGCCCGCGGTGCGTGGAAAGTGGTCAACAATTACTACCGCGACCGCAAGCTGATGCACGACGCCGAGATCGAAGACGGTGTGCTGCAGTTCAGCAAGGTCGACATTCCGGTCGAACCTGTCAGCAAGGTCGCCAGTGCCTAGCCGACTTCACTGAGGCGAGCCGGTCGCACCACTCGAACGTCGGCGAATGGGCTGGCGATGTTGCGTCGGCGTACCCGATCGCGTCACGGGGTTCGTGATCGGTGAGTTCGCTTCCGCAATCGTCGGTTGTGCAGCACGACGGGAAGAACATAGGCAGCGACCATGATCACGGCCAGCAGTCCGAGGTAGAGGTAGGGCCAGGTCCATCCCGCTGCTCGTATGGCCAGCAACGATCCGCCCATGATCAAGGGCATCCCGGCCCCGGCGAGCAGGTCGACGTCACGGGGCGAGACGGGTGGGGTTCCGAGCAGGGGTACGCGGCTGTCCGAGTTTTCTCTGATCGTGCGCATTACTGAAATGAAGTAGAGGGCGACGCCGGCGATCGCGATCACCGCGCCAAGTGCAACTTCGACGACGCCGGTTCTCGTGGACATCAAGGCGTAGGCAAATACGCCCACCGTTCCCAGAGTGACCGGCGCCGACTTCCAGATCGGCGTCGAGGTATGAGTGTCCTCGGTGACGCCCACCGGGCGCATCGGTTCGAGGGGCTCCATCAACCCAGCGTGCCATGTGCTGCACGATAAACAAACTGCTTGTGCCGTTTCTGGCAGACTCCGGCCGCCAGGCCTGGATGTCGGGACCCATCACTACGATTCTCGTCGTGACCGATTACGACGATCTCGACATGTTCGGTGGCCTCGACCCCTCCTCCCTGCCGCTCCGCCAGCAGCAGATCCTGATGACCATCCGGGACCTCGTGGCTGCCAACGGGTGCACGCCGAGCACGCGGCAGATCGGAGACGCGGTTGGTCTGCGCTCGACGTCGACAGTGTCCAAGCACCTCAAGAGTCTCGAAGAGAAGGGCTTCCTCCGTAGGGGAGCAGCCATGGCTCGGCAGTTGGACGTGCGGCCGTTCCTCGCAGGCGCGAAGGAACAGTCGTCGTCGAACACCGTGACGGTTCCGGTGGTCGGTGACATTGCCGCCGGCGCGCCGATCCTCGCGGAGGAGCACACCGACGAGGTGCTGGCGCTTCCTCGCGAGCTCGTCGGTTCCGGCACGGTATTCGGGCTTCGGGTGCGTGGTGAATCGATGGTCGACGCAGCCATCTGCGACGGCGACGTCGTCGTGGTGCGCCGCCAGGACGAGGCACACTCCGGCGAGATCGTCGCCGCGATGATCGACGGCGAGGCCACCGTGAAGGTGCTCCGGCGCCGCGACGGTCACGTGTACCTCGAACCCCGCAATCCCGCATACAGCGTCATCGACGGCGATCGCGCGGCCATCCTGGGCAAGGTCGTTTCCGTGATGCGACGTATCTGAGGGGGATCCGGTCTCAGCGGAGGTTGGCGCGGGGACCGTTGTATTCCTCATCGGTGACTTTGTCGCCCCATGTCGTTTCGGTGCTTCCGTCGCCGGGTCCTTCCCACAGTGCAAGGTGGCTCATGAAACGGTCGGGTGCCGCGCCGTGCCAGTGTTCCTCTCCCGCCGGGGTATAGACGGTCTCGCCCGGGTGAACTTCGACGATCTCGCCGCCGCGAGCTTGAACCAGCGCGGTCCCGGAGACGATGTGGAGGGTCTGCCCGAGGACATGGGAATGCCAGTCGGTTCGCGCACACGGTGCAAAGCGAACCATGTTGGCGCGCATCCTCGACGGCTCCTGGCCGGCATAGATGACGTCCCACCAGACGTCGCCGGTGAACCAGTCGCCGGGTGCCTTGCTGGTGGGCTGGGGCTTCAAGATTTCCATGAGGTCTCCTCGGAATCGAAAGGGGCGGTTCAGTTCTGCGTCAGCGGAATCCGTAGTCCGAGTGAACGTACAGTTGGTTCTCGGCATGGACAACCCAAATCGTGATGTATGGCCTTGCGGTGCCGTCGCGGCGGTGCGAGGAGATCTGCGATTCCTCGGCGCCGCCGATCGTGATCAGTTCAGCCTCGGTTCACGAGTGCGCCATCTCGAATTCCCTTCTCCGGTTCGAATTGCTTTGTGGTACTTCGCGTTCTCGTGGACGGGACGATCAGTGCGAGGGCGATGACGAGACAAGCGGCGAGCAGGGCGGTTCCTGCAGTGAGAGCCGTTGACACGTGATCGGTGAGTGCCGTTGCAGCGTTGTCGGCAGAGGGTCCGGCTCCTGACGAGACCGCGACGAGTACGCCGAGTCCGAGAGCGCTGCCCAGTTGGTGTGCAGTGTTGACCAATCCTGATGCGGCACCGGCATCCTCGGCCTCTATCCCGGAGATCCCGGCAGAAGTTAGAGGGGCGAAAGACAACCCCTGACCGGCGCCGATCAAGATCATCGGAAGTGCTATCGCCGTGAGGTACGTGCTGCCGGGATGGACCAGACTGAGCCACGCCATCCCGGTTAGGGTGACGGCAATGCCAACCGACAGAATTGTGGAATTTCCGAATCGCGGTGTCAGCCGCGGAATAAGCATCGCCACAGCAAAATTGACGATCGTCATCGGGAAGAACGCGATGCCTGCTTGGAACGCGCTGAAGCCCATGACGCCTTGGAGTAGCTGAGTCGTGAAGTAGAAGAATCCGATCATGGCACCCAGATAGAGCATTCGGGCGGCATAAGCGCCGGATCGCTCCCGGCTACGGAACAACCGCAGTGGCATGATCGGCTGCTCCGCTCTCGCTTCGTTGAGGAAGAGCAGGATCAGTAGTATCGCCCCAGCCGCCAGTGTCGAAACAGTGATCGGTGAGGTCCACCCCGCGTCGGCCGAGTTGACGATGCCGAAGACGAGCGCGGTCATGCCGAGTGTCGCGAGAACAGCACCGGCCACATCGAAACGTCCGGTGCTCGGCTGGGTTTCCGGAATGAACCGGGGAGCGAGCACGATCATCGCGATGCCGATCGGAACGTTGATGAAAAAGCCCGCGCGCCAGGACACCCAGTCGGCAAGGGCGCCGCCGATCACGAGTCCGAGGCTGGCGCCTATTCCCGCCGCAGCGCCGTACCAGGCAACAGCACGCGTTCGCCCCGGGCCGGGCGGAAAGCTGGCCGTCAGCAGTGACAGCGACGCCGGGGCCACCACTGCGGCTCCGACGCCTTGGAGAGCACGCGCTGCGATGAGCCACCAACCGTTCGACGCGACCCCGACGAGAAACGACGCAATGGCGAAAATCGCGAGACCGGCCACGAATACGCGACGACGGCCGAAGATGTCCCCGAGACGAGCACCCAGCAGGAGAAGCCCGCCGAACACCAGGGTGTAGGCGTCCTGGACCCAGGACAGCCCGGTTGCCGAGTAACCCATGCTGCTTTGGATGCTGGGCAGCCCGGTGAAGATGATCGAATTGTCGAGCAGGATCATGAAATAGCTAATCAGAATGATCGCCAAGATCGCGGTGGAATTGATGCGACCGGCAACGGGACGGGTGGCAGTGTGGGTCACGCGCTTCTTCTTCGCAAGTGGTGGACCTTCGCAAATGGTGGATTACGGGCGGACGAGGACCTTCAACGATTCACGGGAATCCATGGCGCGGTAGCCTTCCGCAACGTCGTCGAGCCCGACGGTGCGGTCGAAGACCTTGCCCGGCTCGATCTTTCCGTCGAGTACATCCGGCATCAGCTCTTCGATGTACGCGCGCACCGGGGCCGGTCCACCGGTGAGCGTGATGTTCGGTCCGAAGAGCGACCCGAAACCGATTGGAGCTTCTTCGTATTGGGGTACTCCGACTCGGCTGATGACGCCGCCCGGTCGGACAACTCCGAGCGACTGCTCGTAGGCAGGCATGTGGCCTACCGCTTCGAGGACGACGTGAGTGCCGTCGCCGCCGGTCAGTTCGCGGACCTTCTCGACGCCCTCGTCACCACGTTCAGCAACTACATCGGTGGCTCCGAAATCGACACCGAGGTCCGTACGGGCCTTGTGGCGCCCCATCAGGATGATGCGCTCGGCACCGAGGCGTTTGGCGGAGAGCACTGCCATCAACCCCACTGCTCCATCGCCGATAACTGTGACCGTCGTGCGTTCGTTGACGCCACCCTTGACCGCCGCGTGATAGCCGGTGCCGAAGACGTCGGAGAGCGTCAGCAGTGACGGCAGGAGTTCGGAATCCTCACCGACCGGCGCCTTGACCAGGGTGCCGTCTGCCAACGGCACTCGGATGGCCTCCGCCTGACCGCCTCCGATCCCGTTTCCGGCCCAGAATCCGCCGTGTCGGCAGGAGGTCTGCAAGCCTTCGCGGCAGAAGTCGCATGTTCCGTCCGACCAGGCGAAGGGGGCGATGACGAAGTCGCCCTTCTTCAACGTGGACACCTCGCGACCGGTCTCTTCCACTACTCCGACGAATTCGTGGCCCATCGGGGAACCACCGGGCGTCGCCGGCATGTTGTGGTAAGGGTGCAGGTCAGAGCCGCAAACGCAGGCCCTGACGACCCGCACGATCGCGTCCGTCGGCTGCTGCAGTACCGGATCGGGCACGGTCTCGACTCGAACGTCTCCGGCGCCGTACATGATGGTTGCTCGCATGGTGTCCCCTTTTGCTTCTGGTGTCGCGTGCATAGAAGTCGACGTTTCTGCGTGAACCGGTCGACTGCAATCAGTCAACGCCGCGCCTCGCGGGCGCGGGAGTGTCTGTTGTTCCAGGTAACGGCAGTACCTCCCTCGGCCATCGCCGCTCGAGTAACGTGAACTGCATGGACAACCGAGCCGAGATTCGCGAATTCCTCAGCTCCCGTCGTGCTCGCATCACACCCGAGCAGGCAGGGCTGCCGGCCTACGGCGGAAACCGCCGCGTCAAGGGGTTGCGCCGTGAGGAAGTCGCTCTGCTCGCCGGTGTGAGCATCGACTACTACGTGCGCATGGAACGCGGAAATCTGGCGGGAGCATCGGACTCGGTGCTCGAAAGCCTTTCCCGAGCATTGCAACTCGACGAAGCCGAAACTGCCCATTTGTACGACCTCGCGAAAGCCGCCAGTGCAGGCGCGCCGAGTAGAAAGCGGCCCGCCCCCAAGGGCGTGAGCCCGGCGATTCAGCAGATACTCGACGCCATCACGGACGCGCCGGCGTGGGTACGCAATGCCAGGCACGACATGCTGGCGGCCAATCGCATGGCGCGCGCGTTGTATTCGCCAGTCTTGGCTGATCCGCGTAGGCCGGCGAACAACGCCCGCTTCGTGTACCTGGACCCGGCGTCGCAGGACTTCTTCGTAGATTGGGAGCGCGCGGCAGACGACATCGCCGCGATGCTCCGCTCGGAAGCGGGACGCAACCCCCACGACAAGGCGCTGACCGAGCTCATCGGTGAACTTGCCACTCGCAGTGAGGTATTCCGCACCCGGTGGGCGAAACACAATGTGCGCTTTCATCGGACGGGTGTCAAGAAGGTTCGTCACCCCGTCGTCGGCGACCTGGAGCTGAACTTCGAGGCGATGGAACTGCCGTCCAATCCCGGTCTGACACTGCTGGTCTACACCGCCGCGCCCGGGACGCCCACGGCTGATGCACTCAAACTCCTGGCGAGTTGGGCGGCAACCCAGGATCAATTGGATCCGGCGAACGACAGCGAAGCGGCGCTCTGATTTCGATCGGCAGTCAAACGTGCCGATTCAGCTCAGATGCGTTACCGCCCAGGCTACTTGGTCTCCACCTCGTCGCTTGGCTCGATACATAGCGTTGTCGGCGTCGGCAAGTATTCGATCGATGGTTCCTGATGCGTCCGGGATTGTCGAGGACAGCCACACGCTGGCTCCGACACTCACCGAGATCGTCTGTCTGCCGGCAGGCTTCGAGATCGAGTTGTGGATGTCGACCACGGTTTGTTCGATGCGACGTGGCTCGACAGGCATGAGAATCACGAACTCGTCGCCGCCGGTCCGCGCGACCAGTCCGGTCTCTCCGACGGCCGAGTTCAGTCGTCGGCCCACTGTCACCAGCATTCGATCACCTTCTGCGTGACCGAGTTTGTCGTTGACGCTCTTGAACGAATCGACGTCGATCACCACCGCGAGAACGACGTGTCCCTGGAGTTCGCCGACACCGAACAGCTGTTGCCTGACGTTGTGCAGCCCACGTCGGTTCAGAGCAGCGGTAAGTGGATCGCGCCAAGAGTGTCGTGCATCGTCGGTCAAGTACAAGACGAGGAAATGCACGGTCATCGCGGCTGAGGCGATGACACACCCGATGACGAATCCGGTGGACACCGACAGCGAAGAGTCGGTATCCGGATCGGTTACAGCTCGAATTGTCAGTAGGGCAACGACGAACAGCGCGCCGATGATCTGTGCAGTGACTATCCGGGGGCTGTGGAATACCGACGAATAGTTCGCGACGACCACGAACAGAACGGCGCCGGTCAATGCCAGGAAACTCGCATGGATTCCGGCGAGCAGTATCAAGGACAAACAGATGTTGGTGAGCGCAATGAATCGAACGGATTGGCGGTGGCTCGGCCAGGATCGTCCGAGTGACCAACGAACCATGCAGTAGAGCGCGATCATGCATGCTGTGCCCGCCGCGAGCCGTTCAGGGAGTTCGGTTGCGCCGCCCTTCACGAATTGAGCCAGTACGGCGAGTGCCACGAACACAGCACACCAAAAGGTGACGACCACCCTGGCTGTCCCCAACATCGATCGAGCAGCCAGGAACCTCGGGAACCATTCGCCGTCGTAGGCAAGAGACCACCAGCGACTCAACAGTCCAGTTGTTTGACGAATGTTCTGCCCCAACCCCGCAGTGCCACTGACTCCCATGAAACCCCCTCCGAGATCTTGCGAAAATTCCCGGAAGATTCTTCGTCAAGATTTGATCCCCGAACAAGGTACCCGATAGTTGAACGATGGATTGATGCCTCGTGAGGTGAGGACTGCTCTAGGGCGTGATCGGCGCGGTCAGGATCTTTCTGAGGGCCGGAAGATCCAGGGTTGCAGCAAGATCTGCAATAGTGACCCCTGACAGCGATGCGCGCCAAGCTTTTTCGGCGTCGGCCATCACTTTGGCAATTCCGCAGGCGGAACGGCACTGTTCCGGTGGGGCGGCGAGGATTCCTTGCTGTCGAATCTCCGTGCACCGGAAAGCAGGTTCGGTGCCGTCGACGGCCTGCACGACGTCGAGAACGGTGATCTTCTCGGGAGCTCGGGTGAGGACGTACCCGCCGTCACGGCCCTCGGTCGGATTGACCAGACCGGCGTGCGCGAGCGCTCGCAGATGCTTCGCCAGGTATGTCTTCGACACCCCGTGAAGTTCGGCGAGTCTGGCTGCGGGTACCGGCGCCTCGGCCTGGCTGAGAACCACACAGCAGTGGAGTGACCACTCCACGCCTCCGGAAAGCTTCATGATTGGACTCTATCGACGCCGCGGAAAGTGGTGCGGGTCGGACATCGGTTCAGCAGTCGATGTCAGGCCTTCTCGGCAAGCCACGCGTCGTACGTTGTCGGCGCAATCCATGCATCGGCGCCGGGTGTCGGGGTGAGTGCCGAGTTGTCGAGTTTCGCGCCGAAGTAGCCGGCCTCGGGATCGGAGATCACCGAACGCTTGTCGCCGGTGACGAGGAACAGGCGCCGGACCAGTTCGTCGATACCCAGCGGTTCGGGCCCGGCGATCTCGACCGTGCCGTTACGCGGCGCACCGGTCACTACCTCGGCGACGTGAGAAACGACGTCCCGCGATGCAATGGGTTGCAGATGTGCCGGCGTCGCATGGACCGTGCCGTCAGTGGTTCCGGCGTCGGCGATTCCGGCGACGAACTCGAAGAATTGGGTGGAGCGGACGATCGTGTAGGGAGTCGGGCCGGCCTTGACCAGGTCTTCCTGGGCGACCTTGGCTCGCATGTACCCGGAATCGGGCAGTCGATCGGCGCCGACGATGGACAGGATGACGTGGTGACCGACTCCCGCCTTCTCTTCCGCAGCGAGGATATGGCTGGTTCCGTCACGGAAGAAGGCCAAGACGTCCTCGTCCGACCACGAAGGGGAATTGGTCAGATCCACGACGACGTCGGCCCCCTCGACTGCCTCGGCGATACCTGCGCCGGTGGTGATGTCGATCCCGTCGCCGCGACCGAGTGCCTTCACGTCGTGCCTGGCATCAGCGAGCTTGGCGGCGACCTGGCTTCCGATGAGTCCGCTTCCGAAAATGACGATTTTCATGATTTTCTCCTTTACTTGGATAAGTCGTGTCCAAGTATACTCGGACATGACTTATCCAAGTCAAGGGTTTCCCGTCAGCCGAAAAGTTCGGCGGCCAGTGCTTCGTAGGTCGCGAGTGGATCACCCTCGGCGGGAAGTGCTTGGATCGCAACGTGATCGGCGCCCGCCGCGACATGCTCGCGTAGCCGATCCGCGATGGACTTCGCGGTACCGCGCGCAACCAGAGCGTCGATGACGCGATCGTTTCCCTCGTTCGCCAACTCTTCGGGTGCAAAACCGAGGCGCTCGAGATTGCTCGTGTAGTTGCGTAGGTACAGATACGGATTGGCAACGGCGGGGCGACCGATTGCTCTGGCCTTCTCCGGATCGGTTTCCAGAACAACCTTGTGCTCCGGGGCCAGGATCTTCGAGGGTCCGAGGATTTCGCGAGCTTCGGCCGTGTGTTCGGGGGTGGTCAGGTACGGATGCGCGCCGGCGGCGCGATCTGCGGACAGTCTCAACACCTTCGGTCCCAGTGCGGCGAGAACGCGCCGCGATTCCGGGACCTGGGCCGCGTCGAGTTCGTCGAGGTACGACACCAGCGAGGCGTACGGCTTGGTGTAGTCGCCGGTCGCCTCCGGATGTCCGACACCAACACCGAGGAGGAATCGCCCCGGATGTGCGGCTTCGAGTCGGTGATAGGACTCCGCCACCTCAGCCGCAGGCGAGGACCAGATGTTGACGATTCCTGTCGCCACGGTGATGTGCTCGGTCGCGTCGAGAAGTTTCTCGGCGATTCGTAGATCGGCCCGCGGTGAGCCGCCGATCCAGATGGTGCCGAAACCGAGTTTCTCGATCGCTGTTCCCAGCTCGGGCGGCAAACCAGCCGCTCCGCGCCAGATTCCGTAGGTGCCCAGGTCAGGTGTTTGCGTAGTCTCCGTCACAGCGGGTGCAACTCGGCCGCTGCCGGGATCTATTCCTTCCGCCGTCATTTGCCCGGCGCTCGGTAGTCGGTCGGTCGCTTGACTGCCTCGTCGATCTGCTCCGGCGTGAGTAGTGTGATCGACTCCGAGCGTGCTGCACCTGCTGCAGCCGTGCGGATGCTCAATGCGGCGGCTGCGACATCGTCCGGCAGGTTGCCGATCACGAACATGTCGTGACCGCCCAGTGCGAAGTGGCAGGATTCGACTGTGCCGCCAATGCTTTCGACCATTCGGGTTATCGCGTCGCGCCGTGCAGTGCCTCCCTCCTGCTGTAGGCCGGCGGCGCCGGAGGGTGAGTACGTCACTTGCCAGAGGTATTTCGGCATTTCCACTCCTAGCTCGGGATGGGTACTTCGATCGTGTACCCGTAGGGCGCTCGGTGGCAATGGGTAGGGGACAATCACGGCATGGTTGGAACTCCGGTGATCGTGACTATCGTGTCCGTGTGTGTAGGTTTTGTGATCTTCATGCTGGCTGCCAGTGGTGCACGCGGAAAGTGGGACCGTCGCCTCGTGATCGCGTTGTTCGTCGCCGCGGTGGTGTGCCTGACCGTCGTACCGGTATCCGTGGCGCTCAGCGCGGGAGTGTAAAAACTCTCGACTGCCGCTTAGTCTGAGGCGATGGCAGATATTCGGGTAGGTATCTCCGGGTGGACGTATCCCGCGTGGCGCGGAGATTTCTATCCGAAAGGTCTTGCTCACCGCAAAGAATTGTCTTATGCCGCAGAGAGATTGACTTCGATCGAGATCAACGGCTCGTTCTATGCGCTGCAGAAGCCGGAAAGCTACACCAAATGGCGCAGTGAAACTCCCGAAAATTTCGTGTTCGCGATCAAGGGCGGCCGGTACATCACGCACATGAAACGGCTGCTCGACGCCCGTGACGGACTCGCCAATTTCTTCGCCGCCGGGACACTCGCCCTCGGACCCAAGCTCGGGCCGATTCTGTGGCAACTACCTCCGACGCTGCAGTTCGAACCGCAGCGGTTGGTCGACTTCTTCGACGGTCTTCCCCGCACCACGCAGGCTGCAGCCGATCTGGCAGCTCAGCACGACGACAAGCTCACCGACGACAGAGTGTTCGCCCAGACGGAGAGGGACGCGCCGATTCGTTACGCCGTGGAGGCGCGGCACGCCAGTTTCGAAACCGACGAAGCCGTCGACCTGATGCGCGAGCACTCCATCGGTTTCGTCGTCGCTGACACCGCCGGCAGGTACCCCCGCATCACCACTCCGACTACCGACTTCGTCTACGTGCGGATGCACGGGGACAAAGAGTTGTATGCGAGTGGGTACACCGACAAAGCTCTGAGCAAGTGGTCCAAGCGCTTTCAGGCCTGGGCGGACGAGGGCCTCGACGTGTACGTCTACTTCGACAACGACATGAAAGGCTTTGCGCCGCATAACGCAATGTCTCTGTTGGATCGGTTGCGCTGAAGGATCGTCTCGCCTGTCGGTGGGCTGTGGCAGGCTTCCGCGTGAACGCGAAGACCGAGGAGACATCACGATGACGTCAGAACAGCGGACGCCAGAACAGCGGACGCCAGAAGAGCGGACGCCAGAACAGCGGACGCCCGAACAGAGCTGGCCGACGCATTGGCCGAAGGTGGCCCGTGACATCGCCGACGCCACAGCCGACGCACTCGCCGCGGTGCGGGCGGCAAATCGTGACGGACTGCGCGGTGCCGTCGAAGAACTGCGCGGGCTCTCTTTCGAGCAGGTCAGTTCGGTTCACGCGGCGATCGTGCGCGAATTGCTCGAGGACACGCATCCCGACGGCTTGTCCAGTGAGGACGTGCAGGATGCGCTGACTGCCTGCGCCAAGTCCACGATCGTGTGGCTGCCGGATCTGGACGTGCAGGCGCTCGCTGCGGTCTATACCGGGGCGCTCGGGATTTCGGATCTGGAGGACGATTCGTTCCGCATCGGGCACGGCGCGTACCTGCGTTCGGCGGTTCTGGTAATCGGGAGCTTGTCGACCGGAGTGAAGAAGGCTCAGAGCGCGTACATCATTCGTGCAATCGACGAAATCGCGCGTGCTCAGACCATCGAGATGCCCTGAGCGTCAGCTCGTAAATCGAATTAGGCTGAGGTCATGTCCAAGATCGCCAGCGCAGATCGTGTGTCGTTTGCAGAACTCCTCGAATTCGTCAGGCCGCGCCATCGGGCCACATTCGTGACGGTGAAGAAATCGGGCGAGCTGCAGATCTCTTCGGTGACGTGTGGAGTCGACGACGAGGGGCGGATCGTCATCTCCACGTACCCGGAACGGGCCAAGGCGGCGAATGTCCGCCGCACGCCGGCGGTGTCTCTGTGTATCCACTCCGACGAGTGGAACGGGCCGTACGTCCAGGTGAACGGAACTGCGGAGTTGATCGATCTTCCGGACTCGGTGGAACCGCTGGTCGACTACTACCGATCCATCGCCGGTGATCATCCCGACTGGGACGAGTACCGCGAAGCCATGCGCAAGCAGGGCAAGAGTCTGATCCGCGTCACCGTCGACTCGTGGGGTCCGATCGCAACAGGCGGGTTTCCGCCCGGACGCTGACGCTATCGAGCAGGTGGCGAGAGTTCGACTATGTGCGCGTCTCTCGCGGCCAGCGGTTCTTTGCAGTGTGCACACACAACTTGGGCGTGCAGGATCTCACCGCAACGATGTTCGACGACGGTTGGCGGCGGACCCGTCGTCGCAAAGGTGTCTCCCCATTCCATGAGTGCCATCAGGATCGGGTAAAGCGCCTTCCCTGATTCGGTGGCGACGTATTCGTAGCGCGGTGGATGGTCTTCGTAGCGACGCTTCGTGAGGACGTCGGCGTCGACAAGGGTCCGCAGACGCGCAGCGAGGATGTCACGGCTGACGCCCGTGCCCGCGGCGATCTCGTCGAACCGTCGTCGCCCGAGGACGATTTCTCTGAGCACCAGAAGTGACCATTTCTCGCCGACGACCTCCAAGGCGTTGGCGATGGAGCAGTTGCGTCCTCTTGTCGCCATCGTCTCTGGGTCCCCTGTTTGTCGAAAATGTTGGTTGGTAATTCCAACTTAGCACTTGACGGCATGTATTCGAGGGCGGAAGGTGGGTCGAGAAATCCAACGGAGCAGATGAGGGGTCGTCATGACGGAATTGAATCTCGAGGCAGCAAGCGGATTTGTCAGCGCTGCCGGATTGCAACTGGACGAGGTCTCCGGCACGAAGGTCGTCGGGCACATCGATCTGTCCGAGGCGCATCACACGCCGTGGGGTGTAGTCCACGGCGGCGTCTACACGACTGCTGTCGAGTCGGCCGCGAGCATCGGAGCCAGCACTGCAGTGGCAGATCGCGGCGAATTCGCCGTCGGAGTGCACAACGGAACGGATTTCCTCCGGGCCCGTACGGGTGGGCGCGTGGACGTCGTGGCTGTGCCGATACAGCAGGGCCGCGTTCAGCAGTTGTGGTCGGTGGTCATCACCGATCCGGAATCGGGCAAAGAGGTGGCGCGCGGTCAGGTGCGCTTGCAGAACGTACCGCTGCCGAAGTAGGTCAGTCCCAGATTCCCGAGTCGATGTTGAGCGAGATTCTTTTGAGCAGTGCCGTCAACTGGGCACGTTCGTCCTCGTCGAGTCCGGTCAGTACTTGACGGTCTCGCTCGACGCGTCGGGGAAACTCTGCCTCGACCAAGGCTCGGCCGGCATCGGTGAGTTGAAGCAGAACCACTCGCCCGTCGTGTTCGAAACGCTGACGCTCGACGTAGCCCAGTTTGGCCAGGCGATCCGCATGTTTTGTGGTGGCGGCGCCGCTGACCATCGTGACGGCGGTGACTTCGCTCGCCCGCAGGGGACGGTCGCTGCGAGCGAGCGCGCTCATCACGTCGAATTCGGTGCGAGAGACCCCGCTGGACGCCAGTGCGCGGTCGAGTTGGTGAAGAGATTGCGCGTTGATGCGGGCGATCCGGCCCATCACCTCGACGGGGGCGGTGTCGAAGTCGGGGTAGGCGCGCTTCCATTCGCGACGGACTCTGTCGATGAAGTCGTCTTCGGATCTGTTTGCCACGCCCATGGACCCATCTTAGCGACAGAATTCACATTACTTCACAAGTAATTTACTAGTGAAATAAATGTATGCTGGTTCGGTGACCCGAACCGAAACCGCAGCCAGGATGCCCAGCCGTCTCACTCATTCGAGTGAGGCCATTGCACACACCGTCTCCGGGGCGACGTGGCGAGCGGCTTTTCGCATCGGGTCCGCGGACGCGACCATCGCGCCCGCGATCAGGGTCGGACTCGCCACCGCCGTAGTGCTCGTGGTCGGCGGACTGCTCGGGCATCGGGAGTTGGCCGGCTTCGCGGCCTTGGGTGCGCTGTGTGCCGCCTTCGGTAGGTACGAGCCGTATCCCCGGTTGGCCGGCAAGCTGGCGATGGTCGGTGCCGCATTGGTGGTTTCCATCGCTTTCGGCGGCGCCATGGGTGTTGTGGGCGTTCCGACCTGGTTGCAGATCGGCATCCTCTCGCTGCTGGCCGGTGCGTCGTACTGCTTCATGTCGGGCTTCCGGATCACCGGACCAGGGCCGGTCATCCTCGTCTTCGCGGCGACCGGTGCAGCCGGATATGCCTCCAGTGTCGATGATCTGGCGAGACTGGTGACTGCCGGTGCGCTCGGAGTTCTGGTCGGTTGGGTGGCCGCGATGCTTCCAGCGCTCGTCTTGCCGATGGGCCCTGCGCGCCTGGCCGTGGCTCGTGCAGTCTCTGCGGTGGGGCGTCTCGAACAGTCCGGCACAGGCGGAGTGGAACCGGCGCTCGGATCGATTGCCAACGCCCGCTTGGTCATAGCGTCGAGTGGCCGGATCAAGTCGACCGTCGATCACGGCCGCGAATTGGTCGCGGTGCTCGACGAGGCAGAAGCGGCAGTACAGCAGTGGCAGTTGCACGGCGACGCCACCCTGATTCGCAGCATCGCTCGGCACGAGAAGGAGCTGCGGAAGCTCAAGCGCTCCAGCATGATCGAACACGACCTTGCGCCGGCACAGACCCTGGCCGCGCCCGAAGGCTATTTCCTCGAGGGACTGAATCGGCTCTATTCGCGCCCGGTGCGGATGAATGCTCTCCGCATCGTGGCAGCGTCGGCCCTGGCTGGTTGGCTCGCGGCGGGAGCCGGGCTGGAGCATCCGCTGTGGGCGTCGATGGGTGCCATCGCCGCGATGCAGGGACTGAACTACAAGCAGACCGTCCAGCGCGGGATTCAGCGGTTGGTGGGAAATGTAGGTGGCGCCGTCGTGGCCGCTGGGCTCATCGCGTTGACGCTCGGTTACTGGCAAGCCGTTGCCGTGGTCGTGATTCTGCAGACTGCTGCGGAGCTGCTCGTGATCAAGAACTATGCGCTGACGTCGCTGGCCGTCACCCCGATGGCACTCCTCCTCATCGGTTTCAGCGCTCCGATCGGAACCGAAGCGGCAGTGGCTCGCGTCGCGGACACGTTGATCGGCGTGGTGATCGGTGTTGTCGTCGCCGCTGTCACGATCAGTCGATCGGATCGCCACCACGTCACCGTGTGACCCAGTGCTGCTGTGTTTCCCATCCTCCGTAGGCTCCTGCAGGTGGAGGACAGCACGCCGATCGACGGCCGGAAACTGCGTTACCAGCATCGCCGTGCCGAATTGCTCGAGCAGGTAACCGCGTACGTCACGGCGAACGGCGTCGGTGAACTGTCCATGCGGCCGTTGGCCAAGGACCTGGGGATCAGCCATGCGACACTCATCCATCATTTCGGTTCGAAGGAACAACTGCTCACTGAAGTAGTCGCCACCCTGCGAGACAGCTCTTCTCTCGACATTTCTCCCGGGACCGACATCGTCGAGATGATGACGAGTTACTGGAATCGGCGTACGTCAGCGGAATCGTTGCCGAACTTTCGGTTGATGTTCGAGATCTACGGACAGGCGTTGCTGCATCCGGAGCGGTATCGCGAGTTTCTCGATCATGTGGTGGGGGACTGGTTGGGTGGTTTGACGGAAGCTGCGCTCGCACATGGATGTCCGCCCGATCGCGCTGATCGTTACGCGACGATCGTGTTGGCGCAGATTCGGGGGTTGACGCTCGATCTCGTGACCACCGGTGACCGCGTCAGAATTGACGCGGCATTTGCCGAATTCGCGGCTGCGATGGGCGCTCTGGTCAGCTCCTGGAGGGCGATTTGACGGTCCGGTAGTCGTGACGCCTCAGCCGATCTGCTCGAACAGAGACACGATGATCCCTTCCGGTCCTCGGACGTAGGCCATGCGCACACTGTTCTCGTACTCGCCGATCCCGCCGATGAGCCTGTAACCGTCCGCAGCCACCGCGTCGACCGCCGCCTGCAGGTCGCCTACCTCGAAGGAAACATTGCGCAGCCCGATCTCGTTGGCCATCGGAGCAGGTGATCCGGGCACGTGGTCGGGCGTGACGAAGGACGAGAGCTCCAGCCGTGACCCTTCGCCAGGAGGGCGCAGCATCGCGATTTCACACTTGGCTCCAGGGATACCGCAGACGGTTTCCACGAACTCACCCTCCACGGATCCGGTGCCCTCCAGTTCGAGCCCCAGTCCGACGAAGAACGCCGTTGCCGATTCGAGGTTCGCGACGGTGATGCCGATGTGGTCGAAACGCTGTACGTGTGCCATGGATCCATCCTCCTGCGGTTGTTTCGTGCCGGTTCGATGCTAGGTCGGAGTCGGGGCCGGGATCTCGACATGTTCGTGTTGTCGAGCCGCAAGATTTTGCTTGACCGATCGGTTAAACAAAATCTACGATAACGTCCAACGAGGTCGCCCACCGCAAGAACCGGAGTCGTCAGACGTGAAATTCCAGTCGAAATCGTTTGCCCGCATATCCATCGCTGCGCTCTGCGCTGCAACCATCGGCTCCGCAGTGGCCGCGCCCGTCGCGTCCGCGCAGGCGCCGAGTGCGTCGCAGGCCACGGGCACGGTGGTGTCCAGTGAGCCGCTGCCGAAAGATCTGTGGATTCCGGGTACCGCCGACGCCAAGCGGTTCACGTACTGGACCATCGGTTCCAATGGCGGACCCGCGCTCAGCAGTGGCGTGTACTACGTCCCGGCCGGTCCCGCTCCGGAAGGCGGTTGGCCCGTCATCGCGTGGGCGCACGGCACCACCGGACTCGACGATTCCTGTGCCCCTTCGCTGGTGGGTCCCGGCCTGCCCGAACGTGACTACCCGTACCTGGGACGCTGGCTCTCGGAGGGCTATGCCGTCGTCGCCACCGACTACGTCGGACTGGGAACACCAGGGCTGATGCCGTACCTCGACGGAAAGGTGGAGGCGCACAGCGTAGTCGACTCGGTCAAGGCAGCCCGGGTTGTCGACTCCTCCATCTCGAATCGTTGGGCGGTGGTCGGGCAGTCGCAGGGCGGCGGTGCGGCCATCACGACGGCCCGCTACGCCACCGAGTACGGAGGGGATTCGCTCGACTACCGCGGCGGCGTGGGCACCGGAGTGCCGGCCAACATCGAGTTGACCCTCCTGCCTGCAGGTCCGGGCTTCCCGCCCATCGCACTCGGTGGCGGATTGACCTCGTACGCGCTCTACATCCTCGCGGGCCTGCGGGAAGCGCACCCCGAGATCGACCTGAACTCGTATCTCAACGAACTGGGACGGGAAAAGGTCGACTCGGCCGAAAAGCTCTGCGCCGCAGACCTGGACGAGGCATCCAAGGATCTGGTCCTCGGTGACATCTTCTCCCGCCCGCTCAGTCAGATTCCGAACTTCCAGGGTCTGTTGAACGATTACATGGGTGTGCCGACGAGCGGATACGATCGCCCTATCTTCATCGGGCAGGGACTGCTCGACGTGGATGTCCCTGCGCCGTCGGCGCTTTCGCTGGTTGCAGCCTTGGTCGCCAATGGTGAGCCGGTCACGTTCAAGACCTACAACACCGATCACAGCGGCGCCTTGGTCGAATCGCAGGCTGACACGATTCCATTCGTCGCGAACCTGTTCCGTTAGTCGTACCCAGAATCCAGATCATTCGAGGGGCCGCTGTCGCACACGTGCGACAGCGGCCCCGCGGGTCATTTCCGCGACTCTTTGATTGCGTCCAGCCGCGCCTCGAGGCCGTCGAGGACACGGTCGAGTGTGTAGCGATAGTGTTCTGCCCGTGTCGCTTCCGCAGTATCCGGTGGGCCGGCGAATTTCCCGATGAGTGCCTCCATCGATGAACGCGGATCGGTGGGCCCGTCCTTGCTCAGCTGATCCAGCATTGCGCCGTGATCGGGTGAAGGCTCCCCGCTGGGAATGCGCCGGGCGTCGTGCATGGCTATCAGTGTGGTTGTAGAGGTGAAGGCGACGGTGTAAGCCTGGGCGGCTTCCGCTCCGAACCCGGCGTCGGTCAGCGATGCCAATCCGGCCTCCATGAGTTCCCGGCTGCGCTCGGTGGCAACGCCGTTCATCAACAGCCACTGCGCTGCACCCGGACACTCGACCAGCGCTTCTCGCATTTGCACGAGCAGATGTGTCAGCCATTGGCGCCAATCTCTCTCTGCGGACGGCACGCTCACGGCCGAAATCGCACTGTCGACCACCGCCGCCGAGAGCGCATCGCGATCTCCGACGAGTCGATAGACGACGGAGAACGACGTATCGAGTTCGCCGAGCAACTGCCGCAGCGACCACCCCTCGACTCCGTGCTCGCGACTGAGCCCGAGTGCCACGGTCAGCACGGCGTCCGCAGTGATCCCGGTGTTGTAGCTCCGGCGGCGCTGTGATGTCGCGGTGGGCTTCTTGTCAGGTGATGGCGCAGTCATGGTCCGACCGAGCTTAGCGGCGTCGGATCGGGGCATGCACTGGGCGCAACCGATTGACGGATGAACTTAGGTGAGGTTTACTTGCCAAATCCGAGCAGTGCTCCGATTTGTAGCGAACCCCCGATTTTTCGAAGCTGAAGGACACCATGAAGTTGAAAACGCGACCCGGTTATCTATCGAAGCTGGGTGCTTCGCTGCTGGTCAGTGTCGTTGCCCTGACTGCGGCCGCCTGTAGCTCGAGTGAGGCGGGACAGACGACGGAACTTGCCGAGGGAACGCATGCCGTGACCCACGAATTCGGTGAGACGTCGGTTCCGGACGACCTCGGGCGAATCGTTTCCTTGGACGAATACGCCGCACTCGGTCTCCTTGCCGTCGGCATCACGCCCGACGTGGTCTTCACGTCCTGGGGATCGGAGATCGGCCAGGACATCCTGGCCTCGGCAGGTACCGAGGTGGTCACGGTGCCGCCGCTCGGTGCGCCGCCGATCGAGCAGGTCCTCGCCCAGGATCCGGGACTGGTCATCTTCACGTCGATGGGCGATCGGAGCTACTACGACTCCATCGCGTCGACGGTTCCCACAGTCCCGGTCCCTGCCGTGACCACTCCGTGGCGTGAGAATCTTGCCTTCTTCGGTCGGGCCTTCGATCGTCAGTCGGTTGCCGACAAGTTGACAGGCGCTTTGGAGGGCAAGATCTCTGACGTCTCTGCTCGCTCCCGTGGCGAAGCGAACACCGTGTCGGTGCTGATGAGCAGCTCTGGCATTCTTGCCACCACCACCGAGCAAGCACCGCCCTCGTTGCTGTTGGCGGAGAGCGGATTCGGGCGTCCCGAATCGCAGCGAGCGAATGCCGCGGGAGGCCTACCGTATGCACCCCTGTCCGATGAGGCGATTCCGGCGCAGGACGCTCGGATCGTTGCCGTCTTCGACGAGGGTGTGTACGAATTCGGCAAGGTTGCCAGCGTCCCCGGGTTCTCGAGTCTTTCGGCGGCGCAGGAGAACCGGGTGGCCAAGGTCAACGGGGACATGTGGCTCGCTACTCACCCCTTTGCCACCTTCTGGATGATCGAGGACATGGACGCCATGGCTGGCGGCAATCTGGCCGGCACCGGTACCGAATCTGTTGCTGCGAAACGCTATCAGGAATTCACGGCGCTGACGGCATGAGTTCGAGTGCGTTGAGTCGGCGCCTGGCGCTGAGATGGGGAGCTGTGACGTTCGGGTCTGCGGCACTGGGCTCTGTGGCGCTGAGTGCGTGCAGCCGTGGTGCGGCGAATGAAGTCAGTTCCGAAATTTCGCCGTTCGACGATGAAGTTCGTGCTGCCGAGCAATCGCGGTTTCGTAGCGGACGTACAGTTGAGCGGAATCTGACAGCCGCACCGGCTCGGGTGAATCTGGGCGGCAGGCACGTCGACACGTGGTCGTACGGAGCAGAAGCAGTTGGCCCGGAGATCCGAATCTCCAAGGGAGACCGGCTGAACCTGCGGTTGCAGAACGACCTTTCGTCGGAGACGTCAGTGCACTGGCACGGCATTGCGATCCGCAACGACATGGACGGTGTCCCGCCGATCACCCAGGAACGAATCCAACCAGGTGCCGAGTTCACCTACGACTTCGTGGCTCCCGACCACGGAACCTACTGGTATCACTCCCATTCGGGGTTGCAGGCTGATCGAGGGCTCTTCGGTGCACTCGTGGTCGAGGACCCGAACGACCGGACCGGAGCCGACGAAGATGTCGTCATCGTGATCGACGACTGGCTGGACGGGCTGGGAACAACCCCGGATGCAGTTCTACGTGCACTGTCTCCGGAAGTTCCGGGAGGACACCACGGACACGGAGGGCCGCCGCCGGAAATCGACGAAGCAGAGATCGATTCTGCTGCACAACTTCTCGAGGACGGCCACGGGAGTTCGACAGCGCTCGGCGGCATGGCAACGCACATCACCTATCCATTGCACCTGATCAACGGACGACCGGCAGAAGATCCGTTCGTCGTCAGTGTGCCGGCCGGGACGCGACTCCGTCTGCGGGTGATCAATGCCGGGGCCGAGACTCCGTACCGATTCTCCGTAGCCGGGCACGAGTTGACCGTTGTCAGTGCTGACGGGCAGGACGTCTCCTACGCGGTCGGAGACGAGATTCTGATCGCGCCCGCGCAGCGATACGACGTGCTGGTGACGGTGCAGTCTGGTTCGTGGCCCATAGCCGCGAAGGTGGAAGGCAAGACAGGTGGCGCTGCGTGCCTGCTTCGGACACCGGATTCGGTCGCGAGCGTCGACCTGACTTCTCCTGCAGTGCTGTCAGGTTCCGGCGGCCGACTCCTTCTGGAATCGGTGCTTCGCCCGTTCGGCGCGCTGGAGCATCAGGTGCCGGATCGTGAGTATTCGGTGGATCTCATTCAAGCCGGCGATCGATACGTCTGGGGAATGGCGGGCGCCGACGCAGGTCGGTTGATCATGAAGCAGGGCGAGCGAATACGAATCGTCATGAACAACAACACCGACATGTGGCACCCGATGCACACCCACGGGCACACCTTCTCGGTTCCCTCGTACGGCGGGCTTCGTCGAGACACCGTGATTTCGCTTCCGCGTACACAATTGGCGATCGACTTCGACGCCGACAATCCAGGACGGTGGATGTTCCATTGTCACAACGCGTACCACTTCGAGGCCGGGATGACTGCCGACCTCCACTACGTTCGATGAGGAGAGCAGAATGTCAGTTCGCACCGGGTTGACCACTTTGATCGCTGTTGCAGCCGTGTTTACCCTGACGTCGTGCGGTAGCGATTCGACGGGATCCACCGAGCAGACGCCGGTCGAGATCTCGGTGAAGAACCTTGCGTACACGCCGAACTCCGTCACCGTGCACACGGGACAGACCGTCACGTGGATTTTCGAGGATCAAGGTATGCCACACGATGTCGTGTTCGCGGAACTCGGGACCAAGAGTGACCTGCAAGGAAGTGGAACCTACAGCCAGACCTTCGACAAAGCCGGAACCTTCACGTACACGTGCACACCACATCCGAACATGACCGGCACGATCATCGTCGAAGAGTGAGTGACGACATGAAAGTGAACGAGGCTGCAGCCTCGGATGATTCGCGCGGACTCGTCGACCGCGACGCTTTGGGCAGGATGATCGCGCCGGTGAGAGATCGACTCCTCCTGGGGGCGGGTCTGTCTGCGCTGTCGGTGCCGCTGCGCTTTCTGCCCTACATTGCGGTGGTCGAGATCGCACGAGTGCTCTTGACCGGCACGTCGTTGAACGTGGTCTGGTGGTGGGCCGCGATCGGCGCAGCGGGCACAGTTCTCGGTTTCGTGGTCTACAACGCGGCTCTGACGGTGTGTCACACCGCCGACGCACACTTCAAGTACTCGATCCGCTCGCGTATCGCGCGGCACCTGTCCCGAGTTCCTCTGGGGTGGTTCGCAAACGGCGGAACCGGTGAAGTGAAACAAGCGATGACCGACGACGTCAAACGGATGCATCTCCTCGTCGCTCATCTTCCTGCCGACGTGGTGCCTGCCATCCTGTCGCCGGTAGTGGCTCTGGTCTATCTGGTGGTGATCGACTGGAAGTTCAGTCTTGTCCTGGTCGGCTACATCGGAGTGTGTCTCGCCCTTGCCGCACCATCGATGCGCAATGCGTATCGAACGAACGTCGACTCGTGGAACCGCGCCATGGCGACATTGACCTCTGCAACAGTCGAACTGGGTGACGGCATCGAGGTTGTCAAGACGTACGGGAGTGGGAGTCGCGCGTTCGCGCGCTACTCGAGTGCTGTGGATTCGATGGTCGCGGTGTGCGTGCGATGGATGTCGGGGATGGGAAGGCCGGTGGTCGCGATGTCGATCCTTCTCTCTCCGGCGGTGCTCATCGTGGTCATCACGGCGACGGGGATTGCGTTGCTCTCCGGGGGCTGGATCACCCCGGTAGCTCTTGTTGCTTTTCTGGTCGTCGGGATAGGTGTGCCGTCGTCGGTTCTCCATCTGGGAACGATGGCCAACCTCTACCGCGAAGGCCAACTGGGAGCCACTCACGTCGAGGGCATTCTCGGCGAACCCGCGTTGGCCGAACCCCAGGATCCGGTCTCGGCTCGGGGCACCTTGGTCGAGTTTGATTGCGTAGGATTCGAATACACTGCCGGGCAGCGCGTCCTCGAGAATATTTCCTTCGAGATGCAACCGGGCACCGTTACCGCGATCGTCGGACCGTCCGGCTCCGGAAAGACCACGTTGGCACGTCTACTTCCGCGGTTCTGGGACGTGACGGACGGGTCTGTTCGCCTCGGTGGAAGCGATGTACGAGATCAGTCCAGTCGTGAAGTCTTGAAATCGATGGCGATCGTCTTCCAGGATGTTGTCCTCCTACGGGATACCGTGCGCGAGAACATCCGGCTCGGTCGGCCGGATGCAACCGATCTGGAGGTGGAGACAGCAGCGAAGCGGGCGCAGATTCACGACGTGATCATGCGACTGCCCGACGGGTACGACACCGAGATCGGTGGTAGTTCGGGTGGTGAGTTGTCGGGTGGGGAGAAGCAACGCCTGACCATCGCTCGCGCGATCCTTCAGAATCCGCCGATCGTCATCCTGGACGAGGCGACCTCGCAGGCTGATCCGCACAGCGAAGCGGCCGTTCAACGGGCGCTGGGCGAGATCAGTGCAGACGGCGGCACCATGATGGTGATCGCTCATCGACTGCACACCATCCGCTACGCGGACCAGATACTCGTACTCGACGACGGAAGAATTGTGGAGAAGGGTACACACGAACAGCTGTCGGAGTTCGGGGGAACCTACGCGCGGATGTGGGCGCTCCAGAATCCCCTCGGCGAGGACATGACTCCGTGGAAGGTACTTCAATGATTCGGGACCTGGACGAGATCCTCGGACGAGACAACGGGATGCGAGGCCAGATAGTAGGTTTCACGCTCGCCGGGATACTCGAGGGTGTCGTTTTCGCCTTGACGATCCCGATACTGAAAGCGGTTGTCCGCGGCGACTACGGCGCTGCAATTCCATGGGTTGTCTCGGCTGCTCTCGTGGCGGCGGCCTGCGGCGCCGTACGGTGGATAGCCGAGAATCGTGCGTACCGCATCGGAATCGAGCGTTTTGCCGGTGGAATCATGCACCGACTGGGCGAGCATCTGGTGCAGATTCCGCTCGGGTGGTTCAGTAAGGCAAACCGTGGAGCGTTCACTCGTCTGGTCACCGAGGGCACAGCGATCTTGATGAGTATCCCGGGAATGATCGTCGTGCAACTCGTCACCGTGACCGTCACTCCCGCGACCGTGGCGATCGCTGTCCTGTTCGTCGACTGGAGATTGTCCTTCGCGATGGTCGTCTTCGTTCCACTGGGGATTCGCGCTTACCGCAACGTGCAGCGGGCGGTTGTGCCCGAATACGAGGCGATTGGAAAGAGTGAATCCGAATTGGCATCGCGCGTCGTCGAATATGCACAGGCGCAACAGGTTCTGCGCTCAGCCGGTAAGAGTGACGAAGGATGGAATCGGCTGGACGAAGCTCTTGTGTCCAACCGGGACGCACACCTCCAGGAAATCGGCTCGGTCGACAAGTATCTGCTGCGCTTCATGATCGTCGTTCAGGTTGCCTTCCTTGCTGTACTGGCTCTGGCGGCACTGCTGGTCACCACCGGGTCCATCGACACCGCAAGCGTGATCGTTGTGCTCGTGTTGGCCGTGAGGTTCGTGGAGCCGATGGAAATGCTCGCAGGATTCGGTGAAGGTATCTCACTGGCCCGGGTGTCGCTCGGATCTGTCCGAGAGATGATCGATGTACCGGTGCTGGCGGAGCCTGAGGTGCCGAAAGAGCCGACGTCGTACGGTATTCGGTTCGATTCGGTCTCCTTCGGCTACGGCCCGGATCGCGTGATTCGTAGCGTCAGCCTCGAATTCCCGGAAAGTTCGGTCACCGCGTTGGTCGGCCCTTCCGGTTCCGGAAAGACAACGCTGGTTCGGCTGATCTCCAGATTCTGGGACGTTGACGAAGGAACGGTGTCGATCGGGGGAGTAGATGTTCGCGACATCGGAACGAGAGCATTGATGTCTCGGATATCGACTGTCTCGCAGCAGGTTTACCTGTTCGACGGAACCATTGTGGAGAACGTTCGGTTGGCGAGACCGGATGCCACCGAGTCGGAGGTCCTCCAAGCGGTGGTCGATTCCAGACTAGGCGAAGTGATCGATCGTCTGCCGAGCGGCGAAGAGACGAGAGTAGGTGAAGGCGGATCGCTGCTGTCCGGCGGTGAACGTCAGCGGGTGTCGATTGCGCGCGCCTTCCTCAAGGACACTCCGATAGTTCTACTCGACGAAGCGACTTCCGCCCTCGACGGCGAGAACGAAGTAGCGATCACCGAGGCAATTCACCGATTGGCCCGTGGTAGAACGGTGGTGGTCATCGCTCACCGCCTGTCGACTATTCAGGGAGCAGATCACATCGTGTTTCTCGAAGGCGGCACAGTTGAAGAGGTGGGTTCTCACCAAGACCTGATCGCGCACGGCGGAAAGTACTCGGATCTGTGGGCCGAGCGCAGTGGCGCGGAGGGATGGAGGATCGACCGAGCGCGAGAGCCATGAGCAAACCGTGTGGTTTGATCGAAGAATGGACGAAGCCGCTGCAGATCCGGTGAAACCGCCGCGGAAGCGCCGATGGCCTCGATGGGTCGCAGGCATTGCGGTGCTCGGAGCAGTTGTCTACGCGGGCTCGATCGTGTGGATTTCCGTGGCGTCGGCCGGACATACGTCAGACGCCGCCGATGCTCCCGACGCTCCGGTGGTGATCGTGCTGGGCGCGCAGATCAAGGACGGTAAGCCGATGGCTTTCCTGAAAGGGCGACTGGACGCAGCAGTCGAACTGGTGGAAGCGGGAAAGGCTAAAGCGGTCCTGGTCTCCGGCGACGCGAACGGCGGCTCGGGTGACGAGATCGCGGCGATGACGAACTACCTGGTGGAGCAGGGAATAGATGAGCGTCGC
The DNA here is from genome assembly GCF_016598535.1 of Rhodococcus sp. P-2. Taxonomy (GTDB): domain Bacteria; phylum Actinomycetota; class Actinomycetes; order Mycobacteriales; family Mycobacteriaceae; genus Rhodococcus_F; species Rhodococcus_F baikonurensis. The sequence continues at coordinate 2,576,399 of NZ_CP066779.1, read as the reverse complement.
ATCGTCGGGGATCCGTACGGCCTCGACACCTATGACACCTGCTTCCGGGCCATACATACGTATGGGGTGACCAAGGCGTTGATCGTCACTCAGGGGTATCACGTGCCACGCGCTGTGGCGTTGTGCCGAGACGTCGGCATCGACGCCGACGGGGTGAACAGCGATTGCGGGTGCGCAACTCCGACGCTGATCAAGAACGCCGCGCGGGAGTGGGTTCTTGCCAAGCCCAAGGCAGCGCTGGACATGCTGTGGAGTCGGGACGCAAAGGTGACGTCGCCGTCGGAGGACTCGGTCCAGGTGGCGCTGTCGATTCCCTGACGCGGGGTGAGTGCGCACGGTTTCTGTCGAGTGAACACACGCTCCCGAGAGTCGGAACGTGTGTTCACTCGAGATGAAGGGTGCTAGCTCGACAGTCAGATCAGTGCTGCGGCGGCAAATGCTCCCAGTGCGATCAATGCCGCGCCGGTGACGCTCTGCACGCGACGGTCCACGACGCACATGATCGAGAGGAATCCCGGCATCGAGCCACCACGCTTGGTGTGCACGATTGCCGCGAGGCTGGGCATGCAGCGGCCAAGGGATACGACCGTGAACAGCGCCGCGCCGAGAGCCGGTGAACCCGAGGCGATGACGCCGAGCGCCAGGAGGTAGTACGCACTGGAGCGGATGAAGATCAGAAATCCCGGGCCGATGATCGCGCCGAAGATCAGCGAGACCTTCCAGGGCGCCATGGTGCGGCGCAGATGACGAGGAAGCTGTTGGCGCCGCATCGGAGTCGGCATCTTCATTGCACCCAGCTCGTGCAGCCCGTACGCAACCGCGACGACGGCCCAGACGCCCAGCGCCCAGCTGATCGGGACGTAGCCGGACATCGTCGCACCGAGGGCGCCGATCAATGCCCCGGTGACGGCCCCCGTCGTGACCGAACCCAGTGCGTGCCAGCCGAGTCGGCGGACGGGAGTCGAGGATCCCTTCCGATCTACCTGCTTCGGCGCGGCAACAACTCCGGCGACGGACATTCCGCAGGTCGACCAGTTCGCGGCCAGCGACGTAACCAGTCCGGCGCCGATAACAGCTGTGGTCAAAGCTGTTGTCGCGGAAGGCGTGGCCACGAGTGCGAGGCCGGCACCCGCAGCAGCGCCCGCCGCGACGAGGCTGACACGGGTCGCGGTGCCGACGGAGCCTTGAAGGGTCGGCCGGATGTCAGGGACATCGGTCTGCAGTGGGCCGTGTGAGAGAACAGTAGTCATCGGATCCTCCGAAGTGTTTGTGGTTCAGGAAAAGTATTGAGTCGAAGTCGCAGCGAAAAGTGATGAGCCAGAGTTCACAGCACTGTGATGACTCCGATCATGTACGGGTGGACGGAGCACGAATACTCGTAGACGCCGACGCTCTCGAACGTGTGCCGGAACGTTCCGTCTCCGGTGATACCACTGTCGAACAGGCCGGGTGATTCCACGTGATGCAGGAGTCCACCGTCGTCGAAGCGCCACTCGACGGTGCCGCCGTGTTCCACCGTGACGTCCATCGGGCTGAACTGAACATTGCTGATCTCGACCACCACGTCGGGGACGGGATCTTCTGTGCCGCAGGACGAAACACACGTCGCTGTGACGGCGAGGACGAAGCCGGCGATCCACCTCCTCACTATTGAACGATCACGGTGCCCACCATCATCGGGTGGGGCGTGCAGTGGTAGGTGAAGGTGCCGGTGTCGTCGAACGTGTACGAGAAGGTTCCCTCGGTGAGCAACTCGCTCTTCAGTTTCCCGTCGAGATCACCGTTGCCGACCACGTCGTGGGGGAGTCCGCTGTCGTCGAACTTCCATTCGACGGTCTGCCCCTTCTCGATGGTGACCGATGCTGGTGTGTACGCCATGTTCTTCACCTCGATCACGACGGCAGGTTCGTCCGACGACGCACCGGCGTCACTACTGCAGGCGGTGAGGCTCAATGCCGCGCAGGCTGCGAGGAAAGCGGGAACGAGTTTCTTCATGAGGGGTTTTCTCCATTCTTCGACTTGTCAGCGGACGTAACGCAGATTTGCCGTCATGCCTGCTTCGAAGTGGTAGGCGTTGTGGCAGTGGAACATCCACTCGCCGGGATTGTCGGCGTCGAACTCGATGGCGAGCTCGGTGCCGGGTAGGACGTTCACGGTGTCGCGGCGAAGCCCGCCGTAATCCGGTACCGCAAAGGTGTGGCCGTGGGTATGCATGGGATGCCACATCGTGGACGTGTTCTTCATCGTGATGCGGACCCGTTCGCCCTGTTTCATGACGAGCTTGCCCGCATCGGCTCCCGCCATTCCCCACACGTATCGATCGCCGGCCTGGATCAACTCGATGTGGTAGTCGCGATCAGGCGTCTTCGTCTCGAGTCGTGCGGATTCCGTGGGCCGGAGTTCGCTTTCGGTTACCAGCCGCCCGGCCAGCTCCGAGAGGTTTCCGCCCACATCCGGATTCGCCAGCGCCAACGCGTCGGTGCTGCGTAGGACGGTCGACGCATAACCATCTCGGCCCTCGACCTTCGCTACCACCGGCCATGTTCCCGACTTCACCGTCACCAATACGTCGTAGCGTTGGGCCATGCCGACGATGATGGTGTCGGCAGGAGTTGGCTCCACGTCGTAGCCATCGGTAGCGACGATTGTCATCTCGTGACCGGCCACAGCAAACCGGTACGGAGTTTCGGCCGCTGCGTTGACGATTCGTAGTCGCAGGGTCGAACCGGGCGCTGCAGTGACGACAGCAGGATCATTGGGTGGCCGCCCGTTGATCAAGTGCAGCGGATACGCGATGTGTTGAGTCATCCCGCCGAGTGGTTCGGAAGAACCGTGTCCGCCGCTGACCAACTGCTGCGCGACGGACATGTCGGCTTCCGAGTGTTCCGCCGGAGTTGTTGCCCCACCGCCGTGTCCGCCGTGCCCACCCGAAATTGCCGGGTTCAGGGCCATCAGGACGGAATCCGGGGAGGTTCCCAATCCGTCGAGCCAGTCGTCGAGCACCAGGACGGCATCGACGTCGGCCCCGGTGGTGTCGTTCGGATCCTCGACGATCATGGCGCCGAAGAGCCCCCGATCGGCCTGTAATCCGCTGTGCGAGTGGTACCAGTACGTTCCCGGATCCGGGGCGATGAAGTTGTACTCGAAGCTCGAACCGGCGCCGATGGGAGCCTGCGTGGTGGGTGCCGCGCCGTCCATGTCGTTGCGGATTCGAATTCCGTGCCAGTGCAGTGTTGTTTCGGCGTCGAGGCCGTTCTGGACGCTGACGTTCACCCGGTCACCGGACTTCAGTCGAAGTTCCGGAGCCACCGCAGCGCCTCCGTACGTCCACGTGTCCGCGAGGCGTCCGCCAAGATCTACCGTCGAGAATCCGGCGGCAAGGGCAAACGCAGCGGTGGTCCCGTTCCAGGCTCGCGCCGATTCTGCGGCAGTAACTTCGGGGTCGGTGGGCAGGATGTAGTCGAGATCGGTCGTGGGCGTCGGAGATGCTGCAGTGGAACTGCATCCGGCAATCGTCCCCATGGCGCCGAGCCCGAGTGCTCCGGCGCCGAGCGCTCCCAAACTCAGGAAGCGGCGCCGGCCCATCACCACACCGGATCCGGGACGGCTCATCGGAGTACTTCTGGTGTGATCAACCCGCTGACATCCCCGACGTTGCCCGAGACATCGACGGAACTGACCTGCTCACCGGTGCTCGCGTTGTAACCCACGATCTTCTGCGGAGCGGAGCCTTCGACTTCTGGTCCCGAACCGAGCACGTAGAACGTGGCGCCGTCGACGGAGAAGGTCATGCTCTTGATGTCTGTCAGGCCGAGGTCTGCAAGCGTCAAGCTCTTCACCGGGGCGAAGGTCGTCGCGTCGGACAGGTCGATCTTGACCAGTGAGCCTCCCCGAGCAGAGTCCGGATGAATAGCCGTGTCCGTGTACGCGATTGCGAGCCGGGTTGCGTCGGCGTTGATGACGTTCTCCGAGAATCGACCGGAGTCCTGCCCGGCGTTTCCGATCGGCTTGACACCTTCCTGAGGCAGTCCGTTGGAGAAGTCGAAGACGTACACATCGCCGTTCTCACTGACCAGCAAGGCTTTTTGTGCTTCCGATGCCCACGTGACCTTTCGGGTGGAGACAAAATCTTCGGGTAGGACCTTGCTTCGGGCGGTTTCCTTGGGAACACCGTCGTCACCGATCGTGACGTGTAGCAGTTCCCGGGAGTCCTCGCAGACGCTGTACAGCTCGTGATCGACCATCCACGTGAACGGACCGCAGCCGACTATCTGGAGTGCGCCGGTTGCTTCCTTCTTCTCGAGATCGACCACTCTGATGCCGTACAAACCGTCATCCCAAGTGACAAAGAACTTGCCGTCCGAGGTCACCGCATTGGAGCCGGGACGGGAATGTACGCGTGCGACGTCCGGAAGCATGACCTCGGCTGGTTCCAGCAGGTTGCCGGAGTAGGTGCTGACCGTGAAATCGGCTGCGCCACGGGAACCTCGGGGGCGCCACACCTCCGCAGCGAGCACCGCAGGATCTTCGGCGGAATCCCCGACGAATCCGTGAATGACCGGATCCCAGATGCCCGGGCCGACGGTGATCCGGCTCTCGGCCACACCGGTCTTCGGATCGATGACGTTGACGCTGAGCTCGAGCTGGCCGAATCCACCTTCGACGCCGAGTAGGCGGTCAGCTGCGATCGGGGTGATCGAACCGACGTGCAATGGCTCGGGAATGGTATCGCCGATTTCCTGGTCGTCGTGTCCGAGGGAGATTCCCTCGCCCGGAGCAGTGAACGGAACTGTCGGATAGGTGACATCACCTGCGCTGGACGGTTCGTCGTTGTCGGACGAACTGCAACCGGCCAGCGCGAGTACGACGGTGAGTGGGATGACGGCAACGGCGGGGCGCGCCAGTTTTCGGGTTCGCGGACTGCTCATGATCCGGCACCGACCTTGGGGCGCTCGGCCGGTCGAGTCTGGCAGTCCTCACCGATGATGGGCGCCATCGTGCAGGTGTATGCCTGAGACTCGTCGGAGACACACCAGATGATTTCCTGGTCGTAGCTTCCGGAGACCGGGTTGTACATCACGGCCTGCATGTCCGGTTCGCCGCAGAATGCGTTGGAACACGAAGGCGCACCACAGCAGTCGTAGTAGGCGATCAGATAGGTCTTACCGGTATCAGGGTTCGTGCAGCATCCGACCCAGAACTCTGCGCCGGGCTTGCTGCCGGGGGCGCAGGTGGTGACACCGCCGCCGTTGCATGCGGCACAAGACGTTCCGTCCATGTTGCACCAGCGCCAGTACTCGCACTCGGCCGGATCTTTACCGTCGTAGACAGGGACAAGGGGTTCGGGGCCAGGTGCCGGTGCAGGAACCTCGGGCTCTTGGGCGAAGGCACTACGCGTCACAGGAAGTGTGCTGATCAGTGCCACTCCTGACACACCCATGGTCCACTTGCCGATCCGACTGATCATGGACCGCCGCGAAACTCGTTCGGAAAGTTTGCGTCCGGTTCGACTGGTGAGCGAACCGCCTTGGCCGGCCATCCATTCGGCCTGGGCCTGAACTGTCGCCTCGTCGACGGGATATCGGTTCTCCGTCATGTTGTGCTGCGGGAATTCATTGTCGTCCAACGATTTTCTCCTGATTCGTGAAGAGGATCGAACTGTGCGGGAAGATCAGGCCGCGCTGCCGGATTTCGCCTGGGCATGAAGGTGCTGGAGTGAGGGGGTGCCGGTTTCGAGTGCATTGAGCAGGCTTTCCACCTGAGCCATGTGATTGCACAGGCCCTTCCCTCGGATCTTGCCGTGCTCGTCGAGAATCACGCCGTACGGAGTGGTGCCCACCTGGTACGCGATTCCGACGTCGCGAGCGTCGATGTAACTGAGCTCGGAACCGATCCCGCTGCCGGCCAGGAACTCGCGATGCTCCTCGGGTGTTCCGTCGGAGATGATGATCACGTCGAGATCCGATTCGGCTCGGGCCATTGCCCTTACGCCGGGAAGAAGGCTCTTGCACGTCGAGCAACTCGGTGCTGTGAACAGCAGGAGTTGGGGCTTGTCGCGGTGACCACCGACTCCGACGGTTCGTCCTTCCTGGTCGATCAGACCGGCAAACGACGGGCCGACCTGTTCGACCTTGGGGCCGGTATCCATCATCCGGGCGCCAAGAGGTCCGAGACGTACTTGGACGCGGCCGATTTCACGAGCCAGAGCAAGAACCATCAGGAAGAGAACGGCTACGGCGATCACCAGGATCACGGTCGCGACGAGAAGGAAAGTGGTCATCGTGGAAGTCCTGCCTTCGAGTTTTCGGTGCGGTGGGTGTGGTTCACGAGCCGTACCGGGATGTGGTTTCGGCGGTGCGGAGTCGGATGGAGGCGCTCGACAGGTAGTCGTCGACAGGGCGTCGCCCCAGATGGACCACCGAACGAATCTGTGCGAGAGCAACTCCAGCCAGAACGAGGAGGAATCCGAAGGTCGCCGCCGCGACCTGGACGCCGATCTCAGCCTGTCCGGCGGTGGCCGACACTGCCACAGCGATCACCGCGAGTGTTCCGGCACGAACAGCGTGGAACCATCCGATTCGCGGAATCTCACCGACTCCGAATGCAAAACAACCGCAGTCCAGATCGCGTCGCCCACGCAGGAGGTTGATCGTGAGGCCCGTGAAGAACGACGCGAACATGACGGCAGCAGCCAAGGCAGCGAGGCGTTGGGCAACGCCGAGAACCAGAAGGATGCCTACGACGGTTTCCGCGACGGGAAGGATGCGAGCGATCGGCGCTTCGAGTCGTACCGGTAACACTTTGTATCCGCGCACTGAACGAAGGACCCCGTCGTGCTCGTTCAGCTTGGGAATGCCGGCGAGCAGGAGAACGAATCCGATGATCGCCGAAGTGGTGGCGCTGACCAAGCCCATGCTTCCTCCGTTCCTCTCAGGTAGTGCCGGTGGTGTGTGGGACACATCCTGTACGGGCGATGCTGCGAACCCGCGTCGACCGCGCTACGCCTGGACGAGGTGCAACTGAGAGAGCAGTTGTCGTGTGAGAATCGGAGAACTCGCAGGTGAAGCCGCTGCCGGCGGGGCAGGGCATCGTCGGCTGCCCTGGATCCGGCATGACGCTGGGTGGGAAACAGAGTCGGATTCCCACTTGAAAGTTCTGTGCGCGCCATCGTCGAAACTGCGCGGAAACATAAGCGGACTAACTTGACCGAATTCTGACAATTCGCTCGTAGGTTCGGGCCTGGACGCGACGGACGGTGAGACATGGCCGTGAGTGCGGCACTGCGTGCAGCGATCACGCGAGCGCAGAATGCGGATCAACACAGTGAGCCCGTGTTCTCCCCGCTCCGTGGTCTCGGACGGGGACGTCTGACCCCGATCGATCTGTTGGGGCAGTCACTCTCCACGATCGCACCCGCAACGGGAATGGTGTTCATCGCCCTGTGGATGATTACCTACAGTCCCGGTTACGTCGGGTTGGCTGCGATTGCTGCGACAACTTCGGCTGTTTTTCTCGTTGCGTTCTGCATCACTCAGTTCACACGGAGACTGGCCGCAGCAGGATCGTTGTACAGCTTCGTCTTCCAAGGCTCCGGTATCCGGGCGACACTGACAGCGGGCGCGGCACTGGTGCTCGGGTATCTCGGAATCTCGGTTTCGGTTTTCTCCCAGGCAGTTCCGAGTCTGCTCGATACCATCGCCATTGTCGGACCCGACGTGCGGGGGACGGCGGCGACGGTGATCACGACGGTGGCGATTGCCCTGGCCGTCGCGTGGATTGCAGTGCGAGGCGTTCGGTTCGCCACTCGAGCGATCCTCGTTGTCGAGGCGTGCTCGCTGATTCTGATCGTCGTAGTCATGCTGGCGACGCACAGTGACACGACAACTGCTGTTGCCCTGCCGAATCCGTCGCTGAGTGCAGTTCCGTTTCTCGCGATGCTGACGGTACTCAGCATGGCGGGCTTCGAAAGTTCGGCCTTCTTCGGCCCAGAAGCGAAGCGACCACTCATCAGCGTCACACGCACGGTCCTCATTTCGCCGATCATCTGCGGGGTCCTCTTCGTTTTTGCGGCCTGGGCGGCGATGACCGGCCACGGCGCAACGATCGTCGGAGCGTACTTCGAGGGAACGGCATCCGGGGCCAGCGCGGAGGTGGTTCTGGCAGTCAAGATCGGAATGACGTGTTCCTGGTTCGCATCCACTCTCGGTTGTGCGCAGGCGGGTTCGCGGTTGTTGTACTCGATGGGGATCGAACGGGTACTGCCTGCGCCGCTCGCTCGCGTGCACAGACGGTTCCGTACCCCGTACGTTGCGGTACTTGCGTTCGTCGCGGTAAGTGCGGTGGGCGTATTCATCTATTCGGATACGGTTCGCGACGATTCGGGATCCTTCGACGGCGTGGTGGAGACCGCGTTGGTCTGCGCTTACACGCTGGTGGCCTTTGCTTCGTGGAAGTTCTTGCGCCGAATCGGGGAACATACTTCGCTGACCCGGATATGCACGGTGTCGGTGAGCGTCGCCGGTGCCGGTCTACTGGTCTACATCGTTCTCGACGGTGCGGTTCACGGGATGTGGGCACTGCCGATCGCTGCTCTTGCTGTTGCTGTGTCGGGGACAGTGTGGAGTTCGTTGCTTCGACGAGCCAGACCTGAAAGCCTTCTGATGCTCGGCGCTTTCGACAGCGTCGAGACGGCGGACCTGTTGCCCGGTGCTGGCACTCTGCTGATAGACGGTGACGGGCGAAGGCGACTCGTACCGGATCGTGGGACCGCCGAGGGTAACTCGCCGGAGCATGGGCGGTGTCCGCGGACCGTGCAACCGCTGGTCCACGATCAGACAAACGGATCGGCGAAGAGACCCACTTCAGTGGACAACAACCGCGTGCAGTTCAGAAGGCGCTGGGGATGCTCGAGGCGGTGGCTCATCTGGGACCGGGAACAACCGCGAAGGAGATCGCCACTTTTGCAGGCGTCCCTTCGGCCACGGCGTATCGCATGCTCAATCTGTTGGTGGCGGAGGGCTTCCTCGTACGAGTGCCAGATCTGTCGGGGTTCGCGTTGGGGCGTCGAACTGCCGAGCTCTCGCATGCGGCGTCGTCGAGTGGTCCGGCGCCGACGCTGCACGAGCGTGTCGAGGACATGCGGACACACACGAGGTTCGGATTGCACGTTGCGTCATTCGCCGGTGGGCGCTTGCGGTTCGTCGACAAGGATCCGGACCACGAGATCATCGGAATAGCCGCACTGCCGAAGAACCTTCACGCGAATGCGCTGGGGAAGGTTCTGTTGGCGCACGACGAGCAGTTGCTGTCGGGTTTGGAACTTCGTCGGGTCACGGAGTTCACCATCGGTGATTTCGATGCTTTGTCTGAACAGCTGAGATCGGTTCGTCTGCAGGGTTATGCATTCGAGAACCAGGAATGTCGCCTGGGTCGATCCGCGGTGGCAGTACCGGTTCGCGATCACGCAGACCAGGTGGCCGGCGGGTTGTGTGTTCAGGGAGCGAGCGGGCGAGTGACGGAGGGGGATCGAGAGTTGGTCGGGTTCCTACTTGATTGTGCGCGTCAGCTCACCGGATTGCTCTGACGTCACCCGCGCAGGTGCTGGGGGAGTCCGGCGGTCATCAGAACCACGGACTCCGACGCACCGGCGATGCGGCTGTTCAGCAGACCGAGTAGATCACGGAACAGCCTCCCGGACTTCGTGTCCGGGACGACGCCGTTACCGACTTCGTTGGTCACGGCGACAATCGGTACCGGAGAGGCGGCCCAGGCGTCGACCAAGTGGTCGATGTCCACGTGGACGGCGCTGAGATCTCCCGTCGCCCACGCCTGATGTCGGTCCAGACATGCGGTCAACCACGTGCCGAGGCAGTCGAGCAGGATCGGTGTTGTTGCGCCTAAAAGAATCTCGGACACCTCGGAGGTCTCCACCGTCGTCCACGTCGACGGCCGCCGCGCGCGATGCGACGCAATTCGTTCGATCCAGTCGGGATCGTCGTCCTGCGGATCCCCGGTGGCGATGTACGTGACGTGCCGGTAGCCGGCAAGCAAGGCCTCTGCGTGAGTGGACTTGCCCGAACGGGCGCCACCGGTGACCAGAGTTCGATGGCTCTGTCCTACCCCGATCTCGAGCGCAGTTCCATCCGGAACCACTCGCGCCCCGGACACCCGAAGTGCCTCGGCGAGTTCGTTTTCGACTGGGTTGTGGTGCCCGAGGTGTACGGCGACAACATCGGTTCTGTCGGTGATCGCGGTGCAATTGCGTAGCTGTGACACGGTTCTCGCGAAAGTCGGCAGATCGTGGTGCCCGGTGCCGTGGTCAGTTTTGTAGCCGAAGGTCTCTTCGAGAAAGACGGCGTCGAAACAGGCGTCGGCGAGGGCGTCGACAGTTGATTCGGGCAGCGGCCCGGTGTCGGTGGCCCAGAAGATTCGGGTCCCGGATGCGTCGGTGATGTCGTAGAGAAGGGTGGGTACTTCGTGCGCGGCTTCGAGTGTGCGAACACGATAGGTGCCCAACATGATCGACTGACCGGGCTCGAGCGGCGTGAAGGTCACCGGATCGGCGGGGCCTACCCAGTCTCGGCAGAGATCGAGCGCGTCCGGTGGCCCGAGAACCTGTAGTGGTTCGGTACGAGAGGCCCAGGACCGGAACAGCAATGCCATCGGGCCCAGATGGTCGGGATGAGAGTGCGTCAGCAGAATGTGTTCCACGCCTGCCAATGTGCGTCCGTAGCGTGACGCCGCTCGAGGTACTTCCGGACCGCAGTCCAACAGGATTCGGTTGTCCATCAGAGCGGCAGTGTGCCCGCGAATGGTTCCACTCGACAAGGCTGCTAGGCAGGAAGGGCAGGTACAGAACGGGTTCGGCCAACCGTCAGCAGCACCGGTGCCGAGCAACACCAGTTCCATCAGCGCGTGCCTTCCTGCCGAATCGGAACAACTATGGGACCGCTGGGCCGGTCCAGGATTTCGACCCGAGCTCCGTACACACGGCCGAGAAGGTCGGCTTGCAATACCGCTGAGGGCGCGCCGTCGGCGACGACGCGGCCTTTGTCCAGCAACACGATTCGTCGCCCGTATTGACCTGCGAGGGTGAGGTCGTGCATCGCGGCGATGACCGTGATGTCGTCGGCTTCTCGCAGCTCCTCCACCAAGTCGAGAACCTGCTGCTGGTGGCCGATGTCGAGAGCACTGGTGGGTTCGTCCAGGAGCAGTACCTGCGGCTCTTGAGCCAGTGCCCGAGCCAGGACCACGCGTTGCAATTCGCCGCCGGAAAGTTCGGTGGCTCGTCGATCGGCGAACTCGGTGAGGTCGAGCCTTTCGATCACCGAGGAGATCACCGAACGATCTGTGGCGGTTTCGGTGCCGAAGCGTCGGAGATACGGTGTACGGCCGAGCGCAACCAGTTCGGCAACCGTGGCGCCCTCGGGTACCACCGGACGCTGAGGCATCAGCGCGACGACTGCGGACATGGCCTTGCGGCTCGAACTGCGTGGGTTGAGTCCCCCGACGGTGAGCTCACCGGTGGACCGAATCAATCCAGCGAGGGCATGCATCAAGGTCGTCTTGCCGGCGCCGTTCGGCCCGACCACGGCAACCCAATCGCCGGGTGTCACATCGAGATCGATGCCGTCGACGACGTCTTTGCCGCCGAGGTTGATTCGGAGGTCGCGGCATCGCACTGCGGTGTCGGTCATGCGGAAACTCGACTGCGGCGCAGAACCAGAAGGAAGAACGGGGCGCCGATCATCGCGGTCACAACGCCGATCGGGAGTTCGGCCGGCGCCATGACCGTGCGGGCGGCGACGTCGGTGAGGACGAGAAACGCCGCACCCAGCATGAGTGACAGGGGGAGAAGCAGCCGATGCGACGGGCCGACGACCAGTCGAACCGCATGGGGAACAACGATTCCGACAAAGCCGATGAGCCCACTGGCGCTCACTACTGCAGCTGTTCCCAGTGTTGCAGCGAGCACCAGTACCAGGCGCGATCTGGCCGGATCGACGCCGAGGCTGGAGGCTTCGACGTCACCTACCGCCATCACGTCGAGTACGCGCCGGTGTACGAGGATGACGACAGATGCGAGCACGACGTACGGCAGGACGACCAGAACTTCCGACCAACCGTCGGTGGACAATCCGCCGAGCAGCCAGGAATAGACCTCACGGAGTGAATCGTCGAACCGCTGCTGAACAAAAGTCTGCGCTGCATTCGTGAACGCCGCGACAGCGACACCGGCGAGGATGATGACTACCGCGTTCTGCGGCCCGCCAATGCTTCGGCCGAGCGAATATGTTGCGAACACGGCCAGCACACCACCGACGAAGGCGGCCATGGGAATTCCGAACATGCCCAGGGCGCCACCCGAAACGATGGCGAGGGTCGCACCCAGTCCGGCTCCGCTCGAAACGCCGAGGAGATACGGATCCGCCAAGGGATTTCGGAACACACCTTGGTATGCGGCGCCGGCCACGGCCAACATGGCTCCGACCAAGGCGCCCAGGATTACTCGCGGAAGCCGGATCTGCCAGAGAATCGCCTGCTGTGTCGCGGTGAGACCGGAATCGATGTTGATGCCGGGTATTCCGTCCAGAAGTTCGAGAATTGTCCGATCAGGCGTCAAACCGGCCGGCCCCACCAGAACACCGATCAGCAAGGCAGCGCACAGAATCAGCGCGGCGCCGAGCAGAACGGCCGTCCGATGATGGGAGATACCGGCTTTGATCATCGAATGCTCAGGCCGCGGGAACTTGGGCAACGATGGCCGCGACAGCCTTCACCTGATCGGCGACACGAGGTCCCCACCGGCTGGAGAGGTCTTCGTCGAGCACATGGATCTGGTTGCCGGTAACCGCTTTCATGCCGCTCCACCCGGGTCGGGCGGCGACGGATTCTTCTGTCACTCCGCAGCATTGGGAGTCTGCGAGAAAGATGAGATCGGGATTGGCCTGCACCACGAATTCGGCGGACAGCTGCGGATAGTCGCCCTGCCCCGCGGCGTCGGCGATGCTCTTCATTCCGAACAACGAGTAGATCTGCCCGACGAAGCTCGAACTCGTGACGGTGTAGAGCGAGGAGTCGAGTTCGTGGAAGTACGTCAGCGGCTGTTGGCGCGCAGGAACACTGGCGACAGCGGCGTCGATGTCCGAGCGCATGGTGTCGACGACCTCGGTGCCCTTGTCCTCGTGGCCGGTGGCCTTCGCGACGCGCTCGATCTGGGCGTAGACGTCGTCGATGCTGGTCGCTGCCGGTAACAGGAGCGTCGGCACCTTCGCCTTCTGCAGTCCGGACACAAGATCGTTCATGTCATCCGACGCGATCACCAGATCCGGTGCGTAACCGAGGATGGCTTCGACGTTCGGTTGAAAGCCCGAGAGGTCGGTGACCGGGATACCGGCCGGGTAGTCGGACTGATTGTCGACGGCCTTCACCTGGTCGCCCGCGTCGACGGCCCACAAGGTTTCCGTGGCGCTGGGACTGAGCGACACGATCGACTGCGGACGTGACTCGATGGTGATGTCAGTGCCTGAATCCGTGGGACCGGAAACAACAGTCACCGGGAACGAACCGTCCGAGGCGGCTGTGGTCGTGGGTGCGTCGGACGTCGAGCTACTGCAGGCACCGGCAAGCAGTGCGGTGCTCACCGTCAGCGCTGCAAGTACGGATCTGAATCTACGTGTCGGCCGAGTACTCACAGCCACCCCTCCGCTAGTGGACGAGGGCCGCGAGCAGCGCGGCCGCGAGGGGAAGCGCCACGAGCGGTCCTTCGTCCGAGAACCATCGTGTCGCCACGAGGCCGGTGACCTGACTCGTCCGCCTCGAGTAGTGCCGGGCGAATTCACAGTTGCGTCGACAGTGCCGGGGTTTCACCGAACTTCACACGAGCAGCGTGGCACCCCGGCAAGCCGGGGCATCTGCACTTTACAGGGGTCGTCTGGCTTGACCCGGGAGGTCAAGGCAGGGTAAATATCTATTCCACTAATGAACTAGTGAAAGGGTTCGGATGATCGACTTCCGTATCGACCGCCGATCCGGCATTCCCACATACGTGCAATTGGTCCTTCAGGTGAAGCAGGCGCTCAGGCTCGGTGATCTCCACGTCGGGGATCGGCTGCCCACAGCCAAGGACGTCGTGGGAGCGCTCGCGATCAACCCGAACACAGTCCTGAAGGCCTACAAGGAACTCGAGCGCGACGGACTTGTTGCCCCGAGGCCTGGATTGGGCACGTTCGTCGTCAAGTCCCTGGCCAAGCCCGGTATGGCGGAAAGCTCTGCGCTGAGGCGCGAGTTGGCTCGCTGGGTGGCAGATGCCGTCGCCGCCGGACTCGAGCGCACGGACATCGAAGCATTGGTGAGCTTGGAGCTCGAGAAGACGTTCATCGAATCGGATCCGTCCGGAAAGCAGGGGGAGACATCATGACTGCGCAAGAATCGGCAATGACGATGCAGGACGTGGACAAGCGCTTCGGCAAGAAGAAGGTGCTCGACGCCTGCACTTTCGAGGTGGCCACCGGAAGTATCACTGCCCTGGTGGGGGTGAACGGAGCGGGCAAGTCGACACTGATGTCCTTGGCGGTCGGATTGACGATGCCTGACCACGGTTCGATCTCGGTCCTGGGTAGCACGCCGGATCAGGACGGCATCTGCCCAGGCCTGTCCTACCTCGCTCAGCACAAGCCGCTGTACCCCAAATTCACTGTTGCAGAACTTCTTCGATTCGGCGCGTACACCAACGACGAGTGGGATGCGAAGTACGCTCTGGATCTGGTGGAGCGCGCTGGGATTTCTCTCGATGCAAAGGCGAAGACGCTGTCACCAGGTCAGCGAACCAGGGTTGCACTGGCTTTGGCACTCGGACGCAGGCCGCAACTGCTGCTTCTCGACGAGCCCTTGGCGGATCTTGATCCCGTGGCGCGGCGATCCGTGGCGACCACCCTGCTCGAAGACGTTGCCGAGTACGGCACCACGGTTCTGTTGTCGTCACACATCGTCTCCGAACTGGCAGACGTCTCGGATCGACTACTTCTACTGGGCGGCGGAAACGCGAGATTGTCCGGACCGTTGGATGAATTGATCGCTGCCCATTACGTATTGATCGGGGACGGCGATCCTTCGGACGTGGTCGGCGCCGGTGCGGTCATTCATACCGACAAGGGGATGCGGTCGAATTCTCATGTGGTGGAGGGAGTCCGTCCGAGCCCTCGGGCCGGCTGGGTGATCGACGACGCAACTCTCGATGACGTGGTGCTCGGGCACCTGAGCGCAGAAACGATGGTGGCGGCATGATCTGGGTTACGTGGCGGCATCACCGCACATCGCTCGTTGTGTCGTTGGGATTCATCGCAGCTTTGGCTATAGCAGCGATATTCGGCGGAATCGGAACTCGACGTACTTCGGGAGTGGACGGCGGAGGGACTTACCTAGAGTGTGTCGGGATCGGTTGGGATTGTTGGGCGGATACCACCGTCACCGGTGTGAACACGATCGCCGCTGCCTTACCGGTACTACTCGGGGCGCTGGTGGGTGCGACCGTATTCTCCCGCGACATCGATCAGCAAACACATGTTCTCGGTCTGACGCAGTCGGTGAGTCGAGCACGATGGTTCTGGATGCGAGTCGTTGTTGTCTTTCTTCCGCTCACTGCCGCATCCGCGATCCTCGGTTTCATTCTCGAAGCCGCTCGGGTCGGATTCGAGAGTTGGAGTTATGTGGTCAACGTCGGACCCGTTCAGTCGTATGGAATGAGTTCGATGCTCTTCCCTCTGTTCAATTCCAGCGGAATCGTCTTGGGTGCATACACTTTCATGGCGTTGGTCGCCGGAGCTGCGGTATCACTGCTGGTGCGATCACCCATCGCCGCGGTGGCCGTCACCTTGATTGCCGTCGCCGGTTTGATGGTGGGATTTCAGAATCTGGCACGGCCGCACTATGCCGAGCCGACTGTGCTGACACAAGGTATCGACCAAGACACCTTCTACGCAACGTACGTCATGGATTCCTCGATGGCGTGGATCGTGCGAAGCGGATACACCGATGCCAACGGGAAGCCCGTCGAGATCGACTATCAGGCGTGCACTACCGATACAGCCGGCAGTGAATACGATCAGCGAACCGACGAGAGTGACGTGGATTTCTACGTTCGCCAAAAGGCCTTCTTGGCCCAACTCGATGCCGACTACCGTGCGTGTGTGCTCGCGCAGGGAGTGGACCACTACGAAACGCGGTACCACTCAGTCGACCAGGTCCGACGATTTCAGTTCACGGAAGCTGCACTCGTCCTGATCCTTTCGGGCCTGTTCCTCCTGCCGGCGCTCTGGGGCCTACGACGCCTCAAGCCGTGACTCAGCGGGCGACCGGTGCGACCGTCAGTTGGTTGATGTTCGCGCCGGTCATCGAGCAACCCTTGGTGGGGTAGGCGAGGAAGACCGAGTCGTAGCTGTTGGGCGGGTAAACCTTCAGTCCCGCAACGTCGGTCACGCCGCACTGATCTGCCGGGTAGTTCTCGACGTTCGTAGCTCGCACCAAAGACGTTGCGGCGGAGCCAGGGGCAAGGGAGACGAGTGAACCGGATCCGGAACGGCCGGCGGCGGCACCCACTTCGCTTCCGGACGCTCCCGTGACATACGAGACGCCAGGGAAACCGTCGAGCGTGCACGTGCGGCCGCCCGTGTTGGTGAAGACAACCGGAAGCTCCACGGAACCGGCGGCGCCACTCGACTCGCCGAGGGTGACGTTCAGTTCCCCGATCGCGCAGCCTTCGGGATTGGGTGCCGTCGAGGTTGTGGTTTGGGTGTGATCGGTATGGGTCGTCGAAGGTGCGGCAGTACCGGTCTGGGTCGTCGGCGCAGAGGCGGTCGTGGTTGAGGCGGGTGCTGGTGAACTCTCGGCCGTTCCCGTTTCATCCGAGCCGCAACCGCTGAGAAGGGCGAGAGCAGCAAGAGGAGCCGCCAACAAGCCGACGTTGCGCATGCGGTTGGGATTCATCGCTCTGTACTCCTCAAGCTGGTCGACAACTGGCTCCGGAACATCCGTGTCCGGTATATCCGAATCCGAGCCCGGATGTGCAGAAACGAATCAGGCTCGCCGGTGATCAGGACCTACTTCCCGGATGGATTGCCGCTGCGGATCTAGCATGAGAAATGACCTGTCCGGATCGCGACCACCGGGAGTAGCGCATGTTCACCTTCACCAGCGACGACGGAGTGGTCATTCATGTCCACGAATGGCCCACCGAGCAGGAACCTCGAGGGGTTGTTCAACTCGCGCACGGTATGGGTGAGCATGCAAAACGCTACGCACACGTTGCCGAAGCTCTGAATGCTCGCGGCTTCCTCGTCTACGCGGCGGACCACCGCGGCCACGGTGAGAGCATGCACGCCGGCCCAGGCAACATCGGCGACGACGGCTGGAACCGCTTGGTGGCAGACATGGTGACCCTCACGGGGATCATCCGCGACAAACACCCGGGCCTGCCGGTCGTGCTGCTCAGCCACAGTCTTGGTTCGTTCGCTTCGCAGCAGTACATCCTCGATCATTCGCACCTGATCGACGCCGTCGCACTGTCGGGGACCACCGCGGTCGATCAACTCATAGAGAGCCTCGTCAACGACGGCCCGGACGTCCTCGCCCAGTTCAACGCGGAGTTCGAACCGGCCCGTACTCCGCACGACTGGCTCAGCCGTGACGAAGCTCAGGTGGATCTGTACATCAACGATCCGCTGTGCGGTTTCAGCCTGGATGACGCCGGCATGGGCGGACTTATCGCAGCGGGGCCGAGGTTCGTCGACGTCGAGGGCGTGCGACAAGACCTTCCGATCCTGGTCTTCGTCGGCACCTCGGATCCTCTCAACGCCGCGCTGAGCCGTACCGACGTCGCAGTCGAACGGTACAACTCGGCGGGGATCGAAGACGTCACCTACTACACCTATCCGGGCGCCAGGCACGAGATCTTCAACGAGACCAACCGCGACGACGTCATCAACGATCTGACGACGTGGATGGACCGCGTACTCGAAGCGTGACCGCCTCACCGGAAGGGGAACACGATGTCCACAGTTCCGGCCGCACGACCCGATCCAGACCCGCGAGATGTCAAGCGCTGGAGACGATACCTCGCCGACGAACAAGCTGAGGCCGCCGTCTACCGCGACCTCGCGGGTAGGCGCAGCGGCGAGGAGCGCGAAATCCTTCTCGCACTGGCCGACGCGGAGGGCCGACACGAGGCGCACTGGCGAGCGCTACTCGGCGATCACGTCGGCAAACCACTGCGCGGCGATATCCGCACCCGGATACTGGGCTTTCTGGCCAGGCGCTTCGGCTCCGTCTTCGTGCTTGCTCTTGCGCAGCGCGCGGAGACGCGATCCCCGTATCCCAACGACGCCGACGCGACTGCATCGATGGGCGCGGACGAGAAGATCCACGAAGAAGTGGTGCGGGCCTTGGCCACTCGGGGTCGGAACAGACTTTCGGGGACGTTTCGTGCCGCCGTTTTCGGGGCCAACGACGGCCTGGTCAGCAACCTCGCTCTCGTACTCGGCATCAGTGGTAGCGGCGTCTCCAACCAGATCGTTCTGATCACCGGCATGGCCGGGCTTCTGGCCGGCGCCCTGTCGATGGGTGCCGGCGAGTACGTTTCCGTCCGCTCTCAGCGAGAGTTGTTGGAAGCGTCCAATCCTGGTCCCGCCGCCAGCGAAGCTGTCGGTCTGCTCGACGTCGACGCCAACGAGTTGGCTCTGGTCTACCGGGCCCGCGGCATGTCCGCCGAGGAAGCGGACCAGCGCGCCGCCGAGGTCCTAGCGAACAGCACCTTCGGCGCCGCGGACGTTGTCGACAACCATGAAGCCGTCGGAACCGGATTGGGCGCAGCGGCGGCAAGTTTTTGCTTCTTCGCCTCGGGCGCAATCATTCCGGTGTTGCCGTATCTGTTCGGCCTGGAAGGCATGACAGCCCTGATCGTCGCGTCTGTTCTCGTGGGGATCGCGTTGCTGACCACCGGCGTTGTGGTCGGGTTGCTGTCGGGCGGGCCGCCGTTCAAGCGGGCCCTACGCCAACTTGCGATCGGCTACGGCGCTGCCGGCGCGACGTATCTGCTCGGCATGTTGTTCGGGACCTCGCTCTGAGTGACGGGTCACGCGCGTAGGGCGGGATCGCGGTGAGCCGGATCGATCCGGACCGGAATTTGGCACACCACGGCCTCGGTGTGTTTGCGCAGTGCATGAGCGATCTCATCGGTCCGTTGGCTCGGGAGGAACCGGTGCCATCTGGTCGCCGGGTCGATGGTGGCGACGACGACAAATGTTTCCCGGTGAGGGAAGTGTGTGCGGATATATCGAGCGAGGGTGTTCCCCACAGAATTCTCGGTGTCATCGATGACGATCAAACGCGAATTCGGGTGTCGGGCTTGCCATCGGCGGGTGAAGTCCGTCGTAGATTCGTGGGCCAGGCAGACTCGAATTGCGATGGGCCGCGACGACATCGCCGTTGCCGCGGCCATCGCGCGGGTGGAGAGCGATGTAATTTCGGAGACGGGTACTAGGACCGCTGGTTTGTATCCGATGGACAGAGAATCGTTGTCACTCTGAGTAGTTAACCGTGTACCGATATGTGTGTACGCGCCGCGGATGCGTTCCATGCCGAGGACGAGCGCAGGGAGTGCGAGAGCGATCAGCCAGGCGCCCTCGGTGAACTTCATGGCGGTGGTCACCACTGCTGCGATCGAAGTCAACACAGCGCCGAAACCGTTGAGCGCCAGGCGCCATTTCCAACCCGGTGTCCGTTCGGCGAGCCAGTGGCGCACCATGCCGAACTGCGCGAGCGTGAAACCGATGAACACACCGATGGCGAACAGCGGCACCAAGGTGTTCATGTTTCCGCCGGATCCGATGAGCAGGAGAGCGCCGACGCCGCCGAGCGACAAGACGCCGTACGTGAAGACGTCGCGCGTCGACTTCCGACTGAAGCGGTGTGGGAGCACGTTGTCGTCGGCAAGGATCCGCATCAGGTTGGGGAGTCCGCCGTAGGAGGTGTTCGCGGCCAATGCCAGCAGAATCACGGTGGAGAATTGGACGACGTAGTAGCCCACACCATTTCCGAGGGCAGCGGACGTGAGCTGCGACAGGACTGTTGTTCCGGGGATCGGGGCCAGTGAGAACTTTTCGATCAACACGGCAAGGCCGATCAGCATGGTGCCCAACAGGATTCCCAGAGCAACTTCGGCGCGCTGAGCGCTACGCACGCGAGGCTTTTTGAAACTGGGTACCGCGTTGGCGATGGCTTCGACACCGGTCAATGCGGCACAACCACTCGAAAATGCCTTGAGCAGAAGGAGAATGCCGATCGTGTGTGCGTTGTCGGCGACGAAGGGAGCCGTTGCGGCGGCGGGGCTTTCCCGAAGCAGTCCGGCGCCGATCACCGTGAAGATGCTGACGACAAAGATCGCGGTGGGCAACATGAATACCCGCGCGGAATCTGCGATGCCACGCAGATTCAGTGCCGTGATGCCGCCGAGTATCGCCAGCGCAATCCAGACCGTGTAGGGAAGAAGCGCGGGGAAGGCGGAGGTCAGGGCCGCGACACCGGCTGCGATCGATACCGCGACGTTGAGTGTGTAGTCGACGATCAACGAGGCGGCGGCGGTCAGGCTCGCGCGGGGGCTCAGATGCTTCTTCGCGACGGCGTAGGCGCCACCACCTTCGGGAAATGCGGCGATCACCTGGCGATACGACGCCACCAGGACGACAAGCAGCACGGCGATGGCGATCGTCACCGGCACGGTGAAGCCGATCCCCGCGCCGCCGGCGAGGGCCAACACCAACACGATGGCCTCTGGACCGTACGACACCGAGGCCATCGCGTCGAGCGACAGGCCCGCCAGTCCGGTTGCGACGGAAAGCTTTTGCTTCTCAGGTTCGCCGCCGGGGCGGGTGGTCGACGATATGACTCCACGGTGTCCGAGTATCACTGCATGTCTCACCGAGTCAGTATCGTCATTTCCCGCAGCACTGAGACTGATCTTGACGATGCTTTGACGCGATGGCCCGCAAATCTGTACGGGTTCACAACGGCGGCTCGCGTCGACGAAACCCGTCGGACATCTGGCTTACCCAACCAGCGCGCGTGGCGAGAACGTCGCGGTTCGGAGACTCCGAGTGAGCGGCGACGTGCGAAAGTAACTCGCGAAGCCGACCCAGAACGAGCGGCGAGTTCGATGCAGAGGCTATGACGTCGTCCAGTCCGGTTCGTACGAAGGTCGTGAAACCGGGCAGCGGAACCACCACGCGCAGTTCACCACGCTGGTCGAGGGCCCGGATCGAATCTGCTCGTACGGAGGCCACGCGCGAGAGGAGGTCCTCGATCTCGTCCAGAGCCTGGACGGCCGTAGCAGGATCGTTGATCGCGGGTGAGAGCGCTCTGAGCGCGATGTCGGCCAATAACCGAAGCGCGAGTAGGGGGTCCTGCGTGAAGGTTCGCTCACTCCCACTGACCAGGGCGTCGAGGATCGCGTCGGCGGGCATGGGTTCGCCGTAGACGTCGGCGAGCGGCAGTCTGCCTCGCAGAGTGCTGCCTGGCGAGACTCGGAAGACCACAAGAGCGTGACAGCCGCGAGCTTTGTGCAGCAGATCTTCGACGAGGATCTGCTGCAGAACGGCGGGCGGCCGATGCCACTCGATCGTCATGATCACCGGAAGCGTTGGTAGAGGCGGTAACTCCCGATCGGTGTCGGGGTATACGGATTCGACGACTGCTCGTCCACGGCTCGAGATGGAGGCGAGGACCGGAGCCAATTGGATGGCCGAGAAGGCGCGCAGTTGGAGCAGTCTGATCAGCGTCAGCGTGGCCAAGAGTGCCAGCACTGCGAGACTGGGCACGACCACGGACACATCCGTTTCGTTGCTGATGGCGAGTGCTGCCGTGATGTCGAAAACCGACTGGCCTATCGCGAAGGCAAACGTACGCCACACGATGGGGTCGTCGCGGAACAACAAGAGGCGAGGGGTGAAGGTGGTCGCAGCCCACTGGACGACGAGGAACAGCAGCGAGAAGATCACTGCGACTACACCCAGTAACCCCAGTCCGAGGGCAACGAGCATCTCGCTGACCTGACGTGCGGGAATCATCGGGCCGCTCCGGATATACGGCATCGCCAGTCCGGCAGCCAGTCCTACGACGACGCACAGGATCTGGGTCAGGCCGGCACGTACACGGCGCCGGGGGACGAGGAAGGCATGCCCGATCGGGGTGGGAGCGAAACGTCCGGGCTGATCCACACTTCAAGCCTCCACGCTGCGGTAATGGTGCGCCTTCACCCGAAACGGATGATGTCGATGTCGTCGTGATCCTGAAACGCTTGAAAGAGCCATGTGAGAGACAGAAGGCGAGACGTCATGACGGATCCGACGGGCCAGAGCCGCGCTGTACTACCGATCCCGGATCGACAACATCTTGGTCTGGTGACGTACGACGCGAAGGATCCGGACACCGAGTTTCCGCCGATCACTCCGTTACTACCACCGACCGGGGCACCCAACGTTCTGGTGGTCCTGTTGGACGACGTGGGATATGGCGCAAGCAGTGCCTTCGGCGGACCGGCGGACACTCCGACTGCTGAGCGGTTGCAAGGTAATGGGCTCACGTACACGCGGTTTCACACGACGGCATTGTGTGCTCCGACCCGCGCCGCTCTTCTGAGCGGGCGCAACCATCATTCGGTCGGCATGGGATCGATCACCGAAACCGCTACCTCGGCTCCTGGTCTTTCCGGCCTGCGGCCGAATACCAAAGCCGCACTGCCGATGACGTTGAAACTCAACGGATACTCGACGGCGCAGTTCGGCAAGTGTCACGAGGTTCCGCCGTGGCAAACATCCCCGGTGGGACCGTTCACGTCGTGGCCGACGGGAGAAGGCGGATTCGAGCACTTCTACGGATTCATCGGCGGGGAGAACAACCAGTATTACCCGGCGCTGTACGAAGGCGTCGCGCCTGTGGAGCCGGACAAGACACCGGAGGAGGGCTACCACCTCACCGAGGACCTGGCCGACCACGCCATCGACTGGGTCCGGATGCAGAAGTCCTTGGCTCCGGACAAGCCGTTCTTCGTCTACTTCGCTCCCGGCGCTACCCATGCGCCGCACCATGTTCCGAAGGAGTGGGCCGACAAGTACGAGGGCCGGTTCGCCGGAGGTTGGGACGCTCAACGCGAGAAGATCCTCGAGCGGCAGAAGCAGCTGGGCGTCGTTCCCACGGATGCGGTTCTCACCCCGCGCCCTGAGGCGATTCCGGCGTGGGAGGACATGGGTGAGGAATTGAAGCCTGTCCTCGAACGCCAAATGGAAGTCTATGCAGGATTTCTCGAACACACCGACTTCCATGTCGGCAGGCTTGTCGATGCGATCGAAGAACTCGGAGCTCTCGACAACACCCTCGTGTACTACATCATCGGAGACAACGGAGCGTCCGCAGAGGGGACGGTCAACGGAGCCTTCAACGAGATGGCCAACTTCAACGGACTCGCGGCCATCGAGACGCCCGAGTTCATGGCGGAAGTGAAGGACAAGTTCGGTACCAAGGACGCGTACAACCACTATTCCGTGGGGTGGGCGTGGGCAATGTGTACGCCGTATCAGTGGACGAAACAGGTTGCGTCGCATTGGGGTGGCACTCGCAACGGGACGATCGTGCACTGGCCGGCGGGGATTCGGACCAAGGGGGAGACGCGATCGCAGTTCGCCCACGTCATCGACGTTGCACCGACGATCCTCGAGGTCGCGAAACTGCCGGAACCGACCTTTGTCAACGGCGTCCAGCAATCACCCATCGAGGGGACCAGCATGGTCTACACCTTCGACGACGCCGAAGCCCCCGAACGTCACGATCTGCAGTACTTCGAGATGGCCGGCAACCGTGGAATCTATTACAAGGGTTGGAGTGCGGTCACGCGTCACAGCACTCCGTGGCTGTTCGCGGAGGTGCTTCCCGCTCTCGACGACGACGTGTGGGAACTCTACGACGGGTCACAGGATTGGACGCAATCCAATGATTTGGCCGCTGAGATGCCGGAGAAACTCGCTGCACTGCAACGCTTGTGGTTGATCGAAGCGGTCAAGTACAACGTACTTCCGATCGACGATCGTAGATTCGAGAGGTTCAACCCTCACATCGCGGGGCGTCCGCAGTTGGTATCCGGGAACAGGCAAGTTCTGTTTCCCGGAATGAAGCGACTGAGCGAGCACAGCGTGCTGAGTATCAAGAACCGATCATTCAGTGTCACAGCAGCAGTCGACCTCGCGGATGGCGTTACTGCCAACGGTGTGATGATCGCGCAGGGAGGCAGGTTCGGCGGCTGGGCGCTCTACGCGCGGGAAGGCCGCGCGAAATTCGTCTACAACCTGCTCGGCATGACCGAGTTCGTCATCGGTTCCGACGTTGACATACCGGCAGGATCACATCAGATCAGGGCCGAGTTCGCCTACGACGGAGGTGGTCTCGCGAGGTGCGGCGGTGTCACGATCTACCACGACGGTCGCGAAGTGGGTTCGGGTCGCGTCGAGCAGACCCAACCGATGGTCTTCTCTGCGGACGAGACCACCGACATCGGTGACGACTACGGCATGCCTGTCAGTGTCGATTACAGTGGCGCAACCACATTCAACGGCTGTATCGACCTCGTGCAGATCGACGTCGGCGACGACGACCATACCCACCTCATCGATCCGGAGGAGGTGGCGCGAGTGGCGGTGTCCAGACAGTGATTTCACCAGTAAGAGCAGCAGTCACAATCTCCTGAGGGAGGGTCGCAATGCCGACCGTCATCCGCACTGTTCACGATCTGGTTCGCCACGCGCGCGGGCCGACGCATCATCACCACCATCAATCCGTGCACGAGGCACGGCGAATGCGCGCCCATCACATACTGGTCACGCATTCGCTCGCCTGATCTGGGCTACAGGTTGCGCGCCAGTGCTCGTCCGGCTGCGCGGCCGGAGAAGATGCAGCCACCGAGGAAGGTCCCTTCGAGCGCGCTGTAACCGTGGACTCCACCGCCGCCGAAGCCCGCGACCTCGCCGGCCGCGTACAGGCCGTCGAAGACGCTGCCGTCGGCCTTGATGACCTGTGAATCCAGGTTGGTTTCCAAGCCGCCGAGGGTCTTGCGCGTGAGCAGGTGCAACCGGACCGCGATCAGTGGTCCGTTCTTGGGGTCCAAGATCTTATGTGGTGCAACGACACGCACGATCTTGTCTGCCAACAGATTACGGGCGCCGTGGATGGCGGTGACCTGGAAGTCCTTGCTGTACTTGTTGTCGACTTCGCGGTCGCGGGCGATCATTTCGCGTTCGATGTCCTCGTAGTCGAGGAGCGGTTCGTCGGTGAGGGCGTTCATGCCGTCGACCAGATCGCGAAGGTTGTTGCGCACCACGAAGTCGGCGCCCTTCTGCTTGAACGCTTCTACCGGCCCCGGCGCACCCTTCTTGATTCGTTCGAGAAGGAGTTTGAAGTCGCGATTGGTGAAGTCGGGGTTCTGTTCCGATCCCGAGAGCGCGAACTCCTTCTCGATGATCTTCTGATCGAGGATGAACCACGTGTACTCGTGGCCGCTGTCCAGGATGTACTTGAAGGTCCCCATCGTGTCGAAGCCCGGGAAATTGGGGACGGGCAGACGCTTGCCGGTGGCGTCGAACCACATCGAGGACGGTCCGGGGATGATGCGGATTCCGTGGTTCGGCCAGATCGGATTCCAGTTCTGGATGCCTTCGGTGTAGTGCCACATGCGGTCGCGGTTGACGATGTTTCCGCCCGCGGATTCGGTGATTTCGAGCATGCGTCCGTCGACGTGTGCGGGCACTCCCGTCAGCATGTGCTTCGGTGCCTTGCCGAGTCGCTCGGGCCAGTTCTTCTTCACCAGTTCGTAGTTGCCGCCGATTCCGCCGGAGGTGACGACGACGGCCTGTGCGGCGAACTCGAATTCGCCGATGGGAGTGCGGGAGCTCTTCACGCCACGGAGATCACTGGACGGTTCGAGGACGGTTCCTCGTACACCGGTGACCGTACCGTCGGTGACCACCAACTGATCCACCTGGTGGCGGTGCTTGAACGTGACCAGTCCACGCTTCTGAGCGGCGATGACCTTGGTCAGGAAGACGTCGACCACGCCGGGACCGGTACCCCAGGTGAGGTGGAAGCGCGGGACCGAATTGCCGTGTCCGAGAGCCATTCCGCGACCGCGTTCGGCCCAGCCGACGTTGGGCATCAGGCGAAGACCCAGATCGTGCAGGTACTGACGCTTGTCTCCGGCCGCAAACTCGACGTACGCCTTGGCCCACTGTCGCGGCCAGTGATCTTCGCGGTCGCGGTCGAATCCGGCAGTGCCCATCCAGTCCTGCATTGCCAACTCGAGGGAGTCCTTGATACCGAGGCGACGCTGCTCGGGGCTGTTCACGAGGAAGAGCCCGCCGAGAGACCAGAATGCCTGGGCTCCGAGGTTTGCCGCGTTCTCCTGTTCCACCACAAGGACTTTGCGGCCGGCGCGCGTCAGTTCGTAGGTGGCGACCAGTCCCGCCAGCCCTGCCCCGACAACGATGACGTCAGCTTGTTCGCTCACGACAGCTCCTCTTCAGATTGGTTGTTCTGGATTATTTCGCTGTAGGACAGCAGGATTCGAGTGAAGATATCGCGACGCAGCGCGAAGGCGGCGCTGGTGTCGGTATCGACGAGGCACTGGACGCTCGTGCCGTCGTGAACTGCGACCAATGCTCGTCCCAACGACGTCGGGTCACCGACGATTGTTCGACCGACATCGCTGAGTGCGGACTCCACGATGGGAAGCAGGGTCCGAAGAATTGCGTCTTCACGGTCGGCAAGCGCCTGACGAAGTGCCGGGTTGCGGAGCGCGTGGGCTGTGAATTCCGCGTTGATCCGGTACCACTGCGGGTCGACCGGAACCACGGACACGATTCGGGCCACGGCGGAATGGATGTCGACGGCGTTGCCGGCGGTGATCGACTCCGTCGCCAACCGCAGATCGGCGAGCATTGCTGCAGATCGCTGCTCCCACATCGCGAAGAACAGTTCGTCGAGTGAATCGAAGTTGGAGTAGAACGCGCCTCGGGAGTAACCGCCGCGTTCGCAGATCTGCTCGACCGTTGCGTGTCCGAACCCGGATTCGGAGAAGACGTCCGCGGCCGCGTCGAGCAGTCGCTGCCGGGTCTGACCACGGCGTTTGGTGACACGCTTGGCCGGCGAGTTGTCCGTTCCAGTCGTCATCGGCGCCTCCGTCGGGGTGGACCCCAAACGATACACCGATGTATCCGATGCGTAGGCGTATCTCGAGCTGTTCTTCTTCTCAGGTATTTCTATGCATATCTAGTGAATGTGCAATAGATACGGATATTCAGGTGTGATCGCTACAGATGCAGATCACTCTTCCTGATCGCCGCAGTGGCAACGACGCTGATCACCGACGTGGCAACCAGATACCCACAGGCCAGCCACGGTGAACCGCCGCTGGCGCCGATCAGTGCAGTCAGAATCAGGGGAGTGACGCCGGAGGCGTAGATGCCCGAGAACTGATAAACGACAGACAAGCCGGTGTATCTGATTTCGGTGGGGTAGAGGCTGGCGTAGAGCGTTCCCTGGGCGCCGTAGAACAAGGCATGAATCACTCCGAAGACCACGACCATCGCGACTCCGAAGAGCAGAAGGTTCTCGGTCCCGAACAATGCGAAGGCGGGGAAGATCGCGAGGCCGTACGCGGCGATGCCCACGATGTAGACCCGTTGCGGGCCGAACCGATCGGTGAGTAAACCGGAAAACGGCAGCAAGATCGCCATCACGACCGCGGCGACGGTGACTACGAGAAGTACGGGAACCTTCTCGAAATGCAGAGTCTTGGTTGCATACGTGATTGCAAAGACGCCCCAGGTATTGAAGGCAGCGCCTTCGCCCCAGCGAGACAGCATGCCCAGTACGGTGTTTCGGGCGACCTTTCCTTGGAAGACTTCCTTGAGCGGGGCGGAGGAGCGTTGTTCGAGGTCGCGAACGGCCTGAAAGGCGGGCGTCTCGTCCACCTTCAAACGGACCACCAACCCCACGATCACGAGAACCAAGCTCAGAACGAAGGCTATGCGCCAGCCGAAACGGAGAAACTGTTCGTCGTCGAAGACTGTTTGAAGGAGCGCGAACATTCCTGTGCCCAATGCCAACCCGAGAGCCAATCCGATCTGCGGGATGCTGCCGAACAGGCCACGCTTCTTCTCCGGGCTGTGCTCCACCGCCAGGAGAACGGCTCCGGCCCACTCGCCACCGAGAGCAAATCCCTGCAGGATACGAAGCAGCAGAAGCAGAATCGGAGCAACAACCCCGATCTGAGCGGCGGTCGGAAGAACACCCATGAGCGCCGTCGCGATACCCATGATGAACATTGTGAGAGCAAGCGTCTTCTTGCGTCCGATGCGATCGCCGATGTGACCGAACACCACTCCACCGATAGGGCGAACGAGAAAGCCGACCGCGAAGGTCGCAAAAGAAAGCATGGTCCCGACGAAGGAACTCTGATTGGGGAAGAACAGTTGGTTGAAGACCAGGCTCGCGGCCGTCGCGTAGAGGAAGAAGTCGTACCACTCGACCGTCGTGCCGAGCAGGCTTGCGGCGACGACGGTTCTCAGTCTGGAACGTCGCTCACCGTCGGTCTCGTTCGAGAACGGTGAATTGTGCTCGACTTCGGCAAACGTGGTCATCGGAGCCCCCGGGTAGCGGTGCAAATTCACGAAAGTATCGCCGGAGCCGAAAGTGGGCACCCATAGCGATCAGGGTGATTTCAACCCTGTTCTTCGAGGTGGAGTGTGGTTGTAATGACAGAAGAGTTCTGCCTGTTCGTCGACGAAAGGAATCACCGTGTCACTGCGCTTCCACTGGTTCTTGCCTACTTACGGTGATTCCCGGAATCTGATGGCGGGTGGGCACGGCAGCTCGATGTCCGGTGATCGTCCGGCGACGCTGAAATACCTCAACCAGATCGGTGCGGCCGCCGAGACGAACGGTTTCGAAGCCGTCCTCACGCCCACCGGCGCGTGGTGTGAAGACGCATGGCTGACGACGGCGATGATGATCGAGACCACCGAGACACTCAAGTTTCTGGTTGCTCTGCGACCGGGATTGCTCAGCCCCACGCTGGCCGCCCAGATGGCCGCAACCTTCCAATGGCAGTCGGGCGGTCGTCTGCTGCTCAACGTCGTGACCGGCGGGGAGGACCACGAGCAGCGCACGTTCGGTGATTTCCTCGACAAGAACCAGCGGTACGCACGATGCGGTGAGTTCCTCGACGTGATCCGCCAGCTGTGGTCCGGTAACGGGCCAGTCGATTTTTCCGGTGAGTATGTCAACGTGGAAAAAGCTACGCTGCAGCGTATTCCGGATCCGGTACCGCCGATCTTCTTCGGCGGATCCTCGCCGGCAGCCGGAACCGTCGCATCGCGTTACGCCGACACCTACCTCACCTGGGGTGAGACGCCGTCCGCTGTCGCCGCCAAGATCGCCTGGATTCGTGACCTCGCGGAAGTTCAAGGTCGTCACCTCGACTACGGAATCCGTTTGCACGTCATAAGCCGGGACACCTCGGAACAGGCATGGGCAGAAGCGGATCGGCTGCTCAGCGCGCTCGACCCGGCGACCGTCGAGCAGGCTCAGGCGAGTCTTGCGCGATCCGGCTCCGAGGGTCAGCGTCGGATGCTGGAATTGCACGGCGGCGGTTCGGCTTACAAGCAGGGCGTCGGAGCAAGGTCGTTGGAAATTGCGCCGAACCTGTGGACCGGCGTCGGGTTGGTCCGAGGGGGAGCGGGCACCGCATTGGTCGGTTCGCACCAAGAAGTGGCTGATCGGATTGCCGAGTACGCGGCGATCGGTCTGGATCACTTCGTACTGTCGGGCTATCCGCATCTCGAAGAGGCGTATCAGTTCGGTGAGGGCGTGCGTCCGATCCTCGAAAAGCGTGGATTGGTGGCACCGCACGGTACGGCCGGCGGACCGGTGCGAACGCCCTTCGTCTCCAGTGGGAACTGAGTCGAACAGCGAACTCTTCGAGAAGGGGACGTATGTCCCGATCTTTCGGGAATGACCTCCTGGCGGGACAATTGGGCCATTTCGGGCGCTAGATCCGATCTAGGCTGCGCACTGTTGCCGAACTCAAGGCGCAGTACGAAAGGAACCTCGATGAAGCTGGGCACGAGTGGAGTACGTCGCGTAGTGGGAACCGTCGCGGTTGCCGCTGCAACCGCGGCAGGCGTCGCGATGGTCAATCCTGCAACTGCGTCGGCCGAGGTGGTCCCGCCGGTCGTCTCGTACAAGGTGACCGGAAACGATCTGGCACTGACGATCACGAACAACAACACGGGCATTGCCCCGTTGTGTCAGGCGTTTGTCGTCAACGCCGCGGATTCTGCTGCTGTGCTTGATGATCCGCTGAAACTGCTCGATCCGAACCTTGTGGTGTACCCCAAGATCACCGATCCGGCCTCGCTGTTCGACGTGGGCAAGGGGCAGACGGTCACCAACACCGTGACCGATGTTCCGGACGGAACCTACGCCGTGCTCGGTGCCTGCTTCGATCTTCTCGATCTCGAGACGTTGGGCAAGCCGGTTCCTGGCGTACCAAGCCTCGTTGTCATCGGCGGACCGTTCAGCGGCATCAATACCGGCAGCTTGAGCGACCTGTTCGGCAGTGGCAGCGCCGAGGGCCTTTTCGGGTAGCGCACCGTCTGCCTCCCCAATTTTCCGACTGAGCGGTCTATTCTTCATGCATCTGGTGATCTGACCGACTTGCCTGGAGGTTCGGAAAATGCGAAGTCGTGGATTCAAACGCGCCATCGGAAGCATTGCCGCGGCGTCGGCCGCCGTCGTGGGACTGGTTGTCATGTCTCCGGCGACGGCGTCGGCAGCACCGGCGATTCTCCCGCCTCCGGTGTCGGTGAGCGCAGCGGACAATGCGATCACCTTCACCGTCACCAACCCGAACCCGCGGTTCAGCTTCATCAACTGCACGGTGGCGATCCTCAATGCCAGGGATGTTTCCGACGTGATTCGTGATCCGGCGAAGCTGCTCCAGCCTGGCGTGTTGGTGTATCCGACCGTCAGTAACATCCTCGATCTGTTCGCCGTTTCGCCTGGCCAGACGATCACCCGGACCGTCGGCAATCTGCCGGCCGGCGTCTACGCCGTTGCGGGAGCGTGTGTTCGACTGCTCGATCCGACCAACCCCACTATCGCGATCCCGCAGGCAGTTGTGGTCGGCGGCTGGTTCGAGGGCGCAGGAACCGGAAGTCTCTCAGGATCTTTGGAGGATCTGGGATACACCACGGTTCAGGACTTGATCGACGCGTGGAATCGCATCAACTCGGGAAGCAGCGGCGGTAGCTTTCAGTTCGAGTACCAAGGTGGCTCGGATTTCGAGGTAGTGGGTCCCACGTCGTAGTAGGTGCAGCTCACTTGCGTGCACGATGACGTCGCACCGCGTCGCGATTCGCGCACGTTGGGGAGCAGTACCGCTGATTGCCGTTGCGGGAGGTGTCCGCGTAGATGTTGGTGCACTCGTCCAGGGTGCATCGACCTAATCGGTGCATGCCGCGGCCGACGAGGTGTAGCGCCGTGCCCACCGAGAAGAGTGCCTTGAGGACCTCGGCGAGTGATTGTTGGGGATCGCGGTAGTGCAGATGCCAGCCGTCGTTCGCGTGGTTGGTCATACGCGGATACGCCGACGCTTGCTCGAGCATGACGTTCACGAGTTCGGCGCGGGCTGCCTCCTCCGTGACGTCGACGATTTTCGACCACTCGATCAGAAGGTCGAGGGTCTCGTCGAGGTCCTTCTCGGCGATGGGGAAATCGAGAATGATGCCTGCATCGACGCAGCGTTCGACTAGTTCGGTCAAGCTCTCGGGATTTCGATTGGCCAGGTCGGCGGCCAATGTCACCGCATATTCACCGTAAGGGTTGAGATGCACAATGCCATTACATCATGCTCGGTGCATGAAGAAAACAGAGCTCACGCCGATCGGTTGCATCCACCGCTGGGAGGTCGAATCCCTGCATCGGACCAGCGAGGGGACGGTCACCTATCTGCGCTGTCATTGTGGGTCGTGGCAGACCCTGCTCACCGAATGGATGTCGGGCGGGGCAGCCTCGGCCGTTGCCGCACCGATAGTCAGGTCCAGGTAATGATCAGCTAATCGTTCCGTTTCGCCTCGCGTGACATGGAACGTGTTCTAGATTCAGGGTTGTATGCCTCGATATCGCGGCGCAGACTCTGAAAGGGAAGACGATGCAGTTCAACCTCGCTGATGTATTCGAAACCGTCGCCAGCTCGGTACCTGATCGCGTCGCCTTGACTTACGAGGGAGAGAACTTCTCCTACGCTCAGTTGGATGCGGAAGCCAACCGAACCGCCAATCTGCTCGCGAAAGCCGGTATCTCACGTGGCGATCATGTAGCTCTGTTCCTGAAGAACAGCGTCGAACATGTCACGTCGATCCTCGGGTTGATCAAGATCCGCGCGGTTCCGATCAACGTGAACTACCGATACACGCCCGCTGAACTGGAGTACATCTTCACCAACTCCGATTCGGTCGCGGTGGTCGTGGAACTGCCCGAGCATCAGCGTGTCCTTGCTTCCCTCTTCGGTGCATGCCCGAAGGTCAAGACGGTGATCGTGATCGGCGAGATCGACGCAGAACTGGTCGCCGCAGCGAAAGCGCATGAAGTTTCTGTAGTTTCGTCCGACGACGCCCGTGAACAGTCGCCAGTGGGGGAGTTCGACGCTCGTTCGGGCGACGACGTGTACCTCCTCTACACCGGCGGGACCACCGGATATCCGAAGGGCGTCATGTGGCGTCATGACGACTTCTTCCGTAAGCCGCTCTCCGGCGGAAATCCGTACGGAGAGGAAGCGCGACAGGACCTTGCCGAGATTGCCAGTGCTGCAAAGGAATTTCCGGAACTCTCGTTCCTCATTGCCGCCCCGCTGATGCATGGCGCCGCGTTGTACTCGCTGTTCACCTTCCTCACGCTCGGTGCGCGAGTTGTTCTACGGCGCGAGTTCGACGCGGAGAAGGTTGTCGAAGCGATCGAGAAGGATTCGGTACAGGTGATCTTGATCGTCGGCGACGGCATGGGACTCCCGTTGGTCGACGAGATGGAACGACGCAAAGACGAGGTCGATTTCAGCACCCTTTTCTCGATCACGTCGGGTGGCGCGATCTGGTCCACGAGTGTTCGGGATCGCATGCTGGCAGTGAAGCCGGACCTACTGTTGCGCGACAACTTCGGAGCCTCCGAGTCCGGTAACGACGGGGCCTTCTCCATCGACGAGGCGGGCAATCTGCGAATGCCACCCTCACCCAACATGATCCTGGTCGACGAGCGTCTCGAAGAGATCCCCGCCGGCTCCGACGACGTGGGCTACATCGCGCGTATCGGAAACGTCCCGCTCGGGTACTACAAGGACGAAGAGAAGACCGCCCGCACGTTCCCGACCCGTGCCGACGGCACCCGCCTTTCGGTGCTCGGCGACATGGGCAAGGTCGAAGCGGACGGGACGATTGTCTTCCTGGGCCGCGGCTCACAGTGCATCAACACTGGCGGCGAGAAGGTCTTCGCGGAGGAGGTCGAGGCTGCCCTTCACGCGCATCCGGCAATATCGGACGCGCTCGTGGTCCCTGCACCCGACCCGCGCATGGGGCAGCAGGTCGCAGCGGTGATCGCGACCTACCCCGGATCCGACGAGCTGACTCTCGAAGTGGTACAGGAGCATTGCCGCAAGACGTTGGCTGGATACAAGGTGCCGCGCACGATCGTGCTGGTCGATGAAGTCAAGCGAACCCCGGCCGGCAAGGCGGACTACCGCTGGGCGACGACACTGGCGTCGTCCTAGCGGCGTGGAGTGAGCGACGACGACCTTTCACACGGATTTCACCACGACATAGGGGACATACCGGAAAGATGGCGCAGAGTAAGTCGTTCGCGTCTTGCGCCGTCACTCCACGAAAGGGCCTCAGCTCATGCTCATCATCGGAATACTTCTGTTCGGGATCGTCATCGGAGCGGGAGCCCAGTTGATTCTGGGGCAAAAGGCCGCACGAGTGGATTGGACCTTTGCGTTCATCGCTGGAATCGGTGGTTCGCTGGTGGGTGGACTGCTTGTGAGTTTGATTGCAGGCGACGGAATATCATTGCGCCCCAGCGGCATCCTGGGCTCCCTCGCCGGCGCTGTCATCATCACTGCGGGTTGGCAGTGGTACCGCCGGAAGAACGCAACTACAGCCCCGCGGCCGTCTGATCGCTGATTTCCCCAATTTCGTCAGGGGACGAAGAGTCTCACATCATGAACGAATTGCTCGATGAAGTCCTCACCGCACATGGCGGAGTCGAACGTTGGCAGTCGGTTTCAGCGATCACGGCCCGGGGACGCTTGAGCGGTCTGTTGCCTCAGCGCTTCGCAGGCAACAAGCTGGCGAAGTTCACGGTCGAGGTTCAAGTCGCCGATCAACACACTGTCCTCCATGACTTTCCGCGTGTCGGCGAGCGCGCTGTGTTCGACAAGGGCGTCGTGCGGATCGAAACCCGTGACGGTGAACAGCTGGACGGCCGAACCGACCCGCGTCCGGAGTTCTTCGGGATGAGTGGGATCCGACGCAACTTTCACTGGGATGCGCTCGACACCGCCTACTTCGCCGGATACGCCTTCTGGAATTACTTGAACGCGCCGTTGCTCCTGGCCCGCGACGACATCACTGTCGCCGAAGCCGAACCGTGGCAGGAAGCCGGGCAGCAATGGCGACGATTAGAGGCAACATTTGCGCCGGGACTCGACACCCATTGCCCGCAACAGACCTTCTACGTCGACAACGGTGGCCTCATCCGCCGTCACGACTTCGTTGCCGAACCGGTGGGCAGCTGGGCGAAAGCTGCTCTCTACTGCGACCAGCACCGCCAGTTCGACGGTCTCACCGTTCCCACTCGACGGCGCGTACTTCCGCGAGTCCCAGGCGGCCGCGTTCTCTCGCGGCCGACGCTCCTGGCGCTTGACTTCGAAGACATCGAGATCAAGCGATGAACACCGGCATGATTCATCCTTGTCTCGGACGACCCGTCACAGTCGGCTACGCGCGGGATCGCGCCTCGGTCGGTGGCAGCACTATCGCCTGAGCGACGATTACATGCTCACCGTCGAATGTCGCAGCGGGAGAACCATGCAGGACGTATCCGTCGGCGAGAGCCGCGGATACGCGACGGCAGAACTCCGCATCGTCGGGTCCGGTCAACAGCCGATACGGCAAGCGCTCGATCTCAGACACGGATCTGACCTTACCGCCAGTGCTCAGTGCCGGCGTGCGTGCTTGTTCGCTACCTGTTGTCGAGCGTGAACAAGCGGAACACGGTCCGCATGCACAGAACGACGCCGACGAAGCCCAGTACCGCGCTCACGAGTGCGTAGCCCGACAGCTGAGGTGTGAGTTGAGGACCGCCGGGTACGAATAGCAGGATCGCCGCAACTATCAGGGCGGTCACTCCCGCCGCCATACCCAGGGCGTTGTTCGCCGACCGTCGGAGCCATCGCCTGTCGTCGGGATGTGCGACGGAGCGGGTTCGAAGTGTGAAGTTTCCCGACGCGATCGAGGTCGCGATCTGGTCGAGCTGACCAGGCAGGCGCCTGACCACCGCGGTTGTGACCGCCGTCGTCGACAAGATCGCCTGCGCGGCTGCAGCCGGGCTCGCGACCTGGGTCAACAGTCGGGGTACTTCGGCCCGAACAGCTGCGACGAGGTCGATCTGCGGATCCAGGAGCCGGAGGGCGCGCTCCAAAGACGCGAGCGAACGGAATGCGGCGGCAACGTCTCCCGGCACTCCAATTCGGTGCTCTCGAAGCACGGTGAACATTCGCGCGAACGATGCCATGGAAACATTGGGTTGGACACTGAGCAGGGTGATCTCTCGGCCTACCTGGTGACGTAGTGCTCCTCGATCCACTTCGGACGGTACGTCGAATGCCATGAGCATCGCGTCGACGGTCGCCACCGGATCACCTGCCAGGGCGGCGTTCAGGAGCACGGCGAACAGGATCCGTGTCTCTCCGTCCAGAACTCCGACAGCCCCGAAGTCGAGTAGCCCGATACGTCCGTCGTCGAGGATCAGGATGTTTCCGGGGTGAAGATCGGCGTGGAATACCCCGTGGACGAAGATCCCGTCGAGCAACGACGCAAGAAGCTCGGTGGCAATACTGCTGCGGGCGTCGACATCGACGTCGGTGAGCGCTGCCTCGCCATCGGAAAGTGGTGTGCCGCGAAGACGTTCCATCACGAGCACCCGTCCGCTACTGAGGCTGGGGTAGATGTGAGGAACGACGATATCCGGGCGGTTCGACATGGTGGAAGCAATCGCGCCGGTATTCGCTGCTTCGGTGCGGTAGTCGAGTTCCTCGAGTAGTGACGTGACGAGGCCGCCGGCGAGTCGATGAACGCCGATATCGTGTGCCCAGGGAAAGCGGGTCTCCGCAAGCGATGACACGCGGAGGAAGATATCGCAATCCACGCTCACCTGTGTGCCGGCCTCGGGTCGTTGAACCTTCACCACCACCTCGGTGCCTTCGGTGGTGCGCGCGGAATGAACCTGTGCAACAGAGGCGGCGGCGAACGGCTCCATATCGAACCAAGCGAACACCGCCTCGGGGGTGTCCCCGAGTTCCGATGCCAGTAGCTCCGCAATGCGGTCGGGATCAGCTGGGCGTGCCGAACTTTGCAGTAACGAGAGTGCGCGCGCCAACTCGGGTGGGATGAGGTCGTCTCGCGTCCCGAGGATCTGTCCCAACTTCACGAAAGTGACACCGCATCGGCTGACAATATCCACCAACGCGTCCCCGAACTGAGGTGCGGACGGTCCGGCACGGAGAGCAGACCCGCCTCCCGCTCGCATGAAGATACTCATGATCTGGACGTACCGTTTCGTCCGTCGCCAGGATTTGCGGCTGCGCCGCAAGGCTTCTGACGGGCCAGGTAGGGAACCCGTAGGAATGACGACTTCGAGGAAAACCAATGCGGCCAGGCATGCTGCGAACACCCAGAGCGCGACAACTCCGAAGAATATGAGCGCGGTTCCCACGCTCACCAGAAGTTGATCGTCCTGGCTGGCAATTCCTGCAAGTGTTGCGACGTATCCCGACAGTGGAACCCCCACCGACAGGGCTATCACCGCGACCGCAAGTGTTCGCGGCCATCCGACTCTCGTCCCCAGCGTTCGTCGCATCACGCCCGCAAGTGCCGCTGCTAGAAATGGCGTCGTGACGATCCAGACCATCAAGTCCATTGCGATAGCGTACGGGCTCGCTATCTGCATTTCATCCAGGAAAACCCTGAGCTCACCCCGACCGACGGGTAACAAGACAGCAAGGGCCGAGCGTCGAACATGCTTGGGCACTTCGGTGTTCATTCGCCCCGATGCCGACTCGTCCTGATCGACCGTCCAACACTTCATGCTCGTCAAGCGATGTCCGGGCACTCTTCGAGTGGAGTCGTATCGCCGAAGAACATGCCGCGATGGACGCCGCGCAGACGTTGGGCCGAGAGTGGACGCACTTATAGAATGGGGCCGCCGGTGAACAGGTTGACAAGACTCCCAGCGAAGAACTGCACGATCGCAATGGCGGTGGCAAAGGGGTCGCCCGCATACGTAGCCTGGTTGACCCATTCGTTGAAGGCGCTGATCGAACCCATTGTGGTTCCTTTCGTGAAATGTGTTTTTGCATAAAAGTTTTCAATGTCGGAGCTACGCGCAGCGACAGTGCGATCAGGGCAGGTTCGTTACGAGTACCCCGCGATGGACGTCATCGTCAAAATCACGATGTCGGCAACAAGCGCGACGACGGCACCGATTGGATTCTGGATAATCCACGAAATTACATCAGCCATGTTCTCAGTCCTCCTGCAGTGAGACGTAGAGTCGAATATGTAACGGGTACTGGTGATATACGCGATACGGGTTCTATTTCTTGTTGACATCCTCCGACTGGCAAGTCACCAGCGCCATTGATCTTCGGTGCCCGGCGTGTGAAGTCGTTCCTTCGTGAACAGTTGCCCAGCGAGATTCGCTTTCCGGATTTGACACTACCGCCCCCCTCCGCCTGATCCGCCTTCCTTCCGGAGATCGATGGCTGTCCTTCGTATACTTGTTACGCAATCGACGGAATTGCCTGTGGGAACGGCGATGCGCAGTGCAGTTCCTGAAACTAGACTCTTGCAACATATTTCGGACATCTCGTCCATCCGTGAATCGTTTCTTGACCGTGCGCCAAAAGAGTCTTGTCGGTCGGTTAGTGTTGACGGTGAACCACTACGTGGAGGTAACTGTGCAGATCTGGAATTGGTTGATGCTCAAGCTTTCAGCAATCGGCGGGTCGCCGAAGTTTCGGAAGATAGCCGACAGCCCGATTTGGGCGGGCAGCAACGACCGCAAGCTCTGACTGTGCGAGGGTCGGACGCTCACCGCCGGTCGCGACCGTAGCGAGATTGTCGACCTGAAAATATCCACGATCGATACGGGAGGGCTTGTGGGAGTCTGGGGTCCGGGGAACTTCGACAGTGACACTGTCGCGGATGGGTTGGGGGTACTGACCGGCCGAATCGTGGACGACATCACCGCCGAGTTCGAAGACGATTCGAGTCTGGAGCCGGACGAATGGGGTGGGGAGATGGTGCCGGCCTGGCTTGAGATCCTCACCGATATTGCGCAGACGAAACGAGTCGGTGTGACCTTTCCGTCGACGCAAGTGCTGATCGACTGGCGCGATCGATACCTGCACGTGTGGGATGGCTACATCGATGAACTCCAACCGGACGACGATCACAAGGTCGCTCGACGCGCAGTGCTCGTCCACACCTTCGAGCGGGCGGTTGCCCTCGCCGCCGAGCGGGAACAGGCTTGAACCTGGCGCGGCCGCGCTACTGAACATAGATCCGTCAGTTCCCCGGTGGAACGACGGTGCACGTGAACCCTCCGGAAGTCATTGCGTTGGCTTCTCCGACGATCGAACAGAGAGCTTCGGCGGCGTCGGTCGCCAATGCTCGGGCGGCGCTGGGGGTTCGACCTCGGGCAGTCACCGCGAGCCCAGGTGCATCCGCATCCGTGATCGTCAGATCGGACTCGTAGTCGGAAGCACTGCCACCGAGTATCTGCGCGAGGAGATGGTCTTCGTCCACCACAGACCTCCCGCCACGACCAAAACGGCGGCGGCAACGGCCACCATTGCCTGACCGTGCCGGTCGGAGAGGAATGTTCGCATCAATCAGTTGTACCGCCTTGGTCAGCTGATTGACCGGCTTCATCACCACCCTGTCGGCGGCTGGTCCGCGAGATCACGTCCGCTTCGCGTCGTCATGATTGCGGACGAACTTCATGAGTCGGGGAATTACCCGATCAGGTATGTGTCCCAGGATTCCGTGGCCGGTTCCGGCATAGATCTCCACCTCGGCTTCAGGTTGAAGGTCAGCCAGCCTCGCGGCCACATGCTCGGGGTTGGAGACCACCGTCTCAGCACCGGAGATTACGAGCACGGGAACCGAGATCGACTGCACTTCTGCATCTTTGAGCATTCGTGCCCACCCGACACCGGGCCGGTAGTTCAATGCCTCTGTAACCAAAGCGAACTCGCGATCGCCGATGACGTACCCGGGGGACAGCCAATCATTGAGCTTGCGAATATTCTTGTCGGTGCGGCGCATACCGGCGCGGATCATCTTCAGCAGCACACGCCACGAGGGCTTGTCGAAGACTCCACCCGGTTCGATGAGCGTCACACTCGCCAGTCGTTCAGGAGAATGAAGTGCTACGAGAACGGCGTGCCATGCACCATGCGAGTAGCCGACCAGGTGGACGCGATCGACCCCGAGTTCGTTCAATACCTCGCCCACCCAGGTTGCGAAGTCGGATTCCCCGGTCAATGGAGCGGTCTGCACACTGCGGCCTGCAGTACCGATCGTGTCCAGCGCATAAACGACTCGGTCTCGGCACAGGTCCTCGATGACGATGTGCCATTGCAGACAATTGGCGCCGACTGCGTGCAGCAGGACGATCGGCGTCTCCGTGCCGGTCCCCGACCTGCGGACATGGGTGGTTCCGAACGATGTCGGCACGTCGAGTTGTGTCGACGGAACCGGCCAGGTGCCCTCCAGTTCTCGGTAGATGCTCTCGTACGCCTGCTTTGATGCCTCGTTCTTGAATCGTCCGATCTTCGGCATGAGCCTCCCTCTCGCTGCTTTCAATTTTGATGGTATGACCGTATCACTAATGCGGCACGTGCGTATCATTAACGAGTCAAAGTCATCCATTCGAAAGGGGAAGGACAGCCTCATGCCGCGACTGGTCGACCATGAAGTGAGGCAACGGGAGATTACCGATGCGGTGCGGCGAGTGATTGTCGACGGTGGGCTCGCGGCGGTGACATTTCAGTCCGTTGCTGCCGAGGCCGGGATTTCGGTGCGACTCGTGCAGTACTACTTCGGCACGAAGCGGGAATTCCTTCTCGCGACGCATCAAGCTGTGCGTCAGGATGCGGGTGCGCGCTTGATGCAGGAGTTGTCTGTTCTTGGCGCGGAAGCGACACCCCGCGAGGTTATTTCAGCGTTCCT
The DNA here is from genome assembly GCF_016598535.1 of Rhodococcus sp. P-2. GTDB lineage: Bacteria > Actinomycetota > Actinomycetes > Mycobacteriales > Mycobacteriaceae > Rhodococcus_F > Rhodococcus_F baikonurensis. The sequence continues at coordinate 2,535,744 of NZ_CP066779.1, read as the reverse complement.
TGTTGGCATGCTCCCGCTCGATCGACAACGTCGAGAGGAAGCGATTGTTCTCGGCGCCTTCCACGCTGCCGCACTGACCGGACAAGGAATCGCCGCCGAGGAAACCCTCACTGCCCCAAGAGAGTTGACTGCGCTCATTTCCGGCCAGCTTCAACGAGTGACCAATCGGGACGCGGTTGCGCCGTCAATGGATCCCGACCTCGACGCCGAGCTCATTCTGGCGGCTGTCGCCGGGCTCGCCCAGGGGATGCTTCCCGGCTACGCCACAGCAGAATTGGCGGTCCAGTTGGTTGAGCGTCTCCTCGATCGGATTCTCGGGCCGACGAGACCTCAGGCCACGAATCAACTCGAAGTCGGCCGCCGTTAGTATTCCGGGATGTCTCCTGTGAACCCAGCGCTCGCCGGCCGGGTGTTTCCCTCGTCTTCGTACCTTGTCGGGCGCGAGAAGATTCGCGAGTTCGCTCTGGCGGTGCGTTCGAGCAATCCCTTGCACCATGATGTCGGTGTCGCCAGGGAGGCCGGGTTCGTCGATGTCATCGCGCCGACAACATTCACAACCGTTGTCCAGCAACGAGCGATCATGGCACTGCTGCGCACGCCGGATACTGGGCTCGATCCGACTCGTGTGGTCCATACTTCCGAGAAGATCGAGCATGAGCGTCCGATAGTCGCCGGCGATGACCTGTCTACGACACTGACGATTACAGGGGTGACAGTGCGAGCAGGCAGTGCGATCCTGTCGACAGTTTCCGAGATCCACGACGCGACCGAGGCTTTGGTCGCGACGGTCACCTCGACCCTGCTGGCGAGAGGAGAAGAGGCATCACCATTGCCGCCGTGCCGGTCTTCGAGAACCTCGTCCTCGGTGACATCGTCGCGAAGGTCGATCTGGTCCTCACTCGTGATGACCTAGTTCGCTACGCCGGTGCCTCCGGCGACATGAACCCGATCCATTTCAACGACGCAATCGCTACTGCGGCTGGGCTACCGGGAGTTCTGGCGCACGGAATGCTCACCGCCGGAATTGCTTTGCAAGCCATCGTCGACTGGGTTGGTGACCCGAGCGGGGTGATCTCGTATGAAACTCGCTTTACTCGGCCCGTCGTAGTCGATGCCGTCGATGGTGCAGATCTCTCCGTCGCTGCGAAGATCGCGCGGATCGACTCCACAACGCGGATTGTGTGTATCGATGTCACCGTCATGCACAAGGGCCAGACGGTTCTGGGAAAGACCCAAGCGCACCTTCAGTTCCCGGGCGCCTGACAAGATTGCGTGCCGTCAGCGGTCACATCGGGACCTACGCGTCCGAGCGGGAGATCAACTGCATTGTGGCGCAGCGCTACCGGAAAGACGCCAACAGCTCGTCCGACGCTTGCATCGGCGCGTATCCGTCGGCGATGACGCGCCGACAGCCGTCGAGCTCGACGGTGAGCAATCGTTCCTCGTTCGTAGGACGGTCCACGTAGATCGTCGATGCCACCTCGGTGGCCAACGCGCCACAGTCGGGAGCGGGTGGAAGCCCGTCGAAGGTTTCCGTCGTAGACGATGTGCCTACGAATTCGGTGGCGGAGAATCGGCAGAAAACGCTGCCCGCCGACAGCGACGTCAGCGCCGCGGTACCTGTTGTGGCTGGTCGGTAGGCCGGCCGGCAATGCGACAGTTCGTAGATCTGGTCGTCGGACAACGCTATTCGGTCTTCGGTACTGCCGACCGGTGTCAGCTCCTTGATGGCAGCCAGGCCACCGGGTTTCGGCAGTCCACACGAATCGGAGGGATACCCCGGCCGAGTTGCTCGGCCTCGATCGTCGACCAACCAGAATTGGTCCAGGACAGCCAGGCTGTAGTTGTCACCGCAGCTTCCGGGGAACCAAGTCTTGTGCGCGGACGAGCGGTTCAGCATTTCCACCGCCCGACTGAAATCGCCCTCCCAACGATGAGCAGAGAAGCTGACGGTTCGGTCGGCTGCCACGTTGTCGCTGATGTACGGGTCGCACGTGACGGCGGCGACCGGTAGAAATCGTCTGGAACCGTCGCAGTTGGTGTCGTCTGGAGCGGGCCGATCGGATACGGGGTCGCGCACCCCAGCGTCTCGGCGTCGACTATTACGGCAACAGGACGGTCGGGGATGGTCACGTGCCACATGCCGGCAACAGCGAGGATGACGATCACGACTGCGAACCAACGCCAGAGCACGAGCACACCGTATCGTTCCCGATGTGCGCCGAGCGGGAACAGGCCTAGTCCTTCGCTAACCGCCGACGTCCTTGCATCCAAATTGAGTGGATCCAGGTTGCGGCTCGAAGATATGGTCCACTGGTGACGGAACCAAATGGTCGAAACGACAGTCCGATCCTGGTGATTGGTGCCGGTGTCGTCGGCGCGTCGATCGCGTATCACCTGGCGCGCGTTGGTCTCAGAGTCACCGTGCTGGAGCACGGCTCGGTGGCCGGAGGGGTGACCGGCAACTCCTTTGCCTGGGTCGGCCTCTCGAAGAGTGCCGCAGAAACTTACTCAGATCCGTTCCGGCAAGGCGCCGCAGTCGAATTCGACCGCCTGGAGCGCGAACTCGCCGAGCCAATCGGTTTGCGCCGCAGAGGCGCGATCACCTGGGAAGAGACGGAAGCGGAGACCCGAGCGTTCGTAGATACACATCGAGCACTCGGCCATCCCGTCGACCTCATCGGTAAAGAGGAAATCCTTGCTCGTGAGCCGGGATTACGGAGGGCCCCGGTGGTGGCAGCGTCCGCGCCTGATGACGGCGGCGTTGACCCGGTTGCGTTCGCTCGATCGCTCATGCGAGGTGCCGAAGAGTACGGTGCCACAGTGCATTCCGGTGTCAGTGCGCTCGGGGTGCTCACGGAGGGCGCGAGAGTGTGCGGAGTAGTGACTGCCGACGGTCCCGTCTACGGATCGACCACCGTGCTCGCTGCAGGTACCGCGATCCCCGAGCTCGCGGCGTCGGCGGGAGTCGACGTCGAGGTCGACGCCTCCCCGTGTTGCCTCATCAGATTCTCGACGCCCCACCCATTGGTGAACGGAATACTCTCCACTCCGGATTTCGAGATCCGGCAATTGGACGACACGACACTGATTGCGGCTGAAGATGTTCCGGTCGGGTTCTCCGGAGATGCTCGCGAGCTGGCCGAGCCGACGCTGCAGGCAGTCCGCAGTCAGCTCGTTGACGGTGACCACGTCGAACTGATCGAGGCGGTAGTCGCTGACCGTCCCATCCCGCGTGGTGCCCGCCCATTGTTGGGCTTCGCCGAAGGCGTGTCTGGGCTCTATCTGGCCGCGGCGCATCCCGCGATCATTCTGGCCGGAGCAATTGGAGCCCACGTGGCCGGGGACTTCGCCCGAGCGTCGAGCCTGGACTGTTAGACGACGATGCCGGAGCCCGGTTCGACAAGGTCGAGCCGATATTGCTGTTCCTAGTTCTCTCTAGGACACGCGCTAGATAGCGGGATATTCGTCTACTCGGCTTGTACCGTCGATGGGCATGGACCCCGTGCGCAACCCGTATGCCCCCGGTGCCGGTCAGCGACCGCCGGAACTCGCCGGGCGTGACAAGCAGATCGACGCCTTCGACGTCGTGCTCGAGCGGATTGCGCGTGGCCGCCCGGAACGAAGTGTTGTCCTCACCGGATTGCGTGGCGTCGGCAAGACCGTCCTGCTCAATCAGTTGCGTTCGGCGGCGATCTCCCGCAGCTGGGGGACCGGAAAGATCGAGGCACGACCCGATCAGGATTTGCGACGCCCACTTTCGTCGGCGCTCCACATGGCGGTCCGAGAGATCGCGGTCTCGCATCGCGATCCGGAACGGGTCGAGCAGTTCCTCGGAGTCCTCAAGTCGTTTGCCCTGCGCGCCACCGCGGACAAGGGAATGCGTGAGCGTTGGCAACCAGGCATCGACGCACCTGCGATCAAAGGTCGCGCAGACAGTGGCGACATCGAGATCGACCTGGTCGAGTTGCTGCTCGACGCGTCGTCGCTGGCCAGGGATGTCGGTGTCGGGATCGCCATCTTCATCGACGAGATGCAGGACCTCGGGGCTTCGGATGTCTCGGCGATCTGCGGGGCCTGCCACGAGTTGAGTCAGGACGCGGCGCCGCTGATCGTGGTCGGGGCAGGGCTTCCACATCTGCCTGCTGTGCTGTCGGCGTCGAAAAGCTACTCGGAGCGCCTGTTCAGCTACCACCGGATCGACCGCCTCGAGAGGGAAGCGGCGGATCAGGCACTGATCGCACCTGCCGAGCGTGAGGACGTCGAGTTCACCGAATCTGCGCTCGATGCCCTCTACGAAGCGGCTGACGGGTACCCGTACTTCGTTCAGGCCTACGGGAAAGCCACGTGGGATGTGGCGGCGTCGAGTCCGATCACGGCAGACGATGTGCGCGTCGGGGCGCCGACGGCGGAGGAAGAACTCGCTGTCGGTTTCTTCGGGTCACGGTACGAGCGAGCAACGCCCGCGGAACGCGAGTACATGCGGGCCATGGCCGATCTCGCCGGGGACGACGGACCGGTCGCGACCGCGAAGATCGCCGTCGAGTTGGGGCGCAAGCCGGCTTCCCTGTCGCCGGCACGCGATGGACTGATCAAGAAGGGGCTGATTTACTCGGCAGAACGTGGGTCCATCGGATTCACGGTCCCGCACTTCGGCCGATACCTGCGCGGGCAAGCGGAGTGAACGCGCTCGAAACCGCGTGGGATCGGGTGGCGGCGCTCAGTCCCAATCCGCCGGCGTGGGTGGTTCAGCTGGCCGCGTTGATCGCCGTGATCATCGTTCTCGAACCGCACCTGTGGCGGATCGCCCGCAACGTCGTCACCATCGCACACGAGGGCGCTCATCTGATCGTCGCCGTCCTGGTCGGTCGACGCTTGAAAGGTCTTCGCCTGCATTCGGATACGTCGGGAGTTGCGATTTCGTCCGGCAAGCCGACCGGCTTCGGCGTCATTCTGATGACTTTCGCGGGTTACGTGGGACCGTCGATTCTCGGCCTGGGCGCGGCCGGTTTGTTGGGTGCGCAGCGTGCGGTCTCGGTGCTGTGGATCGGCGTATTCGTCATCGCGGTGATGATGGTTCTGATCCGAAACCTCTACGGAGTCTTCTCACTTGCCGTCGTGGGCGCAGTGTTGTTCGGTCTCGTCTGGTGGGGGACCCAGGAGCAGCAAGTTGCTGCAGCGTACTTCTTGACGCTCTTTCTGCTCTTTGCCGGGCCTCGCCCCGTCGTGGAACTTCAACGGCAGCGAATGCGACGCGGTGGAGCGCCGGATTCGGATGCCGATCAATTGGCCAGGCTCTCACCGATACCCGCGATCGTCTGGGTAGGTTTGTTTCTGCTCGTGAACGTCGCGGTGCTCGTGCTCGGCGGATGGTGGATCCTGCGCCCGGTGGGTGGCTGACCGCATTGATCCGTTGTCCTGACGGGACAAGGGATCAACGATTCTTGATGCTCAGCGGACGTAGTCATCGCGGTGAGGCGCTCATATCGTGGAAGTCGACGAGTGGTCGTGTCGGGACTTCCCTCGGCCACATCCGCAGCGACGATGACCGTCGACGATGACAAGGATTCGTTTTGGACGACAAAAACTTCCGGGGACGAACCGCAATCATGTCCGGCGGGAGCCGTGGTATCGGACTTGCCATAGCCCGTGCGATAGCGCGCCGCGGCGGGAACATCGTGTTGCTCGCCAAGACCGATACTCCGGATCCCAGGCTGCCCGGAACCATCCACACGGCTGTGGACGAGTTGAACGGGCTTGGGGGTCATGCCATTCCCGTCGTCGGTGACGTGAGGAGCGACGACGACATCGCACGGGCAGTGGCTGCAGCGGTAGAGCACTTCGGTGGCATCGACATCGTGGTCAACAACGCGAGCGTCCTCGACATTTCGAAAACCGAAGACCTCGCGATGAAGCGGTTCGATCTGATGCAGCAGGTCAACGTCCGTGGAACCTTCGCGCTCACCCGCGCGTGCCTTCCGTACCTTCAGGTGTCGGCCAACGCGCACGTGTTGACGCTGTCGCCGCCGCTCAACTTTTCGCCGCACTGGTTGGGTGCCCATCCGGGCTACATGCTGGCGAAATACGGAATGACGTTGGCGGCCTTGGGTATCGCCGCCGAGTATTCAGGTGCACCGATTTCGAGTAATTGCCTGTGGCCGGAGACCATGATCGCCACGGCCGCTGTCGGAAACCTGCTCGGGGGAGATGACAGCATCGATCACTCGCGTTCACCCGAGATCATGGCCGATGCGGCGGTCGAGATTCTCGGGCGTCCCGCCGGCACGGATACCGGTCGCACGGTGCTCGACGTCGAGATCCTGCGCGAGGCGGGGATCTCGGATTTCTCGCAGTACGGCGGTCGGTCACCGCTGGCGATCGACATCTTCGTCGACGCTCCATCTCACTGATCTCGGGCGATCTACAGGTATCTAGCTAAATTGCTAGATATCTGTAGAACTTCCTCACGCCACCTCGTGCTCGCCGCCTGGAGCAACTTTCTGAAGCCCGCGATACGCGTCGCTGGCACTTTGACGGCCACCGATGACGGCCTCGACCTCCGCGGCGATCGGCATGTCGACGCCGTATTCGCGGGCCAGATCCATGACGGTGGGGGCGGTCTTGACGCCCTCTGCGACCTGACCGAGCTTGGCGACAGCCTCCTCGACGGTCAGGCCCTGCGCCAGAGCTTCGCCGACGCGACGGTTACGAGAAGTCGGAGCCATGCAGGTGGCAATCAAATCGCCGACGCCCGTCAAGCCGGCAAAGGTACGCGGGTTGGCGCCCATCGCTTCACCGAGGCGGGTCATCTCGGCGAGGCCGCGTGCGAGCACCATCGCGCGGGTGTTGTCACCGACGCCCAAGCCGTCCGCCATGCCAGAGGCGATGGCGACGATGTTCTTGAGGATGCCGCCGAGTTCGCAGCCGAGCACGTCGGTGTTGCGGTAGACACGGAAGACCGACGACGCGAAGAGTGGTTGCAGCGCGGCGGCGACGCGATCGTCCTGGGTGGCCACGACCGATGCCGCGGCCATGCCGTCGACGATCTCCTTGGCGATGTTGGGGCCCGCGAGCAGTCCGACGGGATGGCCGGGCAGGCACTCGGCGATCACTTCGGTGGGACGCTGCCGGGTGCCGGGTTCGAGGCCCTTGGACAGTGACAACACCGGCACCCAGGCCCGAACCTCGTTGGCGATCTCGGCGAGGGTGGCGCGAACGGCGTGCGACGGCACTCCGCAGACGAGGACGTCCGCTTCGCGAGCGGCTTCGACCAGATCCGAGGTTGCCTTGAGTCCCTTGGGAAGTTTGCGCTCACCAAGGTATTTGGAGTTGGTCCGTTGCGAATTGATTTCGTCGGCCGCTTCGGAATTTCGTGCCCACAGCAGGGTGGGAGTGTTGCGGGCAGCGAGGCCGGCCACCGTGGTTCCCCACGATCCGGCACCGAGGACGACGACGCGTACCGGGCGGGCCATCAGAGTGCGCTGTTCTGGGTAGCGAGTGCTGTCATGGCGCCAAGCGTTCCACTTGCGGAGCAGTTGCGGGCCAATTCCGCCGAGTCTGTGGCTCGACTTACAGATGAGGCGGCGGTTCGGGGCTTTCGCGCATTGTTTCGACCGCTTCTGCGGATTCCGCGACGATCGAACGCATCGCGGCTTCTGCAGCGTCGGCGTCCCCGGCCTGAATGGCTGACGCGACCACTCCGTGCAGGTGAATAGCTTCGGGGTCGGCTTCGTGGGGCATCAGCGAGTGGCGGGTGCGGCCTTCGAGTATCTCGACGACGATCTGCGACATCGCACGCAGCATCGGGTTGCCGGAGGCGGCGAGCAGTGTGCGGTGGAAGTCGGAGTCATGGCCGAGATAGGCATCGGTATCGGCAGCGCGAGAGGTAGCTGACATGCCGATGACGGCTGCGGTGAGAGCGCCGCACTGCTCGGGTGTTGCTCGCGTTGCGGCCAGTCGTGCAGCCAAGGGTTCGATACCGGAACGGAGTTCACTCAGGATCGACAGCTGCTCGAACCGATCCGGACCGGCCAGTTGCCAGCGGATGACATTGGGGTCGAGTGAGTTCCAGTGCTCGGAGCCGAGGATGGTGATTCCGACGCGTCGACGAACCGAGGCCAATCCGAGGGATTCGAGAACGCGGACGACTTCGCGGATGACGGTTCGTGACACGTCGTAGCGCGTTGCGACCTCGTCGGCCGAGATCGTGGTTCCCGGGGCGAGAACGCCACCGACTATGTCTTGGCCGAGCTGTTCCAGCATCGAGTCGTGTAACTGCTGAAACGGGACAGAAGGCATATGTAGATCGTCCCATGCGTATGGAGTAAGCCCGGTGGAAGCCGGATAAATACTACAAATTAGTGTCTGCTCTTGAAATTGTAGGTTAATTAAGGAACAGTGACCTCAATCACTCATCGGACTGGGAGTCCCTATGAACACCACAGCATTGCTGGCGGCCGAGGTCGTCCCCGCTGGTAGCGACGCACGATTGATCATCGCTGCGGTCGCCGGCGTCGCGGTCATCATCGCGCTGATCACCTGGCTGGACCTGCATCCCTTCCTCGCGCTGTCCATCGGCGCGGTGGGCGTCGGACTGGCGGCAGGCCTCGGTTCGGCCGAGTCGGTCGCGGCGTTCGCCACCGGCTTCGGGTCGACCATGGGAAGCGTCGGAATCCTGATCGGTTTCGGCGCGATGTTCGGCAAACTCCTCGCCGATTCCGGCGGTGCCGACCGCGTGGTCGACACACTGGTCGGCCGATCCAGCACCAAAGCACTCCCGTGGACCATGGCTCTGGTCGGCGCGGTCATCGGTCTGCCGATGTTCTTCGAGATCGGTCTCGTGCTGTTGATGCCGGTCATCATCCTCGTCGCGCGGCGCTCCGGCTTGTCCCTGATGCGTATCGCGATCCCCACCCTCGCGGGCCTCTCGGCCATGCACGGGTTGGTTCCCCCTCACCCCGGCCCGCTGGTTGCAGTCTCGGCATTGAACGCAAACCTCGGCCTCACCCTCGCGCTCGGTGTCCTCGTCGCGATCCCCACTGTTGTTCTCGCCGGACCGGTCTTCAGTAAGTACGCCGCGCGGTGGGTCGACGTGAAGGTTCCGGATCTCTTTGTCACAGGCGAAGATCGAGGCGAGGAAGAGAAGCAGCAGCGCCCCTCGTTCGCGGCGACTCTCGCAGCGATCCTCCTTCCGGTTGTTCTCATGCTGGGCAAAGCGTTCGCCGACGTGATCGCGCCCGATTCCGAGGCGCTCCCCAAGTCCGTCCTCGACTTCCTCGGAACACCCGTCGTCGCTTTGGGTCTCGCTGTTCTGGTCGGAATGGTGCTTCTGGGTCGCGGCGGCGGGATGGACCGCAAGGCCATCTCGAAGTCACTCGAAAGTTCCCTACCTCCCATCGCAGGCATCTTGTTGATCGTCGGTGCCGGAGGCGGTTTCAAGCAGGTCCTGATCGACACCGGTATCGCCGGGGTGATCGCCGACGCGATCAAGGGCAGCAGCCTTCCCGTGCTGTTCCTGGCCTGGCTGGTGGCGGTATTGATCCGCGTCGCAACGGGTTCGGCAACGGTGGCGACGGTAACGGCGTCGGGCATCCTCGCTCCGGTTGCGGCAGACCTCTCGTCGGCGCACGTCTCGCTGATGGTGTTGGCGATCGGTGCAGGCTCGCTCTTCCTCTCGCACGTCAACGACGCCGGATTCTGGTTGGTGAAGGAGTATCTGGGCGTCAGCGTGGTACAGAACCTCAAGACCTGGACCGTGATGGAATGCATCATCTCGGTATCGGGTCTGGCCGGAGTGCTCGTGTTGAGCGCATTCATCTAGGTAGGCGAGCACATGAACAGCGAAGCGGCACAGCAGAAGCAGTATCCCGTGCTCGTCCTGATGGGTGTCTCGGGTTCGGGAAAGTCGACGGTCGGCGGCATGCTCGCCGGCGCGATGGGCTGGGACCTTCAAGAAGGCGACGATCTGCACCCGCAGGCGAACATCGACAAGATGGCCACCGGGCATCCGTTGAACGACGAAGATCGCTGGCCCTGGCTCGACAAGATCGCCGTCTGGATCAAGAGCCATACCGACGCCGGTCAGCCGGGCATCGTCACGTGTTCGGCGCTCAAGCGGAGTTACCGCGACGTTCTTCGCGGTGAGCACGTCGTATTCGTGCACCTCGCCGGTTCGCGGGATCAGATCGGCCAGCGATTGACCGCCCGCCTCGATCACTACATGCCCGCCTCGCTCCTCGACTCCCAGATCTCGACGCTCGAGGCCGTCGACCCGGACGAACAGGCCATCGTCGTCGACGTGGGCGGGAGCCCCGCCAAGATCGCGGAGGAGATCCTGCGACGGGTGGAGACGTTCGAATACTGAGCAAGCCAGGTGCGTGGGCACCCGCGGTTCGGGTTACGGTGCAAGGGTGACTGCTGCTGCGCAGACAGACTGAACCGTGACCGACTTCGACTTCCACAGCGTCTGGACGCTCCCTGCCTCTGCCGACCGTGTCTACGACGTTCTCGCGAACGCCGAGAGGTATTCGCAGTGGTGGCCTCAGATACGCCGAGTCCGGACGATCGACGAGCACTCAGGCTCCATGTCCATCCGCAGCGCTGTCCCTCTGACGCTGCTGGTCTTCGGGCGGCGCGAGGTCGAAGATTCAGTTGCCCGCTATCTGAAAGTGCGTCTCTCCGGGGCGATGACCGGGTGGAGTAGCTGGGCGGTGCGACCTACTGGATCTGGTTGCATAGCCGAATTTCGGCAACAAGTGGCGGTGTCCGGAGCGCTCGGTCTGGCCTCGAAGATCGCGAAGCCGGTGTTCGAGTGGAATCATGAAGCGATGATGCGTGGCGGGCACCGCGGACTGTCCGCGTATCTCTCCCAGCCGTGATTGCGAGCCGAACTTGCACACGCTCGAGCAATTGAGGTCCACCCGTCGTGTCATTTTGACGCAGCGTCAGTTATCGTTCACATCAGCAGCCGACAAGTATGTGTAACTCACATGCACAAAACGGCTTGACCTGGGAGGACGCTATGCGGACGCGAGATTCGACGGTATGGCATTGGAACGTGAGCCCGCGAGCACGGGTTATCTTCTGCCTGACCAGGACGTTCGTGAAGCCCATGTTCACCCTCTGGCCGACCACCGAACGCGGTATCCGCCAACTCGAGCGACTCGACGCGATGGCGGACAAACTGCCGAAGCCGAAGAACCTCGACATCGAGCCTTTCACGCTGGGTGGTGTGCCCAGCGAGAAGGTGCAGCATCCACGCAAAGCGCAGGGCGAATTGGCCGGCGCCACAATCCTCTACTTCCACGGCGGTGGGTTCGTCTTCTGCGGTCTGGCAACGCACCGCGCGCTGTGCGGCCTGCTCTCGGCGAAGGCCGGCGTACCGGTGATCTCCGTGCGCTACCGACAGTTGCCGGAAGGTTCCATCGGCACCTCCGTCAAAGACGCGATGGCCGCATACACCGCGTTGCTCGAGACAGCGGAAGATCCGAACAAGATTGTGGTCGCCGGTGACTCGGCGGGCGGTTACCTGGCCATGAAGGTCGCCGAAATTACCGCACTGCGCGGAATCACGCGGCCCGCAGCCGTCGTCGGATACTCGCCGCTTCTCAACGTGAACCTCGAGGACCATGATCCCGATTTCATGAAACGTGACGCCTACCTACCGATGTCACAGGTGGAAAAGCTCAAGGACCGGTGGCTCGAGGGTCCGGACGAGATTCCTGGTGCGCAGTCGCCGATCAACGCCGACGCCAGCCTGATTCCGCCGTCGTTCCTGGTGTCCGCCGAATACGAATTGATGCGTCCGGACGTCGAGATCATGACCGAAAACTTGATCAAGGCAGGACAAGCCGTCGAAACGCACATCTGGAGTGGGCAGATCCATGCCTTCCCGGTGATCGGCAAAGCGCTTCGCGAGGGCAAAGCGATCGTCGATCTCACGGTCAAGTTCCTCGAGCGAACGATGGCCTCGCAGAACCAGATCAGCGCCTGACGCTGCTCTTCATCCGATGGACGTCAGTGTCGCGTAGTCGTCGTTGTCGAGAACGCCGTCGACGACTGCGCGAACTTCCGAGGCATGCAAAGTGATAGAACCGCCGTGATTATCGAGGAAGGCTGTGTCCGCGGCGTCTCGGCCGGTCGAGATGCGCACAAGATTGCTGCGCGGGGCCAATTGCGTTGCATCGACTACGCGCCACACGTTGTCGATACTGGCTTCGACGACGGCGTGAAAATCCATCGGATCGCACCCCGGCGCGTAGACGGCCACCAAGCGCGCGGGAATCCCCACCGCGCGTAGCAGCGAGATGGTCAGGTGCGAGTAGTCGCGGCACACTCCGGCGCCGGCCAGCAAGGTGTCTACCGCACTGTCGGTGCCGCGGCTGGTGCCGGGAACATAACTCAAATGTGTACTCACCCAGCGCGTGACTTCGAGGAGGAGTTCGGCCGGGGGAGTAGCGAGATCGAATTGCCCGGCGACAAAACCGAAGAACTTGTCGGCCTCGGCATACCGGCTGGGGCGCAGATATTTCGACACGTCGTAGTCGCTGACCGACGCCGGTTCTGCGCGGCCGATGACGGTTGCGTCGTAGCTGACGATCAGTTTGCCTGGGGCACAGTCGAGTAGATGAATCCGGGTGCCGTGTTCGGCGATAATCTCACGGGGTGCGATCGGATTGCCGTCATGAACGAACGACATCGTTTCCAGTAGCTCGACCCCCGGTGCGCGCGTCACCGCGATCTTGAACTCCAGGTTGGTCGCCTCGTCGATCTCGATGTCGAGCAGGGCGGCGACGGTACGTTTCATCGGGTCATCTTTACACCGAATTCGGACACCCACCACCTGGGAGGATTGTGACAGTGCGATCAGGCTTCGGGATAGTCGATGTCGACGCCGCTGCTGAGGTCGCTGCACTCCACCAACTCGACCCCGTGTTCGCGTAGGTAGGCGTTGGCGCCCCCGTCCCCGGTGAGTGACTTGGCAAGCGTCGGCCAGTGGTCGCGTCCGATCAGGACGGGATGGCCGGGCCTGCCGTGAAAGACAGCTCTTCGCAGTATGTTTCGTGAGCGGGCGCTCTGGCCCACGATACGAGTCACGGTTTCGGCGTTGAGGTCCGGGACGTCGACCAGGGAGATCGCTGCCGCCTCGGCGCCCTCGATCTGCATGGCCGCCTCGAGTCCGCAGCGCAGTGACGCGCTCATTCCGTGTTGCCAATCCGATATCACCACAATGACATCGGTGGTGGGCAGTAGCTCGACGGCGGCCTCGGCTTGGGCGCCGAGGACCACGATGACCGGCGAGATGCCGGCGGACTGCAGTGTCGTCACCCCGTGGTGGAGCCACGACTGACCGTCGGCGTCTGTGACGAGAGCTTTCGGTTTGCCCATGCGGGATCCCGCCCCGGCAGCCAGCAGGATCCCGCACATCGACATGACTACGCTCCGGTGACCCGCGGACGCAGCCACTCGATCAGATCGTTCAGAACCTCTTCCTGCTCAGGCTCATTGAAGATCTCGTGGTACAAGCCGTCGTACACCTTCAAGGTGACATCCGAAGAGCCGGCCAGATCTGCGACGAGCTTGCTGCCGGCGGGGTCCGTCAATCGGTCGTCCGAGCCGTGTTGAAGCAGTACGGGAATGGTGAGCGAGGGTAGGCGCGCCGGGAATCCTTCCGCGGCGGTGATCATGCCGCGCGCGATTCCGGCAGGAACCTTGCCGTGGTGAACCAGCGGGTCGGCGTTGTACTTGTCGACGACCTTTTGATCACGCGATACGGCAGCTGCTTCCAGATTCTCGACGGGCACGTCGGGGAGATATTTGCCGACGATCTTGCCCAACTGCATCACGATCTTCGGAGTACCGGTTGCGATGATCACGGCAGGTCCGGACAGGGCGAGGGCTTTGAGATCGGCCTGATGGTCGAGGGCGTAGGAAAGGGCGATCGCGCCGCCCATGCTGTGCCCGAGCAGGAACTTGTCCTTGCCGGGATGAGCCGCCGTCACGATCGAGAACAACGTGTGGACGTCGTCGGTGAAGTCGGAGAATTCTTTCAGGTGAACGCGCTTGCCGCCAGAACGCCCGTGCCCGCGATGGTCGGGTGCGTACACGATGAGCCCGAGTTCCCCGAGACGGGCAGCAACATGGTCGTAGCGCCTCGCGTGTTCGCCGAGGCCGTGGCAGAGGACGAGAACCCCGGTGGGTTCGCGGTCCGGAGTCCACACGTCGTAGACGATCTTGGTGCCGGCCACTCCGGTGAACGACGACTCTTCGTGCTGCATTGTTGCGCCCTCTCTGCGACCGGTTCCGGTACGCGGATTCTCACATGCTATTCGTCCCGTGCGCAGGGCGCGGGTGTTCAGGGTGTGCGGTCGACGGGGAAACTTCGACACTTGTTTGTTACGGCTGGTTACATTAACTTGGGGGCGTGACCGGACAAACTGCTGATCGTTCCCACACTGCCTCCGCCACCCGCTCACGGCGGTTGTGGCGACCCGCGGTTCGGGCATTGCTGGACGGCGCGCTTCCGCTGATCGACAAGCGGATGGCCGAATCGGTACGCCCGTTCGACCGTCCGGAGATGATGCGCCCGCATCTAGCCTCGCGAAAATTCGCCTGGACGCACTATGGGATCTTCGTTCCCCGATTGCCAGGACCTTTCCGTTACCTCAACACCATGACGCTGATCGGTGCCACCGGGACGATGGTGTTCGACAACGACTATCTCGCTGCACCAGACGCGCGAAACACCGCGACCGTGCTGAGTTCCACCGCTGCACCGGGGCATCACTTCTATCAGGCGTACGACACTGCCGATGAGTGTGCGTTCGAAGAAGATGGTTCGCGAATCGCCTTCGGTGACAACCTGATCATCGAGAACAGCTATCCGAACTTCCGTGTCACCGGGCGATACGACTCTTTCGACGTCGATCTCGAGATCGTGGCAACGGATCAAGCGTCGTGGTTCGTGCGCAATCCCGTCTACGACCATGTCAGTCTGCTGGCGCAGTGTTCCGGGACGATCTCGAGTCCGGATGGACCGGTGAGTATTTCGGCTCCGTGCACCGTCGAATACGCGCGCTGCATGACACCGCAATCGTTGACTCGCCGCGCACTTCCCGAGTCGTGGAAGCTTCCGGCCGACTTCTTCACCTACCAGATCGTTCAGCTCGACGACCGGCATCAGTTGTTGCTCACCGATGTTCGAGCGTCAGGGGTTACGGCGTGCAAGCTCGCCTACATTCGGACTGTTGACGGCAGTGCGAAGGTCTTCGACGACGTGGTGTTCGACGTACTCGAGTACGCCGACGCATTGCATGTCGACCCGGAGGGACGAGAGATGCGTGTGCCGCGCGTACTACGTTGGCAGGTACGCGATTACAGCAGGACGATCGTGGAGTTCGAGGCCGAGATCGACTCGGAGTGGCGCTACGGCCACGGTAAGGGGTACGTCGGCGCGTACACCTACCGGGGAAGTTTCGACGGTGCGTCGATCAACGGCACCGGTTACATCGAATGGGTGGACTGCGAAGCCTAAGGCCCCTAGTGTGTATCGGTGCCTTTCGTCGACCCTGCCGAGCTGACGGTTCGTCCGCAGAAGATCCTTGTCGCGGGGACCTCAGGTGCTGGAAAGACGACTCTCGCCGGTCGAATCGGTCGGCTTCTCGAGATCGAACACACCGAGTTGGACTCTCTCTTCCACGGGCCCGACTGGATTCCGCTCGAGAGTTTCGAACCCGAAGTACGACGCTTTTCCAGTGAGCCGGCCTGGGTGACCGAGTGGCAGTACGGTGCGGTGCGTCGGCTGCTGGCCGAGCGTGCGGACCTGATGCTGTGGTTGGATCTGCCTCGGCGGACGGTGATGCGCCAGGTGATCACACGAACCTTGCGTCGGCGATTGCAGCGAGAGGTGTTGTGGAACCGCAACATGGAGCCGCCAGTGCACACCATTCTGTTCGATCCGGATCATGTGGTTCGGTGGGCCTGGCGAAGCGACGGGCGCAATGCGGAGCGAATGGCCACGGTCTTGGTCGATGTGCCGTCATTGCCGATAGTTCGGCTGCGCAGTCGAGAAGAGATCGAGGCTGTGCTCGAAGTCCTCGGTCGTCTGCCCTCAGATCGTCTGATCTAGGCGAAATCCCAGGTCGTCGATAGCGAACGTCGGGTGGCTTCGCCTCCGTACAGTAGCGCCGCAACCGCGTTCACTTTCGGCCCAACTGCCGCCGCGAAAGATCCGGTACGTGCCGTACACCTCGGGGTCGTAGAGATCCCAGCACCATTCCCAGACATTGCCGATCATGTCGTACAGGCCCCAATTGTTGGGCGCCTTCATCCCGACGTCATGTGCCCGTCCCCCTGAATTGTCGCTGTACCAGGCAATCTCGTCGATTTCGCCGTAGCGGTAGCCGGAGGTGCCGGCTTTGCACGCGTACTGCCACTCGGCCTCGGTGGCGAGCCGGTAGCCAGTTGCCGCCCGGTCCCACCGCGGAGAATCGGTGTCGACGTCTTGATATGCGGGTGTCAGACCGTCCGCGACTGACAGCGAGTTGCAGGTTGCGATGACGTCTTTCCACGAAAGGTCGACCGCGGGTTTGCTCGAATCGCCCGACGAATTTCCGTGAAGCAGCCCCCTGGTGGTGAGATGGCGTGCGAGGCAGAAGGATTCGACTTTCGAGGTCCATGCAGTGCCTTTGCGGTCGTCCCGAAGGTGCACCTCGCCGGCAGGGATCTCGATCATCAACTCCGCTGCTCCGGTCATACGTCCATCATCGCAGAAGCTCGGTTGCTCACCCGGGGAGACGCTCGAACGCTGCTTGTGGATCAAGGCCGGTGCGCATGCGCCATGCGGTCAGCGCAAGCCCGAGACACACCACCTGTGCCGGATCGTCGAGGGAAACACCCATCAGCTTCTCGATGCGCGTGAGCCGTGCATAAAGCGACTGACGCCGGATGCCGAGGAAATCCGCGGTTCTCGCCTTGCCGCCCCGATGTGCGAGGTACGCGTCGAGTGTTCGGACGAGGTCGGCGGAATGTGCTGTGTCGTAGGCGATCAGCGAACCGAGTTGTTCCGTGACGAACGAGGACAGGGAAGCGGGCGTCGTGCCGGCGGCGAGGAGTCGTTGGACGCCGACGTCCCTCGCGAGGATCACGCCGGTCCGGGTGCCGAAGCGTCGCGCGATCTGGACGACCTCGCGAGCTTGCGCGACCGCCGCCCCGACGCCGGACAGATCCTCGGCCGGCGTCGCAACTCCGAGCGTGCGTACTGCGGAACCGCCCGGCCCGCGGCGTAGCAGCTCGTCGGCTTCGGTGAAGGTGGCCCGAACTCGTGCCGGGGATGCGGACGCCCACCCGTGCGCGAGCACGATGACGTGATTGGCCGCAGTCCCGACGACGCAGGAACCGAGCACGGCCCGCACGGCGTCGCGTACTTGGTCAGCGAGCTCTCGAACCGGCGTTTGCCGATCGACGTCGACAGCGGCGACGAGGACATGGTGCCCCTCCGACAACGGCGTCCACCCGGCCGCTGTCAGTCGCTCGGACAAGTCGCCGTGTGATGTGAGCACACCGCCCACCACGTCGGTGATCACCGATTGCGCGAGTGACTGTCGTGGGCCGAGATCGCCGTGACGTCCGAGTTCCAGAGCCACGGCGACGGCGGCGCAGTTTGCGACGGCGGTTCGACGTGTGGTTGCGCGCCCGCACAGGACAAGTCGACCGAGCGAGTTCGTCGGGCCGCGTACGTCGTGGATCGTGCGCTCGGTCTCGGATCGCTCTTCGCCGGTTGTGCTGCGCTCGACGGTTCTGCCATCCGCGTCGAGCAGATCGACGGCGCACCCCGCGAGTCGTGACACCTTGTCGAGCAGCGCGGTCATGCCCTGGCCTGCGACCACGAGACTCAGAAGTTCTTGCCAGACAGGCTCGCCCGCTTGCGCCGAACCGAGAGTGCGGCGGAGCATCAGGTCGTGAAAGTCTTCGACCATCCGCTCGAAGGGCACTACCGCGTGCAGGGCCAAGAACGCGAGCCCGCGTCGGCGCGAAGCTTCGACGAGTTCGGGAGGGGCCGTGAGGAACGAGCGACCGACTTCCATCGCGAGCGCGACGCATCCTGCGTCCGCCAACTGGTCGATGTAGGCGGTGAGCTGCTCGGGAGACCGCCCGTGGAGACCGAGGCCCGTGGTCAGAAGGACCTCTCCTCCGGACAGCAGCCCACCCATCTCGTACACCTCGGAAGAATGGACCCAGCGAACCACCGCGGTATCGACGTCGCCCGCGAGCACCTCGATTGCGGCGGCCTTGAACGAGGGCATCGCAAGAACTTGTCGCAGAGTCGGAAGCATTTCTATATCGTCCGCCGAGGGGGCACTTCGTCATAGAGCTAGTTCTGCCGAACTGACAGGTTGTCCCTTGTCGGGCTGTTACCACCGTGGTCGGATTGTGACACGAGCCACAATCGACGATTTTGGTCAGACTCCAGGAGCGCACATGAATCACCCGGCACACACCGATGAGTATTTTCTCGGACTTGCGATCGAACAGGCGAAGATCGGTTGGGAGGAGGGCGGCGTGCCGATCGGCGCGGCGCTGATTCACCGCGGCGAGGTTCTCGCAGTCGGACGTAACCGTCGGGTCCAGATGAACAGCGCCATCCGTCATGGAGAGACCGACTGCATCGAGCGTGCCGGACGGCTGCCGGCCTCGGTGTATCGCGAGTGTGTCCTCTACACGACTTTGTCGCCGTGCTTCATGTGCGCCGGAACTGCGCGCCTGTACGAGATCCCTCGAATCGTGGTCGGCGAAAATCGTTCCTTCGAAGCGTCGGAAGAATGGTTGCGCAGCAGCGGAATTCAGGTCGACGTCGTCGACGACGCGGAGTGTGTGGCACTGATGGACCGCATGCTGACCGAGCGCCCGAGTCTGTGGCTCGAAGACATCGGCGAAGTTGTATGAGCAGCGCCGTCGAACCTGCCACGGTCGCAGGCGATTCGGAGAGCGTAGGCCCTCCGGTCGACCCGGACTATCCCGTTACTCCGGTTCCGCTTCATGCACGAAAGCCGTTCTTCTCACTCGCGGTGGTGTTGTTGGGGTTCACCATCTTCACACCGACGATGTTGGCCGGAGCAGCGCTCGGTACCGCGTTCTCGTTCTGGAAACTGATGGTGGTGATCGCCGCCGGATCCGCCATCTTGGGGGTGTACGTCGCCATGATGGGGTTCGTCGGAGCCCGAACCGGACTCACAACAGTTGTGATGGCGCGCTACAGTTTCGGCACTCGCGGGTCCAAGCTCGCTTCGATCCTGCTGGGCGGTACCCAGATCGGCTGGTACGGAGTGATCATCGGCACAATCGGCGATCTCACCGCGCAGGCATTGGGCTGGGATTCCTATCTCGCGCGAGCGTCGGTGATGATCGCGGCGAGCATCTTGATGTGCATCACTGCCTGCTACGGCTACCGCGGAATGTATTGGGTCTCGCTCGTCTCGACGCCCTTGATCCTGGCGTTGGCCTGCTGGGTCGTGTTCCGGTCCCTCGAGGAAGTCGGTGGATTCTCCGGCCTGGTCTCGGTTCAACCACAGACGACCATGACGATCGCGCTCGCAATCACCACTGTGGTCGGCACATTTGTATCGGCGGGAACGCAAGCGCCCAACTGGACCAGGTTTGCCCGTTCCGGATCACAAGCGGTGTGGGCCTGCGTTATCGGGTTCCTGCTCGGAAACGGATTGATGATCCTGTTCGGTGCCATCGGAGCCATCACGTTCCACGAGGGTGACTTCGTGCTGATTCTCTACAACCTCGGGCTTGTCGGCTGGGGCCTGGTCTTGCTGTTCGGGAATCTCTGGAAGAGCAACGCCGACACCGCTTACGCCTTCGGGGTGGCCGGTGCCGAATTGTTCAGAAAGCCCCGCAAGACCCCGTTCGTCATCGGTGGATGTGTGATCGGAACGGCACTCGCCCTGACCGGCGTGCACAACCATCTAGTCGACTACCTGAGCCTTCTCGGAACGTTCATCCCGCCATTGGGCGGTGTGATCATCGCGGACTTCCTGTGCCGCTGGCGGCGCGGCATTCCCGAGGGTTACACCCCGCAGCCGGTCCACTGGCGAAACCTCGCCGTCTATGCCGTCGCAGCGTTCCTCGCATGGCTTTCCGGTGAGTTCGAAGTGGGAATCCCGCCGCTGATCGGCATCGTCGCAGCGATTGCGCTGACGATGTTCCTGCACAGGGTTTTCGGTAACACCTCGGCAAACCGGGAGGTCTCGACCTCCATCGTCTGAAGCACGCTTCAGACACCGGCGAGCCCCCGGCGGTATCGACCCCGCCGAGGGCTCGCGTAGTTGATGAAAAGGGCAGACGCTTCCGTCTCAACCGTCATCGCAGAACAGGCAGGTACGGTGCCTCGATTCCCTGCTCTTCGAACGCAGTCAGCGCCGAGCGCGCAAATGCGCGCTGGACTGCCCATTGGCGTCCAGGCTTGACCTGCGCCGTCACTCTAATGGTAATTGCCTCGGCAGTAACCGAATTGACTCCCAGCATCTCCGGCTTGTCGATCATGTCCGCCCTGATCGGTTCGGACTCCGCCGCCTCGAGGACAGCTCGCGTTGCCACCTCACATGCTTTGTGCACGTTCGCGTTGTGGGCGATCGGGAGATCGAGAACTGCAGTGGCGTAACCCTGACTCATGTTGCCGACTCGCAGGATTTCGCCGTTGCGGCAGTACCACAAGGTGCCGTTGACATCTCGAATCGTGGTAACTCGCAGGCCCACGGTTTCGACGGTCCCGACCGCGTCGCCGAGATCGACGACGTCGCCGACACCGTACTGATCCTCGAGCAACATGAAGATGCCGGAGAGGAAGTCACGCACCAGGTTTTGTGCACCGAAACCGATGGCAAGACCGATGACTCCGGCGGATGCGATGAACGGCGCGACGTTGATCCCGAGAATGCCGAGGATCTGCAGCACACACCAGACGAGGATGACGATGGACACCGTCGACTTGAGTACCGAACCGATGGTCCGGGCTCTCTGCGATCTGCGCTCGTTCACCTTGGCATTCGGAGACTTACGGGGCTTCGACATTCGATCGATCCCGCGGTGCAGCGCGAAGCGCAGTACGACTGCGAGCGCCACGTAGATCGCGATCTCGACAGGTCGGTGTATCAGCCAGTCTCGGTTGGTGTCGGTCAGTTCCCATGCTTGTATTTCGGAAATCATCCCCATGCAGTCTACGGATTTCGGCCGATCCGGGCATCGGTGCAGGGCAGGCGGTCCAAAGCCGAACAGGCAGCTAGGCTTACGCCATGGCTGCGTTCACTGGCATACCCGTTGCTGCACTCGACTTCTACGAAGACCTGGAAGCCGACAACAGCAAAACCTGGTGGGCAGCGCACAAGGAGACGTACGACGAGGTGGTTCGTCGTCCGATGGCGTCGTTGACCGCGGCGTTGGAGGACGAATTCGGCGCGGCCAAGCTCTTTCGGCCATATCGAGACGTTCGATTCTCGAAGGACAAGATTCCGTACAAGACACATCAGGGCGCGTTCGTCGGTCTCGCCGAGAGCTGTGGCTACTACGTGCAGATCGACGCGGCAGGGTTGATGGTGGCCGGTGGTTTCTACGCCAGCAGTTCGGAGACTATCGCGCGTTATCGTGCGGCTGTCGACGACGACGTTCGAGGGCCGGAGCTCGAGAAGATCCTGGCCTCCGTCGAGAAGGCCGGATTCACCATCGGCGGCGACAAGCTCAAGACGGCGCCTCGCGGATACACGGTCGATCACCCGCGGATCGAATTGCTGCGTCACAAGTCGCTCACTGCTGGTCGCAGTTACCCAAGCCCCTCGTGGCTGGACAGCGCCAGGACGTTGAAGGAAGTTCGCACAGCGTGGCGCGCATTGACGCCTCTGGTCGAATGGTCCGGACAGGTGCTCGGACCGAACTGACCGTCCGACAGAAAAGTGTGACGTAGCCGTCGGAGAGTTCACCTCGAGTTCATCGAAACTCGAGACGCCTGGGGCTAGCGTGGTGTGTGTAACCGAAAGTTTCGGCCCCGCTTCGAGTCGCAGCGCCGCAGTTCGAAGCCATTTTCTCTCGATCGACATCGTGAACAACCCGTGTCAGTGGAGACCATCATGGCTATGTTTCTCGCTCTCGTCCTGATCATCTCGGTCCTCGGAATCGTCGGCACCTACCTCGCCTTCAGCGCGGTCTACTTCGTCGAGATGCGCAAACTCGACAAGTAGGGGGCTCGATTTGGCCTGATCCGACTATTTCTGGGCCGATCGCGACGACCCTCCCTGCGTACGCTGTTAGGGCATCCTTATCCGCTCGCAACAGTGGATGATTCATTTCTTCTGGAGGTTCGACACGCATGCCCGCTCAATCCACGCTCTTGCTTCCCGAGGGCTACTCCGACAACCGCCTCGTTTCGGACCTCACGCGTCGGCAGTTCGGCTTCGGTGCCGGCATCGCCGGACTGGGCGCGTTCCTGGCGGCCTGCGGTGACAGCGGGAGCAGTTCGGGTGAAACCGAAATGCGTTCTGTGACGACACCTCTCGGAACGTACGACATTCCTGTCAATCCCAAGAGGGTTGTCGCGATCGACTCTCGACTCGACCTGGAACCTGCTGTAGCGCTGGAACTTCCGCTCGTCGGCTACACGTACGCCCAGGCGACACCGTGGGTGCCTATCGATTCGTCGGTACCGTTCCTGTCGGAGATCCCCAACCGCGAACAGATCTTGGCACTCGAGCCCGACCTGATCGTGTGCCTCAACTACGAGAGCGAGTGGTGGCCGGTAGCCGAGATGTCCACCATCGCACCGGTTCTGACGACCGAGTTCACCGACGACTGGCGTACCAACCTCTCGCGGCTGTCGGGCTGGCTCGGTCGAACGGCCACACTCGATCGATTGACGCTCGACTACGACAATCTGATTTCCGACATCCGCAGTCGTCATGCCGAGAAGATTGCGTCCAAGACCGTCGCCAGCGTCTCGTTCATGCCCGACACGAACACGCTGTACGTCACGAGCATCCGTACCTCCGAGAAGGGTGACAAGCCCAGCGACATGACGCTCGGCGACATCGGTGGCAAAACTGCCACCTCGGAGGGCCTCGATCCCGAGGGTGGCGTCAGCCTCGAAGGCCTCGATGTGCTGGCCGGCGTCGACGGCTTCATGATCACCGAAAACGAGGACAGTGCCGCGTACCAGGCATTGGTGGCGAGCAAGCTGTGGCAGCGACTCCCGGCAGTGCAGGCGGGCAACGTCACCAGTCTGGGTGGCTCCACGTTCTACGGTTCGATCTACACGATTTCGTACGTGGCACAGGGTTGGGATGCGCTCTACAACAAGATCAGCTGAAGCCTCTGCCGACTGGACCGATGAGTTTCGGTAGCGCGGGCGGTCTAATCAGGTAGGCATTGACCAAACCTGAGGAGATCGACGTGCAAACAGAGCAATCCCCAGAGGTAGTGCAATCCCGCGACGGTACGACCATCGCATACGAACGCTCCGGTGCCGGACCAGCGGTGGTCCTGGTTGCCGGAGCGTTCTGCGATCGAGGATGGTTCGATTCTCTCGCTGCAGAGTTGGCGGCGGGTTTCACGGTGTACTCGTACGACCGGCGCGGACGCGGGGACAGCGGTGACAGTCGTGCGTTCTCGATCGACGCCGAGGTAGAGGACTTGCGGGCGGTCGTCGCTGCCACCGGTGAAACGCCGCTGGTTTACGGATTGTCGTCGGGTGCTGCGCTGGCTTTGGAAGCTGCCGCGCAGGCCGTACCGATGCGCAAGCTCGCCGTTTACGAGGCGCCGTACATGGACGACGACCAGCGTGACGTGACTGCCCAAAGCGATCTGGAGCGGTTGATCGCTGCCGGTGACAGGGAGGGGGCTGTGACCCGTTTTCTGGACCTGACCGGCGCGTCTTCGGAGATGGTCGACGAGATCAAGCGGAGTACCGATTGGCCCGAAATGTGCGCCATCGCGCACACCTTGCCGTACGACGTCGCCGTGTGCGATCACGGCTGCGAGTCGCTCGACTGGCTGGCCTCGATTACCGTCCCCACGTTGGTCATGTACGGCGGTGAGAGTGGTCGATGGGCACCTGCCTCGGCGACGCGAATCGCTGCAAAAGTCTCGGGGACAAAAACTTTGGAGATCCCCGGTCAGGGTCACGGCGTTGCCGACGACGCTATTGTCCCGGCTCTGCGTGAATTCTTTTCCGGCTGATCACTGGGCGGCGAAAACGATCGTCAACCTGGGGTTGACGTTTTCGATTGCGTCAACCTATGGTTGACGCATGAGCAAGCCAGTGGAAATGACCAACAAGGTTCGACTCGACGACCTCATCGACGCGATCAAGAAGGTGCACACCGACGCGCTCGACCAACTGTCCGACGCGGTGATCGCAGCTGATCATCTCGGCGACGTTGCAGATCATCTGATCGGCCACTTCGTCGACCAGGCGCGCAGGTCGGGAGCGTCGTGGACGGAGATCGGCGCGAGCATGGGTGTCTCGAAACAGGCCGCACAGAAGCGTTTTGTTCCCAAGGCGCCGAATGATCAGAAGCCGATGGATCCGAACGAAGGATTCAGCCGGTTCACTCCCCGGGCGAAGAACGTCGTCATGGCCTCGCAGAACGAAGCCCGCGCCGCCGGTAATGCAGAGATCCAGCCTGAGCACCTGATCCTGGGGCTTGTCGAGGAGCCTGCCGGGTTGGCTGCGAAGGCGATAGTGGCGCAGGGGGTGGACCTCGGGTCCGTTCGGGATGCAGTGGCGGGTGTACTACCAGCTCCGACTTCCGAACTGCCAGAACTCATTCCGTACGACGCTCGTGCGCGCAAGGTCCTGGAACTGACGTTCCGTGAGGCTCTTCGTCTGGGCCACAACTACATCGGAACCGAACACATCCTGCTCGCGCTGCTCGAACTCGAAGACGGATCAGGTGTTCTGGCCGATCTCGGAATCTCGAAATCAGTGGCGGAGTCGAACATCGTGGGCGCGCTGGCCGTCATTCAGGATCAGTGATTCAGGGGCGAACCTGATGCAGAAGAGGGCCGCACCCTTGCGGGTGCGGCCCTCTTCTTGTGTCACTGATTAGACAGCGCGCACATTGGTGGCCTGAGGACCCTTCTGGCCCTGGCCAACCTCGAACTCCACACGCTGGTTCTCGTCGAGCGACTTGTAGCCGTTGCCCGAGATTTCAGAGTAATGAACGAACACGTCCGGTGTTCCGTCGTCGGGAGCGATGAAACCAAAGCCCTTTTCGCCGTTGAACCACTTCACGATGCCCTGTGCCATACCGATACTCCCTACAAACTCGATCCGGGCCCTCACATCGAAGTCCCGATCTCGATATGTCTATCCTCCCACGCCGCGCAAGTCGAAGGGTGGGCGACGTGCAGAAAACGGTTTGTCAGCATGATCAGAGGTGGCCGCGCTACTGATCTTCGACGCTGGTTCTGACCAATTCACGGAAGGCGAGGACCAGTGGTTCGCGTGCCCGTCCACGGCGATAGATCAGGGAGAACGGTGCCTGATAGCCGAAGGAGGCAGGCAGTAGGGGGCGCAGTCGTTGCTGGTCTACCCAGTATCCGGCGTAGTGCTCGGGTAGATATCCGATGTATCCGCCCGAGAGGATGAGAATGAGTTGCCCCTCCATGTTCTCGACGGTGGCCGATCTCTCGGTGAATCCTTGGCGAGCCAATTCGGCTTCGCTCCAATAACCCCTGGTGACCATTCGTTGACGGGTGATGACGTCCGGGTGCACCCGCTTGCTCGCGAAGAGTGGATGTTTATCGCTGCAGTAGAGCCAGTGCTGCTCGCGGTGTAGGGCCTGTGCGGTCAGACCGTTCATCGGCGAGGCGAATGCGCCGATCGCCACGTCGATACGGTCGTCTAGGACGCCTACTTGAAGCTCGTGCGGAGTTTGGACCTTGAGGTCGAGATAGACGCCGGGGTGTGTTCGGCTGAATTCGCCGATGACGTCGGCGAGTGGGAGCGTCGAGTCCGTGACAGTCGAATCCAGCACCCCGACGGTCATCGTTCCCCGCAGTTCGCCTTGGAGTGCGGTGGCATACCGCTCGAACCCCTCCAGTTCGCCGAGGATGCGGACGCACTCCTGGTGGTAGAGCTCGCCCTTGCTGGTCAGACTGAACCCACTGCGGCCGCGGTGGCACAGGACGATGCCGAGCTGGCGTTCGAGCTGGCTCATGTAGGTGCTGATCGCCGAGGCGGACAGGCCGAGGTCCTGTTGCGCCGGCGCGAAGCCCTGGTGGCGCACCACGGAGGTGAAGATCCGAAGCAGTTTCAGATCGGGAAGTGAGCTGCGCATCGGGTACCTCGGCAGAGTCGCGAACAGATACATCAGAAATTTCTGAAGTGATTATTTGTATCAAGTGATTTATTTCACGTCAATCGTCTTCTACGGTTTCCTCAGGCGGTCTGACGAGACCGGCGTCTGCACTCGGACCTGCTGGTACTTCACGAAGGAATCGTCACCATGGACATAGCCATAATCCTGACCTATCTGGCCGCAATGCTGGCGTTCGGTTGGTGGGGCAAACGCCGCGCGAGCAACTCCAGCGAGTACCTCGTGGCCGGTCGAAGGCTCGGCGGAGTTCTCTACACGAGCACGATGGCCGCCGTCGTCATCGGCGGAGCGTCCACGGTCGGTGGTGTCGGCCTCGGCTACAAATACGGAATCTCCGGTATGTGGTTGGTTGTCTCCATCGCCGCTGGTGTGCTCCTGCTGAGTCTGTTGTTCGCCTCCCGGATTCAGCGTCTGAAGGTATACACGGTTTCGGGAATGCTGAAGTTGCGCTACGGAATCGACGCAACCGGCGCGTCCGGCATCGTGATGATGGCCTACACGTTGATGCTCACCGTTACGTCCACCATTGCCTACGCCACTATCTTCAACGTGCTCTTCGGGTTCGACCGGACGCTCTCCGTAATCCTCGGTGGATTGATCGTCGTCGCGTACTCCGCGATGGGCGGCATGTGGTCGATCACCCTGACCGACGTCGTTCAGTTCGTCATCAAGACCATCGGAATTTTCTTCCTCCTGCTCCCGTTCACATGGTCGAAAGCCGGTGGGTACGACGGGATCAAGGAGCGTGTGGGCGACGCAGCGTTCTCGCTCGGCACCATCGGCACCGGCACGATCATCACCTTCTTCGTCGTGTACACGCTCGGAATCCTTATCGGGCAGGACATCTGGCAGCGTGTGTTCACGGCCAAATCGCCCGAAGTTGCGCGCTGGGGCGGCGTCGCAGCGGGCGTCTACTGCCTGCTTTACGGTGTGGCAGGTGCACTGATCGGTCTGGCGGCCTCGGCTCTGATGCCTGACATCGGATCTTCCGACGACGTCTACGCCGACGTGGCAGTCCACGTTCTCCCGATCGGTCTCAGCGGCATTGTCCTTGCAGCGGCCGTCGCAGCGATGATGTCGACTGCTTCGGGCGCGCTGATCGCTACTGCCACCGTGGCGCGGCAAGACGTCTTGCCACTCGTCTCGAAGATCTTCGGGCGTACACAGCCTGGCCTGGATACGTCCGATCCGGAAGCAGATGTGCGCGGAAACCGTCTGTACGTCATCGTGATCGGCCTCGTCAGTATCGTCCTCGCCGCCCTGATCAACGACATCGTCGCGGCGCTCACGATTGCGTACGACATCCTCGTGGGCGGCCTGCTCGTCCCGATCCTCGGTGGTCTGGTGTGGAAGAGGGCCACCGGAACCGCAGCGATGGCATCGATGGCGGTGGGAACGGCAGCGACTCTGATCACGATGTTCGTCGTCGGCGACGTGCTGGCCAACGAACCGGTGTACGTCGGTCTGGTGAGTGCACTCGTTGTCTTCGTTGCGCTGAGTCTGACCACGGCGCCGACTCCGCCCGCAGTCATGAAGATCTGGAACGAGCGAGTTTCCGGAAAGGGCACGGAGACGGCGGAACCCGAAGTCGCCCCGATAGCCTGAAGGTCGGTGCGTGCAGGAGTGCAGCCACAAGGAGGTAGATCGTGCCCAAGGTCGTTGATCACGACGAGCGACGGTTGGTGCTGGCCGACGCTGTTCTCAGCCTGATCGCCCGCGAGGGTATCTCGGCGGTGACCACCAGGGCGGTTGCCGAGGAGAGTGGATGGTCGACCGGAGTGTTGAACCACTACTTCAATTCTCGACACGAACTTCTCCTCGCCGCGCTGCGCCGGGCCGCGGACATCCAAGGTGATCAGTATCAGGTCATCCTGGATCAGGTCGACAACTCGGCGCTCGAAAAGTTGCGGGGAATCACCGCCAGTGTCTTGCCGCTCGACGATCGGCGCCTGGCGATGACGCGCGTGTTCCTCTTCTTCTATGCCGAAGGCGCACAGGAAGAGAAAGCTCGCAGTGAGATCGCGGGCTTTCTCGCTCGGTGGCGCCGGATCGTTCGCGAGACGGTTCTGGAGGCGCAACAGGAGGGGTCGGTGCCGGCAGATGTCGACCCCGACCTCGTGACGATCAGGTTGGTCGGACTCACCGACGGCCTTGCCATGCAGTCGATTCTTGATCCCTTCATGATGGACGCCATTCGGGCTCCCGGCGCGGTGGCCCGAGGCGTCGACGCAGTCCTGCAAGCGATATCCGCGGAGGCTCGGACGTGACGGATCGAATCGTGGTGCTCGACGATTTCATCGACCTCGGCACTCTGCGAGAAACTCTCGGCGCCGCCGGGATCGACGTCGGCGTCGAGTTCAGTTCCGAGATCCCGAGCGGCGCAGGCATAATCGCGCTACTGGTGGGGCCGGAGACTCTAGGGCTCGACGCACATCATCTCGACTCCTTGCCGGATCTGCGTCTCCTGGCGGCCACCTCGGCCGGGTTCGATCACCTGCCGGTGGGCGCGGCGCATGATCGGGGCGTCACCGTCACTCGCGCGGTCGACTACTGCACCGAGGAGGTTGCCGATCACGCGCTGGCGTCGATCCTGTCCTTGCTGCGCTCCATCGGTCCGCTCGATGCCGCAGTGCACCAAGGTCGTTGGAGTGTCGTGGAGTATCCGCCACGTCGGATCGCAGGAACAGTTCTGGGCCTCTATGG
Source organism: Rhodococcus sp. P-2 (assembly GCF_016598535.1). GTDB lineage: Bacteria > Actinomycetota > Actinomycetes > Mycobacteriales > Mycobacteriaceae > Rhodococcus_F > Rhodococcus_F baikonurensis. The sequence continues at coordinate 2,506,672 of NZ_CP066779.1, read as the reverse complement.
ATTCGGACTGATCGCTCAGGCAGTTGCCAGCCGTGCAGCAGCGCTGGGGATGACGGTCTTGGCAGCGGGGCGTTCGCTCTCGGCCGGAGCGCCCGGCGTCGAGGTCGTGGAGTGGGACGAGCTTCTGCGTCGATCGGACGTGTTGAGCGTGCATGTTCCGTTGACTGCGGAGACTGCGTGCATCGTGGACGCTCAGGCTTTGGCGTCGATGAAGCCGGGATCGTTCCTGGTCAACGTCTCGCGCGGAGGCCTCGTCGATCACGAAGCGCTCGGAAGTGCTTTGCGTAGCGGCAGATTGGCCGGCGCTGCGGTCGACGTGCTACCGGCAGAACCGCCGACTGCTGATGATCCGATACTGCAGATTCCGAACCTGACGATCACTCCTCATGCCGCCTGGTATTCGTCGGCGGTCTCGGGGACTCTGGCCAGGCAGTCCGCACTCAACGTCGTTGCGGTGCTGACGGGAAAGACCCCGGTGGGCGTTGTAGCCGCACCGGGGTCCTGAGGGGCGCTCGCCTCAGTTCTTGTATTCCGGATCGATTCGATCGAGAAGGCGAAGTAGTGCAGCCCAGGCTAATTCGTAAGCCTGGTCGTCACTGAATTCGTCTTTCACCTCGCCCGCGAATTGTCTGGCGGTGTACTCCGCCAGTTCAGGGGAGGGTAGGCGCAGACTGCCGGAAGCCTGTGCGGCGATCTGGATGTCGCATGCTTTCTCCAGGTAGAACATTCGCAGAAATGCTTCCGACGCAGTCTCGCCGACAGTCAGCAGGCCGTGATTGCGGAGAATCAGCGCGGGGTGGGTGCCGAGATCCTTCACCAACCGCTCACGCTCGGCGGTGTTGAGAGCGATGCCCTCGTAGTCGTGGTAGCCGACCCGATTGTAGAACTCCATCGAGATCTGGTTGAGCGGCAGCAGACCGTCTTCCTGTGCTGCGACGGCGCAGCCGGCCTTGGTGTGCGTATGAAGGACGCACTGTGCGTCTGACCGCGCGGAGTGCACTGCCCCATGGATTACGAATCCTGCTGGGTTGACCTGATATTCGGACGGCTCGACGAGGTTCCCGTCGAGATCGATCTTGACCAGGTTGGATGCTGTGATCTCTTCGAAGAGTAGGCCGTACGGATTGATGAGGAAGTGATGTTCGGGCCCCGGAACGCGCACCGAGACGTGCGTGAAGATGAGGTCCGTCATCTTGAAGTGGGCGAGCAACCGGTAGACGGCGGCGAGTTCGCGGCGAAGTTCCAGTTCGGACTTGGCAATTGTTGGCGGGGTGGTGGCCGGCGCGCTCATGCGGTCTCCGTTTCTATGAGCAGTACAACTTCGTTTAAATATATCAATCGATATATTTAAACGTCAATGGTTGTCGTACACCGAAACGTAGGAGCCCCACGCGTGCTCAGGGTGGGCTAATCTCGCATTCGCTGTGCCCTCGGCGCGCGCAGCAGACGCCGAGAAGGAGAGTGCACACGTGTACGGAACGATTCGCGAATCACCGACGACCGCTGAACTTGTGGACCAGCTCAGCCGCCGTGGGTTCTTCGGCGTCGGCGCGGCGGCAGCGGCCGCCATCCTTGCGGGTTGTTCGACGACGTCAGATGCCGTAGACGCCGGCGAACAACGCGAGGTGATCAATGCGCTCGGCACCACCACGATCTCGGGAAAGCCGGAAAGGATCGTTGTTGCCAGCGACTTCACGGATCTGGAATTCCTGCTCTCGCTCGGCGTTCACCCAGTCGCCTACGGCAACACAGGATCGTGGGACCGCGGTTCACTGCCGTGGCAGAGCACCGCGGGAATAGCCGATCTCGAAAGCTTCGGCACCACAGGCGAAATCAATCCGGAAATCATCGCTCGTTACTCGCCGGACCTCATCATCGGTATGAAGACTTATCTCGAACCGGCAGCCGAGAGGCTCAGTCAGATCGCGCCGGTCGTAGCGCTGGACTGGACCACGTCGTGGCGTGACGGCGTTGCCACGGTCGGGCAGGCCGCTTTTGTCGACGAGGCCGCTACTGCAGCGATCGCCCGGACCGATGCCCTGATCTCCGACACGGCAGCTTCACTCAACGGTCTGGGCGGCAAGGCGATCATGATCGGCTCGATGTACGGCGATCAGTTATATGTGCAAGGGGATGCCAGTGCACCCGGGGTTCTGCTGCGAGAACTCGGACTCAACTATCGCGGATACAACGCCGAGCAGATGACTGCGCTGTCGATGGAACAGGCGGAGGTGCTCGCGCCCGCAGACATTCTGCTCAGCCTCGCTTCTGACCAGGAAGCCACGACGAGGTTCGAGAACTTCGCAGTTTTCCAGAACCTCCCCGCGGTGAAGGCGCGAGCCTATGCGCCGGTGGAACTTCTGCTCTCGAATGCTTTCGTCGACAATTTCGGTCCGCTGAGCGCGCCGTACGCCTTGCCGCAGCTCGCCGAGCTCTTGTCCGGACTTGCGGCGGGCCAGGGAAAACAGCTTCCCTGACCTCGCTTGCGAGCCTGTGGACGCCGTGTCGGCCTAGCATCGAGACATGGTGGACATAGATCTGACGGGCCGCGCCGCAGTAGTCGGCGGATCACAACCGCTGCGAGCGATACTCGAAATCCCCACTACCCCCGGCCCGTGGCCGGGGGTAGTGATGATTCACGAGGCTTTCGGGCTCGAGGAGGTGATGCAGCGTCAAGCCAAGCGGCTGGCCGCTGCGGGATTCCTGACGCTTGCCGTCGACCTCTACAGCGCGGGCGGGGCGAAGCGGTGCCTCGTGCCCACCATGACGTCGATGCTTCGAGGCCACGGCAAGGCGTTCACCGACATCGAAGTCGCTCGCAGCTGGTTGGTGGAATCCCCGGACTGCACGGGAAAGATCGGTGTCATCGGATTCTGTATGGGCGGCGGCTTCGCGATGGTCAGCGCCGGAGATTTCGATGCTGCATCGGTCAATTACGGTCAGCTTCCACGCAAACTCGATGAGGCCGTGGTGGATGCGTGCCCGATCGTCGGGAGTTTCGGAGGCAAGGACTTTTCGCTCCGGGGCGCGGCAGCGAAACTGGAGACGGCGCTCGACAATGCCGGTATCGAGAACGACGTCAAGGAGTACCCCACCGCCGGCCACGCGTTCCTCAACGACGCGGAGGCCGGACCCAAGGTGCTTCGTCCGTTGGAGCGCATCGTCGGAATCGGTCCCGATCCTGTTGCAGCGCAGGATGCCTGGAAGCGAATCGACTCGTTCTTCGAGCGCCACCTGGCATGATCAGCGACTGGTTCTCTCACCGCCGTTGACTGCCAATACCTGGCCGGTGATCTGCCGGGCGCCAGGTGAGGCCAAGAAGTGGACGGCCGACGCGATGTCGTCCGGCGTTCCGGCGCGCTTGGTGCTGGTGGATTCGATCAGCATCGCGCGACGCTCGTCCGTCAGAAAGTCTCGGAAGAACTCCGTGTCGGCGATGTAACCGGGGGAGACGATGTTCGCCGTGATGCCTTCGGGGCCCAGTTCGGCGGCCAGATCGACATTCCACGTCGCAACTGCCGCTTTGGCAGCGCCGTACGCTCCCGCGCCCTTGTCGGCGGCAATCGATCCGATGGTGATGACGGCACCGCCACTGGGGATTCGATCTCGAATTGCGGCTGTGGTCAACACCGCGGAGATGAGGTTGGAGTCCAGATTGGCACGCCACCCGGCGGCCAGGGATTCCAGATCTGACGGCGCTTCGCGATCGAAGTCCGTGTTACCGCCGGCGCAGTGCACCACGACGTCGATGGTTCCCGGAAGCGAATCCTGCAACCGCTTCAGGTCTTTCGGGTCGGAGTTGTCACACGTCAAGGCGTGAACAGCGTCGCCCAACTCCTCCGCGGTCTTTTCGAGTGTTTCCGTGCGTCGGCCGGTGACGAAAACTGTGTCTCCGTCTCGGGCGAACGCTGCTGCAACTGCGCGCCCGATCCCTGTTCCGCCGCCGGTTACCAGAACTGTGCGTGTCATGCCTACCTCCGTGAGCTACGTTTAGACCTATACGAAGAACGTATCATTTAGAGCTAAACGAGGTGTGCAGTGGTGGGCGACTACAACCCGGACGACGCGGTGGACGCGGTCGCGTTGGCCTGGCTTCGCGAAAGGCCGGGCACGCCGGTAGAGGGTATCGGCATCGTGACCAGGCTGTGGATGTGCGCCAAGCTGCTCGGTGAGGATCGCCGACGGGTACTCGCCTCGGCCGGTGCGGACACCGCGACTCTGGACCTGCTCAGTGTCCTGCGGCGATCCGGCGAGCCGTATCAGTTGACGACTCGCCAGATCACCGAGCAGACCGGAGTCACGGCCGGTGCGATCTCACAGCGACTCGCGCGCGCGGAGAACGCAGGTCTGGTGGAGAGGTCTGCATCCGAGGGCTCACGAATCGTTCTCGTGACACTCACTGCCGCCGGTCACGAGCTGGTGGAGCAACTGGTGGACCGAGTCCTCGGCCGTGAAGCCGAACTGACGTCGATTCTCACCGAGCAGCAGCAGGCCGAACTGACCGAACTGTTGCGTGTCTTTCTCGACGGTCTACGCGGCGAACTCGGTGACCCCGGCGTCGCGCACGTCGGAGCTTGATCAGGACAGGCGCTCGAAGACCGCAGCCAGGCCCTGCCCGCCGCCGATGCACATCGTCTCGAGGCCGTAACGCGCTTCGCGACGGTCCATCTCGCGCAACAGGGTGGCCAGGATTCGTCCACCCGTGGCGCCGACCGGATGGCCGAGGGAGATGCCGGAGCCGTTGGGGTTGATGCGTGGGTCGTCGGCCTCGAGCTTCCAACTCTGCAGGACTGCGAGTGCTTGTGCCGCGAAGGCTTCGTTGAGTTCGATGACATCCATGTCCGCCAGGGTCAATCCGAGGCGGCCGAGTGCCTTCTCCGACGCCGGGACGGGACCGATGCCCATGGTGCGCGGGGGAACGCCCGCGACACTCCAACTTGCCAAGCGCGCGAGGGGGCGCAGTCCGAGTGCGCGGGCCTTGTCTGCGGTGGTGACGATCGCCAGTGCTGCGCCGTCGTTCTGGCCGCTGGCATTACCTGCGGTCACGGTGGAGTCGGGGTCGATCTTTGCGCGCATGGGACGAAGGCGCGCAAGCGATTCCATCGAGGTGTCGGCCCGCGGATGCTCGTCGGTGTCGACGATCAGGGCCTCACCCTTGCGCTGCGGAACGGATACCGGAACGATTTCCTCGGCGAAGACGCCGTTCTTCTGGGCGGCGACTGCACGCTGATGCGACTGCACCGCGAGTGCGTCCTGATCCTCTCGGCTGATGGAGAACTCGGCACGCAGGTTCTCTGCCGTTTCGATCATTCCGCCGGGAACCGGGAATTCGCGTCCACCGGCTGTGACGCGGGCACGAGCGAGACGATCGCTGAGCGCAACACCCTCACCCTTGACGCCCCAACGCATTCCGGTTGCGTAGAACTCGGCTTGGCTCATCGACTCGGCACCGCCCGCGAGGACCAGGTCACTGCCACCGGACTGAACCTGCATGACGGCCTGGATGATTGCCTGCAATCCCGACCCGCACCGGCGATCCACCTGCATGCCGGGAACGTCGACACCCAGACCGGCGTTCAGCGCCGCGATGCGTCCGATCGCCGGAGCCTCACCGTTCGGCGAAGCCTGGCCGAGAATGACATCGTCGATCTCTGCGCCGGAAATGCCGGTACGCGTGACGAGTTCGGTGATCAGCGTCGAGGCGAGATCTTCCGGAGCGACGTCACGGAATACCCCGCCGAAGCGGCCGACAGGGGTGCGGAGGGGCTCACAGATGACAACGTCAGGCATTGGTTCTTCCTTGGGTATGCCCGGTCAGCGAGTAGCTGCCGAGTGATTGTTGGACGACTGAGTACGTCCGAGATCGACGGAGATGGCGTCCGCGGTGGCGACTGCGGCCGGAACCAGTTCACCGCGAACAGCTTCGGCGCTGTAGCGGGCGGCTTGGGTGGAGATGTTGACGGCCGCGACCACGTCACCGGTTGCGTCCCGGATCGGTGCGGCGAGCGAGCGCAGACCTTCTTCGAGTTCCTGGTCGACTATCGCGAACCCGTCGGCGCGAATCTTCTCGAGTTCGGCGCGCAGTCCGTCGGCGGTGGAGATGGTCTTGCCGGTCAGGCGGGCGAAGGACACGCGGGCGAGGTAGGCGTCCAGTGCGTCGTCCGGCAGGCCGGCGAGCAGAACCCTGCCCATGGACGTGGCGTACGCGGGAAAGCGTGTGCCGATGGTGATGGACACCGTCATGATGCGGCTGACCGGAACACGGGCTACGTACACGACGTCGTCGCCGTCGAGGATCGACACGGAGGTGGATTCACGGACCTTGGCGGACAGGGCTTCCAGATGCGGCCCGGCGATCTCGGGAAGGGACAGACTGGAGAGGTAGCTGTAGCCGAGTTCGAGGACTCGCGGCGTCAACCAGAACACCGAACCGTCCGTACGTACGTATTCGAGTTCGACGAGTGTGAGCAGGAAGCGGCGAGCAGTCGCACGCGTGAGATCGGTGTGCCTGGCAACCTCGCTGAGGGTGCGACGCGGGTGCTCACCGTCGAAAGCCTTGATGACGGAAAGCCCACGGGCCAGCGACTGCACGTAGTCCGGGGACGGTCCCGGCGACTGCTCGCTGCTGTTCTCACTCATGTTGCCTCGTTCTCCTCAGGTTCGGCCGAGAGGTCCGCGAGTGCTTGCTTTCCCAGCGCAAAAGCCAAGTTGCTGTTCGGCACACCCGCATAGACCGCGGTATGGAGAAATACTTCCACGAGTTCGTCGGGATCGATCCCGGCACGCAGTGCAGCGCGAATATGCATGTCGAGTTCGTGTTCGTTGCCGACGGCGGTGAGGATCGCGAGAGTGAGGAGTCGGCGAGTGTGGTGATCGAGGCCGGGGCGTGACCAGATGTCGCCCCACGCCGTGCGAGTGATGAAATCCTGGAACGGGGCCGTGAACTCGGTGGCACCGGCGATGGAACGGTCGACGTGGGCGTCGCCGAGCACCTGACGTCGTACGGTCATGCCTGCCGACACCGCGGCGCTCCGTTGGGCGAGCGCAGATATGTGCGAGGCAATATGCGTTGCAAGCAGTTTGGTGACGCGCCCGGCCTGTTCGACGTTGGCCAGGTGTGCGCCGGGATCAACGACGTGTAGTACCGCATCGGCGATACCCTCGGCGATCGCGCTCAGCGTCGCCGGAGGTGTGGACGGATCCTGCTCACCCGCGACGAGGAGCGTCGGAGCGACGATGCGGGCCAGGTCGGCGCGGCCGTCCCACACCGAAAGTGCCTCGCAGCAGGCGGCATAGCCCTCGTCGGGTGTGGCTTCGACCATCGCGACGTGGCGGGCGACAAGTTCCGGATCGTTGTCGGCCAGTCCCGGGGTGAACCAGCGTCCGACCACGGCGGCCGCGATGGATGCAATACCGTCCGCACGGACAGCCTGCGCACGCTCGATCCACGGCTGAGCCGGGGCGAACTGCGAGGACGTGCACATCAAGGTCAAGGTCTCGACGCGAGTGGGGTGGTGCGCGGCGATCCACTGGCTGACAGCGCCGCCGAGGGAGAGCCCGACCAGATGTACGGACTCGAGTTCGAGCGAATCGAGGAGAGCGATGACATCGCCGCCGAGATCGGCAATGGAATAGGGGCCGGCGGGAACCGGTGACTTGCCGTGGCCGCGATGGTCGACGGCGATGACGCGGTAGCGATTCGACAGCGCGTGAATCTGCGGCTGCCACATGGACAGATCGGATCCGAGTGACCCCAGGAGAACCACTGCGGGAGCATCAGGATTGCCGGTCTGTTGAAAGTTGAGCGCGACGCTCATCGAGATCCTCCTGTAGGGCGTTCGGCGAGGGCGCGGTCGACCAGATCGGTGGCGTGGCCCAGATAGTGTGCGGGGTCGAGCAATTCGGCGATCTCGGTTTCGCTCAGGTGTTCTGCGACAGCGGGATCTCGATCCAGTCCGACCCCGGAAGTGGCTGCCGCGGTGACGATGTCGCGCGCTCGATCAGTGTGTGCGGACAGAGCCTTGGTGACACGCTCGGCAAGAATCAGGCCACCGGTGATGTCGAGATTGCGAGCCATCGACTCGGTGTGTACGTGCAGACCGGTGAGGCTGACGGAAAGCTGGTGCGCCGCTCCGCCGGCCAGGCGCAGGAGATCGGTGACTGTTTCCCACTCGGCGTGCCAGGGGCCTGCAGCGCGAGCGAATTCGTGATCCATGTTCGACAGAGCTGTGGCCACCAGTGCGGGAGTGCGTCGCGCTGCTGCGCGGGCGGTGATCGCGGCAACCGGATTCTGCTTGTGGGGCATGGCCGATGAGCCGCCCGGAGCGCTCTCGGCGACCTCGGACAGCTCGGTGGACGCCATGACGGTGATGTCGGTGGCTGGTTTGGAAACGGCGCCGGCGACGATACCGAGTGTGGTCGCGAGTTCTGCGATGGTCACGCGGTCGGTGTGCCACGGAGTGACCTGCCTGGCCAGGCCGAGTTCGTCGGCCAGCGCGTCGGCGATCCTGAGCCCGTCGGGATACAGAGCAGCGAGTGTTCCCGCGGCTCCGCCGAATTGAACCGGTAACGTGGACAGCACGATCTCGAGGCGGATTGCCGCGGCGTCGAGTGCGGTGAACCAACTCGAGGCCAGTAGCCCGAAGGTGGTCGGAAGTGCTTGTTGGCCCAGGGTTCTGGCGACCATCGGAGTGGCGCGATGGATGCGAGCGAGGTGGGCGGCGGAATCGGCGGCGCGGGTCAGATCGGCCAGAACCACCGCGCCTGCGCGTCGCGTCAACAGCATCAGCGCACAGTCCATGATGTCCTGGCTGGTGGCGCCCGGGTGCACCACGGAGGCAGGCACACCTTCCTGTCCGACCCTTTCACGCAGCATCTTCACCAGTGGGATGACGGGATTTCCGCCGGCGGCCGACGCGCGGCCGAGCGCCACGATGTCCAGGCCGCCCGGTTGTGAGAGTTCAGCTGCAGCAGCCGCCACCGCGGCGCAATGTTCCCCGTCTGCCAATCCGACTGTGGCCATGGCACAACTCAGTGCGGCCTCCACGTCGAGCAACGCGGTGACCCACGCCTGGTCGGACAGGTGCTCCGATACTCGGGTGGCCCCGAACACCGGGTCGAACAGTGCGCCGCGAGTGGGCATGTGTACTCCTCTTACAGCTCGAAGAAGGGCGTCTCGACGCCGTTCGCGTCCTCGTCCTGAACATAGACCGTCCAGGAGTACCCACCGTCGACCTTGGTTGCAACCAACTTCGCGCGTTCGGTTTCGCTCAGTGAGGACAGCACCGGATCTGTTGCGTGTGCGTCGGCGTCTTCGGGGAAGTACAAGCGGGTGACCAGGCGGTCGAGCATGCCGCGAGCAAATACCGACACGTCGACGTGTGGCGCCTCGTTCACGTCAGCTTCGGTGGGGAGCGCACCGGGCTTGACTGTGTGGACGAGAGCTGTGCCCGTGGGATCCGCTGCGCTGCGGGCGAATCCGCGGAAACCGGCGGGAGTGAGCTCTACTGCGCCGCGGGGATCGTCCGGATGGTTGAAGCGTCCGAGCGTATCGGCCTGCCACGTTTCGATCATCGCGTCGGCGACGGGTGTGCGGGCGCCGTCGATCACCGTGATGGCCAGCGTGATTCGTCCGGGGGCATCGGCGGGGGCGGCGTCGGGGCCGTCCGTCCAGGGGAGGCCGATGTGCCAGTACGGTCCGACGGTCTGGGAGGGCGTGACACCGAAGGGGGCAGTGGTGAAGTCGCCGGGGACGACCGGATAAGTGGGTGCGGGCTTCGCGGTGTGATCAGTCATCGTGGTCTTCCTCGTTCTCGAATACGGAGGCATCACGGCCACGCAGGACGATGTCGAAGCGGAACCCGAGAGCCCAGTTGGGGACTGTAGCGTCGTAGTCGAAGACGCTGACCATGCGATGGCGGGCCTCTTCGGGCACTGAGTTGTAGATCGGGTCCTGAAAGAACATCGGATCTTCGGGGAAGTACATCTGTGTCACGAGGCGCTGCGTGAAGGCCGTGCCGAACAGCGAGAAATGGATGTGTGCCGGTCGCCAGGCGTTGTCGTGGTTCATCCACGGGTAGGCGCCAGGCTTGATCGTGGTGAAGCTGTAGTGGCCGTTCGCGTCGGTGACGCAGCGACCCAGGCCGTTGAAGAACGGGTCCAGCGGCGCGGGCCAGTTGTCCCCGGTGTGGCGGTAGCGCCCACCGGCGTTGGCCTGCCAGACCTCGAGCAGGGTGTGGGGGACCGGCTTTCCGTCGCCGTCGAGTACGCGGCCGTGGACAACGATGCGCTGTCCCTGTGCTTCGCCGCCGTTGGCAATGGTCAGGTCGTTTTCGCCGGCGCCGACGCGATCTTCGCCGAACACCGGTCCGGTGAGCTCCGTGAGCCGCTGGGGGAGCAGCTTCAGCGGTTGCTTCGGGTGGCGAAGGGAAGTCGTCTTGTAGTCCGCGAAATCGGCCGGGGCGTTGACGCCAGTCGGCCGCTGGTACCTCGGCGGTAGATGCAGCATAGGGAACCTCGTCGTTCGGTTACGTGAAGTTGTTCGCAATGTGTACATGTGTTGCGCTCTGCGAACAGAATAGGTCGTAGATGTGACCCAGGCAATGCCGGGGGGTGAAAATGTTCGTCATGCGGACGGGGGTTCACAATACGTACGCGTCGCGCTACTGTGATCGACATGATGGACAAAGTCATTCCCACTGCTGCCGAGGCCGTCGCCGACGTGCCGGACGGCGTCACGATCGCTGTCGGAGGATTCGGGCTCGTCGGAGTGCCGGAGATCCTCATCGATGCGCTCCTCGAGCAGGGCGCGACATCACTCGAAACGGTGAGCAACAACTGCGGCACCGACGGGTTCGGGCTCGGAGTGCTCCTGGAGAAGGGGCGTATCCGTCGTACCGTCAGCTCGTACGTCGGCTCCAACAAGGAGTTCGCGCGTCAGTACCTCTCCGGTGAGCTGGAAGTCGAACTCACGCCCCAGGGCACGCTCGCCGAGCGCATGCGTGCCGGGGGAGCGGGCATCCCCGCGTTCTTCACCCCGGCCGGTGTCGGCACCCAGGTTGCCGACGGCGGCCTGCCACTGCGCTACGACGGCAACGGCGGCATCGCAGTTGCCAGCCCGCCCAAGGAAACTCGTGACTTCGACGGCGTCACCTACGTGATGGAACGCGGCATCGTCGCCGACTACGCACTGGTCCATGCCTGGAAAGGCGACCGGCACGGCAACCTCGTCTACCGCGCGAGTACCCAGAACTTCAATCCGGCAGCAGCAACGTCGGGACGCATCACCATTGCGCAGGTCGAGCACCTCGTCGAGCCAGGTGAGCTCGACCCCGCCGAGATTCACACGCCCGGCATTCACGTTCAGCGCGTTGTCCACGTCGGCCCCGTGACGGTCGGCATCGAGAATCGGACGGTACGAGCATGACTTCTGTACTACCCACCAAGCTCACCCGTGAAGAGATGGCGGCGCGCGTTGCGCGCGAACTCGAGGACGGACAGTACGTGAACCTCGGCATCGGTATGCCGACGCTGGTTCCGAACTACCTCCCGACCGACATCACCGTCGTATTGCACTCGGAGAACGGCGTTCTGGGCGTGGGGCCGTACCCCACCGAGGACGAACTCGATCCCGAGCTGATCAATGCGGGCAAGGAGACCATCACCGTTCTTCCCGGTGCGTCGTTCTTCGACTCCTCCGCGTCGTTCGGCATGATCCGCGGTGGTCAGGTCGACGTTGCCGTGCTCGGTGCCATGCAGGTCAGTGCCACCGGAGACCTCGCGAACTGGATGATCCCGGGTCACATGGTCAAGGGCATGGGCGGCGCGATGGATCTGGTCCACGGCGCAAAGCGCGTCATCGTGATGATGGAGCACGTCTCGAAGAAGGGCGAGCACAAGATCGTCGAGGAGTGCTCGCTTCCGCTGACCGGTAAGGGTTGCGTCCAGCGAATCATCACCGACATGGCCGTGATCGACGTGACTGACGACGGTCTCCGTCTGGTGGAGACGGCGCCGGGCATCGGTGTCGACGACGTGGTTGCTGCCACCGGAGCGAAACTGATTCTCTGACAGTCTGTTTAATCTGAAGGCTCAGCCGCCGGGTCGTGACTTCCATCCGACCCGGCGGCTGCTTTAGGCGCCGTTGTCGTTCAATTCGCTCTCGACCGGAATCCAGAGCTCGAACCGGGCGACTGTGAAATCGTCGTTGTATTCAGTACGCATGATCTCGGGACCAGGTACGGAGCGAAAAGGGTTGGCCGGGAACCATTCCGTGTAGATATCTCGCCACAAGTACTGCACAGATTCGATTGCCGACCCGTCGGCGGTGAACACGGCCCACGTGTGTGCGTCGACCGTCAGTACGTCGAAACCCATGGGTGAAGGTTTGCCGGTGACCACTCCCAGGTAGTAATCCAGTTCTGTGCCTTCGGTTCTGGGATGCGCCACATTGTCGACAACACTGACGATTCCCGCCGGATCCTGATCGGACAGCTCGCGCAAACCGCGCAGCGCAACCTTGTCGACGGAGCGGGTGAAATCTTCGATCGCAGAATTGGGACCTTCGTGAACCAGCGGAACCCGGGCTTTGAATCCGACGACGGTCAGGGCAGGTTTTTCCACAAGCATGTAGTCCATCGGTGTGGCTCCTTCCAACGTCACGTGAATGACAAGTTTCGGTTGTGATTTGAGAACGGCGGGAGCACGTTTGACCGCGCCGGGGCTCACTCCGTGAAATGCGGTGAACGCTCGTGTGAAGGCTTCCGCGGATGAGTAGCCGTATTTCACGGCGGTCTCCAACACCCCTGATCTGCTGACGGACAACTCGGCGCCGGCCACGGTGAGTCGACGTCGACGGATGTATTCGGATACGGGAATGCCGGCCAGGGCCGAGAACATCCTCCGAAAGTGATACTCCGAGGTGGTTGCCAGCCTTGCCATCTCGGCTGTGTCGATCTCGCCGCGCAGATTGCTCTCGATGTACTCGAGTGCGCGGTTCAGTCCGTCGATCATCGTGTCTTCCTGTTCACGGGTTTCACGCTACGCAGATCGCTTGGGTCGTACCCGACTATCCGTGCCCGAAAAAGTAGGGCAGGAAATGCATCTGGACAACTCAGTTAATCATCATTATCTTGAATCGAACATCGTTGGTTGACCAGGAGGCACAGTGAGCACCCGTTTTCCGCAGGCCGAATTGACCGAGGTGCCCGAGGACATCGCCACCAAGATTCTCGAGATCCAGGAGAAGTCGGGGTTCGTGCCCAACGTCTTCCTGATGTTCGCTCGGCGCCCGGCCGAGTTCCGGGCATTCTTCGCGTACCACGACGCGATCATGCTCAAGGAAGATTCCGCGCTCACCAAGGGTGATCGCGAAATGATCGTCACCACGATCTCTGCGGCCAACAAATGTACGTACTGTGTCGTCGCGCATGGCGCGATTCTGCGGATTTACGAGAAGAAGCCGCTGGTCGCCGATCAGGTTGCGGTCAACTATCGCACCGCAGAGATCTCCGATCGTCAGCGCGCGATGCTCGACTTCGCCACGAAGGTGAACTCCGCCTCGCACGAAATCGCCGACGCCGACTTCGATGCCCTCCGTGAGCACGGCTTCGGTGACGAGGACGCGTGGGACATCGCCGCGATCACCGCCTTTTTCGGCCTGAGCAACCGAATGGCGAGCTTCTCCGGCATGCTGCCCAATCCTGAGTTCTACCTGATGGGGCGCATTCCGCGATCCTGATTCCCGCGCGTCGAACAGCAGCTCTCAATTTTTCGGACCGACCGGTCGTAACGTCTGGGGTTCAGCTGACGAAGTAAAGGCTGTCCACGCCGGAATTGCCGTCTTCGTAAAGAAGGCCGAAAGGTTGAGCGCTATGTCGGAGAAGTCCATCGCCCATTCTCGGAGGGTCCGCTCTGCGGCCGCCGGTGCCGTACTAGCTCTCGGATTGGCGGTGGGCGGTACGGGAATTGCATCGGCAGAGCCGGAAACCGTGTGTACTCCGAGCGCTGATCCGCTGGTGACCTGCGCCGAGGAAGAGGCAGCTGCCACCACCGACGCCGACCCGGCGACGAGTACCGAGACCACACCCGAGAAGGTTGAAGCCGGGGTCGCGGGCGCGGGCAGTGTCGAAACCGCAGGTACGGACGCCGCAGCACTGGCCGAAGCCGAAGCAAAAGCCAAAGCAGCAGCCGACGCGGCAGCAAAGGCAGCCGAAGCAGCCGCGACGGCGGGGGTCGACTCGTCCGCAGCGACAGACACTTCGGTGAAGGCGACCGAGGCAATGACTCAGGCGAGCGTCGAGGCAACCAAGGCGGCGGTCGAATCGACCAAGGCCAAGGCGGAGGCTGGGGCCGCGGAACAGTCTGCCAAGGAAGCCGAAGAGGCGGCCAAGGTTGCGGAGTCCGCTGCGGCCGATGCGAAAGAGGTAGCAAAAACAGCTCAGGCAGAAGCAGACGCTGCCGCAGCCAAGGCTGCGGAACTCGAGGAGGCTGCGAAGGCCGCCGGTTCGGGGACCAAGACCGAAGAAGCGGCACAGGCTCGCGCCGAGGCAAATGCTCTGCAGGCCAAGGCAGACGAGGCGAAGGCCGCCGCGGATGCAAACGCCAAACTGGTTGCGGACAAGAACAAGGAGGCCGACGAAGCCTTCAAGAACTGGGACATCGCGAAGGGACTCGCCGCAAAGGCTCAGGCGTTGGCCGCAGCGTGGAACGCCAAGCAGCTCGCGATCACCGTCAAGGAAACTCAGAAGGTGGCCACCGCCGCTGAAACCACGGCCAAGGCAGCCGAGTCCGCAGCAGCAACCGAGGTAGAAGCTGCCACCGCCGCCCGTAAGGCTGCTGATGAAGCGGCAGCCACCGCAGCTTCCGCATTGAAGGACGCCGAGGCTGCACAGAAGGCTGCGGAGACGGCACAGGCCGAGGCCGATGCTGCGGGCGAGGCTGCCACCGACAAGCGAGCCATCGCCGACGAAAAGGCCGCCGAAGCCGCCAAGAAGGCCGAAGCTGCCGAGGCGGCGAGCAAGAAGGCGCAGGATCTTTACCTGGCCGCCGAAGACGCGAAGGCCGCAGCCGACGCCGCAGCAGCAAAGGCCAAGGAAGCTCAGGCCGCCGCGGCCGCAGCAAAGGCCGAAGCGGATGCAGCGCAGAAGATCGTCGACGAGCTCAAGGCAAAGGGCGAGAAGGAGATCGACAACGGAACAGGCATCGGCGGTGAGGTGATCATCGGTGAGCACACCGACGACGGCTCCGGAGTCACGAAGGTCGACGAGACCACCGCTGTAGTGAACAAGACCGGCGTCAAGCTGGTCGGCTACTACAACAACAAGGGAGCCTTCAACGTCGTCGACTACTACGTCACCGATGCCGACGGCGATGCGGCACTCGCCGGAAGCCTGCCCCCGGTAGACCTTGCTCTCGGCGACACTGCAAGCAGCACCAGCGGTAGCAGCAGCTCCAACCTGCCGGCTGTACTGATCGGCGTCGGAGTCGTAGGCGCTGCCGCCGCAGCAGCTACGACGGTGGTTGTTCGTCGCAAGCGTCATGACGGTACAGGCAACACGTCTGCGTAGCGCCGGCCTCTCGGCGGTAGCGATCCTCGCACTCCTCGTTTCCGGATGTTCGGGCGAGAACGCGGGATCGCTACCCGATCGCTCGCCGGTGCAGTCGCACATCGCGGCTGCACCGGCTTCGGTGACCGTCGATCCGGCAGAACCTGAGCGGATCGAGTTGAGGTCTGCGTCCGGGGTCACGTACCTGAGCAG
Source organism: Rhodococcus sp. P-2 (assembly GCF_016598535.1). Classification (GTDB taxonomy): domain Bacteria; phylum Actinomycetota; class Actinomycetes; order Mycobacteriales; family Mycobacteriaceae; genus Rhodococcus_F; species Rhodococcus_F baikonurensis. Next base: position 2,490,914 of record NZ_CP066779.1, on the reverse strand, counting down.
TCCGTTGCACTCGGAGAAACTGATGCGCGGCGGCGAGAGTGGGCAGCAGCTGAATCCGGTCGACGAGCTGCCGGTGTGGTGGGGTGAGAGCGGAATGCCGGGAACGTCGACCACACAGACCGTTGTTGTCGTCGGCCACAACTTCACCACTCGCGAAGCACCGTTCCGGGCGCTCCGGGTGGTGGAGCCAGGAGATCACGTCCTGCTGAGCACACCGAACGGGGTGCTCGAGTACGACGTCGAAACCGTCGGGCCGCTGCACAAAGGTTCGCTGCTGGGCACTCACGAGTTGCGTGAATCGGTTCCCGGGCGGTTGATCCTCGCCAATTGTGATGTGGTCGAAGGAGAGTCGACCGACGATAATTACGTTGTCATCGCCCAGCTGGCAGCGCACTGAATCCGTGGGAGTGCAAGAATGGGTTCATGGATTCCCTCGGACTTCTCTCGGAACTGGTGGCTCTCGACACGGTCTCGGGGAAGGCCGCTCCTCAACGACGGGCGATGGATTCGATTGTCTCGTTGGTTCTCTCACGTGTGCCACAGGCGAAGGTGGAGTCAGACCTGACCGGCAATCATCCCTGGGCCTTGATCACCAACGAAGCAGCACCCTCGGCGGCAAGACTGTTGTTCGCCTGCCACGTCGACACGGTGCCGGTGGGCACTGTCTCGGACTGGGAATTCGACCCGTATGCCGCGCAGGTCGACGGTGAATTGTTCCTCGGCAGAGGGACATCGGACATGAAAGCCGGCCTTGTCGCCGCTACTGCCGCGGTTGTCGACGCCTTCGAACGTGGAGTCCCGGTCGCACTACTGCTGACGAGCGACGAGGAAATCGGGTCGCTCGGGGCCGTTCGTTCGGCCGACGCCGTAGCGAATCTCGAGGTCGGGGCCGTCATCGTTCCCGAGGCGACAGGAAATCAGATCAACCTCGGGCACCGTGGTGCACTGTGGCTCGACGTGTCTGTCAAAGGGAAAGCCGCGCACGGGAGTACGCCGCAGCGCGGAACAAACGCCGTCCTCAAACTGCTCGACGTCGTCGACCGAGCTCGACGTGAGCTTCCGCTGTCGTCCGACGCGTTTCTGGGCGCAGAAACCTGGAACCTCGGCTTGGTCGGTGGGGGTTCGGCTCCGAACATCGTGCCGGACAGTGCCCATGCGGTGATCGATCATCGCACGGTGGGAGACGGAACCGACCTGCTCGCTTGGTGGCGCGCCCAACCGGAAGTCGACTCGGTGGAGACGTCGATTCACCTGGGAGGTGTGCGTACCGACGCGTCGGACTCGTGGTTGGCCACCCTGCCGATCCCCGTTGCAACCGAACCGGTTTCGTACTTCACCGATGCTTCGGTACTGGCCACGGCCGCCCCCGGAGCTCCCGTCGTGATCTGGGGCCCTGGCACTCCCTCGTTGATGCATGCGGCGAACGAAAGTGTCAAGGTGTCCGAACTGGACGATGCGATTGCGGCCTACGGTGCGGTTGCCGCTGCTTGGCCGACGGTGGACTGACGGACAATCAGTTCAGGAGCAAGCGCAATGTGGGCTGTCGACTCGGAAGAGTTGTTCATCGCCTGATCCAGAAGTCGCACAGCTTCTTCCGCGATTCTCTCCTGCGGCTGCCCGACGGTGGTCAACGGAGGGTTGCACAACTCGGAGAAGGGAATGTTGTCGAAACCCGTGACCAGAACGTCGCCGGGAACGTCGATGCCCAATGAGTGGCAGGTCTGCAACACGCCGAGTGCGATCAAGTCGTCGGCGCAGACCAGAGCGTCGGGACGAGTTCTGCCGGTCAGGATGGTGTTGGAAGCCGTGCGCCCCCACTCGATCGAGTACTCGCCGAGTTGTGTCCACTCGTCACGAGTTTCGATTCCCATTCGATCCGCGTGGCGGAAGAAGCCGGCCCGGCGAAGTTCTGTTGACGAATTGGTCAGTTCGGAACTGATGAAGGCGGCCGATCGCGCGCCACGCTCCGACAGATGCTCCATCACCAGGGATTGAGCGGCGTCGTCGTCGACACCGACCCAGTCCGTCTGGGTATCCATGGCAAACCGGTCGAGTTGAACGACCGGAAGCGTTGCCGCGCTGGCTCGGACTGCTTCGGCACTCAATTCGCCGTGGCACGGGCTGATGATGATTCCGTCGACTTGCCGGGAGACGAGCGACTTGAGCCGCTGCGCTTCCACGTCGGGGTCGGAACGAGAATCGCACAGGAACAGTTGTAGTCCGCGCTGAGCGAGGACGTGTTCGACGTTGACCACCAGCGAGGTGAAGAAGGGGTTCGCGATACTCGGAACCACCATTCCGACAGTGTCCGTCCGATTACGACGCAGTGAGCTGGCGATGATGTTTCCCGAGTATCCGAGAGAATCCGCGGCTCGTTTGATCGTCGCCGCAAGCTCGTCCGAGACAGGACGGGAGCCGGACAGTGCCCGCGAGACGGTGGCAGTCGACACCCCGGCCAGTTCCGCGACATCGCGAATGGTCGCCTTGCGCATGCGTCCCCCGTTTTCTGCTCGATTCGGGTCCGAGGTTATCGAACCGCACGGTCCAGTGTCCCGCATGTAACGCGATTGAGGCAATCGTTTACAAATTCGAATTGTGAAAACCTTGACATAACCCGGTGCTGATCGCATAACCTGCTAATTCATCAAGGCAATCGATTACATCGTGTGCAGATCTTGTGCATGGACATACAGCGCAAATCTTGCGCATGGAATGGGGTAGCTGAAGTGACCGCATCACCGCTCGGAGTCTTTCCGCCCAAGCCCTCGGCGTTGGCAGAGATGTTCACCGGCACGCCTTCTCTCATCGGGGCCATTCACCTCCCAGCCCTGCCGGGCAGCCCGCACTACACCGGGCAGCCGGTTTCGGAGATTGCCCGCTTCGCTGTGGAGGAAGCACACGCGTACATCGACAACGGTTTCGACGGCGTGATCGTCGAAAATCACTGGGACATACCGTTCCTCAAGCCCGGCGAACACGGGTACGAAACCGCCGCCAGCATGGGAGTCATCACGGCAGCGGTGGTCGGCGAGTTCGGCAAGGCCGTCGGCGTCAGCATCCTGTCCAACGCCGGCGAGTGCGGAGTGGCCGCAGCGTGGGCGGCAGGCGCGAGTTTTGTGCGCGTCAATCAGTGGGCCAATGCCTACATTGCCAATGAGGGTTTCATCGAGGGTCAGGCTGCCAAGACGACGCGCTTCCGTCATCGCATCGGCGCCGACCCGGTCCGGATCTTCGCTGACGTGCACGTCAAGCACGGTGCGCATGCCATCGTCGCGGACCGCACCGTCGCGGAACAGACCGAAGACGCCGAGTTCTTCGACGCGGACGTCCTGATCGCGACGGGTTCGCGCACCGGTGACGCCGCTTCGGTCGACGAGGTTTCCGTGATCCGAGACAACACCGTTCTTCCGGTGATCATCGGATCCGGCATCACGGCTGCCAATGTCGCAGCGCTGATGAAGGAATGCGACGGCGCGATAGTTGCATCCTCGGTGAAGGACAATGGACGCTGGTGGGGACGGGTCGCAGGCGAGAAGGTCCGCGAACTGTCCCGGGCCGCAGGAAAGTAACCATGATTGTCTTCTGTGGATACGCCAACAACGATGTGACGGTACATGTCCCACACGTACCGGTACTGGGGGAGCGCGTTCAGGCAACGGCCATCAGTCAGATCGACGGTGGAATGAATGCAAATGCTGCGGTATCCGCGGCCAGAATGGGCGCGCAGGTGATCTTTGCCGGTGCCGTGGGCCCGGACGCGCGGTCCACCGAGTTTCTCGAAGCCCTCGAGGCAGATGGCGTCGACACCAGTTGGTCGCCGCGAGATGCGTTCCTGTCGACGGCAGTAGTTCTCATCGCGCAGGACGGCGATCGCTCCATCATCAGCCAGGACGACCCGAACGATGCCGAACGCATCGGTGTTGTGGTCACCAGATTGGCCGCTGCCGGCGGTGGACGGCTGTTCCTCGACGGATACCGGGCGGAGTTTCTGCCTGATGTACTGCCGGGAAGCGTAAGTCTGGTAATCGATCTGGACGGTTGTGAAAACAAGGCCGCGGCGCTCCGCGCGTTCGCGCTCGCCGACCACGTCGTGGTAGGGCGTGCCCTGTGGGAAGGCGAGTTCGGAATCGCTTTCGATCAGTGGCAGACGCTGGCTGCCGAGCACAACACCCACCTGCTGGTGACCGACGGCTCACGAGGTTGGACACTGGCCACACCGGACGGCGAGGTGACGAGCGAACCGGCAGTAGTGGTCGACGTCGTCGATGCAGTCGGGGCCGGTGATTGCTTCGGCGGTACGTACATCGCTTTTGTCGACGCCGGGCGCTCACCGGTGGACGCCGCACGACTCGCTGGGGCATCGGCTGCATTGGCGTGCGCCACCGCCGGCCCCCGCGGATGCCCCACCCGAGATGAATTGGACAGCTTCACAGCAACATTGACCCCTCACACCCTTTTGGAGACTCGATGATGAAACGTGCATTGCCTCTGGCGCTGGGAGCTGCAGTCGCGCTCACGCTCACCGCTTGTGACTCGGCTTCGTCGAGTGACTCGAAGGACGCATCGGGTGGCTCGTCCATCCCGCAGCCGACCCGGGTCGCCGAAAGCTGTGACGGGACGAACGGCAAGCTCAAGGTCGGTCTGGTGACCATCAACCTTCAGGCGCTGTACTTCAACCAGATCAACAATGCCGCGAAAAACGTCGCGGACAAGGCAGGCGTCGACCTGCAGATCATCAGTGGCAACGACGATTCCGTCGCGCAGGCCAACGCCTTCGACAATCTGATCGCCGCCGGAGTCGACGCGATCATCGTCGATGCAATCGACACGGACGGAATCAAGCCGTCGGTGGTCAAGGCCAAGAACGCGGGCATCCCCGTCGTCGCTGTCGACGCGACCATCGACGATCCGGCACTGTCGACTCAGGTCGGTACGGCCAATGCCGAGGGAGGTGCCAAGATCGGAAACACCTTGGCCGACGTCGCGAACAACACCGGAACGGTCGGTATCGTCGGCGCGCTCAACAGCACTGTCCAGTTGGAGCGGCAGAAGGGCTTCACGGAGACCGTGACCGGCCGCGGAATGACCGTCGGCACCGTCGTGGACGGACGTAACATTCAGGAGAACGCGCAGACTGCGGCGGAGAACCTGCTGACCGGCGGTGGCGACATGAAGTACGTCTACGCAACCGGTGAGCCTGCCTTGATCGGACTCGTCGCGGCGGTCAACAGTCAGAAGGCGCAGGATCGCATCGAAGCAGTCGGTTGGGATCTTTCGGATCAGGCGGTCGGCGGACTCAAAGCCGGTTGGCTTAAAGGCGTGGTCCAGCAGAACACCTTCGAATTCGGCCACGAGGCAATGAATTCGGCAATCGACCTGGCTTGTGGTCGCGGCGCTCCGGCGAACATCCCCGTCCCCACCCAGATCGTGACCCCGGAGAACGTAGCCGACTACATGTACTACTTGGAGAAGTAATCATGGCACCTCCACTGATCGAACTCTCGGGCATCACCAAGTCGTACGGACCGGTGAAGTCCCTTCAAGGAGTTGACCTTCGGCTGGCGAAGGGTGAAGTACTCGGAGTGGTCGGCGACAACGGCGCCGGTAAGTCCACGCTGATGAAGATTCTCGCCGGTGCAGTTCAGCACGACGGCGGCGAAATGCGTGTCAACGGTGAACCGGTACGCTTTTCGACGCCGCTCGACGCGCAGCAGAAAAAGATCGGAATCGTCTACCAGGACCTGGCTCTGTGCGACACGCTCGACGTCGCCAGCAACCTGTTCCTCGGCAGAGAACCGCGAAAAGGTCCGTTCCTCGACCGGCACGCCATGCACGAGAAGGCGGCTCACATTCTCGCCGACCTGCATGTCAAGGTGAAATCGACCTACCAGGAGATCGGGCAACTGTCCGGCGGGCAGCGGCAAACCGTCGCGATCGCCCGCGCAGTCTCCTTCCGACCCGACGTACTGATCCTCGACGAGCCCACCGCGGCGCTCGCCGTCGCAGAGGTCGAGTCGGTACTCAAGCTGATCACGGACGTGGCAGCGGCCGGGGTGGGCGTCATTCTCGTGACACACCGCTTGCAGGATCTGTTCCGCGTGTGTGACCGAATCACGGTCATGTACGAGGGGCAGAGCGTCGACGACGTTCCGATCGGCGACCTGAACATCGAGTCCCTCGTCGGACTCATCACTCGAACTCCGGTGCCGCAACGGACATCGGCAGCAACACAGGGAGCCACGGCATGACCACTCTCGAGAAGACCCAGGCGCCGATCGAGCGCAAGCTCGCCGCGAAACCCTCCTTGTGGGACAGCGTCAACAAACCGACGCTCGCGATGCTGGCGGTGACAGTTGCTGTCGCAGCCGTCTTCTCGGCAACCACGTCGTCATTCCTGACGTTCACGAACCTTTCGAACTTGGCGACCCAGATCGCTCCGGTTCTGATCATCGCGGTGGCAATGACTTTCGTGATCACGGCCGGTCAGATCGACCTGTCCGTCGGTGCGATCGTCGCGTTCGTCGCGGCAATGAGTGCCGAGCTGATCCAGGCCGGCGTCGATTCGTCCCTGGTCTTCGTCGCTGCCCCGGTGATGGGTGCGGCCTGGGGTCTGGTCAACGGGTGGCTCGCCGCCTATCAGGGTATTCCGCCGTTCATCGTGACTCTGGCGACGATGTCCGTCATCCGCGGTATCGCGCTGTACCGGACCGAAGGGTTCTCCGTTCCGGTCCCGGCCGACACCTACTTCGCGAAGCTCGGAACTGCGGAGTTCCTCGGGTTCTCCGCCAGCGCCTGGATTGCTCTCGTCGTCGTGGTCATCGGAGCAATTGCGCTCAACCGCATGCGTTTCGGACGTTACGTCACCGGCATCGGCTCCAACGTCGAATCGGTACGACGGTCCGGCGTCAACACGCGTCGCGTGCTCATGATGACGCTCGTCTTCACCGGCCTGGCCGCCGGCATCGCGGGACTGCTGATCGCGGCTCGACTGGGCTCGGGATCGGCCAACTCCGCAACGGGATTCGAGCTCACCGTGATCACCGCGGTGGTTCTCGGTGGCACCAACCTCTTCGGCGGTCGCGGCACGGTGATCGGTACCGTCATCGGCGCCGTCCTGACCGGCATCATCGCCAACGGGCTGACCTTGCTCGGCGTGAGCCCGTTCCTGACGCCGATCATCACCGGTGTCGTTCTGCTTCTGGCCATCTGGATCAACATGCGCGGACACACACTGAGTGCGCTGTGGCGACACCTGCAGTCTGCACCCTCGGGGCCTGCACGCTCATGAGCAAGGTTCGTACCGTCACGGGAACTGTGGACAGCTCGGAACTCGGACTGGTTCTCCCACACGAACATCTGCACAACGACGTCACCGGTGCGTACACCGAGGCCCCGGATCCGGTTGTGGCGCAGCGGTTGGCCGGTCCGGTACGCGCCGAGGATGCCTGGCTTCTTCACGACAATCCGTACTACAGTCTCGACAATTGTCGAGTCGACGACGCAGCGGCCGTGGTGGAAGACCTTGCGGACTTCGCCCGCCTCGGTGGTCGGACGATCGTCGATCTGACGCCGCCGGGACTGGGCCGGGCGCCGGAGAAGCTGGGGGAGTTCTCGCGCACGTCAGACGTGCGAGTGATCATGGGTTCTGGCTGGTACCTCGAGACGACCCATCCGGTCGAGGTTCACGAACTCGGTGTCGACGATCTGGCGGGCTCGCTCGTCGCGGAGTTCGATCCGGCAAAGGAATTGGCTCCGGGAGTGATCGGGGAGATCGGTATCTCTCCGCTCTTCACTCAGAACGAGGCGAAGGCCTTGCGTGCGGCGTGCATCGCTCAGCGTGAGGTGGACGTGCCCCTGTTCGTCCACCTTCCAGGGTGGCAGCGCGTCGGACATCACGTTGTCGACATCGTGGTCGACGAGATGGGCGTCGATCCGCATGCCGTAGTTCTGTGCCACATGGACCCGTCGGGGCACGACGCCGACTACCAACGATCGCTCGCCGACCGCGGAGTCTTTCTCGAGTTCGACATGATCGGGATGCCTTTCGATTTCCCCGGCGAGGGTCTCTCTCCGCATCCGGCGGAAACAGCCAGTGCGGTAGCCGGATTGGTCACCTCCGGTCACGCATCACAACTCTTGCTCAGTCACGACCTCTTCCTCAAATCAATGCTCAGAAAGCACGGCGGAAACGGATTCTCCTACGTACCACTCGCCTTCGCCGCCCGGTTGGTGCGCGCAGGCGTAGATCCCCAGCAAGTGTCCGCACTGATGCGAGACAACCCGAGGTCGCTCTTCGAGCAGGCCGCGAAAGGAAACAGAAGCAGTCATGGGTAAACGAGTACTGATCGCCGGCGAGAGCTGGATGACGACGTCGACGCACGTCAAGGGCGTCGACGAGTTCAGTGTCCATTCCTACGTCGAGGGAGTCGGTCCGCTTCGGGATGCGCTCACCTCACGTGGCCACGACGTGACACACATGCCCGCACACCTGGTGCCGACGCAGTTCCCCGGCAACGCAGAAGCGTTGTCCCAGTTCGACGTCGTCGTTCTCTCCGACATCGGAGCGAACTCGCTGCAGTTGGCTCCCGGTGTGTTCGACCAGTTCCGCGCCGGCGAGGATCGCCTTGTCGCGCTTCGTGACTGGGTCGGTGCGGGTGGCTCGCTGATGATGATCGGTGGCTACCTCTCGTTCTCCGGATTCCAGGCGCGAGCAGCTTTCCGGCAGACCGCGATCGCCGAGGTATTGCCTGTGACGATGCTGGCCGAGGACGATCGCGTCGAGACACCGGCCGGGATCGTTCCCACCGTCGTCGATGCTGCTCACCCGGCTCTCGGTGGTGCCGGGGATTCGTGGCCGGCGCTCCTGGGATACAACCGCGTCGTCGCAAAAGACGGTGCTGCGGTTCCCGCCACCATCAACGGCGATCCGCTTGTCGCTGCGGGTGAATACGGCGCCGGACGGTCGATCGTCTTCACCTCGGACTGCTCTCCGCACTGGGCTCCGCCGGAGTTCTGTGAGCAGTGGCCCGGATACACCGACCTGTTCGACGGCTTGATCAGTTGGGTCGCCGGCGAATGAGTCGGTCCTCAGACCTGCTCGCGCGGCAGCAGAGCAACATCGCTGCCGCGCGGGCGGTTCCATTCATCGAGGACACCATCGGCGGGACGTTGAGTGATGAGGGATTTCGCCGGTACCTCGTGATCGAAGAGGCATTCGTACTGACGGCCGTCAAGGTGCTGGGGTTGGTGGTCGCCGAATCCCCGACGCTCGACGACGCGCTCGACCACGTGACGTCGATGTCCAACCTGGTCGGCGAACAGCGCGAGTATTTCGCGCAGTTGCGTTCCCGCTTCCCCTACGAGGGGGACGCAGCGGCTCTGGTCGAGGAGTCGGCCGTGCTGTCCACCCACGCCTTGACCCTGGCTCGCGAAGAGGGCAGGGCGGCAGCCCTGGTGGGCATGTACGCCGCGGAAACCCTGTATCTGTCGTGGTGCCGGGAGGCGGCGGCAGTGAAGGTAGAGCGCGAACCAGCGTTGCAGGACTGGGTGGACATGCATGTCGCTCCGCCGTTCGTGTCCCAGGTGGCGGTACTGGCGTGCGAAGTCGACGCCATGCCCGAGTCCGTCCCTGACGAGGAGCTGGATCGGTGGTTCTCCGGCATGCTCGCCGCGGAGATCGATTTTCACAACGTGGCGGTGTGAACCACTGCTGTGCGCCTTTATTAACCCCCGGCGGTTAATAAAGGCGCACAGCAAAAGGCCCGTAGGTCGCTTTCGCAACCTACGGGCCTCTTCTTTGTAGCGGGGACAGGATTTGAACCTGCGACCTCTGGGTTATGAGCCCAGCGAGCTACCGAGCTGCTCCACCCCGCGTCGGTGTGAAACCAACAGTACACGACTTCTGGAGGTGCAATTACCACCCCCTGTCACCGGCTGGAGTGAGCGCTTTCCGAGTAGTAACCGTGGATGTGGCCGACTATGCGCTGACGTGCGAGTTCGCCGTCACCCGCGTTGACCGCATCGATCAATCCTCGGTGTTCGTGACGTAGTCGCGTGCAGGTGCTCGGCCAGCTGTCGATCTGGACGCCCGCGAGAACGTAGGACTCGATGGACTCGCGCAGGCCGGTCATCATGGCTGCGATCACCTGATTGCCCGCCGCGTCGGCGAGCGCCACGTGGAACTGCGCGTCGAGTAGCAGGAATTCCTCGGCCGAGAGAGCTGCGTAGTCCATCGAGTCGAGCAGTTCGACAGCGGCGCTGAGGTCAGGGGCCGGGGTTCGCGATGCCAGGGACTGCATCACCTCGGATTCGAGCACGAGTCGTGTCTTCACCACGTCCGAGACCGGAAACCCTTGTGCTGCAACCTGCATTCGCATCAGCATGGTCATGCCGCCGGTCGGTTTGGCCACGATCATCGCTCCGGACGTCGGGCCGGATCCCGTCTGCGCTTTCAGCAGGCCGAGAGCTTCCATAACGCGCAGGGCCTCGCGGACCGATGACCGTCCGACGCCCAGTTCGGCCGCCAGAATTCTCTCTCCCGGAAGCCGCTGGCCTGGAGAGACCTCGCCTGAAACGAGCCGACGTTCGAGATGACTCAGTACTTGTTCCCACGCTCGCGGGCCCGGCTCGATCGGCATGAGGCAAGAGCATAACCGGGTGGGCGTCGTTTATGGGGTGGCCTGTCCAGGGATGTATTACTGTGGTCAGACCACACCGACAGATTGCGGGGATCCACATGCGCGTAGCGCTGTTCGCCACCTGCATCGGGGACACGATGTTTCCCGACGCCGCCAAGGCCACCGCCCTCCTGCTGACCCGTCTCGGGCACGACGTCGTGTTTCCGTCCGGGCAGACCTGCTGCGGGCAGATGCACGTGAACACCGGCTACCAGCCAGGTGCGCTGCCGCTGGTCGCGAACTACGCCGATACCTTCGGTGACACGTCGATCGACGCCGTTGTCGCACCGTCGGGATCGTGCGTCGGTTCGATCCGCCATCAACACGAGATCGTCGCCGAGCGTTACGGCACCGCGTCGCTGTGTGGACAGGTGCAGACCGTGAAGGCAAAGACGTACGAGCTTTCCGAATTCCTCGTGGACGTTCTCGAGGTCACCGATGTGGGCGCGTACTTCCCGTACCGGGTCACCTATCACCCGACCTGTCACTCACTGCGCATGCTGAGGGTGGGAGACAAACCACTTCAGTTGCTGCGCAACGTCCGCGACATCGATCTGGTTGAACTCCCCGAAGCAGATTCCTGCTGCGGCTTCGGTGGCACGTTCGCCATCAAGAATGCCGAAACGTCGACGGCCATGCTGGCGGACAAGATTCGCCACGTCGCGGACACCGGCGCCGAATTCTGCAGCGCCGGAGATTCCTCCTGCCTCATGCACATCGGCGGCGGGATGTCGCGACTGCAGATGGGCGTCAAGACCATTCACCTCGCGGAGATTCTGGCGTCGGTGGAAAGCCGGGTGCACGCATGAGCGCTGTGACGCTGGGTCTGCCCAGCTTCCCGCCGAGGTCACCCGAAGGTGCAGGATTCCTGCGAGGTACTGAGAAGTTTCCCGCCGCAGCACATCACGAGCTGGCCAACGCGCAACTGCGACGCAATATCGGCAAGGCGACGCACACCATCCGTGCCAAGCGCATCAACGTGACCGGCGAGCTTCCCGATTGGGAAGAGCTGCGTGACGCGGGTTCGGCGATCAAGGCCGACGTCATGGCGCGGTTGCCGGAACTGCTCGAACAGTTCGAATCCGCAGTAATCGCTCGTGGTGGGAAAGTGCATTGGGCAGCGGATGCCAACGAGGCCAACGCCATTGTGACCGAACTTGTCAAAGCCACCGGCACCGACGAGGTCATCAAGGTCAAGTCGATGGCAACGCAGGAGATCGGGCTCAACGAGCATCTCGAAACCCAGGGCATCACCGCCTACGAGACCGATCTCGCGGAATTGATCGTCCAGCTCGGCCACGACAAACCGTCGCACATTCTGGTTCCCGCCATCCATCGCAACAGGTCCGAGATTCGAGAGATCTTCCTTCGTGAGATGCCAGATGTCGATCCGAACCTCGGGGAGAATCCGGCCGAGCTCGCCGCAGCCGCGCGAAAATTCTTACGCCACAAGTTCATGACGACGCCGGTCGCAGTCTCCGGCGCCAACTTCGGTATCGCGGACACGGGAACACTGACCGTCGTGGAGTCGGAGGGCAATGGGCGAATGTGCCTGACGCTGCCGAAAACGCTGATCACCGTGATGGGCATCGAGAAGATTCTGCCGACGTATCAGGATCTGGAGGTCTTCCTTCAATTGTTGCCGCGGTCGTCGACAGGGGAGCGGATGAACCCGTACACCTCCATGTGGACCGGAGTGACGCCCGACGACGGTCCACAGGAGTTCCACCTGATCCTCCTCGACAACGGCCGGACTGCCGCGCTTGCCGACAAGATCGGACGGGAAGCCCTGAGCTGCATACGGTGCTCGGCGTGCCTGAACGTGTGCCCGGTCTACGAGCGCACCGGTGGTCACGCTTACGGATCGACCTATCCGGGGCCGATCGGCGCGGTGCTGACTCCGCAGCTCGCGGGCATGCATGGCAAAGACGATCCCAACTCGACGCTTCCTTTTGCCTCGAGTCTGTGCGGTGCGTGCTTCGACGCCTGCCCGGTCAAGATCGACATACCGTCTCTTCTGGTCGAATTGCGCCACCAGAAGGTCGAGCAATCCGGTGTCACGGCAGAGTCTTTGGCGATGAAAGCCGCCTCTATTGCGATGTCGACCGAGGGCCGATGGACCCTCGCGCAGAAAGCCGCCGGGATCGGACGCGTCATGGCCGGCAAGAAGGGGAAGATCTCCACCTTGCCACCCCCACTGAACGGTTGGACTGCTGCCAGAGACATTCCCGCACCGCCCAAGCAGACCTTCCGATCCTGGTGGGACTCCGACGAAGGCCGCGCGGCATTGGACGAGGCTCGTCGCGACGGGAAGGCAGACAGATGAATTCACGCGAGTTGGTACTCGGACGCATTCGTGATGCCATCACCTTGGCGCCCGCCCGTGAGAGCGAGATACCGCGAAACTACCGGACTGGCAGAACCATGTCCGCCGACGCCCGCATGGATCTGTTCGTCGATCGCCTCGAGGACTACAAGGCGCATGTCCACCGTTGCACTGCAACAGAAATCGCCGAGGTCGTCACCTCGATACTGACGGCACAGGGGCTACGCACATTGGGAATCCCCGCCGGCCTCGACCGATCGTGGGTAGCCGGATTCGACGGAACGCTGGTGGTGGACGGCCCTGACGTACCGGCTCCTGAACTCGAGAACCTCGACGCCGTTGTCACCGGCTCGAAGGTATCGTGCGCCGAAACCGGCACCATCTTCCTCGACGCCGGTCCATCGCAGGGCCGCCGTGCGTTGACGCTGGTACCGGACACACACATCTGCGTCGTGTATCGCAGCAGTGTGGAAGTGGGAGTGCCGGAGGCGATTGCGAAGTTGACGCCGGAGCGCCCCACCACCATGATCAGCGGCCCGTCGGCGACCTCCGACATCGAACTCGAACGCGTCGAAGGTGTCCATGGTCCGAGGAATCTTCACGTCGTCATCGTGGAGGACTGATTCCCGTCGAGCGGGAACTCGGAGGCAGCGGGCTACATCAGCGTCTAACGTCCCGGCCATGACACAACTGTTGGCAGGCAAGGTCGTTTTCATCACCGGTGCAGCGCGGGGTCAGGGACGCAATCACGCGATCCGACTCGCGTAGGAAGGTGCACACGTCATCGCTGTCGACGTGTGCGCGTCGGTGTCCGAAGACGTGGGTTACGCGGCCGCAACGGAAGCCGACCTCGAAGAAACGGCTCGTCTCGTACGAGCGGAGGGGCGCGAGATCGTCACCGCAGTAGCGGACGTCCGTGACCTCGAGGCGCTGCGGGCGGCGGTGGCGTCGGGCGTCGACAGGTTCGGTCGCCTCGACGTCGTGATCGCCAATGCGGGCATCGCAACGTGGAACCGTTTCTGGGAGATGCCGGAAGAGCAGTGGTCGACGCTGGTGGACATCAATCTCAATGGTGTCTGGCGCACGATGGCAGCCGCAGTTCCTGCAATGATCGAAGCCGGCAACGGCGGTTCCATCGTGATTGTGAGCAGTGCCGCCGGCGTGGCCGAAGCGCCCGGCTGCGCGCACTACTCGGCGGCCAAGCACGGCCTCGTTGGTTTGGCACGCACCGCGGCAACGGAATTGGGCGGCTTCGACATTCGAGTCAACAGCATCCACCCTGGCGCGGTGGAGACCGAGATGGGCAACGATCCCAACGTCGGTAAGGTACTCACCGCTCATCCGGAGTACATGAACTCGTACAAGTGGCCGCTCACGTCCGTCCCGCGCACCACCGTCGAGGACATCTCCAACGCCGTGGTCTATCTCGCGACAGATCTCTCACGCGCGGTCACCGGGACGAAGATCGTCATCGACATGGGCCAGACGATGGCGTAGTCGCGCTCAGAGCAGATTGAACTGCGCTACCTCGATGGTGTTCTCGACTGCCTCCGAGAGTGTGCGGATACGTTCGTCGGCGCCTGGCGCGGTCAGTACAGCCAGGCGATCGGCATCACCCATCGGAATACTTCGTGCCAGGGCGTACAGCCGAGAACCCAACGGATCCAAGGGATCAGGTGGGACGGGCATTCGCGGGGTCTGTTCGCCGGCTCGTAGTGCGAGCTTTCCCAACATGCCGTACATGAACTCGATGCGCTCGAGCAAAGAGTCGTATTCGTAAGCGGTGACGGGTGTTCCGTTGTTCTCGTCCGGCCACAGTTCGACCTCGGCAAGCGGGTAGGGATCGTCCGGCAGCCAGCGATTGACCCGGATGCGGTCCTCGGTCCGGCAGTACAGCTGATACCGTCCGGCACCCATGGCGACATGAGACTCGATCCGAGCCAGAGTGCCGACGTCGTGGCGTGATTCGCCGCCGCCGACCTCGTGGCCACGGGCGATGAGCACTACCCCGAACAGTGGGCCGTCGGCAGCTTCGAGAACGTTCTCGACCAGCGCGCGGTACCGAGGCTCGAAGATGTTCAGCGGCAACACCTCGCCCGGTAGCATTGCGGAGCCGAGCGGAAACATGGGGAAGATGGGCATCAGGGGATTCTCAACCTCGGAATCGGAGGGGCGGGGAAATCGCCGGGGCGATCGATTTCGGCGAGCAGGTGTTCGGACCACGTCAGTAGACCGGGGATGTCGAGGCCGTGCGGGCTTTCCACTTCGTAGTGCCTGATGCGGTCGTGACCCTGGCCGAGGAGTGAGACGGCGCCGGTGTTGTTGCCCCGAAGCAGATGGGTGAGCCCGACGGCCAGCTGAGCCAGTCCCTGCCACAGGTCACGTTCCTCGGGCGGCGCGCTTTTCCACGTTCCTTCGAGAATCTCGTGTGCGTGAAAAGGCATGCCGTGGTCGAGGAGGCGCTGAGCCTCGGTGATGGACTCGTCTGGTGGCAGGCGTACATCGTCCGGAATGCGCGGAACGCCGCCCGGCGCGTCGCGTGGCAGTGGACGGCCGAGTCCGTCGCGGGGCCGCGAATTGAGGGGTTTCCCAGCGGCGTCCCGGTCGCGTTCGGTCATACACTCAGCCTAACGGCAGCACCTCGGACGAACCCGCCAAAAGTTTTTTCGAGTCGCCTGTCGATTCCGGGGAGAACCATTCGTCGTCATGTTGTAAGGCAAGAAGGCCGGAAGAAAACAACAGACCAAGGAGTCAGTCATGAAGTACATGTTGCTCATCTACACCGCCCCCGGCGGAGACACCGAACCCCAGTGCACGTTCGAGGACTGGCAGCAATACGACAAGGAAATGAAAGATGCCGGCATCTGGGTGTCCGGCGATGCCCTCGCCGACCTGACCACCACAACGACGGTTCGGATCTCGCAGTCCGGAGAAAAGACCGTCACCGACGGACCCTTCGCAGAAACCCGTGAGATCCTCGGCGGCTACGACGTCATCGACGTTCCCGATCTGGACGCAGCGCTCGCGTGGGCCGCGCGGTGCCCCGGCGCGCGCGACGGTGGCAGCGTCGAGGTGCGTCCGCTGGCCGGGTTCGGGGACTGATTCGCCGTGGACGAGCAGGCCGAGAACTCCATCGAGTCAGTGTTCCGGGAGGAACGTGGACGGCTCTTGGCCTCGCTCGTCCGCCGTTTCGGTGACCTCGATCTGGCCGAGGAAGTCACGTCCGAAGCCGTCGAAGCCGCGTTGGTGCACTGGCCCGTGGACGGAGTTCCGGCCAAGCCTGGTGCCTGGCTGCTGACCACGGCGCGTCGTAAAGCCGTCGACAGGCTTCGTCGTGATCAGGCCTATGCGGCGCGATTGGCCGTGATGCAGGTGGACGCCGACCGTGCCGACCCGGCGCCGCCCGTCGTCGAGGGGGAACTTCCCGACGAGCGGTTGCAGCTGTTCTTCACCTGCTCGCACCCGGCGCTCGCCGAGGACGACCGAATCGCACTCACCTTGCGTTGCCTCGGCGGGTTGACGACGCCCGAAGTAGCTCGGGCCTTCCTCGTGCCCTCGGCGACGATGGCGCAGCGGATCGTGCGTGCGAAGAAGAAGATCCGTCAGGCTCGGATTCCCTTCCGAACTCCCAGCGCCGAAGAACTCCCGGAACGTCTGCCCGGTGTTCTGCAGGTGATCTATTCGGTGTTCACCGAGGGGTACGCAGCGAGTTCGGGTCCGGATCTGCAACGCGTCGACTTAGCAGTAGAGGCGATCAGGCTGGCGAGGATCTTGCGCGCTTTGCTTCCCGAGGAGCGCGAGATCGCCGGGTTGCTCGCGTTGATGCTTCTCGTCCATGCGCGCCGGGATGCCCGTACCGACGCCGGTGGCGCGATCGTGCTCCTCGAAGATCAGGATCGCGGGTGCTGGGATACGCCGATGATCGAGGAAGGAAGCGACCTGGTCGTGGTCGCGTTGACCGGGGGAGCGCCGGGGCCGTACGGGGTCCAGGCGGCTATCGCCGCATTGCACGACGAGGCCGCCGATGTGCAGAGCACCGATTGGCCGCAGATCTGCGCGCTCTACGGAGTGCTCCTCACGCTGACTCCTTCGCCGGTCGTGGCAGTCAATCGGGCAGTTGCGCTGGCGATGCGCGACGGCGAGGAGGCGGGGCTGACCGCGCTCGAGGAGCTGTCCGCCGAGCCCAAACTTGCCGACTACCACCCGTATCACCTCGCGCGCGCTGAACTGCTCGCGCGGTTGGGGCGTGCCGACGCGGCAGCATCTGCGTACCGGCAAGCTCTGAAACTCGTTGGTACGGAACCGGAGAGGGCCTACCTGGAGCGTCGGCTGGGTGAGATCTCTGACTGATCGGCGGCTATCGCGGGAGGTCGAAATCGAAGTACAGGGTCTCGGACCAGTAACCGAGGCCGAGTTCGCGTAGCGGTTCCTCGACGCTCTCCTGCGTCGGTGTGAACAGTCTCTCCCAGAACTTCGGCTTGGTGGGTGCGAGCGTGGCCAGAGCCGCCTCCATCTCCGCATCGATGTTCGCCAGACCGGCCATCAGGGCCGTGCCCTGTTCGGCGAACGGTTCGTCGTCCATGTCGAAGATCTCGCCGCACTCGAGGACGAAGTAGTGGTCGGGTTCGGTGTGGCTGCGCAGGAAACGCAGCGCATCGCCGGCCATCGTGCCGAGTTCGGGGTGATCGATGCGGCCGAGGAAGTCTTCGAGCCGGGCGATACCAGGACCACAGGGCGCGGTGACCGCGATCAGGTCGGGGGTGTCGTCCCAGATGACCGACTGGTGGGCGAAGGGATTCACGGACACAAGGATCCTCGGGACCAGCGGTATCGCGTACGACCACTCCGAGATTCCTTTGAGTCCACGGGTGCGAGCGGCAGCCGGATTCTCATGCGGAGCAACAGGGGTCGAGTAGAGATAGGTGCGGTTGGCCACTGGCCGAGTCCTTTCTGCGGTCGGCGTCACCTGATTCAGGCGGCGCCCACCATCCTCAATGCCAGGTCTCCGTACAGTTTTCCGATGTCTTCCGGATTCGTGTAGTTGCCGGCCGGGAACCAGCGGCACACGTCGACGCACAGGGACATCAAGGCGAGGGTGACGCCTTCGGCATCGGGGATCGTGAAATCGCCCGACTGCACGCCGGCATCGACAACCTCCCGGACCACCCGCGTCGTGCTGCGGCGAAGCGCGACGACGGTTCGGTAGTGCTCTGGTGTGAGGGCGGTGAGTTCGTACTGGACAACGCGAGCGAGTGAATGGTGCCCCGCCTGCCAACTGGCGAACGTGCTGATCAGTTCCTGCAAGCGAACGGACGGTTCTTCACCCGGTCGGTCGGCGCCCTCGACCACCTTCAACGCTTCGGTGTGGCCTTCGTAGCTGATCGCGAAAAGCAACTCTTCTTTCGAGCGGTAGTGCGGGTACATGGCGGCGGGACTCATATCGAGGCGCGCAGCGATGTCACGGGTGGTGGTGCCGCCGTAGCCCGCGGAGGCAAAAGCGTCCACGGCTGCCGCGCGGATACGGGCCGCGGCTTTGGAGGGGCTGATCACCACGTCAGGTGAGTCGCTCACGGTTTCCTCCAGGTGTGACGGATTTCGATGTTGACAATATCCCGCTCTCGATTCACTATAAGCAGGTGCTTAGATTCTAAGCGAATGCTTAGGAACATCGTTACGTGTGGCATTGCCACGCCGAAAGGAAGCAACTCGTCATGCGTCGCACTCTGTACGGACCCGATCACGAGGCATTTCGCGAATCTGCCCGCGAATTCGTCAACCGGAACATCCTTCCGGTCGCAGAGAAGCTGATCGACCAGCGCTTCATCGACCGTGAAATCTGGCTCGAAGCGGGACGTAACGGTTTCCTCGGGCTCGAGGTTCCGGAGGCGTACGGCGGAAGCGAAGCCGGCGACTACCGCTTCAACGCGGTTCTGGCAGAAGAGCTCTCGCGCGCCAGTGCAGCTGTTGCCTCGAGCTTCGGTATCCACGCCGACGTCGTAGCTCCCTACCTCGTTCAGCTCACCACCGAAGAGCAGAAGCAGCGTTGGCTGCCCAAGTTCTGCACCGGTGAGATGCTGACGGCCATCGGCATGACCGAGCCTTCCGGTGGATCCGACCTCGCCTCGCTCAAGACCACCGCGGTCAAGGACGGCGACGACTGGATCATCAACGGCTCCAAGACCTTCATCACCAACGGCTACAACGCTGATCTCGTGATCGTGGCGGCGCGGACCAGTCCCGAGAAGAAGTCCAAGGGCATCACGCTCTTTGCCGTCGAAACCGGCATGGAAGGTTTCGAGCGCGGACGCAAGCTCGACAAGGTCGGCCAGCACGAGTCCGATACCGCCGAACTGTTCTTCGAGAACGTTCGCGTGCCGTCCACCAACATCATCGGTGAGATCGACCGCGGCTTCATCCACATGATGGAAATGCTCCCGCAGGAGCGCGTCGGCGCTGCGGTGTCCAACATCGCGCACGCTGCTCCGATCCTCGAAGAGACGCTGCAATATGCCAAGGACCGCAAGGCTTTCGGTCAGCCGATCGGCTCGCTGCAGTGGAACAAATTCCTTCTCGCGGATCTCGTGACCCGCATCGAGGTCACTCAGGCCTACGTCGACAACTGCGTCGCGGCACACGCTGCCGGCGAGCTGACCGCCATCGACGCCGCCAAGGCGAAGTGGTGGACCGCGCAGGTGCAGAACGAGGTCCTCGATCACTGCGTTCAGTTGCACGGGGGCTACGGCTTCATGACCGAGTACCGCGCCGCTCGCGCGTGGATGGACGCCCGCGTCACCAAGATCTGGGCTGGATCCAACGAGATCATGAAGGAACTCATCGGCCGCGATCTCGGCCTGTAATTTCGCAACTGCAGTCGATACGTCACTGCCGTCCATACGTCACTTCCCGAACCCGACGACACAGGAGCATCACCGCGCATGTCTGTTCTCGACAAGTTCTCTCTGACCGATCGAGTGGTCATCGTGACCGGTGCGTCGTCGGGCCTCGGGGTGGCGTTTGCGAAAGCCGCAGCAGAGGCCGGTGCGGACGTCGTCCTCGCAGCTCGCCGCGTCGACAAGCTCGAAGACACCGCCAAGCTGGTGCGTGACGCAGGCCGCGAAGCGCTGTGCGTGGCCACCGACATCGTCGATCCCGCGCAGGCCCAGAACATGGTCGACGCCGCGATGGAGAAGTTCGGCCGCGTGGACGTCCTGGTCAACAACGCCGGCGTCGGAACCGCTGTTCCGGCAACCCGTGAGACCCCGGACCAGTTCCGCGCCGTCATCGACATCAACCTCAACGGTTCCTACTGGGCAGCGCAGGCGTGCGGCCGCGTCATGCTCCCGGGCAGCTCCATCGTCAACATCTCGAGCATTCTCGGATTGACGACCGCCGGACTCCCGCAGGCCGCCTATGCGGCGAGCAAGGCAGGTGTCGTCGGACTGACCCGTGACCTCGCACAGCAGTGGGGGACACGCAAAGGCATCCGCGTCAACGCGATCGCGCCAGGCTTCTTCAAGTCGGAAATGACCGACCAATACAACGACGGCTACTTGGATGCGATGGCTCCACGCCTGATCCTCGGCCGCATGGGTGACCCGGAAGAGCTCGCGGGCACCATGGTGTGGCTCGCATCCGAGGCAGGCGGATACGTCACGGGACAGACCATCGCCGTCGACGGAGGAATCACCATCACCTGACGCCGATGCCGAGAAGTCGCCGGCTTTGCCGTATAAGTAGCTGGTGACCTCTCGCGCCGAACCTCAGGAGAACTGGGAAGACCGTCCGCCACCATCCATGGCTGCGACGGAGCTTCTGCGTGACCTGCCGGTGACTGCCCGCGGCGTCCGTACCAGGGCTTCTCTGGTTGCAGCGGCTCGAACTGTGTTCGAGCGCGCCGGGTATCTCGACGCCCGTCTCACGGACATCACCAAGGAAGCGAACTGCTCCACCGGCACCTTCTACACGTACTTCGACAACAAAGAGCAGATCTTCGCCGCAGTTCTCGACGTTGCGCAGGAAGACATGTTGCACCCCGGCATGGGGCGGGTCCGCGATGTCGACAATCCGTATGCGGTCCTCGAATCGAGCAACCGTGCCTATCTGACGGCATTTCGCCGTAACGCCAAGCTGATGGGTCTGCTCGAACAGGTATCGCACATCGATCCGGCTTTCGCGAAACTGCGTCGGGACCGAGCCGAGACCTTCATTTCGCGTAATGCCCGAGCCATCGAACGCTTGCAAGCGGCAGGCAAGGCAGACAGCTCGTTGGATCCGCTGCTGGCTTCCCGAGCATTGTCGGCGATGGTGAGCCGTCTTGCCTACAGTTCGTTCGTCTCGGAAGAACCTGGCGCCGACGGCAACCCTGTCCCGTTCGAGGACGTCGTCAAGACGGCTACCCAAGTGTGGGCCAACGCCCTGGGCCTCGAAGGCGACCGCGGGTAGTTTTCAGCCTTCGCCGCGGGCCGCGAACTGCTCCTCGAGGCTGTGGCGCAACGTCTCCTCGCTGTTCTTGACAGCGTTTTCGACGAACGGCCCGATCAATCGGCCGAGTGCTTTTCCGGCAATGCCCCCGGGGAGTTTGTAGGCGAAGTCGACGGAAAGCTCGGTCTTGGAATCGTCGATCGCGGCGAATTCCCAGGTGGACGAGTTGGATACACCGCCGAGCGAAGACAGCTTGATGATCCGATTCTTCTCCCACTCGGTGACCTCGAGCTTGGAGCGCAACGTGCTGGGCCCGATCTGCATGGCCGCGTCGAACGTGGCGCCGAGCCCCTGATCGAACTCTCCGAACGGGGTGAACTCGGAAACACCGAACATCCAGGTCGGGACATTGCGGTAGTTGTCGATGTAGTCGAAGGCGACATCAACCGGCACGGCAGCAACCGCGGTGTGGCGAACATGGATCATGACTGGTCCCTGTCTTTCGGTGAACACCGACTCTAACCAATGGCTCCGACGTGTTCGGCGGCGGCGCAAGAGCGATCTACGGTATCGGTATGACGAACGAGCTTCCGGTACGCGGGTCCTGGCGCGATTACGAAGACCTGGGATTGCCGAAACCGCTCGCCGCGGCGCTGGAGGCGTTCGTCGAGCAGGGCTATCACGGAACGTCGATCCGTGACGTGGCGTCGCGGTCCGGGCTGTCGGTGCCTGGGCTCTACCACCACTATCCGTCCAAGCAGGCTCTGCTGATCGGTCTGGCGACCGTCGTGATGACGGAGTTGTTGGAGCGAAGCCGCGCCGCCGAACTCGATGCCGGGGACGATCCCTCGGACCGTTTCGACGCGGTGATCGAATCTCTGTTGCGGTTCCACATGTTTCGACGCGAGCAGTCGTTCGTCGCCTCCTCCGAGATCCGCAGCATGGAGCCCGACAGTCGGGCGAGCTACATCGCGCAGCGCGACGAACAGCAGAAACAGGTGGACCGGATCGTCCTCGACGGCGTCGATTCGGGAGTGTTCGAGGCCGACCATCCCGAGGATGCCAGCCGCGCCGTTGTGACAATGTGCGTCGCCGTGGCGGTGTGGTACCGACCGGACGGTGAGTTGTCTCCGGAGGAGTTGGTGGAGAGGTATTTGGAGATAGCGCGGCGCATGGTGGGGGCGAAGCGGGTGGGGGAGTGACTGTGGGGGCGAAGCGGGTTGGGGAGTGACTGTGGGGGCGTAGCGGGGTGGATCAACCGGAATTCTTCAGCAATTCGAGCGCCGCGTCCCGGCCGGCCCCGAAGGGGTCGGTGCCGATACCGATCCCGTCTGCGACGAGGGCACCTTCGTGAAGCAGCATGATTGCCTCGACGAGACGTTCGTCGGCCCGCCCGTCCGTCGCCAGAATGCGCCGAAAGACGTCCAACATTTCCTGCTTCTGTTCGGCGATGACAGCGAATACCTGATGTGAGCGATCACTGAACTCAGCGTGAGCGTTGATCATGCTGCACCCCTTGCCTCCGCTCGCCCTCGACCAGGAGGCGGAAGCATCGAACACCGCACTCAACCGTTCGGCGCGGCTGTGTCCGGCTGATGCCAACTTCTTGTCGCGAAAAATCCGCCACCGCCGATCTCGATCCTTCAGATATTCCACGACGAGGCCGTCTTTCGAGCCGAACCGCTCGTACAAAGTCTTCTTCGTGACCCCGGCGTCCAGTGCGACGGTATCCACGCCTACGGCGTGAATTCCCTTTTCGTAGAACAGCTTCGATGCCGACTCCAGAATGCGACGTGCTTTCGGAGTCAATTCGGGTACGGATTCGTCTGCCATGGACAAAAGTATACCGATCTGTATAGTCGACTCCATGAGTAAACAGATCGGTATACCTCGGATCGTGACCCCGAGATCTGCCGTGACGGCCACCTTGTCGATCCTGTTCGTCGCGTGCTGGAGTTCGGGATTCATCGGAGCCAAACTCGGCGCCGGCAGTGCCGAGGTACCCACGCTGCTGATGTGGCGTTTTCTCCCGCTTGCGGCGGTACTGGTCCCGATTGTCTGGCTCTCCGCCCGGCGCCGGAACACGATGCCGACACCGCGAGCGCTCGGCAGGCAGATAGTGATCGGGATGCTCTCCCAGAGCGGCTATCTGTTGTCCGTGTACTGGGCAGTCGATCTCGGCGTGAACACCGGGACAACTGCGCTGATCGACGGTATTCAGCCGCTGGTGGCAGCCGCGCTGCTCGGCCCGGTCCTCGGTGTCGCAGTCCCGCGGATGCAGTGGATCGGATTAGCGATCGGACTGGCCGGCGTCGCGATGGTCACGGCAGCCGACGCCGGAGCCGGTACATCGGCGCCGTGGTGGGCCTACGCGATTCCGTTCCTGGGGATGGTGAGCCTGGTTGCATCCACCTTCGTCCAGCAACGCGCTCCCACGTCTATGCCACCACTGCAGGCCTTGGCCATCCACTGCTTAACCAGCGCAATAGTTTTCACGATTCTTGCGTTCGCTTCGGGTGCTGCCGCACCGCCGAGTGTCAACACATTCTGGATCGCATTGCTCTGGTTGATCGTGTTGTCCACCTTCGGCGGTTACGGCCTGTACTGGTTGTTGCTGCGTCGCATCGGCATCACGTCCGTCAACACTTTGATGTTCTTGATCGCTCCGGTCACCGCGGTTTGGGGCGCACTGATGTTCGGAGAATCTTTCACTCCGTTCACCGCGCTCGGATTGGCGGTGGGCATCCTCGCCGTCATCGTGGTCACCCGCGTGGACAATCGACCGAAGAAGCAGGACGAGAGCACGGATTCCTGCCCGGTAAGAGCTCCGATCACGTCGCGCTGACGAAGCCCGATCGTGATGTGAACCGCTCGCGGAGCGCGGTGATTTGTTCTGAGGTGAGCTTGAGTCCGTTGATTGCGTAGTCCTCGACTGCGCCGAATTGCGTGCGCATTTCGTCGAGCGCGGCGTCGAAGTAGCTGTCGCGGACTCCGAGGAGCGGCCGGAGCAGTTCTCCGTCAACGCCTTTGCTTGCGGCGAAGTCGAGGATCGGTTCCGTCATAGGTGCCAGATCGGTGTTCGTCTCCAGGTAGTCGGCGCGTACATCGGCTTCGTCGGCGCCGAGGAGGAGCAAGAAAGAGGTCGCGGCCCACCCGGTGCGATCCTTGCCGGTGGTGCAGTGGAAAAGCGCCGCCCCGGTGCGTTTTTCGTCGATGAGGTCGAGGTAGAACGCGCGGTAGGCGTCGAGTGCGGACGGCAGGCTGACGAAGTTGCGGTTGGCTTCCTCCATCTGCGCGATCCCACGGCCACCGCTGACACTCTCGGCGTACGCGGCCGGGTCCGTCATGAGAAGTCCGGTGGCCGCGGCGTTGTGGGCATTGTCGGCGAGTACGTCGAGCCAGACTGTCCGCGTCGAGTCAGGGAGATTGTCGAGTGCGCCGTCGCGCTCAGCTGCGGTCCTCAGGTCGTACACAGTCCGAACGTCCAGGCGGGCGACCGCGGCAACGTCGTCGCCGTCGAGTTTTGCCAGCGTCGCCGAACGATAGAGCGCGCCGGCGCGGACGGTGCCGTCTGCAACGGGAATGCCACCGAGGTCCCGGAAGTTCGGAGCGGTCTTCAGGAGAACGCGACGATCGAGCGGGTGAGTTGGCATGGCTGACTCCTCGTGGGTTCCGTTTCTGCACTGATCATTCATGCCTTCTGCACACTGCGCACGAGCTTTTCGGCATTGCGTCTCTTGATCCACTTGTCGATGACGAGTGCCATGAAGATCCACCCTCCCAACGCCGTGATCACCCACACGATGATCGGGGCGAGGATCCAGGACCCGACGCCGCTGATCGCAATGCCGTCGGGGACCAGGGTCGCAACCCAGAGCGCGAGCAGTGTGGCGACCAAGCCGACACCACCCGCGAGCGGAGCCGCATAGTGCAGTGCCACGCTGAGCACGAACGGGCCGAGAATCATATGGGCGAGGGTGAATACACCGATAGCGGCCAAGAAACCGTTGACGCTCAGGCTGACCCCGGGTAAAGCGAAATGCACGACGATCAGCGCGATCGCGCCGAGTACGCATTGCGAAACGAGCTGAAACAGCAGACGCATGGCTTGTACCTCCGTGATCGGGTCGAATCACCCGAGAGTGGTGTGTGCGTGGGGAAACGCTTCGTCAGAGCGCTTCGGGACGAGGCGCCGTCCAGGTGCCGTCGAGCACGGAGGGGCGGGGGCGGTACAGGCGCAGTACGTAGTTCCAGCCCGGCATGATGGGCAGCGCGTTCGCGACGCCGTCAAGGTGAATACCGAAGCGGACAGTCGTGCTGCCGTCGGCATCGAGGGCGGCGGTGAGGCTGTTGATGCTGTTCACGCCCAGGGCGTTCTCTTCGAAGTATCCCGCTGCGTTGTACAGCGAGACCGACCAGAACGCATCCGCGGGAACGTCGTTCAGGCGGAGACGGTATTCCCCGACCGGGAGACCTTCGTCGAAGTTGACGTAGGTGGCCTCGTACTCGGGAAGGCCACCCCAGCCGGAGGCGGTACCGAGCAGGTGCCTGATGGGGTCGACTTCCGCAGCGGTGCCGAATGAATGGTCGTATGTGGTGATGCCACGCGCGAGTGCGAGGAGCGCGTCGCGGGTCTCGGTCTGCGACTGTTCGTCGTAGTCGGGCATCGGGAACTCACCGGTTCCGCCGCCGTCGATGGTGAGGGCGTCTTGCAACCGGTTCACCTCGGTGACGTCTTCGGAGCTGTTCGGATCGACGAGGATGCGCACGATGAGCGCGGCGTAGTCGGTGCCGACCAGTTCGCGCGTGAGCAGGTGCTCGCCCGGATCGCGGAGGATGACGGGACCGTAGTGATCTTGACTGACCACCCACACGGAGATGTAGCGCTTGCCGGTATCGGGCACCGTGATCGTGACGTTCTCGCGCACGTCGATGATCGCGCTGCTGTACAGGGTGTCGCGGTTCTGGCGGATGATCGGCTGGTTGTCGAGTGACCCGAGATCACGAGTGTGGTTCCACGTGCCCAGGCCGACGCCCGCGGCCAGGCGAGCGAACATGAGGTCGGATTCTGCCCGATTGAAGTTCAGGACGTTGACTGCGATCGCGGACATAACTGGTTCCATTCGGTGTCGGGTACGGCACGGGAGCGGGAATCCCTCGCTCCATCGGGGTGAATCAGCCGAGCAGTCGTGCTTTCGCGGCTTCGAACTCTGATTCGCTCAGTAGGCCCTGCGATTTGAGGTCGCCGAGTTTCTGCAACTCCGCGACGAGATCGACCGAGGCTGTGGGTGTGGGTGTGGGTGTGGGTGTGGGAATCGGGAGTACTGCCTGCTGCTGGGCAAACTCGTACTGTGCGTGCTCGTATTCGGCCTGGGCTCTCCGTTGCCGGCGAGTGGCCATACCGTCGCTGACGGCGGTCGCGGTACCGGTCACGACCGCGGTACGGGCGGCGAGGCCCAGTAGTCCGGGGCGGCCTCGTCTCGGGATGTACGGCATGTCAGACCTCCAGTTTCGGGATGATCGTGTCCATGAGGGCGTTGACGACGGGTGCGGGTATCCGCTCGTAGCCCAGCAGTACCGCGCCGGACTCGGCGGTCCGGGCGGCGAGCTCGCGCTGATAGACCAGCTCGAGAGCGACCAGCAGCGCTGACGCGCCGGCGGGGATTGCTGCCGCGAGTTCGGTGATGTCGTCGTGCCCGAGCAGACCGGACGCGCCGAGCATCTCGACGCTGATCTCGAAGCTGTTCGGTAGTTCCTCGACCTCGACGAGGGTGAGTTCACCGTCCTCGGCCTTGGCGATGACGATCAGATCGAGCAGTCGCACCAGGCCGGTATCCGTGAGGTCGATGAGCGCGGAGAGAGCGGCGGGATCGAGGCCGGCTCCAGGCAGGCCGAGAAGATAGAAGTCGACAGGTCCGAAGCGGGCACTCACGAGAGGACCTTCAGTTTCAGTGCGGCGAACTCGTCCTCGTTGATCGCTCCGGCTTCGAGCAACGCTGCGGCTGTGGCGATCTCCTCGCTGGGGCTCTTTCCTGCGACCTCGCGGATATACGATTCGGCAGCGTTCTCGGCGTCACGTGCGGCCTTGTTGCTGCGTTCCGTCATCCCTTCGCCGCGAGCGACGAGGTAGACGAGCGCGGTGAGGATGGGCAGGAAGAGCAGGAAAAATATCCAGACAGCTTTCAACCAGCCGCTCAGCTTGTGGTCGCGGAACAGGTCAGCGATGATCGCGAACAGCGCGAAGAGATATCCGATGAAGACGGTCGCCCACAGCATCCAGCCGAGGCTTTCCCAGAAACTCATGTGTCTTGTCCGTTCGTGTCGGGCCTGCGCACCGGTATTTCGCCGACTGGCGCATTTTGGTTGATTCCGGCAATTCTCACCGGTTTCCGCAGGCTTCGATCGCCGTCTCATCCGAAGCGGATGAGACCGGATTTCCACGGCGGTCGAATGTCTCGAGTATCTTCGACACATGATCGAAGCCGTGCGTGATGCACTCGCCTCCGGTGAAGCGGAGCAGGCTCGACGCGTGCTGCGGAAGAATTGGCTCCGTCTGATTCTCGAATCTCATACCAGGGAACTGGAGCAGCTCTGCCTTGCTCATCCCGATCCGCACGATCCGCACATCCTGCTGATAAGAGCGTGCTGCCGTGACCTCAGCGGCGACCCGTACGGCGCGGAGTTTCTCCGCGGGCAGGGTCTGCGGGTGGCGTCCGACGATTTTGTCGTCTGCTTCACCGACCTGCTGCTCGCTCCGGACACCTCGACCAAGGCCGTCATCGCCGATCGTGCGCGCCACGCGCTCTCCCAGTGCGAGCCCGAAGACGATTACCCGTCCGCGCTGTTCCTCCTCGGATGGACCGAGATCAGGCTTCGTCGCGATCTTCCTCGTGCCATCGCGCTACTTCGTTCCGCCAGCGATGAGGCACAGTTGCAGTCGCGTGCGGAGACATTTCGTCTGGCGCAATCCAACTTGGCGTTTGCCCTCACTCACGCGGGAGCATTCACCGAAGCCGAACAGATTCTCGACGGCCTCCCGTCCCGAGAAGTGGCGTCCGACTGGGAACGCTTCGAAGGTGGCCTCCCGCAGTCGAATCGAGGATGCATCGCGTACTGGCGTGGCGACTTCGAGGAGGCGATCGCTCAGTTCGACTCGATCATCGTCGAGGGCAGTCCCGGAACCAACTTCGAGGCGCTCGCCCGGCTGTACCTGGTGATGAGCCTGATCGCTCTGAACCGGGAAGACCGGTACCACAACGCCGCTCGTCTGCTGCGCGGCGTGAGCACTGCGGACAAGCACGGCATTCCTTGGGATACATTGCGACGCGTCACCACGGCCTGGCTCGCCCACGCTCAGGGGCAGGACGACCAAGCGCGCCGGATCGCAACGCCCACGCTGACCCGAACCGGTGCTGCGGTCGCTCATGCCCTTCTCTCGGAGCTCTACCGAGTCTTGGGAGATCCGGAACCGTCGGCTCGGGCGATTCGTTTGGCAACCTCGGCGGGGCTACCCCGATATGCGTTGGTGAGCACACTTGTCACGTCTGCTGCGCTGAGTTCCGTCGCAGGGCGTGGATCGCAGGCGCACGAGCAGTTGGATCGTGCGCTGGCGGAGGCAATCCCCGAGCGGATTCTCGCTCCTTTTCTCAGCGGCGATCCGGTAATTGTCGATCTCTTGAACGCGCACGCAGTACAAGGGTCGAGACACCAGGAACTCCTGCGCACGATTCTGGAAAAACGGAGCCGGCTCTCTGCCCAGCTCACAGGAGTTCTGACCGAACGTGAGACCGAGATTCTCACGTTTCTGCGCACCACGATGACTGCGGACGAGATCGCTGCGCATCTCGGCATTGCCTATCCCACCGTGAAGACACACATTCGCTCGATCTACCGCAAATTGGGTGTGACCAAAAGGCGTGCCGCTGTTCAAGCAGCCGACAACCTAGACCGCGGGATCGGGCGCGATTCCGCGGCGGAGGCTGCGAACCGTCAGGTCCAAGGCCTGTAGTCGCGTCCCGGAACCGCGGTTCACGTAGTCCATGGACGTGTAGAGCAGTGACCACAGCAGGTTCTGCACCCAGTCCGAACCCATGTCGGGGTCGATGGACCCGTCGGAGTGTCCGCGCTCGATGGCGTCGGTGACGTCGTCGTCGTTCGACGCGGACTCGGCAAACGAATCTTCTTGATACACGCCGGGAGTGAAGAACAGGACCGTCAAAAGGTCGGCCAATTCGAAGTATTCATGGCACAGGCGAACCAGTGCCTCGGCTCCGGTGCCCTCACCGAGTCGCGCCGCCGCTGCGGCCTCACCGACGGCTCGGGTGGCCTCGGCGGCGACTGCGTCGACCAGGTCTGACCGTTCGGGGAAGTAGCGGTGCAAGGTGGTTCGTCCGACCTTCGCCGCCGAAGCGATCTCGCTGAGCGTCGCGGCCGGCTTGGATGCGAACACCGAAACGGCAGCATCGAGGATGGCCTTCCGGGTGCGCTCGCGGGTCGCGCTTTGTTCTGGTGCGCTGTGGATCGTTGTCACGAATTCGAAGCGTAGCCGTGTCAGGTTTCGGTATCCAGTGTTTCCGTATCGGAATTCCTCTTGCCCTTTATGGAACATTCGTGTTCCATAAATTCATGCTTGAATCCGATGCGCCTCAGCCCGCGCCGAAATGGAGCAATCTCCGCGTCCTCTCGGAGTTCGCTCGCCCGCATCTGCCCTCGCTCCTCCTCGGATTGGTGCTGGCTCTGTGCGGTTCCGCGGCAACGCTGGCAACGCCGATGGTCACCAAATGGGTTCTCGACACCCTCGACACCGGTGCGTCGCTGAAGGGGCCGATCCTCACGCTCGTCGTCCTCCTGGTCGTCGGTGCGGTGCTCGGCTGTGCTCAGTGGATCGTTCTCGGGACCGCTGCCGAGAGGGTTGTCTTCGACGCCCGGTCTTCGCTCGTGAGGCGATTCCTCGCCGCGACCGTGCCTTCGCTGCAATCGCGATCGGTCGGCGAATTGGTCACCCGGGTCACCTCGGACACCTTGCTGCTGCGGGAGGCGGCGTCGTCGGCCGCAGTGAATATTCTCAACGCAGCCGCGTTGACCATCGGAACAATCGTTCTGATGGGCGTTCTGGATCTGCCGTTGCTGGGTGTGACCATGGTGGCAATCGTGTTCGCCTCCATACTCTTTGCCGTTCTGATGCCGCGGATCTCCGCAGCCGAGGCGCGAACCCAGGAATCGCTCGGTCAGCTCGGCGGCGTTCTCGAGGGCGGTTTACGTGCGATCCGGACGGTCAAGGTTTCCCTGGCCGAGGATCGCGTCGGCGCTCTGGTGACGAGCAACGCGTCCGATGCGAAAAAGCATGCGATCACAGCGGTTCGAGTATCCGCGACCGCATGGACCGTCGCCTGGACCGCCATCCAAGGGTCGATCATTGCCATCCTTGGGTTCGGTGCCTGGCGCGTCGCCGACGGCGAAATGGCAGTCTCGACGCTCATCGCGTTTCTGCTCTACGCCTTCACACTGATGGGGCCGGTGTCCGAGCTTGCGCAGAACGTGACGTCCGTTCAGTCGGGAATCGCGGCAGCTATCCGGATCCGCGAGATGCAATCGTTGCCCACCGAGCAGTACGACGAGGTCGTGGACGTAGTCGAGAAAACGAGCGCAGCCGCGCCGCTGATCGAGTTGCGCGACGTCACCGTGAGCTACCACGGCTCCAACCAGCCTGCGTTGCGCGATGTCTCGCTGGTCATCCCCGAGCGTGGGCACATGGCCATCGTCGGCCCGTCGGGTGCCGGAAAGACGACATTGCTCTCCACCGTCCTGCGATTCGTCGAGCCCCGATCGGGTGAGGTTCTCCTGCATGGTGTCGGTTACGACGCGCTCGATCACCGGGCTGTGCGAGAGAGTCTCGCGTACGTGGAGCAGGAGACCCCGGTGGTGCCCGGAACGATTCGGGAGAACGTCGTCTTCAGCCATCCCGACGCAACGGACGAAGAGGTGCAGTCCGTTCTGCGCTTGCTCCGCCTCGACGACGCGATCGAGGCCCTGCCCAACGGACTCGACACCGCACTGACCGCCACGTCGCTGTCGGGCGGCCAACGTCAGCGGATCGCGATGGCACGCGCAGTTCTGCGACCGAGTGCTTTGCTTCTGCTCGACGAAGCCACAGCCCAGGTCGACACGCTCACCGAAGCTGCGATTGTCGACGCGATCAACGAACGTGCGCGCACCGGCGCCGTGGTGACTATCGCTCACCGGCTCTCGACGGTGCGTGACGCCGACTGGATCGTGGTCATGGAGGACGGTCGGATCCGCAACATCGGCAACCATGACGAGCTCATGGACAAGGACGATCTGTACCGCGACATGGTGGTTGCCGGCAGGCTCGATCAGGGCGAGGCGATGCTCGAGGATTGTTGACCCGACGCGTCGGCGTGTGCGAGAGTGCTGGTACCGAGCGATCGCTCGGTCGGGATGTTCATTCGGAGGTGTCTGGTGGCAATCGATCTGACGTACGCGCCCGAGGTGGTGGCGCTGATCGAGAAGACGCGCGACTTCACGCGCAACGTAGTGCTCCCCATCGAAGACGAACACGCCGGTGACATCGCCGTCGCGGGTGGCGACGCCATCCGTATCGAGATGCAGGCGGCAGCAAAAGAAGCAGGTGTCTTCGCCCCGCATGCGCCGATCGAATACGGCGGCCACGGGCTCAACATGAGTGATCGCGCGCCGGTCTTCGAGGAAGCCGGCTACTCGCTCTTCGGCCCGACTGCGCTCAACATCGCTGCGCCGGACGAGGGCAATGTCCACATGCTGGCCCACGTCGCGAACGAAGCGCAGAAGCAGCAGTTCCTCGCGCCGCTCGCGAGCGGGGACATGCGGTCGGCCTTCGCCATGACCGAGCCTGCGCCCGGAGCCGGATCCGACCCCTCGGCCTTGAACACCCGCGCGGAGAAGGTCCCCGGCGGCTGGAAGATCAACGGTAAGAAGTGGTTCATCACCGGCGCCGACGGTGCCGGATTCTTCATCATCATGGCGCGCACCTCCGGCGAGCCCGGGCAGCGCGGCGGAGCGACCATGTTCCTGGCGCCGACGGACACTGCGGGTCTCGTCGTGGGGCGGCACATCGACACCCTGGACAAGGCCATGATCGGCGGGCACTGCGAGGTCACGTTCGAGGATCTCGTCGTTCCCGACGAGGCTGTTCTCGGTGAGGTCGATCAAGGTTTCGCCTACGCCCAGGTTCGCCTCGGTCCCGCCCGCATGACGCACGTGATGCGCTGGCTCGGTGCAGCGCGCCGCGGCCACGACGTTGCCGTGGCCAGGGTTGCCGAGCGTGAAGGTTTCGGCTCGAAACTCGGTGATCTCGGAATGATCCAGAAGATGGTCGCCGACAACGAGATCGACATCGCGGCCAGCCGCGCGCTCTTGGTCCAGGCCTGCTTCGAGCTCGATCAGGGTGGACACGCCAGCAACGCGACCTCCATCGCGAAGACCTATGCGGCCGAGGCGATCTTCCGGATCGTCGACCGCTCCATTCAGATGTGTGGCGGAATGGGCGTGTCCGGCGATCTGCCCCTGGCACGGTTGTCCCGCGAAGTGCGTCCCTTCCGCGTCTACGACGGCCCGTCCGAGGTTCATCGCTGGGCAATCGCGAAACGTGTTGTCGGAGCCGCGAAGCGGGCCGCTCGGGAGGAGTCGAAGTGACGGACTTTCCAGGACTCGATCTCGCGGCGCTCCACAAGTATCTGCAAGCCGCAGGCGTCACGGTCAGCGGTGAGTTGCGAGCCGAACTGATTTCAGGCGGCAAATCCAATCTCACCTACGGAATCTTCGACGACAACTCGAAGTGGATTCTGCGTCGTCCACCTACCGCCGGTCTCACGCCGTCGGCGCACGACGTTGCGCGCGAGTTCCGAATCACCTCGGCGTTGCAGAACACTGCAGTACCGGTCGCGCCGACCGTCGTGCTGTGCGAGGACGCCTCGGTGATGGGTGCGTCGTTCACGGTGGTCGAGTTCGTCACCGGTCAGGTGATCCGGACCAAAACCGAGCTGGAAGCTGTTTCGGCAGAGCAGGTAACGCAGTGCACCGACGAATTGGTGCGTGTACTGGCCGCCCTGCACGACGTCGATTACAACGCCGTGGGTCTCGGCGGACTCGGCCGTCCCGACGGTTATGTCGCCCGCCAGGTGAAGTTGTGGGCCGGTCAATGGTCGCGCGTCAAGATTGAGGACTCGGCAGACGTGGACAGGTTGGCCTCGAGCCTCGCGGACATGATTCCGGCTGAATCGGCTTCGTCGATCGTGCACGGCGACTACCGGATCGACAACACGATCCTTGCGGCGAACGACGTCACCAAGGTTGCCGCAGTGGTGGACTGGGAACTCTCGACGCTGGGAGATCCGCTGGCGGACATCGCGATGATGTGCGTCTACCGGCACCCCGCCTTGGATCTGGTTCTGGGTGAACCTGCCGCGTGGACGAGCCCGTCACTACCCTCTGTTGTCGATCTGGCGCAACGGTATTCGACCGTATCGGGTCGAGAGCTGGCGCACTGGAACTTCTACATGGCGCTCGGGTTCTTCAAACTCGCCGTCGTGGCGCAGGGTATCGATCACCGATACCGAGCAGGCGCCACCGTCGGTGGGGGATTCGACAAGGCTGGATCTTCTGTGCCGGAACTGATCTCGGCCGGACTCAATGCACTGCAAGGAAAATTCGAATGACTCGATCAGCACTGGTCACCGGCGCCTCCAAGGGAATCGGCCTCGGCATCGCAACGCGCCTGGCATCTCAAGGGTACGGATTGACCATCACCGCCCGTGACGCCGAACGACTTGCGGTCGTCGCCGAAGAACTTACGCGCGCCGGATCGCCGGACGTCGTAGTCTCGGCAGGTGACATGGCGGACGAGAACTTCGCCTCAGCACTCGTCGCCACGCACGGCGATCGGTTCGGCTCCATGCGGGCCCTCGTCCTCAACGCCGGAGTGGGAACCAGTGGGCGAGTAGCGGATTACCCCATGCGACGTTTCGACAAGACCGTCGCCGTCAATCTGCGGACACCGTTCGCGCTCCTACAAGCATCACTGCCGCTCCTGCGCACTGCGGCGGACGCGGACCTTGCCGGTGGCGCGAAAGTGATCGCTCTCGCCTCGATGGCCGGCGTCTACGCCGAGAGCGGCCTGGCTGTCTACGGAGCCACCAAAGCTGCACTCATTTCGATGGTCGAAGCACTCAATGCCGAGGAATCCGGAAACGGAGTGAGCGCGACGGCCATTGCTCCCGGTTACGTCGACACGGACATGTCGGCGTGGACGCACGATCGGATCACACCCGAGACCATGATCAAGGTCGACGACATCGTGGAGTTGGTGGACGGACTGCTCAAGCTCTCGTCTCGAGCCGTGGTTCCGAAGGTCGTCATGACGCGAGCCGGAACCAACGGCTACTCGGCCTGATCAATCCAGCTTGGCTTCGCCTCGCTTGCGGAAGAAGTGGAAGCCGGGCACTCCGACGATCGCCTGCCGCAGGTCCTTGACCACTCCGAGGAGTTCGTGGATCTCGGGCGAGACGGAGTCCAAGGTTCCGAGGATGGGCAGGACCGCGGTCACGCGGTCGGTGAGCTCCGGCAGTTGGTCGATCAGTTTGATCGCGGCGCTGACCTCCGCCTCGGACAGGTCGTCGGCGAATCTGGCCGCCAGCGGCGCGAGCTGCAATGCAATGGGCTCGTAGATCTCGAGGAGCTGTCCCGCGATGTCCGAGGTCTGCTCGACGGCCTCGACCAGCGTCTCAGCTCGAACGGTCACGGCGGCGGCTCCGATGACCACGCGGTCGGCGTTGTCGGCGATCTGGTTGATGCGCGCCACCAACCTCTCGACCGAGAAGAGGAGCGCCTCCAGTCGAGTGGGCAGGGTGACCGCAAAAGCGACCGTGGACAGGGACCAGTGCACCACGTCGCCGACGGATCGGACGACGGTGGAGCTGCCGGGCAAAACTAGAGCCATCCCTCGATACTGCCTGATGTGACGTCAAAGTACAGGTAAATCTCACATTCACGAGGCTCGCGGCGTCTTCGAGGTGTCGGTGCCGGCACGGACAATCAATTCACCCGCTGCCTGCTGCACCGCGCAACCTGGAAGGATCGAGACATGACGGCTATCCGTACACACACTGTGATCGATTCGCCGATCGGGGCGTTGACGCTGGTAGCGGCAGGTGAAAACCTCTGCGGGCTGTACATGGCGGAGCATCGTCACAAGCCGGACGAGTCCACGTTCGGTGATCGTTCCACAGCGGTCTTCGGTGAAGTCGAATCGCAGCTCGCCGAGTACTTCGAGGGGGATCGCACGGAGTTCTCCGTGCCGCTGGCGCCCGTGGGCACAGGGTTCCAGAAACGGGTCTGGGATACCTTGCGAACGATCCCCTACGGCGAAACCTGGACCTACATGGAGCTCGCGCAAACTTTGGGTAACCCACTTGCGATCCGTGCTGCCGCCGCTGCCAACGGCAAGAATCCGATCAGCATCATCGTTCCCTGCCATCGCGTGGTCGGTAGCGACGGCAGCCTGACCGGTTTCGCCGGCGGTCTCGAACGCAAGAGGTTCCTGCTCGACCGCGAGCACGGCGGCGAATCGGATGTTCTCTTCTGATGCGTTCGACTCACAATTCGGTGATCGGGAACGTCTACCGCTCGTGACACTCAAACCGTTCGAAGACGTCGTGACCGAATACGGTGCGGTGGTCCT
The DNA here is from genome assembly GCF_016598535.1 of Rhodococcus sp. P-2. GTDB lineage: Bacteria > Actinomycetota > Actinomycetes > Mycobacteriales > Mycobacteriaceae > Rhodococcus_F > Rhodococcus_F baikonurensis. Next base: position 2,454,757 of record NZ_CP066779.1, on the reverse strand, counting down.
GCGTGTCTGCCGCGCTGTGGTCGGTCCCGTCGACGCCGAGGACGCGTGGTCCGAGACGTTCATTGCAGCGATGCGGGCCTATCCGGATCTGAACCCGGACGCGAACGTCGAAGCCTGGCTGGTGACCATCGCGCATCGCAAGGCGATCGACATCACCCGAGTGCGTGCCCGCGTGGCCGTCCCGACAGACGACGTTCCGGAACTGCCGACGCGAATCGGCGTACCGGGAACGTGGGATCACGAATTGTGGGACGCCCTCGAACAGCTACCGCTCAAACAACGTGCGGCAGTTGCCTATCACTTTCTGGGTGGGCTGCCGTACGCAGAGATCGCGGACATCCTCGGCAATACGCCGGCAGCAGCCAGACGGGCGGGCGCCGACGGAATCGCCACCTTACGAAGAACCTATCTGTCCGCCACCGCTGCGGAAGGGAGTCACTCATGAATACCGATGCCGAAGTTTTCGAGGCACTTCCAGCAGTTGACGCCGGCGCTCTGGCCCGCCTTCGCGCGCGCCTGGCCGCGGAGGCCTCCGCCGCCGAGTTGATCGACGTGGCATACCGAACCGTAGATTCGCCGGTCGGGAAGTTACTGCTCGCAGCGACCGATGTGGGCTTGGTGCGGGTTGCTTTTGCCGTCGAAGGGCACGACCTTGTTCTGGAACGGCTGGCCGGTACGGTCAGTCCCCGAGTGCTTCATTACCCGCGCCGACTGGACACCGTCGCTCGCGAGTTGGACGAGTACTTTGCCGGTGCTCGTCGAGAATTCGATCTGCGCTTGGATTTCCAACTCGCCAAGGGGTTCCGACGCGAAGTGTTGCGTCATCTTCCCGAGATCGAATACGGCCACACTGCAAGCTATTCGGTGGTCGCAGCAGCGTCGGGCAGCCCACGTGCCGTGCGGGCCGTGGGGACCGCCTGCGCCAAGAACCCACTACCGTTGGTCGTCCCCTGTCACCGGGTGGTGCGCAGCGACGGCAGCCTCGGGCAGTACGCCGGCGGCCCCGAACTGAAAGCGATACTGCTGGATCTGGAAGCCGGCCGGTGAGCGCAGTGACACTGCGCTTTCAGGCGCCCTATGCAGTCGAACCGCTCACCGGTGCCCTGCGGGCTCATTGCGTCGCCGGCCTCGAACGTCACGACGACGGTGTTCACACCAGAGTCATCCCGTTGCCGTCCGGCCCGGTTGTCGTGTCGGTGTCGTGGACGGACGACGGTGTTGTCGTGGATTCCGATGTGCCGGTATCGGATTCCGCAGAGCTGGAGGTGATCGTGCGTCGTTGGCTCGACCTCGACGCCGATCACACTGCTGTGGAAGCAGCGTTCGGTAGCGATGAGTTGTTGGCCCCACTAGTGGCCGCCCGTCCAGGATTGCGGGTGCTCGGCTCGGTGGACGGGTTCGAGACCGCGGTGCTCACCGTTCTGGGACAACAGGTATCGCTCGGCGCGGCGAGGACGTTCGGTGGGCGCTTCGTCGGCGCATTCGGAGCGGCGGTGGACGCGGAGTTTCTTGCTTTCCCCGGCCCGGCCTCGGTTGCAGCGCTATCGCCGGAGGATATTCAGAAAGCCGTCGGACTGACCACCGCGCGCGCAAAAACGGTGCACACGTTGGCAACTGCGGCAGCGAACGGCCTCGATCTCTCCTGGGATGCGGATCCCGTCCAATTTCGGCGAGAGTTGTTGTCACTAACAGGAATCGGACCGTGGACCGCTGACTATCTCACTGTTCGAATTCTCGGTGATCGCGACGCATTCGTACCTGATGATCTGGTCTTGAAACGTGCGTTGGGTGTCTCCTCCGGTAAAGAGGCCGGTGCGTTGTCCGAGAAATGGCGACCCTGGCGGGCCTATGCGCTTTTTCATCTGTGGACCAAAGAGGCGTTTCTGTAGTCGGTCAGTCTTTGGCGCGCGCCAATTCGGACGGCCACCAGATACGTTTCCCGATGTCGTGTGAGAGCGCCGGAACGAGGACACTGCGCACGATGATCGTGTCGAGCAGCACGCCGAAGGCCACGGCAAAACCGATCTCGGCCAGGAAGACCAGTGGCAGGATGCCCAGTACGGCAAATGTTGCGGCCAAGACGATTCCGGCTGAAGTGATCACGCCGCCCGTCACTGCAAGACCGCGCAGAACGCCTGCACGGGTACCGAATTCTCCCGTCTCCTCCCGGACCCTGGTCATCAAGAAGATGTTGTAGTCGATACCCAGAGCGACGAGGAACACGAAGGCGAACAGCGGGAAAGACTGATCAGCCCCGGCGAACCCGAACACGTGCGTGAAGAAGAATCCGCTCACGCCGAGGGTCGCCGCGAAGGAAAGCACCACGGTGACAATGAGAATCACCGGGATCAGCAGAGCGCGAAGCAAAGCGGCCAAGACCAGGAAGATCACCACCAACACGATCGGGATGATCAGATTCCTGTCGCGGACCGAGGCGGCCTGGACATCAAGGGTGGTGGCCGTGCTGCCGCCGACAAGTGCGTCGGCGCCGGGCACGTCGTGGACGGCCGTCCGCAGTCGCTTGACAGTATCGAGTGCCTGCGGTGAATCGTAGGAGTCGGCGAGGGTCGCATTGATCATGGTGCGGCCGTCGATCGGTGCAACGGTGAAAGCCGCTGGGGCGCAACCCGCAGCGGCGGCTTGGGCGACGGCAGCGGGATTGGTCTTGATCAGCTCGCTGACCTTCGCGACGTCCACCTGGGTGCAGACGGCGCCGGGATCCTGCGAGATACCTTCGACACCGCTGGCGGCCTTGATGACGGCGTCGGCCTGGTCGGCGTTTGCGGTGATCACGGCCGGTGCGCCCGCTCCGGGATCGAACTTCGAGTCGTAGAGTTCCTGTCCGACAACGGCGTCGGGGCGGTTGGTGAAGCTTTCGGTGGATGTCAGGCCATCGGTTTTGAGACTGCCGATCCCGGCTGCGAACAGGATGATCAACAAGACTGTGGCGCCGATCCACAGTGGGCGGTCCTTGCTACCGACGACCTCGGCGATCTTGCCCCACATCCCGTGCGTCGTCAGGTCTGCGGCGTGATCGACCTTGGGCTTGCGCGGCCAGAAGACCCACCGTCCGGTAGCGGCCAGGGCGACCGGCATGAAGGTCATCATCACCAGATAGGTGCAGGCGATCCCGATGGCGGCGACGGGTCCGAGGCTCTTGTTGGAGTTGAGTTGAGAGAACGTCAGGCAGAGCAGTCCGAGAATGACGGTGACAGCCGAAGCGGTGATGGCCGGCGCAGACTCGCGCCAGGCCTTGATCATCGCGTCGAAGCGGTTGGGATACGTGTGCAGTTCTTCGCGATAGCGAGAGATCAAGAGTAGGGCGTAGTCGGTGCCGGCTCCGATCACCAGCACGAAAAGAATGCCTTGAGATTGGCCGGTCAGCGTGAGTACTTCGGCCTTCGCGAGGAAGTAGATCACCATCGACGACAAGCCGATGGCGAGAAGGGCGGAGAACAGCGGGAAGAACCACAACACCGGCGATCGGTACACGACAAGCAGGATGAGGATCACGACCAGAAGTGCCGCGCCCAACAGCGCTCCGTCCAGACCGGCAAAGGCGTCGATGAAAGCGACGAGTAGTCCACCTGGTCCAGCAGGGAGTACCTCGACATCACCAGCGGCCTGCTCGGCGGCGTCGATGACGTTCTGCTCGGTGGTCGCCAGGACGTCGCCCGCGACTGCGGTGTCACCGTCTTTGGCGACGAGTGGCACGAAGATCGACGCAGTTGTGCCGTCGGCGGAGTACTGGGTGGGCTGCATACCGTCGGCGTCCACTCCGGAGATGCCGGAAATGGAGTTACGTGCCGAGTCGATCGCAGACTTGTCTGCCTCGGTGAGGGCCGAATCCCGATGGAACAGAACAAAACCAGGGATCGTCTCGACCGCGAGGAAGTTCGCGGATTGGTTGCTGACGATCGTCGATTCGGCGGAACTCGGGAGGTACGAGGCGTTGTCGTTCTTCTGAACCTCGGCGAGTTTGCCTTGGAACGAACCGCCGAATCCACCTGCAATGAAGGCAAAGATGGCAAGGGCGATCACGGTGAAGATCGGCAGTCGACGGCGTTTGACCGCTCCGCTGTCGTTCTGTTCTGCGTCAGTTGTATCCAGCTTGGTCATGGTTCTCCTCGAACACAGTCGACCAGCACCAACAAAGCAACGTTTTCCAGTAGAACACGCAATACGGGCGCGGTGGAACCACTTGGAGTGGAATTGACGACGCTACGAAGTGCCTTTGCCGTAAGTCTCGCGGGCGGCGACGTCCATAGGAAAACGGACGACTGTGTCGCCGAACAACAATCGAGTTGCCGAAGCCGCAGCGGCCAGCACGTGAGCGGTACCTGACTCGGGGTTTCGCGTATGCACGACCACCTCGTCGTGTTGGAAGAAGACCAACTCGCCGTCCGGATCGTCGGCGAGGCGGCGCCTGAGGTCGGCCAGGAGGCAGAGTGCCCACTCGGAGGCGGTGGCCTGCACGACGAAGTTGCGCGTGAATCGGCCGCGAGCGTGAGCGTCGCCGTGGGAGTAGAAGTCGGGAGACGGTGGGGGACAGGCCCGGCCGAGCAGCGACTTCACCACCTCGCCGCGCTCGCCTGCCTTGGCAGCTTGCTCGACGTACTCGACGGCGACCGGGAATCGCTTCCGCAACAAGATGAGCAGTGCTTTGGCCTCACCAGCCGTTGCTCCGTACAGGACTCCGAGGATGGCCACCTTCGCTTTGGCGCGGTCGCCGCCGAAGGCTTCGGCACCGACAAGTGCGTACAGATCGTCGTCGCCGGCGGCAGCCATCATGCGGCGGTCGCCGGACATGGCGGCCAGAATTCGGGGCTCGAGCTGACCGGCGTCGGCGACGACGAACACGTGGCCAGGATCGGCGACGACGCTCGAGCGCATGGTCTTGGGAATCTGCAGGGCCCCGCCACCCCGGCTCGCCCACCTGCCGGATACAACGCCACCAGGGACGTAGATCGGGCGGAATCGATCACCCCGCACCCAACTGTCCATCCATTGCCAACCGTTGGTGCTGTACAGCTTGGCGAGTTCGCGATGACGCAGCAGCAACGGGACCGCCGGGTGATCGATTTCCTGCAGAAACCACTTGCGCGTCGACGGCAGTTCGATGCCCTGACGCCCGAACGCCTCGGTGATCTCCACCGACGACGAAGGATTGACCGGGCGCCCGAAGACCTCACTGATCTGGGCAGCGAGTTCCTGCATACGAGCGGGGAGGTCGTATCCCGTCGGCCGCGGCCCCAGCCGTTCTTCGAGGAGTTCGCGATGCTTCTGCGTCGAGAACGGCAGGCCCGTGTGTGTCATCTCGGCGGCGCTGAGAGCTCCGGCCGATTCTGCTGCGATCAACAAATCCAAACGCGCGTCCGTGCCGATGGTTGCGCGCTGCTCGGCGAACTCGGTGGCGACAGCGACGGGATCGAGAACGGGGGCAGTATCGAAGAGGCCGAGGCGATCGTCGTCGAACTCGTCGGCAGGCGGTGACGGTTTACCGACGCGCATTCCGAGGATCGCGCGAGTCAGGGAAATGTCGTGGCATCGCTGAACCCGTACGCCTGCCCGCAGTAGGGGTGGGTACACGGTTGCCGTGCTGGGCCACACCCATCGTGGGTGCTCGGCTTCCTCAATGGTGCGCACTGCCGCGATCAGGTCGGGGTACTCGACGGGATCGGCGAGCGGCGTTCCACCGGGATCGGTCCGTAGGACAGTTGCCGTCACAGCTCCCGTGGACGTCGTACTACCGGGAACCAGGACAACTCGCACGACATCAGTGTGACGGCAGGGTCCGACACGACCATGCTCGGCGCTGCTCAGGCAGCGACAAACCGGATGTGCTGACCCGGGCGGGCTTGACCGAGCCGATCGATATCCGCGTCCGCCACCACTCCCACCACCGGATAACCGCCGGTGATGGGGTGATCGGCGAGAAACACGACAGGTTGGCCGCTTGGCGGGACCTGGATCGATCCGAGGGCCACGCCTTCGGTGGGCAGCTCGGTGTCATCTGTTCTTCGAAGTAGTTCATCGGTGCCGACGCGGCCGAGGCGTGCGCCGATCCGGTCCGAGTCGCTCGAAACCTCCCATCGCCCCTGGACGAGCGTTTCGGGGTTGGTGAATCGATCTGCACGTGGACCGAAGACGACTCGAAGGTGGAGAGTCTCGTTTGTCATCGGCGGCACCGGGGCGAGGTCGACCGGCGAGAACGCGATCGGCGACGGCCCGATCGGGAGAATGACACCCGGCTCGAGCGGTACCGGACCGATCCCGGACATGGTGTCGGTACTGCGCGATCCCAGGACCGAGGGAACCACAATGCCCCCTCTGACGGTCAGATACGTCCGCAGTCCACTCGGTGCGTAGTCGAGGTGGACGGTCTGACCAGGCCGCAGAGAGATCACGCTCGCATGCCCGACCGGAATGCCGTCGCGGTAGGCCTGTGCGGGCGCACCGGTGAACGCGATCGTCGACGATTGACGGGACCGAAGACTCAGCCCACCGAGGAGGACCTCGATACCGGCCGCGCTCTTGTCGTTGCCGACGAGTCGATTGCCGAGTCCGAGCGATCGCCGGTCCGCAGCACCGGAAACCCCGACGCCCGAGCGCAGATGCCCTATCCGTCCCAGGTCCTGGATCAGGCTCAGCGGCCCGGTTTCGAGTATCTCCAGGCCGTTCATCGTTGTTCCTCGTTCACGAAGCGCACGCGGCCCCCGGGCTGAACGGTGGCCGGTGGAGTGGCGTTCAGGTCCCACATCACGGTGTCGGTGCTTCCGATGATCTGCCAGCCGCCCGGAGATGCCCGCGGGTAGACCGCGCTGTATCCAGCGGCCAGGGCGACGGAACCGGCAGGCACAGACGTTCGTGACTGAGTTCGACGCGGTACGTGGAGTCGCGTGTCGTTTGAAGTCAGGTAGGCGAAGCCGGGTGCGAATCCGATGAAGGCGCAACGCCACTTCGCCCCGGTATGGGCCGCAACCACCTCGGATCGGCTCATTCCGAGTGACTGTGCGACGTCGTCGAGGTCGGGTCCGTCGTACCTGACGGCGATGGTGAGTGCGTCTGCCTCGGAACGTTCGTCTGCGATCGAGGCAGAATTGGTCTGCTCGAGATCGTTCAAGCACTTCCGGACGTACGTGAGGTCTGCCGCCGGGGTGCACGTGACCAGGACCGTGCGAGCTGCCGGGAGGAAGTCCTCGACCCCGACCGGGGTGTTCCGTGTCAGTGCTTCGGTGAACGCGAGAACGTCGGCTTCGGAATCGAGGTCTACGAGAAATGCGCATTCTCCAGCGGGAAGTAGGCGAGTCACGGGGAGGGCTCCCTGTCGATTCGAGTCCGCTCCACGTCCGCTCGCATCCCGGCGATGAAACTCGCGATGGTGGCTCGCTCCGTGGCCGTGTAATTGCCGATGGTGCTCACCGCCCGTGAAATGAGCGGATCGAAGTAGCTCTCGCCGAGAGTGACTGCAGTGGGTGTGACCTGCAAGAGCACTCGCCGTCGGTCCGCCGAGTCCCGTTCGCGAGCTACGTGGCCCGCTTTGACCATGCGGTCGACGAGCGCAGTCATCGATGCCGAGTTGATTCCCAGTTGTGCGCCGAGCCAGCCTGGCGTCGCCGGTGTGTCCGAGCGCTCGGCATCGAGAAGGCAGATCAACGCGCGCACGTCGGTGGAGTGCATTGTGTACTTGTTTGCAAAGCCGGAAACCGCCACGTTCAAGTCGACGGTCAGTGCGCGAAGCGAGTGCACGATCGCCATCGCTTCGTCTTCTGCATCGCCGACGCTCAAGGATGCCTCCAGCCCTGGTGTGTTGTCTCTCGATTGTCTACTATCTCGATAATCGAGAGAAATGGGGGTGGGGGATGGACTTCGATCGCGCATACGACGCTGTACTGACCAAATGGCCGCAGAAACCGCTGGGTGTGGACCTCACAGGCCGGTTCGGGAGCACGCATGTGAACGTCTGTGGACCTGAGGACTCGACGCCGTTGATCCTCTTTTCCGGTGGAGGCGCCACCTCGACGGTGTGGTTCGACAACGTTGCGGCGTTGTCGAAATCTCGACGAGTCTTTGCCGTCGACACCATGGGGGATGCCGGGCGCAGCGTTCCGAATGGTAATCCGATGAAGTCCGCCGACGATCTGATCGAGTGGATGGAATCGATAGTCGAGTACACCGGCGCCGAGGCCGTCGATGTAATCGGACATTCCTACGGCGCGATGATCGCATTGGCATTTTCTTTGCGTCGCCCGGAACGTGTCGGGAAACTTGTTCTGCTCGATCCTAATTCGAGTTTCTCCGGTATGAAGTCGGGCTACCTTCTGCGTGCGCTTCCGCTGTTGCTCAAGCCGTCGCGGGCTGGCCGACGGCGACTGTTGGATTGGGAGACAGGCGAGTTGAGCATCGACTCCGACTGGCTGTCACTTGCGGAAGCAGGCGCTTCGGAACTCCCGCGCCCCGATCTCGTTGTGCCTCAACGTCCTTCGGTGGAGGACTTGAGCGCACTGGATATCGAGTTGCTGGTGGTCCTCGCGCAGGACGGACGGGTGCATGATGCGGAAGCGGTGTCGAGGTCAGTGCGGAAAACTGTTCCCGCAGCACGCATCGAAGTGTTGGAAGATGCTTCGCACCACAGTATTCCGATGGTCCCGGCCGATGCACTCAACCGGGTGCTCGTCGACTTCTTGGAGGGCTAGCGGATCAGGGTGCGACGACGCACCCCGGACCGATCGGCGTGGCCGGATTGACTTCGACCGTTGTGACCGGCCCGCCCGCGGACGTCTGGTAGGCCATCAGAGAGTGTTCGCCGGGTGCAGTCGGAGTCCACAGAGTGACGGCATGGCCGAGTACAACCGGCAAGGTGAAGTAGGGATTGACGGTGTCCCAGATCAATTCCTGCGGGAACATGGTCGATGCCCGGTTCATGTCGACAATCGAGACGTTCGCCTCGTCCAACGCTGCTGTCCTGGCAACCACCAGATACGTGCAACCAGCTCCGTACGGCGTCGTCGGCCCGCTGCTGAGACCCGGAAGGATCGTGACGTCGACTACGTCCGCGGAAGCCGACGTCGCGGTACAGATGGCTGCGCTCGCGCAGAGGGCGGCGGCAAGCGCGGTGGTGCGCGCGATTCGTGAAAGTGTCATACCAGCAGGTCGGTTTCATCTGGATGGGTGTTACAGGCAGACTGATCGGATGCGTGCACTTCATCTTCTTCTGGCCGGCTTCGGTTTCCTGCTGGGGTTCCTGATTATTGTTGTCTCCGGCCTGATCGAGTTGGCGTCCGTCGCCTCCCGAACCGATTTCGCCTTTGTCGGTGACTCCGCCGTGTCGGTTGGTGTTTCCAACGAGGCGATCTACACCGCGATCGCTGCTCCACTGGTGGGTGCGCTGTTGGGCTGGCTGTCAGCTGTCATCGCGACGAGGTTCGGGTGGAGCCTCACTCGTGGGAGTGTCACTCCGGCAAGCGAGTGACCAGGGCATTGCTCTTGCTGGTCCGTGGGATATGAGGAAAGGCCCCGACCTCAACAGAGATCAGGGCCTTCCTTTGTATTGCGCTACTTTTGCACCGAGCTACTTCTTGGAGACGCGGAGCAGCTTCTTGTTCACGAACTCGTCCATTCCCCACGGACCGAGCTCGCGGCCGACTCCGGAGCGCTTGACTCCGCCGAAGGGAAGTCCGGGCAACGTCGTTCCGTGCTCGTTGACGAACGCCATTCCCACGTCGAGATCGGCAGCGACCGACCGGGCGGAATCGAGATCGCTGCTCCAGACGGACCCGCTCAGACCGTAGACCGACGAATTGGCAAGTTCCACAGCCTCGGTGGCCGACTTGACCTTGTAGACGACGCCGGCAGGTCCGAAGAGTTCTTCGCTGTAGGCACGCATGTCCGGGGTCACGTCTGCGAGCAACGTCGGTTGAACGTAGGCGCCCGGGCCGTCGATCTTCTTTCCACCGGCCAGCAGGGTTGCGCCCTTGGACACGGCGTCGTCGATCTGCTCGATCAGTGTGTCCGCCGCGCTCTGTGAGGACAGCGGGCCCAGGACTGTGGATTCATCCAACGGGTCACCGGCAGAAACGGATTCGAAGGAGGTCGCCAACTTGCGCGTGAAATCATCGTAGAAATCTTCGGTGACGATGAAACGCTTGGCCGCATTGCAGGCCTGGCCTGCGTTGGACAGACGTGCCTTGGTGGCTGACTTGACGGTGGCATCCATGTCGTCGGAATCGAGGACGATGAACACGTCCGATCCGCCGAGTTCGAGGACGACCTTCTTGAGGTTGCGTCCAGCAGTTTCGGCGACGCTGGTGCCTGCGCGTTCGCTACCAGTCAGTGACACGCCTTGAACTCGGGGATCGGCGATCATGTCCGCGATCTGTTCGTTGGTCGCGAAGACGTTGACGTAGGCGTCGTCCGGCAATCCGGCTTGTCGCAGAATCTCTTCCATCAGCAGGGCGGACTGCGGACAGTTGGACGCGTGCTTGAGAATTATCGTGTTGCCGAGCATGAGATTCGGTGCCGCGAAGCGGGCGACCTGGTAGTACGGAAAGTTCCACGGCATGACGCCGATCAGGGCGCCGATCGGTCGCCGGTACACAACCGACTCCTCGGCCCCGGGAACGTCGAGCCGTTCTTCCTCGAGCAACGCCGGGCCGTGGTCTGCGTACCACTGATAGATCGCGGCCGAGAGTTGTACTTCGCCCTTGGCCTCGCGGACCGGCTTACCCATCTCCAACGAGATCATTCGGGCCAGTTCGTCTGCTCGCTCTGTGTACAGTTCGGCCGTCTTGCTCAGGACTGCCGCACGTTGCTGTGGCGCACTGTTGCGCCAGGTCAAGTAGCCGCGATGCGTGTTCGCAAGTGCGGCTTCAACTCCGGCGTCATCCAAAGTATCGAATTCCCTGACGGTTTCACCTGTCGCGGGATTGACTGTTTTGTAATTAGCCATAGTTGTACAACGTGCGGAGGGGGTTCGAAGATTCCCGAAACGCGCAATCACATTGAATTGGCCCAACAGGTTTCGATCGAATCCCGACTGGGTACCACCTCACGCCACCTTGGGACGATGTGTGCGCTCGTAGCCCTTGCGGTCGTAGAAACGGGTGGTCACGATGCCGAGTACGACGCCGATCAGTAGACCCACCAACGTCATCCAGACGGCATGCAGCAGCCCTGCCTCACCGCGTGCGCCGAAGAACAGGATCGATCGCGTACCCATGTAGATCTGGTGCATCGGCTCGAATTGCGCCAGCCAGGCATACAACCTGGGGCTGGCTTCGAGGGGGATGGTGCCACCGGAAGAGGGCAGCGCGAGAATGACGAACACGAACAGGTTGATCAACATGCCCAACGAGCCGAACGCGGCCATCACCGACATTGCCGTGATGCCGACCGCTGTGATGACCAATGCCCCGAACTCCCACAATGCAAGCCCGTGAGTGACCGGCATTCCGAGGGCGCGACTGATCCACTGGAACAACGCGGAGACTATGCCGGACAACACGATCATGAACGCCCATTTGACGAGCAGCGTCCGAAACCTGTTGATACCCACAACGTCGTTCTGAACGAAGAGCGGACCGAATTCGGTAGGCGCATATCCGAGCATGCCGTCCACCAAGGAATTGACCACCGTTGCTCCGGTGAATCCCGCAAGGACCAACAGCAGCGCGAAATAGAATGCAACCAAACCGATTCCGGTGCCGTCGGGAAGCGGATCGTGGGCAACCGTGAGTACGTTCACCGGATTTTCGAGCAGCAGGCGGCTCGCTCCTGAGATCTGGGTTCCGGTGCCTCCCGCTTCCAACTGCTGGGTGACCAGGGTGGTGAGTTGCTCGCCCATGTTCTTGTTGACCGAGGCGAGGGCTGTAGTTCCGATCGACTGGACCAGAGATGCGGATACGGAACCGGCGCGCGGATTGGTGTAGATCGTGATGATCGGTTGCTCTACGTCACCGGCGACGACGCTGGCCTCCGCCAGGATGATCGTCCTCTTCGTGAAATCACTGGGAATCACGATCGCGCCGTACAGCGTGCCGGAGTTCAACCGAGATTGGGCTTCGGCGATACCGATCTGCTGCAGGTCGATCTTCTGGTGGTCGATTCCGCTGTCGAGGCCGGCGACGATGTCGTTTCCGAAATTCTTGCGGTCGGCGGGGTCGCCGCCGGGGAGGGTGTCGCCTTCGTCCTGGTTGACCAGGGCGATCGGGAACTGGTCCAGGTGATTCTTGGGGTCGAGTATTCCGCCCATGTACAGCGCTGCCAGCGCCGACATCAAGAGGGTGACCACTATCAACGGCGTCAACCAGAATCGTGGTGTGTGCATGACGGTGCGGGCAGACGGCTCCGTGTTCTTGCTCATCGTCAGTCGACCGGCTTTCTTTCGCGCGGAGTTCCTCGGGCTGAGCGTAAACGCAAAGGTACGCCGGGGCAGTCTTTCGCTCTCCAACAGACACTGCTCCAACAGGCGCTGCCCCCCAATAGAGGATGCCCCCGACCCTCTGGAATCGGGGGCATCACCCGCCAGTTCATCCTCAGGTAGTTCGACGAACCAGTGACGACGGTACGGGCCTTCTTCTGAAGAAACGCTGAACGCGAGGTTCCTCGCATCGTCGACGGGACTTCGCCTACATTTCAATCAGGTGTGGAGTTCTAGCCCGGGATCAAGATCGGAGCACAACGAATGAAAGCGGCCCGTTTCAGCCGGTTCGGGGGGCCTGAAGTCCTCGAGCTCGTTGACCTGCCCGACCCCCACGCGGGGGCGGGCCAGATTCGAATTGCCGTCCACGCGGCAGGTGTCAATGCGAGTGACTGGAAGAAGCGCCAGGGGCTGATGGATCAGGAACTCCCGCAAACCCTGGGGTACGAGGCGGCGGGCGTCGTCGACGAGATCGGTGAGGGCGTCACTGATGTGAACCTCGGCGATCGTGTTTTCGGTTTCTGCACAGGCGGCGCAGCACAAGCTGAACTGGCAGTGCTCTCGTACTTCGCACCTATTCCGTTGTCGCGCAGCTTTGTCGACGTCGCTGCACTGCCGGCGGCGGTCGAGACAGCGACACGGGCGCTCGACCAACTCGGGGTGCACGATGGCGGCACTCTTCTCGTGAACGGGGCCTCAGGCAGCGTCGGTAGTGCCGCAGTCCAGTTGGCCGTGATTCGAGGAGCCCGGGTGATCGGCACCGCCAGCCCATCCAATCACGAGTACCTACGGTCGCTCGGGGCCGAGCCGGTCACCTATGGGGAAGGGCTCAGCGGGCGAGTTCGTGAACTCGCGCCGGACGGCGTCGATCTGGCGCTCGACGTAGCAGGGACGGGTGTGTTGCCGGTGCTCATCGAGTTGGCAGGCGGCGCGGAACACGTGATCACGATCGCGGACTTCGAGGGTGCGCAGGAATCCGGGGTGAGGTTCAGTCGAGGCGACAGTGGACGCGCGATCCACGCCCTCGCCGAAATCGGCGCGCTGATCGAGTCCGGGCGCTTCGTCCTCCCCTCCACGAGGGCCTTCCCACTCGACGAAATCGTGGAGGCTCACCGTGTGGGTGAGAAAGGAAGCGTGCGGGGAAAGCTCGTCTTGGAGGTCGGCTGAATCGACCGAGTAGCTTGAACCGAGACTCTCGGCTACGACGGAGGTACGGATGACTGTTCGGATCGAGGAGCACTCACCGGGAGTCCGGTTGCTCACGATGGACCGCCAGGAGAGGCGCAACGCGCTCGACCCCAAGACGTACCGTGAACTCACGAACGCGATCCGGGAGTCCGACGACGACGATGCAGTGCGGGTTTCGGTGCTGACGGGCGCCGGTGGTGTCTTCACCAGTGGCAACGACATCGGAAGTTTCCAGGACACCGCCGGGAAAGACGGCGGCGAGGCCAAGGATTTGTTGATCGCGCTCGTCACCGCACGCAAGCCGATCGTCGCGGCGGTCGAGGGGTTTGCAGTCGGAATCGGCACCACGATGTTGTTGCACTGCGACATGGCATTCGCGGGGCGAGGTACACGATTCCGCTTGCCGTTCGTTCCGCTCGGACTCTCGCCCGAGGGCGGATCGAGCTATTTGTTGCCACAGATCGCAGGCCTCAAACGCGCGACGGAACTGTTGATGCTCGGCGATATGTTCGACGCCGACGAGGCTGCCGAAGCCGGCCTGGTCAATCGGGTCGTGGAAGCCGGGACCGCACTCGACGTGGCGCTGGACCGGGCAGTACGCATTGCAGACTCCCCGACTGAATCGGTAGCGCTGACGAAGATGCTGCTTCGTCGTCCACATCTCGATGCCCTGCTGGAGACCATCGACGTGGAGTCGGATCATTTCGCGAGACGGCGGCGATCCGACGAAGCGCAAGAAGCATTCGCAGCTTTCATGCAGAAGAGGTGATCGAAATGAACGGTGCACAGTCGCTCATCCAGAGCCTGGCCGACTCGGGCGTCGAAGTGTGCTTCGGCAATCCCGGAACGTCCGAGATGCATTTTGTCGCCGCACTCGATTCCGTTCCGCAGATGCGTGCGGTACTGGGACTGTTCGAGGGCGCTGTCACCGGTGCAGCGGACGGCTACGCGCGTATCGCCGGAAAGCCTGCCGCGACACTTCTTCACCTCGGACCCGGAATGGCGAACGGGCTGGCGAACCTTCACAACGCGCGCCGCGCCCACACGCCGATCGTGAACATCGTCGGTGACCACGCCACCTACCACCACGGTTTCGACGCTCCTCTCGAATCGAATATCGACGCGCTGACCGAATGGCTGGAGGGGTGGAGTAGACGTTCCGAATCCACCGCGACTGTCGGTAGCGATGCGGCCGACGCCGTTGCCGCGTCGATGGATTCGGCTGGAAGAATCGCGACGCTGGTCCTCCCCGCCGACGTCTCGTGGGGCGAAGGTGGAGTGATTGCGGGTCCTCGGGACATATCTCCGCGAGCGGAAGTTTCTGCAGCACAGATCGACTCGGTGGTCGGCGCGGTCAATGCCGAGGGACGCACCACGCTGCTGCTGGGTGGCGCAGCCTGCTCCGAGGCCGGACTGCGCGCCGCTTCTCGGATCGCGGCCGCGACGGGAGCGCAAATTCTGGTCGAGACCTTTCCGGCCAGGCTTCAACGAGGCGCGGGGCTACCGTCATTCGAGCGCTTGGGATACTTCGCCGAGCACGCCACCGAACAACTTCGCGGAACAACTCAGCTGGTCCTGGCCGGCGCGGTTTCGCCGGTGTCGTTCTTTGCGTATCCCGGAAAGCCGAGCGATCTGGCCCCTGACGGCGCAGCAGTGACAACGCTGGCGAGCGTCGGTGACGATGTTGTCGGCGCTCTCGAAGCAGTGGCCGAACTCGTGGCACCAGGAGTCGAACCTGTTCTGCAGGAGGTGAATCGGCCTGCGCTGCCGAGCGGGCCTCTGGACGTGCGGAACTGGGCCGACGTGATCGGCGCGCTCCTGCCGGATGACGCCATCATCTCCGACGAGGCAGCCACTTCCGGTTGGGCGATCCCGATTGCCCTTGCCGGAGCGCCGCGCCACGACGTGCTTACCCTCACCGGAGGTGCCATCGGCCAGGGCATCCCGGTGGCTACGGGCGCCGCGATTGCCGCGCCGGAGCGACCGGTGATCAATTTCGAGGCAGACGGAAGCGCGATGTACACCATCACCGCGTTGTGGACGCAGGCGCGAGAACAGTTGAATGTCACGACGATTCTGCTCAACAATCGCGCATACGCCATCCTGCGTGGCGAACTGCAACGAGTCGGTGCAGATGGTGGCGGCGTCGTCGCGCAGTCGATGTTGGATCTGTCGTCTCCCGACATGGACTACGTGAAGATCTCCGAGGGATTGGGCGTGCCCGCGTCACGGGCGAGCACTGCGGAGGAGTTGGCGGAGCAGTTTGCCGCAGCGCTTGCGGAACCCGGTCCTCATCTCATCGAGGTCATGCTGCCACCCCCGTCGTGATTTCGACTTCGAGTCGATCATCGATCGTGTATTCAACTGGAGGTTTTCGGTGCTAGCCGCAATCGGTCTGTCTCTTCCGATTGCCCTCGGCCTGCTTTTCGTCTCGATGCCCATGGCGGTGATCGTGCTCGTCATGATCACCGCTGGAGCACATCGCGGGGCGGCATCTTTTCTACTCGGGTGGGTCCTCGGAATCTCGGCAGTCGTTGCGGTGACCATCGTGATCGCGGACTATTCGTTTGCGGAGTCGGAGTCGGCGCAGAGTTCGGTGTGGTCGAGCGTCGTACGAATCGTGTTGGGGCTCGTTCTGTTCGGATTGGCGTTCAAGCAGTGGCGAGCGCGTCCGAGGGACGGAAGCGATCCGACAGTTCCGAAGTGGATGAAGAGCATCGACGGGTTGACTCCGCGGAAGGCGTTCGGGTTGGCGTTCTTGTCCGCGGCGGTCAATCCCAAGAATGCAGCGCTGGCGGTATCCGGTGCGGCCACTATCGCGGTCGCCACGAATGTTGTTGCCCAACAGATTGTTGCCGCGGTGATCTTCACGATCATCGCGAGCGTCGGTATCGCGTCGCCGATCCTGGTGAAGGTGTTCTCCGGCAAGCGAGCCGACGACATCCTCGTGTCGGCGAAAGCGTGGATGACGGCGAACAATGCAGTGATGATGGCGGTCATTCTGGCGATCCTCGGTGCGACCGTGCTGGGCGAGGGGCTCAGCGGACTGCAATAAGTCGCCTACCATTGGCGGGTGACTGATTTCGACGACGATGCCGCTGGTTCCATTGCTTCCGCAGCTTTGGCTGTTCTGCGCGAGCAAGGCCCGCTGAGTCTCGAAGAGTGGGCGACCCATCTCGAGGAGTACGGATCGGCGACCGAGGTAGCCGACGTGCTCGAGTATCTGTCCGAACCCATGCTCGGATACCTACCGAGCGGAAAGTACGTTGCGCTCGACACTGTCCTCGAAGGTCTCGTGTTCACTCACCGACTCAGCGCCCTGGAGATTGCGTCCGACATCCTCGACGCGAGCCCCGACCTGGAACCGATCTTGGCATTCGGTGACGGTGACGGTGACGGCGACGGAGAGGACGGGGCGATCCGTGTGATCGCGGCGGAAGAAGCCGCCGTGGAACGCGGAGCGGCCCACTTCCGGAGCCGACGAGTCGTGATGCTCCCGGCCGGAACCCTCGGCGAGTGTGCCGAAGGTGATCTCGTCGGTCTGGCTGTCGAAGACGGACGACTTGCGTTTCGTCTGGTGGAGATCGAGGACGAACCAGATCTCGTACCGTCCCTCGGCGAACTCTTCGAGGAAGACGGCGTCGAGGCCTTGGATTCCGTGTGTTGGCAACTCCTGCTCGAAGACCCGTCACTGTTCACAGTTCCCATTGCGCCGTTGAGCGAGCTTTTCGAGGCAGCAGGGTACGAACACGAGCGAGAACTACTGGCTCGGCGGGGATTCGACTTCGATGCTTACGATCGGCAGATTCGGACCGCCCTGGTCGCGAGCACCTACGACCTGACCCACGACGAGGCAGTCTCTGCCGTCGCGTTTGTCGATCTGGCGGATCGCGGATACACCGACGCCGTCATCGCCGATTTCGACATCGCGGACTGGGCCCACCGTCATGTGAGCGCTGCTCCGGATTCTTTTGTCTCACTCGCGGATCCGGGTGCAGCGGTAGCGGTGTTCGATCTCGGTTTTCGGAACCAGGACCCGGTGACCGACGCAATTCTCGAAGCACTTGCGGCCGAACTGGCCGAGCGAGGTCCACGGTCGGTCCGGGCGGCGGCGCATTGGCTCGCCGGTAAGGCAGTCGATCGGCTGGGGCGCGTCCTCGAAGCGGAGGCGCACTACGAGAAGGCGCTCCTTGCCGAATCCGGTTGGGGTCCTGCCCTGTTCGAGCTGGCCCAGTTCGCGTCGGACCGCGGCGACGCGACCCGCGCGTTGTCACTGCTCGGGCGGATCGACGGCGGAAGTGAAGAGAATCTCTACGCCGTACTGCAGGACTTCGTCCCGGTCGATCATCCTGAACTCGGGCGAAACGACAAGTGTTGGTGCGGTTCCGGCCGCAAGTACAAGGTCTGCCACCTCGGAAAGGCGGATGAATCCGTCGAGTCGGATGGTCGGTGGTTGTACAAGAAGGCATGCCTGTTCGCGTTTGCCTCCGAATACGCCGACATCGTGACCGGGCTCGACGATCTCGAAAACGACAGTCTGTCCGAGGACGAACTGATCGCCGCCACGATCTTCGACGGCTCGGCACTGGACGTGGCTCTGTTCGAGGGTGGGATCTTTGCCGACTTCCTGGCCAGGCGCGGTGAACTGCTCCCGGAGTCGGAGGTTGTCACGGCCGCACAGTGGCTCGGAACCCGGAGGTCGGTGTACGAGGTGGTCGAAACTTCCGACGCCGGCGTCGTGTTGCTCGATCGTGGGTCCGAGAAGGCCGTGACCGTTGCGCACTCGCTCGACGGCACGCCAGGTGATGTGATCAGTGCCCGGGTCCTGACGGTCCCCACTGGCGCACTTGTGGTGGGCGTCGTCGTCATTGCTTCGGAATCGCAGGCTGCGAAGGTCCTCGAGGTTCTCGCTTCCGAGGAGCTCGACGCCGAAGAAGTGGTGCGTGCGTCGCGTGGAGGCGCCGATCACTCGACCGATGACCGGTGACGATGTATCGAGTCGACCCCGTTAAAGTTGGATAGGTGAACGAACCGATGGATGCCAATGACTTGATCGCCGAAGCCGCGATGGAGTTGTTGCGTGAGCACGGCCCGCAGACAGCGGCGGACTGGGGCACCCTGTTGGCCGATGCCGGTCACGGTACAGCCGAGGACATGGCCGAGTTCGTCGAGTACGTCGAGGACCCGCTGCTCGGCTACCTGAGTGAGGAGCGGTACGCCGCACTCGACACGTTGTTCGAGCATCGAGTGCTGACCCATCGGCTCACCGAAGCGGAAATCAAGTCCGGCGTCCTCGATGCCAACCCCGATCTGATGATGCTGCGGGTTTTCCTCGATCGGGACGACGACGAGGTCCATGGCATCAGCGTCGTGCACCGCGGGATCGACGACGACCTGTTGGCTGATCGGGGGATCGAAGATCCGGAGTTCCCGCACGACGAGGGTTTTCTCCTCGGCACCGATACTCTCGCCGAATGTTCTGCAGGCGATTTGATCGGATTGTTCGTTGCAGACCGTGAGCTGACGCTCTGCACCATTCCCGAGGTACTCGATCCCGCACCCGGATTCGGCGAGAGTCTGGCGACGGTCCTTGCCGACATCGGTGCGGACACCCTCGATGCCATCGTCTGGCAATTGATGCTCGACGAGCCGTCGCTCTTCCGTCAGCCGACCGCCCCGCTGGGCGAGATGCTCGAGGCGGCAGGGTACGTCCGCGACGGCGATTACGTCGCAGTGGACGGTTTCGATTTCGAGGCCTACCACCTGGCGAACCGGGCCCGCATGCTCGAGGTTCGGGAGAACCTGCACCCGGAAGAAGCCGCGTCGGTGATTGCCTTCGTCGATCTGGTGATGGCCGCGAAAGTCGAAGCCGTCGAGGACGTCTCGGACTGGGTGCGCAAGCAGGTCAAAGAGGATCCGCAGACCTTCGCCGGTATCGCCGAGCCGCCCGCGGCTGCGGCGGCGTTGGAGCTGCTGACCGAACTCGACGATCACGATTCCGTATTGCATTCTGTTGCAACTGCTCTCGCCGAGAAAGGGTCGCGTCGTGTCAAGCCGGCAGCGCACTGGCTGGCGGGCAAGGCTTCGGATCGTCTCGGCAAGATCCTTGCCGCCGAGGCGTCGTACGAAACTGCACACGATCTCGATCCCGACTGGACTCCCGCGATCTTCGATCTGGCGCTACTGGCGGCCGATCGCAGCGATGTGACGCGCGCGCTGGCACTTCTCGGGCGGATCGAGGGCGGCGAGTCCGAGGTTCTGCACGAGGTTCTTCAGCGCTATGCCCCGGCTGAGCACCCCGAACTCGGGCGAAATGACAAGTGCTGGTGCGGTTCCGGTCGCAAGTTCAAGGTCTGCCATCTCGGCAAGTCCGAGGTGACGTTCGACGATCGGGCCAACTGGCTGTACGTCAAGGCACAGCTGTTCTCGCGCACTCCGGAGTACTTCGATGCCGTCTTCGATCTTGCGCTCATCCGTGCCGAGCAGTGGAACAGTGAGGAAGCACTGACGCTGGCCGTCGAGGGCGGTTTGGCCGTCGACGTTGCCTTGTTCGACGCCGGTATTTTCGCGGCGTTTGTCGAGCGGCGCGGAGAACTGCTTCCTGCCGACGAGCGGGAACTGGCCGACGAGTGGTTGAAGATTGCGCGCTCGGTGTACAAGGTCGCTTCGACGGAGCCGGGGCAGTCGGTGACTCTCAGTGACGTCCGCAACGGGCATCTGGTGAAGGTCACGGACGAGTGGGGCTCGGTCAATCTCGAGCCGGGCACGCTCGTGTGTGCACGAGTCCTTCCGGCCGGCTCCACGATGCGCACCTTCGGTGGCATCGAACCGCTTGCAGCAGAGGACAAGAAGGAACTGATCCAACTGATCGAGTCGGCGGACACCGAGCCGGGTCAGTTGGTGGAGTTCCTCAGCCGAGGCCTTGCCGGTGCGCCTTTC
This sequence comes from Rhodococcus sp. P-2, assembly GCF_016598535.1. Taxonomy (GTDB): domain Bacteria; phylum Actinomycetota; class Actinomycetes; order Mycobacteriales; family Mycobacteriaceae; genus Rhodococcus_F; species Rhodococcus_F baikonurensis. The sequence continues at coordinate 2,434,212 of NZ_CP066779.1, read as the reverse complement.
CGGTAGCGCGAACTACCGAAAAGGCGGGGCGGAAGGCACTAGGGCGTGACCTGAGCCAGCATCATCTGCTCGAAACCCTCACCGTACGGCGGGAGCATTCCCCACTCGCCGCGTGGGTCATGCTGCGCTGCTTCGAATACCGTTCGGGCGTGACTGAACTCGAGGAAGCCCTCGCGGCCGTGGTAGTGCCCGATGCCCGAAGCTCCGACGCCGCCGAAGGGTGCGTCGCTCAGCCCTGGGTGTGACATCGCGTCGTTGATGGTGACGCCGCCAGAGACGGTGCGTTCGAGTACGGATTCCTTCTCGTCCAGATCGGTGCCGAAGTAGTACAGCGCCAACGGTTTCGGCCGTGAGTTGATGTCGGCGACGACGCTGTCGAGTTGGTCGTACGGCAGGATCACGACGGCCGGTCCGAAGATCTCTTCCTTCATGATCTGCGCGTCGGTCGGAGGGTCGACCACGATGCGCAGTGGGCGGCGACGAGTGTCTGCGGAGAGTTCTTCGTCGGGAACGGTGATGATTCGCGCTCCGCGCTCTGCGGCGTCCGCGATGTACCCCTCGATGCGTGCGAGGTGACGGTCGCTGACTATCGAGACCATGTCTTTGTTGTCGGCGATCGTGGGGAACAGTCCCGTGAACTGGTCGGTGAATGCGTCGATGAATGCTTCCGTGTTCTCGCGCGGGACGTAGATCAGGTCGGGAGAGACGCAGAGTTGGCCGGCATTGGTCGATTTCGCGATGGCCAAACGTGATGCAGCAGACCTGATATCGGCACTGCGGCTCAAGACGCTCGGTGACTTGCCGCCGAGTTCGAGGGTGACCGGCACCAGGTTCTTCGCGGCGTTGGCCATGACGAGCTTTCCGACGGTCGTGCTGCCGGTGAAGACGAGGTGGTCGAAAGGCAGAGACGTCAGTAGATCAGCGACCTCCGGGCCACCTGTCACCACCGCGACCTCCACGGGGTCGAGCGTTCGACGCGCCGCCTCGGCCAGGACCGCCGCCGTGTTCGGCACGATTTCCGACGGTTTGAGAACGGCGCGATTTCCCGCTCCGAGGGCGCAGGCGAGTGGGCTCAGGAGAGTGAAAAGGGGAGCATTCCAGGTTCCGATGATGCCGATCGAACCCTTCGGTTGGTACGACACGTACGCCGTGGCACCCAGCTGATCCTGCACCGCTCCGGTGGCTCTCGGTGAGCGAATCATCCACTCTTCGAGCGAATCACGAACGTGCTTGAGTGAAACCATGGATCCCAGAACATCATTCATCACCGAGTAGGCCGGGATTCGGCCGCCGAAGTCTTCGTTGATCGCTTCGGTCAGATCCTTGTGGTTTGCCACCAGAAGATCGACGACGCGTTGGATGCGCTCGCGTCGTGTCTGCGCGGACGGAAGACCGGCGGCGCGAGTTGCTTCCTGCTGGGCCCGCAGAATCTCTTCGAGATCGGTGGTGACGGCGGCATCGGTGCTCATGGGCACTCCTCGTAGTGGCGAAGTATTGACCGGACCGTATCGACGCGGCGCGAACCGACGCCCGTTTCGTCTCGTTGACCGGGACGGATTCGATTGGTAGAGAGAACACATGTCGCAGACACAGGTAGAAAACACTGCAGTGAAGATTTCCGTCGAGGAATCGGTGGGACTCGGATTCCTGACACTCGATCGGCCGGCGCGGCGAAATCCGCTCTCGGCGGAGACCATGCGCGAGGTGACGGCTGCCCTTCTCGAGTTGTCTGCAGACGAGCGCGTGCGGGTTGTCGTCGTGCGCGCCGAAGGCCCGGTGTTCTCTGCCGGTCACGATCTGACGGAGATGATCGGGCGAACCCTCGAAGACGAGCGGGCGATCTTCGACGGCTGTACCGAGATGATGGAGACCGTGCAGCGGATTCCGCAGCCGGTGATTGCCGCAGTCCAGGGCCCGGCTATCGCGGCGGGCTGTCAGCTGGCTGCGTCGTGTGATCTGGTTGTTGCTGCGTCGAACGCGGTCTTCGGCACGCCCGGTGTCAAGATCGGACTGTTCTGCTCGACTCCGATGGTGGCTCTGAGCAGGGCAGTAGGGCGCAAGCGCTCGATGCAGATGTTGCTCACCGGTCAGACGATCGACGCCGACACCGCTGCGGACTGGGGTCTGGTGAACTTCGTCGTCACGCCCGAAGAACTGGACCGGCAGGTGCGCGAACTGGCCGCCAAGATCACGACGGCCAGCCCCTTGACGGTGAAGATCGGTAAGCAGGCGTTCTATCACCAGATCGATCTGCCGCAAGCACAGGCGTACGAGGCGATGGCGGAAACGATGGCAACCAACGCCGTGACCTGCGACGCTCAGGAAGGCATGCGGGCCTTCGTGGACAAGCGAAAGCCCGAATGGCGCAATAAGTAACGATCGCTCTTCCGGTTTAGTTGGACGTCCTATAACCTGAGGCGCATGAGCCTCGATCCACGCACCAACACCGTCGACGGAGTGCTTCGGCGCTCGGCAGCCAAGTACCCAGACCGCATAGCCGTCGTCTTCGAGGACCGCACCCGCACGTACCGCGAACTCGACGACGCGGTGACGCGGGTCGCGGCTCATCTACTCGGTCTGGGTCTCGAACACGGCGACCGCGTCGCGGCGTACGGAACCAACTCCGACGCCTATGCAATCGGATTCCTTGCCTGTGCGCGAGCAGGTTTGGTGCATGTTCCGGTCAATTACGCACTCAAGGGGGAGGAACTCCGGTACCTCGTGGCGCAATCAGGCGCCCGCGCGGTGTTGGTGGATCCGGCATTGGCGTCGACGCTCGACTCGGTTCGCTCCGACCTCGATCTCGACCACGTGATCGCACTGCGGGACGCGGAACTGTCGGTGGTCACGATCAGCGAGGCCGGCGAGGTGCCTGTTTTCGAACCGCGTGCGACGTCGACGGATCTGGCGCAACTGCTGTACACCTCGGGAACCACCTCGAAGCCCAAGGGCGCCATGATGTCTCACGGTGCGCTGGTACACGAGTACGTGTCCTCGGTGATCGCGCTCGGGCTGGACAAGAACGACAACCCGCTGATCTGCATGCCGATGTACCACTCCGCGGGGATGCACGTCTTCATGCTGCCGTACCTGTCCGTCGGTGCGACGGTCAGTCTGATGCAGGCGCCGGACATCCCGGAGATCCTGCGCCGCGTCGAAGCAGAAAAGATCGGATCGCTGTTCCTGGCTCCGACCGTGTGGGTACCGCTGGCCAACCATCCGGACCTCGAGACCCGCGATCTGTCTTCGCTCAAGAAGGCGCAGTACGGCGCCTCGATCATGCCGGTCACGGTGCTCAATCGTCTGCGTGAGCGTTACCCGGACATAGGCTTCTACAACTGCTTCGGCCAGTCCGAAATCGGTCCGCTGGCAACCGTTCTTCAGCCCGGCGAGCATGCCGATCGTCCGTCTTCTTGCGGGCGAGCAGTGTTCTTCGTCGAAACCCGTGTCGTCGACGCCGACGGAAACGACGTCGCCGACGGTGAGTCCGGTGAGGTTCTCTACCGCTCACCGCAGCTGTGCAACGGCTACTGGGAAAACCCGGAAGCCACGGCCGAGGCATTCCGCGACGGCTGGTTCCATTCAGGCGATCTTGTCGTGCGGGACGAAGAAGGGTTCATCACCGTCGTCGACCGAATCAAGGACGTCATCAACACCGGTGGCATCCTGGTCGCGTCGCGCGAGGTCGAAGATGCGGTCTACACGCACCCTGCCGTGGCAGAAGTCGCCGTGATCGGTACGCCCGACGAGAAGTGGATCGAGGCGGTCACCGCGATCGTCGTGCTCAAGGACGGCAACGACGAGTTGACGCCTGAGGCGTTGATTGCCCACGTCAAGGAGCGAATCGCCCCGTTCAAGGTCCCCAAGCACGTCCGGTTCGTGGCCGAACTCCCGCGTAACCAGAGTGGCAAACTGCTGAAGCGGGAACTGCGCACTGTCTGACACTTGCTATAGGTTCCGCCTTACCTTCGGTTCGTTTTCAGGTCTTTGACTCCGATTGCCTCACGGTATTGACTTCGGAGGACGGCATGGACTTCGGAAACAGCAAGGTGAGTGGTGGGAATGCAGGTCGATGCAGATGACTTCGCAGATATCTTGGCGACTGCGCGGGAGTTCATCCGCAAGGAAGTCGTGCCGCGTGAGCAGGAGATAGCCGACACCGACGCCATTCCTGAGGACATACGCAAGAAAGCCGCAGCCATCGGGCTCTTCGGCTACGCGATTCCTCAGGAATGGGGTGGGCTCGGACTCGACCTCACCCAAGACGTCGAATTGGCAATGGAATTCGGTTACACGTCCCTGGCGCTGCGTTCGATGTTCGGTACCAACAACGGAATTGCCGGGCAGGTGCTGGTCGGCTTCGGTACCGACGAGCAGAAGGCTCAGTGGCTCGAGCGCATCGCCTCCGGTGACGTCGTGGCTTCCTTTGCTCTGACCGAACCAGGCGCAGGTTCCAACCCGGCCGGTCTTCGGACCAAGGCCGTCCTGGACGGATCCGAATGGGTCATCGACGGCAACAAGCGGTTCATCACCAATGCTCCACTGGCACAGCTGTTCGTGGTGTTCGCGCGCACTCGCCCGGCGGATTCCGATGGTCCGGGAATTGCAGTGTTCCTGGTGCCGGCCGACACGCCGGGAGTCACAGTTGGTCCCAAGGACAAGAAGATGGGTCAGGAAGGTGCCTGGACCTCCGAGGTCACCTTCGACAACGTCCGGGTTCCCGAGTCGGCCCTCGTCGGTGGCGACCAGGACACCGGATACCGCGCAGCGATGACGTCTCTCGCACGCGGACGAGTCCATATCGCGGCCCTCTCGGTGGGAGCAGCGCAGCGAGCGCTCGACGAATCTGTCGCGTTCTCCGTGGTCACCGAACAAGGCGGCACCGCTATCGGCGACTTCCAGCTTGTTCAAGCGATGCTGGCAGACCAACAGGCCGGTGTCATGGCCGGGCGGGCGATGGTGCGTGAGGTGGCCGCGCGGTACGTCAGCGGTGAGGATCGACGTCTCGGCCCCTCGGCGGCAAAGCTCTTCTGCACCGAGATGGTGGGCAAGGTCGCGGATCTCGCCGTGCAGATCCACGGTGGCAACGGGTACATGCGAGGTGTGCCGGTCGAACGCATCTACCGTGAAGTTCGCCTGTTGCGCCTGTACGAGGGAACCAGTGAGATCCAGCGACTGATTCTCGGCGGTGGGCTCGTGGCGCAAGCGAAAAAGCGCAACCAGCGCTGACACATTTACCTGACGAGCTTTAACCTCACGAACGGAGTGGACATGGGATTGTTGGACGGCAAGGTTGCGGTAGTGACCGGCGGAGCCCAGGGCATCGGGCTCGAAATTGCGCGCACCTTCATCAAGGAAGGCGCGACCGTCGTTCTCGGCGACATCAACGAAACCGTGGGAACGGCTGCGGTCGCCGAACTCGGTGGAGAGTCGGTCGCCCGCTTCGCTTCCTGCGACGTGCGTGACTCCGGACAGGTCGAGGCCATGCTCGATCTGGCCGAAAGTGCCTTCGGTCCAGTCGATGTCATGGTCAACAATGCCGGCATGACGCGCGACGCCACGATGCGGAAGATGACCGAGCAGGACTTCGACGACGTGATCGCCGTACACCTCAAGGGCGCCTGGAACGGAACACGCGCTGCCGCCGCCCGCATGCGCGAGCGTGAGACGGGCGCAATCGTGAACATCTCGTCGATCTCCGGCAAGGTGGGCATGCTCGGGCAGACCAACTACTCGGCCGCCAAGGCCGGCATCGTCGGTCTGACGAAGGCCGCGGCAAAGGAGGTCGCGTTCAAGAACGTTCGCGTCAACGCCGTTCAGCCCGGGCTGGTCCGCACGGCGATGACCGAGGCGATGCCCGAACGGATCTGGAACGAGAAGCTTGCCGAGATCCCGATGGGGCGTGCGGCCGAGCCCTCGGAGGTCGCTTCGGTTGTGCTGTTCCTCGCGAGCGACCTCTCGAGCTACATGACCGGCACGGTTCTCGAGATCACCGGCGGCCGCCACATCTGATCCGTCCTGTTCGAGTGCAAGAATTCTGAGTGCAAGAATTCTGAGCGTGAGACTTCTGAGTGTGAGAATTCAAGGGTGACTACTGACATGGGACAGCCGAACTCGGATCTTCCGCTCGACGGAATCACCGTGGTTGCACTCGAACAGGCGGTGGCGGCACCGCTCGCCACCAGACATCTCGCGGACATGGGTGCGCGGGTGATCAAGATAGAACGCGTCGGCGAGGGCGACTTCGCGCGTCACTACGACCAGGCGGTTCACGGCCAGGCGTCACACTTCGTGTGGCTCAACCGTTCCAAGGAATCGATCGCTGTCGACGTGAAGTCGGAATCCGGCCGGCAGATCGTTCTCGATCTTGTCGCGCGCGCAGATGTGTTCCTACAGAATCTGGCTCCCGATGCAGCTGCGCGACTGGGATTCGGTGCGGAGGAACTGCGCGAGGAATTCCCTCGGCTCGTCGTGATCGACATGTCCGGCTACGGCAGTGCCGGTCCACGGCGCGAGCGCAAGGCGTACGACATGCTGGTCCAAGCCGAGACCGGAATGATCTCCGTGACCGGCACACCGGAGACGGCCACCAAGACGGGTATCCCGGTCTCGGACATTGCCGCGGGAATGTACGCGCTGACTTCGATTCTGAGCGCCTTGTTCCGTAGAGAGCGAACGGGTAAAGGAGCGCTAGTCGAGGTCTCGATGTTCGATTCCACCGTCGAGTGGCTGGGGCATCCGATGTACATGAAAATGTATGCGGACAAGCAGATTCCGCGTGTCGGTCTCGGCCATGCCGCGATCGTTCCCTACGATTCGTACCCCACGAGCGACGGCGAGATCCTGATCGGCGTCCAGAACGACCGTGGGTGGCGTGCACTGATGGTGGACGTGTTCGAGCGCGAGGATCTGGTCGATCATCCGCGGTACCGCACCAACATCGTGCGCGTCGAAAACCGCGTCGAGGTAGACGAATTGGTGGGTTCGCTGACTCGTCTGTACTCGACAGCGGACCTGGATCAGCGTCTGGCCGCCGCCGGTGTTCCGGCCGCAGCACTCAACGACATGGCCGGTCTGCTGGAACATCCGCAGCTGGAGAAGCGGGCCAGGTGGCGGTCAGTGGGCACCGAGAACGGTCCGATCGATGCCGTGCTGCCTCCGATGACGTACTCGGATGTCGAAATGCGTATGGGTGACGTTCCGGCGCTCGGCCAGCAGACGGATTCGCTACTGGCCGAGCTGGGACGGACGGGCGACCAGATCGCAGACCTTCGCCGCGACGGATCGATCGGTTAACGCTTCTCACGTCGCAGGTTCTCGAACACCGCTGCAATCCCTTGTCCGCCACCGATGCACATGGTCTCGATCCCGTACCGTGCCTGGCGTCGGTCGAGTTCGCGCAGCAGATTGGCGAGGATCCGTCCGCCGGTAGCGCCGACAGGATGTCCGAGCGAGATCCCGGAACCGTTGACGTTGAAGCGCTCCTCGATGTCCTGCGCGCTCAATCCCCAAGCCTTGGCGCACGCGAGAACCTGTGCGGCGAAGGCCTCGTTGACTTCGATGAGGTCGATGTCGCCGAGCGACAGGTCGACACGGGAGAGGGCTTTCGCTACCGCTGGCACCGGGCCGATGCCCATCCGGTTCGGCTCCACACCGGCGACGCCCCAACTGACCAGTTTCGCGAACGGACGCAGGCCCAGTCGTTCCGCGTTGGCCGCAGTGGTGACGATGGCCGCAGCTCCGGCGTCGTTCTGGCCGCAGGCGTTTCCGGCGGTGACTGTGGCTTCGGGGTCGACGCGACCTCGAATGGGGCGCAGTGCAGCAAGATCGGACAGCTGAATCCCCCGGCGCGGATGCTCGTCGCGGGTGACGACTGTCTGCTCACCACGGCGCCCGAGCACCGAAACGGGAATGGTCTCGTCGTCGAAGTACCCGCTGTCCTGGGCGTGAACGGCCCGTTCGTGCGATCGCACTGCGTATCGGTCCTGTTCGTCGCGGGTGATCGAGTACTCGCGGCGCAAGTTCTCGGCGGTCTCGATCATGCCTCCTTCGACCGGAAAGTTGACTCCGCCGGAGTTCGTGCGCGGTTTGGCCAATCGGTCGTGGAACTCGACGGAAGGGCGCTTTGTGCCCCAACGCATGTCGGTGGAGTAGAACTCGGTTCCGCTCATGCTCTCGGCGCCGCCGGCGATGACCAGATCACTCATCCCGGTCTGTACCTGCATCGCGGCGTAGATGATCGCCTGCAATCCCGAACCGCAACGGCGATCGAGTTGTATTCCGGGAACGGATACGTCGAGACCGGCGTCGAGTGCCGCGATTCGCCCGATGGCTGCGGCCTCTCCGTTGGCGTAACCCTGACCGAAGATGACGTCGTCGACATCGGTGGACGCAATGCCGGTTCGTTCGACGAGGCCACGCACAACAGTGCTGGCGAGTGTGGTGACGGGAACGTCTTTGAAGACTCCGCCGAATCCGCCCACCGGGGTGCGAACGGGTTCACAGATGACTGCGTCGTGCATGGAATGTGCCTGTCTCGAGGAGAGGTGGGGAATGCGTCGCGTGAACGGGCCGATCGAAGGGCCCACCGCGACCTGCTCACTCGAATATCCAGCACGCGTGGCGCGGTTGTCAACAGCAGGAATGACCTGTTCGGACATAGTTTCCGCCATACGGTTCGTATGCGAAATCGACTTTGACACATATACCGTTCGGGGATTGAATGGATGCAGCGTCTCTGCCGCACACACGTCGTGGTGGGATGAAAGTTCCTGGAGTCGAATCAGTTTCGTCGACAGGAGAGCACAAAGTACCGACTGACAGGTGGAACAGTGACTCGTTTGGCGCAGACGGCGGGATTGACCGAAACCCAGACCGATATCGTCGGGGCGGTACGCGAGTTCGTCGATCGGGTGGTCATCCCCGCGGCGCAGGAACTCGAACACACGGATACGTACCCGACCGACATCGTCGAGCAGATGAAGGACATGGGCCTGTTCGGTCTGACCATCGACCCCGAGTTCGGGGGTATCGGCGAATCACTGCTCACCTACGCACTGTGTGTCGAAGAGCTGGCCCGCGGATGGATGAGCGTGTCCGGTGTCATCAACACCCATTTCATCGTGGCCCACATGATTTCCGCGCACGGGACGCCGGAACAGAAGGCGAAGTACCTGCCGCGTCTGGCTTCCGGGGAGCTCACCGGCGCTTTCTCCATGTCGGAGCCCGCACTGGGCTCAGATGTTGCTGCGATATCGACCAAGGCGAAGCGCACGGAGTCCGGCGATTACGTGATCACCGGGCAGAAGATGTGGCTGACCAACGGTGGTTCGTCGACGTTGGTGGCAGTCCTGGTCAAGACGGACGAGGGTGCGGAGAAGCCGCACAACAATCTGACGACGATATTGATCGAGAAGCCGGCAGGTTTCGGTGAGGTACTCCCGGGCCTGACCATTCCGGGGAAGCTCGAGAAGATGGGCTACAAGGGAATCGACACCACCGAGATGATCTTCGACGGTTTCGAGATCGGAGCGGAAGAGGTTCTCGGTGGCACCCCTGGCTTGGGATTTCGGCACATGATGGACGGCGTCGAGGTCGGCCGGGTCAACGTCGCCGCTCGCGCGTGCGGAATCGCCCAGCGTGCTTTCGAACTGGCTGTCACCTACGCCAAACAACGAGAGACGTTCGGCAAACCGATCGCCGAACATCAGGCCATCGCATTCCGGATCGCCGAGATGGGCACCAAAGTCGAAGCGGCCCATCTGATGATGGTCAATGCTGCCAGACTCAAGGACTCGGGCGAGCGCAACGACGTCGCAGCAGGTATGGCGAAGTATCTGGCGAGCGAATTCTGCTCGGAGGTCACACAGGACAGTTTCCGCATCCACGGCGGGTACGGCTACTCCAAGGAATACGAGATCGAGCGGTTGATGCGTGAGGCACCGTTCCTTCTGATCGGTGAAGGCACCAGCGACATCCAGAAGCAGATCATCAGCAAGGGCCTGTTGCGCACCTACAACTGAGCCGAGAAGCGGCACCGCGAACATGCGCGGTGCCGCTTGTCGTGTCAGATCAGTAAGCTGACGGGTAAAAATCAGCGGGTGAAGGCCAGAGTCGTCACCGGTGACCGGTTACCGTATGCGTCAACGGCTTCGACACGGGCTTCGTATGCTGTGCCCGCTGCTGCATCGGGAATCGGAATGTCGAGGCTGTTCGGTCGTGGCATGAAGTAGAAGTCGGAGAGCACCTTCGACGAGACGACCTTCGCCCCGGTGGCTGTGTCCGTGATCTCGACGGCATAGTGATGGACCATCTGGTCGTCCTTCGCCTGCGCGATCCGTAGCGCTGCTTCACCGTTCGCTCCGGTGCTCACCGAGAGCGGGGTGGCCGTGGTGAATTCCGGTGCATTCGTGTTGCGTGCACCGGAGGTGTAGCGGAAGTTGTCCTTGATCTGCTGGTTGGTCGACCCGTCGAGTTCGACCGTCCACCCCGGGCCGCTCAGCGTGCCCGCGCTCGAGTACGGCGGCTGCCAGTTGGCCGACCACGCGCCTCCGGTGTAGATGTCGTGCTTGTCGGCCGCCATGTTGATGCGGTTGATTTCCGTGCGGTCCTGGTAGACCTCCACGAAGAGCGCTTGGGCAGTGGGTGATTCGAAACGGTTCGCGAGACCGGATTCGGTCACCATCTGGTAGCCGTGATCGATCTCGATGTACGACATCGAGCCGTCGTTGACCGCCGTGAAGTCGCGCTGATGGATCGACCGGTCGTCGTTGTTGTTCAGGTGCGAGTGCCCGGAGAAGAAAATTGCCTGAGGGAAGGCACTCAAGTCTTCGGTCAGTCGAGGATTCGACGCCTGTTGGCCGTCCATGGCTGTGTTGCTTGCCGGCCGGTGTCCCTGGACCAGGATCGGCTTGGTCAGGTTTCCGGATTCCGCGGTGATTTCGGTCAGGCGGGACTTCAGCCAATTACGTTGCGCTGAATCATTGTTGTATGTCTCGGTGTTGACCGTGAAGAGATGGACACCGCTGACGTCGGATTCGTAGTATCCGCCACCGGAATCCGGGAACCACTCCGCCGGATATCCGGCTCTGATCGCCGCGAGACTTGCATCGTGATTGCCGTTGGAGATCAGGAGTTGTGTCTCGTTCATGCCCTTCCTGGCGAGGTTTGCCTGGAAGATTTCTGCGACGATCTTGTGGTCGGGCCCCTTGCCGTCTCCGTTGTCGTTGATCATGTCGCCGTTGGAGAGGATCGCGTCGGGTTTCGGGAAGATGGAACCGATTGTGTCGAAGAAGCTTTCGTACTTCTTGTCATTGTTCGCGTGATCGCCGACGTGGACGTCGGACATTACGACGACCTGAGCCAGCGGCTTTTCCGAGGTCTTGATCAGGTAGCCGAACGAGACGGCCGCACTCGCGTGATCGCCGCGGAAAGCGGCGACAGTGACGTTGGTGTCCTGTGCGATCTGCAACGGACGTCCTGGCGTGGCAGCTTGGCTGTCGGTGGTGGGTGTCGTTCCGTCCAAGGTGTAGCGGACGGTGGCGCCGCGCTCGGCGGTGAAGGTCAGGTCGACGGGGTGCTCGTACCGTCCGCCGGGGACGCTGACGCCGGGAGCTGCGGGTGGCGTGTTGTTCTCGCCCGAAGAGCTACCCCATTCGAAGGACGAACTGCCCCAAGTGGGTTCGGCGTGGGATTCGGCGGGGGCGATGCCGGGAACGGCGAGAGCCGCGGTCACGGCTGCTATCGCGATGGTCGTACGTCTCACGAGGATTCCTTGTCTTCGACGCGGTGGTTCAGACCCATACGTAATTGGTCTGGACCAATTACGGTAGGTGGCGCCGGGTAGAAAAAGGTGTGTCCTGTATGTCCGACTAGTGAAGCGTGTATGAACACCGTCCGCGCTTGCCGGCGGTACTGTCGGCCGCGCTTGTGGCAAAGTCGATGCCGTGGACCTACGTCAGATCGAGTACTTCCTTGCCGTTGCCGGTGGGGAGTCCTTGTCGACGGCTGCGCAGAATCTGTCGGTCACCAAGCCGTCGCTGTCGCAGGGTATTCGTGGTCTCGAGCGTGAACTCGGAGTCGAACTGTTTCACCGAGTCGGTCGTGGATTGGTTCTGACGGCGGCAGGTCGGGCGTTGGTAGGGCCGGCGAGGCAGATGATGCGCAGCAGTGCGGCCGGATTCAACGTCGCGATCGGTACGGCCGACGAGCCTCGTGGGCGGCTCGACATCTGCTCCGCGGCACATGGTCTCGAAGGTCCGATCGCACGCATCGTGGCGGACTTTCGTGAGCGGTGGCCTGCTGTGACCGTTCGGGTCGGTGAACTGCCGCAGGGTGCAACGTCTGAGCAGGTGTTGGCAGACGGCGCATGCGAGGTGGTCTTCAGCTATTGGCCACCCGACATGTCGGCGCTGTCCACGAAAGTGATCGGGGTGAACGAATACTGGCTGGCAGTGCCGTCGGGGGTTCATCCTGGCGTCTGGCCGAATGGTGTGAAACCCGCTGCGGGAGAGCCGGTGTCATTGACGGCGTTGCCCGATCTCCCCGTGGTGGGTGTGCTCAAACACTCGCGGGCTCGGCTTGCCATCGAGTCGTCCCTGCAGGCCGCCGGGGCCCGGACTCGGATGTCGACGCAGTTGTCGCAGCGGGAGACCGTCGGCGCGTTCGTCTTTGCGGGTTTGGGTATGGCATTCATGGAGCGTTCGCTGGCCGAGAGATCGGTCGCGTCCGGCGCGGAGATATTTCCGGTGGAGCCTCCGATCTCACTGAATTACGGCGTCGAGTTCGATCCGGATACGCTCTCGCCGTTGGGCAGGCTGTTCGTAGACGGCTTGTGACGTGTTGAGACGTTCTCGATGTACGCGGACCCGGCCGGCGAGAGTGGGCCGTCGCGGTAGATCAAGATCGTCTGCCGCGTGATGGGCGGGAAGAGCGAGCGAACCTCGGACGCTGGGGAGTCTTGTTCGGCGATCGATCTGGGCAGCAGCGCGGCGCCTACACCCTGCCCGACCATTTCCCGGACGGCAAGGCGATCAGGCACTTCCACGACGACGTTGGCGAGGTCCAGATCGTCGTCGATCGAATGCCCGCGCCGAACTGTCGATGCCTCGACCACCATCGGCAGGTGCGTAACCACGGCGCGCGGAACCGGATCGGGGAGGTCTGTGGCCAGGCGAACGGGGATCGACAAGACCGTTTCCTGGCTACTCACGGCAATTTCTCGAAGCCCGTCGGAGACATCGGTACCCGGGTGGGTCTCGAGAAACCCGAGTTCACACGTACCTGCTCTGACCAGTGCGCGCACGTCCTGCGCGTTCGCGACGGCGTTCGTGGAGAATCGAATTCCGGGTGCCGTCAGATGGAGGCGTCCGGCGACCTCTGCAACAGGGTCGATGGCAAGATCGGACTGAACAGCTATGGCGAGTTCCCCGGCGCGCAAAGCGGTTACTGCGGCCACGGCGGATTCGGCCCGAGCAACGTCGGCGAGCAACGCACGTGCAGAATCGGCAATTGCCAGTCCGACTGCGGTGGGAGCCAAACCGCGAGTGGTGCGCTCGAAGAGTGTGGCTCCGAGTGCTCGTTCGAGGTTGCGTACGGCCTGCGAGAGTGACGGTTGCGAGATACGCAGGACGTCCGCGGCGGCGGTGACGCTGCCGTGATCGACAACGGCGACGAGATACTGTGCGCTGCGTATGTCCATCCCGGTTGCCTGCATCTGGCAAATTCTCCCAGATGACCGGACCTTGGCGGTGGTGACGTGCTGCGACCTGCAGACATAGGTCTGAGCTATGGCTCTGTGCGCCTTCTCGTCTTTGTGGCGCAGGCCATAGCGATGGTCGACTGTTCCAGTACCACCGACCGCGGTTCGTGCTCGGTGAGTACCTGGAACACAGGAGCGTGATGTGAGCGAGCTTCACCTGCCCAACCGGATACGCCACTCGGCGTCGACACGGCCGTCCGATCCGGCGATCACGTGCGGCGACCGAACTTTGACATGGGCTGCGCTGGATGGCGAGACCAGTGCCTTGGCGAGTGCGCTGACGGGAGTGACCGCTGCCGGTGCTCGCGTCGGTGCGCTACTGCGGATGGGGCTCGAAGGTGCGGAAACCTTCATCGCGTGTGCGAAGGCGGGCGCAGTGTTCATCCCGTTGAACTGGCGGCTCAACCCACTCGAACTCGTCGACATCGCCGAGGACGCGGAGCTCGACGTCTTGATCGTCGATGACGAGTTCGCCGCGGGGGCGGCGGCGATGTCCTCAGCGTTGCCGGAGATCGAGGTCATAACCGTGGGAGCTGAAGGGGGCCTGCCGGATTCGCGAACCTGGGCGGAGTTCGTGGCCTCCGGGACCGGCGTCGACCCCGGACAGGGGCACGATCCGGACGCAGCAGTTCTGCAGCTGTACACGTCCGGGACAACCGGCCGGCCCAAGGGCGTCGTGGCCACGCACCGGAATCTGTACAACGAGCCCGAGGGGTTCGATGTCTACGAATTCGGTTCGAATGCAGTCGCACTCGACGCACTTCCTCTCTTTCACATCGCCGGTGCAGGCTGGATGAGTACGTGCTTGTCGGCCGGAGTGCCATTGGTGCTGCTCGGAGACCTGGCGCCGGCTCGGGTCGCTGATGCCATCGCGACTCACCACGTCACCCACGCATTTCTGGTACCTGCCGTCATTCAGACGCTGGTAGATCTGCCCACTCTCGACAGTTTCGATCTGACCAGCCTGGAGGTGGTCGCCTACGGGGCGTCGCCGATCACTCCGGCGCTCCTCGCTCATGCGATGACCGTCTTGAAGTGCAAATTCGTCCAGCGATACGGGATGACCGAGACAACGGGATCGGTATCCGTCCTTCGTGCTTACGACCATCACGTAAGCGGACCGCGTTCGGAGTTGCTCCGCTCTGCGGGAAAACCGATGATCGGCGTCGAGATCTCCATTCGAGACGTCACCACTGGTGAGGAATTGCCGCCCAACAATTCCGGTGAGATCGTCGCGCGCAGTAGAAACAACACTCGCGGGTACTGGCGACGTGAACGTGAGACCGCCGAATTGTTCACCCACGACGGCTTCCTCCGGACGGGGGACGCCGGCCATCTGGACGACGAGGGGTATCTGTTCGTCACCGACCGACTCAAGGACATGATCATCACCGGCGGTGAGAACGTCTATCCGATCGAGGTGGAATCCGTTCTGGCCGAACACCCCTCGGTCGCCGAGGTCGCGGTGGTCGGGGTTCCCGACAAGCGCTGGGGTGAATCCGTCACCGCGGTGGTCAAACTGGTCGACGGTGCCGACATGCCAAGCGTCGACGAGTTGATCGCTTTCAGCACAGCGAAGTTGGCGTCGTACAAGAAACCTCGCCAGATCCATTTCGTGGACTCCCTACCTCGCAACGCGAGCGGAAAACTGCTCAAGTCGAGCCTGCGGACCATGCTGAACGCGAGCGGAGAAGCATCATGATCGTGACCGAAGACGTGGGTGTCGCACAACGTGAGGCGTGGGCGAACAAAGTTCTTCCACCGGTGGAACAAGTCCGGGACGGATTGTGGTCGATCCCTGTTCCCATGCCGGACAACCCTTTGCGCTACGTACTCGTCTACGCACTCGCGCTCGACGACGGACTTGCCCTCATCGACGTCGGCTGGGATCACGAACAGTCGTGGCAGGCTCTCGTCGACGGCATTACATCGATCGGATACCACGTTTCCGAAGTGCGCTATGCGGCAATCACCCACCTGCATCCCGATCACTTCGGCCTGGCACCGCGTCTTCGGCAGGTCAGCGGCGCGACGCTTGCGATGCACGTGGCCGATGCGACGCTTCTCGGATACCACGGTCCCGAGCAGACCCGCGACGACATCACCGGCTGGAACCTGCAGTTGTCCGAACTCGGTGCACCGGCCGAAGTGCTCGACGCGTCTCGGGTCGACCTGGTGCGGTTCGCTGAGCACGAAACCATCGACGTTGTTCTGGGAGATGGGGATTCACTCGACCTACCCGGTTGGAATCTCCGGGCCCAATGGACACCGGGGCACACTCCCGGACATCTCTGCTTCGTGGAAGAGGACAGAGGTTTGTTGTTCAGCGGCGATCACATGCTGCCGAGGATCAGCCCGAACATCTCCACGATTCCCGGTGAACTCGAGAACCCGCTTCATCGTTATCTTCTCTCGCTCGAGGCGACGACGACACTGGGCGAATGCGAAGTGCTTCCGGCACATGAATATCGATTCCGTGGGATCACCGATCGTGCACGTCAACTGATGGGGCACCACGAGGAGCGATTGGCGGAGATCGTGGCTGCGGTGCAGGCTGAGCCCGAATCCACGGCCTGGGAACTCTCGCGCACGATCTCCTGGTCTCGCCCGTTCGACCAGATGTCGCCGCGACTACTTCGCTTGGCAGTTCGCGAAACCCATGCTCATCTTGTTGTTCTTGCCAAGCGGGAGATCGTGACACCGTCCGGCGGCACGCCCGTGCGCTGGAGTCTTCGCGCGCAGTGACCTTTCAAGAATCTCATCACGGAAGTAGGAACCGAACATGAGCGTCGTGCTCACCGACTTCGCCGACGGCGTTGCCGTCATCACCCTCAATCGTCCCGAGGCCAAGAACGCGGTCAACCTGGACCTCGCAAAGGCACTCGCAGCCGCGATCGACGAGTTCGAGGAACGGTCCGATCTCACCATCGGAATTCTGACCGGAGCCGGTGGAACCTTCTGCGCCGGTATGGATCTGAAGGGTTTTGCCCGCGGGGAGCGGCCATCGCTGCCGGGTCGTGGATTTGCCGGTCTGACCGAGGCTCCGCCGTCGAAGCCGCTGATCGCAGCCGTCGAAGGTTGGGCACTCGCCGGCGGTTGTGAACTGGCCTTGGCGGCCGACTTGATCGTGGCATCCACGGACGCGAAATTCGGCCTGCCCGAGGTGAAGCGGGGGCTTGCCGCGGCGGCCGGCGGACTCCTACGTCTGCCGAAAATTCTCCCGTACCAGTTGGCCATGGAAATCGCGATCACGGGGGATCCGCTCAGTGCCACCGTGGCGCATCATCATGGCTTGGTCAATCGGCTCGCCGAACCGGGACAGGCGTTGACCGTCGCACGCGAGCTTGCGGCCCGAGTAGCGGCAAACGGTCCACTGGCTGTGCGCGCGACCAAGCAGGTACTGGCAATGTCCGCCAAGTACACCGATCCGGACGCCTTTGTCGCGCAACGCGAATTCATCGATCCGGTCTTCACCTCACGTGACGCCAAGGAAGGCGCCACGGCATTTGCCGAGAAGCGCTCTCCCGTGTGGAGCGGTTCATGAGTGCCGAGACGATCGAGCGCGCGGCCGTGAGCATCGAACGTGACGGTGCCGTCGCGACGATTGTTCTCTGTCGGCCGCACCGCCGCAACGCTCTCGATCTCGACGCCTGGATCGCTCTACGTGAAGCAGTCCTCGAACTTCAAGAGGACTCGCAGATTCGCTCTGTGATCCTGACCGGCGCGGACGGGACCTTCTGCGCGGGATCCGATCTGGACAAGCGTGGCTCGTCGCACCCGCTCGATCGCATGCGTGTCATCAACGCAACGGCGATCACACTGGGCGAGTTTCCCAAGCCTCTGGTGGCGAAGGTCGACGGGTTTGCCGTCGGAGCCGGATGGAACATGGCGTTGCTCTGCGACTTCGTCGTGGCAGCCAAGGGTGCGAAGTTCAGCCAGATTTTTGCCAAACGGGGGTTGTCTGTCGACTTCGGGGGTTCGTGGATCCTGCCGAGACTGGTCGGCCTCCAACAAGCCAAGCGACTGGTGATGCTCGCCGAGACGATCGACGCACAGGAAGCCTACGAGCTCGGGTTGGTGACGTATCTGGTCGAACCGGCCGAACTGGACGAACACACGTCCACACTGGCGCAGCGGCTCGCCGCCGGTCCGCCGGCCGCACTGAGTCAGTCTGCTGCGATGCTCGAACATCACACCTCACTCTCGTTGCGGGAAGCCTTGGACAACGAGGCGAGGGCCCAGGCGGTCAATTTTGCGACGGATGCTACCGACGCGGTTCGTGCCTTCGTGGAAAAGCGGGAGCCGGTCTTCACCGGTGAGTGGGCCGTACCAGGGGTAACTCGGGTGGAGTGAGCGTCAGATCGCTGGTCGTATGATGGATGAGTGGATCTGCACTTCGTTACCTACTTCGTCGCTGTTGTCGACCACGGTGGGATAACGAAGGCCGCTCAAGCTCTCTACATTTCGCAGCCCTCGCTGTCACAGGCAATTCGCACGCTCGAGCGTCGACTCGGCGCCACGCTCTTCGACCGGACCGGTAGGCGGTTGGTTCTTACCGACGCGGGCCGCACGTTCGATCTCGCGGCCAGGAGAATCCTTGCCGACGTCGAGCGCGCGAAGGCGAAAGTGACCGCCGTTCGCGAACTCGAGTTCGGCCGGGTGGACGTCGTCTCGTACTCGGCGTTCTCGATCGATCCGATGGTCGAGTTGGTCAGGCGATTCCGCGCCAACTTCCCCAAGATCGTCGTGCGCGTTCTCGACACGTACGGCCCGGCCGGGGTCGACAATGCGTTACGGCGAGGGTCGGCCGAGGTCGGCGTCACCGATCTGAGTATCGGGTACGAAGGTTTGGTCACGGCTCCGATTGCCACTCAGGAGTTGGTACTCGCCACCCATGCGTCGTTGTCCGGCCGGCTTGCAGCGCCGTTGACGGATCCGGTTCCGCGAGCGCTCTTGCACAGTTTGCCGCTGGTGGTCGATCTCGGTGATCAATCGAATCAGTTCCGGGGTCTACTCAGCGAAGGCGCCGAAAACGTAGTCGTGGACTGCGTCCATCCTGTGACCACGTGGGAACTCGTGCGTCGAGGGATCGGCGCCACTGTCGTGCCGAGAAGGGTTGCACAGCAGCAGATGACAGACGTCGGCGCCTTCTCCTTCGATCCGCCGCTGACACGCGACGTCGGCATCGTCTATCGCTCGGGCGAGCAATCTCCGGCAGCCGCTGCATTCATCGCGACGGCTGCGGAAATGGCTTCCTCCGCCGTTCCGTCCGAGGAAGAGGAGTGAACTGTGGAGTTCCGGCAGATGGAGTACTTCCTCGCGGTCGTCGAGAACAAGGGGATCAACGGCGCCGCAGCGGCTTTGGGAGTTGCTCAGCCGACCGTGTCACAAGCGTTGCGCGGGCTCGAACGTGAACTGGGAGTGAGGCTGTTCCATCGCATCGGGCGCGGCATGGTGCTCAGTGCGGCCGGTCGCAGCCTGGTCGGCCCGAGTCGACAGGTCCTGCGAGACGTAGCTGCGGCGGCTGAACAGTTGACGGCATCCGATGGCGCCATCGTCGGTCGCCTCGACATCATGGCTTTCCCGGCACTGACCTCGGGGACGATCGTCGATCTGATTGCGGAGTTCTGTCGACGGTATCCGCAAGCACGAGTCAGATTCTCGGAACTCGAGCGTGAGGACAATCTGGAAAGTCTCATCCGGGACGGCCACTGCGAATTCGCGGTGGCTCATCTGCCACTGGAGGCGGGAGAAGGCCTCGAGATCGTCGAATTGGGGGAGCAGGAGTACCGCCTGGTCTACCCGGCGGGAACCGAACTACCCGAGGGGCCGGTACGCCTTTCGGAAATGCCGGACATTCCCATGGTGTTCGTTCCTCGCGGGGCAGCGATGGGTGACGCGATAGAAGATTCGATCCGAAAGGCGGGTACCAGAACGGAACTCGCGGTGGTGACCGAGCAACGGGAGTCGCGGCTCCCGATGGTCATCGCCGGGCTCGGCGGTTCGTTGGTCGAGCGCTCGGTGGCCAAATCGATGCCAGGTCAGGTGGTGGAACGGGCCTGTGAGCCGAGATTCCTGCGTGCGTACGGTCTCGCCTTCGACCCCTCGACACTGTCGCCGGTGGGACAGGTATTCGTGAACCTGGTCCACGAGTACCTGTCCGACGAATCCCTGCCTGACGAATCCCTGCCTGACGAATCCCTGCCTGACGAACGCCTGCCTGACGAACGCCGGTCACAGCACTAGAGTCGGCAGATACGTTCTCGAGCGGCAGCGTACTCGGCGGCGAGACGCTCTACTACTGCATGCGTCGGAAGGACTGCGTCGATCGCTCCGATGCCCTGTCCGGCGCCCCAGATGTCACGCCACGCCTTGGTATCGGTGTCGGTGGTCGCGAAACTCATTGCGGATGGATCGGATTCGGCCAGGTTGTCGGGGTCCAAGCCGGCGGCAACGATGCTGCCCCGCAGGTAGTTTCCGTGTACTCCGGTGAACAGGTTGGAATAGACGATGTCGGAGGCCCCTGAACCCACGATCATCTCCTTGTACGCAGGATCCGCATTGGCCTCTTCGGTGGCGATGAAAGCCGAACCGACATAAGCAAGGTCGGCACCGGCCGCGAGCGCAGCGAGAACCGAATCGCCATGAGCAATAGCCCCCGACAGCAGTAGCGGACCGGCGAACCACTCACGAATCTCACGAATCAGGGCAAACGGCGACTGCCTACCGGCATGACCACCAGCCCCGGCAGCCACCGCGATCAGTCCGTCGGCGCCCTTCTCGATCGCCTTGCGTGCAAAGCGATTGTCGATGACGTCATGGAGAACGATTCCGCCGTATGCGTGGACGGCGTCGTTGATGTCGGTGCGAGCGCCGAGGGACGTGATGACGATCGGAACCTCGAACTCGGCGATGGTCGCCAGATCCTCTTCCAGGCGGTTGTTGGACCGGTGGACGATGAGGTTGACGGCAAATGGCGCCGACGGATTTTCCGGGTGCTCACGATCATGGTCCTCACGAGCGACCGTGATCAGTTTGAGCCAATCCCGAAGTGCCGACTGCGGACGAGCATTCAGGGCCGGGAAGGACCCGATGATCCCGGCGGTGCACTGCGCGATGACGAGGTCAGGAGTCGAGATGATGAACATCGGTGAAGCGAGAACCGGGACACGCAGTTGCGACGTCAGGTCTGCGAAGGTCGTCACCTGGAACCGCCTTTCTGATCGACGGATTCGAGAAGTCTCGAGCGGAGGTCGGTCTTGAGGACCTTACCGGCAGCCGATGTCGGAAGGAGTTCTACCTCGACGACTTCGCGAATCTTCTTGTACGGCAGCACCTGCTCGGCGACAAACGCCTTGATCTGCTCGGCGTCGAACTCGGCGCCCGGAATCATCACCACGAAGGCTACGGGCTCCTGGCCGTTGCTCCCCACTTCGCGGCCGACGACCGCAGCAGTCGAGATCGCCGGGTGCGAAACCAGAATCTCTTCGAGTTCACGCGGATAGACGTTGTACCCCTTGTAGATGAGCATGTCCTTTGCCCGGTCACAGATGAAGAGATATCCGTCCGAGTCCAGGTACGCGATGTCTCCGGTATCCAACCAGCCGTCGACGAACTGTTCTGCGGTGGTTTCCGGGTGTCCGAGATAGCCGTCGGTGACCTGAGGTCCACGCACCCACAGTTCGCCGCGTTCGTTCTCGCTCAGAACAGTCTTTCGGTCGAGCTGATCGCGAATCTGGATTTCGGTGTCGAAGATCGGGAGGCCGACGCTGCTCTGCCGGTACTGCGAGCCGTTGATTAGCGGAGCGGCCGTGACCACACAGGTGGCCTCGGTAAGCCCGTACCCCTCGACGACGAGCGCTTTGGGAAATGCCCGGCGGAGTGCGGCGAGGGTGACGCTGTCGATCGGGGCAGCGCCCGAAGAGACGACGCACACGCTGTCGGTGTTGCGCACCGTGGCGTCGGGATGAACCGACAGTGCGTGCCACATGGCGGGAGACCCGGTGAGATAGGTGGCCTCGTGCTTTTCGATCAGCTCGAGCATGCGGCCGGGTTCGAACCGACCGGCAAATACCTGGGTGAGACCGGAAATCAACAGGAACGACGTGTTGAGCAATGAATGTGCGTGGAAGAGAGGTGAGACGACGATGGTCGCCCCGGTCCCCGGCGTCGGACCGAGCACGTCGAGGCCTTCGATGCGTCGAGGCGTGACGAGACCGTCAGGACCTGCTTCCAACTCGTGCCCGGTTCTCCACCCACACATCTGCGTGATGTTGCCGACGACGTTGCGGTGAAGAACACGAACACCTTTGGAGACTCCGGTGGTTCCGCCGGTGAACGCGATGTGTGCGATGTCGTCGCTACGAACGGAGGCAGGGGTGAATTCGGTGGGTAGATCGGCGATGAAGGTGTCGAACGCGACGACCGACTCCGGTGTATCGAGCGTGCCCTCGGTGTCCTGAACCATCACGATCGTACGTACGGAGGTTCCTGAAGAGGCTGCAAGCAGTACGTGCAGCTGCGAACTCTGAGTGACCGCAGCAACGGCGGACGTCTCCTCGATCTGCTTGCGCAGTCCGAGTTCTGGCTGCAGCGGGTTGACCAATGTCACGGTCGCCCCGGCCTGCAGGCAGCCGTAGTAGGCCTGCAGGAACTCGACACAGTTCCCGAGATGTAGCAACACGACATCGCCGACGCCGACCCCAGCCCGCCGCAGTGCACCGGCGAATTGCGCACTGCGCTGACCGAGTTCGCGGAACGTGCACGTGCGCTCGCCGTCCACGACGGCGAGGCGATCACCGTACAGTGCCGCCATGCTGGGTGCCCAGTACGCCATGGTCGTATCCGGGTAGTGCATGTTGTGGCGCAGTTGTGGATTGGCGATCACGCTGGCGCCCGTCACCGTGGAGCCATTCGGATAGCGCCGTCGAGTCTGATGGTTTCGCCGTTGAGATAGCCGTTCTCGAGCATCGAGACGGCGAGCTGGCCGAACTCGTCCGGGCGACCCAGCCGTGAGGGGTTGGGAACCGAGGCTTCGAGGGCCGTGCGCACGTCTTCGCGCAGGCGCGCCAGCAGGGGAGTGTCCATGATGCCGGGAGCAATGGTGTTGACGCGGATTCCGCGGCTGGCGAGATCGCGGGCAGCGGTGACCGTCATACCGACGATGCCGGCTTTGGACGCTGTGTAGTTGATCTGACCGATCTGACCTTCGAATGCTGCGACCGACGCCGTCATGATGACGGCACCTCGCTCACCGTCCACGGCGTCGAGTTCCGCCATCCGTTCGGCGCCGAGACGGAGTGCGTTGAACGAACCGACAAGATTCAGCTTGACGACGAACTCGAAATCTTCGACCGATCCGGCTTTTCCGTCCTTGTCGAGAATGCGCATGCGACGTCCGGCACCCGCGCAGTGGACGACGCCGCGAAGGCCGCCGCGCTCGTGCGCCGCGTCGAGTGCTTCGGCGAACTGTTCGCTGTCGGTGACGTCGGCCGGGGCGAATTGTGCGGCAGCTCCGAGATCGGCCGCCACCTGCTTACCGTCGGACGAAGGCAGATCGATCAATGTGACCTGCGCTCCGGCGTCGAGCAGTCGTCGAGCGGTAGCCAGGCCGAGACCTGAAGCGCCGCCGGTGATCGCGGTGGAAAGTCCCTCGAGTTTCATGAATCAATTCTTCTTTCCTGCTGGATGACGTGTCGGCCCGAAAGCGTTGTCGGGTCAGATCAATTCGAGAATGGTCGCATTGGCCATGCCGCCGGCCTCGCACATCGACTGGAGTCCGTATCGAATTCCGTTGTCGCGCATGTGATGTGCCAGGCGAGTCATCAAGATCGCGCCGGATCCGCCGAGTGGGTGGCCGACCGCGACAGCGCCGCCGAGAGGATTCACACGATCGATGGCTGCGCCGGTTTCAGCCTGCCAGGCAAGGGGGACGGGGGCGAATGCCTCGTTGATCTCGAACGCTCCGATGTCGTCGATGGACAGGCCGGAGCGATCCAATGCCTTTGCGGTGGCGGCAATCGGACCGGTGAGCATGATGACCGGGTCGTCGGCTGCGACCACCGCGGTGTGAATACGGACGAGCGGCTTCCACCCGCGTGCGCGGGCGTACTCGCTGGTCGTGACGAGTGTGGCGCCCGCCCCGTCGGAGATCTGAGAAGAGTTGCCGGCGTGGATGACACCGTCGGCGTCGAAGGCCGGGGGCAACTTCGCGAGCGACTCCAGACTTCCACCTCGCCGAATGCCTTCGTCCTGGGACAAGCCGGCGATCGGAGTGATCTGCCCGGTGAATGCTCCTGCATCGGTGGCACGGCCCGCGAGTTCGTGTGAGCGGAGGGAATATTCGTCCAGAGCCGTTCGAGTGAGTGCCCATTTCCGGGCCATCATCTCGGCGCCGGTCCCCTGGCTGAAACTGTCCACACCGTAGCGTTCGAGTACCGAAGCCGGGAAATGCTCACCGTTCTTGCTGGCGGTTCCCATCGGAACTCGCGACATCGATTCGACGCCTCCGGCTACGACCACGTCGTTCTGCCCGGAGATGACGGTGGCCGCAGCAAAGGAAACTGCCTGCTGGCTCGATCCGCAGGCCCGTGTCAGTGTCACGCCGGGAACGCTGTCGGGCCAGCCGGCGGCGAGTGCTGCTGTACGGGCGATGCTTCCGGCCTGTTCGCCGACCTGACTGACGCATCCCCAGATCACGTCGTCGACCGTCGCCGCGTCGAGTCCGGTCCGTTCAGCGAGTGCACGCAGCACATGTGCAGACAGTTCGGCCGGATGGATCTCCGAGAGGGCGCGGCCGCGACGGCCGATCGGTGTACGTACTGCGTCGACGATGACGGCATCTCGCATGTATCTCTCCTGCTGTTCGTGCCCGGTTCTGCGACTGTGCGGTCGGGGCGTGCCTCGAGTCGATCACGAGCGGGTCGACCCGGCAATGTCTTTCGGTGAATAGCTTTGTTAGCGAATGGCTATACGTGGAGTACTCAGCCGCGGATGAGCTTGCGATCGCGCTCGGGATTGGCGAAGACGAGGACCAGAACCGCGGCGATGACTCCGATGACGCCGATTGCCTGGAAGGACTGGGCGTAACCGTCGGCCGGGGTTGCAGCGTTGTCCACGATGACTCCCGTTGCGTAAGGAGCGATCAGGCCACCGATCGACATGATGGCGAGGAAGAATCCCATCGTTCCGGCAGTCTGCTGCGGCGGGCACAGTTCCGAAATTGCAGCGTTGATGAGCGGGAAGGTGATTGCCGAGAACCCGTAGCCGATCGAGACCATGGCGACAGCGACGATGGGAGTGGAGATCTGTGGCAGGAACAGGAGAATCGATCCGCAGATCAGAACGCCGACGCAGGGAACGATGACGCGGACCGTGCGAGAAGTGAAGCCGCGGCCGATCAACTTGTCCGTGACGGAACCGGAGGTGATCATGAGGACGAGACCGACGATCGAGGGCAGCGCGAACATCGAACCGGCTTGCATCGCACTGTATCCGAGGCCGACCTCGAAGTACGACGGCAACCAGGTGAGAACGACGGTGGTCAGCGCGTAGATGGTGGCGATGAGGAAGCAGCAGCTGACGAAGGTGCGGGAGAGCAGGATCTTGCGCCACGGAACGTTGGGCTCGGTGACCGTCTTCGTGGCTGCCTCGGTTGCTTCTGTATCCGCAGTCTTTGTCGCCTTGACGGCCTTGCTCGTGTACGGGCCCTCGGACCAACCGGCCAACCAGCAACCCATCCACACGAGACCGAGAACGGAGAGCGAGAGAACCGCTGCGCGCCAGCCGTAATGAACGGCGATGAAGGTCAGTACCGGCGCGAGGGCGATCTTTGCCACAGAGGCGGATCCGGCGAGCATTGCGCCGGGAAGGCCGCGCTTGGCCGGCGGGTGCCACGAGTACGCCGCGGTGTGCATCAGCGCCGAGCTGGGACCCTCGGCGAATCCGAGGAGCATGCGCGAGACGATCAACATCGCGAGGCTGGCGCCGAGAACGAGGGGGAGCATGACCACAGACCAGATTGCGGCCAGGATCAACAGTGCCCAACGTAGGGTCAGGTACTTGTTGAGTGGTCCGGCGAGGAATCCGCCGATGCAGAACATCAGGAAGAAGAGCGAGCCGACCATGCCGATTTGCGAAGACTTCAGTCCGAGCTCACGAGCGAGGGGCTGAGCGATGATTCCGAGGACTGCCTTGTCCGCGTAGTTGACGATGTAGAGGAAGACGACGAGCCCGGTCATCGTCCACGCACGCTTGCGGGTACCGAAGACGGGGACTGCTGACGAATCTGGCGTTGCTGTTGCTTCGGGCTGGACGTCGTTACGCTGTGGCGCGATGGGGGTCACGTGGCGTCCCTTCGAGACTGGTGGGCGGATGCGATCGTGCTCGAAGCGCGGCCTCGAAGCGATCGATGGTGTTGTGTTTGCCGGCTGACCCATTCAACGTGTTCTGGATCACTTTGGGCAATGTCGCGTCGATGATCGGAACGATAGCGGTTGCCTATGTATCGCAGGTCAGGCCATATTGGTACGCCCTATCGGAGCAATAGCCGATGAGTGTTGGATTGGATGCGGAACATTGAGGCAAGGTGAGATCAGGATCACCCTGTTCCCTCGACCGACTGGAGTTCATACATGCAGCGCACCGTGTTCAACGAGGATCACGAGGCATTCCGGGCTACCGTCCGCGATTTCATCGCGAAGGAAGTAACCCCGGTCCACGAGAAGTGGGAAGAGGACGGTCACCCGCCCCGCGATTTCTACCGACGACTCGGAGAGTTGGGCGTACTCGGAATTCAGGTGCCGGAGGAATACGGCGGAGGCGGCGAGAAGTCGCTCAAGTTCAACGTCGTCGTCGCCGAGGAAGTTGCTGCCGCCGGGGCTTCCTTCGGCTCGCAGTCGGTGCATACGAACCTGATCCTGCCCTACCTGCTCGAGTACGCGAACGACGAGCAGAAGAGTCGCTGGTTGCCGGGCTTCGCTTCCGGAGATCTGATGTTCGCGATCGCGATGACCGAACCGGGAACAGGGTCGGATCTGGCGAACATCGCGACGACGGCCAAGCTGTCGGAGGACGGTACGCACTACGTGGTCAACGGTTCCAAGACGTTCATCACCGGCGGGGTACTTGCCGATCGCGTCCTGGTGGTGTGCCGCACCGCGCCCAGCACAGCGGAGAACCGACGCACCGGGTTGTCGATTCTGGTGGTCGACACGTCGTCGCCCGGATACTCGGTGGGGCGCAAGATCAACAAGATCGGTCTCAAGACCTCCGACACCGCGGAGCTTTCGTTTGTCGACGTACAGGTACCCGTCGAGGACAGGCTCGGAGAAGAAGGCGACGGATTCAGCTACCTGACCCACAACCTGGCTCAGGAGCGCCTGACTATCGCATTCGGAGCGGCCGCCACTGCCAGTGCAGCGCTTCGCTTTGCCATCGACTACGTCAAGGACCGCAAGGTGTTCGGCAAGCCGGTTGCGGCATTCCAGAACACCAAATTCGTTCTGGCCGAATGTGCCACCGAGGTCGATGCCATCCAGTTGGTGTCCGACAACGCACTCGAATGTCATGACCGTGGCACGCTGACGATTCCCGATGCAGCGAAGGCGAAACTGTTCTGCACCGAGGCGGCAGGTCGAGTGATCGACAAGTGCCTCCAACTCCATGGCGGATACGGGTACATCACGGAGTATCCGATCGCACGCCTCTACGCCGATACACGTGTCACGCGAATCTACGGTGGCACAAGTGAAGTCATGAAGACCATCATCGCGAAGGATCTTGGTCTCTGAATTGCTCGTTGCATGTTTTCGGCCTCGGAACTGTGTTCCGAGGCCGAAATACGTTCGTGAGTGGGTCAGTTCGCCGGAACCCCGACGACGCCGTCCGCAATGAGCGTCGAGGCGTGATCAGCGGTGGTTCCGAGGATGTCGGTGAGCACTGCGACCGAATCGCCGCCGACCTCGGAGGCCGGTCCGGTGCTCAGATGCGTGCCGTCGAACGACGCCGGGTTGGCGGCAGCGAGATAACTTCCGATTCGAGGCTGGTCGAGTGCGGAGAACATCGGGTTGTTCTCGAGTTCACCGGATTTCACAACCTCCTCGAAACTACGGTACCTCTCGAACAGTACTGACGACTGGTCCAGCGCGGCAGTGATCTCGGCGGCGCTGTGTTCCCGGAACCAGTGTGAGAACAGGGCTGTCAGGACCTCTCGATGACGGTAGCGGTCCGCTTCGGTGGAGAAGTCGGCTCCGAGGGCGGCTTCGACGGCGTCGACAGCCGCCGCGGTGCCGGTGACCGACGCAAGGTCACGGAAATGGCGAGTAGTGAGTGCAACGATCATGAACCGGTCGTTGTCGTTGGAGACGAAATCGATTCCGTACGTGCCGTAGACGGCGTTCCCGCCGGACTCGCGACTGCGGCCGTTCACCTGTACTTCGGTGAGGTAGCCGAGGGTTCCCGCGGTGGCCAATGCGACGTCTTCGAGTGGCAGCGTGATCTGCGTGCCGTGTCCGGTCGAGTCACGTTGGCGCACAGCGGCAGTGATCGACAGGGCGGCGTAGAGCCCGCAGGCGACGTCCCAGGCCGGCAAGGCGTGATTGACAACTCCGGCGTAGTCCGCGGGGCCGGTGATCTGTGGGAATCCCAACGCGGCGTTGACCGTGTAGTCGACGCCGGGGCTGCCGTCGCGGCGTCCGAGAACCTCGAGGGTGATGACGTCGCTACGCAATTGGGTCAGGGAGTCGTGGCCCATCCAGGTGCGTCCGCCGGCATTGGTGACCAGGATTCCCCCGCCGGGTCCCGGAGCCGTGACCAGCTGCCGAATCAGTTCTTGGCCGCGCTCGGCGCGCATGTCCACTGACAGTGACCGTTTACCTTTGTTGAGTCCGGTCCAGTAGATGCTTTCACCGTTGTCGGTGACTGGCCAGCGCTTGTAATCGGAGGCACCGCCGATCGGGTCGATCCGGATCACCTCGGCGCCGAGCTGGGAGAGAGTCAGTCCGCACAGGGGCGCGGCGACAAAGCTCGAGACCTCGACGATGCGAAGCCCGGACAACGGGCTAGGGGTCTGATTCATCTGTGTTCCTCCGTGGTGGAAAAGTGTGTGCTCATGCCATCAACACAGTGAAACGCCAGTCGAGGACCGGGGTGTGTGCTGCAGAAGCATTGTGAGAGAACACGAGTGAACGTAGCTGCACTGCGGTTCCATGTTCGAGGGGCGACGAGCCTTCGACGTGTAGTTCGCTGGTGAGGGTATCGCCCTCGTGCACGGGCCCGGTGTGATCGCACGAGTGCCACCCGAGCACTGTCACCAAGTTCGGCAGAGCGCGGGTTGCCTGGGCGAGTGCAATCCCGATGGTGTGGCCGCCGTAGACGAGGCGACCGTGGGCGCCGACGCGCTCGTCGTGGTGCGTCGCTGCGATGTTCAAGCTCAGCCGGGCAAGCTCGGGGGCGCTGGAGACGACGTCGCCGCTGCTGCGAAACACCGAACCCAACAGGTCGGATTCGAAGTGCCTGCCGGGTACGCGCTCTCGATACGTGTCGAGGTCCCAGCCGTCAGGTGACAGGTACGGATCCGGTTCGGACGGACCGATCGCCCCGAGGTCGTCGGCGTGGCGAACTCGCGCCTCGATCGGATCGGGGCTCAGTGGGAGCATGGCGCAGCGGTAGAAGTCGAGGACCGTGTTGCCGTTCTGGTCGGTGGACGTCATCCGCAGCGCGGCAAGTCCGGTGGCGCCGCGTCCCGGCTTGGCCGAGTTCTCGCGCAGACCGACAACCTCGGTGCGCGTGTACAGGGTGTCACCGAGTACCGGGAAACGGTGGAATCGCAGTCCACGGTAGAAGAGGTTTGCCTTGACGTGGTGTGTGACCACGGTCGACTGGCCGATGGCGATGTCGGTGACGAGACCTGGATTCGCCACTGGTGCAGCGGAACCCGTGACACTCGACGACAGATGTGCGTCGAGCGGAAGGCGCATGCGGTCGCCGAGGATCGCCTGATGGGCGGCGGCGAGTCCACTGGTCAACGTGACCGCGGGGGCTTCGTCGAATACCTGTCCGTGGGTGAGGTCGTCGAAGTACGGTCCTCCGACGTAGTGCTCGCTCATACAGTGACTCCTTCGGCTCGGGCAAGCGTACGACGCGCTGCCACGGCCACTGCCTCGTCGAGCATCTGGCCGTCGAGCTGGGCGGCACCCGAACCCAGGGTTTCGGCCTCTTCGAGTGCGGTCAGTACCCGTCTGGCGTCACGGACGGCGTCGTCCGAGGGGGTGAATGCGATAGTGGCCGAGTCGATTTGCGCCGGGTGGATGACCCATTTGCCGTCGAACCCGAGAGCGCTGGTCCAGTGCGCGGCGTGTCGGAAAGCGTCGTCGTCGGTGATGCCGAGGAAGGGCCCGTCGATTGCTGCGACGCCGGCTGCGCGGCAGGCGATCAGGATTCTGTCCTGAATGGCAAGCCAGTGTTCAGGCAGTGCCGAGCGTGAGCGACCCAGCGCTGCACCGAGATCGGCGTATCCGATGATCGCGGCCTGCAGACGAGGAGTCGCGCGGGCGATGGAGTCGGCATTCTGGACGCCGAGCGGAGTTTCGATCAGGGCTTGCAGGGTGGTGTGGTTCCCACCGGCAGTGAAGAGGATGTGCTCGGCCTCGAGTAGTTCGTCCGCGGACTCGACCTTCGGGACGATCACGCTCGTCAGCGATTCCTCGAGGCTGCCGCAGGCGATCAGGTCGTCGCGGGCCCACGGCGTGGTCAGGCCGTTGATTCGGACCGAGATGGTGCGCGCCCCACCGAACTCGAGCACCAAGGAGCTCACGAGGGTTCGCGCAAGGTCCTTGTTCGACGAAGTGACGGCATCTTCGAGGTCGAGAATCACCTCGTCCGCGCACGAAGAGAGTGCTTTGCGGGCCTTGCGCTCGTCCGAACCCGGTGCGACCAGGGACGCGCGGCGTCTGGTCGCGCGGTAGTGGTTCTCGTCCATGTGTATCGATTACCTCGATCTGGGGATCAAATGTACGGCCAGTTGCGAAATAGATGAGCTGCCGTGAACGGCGTTGATGTGCACCGAACTGCCTCGATGCTGGCAGTTGCTGCGTATCGATGTCAAGGCCGGTATTGACATTGCGCGAACAATATCGAAATATGGCCGTACAAACTTTTTCAAGTCGAGGCGGATTCATGCTCAAGCTCAACGACGAAGAGACATTTCTGATCGAAACCGTGCGCCGGTTCGTCGACCGAGAGGTCAAGCCCACGGTCCAGGAGGTGGAGCACGCGAACGAGTATCCCGAGAAGTGGATCGATCAGATGAAGCAGATCGGGATCTACGGCCTCGCGATTCCCGAGGAGTACGGCGGATCGCCGGTGTCGATGCCTTGTTATGCGCAGGTGACGCAGGAACTGTCGCGAGGGTGGATGTCCTTGGCGGGAGCGATGGGTGGACACACGGTGGTCGCGAAGCTCATCTCGCTGTTCGGTACCGAAGAGCAGAAGGTGAAGTACCTGCCGCGAATGGCAACCGGCGAGATCCGGGCAACCATGGCGCTCACCGAGCCCGGCGGAGGCTCCGATCTGCAGGCCATGACGACCAACGCCAAGAGTGACGGCACAGATCTGATCATCAACGGCGCAAAGACATGGATCACCAATGCCCGCCGGTCCGGCGTGATCGCATTACTGTGCAAGACCGATCCCAGCGCAAGCCCTCGTCATGCGGGCATCTCGATCGTCCTCGTCGAGCACGGCGAAGGACTGACCGTCTCTCGCGACCTCCCGAAGCTCGGATACAAGGGCGTCGAGAGTTGCGAACTGTCCTTCGACAATTACCGCATCTCCGAGTCGGCCATTCTGGGCGGTGCTCCCGGAAAGGGCTTCGCGCAGATGATGAAGGGGCTGGAGACCGGCCGTATCCAGGTGGCTTGCCGCGCACTGGGCGTCGCCACGGCCGCTCTCGAGGATTCACTTGCCTACGCGCAACAGCGCGAGAGCTTCGGCCAGCCGATCTGGAAGCACCAGTCGATCGGCAATTACCTCGCCGACATGGCAACGAAACTGACCGCCGCGCGGCAGCTGACCTGGCACGCGGCGCAGATGTACGACAGCGGCGAGCGCTGTGACATGGAGGCAGGCATGGCCAAGCTGTACGCCTCCGAGGTGGCGATGGAAATCGCGTTGTCCGCCGTCCGCATCCACGGCGGCTACGGCTACTCGACGGAGTACGACGTCGAGCGGTATTTCCGTGATGCACCACTGATGATCGTCGGGGAGGGAACCAACGAAATTCAGCGCAACGTGATCGTTTCGCAGCTGGTTGCCCGCGGCGGTCTGTGACGGAGCGGTGAGCAAGTAGGATCATGTCGCTATGAGCGGTAAGGAAAGAGAGACGGAGCCGGCGTACCAACGCCTCTCTCGTGAGCTTCGTCAGCAGATCTCTGCCGGTACCTACCGCGACGGCATTCAACTGCCCACCGAATCCGAACTGGCGCAGCATCACGGCGTGAGTCGGCAGACAGTCCGCCGAGCCTTTCACGACCTGGTTGCCGAGGGCATCGTGTACCGAGTGCCCGGGCGCGGCACGTTCGTGACCGAGAACAGCGGCCGCTATCTCCGTCATCTCGGATCCATCGAAGATCTCATGAACCTTTCGCGGGACACGACGATGGAAGTTGTGTCACCGCTGCAACGGCGCGTGGACATCGAGGCGGCCAGTCGGCTTCGGCTCGACACCGACGTCGTGTACACCGTGGTCTTCCGGCGGATACACGAGGGAGTTCCGTTCGTTCAGACGACGGCGCATCTGCCGGAGGCCGTTGCTCGGCAGATCATCGACCTGCCCGCCATGGCGGCCGGTGCGGTGAGCGCCAATACGGTGATCGGCTTGCTGGAGCCGCTGATCGACAGTCCGATTGTCGAAGCAGCACAGTCGATCACGGTGTCCCCGGCAACGGCGGACGTTGCCAGGGACGTCGGTTGCGAAATCGGCCACGCCATGTTGCGGGTAGACCGTTTGTACTCCAACGCGCAGGGCGTTGCAAACGAGTTGTCGGTGAGCTACTTCTTGCCGGAGCAGTACACGTATCGGGTGACACTGCGCCGGGGCGCACATTAGAGCTGCGCCGGGCGCTGTTGCTTTTCTTTGCTGTTCAACACCTTTCAGGAGAGAACTATGCGAATTTTCAATGGAATCGACGACGTGGAGACGGCTGTCGGTGAGCACTTGGGCTACAGCGCGTGGTTCCCGGTCACGCAGGATCGGATCGACAAGTTCGCCGACGCCACCGAGGATCACCAGTGGATTCACGTGGATCCCGAGCGGGCAGCGCAGGGTCCGTACGGCGGCACCATCGCCCACGGCTATCTGACTCTTTCGTTGTTGCCAGTGCTCGGTGCTCAGGTGATGCGTGTCGACGGAATCTCCATGACCGTGAACTACGGCAGCAACAAGGTGCGATTCCCCGAACCGGTCAAGGTCGGTTCTTCGGTGCGAGCCGGTGCGGAGATTCTTTCTTTCGAGCGCTCCGCGAAGGGCGCGACGATTGTCGTGCGGTACACGATCGAAATCGAAGGAGCGGGTAAGCCTGCGCTGGTGGCGGATACCGTGCGCCTGTTGGTCTCCTGATTCCTTTTCCATTCTTCCAGAACGAGATTCGAGGTCAGTTGTGAAACGAGCAGCATTGGTCGCGCCGGTCAGAACCGCGGTGGGCCGGTTCGGAGGGGCGCTTCGTGACGTGCCTGCGGAAAGTTTGGCTGCCACTGTCGTCAAGGAGACCGTGCGTCGCAGCGGAATCGATCCGTCCCGCATCGACGACGTCGCGATGGGGCAGTCGTATGCCAATTCGGAGGCACCGTGCATCGGCAGGTGGGCGGCGCTCGAAGCCGGGTTGCCGATTTCGGTAGCCGGCTTCCAGACCGATCGCCGGTGCGGAACGGGTCTGCAGGCCATCGTTACCGCGGCCATGATGGTCCAGACGGGTGCGGCCGACGTGGTTCTCACGGGTGGCGTCGAATCGATGAGCGGGATCGAGCACTACACCACCGGAGCGCGGTGGGGAACCAAATCCGGTGGGCTGCAACTGTTCGACCGCCTCGATCGTGGCCGCGAGCGCTCGCAACCCGAGTGGCGATTCGGCCGGATCAGCGGAATGATCGAAACGGCCGAGAACGTCGCGGCGCGCTGCGGGATCACGCGGGAAGAGTCGGACGCCTTCGCTGTCGAGAGTCACCGAAAAGCAACACTGGCAAGAGATTCCGGCCGATTCGATGCCGAAATCGTTGCCGTCGAACAGACTGATCGAAAAGGGAACGTCACACAGTTTCGTGCTGACGAGGGGATCCGTCCGGATACCTCACTCGAAACCCTGGCACGGCTGCGTGCGGTGACACAGGGAGGCGTCGTGACCGCCGGTAACGCCAGCCAGCAGAACGACGCTGCGGCAGCGATGTTGGTGGTCGCCGAGGATCGTCTGGACGAGCTGGGGCTGGAACCCATCGGGTTCCTCGACAGCTGGGCCGCGGCCGGTTGTGAACCGGCGCTGATGGGCCTCGGGCCGGTTGCCGCCGTCTCGAAACTGTTTGCTCGAACAGGGGCAGGCTTTGCCGACTTCGATCTGGTCGAGCTGAACGAGGCGTTTGCGTGCCAGGTTCTCGGCGTCGTGAAGGAATGGGGGTTCGAGGACCTCGATCGCCTGAACGTCAACGGTTCCGGCATCTCACTAGGGCACCCCGTGGGAGCGACGGGTGCGCGTATGGCAACGACCGCGCTTCACGAACTCGGCCGACGCGGCGGCGGAAAAGCACTGTTGACCATGTGTATCGGCGGTGGCCAGGGTATGGCGGCCGTGGTGGAGTCCGCCTGACGGGGTTCGCTTCTGGGTACACTTGCGGCGGGGGATCGGAAGTTCTACGGAGGCAGTCGGTTGACGAATGCAGGTGCAGCAGACACCAGCGGCGCGCTGAGCATCGAGGATGTTCGACGCGCCAGGGCTGCACTCGAGGGTCTGGACGTCACCAGTTGGTCCGGTCGCTTCGAGCTGCTCTCCGACGCAAACCGTCTGCGTCTGCTGCTCTGCCTTCACCACGCACCGGGGATCTGCGTCACGGATCTGTCCGTGGCGCTGGGGATGAGCGGCACTGCGGTCTCACATGCGCTGCGCCTACTGCGTAGCCAGGGGTGGGTGAGCGCGACGCGCGACGGCCGATCGATGCGATACCAACTGGCAGACGACACCGTTCACCAGCTGTTGCATTCGATCGGCGCCACACATTTTCACGACGAGACACCCACCCCCGGGCACACGCACAGCTGAGCGCCTCTCAAGGAGTCGCGAAGAACTTCTCGACGGCCGGCGCAGCGTTCGGGTTTCCGTTGGTGATTCCCGCGCCGACTCCGGCAACCGTGCCGATGACTCCACCGACGATGCAGCCGGCGATGAAGTTCGGGAAGATCGACAGGCAGCCGATTCCGACGCCGAGGTTGGCTCCGATGAGCGTCGACTGCAAGCCGCCGTTGTTCCAGCCGATATTGACCTCGTTGGCCATCGTGTCGAACGCGGCTTGCTTCGGATCGTTACCGGGGAAGAGCATCAACGCCGCCTGGCTGTTCGACTCGGCGGTCGGCGTCAGTAGGGGTTGGGACGGATCGAAGCCCGCATTCGGGGGCGCTGCGACCGCGGTGCCGGCTCCGGCGCCGACTGCGGCGACAACGAGAACGGACATGGTGAGAGTTCGGGACAGTTTCATGGGGACGGCCAATCTGTCTGTGTGGAACCAGTCGTGAATGGTGGCGGTGCAGTTCGTTAGCCTGAACTCCACCGTCTGGATCGATCGTGCGGACCTCCTCGGGCACAACGGGACCCGTCGTCTCCGTGCGACGGGCCGTGTTTGGTGGCTACCCGACTCCGGGTGCCCTGAAACCGCCCAGTCTCATTCGTTCTTCGACAAACGCGCGCGCAATTCCTCGACCTCGGCTGTAAGCCGGTCGACCTCGGCTTGCAGGGGTTGGCGTGCCAGAGCGAGGGATTCGTCCATGCGCTCCTTGTCGAAGCGAGGTGTGATGTTTCGACTGCAGTTCCAGTCGAACGCTTCGACCTCGATGACGATGGAACGCTGGGCTTTTGCGGTCATGGTGCCGCCGGGAACTTGCAAGAGCTGTTGCAGTAGTGCAGGGTCCTGGTCCTCCTCGATCACCTGCGCACGCCCGTAGATCTTCAATCTCGTCCGCGTCGGGTAGTCGATGACGAACAGCGAGATGCGATTGTTCGCTTCCAGATTGCCGAGTGTCACGAATTGCTGATTGCCGGGAAGATCGGCGAATCCGATTCGATTCGGACCCAACACATGCAGGAATCCGCGCGGGCCGCCGCGATGTTGGACGTACGGCCACCCGTCGGGCGTCACCGTGGACATGAAGAAGGAATCCACGGATTTCACGAATCCCTGAGCGCGGAAATCGAATTCCATCGGGCCTTCGTCGGGCTGATCGAGTTTCGAACCGTAGACAGTGAAACTCCCGGTCGACCGCTGACGCTCCACCGCAGCGGGGGAGAAGGCGATGTGTGCGTATCGGGTCGACATTTCTTGTCTCCTGGTTCTCGGTGCAAACCCTCAGTGCCAGCGGTGGTCGGCAACGGCAGTTCGCGGACCGAACTTGGGTTTGACGGCTTGGCCGCTGACCTGCAGAAGCCTCACGGCGCGGTATCGATGCGGTTGAAGGGGCGCGAGGTACTGCACCATCTCGGCGTCGTCTATCGGTTCACCCAGCAGTGACCACCCGACGACGGCAGCGAGGTGGTAGTCGCCGACCGAGAGTGCATCGGAATCGCCGAAGGCGCGCTGAGCCACTTCGGCGGCAGTCCAGATTCCGACGCCGGGCACCGCTCGCAATCGTTTGGTCGCTTCGGCCCGGGGGAACGTGGATGCCTGCTCGAGGCGGTCGGCGACGCGAGCACACTGAACGATCGTCTTGGACCTCGCGGGATCGACGTTCGCGCGATGGAACTCCCATGACGGCATTCGACGCCATTGGTCCGCGGTGAGTGGAACTCGCATTCCGTCGGGTGCCGGGCCGGGCGGGCGCTCACCGAACTTGGTCAGCAGGCGGCGCCACGCGGCAAACGCGTCGATGCCGTGGACGCGTTGCTCGAGGATCGCGGGAACGAGAGCTTCCATGACGCGGCCGGTGCGGCCGATGCGCAGATGCGGGAAGCGTCGATGAGCTTCGGCGAGCTTGGGATGTTCGGGGGCGAAATCTTCGGCTTCGTCGTCGAGACCGAGCAACGCTTCAGCGCCGATCAGTAATTCCGTGGCGCCGGGACCCCACGCCTGCACCCGCACCGAGTGGCGATCCGACTGAGTGATGCGGTAGGTCACAGGACCCGAAAGTTGGCGGGAAACTCGCCAGATCGCTCCGTCGGCGGACCGCCGATGTGCGGGGTCGCCGGGTCCGCGCTGATGCGGGCTGAGCGTCAGCGCGGCATCGAGTGGTCGCTGAGAAGTCACCGTGACTTCGTCGACCGGAGATAGCGGCGTCATCGAGGTCAGCGTATCGCCACCGTCCATCCTCCGTTAAGGCGTGTGTCGGTGGCGCAACGTATTGTCCGAGCCATGATCATCGTGAGCACCGACGGATCCTGTCTGCGAAACCCCGGCGGGGCTATCGGCTGGGCGTGGGTCAATCACGAGGGTCCGAGCATGTCCGGCGGAGAAGCGTCCGGCACCAACCAGATTGCCGAGTTGCGTGCTCTGTTCGAGGCCGTCGTCGCCCATCCCGGTGCAGATCCTCTGCTCATCGAATCCGACTCGCAGTACGCCATCAAGTGCGCTTCCGAATGGTTGCCCAGCTGGAAGCGCAAGGGCTGGAAGACCGCGAGCGGCGGGGCGGTCAAGAACCTCGAATTGGTGCAGAGTATCGATCGAGCCATCACCGATCGTGTCGGACCGGTGCGCTTCCGCTGGGTGCGCGGGCATGTGGGCAACCACTACAACGAGATGGCAGACAAGCTGGCCGGCGAAGCCGCACGCGCCATCGTCTCGGGGGACATCGCGTCGGTGCCGCTTGCTGCCCCGGTGAAGAAGGAGCCGACCGCCGTGAACTCTCCGTACAAAGAGAAGTCCACGACGGCCGAAGAGCCGGCAGATCTGTTCACACTTTTCTGAGCGGTTCAGAAACCGGCGGCAACCTGAACCAGCGCACGGCCGGTGTACTTGCCTTCGCGTACCTGATCGATCACCGAGACGACGTCGCGGACGGCAACGAGGTTCGTGATCTCTTGCAGATGACGTGGTGCGAGGTCGGAGCCCAGACGGGCCCACAGCGCGCGACGGGGTTCGACCGGCATCAATACCGAGTCCATGCCCAGCAGTGAGACTCCGCGGAGAATGAACGGCAGCACGGTCGTAGGCAGCGCGGCGCCACCGGTCAACCCGCTGGCGGCCACAACACCGCCGTAGTTGATCGTGCTCAGAACGTGAGCGAGGGTCTTTCCACCGACGCAGTCGACGGCCGCCGCCCACTGAGATTTTCCGAGCGGGCGAGGCTTGGCGTCGGGATCCTCGGGGAGCCGGCCGATCACCGAAGACGCACCGAGTGAGACCAGAAGGTCTGCCGCGCCGGGCTTGCCGCTGGAGGCGACCACGTCGAAGCCTGCGCTTGCCAGAAGGTCGACACTGACGGTGCCGACTCCGCCGCTCGCGCCCGTCACCAGGACGGGACCGTCGGCGGGCGTCACTCCGCTGGCCAGAATGGCTTGGACACTCATGGCCGCGGTGAATCCTGCCGTGCCGATCGCAGCAGCGTCGGCGGTGGAAATGCCGTCGAGCTTCACGACCCACTCGGCAGGCAAACGGGCGATCTCGGCGTAGCCGCCGTTGCGGGCGGTCCCGATCTCGTAACCATGTGCGACGACCTTGTCGCCCGGGGCGAATGCGTCGGACTCGGAGGCAATGACCTCGCCGGCGACGTCGATGCCGGGGACGATCGGGTACTCGCGAACCACCCCGCCTTTCGGGGTGACCGCGAGCGCGTCCTTGTAGTTGACGCTCGAATACTCGACGCGAATGGTGACCTCACCTGCGGGGAGGAAGGACTCGTCGACGGTTTCGGGGGTGAAGTCGATGGTGCCGTCGCTTTCGCGGGCGACCCAGGCGTTGAAGGTAGTCATAGGTCGAACATAAAGGCCTTCGGCCCTGTGCGCCTTGTCGGTAGTGCGAACTACCGGAAAGGCGCACAGGGGGCGGAGCCACTAGATCATCACAGGGGCGAGCCCCTAGATCAAGCTGCCCTCATGCACCGCTCGATCGAACGCGGGCAGCGGACCACCGTCGCGCAGGGTCGACGCCAACGCCGGATCGGCGAGATGGAGGCGGCCGATCGCGATCAGATCGAACTCACCGCTGCCGATGCGCTCCTCGAGCTGTGGGATGTTGTCCACCACCGGCGCAACACCTTCGATGCGACTGTCGCGCAGTGACTTTCCGATCCCGACGCTGCCGACGGCCATCGTGACGGCGCCTGTCAGCTTCTTCGCCCAACCCGCTAGCGAGAGATCGCTGCCTTCGAAGGCCGGGACGTCGAAACGCCTGATGCTGGCATCGAGAACGTCGACTCCGGCGTCGACCAGCGCGCCCAGGATGACGCCCAACTCCTCGGGAGTTTCCGCGATCTTGGCGGTGAAATCCTGCTGCTTGTGCTGCGAGAAACGGTAGATGATCGGCAGATCCGGTCCGATGGCCGCGCGGATCGCAGCGACGACGGCGGCCGGGAACTTGGTACGACGCTCCAGGTCGCCGCCCCACGCGTCGTCGCGCTGGTTGGTGCCCTCCCAGAAGAAGGAGTCGAGGAGGTAGCCGTGACCGCCGTGGATCGCGATGCCGTCGAAGCCGAGTTCGACGGCGTGCTTGGCGCTGCGGACGTACGCGTCGATGACGTCCTGGATGTCCTGCTCGGTCATCGCTTCGGTGCTCGCCTGTGCGCGCTCGACGTAGGCAGCAGAGTACGAGGTGACGCCGAGCGGGCCCCATTCGCCGGAGGGGCGCATCGGCTTGAGTGAGGGGCCCATTTGCGTCATCGCACCCCACAGCGGTCCGACGTGCCAGAGCTGAGGCACGATCTTGCCGCCCGCAGCGTGCACGTCGTCGACTACCTTGCGCCAGCCGGCCTGAGCGGCAGGGGTGTGGAGGTTGGGGACATTGGCGTGATCGACAGCAGTCTCGTGATCGATCGCGACGCCCTCGGTGACGATCAGTCCGGTTCCGCCCTCGGCGCGTCGGCGGTAGTAGTCGGCGACGTCGCGCCCGGGCACGCCCTCGATGGAGTACGTGCGCGTCATCGGCGACATGACTATGCGGTTGGACAATTCGAGCGAACGGATACGGAGCGGTTGGAACAGCGGGTTGGTCACTTCGTCACAGCGCTTTCATGAATCGGAAGAATCCGGGGTCCTGGTCGACACGGAGCCGCGTGAGCGTTCGGTAGCTGATCAGCCACCTGCCGTCTTCTTTGCGGTATTCCTCGTGGTAGTGGCCGTAGCCGTGTAGATGCAGTTCTTTCTCGCCGTCGTTCCACCACAGCATGTCCTCCATCGCCCAGATAC
Source organism: Rhodococcus sp. P-2 (assembly GCF_016598535.1). Classification (GTDB taxonomy): domain Bacteria; phylum Actinomycetota; class Actinomycetes; order Mycobacteriales; family Mycobacteriaceae; genus Rhodococcus_F; species Rhodococcus_F baikonurensis. The sequence continues at coordinate 2,393,868 of NZ_CP066779.1, read as the reverse complement.
CGGTTGCGGTGGTGGGCGAGGTCAGCACGATTTCGGGAGTGTGTGCGTGGTGTGCCGTGGTGAGGGGGATGTCGCCGTCGAGCATGTTCCGAATTGCGGCGGTGAGTTTGTCGATGCCCACTACCTGGTTCGAGGTGTCACCGGTCTTGGGTTGCTTGTCCGTCGGGAGTCCGCCCCACGTCTCGCTGACGACGTCTGCGGTGTGCAGGGTCGGGTAGACGTGCCACTGCTTGGTGTCCATGCAGCGTAGGCGCGCGGCGAAGACACGTTTGATTTCCTCGATTGCGAGCAGTTCCTCGACGGCACTGATCGACCCCACTTCGGACTCGGCCTGAGACATTCAACCTCCAACGGTGATCGGCAAGATGGGTTCACACTCGGGTGCTCATGGCGGGCCGTCAACGACCTGTCCCGGTGAGCGCGACGGCGCTCGGTATGGTCGAGCGAACGAAAGGGGTGTCAGACGTGTGTACCGAAGAGGTCCCATCGACCGGACCGGAAGAGATCGCCGAGGTTCGGGCTTTCTGGCGCGAGTTGGGTGTTCCGGGCGTGATCGACGTCCATACCCATTTCATGCCGAAGAGCGTCATGGACAAGGTGTGGGGTTACTTCGATTCGGCGGGCCCGATGATCGGGCGACCATGGCCCATCGCCTACCGCCTTGCCGAGGAGGAGCGGGTACACCGTCTCCGCGAGTTCGGCGTCCGAGCTTTCACGTCCATGATCTACCCGCACAAGCACGCGATGGCCGAGTGGCTCAACCAGTGGGCCGTCGAGTTTGCCGCGCAAACACCCGATTGCCTGCACACGGCCACTTTCTATCCCGAGGAGTCGGCAGCGTCGTACGTCGGGAAGGCGTTGGAGTCGGGTGCGCGAATCTTCAAGTCCCACATCCAGGTCGGCAACTACGATCCGAACGACCCTCTGCTCGACAAGGTCTGGGGTCAGCTCGAGGACTCCGAGACGCCTATCGTGATCCACTGTGGATCGGGACCGGCGCCGGGGGAGTACACGGGGCCCGATCGCATTGCTTCGCTGTTGTCACGGTACCCGCGCCTGTCGTTGATCGTCGCGCACATGGGGATGCCCGAGTACAGCGAATTCCTCGATCTGGCAGAGGCTTACGGCAACATTCGCCTGGATACGACCATGGCCTTCACCGACTTCACGGAAGAGCAGTGTGCCTTCCCGAAGGCCGACGTGTCACGGCTCGTCGACATGCAGGACCGCATCCTGTTCGGCAGCGACTTCCCCAACATCCCGTACCCGTATCTCACGGCCTTGCAAGCGGTTACGCGCTTCGATCTCGGAGACGAGTGGCTGCGAGCCGTCGTGCACGACAACGCTGCCAAGCTCTTCTCGGTGAGCTGAGTCCCACCGAGAAGAACTTCGGCTCAGCGCAGTTTGATGCTGCCGCCGTCGGCCATCAACGTCTGTCCGGTCATGTACTGGGAATCGTCGCTCGCCAGGAACACCACGACAGGAGCGATGTCGGTTTCGGGATCCCCGATGCGTCCGAGCGGTACCTTGGCAACCGATGCGGCTGCACGTTCGGGGAAGGCTTCCTGCCACTTGACGACGCCTTCGGTGGCAGCGAACGGGCAGACCACGTTGACCCGAATGCCTTCCGGCGCCCACTCGTTGGCGACGACGCGCGTCAGGCCTCGCACAGCTTCCTTGGCCGCAGCGTAGGACGTCTGGGTGGGCATTCCGTCCAAACCTGAACCCGATGCGAAGTTGACGACCGAACCCTTGGTCTTCGCGAGTTCGTCGTGGCACGCCTGCATCAGGTGGACAACGGGGTAGAAACCGGTGTTGAAGGACAGGTCGAACATGTCCTGCGTGGTTTCGAGCAACGGAGCCTGACGGGACGCGTGAGCGTTGTTCACCAGGATGTCGAGCTTGCCGAAAGCCGCGAGCGCAGCGTCACGGATCTGCTCGGCCGAACCGGCAGCAGCAAGGTCGACGTTCAGAAACTTGCCGGAGCCGGCCAGTTCTTGTTCGAGGGCCTGGCCCTGCTCGTCGTTGATGTCGACGAACAGGACCTTCGCGCCTTCACGGGCGAAGACTCGGGTGATGGCGCGACCGATTCCACCGGCGCCGCCGGTGACGATCGCTACCTTGCCGTTCAACCTCATGAAAACGCTCCTCTTCGTCAGTGCTGCTTAAACTGTTGCGGTCTCGTCGACTGCAAGTGCGATCTTTTCGAGGCCGGCGACGCTGTAGGCGGCGTAGGTCTCGTACGGCCCACGGCCGGAGAAGTAGGACGAGAGCTGGCCACCGAGTTCTTCGACCGTGAACGCGGATCCGGCTGCGTCGAAACGATTCTCGACCTTGGGTGCTTCCATCAACGCCACCATCTTGCCGTAGACGACGAATACCTGACCGTTGATCTCGTCGGAATCGGGGGATGCGAGGTAGCTGACCAGGGTCGCGACGCGCTCGGGTGCAAGCGGATCGAGGCCGACGACGCCGGTGTTGTTTTCGCCGAAGGCTTCTGCCGTCATAGCGGTGCGGGCGCGGGGGCAGATCGCGTTGGTGCGGACGCCGTAGCGGGAGAGACCTGCTGCGCTCGAGAGCGTCAGCGCGGTGATACCGGCCTTGGCTGCCGAGTAGTTGGGCTGTCCGGCGCTGCCGAAGAGAAAGGCTTCGGAAGAGGTATTGATGATGCGGCCGTAGACCGGTGCGTCGGCGGCCTTGCTGGCTGCGCGCCAGTGGACTGCGGCTGCGTGTGAGGTGGCGGCGTGACCCTTGAGGTGTACGCGGATGACGTCGTCCCAATCGGATTCGGTCAGGTTGAAGATCATCTTGTCGCGCAGGATGCCTGCATTGTTGACGAGGATGTCGAAGGATCCGAAGTTCTTGACGGCCTCTTCGATGATGCGCCCGCCGAGTGACCAATCGGAGACGTCGCCGGTGATGGCGAGTGCCTGTCCGCCTGCTGCCTTGATCTCGTCGACCACGTCGTTGGCCGCTGCGCCCATGTCGTTGACGATGACGGCTGCGCCGGCAGCGGCGAGTCCGAGTGCCTCGGCGCGACCCAGGCCGGCGCCGGCGCCGGTGACGGCGGCAACTTTGCCTTCCAAGCTCAGTGATTGCGTCATGTCGTGCTCCTTCGATCCGGTCTGGCGAGTAGGTTCAGAAAAATTAGTATTCATTCTAATTTGAAGTCGAGAGTTCGGTTGTCGTTCCGAAAAAATCATTCGAGCAAAATCAGAATTAGTTCTAGTTTTGAGCAGAATGTCGGCCTAAAGACGAGTAGTCTCACTGAGCGGGAGCGGTGATCTGGGTCACGAGCGGCGCATGCCACCTTGGGTCGACGCGGCGACCCCACCGCGTACGCGCCCTGCGCCACCACCGATCCTGTCCCGGAGCCACCATGGTTGTCGACACCCAGAAACGTCCCCATCCCACACCGCCGTCGGAGATCCTCACGGCAGGATCGGCTTTCGCGACTTCTGGTGGCGCAACGGGTGAATCCGCCCAGTTCTTGGCCGCATTCGTCGGCACCCGGGTCGGATAGTTCTCACCGAAACGCAGTACGGTCGGTCCCGCATTCCCCGGGCCGGACATCAAGGAAGGCACCAGTAGTGTCACTGAATTTGGCAGATCTGTACGAGGGCATTTCGGATTTGATTCCGGACCGCACCGCACTCGTGTGCGATGGCCGTCGTCGCACCTACGTCGAACTGGACGAGGGATCGAACCGCATTGCCCGCCACTTGGCGAGCGTCGGTGTCGGGCCGGGTGATCACGTCGCTCTGCACATGCGCAACAGCATCGAGTTCGTCGAGAGTTTGCTCGGCTGCCTCAAGATTCGCGCAGTCCCGATCAACGTCAACTATCGCTACGTCGACGCCGAACTGACCTACCTGTACAACGATTCGCAGTCGGTAGCGCTGATCGTGGACGAGGAGTTCGTTCCCGTCGTGGAGACTGTCCTCCCGGCCGCGCCCGGAATTAAACACGTCGTTGTCGTCGGTGGGTCGGTGGTCCGCGACATCGAAGGCGTCGACGTCGTTCGATATGCCGACGCTGCCGCGGAGCAGCCCGCTACTCGTGACTTCGCGCCCCGCAGCAACGACGACCTCTTCGTCATCTACACCGGTGGCACGACGGGTATGCCCAAGGGTGTCATGTGGCGTCACGAGGATTTCTACTTCGCGGCGCTCACCGGCGGAAATCCGTTCGGTCCGCCGCACACCACCGCTGAAGCTCTGTACGCCGCGGTCCCGAACGTGCCCGCGATGAACATGCTCAGCACTGCACCGTTGATGCACGGCGCAGCGTCGTACTCGCTGTTCACCGGATTCTTCATGGGCGCCAACGCAATTCTCATGGCGCGCTTCGATGCGAAGACGACCCTGCAGCTCGCCGGGAGTGAGAAGGCCGTCTCCATCACCGTCGTCGGAGATGCGATGGCGCGTCCGCTCGCAGACGAATTGGCTGCCAACGCTGCGGATTACGATCTCAGCACGGTCGGAATGGTCTCGTCGGGCGGAGCATTGTTCTCGCTCTCCCTGCGCGAGCAGCTCAAGTCCATACTCCCGAACCTGGTGATCCGCGACGGATTCGGCTCCTCGGAGTCGGGCGTCGACGGCAATCTCGAGATCGGCGAAGACGGATTGATGCGCATCGCGGCTCGCGACGAGACCCGCGTCGTGGACGAAAGGATGCGGCCGCTGGAGCCGGGATCTCCCGAGACCGGGTACATCGCTCGCAGTGGTCACGTGCCGGTCGGCTACTTCAATGATCCGGTCAAGACCGCGGCTACGTTCCCGGTGATCGACGGGGTGCGGATGTCGGTGCTCGGCGACGTCGGACGTGTCGAAGCCGACGGCTCGATCGTCCTGCTGGGGCGTGGTTCTCAGTGCATCAACACCGGTGGGGAGAAGGTGTATCCCGAGGAGGTCGAGCAGGCACTCAAGAGTCACCCGGCTGTGCTCGACGCACTGGTCGCGGGAATTCCGGATGCGAAGTTCGGTGAGCGCGTCGCTGCGGTCATCACGACCCGCGAAGGCTTCGACGTCCCGGACGCTGCCGAGATCGGTGAGCATTGCGCGTCGCAGGTCGCTCGGTACAAGGTGCCGCGCACCGTCATGAACGTTCCGTCGATCAGGCGTTCTCCCAGCGGAAAGGCCGATTACCGCTGGGCCAAGGCCACTCTCGCCGAGCAAGCCTCCTAGTCCGGCCGGAGCCGTCCAGCGCGTTTGTGAGGGACGCGTTGGGTGGCTCCGGTGCTCTAGCCTGTCACCGTCAGAACCAGCAGAGCGACGTTGAGTGCAACGATCAAGCCCGCCGCAATCCACGCCGCGACGGTCGTGATCGGGGCATTTCGCGCGTCGCCCATGAGTTCGGGGTCCGAGGTCATTCGCACCAGCGGGATGATCGCGAAGGGGATGCACAGGCTCAAGACCACTTGGCTGAGCACGAGCGCCAGCGTCGGGTCGACGCCGAGTCCGAGAACGATCAGCGCCGGGATGAGAGTGACGATTCGGCGTGTGATCACCGGAATGCGAATGGCCAGAAGACCGTGCATGATCTCGGCGCCGGCTGCGCATCCCACGGAGGTCGACGCGAGTCCCGAGGCGAGGAGCCCGATTGCGAAGACAACGGCCACGCCCGGGCCGAGCGAATTCTCGATCGCGGCATGCGCGCCGTCGATGGTGTCGGTGCCGGGTACTCCGCGCAGAGCCGAAGCGGCCAGAAGCAGCATGCCGATGTTCACGCCGCCCGCGATGATCAAGGCGACGACGACATCCCAACGGGTGACTTTGAGTAGTCGCTGCAACCGTGGCCCGGGTTTGATGTGGCCGTGGCGATCACGTGCCAATGCGGAGTGAAGGTAGATCGCGTGCGGCATGACCGTGGCGCCGAGCATGCTGGCGGCGAGCAGTACGGTCTCGGTGCCTTCGAAGCGGGGCACCAGTCCCGCGACTGCTTCGCTGCCGGAGACGTCGGTGAAGGCGAGCCCGGTCAGGAAGCCGATCGTGATGATGGCCAGCAATCCCATGACCACGAACTCGAAAGTGCGCTGTCCGCGCCGACTTTGAATCGTCAGGATCACCATCGACACGCATCCGGTGATCAGCCCGCCGAGGAAGAGCGGGATGTTGAAGAGCAGGTTGAGTGCGATGGCGCCGCCGATGACTTCGGCGACGTCGGTCGCGATCGCCATCATCTCGGCCTGGAGCCAGAACGCGCGACGGTTGTTCTTGCGTAGCCGCTGACCGAGCATCTCGGGCAAGGATCTGCCGGAGACCAACCCGAGTTTCGCGGACAGATACTGCACCAGGACGGCCATCGCGTTGGCGAGGACGAGCACCCAGATGAGGAGATAGCCGTACTTCGCGCCGGCGGTGAGGTTGGCGGCGACGTTGCCCGGATCGACGTACGCGATTGCCGCGACGAACGCCGGACCGAGCAGAGCGATGGATCTCCCCGTAGGTCGTCGGCGCGGAGTCGTCGGCTCTTGCGTACTGGTGCTCATCGGTCTCCTGGTCACACGTACTCGGACCTGTTGGTTCGAATAAGTGAACTATAGAGTTCGGGGAGCCGAACTTTCAACAGCTGTGCGCGGTTAGCGACCGCAGAGGGTCCTTAACCGCGCACAGGGGGTTAGGCCGTCACCCCGGCGGCCAGGAGAGCGCGAGCCTCGGGCCGTCCGTCGAGGAGGGCGTTGGTACGCAGTTCGACCTTCCACTCGCCGTCCGTCTTGATCAGTTCCCAGCGGTTCGCGGTGATACGGAGGACCTTGAACCCGGTCGGGTTCTCGGGGTCCTTGATGACCAATTGCGAATGGCAGGTCGCGACGGCCTTGTTGCCGTCGATGCGGATGTGCGCTGGCGTCATCATGTGGGCCGCGCCGTTCATGATCCAGTTCTGGTGAGAGGCGCTGTGAACCATGGCCCGGAGTTCGCCGCGGCCGTGCATCGCGCCGGTGTCGACGTCGTAGACGCCGTCCTCGAGCCACAGGTTCGCGACCTCGTCGGCTGATCCACTGTCGACGGCGGGGCTGTAGGTGGTCAGCAGTTCGGTGATCGCGAGCTTGTCCTCGAGCAATTCCACTCGGGCCAGCAGAGATTCGATCAGGGCGGTCGTGTCGGTCATGGGTACGTCCTTTACTCGGGAAGGTTGACGGATCAGGAAGTGGTGAAAGCGACGCCCTCGGTGAGGGCGATTCGGTGAAGTTCTTCGAGTTGTTCGCAGTAGTGCTCGACGTTTCGAGCGCCGATCGAGCAACTGGCGATGGTCGCCCCGGCGTCGCGGACGCGAGTGAGGGCACGAAACGTGGATTCGGGATTGCCGAGGGGGTCGAGCGGAGCGCCGGCGGGGAGGACGACGTCGAATCCGTCGGGGAGCGTCGTGGCGTCGAGCATTTCCTTCAGTTCGGAGAATCGCAGCCCGAACGGAACCCAACCGTCGCCGTGTGTGGTGGCCCGGCGCAACGACCTCTTGGTCCGGCCGCCGATCCACAGGGGTACGCGCTTCTGGACGGCATGGGGTTCGACGACGAATCCGGAGTAGTCGTAGAACTCGCCGTGATACTCCGGAGTCGGCGTCGACAGTGATGCACGAAGTGCTGCCAGAGCATCGTCGGCACGCGCTCCCCGGTCGACGAACGGAGCATTTATGAGATCGAATTCTTGTTTCAGAGTTCCGACTCCGAGCCCGAGTATCAGGCGTCCGTTGCTGACGCGATCCAGTGTTCCGTAGCGCTTGGCGATCTCGAGGGGGTGGTGATAACCCAGTACCAGCACCTGCGTCGTCAGGAGGATCCGCGACGTGCGGGCGGCCAGATAGCCCAGTGTGGCGAGTGGATCCCAATAGGTTCCGCCGCGTTCGGTGGCAATCTCTTCGGGAACTGCTACGTGCTCACTGCAGGTCAGATGATGGAAACCGAGTCGATCTGCCGTAGCGGCCACTGTGGCGATCTCACCGATGTCGGCACTCGCCTCCCACTCCGAACGTGTGCTCGGGTGCTGAATCAGTACCGGCGTGACGATTCCCAGGTGCATCGGGCGTTTATAGCCCTCCTGCTCGCATGGCAGCAGGGGAATTACCGCTGATCGGGATCGAAAAGGTTGATTCACTTTCCAGGAACTGTGACCTGGGTTATAGTCGGTAGAATCAATTCCAGTTTTCGGGAGGCGTCCATGACCATCGTTGACATGAACGACACACTGTCCACCGTCCAGACTGCCGGTGGGCAACCCAAGAAGGATCTGCCGCCGTCGATGGTCGAGCGGATGACGCTGATTCTCGACGCCTTCGACGGCCGTGCAGCGCGGCTGACGCTGGAAGAGGTCGCGTGCCGTACTCAGTTGCCGCGGTCCACCGTCCACCGCATTCTCGATCAGCTCGTCAAGCTGGACTGGGTCGATCACGCATCGTTCGGCTACTGCCTCGGGCGCCGCGCACTCGGCCTCGGTGGTGGCGACGGCGGCCACAGCCAGATCCGCGAAGCCGCAGCACCGCTTCTGCACGAACTGCACCTGCAGACCGGCATGGTCGTTCACCTGTCCGTGCTCGACGGACGCGAGAGTGTCTACCTCGACAAGGTCGGCGGACGGTTTGCCGCGGCCCTGCCGTCCCGCGTCGGCGGCAGAGTGCTCGCTCATTCGACGGCCGGCGGCAAGGCGATGCTGGCATGGATCGACCCCGAGCGCGTCGACGCTCTGTTCGGGTCGGCTCTTCCCCGCTGCACCGAGAACACGATCACCGACGTCGCTGTGCTCCATCAGGAACTGAACCGCATCCGTCAGCGTCGGGGACTGGCCTTCGAACGCGGGGAGTCGGCGCGTGGAGTCGCGTGCGTGGCTTCGGCAATTCGCGGACACGAGGGTCCCGTCGGCAGCATCGCGTTGTGTGGCGACATGCGGACCGCTCAGCTCGAGCGAGTTGCTCCGCTGGTCGTCGACGCGGCTCGTGAGGTCTCGCGGACGTTGTACCCCGAACTGGGTGCTCCTCGCCGCGGCCGCAAGACGCCTCCCGTTCCGACCAATACGTTCTCGGCGGAGACGATGGATCGCCTGCTGGCAGCGTCGTCCGACCACTGGATCTGACGTATTTCGATCGACTTGTCTCGCTGATCGGGACGGGTCATAGCAGCTCAGCGGTACTGATGGCACCGTTCGGACCATGACGACTGAACTGAGCTACGAGGGAACTCTGAAGGAACTGCAGACCGATCTCGGTGTGCTCCGGTACCACGAAGCCGGCGACGGCCCGCCGCTCCTGCTGCTGCACGGATCGGGTCCCGGTGTCACCGGTTGGCGTAACTACCGTGGCGTTCTCGCGGACTTCGCGGAGCACTTCCACTGCTACGTTCTCGAGTTCCCCGGATTCGGCGTCAGCGATCCCGGCCCCGACCACCCGATGATGATGGCGCAGGCATCGGTCGGGATGTTCCTCGATGGCCTCGGCCTCGGACCGGTCCACATGATCGGCAACTCCATGGGCGGCATCGTCGCCACCAAGGTCGCGATCGACGAACCGCACCGCGTGAGCAAGCTCGTCACCATCGGCGGCATGGGCAAGAACACCTTCTCTCCCGGTCCCGGTGAAGGCATCAAACTCCTCATGGAGTTCACCGACAACCCCACCCGCGAAGCTCTGGTCCGGTGGTTGCATTCGATGGTCTTCGACCGTGCCGTCGTCACCGAGCAACTCATCGAAGAGCGTTGGGCCCTGGCCACCGAGCCGACGACGCTCGAGATCGCCCGTCGTATGTACAGCAGCAAGGCCATGGCCGCCATGGGCGCAGCTGCCGCTGCATCGACCGCCGTGCCGTACTGGGCGCAGCTGAACAAGATCAAGGCACCGACGCTGTTGACCTGGGGACGCGACGACCGCGTCAGCCCCGTGGACATGGCCATACTGCCGATGCGCGACATCCCGAACGGCGAAGTTCACATCTTCCCCAACTGCGGACACTGGACGATGATCGAAGCCCGTGACGCCTGGGTTGCGTCCGTTCTGGCATTCCTGACGCGTCCAGAAGGCAAGTAATGGGTGCTCCCACTCACCGGGAAGCGTTTCTGCACTTCGGCGGGCTACCTGCCACCGTTTCACCAACAGATTTTCATTCTGCCTAGGCACTCGCCGGGTACCGAAACCAGAAAGCCGGAAAAATCATGGGTCAGGTTCTGGACAACATCTCACAGTTCGCCGACGAGATCCGCGCCGACGGAGTCGAGGGCGACAAGCTGATGCGCTTGACGGACGGCAGCGCGAAGCGACTGCGCGACTCCGGCGTCATCCGGATGTTCCAGCCGAAGGAATTCGGAGGCCTCGAGGCACATCCGCGTGAATTCGCCGAGACGGCAATGGCTATCGGCGCGATGGACGGTGCCACGGGTTGGGTCAGCGGCATCGTCGGTGTGCATCCGTGGGAGCTTGCGTTCTTCGACCGCAAGGCTCAGGAAGAGGTGTGGGGAACCGATCCTGATACGTGGATGGCGTCGCCGTATGCGCCGATGGGCGTAGCGAGGCCGGTCGAGGGTGGGTACATCCTCAACGGTCGCTGGTCGTTCTCGTCCGGTACCGATCACTGTGACTGGATCATGATCGGCGCGATGGTCGGTGACGAATCCGGTAAGCCGTTGATGCCGCCGAAGCACCTGCACGTACTGCTGCCGCGCTCTGATTACGACATCGACCAGGACAGCTGGAATGTCGTGGGCCTGCGCGGAACCGGGTCGAAGGACCTGATCGTCAAGGACGCATTCCTGCCCACCTACCGCACGATCGACGCCGGAAAGGTGTACGACGGGACGGCGTGGAAGGAAGCGGGCCGTACGGAGACGTTGTACAAGTTCCCGTTCTCGTGCATTTTCCCGCTGGGAATCACCTCGTCGTTGATCGGTATTGCGGAGGGTGCGTTGGCGTGCAACATGGCTGCGCAGCGTGAGCGTGTGACGGTCAGTGGTGTTCCGATCAAGGAAGATCCGTACGTGCTGTTCGCGATCGGTGAGGCGGCGGCCGAGATCGCTGCTTCTCGGGCTGCGATTTTGGAGACGGTGGATCGTTTCTGGGACATGACCGAGAAGGGTCAGGAAGTTTCGTTCGAGCTTCGTGCGATCGGTCGCCGTACGCAGACTGCTGCGGCGTGGCGGGCGGTGCGGGCGGTGGACGAGATCTTTGCTCGTTCCGGTGGTGGCGCGTTGCAGTTGAACACGCCGATGCAGCGGTTCTGGCGTGATGCGCATGCCGGTCTCGCGCACGCGATCCACGTACCCGGTTCCATCTTCCACGCGTCGACGCTCTCGCAGCTCGGTGGCGAACCGCAGGGCATCCACCGCTCGATGATCTAGTCCCACAATCACTCTCGAAGCAAGGACGGTTAGGCATGACTGAAATTCGGGGCCTGGGGTATCTCAGGATCCAAACGCAGGACGTGGCTCGCTGGCGCGAGCTCGTGGTCGACGGACTCGGCCTCGCGGTCGGTAGTGGCCCGGAAGCCGACGGCCTCTACTTGCGCCTGGACGAGCGTCGTGCGCGACTGATCGTCCTGCCCGGCGAGACGGACAAGGCCCTCGCAGTGGGCTGGGAAGTGCGAGATCAGTTCGCGCTCCAGCGCGTTCGTGAAGCAGTGGAGAAGGCCGGAGTCGAGGTCGAGGTTCTTTCCGAGGTCGACGCAAGCTACCGCGATGCCGAGCAGGTCATCGCATTCGACGATCCCAACGGCAACCGCGTCGAGGTCTTCTTCGGGCCGGTGCTCGACCACAGCCCGCTGGTCACCCCGCACGGCGGCCGTTTCGTCACCGGCGATCAGGGCCTCGGCCATGTGGTGCTTCCGGTTACGCGTTTCGACGAGGCGTACACCTTCTACACCGAGGTGCTCGGATTCCTCCCGCGCGGTTCCATCCGTCTCGGCGGAATCGATGCGCCGCCGCCGGCTCGCCGCGTTCGCTTCATGGGTGTCAACCAGCGCCACCACAGCCTGGCGCTGTGCCCGGCGCCGCCGGTGGACGAGCCTGGTCTCGTGCACCTGATGATGGAAGCAGAGACTCTCGACGCCGTCGGTCAGGCTCTCGATCGTGTTGCCAAGCTCGGCTTCTCGATCTCCTCGACGTTGGGTCGCCACACGAACGACAAGATGGTGTCGTTCTACGTGCGTGCACCGGGTGGCTGGGATCTCGAGTTCGGTTGCGAAGGCATGCTTGTCGACGAAACCTTCTACACCGCTGAGGAAATCACGGCGGACAGCTACTGGGGCCACGACTGGTCCGACAGTGAACCGCTGGCCGCGTTCACTCCCAAGAGCTAGTTCTGACGCAACGAAAAAGCTCGGTCCCGACTCTTGTCGGGGCCGAGCTTTTTCGTGTGCTCGATCAGGAAGCTGCTGCTGCCAAACCGGTTTCGAGGTCGGCGAGGATGTCGTCGATTCCTTCGATACCGACCGCGAGGCGGACGAGCCCCGGCGTGACGCCCGAAGCGAGCTGCTCCTCGGGGGTGAGCTGCGAGTGCGTCGTCGAGGCGGGGTGGATGACGAGTGAGCGAACGTCACCGATGTTGGCGACGTGGCTGTGCAGCGTCAGTGCGTTGACGAACTTCTTGCCTGCGTCGACTCCACCGGCGAGCTCGAACGCGACGATGGCGCCGGTTCCCTTGGGCGCCAGCTGCTTTCCGCGCTCGTGCCAGGGTGAGGATTCCAGTCCGGCGTACGCGACCGACGTGACTTCGGCGCGGCCCTCGAGGAACTTCGCGACCTTCTGGGCGTTGGACACGTGGCGCTCGATGCGCAGGCTCAAGGTCTCGATGCCCTGCGAGATGAGGAAGGCGTTGAACGGTGCGATGGCCGAGCCGAGATCGCGCAGAAGCTGAACGCGCGCCTTGAGGGCGTAGGCGGGTGCACCGAGATCGGCGAAGGTGACGCCGTGGTAGCTGGGGTCCGGGGTGGTGAAGTTGGTGTGGCGTCCCTGGGTCCAGTCGAAGGTGCCACCGTCGACGATGACGCCGGCGATCGCGGTGCCGTGTCCGCCAAGGTATTTGGTGGCGGAGTGGACGACGATGTCAGCGCCGTGCTTCAGCGGCTGAATGAGGTAAGGAGTTGCCACCGTGTTGTCCACGATCAGGGGGATGCCGTGCTCATGGGCGACTGCGCTGATGCCGGGGATGTCGAACACGTCGTTCTTGGGGTTGGAGATGGTCTCGCCGTAGAACGCCTTGGTGTTCGGACGGATTGCCTCACGCCAGTGATCGAGGTTGTCCGGGTCTTCGACGAAGTCGACGGTGATACCCAGCTTGGGCAGCGTGTAGTGGAAGAGGTTGTACGTGCCGCCGTACAGGCGAGGACTGGAGACGATGTGGTCACCGGCTTCGGCGATGTTGAGGATCGCGAAGGTCTCGGCGGCCTGGCCGGACGCAACCAGCAGAGCCGCTACTCCGCCTTCGAGTGCGGCGATCCGCTGCTCGACGGCGTCCTGAGTCGGGTTCATGATGCGGGTGTAGATGTTGCCCGGCTCGGCGAGGCCGAAGAGTGCTGCCGCATGGTCGGTGTTGTCGAAGACGTAGCTGGTGGTCTGGTAGATCGGAAGTGCCCGAGCGTTGGTGGCGCTGTCCGGGCCCTGTCCGGCGTGGACCTGCTTGGTTTCGAACGACCAATCGGCGGTCGGATCGGTGTCGACGGGGGTGTTCTCGCTCATGAATTCATACTCCGTGGTGAAGGTGGGTTGATGCGGGTCAGGCGGTTTCGACGACTGTATGCACTGGGACGGGATTGCGGGTGAGATCGAGTACGGGGCAGTGGGCGTCGACCGTCTCCTGCAGCTCCAGATACCGTTCGCGGGTTTCCGGGCCGGTCAGGGTGACGACCACGCGTACCTCGGAGAATCCCGGACGGACGGCGTCGTCGAAGCCGAAGAATCCACGAACGTCGAGGTCACCTTCGGCTCTGGCCGAGATGTCGTCGAGAGCGATACCGAGCTTGTCGGCCCAGACGCGGTAGGTGACCACCTGGCACGACAGAAGCGAAGCAAGGTAGTACTCGACAGGATTGGCTGCGGTGTTCTCGCCGCCGAGGGCCGGCGGCTCGTCGACCTCGACGCTGTACTTACCGAGAGAAATGGTGCTGGCAACGGCGTCGTGCGCCTGGGCGGAAGCCTTGAAGACGACGTGCGCTTTGCTCGCGTCCTTGTCGATGGCGTCGGCGTTGGCTGCTACGACGGAACTCAGGTGTGAGATGGAAGCGGTGGTCATGACAGAAATGTCCCCTGATCTGGGTGTACATACGAGTATCGACGTGAGCGGCGCTCACGTCGTAGGTCCGATCAGTAGATCGGACACCCGGATGTACAGACATGCGCAAAGTCGACATGGCGCCGCCGCGTCAGCAGCGTGCCCGTCTCGTATGCGCCGATTCCCGTCACAGGAGAGACTGTAACCGGTTCATACCCTTTCCGACCAGACGTATAGGGAATCTGTCTCGGATCGTGGTCGCTCATGCGGGCGGCAGTCCGCTCCATCGGGGTGTCCGACGACTGGCAAAGGCGTCGAGCCCTTCGGCGATGTCCGGGGAGCGCAACACTGCGTCCTTGGCGTCGTCGGTGACCTCCCATCCGACGGCGTCGGCGTCGGCGTAGAGCGCGTCGATCGCCTTCAGGCTCAAGCTCACAGAGGTGGGGGAGGACTCGCAGATCTCCGCTGCCATCACCAGTGCCTCGTCGAGTGCTTTGCCCTCGGCAGTGACTGCATTGACGACGCCGAGGTCCTTGGCCCGTTCGGGATCCAGTGTGCGGCCGGTGATCAAGAGTTCGCGGGCGACGTTGATCGGAAGCGCGCGAGGCGCCCGAAAGAGTGCACCGGACGTCGCAACCAGGCCGCGTTTGGTTTCGGGAAGGCCGAATTGTGCTGTGGCGGAGGCGACGATCAGATCGCAGGCCAATGCGATTTCGAAACCGCCACCCAGCGCGTATCCCTCGACTGCAGCGATCAGGGGCTTGTTCCGCCGGCGCCGAATGACGCCGTACTCGCCGCCGCGGGGCATGCGAAGATCGGCCCGCTCTCGGATATCGGTTCCGGCGCAAAAGATGCTGGGGGTTCCGGTGATGATGCCGACCCACAGATCGGGGTCGTCGTCGAGAAGGTTCAGTGCGGCTTCGATTCCCTCGGCAGTTTCACGATTGATCGCATTGCGACGTTCTTCGCGTTCGATCCTGACGATGAGAACGCGGTCGTGGCGGTCTGTGGAAACAGTCGACATAATTGGACTGTAGTCCATCTATCGAAGGGGTGATGCTTCAACTGGCGAGACCGACATTGGACACATTCCGGACTGTGGCGAAGACTGTGTCCTGAGGCGGAGAAAGGCAGGTCGACGTGATTTCCAAACGAGAACAGAACAAGCGCGATACCAACGACAGGTTGCTCTCGGCTGCTCGAATTCTGTTCTCGGCGCAGGGTTTCGCCAGCACGACCGTCGACGACATCGCCGAGCGAGCCGAGGTGTCGCGAGCCACCTTCTTCAATTACTTCCAGGGCAAGGACTCGGTTCTCGAGGCGCTGCACAGTGATCACCTCGATCAGCTTGCGGCACTGGTGGATCAGCTCATGGAATCGCCGATGCCGACCTCTGATCGGATCTCCAGGATTTTTCAGGACTTTGCGCAACAGGCGATCATGCATCCGCGCTATCTGCGCATGGTGACTGCAGAACTGGAGCGCGACTTCGCCTCCTCCGGAGCGGGGGCGGCCCACGATCATCGGTTCCACGTGGAACTCCTGCGGATCGTCACTGCCGGTATCGAAGCCGGCGAAGTGAGATCGGACTACCCGCCGCTGTTTCTCGCGCAGATGATCGGTGGTACCTACGGGGCGTTGGTCCGCTTCTGGCGGCAAGACGCCGACTACGACGTGGTCGGCGAATTCGATCGCGGAGCCAGGTACGTCGCGGAAGGCATCGCTGCCCGCTGAGCCGACTCAGGGTGTGGGCACGACCAGGGGCAGCATCTGCTGGACGCTCTCCGAAAGATAGTTCGCAGCAGTCTGATCACCGGACAGATGGCGGAGCAGACTCTGCTGGAACAGGCCGTCGAAGATCGCGTACATCGCCGGCGAGGTGACCGATGCTTCGACGTCGAGAAGCTCGGCGTAGCGAGACACGATGCGCCAGATCATGTTTTCGAGACTCTCGTCGATCGCGGCCACGTCCGTTCGGAACGACTCCTCGAACATCGACTGCGCGCGCAGGTCGTACCAGAGGCGGTGCATCGTCGGTTCTTCGATCATGGTCTCCGCGAGCAGCGCGCCGAAACCGGCTTTCAGTTCCTCCGGCGTCTGAGCGGTGGCGACGATGCCGTCGTAGCGGGTGACGCAGCGCGCCTTGTAGTGGCGCACGCAGTGGGTGATCAGGTCGACTTTGTCGCTGAAGTAGTAGTGCAGAACGCCGTGTGAGAACTCCGAATTCTGGGCGATTTCGCGCAGGCTCGTGCGTGCGTAACCCAGTTCGGCCAGTGTTTGCAGTGCCGCCTCGGCCAGTTGATCGCGTCGCTCGGAGAACTTGTCGACCTGGCGACGTGACACCTTGTCGGCGTTGGACCGCTTCTCCGAAGAGGCAGGAACCGCCTTTTTTCCTGCCCCACTTGGCTTCTCGACTGTCGTGGTCACGATGGCACGTCCTGTTCCCTGCGGTTTCCACAGCGGCACGATCGCCGCGTTCGACCCAGTGTAACCCCTGGTCTTTGACGAGCGTGTAACGAAATCTTGACAGTCGTCAAGATTTCTCTTGACACTCGTCCAAAGTTGAATACTCTGTGACTCACACCACTTGGCAGCGTCGCTGTGAACGGTGGCATCGCGAGAGTCGTTTCAGTCATGGAGGCAGTCGAAAATGAGTGTGTTTGATCTCGAGGGACGAAAAGCACTGGTCACAGGTGGTGCCAAGGGGCTCGGAGCCGGTATGGCTGAGGCGTTGGCAAAGGCGGGAGCGTCGGTGATGATCGGCGACGTTCTCGAAGACGAGGGCCGCGCCACCGCGGAGGCTGTCGGTTCCGGCGGAGTGAAGACCGGCTTCGTGAAGCTGGACGTCACCGACGACGCGAACTGGGCAGAGGCGGTTGCTGCCACCGCGGAGACTCTCGGTGGCTTCGACATCCTCGTCAACAACGCCGGCATCGAGATTTCCTCGCTGGTGGTCGACCTCGATCCAGGCGACATTCGGCGCATGTGTGAGGTCAACATCCTCGGAACGGCGCTCGGAACCAAACACGGACTGCGTAGCATGCGTCCGGGCGGAGTAGCCGGCACCGGCGGTTCCGTCATCAACATCTCCTCGGTCGCCGCAACCATTCCCTTTCCCGGCATCAGCGGGTACTCCGCGACAAAGTCCGCGGTCGATCGCTTCACCAGGGTTGCCGCCGCAGAGTCGGGCAAGCTCGGCTACGGAGTCCGCGTCAACTGCATCTACCCGGGCCTCGTAGCCACCGAGATGGGGCTCGGACTCGCGGCGGACATGGAGAAGCTCGGCCTCTGGCCCAGTGCCGAAGCAGCAGTCGGTGACGTCGTCGGTCTCACCCCGCTCGGCCGTCTCGGTGAAGTGAACGACATGGCGGACGCCGTGGTGTTCTTGTCTTCCGACGCCGCACGATTCATCACCGGTATCGGCCTCCCGGTCGACGGTGGAATGGGCATGTAACTCGCCCCGATTCGTAACTATCCCCTTCTCTCGTCTTCGAAAGGTTCCACGAACATGTCCGAAAAGAAGCCAGTCATCGTCTACGGCGTCTCCGGGTACACCGGTCGCCTGGTGTGTGAATACCTGCGCGAGTTCAACATCCCGTTCATCGCTGCCGGCCGAGACGCCGCTCGCATTCAAGAGGTACTCGACAAGATCCCCGGTTTGGACACCGTCGATCACGAGGTCGTCGAGGTCGAGCACACTGTCGAGGCGCTCACCGAATTGTTCACCGGTGCACAGGTTGTCAGCAACATGGTCGGGCCGTTCATCAAGCTTGGCGGCACCGTCGTGGAGGCCGCGTTGAATGCCGGTTGCCACTACATGGACACCACCGGTGAGCAGGACTGGGTACTCGACGTCCAGGAGAAGTTCAGCGACAAGTACCAGGAGAAGGGCCTGCTTCTCTCACCCGGCATCGCGCAGATGTACACCACCGGTGAGATCGCGGCCAACATCGCACTGGAAACGCCGGGCCTCGATACGCTCGACATTCTGGTGCTGTGGAAGGGATTCCCCACTTACGCCTCCACTCAGACGATCTTCACCATCCTCAAGGCGAACTGGTACTACCTCGAGCAGAACAAGTACGTGCAGTGGGCGCCCGGTCAGACTTTCGACGTCGTCGTTCCCGGCCAGCACGAAACCGCGCTGGCATTGCCGTGGGGCGGAACGTGTCACCCGGTGTGGTTCAAGAACGATCCGCGAGTTTCCAACGTCAAGGCTGCGGGCGGTGTCTTCGACCGCACCGTGATGGAAGGTGTTGTCGCGACACAGAAGATCGTGGAGGAGCAGATCAAAACCCTGCCTGCCGACGAGCAGGAAGCCGCCCTGGCCGAGATCGCCGGTTCGGTGCAGGCTGGTATGCCGCCTCGTGAGAATCCGCGTATCAACACCTCATTGGACTCCGTCTACGCGTCGGGCCCGCTCGGTCGCTCGCACGTCGTGATCCACGGCAACTGCAACTACAAGCAGACGGGCCTACTGCATGCATATGCAGCACATTCGCTGCTTCAGCAGGCGCCCAAGCGGACCGGGCTTGCCTCGGCGTGCCAGGCGTTCGGCCATCGCGAACTGCTCGGCGCGCTACGTAGTTTCGGGCTGGCGCTGGAACCGGAAGTAACCATCAACGCCTAGCTCGTCATCCTCGTCATCATGTTCACGGCTCCCGGCGTGCATCGCGCCGGGAGCCCCGCCCTGGAGGCTCCCCATGCGTTTGACCGACTATCTCGACAAGGGAGCCTCTCTGGGTTCCACCGCACCGTGTTTGACGATGGGGGAGCGCACTCTCTCCTACGGCGAGGTGCAACAGTTCAGTCGACGCTTCGCAGCGTCGCTCGCGGCTTCGGGCATCGGGCCGGACGAGAAGGTCGCGATTCTGTCCGGCAATGACCCGATCTCGTTCTCCTGCGTGTTCGGTATCAGCAGGGCCGGCGCGGTCTGGTGCCCGATCAACCCTCGTAACGAAGCCGCGGAAAATCGGGATCTGTTGGATCTGTTCGACTGTCGTGCGCTGTTCTTCCAGAAGTCGTACGCGTCGCTGGTCGACCAGATCAAGGACGCGCTTCCCCAGTTGGTGACGCTCGTCTGCATCGACGGCGAATGGGAATCGGCTCTGTCTCTCGAAAGCTGGCTCGGGGAACAAGAACTCGATGTCGTTGCACCCGACGACGTCACTATGCTGGTCGGCACCGGTGGTACGACGGGTCGGCCGAAGGGCGTGATGCTGACCGGGCACAACATCGAGACGATGACGGCCATCACCTTGATGAGCTATCCGTTCGAGGGACGACCGGTGTATCTGGCGTTGGCGCCGTTGACTCACGCCGCCGGTGTTCTGTGCTTCCCGATCATGGCCCTCGGCGGCGAAGTGGTGATCATGCCGAAGCCCGATCTCGGGTACTTCCTCGCGAACGTTCAGAAGCACAAGGTGACTCACACCTTCCTGCCGCCGACGCTCATCTACATGTTGCTCGAGCACGAGAGCCTTGCGGCCACGGATCTCAGCTCGTTGCAGTGCTTCTGGTACGGCGCGGCACCGATCTCCCCGACCAGGCTCGAGGAGGCGATCGACAAGATCGGCCCGGTCATGGCTCAGCTGTTCGGGCAAAGTGAAGCCCCCATGATGATCTCGACGATGTCACCGAAGGAACACTTCGGCCCGGACGGCACTGTCGCAACGTCGCGACTTTCCTCGGCCGGTCGACCGTCGCCGTTGGTGACCGTGGGGATCATGGACGACAAAGGCGCACTGCTCGACCGCGGGGAGCGTGGTGAGGTGGTGATCCGCAGTTCGTTGGTGATGGCGGGCTATTACAAGAACCCCGACGCGACCGCGGAAGCGTCGGCTCACGGCTGGCATCACACCGGCGACATCGGGTACCTGGACGAGGACAATTTCCTGTTCATCGTCGATCGTGCAAAAGACATGATCATCACGGGCGGTTTCAACGTCTACTCGGTCGAGGTGGAGCAGGCGCTCATGGCGTATCCGGGGATCCAGGACTGCGGAGTCATCGGATTGCCGGACGACAAGTGGGGCGAACGTGTTGTGGCAGTGGTGCAGCCACACCTCGGCGCCGCTATCGACGGCGCCGAGGTGATGGCTTTCGTGAAAGCTCGCATCGGAAGTGTGAAGACTCCGAAGCAAGTCATCGTCTGGGACGATCTACCTCGCTCCAAGGTCGGTAAAGTTCTCAAGAACGAGATCAAGAGTGAGCTGACTGGCTGAATGCCCCCGGAACGCCTATGTTTCACCGCGCGGAGTGCCTGTCGAAACCGACAGGCACTCCGCCTTCTTGTCACCCCGGCCGGTCGATTGCTCACGAATCGAGTACCGATCATCGGGAATCGTGTCTGTGAAGTTCGAACCGCGACCCGCATCGTCTCTGTGTCAGCCATCACAATGATGTGTTCGAATGAGTACGAGGTGAATCATGCGTCACGAAAGAACAGTCACCGAGCAACTTCCCCTTCCGGCCAGGACCGTCCGGAAGGTCATGCTCCGCTTCATGCCGGTCATCGGATTGGCATACATCGTCCTGTATCTCGACCGATTGAACATCGGCGTTGCAGCATTGACGATGAACAAAGAACTCGGAATATCGGCCTCGATGTTCGGGTTTGCGGCCGGAATCTATTTCTGGAGTTACACGATCTGCGAACCCCCGAGCAACTACATCCTCACAAAGGTCGGTGCGCGGCGCTGGATCACACGAATCATGATCACGTGGGGCGTGGTCACCATCGGAACCGCGTTCGTTCAGGGTGCCAGCGGATTGGTGGCAGCACGATTCCTGTTGGGTATTGCCGAAGCCGGCTTTTCGCCCGGCATGCTGTTCTTCGTCTCGAAGTGGTTCCCGAATCGGGATCGAGGCAAAGCAATGGCGTGGATCGTGACCTTCATCTGTATCTCCGGCCTGGGTACTCCGATCACCACGCACCTGATGGCTATCGACGGCTTTCTCGGGCTTTCCGGATGGCGATGGGTATTCATTCTCACCGGCGTCCCCGCCGTGGTCATGGCGTTTGTGATCTACAAGGTTCTGCGGGACAAGCCTTCCGAGGCGGAGTTCCTCTCCGAGGAAGAACGCGGTTGGCTCACCGATACGCTCGAGTCGGAGGCGCAAGAGCGCGAAGCGGTCGTCGGTAAGCACAGCTTCCTCCAGGGACTCGTGCACCCACGAGTACTGGTGTTGATCGCCGTGTTCATTTGTTTCACCTTCAGCCTCAACGGTTTCCAGATTTGGATGCCGCAGATTTACGCGCAATTCGGGATGAGCACCAATCAGATCGGATGGGTTGCCGCACTACCTGCACTGATTGCGATCGGACCGATGATCTGGTGGACGCGCCATTCGGACCGCGCCGGAGAGCGCCCCGTGCACTTCGCCATCGCCGCATCGGTCGCAGCACTCGGTTTTGCTATTGCTGCGCTGTTCTTCACCACACCTGTTGTCGCCATCTTCGGATTCTGCATCGCCGGGATCGGTCTCTACAGTTCGATGAGCATCTTCATCACCATGCCTTCGAGCTTCCTTACCGGCGCTGCCTTGGCGGCAGGTTTCGGTGTCATCAACGGAATGGGTAACCTCGGAGGCTATTTCGGTCCACAGGTCACCGGATGGATCAAGGACGCGACCAACAGTTTCACACCGGCGATCGGGGTGTACTCCGCGGTGCTGGCGACGGCAGCATTGATCGTGCTGCTGCTCAAGGTGATCACCAGAAAGGCCGACAAGGCCAACGCCCAACTGACTCTGGATTACCGGGCGGAGCGCGACGCCGGAACCTTGGTTGCACCTGAGCAGGTTTGAGCCGAGTCTCGGCCCGGAAGATTCCCGATCAACGGGAATTCTTCATTCTTCAGGCGAGCATGCGCAGGACATCATCACTTATCAGGATCACAGTCGTCGACCGTGGTTTCGTCGGCAACGAACAAACGAGGACTTCGTGAGTAGATACTTCGGGCCTTTGCGCCAATTGGGTTTTGTGGTCAACGACATCGACAGCGCGCTGAAGCATTGGATCGACGTTGTCGGCGTTGGCCCCTTCTTCTTCGTGGAGGACCAACCGTTGAACGACTTCGTCTTCCGTGGCAAGTCGAGTGCGCCTCGATTCAGTGTGGCGCTCGCGCACAGCGGAAGCGCGCAGATCGAGCTGATTCAACAACACAACGATGAGCCGTCGGCATTTCGCGAGTTCGCAGATCGCGGGCTCGAAGGACTTCAACATGTTGCCTACTGGACAACGGATTTCGATCGATATATGGAGGAATCCAAGAACCGAGGGCTTGTCGAATTGCAGAGTGGTAGGTCCGGTAGTGGCGCTCCGGACGAGCGATTCGTGTACTACGAGGACGGCCCGTATCCGGGAACAGTCATCGAAATCTCGGAGGTCAGGGGAAGGAAGGGTGATCTGTTTCGCGCAGTCGAGGCTGCATCGAAGGAGTGGGACGGGTCGAATCCCATTCGCGACATGAGGAAGGTGCTGTAGTCGTGAGTAGGAAGGTAGCGATCGTCACTGGTGGCGCATCGGGGATTGGCCTGGCAACGTGCAAACGATTCGCCGACTTGGGTTGGAATGTCATCTCTGCCGACCTGTCGCATACATCCGGAGACACTGCGCCAGAACCAGATACACGGACAGTCGGCGTTCGAGTGGATGTCACCGATGAGGGGGATATCCGACGGCTTCGCGACGTCGCCGAGAAGCTGTTCGGTCGTGTCGACACGGTTGTGACCTCGGCGGGAACCGCGGACAACGCGCCGATCCGGCACACCACACCCGATCGATTCAGGCGAACCCTCGAGCTGAACCTCGTTTCCACGTTTGCGGTGGTCAGGGAGTTCGTGGATCTGCTCGCCGGAGATGGCGGCGGATCGGTGGTGACAATTGCCTCGGTTTCCGGCCTACGCGGCAGCGTAGACCGCGCTGCGTATTCCGCCTCGAAAGGTGGCGTGGTCGCGTTGACCACACAACTCGCGATCGAGCTCGCCGGCGAGGGGATCCGAGTCAACTGCGTCGCGCCCGGATCGACCCTGACCCCGCTCGCCAGTCGGGCCCAGAGCCCTGAAATGCAGAGCGCCATCTTGCAGTCGATCCCGTTGAGCCGTTACGCGGAGCCGGCTGAGATTGCCGAAGTCGTGACCTTTGTCGCTGGTCCCGGCGCCGGTTTCGTGACGGGTCAGACGTGGACGGTCGACGGAGGTCAGTCGATGACAGCCGGTTGGAATCTTGCGAAGGAGCGACATGACTCTTGACACAACGTCCAATACAACGGAGAAACCGGTAATCATCGGAGTGCACGTCAACGAGAACACCATGCGCGCACCCAATCCCCACATTCCGTGGACGCCCAGCGAAATAGCCGACACCGCCCGCGCTTGTGAGGATGCGGGGGCGTCGTTGATGCATTTTCACGGTCGAGCCGTGGACGGCGGCGTGGATCACTCGGCGGCGACCTACGGAGAGATCGTCGAGCGGGTTCGGGCGGTATCGAATCTGCTGCTTGCGCCGTCGATGGCCAATGTTCCCGGCTACACGATAGATGAGCGGCTGTCGAATCTTGCCCCGAACCAAAGTGATCCGAAACGACGTTCCGACTTCTTGGTCGTCGATATGGGTTGTGCGGCGATGGACTTGATCGATGCGACGACAGGCTTGTTCGCAACCGATTCCAGGGTCTTCGTCAACGACACTCGAACACAGATCGAGTTACTTTCGCGCGCTGGTGAATTGGGAATGACGCCATACCAGACGTCATTCAACGTGAGTTGGACGCGCGCGATCTTCGCCCACGCAAGGGTGCGGAATCCGTCGTCACCATTGGTGATCGCTTTCATTCTCGGTGGTGACGAGTTTCCGGCTGCACATCCGGCGACAGCGGCAGGGCTACGTGCGCAACTGGACCTCCTGCCGGCTGATCTTCCAGTGGAGTGGATCGTCTCGGCCTACCGAGGCAATGTTCTTGCAGCAGCTGAAGAGTCGATCAAGCGCGGGGGCCACGTTGCAATCGGAGCCGGTGACTACCACTACGAAGAACTGGGATATCCCTCCACACCTGATCTGGTCACCGAAGTTGTTTCGATCGCTCGGCGGTACGGGCGTGAACCCGCAAGTCCTGATCAGGCACGTCGAATTCTAGGGGTGGATGGCCATGCGAGTAGTTGAAACCGAAGGTGCCGAACCTACTTTGGTTCATTCCTCTAACGGAAAGAGGGTGTGGATCATGGATTCGATTGCGTTTGCTTCTTCGGCTCAGGCCGGTGATGTGATCGTGACCGGATCACACGGAGGGACGAGTGCTGGAGAGTACGCCGTCGGGTTCGGGGTTCGTGTTGTGGTGTGCAATGACGCCGGCATAGGGAAGAACAAGGCCGGAATCGCAGGCTTGGCTGCGATCGATGCCCAGAAGATCGTCGGCATTGCAGTCGGACACGAGAGTTCGCGTATCGGAGATGGCAACGACGTGTGGGAGTGCGGCATCGTGACGTATGCCAATCCGACTGCGGTCGCAGCGGGTGTGCGTGTGGGCAGCCGCGTTTCCGAAGAAGTGCTGGCACTGATAGAGAGGAGCGTCGACTGATGTTTCGGAACATTGTCGGTGTGGAGAACGGTAGACAGATTGTCGTCATGGACAGTATGTCGCAGATCGAACGGTCGGACCGCGACCGCATCGTCGTTGCGGCATCCAACGGCGGTCAAGAGTCAGGGCGGATGGCGATTGCGACGGGCTGTGCGTTGGCTGTGCTGAACGATGCCGGAATCGGCAAGGATAACGCAGGGATCATCGGAATCGTCCGCATGGGAGATGCGGGACTTGCCGGCGTAGCGGTCAGTCACGACTCTGCCGAAATCAGCAATGGAATGGATATGTGGCACAACGGAACTGTCTCCTACGTCAACGAACCCGCGGCGTCGGCTGGGATACGGGTCGGTGACAATGTTCGCACGTGTGTGAGTGCGTTCGCGGTTTGCTTCCCTGTCGGTCCAATGTCGGCGTCCGAGAGTTCGTCATGATCGGCCATGTGGTCAATCGGCCCGAGGATGTAGTCCGCGAAGCGCTCGAAGGACTTCAGATCCTGCACCCGGAAATGCTCTCCTACCACCGAGATCCGTCGTTTGTGACTCGCGCGGTTGTCGCCCGAGACAAAGTTGTGTTGGTCTCGGGTGGCGGGGCCGGGCATGAGCCGCTACACGCGGAGTTCGTCGGATCCGGCATGTTGGACGCCGCAGTTCCTGGGTCGGTCTTCGCCAGTCCCACAGCCTTTCAGATCCGCGCTGCGGTCAATGCTGTCGAGACCGGACGGGGTGCCCTTCTCATCGTGAAGAACTACACCGGAGACAAACTGAATTTCTCGATCGCGGCCGAGTTACTCGGAACTGAGCGGCAAGTGGAGATCGTGATGGTCGACGACGATCTCGCGACGACGACTGCAGACGAGGGTGGACCTGGACGTCGTGGTACCGCTGCGGTAATTGCCGTGGAGAAGATTTGTGGGGCGGCCGCGGAACGGCACTGGGCGCTTTCCGAGATCGCTGACTTGGGGCGCCGGGTGGTGGCGGCGTCGGCGACGTTGGGTGCAGCTTTCCGCTCGTGCACGGCTCCCGGACAGGATCGTCCGTCCTTCGAACTGGCGCCGGGGGAGATGGAGTTCGGCATCGGAATCCATGGCGAGCGTGGACGTGAGACGCGTCCGACGGTTCCTGCAGCCGAACTCGTGGCGCAGTTGTCGGAGCCGATCCTCGATGCTGTCGGGGTGGAGCGCGGGGACGGTGTGATAGCGATAGTGAATGGGCTAGGGGCAACCCATGGACTCGAATTATCGATTGCCACTGCAGAATTAAAGTCTTTTCTCGAGGATGCCGGTATCGGTTTGGATCGTGTGATTGCAGGTTCTTTCGTCACTGCATTGGATATGCACGGGCTCTCTATCACCCTTCTCCGTTCGACCGAGGAGTTTCTGGATCTCTGGGATGCAACGGTACGCACTCCCGCACTCGCTTGGTAACTCGAATATGCACTACTGAAAAGAGTTTCATGATGACAATGTTGAGCGTCGGGGACACTCGGGCGTGGATCGACCGATTTGCCGATGCCGCCGAAGATCAATTCGATTCCCTCACAGATTTGGACCGGCTCGTCGGAGACGGCGATTTCGGAATGAATCTGCGGACGGGCCTGCGAAGTGCGGTGCAACGACTTCGTTCCGACCCGCCGACCAGTCCTGGTGAAGTGTTCGCCCGTACGTCGGATGCGTTTCTCGACATCGGTGGGACAAGCGGACCACTTCTCGGTCTGTGGTTCGGCCGGATCGGAGCAGTCTCTGGAGTTGAAGTGACCGCAACAGACTTGGCTTCTGCCCTAGGTACGGCGACAGCTGCGGTGCAGCGTCTCGGCAATGCCCAGGTGGGTCACAAGACCATGGTCGACGCCATGGTCCCCGCAACCAGCGCATTGACCGAGGCGGCAGTCAGCGGGGCAACCTTGTCCGCTGCCTTGAACTCTGCGGCCACGGCTGCGAGGCTCGGTGCCGAATCGACTCGCGCGATGCTCGCCCGCCGCGGACGCGCGGCCTACGTGGGAGAACACGCCAGGGGCGTCGAGGACCCCGGGGCATCGGCGATTGCCATGTTCTTCGCCGCATCCAGCTACAAGAGCGTTCCGGCATGAGCGATCTGCGAGACAAGGTCATCGTCACAGTTGCCCCGACGGGTGGCTTCCTCACTGTTGCCGACAATCCGTTCATTCCGACTCAGCCTGAACAGATTGCGGCGGATGTGGCACGCTGCCACAGCGCTGGAGCCAGCGTGGCAGCACTTCATGCTCGACGACCAGACGATCAAGCGACCTGTGATGCCGCAATCTATCGGCGGATGAATACTTTTGTCCGCCAAAGCTGCGACATCGTGATCAACAACTCGACCGGCGGCGGAGTCAACGGTGACATGGTGAGTGTTCGCAGTGACGGAACGCGCATCGTGGACTGGGACGCGAGGCTCCAGGGCCTGCATGGCGGAGCAGACACATGCACCCTCGATGCCATCACGGCCTATGTGACCTCACCGGTCGGTGAGGTACTGATGGACACGCCGCCCAGTCGTGCCGCCGAACTGGCAGCGTCAATGCGCAAACTAGGAATCAAACCTGAATGGGAGGCCTTCAGCCCGTCACATCTGCTCCAGGAGATACGTACGTTGACCGAAGAGCAGCCTGGCCCGCACCTCGTCAATCTTGTACTGGGACTTGATCGAACTTTTCAGAATGCGATGCCGTACTCCCCGCAGATCTTGCAGCAGATGGTGGAACACCTACCGGAGAAATCGGTCTTCTCCGTGAGCATCAGCGGGCCAGATCAACTGCGTGGTCTGACTCATGCACTCGTGCTCGGTGGGCACGTGCGTGTGGGAATCGAAGACTATCCGTTTCTCGCGAATGGGGAGCCGGCCGAGAACGTTCGTTTGGTGGAGAACATCGTCGACATCGTCCAGCGGCTCGGAATGCAGCCTGCAACACCTGGGGAGGCAAGGGCAATCCTTGGTTTGGAGGGTTCGGATGAGTAGAACACCGACGAGTAGAACACTTCGCTCGCAGGATTGGTTCGGAGGCAATGATCTCAATGCATTCATCCACCGCTCGTGGATGAAGAACCAGGGTATCCCTGATCGGATGTTCGACGGCCGACCGGTTATCGGTATCTGCAACACGTATTCCGAGCTCACGCCGTGCAACGCTCACTTCAGAGATCTGGCCGAGCAGGTGCGACTGGGTGTCATCGAAGCGGGCGGATTTCCAGTTGAGTTTCCGGTGATGTCATTGGGTGAGACGATCATCCGCCCCACCACGATGCTCTATCGCAACCTCGTCAGCATGGACGTGGAGGAGTCGATCCGAGCCAATCCGGTCGACGGCGTCGTACTGCTCTGCGGCTGCGACAAAACCACCCCTGCATTGGTGATGGGCGCGGCCAGTTGTGACCTCCCCACGATCGTCGTATCCGGCGGGCCCATGTTGAACGGCCGCCATCAAGGTAAGACTGTCGGATCTGGAACCTCGGTGTTCGAGATGAGTGAGGCAGTGCGAGCCGGGTGCATGAGCGAATGTGATTTCAGAGCAGCGGAATCGGCGATGTCCCGGTCACCAGGGCACTGCAACACGATGGGCACGGCGTCCACGATGGCGTCGATTGTCGAGACCTTGGGACTCACGCTCCCCGGTAATGCCGCGATCCCGGCAGTGGATTCACGGCGACGTGTACTTGCACGCGACAGCGGCGTGCGCATCGTGGAGATGGTCGCTGAGAACCTGACGATGTCTTCGGTCGTCGACCGAAATTCGTTCGAGAATGCGATCAAAGTGAACACGGCGATCGGTGGGTCCACCAACGCTGTGGTGCATCTGCTTGCCATCGCCGGAAGACTGGAAATACCCCTCGAGCTCAGCGATTTCGGCGAGCAGAGTCGTGACGTTCCTCTGCTGGTCAACCTCATGCCCTCGGGCACCTACTTGATGGAAGATTTCTTCTACGCCGGCGGGCTGCCTGCGGTGATCGCCGAGCTCGGAGACATCCTCCATCTGACCGCCGCCACAGTTACCGGAAAGACGCTCGGTGAAAACAACTTCGGTGAAGCAATCTGGGACCGCGACGTAATTCGTAGCACGACGGCACCGTTGCTGGAGCAAGCCGGCATAGCGGTGCTGACTGGCAACCTCGCGCCGAACGGTGCAGTGATCAAGCCATCTGCGGCGTCGCCGGACTTGCTCAACCACGTGGGTCGTGCCGTCGTGTTTCACGGAATGGATGACTTCACGGCGCGCGTCGACTCGCCGGATCTCGACATCGAGGCCGGGGACGTCATCGTCCTCACCGGTGCGGGGCCGAAGGGGTTTCCGGGGATGCCAGAGGTAGGTAATCTACCGCTTCCGCGGAAGTTGCTCGAGCAGGGTGTGCGAGACATGGTGAGGATCTCCGATGCGCGAATGAGTGGAACCGCCTTCGGCACAGTCGTTTTGCACGTTGCACCCGAGGCGGCAGCGGGTGGACCGCTGGGCGCAGTCAAGGATGGTGATTTGATCGAATTGGATGTCGCTCGTGGGGTTTTGCGTGTACTCGTCGACGATGACGAGCTGGCCAGGCGTCTCGAGGCGTTGCCGCCGGGCGTACAAAAGTGCACGAGTGGGTATCAACGACTGTTCGTAGATCATGTGATGCAGGCTGACCGTGGGGTCGATTTCGATTTCCTGGTAGGCAAGCGTGGAACGGAGGTACACGGTGACAATCACTGAGCGCGTGAGCCGAGTCGTGGTCGTGACCGGTGCAGGGTCAGGACTCGGCCGCGCAATGGCCATCGGTCTACTCGACGCCGGACACCATGTTGTACTGGCCGGTCGAAACAGAGCGAGTTTGGATGCGACGGGGGCGAGTCACGAGCGCTCAGTGGTAATTCCCGCTGATGTGTCTTCGCCCGATTCGGTTCACCGGTTGTTCGCGTCTGTGTCTGAGCGTTTCGGCAGACTCGATGTGCTTGTCAACAACGCAGGGACATTCGGGCCATCGGGGAGTGTGGACGAGATCGATCCTGAAGCCTGGAACGCGACGGTCGCAGCCAATCTCACCGGTGTATTCCTTTGTGCGCGTGAAGCGATTCGGATCATGAAAACGCAGGATCCGAGAGGAGGCCGGATCATCAACAACGGTTCGCTCTCTGCTCACACACCACGGCCCGACAGCGCCGCCTACACGGCGAGCAAACACGGTGTGTCAGGCTTGACGAAGTCGATCTCTCTCGACGGCCGAGAGTTCGACATCTGCTGCAGTCAAATCGACATCGGTAATGCGGCAACTGATATGACAGCCGGAATCGGCCACTCCGCCAGAC
This sequence comes from Rhodococcus sp. P-2, assembly GCF_016598535.1. Lineage (GTDB taxonomy): Bacteria > Actinomycetota > Actinomycetes > Mycobacteriales > Mycobacteriaceae > Rhodococcus_F > Rhodococcus_F baikonurensis. The sequence goes on along the minus strand of NZ_CP066779.1, from coordinate 2,363,813 downwards.
AATCCGACGGCACCACCAAGCCGGAGCCGACGTTCGATCCACGTCATGTGGCGGACACCGTTGTGCAACTGATAGATCTACCACTCGACGTGAATGTCCCGACTCTGACGATCATGGCCAACCGTATGCCGTACGTCGGGCGTGGTTGACGGCGTCAACGTCGTTGTAGGACAGGGCGGACGACGGACTGGGCGCTCGAGAGATCGCGTGAGATGGCGATTGCCGTCGTCCGCACCGCCGCGTCGATACGGGTCAGATTGATTCGGCCGGCCATGCCGGAAATGGAGATAGCGCCGAGGACGTCTTCGTCGGGGCCGAATATTGGTGCTGCGGCGCCGACGATCCGGGGAAATGCTTCCTGGCGGTCGAAGGCGACACCACGCTTGCGAACACGGTCCAGCTCTCGGCGGAAGAGTTCGGGATCGGTGATGGTGTTCTCGGTGTGTGCTTCGAGTAGAGTGGGCATCGCGAAGTCCGAAGAGTCTGTGAAGGCCAATACTGCTTTGCCGGAACAACTTGCGTGTGCAGGCCATCGACCGCCGATCTGTTGCGGAAGGCGTGGTCCGTCGTCTCCGCGGAAGACATCCAGGTAAACCACGTCGAAACCGTCCAACACCGCGAGGCCCACATTGTGTCCGGTTGCTTCACGCAGTGCCGAGAGGTGTCGGCGCGCTGCTTCGCGGAGGTTTCGCTGCCGTGGAACGGATTCACCGATCTCGAACAAGAGCAGGCCGAGGCGGTAGTTGGTTCCTTGCCGTTCGAGCAACCCGACTCGGACGAGATCGTCGACCATTCGGTACACCGTTGTTTTCGCCATGCCTGTTCGGCGAACCAGCGCTGCTGCGCTGAGAACGCCTGAGCTGTCACGAAAAGTCTTCAGGATCTCGGTGGAACGACCAATTGCCGAAATCTCGCCGTCGGCCCGATGAATGGGACTCACCGAACTATTCTGTCTGCCTGATGCGCGATTGTCGAGGGGCAATCGCGCATCAGATCACGCAGGTCTTCCGGCGACGGGATCACCGGATACCGTCACGACTCGCACACCACGTCCTCTTCCGGCAGTGTGCCGTCGAGCAGGTACGAGTTGACGGCGGCGTTTGCGCAAGTATTCGCGTAACCGGGGAACACCGCATGAGTACGGCCTGGAACTGTCACGAGCCGTGAGCCTTTCATCGCTTCATGCATGCCGAGTCCTTCGTCGTACGTCGTGCGGGTGTCACCGGTTGCCTGAATCTGCAATGTCGGAACGTTGTTGTCGATGTCGATCCGCGTCGGGGCCTCACTGCGCCAGAATGCACACGGCATGATCGTGTTGTGAGTGCCGGCAAAGATCGGCTGATCAGTGCGGTGCTCCTCCAACTTGTCGCGGTACCACTGGGGATCGCTCGGCATCGACACGTCTCCGCAGACAATGGCGATTGTTCCGGCATAGTCAGGGCCGGTTCCCAACTCGGTCTGGAACCACGCCTGCATCAGTCCCGTCAGCTGGGGATGGATGTTCTCGACGGTCTTGCCGGCGGCGAGATCGCGCAACTGAACCAATACCTGAGCGAATGCCTCGCTCTCTGTCTCGGTGTCGCCGGTTCCGTTGACGTACATCAGGAATGGAAGGACGTGATCGTCTACGACGTAGTCACCGATACGAATCGGAGTGGTGGCAGCGTCCGAGATCAGCTTCTCGATGAGGGCTCGAACCTCGGCGGGCGTCGATCCGAGTGCATAGGTGGAGTTGTGTTCTGCTGCCCACCGCGAGAAACCGTCGATAGCCTTCTCGTTGGCCGGGCCCATGTCCTGGAACATTTCGTATCCGTATTTCTTCGGGTCCGGTGCACTGTCGAGAACTACACGGTCGATCCGGTCGGGGAACATTTGAGCATAGGTTGCACCCAGATATGTGCCGTACGACCACCCGAAGTACGACGCTTTTTCCTGGTCGAGAGCACCGCGAATCACGTCGAGATCGCGGGCGATGTTCTGAGTATTGATGTGCGGCAGATAGTCCGGGTACTTGTCCCAGCATTTGTCGGCGGCCTCGCGTGCGAGCGCAACACTCTCGTTCCACCCCTCATCCGTGGTACCGGGTGAACGCATCCATGTCATCTGCTCGACGCCGCAGTCGATCGGCGTGCTCTTGCCGAGTCCTCGGGTGTCCATACCGATGACGTCGTATGCCGCTGCGACTTCCGGTGTCATGCCCGCATTCAGAATCTCGGGCAAGCCCAGACCTCGGCCGCCCGGGCCGCCGGGGTTGGTGAGCAGGATCCCGCGTCGCTGCGCGGGGTCGGTGGAGGCAACCCGCGAGATCGCCACTTCGATCGTCTTGCCGTCAGCGGCGGAATAGTCCAAAGGTACTGTGACCATGGCGCAGTCACTTGCCGTGGATGTCGCGGTATCGGCGGCGCACGGCCCCCATTCGACAGTCTGATCGTAGAACGCGCTGAGATCGGGTTGTGGAGCTGTCTGCGGGGCAGAAGGTTCCGAGCACGCCGCCAATGCGGGCACAGCGAGTGCGGCCGCAGCGACGGTGGAAGCCAGCCATTTTCGTGGTCGAGGCATGCGTGATCTGGGCATGATGGATCCAGTCATTGTCGTGTCCTTGCGTCGAGCCCTCTTCGGGCAGCATTGATCGCCCCACTTCTGATGTGGGGATTCGGTGTCGGGGTTCAGGGTCGGGATTGGCGGGCGGAGAACTCCGCAGCCACGGCCTTGGCGAATCTTTCCTGGGTGACGGTTCGTCGATCCGCTTGGTGTTCGCGCAGTACCGCTACCAGTCGAGTTGGGGAAGCGTTCTCCGGTGCAGCCTGTTCGGGTAGCACGCTCTCGGTGAAGTCGCAGAACTGAATGGCTAGGGCCGCAATTGTATCCGCGTCCGCCGGTGCGTCGGCGAGGGCATACATGCGAGCTATCAGTTCGATGGCCTGCTCGCGGTTCGGCTCAGCCAATACCCGGCGATGTGCGGACAGGAGTGAATCGCAGACCTCGGGATCACCCCCGGAGACCGTGAGTGCGAGGATCAGAAGTTCGCGCTCGTTGTCGATCCACGCTGTCGGCGCACCGGCAACGACATACTGTGCGAGCACTTCCGAAAATGCATCGGGTAGTTCAGGGTCGGCGTTTCGGCGTAGCGACTCGATGTGAGCACGCTGAACAGCGATCTGTTCGGCCTTTGTTGCCAAGTCCTTGTCGAGGGCATCGAGTGCGGACCGGGTGTCGTGAGCGTCGCCGTCGAGGAGCTCGGCGATCTTGGCGACAGGAATCCCCAGATCGCGCAGGCGGCGGATGCGGCTCAGTCGTGCCAGGTCCACCGCGCGGTACATGCGGTAGCCGTTCGGTTGGCGTTGTGGTTCTTCGAGAAGGCCGTTCGAGTGGTAGTAGCGCACGGATCTGACGGTGGTGCCGGCCAATTTGGCCAGCTCGCCGATGGTCATCATCGCCTTGCCCTCCCGTGATCGAATCGGATTCCGTCTGTGGAAACCATTCTCCAACCCTGACGCGGCGTCAGGGTCAAGGTTCGACCGGGGAACGTGACCGTTGACACATTAAGGATGAAACCTTAACGTGGGTACCGTCCGTTACGACATTGTCGATTCCGAGGAAGTGCCCTGATGGCTACCCTTATTCCTGCGGCAACAATCTTTCCGATTCCCACCGATCCGCTTGCTGCCTACGGTCCACTCGTTGCTCGCCGGAATCCCGAGTCGGTAGTTCCGGCGCCGTACGAACACTTTGCAGTCAAGGCGGTCGCGCCGACGATCGGAGCGGAAATCTCCGGTATTCGACTCGGCGGGGGCCTGTCCGATGCCGTGATTGCGGAGCTCCGCCGAGCTCTCCTCGAATGGAAAGTCCTCTTCTTTCGGGATCAGGACCTCGACCGAGCGGAACATCGAGCATTTGCCGAGCGTTGGGGCGATCTGGAACAGCATCCGTTCTTCAAGTACACGCAGCCCGGGCAGACGGACGTCGATGTCACGACGCTGGCCAAGGATGGGATGGTCGGCGGCGTCGAGAACAACTGGCACAACGACGTGACGTGGCACGAGTTTCCATCGTTTGCTGCTGTGCTTCGTGCAGTCGAGGTGCCAGAGGTGGGTGGTGACACATTGTGGGCTGACACCGCTGCTGCCTACGATCTGCTTCCGGAAGACGTCAAGAGGCGAATCGATCCTCTTGTTGCTGAACATGATTGGATCAATTCTTTCGGGAGGTCGATGCCGGCCGATGCCGTCGAGATGCTGCGGCCTGAGTTTCCTGCTGTGCAGCACCCCGTGGTGCGGGTCATTCCTGAAAGCGGCAGGCGGGTGTTGTTCGTCAACATGACCTTCACGCAGAAAATCTTGGGGGTATCCGAAGAGGAGTCGAACGAGCTTCTCACGATGCTCTACCGGCACGTCAACCGTCCGGAGTTTCAGGTCCGTCTCAAGTGGGAGCCGAATACCGTTGCCTTCTGGGACAACCGAACGTGCCAGCACTATGCAGCCAGCGACTACTTCCCGGCGAGACGTGTGATGGACCGAATCTCGATTGTGGGAGATCGACCAGTGGGCATTGTGGGTTGATTCGGCACTCACTGCTTCGGTTGCCTACTACAAGTCGTAGTTATGTACCTCACATAGCTTTTCGACGCCTTGTCGATATGATTTCGACAAGGCGTCGATAAAAGTCGGCGTGACTCGCATCGACGACTTTGGAGCTTCCCGAATGTTCCTCGCCCTGCGTGAACTGTGGTTTGCGCGAAATCGATTCCTCTTGATGGGTGCCGTGGTTGCCCTCATCGCGATCCTGATGGTGATCCTGTCCGGGCTCTCGTCCGGCCTGGTCAACGATGGTGTCTCCGCGTTGCAGCGGACACCGATCCAGGCATTCGCCTTCGCTCCGGACACGAAGGCGGACTCTGCGTTTTCACGGTCGGTCGTCACCGAAGAGCAGGCGCAGGCATGGCGCGCGCAACCGGATGTCCAAGACGCCGAACTGTTCGGAAACATGATCGTCAATGCGAAAACTCGCAGTGGCACTCCCGTCGATCTCACTCTTTTCGGCATCGAACCGGGCTCGTTCCTCGAACCCGTCCCTGCCGAGGGGAGGGCTTTGCTCGCTGACACCGACATCATCGTCAGCTCCACCTTCCGTGACGACGGTGTCTCGATCGGTGACACCGTGATACTCGACCGACTCGGCACCGAGCTGACAGTGGTCGGATTCACCGAAGACAAACGCACTTTCGGACACGTCGACGTCGCCTACCTGCCCTTGCATACCTGGCAGGAGGTACACGCCGGCGCCAAGATCGGCGAAACTGTCAACGCCAGTGCGTATTCCGAGGCAAGTGTTGTGGCAATCCGAGGCAAGGGCGATGCGTTGCCGGACCTCGCATCGGGAGATGCGGCGGCGGGAACGTCTGCCAAGACGCTCGAGGACTCTTTCGACTCGTCGCCGGGTTTCTCCGCGGAAATGATGACGATGTCGATGATCAAGGCGTTTCTGTACGCGATCTCCGCGCTGGTTGTCGGCGCATTCTTCAGTATCTGGACTGTTCAGCGCGGTCGTGAACTCGCAGTGTTGCGTGCGATGGGTGCTTCCACCGGTTTCCTGCTCCGCGACGGATTGGCGCAGGCATTGGTGGTGCTGCTCGGCTCCATCGGTGTTGGCGTCCTACTCGGGTTGGGTCTCGGCTCGGGACTCGAAGGTGGAGGAATGCCGTTCGCTCTCGAGTCCGGTCCGATCGTCAACGGCGCGGCGCTCTTGGCGGTACTCGGGCTGATGGGCGCAGCCGTTGCCATCGTCCGCATCACCCGTGTCAACCCGCTCACCGCGTTGGGAGAAAACCGATGACCACAGTCGAAAAGACCACTACCGGATTGACATTGGCCGCGGTCTGTCTTCGTTTCGGTGACGGTGACTCCACCGTGCTCGCCCTCGACGACGTGAATCTCGACGTCCGGCGCGGGGAACTCGTCGCGATCGTCGGGCCGTCGGGCGCTGGCAAGTCGAGCTTGCTCGCTGTCGCAGGCGGCCTCGCGCGTACCTCGAGTGGGTCGGTCGTCATAGACGGCGCCGACGTCACGGCCATGCCGGCCCGTGCCCTGGCCGAACTCCGGCGAGACAAGATCGGATTCGTCTTTCAATCCGGAAACCTTATTCCGGCGTTGACGGCGCGTGATCAGCTTCGGCTGGTTGCCAAGATTACGGGGCGGCCCGGACGCGCCGCCGATGAACTGCTCGACTCGGTCGGTATGAGTCACCGTGCCGATCGCCGGCCCGGGCAGCTCTCCGGAGGCGAACGTCAACGTGTGGGTATCGCTCGGGCACTGATGAGTAACCCCTCGCTCCTGCTCGTCGACGAGCCGACGGCTGCTCTCGACCGCAAGCGCAGCCACGAAGTGGTTGAACTGCTCTCGCGCGAAACTCATGAAGCAGGCGTCGCTACGATCATGGTGACCCACGATCACGACGTGCTCGGGCACTGCGACCGCATCCTCGAAATGGTTGACGGTCGATTGCGTCAGAGCGAGTAAGCCCGCAAGAGGACTGGAGGAGATTCGGTGCCGAGGATCGATGCCCCCACTGTGGCCGAGCATCGCGCTGCTCAGCGCCGTTCTCTCCTCGACGCTGCACACGCTCTTCTGTCCGAGACCCCGGACCGGCCGCCGGGGCTCGGTGAGGTTGCAGCGAAGGCCGGGCTCGCCAGGTCGAGTGCCTACCACTATTTCCGGTCCCGAGAGGATCTCCTCAGCGCTGTCGTCGAAGACATGTTCCCGCGCTGGAACGACAAGATCGTCGAGGCGATGGCAGGCGCCGACGATCCGGTATGGGCGTACGTCGAAGCAAATTTGCAATTGGTTGCCGACGGGGAGCATGCGATAGTCGGAGCGCTGGCGACGCTGACCCCGCAAACGTTTCGAGATTCGCGGATCATGGAAATGCACGACAGTCTTGTGCTTCCACTGGTCGAGGCACTCCGTCTCCGCGGTGTGTCGGACCCCAAGCTCACCGCGAAGTTGATCAACTCGCTCGTGCATACGGGTACAGAACTGATCGAATCCGGTTGCAGCATGGACGAAGTCAGGTCCGCCGTGCGCGAGGTCCTCGCGTGACGAGCAGGTTCAAGCCGTGATCAGATCCATCCGGAGATGCTCGGTGATGCGGAGCATCCTCGGGGGTTGGGACACGTCTGAGGAAAGTGCTTGAAATGCTTCGTCTTTCGCGGCGAGGCGCGGGGCGCCGAGGCTCACCTCCGTCTCGTCGACCGACAGTCGAGCGCTCCCCGCTTTCAAGACGTTCTGCACCCAGTCCGAGCCTGATCCGTACACCAGGATGAAGACGTAGCCGCCGTCGACCGGATAGGCGTCGAGAGGCGTCTGATAGGTCGTCCCGGATGTGCGTCCGACGTGTGTCAGTACCGGCCACTTCCCGCTCGAGATCGCTCGCGGGTTGAACACTCGCTTGTTGACGTGTCCCCACCATCTCGGCAACGGCATCGTGATCTCCTTTCGCGAGCGCCTTACGAGCGTAAGGCTGACTTACACCTGTAAGGGTGACTTACATCTGTAAGGTTGTCAACGTATTCGTTCCTCGGAGGGAGTCTGAGTGGCACGGCAACCGCGACAGTCGCTGAACAGAACTCGCGTGATCGAGGGTGCAATCCGCGTTGCCGACGCAGGCGGTGTCGAGGCCGTCACGATGCGACGAGTGGCTCAGGAATTGGGCATCGAAGCAATGTCGCTCTACCACCACGTGCCCAACAAAGATGCGATTCTCGACGGCGTCGTCGATGCGGTCTTCGAGACGATCGATCTACCCGACAGCGAGTGTGCGGATTGGCGAGATGCAATCCGTGGACGCGCCTTCTCCGCTCGCGCAGTCCTGTCGCAGCACCGTTGGGCTCTCGGTCTGCTGGATTCGCGACGCAACCCTGGCTCGGCGACTTTGCGTCATCTCGACGCTGTGCTGGGAGTTCTCCGGAAGGCGGGGTTCACGCTGCCGATGGCCGCCCATGGAGCCTCGCTGATCGACAGCTACATCGGCGGATATGTTCTCCAGGAGGCAAATCTACCGATCAGCGCCCCCGGCGACGTCGAAGAAGTTGCGAGTGGCATCCTCGAGCACCTTCCGGCTGAAGAGTTGCCCTTCCTTCACGAGATGATCGTCGATCACGGTCTGAGTCCGGCTTACGACCACACGAGTGAGTTCGCCTACGGTCTCGATCTCATTCTCGATGCGCTGGAGGCGCGTCGGAGATCGGCGACACCCGTCCTCGAATAGCGATCATTCGTGTTCAGTTGCTCACTCGTACTGGGGTGACGCAAGGTGTGCGCACGCGGATGAGCTGCGGTGTCCCTATTGACAGGTGGCTGTATATACAGGAATATACATTCATTAAAAGTGACCCAGGGCACATTGCATGGATCATGTGATGCACACCGGTCGTGATGGCCGAGTCCTTCGATCGATGGAGTTCTGATGACTGAACGTCTTCCTGCGGAAGACCGGACGGAAGACGACAGTGTCGTGCTCGACGGGAAAGGGTTGTCGGTTCACCGGGTGAACGAAATTGCGCGAGAGCCGGCCGTGATTCGACCTGCCGCCGCGGCGCTCGAGCTCACACGGCGGTCATGGGAGACCGCGGTTCGGGTTTCCTCCCGTCAAGCGGTGTACGGGCGCACGACGGGGGTAGGCGGGAATCGTGAAACGGCCGTCTCCGACGGTGTGCAGCAGGATCTGAGGCTTCTGAGAAGTCACGCGACGGGATCGGGCCCCAGGCTCCCGGACCGGGTGGTGCGCGCCGCGATCGTCATCCGCACCAATCAAATTCTCAACGGTGGCTCAGGCATGCATCCCGACATCATCGACGGTCTGGTCGCTGCTGTTGCTTCGCAGAACCTGCCGACAGTGCACGCACGCGGTGCGATCGGAACGGGTGACCTGAGTGCGTTCTCCGAAATCGCCATGGGGCTGATCGGTGAGAGCCCGCTTCGCGACGGACGCACCGGAGTCAGTTGGATTCCGCACCACGGTGATGCACTTCCGTTCATTTCCACCAATGCGATGACGGTGGCGATCGCCGGCGACACCAGTATCGACGTCGCGCGGTGGCTTCAGCACTGCTTGGTCGTCAGTGTTCTTTCCGTGCTTGCGTCGCGTAGTTCGGTCGAACCGTTTGCTGCACAAGTACAGTCGGCAAGAATGCACTTCGGTCAAGCGGAGGTCGCCGAGCGGGTTCGCGATCTGCTGGCCCCACACGACATCACACCCGTGAGAGTTCAGGACTCGTTCGGGTTTCGCGCCCTACCGCAAATCTTGGGTGCCACCTGGCAAGCGGTGCATCGACTGCAGAACACGCTGAGTATCGAGATGAATTCGTCTTCCGAGAATCCGCTGGTGTCGGTCGAAGACGACATGGTGTTCCACAACGGAAATTTCCATGCGATGCCAATCGCTCTTGCAGTTGACGAGGCGAAGTTGGCGGTCGCCAGTGCTGCCCTGCTCTCGCAATGCCGGCTCGCCAACCTCTCCGACCCTGCAGTCACCGGCCTCCGTGCGTTTCTCGCAGACGGTCCGGACGGCAGCAGTGGAACCATGCTTCTCGAATACACGACTTCTGCTGCCATCGCCGAGATCCGCTCGTCGGCGGCACCGGGGTCGTTGGGCCACACGGTAATTTCGCGCGGCACCGAGGATCACGCAAGTTTCGCATCCCAAGCTGCAACTCAATTGGCGGACATTCTTACCCAATCTCGATTGGTGCTCGCGTGCGAACTGATCTCGGCGGTTCGCGCACTCTCGCAACAACAGCGTGAGCTGGATCCGGCGACCGAGCTCGGTGCGTACCTCGCGCGTGCGCGTTTGGTGCTGGACGCGAGGACCGAAGACCGGCCACTCAGTGCAGATCTGAGTGCCGCCGTGAACTTTCTTTCTCAACCGCTCGACCAGTAAGCAGGTGGACCGAATCACAAGTAGGTGTGTGCTCGAACGGAACTCGACCATTTCTCCTGGGTGCGTCCGGACTCAGGTCGACACGAAAGTAGTTCGTAAATGATCAAATTCGACAAGGTCACCAAGGCGTATCCAGACGGAACCATTGCCGTCGATGCTCTCGATCTGGAGTGCCCGACGGGAAAGATCACCGCCTTGGTGGGTCCTTCCGGCTGCGGCAAGACGACCTCACTCCGCATGATCAACAGGCTGATCGAACCGACGTCAGGCACGATTTCGCTCGACGGTGAGTCCGCAGCGGGAATGGATCCGGCTCTCTTGCGTCGACGCATCGGGTACGTGATCCAGCACGCGGGTCTCTTTCCCCATCGCACCATCGTCGACAACATTGCGACGATGCCTCGATTGCTCGGCGCGAGTAAAAAGGAATCTCGTGCTCGCGCTATGGAACTGCTCGAAACTGTTGGTCTGACGAGCAACTTCGCCGACCGCTATCCGTGGCAGCTCTCCGGAGGACAGCAGCAACGAGTCGGTGTCGCGCGAGCGCTGGCCGCGGATCCGTCATTCATGCTGATGGACGAACCGTTCAGCGCCGTTGATCCGGTCGTTCGCGGCCAGCTGCAAGACGAGTTTCTCCGCCTGCAGAAGGAAATCGGAAAGACGATCATCATCGTCACTCACGACATCGACGAAGCGCTGAAACTCGGGGATCAAGTGGTGGTACTGCGTACCGGCGGCATTCTTGCGCAGGCGGCGACGCCTCTCGAATTGCTGACTCAACCTGCTGACGAATTCGTTGCCGACTTCGTCGGACGTGACCGTGGGTACCGATCGTTGGGGTTCACCACATTGGACGGCGAGTTACCGACAGTGTCAGAACCCGTTGCCCATCTGGGCGATTCCGCTGCGGCGGCCCGCGCACTCACCGGCGATACGTGGCTGTTGGTAGTGGATCCCGCGAACAAGCCGCTCGGATGGGTGAAGCCGGACGCGCTCACGGATTGTATCCGCCCGGACGACTTGAATCTCAGTGGAACACTTGCTGATTCCACAGGGACGATGCGCGCTCTGCTGGATGCGGCGCTGTCAGCGCCGAGCAAGCGTGGCGTCGTCGTGGACGACGCCGGACGCCTGGTGGGAACCGTCACCGCGCACGCCGCGGTGGAAGCCATCGAGGCCGCCGATCTGGCTGACGCGGGGAGGGCACTCCGATGAACTTCGAATGGCTCGGACGTCAGTCCGACCGGATCATGGACCTGGTGGGATGGCATGTTCTGCTGTCGTTGATTCCCTTGGTGATCGGCTTGGTGGTCGCGTTGCCGATCGGCTGGGTTGCCTATCGCAGTCGTCGGTTGCATCCCTACGTGGTGGGCACGGCCGGATTGCTCTACACGATCCCTTCGCTCGCGCTGTTCGTGCTCCTGCCTCCGATTCTGGGTACCAAGATTCTGGACCCGATGAACATCATCGTTGCGCTCACCGTGTACACCGTTGCTCTGCTCGTGCGGGTAGTGGCCGATGCGCTCGATTCGGTTCCGCCGGAGACAGTTCTGGCAGCGACGGCGATGGGTTACCGGCCGTATCAGACGCTGTTGAAAGTGCAGTTGCCAGTGGGAGTTCCGGTGATCTGTGCGGGTTTGCGCGTCGCAGTCGTCTCGAATGTCAGTCTTGTCTCACTCGGCGCACTCCTGGGTATTCCGCAGATAGGTTCGTTGTTCACCCAGGGATTTCAGTTGCGTTTCTACACTCCCATCATCGCAGGTATCGCTCTGTGTCTGGTGCTGGCGTTGATTCTTGATCTCCTCATCATGTTGGCGAATCGGCTGTTGACGCCGTGGACCCCGAAAGTGACCACATCATGATCAACTACCTACTCGACGGATCCCACTGGACCGGGCCGGACGGTATCCCCACCCTTCTCGTTCAGCACTTGATGTACACCTTCGCCGCGCTGGCGGTGGCTGCGGTTATCGCGATCCCGCTCGGTCTCTACATCGGACACACGGGCCGAGGCTCCGTTGTTGTTGCTGGACTGGCCAACTCGCTACGAGCGCTGCCGACCATCGGTCTGCTGATCCTACTGGTTCTCATTATCGCGCCGTCATTCCCGAACAAACTCGCGTATCTGATCCCCAGCCTCATCGTCCTGGTGCTTCTCGCGATCCCTCCCATTCTCACCAACACGTATGCCGGAGTTCGAGCGGTCGATCAGGCTGCAGTCGACGCCGCGCGGGGGATGGGATTTCGATCGATGCGGATCTTGACCGAGGTCGAGATTCCATGTGCCCTGCCACTCATGTTGTCCGGCATCAGAAGTGCCGTTCTTCAGATCGTCTCCACCGCGACTGTGGCCGCTTACATTTCGTTGGGCGGGCTAGGCCGGTTGTTGATCGACGGAAAAGCTCAGAGCGACTACGGCCAGATGGCGGCCGGAGCCGTACTGGTATCGCTGATTGCGCTGGTTTTCGATCTCGGAATCGGCGCACTGACTGCGCGAGTCGTTTCGCCTGGCATCACCAGGCGCGATCGGAAGAAGAAGTCAGAGAAGCCTGCCGCCACCTCACAACGCACTGCTGTGCCCGAGCCCGCACCGATCTGAGGACATTCGAAATGAAGAAGGTATTGATCGCCGCGTTGGTCGGTGTGACAGCGGTTGCGTTGTCCAGCTGCGGAATCGGCAAGGACCCCTTGGCCACGGACGGCGGTGGTAGCGCTGAGGGCGCCATCGTGATCGGTTCCGCCGATTTTCCCGAGAGCCAACTGATTGCGACCATTTACGCCGAAGCGCTTCGTGCCAACGGTATCGACGTTACCGAGAAGTTGAACATCGGTAGCCGAGAACTCTATGTACCGGCATTGCGCGATGGTTCCATCGATCTGATCCCCGAGTATTCCGGCGCCTTGTTGCAATATCTGGACAGCAAGACAACGGCGACGGCTTCAGCTGAAGTATCCGCCGAAATCGATGCGAAATTGCCCAAGGGGCTGGTAGCTCTCGAGCCGTCGCCCGCTGAGGACAAGGATGTACTTGCCGTCAAACAGGAGACGGCAGAAAAGTATTCGCTCGAGACCGTCGAGGATCTGGTGCAGTACGCCGACGAGTTGACGCTCGGCGGACCGCCGGAATGGAAGACGCGCGAAAACGGCGTTGCCGGCTTGAAGACCAAGTACGGCCTGACGTTCCGGGAGTTCCTGGCACTCGATGCAGGTGGCCCCCTCACGCTCAATGCGCTCCTGAGCGGGCAGATACAGGTAGCCGATGTCTTCAGTACCGATCCCGCGATGCGCTCGGAGAACTTGGTTGCGCTCGAGGATACGAAGCATCTCTTCCTCGCCGAGAACATCACGCCGATCATCAACGAGTTGAAGGCTCGCGATGACGTCCGATCCGTGCTCGCGGGGGTTTCGGCGGCACTGACCACTGAAGACCTCATCGAGATGAACCAGCGCGTTGCCGATCTCGATGACATGAGCGACATCGCTCAGGACTGGTTGGAGAAGAATTCCCTGGTGCCATGACCGAAGGCAGGGATGGCGTTCTTGTCACCGACCGCGCACACCAGTTGACCGAGTTCGGTACGGCGCAGCCACTACAACCACGGTTGTAGTGGCCGGCGTCTGTCTGTCGTTGTTTCTCGGTGGCTGTGCCTCTGACAGTCTCAACAGGACAGACGTAACGTCGTCAACGGAGTCTGCGTCGAGCACTGTTGTTTCGAGTAGTCCCGGGAAGGCATCGGCCGTGACACAGGCAAGTTCAGAGAGATTCGGCTCGCTCGCGCTCGGTATGACACAGGCAGAAGCATTGTCGTCGTTGGGGAATCAGGCCGGAACGCCCACGCAGTTTCCGAGTTGCGCTGTCGTTCCGTTCACGACGTCTGGTGGCACGACGGCTCCACCGTGGCTCAGATCGAATCGGCCCACGGCAACGATCATTCGACAATGACGATTCAGACCGAGTCAGGCGAATCGATCTTCGTCACCACCAGAGATCCGCGGCAAGTCGGTAATGGCAACCCAGGAGGGTTGATCGGCTTTTCGATTCACGACGGCACGGTCGGGCCTCCCGTGATCGGTGGAGTCCCCGGCTTCGAGTACTGCTCGGGCAACTCGTCGACTTCGACTTCACAATTGCCGACGACATCCACATCCGAGGGGTGCGGAACGATCACCTACCCCGAGACAGGCGGTGTCGCCTCCATCGACAATCTGCAAGGTGGCGTCACTTGTGAGGTGGCAATGGGCATTGCCGAAAGGTACCTGAACGACACGTCGCTCAGTCATGCCGGAAATACCTGGTCAGCGGAGTTCGACGGCTGGCTGTGCAGCGTCTTGACTGCAACCGCCAGCGAGCTCGAAGGGCATAGTTTGGAGTGTGCTGACAGATCTCGCGGCATCAGCTTTCAGGCCGTTCCGTAGATCTGCTCAGTGTTGCTGAATGTACTCGGGGCTAGCGCCGAACCGGCACGTGCTTGGTGACAATCCGATGGATCAGGCGAGCAGCGGTCCGTGCAGTGCGATTGTCGACGTCGAGGCTCGGGTTCAGTTCGGCGACATCGAGAACCGCGAGCTTTCCGCTGGACGTGACTCGATCACATACGTATTGGATGGTTTCCAGGCTGACACCGTAGGCCGCGGGTGCGCTGACGCCCGGCGCCACGGCGGCAGGAAGTACGTCGAGGTCGATGGTCAGGTAGACCAGATCGACGTCGTCGAGGAAGTCTGCGAGGAACTGATCCACGACGCCTCGATCGATCACTCCGCATTCTTCGTCGAGCAGATAGCGAACGCCGAGACGGTGGGCCGTGTCGAACAGAGCAGTGGTGTTGCTGGGCTGGCTGATCCCGATCACGCTGTACTGATGCGAGGTACCGGCCGCGGCTTCGTCCTCGGCGATCTGACGAAAGGGCGTGCCGGAGCTGGGGATCGGATCGCCACGTAGATCGAAGTGCGCGTCCAAGTTGAGGATTCCGAGTTTGGCTCCGGCGGTCCGCAACTCGGAGCCCGCGACGCCGAGGTATGTACCGTAGGCGATTTCGTGTCCTCCCCCGAGAACCACGGGGAAGTGTCCCGAATCGAGCGCAGCGCTGACTGCGTTCCCGAGTGCGGCTTGACCGGCCTCGAGTTCTTCACCCGACACGGCAACGGTTCCCGCGTCCTGAATCTGCAGCGGTTCGGCCAGCGCCATGGAAGCCAACCCGGCTCGCAATGCGTCCGGGCCGTCCGCGGCACCGCGACGGCCCTTGTTGCGACGGACTCCTTCGTCGCTGGAGAATCCGATCAGAACACAGTCACCGGGTGCGGTCTCGGCTGAATACGGTTGCACGGCATGATGCCACCGCAGATGCTCGGCAGAGGTACCGTCGGAGCGTCCGGTCCACGGCTTGGGTTCGATGTCGACTGCGATCTGATGTGCCACGACGGCCTCCCGGTGAGTGTATTTCAGTAGCTTGTGGCGAGTGCGCCGTTTTTCCAGACCTCGCGCACCAGAGGCACGCCCGGGCGGTAGGCGAGGTGGAGGTACGACGGTGCATCGAGCGCGATGGCGTCGGCACGTGTTCCGAGAGAAAGGGTTCCGACGTCGGTACGTTGAAGCGCGCGGGCGCCACCGGCAGTGGCTGCCCAGACCGCCTCAGCGGGCGTCATGTGCATGTCTCGCACCGCAATTGCGATGCAGAACGGAAGGCTGGTGGTGTAGCAGGTGCCGGGGTTGCAGTCGGCGCCCAGAGCTACGGTGACTCCGGCGTCCAGAAGTGCGCGGGCGTCGGGGTACTTGTTGCGGGTGGAGAAGTCGGCGCCGGGCAACAGTGTTGCGACGGTGGAACTCTGAGCCAGGGCGTCGATGTCCTCGGCGGTAACGTAGGTGACGTGATCGACGGACGCGGCACCCATCTCGACGGCGAGCTGGACTCCTGGCCCTTCGCCGAGTTGGTTTCCGTGGACACGGGGGATCAGTCCGGCGGCGACGCCTGCGCTCAGGACTGCATGTGCCTGTTCGCGGTTGAATGCTCCTCGCTCGCAGAAGACATCGATCCACTTCGCATGTGGCGCACAGGCAGGGATCATCTCGTCGCACGCCATGGCGACGTAATCATCGGCGCGGCCGGCATATTCGGGTGGTGGAACGTGGGCGGCCAGCAGTGTGACCTCGTCGGTGAACTGCCCGGCGATCAGCGCGCTGCGTAGTTCGCTCTCGGTGTTCTGCCCGTACCCGGTCTTGCATTCGACGGTTGTGCTGCCCGAGCGCAGGGATTCGTCGAGTAGGCGCCGAACATTGGCCTGCAATTGCTCGTCGGTGGCCGAGCGCGTCGCTTCGATGGTGTTGCGAATGCCGCCGGCGGCGTACTTTTCGCCGGCCATGCGAGCCGCGAATTCCTCGGCCCGCTCGCCACCGAACACGAGGTGTGAGTGACTCTCCACGAAGCCGGGAAGCAGGGCCCGACCGCCGATATCCTGACCGATATCGGCAGCCGGGGCGTCGGCGGAATCGCCGACCCAAGCAACAACGCCGTCGTCGAAGACGATTGCCGCGTCGTGTCGTACGCCGAGCTTGCCCTCACCCAGAGTCGGGTCATTGGTGACGAGGGTTCCGATGTTGGTCAGAACTGTGGTTCGAGAACCATTCGTGGTCAATGTAATTCCTAACTCAGGGTGAGGTGGTGGAGCTGTTTCAGTTCTCGGTCATCGGGATACGGACGCCGCGCGTGGCTGCCGTGTCGATGGCGTGGTCGTATCCTGCATCCGCATGCCGGATGACGCCCATACCGGGGTCGTTGGTGAGAACTGCTTCGAGCTTCTTGGCTGCGAGTTCGGTGCCGTCGGCAATGCACACCTGACCCGCGTGGATGGAGCGTCCCATACCGACGCCGCCACCCTGGTGAAGTGAAACCCACGAAGCGCCGGATGCGGTGTTGACCAGGGCGTTGAGCAGCGGCCAGTCGGCAATGGCGTCGGACCCGTCGATCATCGATTCGGTTTCGCGGTACGGCGAGGCGACCGATCCCGAGTCGAGGTGATCGCGGCCGATGGCGATCGGTGCGGACAGTTCGCCCGAGGCGACCATCTCGTTGAACTTGAGGCCGGCGAGGTGACGCTCGCCGTATCCGAGCCAGCAGATGCGGGCCGGAAGGCCTTCGAAGGCAACCTTTTCGCCTGCCATGGTGATCCAGCGGCGCAGGTGCTCGTTCTCTGGGAAGAGTTCGAGGATGGCCTTGTCGGTGGCCTCGATGTCCTTGGGGTCACCGGAGAGCGCTGCCCAGCGGAAGGGGCCGAGTCCTTCTTCGAAGAGCGGGCGGATGTAGGCCGGAACGAATCCGGGGAAGTCGAAAGCGCGGTCGTAGCCGGCCTTGCGGGCTTCGTCACGGATGGAGTTGCCGTAGTCGAACACCTCGGCGCCGGCGTCCATGAATCCGACCATGGCCTTGACGTGCGCGGCCATCGCGTTGCGGGAATCTTCGGTGAACTTCTGCGGATCCTTCTCCGACATGATCTTCATGTCGGGGAAGTCGATGCCGATCGGCAGGTAGGCGAGGGGATCGTGCGCCGAGGTCTGGTCGGTGACGATGTCGATGGGGGCCTTCATCTCGAGCAGCGCCGGGAAGATCTCTGCCGCATTGCCTTCGAGGCCGATGGAGAGCGGCTTCTTGGCGTCACGTGCCGCTGTCGCCAGTTCGAGCGCGTGCTCGATGCTGTCGGCCTTGGTGTCGAGGTACTTGTGGGCGATACGACGGTCGATGCGGGTGATGTCGCAGTCGACACAGATCGCGACACCGTCGTTCATCGTGACGGCGAGAGGCTGAGCGCCGCCCATGCCGCCGAGACCTGCAGTGAGGGTGATCGTTCCGGCGAGTGAGCCGTTGTAGCGCTTCTTCGCGATGGCGCCGAAGGTCTCATAGGTGCCCTGCAGGATTCCTTGGGTGCCGATGTAAATCCAGGAGCCTGCGGTCATCTGGCCGTACATGGTCAGACCGAGGTCTTCGAGACGGCGGAACTCCTCCCAGTTTGCCCAGTCACCGACGAGGTTGGAGTTGGCGATCAGGACTCGGGGTGCCCACTCGTTGGTGCGGAAGACACCGACCGGCTTGCCGGACTGGACCAGCATGGTCTCGTCGTTCTTCAGCGTCTTCAGCGTGGCGACCATGGCGTCGAATGCCGCCCAACTACGTGCTGCGCGACCGGTTCCGCCGTAGACGACGAGGCTGTCCGGGTGCTCGGCAACATCGGGGTCGAGGTTGTTCATGAGCATGCGCAGGGCGCCCTCCTGCTGCCAACCGAGCGTCGTGAGCTCGGGGCCGCGGGGAGCACGGACGGGGCGCGGCTCGTGGCCGGGGGTGCTGATTTCCATTGTGTTCTCCTAGCTTGCTGAAGTTCGAAAGATGTTGGGGGATCAGACGCGAGAGTCGGTCATCGCTGTGTGATCGGGGTAGATCATCGACGCAGGCGGATTACTGGTGCGCTTGGCGAGCGGGTAATAGATCAGGCCGGTGAAGACGATGCCGACGAGCCACGAGATGTCGGCGCCGCCGAGCATGTCCGTGACGGGGCCGGTGTACATCTTCTGGGCGAGGAACGGGATCTGGGCGAGAACACCGGCGGCGTAGCAGGCCAGGGCAGTGAAGTTCCAGGCTCCGTACCGACCGTTGACGTCGTAGAGCGCCGGAATGTCGATGCGCTCCTTGGAGATCAAGTAGTAGTCGATCAGATTGATCGCACTCCACGGCGTGAACACCATCAGCAATACCAGGACGAAGTTCTTGAAGTTGTCCAGGAAGTCGGCGCTGGCGGCGATCGCGATCAACACCGAGACGGCGGTGAAACCGAGGATGTAGAGGGTGCGCGCGGTGCTGGAGATTCGCGACTGGCCGTTGAAGGCTGTGACGGTGGTCAGGATCGACATGAATCCGCCGTACGCGTTGAGCACGTTCACCGTCAGCTTGCCGACCAGGATGACGAAGTAGATCAGGAAGGCGATGGCAGCGGGTCCGGCGAGATCTCCCATGAAGCCGACCTGGTTACCCAGGAACGCGTCGCCGGCGCAGGCCGCGACGAGAGCGCCGAAGGTCATGGACCACTGTGATCCGATGACGCTACCGAGGAACGTCGACCAGAACGTGGTGCTCTCGGAGGTGCTGCGCGGCAGGTAACGCGAGTAATCGGCGACGTACGGGCCGAAGGTGAGCTGCCAACCGGCACCCAGCGAGATCGCGAGCAGGAAGGTGACGATGTCGAAGCCCTTGATGCCGACGTATGAGGCGACGTCGTACTCGAGGAACAGTCGAACGGCCAGGTAGGAGAATCCGACGATGCCCACGACGGTGGCGATTCTGCCGACGATGTGGATCAGCTTGTAGCCGGTGACCGCGACGAATGCGGTGAGGAGACCGAAGACGACGATGCCGACCGTGGGGCTGTCGATGTGCAGGATCTTGTTGACGGCTTGGCCGGCCAACACAGTGCCCGTGGCAGCGAAGCCGAGGTACATCAGGATGACCAGAACAAGCGGGACGACGGCTCCCTTGACGCCGAACTGGGCGCGACTCGAGATCATCTGGGGGAGGCCCATGCGCGGACCCTGTGCGGAGTGAAGCGCCATGACAGCGCCACCGAAGATGTTGCCGATCAGAAGTCCGACGATCGCCCAGATGGCGTCCGCGCCGAATACGACGGCGAGAGCACCGTCGACGATTGCAGTGATCTGCATGTTGGCGCCGAACCAGAGAGTGAACTGGCTGCGCGGGGTGCCGTGTCGTTCTGCATCCGGGACGACGTCGATAGTGCGTCGCTCCGGAGTGAGGATGACCTCGGCCGGTCCATCGTGAGTCATAGGCCTGTCTTTCTGCTGCGAGCCCGTCGAGCGACGGAATCGACGTCGGGGTAATGCCCACCTTCTTCGTGCTTGGTGCTTTGCGCCTTGCGCTCTGTGCGCTGGGTCACTGTCACTGCGGATAAATGTATATGCCTGTATATACAGGCGTCAATACCCGGAACCAGTTTTCACGTAAATGCTGTGTAACACCCCTCGCGAATCAGAAACCCTTACCCGGGTTGAGGATTCCGAGCGGATCGAACGCGGCCTTGATCGATCGGTGCAGTTGCATGCTGTCCTCGCCGAGTTCGAGAGAGAGCCAGCGACGCTTCAGGACGCCGACGCCGTGCTCTCCGGTGAGAGTTCCGCCGAGTTCGAGGGCATGCCGGAAGACCTCGTCCGCGGCGGTCCACACGGCTTCGGGGACCGAGCCGTCTTCGGTGCGGTCGAATACGAACGTCGGGTGGACGTTGCCGTCACCCGCATGGGCGACCGTCATGATCTTCACCGAATGCTCGGCAGCGGCCCGGTCGATACTTTCGAGCATGTCGGGCAGTTTCGACCGCGGGACCCCGACGTCTTCCACGAGGCATTGCCCAAGACGTTCGGACGCCGGGTAGGCGAGCCTGCGGATCTCGAGTAGTTGTGCGGCTTCCGCTGCATCCTGCGAGACGGCGACAAAATCGGCGCCGGCCTGTTCGAAGTGTTTCTGCATAGCCGCCGCTGCTGCGTCGGCATCGACCCCGTCGGCCTGCGCGATCAGCATCGCGGCAGTATTGTCTTCCAACCCGATTCGTTTCCAGTCGTCGACTGCGCGAAGGGTTGCTCGATCGATCAGTTCGAGCAGGCTCGGCCCGATCCCGTCACGAACGACCGCGGCAACTGCGTCCGCCGCGGAGCGGAGAGAATCGAAACTGCCGACGACGGTGACCGGAGCTCTCTTGGGCTTGGGCTGGAGCTTGAGTGTGGCGCTCGTGACGACTCCGAGAGTTCCTTCCGAACCGACGAGAAGGCTCGTCAGGTCGTATCCCGCAACACCTTTGACGGTCCTTCGACCCGTTCGCACGATCCGCCCGTCAGCGAGTACCACCTCGAGGCCCAAGACTGAATCGCGGGTGACGCCGTACTTCACGCATCGAAGTCCACCGGCGTTGGTGGCGATGTTCCCGCCGATCGTGGAGATCTCGAAACTGCTCGGATCCGGGGCGTACATCAGCCCGTACTCGTCTGCTGCTCGACTGATGTCGGCGTTGATCACCCCGGCTTCCACGACAGCGAGCTGATCGTCCGGATTGACCTCGAGAATCGAGCGCATGCGAGTGGTCGAGATGACCAGGCAGCCCTCGACGGCTGTCCCGCCGCCCGCCAAACCGGTTCCCGCCCCGCGGGTTACCACCGGGACACGGTGAGCGGTAGCCCATTTCAGAGCCTCGGAAATGTCGGCCGCAGTGTCGGCGAGCATGACGGCTACCGGATGGCCGGGTTCGGCGAGATGAGCCTCGTCGCGACGGTACGAGTCCATTACCGCCGGGTCGGTGATCAGGCGACTCGAACCGATCGACCGAGCAAGTTCGTGGACGGACATTCTTTTCTCCAGTCGGTCAAAGGTTGTGTGCGAGAGCGTCCACAGCTGAGATCACGGCGTTTTCTGCGGCCCGCTCGCCGACGGTGACCCGCACCCCCTCGCGAGGGAACATCCGGACCGAGACACCCTGGGCGACGCAAGCCGCTTCGAGTGCAGAAGCTCTCTCGCCGAGAGGGATCCAGACGAAGTTGGCTCCGCTGGGGACGGACTCGACGCCGCGCAGAGCCAATTGCTCACGTAGGTGCGCGCGACCCTCGGTTACCGTTTCGACTATCGAATCGGTGTGCGCCGGATCGGTCAACGCTGCGCAGGCCGCGGCCTCGGCAACGGCGCTGAGCCCGAAGGGCGGTGCCGCGCTACGAAGATCCGCTGCGATCGCCGAGTCGGTGATGGCATAGCCGGCCCGAAGGCCGGCCAATCCGTGAGCCTTGGAGAAGGTTCGGAATACGACGATGTTGGGAAAGGCTCGAAGCAGATCGACGCCGTCGACATCGCCGGTCGCGAACTCCCGGTAAGCCTCGTCCAGGAGGATGAGGACGTCACCCGGGATCGAGCGGGCGAACGAGACGAACTCCGCGGTCGAGAACTCGCTTCCGGTCGGATTGTTCGGGTTGCAGACGAGTACCGCGCGGGTCTGCGGAGTCACGGCTGCCGCCATTGCACTCAGATCGTGCCGATGTTCGGAATCGAGCGCGACAGGTACACCGCTCGCTCCGGCGATTCCGATCAGAATCGGGTACGCCTCGTAGCTGCGCCACGGGTAGACGACTTCGGTGCCCGGGCCCGTGTATGCGGTCAATACCTGCTGGAGCAGTGCCAGCGAACCGGCGCCGACCAATACCTGGTCGTCGCCCACGCCCAGACGGTCGCTCAACCGGGTGATCAGCGTGTCGCCGAACAGCGACGGATACAAGTGCGAGTGTGCGGCCGCGAGATTGACGGCCTCGAGAATTGCCGCCGAGGGTGCAACCGTCGACTCGTTGCTCGACGCCCGCCACCGAACCTGCTCCAGGCCGGCGGCTTTGGAGTATCGAGGGAGTGCTTCGATTTCAGGTCGAGGGCGCGGCCTCAGTGCTCCGGGTGCGGTCATGCCAGGGCACCGATCGCGTTCTCCGCGGCCGCAACGAGTGCGCCGGATGCCGCCAAGTCCACCGCCGCCTCGATCTCGGGGGACAGGAAGCGATCGGTACCAGGCCCCTGCACCTTCTCGCGTAGCGTCCGGAGAACCGCTCCGGTGGCGGGGGAGGGCTCGAGTGGGGACCGGAGATCGATTCCTCGTGCTGCAGTCAGTATCTCGATGGCGAGAACCCGGGTGAGACCGTCGATGGACCGGCGGAGCTTGCGTGCACCCGACCATCCCATGGAGACGTGATCTTCCTGCATGGCCGAGGAAGGGATCGAATCGACGCTGGCGGGGCTCGCGAGTCGCTTGAGTTCGGACACGACGGCAGCTTGCGTGTACTGCGCGATCATCAGTCCGCTGTCGACTCCGGGGTCGTCGGCGAGGAAGGGAGTCAGGCCGTGATTGCGCGCAACGTCGAGGAAGCGGTCGGTGCGGCGTTCGCTGATACCCGCGACGTCCGCGGTCACGATGGCGAGGAAGTCCAAGACGTAGGCCACGGGAGCGCCGTGGAAGTTGCCGTTCGACCGAACCCGCCCGTCGAGGGTGACAACGGGATTGTCGACAGCACTGGCCAATTCGCGTCCGGCGACGAGGCGGGCATGATCGACGGTGTCACGTGCGCCGCCGGCGACCTGCGGAGCGCACCGCAGTGAGTACGCGTCCTGAACCCTGGTGCAGTCAGGGCCCGCATGGCTGGCAACGATCGGGGAGTCGGCCAGCAGACGCACCATGTTCGAGGCCGCCGCACCCTGTCCGGGGTGGGGGCGAAGTGCCTGAAGATCTGCGGCGAATACCTGATCGGTTCCGAGCAGGCCCTCCACGCTCATCGCGGCAGCAATGTCGGCCAGCTTGAGTAGATGATCGAGATCGGTGATCGCGAGGGCCAATTGGCCGAGCATCCCGTCGGTGCCGTTGATCAGTGCGAGGCCTTCCTTCTCGGCCAGAACCACCGGTTCGAGGCCATGGGCGGCCAATGCCGTTGCCGCATCGGTGAGTTCACCGTCGGCGGTGCGGACGGAACCTTCACCGATGATTGCCATCGCCACGTGCGCCAGTGGTGCCAGATCTCCCGAGCATCCGAGGCTGCCGTATTCGTGCACCACCGGAGTGATGCCCGCGGTAAGTAGGTCGGCGTACGCCTGCGCGACCACGGGGCGCACTCCGGTCCGTCCGGTGGCGAGCGTCGACAGGCGTAGCAGCATCAAGGCCCGGATCACTTCGCGTTCGACCTCCGGCCCCGAGCCCGCCGCATGCGAGCGGATCAGGCTGCGCTGCAACTGCGTCCGCAGATGCTCCGGGATGTGCCGGGTGGCAAGCGCGCCGAATCCCGTGGAAACTCCGTACACCGGCGTGGGGTCTGCGGCCAGGGCTTCGATGCGTGCACGACTTTCGGCGATCGCGGCGAGGGACTCGGCGGTCAATGCGACGCCGTAACCGTTTCGGGCGACGTCGACGACGTCGGCGATGGTGACAGCGCCGATTCCGACCTGGATGGTTCGGGTGGCTGTCTGGGTGGCAGGGGTGGCGTTCATGGGACTCCAATAGTGCGGCAGCGATTCAGTAAGTCTTGTATACGAGACTCTAGTCTTGAATATGAGACGAAAACAAGGCCCGGGAAGTACGCAGCGGAGAATTTTGTTACAAGTCGGCGGTCGGGGTCTCCACCATTCGATCGCCGAGGTCGGCGGAGAACTCGGCGCTGACGGTGCGCACTCGGTCGGCGATCAAGGCGCTCTCCTCGGCCGATTTGGAGCCGGAGAGGAAGGTGACGCCGAGAGCTGCGACCGGACGACCGTCCCGTGTGATCACGGGGCTGGCGATGCAATTGATCCCGGATGTCGTCGCATTCTCTTCTACCGCATACCCGCTCTCGCGTGCTTCGGCGAGCAGGTTTCGCAGTTCGGCGAGCGTCGACGGTCCTGTTCCGGTCCGCGTCGGCCAGGTGTACCCCTCGTACAGCGCGCTGATCTGTTCCGCGTCCAGGCGGCTCAGAATTGCCCGCCCGACTGCGGTGAGGTGCGCCGGAAGGCGGGTCCCGATCTCGGTCACCAACCGCACGCCCGGCTTGAGCGGTTCACGTTTGTCGAGGTAGATGACGTCAGAACCTTGAAGTACCGCCAGGTGGGAGGTCTCGTCCGTCGACTGCGTGAGTGCCAGCATGAATCGTTGGCCCTCGCGGTGCAGTGGGCCGGATCGCATGTACGACGCACCGACTTCGAACGCCGAGACACCCAGAGTCCAGGCGCGTTGATCAGCCCAGTACGAGACGAACCGTCGATCCCGCATGACATTGAGCAGATGATGCGTCGTGCTCTTGGGTAGGTCGAGGGCGCTGGAGATGTCCGCGGTCGCCAGCGGCACACCCCGGCGAGCCAGCAGATCGAGCACGTCGAGCACACGCTCAGCGGATTTCACGCGGCTCGTGCTCATGGGTGTGTCCTTACAGGTAGGTCGGAGGAGGTAGCGGGGGACCCACATTGTCTCGGATACGAGACTGAATCGCCAAGTGCTCGGGGTGGCTCAGGGAGTCTGGCTGCCGAGTTCCGCGGACAACCGGGCGCAGTGCTCCACCAAGACGCGACCGTGGCTGGCGCAGACCTCGTCCGTCAGACGGAATGTCGGGCCGACGACGCTGAGCGCCCCGGCTATCTGACCGACTGCGTTGTAGATCGGCGCGGCAACTCCGGTCGAGTGGTCCTCGATGGTGTCGTGCGCAATGGCGTATCCGCTCTCACCCACCTTGCCGCTCAACGCTGCGCCGACGGCGGTGCCGTTCAGGGGAACGCTCTGGCCGACCCACCCCATGTGGCGGATCGCGTGCGTGCCCTCGATCTGATCGAGATACAGCGCAGTGTCTTTCGGTCCCATCGTCGACAGGTAGGTCGACTCCCTCGTGGTTTCGGCGATGGCCTTCATCGCGGGCCGGGCTCTCGGCAACAGTTGATTGTCGCCGAGAGCGCGAGCTCCGATCTGCAGTAGCCGCGGGCCGACGCGATAGACGTTGTCCTCGCCGCGAACGACGAACTCGGTTTGTTCGAGGCTTCTGATCAGGCGAAGCGCGGTGCTGGTTGCCAGATCGGTTGCCTTGGCGGCGTCGCCGAGCGTCAACCCGCCGTGCTCGACGATCGCACCGAGAAGTTCGAACGTGCGATTCGCGCTGCGAGTCACGTCGCCGGGGGCCATGTCCTACTCCAAGTGCCGAGGGATGTCTGCGCTGAATCTATCGCGAGCCCGGCAGCACCTCACCGTGGTGCTCGTCCAGCAGGGGGCTGCGGCGAACTCCTGGACGTCGGCTCTCACCGAAGACGACGGGTTGTCGTACGTAGGAGATCTTTCCTGCTACCGGGTGCTCGAACGATTCGACGACTTCGCGGTACTCGGCCTGTGCGGAGGTGAGTGCCTGTTGGACGTCCCAGATCTCCGAGCCGGCGAGCCCTGCAGCGCCGAGAATGTCGACCACGTCCGCGACGGTCTTTCCGGCGGCCCAGTTTTCGATCTCCTTACGCAGTGCCGGCTCGTTCTCGGTCCGGACGGTGTCGTCGGCAAATCGAGGATCTGCGATCAGGTCGACGCGATTCATCGTCTGCGCCAATTTCTCGAACCCGGATTGGCTCGCAACTGCGAGGACGAAGAGTCCGTCGTCGGCCCGGTAGGTGTCGAAAGGTGTGGACACCGGATGACGGTTACCGACGCGTGGGGGAGTGAGCCCGGTGGATTGCAGTTGGCTGTGTGCTGTCGGCAGCATGGCGAGCATACTGTCGAACATCGCGACGTCCAGATGCTGTCCGAGCCCGGTCGCCCGTGCACTCAGCAGGGCAGTACTGATTCCCCAGGCGGCGAACAGCCCGGCGACCAGGTCTCCGAACGACTCACCCAACCGGGTCGGCCCGGATGCTTCCGAGCCGGTGATGCTCATGATCCCCGAAAGGGCTTGGACCACAAGATCGTAGGCTGCAGCTCCGGACATGGGTCCGTCCTGGCCGAAACCGGAGATCGACGCGTACACGATCCGCGGATTGCGAGCCCGCGCAGCCTCGTAGTCGATTCCCAGGCGCTTGGTGACGCCCGGGCGAAAGTTTTCGACGACGACGTCGGCGGTCTCGATGAGCGTCAGCAGCGCCTCATGGTCCTCGTCGTTCTTGAGGTTGAGTGCCACCGAACGCTTTCCGCGATTGAGCACGTTGAAGTAGATGCTCTCGCCGTCGCGGAACGGGCCGAGATGCCGAGAGTCTTCACCATGCTCGGATTCGATCTTGACGACGTCCGCGCCGGCATCCGAAAGCAGTGCGGTGCAATAAGGTCCGGCGAGGACACGCGAGAGGTCGATGACCCGGATGCCGTCGAGTGGGGGAAGTGCAGTCATGTCCGCGCCTTTCAGAACTCGGTGGAACGCGGCGACGGAGCGTTGCCGGCAATGGTGAGCAATTGAATCTGCGAGGTGCCCTCGAAGATGCGGAGAATGCGGCAATCCCGGTACAGGCGTTCGATTTCCGATTCGCGCATGAATCCCGCGCCACCGTGGATCTGCACGGTTTGATCGACGATCGAGAAGCAGGCTTCAGTGGCGACGTACTTCGAAATCGATGCGGCGCGGCGGATGTCCTGGCCGGCGTCCTTGACGTCGGCGGCCCAGTCTGCGGTGACGCGTGATGCGACCAGTTGCGCGTCGCAGCCACCGAGGAGGAGCTGAATTGCCTGGAAGTCGAAGATAGGCGTGCCGAACTGCTTTCGCTCGGTGGCGTACTCACGTCCCAGTTCCCAAGCGCGCAAAGCGATGCCGTTCGCCATTGCCGCGACGTCGATGCGCGCTCGGTTCAGTGCGGTCAAGGCGATGTTGCCGCCGCGGCCTTCGGTGCCGATCACCGAGTCGAGCGGGAGGACGACGTCGTCGAGGTAGACGGTGTATGTCGGAGCCGAGCGAATTCCCATCTTGTCCTGCGGTTCCGAATAGCTGATTCCCGGTGTGCCTTTGGGGACGACGAAGGCGGTGATGCCGCGGAATCCTGCGCTCGGGTCAGTCTTGGCGAAGAGTACGACCAGGTCGGCTTCCTTCGCGTTGGAGATGTACGTCTTGGACCCGGAGAGATGCCAGCCGTCGTCCTCGCGTCGGGCGACGGTACGCATCGACGCGATGTCTGATCCGGCGTCGGGTTCGGTGAGTGCGAAGCCTGCCAGCAGTTCGCCTGAAGCCAACTGGGGCAACCAGCGATGCTTCTGCTCTTCGGAACCGCCGACGAGAATCGGCTCGAGGCCCAGGTAGTGCGCGGTGTAGATCGACGCCAGAGCGGCGTCGGTGCGCGCAACCTCCTCGATGGCGACCAGTTGGGTTCGTGTCGACAGACCCAGTCCGCCGAATTCCTCCGGCACGGAAATGCCCATGAGGTCCTGCTGTCCGAGGCGCTTGACCAGCTGCGCCGGGAACTCTTTGGACTCGTCGCGTGCGGCCGCACCGGGGTGAATCTCGGCGTTGGCGAAGGCTCGGACGGTGCTGCGGAACTCTGCGAGATCAACGTTGTCGATGTCGGGCGCGGTCTGGGTGGTCACGGGGGCTCCTTCGAAGCGAGGTGTTCACAGATTTCATCTAATGGAATCTAATTGCCACTAGTCGGCATGGACTGACTATGGCCGAGGGTGGCGAATTTGTCCAGGGCTGTAGCTGTTGTGTCGCGGCTCACGTTCTGCAATGATCAACTTGTCTAAGCCTGTATAGACAAGTTGATCGCGGATCGAATCCTCTACCAGTCGGAAGCAGCGTGGCTTTCGGCGGAAGGTGCTGACATGAGCCTCGTTTCAGTCGACACGACACCGGACTCCGAGAATGTGAGGAGGGTGTCCAGTACGTATTTCGAGGGCTTGTCTGCGGATCGATACGCTGCGCTTGCCGAAGACCGCAAGCTTGCGATCGTCGCCGCGCACATGGACCTTTCGCGTCGGCGAGGACATAATTCGTCGATCTCGCGACTCGCGCCGGCCGGGGAGTTGGGTGATGGCCCGGCGATTCAATACGTCGGCGACGACATGCCGCAGCTCGTCGAAGCGGTCCTGGCGACGCTCGCCCGTGCTCGCATGGAACCGGAATTCGTGGTGCACCCTGTGCTTGGCACAGTCGTGCAACCGGCGCACAGCATCGAAGGTGCCCGGTTTGGTGAGCGCACCGAATCATGGATCCACATCGGGCTACCTGCACATTGTTCGGACGAGCAGGCTCAGGTGATCGCGGAGGACGTCGACGGAATCCTCGACCGAATCGCGCATGCCTTCCGCGATTCCTTACCCCTGCGGGATCTCGTCGACGAGGCGCGCGAGCAACTGGACTCGGATGGCTACGCAGAAGAGGCTGACTTCCTCCGGTGGTGCAGCGCCGGAAACTTCAGCGTAGTCGGCGGTGCGACGACAATCGACGGCGAGGAGACGAAGACTCTCGGCGTGCTCCCCGATCCAACCGGCTCCGCGGATTCGAAAGCGGCGCCCCTCTCGGTCGGGGTGGTGACTCTCGGGCAAGGGTTCGGTGGCTCCGCCTACGCCACCGAGATCGATGTGTCCGTCGGTGACCGTGCGTACCGGTTCATCGGGTCCTTGACCGCGACCGGCCTTGTCGCGGATGTTCGGCGAACCCCGCTCGTGCGCGGACGTGTCGCAGACATCTTCGATGCCTCCGGATCCACCGTCGATTCGTTTGTCGGACAATCGATGCTGGCAGTAATCCAGTCGATCCCGATCACAGTGCTGTTCGCAGCCGAGCCGGCCCGAATCGCGGACGCGCTGGACGAACTCACTTCCGTGGACGGCCGCACGTCGATCCATCTGTTCTTGCAACCGGTGGGATGTTCTCCTGCGGCTGGGCGGGATCAAGAGTTGTCGGCGTTGCTCTTCGTTCCGCGCGAGAAGTTCAGTACGACGATCAGAACAACGGCCGAGTCGGTACTCGCCGACGCGCTCGGTGCCCGCAATATCGAATTCTCCAGTCGAGTCTCGGAATCTGCCCTGGCCGTCGTGCATTTCACGGCCACAGTCGGCAGCGGCGCGAATTTCGCATCGGCGCGACAAGCGCGGGAGATTCGGGACCTCGTCGTCGACGCGTGCCTGACGTGGGACGAGCGATTCGTTCTGGATGCTTCGCACTACGACGAGCGGCGCAGGCGTGCTCGGTTCGCCGAGCGAGTTCCGGTGGCATACAAGCAGGATTTCGATGCCGTCCGCGCTGCCGAGGACATGGCGGTATTCGATGGCCTCGAACTCGGAGAGGTGAGCCCACGGTTGGCCCGATCTGTCGACGGACCCGGTACTCACCGACTCGGGCTGTACGTATCGGGTGACCCGCTCTCGCTGGGCGAGGTGCTGCCGGTATTGCAGAGCCTGGGTGTCGACGTGGTCGACGAGCGTCCGTACGAACTCGTCCCGGTGGGGTCGGAACAGGCCTGGATCTACGAGTTCACGCTCGACTATCCGAATGCTCCTGTCGACGGCTTCGACGACTTTGCCGCGCGCTTCGCTGCGACATTTGCCGCGGTTCGACGCGGCGACGCCGAGCCGGACTCGTTCAACGAATTGGTCGCGATCGCGGGACTCGGTTGGAAACAGGTTGTGGTGCTGCGGGCATACGCGGAGTTCCTGCAGCAAACAGGATTTCCGTACAGCAACAGTCGTGTCGCCGAGGTACTTGCCGATCATCCCGAGATCGCCGGCGGTCTGTGTGAATTGTTCGAGAGTCGTTTCGATCCTGACGCCGTCGACGGTGATCGGGGCGCACGCGCAGCAGCGGCGGTGGATACGGCCGTGGCACAAGTGCAAGGACTGGACGCTGATCGGATCTTGCGCGCGATGTCGGAACTGGTCTGTAACACGTTGCGTACCAACTACTTCGTCTACGGCACCGCATCGTTCGGCGCACTCTCGCTGAAGTTCGATTCGGAGCAGCTGTCCGTATTGCCTTTCCCTCGTCCGAAGTTCGAGATATTCGTGTACTCACCCGATGTCGCAGGTGTGCACCTTCGCTTCGGTACGGTCGCTCGCGGCGGCCTGCGCTGGTCGGATCGGAAAGAGGACTTCCGCACCGAGGTACTGGGACTGGTGAAGGCGCAGGCAGTCAAGAACGCGGTCATCGTGCCTGTCGGCGCGAAGGGCGGATTTGTCGTCAAACGCCCGCCGGTTCCGGGTCTGGGTGCAGACGCAGACCGGGAAGCTGCATTGGCGGCCGGAATCGATTGCTACCGATCCTTCATTCGCGGGCTACTTGACCTGACCGACAACGTCGACAAGCAGAGCGGCGCCGTTGTCGCAGCGCGACGGGTCGTTCGCCACGACGGAGACGACACATATCTTGTTGTCGCCGCGGACAAGGGCACTGCAAAGTTCTCCGACATCGCGAACGAAGTTGCTGCGGAGTACGGATTCTGGCTCGGCGACGCCTTCGCCTCCGGCGGATCGGTCGGCTACGACCACAAAGCCATGGGTATCACGGCGAAAGGCGCCTGGGAAAGTGTCAAGCGGCACTTCCGGGAGCTCGGCGTCGATACCCAGCACGACGATTTCACCGCGGTGGGGATCGGAGACATGAGCGGTGACGTCTTCGGTAACGGAATGTTGTGCAGCAATCACATTCGCCTGATCGCGGCGTTCGATCATCGGCACGTGTTCGTCGACCCGAACCCGGCAGCGCAGCGCTCGTACGACGAGCGATCACGTCTCTTCACGCTCCCACGATCGTCGTGGGCCGACTACGACCCGACCCTGATCAGTGCCGGCGGCGGAGTGTGGGAGCGCTCGGCGAAGCGCGTTCCGATCAGTGACGAGATGCGACAGGCACTGGGCCTCGAGGACGACGTCACCGAACTGACTCCACCGCAACTGGTTCGGGCGATTCTGCGGTCCCCGGCAGATCTGTTGTGGAACGGCGGCATCGGAACGTACGTCAAGGCCTCCGCCGAGTCCGATCTCGAAGTCGGCGACAAGAGCAACGATGCCGTTCGGGTGAACGGCAACGAAGTGCGTGCGCGAGTGATCGGCGAAGGAGGCAACCTCGGCCTCACCCAGGCCGGACGGATCGAGTACGCACGCGGCGGCGGGCGGATCAACACCGACGCCCTCGACAATTCGGCCGGAGTCGATTGCTCAGATCACGAGGTGAACATCAAGATCCTTCTCGACTCCCTGATCAGTTCAGGCGTCGTCGCGGACTCACATCGCGTTGCGCTACTCGAATCGCTGACCGATCAGGTCGCAGAACTCGTTCTTGCAGACAACCGTTCACAGAACGAGCTGATGGGCACCACGCGCGCGGATGCGGGGGCGATGATCGGTGTGCACGGCAGAGTGATTTCGAGCCTCGAGGCTCGCGGAATCGTCGACCGCGTCATCGAAGGGTTTCCGACCAAGAAACAGTTCGCTGCGGCCGAGAAGACGGGAACGGGACTGACGTCGCCGGAACTCGCCACATTGATGGCCCACGTCAAACTCGATCTGAAATCCACTCTGTTGGCGGGAAGCTCGATCGACAACCAGATCTACCGCAAGGCGCTGCTGAACTACTTTCCGGAGGGCGTTCGAGATGCAGGGGGCGATGCCCTCGACCGGCACCCCCTGCGGCGCGAGATCGTCGCGACGGTGCTGACGAACAACGTCATCGATCGGGGAGGCGTCACCTTTGTGTATCGGCTCGGTGAAGAGGTCGGCGCTGATCCGGAGGATGCAGTACGCGCCTTCACCGTGGTGTCCGAGGTATTCGGTCTGTGGGAGTTGTGGCGCGAGATCAGCGAAGCCTCGATCTCGACTGCTGTGTCCGACGAGTTGATCCTGCTCACCAGGCGACTGCTCGACCGCGCGTCACGGTGGATGCTGACGCGTCGGCCTCAACCGCTGGCCGTCGGGGCCGAGATCAGCCGGTTCGGTGATCGCATCGCCGAGGCATCGGCCGAACTCGATGGCTGGCTGGTAGGTGCAGATCAGCGGAACCTGGCTGCGCGAACTGTCCTCATCACGGACAAGGGCGCGCCGGAGAACCTGGTCAGGCGAGTGGAGATCCTGCTCGACCAGTTCGGGCTGCTGGACGTGGTGGAGATCGCGGACCTCGCCGATCGCACAATCGCGGAGACCGGCGAACTTTACTTCCGGCTGGGTGAACACGTTGGGCTCGTCCCGATGCTCAATCGAGTGTCGGCATTGAGCAAGGACGGAAAATGGAACGCGCTGGCCAGGTTGTCGTTGCGTGACGAGTTGTACTCGACGGTGCGGGCATTGACCCTCGACGTCCTGGCCGATGCGCAAGCAGGTGACTCGACAGCGGAAAAACTCTCCCGGTGGGAAGAGAGGAATGCGTCGAGAATCGAGAGGTCCACTCTCGCGCTCGCCGAGATCGAGGCATCCGGGCAGCACGATCTTGCTGCGCTTTCGGTTGCGACGAGCCAATTGCGGCGCATGGTGGGTTAGGTCCGGCGCGGACGCTCGCGGATGGATCGGAAAGGTGCACGAGGCGGATAGACTTCGGAGGCCGAACGGGAGAACCGACTCGGTGGTTTTCGACGAACGGGTGGTGGCGATGGCGATTGCCGAAGTGGACGCAGAACTCGCCGTGCTGTTCAACGAGGCAGGCGGCGAGTCCGCCCCTGCCTACGAACGGGTCAAGAACCTCGTGGTCTCGCAGATCAACTCGGGTCGGTGGACCGAAGGCGATCAGCTGCCTTCGGAAAACCAACTGGTGAGTGCGCTGGGATTGTCACGTATGACCATCAATCGAGCGCTTCGTGAACTCACCAGCGACGGTCTGATCGTGCGGATGATGGGGGTCGGTACTTTTGTCGCCGCCACCAAGACCGCGTCCCCGCTGTTCGAAGTCAAGAACATCGCCGACGAGATTCAGCGCCGCGGCCACCGTCATCGAACCGAGGTCGTCTTCGTTCGTGAGGAAGAAACCGACCACGGGCAGACGTTTCTTCGTGAATCGGTGGGCAAACGGGTGTTCCATTCGCTGATGGTGCACTTCGAGGACGAAACTCCGATTCAGGTGGAAGACCGATTCGTGAATCCGAACGAGGCGCCCGACTATCTGCGCCAGGACTTCACCGCGATCACCCCCAACAACTACTTGAGTGACGTTGCGCCTCTGGTTCGCGGCGAGCATGTCGTGGAAGCTGTGTTGGGGAGCCCGGACGAATGCGAGCTGCTCCGCATCGATCGAGGGGAACCGTGCCTACTGATTCGCCGCCGCACCTGGTCGGCCAACGGGTTGGTCAGCGCGGCGCGCTTGATCCATCCGGGTTCACGCAATCGCTTGGAAGGAACCTTCGAGCGCTGATCGTTTCGAATGGCGAGTCCTGAACACAGGCTCGTCCGATCGCACCATTTTCGGGTGCAACTTCGGTGCAATCGACCAGGACGTGACTGCGAGCACACTGAGATCATGGGTGGACGGCTATTGCTTCCGCAACCTCACTTCCCGACGAGTGAGACCTGAGCGGATCGCAGTAACGCCATCTACGCCACTGGCTTCCATGATCGAAGGAGTTCGACCTGTGACCGACTTGCCCAAGGACCTACTTGTCGCCCCGAAGTGGCAGGAACGCCTCGACGAACTGGCAGCCAAGCATTCGGTACCGGGCGCGCAGGTCGGTGTGATCGCGCTGGGCGAAGACGGCGCAGCGGATATCCGTGTCATCACCACCGGAGTGACGAGCCTGAACACGCGAGTCGACGTCGATGCCGACACCCTGTTCCAGTTCGGATCCGCGAGCAAGATCTGGACGACGACGCTGATCATGCAGCTCGTCGACGAGGGCAAGCTGACGCTGGACACCTTGGTGGTGGAGGTGCTTCCGGAGTTCACGATCGCGGATCCTTCCAACACGAAGGAAATCACGATTCGCCAGTTGCTCACGCACACAAGCGGTATCGACGGAGACCTGTTCAACGACACCGGTGACGGCGACGACTGCGTCGAGAAGTACGTCGACGAACTCGCGACCGCGATCAGCGTCACCGAGCCCGGCGGACATCTGAGTTACAGCAACGCGGGTTTCGCCGTGGCCGGCCGTATCGTCGAGGTTCTTCGTGAGATGACGTGGGACGAGGCGTTGGTCGAATACCTCTGGAAGCCAATCGGATTGACGCACATCATCACCAAGGCCAAGGACGCCCCTCTGTTCCGCACCGCCGTCGGCCACGTGGCCAACCCGGATCGGACGTCGCCGGACAAGGTGGTTCCGACCAAGCAGTGGCTGCTTCCGCGCGGTATCGGTCCGGCCGGCATCATCACCGGATCCGTCAGCTCTCTGCTGACATTCGGTGCTGCACACATGCGAGACGGCCTGGCTCTGACGGGTGAGCGCATTCTGTCCGAAGAGTCCGCGCGCCTGATGCGCACTCCGCAATTCGACCTGACCGCGGTCTCGAGCGTCGATCAGGCCTGGGGTCTCGGCTGGATCCTGTCCGACTGGGGCGGTGTGACGTCCGCGCAGCATGGCGGTGCGACGATCGGTCAGATCACTCGTTTTCACACCTTCCCCAAGCTCGGTCTCGCCATGGCCGTAGTCACCAACTCGCGTGGCGGCGGTGCCCTGGCCCACGACATCGAGAAGGAGATCGCGCAGGAGCTCGATCTTGTTCTGCCGGAGCCGAAGTCCGAGCCGAATGCAGAAGACATCGACCTGTCGCACATTCTCGGAACCTATGAATCGACAACCGTTCGCATCGAACTCACGCGTGGCGACGACGGCGGATTCCAGGTGCAGAACTTCGCCAAGATCGAGATCGACGGCGAGCCGCCCGCCCCGCCCACCAAGGTCGTGCCTCTGTCCGCTTCCCGGTTCTCGATCAGTAACGAGAGCGCTTCGGGTGAGATGGCTCATCTCACGATCGATGGCGAGGAATATCTGTACATGACCAGGCTTTTCAAGAAGATTTCCGACTAGTCGCGGCGAGATGATTCTCTCCGCTGAATGAAATCTCGGGCAGGTCGAGGGCGATGAGGGCCCTCGACCTGCCCGCACTACTTTCCCGAGGAAAACTCATGATGAAACCTCTCGCTCCTTTCCCGGACGTGAATCACCCAGCGGCACTGGATGCTTACGGCCTTGCACCGGTCATCGACGGCCACAACGATCTCGCATGGACAGCTCGCGAGACTGCCGACTACTCGGTGGAGAATCTCGAGAAGGATTCCATCTTCCAAACCGACATCGACAAACTCGGTCGCGGTGGCGTCGGTGCGCAGTTCTGGTCGGTTTACACCCCGTGTGACCGGACGGAGGCCGAGGCTGTTCAGTACACACTCGATCAGATCGACTTCGTGTACCGGTTGATCGAGCGGTACCCGGATACTTTCGAGTTCGCGCGTACAGGTGACGACGTGCGTCGCATCTGGAGCGAGGGCAAGGTTGCGTCATTGTTAGGCGCAGAGGGTGGTCACAGCATCGGCAGTTCGCTCGGCGTCCTGAGAATGATGGCGCGCCTTGGTCTTCGGTACATGACTCTGACGCACAACGACAACACCGGGTGGGCGGACTCCGCGACGGACACCCGAGTGCACGGCGGGCTGACCGACTTCGGTCGCGAGATCGTGCGCGAAATGAACCGGCTCGGCGTGCTCGTCGACCTGTCGCACGTCTCGGTGGAAACGATGAGAGATGCCGTCGAGACGTCGTCGGCACCGGTGATCTTCAGCCATTCGTCCTGCTCTCAGCTGTGCGGTCACCCCCGCAACGTTCCCGACGACGTCATGCGGCTGCTCGCGGCAAACGGCGGGGTCATCATGATCGCCTTTGTGCCTATGTTCCTTTCTGCCGAGTACAACGAGTGGTTCAAAGGCGGGCGGGTCGGCCCACGGCCGGCGATGACGGTGGACCATCTGGCCGATCATGTCGAGCATGCCCGAGACGTCGCGGGCATCGACCACATCGGTTTGGGTAGTGACTACGATGGATTCGACGACTTTCCGGACGGTATGCAGGACGTATCCGGTTTCGCGGTGTTGATAGACCGTCTGGCGGAACGCGGTTGGCCTGCGGAGGACTTGGCAAAGCTGATGGGCAACAACGTGTTGCGTGTGCTCGACGAGACCAGTGTGGCCTCGATGTCGAGCCTTTCCTAGCCGTATCGACGCCCGAAAAGATGAGGATGAGAATGAAGAAGATTCGTACCGTTGCACTGAAGGTTCTGGCTTCGGTGTCCGTAGTTCTGGTTGTGCTGGTATCGATAGCGCTCGTATTCGATGTCGGCTCCGCCAAGGCGAGCGTTCCGACCGGGGAAACCGGCAACCAGTTCGTGTCCGTAGACGGAAAGAACATGAGCTACTCGATCCGCGGCAACGGCGATCAGACCATCGTGCTGCTGCCCGGATTCGGAACGTCTGCTCCCATTCTCGACTTCAAATCGCTCATCAACGAGCTTGCCCCTGATTACCGCGTGGTCACGATCGAGCCCTTCGGCTACGGATACAGCGACGCAACCGACACGGACCGCACGGCTGAGAACATCGTCGAAGAGATACACGAGGCTGTGCAGGCCTTGGGGATCGACCAATACATCCTCATGGGTCACTCGATCACCGGTGTCTATGCACTGGACTACACAGCGAAGTACCGCGACGAGGTCACCGCGTTCGTGGGCATCGACAGCAGCGTCCCGGGGCAGCCGAACGTGGACACCAAGTTCCCGATCGAAGCCTTCCGCGTTGCAAAGAAATTGGGCTTCTCCGACGTTCTGGCGAAACTCGGTGGCAGCGAGGAAACCGATGCATACCTCGATGATGCCGAGAAGGCAGAGATGAGCAGACTGGTCGCGAAGAACAACTTCAGCGACACGTACCTCAACGAAATGGATCACCTCTCGAGCAACTTCGCCGCGGCGATCGGCAAGACCTTCCCGGCCGATCTTCCGATTCTGTTGTTCGCGGTACAGAATTCCAAGGTCCAGGGCTGGACAGAGCTGCACGAAGGACAGGCAGCATCGGTCGATCATGGTGAATTGGTCTTGCTCGACGGCGATCACTACCTGCACCACACCAAGTCGAAGGAGATCGCCGAGAACGTCAACAGGTTCATGGGAGAACTGAACTAACTTCGGTAGACGTTAGGTTGAACGCGGGGTCATCGGATTGCGATGGCTCCGCTTCTTCCATTTTGACGAAAGTTCGGAGGCATTGTGGCGCAGACCTTGTCACGCGAGGAACTGGCGAGTGAGCTGGACACGGCGTATTCGAAACTCGACGCGTTACTCGAGAGCGCCGCCGAGGCCGATGTTTTCGACGTCGTTGCCGTCGATGCGTGGTCGGTGCACGACGTACTCGCTGTGCGTGTCTGGTGGGCAGAGGCCGTCGTAGAGTGGATAGGTGCCGGATTGCGAGACCAGACTCCGCAGACGCCGGCGGCGGGTTACAAGTGGACGCAAACACCCGCGCTGAATCAGTCGGTGGTCGAGGCGAGTGCAGGCACCTCGGTTCGAGAGCTTCGGGATCGTTTGCGCGCGGCTGTCGCAGCGCTGCGTCGATACGTGGAAACTCTCGACGAGGATCAACTGCTGTCGGTCGGGGTTTTCTCGTGGACCAGGACCTGGCCGGTGTCGAGGTGGATCGCAGTCAACACGATCACCCAATACGCGTCCTTGTCGAAAATGATTCGGCGAGTGCTGAAGTCGAACAATCAGCCCTGAAGTCGATGCATCCGCCATACGTCTGGTCCGTCGGGGAGCGAGGCCTGGCCGACGATCGTGAAACCGAACCGTTGGTACAGCGGTAGATTTCGTTCGGTTGACGTATCGAGCCAGCAATCCTGTTCAGTTCGATCCAGCTCCGCCAAAGCATGTTTCAGTAGCGCAGAACCCAATCCGGTTCCGCGTGAGCGCAGCGTCGTACCGATCGTTGCCAACGACCATGCGTTGTCGGGGACGGGAAGCGCAGACAGTTGTTCGTCAGCCTGAAGAACGCGCTCGAACCGATCTCCGTGCAGTTCGACGATCTTCTCGACGGTCGCTTCATCTGGCTCCGGGGCGTCGGGCGGCAGGACTGCGATGACGCCGTTGCCGGAATCGTCGATGTAGGAACGCCCGAACGGTAGTGCCAGGTGTTCGAGGTAGATCCGTTGCAGAGCCGCGACGCGTTCCACGTGGGAGTCTTCGGCGACGCACCAGTTCGTCCAGGGGTAGTCGGCAAACGCCTCGCCGAGAACCTCGGCGGCACGGTCGAGGTCGTTGATGGACAGCGGTCGAACAGAATTCTGCATAGTGCCACTTCAGCACAGTCGATCCTGCCGTCGCCACTCGATTTCGGCGGTGTAGCAGGTGCGCGGGCCATGGTCACGTACTTGTGAGTTCATTCAAGAAAGTTGGACGCGGCTGTCGATCCTGCGTTCACTGGTAGTGATCGGGTAATCGCCCAGCTGTCAATTCCGGGCACGTGAGATCCGGGTATGGCGATTGTCCGCGAAGGGAACAGATATGAACAGGCTCGAAGGTAAGAAGGTAGTGATCACCGGCGCCGCCAGTGGAATCGGTCGTGCCGCAGCACAACTCATGGCGGCAGGAGGTGCCGCGGTGCTGGTTGCCGACCTCGATCCGGCGCGAGCAGAGGAAGCGGCGGTGGCGATTCGCGAGACCGGTGGCACTGCACTGGGTTTCGGCGTCGACGTCATGAACGAGGACTCCCTGGCCGCGATGATCGAAAAAGCGGTCGCCGAATTCGGCGGCATCAACGTCTTGTGCAATCACGTGGGCGGTAGCAATCCGCGCAAAGATCTCGACCTGCTCCGGATGGACCTGGACGAGTGGGATCGCGTGATGTCCCTCAACGTGCGCAGCACTGTCGTCGCTTCACGCCTTGCCATTCCGCACATGAACAGCAGCGGCGGAGGATCGATCGTCAACACGGCCTCGGTCGGTGGATTGATCGGAGACTCCCTGCAGTCGGCCTACGGGTCTGCCAAGGCAGCGGTCATCCGGTTGACTCAATACATCGCAGTTCAGTACGGAGCAAACGGTGTTCGGTGCAACGCCGTAGCGCCGGGTGCGATCATGACACCCGCACTCGTGGACAACATCCCTGCTGACGTCATCGAAGGCATGAAGCAGGCCAACGCCCTGCCTTACCTCGGCGAACCCGAAGACATCGCACACGCCATGGTCTACCTGGCGTCGGACGAATCTCGCTACATGACGGGGCAGACCCTGGTGGTCGACGGCGGACTCACCAGCAAGAGTCCGCTCGCGACCGGCCGTTCGTCGATGTTGAGCTGAATCAGCTCCGCCAACCGCTGGGGCCGGCGCCCAGAACCTCGATGGATCCCTGACTGGCGTGTGAATGCTTGGTGCGGTGCGTCATTCGCCACCTTCCGTCGATCCGCGCCCATGAGTCGTGGTAGTCGCCGAGGGTGAAGAAGTTCAGGTGAGCCTTGCTCCCGGTGCCCACATGCATGTCGCTGACATAGGAGCGGCTGGTGGCAATATCACCGACCACCTCGACCAGCACGTTACCGATCAGATGTTGGGTGGGACCGCACTCGTCGAGGAACGAGCGGATGGACGCCACTACCTCGGCGGGTCCGCGCAGAGTTCCGGTGCCCAATTCTGCCGTAGCGTCCGGCGTCATGATCCGGTGGAGTTCATCCCACTCTCGCGCATCCATGGCTCGGGCGAACTCGAAGATGGAGCGGGTGATCTCGCGTTCGTCGAGAAGGGTGGTGATGTCGACGCTCATGCTGTGCGCCTTTCTTAACGTCGGGGGGTTAATAAAGGCGCACAGCAGATGTCAGCGGTTCAGCAGCTTGCGCATCGCTTCGGCAGCGCCCTTGACCATCTTGTCTCGGGGGAAGCCGCTGCGCTTCTTGGCGCCTTCATAGTTTCCTGCAGCAACCCAGATCGGGCCGTCGGCAAGGTGTTCGAGACCTTCACGTGCAACATCTTCGGGCTCGGCGACGTTCATGCCCGGAATGTCGAAGTTCAATCCCGCGCGAATCATGGCCGGCGTGCGAGTGACACCGAGAATGAACTCGACGACATGAACGCCGTACGGCTGGAGTTCGAGCCACAGGCTTTCGGCGAAGATGCGACCGAAAGCTTTCGAGGCCGCGTAGATGCTCTGGTGCTCGGAGCCCATGAATCCGGCCAGCGAACCGAGCAGCATGATGCCGCCTCGTCCGCGATCCTTCATCAAGCCGCCGAAGTGGTGCGAGAGTTCGAGTTGCTTGTTGATGTTCAGCTCGATGACTCCGGCAAATCCGGTCAGATCACCGGTCACGAACTCGTGGCCGTAGCTGTTGGCGCCGGCGTTGAAGATGAGCAGGCCGACCTCGACGTCGTCGGTGACCGCCTTGATCTGATCGAGCGCATCGGGAACCAGCAGATCCAATGCGAGAGTGCGTACTTCGACGCCGTTGGCGCGTGCCTTGGCCGCGGTCTCCTCGAGCGGGCCCGGCTTGCGGGCGATGAGAACGAGGTTGATGCCGATCTTGCTGAGCTCGTCGGCGAACCCCGCGCCGACACCTTCGGAACCGCCGGCGATGACTGCCCACGGGCCGTAGTACTGAGGATCGATCATTACTACCTTCTTCGAAAGATGTTGGCTTGACTAGTGAAACGGAGCCGGTACGGGTTCGCTGTCGTCGACGATCGGCTTGGGCACCGGCTCGTCGTTGAGGATCTCGAGCTCGCCCGCTGTTGCAGCATTCACGATGGATGCGATCAAGGCGCCGCACTCCTTGCGAGGAGCACCGGGTCGCCCCTCTCGCTGCCCGAATTCACGGTCGTCGGCGATTTCGAGGCACTGGGCGCGGGCCTGGTCACTCCACTGAACGGTGGTGTGTTCCCAACTGTTCTTCTGGACCAGGACCTGCGCCTTGCACTCAGCGCACTGAAGAGGCTGCATCTTCGTCTGCCTTCTTCGCAGCGAGGTTGTCTTCGACTTCCTTCTGCCAGGCGGCGACGGGTCGCGCGGTGTCGAGTTCGAATTCGAAGCGCTCGGTCATCTCGGGAGCGATGTCCGCGACGTCGACGTAGAACTGTTCGTACCAGCGACGGAGCTGGTAGACCGGGCCGTCTTCTTCGCACAGGAGCGGATTCTCGATGCGAGTCTTGTTCTTCCAGATCTCGACGTCCTGCTCGAATCCCTTGGCGATGAACGTGCCGAACTTCGCGGCCATCGCGTCGGCGGCTTCGCCCTGGAAACGATCCGACTTCTTGACGATGATGCCGTACTGGAGCACGAACTTGTCCGCGCTTACCGGGTAGTGGCAGTTGATGAGCACGGACTCGACGTTGTAGTCCTCGTACTCGTAGGTCAGGTCGTCGACCATGAAGGAAGGACCGAAGTACGTCGCAACCGAGTTGCTTCCCACCATCTTCGGGGTGCCTGCCGCGTGGGGACGCATGTCCGAGCGAGCGACGCCGCGCATGTACTGCGTTGCAGCGTGGCCTTCGAAGACGTTCTTGAAGTACGTCGGGAACGAGTAGTGGACGTAGAAGAAGTGGGCCATGTCGACGATGTTGTCGACGATTTCACGGCAGTTCGTGTCGACGGTCGTGGTGTACCAGACCCAGTCGCTCCACTCGTCGCTGAGCGCGCCTTCGATGCGGGGGATGGCTACGTCGTCGGTCGGCGGGTTGCCCTCGGGGTCGTGCCAGATGAAGAGCATGCCGTCCTGGTCGAGCGTCTGCCATGCGCGCGTCTTGGCCAGCGGGGGAACGCGGCGTGCGTACGGAATCTTCTGGCACTTGCCGTTGCCGCCCCAGCGCCAATCGTGGAACGGACAGGCAATGGCGTCGCCCTTGATGGTGCCCTGGCTCAGGTCGCCACCCATGTGACGGCAGTACGCGTCGAGGATCTTGACGTTGCCTTCACTGTCGGCGAAGACGACGAGCTTGGTGCCGAACGCCTCGATGGAGTGCGGCTGGCCGTCCTTGAAGGACTCCGTGAGCCCAATGCAGTGCCATCCACGTGCAAAGCGAGTAGGCGCGGTTCCAGCTTGGATCTCGCGAACTTCGTCGTTGTCGGACTGATTGATCGTCACGATGAGTCCCGTCCTTTCCAGGGTCAGTGTCGACGCCCGACGCTAGGGGAGCGTGAATTGCCTCTGGGGCCTCGTCTCACTGGCCGGGACCAGCGGAGAGCGCGAGGATCCGGCGGCTCGTCCCGGCCTTCGGGACTTCCGATCACCGGAACGCGCGACCGACATATCGTGGCGAGGCAGCCGTTATGTCTATCTGCCGATCCGCTCCCTCACGGTTCGGTGCGAGGAGTGTCTCCCATGGTCAACAAGGTTCTGAGTACCGTCCGTGATCTGCTTCCGAAGATCGCGGCCCGTGCTCAGAAGGTCGACGATTCGCGCAAGATCTCCGAACGGACCATCCGGGAACTGTCCGAAGCCGGTGTCTTCTCCATGCTTGCGCCGAAGAGATACGGAGGCGCCGAGAGCGACCCGGTCCACTTCTACGAAGTCATCAGGGCCATCTCCGCTGCCTGTGGCTCGACCGGTTGGGTCGCCTCGGTGGTGGGAGTGCACCCGTGGCACCTGGCGCTTTTCGACGACCGAGCGCAGGACGACGTGTGGGGAGAGGATCAGACGACGCTCATCTCGTCCGCCTACGCACCGGTCGGACGACTGACGGCGGTGGACGGTGGCTACGAACTGTCGGGCCAGTGGGGTTTCTCCTCCGGCTGTGACCACGCAAGTTGGGCATTGCTGGGAGCGATGGTGGTCGGCGTGGACGGCCGTCCCGTCGACTTCATGACGGTGCTGGTGCCGCGCACCGATTACGAGATCCGCGACGTCTGGGACGTCGTGGGAATGAGAGGTACCGCGAGCAACGAGATCGTTGTCAAGAACGCGTTCGTTCCCGAGCACCGCTTGAAACGCAATTACGAAACCGCGCAACTGAGTGGGCCTGGCCAAGCGGTCAATCCTGGTCCGCTGTACAAACTTCCGTTCGGAAGCATCTTCACTTCGACGGTCGCTGCTCCGTGTGTGGGCATCGTCGCCGGTTGTTACGAGGGGTACCTGGACGTGATGCGTGAGCGCGTCCGTCTGAGCCTGGGTGGCGGACGGTTCAGTGAGGACCAGTTCGCTCAGGTCGCAGTCGCACGCGCGTCGTCGGAGATCGACGCTGCGATTCTGCAGATGGATCGCAACATCCGGGAGATGTACGAACTTGCGGTCGCCGGTCAGGAGCTACCACTCTCGATGAGGCTGCGTGCGCGTCGTGACCAGGTTCGCGCGACGGAACGCTCGGTGGAAGCGATCGACATGCTGTTCAAGACGGCAGGCGGCAACTCCCTCTCCCGCGGAAACCCGATCGAGCGTGCGTGGCGTGACGTTCATGCGGGCAGCGTTCACGTTGCCAACGAACCCGAGCGCGCGTTGGCGCTGTACGGCCGGGCGGCATTCGGGCTGCCGGTGGAGGACAACCTGATCTGACGGGTTGGCGCGCCACCGGGTGGGGTATTTGCCTTTGGATGAGGGAAGTTCCGGCTCTGACCATCGGCTCGATCGTCGACATGGCAGGTGTCGCTCGCGCGAAAGTGATGCCCGCGGCTCGAACCGGTGTCTTCGAGGAAGTCGGTGCGGGAGTCTCACCGAGTTGGAACGTCTTCTGTAGCGACGATCGGATTTCCTTCACCGATTCCTTCTCGGTCGTCGGTGATCTCCGATTGCGTATCGACCGATCCGACCTCCGCGATCTCGGCGGGGGTGTGTCGTGGGCGCCGGCCACGTTGCACGAGCAAGACGGTTCGACGGCCGCCGTGTGCACTCGTTCCGCACTTGCCGCGGTCGTGGCGCGGCTTGCTGCCGACGGACTGGACGCTCGGGTGGGCCACGAGATCGAGTTCACTCTTTTCGGTGATGCGTGTGGCGGTGAGTGGTCGGCCTACGGTCTGGGCGCAGTCCTCGGTCGCGAAGACTTCCTCAAGGACCTCCTGCGCAATGCCGAACGCGCACAACTGCATATCGAGCAAGTCCATGCCGAGTACGGAGTAGATCAATTCGAGATGTCGATCGCTCCGAGTGCTCCTGTTCAGGCCGCTGATCTGGTGGTCTTGGCTCGGATACTGATCAGCCGTACGGCCAGAGCTCACGGCTGGACGGCCTCGTTCTCGCCGATCCCTGCTATTGGTGGTGCGGGGAA
Source organism: Rhodococcus sp. P-2 (assembly GCF_016598535.1). GTDB lineage: Bacteria > Actinomycetota > Actinomycetes > Mycobacteriales > Mycobacteriaceae > Rhodococcus_F > Rhodococcus_F baikonurensis. The sequence goes on along the minus strand of NZ_CP066779.1, from coordinate 2,319,272 downwards.
CGGTGCGCACCAACATTTTTCGTTGACCGCATATGGTAGGCCAATTTTCTCCGGTGGCAATCGGGAGCACGGAATGACGGATGCGGGGGCTTCCGCCTTGGGGGGAGTCCTCGCTCATCTGGCGGAATTCGCCGTTGTCTTTGCGTCCTCTCCACTTTCGGGTATCAGGCTGCGGCCGGACAATTGGTCGGGCGCCTACGTCTGTTGGGGGCTCGAGAACCGGGAAGCCGCACTGAGGTTCTGCGCAGAGTCGCCGTCGAATCCACACGGCGCCAACGCCGAACTGAAACTCGTCGATCCGTCGGCCAATCCGTACCTGGCCACCGCTGCGATACTGGGTCTTTTGCATATCGGTATCGACAATTCCGCGCAATTGCCTCCGGAAATGGTGGTGAACCCGTCGACTCTCACAGAGGCGGAACGTGATGAGCGCGGGGTGACCCGAGTCCCCACCGACGTCGGCGCGCTCGTGCAGAATTTCAGCTGTTCCTCGGCGGCGAAGAAAATCTTCGGGGAATCGATCGTCGAAGCATTGGTGTCAGTGAAGGGAGCTGAGCGGGAGACGTTCTCCCAGATGGACGAGGCGACAATCGTCGAGCGGCTTCGGTACACCTGGAGTTGAAAGGGTTGACGGCCACGATCCCGAGTTCTATGTTTAAGTTATTCCTTAATTAAGGAGTTGCTTACATGGATGGGCGAAGTGGCCGGCTCGATGCAGTGTTCAGCGCACTGGCCGACCCGACGAGGCGTGAAATGCTCTCTCGCCTGACGGATGGTTCGATGACCGTCGGTGAGCTGGCCGAGCCGTTCGAAATGAGTAGACCCGCCATCTCGCAGCATCTCAAGGTGCTCGAGCGAGCCGGTCTCATCGAACGAACCGCCACCGCGCAATGGCGCACATGCACCCTTCGCGCAGAGGGTCTCGACGACGCGAGCGCCTGGGTCGACGAACACCGGCGCGGTTGGAACGAACGCTTCGATCTTCTCGACGAGCGTCTACGTGAGCTGAAACAACGTCGACCGAAGAAGGAGAAGGACAATGAGTGACCAGAATGCCGATGCCACTGCAGAATTCACCATCACCCGGATCTTCGACGCGCCGCGCGACCTTGTCTGGCAAGCGTGGACCGATCCCGACGAGGCGGCGCGTTGGTGGCACCCTGAGGGTGTCAGCAGCCCTCGGGAGCACGTCACGATCGATCCCAGAGTTGGCGGAACGTACCGCTACCTGATGATCAACGACGAGAATGGTGCCGAGTTCCCCACCGGCGGAACCTATCTCGAGGTCGACGAGCCGAAGAAACTGGTCTTCACCTGGGGGAATCCAGGAGATTCGGTGGATACTGCGCCGCGAATCACGGTCACGCTCGCAGATCGGGGCGACAAGACCGAGATGACATTCCATCTGGTCGGGGTCCCGGGTTTCAAGGGCGACGGCAACGTCTACGACGGGTGGGAATCCGCGTTCGACGTGCTGGACCAGGTGTACCGCGGCGAGTAGTCGGGAATCGGACACCGCCACCGGGGCACCGATGATTGAATGGAGTGAATACACCATTCAATCACCGACGTGGGAGAGCCTGATGGCACCAGAGGTTGCGGTAGTTCTCGAGGGTTATACCTACTTCGAATGCCCACGCTGGCACGAAAACCGGGTTTGGGTGTCGGACTTCTATACCTACCAGGTGATTTCGGCCCGCGAGGACGGGACCGACATACGCGTGGAGGCGGAGGTTCCAGGGCAACCGTCGGGGCTGGGGTGGCTTCCGGACGGCAGATTGCTGGTGGTCTCCATGCGGGACCAGAAGATTCTGCGGCGAGAATCCGACGGCGAGTTGGTGGTGCACGCGGACTTGTCCGAGTACGTCAGTGCCAACGTCAACGACATGCTGGTCGATGCGCAGGGACGAGCGTACGTAGGCAACTTCGGGTTCGACCTGATGAACCTGGCTCCCGTCGAGACGGCAGATCTCCTGCGCGTCGACCCGGACGGATCGGTACACGTCGTGGCGCGAGATCTCCACTTCCCCAACGGTATGGCTCTGACGTCGACCGGAGATCTGCTCGTGGACGAAACGCTGGGCAATCGAATCAGTGCGTTTGCGGTTCAGGCCGACGGCTCCCTGAGCGAACGCCGTGATTGGGTGTCGTTCGGGCCGGTACCTGGTGGACCCGAGATGGAGACCACTCTCGCTCAGATCGTCGTTGCGCCCGACGGATGTTGCATCGACGGAGACGATTCGATGTGGGTGGCCGACGCACTCGGAAGTCGTGTTCTTCATGTGAGCGCCGGCAAGATAATCGATGAAATTGCCTTCGACAGCGGTGTCTTCGCGTGCGGGCTCGGCGGCTCCGACGGACGTACGCTGTTCGTCTGCGCCGCACCGGACTTCAACGAGCACGCTCGTAAGGTCGCCAACGAAGGAAAGCTGTTGTCGATTCGCCTGGAGCCGTTGGGCTGACATGGAATTGGTGACCTCGCTACCTGCCGACACTCCGCTGCGGCAGGTAGCTCAGCACGTCGAACGCATCGAGAAACTCGGTTTCGACACGGTGCACATCTCCGAGACCGTCCGCGATCCTTTTGCGGTGGCAGCACTCGCCGTCGAACACAGCACCACCCTCACCGTCCGGACGTCGATGGTTGTCGCATTTGCGCGCAGTCCCATGGTGACGGCTTTGGCTGCGTGGGATCTGGCGGACTTCTCCGGTGGACGATTCCAATTGGGGCTTGCGACGCAGGTGCGGGGTAACATCGTCGGACGGTATTCGATGCCGTGGACAGATCCTGTTGCGCAACTGCGTGATTACGTCGGCGCTGTGCGTGAGATATTTCGAGTGTTCCAAACGGGCGGCAAACTCGACTATGCCGGTTCGCACTACACTTTCAACAGGCTGCAACCCTATTTCAGCCCGGGGCAGATCGGTGTTCCGGCTCCGGAGATCTGGACCGGGGGAGTGAACTCACGGATGTGCTCCCTCGCGGGCGACGTCGCCGATGGATTTGTGGCTCACCCCACCAGCTCGCATCCGAAGGTGCTCGCGGAGAGGATCATTCCGTCATTGACGGGCGGTGGGAGGAAGCCGAGACTGATTGCCGTTCCGAAGACGATCACCGGCAAAGATCGGGCCGCGATCATCGCGCAGCGAGAAGCGGCGCGCAGCGAACTCGCCTTTCTCTACTCCACTCCGGCGTACCGAGTCGCGCTGGAGGTCCTCGGATTGTCCGAGGTCGGGGAGGAGCTGACAGTGATGGCGCGGGCAGGTGACTGGGCCCAGTTACCTGCCGTCCTCACCGACGATGTTCTCGACATCTTGGTCACACAATGCACTTATGCGGAACTCCCCGACGTGGTGAGTTCGAAGTACGTGGGCCTCTGCGACGGGATTGCACTGTCGGTGCCGACGGATCCTGCAGACGACGGTGCCTTCACGGCGATGTGTGAGGAGCTTCGAGCCGCCACAGCCAGTGCCTCGTGACGTCCAGCCGGCGCGAACTACACTCTCGGCATGGGGCGCGTCTACGAAGGCATCGATGAAAAGCTCACCACGTGGCTGCAGACTCAACCGCTGTTCGTCGTTGCTACGGCACCGTTGTCTCCTGACGGGTTGATCAATTGCTCACCCAAAGGGGGAGTCGGATCGTTTGTGGTGCTGACATCCACCCGGGTGGCGTACATCGATCTCACTGGCAGCGGTGTGGAAACCATTGCACACGTGCGCGAGAACTCGCGGATAACACTGATGTTCATGGCATTTGACGGACCCCCGAAGATCGTACGACTGCACGGTCACGGACAAATTCTGCTTGCAGGATCGGAACCGTTCAACGAGCTTGTCGGCAGGTTCCCTGAGCACCCGGGGCTGCGGTCAATCGTCGTGGTCGATCTGACGCGCATCTCGGATTCGTGCGGATACGCAGTACCGCTGATGGACTACCAATCCGATCGTGACGTGCTCGACCGCGTGGCGGAGCAGAAGGGGCCGGAGAGACTCGTCGCCTATCGCGCCGAGAAGAACGCGAAGAGTGTGGACGGCTTACCCGGCATCGACGCGGACTGATACAGCATCGCGACACCGTGAGAAGGAGAATGGGGCAACCGATTTCCATTCGGCTGCCCCATCATCTGCTGCTCTACGATCTAGTGCGTCACTTCGCCATGTCCTGGGCTGCTCGGTAGGAGAAGACCATGGCAGTACCGAGCGGAACTCCGGGGCCGGGGTAGAAACGCCCGCTCAATGAAGCACTCGTGTTGCCGGCGGCGTACAGACCGTCGATGGCGCTGCCGTCGGCGCGCAGGACACGGCCGTCGACATCAGTAACCAATCCGCCCTTGGTGCCGAGGTCACTGAGGACGATGCGGGCTGCGTAGAACGGACCGTTCTCGACGGCCGTCAGTGCCGCATTCGCGCCGCCGTTGGGTGGGCAGAAGAACGCGTCGTACGGGTCTTCGCCGCGGTGGAACTCTTCGTCGACGCCCAGTTTTGCTGCATCGTTGAACTTTTCGACGGTGCTGCGCAGCGCGTCGGCCGGCAGTCCGGTCTTGGCGGCGAGTTCTTCGAGCGTATCGGCGGCGACCCACGTCCCGGCTTCGAGATGCTTGGCGGGTGCGGTATTCGGGATACAAATGGCGGGCAGCCCGCCACCCTCGCGCGAGTCGAAGATCATGAACGACGGTACGGCCGAACCGTTGTCGTCGTGCGCATCCATCGCTCGCCCGAACTGGTCGTACGGAAGCGACTCGTTGAGGTAGCGCTCTCCAGCGTTGTCGACGACAAGTCCGCCGCGAACGCCGACCATGAAGGCGGCGCTGCCGTCCGGCTGCTCGACGCCGGGGCAGAACCACGCCTGATCGAGCAAAGCGGTTGCGCCACCGACAGCGATACCGGCAGAGATCGCATCGCCGGTGTTGGCGCCGAAGGGACCCATACTCCAGATCGCCTTGCCGGGGGTGCCGGCCTGCTCACGCATCTCGGCGTTGCCTTCGATGCCGCCCGCTGCCATCAGGACACCGCGGTTCGCCTTGATTCGCTGGGTTTCGCCACCGGATTCGACCTCGGCCCCGACGACTCGTCCGTCCTCGACGATCAGGGACGTGAGAGTGGATTCGGTTCGAAGTTCTGCCTTGCCCGTGCTCTGGACTGCGGCCAGCAGGCGGCCGATCAGTGCGCGCCCACCGATCATCGGGCCGGGCGCATGGCCTCGACCGGTGCGGTCTTGGTCGAGTTCGGGACGCACCTTGCCGGCGAGTTCACCGATGTCCGCGGGATCGAGATCCAGTGGGTTGATGGAGCGTCCCGTGTCCATCCTGCCTTCGGCTTTGTAGTAGTCGGGGAACGCGCGGAACTCGAATTCGATGTGCGGGTTCTGCTCGAGTAGGGCGACGACATCGGGAGCGGTCTCGACATAGGCGTTCTGGCGCTCGGACTCGGAATCGCCGAGCAATGCGCGTAGATAGGTGCGTGCGTTCTCCGTCGAGTCGGGGAGTCCCGCACGTTCCTGTACCTGGGTTCCCGGCAGCCAGATGGATGCGCCCGAGTACGCGGAAGTTCCGCCGAAGCGATCGGTTTTCTCGAGGACGATCGTCGTCAATCCTCGAGCTGCCGCGGTGTATGCGCCGGTCAGCGCGCCGCCGCCGGAGCCGACTACCAACACGTCGCACTCGGTGGTCCAGTCCTGCATCATTGCGTCCTTACTCCAAGAGGGTGGGGTGTCCACGGAATACCGCACGGAGAGAGAAGGCCATGCCAGGTCCCACTGAGCGGGCAATATGCCGAGATGGGTGGTCGAGATGAGAGAATTGGCGAGGTCGTTCGCGACCGGGACACAGAATCGATGATGGGGGCGACGTTGCCGAGAATTGCCGAGGTCAGGGACGCTGCAGAGCCCAGTTCGGACGAGCAGCGGGCGCGCCATGTGCGGATGCTGGAAGCGGCCGCCGAATTGGGGACCGAGAAGGAACTCTCACGGGTACAGATGCACGAGGTCGCCAAGCGGGCGGGCGTGGCCATCGGCACTCTTTATCGCTATTTCCCCTCGAAGACGCACCTCTTCGTCGCTGTGATGGTCGAGCAGATCGATCAGATCGGTGCCAGCTTTGCCAGGCATCAGGTTCAGTCGGACAATCCACAGGATGCGGTGTACGAGGTATTGGTTCGCGCCACTCGCGGGTTACTGCGTCGGCCGGCTCTCTCGACTGCGATGCTGCAGTCGTCCAGTACCGCCAACGTCGCGACGGTGCCGGACGTGGGCAAGATCGATCGCGGATTCCGGCAGATCATCCTCGATGCGGCTGGGATCGAGAACCCCACCGAAGAAGACAACACCGGGCTGCGTCTGCTGATGCAGCTGTGGTTCGGGGTTATCCAATCGTGCCTCAACGGTCGAATCTCCATCCCCGATGCGGAGTACGACATCCGCAAGGGATGCGACCTGCTCCTGGTGAATCTCTCACGACACTGACGTGACCTCGCCCCTCCTCGGGGTGGGTTCGTCATTTCTTCAAAATTGAAATCAATTCTATTTTTGGATCGGCACTGGTTCAGAGTTGATGTCAATCCGGACATTGCCCTGACATCATTAATAGAATAAATTACAGAAAATTGAACGGTGAGCCAGCTCACCGACCGAAAACTCCACGAAGGAGCGAACATCATGGGTCATGCAGTCATCGTCGAGGCCGCTCGGACACCGATCGGCCGTCGTCGCGGCGCCCTGGCGGGACTGCACCCCGCCGAAATTCTGGGAGCAGCGCAGCTCGGCGTTCTCGAGCGGGCAGGCGTAGCACCGGAAGACATCGGACAGATCATCGGTGGCTGTGTCACCCAGGCGGGTGAGCAGTCCAACAACGTCACGCGGCAGGCGTGGTTGCACGCCGGATTGCCGTACAGCACAGCGGCAACCACTATCGACTGCGCCTGTGGATCTGCCCAGCAGGCAGTGCATTTGATCTCCGGCCTGATTTCCTCCAATCAGATCTCGGCCGGTATCGGCTGCGGCGTCGAGGCCATGAGCCGTGTGTTCCTGGGCCAGGCAAATGCGCCCGGAACGGGGAACCCGTACCCGGACGACTGGACCATCGACATGGGTGATCAGTTCACCTCGGCGCAGCGCATCGCCGAAAAACGCGGCATCACGCGCGCCGACGTCGACGCCTTCGGTCTCGAGTCGCAGCGCCGCGCAGCCCAGGCCTGGGCGGAAGGCCGCTTCGACCGCGAGATCGTTCCTGTCAAGGCTCCGGTGGTGGACAAGGAAGGCGCGCCCACTGGTGAGATTGCCACTGTCACTCGCGACGGGGGACTGCGTGAGACGACGGCAGAAGCGCTCGCCGGGCTCAAGCCGGTTATCGAGGGCCACATCCATACCGCCGGAAACTCGTCGCAGATCAGTGATGGCGCCGCTGCGGTACTGCTGATGAGCGAAGAGCGCGCACAGGAACTGGGATTGAAGCCCCGCGCGCGGATCATCGCGTCCGGCATGATCGGATCCGACCCGTTCTACCACCTCGACGGTCCCATCGAATCCACCCAGATGGTGCTCGACAAGGCCAAAATGACCTTGGACGACATCGATCTCGTCGAAATCAACGAAGCATTTGCATCCGTCGTGCTCTCCTGGGCGCAGGTTCACGGCGCCGACCTGTCCAAGGTCAACGTCAACGGTGGTGCGATCGCGCTCGGGCATCCCGTCGGCTCGACGGGTGCTCGTCTGATCACCACTGCGCTGCACGAACTCGAGCGCTCGAACAAGTCGACGGCTCTGGTCACGATGTGCGCCGGTGGCGCTCTCTCGACCGCCACCATCATCGAACGCATCTGACCCGTACTGACACTGTCGAATTGACGAGGTAGACATGACTATTGGATTGAGTGAAGAAGATCGTGACCTCCGCGACTCCGTACGGGGCTGGGCGGCGCGTCACGCAACACCCACCGTCATCCGTGAAGCGGTCGAGGCGAAGGTCGAAACCCGCCCCCAACTCTGGAACGGGCTTGCCGAGCAGGGACTTCTCGGACTGCACGTAGCCGAGGAATTCGGCGGTGCCGGATACGGATTGGTCGAACTCGCTATCGTCGTCGAGGAACTGGGACGCTCGATGGTTCCCGGACCGTTCCTGCCGACGGTAGTGGTCAGCGCCGTACTCAGCGATGCCGGGGTGACCGGCAGGCTACCGGCGCTCGTGGACGGCAGTAATCTCGGAGCTGTTGCACTGCAGCCGGGTTCACTGAAGATCACACGCGACGGTGGTGTCGCCACTCTGAGTGGTACGTCCAGCCACATTCTCGGCGGTCATGTCAGCGACGTGTTCCTGCTCGCGACCGACAGCGGATTCGTGTTGCTCGAACGCGATCGTCTCGAGGTCACGGACTTGGCCAGCTATGACGTCGTGCGTCGTAACTCCGAGGTCACCGTCGATGGTTTGGTCCTCACCGATTCCGAGATCCTCACCATCGATACCCAGCGTGTACTCGACATTGCCGCAACACTGTTCGCGGCCGAGGCATCAGGCTTGGCCGACTGGGCAGTCACGACCTCGGCCGACTACGCGAAGGTGCGTCAGCAGTTCGGTCGCGCGATCGGCCAGTTCCAGGGAGTCAAGCACAAGGCTGCCCGCATGCTCGCTCTTGCCGAGCAGGCGCGCGTCTGCGCTTGGGACGCTGCGCGTGCGCTGACACCGGCGAACGGCGTCGGTGCCGAAGAGGCTTCTCTCGCAGCAGCAGTCGCCGGAGCCACGGCCCTGGAGGCAGGCTTTTCCGTCACGCGTGACTGCATCCAGGTGCTTGGCGGAATCGGTTACACGTGGGAGCATGACGCGCACCTGTACCTGCGCCGCGCGCAGTCCTTGCGAATTCTGCTGGGTTCCACGGCATCTTGGCGTCGTCGTGTTGCGGAGCTGACCATTGCCGGCGCCCGTCGCGTGCTCAGCATCGAGTTGCCGCCGGAGGCAGAGGCGATCCGCGCCGACGTTCGCGCTGAACTTGCTCCTGCTCTCGAACTCGAAGGCGCCGCACAGAAGACGTATCTCGCGGAAAAGGGCTACACCGCACCGCACTTCACGGCTCCGTGGGGCAAGTCCGCCGATGCTGTCAGCCAGCTCGTGATCGCCGGGGAATTGCGCGCGGCGAAGATCAAGCCGCACGACATGATCATCGGCAACTGGGTCATCCCGACGCTCATCGCGCACGGCAACGAAGAGCAGCTTGCCAAGTTCGTCCCGCCGTCACTGCGCGGCGACATAGTCTGGTGCCAGCTCTTCTCCGAGCCCGGCGCAGGTTCCGACCTCGCGGCCCTGAGTACCAAGGCTACCAAGGTCGACGGTGGCTGGAAGCTGCAGGGCCAGAAGGTGTGGACGTCGATGGCACGCGACGCGCACTGGGGAATCTGCCTCGCGCGCACCGACGCTGACGCACCCAAGCACAAGGGCCTGTCCTACTTCCTCATCGACATCAAGAACAGTGGCCTCGACATTCGTCCGCTGCGCGAGATCACCGGTGAAGCACTGTTCAACGAAGTCTTCTTCGACGACGTCTTCGTTCCTGACGAGTGCCTGGTCGGCGAGCCAGGCGACGGCTGGAAGCTCGCTCGCACCACGCTGGCCAACGAGCGTGTCTCGTTGTCCAACGACTCGTCTCTCGGATCGGGTGGCGAGGCTCTTCTGAGCCTGGTCGACGGACTGCCCGGTGGCATCGACAACGAGCAGTTGACCGTTCTCGGAAAGGTGCTGTGCGACGCGCAATCCGGCGGTCTTCTCGGTCTGCGCACCACGCTGCGCTCGCTCACCGGCGCCCAGCCGGGCGCCGAGTCCTCGGTGGCAAAGTTGATCGGTGTCGAGCACATCCAGCAGGTCTGGGACGTGGCAATGGAGTGGGCCGGGCCGAGTTCACTTCTGGGCGAACAGCATCGGATGTCTGCAACCCAGATGTTCTTGAACTCGCAGTGCATGTCCATCGCGGGTGGTACAACCAATGTTCAGCTCAACATCATCGGTGAGCGAATCCTGGGTCTGCCTCGCGACCCCGAACCGGGAAAGTGACCTGCACATGAGCAATCGCACCTTCGTCATCGGCGTGGGCATGACCAAGTTCGAGAAGATCGAGACCCGCGACTGGGAATACCCGGACATGGTGACCGAAGCCGTCTCGAATGCCCTGGCCGATGCCGGCATCGGCTACGACCAGATCCAGCGCGCCGCAGTCGGTTACGTGTTCAATGCGTCGACGGCAGGACAGCGAGCTCTCTACGAGACCGGTCTGACCGGCATTCCGATCGTCAACGTCAACAACAACTGCGCCACCGGCTCGACGGCACTGATGACGGCGCGCGAATGGGTCCAGGCCGGGCAAGCCGAGTGCGCTTTGGCCGTCGGCTTCGAGAAGATGACCAAAACTGCACTGACCGGCACCGGTGAGATGCCCAAGGTCACGACTTTGGACTCGCAGCTGAAGATCATGGTCGAGGACTACGGTTTCGCGCGCTCACCCATGACTGCGCAGCTGTTCGGCAATGCTGCCGTCGAACACATGAAGAAGTACGGCACGACGGTCGAACAGATTGCAGCCGTGGCGGTCAAGAACCACAAGCACTCGGTCAACAACCCGTATGCGCAGTTCCGTGACGAGTACACCCTCGAACAGGTACTCGGTGACAAGATGATTCACGATCCACTGACACGTTCGCAGTGCTCGCCGACTTCGGACGGCGCCGGAGCCGCGATCGTCGTGAGTGAGAAGTTCGTCCGTGAGCACGGACTCGAGGGCCGAGCGATCGAGATCGTCGCTCAGGCCATGACCACCGACACCGAGGCAGCATTTGCCGAGAGGTCGATGATCGACGTTGTCGGCGCGCCGATGACGGCGGCGGCCGCCGAGCAGGTCTTTGCCGAAGCCGGCATCAGCATCGAAGACGTCGACGTCATCGAGCTGCACGACTGCTTCGCGATCAACGAGATCATCACCTACGAGGGCCTGGGGATGTGCGCTGTCGGAGAGGGCGGAAAGCTCGTCGAATCCGGCGCGACCACGTACGGCGGCCAGTGGGTCGTCAACCCGTCGGGTGGTTTGATCTCGAAGGGACACCCGCTGGGCGCGACGGGGCTGGCCCAGTGCGCCGAACTCACGTGGCAGCTTCGCGGGACCGCGGACGCTCGCCAGGTCGAGGGCGCACGAATCGGATTGCAGCACAACCTCGGACTGGGCGGCGCTTGCGTCGTGACGGTCTACCGAGCCGGAACTTTGGAGAACTGATGGCTATCGATCTCGATGTGGCGTTGTCCGCCGAACCGACAGTGCGCGAAGCGTCGTGGACCGACCGCGACGTCATGCTCTACCAGTTGGGACTCGGAGCAGGAGCGAATGCTCTGGATCCCGCAGAACTCACCTGGGTGTACGAAAAGGGTCTGAAGGTACTTCCGACGTTTGCAATGGTTGCAGGCCAGGGAGTTTCGGCGGGTGTGCTGCCCGCACCGTCGATGAGTATGCCGGGAATCGACATCGACCTGCGCAAGATTCTGCACGGTGGGCAGTCGCTGACACTTCACGCGCCGATCCCGTCGACGGGTGCTGCTCGTATTTCCTCTCGGGTCGCCGACGTCTGGGACAAGGGAAAGGCAGCTGTGATCGTTCTCGAGACCGCGGCGCACGACTTTGACGGGAACCCGTTGTGGACCACCGGAATGCAGATCTGGGCGCGCGGCGAAGGTGGCTTCGGCGGCAGTGCCGGTCCCGAAGTTGTTGCCGGGGTGCCCGATCAGGCGCCCGACAAGGTACTGACGTCGAGCACGAGTCCCTCACAGGCGCTGGTGTACCGACTCAGTGGAGACATGAACCCGCTGCACGCCGATCCTGCCTTCGCGAAGATGGCGGGCTTCGACGCTCCGATTCTGCACGGCCTGGCGTCGTACGGCATCGTCTGCAAGGCAGTGGTGGACGGAATCCTCGACGGAGATCCGACGAGGGTGAAGAACTACTCGGTGCGGTTTGCCGGTTCGCTGTTCCCCGGCGAATCCATCACCACCTCGGTATGGCAGGACGGCAACACGTTGACGTTGGCGGCGACCTGCCCCGAGCGCGAGAACTCCCCGGTTCTCACACACGCAACAATGGAGATCAACTGATGGACCTCGGTACACACCCCACGGCAGCCACACACCCGGGCGGCACGATTCTGACATCGCCGCCGCAAGACGCCCCCGTCGACCGGGCCACGGCAGCAGCCCGACGCGTTGTCGACGCGATGCTGCGGACCGACCGCGAAAACGCCAACCTGGACCGGGTTGCGGAGGAGCTCAACAGCATTGCCGAGCACCTCGAGCAGCACTCACCCGAGGTGGCTGAGCGTTTGATCGACATGTGGAACGGTGAGGGCGTGACTCGTCACGATCCGGTGACCGGCCCCGAGAATGCCATTGCGCCGCCGCTCGTTCTGGAAGGGCTCGCTGACGGGTCGGTGCAGGGAGTGGTCACGTTGACGCTGCCGTACCAGGGCCCTCCCGGCCATGTACACGGCGGTGTTTCGGCGCTGCTGCTCGATCACGTTCTCGGCGTCGCGAACGCCTGGGGCGGAACTTCCGGCATGACAGCACAATTGAGCACTCGGTACCATCGCCCGACTCCGCTGTTCGAGCCCCTCACGATCAGCGGCAAATTCCTTTCCAAGGACGGCCGCAAGATTCACACCGTCGGTGAGATCAAGACTGCGGACGGCGAATTGTGTGTATCGGTAGAGGGCCTGTTCATCGACAAGACCGTGCCGCGCCCCAGGTAGGGGTTCTGACGAAGGAGGGCCCAGTGGGCAAGCTCGACGGACGTGTAGCAGTGGTCACCGGTGCCGGTATGGGCATCGGGCGCGGAGTGGCGGGCGCGTTCGCGCGTGAAGGCGCGTCGGTGTTGGTTGCCGAGATCGACGAGGCAGCGGGCCTCGAAACCACCCAGTGGTTGCGGGACGAATGGGGCGCGGAGGCTGAGTTCATCCGTACCGATGTCACCGACAAAGCGCAGGTTGGCGCCATGGTGGACCGGGCCGTCGAGCGGTTCGGGCGCCTCGACATCCTGGTCAACAATGCTTGGCGGACTTTCGGTTTCGCTCGGCTCGAGAACATGACCGACGAGCAATTGCGCGGCGGTTTCGACATGGCAGTGATGGCCGCTTTCTGGGCCATGCAGGCCGCGTTGCCGGAACTCGAGCGTCACGGCACCGGCCGCGTGATCAACATGTGCAGCCTCAACGGGGTGAATGCTCACATGTACTCGGTGCAGTACAACGCGGCCAAGGAAGCATTGCGAACGCTGACTCGCACTGCTGCCCGCGAGTGGGCCCCCAAGCATGTGACCTGCAACGTCATCTGTCCCGGTGCGCAGAGTGCGGCGTACAAGCGTGTCGCCGAAGCCAATCCGGAGAACGTGGCAGTGATGGCCGCACAGAACCCGATGGGGCGGATCGGCGATCCCCTCGACGACATCGGCCCCGTTGCGGCCTTCCTGGCGAGTGACGACAGCCGCTACGTCACCGGCAACACCCTCTTCGTCGACGGCGGCGGGCACATCAACGGTGTGCAGTGGGCGCCGACCGTCGACTGATCGGCAGTTCTTCGGCTCGAGATTGCGGTGTCTATTTGGCCGTGAAGCCGGCGTCGACCGGCAACGCGATACCTGTGACGTATCGAGCCTGATCCGAAACCAACCAGGCTATCGCGTTGCTGACGTCGGCAGCCTCGATCAGCCCGACGTTCAAGAGGTTGCCCACGTCGGCTCCGCTCGATGTGGGGGAGTCCGCAAACAGTTTCGCGACGGCGTCGTTGACGACCATGGGTGTATTCGCGCCCGTCGGGTGCACGGAGTTGACACGAATATTGTGGGGAGCAAGCCAGTGCGACCACGTGCGACCAAGCCCCACGATGGCATGTTTACTCGCGCAGTAGCCGTCGGACCCGCCGGTGCCGTCACCTCCGCGACCGACGAGTCCCAGTGTCGATCCGGTCAGGACTATTGCGCCGCCTGTCCCTTGCTCGATCATCGGGGGCGCTGCGGCCTGGACGGTATTCCAGACACCGAAGAGATTGACCTCCATCTGGTCGCGGAAGGCGCGAGCATCGTCGACGTCCGGAGACATCATGCCGATACCGGCGTTGGCCAGGACGATGTCGAGGCTGCCCAACTCCGCAATTCCTTCGGATACTGCAGCTTCTAGCGCAGGTAAATCGCGAACGTCGACTTCTCGCGCGACGACATGTCTCCCGAGGGCCTCGACCATTGCCGTTGTCTGCCTCAAATCGTCGTCGGTTCCCATCGGGTAGGCCACCGATTCGATCTGACGGCAGATGTCGAGCGCAATGATGTTCGCGCCCTCCTGCGCCAGTCGCACGGCGTGGCTTCGGCCCTGACCTCGGGCGGCTCCGGTGATCAGTGCGGTTTTGCCTTCCAACTGTCCGGGCATGGGTGCTCCGTCCGTCGAGATACATGATTACTCGGTCATGAGTAATGACTCGAGCGGAAGGCGAAACTCGTCGCCGGCGACGTAGTCTGAGTTCAGATACAGCGGGAACTCGCTTCGGAAGAGAAGGGGCTCGGTATGTCCGATTGGGAGAAGAAGTTCGAAGCTGAAGCCAAGGGCCTCCTGGCCGAGGCTGAAGAAGAACTGACCGTCCTCGAAGGTGTCGACACCATCGATCCGTTTGCCGAAGAGGATCCGTCAGCGGGAGATGACGACACCAAGCCGACGTCAGATTGACCCCGGCGACACGTCGACGCACCTCGGCACCTCAGAACGGTGGCGGGTCGTCTCCGTAATCGATGGGTTCTCGATGGGCTCGCGGTGATTTCCGCCGCTCACATTGAATGTGCTCCTGTGCTCGTTTCTGTATCCGTCGGCGTTGACGATTGCGTTCGGACTGGATACGGGCGGCCTTGTTCTCCGCCTGGGTCCGCCGATCTCGACCGCACTGCGGCGGTATCGGGCCGTGCGGCCCGGCCATCAACCCTGCGGGGCGTGTTCGGTAGCAATGCCCAGTCGGCGATGTCAGCGACATGGTCCGATCCTGGTTCGACGCGAATCGCCACCGGTCGGAATGCTTGAGGCGATGGTGGTTGCGGCAGAACGCACTCATATTCGATTCGACTGTCTTGCCGCCGCGTTCGGGGTCGCCATGATGGAACGGTTCATTGTGGTCCAGATCGGAATTCCAGGCCGGGACATCACAATGCAGCCATTGGCAGCTGCCCGCGATGATCCGCAACCAGGTATCGAGAACTGAACCAGGCCGGTAGACGTACGCCGAACCGGGCACCGATTCGGTGGCGGTATCAGCGGGTACTCGGACGTTTCGAATTACGGCGTCTTGGGTGATGTCGCGAGCATGCTCAGCGCTGATCACCCCGTACCCGTCGAGGTGAGCGGGCTCGCCGCCTCCGCGCAGAGTGAAATCAGTCATCACGACGTGAACCACGGGCCGACGAACGACAACACCACCGCTACGATCCTGCGGGCAATCAGCTCGGCCACAGTTGCACGGCAAGAACGGTGATCCGTTGGTCAACTCGAAGAGCGCGTCGGCTCGTCGCTGCTCGTATGTTCGAGAGTCGTTTCGGCATACCGACATTGCCAACTCGCGTAGTCGGCCGTCGAATGCCCGAGCCTGCTCTGCCGGAATGCTGCCCAAGATCTTTGCCATCCCGTCCTCGGCAGCGCTGACCCCGACGAACCGATCGGTGAGAGCACGGCGTCGGCGTTCTCGCATACCTTCCGGGTCCACCATCGCCACGATCCGATCGATCGCCGCTGTCAGTCGCCTTCCCGTCAAGCCCGTTCCGCCGGCTACTGGTGGGGCGAGAACCTGCTCGAGCAGTAGTCGTTCCACCTCGTCGATCAATTCGTCTTTCACGTTCGCGGTCGCGGAATCGATCAAACCAACTCGGTACAGATCCAACTCGCCACGCGCCATCGCCGCTCGAGTGCGATGCAAACGAGTCTTCAACGAGAACCCCAACCCGATCAGCTTGCCTGCAGCCGCGCGGCCCATCGTCAGTGACGCACCGACTTCCGATTCAGCCAACTCGTGTGCGGTCGACGACCACGCACCACTGGCGGCATGCTCTGAGCTTCGCCGCGAAAAGAACTCGGCAATCACAGCGAGCTTGCGTTCGACCAGCATCGCCTCACATGCGTGCAGATCTGTCATGAGATCAACCAGCGCACAATCAGTTTCGGTACCGGTCAGCTGCGCTGAGATACCGAAAAGCTCTGTCGTGGGGTTGAACATGCATTCATCATATTCGAATGCATGTTCGAATGCAGCTGAATCTTCAAATCAGTCGGAATAGTCCGAATCGTGAACCTCAACGCATTTCAAGGGTTTGGCGTAGTGCTGTCAGCGGATCCGAGGCATCTCGACGCCCACGCGGACCAGGCCCTTCGGGGTTGACGAAGCGGCCCTCGTCCGAGCGGGTCCACTCTCGTACGGCCCATCGCTCCTTGATCGCCCAACGACCGTCGCGTCGCTCCATGTGGTCGATGAATCGCGCACCGCTGGTGAAGTTGACCATCCCGATGCCTTCGGGACCGCCCCAATGTGTGGACATCGAATACGCCTCGCTGATCGCCTGGTCGCCGTGTAGTTCGACCAGGTGGTTGCCGATGTGATGCATCGTGCCGCCGATCGCCGAGAGTTTCGGTGTGACCCAGGCGATGTACTCGTCTATGTTGCCGTCGAAACCGGTGTGGTGGTCGATCGCGTCCGGATGGTAGGCGCTGCGGACGAGATCGAAGTCGAGGCGGTCGATGCCGCGACAGTACGTCAGAACTACCTCACGGATTGCCTGCTTGTCGATGAGATCTTGCAGTGCCCGGTCCATGTCACGCCTCCTTGATGCTGCTCATCCAGTCGAGTAGTTCTGGTAGTTCTTCGGCTGCGCAGTCGAATACGGCAGGTCGAAAGACGACGACGGACGCGCCGCGGTCGAACCAGTCCCGGGCTTCGTCTGCCGTTGCCGAGAGGTCGACGGACCCGTTGTCGCGTCGAATCGGTGCTGCAGATACTTGCACACGTGCGGTATCCGGGTCACGGTCGTGGGCCTCGAAAGTGTTGCGCAGCAATGTGACACTGTCGGAAAACGTTCCCAGATCGGTCGGGTTCACGGTCCAACCGTCGGCGACGCGTGCGATGCGGTCGAAGTTCCGCTGACTTGGTCCGAACCCGAAGAGCACTGGTACTCGGGGCTGGATCGGCAGTGGGAGGCTGTGGTAGTTCTCGAAGGCGAAGTCGCGTCCCTTGAAGTTGGCCGGGGCATTGGTCCACAGTTCGCGACACGCTGCGACAGTCTCCTCCATGCGCCCGAATCGCGCATCGAAAGGCATGTTGGTGGCAGTGTATTCGGCTTCTTGCCAACCGACGCCGAAGCCCATCACAGTTCGACCTTCGGACAGTGAGTCGAGTGTGGCAACCTGTTTGGCGAGCAGAGCCGCCGGACGAACAGTGGCGATCAGAACCGACACCCCGAGGCGAGCACGTTCCGTCACTGCCGCGATCGAGGACAGCAATGAAATCGGTTCGTACCAAGGGTGATCCAAGGGGAACAAGAAGTTGTGTTCGACTACCCGCCGAGCGTGTGCGTCGGCATTGAACCCGAGGTGATCGCCGGTGCAGATCAGATCGACTCCGGCACGGTCAGCGCGCGCGGCGAAGTCCAGAACCGGGCGAATCTTGCCGTCGAACAGGGCCTCGAGGCCCAGAACGTTGACGCCGATTTCCACAGTCGTTCCTCTACAGCGCACGCTTGGCATGAGCGGACATGTCGCCCATGTTGTCCATACAGAAGAGTCTCGAGCTGAACTGCCACGATCCGTCGACGCAGCTGAAACGATCGAAGTAACGCCCCGACAGGATGGGTTGCAGGGCAAGTGTTTCAGTGCCTTGTATGACCGTGATGTACGAGAGCGCCGACGCCGATTCGCCGTCGACTGCGATCCGCGTGTTTGTCAGCAGGTGCTTGGTTCGTGGAATCGGAGGATCGCCGTACATGCGAATGAAGCCACTGCAGGCTGCGAACACGGCATCGGCGTCGGATGAAATGAGCGTGGTGGCAATCCCGTCCGGCCCGCACTGCCCGTAGTCGGACCGGGCGAACAATGCGGCGACTTCACGCAATCTGCCCTGATCGATCAGATGCGTGTACTCGCAGAGCAGGTCACGGATCGCCGACTCGGCGACGATCCGTGACAGCTCCGCGGTCATACGGTGATCTCGCGCCGAACCATCTTGCCGGTTGCGTTGCGAGGCAACAGATCATTGGTGATGCGCCACTTCGACGGCACCTTGAAGTAGGACAGGCGCTCGGCGGCGTAGTCGCGCAATTCGGCCTCCGTGGTGTCCGCTCCGGGACGCAGGACCACCACGGCGGACACTTCCTGGCCGAGGTCGGGGTGCGGCATGCCGATGACAGCGCACTCGATCACGTCGGGGTGTTCGTCGAGCGTCTGCTCGATCTCGGTGGGGTAGACGTTCTCGCCGCCACGCAGGATCAGGTCGGAACGACGGCCCGTGAGACGGAGACGACCGTTCTCGATGACGCCGAAATCGCCGGTGCGGAGCCAGCGTCCGGGTGCGATTGCAGACTCGGTGGCCTCGTCGTTCTCCCAATATCCGAGCATGACGAACGGACTGCGTACGCACACTTCACCTTCGATGCCGTCCGGCAGCCACTCCCCGAAGGGATCGCGAATCTCCATCGAGACGGTGATGATCGGACGTCCGAGAGTGCCTGGGAACTCTTCGAGTTCGGCGCCGACGGCGACTGCGATGGCGGTGCTGCATTCGGTGAGACCGTAGCTGTCGACCAGAGCATTGCGTGCGAACGGCACCTGCTCCTTGAGTCGTTCCTTGAAAGCGGGTGACGACGGCGCCGACGCCAGCGAGAATGCAGTCAGCGAGGAGACGTCGTACTTGGCGATGTTGCCGTGTTCGAGTAGACGCGACGCCATCGTCGGCACCGCACCCCAGTTGGTGACGCGCTCGCGTTCGACCAATCCGAGAACCTTGTCGACGTCGAAGCCGCCCTCGGTCAGGATGACGGCACTGCCCGTCGCGAGACGGGGGACCACCAGATTGTGCAGGCTGGCGATGTGGAAGAGCGGGGAGGTGAGTAGATAACGCAGTGGGCTCGGCTTGGAAGCGTCGTACTCACGGCCGGTGAATGCTGCGCCGATCGCGTCGCTGTACTTGTGGTAGTCGACGACGGCCATCACGTTGCGGTGCGAGTGGAGTGCGCCCTTGGGGCGGCCGCTGGTACCACTGGTGAACAGGATGACGGCGGGATCGTCCTCGTCGATGTCGGTGCTCGGCACGTCGGAGCCTGCATATTCCGCGATGAGCGCGGGCAGATCCTCCTCCATGGTGAGGACCGTGATGTCTGCCGGCAGTTCGGGGAGGGCGGCGCCGCGCTTGGCGTCCACGACCAGAACCTTCGGACGTGAGAGCTCGATCCCGTGGGTGACCTCGCGCGGAACCCACCAACCGTTGAGACCGACAGCGATCGCGCCGAGCGCCTGCGTCGCGAAGAACGTCATGACCCATTCGGGAGTGTTGGCAGCGAGGATGCCCACACGGTCGCCCTTGCGGACTCCGTACTTGTCCCGCAGAGCAGTTGCCAGCGCGGCGACGGAATCGGCGTGCTCGGTGAACGAGATTCGACGATCGCTGGTGACGAGATAGTCGCCGTCGCCCCAGGCGCGAGACGCCGAGATGAGTTCACCGATGGCGTGACCACGGTTCTTCATCACGGGCATGACGGTGCCGAGAACCTCTTCTTCGACGATCTCGAATGGCCCACCTGGACCGGTGAGGCGTGAGACCGCCTGGTCCAGAAGCAACTGCGGATCTGCGGGGGCAGTCATGGAATGGCCTTTCGTATTGTGGCGCTTTTCACGTCACAAAATCTCACGAGAAAATCATATCTGTGGCGGCGGTTACCACTGAGCGAGACTGAGACGGTTCCGGCTTTGAGGCGTCGATACGTTCGAGTCGTATCGCAGTTGGAGTAATCGACATTCCGATATCGACTAGGACACAGGACACGATGACGAACACCGCCACCGAAGCATCTTCGAATGCAGCTCTTGCAGCTCCTCAGCGCGAGGACGTCGCGCAGATGTTGATCGACCGTCTCGGTGATCAGCACTTGGGTCTGCGGACGCGGACCCAGGACTGGAGCTGGGACGAAGTGGTGCGCGAGAGCGCAGCGCGTGGCTCGCTTGCGAAGTCGCTTCGCGCGCCTGGACCGTTTCACATCGGAGTCCTTCTCGAGAACGATCCCGAGTTCCTGTTCTGGCTCGGCGGCGCGGCCCTGACCGGAGCCACGATCGTCGGCATCAATCCGACCAGGCGTGGAGCCGAGCTCGAGGCCGAGGTCCGGTACGTCGACTGCCAGCTGATCGTCACCGACAAAGCGGGCTACGAGAAGTTGTCCGGCCTTGACCTCGGACTGACCGAAGACCGTTTCGTGCTCGTCGACGACGCGTCCTACCCGGACAAGATTGCAACGCATCACGTCGAATCGCCTCAGATCGACCTCGGCGTCGACGCGTCGACTCTGTTCCTGCTTCTCTTCACCTCGGGTACCACCGGAATGTCCAAGGCAGTTCGGTGCAGCCAGGGGCGCCTGACACGGTTGGCCTACGCGAACTGCGCCAAGTACGACATCGACCGCGACGATGTCTGCTACTGCTGCATGCCGCTCTTCCACGGCAACGCGCTGATGGCCCTGTGGGCGCCTGCCCTTTCACAAGGAGCCACCGTCTGCCTCGTCCGCAAGTTCACCGCTTCGGGCTTCATGCCGGACGTTCGGTTCTACGGCGCAACATATTTCACCTACGTCGGTAAGGCCTTGGGGTATCTCATGGCGACGGCAGAACAACCGGACGACATCGAGAACACCCTCACACACGGATTCGGGACCGAGGCTTCGCCGGGGGACAAGGCAGAATTCATCCGCCGATTCGGTGCACAACTTTTCGAGGGATACGGCTCGAGTGAAGGTGCCGGTTCGGTGGTGCTCGATCCGAACCAACCGGCCGGAGCGCTGGGCCGACCCGCGAACGAGAACATCGTCATCGTCGATCCCGACACCCGCGAAGAGCGTCCCCGCGCGATCCTCGACGAGCACGGTCACGTGCTCAACCCCGACGAATCGATCGGCGAGATGGTCGACAAGGCCGGATCGAAGAAGTTCGAGGGGTACTACAAGAACGAAGACGCCATCGCGGAGAAGATTCGCCACGGTTGGTATTGGACAGGCGATCTCGGCTACGTCGACGAGGCCGGCTTCATCTACTTCGCCGGACGCAAGGGTGACTGGATCCGGGTCGACGGTGAGAACACCTCGGCGCTGATGATCGAGCACATCCTGCGTCGTCATCCGAAGGTGATTGCCACGGGTGTCTTCGCGGTGCCGGATCCGCGTTCGGGTGATCAGGTGATGGCTGCGATCGAGGTTGCCGATCTCGCCGATTTCGATCCGGTCGAGTTCGCTGACTACCTTGCCGCGCAGGCGGATTTGGGTACCAAGGCGGCGCCACGATTTGTTCGCGTTTCGACCGACCTGCCCGTCACGGGCTCCAACAAGGTTCTCAAACGTGAGCTTCAGGCCGATCGCTGGCGTACCGACGAACCAGTGTTCCACTGGGTGGGCCGCGGCACTCCCGAATACACGTTGATGACCGAAACTGACGTGGTGAATCTGGAGAAGGAGTTCGAGACACACGGCCGTTCGCGGTTCCTGTGAGTGGAGTTGCGCTGGTCACCGGCGCTTCCCGGGGGATCGGCCGAGAGTGCGCGCTTGCATTCGCGCGCGCCGGATTCGACGTAGCAATCACTGCTCGCACCGTTCGTGAAGGAGAGGGGCGGGCAGCCCCGCGAACCAGGCAAGGCGAGCAAGTGATTCCGGTGCCCGGCAGCCTGGAGACGACGGTTGCCGAGATCGAGTCCTTCGGTGTGCGCGCATTGGCCGTTCCGATGAACCTGCTCGATCTGGCATCCGTCCGCGGCGCCGGTGAACGGGTGCTGGCAGAGTGGGGACATGTCGACGTGCTGGTGAACAACGCCTACGCGCAGACGGTCGGGAACATGGACCGGGTGCTCGACGTCGAGATCGACGACGCTCAGGCGATGGTGATCGGAAATTATCTGCACCAACTCGCTCTGGTTCAGGTGATACTCCCGTCGATGATCAAGAGGGGCAACGGCGTAGTGGTCAACCTGGCATCGGGTTCGGCGACCTTCGATCCGCCTGCGCCGCCCGGCGAGGGTGGTTGGGGTTTGTCGTACGCCGCGTCGAAGGCGTCGTTCGGACGTATCGCCGGAGCGATCAACTCCGAGTATCGAAACGCCGGAATCAAAGCGTTCAACCTGAGTCCGGGATTTGTCATCACGGAATCAGGTAAAGCCCGCGGTGGCGCGGAAGCAATAGTGGAAGCCGGATTTGCGGCCACACCGGCATCCGTACCCGCTGCAGCGGCGGTGTGGCTTGCAACAGATCCCGATGCGGACCGGTTCCTCGGTCGCGTCGTGGACGGTCCGAAATTGATGGCGACACTGGAGGAAACGGTATGAAGCTCGGCGTGGTCGTTCCGGTCGAACTGGGTCGAAGCGGAGACCCTGATTGGATTCTGCAATTCGCCCGTGCGGCTGAATCGCTGGGTTTCGACGAGATCTCGGCAGTGGAGCACTCGGTGGTCATCGCCGACACCGAGAGTGAATACCCCTATTCTCCGACCGGCAAATCGCATCTTCCCGATGACTGCGACATCCCGGATCCGCTTGAACTGCTCTCGTTCGTGGCGGGTGCGACAACCACGTTGGGCTTGTCCACCGGAGTTCTGGTGCTGCCAAATCACAATCCGGTAGTGCTCGCCAAGCGATTGGCGACGCTCGATCGCCTTTCGGGCGGGCGATTGCGCATCTGCCTCGGTCTGGGGTGGATGAAGGAAGAGATCGAAGCGTGCGGCGGTGACTTCGAGCGCCGCGGCAAGGTAGCCGATGAGGCCATCGCGGTGATGCGTGCACTCTGGGTGGGCAAGGAAGCAGTCGATTTCGACGGCGATTACTTCTCGTTCAAGGGTGCGTACAGCTGGCCGAAACCTCATCGCGAGTCCGGAGTTCCGCTCTACATCGGTGGACACAGTCTTGCTGCTGCTCGGCGTGCCGGCCGGTTGGGTGATGGTTTCCAGCCGCTGGGACTCGCCGGTGAAGATCTCGACAAGGCCATTGCAGCGATGAAAGCTGCTGCGGTGAAGGCAGATCGAGATTCTGCCGACGTCTCTCTGGTACTCGGTGCGAGCCTGCCCAGGCTCGACGAAGCGAAACTCGAGTGGGCACGCGGGTTGGGAGCCGATCGAATCGTGTTGTCCGCGAGCCGTCGTGGCACGTCGTTGGAATTGATCATCGACGAAATGGCTGAATGCTCGAAGCGGCTGGGGCTCGGCGCGTAGTCCTTCGTCTGATCAGGGATGGGCCAGCCCGTTCAGGACCATCGCGCCGACGAAGGCAGCGTTGTCGGCCGGGCTGTCCGATCGGCGGGTGAAGCACCTCAGTAGGAGGGTGTTGGTGATGCCTGCGGCGATGTCCATCGGAGCACTGATGGTCGACATCGCTCCGTTGTCCTGGCCGCGCTGCACAATCGGCGCGATGATCGAGGGGATGTTGAGTTTCTCTTTGAGCGAGAGCAGGCTCTCGGGCTCGCCGTAGGTGTCGTGGGCAACGGCAACCAGCAGTGCATCCATGAACTCTGTTTCCTCAGAGGCTAGTTGTGCGCAGCGGAGTAGGAAGTTCTCGATGATCGCGACGTCACCGAGACCGATCAGGATGTCGTCGGCAACGGTCTCTCGCAGTGAGTCCACGCGGCTCTGAAGGGCTGCCACCAAGATGTGGGGCTTGGTGGGAAACAGTTTGTTGGCGGCGGCGCGGGGAACTGCCGCCGTGTCGGCGATGTCGTTGATCTGCGTCATGAAGTATCCGCGCTTGCCGAATTCGCTACGCGCAGCGGCGAGAAACGCCGCTCGCGGATCACGCGGCAGCGGACGCGGCTCAGCGGGCTGGTCGATGGGACCGACAACGTCATCGAGGTGTTGGTGAAGGCCGGACGTGTCGACGACGGCGCCCAGTATCGCGAGCAGTGCGTCGGACATGATGTCGGGTGAGACGGAGCGGGAATCGATGCGGCTACGAATGCGGAAGCCGTCGATCACCGCATTGACCGTGACAGCGAAGGACTTGGTGGTGAACGGCCTTCGGAGTGTTGCGTCGGTTTTCTCGAAGAGGGCCTCGTAGGCCGCGGACACGAGCTCGTCGCGTCGACGATATTCGTTTCCCAGAGCGGTGGAGGTTCGCCGGTGTGAGCCCGCAAAAATGTGTGAGAGAAGACTTCTTGCAGTCGACGCGTCGTTGACGATTGCGTCGAATGCCTCTTTGACGAGAGTGGTGACCGTCGGACGAAGCGCGTCGTCGTTTGCTACCAACTGTGCGCGCACGGTCTGCTTCACTTTGTCGGCGCTGTCCAAGGTCGATTCGGTGAGGCTGGTGATCACGGCCTCGATGAATTCGGATTTGGTTCGGAACTTGCGAAAGAACGTGGCCTGCGATGCACCGGCGTGGTTGACGACCTGTTCGCTCCGAAGTCCGCGTTCGAGAATGTCTCGAGGGGCCTCGACGAGCGTCGTCACGCCTGCATCGACGAATTGCATGGTGGACGCGTCGCGGTCAGCCAACAAACGGAGTGACCCCGCGACCACGCTCCGTTTCCATGGGAGTTCGACCGCGCTGAAAGCCTGGAAGTAAGGGACACCACGGATGAAGACTGCCGACTCACCCAGCCTCAGTAGGCGTGAAGTACAGGTGCTGTTGACCTGGATTCGCTGCGACTCGAAAGCTGAAGTCTCCCGTGAGTTGTACATCGCGGAGGGAACGGTGAATACGCACCTCGCCCGTATTCGAGGGAAGTACGACGGAGTGGGCCGGACAGCCCCGACGAAGATGGCGCTGCTTGCACGCGCCCTTCAGGACGGGCTGATCGGTATCGACGAACTCTGATCGAAGCGCGAGCGATCGGGTGCGTCGATCCGGAAAGTCAGTCGAGGGCGGTGGCGTCGGTTGTCGGTGTCTTGGTGCCGGGAGTCGCTTCGATGTCGAGAACGACCTGGCTGTCGGTGGCTTCTTCGGGGAAGACGTACCGACGCATGGCCCACCAGCGGAAGGCCGTGGCCAGCAGGGTTCCGATGATCGATCCGCTGATGAAGTCCGCGAAGTTCTCCATGAAGAGGGAGACGTTGGGCTGGCGCAGGTGGAACACGTAGCTGGAGATCCACAGCGGAACCTGGTTGATGGCCAAACCGATACCCGCGACGATGAAGAACAGCGCGGCCTCGTGATGGCGCTGTCTACCACCACGCTGAGCAAACGACCATTCGCGGTTGAGCACGTAGGACAGAACCGTCGCGATGAGGACTGCGAGGATGTTGGCCGTCACCGGGTGCTGAGGCAGGACCGTCCACTTGATACCGAAGAACAGAACCGTGGTGACGATGAAGGCGATGCCGCCGACCACCAGGAACTTGAGCATTTCTGCGTGCGGAAGGACGCGCACGAGGACCCGCTCAGGAAGCCTATTGACCATCTTTCCGACAAACGCCATTGTTCGAGGCTAACCCTGAATACGGCCGACGGCACAAATCGTCCACCCACGTGTCGGCAAGATCATCAGAATCCGTACCCGAGAATTGCGGGCTTCTGCGCGTTGAAAGCGAAGTCGAAATTCCGGATCTCCTGCGGATCGGACGCGTGGAGTCGGTGCGCCGCCGCGAAGGACTTGGCCTGGTGCTCGCCCAGGTACAAGCTGCTCAGAACATCAGAGGGCATCGTGATCGCAGGCTCCGCGTCAGTGACCGTACAGGTGGCCTTGCCGCCCTTGACCTGAAGCGCGAAAGTTCCGCCGGCCTTCAGGAACGGATCGTCGACCTTGATGACTGTGTCCAGGTCAGCAGCATATTCACGAGCCTCGAGAGCCGCGGGCACGTTCATGATGCGCAGCCACAGTCGATCGGAGCGCGTCGTCGTCCGGGCAAGGCGGTAGTCCGTGAGCATCAGCCGGAGTGGATCGGCAGGATGCTGGCGTGTCTCGATCCGGGTAACGAGGTCGAGGCCGCAGATCGTTCGCCACAGCGCCGCGTGCGCATCTTCGGTGATCGTCACGAACTCGTCGATCCGGGCGATGCTGTCGCGGCCCTCGCTCGTGTGCCGGTAAGCGATGTATCCGTCCGCGTGTGTCAGAAAGAACAGTCCGGAGGCGCCGTCACGATCCTCGGACGGGTCGGCGAACATATGGTCCCAGAGCGGTTGCGGACGCACTTGAGCGCCGGGTGTCTGCAGCCGCCAGCGGTCGTAGATCTCGGGTAGAAGCGTCGAGGCAGCTTTGATGTCGACGATGGACACGCCACCGTTGTCGGGCACCTCGGGGCGAAATCGCGCGAAGCGGCGATCGAGGGTGATGCCCTCGCTGAAGGTGGCGGGGCCGTATCCGAAGCGGTTGTAGATGCCGGCTTCGCTGGCCGTCAGGGCGGCAAGTGGTGCTCCGGTCGACTCGATGTGGGCGTGAAGTGCAGTGAACATCGAGCGTAGGACGCCACGACGACGGTGAGTCGGGGCGACGGATACCCAGGTGATTCCGCGCGTGGGGAGTTGGCGGCCGCCGGGCACGGTGAATTCCATGTCGATTTCGATGGCCACGCCGACGGGTAGGTCACCGTCGACGGCGAGGATGATGTCCTCGGGCTTGTAGAGCGCCTTCGTCAGTTCGCTGACCGCGGGAGACGGGTGAAAACCGAACCCCACCGAGTCGAGTAGTTGGAGAGCCGGCCAGTCACTCTCGGTAGCGGTGCGGATGGTGATCTTGTTTTCGGGGCTCACGTATATCGACTCTGGCATAGATTGCGTGAAGACGCACATGAATATCGGGGCTGACGTTTCCTCACCGGCTCCCAGGGGTACCGCCCGACGGACCAGTCCTGCGGCACGGAGAAAACCGATACGGAGAAACACTGTGGCGATCACCGACATCAAGGAATATGCCCATCTGACCGAGGAAGACGTCGAGGCGCTCGGGCGCGAGCTGGATGCCATTCGGCTCGACATCGAGGAGAAGCGCGGCGCGCACGATGCTCGATACATCCAGCGAACGATCGCGTTTCAACGCTCATTGATGGTGGCCGGCCGCATCGTCTTGTTCGCCAGCAAGAAGAAGCCTGCCTGGATTCTGGGGACTGCGCTCCTGGGTGCCGGCAAGATCATCGAGAACATGGAACTCGGCCACAACATCATCCACGGCCAGTGGGACTGGATGAACGATCCCGAGATTCACTCGAGCAACTGGGAGTGGGACAACACCTGCCCGTCCTCGGGATGGAAGCACTCGCACAACTTCACTCATCACAAGTTCACCAACATCGTCGGCCTCGACAACGACGTGGGTTACGGAATCATGCGCGTCACCCGTGATCAGAAGTGGCACGCCGACTATCTTTTTCAACCGATCACGAATTTCGTTCTCGCGACACTGTTCGAGTGGGGCGTGGCACTGCATCACCTGGAAACGGACAAACTCCGCAAGGGTGAGGTGAAGTGGTCCGAGAAATCGGAGATGGCCAAGGACGTCGGAAAGAAGATCGCGCGGCAGGTGACGAAGGATTACATCCTGTTCCCCGCTCTGACCGGTCCGGCGTGGAAGACCACGTTGACGGCCAACGTCGTTGCAAATCTCATCCGCAACTATTGGAGTTACGCCGTCATCTTCTGCGGGCACTTCCCAGACGGTGCCGAGAAGTTCACGCTCGAGGAATTCGAGAACGAATCGCGCGCTCAGTGGTATCTGCGACAGATGCTGGGGTCAGCCAACTTTCACGCCGGTCCGGTCATGGCATTCATGAGCGGCAACCTCTGCTACCAGATCGAGCACCACTGCTTCCCCGACTTGCCGAGCAACCGGTACTCGGAAATCGCTGTGCCGCTGCGCGACCTGTGCGACAAGTACGACCTCCCGTACACCACCGGCCCGTTGTGGAAGCAGTACGGATTGACGCTGCGGACAATCTGGAAGTTGTCTCTGCCCAACAGGTTTCTCTCCGCGTCTCAGGACGATGCTCCGGAGACGCATTCGGAGTTGAAGTTCCGCATCCGCGGCGGAATCAAGGAAGTCTTCGGTGTCGATCCGCAGACCGGTAAGCGGCGCGGCCTGCGAACTGCGATCGCGATGGTCTCGAGCTGAACGGTTACCGCTTGTGCGCCATTGAACGAACTACGAGATCGCCGGTCGACTGGATTGCCTGGACCAGCACGATCAAGATCACGACTGCGACGAACAGCACCGGGGTGTTGAATCGTTGGTAGCCGTACTTGATCGCGAAGTCGCCGAGACCACCGGCGCCGATGGCGCCTGCCATGGCCGAGAAACCGATCAGCATCACCGCCGTCAGGGTTGCTCCGGCTACCAAGCCCGGAACCGATTCGGGCAGTAGTACTTTGACGACGATGTCCTTGTCGGTAGCGCCCATGGACCGTGCGGCCTCGACGCGTCCGGAATCGACTTCACGCAGAGCGTTCTCGACGACGCGCGCGAAGAATGGCACCGAGCCGATGGTCAGCGGCACGATAGCTGCCGTGGCACCGAGCGCTGTCCCGACGATCGCCCTCGTCGCCGGGATGAGCAGAACCAACAAGATGACGAACGGCAGCGAACGGCCGATGTTCACCACGGTGCCCAGTACCGAATTGAGGACGCGGTTGGGACGGATTCCGTCGGGCGCGCTCGCGTGCAAGAGAACGCCGAGGGCGATACCGATGATCACAGTGAGCACGAACGAGACGCCGACCATGTAGAGCGTGTCGAGTAGGGCTTCCCACGCTTCGCCGAGGGAATCCTGCCAGGACGTCTTGTTCATGAGAACGTCACCTTCACTCCGCGCTGCGAAAGATGTTCTTCGACAGCCTTTCTTGTCTCTTCGTCGCTGACGAGTCCCGTGTGCGAGGCGAACTCCACGCGAAGACGGCCGACCTGATGGGCTCCGATGTCCTCGATCCCGCCGGAGATTACGGTGACGTCGACGTCGAGATCCCTTGAGAGTTGGGAAATCACGGGCGAGGTCGACAGTGAATCGACAAAGGTGAGGAGCGCCGGAATTCCGGTCCGGGATGTTCGCACCGTTCCGGTCGGCAGCAGTGCTTCACCGAGAGGCGAGTCCGGGTCCGCGACCAGTTCGGTGAGAGTTCCCTCGTCGACGATGCGGCCCTGATCGATCAGAGCAGCGCGATGGCAGATCCGTCGAACCACGTTGAGCTCGTGAGTGATCAGAACAATGGTGACACCGAGTCGTCGATTGAGGTCGGCGAGCAGGTCGAGGATCGAGTCGGTCGTGTCCGAGTCGAGGGCGCTCGTGGCCTCGTCGCACAGGAGGACATCGGGTGAAGCCGCCAAGGCTCTCGCGATGCCGACGCGTTGTTTCTGGCCACCGGACAGTTGCGAAGGGAACGCGTCGCGTCGGTCTTCCAGACCGACCAGCTCGATCAGTTCGTCGACGCGGGCACGTCGATCTGCCCGCGAATACCCCGCCACTTCGAGAGGAAACGCGATGTTGGCGGCGACGGAGCGGGAATGCAGCAGATTGAAATGCTGGAACACGACACCGATCCGCTTGCGTGCATCGCGCAACTGCGCCGGGCTCAGCGCAGTCAGATCGGTGTCGCCCAGCAGAATCCGGCCGCTGGTGGGGCGTTCGAGCAGGTTGAGGCATCGCAGCAGAGTGGACTTGCCGGCGCCGCTCTTGCCGATGATGCCGAAGATTTCGCCGTCTTCGATTTTCAGGGACACGGAATCGAGTGCATGCAGAACTTTCGTGCCGCTGCGGTATTCCTTGGAGACCGATTCGATCGAGAAGACCATGACGGGTCTCGATCAGGTGGCGCTGGCCGGAATGACCGAGCCCTGGTAGGTCTGCTCGATGAATGTCGCGACGTCGGTGGACGTCAATGCCTCAGCCAACTTCTGCACTCGCGCATCGTTTTCGAGGGAGGTACGAACCGTCAGGACGTTGGCGTACGGGTTGCCTTCGGCCTTCTCTAGCACCAGTGCGTCCTTGGCCGGGTTGAGGCCGCCTTCGATTGCGTAGTTGCCGTTGATGATTGCGAGATCGACGTTTCCGTCATCGAGCGTGCGCGGAAGCTGCGGAGGATCGACCTGGGTGAACGTGAGCCCCTTGGGGTTGTCGATGATGTTCTTCTCGCTGATCTGGGTGATGTCGGTGCCGGGGGCACCCAACTGCTGATCGAGCTTGATCAATCCGGCCTGCTGCAACAGGTACAACCCACGGGCGAAGTTCGTCACGTTGTTGGACAAAGCGACCGTTGCGCCCTGGCGTAGGTCGGCCACATTGGTGACCTTCTTGGAATATGCACCGAGGGGCTCGACGTGGACCTTCGCCACGGCGACCAGGTCGTCGACACCCTTCTCCTTCGACCACGATTCCTGGTACGGCACGTGCTGGAAGAAGTTGGCGTCGGTGTCTCCGGCTTCGAGCACCTCGTTGGCGTCGAGATCGCCGGTGATCTCGCTGACCTCGATCTTGGTGTCGCCGAGCAGGCCCTTTTCTTCGACGAACTTCAGGATCTCGGCATGCGGAACAGAAGAAGCGACGATGCGAAGGGGTGCGTTCTCGTCGGAGGAGTTGTCGCTCGAGCACGCTGCGACGGTTCCGACTGCGACGGCGGCCACTGCGAAGGCAGCGAGGAATCTTCTGGTGCGCGAGCGTGACATGTGAATCTCCAAGACATAGCCGAACGCCACGCCGAGATGGCGTGACAGTTCGTGAACGCTAGCCCGGTAATCCTCCTGTGAGGAGATACAGAATCACCGCGATTTTTTCGTCTACCTATTGTCCGAGGAGGATGACCGGAACGTCCTCCGCGAAATCGACCACCAATTCGCGACGCGAGAACAGCCAGGTGCCGTCGACCTTTTCGAAGCTGTCCTGATAACGGATCTCGATCCGGTTGTCCCGGTGGCCCTCGCCCCGCGGATAGATGTGGTGGGCGGAGCAGTAGGCCTCACCGTGCGCGGTGGTGGGGCTGTCGAGGTCGAGGATCTGCTGCTCGACGATGTGCCGGGTCGAGTGCAGATGTGAGACGGCATCGACCACTGAACTGCTGACAACGGAGTTCCCACGTATCTCCGTCGGTGCATCCGTTCCGTTCAATGCCGGCGGCAAGACGAATGCCACGTCGTCAGTGAAGAGAGCCGCAAGTGCGGTGGTGTTTCGGCGGTCGACGGCCTGTGCGTACCTGGCGGCCAAGTCGGTGAGAGCGACGCGATCCGAGGAGTCCATGCGCATATCTCACCTTATGTGACGCCGCTCATGTTCCGGCTTCCCGCTCAACGAGACATTCACAGCGCCCACCTGGGCATCTGGTTAGCGTCCAGGCCAAGAGTTGCCAGCCATGAATGCCATAGGAGAAACAGCGATGGATCTGAGGGAATCGCCCGAGCAGCAGGAGCTCCGCAAGGAGTTGCGCGCGTATTTCGCGGCGCTGCTGCCGGAAGAGAAGCGTCGCGCGGCCGGCGAGCAAGGTGTGGGCGGCGAGTACTTCCGCGAGATCGTGAAGTTGCTGGGTAAGGACGGCTGGCTCGGCATCGGCTGGCCCAAGGAATTCGGTGGCCAGGGACGCTCCATCGAAGAGCAGTTCGTGTTCTTCGACGAGGTTCAGCGCGCGGGTCTGCCGTTCCCCTTCGTGACGGTCAATACCGTCGGACCGACGTTGATGAAGTACGGCACCGAAGAGCAGAAGGAACGATTCCTGCCCGGCATTCTGGCCGGCGACATCGTTTTCGCCATCGGATACACCGAGCCCGAGGCCGGAACGGACTTGGCTTCGCTCAAGACCCGTGCGGTCCTCGACGGTGACGAGTGGATCGTCGACGGCAACAAGATCTTCACCAGCGGCGCCAACACCGCCGACTACGTGTGGCTGGCGTGCCGCACCGACGCGGATGCCCCCAAGCACAAGGGCATCTCGATCCTGATCGTCCCCACCGAGGACGCAGGCTTCGAGTGGTCACCGATCAACACCGTCGGCGGCTTGATGGTGACGTCCACGTACTACTCCGGCATTCGTGTTCCGTCGAAGGACGTCGTCGGCGAGGTCAACGGCGGCTGGCAGCTCATCACGGCTCAGCTCAATCACGAGCGAATCGGCTTGGCAGCGATCGGTGGGCGTACTTACGGTCTGTGGAACCTGGTCCTGGACTGGGCCAAGGAAAACGGCGCCATCGACATCCCATGGGTGCAGCAGGACTTCGCTCGTACACACGCCAAGCTCGAGGCCATGCGACTGCTGAACTGGAAGATGACGGCAGCCGTCGCGCAGGACACGCTCTCCGGAGCCGACGCCGGTGCCACCAAGACGTACGGCACCGAAACTCACGTCGACGTCTATCGCACCCTCCTCGGAATTCTCGGCTCCGCCGGACGCATTCGCCCGGAGTCCCCAGGTGCGCTGCTTGCCGGTCAGATCGAACAGATCTCGCGTCAGGGTGTCGTGAACACCTTCGGTGGCGGCGTCAACGAAGTTCTGCGTGACATGGTCGGCACCATCGGCTTGGGACTCGTTCGCGAAAAGAGGGTCAAGTGAGCGACATTTCGGCGCAACTAGACGCCTTTGTCGGCCAGACTCTGGTCCCCACCACCTGGGGGCCCGACGAGGTCAACATCCCCATGATCAGGCATTGGGCCGAGACCATGGGCGATACCAACCCCGTCTACCTCGACGACGAAGCTGCCCGCGCCACCGGACGTGACGGCGTCGTCGCTCCCGCTCAGATGCTCCAGGTCTGGATCATGCGGACGTTCACCGACAAGATGGCGGGCAACGACCCGTCGCAGGTGTGGACCGATCTGATCGCCACTCTCGACGCAGCCGGTTACAGCTCCGTTGTGGCAACCGATTCCGATCAGGAGTTCTTCGCCGAACTGCGGCCAGGAGATCGCGTGAACTACACCGAGGTCATCGAGTCGATTTCGCCGGAGAAGAAGACCGGACTCGGTGTCGGACACTTTGTCACGACGCTCAAGACCTACCGCAACGGTGACGGCGAGGTGGTCGGCACCCAGCGGTGGCGGACGCTGCGGTTCAAGCCTCAGGAAGCTGCTGCACCGGAGGCGCCGCGCGCTCTGCGTCCGCGTCCGGCTCTCAACGCGGACAACGCTTTCTGGTTCGAAGCCGCCAAGGAGCACCGTCTGGTGATCCAGCGCTGCACGTCCTGCAAGACGCTGCGTCATCCCACCGGCCCGATGTGCGGGGAGTGCCAGTCACTCGAGTGGGACACGATCGACGCGTCGGGGCGCGGCACGGTGTACAGCTTCGTGGTCAATCATCATCCCAAGATCGACGCGTTCGACTACCCGCTCGTCGTTGCGGTAATCGAACTCGAAGAAGGAACACGATTGATCGCCAACATGGTGGGTATCGCGCCCGAAGATGTCGTGGTCGACATGCCCGTGGAACTTGACTGGATCGACGCCGACCCGGATCTGACGCTTCCCGCGTTCCGGCCGGCCGTACGCGAGGAGCACTGATGGACTTCAATTTCAGCGAAGAGCAGGAAGCAATTCGCGCACTGGCCGACGAGGTCTTCACCAGCAAGGCAACGATCGAGCGCACCAAGGAGATCGAACTCTCGGCCGAGCGCGTCGACCGTGAACTGTGGCGTGAACTCGCGAGCACCGGGCTGCTCGGCATCGCACTGCCGGAGGAGTTCGGCGGCGGCGGCCTCGGATTGTCGGAGCTGTACGCACTGCTCGAACAGCAGGGACGTCACGTTGCGGCCGTGCCGATCTGGGAGACGACCCTTGCAGCATCGGCTGTCAATGAATTCGGCTCCGATTCCCTTCGCGCCGAGATCCTTCCGAGTGTTGCCGACGGCAGTCGATTCCTGACCATCGGTCTCGAAGAGTTCGGTCCGTACACGGGCGGCGACCCACTGACCACGGCTGAGCAGGACGCCGACGGCAACTGGACCGTGACGGGTGAGAAGGCCGTAGTGCCGATGACTCACGTCGCGAACCTTGCTCTCGTTTCGGCAACCGCTTCCACCGGTACGGCACTGCTGCTGGTGGATCTGAATGCCGAAGGAGTGACGCTCGAACAGACGCAGTCCACCAACTGGGAGATCTGTGCCAACGTCACCTTCGCCGGTGCGCCGGCGCAGCTCATCGGCGCGGCCGACGGTACGACGGTTCCGTGGCTGATCGACCGAGTTCAGCTGGCGTTGGCAGCAATCCAATGGGGTGTCGGATCGGGCGCAGTCGTGCAGGCCGTCACGTACCTGAACGGCCGAAAGCAGTTCGGCCGTCCGCTCGCGACCTTCCAGGCCGTCAATCATCAACTCGCTGACTGCTACATCGATCTCGAAGCGATGCGCGTGACTTTGTGGCAGGCGGCCTGGCGCATCTCCGAGGGACTGGATCTCGGCACCTCGGTACTGGTCGCCAAGTGGTGGGCAACCGACGGCGGACAGCGCGTCGTGCATCGCACCACGCATGTCCACGGCGGCATGGGCGTCGACACCGACTATCCGGTTCACCGTCACCTGCTGTGGGGCAAGCAGATTGCTGCCACCCTCGGCGGTTCCAGCTCCGACCTCGCGCGTCTGGGTGCGCAGCTCGCATCCGGTGTGGAGGTGCTCGCATGACCGTTCTTGCCGGTCGCAGTTACGCGGACATCATGGTCGGAGAGGCATTGCCCGAGTTGGCGATCCCGCTGACCCGTACGTTGATCGTCGCCACCGCGATCGCCACCCGCGATTTCCAGGACGTGCACCACGACCCGAGCCTGGCTCAGGAGCGCGGCTCCAAGGATGTCTTCATGAACATCCTCACGAGCAACGGTCTCGTCGGCCGGTACGTCACCGACTGGGCCGGATCTGCATCGACCTTGCGCCGCATCGCCATTCGTCTCGGGGCGCCCAACTACCCGGGCGACACCATGACGATGACCGGTGAAGTCGTCTCCAAGGAAGACGGAGTGGTCGTGGTCAAGGTACAGGGCGCGAACAGCCTGGGGAATCACGCATCCGGCACCGTCGCAGTCGCTTTCAAGGAAGAGGGGAGGCCCTGATGGCGATCAGCCCGCTCTCGGGTGCCGCTGCCATCGTCGGCATCGGATCCACCGAGTTCTCGAAGAACTCCGGCCGCACCGAACTGCAGTTGGCGTGTGAGGCCATCATCGCGGCGCTCGCTGACGCCGGTATCGATCCCTCCGAGGTCGACGGTCTGTCCACCTACACGTCGGAGACGAACGGCGAAGCGATCGTGGCTCGCAACTGCGGCCTCGGTGAGCTGAAGTTCTTCTCGCGTATTCACTACGGTGGCGGCGCTGCGTGTGCCACGGTGCAACAGGCTGCTATGGCAGTTGCGACGGGTGTTGCCGACGTCGTGGTCTGCTACCGAGCCTTCAACGAGCGTTCCGGTGTGCGATACGGCCTGGGGCAGCACGATCGACCCATGGACAGCACGGCGGACCGAGCGGCATATGCGTGGATGACTCCTCAGGGATTGTCGACTCCCGCTCAGTGGGTCGCCATGTTCGCCCGTCGATACATGCACCAGTACGGTGCGACGAGTGAGGACTTCGGACGAGTTGCAGTGGTGGCGCGCAAGCACGCCGCCAACAACCCGGCTGCGTGGTTCTACGAGCGCCCGATCACGCTCGAAGATCATCAGAACTCACGCTGGATCGCCGAGCCGCTGCACCTGCTCGACTGCTGCCAGGAAACCGACGGCGGCCAGGCGCTGGTCATCGTCTCTGCCGAGCGCGCAAAGGATCTGGCCAACAAGCCCGTCGTCATCAAGGGCGCCGCTCAGGGCAGTAGCAAGGATCAGCACATGATGACCAGCTACTACCGCCCCGACATCTCCGGTATCCCCGAGATGGGCCTGGTTGCTCGTCAGCTGTACGGCCAGAGCGGCCTGAGCCCCGATCACATCAACGCAGCGATCCTGTACGACCACTTCACCCCGTTGGTGCTTCCGCAGCTCGAAGAACTGGGCTTCTGCAAGCCCGGTGAGGCCAAGGACTTCATCCGTGAAGGCAACCTGGAGATCGGCGGACGCCTGCCGTCCAACACTCACGGCGGTCAGGTGGGCGAGGCATACCTGCACGGCGTCAACGGAATTGCCGAAGGTGTGCGTCTGGTCCGAGGCACATCGACCAATCAACCGGCGGGCGTCGAAAACGTGCTGGTCACAGCCGGAACGGCAGTACCCACCAGCGGTCTCGTTCTCGGCGCTGTTTGAGAGAGGAAATGACAGTGACAACTTCGGAAGCTGCGAAGACCGCCGGCGATTGGCGCGGAGCCGATCTCGGTACCCGTACCGTGTCGTACACCGAGCGCGATGCGATCTTGTACGCACTTGCCGTGGGCGCCAAGGCAACCGAACTGGACCTCGTCTTCGAGGATCAGCTTCGGGTACTGCCGACTTTTGCGCTGACGCTGGCGCAGTGGGCTCCCGACGCTCTGGGCTCGGCGGGCGCCTTCGACACCTCGACGGCACTGCACGGCTCGCAGGAACTGAAAGTGCTTGCCCCGCTGCCGCGTAGCGGTGACGTGACCTTGAAGGCTTCGGTCGGCGAGGTGTGGGACAAGGGTGCAGCAGCGGTGTTCGAGGTGAAGGTCGAGTGCGAATACTTCGTCGCAACCTGGTCACTGTTCGCTCCCGGTGCCGGTGGATTCGGCGGAGAACGTGGACCCTCACGTCCGGCGGAGCCGACTGGCGAGCCCTCGCTCACCGGTGTGCTGACCACCGCGGAGAACCAGACGGCGATGTACCGGCTGCTGGGCGACAAACACCACATCCACATCGATCCCGAGGCTGCGGCGCGGATCAACCAGCCGCGTCCGATCATGCACGGGTTGTGCACGCTGGCCGCCAGCACACTCGAGCTTGCTCGGGTCGCCGGAGTGCATCCGGCTGATCTCGTCAGCCTCGAGGGCCGATTCGCTGCGGCAATCCATCCGGGTGAAGCGCCGTCCATCGTTGCGTGGGGAACTCCCGACGACCTTGCGTTCCAGGTCGTCAAGGGTGATCAGGTGGCGATTTCCGGTGCACGAGTGAGCTTCTCCACTCACTAGGCTCTCCATACTCAACTGCGGGGTGCTTGACCCCCTCGTCGCGCCCCGCAGTTGTTCGCACGAAAAAGCAGCCCCTGAGCACATTCGCTCAGGGGCTGCTTTGCGAGTGATTCAGTCCTGATGGGTCGCCATGTAGCGAGCCGGGTATTCGCCGCCGCCGTGAACGGCGATGTCGGCGCCGTTCACGTACGAGGAGAGTGGGCTCGCCAGGAACAGGCAGGAGTTGGCTATATCGGCCGGTACGGCCATACGCTCCATCGGAATGGTCTTGGTGACCGCAGCGCCGCCGTCGGCACCGTAGACCTCGGCGGCAGCCTCCGTACGGATCAGGCCGGTGGTGATGTGGTTGATCCGGACCCTGGGCGCCCATTCGAGGGCCAACGCCTTGGTCAGAACGAGGAGGCCCGCCTTGGCCGCGCTGTACGCCGCGGTTCCGGGCTGCGGGTCGATTGCCGAGACGCTGCCGATGTTGATGATGGCGCCGCCGTCGTCCTGCGTCTGCATGACTGCGTTGGCAGCCTGGGCAACGTTGAAGGGAGCCAACAAGTTCAGTGCCACGATCTTCTCGACGAAGCGGGGCGACACCGTCGCAGCATCGGCATCGGGGGAGCCGCCGGCGTTGTTGACCAGGACGTCCAGACGGCCGAAGCGCTCGACTGCGTCTTGGACGAGGGCTGCGGCGTCGGCGGGATCGCGGACGTCAGTGGCGCGAAAGGCTGCGCTACGACTGTCGGCGGTGGGTAGAGAATCGGGCTCGTTACGGCCACAGACCAGCACGTTTGCACCCGCGGCGAGAAAGGTTTCGGCGATCACGTAGCCGATGCCTTTGGTGCCACCGGTGACGATCACCGAGCGTCCGCTGAAATCGACGGGGTTGGGCAGTGTCACGGTGGAGCCTTCCTGGTGCGGTGCCGAGCTGAATTGCCGCCCAATGTGATTGACGCGACGTGGTCGCACACCCTAGGGTCAAGCAAGTGCTTGGTTGTTTTGTAGGTCGAGTGTAGACGACAAACGGCGGCAGTCACCAGAATCGACCGGTCCTTCCCGCAAAAGGGACCTCTGCGTCGACAGACATTGGAGTAGTCACATGGGCAAGCTCGAAGGCAAAGTTGCACTCATCACGGGTGCGGGTCAGGGAATCGGGCAGGGGATTGCACTGGCCTTGGCCAAAGAGGGCGCCGTGATCGCCGTTGCCGGTCGCACCGAATCCAAGTTGCACACCACCTGCGGACTACTCGCTGACATCGGTGCGCGCGGTGAGGCCGTGGTCTGCGACGTCAGCAAGAAGGACGACATCGCGGCGGCCGTGGACCGTACCGTCGAACTGTTCGGCGGAATCGACATCCTGGTCAACAACGCCAACGACTGCAAGCCGGGTCCTCTCCTGAGTGTGCTCGACGAAGACTTCGAGCGTTCCTTCGCGACGGGCCCACTCGCCACCCTGCGCATGATGCAGGCGTCGTACCCGCACATGAACAGTCGTGGTGGTGGCGTCATCATCAACATGGTCACCTCGGCGGCCGTGCGCTGGGATGCCAGCAACTACGGCGCTTACGGTTCCATCAAGGAAGGAATGCGCTCGTTGACCCGCGCCGCGGCCTGCGAATGGGGCAAGGACAACATTCGAGTTCTCAACGTCGCTCCGCACGCCAAGACTCCCGCGTTGCAGTGGTGGATGGACAAGAATCCGGAAGAGGCGGCGGCATTTGTCGCGGGTATTCCGCTGGGACGAGTCGGAGATCCCGAGACCGACATCGGGCGTGCCGTCGTCTTCCTCGTCAGCGAAGACGCCGGTTACCTCACGGGTGCCACGATCCCACTCGACGGCGGCCAGTCACGCTGGGGCTGACCGCCATCTACCCGATCAGGTCATCACGGCGCCGCCGTCGACGGCAATCGTCTGCCCGGTGACGTTGCGAGCCTTGTCGCTGAGCAAGAACGCGACCATCTCGGCGATGTCTCCGGGTGTCTGAGCTCGACCCATCGGAACCATCTGGGCGACAAAAGAATCGAAGACGTCGGAATCGGAGACATCTGCGAGCGAGGGATCGCGTCGACGCAGTTCCTTGATGGTCCGCAACCACATGTCGGTGAGGATCAGTCCGGGCATGACGGTGTTCGAACGGAGTCCTCGGGTCGCGCCGATTCGGGCGACGCTGTGACTCATCTCGATCACCGCGGCCTTCGACGGTCCGTAGTGCGCGAGCATGTCACCGCCCAAGCGGGCGCCGATCGACGCGATGTTGACGATCGCTGCGGGACCCTCGATTCTACTCACGAATTCTCGGCACATCAGGAAGCTGCCCTTGGTGTTCACCGCAAAGGTGTTGTCCCACTGGTCTTCGGTGATTTCGAGAAACGGAGTGAAGACGCCGATGCCGGCACCGTTGACGAGTGCTGCCGGACTGCCGATCGACGCAGCCACGTCGAACGCGTTCTTCACGTCGCCTTCACGTCGAACGTCGCATCGTGCCGTGTGAACCTCTACGCCAAGGCTTTCCAGGCGTGCTGCGGTGTCGGCGAGCGCCGCCTCTTCGATGTCGAGGAGAAGCAGGGTGCCGAAGTCCTCGGCAAGGCGCTCGGCAATGGCGGCACCCAACCCGGCTGCGGCGCCGGTGACGATCGCTACCGGCGCGCTCACGGCAGATGCGTTTCGAGCAGTGGTGCAAGCAGTTCGGCCGCGCGCGCTGCCGTGATGACTTCGCTCGGGTCCACCTTGGTCACCACTTTCGAGGCAGAATCTTCGTAGACGTGCTCACCGATGAGTCGACCCTGCTCGTCATATGGCCAGACGAATGCCAAGGTCCGACGTACGAGGTACCAACCGTCGGGGTCGATGTCCGACGACTGTTCGAGGACGGTGGGCGTGGATCCACCCGATTCGTGCACAGCGCCGAACACCCCGTCTCCGAGGCTCGAACCGGGGACGAACTGACTGAAGAGGGTCTCGCCGGAGAACCCACTGTCGGATACGGCGAAGTCGGACTTGCCGGTCCACATGACAAGGGTGTCCGTCTCGGCGAGCGAATGGTAGAAGGTGGTGACGGCGTCCATGCCGTCCAGAACAATCGACTGCCCGTCTTCGAACAACCGGTAAACGGGTTCTTCGACGGTCATGTCGGGCGAGAGGATTTCCTTGTAACGACCGGAGACCTCGAGCAACGCGTGGCGTCGGTAGTTGCGGAGGATCTTCTGGTGCCGTGGATTGTCGATGGTTTCCAATTGCTTTTCGACGCCATCCATCATGTGGACGAATTCGTGCTCGTACTTGCTCATCACATCTCCTGGTTTCGCAGATTCGGCGGGCTGTCCGGATCTGCGACAACTGTGACCCGGCGAGGCATTCGCTGTACATGTAGAACTTCGTTCGAAAATTGCCAGTTTGCTTAACGCCGCTGTTCAGATACCGTGATGGTCATCACTTCATGGGTCTACAGCGGCCGTAAACAACCGAATGGACGGTAATGAAAAAGGCGCGAAGAGGTGAGGATCTGAACCTGCGGTTGGTGTCCTCGTTGCTCGTCGTCGTGGCGGAAGGGCACTTCGGACGAGCGGCAGACCGGTTGTTCGTCACGGCGCCTGCTCTCAGTCAGCAGATTCGTCGACTCGAGGAGCAGGTGGGAGTCGAGTTGGTCGATCGCAGTTCGCACCCGGTGGTGCTCACCGCCGCGGGTGAGGTGTTCGTCGCGGATGCGCGGCCCGCGCTCGAGTTCGCCGTTCGCGCGATGAACGGGCTCGATGCACTCGAGCGTCGGCGGGCCAGGCGGTTGCGGATCGGATTCATCAACGGGGCTGCCGGAAGTTTGGGGCGTGCGGTGATCGATTCGTTGCATGCGGAGGTGGAGCTGGTCCAATTGGATTGGTCCCAACAGGTTTCCGCGGTGGCGAGCGCGACCGTCGATGCCGCCTTCGTGCGGCCGCCACTGCCGGTGCTCGACGGTGTGGTGCTCGAACGGATAGGCGTCGAACCGCGGGTGGCGGCGTTGCCTCGAGGACACCGACTGGCGGGTCGTACGAGCATCGAGCTTTCTGAAATAGATGGGATGGTGCAGGTTTCGAGTGACGGTGCACCACTCGAATGGGTGAAATGGTGGTCGGTGGACCCGCGCCCGAGTGGTGTACCCGTCCGGTACGGTCCCTCGGTCCGCACGATGGACGAAGCGCTCGAGGTCGTCGCCAACGGTCGAGCGGTGGTCATAACGGCAGCAACCATTGCCGAGTACTACACCCGCTCGGATGTCAGTTTCGTGCGAATCTCCGACATCGAGCAGTGTTCGATCGATCTGTGTACCCGTGAGGGGGACACTGGTCCGGCGGTGATCGAGCTACGCAAAGCCGTAGCCGCCCTGGGCCTCGGCAGGACGACGAGCGAGTGACCGAAAGGTGGAGTGATCAGCGAAACCGTTCGCGATACTGGTTCGGGCTGCACTGCCACCGGGATCGGAACCTACGCGCTGCGTGGCCGGGATCGTGCCATCCGACGGCGCGGGCAGCCCCGGAAATGCTGAGTTCTGTTGTGCGCAAGAGAGATGCGAGACGTTCGACGCGCAATGTCTGCAGATAGGACATCGGACTGGAGCCGGTGTCGGCAACGAACACGCGGCTCAATTGTGAAGGCGAGAGGGCGACCTTCGCGGCCAGCGAACCCAGAGTCCAGGGATGATCGAGGTTATTGCTCATCACCTCCACGGCCAGTTCGACCGTTGCACGGTAGCTGCGTTCTTCACGGCTATTCACCGTGTCGGAGACGAGAGGCTCGAGCACGGAGAACGCTGCGAACAGCAGGGCATACTGCTCGAAAATTCCGATCCCGAGATCTCGGGATCGGCCCGTGCCTGCTGCGAGTTCGTCGAAGAGTTCGGCCAGTTGCGCGGTGCGGTCGTCGGCATCGAGGATGAGAACGGGGCGAGGCACGCGCGACTGCGGAGAAAACGCGGCACCCCAGCCCGGAACTTTCGTGATCCAGGACAACTCGTCTACGAACAGCGTCGGATCCAAGAAAACATTGGTGGTCAGCAGGCAATTCGATTCGAGGCTGTGGCGTGTGCCGGGCGTGAGGATCAACACGTGACCCGAACGAATATCCGTCACATCGTCTGCGCTGCGCTGGACTGCTCGGCCATCTCGTACGAGAGCCAATTCCACCACGTCGTGGCTGTGTACTTCCACGTCGTTGTCGAGGCGAAGATGCTCGGCGCGCACTCGGCGACGGGAACGCTCCGTGGTGTTCGTCGGCGTGACGCCCACGTTTCCCTCCTCCCTTGCAGTTCACGGCTTCGTCGATAGGAACTCCACATCGTCGACTGTCAGTTCGTCCAGTTCCTGAGGCGTCAGGTTCCGGCCTTCGGCGACCGCCGCGTGCATACGGGCGAAGACGTCGTCGGCCACCTCGTCGGCGTCGGCTTTGCGTTTCCAGTATCCAACGATATGCGAGTTCATCGGGGAGTAGCCGATGTCCACGCGGAGGAGGTGACGGACTCCGCGGAGCGAGCCGGCTTCTCCCGCGGCCCAGACGTAGTCAGGCTGATGTGCCGACAACGCCTGACGGAGCTCTTCGATCATCGTCTCTTCGTCGGACCCGTGGATCCACCGAGCGCGACCGTCGGCGGCCGCTTCCAACGGAATCTCATTCTCCGGGCTGTCGGTGATCAGGAGCGTGATCGCTTCCTGATCGGTCGTGAGAGATTCCAAGATCGTCATGATCGCGGGGAGCGCGGACACGTCACCGAGCAGCAGCAGGGAACGCGCCAGCTCCGGGAGTGGTTGGTTCCCTACAGCATTGGTCAGTCCGACAACGTCGCCGGGAACGGCGTTCGTGACCCACCTGCCTGCCGGCCCGTCGCTGTGGACGACGAAATCGATGTCGACCTCACACAGTTCCCGGCGGTGTGCGCGGATCGTGTACGTCCGCACTATCGGCTTGGGTGCGTCGTCGGGGTACTCGAAACCGTGTACCCCGACGGTCGGAATCGTCAGTTCTCGGGCGGCTGCGGAATGGTCGGCGTCATCGGGCAGAAAGATCTTCACCTTCGGAGCGATGCCGACGCAGTCGTAATCGCGGAGTTCGCCGAACGTCACTCGAACGAAATGAGGCCCTATCTCTCTTTTCCTTGTGACGACAGCGCGATGGGTGGTGAATCGGGGGCGGATGGCCGTTTGCGTGTCCTGCATGTGATGCTCCTTGGAAGCAATCGAAGTTAGGTATACCTATCTTCAAGCGAGACCGGTCTCGATGGTGAGGATGCAATGCGCATCTACCGGGATGAAATACGCATTGTTGCCGCATTCGTTTTAGTCAGTTAGACTAAAACCATGAAAACGACGCGCACTGCACTCGAAACAGTCGAGACGGCAAAGGTTTCGGCTGATGTGTTCGGGGGAGTCCCCAGTGATCTCGACTCCCGCCGCGCTGCAAAGCGTCGTTTTCATCGGCTCGCCTCTGCCATCCATCCGGACCGGGCGAAGCCCGAAGATCGGGTGCGGTACTCGGCGGCAACATCTCGGTTGAACGAGCTCTACCGGAGTTGGTCGGCAGAGGTCGAGTCCGCAGATTCTCGTCCCGTATATGTGGGCGAACGGGGAGAGTATTCGTTGGGTGGACTGGTAGCCCGCGGCTCGGTTGCCAACCTGTACCGGTCCGATGCCGGTGTCGTACTCAAGATTCCGCGAAACCCTCGGGCGAACTCGATGATCGAGGCCGAACGGAATGTGTTGACGGACATCGAGAATTCGTGCGAAGCCGGTTGGGCAGCGCCGTACTTCCCGCGGTTGATCGACCGAATCACTCATGTGGACGCCGGCGCGCGACGCCAGATCGACGTGCTGGACGATCTGACCGAAGGTTTCGTGAGCCTCGCCGACGTTCGTGAGGCGTATCCAGGGGGCCTCGATCCGCGTGACTGGGCGTGGATGCACCGACGGCTGCTTCGGGCTCTGGCAGCGGCGCATGCGACTGGTTGGGTGCACACCGCGATCACTGCGGAGAACGTGCTGATCGAGCCTGATCGGCACGGGGTGGTGCTGGTCGGGTGGTCCTTTGCCACCCGCACCGGCAGCCGCCCGGTGGCGACGATCGGTTCCGATCGCGATTCCTACCCAAGGGAAGTCGGCGAAACAGCGTCTCCCGCGTGGGACGTCTACATGGCTCATCGCTTGATGCTGCGAATGCTGGGCGAGCAGGCTCACGAGAGAATGAAGGCTTTTGCTCGGGGCTGCCTGCAGGACAACCCGAGACTGCGTCCCGACGCGGTCGACCTACTTGACGAGTTCGACGAACTCCTCGATCTTCTCTACGGCCGGCGGATATTTCGTCCGTTCGCCGTCCCCTCCACGAAAGGACAGTGATCATCATGGGCTACGGATACTGGGATGACAACACCTATTTGGCGGGCAAGACTTTCCGTGCCGCGCGCGGTGTCGACGACTTCGGC
This sequence comes from Rhodococcus sp. P-2, assembly GCF_016598535.1. Lineage (GTDB taxonomy): Bacteria > Actinomycetota > Actinomycetes > Mycobacteriales > Mycobacteriaceae > Rhodococcus_F > Rhodococcus_F baikonurensis. The sequence continues at coordinate 2,274,636 of NZ_CP066779.1, read as the reverse complement.
TACACCGATTTGCTTCGGTCGCGTCCGCGAAGCAGTTGGAAGGCGGACCCGACCCTCGACCCCTTCGGCGTCGACAAGCGTGAATGCCGAGATTCGGACGGACACCCCGATTCTCTGCCGATAGCAGTGCTTTTCGATGTCACCGGTTCGATGGGTGCTGTCCCCCGCATCATGCAGGACAAGCTCGGGAAGCTACACGGACTGCTCCAACGGAAGGGATATGCGGATGATCCGCAGATTCTGTTCGGCGGTATCGGCGACGCAGATTCCGACCGGGTGCCGCTTCAAGTCGGACAGTTCGAGTCGGGAAACGCGATGGACGAACAGTTACGCACCATTTTTCTCGAAGGCAACGGAGGCGGTCAGAAATCGGAAAGCTATGAATTGGCGGCATATTTCATGGCGCGTCACACGAGTACCGACGCCTGGGAGAAGCGGGGACGGAAAGGCTACCTCTTCATCATCGGCGACGAGTTGAACAAGCCGAGACTCTCGGCTCGTCACATCCGTTCGGTGATCGGTGACAAGGTGCGTCAGGACGTATCGGTGCCGTCGATCTACCGTGAACTCGAAGAACGGTGGAATGTCTACTACGTGTTGCCCGATCAGTCGTCGTACTTCAATGATCCGGAAATCGCCGATCACTGGAGGGAGTTGCTCGGTGAGCGGTTCGTGAAACTCGACAACCCCGCTGCAGTATGCGAACTGATAGCACTGACGGTCGGAATCGGCGAGGACCGTATCGACCTGCGTGACGGGCTGGCGGATCTCCGTGACATCGGTTCCAGGGCTGAAGCCGAGACCGTCGGAAAGGCTCTGGCTCGGATTCCGAGTCGCAATCCGGCAACGGTGGCCGGATTGCCCCGCGACCTCGGAACGAGCACTGACGATGTCGATTTCGCTTGAGAGGAGAACATGATGGAGCCGTTCGAAGACCGCGACATCGTCGTCGTAGACCTCGGGTTCGGAGATGCAGGGAAGGGAGCAACCGTCGATTGGCTGTGCTCCGATCAAGCCGACCTGGATGTGGCCGCAGTGGTCCGCTTCAACGGTGGGGCACAGGCAGCGCACAACGTAACGGTCGGCGAGCGGCACCACACGTTTTCGCAGTTCGGTTCGGGCACGCTGTCCGGCGTCCCGACGTTTCTCTCGAGATTCGTGTTGGTCGAGCCCATCGCGCTCGCCCGGGAGGCGCGTGCTCTGGAAGCGCTCGGAGTTCGAAACCCGTTCGATCTGATACGGATCGACGCGCGCGCATTGTTGACGACACCGATTCACGTGGCCGCCAACAGGGCCCGCGAGGATGCTCGCGGCGGTAACCGACACGGCTCGTGTGGAAAGGGGATCGGTGAGACTGCGGCGTATGCGCTCGAAGTTGCGAATGCGCCTACGGTGGGGGACTGCCTTCGGCCGGACTCCTTGCGTCGTAAGTTGTCGGCGTTGGCCACATTCCACGATCCGATGATCGCGGAGAGTCGCCACGGTTTTCCGCCGATCGACGACATGGTCGACATGTATACGGAATTCGCTGCGGTCGTGGACATCACCGGTCCGGAGGCTTTGGGTGCGATCGGTGCTGATGGCCGATTGGTGTTCGAGGGGGCACAAGGTGTCCTTCTCGACGAGTGGCGGGGCTTTCACCCACACACCACATGGTCGACGGTCGAGCCGTCGAATGCGCGAGCAATGATCGACCAGTTGGGCCGGGACAGTTACGTACTCGGTGTCACCCGCACCTACATGACACGGCACGGAGCTGGGCCCTTCCCGACCGAGGATCCAGCGCTGGCGAAGGTCTTGCCCGAGGAGCACAACGGCACCGGCGAGTATCAAGGTGAGTTTCGGATCGGGCACCTCGACGAGTTGTTGTTGCGCTACGCAATCGAGGTCAGCGGTGGCGTCGACGGATTGGCGCTGACGCACCTCGATGCGATGGATCGTGGCCTGACGGCAGGCATCCCGATCCACGGGGTGCAGGAATACGAGGGGTGGCGATCCCTCCCGGTCGGACAGTGGAAGGATCTCGATCACCAACAGGCACTGACAGATGCCTTGCAAGCCGTAGCGGTTGTGCCGAAGGGTATTCCGACTGACAGGGAGGGCTTCGCCGGTTACCTGGGTCAGGAAATGGGAGTTCCGGTGGTTCTGACTGCCGACGGCCCTGACCGGGCCGATCGTCGTGAGTGGAGCCCTGTGCCTGCATGATGGACGGTGTGGACCAGTCACTTGTCTCGATCGATGTCATCGCGCTCCGGTTCGGCAATCCGGAACCCGGGATGTTGCGATTTGCCGTCACTCCGCGGCAAGCGGAGCCGTACACCGGGCAGTTGGCGCTGCCCGGTGTACTGCTGGGCGCCGGTGAGCGGTTGCAGGACGCCGCCAGGCGAGCCGTGACCACCAAGCTCGGAATTCCCGAAGAGAAGATCCTGGCCGGTGGACAACTGACCGTGTTCGACGAGCCCAATCGCGACCCTCGTGGTCCGACGCTCTCGGTGACCATGTGGGCAGTGATCTCGTCTGACGAGGTGCCGGGTTCAGCCGAATGGGTGAGCTGGGACAACCCGGGGGACCTTGCGTTCGACCACAATCGGATAGTCGCCGATACTCGCCCCATCCTTGCGGACACCCTCTTGTGGCGAGATCAGGCATTCACACGAGCGCTGCTGGGACCGTCGTTTCCGGCGTCGTACGCCTTGGCCGTGGCGGAGGAGCTTTCCGGTGTGCGTCCGGACCCGGGCAACTTGAACCGCACACTCAAGTCGCTGCCCGGACTGGAACGAACCGACGAACGAGTCCGGGTCAGCGCCACCGGGCGACCCGCGGTGGTCTGGGCTTGGACCGAAAACAGCTGACCCACCTCAGAAGTTGCCCCGCGCAGCCTGCTCACGCTCGATCGCTTCGAACAGGGCCTTGAAGTTTCCCAGCCCGAATCCCAGCGATCCGTGGCGCTCGATGATCTCGAAGAACACGGTGGGCCGATCACCGATCGGCTTGGTGAAGATCTGTAGAAGATAGCCGTCTTCGTCGCGGTCGACCAAGATGCCTCGCTTCTGCAATTCCTCGATCGGGACTCGAACCTCGCCGATGCGCGCTCGGAGTTCGGGATCCTCGTAATACGAAGCAGGAGTGGAGAGAAACTCGATTCCTTCGTCGACCAGAGCGTCCACCGCTGCGAGAATGTCGTTGGTCGCAAGTGCAAGATGCTGAGCGCCTGGGCCTTGGTAGAACTCGAGGTATTCGTCGATCTGCGACCGCTTCTTCGCGACAGCAGGTTCGTTGAGTGGGAACTTGACTCGGTGATTTCCGCTCGAGACGACCTTGCTCATCAGTGCCGAGTAGTCGGTCGCGATGTCGCCGCCCACGAACTCGGCCATGTTGGTGAATCCCATGACTCGGTTGTAGAAGTCGACCCACTGGTCCATCTTCCCCAGTTCGACGTTTCCGACGACGTGGTCGAGGGCCTGGAAGATTCGTTTCGGTGCGCCGTCACGCTTGCGGTACGACGACGTCCGTTCGACATAGCCGGGGAGGTAAGGGCCGGTGTAGCGGGAACGGTCGACGAGGGTGTGCCGAGTCTCGCCGTACGTCGCGATGGTGGCCAGGCGGACGGTGCCGTGCTCGTCGGTGATGTCGTGCGGTTCACTCAACACCGTCGCACCTTGGGTGATGGCGTGCCCGATGCACTTGTCCACGTCGGGGACGCTGAGCGCGATGTCGCGAATGCCGTCACCGTGACGGCTGTGATGTTCGATCAGCGGACTTGCCGGATCCACAGCACCCTTGACGACAAACCGGACCGCCCCGCTCTTGAGTACAAACGCGTGGTGGTCGCGGTTTCCGGTCGACGGACCTGAATAGGCCACCAATTCCATGCCGAACCCAGACTGGAAGAAATGCGAAGTCTGCGTAGCGTTTCCGACGATCCATTCGAGTCCGTCCCACCCGCTCACGGGGAAGGGATCGTGATCGCTGTCGTACTCGACCAAGCCGACCAACTGGCGCAATTGCTCCAGATCCAGGCCGGCCAACTGTTCGTCGTCGGTGAGAGTCTGTTCGACGGTCATGATGAGTCCCCTCTGAGTGCGATGTACACAGCGCGGTGCTCGAGTTATGTTCGGCACTGCCAGTACAAACAGATAAGTCCTTCCAAGGTTGGGTAGTCAACGGAGGTAGTTGAAAGTAGACACAGCGCCGGAATCCGAAGACAACGGCATGGTTTTGTAGGCAGTTTGCATAGTTGAATGGCGAGTGGAGCAGACGTGAATCTCGACGCAGTGGATCTGGCTCTGTTGGACGCGATGAACAAGCACCCGAGAGCCGGTGCGTTGGAGCTTTCGCGTCAGGTCAAGGTTGCCCGGGCGACGGTGCAGGCGAGATTGAAAAGGATGGAAGACGCGGGCGTCATCGCCGGATACGCACCGCACGTCAATTTGGCTGCAGCGGGTTTCGGAGTGCAAGCATTCGTGACTTTGCAGATCGCCCAGGGGGCGCTCGACACCGTCACAGCGGAACTCGAGGCAATACCCGGTGTGCTCGAAGCCTTTGCCACTACCGGTTCCGGCGACGTGCTGTGCAGGATTGCCGCTGCGTCGCACGAGGATTTGCAAGCGACGCTGCTCGAACTGAATCGGTCGGGGATAGCCACCCGGTCGACCAGCGTCATGGTTCTCTCGGTGGTGGTACCGCTCCGGTCGATGCCCCTGCTGCAGACGTTGCAGTCCAAGCAGGCGACCAAGGCTCCGGCGTATCGACGCGACGGTCAGTCTCGCTGACGACCCGGAGCCCAGAATCCCAGAACGATCGCGGATACCCACATGATCGCGGCGAGCGTGAGTGCTCCTTGATCCATGCCTTTAATGAAGGATTCACGGGCGAATTCGGCCAACTGGGCTCCCTGCGGCCCGGCTGCTTCGGCGACATGGAGAGCAGCGGCCAGAGAACCGGATACCGGTTCCTTGGCGGGTTCGGGCAGCAAGTCGACCGCGGGCTGGACGTGATTGCCGTAGCCGGCGGCGAGGATACTTCCCGCCAGTGCAACACCGATGGCAGAGCCGATCTCACGGGTTGCGTCGTTGACCGCTGAGGCAACACCCTGTTTTGAGTCTGGTGCGTTGGAGACGATGGCAGCAGTGGCGGGAGTTGTCGACAAGCCCAATCCGATAGCGGCTACTACCAAGGGGACACAGACTTCGGCATAGGTCGAACTGGCGTCCAAGCGCGTCAAGAGCGCAATTCCGGTTCCGAGGAAGGCAACCCCGGTGGCGGTGAGAGCGCGAAGGCCGATACGCGGAATCAGTAGGGGCGCAACCACGGACAGCGCCATCACCGGGACGGCGATCGGCATGAGGGCGAGCGCCGATTGCAGTGGGGAGTAGTCGAGCACCAGTTGGAGATACTGCACGATCAGGAAGAACAAGCCGAAAGTCGCCAGGAATTGCAGAGTCAGTGACGCTGCGCCGCTGCCGAATGCGCGATTGGCGAACAGCCTCACGTCCAGAAGTGGATGGCGAGTGCGTAATTCGACCCAGCTGAAGACTGCCGTCATGGCAATTCCGCCGATCAGCAACGCGAGAACCACCGGATCGAGCCAACCGCGGGCGGGTGCCTCGATCATGCCCAGGACGAACAGTCCGATCGAGCCGGCGATCAGTGCGGTGCCAGGTAGATCGAGGGGAGCTGCCTCCGCGTCTTTCGATGTCACGATCGTGAACGACACCACGAGGATCAGGACGGAGATGACGGCCAGGCTGACGAAAATCGAATGCCAGGACCACTTTTCGAGGAGCAACCCGGAGACGACGAGTCCGGCGATTGCACCGGACCCTGCGACGCCGGACCAGACTCCGACGGCGCGGGCACGCTGCGCCGGCGGGAAACCTGCAGTGAGCAGAGACAACGTCGCCGGCATGACAAACGCGGCGCCGACGCCGGAGATCACGCGGGAGGCGATGATCCACGACGGCTCGTCCGCGAAGACCGGAATCGACGAGCCGGCAGCAAAAACAAGTAGTCCGAACATGAGCAGTTCGCGTCGACCGTAGCGATCGCCGAGTGCGCCCGCCGGCAACAGGAGGCAAGCCAGTGTGAGCGTGTACCCGTCCACGATCCACGTGAGCTGGCTCTGTGTTGCTCCGGTATCGCGGGCCAGGTCGGGAAGGGCCGTGTTGAGTGCGGCCATTGCTGCGACGACCAGCGCGACAGCGCAGCATGCGACCGTCAGCATCCAGATCTGTCGGATGGTCCACGTCGACTGTTCGAGCGTCGTATCGCTACTCACGAAACCTCCCGATAGAAACAAGACCATCAGTATCGTTACAAGAACAGCAGTTCCACAACCCCCAAGTGGGTATAACTGAAGTTGTGACGGTGGGAATCGACAAGCAGGGAATCGATCAGCAGGGAAACGACGAGGACCCGCGCAAACAGCGCTCCAGGTCGAGGTTGCTCGACGCAGCGACCACGCTGCTGGCAGAAGGCGGCGTCGACGCCGTGACGATCGATGCCGTCACCAAGTTGGCCAACGTCGCGCGTGCGACGCTGTATCGCCATTTCGACAGCGGCACGGAGTTACTCGCCGCGGCATTTGCACGTCTACTACCGCCGGTGCCGGAGATGTCCGGTGAAGGCGATCTCCGCGCGCAATTGCTCGAGTTGTTGACCAGTCAGGCCAAGGCCATCGAAAGCGCACCGATCCAGGTGACGGCGATGTGCTGGCTCGGCTTGGGACCGGAGCTGAAGGGTTACTCGAGCGTCGATGCCCTGTCCACGGACAAGCCCGAATTGCGATCGCTGCGCCAGACGGTTTTCGAGCAGTACCGTCACGCGTTCGATCGGATCCTGCGCTCGCCGGACGCGATCGACGCGTTGGGGGAGTACGACTACGACGTCGCACTTGCTCAGTTGGTCGGACCTTTGGTGCTCACCAAGCTGGCCACGCTGACGCCTCTCGGGGAGGCTGCGTGTGAGCAGATCGTGGACGACTTTCTGGCTGCACGCGGAGTGTCGAGCTGACGCTCACGGCTCCAGATTGCGTCGAAGGACGTACTGTTCGAGCCTGTCGATTCCGCGTACTCGTCGCGGACGGAGGTGTCGCAGTTTGAAATTGGCGTCCGAGCCGAGCTGGGTGGCCAGCTCGGAGTCGATCAGCACAGTGCCGGGGCGAGCGGAGCTGGTGAGGCGCGCGGCCTTGTTGACCACCGAACCGTAGAGATCTCCGAAGCGAACCAACGTCGGCCCCATGGCCAGACCCACCCGAAGCTGTGGATCGTCGTGATCGGCGAGGACCGCCTGCTGGATCTGCAAGGCGATCTCGGCGGCGTAGTGGGGGCTCTCGGCGGCGAACATGACCTCGTCACCGACGGTCTTGACCACCCAGCCGTAGTTGCGACCGATGATTTCGGTGGACGCGGACTCGAACCGCTCGAGCAGATCGTTGAGTTCGGCGGAGTCGAGGCCGCGGGTCAGCGAGGTGTACCCGACGATGTCGGCGAAACCCACTACCAGAACACGACTCGCTACTTCCTCGCCCGGGTTTCCGACGTTGCGGCCCGTCGAGGACGCGACGTGGCGCTTCCAGACGTACGTCTGCAGAGATTCGACAGCGGGAATGATCTCGGCGCCGAGGCGCAGAACGATCTTCCGGATCGCTTCGGGCTCGTGATCTGCCGAGTCGGCGAGCTGGTCGATGATGTGTGTGCTGATCAGCGAGACCTGCCACTCGGCCAACCTCGACATCGACTGCCCGAGTGAGCGGGCGGCAGCGACCTCACTGCTCTGCGAGATGACTCCTCGATTGACCATGTCGATAATCGTCTTGAGGGCGTCGGCGTCTTGCTGGGTGAACATGACGGCGTCGGGATCCTCGTCGACGGCAAAGCCCATCGCGACCCACAAACGATCGGCACGCTCGCGTGTCACACCGGCGAATTCTGCGATCTGTGACTGAGTGAAACATCGGGGCCCGCCGAGGAGAGACTCTTCGATGTCGGCTTGAATCCGGCTGAGCAGATGAGCATCGACGTCGACCGGATCAGCAGTGTGATGTTCGGCAGCGTGAGATTCAGCAGGGGCGGGTTCGGTGACCTCGTCGATCCACTCTGACTCCGAACTGCTCACCGTGCTCCTTCTTGCCGCAACGAATTTCTGTCCACCATCTTCCACGCGGTGCCCCGAGAACAGTACTGAATTGGCCGAACCGTCTACGGATCCTCGGGGTCAGGCGGGCGGTGAGAGTCAACACGTCGGTGGCTTGTGCAAGAGTTGCCCCGAGAAATGCACTGTCGATACCGAAATGCACTGTCGATACTGAAATGCACCACGTACTTCTGAAAGGACCTGCGCATGCCACCCCGTAGACGTTCCGGCGCCGCCGCATCAACGCCGGATCACCTCACTGCGGAAAATCTGGCAGCGCTCGCCACGGCTGTCGCCGAAGGTAAGCGCGCCACCGTCTATCTGCGCGAGGCGACTCCCAGCCTGGGGATCGAGGCCGGTACCTCGGCGAAAGTCGTGTCGGTGGACGGCAACACAGTGCTGATTCGCCCCAAGGGCGTCAACGACGAATTGCCTTTCGAGGCAGAGGAATTGCGCATCAACCGCGTCTCCGCGGCACCGGCCAAACCGGCGCCACGGCCCAAACCAGTTGTGGAGTCCGAACCCCTGATGGAGCCACTCGTAGAGCCTGTTCGACCGAAGCCGCGGGCGCAGCCTGCCCCCGCTCCGGTACCGACTACCACTGCTGCCCCTGCCGCGACACCTCGTCCGGCCGTCAAGCGTGCGAAGAAACTGCCGGCCGGCATCAGCGTCACGATCCATGCGGGCGCGGACAACGACTGGAGCGTGACGGTCACACAGGGCGCGAAGCGTCCGGGCAAAGCAGTTCCGGTCGCACCCGATGCAGTCGAGCGAGCTGTCCGCGAGTTGGGTGAGCCCACCGCCATCGAAGCCGTCGAGTCCATCATCGTCGCTGCGCGAGACATGGCTGCGGCTCGAGTCGACGAGTTGAGCCGCCAGCTCGAAGAGGCGCGCAAGATGCTCGAGGCGCTCGGAGCCACCGACTAGAACCGCTGCGTAAGTCCGCACTTTCCGGGGTATGCGTTTTTTGCAGCGGGGAGATTACCGGCGGAGAGATTGTGATGTTGCAGCGAATTGTTTCGGCTCTGGCAGCGTTGGTCTTGGCACTCGGACTCGGCTTCATCGTCAGCAGCAATGCGGTTGCTGCACCCACGCCCATGGGTGGTGGCTCGGGCATCATCATCGACAACCAGTTGGTGTGTACGTTGACCACCATCGGTCACGACAACGGCGGCAGACTCGTGGGTATCACCGCAGGTCACTGCGGCGGTCCTGGGTCGTTCGTGATCCCGGAAAGCAACGAGGACGCCGGCGTGGTCGGCACCTTCGTCGAGTCGAACCCCGACCTGGACTACGGGGTCATCCAGTTCGATCCGGGCAAGGTCACACCAGTGCGCACAGTGGGCGCGGCGACCATCACCTCGATCGGCGCACCGGCCAGTTTCCCGGCCACAGCCTGCAAGGAAGGCCGTACGACGGGCACCACCTGCGGCGTCGTCTGGGGAGACCTGAGCGCCGACGCATCCACCTGGACTCAGATCTGCGTCGACCACGGTGATTCGGGAGCCCCGGTCACGGTCGGGACGACGCTGGTCGCGATGGTCAACGCTTATCTCTGGGTGCCGTGCCTGGGGCCGGAACTCGGCACCAACATGACCTCCATCGTGGACACGATCAATGCCCACGGAGGCGTCGGCGCCGGGTACCGGCCCATCTAGCAGCGAGCTGGGATCAGCCGCACACCGCTCCACCCGATGCTGATCCCACGAGCTTGGAGTACTTGGCCAACACGCCACGTGTGTAGCGAGGCGGCAACGGCTCCCAGCCCTCCTTGCGAGCTTCCAGTTCGGAATCGTCGACCAACAATTCGAGTTGTCCGGTACCCACGTCGAGCCGGATCTGGTCGCCGTCGCGAACGAACGCGATGGGACCGCCGTCGACGGCCTCGGGCGCAACGTGTCCGACACACAGGCCGGTGGTGCCGCCCGAGAATCGTCCGTCCGTCAGCAGCAGGACGTCCTTGCCGAGACCCGCACCCTTGATCGCGCCGGTGATGGCCAGCATCTCGCGCATGCCGGGACCACCCTTCGGGCCCTCGTAGCGGATGACGACAACGTCACCGCCGGTGATGGTTCCGTCCTCGAGAGCATCCATCGCGGCGCGCTCGCGTTCGAAAACTCGTGCAGTGCCGACGAATACATCCGACTCGAATCCTGCCGACTTGACCACCGCGCCGCCGGGAGCGAGCGACCCCTTCAAGATCGTGATGCCTCCGGTCGGGTGGATGGGCTTGTTCATCGCCCGCAAGACCTTGCCGTCCGGATCGGGCGGGGTGATGTGCGCCAGATTCTCCGCAACAGTCTTGCCGGTGACGGTCAGACAATCTCCGTGCATGAGTCCCGCGTCGAGCAATGCCTTCATGATGACGGGGACGCCGCCGATACGGTCGACGTCCGTCATGACGTGCTTTCCGAAAGGCTTGACGTCGGCGAGGTGCGGGACCTTCGCGCCGACGCGGGCGAAATCGTCGAGCGTCAACGGGACGTACGCCTCGTGCGCGATCGCGAGGAGATGGAGCACCGCATTGGTGGAACCACCGAATGCCATGACTACTGCGATGGCGTTCTCGAACGCTTCCTTGGTGAGGATGTCCCTCGCGGTGATTCCGCGGCGCAGCAGTTCGACCACGGCTTTGCCGCTCTCGCGCGCGAATCCGTCGCGGCGACGATCCGGTGCGGGCGGTGAAGCGCTGCCGGGCAGCGACATTCCCATGGCCTCGGCGGCGCTGGCCATCGTGTTCGCGGTGTACATACCGCCGCACGCGCCTTCGCCCGGGCAGATCGCCCGTTCGATGGTGTCTACGTCGGCGCGGCTCATCAGCCCACGCGAGCAGGCGCCCACGGCCTCGAACGCGTCGATGACGGTGACTTCCCGCTCGCTGCCGTCGGACAGCTTGGCGACGCCGGGGAGAGTCGACCCGGCGTAGAGGAACACACTGGCGAGGTCGAGGCGGGCCGCCGCCATCATCATGCCGGGCAAGGATTTGTCGCAACCGGCGAGAAGAACCGATCCGTCGAGGCGCTCGGCCTGCATGACGGTCTCGACGCTGTCCGCGATCACTTCACGGGAGACGAGGGAGAAGTGCATGCCCTCGTGACCCATCGAAATGCCGTCGGAAACGGAGATAGTGCCGAATTCGAGGGGGAACCCGCCGGCCTCTCGGACGCCCTCCTTGACAGCCTTGGCCAGGCGATCGAGGGACAGGTTGCACGGGGTGATCTCGTTCCAGGACGAGGCGACGCCGATCTGCGACTTGACCCAGTCGTCGTCACCCATTCCTACTGCACGCAACATGCCGCGCGCTGCGGTCTTTTCGAGTCCGTCGGTGACGTCACGACTTCTGGGCTTGATGTCGGGTTCGGTCATTTTCCAAGCATAGGCGTCGGCGGGGTGTGTTTCCGGCAGACGAGCGACTCGAGTTGCCACGAAACGCCGGCCGTCTTGAATAGACTCATTGCATCGCAGTTGGGGCTGGGTGCGCAGGTGCTTCGAATACGGGGGGATTCAAGTGGAGTCGGAGCTGATGTCAGCTTTCGGGTTTGCAGTTCTGTCGGCGGTCTTGACCGGTGGTGGTGTCTTCCTGGTTGTTCTGACGGTCCTGCACGAGATCGCCCGGTGGAAGGGTCGATTCGTATCGGTGTGGTTGACGTTCTTTGCCGCACTGCTGATTCTGCCCGTGCTGTTCGGTGCGTTGATCGTCGGCTATGCCGCGTTCACCCAGGTCGACGGGTCCGAGACTCTGATTCCGTCGGTGTTCTGGATCTTGATTGCGACCGGGGGTGCACTCGGCGGCTACATCGGAGTCAAGGTCGGTGTGGTTCGGGGCTCGGCCCTCGACTACCGGTTGTAATCCGGATCGACTCGATCAAACTTGCAGAGAAGCGCAGGCGAAGCCTGGGTGAACATCCCGAAGCTCTCTTGAACGGCTGTTCAGGTGCGGGTTCACTCCTAGCGTGCACACGAATGCCTTCGATCGAATATCCAGACGTGGCCTGCTGCAGGGATCGGCGGCACTCGCCGGCGCAGTAGGCCTCGGTGTCGCTTCGGCGAGCCACGCCGGTGCCGAGGTTCCGGGTGGCAGCCCGGGCTTCGCGCACGGGGTGGCATCCGGTGACCCGTTGCCGGATGCGGTGATCATCTGGACCCGCATCACCCCGACGGCAGAGGCGACGCCCGGTTCCGGCGTCGGGCCGGCGGTGACGCTCAACTGGCAGGTCGCGACCGATGAGGGGTTCGCGAGCGTCGTGGCGTCCGGAAGTGTTGCTGCTTCGGCAGATTCCGATCACACCGCGAAGGTCGACGTCACCGGACTCGATCCGTCGACGACGTACTGGTACCGATTCGTTGCGGGTTCGGCCGTTTCTCCGGTGGGCCGCACCAGTACGGCTCCGTCGAACTCTGCGGATCTCGATCGGCTTCGCTTCGGCGTCGTGTCCTGCTCCAACTGGGAGGCGGGGTATTTCGGTGCCTATCGTCACCTCGCGTTCCGCGAAGACCTCGATGCGATCATCCATCTCGGTGACTACATCTACGAGTACGGGCAGGGGGAGTACGGCGCGAGAAACGGATCCGTTCGCCTTCACGAGCCGGCCCACGAGATCATCTCGCTGGCCGACTATCGAATTCGGCACGCGCAGTACAAGACCGATCCGGATCTGGCAGCCCTTCACCTGAAGTTGCCGTTCATCGCCACATGGGACGACCACGAATCGGCCGACAATGCGTACCGGGACGGCGCCGAAAACCACACGCCCGGCGTCGAAGGCGACTGGGCAGATCGAAAGGCGAACTCGGCCAAGGCATATTTCGAGTGGATGCCCGTCCGGCCGTCGGGTAGTGGTTCGAGCGTTCAGCTGTATCGACGGTTCCGTTTCGGGAATCTGGCCGAGATCTCGATGCTCGATCTGCGTACCTACCGCGACGAGCAACCGACCATGAAGCAGGTCGACGATCCGTCGCGCTCCATTACCGGACGCGCACAGATGGATTGGTTGACCAACGGAATCGTCACCTCCCCGACGCAGTGGAAAATCGTCGGCAATCCGGTCATGATCACGCCGTGCGTGTTCCCGCCGCTGGAGCCGGCGACCACCGCGGCGTTGACCGAACTGGTGGGAGTGCCGCAGGCCGGTGTCCCGTACAACACGGATCAGTGGGACGGGTACACCGCCGACCGCACCAGGCTTTTCGACGCGATCACCTCGAACGGTGTGGACAACACCGTTTTCATCACCGGTGACATCCACACGTCGTGGGCTTGCGACCTACCGACCAACGCCGCCGACTATCCGGGTGGGCCGACCGTCGGCGCCGAGTTCGTCGTCCCGTCGGTGACCTCGCCCAACATCGACGACATGCTGAAAGTGCCGCCGCGCACGGTAACCGTTGCGGCAGAAGAGGCATTCAAGGCCGTGAACCGACATGTGCGGTACGTCGAACTGGATTCGCACGGCTACGGCGTATTCGAAATCGCCCGCGAAGGTACTCAGATGGACTGGTACTACGTCGACGATCTCACCAATCCGCAGAGCAATGCGCACTACGCCGTGAGCTACCGTCTACCGGCAGGCGCGGGCAGTAGAGTCTCACCCACCTCGGCCGCCCTCGATCAGGCCTCGTACCGACCAGGAGTCGACCAGTGAGTATCGAAGTTTCGCGTCGTAGCGTTCTGATCGGTGGAAGTGTTGTCGCCGGAACGGCTTTGCTCGGAACGCCGGCTCGTGCGAGTGTTCCCACCAGCGCCGGAATCCCAGACCTGGACGTGCATGTCATCGTCGTCGACGGCATGCGTCCGGACGAATTGCGATCGGAGCTCACCCCGACGCTGACCGGGCTTGCGGTCGGCGGTATTCACTACCCGGACGCCAGCGCCATCCCGATCGCGGAGACGCTGCCGAACCACACCGCGATGATGACGGGAGTGCTGCCGGCGCGTTCGGGCGTACCCGCCAACTCCGTCTACGATCCGTCCATCGACAAGAAGCGTGACCTCGATCGGCCTTCCGACCTGCAGACGTCGACGGTTCTGGATCGGGTGCGCACCGAACTCGGATTGACCACTGCAAGTGTGCTGTCGAAGCACTACCTGCACGGGCTGTTCGGTAACCGCGCTTCGTTGGTGTGGGATCCGCAGCCACTCGTTCCCGGCACCGAGCACGCGCCGGACAACTTCACGATCGATGCGCTGATCCGGATCGTCGGGGGGAACTCTCCGCGACTGTCGTTCACCAACCTCGGTGACGTCGATCGGGTCGGGCACCTGGATCTGTCCGGTCCGTCCATTCGTATCGCACGTACAGCCGCACTTCAGAACACCGACAACCAGGTTCGCCGCTTCGTCGACTTCCTTCATGACACCGGTCGTTGGAATCGGAGCATTCTGATCGTGTTGGCCGACCACTCGATGGACTGGTCGGAACCCGCGCGGCTCATCGGCTTGGATCGACCGCTGAACGCGGATCCGTTGCTGGCAGGCAAGATTCGGATCGCCCAGAACGGCGGCGCAGATCTGATCTACTTCGTCGGGCCGGACGGCGAACGGGCCGAAGCCGTCAGCCGGATTCAACAGATCGTGGAGGGTGTCGACGGCGTCGAATCCAGTCACCTCCCGGCCGAATTCGATCTCGGCACCAATGCCGGTGACGTCGTTGCGTTTTGCGCTCAGGGCTGGCGGTTCAGTGATCCGACTCCGCTGTCCAATCCGATTCCCGGCAACCACGGCCACTTCGTGACGTTGCCCATTCCGTTCTTTCTCAGCGGCGGGCATCCCGCTCTCGACGGTGGACGGAAGATCGACACGCAGGCTCGCACGATCGACGTCGCGCCGACGGTTGCGGCTCTGCTCGGCCTCGGTGCACCTGCCGGTGGTTGGGACGGCGTCGCTCGCACGACGGGTGTGTCGCTGAACGTCTAGCGAGGATCGCGACCGGTCAGGGCAATCAGCTTGTCCTGCAACGACGCATCGTCAGGGAGGTCGACGGGAGCGGAGAAGAGTCCGCTCTCGGCGAGCATGTCGCGCTGCCCGTCGAGGTCGGACCAGACGGCCTCGACGAGGTCCGGATCGAGCCGCTCGTCTGCTCCGACCGCTCGCGCGAGGTCCCAGGTGTGGATCGTGACGTCCGAAGTCTGCTGGCGCAGATACGGTTCCACCTTCACCGTGCCGTACGAGAGGTGAACGTGGGCGCTGAGGTCCGTCGATTTCCACGCCTCGATGGCGGCATCGGAATACTTCTGCCATTCGGTCCACAGGTCGTCCCCGACGGGAACGATGTCCGGTGTCGCCTCGCCGACCGTCAGTCCGGCCAGGAGCGGCGGTACCCACTGCTGCTCCTCGATGACGTGGCGGACGAGGTGTTCGACGTGCCAGTCGGAGTCAGGCGTGGGTGCGTTCCAGTCCTCGACTGCGGCGAGTCGTGAACCGAATTCGCGGTGGGCGGTGAGCACGAGTTCGAGCCAATCGAATGCCATCACTCGAGGGTAACCCGATCAGCGTGACGTTAATCGGTGCGTCAGGCTTCGATTCGGTGAAGACTGTCGAGGTTGTCGCTTACTCGAATCGAGGAGATTTCATGACCGTCCCCACCGTCACCCTGGCTGAAGGACTCACCGTCAGTGCTCAGGGATACGGCGCGATGTCCGTCGCCCCGGTCTACGGCCCGGTGGACCCGGCCGAGGCGCTTGCCACGCTGCACCATGCGGTGGACATCGGGATCACATTCATCGACACCGCCAACGTGTACGGCGAGGGCGCGAGTGAGCGTGCTGTGGGGGAGCTTCTCAAGGACCGCCGAGGCGAAGTGCAGCTGGCGACGAAGTTCGGTCTTGTCGGCAACATCGCCAACGGTCAGCGCGGGATCAACGGAGACCCGGCGTACGTACCGCAGGCACTCGACGAGTCTCTGGGACGACTCGGCGTCGATCATGTTGATCTCTACTACTTGCACCGGGTCGACCCGAACGTCCCGATCGAAGACACCGTCGGCGCGATCGCAGAGCAGGTGAAGGCGGGCAAGGTCCGCAACATCGGCCTGTCCGAGGCGACCGGTGACGAACTGCGTCGTGCGTACGGGGTGCATCCGATCGCGGCGATCCAGTCGGAATGGAGTATCTGGAGTCGGGACGTCGAGAACAAGGTAGTACCCACCGCCGCTGAACTCGGAGTCGGATTCGTGCCCTTCTCGCCGGTCGGTCGAGGCTTCCTGGCGGGATCGTTCGATGCGGCGACGCTCGGTGACAACGACCTGCGCCGACGCTTCCCCCGCTTCTCGGACTCCGCGCTCCCTGCCAATCAGAAGGTTCTCGACGTGGTCCGCGCCGTCGGCGACGAGCTCGGCGCGACGCCTGCACAGGTTTCCCTGGCATGGCTCGATGCCAAGGGCCGTCAGTACGGGTTGCCTTCCGTGTCGATTCCCGGCACTCGGTTCGCTGCACGAGTCACCGAGAACGCCGGAGCGTTGGACATCGTTCTGAGCGAAGACCAGATCGCTCGCCTCGACTCCCTCGCCGCGATCACCGAAGGCTTCCGGTCGGCTGATCTGAATTGGGTGTCTCAGGGCCGCGAATAATCATGTCCTGAGCCTTGCGAAAGACAGGAGTAACATACAGACCCGATGAAAAAAGTGTGGTTGGTCTGGGGTGTCGGTGTTTTTGCCTACGTGATCGCCGTGCTTCACCGCACTTCGTTCGGTGTCTCGGGTCTGTCTGCTGCTGATCGGTTCTCGATATCACCCAGCGTTCTGTCGAGCTTCGTCGTACTGCAGATCGTCGTGTACGCCGGTATGCAGATTCCGGCGGGAGTCCTCCTCGACCGCTACGGTTCGCGGATCATGATCGCAGTCGGTGCGTTCATCATGATGTCCGCGCAGTTGGCCCTCGCCTTCACCGAATCGCTGCCCGTCGCGATCGGTGCACGTATTGCCGTCGGCGCCGGCGACGCTCTCACCTTCATCTCGGTGCTGCGGTTGGTACCACAGTGGTTCCCGCCCCGGCAGGTGCCGTTGGTCTCGCAGTTCACGGGCATCCTCGGTCAGCTGGGCCAGGTGATGTCCGCGCTCCCGTTCATGTTGCTGTTGTCCGGTCCGGGCTGGACTTTCGCCTACGGCAGCGCTGCCGCCGTCGGACTGTTGGCGTTTGCTCTGGCGCTGAGTGTCATCCGCGACGCGCCTCCCGGTGCCGACGTGGTGGCCGTGCCTGCCGGTGCCAAGGAGATCGGGCGACAGATCAAGACGGTGTGGATGCGACCCGGCACCCGACTCGGGTTCTTCAGTCACATGGGGACGCAGTTCTCGATCACGACGTTCGCACTGCTGTGGGGTGTGCCGTATCTGAAATCGGCTCAGGGTCTCGATTCCGCGACCGTCGGCTCGCTGCTGACGCTGTCGGTCATCTCGGCAATCGTGGCCGGCCCGATCCTCGGCATTCTCACCGGTCGCTATCCCATGCGGCGATCGTGGTTGGTTCTCACCATCATGGTGGCCAGCGCGCTCATGTGGACGATCGTGCTTTCGCGCAGCGAACCGTCTCCGCTCTGGTTGTTGACGATCCTGGTGGTTGTGATCTCGGTGGGTGGGCCGGGTTCGGTGATCGGCTTCGACTACGCGCGCACATCCAATCCGAGTTCGGCGATGGGAACCGCCCAGGGCATGGTCAACATCGGCGGATTCCTCGCATCCCTCATCGTGATTCAAGTGATGGGCGTGATCCTCGGACACATGGGTGGGTACACGTTCGACGGATTCCGCGTCGCCTGGATGGTGCAATATCCGGTCTGGGTTCTCGGCATCATCGGCGTACTCGTCACCCGGGGCAAAGCCCGGCGCGCCCTCGCGGCAGAAGGCGTACATGTACGCCCGATCCGCGAAGTCATTCGTCGCAACAAATAACTCGATCGCCTCGGGTAATTCATCCCCTGCGGGTGAGGTCACTGCGCGCCAGAGCTACCAGGCTTGATGGATGAACGACACAATGAACATCGGACCGGTCGAGCTCGTGGTGCTGGCATTCCCAGGTTCAACTGTGGATCCTGAAGCTGTCGCCGCGCTGCAGAACGTGGTGGAACGAGGTTTTGTCACCCTGTTCGACCTCGTGTACATCGCCAAGGACGCCAACGGACAGGTGTCGCAGATCGACGTCGACGAAGATCTCACCGACATCGGACTGGCGATTCTCTCCATCGAAGCCAAGGCATTGATCAGTGACGAGGACCTGGACGTGGTCCGTGAGTCACTCGAACCAGGAACGTCCGCCGCAGTCATCGTCTACGAGCAGACGTGGGCGCGTGAGCTCGCGACGACGGTTCGCGGTGGCGGCGGCGATGTAGTCCTTCACGTTCAGATACCGCGCGAGGTAGTCGTCGCAGCGGTAGAAGCAGCATTTCAGTAGCGACAATTACCCAAGGAGTTCGGCATGGTTTTTCGAGGTGGACGCAGAGGGCGGCCCGGATTGCTCGGCACGGTGGCACGCACTGCGGTAGTGGCTGGAACCGCAAAAGCGACGTCCAACGCCATGGATCGACGGAGTCAACGGAAGGCCTCCGAGCAGCAGCAGGAATATCAGCAGGAGTACCAGCAGCAACAAGCGCCGCCGGCGCAGGTCGCTCCCGTGCAGTCCGTTCCCCCTTCGGGTGCTGACGATCTGGTCTCCAAGCTGCAGGAGCTGGGGCAGCTTCATCAGTCCGGCGTGTTGACCGACGCGGAGTTCGCGGCGGCAAAATCGCAGCTGTTGAGCTAGTCCCCGCTGATTATTGGAGTCCTGAACGGGTTTACCACACTGGACAATTGAAGATGAAAGGCTGATCTATGATCGATCCACGCGCAGCATCGGCCGCAGTCGAAGCGGCGAACGCCCGAGTCGCCGAGACCCTGCCGTTCTCCGACAAGACCGATTTCACCGATGCCGAGCGAGGGTTCATCGGCGCGCTCGATCCCGGCGTGGTATCCGGTCCGGACGGAAAAGTGCTGTGGGACAACGACTCTTACTCATTCCTGGATGAGGAGTGCCCGCCGACCGTCAATCCGAGCTTGTGGCGTCAGTCGAGGTTGGTCGCCAAGCAGGGACTCTTTGCGGTGACGGATTCGATCTATCAGATTCGCGGCCTCGATCTGTCGAACATGACGTTGATCGAGGGGGAGAGCGGGATCATCGTCGTCGATCCACTGATTTCTCGGGAAACCGCGGCCGCTGGTCTCGCGTTGTATCGGGAGCATCGTGGTGATCGACCGGTCGTCGCGGTGATCTACACGCATTCGCATATCGACCATTTCGGTGGGGTCAAAGGGGTGACCACCGACGACGATGTCGCTGCCGGGCGATGCGTAATCGTCGCCCCCACTGGACTCGTGGAGCATGCCGTCGAGGAAAACGTCTATGCGGGAACGGCAATGGCTCGACGTGCGGCCTATATGTACGGGGCTGCATTGCCCCGAGGTCCTCGCGGTGCCGTCGGAGCCGGGTTGGGGCAGACCACCTCAACCGGGACGCCGACGCTCATTTCGCCGACGGTGTCGATCTCGACGACAGGTCACACGGAGACGATCGACGGCGTTCGGATCGAGTTCCAGATGACGCCCGGAACCGAGGCCCCGTCCGAGATGAACTTCTACTTCCCGGACTTGCGCGCGCTGTGTATGGCGGAGAACGCAACTCATACTCTCCACAACCTGCTCACGCTACGGGGTGCCCTGGTACGAGATCCTCACGTCTGGTCTGCGTACCTGACCGAATCGATCAATCGTTACGCCTCACGATCCGACGTTCTGTTTGCCTCCCACCACTGGCCGACGTGGGGGACCGAACGGCTCACCGAGTTCATGTCATTGCAGCGCGATCTCTACGGGTACCTTCACGATCAGACACTTCGTCGAATCAATCAGGGGTGGACCGGTCTCGAGATCGCCGAATCGATCGAACTGCCACCTGCATTGGCACAGGCGTGGCACACGCACGGGTACTACGGTTCCGTCAGTCACAACGTCAAGGCCATCTACCAGCGCTACATGGGCTGGTTCGACGGTAACCCTGCGCATCTGTGGGAGCATCCACCCGTCGAATCGGCCAAACGTCACGTGGAGTTCATGGGCGGATCGGCAGAGGTGCTCCGAAAAGCTCGGGAATCATACGAGAGCGGAGACTTTCGGTGGGTCGCGCAGGTGGTGAACTACGTCATCTTTGCCGAACCGGACAACATCGAGGCCAAGACCCTGCAGGCCGATACCTTCGAGCAGCTCGGGTACGGCGCAGAGAACGGCACCTGGCGAAACTTCTACCTCACCGGTGCATACGAACTGCGCAACGGTTCGGTGGGTACGCCCACAGTTGCTGCAGCTCCTGATATCACCGCAGCGTTGTCGGTGAAGCAGGTGTTCGACGCTGTGTCGCTCCGCGTGGACGGAGTGAGTGCAGCGAATTCCCACATCGTCATCGACTGGAACATCACCGACGAAAACATCGTGCACCGAACGGAACTGAGCAACGGCGTGCTGATCCACTTCGACGTGGAAGGTGGGTCTGCAGATGCTGGGTCTGTGGACGCGACGTTCAGTGTGAGTCGTCTCGGCTTACTCGGTGTGCTGCTCGGTGGTGCGGACCTGGGCGCCGAGATTGCGAACGGCAGTATCTCGGTTGCCGGCGACCCGGCGAAACTCGCAGAACTTGCGGGGCACCTTGACGAGCCTGATCCGAACTTTGCGATAGTCACGCCGACCTAGCGGCGTGAGACAGTTCAATGATGATGTATTTCAACGAGTCTCGAGTTCTGGGCGCTCCTGAAGTTGTCCGTTATGTTTCTGGCTATCGAAAGTGTGTTCGATTACGCTTTCGGTATGGACAGTCGGGATGCGTGGCAGCTGGATGGTGAGGACCTCGAGGGTGAGGTTCTGGATCTGGTGCGTGTCCGTCGCGAGTTGCAGTCGCGGATGGTGTTGCTGATCGTGGAGATGTTTTCCCGGGATGTTCTTGGCGGGAGGGGTTTTCGGGCGATCGCGCAGTGGTTGCATGGTTCGACGAATCTGGAGATCGGGGAGTGCAGTCTGTTGGTCGGGTTGGCGCGGTTGTTGATGCTCGAACCTGTGGTGGGCGATGCGTTTCATCGTGCCGATGTGGACAAGGCTCGCAGGATTCTGCTTGATCTGGCGTCGAAGAACATCGCGGATTGTGATGCGGTGCGGGCTGCGATTCGGCGGATCGAGAAGCAGTACGGCACACGTGAGGACGGGGTCCCGGTCGGGGAAGACTCTGAGCGCAACGAGTTTTACGCCTCGAAAGGCTTGTATGGGCGGGTCACGGTGAAGGGTGATTTGGATGCGGTGAACGGGGCCCGTCTGATCACGTTGTTGTCGAGCCTGTCGGTTCCGACGCCGGAGAAGGACGGTGTCAAGGACACCCGTACGCCGGCATTACGGCGCGCGGACGGGTTCTGTGAACTACTGCGGCGGTATGAGCGGGCGGGGTTGGGTCCGATCGAGGGTGGGGTGAAACCGCACATCACCGTGACTGCGTCGGCGAAGGACATGACCGACTTCAAAGCATTGAAAGATCTCCTGCCGTCGACTCAGGAATTCGGGTTTGCGTGGATGGATTGGGTGGGTCCGATCAGTATCGACACGGCCCGGATGCTGGCGTGCGACTGCACGGTCACGCGGATCTTGTTGGATGAGAATGGTGTTCCGCTCGACTGCGGTAAGGAAGCGAGAACTGCGACGGTGCCGCAAAGGCGGGCGTTGGCCGTCCGGGATGGTAGGTGTGCGTTTCCAGGGTATGGGACTCCGTCGGGGTGGTGCGATGCTCACCATATTGTTCATTGGAACGATGGTGGCCCAACAGATCTCGATAATCTGATCTTGTAGTGTGGACATCATCATCGGACGTTGCACCACACGGAGTGACGTTTAATCCGCCGATGTCGATCGATCCGTATCAGCACCCGATCGGCGGGAACAGCCCATCCACAGCGGCGTGAACCGCGACAACTGAAGACGTGAGCACCGGGGCATAACCATGCCCCCGGTGCGTGCTCAATCCAGTATTTACTCAAGACAACGTGATGTCGGCGATCAGTCCGTGATGATCGGATCCCTTGATCTCGATCCGTTCGAGGGACGTCGCCACAGCGCCTTTGGTGATGATGTGGTCGATACCGACCATCGCCGGATACGACTTGTCGGTCGGGTAGGTCGGGATCAGACCGGAACCCAATTGATCGGCGGCGCTGGTATATCCGTTTCTGAGGAGATTCCGAAACTGCTTGTTCGAGTACGACGCATTGAAATCGCCGCTGACTATCACATTGTCCATCCCGGCGGCTTCGTCCATGTAAGACCCAAGCCTTTGCTGCTCGGCCGCCCACACCGAAGCCAGCGAGATGTACGCCGGTGCCGGATGCACGGCGAACAATGTGACTGGTCGCGCCAAGCCGACATTCAGCTCTGCCGAGAGCGTTTCGGGTGAGAACCCGTCGAGGCTACGTGGATTGGAGAGAGGAAAGCGACTGTAGATTCCGGCCCCGCCACCGCCGTCGGCGTAGGGGACCAGGAACTGGTGGCTCAAAACCTCTTCGAGCCCGGCGGCTTCGAGCGCGTCGACTTCCTGGTACGTCAATTCCTGGACCGTCACCACGTCGACGTTGCTTTCGCGGACCATCGCTACAAGCGACTCCGGATCCGCTGTACCGATCATCAAGTTGGCCTGCATCATCCGAATCGACGGGCCGTTCGCAGACGTCGACTCGCCAGTTCCGCTGATGTACAGCGGGCTCACGGACCATCCGAACAGTGCAAGGACGACAAGGGATGCGGCGCATACGATCCACTGACGCCCGATACCCGAGACGACGGCACCGATCAGCGGAGCAATCATCAACAAGGGTGCCACTGAAGCCAGAACGATCACGATGTTGTGATCGACGTCCAGCTGAGTTGCGATCAAGGCAACCACACCAGTCACGATTCCGGCCACGCCGACCACGGCCGAAAGGCGGCGAAGAACCAGTCGACGAGGGGGCACGGTATCGGGGTGCATGACGTCCATGGAAGCAGAAGAGCGTCGTAGCGCAGAGGAACCGCAGGTGGAGTCGGTGCGCCCTATTGTTTGCGTCCTATTGTTGCGGATACGGCAGATGGCTGCTGCTGTTCTCACTGACGGAGATCGAGCGGCCGAGTTGGGGGAAGGCGCGTTGAGAGCACGCTGGTCTGTCACAGACTTTGCACCCCGCGCCGATCGGCACGATGGTCGCGGGGTCGTCGGTCTGGATTCCGTGGGAGTAGACCATGCGATCGGCGTAGCCGATGTCGCAACCGAGTCCGACGGCGAAGTTCCGCTCGGGCGCGAGGTATCCGAGTCCGCCGCTGTGGGTGGTGCGCGCCACCCACAGGTACGTCCGGCCGTCAGGCATCTTCGCGACCTGGGTGAGGATGCGTCCAGGGCTCGCGAATGCCTCGTGGATGACCCACAGTGGGCAACTGCCGCCGACTCTGGAGAAGTGAAAAGCGGTAGCAGACTGACGCTTCGAGATGTTTCCGGCGCGATCGGTTCGGACGAAGAAGAAGGGGATGCCGCGTTGGCCATGACGCTGGAGAGTGGACAGCCGGTGACAAACTGTTTCGAAGCCGACCTCGAATTTGAGGCTGAGCAGATCGATGTCGTACCGCAGAGCCTCGGCCGATTCCAGGAATTGGGTGTACGGGAGTAGCAGTGCGCCGGCGAAGTAGTGCGCGAGTCCGATTCGAGCCAGTGCCGCGGACTCGGCACTCAACGATTCGTCCTCGGCGACAAGGGAATCGATCGCGTCGGCCTGTGTGAAGAAGGCCAACTGCATCGCGATCTGGAATGCGCGTTGGCCTGCCGACAGACGCCGCGCCAGGGTCAGGATCGACTTCTCCGGATCGTAGAAGCGCTTGGGCCCGAGCTTGTCTGGTTCGTCCGTGCGGATCGTCACGGTGACGCCGTGCTGATCGCGAAGCAGTCGTGCCAGCTGCAGATCCACTGCTCCCACGGACAACCCGTTGTCCACGAACATCCGCTCGGCAGCGTCGTCGAGAACGGCGATGTGGTTCTTTCGGTCGTAGAAGAAGTCCCGAACTTCTTCGTAAGGCATGGGTACCAGCGACACGTCAGATGCTGCCTCGCCGGACAATTGCGTCGAGAACTGGTCCAATTGCTCTGTTGCGGCGTGAAGGCGGCGGTGCAACATCACGAGGGTGCGTCCGACCGCCGGCATTCGGGCCACCAATTCGTCCACCTCTGCCAGCGATACGTCCCCGGATTCCGAGGTTTCGGCCAAGGCGTGATGAACGTCCGCAACGAGTCGTGCGTCGGAATCGGAAGCGAAGAATTGCACGTCGAGATCGAACTCGGCGTTGAGCTTGAGAAGGACGGGGACCGTCAGCGGTCGTTGATCGTTCTCGAGCTGATTGACATAACTGGGGGAGAGTTCGAGCGCCTTCGCCAGTGCGGACTGTGACAGGTTTCGTTCTTCCCGCAGTCGTCGCAGCCGCGCTCCCGCGTACATCTTCTTCATCGAATCTCCTCGGTGCCGATCGCGTTCACCCTACCGAGAAGCCATTCGCAACATTCGCAACATTGCAGGATTGTTATTGCACAAATAGGCAATTGCGAGGGCCTATCCCGAGGTGAACGATCTGCGTAGCGTGCAAATAGATACCGAAGCACGTGAGAAGAGGATCGATGAAGACGCATCTCGTACGCACCCACCGCTCTGCCGAAGAGTTCCCCAAGGAAGACCACCTCGCGTGGAAGATCGCGGAAGTTGCGACGGATTCCGTCGAGGTCACCGACGCCACGTCCGACATGATCGTCAACCGGATCATCGACAACGCGGCAGTTGCCGCAGCTTCCCTGGTGCGCCGCCCCGTAGTGAATGCGCGTGCACAGGCGCAGTCTCATCCGTACACGCCCGGTTCCACCGTGTTCGGTATCTCGGGTACCTTCTCGCCTGAATGGGCCGCATGGGCAAACGGAGTAGCGGTTCGTGAACTCGATTTCCACGACACGTTCCTGGCCGCCGAGTACTCGCACCCCGGTGACAACATCCCGCCGATCCTTGCCGTCGCTCAGCACGCCGGGCGTGACGGCAAAGACCTGATTCGCGGTCTGGCGACTGGCTACGAGATCCAGATCGACCTGGTTCGGGCTATCTGCCTGCACGAGCACAAGATCGATCACGTCGCACACCTCGGCCCTTCGGCCGCGGCAGGTATCGGAACCTTGCTCGGCCTGGGCACCGAGACGGTCTACCAGGCAATCGGCCAGGCGCTGCACCTCACGACGGCTACACGGCAGTCCCGCAAGGGCGAGATATCCAGCTGGAAGGCCTACGCGCCGGCGCTGGCCGGCAAGGTTGCCGTCGAGGCAGTCGACCGTGCGATGCGCGGTGAAGGTGCACCTTCACCGATCTGGGAAGGCGAAGACGGCGTGATCGCCTGGCTGCTCGGTGGCCCGGACAAGGAGTACCACGTTCCGCTTCCGGGTTCTGGTGAGGCGAAGCGCGCCATCCTCGACTCGTACACGAAGGAACACTCCGCGGAGTACCAGAGCCAGGCGCCGATCGACCTCGCTCGCCGGATGCGTTCTCGCGTCGGTGATCTCGACCAGATCGCCTCGATCGTCTTGCATACCAGTCACCACACCCACGTCGTCATCGGCACCGGTTCCGGCGATCCGCAGAAGTTCGACCCCACCGCATCACGCGAAACTCTCGATCACTCGGTGATGTACATCTTTGCCGTTGCGCTGCAGGACGGTACGTGGCACCACGAGCATTCCTACGCGCCCGAGCGTGCACAGCGCCCCGACACGATCGAGTTGTGGAACAAGATCTCCACGCGCGAAGATCCCGAATGGACACGCCGTTACCACTCGACGGATCCGGACGAGAAGGCTTTCGGTGCTCGCGCCGAGATCACCTTGAAGAGCGGCGAGGTCATCGTCGACGAGCTTGCGGTGGCCGATGCGCACCCGCTCGGCGCACGTCCGTTCGCTCGCGATCAGTACGTCGCGAAGTTCCGCACCCTCGCCGAGGGCGTCATCGAGTCGAGCGAACAGGATCGCTTCCTCGACGCGGCACAACGCACCGCCGAATTGAAGGCAGGCGAACTCGATCAGCTGACCTTCACCGTTTCCGAAGACGTTCTCGCTCGGGCCCCCAAGGTCGCCAAGGGACTCTTCTGATGACTGGCCTCATTGCCGCATCGACGTCTGCCGCCGACAAGCGGATTGCCTTCCGGGCCGGGCTGACGTCCGGAAAGATTCAACGACTCCCCGGTGCGATCAATCCGTTGACAGCCAAGCTCATTCAGGAAATCGGGTTCGAAGGTGTCTACGTTTCGGGTGGTGCGTATTCCGCCGGATTGGCGCTTCCCGACATCGGGCTGACCACGTTGACCGAGGTCGCCGCCCACAGCAAGCAGATCGCGCGAGTCACCGACCTCCCGACGCTCATCGACGCCGACACCGGTTTTGGTGAACCCATGAGCGCTGCCCGCACGGTCACGATCTTCGAGGACGACGGTATAGCCGGTCTGCACCTCGAGGATCAGATCAACCCCAAGCGCTGTGGGCACCTCGACGGCAAAGCGATCGTGCCCACCGAAGACATGGTTCGCCGAGTTCGGGCTGCAGTCTCGGCACGTCGCGACCCGAACTTCGTCATCTGCGCGCGCACCGATGCTGCCGGAATCGACGGTATCGACGCAGCGATCGAGCGAGCAAAGGCCTACGCGGATGCCGGTGCCGATCTGATCTTCACCGAAGCTCTTGCCACCGAAGCAGACTTCGAGAAGTTCCGCGCAGCAGTCGACATTCCGTTGCTCGCCAACATGACCGAGTTCGGGAAGTCGAATCTCATTTCGGCGAAGACGTTGGAAGAGATCGGTTTCAACGCCGTCATCTACCCCGTGACCACTCTTCGGTTGGCGATGTTCGCTATCGAAAAGGGCCTGCGCGAGATTTTTGCGGAGGGCACGCAAGAAGGGCTGCTCGGTGAGATGCAGCACCGCAGCAGGTTGTACGAGATTCTCGAGTACGAGCGTTACAACGAATTCGACAGTGGCATTTTCAATTTCAGCTTGGAGGGGAGTAGGACATGACCGAACAGATTCCGACGATCTACAAGGGCTTGGCCGGAGTTGTCGTCGACACGACGGCTATCTCCAAGGTAGTGCCCGAGACGAATTCGTTGACGTATCGCGGTTACGCAGTCCAGGACCTCGCCGCGAATTGTAGCTTCGAAGAAGTTGCGCACCTGCTGTGGTACGGCGAACTGCCGACACCCGAGCAGCTCGAATTGCTCTGTCTGCGTGAGCGTGCGGCTCGCCGTGCCGATCGCTCACTGCTCTCGCTCCTGACCAAGATGCCCGACAACTGCCACCCGATGGACGTGGTCCGGACGGCGATCAGCTACCTCGGCGCCGAGGATCCGGCGGAGGACGACAACTCCGAGAAGGCCAATCTAGCCAAGGCACTGCGGATGACGGCCGTGCTGCCGACCATCGTCGCAGCCGATTTCCGCCGCCGGCGTGGTCAGGATCCCATCGCGCCGCAGTCGGACCTGGGTTTCGCCGAAAACTTCTTGAACATGTGCTTCGGTGCTGTTCCGGAGTCGGCGATCGTGAAGGCCTTCGAGGTCTCGCTGATCCTGTATGCGGAGCACTCCTTCAACGCCTCGACGTTTGCCGCTCGTGTTGTGACGTCCACACTTTCGGACATCTACAGCGCAGTGACGGCTGCGATCGGCACGCTGAAGGGCCCGCTGCACGGCGGCGCAAACGAAGCCGTCATGCACGACATGCTCGAGATCGACGACCCAGACCGCGCGGAAGCCTGGATGTCGGAGAAGTTGGCCGCCAAGGAGAAGGTCATGGGCTTCGGACACCGTGTCTACAAGAACGGTGATTCGCGTGTTCCGACCATGAAGCAGGCGCTCCTCGACGTAGCGGCAGCGACGGACGGCGAGAAGTGGGTGCAGATGTACGAGATCCTCGAGAAGACGATGGTCAGTGCCACCGGAATCAAACCGAATCTCGATTTCCCCACGGGCCCTGCGTATTTCCTCATGGGCTTCGATGTCGAGATGTTCACGCCGATCTTCGTGATGAGTCGAATCACCGGATGGACGGCGCACATCATCGAGCAGGGGCAGTCGAATGCACTGATCAGGCCGCTGAGTCAGTACTCCGGTGTGCCACAGCGGACCGTTGTGGCATAACGCTTTCAACTATCGTGGCCTGACGACTCTTCCAATACTGCGTCGGCGAGGTTCGGTTCTGGCATCACCGTCTCCTGGCCTCGTCGACGCTTCTCCACGCATGGCCCGCACTTTCGCGTGCGGGCCATGCTCATTCGCGCACTGACACTCTCGACAGCGAAGGTTTTCTCCATGTTCTCCAAAGTGCTTGTCGCCAACCGGGGCGAAATCGCCATTCGTGCGTTCCGCGCGGCCTACGAACTGGGTGCCGGAACCGTGGCCGTGTTTCCGTACGAGGATCGAAACTCGATCCACCGCACCAAGGCCGACGAGAGTTACCAGATTGGGGAGGTCGGGCACCCCGTCCGTGCATATCTTTCGGTGCCCGAGATCGTCGCTGCGGCCCAGAAGGCCGGCGCCGACGCGATCTATCCCGGGTACGGATTCCTCTCGGAGAACCCTGAATTGGCGGGAGCATGCGCGGACGCCGGAATCACCTTCGTCGGCCCGTCGGCCGAAGTGCTGGAGCTGACGGGAAACAAGGCGCGCGCTATCGCGGCTGCGCGGGGAGCAGGGCTTCCCGTTCTGGAGTCGTCCGAACCGTCCACTGACATCGAAGCACTGATAAGCGCGTCGGAGTCCATGGAGTTTCCGCTTTTCGTCAAGGCAGTCGCTGGAGGAGGCGGACGGGGGATGCGACGTGTTGCGGAGCGGGGCCAACTGAGAGAATCGATCGAAGCCGCTGCGCGAGAGGCTGAGTCAGCCTTCGGTGATGCGACGGTATTCCTGGAGCAGGCGGTGGTCGACCCACGCCATATCGAAGTGCAGATCCTCGCAGACGGTGAAGGAAACGTCATTCACCTCTTCGAACGAGACTGCAGTGTGCAACGACGCCATCAGAAGGTTGTGGAACTCGCGCCCGCTCCGAACCTTCCAGCCGGACTGCGGGAGAAGATCTGTGCCGACGCGGTGGCGTTTGCGAAGGCTATCAACTATTCGTGTGCCGGCACTGTCGAGTTTTTGCTCGATACCCGAGGCAATCACGTGTTCATCGAGATGAACCCGCGAATCCAGGTGGAGCACACCGTCACCGAGGAGGTGACCGACGTCGACCTGGTTCAGGCTCAACTACGGATTGCCTCTGGTGAATCGTTGTCCGACTTGGGTCTTCGCCAGGAATCGATTGTTCTGCGCGGAGCCGCACTGCAACTGCGCATCACCACCGAGGATCCGTCCAACGGATTCCGTCCGGATACCGGGCGCATCACGGCCTACCGAACCCCGGGCGGTGCGGGTGTTCGCCTGGATGGCGGGGCTACCCTCGGGGCAGAGGTCGGTGCCCATTTCGATTCCATGCTGGTGAAGCTGACCTGCCGTGGACGCGACCTGCCCACCGCGATTTCGCGGGCAAGGCGCGCGGTCACCGAATTCCGAATCCGAGGGGTTTCCACCAACATTCCCTTTCTGCAGGCAGTGCTCGACGACGCCGACTTCCGGGCGGGGGAGGTGACGACGTCGTTCATAGAGGAGCGTCCGGGACTGCTCACGTCGAGGGCGTCTGCCGATCGTGGCACCAGAATCCTCACGTATCTTGCCGATGTGACGGTCAATCGCCCACATGGGGAGCGGAAGTCGGCTGTCTACCCGCACGACAAGCTGCCGAAGATCGACGTGACTGCTCCACCGAAGGATGGTTCCAAGCAGCGGCTGATGAACTTGGGACCGGCCGGATTTGCGGCGGCCCTGCGTGAGCAGAAGGCTGTGGCCGTCACTGATACGACCTTCCGAGATGCACATCAGTCGTTGCTCGCCACCAGGGTTCGTACCAGCGGTCTGCTGGCGGTGGCCGGTCACGTCTCCCGTATGACTCCGGAACTGTTGTCGCTCGAGGCGTGGGGCGGAGCGACTTACGACGTTGCTCTGCGTTTCCTGAAGGAAGATCCGTGGGAGAGGTTGGCGGCACTGCGAGAGGCCGTACCGAACATCTGCCTGCAGATGCTTCTGCGTGGACGCAACACTGTGGGGTACACGCCCTATCCGGTGCAGGTGACCACCGCGTTCGTCCGCGAAGCAGCACGAACTGGGATTGACATATTCCGAATCTTCGACGCTCTCAACAACGTCGATCAGATGCGGCCGGCGATCGATGCAGTACGTGACACCGGTACGACGGTTGCGGAGGTGGCACTGAGTTACACCGGCGATCTGTCTGATCCGGCGGAGACGCTGTACACACTGGACTACTACCTGCGGTTGGCGGAGCAGATCGTCGATGCCGGGGCACACGTCCTGGCGATCAAGGACATGGCCGGACTGCTTCGTGCTCCTGCCGCCGCGACACTTGTCTCTGCATTGCGTCGCAATTTCGATCTCCCCGTCCACGTGCACACCCACGACACTCCCGGCGGTCAGTTGGCTACGTACCTGGCAGCGTGGCAGGCCGGAGCCGATGCAGTGGACGGTGCGGCTGCCCCGATGGCGGGGACCACCAGCCAGCCTGCACTCTCGGCGATCGTTGCGGCGGCTGCACATTCGGAGTTCGATACAGGTCTCGACCTTCGGTCGGTGTGCGATCTCGAACCGTACTGGGAGGCGCTGCGGAAGGTCTACGCACCGTTCGAGTCGGGCGTGCCCGCACCCACTGGCCGCGTCTACACCCATGAGATTCCGGGTGGTCAGCTCTCGAATCTCCGTACACAGGCGGCCGCCTTGGGTCTCGGCGACCGCTTCGAGGACGTCGAAGTGAACTATGCAGCGGCGGATCGGATGCTCGGACGGTTGGTGAAGGTGACGCCGTCGTCCAAGGTAGTCGGTGATCTTGCACTTCATCTGGTGGGCGCAGGTGTAAGTTCCGACGAATTCGCCTCGGATCCAGCCAAGTTCGATCTACCGGAATCGGTGATCAGCTTCTTGCGCGGTGATCTGGGTACACCGCCGGCCGGCTGGCCGGAGCCGTTCCGCACTAAGGCGTTGGAGGGGCGTGGACAGGCGAAACCTGAAGTGCCACTGTCGGAAGATGACACTAAAGCGTTGAGCGGTGATGGCTCGAAGGTGCGCTCCACGCTCAATCGGTTGCTGTTCCCCGGCCCGACCAAAGAGTTTCTCGATCATCAGGAACAGTACGGAGATACGTCGAGGTTGTCGGCGAACCAGTTCTTCTACGGTCTGCGCCGTGGCGACGAGCATCGAGTTCAGCTCGAGCAGGGCGTCGAGCTGATCATCGGACTCGAAGCGATCTCGGAACCGGATGCGCGCGGATTCCGAACGGTGATGTGCATCCTGAACGGTCAATTGCGGCCGGTGTCAGTGCGAGACAGAAGCATCGCGGATACTGTTCCGGCGGCCGAGAAGGCTGACCGCAGCATTCCTGGGCAGGTACCGGCACCGTTCGCCGGTGTGGTCACGCTCACTGTCGTGCAGGGGCAGAGCGTCGAGGCCGGAGACACTGTCGCGACGATCGAAGCGATGAAGATGGAGGCGGCGATCACCGCCCCGTGCGCGGGTATGGTTGCCCGACTGGCGATCAGCGAAGTCCAGCAAGTCGAGGGCAGTGATCTGCTTCTCGTGATCGAGTAGTGGCAGATCGGGTGCAGGGTTCGCACTATCTGCAACTTTGCATCGATTGTTCGCAAAGATACTCGAGTGCAATGTGTTTCATTTGTTCCTTCCCGGCAATAGCGTCATAGTCATGACTGAAACGCACGAAGACATCTCGATCATCCGTCGTGGCGAGACGCTTGACGTCGTGTTCAACCGGCCGGAAAAGCGCAACGCACTGACTCCTCAGATGTACGACGCCATTGCCGGAGCCTGCCGGTGCGCCGATTCCGACCGCGAGATCCGGTTACTCACTCTCCGCGGGGCGGGGGGAGAGGCGTTCTCGGCGGGTTCCGACATACGCCACTTTCAGACCTTCTCGAGCTTTCACGACGGGCTCGGTTACGAAAGTCGGTTCGTCGGCGTGCTGACCGAGCTCGAGAAAGTTCGGGTTCCGACGATTGCGGTGATCGACGGTGTGTGCGCGGGCGCAGGGCTGTTGCTGTCGGCGGCGTGCGATGTGCGGATAGCGACGCACGGGTCCCGCTTCTGCCTTCCGATCGCGCGCACGCTCGGAAACTCGTTGTCGACCCATTCCGTGGCGTTGCTGGCGGACAGGATCGGCAGTTCGCGTCTGATGTCGTTGGTGGCTCGGGCGCGGGTCATGTCGAGCGACGAGGCTCTGCGGAACGGCTTCCTCAGCGACTGTGCAACAGAGACCGAGTTCGCGAGCCTGACTGCCCAGGTATCGCGGGAACTGCTTGCGGCTGCCCCGATGACCGTGTGGACGATTCGAGAGTCCCTGCGCCGCATCAGAACCCGATCGATCACCGGCAACGATGATCTGATGCGCATGATCTACAGCAGTGACGACTTCAAAGCCGGCGTCGATGGTTTCCTTCGCGGTGAGCGACCGGTCTGGGCGGGGGTGTAATTCTGTAGTCGGAGCAGAGGCTTGCGTTGGAGCGCGCTCTAACCCTTAGCGTTCCCGACCATGACAACAAAGACCTGGATCATCACTGGAGTTTCTCGAGGCTTCGGCCGCGAACTAGCACTGTCCGCACTTCGATCAGGGGACGCGGTGGTCGCGGCAGTTCGTCGCCCTGAAGCCGTTGCAGATATTGCGTCGGAGCAGCCGGATCGGTTCTCGACTGTGACGTTCGACGTCCGGGATACCGAAGCAGCTCCGGGGGTAGTCGAACACGCGCTCGAGCGTTTCGGTCGCGTCGACATGCTGGTCAACAATGCCGGTCGTGGGATGGTCGGCGCGGCGGAGTTGGTCGACGATTCGACCTTGCGGGATCTCATGGAACTGCACCTGATCGGACCCGCCGCGTTGGTTCGCGCCGCCCTCCCTTCGATGCGAGTGCAGGGAAGTGGGACGATCGTGCAGATGAGCAGCCAAGGCGGCCGGATGTCGTTTCCCGGGGTCGGGGCGTATTCGGCGTCGAAGTTCGCGCTCGAGGGTTGGTCGGAGGCTCTCGCCGGTGAGGTCGGGCAGTTCGGCATCCGAGTGATGATCGTCGAGCCCAGCAGATTCCGCACGGCATTCAACACCCCCGGCGTTCTGAGTTTCGCCGAATCATCATCGGACTACCGTGAAGTGCTCGATCCCGTTCTGCGTGACATGGCGGCGGCAGACGGTGTTCAGGAGGGCGATCCGGAGAAAGCAGCGGCAATCATCAATGCGCTGGTGCACAGTGAGAACGTGCCACTTCGTCTGCCACTCGGAAAGGAAGCCGTGGAGCGGATATCCGCGTCGTATCGGAAGAATCTCGCCGAGGTATCCGTCTGGGCCGACCTCGCTCGCAGCGCCGATTTCGCGGATGCTGCCGGACCTGTCCGCCCGTTCTAGGCTGGGAGTCATGGCTACCGAAGACTTGATGCGTAAGGCGCTCGAGGCCCTTGGGGAAGTGGACGGGCCCATGTCGATCGAGGTCATTCACCGGCTCGTCGATGCAGGGGACGTCGAAGATCCGATGTCGATCGCCGAAGTGTCGGACCTACTGGATGTTTCGGCACATACCCTGCGCTACTACGAGAAGATCGGCTTGGTTGCGGTCGATCGTGACGCGAGCGGACATCGTGTGTACGGCCCGGAAACTGTTCGCAGGTTGGTGTTTCTGACCCGCATGCGTATCTCGGGCATGGCGATTCGCGACTTGCAGCACTACGTCGAACTGGTCGACGCCGGTGAAGGGACAGTTCCGGAGAGGCTCGACATGCTGCTCGAGCACCGGGATACCGTTCGTCGGCAGATCAAGGAGCTCACGTTGTCTTTGGCTGCGACGGAGTACAAGATTGCGACGTACGGCGGGCGGGCCGGAGAGCAGGAGTAGCGCGGGCTACTTCTTGTCCTGCGTTCGATCCAGCCCGCCTTCCATGGATAGCGCCAACTGCTCGAGTGCCGCGAGAATTTTTCCGCGGTCCCGTCCGAGTTTGGTGAATAATTCACCGTGAGCGGCGAGTTCGCGAGGAAAGACGTCATCGACGACAGCGTTTCCCTGGATCGTCATCGTGATCAGTGCAGATCGCCTGTCTTCGGGATTGCTCGTGCGGGAGACAAGGCCTCGCTTCTCCAATCGTGCGAGTGCCTTGCTGACTCCGGCCCGAGACATGCCGAGGCGTTCGGCGAGACGAATCGCGGTGACCGGTTCCTCGGCGTATCGAAGTGGCACAAGCAGTTCGACTTCCGAAACGGTGAGGTCCGCGGATCGGTACACCGGTTCGACGGCGAGTTCGAGAAGCGCCGTGATCCGCTTGAGTTGCGCGACAACTTCCATTGGCGACGTGTCGAGGTCAGGATTGTTTTCGGCCCAAAGGTTGCACGTACGGGAGCGGAGTGTTGGTTCGTTCACGATTCCTCAGTTTTGTTAACTGGTAAACAAATTTGCTAGATTGCCAGAATAGCTCACCGTCTGGGGTGGGACGAACTGCGGGACTGGGGGAGTGCATGAGGTTCGATGTGGTGATTGTCGGTGGCGGTGCGGCGGGGTTGAGTGCCGCGCTTGTTCTGGCTCGGGCTCGGCGGCGAGTGATGATCGTCGATGCTGGTAACCCGCGCAATGGTGTCTCCGAGCACCTGCACGGGTACCTGACGCGGGACGGTGAGAGTCCTAGGCAATTACTTGCGGCCGGCCGCAAGGAGGTTCTCGAGTACGGCGGCGAAGTGACGACTGGCACCGCAATCGGAATCGAGCGAACGGACGACGGTGGATTTCTTGTGCAAACCGACGCGACTGCGTCGCTGGAGGCACGGACTGTTCTGGTGGCGACGGGGTTACGTGACGAGCTGCCGAACATCGCTGGGCTGCAGGATCGCTGGGGAGTCGACGTTTTGCATTGTCCCTACTGTCACGGGTACGAGGTTCGTGATACGCCGATCGGTGTACTCGGTGGTGACAACAGGCCCTTCACGATTCATCAGGCGTCGTTGGTGCGCCAATGGTCGGACGATGTTGTCTTCTTTCCGAATCGCATCGAGCTGACCGGCACCGAGCGGGATCGGCTGACTGTCAGGGGGATTCGCATCGTAGAAGGCGACGTGGCCGGGGTCTCGGTGGCAGACGGTCGATTGGACGGCGTCGAGCTGGCCTCCGGTCAGGTTGTTCCGCGGAGTGTGGTGTTTGTCGGTCCACGGTTTGTTCCACGCGACGCTTTGCTGACTGACCTGGGATGTGACGCTGACGAAAATGGTTGGGTGGTAACTGATCCTGCGGGAAGTACCAGCACGCCTGGTGTGTGGGCCGCCGGGAACGTGTCGGACTCGCCTGCACAGTTGATCACCGCCGCCGCCGCTGGGTCGAAGGCTGCGATTGCACTCAATCACTATCTGCTCGAGCAGGATATCGTGCGAGCGGTCGCGACCGCGACCGAACTTCAGCCAAGTGTCACCGGAAGCAGCCCTCGCGGGGTCTCCTGAGCGATCTGTTCCAGCGCAGACTCCAACGTCGGAAATTGATACTGGAAGCCGCTGTCCGCGAGCACCCCTGGTGAAACCCAGCGACTCTTCGTCACCAGTTCAGCCTCGGTGCGGATGATTCGCGCGCCGAACTCGAGCATCCAGCCCGGCGTCGGAAACCCGTATTGTCGGCCAAGTTTCGCTCGTACCATCCGCATCATGTCGGTGTTGGTTACCGGATACGGGGATGCGATATTGACGGGGCCTGAGATCTCCGGATGCTCGTAGATGTGGATGATCGAGCGAACGACATCGGAAATGTGTATCCAGCTGAACATTTGTCGTCCGTCGCCCATTCGTCCTCCGAAGCCTGTTCGGGCCAGGTTGACGAAAGGGTTGATTGCTCCGCCGCCGGCTCCGAGAACGATCGACATTCGTAGCGCTACTTTTCGAACCGGGGTTGGGGCGGAGAACAATTCGTGCTCCCACGCTCGCGCGACAGAGACGGAGAATCCCTTACCCAGTTCGCCGTTCTTCTCGTCCATCGGTCGATCCCGCGCGTCTCGGTAGATCGTGCCGGTACTGGCATTCGCCCAGAGCGATGGTGGCTGCGGCGTACGGGCCAGTGCGCGACCCAACAGTGCGGTCGTTTCCATGCGGGAGGAGAAGATTTCGTCGGCATTGCGCTTGTTGTATCGGCAGCTCACAGAGCGTCCGGCGAGGTTGATCAGCAGATCCGCGCCGCTGAGTACGTCGGCAACACCTTGCTCGTCGGACCAGGTGGCATCGCTCGTTCCTCCCCGGCCGATCGTTCGTACGTCCACCCCGTTGGGTTCGAGCGCTCGAACGAGAGATTGCCCTATGTAGCCCGACGCGCCGGATACAACGACAGTCTTCATGATTTTGTGTTCCCCTCTGGAGAAACGACTTTGGTCATCAGGGCGGCGACGTCACCGACCAGGCCGCGGGCCACCGGTAGCCGGGCGAGGGCGAGTGTTTTCGCGATGATCGGGACCAGTCCGTCGACCAGGGAACGAGTGCGCGTTTGCCCCGGAGACGAGTCGGTGACCCAATGCAGCGTCACGCCCAGATAGCTGAGCCACAAGAGTGTGGGGAGCTGGGTCTCCAATGACGCCGGCGTCTTCTGCTTCGACGCCGCCAGTGCTTCGCGCATCAATTCGACGGCCATCGATCTCGCATCGCTCGACTCGGCCGAGAACGGGCTGGACGGCGATGCGGTTGGTAGGGCAACGTGCAGAAACGCGCCACCGAACCCGTGATATGGCCCCATGACATCGAGTCCGGTGTGCAGAACGATCGCGAGATTTTCCGCGAGTGAGCCACCTTGCCGCAGGAGTGGAAGCGCACGCTCTCGGTGATCACGTTGGATGACGAGATACAGCTCGTGAACCAGTTCGTCCTTGCTGGCGAAGTAGTAGTAGGCATTTCCGAGGGAGACACCTGCCTCAGTCGCGATCTTGCGCATGGTCGTCGCTGCGAAGCCCTCGTCGCGGAAGAGCCGCAAAGCTGTTTCCACCAGCTTTTCCCTGGTTTCGATCCCGCGACTGCTCATGGGCTCCCCTTCTTTGAACGTGTTCAAGTTCAGCGTACGCCCAGAAGTTGAACACGTTCAATAGACGATCTGTTGCGCGGAATATAATAAGCGCGCATACTAAATTCATGATTGAACTTGCGATCGGTTCGCCAGGTGGTCGGCGATGAACGCCTGGTTGGGGGTTGTCTCTGCCGAACATGTGCGTCACGCAGTGGATCTCGGAATCGCACAGATCGGGCACGGGAAGAGGTCCGGATTGGCGCGGATGAAGGCGGGCGATGTGCTTGTCTACTATTCGCCGGTCGAGTCCCTTGGTGATCGAGATCCGTTGCGCGAGTTCACAGCCCTCGGTGTGATCGAAGAGGGTGAGATCTGGCAGGCGGACGAGGGGTGCTTCAAGCCGTTTCGGCGTCGAGTGCGATACGAGGAGTTCGCGCCCGTTCCTCTCGAGGCAGTTCGGAGTCGTTTGGCATTGACCTCGACGCCGAACTGGGGGTATCAACTGCGTCGAGGCTTGATTCCGTTGGATGGCAACGACGTCGAGATTCTGCGCTCGACAACGAGATGACACACTGACGCTGTGGCGAAGAAACTGGAAACCGACTTCGAGAACGCGGGCGACAGTCCGGGTCTGATGTTGTGGCGTGTCACCAATGCTTGGCAGGCCTCGATTCGCGCGGCGCTGCGGCCCTTCGACCTGACTCACGTGCAGTTCGTTCTGCTCGCCGCTCTGACCTGGCTGGACGCGGAAACGCCGATAACTCAACGCGATCTTGCCGAGTATGCGCGCACCGATCCGATGATGACGTCACAGGTGATACGGACCCTCGAATCCAAAGGGTTTGTCGAACGACGTCCACACCCGACCGATGCCCGGGCGCGTTCACTGGTGGTGACCCAGACGGGTGCGACCTTGGCAGGCAAGGCGAATCGCTCGGTGGAAGCATCGGACCGGGAATTCTTTGCCGCTCTCGGGGATCGTCAGGCAGCCTTCGTCGCGATGCTCGGCGCGCTTGATCGAAAGTAGCGACTCCCAATTTCAGGCATTACTTCGAAGTTCGTGGCAGAAGTGCATATTTGGCTTCCAGCCCGTCCAACAGGGATTCCAGCGCGAGTTCGAAACTGGCACCGTCGATTTCCGCAGCACGCTCGCGTAGCAGGTGTGCTCGCGTGAGGTGCGGGTAACGCTCGGCGTAGATCGCCGGATCGTCCACGAATCCGCCGGAGAACGTCGCTGTCGCAGCACCCATGACCACGTACTTGACGGAAGCGCCGATCAGCGTTGCCGTGCGCTGCGGCCATCCGGCCCGCACCAGGCCGCCATGTATGGCGTTGGCGCGGTCAAGGGCGATGGGCCTGACGCTCGGACCGTAGGCCAAGTAGGGAACGATGTTGGGATGCTTGCCCAGGGCCGCATGGTAGGACCGCGCCCACGTGCGCAGCGCACCGCGCCAATCGTCTGAGTCGAAGCCGCTCACGTCGACGGACTCCATGATGACGTTCGCGACGTCGTCGAGCAATTCGTCCTTGTTGGCGTAGTGGCTGTACAGCGACGGTGCCTGCACGCCGAGGACGGTGGCGAGTTTGCGCATCGAGAAGTCTGTCAAACCGTGCTCGTCCACCAGTTTCAGGGCGGTGTCCCTGATGATCGGCTTGCTCAGGAGTGGAACCCGCGGTCGCGCCATCGCACAGAAACCTTTCGTCTGAGTACTGGACAACCTTACACTGTGAGTTTATTATCCAATTAACCTAACAGTGTTCGGGAACGTGGAGGATCAGATGACACGGGTGTTCGAGAACAAGTCAGATCTCCTGGGGGCGGTCGGTGAAACGCTGGGCTCGAGCGAGTGGGTCGAGGTCACCCGCGAGATGGTCCATCAATTCGCCGACGCGACCGGTGATCATCAGTGGATCCACGTCGACGACGAAAGGGCAAGGCGTGAATCACCTTTCGGTGGTCCGATTGCCCACGGGTATCTGACCCTCTCGCTCCTGCCGCTTCTGTCGAAGTCCGTGTACCGCATCGACGGGGCGAAGATGGTCATCAACTACGGGTCCGACAAGGTTCGATTCCCGAGTCCGGTGCCGGTCGGAGCCATGGTTCGAAACACTGCAGTGCTCTCCGCGATCGAAGAGTTGCCGAACGGTTCGCTGCAGAGTCAGATCACCAACACCGTCGAGATCGAAGGCGTGGACAAGCCCGCCGTTGTTGCGCAGACCGTCGCACGAATCTTGTTCTGAATTCCTGACATAAGAAAGCAGACTCCACATGAATCTCGAATTGACCGGTGAGGAAGTTGCGTTCCGCGAGGAGATGCGAAAGTTCTTCACCACAGAATTTTCGCCCGAACTTCGTGCACGTGCAGCAGGATTCGGAAAGCTGACGCGTGAAGATATCGTTTCGGGCCAACAGATTCTGAACGCTCACGGACTGGCGGTTCCGCACTGGCCGGTCGAATGGGGCGGCAAGGACTGGACTCCGGTACAGCGCCACATCTATTCCGAGGAAATGCAGTTGGCGTCGGTACCCAACCCGTTGCCGTTCAACGTGAGCATGGTTGGGCCCGTTATCGCGGCCTTCGGCTCGCAGGAGCAGAAGGAGAAGTTTCTCCCGGCGACGGCCAACGCCGATATCTGGTGGTGCCAGGGTTTTTCGGAACCAGAAGCAGGCTCGGATCTCGCTTCACTCAAGACGGCCGCTGTCCGTGACGGCGCGGATTACATCGTCAACGGTCAGAAGACGTGGACTACTCTCGCGCAGCACGCCGAGTGGATCTTCTGTCTGGTGCGGACAGATGCCAGTGCCCAGAAGCGTCAGGCAGGAATTTCGTTCCTGCTCATCGATCTGGCGACTCCTGGCATCACGGTTCGTCCCATCAAACTGATCGACGGCAGCGTCGAGGTCAACGAAGTGTTCTTCGACAACGTCCGCGTACCTGCGGAAAATCTTGTCGGCGAGGAGAACAAGGGCTGGGACTACGCCAAGTTCCTGCTCGGCAACGAACGCACGGGGGTCACACGGGTCGGGTTCTCCAAAACCCTTGTCGCCACGGCAAAAGAGAAGGCGCGGGAGGTTCGCGTCGGAACGGGCACCCTCCTCGAGGATCCGTTGTTCGCGGCTCGATTGGCCGAGTTGGAAAACGAATTGCTTGCACTGGATCTAACTCAACTGCGAGTTGTGGCGAGTTCGGCAGACGGAAAGCCGAATCCGGCGTCCTCGCTGCTCAAACTCCGCGGCTCCGAATTGCAGCAGGCAGCAACGGAATTGCTGATGGACGTTGCCGGGCCGGACTCACTGCCGGTAGATATCGCCGACATCGACTCGCCGGAGTGGGCGCAGCAGGCGGCGCCGCGCTACTTGAACTACCGGAAGGTTTCCATCTACAGCGGATCAAGTGAGGTGCAGCGCTCCATCATTGCCTCCTCGATCCTCGGATTGTGAGCGTGTGACATGAATTTCGAACTCGACGACGAACAGACGATGCTTCGCGACACAACACGCGAATTACTCAGCCGCAGCTACGACGCAGAGAAGCGCAACGCCACCTCGGCCACCGACGAGGGATGGACTGCCTCGGTGTGGAAGCAGTTCGCAGAGCTCGGGCTGCTCGGCCTACCATTCGCGGAGGCCGATGGCGGGATGGGCGCTGGGCCGGTCGAGACCATGGTGGTGATGACCGAACTGGGCCGCGCGCTTGCACCCGAGCCGTATTTGGGTGGTGTTCTGATCCCCGGCGGTTTGATTGCTGCGATCGGTTCGGCAGATCAGCGGGCGCGACTCCTGCCGGTGCTCAGCGACGGAACCACTTTGTCGGCCTTTGCCCATACGGAACCTGGCACGCGCTGGCCGGTCGCCACTGTCACGACCGCGGCCTCGCAGGCGGGATCGGGGTGGACGATCACCGGCGTCAAGAACCCGGTCCTGCAGGGCGACAGCGCGCACGTCGTGATCGTCAGCGCCGCACTTCCAGGCGGCGGCACCGGGCTCTTCCTGGTGGATGCAGAAGGTGCGGGTGTCACCCGGACTGCGTACGCCACCCACGACGGCCGTCGCGGTGCGCAGTTCACGTTCACCGATGCCGCGGCCGAACAACTTGGTGAGGGCGGCGATGTCACGGCGGCGATCGTCGAAGCAGAGGTCCGGGCGCAGGCAGCTCTGTGTGCCGAGGCCATCGGAATCATGGCCGAGGCGCTCCGACTGACGACGGATTATCTGAAGCAGCGCAAGCAGTTCGGTGTTCCGCTCGCGAAGTTCCAGACGCTGACGCATCGTGCGGCCGACATGTACGTCGCTCTCGAACTGGCGAGCAGCATGAGTCTGTACGCCACCATGGCCATCGCCGACGGGGTGATCGATCCGACCATCGCGTCGCGAGCGAAGCTGGCTGTCGGTCGCGCTGCGCATCAGATCGGTCAGGAAGCAATTCAGATGCACGGTGGTATCGGAATGACGGCCGAGTATCCGGTCGGGCACTACGTCTCGCGGCTGGTGGCCATCGAACACACTCTGGGCGCTTCGGACGATCACCTCAGGGTGCTGGCCGGCGGCGTCTCGAACTATTCGATGGTGAACGTCACCGAGTAGATCGGTGGGTGAAGATAACGGGAGGTCATGCGCAGGTCGCGTGGCCTCCCTTGTCTGTGCGGGGGCCGGCCCGCGGTATTCGAGGTCGAGTAAAATCCCTGTGATCAGTCCGAGAAGAGAAAGGGATCGAAGTGACCGCGCATACCGAGCAGCTCGAGTTCCAAGCAGAAACACGTCAGCTGCTGGATCTGATGGTTCATTCAATCTATACGAACAAGGACAGCTTCCTTCGTGAGTTGATCTCCAACGCTTCGGACGCGCTGGACAAACTCCGCCTCGAGTCGTACCAGGACAAAGACCTCGACGTCGACGTCTCCGATCTGCATATCGAGATCGACATCGACAAGGCGGCACGCACCCTGACCATCCGCGACAACGGCATCGGAATGTCGCGTGACGAGGTCGTCGACCTGATCGGCACGCTCGCCAAGTCCGGCACCGCCGAGGTGCGTCGTAAGCTCAAGGAAGCCAAGGATGCAGCGGCATCCGAAGAACTGATCGGTCAGTTCGGCATCGGCTTCTACTCCACGTTCATGGTGGCGGACAAGGTCACGTTGCTGACCCGTCGCGCCGGTGAAGATCACGCGACGCGCTGGGAGTCGACCGGCGAAGGCACGTACACGCTCGAGCATGTGAACGAGGCGCCGCAGGGCAGCTCCGTGACCTTGCACCTGATGCCCGAGGATTCCGAGAACGGCCTGCACGACTACACGTCGGAATGGAAGATCAAGGAACTGGTCAAGAAGTACTCCGACTTCATCGCGTGGCCCATCCGCATGGATGTCGCTCGTACGTCGACGCCGGCGGAGGGCGAAGAGCCCGAGGTCACCATCGAGACCGAGACGATCAACTCGATGAAGGCTCTGTGGACTCGCTCCAAGGACGAGGTGTCCGAGGACGAGTACAAGGAGTTCTACAAGCACGTCAGCCACGCCTGGGACGAGCCTCTCGAGGTCATCCCGATGAAGGCCGAAGGTACTTTCGAATACCAAGCGCTGCTGTTCATTCCGTCGACGGCGCCGTTCGATCTGTTCATGCGTGAGCGCAAGGCCGGCATCCACCTCTACGTCAAGCGCGTCTTCATCATGGACGACTGCGAAGAGTTGGTGCCCGATTACCTGCGCTTCGTCAAGGGTGTGGTCGACGCACAAGACCTCTCGCTCAACGTCTCTCGTGAAATTCTGCAGCAGGACCGGCAGATCGCTGCCATCCGTCGTCGTCTGACCAAGAAGGTCCTCTCGACCATCAAGGACATGAAGGCGAACGAGCCCGAGAAGTACTCGACCTTC
Organism: Rhodococcus sp. P-2; assembly: GCF_016598535.1. Lineage (GTDB taxonomy): Bacteria > Actinomycetota > Actinomycetes > Mycobacteriales > Mycobacteriaceae > Rhodococcus_F > Rhodococcus_F baikonurensis. Next base: position 2,231,442 of record NZ_CP066779.1, on the reverse strand, counting down.
TGGACGGAGTTCGGGCGCGCGCTCAAGGAAGGCCTGATGGCCGATGTCGACAACCGTAAGACCTTGCTCGACGTCTCGTCCTTCGCCTCGACCAACAGCGAAGAGGGCGTGACCACTCTCGCGGAGTACGTGGAGCGAATGAAGGACGGTCAGGAACAGATCTACTTCATGACCGGCGAATCTCGTCACCTCATCGAAAGCTCCCCGCACATGGAGGCTTTCAAGGCCAAGGGCCTCGAGGTTCTGGTTCTCACCGACCCCGTGGACGAGATGTGGGTCGACGCCGTCTCGGACTTCGACGGCAAGACCTTCCAGTCGATCGCCAAGGGCGAGGTCGACCTCGACACCGAGGACGAGAAGAAGGCGGCCGAGGCCGAGCGCGAAGAGAAGGAGAAGGAATTCGGCGAGTTGCTGACGTGGCTGACCGAAACCCTGTCCGACGACATCAAGGAAACGCGTCTGTCGACGCGACTGACCACGTCGGCCGCCTGCATCGTCGGCGACGCGTTCAGCATGTCTCCGACGCTCGAGAAGATGTACAAGGCTTCGGGTCAGCCTGTTCCGCACAGCAAGCGCATCCTCGAGCTCAACCCGGAGCACCCTCTTGTTTCGGGGCTGCGGGAGGCGCAGGCCGCCAACGACAATGCGGAGAACCTGACGGAGACGGCTCAGTTGCTCTACGGCATGGCGTTGCTTGCCGAGGGCGGCGAGCTCAGCGATCCGGCGCACTTCACGCGTCTGCTGGCCGATCGTTTGGCCCGCACGGTCTGATCTCGCGCAGTCCTATTTCGTCGTAGCTCGCTCGTACTCCCGGCACTCACCTTCATGGGTGGGTGCCGGGAGTTTTTTCTTGATCGTTTTCTATTGAGGACCGTTTCTGTCCGCAATGACTTCTAACGTAGTTCTCACAGACAAGAACCCACGAGCGAAGGAAAACATCATGAACGCACCGACTGCCACCGTCACCGGCGAGCGCGCGGATCTCCTCCAGAGCCTGCGTCAGCATCGCGAATTCTTGCTCTTCACCGTCAAGAACCTCACCGACGACCAGGCTGCTTCGAGGCCGACCGTGAGCGAACTGTGCCTCGGCGGATTGGTCAAGCATGTAGGTCAGGCAGAAAAGGGTTGGGTCGACTTCATTCTGCAAGGGCCGGCCGGACTTGGTGGTGACTTCGACCCGACCCAGTGGTCGGAAGAGATGCAGCAGGAACGGGCGAACGAATTTGCCATGGTCGAGGGTGAGACCTTGGCAAGCATCGTGTCCGAATACGAGGGGATCGCGGCGAGGACCGACGAGTTGGTGGCCTCGCTGGACAGCCTCGACATCTCGCATCCACTGCCGTCGGCGCCGTGGTTCGAAGTGGGAGCTCGCTGGTCAGCGCGGCGCGCACTGCTGCACATCATCGCCGAGACGGCCCAGCATGCGGGCCACGCGGACATGCTTCGTGAAGCCATCGACGGATCCAAGACGATGGGTTGATCGACAGCTCGATCAACCGGGATGTTTACACATCACACAAATATGTAACACTAGTGTCTATGAGCACCGAAAAGTCTGCCTTGCAACCGCCGATGCAGTGGGACGCCTGGGGCGATCCGGCCAAGAAGCGTGAACTGTCGGACGCAGTCACATCACTGTTGACCGGATTTCTCGGTGTCTCCGCACCGACGCGATCGCGCCTCGCGATCGAAGACGTCCAGGTGGTTCCGTCCGCTATGGCTCAGTCGCACGTCGAAGCGCTGGCCGGGATGGTCGGGGCGGAGTACGTCAGCACCAAGGATTCGGATCGAATCCTTCGGGCCGGTGGCAAGAGCACCCCGGATCTGCTCCGCCGTCGTAGCGCCGAGCCGCAGGACGCACCGGACGTAGTCGTCACTCCAGGGACAGACGCAGAGGTCGAACAGGTTCTCCGATACTGCTCTGCCAACCGGATCGCAGTGGTCCCGTTCGGTGGTGGCACCAGCGTCGTCGGCGGGCTCGATCCCATTCGTGACGGGTTCGACGCAGTTCTATCTCTCGATCTGCGCAGGTTCGATCAGCTCGTCGGGTTGGACGAGGAATCGGGTATCGCGACGTTCGGCGGCGGAACCACCGGTCCACGCGCCGAGGAGCTTCTGCGTGAGCACGGCTTCTCGGTGGGGCACTTCCCGCAGAGCTTCCTGTTCGCCACTCTGGGCGGGTTCGCCGCCACCCGTTCTTCGGGGCAGGCGTCGGCTGGATACGGGCGCTTCGAGGACATGGTTCAGGGCCTCACCGTTGTCACCCCGAGTGGCGTGATCGAGACCGGGCGTGCGCCGGCATCCGCTGCAGGCCCCGATCTGGGTGAGCTTTTTGTCGGCTCCGAGGGCACGTTCGGCGTCATCACGCACGTGCGTGTAAGGGTTCACCGCCTGCCCGAAACCACCGTGCGCGAGGGATGGAGCTTCCCCGACTTCGCTACCGGCGCAGCCGCATTGCGTGAGCTGGTTCAGGAAGGATCGGCTCCGACCGTCCTGCGGTTGTCCGACGAGGCCGAGAGTGGCGTGAATCTGGCGACCACCGACAAGATCGGTGAGAACGCCTTCACCGGTGGTTGCCTCGGGATCACCACCTACGAGGGCACGGCTTCGCACACCGCTGAACGGATGGCGGAGGCCCGCGCAATTCTCACCGCTCACGGTGGAACTTCGCTCGGTGAGGAGCCCGGAAATAGTTGGGAGCACGGGCGATTCGATGCACCGTATCTGCGTGACGCTCTCCTCGATGTCGGTGCGCTGTGTGAAACCCTCGAGACGGCGACCACCTGGGGCAACCTCGCGAACCTGCGCTCCTCGGTCACCGAGGCACTGACGAAGGCTCTCGTCGAGCAGGGTACTCAGCCGCTCGTCATGTGCCACATTTCGCACACCTACAAGACCGGCGCTTCGCTGTACTTCACAGTGGTCAGCGCGCAGACCGAAGACCCGATCGCTCAGTGGCACAAGGCGAAGACTGCCGCGGGCGATGCGATCATTTCGGCCGGCGGCACGATCACCCATCATCATGCAGTCGGCGCTGATCATCGCCCGTGGATGAAGGACGAGATCGGCGAATTGGGCGCGAATATCCTTCGCGCAGTGAAGAATGCAGTGGACCCTGCCGGCATCCTCAATCCTGGAAAGCTGATTCCGTGACCGAAACCCGCAGTCAGATCGAGAAGGTTACCGTCCTGATCAATCCGATGGCGGGGCATGGTCACGCGCCTGCGGCCGGACGCAAAGGTGTTGCGCGACTGCGTGCTCGGGGAGTTGCCGTCACCGAGATCATCGGAACCGACGCCGACGACGCCAAGAAGTTGGCGCGTCGTGCGATCGAGGAAGGTACCGACGCGCTGGTGGTGGTCGGCGGCGACGGCGCCATCAGTATCGGATTGCAGGCTGCTGCCTTGACCGACACGCCCATCGGGCTCATCCCGGCAGGCACCGGTAACGATCACGCCCGTGAGTTCGGCATTCCCACAGGCGATCCCGAGGCAGCCGCCGATGTGATCGCCGACGGCGTCGTGCAGCAGTCCGACCTGGCGAAGATCACGCTTGCCGACGGTTCCGTCGTCTGGTCGGGAACGATCATCGCGAGCGGATTCGATTCGCTGGTCAGTGAACGGGCCAATCGGATGTCCTGGCCCAAGGGGCCGATGCGCTACAACTTGGCGATGCTCGCCGAGTTGGCGAAGATGAAGCCGTTGCCGTACCGGATCGAACTCGACGACGAGGTCATCACGGTGGACGCGACGCTCGTGGCTGTCGGCAACGGGCGCTCGTACGGTGGCGGCATGCTCATCACGCCAGGAGCGTCGAAGTCGGACGGGTTGCTGGATCTGACCGTCGTCGGGCACGGTTCGAGGTTGCGTCTGGTGCGCCTGTTTCCGCGGGTGTACAAGGGAACTCACGTCTCCTTGGATGCGGTGCAGACGTATCGGTCGAAGAAGGTGCGGTTGGTCTCCGAGGGCATCATCGCCTACGCGGACGGCGATCGGGTGGGGCCGTTGCCCATCACGATCGAGGCAGTTCCCATGGCGCTCAACATCTTGACGCACACTCGGATCTGAGTCGGTTCTGCCGGTCACGCGGTAGCAGTGGTGTAAGACTTCTCGGATGAACGAATCGACGAAGTCGGTGCACCGCCGCACTGCGTGGACGTCGGAGCGGTGGCAGCTCACCACCGACATCCCCTTGACCGCTGCGGCCTGCCTGTTCTTGGTGGCGTACGCGTACCAAGTCCTGGCGCAACCGACTGGCTTCCCGCATCGCCTGACCGAATGGATCATGTGGGCCGCGTGGGTCGTATTTGCCGTCGACTACGCAGTTCGCCTGTGGTTGGCTCCTGCTCGCGGTCGCTGGTTCGTCAGGCATCTCTTGGATTTGGCGATGGTGGTGCTACCCATGCTGCGTCCCTTGCGCCTCCTTCGACTGGTCACCCTGCTTGCTATAGTCCACCGCTCGAGCGGGCAAAGCTTGCGTGGACGAGTGGTTGTTTACGCCACCGGGGCTACGGCCTTGCTGATCGGTGTCGCGGCACTGGCCATGCTCGACGCCGAGCGGCACGCTGAGGGCGCCGCCATCACGTCGTACGGGACGGCGTTGTGGTGGGCGATGGAGACGGTTACGACCGTCGGTTACGGAGACATGGCTCCTGTCACTACAACCGGGCGCCTGATCGCCGGAGCGTTGATGATCGGCGGAATTGCATTGCTGGGCATCGTAACTGCCACACTCGCTTCCTGGTTGGTCGAGCGAGTGGCGGAACAGGACGAGGCAGGGCAGGCCGCGACGCGTAAGCAGGTGGCAGATCTGTCCGTGGAGGTCCGAGCTTTGGCCACCCGCACGCACCGAGTCGATCTCGCGTCCGTCGATACCGATTCGCTGCGTCGCGAACTGGCGTCGAGGGGAGTCGTGGCGCAGCATGCACCTTCGGACAATTGACCCGCAGTGCAGCAAACAATAGAACGATGGTCTGATAATCTTACGTGATGGTGGCGACCCACGGATTCCAGCGCGCGCGCAGGCCCGAGCAGATCGAAGCACGTCGGTGCGCGATTCTCGATGCAGCCCGCGCGATGCTCGGGTCCAGACCCGTCGCCGACATCAGCCTGCGTGAGCTCAGTGAGAGCGTCGGCCTGGCGAAGTCGAACGTGCTCCGGTACTTCGACAGTCGCGAAGCCATCTTTCTCGAAGTGCTCGACGAGAACTGGGTTGCGTGGTTGGACGGGTTGTCCGAGTCGTTGACTCCGGCCGGTGACGAGTCACCGTTCGCCGCTGAAATTCATGTGGCATCCGCGGTTGCGGAATCGCTTGTCTCACAGCGGTTACTGTGCGAGTTGATGAGTGTCATGGCCGGTGTTCTCGAAAGAAACATCTCCGTCGACTTCGCCCGTGACTTCAAGAAGCGGGCGACGGTCAACTCGGGAAGGTTTGCGTCGCTGATTCATTCGCAACTGTCCCATCTCTCGGAGGGCGACGCCGCTCAATTCGCCAAGGTGACCCTGGTGATCGTTGCCGGCTTGTGGCCGACCGCCGAGCCGACTGAATCCATGGTCGTCGTACTGAACGAGATGCAGGCGCCCCCGGCCTCCGACATGTTCGCAGTCGGCCTGCGTGAAGGTCTGATCAACCAGCTCGTCGGGTTGTCGGCGCGAGCGGCAACCCGAACGAGCTGAGAACGATCAGGCGCTGTGCAGCGTCAGAACGGTTATCTCGCTCGGTGCGAACACCCTGAAGGGCGGACCCCAGAATCCGGTTCCCCGGCTGGTGTACAGCTGCGTACGTTCTCCGTGCCTGGTAAGCCCGTGTACCGACGGTTGATCGAGTTTCACCAGAAAGTTGAAGGGCCAGATCTGTCCGCCGTGGGTATGACCGGCGAGCTGCAGATCCACTCCCGCAGAAGCGGACTGAGTAACCTGCTTCGGTTGGTGGGCGAGCATCAGGATCGGCAATTCGGGGTCGGAGCCGGCCAGGGCCATGTCGAAGTTCGCGCCGTGCCCGTCGAGTTTCGATCCCAACGCTGTCGCATCGTCGACTCCGGCGATGACCAGTCTGTCTCCGCCCTTGGTGACCACGAGGTGGCGGTTGTGCAGCGCGTCCCAGCCGATCGAGGTCATGTAGTCGAGCCACTCCTGAGCCTCGTGGAAGTACTCGTGATTGCCGGTCACGTAGACGCGAGCGAGCCTGGCTTCGACCGATGCGAGGGGCGTCGCTTGGCCGAGGCGTTGCTCTACCGTTCCGTCGGCGATGTCACCGACGTGGGCCACGATGTCGGCGTCGAGATCGTTGACTGCCGCGATGACGCGCTCGGACCACTTCTCGCGATTGATCGGCCCGAAGTGAGTGTCGGTGATCGCGACTACCCGAAGTTTGTCCATCCCCGCACCAAGGCGAGGGATGGTGACGTCGACCTGCTTGATCCGTGGCAGTCTCATGGCTTCCCGGTGGCCCCAGATCAGCAGAGCGGCCGAGGTGATCAGGGCCGCAACGGCAACGATTCTCGATCGAAGCGGGTCATCCACGCCGCCGACGAGCAGTCCGAGTCTCAGGACTTCGCCGAGCAACGTCCACACGAACACGACCCAGATGATTCCGAGGAGTGCGTCGCCGACCAGGCGAATGGGATCACGATCGGTGTGTCCGTGGCTGAGCACCATGGTGACAGGCAGAGTGACCAGGAGGGCGGCAAACAGAACGGTGCCGAAGACTGTGACTGCCGTCGGCCAGTCCGGTCGGACGAACAAGCTCCACCACGGATACACGAACAATAGAGCCAAGATCGACGCGACAATCGCCGAAATAGCCACGATCCGCAACGGTCTGCGACGTGCTGCTGGGGCGACGTCGGTCGTCTGGTGTGTAGTCACCCCGTCCAGAGTAAAGGTCCACTGGTCTATTAACAAGGGGACGCTGGTTCGCTATTCGGTTGTCGGCACCTTCGGCTAGTTTCCTGATGTTGAACTTGGTCCGAGCTCAGGTAGGTGCCGCATGGAGAAGTACGACGTCAAAAAGGTCTACAAGGAACTCTATTCGCCCGGGCGCCGCGATTTTGCCCTCGTGACCGTTCCACGCTTCGGCTACTTCGCTGTCGACGGTCACGGCGACCCCAACACTGCCACCGAGTACGCGGACGCGCTCGAAGCGCTGTATTCAGTGTCGTACTCGACAAAATTCGCGAGCAAGAAGGAACTGGATCGCGACTTCGTCGTTGGCCCGCTGGAAGGGTTGTGGCGGGCAGATGATCCCGAAGTGTTCGTGACACGGGACAAGGCGTCGTGGGATTGGACGATGATGATCTCGCAACCGGAATGGATCACTCAGGCCGAACTGTCTGGGGCGATCGCCTCAGTTCGAGCCAAAGCGGTCCGCGCCAAGAAGAACGTGGCGGCTTTGGACAAGGTGCGGTTCCTCGAATTGGAGGAGGGCCTGTCCGTCCAGATTCTTCACGTAGGTTCCTACGACGACGAGGCTCCCACCCTTGACCGCTTGCACAATACGTTCATCCCGGCGAACGGCCTGAGCTTCAACGGCGATCATCACGAGATCTATCTCGGTGACGCTCGCCGGACAGCGCCCGAGAAACTGAAGACGGTTCTGCGTCAGCCTGTTTCGAGGTCGTGACGCGTTCGAGGCGGTGGTTACGGCTCGAGGCCGCGCAACTTCTCGAGGTCACGTCGCTCGCGCTTGGTCGGTCTGCCGGCGCCGCGATCACGTCGCGGAATGGACGCAATCAGTTCGGGAGGCGGTGGGGGTGGTGAATTGTCCTGCAGGCAATCGGCGGCCAGCACCGCGCTGACTCGCTTCGTGATCGGCTTGACCACGACGACAATGCGTTCGATGCCGGATACACGCACCCGCACCTCGTCGCCGGCTTTCACCTGCTGAGCCGCCTTTGCCGACGTTCCATTGACCCGAACGTGTCCCGATCGGCAGGCCGTCGCCGCCTGCGAGCGTGTCTTGAACAGCCGAACCGCCCACGTCCAGCTGTCCACGCGGACACTGATCGCGTCGGAGGGGAGATGAGCTGGCACGCACTCCAGCCTACCGACGAGCGCTCACAGACCCTGCGCGCGGATGCCCGAGTAGGCGCGCGGTGCATACCGCAGTCGTAGCGGCAGCAGATGCCAGAATCGATCTGTCAATGTCAGGAAGCGGGCGAACCAGAAGTACATCCGTTCGTCGCGCAGCGTCCACTCCCATTCGAGGGTCTCACGCGCCTTCGCCGGCATCAGTGCCTTGCCGATCCAGTTCGCCACAGCCATCGTGGGGCGTGAGGTAAGACGCCACAGCCACGTCGGAACCTTCGGAGCAGGCGCGATGTCGTGCTCGGCGATGCGCGTCGACCATTTTGTGGTGTGGGTGTTGATCAAGTGGTTGTTGAGCATGTCTTCCCAATACGTGCGGAAGCTGGCGTAGTCGTCGAAAGCCGGCCGATCGGTGAGTCCGTAACAGCGCCACCAGGTTACGGCCTCACGGACAAGCTGGTCCTTCTGCTCCGCCGTGAACTTCCTGTACGCGAATCGCTCGTTGAAATCGAGAATCACCTCGAAGAACGTGACGTGTGTCCACCAGAAAGTGTCAGGAGCGAGGGCGTGGTAGCGCCCGCCGGTTTCGTCGATCCCTTTGAGATCGGTGTGGAAGTTGCGAACAAGCGTGCCTGTGCCCTCTTCGGTCCGGTCGTACACGACGCCGTAGATGGGCGGCAGTGAGCGGAACAGGCGGTCGAGCGGGTTGTCGAAGAAATTCGAATGATCCTGCAGCGCTCCACTTACCGCGGGGTGCATGTTCTGCAGGGTGCCTGCGCGTCCGAGATACAGCAGACCGCGAACGTCGCCGAAGTGTGTCCATGTCAGGGAGCCGGGGCCGATCGGATCGGCTCGTAGTTCTCGAGGCTTCGATCGACGAGTGCCCGTGTCTGCATCGCTGCTCATCTGGGTGGCCCCTCCGCCTGCGCTCATGTGACAACGGTTGTTGTCACATGATGACTTTTGCTGCGCCACGCGAATTTGTCAATGGATTCGACAAGATCTGTCCGAAACAACTCCGGCCCCTCACCTGCAACAGGTAAGGGGCCGGAAGAGTGAAGCGGGCGGACTCAGGCGTATTCGTAGAAGCCGCGACCGGTCTTCTTTCCGAGGCGACCGGCGTCGACCATGCGACGAAGCAGCGCCGGCGGAGCGTAATGCGGTTCTGCGAATTCCGCGTACAGGGACTCGGCTGCTGCGAGGGCAATGTCGAGACCGACGGTGTCGAGGAGCGTCAGCGGGCCCATCGGGTAGCCGCAGCCGCCCTTCATGGCCTCGTCGATGTCTTCTGCTGTGGCGTAGCCGGATTCGAGCATCCGGACTGCCTGGCACAGGTAAGGGATGAGCAGAGCGTTGACGATGAAGCCCGAGCGGTCGCCCGCGCGGACCGTCTTCTTACGCAACGTGTTCTTGGCGTAGTCGGTGACGGCGAGGACGGTCTCTTCGGACGTCGTGAGGCTGACCACGATCTCCACGAGCGGCATGACCGGCACGGGGTTGAAGAAGTGAACGCCCACAACCTGGCCGGGGCGCGAGGTGGCCTTGGCGATCTTGATGACGGGGATCGACGAGGTGTTGGTCGCCAGAATGCCTGCAGGCTTGACGATCTTGTCGAGCTTGCCGAAGATCTCGTACTTGAGAGCTTCGATCTCGGGAGCCGCCTCGATCACCAGATCGCGATCGGCGAACTCTTCCATGTCCAGGGTGACGCGAACGCGTGCGATGGCGGCGTCGGCGTCTTCCTGCGTGATCTTGCCCTTGGCTACGCCGCGGTTGATCGACTTGGCGATCCGTTCGCGAGCAGCGGCGGCAAATTCTTCCTTGGTTTCGAGCACCAGTACCGAGCTACCGGCTTTTGCACAAACTTCGGCAATGCCGGCACCCATGGTGCCGCCGCCGATTACGCCTACGAGTTCCACGATTCTCCTCAAGATTCTTCAGACAGGGGACAAGCCCCCGTGCGCGGTTAAGGAGTCTATGGACTGCCTAACCGCGCACAGGGCCGGAGGCCCTACTTCAGTAGCGCACGCGACATCACGACGCGCTGAATCTGGTTGGTGCCCTCGTAGATCTGCGTGATCTTGGCGTCGCGCATCATGCGCTCGACCGGGAAATCGGTGGTGTAGCCGGCGCCACCGAACAGCTGCACGGCGTCGGTGGTGACCTCCATGGCAACGTCCGAAGCGAAGCACTTGGCGGCGGCGGAGATGAAGCCGAGGTTCTTCTCGCCGCGCTCGGCGCGGGCAGCGGAGGTGTAGACCATAAGGCGTGCTGCTTCGACCTTCATCGCCATGTCGGCGAGCATGAACTGAACAGCCTGGAAGTCGCTGATGGACTTGCCGAACTGCTTGCGGTCCTTGGTGTACGCCAGAGCCGCGTCGAGTGCGCCCTGGGCGAGGCCGACAGCCTGTGCGCCGATGGTGGGACGCGTGTGGTCGAGGGTCTCGAGTGCCGTCTTGAAGCCGGTGCCCGGTTCGCCGATGATGCGGTCGCCGGGGATGCGGCAGTTCTCGAAGTACAGCTCAGCGGTGGGGGAGCCCTTGATGCCGAGCTTCTTTTCCTTCGGTCCGACGACAAAGCCCTCGTCGTCCTTGTGGACCATGAAGGAGGAGATGCCGTTTGCACCCTTGTCGGGATCTGTGACAGCCATGACGGTGTACCAGGTCGACTTGCCGCCGTTGGTGATCCAGCACTTGGAGCCGTTGAGGATCCAGTCGTCACCATCAGCCTTCGCGCGGGTACGCATCGAGGCCGCGTCGGATCCGGCTTCACGCTCGGACAGCGCGTACGACGCCATTCCGCCGTTGACCAGATCCGGGAGCACCTTGGACTTGAGCTCTTCGGAACCCTTGAGGATCAGGCCCATGGTGCCGAGCTTGTTCACGGCGGGGATCAGCGAGGAGGAGCCACAGACGCGGGCAACTTCCTCGATGACGATGCAGGTGGCGACGGAGTCGGCGCCCTGCCCGTCGTAAGCCTCGGGAACGTGGATGGCGTTGAAGCCCGATGCGTTGAGAGCGGTGAGTGCTTCCTCGGGGAAGCGTGCGTTCTCGTCGACGTCCTTGGCGTACGGCGCGATTTCCTTCTCGGAGAGTCCGCGGATAGCAGCCCGCAGTTCGTCGTGCTCTTCGTTCAACGCGAAGAGATTGAAATCCGGGTTTCCTGCCATGGGAACGCTCCTTGGTGAAGGTGGCTTGAAGGCGGTTGGTGCGGCTCCGGCGTTACCGACGAGATTCGCGGACAGACCGGTGCCAATGACCCCAGTCAAACACGGCACTGAGTGCCAGGTCAAGGGATGGGTGTGTGAAGTTTCGGTGCACGAGGAGTGTCAGCCGAGTTGTTCGTGGATCTTTCTGCTGATCTCCTCGGCAGAAGTGCCCGGGGGAAATGCTACTACCAGCACGGACTTCGATTCCGGCGCGCTGGTCTTGGATCCAGGGGCCACGCCGTACGTCCGCCGAACGTCGAGCAGTGCTTGACTCAGCGCATCGGCCGTGGCGTCCTCGTCACCCTTGATCATGCTTCGCAGGAGGTAGTTGTGGCACGCGGTGACAGCTGCGGCAAAACCGACAACCTCGAGGACAGGTTCGCGGGGGACAGCGCTGCGTAGGTAGTCGACGAAGAGGCGCTCGTAACGGAATCCGGTGACGAGCTCGCGGTCGCGAAGAGCGGGGACGTGCTGTACGACGCGGTATCGCCGCATCGACAGGTCACGGTTCCGGCGGAAGAAATCGAAGACCAGTCCCGCCGCCTCGCACACCGATGCCCAGGGGTCGGCGGAATCGGACGCCAGGAACTCGGCCACGTGTTCGAGGAGGGACTCGTGATCGGCGAAGATCACGTCTTCCTTGGAGCGGAACTGCCGGAAGAACGTCCGACGTGACACGCCCGCGGCAGCGGCGATCTGCTCGACGGTGGTGGCTTCGTACCCGTTCTCCGAGAACAACCGGATCGCTTGAGACGCGACGTGTACCCGAAACTGTGCGGGGTCAGTTCCGGGCAGGTCTGCGCGTTCACTCATGGGGACAAGTATTGCGCCTGTTCGCGCCATCCCGGTGTGGCGGGCAGCAACCGCATGCCGATCGGTTCCATCTCAACGGTGTGCGGTGGACGTGAATTGGTAAGTTGCCGCCTCGACGATCTCGTCAGGGGTAATAGCGATCTCCTCGTTCAGCCACGCGGTGACCAGTTCGGCAAGGCCCCCGACGAAGAGCAGTCCGTTGATCTGACCTTGATGAGGTGGCCAAGCTCGGTCGCCGTACATTCGCGTGGCTTCGTCCGCGACCATCTGGGCGAAGCCGTGCAGTACCGCGCGCCGGTGTGCGCGAAGCGGTTCGTATGCAGCGGATTCGATCATTGCCACACGCCCCTTGCGGGGATCGTCGGTGAGGAGGCTGACGAACGACGTGATGGCATCTCGTGCGCGCTCCTCGAGCGTCCCCTCGCTCGTTCGTAGCGCGGCCAGGCCGGCGTCGCGAACCTCGTCGGCAATTCCGTCCAGGATCTTTTCCAGCAGTTCGTCTCTGCTGGAAAAACTTTCGTAGAAGTAGCGTTCCGTCAACTTCGCTCGCGCACAGATCGCGGTCATCGTGGCGCCTCGACTGCCCGCGGCCGCGAACAGTTCCAACCCTGCCTCGAGCAAGCTCTCGCGCCGCAGTGCTGAGCGCTGGTCGCCGCTCAGGCCGGCATACCGCCGCGGCGTAGGAGAAGTCATAGGTCGATATTGACAGACGCTTCGGTGTGACGCAGACTACAGTCAATCTGACAGGGGCTACTGTCAGATTGAGCGAGAATAGAGGTCACAGTATCCAAGATCCTGGCTCGTCCCCCCATGAACTCGCAGTTGCAACCGATTTCGGGCCGTTCCGGGCTGCCCCTGGTCGGACACGCGCTCGCCTACATTCGCGATCCGCTCGCTCTGATGCAAGAGAATTGGGATCGATTCGGTGAGGTGTCCTGGTTCTCGATGGTCGGTCGGAAATGGATCGCTGTACTCGGGCCTGACGCGTGTCAGGAGGTGCTGCAGAACAAGGATCGGGCATTCGTCAACAGCGACGGCTGGTCGGTACTTATCGGCCCCTTCTTTCACGGCGGGCTGATGCTGCTCGATTCGGAGGAACATCTACGACACCGTCGAATCATGCAGCAGGCGTTCACCCGGACACGGATCGAGAAGTCTGTCGACGCTCTCAATCCCGCAATCGACTCGGCGCTCGACGCGTGGTCGCCCACTGACGAATTCCGTGCCTACACGGCATTGAAGACACTGACCCTCGATCTCGCGACCGACATCTTCATGGGCGGGGTGGAAGGAAGCACCGAGAGTGAAATATCCTCGGTGAAGAAGGCTTTCGTCGATTGTGTCCAGGCAGCAACCTCTCTGATTCGCTACCCGGTGCCGGGGACGCGATGGAAGCGCGGCCTGGACGGCCGGCGGGTTCTCGAAGAGTTCTTCCGTCGGTACCTGCCGGCGCGTCGAAATCTCGAAACCGACGACCTCTTCTCCGTGCTCTGTCACATCGAATCCGAAGCGGGACAACGCTTCAGCGACGACGAAGTGATCGATCACATGATCTTTCTCCTGATGGCCGCACACGACACTTCGACGATCACCCTGTCCACGATGATGCAGTACCTGGGGCAACACCCGAAGTGGCAGGACAGGTGCCGCGCCGAGTCGCTCGCCCTGGCGACCTCGACGCCGAGTTATGCAGATCTGGACGGCCTGAGCAGCCTTGACCTGGTGATGAAGGAATGCCTCCGACTCGTCTCGCCCGTACCGGTCATGGCGCGGCGAGCGGTCCGCGACACTCGAGTACGCGGTCACTTCGTGCCTGCGGGAACGTATGTTTCCGTCGCCCCTCACTTCACACACCACATGGCGCAGTACTGGCCCGATCCCGAGCGTTTCGATCCCGAGCGTTTCGCCGAGAATCGACGCGAAGACAAGGTTCATCGGTACGCGTGGGAGCCGTTCGGCGGTGGAGTGCACAAATGTCTGGGGATGCACTTCGCCGGCGCCGAGATCAAGGCGATCATGCACCACCTCCTCACGCGCTTCGACTGGAACGTCGACGCAGATTACGTCGCTCCGCTCGACTTCACGTCGTTGCCTTTCCCTTCGGACGGACAACCTGTCGATCTGCGCCGGCGATATTCTCCGGTGCGCTGAGACCCGTCGGCAGAGTTACTTCGACGCACGCAGTTCGAACTTGAGAACCTTGCCTGTCGGGGTGCGCGGAAGGTCGAGCGGGAAGACGATGTCGCGGGGAACCTTGTACCCGGCCAGCAAGGTGCGGGTGTGCTCGACGATCTCTTCTGCGGAAGCCTGCAATCCCTTGCCCAGCACAACGAATGCCTTCGGACGCTCGCCCCACTTCTCGTCGGGGACGCCGACGACTGCCACGTCGACCACGGCCGGGTGACTCATGATCGCCTGCTCCACCTCGACCGTGGAAATGTTCTCGCCGCCCGAGATGATGATGTCCTTCGCGCGGTCCTTGAGCTGAATGTAACCGTCGGGATGCATGACGCCGAGGTCGCCGGAATGGAACCAACCACCGGCAAACGCTTCGGCGGTCGCGGTCTCGTCTCGGTAGTACCCGAGCATCACGTTGTTGCCGCGGAGCACGATCTCACCCATCGTCCGACCGTCGGCGGGAACGTCGTTCATCTCGGCATCGACAACGCGGGCATTTTCGGCCTGCACCATGCCGACTCCCTGGCGGGAGAGCAGTGCGGCGCGCTCGGACTGCGGCTTGTCGTCCCAGGCTTCCTGGTACTCGCAGATCGTGTACGGACCGTACACCTCGGTGAGGCCGTAGACGTGAACGACGGTGACGCCGATGTCTTCGAGTTTTCCGATGATCGTCGGCGACGGCGGAGCCCCGGCCGTCGTGATGCGTAGTGCGTCGACCTTGTGGGCCTGCTCGGCATCCGCGATGGTCGAGCAGACGGTGGGGGCGCCGCACAGATGTGTCACGCCCAGATTGTCGATGGCATCCCAGATCGCGTCGGCGCGGACCGCACGGAGGCAGATGTGTGTGCCGGCGGCCTGGGTGACGGCCCAGGGCGTGCACCACCCGTTGCAGTGGAACATCGGCAGCGTCCACAGGTACTTCGTCGATCCGTCGAAGCCGTTGTGGAAGGTCTCGCCGAGCGAGTTCAGGTACGCCCCGCGGTGGGAGTACATGACGCCCTTGGGTTTTCCGGTGGTGCCCGAGGTGTAGTTGATGGCGATGCACTGCTGCTCGTCGTCGACGCCCCAGTACAATGGCTGATCGGCGAGTGCTTCGGCTTCGGCAATCAGATCGGCGTACTGCCCGGTGACGATTCCGGCGGGGACCTCCGGGTACGGCACGGTGGAGTCCGGGATCTCGATGATCTCGCGAAGGCTTGCGACGTTTGTCTTGGACGAGGAGACAGAGCCGACGAATTCGGAGTCGACGAACAGGATCGCGGTTCCCGAATGATCGAGGATGTACTCGAGCTCAGGTCCGGCGAGACGCGAGTTCAGGGCGATCAGGACCCCACCGGCGAGCGGGACGGCAAAATGCGCGAACAGCATCTCGGGAACGTTCGGCGCCAGGTATGCAACGCGGTCACCGGGCTGAATGCGCTCACGTAGGACGCGGGCCAGCGCGGCGACCTCGTCGCCGAACTCTCGGTACGTGTACGTCCGGTCGCCGTGAACTACGGCGGTGCGATCGGGGAACACCGCAGCGCTGCGCTCGAGAAAGCGCAGCGGACTGAGCGGGGTGTTGTTGGCTGCGAGAGCTGTCGAGACAGACACGGTTCCTCCGAAGGCGACGTGACACGGTTGGTGTCACGATAAGTGTGATCGGCACTACAAATGGCCTGGATGCACGCTATTGCCCAGCCGAAGGTGCCGCTACCCTCTGAATTGGGTACGTGGAGGTGAGAGTGAGCAGGGTACTGAGACCGAGCGACGACGACGCGTTGCGCGCCGAACTGCGTCGGCTGCACCCCAGAACCGAGTTGCCGGTTCTGTTCGGCGGCTGCGTCAGCCACCGGTCGCTGACCATCACCGGTCACGTCGGCACGCGCAGCAACATCCTGCGAAACCTTCGGATCGACGCCGAATGCGGACTCGGCGGTCGGGCGATCGCAGAACAACGACCGGGCGCGGTCCAGGACTACGCGAACTCGTCGCACATCACTCACGACTACGACTACGAAGTGGGCACCGAAGCGATCGAATCCTTGATGGCGGTGCCGATCGTCGTACGCGGGGTTACCCGCGGAGCGATCTACGGAGGACTGCGTGCCAACCTGCCGATCGGAGACGTGATTGCCGAGACGATGATGCGATCGTCGTACGCGTTGGCCCGCGAATTCGAGATCCGCGACGAGGTGGATCGGCGGGTGGCGATGCTCGATACCGCTGCGGTGGAACATGGTTCGAACCGAGACGCCCAGATATCCGAAGGGCTGACCGAGAGCGTTCTGGCGCTCGGCGAGATCGCGGCGAACCTCGAGGACACTGCTCTCAGCGCACAGGTCCATGCCGTCGAGGCCAAGCTGCGTGCTTTGGTGTCGCCGAAGCCTTCGACGAACACTCCAGCTGTGAACAGTGTCGTCCTGTCGCCACGCGAGCGGGAGGTGATGGGCTACGTCGCTCTCGGACTGCGCAACGCCGAGATAGCCGAGAGGTTGTCGTTGAGCGTCGAAACGATCAAGACGTACATGCGGAATCTGATGGGAAAGCTCGATGTCCGCAGTCGTCACGAAGCTGTTGTGGAAGCGCGGCGGCAGGGTTTGATTCTGTGAGGGCTTGATTCTCTGATCGGTCCCGCCAAGCGGAATTTCGGAACTGCGTCGCCGTCCCGGTTGATATGACGGACCTCACTATCGGCAGAGTTCTACACGAGTGATGAGGGCATCGATGCAGGATTTGTTCGACAACAACGACATGACCGGCCTTGCCGAAGCGATCAAGAGCGGTGACGTCTCAGCCAAGGAAGTCCTCGAGTTCAGCCTGGACAGACTCGACGAGCGCAACCCTGCAGTCAATGCGGTGATCAGTGAGCGTCGCGAGGAAGCGCGCAACGAAGTATCGAACGGCCTGCCGGAAGGTCCATTGCACGGCGTCCCGTTCGTGATCAAAGACCTGGGCTTGGACGTCGCAGGATTGCCGAGCACCAACGGATCTCGATTGTTCGCCGACGCTGTGGCAGAAAAAGATTCGACGCTCGTGGAGCGATACCGTGAGGCCGGTCTGGTTGTCATCGGCAAGACGAACACCCCGGAGTTCGGTAAGAACGCGAGTACCGAACCTGCGCTGTTCGGGCCCACCCGCAACCCATACGCCCTCGATCGTTCACCCGGCGGATCTTCGGGTGGCACGGCTGTAGCGGTTGCCGTCGGGATCGTGCCCGGCGGCCATGCCAGTGACGGCGGTGGATCGATCCGTATTCCCGCATCGGCCTGTGGCTTGGTAGGCCTCAAGCCCAGCCGCGGACGCACTCCGACGGCACCGGCGCGCACGCTGTTCTCCTCGCCGATGAGTGTTCATCACGCACTCACCCGAAGTGTCCGCGACACTGCGCTGCTTCTCGATCTGTCCGCCGGGCCGACAGTGGGCGATCCTTACGTGATCCTGGCGCCGAGGCGGCCCTACATCGAGGAAGTGGGTGCGGATCCCGGACGGTTGCGGATTGGTCTGAGCAACGTGCTGCCGGACGGCACCCCGGTGGACCCGGAGTGCGCGGCCGTCACAACCAGTGTTGCCGGCCTGCTCGAAGAACTCGGTCACGATGTCACCGAGGGCGCCCCGAACTTTCCACTCGATGCCCTTACTGCCGGACTTTCCGTGTTGATGGGCATTCCGATGACGATCGAGGTCGATGAACGGCTGGAGACACTGAACCGCGCAATCCGCGACGACGACCTCGAGCCGATGGCTCGGATGATCTACGACCGCGCGAAGTCCGAAAGTGCGACGAACGTCGTCAAGGCATTGCAGGAACTCGAGCGGGCTGCCCAGGTGATCGGTGCGTTCTTTGTCGATCACGATCTGCTGCTGACTCCGACGATGGCTCGGCCGGCAGCTCCGCTCGGACTGCTCGATATGGCAAATCCCATGTCGATCTGGGAGCATTCGGCCGGATACAGCGGCTTGACCAGTCCGTTCAACAGTTCCGGTCAGCCTGCGATTTCCTTGCCGATGGGTCATGACTCGGCCGGTGTGCCGATCGGCGTGCAGTTGGTCGGCGCGTTCGGGCGTGAAGATTTGCTGATTCAGGTTGCGTCGCAACTCGAAACGGCGCGTCCGTGGTCCATTGCGCCGGTGTGGCCGCCGGTCCCGCAGTAGCGCGCGCGACCGTCCGAGCCGGGGAGGGCGTCAGGCGATGATGCGAATCGGCCACTGGCCGTTCACATCTGCCACGTCCCTCCCTTGGGTGAGTAGGTACTCGGCGAATTCGCGTTGCCGCTCGGCATGCCAATCGGCCTGATCGACCATGAGATCGAGCCCCAGGATGTCGGGGAACCGTACGGCGAGCTCGCGGGCCAACGCCGCCGCTGCTTTGGCATCGGCCTCGGCTTCGTGGGCAGACTCGAGGGAAATCCCGTAGTGCTCGCACACGGCTGCGAGCGTTCGTTTGCCCTTGCGGAACGTGTCCATCGCGCGATCGATCACGTACGGATCGATGACCAACCCCGGAACGAAGGCGGGCTTACCGATGCGCAGACCTTCGGCATGCATGACCGTCAGATCGTAGGAGGCGTTGAACGCTACGACGGCGTGATCGCGCGCCCAGGAATTGTGCAGAGCCTCGCGAATCTCTTCGTAGCCCTCGGAGTAGTTCTGGCCGTGTTGCGCCGCGTACTCGGTGCTGATGCCGTGAATGGCCGAGGCACCGGCGGGGATGTCGACGCCGGGATCGAGTAGCCACGTGCGTGTTTCGACCTTCGCACCGTCGATCACCGCGACGCAGGCACTGACGATGCGGGCGGTCGACGGATTCCGTCCCGTGGTTTCGAGGTCGAACGCGCAGATCGGGCGATCGGACCAGCTACTCATCGGGGGCCTTTCGGTGCAGTACGTCATGTCCGAATCACTATGCACCGAGCTACCGACACAAACGACGAACAGTCACCTCCACCGGGTGAGGTGGAGGTGACTGCAGCTGACGCCGGGAACCTACAGAATCTCGGTTCCGACGGTGAAGCGCTCCATGACGTCTTCACGCGGAGTCACACCGAAGCCCGGTCCCTGCGGCACGGAGATGTGGCCGTCCTCGATGACAAACGGTTCGGTGATGTCTTCCTTGTAGAAGCGATCGGACGCCGAGATGTCACCGGGCAGTGTGAAGCCGTCCAGTGCTGCGAGTGCGGCGTTGGCGGCGCGTCCGATTCCGGTCTCGAGCATCCCGCCGCACCACACCGCGATACCGTGCGCCGAGGCGAGATCATGGATCCGCTTGGCTTCCAGGTATCCACCGACACGGCTCGGCTTGATGTTGATGACCGAAGCGGCACCGAGCGTGATGGCATCCGCTGCATCCTTGGCCGACTCGACCGACTCGTCGAGGCAGATCGGAGTCGAGAGAGACTGGGCGAGCTTGGCGTGCTGCACCAAATCGTCCTCGGCCAGCGGCTGTTCGATGAGGAGCAGTGCAAATTCGTCCAGGCGACGCAGCAACTGTGCGTCGACGAGGGTGTACGCGGCGTTCGCATCGACCTGTAGGGGCACGTCGTAGCCGAACTCCTTGCGCACCGCCGCCACGGGAGCGATGTCCCAGCCCGGCTTGATCTTCAGTTTGATTCGCACGTATCCCTGCGACAGATAGTTGCCGACGGTCTCGAGCAACTGCGGAATGCTGTCCTGGATGCCGACGGATACTCCCGAGGGAACTCGTGTGCGCGTTGCACCGAGGTATCGAGCGAAAGATTGTCCACGAGCGCGCAATTCGGCGTCGAGGATTGCCATTTCGATGGCAGACTTGGACATCTGGTGACCCACGATGTGGTGAAGCGCGCTGCCGACGGTCTCGGCGGTGAGCGGCTGATCCGACTGCGACTTACGCAGCGTCGGAACGAGATACTCGCGAAGCATCGCGCGCGCACCGGCGGTGTACTCCGAGTTGTAGTACGGATCGCTCAGCGAGCCGCACTCGCCCCAGCCGACAGTCTCCACCGGGCCATTGGGGCCGTCGGTGGTGCCACTCACCTTCAGGACGAGGGTGTTGCGCTCGAGTTGGGTGCTGAACGACGTGGTGAAGGGGGAGACGAGAGGGATGCGCAGTTCGCGCAATTCGACGGACTCAATGTGCATGGACTTGCTCTTCTCCGGTTGTCTCGCAGATTTTCGTGAACATGTAATAGCCGCTGGGGTCGAAGCCGGTCGATTGCCATTCCTTCGAGGCGATCAGTGGTTCGAGGTACTCGCGAAGCGCGTGTCGCCAGGCGAAGGCAGAAGCGCGGTCGACGGTTCTCAGATGCTCTATGTCTCTGGGTATTCCGACCGCGATGTCGACGCAGTCGGGTGGGATCGGGAGCATCCGAGGCGTCCCGTCCTCGGTGGGTTGGAGCACCTTGAATGTATCATCAACGGCCACAGAAGAACTCGGAGCTCCGTCGGCGTCGAGATCCCAGCTGACCAGCATGCGGTCGCTGGCGTCGCCGGCATTGATGCCGTCTGCCATCGATCCGTAGAAATCCGGGTTGTATTCGGCGGGTTCGGCACCGAGACGCTGGATGTTGAAGTAGGCATTTCGTGCGACGAGTGGATCGAAGGTCCACCGAATCGTCCTGACGCCGCGCTCGATGCACCAGTCACGCTGATGATGCTTGAGGGCGCGGCCGATTCCCTTGCCTGCATGCCCGGGTAGAACTCCGGCGATGTGTGAGTGCAGGACCTCGCCGAGAGGCTCGACGAAGAATCCGACGCAACCTCCGATCATTTCGCCTTCAGAGAAGGCTCCCACCACGTAATGACCACCGTGGTGAAGCGCAACCAACATCGCCGTTCCGAAATGAGCCGGTCCGGGACTTGTAGCCCAGATCTCGTCGAAAACGGCAGACAGATCAGCTATTTCGCGGGTGTCGACCAGTTCTCGAAACTCAACCGCTTTGCTTTTCGACACGAGGGCCCCCTTCAGACGTGATCGAACGAATAAGGCCCGCAACCAACGCCGTTCTCGGGGCGATAGCGGACACGAGCGCATGCTCGGTCTCGGCGTGTGCACCGCCGCCGACGCCACCGAGGCCGTCGAGGGTGGGGATGCCGATGCCGGCAGTGAAGTTTCCGTCCGAGGCTCCGCCGACGGCGAGTCCGACGGGAGGAGTCAGATCATGCTCGAGCGCAACGCGTTCCGCCAACGCCAGCAACGGTGCGGACATCGTCGCTTCGAGAGGTGGACGGTTGACGCCACCCGAGACCGTGACTACGGCTTCGGGGTGGATTGCCTGCAGGGCTCGGATGTTCGAATCGACGCGCTCCTGCTCGGCAGCGCTGGTTGCGCGTACGTCCACGTCGACAAAGGCTTCTGCCGGAACGGTGTTGGTTGTGGTTCCGGCTGAAATGACGGTCGGGGTGACAGTGGTTGCCTGCGCCGGCGAGGACAAGTCGTTGATCGCGATCACGAGGCGAGCCAGTTCGACTGCGGAGTTGATGCCCTTTTCCGGCTCCAACCCGGCGTGCGCTGCGCGACCGGCAACATGGATCCGATACAGCGACACTCCCTTGCGGACGGTCTTGAGTTCGCCACCGTCGCCGCCGGCTTCGAGGACGAGCACCGCGCCTGCGGCAAGTTCCTCGATGAGGGTTCGCGACGTGGGTGAACCGATTTCTTCGTCACCGGTGACCAGGAGTGTGATTCCGTCGAGTGCATCGTCGCCGTGCAACTCCCGGACGATCGAAAGGGCGTGAATTGCCTGAACGACACCAAGTTTCATGTCGAGACCCCCCGGGCCCCGAAGGGCTCCGTCGGTCACCGCTGCGGGTAGGCGCGTCAGGGTGCCGATGGGCCACACGGTGTCGTGATGACCGAGGAGCATCAACCGCGTCGGGGAATCGCCGAAGCGGGTCACCAGGTGGGTACGGCCTTCCGTCACTATGGACTCCGGTGTTACGCCGAGTCGTTCGTGGACAAGGTCTGACGTCCATTTCGCGCTGCGTGCAACAGCTTCGAGATCGTGCGACGGCGACTCGACTTCGATGAGCGCGATGGCATCCTCGAGGATCTGAGGAAGTTGGCGCTCGGCCAGATCGCGGAGAATGGTCATCGGTTGTTCACTCGCGGATACGCGCGGCTTCCGACGTGTAGCAATTGTGTACTCCCGGTGTCGGAGAAAGTGATCCGGATCCAACCCGCTGATTGCGGTAGTTGGGTCGCGAATACTCCAGGGTGAACTTCGATCAGGCTGAGAGAGATGGACTCTGCGCTTTCGGCGTTGATCGAAGGGTCGATGTGATCGGTGCGGCGGGCGGTCAGGGAATCGCCGGTCCTCTCCAGGACGAAATCGGCTGCAGCATCGCGGTACAGACCGCACAGTGCATCGAGTTCCTCAGGTGAGGATGTGGTGCGGGTGTGAGGGTCTCCAGGCGAAAATGCCGGTGTCACGGCGACGCCGCCGATGGAACCGATCACTTCGGCGAGAAGGTCGCCCGAGAGTGCGTCCATCGCACCGCCGTTGGCCATCAGGACTACGGCAATGCCGCAGGAGGGGACCACCCTCAAGAAGGACTGCTGTCCGAGAGTTCCGCCGTTGTGGCCATGTGCCAGCACTCCGTCCCAATTGTGCAGTAGCCACGTGGTTCCCATGATGTCTGCAGACGACACGTCACCGATCTGGCGGCGCTCCTCGAGCATCGCCAGATGAGTGGAACGCTGAAGCAGAATCGGATCCTCGCGCATCGAATCCTGCGCGAACAGGAGTAGATCTTCGGCTGTGCTGTTGATGAGGCCGGCCGGGCCCATCGAGCGAGGGATGAGGAATTGTGGTGTCTGCGCGAGATTGTCGCCACCGCCGACGTGCCCGACTGCAGCGCGGTGCAGCGCCGTCTCCTCAGGCAGGGTCGTGGTCTTGGCCAGGCCGAGCGGCTCGATGATTCGCTCGCGCAGAACCGCATCCCAACTCTTGCCTCGGAGAACCTCGATGATTCGTCCGGCGATCACGAAGCCGGTGTTGCAGTACGACCAATCGGTGCCGGGTGCGAAGAGTTGCACCGTCGACTTCAGGGCAGCAACGTAACGCTCGACGCAGTCGTCGCCGCGGCCGCCATCGATGAAGACGTCACCGTCGATGCCGCTGGTGTGAGTCAACAGTTGACGCGTCGTGACTGTTGCAGTGGCTACCGCATCGTCGACTGCGAAGTCCGGCAGTATGTTCCGAACAGGTGCATCGAGGTCGAGCAACCCTTCCTCCACGAGTTGCATGATCAGCGTGGCCGTCCAGACCTTGCTGATCGAACCCATCTGGAACAACGTGTCGGGAGTCGCCGCGACCCCCGTGCGGGTGCTGACCACACCGGACGTGACCACGGTGCGGTCGAAACCGCTGCGGGTAGTGGTCAGAATTCCCAGCGAGGCACCAGGTACCCCGTATTTCGCACTCAGGGTGTCGAGTCGGTACTGCCAGTAGTCGGGATCGACCGTGGTCAGTGCCGGCGTAGGGGAGAGGTGGCGTTCGATCCAGTCGACGAGACGAGTGCTGTAGCCCAGACGGTGGGACGGCCGACCCGTCAGCACGAAGGCATGCGACGCGTCCGGGAAGACCACCAGCTCGGTCGGGGTGCCGGCCAAACGCAGTCCACCGAACCACTGTTCTGCCTGGTTGACCGGGCAGCGGACGTCGCTGCCGCCGTGAAGAATCAGCGTCGGTGTCGTCACCTGGGAGACTCGCCCCAGCGGCGAAAGTTCCTGTACCCGAGATGACTGCGGGTCGAATTCGATCGTCTGTAGCAAAATGCCCTCGTCCGAGGGGCCGGCCGTATTCGCGATGTCGCAAACGAGGCCACCGGCGACTGCGACGGCAAACCGATCGGTGACGGACGTCAGGGCGCACGTCATGAATCCGCCATAGCTGTAGCCCGTGAGCACCAGTTGCTTCGGATCGGCTACCCCTTCGGCGACAAGGGTTTCGACCGGTTCGAGCAGGTCTGCACGATCCGCCTCGCCCCAGCCGTCCCGCACACCGTCGAAGAAGTCGTTTCCGTAGCCGTCACTTCCACGCGGATTGATCATCAAGACCGTGTATCCGAGCGCAACCAATTCCGCGTGGTACGCGTGCATGAGGGTGGGGGTACCGGTCCAGGCATTATGCGGCCCACCATGGACGTCCAGGACCAGTGGTCCGGTGCCCGTGAGGTTCGGGTCGCGCAGGATCCAACCCTGAACTCGGGTGCCGTCGCTGATGTCGAACCAACGCTCGGTGGCGACGGGAAACGCGACGGAAGTTGTCAGTTCCGTGTTCAATTCGGTGACGATCTCGACGGCGCGAGTCTCGAGATCGATGACGGCGACCTCACCGAAGGACGTCGCCGTTGCCAGCGCGACGACGGCCCGCCCGGATACCAAGGCCAGGCCGGAGACCACTGTCTGCTCTCCGATGAGAAGTGGTGAGACGGAGCCTGATCCGAAATCCACCTTGTGCAGTTCGGTGGAGCCGTGGTTGCGGATGCAGAAGACGATGTTGCCGTCCGCGGTGAAACTCGGTGCGCCACCGGGATAACCGGTCCCGCCAGGCATGACGTTTCGGTCGAGTTCGGACGTCAGGCTGCGGTCTTCCATTCGCTGGTCGCGATGCAGGACGAGAAGTTCGCTGTTGTGAATGATCGGCGTGTGCCATCCGACTGCTACGACGGCGTCGCCGGCCGGCGTCCACGCAAGTGGTCCGGCGATCCCGCGTGCGTGCCCCAACATCCGCGGAGCGGCGGCGAGATCAGTCAGCGACACGGTCCAGGCGGAACTCGCCCGCGTCAGATCGGCGTCGCCGTCCATCGCTGCGGTGAAAGCAAGTTCGGTGCCGTCGGGACTGTACGCGGGATGCGAAGCGTCCCAATCGCCGTCCGTCAGTTGCCGTAGCGACCCGGCGGCCAGATCGAACTCGAACAGGTGCGCCCGAACGCTGCCCCGGACACCGGATCCGTCGACCTTGTAGTTGAGGCGTTTCGCCACCAAGAGGTGTGACGATCCGGCGGCAGTGCGGTCGACCGGAGCACTGAAGGCGATTCGAGCGCCGTCGGGAGAGAACACCGGTGCCCCAGCACCGAGCGGGAGTTGTTCCGCGGTGGTCATCTGAACGGCGGGCCCACCGCCGGCATCGATCTTCCACAGTTGTGGTGTGCCCGAGGAATCCGGCCGCACGAAGACCAACAGCGTGGAAACGGGATGCCACGCCGGCGAGGTGTCGGCAGGACCTACCGTGAGCTGTAGTTGCGGGGAAGCCAACCAGATCGAGTGCTCGTTGGTATCTGCGCCCGGGTTCGACTCCGTACGTACGTATGCAATGCGTCCCGACGCCGATACAGCGATGCCGGTTGGTGTGACCACTGATGCGTAATCGTGGATTCGTGCCGAACGACGTTCTTCGGCACGGGGTACGGCAGCAGGGGATTCGAGAGTAGTCGGTGTTGTCATTGGAACATCGGCTCCCCGAAGGTCGGGATCGCGGACAACAGCTTTGCCGTGTACGGCTCCTTGGGCGAATCGATCACGTCGAGAACCGGCCCGTGTTCGACGATCTCGCCGCCGAGCATGACTGCGACGTGGTCACAGACATAGCGGATCACCGCAAGGTTGTGACTGACGAACAGAACTGTCAGACCTAGTTGCTTCTGCAGATCCACCAAGAGATTCAGAACCGCGCCCTGTACGGATACGTCGAGTGCAGAGGTGATTTCGTCGGCAAGCAGAACTGCCGGTGCGGCTGCCAATGCCCGTGCGAGGGCAACGCGTTGGCGCTGACCACCAGACAACGACGACGGGTATTCGTGCGCCTTCTCCACCGGAAGTTGGACGGTGGTGAGGAGTCGAGCCACCTCGGCAGCGCGGTCGCCGCGGCTGCGGCGAGCTTTGTCACGACGCTCGGTGGACCGCAGAGCCTCGGCGAGTGACTGGCCGATGGTCATTCGTGGGTCGAGGCACGAGTACGGATCTTGGAAGACCATCTGGATCCGGTGGCGCAGACGAGCCGTCGCGCCGCGGGCGTGAGCGACGTCCACACCGTCGAGAAGGATCTGGCCGGAACTGGGCTCGGCCAGGCCGACAGTTGCTCGCGCCAGAGTCGACTTTCCGGAACCCGATTCACCGACGAGCCCGACCACCGATCCGGAGGGGATGTCGAGATTGATGTTCTTGACGGCGTGGAATTTTTTCGAACCGCTACCGAGGTGGACGTTGACGTCACGGAATTCGAGCCTGCTCATCGGATCTCCTCTGCAACAGCCAACAGTTCTTCCAACTCGATGTCGGCGGTGCTCTCCTCGGCGTCGAGGCTCTCCACCTGCCAGGCTTCGTCAACGGTGGCAAGCGGCTTGTCGCGATCTGTGCTCATGGTGGGGACCGCGGCGATCAGCGCGCGGGTGTACGGATGCTTTGCACGACCGGCAATCAGATCGTCGACTGCGATGTCTTCGACGATTTCGCCGGCAAACATGACCAGGACACGGGTGCACATGCCGGTGATGACGGCCATGTCGTGCGAGATGAGAAGGATTGCGGCACCGGTTTCTTCGCGAACCTCGTGGAGCAGCCCGAGGACCTCACGCTGAACGGTCACGTCGAGCGCGGTGGTGGGTTCGTCCGCGATGATCAGAGCGGGCTTGCCCATCAGACCCATGGCGATCATCGCGCGCTGACGCATACCGCCGGAGAACTCGTGGGGGTACTGCTTCGCACGCCTGGGCGCGTCGGGGATCTTGACGGCGTTCAGTCGCTCGACTGCCGCCTTCTTCGCGTCGGCCTTGCTCATACCTTCGTGGAGCCAACCGATCTCGGCGACCTGGTATCCGACCTTGAGAGACGGATTCATGGACGACATCGGATCCTGGAACACCATCGCCATACGTGTGCCGAGTTGGCGGGCAACCTTGCGCGAAGCCGCGTTGTCCGGCCGCTTCCCGTCCTTCATCAGCACGGTGCCGTCGAACTCGATGAGCCCGGCGTCGACCACGGTGGGGTGGTCGGTCAGCTGCGCGATTGCCATGCAACTCAGTGACTTTCCGGAGCCGGATTCACCGACGATGCCCACGGTTTCGCCGCGATGAACTGTAAAACTGATGTTGTCGACGGGGCGACGCCAGTCGTCACCCGCGGGGACTGCGACGGACATGTTGCGGACGGTGAGAACTGCGTCCTCGTCGCTGGGTACCGAATCGGCCTGGGCAGTTTTCCGGTTGATCGGCTTCCACTTCGGTAGGCGACTGCTGATCGGGCTGCGAACTCCCGAGCCGCGAGCAATGGCCTCGCCGAGCAGCGTGAAGGTCAAGCCGGCGAGCACGACGGCGATGCCGGGGGCAAGTGCGGTGGCCGGGTTGACGAAGATCTTCGACAGACCTTCGTTGAGCATCCGGCCCCAGTCGAATGCAGGCGGCTGAATGCCCAAGCCGAGGAACGAGAGTCCGGCGAAGACCACGAGGCCGCTGCCGACAGCGATGCTGGCATTGACGATGAGTGGTTCACGGATATTGGGGAGAATGTGGCGGAACAGCAACCCGGGCTTGGTGACCCCGAGGATGCGTGCTGCGTCGATGAAATCGCGTCCGTTGACCGACGAAGCCAGTGCGTACGTCAACCTCGCGAACGGCGAGGCCAGGGCAAGACCGATGGCGATCACCGCGCTGCCCGCACCCTGTCCGAGAACGACCAACAGGAAGATCGCGAGGAGCAGTCCGGGGAATGCGATGGCGAAGTTGAGGAATGCCACGACCATGCGTCCGACCCAGCGGGGAGCGAGCGTCGGGAGCGTACCGAGTATCAGGCCAATTGTGACACCGAGTGCGACGGCTCCGAGAGCCATGAGCACCGACAGTCTCGCGGCGGTCATCGTGCGGGCGAAGACGTCACGCCCGCCGGCGTCGGTGCCGAAGATGTGCTCGGAACTCGGTCCCTGAGACAGCGCCTTCGGGTTGGCTGCGACGGCGGCGTCACCCCAGATCATCGGTCCGAAGATGACGAGGGCGATCAGAGCGGTCAGGAAGGTGAGGGCCAGGATTCCCAGTGGGGTGCGGAACGTTCCGACGATCCAGTGTCGTCGCGGGGGCGTCTTGGGGGCCGCAGTGGGGGCCGTAGGTGAGGTGCTCAACTCAGTTCTCCCGAATTGTGGATCGTGGGTCGATGAGAGCGAGCACCACGTCGACGATGAAATTGATGAGAAGGACGATGGCGCCGTAGATCACGACCAGTGTCTGGGCGAGCGGGTAGTCCTTCTCGGTGATGGACTTGACCAGCGCCATGCCCATACCGGGCCAGGCGAAGATGCTCTCGATGAGCACGGTGCCGGCAATCAGACCACCAAGGAGGAGTCCGGCGAGCGTCAGCGTCGACGTCATGAGGTTGGGCATTGCATGACGGAAGTAGATTCGTGCCACGGTCATTCGCTTGGCGCGCGCCGTACGGATGTAGTCCATGTCCAACACGCCGAGCGCCTCTGCACGGACGATGCGCGACATCGAGGCGATGGCACCGATCGACATGGCCGCGACCGGAAGGATGTAACTTTCCGGTCCACCGCGGCCGGCGACGGGCAGAACAGGGAACGTGACGGCAAAGAGGTAGACCAGCGCCGTGCCGAACATGAACTCGGGGATCACGGCGATGGTGCCCGACGTTGCGGTGTAACCGATCTCGACTCCGCGTCGTCGGCCGTTGCGGGTCAGTGCAGCGAAGATGAGGCCGATCGGAATGCCCAACAGCAGCACCGTGACGACTGTGAGTACAGCCAGTTCGAGTGTTGCAGGGAGGCGGGACGCGATCACCTCGAAGACCGGAGTCCTCAAGGTGATCGAGTCACCGGGATTCCCGCTCAGCAACCCGCCGACGAATCGGAAGTACTGCTGCCACAAGGGAAGGTCGTAACCGAGCTGAGACCTCGTTGTCTCGACCAGTTCGACCGGTGCGTTCATTCCCAGAGCCAACCGAACCGGGTCGCCCGGAATCAGTTGGAGCATCAGGAACGCCGCAGTCACCAGCGCCCAGAGTGAAATCACGAAGGTGCCGAAACGACGCAGAAGATATGCGGGCCAGCTGTCGGACTCGAGCCACTTTGCTCGAGCCTGAGGCGCCGCTTCTGGTTTCGCGGCTTCAATAGTTTGACTCATGGGCTGTCTTTCCGGAGGGCGGGATGCTGGGGCGGGAAGATATTCAGTGCGGGATGCTGCCTACTGGTACAGACGCAACGCAGAACCGGTGTAGGACTTACCGAATGCGAGTCCAGCTTTGTTGAAGTACACGTTCATGACTGAGTCGGCGAAGGGTACAGCGGAGAACGACTTGGTGATCTCCGACTCGGCCTCGGCCCAGGCATCACAAGCCGCGTCGCCGGTCAGGCCAGAGGCCTTAGTTGCCGCTGCTTCGTAGGCGGGGTTGCTGATCGACGCGAAGTTCTTGCCTGCCGCGGGAATCGGCCCGGCGAAGTACGCGGCGAAGGTGCTGGGGAGCGGAGTGTTGATCTGGACCCACGCGATGTCCCAGGCAGAGTTGTCCTTGCCGCTCAGGATGACGTCGATGATCTTGTTCGAGTCGCCTCCGGTCACCTCGACGTTTGCGCCGAGTTCGGACCACGCCGACTGAGCGAGTTCGGCTGCCGCGTTGCGCGGATCGTCGGTGCCGTCGTAGACGAGTCGAAGGTTCAGCGGCTTTCCGTCCTTGCTTCGCTTGCCATCTGCGCCTGCGGTCCAACCTGCAGCGTCCAGTGTTGCCTTGGCGGCAGTCAGATCGAAGTCCGGAATGTTGCCTGCGACAGAGTCGTAGACACAGGCGCGCGGTTCGACGCCGACGAGACTGGTGGCCCGTACACCGCGCCCAGCGGTGATGACCTGAGTGAGGTCGTCGAGATTGACTGCTTGGAGCAGTGCCTTGCGCACTGCGGGATCACTGGTGGGATTGCTCGCGATCTGATTGAAGTACATCTGACCGGCGGGATTCGGCCTCAGGACTGAGTCCAGGTTGGCGGCGTCGACGCGGTCCTTGTCCGGCCCTCCGATCGGGGCGGCATTGAGCTCACCCGAGAGAAGCTGGTTGGCGGCGGTGCTGACATTGGGTGCCATGGCGGCGACGACCGTCTTGGGGACACCGGGGGTGTCGGAGGTGGTTCCGTCCGGGCCCCAGTTGTAGCCCTCACGTCGCTGGAACGTGTAGTGGTCGTTGGGGACAACTTCGGTGAGTTCGAACATGCCGGTACCGAGAGACTTCTTGTTCGAAGCCGTCGGATCCTTGAGCCCGGCGTCACACATGATCGCCAGACGGGCGCCGACGTTGAGAAGAAGGAACGGGCTCGGCGCCGGAGTGGTCACCGTGACAACGCGCGTTGCCGGATCGGCGGTTGCAGTCGCGCCGGTCGGCACGGTCTGGCCGCGCAACTGCGAACCGTTGTCCGGGTTGGCCACGAAATTGATGTTGTCGGCAACGGTCTGCGGGGTCAGTGTTGATCCGTCGGTACAGGTCACCCCGTCACGGATGGTGAAGGACGCCGAGGTCGGGGTCTCCTCCCACTTCTCCGCCAACCACGGTTTGATTTCACTGGTATCGGGGTCCTGGTAGATCAGGTAGTCGTAAGCCAACTTTGACATCTCGCCAGTTGCCGAGGACGCCGCCATGATCGGGTTGAGTGCGCCCGGATCGGCCTGCATCGCGAACCGGAAGGTCCCGTCCGTGGCCGGTTCACCGCCGCTGGCGCCCGAGGACGTGCCTCCCGAGCCACAGGCAGACAACACGAGCGTGAGCCCTGCGGCTGCCGCAAGTGTTGGATAGGAGCGGTGTTTCATGGTGCCTCCGGGATGGAGCAGGGGCCCGAGCGAAAAACGTGAGGGCGCGATTGAGTGTTGACTGCTAAATCTTGGCGTATGACGTGACGCGCATCTCTGTCGATCCTCACGAAAATCGGGTCGATTTTCGTCCGCTCCCACGAAAACCGGCGGGATCAGTGAATACCTGTCCGTATACCGACAGCGACCGGCGAAACAGAACGATTTCCCCGGTCGCTACCGGTGGTCTACTGGTACAGGCGCAGGGCCGAACCGATGAAATTGCGGCCGAATGCAAGACCGGCATTGTTGAAGTAGAGAGTCGTGATCTTGTCGGCAAAAGGTACCGCCGAGTTTGCTTTGATGATTTCGGATTCGGCGTCTGCCCAAGCGGCACAAGCGTCCTCGCCTGTCAGCCCGGAAGCCTTTTCGACGGCTGCGTCGTAGGCCGGGTTGGAGATCGACGCAAAATTCATTCCCGCAGCGGGCACCGGACCGGAGAGGAAGGGGACCAGCATGCTGGGCAGCGCGACGTTGATCGGCTCCCACGCGACATCCCATGCCGTGTTGTCCTTGCCGCTGAGTGCTACATCGAGAATCTTGTTCGAGTCTCCACTGGTGAGTTCAACGGTGGCGCCCAGGTCGTTCCACGCATTGACCGCGACGTCGGCGGCAGCATCGGTCGCGTCACCGAACGTCTCGTAGACCATCCGAATTCGGAGCGATGTGCCGTCCTTGCTGCGCTTACCGTCCACGCCGGCCTTCCAGCCCGCAGACTCGAGAGTTGCTGCGGCTGCACTGGTATCGAAGTCCGGCAGGTTTCCGGCGACAGAGTCGTAGATGCAGGCCCGCGGTTCGATGGACACCATCGTGGTCGATCGGGTTCCGCGACCGGCCGTGAAGATCTCGGCGAGGTCGTCGAGATTGAGAGCCTGGACCAGAGCCTTGCGTACGGCAGGATCGCTCGTCGGATTGCCAGGACTGTGGTTGAAGAACATCTCGCCCGCCGGAGCAGGCTGCTTGACGGTATCCAGGTTCGCGGCGTTCATGCGATCCTGATCGGGGCCGGAAACCGCTGCGGCATTCAGATCACCGGACAACACCTGGTTGGCCGCTGTGCTGTTGTTCGTGATGATGGATGCGACGACATTCTTGGGTACTCCGGCAGTATCGGAGGTAGTGCCGTCCGGTCCCCAGTTGTATCCGTCGCGCCGAACGTAGGAGTAGTGATCGTTGGCGACTGCCTCGGTCATCTGGAACATGCCCGACCCGAAGGTCGTCTTGTTTGCCGCCGTCGGATCCTTCAACCCGGCCTCGCACATGATCGGTATTCGCGCCAGGTTGAGAAGCAGGAACGGAGAGGGCTCCGGAGTTGTGACCGTTACTGTCCGGGTCGCCGGGTCGGCGGTGGCGCTCGCGGTAGCCGGGGCGTACACCCCGCGGAGAGCGGATTTGTTTGCTGCGTTGGTGATGAAATTGACGTTGTCCGCGACCGTCTGGGCAGTCAGAGCGGATCCGTCGTTACACGTAACGCCGTCGCGAATGGTGAAGGACGCGGAAGTGGTTGTCTCTTCCCATTTTTCGGCGAGCCACGGCTTGGTGACACCGGTATCGGGATCCGGGTGGACCAGATAGTCGTAGCTCAGACGTGCCAGTTGGTGCGCCGGCGATGCGGCGGTCATCAGCGGATTCAGAGCGCCGGGGTCGGCCACGAGAGCCAATTTGAAGGTGCCGTCCGTGACGGGTTCACCCCCACCCGAACCCGACGAGCCACCCGATGAGCATGCGCTCAGGGCAAGAACGGTGCCAGTTGCCGCAGCCAGTAGTGCGTAGGACCGTTGTTTCATGGTGCCTCCGGAAGGTGTAGTCCCGCCCCGAGTGACGCGAGGTCTGTCGGGTCAGGAGCAAAAGTCGATTGCTTGAATCTTCACCCAACAAAAGATGGAGAACATCGTCCGGATTTACGAATGTTTCGTGAGATTTGGTAGATCGCTACAACGCTGTCGGATAGAAGAGACGAAGCTGGAGCATCAGGCTGAATCGAGTTTCCGGATCGTCGAGATCGATTCCGGCAATCCCGGCAAGCTTCTTGAGGCGGTATCGAAACGTGTTGACGTGGATGTGAACCAACGACGCGGCCGCCGGAATGTCGCCGAACGTGTCGAGCCAGGCGCGGAGGGTGTCGACGAGGTTGATGTCGTGAGTGCGGTCGTACTCACGCAGTACCGCGAGCGGTCCCGACGCGGTCTCGTCCTCGTCCGCCAGGGCGTCGGAGAGGCGCAGTAGCAGGGAATTGATCTGCACGTCGTCGGCGCGCGCGACGGTCCGGCCCGAGGAATTCCACGTCGACCTCAGAACGCGAAGCGCTCGGTCGGCTTCGTCGCGTGACTTCTCCAGCGTCATCACGTCGGCCACTGTCGCACCTATTCCGATGACCACCGACTTTTCCGAACGGGAACGGTCTGCAAACTCCGACGCAATCCGACGCACGTAGTCGTCGTCGGTCTGGTGCCGGGTGTGTGGGATGACGGCGTAGACGGTGCCGCCGATCGCTGCCGCCACCGACAGCGGAAATACTTGGTGGAGGTAGGTATTGAGTGTCAGGGCCAGTTGATCGACGTCGGCTTCGGCCTCCAACGATGCGCCGGCGCCGCTACGGAAGCCGGCCGCAAGCACGTTTGCCTTCGAACGGCCGTACCCCAGTCGCTCGGCCGCTTCCTTGGCCGAAGTGCCGCCACTCAGTAGCGTGATCACCTCGCCCAACCTCAGTCGTCGTGCGGAATCGGCTGCCAGCTTGGCGCGAAGCAAACTCATCGCGGCTACGCCCGCCGCCTCGACGAGCGTTTTGACCTGCAATTCGTTCGGCTCCTCGTCCAAGATCACCCAGATCGAACCGAGGATCTGGGATGCCGCATGTATTCGCATGCCGACTCGGGGCCTGATGCCTGGCCCGATACCCGGTAGAAATACCGGCAGGGTGGAGCCGTAGATCTTGTTGAAGTACCCCATCGATCGGAGTCGGTCGGAATAGTGCTGCGGCACTTGATGTCCGAGGACGCTCTGCTTACGTGCCTCGTCACCGAAGGCTTGATCTGCCGAGAACGCGAGGATCCGGCTCGACTGATTCTCGATGGTGACCGGGCCGTTCAGTACCTGAGCGATCGAGTTGGCAAGATCGAACAGGTCGGCGTCGGCGGCCGACGTGTGGTCCCCGTTGTTGCCGGATTCGAGGATCTCGTTGATCAGCGACGCACTTTGCAGCCAACTTGCATCCTTGACCATTCCAAGTAGTGCGATATCGGCTTCGGCGACCGCCCGTGCGACGCTTTCGTCGACAGCCAATGGCTCCCTGACGATCAGCGCGACGGCTCCGGCCGAACCGTATTCTTTTACTGCAGTGGCAATGTCGGCCGACCCGGCGAGTCCTGCGCCGAGCACGACGGCGCCCGCACTGTCCTGCGTAACTCCGGACCCTTCGTGCAGGGTCACTCGGCTGACAGTGCGGGCGTCGTCGACGGTGTCGCCTCCGCTGAGGAACGTCATTCCCAGTCTGTCGACGATGTCGACGATCGAAACTCCCGTGGGTGTGGTCACCACCACACCTTAGGGGGAGCAGGATCGATCAGTTGGCTGGTTGCCCTGCTCAGGTGGTCGGCTGCTCGGCTACAGCTTTCTCGACGAACCGGCGGGTCTGATCGAACGCCGCGGGCACCTGGACGGAATTGGTCATGTCACTGATCTCGGACCACCGTTCGGCGACGACCTCGGGGGAGAGTGCGCCTTCGGGGATGTACACGCCCTGCGACTCTTCCATGCGAGCGATCGCGAAGACGCCGGCGCCGGCGCTGAGGATGGTCTTGGTCGGTGCGTCATCGGAGACCATGAACAGTGCGCCGGGTGAAATCGATTCGGGTGCAAGCAGAGCGAGAGTCTTCTCGTCGAGGAGGTCTTCGGTCATGCGGGTCGCGGCGGTCGGCGCCAGCGAGTTGACGCGGATGCCCTTGCGTTCACCCTCGATGGCGAGAACGTTCATCAGGCCGACGACGCCGGACTTCGCGGCGCCGTAGTTTGCCTGGCCGAAGTTGCCGTAAATTCCCGATGCCGACGTGGTCATGAGGATGCGTCCGTAGTTCTGTTCGACCATGTGCGGCCAGACTGCCTTCGAACAGATGACGGAACCCATCAGATGCACGTCGATGACTTTGCGGAAGTCGTCGAGCTCGGCCTTGATGAACGACTTGTCGCGCAGGATTCCGGCGTTGTTGATGAGGATGTCCACGCGGCCCCACTTGTCCACAGCCGTCGCGACCATGGCAGCAACGGCGTCGACGTCGGTGATGTCGCAGTGGTCCGCGATCGCTTCGCCGCCCAGCTCGACGATCTCTGCCACTACTTTGGCTGCCGCAGTATCGGCGCCGCCGCTGCCGTTGACCGAACCACCCATGTCATTGACGACTACGCGAGCGCCGCGCGCGGCGAGGGCCAATGCGTGCGAACGGCCGAGTCCGCCGCCTGCGCCCGTGATGATCGCTACCTTGCCGGAAAAATCCAACGACATTGGAAAACCTCTCTGATCTGGGATACTACTCAGTATTACTATGCGATAGCGTGGAAACAGTCAAGGGCCGGCAGGCAGTGTGAATGGGAGTGGAAGTCGAATGAGTAGTGATCTTCCGGACGTGCGATCCGCGATCATCACGAGCGCCGCCGATGCCTTTGCCGAAGACGGTTACGCGGCCACGACTGTCGATCTACTGGCCGATCGAATCGGCGCCACCAAAGGTCTTGTCTACTACCACTTCCGTTCGAAGTTCGACATCTACCTGGCAATCTACGAGCGCGGGATGAGCCTGCTCCGCGCCGAAGTCGAGTCTCGAATGGACGGCGCAGACAGCGGCCTCGCGCGTCTCGAAGCGATGTCGCACGCCCACCTGGTCAATCTCATGACACATCTCGGGTACCACCACACGATCCACCAAGGTGTCCGGGGCCAGATGAACTCCGCGCTCAAGCCGAGGCAACAGCAAGTCCTCGTGGAACTGAATTCGCTGCGACTCGACTACGAGAATCTGTTCGTCGACGTGATGACCGAAGGTGTCGCGGATGGTTCCATTCGCGTGGGCTCACCTCGGATGGCGGCAAAAGTACTCCTCAGCAGTCTCAACGGCATCGACCTCTGGTACCGAAGGCGCGAAGGGCAGACGTTGGCGGAGACGGAGTCGTTGGCGGACGAGATCGTCGAACTGTTGATCGGCGGATTGCGCGCCGCGAGCTGACTGAAAGCTGCATTCACCGAGCGGGATTCCTTCGGCAGGCTCGTGCGGTCCTGCGGCTTGTCGTTCGGTTTGTCGTGCCCTGGCAGTCGGGGTAGCATGTTGGCGTCGTGCGCGGACTTGCGCGGGAATTCAGGGAAGAGGAGGTGTGGCTGTAATGCGTGGCCAACCTCCGAGTACCAACTGAAGCTGTAGCCGCCCGGGTTGATCCGGTATTTTGCTGCAGCTTCATCGTGTGTTCATCGGCTTCGGCTTTGCTGTGAAGCAAGCGTCGTCGTTCACTCTTCCCTCGAAAGCTGTTCAGCATGCGCGAATTTCGTCGTTCACGTTCGGTACTGCCACGTCGTTCTGCGGGTCTCGGTGACTCTCATCCCGGGCACTCGCGTGCCGCACGCACCGTCGTCAAGGCTGCCCCGCCCGAGGCGGTGGCGCCCGTCGAATCGACTGTCGTCAACAGTGGCGTGTACCGCGACGGCGAGCGGATAGCGTCACCGTCCACCCTGGCGGAAGCACTGTCATGCCTTCCTGATTCGCAGTCGATGGCGTGGATCGGGATGTACCGGCCCGATGACGCCCAGTTGTATGCCGCTGCACAGCATTTCGATCTCCACGAGCTGGCGGTCGAGGATGCGATTGTCGCGCACCAGCGCCCGAAGCTCGAGCGCTACGGCAAGACACTGTTCGTGGTCCTGCGTGCTGCGCGGTACCGCGACGAGACCGAGCGGGTCGAATTCGGCGAGTTGCACATCTTCTGTGGTCCGAACTTCATTCTGACCGTCCGTCACAGTGAATCGCCGGATCTCTCGGCGGTGCGGACTCGCATGGAGAACGATCCTGACCTGTTGCGGTTGGGTACCGAGGCCGTTCTCTACGCCATTCTCGACGCAGTCGTCGACGGGTACGCCCCGGTGGTGGCCGGCCTGCAGAACGACATCGACGAGATCGAAACCGAAGTGTTCAGTGGCGATCCCGGAGTTTCGCGCCGCATCTACGAACTGACCCGTGAGGTGATCGAATTCCAGCGGGCGACTCGTCCGCTGCTGGGGATGCTGCGTGGGTTGTCGGCAGGATTCGACAAGTACCACACGGACGAGGAACTCCAGCGTTACCTCCGCGACGTCACCGACCATGCGACGACTGTGGTGGAGCGGGCCGACGGATTTCGTCAGTTGCTCGGAAACATCCTCACGGTGAACGCAACTCTGGTGTCGCAGAACCAGAACGAGGAGATGCGCAATCTGACGCAGGCGAGTTACGCGCAGAACGAGGAGATCAAGAAGGTCTCGGCGTGGGCGGCAATTCTCTTCGCGCCGACGCTCATCGGAACCGTGTACGGAATGAACTTCGACGACATGCCGGAACTGCACTGGCACTTGGGCTATCCGTTTGCGCTCTCGATGATGTTCTTGACGTGTGGAAGTCTCTACACGATCTTCAAACGTCGGGGCTGGTTGTAGAAAGCGCTGGTTGTAGAAAGCGTTGGTTGTAGAAAGCGCTGTGCGCCTTGCCAACCGAGATCGGTTGGCAAGGCGCACAGGTGTTTTTCGGGAGGGCGCTCGAATCAGAGCGTTGCGACGCAGACCGTGAACTTACGTTCCGGGTGCTCGAATCCCGAGTCTGCCCCCGAACCGCATTCGTCGATCGACGTGGAGTTCTGCAGGATTTCGACGACCTCGACTACATTGGTGCCGCTGGTATCCGAGCATTCGATGCGGGCGGGCTCATCCATTCCGCTGCCGAGGTCCATGCATCCGCCGACTACCCAGTCGACGTCGAGACAGACAGCGCCCTGCTCGTCACCCGCGAGGGTCTCGTAGTAGTACGAGTCGACATCGGAGGCACACTGATCAGAGGTGGGAACCTTGGCGACCACCTTGTAGTTGGAATCCTTGCTACCGCAGTCCGCGTTGTCGATTTCCGCGGCCGTCGTGGTACCGCCGAGTTTGACGCAATCACCGATCGACACGTCGATGTCGACGTCGCCGCCGTCGTCGGAGCCCTCCTGGCCGGTGATCTTCGAGGTGGTCGGGGCCGCGGAGGTAGTGGTCGAATCGGCAACCGAGGAAGACGATTCCGCAATGGCTTTCGGCTCGATGTCGGAACCGCAACCGACGGTGAAGGCGGCGATTGCAGAAGTTGCGATCACCGCAGTGCAAAGTCGCCGGACGATTCCGGACATAAGGACCCCTTTGTTGATTCTTGGATAATTCTGTTGGTTCGTAGATTGTTCGGGACCTATTCCAATACATCGGTAGTCGAATTGCCAACCGGACTGTCAGTATGGGTAGGTGGAGCTACCCCTGATGCCGCCGCTTGCCCCGATGCTCGCGAAGGCTGCGGCCACTGTGCCGCCTCAGCCCGAGTCCGGTGACCCGACGTGGTCGTACGAGCCGAAATGGGACGGATTTCGAGCAATCATCTTTCGTGACGGTGACGAAGTGGTACTCGGGTCGCGAGGAGGAAAGGACTTGGCGCGGTACTTTCCCGAGGCGGTGGAAGCCGTCAAGTCCGAATTGCCCGAAAAATGTGTGGTGGACGGAGAACTGGTGGTTCCCCGTGAGATCGACGGTGTGACGCGCCTGAGTTGGGAAGCGCTCTCCGAGCGGATTCATCCCGCCGCGAGTCGCGTCGCATTGTTGTCGGAACAGACACCCGCGCAATTTGTCGGGTTCGATTTACTGGCGCTCGGGGATCGCGACGTCTCGATCGAGGACTTCGGTGTGCGACGTGCGTTGCTCCTCGATTGCGTCGGTGGCGGGCCGAGTTGCCACGTCACTGCAGCGACGGCCGACAGCGCCGAAGCAATGGCCTGGTTCGAGACCTTCGAAGGCGCGGGTCTCGACGGGGTTGTCGCCAAGAAGCTGGCGGGACCGTACCTGCCGAACAAACGCGAGATGATCAAGGTGAAACACGCCAGGACCGCGGATGTCGTACTGCTGGGCTACCGTCCCCACAAGAGCCAGCCGGGTATCGGGTCGATGCTTCTTGGTCTGTACGACGGTTCCGAATTGAAGATGGTCGGTGGCGCTTCTGCTTTCACCGCGGCGCGGCGGATCGAGTTGTTGGCCGAACTCGAACCGTTGCGCCTCGGGGACGACGTAGTGGCCGAGGGGGAGGCCAGCCGGTGGAGATCGGCCGCAGACCGCTCCTGGATTCCGCTTCGTCCTGAGCGGGTGCTCGAAGTGGCGTACGACCAGATGGAAGGGGAACGCTTTCGACACGCCGCGCGGTTCCTGCGCTGGCGTCCGGACAGGGTGCCCGACGAATGCACATTCGATCAGTTGGAGGTTCCGGTGCGATACGACTTCGCGGATGTACTTGCAGGCGGTAAGTGATGGCGAGCCCGGCAGAGGAACTGGACGTCGACGGGATCGCGGTCCGGTTGTCGAGCCCGGACAAGATCTACTATCCGCAGTTGGGTGAGGACGGCGGAACCAAGCGGCATCTTGTCGAGTACTACCGAACAGTGGCACTGCAGGGTGCAGCGTTGCGTGCGCTCCGAGATCGGCCCACACATCTTCAGCGGTTCCCCGACGGCATCGAGGGCGAAGAGGTCTACCAGAAGCGGCTGCCGGCGAAGCGGCCAGAGCACGTCGAATCCTGCGAGGTCACGTTCCCGTCGGGTCGCAAGGCCGACGTCCTTCGAGTGCGCAGTGCTGCGAACATCGTGTGGGCCGCCAATCTCGGTACCGTCACGTTTCATCCGTGGGCCGTGCGGTGCCCGGACACCGACCATCCGGACGAGCTCCGCATCGATCTCGATCCGCAACCGGGGACCGGGTTCGACGAGGCCGTAGCGATCGCGGACGAAGTCCTTCGTCCGCTACTCGACGAGTTGGGATTGGAAGGATTCCCCAAGACTTCCGGTGGCCGAGGCCTTCACGTCTACATCCCGCTCGAAGCGCGCTGGGATTTCGTCGAGGTCCGTCACGCGGGTATCGCGCTTGCTCGCGAAGTCGAGCGTCGTAGTGGCGATCGCGCCACCACGGCATGGTGGAAGGAAGAGCGGGGGGAGCGAATCTTCATCGATTTCAATCAGAATGCCCGCGACCGGACCATCGCGGCGGCGTACTCAGCCCGTAAGACTCCGATCGCAACAGTGTCGACGCCGGTGACCTGGGACGAACTGCGCGACGTGCATCCAGACGACTGCACCATTGCCACGGTTCCCGGCCTGCTCGCCGACCGTGGTGATCCGATGGAAGCGATGCACGACAAGGCCTTTGCCCTCGACGTTCTGCTGGAGATGTGGGAGAAGGATCTGGCGGCAGGACTGGGCGATCTGCCGTACCCCCCGAACTATCCCAAAATGCCCGGTGAACCCAAACGTGTTCAACCGAGCAAGGACCGAGATAGGAAGAACAAAGACGGGTAGCGTCAGAGGCGGACATATCGGGTAATTCGATTAGACGTCGAATGTACGGTCACGTCGAATGCACTGTGGGGGTTGGATATGGATCGCCGGAAACAGCGAGCAGCAGGTTTGGCGGCGGGCGGCATCGTTCTGGCCGCCTTCGGATTGTCTCTCGGTAGCGGAACGGCCTCTGCTGCGACGTTGGATTGTTCGGCGCGCGGCCAAGATCAGACGATCGTCGACGGGTCATCCGCATGCCGAGCGGTGGCCGATCCCTCCAGTTATGCGATTTCGCACGTGGAGGGTGACGGCGTCGGCGTCGCAGATTCACGCGACGGCGGCAGGTCTGCAGGCGTGGGGCTCTTCGGCGGCGTCGCTGCCGCCGAGTCGCGCGGTGGAGTGCTTGCTGCCATTGCGTACGGCCCGGGTTCGCTCGCACTCGGCCGCACCGATTCCTCACCCTTTGCCGTGGTGCTCAGCGGACCAGGAGGCAGAGCGGCGGTGGGTGACGCAGACGTCGGAGCCATCTGCTCAGGCGGACCCACCCTTGTTTTCAACATTGCCACAGGTCAGGGATGTTTCAGCGACGGCACTTCGACGTGGGTCACCCCGTGAGTGCACCCCGGTCCTGAACCCCTTGCGTGACAGTGGTCACAATGGTGTCAAGCTCCCGCCACCGATCCGGTGACCGGACAACTTGAATCAGTGGGGATCGGAGGACGCGATGACTCCCAACGCACGACGGGGTTCGCTCGCCCGGGTGGAGGTGCCTTCGCGCACCGAGCTGTACGTGGACCGGCGATTCCTTCCCCTGGCCGACCGCTTCTTCGCGATGTATCGCCAACCGCAACAAGGAGGCGGCGCGCTGGTCGTGTACCTGGGCGGCGAGAAAGTACTCGACATCTGGGCCGGCAATGCCGACCGTGATAGGCGCTGGGACCACGACACGGTGTCGCTGTCCTTCTCGACGGGCAAAGGCGTAGCCAGCACCGTCGTTCATCGACTCGCCGAACGCGGGCTCATCGACTACGACGCTCCGGTCGCCCAGTACTGGCCCGAATTCGCAGCGGCAGGCAAGGACAAGATCACCGTCCGCGAACTGATGTCACATCGAGCGGGTCTTCACCGAGTGCGTGGACTGATGCCGCATCCTCTCGACCTGATGGACTACGACGCCGTCGTTGCCGCCTTGGCTGCCGAGAAGCCGGATCCGCGTCGGCTCCGAGGGCCCGGCTATCACGCTGTGACTTACGGGTGGTTGGTAGCCGAACTTGTAGCCAGGGTGTCCGGCCAGCCGTTCATCGACGTCGTGCAAGCGGAAATAGCGAAGCCTCTCGGAGTCGACGAATTCTGGTATCGCGTACCCGAAACCGAGCGTCCACGAATCGCGAAGCTGTTCCCGCACATCAACCCTGCGGGCCTGAACTGGGCCTTCGCCTCGACCGTGCTCTCACACGTCGGTCCGACTCGCGGACTTGCGGAGGCCGCGATGCCCGACGGTTTCGACGTCATGGTGCGCAACCCGGCTGTCAACGACGCAGTGATGCCGGGGTGGAACGGCGTGTTCAGCGCCCGTGCGCTCGCGAAGATGTACGGCGCCATCGCGAACGGCGGTGTGATCGACGGGAAGCGGTTCCTGAAGGAGTCGACCATCGACCAGATGTCGACCATCCAGACTCGCGATCGGGACTACGTGCTCGCGGTGCGGCCCAACTGGACTCTCGGTTACCACCCGCCGATCATTGCCGCGCGGCGGCAGCCGCGGAATGCGATTGGCCACTACGGAGTCGGCGGTTCAGGAGCGTATGCGGACCTGTCCAGTGGACTCTCGCTCGGTTTCACCACCAACAGGTTGGGTAGTGCTGTGACAGCTCTCGGTGATCTTCGCCTTGCGAGGCTCGGCGCCGAGGCGCAGGAGTTGGTTCGTCGAATCTGACACGAAGGGAATGCCATGAGCAGCAACGTGTACCGGGTGACCGAGATCGTCGGCTCGTCCACCGAGAGCAGTGACGCGGCAATTCGCACCGCCATCGCTCGGGCGAACGAGACGGTGCGCAACCTCGAATGGTTCGAGGTGGTGGAAACTCGCGGCCACATCGAGAACGGCGCCGTGGCGCATTTCCAGGTCACGTTGAAGGTCGGCTTCCGGCTCGACGGCGACGAATCCTGAACCGTCCTTCATGAGTGTTGATCTCACGGCGGCCGTCGGGTTCATGGCGGGACATGCCCGGACTCTCGATCGGCATCGACTGAATCTGATTCTCGGACAGGGTGACCCGGCCGCGGCTTTTTCGGCCGTGGACGGTTATCGCAACCCTGACGGCGGGTACGGCTGGGGACTCGAACCGGATCTCCGCTCGGCAACCAGCCAACCGGGCGGAGCGCTGCATGCCTTCGAGGCCTTTGCCGACATCGGAACGCCGACGCCCAGAGCGGTCGAGCTGTGCGATTGGTTGCAGACCAATTCGCCGGCAGGCGGCGGTTTGCCGTTCTCCTTCCCGATCTCCGACCCGGCTGGGTGTGCACCCTTCTGGGTGGACGCCGATTCGACGGCGCCGTCGTTGCAGATCACCAGCATCGTGTGTGCTGCAGCGGCTCGCGTCGCCGAATTCGACGAGGCCGTCGCCGAACATCCGTGGTTCGCCTCTGCCGTTCGATATTGCCTCGACGCGATCGCCGGGGCGGATTCTCTGCATGCCCTCGAGTTGGCCTTTGCCTTGCAGTTTCTCGACGCGGTACACAGCTCGAACCCCGAGGTGTCGTCGTTGGTGAATGCACTGGGTAAACGAATCCCGGCCGACGGCTTGGTGCACGTGGACGGGGGAGCTG
The DNA here is from genome assembly GCF_016598535.1 of Rhodococcus sp. P-2. GTDB lineage: Bacteria > Actinomycetota > Actinomycetes > Mycobacteriales > Mycobacteriaceae > Rhodococcus_F > Rhodococcus_F baikonurensis. Next base: position 2,188,032 of record NZ_CP066779.1, on the reverse strand, counting down.
AGGGCGAATTCATGCGGCCCCTCGATTTCTCACCGCTTCCCGGCGGGCCGACCCGCGCGTTGTTCGATGCGGCGGTGATCGACTCCGAACTGTCGGCACTCGCTGCGAGGCAACACGACGACGGCGGCTGGGCGGTGGATTTCGACAGCTATTCGCCCGCCGCGGCGTTGGAATGGCGAGGTCACGCCACCGTGCAGGCGGTATGGGTGCTGAAGCGCAATGGGGTGATCTGAAAACGATTCTCGCGCCAAATTGGAACACGTTATAGTCTGGGAATCAGTTCGTGCTTCGTGTTTCAGGGATAGGGGAATGTCATGGCGTATGTGATCACGCAGCCGTGCTGCAACGACGCCTCGTGTGTTGACGTGTGTCCGGTCAATTGCATTCACCCGACACCGGACGAAGCTCCGTTCGCGACCACCGAAATGCTCTACATCGATCCCGACACCTGCATCGATTGTGGTGCGTGTGTGGACGAATGCCCGGTCGAGGCGATCTTCCCGGACAACGAACTCGACGAGGACGACGCGCCGTATCTGCAGATGAACGCGTCGTACTTCGAGAAGCATCCGATGGGCCCGGACTGGCCCGAGCCGATCACGATGGCCAAGATCGATCCCGAGCTCGGAACGCTGAAAGTGGCGATCGTCGGATCCGGCCCGGCCGCCTGTTACGCGGCGATGGAACTGACCGGCAAGCCGCGCGTCGAGGTCGACATGTTCGATCGACTTCCCACTCCCTACGGATTGGTGCGCGCCGGCGTGGCGCCGGACCATCCCGGAACCAAAGGCGTCACCGACCAGTTCCGCGCCGTCGTCGCGAAGAAGACTGTGCGCTGCCACTTCAACGTCGAGGTGGGCACCCACATCTCGCATTCGGAACTCTTGGACCATCACCACGCAGTGATCTACGCGGTGGGCGCTGCCGGGGATCGCAAGCTCGAGATCCCAGGCGAGGATCTGCCGGGAAGTCACGCTGCCACCGAGTTCGTCGCCTGGTACAACGGCCACCCGGGATATGCCGATCGGACTTTCGATCTGTCCGGCGAGCGAGCGGTGATCGTCGGAAACGGCAACGTCGCACTCGACGTCGCACGCATCCTGGTGACCGACCCTGACCAGCTTGCGAAGACGGACCTCGCCGAGCACGCATTGGAAGCTCTGCGTGACAGCAAGATTCGTGAGGTCGTCATTCTCGGGCGTCGCGGGCCGGCGCAGGCCGCGTACACCAATCCCGAACTGTTGGCGCTAGGACAGATGGCGAACGTGGACGTAGTCGTCGACCCGATCGAAGCCGAACTCGACGAGGCCAGTCAGGCGTTCGTGGACAGCGATGCCGCCGAGCCGTCCGTCCTGCTCAAGGTCAAGCAGGCGCAGGAATTTGCTTCACGTACCGCGGATCCTTCTCGCAAGCGGATCGTTCTCCGGTTCCTCACCTCTCCCGTCGAGATCCTCGGCGACGGTGCAGTCTCACAGGTGCGGATCGTGAAAAACGAATTGGTGGCAACGCCGACCGGTCAGCTCTCCGCCCGGCCTACTGAAACCGAGGAGACGATCGACACTTCACTGGTGCTTCGGTCGGTCGGATACCGCGGCACACCGATGGCCGACTTGCCCTTCGACGACGCTCGCGGCGTGATCCCCAACGAGAACGGCAGAGTGATCGACACCGAGACCGGCACGCCGATCCCGGGTGTCTACGTCGCGGGTTGGATCAAGCGCGGACCGACTGGCGTGATCGGCACCAACAAGTACTGCTCTGCCGAGACCGTGTCGATGATCTTCGACGACTTCGCTGGTGGACGCCTCGCAACCCCCGCCGAGGATGCCGACAAGTTGCAGGTTCTGCTGGCAGACCGGTCGCCGGATCAGGTGGACTATCAAGGGTGGCAGCGTATCGACAAGGCAGAACGCGCATCCGGTGCCGCCGCCGGGCGACCGCGAACCAAACTCATCTCCATCGAATCCATGTTGGCGGCTGCCCGCAGCGAGGGATAGCAACGTTTGGGCGAACATCCGAATTGCTCGATTGCCGCTTTTGTGTGTTAATGACTATGGAAATGTGCGGTTTGCTCTCTTTGGCGTGCTCGGGTGTGTAGGTGTGCTCCCAGCGGGTGCGTCCGAATGTGCATCGGCATCGGTACCAGGCGGGTATCGATGCCGGCCGCGCAAAATCCACGTGAGTACGTGGTCAGTCGAGCGAAGGTAGTGACATGGGCAGCAAACAGGGTCGTCGGACGTCACGGGTTGCCGTGGCAATCGTCGGAGCGGTGGCTGCCGGCCTTGCTCTCGCCGGACCTTCCGCGGCCGTTCCTCTCTTCCCCGGTGGACCGGACATTCCTTTGCCCGTCATTCCAGGGGTGCCGTACCTCGATCCGGCGATTCCGGTTCCGGGCATCCCGGGTACACCGATTCAGGCGCCCATCGGCGCTCCCAACTTCTCCGCGCCTTCGCTCAACCCGTCCGCAGGTGAGACAGTCGGTATCGCACAGCCGATCATCATTCGTTTCAACGAGGCGGTCGGCGACCGTGCCACGGCTGAACGCGCTATTCGCGTAACCACCGATCCTCCGGTCGAGGGCAGCTTCTACTGGATCAACGACAGCCAGGTCCGTTGGAAGCCGGCACAGTTCTGGCCGGCGAACATCTCCGTGACCGTCGACGCCGGTGATTCGCACTCCACGTTCAACATCGGTGACGCACTCGTCACCGTCGCGGACGACAACACCAAGCAGGTCACCGTCACCCGCAACGGCGAGGTCGTGCGCACCATGCCGACGTCGTTCGGTAAGCCGGGCCACGAAACACCGAACGGCACGTACATCGTCGGCGAGCAGCTGCGCGACATGTACATGGATTCGTCCACGTACGGAGTTCCGATCGATTCTCCAGAGGGATACCGGACCTACGTCGAGTACGCGACGCGAATTTCCTACAGTGGCATCTTCGTTCATGCTGCTCCGTGGTCGGTTGCGCAACAGGGATTCACCAACGTCAGCCACGGCTGCCTCAACGTCAGCACCGAGGACGCCAAGTGGTTCTTCGAGAACGCAGGCAAGGGCGACCCGGTGATCGTGCAGAACACCGCAGGTGGAGTCCTCAGCGGCGCCGACGGATTGGGCGACTGGAACCGCTAGACACAGTCGACGAAGGCCCTGCGCGAGAAGTATTCGCGCAGGGCCTTTTTCGTGTCGCGTTCAACTCGAGTGTCTTGTACGTTCACCATTCATTCGTTGCGGGCGGTCAGACTGCCTCAGTGAGATCGAGTCCGGAAAGAACGCTGCCCACTTCAGGCAAGCCAGGTCTGTGGGGCAGACCATGGCGTGACTACGCGCTCTTTGCGCTCTTCGTAGGTCCCAATCTCGCGTTGTTGATCTTGTTCACTTATCGCCCGCTGGTGGACAACATCCGACTTTCTTTCTTCGACTGGAATATTGCGGACCCGAAGGCGACGTTCATCGGGCTGAGCAACTACCGCGAGTGGTTCGGACGAAGCGATACCTGGCAGATCGTCACCAACACAGTGGTATTCACGTTGGTCACCGTTGTGGGTTCGATGGTCATCGGTTTGGCGTTGGCCATGCTGCTCGATCGCAAGCTCGTCGGGCGAAACCTGGTCCGGTCGGCCATCTTCGCGCCGTTCGTGATCTCCGGTGCAGCGATCGGTGTCGCGTTTCAGTTCGTCTTCGACCCCAACTTCGGTCTGATCCAGGATCTCCTGCACCGTGTCGGACTCCAATCGCCCGACTTCTATCAGGATCCCCACTGGGCGCTGTTCATGGTGACCGTGACGTACATGTGGAAGAACCTCGGCTACACGTTTGTCATCTACCTTGCTGCGCTGCAAGGAGTTCGGCAGGAGTTGAACGAAGCTGCCGAAATCGACGGCGCCAAGCCGTGGACCAAGTTCCGCCGGGTTCTTCTGCCTCAGTTGCGTCCGACGACGTTCTTCCTCTCGATCACCGTCATGCTCAACTCGCTCCAGGTCTTCGACATCATCAACGTCATGACCCGAGGTGGCCCGCTGGGGACAGGGACGACGACCATGGTCTACCAGGTGTACAACGAGACGTTCCGAAACTTCCGGGCGGGCTACGGCGCGACGGTTGCGACCATCATGTTCCTGATCCTGCTGATCATCACCGTCTACCAGGTTCGTGCCATGGATCGGGGAGAAGAAAAATGACAGCGGTAGAGGAAAAGAAAAGCGCTGCTCCGACTTCCGTCGTTCGACCCGGCCCGGACCGCAGGAACGTGGACCGGCGTGAGGTCGGCGTGAAGGTCCTCGGGTACGCGGTAATGGTGATCGCCCTGATCATCATCGTCCTGCCGCTCTACTGGATCGTAATGACCTCGTTCAAGGAGCGGCCGGAGATCTACACTCAGCCGGCAACGTGGTGGCCGTCGTCGCTGCATCCCGAAAACTACTCCGAAGCAACAACATCGGTCCCGTTCTGGATGTTTCTGCGGAACTCGATAGTCATCACGACGATTCTGTCCGCGGCGAAGTTCGTTCTGGGCACTCTCAGTGCGTACGGGTTGGTGTTCCTGCGCTTCCCGGGGAAGAACTTCGTCTTTCTCGGCATCATCGCCGCCTTGATGGTGCCGAATCAGATCACCGTGATCTCGAACTACGCACTCGTGGCAGAGTGGGGCTGGCGTAACACGTTCCAGGGCATCATAGTTCCGCTCGCGGGTGTAGCCTTCGGTACGTTCCTCATGCGCAACCACTTCCTCTCGATTCCTTCGGAGATCACCGAGGCGGCGCGGATGGACGGCGCCGGTCACTGGCGGCTTCTCTGGCGCGTGGTGCTCCCCGTTTCCGGACCCACGATGGTGGCGTTCGGCATCATCACGGTGGTCAACGAGTGGAACGAGTACCTGTGGCCGTTCCTCATGTCCGACGATTCCTCGGTAGCGCCGCTGCCGATCGGATTGACCCAACTGCAGAACAACGACGGACTCACCAACTGGGGTCCGGTCATGGCAGGAACGGTGCTGACGATGCTGCCGATTCTGGTGATTTTCCTTGTGCTGCAACGACACATGATCAAGGGCCTCACCTCCGGTGCGGTCAAGGGCTGACAGTTTTTCCGTCACATTTCTTTTTCGAGGAGCAGTAATGGCAAACATGAACAGGCGCGGATTCTTGAGCCTCGGCGGTGCAATCGCCGCCGGCGCCGCACTCACCGCGTGCGCGGGTTCCGGCGGGTCGAGCGCTGATGCTGCGGGAACATCCGGTGCGTCGGGTGATTCCAACACCATCACCTTCTGGTCGAACCACCCGGGTAAGTCCACCGACGTGGAGAAGGAACTGATCAACCGCTTCCAGACCAAGTACCCGGACCTGAAGGTCAACTTGGTGGACGGCGGCAAGAACTACGAAGAGGTGGCACAAAAGTTCAACGCTGCCCTCTCCGGCGGAGATGTGCCCGATGTAGTTGTGCTGTCGGATGTCTGGTGGTTCAACTACGCACTTGCCGGAGCGATCGAGCCGCTCGACGGACTCTTCTCCGAGGTGGGCGTCGACTCGGCCGACTACGTCGATTCACTGCTCGCCGACTACCTGTTCCAGGGCAAGCACTACGCGCTTCCCTACGCACGGTCGACGCCGTTGTTCTACTACAACAAGGCGGTCTGGTCGCAGGCCGGTCTTCCCGACCGTGGGCCGGCGACGTGGCAGGAGTTCGACGAGTGGGGACCAGAGCTGCAGAAGGTCGTGGGCAACGGCAAATTGGCACACGGGTGGGGCAACGCGAAGGATTACCTCGGCTGGACCTACGAAGGCCCCATCTGGACCTTCGGCGGATCGTACTCCGACCAGTGGAATCTGCAGCTCGACAACGAGAAGACCATTGCTGCAGGTCAATTCCTCTCCAGCATGATTCACGACAAGAAGTACGCCGCGGTCTCCACCGACATCGCCAACGAATTCGGTACCGGCATTCTGGCGTCGACCATCGCGTCCACGGGTGACCTCTCCGGCATCAAGAAGACTGCGAACTTCGACTTCGGTACCGCTTTCCTCCCGGCAGTGGACGGAACTCCCGGTTGCCCCACCGGCGGCGCCGGACTTGCCATCCCGTCCAAGATCTCCGATCGGCGTAAGAAGAACGCGCTCAAGTTCATCGACTTCATCACCAACGGTGAGAACACGGCGTACTTCTCGCAGAACGTCGGCTACATGCCGGTCCGCAAGTCGGCAACCTCGGAGCCGAGCATGAAGGCGTTCCTCGACGCGAACCCCAACTCCCGTACCGCCGTGGATCAGCTTTCGCGTACGCGCTCGCAGGACTACGCACGCGTGTTCGTCCCGGGTGGGGATCAGATCATCGGCACGGGACTCGAGCAGATCGCTCTCCAGAAGGCCGACGTCGCATCGACATTCGCCGGCGTTGCCACCCAGTTGCAGCAGATCATCGACCGGCAGATCACCCCCAAGCTGCCGAAGTAGTAGGAGAGAGCACTCATGGCCAACGTGCAATTCGCGGGAGTCACGCACCGCTACGAAGGAACCGATCGACCGGCGGTCGACCGTCTCGACCTCGACATCGCCGACGGTGAGTTCCTGGTACTCGTAGGACCTTCCGGTTGCGGTAAGTCCACCAGCCTGCGAATGCTCGCCGGTCTCGAATCCGCGTCGGACGGCCGGATCGAGATCGGCGGCACGGACGTCACGCACCTCGCTCCGCGGGCGCGCGATGTCGCCATGGTGTTTCAGAGTTACGCGCTGTACCCGAACATGACCGTCGAGCAGAACATGGGTTTCGCGCTGCAGAATGCGGGAGTGGGAAAGACCGAGCGCCGAGAGCGGGTGCTCGAGGCCGCGCGGATGCTCGAACTCGAACCGCTGCTCGGACGCAAACCGGCCAAGCTGTCCGGTGGGCAACGTCAGCGAGTTGCCATGGGTAGAGCCATTGTTCGTCATCCCAAGGTGTTCTGCATGGACGAACCGCTCAGTAATCTGGACGCCAAACTGCGCGTCAGCACGCGGTCGCAGATCGCCGCCTTGCAGCGCCGTCTCGGCACCACCACGGTCTACGTCACCCACGATCAGGTAGAGGCGATGACGATGGGAGACCGCGTCGCGGTAATGCTGGACGGTCGCTTGCAGCAGGTGGCAAAGCCGCGGGAACTCTACGACAACCCCGTCAACACCTTTGTGGCCGCCTTCATCGGATCGCCCGGCATGAACCTGATCGAAGCGCCGGTCGAGGGCACCGTCGCAGTGCTCGGTGACCTGCGGATTCCGCTGCCCACCGGGGCGTCCGAGCGGGATCGGGTAGTCGTGGGAGTCCGCCCGGAGTCGTGGGATCTGGTGGGGGCGTGGCGAAAGGGCTCGCTGGCCGTTGACGCCGACCTGCTCGAAGAGTTGGGCGCCGAATCGTTCGTGTACGCGAAGGGTACGCCGGATTGCCAGTGGCAGAGCCGATCCGGACGGATCGTCATTCGCGTCGACCGGAAGATGTCGGTGGCACCGGGGGAGTCGCTTCATCTGCTGCCCAAGGCCGGCGAGGTGTACTTCTTCTCCGCAGAGACCGGGGTACGTCTGTAGCGATACTGTGTGCGGCATGACCGTCGCACGTTCGCTGTTGCTGTTCGTACTCGCCGCGCTGCTCGAAATCGGGGGCGCGTGGTTGGTGTGGCAGGGAATTCGCGAACACAAGGGATGGATCTGGGTAGGGCTCGGCGTCATCTCGCTCGGCCTCTACGGTCTGGTCGCCACGATGCAACCGGATGCCAACTTCGGGCGCATCCTCGCCGCGTACGGCGGGATCTTCGTAGCGGGTTCACTGCTCTGGGCGGTGGTGATGGACGGATTCCGCCCGGATCGTTTCGACATCGCCGGTGCGCTGATCTGTCTGGTCGGTGTCGGGGTGATCATGTACGCCAGGTAGGGCCTTCGGCCCCGTGCGCGCTCAGGGAGTCCAGAGGGTCCTTAAGCGCGCACGGGGGCTTGCCCCTGCTGCTACCAGATCTTCACACGCTTCTCCGGATCCAAATACAGTGCGTCACCTGGCTTGACGTCGAACTCCTCGTGGAACGTGTCGAGGTTACGGACGACGCCGTTGCACCGGAACTCCGGCGGCGAGTGCGGGTCGACGGCTAGACGGCGAATCGCCTCGGCTTCGCGAGCCTTCGTGCGCCATACCTGAGCCCACCCGAAGAACACGCGCTGCAAGCCGGTGAGGCCGTCGATGACCGGCGGTTCGGTACCTTCGGTCGCGATCTTGTACGCCGCGATCGCGATCGACAGACCGCCGAGGTCGCCGATGTTCTCGCCGATCGTGAACTCACCGTTGACATGGTGGCCCGGCAGTTCCTTGGGTTCGAACTCGTTGTACTGCTCGATGAGAGCCTTTGTGCGCTTGCCGAATTCGCTGCGGTCCTCGTCGGTCCACCAGTCGACCATGTTGCCGTCGCCGTCGTACTTGGCGCCCTGATCGTCGAATCCGTGCCCGATCTCGTGGCCGATGACGGCGCCGATGCCGCCGTAGTTTGCAGCGTCGTCGGCTGCGGCGTCGAAGAACGGCGGCTGGAGAATGGCTGCGGGGAAGACGATTTCGTTCATGCCCGGGTTGTAGTAGGCGTTGACGGTCTGCGGCGTCATGAACCACTCGTCACGGTCCACGGGGCCGCCAAGCTTGGCCAGGTCGCGGTCGTACTCGGCGGCGTATCCACGACGGTAGTTGCCCACCAGGTCGGTAGCCGAGATATCGAGACCGGCGTAGTCACGCCACTTGTCGGGGTAACCGATCTTCGGGGTGAACTTCTCGAGCTTGGCCAATGCGGCCTCACGAGTCTGCGGGCTCATCCACTCGAGGTCGGCGATGTTGCGGCGGTACGCCTCCTGCAGGTTGGCGACCAGTTCCAGCATGCGGGTCTTCGCCTCAGCAGGGAAGTGACGGTCGACGTAGAGCTTTCCGACGGCCTCGCCGAGCAGATCCTGAACCAAGCTGACTCCGCGCTTCCAACGCTCACGGTTCTCTTCGGTTCCCGAGAGCGTGGTGCCGTAGAAAGCGAAGGTCTCGTCGACCAGCGCCGAATGCAGGTAGGGGGAACGGGCGTGCAGCACCTTCCACGCCGCCCAGGCCTTCCAGTCGTCGAGTGACTCGGACGCCCAGAGTGCGGTGAATGTGTGCAGGAAATCGGGCTGACGGACCACGATTTCGGCGAACTTCTCCGAATCGGCGCCGAGACCGGACAGCCATGCCGCCCAGTCCAAACCGGGGTTCTGTTCGGTCAGTTCCTCGAAGCCCACGAGGTTGTAACTCAGATCTGCGTCACGACGCTTGACGACGTCCCAGTGCCCGGCCGCGATCTTCTTCTCGAGTTCGAACACACGCTGGGCGTCGTAGCCGACGCCGGCGAGGGTGAACATCTTGTCGATGTGCGCGACGTACTTCTCGCGGATCTCCGCGTAGTTGTCCTCGCGGTAGTACGACTCGTCGGGCAGGCTGATTCCCGACTGGCTGAAGTGGATCAGGTACCGCTCGGAGTTCTTGGCATCGGTGTCGACGTAATGCGAGATGGCACCGCCGACGCCCACGCGCTGGTGGCGTCCGATCACGGTGGCCAACGACGACCGGTCGGGCGCATCGGCGACGGCGTCGAGCTCGTCGTCGATGGGGCCGAGGCCCGCGGCCTCCACGGCGTCGGCGTCCATGAAGCTCGAGTACAGATCGCCGATGCGCTGTGCATCGGTACCGGCGGCAGAGTTGGACTCCGCGGCTTCGGTGATGATGGTCTGTACGTCTTCTTCGGCCTTGTCGTAGAGCGTCCGGAAGGCCCCGTCGACAGCGCGGTCTGCCGGAATCTCGTATTCGGCGAGCCATTTTCCGTTGACGTGGACGAACAGATCGTCCTGCGCCCGTGTGTCGCCGTCGAGGTGGGTGAGGTCGATGCCTGAGCGATGAGCCGTGGTCATTTCTCCATCCTTACACGATCATGACGAACTGCTCGGTGTGTGCGCGATCGCTCCACGCCGAGTTCATCTCTTGTGCTGGGCAACGTCGGTATGGCATGGCACGATCGAATACGTGACCAGCAGACCTGCCGCAGATCCGCACCTGCAGGACCTCGCGCGACTACGACGCGTGCGAGACCGTATCGACCGGGAGTACGCGCGGCCTCTGGACGTGGAGGCGCTCGCGCGGGGAGTGAACATGTCTGCGGGGCATCTCAGTCGCCAATTCCGTCAGGCGTACGGCGAACCGCCGTACGCCTACTTGATGACCAGGCGAATCGAGCGAGCGATGGCGTTGCTGCGGCGCGGAGACCTCAGTGTCACGGACGTCTGCTTCGAGGTCGGTTGCAGCTCTCTCGGCACTTTCAGCAGCAAGTTCACCGAATTGGTGGGGGTTCCACCCAGCGTCTATCGGCGCGAGGCCGAGCAGTCGACGGCCGGAATGCCATCCTGCGTGTCCAAACAAGTCACCAGACCGATCAGGAATCGAGAAGCGCAGACCCCACAACCGCAATTAACGTGATCGCCATGGACATCACCATTCACTCGAGCTTCCTTCCGCAGGACGACCCTGACGCCGCCCTGAACTTCTATCGCGACACCCTCGGCTTCGAGGTTCGCAACGACGTCGGCTACGACGGCATGCGTTGGATCACGGTGGGGCCGCCCGGCCAGCCCGGCACCTCCATCGTGCTGCATCCGCCGGCCGTCGATCCCGGAATCACCGACGACGAGCGCCGCACCATCATCGAGATGATGGCCAAGGGCACGTACGGCGGACTTCTCCTGGCCACCAAAGATCTGGACGATACGTTCGAGCGGCTTCAGGCCGGCGACATCGACATAGTCCAAGAACCGACCGAGCAGCCGTACGGCGTCCGCGATTGCGCCGTCCGCGATCCAGCGGGAAACCTGATCCGTATTCAAGAACTGCGCTGAGACCGTCAACTGCGCTGAGACCGTCGGCGATCGACTGATAGATGGAGACACGATGACTGCCTTGCACACTGCAGACAGCCACGATTTGATCCGCGTGCAAGGCGCGCGGGTGAACAATCTCGAAGACATCAGCGTCGAGATCCCGAAGCGGAGGCTGACGGTTTTCACCGGCGTCTCCGGTTCGGGCAAGAGTTCGCTGGTGTTCAGTACGATCGCCGCGGAATCGCAGCGGATGATCAACGAGACCTACGGCGCTTTCGTTCAAGGATTCATGCCGACGCTCGCGCGGCCGGACGTCGATGTTCTGGACGGCCTGACCACCGCGATCATCGTCGATCAGCAGCGGATGGGCGTCGACCCGCGCTCGACAGTCGGAACCGCGACCGACGCCAACGCGATGCTCCGCATCTTGTTCAGCCGTCTCGGAAAGCCTCACATCGGTTCGCCTCAGGCGTTTTCGTTCAACGTGGCCTCGATCTCCGGAGCAGGCGCGGTCACCATGGAACGTGGAGGCCGTCAGACGAAAGAGCGTCGTAGCTTCAAGATCACCGGCGGCATGTGTCCGCGCTGTGAGGGACGAGGGGCGGTCAACGATTTCGATCTGACCGCGTTGTACGACGACACCAAGTCGCTCAACGAGAGTGCGATCACGGTTCCCGGTTACAGCATGGAAGGTTGGTACGGCCGGATCTATCGCGGCTGCGGCTTCTTCGATCCCGACAAGCCGATCAAGAAGTACACCAAGAAAGAACTGAACGATCTGCTCTACAAGGAGCCGACCAAGATCAAGGTCGAAGGAATCAACCTGACGTACACGGGTCTGATTCCGCAGATTCAGAAGTCGTTCCTGGCCAAGGACGTCGACGCAATGCAACCCCATATCCGGGCCTTCGTGGAGCGTGCGATCACGTTCACCACCTGCCCCGAATGTGACGGGACGCGACTGAGCGAGGGTGCCAGGTCGTCGAAGATCAAGGGCGTCAACATCGCCGACGCCTGCTCGATGCAGATCAGCGATCTCGCGGAATGGGTCAGCGGATTGAAGGAGCCGTCGGTCGCTCCGTTGCTCACGACGCTCGGTGAAACGCTCGACTCGTTCGTGGAGATCGGACTCGGTTACCTCAGTCTCGACCGTCCGTCGGGAACACTGTCCGGCGGTGAAGCTCAGCGCACCAAGATGATTCGTCACCTGGGTTCCTCGCTCACCGACATCACGTATGTCTTCGACGAGCCCACCACCGGCCTGCATCCGCACGACATCGCGAGGATGAACGACCTTCTGCTGCGCCTGCGGGACAAGGGCAACACGGTGCTCGTTGTCGAGCACAAGCCGGAGACGATCGTGATCGCCGACCACATCGTCGACCTCGGTCCGGGCGCGGGTAGCGCCGGCGGAAACGTCTGCTTCGAGGGCACTGTCGAAGGCCTTCGTGCCAGCGACACCGTCACGGGGCGTCACTTCGACGATCGGGCCGCAATCAAGGAGACCGTGCGCGAGTCCACCGGAGCAATCGAGATCCGTGGAGCGAACTCGCACAATCTGCAGGACGTCGACGTCGACGTGCCGCTCGGCGTACTCGTCGTGGTGACCGGTGTGGCCGGATCGGGTAAGAGTTCGCTGATCCACGGATCGCTCGCGAAACGCGAAGACGTGGTGTCGGTCGATCAGAGCGCAATCCGCGGCTCGCGTCGGAGCAACCCGGCAACCTACACCGGGCTGCTCGATCCGATCCGCAAGGCATTCGCCAAGGCCAACGGCGTGAAGCCGGCGCTGTTCAGTGCCAACTCCGAGGGTGCCTGCCCGACGTGCAACGGCAACGGCGTCATCTACAGCGACCTGGCGATGATGGCCGGAGTTGCCACGCTCTGCGAGGAGTGCGAGGGCAAGCGCTTCCAGGCGGAAGTTCTCGAGTACAAATTCGGTGATAAGGACATCAACGAGGTTCTCACGATGTCGGTGGCCGAGGCCGAGGAGTTCTTCGGAGACGGTGAGGCCAAGACGCTTGCGGCGCACAAGATCCTCGTCCGACTGGTCGACGTGGGGCTCGGGTACCTCACGATCGGCCAGCCGTTGACGACGCTGTCGGGCGGTGAGCGTCAGCGCATCAAGCTGGCAACACACCTGGGGGAGAAGGGTGGTGTGTACGTCCTGGACGAGCCGACCACCGGACTGCATCTGGCCGACGTAGAGCAGTTGCTCGGCCTGCTCGATCGACTCGTCGATTCCGGTAAGTCGGTCATCGTCATCGAGCACCACCAGGCCGTGATGGCGCATGCCGACTGGATCATCGACCTCGGCCCGGGCGCCGGTCACGACGGTGGCCGGATCGTCTTCGAGGGCACTCCCGAGGAGCTGGTTGCCGACGGCTCCACCCTCACCGGAAAGCACCTCGCGGCATACGTGGGCAGCTGAGTCGGCTCCTACCTCAGGCGTCGATACCGAGGTTGATGACGGCGAGGTAGGAACCGTCCGACTGCTTCTCGACGGTCATGAGGCCGGTGTCGTCGTAGATGCCGTCACTGGCGTTGTTCGTGTTGTTCTCACGACCGGTGTGCTCGCTGTACGGGGACTGCGAGTACACCTCGTCGAGAAGGGTCTCGTCGAAGAAGGTCTGCGACGTGAGGACCGTCTTCTTGTCGATGTGCACCTTGACGTGAATGTGAGTGGTGCGGCCCATGTACCAGCCGGGAAAGATCGTGGTGAACTGCGCGATGCCGTTTGCATCGGTGGTCTGGGCACCGCGCAGGTAGGTGCCGTCGTCGGTGGTGGCTGCTTCGGTGTCACCGAAGCTGTACGAACCGTCGGAGGTCTCACCGGAACCACCCATCCCGCCGCCCATCCCTCCGGGTGTGCCTGACGGAGGTTCGCCCATTCCACCCCCGGGTGCACCTGACGGAGGTTCGCCCATTCCGCCGGCCGGGGGAGTTCCGCCGCCGCCACCGCCGTTGGCGCTCAGGGATCCGGATTCGAAACCGGAGTACACGCCGCCGGCGTCGCAGTGCCAGATCTCGACGACGGCGTTGGAGACCGCGCCGATGCTGCCGTCGACGTTGCACTGGCTGTTGTCCTGCACGCGCATTGCCACCTGCAGTGTGGTGCCCGGACGGTCTTCGCGGATATCGCCGCGAATGGAGTCGACGTCGAACCAGTAGGGCCCCTGCGTCTCTTCCTTGCTCATGACGCACTGCGGCGCCTTGGCCAGAAGCGCGGTGACGGCATCGCCGGACGTGGCAGCGGCGGAAGTTCCGGACGCGGGTGTCGTCGACGCAGCCGCAGTTGAAGTCGTCGTGGCGGTGCCACTGTTACCGGAACACGCTGCGATGAGCCCGCCGAGACTGATGGTTCCGCCGAGGGCGAGGGCCCGTCGACGGCTCACGCGTAGCCGGCTTGCTTCGATGTCTTTGTTCACGCCGCTGTACCTCCATTGTGTGGGCTGTTGTCTCAATGGTGGACGGGCGGCCTGGTGCGGAACTGGTTATCCGCTGTGAACTTGCTGGGAGAGCATCTGGATGCTCGACGTGGCCCGCACGTAGACCTGTCCGCCGGCGTCGACGATGCGAGTTTCGATCAGCGCGAGCCTGCGCCCGGCACGAATCACGACGGCCTCGGCGCGCATGATCGGTCCACCGATGTCCGGCGAGCGCAGGAAGTCGATCTTGTGGTCGAGGACGCGATAGTCCTGATCGATGCTGGTCAGGGTTTGTGCTGCCAGGCCGGTAACCGCGTCGACCGCCGAGATCAAGACACCGCCCTGAACAGCGCCCAGTGGGTTGGCCATCCAGGTGACCGGGGCGAACTCGCCCACGACGGAACCCGGGGTCACGTCGACGACCGCAAGATCGAGGAGTCCGGCGAGCGGGCCGCGTTCGAGTTTGCCGTCGCGGATTCCTTCGACGACGTCGGATCCGGACAGCCCGCGCAGGTCGCTGGTCTTCTCCGGTACCGGGACGGGCAGTGGCTCACCCTCCACGTAGTCGTCGATTCCGACGACGGGAGGACGCGAGACCACCATGGCGCGGCCGGCCATCACTGCCAGGAGGGTGCCGTTGTCGTCGTGAAGTTGCCCGGATGCCAGGCCGACGCCGTCGTCGAGATGCACGAGTGTGCCGGTGGCACCGACGTCCGCGACGGCGGGGATGTCTGCGCCGGCACTGACCGTGACCTGCGCGAGTACGGACTGATGCCCGGAAGTCAGTCCCGAGTACACCGCGCCGCCCATGGCTCCGTCGATCATGACTCCGATGGAACCGAGCACGGTCTTGCCACGGTGATCGTGGAATCGCGGGCCGACGGACTGGGCGAAGCCCAGGTCCCCGGGCACAACCGACACGGCACGCACACCCATCAAGGTGTTGAGGGGATCAAGCTTCTTGACGGGCGCGGCGGAGTTGTCGATGCTCATCCGTCGAGTATCTCCAGCGCGCACAGTCCGGCCGAGACCGGGTCTCAACCTCCGATACGGGAATGCATTTCCCAGACGAGGACTTCGGCCCCGGCGTCGGAGGTCAGTTGCTGCCCACCCGAATCGCTCAACCGGACGGCATCGCCCTCGTACAGTGTGCCGACACCCTCCATCTCGGCGGTGCCCTGCGCGACGAAGACATGCAGGAACGGTGCGCTGGGAAGATGAACGGAGGTGCCGGGCAGAATGCGAGCGACGTGCATGGCAGCGTTCTTGTTGTTGATGCGAATCGCCGAATGATCCTTGTAACGGTCCATTCCGGAGGCGACCGGGATCAGACCGCCGCGCAGCAGTTCGTCGTCGATCTCGAGTTGCTCGTACCCGGGTGTGAGTCCGCCTTCGTCCGGTACCACCCACATCTGCACGAAATGTACGGGGTCGGAATGCTGTTCGCCGCCGAGGCGCCACGAATCGTTCTTCTCGCTGTGCATGATTCCGGTGCCGGCACTCATACGCTGGGCGAGTCCGGGATAGATGACGCCGCTGTGGCCGATGGAGTCCTGGTGCACGAGTGAACCGCGAAGCACCCACGTCACGATTTCCATGTCCTTGTGGGGGTGGGTGTCGAAGCCGGTTCCCGCCAGTACGGTGTCGTCGTTGTTCACGAGCAGCAGTCCGTGATGGGTGTTGTCCGGATCGTAGTGCTGTCCGAACGAGAACGAATGCTTCGAATCCAGCCAGGAGACGCGGGATTTCAAGCGATCACCGGAGCGGTGCACATCGATGTGCGGTGTCGTCCGTGGGGCCTGTGCTCGACCAGATGCCATGGCTCCTCCTTCTGTGCCACCGGGATCCACCACTGCCGGATCCACCACTACCGGCATCCACCCTACGACGAACCTGCTGTGTAGTCCGAGCATTGGGCGTACTCGGTGGTGTCGTCAGTTCGCCGACGCGTGCATCTCCCACACGAGTATCTCGGCATCGTCGATTCCCTGGACGAGGTGACCTCCAGTATCCTTGAGTCGCAACGAATCTCCCGCTCCGAGTAGTCCGACTCCCTCGACGTCGACGGTGCCGCGGGCAACGAACCCGTGCACGTACGGTGCGTCCGGTAGGAATACCGACCCGCCGGTCTCGAGGCGTGCAACATGAAGTGCCGCATGTTTGTTGTGCAGACTGATCGCGCTGTGATCGCGATGCGCGGGCATCCCCGACGCCAAGGTGATCAGGCCGCCACCGTCGAGTTCGGAATTGATGTCGAGTTCCTGATAACTCGGAGTGACTCCGGATTCGTCCGGCGGAATCCACATCTGGACGAGGTGAACGGGTTCGGTGACACGGGAGCCATCGGCCCGCCAGCGATCGTTGCGCTCGGAGTGCAGGATTCCGGAGCCGGCGCTCATTCTCTGTGCGAGGCCACGATGGATGACACCGGAGTGCCCGGCGGAATCCTGGTGAACCAGCGATCCGCTGAGCACCCACGTCACGATCTCGGTGTCGCGGTGCTGATGGGTGTCGAAACCGGAGTCGGCTTCGATGATGTCGTCGTTGTTCACCAACAGAAGTCCGTGCGCGTACGCGGCGTGATCGAAGTTTCCCGCGAAGGGGAAACTGTGACGCGCCGTGAGCCAGCCGTAGTCGAGGTGCCTACGTTCGTCCGCTCGTTGGACGACCGTCGACGACATGTCAGCTCAGCTTCTCGTGTGCTGCCGGGATGGATCCTAGGCGTCCGGCCTGGAAGTCCTCGAAAGCCTGCATGACCTCGGACTTGGTGTTCATGACGAACGGTCCGGCCATGGCGATCGGCTCGCGGATCGGCTTGCCGCCGAGGACGAAGACCTCGAGGGATTCGGTCCGTGAATCCTGGCGATCGGAAGCAGCGACGGTGATGGAGTCACCGCGTCCGAAGACAGCCGTCTGCCCGGTTCGAATGGGTCGACGCTCGGCTCCGACCGTTCCTTCGCCGGCGAGCACGTAGACGATGGCGTTGAACTCGGGGTTCCAGGGAAGAGTCAGGCTCGCACCCGGGGCGACAGTGGTGTGGGAGAGCGCGATGGGCGTGTAGGTCGATCCGGGTCCGGCGTGGCCGGCGATGTCTCCGGCGATGACGCGTACCAGGGCTCCGCCGTCCGACGAGGAAAGCAGGGCCACCTTGTTGCCGGTGATGTCCTGGTACCGCGGCGCTGCCATCTTGTTGTCGCGGGGCAGGTTGACCCACAGTTGGACGCCGTGGAACAGGCCACCACTGACGACGAGGTGCTCCGGCGGAGTTTCGATGTGGAGGATGCCGCCGCCGGCGGTCATCCACTGGGTGTCGCCGCCGCCGATCACACCGCCGCCGCCGTTGGAGTCCTGGTGCTCCATGATGCCGTCGATCATGTACGTGACGGTTTCGAAGCCGCGGTGCGGGTGCCACGGAGTGCCCTTGGGCTCTCCGGGGGCGTAGTTGACTTCACCCATCTGGTCCATGTGGATGAAGGGATCGAGAGCGGAGAGGTCGATGCCCGCGAAGGCGCGGTGAACGGGAAAGCCTTCACCTTCGTATCCGACCGGTGCGGTGGTGATGCTCTTGACGGGGCGGTCGACTGCTGACTCTGCCGGCTCGTCGAGACGGGGCAGGGCCAAGATGTTCTCGACTGTCACAGCAGGCATGTCGTACTCCTTGTATCCGTGAAGCTGATGTCAGGTAGTTGATTGTTCAACTATCTCATCAGGAGTCAACAAAGTCGAGCCCCGGGTATTCCCGGGGCTCGACTGGTGTTCGGATCAGCCTGTTGTCTGGATCAGCGCAACATGCTGCCTAGGGTCTTTGCAGCCGCCATGACCTCGGCGCCCAGCGCTGCTTGGTCCTCGGAGTCGAAGACGGAAATTCCGAGGCTGGAGATGGCGTCGCGGCGTCGGCCGGGGATCACTGCCGAGATTCCCAGGACGGACGGGATGACTTCGCCGACGGTCACTGCGTAGCCGCGAGCACGGGCGGCCGTCACTTCCTCTCGTTCCCCGCTCGTCGGCGGGAGTGAAGCAAGGATGGAAAGCCCGGCGGAGCCGCGGTCGATCGGATCGACCTGCCCTGGATGAAACGCGACGTGAACCTTGGCGCTGCGCGGCTCGACCACCATCAGTGCGCGCACTTCGGTGGCGCTCTCGCGGACCACCAGGTGCGCGGTCGCCTCGGTGGCCTCGGCGAGTTCTTGAAGTATCGGGCGGGCGAGAGTGCGCAAATCCTGTTCCACCGGTTCGGCGAGGGTGACCAGGCCGGCGCCGAGAGTGACGCGCTTGAAGGAGTCCTTGCGACACAGGTGATGTGCCTCGAGTGTTCGAATCAACCGATGGGCGACGGTTCGGTGGACTCCCACTCCGTCGGCGATGTCGGTGACCGAAAGGCCATGCGGGTAGGACGTCAGGAGTTCCAAGATCTCGAGTCCGTGGTGCAGCGTTTTCGACATGCTGGAGTCCACTTGAACTGCACTTTTGCGCGGTCGGTGTTCCTCGCTCAGCTCTGACATCAAATCCCTTTCTTGACGTTTGTGAGGTATGCCACCTACGCTTTGAACATATCGCACAGTGTGTGCGATTATCGCACACTTTACGGAGCTGCACAACCTTCGGGCAGATGCAGCGCAGCGTGTTCGGAGAGAACCTTCATGAGCAACTATCGCGTCGTGGCAACGGAGGATGTTGTCGCAATCCATCAGCTGTACGGCCATCAGAGTCATTGCATAGACTCTGGGCGCCACCAGGATTGGGCGCAGACATTCACCGACAACGGTGAATTTCATTCCCCCAGTTATCCGGAACCCGTGGTCGGTTTCGACGACCTTGCAGCGTTCGCTGCTCGCTTCTACGCTGCGGCGGAAGCCGTCGACGAGGTGCATCGGCATGTTGTGACGAACGTCGTCGTCGAAGCGGTGGGCGACAGTGCCCTCGCAGTGAACGGGTACCTGCAGATCGTTGCCACAGCGCGCGGCGGCGAGTCGCGACTGGTGCGGATGACGACTGTTGCTGATCGCATGGTTCAGGTCGGTGAGGAATGGAAGATCGCCCGCCGCACCGTCTCCCGAGACGACGCACCTCGAGTGTCCGAACAAGTCTGAAGTACCGAAAAGTTTCTTGCACAACAATATTCAGTAGGAGAAGTACATCATGACCGAAAGCTCTGACCAGACGAACCCGGGCCGTACCGTTGTGACGCAGATGTCGGCGGTGTACCCGGAGTTGGCAGGCAAGGTCGCAGTGGTGACCGGCGCGGCCCAGGGTATGGGTGCGACGTTCGCCGAAGGACTGGCAACACGCGGCGTACACGTCGTCGGTGCTGACATCAACGAAGAGCAGATGCTCGCCACGGCCGCACGAATCAACACGGACCTGGAATCGAATGCACTGGCGGACAAGCCGGGTCGCGTCGTCGGAGCTCGGGTCGACGTCACCAAGCCCGACGAGCACGAACTGCTTGCGCAGTTGGCGTTGAAGGAGTTCGGCAGGGTCGATTTCTGGATCAACAATGCGGGTATCTTCCCGTTCGCGCTGGCTGAGGAGATCACCCCGGAGCAGATCGGCGCAACGCTGAGTGTCAATGTCGAAGGAGTGCTCTACGGCGCTCAGGCGGCGGCGCGCCACCTCGGTCCCGGCGGCGCCATCGTCAACATGTCCTCGGTATCTGCACTGCGGGTGCGGAAGGGGAGAGGCGCATACTGCACGTCGAAAGCCGCCGTCGCGCACCTCACGGAGTCTCTCGCAGTGGAGTTCGGTGACAAGGGTATTCGGGTGAACTCCATCGCGCCCGGCTACATCGACACGGCGATGACGAAGTGGGTTCAGGAAGATCCGATCGCACTCGCGAACGCACTCGACGCGGTGCCGCTGCATCGTCTGGGCTCGCCCGAAGAGGTCTTCGGACCGCTGCTGTTCCTGCTCTCGGACAGCGCGCGTTACGTCACCGGGCACAGCATTGCGGTCGACGGTGGTTCGCGGCATGTCTGAGTCCATGACATACCCCGGCGTCGTTCTCGTCACCGGCGGTGCTGCCGGGATGGGAGCGCACCACGCACGGACCCTCGCGGCCCGTGGTTCGCACGTCTGCATCGCCGATGTTTCCGATTCATCCGGCGTGGTCGACGACATCGTCTCGGCCGGTGGATCAGCTTCGGCTCATCTCCTCGACGTCACCGATGCCGAAGCTTGGGTCCGGGTCGTCGACGAAATTCGCACTACTCGTGGAGAACTCGGCGGACTGGTCAACAACGCCGGCATCTCGCGGCGGCTCGAATTCATGGACACCCCGAACGACATCTGGGAACTGACCATGAAGATCAACCTCTTCGGCCCGTTCTACGGTATGAAGGCGGTGGCACCGCTGATGCGTGAGAGTGGCGGTGGATCGATCGTCAACATCTCGTCCATTGCCGGTCAGATCGGATACTTTTCTCCGGCTTACTCGTCGAGCAAGTGGGGTCTGACCGGTCTGTCGAAGTCGGCCGCAGGCAATTTCGCGCAGTGGGGGATTCGCGTCAACTCTGTGCACCCGGGACTGGTCGGCACAGCGCTGCTCGGCGGCGCAAACGACTTCGTCGCCGCATCACTGAAGTCGGTTCCCTTCGGACGCATGGGAACTCTCGACGAGATCACCGAAGCAGTGCTGTTCCTGCTCTCGAACAGTTCGACCTACACCACCGGTACGGAACTCACTGTCGACGGCGGGTTGGTGTCGAACGGTCTTTACCACCGCATCATCGCGGAGACTGGAGAACTTTCATGACCGAGCACTGGGACGTCGTTGTCATCGGCGGCGGTGGAGCAGGCCTCGCCGCTGCGGTGTCCGCAGCTGAAGAAGGCGCATCCGTTCTGCTGTTCGAGTCCGAAACCGAACTCGGTGGATCCACTGCGCTGTCGGCCGGAATCTTCACGGCCGCCGGAACAAGCGTGCAGGCCGGCCTCGGCGTCGACGACTCGGCGGAGAAGTTCTTCCAGCACTACATGGACCTCAACCAGTGGATGCTCTCACCCGGGCTGATTCGTGCGTTCTGCGAAAACGCCGGTCCGACACTGGAATGGCTGATCGGACTCGGCGTCGAGGTTCCCGCGGCGATCTCGGGCAACGCACACCAGCCGGGGCTCGCGCAGGCCGGCGTCGAGGACGTCTGGCGCGGCCACGTGCCCAAGGATCAGGGATACGGACTGATTCAGGTGCTCGACAAAGCGCGTCGTAAGCACGGCATCGAGGTCATCTTCGGGACGCGAGTACAGAAGTTGATGGAGGAAGACGGTCGGGTTGTCGGTGTTGTCGCCGACGACATCGAGGTACCTGCGGGCGCCGTCGTTGTTGCATCCGGTGGATTCGCGCAAGATCCGGGGTTGGTCAAGCGCCACTTCCCGGACGCGAACAAGGCCGGAGACTCACTGTTCGTCGTCGCAGCCGAGGGGAGCCGCGGAGACCATCTTCGTTTTGCCGAAGACCTCGGTGCTTCCGTAGTGGGCGACGGATGGGGCCTGATGCTGCCCACCGTCTACTTCCAACGATTCCATCACTGGCAGGCCGGTTTTCCGCCGAAGTCGCGGATCTACGTCAACCAGGACGGCCGTCGATTCATGGACGAGGACAGCTCGTACGCGGTCTCGACCGGCATCATCGACCATCAGGGTGGATACGGTTGGATGATCTTCGACGAGAACGCTCGCGTGAATCTGGCTCCGGGATATGCGGATTGGAATCCCGAACGTATCGAGGAAGAAGTCGCCGCCGGTGGCACGATTCGCGCGGACACGATCGAAGACCTCGCAGTGGCGACGGGTGTTCCGGTTACGACGTTGACGCAAACCCTGCGTCGATGGAACGAGCAATTGCCCAGCGGTCACGACGACGACTTCCTCCGCCATCGCACGCTGCGTAACAAGGGCGCCGTCGGCAACCCGGATCCTATTGCGGCAGCTCCGTTCTATGCCGCGAAAATCCTTCCGGCAGAGCTCGTCTGCACGCACGCGGGAATGGAGATCAACACCGATGCGGCCGTGCTCGGCAGCACCGGAGTACCTATCGAGGGTCTGTACGCCGCGGGTGAGGCCGGCGCCGGAATCCTCGGACTGAGATACGTGGGTGGCGGCAATGCAGTTGCCAACGCTTTGACCATGGGCCGCGTAGCGGGACGTAATGCGGCGAACTACACAAGGACCAGCGCTGACAGCGCACCGGTCCATTCCATCGCGCACTCCTGACGTCCGACGTCTGCGCGGCACCGAATCCAGTCAGTATCCAATCCAGGCAGGGAACAACATGTCAGAGAATGAGACCATGGCGAGAGCCGAATCCACCGAGGGCAGCAGCGTGGCAACCGAACGACAGTCGACGACGAAGGTAATTCGCGCGGCCATCGTCGGTACCGTCGTCGAGTACTACGACTTCGGTATCTACGGATACATGGCCACCACCATCGCCGCGCTGTTCTTCGTCTCCCACGACCCGAATGCGGCACTGCTCGGTACCTTTGCAGCATTTGCCGTGGCCTTCTTCCTACGCGTGCCCGGCGGAATCTTCTTCGGCCACATCGGCGACAAGTACGGCCGAAAGAATGCTCTCTCCTGGACCATCCTTCTGATGGTTCTGGCGACAGCGGGCATGGGCTTGCTGCCGACGTACGCCACGCTGGGTGTGTGGGCCACGTCCATCCTCGTTCTGGCTCGTTGCCTTCAGGGCTTCGCGGCAGGCGGTGAACTCGGAGGCGCCAACGCGTTCGTCTCCGAGTCCGCTCCCAAGCGGTGGCGTGCCACACAGACGTCGATGGTCAACACCGGCACCTACCTGGGTTCGCTGGCAGCTTCGCTCATGGCGCTCGGCCTGACCTCGGTGTTCTCGCAGGAGCAGATCCTCGAATGGGCGTGGCGTATCCCGTTCCTGCTCAGCCTGCTGATCGGTGGCATCGGTATCTGGATCCGTAGCCAGATGGAAGACACTCCTCAGTTCGAAGAACTGCAGGACAAGGGTGAGACCAAGAAGCTGCCCATCCGGGAACTGCTCAGCACCTCCGGTGGCAGCGTCGTCAAGATCATCCTGCTGGGCGCACTCATCACCGGCGGTTACTACATCGCCTCGGTGTACGCCGCGACCTACCTGCAGACCACGGGCGGTCATTCGTCACGGGTTGCGTTCCTTTCCACTTCTCTTGCACTGGTTCTCGGCGTCATCACCTTGCCGATCTCGGGATACATGGCAGACAAGTACGGGCGTCGACCGGTGCTGTTCGCCGGTAGTGCCGCCGCAGTGGTTCTCGGAATCCCGATGTTCATGATGATGGCCGGTTCTGGTATCTGGCAGGCGGTAGTCGGTCAGTCTGTTCTCTTCATCTGCGTTTCCGTTGTCAACGGTGCTTCGTACGTGACCTATGTCGAAATGCTGAAAGCATCTGTGCGATACAGCGGTCTGGCATTGGGTAACAACGTCACCAACATGTTCCTCGGTGGCACCGCGCCATTCATCGCCACCTATCTCATCAGCTTGACCGGTAACTCTCTCGCCCCGGCCGGATACTTCGTGTTCTGTGCCGTGATCACCCTCGTCACGGTCTTCTTCATCAAGGAGACCAAGGGTGTCGAACTGCAGGTTGATTGATCACCTCGTGAGAACAGGAGCCTGACCGTGTCCCTCGCTGACAAGCAAGAAATCACCGAAGTTCTGTATCGCTACGCTCGGGCCGTCGATCGGAAGGATTTCGACAGCGTAGCTCTCTGCTACTTCGACGACGCGATAGACAACCACGGTGGTTACATCGGAACCGTCGACGGGCTCATCGAAGACATGAAGCTCAGACACAAGACGATCGACTCGTCGATTCACTGCATCTCCAACGTACTGATCGACGTCAACGGCGATGTCGCTCAGTGCGAGTCGTACTGCTTGTGCTTCCTCCGTCAGGAGCGTTCCGGTTCGGAGTCGGTGCAGACGCTTGCGACGATCAAGTGCCGTTACGTCGACAGGTTCGAAAGGCGCCGTGGTGAGTGGCGAATCGCCGATCGCATCGTCGTGTTCGACGAGTCCCGTGAAGACGTGATCGAGAACGTCTTGCCCACGGACTGGGTGACACAACGTCGATCGTTCGACGACCCGGTCTTTACCAGAACTCCCTGACCGGCCATGCAGACGAAAGGCCTTCACACACATCGTGTGTGAAGGCCTTTCGTCTGTTCACTGCTCGGATCAGCCCGCTGCCTCCGGTGCGGCGACCTCGGTCAAACGGCTGTCCGAGAGCCTCAGCCAGCGTTCGACCTTCACTTCGGCCAGGAATCTCTCGTCGTGGCTGACCACCACGAACGCCCCCTGGTACGCGTTCAGGGCGCTTTCGAGTTGCGCGACGCTCACCAAGTCGAGGTTGTTGGTCGGCTCGTCGAGAAGAAGCAGTTGCGGGGCCGGATCGGCGAAGAGCACGCACGCCAACGTAGCCCGCAATCGTTCACCGCCCGAGAGCGCAGCGACGGGTAGGTGAGCACCCGCACCCCGAAAGAGAAAGCGCGCCAGGATGTTCATGCGTTCTGGTGCTGGAAGTCCCGGAGCGGACAATGCAAAGTTCTCTGCGACCGTCTGCGCGGGGTCGAGAAGGTCGAGCCTCTGCGACAGGTATGCCACTCGACCGTCGGCTCGTTTGACCTCACCGGAAGTCGGCGCCACATCGCCGTCGACGATGCGTAATAACGTCGACTTTCCGACGCCGTTCGGCCCGGTCAACGCGATGCGCTCCGGTCCTCGAATGGCCAGGTCAATGCCGGGGTCGGTGAAGATCGCACGATCGCCGAACGCGAATTGCATTCGCTCACCAAGGAACACCATGCGTCCGGCGGGTACGTGAGTGCCTGGCAATTCGAGTGAAATCGTCTGGTCGTCTCGAAGAGCGCGGCCGGCTTGATCGAGCCGGTCCTTCGCCGCGTCGACCCGGGCGAGGTGTGTCTCGTTGGCCTTGCCGGCCGACT
Organism: Rhodococcus sp. P-2; assembly: GCF_016598535.1. Lineage (GTDB taxonomy): Bacteria > Actinomycetota > Actinomycetes > Mycobacteriales > Mycobacteriaceae > Rhodococcus_F > Rhodococcus_F baikonurensis. The sequence goes on along the minus strand of NZ_CP066779.1, from coordinate 2,162,770 downwards.
CCTGAGCATTGCGCTTCATGGTCCCCGCAAAGATCTTGGGCAAGCCCGCGTTTCCGAGATTGCGGGCGGCGTTACTTGCGCGTCGTGAAGCGCGTTCTCGGGCCTGCTGCAGTTCGCGCTTCTCGCGCTTGACCTCTTGCTCGGCGTTGCGGATGTTCTTCTCCGCCACTTCGCGAGCAGAGCGTGCCGCGGCTTCGTAGTCGGTGAAATTGCCACCGTAGAAGCTGATCTCGCCGCTGTGAAGTTCGGCGATGCGGTCCATACGGTCGAGTAGTCCTCGATCGTGACTGACGACCAACAGACAACCATTCCAGTCGTCGAGAACGTCGTAAAGCCTGCGGCGCGCGTCCAGGTCGAGGTTGTTGGTGGGTTCGTCGAGGAGAAGGACATCGGGGCGTCGCAGGAGTTGAGCTGCCAGTCCGAGCGAGACGACCTGCCCGCCGCTCAGAGTGTCGAGGCGACGATCGAACGTCATGTCGGCCAAACCGAGTCGACCGAGTTGGGCTCGCGTTCGTTCCTCGATATCCCAGTCGGACCCGATTGTCGTGAAGTGTTCTTCTCGTGTGTCCCCGGATTCGACTGCGTCCAACGCAGCGAGCGTCGGGGCGATGCCCAAGACCTCGGCAACGGTCAGATCGCCCGTCAGTGGCAGGTCCTGCGGAAGGTATCCGAGAACGCCGTCGACGGACACACTGCCGGCGCGTGGGCGCAGTTGGCCGGCGATCAATCTGAGCAGAGTGCTTTTCCCGACGCCGTTCTGGGCGACCAGCCCGGTTCGGCCACCGGGCACGGAGAAGGACAATTCGTCGAAGACCGGAGTGTCGTCCGGCCAGGCAAAAGACAGATTCGAGCAAACGATGTAGGTATCGGACATGAATAGACCTCAGGTGTCGTGCGGGCGCGGCTACGCTGCTCCGCAAAAAGTCGGGTGAGTGAACGACAACATGGCCACGACGGCAGCGCTCGAGGCGTCTGCCGGTGGCCGTCATGCCCGGTTTTATCCGGAGATGTCGAGTTCACCAACCATGTCTGATCCTTTGTGGTCTGTGTCGTTTCATCCGACGATAACAGGAGCCGGTATCTACATACGAGCAATACCGGCGCAGAGAAGTTCGACCAGTCTTCGATACACCCGATCCGGGTCGGTGCCGGCCGGTTGTCCCTCGACCGATTCGAGGATGCAGAAGCCGTGCAGCGCGCTGCGAAGAGACCACGCCGCCTGCTCCGAATCATCCGGGCTCAGACCGTATCCCGCGATCACCTTGTCGATGACGTCGACCACCTCGCCGACGGCGGAGACCAGATCGGGATGCGGAGCAGTGGGGTAGCGGTCGGTGATGGCGTAGAGACCGGGGTGCACTCGGACGAAAGCACGCCATGCGTCCGCGAGCGCCATGACGGCGTCGTCGCGCGAGAGACCGACCGCGGCAGCGCGCAGTTGTTCGGCGAGAAGGTTGCGTGCGAGGAGGCTGAGTTGATGGTGGACGTCGTCGACCCCGTCGACGTGTTTGTACAGGGCTGACTGCCGGACGTCGAGGGTCTCGGCGAGTTGACTCAGTACCAGAGCGTCAGCGCCTTTGCTGTCGACCAGGTCGGCTGCGGCAGCGATCACGCGTTCACGGGTCACCGGAGTTCTCATGCACGCATCTTCCCCGTATGACGGTCCCCGTGCGGGTGATACATTATCACCATGAGTGATGAGGTATCGCCGCGCGAGCTGTCCGGCGGTCAACTACGCCGTCGTGACCTGCGCGTAGTCGTCGCCGGAGCATGCATCCTCGGGTTGACCTCGGTGCTCTACGAACTCTCGGGAGTGTCTCCGTCGACGGGTGCATTCTTTCGGTGTCTCTATGCGCTCATCCCTCTCGGCGTGCTCGTGCTCGTCCAGCGCCGCCGGTCACCACGACCGTCGACGGCAACGCCCTGGATCGTGAAGTCTCTACTCGCCGGCGCTTTCCTCGGAATCGATCTGGTGCTCTGGCACGAGTCGATTCATTCGATCGGGGCCGGTCTTTCGACTGTGATACTGAACCTGCAGGTGCTGTTCGTCGCAATCCTCGGCTATGTTGTTCTGCGCCAACGGATCGGCCGAGAACTGGTCGCCAGCCTTCCGTTGCTCTTTGTCGGAGTTGCTCTGGTAGCCGGGACGAGCACGACGCTCACGGGATCGAATCCCGCTGTCGGAGTGTCGTTTGCCGTGATTGCCGCAGGTGCCTACGCGGTCTACATCTTCCTGATGGGTCTGGCTACTCGGGCGGCGGGTAGAACGGCTCTGCCGATGTTCGTCTCGACGGGAGCTACTGCCCTCACCGCAGGTGCATACGGCCTCGTGAGTGGAACCTTGGATCTGACGCCTTCGCTCGCAGCTCAAGGCTGGCTTGTGCTGCTCGCGTTGGTGTCTCAGGTGATCGGGTGGCTGCTGGTGGCCAGTGCCAGTCAGCGTCTGCCTGCCAGTGCAGTCGCCGCCAGCCTTGTGTTGCAATCTGCGTCGGCGATGGTGTTCGGCGCGGTGCTGCTCGCGCAGACCCCAACTCTCGTCCAACTCGCGGGTGCCGGAATGATTTTGGCCGGAGTGGTTGTGGCGACGCGGATGCCCGCGAAGAAGTCCTCGACGACTGTTGTCGGAAAACGAATGGAGACAAGCGTATGACTACGGCGGCTGACCACATCTACATCAACGGCGACTTCAGGCCCATGGACGGAGCGGTCGGCGAAAACCCGACCGCTGTGGCGGTCAAGGACGGCCGATTCGTTGCCCTCGGAACTGATGCCGAGATCTCGGCGCTGACCGATTCGGGCACTTCCGTTGTCGATCTCGCCGGCGCGGTGGTTGTGCCGGGGTTCATCGAGACTCATCTACATCCGATGATGTGGGGTTTGATGCTCAGTGGGGTCGACGCAACGACAAGTGCGTGCCCGACCGTCGAGAAGTTGATCACGGCGTTGGCTGCGCGGGCCGCGATCACACCAGTCGGTGAGCCGATCGAAGCGTGGGGCTTCGACGACAGCCTCGTGGCGGAAGATCGAGGTCTGACCGCGGCTGATCTGGACAAGGCTTCCACCGAGCATCCGATTCTGCTGCGGCACTTGTCTGCTCATGGGATCTACGTCAACTCGGTTGCACTGGAGAAGGCCGGGATCGATTCCGCAACGGTCGATCCGGAGGGCGGTGTCATCGTTCGCGACAGTGACGGTGTACCCACTGGTGAACTGTGCGAGGTTCCGGCAATGTCTCTGGTGCACGGCCTTGTTCCGGAGATGAACCCGGATGCGTCCAAGATCGCGATGCTGCGGGCGCAGGAAGTCATGGCGTCGGTGGGCGTGACGAGCTTCCACGACATGTATGTCACGGCCGAGATGTACGAGGCGTACCGGCAACTCGATGCCGATGGTGATCTGCGTCTGCGTGCGCGTCTCTATCTCGGTCACGGAGTGCACGATCAGTTGGGCGAACTCGCCGATCCGACGACCCGAGTCCAGGTGGGTGGCGTCAAACTCATTTCGGACGGGTCGATTCAGTTGCACACCGCTGCGCTGACCGAGCCGTACTACGATCTGGATGGATGCCACTGCGGCGGAATGGCAATCCCGGCAGGCGCACTCGGGGCGCTCGTCGAGGAGCATCACGCTGCCGGGCGACAGGTTGCGATTCATACCAATGGTGATCAGGCCATCGATTTCGCACTGGACGCAATTGCCGCGGCGCGGGCAGCGCACCGGGGCGTCGAGGTTTCACATCGACTCGAGCACGTTCAGACGTTGCGGGAGGATCAGATCGCGCGGATGGTCGAACTCGGGGTGGTGGCGTCGATCTTCGTGAACCACGTCTACTACTGGGGAGACCGGCACCGTGATCGGTTCCTCGGACCGGGTCGCGGCGAGCGGATCAGCCCCGTGGCTTCGGTCGTGGCGGCCGGGCTTGCCTACGCGCTGCATTGCGACTGTCCTGTCACTCCTGTGAACCCGCTCTTCACGATGAACACCGCCGTACACCGTGTGACGCGAGAAGGTCATGTTCTGGGTGCAGATCAACGGGTGTCCACGTCCGACGCGCTGGCCGGCTACACAAGCGCTGCTGCTCGTCTCACCGGTGAGTCATCGGACAAAGGTCGGATAGCGGTGGGACTTTTGGCGGATTTTGTTGTGCTCGACGGAGATCCGTTGCACAGCGCTGCCGGGGAGTTGAACGAACTATCGGTTCTGCGCACGGTTGTCGGCGGTGAGACCGTCTTCGAGGCGTAGGGCGTTCGCCTTAGTTGTTGCTCGATTGTCGCTGCTTTTGAAGCAGGGGCAATCGAGCGATTCCTAAAACAGACCAAAAGTTTGTAGAACCTGTTTCAGTTGATTTTCGGGCGGCGAGGACCATCCGGTCGAAAGTTACTTCAGCAAACGGGTTGCAACAAAGCGCAGCGACTTTCCAATGGTCCAGGTGAGAGGCGATTCTGTAGTCAAGTTCAGGTTTCAACAATCTTCTGGACATTCGACCAGCTTTTCGCCAAAAATTCCTGATACGTGTGGTAAAAATTTAAACGACGCAAGCGGACGTCGACAGCACGAGAGAGGAATGGCCCGTTCGTGAGAACGGCTCGCAATCTTTCCGCAACACGCTCTCGCTCTGCACTTACCGCTACGACCCCTCACTGACCACGGATGAACGAAACCCTCTGCCCGTACCAGGGCGCACGTGACTGGATCCGACCAGCTTTCTCACCCTGCAAGCTCCCCGCCACGGGGACCAGACGAAATGAGTGTTCTCCATGAACAAGGCAACCAAGGGCGCAGTCGCGGCCGGTGCAGCAGCACTTCTCCTCGCCGGTGGCGCGGGAACCATGGCGGCGTGGAATGCAAACGCACCGATGACCGGCGGAACGATCACCGCAGGTCATCTGACTCTCAGCGCTGACCCCTCTGCTCTGCCGAGTTGGACCGTCACCAATGGGGCAACAACGGAAACCAATGTCGACATCGCGACCTATCGCGTTTCTCCCGGTGACAAGATCACCTACACAGGCAAGGTAAAGGTCGGTATCGACGGTAAGAATCTCAAGGCTCAAGTTGTTGCTGACACGACCACGATTACCGGCTCGTTGGCTACTGCCCTGACAACCACGACCTCGACCACCCTCGCTGGGCAGCCGCTCACTCAGCTGACTGAAGCCAACGACGGCACGACAGTTGACGTTGTGGTGACCTTCGACTTCCCCAAGGGCACAGTGTTGCCTGACAACACAGCCAACAACGCCAGTCAGGACCAGTCGGCAAGCTTGGCGAACTTCAACGTCAAGCTTGAACAGGTCTAAGGCTTGCGTAAGCACTATCGTTGGTGGGCAACCGCCGCCGCGCTGGTCATCGGACTGATCTTCGTATCGGTGCAGCAGACCAGCGCGCGGTGGACGGCCGCTGAAACACTGTCCGGTGGCACGATCCAGTCCGGGATCCTCGACCTGACGGTGGGCAGTGCCGGTAGCGGCCAGAGCAGTTACGACTTCACTGCTCTGGGCGCTACCGGTATGTTCCCCAACGCATATGCACAGGCTCCGTTGACAGTTCACAACTCCGGTAGCGTTCCACTCATTTATCGGATCCAGAACGTCACGCAGTCTTCCGCTGATGTTCCGCTCTCACTCGCGGTGACGCCGGTGACTTCCGAAGCTGGCTGCCCTGCCCAAGGTGCAGCTTCCGGCACCGCGATCTACGACGGGCCCATGGTCGGTGCTCAGGTACCGACAGCTCCAGGATGGCGCACGGTCGCTGCCGGCGGTACCGATATCTTGTGCCTGCGTGGCACTGTCGGTCCTGACGTTGCTTCTGGTGTCTCCACGAGTGTGCACTTCTCATTCGAAGCGGAGTCGGTATGACGCACGCAGTGAAGGGTTCTGATCAGAGAACCGGCGCGTGGTGGTGGATCCGCAATATCGTCTCGTGGGCTCTGCTGCTGGGTGTTCTGGCGATTCTGGTGTCGACAGTCGTTGTTCCACGTTTGACGGGGTCGACGCCCTTCACTGTGTTGACCGGTTCGATGCAGCCCACCTATCCACCCGGCACCCTTATCGTGGTGAAACCGCAGGACGCTGCCCAATTGCAGGCAGGTGATGCGATCACCTACCAAATCGAGTCGGGGAAGCCCGATGTGGTTACGCACCGAATCACGATGGTGCGACTCAACTCCGCCGGTGATCTCACCTTCGTCACACAAGGCGATGCAAATCCGATAGCGGATCATAATCCCGTTGTACCGGAGCAGATTCGCGGCAAGGTGTGGTACAGCGTGCCGTATATCGGATACGTGTACAACGCCATCACAGGGCAGATGCGCTCGGTGATGCTGACGGTTGTCGTCGGCGGATTGTCGATCTATGCCGTGTTCATGTTCGTCGGATCGGTCCGTGACCGTACCCGGCGGCGATCTGCGTCTGCAGACCCCCAACCTTCCGAACCGAGTGCGTCGGCGCCTCGAGTTGAGCAGCAAGAAAGGCACAGCCATGTCTAAGCACGAGGAGCAGCAGGCGCCCGCCTCGCTCGGTACACGTCTGGTCCGGGGCGCAACCAGCGGTCGCGCACGCGCGTTCATGTCCGCGGGAATTGTCCTGGGCCTCGGCGCCGTAGGTACTCTTGCTGCGTGGACTGACAACGCTACAGCGACTTCCGGTGTATTCAGCACCGGTTCGATCGAGATGAAGCTCAACGGCGACCCGGGAGATCCAACTGCTTACGGCTTCACTGCGTTGACCAAGACTGGCATGATGCCGGGCGACAGTGTCACAGCAACTCTGCCGGTACAGAACACTGGCGCGGCACAGTTCAAATACACCATGGCAGCAACCGCAACAGGCGAGGCCGCGCTTGCCCCCTTCATGAAGGTGACTGTTCTCGATCAGAGTTGCACAACCCCGATTGCCGGCCCGGTCGGCTTGTCGACGACTGCCGCGACTCCGATCATCACAACAGGCCGTCAGTTGGCTGCGAATACAGGTTCTGAGACTCTGTGCTTCAAGGTTGCTCTCGATACGGGAGTGCTTTCGGCACAACAGAACAAGTCGATCAATGTTTCGTTCCAGTTCGCGGCGACGACGGCCTGAGGTGACCATGTCTGATCACACAACTCCCGGCAGTTCGAGATCGGCACGTGCTGGTCGCGAACTCGCTCTGACAATAGGGGCGGTGGCTGGACTCATCTGTGTTCTCGCCGCCGCGGCATCGATGCTGTTCGGCATCAAGCCGCTCGTCTTCCGTTCGGGTTCGATGTCTCCCGAAATCACCACTGGTTCCTTGGCATTGGCCCGTACCGTGCCCGCCACCGACCTCGCAGTGGGCGACGTCGTAAGCGTCGTCAACGGACAAGGCACGCGCATCACACACCGCGTGTACGAACTTGACCAGCAGGCCGGCAACTCTGTCACGGTGACTCTCAAGGGTGACGCAAATGCCAAGCCTGACGTGGAGCCCTACTTCATCACCGAAGCTGACCGCATCTTCTACAGTGTCGGGGGTCTGGGCTACGCAGTTGCCTGGCTCTCCAGTCCACTCGCGCTCTTCCTCGGTGGTGCGCTGGTCGGCGGACTGGTGGTCATTGCCTTCCGGCCCAACTCTCGCAGCAAGGATACGGATGACGGTCCGAGCGGAGGAATTGGCAGCGTGGACACGGAAGCCGCTGCAACGATGGAATTTCCGATGGTTTCGTCGAGCAGCGGGACAGGCGGATATCCCTCGGCGTTCTCGCTGCGAAAGTTTGCAATTCTCGGTGTTTCGGCATTTGCACTGATCGGTGTCACGCAGGTTAGTGGCACCGCAGCGGCTTTCACAGACACCGCGGTCGCAACGAGTGGTGCCATGACCGTGAGCGGGAAGATCAATCCCGCAACGAGCAGCGTCAGTTGCACGACAAACGGCATTGGTGGCTCTCAATCATCCACCGTCAAGTGGAGTCACATAGGTCCCCAATACCGCTACGAGGCACGTTACTACAACGGAAACTCGTTGATGAAAACGTGGGGATACGACCCGGGTGTTGGTGCCGCAGTAGGAACCCAGGTTTCATCCACTATCTACTACACAGACGCTGGTTACAGCGTTTTCAACTCGTATACGTACACGCTTCGCATCTACACGATCAATCGAATTACGGGCGAGTCTTCAACGGACTGGCGAGGGTGGAACCTACGCCAACCTGCGTCTCAGACAAGCATTTACTGCCAAGGTGAGGCAGGCTCGATCGCCGGCGCGGCTGTCGCTGAAACTGAGCAGCTTGCTCGCGGAGTTGCACCGACAACCACGACGGCTGCCGAGACCACCACGTCCAGTACGCCGGCAACGACAGGCACGTCGACGACGGCTCCCACTACGGCTGACGTGACAACCACGACCGGTCCCACCACAACAACGGAGACCTCGACCAGCACTACGACTCAGTCGACAACTCCGACAACGACAACGGATGCAACGACGACAATCAGCACGACCACGAAGGAAGCGCCGGTGGCATTGGGTGCGGCGGAAACGTCGCTGACGGGCTACAGCGCAACATTGATGCAGGACGGCGCCAGCGTCGCCGTGGTGGTCACGGACAGTTCGGGTGCAGAGGTGTCGAGCACGCCGGTGAGTGCTACCGCAACGGCGATGTGGCAGTCCGACGCAGATGAGCTGTGGATCGTGGACGGCGCCAACGTGTATCGAGTCAATGCCGTAACGGGTGTTTCGGAGAAGAACCCCTCCGGCGAAGCTCCCGCAGAGATCGCTGCCTGGATCGACGGGCAGAAGTGATGCATACAGAAGAGACGGAATTCGGGGACGGGAGAGTTCGGATGAATGACCGCATCGTTCCCGCAAGTCGATGGAATGCGCGACGTACCAAAATGATCGGCGTATCGCTGGTCATGCTCGGCGGAGCAGCCTTCCTGACTGGCTGTGCTGATACCGGCTCGTTGGGTTCGTCCGGCGGTGGCAAGCCCACCACGACTACGTCCGTTCCGGCTACAACTACCCCTGTCGTGACTACTCCGGTCGAATCCGGTTCGTTGGCGCTGAAAACCGTCGCCGCGCCAACATGGACGGACCAGAACGGTCCGATCGACCTGTCGACCATGGTTGTCGTCCCGGGCGATATTCTGACCTATCACGCCAGTTTCGCGTTGGAGATCAAGGGAACTGAAATGAAGGCGAAGTTGTCGACCAGTGATCTGGGGGTCTCCGGGGGAGCTGCGCTGGTTGCCCAGCTGAAGCCGGTCACCGAAGTCAAGCTCGACGGGGTGCCAGTGCCTGTCGGTGCCGACGGAACTGTGGTCAGTACGTCGAAGGACGGCAAGATCGTCGACGTGACAATACGTTTCACCTTCGACAAGGATGCCGCGACAGCGTTGTCGATGGATCAGTCGTTGAACTTGGCGCGATTCGACGTGAACCTGGTGCAGATTCCTGCATGATGTCGGTGCGGGCAGCACGAGCGCTGTAGCTGTTCAGAAGTGAGGCCGGGTAGCAGATCTGCTACCCGGCCTCACTTTGTGAGTTGTTGTAGGGGTTGCTTATCCGATGTATGTGACCGGATTGCCGAGCGACCCGACATCAAGCGATCCGGAGCTGACAGATCCAGTCTTCACTGATCCGGTGTCGAGTGAACCGAAGCTCGCCGAGCCGAAGTCAGCCGAACCGAAGCTCAGGGAACCGAAATCGAGTGATCCGGTTCCTTCGGGCGTGACAGGGGTATCGGTGGAATCGAGCGTGAGGTCCACGCTCCAATTCGGCGTGATACTGCCGTTCTGCGAGGAATTCCCTGCCTCGAAGGGCATTCCGATGACGAAGGCAACCTTGGCGCTTTCGCCCGGTGCTAGGCGGACCGAGTTCAACTGGGTCCCCGGTGTGGCGACATTGCCGGTAACGGTGAGCGGATTGCCGGCAGCGCCGTTTACGTCGACACGAAGGAATGCTTCCATGCCGTCGCTGATTTTGTAATCTCCGACGTAGAAGTGTGCTTCACCTGCGCGGTCCGATGCGTTTCGGACGTGGAATGTGGTTGTGTTGGTCCCACCGGGGATGAGTATGTCTGTGCTCCAAAGGATTTTGGATGTATCCCCCCAGGTCGAGTTGTCGGCGGAGTACTCGAGGATTCCGCTCTCACCATCTGCGGCATGAGCGAGCGACGGCATCAGTGCTCCACCCATTAGTGCAAGTACGAGGGCTGTGAGTATCCCTATGGCTGTGCTCCAGAGCACGCCAGGCCACTGAAATGAGTAACTGATAGTTTTCATACCTCCGAATTCTAGTCGGACGAACGTCCAAGCGTCAGGAGTTGCGAGAGTTATCGGTATGTTGTACAACAATTTTCGAAAGTTCGATCATTCAAACACGTGAGAGCTGAAAAGAAACTGTGGCCGGAGCTGATGTGGCAGGCAGATTGGGAGCGCGAATAGCTGGTCGATCGCTTGTCGAGTTAGTGCCATGCCGGCCATGCGGGGTAACGGATTAGCATCTGCAATGACTTCAGTCGCTGCAGCGATGTTGATTCGGTATTGGTATTTCTTACACAGATTTCGACAACTGAGTGAATTTATCCAGTGACAGCGAGATGCAAACTCTGATGGCGGCGCACGAACATGCTGGGGACCCAACGGGGTGGGGATTGGGAATCGACTGAGACGTGTGAACTGTTCTCGAGAAGGACTGCGATTGCGGTCTTAGCTTCCAGGCGAGCCAGCGCGGCCCCAACACAGAAATGTGTGCCTTTGCCGAAGGCGAAATGCGCTCGGAGATTGGCCCTGTCGAGGTTCATCACCTGTGGCTCGGCGAACGACTCCGGGTCGCGGTTCGCCGAGCCCCACAGCAATATGAGATGACTTCCGGCGGGTAGCGCCACTCCGCCGAGTGTTGTGTCCGCATTGACATGTCGGTGGTGTCCGCGAAAAGGCGACTCGAGTCTGAGCGTCTCCTCCAGGAACGCGCCCAGGAGCATCGGGTCCTCGCGCAATTGGATCTGGATCTCAGGGCGCTCGGCGGGTAGCCGTGCAGAGTTGGCGATCAGTCCGGCGGTTGATTCGCCACCCGCACCGACGAGTTGCACCAGCATCAGCACGGCCACGTCTTCGCTGAGTTCGCCTGCGTCACAGCAGTGAACGAGGTCTCCGAGTAGATCGTCGACCGGGTTTGTCCGCGCCTCACGAAACTTGCCGTAGAGGTACCCGGTGAGTTCGGTAGCCGAGGTGACGACGTCTGTCAACCGTTCCGCCGTCACGATGCCGCTGAGAAGTTCGGTGCTGTCGTACGACCACTCCAGCAATTGGGGGACGTCGTGTGCCGGCAGGCCGATCAGTGTGGCAACCATCTGCAGCGGCAGTGTGTCCGCTACCGACGTGACCCATTCGATCTGTCGACCGTCGAAGCCGTTGTCCCACAACTGCTGCGTGTACTCGAGCATCGTCGGCTCGAGTGCTCGTATGCGTTTGGCGACCAGTGTCGGCAGCACAAGTTTGCGCTGGTGCTGATGGTCGGGCTCGTCGGCAGTCGCGAGAAAGTGAACAGCTTGCCCGCCGCTGTCCATATCGAAGGTCAGGGCCGAACCGTCCGGTGTACGGACCAGCACGCCGGTGAGGTTGGAGGAGAAGTCCTCCGTACGGGAAACGGCCTCGGTGACCAGTTCCCACGTCGACACCAGATAGAAGTCGGTATCGGGAATTCGGTACACGGGGTGCTCGCGCCGGAGTACGTCGTAGAGCGGGTACGGGTCGTCGATGTTCGACGGGAGGAAGGGATTGATGTCGAGCGTCGATGGTGTCACGAAGGGAAGATTTCACGCCCCGGAAGGAGAAGTCAACAGGTAGAAAATGCCTCTGAACTGGCATTTTGAGAAAATCTCACGCACATTCTGACTTCCCTGCTTCTCCCAGGTCAGAGGCTCCCCGCCTTCCGGAACGTAGAGATTTCTGATTGAATCTGTCTCAGAGTGAGACGAGGTGACGGAGAGTGACCGGTGCGAACGAGCGCCACGCCGCCGATTGGCTGGCCGGCGGTAATCGTCGTGAACTCGCTACCGAGCGCATCTTCGCGGCTGCAGCAGAGCTGATTCGAGAACACGGATTCGATCGGTTCAATGCCGACGACGTCGCTTCGCGCGCAGGCTGTTCGCGGGCAACGCTCTACCGCTACGTGGTTGGCAAGTCCGCGATTCGCGAAGGGCTGTTGTCCCGAGGTGCGGCTTCCGTGGCGAGGCAGGTTGCGGCTGCCGTCGAATCACTGCACGGCGACGAGCGGATCGTGGAGTCGATTCTCGTCGCCGTCGACGCGATACGATCCGACGCTGCCATGAGCCACGGCCTTGCGGCAGCGCGGGCCAACGGGATCGACGAGTATCTCGTGTCTTCGCCGCTGCTGCCGCGTACTGCACTGGAACTTGCCGGATTGGATCCCGAAGGGCAGAAGTCGCAGTGGGTGGTGCGGATCGTGTTGATGCTGTTGGCATGGCCTCTCGCAGACGAGACCGATGAACGACGGATGGTCGAGTCGTTCGTCAGCTCCTGAGACTCCGGTGTCAGCGAGCGCCCACAGGCCTGTCGCCGACGATCGATATTCGATCCATCACTCTGCGAGCGGGAAAGTAGTCGCTGGCCGCGTAATGCTGACAAGTTCGGTTGTCCCAGAACGCAATCGTGTTCTTCCGCCATTTGAGGCGTACTTGGAACTCGGGACGATGTACGTGTCGGTAGAGCAGGGTGAGTAGCTCGTTGGACTCGGCTTCGGATACCCCGACGATCCTCTGAGTGAAGCTGAGATTGACGAAGAGGACCTTCCGCCCGGTCTCGGGGATCACCCGCACCACAGGATGTCGAACCGCAGGGAACTGTGGGCGCAACTTCGCCACCGTCGACGGATCCATGTGCTTGCCGAACGAATTGATCCAATCATGCTCGGCAACAAGCCGATCAATGCGTTCTTTGATGTCCTGCGGGAGTAGTTCGTACGCCGCTCCGGTATCGGCCCACAAGGTATCGCCGCCGACCGGAGGAACCTCGACCGCACGCAGGACCGCTGCGAACGAGGGGAACTCGTGCCAACTGACGTCGTTGTGCCAGTTGTTCTCCACGCCGCCGGTCATCGCATCTTTGGCGAGAGTGACGATGTCGGCTTCGCTCTGGCCTGGTTGGGTGTACTTGAAAAACGGATGCTGTTCCAGTGAGCCCCATCGACTCGCGAAATCTCGGTGTTCGCTGCGGTCGATAGTTTGATCGCGGAAGAAGAGTACTTTCCATTCGAGTAGTGCTCGGCGAAGTTCCGACATCGTCTCGTCCGAGAGCTGCCCGCTCAGTTGGATTCCCGAGATTTCTGCACCGATGGTAGGCGTCGTCGGAGTGAGTGTGAAACGTGTGTAGGGCAACACGTCGAATCCCTCCGCGGTGCGCGACGCCACGAGTGGCCCGTAAGCAGCGAGTGGATCGGTTGCTACCGGGTAGATCTGTCCGTTCACGAATGCCGTCATGTCCGTCATCCTTACTCGTTCGGTTGGAGTGCTTCGCTACGGTAAGGCGTAATCCTTAATCGTGTCAAGAGTGGTGGAGTCGCGTGTTTGCATTATTGTCAATTAACTTTATTATCTGAAAGATATGGTCTACGGCATACCGGCGAGATCTGAGCGCTGATCCGCTGAACACTAAATCTGAGGAGTGGGCGAGCATGAAAGCATGTGTCGAGTACACCGAACTATTCATCGGCGGCGAATGGGTTACACCATCCGACAGCGGCGTCATCGAGGTGATATCGCCGCATACGGAGAGCGTGATCGGTTCGGTCCCAGCGGCGTCGACGGCAGATGTCGACCGCGCAGTGGAGATCGCGAGAGCGGCATGTGATTCCGGACAGTGGGCACAGACACCCCTTGCTGATCGCATCGCGGTCGTCACCCGCATCAAGGACGCGATTCTCGCCAGGAGTGAGGAATTCGCAGCGCTGATCTCGCGGCAGAACGGTGCTCCGTCCAGTTCGGCGATGCGCACGCAGGTGTTGGGAGCCGTTGCGGCATACGGCGCGGCGTGTGCCGTTGCGGCGCAGTTTCCGTTCGAAGAGTCGCGTGAGGGCGTCGGCGGCCCGATGTTGATCCGTCACGAACCCGTGGGTGTCGTGGCAGCAATAGTTCCGTGGAACGTGCCACAGTTGGTGATCGCTGCGAAACTTGCACCGGCACTTCTGAGCGGATGTGCGGTGATCTTGAAACCGGCTCCGGAGACGCCGCTCGATTCGAACTTGCTGGCCGAGATCTGTTCACAGGCAGGACTTCCGAAGGGAGTGCTCAGCGTCTTGCCAGCCGACCGGGACGTGAGCGCACATCTGGTGTCCCACCCCGGAATCGACAAGGTGGCCTTCACCGGTTCGGTGGCAGCAGGTAAGGCGATCATGGCTGCTGCGGCCGCCAATCTCACACGAGTGACACTCGAACTCGGTGGCAAGTCGGCTGCGATAGTCCTCGAAGACGCAGATATCGATCGAGCGCTGCCCAACATTCTGGCCGGATCCTTTGCCAACAGTGGTCAAGCCTGCGTCGCGTTGACGCGTATTCTGTTGCCAGTCAGCAGATATGACGAGATCGCAGAGAAGTGTGCTGCTGCGGTCGCGGCGATGAAAGTTGGCGATCCGACCGATCCGGCGACTGTGATCGGCCCGATGACCAGTGCGGCGCAGCAGCAACGAGTGCTCGACTACGTCGAAATCGGTGAGGCAGAGGGTGCGAAGATATTGACGGGAGGGTCTGTTCCGGAGGGGCTTTCGACAGGCTGGTACGTCGAACCCACGGTCTTCGGCAACGTCGACAACTCCATGCGGATTGCTCGCGAGGAAATCTTCGGGCCGGTCGTCTGCCTGATCGCGTTCGAGGACGAAGCTCACGCGATCGCGATTGCCAACGATTCCGACCTCGGACTCTCGGGAGCGGTGTGGACCGCGGACACTGCTCGCGGCGTCGAGGTGGCACGGCAGATTCGGACCGGTACCTTCTCGGTCAACTGCCAACGATTCGACGTCGTTGGTCCCTTCGGCGGTTACAAGAATTCGGGGGTGGGGCGCGAATTCGGCCCGGAAGGTCTGGCGGCGTACCTCGAAGCCAAGAGCATCTTCCTCCCTGCTTGATCAGGCGAAATCACAAAGATTCAGCCCCACTTCTATTGTCGAGGTGGGGCTGAATCAGCTCGTGTCCGATGCCAATGTCCTTGACTGGCGTCAGATTCCGATGTCCTTGGCGATGATCGTCTTCATCACTTCACTCGAACCCGCATAGATTCGGTTGACCCGTGTGTCCGCATACAGACGAGAGATCGGGTACTCGCGCATGTAACCGTATCCACCGTGTAGTTGCAGGCATTTGTCGATGACGCGGCCGGCAGTCTCGGTGCAGAAGAGCTTGATCCTCGCCGCATCCGCGACGGTCAGCTCACGGATCTCGTCCAGATCGAGTGCGCGGTCGACCGCAGCTTGCGCGGCCGCAACCTCTGCCGAGCATTCTGCCAAGACGAATTTCGTGTTCTGGAACTGAGCCACAGGCGTGCCGAAGACCTCGCGCTCCTTGACGTATGCGGTCGTGAACTCGATTGCTGCGCTTGCATTCGCGTACGACCCCACCGCGGCGCCGAGTCGCTCCCGGACGAGATTTCGGGTGAGGTAGCCGAACCCCGCACCCTCGTCGCCCAGGAGGTTCTCGATCGGCACGCGGACATCGGTGAACGACAGTTCTGCGGTGTCCTGCGCTCGTAGCCCCAGCTTCTCGAGCTTGCGGCCGACGCTGAAGCCTTCCGACGTGGTGTCGACGCAGAGTATCGACAGACCAGCACGTCGGTCTGCATCGCTTGCCGGACTGGTGCGGGCGACCACGAGAATCAAGTCGGCCTGCACTCCGCCGGTGATGAACGTCTTGGATCCGTTGAGGATGTAGTGGCTGCCGTCGGCGGACAGTCTCGCGGTTGTCTTGATCCCGGCAAGGTCGGAACCGGCGCCCGGTTCCGTCATCGCGATGGCGGTCATCAGTTCACCGGAGAGGAATCCGGGAAGCCACCGCGCTTTCTGTTCGTCGTTGCCGTACTCGACCAGATAGGGCAGGACGAGGCACGTGTGGACGACGTCGGCGCCGAAAGTGACCCCTGCCCGTGCGGTCTCCTCACGGATCACGGCCTGATACTTGAAGCTCGTCTCGCCGCCGCCGCCATACTCCTCCGGTAGCTCGATTCCGAATATTCCGAGGTCACCCAACTGTCGATACAGTGACCGGGGAACCATGCCGGCTTCCTCCCATTCCGGGAAGTGTGGGACGACCTCACGGGCGATGAACGTCCGAATCATGTGACGGAACGTATCGTGATCGCTGTTGTAGACGGTTCGTTGCACGTGATTCTCCTTGGGCTCGGTACCCTGAAGCCAGGTGTCCGGTTCTGAGGTGAGGTAAGGTTCTCTAACCAGATGTTGAGAGAAGATTGCGGAATGAGCTGTTGTTTTCCGACAATAAGTGAATAATAACTCATAGATGTGTGTTTGACGATGCAGCTTTGGTTGTTCGAGATTTCCAGTTGTCGCGAAGGAGAGAGTCACGATGGTCGTACGTCGGCCCCACGACCGCAAACAGCAGATTCTTGCTGCTGCAGGCGAACTTTTCCGTGAGCACGGCTATCACAACGTGTCCGTTGCACAGGTGGCTGCGGCAGTCGGAATCACGGCGCCTGCCCTGTATCGACACTTCAAGAACAAGCCGGATCTTCTCTACGCAGCGGTCAACGCGGGCATCGAGTCGCTCTACGACCGGGTCGCCGGGTCCGAGGATCTGAAATCGATGATCGCCGAGCTTGCGGCGTCGGTATCTCGTCGTCGAGGTTTGTCGCTCCTGTGGCAACGCGAAGCTCGCTACCTGCCCGACGAGCAACGGGAGGAAATGCGCGCGACGCTCAAGAGCGCTGCGGCCCGCGATGCTGCGCTGATCCGAACGGAACGCCCCGAACTCGACGAGGAAGACAGCTATCTGCTCGCCTGGGCTCTCATCGCTGTCTTCAACAGCGTGTCCTCGCATCGAGTGTCCCTGCCGAGACGTCAGATGGAACTGCTGTTGGCAGAGTTGGCGGAGCGGGCGGTGCACACGGAACTCGGCCACTCCGAGGCGAAGGTGGAGACGCCGACCGGTCACGTTCCGGTCGCGATGCCGAGGCGTGAACTCTTGTTGACCGAAGCCATTCGTCTGTTCGACGAGCGTGGGTATCAGGCGGTCAACACCGAGGACATCGGTGAGGCCGCCGGAACTACGGGCCCCAATGTGTACAACCACTTCGATGCCAAGATCGACCTGCTGATTGCGGCGGTCTCGAGGGGTGGTGAGCGGCGGCGGATCGGTGTCGCGCAGGCGCTCGCTGCGGCAACCGGGCCGGAGGACGCGTTAGCGGGATTGCTTGCGGCACACATCGATTTCGCAATCAACGAGCGTCATCTGATCGGTTTGTTGATCAGTGAGCTCGACCAATTGCCGGACAAGTTCCGCCGCACGTGTGAACAGAATCAGCGTGAGTACGTCGCGTTGTGGGTCAAGATGCTCGACGACGTTCGTCCGGGACTTGAACCCGCGACGGCCAGAATCACCGTCAATGCTGCTCTGACGGTTGTGGAGAACGCCGTGCGTATCGGCCGACTACGTCGTCGTGACGACCTGCCTGAGCGTCTGTTCGAGATCGGCTCCGCCGTCTTGCTGGCCAGGTAGTCGCGCGATCAGCCGGGTGCTGTTGGCAGACAGCCATATTCAAGATGGTATACATTTTTGTATACGTTGCAATGAACCCAGTCGATGAATCAACTGATCGGAGACGTCCATGCGTTTCGACGCAACAGAACTGACGATCGAGGAACTCGAACTTCAGGCAGAAGTACGGGAATACCTCGACAAGCGGCTGACCCCCGGTAGCTATCCACTCGGACTCGGGATGTCGGGGGCGGTGGACCCGGTGTTCTCGCGAGATCTCGGTAGCCGTGGGTGGCTCGGCATGTCGCTGCCGAAGGAATACGGCGGGGGCGGACGGTCAGCAGTGGATCGATTGGTCGTCGTGGAAGAACTTCTCGCGCGGGGAGCACCGGTCGGGTATCACTGGATCGGAGACAGGCAGTCTGGTCCGAGCATCGCCGCCAACGGCACGGAGGAACAGAAGCGGTACTTCCTTCCCGGTATCGCCGGCGGTGAGTTCTCGTTCTCGATCGGGATGAGTGAGCCCGACTCGGGTTCGGACCTGGCATCGGTACGCACTCGCGCCGAACGTGTCGATGGTGGCTGGAAAGTCAATGGCACCAAGATCTGGACCACCGGCGCCTTCCACGCCACACACATACTCGCCCTGCTCCGAACCTCGGCGGACAAGCACAACGGACTCACTCAGCTGATCGTCGATCGCGACAGCGACGGCCTGTCCGTCTCACCCATTCCGTTCATCGACGGTAGTGAGGACTTCTGCGAGGTGTCGTTCCAGGACGTTTTCGTGCCGGATTCGCGTCGCCTCGGCGACGTCGGAGCGGGCTGGGGACAAAACACCGGTGAACTGGCACTCGAGCGAGGTGGCGTCGACCGTTGGATGTCGCTGATGCCGGTCCTCGAGAACTGGGCAGCCAACCAAGCAGCGCAGGGCGGGCCGGCTGCCCTTGCCGATCTGGGCTCGATTGCTGCACGCTGCTGGGCTTTTCGCGGAATGTCGCTGTCCATTGCACGGATGGTCGACGGCGGCCGCTCGCCGGTCACGGAGGCGGCGCTGATCAAGGAGATGGCCACACGCTTCGAACAGGACTGTGTTGCGACCGTCGCGCGGCACCTCGGCCGGGCACCAGACCTTGCATCCGACGATCCGTACGAGTCACTGCTCGCCCGGGCCGTGCTGGTGGCGCCGTCGTGGTCGATTCGCGGCGGTACCAACGAAATTCTGCGCACTGTGATCGTGAAAGGGTTGAACCGATGAATTCGAGGTCAGAGATCAACGCGTACACATTCGACGCCGACCTCGAAGCGATGGTCGAGCAATTCTTCTCCGAGAAGTCCGGCACCGAGGTGGTAGCGCAGGCGGAGATCGACGGCCTGCCCACCGGATTGTGGTATGCGGCAGTGGAACTGGGGTTGCCGCTGGTCGGTCTTCCCGAATCTGCTGGTGGTTCCGGTGGCTCGCTCCTCGACGCCGTGACTGTCCAGCGCGCGGCGGCCAAGCACGCTGCGCCGTTGCCGCTCGCCGAGACCTACCTGGCGGGCAGGCTGGCAGCCGCGGCCGGGCTACCGGTGCCCTCCGGAATCGCAACCGTCGCACCGGGTTCACAGCGCGACGATGCGCGTCGGATCGGCGACGGTCTCGTATCCGGAACGTTTCACGATGTGCCGTGGGGGAGCGCCGCGTCAGTGCTGGCGGCAGTTCTCGGTGATCGAGTCGTACTCCTGAACATCTCCGACGCCGAGATCGGTTCCGGAACGGATCTTGCGGGGCAACCGAGTGAGAGTCTGACGTTCTCCGAAGCGCGTACCGTTGACGGTGAAAACCCGGTTGATCCCCGAATTCTCGGTAGACTCGGCGCATTCTTGCGTTCGGTGCAGATGGCGGGAGCCATGGAGGCGGTGTCGACGTTGACTCGGCGCTACGTGTCGGAGCGGGTGCAGTTCGGCAAGCCCGTCGCGCAATTTCAAGCCGTCCAGCAGCACGTCGTCACTCTCGCGCAGATGGCATCGATGTCGACGCTGGCTGTGGATCGCACTGCGCATGCGCTCACCAGCCGTGACGCCGACTTCGAAGTGTACGCAACCAAATTGGTGATTTCGCAGAATGCGCTAGCGACCGTGCGCGCCGCCCACCAGGCGCACGGTGCGATCGGCATGACCCGCGAGTACCGCTTGCAACAACTCACCCGTCGACTGCATGCCTGGAGATCGGAGTTCGGCGACGAAATCGCACTGGCGACGCAGCTCGGAACGGCCGTCGCGGCGACGCCCTCCTTGCCCCGCTTGATCACCGACCCGCAACCGACCTTGGAGCTGAAATCATGACCGACGCCGTACACGTGGAAATCGACGGACACGTAGGAACCATCGAGTTCTCACGCCCGCCCGCCAATTACTTCGATCAGGCACTCTTGCGGCAAATCGCTGATGCAGCAGCTGATCTCGTCGAGGGAGGAGACATTCGAGCGATCGTTCTCGCCTCGGCGGGCAAACACTTCTGCGCCGGCGCGAACTTCGGTGAGGGCGGACTTGGGCCCGATCGTGCCGACACGGTACGCGCGATCTACACCGAGGCGTTGCGGTTGTTCGAGATTCCGGTTCCCGTGATTGCGGCAGTGCAGGGATCCGCGGTGGGCGGTGGGCTCGGCCTCGCCTGCGCGGCGGACTTTCGCGTTGCCGGGCCGTCGACACGGTTGCACGCGAACTTCGCTGCGTTGGGGTTCCATCAGGGATTCGGGCTCAGCGTCACCTTGCCTCGAATCGTCTCGGCACAATGCGCAGCCGACCTGCTGTACACGGCGCGGCGGCTGACGGGGACACAGGCGCACGAACGCGGCTTGGTGGACCGTCTGGCCGAAGATGCGAACATTCGGCAGGAGGCGCTCGAATATGCACACGAAATTGCCTCGAGTGCACCGTTGGCCGTCCGCTCCATGAAGGCGACGTTGCGCGCGGGGCTACGGGACGAGGTCGCCACTGTCCTCGAGCGCGAGTTGGCGGAGCAGGTAGTTCTGTGGGGGACCGAGGACTGCGTCGCCGGCATCGAGGCCAATCTTGCACGAGTGCAACCGCAGTTCAACGCGAGGTGAGGTCGGCGCGACCACTATCGTGTCCACTGTGAAGGAACCAACCGGTGCACAACGCTGCCTGCAACAGATCAGGCAGATGATCGTCTCGGGCGAGCTGCTGCCTGGACAGAAAGTCCACCAAAGCGAGCTCGCCGAGCGGTTGAACGTCAGCCGAATTCCGGTCCGTGAGGCACTGTCGACCTTGCAGGCAGAGGGCGTCCTCGAACACAAGTCGAACACCGGGTACACCGTCACCAGATTCAGCAGTGAAGATCTTTCCGAGCTCTACTTGATGCGACGTCTGCTCGAAACGGAGATCCTGGCGTCGATCGATCTCGGTGGCGTCGACGTCGCCGAGTTGGAACGAATACAGGAGCAGGTCGACCAGGCCGAACCGAGCGAGGAGGGCCCCGAGTTTCAGGAAGCCAACCGTCAGTTCCACTTCCGCTTGTTCTCGTACTCGCCCCTGAAGCGTGTGCTGCAGGAAGTGGATCGGCTCTGGTACATGTCGGACTTCTATCGTGCCCTGTACATCCACGAACCGTCGTCGCGTCGGAAGGTTTCCGAGGACCACGGCCGGATTCTCCAGGCCGTTCGCGATCAGGATTCGGCCGAACTGATCCGGGCCAGCGACGAACACCGATCTGCTACCGAAGATCTGGTCGTGCGAAGGCTCGGCGGCGGTCGACCTCGCTGAGCGTTGACGAGGAGCAGACAGATGCGCGGTATCCGTGGGATTCTCGGATACCGCGCATCGGTATTCGTCGGACGGCCGAACGCTCAGGGCGCCAGACTGTCACGAAGTTCGTTCTTACGGATCTTCCCGGTCTGCGTCGACGGCAACTCGTCGAGTACGTACACCTCGCGTATCTTCTGGTACGGAGCAACCTGCGTGGCAACGTGATCCATGATCTCGGTCGCAATCTGCTCGATGCGATCGATCGACTCCGGGGCGACCACGACGAAGGCCACCGGAATCTCCCCGGCCAGTTGGTCGGGCGCGCCGACCACGGCCGCCTGCAGTACGTCGGGGTGGGTGCACACCAACTCTTCGAGCGGTTGCGGGTAGACGTTGTACCCCTTGTAGATGATCAAGTCCTTGGATCTGCCACCGATGAACAGATTGCCCTGCTCGTCACGCCAACCCATGTCCCCGGTATGAAGCCAACCGTCGATGAACTGACCGGCACTGAGTTCGGGTTCGTTGTGGTATCCGTCGGTGATCTGTGGCCCGCGGGCCCAGATCTGTCCGGTCTCACCCGTTGCCAGGACAGCTTCGGTGACTTCGTCGCGGATCTGAATCTCGGTGTCGGGGAAGGGGAGCCCGACGCTCCCCAACGGGGTAGGGCGTTCTTCGCACGGAGAACCCATCGTCAGCCCCATTGTTGCTTCACTGAGTCCGTAGCCTTCGGTGACGAGCGCGTTCGGAAAGACCTCGCGCAATGTGCGGATCGCTGTGGTGTCGAGCGGGGCCGCTCCGGATCCGAGAATCCGAACCGAACCCAGATCGTGCTCACGCAGAGTCCGTGCGCGTAGCAATGCGTAGTACATGGTGGGAGACCCGCCGATGTACGTCACCTGATACCTGTCGACGTCGGCGAGAAATCGGTCCGGATCGAAGCGCGTCCCGAGTACCACTGTGCCGCCGAGCAAGGTGGTGAAGTTGTGGCTGACCAGACCGAGACCGTGGAACAGAGGTGCGATCGAGATCGACGCACCCTCACCCGGAACGATGGAGTAACGCGTCACTGCCCCGTCGATCGGTCGGACGAGAAGTGCACCGTCGACGAGTTCGGTCCGATGACCGGAGCGCCAACAGGCGGATTGGAGTACGTTGGCCACGAGATTCCGATGGAGTACTCGTACGGCCTTGGACTTTCCGGTCGTGCCGCCGGTCAATTGCAGGTGAGCAACAAGTTCGGGATCCACCCGGTAGTCGGCCAGTGGTTTCGACGAGGCGAGGTCCGTGATGGAGGTGAGACCTCCGCAATGGCCGGACTGCGCGTCGGCTCCCGGAACCAGTACCAGGATGCGAGGCGGTGTGGACTGTGAGTTGACCTCGATTGCCGTTGCAGCACAGGACGGATGGGTGAACACGACCTTGGCGTCGACGTCGTCGAGTTGGCGCTTCAATTCGGCCACAGGCTGCGCCGGATTTATCGGAGCCACTGCTGCTCCGGCGCACAGTGTGCCGTAGTACGCGACAATGAACCAGATAGAATTCGGCATGTGTAGTCCCACTGCATCACCCGGCTGGACACCGCGCTCCCGCAGACCCTGCGCTACGCGCAGCGCTTGATCATGCAATTGCGAGAAGGTCAGCGACGTGTCGCCGTCGACGAGCGCGAGGCGGTCCGGGTACGAGCGGGCCGCTCCCGCCAGGATCGCATCGGCACCACAGTCGGGATAGTCCAAGCTGCGGGGCAGCCCGAGTGGCCAACTCGAACTCATGTCAGGGCTCTGGATCTCTGTAGCCGTCATCTCAGATCAGCTCGAGAATCGTGGCATTGGCCATTCCGCCGCCTTCACACATGGACTGCAATCCGTAGCGGATGCCGTTCTCTCGCATGTGATGTAC
The DNA here is from genome assembly GCF_016598535.1 of Rhodococcus sp. P-2. GTDB lineage: Bacteria > Actinomycetota > Actinomycetes > Mycobacteriales > Mycobacteriaceae > Rhodococcus_F > Rhodococcus_F baikonurensis. The sequence continues at coordinate 2,139,447 of NZ_CP066779.1, read as the reverse complement.
CAGAGTGGTCATCAGACGTGCGCCAGAACCGCCGATCGGATGGCCCAGTGCCATCGCGCCACCGTTTGGGTTCATGCGTTCGTAGTCGGCGCCGGTCTCACGGAGCCACGCGAGCGACACCGAGGCGAAAGCCTCGTTGATCTCGAATGCGCCGATGTCACCGATCGAGAGACCGGACTTTGCAAGAGCTTTCGCCGTAGCCGGAATCGGACCCTCGAGCATGGTGACCGGATCCGTTCCGGTGACCACCGCGGTGTGAATACGCGCGATGGGCGTCCAACCCTGAGACTTCGCGAACTCGCTCGTGGTCACGAGCAGCGCGCCCGAACCGTCGGAGATCTGCGACGAATTACCAGCGGTGATCGAACCATCCTCGGAAAAAGCAGGTTTGAGCGATCCGAGCTTTTCGAGGGTGCCACCGCGGCGCACACCCTCGTCCTTCTCGAAGACACTGCTGCGGCCGTCGGCATCGGTCACCGTCACAGCAGTGATCTGATCCTTGAAGCGACCTTCGTCGACGGCGGCGGCGGCGCGCTCGTGTGAATCCAGTGCGTGCTGATCCAGTTCGGCTCGCGAGATGCCGTACTTTTCGGCAATCATCTGGGCGCCCACACCCTGGTTGAAACGAATGCCGTTGTAGCGCTCCCACACAAGTGGCCCGTGCGGCTCACCGAAACGCGCGTCCGCACGCGCGGAGCCCATCGGTACAGCGCTCATCATTTCGACGCCGCCCGCGATTGCGACGTCGTACTGGCCGGAGATCACGCCAGCGGCCGCCTGATGAACGGCCTGCTGAGACGATCCGCACTGGCGATCGACGGTAACCCCGGGTACATGTTCGGGCCAACCGGCCGCCAGGACCGAAGACCGGGCGATGCAACCGGACTGCATCCCGAGCGTGCCGACACAGCCCCAGATCACGTCGTCCACGAGCGCCGGATCGAGATCTACGCGATCGGCCAAGGACTCGAGAACATGTGCAGACAGCGAGACTGCATGCATTCGGGAAAGTGCACCGTTCCGTTTACCGACTGCGGTCCGGACGGCGTCGACGATGACTGCGTCACGCATGGGAACTCCTTCGATCGTTCGTGTGACTGGGAAGATCTAGCTCTGGTCTCTACAGACCCATGTCCTTGGCGATGATCGTCTTCATGACTTCGCTCGTACCGCCGTAGATGCGGCTCACACGAGTGTCCGCGTACAGGCGTGCGATCGGGTACTCGAGCATGTAGCCGTAGCCGCCATGCAATTGCAGGCACTTGTCGATGACGCGCGCGGCTACCTCGGTACCGAACAGCTTGATGCGCGCGGCGTCCGCGGCGGTGAGTTCGCCCGAATCGTCGAGTTCGATGCCGCGATCGGCGAGTGCCTGCGCGGCCTCGACCTCGGCAGAGCACTCGGCGAGAACGAACTTGGTGTTCTGGAACGCCGCGACGGGCTTGCCGAACACCTGACGTTCCTGGACATATGCCTTTGCGAATTCGATTGCCGCCCGGGCAGATGCCACGCCGCGACTACCGATCGAGAGGCGCTCGCGCGGCAGGTTCTGCCCCAGATACGAGAAGCCCTTGTCCTGCTCGCCGAGGAGATCGGCAACCGGAACCTTGACGTCGGTGAACGAAAGTTCGCTGGTGTCACTGGCGCGGAGGCCGAGCTTCTCGAGCTTGCGACCGTATTCGAATCCCGGCGCATCGGTGGGAATCACCATCAGGCTCAGCCCGAAGCGTCGATCGTCCTCTGCGGGCGCGGACGTGCGTGCAACCACCACGCACAGTTCGGAATTCACCGCTCCGGTGATGAAGGTCTTCGCTCCGTTGAGTACGTAGTGCGTGCCGTCGTCGGAGAGCTTGGCCGTGGTGCGGATGCCGGCCAGATCGGAACCGGTGCCGGGTTCGGTCATGGCGATGCACAGCGTCTTCTCACCGGTAGCGATCGACGGGAGCCAGCGCTGCTTCTGTTCTTCGTTCGCCAGACGCAGGAGGTACGGCAGGACGATTCCGGTACTGACCGTGTAATGGCCGAAGCTCACCGCCGCGCGCGAGGTTTCCTCGTCCATCACCGCCTGGAACTTGTAGCTGATCGTGCCGGTTCCGCCGTACTCCTCGGGGATGTCGAAACCCATGACACCGAGATCGCCGAGCTTGTTGAACAACTCACGTGGGACGCGGTTGTCACGTTCCCAGTCTGCGTAGAACGGAGTGACCTCCTTGGCGATGAACGTGCGGATCGTTTCGCGGAAATCCTCGTGCTCTTGGGTGAAGAGGTTGCGCTTCATCTCGTTCTGCTTTCTCGTGGAGGGTTAGTTGACCGCGACGACTGCGGAACCACGCAGTGTCACGGTGCCGTCGGGCAGCGTCATGGTGAGATCGAGGTGACCGAGGCCGTCTTCGACCTTGACGACCGTGCCGGTGCACTGCGGCGTCGAGTTCACCGGGGTGATTGCAGAAAACCGGACGGAGAAGGAATGGATGCGATCCTGCTCGTAGCGATCGGTGAGAAGTCGTCCGAGGTAAGCCATGGACAACATGCCGTGGGCGAAGACGTCGGGAATACCAACTGCTGCACAGGCATCCCGTGTCGATGTGAACGGGATTGTGGTCACCCGAAGCCCCGGCGTACAGAGCAAGTGTGGTGCGAGTGATCTTCGGGACCGTCAGGTCCAAGGTGTCTCCGGTATTCATCTCAGCTCACCTTTTCGTAGAGGGTGACGACTCCGGCACCGCCGAGGCCGAGGTTGTGCTGCAGAGCGAGGGTTGCACCGTCCACCTGACGTGGGCCGGCGTCGCCACGAAGCTGCCATACCAACTCCGCACATTGGGCGAGGCCGGTGGCGCCGAGTGGGTGGCCCTTGGACAGAAGGCCGCCGGACGGGTTGACCACCACTCGTCCGCCGTAGGTGTTGTCGCCGTTCAGGATGAACTGCTCGGCGCCGCCCTCTTCCACGAGCCCGAGAGCCTCGTAGCAGAGCACCTCGTTCACCGTGAAGCAGTCGTGAAGTTCGACGACCCTGATGTCGCGGGGGTCGACGCCCGAGGCCTCGTAGACGTTGTGAGCCGCCGAAGCGGTGACGTCGTAGCCGACAGCCTTGATCATGCTTCCTTCGTTGAAGGTGCTGGGCAGATCCGACGTCATCGACTGGGCTTTGATCGCGACGTCTGTGCGAAGTCCGTTGGCGCGGGCGAATTCTTCGGTGCAGATGATCGCTGCCGCGGCGCCACACGTGGGTGGGCAGGCCTGATACCGCGTGACGGGTCCGAAGAGTGTCGGCGCTGCCATCACTTCGTCTTCGGTGAGTTGTGTGCGGAACACCGAGTACGGGTTGCCGGCCGAGTGCTTGCGTGCCTTGACCTGAACCTTGGCGAACGTTTCGGCCTTCATGCCGAACTTCTCCATGTATTCCATACCCGCTACACCGAAGTACTGCGCAGCCCGCGGAACTGATGCGTCGATCCCGGCGGCAGCCTCGAGAACCTCGTCGAAGCGACCGAGCGGCCGCGGGCGGTCAGTCCAGGCACCCTTGAGGGCTCCGGGCTGCATCTGCTCGAAGCCGAGCGCCAGAGCACATTCCACCGCGCCGCTCTCGACTGCCTGTCGAGCCAGCTAGAGCGCAGTCGAACCGGTGGCGCAGTTGTTGTTGACGTTGACCACCGGAATGCCGGTCTCGCCGAGGTTGTACAGCGCTCGCTGGCCACTGGTGGAATCGCCGTACACATACCCGACGTAGGCCTGCTGAACCTTCGAGTACTCGAGGTCCGCGTCCCTCAACGCTGCGGTGGCCGCTCTTGCACCCATGACGTCGTAGTCGTCACTCTTACCTGGTTTGGTGAACGGGATCATGCCGACCCCGACTACAAATGCCTTACGGCTCATCGTTTCTCCGAATGATCGAGGGGAGCGGTGTCAGACTCGTCCGCCGTCGACAACCAGGCATTGGCTGTTGACGTAGTCGGACTCCGGTATGCAGAGCAGGTACACGGCGCCTGCGGCTTCCACCGGAGTTGCTCCTCGGCCGAAGGGGATGGTGGTTGCCATGGCTGCCATGCGGTCGGGATTGACTCCGACACGAATGTCGCGGCCGTCGATCGTGATCTTGGTGTCGGAATCGGCTGTCACCTCGGTCATTCGGGTCACGACGAAGCCGAAGGCGACCGCGTTGACGTTGACCTTGTAACGGCCCCACTCCTTGGCCAGCGTTTTGGTGAGACCGACGATGCCGGCTTTCGCGCTGCCGTAATTGGATTGTCCTGCATTGCCGAAGACACCCGAGGTGGACGAGATGTTGACGACCTTGCGGTGGTAGTCGGTGGGATTGGCTTTGACGAACGGCTGAGCGGCACGCAGGATCCGGAACGGCGCCTTGAGGTTGACGTCGAGGATGGTGTCCCATTGCTCGTCGGTCATCTTCTGGATCACACTGTCCCAGGTGTATCCCGCGTTGTTGACGATGACGTCGAGTCCACCGAATGATTCGACGGCGGTGTCCACGAAGCGTTCGGCAAATCCGTCCTCGGCAACGGAACCGACGCACGAGACTGCCTGTCCACCTGCGGCTTTGATGTCGTGCTCAGTCTGAGCGGCGGGCTCGGGATCGAGGTCGTTGACCACTACCGAGGCTCCTTCGGAGGCGAGCTTGAGTGCGATTTCGCGGCCGATGCCGCGGCCCGAGCCCGAGACGATGGCAACCTTGCCGTCGAGTGTTCCCATGATGCGATCCTTTTCGGTTTCAGCGTGCGGCGGTGACTACGCCGATTTCGGCGAGCACTTCGTCGGTGTGTTGACCGATGACGGGTGCGGGACGCGGGTCATCGGCCGGTGTATCGGAGTAACGCGGAGCTGGATTCGGTTGGATGTGCCCGTTGCCGAACTTGCCGAACGTCGCACGGAAGGCGTTGTGCGGGTGTGCCGCTGCTTCGTCGAAATTCAATACCGGGGAGACGCAGGCGCCCTGCATGTCGAATGCAGCGTCCCATTCGTCGCGGGTACGGGTCGCGAACAATTCGGCAAGTCGGTCGGCCATCGCCGTCCACGCGTCTCTGTTGTGTTGCTGTGCGAACAGTGGATCTTCGGTCAGGCCGAGCACTCTCATGGTCGCGGTGTAGAACTGCGGCTCCACGCAACCAACAGCCATGAATCCGCCGTCGGCGCAACGATAGTTCCGGTAGAAGGGAGCGCCGCCGTCGAACATGTTGGATGCGCGCTCGTCCACCCAGCGATCTCGCGCGAGTAGTCCGTGGATCAATGCCAACTGGACGGCGGTGCCGTCGGTCATCGCCGCGTCGACCACTTGTCCGCGGCCGTCGATTCGTGCCCGGAGCATTGCGGTTGTGATGCCGAGTGCCAGCAACATTCCGCCACCGCCCATGTCTCCGACCAGATTCAGAGGAACCGGAGGGACCTTCCCCGGGGCTCCCATGGCTCCGAGTGCGCCGGTCAGGGCAATGTAGTTGAGGTCGTGGCCGGGTTCCTGCGCCAACGGCCCATCCTGGCCCCACCCGGTCATCCGGCCGTACACGAGCTTCGGGTTCCTGGACAGGCAGGTGTCCGGGCCGAGCCCCAGACGCTCGGTGACTCCCGGCCTGAAGCCCTCGATGACCGCGTCGGCGGTGTCGATGATCTTCAAGACGGTGTCGACGTCGTGCGGATCCTTGAGATCCAGTGCTACTGAACGCCGGTTACGATGCAGGACAGGATGTCCGGACTGGTTTCCGACCTCGGTGCTTCGGTCGATCCGAATCACGTCGGCGCCTTGATCGGCTAGTAGCATTCCGCAGAACGGGCCAGGTCCGATACCACCGAGCTCGACAATACGAAGGCCCGCGAGTGGACCGTTGGGACTGGCGTCAGTCGTCATGGAAATAGACATCTTTCGCTGGTAGGGAGACTAGCGCGAGCCCGCATCGACGGTCAGGCACTGCCCGCTGACGTAGTCGGTGTCCTGCGTGCAGAGCACGTACACTGCTCCGGCAGCCTCGGCGGGAGTACCCGGGCGACCGAGTGGGTTGGACGTCTTGACTCGTTCCATGACAGCGGTGCTGACACCGGCCTTGATCTTGCGGCCGCCGATCTCGACGAACGAATCGTCGCCGGCAACCGCTTCGGTCATTCGGGTGAGGATGAACCCGTAGGCAACCGCATTGACATTGACCTTGTAGCGTCCCCACTCCTTGGCGAGAGTCTTTGTCAGTCCGACGATTCCAGCCTTTGCGGCTGCGTAGTTGGACTGTCCGGGGTTTCCGTAGAGGCCGGCCACCGAAGAGACGTTGACGACCTTGCGGTGGTAGGTGGTGGGGTTGGCCTTGATGTAGGGCTGTGCGGCCCGAAGAATGCGGAACGGTGCCTTCAGATGGACGTCGAGAATGGTGTCCCACTGCTCGTCGGTCATCTTCTGGATGACGGTGTCCCAGGTGAATCCGGCGTTGTTGACGATGATGTCGAGCCCGTCGAACGCATCGATCGCGGTACCGACGAAACGCTCCGCGAAATCGGTGTCCGTCACGGATCCGACACAGGCGATTGCGTGCCCGCCTGCAGCCTTGATGTCTTCGACCGTTTCGTGTGCCGGTTCGGGATCGAGGTCGTTGACCACCACGGATGCGCCTTCGGAAGCGAGGCGGAGTGCGATGTCGCGGCCGATCCCGCGGCCGGAACCGGAGACGATGGCGACCTTGCCGTCGAGAGTGCCCATGTTCGATGTCCTTGCAGTCTAGGTGGAATGAGTGTTTTCAAGCTCGAGGATCACGGATGACCGTGGTGGAGCGGAGGGTTGCAATCGCTTGACCCTCGCGGGTCACCTCGGTGGTGCGGACCAGGAACTGCAGTGCACCAGCCTTTTTCGCGTAGCAATCCGTGACCGCTGTGGAGAATTGGAGAGTGTCACCTGCATACGCGGTCTGGAGGTAGGTGAACTCCTGCTCGCCGTGCAGGATCGTCCTGATGTCGATTCCGAGATCCGCGTAGAACGTGGACGGATTCGGCCGCTCCATGTCGAGACAGAACAGGAAGGTCGGTGGGACGGGGAGGTCGCGGTGTCCGGCCTGCTCGGCGGCGCTCCGGTCGGTGTAGATCGGATCGTCCTGTCCGGTGGCGCGGGCGAAGAAGGCGAGTCGCCCACGCTCGACCTCCACCGAGTGCTCGGGAATTCGGGTGCCGATGACTCCGGCGTCGAGGCTGGTCATGACAAACTCCTCGGAATCTGGGCGAAAGTGTCCGCCAGCTGATGAGTGATCTTCGAATCGCGGTTAGCGCATATTCACTTTGACCCAGATATCTGCAGTTGTCAAGAAGTTTCAGAACCTGATGCAAGTGATGGTTGATTCCCGAGTTCGGCGGGGGAGGCTGACTACTCAGACGCGGCGGCCAGGGCACGCAGATCGCGTTTGAGCACCTTTCCGGCGCCGTTGACCGGCAACGCATCGACGAACTGGAAGGAGCGAGGAACCTTGTACCCGGCGATGAGTGTCTTCACGTGCGCGCGCAAGGCGTCGGCGTCCATGCTCGAATCCGCTCGAAGAACAACCACGGCATGTACGCGTTCGCCCCACTGGGAATCGGGAAGGCCGATGACAGAGCACGCTGCCACGGATTCGTGTCGAGCCAAGGCGTTTTCGACCTCGGTGGAATAGACGTTCTCGCCTCCGGTGACGATCATGTCCTTGATTCGATCGACGATGAACAGGTAACCGCGCTCGTCGAGGTATCCCGCATCACCCGTGTGCATCCATCCGTCACGTAGTACCTCGGCGGTCTCGATCGGTTTGTTCCAGTACCCGAGCATGATGTGGCTGCCGAACGTGACGATTTCACCTACTTCACCCGGAGGCAGTTCCGTGCCGGCCGGATCGACGATCCGGACCTCGCAGTGCGGGAGAATGCGACCGGCGCTACGGAGCAACTCGCCGCCTTCCAGATGATCGGCAGGGCTGAGAACACTGATGTGGGCGGTTTCCGTCATCCCGTAGCCCTGCGCGAAGGCACTGTTGGGGAACATCTGCATGACTTGCCCCAGAAGCGTCGGAGAAATGGGAGAGGCCCCATACCTCAGGACTCGAACACTGGTCAGATCGTAGGAAGCCGTGTCCTCGTGCGAGATCAACATCTGAAGCATCGTCGGGACCAGGCCGACGGTTGTCGGCCGATGTCGGTCGACCGCCTCGAGGAATACGGCCGGATTGAATCTCGACAAGAAGACCTGAGTGCCGCCCATCAGCGACTGGGCCAGCCACCCGACTATCCCCGCGATGTGGAACAGAGGATTGACAGCGAGGTTCACTCCGCCGCTGACGGCGACATTTCCTGCGGCGAGTGTGCCCAAGGCCGAAGTGATCAGCGATCGATGGCTGACCATCACACCTTTCGGTACGCCCGTCGTACCACCGGTGTACAGCAGCAGTGCCAGGGTGTCGCCGCCGACGCGTAGATCGGCGACGGCCACCGATTCCGAGATCACCCGTTCGTAGTCGAGCATTCCCTCGGGAGCCTGTCCGTCGCCGCAGTAGATCACAGTCGCCAGACTCGGGCACGATTCGCGGAGGGCGCCCACGGCGGAAGCGAAGTTGTCGTCGACCAGTAGGAAGGTCGAGCCGGAATCCTCGAGCGCGTACGTGATTTCCGCTGGGCTCCAACGAGTATTGACGGGACTGGCCACCGCTCCCGACCACCAACAGGCGAGGAGTGCCTCGTGATACCAGTCCGAATTCAATGCCAGTATCGCGACGCGATCACCGGGTTTCAGTCCCATCGCCTGCAATCCGCCCGCCAGTTTCGTGATTCGTTCGACCGATTCCCGGCAGCTTCGGACTCGATCTCCGAACACCGTCATCGGGGTTTCCGGGGCCGCTCGCATGGATCGGTGAATGAATTGAGTCAGTTGCATGTGCTTCCTCCAAGGAGTCCGTGGCGCGTGGCCTGATTCAGATCAGTTCCAGGATCATGGCATTGGCCTGACCGCCAGCCTCGCACATCGACTGCAATCCGTACCGAATGCCGTTGTCGCGCATGTGGTGTACGAGGGTCGTCGTTAGACGTGCGCCCGAACCGCCGAGCGGATGACCGAGCGCCATCGCGCCGCCGAGAGGGTTGAGCTTGGCATAATCGGCGCCGGTCGCCTGCAGCCAAGCCAGAGTGACCGAAGCGAAAGCCTCGTTGATCTCGAATGCCCCGATGTCGGACAGCGACAGTCCCGAACGCTCGAGGGCCTTGGCGGTGGCCGGAATGGGACCGGTGGCCATGGTGATCGGGTCGACGCCTGCCAATGCCACGGTGTGGACCCTGGCGATGGGCTTCCATCCTCGGCGAGCCGCCAATTCGCTGCTGGTGACCAGTAGTGCAGCAGCGCCGTCGGAGATCTGTGACGAGTTGGCAGCGGTGACACGCCCGTCGTCCTTGAACGGGGTAGGCAGCGCGGCCAACCGCCCGAGAGTCGACCCGCGACGGACTCCCTCGTCGGTGTCGACGATGGACACGGTTCCGTCCTCTGCCGTGGTCTTCACGGGGCTGATCTGACTCTCGAATGCACCCGCGTCGATGGCCGCGGCTGCTCGCTCGTGAGAGTCGAGAGCGTGCTGATCCAGCTGCGTTCGGGTCAGTCCGAAGTTCTCGGCGATCATTTCCGCGCCCACGCCCTGGTTGAACTCCACGCCGTTGTATCGCTGCCGGACCAACGGGCCGAACGGCTTGCCGAATTGCGTGGCGCTGCGCGCGGAGCCGATGGGGACGCGGCTCATGCTCTCGACGCCACCGGCGACCGCGATGTCGTAGTGGCCGCTGATGATTCCGGCCGCGGCGAAATGCAAGGACTGCTGCGAGGACCCGCATGCCCGATCCACGGTCACACCGGTGACCGACTCGGGCCAACCTGCGGCGAGCACGGCGTATCGGCCGACGCCGCCGGCCTGCTCACCGACCTGGCTGACGCAACCCCACAAAACGTCGTCGACCGTGCTCGGATCGAGGTCGTTGCGTTCGGTGAGGGCGCGAAGAACGTGGGCGGACAGGTCGACCGGGTGGACCCCGGACAGTCCTCCGTTCCGCTTTCCGATCGGGGTGCGAACTGCATCGACGATGACGGCGTCGTTCATGGCGGGCTCCTTCGTTGCCGACCTGAGGGGTCGGCTCTTCGTAGACAAACAGTTAAGTGAATAGACGATAACTTGTTTCGCGGTTTGTATCTAGATTGATCTCGACCGTGCTTCAAGTTATGGCAAATTCACATTATCCGGCGAATTCCTTGCTAGGAAGCTCTTTTAGTGATTGAATTCTGCCCAGTCCACGATGTGATGCCCATCACCAGGTTGGGAATGTCAGCGCCAAAGGCGAAGTCGTGGCGAATCTTCCCTTACCAGTCCAAGGAGATTTAGTGGTACTCGAACAGCAGGTGAGTCGGCCTCGGGCCAAGCTCGGAGAAGCAGGCGAATCCAGGACAGTCGCCTGGGGAATGACCAGTGTGCTGGTCGCCATGTACGTCATCAACTTTGCCGACAAAGCAGTCCTCGGCATCATCGCCCAGCCCTTGGCCAAGGAATTGGGGCTCTCCGCTTCCGACATCGGCCTGGCTGGAAGTGCCTTCTTTCTGATGCTCTCGCTCGGTGGTTTGTTCTCCGGTGCCCTCGACAAGTGGCTCGGACTGCGCTGGGCGCTCGTTCTGCTGGTCGTCCTGTGGTCCGTGGCGATGCTGCCGCTCATGCTCTCAGCCAGTTTCGTGACCCTGCTCGTGAGTCGGATGATTCTCGGTTTCGCCGAAGGTCCCAACTCGCCGCTACTGTTTTCCGCCGCGTACTCCTGGCATGCGCCGGCGCGCCGCGGCTTGCCCGGAGCCGTCCTGACCTGCTCGGCGTCGATCGCCAAGATTGCGATCGCGCCCATTCTCGCGTACGTCGCGGTCACCTGGGGCTGGCGCTCTGCGCTGGTCGCATTGGCGATCGCGGGGCTTTTGTGGGCTGTGCTGTGGCTGGCGGTGTGGAAGGAGGGTCCGTACGGACGAGCTGCCAACTCGGGTAAGGCAGATGATGCCGACCCGGGCCCTGACGGCTCGAGCCCCAAAATGGTTGCAGCACCTGCGACTGACGCTGAGCCGGCCGTGCCCTGGTTGCACATCTTCCGCACCCGCACCTTCATCGGTGGTGTTCTGCTCATTGCAGCCGCCTATGCACTGGCAGCGGTAGTCCTCACCTGGTTGCCGTCGTACTTCGAACTGGGCCTTGGTTATTCGCGACTTCAGGCTGGATCGATGTTCTCCATCCCCAGCCTCATCGGTCTTGCGATCATGTTGAGCAGCACGTGGTTGAGCGACAAGCTCATCACCCGAGGCGTCGGTATGCGTGCTGCTCGGGTTGTCTTTCCGGCGGTCGGCATGCTGATCGGCGGCACGTTGTTGGTGTTCCTGCCGTTCGTCGATGCGCCTGTCATGGCTGTGTTCATGGTGTCGTTGGGCTACGCGATATGTACTCCGGTACTTCCGCTTCTCAATGCGTGTGTCAGCGAATTGTGCCCGCCGAAGCAAATTTCCGGGGTACTCGGGGTGTTCCTGTCGCTCATGGCGTTCGGCGGGTTCATCGCGCCGTACATGATGGGACGCATCGTCGACGCGGCCGGTGACGGAGGCGACGGCTACGCGACCGCCTTCCAGATCCTCGGTGGGGTAGCGCTCGTCGTGGCCGTCATCGGCATCGTCATCATCGATCCTGCCCGTGACAAGAACTCGGTGCGCCCCCACGCTCCCGTTGTCGCTGCCCGATAGGCCGATTTCGATGACCTCCATCCTCGATCATCATGTTTCGCCTGACTTCGAGAGTTTGCTGACCTTGGAAAAGCTGAGCAGCAAGGAGTTTCGCGGATACTGTCACGCCGGGCATCCGATGAGGGCGTTCGGTGGGCAGGTGGCAGCCCAGGCTCTGACCGCAGCGGGAAATTCCGTTCCATCGGAAAATCTCGCGCACTCTCTTCACGGCTACTTCCTCAGTGCAGGCGATCCCACCAAGCCGATCGTCTACGAGGTGGAACGACTCCGAGACGGGCGGTCGTATCGGAGTCGTCGGGTCACCGCGAGACAAGGCGGAGAACCGATCTTCACGTTGTCGGCCTCCTTCAAGTTGTCCGAAGACGGTGCGGATCGACAGTTGGTCATGCCTGAAGTGCCACCACCCGAGGACCTTCCGGATCCGTACGAGCACTGGGCGAAAGAGCGACCTGAGGAATATCAGGCCGCGACTACGGTTCGGGTGATGTCACTGCGCTTCGTACCGCAGGATCGGGTATCGGACTACCGTGCAGTACCGGGACTTTCGGAGCAGACAGTGTGGCTGAAACCTGCTCAGGCTTTGCCGGACAATCCATTGCTCCACGTCTGCGCGCTCACGTACGGCTCCGACATGACACTGGCGTCGACAGCGTCACTCGATATCCAGCCGCATCGTTCGATGCTCAAAGGAGAATCCAGGGCGATCGTGACCTCCCTCGATCACGCTGTGTGGTTCCACCGCCCGTTCCGGGCGGACGACTGGATGCTGTTCTCGCAAACCAGTCCGTCGTCCTGCGACGGGCGCGGTCTCTCGAGTGGGCATTTCTGGAGTAGGAAAGGAGATTTGGTAGCCACTGTGGTCCAAGAGTCGTTGGTCCGCCGGATCGACTAGAAGATTCATTCCATCCATTCCGAACAGCTGGAGGTTTTACTCATGACGCTCGCCTGGCCGGCCGATATGCCTCGGTGCCTCGACTATCCGACGACAGGAATCGACGCAGTTCTGGCAGGGGCTGCTCGCGCGTACCCTGACCGAATTGCGCTGCAAGACGGCGACCTTGAACTCACCTTCGCCGAGCTGTACGACCGTGCACAGCGAGCGGCCGGGGGATTGCGTGCACTCGGGGCCCAACCGGGGGACGTGGTGGCGCTCCATATGGCGAACAACCTGTGGTATGTCGTGGCGTACTACGGGGCGCTGTGTGCGGGTGCTGCTGTGGCGCCGGTCAATCCGACTCTCCCGCCGGCCGGTCTCCGCGATCAGTTGGACGATGTGGAGGCACGCGTGGTCATCTCGCACCCCGAATCCGTCGGAATCGTTCTGGCAGCGGCCGCGCAGTGCGTCGACGCTGTGGTGTGCGTATCCGCGACACCTTCGGCGCCGACGGCCGAAACGGCTCTGCCGGAGGGCGTTCTTGCATTCGGGGATCTGTTGCAGGCGCATCCGCTGACGTCGTACAGTGTCGATCCGGAGCTCGTCGCTCATCTTCAGCTGACCGGCGGTACGACCGGACGCTCCAAAGCTGTTCGCGTACTGAACCGTAACCTGGTCTCGAATGTCATCCAGATGGCATCCTGGCGATCTGGGCTTCTCACCGAACTCGACGAACTCGGCGGGCTTCGAATGCAGTCGACCGTCGATCGCGGTCCTCATGCGCTGGTTCCGGGCGAAGGTGTCAACATCGCGGTGGCGCCACTCTTTCACGGTCTGGGCTTGGTCGGACAGAACGTCAGTACTCTGCTCGGATCGACTGTTGTCTTCACCGGCCGCTTCGATCCGGACCGGATGTTGGCAGACATCGAGCGCCTCGGCGTCACCCACATCACCGGTTCGCCCGCGATGTACTACGCGTTGTTGGCGAGCAACAAGATCGGATCGCACGACTTGTCCTCTGTGCGTGCGATCAACTCCGGGGCAGCCCCGTTCGACACGACATCGCTGCGGCGCCTGCAAACGATCTTCGACAATGCCTGGGTCACGGAGGGATACGGCCTGAGCGAAGCGACGATGGGCCTGACGGGTGCGCCTTTGAACTGTGACGTCGCGACGCCGCCGGACAGCGTCGGCGTCGCGATCTTCGACACCGAACTCGAGATCAGAGACGAGAATTCGGCAGTCCTCGGGGCCGGCGAGGTCGGTGAGGTCTGGGCCCGCGGGCCCCAGATCGCCGACGGGTACCAGAACCAGCCGGAACTGACTGCGGTTCAGTTCCGCGGTGGTTGGCTGGCGACCGGAGACATGGGGCGGCTGGACGAGGCGGGGCACCTGTTTCTGGTGGGGCGATCGAAGGACATGATCATCTACAAGGGTTACAACGTGTATCCGCAGCCGCTCGAGGAGATTCTGTGTTCACACGCTGCCGTTGCACAGGCAGCCGTCGTCGGCGAACAGGCGCCAGTGGTCGGTGAGCGCGTGACGGCATTCGTTCAGTTGAACCGCGACTTCGCGTCCGAGGCTGCGTCGGCCCTGAAATTGTTGGAGCGGGAACTGACGGACTACGTGGCCGCGAAGGTGGCCCCGTATCAGAAGGTTCGTTCCATCAGGTTCGTCGACCAACTGCCTGTCACGGCAACGGGAAAGATACAGAAGAACGTATTGAGGAACAGCCTTGTCGCCGACGCAGTCTAGGACGATCGTCCAGTAACTCTCCCGATTCGGTCCTGCCGCGGCGTGATTTCTGCGAGAGTGTCGAACATGCGTGGATTCCTGGTAGCCGGTGTGAGTGCATTCGCGGCGGTCGTCTCGGTAGTCTCGGCGCCCTCCGCCGGTGCCGAGACGACCGCGGACCGAGCTCACTCGTTTTCCGAGACCACGTCCGTCGGCGTCCACAACTCCTACGAGAAGGCGACGTTCCCGTACTTCGCCGACGCTCTGGATTCAGGGGCGTCCCTGCTCGAGTTGGATCTGTGGACCAACGGCGTCGGTCCGGACTGGCGTGTGTCGCACATGAATCCGGTGGCGAGCGACAGCAATTGCGTCGGTGCGCAGGACGCTGCCGGATTGCGAAGCGGTCTGCGAGATCAGGGACTCCGCGGATGCCTGGCGGATATGCGGGCGTGGCACGAAGCCGATCCCGAGCATCCGCCGGTGATGATCAAGTTGGAACTCAAGGACGGTTTCACGGCCGGTTACGGACGTGGACCCGCCGATCTCGACGCCTTGATTCTCGGGACCCTCGGCGACGCGGTTTTCGCTCCGTCCGATCTGATGGGTGAGTCCTACTCGACTCCGGATGCCGCCGTCACCGAGCGCGGATGGCCGAGTGTTTCCGAGATGACCGGCAAGTTTCTGTTCGAGCTGATTCCGGGAACGATCGAGGAGGGAAACCCTCTCGACACGGAGTGGACCGACCAGCAGTACGCGACGCACTTGCGAGATCTGTCCGCTGCCGGGCTCGTCCAACTCGGCGCGGCCTTTCCTGCTGTTCACCGGGCATCGCCGGGAGATCCCCGTCTCGACCGCTACGCCGATCCGGGGATCCGACCGTGGTTCGTGATTTTCGACGGCGACGCGCTCGATTACACCTCGGGCGATGTGGATCCGCAGTGGTACCACGATCGTGGCTACCTGCTCGTCATGACCGACGCGCACAAGGTTGCTCCGCAGATCGACGGAACTCATGCCTCGGAAGCCGAAGCGAGCGAGCGACTCGACCGGCTGGCCGGTGAGCACGCGAGTTACATCACCGCGGACTGGTCGAGATTGCCGAACGTACTGTCCACCGTGGTGCCGCGTCGGTGATTTTTGCCGACAAGATCTGGCAGGCGGCAATTCTCAGGAACAGGGTGCAGGATGGGTTCATGCGCACTGTCACGTGGAATCCCGAAGTCTACGGCCGCTATTCGGGTGAGCGGTCACGCCCGTTCGTGGACCTGGTCTCACGGGTGACCACCGAAGACCCGACGCGGGTAGCCGACCTCGGCTGCGGCTCAGGCAACCTGACCGCGATGCTCGGGGAACGATGGCCGGACGCCTCGGTATCCGGATTCGACTCGTCTCCCGACATGGTGGCGCAGGCCCCGACAGACCTGCCGGGAAACGTCACCGTCGAGTTGGGGGACATCATGTCCTTCGACGCCACCGGTTACGACGTGGTCGTCAGTAACGCTGCATTGCAGTGGGTTCCGAGCCACCGCGAGCTGATCGACCAGTGGGCGGACACCCTGGCATCCGGGTCGTGGCTGGCGTGGCAGGTTCCGGGAAACTTCGATGCGCCGTCACATGCGCTCATGCGAGGCCTCGCGGAGTCCGCGGAATGGAGCGAGCGACTGGGCGGCGTCCTACGCGGTCCGGAAGGTGTCGACAGTCCGGTGGCGTACGCGCAGCGGCTGCAGGAACACGGGTTCGACGTCGACGCATGGGAAACGACGTACGTACACGTGCTGGCAGGTGCCGATCCCGTGCTCGGATGGGTACGCGGTACTGGACTTCGGCCGGTCCTGGACGTTCTCGGCGAGGCCGACGCTCCGGAGTTCGAGCGTCAGTATTCCGACCTGCTGCGAGAGGCGTATCCCGCCACGGCCGCCGGAACGCTGTTTCCGTTCCGGCGGGTGTTCTGTGTGGGACGCAAGCGGTAACTACTCGGCTGTGACGAAGCCTTCCGAGACCAGCCAGTCGCGGGCCACGTCCGCCGGCTCCTTGCCGTCGACGTCGACCTGCCGGTTGAGCTCGGTCATCACCTCGTTGGTCAGTTTCTCCGAGATCGGCGCCATGACTTCGGCAACCTGCGGATGTGCCTCCGCGAAGTCCTTTTTCATCACCAGTGCCGGATTGTATTTCGGGAAGAACTGCAGATCGTCGTCGAGGAGAACCAGATCGAGTGCGATGATGCGACCGTCGGTGGTGAAGACTTCACCGAACTTGCATTGGTCGCTGTCGGCCGTCGCCTGGTAGATGATGCCCGTCTGCAGAATCTGCCGCTGGGCTCGCGAGGCGTCGAAGCCGTACTTGGCTGCCAGACCCGGATAGCCGTCCTGACGGACGTTGAACTCGGTCTCGACGCACGTCACTGCAGCACCGGGATCGGATTCGACCAACTTGGCGTAGTCGGAAACAGTCTTGACGCCGGTCTTCTCGGCGGTCTCCTTGCTCATCGCCAATGCATACGTATTGTTCATCGGCGCCGGATCAGTCCACACCATGTCGTTCGCGGCCAGATCTGCGTCGCGGACCGCCTCGAACTGCGCCTGCGAGTCGGGAAGTGGAGTTTCGTTTCCGAGATAGTTGATCCACCCGGTCCCGGTGTACTCGTACGCAAGGTCGATCTGCCCGTTCAACTGTGCGTCACGGGTGCTGTTCGAGCCCTGAATGTTCGTGAGATCTCGAACATCCGCGCCTGCCGCCGCCATAGCGAACTCGATGACGTACCCGAGCACGATCTGCTCGGTGAAGTCCTTGGAGCCGACGGTCATCTTCACTCCCTCGAGCTCGGGAACGGGCTCGATGCTGCCGGGGCCGACTGCCAGCGGCAGTGCGCCACCGGATTCCAGGCCGCAGGACGCGACAAGGGTGAGGCCGAGCGTGGCAACTGCGAGTTTCCAGCCCCGCGTTCTGGTGATCGAAGTCTTGGTCATCGTAATCCCTTGGGCCCGAGATAAGTTTCGGCGAGCGCGCCGAGCCAGTCGATCAGCAAGGCCAACGACACCGCGAGTACGGCGCCGACCACGAGGGTGACGTTGTCGCGCAGTTTGTACCCGGTGTCGATCAGAATGCCCAGACCACCGGCACTGACCAGGAAGCACAGCGTTGCCGTGCCGACGGCCAGTACGAGCGACGTGCGAAGGCCCGCAAGAATGTACGGGACAGCCATCGGGAATTCGAGCTGGCGCAGTACGGTCAGAGAAGACATCCCCTGACCACGTCCGGCGTCGATCAGAGTCTTGTCCACCTGCTGATAACCCAGAATCGTGTTGCGTAGCACGGGAAGCAGTGAGTAGAACGCGATCGGAAACACGCCGATCCAGAAGCCCGTCGTTCTGGTCGCGAGATAGAACAACACCAGGAGGCCGATAGCCGGTGCCGCGGCCCCGATGTTCGCGATGCCGACGAAGAACGGTGCCAAGCGGGTGAATTTCGGTCTGGTCAACAATGTTCCGAGCGGAACCGCGATGGCGACGACGATGATGACCACAGCGGCGGTGATCAGCACGTGTTGCCACGTCAGCGTGACGATGTTGTCGAGATTGATGCTGGCCTTCTGTGTCGCGTTCAGTTCGCGCGTGAACGCCCAGGTCAGCACGCCCGCGACAAGGATAAGAACAATGACGGGTTGAACGTACAGCCGCATCCGCTCAGCTCGGCGGGTGGCCGCATTCTCGGCGGCGCCGAGATCGGGAGCGTCCGGTTCCATCTCGGGCGCGGCGACGAGGTCTTCGGTCGTGGCACTCATATTCGACCCTCGACGTTCTCGGCGTCGGACTCGTCGTCGTCGTGATCGTGGGCATGCTCCTCGCGCATCTCGGAGAGATGGCTGACCAGCGTGTCGATCGTGATGAGGCCGACGTACTCGCCGCGCCGTCCGGTGACCACGGTGGATGCATTGCTCTCGGCGAGAAGAGCTTCCAACGCATCCTGCAGGGTGGACTGGATGGACACGGCCTCACCGATCTCGTTACCGACACCTCGAAGGGTCGACGCGTGAGCGAGGTGCCCGGGTGAGACCCAGCGAAGCGGCCGGCCACGCTGATCGAGAATCAAGGCCCATTTCCACTTGCGTGCTGCGAGTGCGGTTCTCAAGTCGTCGACCGAATCGGTTTCGCGCGCGGTGAGGCACTGCTTGAGTTTGATCTGACGCACACGGGTCAAGGTCAACTGCTTTAGTGATGCGTCGGCGCCGACGAAACCCGCGACCATGTCGTTGGCGGGATTGGCGAGGATCGCTTCGGGGGTGTCGTACTGCATGATGCTGGACTGGTTACCCAGCACGGCAATTCGATCCCCGAGTTTGACTGCCTCGTTGAAATCGTGGGTGACGAACACGATGGTCTTGCCCAACTCCGACTGCAGACGCATCAGTTCGTCCTGGAGGAGACCGCGAGTGATGGGATCGACGGCACCGAAAGGCTCGTCCATCAACAGAACCGGGGGATCGGCGGCGAGTGCCCGCGCCACGCCCACGCGCTGTTGTTGGCCACCGGAGAGCTGTCGTGGGTACCGGTCACGATAAGTGTCCGGGTCGAGGCCGACGAGGTCGAGCATCTCGTCGGTCCGTGCCGCGATTCGCTTCTTGTCCCAACCGATGAGGCCGGGCACCGTCGCGACGTTCTTCGCAATGGTGAAGTGCGGGAACAAGCCTGCTTGCTGAATCGAGTATCCGATGCCGCGGCGAAGCTTGTCCGGGTCGATGGACAGGGCGTCTTTGCCGTCGATGGTGATCTTGCCCGAGGTGGGTTCGATCAGACGGTTGATCATGCGCATCGTCGTCGTCTTGCCGCAACCCGAAGGTCCGACGAAAACCACGATCTCGCCGGCGGGAACAGTCAGCGAAACATTGTCCACCGCTGCAGCTTTCTGGCCCGGGTAACGCTTGGTCACGGATTCGAGAACGATCTCGACTCCGGACACCTTCTGATCAGCGGATACGTCGGACGGAATGGTTTCGGTCATTGCAGCCCCTTCGAAGTAGTGAGACGGCCGATGACGACGTAGATTCCGTCGAGGATCAGGGCCAGAATGACGATGAGTACGGTGCCGACCAGCGCTTGCGGAACAGCATTGGGGCTGCCTACCCGCGAGAGACCGGAGAAGATCAGGTTTCCCAGACCTGGACCTTTGGCGTATGCGGCGATGGCCAGGATGCCCATGAGCATCTGCGTACTGACCCGCATGCCGGTGAGGATCGAGGGCCACGCGATCGGTAGCTCGATTCGACTCAGTACGTGCATGCGATTCATTCCGACGCCGCGCGCCGCGTCGGTGATGGCCGGGTTGACCGCATCCAGGCCGATGATCGTGTTCCGAATGATCGGGAGCAGGGCATACAGGATCAGTGCGGTGATCGTCGGGGCGACGCCGAGACCGAGAATCGGAATGAGCAGTCCGAGAAGAGCGAACGAAGGAACCGTCAAGATCGTGCTGGCCAAAGCTGTTGCCACGGACGAACCGACCGGGCTTCTGTAGACGAGAATTCCGATGATCACCGCGGCAATCGTCGCGATGATCACGGACTGGATAACTGCTGAAACATGTAGGTACGAGTCGGTCATCAATTGTTGTCGTCGTGCAACGACAAAATCCCATAGCGCGCCCATATTTCCGAACCCACTTTCTTCGGACTTCTGCTCGCAAACGTCTTCCCTCGACACCGACCGGCGCACAAGGGCTTTCCCCGCAGCCGTTTCCGGCCGAGGGGTTTGTCTCGACTGTCGTCCAAAAACTCCGATACTGCAACTAATTCCGATTGCAGCGTGTCGGATGTTGTTCTGGACGTGCGAGTTTGCGAGTCGCGTCTCTGTACCCAGCAGACAGCCATCTCAAACGTGCTGGAAACAGCAAGGCGGGAGAGCTCCGAAGAACCCTCCCGCCTTGTACGAATCTTTCCGAATTGGGCTCAGGCCCAGCTGAGCGCGTCCTCGTCGGAGAGACGTGGGAGACGATCGAACCACGGGTTCTCGCCGGGGTGGCCGATGTTCACTACGAGGATCGTCTTGAAACGTCCGTCCGCGAAGAATTCGCCGTCGATGCCGGCCGCATCGAATCCGGCCATCGGGCCGGCGACCAGACCCTGTGCACGAATCGCGAGGATCACGTAGCCGGCCTGCAGTGCGGCGTTGAACCGACTGGTCGAACTGGCGGCAGCCTCGTCGGATTCGAAGTAGTCCTTCATCTCCGGGCGGATGGGGAACAGGGTGGGGATGTGCTTGTAGAACTCGGTATCCACTGCGAGAACCGCAACTACAGGAGCCGCTTCGGTCTTGGCCTTGTTTCCGTCGGCCATGTGCTCGACGAGGCGCGCTTTGCCCTCCTCGGTGCGAACGAACAACACGCGCAGTGGATTGGTGTTTGCCGCGGTCGGCGCCCACTTCGCGAGCTCCCAGATTGCGGTGAGCTGGTCGTCGGTCACGGGCTCGTTCGAGAAGGAATTGGCGGTGCGTGCCGCGGTGAAGAGGAGTTCGCGGCCGGCTTCGTCGAGTTGCTGGGCGGTGAATGGGGTGGCTGCGTCGAGAGACATCGGGGGATTCCGTTCCGTGGTAGCTCGACCGAGCGTTACCCGGTAAAGCTAGTTGCTAGTAAAAAAATAGTGCCTACGGATACGTTAGCACTGTGGCTAGGATGGTGGGGTGGCGAGTAAGAGCGAAGCGGAACACGAGCCCCGCGCATGTGACGGGGCGTTGGCCCGCGCGTTCGGCTTCCTGGGCAAACGGTGGAACGGCGTCATTCTCGGCACGCTGCTCAACGGGCCGGCGGGATTCTCCGAACTCAAGCGCGCAGTTGGCGGGATCAGTGATTCGGTACTCTCGGAACGCCTGACGGAGTTGGCGGGGGCAGGCTTGGTGACGAGGAGCGTCGATGCAGGTCCGCCCATTGCCGTGGAGTACGAACTCACGGCGTCGGGGCAAGCACTGCTTCCAGCCCTCAGCGAACTGACAACTTGGGCTGCCGAGAACTTGCCACCTGAGAATTGCTCGAACTGAGCTAACGCGTGTGAACGGTCCTGCGTGCCGTGTACCAGGTTTCACCAGCGGGTTCTCCGGCCAGGTTCCAACTCCACGAGACTGTCGGCGTGATGCGTGAATAGATTCCGGGGCCGACCATTCCTACCCTCTCGATCGGCCGTTCAGCGATTCCGTAGATTCTGATTCCGCGCGCGACGAATGGCTCGAACGACGGCATGTCGTCGATGACCAGGGCGACTTCGAGTTGTCCTGACCCGATGTTGCGGAACTTCTTGGTCCGCAGGACCGCCTCGCCGACCCCGCCGATCCACAGGTGGGCCCCGTCGTACTCGAAGGCCAACGGAACGACGTCGGGTTGTCCGTTCGGTGAGACGGTCGCTACGCGCGCCAGCGGCTGCGACTGCAAGTAGGCGATCTCTTCGTCCGTGAATGACATGTGTTTCTCCTTCTGTAGCTTCTCCCGGGTAACAGCTTCTCCCCGGCAATGACGAAACATGCACGCAACGTAGATGCAACGTATCCAAAACTAGTGTTCTGGATCACACAGTTTTGGTCGGGTTCAGATGTATCCGGACGTGAATCTGTGGGCAGAACGGGTCCTGTTCGCTACCGGTGGCGGATGAGGACAAGGTTCCGCGGGTTGAGCACACAGCCCGCGGAACCGCTCCCCATCAGGGCACCGGCCGACAGGAGTCCAGGTGTCCGTAGTTGCGGAAGTCTCTGCGATCGATTTTGCGGAAACCGAATTCGAGAGGGCTCGAGGATCGGCCCTGATTCGCGAAGTCGGCCCGCTCGTTCCTGGCCCACCGCCCTTGGCGATGTGTCTGAGCGAACCGACGCGCGGACTCGTCGACATCGCGTCGTTACTCGTAGCTGCGCCGTGGCTGCTTCGATCGCCGCGAGGGGACGGTCACCCGGTCCTGGTTCTTCCCGGTCTGTTGACGTCCGATGTGTCCACGTTCGCGTTGAGGGCGTATCTCGGATTCCTCGGATATCGTGTCCACGGCTGGAATCTGGGCATCAACACCGGTCCGACGGCGATGGTGGTCGACGGATTGCCTGCCGCATTGGCTGCAGTGTCCGATCGGTACCAGCAGAAGGTGTCGGTGATCGGCTGGAGTCTGGGCGGAATCTACGCTCGAAAGCTGGCGAGGGACCTACCGGACTCAGTACGTCAGGTGGTGACACTCGGTTCGCCTTTCGGTCTCACCAGTCTGGAGCAGACCCGAGTCGGATCGCTCTACGCTCGTTTGTCCGGCAACCATGCCATGATGCCTCCGGTCGACGGCATCGAATCCGAACAGGGACCGCCCATTTCGGTTCCTGCCACGTCGGTCTACTCCAGGCACGACGGCATCGTTCCGTGGCAAGCGTGCTGTGAAACCACGTCTGGACTATCGGAAAGCGTTGCGGTGCAAGGTAGTCACATGGGGCTGACTCACAACCCCTCTGCGTTGTGGACGGTTGCCGATCGTCTGGCGCAGGACGTCGACAACTGGCAACCCTTTGCGGCACCGAAACGACTTCGACGGATGTTTCCCGCCGAGGTGTGAGGCTGAGGTGTGAGGCTGATATGTGGGGGAGAACCCTGAGTCCGACGCGGGGACGGACCTGTACCTGAGTATGTACGGCACCGGAAAAGATGGGTCCATGGCCTGATGCGCGTGAGTGCCCCGGCGGCGGATAGTGGAAGTCGACGCGGACAGTCCGCGAGATCCACTGAAGGGACACCGAACATGACTTCGCCCATGAAGACCCGCAAACTCACTCGAGCTCGCTCCGGCGCGATGTTCGGCGGGGTGTGCGCCGGGATCGCTCGATACTTCGGGTGGAAGTCGTCGACCGTCCGCTTGCTGTTCGTGCTCTCGTGCTTGCTGCCCGGCCCGCAGTTTCTGATCTACATCGTGATGTGGATTTTCATTCCTCGTGAGCAAATCTGATCGAATCGCTCAGCGGCGCCGATTCTTCATGAGTTGTTTCGCTTCGTGCAGTTCTTCGGTGCTCAGGGGAGGGAGGGGAAGCGAGTCACGATGCAATCCCTCGGTGCGTAGTCCGTCGAGCATCACCGAAAGGTATCGGCGCCACACAGTCGGGTTGACGGGCTGAGCAAATTCGGTGACTGCTCCCACCATGAAGATGAGGCCGAACAGGTCCGTGGGGACGGCGTCGGGACGCAGCATTCCGGCGTCCTGGGCCCGGTAGAAGATCCTCTCGACCGACGGTTCGACGATGGATCGTTGGCATGCCAGCTGCTCGCAGCCCTCGTCGGTTCCGTTCAGGACGTCTTTGAGCCCACGATTGACCGACATACGGCTGCAGGCGAATTCGGCGAACGTGACGAGTCCGTCCCACGGATCCGGATTGTTCAGTGATGCCTCGGCAGTGGCGGCGATGTCGGCAAAGTTCTGTTCGAAGACTCCGTCGATCAATTCTTCCTTGCTGGCGAACCGCCGATAGACAGTTCCGACGCCGACACCCGCGCGCCGGGCAACGTCGTCGAGTGTGACGTCGATCCCTTCTTCGGCGAACAATTCACGTGCGGCATCGATGATCAACTGCCGGTTACGTGCAGCGTCGGCGCGAAGCGGGCGCCCCATTGCGGTACTCATGTCTCCACTCTACCCGACAAGTGGAGACAGCCTCTCCGTTTTCGTGTAGCGTTTTTGCTAACCGGAGAAGCCATCTCCGCATAGGTTGGGCGAGGGACTATGTCAGACATTGCTGAACGGACTGAATTCGAGCAGTCCTCAGCGCCTTCAGGGGACAACCACGCAAAGCGGTGGCTGGTTCTCGCGGTTCTGGGAATTGCGCAGCTGATGGTGGTCTTGGATGCCACCATCGTCAACATCGCGCTGCCGGCTGCGCAGCGCTCACTGGAGTTCGGTGATTCCGACCGCCAGTGGATCATCACGGCATACGCATTGGCGTTCGGCAGCCTGCTGTTGCTCGGCGGTCGATTGAGCGACTTGTTCGGGCGCAGGCGAACGTTCATCGTCGGCCTGATCGGCTTTGCGGTCGCTTCCGCCATCGGTGGCGCAGCCGTCAACTTCGAAATGCTTGTTGCCGCTCGCGCGGGCCAGGGCGTGTTCGGCGCGCTCCTTGCTCCGGCGGCACTGTCTCTGTTGTCCGTGACATTCACCGATCCGGGTGAGCGCGCCAAGGCTTTCGGCATCTTCGGTGCCGTGGCCGGCGGTGGTGGCGCCATCGGCCTGTTGCTCGGCGGAGCTCTCACCGAGTGGGTCGACTGGCGCTGGTGCCTTTTCGTGAATCTCTTCTTCGCGGCGATCGCATTAGTCGGAGCGGTTCTGTTGCTCGCGCCGCACACCAGTGATTCGCGGCCCAAGCTCGACATCCCGGGAACGATCCTGGTCTCCATCAGCTTGTTCAGTATCGTCTTCGGATTCTCGAAGGCCGAATCTGATGGGTGGAGTGCAACTCCCACCATTTCGTGGCTCGTTGCCGGCGTAGTCTTCATGGCTGCATTCATCTACTGGCAGACCAAGTCCGAGCACCCGCTCCTTCCGCTGCGGGTGGTGCTCGACCGGATCCGCGCGGGCTCGTATCTTGCGATCTTCCTTTCCGGCGCAGGCATGTTCGCTGTCTTCCTGTTCCTGACGTACTACATGCAACTGATCCTCGGGTACAGCCCGATCATGACCGGTCTCGCATTCATGCCGATGGTATTCGGAATTGTCACGGCGGCAACGCTTTCGACAGCAGTCTTGCTACCTCGGGTTGGTCCGCGAGTGCTGATCGTGAGCGGAATGGTCATCGCCGCGATCGGAATGACACTGCTCGCCCAGATCTCCGTGGACAGCACGTACGCCGTCCACATCCTGCCAGGCCTCGTGGTCACCGGACTCGGAATGGGCAGCATCTTCGCCCCGTCGATGCAGGGAGCAACTTCGGGCGTGCATCACGAAGACGCCGGCGTCGCATCTGCCACCGTCAACACGATGCAGCAGGTTGGTGGCTCGATCGGAACTGCACTGCTCAGCACGATTGCGGCCTCAGCTTCCACCAACTACCTGGTAGGGCGCGAGATGAATCCGCTGACCCAGGCGCAGGCCGCCGTCGAGAGTTACACCACGACGTTCTACTGGGCAGCAGGCATTTTCGCGGTCGGTGCGGTGTTGACCGGACTGGTTCTTCGGAGCGGACTGCTTCCGGACTCGCCGGAAGGTGAACCGGTAATCGCCCACTGACAGCAAATTTCGGGGTCGACGCCGCTACGGCGTCGACCCCGAGACGAGTCAGCAGTTCTTCCCGGGCGTTGTCTGGAACCGATGAAGGACGTGATCGAGTTGCTCGGAGGAGAGCGCAGGCACGGGCAGTTCCCGATGTCCAGTGCGGGAAGCGCACAGTCCGTCGATCATGAACCCGAGGGCGCGACGGTAAGCCTGAGGGGCCTCGTCGCCGCCGAACTTCTGAGCCATCTTGACGACCTGCATGAGAAGCGGAATGTCGTTGACTTCGAAGTCGCTACGCAGGGTGCCCTGTTCCTTCGCGTGATTGACGAGTGCCGCGGTATGTCGAGCGATTCCCGCACGCGCGCGAGCGAAGGTGTCGGAAGTGAAGCGTCCGTCCATCAGGAGATCGCCGAATCCGCGGTTGTCCGCCATGCGCAGCGAGATGACGTCGAGGAAGTAGACGAGACCTTCCCAGGCGTCCGGCATCTCGCGGGCGGTGGCGGCGATCGATTCGATCTCGGAGCACCGCGTGTCGAACAGAGCCTGGATCAGTTCGTCCTTGCTGGCGAATCGTCGATACACGGTTCCGACGCCGACACCGGCGTGCTTCGCGACGTCGGCCAGTGTGGCGTCCAGTCCTTGGGCCGCGAACACCTCGCGAGCGGAGCAGAGAATCCGTTCGAGGTTGGCCTGGGCGTCGGACCGGAGGCGCGGCTGTGAGCAGTCGGCCGAGGTCCCCGCACGAGAAGCGTCGGGGTGGGTTGTCGGCATCCTCACAGTCTACGGCACTAAGCGGAATGATTGATTCCGTTAGTGCTATATTGCTAAGCGGAACGTGTGGTTCCGATTGTCCGTACGAGAGAAGCCGATATGAGCACGTCTGACATCTGGGTCGGGAGCAATCCGATCTCGATGGTGGGTACGCGGAGTGCAGGTTTCGCGGCAACGAGGCTTCGCGCCCTTGCCGGCGACGGCGCCTTTGCTCAGCTCGTTCGTTTTGCCCTTGTCGGCGGAGCCAGCAACATTCTCTACTTCGCAGCTTTCCTGGCGCTGCGCGGTGACGGAGCGCTGGTCGCCAACGCAGTCGGTGCGGTCTTGAGCACCATTTTGGCCAATGAGCTGCATCGCCGGCTCACCTTCCACGCCGCGGATCGCGTCAACTGGTTCACCGCGCAGTGGGAAGGCGGTGGTCTCGCACTGGTCGGGCTGATCGCCAGTTCCGCTGCCATCAGTGCGCTCGGTTTCCTGTTGCCCGGTGCGGATGGGCTACTTCAAGCGGGCCTTGTAATCGCAGTGAGCGGAATTGTCGGTGGCCTGCGATTTGTCGCGCTTCGTGGCTGGGTTTTCTGAGCGGTTCTCGAGTTCGGACCGGAACGGTTCGTAGGGAACACTGTGACCCATGAGCCTTTCGATAGCCGATTCCGGCGTCCATCTGGCTGTGCTCTGCATCGTCATGGCGCTTGTGGCCACACTGGTCTATCGATTCGCTCACCTCGGTAGCATTCGCGTAGTTCCCGGCGCGCTCGCGCGTGGCGCCCTCCAATTGGCTGCTGTTTCGTTGATTCTTGCCGCCGCCCTGGCTCACATCTGGTCAGCGCTCCTCGTGCTCGTCGGCATGTTCGCCGCAGCGTCGTTCACCGCTGCACGACGCTCCGGCGCAGGAACTTCCGGAGTGTGGCTGACCGTCGCGTTGGCGTCGGGAATCGGTGTTGTGCTGCCACTGATGCTGTTGTCCGGAGTGGTTCCCGTCGAGGGCGTCGCTCTGGTTCCGATCGGCGGAATCGTCATGGGCGGCGCCATGACAGCTACGTCGATGGCAGCCAAACGTGGACTCGACGCGGTTGACGATCGATACGGGGAAGTGGAAGCGGCACTGAGCCTGGGATTCTCGCAACGCGACGCACGGTGGGAAGTCGCCCGCACGGCTGCGTCCGACGCCCTCCTGCCCGGAGTCGACCAGACCCGAACCGTCGGTCTCGTGACATTGCCCGGAGCATTTGTCGGTGTGTTGCTCGCGACGGGGTCGGCTGTTCAGGCCGGTGCGGTACAGATTCTCGTCCTGGCAGGGCTGTTGTTGGCGCAAACTTGCTCGGTGGCTGTGGCTTTGGAGCTCGTCGCCCGCGGCTTCGTCTTTCGAGGTGAATCCGTCAGGCCTGCGCGAGTTCGTTGATCTTGTCGCTGCGAAGGACACGGTCGGGCAGATCGGGCGCGTTCGCGGCGAGTGCGATCATTGCCTTGCCGATGTTCTCACTGGTGGTCACGCTGCTGGGCCAGACCTTTCGCAGGAGCGGGTACAGGGGCACGGAGACCTGATAGAAAACCTTGTACCACCACGTCTTCGACGGTGATCCCGGCCGCGGACGGATGAATCCCGGCCTGAGGATGTAGGTCTCGAGGGGGAGAGCGAGCAACGCATTCTCGGTCGCGCCGCGTACCCGCTTCCACATGGTCTTGCTGGTTTCGGTGGAGTCGGCGCTTTCGCCGGATACGTAGACGAACACCATCTGCGGATTCACGCGCGAGAGCGTTGTGGCGGCGGCGAGGGTGATGTCACGCGTGATGCGCGTGTAGTCGGCTTCGTTCATTCCGGCAGAGGACACACCGAGACAGAAGAAGCACGCGTCGGCGCCGGACAGATCGGTTTCGATTGCCGAGAAGTCCAGTAGGTCACGGTGAACGATGTCGACGATCTTCGGGTCGGTTGTACCGGCGGGATTGCGGCCGACGGTCACGACCGTGCCGATTCGCGGATCGTCCAGGCATTCGCGCATGACGCTGTTGCCGACCATTCCTGTTGCCCCGAAAATAACGACCTTCATTGTGTTTCCCCCGGTGTCGGTTCTGCTCTTCCGTGATGCGCACACTACTGAAGGGTTTGGATCCCCCGGTCCGAGAGTGGCCAACTGAACGCTTGACCTGCATTTATGGGTCCATTTTGATCCGACTCGTGACCAAAGTCCCTACAAACCGGCTGGACGGTTGGCTGAAAATAGTTTTATGAGCGAAGGAGTTGATGAAATACACGTGCTCGGGTCGGAGTCCGCGGGTCGGATGATCGAGGCGTCGACCATCATCGTCCTGGGTGCGCTCTGTGCCGTCGTCGCAGGTTCGGGCGTGTTTATCGTCATCGGCTCGATCGGTGGATTTGCCCGCCTGCTCTATCTGGTCGTGCGGGCGCCGATCAACTCTTACTCGGCACCAGGTTCGAATTTCGAGCTGGCGCCTTCGAGAACGTCATGTGGTCGTTGATGCTTCCGAACGTCGAGTGAAGACGATCGAGGATGTAGTTCTGACGCATGTTCCACGGTGACTTCGATCCCTGCTTCGGGAACTGCTCCACCGCACGCATGACATATCCCGAGGCCAGGTCCAAGATCGGCCGCTGATCCATGTTTTCGGTCGCGTGTGGCACGCACTTGGAGTAGCCGCGCTTGTCCATCTCGGTCAGTAGTCGGCACACGTACATCGACGTGAGGTCGGCTCGCAGAGTCCACGAGGCATTGGTGTATCCGACGCACATCGCGAAGTTCGGGACGTCGCTGATCATCATGCCCTTGTAGACGTAATGATCGCCGAGGGTGACGGGTTCACCGTCCACGTCGATCGAGATCCCACCGCACGCTTCCATCTTCAATCCTGTTGCAGTGACGATGATGTCGGCTTCGATTTCGCGCCCTGACGCGAGACGAATCCCGTTCTCGGTAAAGGTGTCGATGTGATCGGTCTCGATCGAGGCCTTGCCGGATCGGAGGGCTTTGAACAAATCGCCGTCGGGTACGACGCACAAGCGCTGGTCCCACGGATCGTAGCTGGGTGTGAAGTGCGGATCGAGTGGGATCTCCTCCGGGAGTTGACGACTGATCGCGAGATTCAACAACCTCTTTGCCCGCGCTGGACTGCGTCGGCACAGTTGGTAGAAACTCAGGTTCACTACGACGCTCTTCCATCGAGCGATGCTGTGCGCGAGTTGATTCGGCAACACCGCGCGGATGGTGTCCGAGACTTTGTCGCTGGACGGCAGTGCCAGAATGTACGTCGGTGATCGCTGGAGCATCGTGACATGGCTTGCGTCCCGCGACATGGTGGGCACCAAAGTGACTGCGGTGGCGCCGCTTCCGATCACCACGACCTTCTTGTCGGAGTAATCGACTTCGTCGGGCCAGAATTGCGGGTGCACTACCTCGCCGGCAAACGATTCGCGACCGGGGAAGTCGGGGGTGTATCCGCCCTCGTAGCTGTAGTAACCGCTGCAGAGATAGAGGAAGTTACAGGTCAGTGTTTCGTCTTCGTCATCGGTGGTGACGGTGACCGTCCACGTCGAGTCCGCTGACGACCATGATGCTGCCGTCACCTTCCGGTTGTACCGAATCTTCTTGTCGATTCCGTTCTCGCGAGCGGTGTCACGGACGTACCGGAGGATCGAATCACCGTCGGCGATGGCCTTGGCATCGGTCCACGGGCGAAACGGGTAGCCGAGCGTGAACATGTCGGAATCCGAACGGATGCCGGGGTACTTGAAGAGGTCCCAGGTTCCGCCGCTGTTCGCACGGGCCTCGAGGATTGCGTACGACTTTCCGGGGAGCTCGGTCTGAAGTCGATACGCAGCACCGATGCCGGACAAGCCGGCGCCGACGATCAGGACATCGAGGTGTTCGGTGCTCATCAGTTCGGACTCCGTATCGATTGCGCGGTCACCGGCCGGGAAGGTGGTCGAACTCCACACTACTGAACGATGCTCAGTAAGGCGAGGATGTCCATGCGATCTTCGGCGGCCGGACCGCCGCGCATAGGGGTTTACCTGCGGCGTCAGTGAGGCCGAGGTTTCCGTGAAGCACG
The DNA here is from genome assembly GCF_016598535.1 of Rhodococcus sp. P-2. Classification (GTDB taxonomy): domain Bacteria; phylum Actinomycetota; class Actinomycetes; order Mycobacteriales; family Mycobacteriaceae; genus Rhodococcus_F; species Rhodococcus_F baikonurensis. The sequence continues at coordinate 2,109,069 of NZ_CP066779.1, read as the reverse complement.
CCGGAACCGTCGGTCTCGGCAATGACGTGCTCGGGGATCGCGTCGAACATCAGCTTTGCGCGCCGAAACATCTCGAAGGTCTGGTCTTCGGACACCGTCACCCAGGACAGGTAGATGAAGCGTCCGCGCGGTGGGCCTTGGATGTACGGACCGAGAATGTCCCAGGCACCGGCCTTTTGCTCCAGGTTCGCGGTCAGTTCCCACCGCGCTGTCTCGGCGTCTCCTGGTACGAGCTCGAGAATTTCGTGTGGCTTGCCTCGACGCTGAATGCCGACGTGGATGTTGCTTCGCCCCTCGAAGGTTGCGGTTTCGGAACAATCACGCCCGGGCAGGCTGTGGCCGGTGATGATGATCTGCATATCGACATCATGCTCTGCACTGATCGGGAGGGATTGGCGTGGTGAGTCGTTCGGGTAGAACCTTTGTTGCCGCCGTGGTGGCGAGCATTCTGTTGTCGAGTCTTGGGTGGGGGACAGGTGCTGTCGTGGCGACGGCAGACGAACAGGTAGTCGCGGGCGCGTTGGAGTCTTATAGCGAACTCTCGGCTGCAGTGTTTCCGCTCGGCACCGGTGCGGCGCAGCGTGTCGTGTATCGAACTCTGCGTACCGCTGACAGGTGGGGAGACTCGTCGGGGTCGGTGTTTCTGCCGGAAGGCGAACCCCCGGCGGGCGGTTGGCCCGTCATCTCCTACGCCCACGGGACTCTGGGTAGTGCGGATCAGTGTGCGCCCTCGTCGACCGGATTCGGTCCGGGCGAGATCGAACCGATCGAACGCTGGTTGCGCGAGGGGTACGCAGTAGTCGCCACCGACTACTCAGGTCTGGGTACAGACGGGGTACTCGCGTATCTCGACGGACATGCCGCCGGCGCAAATGCTGTCGACATCGTACGGGCCGCACATGAGTTGTACGGGAACGTGCTGAGCCCGCGGTGGATGGTGGCAGGTCTGTCCGAAGGTGGGCACGCGGCGTACTTCGCGGGACACGAGGCCTCCTCTCGTGCACCGGAATTGGATTTCCGTGGTTCGGTTGTCGTCGCAGGACCCACGCATATGGAAGGTCTGTTTCCGCTGGCGGGCCGCTGTTTCCCGATATCGGCATCACGGGATTGGTGGGATACGCGCTGTATGTCCTGGCTGGGATCGACGACCAGCGGCCCGAGGAGAACATTCGCGAGGTTCTCTCGCCACTGGGAATCGAGTGGATGGAAAAGGCTCGAGGCTTGTGCGCCGGAGATCTCGGCCGACAGATTCGAGCTGAGCGAATCCAGTTGAACTCGTTGTTTTCTCGGTCGGTGTGGACGCCGCGTTTCCACGATCTGTTTCGCGAGATGATGCAGGTGCCGGTGGACGGCTACGACCGTCCGCTGCGCGTGGTGCAGAGCGTGTCGGACACGACGGTCCCGTCGCGCTCACCTGGGCGCAACTGGCCGACATGCGTACGCGAGGAACGCAATTCGAGTATCAGGAGCTCAGTGGGATCAGCCACGGCCAAACGACGGTCGCGTCGATGGACCAGACCATGGAGGTCATCGATCGTTTGATGAGGTGATGTTTTGGTTGTGTGGTTGTTCAGTGTGGTTGTTCAGTGTGGTCGTTCAGCGCATTCGTCGCGGGCCGTAGTCGTGGCCGCCGTTGGCGAACCACACGATTGCCGCAATCGCGTACAGGATGCAGACAAGGAGTAGTAGCCCGCCCGCGATCCACAGTGAGATCTGACCGAGTCGTTTCACTCGATCGGACGCATACCGCGATCCCGCGACATCGCCGTCGGCCCACAAGGGATACACGTTGAAGGCATGAGTGAAGGCGGCGAAGGAGAGCGGCCAGAAGAACAGCAGCGATACCACTGCCCAACCGGCATTGACAGGTGGTCGAATCGGGTGCTGAGGAACGGATTGCTGAACGGTGGGTTGATCCGGGGTCGTCATGGGAGCTCCTGACATGAGATGGCCCTTACGACGCTACTGCGATGGAGCTGAAGAATCACTGAGTGTGCGTGATCAGCCGTAGTGCCAGTCGCGATCCATTTTCCGGAAGTACGGGAAGAGTGTGGCTTCCTCGAAATCGAGATGCGACTGCATATGGTCCGCCAACTCGGCTATTGCGGAGTGTGCCCGGCTGACCGTGGAGGACTCGGTGCTCAGTGCGAGTGTCGCGCGCTTGGCTTCCGACACGATCTCCCCGACGAGCTTGTGCTCGGCCTGCAATCGTTCGACCGCAGGTGTCAACTCGGGAAAGTTCTTGGTCATCACCGGGAACATCCGCTGATCCTCGATGGTGTGGTGCAGAGTCAGCGTGTTGCAGTAGAAGTCGCAGTTGACCCGCAATTGCCAAACGAAATCCGCGATCGTCAGATTGTCGATCATCTCGGGTATCCGAGTCAGGTCGGCGGTTTCGTCCGACAACAGTTGCAGGGCATTCTGGAGTACCTCGATATCGGCTCGCAGAGGTTCGTGAACTTGGCGTAACTGATCGATCATCCTCAGACCGGCGGATGTTGCCATGCTGTGCGAATCAGGGGCGCTCACGTCAGCACTGTTCGGTTCCGCTCCGCAAGCATCCGAGCTACGGGGAGAACGTCGTTTGCTGCCATCTCGATTCGCTCGAACACCTCGGGGTTGAGGATCGTGGTTCCGTCGAAATCACCTGAGCTGAGATAGATCCCGACAGGAGCGGTGAGCGCTTGAAAGAATGCAAACAAGGGCCGCAGGGCATGATCCAACACGAGAGCATGGCGGTCGCTGCCACCTGTCGCGGCAAGTATCACCGGGGTGTTGGCGAGCGCGTACTGATCGACGAGATCGAAGAAGTGCTTGAACAATCCCGTGTAAGAGCCGCGGAAAACCGGTGACGCGGCGATGACGATATCCGCGGACTCGACTGCAGCCAGGGCTTCGGCAGTGGCAGGGTCGACCTGACTGCGATCCAGAGCAGTTGCGAGCCCGGGAATCAGATCCACGATCTCGATGACCCGTGCGTCGATCCGCTCGAAGTCACTGAACGTTTCGACGATCAGATCGACGAGAGCGCGAGTCTTGGAAGGCTTCTGAAGGTTGCCGACAACGGCGACAACTTTGAGTGGTGTGCTCACCGAAACTCCTATTTCTCAGACGATTTCAACGATTCGATTTCCTTGCGCACAACGGGGGCTACCTCGGTGCCGAGGATCTCGATCGAGCGGAGCATGTCCTTCTGCGGAACATTGCCGAAACCCATCTGGATCATGATGCGGTCGTGGTGGAACAGCTCGTACTGCGCCATCGTCTTGTCGATGATTTCTTGCGGGCCACCGAGGAAGAAGGCACCCGCGGTGGTTGCCTGCGCTTCGTATGCCCTGCGCGGCATGGGAACTCCGTTTCCGCGCTGATGATGGTTCTGCATCCAGCCGGCCTGGAAGTACGGATAGGACGTATCGAGTGCTGTTTGCTTCGAGGTGTCGACAAACCCCGGCGAAGCAATAGAGACAGCGAGCTTCTTCGGATCATGTCCGAACTCTGCTGCAGCCCGGCGGTACAGATCGACGAATGGTTCGAACTGTTGGTAGCTCCCACCGATGATCGCAAGCGACAGGGGCAGGCCGAGTTTCGCCGCACGGACTACCGAGGCCGGGGTACCTCCGACCGCGATCCACACAGGAATCTGGCGATCCGGACGAGGTGTCACGTCACCGTCGATCAGTGGTGCGCGAAGTTGGCCCTCCCAGTTGATCGGGTTCTCGTCACGCAGTTTCAGTAGTAGGTCGAGCTTTTCGGCGAAGAGTTCGTTGTACCGGGAAAGGTCGTACCCGAAAAGCGGAAACGACTCCGTGTAGGAGCCTCGGCCGGCAATGATCTCGGCGCGACCTTCGGAAAGCAGATCGACCGTCGCGAACTGTTGGAACACGCGGACGGGATCGTCGGAACTGAGCACGGTGACCGCGCTCGACAGCTTGATGTTGTCGGTAGCCTGAGCCATTGCTGCAAGCACAACTGCAGGGGCCGAGACTGCGAAGTCGGTGCGATGATGCTCGCCGACGCCGAAGACATCGAGTCCTACCTGATCTGCAACGGTTGCCTGTTCGACCAAATGGCGAAGGTGCACACCGGGATTCATCATCGCGCCGGTTGTGGGATCTGGCGTGAGTTCACCGAAATGGTAGACGCCCAATTCGAAAGCCATGTTGTTTCTCTCTATCTGTTCGTGGGGGTGATCGAAAGATGCTCGGCGTGCGCCTCGCATGCGCCACTGTGATTCGTGTGGCGAGTGACAAGACGGGAGAAGAAGCGGTCGAGTGCCGGAAGCTCTTCAGGTTCGATGAGATCGGAAAAGTACTCGGCGATTCCACGCGTGTGTATGGCGGACGCAGTTCGAAGTGTCTTCTTGCCCGCAGGCGTCATCGATACCGTCACAACGCGTCGATCGTTGTCCGGTCGAATGCGCTCCACCAGTCCCGACTCGACCAATCGATCGACGACGCGCGTCACACCGCTGGTGGTGACCAGGACGAGCTCGGCCAGATCACCCATTCGGATGGTGTTTCCGGGAGCTTCGTGCAGGCGGAGTAGGACGTCGTACTGACCAAGGGTGAGCCCGGTGGTAGTCCGAAGATCTGCCTCCATCTTGCCGAGGATGACGCTGTGGGAGACGACGAGGTTGCGCCACACGCGGCCACGTACGTGTTCATCAGTTGGCATCGGTGACGTCCTCCGTTTATTTGCGATCGCAAGTATTGCTTACTCAAATAATACGCTCGGAGAGGTCGAACTATTCCCTGTCGTCATTTCTGCTGGTTGCGGGTATTGACTCGAACTGGTGTTCGAGTATGATTTTGGGAGGGGATCGGGGGATTCAATGAGTGTTCTGTTGTCGGATGTGGTGTCTGGTTCTGCGGTGGGGTTACGCGGACGTCTGTGGCAGTTGACGGCTGCTGAATTGCGGGCTGCTGCGGTGTCGGCGAGTGCGGAGATTCTGCGTCTCGAAGCCGTGCGCGTGGCGGTGGTCGACGAGTTGTCGTTGCGCCCGGATGATCAGGTGATCGCCAGTCGCGGAGTGGGTGCGTGGTTGGCGGCGAACACGATGCTGCAGGTGCGGGACGGGAAGAAGATCGCCGCCCTCGGTGTTGCGCTGCGGCCGTTTCCCGCGGTGGCAGCTCGGTTCGATTGCGGGGATTGTTCGTTCGAGCACGCCGTGTTGATCGTCTCGTTTTGTGAGTCGCCGCCGAAGGGGATGCCGGACGAAGCGATGCCTCGCTGCATCGACTTGTTGTTGGCTGCCGCCTCCGGTGTGGAAGCAACGACCACGAAGGTGCGGAACGTCATCGCGACGTTGGAGCGAATCTTCGAATCCGATGAAATTCCACCCGCCGAAGACGTCGACCGCAACGAACTCCGCATCGCGTCGACGCTGAACGGTCGAGTGGTGGTGCGTGGCGATTTCGACGCCCTCACCGGCGAAATGCTGCTGTCGGCTCTGTCGAATCTGACGATGCCCACCCCGGCACCCGATGGGACGCCGGATTCTCGTTCGGCGGCGAAGCGGACCGCGGACGGGTTCACCGAACTGATCCGCCGCTATCTGGACTGCGCCAAGACCGGCATGGATGGTGGGCAGCGGCCGCACGTGAACGTGCACATCAATGCCCGGGATCTCGCCGAGCACCGCGACTGCGCAGCGACCCCCACTGATGGTGGTGGGTCTGTGTCGGATCTCGATGTGGGGCACATGCCCTGGCTCGGACCACTCTCGGTGTCACAGACCAGGCTTCTCGGGTGCGACTGCTTCCTGTCCACTGTCCTACTCGATGATCACGGAGCGCCGCTCGATGCGAAACCCGGAAAACGGTTGGTCACCGCCGAACAACGCGTCGCGCTGATCGCGAGAGATAAAGGCTGCGCGTGCCCCGGCTGCACATGCGTGCCGGCATGGACGGATGCGCACCATATTCGGCATTGGGCCAACGGCGGGCCGACGGTGATGAACAACCTGGTCTTGCTGTGCCGTTCGCATCATCGGTTGATGCACCGTAAATCCGGGTTCGTCGGCAAGTGGGAGATCCGGATCGGGGTCGACAACAAGCCCTGGTTCATCCCGCCGCCGTCGATCGACCCGAAGCGGCACCCGCGGCCGGCGAACACCACCTTCACAACCTGAGAAGAGTTCGGGCACAACAGAACATGGCCGAGCACCGCATCGAAGAGATCCTCCGATGCGGTGCTACAGACCGTGGGTGGAGTCGAATCAGCGATTCGAGCGTTTCTGTCGGTACATCTCTGCATCAGCCGCATCCCAAGTCTCGGAAAAACTCTGGGACATAGAAAAGTCCGCCCGCCCGACCGAACAGCGCACCTCGGCGCGCCGGAAGGACTGCTCCAAACGCTCGATCAGGTAGTCGACGGTGTGCGGTTGCGTGTCGGACAGAGCGATTCCGAACTCGTCTCCGCCCAACCGCGAAACTACGGCGCCTGGGTGCGCGCATGCTGCCAGGATTTCACCCGCCCGTTGGACGTACTCGTCACCGGCGGCGTGTCCGCGTTCGTCGTTGATGGTCTTCATGCCGTCGAGATCGATGATGATGATTGATCCAGGGTCGGCGAATTGGCGGTATCGCGTTTGCTCGGCTTCGAGGAAGCGGTCCCATCCACGACGATTGAGAAGGCCGGTCAACGGGTCGGTCTCTGCATCGAGTTGCGCAGTTTCGGCGAGGCGAACCGACTGCGCTCGCTGATAGTCGATGTCGAGAATGGTTCCGAGAAGCCGGCACAGGAGTGTGAGTAGCGCTTCATTGTCCTCGAGACCGGAATCGCCTGTGGTCGGGTCGGCGCCGCACAGCGTTCCGAAGAGGCTGCCGTCGCTGTGCAGAATTGGAATGCTCACGTAGGCGCCAATCCCTTCCCATCTGTCATCTCGGGAAAGCGCGGGTACGAGTTCTCGGTTGGACGAGACCGGTGGCGCATTTCCGCAGACGACCTCACTACACATGGTGTTCTGCCACACTCGCGTCTCCCCGACTTCGATGTGAAGTGGGTTGGGAGAGACGGTCAGAAATATCTGGTTCGCGCCGTCGAACCGTGTGATCGACCACAGCGCGAAGGGGAGGTGGTCGTCGAGATAGGAGACGATCGAGCGACTTGCCTGGTCGAAATTAGTCAACGGCGGCAGGAGTGGCATGGATGGGAATGCCGATGACTGGATGGTGCGCGCCTGACCGTGCGACATTGTTTACCTCCTGATCGACAGTCCGATTCTGTCGACCTTTGGGTTCTTGGTCCCGTGTACGACATATCTCCCATGGACAGTCTGCCTCGAGAATCCTGCGATTGCTGAAAGTGTGCTGTGATTCTTCAGGCCGCGAGGACGGCAATCGAAAGCAGCCAGCTAATCTTCCGGTATGGAGCTGGCGCGGGGAGCAAACACGATCATTGACGGAACGTCGTTGAAAGTGGCGGTGAGCGGTAGCGCCCCGGGCACGGTGGATCTGATGGTGTTCCAACTCGATGATCGCAGCAAAGTGCGCGGTGACGCCGATTTCATCTTCTTCAATCAGCCGGTCTCGCCAGAAGGTGCGGTGCGGCTGGAGGCGGGCGGCGTCATCGAAATCGACACGACGAGGTTGCCCGCTGACATCCACCAGCTGAGTGTGGCCGTGGCGTTGGATTCGGCGGCAAGCGGGACACTTTCTGCAGTCCGTGACATGGGCGTCGTGGTGGAGCAGGCAGGTTCCACAGCCATTGTGGCTCCCGCTTTGGGGTTGACGACGGAGAGGGCGGCGGTCCTCGTCGAGATCTATCGCCGCGGCGCGAGCTGGAAACTGCGGAACGTGTCGGCGGGTTGGGACAGTGGATTGGCAGATCTGGTCACTGCCTTCGGCGTTTCTGTCGACGAGGAACCGCAGACCCGACCGGCAGGCTCCGATGAATCGCCGGGCGGAATTCGGAGCGTGCCTGACGAGGCAAAACTCTCGATGGTGAAGCGAGAGAAGCTGGATCTGCGAAAGCGTGAGGTGGCCAAGGTCCTGCTGACCAAGGGCGGCAACGGAATTCGCGCGCGAGTAATCCTGGTGATCGACAAAACTGGGAGTATGGCCAAGCAGTACCGCACCAGGGTGGTCCACCGCGTTGTGGAACGGATGGTTCCTGTTGCGATCCAACTCGACGACGACGGCAAACTCGAGCCGTACTTGTACGCGGTCAGCTTCGCCAAGCTTCCTGAGATCTCCGTGCATGACGCGGAAGCGTGGTCGGACACCTACCTGCACTTGCGAGGATCACACGGCGGTGTCAACTACGACAAGATCGGCGCGGTCAATCGTGAAGTGCCGATCATGACGGAGATAGTCTCCGGCCTGACACGTGGTTCGGCGCCCACGCTTGTCCTGTTCTTCACCGACGGCGGTTTCAGCGAGCGCAAGGAAATCACGAAGTTGATGCGCGAAGCGTCTGGGCTTCCCGCCTTTTGGCAGTTCGTCGGAATCGGCAAGGCCAACTACGGAGTGCTCGAGAAGCTCGACGACCTCGACGGCCGGGTGGTCGACAATGCCGGATTCTTCGCGCTGGACGACATAGACACCGTCGACGACGCCCAGTTGTACACCCGATTGCTGAGTGAATTCCCGGATTGGCACAAGGCGGCGGTTGCCGCGGGCATCACGACGCCGTGATTCAGTTGGTCGAAACCAGCTGCGGTGCATTCTCTTTCAAGAACTCGTCGATGAATGCCCAGGTGGAGTCTCTCGCGGTGGGGCCGGCAACGAGTCCGAGGTGACTACCCGGTGCCTTCTCGAACCGGACCGACTGCGCTCCGGTGAGGACCGACGTGATTGCTTCCACCGAAGCGATGGGTGCAATCACGTCAGTCGTGCCGCCGACTGCGAGAACGGGAACGCTCAGAGCTGACAGTTTGATCTCGCGTCCGGCGAGCGTGACGGCGTCGTGGAAGAGGTAGTTGCCGAGCATGAGTTGTTCGCAGATCTGCTGAAACGCCTTGCCCGGGTATCCAGGCATGGCCGCCATGAACTTGTCGATCGATTCCATGCGAGCCAGAGTCTCGGTGTTGTGGAGGTTGCGCACGATGAACCATGGCTTGAGCACTTCGCGTTGTAGCGCCGTCACCTTGTAACTCGCCTGAACGAGTGGGGCGGGCAGTCCGCCGACGAGATTGGTCGCGGAGGTGAGCGGGGTGTCGCCGGTGTATTTGCCGATCAGCCTCAACGGGCTGATAGCGGGAATCTTCGTGTAGTCGATGGGCGTTCCGATTGCCGTGATCGATGCGATCGGAAGGTCGGAGTGGGCGGAGCCCGTGAGCAGAGACATGGTCCCGCCGAGGCTCCATCCGATCAGCGAAACAGGTGCCCCGTCATGTAGGTCCGAGATGGTGCGGATCGCTTCGGGGATGATGTCGTCGACCCAGGCCTCGAAGCCCATTCCGCGGTCGGAGTACCGCATTGTTCCGTAGTCGAGAAGATAAGGAGTGTTGCCGCCGTCCAATAGGTGTGCGGCGATGCTCTGGCCTGCACGAAGGTCGTAGCAGTCAGCTGAAACTGCGAGCGGCGGTACGAGGAGAACGGGGTTGCCTTTGGGCGTCCACAAGGCGCCGAAGCGATACAGGTCGCGGTGTGGACCTTCTCTGATCAGGACAGACGGGGTGCGTTCGGCCTTCTCGACACCGTCGCCGAACGAGAGTCCCCACGCGTTGCGCGCCGCGGTGTCCAGCGTCGGACGCCATGTCGCGATCAAACCACTGATATCCAGCACTGGTTGCCCCTCGGAGTCGGATCGATGGACGGCTGAGTCAGCCGCGCCCGGTGTATGTTACCTGCCTTCACATACATCGACCCTGGGGGTGTAGAAACCCAGCTCGGCAACGGAGCCACCGTGCCGAGCTGGGTTGATCGGGGCTACGCAGCAATCAACAAGCAGCGATCACCAAGCAGCGATCACCAAGCGGCGACCATCAGGCCGGGACGATCAAGCCCGATGCCGTCGTGGCCGTTGCGTAACGCTGTGCAACGTCTTCCCAGTTGATGACGTTCCAGTAAGCCTTCACGTAGTCGGCCTTGACGTTCTTGTACTGCAGGTAGAAAGCGTGCTCCCACATGTCGAGCATGAGCAGAGGGACGATACCGATGCTGATGTTGCCTTGCTGATCGGTGAGCTGCTCGATGACCAATCGCTGCCCGATCGTGTCGTAGGCCAGTACGGCCCAGCCGGATCCCTGCAAAGTGGTTGCTACAGCGGAGAAGTGGTTGACGAATGCGTCGAAGGAGCCGAAGTGCTCGTCGATCGCGGCTGCCAACTCGCCCTCTGGTCGTTCACCGCCGTTGGGGGAGAGGTTCTTCCAGAAGATCGAGTGATTCGTGTGGCCGCCGAGATGGAAGGCGAGGTTCTTACTGAGCAGCGGCGCCTTCGCGGAGATCGTGCCGTCCTCACGCGCAGCAGCCAACTGCTCGATTGCGCTGTTGGCGCCCGCCACGTACGTGGCGTGGTGCTTGCTGTGGTGCAGTTCCATGATCTCGCCGGAGATGTGGGGCTCGAGCGCGGCGTAATCGTAATCCAGCTCGGGGAGAACGTATTCAGTCATGTGACATGCCTTCCTTTGAGGAGATATTGTGCGGGGACAGGTTTCGGTACGTTCGATCGTGATAGACCAGCGGCTCCAAGACCTGCTGAGGATCGATGACGTCGACTACGCGGGCGGTGACGATTACTGCGGAGTCACACTTGTTGGCAGTCAGAGGAACCGCGCGTAGAGCGTGGCCCGTGCCGTGCAGAAATGGTTCACCGGTCGGCAGAAACGACCAGGGCATGTCGTCCCCGAAGCGCACCGCGCCGCGGGTCGCAAACGTGGAAGCCAGTCGCTCGTTCGTCGAATTCGCCAGGTGAACAACAAAACTGCGGGCGGAAGCAATGACGCTGGCAGAACCTCGCAACGACTGCAGTGAGAATGCCAGAACTGCCGGATCGGCGCTGATCGAGATCACCGACGACGACGTGATGCCGGCCGGACCGTCATCGCCGGTTGCCGTGATGATCAGACTCCGGCGGGATGGTTTCGGAACGCTTCTACGAAGGAGCTCCGTATGGACGGCTCCAAATCGACAGGACGATCCGAAACAGATTGAGTGCCAACCAGTTTTGTGGTCACTCCTCGCACCTCTTTTGCATCGGGTTTTGCTGTCGTTGCACTGTCTTGTGCAACACCGACGTTAAAACCTCGAGTGCAGTTGAGGTCAAGGTGCTGTGGCGGACCTCACCGTCCGAGCTTTGTTGCCAGACGTTCCATGTATCCGACAACCTCTTCGGGGCTCTTGTCCGGAGTGCCGAACATTGCCTCGGTGACACCGATGTCTGCCCAGTGGGCAAGCTTCTCCGGATCGGGTTTGCCTGCCAAGACCGTTATTTCAGGCTCGCCGACCCTACCTGCTTCGGCCCAGATCTTTCGAAGCAGTTCTACGTTTCCGGCGATCTCCTGCTCGATGGGTGTAGTGATCCAGCCGTCGGCAGACTTGGCGATCCACTTGAACGTCTTCTCGTTGCCGCCGCCGCCCAGGAGGATCGAGGGGCGAGGCTTCTGAACTGGCTTGGGCCAGGCCCAACTCGGGCCGTACTTCACGAACTGGCCGTCGTACGACGCTTCTTCCTTCGACCACAGTTCGCCCATGGCTTCGAGGTATTCGCGGAGTGCGGTCCGGCGTTTGTTGGGCGGTACGCCGTGGTCTGCGAGTTCCTCTGCATTCCAGCCGAATCCGACACCGAAAACCACGCGACCGTCGGAAAGGTGATCCAGCGATGCGATGGTTTTCGCGAGAGTGATCGGATCGTGTTCGAGGGGCAGGGCCACCGAGGTGCCCAGTCGGATGGTGCTCGTGACCGAAGCCGCGGTACCCAGGGCGACCCAGGGGTCGAGTGTGCGCATATAGCGGTCGTCGGGTAATTCTGCCGACTGGGTTCCGGGGTGATCGGAGTCCCTCGAAACCGGGATGTGCGTGTGCTCCGGGACGTAGAAGGCGTCGAACCCGTTCGCCTCCGCAGCCTTCGCGGCATCGGCAGGGCGGATGCCGCGATCACTGGTGAACAGGCTGAGTCCGTAGCGCACTGGTTCTCCTTCGATGGTCCGTTCGAAAAACTGTAACCTGTTGCATCTGCGTTCGGATACGTTTCTCGCCCAGAAAATCGCTGCGACCGTCGCTCCCGGCAGTCACAAAGGAGAGATCGGCGCCTCCTCGATTCTGCATCTGCAGTGCAATTCCGGTCAGTATTCGTTGTGGCTCCGTGATGCTGCCGCCGGCCGGAGAAAGTTCGACCGAGTCCTTCTTCGTACGGAACGGTGATCTGGCTACCTGATCTCGACGAGTGGGCCGAGGGCATTGCCGCTGTTCTGGCGCCGAACGGTCGATTCGTTCTGGTGGAGTTCCATCCGTTTGCCATGCGTTTCGACGAGAAGTGGTTCCTGGCATACCCGTACGGAGGCGGGACTCCCATGACCGAAGCCGGTGGCGTTGGCGACTACGTCGCAGATTCAACCGACCTCGTCTTGCCGGGCGCTCCGGGAGTCGGAGTCGAGAACGCCGAAAATCCCTTCCCCTCATGTGAATTCAACTGGTCTAGTGCCGAGGTGCTCGGCGCTGCGCGGCGTCCCGGATTGACGATCGAGTCATTCGACGAGTATCCGTACGCCAACGGTCGGCAAGGATTCGAAGAGATGACCCAACTCGGCGACAAGCGTTGGGGAGTCCCGGCCGGACGTCCGGAGATCCCGCTGATGTATTCGCTGTCTGTTCGCTTGGCCGACGGGGGCCTATTTCCCCCGCATTTGCGGGTAATTGCCGACACAGGTACTAATTACCCCCATGCCCACGACGCCACTGACACGACGCATCGCCGTCGACCTGTGCCGTCTTGGTGCCAACTGCTGTTGCTGTTGATTCCTGCCGACTCTCCTGAGTGAGAATGGCGCCTCTCTGCGCGCCTTCGTCCTTGCATATGCGCTCGTAGCTGTATATGTGCCGGAATTTCCGTACGTCGAGGAAGAAACAGCGATGTCGACTTCTGTCGAAGCAATAGAACCAACGCCGGTCCCGGAACCGGGTCGTGAGCCGCGCCGGCCGTGGACTTCGAGTGTGACCACCGTCGGACTGCCGGTGCTCTCGGTGATCGCATTCCTGGCTTTGTGGCAGGTCGCCGCTGCCAGCGGGACCTGGAGCGAGACCTTCGTTCCGTACCCGAGCACGGTCTGGCATGCCTTCGTCAACACGATGACCACGCACGACGGAGTGCGTGGCTACCAGGGGTATTTGCTCTGGGAGCACCTGTACATGACGCTGCGACGGGTGTTGGTCGGCGTCGTCATCGGCGTCGGCTTGGGTGTGATCCTCGGCTTGGCCATGGGATCGGTGACATGGTTGCGGAGCCTGCTCGAACCATGGTTGACGTTCCTGCGCGCATTGCCGCCCTTGGCGTACTTCTTCCTGCTGGTGATCTGGCTGGGAATCGACGAGGCACCGAAGATCACCCTTCTGGCGCTCGCTGCGCTCCCGCCGGCAGCAGTGGCCACCACAGCTGCTGTTGTCGCGGCGCCTGTCGGACTGGTCGAAGCGGCCAGGGCGTTGGGAGCCTCACGAACGCAAGTGATCCGAGACGTAGTCGTGCCGTCGGCGTTGCCGGAAACTTTCACGGGCATTCGGTTGTCGGTAGGTATGGCGTACTCGTCAGTGGTTGCGGCCGAACTGTTCAACGGCATTCCCGGAATCGGCGGAATGGTCAAGGATGCAAGCAATTACAACAACACTCCGGTAGTGCTGGTGGGGATCTTCGCCATCGGATTCTCCGGTTTGATCATCGACGGACTGTTGCGGGCTGCTGAGCGCCGCGCCGTTCCCTGGAGGGGAAAAGTATGACTGACAATCAGAAACACGCCAGCAGCAATCCGAATCGCAGCAGTAACTTGACACGCAATGAGGGAAGAGCTTCCCGGACGGCGTTCACCGTACTGATCGGTGTCCTCGCTCTCGTCCTCGGCGCGTGCTCGGTGGATCATTCCGGCCAGGATTCGTCCAAGGAGACGATACGCATTGCCTACCAGTCCTTCCCGAGCGGCGACTTGATCGTCAAGAACAATCGCTGGCTCGAAGACGCTCTGCCCGAGTACAACGTGAAGTGGACGAAGTTCGATTCGGGAGCCGACATCAACACCGCCTTCATAGCCGGTGAAATCGACTTCGGTGCAATCGGTTCGAGTCCGGTCGCTCGTGGACTCTCGGCGCCGCTGAACATCCCGTACCAGGTCGCGTTTGTTCTCGACGTGGCGGGTGACAACGAAGCCTTGGTGGCGCGCAACGCAACCGGAATCAAGACCGTGGCCGATCTGCGTGGCAAGAAGGTGGCAACGGCCTTCGCGTCGACCGCTCACTACAGTCTGCTGGCAGCTCTGAACCAGGCCGGACTCAGTGCCGATGACGTTCAGTTGGTGGATCTCCAGCCGCAAGCGTCACTGGCCGCTTGGCAGCGCGGTGACATCGATGCCGTCTACACCTGGTTGCCCACGCTCGACGAACTTCGCAAGGACGGAACACAGTTGATCGCCAGCCGCGAGCTGGCGACGGCAGGAAAACCGACACTGGATCTGGGTGTGGTGTCGACGTCGTTTGCGAAGGATCACCCCGAGATCGTCGACACCTGGCGCCAGGTTCAGGCCCGTGCGCTCACGACGATCGCCACTGATCCGAACGCGGCAGCGGAAGCTGTTGCCGCGCAATTGGGCGCATCCAAGGAAGACGCGGCAGCGCAGCTGAAGCAGGGTGTGTTCCTCACTCCTGAGCAGATCTCGTCGCCGGAGTGGCTGGGTACCGAAGGCTCTCCCGGGAACCTGGCGGTGAACCTGCAGAGCGCAGCGCAATTCCTCGCTGAGCAGAAGCAGATCGACAGTGTGCCTGATCTGACGGTCTTTCAGAATGCTCTCTATGTGAAGGGGCTTCCCGATGTCCTTGACCAGTAGCGTGACCGCGCAGCAGGCCGCGGGAGAATTCGCTGCCGACCGCCCTGGCGCGATCCGAATCGACACTGTCTCACGCCGATACGGCCACGGCCGAGAGTCCGTGACGGCACTGGGGCCGGTATCGATCGACGTCGCACCCGGTGAGTTCCTGGTCCTCGTCGGAGCGTCTGGTTGCGGCAAGAGCACATTGCTGCGGCTGATTGCAGGATTCGAAAACCCTTCCAGTGGAACGGTCCAGGTATCTGGATCCGACCCGATTCCCGGTTCGAGTGCGGGTGTGGTGTTTCAGCAGCCACGGCTCTTCCCGTGGAAGTCGGTGGGCGGCAACATCGATCTGGCACTCAGATATGCCGGGGTGGCAAAGGGCGAACGCGGACGAAGGCGCGAGGAGTTGCTCGACCGCGTCGGGCTGGGCGGTACAGCGGACCGGCGAATCTGGGAGATCTCCGGCGGCCAGCAGCAGCGGGTGGCCATTGCCCGGGCATTGGCGGCCGAAACCTCGTTGCTCCTGTTGGACGAGCCATTTGCCGCGCTGGACGCACTCACTCGCGAGCGTCTGCAGGAGGACCTCCGCAACGTCAGTGCCGAATCGGGCCGAACGAGTGTCTTCGTCACTCACAGTGCCGACGAGGCAGCCTTTCTCGGCTCCCGGGTCGTGGTCCTGACAAGTAGGCCGGGCAAGGTTGCGCTCGATCTGAAAATCGATCTGCCACGAACAGGTGTCGATCCCGACGACCTGCGCGGCTCACCCGAGTATGCGGCATTCCGAGCCGAAGTCGGCCACGCGGTCAAGGTCGCCGCTGCAGCGTAGGTACCCTGCGCGTCGACTTCCAGGTGGCCGCGTCGATAATAGGAAGGAGAACGTGCAGGACACGACGAACAAGGAGTGGTCATGGCAACTGAGGTGGAGTCCGGTGACCTCGTGCAGGCAGCCGGCCATGCGGGTCCGTGGACGGTAGTCGAAGTTCGCCAGGGAATGGCGCTGCTCGAACACAGTGACGGGCACAGGTTGTCGCGTCGAACGACGACGCTGACCGTTGTCCGCAAGGGTTCGGGCAAGAAGACGACGGCCGTCGAGGACGGTAACGACGAAAACGGATCGCCTACCCTGTTCGACTGAAGCTGCTGTTCGACTGATCTCCTTCAGTCCGAGAAGACGTCAGCCTGAGACGGCGTCAGCTGGAGAAAATGTCGTCGACGCGTTTTTCGAAATACTCGGCGATTCGGAATGCCAGTGACAGACGGGGGTCGAAGTGGCCCTTCTCGATCGAGATGACGGTCTGGCGGGTGATGCCGAGCGCGTCGGCGCACGCTTGCTGTGACAATCCGGCTGCCGTCCGAAGTTCTTGGAGATTGTTGCGCATCAGATCTCGATTGTGGGGGTGCGGTCCCTCGACACTGCCCAGTACCGGATTCCGAAGTCGGCCAGACCGAGAGCGGTGAATATCAGGAGCGGTAGTTCGGGTGCTCCGAAGACGTTGTGCGCGATCAGTGCGATTCCCATGGCAGTGATCAAGTCGGTGAACGCGCCGAATCCGGCCTTGCGACTCCATTCTGTTTCGACGGTGTCCTCGGGGTAGGCGGGGGCCTTGTTGTTCTCCGAGGGGAAGAGAGCCCACACCGATCCGATGCAAGCCGGTGCCATGACTAGTGCGAAGACGATGAAGGTCAACGTCTTCCGGTCATCGGCGGTCAAGGCTGCGAGAAGACTGAAGGACAGCGTTACTGTGACGCCGATACCGATGATCAGGCTCCACCGTGCCGTGGTGCTCATGAAGCCTCCCGGATGTAAGAGTTCTTTGACATGGATGAGCGTAGATCCGCGTACGTCGCATGTCAAAGAACTCTTACACCACGCTGCGGGTCAAGCGATTCCGAAAGGCGCCGCGTATGAAAACTTCCCCGTCTGATCGGCGCGGTGCGCGGTGAGTGTCCTGACCTGAAAGTGAGCGCCCCACTCGGCTTCCGGAGACTCGATTCCGGCGTCCGTGCTGGTGACGAATCCGAACCGCGGGTAGTACTCGGTGCTGCCCAGAAGTGCGATCAGTGGCACGTCCAGAGCGTCGCACGCACCGATCACCGCGTGCATCAGTGCCGAACCGACGCCACTGCGCTGGTTGCCCGGTGTGACCGCCAACGGGCCGAGACCCACCGCTTCCACGTGGCCGACCCATCCACGAGTTCCGATCACGAAACCGACGATCTCTTCGCCGGCCACGGCGACCAGTGACAGTGTTGGCAGGTAGTCGTCCGAGGCGAAGAGTTGACGTGTCAGTTCGATCTCGTAGGCAGGCTCGCCGGGCGCTGCCTGGTCGGCAAATGCCGCTCCGAGTAGTGAGTAGACGGCGTCACGGTCGGAAGAAGTTTCGCGGCGGATGTACATGGCCACGAAACTACCCGGTTCACTTCGGATTGCGCTCCCCGTTTTCGGCCTGCCTGGCCACGCGCTTTTCGTAATCCGCACGCCCGTTGGGATCTACCGACGTCAGTGCGCGACGATCGTCGACGACTCGGCGTCCGATGTTGATCATCCATTCGGGTACAACAGCATCGACGAGGTCCCAGCCGGCAAGGTAACGCGGCACAGTAGTTTCGGCTCGTCGATGAGCGACCGTGTCGACGACGGCTCTGGCCACGACTTCGGGTTCAACTGTCGGCATGCCCTTTCCGAGAGGCACACCGGAGGAGAGTCCGGTGCGCACCGCGCTGGGCAGGACAGCGCTGACGCTGACTCCGATATCTGCGAATTCGACACGGGCAGAGGCAGAAAGGCCCACCGCGCCGAACTTGCTTGCGTTGTACACCGCCATTCCCGGTACCGGTAGCTTGCCTGCCATGGATGCGATGTTGACGACGTGGCCTCGTCGTCGATCCACCATGCCGGGCAGCACGGCGCGCATCCCGTGAATCGGGCCCCAGACATTGACGTCGAGGGTGACTCGACTGGTGGCGTCGGACTCGTCGAGGAAGCCGCCGAGCGGCATCACGCCCGCATTGTTGACCAGAATGTCGATGTGACCGAATTCGCCGATCACTGTGGAGACGAACACATCCCAGGATTCGCGTGAGGTGACGTCCAGAGCGTAGCCGCGGGCCCGTGCGCCGATGGATGCGGCGGTGTCCACGGCTGTCTCCTCGTCGAGGTCGCCGACGCATACGAGTGCGCCGCGAGTTGCGAACAACTCGGCTGTGGCCCGGCCGATTCCGCGGCCACCGCCGGAGATGACGACGACTGCTCCGTCGAGATCGATCGGCGGGTAGGTGGTGCCGAAAAGACTCATGTCGTGTACTCCGGTTCGAGGGTGGTGGTGGGCTCAGTGGCCGTGTCGTCGGACGCAGGGTTGTCGGACAACGTGTGGTTGTAGGCATATGGATCGAAGGCCCGTAGCCGCCGACGCATGGCCCCTGACGACCACGGCCAGTTGAAGCTGTTGCGGCCGTTGACGTCGAAGAAATAGCTTTCGCAACCACCGGCGTTGTAGACCGTGGTTCCCAATGCCTCCTGAACTTGAGAGTTGAAGGCTGCCTGCACTTCCGGGCGCACGTCGATAGTTTTCCAGCCGTGCCGACGAGCGTGGCCGATCGCCTGCGCCACATAATTCAGTTGGGCTTCCAAGATCATGAAGGCCGACGTGTGTCCGGTGCCGAGGCTCGGGCCCAGCAGAATGAACGCGTTGGGGAATCCGCTGACGGCGGAACCGAAGTACGCCTGCGGGCTTCCCTGCCAATGATCGTCGAGGGATCGACCTTCTCCGTCGAATACCTTGGATGCGATGGGCATGTCGAGGATGTGGAATCCCGTGCCGAAGATGATGGCGTCCACTTCCGATTCCGCTCCGTCGGCGCCGATCACGGTGTTGCCGTGGATCTCTTCGACCGCGTTGGCATGGACGGTGACGTTGGGTCTGCCGAGGGCCGGGTAGTACGAGTTCGACATGAGCAGTCGCTTGCAACCGAGCGTGTAGTCGGGAGTCAGCGCCTTGCGCAGCTTCGGATCGCGCACCTGCAAGCGCAATTGGGCCGACCCGAGTTTCTGCACGATACGCAGGATCCACGGATTGCGGAACCCCAATCCCAGCGTCTCCATGATTCCGTATTCGATGCTGCGCAGGGCCTTGTGCGCTCCCGGTACGAACCGCATGACGGACCTTTCGATGCGCGGTACGTAGTGATCGGGTTTGGGAAGAACCCATTGAGCGGTTCGCTGGTAGAGGTGAAGTGTGGAGACCTCTGAGACGATTCGCGGAACGAATTGGACGGCGGAAGCGCCGGTACCCACGACAGCGACGCGTTTTCCGCTCAAGTCGTAGTCGTGATTCCACTGCGAGGAATGAAAAACTTCGCCCTCGAACGTTTCCAGTCCGGGAATCGCCGGCGTCAAGGGTTCGTTCCACGGACCAGCAGCGGCTATCACGAAGCGAGCAGTGAGTTCACCGCTGGAAGTTGTTATTTTCCACAGTGATTGCGGCGCATCCCACTGTGCGGAGAGCATTTCGACCCCGAAGCGAACGTGTTTGTCGACGCCGTGGCGGACGGCCGTGTCCTCGATGTATTCGCGGATCTCCGGCTGCTCCGCGAACAATCGCGTCCAATCCGGATTGGCGGCAAAGGAGTACGAGTACAGCCCGGACGGAACATCGCACGCGCAACCGGGATACGTGTTGGCGCGCCAGGTGCCGCCGAGGGACTCGGCCTTTTCGAGCAGGACGAAATTGTCGATCCCGAGGCGCTGAAGATGGATGGCTGCGCCGATTCCGGAAATTCCGCCGCCGATGATCACGACCTCGAAGTGGTCAGATTCGTTGTTCACTGAGACTGCGCTTTCACTGGTGGGAGCGGGTGGTGTGGAACGGGTGCATATCGAGTTCGCGCTTCACGCTCGCACGTGTCGTACGCAGCGATGATTCGAAGGTGGCGAGCCGCCGTCGACTGTCCATGAAGTTGGCGCCCATGACGGCAAGATCGTCGTCGGTGGCATCGATTCGCAAGACCCTGGTGCCCGCAGCGCGCACCAGATCGATCTCACGATCGAGGCCTTCGGACATGGAGTGGCGCAGGGCGCCGCGTTCGATGCGGGCGGCACCCCGTGCGGGCTTCAGGGTTCGAGATGCCATGGGCGCCAGTACAACCAGCTCGTCCAGCGCGAGAGGGAGCAGGAGGTCAACCGAAGCGGTGGATGCGGCGCCGCCGTCGATGTACCTGACGCCGCCGATGGTGACGGGTGGGAACCAGCCGGGAATCGCCCACGACGCTCGAAGCGCTTCACCGACGGTCGCTTTCGGGGCCCCCTGCGCTCCGAATGCGACCCGTCGCCCCGTTTTGTAGTCCATGGATACCATGTGCGCACACGGATGTGGGAGCCACGCATCGCCAGGGGCAAGAGATTCGGCGAGCGTGGTGAGCCAGGACGGGTCACCGCCGCCCACCGGTGCCATGCCGCTCATCCGGCTCAGAAAGGGAAGATCGCGACGCGCCACCAGTCGCGGATTGCCGATCCCCAAGCGCGGTAGCGGTGGGACTTTCCCGGGTGCCGACGCTATGTGGGCGAGGAGTTCGGGACGGGCGGCGGGGTCTCCGAGTTGCATGGCTACCAGCTCGTCGACGCCGACTCCGCTGCCGAGCATCGTCACGAACTCGGCTCCGGCCGACGTTCCGATGATGGCTGTGGCTTCCCTGGGATCCCAGTCGAGTGCATCCCGAACCGAGGCGAGGGCAGCAACGGTCCAGGCGAAGCCGAGAGTGCCGCCGCATCCGATTGCCAAGCCGCGTTTCGGCGCGCTGTTTCGTCCGGACCCGGGTGCGGTGGTGCCGGTCACTTCTGAAGTCATATTTCGGAGACTATCAGTATCTGAATAACGTGGGTACCCCAAATTTGCCTATCCGAAGTGCGCGTGCGGCGAAACTTCGGTATTCGGCTACCGTTGGAATCTCGATACTCAGAACCATGAGGAGGTTCCGATGGCGCGATTGACCAGGCAGGAAGCGCAGGCGTTGACCCGCGAGACCTTGTTGGCTACGGCCGTCGAACATTTTCTCGACCGTGGGTACGCTGCCGCATCGCTCGATCAGATCGCCGAGGATGCCGGCTATTCCAAGGGTGCGGTGTACTCGAACTTCAAGAACAAAGACGAGTTGTGCGCCGAAGTGCTCGGCCGCATCCGGTTGACCAAGGTCGGTGAGATCACCTCACAACTCGGAGCGAACTCGACGCTCGACGACGCGGTGGCAGAGTTCGCGAGGTGGGCCGAGCGGACCATCGGGGACAAGAGATGGACGTTGCTCGAAGTCGAGTTCTCGGTGCGGTCGCGGCACAGCGAAGAGATCCGCGAGAAGATCGCGACAGGCGCCGATCAGGTGCGCGGATTGATCGGCGGAGTGGTGCAACATCTTGCCGAGTCCAACGGTGTGACGCCGGCACTGGATCCCAACGCGGCGGCACTGCGCATACTCAGCGTCGGAATCGGTTTGGGGCTACAGCGTGCGATCAGTCCCGAACTTCCTGTTGACCCACTGGTGGATACGTTGCGGGAGATTTTGCTGGGTGGGTGAGTAGAACGCGCAGCATCCCGCCGATCTCGGCGACGGCGGCGCGCGAACCGGCGCTCGGTCCCAGAACGTTGACGAAGCCGTGGATGAATCCGGGATAGCGTCGATCCGTCACGTGAACACCGTTGTCGCGCAATCGAGCTGCGTAGGCTTCGCCTTCGTCTCGGAGTGGATCGAATCCCGCCGTGATCACGATGGCCGGCGGCAGTCCGGCCACATCGGGGGCGCGTAGCGGCGACACCATCGGATCGAGTCGATCGGCATCGGTGCCGAGGAAACTGGACTCGTAGAAGTTCATGTTGGCCTCGGTCAGGAAGAAGCCTTCGCCGAACGTCGTTCTCGACGGCGCCTTCTCGTGAAAGTCGGTGGCGGGGTAGATCAACAGCTGCGCTGCCGGTGAGGTCTTGCCGTCGTCGCGGGCACGCAGCGCCACCGTTGCCGACAGGTGCCCACCCGCGCTGTCGCCGCCGACAGCGATGCGCCTCGGGTCTGCGCCGAACTCGTCGACGCGTTCGACGATGTCGAGGTATGCGGCATAGGCGTCGTGTACTGGTGTGGGGAAAGCGAATTCGGGTGAGAGCCGGTAGTCGACCGAGATGACCCGTGCGCCGGAGGTCTCGGCCAACAGGCGGCACGGAGCATCGTGGGATTCGATGCTGCCCTGTACCCAGCCGCCGCCGTGGAAGTAGACGAGCAGAGCGCCGGTGTCGGCGGTCGGAACGTAGAGCCGGGCGCGAAGCGGGCCGTCGGCGCCCGAAACGGAAATCTCTTCGGTGTGGACCGGAGCGGGTCGGCCACCCATCATGATCGCCGTTCGGGTGAGATTGGTGCGAGCAGCGGCGAGTGACCGGGGATCGGTTGAATGCGAGGGCAGCGGCCGCGTCTTCGCGAGCGTGAGCAGCAGGTGTGCGTCGGCGTCGAGCGTGTTGCCCTCGATGATGACGGGTGGTCCGGTGATTCGACGTTTCACCGCGCTGGGCAGCGCGAATGCGGCTGCCACCAAGGATGCTTCGGCGCGATCTCGAATGCTGCGGCTGCTGGCCTGCTTCACGGATTCCGACACGTGGCGCAGACTACCAAGCATGACTACTGCGGCACTGTCGATCACGCAGATCGAGAACACACATCTGGTTCGGTGCGGTCACGCCAATTGGGTACTGGTCGAAGAGGGGGCCGATCTGACGTTGATCGACGGCGGATACCCGGCCAACGGTGCCGACGTCGAACGCTCGATCGAGCAGATCGGTCACCAGCTCGGGGATGTGCGGGCAATCCTGGTCACTCACGCGCATGTCGATCACATCGGCGGAATCGCGGACATCGTGACCAGGCTCGAGGTTCCGGTTCTGATGGATCCGTTGGAAGTGCCTCATGCGAAGCGGGAGTATCTGCAACAGTTGTCGCCGGCCGGAGTTCCGTTGCTGTTGTGGCGGCGAGGTGCTCCGAAGTGGCTTCGCGACGTGATCGGAGTCGGCGCGTTGAAAGGTGCGGAACTGCCTCAGGCACAGGCCTTTGCGTCCGGTGGTGCTCTGGATGTTCCCGGACGGATCGTGCCGATTCCCACCCACGGGCATACCGACGGCCACAGCGCTTACCTTGTTCCTGACGCAGGCGTCATCGCGTCGGGTGACGCTCTGGTGACCGGACACGCGACGTCGAGCGTCGCCGGACCACAATTTCTTGTGTGCCCCTTCAATCATGACCGTGAAGCGACCGACGAGGCGTTGGACAACATCGCCGCGGCACCTGCCGGTGCGCTGTTTCCCGGACACGGGCCGGTCTACGAGGGCAGCATGGCTGTCGCAGTCGAACAGGCCCGAGCGGGCCGGACAAGGATGCGTCCATGAGTACCGTCGAAACGGTCGACGAAGGTGCGGTGCACGGTTTCCTGCATCGGCCTTCTTCTGCGCCGATCGCCTCGCTTGCACTGACTCACGGCGCGGGAAGTAACTGCGACACTGTGCTGTTGCGCGCTGTTGCCGACGGCTTTGCAGAGGCGGGAGTGCAAGTCCTGCGATTCGATCTCGCGTTTCGGGTGCGTCGAGCTTCGGGGCCGCCACACCCGTCGCGTGCTGCGGAGGATCGCGCGGGCATTGCCGAGGTGATTGCCGCTGTTCGCAAGGACGACTCGGTGCCTGGACCCGTTCTGCTCGGCGGACATTCGTACGGTGGGCGGCAGGCGTCGATGCTGGCGTCGGAGAATCCAGGACTTGTCGACGGCCTGGTGCTGTTGTCCTATCCGCTGCATCCTCCGAAGAAGCCCGAGAAGCTCAGAACCGAACACCTGCCCGACCTGAACACGCCGACCGTTGTCGTCCACGGATCGAAGGACGAGTTCGCGACGACTGAGGAGATGCGGGCAGCGCTCGACCTGATTCCCGCAGTGACGGCTCTGGTGGAGTTCGAGGGAGCTCGGCACGACCTGTCCGTGGTGAAGTTTCCGGTGGTTGAACAGACAGTCGCCGCAGCAACAGAACTGTTTACGCTCGGACGTTGACTCGCCGGTTGCCCGTGTCGGTGGTTCCTGGTGAGATCGAACCATGAGTGCCCAGCAGTATCAGCCAAGTGCCCTGTCCGACGTCACGGTGAGCATCGACGGCGACGACACAGTCGTCAGCTTTCCTCGGGTGCTGCCGTATCCCGTCGAGAAGGTGTGGGAGGCGATCACCGATCCGGAGATGTTGGCGCAGTGGACGCCGTACACCGCCGATCGGAATCTGAGCCGTACGGGCGACGCCGTGATCACCATGCTCACCGAGGACGGGGCTCCCGAGATGTCGCTGCCCGTCACCGTTCACGTCGTGGAGACCGCCCGGCGGCTCGAACACGAGTGGGGCCCGGACGAATTGGTGTGGGACCTGACCTCGGTCGAGGGCGGTACCCGCGTCGTACTGACGCAGAGGTCGCGGGCTGAGGGGATGGCATCGGCGCTCGCGGCGGGGTGGCATTTGTGCTTCGACGTACTCGATGCCCTTCTGGCAGGCGAGCCCTTCGGTCCGGTCGTGGGTGAACGGGCGCGCGAGTACGGTTGGGACGCGCTCAACTCGGGCTATGCGCGACGCTTGGGTATCGACGAATCTCAGGTCTGGTAGCTGCTCAGAGTTCTCGAGCGGCGGCCTCTCAACGGCAGGCTACCGAGCGGAGAGCTTTCTGGTGGAAGCTCGCACGATCAGTTCGACGGGCAGTTTGACGGATTCGACGTTCCTGCCGGCGATCAGTGCGAGCAGGTGTTCGAGCCCGGTCGCGCCGATCTTGTGGGCGGGGGACCTCACCGTCGTCAGTGGCACCGGGAGTTGGGAGACAACGGGAATGTCGTTGTAGCCGACCAGGGCAAGATCGTCGGGAATGCTCAACCCGAGATCACGGGCCACGCCGAGTACGCCGATCGCGATGGTGTCGCTCACCGTGAAGACGGCGTCAGGGCGCGTGTTCCCGCTGAGCAGTGTGGCCGCCGCATCGACACCCCCTTGAACTTCGAACTCGGACGCCACTATTCGGTTCGGTGGCAGTTCCAGACCGGCTTCGGTCAGGGCGTCGCGGAAACCCGCGACGCGTTCCCGCGACGTGCTGGCGTGATCCGGCCCCGCGATCACTCCGAGGTCGCGATAGCCGCAGTCCAGCAGATGCTTCCCCGCGAGGTAGCCGCCGAGGCGGTCGTCGCCGCTGACAAAGGGAAGGCTGCTGTTCGGCGACGACGTCGCCGGGTCGATGTGCCGGTTCAGCAGCAGGATCGGCAGTGAGCGCAGGGGGAGCGAGTCGACGAAATCTGTACCCGGAAGGTGGATGCTGCTCAGCATGAGACCGTCGACCTGGCGGCTGACGAGGAACTCGACCGCTTTGCGCTGCGCGTCCAGATCGTCGGGTGGGCTGGAAAGCAGGACGGAGTACCCGGCTGCGGTGGCGGCTTCCTCGATGCCTTGGAACATGGTGGCCACAACGACGTCTGTCAGCCTCGGCATCACGACGCCGATGGTGGTGGTCTTGCGGGTACGCAGGCTGGCCGCCCACAGGTTCGGTTGGTACCCGAGCTCCTCGGCGACCTGACGAACTCGGAGTGCGGAGTCGGACCAACCGTCGGCGGGCTCGGGCTGACGGAGTACCCGCGACGCCGTCGAGATGTGGACCCCGGCCTGGTCGGCGATTTCGCGCAGCGTCGGCGGACGGCCGTTGCTGCGGTTCGACGGATCGGGCGTCATCTGCGTCGGGGCTCCTGGTGTGCGTCGGGGATTGACGGGTGTGCAACCGGGCTCTACTCTAGGCGATGCAAACGATTGCGCAATCGTTCTCGCAAAGGATTGCGCCCGAGAACACTGGAGGCCCCGTGACCACGCCGCAGTCCCTGTCCGAGCTTTTTGCCATCGACACCCTGCTGGACGCCGAAGAGATCGCGATCCGCGACACGGTCCGCAAGATGGTCGACGATCGCATTCGCCCGCACGTAGGCGAATGGTTCGAAGCGGCAGCACTGCCGGCTCGTGAGCTGGCCAAGGAACTGGGCGCGCTCGGCGTACTGGGCATGCACCTCGAGGGCTACGGCTGTGCCGGGATGAGCGCCACGGCGTACGGGTTGGCCTGCCAGGAACTGGAAGCTGTCGATTCGGGCATTCGCAGCCTCGTCTCGGTCCAGGGTTCGCTCGCCATGTTCGCGATCCACCACAACGGAAGTGAAGAGCAGAAGGAAGAATGGCTCCCGCGGATGGCGGCCGGTGAAGCCATCGGTTGCTTCGGTCTCACGGAACCCGATTTCGGATCCAACCCCGGCGGCATGCGAACCAACGCCAAGCGCGACGGCGACGACTGGGTCCTCAACGGCACCAAGATGTGGATCACCAACGGGTCCATCGCGGACGTCGCCGTGGTCTGGGCGCGAACAGACGACGGCGTACGCGGATTTGTCGTTCCCACCGACACTCCGGGCTTCTCCGCCCCCGAGATCAAGAACAAGATGTCGCTCCGGGCGTCGGTCACCTCGGAGCTGGTGCTCGAAGACGTGCGTCTTCCTGCCTCGGCGATGCTGCCCAAGGCTCGCGGACTGTCCGGCCCGCTCGGCTGCCTCAACGAGGCGCGCTTCGGCATCATTTTCGGGGCAATGGGTGCAGCACGTGACTGCCTCGAGACCGCGATCTCGTATGCACGTGATCGCAAGGTCTTCGACAAGTCGCTCGCCGCGTATCAGATCACCCAGGCCAAGATCGCCGACATGGCAGTCGAATTGGGCAAGGGGCAGCTGCTCGCCATCCACCTCGGACGCCTCAAGGACGCCGGGACGGTTCGCCCCGAGCAGGTCAGCACCGGCAAGCTCAACAATGTCCGCGAGGCCATCAAGATCGCCCGCGAATGCCGAACCATTCTGGGCGCCAACGGCATCACGCTCGAGTACCCCGTGATTCGGCACGCCAACAACCTCGAATCCGTTCTCACCTACGAGGGCACCTCCGAGGTTCACCAGCTCGTGATCGGTCGCGCTCTCACCGGTGAAGAAGCGTTCCGGTGACGGTAGACGCTGTCGGAGCGCTCGACGGGCTGGTGATCGCTGATTTCGGCCGCGTCCTCGCCGGCCCGTACGCCACGATGATTCTCGCCGACCTCGGTGCCGAGGTCGTCAAGATCGAGCGGCCGGGGGTCGGCGACGACACTCGCAGCTGGGGCCCGCCGTGGGTGGGGGACGAGTCGAGCTACTTCCTGTCGGTGAACCGCAACAAGAAGTCGGTCACTCTGGACCTGCGCGAGCGCGAGGATCTGGAGAGTGCACGCGAGCTGGTTCGCAGTGCGGACGTCGTGGTGCAGAACTTCCTGCCGGGAACGATGGACCGTCTGGGTCTGGGCTACGACGCTGTCCGAGAAATGAATCCGCGTGCGGTCTACTGCTCGATCAGCGGCTTCGGTGGCAACAACTCTCTGCCGGGTTACGACCTCTTGATTCAGGCGGTCGGCGGATTGATGAGTATCACCGGACCCGATTCCAAGACTCCGACCAAGGTCGGAGTCGCAGTGGTCGACGTCATCACCGGCTTGCATGCCAGCGTGGGAATCCTTGCAGCGCTGCGCCATCGCGATCGAACGGGCGAAGGGCAGCACGTCGAGGTCAACCTGTTGTCCTCGTTGCTGTCCGCACTTGCCAACCAGTCGTCCGGCTACGTGGCCGCGGGCGTGGTGCCCCAGGCAATGGGCAACCGGCATCCGAGCATCGCACCATACGAGGTGTTCGACACCGCGGACCGTCCGCTGGTCCTCGCTGTCGGTAACGATCGGCAATTCGGTTCGTTGACAGAGGTTCTCGGAGTTTCCGAACTTGCCGCTGATGCGCGTTTCGCGTCCAACAGCGACCGGGTTGCGCATCGAGAAGAACTGTTCGACGCTGTCACTGCTGCGTTGGCCAAGGGCACTGCAGACTCGTGGTTCGAGGCACTGACCGAGCGCGGTGTCCCGTGTGGTCCTCTCAACGACATCGCCGACGCGATAGCGCTGGCAGAACGGCTGAATCTCGATCCGGTGGTATCCATCGACGATCCGCGTCGAGAGGCACCGACTCGGCAGGTAGCCAATCCGATTCGGATGAGCGGCACGCCGGCAACCTATCGGTCCGCCCCACCGCGGTTGGGTGAGGACAGCGTTCCCACTCCGTCCGGAGTCGGTTGACACACGTAGATCGGCCACCGGAATGCCGGTGGCCGATCTACGTGTGTGGCTGACTCAGCTGACCTTCAGGACCAGCTTTCCGGTGTTCGCGCCGGCGAAGAGAAGATTGAGGCTGTCACCGAACGCGTCGATACCGCCGTCGACGACGTGCTCGCGAGCAGTCAATTCGCCACTCTTGATCCACTTTCCGATCTGCTCCTGCGCTTCTGCGTAGCGATCGAGGTAGTCGAAGACCACGAAGCCGGCCATCGTGGCGCGGTTGACGAGAAGTGACAGGTAGTGCGCGGGGCCTGGCTGAGGTTCGGTGGCGTTGTAGCCCGCGATGGCGCCGCAGATGACCACCCGAGCGCCGAGACGCAGACGGGAGAGAGCGGCGTCGAGAATTTCTCCGCCGACGTTGTCGAAGTACACGTCGATACCGTCGGGAGCATTGGACTTGAGCGCCTTGTAGACCGATTCGTTCTTGTAGTCGATGGCGACGTCGAAGCCGAGGTCCTCGGTGAGCCACGCGCACTTTTCCGGACCGCCGGCGATACCGATGACCTTGCATCCGTGGATCTTTGCGATCTGGCCGACGAGACTGCCGACCGCACCCGCGGCGCCGGACACGACTACGATGTCACCGTCTTTCAGCTTTCCGACGTCGAGCAATCCGAAATATGCAGTGACGCCGGGGAATCCGAGAGCTCCGAGCCACGTCGGCAGGGGAGCGATGGATTCGTCGACCCGAGTGACATCTGTGCCGTCGGACACTCCGTACTCGGAGGCGCCGAACGATCCGGCCACGATGTCCCCGACCTGGTAATCGGGGTGCTGTGATTCGGTGATGCGTCCGACGCCGTGGGCGCGCATGACGGAACCGAGTTTGACCGGCGGAACGTACGACTTGACGTCGTTGAGCCAACCGCGCATCGCGGGGTCCAGGGAGAGATATTCGACCTTGACGACAAACTCGCCCGGTCCGGCGGACGGGATCTCGGCATCGACGTATTCCCAGGTGGAAGCGTCGGGAAGTCCTGTCGGGCGGGCGGCGAGGCGTACTTGGCGGTTGGTCATCTCTCCCCTTCGGCGAAACGAATTGAACTTGAGGCCGGATTCAATATAGGTGATGGATCACGAACTGGGAAGAGTTGGATGAACCGATTGACGACTATGTATGTTCGATCGATGAGCAATGTGGTCGAAGACGCGCCTGGTTGGTTCACTCGGGCGCTGGAAGCGCCGGTCGAGTCGGGGTCGGTGGAGGTCGAGGGCGCTTCAGTGCGCTTTCGGGCGTGGGGGTCGGTGGGGCCGGGGATCGTGTTGATTCACGGCGGCGCAGCCCACAGTCGCTGGTGGGATCACATCGCACCGCAGTTCGCCGAGGGGCGCCGCGTTGTCGCTCTCGACTTGACTGGACACGGGGACAGTGACACTCGCGACGCCTATGCGATGTCCCAGTGGGCTCGCGAGGTGCTGGCGGCGGCCGAGGCCGGGGGAATCGACGGCAAGCCGATTCTGGTGGGGCACAGTATGGGTGGGATTGTTTCTTTCGTGGCCTCGCATCTGCACGGCGAACTGTTGGACGGGGTTGTCATCATCGATTCTCCGCTCAAGGCGCGTACGCCCGAAGAGGAGGCGGCTCGACGCCAGAATGCATTCGGCCCCAAGAAGGTTTATCCCACCAGGGAAGACGCGATGGGTCGATTCCGCTTCGTTCCGCCGCAGGATTCGGGACTGCCGGCGGTGCGTGACCATGTGGCAGCTACGTCGATGGAGGAAGTCGAGGGCGGTTGGTCGTGGAAGTTCGATCCGAACTTCTTTCTCCGAGTGGGTGCCGAAGATGTACTCGACAGTGAACCACGTTGCCGCGTAGCCTATTTCCGAGCCGAGAACGGTATCGTGTCCGATCGACTCATGGAGCATATGCGCGGATTGTTCGGACCGGAGGCCATCGTGGCGGAGATACCGGAAGCCGGCCATCACGTCATGATCGATCAGCCGTTGCAACTCGTGACCGGGGTGCGAACTGTGTTGAGTGCGTGGTCCGTTGCAAGGCGAGTGCCGGTAAATCAAGCGGTAGGTAACGTTGAGGAAAGGGTAGAAGCATGAGCACGGAATTGACGCTCGAACCGAAAGTCGAAGCTGCACTGAAGTTGTGGCACACCATGATCGACACCGGTGATCTGTCGGCGCTGCCTACCATCGTCGCGCCCGACGCGCAGTTCCGATCGCCCACGGGATTCAAGCCGTACCAGTCCGCGGACGCCGTTGTGCTCATTCTCAATACGGTGATCCAGGTGTTCGAGAACTTCGAGTACCACCGACAGTTCGCCGGAGCCAACGGGCGGCAGGTCGTGCTCGAATTCAGCGCGAACATCGGAGACAAGAGCCTCAAGGGGATCGACATGGTCGAATTCGACGAGGACGGCAAGATCGTCGATTTCGAGGTCATGGTGCGTCCGGCCAGCGGGCTCGCCGCATTGGCTGCCGAGATGGGCCGCAGGCTCGGGCAGACGCTACCGAACTACAAGGCCTGACCTGATTCCGGCGCGGGCCGGGTCTGCCTGCTCAACTCGTGCTGAATCCGCCGTTGGAGTGAAGAAGTTGTCCTGTTATCCAGCCTCCGGCGTCGGACATCAGAAATCGAACGAGGTCTGCAGTGTCGCCGGGTGTACCCAGCCGGCCGGCAGGGGTGTGGAGGGTTGTGGCCTGTTTGATCTCCGGTGTCATCCATCCTGTGTCGATCGGTCCTGGGTTGATGACGTTTGCCCTTACGCCGCGTGATCCCAGTTCGACTGCGGCGGCGATGACGATGCGGTCGAGAGCGCCCTTGCTGGCGCCGTACGGAAGATTATGGGCCGCATGGTCGCTGGTGAGTGCGATGATCCGCCCGGTCACTTGACTGACGTCGCGCTGCTCCGGAAGGTGTTCGGCGAACGCTTTGATCAGAAGCCAGGAGGCGCGGGCATTGACGGCGAAATGCCGTTCCCAGCTCTCGATGGTCGTATCGAGGATCGAGCTGTCGACGCTTTCGCAATGCGAGAGCACCAGTCCACGAAGGTCATTTCGCGATGCGGCAGCGTCAACGAGCTGACCGGCCACTTCCGGGGAGGCCAGATCTCCGGGAACCAGGTCGACACGGCTCCCGAGTGCGCGACACTTCTCGGCAATGTCCTGTGGATCGTGCGCTCCGCGGACGAACCCGACGCGTTCGTCATATGGCGCCCAGTAGCCGATCGTCAGATCCCAACCATCTTCGGCGAGACCCACTGCGAGGCTTGCTCCGATCGACTTGCTCCGGCCGACGCCGGTGATCAACACGGTCCCGCGCTTGTCAGACACTGCTCGCCTCCAGAGACTTTCTGTAACTGTCGCGGGACTTCCTGCAACTGACGCGCACAGCTCGAGCGGTCAACCGCGGGTGGGGTCATTTCAGTTGGAAGGACCGTTGGAAGGACCACTGTATCGGGCGAGCGTGTGCCGTCGGCCCCTCGACCTGGCACGTGTCTTGACACGGCGCTGGTCACAGCGTTTGACTGAGAGACAAGCTCGAGTTGATTCACCCGACTGTGTCCCGGGAGGTTGACCTATGCGCGGCAAGGGGATTGCAGGCAGGGATTTCTCAGGTCACGGCTGTCGACGCGGGGCACAGTTGCCTCGGGGGACCCTCACGGTACTGGCTTTGGTTGGGGTGTGCGTACTTTCGTTTGGCACCACTCGGATGGCCGGCGCTCAACCGGTCACAGAGACGGTCGATACCGGGTTCGTGATCCCCTTTGCCGGGGCGCCGGGCTACGAGAGCGTCGCGCCCACACAGATGACCAGTCCGGATCAGCTC
The DNA here is from genome assembly GCF_016598535.1 of Rhodococcus sp. P-2. GTDB lineage: Bacteria > Actinomycetota > Actinomycetes > Mycobacteriales > Mycobacteriaceae > Rhodococcus_F > Rhodococcus_F baikonurensis. The sequence continues at coordinate 2,077,096 of NZ_CP066779.1, read as the reverse complement.
AACCAGCCGCTGGGGCAGCAGGTGGCGGACGGGATTGCCGCGCAGATCGGACTCGACAGTTCCGACGCTTTGACCGACGAGCAGTATCGCGATCTCATCACCGGCGGTGGGGTCGGTGGCAATCGCGAGGATGCCGAGGTGATCGACGAATGCGCTCGGATTCTCACCAATACGAACGGGCGGCCCCTCTATTCGGGCACTACGTCGTCGGTTCTGGCCAGTTACGGGTTGTATGTGAATCCCGACGGATTGCTGGAGAGTCCGGCCAACGCGGATGCGCCGACGCGACAGGTGAATACGCTGATCGCCCCTGGTGGTTTCGTGGGCACCTGGTTACGCAACAACGGTGCGACGCATACTCTGATTGCGCTCTATCGGTCGGCATACACGGTGCAAGCGGTCTACGGATTTGCAGCGCAACAGATCTCGGGACAGGCGCAGCTGGTGACCAACACCAAAGGCGATGTGAGTTCGGAGGTCGGCATGTCGATGGCGCCGCCGCTCTGGATAGTGAACTTCGCATTGCTCTACATCTTGAAGCCGTCACTGGCAGCGGCGATGCCTGCACACTGGGCTCCCATTCCGTCGGCCGTTGCCGACGCGGTGAAGGCGAGCCCCACCGGCCAGATCGCGTTCGCTGACTACGCGTCCTACTTCGAGTGATCGGCCTGCCTGACAGCGCTGACGAACTTCTCGATCAAAGCGTGGTCCTTGATGCCGCGAGACGATTCGACGCCGCTGGAGACGTCGACGCCCCAGGCGCCGGTGGCGTCCAGTGCGTCGCGCACATTGTCCGGGGACAGGCCGCCTGCCAGGATCCACTGGCCGTGGGGACGCGATTGCTGTTGGGCCCAGTTCCACGGCACCCCGGATCCGGCGTCGGCGCCGTCGATCAAGAGTTCATCCTCACCGAGGTCGAGGTTGTAGCCGTCGCGGACCTTGCTGGAGACGACAGCGCGGATGACGGTGAGTCCGGCGTCGTGCAGTCTCTGCACTTGCTCGGCGTCGACAAGATCGTGAACCTGTACGGTACGTAGCCCGGTGATCTGGGCGATCTCGAGGATCTGATCGATCGGGTTGCCGAGAAAGACTCCGATTGCCCGGATGTGATCGGGAATTCGGGCGATCAGTTCGACGGCGAGCGCGGGGTCGACTTTGCGGACGCTGTCGGCGAAGACGAAACCGACGGCGTCGACGCCCAGGCCCACCGTGAGATCGACCGTGTCAACGTCGCGCAGGCCACAGACCTTGATGAATGTCACCTGATACAGAGTACTAGCGTCGTCGTCTAGCCTCGTGCGTGCGACATTTCTACGCGCGAGAGGCTTGACGTGGACTGGCTCTACCGAATCAGTTTGATCTCGGGACCGCTGCCGGTGATCCTGACTGTCCTTGGGGTCCTGGGTGGTGTGTGGCTGCTCGGTTCGAGCGTGCGCTGGTACTACCGCAGAGCGGTGCCGATCGCGGGGCTGATCGCACTGGTGATCATGATCGCCGTGTGGATCACCGTCGAAAAGGTGATCGTGCCGTTTCCTGACCCCATCGAGATGTCGATCTACGTGTGGATCGGTCTCGGTATCTACGCGCTGCTACTTCTCGGGCCGCGAATCAAGGCGGGCGGAACGATCGCGAAGGCGGTGTTGTCCGTCGTTGCGACCGTTCTGGTCATCGTTACCGCCGCGACGCAGATCAATCTGGTCTTCGCGGCCTACCCGACTGTGGGAATTGCGTTCGGACACGACGATTTCGACCGCATTTCACTCAGCGAAGTTCCGGGTCCGACGGATCCTGTCGTCACCGGCGATCCTACGGACACTGTGTGGAAAGCGCCGGAAGGCATGCCGATTCGCGGACGCGTCACGACTTTGCCTGTCCCCGGAACGATTTCGGGATTCTCCGCACGCGATGCCCAGGTGTATCTGCCGCCGTCGTACTTCACCAATCCGCGTCCGCTGCTTCCCGTGCTCGTGCTCATGGCAGGTCAGCCCGGCAAGCCCGAGGACTGGCTTCAGGGCGGAAAGCTCACCGCGACAATGGATGCTTTCGCCCGGGATCACGAGGGGTTGGCTCCGGTCGTAGTCATCGCCGACGGAACAGGATCGCAGATGGCCAATCCGCTGTGCACCGACTCGTCGCAGGGCAAGGTCGGCACGTATCTGGCAAAGGACTTGCCCGCTGCGGTGGCGAATGCGTTCCAGATCGACACGAACCCGAGGGCGTGGGCCATCGGCGGGCTCTCTTACGGCGGTACCTGCTCACTGCAGATGGCCACCAACTACCCCGACGTGTATCCGACCTTCCTCGATCTTTCCGGTCAGGTGGAGCCCTCACTCGGTGACCGACAGCGAACCGTCGACGAGATATTCGGGGGTGACGAAGCGGCATTCGTGAAGGTGAATCCGATGGACCTGCTGGCGACCCGGAAGTTCCCGAACTCGGGCGGAGTGTTCGTCGTCGGAACAGATGACAACGAGTTCAAGCCCGGTCAGCAAAAGGTGTACGAAGCGGCCAAAGCGGCCGGAATGGACGCCAGGTATCTCGAGCTTCCCGGTGGTCACAGCTTTTCGGTGTGGTCGGCCGGCGTCGAGCAGGAGTTGGCGTGGATCTCACAGCGGATGGGACTGATCAGCTGAATCCTGTTCCGGTTTTGGAACGTGTTCTATATTCGGTGTGTGGCTGCCGTTCGGCAGTCTCTCGATCGTTCACCGACTGGAGTTCAGGCACATGTACGAATGGTCCGACACCGACCTGATGTTCCGCGACGCCTTGCGCGGCTTTATCGACAAAGAGGTGCGACCTCACGTCGACGAGCTCGAAAGTGGTGCGCTGCCGCCGTTCGACATCATTCGTAAGCTGTACTCGACCTTCGGTCTGGCCGACATGGCACGCGAGGGCCTCGAGAAGTCGTTGGCACGCGAGCGCGGCGATGCGCCCTCCGGTGACGGTGAGAAGTCGAGCGCCTTCAGCGGCGCAGGCAGCATGGGCGTCGTGCTCAACAGCGAGTTGGCCGGAGTCAGTCTCGGCCTCGTCGCGTCGTTGGGCGTCAGCCTCGGATTGGCCGCTGGAACGATCCGCAGTCGCGGCACACTCGCGCAGAAGGAACGCTGGCTCCCCGGCCTGGTGACATTCGAAACCGTCGGCGCGTGGGCGATCACCGAACCGGACTCCGGCTCGGATGCCTTCGGCGGCATGAAGTCCTACGTACGCCGCGACGGCGACGACTACATTCTCAACGGCAACAAGACCTTCATCACCAACGGTCCGTATGCCGACGTGATGATCGTCTACGCAAAGCTCGACGAGGGCGACGCGTCGGTTGATCGTCGTGACCGCAAGGTGCTCGCCTTCATTCTCGACAAGGGCATGGAGGGGCTCACGCAGAGCCCGCCGTTCAAGAAGATGGGAATGAACTCCTCACCCACCGGTGAATTGTTCTTCGACAACGTCCGCATCACCAAGGATCGTCTGCTCGGCGAGACCGAGGACAGCGGAAAGTCGGACGGAAAGTCCAGCGCCAAGGAGAGTTTTGCCGCCGAGCGCATCGGCATCGCGTCCCTGTCTCTCGGCATCATCAACGAATGCCACCGCCTGAGTATCGAATACGCGAAGTCCCGCAAACTGTGGGGACGTGAGATCGGGCAGTTCCAGCTGATCCAGCTCAAGCTGGCCGAGATGGAGGTCGCTCGAATCAACGTGCAGAACATGGTCTTCAACGCGATCGAACGTACCGCGGCCGGAGACAAGGTGAGCCTGGCGGAGGCATCGGCGATGAAGCTGTACTCCTCGCGCGCAGCGACCGAGGTCGCGATGGAAGCCGTGCAACTGTTCGGAGGAAATGGTTACATGGCCGAGTACCGAGTGGAGCAGTTGGCGCGTGATGCCAAGTCGCTCATGATCTATGCGGGCAGCAACGAAATTCAGGTCACCCATATCGCCAAGGGGCTTCTGGGCTGAAACCCGGGACGTCGCCGCGTGACGTCCGACCGCAGCAGGAACCAGATAGTCTTGCTGCGGTCGGCGACACCGCGCCGACGGATCGGAGTCGGTAATGAATGCGTCAGACCCCACCGCGTCAGATCCCACCGCGTCGGATCCCACTGCGCAGGGTCAGACTGCGCCGGATCCCACAAATGTTCATCCGATGGCCGGGCAACCGCGAGTGGTGTTGCTGAAGCCGTTGATCGACAACCCGTTGATCGAGGTAGGGGAGTACACCTACTACGACGATCCGGAGTTCGCCGAAGAGTTCGAGACTCGAAACGTGTTGCATCACTACGGTCCCGACAAACTGGTGATCGGCAAGTTCTGCGCCCTCGCCACTGGTGTCACCTTCATCATGAACGGCGCGAACCATCGTATGAACGGTGTCTCCACCTACCCGTTCCCGATCATGGGCGGCGATTGGGCCAGGCACATGGACCTGGTGCAGGATCTGCCGTCTCGGGGTGACACCGTCGTCGGGAACGACGTGTGGTTCGGTGGGAACGTGACAGTCATGCCCGGCGTCCGGATCGGGCATGGGGCGATCGTGTCCACTGGCGCAGTCGTCACGCGCGACGTCCCGGACTACGCCATCGTCGGCGGCAACCCGGCCACGGAGATCAAGCGCCGCTTCAGTGCTGAAGACATCGAGAAGCTGGTGCGAATTGCATGGTGGGACTGGCCGATCGAGAAGATCACCCGCCACGTCCGGGTGATCTCGGACGGGAGTGTCGCGGAACTCGAAGCGGTCGAGTGATCTCCTCGCCCGCTAGTTCGTTCGTGTGAGCGAGTAGTTCCGGACGTGAAGCAGAGTGGCGGCGACAAGACCGACAGCAAGACCCGTGGCAGTGAACGTGATCAGGTTCGGTTCGAGGTCGAAGTGGATGATCGCCGATTCGGGGTAGGGGTTCTGCGGGTCACGAGGTTCGGGAAGGACCACCGAATAGAAGGTGGGCGGCCAGATTCGTCCGACGACGGCGACCGTGAGTCCGTAGGCTGTGCCGAAAGCTGAAAGTGCAAGCGGAAGAGTAAATTTTCTACCGCGTGCGTCACGGGCCAGCCGCCATCCCGTCGCGTTCAGTGTTGCCGAGACGGCAATGGCGACAGCGGTTCCGACTATCAGGAACCACGTAGTTGCGGGGAACCAATGTGGTGCGTCGGAGTAGCTGTATCCCTCGATCACCCACATGTATCCGGTCTTGCCGTCCTCCATCGGCGGCGGTGGAGGGGGTTGGATTCCGACATGTTCTGTTCGCGTGGATGGCGTGGCGAATCTCCAGGCGAGCACTCCGAGGACGCTCAGGAGCAATCCGGTCGCGATGAAAACTGCGAAGAGTGGTTCTGCAACGCGGTCGCGAAGCGTCGTGAATCGCATTCGAAGATCGTCTCATCTCAGCCCGAGATCGAGAGTCTTTGTCGGTGGCTTCCATTAGCGTGTGCGCATGACTCTCACACTCGGCATGATCACCTTCGACAGTCTCGATCCCGGTCCCCTCGCAACGTGGTGGGCAGCGCAATTGGGCGGAAACATCGTCGAGGAAAACGACGGTTGGTTCTACATCGTCTCGGTCCCTGACAGCGCCACCAACTTCGCTTTCCAGAAGGTCCCGGACCCCACCGCCGGCAAGAACCGTATCCATCTCGATCTGGGGAGTCCGGATCTCGACGCCGAGGTGGAGCGCCTCGTCGAGGCCGGGGCAACTGAGCACCACCGCGAGAACATGGACGGTTTCCGCTGGGTGACGCTCCTCGATCCTGACGGGAATCAGTTCTGCGTGTCCGGTCCGCATGCCTGAGCCGACCGGTCCTGTGCCCACCTGATTCGCGCCCACTGATTTCGCAGACAGTGATTCGGGCATGATGAGGGGCATGACTTCTCAGACTTCTCGGACCGGGGCGGCTTCTCTGACCGGGGCCGACGCAGACGGCCTGTGCAGCTTCGTCGATTCGTCACCGTCGCCGTTCCATGTGTGCGCGACGGTGGCGACCGAGCTGACGGCCGGCGGGTTCGTCGAAGTCCACGAAACGCAGTCGTGGCCCGCCGAGCCCGGACGGTACTTTCTCGTGCGCGGTGGTTCGCTGATCGCCTGGAGCACCGAGGGCCTGGGAAAAACAGTGGGAAACACCGCTCCGTTCCGGATCGTCGGAGGCCACACCGACAGCCCGAATCTGCGGGTCAAACAGCACCCAGACCTCACTTCGGCGGGGTGGCAGATGGTGGGTCTCGAACCGTACGGCGGTGCGTGGCTGAACTCCTGGCTCGACCGCGATCTCGGTATCTCCGGCCGAGTGAGTGTTCGGGTGGGAAACACTGTGGAGCAGAAGCTGGTTCGCATCGACGACCCGATTCTTCGTGTTCCGCAGCTGGCTATCCACCTGTCCGAAGATCGCAAGGGCGTGACGCTGGATCCGCAGCGGCATGTCAACGGAATCTGGGGAGTGGGTTCGAAACCCAAGTCGTTCATCGGTTTTGTCGCCGAGCGTGCGGACGTGGCCGCGTCGTCGGTTCTCGGCTGGGAATTGATGACACACGACCTTGCACCCAGCGCAGTGGTGGGGGTGGACAAGGAATTGGTCAGCGCCCCCAGGCTCGACAATCAGGGCACGTGTTATGCAGGGACACAAGCACTTCTGGCCGCGACCGATTCGCCGGGAGAGCAGATTCCGGTGCTTGCGCTCTTCGATCACGAAGAGGTCGGCAGCATGTCCGATCGCGGAGCTTTCTCGGACCTGCTGAACACCGTTCTCGAGCGGATCGTGTTGGGGCGCGGTGGTGGCCGCGAAGAATTCCTGCAGGCGATGGCAGGCTCGGTGTGCGCGTCTGGCGACATGGCGCACGCGACGCACCCCAACTACCCGGACCGCCACGAGCCCGCCCATCGGATCGAGATCAACGGTGGGCCGGTACTCAAGGTCAACCAGAACCTGCGATACGCCACCGATGCTGCCGGTGCAGGCGAATTCGCGCTTGCCTGCGACCAGGCGGGGGTGCCGATGCAGCGCTACGTCCACCGCGCCGATCTGCCGTGCGGCTCAACCATCGGACCCATCACGGCATCGCGCACCGGGCTGTCCACCGTCGACGTCGGCGCGCCTCAACTCGCGATGCACTCGGCCCGCGAGCTGATGGGCGCGGCAGACGTCCGCATGTATGCCGACGCGCTCGGTGCCTTCCTCACGCCTCGAAGTTAGAGGTCGCGTAGTCAAAGTGCTGAGAGCCCGGCGGGTGCGGCCGGGAGACCCTCGAAGAAGTCGGCGCTCGGTGTGAAGAACATCGAGCCCGTCACGGCCGTCGAGAAGTCGAGTAGTCGGTCGTAGTTGCCGCGAGGGTTGCCGAGAAACATGTTCTCGAGCATCCGTTCCGTGATCGCAGGCGTGCGGCAGTAGCCGATGAAAAAGGTGCCGATCTCGTCGTCACCGAGGCGCCCGTACGGCATGTTGGCGCGCAGGATCTCGAGAGCCTTGCCGTTCTCGTCCTTGATCGCGTTGAGCGCGACGTGCGAGTTGGCCGGCTTCACGTCGGACGTCATCTCGATGTCCTCGAGCTTGCTGCGCCCGATCACACGCTCCTGCTCGTCGACGGTGATTGCTTCCCAGTCCCGCATCTTGTGGATGTAGCGCTGGATATGGACGTAGCTGCCGCCGGTGAACGCAGGATCCTCGTCGCCGACCGTCACTGCGGCGACGGCATCGCGGCCGACCGGATTCTCGGTGCCGTCGACGAAGCCGATGAGGTCGCGGTTCTCGAAGTACTGGAAGCCGTGAACCTCGTCGACCACCGTGGCCGCGCCGTGCAGTCGCTTCGTGATCTGCCGAGCCACCTCGAAACACGCGTCCATGCTCATCGCGCGGATGTGGAAGAGCAGATCACCGGGAGTCGACGGCGCCGAGTGAACATCACCCTGCAAAGCGGTGAACGGGTGCAGCAGCGCAGGGCGCGGACCGGCGAACAGTCGATCCCAAGCCAGGGAACCGATGCTCGTCACGACGTCCAGACCTGATCCGGGGACACGCAGCCCCACGGCCCGTTGCAGTCCCGCGACATCGGCGAGCAGTCCTCGTGTGGTGTTCTCGCCACCCGGATTCACGGTCGCGACCAGGAAAATTGCAGCCGGAGTGAGGGGAGTGGTCACCGACTGGGACTGTGCCGTGAGGTCGGACTGACGAACATCCTGGGGCATGCGAGACCTTTCGAGGAAAACAATGAACCGGCCTGACCTTAAGAAAACCGACCGGATTACCCAAACCGGGGCGGGTGTGACCGGCGATACTTCGCAGGCCCGGCCGTGTCGCGGGTGCTGCCGTCTGCGGAAGTCGTCGGCCCACACCGATAGACTGTCCCCCGGCACGTTCTTTCGTTGGGCACATTCGTGGTGTCCCGCTCCGCGCCGGCTTGCCTCTTGACTCCCGTAGGGAAGGGACCACTCTCCAGTGTCTGCTCACCAGGTCGATACCGTCACGCACGCATCGGCTGATCCCGATGCCGCTCAGCCGTTCAAGGAGCTCGGTCTCAAGGACGACGAATACGCACGCATCAAGGAGATCCTGGGCCGCCGTCCCACGGACGCCGAACTGGCGATGTATTCGGTGATGTGGAGCGAGCACTGCTCGTACAAGTCCTCGAAGGTCCACCTCGGATACTTCGGCAAGACCACCACCGACGAGATGCGCGCCAACATGCTGGCCGGAATCGGCGAGAACGCCGGCGTCGTCGACATCGGTGACGGCTGGGCAGTCACGTTCAAGGTCGAGAGCCACAACCACCCGTCGTACGTCGAGCCCTACCAGGGTGCGGCAACCGGTGTCGGCGGCATCGTCCGCGACATCATGGCCATGGGTGCTCGTCCGATCGCCGTCATGGATCAGCTTCGGTTCGGTGCTGCTGACGCCCCCGATACCCGTCGCGTCGTCGACGGTGTCGTGCGCGGTGTCGGTGGATACGGAAACTCCCTCGGCCTGCCGAACATCGGCGGCGAGACGGTCTTCGACGAGTCCTATGCCGGTAACCCGCTGGTCAACGCACTGGCAGCCGGCGTCATGCGCGTCGAGGATCTGCATCTGGCCTTCGCTTCGGGTGCAGGCAACAAGATCATCCTGTTCGGCGCACGCACCGGTCTCGACGGCATCGGCGGCGTCTCGGTCCTCGCGTCGGCAACCTTCGACGACGAGGGTGGAGACACCGGCGGACGTAAGAAGCTGCCCGCGGTTCAGGTCGGCGACCCGTTCACCGAGAAGGTGCTCATCGAGTGCTGTCTCGACCTTTACAAGGCCGGCCTCGTCGTCGGTATCCAGGACCTCGGCGGCGCCGGACTGTCCTGCGCCACCTCCGAGTTGGCTGCAGCCGGTGACGGCGGCATGCACATCAACCTCGAGAAGGTTCCGATGCGCGCCACCGGCATGACCCCCGCCGAGGTGCTCTCGAGCGAATCGCAGGAGCGCATGTGCGCCGTGGTCACGCCCGAGAACGTCGATGCGTTCATGGAGGTCTGCAAGAAGTGGGACGTCCTGGCCACCGACATCGGCGAGGTCACCGACGGTGAGCACCTCACCATCTCCTGGCACGGCGAGACCGTCGTCGACGTTCCCCCGCGCACCGTCGCTCACGAAGGCCCGGTCTATCACCGTCCCGTCGAGCGCCCGGCAACCCAGGACGCGTTGATCGAGAACACGACCGCCGGACTGAAGCGTCCCGAAACCGACGCCGAGCTCGAAGCGACCCTGTTGAAGATGATCGCCTCGCCTGCCCTGTGCAGCCGCAAGTGGATCACCGAGCAGTACGACCGCTACGTCCGCGGTAACACCGTTCTGGCCGAGAACGCCGACGGCGGTGTCATCCGCATCGACGAGAAGACCGGACGCGGAATCGCACTGTCCACCGACGCTTCGGGCCGCTACACCGCTCTCGACCCGTACACCGGTGCGCAGCTCGCGTTGGCCGAGGCTTTCCGCAACGTGGCAGTCACGGGCGCAACGCCCAAGGCCGTCTCCAATTGCCTGAACTTCGGTTCGCCCGAGGACCCGGGTGTCATGTGGCAGTTCCAGCAGGCTGTTCGCGGCCTCGCCGACGGTTGCGCCACCCTCGGCATCCCCGTCACCGGCGGCAACGTCAGCTTCTACAACCAGACCGGATCCACGGCCATCTTGCCGACGCCGGTGGTTGCCGTCCTCGGTGTGATCGACGACGTTCACCGCCGTATTCCGACGGGCCTCGGACTCGAGCCCGGCGAGACGCTGATCCTGCTCGGCGATACCCACGACGAGTTCGACGGTTCCATCTGGTCGCAGGTCGAGCACGGTCATCTCGGTGGCGTGCCGCCGAAGGTCGACCTCGCTCGTGAGCAGCTGCTTGCGGACATCCTGCTCGCCTCCTCGCGTGACGGACTGGTCACCGCAGCTCACGACCTCTCCGAGGGTGGACTGGCCCAGGCTGTCGTCGAAGCTGCGCTGGCCGGCGAAACCGGTTGCCGCATCCTGATTCCCGAGGGTGCCGATCCGTTCGTGACCCTGTTCTCGGAATCGTCCGGACGCGTCCTCGTGGCAGTGCCGCGCACCGAGGAGACCCGCTTCACCGGTATGTGCACCGCTCGCGGCTTGCCGTGGACGCGTATCGGGGTCGTCGACGAGGGCAGCGACTCCGTCGAGGTCCAGGGACACTTCTCCGTCACGATGGCCAAGCTCCGTGAGGCCTTCGAGGGAACGCTGCCCGCACTGTTCGGGTGATAGATGGTCGATTCCGGAGAACTGACTACTTCTGACAGCCAGCCGCAGGAACACCACCTGCGGCTGGCTGTTCCCGCATCTCTCGAGAAGTTCGACAACCGCTTCACCGAGTGGGCGTGGGGGCTCCTCAAACTCGACTTCACCGGCATCGCGTTTGCCGCGTTCTTCTTCTGCTGGTCGTTGACTCCTTCGCTGTTACCGCGAGATTGGCTGTTCCAAGGTCTGATCGGCGGCATCAACTCGGCCATCGGTTACGGCGTCGGTACCGCGATCGGTTGGGCTGTCGAGCGATACCTGCTCAGCGGTCGACGGTGGTGGCCCCTGCCCGAGCCGGTGCCTTCCGCGATCAAGGTCTTCGTTCCGGTCGCATCCATCGTCGCGGCGATCATCATGCTGGTCTACGCGGCCGGGTGGCAACGCGAAATCGCGGCGCTGACCGATGCCGAAGGTACGACCACCTCGGGCTACATCCGAACCCTCGGACTGAGCCTGCTCGTCGGCGGCCTGCTCATCTCGATCTGGCGGGTCCTTCACGATCTGGTGAAACTGATTGCCCGACAGTTGATGCGGCGGTTCCACTGGTCGCGGTCGGTCGCCAATGGTGTCGGCGTCCTGGTTGTCACTGTTCTGTTCTTCATGCTGGTCGACGGCGTCCTCGTCCGTGGAATCTACGCCGCGACCAACTCGATCTTCAGTCTGCAGAACTCGACCACTCGCGACGGCGTCGTGGAACCGCAGGATCCGATGAAATCGGGTAGCCCCGAATCTGCGGCTGCCTGGGACACATTGGGGTTCGAGGGGCGCAACTTCGTCTCGCGTGGACTGGATGCCCAGGAACTCGAGGCGGCAACCGGTAAGCCTGCGATGGATCCGATTCGCGTCTATGCCGGACTCGAAAGTGCCGAAGATCCCGAAGAACGCATGGATCTGGTCATCAAAGAACTGGAGAGGACCGGCGCCTTCCAGCGCAAGGTTCTCGTGGTCATTCCGACGACAGGTACGGGGTGGGTCAATCCCACTGCGGCACAGGCAATCGAGCTTGTACATGGCGGCGACACTGCTCTTGTCGCCAGCCAGTACTCGTACCTGCCGAGTTGGATCTCGTTCCTCGCCGACCAGGAGAAGGCGCAAGCTGCCGGTCGCCTGTTGATCGAGCGGGTACACGAAAGATGGCTCCAGGAACCGGAAGCCACCAGACCGAAGTTCATGGTCTACGGCGAGAGCCTCGGCGTCATGGCCGGCGCCGGAGCCTTCGACACCCTGCAAGCGGCGCGCGATACCGCCGACGGAATTCTGTGGGTAGGTCCACCGAACGCGACGCAGTTGTGGCGTTCGATCGAGAAGAGGCGCGATCCAGGCACTCCCGAAGTGGCGCCCGTGTACGCGGACGGTCTGGCCGGAGTCCGGTTCGCGGATCGCTCCGAAGACATTCCGGCCGACGGGATGACGTGGCCGCAGCCGCGGGTTCTGTTTGTCCAGCACCCTTCCGATCCGGTGGTGTGGTGGTCGCCCGACCTCATGTTCAACCGGCCCGAGTGGCTCAAGGAAGTACCGGGATTCGACCGCTCACCGTCGATGAAGTGGTTCCCGGTCGTGACGTTCTGGCAGGTGTCCGCCGACCTCGGTAACGCCGCGGGAGTTCCGGACGGTCACGGTCACAATTACGGAACTTCCGTTCTGGACGCCTGGATCAGCGTTGCCCAGCCCGAGGGATGGACGGCCGCAGAAACCGAGCGGGTTCGGTCGGCATTGGTCGTCGCCGTGAAATCCGAGGGCCCCGAGAAGTGAGGGGAGTCGCTTCGATCGGGCTTTCCGCCGCCGCGATCACCTGGAGCAACGTCGTGCTTCCGGCATTCGGTCTTTCGCCCCGCGCTCGCGCAGTGGTCAACACCGCGGCGGGTCTGTCCGCCATCGGGGTCTTACTCGCACGTGGTTACACCCGTGAGGAACTCGGTCTGGCGCACACCGGGATTCGTGGTGGTGCTCAGTTCGGCGGAGCCGCGGCCGGGGCGGTCCTCACCGGCTACAGCGTCGCTTTGGTTGTTCCCTCCTTGCGTGCGACTCTCGCTGCCGACGAGCGAGCCGACGGCCGCGAAGACTTCCTCGAATGGATCATCCTGCACATCCCGTTCGGCACGGTCCTTTCCGAGGAACTGTTGTTCCGTAGCGCGATGTCCGCAGTCTGGAACCGCGAACTGAACAGACCGACCGCGCAGGCTGTTCACGCACTGACTTTCGGGTTGTGGCACGTCGCCCCCGCCCGCGGTGCCGGCGACAACGTTCCCGCTGCAGTGGCATTCACGGGGGCCTCCGCAGTGCTGTTCGAGTGGCTGCATCGCAGAGGCGGCAGCGTGCTTGCCCCCGCCCTGCTGCACCTGGCAACCAATGTCGGTGGCGCACTGGCCGTTCGTATCGCTACTCGCAGACAGGGAGTGAACTGATGCCGCCCCGCCGCGCCGTCGACCCCGCCGAATTTCGTGCCGCCGTCCTGGCAGTCGGCCCGTGGCTTCGAGATCCGGATCTTCCGAAGCCGTCTCGCAGTGAACTCGGCGCCGCAGTGAAGATGAGTGCGCGCACTCTCGAGCAGATCGCCCCCGGATCGAGCGTCGAGGTGCGGGTCCCGCCGTTTGTTGCGGTGCAGTGCATCGAAGGACCGCGGCACACCCGCGGAACTCCACCCAACGTCGTCGAGACGGACGCTCGTACCTGGTTGCAGATGGTCACCGGACTCCTGGAGTTCTCCGAGGCTGCAGGTGACGGACGAGTCGACGCGTCAGGTAGCCGCGCCCCAGAAATAGCGCACTGGCTCCCACTGCTCCGGTTGGCGCAGTAAACAGAGACCACCCGGTTCGCTTCAGGGTGATCTGCGACCCAAGGCTGCCCTCAGGGGAACTGGGTCCCAAAATGGCCGTAGACTGTGGATGCCCCCCAACCCCTGCCCACAAAGGGAGCGCCCGGTGACTCGTGCCGATCTGTCGGTCAACAGTCCAAATCTCCTCGCTTCGAACCCGTCCGACGAGGACGAGAACGAGCCCCGCGAAGAATGCGGTGTATTCGGCGTCTGGGCGCCGGGAGAGGATGTGGCGAAGCTCACTTATTACGGCCTGTACGCACTTCAGCACCGTGGTCAAGAAGCTGCCGGCATTGCGGTAGCCGACGGCTCCCAGGTGTTGGTGTTCAAGGATCTCGGCCTGGTCAGCCAGGTATTCGACGAGCAGACCCTCGCAGCGATGCCAGGACATGTCGCCGTCGGACATTGCCGTTATTCGACGACCGGTTCCACGACGTGGGAGAACGCGCAGCCCATCTTCCGTACCACCACTGCCGGTACCGGAATCGCGCTCGGCCACAACGGCAACCTGGTCAACACCGCTGAACTCGCGAGCCGCACCCGTGCAGCCGGCCTGGTCAACGACAAGCGCCCCAATGCCGCGACGTCCGACTCCGACCTCATCGGTGGTCTCCTGGCACACGCTGCCGGCGACAGCACCATCGAGCAGGCCGCGATGGAATTGCTGCCCACGTTGGAGGGCGCGTTCTGCCTCACCTTCATGGACGAGCACACGCTGTACGCAGCTCGTGACCCGCACGGCATCCGCCCGCTCTGCCTGGGCCGGCTCGACCGCGGTTGGGTGGTCGCCAGCGAGACTGCAGCCCTCGACATCGTCGGTGCATCGTTCGTCCGCGACATCGAACCCGGCGAGCTTCTCGCGATCGACGCCGACGGCGTCCGCTCCTCGCGTTTCGCGAACCCGACGCCCAAGGGCTGTGTCTTCGAGTACGTCTACCTCGCGCGTCCCGACAGCGTCATCGGTGGCCGTTCGGTTCACTCGACCCGAGTCGAGATCGGCCGCCTGCTCGCCAGCGAGCACCCCGCCGAAGGTGACCTGGTCATCCCCGTTCCCGAGTCCGGCACCCCCGCCGCCGTCGGTTACGCACAGGGCTCAGGCATCCCCTACGGCCAGGGTTTGATGAAGAACGCCTACGTCGGCCGTACCTTCATCCAGCCGTCGCAGACGATCCGTCAGCTCGGCATCAGGCTCAAGCTCAACCCGCTCAAGGAAGTCATCCGCGGCAAGCGCCTTGTGGTGGTGGATGATTCGATCGTCCGCGGCAACACCCAGCGTGCGCTCATCCGGATGCTCCGCGAAGCCGGCGCCCTCGAAATTCACGTCCGTATCGCCTCGCCGCCGGTCAAGTGGCCCTGCTTCTACGGCATCGACTTCGCCTCGCCGGCCGAATTGATCGCCAACGGCGCAGGCGGACAGGATGCGACGTTCGAGGAAATGCTCGACGGTGTGCGTCGTTCCATCGGAGCGGACACGCTCGGATACATCTCCACCGAAGGCATGATCGCCGCGACCGAGCAGCCGGCCAGCCGCCTGTGCGCCGCCTGCTTCGACGGGACCTACCCGATCGCGCTTCCCAAGGAAACCTCGATCGGCAAGAACGTCCTCGAGGGGATGCTCGAGAGCACCGCAGGTTCGACGGCCACTCGCGACAACGACAACGCGAGCGCGCTCAGCCGCCCCTGAACACCGAAAGCTGCAAAGCACCGAAAATCGATAGCCGAGAATCTGCCGTCCACAACTTGTGGGCGGCAGATTTTCTGTTCCACGACTTTCCGTTCGACGACACGGCATACGTCGTGAGCATCTGGCATAGTGCCCTCCGTGGCGCAACTGAGAATGGACGGGCACCGGGTACTGGTCGCAGACCTGGTGGGGGACACCATCAAAGCGATCAACGGTTCGATGGTGGCGTACGAGGGTGCGATCACCTTCAAGAATGCCGGTATGGGCGGCGGCGGTGGGTTACGTGCCGCGCTGAAACAGAAGGCGGCAGGTGAATCGCTGTCCCTGATGGAAGTCAGCGGACAAGGCACCGTCTACTTCGCGGTCGACGCCCAGGACATCACGATCATCGAGCTCAACAACGATGCCTTGCACGTCGAAGCCTCGCAATTGCTCGCACTGGTGGGACAGCTCCGAACCGACGTGAAATTTGCCGGACTCCGCGGCGCAGGTTCCGGACAGGGCTTGTTCACGACGGTCGTCAGCGGCACCGGTCTGGTGGCGGTGCTGTCGAAGGGCGGACCGATCATCGCGCTCGAAGTCAGCCCGCAGTATCCGCTGGTTGCCGATCCCGACGCATTCGTCGCTCACCGCGGCCAGCTCAACCAGAGCTTCGTCACCGACGTCACCTGGCGCTCCGCGATCGGCGGTGGCAGCGGTGAAGCGTTCTCGCTGCGATTCGACGGATCCGGAGTCGTCTACATCCAGCCCGAGGAGCGCTGAACCATGCCGTTGGAATTGGTGAACAGCAAGGTCGTCAAGTCGACCCTCGCGCCGGGACAGAACGTGCTCGCCCGCACCGGGTCGATGCTCTACTACACCGGCGACGTCCGCTTCATCCCGCACAGCATGGGCGGTGGGCCGGGCGCCATGCCGAACATGGGCGGTATCGCCGGGATGGCCGGCCGCATGATGTCCGGCGAACACGCACGCATGATGGCGGCCGAAGGAAATGGTGAAGTCTTCTACGGCCACGCCGGTTTGTACGTCGAGGTGATCCACCTCGACGGTTCGTCGATGCTCACGGTCGAAGCCGACCGGCTCCTCGCACACGACGGGTACCTCCAGAGCTCGATAGTCGCACTCACGTCCCAGGGCGGTGTGCGCGGAGCAGTACGAGGCGCCATGACCGGTCAAGGACTGTTCACGACGCAATTACACGGCCAGGGAAGCGTCGCGGTCCTCTCGCACGGGGGTGCGATTCCGTTGCAGGTCGGTCCCAACAACCCTCAGGTCGTCGTCGACCCGCAGGCATACGTGTGCCATATCGGTCAGATCAACGTCGACATCTCCGCGAACGTCGGCTGGCGCGAGGCCGTCGGCAAGGGCTCGGGGGAGTCCATCCAGCTGAAGATGACCGGCGCCGGCACCGTCTGGGTCCAGGCGTCCGAGCAGAAGTTCTGAGAGGGCAAAGAGCATGGGTATCGAAATTCACAATCCGGCAACTCTGCCCGCCAACGACAACGTCCCGGGCAACGACTACGCCTTCTGCGTCGAGATGGCCGGACAACCGTGGTTCACGTCCAAGGGCGCAATGATCGCGTACTACGGAAACATCAACTTCGAGCCGCTCGGGCGCACGAGCATGACGGCGATCGTCGCGGCCAGGTTCTCTTCGCCGCTCTACGCGGACGACTGGGTGCTCGCTCAGGGGCAGGGCAAGTTGATCCTCGGCGACCGCGGATTCAACATCAATTCCTACGACCTCGACGACGGCAACCTCACGATTCGCGCGGCCAATCTCCTCGCCTTCGAGACGAGCCTGGACCTCAAACAGTCCATCGTCCCAGGCTTTTTGACGCTGCTGGGGACGGGTAAGTTCCTGGCGTCGTCCAACGGCCCGGTCATGTTCGCGGAGCCGCCGCTGCGCATCGACCCGCAGGCGTTGGTGGGTTGGGCCGACTGCCCGTCGCCGTCCCATCACTTCGATGCCGACTGGATGCAGAGCTTCCTGGGCGCGGTTCGCGGAAGCATGTTCGGCGCGAACACCGGTGAAGAACGCCAGTTCGATTTCACCGGAGCCGGGACGGTACTGATCCAGTCGAGCGAGAAGGTCGTCCACGACGGACACCTCCTCAAACACATCGAATCCGAGACCGTCGCACTCGGGCAGAACAGTCTGCGCGCACTGCACGCCTCGATCGGCGCGCGGCTGCAGAACTGACGTCTCGGGGTACGCGAGGTCTCACCGAGGGGGCCGGTCCGGTAGCGTATGGGCGTAATCGTCGGTATTTGTGTGCGCGCTCTGGGTCTCGAGTCGAACGGTCCCTCTCGCGTCACGAGGATTGCAAACACTTCACATTGCAAGACCACTTACCTGTGCACGAGCAATACGTGCTCGCGAGAAATACAAGGCTGGAGTAGTAACCCGATGACCGAGGACAGTCACCGCACCGCAGGCGCCTCCTACGCGGCAGCAGGAGTCGATATCGCCGCAGGCGACCGGGCGGTGGAACTCTTCGCCCCTCTGGCCAAGAAGGCCAGCCGCCCCGAGGTCATGGGCGGCCTCGGTGGTTTCGCCGGCTTGTTCTCCCTCAAGGGTGACTACAAGGAGCCGCTGCTCGCCGCATCGACCGACGGCGTCGGAACCAAGCTCGCTGTCGCCCAGGCGATGGACAAGCACGACACGGTCGGACTCGACCTCGTCGCCATGGTCGTCGACGACCTCGTCGTCTGTGGCGCTGAGCCGCTGTTCCTCCAGGACTACATCGCTGTCGGCCGGGTCATCCCCGAGCGCGTCGCGGAATTGGTCAGCGGAATCGCCGAGGGCTGCATCCAGGCCGGCTGCGCTCTCCTCGGTGGCGAGACCGCCGAGCACCCCGGCATCATGGCCGACGGTGACTACGACCTCTCCGCCACCGGCGTCGGTGTCGTGGAGGCCGAGAAGCTGCTCGGACCGGACCGCGTTCGCCCCGGCGACGTCGTCATCGCCATGGGTTCGTCGGGACTGCACTCCAACGGTTACTCACTGGCCCGCAAGGTCCTCCTCGAGATCGACCGGATGAACCTGAGCGCACACGTCGACGAGTTCGGCCGCACGCTCGGTGAAGAACTACTCGAGCCCACCAAGATCTACGCCAAGGACTGCCTGGCACTCGCTGCCGAGACCGACGTGCGCACCTTCTGCCACGTCACCGGTGGCGGCCTCGCCAACAACCTCGCTCGCGTCATGCCCAAGGGCTTGGTCGCCGAACTCGATCGCGGAACCTGGAGCCCCGCTCCGGTCTTCGCGATGATCGCGCAGCGCGGACGCGTCGAGCGCGCCGAGATGGAGCAGACCTTCAACATGGGCGTCGGCATGGTGGCCGTCGTAGCTCCCGAAGACGTCGACCGTGCGCTTGCAGTTCTGACTGCACGCCACATCGACTGCTGGACGCTCGGTAGCGTCAAGAAGGCGTCGGACGCCGCTGCAGAGCGTGCGTTCCTGGCCGGGGACCACCCGCGCTTCTAAGCCGCAACGTCACCTCTAGACCACAACTGCCCCATCGGAGAAATCCGGTGGGGCAGTTTTGTGTCCATCTGTGTTTCGATCGAAGCGCAGGCGTGAGGCGGAAAATGGAACGCAAAAATGAGGAAGAGCGATCAGCTCTTCCTCATTTCACAGTCTGCGCGGTGGCAGTGCGCGGTCAACGCCGCCAGTCGTCGTAGTCGTCCTCTCGCGCATGCCCTTCCCTATCGGAAGTCTGGTCCGATCGGACACTGCTCCGATGCGAGTTGGTCGATCCACCTGCGAGCTCTCTTTGCAGGCTGTCGAAATCCGTGGTCGGTACGCTGTATTTCAATTCGCGTGCAACCTTGGTCTGCTTTGCCTTAGCCCGGCCGCGGCCCATGGCTGACCCCCTCGCGCTTTCGCGGGGCGGCCTGGGGAATTTGGCGGCCCCGTTTGAGTGTGTAAGTTTCCTGACACACACTCTAGCGTGGAAAAGTCGCTTCCGCTTCCACGAACGCCTCACCGCCGTGTCTGATTGCTCTCACTATGGCCGCGAGCTGCCAGGATGCTGAAAGAACTCGTCAGAACTTTGTGAGAACTGCTCAGAAGTTTCCCGGAATTGCGCGAATCGTCCCCACTCGGGCGTCACCGCCGAAGACGGGAGCCGACGCGAGAGCCGCCAGCTCCTCGGTCCACTCGGTGTTCATTCGCTTGAGCAGAGCTGCCGCCAACGGCAGGAGCGCCCGCTCATGGCCGTCGTCGATCTTGAGGGCGAAAGCGGAACCGTCGGGAAGCGCTCCGGCGTAGATGCCGTCGTATCCGGTCTTGGAGAACAGACCCGGCACGGCTGACATCAGGCGCTGATCGTTGCGGCCCGTGCCCGAGACGAGGAAGGGGTTCTCGCGGACCGCGTCGGCCACGGCTCGTTCAGGGGAGTCCGGCTCAGCCGAGGGCAGGCGTCCGAATGCCCGAGCCAGGTTCGTGAGCGAGAGCGGCACGATCGGGAGGCCGCAACCGTCGATGCCGAGTTCCTGCTCCTCCTCACCGCTGAGATCGAAGATCGTCTCCTGGATCGCGAGCTGGAGGGGATGAGACGGCTCCATGTACGTCTCGAGCGGCCAGTCGTTCACGACGCACGTCGCGAGCATCGCGGAGTGCTTGCCCGAGCAGGTCATGTAGATCGGGCTGGGAAGCTCGCCCGCTGCGATCAGTTCGGCTCGGGCCAGTTCGTTGCCCGGCAGATCTGAGGGGCACTGCAGCTGGTCGACACCGAGTTGGTAGCGAGCGAGAAGCGCGGCGACCAGTTCGATGTGATCGGCCTCGCCCGCGTGTGAGGACGACGCGACGGCCAACTCTTCCGGACTGGTGGGTGCAAAGCCGTTACGGAGCGCTGCGACGGCTTGCAGCGGCTTGTTCGCCGAGCGCGGGTAGATGGGTGTGTGAATTTCCCCGAGTCCGACCACGACCTCGCCGTCGGCGCCGAGAATGACGGCCGATCCGCGATGCACGCATTCGCGGAATCCGGAGCGGACCACTTCCACCAATTCGATACTCACGAGTGCACCTGCGCTTCTGCTTGTTCGATGAACCTCTGGACGCGCGCGGTGACGTTCGGTGCAAGATCGGTGTGTTCTGCGAGGAGCCGTCGAAGTCGCTCGGGGTCGGTTCCGGCGAAGACCTCTCGAACCGTCACCCCGTGCTCCGGGACGTGGACTCGGGTCACCGAGTCGCCCGCGGCGATCGTGCCGGTCCGGTTGACGCGAAGGTAGGCGCCCACGTCGGTCCGTTCGGTGAATCTCTTGACCCAGCCCTTTTCCGAGGCCCAGATGCCGAACGTGCCGCACGGGACGCGGGGAGCGGTTACTTCGAGTTCGAGAACGTCCGACGCCTCGGCTCCGGTGATGTGCCAGCGCTCGCCGATCACGGCGTCTGTGACGAGCATGCCGCTGATGTGGAGATTCTCGCCGAACCATCCGGGGCCGAGCGGTCGGCCCAACTCGTCCGACCAACGCTGCGCTTCGTCGCGCTCATACGCGTAGACGGCTTGGAATGCGCCGCCGTGGAACTCGGTGTCGCAGACGTAGTCGCCGCCGAGTCCGAGTCGTCCTACCGCGACACGGCCGTCGACGGGACGCTTGTCGATCGCGGTACGTGGGACTCGCCTGACGCCGCTGTCACGTTCGGTGTGGACGACGCAGACCGCGTCGACGATGCCCGTCACTTGCCGCGCAATCGGTTGACAGCCTCACGTCCGGCCTGGGGTGCGTCGTCCGCGACGATCGAATCCGGATCGATGGACGCGGCGCTGGGGCCGGCCATGAGTTCGGTGTCGACCGGGATGTTGCGCTTGATCAGAGCGAGTGCGATGGGGCCGAGTTCGTGATGATTGACGACGGTCCCGACGCGTCCGACGGCCCGTCCACCCGCGGTGATCGGGTCACCCGGTTCCGGGACCGCTTCGGCGCTTCCGTCGAGGTGCAGCATGACGAGGTGGCGCGGGGGCTTGCCGAGATTGTGAACCCGGGCGACTGTTTCCTGACCGCGGTAGCAGCCCTTGTCGAGGTGGACGGCGCCGTGCTCGGCCGGACCACCGATCCAGTGGACCTCGTGCGGGATCGTGCGTTCGTCGGTGTCCAGTCCGAGGCGAGGCCTCGTCGCTTCGACGCGCAGTGCCTCGAAGGCCCAACTTCCGGCGGGCTTGGCGCCGGTATCGGTCAGCTTGGTCCACCACGCTGACAATTGCTCACGTGGGACGAGCAGATCGAACGAGTCCTCGGTGGGCCACGGCATGCGGCGGACGAACCCGCCGTCGGCCAGCGCGAGGGCGTCGTAGGCATCGGTTGGTGTCTGCACGCCGATCGAGGAGAGGACAGCCGGGGATTCGGGACCGATCAGGCTCAGGACCGCAAGCTCGTTGCCGTCTCGAGGCTCGGCTTTGGACCAGAACACCATCTTCTTCAAGAAGGAGAGAAGGTCCGGTCCGCGGTCGGCCTCGGTGTCGATCCAGGTGACACCGGCCAGGTCCGTCTGCACGAAGTGGTGCTCGACGCGGCCGTTGACGTCCAGGCTCAGGTTTTCGGCGCTCTTGCCGTCGGGGAGCGCGGCGATGTGCTGACTGGAGATCGTGTGCAGCCACGTGAGGCGTTCGTCGCCGGGGATGGCGATCACGAATCTGTGACTGCGGTCGACCACCACTGCTGCGCGCTGCGCGGTTCGCTGTTCACCGAGGGGATCGCCGTAGTGCCATGCGACACCGATGTCGGCCGAACCGTCCGGTGCGGTGACCGCGCCGGGGGAAGTCAGAAGTGGGCTGTTGGGCACAAGAGCGTTGTCGACCACAAGACCAGTCTAGGAGTGTGGGCGGGATCGCGGTTACAGGGCGGCCCCGGCGGCTTGGCGGATCGTTAGGGTTGATGGCATGCCTGATCGCGTATTGGTGACTCTCGACCATGAGGTGCTCGATGCTGACGCACCGTTTCTGCACGCCGACGACCTGGCGGTGGTGCGCGGCGACGGAGTCTTCGAGACGCTGTTGGTACGCGACGGCCGCGCCCGGGTGGTCGAGGGACACCTGAGTCGACTGGTTCTGAGCGCGCGGGCACTCGGCCTGCCCGCTCCCGTTCTCGACGACTGGCGTCTGGCGATCGAGATGGCTGCCGAGGAGTGGGGGACCGAGGAGGAAGGCGCTCTTCGTCTCGTTCTGACCCGCGGCCGTGAGAGTGGCGACAAGCCGACAGCCTTCGTGATGGTCGGTCCGGTGGCCGATCGGGTCAGGCAGGTCCGGGAATCGGGGCTGTCGGTGATGACGCTCGAGCGAGGTTTCTCCGTCGATCTCTCTGCCCGGGCGCCCTGGCAGTTGCTGGGCGCGAAGACGTTGTCCTACGCAACCAACATGGCAGCGCTCCGATATGCGGCGAATTTGGGTGCCGACGATGTGATCTTCGTCAGTTCCGAGGGCAATGTGTTGGAGGGGCCACGCTCGACGGTGGTGATCGTTCGGGACAGGACTTTGATCACACCGCCTCCCGCACAGGGCATTTTGATGGGTACTACGCAGCGTGCCCTGTTCGACGTGGCCGGCAGCGCTCGCTTCGATTGCCGATACGAAACCCTCCGACCTGCGGATTTGATTGCGGCCGACGGAGTGTGGATGGTTTCGAGCGTCACACTGGCCGCGCGCGTCCATACACTCGACGGGCTCGCATTGCCAGAGCCGAAGGTCTCCGAGGAATTCGCGGAATTGGTTGAACGTGCAATTGATTCGGATTCAGCAGGGCGATAGGCGAATAGGAATCGCGACAGGTCTCTACTACATTTGGTAGTAGCAAAGTCCTGCGGTCCAAACCGGACAGCAGTACCGTGTCCGCAGGGGCCGAGCGACTGCCCGCGTCTCGAACCCCGAAGCCTGTCCCAGGGCCCTACTCTCGGAGTAGCCAATGGATACTTTGGACGTCTCCAGGTGGCAGTTCGGTATCACTACCGTCTACCACTTCATCCTTGTTCCGCTGACCATCGGACTTGCGCCGATGATCGCGATCATGCAGACGATGTGGGTGGTCACCAAAAAGGACCACTGGTATCGGCTCACCAAGTTTTTCGGCAAGCTCTTCCTCATCAACTTCGCCCTCGGTGTAGCCACCGGCATCGTGCAGGAGTTCCAGTTCGGTATGAACTGGAGCGAGTACTCGCGATTCGTCGGTGACGTCTTCGGAGCTCCGCTCGCGTTGGAAGGCCTCGTCGCCTTCTTCATGGAGTCCGTCTTCATCGGACTGTGGATCTTCGGTTGGGGCAGGCTGCCCAAACTTGTACACCTGGCGTGTATTTGGCTCGTGGCGATCGGCGTCAACGCGTCGGCGTTCTTCATCATCGCGGCCAACTCGTTCATGCAGCATCCGGTCGGTGCGACGTACAACCCTGAAACGGGCCGTGCCGAGCTCACCAGCATCTGGGAGCTGTTGACCAACAACACCGCTCTTGCTGCCTTCCCGCACGCGGTAGCGGGCGCCTTCCTGACGGCGGCGACGTTTGTTGCCGGCATCAGTGGTTGGTGGATGGTGCGGAACATGCGCCGCGCCAAGCAAGCTGAGGCCGCCGAAGCCGAACGTCTCGAATCCGATGCGCGCACGATGTACCGCCCGGCAACACGATTCGCCTTGCTCGTCATGATCGTGGCCGGAATCGGCATCATCTACACCGGTGACGTCCAAGGCAAGCTCATGTTCCAGCAGCAGCCGATGAAGATGGCGTCGGCAGAATCGCTGTGTGAAACCGAGATGGATCCGGATTTCTCACTTTTGACGATCGGAACTCACAACAACTGCGACAGCGTGACTCACGTAATCAAGGTGCCTTACGTTCTTTCGTGGTTGGCCGAAGGCAAGTTCACCGGTGTCGAACTCCAAGGCGTCAACCAGCTGCAGGAGCAGGCGGAGCAGGACTTCGGACCGGGCAACTACCGACCGAATCTCTTTGTCACGTACTGGTCCTTCCGCGCAATGATCGGCCTTGCCGCCGGTTCGGCAGCGCTGGCCCTCGCGGGACTGTGGGTCACACGCAAGGGACGGGTCCCGGACCAGAAGTGGTTCGGAATCCTCAGTCTCGTCGCGATTCCCACTCCCTTCATGGCGAACAGCGCCGGCTGGATCTTCACCGAGATGGGCCGTCAGCCCTGGGTGGTGCATCCCAATCCGACCGGCGTCGACATGATCAGACTGACTGTCGACCAAGGTGTTTCGGACCACGCGTCGGCTACCGTCTGGGCCTCGCTGATCACCTTCACCCTCTTGTACGGAGCACTGGGTGTGGTCTGGTTCAAGCTGATCGTGCGGTACGCGAAGGAAGGTCCGCTGGAGCACGACATGCATCCGCCGGGCGATACAGATCATGACGAGCCGGAAGATCCGGACAAGCCCAAACAACTGTCGTTCGCGTACTAGGAGGCGATCATGGGACTTCAAGAAGTATGGTTCGTGCTCGTCGCAGTACTGTTCATCGGTTACTTCGTCCTCGAAGGGTTCGACTTCGGTGTCGGAATGCTCATGCCGATCGTCGGCAGAGGCAGTGACCTCCCGGCAGATACGCGTCGACGCGTGGCGCTCAACACGATCGGCCCGGTGTGGGACGGCAACGAGGTGTGGCTGATCACGGCCGGTGGCGCGATGTTCGCGGCATTCCCGGAGTGGTACGCGACGTTGTTCTCCGGGTTCTATCTACCGTTGCTGATCATCCTGGTGGCCTTGATCGTTCGAATCTGTGCCATCGAATGGCGAAGCAAGATCGACGACGACAAATGGCGTCAGCGCTGCGACTGGGGCATCATCTTCGGCTCCTGGGTCCCGGCAGTTCTCTGGGGCGTGGCTTTCGCGAACATCGTTCGGGGCGTTGCGATCAACGCCGACAAGCAGGTCGAGTCGGGATTCTTCGATCTGCTCAATCCGTACGCACTTCTCGGCGGTCTGACCACCGCGCTGGTGTTCGCCCTCCACGGCGCTGTGTTCCTGGCACTCAAGAGTGCCGACGAGGTTCGTGAAGACGCAGTGAAAATTGCTGCACGACTGGCAATTCCGGCGATCCCGGTCGCCGGTGGATTCGTCCTGTGGACACAACTCGCCTACGGCAAGGGATGGACGTGGATTCTGGTAGCCGCCGCTGCTGCCGCACTGATCGGCGTCGTCTTCCTGACGCGGGCCGAGCGTGAAGGCTGGGCTTTCGTTCTCACCTGTGTGGCAGTCATCGCCACCGTCGTACTGCTGTTCGCCTCGCTGTTCCCGAACGTCCTGCCGTCGACGCTCGATCCGGCATACAGCCTGACCATCGAGAACGCGTCGTCGAGTCCGTACACGCTCAAGGTGATGACGTGGGCCGCGGCATTCATGACGCCGGTGGTGATCATCTACCAGGGATGGACGTACTGGGTGTTCCGACAGCGCATCTCCTCCAAGCAGATTCCGGCGTCGATCGGTCTGCGATTCAAGGAGAAGACGTGGTAGTCACCAACCCTGATTCACAAAAGATTCGGATCACGAAAGAACTGACGGTCGAATTCACGTGACTATCGAAGTAGGCGACGCTCCCACCACTCGGGAGCGTCGCCGGGGGCCGATCGACCCGCGACTGTGGCGCCATTCCGCTTCTGCGCGCGGCTATCTGATCCTGACGGTCGCTCTGTCGATGGTGAACGTCGTGATGGTCATCGTCGCGGCGCTCATGATCGGCCGGATGCTGGCCGGAGTGATCACCACTCGAACTGTGGATATTTCTTCGTGGACAACCGAATTGGTTGTTCTGGCCGCAGCTGTGGCGGTCCGAGTTCTGGGGACCTGGCTGCAGACCAGGTATGCACACCGGGCGTCGACTCGCGTCGTTGCCGAGATCAAGAACGGCGTGCTGACGTCGGCGACGGCAATGAGCCCGCGCGATCTGGATCCTCGGCGTGACGAAATCGCGACCGTGGTCACCCGCGGTGTCGACGGCCTCGGTCCGTACCTGACGGGATACCTTCCGGCTCTGGTCCTGTCGGTGACACTGACGCCCATCACCCTGATAGTCATTGCGGTGCAGGACATGACGTCTGCGGTCATCATTTTCGTGACGCTGCCGCTGATTCCGATCTTCATGATTCTGATCGGCTTGCTGACAAAGGGTAAATCGGAGAAGACGCTGGCAGCGATGACCACGTTGTCTTCACAACTGCTCGATCTACTTGCCGGTTTGCCGACGCTGCGAGCGCTCGGTCGTCAGCAAGGTCCTGCCGAGCGGGTACGTGAACTCGGTGACGCCCATCGGCGAACGACGATGTCTGCTCTGCGCGTCGCGTTCCTGTCCTCGATGGTGCTGGAACTGCTCGCTACACTCTGCGTCGCGTTGGTGGCCGTGAGCATCGGCTTGCGACTGGTGTACGGGGACATGTCGCTCGAGCCGGGGATCGTCGCGTTGATCCTCGCGCCCGAGGTGTACCTGCCGCTTCGGATGGTGGGAACCCAGTTCCATGCCGCCGAGGACGGAATGGCAGCAGCAGACAAGGCGTTCGAGGTGATCGAAGCGGATTCTGCTGCGCCGGAGGGCGGTTGGACGACGGTGGTCGCGCGCGGCGCCGACATCGTCTTCGACGGACTCGGCGTGACCTCTCGTGGGGGAGTCGCACCGTCTCAACTTTCCGCCGTGGCGTCGCCAGGGAAGATCACCGTGCTCACCGGGCCCAACGGCTGCGGCAAGTCGACGGCAGTGCACGCGCTACTCGGGTTGATCGAACCGAGCAGTGGGCGTGTGACGGTTGCCGGCGTCGATGTTCGAGAGCTGGACGAGAACGCGTGGTGGAGTCAATTGGCTTGGCTGCCCCAGCATCCGGTCCTCCTACCGGGCACTGTTCGCGAGAATCTCGATCTCACGGGGGTCGTTGATGCACAGGCGTCGACTCGTGCCGCCGCTGCGACGGGATTCGAGGCCGTGCTGGCCGAGCTGCCTGCAGGTGTCGAGACAGTCATCGGTTCCGGCGGCACAGGTCTGTCGCTGGGGCAGCGTCAACGCCTGGCGCTGACACGCGTGCTCGCTTCCGACCGCGCTGTTCTCATCCTGGACGAGCCCACCGCCCACCTCGACTCCGATTCGGAAGGGACAGTGTTGGCTTCTCTGAGAGCACGGGCGGAGCGTGGTGACACCGTCGTCGTGATCGGCCACCGTCCGAGTGTGCTTGCCGCAGCTGACCAGATCGTCGAGGTTCGTGCCCATGAGAAGTGACACTCACGATCCGCTCCTGCGTGCTCTGCAACTACTCGAACTTCGACCACGACGCGTACTGACTGCGGTGGCCGCCGGTGTGGCAACACTCGGCAGTGCCCTCGCCTTGGCCGCGCTGTCCGCATGGTTGATCACGCGTGCTTGGGAGATGCCTCCCGTTCTCGATCTCAGCGTTGCGGTGGTTGCCGTGCGCGCGTTGGGAATCTCGCGTGGTGTCTTCCGCTACCTCGAGCGATTGACGACGCACGACGTCGCGTTGCGCGGCACCACCGCAGCGCGGTCGAGGATCTACCAGCAGTTGGCAGCGGGAGATCCCGCGGCCGCCGCCGGACTACGACGCGGTGACCTGCTCTCGCGTACCGGCGCCGATGTGGACGCGCTGGGCGACGTAATCGTCAAAGCGCTGATCCCGATTGCTGTTTCGGTTGTCCTCGCGTTCGCTGCGGTGGGCATCTTGTTGTTCATCTCGATCCCGGCTGCGCTCATTCTGGCTGTTGCGCTGGCCGTGTCCGGGATCGCGGCACCCTGGCTTTCGGCGCGTGCAGCTCGACTCGCCGAGGCCGACAGTTCAGCTGCCGCAGCGCGATTCAGTGAGTCCGCTGTGACGGCGCTCGACCATTCCGCTGAGCTTCGGGTATCAGGTCGCTTGGATCAGGCCGTGAGCGAGGCGGTGTCCGCCGAAAACGAGGTGGTCGACGCAACCGATCGCGCGGCGGTCCCGAGTGCCTTTGCCGCCGCCGCGACACCTCTCGCAATCGGTGTGAGCGTTCTCGGGGCGTTGCTGATCGGAATCACGCTGTACGGAACCACCGACATGTCACCGATGTCCATGGGAATCCTTGTACTGCTTCCCCTGTCGGCATTCGAGGGAACCGCGATCCTGCCCAGCGCGGCGGTGGCATTGACCAAGGCGCGACTGGCGTCGGCTCGCATCATGGCGGTCCTCGATCGAGCAGCCGAGGAACACGTCGAAGGTGATCGTGCGTGGCCCGAGAACGGGGCTCTCAGCGTGCACGCGTTGCAGGCAGGTTGGCCCGGTGGGAAGGTGACCGAACCGCTGTCTGTGGATCTTCCTCGCGGCGCTCGTGTTGCCGTGGTCGGTGAGAGCGGATCGGGAAAGACCACCGCGCTGATGACGATGGCGGGACTGCTACCACCCGTCGCGGGAACGGTTCGCGTCGGCGGAGTGGATGTTTCGGATATCGATCCGGCCGAACTGCGTCGGCACGTCGGATACTTCGCCGAAGACGCACACCTCTTCGAGACGTCGGTACTCGAGAACCTGCGCGTCGCGCGGGGTGACCTCACCGCCGAGGACGCGGAGAAGGCACTTGCCGCCGTTGGTCTCGGAGAGTGGCTGTCGGAACTGCCGGACGGGCTCGACACTTACCTGGTCGGCGGAATGCGAGCGCTTTCGGGCGGTGAGCGTCGTCGGTTGCTGTTGGCACGCGCGATCGTCTCGCCCGCGGAGGTATTGCTGCTCGACGAGCCGACCGAGCACATGGACGCGGAGGCCGGCGCTCAGTTGCTCCGCGAGTTGCTCGGTCGCGAAGCAACGCTGGTCGATTCTTCGCGAACCGTGGTTGTCGTCACCCACCAACTTCCGGACGGCACAGCAGCTGACCAGGTGATATGCGTCGGAAAAGTTTCTGTGGAAAATACGTTGCCGTCGTCGTGAAGTGGGCGTACTTTCTCCTGTACACAAGGAAGGAGGTGGTCTGAAATTGAAGTACAGACGGACGCGTGAGGTGGCTGCCAGCTAGCCGCAATCGCTGATGGAATTCACTTACCGCGTGAGCGGCCGGCGAATCCCAGGCAGCCACCCGACCCCCGAGCCCCCGATCAGTCCGACCGGGATCCGTGCGAAAGCGCGGGTGTGGCTCGGGGGTCGCTTCGTGCTGTGCGCCTTTATTAACCGCCGGGGGTTAATAAAGGCGCACAGCGTGGACAAGGATTGGGTCCCCACCATCCACCGCGCTCGAGGATCGCTCTGACCTCGGCTGCAGTTCGGCACGAGGCTCCTTCCACTTCTTCCCAACCGAAGACCAGCGTGGCATTGCCTGACAGTTCGGATGCGTTTCCTCGCCGACGATCCCGCAGCGCAGTCGCCCGAGATGAGTGGAAGGCGAATCCGTCGAGTCGAACGATCAGTGCGACACCGCAATTGCGGTAGTCGACGTCCTCGTAGAGAGTTCTCCCATCGACGAGGACCGGCGATTGCCGTCGTGCTTCCGGCAGACCGTGTGCTCGCTCGACTTCGATTGCATAGCGATGCTCGAGCACCGACTGGACGCCGCGATCCAAGAGGTCCAATGTCGAGGACAGCGCTTTGACATATCGCCTCGGCCGGCGGTACTCCATTCGGGTGCGTAGTTCCATCCGCGACACCTTGCAGGCCGTGGCGGAGCGGACCAGAGAACGAGCGGCGTCGCGAGCCGACGGCTCTGCAACCGCCAGGTCAATTGCGGTGTCGGCCAGCGAAGTACGAGCAGGTTGAGTGGCAACGCCGATGTGGGCCTGAGCGCGTGAACGATGAACGATCACTCCGGGATGGGCAGTGGACCACCCCAGCGGAACGGGGCGCGCCGGGGAGCGTTCGGGTCTGACCGTCGGACTCTGGCAGCGCGAGGATCTGCCGTATCGGACCGTGATGTGGACCGGCAGATCGGACTCGATGTGCGTGAGTCCCCACTCTTCAGCTGCAGTCCGGTGACTCAGATAAGTCTCTCCGCCGCCGAACAGCAGTGCGGCCTCGAGAATCATTGCTCGGTTGAGTGGGCCGTTGGTGCTGGATTGAACGCCGTGGAGGACGGAAGTCCATTGACCCGATTCGACCAGATGCTGGATTCGCCGCGGCGAATAGCCGAAAGGGCGCAGCTGTTTATTGGTCGCGAGTCCGTGTTGGAAGTCGAAAATTCTTCGGAGATCAGGATCGATGTAGTCGCAGTTCATGCGAATACCGTGAGATCCCGGTCCGACAGGAATCGGTCGATGATGCCGTTCCAGAGCCCACCTGTGGAATTTGTCGGTGGCTGTGGATGGATCTGCTGTGCGCCTTTATTAACCGCCGGGGGTTAATAAAGGCGCACAGCAGAGCTAGCCGATGTAGCGGGTCAGCCGCGCCGAGAGGCGCGGCTCCAGGCCACCGTCAGACATGATGCGCTCTTCGACGTACGCGAGGTCGCCGCCTTCGACGATGCCGTACAGGCGCTTCGCGCCGCCGTACAGTGCACCGGACTGGCTGCGGATCACCACGTCGGTGGCAAGTTCCCAGGATGCCTGGGTGAGCGCACGGCCGTAGTACATTTCGACGACGCCGGAGCTGTGGCTGAGCAGGAGTTCGACGACTTCCTGATTGACGCTGCCGGGGATGCCGTCGCCGCCCATGCGCCAGTAACCGCTCTCGCGCAGATCGGGGCTCACGTACTTGCCCTCGGCGTCGAGGCGCCAGGACCGGGACTCCCAATTGAGATAGGGGCCGCCGTCGTGAGAGATGACGATCTGCTGACCGAAGGCGTAGTCGCCGGTCTCGTCGTGCCCTTCACCTTCGCCGCGCCAGACGCCGACGAGGGGGAGCAGTGCGAGGAGTTCGGGATTGATGTCCGGGCCGAGGCGCAGGTTTGCGGTGTCCTCTGGCAACGGAAGGTCCGGCAGGGTCGGGATGTTGAGTGACGCCGTCGACTTGGAGCGCTCGACGGCGATGGCGACAGCTTCGTCCCCGCTGCCGCGCCTCACGGCACCTGCAGCGGCGGAATCGTCAGCGGTCGCGTCGGACCCTGAATCCGGAGCCTGACTCACGACTCGTCGGTGACCAAGCGGTACACGACGTACACGGAGAACCAAGCGATCATGACGGATGCGAGTGCGAGGAGTACCTCGAAGAAAATGACCACGGGTACATCTTAGACCGCGGCGACCGACCGGAAAAATCGGGAGCCGGAATGCAGAAGGCCCCGCACCGAAGGGGTGCGGGGCCGCCTGAAAATGCAGGAATTACTTGCTGACGGTCACGTCCACGTTGTGCACGCCCGAGCCTTCGGGAGTGACGGTGGAGGTGCCGTTGCCCGAGCTGGACAGTGCACGCACGGTCCACTCGCCCGGAGCGGCGAAGAAGCGGAAATCGCCGGTTCCCGATGCCACGACCTCGGCCGTGAACTCTCCGGAGCCGTCGAGCAGGCGCACGAATGCGCCGCCGATGGGCTGGCCGTCAGCGGCGAGAACACGGCCGGTGATGACCGTTTCCTTCTCGACGTCGACGCCGGCAGGCAGGGTCTGGCCCTGGGTAGGTGCTCCACACATGATCAGGCTCCCAATTCGATCGGTGCGCCGACGAGTGAGCCGTATTCGACCCAGCTGCCGTCGTAGTTCTTGACGTTGTTCTTGCCGAGGATCTCCTGCAGCACGAACCAGGTGTGGCTCGAGCGCTCGCCGATGCGGCAGTAGGCGATCGTTTCCTTGGTGTCGTCGAAGCCCTTCTCCGCGTACAGCTTGGCGAGGTCGTCGTCCGACTTGAACGTGCCGTCCTCGTTGGCGGTGGTGCTCCACGGGATGTTGATGGCTCCGGGGACGTGGCCGCGCTGCTGCGCCTGCTCCTGCGGAAGGTGCGCGGGAGCGAGGATCTTGCCGGAGAACTCGTCAGGGCTACGAACGTCGACGAGGTTCTTGCTGCCGATGGCGTCGATGACCTCGTCGCGGAATGCGCGGATCGAGAAGTCGGGGGTCTCGGCCTTGTACTGCGTGGCTTCGCGGTTGACTGCGTCCTTGGAGAGCGGGCGTCCGTCGAGTTCCCACTTCTTGCGGCCGCCGTCGATCAGCTTGATGTCCTGGTGGCCGTACAGCTTGAAGTACCAGTACGCGTATGCGGCGAACCAGTTGTTGTTGCCACCGTAGAGAACAACGGTGTCGTCGTTCGCAATGCCCTTGGCGGAGAGCAGGTCCGAGAACTGCTCCTGGTTCAGGAAGTCACGTCGGACGCCGTCCTGGAGGTCCTTGCGCCAGTCGAGCTTGACTGCACCCTCGATGTGGCCGCCGTCGTATGCGCTGGTGTCCTCGTCCACCTCGACAAAAACGGTCTTGGGGGTGTTGAGGTTCTGCTCAGCCCAGTCAGCGGAGACTAGGACGTCGGAGCGAGCCATGGTGTTCCTTTCGATGTGGTCTTGCATCGGTCGATATCCAGCAGGGGTTCAGTGGGGTTGTGTGGCAAGCGCTTTCACGCGGTGGTAGCGCGGCCGGTATTTCGCAGCCTGGCGACCAGTGGGTAGATCTGGCAGCCGAGGCAGATGCCGAACGCGGCGTTGAGCAGGGCCGCGAACAGGGCGAAGCCCGTGGCGACGGTGCCGACGATCGTCGACCCGGCCAGGAAACCGACCGTGCCTGCCAATGCGAAGACGAAGCCGACGAACTGAGCGAAGCGAAGTGGCGCTACGGGTTCTCGTTCGCTGACCGGCGAGATTCGCGGGGCGACGAGCTTGCCGAAGATCTGGCCGTACGGGCTGCGCTTGGGGCCGAGTACGGCTCCGACCGCGAAGACGATGGCCTGCAGTGCGAGAAGCACAGTGGCAGTCGGCAGTGAGAAGGTCGAGAGGACGAGCGTGAGTACGAGAACGCCGGTGGTGACCCACGCGGCGAATCGAGGTCCGCGGACGTCGACCTGCTCGAGTTGGGGTGTGGTTGTGGACATCGGGAGTGCTCCTGCGCTGGATTGCATGATGCTGTGCGTGGACCGAGAAAACGGGACGCAAAAGTCCCACTCGGTGGATTGATCACGAGAGCGAAAGCTCGAAGGTCAGAGAGTTCTGACGGATGTGGTGATCAGCAACAGGTACAGCAACAGCCCCCGAGGCGGCACAGGTCTACTGCGCGGCGTCGGGTGAGCATCAGCTCGTGGCGGGTTTGCACGTCGGCGAGTTTACCCCGAATTCTCGGATTTTGGCTCGTGGGGTCCGGATAGTGGTACGAGCGCAGCTTTCAGATCGCCTGCGGACGGCACTCCGGACACCCGGAACTGTTCCTCGAGGCCACCGTCGAGGATGAAGGTGGTGGGCAACGACAGGACGCTCATTTCGCGTGCGAGAGCCGGTTCCTTGTCGATGTCGAGTTCGATCTCGACCGGCGGACGGGGAGCGTCGGCCATCGACACCACGACCTGACCGACGACGCGGCGTACTGCCGCGCACGGTCCGCACCAGTCGGCGGAAAAATGCAGTACGACGGGCCCACCGTTCGCCGATACGACTCCAGCCGCGCGGAGCAGTTCGAGGCGACTGTCAGCGGTGCCGGTCGCGGTCGGCGAGGTGACTCGAACCTTTCCGTTGCGCGACTTGAGAAAGAGCCCGACAGCGACGACGGCGACAAGCGCGACCAGCAGAATTGTGATCCCGGTCATCGGTTCTGCAGCTCTGCGAGGTCGATCGTCGTGTTCTCGGCGCTGCCTTCGATCACGATTCTTCCGCCTTCCGCGTAGACCAGGCTCGGCTGGATTCCGTATGGGAGTGCCTGTGGATCGATCGTGTAGCTGAACAATCCGAGGACGACGGGTTCGAGTGCTGCGGGGATCGAGAAATCGGCTTTGCCCTCCGGACCGAAGTACAGGTTGCTGGCGACGATCTTGACCTGCCCACCTTCCAGAACCAGGTTGGCCTGCACGCTCACTGCAGTCTCGATCGGGCCGACGGCAACCGTTCCGGTCAGCACGACAGCGCCCGCGGTGCTCGCGCCTGTTCCACCGCTACCGCCGGTGCCATCCGACTTGTTGGCCGGAGGTGAAGATACCTGCAGGTCAGGGATGTTGAGCAGCTTTCCGAGGTCGGTGGCGTTGATTCCCATCCGGCCGTCGAGTTTGTCGACGGGGAGTTGGGTGACGTTGCCGTTCACTATGTCGGAGAAGGGAACGGTGACCCCGCGCAGATCTGCCTCGACGGTCACTTCGCCGACCACGTCGCTCTGGACGCCGGTAGCTCTGACGTAGACGTCCTTGTATTTCCCGCCGAGAGCTTGGGTGAGGAAGGGGAACCCGTTGAAGGTGACCTCCGGGTCCGCCTCGAGTGATGCGCCGGTTCGGAGCTCGCGGGAAACCCGGTACTCGGCGTACGCGGCAGCGCCGAAATCGGCCACCAGTCCGAGGCCGAGGAGGAAGACGATGCCGATGATCAGTTTGCGCACCGCACCATTGTGACCGACTCCGGTCGGGGTTCGATGCGACGGCCCCGGTACCAGGCACGCTAATGTAGTGACCGACCAAAAGCGTCGAACTACTCGAGCGTTGCCCTCGCGGGTTGCGCGGGCTACTAGATAGGAGGCCGTGTGGAACTGCTCCTCCTCACCTCCGACCCCAACCCGGAAGCTGTACTACCGGCGTTGGCGTTGCTGGCGCACTCGGTTCGGCCTGCCCCCACAGAGGTTTCCTCGCTACTCGAGGCAAGTTCCGCGGACGTGGCATTGGTGGATGCGCGCACTGATCTAGCTGCCGCACGCGGGTTGTGTCGATTGCTCGGAAGCACAGGATCCGCAGTACCTGTGGTCGCCGTCCTCACCGAAGGCGGACTCGTTGCCGTCAACGCCGACTGGGGGCTGGACGACATCCTGCTTCCCGGTACCGGTCCGGCTGAGGTGGACGCCCGATTGCGGTTGTTGGTCGCCCGCAGCGGCGGTGTGGCCAGTCCGGAAGCGTCGGGAAAGATCACGCTGGGCGAACTGGTTATCGACGAGGGGACGTACACGGCACGATTGCGTGGACGGCCCCTTGATTTGACTTACAAGGAATTCGAGCTGCTCAAGTACCTCGCGCAGCACGCCGGCCGGGTTTTCACCCGTGCGCAGCTGCTGCAGGAGGTGTGGGGCTACGACTTCTTCGGTGGCACCAGGACGGTCGACGTCCATGTGCGTCGTCTGCGGGCGAAACTCGGCACCGAATACGAGTCCTTGATCGGTACAGTCCGAAATGTCGGATACAAGGCAGTGCGGCCGACCAGGGCCAAGGGCGGCGCAGCTGCTCCCGTTCAGTTCGAGGACGACGAAGACGTCGACTACGACGCGGCCGACGGATCGGTGGTCTGAGATGGGTTGGAGCGATTCGCTGGCGGCCGGATCCGCTGAGCAGGTTTCCGCGCTGCTCGATCGCGCGACCGACTTCGACGGCAAGGCACCGGTGTCGGAGCAGGGGCGCCATGCCGTTGCCGGGCGCGGCGCAGCACGGCATCTTCTCGAACTCGACGGCGATACGGTCGTCGGTTATGCACAGCTGCAAGCCGGTTCGGACGAGCATCCCGACATGGCCGAGTTGGTGGTCGACCCGCAGGCCCGGCGCCGCGGTATCGGAACCAGGCTTGCCGCAGCGGTATTCGACGAGGGGCGTCCGGGCACGCGAGTGTGGGCGCACGGAAACATCGACGCCGCAGTGGAATTCGTCAAGAGTCTCGATCTGGTCAGCGTTCGTGAACTCCTCCAGCTGCGTCGACCGCTCGATGCTCCGCAGCTTCCGGAAATCGTTGTGCCCGAAGGAATAACGATGCGGACGTATCGTGGGCCCGAAGACGATTCCGAGATCCTTCGCGTCAACAACGCGGCCTTCTCCTGGCATCCCGAGCAGGGTGGCTGGACCCAGGCGGAGATCGACGAGAGAACGGCCGAAGGTTGGTTCGATCCCGCCGGTCTGTTCCTGGCGTTCGCGGACACCGATCCCGATACCCTTCTCGGCTTTCACTGGACGAAGGTGCACGCACCCGAAGGTGACGATCCGGAGCTGGGGGAGGTGTACGTCGTGGGGATCGATCCTGCTGCACAGGGACGCGGTCTCGGCCGAGTGCTGACTCTTGCGGGCATGCATTACCTGCGTGATCGCGGCCTCGGAACCGTCCTTCTGTACGTCGAAGGCGACAACACCGCAGCCCTTCACACGTACGAGCGACTCGGCTTCGATCGGTTCCACGTGGACATGGCTTACGCTCGCGCGCTCTGACGTCACAGTCGAACACGCAGAAATGTCCAGTCTGTTCATTCTCCGTTAACCATGTGTGGTCCAACCGGACACCGCGCCCGCCTACTTTTCTCTGTGGGCAGCGCCGTGTTGCCTGATGCAGATTTCAATCATTCTGCGTCTCATGTCGCCGCCCGATCGTGGGCGTGGCGGTAGCGATTTCCGGAGGATCTTGGTGAATCTCAAGCGCAGTGGTGCCCTGCTCGGTGTAGTGGCCGTGGGCGCCATGACCTTGGCCGCATGTGGCAGCGACAACAACTCGTCGTCGACGGGTGTGGACGCGTCCGCATCGAACGCAACGTGCGAAGGCAAGAGCAACCTCTCTGCCGCTGGTTCCTCGGCACAGAAGAACGCCATGGACCAGTTCGTCGCCACCTACATCTCCGTATGCCAGGAAAAGGGCAAGACGGTCAACGTCGCTTACAACCCCAGCGGTTCGGGCGACGGTCGCACCCAGTTCATCGCCGGCCAGATCGACTTCGCCGGCTCCGACTCGGCCATCAAGGACGAGCAGGCCGACAAGGCCAAGGAGCGTTGCGTCGGCGGCGAAGCCTGGAACCTTCCCCTCGTCTTCGGCCCGATCGCGGTTGCATACAACCTCGACGGCGTCGACAAGCTCGTGCTCAACGCAGAGGTTCTCGCGAAGATCTTCAACGGTGGCATCACCAAGTGGAACGATCCGGCAATCGCCGCGCTCAACTCCGGTGCTTCGCTTCCCGACGAGAAGATCACCACCGTGATCCGCTCCGATTCCTCGGGCACCACCGACAACTTCCAGAAGTACCTCGACGCGGCATCGAACGGTGCTTGGACGTCGGGCGCAGGGTCCGACTTCACCGGTGGCGTCGGTGAGGGCGCCAAGGGTTCGGCGGGCGTTGCACAGGCAGTTGCTACTGCACCGGGTTCGATCACCTACGTCGAGAAGTCGTTCGCCGATCAGAACAAGCTCTCGGTTGCCGAGATCAACACCGGCTCCGAAGCAGTCGCACTGACCAACGACTCGGCCGCCAAGTCGATCGCAGGCGCGAAGTTCAAGTCCGACGCGACCGGCGACCTGACGCTCGACCTCGCGTCGATCTTCAAGACCAACGAATCCGGCGCGTACCCGCTGGTTCTCGCGACGTACTCGATCGTCTGCTCCAAGGGCTACGACGCGGACACCTCCGCAGCAGTGAAGTCGTTCCTGACGAGCGCGGCCAACGAGGGTCAGGCCAACCTGGCCGAGCAGGGTTACGTTCCGCTGCCGGCCAACGTCCAGGATCGCCTCAACGCGTCCATCACGGCAATCAGCTGACCTAGAGACTCGTGCGGACAAGCTCATGGATCTACATTCAGACGTGAAGGAAGTGAGCGCGCATGAGTGACGCGCCCATCACCTCGACATCTCGTTCTCCCGGCCCCGCAACCAGCGGGGCCGGGGTGGGCGGTCCGAACGGCACCACGGAGGACACGATTACTTCCACCAAGGCTCCAGAAACCGAGCATCCTCCGAAGGGTGACGGTCCGGGCAGCGGCAACAGCAAGACGGTGACCCGTCCGGGTGACCGCATCTTCAGCTCGCTTGCATCCGGTTCGGCAATCTTCATCACGGTTGTCATCGCGGCGATCGGCGCGTTCCTGATCTGGCGTGCTGTTCCTGCCTTGAGCCGGAACCAGGTCAACTTCCTGACCAGCCGTGAATGGGTGACGCAGAACATCAACGCGATGGCGTTCGGTGTCCTCGATCTCTTCCAGGTCACGGTGTTGGTCTCGCTGTTCGCCCTGGTGCTCGCGATGCCGATCGCACTGGGCATCGCGATCTTCCTGACTTCGTACTCTCCCAAGTGGCTCACGCGGCCACTGTCGTACACGATCGACCTTCTCGCGGCCGTGCCGTCCATCGTCTACGGCCTGTGGGGACTGCTCGTCTTCGCCCCGGCGATCACCCCGGTCGCGGTGTGGCTCAACGACACTCTCGGCTGGTTCCCGCTCTTCGCCGACGGCAGCGGATCGATCACCGGCGGCGGCACCATCTTCACCGCAGGCATCGTCCTTGCCGTGATGATCCTTCCGGTCATCACCGCTGTGACCCGCGAGGTGTTCATCCAGACCCCGCGGTCACAGATCGAAGCCGCACTCGCCCTCGGCGCCACGCGCTGGGAAGTTGTGCGCACCACGGTCATCCCGTTCGGTAAGTCCGGCTACATCAGCGGATCGATGCTCGGTCTCGGACGCGCACTCGGCGAGACGATGGCCCTGTACCTGATCCTGCGCACCACCTCTCAGGCCTTCGGCTGGTCGCTGTTCGACGGCGGCTCGACCATCGCCTCCAAGATCGCCCTCGGCTACGCGGAGTTCAACAACGACATCCAGGCAGGCGCGTACATCGCGGCCGGACTGGTGCTGTTCGTGCTGACCTTCGTCGTCAACGCGGCTGCCCGCGCAGTGATCGCCGGAAAGAAGGACTGACCCATGACCTCCACTCTGGACCGGCCGGTCAAGGCCCCCACTTTCCAAGGCGTCGGCGCCCGTCGTCGTGCCAAGGACGTCATCGCGACCATCCTGGTGAGCCTGGCAGTCGTCATCGCGCTCATCCCGTTGGTCTGGGTGCTCTTCACGGTCATCGCCAAGGGCCTGCCCGCTCTGACGTCGCCGACGTGGTTCACCAATTCGCTGAGCGGATTGACGGCATCGGCCGACGGCGGCGGTATCTATCACGCATTGATCGGCACCTTGCTGCAAGGCATCGTGTGTGCGGTCTTCTCCATCCCGCTCGGCATCTTCGTCGCGATCTACCTGGTGGAGTACGCCGACCGGAAGTCGAAGCTGGGCAAGCTCACCACGTTCATGGTGGACATCCTCAGCGGTGTTCCGTCGATCGTGGCCGCGCTGTTCATCTACGCACTGTGGATCGCGACCTTCGGCTTCCCCAAGTCCGCGTTCGCTGTATCTCTGGCTCTGGTCCTCCTGATGGTCCCGGTAGTCATTCGCTCCACCGAGGAAATGCTGCGCATCGTCCCGATGGACTTGCGAGAGGCGTCGTACGCGCTCGGTGTGCCGAAGTGGAAGACCATCTCGAAAATCGTTCTGCCGACGGCACTTCCCGGCATCATCACCGGCGTCATGCTGGCCCTGGCCCGCGTGCTCGGTGAGACCGCGCCGCTGCTGATCCTCGTCGGCTACGCACCGTTCATCAACTTCGACCTGTTCAACGGCGAGATGGGCACTCTGCCTTCCGTCATGGTCGCCGAGATGAACAACCCCACCGACGCCGGCACCAACCGCATCTGGGGCGCAGCACTGACCTTGATCCTGCTGATCGCGATCCTCAACATCGTCGCGAAGCTGATCGGTCACTTCTCGCAGGTGAGAAGCAAGTGATGCGGCCTCGGAACATGTTCGTACTCAACAGCGTCAACAACTCAGTAGGGAGCCGGTAATGGCCAAGCGTCTGGATCTCAAGGACGTCAACATCTACTACGGCAAGTTCCACGCCGTCGCCGATGTGGGCCTGTCCGTCCCGCCCCGGAGCGTCACCGCCTTCATCGGCCCGTCCGGTTGCGGCAAGTCCACCGTTCTTCGTTCACTCAACCGCATGCACGAAGTGATTCCCGGTGCGCGCGTCGAGGGTTCGGTCTTGCTCGACGGTGAGGACATCTACGGTTCGAACGTCGATCCCGTCGGTGTTCGCAAGACGATCGGCATGGTCTTCCAGCGGCCCAACCCCTTCCCGACCATGTCCATCAAGGACAACGTCGTCGCAGGCTTGAAGCTGCAGGGTGAGCGCAGCAAGAAGAAGCTCGACGAGGTGGCCGAGCGTTCGTTGCGTGGCGCCAACCTGTGGAACGAGGTCAAGGATCGCCTCGACAAGCCCGGTGGCGGCCTCTCAGGCGGTCAGCAGCAGCGTCTGTGCATCGCGCGTGCCATCGCGGTCTCGCCCGACGTTTTGCTCATGGACGAGCCGTGCTCCGCGCTCGACCCGATCTCGACTCTCGCGATCGAAGACCTGATCACCGAGTTGAAGAAGGACTTCACGATCGTCATCGTCACGCACAACATGCAGCAGGCTGCGCGTGTGAGTGACCAGACTGCATTCTTCAACCTCGAGGCAACCGGTAAGCCCGGTCAGCTCGTCGAGATCGACGACACCGAGAAGATCTTCTCGAACCCGACGCAGAAGGCCACCGAGGACTACATCTCCGGCCGCTTCGGATAGGTCCTGGGACAAACCCTGCACGATCATGTTTCACCCCCGTTTCCAACAGGAGACGGGGGTGAAACTTTTTGGTTGTGGTGATAGTTCCCACTCCGGTGCGCAGAGCTGAGCGTCGTTGGGCGCCCGAATAATTCGATGAGCAGCGCAAGTGCGCCGAGTGGGCGCTGAAGTAGCCGACGATGTGAATCTCGTGGATACTGACGACGCTTCGGACAATGCTAATCTCGGCCCGACAGCACGCAGTCGATCGATGTCGTTTCACAACCGGAAGGGCTTGTCAGTGCACCTCACCCCTTCAGATACCGAAAAGCTGCTCCTGAGCGTTGCGGGCATGGTCGCCCGCGACCGCCGCGAGCGCGGGGTACTGCTGAACTACCCCGAAGCGATGGCCCTGATCTCGTGTTGGATTCTCGAGCGCGCGCGTGACGGAATGACGGTTGCGGAACTGATGAACGCCGGTCGGCAAGTGCTCACCCGCGACGACGTGATGGAAGGGGTACCCGAGATGATTGCAAACGTCCAGGTGGAGGCCACTTTCCCGGACGGTCGCAAGCTGGTCACCGTGACGGAGCCCATTCGATGATTCCCGGCGAGGTACGTGTGTCC
Source organism: Rhodococcus sp. P-2 (assembly GCF_016598535.1). Lineage (GTDB taxonomy): Bacteria > Actinomycetota > Actinomycetes > Mycobacteriales > Mycobacteriaceae > Rhodococcus_F > Rhodococcus_F baikonurensis. Next base: position 2,035,880 of record NZ_CP066779.1, on the reverse strand, counting down.
ACCGAACCGCTCGAGTTCGGCACTGACGCGGAAAAGATCACGATGGTCGTCGTCAACGACGGCGATCGCCCCATTCAGATCGGTTCGCATCTTCATCTTCCCGCGGCCAACCCGGCGCTGACCTTCGATCGTGAAGCGGCAGACGGTTTCCGGCTCGACATCCCCTCGGGAACGTCGGTTCGGTTCGAACCGGGGGTCAGCCGAACGGTGACACTGATCGCGCTCGGCGGACTCAAAAGGGTTCCGGGCCTGCAGATCGTGCCGGACGAAGACCTGCCGACTCACGCACGTGAGCCCAAGACCGTCATGCCGTTCGGCACACCTGGCGTCGAGGTCGAGGAACCCTTGCGTGCGTCCTCGGTGAACGTTCGCGTGAGTGATGTTCCGGTCGAGGCGGATTCACCGGAAGACGCCGCGACGACAGTTGAGAGGACAGCCGAATGAGCAGGATCGATCGACGCGGTTACGCCTCCCTGTACGGCCCGACTGCAGGCGACCAGATCCGTTTGGCCGACACAGATCTGTGGATCGAGATCGAGCACGACTACACCGCGACCGGCGACGAGATGGTCTTCGGTGGCGGCAAGAGCATCCGCGAGTCGATGGGCCAGGGCCTGACCACTCGCGACCAGGGTGCTCTCGACGTCGTCATCACCAATACGGTGATTCTCGATCACTGGGGAATTGTCCGGGCAGACGTCGGAATTCGCGACGGACGCATCGTCGCGATCGGCAAGTCCGGTAACCCCGACATCATGGATGGCGTGCACCCCAAGTTGCTCATCGGGCCGAGCACCGACGTGATCGCCGGCGAGGGAAAGATCCTCACCGCGGGTGCGATCGACACTCACGTGCACTTCCTCAGTGAAATCGAGATGATGGAAGCGCTCGCGACCGGTACGACGACAGTGGCGGGCGGCGGAACGGGCCCCACGGAGGGAAGCAAGGCAACCACCGTCACGCCCGGCGCCTGGTCCCTGACGATGATGCACCGGGCCCTCGACCACATCCCGCTCAACGTTCTTCTCCTCGGCAAGGGCAGCACCGTCAGCCATGAGGCCATGCGTCAGGAAGCTCTCGCCGGCGCAGGTGGATTCAAGGTTCACGAGGACTGGGGTTCCACTCCGGCCGCGATCGACGCAGCTCTACGCGCAGCCGACGAGTTCGGCCTCCAGGTGGCGCTGCATGCCGACAGCCTCAACGAAACCGGGTACGTACAGCACACTTTGGATGCGATCGCCGGACGCGGGATCCACGTGTTCCATGCGGAAGGTGCCGGCGGCGGGCACGCTCCGGACATCATCGTGACGGCAGGTGAGCCGAACGTTCTTCCGGCATCGACCAATCCGACGTTGCCGCATACCGTCAACACGGTGGCCGAGCACCTCGACATGCTCATCGTGTGTCATGCGCTCAATCCCCGGGTTCCGGAGGATCTTGCCTTTGCCGAATCCCGGATCCGGCCGACAACGATTGCGGCGGAGGACTTTCTGCACGACATCGGAGCCATCTCCATCACCTCCTCCGACGCCCAGGCAATGGGCCGTATCGGTGAGGTGACCCTGCGGACGTGGCAGGTTGCCCACGTCATGAAGGCCCAGTACGGCAAGCTGGGGACCAGCATGCCGGCCGACAACGAGCGTGCGCGGCGCTACGTCGCCAAGTACACGATCTGCCCTGCGGTGGCGCACGGCATCGATCACGAGATCGGATCGGTCGAGGCGGGGAAGATGGCGGACCTGGTGCTGTGGGATCCCGCGTTCTTCGGTGTCCGTCCTTCTGCCGTGATCAAGGGCGGGGCGATAGTTGCTGCGCCGCTGGGTGATCCGAACGCTGCAATCCCGACCCCGCAGCCGGTGTTCGTACGTCCGGCCATCGCGGCAACTCCGGGATCGGCGCCGCACCTGTCCACGACGTTCGTCTCTCCGATGGCCATCGAGGACGGTCTGGCCGATCGTCTCGGTCTCACGCGCACCCTCACCGGTGTTCGTCCGACGAGGCACCTCACCAAGGCGGATATGCCGAACAACACGGCACTGCCGTCCATCGACGTCGATCCGGAGACGTTTGCCATCAAGGTCAACGGCGACCTGATCGCGCCCAACCCCGTTGACGTAGTGCCGATGGCTCAGCGCTACATGCTGTTCTGAAACCATGTCGATCGAGATGACGTCTGCCGACATAGCGTCGATGCTCTTGGCGGACGGGCGTCTGCCTACCGGCGGTCACGCGCACTCGTCGGGGTTGGAACCGGCACTGGCGGGCGGACTCCTGCAGAGCCAGGTCCCTGACTTCATTCGCGGTCGACTCGAAACAGTGGGACTGGTCGAGGCCGCTGCAACGGTAATCACGCGACGCTGGGCCGTAAGTGAGGGTAGTGCAGGCGAACTCGAGGACATCTCGAGGGAACTGCTCGCTCGGACTCCCAGCGCACCGCTGCGTGAGGCGTCGATTCAGCTCGGACGTGGGCTGGCAAGACTGGCGTCGCGATTGTGGCCGCAGCACCCCGCGGTGCAGATGCTCATGGCGCTGCCCGGGCATCCGATGCGGCCGCTCGCGTTGGGCGTCTTCACGGCGATCTCCGGGATGGACGACCTACAGGCAGCCAGATCCTGTTTGTACGACGACGCTCAAACGGTGGCGTCGGCGGCATTGAAGCTACTGCCGGTGGATCCGGCAGAACCGGTCGAATGGCTGTTCCGAGCAGCCTCGACCATCGAAAGCGTCGCCAAGGCTGCCGTGGCAGTCGAAGGCGTCACAGATATACCCGCAACAACAGGACCGTTGGTCGAACAATGGTCACTCGAACACCACGCTCGATCCAGGAGGATTTTCCGTGCTTGACAACCTGAACAACACCACCACTGCTGCAAGAGGTTTGAGGCTGGGCGTTGCCGGCCCCGTCGGCACCGGCAAAAGCACTCTCATCGCCACCATCTGCCGCGAACTCGCGTCGGAGTACGAGATCGCGGTGGTCACCAACGACATCTACACCGACGAGGACGCGCGATTGTTGCGCGCGGCCAACGTTCTTCCGATCGAGCGCATCGTCGCAGTCGAGACCGGAGCGTGCCCGCACACGGCGATCCGTGACGACGTGACACCGAACCTCATTGCGGTCGAAGACCTCGAGCGTCAGTTCCATCCCCTCGACATGGTGATCGTGGAAAGCGGCGGTGACAACCTGACCGCCACGTTCAGCCCGGCACTGGTCGACGCCCAGATCTTCTGCATCGACGTCGCGGGCGGCGGAGACGTCGCACGTAAGGGTGGTCCGGGAATCGAGCGGGCAGATCTGTTGGTGGTCAACAAGATCGACCTGGCCCCGTACGTCGACGTCGACGCAGTCCAGATGGTTGCCGATGCCACGGCCGCGCGAGACGGACTTCCCGTTCTCGCGCTCAGCCAGAAGGATCACGCCACGATCGACCAGCTCAGTGCCTGGCTTCGCCAGGTCATCGCGTCTCATCGCGCAGGTAGTCACACTCCGCAGGATCCGGGACCGATGGCACCGCACTTCCATGCCGATGAAGAAGACCACGGACACGGTCACGGGCACAGCCACTCTCACGCTCACTGATGCGCACTGGAGCTACGCGGGTCGTCGTCGAGAGAGTGGGTGACACCGCTGTTGCGCGAGAGCTGATCTCGGGCGACTTCCTGGCCCCGCGATTCGTCGACGCTCGCGGGCTCACCGTGCGAATTGCCTTGGTAGGGCACAGTGCAACGCTGCTGGCCGGTGACGACCTGCGTATCGAGTTCGTGGTCGCGCCGGGTACGTGTCTCGAGGTGATCGAGCCGTCAGGGACCGTCGCGTACAACGCACGCGGCGGCCGGGCGGCGTGGTCGGCCTCGGCGAGCGTCGGCGCCGGTGCGGCGCTGATCTGGCGAGCGGCACCGTTTGTCGTCGCCGGGGGCGCGGATGTGACCAGGCGCGTGGATATTTCACTGGAATCCGATGCGGTGGCGCTGCTCGACGAGATGATCGTGTTCGGGCGGACCGGCGAAACCGGCGGTGCGCTTCGCTCGGATCAGCGCATCACCGTCGACGGGAAAGCGCTGCTCGTGGAAACTCTCGACCTACGTAGCGTTCCGGACCGTTCGTTGCCGGGAATTTTGGGTGGTCGTCGTGTGCTGGGCACGACCATGCTGTTGGGGATGAAGATTTCCGACGACGTCGAGGGACACGTGACGCCGCTGGCGGGGTCGGGGATGCTCGCGCGGGCCGTGGCCGATCACGCACATGAGGCGAGCGCAGCATTGGATCCGATCTGGTCGCAGTGGCGGGCGCAGGTGTCGGAGAGGTACACCGACTGATCTCCCAGAGCGTCACACTTCGGGCGGCTGCGTCGTCCACTATGTGACCAGGCCGAAGAGAGCCGGGCGCACAGGTTTGACGGAGGCATCATGCGAATTGTTGTTCTGGGCGGAACCGGCCAGATGGGAAAGCTGGTTGTAGAGCAGGCGAAGGCAGCGAGCCATGACGTCGTCGCCGCCGCTCGATCGACGGGAGTCGACATCTCCACGGGTGCGGGGTTGGACGAAGCATTTGTCGGTGCCGACGTTGTCATCGACGTGAGTGATCACGTCACCAACAGCGCCAAGAAGGCGATCGAGTTCTTCGAGACGGCAGCGAGGAACATCGCCGCGGCCGAAACCAAGGCAGGCGTGAAGCATCACGTGCTGCTCTCGATCGTGAACTGCGACGATCCGCAGTTGAAGTCCTTCGGGTACTACCAGGGAAAGGCCGCGCAGGAACGCGCGGTGGAAGCGTCGGGCATTCCGTTCACAATTCTGCGATCCACCCAGTGGTTCGAGTTCGGCGAGAAAACCATCGCGCTGTTCGGATTGGGGCCGGTCGCGATGGTTCCCCGGATGCGGTCCCAACCGGTGGCGGCGAAGACCGTCGCCGAGGCTCTGGTGGCGTGCGCTCAGAACGGTCCGAGCGGGAGGGCTCCAGATCTCGCCGGCCCGGAGGTCCTCGAGATCCCGGCGATGACGCGCGAGATCTTGCAATACCGTGGCCGACGCACGTGGCTGATCCCGATCTCGATGCCGGGAGCGGGTAAGGCGATGAAGGGTGGGGCGCTGCTGCCCGGGCCTGGATCGACAACTGCAGGACCCACGTTGAAGACCTGGTTGCACGAGAACTGAATAGGTAAGGCGGCCGCGCAAGTGCGCGGCCGCCTTTTACTCACGTGGACGGTTGGGTTCAGAGATCCGGGTACGAGGTGAGGTTGTCGACCTTCTCGGTGGTTTCCGGCTCTTCGGGCAGCTTGCCGGTCACCAGGAAGATGACGCGTCGGCCGACCTCGACGGCGTGGTCGGCGAACCGCTCGTAGAAGCGGCCGAGCAGCGTGACGTCGACTGCGGCGGCAACGCCGTGCTTCCACTCACGGTCCATGAGGACGGTGAACAGGTGGCGATGGAGGTCGTCCATCGCTTCGTCTTCTTCGCGCAGGCGGGCAGCGCGCTCGGGGTCGCGGGTCTCGAGTACGACCTTGGCGGCCGCACCGATGGAGACAGCGATGCGTCCCATCTCCGCGAAGTAGCCGTTGACCTCTTCGGGAAGCACGTGGTTGGGATGTCGGCGGCGCGCGATCTTGGCGACGTGCAGGGCGAGCGCACCCATGCGGTCGATGTCGGCGACGATCTGGATTCCGCTGACCACCGAGCGCAGATCTCCGGCAACGGGAGCCTGCAAGGCGAGCAACGCAAACGCGCGCTCCTCGCAAATGGTGCTGAGTTCGGTGATCTTGTCGTGTTCGCCGATTACTTGTTCTGCCAGGGACAGGTCTGCCTGGAGCAGGGACTGGGTGGCGCGCTCCATAGCGGCACCTGCCAGTCCTGCCATCTCGCCGAGCGTGTCTGCAAGCTCGGTCATCTGTTCGTTGTAAGCCACGCGCATGAGGTCAGAGCCTACGTGCCGTGAAAGACCAAGTCACAAGCACCAGGTGAACGCAAGGTGAATGAACGTGTGTCAGTCGCAGGTGGTGTCGCCGGCATTGACGCTCGCGATGTCGGCGGGCAGTGCCGTCGAGGTGCTGGTGTCGACCGACGTCGGATTTGCCGCCAGGATGGTCCCCGGGTCCGCGGGGGCGACGACGGTGCCGGAGAAATTGCTTCCGACGACGACCTCGATCATGTCTCCCATACTCGGCGCGAGCACGAGAACCGCGCCGGGAATCGACGACGCGACAGTGACGGCTTCAGCCTCGTAACCTGCGGCGTAGCGCACGACGGTGGTCGACGCTTGAGCATTCGCCAGGCCGGTGGCCGCGCTGAAGTTACCGACCGTGGAGATCTGGAATCCGTAAGCAGCGAGGCTGTCGGCGATCGTCGCGGCCTGCCCGGCAATTCCCGACGCGTTGGAGACGTCGACCGAGATGTTGTACGCGCTCATCGCTTCGACGGAAGTGGCGGCGGGCGGCGTGCTGGACGTAGGAGCCGTCGTCGTGGAACTGGTCGACGACGGTGTGGTGTCCTCGCGCTCTTCACCCGGAAGCGGATCGTCGTCGATGATCGCCTGGAAGAGCGACTTGATCTCGTCGGTGCGAGGAATCTCGTTGCCCCAGTCGTTGGTGCCGTCCGTGGGGACCGTCAAGAACGTGACCGCGCCCGCGTCGACGTTCTGCAGCGAACGGCCGAGGGTGACCAGCGACTTCGTGTCGATGTTCTCGACGAACGTGTCGCTGGTGAAGGCGTTGATGAATCCGTTGAGCTTGCCCGGATTCAGGAGGACCTGGTTGGACAGGGCCGAGCGGAGCAGTGCCGACAGGAATTTCTGCTGACGGGTGATGCGTCCGTAGTCGCCGTTGCCCTCGGCTTCGACGTGGCGCGCACGCACATAGTTGAGGGCAGTGCGGCCGTCGAGCATCTGCGTCCCGCCGGACGCGAGGACGGTTCCGAGGATGCCGTCTTCGATCGGTCCGGGGGAGCAGACGTTCACGCCACCGACGGTGTCGACCATGCGCTCGAAACCGGCGAAGTCCATTCCGACGAAGTGCCCGATTTTCAGGCCGGACATCTTCTGGATGACCTTGACCAGACACTTGGGGCCACCGAGTGCGTACGTCGCATTGAGCTTGTCGCCGCTGGCGGCCGGGAAGGTTTCGCTGGTGTACTTGCCGGCGTCGTTGTCCCAGCCTTGGCAGATCGGACGTTCGACGTCGAGGTCACGCGGGAAGGAGACGGCGACGACGCGGCTTCTGTCAGCAGGAATGTTCACCAGCATGACCGTGTCGGCTCGGGCGCCTTCGGCGTCTTCGACGGTTCCGGCGCCGATCTCACCGCTCGCACCGGCTCGGGTATCGGTGCCGATGATCAGGTAGGTCTCGTCGCCGAGCTGGCCGCCGGCGTCGATGATGTCGTCGGACTCGGTGTCGAGTGCCGCAATCTGATCGAATCCGCCTTCGACCGACCGCAGATAACCCCAGACGACGCCGGTCAATGCGAGAGACATGACGGCCAGGAACGCTACTGCCGATCGGCCGATCACTTTTGCGCGATGGCGGCGGCGAATCTTGCTTTGCGCCAGGCGCGTGGCGCCGGTGTCACCGACTACACGCGGCACTGCGGAGGTGACGGGATGTTCTTCGGTGATCCAGTCCGCCGCGGCAGGCGGGACGGTCGGACGCGCGGGAATCGGTCGAGCAGGGGGCGGCGCCGACGCTGCTGAAGATTGGGTCTCGGGTGGTACGGATTTGGTCGGCGCCGGCTTGGGCGGCGCAGCCGGGGCGGGTGGTGGTTTTTTGTCGCCTACCCGACGGACCAACTCGGCGACCGACACGGAGTCGTCGGTCGGAGGCGAATCCCGTCGCCCGGTACGTCCACTGTTACGACGCTCGGGGGGACTGGGTGGTTGCGGCGCTGGTCGCTGGGGTGTTGACGGGCGGGGTGTTGAAGGGCGCTGGGGTGTTGCCGGGCGCTGGGGAGCGGCCGGTTGGTCCGGGCGGGCGTTACGGAAGCGCTTGTCTGCGAGCGGACGTTCCCAGGGGGCGCGGCTCTCGGGCGGAGGTGGGCCCGAATCGTGATCATCACCCACCGATGCAACCTGTCCCGTCGTCGACTGTCAGTAACTCGTCATTCAAGTGCCGGCGTCAACCCGTTGTCGACGAAGCTGGAGCCATATTACTGGTGAATCCTGAGTGCTTCACTCAGAAAGTGATGAGAGTAATCCGACGGCGTGTTCTCGCTAGCCGCCGGAGTGCATCATGTCAGCTCCCACCGGCACAAGGTCGTCCTCGGGATCGTCGAGCCAACCCTCCGGTAGTGCTACCTGACCGGGCGAGCCTTGGCGACCCCGCGGGCCTTCGGCGTCCTTGGGGAACGGGACGTTGTGATCGAGCTGTCCGAGCAGGTCGTCCAGTTCGGACAACGTGCTGACCAACGCCATCGAGACCCGCAGATCCGATCCGACCGGGAACCCACGCATGTACCAGGAGACGTGCTTGCGAAGTTCGCGCAAGCCCTTCATCTCGCCGTGGTGTGCAGCGAGCAGCTGGGCGTGACGGGCGATGATCTTGGTGACTTCGCCGAGCGTCGGCGGCGTGGCGATCTGTTGTCCGTTGAGAGCTGCACTGAGTTCCGCGAACAGCCATGGCCGTCCGAGGCAGCCACGTCCGACGACGACGCCGTCGCAGCCGGTCTCGTTCATCATCCGTGCAGCATCCGAGGCGTCGAAGATGTCGCCGTTGCCGAGGATCGGAACGTCGGTGACGTGTTCCTTGAGGCGCGTGATCTCGTTCCAGTCAGCGGTGCCGGAGTAGCGCTGCGACGCGGTACGTGCGTGGAGTGCGACGGCGGCAGCGCCTTCGGCTGCGGCGATCCGTCCGGCGTCGAGGTGCGTGTGATGTTCGGGGTCGATACCGACACGCATCTTGACGGTGACCGGAATGTCGGTGCCCTCGGTTGCGCGCACTGCGGCTGCGACGATCTGTCCGAACAGTCGACGCTTGTACGGCAGCGCCGAGCCACCGCCCTTGCGGGTCACCTTCGGGACGGGGCAGCCGAAGTTCATGTCGATGTGATCTGCCATGTTCTCGTCGACGATCATCTTGGCCGCGGCGTAGGTCGTATCCGGGTCGACGGTGTACAGCTGCAGGGACCTGGGTGTTTCGGTCGGGCCGAACGTGGTCATGTGCATCGTGGCCGGTTGGCGTTCGACGAGCGCACGTGCGGTGACCATCTCGCAGACGTAGAGCCCGGACGTGCTGCCTGCACGTTCGAGTTCGAGTTCACGGCACAGCGTGCGGAAGGCGACGTTGGTGACGCCCGCCATGGGTGCGAGGACCACGGGGCTGTGCAGCTCGAGTGAACCGATGCGAAGGGATGACATGACTACCTCTGAACAAATACTTGTGACAATTGGAAGTGCCCGGTACCGAATCCGGTACCGGGCACAGAATAGCCGGTGAAACTAAGAAGCCTGCTGTTCGCGCTTGGCGGCCTCGCGTGCGAGCATGCGATCGCGCTGTTCTTCGAACTTCGTCGCGTTCGCGGCGAGGGTCTCGAGGAAAGCTGCCAACTCTTCGCGCGTGTTCTCGCCTTCGGCACTGAAATCATTGCGCTCGAAGATGTTCCACTTGCGCAGGACCGGCCAGACGACCTCGTCGAGGTGCTGGCGAAGGTCGTAGATACCGTGCTTGGCCATGAGAGCGCCGTTGCGGCGGAAGTTCGGCATGCCGGCGCCGGGCATCTGGAAGTTCTGGACGATGTTCGCCACAGCTTTGAGAGCCTGATCGGGCGCAAGATCGAGCGCGGCGGCGCAGATGTTGCGGTAGAAGATCATGTGCAGGTTCTCGTCGGCCGCGATGCGCTGAAGCATCTTGTCGGCGATCGGCTCGTCACAGGCCTTACCGGTATTGCGGTGGCTGACGCGCGTCGCGAGTTCCTGGAAGGTCACGTAGGCGACCGAGTGCAGCAGGCCGGCGTCGCCCTCGTCGATGGGTGCGCTGTAACCGTTCGTCATGTGTTCCATGCGGAAACGCTCGAGCTCGACGGGGTCGACTGCGCGAGTGACGACGAGGTAGTCACGCATCACGATGCCGTGACGGTTCTCCTCGGCGGTCCACCGGCCGACCCACGTACCCCAGGCGCCGTCCTGCGAAAAGTTTTCGGCGATCTCACGGTGGTACGACGGCAGGTTGTCCTCGGTGAGCAGGTTGGTGATCATCGCGGCGCGGGCGACCTCGCCGAGTTGTGACTGCTCGAGGCTCCAGTCCTCGCCGCCCATGGCTGCGAAGTTACGGCCCTCGTCCCACGGGACGTAATCGTGTGGATGCCATTCCTTGGCCATGGAGATGTGGCGGTTGACGTTCTCCTCGGCAACCGGCTGCAGCTCTTGTAGCAGCTCCAGCTGCGTCAGAATCCTCGTCATTTCTTGCCTCCATGTTGAGTGAATGCGCGACTTCGCCCCAGCCTACGGCACCGTAGGTTTGAAAAGAATGGCATGAATATTGCTCCCCTCGGGCGATGTTACCGATCCGTAGTTATCCGGGGGCACTTTCACGACCAAGTCGTTCTTTCGACGTAGTCGCGGAACGTCCGGGCGGGATCGGACAGTTCGCGGCTCTTCGACCAGATCAGTCCTATTTTCCGCTGGGCGCCTTCGATCGGTACGTAGACGACTCCTTCGGCCCAGATCGGTGGATCCTGTACCGGCATGACCGATACACCGAAGGATGCGGAGACCAGTCCGCCGACCGTTGCCAGCTCGCTGCTCTCGAAGACGAAATTCGGAGTGAATCCTGCGGCCGCGCACAGTTCATCGAGAATTCTTCGCATCCCGAAGTTCGGATGCATACCGATGAACGGTTCGGCGGACGCGTCCGCGAGCTCGACCGAACGCAACTGCGCGAAGCGATGATCAGCTGGAACAGCCAACGCCAGTGACTGCTGAGCGATCTGCATCCACGCGACCTGCGGATCGCGCGGCTGCGGCGAGACGACGGCCAGGTCGGACGCACCCGCGGCAATCCGGTCGACCAGGAACTGCGCGCTGTCCTGATGCAGTTCGAATCGCACTCCGGGATGCTCGACGCGGTATCCCCGCAGCATGTGCGGTACCAGCCAGGTGCCGAACGAGTGGAGGAAGTCGAGTCGGACGGTGCCGCTCTCGGGGCTCGCCAGCGACCGGATTTCGGTCTGCGCCGCGTCGAGTGCGTCAAGCGCGGTCCGAGCGTGCTCGTAGAGGATCTCGCCGTACCGGTTCAGTTCGAGTCGGCGTCCTTGACGGTCGAAGAGCCTCACGCCGATCTGTCCTTCGAGGCGTGCGAGTTTGCGCGAGAGGGTCGGCTGCGACAGGTGGGTCAGGTCGGCAGTGGCGGTGACCTGTTGGGTTTCGGCGAGCACGACAAACCATTCGAGGTCTTCGGTCAACATCACGACGTCAATCTATATGTGCTCAAGACATAAAGAACTCCACAACTATGCATTTTCTTTTGTCGAAGCTCAGCGAGAGGATTCTTACCGGAGGTAAGTGATGTCTGGAGGTACGTGGTGACTGTCGAGAAGGTGATCGAATCCGATCTGGCGCCGCTTCGGCGGGGATCTACCGGATACCGCACGGTGACCGTTGCGTTGTTCGCGGCCGGGCTGTCGACGTTCATCTCGATGTACGCCGCTCAGGCACTGCTGCCCGCGTTTGCCGAAGGCTTCGACGTCTCGCCTGCTGTGTCTGCACTTTCCGTCTCGGCGACGACGGGCATGTTGGCGCTGGCGATCATTCCGGCCAGCGCGCTCTCCGAGCGGTTCGGTCGCACACAGGTGATGATCGCGTCGGCGTCGGCGTCCTGTGTGATCGGTTTGCTCCTGCCGCTCAGTCCGACGATCGAGGTTCTGCTGATCGGACGCGCGGCGCAAGGCTTGGCTCTGGCCGGGGTCCCGGCGGTGGCGATGGCCTATCTGGCCGAGGAGGTCGATCGGAAGGACCTCGGTGCGGCGATGGGAAGGTACGTTGCCGGCACGACGATCGGTGGGCTGATCGGGCGGCTCGTTCCCTCGGCGGTGGTCGATTTCAGTACGTGGCGCTGGGCACTGTCGACTGCGGCCGTGCTGTCAGCGTTGTTCGCGCTCAACATGATCCGGAAGATTCCCGCGTCGAAGTTCTTTCACCCACAACCGGTATCGGTGCCTGCGATCGCGTCGAATCTACGTCACCACCTTGCGAACCCGTCGCTGCGCACGCTTTTCGCCTTGGGGTTCATCCTGATGGGCGGATTCGTCTCGATCTACAACTTCCTCGGGTTTAGGCTCACAGCAGCACCTTTCGGTCTTCCCGAAGCGCTTGTGGGTCTGGTGTTCCTCTTCTACCTCGCCGGCACTTTCACCTCGGCGGTAGCCGGCGGGGCCTCGGACCGGCTGGGCAGGCGCAGTGTTCTGCTCGGCTCGGTGGTCGTCGTAGTGATCGGGCTGGCACTGACCGTTCCGGACAACCTGGCCCTGACACTCGTAGGGATGCTGCTCTTCACCGGAGGATTCTTCGCGGCACATTCTGTGGCCAGCGGTTGGGTGGGCCTGATCGCGACCGATCACCGGGCCGAGGCGTCGGCGTTGTATCTGTTTGCCTACTACGCGGGTTCGTCCGTGGCGGGTGCCCTCGCGGGCGTCGCGTACGCGGGCGGCGGTTGGGGTGGGGTCAGTGCCTTTGTCGGCGCGCTGCTGTTGGTTGCGTTCGCATTGTCGCTCAGGATGTTTCGATCTGCGACGGTTGACTGACAGGGTTGACCGACAGGGTTGGCTGACAGGGCACTGCGGCGACCCCGAACGGGATCGCCGCAGTGCGAATCTGTTCAGCGTCCTACTTCTTGCCGCCGCCGAGGAGGCCACCGAGAAGGTCGCCGAGGCCACCGCCGCCGCCGGATCCACCCAGGATGCCGCCGAGTGCGCCGCCGATGCCGCCGCCGGAATTACCGCCACCGCCGAGAATTCCGCCGAGGAGATCCCCGAGTCCGCCGCCGCCGGAGGCCTGGGTCTGCGCGCCGGCTCCGCCACCGGTGAACTGCTTGGCGAGGTAAGCCAGGACGATGGGAGCGAGGATCGGCAGCAACTGCTTCACCAGATCGTTTCCACCGCCGCCACCGACACCGCCGAGTGCGCTGGCGACCTGATCGGTGTTGCCGCCGAAGATGTTCGAGACGATCTTCTGACCGTCCGCGGTGTCGACTTTGCTGATGTCGACGCCGTCGTCGAGAAGGCTGGTGTCGGCGTGCGACTGCAACGCGCTTTCCAGCGAGGCTGCGCCTGCGGGATCCTGCGCGTTGGCGCCGAGACCGCCGACGAGGGTCGGAAGTGCAGTCTTGACCGCCGATTCGGCAGTTGCCTGGTCCACGCCGAGGTGCTGCGCGATCTGGTCGATGGGGATCTGGGATAGAAGGTCGTCAAGCGATGCCATTGATGCCCTACCTCTTCTGGGGTACTACTCGTCAGTACCCGGCTGTTGCAGACACTAGTGAATGTCGGCGTCGACGGTAACCCTCCGGTTGCCGAGCGGTCAGGCTCGGGTCTTCTCGCGGGGGACCAGGCACGCTAGGAGTGCGAGAATCAGTCCGCCGGCCGTCAAGATGAATCCTGTCTGATTTGTCAGGATCGTGGAGTAGTTTTCCCTGATGACATTGTCGAATTGGTCGTTCACTCGGTAGTAGAACGTGCCCAGAGTTCCCAATCCCACGATGATTCCGATCCACGCCGCAATACGAGAACCGAACAATGCGGCGATCAGAATCAATACGGCTGAAGCGAGCAGAAGTATCGCCATCGACCGGTAGAAGGTCACGGACTGATCGCCGAGTTGCTCGATTGCCCACCCGGCCGGAAAGCCGTCCCTCAGGTCCTCGAGGCGAACATTGTTGGGTTTGACCCCGGCCAGTACGTACATGAACGAGCCGACGGCAACGGCGATTCCACAAATGAGCAGAACCAGATGAACTAACGTGCGCATGCCAGTCTCCCTGTGTTCGGAGTTCGGTGACGCGGTCGTCGCCGAGCCTAGCTGTGTCGCGGGTGTCAAGCTCGGTATCGAGCGTGCAGAATCGTCTCCATGCCCGACAACATGCGTCGACTCGAAGAGATCTCGTTGTCCCTGCCGGAGGCGGAGCGCGTCGACATCGAAGCGTGGGACGGACACCCGACCTTCCGGGTCCGGGGCAAGAACTTCGTGTTCTGCAATCTCGAAGCCACCTCCTTGACCGTCAAGTTGAGCAAGGAGGAAGCCGAAGCGGTGGTGGCCACCGAACCAGGCGCAAGTGCTGCCGGCTATGGTCTCGGTCGTCACGGGTGGGTTGCACTCGACATCGGCACCGACGTTTCCGAGGAGAAATGGTCGCAACTGGAGGAGTGGATCTACACCTCGTTCACCCTCGTTGCACCGAAGCGGCTTGCCCGGATCGTTCTCGATGCGGATGAGGAACGCCCGTAACGGATAGATTCGTCAGTACAGACGCCGACTAGACGAGGATTTGTCATGACGACACCGGAAACTTCACCGGCCACCGCAAAACCGGGCATGCCGCCGTGGGCGAAGAAGGCCATCGGGATCGCAGTGATGGCGGTGGTCCTGGTCATTGCGTACTTCATCCTCGCCGCCTTCCTTCCGCGTTGGTGGGCGCAGCGTATTGCGTCGCTCGCAAACGGCAGTTTCAGCGCCGGTATCGCGTGGGGACTTCTGTTCGGTCTCGTGTGCACGCTGGTCCCGCTGATCTTCTTCCGCGCGGTCTGGCAGGTGCGCAAGCGTAAGCACGCGCGGATCATGCAGATCACCGCCCTCGCGTTGGGAGTGATCTTCGCGCTGCCGAACCTGCTCTCTCTGACAGTCGTCCTCGGCAACAACAACGCGGCGCATGCGGGCGAGCGGATCCTCGACGTCGACGGCCCAGGCTTCCGCGGAGCCTCGGTTGTCGGTGCCGTCCTCGGCGTTGCGTTGTTCCTGGGACTTGTGGCGCTCGGCTACATGTACAAAAAGCGTGGCAAGGATCTCGACAAGATGCGCGGTGAACTCAAGCAGCACGAGCCGCAGAGCAAGGGCGAGGCACCGGCTCCCGAAATCTGAGTCAGCTCTTCGACCGAGTACTCAGGCCGACACCGACTCCGACGGTTCCCGCCGCCACCAGTCCGGCGAGCGGGACCGCCCAGTGGCCGGCGAACGTGCAGGCGAGAACCAGGATGGCACTCGCCGGTAGTACAGCCTGCTCGATCCTGTCGCGCTTGAAGTGGCGTGAGTGCATGAGCCACACGAAGATCAGGAACATCGCGGCCGGGATCGTGACCGCGGCAGATGCTGCGAACGTCGAAATGTGCGCTTCGCCCACTGCTTCCTCGACGGCTACTTCGATGCCGGCGCCGATGGCCGCCGCGGATCCGAATACGAAGTAGTGCCCGTATCCCCACAACAGGACGGCGCGATTGCCTTGGTCGGCGAGGTACTCGTGGATCGGGACGGCAAAGTAGATCCACAACGCGGAGAACACGATCAGAACTCCGCCGACGGCAATCGGTATCAGGAGGTCGGCGGCGTCGAAATCACGAATGCCGGATTGGACTGCGATGGTGGCGGCAGCAATGGTTTCGCCGAGCATGATGATGGTGAAGAGGCCGTAGCGTTCGGCGATGTGTTGCGGGTGCCACGGCGTCTGGTGGTTGCGTTCGGCTATTGCCGGCACAGCGAGTTCGGCGATCATGAGAACGAAGAATCCGGGTATCCACGCCGACGCCGGCATCAGAAGCAGCACGATCCAGCCGGCCTGGACGATCACGAGCCCGGCGGCGTATTGCAGAGCAGTGGTTCGCGCTGCGCCGGTTTCACCGCT
Source organism: Rhodococcus sp. P-2 (assembly GCF_016598535.1). Taxonomy (GTDB): domain Bacteria; phylum Actinomycetota; class Actinomycetes; order Mycobacteriales; family Mycobacteriaceae; genus Rhodococcus_F; species Rhodococcus_F baikonurensis. Next base: position 2,020,077 of record NZ_CP066779.1, on the reverse strand, counting down.
GGCGGCTCGAAGCCATTGGCAGGTGAGCGCAATTCGCATGATGAGGTAGCCGACGATGGCCGTCGTACGGTCGGTCCCGTCGAATGCGTCGGGGATCCCGGCGGCGAAGACGAGCACGCCACAAATCTGTACGAAGGTCGCGATCCGGTAGGGGACGTCGTCCGTGTCGTAGGCAGATGCGAACCAGGTGAAGTTCACCCATGCCCACCACAGTGCGAAGAAGACGAACATGTAACCGGCGATACCGTCGGCGTAGTGGCCCTCGGCAACCGCATGCACCAGTTGGACTCCGGCTTGCGCGGCTGCCACCACGAAACACAGGTCGAAGAACAATTCGAGTGGAGTCGACGCGCGATGGTTCTCGTCGCGGCTGCGTGCGCGCATCCGGATTATCGGCATAACCGCGCGGCCGTGGCCGGCCCCCGTACTGGTGTGTTCTGTCATCGTCCCCACCTTGCTCCGCCGAGTAGTGCAGGAGCGCAGTCTAGGACGAATCCCGTCGGGTCGACGAATGAGACGTTTCGACCTTCACCACACGAGAACGGGCTTGATGACGCGGCCCGACGCCTGATCTTCCACGGCTTTGTTGATGTCGGAGAACGCGTACCGCGTCACCAAACTGTCGATCGGAAACCTGCCCTCGGTGAAGAGTTCGACGAGTTCGGGAATGAAGGTCGTGATCTCGGATTCGCCCTCGATGCATCCTCGAATCGTCTTTCCGTTCAACATGATGTCGGCCATGTTCACCTCGAGTGCGGACGCTCCGAGTCCGACCACTGCCAGTGTTCCCCGCGCACGAAGCGAGGCAATTCCCTGGTTGATCACGGCGCCGATGCCGGTGGTGTCGAGGGAATGCGTCGAACCCCCGTCGGTGGCGGCTCGCACCGCTTCGACCGCCTCCTCGGTGGTCGGATCGACGGTCACGGCGCCGAATTCCTCGGCGAGGCTTCGTCGCTGCGCAACCGGGTCCACCGCGACCAGGGTGGAAACCCCGGCAGCTCTCGCTGCCAGCAGCGCCGCGAATCCGACGCTGCCGGCTCCGAAGACGACAACCGTCGAGTCGGGCTCGGGGCGAAGCAGATTCAGTACCGCGCCGGCGCCGGTTTGAAACCCGCAGCCGAGCGGAGCTGCGACGGTCAGGTCCACCGCAGGATCGACGACGACGGTGTTGTCGGCAGAGGTGATGACGTATTCCGCGAAGCTGGACTGGCCGAAGAAGGCGGACCGTAGCGGGGTTCCGTCTCGCCGGATCGGCGTCGAGCCGTCGGTGCGTGCGCCAGAGCTGTTGAGCGCGTGTGAGCTTTCGCAGTACGCCCGATGACCGCTGAGACATTGCCTGCACGCACCGCAACTGCGATAGCTCAACAACACGTGATCGCCGGGCACGACCTTGTCGATCGACGAGCCGACGGCCTCGACCACCCCCGCTCCTTCGTGCCCGAACACGCAGGGGCCGAGCCTTTCCGGTAGCACCGACTTCGTGAACAAATCTGTGTGGCACAGGCCGGTAGCGACGATGCGAACAAGGATCTCGTCTGCGCGGGGTTCGTCGATTTCAACGGTGTCGAGTGTGAAGGGGGAGTGTGGGCCGTGTGAGAGCGCCGCTGTCATCTGCATGGAGGACGTCGAATTCTGTTCGGCGCGAATCACGCTCGCTCGAGCAGGAAGTAGTAGTGCTGCCCACCGTCGAGAACCAGCGCCGACTTTCCGTTCATGATGCCCATCAGTGTCGAGTCGTCGACCTTCTTGAAGTGGTCGAAGATCGGCGCACCGTCGTAGACCATCGTTGCCGTGACTTCGCCACGAAACTCGATGTTCCACAGGCTTGCTTCGCCATTGCCGCCCTTGACGTCGGAATAGAGGTTGCCGTCTTCGTCTCGGCAGATCAACGGCTTTGCGTCCTCGACCGAGTTGAAGGTCTTGCCGTACCAACGGCTCGCGAACAGCTTTTCGTGAAGCCGGTGACCGGTGGCGAAGTCGTCACCTTTCCATTCGCCGAGGATGTCTTCTGCGGCGACGGTGTCCAGAGCGGCCCACACGTCATCGAGTTCTGCAGGAGATACACCACTTTCCGCTGCACGGAGCCGAGCGAAAGTGGTTCGGGCCTCGTCGAGATTCATGTATCTCCCTGCATCGGCGGATAAGCGTCAAGTGAGTTCGCGAACCAAACTGTTCGTCAACTCCGCACGCTACGCCGAACCGGACGGTTCGGCAACGGTCGATTCGTTCTAGGCTGTCGACATGCGCTCAGCAGGGGAAGCCACGAGGGACCGCATCCTGGCGGCCGCAAAGGACGAGTTCGCCACGCACGGTCTGGCCGGCGCGCGGATCAATCGGATCGCCGCGCAGGCGCGTGCCAGCAAAGACCGTCTCTATGCGTACTTCGCAAGCAAGGAAGAGTTGTTCGCTGCCGTCACCGAACAGTGGACGTCCGAAACCACAGTGGAGACAGCGCTTCGTGGCGACGATCTGCCGGGCTATGCCGCTCGGCTTTTCGACAACTACGTTGCGCATCCCGAGAACGCACGGTTGCAGCAATGGGCGGATCTCGAAGCACCGGACGTCATGAGTGAGGACGACATACGAAGCAAGACGTTCCGGCCCAAAGTAGCCGAGATCCGCAAGGGTCAACTCGAGGGACACATCGACCCCGAGTGGAATCCTACGGAGTTGATTCTGTTGATCACCGATATCGTCCGAATGCTTGCGCTCAAGTCGTCTCGTTCGGTCCCTCGACGTCGGGAGGCGGCGGTCGAGGCGGTTCGGCGGTTGATCGCGACGTGACGAACCGGATGTGCAACGTGATCAATGGCCAACGCCGCGTTCCCTTGTGTTCTCGCACGAGGGGACGCGGCGTTGAATTCCAGTTCGGAGCGGGTCAGAGCTTGACCGACGGCTGACCACTCCTGATACGGCTTACCTCGGATCGAGCGAATTCGACTCGGTCGCTTTCTGTTCCGCGGGCCTGGGCCAGTGCGTCGGCTAGATCCGCGGCGGCCTCGAGTACGTACCCGTTGCGTTTGCGATCTGCGTGGCTTGCCGCTGACTTCCGGAATGTCTTGCGTGCCTTCCGGTCGCCGCACAGAGCCGTCAGTTCGTCGACGGTGATGACGCCGCGCTCGACCTCCGGGGTGAGGACGTCTCGAAGGAACTGGCGTTCGCGGGGAACCGTCATTCGGAACACTCGGAAAACGAGGACCAACGCCGCGGTGATCATGACGACGAAGAGTGGGAAGAGAAGAATGCTCTTGCCCTGGGACAGAGCGGCGGCCGAATCCCACAGGCCGTGCAGCAACATCGCAGATGCCATCAAGATGAGGCCCCGCCCCACTCGTCGTGGTTCGGCGGGGCGCCCCAAGAGATAGACCAGTCCCGCACAGAAGATTGCACTGTAGAGAGTGTGCGCCGCGACTCCGAAGACCATACGGAGCATGATCGTGGACATCGCTGCACCGACCGGATCGGCCCCGAACTGCGACGCGGCCGAGTTCAGTGCGTAGAGAACGTCTTCGAAGATCTGGAAGCCGAGTCCGATGAACGCGCCGAGTATGAAGCCGTCGAATGCGGTGCGCACCAAGCGAGATGCCAGCGCGACGAGTAGGAGCAGTCCGACACCTTTGGCGATTTCTTCGGTGAACGGCGCTGTCACCCCCGCGGCCCAGTCCTTCGCCCACGCTTGTCCGAACGTCTTGGCATACAAGGCGAGTATCGCGTCGTTGGCGTTCGCTGCCATGACCCACGTCGCAGCGAAGCTCCCCCAGAGGAAGGCCACCACGATCAACTTCACCGGCTGGCGTGCATAGCGGTCGATGTGATGGGTGAACCACCAGAAGACTGCGCCGTAGACGCCGAAGAGCACGATCGACAGTGCTATGGCGTCGCCGTAGGCGGGTGCTGAGGCCGAGAGCATCGAGAAAAGCTTGAAAGCACCGGTCACCACCAGCATGAGGTAGGCCCAGAAGGCTGCGTTGCGCGGCTGGTAGAAGGTGAAAGACCGTCCCCAGCCCGAGTTTTCGATTGCATCGACTCTAGCGGTGATCAGGTTGCCGGTCGTCTGAGTGGCGGGAGCGGTCATCACTTTCCCTCTCCGGTTCGGTGGCCGATGCTCACGATCATGCGAGCGATGTCGTCGGTGATCGCGGGAGCCACGTCGCTCGGACCGGTGGAGACCACCTCGATGCCCTTGCCGTCGACGACGAATGCGGCGATCACTCCGTCCGTAGACGAATTCGAGTAGCTGGTCAGGACGCCACGGATGCCGCTCTCGGTCGTGATCGCCGAGGAATCGTCGCTCACGCGCAGTGATTTCTCGGTAGCGAGAGCATCCGAAGTCTTCTTGATCTGTTCCAGGAGAGCCTGTGCGTCTCCGGTGAAAGGCGCTGTGTACACGGTGAACATTGCTCCGCCGTTCACGAGCGCGGCGCGAGGGGGGAACGAACCGGTCACCGGTGTATCGGCCTCGCGGACGCCGTCGGTGATTCCCCAGCCTGGAGCGGGAACGAAGGTGATGCCGTACTGGAGTTCCATGACGTCGCCCGCGACGACCGGGTCGTCGTAGGAGACGGCGTCGTTGATCTGCGGAATGACGATGCTCATCACGATTGCGACGGCCAGCACGATGGCAGCCGGAAGGATGGTCGTGCGATCGAGGCCGAACCACCGCCGGTCAACCGGAACCCAGCGGTCGTCGGGTTCGTACCGGGCAGGTGGCGGTCCTTCCCGTTCCGTAACGTTCGCGTGTGTCATTTATGCCTCGGTTTCCGTGACTTTGTGGGTTGAAGAGTTCGCGCACAACAGTTTCCGATGCCTGTGTGCCGGAGAAGATCGGCAGGCCCCGAGAATCCGAGGAGTGAGCTTGTCTGTGAAGAAATTATCAAACCGAATATTTCGGGCTGCGGACTGAACTCGTTGTTTCTTTCCGAACTTGCATCGGTGCAGCTCGACCGTCGGCTGAGGAGGTCGCCTGGATTTACGGATTTCTCAGTAATGGTGCGTACGTTGGGCGTCGGCTCGTTGACGCCCTCGGGATGTTGACGTGCCGCCAAACTTTTTGTCGTCGACTGTTCAGATGCTGGTGAGCAAAAGGATCGCGGACGGCCACCCGAAGTGAATATCGTCGACTCCCAGCGTGTTCCTTCGGTGCGCGCACCTGTTCAGCATCTGGAGTGGCCCGTGTCGAAGTGGCAGTACACATGAAGATCTCGAAGAAGACGGCGCTGGTTGTCATGGCTGCATTCGCCCTGACGTTGGGATCGGCGCAAGTCGGGACCGCCCGCGCGGACACACCGGTCAAGGTCAGTGTGGCCGGTCATGTGGTGAACGCTGGGCACTTCGAGCAGGTGCGGCGCCCGAATCGCTGCGTGAAGGCATCGCCGGCAAAGCCGAAGCCGAGCGAGCAGAAGACCACGAATCGCAGCGGGCGTCGTGGTAGCGGGGGATGCTTCTGAGCTCGCCGGCCGCCTTCGTTGTTTCCTTCTCCGGAAACTGCAACACGTTCTAATATCGGGTCATGGACGTGACCTATGACGGGACCAAACGCGAAGTCGCCACCGCGGCCTCAACATGCCTGCGGGTCGCTCCATTCGTCGGCTACAAGTGGACCGCGCCGATCAATCCGGCCAACGTCGCAGACCACTATTTCGACCCGCATTGAAGGCGCTTGGGCTGACACATAGCCGATGGCACGACGCACGACACACCCTTCGCGGTTCTGAGCTTGAGCGCTGGGGATCACCACACGGTCATATCGAAGTGGGCTAGGGCACGCGATTGAAGCGGGCTAGGGCCGTCGTTCGTGACGACCCTCAACGTCTTCGCGGCCTACATCGCGGAAGGAAGGGACAGGAAGAAGGCCCCATTGCTGCGCCCCGGTGGGTTGCGGCCGGACCCGAAGCTACCCAGGCTCAGCCGCAACCGTCTAACGTAGTTCCGCTATTTGGTCGGAGGTCGGTCGGCTAGCGAACCAACTTCCAAGGGCCGCATTTTCTGCTTGTGAAGGCACCATCGGATTCCTCAATAGTGACGGTGATCGATTGCGAAATGCTCACCATGTTGTTGTCGATGATGGTTCCTTGTGCATCAGCGCGTTCCCAGTAGCAATCAGATACAGGCCCGGTGCTGTAGGTGCCGGGTGCTACGAGGTGAGGTCCTGACGGATTGTATCCAGTACCTACAATGTATTTACCGTCAATGAACCGCTTCATGACGGCATTACCGGAGAGCGCTTCGTCAATCAGTGGCTGCTGGTCTGGGCAAAGGATTGGGACCATCGTGACGATCCGACGTCCATTATCTGTCTGTGCTGCAACCTGCTCCCGTCCGGCAAGGCCGTATGCATCGAGAGTTCCGTCTCTCATGGATTTGCAAATGCTTTGGTCGCTGCTGAAAGCTCCAGAGCCAAGGCCCGAACCTGGCCTAAACGTGATCCCCGCAGCGGTCAGTGCGGCTGCGTACTTGTTGTACAGCGCTTGTTCGGTGCTGGCCGTGGTGGTGGGTGCGAGGGTAGTTTTGGGTGCCGCCGCGGTTGAGGAAACGTCAGCTTTGGTCTCTTCGTAGAAACGATCCCACACTGGGCCTGCACACTCCGCATCCGTGGACTCGTTCACGGGCATTGCTATTAGTTCTTTGTACCTTGCAGCCGCTTCCGTGCGTTGTGCCTGCGATAGGGACGTGTCTCGGGCGTCATCGGCCGCCTGTCCTGATTCGACCGAGTGCGTCGAGTTTTCCATCCTCTTGAAAGATTCGCACCATTCCGCAGCCTTGGGGTCGTCAGGGAGGGAATTTGTTGATTCCTCGCCCCCGCAGGCAGCCAGTGGAAAGATAAGGGCGACGCAAACCGCCAGCAAAGTTCGTCTCATGAGAGAACTTTAGGCCAATTGTCGCGAAAGGACTGCCCCCCCTAATTATTCTTTCGATTAGAGCGGAGGATTGACGTGGTAGCGGAATGTCACTGAACCGTCGCCATTGTGGTCTCGGTGGTACTTGCTTGAATTCCCCATGCGAACGCTGAAATAGCGCCCCTCTCCGACGTCATCCTCAGACACCAGCCAGTCGAAGCGCGTCTGTGCGCCCTTGGCCACTCCTAGGGAGTGCCCCGGCTGTGCGCTGCTGTTTCCTTGTAAATGGAACATCCACGTAATTTCTCGTCCTCTGGGGTCGGAGGCTGAGCATTCGAAAGAAACAGTTTGGCCGACCTGTAGCCGCGGTACCGTCGATTGCTCATCGGCATATGACTTGATTTCTTCGCCGAAGGAGTCTCTTACGTAGTTAATGGATGCGTAGTGGGCGTCTGGCCCCTCGGAGGTACTGCGATGGACCGCGAGCAGATTCTGGATCTGCCCCGCGACTCCAGCCAACAGGTGTCGTTCAAACGACGCCACCGGCCGAGCGTGCGCGATGGTATTTCGCACGCTCAGCATCAGTTTGAGGTGGACTTCTGTGCGCTTCTTGTCTTTGAGGATCGGCTGCACAGCCTCCCAGTGCTTCATTAGCAGGGATTCGAGGTGGTATGCCTCTGTGTAGTCCAGCAGATCCTGACTCACAGTGACGCCGTCCCGTCGTTTGTCTTCCTCTCGCCTCTTGGATTCGAGGCCCTCGATCTTGGCTTTGTCGAAATCGCCAATCCAGTTCACGCCGATTGCGGTCCGGACGACCTCTCGAAGCGCAGTCTCCGCCGCTACTAGCTCGTTGTAGGGGTCTATCGGGGTGAGCGGTGCACTATCTGGCGAGTCAACACTCGTTGAGGGAATCGGGACTTGGAGAAACTTCGCGAGGCCAAGCAGCTTTTCCTCGTCGGTGTCCTGCAACGATTCCCCGATGGACGGGCCCTCGTACCCATTGCCATCCCAGACGCCGATTTTGTACTGCCTCAGGAGCAGATAGGAATCTTCCTGTCTCAATGCACTGACTGCATCCCGAACATCAAGAACTAGGCGGAAGTGGTCCGCCAGATTCAGCAATCGGACTGAGGTCTGGTCTGTCATGGATTGGATTCTGCCAGGCGCGTGGGACACGCCCCGGCCAATCCCGCTCGCCACGCTAATTTCACGCTCTTTTACGCCCCGCGAAACGAAGAAAAGCCCCAGGTGAGCGGTGGTAACCGTCTCGACCTCGGACCCCTTTGGTGCCCCCAGTAGGACTCGAACCTACGACCTGCGGATTAAAAGTCCGTAGCTCTACCAACTGAGCTATAGGGGCGCGGCGCAGAGTCTAACGGGACCGCAGAGTCCGTGAAAACACCACCCCCACCAGAAGGGCGATTCCGATGACGGCGATGGTTCCACCGGTGCGGTGCAGACCCGCGTCGTCGATGGTTCCGCGCATGGTCAACTCGATGACGACGGCAGCAAGGTTGGCGCCGATGTACTGGATTGTTCGGTACAGACCGATCGCGGTCCCGACGTCGGCGGAGGTTGTCACCGAGTTGATCAGGTTCTGGTTTCCCATGTTGTTGAAGCCGTTGGGAATGCCCAGGATCGCCGCTATCAGCAGGAGCGCCACCAGCGGCGTCGAACTCGATTCGACGAAGGCGATCAGAATCCCGCCGACAGCCAACGCGGCTGTGCCGATCAGCAGGGTGATCCGTGCGCCGAATTTCCCGTACACCTTCGACGCGGACATGGTCGCGAAGATCCCGATCGCAGCGACGGGGAGCATGAAGAGCCCCGCGCTGATCGGCGACATTCCGCGGGCTACCTGTAGCCACTGGGGGAGTCCGAAGAATATGCAGTAGAACGCTGTGTAGGTCAGCAGGGTCCGGCCGAGTGTCATGCTCAGTGCACGGTTTCGCGCGACGGCACGGACGTCGATGAATGCCGAGGCCGTTCGACGTTCCCACCAGACGAAGAGGAACGCGAAGAATGCCGTCGATGGCAGGAGGTACCACTTCGCATGCTCGGCGAGGGAGAGGAGAAAGAGCATCGTCGACGTCGTCAGGGCCAGAAACAGGCCGATGCCGAGTGGATCGAGAGACTTGAACAACGCAGCGGCACCGGCGCGGTCGGGCAGAGCTGAGTCGCTCGGAGCGGCGAAGAAGACCCATACGGCGGTGACGACGACGAGCGGGAGGTTCACCCACATGATCGACTGCCAACCGAGTGTGCCGACCAACAATCCGCCGAGGGTCGGGCCCAGCGCGACGACCGACTGAGCGCAAATGGTGAGTGTTGCTATCGCTGAACGGGTTTGAGTCCGGTGGCGATCGGCGTATTCACGGATGACGGTCATCGCATTCGGATACTGTGTCGCCGTGCCGATTCCGAGCAGGATTCGTGCCGCGATGAGCCAACCCAGCGACGGAGCGAGCGAGCCGAGGATCGATCCGGCAGCGATCAGTCCCAACCCTGCGAGATAGACGCGTTTGGCGCCGAGAATCGATCCGAGTCGCCCGGCCGCAGGGGCCGTGACCGCGGTCGCGATGTAGAGGGCCGAGATCACCCAGGCCGTACCGGAACTCGAACCGAAGTAGGTGGCGATCGGGACGATTGCCACCGCAATCATCGACGAGTTCAGTGCTTGAAGAACAGTTCCCGAGCCGAGAGCAAGACTCAGTTTCAGTGGAACGGAAGTGTGGGGCGTCGGCGTTTCGACGACGGCGGTCACGGGTTCATCAGTGACTCCTCTGATGTCGATGTCGATGCTGATGCCGGGGAAGCATCCTGGCCGAGTCTGCGCAGGATGCGGCCGGCGATCAGCAGCAGATCGCGCTCGGCTTCGGTGCACTCGGTATCGATCACCTCGGCCAGCCACTCAGTGCGTTTCTTTCGGTCTTCGTGCAGGGTCGAGATCCCGAGTTCGGTCATCGTGACCAGGACCGCGCGCCCATCCGACGGATCCGAACTGCGTGTGACCATCCCCTGCTCTTCGAGTGCGGCCACGGTCTTGGCGATCGATTGCGGTGTGACGCGCTCGAATTTGGCCAACTCTTTTGCGGTCAACGGACCTTGTCGGTCGAGGTGGCCGAGGGCCTGGGTTTGGCTCGGGGTGAGTTTGTGGTCGTTGCGTTTGGTGCGCAACCGCCGAACGAAGGCGCCCAGATCGTCCCAAAGTACGTCGATGTCGTCTCGTGCCTTACTGCGAGCCCCACGTTCGTTCATTTAGACAGTCTAACTGTGTTGTTTCAGTGTTTCCAGTCCGATTTTCGCGAAAGAACGGGAATGAATGATTGCTTTGGTTGTTTAAAACTCTGGGACTGCCGTGCATCGGCAGGCGGACTGATTCCGTCCACGGGTCGGATTGCCGAAGTCTCCGACAGAAGAAAGCTCGGATGCGCACCCCCTGCGGCGCACCCGAGCGGCCAAAACCATACCACTTGGTGTCTTTTGGGCATAAAGTCGGTTGTTGTCCCCCGAACAGCCGATTGAGACTAGTACTTTTGGCGGGTATGGCTCTAGTCCTTACGTAGGGTGTGTTGGAGGGGATATTGTGAAGTTTCGGGGGATGACAGGCGCCGATCACGGCGATTCTGCGTACCAACTCTGCGAGAGGCACAACACCGTCAATGGCACGTCAACAAGAGCGTGCGCGGCGTACCCGCGCCGCCCTGGTCGAAGCGGCTGCAGTCGAATTCGCCAAGCGCGGCTATGCAGCTGCGTCGGTGAACACGATCCTCGAGGGCTCCCGCGCCACCAAAGGCGCCATGTATTTTCATTTCCAGTCCAAGGAGGAGTTGGCGCGAGCAGTTCTGACCTCGGCTATCGAAACCTTCACTGGAATCACTGATCGTTGGGCCAAGAGAACAGACCTCGATCCATTCGTCGCCTTGCACGGGCTCGTGCTCGACATTGCCGAGGTCTTCCGTACCGAGGTAATCGTGCAGGCGGAATTCCGGCTGATCATCGAGCCGGAGTTCTACAAGGATGTGCAATCGGGTGGCGGGCAGGTCTGGGGAAAGACCGCCTACGAGTTGGCATTGCGCGCCAAGGACGACGGTTTGCTCCGCGAAGACGTCGACCCGGAGAAATTCACGCGTGTCCTGGCAGCGAGCCTTGCCGGCCAGCGGTACATGGCAGACCTGATTGCCTCGAGTGGCGATCTGGGCGTGTGGTTCGAGGAGTCCCTTGAAGTGGTGCTCGAAGCGATGGCCACGCCGGAGTGGTTGGAGAAGTTCCATCGTGACGGGTGGCCGCAAGTGGAGTTCCCCGACGCGGAATAGTCCACTTTTTTGGCCATGACCAGGCGATTTGTGATTTCCGAATGCCGTGCCATAAGCTATCCAAGCTCCCAACGGAACGCCGTTGGGGTACTAGTTCGGAGAGATCCGGCGGGCCCCCTTCGTCTAGCGGCCTAGGACGCCGCCCTTTCAAGGCGGTAGCGCGGGTTCGAATCCCGTAGGGGGTACGTTTTGCGAAAGCGAAACGATGCAGTATGGTTTGACCCGCACGACACGCTTTGAGATGCACAAATGCCAGGCCAGGACAGTGGTTTGGGAGCGGCTCGAAGATGTAGTACGGTTTCACAGCAAGGAAAAAGCAAGGCCCTGTGGCGCAGTTGGTTAGCGCGCCGCCCTGTCACGGCGGAGGTCGCGGGTTCGAGTCCCGTCAGGGTCGCAAAGCGTTGTTCTCAGTCTCTTGATTGAGAACAACGCAATGCGATAGGCATTCGGTTCGGGTGCCGTCCGGCCAGGTAGCTCAGTTGGTACGAGCGTCCGCCTGAAAAGCGGAAGGTCGCCGGTTCGATCCCGGCCCTGGCCACTTCAATTCTTCTGAACAAGCTCCAACGTCGATGTTCTTCGAACATGAGGTTGGAGCTTTTTCGTGTTCCGATGCCAATCGCCATCTTCATTTCGGCGCGACCATCTGGGCAAGTACGCGCCCATCCCTTCGTGAATGTTTCCGGTCACCGGGAACGTGCTGTGCGTCACTCCGCCGCGAACTTCACTATTAGCCGGTTGCGGCCGATCCCTGGTCGCGTCTACTGGAAGTGAGGTGGAATACCTGTGTCGCACTCGAGATCTTGGCGTATCGGGAAAGTGAGCCGTGCCGCCGTCGCGGTGCTCGGTGCCGGCGTCTTGTTGGTGGGCTGCGCGAGTAGCAACGACGACAGCGGAACCGACACACCGACTGCGTCGGGTGACGTCGTGACCGGCATGGTCAACGAGCAACCAGATCCGGGGAGTGCAGTCGCCGGCGGGACCATGACGTACGGCGTGCAGGTACTCGTTCCCTCACTCGACCCGACCAAGACTGCCGCCCGCGGCGGTTCCGGTGGAGAGGCGTTCGCAGCTGTCTACGACGTCTTGATGAGCTACGACACTGCCAGCGGAGAATTCGAGCCCAAGCTTGCCGAATCGCTCGCGACCGCTGACGACGGAGCCACCTGGACTCTGAAACTTCGCGACGGTGTGAAGTTCAGCGACGGCACCACCCTGGACGCCAACGCGGTGATCGCGAGTATCGATCGGTACAACGCAGGCAAGGGCAACGGCGCCGAGCTCTGGCTGGCTTCAGTGGAATCGGCGCAGGCAAGCGATCCGACGACGGTCGTGTTCAAGCTGAAGACGCCGTGGATGCGCTTCCCGTCGATGCTCGCTCTCGGTCACGGGATGATCGTCGCCCCGAGTTCGCAGCAAGGCGACAAGTTCACCGCTGTCGGAGCCGGGCCTTTCACCGAAGATCTCTTCACTCCGAGCGTCGAGCGAGTTTTCAAGGCCAACCCGTCCTACTACGGCGGGGCTCCGAAGCTGGACAAGTTGCGAATGGTCGCACTCAACGGTCCGCAGGCCAATCTCGAATCGTTGAACAGCGGTCAGCTCGATGTCGCGTACATTCGTGGCCTCACGTCGGCGATCAATTCCGCCAAGTCCGCTGGTTACCCCGGCTACATCGACGTGCTCAATGCCGGTAGTGCCGAGATCGTCAACAACCGTGAAGGCCGACCGGGCTCGGATGTTCGCGTCCGCCAGGCTATCGGCTACGCGCTCGACACCACGTTGATCGATCAGCGCGTGGAAAATGGTGAGGGACTGCCGGGCTCGGAGTTGTTCGGTCCGACGTCCCAATGGCATGTAGACACACCGGGTATCGCCTACGACCCCGAGAAGGCGAAGGAACTACTGAATCAGGCAAAGGCCGACGGGTACGACGGCACTCTCGACTACACCGTCCTGAGTGAGCCCAAGGATCATGCGATCGGTCTCGCCGTGCAGTCACTGTTGCAGGCCGTCGGGTTCGATGTGAACTTGATCTTGGCCAACAATGCCGGCGACATCGTGCAGAACGTCTACGTCAAGCACGATTTCGACCTCGCGCACGCGGGCATCGGAATGTACGAGTCGATTCTCGATCTCGGATTGTTCTCCACGACCAACAGCACCTCGATGGCGAACACTGCTGGATACGCGAACCCCGCGATGGACCAGCTGATCGCAGATCTACAACAGGCCAAGGACAATTCGTCGACTCTGGCGGTCATCGGCAAGATCCAGACACTGTGGAACGAGACGGTTCCGTCCGCACCGATCGGCGGGCTGACATCGTTCTGGGCCTGGCAGAAGTACGTTCACGGTGTCGTTCCCACAGCTACCGGAATCATGCTGTTCGACCAGGCCTGGCTGGGCGCGAAGTAGATCAACTGCTGCCCTCCAGGCGAGCCCCGTCCGACGCGAGTCGGGCGGGGCTCGTTCTCTTTCGACGTCCAGCGTCAACGATGCAACCCTTTCGATCAGTGTGATTCAATTGAAATAGGTTGTAGGTCAATAGGATTCGTCAAGCGTGATTTGACTTGTCCAGTGTGGCCCGCATAGATTGCATCCACCATCCAGAGTGGCTGAGAGACCTGGCTCGATGATGCCGCAGCAACCCGCTACCTAACCGCAGTGTGGGTGCTACCGCCAGGACCGATGGAGGACACATGACTGTATTTGCCGTGGGTATCGAACTGGACGGCGAGGGCACTCACCCCGCCGCCTGGCGCCGAAGTTCGCACCGCCCGGATCAGCTGCTCACGGGTAAGACCGTGCGCGATCGCGTCGCGGCTGCCGAGAATGCGGGCTTCACCTTCGCGACGTTCGACGATTCCATCCTTCCACCGAGTGGCGACGTCGTCGGCCGGATCGACGCCGTCTCGCGGGCGTCGTACGTGGCGGCGACGACCAGCACGATCGGGTTGGTCCCCGTCGTCGGGACCACGTACGCCGAACCATTCCACACGTCTTCGCAATTGGCGACGCTCGACTACTCCTCCCGTGGGCGCGGTGGCTGGCTGGCTGTTCCGGTCGAAGACGAAGCTGCGGCGAAGGCGTGGGGGAGAGCTCCGGTGGCAACGGAGTCGGCGCGTCAGCAGGAGCAGCGGGATTCGGTCACGGTCGTGACCGATCTCTGGGATTCGTGGGAGGACGACGCCGTCGTCCGTGACTATCTCAGCGGACGGTTCCTCGAGCGTGATCGTCTGCATTACGTCAATTTCGAGGGCGACACGTTCTCGGTGAAGGGGCCCGCAATCGTTCCGCGACCGCCGCAAGGTCAGTTGGTGGTGTTCGGACGCTACGGAGAAATCGATCCACGCCAGGCGGATGTCGTTCTCGTTTCCGGTGATTCGGTGGAGGCTGTTACACAGTCGGCCGCCAAGGCGCGCGATGAGGGCGCGTCATTGGTGGTCGCCGAGGTCGATGTGGCATTCGATACGCCCAATCTGTCTGCGGCGCAGCGGTTGATCGAGCTGAACTCGCACGGGAAAGCCGTCGACAGTGGACGACTGCTCCTCGCTGCGGATCCAGGGGAGGCGGCCGTAGTTCTGAGGGAGTTGGCCGGGCACCTCGACGGGGTTCATGTCCACGCTCTCGTGATCGACGAGGACCTTCCGGTGCTGGCCAAATTCGTTCTTCCGGCGCTGTCCAAGGCCGGGCTGACGCGACGCCCGGTTCCGGGATCGACCCTGAGGGGCAACCTCGGTCTGCAGCGGCCCGCAAATCGATTTGCCCACTCCTCCTGACTTGACTTCGCGCTAAGGATATTTCGGCCATGACTGCATCACGCTCCGCCGTACCTCGACCCGACGCTCACGTTCACTTCGGCGTCTTCTTCCAAGGGGTCAACCACACCACCATCTGGTCCGATTCCGCCAGTGGTTCCCAGATCGACTTCGAGACGTTTCGGCGGTTGGTACTCACCGCCGAGCGAGGTCTGTTCGACGCCTTCTTCCTCGGTGAGGGCCTTCGCCTCCGCGAGCAGAACGGCAAGATTCTCGACCTCGATATCGCCGGCCGCCCCGACGCCATCGCGCAGTTGGCCGCACTCGCCGGTATCACCGACAAGATCGGGTTGGTCGCGACGCAGAACACCACGTACAACGAACCGGCCGACCTCGCACGTCGACTCTCCGGTCTCGATCTGCTTTCCGGTGGACGGGCCGGCTGGAACGCGGTGACCACCGACAACGCGTGGACTGGAGAGAACTTCCGTCGCGGTGGCTTCCTCGATCACGCCCTACGCTACGAGCGTGCCGGGCAGTTCATCGAAACCGCGCGGGCACTGTGGGATTCGTGGGCCGACGACGCGATCTCGGGTTCTCGCACGTCCGAGCACTGGTCGACTCCGGGAGCCGTCGGCGACGTACGCAAGCAGACTTCGCAGTTCGACATCTCCGTGACGCCGACCCTTCCCCGAAGCCGCCAGGGGCATCCGGTCATCTTCCAGGCGGGCGATTCGCCGAGTGGACGCGATTTCGCGGCAACACATGCAGATGTCATATTCTCCCGACACGGGACGCATTTCGACGGCGCTCTCGACTTCGCGGAGGACATTCGGGCTCGGTTGCGCAGAGCCGGACGACCGGAGGACGACGTCAAGATCTTGCCCAGCACACAGATCGTGTTGGCGGAGAACGAGTCCGAGGTCGAGGAGAAAGCGCGGTGGGTCCTCGAAGGCCAGTTCACCGGTCAGACTGCCCTGTCTCTGGTCGGACTGGTGTGGGGGAAGGATCTGTCCGATCGAGACCCGGACGGTCCACTGCCCGAAGAAGATCCGGTTGCCCGCCCCGTTTCCGAGACACGCGGTTCAGCGCGGGACGGCAACGACCCCATTGCGATCGCGCGTGAATGGCGGGCGCTCGCGGAGGCAAAGAACCTGTCCCTGCGTCAGGTCGCCATCGAGACCTCGCAGCGTTCGGGTTTTGCGGGCACTCCCGGCCAGGTGGCCGACCAGTTGGTGCATTGGGTGCGCAACGGAGCGTCGGACGGCTTCAACATTTCGCCGTACCTGGTGCCGACCGGGTTGGACGAGATCGTCGACTGGTTGATCCCGGAGTTGCAGGAGCGTGGGGCGTATCGCACCGAGTACTCCACGTCGACGCTGCGAGGGCACCTGGGTCTGCGGCCGCCGCTCACGCGTCGGGCTCCGTCCGAAGCTGCGGGGTAACGGGTCCTGTCGCACACGGTCACAGCGACGGCCGAATCCACCAAGCTCGATTCGGCCGTCCGCTGGGAGATTGTCGTCTGCGTCGCCGCGGGTTTCACCACTCTTCTCGATTCGGCGGTGCTCGGAATCGGAGTTCCGTCCATCCGTGCGTCACTGGGCGCGTCGACCTCCGAAGTGCAGTGGATCCTCGCGAGCTATTCGCTTACTTTCGGCTTGGCCCTGGTGCCGGCGGGCCGACTCGGTGACGTCGTCGGGCGTCGACGCTTGTTCTTGTCGGGGCTGAGCATTTTCGCGGTGATGGGAATCCTCGGAGCGTGTGCGTCGGACCCGTCGATGATCGTGTCGGCCCGGCTGGGGCAAGGGATCGGCGCAGGCACCATCAGTTCGCAGGTGCTCGGCATCATCACCGACCGGGTGTCCGGAAAGGCTCGGGCGAAGGCGTTGGGCGCGTACAGCACCGCGGGTGGGCTGGCCGGCGTTTCCGGACCGATCCTCGGTGGCGTTCTGCTGAAGTATTCCGACGCCGACTTCGGATGGCGGTTGCTTCTCGTTCTCAATGTGCCGTTTGCCGTGATCACTCTGATGTTGGCATTTCGCTTTCTGCGCCGTGATCGGACCACCCGATCAGGCGCGTCGATCGATCCGGTCGGGCTGTGTCTGCTGGCGACTACGACCGGGCTCCTGTTGTGGCCCATCGTGACCCGAACCAGTGTCACTGTCGCCGCGGTTTTCCTGATCGGCGCGTTCGGCGCTGCCGTTGCCTTCTGGTTCTGGGAGCGGCGGTACGCCGACCGCGGCGGAACGCCGGTACTGCTTCCGTCGTTGATCGCCTCACGGGGCTTCCGACTGGGCACAACGGTTGCACTCTTCTGGTTCGGATCCATCCTCGCCGTCAACGCGGTGCTCAGCCTCTATCTGATCGAAGGTTTGGGCTTCGCGCCGCTGAGTGCGGCGTTGATCATGACCGGTAGCTCGCTCGCGATGGCACTGACGTCGGCTTTCGGATGGCGGTTGGTCGCCAGGTTCGGTCGAAGTGCGGTGGTTTTTGCGATAGTCGGCGAGATCCTCGTCATCCTCGGCTACGTCGTGGCGGTCAATGTGATTCCGCGGGAACATCTGATCCCGGTGCTGGTAGTCCTGGCGGTGCTGTCGGGAGTTGCCAGCGGCTTGGTCGACGCGCCCAATCGGGTTCTGACTCTCGAATATGCACCGGCGGGCGCGAACGGAGTTGCAGCGGGTTTCCTGCAACTGTCGCAGCGTCTGTCCGCGACCATCTCGCTGGCCGCGGTATCGGGGTTGTATCTCGGTGTACTCGGATCGTCGACCGACGGATACGGACGTGCGCTCGGTATCGCGCTGGCCGTTTGTGTGGTCATGTTGACGCTCTCGTTGGCAGCAGCGGTAGCAGACAGACGTCGGCGAAGGGTGTGAACAGGCATTTCGTAGGTTGTCGAGTCCGTTCGAAGGCCGAGCCCGTGTGACTCATGGGACTTGTGTTACCCATGGGTTAGGAGTCGTGGGACGATACTTGTGTGGTGACCGGTCGCAGTGAAGACAAGCCCAACGGTCGCGGGAGTGGAGAGCCAGTTAACTCGCCCCGTGGATCGTCGGACAAACGTGACCGCACATCGACGCCCTTCCGTGCTCGAACGGCGCTCTGGACGAATCGGCCGCTGTTCGATTTCCACATGATCGTCGGTCTGGTCGTGCTGATCGTCGCGTTCGGACTACTGATGGTGCTCTCGTCTTCGGGCGTCGAGTCCTATGTTCTGTCCGGGACGTCCTATGCCAGATTCTGGCCGCAGTGCATGTTCGCGGCGATCGGTTTGGTGATGTTCGTGGCGGTCGTGCGCTTACCGACCGAAACGATGCGTAGAGCGTCGCCGTGGCTGCTGATCCTGTGTCTTGTTCTTCTTGTCCTGGTGCTGATTCCAGGTATCGGTTCGGAACAGATGGGTGCGCGCAGCTGGTTTGTGATCGCGGGCATTTCCTTCCAGCCATCGGAGCTGGCCAAACTTGCTCTGGCGATCTGGTCCGCAGCGACGGTTGCGTCGTTCATGAAGGCGCGGATGGACGTCAATCGCGCGCTGCCGGTGCTCGGCGGTACGACCCTGCTGGTTCTGGTCCTGGTGGTGTTGGAGAAAGACCTCGGAACCACCATCACGATCGGCATCATCTTCATGTCGGTGCTGTGGTTCGGGCTGTTCCGGATGAAGACGTTCATCAGCCTCACACTCGGTTCCGCAGTCGCGTTTCTCGTGCTCGGGCTTACTGCTGGTTACCGCTCGGATCGCATCAAAGCCTTCCTCAATCCTGATCTCGACCCGCAAGGCCTGAACTTCCAGAGCACCCAGGCGAAGTACGCATTGGCGAACGGCGGCATCTTCGGTCGTGGTCTGGGACAGTCCGACGCCAAATGGAGCTACCTCCCGCAAGCACACAACGACTTCATTTTTGCCGTGATCGGTGAAGAGTTGGGTCTGGTTGGCGCGCTGATCGTCGTTGCTCTCTTTGCTGCGGTACTGATCGTCGGGCTGCGGATTGCCAAGCGGTCCACCGATCCGTTCCTCAAAGTCATGACGGCGACGGCAACGACGTTGATCGTCGTACAGGCGTTCATCAACATCGCGTACGTGGTGGGCTTGATTCCGGTGACCGGTCTGCAATTGCCGCTCATCTCGGCGGGCGGAACGTCGATGATCACCACCCTGCTGATGTTCGGGCTGATCGCTCACGCTGCCTTCCGCGAGCCGGAGGCCGTCGCCTCGTCCGAGAGCAGCGGTCGCGGTTGGATTCCGTTGGTCTTCGGCAAGCCGCGGTTCGGCCTTGCCAAGAAACCGCAGACTGATCGGCGTCGGCCGCCTGCTCGCCGCGCTCAGCCTGTCCCAACTGGTCAACGCAGGCCGGAGCGACGTGCGCCACAACCCGACCGGCGCCGGACTCCAGCGCCGGGCCGACGCGCACCATCGCGTGACTGGTCGGAAGATCCACGTAGACGCGGCCGATCCGATCGGCCCCGTCGCGCTTCCTGATCTCGGCCGGTTCCACTGGCGGGCACTTCGGAAGCGGGCAGTCGTGCACCCGACAATTGCGTTGGGCGGCTACATTAGGAGTCGGTATTGAC
This sequence comes from Rhodococcus sp. P-2, assembly GCF_016598535.1. Lineage (GTDB taxonomy): Bacteria > Actinomycetota > Actinomycetes > Mycobacteriales > Mycobacteriaceae > Rhodococcus_F > Rhodococcus_F baikonurensis. The sequence goes on along the minus strand of NZ_CP066779.1, from coordinate 2,000,601 downwards.
GACGTCTAATAAGGGTTGTGGACATGGCAGGTGGCGACAAGGCAGACCAGTCGGTGGTCGAACGTAGCTCGGTGACCGGACGTCGTACGACGCCGTCGCAGCGAGCGCGTTTTCGCCGGATTGTCGACGCTGCAATGGAATCCGCCTCCGAAGGCGGCTACGACGCGGTGCAGATGCGATCGGTCGCCGATCGTGCCGGCGTCGCGATCGGGACTGTTTACCGCTATTTCCCGTCCAAGAACCACATGCTCGTCGTCGCATTGTTGTGGATGTTCGAGGGTTTGCGTGACAGATTCCAGGACTTTGTAATCCCCGGCGAGACTCCGTCGGACCGGATTCTGTTTGTGCTGCGCAAGAATACGGAGGTCCTCGAGACCGATCACCTCCGCTACGAAGCGTTGGTTCGGGCGTACATGTTCGCAGACGCATCGGCGACTCCGGAACTCAACGCACTCGGTGGGGTCGTGACCGAGATGTTCGCGAAGGCTATCGGCGTCGAGGAAGTCTCGCAGCAGCAACTGGACGCGGTGAAGGTCATCGACGACGTCTGGATGTCGAGTCTCGTCTCGTGGGTAGCCGGCCGGATGACGACAGACGAAGTGATGGCGCATCTCGAACTTGCCGTGCGCCTGGTCTTTCGCAAGTTGGGCGGATAGAACTCACACGGTGTATCCGCCGTCGACGTTGAGCTTCTGGCCGCTGATGAATCCGGCGGCGTCGCTCGCGAGGAAACATACGGCTTCGGCGATGTCGGTGGCCGATCCGAAGCGCTTCAACGGGATTCGGCTCATGGTCACGTCGAGCGCGCCCTGATCGAGTTCGGCGGAGTTGATCAGACGCTCGGCCATTCCGTCCGTCAACATGCCTGGTCCTACGGCGTTGAACCGGACGCCGTAGCGTCCTTCCTCTGCGGCGAATCCGCGAACCAGTTGTTCGACAGCCCCTTTGGTGCCTGCGGAGAGTCCGTCGCGCACGGGAAAACGATCCGTAGCCGCGGTCGTCACCGCTACCACCGAACCCGAGGATGCACGCAGCGCAGGCAGGGCGGTGTGGACGAGCGTGAAGAACGCCGCGGCTTCCTGGTTCAGTTGTTCGGTGAAGAACGCCGGAGTCACGCGTGAGAGGTGCGTCATCGGGACGTGCGGTCCGGCAGCGTGGACGAGGGTCGTCAGCCCACCCAGATCACTGACCGCATCGCTGACGGCGGCGTTGATCGACGATTCGTCGGTGAGGTCGAGAGGGTACGAGTGGGCGCGTACGCCATGCGCGCGAATCTGCTCGCTCAGCTGCTCGGCGGCGTCCTTGTTGTTTCGGTAGGTGAAGGCGACGTCGTGTCCGCGTTCGGCGAGAGTCAAGGCGATCGCCGACCCGATTCCGCCGGTTCCTCCGCTGACAAAAGCGGTGCGTGCTGTGCTCACAATGCCTCCAGGTGTCTGCCGATTCTCAACCTAACAAATGCTTGGTTGGGGTGCTGGTCGGAATATATCAGTGCGCGAAGGACAGGCTCAGATTGCTATCGCAACCGGACTGATCGTCCTAATCTGTTGCCATGTCAGGAGACAGTGTGCAGTTGACCGACGGGGCGCCCGGTGGGGAATCCGAACCTCACGCACCGAGTTTGAACAATCGCCTCAATTGGCTGCGTGCAGGTGTTCTGGGTGCAAACGACGGAATCGTCTCGACCGCAGGCCTCGTGGTCGGTGTTGCGGCAGCCACAACCGAGCGCTCCGCGATCTTCACCGCCGGTTTCGCTGGTCTGGTTGCCGGCGCTGTGTCCATGGCGTTGGGTGAGTACGTTTCGGTCAGCGCTCAGCGAGACACCGAACGCGCACTCCTGCAGAAGGAGAAGAAGGAACTCCTCGAAACACCGGAGGCGGAACTTCAGGAACTGACCGAGATCTACGAGAACAAGGGTTTGAGCCAGGAGACGGCTCGACGAGTCGCCGAAGAATTGACCGAGCACGATGCTTTCGCGGCACACGTCGAAGTCGAATTGGGCATCGACCCGGACGATCTCACCAATCCATGGCATGCGGCGATCTCGTCGGCAATCTCGTTCACGATCGGCGCGGCGATCCCGTTGGTCGCGATTCTGTTGCCGCCGACGGGTATCCGCGTGCCCATCGCCTTCTTTGCGGTGCTGATCGCACTTGCACTGACCGGGACGATCAGCGCGACGCTGGGCGGAGCCCGCAAGACCAGAGCCGTGCTACGAGTGGTGATCGGCGGCGCGCTGGCGATGGCTGTGACGTACGGAGTAGGTCAGCTGGTGGGCACGGGTCTCGGCTGACCCTGCTGTGCGCCTTTATTAACCGCGGGGGGTTAATAAAGGCGCACGGCAATTCAGGCGCGACAGATCATGACCGGTCCTGGCGCATGGTGCAGCAGATTCTGGCTCGTCGAGCCCATCACGGCGCCGGCCATCGCACTGCGCCCGTGACTTCCGACAACTATCAACTGCGCATCGTCCGCGTACTTGAGCATGACGGGAGCAGCGGCGCCGGGTTCACTGATGCGGGTGACCGGCACGTCCGGGTACTGGTCGGCCATACCGGCCAGGTTTTCCGCCAGTAGCGCCGACTCCTCCTGCTCGACGGCTTCCCAGTCGATGAGGATTCCCGCTCCGCCCTCGCGGAAGGTGGACGAGCCCTGCCAGGTGTGGACGGCGATGAGCGGCGCGTCGAACTGATCGGCATAACGAAACGCGTACTCGACGGCCTTCTTGCTCAACGCACTTCCGTCGACTCCGACGATGACGGGACGTTGATCCGGACCGGGATTCTGCGCCGAACCACGCCACACCGTGACCGGACAGGTGGCGTGATTTGCCACCTTCAGTGCAGTCGATCCGAGCAGCCTCGAACGCAGTGCACCCGATCCGGTCGACCCCATCACGATCAGGCGTGCGGTACCCGAAGATTCGAGTATGTGCGTCGACGCCGGGCCTGGTGCGATCTCGGATTCGACGGTCAGTTCCGGGAATTCAGCTGAAATCACCGCGGCAGCGGCGTCGACGATCGCTTCGCCGTCTTCGCGGATCTGGCTGAGGAACTGCGACTGCAACATCACTGCAGCGGGACTGTAGATCGGACCCTCCTGCGGGAGGGCGTGCGCCAGAATCAGTCGTGAGTTCACCGCATTCGCAACCGAGGCGGCCCACCGGGCCGCGGCCGTGGACGCCTCGGATCCGTCGATGCCGGCGACGACATCCTGGTGTCCTGCAAGTGTGTTCATGTCTACTCCCTCTGAAATGATCGAGATCGGTCGACTGGTTGCGGCGAAGTCACCAGAGTGACGACGCCGACTTCACGGCTTCCTTCCACGTCTTGCGGAGCAGGGTTGACTGTCCGTCGGCTATTTCCAGTTCTCGCCGATAGGCCATGCCCAATCCGAAGCTGGTCAAAGACGTGTGTTCCTGCTCCGCCGCGATTTCGAGCAGATGGTGTTGGGCGACAACGGAATCCTGATGTTCGCCGAGAACGTCCTGGAAGTGGCTGAAATGCTTCAAGGCGCGCTTGGCTCGGCTCTTCGACACCGGTTCCATGACCTCGATCGCGTACTTCATCCGCTTGGCACCCTTGCGTGCGCGGTGCATTCGCTCGTCACGCTCGGCGCGGGTATCGGCATCGAAGACGTGATCGACTCGCTTGCCGACCTTGTGAGCCAGGTGGCGCAGGGTATGGGCCAACTCTCGTGCCGACGCCTTCTTTCCCACACGGTGGGCGACGGTGTCGAACTCGAGGTCGCCGACGTACTCGTCGAGACGATCGAGCAGCGTGGTGTAGCGCTCGGAATCGAGCGCTTCGAGGGCTGTTTCCTGCGCGGTTTCACCGCGGGCCGAGAAGAACTCGTCGATTCGAGCACGCACAGCTTCTCGTTCGGGCATCTCGTCGATTTCGCCGAGGCGTTCGACCAGACGTTCCCATTGGACCTCGACGTCGCGGGCGTCACCGAACTTTCCACCGATCCACCGCAGGTCGGTGATCAGATCGTCGGTCTTGGGGGAGTGGCCCGCGTAGGACTGAAGAGCGCTGCGGATGCGACGAGCTGCAACCCGGAAGTCGTGAACGGCTTCGTCGTCGGCCCGACGCGTTCCGAGGTCCGCTGCGACCAGTGCGCGTAGTTGTTCGATGAGGTAATTGCGCAACAGAATCCGCGGATTCGACGCTTTGCCCGTGGTGATCTCGGGACCGACGTACGGGGTCACCGAAGTACCCAGTGCTCGTTTGAGTTTGGACGGACTTGCAGAACGCTCCAGCCCGGCGTCCAGTAGAACCGTCTCGATTGCGTCGGCCAGATCTCGTCCGCCTGCGCCTTGTTCGACCTCGACTTCCTGCCACGTCGATTCACCGGAACCGTCTGCCTTGCAGGCGATGACGGTGTCGGAGACCACTTCGGCGAGCAGAACACCGTTTTCGCCGTTGAGTCGGGTGCGCTCCCGGTCGGTGATGATCAGGGCGACCGGAACCAGGTCGTGACCGCGAATGATCGCCCGGATCAGACTCGACAGCGGCGAGGGGACATCGGTGCTCTCGTCCGGCGGAAGCTGGATCTCAGTTCGAGTGTCCTGGCCTGCGGGAAGTTTCATGTGCCACCCCGCATCATCGCCGCCCTCGCGCTTGCGCAGCGTGATCTTCTCGGCGAGCAACCGGTAGTCGGCGGTGTCGAAGTAGGTGGCAGAGAGCTGTATCGAGTCGTGAACCGGCTCACCGACAACACCGGGAAGTCCACCCAAGGCGGGGACTTCCTGCTCGGCCGGCGCCTCGTACTTGCGCTCGATCTCCCGTACGGCTTCGGGTACGACAGCGGTCTTGCTCATCTGGTCTCCTCTTGCGGTGCGGTCTGCGCTTCCATCCTCCCGGTATCGGTGGCGCAGTGGAAGGGTCCGGGGTCCCTACGGCGAGTCGCCACCGCCTGATTCGTCCGGCCAGGACAGGGTTCGCCGACTTTCGAACCGTCGCAGCCGGCCGGTCATCGGATCCTCGAACTCGAGAACCTTCGACAGCAGGCGCAGCGGGTTCGAATAATCCTCTGCGGCAACGTCGTAGAAGTCGGGATAGAAGTTGTCGCCGTGGATCGGGAGCCCGACGGAGGTCATGTGCAGGCGCAGTTGATGGGTCTTGCCGGTATGGGGGATCAACCGGTACCGCGCGAAGCCGTCCCGCGTCTCGATCAGTTCGATCCGCGACTCGCTGTTGGGTTCGCCCTCGATCTCCTCGGCTTTGAGTACCCCGCGTTCTTTGACGATGCGACTGCGCACGACCACGGGAGTGCTCACCTGTGCGTCGTAACGCGCGATGGCCTCGTATTCCTTGGCGACGCGGCGCTCGGCGAACATGGTCTGGTAGCCGCGCCTGGCCGCCTGATGCACGGTGAACAGCAGTAGTCCCGCTGTGACGCGGTCGAGGCGATGAGCGGGACTCAACTCCGGCAGGTCGAGGTCCCGACGCAATCTGACCAGTGCCGATTCGGCGATGTATCGCCCTCGCGGGGTGCTCGCCAGGAAATGCGGCTTGTCCACGACCAGGATGTTCTCGTCCCGGTGCAGGACGTCGATCTCGAACGGTACCCGCGACTCGACGGGTGGGTCTCGGTACAGGTAGACGAACCGCCGCGGAGCGTAAGCACTCGCCTCGGTGATTCCGACGCCCTTCTCGTCGACGACTTCCCCGGCTGCGACTTTCTCCCGCAAGCGGACGGCATCCTGGGGGAACCGTTCGAGCAGGTAGTCGAGCGTCGTCGCCCACATGCCGTCTTCGGGCTGACGGATGCGACTGGGGTTCAGGCCGTCGCGGACGGGAAGGGGAGATCGTGACACATCTTCAAAGCTAGCCGTCCGGCCGGCATTCAGACCTATTGACGACATATGGGACGGAAGTTACTATCCGGTAAGTTCGTGACGCCGGTCACTGTCGTGGGGGCAGGGCTGGGTCATCACAACAGAAAATTGGGGTTTTCGTGAAGACACGACTTCTACGTCGAAGGTCGACAACGATTGCGGTGGGACTGTGCGTCGTGGGCCTGACGGTGCCGAGTGCCGTCGCTTCTGCGGATCCGACGGGCGGGTCGGACGGACAAGCCTGGCTCGCGGCTACGGAGGCGGCGCCACAGTATCCGGGGATCTCCATCGAGTGGGACGTGCCCATCACGATGAGTGACGGCACCGTTCTGCAAGCAAATGTGTACCGCCCGGCAGATGCGTCCGGGCGCGCCGTGGAATCGAAGACGCCTTCGGTTCTCAACATCACGCCGTACACGAAACTGCTGGATACGTTGGTGGATTCAGCTCTGTCGATCCCGCAGGTGGGTGAGACGTTGATGGACGTGGCGAACTCGCTCGACCTCGCTGCGCCGTTCGACGGAGTGTCGGAGTTGACGGGCGTCATCGCCGGCGGAGGCGCACGGGTTCTCGGCGTCAACCGCGACCTGGTCCAGAACGGATACACCCAGGTCGTGGTCGACGCGCGTGGAACCGGCTTCTCCCAAGGTAATTGGGATGTCCTCGGCAAGCGCGAGCAACAGGATTCGATCGAGGTCATCGACTGGATGAGCAAGCAAGGGTGGTCGGACGGAAAAGTAGGGATGGCGGGTATCTCGTACTCCGCGATCAATTCGGTGCAGGCGGCGAGCAACAACCCCCCGGCGCTGAAGGCGATCTTCCCGGTCGAACCAGGCAACGATCTGCTGCGCGACATCGTCGGGACCGGTGGTGGCCTCGGAGTGGGGTTCATGCCGTTGTGGTTGACCGCGGTCAACGGACTCAAGCTCATCCCGAACGTTCAGGACATCCTGCAAGGAAATTTCGATCCACTATGGTTGGCGAGCCGCCTCGAGGATCCGGGAACACTGATTCCCGAACTGGTACAAGCGATGACGGCCCAGAGAATCGAAGACGTGTCACCGTCGACTCTCCAAGTCGCGCAAGACGGTCAGTTCTATCATGACCGATCCGCTGACGTCGGCAACATCACCGCTGCGACGATGGTCTACGGCGGTTGGCACGACATCTTCGCCAACAGCGAGCCGCGGATCTACAACGGAATCGATCTGCCACCCGGCCAGAAGCAGTTGATCATGGGGAACGGCTATCACGTCACTCCCGGTGGAGGATTCGGCAAGGACGGTGCGCCGCCGCGCCTCGACGTACTCGAACGTGCGTGGTTCGACAAGTGGCTCAAGGGCATCGACAACGGAATCGATCGCTACGGCCCGGTGACGATGTTGCAGCAAGGCGGCGGATGGATCACCGATGATCAGTTCCCGCGAGCGGGTGCGACGTACGAACGTATGTATCTGAACTCCGCGCCCAGCGGAACTGCCGCCCACGCGGCGTACGACGGTTCGCTGACAAATGACCCGTCCAGTGCCGCAGCGCGATTGACGGTCGCACCAGGACTGCGAGGCTTTTGTTCCGGCGACGGAACACAGGGAACTGCCGGGATCTCCGTGGTGCTCGGTGCGTCGTGTTCCAAGGATTCCCGATTCCAGGAAGCGGAGGGTCTGACGTTCACCGGTGAGGCGGTGACGGAGCCGACCTCACTCTCGGGCCCGATCAACGTCCATCTCGAGACAGTCCTGGACTCGACGGACGGATTCTGGGCAGCGACTGTCAACGACGTAGCGCCGGACGGAACCTCGACACCGATCACGAACGGCGCTCTGACTGCGTCGCTCCGGGCGGTCGACGATTCCAAGAGCACTCGCTCGGCCAACGGTGACTACAGTGAACCGCACCACTATCTGACGATCGACACCCGTCAGCCGGTGGTTCCCGGTGAAGTCACCGCCGTCGACATCAACATGCTCCCGACGGAAGCGGTGCTACAACCCGGACACCGACTCCGCGTCGACGTCTACGCTGCCAGCGTGCCGCGTTACCTGGCACTCGGGCCGATGCTCGCCGACAGCCAACTGAAGCCGCAGCACATCGAGTTGGCTGCGGACCGGCCGAGCTTCGTCAACGTTCCGTTCGTCGGAGGTCGCTGACCCGGACTGGATCGGCGGCGTGAGAACCTGCGGGCTCGCGGACGTTCTGCGAAGATCGTCCGATGACAGAATCCCGACTCTCCGCCGCCGTCCACGATCGTCTGGACGGACTTCTGGACCCGGTGGACGAGCGGCTCGCGGCGCAGTACCCGGGAAACCGTGACGAGATCCAGCCTGTGCACACGATTTACGTCAGTGCTGCAGACGCAACTGTCGACACCCCTCGTCTCTGGGGTGAGCAGGCGATCGCGCTTCTCGATTCTCATGCGCATGTGTTCGCCGATCTCGACACCGAGAATGCGCTCGCAGATGTGCGAGTTCAGCTCGGCCGCAAGCCGGTCCAGGACTTTCGAATAGATTTCGAGGACGGGTACGGACGTCGCAGCGACGAGGAAGAAGACGCGGCAGCGACGTCGGCCGGCCGGACACTCGCAGCGCTCAGCACTGATTCTGCGGGTCCGAGCTGGGGTGGCATCAGGTTCAAGGGGTTACCGGCCGGCGAGCGTCGGCGCTCGATCAGGACTCTCGAGCTGGTGCTCGACGCCGCCGGCGGAGTGCCGAACGGATTTGTCTTCACCGTTCCCAAACTGCGCGCGGTGGAGCAGGTCACGGCGACGGTGTTGCTCTGCGAAGAACTGGAGAAGGCCCATGGACTCGAGACCGGTTCGCTTCGGTTCGAGTTGCAGATCGAGAGCCCGCAGGCGGTCATCGCTGCCGACGGAACGGTGGCAGTTGCTCCGGCCATCCATCGCGCAGCCGGCCGTCTGACGGGATTGCATTACGGCACTTACGATTACAGCGCGGCATGCGGAATTGCATCACGTCATCAGTCGCTCGAACATCCGGTGGCAGACCACGCAAAGGCTGTCATGTTGGCTGCTGCCGCTCAGACCGGCGTCTGGGTGTGCGACGGGTCCACTCAGGTTGCGCCCGTCGGGAGTGCCACGGCGATTCGCGACGCGATCACGCGGCACCATCGCCTCGTCACACGGTCCCTGGAACGCGGTTACTACCAGGGGTGGGACATGCACCCCGGGCATCTGGTCACCCGCTGGCTCGCCACGTTCGGCTTCTACCGCAACGCGCTCGGCGCCGCTGCTCCGCGCATCCAGTCGTACCTGGGGCGCCAAGGTGGCGACGTGATCGACGAACCCGCAACTGCCCAGGCGCTGGCAGCGGTGGTTCTGCGCGGGCTCGACGCGGGGGCCTATCCGGAATCCGAAGTGCTCAGGCTCGCCCCGAGTGCCGACACCGACGCACTCCGCCACCTCGTAGGACGCACCACACCGATCACAGGAGAACACTGACCGATGAGCACCACCGAATTCACCTTGCTGCCCGACCTGGCACTGCGCACCCTCGGCGGAGCCGTCATCTGGGCGAACGACGAGGCATTCGCCGAGCGTGAGGCCCTGATCCGACCGGGCAAGGCTGGATACCAGCCGGCGACGTTCGGTCACAAGGGTCAGGTGTACGACGGTTGGGAGACCCGTCGTCGCCGGGTGGCAGGTCATGACGAGGCGATCGTGCGCCTCGGTGTTCCCGGAGTGGTGCGAGGCGTCGTCGTCGACACGGCCTGGTTCAAGGGCAATTACCCGCCCGAGATCTCGGTGGAAGCAATCTCCGTGGACGGGTATCCGGATCCACTCGACCTGGCCGGTTCCGACGAGTGGACAACCATCGTCGAGCGCTCGCCCGTTCACGGCGACTCCGAGAATCCGTTCTCGGTGTCTTCGGAGGAGCGGTGGACACACGTCAAGCTGACCATCTACCCGGACGGCGGTGTTGCCAGGTTTCGTGTTCACGGTGAAGCACGGCCAGACCCGCGTTTCCTCGACGCCGGGCCGTTGGACCTCGCAGCACTCGAAAACGGTGGCCGCGTAACCGATTGCTCCAACATGTTCTACAGCTCGCCGCAGAACATTCTGTTTCCCGGACGCGCTGCCTCGATGGGTGACGGGTGGGAGACGGCCAGGCGCCGCGACGACAAAAACGACTGGGTACAAGTACAACTCGCAGGTGAAGGCGTGCTGAGCTTTGTCGAGATCGACACCTCGTATTTCCTCGGAAACAGTCCGGGTGAGGGCGCTCTGACCGGCCGGACGTCGGGAGGGGAGTGGATCGAACTCTTGCCTCGAACCACTCTGCGTCCGGACACCCGCCATCGCTTCCCGGTTGAATCCGAAGTCCCGGTCACCGATGTTCGTCTGGACATCTTCCCCGACGGTGGCCTCGCGCGGCTGAGAGTCTTCGGCGTACTGACAGATGCTGCTCGCGCTGTGATCTCGGAGCGCTGACGGTAAGTTGTTGGCATGAGCGACTATCCGCGCGACGACTATCCCCGGGACATGGTGGGGTACGGTCCTCATCCGCCGCACCCCCACTGGCCCGACGACGCGCGGATAGCTGTTCAGTTCGTGCTCAACTACGAAGAGGGTGCCGAGAACAGCGTTCTGGACGGCGACGCGGCTTCGGAAACGTTCTTGTCGGAAATGACTCCGGCAGAAGCATTTCCGGATCGACACATGAGTATGGAATCGCTGTACGAGTACGGCTCTCGGGCCGGATTGTGGCGTGTCCTGCGGACTTTCGAGCGGCGGAACCTGCCTCTCACCATCTTCGCGGTGGCGCGCGCGATGCAACGTAACCCGGAAGCAGTCAGTGCTTTTCAGGAATTGGGTCACGAGATCGCATGTCACGGATTGCGATGGAAGTCGTACCAATCCGTGGACATCGAGCGAGAACGTGCAGACATGGCCGAGGCAGTCCAGATCCTGCAAGATCTGACGGGTTCGGCGCCTCTCGGTTGGTACACCGGACGCGATTCACCGAACACCCGTGAACTGGTGGTCGAGCACGGCGGCTTCGTCTACGACTCCGATTCGTACGCCGACGATCTGCCGTACTGGGTGGACGTCCCCCGTGGAACAGAGTCGGCGAAGCACCTGGTGGTTCCGTACACCCTTGACACCAACGACATGCGGTTTGCCTCTCCCGCAGGGTTTCCCAGCGGTGATCAGTTCTTTGCGCACCTACGCGACGCCTTCGACGTGCTGTATGCGGAGGGAACGGCCGGATCGCCGAAGATGCTGTCGGTCGGGTTGCACTGCCGCATTGTCGGCCGCCCCGCCCGTGCCGCTGCCCTCGAGCGCTTCCTGGATCACGTGCAGTCGCACGAGAAGGTCTGGATTACGCGGCGAATCGACATCGCCGAACATTGGAAAGCTGTTCACCCGGCGTAATGCGGGTTCACCTGCGCGCCTCGATCAGGAATCGACTCGAGTACGCGACAAATGATCCATCGCGACGGATCTGCTCGTCGAGCTCGCGGAGTCGGTCTCGATACTGCGCCACGGTGAATCCCGGAACCATCCAGATCACCTTGCGTAAGAAGTAGATGACGGCGCCGATGTCGAAGAATTCCATGCGCAGACGCTCGAAACGAAGATCGACAACGGTGAGCCCAGCGGCAACCGCGTCGGCACTTTCGTCCTCGTAGTGCCGTCCGCGACGAGCCTGCGGCTGAGGACCGAGAAAGTACTCGACGAGTTCGAACACGCTCGCGTGACCCACATGTTGAGCGAAGTACGTTCCCCCCGGTTCGAGTACCCGAGCGATCTCGGACCACCACACCGTCGCAGGGTGCCGACTGGTCACCAGATCGAAAGCCGAATCGGCGAACGGTAGCGGTGGCTCGTCCGGATCCGCGACCACCACCACACCTCGGGGACGCAGAAGGGCGGTGGCCTTGATGACGTTCGGTGGCCAGGATTCGGTTGCTGCCATCACAGGCGGGAGTGCTGGTGCAGCGGCGAGGACTTCGCCGCCGCCGGTCTGGATGTCCAAAGCGGCCCCGGCGCGACCGAGACGCTCACCCATGAGGTTCTGATACCCCCACGACGGACGCTGCTCCGTGGCCCGGCCGTCGAGCCACGAGAAATCCCACCCGTCGACGGAGGCGGACTCGGCCTCGGCGACAAGTTCTTCGAAACTTCGCGACATCCCCTGTGAAATCCCCTCAGGCGTTCCTTCCGGCATCACATCATCATCGTCGCCGAGCGTCGACGGTGCCAGTCGTTTTCGCCTACTTCGGGGTGGCGCCGAGCATCGGAGCCAGTTGAGTGGCGATTGGGTTGAGATCGAGCTTGTCGGGGTCCACCTTGGGCTTGCTGTCCCACGGCTGGGAGGTGTTCGGATCGGCGAAGGCGATGCGGTTGGCGCTCCGGACACCCGTTTCGCTGCCCTGAGGTGCCTGGCAGTTGGCAGCGGTGTTCAGAGGGAAGTTCTGCGTCGTGTCGTCGAAGTTCGGGTCTTTGCGCTTCATCTCGTCGAGAATTGCCATCGTCCCTTCGTATCCGACGGTGCACGAGAGCGGGTTGTTGGTCTCGAGTACCAAGCCCAGGTGCACGGTTCCATCGCCTGGTGCCACGGTGGGCGCTGCCCCGGCGAGCGCAGGCAGAAAGAGCAAGAAGGGCTGCAGGGTGGGCACTGTCGGTGCTGCTGCCGACGCAACTGCAGCGAGGTTCGAGAGATTGGTCGTGAGCGCGGGGCCGGCTTCGGTGACGAGAGAGCCGACTTGTTCGCTGGCCGGTATGCCGTTGTCGATCACCCGTCGAATGTCGGGGTCGCTGGTGCGCAGCTGCGCGGTCAGTGCGTCGAGATCGGTGCTGAACTGCTTGATCGCCGACGATTGATCGGACTGGGTCGTGAGTACGGTCTGGCTGTCACGGATCAGTCCGAGGGTCTGTGGAAGGGCGTCGAGGCCTGACTGGGAAATCCCCGACAGCGAGTCGGCAAGTACCTGTAGATCTTCGCCCTTGCCGTTGAATGCCGCGCCGAGTTCCTTCGCGACGGTGTGGAGCGCGTCGACGGGAACGGAGTGGACCAGACCGTCGGCGCTGGTCAATACGTTCTCGATCGGAATCGGCGTGGTGGTATCGGCCACTGCGATCACCGAGCCGTCTTCGAGAAAAGGGCCCTGGTCGGTATCGGGCTGAAGGTCGACGTACTGCTCGCCGATGGCAGAGCGGTTGGCCACTACGGCCCGCGCGGATGCGGGGATCTGCGGAGCACTGCTGTCGATCAGCAGGTCGACTTCGATTCCCTCGGTCGTGAGCGACATGTCGCCGACGCGTCCGACGGGCACACCGCGGTATGTCACTTCGGCGTTGGTGAAGATGCCACCGGACGTCGCCAGTTCGGTTTTGACCGTGTACTGGCCGAATCCCAGAAGATTGTCCAGCCGTACGTATTTCGCTCCGACGTAGATCAAACCCAGGAGTGCAACCACTACGAGGGCGACCAGCTGCCATTTGGCGAGCTTCGACATCACCATCGGAGATCGAGCCCGAACTGACGTGGTGTGCTCATGGTTCGACTCCCGAATGACAAGCCGGGTACGGCTGATGGTGAGCGAATTGTGTTCACCCGCGGATGTTCTCGGGCGAACGGGAAAGTTCCGACAATTCGTTGTTGGCGATAACTATAAACAAGTCGTCACAGATAGAAAGTCGGGGCATCTGTTTCCGCAGGTCGTCGAAGTGCAAGTGGCACAGCTCACTTCGGGCACGGGGGTGTGATGCACGCCCCCATCCGCCTTTTGCGGGCTTGACTTCGCGAGTCGTATCTACAAAAGTAGATGCGTTCTGGTCGGCGGAGGGCGAGGTGTGATCGATGGATGCGTTGGCGATCTTCAAGGCGTTGTCCAACCCCACGCGTCTGCAGATTATGGAGTGGCTCGCGCACCCGGCGAAGTATTTCGACGAAGACTCGTACACCCAACAAGATCTCGGTTTCCATATCGGGGTCTGTGTTGGTGACATCCAGTCGCGTTCGGGGCTTGCCCAGTCGGTGATCTCGGGTTATCTGCAGGGCATGAAAGATGTGGGTCTGCTCGAGTCCGAGCGTATCGGGAAGTGGACGTACTACCGACGAAACGAAGCTGTGATCGGCGAGTTCAGGGAATTCGTTCGCGAAAAGCTGTAGCGGTCGGGTTGTCCTCGTCGACCGGTTTGCTTCACCAAATATATCTACATATCTAGATATGTATCTGTTTCATGTTGCGTAGTAGGAGGAGTGTGTCGTGAAGTCGAAATTGTTGATACCGGTTCTGGCGTTGGGCGTATTCGGGATCATCACCACAGAGATGGGGATTATCGGGGTTTTGCCCCAGGTCAGCGACAAGTTCGGCATCAGCACTTCTGATGCAGGATGGTTGGTCGGTGTGTTTGCGCTCGTCGTGGCGGTCACCGGTCCGTTCACGACGCTCTTCACCTCGGGAATCAACAGAAAAACCGTTCTGTTGGTGGCGATTGCGGTCTTTGCGGTCTCGAACGTGGTGTACGCGAGTACATCGAGTTTCGAGGTGATGTTCGCTTTCCGGATCATTCCCGCCGTCGTTCATCCGGTCTTCTTCGCGGTCGCGTTGGCGAGTGCGGTTCGTCTGGTGCCACCGGAGGAGGCCACTTCTGCTGTGACGAAGGTATTCGCCGGTGTCACGGTCGGTTTTGCCTTCGGTGTGCCGTTGACGTCGTATCTGGCCGAGAACTTGTCGGTTTCGACGGCATTCGTTTTCGGTGCCGTGGTCAATGCGCTCGCGTTTGTCGGAATTCTTGTACTTCTGCCCTCGGCCCCGGTCGCACAACGTGTGTCGTACGGTGCGCAGGTCGGGATACTTCGCCGACCCGGCGTGTGGTTGACCATTCTTTCCGTCACGTTCGTTTTTGCGGCGATGTTCTCGGTGTACGGATACTTCGCCGAATATCTCGGCGAGGTGACGGGTATGAGCGGATCGTGGATCAGTGCGATGCTCTTGGCATTCGGTGTCGTGATGATCTTCGGAAACTTCGTCTTCGGGGCCCTGCTCGGCAAGAGTGTGGTGCGAACAGTCGTGGCGTTTCCGTTGCTGTACATACTCGTGTACGTGGTGATCTATCTGGTGGGTCCGTACTTCGCTGCGATGACTGTTGCCGTGTTGGTGTGGGGCGTGGTGCATTCCGGTGGACTGGTCATTTCCCAGAGTTGGATGGGGCGAGATTCGGTCGATGCACCCGAATTCGGTAACAGCCTGTTCATTTCGTTCTCCAATCTGGGGATCACGCTCGGAACAGCGACAGGTGGTTTGTTTCTCACACACCTCGGAACACGTCAATTGGTGTGGGCCGGCGTCTTGTTCGCCGCTCTGGCCCTGGCAATGATCGGCGCTCGATTGTCGCTCGGGCGGGTTCACAAAGAAAACGGTGCCAAAGTTCCGGTGTAGTTCTTGGGTAGGGGCCGCGCGAACTCACCGCGCGTACTGGTCGACAATCCTAGCGTGATCAAGGATTGAACCATGGTGACGGCAGCGGCAACACCGTCGACTACCGGCACTCCCAGTTCGTCGGACAGATCCTGGCACAGGTCCGCCATCCCGGCGCACCCCAGAACGAGGACATCCGAGCCGTCTCGTTCCAAGGCGTCGAAACAGGCTTCCAGGATCACCTTTCGTGCATCGGGATCGCGATCGAGTGTGAGAACCGGAATCTCGCAGGAGTGGATACCGCGGCACCGGGCCGCCATTCCGTAACGGTCCACCAGATCGGCAGCCCGGCCACGAGTCCGACCGAGGGTGGTGACGACACTGAATCCGCGTCCGAGGAAACCGGCGTAGTGCACAGCTGCCTCGGCGATCGCGACCACGGGACCCCTGGCCAGCTCGCGAGCTGCATCCAGGCCTGGATCACCGAAGCAGGCAATGACATATCCGTCGACGCCGTTCTTCTCTCCGGACGCGATCTCGGTCAGAATCCCTGGGACGCTGAGCGCTTCGTCGTAGTGGCTCTCGATCGACGCAGGACCCATGGCAGGACTGACGGCCTCGACGAATGTGCCCGAGCCGGCGACGGCCCAGGCACATTCCTCGATCTTGGCGGTCATCGCCCACGTGGTGTTGGGATTGATCACCTTGATTCTCATGAGGATCAGTCGACCGTCACAGTGTCGGCAGAAGAAGCATTCCGAACAGCCAGAGGGGTGCGCGTGGCGAGAAGGTAGTAGACGGCAAATCCGAGCCCACAACCGATGAACCAGCTGTACTGCGCTGCGGTGTACATCCCGGTGAGGTCCTTACCCAGGACCGGGACCATCGCGACGACGGCTCCCACTACGGTGGCAATCACCGCAGCAGGGTTGTATCCCATGCTGTACCAGTAGGTTCCGGTCGGCGACATGCTGAACAGGTCGTCGACGATCACTTTCTGCTTGCGCACGAGGTAGTAGTCGGCGATCAGGATTCCGAACAGTGGCCCGATGAAAGCTCCGAGGGTCTCCAGGGTGTAGTGGATGACGTCGGGATTGTTGTACAGGTTCCATGGGGTGATGAGGATGGATCCGATTGCCGCGATCATTCCACCGGCGCGCCAGCTGATCTTCTGCGGGCTGACGTTCGAGAAGTCGAAGGCCGGGGAAATGAAGTTGGCGACGATGTTGATGCCGATCGTGGCGATGGTGAAGGTGAGGGCGCCGAGGACGATGGCGAAGGTACTGTCGATACGTGCCACGGTTGCAACGGGATCGGTGATCAGCTCGCCGTACACCGGCAATGTCAACGATGCGGTGACGACGACGAGTACCGAGAACACGAGGAAGTTGACCGGCAACCCCAGGAAGTTACCCTTCTTGACGGCTGCGAACGACTTCCCGTAGCGAGAGAAGTCGCCGAAGTTGAGCATCGGCCCGGAGAAGTACGAGACGACCAGGGCGATCGCACCGAGCATGACCGGCACGGCGTCGAAACCGGAATATTTCACGTCACCGAGCGTGAGATCGATTGCGCTCCAGCCTGCTTTGTAGACGAGATATCCGCACAGCATGAACATCACGACGTACACGGCGGGGCCACAGAAGTCGATGAAGCGGCGGATCGATTCCATGCCTCGCCAGAACACACAGGCCTGAAGTACCCACAGGAGCATGAAACTTCCCCAGCCCAGTGCGGAGAGCCCGGCGAAGCCGTAATTCTCGACCACGGCGTACGGTGCAAGTGACGGAAAGAGCTTGATGAGTACGACATCGAGTGCTGCCGAGGCGAGAAAAGTTTGAATTCCGTACCAAGCCACGGCAATCAGGCCGCGAATGATTGCCGGAATGTTCGCTCCGAGGACACCGAACACGCTGCGGCAGATCACCGGATAGGGCACACCGGTGGCCTGGCTGGGTTTGGCCACCAGATTGCAGAAGAAATAGACGATCGTGATGCCGACCAGCAATGCGACGAGTACCTGCCAACTGGCCAGGCCGAGGGCGAAAAGACTACCGGCCGTGACGTATCCACCAACGCTGTGTACGTCGGACATCCAGAACGCGAAGATGTTGTACGACGACCAGGTCTGCTTGCGTAGCGGTGCCAGATCCTCGTTGGTCAAACGTGGGTCGTAACCCGCCTTGATCAATCCGCTGCCCACCGGGTGGCCGGCGGCCTCGACGAGATCACCTGTACCGGTTTCCGTTGTGGGAGTGGTGGAAGAAGTGGTTCGAGACGGAAGAATGTCGGTCATGACAGCTCCTGTGCTTGTGTGCAAGGAATCAGCGGACAGAGCACAAGCTCTCAGCGACGGTGGTGAAAACTGTGTTGAGAGAAAGGTATCGAGGCCGTGTTGCGCGACTATTGCGCAATCGGTATATCTTTTTCGGCAAGCAGGCCGGTGTCGGTCGGCAGAGTCGCGATCACGGTATCGAGTCGGCGATGATGGATTTCGGATGCAGTCAGGAGCGCGGTCGCGTCCCGACGCAGGAATGCGTCCAGCATCGCTGTGTGATCGGAGTGCAGTACCTGCCGGTCGACGCCGGCAACATGGACCATCGGCTGAACCGGTTCGGTGATGTTCCAGGCAGCTTCGAACATGTGCAGAAGTCGAAGCATCTGCGACGGTCGGGTCAGTGCGAGGTGAAAGTTGCGGCTCTCGCAGTGATAGGACTGAGAGTCGTCGTAGCGCAACGCGATCTCCAGACGGGAGTTCACCTCGACGGCGTGTTCGTGATCCTCTTCGGTGGCCTGCTCGACGGCGACGGCCAATGCAGCTGATTCGAGGGTTTCGCGGACGATGTACATCTCATGTAGCTCCGCCGGCGTCAACTGCGCGACGGTGTAGCCGAACTGGTGGCGATGGTCGACCAACGACTCTCCGACCAGGGTTTTCAGCGATTCCCGCACAGGTATTCGACTGACACCGAACACATCAGCCACGTCGCCGAGAGGAATCGGGGTACCCGGAGGCGCCGAACCCGACAGAATTACTCGCCGCAGTTCGTCGAGGATCGCTTGTTGGGGACTACCGGGAGCATCGATTACCAGTTGCGTCAGCAGTACCGATCTACGGCGCGGCGGCATGTCGGTCTCCCTTCTCCTCGCTGCCAGGGTAGGAATCCGTTGTTTCGGGCGCATGACACCGGCATGGCCGTCGTGAATCGCATCCGTGAGGTGCGGGCACTTCGACTGCGACAACGAAGCTCGAGTGAGCACTGCTCAGGTCGACGAACGCGGGGGTAGCGTTGATTTGTAGTGGTTGGCAGAAAGCGAGTCGGTCGATGGCATCCGTTGTGCGCGCAGAAGCCGACCAGAGAGTTGTCGGCAACTTGCCCTTGGAGCTGACAAGTTTCGTCGGCCGACGGCGTGAGTTGGCCGAAGCCAGAAGATTGTTCGAGTCGTCCCGTTTATTGACGCTCACCGGCATCGGCGGTGTGGGCAAGACGCGGCTCGCGATCCGACTCGCGAGTGCGCTCCAGCGGGTGTTCCGGGACGGCGCGTGGTTGGTGGAGTTGGGCGACCAGACGGATCCAGAACTTCTCGAGGATCATGTCGCCGTGATACTGGGTGTGCGGCCGGTGTCCTCGTCGGACCCGCTGCACACTGTGACCGACTATTGCGCCGATCGCAGTCTGCTGTTGGTACTCGACAACTGCGAACATCTTGTCGATGCCGTCGCTTCGTTCGTCGGTGCGATCCTACGGCGATGTGCCGGCGTCAAGATCTTGGCGACGAGCCGAGAATCGCTGGGTATAGGTGGTGAGGTGACGATGCGCGTTCCCTCGCTCACCACACCGCAGCAACAGCCGCGCGAATTCGAGGGACTTGCCCAGTACGAATCCGTGTCGCTGTTCACCGAGCGTGCGGCTTCCGTAGTGCCAGGTTTCACCCTCACCGAGGAGAACAAGCGCGCCGTTGCTCATATCTGTCACGACCTGGATGGACTCCCACTCCCGATCGAGTTGGCGGCCGCTCGCCTGCGTGGGATGTCGGCGGAGCAGATCATGGATCGGCTCTCGGATCGTTACCGCCTTTTGACTTCCGGTGGACGTGGTGTACCGAGTCGCCAGCAGACCCTCCGATTGTCGATCGATTGGAGCTACGACTTGTGCTCACCTCCGGAGCAGCAGTTGTGGGGTCGGCTGACCGTATTTTCCGGCGGGTTCGAACTGGACGCGGCCGAAGGCGTATGCGGGCAGGATTCGAGTTCGACCGAGGTGCTCGATCTCGTCACTGCGTTGGTCGAGAAGTCCATCCTCATTCGTGAGGAGGTCGACGGCACTGTTCGCTATCACCTGCTAGACCTCCTGCGGGAGTACGGACGCGAGAAGGCCGAGATCTCGAGTGATTTCGTGGAACTTCGACGGCTCCACCGTGATTGGTTCGAAGCGCTGGTCGTTCGTGCGGAAGCCGAGTGGATCAGTGACCGGCAAGCGGCGTGGATTGCAAGGCTGGGTCGTGAACAGCGCAACGTCAACGACGCGTTGGAATTCTCGATCTCCACTGCGGGAGAGGCGCGATCTGCAACGCGAATGGTCGGTGCGTTGTACAGATTCTGGCTTGCAAGTGGATTGCTTGTGCAGGCGCGCTATTGGACGGATCGAGCCCTGAATACAGCGGATCGGGAGCTGGACCCGTTCCGAGTGGATGTCTTGGCCATTGACGCCGTGAATCACGCGATGCAGGGTGAGCTCGAACGGGCAGAAGAGCTGGTCGACGAGAGTTGGCGCCTGGCGAACGCCTTGGCGGACGTACGCTCACGCGGTCTGGCGGCATGGGGTGACGGATACGTCGATACATTCGGGGGCAACTTCGATACCGCTACAGCCAAGCTGGAATCCGCGTTGACGCTGTTTCGACTCGACGAAAATCTGCTGCATGTGGTGATCGGCCTGGACACTCTGGGGATCGCATACTTCCTTTCGGGGGCCCTCGATCGCTCTGTGGAGTGCAACGAAGAGACTCTCGCGATCACCGTGCCCGCCCACGAAGTGATGTTCCAGGCTTTTGCGCTGGGAACTCTCGGGATCGTCGGCTGGCTCCGAGGTGAATTAGAAGGCGCACGTGACTATTTGACTCGAAGTCTGAGAATTCTCGATGCCCCGATGAACTCGGCGTGGTGTATCGAACCGTTGGCCTGGATTGCTGCAGCGCAACGTGATTGGAAGCATGCAGCGGTTCTGCTCGGCGCGGCGTCCATGTATTGGCAGAAGCTCGGGGGACGGCTGGCGGGCCTGCCGGGTTTGTCAACTCATCACGACAGCGCGGCAGACGCTGCACGCAAGGTTATGGGTGATGATGCTTTCGACACCTCGTTTCGCAACGGGTTTGCGATGTCCGAAGGTGAAGCTGTCGCGTATGCGCTCGACAAGCGTTCCAGTGCGACGACTGCATCGTCGACAGAAGGACCTCACCTCACTCGCCGTGAGCAGCAAGTTGCGGAACTGGTTGCTCAGGGACTGACCAACCGCGCCATCGCGGAGCACTTGGTCATCTCGCTGCGGACCGCTCAGGGGCATGTGGAACATGTGCTGACAAAACTGGGATTCACTTCCAGAGCACAGATCGCGGCGTGGTTCGTCTCGACCGCGCAGGAGACCGACTCCCGAGGCTGAGACCGTGGGCAGCGGTGCGCTTCTCCGGGTGCAGTTCGCGGGGGTAGCGTTGGTGTGGAGTGGAATCGCAGAAAGCGAGTCGGTCGATGGCATCCGCTGTGCGTGCAGAAGCCGATCACCGGATTGTCGGCAACTTGCCGTTGGAGCTGACGAGTTTCGTCGGCCGACGGCGTGAGTTGGCCGATGCCAGAAGATTGTTCGAGTCGTCCCGTTTGTTGACGCTGACCGGCGTTGGGGGAGTGGGTAAGACACGCCTTGCGATCAGACTCGCGGGTGCGCTGCAACGCGTGTTCAGCGGGGGAACCTGGTTGGTGGAGTTGGGCGAGCTGTCGGATCCGGACCTGCTCGAGGACCATGTCGCCCTGACGTTGGGGGTGCGGCCGGTCTCGTCGTCGGATTCGCTGCACGCCGTGATCGACTACTGCGCCGATCGGAGTCTGCTGTTGGTGCTCGACAACTGTGAGCACTTGGTGGATTCGGTTGCCCGCTTGTGCGGGGCGATCTTGCGTCGCTGCGCCGGGGTGAAAATCTTGGCGACGAGCCGCGAGTCGCTGGGGATGGGCGGTGAGGTGACGATGCGTGTTCCCTCGCTCACGACGCCGGCTCTTCGGGGCCCGAACGGGTCCACCGGGCTGGCCCAGTACGAATCCGTTCTGTTGTTCACAGAACGAGCCGCAGCGGTGGTACCAGGATTTGCGCTGACCGAGGAGAACAGGCATACCGTTGCCCGCATCTGCCAAGACCTGGACGGACTGCCGTTGCCGATCGAACTGGCAGCTGCCCGTCTGCGGGGTATGTCTGCGGAGCAGATCATGAACCGGCTCTCGGATCGGTACCGTCTCCTCACCAATGGCGGACGAGACGTGCCCAGTCGTCAGCAGACCCTTCGATTGTCGATCGATTGGAGCTATGACCTCTGTTCGCTACCGGAGCAGCGGTTGTGGGGGAGGTTGTCGGTCTTTTCGGGTGGGTTCGATCTCGACGCGGCGGAGGGGGTGTGCGGGCAGGATTCGAGTTCGACGGAAACACTCGATCTCGTCACCGGTTTGGTCGAGAAGTCCATCCTCATTCGTGAGGAGATCGACGGCTCCGTTCGATACCACCTTCTCGATCTGCTCCGGGAGTACGGGCGTGAAAAGTTGGATTCAACGGGGGAGCAGCTCGATCTGCCTCGCCGACACCGTGATTGGTTCGAAGGCCTTGTCATCCGTGCAGAATCCGACTGGATCAGTAGCGGGCAGGCGTCGTGGGCAGCGCGGCTCGGTCGAGAACAACACAATCTGTACGATGCACTGGAATATTCGATTTCCACCGTTGGTGAGGCGCGTTCTGCGACTCGTATGTTCGCCGCGTGGTACAGATTCTTGTTGTCCGACGGATTGATCGGCCAGTTGCGATATTGGGCTGATCGAACACTGAACGCCGCGGACTCCGAGCCTGACATGTTTCGGGTGGATGTCCTGTGCGTGGACGCCGCGGCGCATGCGATGCAGGGCGATCTCGTTCGCGCCCGCGAACTGATCGACGAGGGACGGCGACTTGCGGAGGCTCTGGGAGATGTGCGCTCGCGAGCTCTGACGGAGTGGGCGGGCGGGTACGTCGACACATGCGCGGGTGAATTGGACAATGCCACAGCGAAGTTGGAATCTGCCGTGACGTTGTTTCGGCTCGACGAAAATCTGCAGTACGTGGTGATCAGTTTGGATACCCTCGGCCTCGCCTACATTCTTACGGGCGCGCTGGAGCGGTCGGCGGAGTGTTTCGACGAGTGTCTCGAGATTACCGAGCCACTGCGCGAAGTGACGTATCAGGCCCACGCGTTGGGGTTTCTCGGACTCATTGCTTGGCTTCGGGGCGACTTCGCGCGCACGAGTGAGTATTTGACGCGAAGTTTGCGAATTGACAGCTCGTCGATGAACGCGGCGTGGTGCATCGAACCGCTTGCATGGACGGCAGTGGCACAACGTGATTGGAAGCATGGAGCGGTTCTTCTCGGTGCCGCAGCGATGTACTGGCAGAAGATCGGGCAACCTCTCACCGGATTCTCGCGATTGTCGAGCTACCGCGAGAATACCATGGATAGTTCTCGAAAGGCTTTGGGTGACAGCGCCTTCGATAGAGAGTTTCACCGAGGAATCGTCATGACCGAGGGTGAAGCCGTCGCCTATGCGCTCAACGAGCGTCGCAGTGCTTCAGCTTCACTGTCGACGGAGGCGATCCGACTGACCCGTCGTGAGCAGCAAGTTGCGGAACTGGTGGCTCAGGGCCTCACCAACCGCGCTATCGCCGAGCATCTCGTCATTTCGCCACGGACGGCGCAGGGGCATGTGGAGAACGTGCTGACGAAATTGGGATTCACCTCCAGAGCGCAGATCGCGGCGTGGGTGGTATCGACTGCGCAGGAAGATGATTCGCAGCAGATCAAAGCTTCAGAAGGCCGGAGTTGACGTCCGATTGCACTGCGCCTCGGTCGTCGCCGCACAGGCAGAACACCGGATAGCGCTTACCCACTTCTCGCCGTTGAAACGACACTCGCAGCGGTCCGGGCGCATCCGTGCGTGGGGATTGCGTGAGTAACGTGTACAGCCACGGTCCCTCGTCCAATTCGACAATGGCGAGAACCGTCGTCGGATCGCCCTGAACCGTTCGCCAGGACACGACAGTGCCGTCTCCGCAGCACCGCGCTACGTCCAATCGCACCCCGCGGCATCTGGTGCAGACGGCACTGGCGGGGGAGAGGATGGCGTCGCATTCCGCGCAATGGGGGAGCGTCAAGCATTCGGATAGTGACGAGCGGGCCGAATGTCGTTGCGATCCAGGCCGTTTTGTCAAGCTGACGTGAAACATGTCAGTAACGGCGGGCGAGGTAGTACGGCATCGAGTCCACGGGTGCGCGTTTGACCGACTCGCCCGATGTCGGGGCGTGAACGACGTCACCGCCGCCGGCATAGATCCCGACATGTTCCCCGCCGTAGTACAGGACCACGTCACCGGGCTGGAGTTCGTCCCGGGAAACCGGAGCTCCGCCGACAGCCTGGTCGTAGGTAGTTCGTGGAATCGAAACGCCCGCTTGTGCATAGGCCCACTGCACGAGGCCGGAGCAGTCGAACGAGTCCGGTCCGGTTGCGCCCCAGACGTACGGGGCGCCGATCTTGGACTGTGCGGCTGCCAATGCGCGGCCTCCGTCCGAGGAAACGAAACCCGACACCTTTGCCGGATTCGTGGCGACGGAAACTTCGCCTGTGTTCCAGTCCGGAAGCAAGGGGCCTGAGCGTTTGCGGTGTCGATGCTCACGGCAAGGGTTGTGAGCGAAAGAGCGCCGATGACAAGCGCCCTTCCGAGTGCGTTCTTCGTCGTGCGGGGGCTGGTGAATCGGTGGTGCGACATTTCTCGTGTTGCCTTCGCGTCGGTGCGTCCCGAAGCAGGTATCGGCTGAGCGTGATCGGGCTTCGGCTTGTGACACACAGCCTGGTGTCGCCTCGACGTGTTCGCGCCGGTCAGGTGGACGGGGTGCATACCTGTTTTCGAATGGCTTGTCGGCAGGCGTGACGTCTCGAGAAGGGCAGAAGTAAGAAGTAGGTATCGGTGCAGGTACTACGGTCGTCGCCGCACCGGCGGGCGCACGGCAATATCGAGTCCGGTACTTCACCCGAAGAAAAACCACCTCTGAACTGGGCCGAGACGATCGACACTTCGAAGGTTATGCGGCGTGGATGACGCGGTTTCTGGACGCCGCCGGAGTTACCGGCCCGGTGACCGTCGTCGGGCATTCGTTCGGCGGCGGTGTGGCGACAGCACTCGCGCGGGATTTCCCCGTGCGTGTTGCGCGCTTGTTTCTGGTGAACTCGGTTGGTGGCGTTCTGTTCGACCATGCGGATTGTGCAGTGACCAGGCGGCCGGCGATCGTGTGCGGCGGGGCGACCTCGCCGGTACGCAGCGGGTCGGGAATGCGCTCACGAAACGGTGCCTAGCTGGATTCGGTGGTCGTTCTGTACTCTCGCAGTCATGCAACAGCGGAGCACGGGAACGGTGACACGGTCACTGTTGCTGCTTCTGCTGCCGTTCATCGCGCTTCTCGCAGTGCCTCCGCTTGGATCGTCGGGCAGCGCCGCGGTGCTGGGAACTGCGATTGCCGTCTTCGTGGTCGCAGCGCTCGCCACCTCGTCGAAGTACGAACTTCTGCAACTGTGTGCGGTTGCGGCCACCGGCCCGTCGGATGACGAGCGCTGCCTGCGTGGTGCCTTCCGTAGGCAGAGCAGTCCGGACGCGCCCGGTCGTCCGCAACCTCGAGCACCCGGAATCGGTCTGTAGATCGGCCGTCGGCGGGAGTGAACTCGCCGTAGGTCGGTCAGACGTCTTGCGTCCACGACCATTCCCGCGCTCTCGATTGCCGGAGCGTGCCTCTCGGTGAGGTTTTATTCGTCATGCTCGATTTTGTCTACTACCCCGTGTCCGGAATCCTCTGGTTCTGGCACAAGGTCTTCTCACTGATCTCCGGATCACCCGACAACGGCGTCGTATGGGCGCTTTCGGTCGTGTTTCTGGTCTTCACGCTCAAGGCCTTGCTGTTCAAACCATTCGTCAAGCAAGTCCGCACCCAACTCGTGATGCAGAAACTGCAACCGCAGATCAAGGCATTGCAGAAGAAGTATTCGGGCGACCGGCAGAAGCTCACTGTCGAGATGGCAAAGCTGCAGAAGGAACACAACTACAGCCCGTTGCTCGGATGCCTGCCGATGCTCGTTCAGGCACCGGTGTTCATTGGTCTCTATCACGTCCTGCGATCATTCAATCGAACCGGAGCGGCATCCCACGTCCCGTTTCTGAGCCCGACCGAGCCCATGTCGGTGGCGGACAACGCGAACACTGCCAACTACTTCTTCAGCGCCTCGGACGTGCAGTCGTTTCTCGACGCCAAACTGTTCGGCGCGCCGTTGTCCGCCATGATTTCGAGTCCGGCAGCACAACTGGAGGCGTTCGGCGACGTCAGCCGAATCTCCATCATTCTGGTTGCCGTACCGCTGATGATCTTCGCGGCCGTCGCTACGCATTTCACGTCGCGGGCGTCCATCGCACGTCAGGTGGACACCGGAACCGTCAACCCCCAGACGGCAATCATGAACAAACTTGCGCTGTGGGTATTTCCGATCGGTGTGGTTGCGTTCGGCGCTTTCGCCCCTGTTGCGATCCTGCTCTATTTCGTGAGCAACAACTGCTGGACGTTGGGACAACAGCATCTCGTCTACGGACGCATCGCGGCGGAGCAGAAGGAGGCCGAATTGTCGCCGACATCCTCGACGGCCGCGACCCAGGCGCCCCGAAGGGCCGCCGCACCGTTGCCGGGAGCAAAGCCGATCCGGACCAAGCGCAAGCGATGACCGGAAAATCGCCCCTCCCTACCGACGAGTAAGGCACGTACGCTGGAAAGCATGACCAAATGGACCGCAGAAGACGTAGTCGATCAGACCGGCCGCACATTTGTCGTCACGGGGGCGAACAGCGGACTGGGTGAGGTAGTCGCACGAGCGCTGGGCAAAGCCGGGGCAGACGTGGTCCTCGCCTGTCGGGACACCACGAAGGCCGACGTCGTAGCCGCAGAGATCGGGTCAAACGCGGTAGTTCGTAAGTTGGACCTGTCCGATCTGTCGTCGGTACGAGCTTTCGCCGACGCAACGGACAAGGTCGACGTCCTGGTGAACAACGCCGGCGTTATGGCCGTTCCGTTCCGCCGGACGGTCGACGGTTTCGAAATGCAGATCGGCACAAATCATCTCGGGCACTTCGCCTTGACCGGTCTGTTGAAGGACAAACTCACCGACCGGGTCGTGACCATGTCCAGTGCCCTGCATCAGCTTGGAACTGTCGATCTCGACGATCTCAATTTCGAACGTCGAAAGTACAACCGCTGGTTGGCCTACGGGCAGTCCAAGCTCGCCAATCTGTTGTTCACGTACGAACTTCAGCGCAGGCTCGCAGCTTCGGGATCTCCGCTCAAAGCGCTCGCTTCGCATCCGGGATATGCGTCGACGAACCTGCAGGGGCATACCGAGTCGATCCAGGACAAGCTGATGGGGATAGGTAATTCGATCTTCGCTCAGTCCGCGGAGATGGGTGCGCTTCCCGAACTGTGGGCGGCCACTGCGCCGGATGCTTTCGGCGGCAGTTACATCGGACCGGACGGTCCGTTCGAGCAGCGCGGGTATCCGAAGGTCGTGGGGTCGAACAAGAAGTCTCACGATACGAGGACCGCCGCGGGCTTGTGGAATTTGTCGGAGAAGTTGACCGGAGTCTCGTACGGGATCTGATTCGGATATGAAGGTGGCCGCGAACTTCGAGAAGTTCGCGGCCACCTTCACATCTGTTCGAGCTACATGCTGTTCGGGTTACAGCGTGACAACCATCTTGCCGGTGTTCGCACCGCGCATCAGGTCGATGAACGCTTGTGGTGCATTCTCCAGGCCTTCGACGATGGTCTCGTCCCACTGAATCTTGTTGTCGGCGAGCCACCCTGCCATGTGGGTGCGGAATTCGCCGCCGAGGTGGCGGTAGCCGCCCACGAGGAATCCGCGCAGCGTGAGCTGCTTGCCGATCACCAATGCCAGATTGTGGGGAGCGGTGGGCTTGTCAGTGGTGTTGTACTGAGCGATGGCCCCACACAAGGCAATCCGGCCACCCTGGTTCATGGCGTCGATGGCGGCTTCGAGGTGCTCGCCACCGACGTTGTCGAAGTACACGTCGATGCCGTCAGGCGCCGCGGCGGCCAGAAGTTCGGTGATCGGGCCGTCGTGATAGTCGAACGCCGCGTCGAATCCGAGTTCGAGAAGTCGGGCAACCTTCGCCGGTGAACCGGCGCTGCCGATCACTCGCTTCGCGCCGAGCAACTTGGCGATCTGACCGACGAGCGATCCGACGGCACCTGCTGCGCCGGAGACGAATACGGTGTCGCCTTCCTTGAATTCCGCGACTGCGGTGAGGCCGGCATACGCAGTGAGGCCGGTCATGCCGAGGGCGCCCAGGTAGGCCGTCGCCGGCGCGATGGACGTGTCGGCCGGAGTCACTGCGGATCCGTCGAGAATGGCGTATTCACGCCACCCCAGGCCGTGGACGACAACGTCGCCCACAGCGCGATCAGCCGACTTGGATTCGACGACCTCGCCGACAGCGCCACCGTCGAGCGCCGCGCCGACCTGGAACGGCGGAAGGTAGGACTTCACGTCGTTCATCCGGCCGCGCATGTACGGGTCGACGGAGATGGCGATGTTGCGGACCAGGATCTGGCCGTCTTCGAGTTCGGGGAGTTCGACTTCGGCGGTGGCGAAGTTCTCCGAGGTGGGCCAACCGCTCGGGCGTGATGCGAGGCGGATTTCCCGGCTTACAGTGGTGGTGCTCATTCGTCGTCCTTACTTACTTCGAGGGTGACCTCGATGTTGCCGCGAGTTGCGTTGGAGTACGGGCACACCTGGTGCGCCTTCTCCGTCAGCTCGACGGCCTGGTCATGGGGCAGATGGGGGAGTGAAACCTCCAGCGTCACAGCAAGTCCGAAACCGCCTGCGCCGTTCGGGCCGATGCCGACCCGCGCGCCGACTGCGGAATCAGCCACGTTGGCCTTCTCGGCGCGGGCGACCATCTGCAGAGCGGAGTGGAAGCACGCTGCGTATCCGGCGGCAAAGAGCTGCTCGGGGTTGGTGCCCTCGCCGCTGCCACCCATTTCCTTGGGAATGGCGAGGCCGAGGTCGAGGCGTCCGTCCGAGGTGCGAGCGTGACCGTTGCGGCCTTCGCCGGTGGCAAGTGCTTCTGCGGTGTAGACGATGTTCATGACTTCTTCTTTCCGTCGGAGTGGGCATTGGATGCTTGAAGTGACTCGCCGAGGCGGGTGAGAACGTCTCGGAGTTCGGTCAGTTCGTCGTTACTCAGACCAGTGGCGCCCGCGAGCTTGGCCGGGATGTCCTCGGCCTTGCTGCGCAGGGTGGAACCGGACTCGGTCAGGTGGATCTCGACGCGACGCTCGTCGGTGGTGAGGCGTCGACGTTCGATGAAACCCAGACCCTCCAACCGTTTGAGCAGCGGCGACAGGGTTCCGGTATCCAGATCGAGGGCCTCACAGATTTCGCGCACCCCGCGGCCGTCTCGTTCCCAGAGTGTCAACAAGACGAGGTACTGGGGATACGTGATCCCCAGGTCGTCGAGCATCGCTCGGTACGCAGCCGTGGTGGCCCGCGACGCCGAATAGAGGGCGAAGCAGACCTGGCGTTCGAGGGCGAGTGGGTTGGTCACGAGAACAACTGTAGCGCACAGTTAAGTTGTGCACAACAAAGAAGTGTCAAATATATATGCAGCTGTAGCTCTACGGAGCCGACAGAATCTCGGAGACACTCGCGAGGAAGGTGTGCACCGTCCGAGCCGCGGGCGCGGGAAAGCGGGTGCGAAGTGCCAGACCGTCGTGGGTGCGCGAGAACCAGAACTGAACATCGTCGGCATTCGACACGCGACTGAGTTGCTGCGGATTGATCGGCGCAGGCTGTGATTCGCGGGACTCTGATTTGCGGGGGCGAGATCCACCGGGCATGGTTCGGTAGTCGGCGTAGGACACCGAGAAGATGTCTCGGCGAGTGGGCGAAACCTCGGGCCCCAAGCTCCGCAACACCTGTCGCGAGGACACGGACGACAGTGAAAGTGACTCGTGGAAAGCGAGATTGACTGCCCGAGCAGTGCTGTGAAGATTATCCTTGCTCGTCACGGTGATGGGCGCATTGGCCACCAGCCATCCGAAGGTGTGGTTGTGCCGCGGTTCCCGACGTGTGTGGACCGGAAACAGCAGGTGTGTGTCCCTCTTGCCGGTCAATTGTGTTGTGGCCAAACCGATCGACGCAAGAATCGCGCCGAAAGGCGAGTGTCGATGATCGGCGCAGTTCTGGTCGAAGAGCTCTGCTTCGTCGGCGTCGAGGAGCATTCGGGTGTCGGTGCCCTGGGGTGACATCGTTCCGGCGGGTAGTCCCAGATCCACGGGAAAATGGGGAGTGTCACCTCCGCATGATCGAAGGAAGGACCGCCAACCCGCAATGCGGTGGTCGCCGGGATCTGGATCCGCTGTTGCCGATTCGCGGAAGCAGTAGTTGAGGAAACTTCCGGGCTCCGGCAATAGATCCGACGCGATCGGAACACGTTCTGCCCGAGTGTATTCGCGATACAGAGTGCTGATCTCGGTGATGGCGATGCTCATGGACCAGCCGTCGCAGATGGCATGGTCGAACCCGCAGATCACTGTCGACTGGTCGTCGCGGGTGATGGCACCGAGAAAGTACGCGGGAAACGCAAAAGGATTGCACCATCGATCCAGGCGCTCGCCCAAGAGTTCTCGCACCTGTTCCGGCGTTCGTGCGTCCGCCACGGTTTCCTCACGGAGGCGCAGGTCGCCGATATCGGCGACGTCGACGAACAGTGCCGAGGATTCACCCGGTACTTCGGCCTGGGAGAACGAGCACGACAGGGCGTCGTGGCGGGACGTCCATTCCTCGAAGCTGGCTCTGAGTGCGTCCGTGTCGATGGGGCCGGGGACGTCGAAAGTGGCAGCGAGCCATGTCGTATCGCCGCGGCTCCCGGCAAGATGCAGCTGCTGATTCGAGGTCGGAGGAACCGGATACGTCGATCCGGTGGAGATTTCGCTCGGAGTCCACTGCAGGATGCGCCCCGGCCGTGCCTCGAACCTGTCGAGAAAGGTTATGTGCATCAGGCGGTCTCCACTTCCTGACGTGCATCCGCCTGACGAACGACACGGTAGTCGCCGGTATCGGCGACCGTTCTCAGGACGTTGCGGAGGTGTCGAAGGTACCGATCCACCGATGTGTGTGCTTGCTCGGTATCGGGAAAACTGACCATCACGTACGTACGGTCTTCCTTCCTGTTGATCCACATCGACAGATCACCCGTCGTTCCTGGCCCACCCAGTGCGCGCGCGTCGAGTTCGTCGTGGTGCTCGGCACCTGGAATCAGGCGCATGTCGATGTACGACACCATCGGCGGGACCGAGGTTCCGCCGATGTCGGATCCGGTCAACTTCGACACCTGGGCGATCACCGAGTGAATGGACACGTCCGCGAGTCCCTTCACTGCTGCGCGAGCAGCGTGGGCAAGGGGGAGTGCATCGGTGAAGCTCGTGACATCACTCAGCGTGAACGAGACCGGGACGAGGTTGATGAACCAGCCTTGCGCGTAGAGGTATCTCGGATCGGAGCGGGTACCGACTGCGTTGAGCGCGAAGTAGTTCGCTCTGTCCGCAACTTCGATCTCGGTGAGGGCGAGGGCTGCGAAGATCCCCGTGGAGAAGCCGACACCATGGGACTTGCACAGCGCTGCGAACGCGGCTGACTCGTCGCTGTCGAGAACGTCGATGTGTGTGCGGGTCGACCGGGTCTGTTCGCCCCGCGCGACGCCGAGGTCGAGGGGGAACGTCGGGAGTTGTCCGGCATTGGCCGCGAGAATCGAAATCCACTGCTGCACAGGGGCTGCAGCCAGATCAAGGCTTCCTGCCGAGGCCCGCTCTTCGCCGCTGTACTCGACGTAGCTGCCGGGAGAGGGAAGTTGGGCGTCGATGCCGGCGCTTTCGGCGATGTACAACGCACGAAGTTCTTCGACGCCCAGCATCAGCGACAGGCCGTCGGTGTGCGAGTGATCGACGCCGTAGTAGACGGTGAAGCCGGCGCCGTGCTCGACGGCGCCACTGATGAACGAGGGCCACTGCAGTGGGCTGGTATCGCCGGCGAAACTTCGGCTGACATGCTCGCGAACCGCATCGGTCGTGTGCAGAGAACCGACGCTGTGCGGCGTGAGTTCGATCGTCGATGCATCCACCACGTGACGGTCGATGACCCCGCTCCCGTCGGGATCTTCGGATGGTCTGACCTCGAACCAACTGTGCAGTGTGTTGTGCCGCAGGACAAACGCCTGGACCGCCCGACGCAGTGCTTCCCGATCGAGATCACCGGGCAGAGTGAACGTGAATCCGATCCACGGTGACCAGTCGACGCCTTGTGCACGCTTGTGATCGGCGGTTCGAATGTGTCCTTCTTGTAGGAACGAGAGCGGTTGGTCGCTCCGCGGTGCCCCGGATGCCGCCGCCAGGGACTGTTCAGTAGGCCTGAACTCGGTGAGCGTCCCGGCTTTCGGTGCCCAGAGATCGATGGGTGTCATTTCCATGAGAGTTCTCCTCGATCGGTGCAGCGGTGTTGGTCGGAGGTGCGAATGTGTCGGTCGAGAAGGCAAAGTCCTCCATTTCGCGGCGTAGGAGTCCCGCGAAGTGATGGATGTGGCGGCTCGTGCGCGCATTGCCCGGGTGGCGTATGGCCAGATTGAGCCCTTCGGGAGTCCGTGTGAGCCAGATGTAGACGTCGGTTCCCGAATGATCGCGACTACGAAGGCCTCTGGTCTGCCAGCTCGTCCATTGCTCGGCACCAGGAACGTGACGAACGTCCATGTAGGAGAGCACGAACGGCAGGTGATGCGGGGAGTCGATCAGCTCGCACACTCTCGAATACGGCAGGGCCGCCGCGGGGCGGACGCGTCGTATCTCCACTCCGGCAAGCTGGGCCAGATCGTTCACCGTTGCGGCGGGGGCAATCGGAATCCTCACCGGCACAACACCGATGAACCATCCCAGCGACGCAGCCCATCGAAGCTCCGAACGCGTGTGTTGCGGCACGACGACGCGGAATTCGTCTGCGCCGGTGAGATCTCCGGTCACCTTGGCTGCGCACGCGAGTATCGCGGCAAGGAAACCTTGGTTGCTGCGCTTGCTCGCTTCTGCCAGGCGTTCGGCGCCCCGGGCGCTCAGAAGCCAAGCGGACAGGCTCTGTTGAGGGACGCGGCGTCCGACGACCGGTTCGGGTAGCGATGGAAAGTACGGAGCCTCGCCCTGCGCGTAGAACTCGCGCCACGTCTGCACCGCCGGGTGAGAGCAGTCCGCGTGTTCCACGAGATCTCGTTCCCTGGTGCCGAAGTCGATGTAGCTTCCGGTCTCCGGCGGTGAGGGATGACTTCCCTCGCTCAGCGAACGGTAGATCGTCTGCAGTTCGTGCGCGGTCAACGCCACCGAGTATCCGTCCAGCAGAGCATGATCGGCGGCAAAAACCACGGTGAAGTGGTTGGGACCTTCAATCGTCGCGAACTGATACGCAGGCCAGACAAGTGGATCGGTCGATCGGTCGAGCAGTTGCTGCAGATGTGTGAAGACGGACATCGAGGACGCAAGATGTCCGACGTCGTTACCCAAAATCCGGACGTCCCCACGCCCCGCGGTGCGTCGGACTATCGCCTCGTCCTCCACGGCGACGTGTGTTCGGAGCACTTCGTGGCGATCGATCCAGTGATCGAGAGCGGCTGCCCAGATCCTTCGGTCGAGTCTGTCGTGGATGCGAAACGAGGTACCCAGCCACGAAGGAGCGCACCCGTCGATCTTGTAGCGCTCCTGCCGTTTCATCTGCTCGGCATGTTTCAGATGTGCTTCGTGGATGTAGCTGGCGGGGCGCTGGTCGACAGGCCACTGCGAGGGCGGATTCACCGCGCCGGGAGTCCACTCGGTGACGGTCCCGGGTGGTAGGGGATAGTCGGCAAGTTCCGTGAATTCCATTGGGAAACCTGATCTCTCGAGATGGCGAAAGGTGGGGATCGTGAACGGGGCGGATGTTTGTAACCGAGAGTGACAGATGATTAGTCAAGGCAAGTAGAACGCGACCTGAGACTCCGCGCAACTGCTTCGAGGCGAGATGTGACGAGGAACATTCCGCTCGTTATTTCGGACAATTCGAATACTGGACATCCGGTTTACGGCCTTGGTCACCTGTCAGTTGATCGATCAATCACTCTGTGGTGAAACAAATTTCAATAGATCGTTGTGAATTCCGCCGGATGGCGAAGAATGTGCGTATGCGAATACCGGAATATGTTTGTGTGTAGCAATTTTCGTAGTGATTCGGCTGTATCTCTTTCATTGACAACAGGGTTCGTGTACGGCCATCGTGCCCCTTCGGTGCGCGGATTGTTCACCGAGTATTGACATGCTCGGCATCTGCCGGTCGTATGCGGACGGTAGTTGTAAGCGATGACTGATCCGATGGAATACGACCTGGTTGTGATCGGCTCCGGCCCGGGCGGGCAGAAGGCTGCCATCGCGGCCGCCAAGCTGGGTAAACGGGTGGCGATGGTCGAGAAAGGCAACATGCTCGGGGGAGTGTGCGTCAACACCGGCACCATTCCGTCGAAGACGTTGCGCGAGGCGGTTCTCTACCTCACCGGGATGAACCAACGCGAACTGTACGGCGCGAGTTACCGCGTCAAGGAGAACATCACTCCGGCCGACCTGCTGGCGCGAACCCAGCATGTCATCACCAAGGAAATCGAAGTCGTGCGATCTCAACTCCTGCGCAACCGTGTCGAATTGTTGGTAGGGGTCGGCTCGTTCGTCGACGAGCACACCATCCTCGTCGAGGACGCCTCGCGCGGAGACAAGATGACGATCACGGCGAAATTCGTGGTGATCGCGACGGGAACGTTGCCTGCCCGCCCGGCGGGGGTGTCCTTCGACAGCCACCGTGTGCTCGACTCCGACGGAATTCTCGATCTGACCTCCATCCCGACCACCATGGTCGTGGTGGGCGCGGGAGTGATCGGTATCGAGTACGCGTCGATGTTCGCGGCACTCGGCACCAAGGTCACCGTCGTAGAGAAGAGAACGTCGATGCTGGACTTCTGCGACCCCGAGGTCATCGAATCGCTTCGGTTCCATCTGCGCGATCTGGCGGTCACTTTCCGATTCGGTGAGGAAGTGACGGCCGTAGACGTCGGAGCGAACGGAACGCTTACGACGCTGCGCAGCGGCAAGCAGATTCCCGCCGAGACCGTGATGTACTCGGCTGGACGGCAAGGCCTCACGGCGCCGCTCGCGCTGGAGAACGCGGGGCTCGAAGCCGACGAACGCGGCCGTATCTACGTCGACGACAATTTTCGCACAAAGGTCGAACACATCTACGCCGTCGGTGACGTCATCGGCTTCCCGGCGTTGGCGGCGACGTCGATGGATCAAGGTCGACTCGCGGCCTACCATGCCTTCGACGAACCAGGCGCGAAGCTGATG
The DNA here is from genome assembly GCF_016598535.1 of Rhodococcus sp. P-2. GTDB lineage: Bacteria > Actinomycetota > Actinomycetes > Mycobacteriales > Mycobacteriaceae > Rhodococcus_F > Rhodococcus_F baikonurensis. Next base: position 1,965,593 of record NZ_CP066779.1, on the reverse strand, counting down.
GATCTTCAGCCGATCGGCATCTACTCGATTCCCGAGGTGTCGTACGTAGGCGCGACCGAGGTCGATCTGACCAAGGAATCGGTGCCGTACGAGGTCGGGGTTTCCCGATACCGTGAACTCGCGCGCGGGCAGATCGCAGGCGACACCTACGGGATGCTCAAGATCCTGGTGTCGACGGATGACCTGAAACTGCTCGGTGTTCATATCTTCGGCTCGGGTGCAACGGATCTCGTGCACATCGGCCAAGCGGTGATGGGGTGCGGCGGGACTGTCGAATACCTTGTCGACGCCGTCTTCAACTATCCGACACTGTCCGAGGCGTACAAGGTGGCGGCGCTCGACGTGATGAACAAGATCAGGGCTCTCAAGCAATTCCACTAGGGGTCGGTGTGTCCCCAGGTACCGGTCAGGGTCGGTCGGTGTACTTCTCGGGTAGCACTTGTTCGAATACCTGAGGGTGATGTCAGGCCTGGGGAAATAGGGCAGGGTCTATCCCTATGACCATTGCCCTGGAACTTCGTGTGGAATTTCGATGCTGATCGGACTGATTGCCGCGATCGTGGCATGCGTCGGATACGGCGTTGCATCGGTGCTGCAGGCGTATGGTGCGCGCAAGTCGGCAGCTGCCGCCGAGCAGCGAGGCGAGGCCGGACACGTGACGGCGTCGGGTGGCCCGACCCTGCGTTCGACCTTCGCCGCCGCGCTGACTGCGTCGTTCATCCTGGGCACCGTGCTCGATGCAGTCGGATTCGCCGGTAGTGCCATCTCCGCGCGGCTCATTCCACTGTTCTTGTCGCAGACCGTGGTCAGCGCCAATCTCGTCATCACGGCAGTGCTGGGGACCGTGGTCCTGGGCATCCAGTTGCGTCGTCGTGACTGGTTCGCGATCACCGCGGTGATCGGATCGCTCCTGCTGCTCGGATTGTCGTCGGGTCACGCGGGCGGCGGGAGTTCCAACGACGCCGTCCACTGGGGTGTCCTCGTGGGCTCGGCGTTGATCTTGTCGATCGGCATCGGCTTGATCCGATGGTTGGGCTCACGGGCAGCAGTTGTCGCCGGGTTGATCTCGGGTGTGCTGTTCGGCTGTCTGGCCATTGCCGTACGCGTGGTCTACGGAATCGATCCGTTCGAAATCGGCACGATGCTCCGCGATCCGGCCGGCTGGGCAATCCTCGTCTCGGGTCTGGGCGGTTTCTATCTGCACACGGTCGCGTTGCAACTGGGATCCGTCAACGGCGCGACAGCGGCTCTGGTTGTCGGCGAGACGGTGGTTCCGGGAATCGTCGGCGTCGTGGTGCTCGGCGACGCGTCGCGACCGGGCCTGGAATGGCTTGCCGTTGTCGGCTTCATCGGAGCGATCGCTGGCGCCGTCGCCGTGGCTGTCTTCGGCGCGGCGAGCCACGAGGAGAAACCCGCCGAAGAAGTGACCGTCTGATGTGGCGGAACTCGAGTGGTTCGTAGTTCTTTCGATCTAATACTTTTGGCGGATACTGTTTTTCGTTCGAACTCTGCTCGGCGTTGTTTCAACCGTTCGACGAATCTGCAACAGCAGGTTCGACTGAACCTGCGTCGCTGTTCGGTCGGTCCAGCGGTAACGGAAACCGCATTTTCGCAGATAGTTCTCATGCGCGACCGATGCCTCGCATACGTTGTGCGGTCACAGTCACCTGGTCGTAGACCGGAGGAAAGTAATGAGCAGCTTGGACATTCAACGTTGGTCGAACGACTTCACAGCCCTCACCAAGGTCATTTCGGAAGGTATCGAGAAGTTTGTTCTTCAATTCCTTTCCAGCTGAAGTGATCTGAGCTCGTGCCTGGTGTGGAGTTTTTGATCTCTACCGCGGTTCGGGGCGGAATCGTGATGAAGGCGAGGTCCTTACCGGGGCTAGGAGGGCCGGTCCGGGCCGAGCACGTAGGCGAACACGTACGTAACTGCGGCGATTACCGCCAGTACGGCCAGAGACGTCGGGAACCCTGCGTCATCTCGCACCGGGTCACCTGAAGCGATGACGGGCGCCGTGAATACTCCGGCTACCAGTAACGTCACTGCCAGGGTCGAACACGCAGCAAACCGGTGTTTCCAGCGAGGGACTGTGCGTGCCGGCCATCTGTGGCCGGAGTTCAGGGCACAGTGCCCGCCTGCAACCGCGCTGGAGCCGACTACGAGTCCGACCAGTGCTCCAATGAATGCGGGTATGAAAAGGCCCACCCAGGACCATGCTTCATCGCTGACCAGCGGGATCATCACGGCGACGCCTGTGACCGCGCCGGTCAGCGCGGCCACGCACAGTTCCTTGTCGATCCAGCTCATGAATCAACTAGAACACAGGCCCACTCTCAAGACCCTCGAGCAAAGAGAATTCAGGGGTTGAAGAACTGGAGTCGGCGTTGCAGGCGAGCTATCGACGGGTCCCCGATCGTGCGCCGGCCATGGGTACGGGCTTGGCTCGGGGTCATCCCGTAGAAGTCTTTGAACGCGCGCGCCAATTGGGATGTCGACGTGAAGCCGCATCGCCGGGCCAACGCTTCGATCGTTTCGTTCGGTGTTTCGGCTTTGGTCAACTCGCGGTAGACGAGTTCGAGGCGCTTCCGTCGTATGACAAGAGCGATCCCGCCGTCGGATGCGAATGCGCGGTAGAGCTGTGCTCGCGAGACCGACAGGGCCCCACACATCGATGTCGGGCCGAGCCAGCTCTCCGAGAGATGTTCGGCGATGTAGGTGTAGGCGCGATCTCGGAGGGAGCGATCGGGCCGCGGCGACAGGTCAGGCTCGGCGATACCCAGACTGACACGAAGCAGGGACGCCACGACGTCCTCGTAACCGGTTGCTGCGCCGGGATCGAGATGCGGTAGCGCGAGTACGACCGATTGCATGCACTGAGCGAGTACCACGGCAGGAACTCCGCGCAGTACCGTCCCGTGGAGAGAGCGACCCTTCGACTCCGCCTCGACGAGGGAGCGCGGTGCGAGAAGCGTGATGGTGCGCCCTGTCGATTCGGCCTCCGCGTCGGCGGTCCATGTACGCCCGAGGTCGAAGAATGTGACATCTCCTGGACGTGCGACGAAATCGACTCCGTCGGCGTTGCCGCTCAGCTGCCCGTCGAGGACGACCTGGACCATGTATTGATCGTCGAGTCCGCTCTCGGCGATCAGCCGGTTGTTTCGGGTGTACTTCTGCGCGTTGAAGGTTGTTCGACCGATCAACGAGGACCCGATGGGAAGTGCTGAGATCGAGCCTTCGAGAGGCGTGTCGGGGTCAATCCGGTCGGTGACGAAGAAAGGACGTGTCGCGCTGCGCCAGAAGTCGTCGGCGTCCTCCGGATCAACCGATCGAGTCGACACGCGGATGCGGGCGGAATTCATCGACACGCGGATGCGGGCGGAATTCATCGACACGCGGGCATGATATGTCAGATCCCGCAGGTCGCAGTCACTCTCCCGCAAATAATCGTCAATAGTGACCGAGCCCACATAATGAGACAAATCGGGCGTATTTGTGAGACGGCCAGTGCTCGCGCGTTGCGGCGATTCTGTCTATGTTGTTCGTTATGGGTGGACAGGTTGGGAGTTCGATGCTCGAACGAAATCTCGAGTTCGGCGGGGATCGACTGCTCGTTTGTCGGCCGTCATGACGTCCACTTCGAATCGATCGCAGCTATCTCGAGCAAAGCGAAATCCTCGGGGAAGGGGCACGCTGCAAAGGCGGCTCGCTGGGCGCGGAGCCACGGCGATTCGTCCTCGCCTGCTCGGATTGATGGAACGCTCGGCGGGATTGACGGTCATCGATTCGCCTCGTGGGTTCGGCAAGACGGAACTCGCCGCGCTGTGGCTCACGACTCTCGGGCAGGTACCGAACAGACCGGTTGTCTGGGTGCCGGCGCCGTCGACTCGGATGACTCCCCTCGAGTACTGGAACACCGCGCTCGCAGTGATTCGGGATTCGCTGGAATCACTCGAGGCCCCGCCACGAATGCACGAGGATCCGGTGGGGGCAATCGAATCACTACTCGATTCGTCGCCCGCTCCATTCGTGTTGGTGTTCAACCGCATCGACCTGGTCGAGGGTGACGAGGTGGGACGCCGAATCGTGGATCTGATCGTACGGCTTACCGGGTTGAAAGTGATTGTCACACTGCAGGATCGATCTGCGACGGACTTGCTCGAGGACGTCCGCGTGGACGAGTACCTGTGCGCGAACGACCTCAGGTATACGCTCGACGAGTCCACAGTTCTGTTCGCGGAGGCAGGGATCCACCTTCCTTCGGGCATCGTCCATTCGATCTGTGAACGCGTTGCCGGCGTTCCCGTGCTGATGAAGGTTGCTCTGAGTGCGGTTGCGGGGCTGAGTGAACCGAGCCGTGGACGTGAACGCGTTCAGCAGCGAGTGGACCAGGCGATCCACGCGTACGTCAGTCGGACCGCTCCTCGATCGGGCAAGTCGCTCGAGTTGTTCGACTTCGCGACTACGATCGCCGCTGCCCGCACGGTGACGCCGGAGATCGCTCGTGTCCTGTCCGACGATCTGGAAGTGGCAGGCAAATTGGACTTGCTCGAGTCTTTCGGTCTGATCTTCCGGAATGGTCTCGAGGGGGAACCGTCCTGGTACTTTGCGCCGTCAGTTCGCCTGGCATTCATGCAGATACGGACCGAACAAGGGGATGGATTCGAAGATCCCTTCCAGGTTCTCGTCGATCACGCTCTCGGGACTTCGGATATAGCCGGTGCTGTTCACTACGCCTTGGACGGACGCAAGTGGACCAGGGTGCTCGACATACTCGAGCGTCACTGGGCCGATCTTCTGGTCGATCACACCGGGTTGGTCCGGACTGCGTTGCAATCGATACCCGGCGACGTACTGAGTTCGAACTCTTCGATTCTGGTGGGGCGTGACCTGCTCGAATCACGTCTGAGGCCGCAGTTGATCAACGGCGATTCGTTGCCGACGGAACCGGCGGAATTGCGTGCGATAGGTGGCAGTCCGCATGCGCACAGCTTGTTGAACGTCGGGACCGTCCAATCCGTCGTGCTGAGAACATCCGGTAAGTACCAACGCTCTACCGAGATCACACGCAGGTTGGCACACGTCGTGTACGGACTCGGCGACGAGTCGTTGGGCACGTTGGGGTCTCAGCTTCCAGCACTGCGGCTCATCTGGGGAGTCTCACATCAATTGACCGGCGACCTCGGTGACGCCGCAGTGGAATTACGTCTCGCGTATCAAGGTGCCGTGGAGCATGGCCCGGCGTTCGTCCTGCGGCACGCAGCAGGCAACGCAGCACTCAACTCCGCGTTGATCGGGGACGTCGCGCACACGACCGAGTGGCTTCGCCTCGAACGTACACATCCAGATGTTTCGGGATGGTTGGGACCGCCTTCGCACATGGGCGGAGCGATCGCACGTGCGTTGGTGGCGTACGACCGCCTGGACAGAGATGCGGGCGCTGCGGCGATGGACGCGCTCGCCGAGATCACCCCGCCAGGTGACCTGTGGGCATTCGCGGCCTACGCATACACCAGATTTTCTCTGCTGCAATCCGATCCGTTCTCGGGCTTGATCTCTCTGCAGCGCGCGGTGGCAACTGACGGCCACGTGAATCCATGCGACAGATCGTTCGGTGACGCCCTTCTCACCGCAGCGCGGATCGATCTCCTGTTGGCTTCGGGAGAGGGGACGAAGGCGCTGGAAGAATCAGTTGCCGCCGCGCACACGTTCGCTGTCGTCACGGTCTCGTCCGCTCGCGCGCATCTCTTGACGGGATCCTCGTCGCAGGCCTTGGAAATGTGTCGCGGAATCGACTGGAGTGGGCAGTATCTCGCACGGTATCGCCTCGAATCCCTGCTGATCGAATGCGCGGCGCTCCGTGAACTGGGCAGCATCGCCGCGGCTGCGAGCCAGTGGGAGGAGGCTTGCGGAATACTTGAAACCTCGGGTGTCCTGTCGGCGTTGGCGACTGTTCCGCGTGATCTGATCAGGCAACTCGAGGAGCGGGCCGACGGCCCGAGCGGTGCCGTCACAGCTTTTCTCGAATCCGAAGCGCCGCAGTTTTATCCGGCGGCCATCGTTCGGGTCCAACTGACAAAACGGGAGATGGACGTTCTCGTGGAACTGGACCTCGGTATTCCGATCGGTGAGATCGCACGAAAGTTGTTCGTATCCAACAACACGTTGAAGAGTCACCTCCGAGCCTTGTATCGCAAACTCGGTGCGCACTCCCGGGAAGAGGCCGTCGCGGCAGCGCACCGACACAACCTCCTCAGCAGTGGGCAGGACTGAGCGACGTCAGTGCAGGTTGCGCTCGGCGTAGACCTTCATCGCGTCACGGACCAGCGAAGCGGTGCCCTCTCCGTACTTGTCGTAGTTTGCGGTGAAGCGGGGATCGTCGACGTACATCTGGCCGAGTCCGGTGAAGGCGTCGGCGCTGGGAGTTCTTCCCTGCCAACCGATCTTTATCCACTCGAACTGTCTGCGGGTAATCGTCTGGACGTCGTCGCTTTCCGCGGACAGGCCCGCTGTCAGGGCATTTCCGAATGCCGCTGCGATGTCGGCTTGAGCTTGCAGGTGCGCTGTCCGGTCCTCCTCCGACATCGACCGCCACCAAGTGTCGCCGCTGCTGTAGGCGTCCTTACCCCAACGCTCGATGACCTCTTCCTTGTAGCGGGTGTGGTCGAACCCGTCGAAAACATCTTCCGGCATAAGTGATTCACCTTTCTTCGTCTTGTTCAAGGTCCTGTTGACCGATTCGATCTGTCTCGAGATCCGCGTGCGCTCTTGCTCGAGGAGTTCGAGGTGGGTACGCAGCGCGGCGGCCGTGTCGCGTTCACCGGTGAGGACTTCGGCAATGGCCGGCAATCCGAGTCCGAGTTCGCGAAGCAGCAGGATGCGCTGCAGTCGCACCAGGGCGTCTTCGTCGTAGAAGCGGTAGCCGTTGGCGCCGATGCGGCTCGGTTCCAGGAGTCCGAGATCGCCGTAATGACGCAGCGTTCTGCTGGTGGTACCGGCGGATTTGGCGAGTTCTTGGATGGACCATTCGCTCACGTGAAGTTCCTACTCTCGGATCGGTTTCGCTCATTCAGCATGCAAGTTGACGTTGCGTCAATGTCAAGGCTGTTCTCGGTTTGTATTGTCAGGAACGTTTTATGTCCGTTTCGACGTATCGCCACGAACGGGTCTCCAACTGATTGATTCGATGACCTAGGTCACGTGATTTGGCTCACAAACTGTCAATTTGAATAGTTGAACAAGCCTCTGTTGACGCTTTCACATACCTCGACCACGATCATCTGAACAGATCGAGTTACGCGGTTGTTGAAAATGCACGGTAGTTGAAATGCACTGCAGACGGAACGGTGGTCCACGATGACTGAACTGGTGTCGGGCGTAGCCCAGGCCAAGCCCTATGACCTCGATGATCGGTACCGGTCGGGATCGGGACCGGTGTTGCTGACCGGTGTTCAGGCAATTGCACGCGGCTTCGTCGAGCAGCATGTTCGCGACATCCGGGCAGGTAAGCGCATTGCCACTTTCGTCTCCGGTTACCAGGGCAGCCCACTGGGCGGCGTCGACAAGATGCTTCACGGCATGCCCAAGGTGCTCGCAGAACACGACATCACCTTCATTCCCGGCTTCAACGAGGAACTTGCTGCCACCGCGGTGTGGGGAAGCCAGACGGACCTCCCCGCAGGAACCGCGACCCACGACGGCGTGACCGGCGTCTGGTACGGCAAGGGCCCCGGCGTCGACCGCGCTACCGACACCATTCGCCACGCCAACATGTACGGCGTGAACCCCAAGGGCGGCGTAGTCCTGCTGGTGGGCGACGACCCGGCGTCGAAGTCCTCCACGGTTCCGGCCGTCAGTGAGCGCTCGCTTGCCGCGATGGGTGTGCCGGTTCTGTTCCCGCGCAATGCCGAAGAGATCATCACGATGGGTATGCACGCTGTTGCGCTCTCGCGTGTCTCCGGTTGTGTCGTAGCGCTCAAGATCGTCGCCGACGTCGCCGACGGCGCCTGGACGATCGACGGCAGCATCGCGGACTTCGACATCGTGGTTCCGGAAGTGCAGTTCGAGGGCAAGCCCTTCGTCTACAAGCAGCGTCAGATGGCCGCGCCGCCGGACAGTGTCATCGCCGAGGCCGATCTGTACGGCCCGCGATGGGATCTCGTGCACGCGTACGGAACTGCCAACAACCTCGATGTGATCGAGGTAAACCCCTCCGGTGCGAAGATCGGTATCGCCGCCACCGGTACAACTTTCGACTCCGTCCGACAAGCTCTGGCAGACCTCGGTGTCGACGACGCCGCGCTGCACCGCGCCGGGATCCGTCTCCTTCGCATCGGAATGTGCTACCCCGTCGTGGGCGAGAAGATCAAGGAGTTCGCCGAAGGCCTCGAGCAGATCGTCGTGGTCGAGGACAAGACCGCGTTCATCGAAGCGCAGATCCGGGAAGTCCTGTACGGCACCGACGATGCCCCTCGCATCATCGGCAAGCGTGACGGCCAGGGCCGTCTGCTCATGCCTGCCAGTGGTGAACTGACCGCAGGCCGGCTGCTCGCCCCGTTGCGGCGCGTACTGAAGCCGCACGTCGAACTCAAGCGCACCCTCCCGGCCCCGCTGTCGCTGAACGTGCTCTCCGCCAAGCGAACCGCGTACTTCTGCAGCGGGTGCCCCCACAACCGTTCCACCGCTATCCCCGAGGGTTCCATCGGTGGCGGCGGAATCGGTTGCCACACACTCGTCACCATGTCCGGCCGTGAGGACAGCGCTGTCACGGGCCTGACGCAGATGGGTGGCGAGGGCAGCCAGTGGATCGGGCAGGCACCGTTCACCGACGTGCCTCACCTGTTCCAGAACATCGGCGACGGCACCTTCTTCCACTCCGGTCAGTTGGCTGTCCAGGCATGCATCGCCGCAGGCGTGAACATCACCTACAAGTTGCTCTACAACGAGGTAGTGGCGATGACCGGTGCACAGGACGCGGAAGGTGCCCTCTCCGTTGCTCAACTCAGCCACAAGCTGACCACCGAGGGCGTCAAGCAGATCATCATCTGCGCCGACGAGCCTTCGCGTCACAACAAGCGCGTTCTGGCCAAGGGCACCAAGCTCTGGCACCGCGATCGCCTCGACGAGGCCCAGAAGGAGCTTCGCGAGATCAAGGGCGTCACAGTGTTGATCTACGACCAGCACTGTGCGGCCGACGCACGTCGCCAGCGCAAGCGTGGCACGCTGCCCACTCGCAACACTCGCGTCGTCATCAACGAGGCAGTGTGCGAAGGCTGCGGTGACTGCGGTGTGAAGTCGAACTGCCTCTCGGTCCAGCCCGTGGACACCGAGTACGGCCGCAAGACGAAGATCGACCAGACGTCCTGCAACACCGACTACACCTGCATGGACGGCGATTGCCCGTCGTTCGTGACCGTCGAACTGGTGCCGGGCAAGAAGGCTCCCAAGGCCGCACGTCCCGTCCCGCCCGTCGTCGCAGATCCTGATTTCGGACCGCTCACCAGCACGCAGAACGTTTTCCTCGCGGGCATCGGTGGCACCGGCATCGTGACCGTCAACCAGGTGCTCGCAACGGCGGCACTGCGCGCCGGCCTCGAGGTGGAGAGCCTTGACCAGATCGGACTGAGCCAGAAGGCCGGACCTGTTGTCTCGCACCTGCGTTTCAGCTCCAGCGCGCTCGAGCCGTCCAACCGCCTCACCCCGGGCAGTGCCGATTGCATCGTCGCCTTCGACCTGCTGACCGCGACGGACAACAAGAACCTCGACTACGGCAATGCCGAGAAGACGGTCTCCATCGCCTCGACGTCGCAGACGCCGACCGGCGACATGGTCTACGACAAGGCTGTTCGCTACCCCGAGGAGACGTCACTCCTCGCCCGTCTCGACAAGGTGTCGCGCACCCTGCGTTCGTTCGACGCACTCGCCGCGGCACAGGAGTTGTTCGGTAACACCGCAGCCGCCAACTTCCTGCTGATCGGTGCGGCCTACCAGAGCGGCGGACTCCGTCTGCCGGCCGAGGCCATCGAAGAAGCGATCGGCATCAACGGCGTTGCCGTGGACGCGAACATCGCGGCATTCCGTTGGGGTCGTGCAGCAATTGCCGACACCGCAGCGTTCTCGGCCGTCACCACGCCGGCCAAGTCCGTCCGCGAACCCGTAGTCGCACCGGCTCACATGTTCGCCGGAACCACCTTCACCGGTGAAACCCTGCGACTGGTGGAACTGCGTGCGGCGCAGCTCATCGAGTTCCAGTCCGTCAAGATCGCCCAGCGTTACATCGATCAGGTTCAGACAGTCTGGACCGCCGAACGTGCCGCAACCGAGCGGACCGATTTCAGCGAGGCTGTTGCCCGCGGCCTGTTCAAGTTCACCGCGTACAAGGACGAGTACGAGGTTGCTCGCATGCTGGTCGATCCTGCCTTCATCGAAGACGTCAAGTCGCAGGTGCCGGCCGGGGAGAACCTGACCTACAAGCTCCACCCCCCGATCCTCCGAGTGATGGGCCGCAAGAAGAAGATCGGTCTCGGGCCCAAGTCGCATGTTGCACTGAAGGTTTTGGCCAAGGGAAAGAAGCTTCGCGGTACCAAGCTCGATCCCTTCGGTTACATGCACGTTCGCAAGGTCGAGCGTGAACTGCTCGCCGAGTACGAGGCCATGATCGCTGATCTCTCTCGTACGCTCGCAACCGACGGATACGATCGCGCCGTCGAGATCGCGGCACTGCCGGACGTGGTTCGCGGCTACGAGGACATCAAGCTCGGCAACATCGAGCTGTACAAGACTCGCCTGCGCGAACTCGGTGTCGGTGAGTAGGAGCGCCGGCGAGTAGATCGAAGAAAACTGTGCCCCAGTGACCGTTGTCGCTGGGGCACAGTTGTATTCGGAGCCCACTCGGATCCGGGCAGGTTCAGGAGGGCGGGAACTGGCCGTCGGCAACCACGGCGCTGCCGTTCCACGTGAAGTTCACTATGTTCGGTCCGCCTTGGGGGCAGCAGAATGCATCGTCGTCCAGCAGCCAACGGTATTGGACGGATACCGAATCCTTGTTGCTGTCGATGACGTGTGTGTACGAGTACGGCTCGCTGGTAGCGGTGCCCAGGTATGCTCCGTCGTGGAAGAACAGGACGTGTGACTGATACGTCGCATCGCCGACCCCGTCGCCGTCCACCGAAACCCAGAGCAGATCAGGACAATTCCCGATCTGTTCTTCGCTCGCGGATCGCGGTATCCACTTGCCTCCGTTGATGTCGGTGCCCAGCGTGCCGATCGCGTCGGTGACGAGCGAGGAGTCGACGTCGAGACAGGGACCCGAGGCCGGGATTGCGGTCGTCGCTGACGAGCTTGTGCGGGTGTTCGATTGTGGCGGGGGAGAGCTCGTTACCGTCGTCTCGGGTTCGTTTGCCGTCGAGGTCGCCGACTCCGTTGAACTGGCTGCCGTGGAACTCGCCGCCGCTTCAGGTGTTCCTTCGGTCGACCCGCAACCGGCGACGATCAGGGCAGCGGTGGTTGCCAGGGCAGAGACAGTGACGGCGGCCGAAATCGGAGCTTTCCTGCGCATGCGTCCTCCAGAGTGTATGGGTTCACGAGTTCACGTCCCTCCTTCGTTCTGTCGCCGGGCTGCATGCGCGCGTTATCGAACAACTGGTAACGATCAGCTATCGGGTTTCGGTGTGCTGTGCTTCGGTCTTCTTTGCCCGGGTGGCGTTGTATCGCACGGATCCGGCAACCACGGTCATCGCGATTTCCGTGGTCAGAAGAGAATCGACCCCTTCGGTGAACGGATCTTGTTTCAATACGACGAAATCGGCTGCTTTTCCCCGAACCAGTTGGCCGGTCACATCTTCCCACCTGCACGAGTATGCAGCGTCGCGGGTTGCGTGAGCCAGCGCGTCCGCGAGGGGGAGAGCGTACCCCGGCAGGTTGGGCGCCAGCGACGGATCGATTGCGGATCGACGGGTGGTGGCGATGAACATGTTCGGCAGCGGCGGATGGGGCGCCGTCGGAGCGTCCGAACCCAACGCCAGAACCGCTCCGGCTTCGGTGAATTCAGGCCACGGGTACGCGCGATTCACCCGGTAGTCGCCGAGCATTGCCTGCCAGTTCTCTTGGATCGCAGGGTCAGCGTGAACCGGTTGCATCGACGCGATGATGCCAAGGCGGGCAAGCCTTTCGACGTTGTCCCGGGTGATCGACTCCAAGTGTTCCATTCGGTGCCTGCGGGGAATGTCTCCGTTGGCAGCGATCGCGTACTCGAGTGCCGTCAATCCGATCTCCGACGCCTCGTCGCCGATCGCGTGCATCGCGATCTGCAGGCCTGCGGCGTCTGCGGCCGTCACGACGGGGATCAACGACTCGAGATCCCAGATGGGCTCGGCGTTGGTGCCGTCCGAGTATGGCTCTTTCATTGCGGCCGTGCAGCTGTCGATCACACCGTCGATGATGATCTTGATTCCGGCGATCCGAAGCCACGGACCTTGGACGCGCCCGTGAAGCTCGATCACGTCGTGAACTTGTCGGACGTTGTCGGCCTCGTTGTCCTCGCGGGTCATCAGCCAGTGAGCCGCGACGCGCAGTGGCAATGTGCCGTCTCCGGCGTCCAATGCTCTTTCCAACGAGGCTAATTCGTCCGCGCCGAGCGCCATGTCGACCGCACCGGTCACGCCGTCCTCGAGATAGTGGCGGAACGCGAGCGCGAGGGCGGCGTCCCGGTCCTCGTCGGACGCGAGCTCCGCCAGTTTCGGCCAGACATAGAGCATCATGGCGGTCTCGTACAGCATTCCGGTGGCTTCTCCGGTGACCGGATCCCGGCCGATGCGACCTCCGATCGGGTCGGGAGTGTCCGCGTCGATGCCGAGTTCACGCAGTGCTGCAGTGTTCACCCAGACCGAATGTACGTCGTTGGCGTCGAGGTACACCGGACGATCGGGCACTACGGCGTCGATCATCTCTCGCGTCGGGTGTCCTCCATCCAGTGCGGAGAACAACCAACTGCGACCCAACAGGCGTGGTGCGTCCGGGTTCGATTCCGCGAATTGCTTGATGCTGGACTGAATGTCGGCGAGATCTGTGGCATCACGCAGATCCAACTTCTGCAGGGCGAATCCCATCATGACCAAATGTGTATGTGCGTCGACGAAACCGGGTAGCACGACGGCACCTTCGAGGTCGATCACCTCGGCGTCGGGAGCCAGGATTTCGGCATAGACGGTTTCGCCCACGAATCTGAGTTTGTGGTCCTCGACGACTATCGATTCGGCCCATCCGTCGTCGGCAGCCGTGAAGATCTTTCCGTTGCGGTAGTGAGTGATGCTGTCATTCATGACTTCTACGTGATCCTTACGCGATGACGGTAGTAGTGATGGCGGCGCTGTGGTGACGATACGCACCCTCGGTGCGTGCGGAGAGTCGGGAAACCAAGGCGAACGGGACCAAGAGAACGAAGCTGATCCCCGAGATGATGACTCCGAAGGTCGGATACCCGAGGCTCGCCGTCACCGAAGTTCCGAACAGCGGCGCGAACGCGGAGCCGATGAGGTAGGTGCCCAGTAGTGGGGCCGACCATCGGCCGGCCGCGTCGAGAGCGGCCGAGATGGCAACCAAGACGATGAACGTGGCCGCGTAGATAGTGTTCCATGCGATGACCAGTGCGAGGTAGATCTGGGGATCGGTGGTGAGGCTGGCAGACAGCTTCAGAATTGCCCCGAGTATCAGCAGCACGGAGATCGATATTGTCCGACTGACCCGAGAACCCAACGCGGTCAAGGTAACAGCCGCGAGCACACCACCCGCCGTCGATGCGCTCAGTGCGAGACTCATTTGTTGATCCGAGAGCCCGGCGTGCTCGGAACCCATGATGCCGAGTACAGCCCACAGCGAGTCCTCACTGATCGCCCAGACTGCAAGCATTGCGAGAAATGCGGTTCCGGCAAAAGTGAGTCGTTTTGCGCTGACCCCGGAGGGGAGAGTTGTGGTCGTCTTGGCGGACTTCGCCGTCTCCGGCGACTCTCTCACCGGGGACGACGGCAACCAGGTGACCGTTGCGGCGGTTGCCAGTGCCAGGACTGCGACGATGCCGAATGCGTTGGTCATGTGTGTGCCGAGGATGGGGATGAGGGCGAGGACGGCTGTGACGACGAGACGGTTCACGAGCCCGCTGATGCTCGATGCCCGGTCTGGGTTCGTGAGCGCGGCCAGTGCCGCTCCGCCAACGGACGCGGATCCACCAGCGCCGATGCCGCCGATGATGATCGCGGCGCACGCGATGACCGTGGACGGCGCGATGGCCGCAATGCCGAATGCGGCCGCCATCGCGATCAGGCTGACGCGGCCGAGGAGATGACGATGCCGACCCGATGCGATACGAGTGGTGGCGAGGCAGGTGAATGCGCAGACCAGCAGCGATGCGGTCAGGACGGCGCCGGCGGCGGATTCGGTGACACCGAGGTCCTCGACCATTGCCACGATCATCAGGGGGATGAGGTTCGCGGTGATGAACCCCATGACGCCGATGCTGAAGACAGCAACACCGCGGTTGGCGGTGAGCGGAACCCGGTCGGACTGCGTATTCGTCGAAGCGTTGATCGGCACTAGGGCAACCCCATGTCCTGAAGGGGGTGGCAGTACCGACCCCTGGTGGCGTGATGCGAGTCACTTAATGAATGTGATTCGTTAAGTATGGGGATGGGTTCCGTCAGGGTCAAGGGATCTAACGAATTTGATTCGTTAATTGTATGTTTCCGGATACCCGCTCCCGCAAAGTGGCGTCGCCGGTCTGTTTCCTGTTGTGAGGCTTATGCTTCCGCAATGGCTGAGATTGCGGAACGAACCCGCTACTTCGAGCGCTACGTCACTTTCGTCGACGCGATTGTCGCCATCGCGATCACGCTGCTCGTGCTTCCGCTGGTCGAGTTGACCAGCGACCACCACGGCACCACGTCGGAACTGCTGGGCGATCACGCTGCGCAGTTCTACTCGTTCGCTCTGAGCTTTCTGGTGATCTTCCGTCTTTGGTGGTCGCAGCATCGACTGCTTCGTTTTGTGATCGACGGAGACAAGGTGGTCGTGCGCGGACTGGGGTTGTGGGTGATGACCATCGTGTTCTTGCCCTTCCCTACGGCGCTGGTTGCAGCGCCGTCACAAGATCTCGGAACCAGGGCTCTCTACATCGGGACAATGGCAGCCAGTGCTGCGTGCCTCGCGGTGGTCGCGTGGGGTCTGGTTCGCAACCCGTCGTTGAGCGAAGAGAATGCGAAGCCGCATTTCACCGCTGAAATCGTCACTTTCCTGATCATGGTGGTGGCACTGCTCGTCAGTGTGCTCGTTCCGGTGACGTCGTACTTCCCGCTGCTTCTTCTCCTGCTGTCGACGCCCATCGAGAAGCTGTGGGATCGGGCGGCGGCGAAATGGAGTGGCCGTGAAGGTGAGATGAGCTAGTCGGCGCGGGCGGTCATCGCGGATTTCTTGGCTTTGTTTCCGCAGATGTTCATCGAGCACCAGCGTCGGTTGTTGCCACGACTGGTGTCGACGTAGAGGCCGGTGCACCCGTCGCCCTGGCAGGCTTTGACGCGGTCGCGGTCGGGTCCACCGAGTACCGCGATTGCGTCGGCAGCCACTATCGACAAACCGTCGCGGATCGGATTGTCTCCGGCTGATTTCCAGAGGGCTCGGCCACTCTCGAGGACGAGGTGGGCATCACCGAGTTCGGATGCGGTGTTGACGATCCCGACATCTGCGCGTGAGGCGCGGCGGTCCTCGCACACGGCGGTTCCGATGCGATGAATGGCCTCGCGTAAATCCCGTGCGCCGCGGAGGTCGTCTTCTGTCGCGGTTGCTGGGGTGTCCATCAGATCGTTGGCGCGTAACCATAATTCGAGTCGCTGCGTGCTCGTGAGTCGTTCGAACCTCGAGCCGTTCCGATTGGTGAGGGTGGCGGTGAAGCGGAAGGCGAGCGTGTCGTTGTCGAGTCGAAACACGTCCCGAGCGGATTGATCAGCTCCTGCTTCGTTCACTTTCGTCCTCCTTTATGGCGAACCATCTCAACCGGTTCGACAGCAACTGTACCTGTGTGAGAGTGTTGAACCGTCTTAGGTGGTTCAACATTTTCGAGAGGGAAATCCATGACTTCTGTTTCCGTGGTCGGTCTGGGTGCGATGGGTCGTCCCATCGCTCGAAATCTGATGGGTGCAGGCTTCGACGTGGCGGTGTGGAATCGCAGCCCTGAAGCGGTATCCGAACTCGTCTCGGAAGGGGCGACCGGCGCGAAAACCGTTGCCGAGGCATTCCAGTCCGGCGTTGTACTGTCGATGTTGGCGGATGATTCGGCCGTGTCTGCGGCCATTCTGGATCCCGCCGTACTCACATCCGTTCCGAGTGGAACCGTGCACGTCAACATGGCCACCGTCAGCGTCGGCCTTGCCAAGCGCGCCGCCGCACTGCACGCCGAGTACGGCATCGGGTACATCGCGGCGCCGGTATTCGGACGCGTTTCTGTTGCTCAGGCTGGCCAGTTGAACATCATCGCCGGCGGCGACAGTTCCCTCCTCGAGCGAGTGCAGCCCTTCCTCGACGTCATCGGGGCTCGCACGTGGCCACAAGGTGAGCGTCCGGAGCAGGCCAACATCGTCAAGATCATCGGTAACTACCTCATCCTCTCCGCGATTCAATCCTTGGGTGAGGCAATCACATTGGGGGAGAGGTCAGGTGTGGACGGAAGCCAACTCGTAGAACTGCTGACCTCGACGATCTTCCCCGGGCCGGTCTACTCCAGCTACGGAAACCTCGTCGCGACGCGTCAGTACGAGCCGGCAGGATTCACCACCGCTCTGGGCCTCAAGGATTTGAGGCTTGCGCTCGACGCCGCCGACAGCGTCGATCTGGACTTGCCGTTCGGTGGCGTACTTCGGGGCGTGCTTGCTCAGGCTCTGGCGAACGGTCAGGGCGAGATGGACTGGGCGTCGATTGCAGAACTGGTCCGTTCCGGCCAGTCGGGTGAAGGCAGTCCCGAAACACCGACGAGGTGAGCGCAAACTCGGACGGGACTGCGACTTCGGCACTGGCGGAGACCGATTCCGTCCGAGCGCTACCGTTGGCCGGGTTGTCGGCACTCGCGATGGCAGGTTTCATCGCGATCACAACCGAAACCATGCCGGCCGGACTACTGGTGCAGATCGGGTCAGGACTGTCCGTATCTGTCTCCGGCGCCGGGCAATTGGTCACTGCATACGCGTTGGGCTCCGTCGTCGGGGCGGTACCACTGATCGCATTGACCCGAGGATTGCGACGACGTGCTGTCCTGGTGTCGGCGACTGTTGGATTCGGTGTCTTCAATCTGGTGACAGCGCTGTCGTCGAATCTTGTTCTCACCTTGGGTGTTCGGTTTCTGGCGGGCATGGCAGCAGGTGTGGTGTGGGGGTTGCTTGCCGGGTACGCACGCAGGATGGCGCCCCCTCGTCTGCAGGGGCGGGCCGTTGCGGTTGCCTCCGTCGGACAGCCGATCGCGCTGGCTATCGGCGTTCCGATGGGGGCATGGCTCGGGACTTTGGCCGATTGGCGCGTCGTCTTCGCCGTGATGTCGGTTGCTGCGCTACTTCTGGTCGTGTGGATACTCACGGTGATGCCGGACTTTCCCGGGCAACACGCGGATCGACAGCTGTCGGTGCGGAAAGTCCTGGTCCTGCCAGGCGTACGACCGATTCTGCTTGTCGCGTTCTTGTGGATCCTCGCGCACAACATCGTGTACACGTATCTGGCGGCGTTTCTGGATCGCATCGGTTTCGGCGATCGGTTGGGGACCGTGTTGTTCGTGTTCGGACTTTTCGCCTTCGCGGGCATCGGTGTGGTCGGGGTGTTTGTCGACCGGGCGCTTCGAAGGCTCACCGTCCTGAGCTTGGTGGTCTTTGCAGCAGCTTTGACCGGCTTGGGCGTCGGCGGTGACAGCTTCGCAGCGATCGCACTCAGCGTCGCGGTGTGGGGCGTGGCATTCGGAGGTGCTCCCACTCTCCTTCAGACTGCGCTCGCGGATACGACGGGCGACGCTGTGGACACTGCGCAATCGGTATTCGTGACGATCTTCAATTCGGCGATCGCGGCGGGCGGCGTCGTGGGTGGGCTGATCTTGGCGGACAGAGATGCGGGAGCGTTGCCGTTGGTGGCGCTGGTGCTGATCGTCGTCGGTGTTCTTGTAGTCAGTATCCGACAATTCGGACATAGCTTGTGATTCACTTCACGCATGCGAAAGTCATTGCTGGTGGTTGCTCTCGTTGCTACGTGGTTTGTCGCCGGGGCGATGCCCGCGGGGGCTGCGGATGCGAATTGGTCCGGTGATTACTCGCTCAAGCGCTTCGCCGCGACCAAGACGGGTACAAGTCTGGCCGCCAGCCAGTGGGAGCCGGATTTCTCCGATACATACACGTTCGAGACGGACTGCTCGGGCGGAGTTTGTGTTGCCACCGTGGTCGGCGGGCCGGCTCCCGCCAATCCGACTTTGCCGCAGCCGGCTCGATACACCTGGGACGGAACCAGTTGGGTGCATCCGTATGACTGGGAGTGGGATTGCTACCAGGGTGAGGGAATGCCGAAGGTGTGGGCGCCGGCGCACTCGGACGCGTACTACACACCGCAGCCCGATGGCAGTCTGAAAGGTTCGTGGCGGACCGACATCAAGAGTGGTCCCTGCGAGGGATCGGTGATCATGCGCATCGAGGCGTACCCGGTAGGTCGTTCTACCGGATCTTTCGGTAGTTGAGAACGATCGTCCGTCTGAAGGCGTTGAAACAAATCTGAGCCCTCGGGAATTGATCGGGCTCCATGCACGTTAATTGAGTCAGTAACGCTCAACTTTCTGCAAGGAGGCTTCGGAATGCCAGCATTCTTCGGGCCCGAGGGTCCCGGTCGCATCGATATTTCCCGGCTCATGAGCAGGGCCACCCAGCAACTCATGGCTGACGCTGCACGCGTAGCGGCTGCTCGCGGTGATTCGGATCTCGATGCACTGCACGTTCTCCGCGTCATGGCGGAGCAGGATCCGGTCCGCACGCTCATGCAGCGCGCCGGAGCCGACCCGAAATCCGTGGTCGACGCCGTCGACCTGCGGCTACCACAGGGCCGTGAGCAGGGCGCATACTCCGCTCCCGCGCTCAGCAGCGCCGTCAAAACGGCTCTCCTCGAGGCGCATCAACTGGCCCGAGCCCTGGGATCGACGTACATCGACCCCGAACATCTCTTCATCGCACTAGCCGGTGACCCCGATCATGTTCCGGGTCGTCTGCTCGCTTCGGCCGGTATCACGCCGGAGAAGCTGCAGGCCGCGGTTCAGAATCCCGCGTCCGGTCCAGTCGAAGACGAGTCCAGCACCCCGACGCTCGACAAGTACGGCGTCGATCTGACCGATCGTGCCCGCAACGGCGGCGTCGATCCGGTGATCGGCCGTGCCGACGAGATCGAACAGACCATCGAGATCCTCTCCCGCCGCACCAAGAACAACCCGGTTCTGGTGGGCGAGGCCGGCGTCGGCAAAACTGCCATCGTCGAAGGACTGGCGCAGCGCATCGTCGACGGGGACGTGCCGGAATCGTTGGTGGGTAAGAAGATCGTCCAGCTCGAACTCTCGAGCATGGTCTCGGGTACCCGCTACCGCGGCGACTTCGAGGAACGGCTCACCAAGGTGATCGACGAGATCACCGCACACAAGGACGGGCTGATCGTCTTCATCGACGAGATGCACACCATCGCAGGTGCCGGCGGCGGAGCCGAAGGCGCGATGGATGCCGGAAACATCCTCAAGCCCAAGCTCGCTCGCGGTGAACTGCACATCGTCGGTGCCACCACGCTCGACGAATACCGCAAGAACATCGAGAAGGATCCCGCGCTCGAACGGCGCTTCCAGCCGGTACAGGTCGGTGAGCCGTCGATCGAGGATGCGATCGCCATCTTGAGTGGATTGCGCAGTCGCTACGAGGATCACCACAAGGTCCACTACACCGACGAGGCGATCACCGCTGCGGTGGAGCTGTCGGCACGTTACATCGGCGACAGGTTCCTGCCGGACAAGGCAATCGACCTGATCGACCAGGCCGGTGCCAGGCTCCGTCTGAAGACGGCCACGGTAGACACCGCTGCCCTGCAGCAGCGTCTCGAGCAGCTCGAGAGCGACAAGGAAAAAGCCGTCGCCGACGAGTTGTACGAGAAGGCGTCGACCTTGCGTGACGAGATCAACGGCGTCGCAAAGCGTCTCGAGAAGGCAGGATCCTCTGTTCCTTCCGAGGAAACTCCGGACGTGACCGCTGAACAGATCGCCGACGTTGTCGCTCGTGCAACGGGTATTCCGGCCAGCCAGATGACTCAGGCAGAGAAAGATCGTCTGCGCCGTCTGGAAGAGGAACTGCACGGTCGTGTCATCGGACAGGACGACGCCGTTCGCGCCATCGCGCGTGCCGTGCGTCGTAGTCGGACCGGAATGAGTGATCCGGATCGTCCCGTCGGCAGCTTCCTGTTCCTCGGGCCTACCGGTGTCGGCAAGACGGAGCTCGCAAAAGCTCTGGCTGCCACACTCTTCGGTGACGAGAACAAGATGCTGCGTTTCGACATGAGTGAGTTCGGGGAACGCCACACGGTCAGCCGACTGGTCGGTGCCCCTCCCGGATACGTCGGCTACGGCGAGGCGGGACAGCTCACGGAGCAGGTGCGTCGTAACCCGTACTCGGTGATCCTTCTCGACGAGATCGAAAAGGCACACCCGGACGTGTTCAACACCTTGCTCCAGGTGCTCGACGATGGGCGTCTGACCGACGGCCAGGGGCGCACGGTGGACTTCAAGAACACTGTCGTGATCATGACCAGCAACCTCGGCTCGGACATCATCTCGAGCAAGTCCGGTGGACTCGGCTTCACCACAGGTGATGCAGAGTCGGCGGAGAAGCCGCTGCGCGACCGCGTGATGGCCAGGTTGCGCGAATCGATGCGGCCGGAGTTCCTCAACCGTAT
Source organism: Rhodococcus sp. P-2 (assembly GCF_016598535.1). Classification (GTDB taxonomy): domain Bacteria; phylum Actinomycetota; class Actinomycetes; order Mycobacteriales; family Mycobacteriaceae; genus Rhodococcus_F; species Rhodococcus_F baikonurensis. Next base: position 1,944,613 of record NZ_CP066779.1, on the reverse strand, counting down.
CGACGAGATCGTGATCTTCCGCAAGCTCGACACCGAGCAACTGCACCGGATCACTGATCTGCTGCTCGACGACAGTCGGAAGCGGTTGCAGTCCAAGGGCATCGACATCGAGTTCACCGCCGACGCAGTGGACTGGATCGCCGAGCACGGGCATCAACCCGAGTTCGGGGCTCGCCCGTTGCGTCGTTCGATCCAGCGTGTGGTCGACGACAAGATCGCCGACATGCTGCTCGACGATCTCCTCGAAGAGGGCGGCAGCATCACCGTCGCGGTTGACGAGGGTGAGTTGGTGTTCAGCTAAGAGGGGCACAGCCCCTGTGAGCGGTTAGGGAGTCCCTGGACTCCTTAACCGCTCACAGGCGCGCAGCGCCCAAAATCTCCGCCGCCAAGGCGTCGTTGTGCCGGAAAAACCCCGCATTGGTGCGCGGGCGAGGGAACGCCGCCGACCAGTTGTGGCCCGCAACCCACGGCCCGGCAGCAAAACGGCGAGGATGACTGGTGTTGTCCTGATGCAGAATTCGCGATGTGCCGTCGACCGCGAGCTTCGCAGAACTGTCGGCGGTGGCACGAAGTTCGACTGCCTCGCCCCGGCCGTGAAGTGTCCGCAGGAGCGCGTCGCCGCTCGCACTGATGGAAGCGACCGGCAATCGTGCCTCGACGAGGGTGTTCGCGGCCACGATATCGGTGTGAGACGCACTGCGGGCTACAAAGATCCCGACTCCCGTTGCCGGATCGATCTCGGTGGAGAACACTGAATCCGGCCCCAGGAATTGCACGATGCCGGCCTCGTTGAGGGCGGTCAACTGTTCCAGACGCTCGGGTGGCGGACCACTGGCAATGAAGCTGAAGAACGAATGCAGCCAACCTTCGACGTCCTTGGCGACGGATTCGGCCGGGATTCTGCCGCGCCGCAACAATTCTCCGACGGTCATGTACGTCGACAGCAACGCTGAGAAGACAGCTGCGTCGGCACTGAAATACGGGTCCGACCGGCGTGCGACGTCTGCCGAGATGTATTCGGTGATCCTGAGTTGGACGTCGGCGAGTCCGTCGTAGCGCTCACCGCCGAGCGGGCGGTTCAGTCGCTCGAGATCGATACGGTCTTCCGGTTTCGGAACTGCGTTCTCGACCAGTTCCTGCAATCGAGGCGATCCCCAAGCCAGCGAGGCGAATTCGGCGTCGAACTCCTCCCAGGTACCCACCGTTCGATCCGGGTGCGACGCGAACAGTTCGTGATAGTGGGCGCCTGCCAGTTCTTTCGACGCCAAGGGCCAGATGTCGTTTCGGAAATCCAACGGTCCGTCGCCGGGCACAAGATCAGCGGTGAAGAACCGCGGTAGCGGTGGCCGCGCGTCGGCGATCGAGTACGAAATCTTGGAGTGATACGGCACGCCGCGACGAGATCCGGCATACAACAGGGGTTCTCGACCCGAGGGAGCGTAAGTCAGGACGCCGTCTTCACCGCGTTCGAAGATGCCGCCACGGCTCTCGGCGAGGAGAACCATCCAGTCGATGAAAGCCAGCCCGAGTCCGGCGATCAGAACCGGTTCGCGTTCGGGAATGACATCGGCGTCGAGGTCGGCGGTGTATCCCGGACCTACGTAGGTCAACCCGTGGTCGGACGCGAAGCTGCTCAGCGCGGTTTCACGCGGAGCAGCCAACGCATCGGGGTGCCCCTGTGCGAGGAGGACGGCCGTCGCGTCGATGACAACTCCGTCGTCCAGATGAACCTTCTGCATCTTGCCGACGTTCACGATGTCGACCACGGATCGTCGATGAACCTGAACGTCGACGTGCGCTGGCGCAGAGTCGACTGCAGTCTCGAACACCCAGTTCAGGTATCGGCTCTGCAATGACCTCGATGCGAACGACGACGGCGTGACAGTCGGAACTTCTGCCGCGATCTCGGGCAATTCGGCAAGCTCAGCCGCGTTCTCGGCGACCCATTCCGCGAGCGTCGGGCCGGGTACTACCGGACCGGTGACCGCGGTGGTGTCGTCGGTGAACATCGTGACGTCAGCGGTTGTCGAATTCATCCACAGGAGCGGCGCCTGGCTGCCTCGCCAAATGCGGCCGGCGCCTGCCGGATACGGGTCGACGACGTGAATGTCGATCGGTGCGGGGTCAGTGTTCACCGATTCGTGAGCGAGGATCCGTTCGAGTACACCGGTACCACGGGGACCACCGCCCACGATCACGATGACAGCAGGTGTCCCCACCGAGGTACGGGGTCGATCGCCTGGCACGAGTCCTCCATCGGACCTGGCGGAAAGCACCCGCACCTCAGTAGAGGGGGTTGCTGCGACGTCAGGGAGCCAGGACTCTCGATCGCTCTGGATGGTTAGTCCAGCTTATCTTCGGAGAATCGTGAGGCAAGGAATTCCGGACATCAGATCAGCGTGAATCAAACAGTTGTCAATCGTTATCTTCCAGTTTGCGTTGCAGGCAGGATCCGCGCGTGAACATTGCCGAAGCCGATGCGTGAACCGCCGACCCCGGGAGCGGTGGCCGAGATGGAGATGGTGTCGCCGTCCTCGAGGAACGTGCGAGTCTCGGAGCCAACTGCAACGGGTTCTTTTCCGCCCCAGGTCAGTTCGATGAAGGCGCCGCGCTGATCCTTGTCCGGCCCGGAAATGGTTCCAGACGCGAAGAGATCGCCCGTGCTCGCCGCTGCGCCGTTGATGGTGGTGTGCGCGAGCATCTGCGCGGGCGACCAGTACATCTGGGCGTACGGAGGTCGCGAAACGACGTGGCCGTTCCACTCCACGGCCAGATCTATGTCCAGGCCCCACTTCTCTTCACCGCGCAGGTAGGAAAGCGGTTCGGGATCCTGCACTGGAGTGTCGATTCGGGCTGCTTCGAGCGCGAGCAACGGAACAACCCACGGAGAGATGGACGTCGCGAAACTCTTCCCCAGATTCGGACCGAGGGGCACGTACTCCCACGCCTGGATGTCTCGGGCAGACCAGTCGTTCACGACGACGGCGCCGAAGACGTGCTCGGCAAATTCGTCCGGGGTGATGGAATCGCCCATCTTCGAGGGAGTTCCGACGATGAATCCCATCTCGGCTTCGATGTCGAGGCGACGCGACGGTCCGAAGTCCGGGCTTTCCTGATCGGGTGCCTTCCGCTGTCCGCAGGGACGAACGATGTCGGTGCCGGAGACGACGACGGTGCTCGAGCGCCCGTGGTATCCGACGGGAAGATGCTTCCAGTTCGGCATCAAGGGGGCGGCGTCCGGGCGGAACAACCGCCCGAGGTTGGTTGCGTGATTCTCCGAGGCGTAGAAGTCGACGTAGTCGGCCACCGCTATCGGCAAGTGCAGGGTCACCGAGTCGACGGAAAACACGGCATCCGAGTCTATTTCGCCGGTCACGAGCTCCGTGATCCGGTTCCGCACCGAAACCCACTGATCTCGGCCCTGAGCCATGAATGCGTTCAGGGTCGGTTCGGCGAAGACGGAATCACCCAGTGTCGCTGCGAGATCGACGACCGAGTCGGTGACCCGCACGCCGACGCGCGGTGACCCGCCTGCAGGGGAGAAGACCCCGTACGGCAGATTGCCGAGACCGAACAGTGAGTCGGCGGGAATGTCGATGGTCGTGACGGTCATACGAGAGTTCCTTCGGTTTTGTCGGAGCGGACGATCAATCCGAGGCCTTCCAGCTCGGTCAGAGGGTCCGAGATGCTGCAGGTACCGAACGAGAGGAATCGGCGACGCACTTCGCCTGCCTCGTCTTCGGTCAGGTCGGCCAGTGCCCGTGCGATCGACTCGCCATCGCGCTGCGCCAGTGCAGCAACAACTTCAGAACGATCGGCGCCCCGCCTCGCAGCGTCGACGGCCACCATGATGTTGAGGAAGCCGTGCTGTTCGAAGCCCGTCTCGGGATCGGTGTTGCGCACACCGTGGTGCAGTCCCGCAGTCGCCTTGAACGGGATATTCGCTCGGACGACGGAAATCAGCGCATCGGCGAGTTCGTCCTCGTTCGGGTACGCCTCGGCGACAATGCCTCCGGTGCGAAACTTCGCGGAGTACCCTGCGGTTTCGAGAGCCGTGAGATAGTCGGCGCGCCGGCAGCCTCGGGGCACCTCGACAAAAATAGCGATGTCGGGATGAGCGGCATGGACACGGGCGAGCTCCGCGAAGGCGGCATCGGCCTCCAGCCCGTCGGGAATTCCCACTTCGACGGCGGCGACGCGAACGCCGGGGATGGCGAGCGCGTTCGACAGCGCGGCCGCGGTATCGGCTGGACCGGCCGGCACGGTCAGGCTCAGCGTCACTGGGCTGTCCGCTGAGACGTACGCAGCCAGTTCGCTCAGTCGAGGCGCGGGGAAGACGAAGGGCCCCACCAGTGCGTCGTAATCTGCCTTCAGGTAGGCGGCGTGGGCCGGAACTGCCTCGGCCAGAGGGGCATTGCCGGGTGGGAAGAGTGCTGCGTCGTCGCACAGGCCGCTCAGGAGGGGAGAGACGATTGTCATTGCTGCGGCCCCCGTCCCGCCCAGCTCCACGCGTAGGCTCCGTCTTCGCATGCCAAGGCTCCCTCTCCCAATTCGAGCGGCCGGAACGTATCGACCATCACGGCCAACTCGTCGAAGAACTCGGCGCCGATGCTTCGCTCGTACGCGCCGGGTTGTGGGCCGTGGGCGTGGCCACCGGGATGAATCGAAATCGAACCCTGCCCGATGCCGGAACCCTTACGGGCCTCGTAATCACCGCCGCAGTAGAACATGATCTCGTCGGAGTCGACGTTGGAGTGGTAGTACGGCACCGGGATCGACAGGGGGTGGTAGTCGACCTTGCGAGGCACGAAGTTGCAGATCACGAAGTTGTTCCCCTCGAAGGCCTGGTGCGCCGGCGGCGGCTGGTGAACACGGCCCGTGATCGGCTCGTAGTCGGAGATGTTGAAGGTGTACGGGTACAGGCATCCGTCCCACCCGACGACATCGAAAGGGTGCGTGGGATAAACCATTCGGGTGCCGACGATGCCCGCCGACGTACGGTGCTTGACCAGAACCTCGACGTCGGTGCCTTCGGCGATCATGGGCGCGGTCGGTCCGTGCAGGTCTCGTTCACAGAACGGTGCGTTCTCGAGTAGCTGGCCGAAGCGGGACAGATAGCGCTTGGGCGGGACGATGTGACTGTTCGCTTCGATGGTGTAAGCACGAAGTGGTTTGTCACCCTTGGGGATCCATCGATGCGTTGTGGACATCGGGATCAGGACGTAGTCACCTTCACGGGCCTCGAGTGTGCCGAAGACAGTTTCGACGGTCGCCTCGCCAGATTCGATGTAGACCATCTCGTCGCCGATTGCGTTGCGGTACAGGGGAGATGGCGCTGCCGCAACGACGTAGGACAGTCGTACGTCGGCATTGCCGAGGACGAGACGACGGCCCGTTACCACGTCGGTCTCGTTCCAGGCGCTTTCGGGAAACAGTGTGTGGAGTTTCAGATGGCGCGGTTTGAGGGGATGGTTGGGGGTTGTGCTCTGATCGCGCAGTTCCCAGACTGTTGCGTCGACGATGGCCGACGGGATCTCGCGGTGGTAGAGCAACGAAGAATCCGAGGAGAAACCTTCCTCGCCCATCAGTTCTTCGTAGTAGAGGTTGCCGGACTCGTCACGGTGTTGGGTGTGACGCTTCGGTGGGATGTTGCCGAGTTGTCGATAGAACGCCATGACGGGGCTCCTTCTGTGCTGTTCTGCCTGGCTCACCTCCACCAGATAGTAAATAGATTAACTAAAATGATGTGATGGGCGCAACCCTCCAAGGGGGTTCGGGTCTATGTCAGTTACGTCCGCGGACGTCGAACTGGCTGCGGTTGGTGATCAGTTTGTCCAGGAGCATGACAAGGATGCGCTGTTCGGCCTCGCTCAGGACGCTGACCCAGGCGTGTTCGCGTTCGTTTTGCTCGCGAAACGCTTCGACCATGGCTTCTCGGCCTTTGTCGGTCAGGTACAGCTGGACTGAGCGTCCGTCGTTCTCGGTGGGACGGCGATCGATCAGCCCATCTGCCAGTAGCGACTTGGACAGATTGGAGACGGCGGCCCGGCTCATCCCGGTGAGTTCGGCGGCAGCCTTCGGCTCGATACGGGGCTCCTTCTGTGCTGTTCTGCCTGGCTCACCTCCACCAGATAGTAAATAGATTAACTAAAATGATGTGATGGGCGCAACCCTCCAAGGGGGTTCGGGTCTATGTCAGTTACGTCCGCGGACGTCGAACTGGCTGCGGTTGGTGATCAGTTTGTCCAGGAGCATGACAAGGATGCGCTGTTCGGCCTCGCTCAGGACGCTGACCCAGGCGTGTTCGCGTTCGTTTTGCTCGCGAAACGCTTCGACCATGGCTTCTCGGCCTTTGTCGGTCAGGTACAGCTGGACTGAGCGTCCGTCGTTCTCGGTGGGACGGCGATCGATCAGCCCATCTGCCAGTAGCGACTTGGACAGATTGGAGACGGCGGCCCGGCTCATCCCGGTGAGTTCGGCGGCAGCCTTCGGCTCGATCGGACCGGCCAGCCAGGTGACGAACAACAGTCGGAACGACGACCATGACCAGCCGCGAGGGCGGTGGATCGACGACTCGAGATCGTAGGTGACCACGTTCGAGGCCCGATTGAGCGTCAAGAGCACCTCGGTGGCCAGCTGGTCGCGAAAGCCGTGTTCGGTGGCCAGTCGTTTGTTGGCCAGTTCGATGAACGACCAGAAGTTGAGCTCGCCGACGGTTGGTTGGTCATCGGTTGTTCGCTCATTCATGGCCTAACCCTAGCGTGGCTCACGGTTGATAAATGTGTGTACTAGATTGTGGATGTTCTCGCGAAACTCGGAAACCCGGCAATTCGGCGACAGCCCTGAGCCGTCGTGGCGCGAGTGGCGACGAGTTTCCTCTGGGTGCGGCGCATGTCGAGATGTCGGCGGATCCGATTCAGAAGGTTCTAGAATTCGTGTCTTGTTTCTGTCGCCCCAGATTCGAATTATCGCTTCAGCTTTACGAAAACAAGGACGCAGGATTGGTCCTTACCTAGAATTCACTTACAAATCTGTCGGGTGTCGGTTTCAAGGATCGACGCGTCCGTGAACTGTGAAAGTGAGTCACAATGAAGCGCTCGTGCCGAGCTCGCGCTCGAATCTGGATGGTTGTCCTGGCGTCGGCGACACTGGTGGTGACCGGGTGCGCGGGTAGCAGCCAAGGTACGACGACGGATGCATCGGACGTGACGGTCGGAGTTGTCGGTGACCAGAACGACGGGGGAGATCCACGCTCGGGTGGCACGGTGTCGTTTGCCACGTACAACGGGATCAGCAGTCTCGATCCGGCTGACCGTCAGGACGGCGGCGCTACCGGTGGTAGCGAAATGGCAGCCATCTACGACCTTCTGATGCGATTCGATACCGCGGCGGGCGAATATGTTCCGCACTTGGCACAGTCCTTGTCGGCCAATGACGACAACACGGTGTGGACATTGAAGTTGCGTGACGGTGTCACCTTCAGTGACGGCACGCCGATGGACAGCGCTGCAGTCGTGTGGAGCATCGATCACTATCTGCAGAAGAAGGGTACTCACGCGCTGGTGTGGAAGACCGCTGTGCGTGAGATGAATTCATCGGATCCGAGTACGGTTGTCTTCACATTGGCTCAGCCGTGGGACGAGTTCCCGATCATGTTCACCACCGGTCCCGGCATGATCGTCGCACCCTCGTCGATGGCTACCGGTACGTTCACCCCGGTCGGAGCGGGTCCGTTCACGGTCGAGAAGTTCGCTTCCCAGGACGAATTGGTGCTCACGGCCCGTCCGACGTACTGGGACGGTGCGCCGTACCTCGAGAAGTTGCGCTTTCCCGCAATCGTCAACGAAAAGAGCAAACTCGAGGGCTTGCACACCGACGGAATTCAGGTTGCTTATTTGAAGTCACCCGATTTCATTCACGAGGCTTTCGAAGCCGGCGATCCCGGATTCGTGTACTCGGCCAGCATGGCCGGAGTGCTGGCAATCAATCAGCGCGACGATCGGGCAGCGAAAGACGAGCGTGTGCGTAAGGCGATTGTCGCTGCGGTGGACCCGACTACGTTCAACGAGCGAGTTCAAGGCGGCTTCGGTGAACCCGGCACCGACATGTTCGCGTCGTGGTCGCAGTGGCATGGTTCGGTGGCCGGAAACGGCTTCGATCCCGAGGCCGCGAAGAAGTATCTGGCCGAGGCGAAGGCCGACGGCTACGACGGAAAACTGACATACGTCGGAATGAACGATCCGGCGACGCAACGCAGCGCGCTGACGTTTCAGTCGCTCTTGCAGGCAGTGGGTTTCACGGTCGACATCACCTACGCGACCAGCATCAACGATTTGATTTCCATGCTGTATGCAAAACACGACTACGACGTGTCCTACTTCGCGTTCAACGTGCTGGAAGAGTCACCCTTCGTGCGCATGTACGGCAATCTGTTCAGCGAATCTCCGTCGAACATCCTCGGCTACAAGAACGCTCGGATGGACGAGTTGCTCGGCAAGCTGCAAACAGCGTCGGGCGAGGATGAACGGCGAGCCGTCATCGACGATATTCAGACAGTGGTCAACGAGACGGCGCCGGTGGCCGTGGTCAACTCCGGCAAGGTCTTCATCCCGTGGCGCGAGAACGTCCACGGAGTGACCCCGAGTGCGGACGGGATTCTGCTCTTCGGCAATACGTGGTTGAGCTGACCACTGTTCCCCTTCTGCTGTCGCTGTGAACAGCACTGTGTGACAGCAAATTCAGTGGCGTCATCTCCCTCCCGTGGTATCGGCTCTGTTGCGACGAGGAAAGGTGGAAGTCAGGAAAGCCATCGCTATGACCATGATGAGGGTCGCGACCAATCCGTCCAACCAATAGTGATTTGCGGTGGCGATCACCACAAATGTGGTCACAACCGGGTGGGCGAGAACGGCCCAACGCCATCGAGACCGTATTGCCAGGAACAGTGCGATGGACAGCAACAGCGCCCATCCAATGTGCAGCGACGGCATCGCGGCGAACTGGTTCGAGAGGGTATCTGTGTCTGGAGGTCCGTAGACCGATTGCCCGTATCGGGTGGCGAGGTCGACGAAACCGAGATCGGGCAGCATTCGCGGGGGTGCAAGCGGGACCAGCACGTGGATCACAACCGCCGTTGCGGTCAAGGCAGCCATGACATTTCGGACCCATGTGTAGTACTGCGCGCGATATACCCACAACCACAGCAGTGTGGCAATTGCAAAAGGGAAGTGCACGCTCGCGTAGTATCCGTTCGCAAATCTCGCGAGGGTATCGGAATGCGTGAGGAAGGCATTCAGTGACGCTTCGTTCGGTAAATGCATTCCGCGCTCGAAGTCCACGAGAGCGTGGGCGTTGGAGAATGCTCGTGATTCCTGGCCGGCGGCAAAGATCCGTCCGGCGCGATAGCCCAGGTAGAGCACCGTAATCAGCGCCAACTGTGTTGTCGCTTCTCGTCCGCGCCCTCGAACTTGCTCCTGCAGAGATCGAAACCACAAGGGTCCCAGCAGTTGTCGAGGAGTAGATATTCCAGTAACACCCATTACCCGCCCTCACATCCAGGCGAAGTCACCGAAGGCCACTTCGACGGCTCGGCTGCCTGCGATCGTTGCAGCATTTGTTCCGCGGCATTCGCTGGTGGTCCGATCTTTTGTTTCTCACGCCTGTCGAGGACCTGGTCGGAGCGCGCAGTCCAGATCCCCGACAGTCGCAGCGTTCTTGCTCGCGCTATCAGGCGTGAATCCCTGTCCTTCAGGGAGTTCCGGCTCTCACGCCGTGGCGAATTCGGAATCCGACGGACGTTCCGTTGCCTCTGCGGGGCGAGCCTTGTCGGCGCGAGCTTTGTCGATGAGCAACACGCACAGCAGGGAGATGGCTCCCCAGATTCCGAAGGTCATCAGCTGACTACCGACCGTGTCCGCACCGAAGTACAGGATCGATCGGACGGACTCCACAGCTGCGGGCATCGGCAGTACGTCGTGTAGGACGCGGAAGATCCCGGGTTCCATGTAGATCGACATCGCGGCACCCGAAGCCGGTATTCCGAGAAACATGAGAACTCCGACGGCCGGGATGACTGCGAGGAGTCCGAGTAGTCGAACCAGCACGGTGGTGAACAACGCGGTACTGAAGATCGCGATGATGCCGGTGCCGAAAAGCTGCCAGAAGTGACCGTCGATCGTGCCGACGAGGGGACCGGCGATCAGCCAGATCACGGCCGACATGAACACCGACCATCCTGCGAGAACGGGAATAAGCGTCCGCAATTTCATCACTGCCGGCGCTGCGCTGCTGCCGACGACAATGATCATGAAGCCGGACATGATCCAGCCCATCGCCAAGTACATGCTGACCGTGCCGCTGGAATCCGAGTCGGCGAGCGGTGCGAGATCTTCTGTCGTCAGTTGTACGTGCTGGCCGGCAGAGACCTGTTTGAAGACCGATTGCACTGCTTGCTGTTGGCTCGTTCCGGCGGCTTGACTGGTGATCAGTGTCGAGGTGGGCGACTCTGCCGAAGGTAGGACGTAGGCGGCGGTGACTGTGCGGTCCTGAACGAGGCTGCGGGCTTCGTCCACTGATCCGACTGCCTGCAGATCGAACAGTCCGCCCAAGTTCTGTTCGAGGCCGGCGACAGCTTGTTCTGCCTGTTCCGTGGTGGCCGCGACCACCGAGACCGGCATGTCCCGGGGAGCAGGCTGGTACATCGAACCGAGCATGACCGAAAGCATGAGCGTGACCATGGCGAAGGGGAAGAACGCCAAGGTGGCGTAGCGAACCTTGTTGCTGGCAGGTCGCGGCCGTGCGGTCAGCGATGCCATCGAGATCTCGGGAGTACCAGCCTCGGGGTTGCGGCGTCGTTTCAGCGCGTCGACGCCCAGTGTTGCGAGTAGTGCAATCGCTGCGCCGAGGGCCAGGACCAGCAGATGGGAGCCGAGTCCGTCGCCGCCGAAGTAGAGCACCGAGCGCAGGGCCTCGCCGGCGGCTGCGGTAGGCAGAAAGCTGTGCAACGTTGCGTAGATCGACGGCATCGTGAACACCGACATGCCCATGTTGGATGCCGGGACGCCGAGCACCATCACGAACAACATGCCGACCAGCACTGCCAACGGGCCGAATATCCGGGTGAGGAGCAACTGCACGGAACCGACAGCGAATACGGCGAGCCAGGAGATCCCGAGGATTGCTGCTGTATGCCCCTCGACCGCGCCGAGGATCGGACCCGCGACCAACCACACCAGTGCTGCGATCAGCGCTGACCATCCGGCGAGAAGTGGTACGACTCGGCGGAATCGCAACAGCTCGGGCGAGTTGGACAGCGTAATACTCAGGGGCATGTAACCGGCAAGCATCAGAGCGGTGGCCATGAACATCGCGGCCAAGCCCGCAGGGTCGTGGGCCGGCAGTGGTGCGAGATCTTCGACGGTCAGATCGCCGCCTTGCGCAAGGACCTGGGGAGCGAGCAGTCCGGTGACCGTGGAAACCTGAGCAGCTCCGGCCGCACTTGCGGTGTAAACGGTCGCGTTGGGGTCCGTAGCGTGCAGCGATACGACGCCGGACACCTCGCGGTCGAGGAGGAGTTGGCGTGCCTCCTCGTCAGTGGCGACGATCCGGACGTCCACGGCCGACGGATCGGACGCTTCGAGTGCTGCCGCAAATTGTTCGGCCTGCTGTGTCTGTCCGGCAACTGCGACAGGCATGTTGTTCGGGGCAGGTGCGTGCATCGCAACCAAGTAGCCGGTGATCATCATTCCGACCATCAAGAAGGGCAGCAAGATCATCGCCACGTACCGGCCGATCTGCTCCTTTCGGGCGCGAGCGGCGGCTTCGGCCACGGCGTTCCCCTCTGGCGGACTTTCGGCATCGGGAGAAGCAGTGGTGGGCATTGTGGAACTCCTCGAACTCTGGGCAGGTGTTGCTCGATCCGGTCGCGACAGGCAGGGCGGATCCACGGTTGGGCCGATGGGACACGCCCACCGTCGTCCAACAGAATTACGCGTCCTGTCTTAAATAAAGTTACGCCGCATGTCTTAAAATTCAAACAGGCAGGGTAGTGATGTCTGCCCTATCGGTGAGAAGGCGTATCGAACGACCCCGGCAGACGAAGTCGACGAGGAGTAGGCATGGGACAACATGGTGACCGGGTGAAGAAAGCCTTGCTGGACGCAGCTGAGGAGCTCTTTGCCAGGGAAGGGGTTGATGCGGTCTCCAACCGGCACATCGCCGAGCGCACTGGTAGTGCCAATCACTCCGCTGTGACCTATCACTTCGGCGGACGTGACGAGCTCATTCGGGCGTTGATCGAGCGTCATACCGACGACACCCGTCGCCGACGCCGTGAACTCGCCGATCTACTCGGCGAAGACCCGGATCTCCGAGATCTGTTGGGCTGCCTCATACTCCCGTGGACCGACCAACTGGCGTCCTTGCCTCGTCCGAGCTGGCGTGCACGGCTCGTACAACAACTGAAGGCGGCGCCGTCGGGCATCGAACTCATTGCCATGCTGTCGGATCCGCTGGTCGACGAAGTGTTTCAGCGGGCGATGGGTCTCCTCTCGGATATTCCTGCGCCCGTGCTCGTCGGTCGATCTTGGATCATGGGACGAATGGTCACCGACGTCTGCGCCGAATACGAGGCACGCCTCGAGCAGGACACCATCGAGCCCAACTGGACCGGGTTGGCCTACTTCCTCATCGATGCTTGCGCGGGGATGCTCAGAGCGCCGGTGACCACCGTCGGCGACTTTCTCAGCTCTCGTTCGGCAGGCACGCTCTCTTAGTTCAGGGAATGGTCATCGGAGGTGAGCGCACATCGCTTCATCCGCCGGGAGTTGGGGGCGGCCCGACGACCTCCAGGTCCAGTTCGGCACGAGCGCGCCCGAATCCTTCACCAGGGAAGGTCATGTCGCCTCCTTCGACGTGGATGAGAGCCTCGGTCGGGCGGTTCATGTATTCGAAGAACTTCTCGAACACACCGGTGGTCAGCAGTCCGAGCATCTGGGTGCTGTGGCCGGCGAACGAGAAACTGTGCACGGTGCCTGCAGGTGCGTGAAGGAAGTCGCCTTTGGTCAGAAGGATTTCCTTACCGTTCGCGTGCAACAGAATCCGGCCCTCGAGGCAGAAGAAGTTCTCGGTGTGCTGACGGTGGAAATGCAACGGAATGTATGGACTCTTGCCGCCACTGGTGTGCATCGCGAAGTACGTCGAATCCGTGTTTCGGGAGCGTGCGAGATAAGTGTTGAGTTGGTCCATGCTCGCCCATCGGTCACCTTCGCCGGCTCGCAGGACGTAGGCCGAATTGGACTGAGGCAAAATCGATCCCGACGACGAGGGAAGATCCTTCTTCTCCAGGTCGAGAACTCGAATTCCGTACTGCGCTGCAAGTTCGGACTGACGCGCATCTGAAACGTTCTGGTCAGCGCTGATGTCGAAGACGTGCGACTGCGTGGCGGTGCCCGATTCTGCGCCCCAACTGTGTCCGTCACCGACAGTGAGCCAACTCAGGAATCGCGTGCGATGCGCGAGCATGCGGTACGCGTACGGCGTGCCGGGTGGGATCGACACGGCGTCTCCCGCTACGAGGATGTTGGTTTCGCCCGGAAGCCAGACTTGGAGTCGACCGTCGGTGACGTACAGGAAACGGAATTCGTCGGAGTGCTCGACGAACGGCGTCTCGACACCTGCGCCGCCGTAGACGTAGGCGGCGCCGAACTGTCCACCGGTATCTTGCGGGCGGGCGATGACTGTGAGGAGTTGACCGCCTAGTTGGTATCGCTCGCCTTCACCGGCGGACAGGTGGTAAGGCACGCAACGCCCTGGTAGAGAATCCGATTCGGGAACGGTGGAGTGGACCTCGTCCAAACTCGGAATGTCGAATGTGGTCATGAGAGGGACGCACCTGCTTTCAGCGTTCGAGAGAAAAAGGCTTCGATAGTCGCGAACGACGCGCATGGGTGGCGTTCGACGAACCGTCTCCCGCGGTCGGTGGAGGCTCGGACTGTTGCGGACGCGGACGGATCACGCTCGAGGTGCCCCTGATCGAGACTGAGCCCAGGACCCAGCTCCAGCACGTTGCCCGGGTTGAAGAAACCGTGGCCGAAACCGTCCACGAGATAAAGGATCACGTCGTTTCCGTAGGCGGCGAGCGAGTCGTACAGGCTGACGCTTTGGTGGTGTGGAACCATCGTGTCCTCGATCCCGTGCATGACCAGGAACGGGGGTGTGCCGCCCTTGGTTACGAGTGCCGGACTCGCGTCGCGTGCGGCGGCGAGGTTGTCTCGAATCGGTCCACCCAACAGTGATGCCTCGGGCGATACTTGTTCGGCTTCTGAGATCGGCGACGAAAGATTCACCAGGGCAGGAAGATCTGCTGGGCCGTAACCGTCGACGACGGCCTGGACTGCAGAGCTGACGGATGAGGCCTCTTCGTGGTCCAGCCGAAGGGTCGAGGAATGGATGCCGGCAAGCGCCGCGAGGTGCCCTCCTGCCGACGATCCCCAGAGTCCAATTCGATCCGGATCCACGCGATGTTCGGCGGCATTGCTTCGCAGCCAGCGCACTGCGCGCCGAACGTCGAGCAATTGACCGGGGTGAACGATGTCCGGTGCCAACCGGTAGTCGATGCTGACCATCACGTATCCCTCGGCAGCGAAATGCTTCGCGAGGTCTGGGCAGGCCGTGCGGTCTTGTAGCCGCCATCCACCGCCGTGGATCCACACGATCGCAGGCAACGGCTGCGGTGGGTCCTTCGGACGGACTATGTCGAGGTGTAAGCCAGGGGCGTACTCGACCGTGGAATGGCGGACATCGGTCGAAACCGTGTCCACGTGGGTGAACTCCTTCGACGTGAACCCGGGCCTGGGTCGTCGCTTTCGCGGTTGTAAGGCCTCTCCTTAGGTCACTGTCTAGTAAGGCAAGGTAGCAGGAAAGGGAGAGATCCGGAAGCCTACGTTTCGATGCTTCGAGACCGATCGGCCATACGGCATGACCCCCTGTGTGCCTTTCCGATAATGCCACCACCAGAAAGGCGCACAGGGGCTTGCCCCTAAAGCTCCGCTCGTACCACCTTCGCGGCTTCGACGAGGTTACGCAGCGACGCTTCGACCTCGATCGGCCCCCGTGTCTTCAATCCGCAGTCCGGATTGACCCACAATCGTTCGACCGGAACAGCTTTGAGTGCTTCGCGTAGCGACTCCGCGATCTCGTCGACGCTCGGCACGCGTGGCGAGTGGATGTCGTAGACACCCGGACCGACGCCGAGGTCGAACCCGACCGAACTGAGATCGTCGAGCACCTCCATGTGTGATCGCGCAGCCTCGATGGACGTGACGTCCGCGTCGAGACCGGCGATGGCACCGATCACCGCTCCGAACTCGGAGTAGCACAGGTGGGTGTGGATGGCGGTGGAATCCGCGACGCCCGAGGTGGCCAGCCGGAAGGCGCCGACCGACCAGTCCAGGTAGGCGGGCTGGTCCGCAGCACGCAGTGGAAGTAGCTCACGCAGTGCCGGTTCGTCGACCTGGATGATTCCGATACCGGCGGCCTGCAGATCGACCGTCTCGTCTCGAATGGCCAGTGCGACTTGATTTGCCGAGTCGGCGAGCGGTTGGTCGTCGCGGACGAACGACCAGGCCAGAATGGTGACGGGCCCGGTGAGCATGCCCTTGACCGGCTTGTCTGTCAGCGACTGTGCGTACGTGATCCAGTCGACGGTCATCTGCTTCGGACGTGAGACGTCGCCGTACAGAATCGGCGGACGCACGCAGCGGGTACCGTACGACTGGACCCATCCGTTGGCGGTGGCGAAGAACCCGTCCAACTGCTCCGCGAAGTACTGCACCATGTCGTTGCGTTCCGGTTCGCCGTGAACGAGTACGTCGAGGTCCAATTTTTCTTGGAGTGCAACAACTTCGGCTATCTCGGCGCGCATGCGCTCGATGTACTCGGCTTCGTCGATCTCGCCCTTGCGCAGCGCCGCGCGAGCGATACGGATCTTCGACGTTTGTGGGTACGAGCCGATAGTCGTCGTGGGCAGCGGTGGCAGAGAAAGCAACTCGTCCTGGGCAGCGCGGCGCTCGGCGGCGGGCGCGCGACCGGTCGCCGAGCTCAGAACGGCGTCCAGCCGGCCTCGAACGCTCGCGTCATTGAGTCTGCGATCGTCCTTGCGGGTCGACGCTGCAGCTCGTGCCAGCGCGAACTCGTCCTCCACCGACTCTCGCCCCTGCGTGAGAGCGGTTGCGAGAGTGACCACTTCCTTGACCTTCTCGGTGCCGAACGCGAGCCACGAGCGTAGGGCCTTGTCGACATCGGCTTCTGCGTCGAGAGTGTACGGAACGTGCAGCAGGGAGCACGACGTGGAGACGGCAAGAGTATCCACGCTGCCCAACAGAGCACCCAACGTGCTCAGTGCCGAATCCAGATCCGACCGCCAGATGTTTCGTCCGTCGACCACACCGGCGACGACCAGTTTGCGAGCGAGTTCGGGGACGGAGCCGATCGAATCCTGACCGGCCACCAGATCGACGGCAAATCCTTCGACACCGGTGGACGCGAGTGCGGGCAGCGCGTCACGCAGCGAGCCGAAGAACGACGCCAACAGGATCGACGGCCGCTCGGTCAGTGCCGAAAGCTGTTCGTACGCAGCGCGTGCCGCTTCGATTTCCTCGTCGGTGCGATCACCTACGAGAGCCGGTTCGTCGAGTTGAATCCACTCCGCGCCGGCCTTCGCGAGCCGACCGAGTAGATCCGCGTAGAGGGGGAGCAGTTCGTCGAGCCGCGAGAGCAGCGGCTCGTCTGTGCCGACAGCCTTCGAGAGCAGCAGGAAGGTGACCGGTCCGATGACGACCGGGCGGGCTGCAATGCCGTCGGAAAGTGCTTCTGCGAGTTCGGACAAGACCTTGGACGGGTCGAGTGCGAACGTGGTGGACGGTGAAATCTCCGGCACCAGGTAGTGGTAGTTGGTGTCGAACCACTTCGTCATTTCGAGTGGCGCGATGGTGTCCGTCCCACGGGCAGCGGCAAAGTAGCGGCCCAACGGATCGGCGACCGACGCGACGCGGTCGGGCAGCGCGCCGAGAAGAACTGCGGTGTCGAGCATCTGGTCGTAGAAGGAGAAGGTATTGACCGGGATGGAGTCGAGGCCCAGGTCACGGAGGTCGGCCAAGCCCTGCCGACGGAGGTCACGGGCGACAGCCTGCAGGGCGTCGGCGTCGATGCGCCCTGCCCAGTAGCTTTCGGTTGCCCGCTTGAGTTCTCGATGAGGACCGATGCGCGGTGAGCCCAGCACGGTCGAAGTGAACGTTGTTGTCACGGAGTTTCTCCAGATTGCCAATGCATTGATGGCCACTGCCGGCAGACGGGTACACCTCACGAGACCTCGAGTTTCGGCGGACAGTACTGCCCGCACCGCACACGAGGTCCGATGGAGATCTACACGCCCATTCCACGAGGCGGTGGACCGTCGGGCACGGCGTGCCCGACACAGTCGGCAGGTCTTCGGACTCGCGGGCACTCGATCGAGTTGGATCGAACCTACTGGCCGTCGCTTCCCAGGCGGATGCCCAGTGCACATAAACGGCGGTCGTTCCTGCTTACCGCTGCGGGACAGTCCCGGATTTTCACCGGGTTCCCTCTCACTCCGTCAGCTTGCGCTGACGGGGCTTCGACGCCGGGAACGGTCTTCGGGGCTCCTCATGACCGTGCCGGGCGAACCAGCTGCATCGATCAGCATAAGGCCAACCCTCCCTGCGCAGTCAAGGAGAGTCGGCGAAGGGCGCTACGCGCGTGACATGTAGGAATTCGAGTCCGGTGGTACGCGCGGAAGATTCTCGGAGGAACGTAGATTCTCCGCCATTTCCACAAGCAGATCCTGCGAAGACGGTGAGAGATCGACGACCCGAGCAGTGAGGTTTCGCAGGCGCACGTTGTGCAGCTGTTCGAGAAGTGAGAGGTCTGCTTCGCCACCGGAGATGGTCGGTGGAGTGTGGTCGGACGGGGCGTAGAAGTAGTCCGGATGGACGTTGAAGAAGTGGGCGAGGGCAGCGACCACTTCGGGTGACGGGTTGGTTCGGACGCCGGTGCGTAGTTGCGACAGGTACGGCGTCGAGATGCGGCAACCGAACTCGGTCATGCCGCGAACGACCATCGCGTTGGTGACGTGAAAGTCGGCAGTCTCGAACAGCGAGTTCAAGCGATCGTTGAACTGGTTCGACATGAGACGTCCCTTCCCCCGTTACGCACAGGCTCCGTCGATTCAATTAACTGCATCATAGCCAGTTATCGAACGATTAGCTGTTTTGGATTCTCACGAAGGGGGTCGTTTGCAGGGAAAATCCCTAGGGTAGAAGGTCCCTACTTTGAGTGATCTGGACAAATCGTCATCAAGAATCGAACGGCGGACTATTTGCCGGCGAAGCGGATTCCGGCATCGCGGATCAGAGCCAGCCGTTCGACTCGGCGATTCTCACGGCTTCGGCGCGGGTCGTGGCACCCGTCTTACCCATTGCGGACGACAGGTGATTTCGAACTGTCCCTGCGGACAAGAACAGCGCCCCCGCGATGGCCGCCACGGGTGCGCCGTCGTGAGCAGCGCGCAGTACTTGGGTCTCACGCTCTGTCAGGGGCGACTCACCGCTGACGAGGCTGTCAGCCGCAAGGGTGGGATCGACGACGCGCAGTCCGGCATGAACACGCCTGACCGCGTCGGCAAGCTGCCTGGCAGGTGTGTCCTTGACGACGAACCCGCCGGCCCCCGCGTGAAGGGCTTTACGGAGAAATCCTGGGCGCCCGAAAGTGGTGACGATCAGAACCCGGGTCTCGGGTGCTGCTTCGCGAAGGGCCGCTGTCGCGGCGATACCGTCCATGCCGGGCATCTCGACGTCGAGAAGTGCGACGTCCGGACGGTGCTCGAGTACGGCAGCCACCACCTCGTCACCGCGGCCGACCTCGGCCACCACGGACAGATCGGATTCCAGATCGAGTAGCGCGGCCAAAGCTCCTCGCACGAGCGCCTGGTCGTCCGCCAAGAGCAGCCGTATGGTTGCTCGATCGCCCTGGTTGCTCACACTTTCTCCTGTTCGACGACCTGAAGTGCAAACCCTTGCGGTTCGGGATGAGTGATGATCACTCGTGCGCCCGACGCGCCGGCCCGCTCACGCAATCCGATCAGACCGTTGCCGGAAGACGTCGACCCGGCCCCTCGTCCGTCGTCGACGACAGATGCGCTTCTTTCGTCGACCGTGATCCGACAGTGTGTTGCTCCGCTGTGCCGAACCACGTTGGTGACACCCTCACGGATCGTCCATGCGAAGAGTTCTCGGAGGCGAGTGGGGACCATGTCGGTACTGCTCGGCACGTCGTCCTCGATACCTGCCGCACGCAATGCCTCTCGTGCACGGGCTATCTCGACGGGAAGTGAAATTCCACGAAATCCTTCGACGGCCGATCGCACGTCCGCAAGCGCGTCTCGAGAGAGTCTTTCGAGATCGTCGAGTTCGCTGCGCGCACGTTCTATGTCGACGTCCAGTAGGCGGTTGGCCAGTTCAGCTTTGATCGTGATGACGGTCAGCGAGTGCCCGAGGATGTCGTGCAGATCGCGCGCCATCCTCGTTCGCTCTTCCATGATTGCCCGCTGCTCCTGCTCTTCGCGTTCATGGAGCATGGCGAAGTTGCGGCTGATCAGGGACATGATGCCCCAGGTCGCGAATGCGGCCGCGCAGACTCCGAGGGAGAGCCCGGAGTAATTACCCCACCCGGACGAGAGGCTGACTATCTCCACGGAGGCTGCAAACACCAAGGCGAGAATGCCGCCCGCGACGGTCGGCAGCAGCGTCACCGCTGTCACCGCGAGATACGGTGCGGCTGCCAAACCCGTCGGCCCGACGCTGACGATCATCACGGCGGCCAACGCGGTCAGAGCGGCCAGAGCCAGCGCAGCTTCGCGAATTTTCGGCCGAGTCATTGTCATTCGGCGCCGCTGCTGAGTTGTGGCGAACGTGTACAGGTAGAGCGCACTGAAGGTGATCGTCGCGAGAATCCCTGTCCAGCCGCGCACTTCGTCGCGCAGATTCCATCCCTCGATCAGCGGTCCGCCGAGAAATACCATCCAGACCGCCGCGAAGAGAACACCGAAACGATTCCGCCGCGGTAGCGCGACGGAATCGTTTCGGTCAGTCGTTTGCGACAACTACACACGCTCCGTATCTCGTTGGAACCGCCAGATCGCTCCGCCGGCGAAGATGGCGAACCACACCAGGATATTGACGATCCAGGTCCAGTGAATGCTATTGCCGGTCAACGGTGCGTGGGCGAGGGCATTGATGCCGAACATCGGCGTGAACTGTGCGATGGTCGCCCACACGGAACCGTCGGTGAGAGGTACGAAGAGTCCGCCGCCGAAGGCGAGCAGGGCCAGTCCAGGGCCGAGCAACTGCATGACGTTCTCACTGGGGAGCAGATACCCCATGAACAGGCCGAAGGCCGCGAAGATCGACGACCCCAGCCAGGCGATCAATGCTGTTGTGAACCAGAGCGATCCGTCCATCTGCGCAGACGTGAACGCGCCGACGACGTAGACGACAAGGATCGAGACGAGACCGAGCAGCATCGCCATGATCAGTTTGACGGCGATGTAGGCGACCGGCGTCAGTGGAGTCAGGCGCAGTTGCCGGCTCCATCCCGACGCTCGTTCGATCGAGACCATCGCTCCGCCACTCGTAGTGGCCAGCATCGCGCCGTACAGGGCCATGCTGATCATGATGTACGCGGCGACATTGCCGTGCCCGATCCCGTGGTCGTCGTCGCCTTGACCGAGCCCGAAGACGAGGAAGAAGACGACCGGCATGACGAGTGTGAAGATCATCGTGCGCCGATTGCGGGTCAGACGACGAAATTCCAGTCGCAACAAGGTCGTGTTGAATCCGCCCAGTGGTACGACGGTTCGCTCGGCTCCGTAGGTGTTCGCTTCGATTGCAGTGGTCATCACTTCTGTCCTTCGGAGTTGTTCGACGTGAGTGCGATGAATGCGTCTTCGAGGCCACGCGAGACGATTTCGAGATCGCGAGCCTGCGTGTTGGTCAGCAGGAACCGTGCAACGGCATCGGTGTCGCCCGAGTGCACGAGCAATGACTCACCACGCACCTCGACGGCGTCCGAGTTCGGTATGGCTCGCAGCAGTTCGTCGGTGATACCGGGGACTCGTGCGCGCAGGGTGCGCCCGGACGCCATCGCCTTGACCTCGGCGGTGGTTCCGTCGGCGACGACTGTGCCCTGCCGGACCAGGATGATGCGGTCGGCGTAGACATCGGCCTCTTCGAGGTAGTGCGTCGCAAAAAGCACAGTGCGACCGTGATCTGCGTCGGCGCGGATGGCGGACCAAAAGTCCCGACGCCCTTCGACGTCCATACCGGTGGTCGGCTCGTCGAGAATGAGCAATTGGGGGTTCGACAGCAACGCCATCGCAAACCGCAGGCGCTGTTGTTGTCCGCCTGAGCATTTGCTGACGAGGCGATCGGAGATGTCGAGGATTCCGGCTCGCCCCAGCACTTCGTCGACCGGACGGGATTGGGCGTACAGGCTGGCGGTCAGCTGCACGGTCTCGGCCACCGTCAGTTCTTTGAGCAGCCCGCCGGTCTGCATGACTGCAGACACGAGTCCGCGGGCGATCGCCGATCGGGGTGACATTCCGAAGACGCTCACGTCGCCCGACGTCGGTCGGGACAGTCCGAGGATCATGTCGATGGTTGTCGTCTTGCCTGCGCCGTTCGGGCCGAGGAACGCGACGATCTCGCCGGGGCGGATGCTCAGGTCGATGCCCTTGACGGCGTCGACGGTTCCGAAACTCTTGCGAAGTCCGGTCAACCGGACGGCGTCGTGTGCCGATCCTTCAGTGAGTGTGTGCGGTGCCTGTGGTGAATGCCGTGCCTGTGCTGAGGTCATACATAGAATCTGCTCGCTTCGAGGACATGAGCCCTCGTCCGTCCGTCATTCTTCTGCCATGACATTTGTCATCGGGTCGGCCGGTATCTGTTTCGGTGCACTTTGGCCGAGCCGGGCGAGGACCAACCCCGCGATGATTGCTGCGCCACCCACGGCTTGGAGTGCGGTCACGGATTCCCCGACCAGGATCCACGCGGCGACGACCGCGCACAGCACTTCGGTCAGTGCTACCAGAGATCCTATGGTCGGTCCCAGCAGCGTGATCGCGGCGATGCCGGTGAGATAGGCGATGACAGTGCTGACCAGGACCAGGACCGCCACGGGCAGCCACACGCTCACCGAGTGTTCTGCCACGACTGCGTTCGAGGCCGAGAACTCGAGGGGGAGGATGCCGACGAGCCCGAGTGCGCCGATGACCAGTGCGCTGACCGTGAGCCCCGAAGCCGCGAGCACAACAGGCTGGAGATCGCCGTCCGCACGTTCGGAAATGACGAAATAGACTGCAAGGCATGCCGCTGCGGCCAGTCCCCACGCAACTCCGACGGCACTGATCTCTGCCGATCCGAAGACGTCGATCACCACTGCGGCGCCGATCAAGGCAACCGCCGCACCGAGAAGTGTCTGCACGCTCGGCCGCGCGCCTTTGGTGATCCACACCCATCCGATGACGATGATCGGTGCAAGGTATTCGAGGAGTAATGCGACTCCGACCGAAAGATGTTGCACAGCATTGAAGAAGCACAGTTGAACGCCGGAAATCGCGAACACTCCGTACAGCAGTACGGTTCGCGTGTGGGCGCCGACCTGTCGTAGGCGAGGCCATTGGGTGGCTACCGCGATCACCATCATCACCAGTGCGCCGCCGGCCACGCGCGCGAACACCGCGCCGCCGGGGGACCACCCTGATTCGATGAGAGATTTCGCGAACGGGCCCGAGACGCCGAACGTTGCCGCGGACAGCAGAGCAAAGATCAAACCGTTGCGAGAGTTCACGGGGGCACCTGTCAGGAGTAAAAGCGATTATGATGCTGACATTAGGTTGACAAAGCTCAGGAGTCAAAGTGCATTTTGCTGGTGACACGGAATCGGCGCTCGTCTTCGCCGCGTCGTTGGTCAACACGGCTCGCGGTGGCGAGGAACTGTTGCCGGATTCAGGGGAACTGACCAGGTTCCTCGACGCCGATCGTTGGACCGGCCGGCGGGACGGCACTCTGGAGGAATTGGCGGCGGTTCGTGCACTGCGTCCACGACTGCGAAAGTTCTGGGAAGCCACGGGAGTGGACGACGCCGTCGAGGTGGTGAACTCACTGCTTCTCGAATCGGGCGCGAGGCCGCGGCTCACCAGGCACGATGATCTCGGCTGGCATCTGCACGTCACCGCTGACGATTCGCCCCTCGTGGACCGGATGGCTGCAGAAGCGGCAATGGGTGTGCTCGATCTGATCCGAACCGACGAATTCTCGCGGTTGCGATGGTGCGAGGCTCCCGACTGCGAAGCGGTCTTCGTGGACTTGTCGCGCAATCGGTCGAAGCGATACTGCGACACCGGAAACTGTGGGAACAGGGCGCACGTCGCCGCCTATCGTGCCCGTAAATCCGGGGCGTGACCAAGCGGTGTTCGCAGGGATAGAACCAGGCTGAGCGAATACCTTGTCGGGAGCCAGAATCGGTCTAGCGTTGTGAATTCGGAACAGATTTCGCGAAGCTAGGAGGACGGTCGGTGGCCGATCGTAGGCGTCCGCTCAAGACGGTGACCGGTGTCAGCGGGGCGGTGAGCATCTACGACGCCGCGATCGATCCGTCGACTTCGACGGTCGCGTCCGCGATCGAAGTCGCAAAGACGGCCGAGGCGAACAAGATCGACGGACTGTTTGCCGCCGATCTCCTGAGCTTCGGTGCGCAGGGTGCGATCGGCGCGCAGGAGCCGTTGATCTTCCTGGCTGCGCTGAGTGCGGTCACCACTCATGTGGGGCTCATCGCGACAGTCACGACGACGTTTCATCACCCGTTCAACCTCGCACGGTTGTTCGGCACCCTGGACCACGTCAGCAATGGTCGAGCCGCATGGAATGCCGTCACTTCCTCACTCGGAGAAGAGAACTACAGTGACCTGGACCTGCCGAGCCCGGAGGAGCGCTACGCCCGAGCGGCCGAATCGCTCGAAGTTGTCAACGCGCTCTTCGACAGCTGGAAGCCCGGCGCCTTGATTCAGGGAGAGGGCTCTGCGGTGCTCGATCCGTCGAGGGTGGTCCCCATCGAGCACCGAGGTAAGTACTTCACCGTGCAGGGACCGTTGAACATACCCTCTCTGCCGCAGCGTCGCCCGGTCCAATTCCAGGCAGGCCAGTCTGCTGGAGGTATCGAACTGGGCGCTCGCTTCGCGGAGGTCGTATTCACCTCTCTCGCAACCTTCGAGGACGCGGTCACCTACACGAAGACGATCCGCGCCCGGGCGGCAGAGTTGGGGCGCGGAGACGAACTACCACTGATATTCAGCTCGTTCCACGCAACGTACGGTGCCACCGAAGCCGAAGTCGAACGATTGGTCAGAGAGGCCGAGGAATCAACGGACTTCGACGCCGGACGCACCAGGCTTGCCGACATGTTCGGCGGTGACGTGGATTTCTCGGAATTGCCGCTCGACCGGCCGATCCCGGAGTCGTTGTTACCGGACCCGTCGTCGGTGAATCGACGACGGGGCCGGGTCGAGATCTTCGGCAAGCTCGCGTCACAGGGAAAGACATTGCGTGAGTTGATCATCGCGTCCAAGGATACGGGCCACTGGGCAGCGGCAGGCACCCCGGAACAGCTCGCGGACGCAATCGAGGAACGATACGACGCAGGTGTCCTCGACGTCATCACGCTCGGTGACCTTGCGGATCCGCGTACACGCGACTTCGTCACGAACGGACTGCTGCCGGAACTGCGCAAGCGTGCAATCGTGGGATCCGACTACGTCGGAGGTACCTTCCGTGAGAACCTCGAATTGCCTCCGCTGCCACCAGTTTCCGGCGCCTAGTTGTTGGAGGCGAGTGAGCGCATGAAGAACATGAGGTTGGCCGGTCGTTCCGCGAGGCGACGCATGAAGTAGCCGTACCACTGGCTGCCGTAGGGAACGTAGACCCGCAGGTGATTGCCTTCGGCTACCAATCTGCGTTGTTCGCCGTCGCGGACGCCGTAGAGCATCTGGAATTCGAAGCTCTCGGTTGTCCGCTCGGTCAGTGAGGCGAGTTCGAGGGCGGCATCGATCATCGTGGGATCGTGGGAGGCGACCATCGGGTATCCGTCGCCTTCCATCAAGACCTTCAGGCAACGCAGGTACGACGCATCGACTTCGGCGGGCTTTTGGAACGCGACGCCGGCCGGTTCCTGGTATGCGCCCTTGCACAGCCGGATTCGTGAACCTGGTCCGGAGAAGTGCCGGCAGTCGGCCTCGGTGCGGTGTAGATACGCCTGCAGGACCGTGCCGAGCGTCGGGAAGTCACGGCGCAACTCCTCGACGATGGACAGTGTCGAGTCGGTGGTGGTGTGATCCTCCGCGTCGACGGTGACCCATGCGCCCACTTCGTTTGCCGCTGTGACGATTCGGTGTGCATTCGCCAGGGCGATCTTCTCGCCGTCACCGGGAAGTGCCTGCCCTAACGCCGAGAGCTTGAGCGAAACCTCGAGGGAGCGGTGCGTCCCCGCCGCTTCGGAAAGCGTTGCGTACGAGCGGAGAAGGGAGAGATAGGCATCGACGGTAGCTGTTGCCTGAGCTGGATCGGTAGTGTCCTCGCCGAGGTAGTCGACCGTCGCGAACCGGCCACTGGTCAGGATGTCACGTACGGCCGAGACCGCTGCGGGTTCCGCGTCCCCGGCGACGAACCTGTCTACCAGCTTGCGGGTCAAGGACATCCCGGAGACTGTCTTCTCCAGCCGCGACGAGCGTGCCGCCGCCAGCAGTACCGGCCGCAACGGGTTGCTCAGAGAGACGTTACTCATCAACGGTTCTCGCTCTCGGCTGGATCGACGTCCTGGTGTGGGTAACGATGATCGGTGGGAGGAACGAAGGTCTCCTTGACGGTACGCGTCGACGTCCAACGGAGCAGGTTCTGCGGTGAACCGGCCTTGTCGTTGGTGCCCGAAGCCCGCGCGCCCCCGAAGGGCTGTTGCCCGACAACCGCGCCCGTCGGTTTGTCGTTGACATAGAAGTTTCCGGCGGCAAACCGCAGACCGTGGTGAGCTTGATCGACGGCCGCACGGTCGGTGGCGATCACGGCACCGGTCAGGGCGTAAGCGGATCCGCTGTCGACGCGAGCGAGGATGTCGGCGTAGGCATTCGGTGCGGAGTCGTCGTAGACGTGCAGGGAGAGTATAGGGCCGAAGTACTCGGTGCTGAAGGCCTCGTCACTGGGGTCGTCACCGAGCAGGACCGTCGGCGAGATGAAGAATCCTTCGCGGTCGTCGTAGTCGCCGCCTGCTGCGATGGTGAGGCTGCTGGTCGACTTGGCGCGGACGATCGCGGCGGCGTTTCGGTCGAACGAACGCTGGTCGATGACGGCGCCGCCGAAGTTCTGCAGGTCGGTGACGTCTCCGTACTTCAGCGACGACACAGTGTCGATGAACGTGTCGCCCATCTTGGCCCACACCGACTTCGGGATGAACGCGCGTGATGCGGCCGAACACTTCTGTCCCTGGTAGTCGAAGGCCCCGCGAATCAATGCCGTCGTGAGTACGTCCGGGTCTGCGGAACTGTGTGCGAGTACGAAGTCTTTGCCGCCGGTTTCGCCGACAAGACGTGGGTACGTCCGGTAGTTCGAGATGTTGGCTCCGACTTCACGCCACAAGCGCTGGAACGTTGCGGTCGATCCGGTGAAGTGGATGCCCGCCAGGCGGGGGTCGGCCAGCGCGACCTCGGACACCGTGGGGCCGTCGCCGAGAACAAGATTGATCACCCCGGGCGGAAGACCGGCGGCTTCGAGTAGTTGCATCGTCAGGTACGCCGCGACGGCCTGCGTCGGTGACGGCTTCCAGATCACGGTGTTGCCCATCAGGGCCGGTGCGGTGGGTAGATTTCCGGCGATGGCGGTGAAATTGAAGGGCGTGATCGCGTAGACGAAGCCTTCGAGTGGTCGATATTCGACGCGATTCCACACTCCCGGAGCGGAAACGGGTTGGTCGGCGAGTATCTGGCGAGCGAACGCTACGTTGAAACGCCAGAAGTCGACGAGTTCGCAGGGGGCGTCGATCTCGGCCTGATATGCGGTCTTCGACTGGCCGAGCATTGTTGCAGCGGCGATAGTTTCGCGCCACGGGCCGGAGAGAAGATCGGCGGCGCGGAGGAAGACCGCAGCGCGGTCGTCGAACGAGAGGTCGCGCCAGGCGGGGGCGGCGAGGGTTGCGGCGTCGATGGCGTCACGAACGTCCGAGTGCGTTGCGCCCGCATACGATCCGATGACTGAACTGTGACGGTGTGGTTGAACGACGTTCTCCGGCTTGCCTTCCGCAGTTCGGTGGAAACCCCCGATGACCTGCCTGATGTCGGTCGGTGTTTCGGCCAGTTCGGTCAGTTTCGTACGTAGGCGTGATCGTTCCGGGCTTCCCGGTGCGTAATTGTTCACCGGTTCGTTGGCGGGGTGGGGGACATTGGTAACGGCGTCCATGACGATCCTTCGGCAGACTCAGGAGTGGGCAGTTGTCGTGTCGTGAATCAGTCAAGTCGAAAAGCGTCGGCGAGTAATCCGCTGAGCGGCCAAACATCGGTGTCCGTGTTTGTCCGATCGTCTGAACCGTTTTCGCAGGAAAATGCACTATTCTCGAAATTGAGGTGTTGCGACGGTCCGGAGAGTGGGTGGTACGTGTCTATCCGTGGGGTCAGGCTCGACGCGGTCCTTCGGGCGCTGGGCGGAGCTTTTGTCGAGCTCGTCCTCGCGCCGTCGGACGCTGACGTCTTCGTCGACTCCGTGGTGTTCGCAGAGGCCGGGGACCTCACGCGCCCCGGAACCGAGGGCGTCGAATCCTCTGAGCTCTGGCTCGCTGTCGGTATCGACGCAGCCGAACTGGCGGCGTGGCTGAACCGTCTCGATCAGAAGGAATCAGCGCCACGGGCTGTCATGTCGAAGGAGGTCGCGGGCACGTCGGTGCAGGTCGTGGCACAGCGCGCCGGAATCGCCTTGATAGCTGTCCACCCGGATGCTCGTTGGGATCGATTGTTCACAACGATCCGGGGCGTGCTCGATCATTCGGTGTCCCGACAGGATTCGGACGACATCGTATTCGGTAGTGACACAGACTTGTTCGAGCTGGCGCAGAACGTCGCCGCAATCACGCGGGGGATGGTCAGCATCGAGGACGAGCGTTCCCACGTCTTGGCCTATTCGGCATCGGGAGATGCTGCGGACGAACTACGCCGGCAATCGATCCTCGGTCGCGAAGGCCCTCGCGAATACCTCCGAAAGCTGCAGGAGTGGGGCATCTTCGAAAGCCTGCGGCGAAGCGACGACGTAGTCGAGGTGCCTGCTCACGAAGACCTCGCGATCAGGCGACGGTTGGTGGTCCCGATACGCAGGATCTCCGAGAACAGCAAGGGGGAGAGCGGTTTCAGTTTCGATCTTCTCGGCACTATCTGGGTTCAGGAAGGCCCGGTACCCATCGCCGGCGATGCCGACAGTGTGCTTCGCGGTGCCGCGGCCGTTGCTGCTCGGCTGATTTCGCGCATCCGAGACGCGCCGAGTAACGAGGCGATACAGATTCAGCGGTTGCTCGGGGTTCGCGGCGGCGGTGTCGATGTTCCTTCGCTCGCGGCCTCGTTGACCATCCCGATGTCCGGACCGGCGATGGTGGTCGGCGTTGCGAGTATCGGCGACGGTGGGCTGCCGTCTTCGGGCGAACTCGTGTCGTCTTTGCGACTGCACGCCAGCGCCTTTCAGCGTGAATCGCTGGTGAGTGCCGTCGGCACTCGGATCTATGTGCTGTTTCCGCGAACCCAATCCGCGAAATCCACAGTCTCGTGGACCCGTGAAGTTGTCGCGCGTTTGGACAAGGTGTCGCCTTCGGGTTTGCGGGCCGCGGTCTCTTCGCCGGTTTCGACGCTTGCGGAGGTCGCCCAGGCTCGGGCCGAAGTGGATCGGGTCTTGGACGGAACGTCGGGGGATATTCGAGTGACCACTCTCGCGGACTCGCGCACGCCGGTGCTGCTGGGCGAAATCATGGACACGATTGCGGCCGACGAGCAACTGCACGATCCGAGAGTCGACGCCCTGGACGTCTACGACAGACGCAACGGGTCGAACATGCGCGAAAGCATTTCCGTTTACCTCGCACATTCGGGCGATGTCCGACGCGCATCCGAGCAGCTTCGGATTCACCCGAACACACTCAGGTATCGGATCAAGAGGGTCGAGGAGATCACGGATACCGACCTGTCCGAGCCGTCGGCCAGGCTGTTGATGGAGATTCAGTTGGCGGCGTCCGCTCGGGCAGTGAGTTCGCCGAACCTGTCGGACCCCAGCAGTACTCTTCGCGAATGATCGACTCAGCGAAGGTGCCAGGCGCAGCGCGCGCGTACTTCGACGCCGGCGACGCCCGCGACGTGTTCACCGAAGACGCCGTGGTGCGCGACGACGGCCGGACGTACGTCGGCATCGGAGAAATCGTGGCATGGAAATCCGCGGTGTCGACCGCGTTCACCTTCACCCAGAAAATCGAGTCGGTGCACACCCCTGGCTCAGCTGTTGTCGTGTCGGTGAACGTCGAGGGGGATTTTCCCGGAAGTCCCATCCGGTTGCACCATCACTTCACTCTCGACGGTGATCGGATTTCCGCTCTCACGGTGTGCCCCTGATGCCCACCGCCGACGAACTGCTCGGTAAATCCGTCGTAGCCGATCTGGCGGGCTGCCTCGAGCGAGCCTCCGGTCACACACGCCTCGCCCTCGTTCGGGGCAGTGCATCCGAATTCGACGGAATGAGTCTCGGGGAACGCACCCGCGTCGTACGGGACGCGATGACTGCCGAACTGCCTCAGGATCTTCCGGTCTTCGCCGAGGTCATCCGCCGTGCGCTTTCAGAGGTGACCTTCACTGGTTGGATGATCTGGCCGGTCACCGAAGCCGTCGCCGTCACGGCGACACGAAGTGGCTCCGAGTCGGATTTCGACGAGGGAATGGCTCTCCTTGCTGAGCTGACGTCGCGTCTGACCGCCGAATTCGC
This sequence comes from Rhodococcus sp. P-2, assembly GCF_016598535.1. Lineage (GTDB taxonomy): Bacteria > Actinomycetota > Actinomycetes > Mycobacteriales > Mycobacteriaceae > Rhodococcus_F > Rhodococcus_F baikonurensis. The sequence goes on along the minus strand of NZ_CP066779.1, from coordinate 1,914,497 downwards.
GATTCGCACATTTCTCGAAACGAACCTCGACCGTTCGCTGGCGATCGCACTCACCTGGACCGGCCACGAAGACGAACACGTCCGGCGCTTGGCGACCGAAGGCACTCGTACTCGTTTGCCTTGGGGACGACGGGTGAAAGAATTGACGGCGCGTCCCGAGTCGACAATCGTCATTCTCGACCAGCTGTATCGGGATGATTCGGAATATGTACGACGTTCAGTCGCAAACCATCTCAACGATCTCAGTCGTGCTGACTCAGCGCTCGCCGTGTCGACTGCGAAGCGTTGGTTGCAGACACCGGATTCCAACACACTGAAAATCGTCAAACATGCATTGCGGACGTTGATCAAGGCCGGCGACCCAGATGCTCTGTCTCTCTTGGGTTTCGCGCCGCCCACCGACGTCGTGGTCGAAGGTTTCGTCATCGACCGAGAAGTAGTCGATGCGGGTGGAGAACTCACCTTCGATTTCGCTGTCACGAACAACAGCAGCGAGTCCGTCACCGTCGTGATCGATTACATCGTCCACCACGTGAAGGCCAACGGGACGACGACGCCCAAGGTCTTCAAACTGACAACACGAACACTGGAACCCGGGGTGCCGGCCCGCATCGCGAAGAGGCATTCCTTCAAACCGATCAGTACCCGGAAGTACTACGCGGGCGACCATGCCGTCGAAGTGCAGATCAACGGCGTACGTCAGGTAAGAGGCGAGTTCCGCTTGGACGCGTGAGTGACCCCACCCGTCACTCACGCGCTGATCAAATGCCCGCACTGACGTCAGCGCATGACCTGTACCTGTTCGGCGATGTCGGCAGCCAGGGCCATCGCAGTCAGAGCGAGGCCGTTGTTGAGGTCGTATCGCAGTTGCCCGACATGGCCGTCCTGGACAGCGCGGACTCGTTTCCACGTCGGCGACTCGGCTTCGACGGCGTCGGGGTTCTGTAGTAGTACGAAGTCGGCCTGGTCGAAGATGGCGAGCTCCTCGAGGCTGTAGAACGTCGAGTCCTTCCGATCGGGCGCGGCATGGGCGGCGTCGGTCAAGACGTTCAGGCCGAGGTCCTGTGCAACCGATACGGCGAACGTGTTGTTCTGAAGCCAGATCTGGCCGTTGTCTGCGCCGGCTATCGTGATCGACTTTCCTTCGAGCAGTCCACCGATCTTGGCCCGCGCTTGTGCAAGTTCGGCGTTGTAGCGGGCGATGACGCGTTCGGCGACTTCGCGGCGATCGAGAGCCGTGAGTTGCGCGGTCATGGCCTGCTTCCAGGACGAGCCCGTCGTGCCCTCGTCGACGACGAGCACCGGAGCGATGTCAGTGCCGAGCAGGCCTTTGTCCTGGTAGTAGTCCCACCAGCCTTTCCCGACGACCAACAGATCGGGGTCGAAGCTCAGTATCGATTCGGCGTTCGGTTCGTTGTTCGTCCCACCGAGGCGAGCTGCGCCGGCGGGTACCTGCTGCATGAGTTGCGACTTCGGATCCCAATTGGTCGCGACGATCGGGTACTCGGCCAGTAGCGCAAAATCGAGGGCTCCTCGGGCTTCGAGCACCACCACACGCTTGGGGTCCCGCGGGAGGCGGTAGGCCTGGTCCGCGACGACGATGTCGACCCATTCGTCCGAGGCGTCGGTGCCGCTGGATTCGCTCGAACATGCAGACAGTGCGCCCAGTGCACCGAGCGCCGCTGCACCGGTCAGGAACCCGCGTCGTGTCAAGGAATCGATCAGACGGGTGAATTCGCCGTCCACATCCTTTGTCGACTGCAAGAGGGTTTCGGTTGATTCGATCACAGGCATGAGAAGGCACAGCTCCATCTGGTGTTCTGGGCATTTGAGGGTGCCTTTTCAACCTATTCGACCGTGACCGCCGACGCCTTGCTCGAAAACGCCAACCGCTCACCAGATTTGGCCAGTCCGCGTTGGCGGGTGTCGCAGAGCTCCCTCCTCGGATTCGGCTCGTTGTGGAGGGGCGCGCCCATCCGATCCGAACTCGAGGTATCGTGACCGACATGCAGCGCGTCTATTTCTGGTTTAGCAGGCCGGCCCCGGGTGGGCTTGCCGGCGTAACCACGCGCTGACAACCTCCACCCAAGAGCCGGACTACAGACCGGCTCGCTGGAGTTTCTCTTCATCTCTGGGGTCGGCCTGAGAACAGGAAACCGAAAACCCCATGACTGTCACCATCGACACCACCGCAGCTTCGGACAGCCTCGACGATCAGCGGACTGTGAGTATCAGTCCGCTCGTGTCACCGGCGACTGTTCGGGCCCAGCACGCTCCGGACGAGGTCGCGGCCGCAACCGTGCGCACCGGGCGTGCTGACACCATCAACATCCTCAACGGTGACGACGACCGTTTGATCGTCGTCGTCGGTCCGTGCTCCGTGCACGATCCGGAAGCGGCGATGGACTACGCCCGCCGGTTGGCTGCCAAGGCAGAGGAGTTGCGGGACGATCTGCACATCGTCATGCGCGTCTACTTCGAGAAGCCGCGCACCACTCTCGGGTGGAAGGGCCTGCTCAACGACCCCCACCTCGACGGCACGTTCGACATCAACACCGGGCTCGGTATCGGCCGCAAGTTGCTGCTCGACGTGTCGAGTCTGGGCCTGCCGGTCGGCTGCGAGTTCCTCGACCCGATAATGCCTCAGTACATCGCCGATCTGGTCAGCTACGGCGCGATCGGTGCCCGGACCGCTGCGAGCCAGGTGCATCGCCAGCTGTGCAGCGCGCTGTCCATGCCCGTCGGCATCAAGAATTCCACCGAAGGTGATGTGCAGGTAGCCGTCGACGGTACCCGCGCGGCGGCAGCGAGCCACGTGTTCCCCGGAACGGATCTCGACGGCCAGGCTGCCTTGATTCGTACCGCGGGCAACCCCGACTGCCATGTCATTCTCCGTGGCGGCAGCGACGGACCGAACTACGACGCCGAGACCGTCGCGGACACCCTTGCCCGACTGCGTAAGTCGAACCTGCCCGAGCGCGTGGTCATCGACGCGAGCCACGGTAACAGCAGCAAGGATCACGAGCGTCAGGTCATCGTGCTGGACGACATCGCAGCTCGTCTCGCCGGCGGTGAACAGGGAATCGCGGGTGTCATGTTGGAGAGCTTCATCGAGGCCGGTCGTCAGGACCTGACCTTGGGCAAGGCGGACGAGCTCACCTACGGCCAGTCGATCACCGACGCGTGCATCGACTGGTCCACCACGGCAGCACAATTGGACCGTTTGGCGCAGGCCGTTGCGGCTCGGAGGGGCTGACGCCCCCGTGCGCGTTTAGGGAGTGCCTGGACTCGCTAAACGCGCACAGGGCCGCTAGGCCAATACTTCTCGCGTGGCCTCGACCAGGCGCTCCAGCCAGGCGTCCGTGCCGACGGCCTGACGAAGTGGCTCGTTGGGCAATTCGATGCTGACCGGCAACCCGGCAGGCAAAGTCGACCAGATGTCGGCCAGGGCGATGCCGCCGGTGCCGGGCACCAGACGCTCCTCGCGGGCCTGACGGATCAGCTCTGCATCCGCCGTGGGAGCAGGAATCGAACCGTCACACATCTGGGCGTAGTGCAGCCACTCGCGCGGGATGGAGGAAAGATCCTCCAGCGTGGTCGCCGAGCGGTCGGTGTGGAGCGCGTCGACGAGAACGCTCCGAGCCGGACCGTCTGCCGCCGAGACGATCTCGATGGCTGCACTCGCATCAGGTACCGCGGTCCACGGCATGAACTCGAGGGAAGCGACGATGCCGTAGTTCGCGCACAGTTCCGCGAGGCGGGCATAGGAGTCCGTGAGCCGAGCGCGGTCGCGGTCGTCACCGCCAACCAGAACGGCTTTGGCTCCGAGCTGTGCTCCGGCTTCGAGCAGCGGAACGTAGTCGGCGGGGTCGAAGTCGGCTGCGAGACGGATGATTTCGAGGTCGAATATCTCGACCGGTGAATCGTCCAGTCGACGAACCAGTTCGTTCAACCCCTGCTTGTCCTCGTGCAGAGGATAGGCCGTCGTGCCTGGTGCCGCGGGCATCAGACGAATGCCGATGGTGTCGAAGCCGTGTTTTTCGGCCAAGTCGACGTGTTGCATCGGAGCCGTGTCCAGCACCGTGAGGGCCGCAAGCCCCAGCGAGGGTGTCATGCGTGCGCTCCAACTGTCGTGGCGGCGGCCAGTTCCCGACCTGCCAGATAACCGAACGTCATGGCCGGGCCGAGGTTGATGCCGCCCGACGGGTAGTGCCCGCCCATCACGCTCGCCTGATCGACGCCGACGGCGAGCAATCCCTCGATGGGGCGGTCGTTGTCGTCGAGCACATGCGACGACGAGTCCGTCACCAGGCCGGCGAAGGTGCCGAAACTCCCTGGCACCACTTTCACCGCGTAGTACGGACCCTTCTGCAACGGCGCGAGCGACGGGTTCGGCCAAGGGTTGGCTGCATCTCCGGAACCTCGGTTGAATGGTGTTGTACCGCGACCGAACTCGGGGTCGTCACCGGCCACAGACCCGATGTTGAAGGCTGCGACGGTTTTCTCCAACTGCACGGGGTCGACGCCGATCTTCTCGGCCAAGTCCCGAAGAGTGCGCCCACGCGTGAGGTATCCGGAGCGCAGGTACGGCTGGATCGGGATCGGCAGGGGCTTGGCCATGCCCAGCGGGAGGTATCGCACATACTGTTGATCGGCGATCAACCACGAACACACTTCTTCTCCCTCGGGAACCTGCTCGACCATCGCGAGTGTGTAGTCGTGGTACCCGAGTGCCTCGTTGACAAAACGCTTACCATTCGCGAGAACTCCGATGACACCGGGCTTTCCGCGGTCGAGGATGTGCGGAAATACCCCTTCCTTGCCGTTGCGGTAGCGAACGATCGAGACGGGGCAGTACGCGACAGGGGATGCGAGTGTGCGGTCCAGGCGGCCACCCACGGATTCACCGAGGGTGATGCCGTCACCGGTGGTTGTCTTCGGGGTGAGCGACCAATGCTCGTTTCCGGTGGGGGTCCGGGGGAACAATTCGCGTCGTCGGTCGATGTCCTGCGCAAAGCCACCGGTGGCCAGTACGACACCGCGTCGGGCACTTACCGAGTAGGCACCGTCCGGGCCTTCCAGGCGGACGCCGACAACGCGGCCGTCGTCATCGGTCTGGAGCGACGTTGCCGACGTCTTCACCCGAATATCAACCCCCAGATCGAGTGCAGAGCGCAGCATCATGCCGACCAACGCGGTGCCGTTGACGAGTTGCTGACCACGGCGCTTGGTGGCGAGGTCGAACATGTGCTTGGTGACTCGAACACCGCAGTGCACAAATGCTTTCGGCGAGCGTGTCGAGTGCAGGAAAGCCTGCAGATCAGGGCCGGCCATGATCCCCATGCCGAGGAACGACGTCTCGTACAGTTGTCGACGAAGCAGCGCCGCGACATCGGCGCCGAGCTTTCGCAAGCTCACCGGTGTCGGTCCGACGGAACGGTGGCCCGTGCCGGCTCCCGGTGTGTCGCCGTGTATGTCGGCGATCTTGGCTCCGGGAACGAACTTCAGCGCGGTCTTGCGTTCGAAGAATTCGACCATCTCGGGTGCGCCGTCGAGGAGTGCATCGACCTTGGAGGCGTCGAAATTGTCGCCGAGTCGGTTTTCCAGATATGTCCGCGGCGCCGAACGGTCCTCGACAACTCCGTCGGCGATGGCAAACATGTTGCGCGGGGTCCACATCCAACCACCAGACCATGCCGTTGCACCGCCGCAGGTGTCGGCCTTCTCGACAACGAGTACCGACGCGCCGCCATGTGCTGCGGCAATTGCCGTGGAAAGCCCGCCTGCGCCGGAGCCCACGACAACCACGTCGTAGGTGAGGGGGGTACTGCTACTCATTTCTGCTCCTTGGCAGTTGTTGCGAGGGTCGGTGTCGATGTCAGATCGACAACCTTCCCGGTTCGTGACGATTCGTAGATTGCGGCGATGATGGCAAGTGACGCGCGGGCGTCGCGGCCGGTGACGGCGGGTTCGCGCCCGGTCAGGACGGCATCGGCGAAGTCCTGTACCTGCAGGGTATGGAAGTCGGTCAGTGCCGCATTGACGGCTCCCACATCGAGATTGGCGTCGACGTCGGCGGAGTACGGCGACTGGAACTCCACTTCGCCCGGCACGGTCCAGATTTCGTTGACACCCTCGTGCCCTTCGGGAAACTCGAGGACGCTGGCCATGGCACCGGTGCGCCCGATCACTGTCACACGGTTGCCCAGATTGTGATTGGCACCGGTAGTCGCGGTGACGGTGGCGGTGCCGCCCGAGGCAAAGGAGATCACAGCTGACGCGCTGTCCTCGGTCTCGATGTGCTCACCGTGTGTATGGGTGCGGATGAAGCCACTGACCGACACGGCCTCGCCCATGAACCAGGCCAGCATGTCTATCTGGTGTACCGCCTGCGTCATGAGCACGCCGCCGCCATCGGTATCCCAGCGTCCGCGCCACGCGTCGGCCGAGTAGTAACTCGACGGGCGGTGCAGGATGACCGACGCCTCGCCGAGCGTGGGCAGTCCGATCCGGCCGTCGTCGATGGCGTCCCGGATCCGACGCGCTGCAGGCCAGAATCGGCGTTGGAAGAGCACCCCGAACGTGATCCCGGCGCGGTCGGCGGCATCGATCATGCGGTCGGCGGCAGCAACATCGACTGCGATGGGTTTCTCGCACAACACATGTACACCAGCCTCGGCAGCCGCAACGACCACCTCTTCGTGTACCGGATGGGGCGTGCAGACGGTACAGGCGTCGAGTCCGAGGGCCAGAAGTTGTTCCACGGAACTCACGGCTGCGGGAATGCCGTGGAGTGCCGCGAATTCCTGGGCGCGTCCGAGATCGGGGTCGCAGCAGCCGATTACCTCGACACCGGGTACTTGTTGCAGGGCGCGGGCATGGTTGCCGGCGATCTTGCCGCAGCCGACGATTCCGACTTTCAGCGTCATCAGAAATGTTCCTCTGCCTCGACGTCCCGTGCCGCAGACTCGCCGCGGTCGAGACTGTTCAGTGCTTCGATGTCCTCGCCGGTGAGGGTCACGTCGAGTGCTGCCAGGTTCTCGGCCTGGCGCGTCGGATTCGCGGACCGCGCGACCGGAACCACGCCCTGCGCGACATGCCAAGCAAGAACCACCTGCGCAGGGGTGCAACCCATTCGATCGGCGATCTGGCTTACAACGGCATTGCCGAGCACGTCGCCCCGGCCGAGCGGACTCCAAGACTGAGTGAAGATGCCAAGTTCGTCGTTTGCGCGGCGAACCGGGATTCGAGCGAGCGACGGGTCCATCTGAATCTGGTTGACTGCCGGTGCCTCGCCGGTTTCAGCGACGACGCGGCGCAGGTGGTGCTCGAGGAAGTTCGACACTCCAACGTACCGAACCAGCCCGGCGTCGCGGCAGGCCAGCATCGCCTCGAATGACGAGACGTAACGATCGATCCGCGGGAGCGGCCAGTGGATCAGGAACAGATCGAGTTGATCCAGTCCCAGTCGTTCCAAGCTCTGCTCGAGCGCTCCGCGGATGTCACCGGAAACCTGGTCGTTTCCACGAAGTTTGGTGGTGACGAAGAGTTCTTCTCGCGGTAGACCCGATGTCGCCAGCGCTACGCCGACGGCGTCCTCGTTGCCGTAGATCGCGGCGGTGTCGATGAGGCGGTACCCGGCCTCGATTCCGGAGAGCACCGAGTTCGTGGCGTCGGCACCGACCAGTGGCCAGGTTCCGAGTCCGATGGGTGGCAACGCAGTTGCCACCGGTGCGGCTGTCTGTGCGCTCATGCGTGAACCTCCTGACGGGCCGCAGCAGCGGCGGTGATGGTGACGGCAACGTCGGCTGCGGTCACGAGTGCGGCATGGATGGACCCGCCGTCACCGCTCGCGTCGCCGACGGTATGGACGCCGAGTCGTGGTGCCAGTGAACGGAGTTCGGTCAGAAGCTCCGAGCGCGGCTCGACGCCTTGCGAGATCAGCAGCTCGCCGGGGGCGTCGACTTCGCTCAGTACACCGCCTGTCGAGATCGTGACCGACTCGGCGTCGACTTTCGTGACGATCGAGCTCAGGTAGGTCGTGAGGTTCTCACTTGCGGCCAGGCGCGGCAGCAGCACGATCTTGCCGCGTCGGCCGACGTCGTGTGCGATGGTTTCCTGCGGGCCGATCATGACGACCTGTGTGCCCTTCTGGAGCAGATCGTCTGCGACGGCAGCAGCCTCGCGGTCGGCGCCGAAGATGGTGATTGCTTCGGGGGCAGGATCGCCGGAGACGAGGAATTCGCGGACGTCGCGAACGGTACGGGTTGCTGCTCCGGGGAGATCGACCACGGGGCCGACGCCGCCGGCGGCAAGAACTATCGCGTCGAAATCGCCACCAGAGAGCAAAGCGGCATCTGCTCTGGTCGAGGTGTGGCACTGCACCCCGAGTTCGGCCAGTTCCGCGAGGTACCAGTCCACTATCCGCCCGTATTCGGGATACTCGTGCAGCGTCGATGCCAGAGCGAAATCGCCACCGAGGCTAGGGCGTTCGTCGTACAGGTCGACGCGATGGCCGGCAAGTGCGAGGTCGCGGGCAGCGGCCATTCCGGACGGACCTGCACCGATGACGGCGACCCGCACGGTGGCATCAGCCGGCTGTGTGGGCTGATCCAGTTCACGTCCGACCCACGGGTTGACGGAGCAGGGAATGGGGCCGGCGGCCAGGCTGTCGATGCAGTAGTTGCAGGCGATGCAGGGTCGGTACCGGCCACCGTCGATGGCGCGATTCGGGAAGTCCGGATCAGCGTGCAACGTACGAGCCATGCTGACGAAGTTGGCTTGCCCGGATTCGATGATCCGCGCGGCGGTCTCCGGCGACGTGATGCGTCCGGCCACACCCACCGGGATGTCGAAGTCGCGCTGGTACTGCTCGGAGTACGGCGCGAGGAGACCGCGCGACCATTCACCGGGCTGGATGATCCATTGTCCCGCTTCGTAGTTGCCTGCTGAGACGTCGAGGAAATCGAGTCGGTCGGTGTCGATGGCGTCGATGCGGGCGCGGGTTGTCTCGGCGTCGAGTCCGCCGTCGACACCTTCGAAAGCTGAGAACCGAAGTCCCAGAGTAATTCCCGGAGCATGCTCGTGTACCGCAGCGATGACTCTGTTGACGAAGAGGGTTGGCTCCGCCCACTCGTCGTCTCGGTGATTGTAAGCAGGGGAGAGGAACTGGTGGATCAAGTACCCGTGGCCGCCGTGTAGGGAGATGACGTCGACGCCGGCCTTCTGGCAGCGCGCCGCGGCTTCACCGAAACACTCGATGATGTGCTCGATGTCGTCGCCGTCGAGTTGTTCGGGCATCTCGCCGCCGACGACCATGCACGGAATCGGTGTCGGCGCAACGGGAACAAATCCGCTGACCGACCCCTGCGCCGTGCGTCCACCGTGGTTGAGTTCGACTCCGACGAGGGCGCCGTGTGCGTGGATCGCCTCGACCATCTTCTTGATGCCGGGAATCCGTTCGTCGACGTCGACACCCATCTGCCGGATGCGACCCTTGCCGTCGGCGCGCACGTAGCTCGCTTCGGTGAAGATCAGTGCCGCACCACCTTCGGCGCGGCGGGCGAGGTAGGCGATGTACTCGTCCGTCATGGTGCCGTCGACTTCGCAGTAGTTGCGTTCCATCGGAGCGGACACGAACCGGTTCCGAAGGCGGACGGTGCCCATGTCGAGCGGTTCGGCGAACGGTGCAGTCACGTTCATCAGTGCTCCCGGTACTTCTCGAGAAAGTAGACGTTCGGTTGTGCTCATGCGCGTGCCGTCTCGGAGAGCATTTCGCTCAGATGGCTGCGCATGCGATCCGGATCGGCTTCGATACCGGTCAGGAGTGTGAAGGTGTCAGAGGCTTGAGCCACCAGCATCTGCCCACCGTCGAGGACCGAGCATCCGAGAGCAAGTGCAGCATCGAGTAATTCGGTGCGCATCGGTCGGTAGACGATGTCGGCAACCCACAAGTCCGAATGGAGCGCAGCGGGATCGAAGGGAGTTCCGGGATGGCCGACCATCCCGATCGGAGACGCATTGACGACGCCGTCGCACGTAGTCAGGTTGACGGCGATCTCACCGATCGCCAAAGCCGTTGTGCGCGTGGCAGGGAAGGCCGAGGCGACGCGAGAACACACATCGGCAGCGCGATCGGGATCAATATCTGCGATGCGAAGATCCGTGGTGCCGGCGGCGGCGAGGGCGTAGGCCACAGCGGAACCCGCCCCTCCTGCCCCTGCGAGCACCACTCGGTCCAAGGCGGCGTCGGGCAAACTGCGTTGCAGTGCGGTGAGGAATCCGCTGTGGTCTGTGTTGTGGCCGATCAAACGGCCGTTGTCGACAACAACCGTGTTGACGGCACCGAGCAACCGCGCGTTGTCGGACAGCTCGTCGAGCGCGTCCACGACAACCTGCTTGCACGGGTGGGTGATGTTCAGTCCGGTGAAATCGCCCCCGACGGCGCCACGCACCACCTCACCGGTTTTCTCGACCGGGATGTTCAGGTTCTCGAGATCGATCAGTTCGTAGCTGTAATCGTCGAGTCCGAGTGCTGCTGCTTCGTGTGCGTGCAACGCGGGCGAGAGTGAGGTGGCGATACCCGACCCGACAAGGCCGATACGGTGACGTGTGTATTCGGTAGTCATGACATTCTCCTGCATAAGTGGGGACGGCCCCTCGCGGAGATTCAGCGCGAGGGGCCGGTCCGGTCAAGCGTTGTTGCTGGTGAGCTCTGAGTCCTGCTTGCTCGGCAGGCTCGGCTTCGGTATGCCCAGTTCTGCTGTGGGCGTGCGGTACGTTTCCGGTCCGGTCATTGCCGCGATGGCGGAGACGACGGCGAAGCCCAGGCACATCCATGCAACTGGTGTCCAGTTGCTCTTGTCTCCGGCCGAAATGGCCTGGGCGATAGCCGGTGTGAAGCCGGCAACAAGGAGTCCGAGCATGAGGCTGACGGCCATTCCGGTGTACCGGACCTTCGCGGGGAACTGCTCGGGGAAGTACGCCGGGTACGTGCCGTTGGGCATCGCGTAGAAGATGCCGATCATGACGATTCCGGAAGCGAAGACCATGGGGACGCTTTGGGTTCCGATCGAATGGAAGAACACGAAGATCATCAGGCCGGCTCCGATCGCGCCGACGACGAAGATGGGCTTACGTCCGTAGCGATCCGAGAGAATGCCGAACAGCGGCTGAGTCAGTACGGCAACAAAATTGGCGGTCGCGATTGCCCACAGCATGGTTGAGCGTTCGAATCCCGATTCGACGGCGTACGCCAGGGCGAAGACGTTGACGATGGTGTTGATCATCGCGAAGGTCGAGCTCATGCTGATACGGATCACGGTGCGCCAGTGCGAGCGGAACATCTCGACGACGGGAATTCCGGCCGTCTCGTCCTGTTCCTTGAGTTCTTCGAACACCTCGGGCTCATCCAGGGCGCGACGTAGCCACAGGGCAACGACGGTCACGATGATGCTGAGCCAGAAGGGAACTCGCCAACCCCACGAGTAGAGGTCTTCGTCGGGCAGGCTCGCCACTGGGATGAAGACCAGGCTGGAGACGACGATACCGAACATGATCCCGCTCATGGTGAACGAGGTGAAGAACGAGCGACGGTGATCCGGTGCGTGTTCGAGTGTCAGTGCCGAAGAGCCGGGTGATTCACCGCCGGCGGAGAGCCCCTGAAGTAGGCGAAGCAAGACGAGAATGATCGGCGCGGCGATGCCGATCTGGTCGTAGGTCGGCAGGCAACCGACGATGACTGTCGCAACACCCATGAGGAGCAGGCAGGCGAGAAGTGCGTTTTTGCGTCCGTACCGATCGCCGAGGTGTCCCCACAGCACTGCGCCGAGTGGGCGGGCGACGTAGGCCACGCCCAGGGTGCTGATCGAGAGCAGCGTTGCCGTCGAGCCACCGCCAGGAAAGAAGATCTTGGGGAATACGAGCGCGGCCGCGGAGCCGTAGATGAAGAAGTCGTAGTACTCGAGGGTGCTGCCGAGGAAGCCTGAAACGGCGGCGCGGCGCGCGTTCGAATTCGGATGTTCTTCGGTGGAGTGCGTGGAACCGGTGGAGGTGATCGGTGGTGCCATGTGAAGTCCTTTCGTCCCGATGGGCCGGCCGTGGCGGCACGTTTGGTGATGCACCACGCATCGGTGACGTCCCTCACCTTTCGGCGGCTGAGACGACAGTGCCACGAAGGACTATGGCGCGTCCAACACTAAATGAGTCTCAGATAATGACGTTTTTGGTCTCAATATCGGGCGTAGGCAGAATCTCCTCGGACGTCTCCAGTGCGACGGCGAGCGCATCGGTCATGTGCCGAGGTGACCAGGCAATTCCGTGATTCATGAACGTCGGCTCGCCGGTGAGCGGGACGAACACACTGCCAGGTGGGGTGATCGCAGCCATCCCGGACGTCATCAGCGCTACGCCGACGCCCGCGGCAACGAGCATGAGGATCATGTACGGATCGGTGATCTCCTGGACGACGCGAGGTCTGAAGTCTGCGTTCATGCAAGCGCGCATCGCGGTTTCCTGGAGGGCAGAGCCGGCCGAGAGCGGGGTGGTCACGAATCCGTCGTCGGCCAATTCACGGAGGTCGATCGCGTCCCTCTCGGCGAGGGGATGGTCGATCGGAAGCACGGCGCCGAATGCCTCCCGTCGAATCAGCCGGGTGGACAGTGACGCGGATTCCACTGGTAGTCCCACGAAGGCCAGATCGAGGGCGCCGCTCTCGAGTTGAATGACCGCGTCGCGAGTCATGATCCGGCCGAGGAGTGTCAGTTCGACTTCCGGATAGCGCTGACGCAACGCGCGGGTCAATGGCGGAAGTGCCTGATAATTGAGCACTCCGGTGAAACCGATCGTGACCCGTCCGTAGACGCCCCCCGACGACGCGCGCGTAGCGTGTCGTGCCGTCTCCATGTTCTCGATGACGCGATGGGCGTGGGGGAGAAATGCGTGTCCGCCGGATGTGAGTGCGACGCTGCGAGTGCTTCGCTCGAACAGCTTGACGCCGATGTCCTTTTCGAGCTTTCGGATCATCTGGCTGAGCGGAGACTGGGCCATCTGGAGCCGTGATGCGGCCCGCCCGAAGTGAAGTTCTTCCGCAACCGCGACAAACGCGTGCAACCAGCGGGTTTCCATCGGCAAGGCCTCCAGGTATTTGACGTTGACGACAAACGCCATATATTCAGAATTTCTACACAGTGTGACGGCAATTATGCCTATTTGCAACATAAATTGAGTGCGTATCGCACAGAAACTCAGGAGTGAAGACGATGCAGAGTTATCCCGAGGGTGTTACCGCGCTCATCACCGGTGGTGCGAGCGGAATCGGTGCCGCCAGTGCAAAGCTGTTGACGGAGAATGGCGTTCGGATCATTACTGCCGACCTTGCCGAGGGTGCGGATGAACAACTCGACGTGAGTGATCCGATCGCAGTCGACGCGCTTCGTGCTCGAATCGGCAGGGTCGACATCTTGATCAACAGTGCGGGAATCGTCGGGCCGTCGGCGCCACTCGTCGACGTCGATCTTGCGGGCTGGCAGCGTACGTTCCGCATCAACGTCGAGGGAACGTTTCTCATGTGCCGGGCATTCGTGCCGGGGATGGTCGCGTCGGGGTGGGGGCGAGTCGTAAACCTTGCGAGCATTGCGGCCAAGGACGGAAACCCGAATCAGAGTGCGTATTCGGCGTCCAAGGCGGCCGTCGTCGCGCTGACGAAATCGCTCGGAAAAGAGATCGCCACCACCGGTGTGCTGGTCAACGCGATAGCTCCCGCGGCGGTGGAAAGTCCGATGAATGCCGGCACCGATCCGGCCATCCTCGCCCGTTCGCAGTCTTTGACGCCGATGGCGCGAATGGGGAAGGCGGACGAGATCGCCGAACTGATCTCCTGGCTGTCGTCGTCTGCGGTGAGTTACTCGACCGGTGCTGTGTACGACGCCAGTGGTGGCCGCGCCACGTACTGAATTATCTTCTGGGAGAGGTCGATCAGAATTGGAGCAGTGACTGCCACAGTTCACGAGATGCATCTTGGTACTCGAGCATGTGCGAGATCAGGTCTCGCAGTGGCTGCGTCGGTTCGAGTTCTTCCGGAAGAAGTGGATTGCGCACGATGACCGAGATCACCGCGCTGCCCAAAGCAAGTGATTCGCGGGCCGCCTCCTCGCGACTGATTGTCGCCAGGCGTGTTTGCGCCTGTGTGAGTGCTTCACGGGCCCCGGCGATGTCGGCCAACAGTGCTTCCGAGTTCCAGAGTGTGCGAATTATCGAATCATCCTCGGGGGCAAGGTGATCGATCTCCATGACTGTAGATTCGGGGGCGGCGCCGAGTCGGCGGAGAGTGCGGCGGGCGCTGTCGGTGCCGCCGGCGAGATTGTTCGGTCGGACTGCGAGTGTGGGCTTCCAGTCCTCGTAGCCCGCCAGGCGCAACGCCTGATCGTGCCGGCGAGCGGCAGTGCGGTCGCTTCGCTTGAGACCTGAGTGTTCGACGGCGATCCAGGTGCCGCCCCAGGGGCGTATGCGATCGGTGCGTGTTCGCCACCCCTCGACCTCGCCGTAGGTGGGGATGCCGTCCGGGTTGAGGACATACGTTCCGCGAGCGGTTCGACGCAGTTTGTCCTCGCGGCACAGACGGCCTGCTGCCACGCGAATGCTCGAGGCGCTGACGCCGACGATCTCGCCGGCCCGGGTCAGCACGGCGGTGCTGAACTCGGTGTCCGGACTGGCCGTCGCGAGGTCCAGTACGACTCGGGTTGCGGACATTCCTCGATCATTTTGTAACAACTTTTGAACAACTCCTGACAAATTCTGTTACAAGTGGCATGGTGGGTACCGGGAAACCATATCCGCGAGCAGTGAGGAATTATCGTGACCGACTCCGATCGACCAGGTGGCGATGTCTATGTGGAGCGTGACGGCGGCGTCACCGTTATCGTGATGAATCGCCCCGATCGCAAGAATGCGGTGGACGGACCGATGGCGGCGCAGTTGCGTTATGCGTTCTTGGATTTCGAGTCGGACGAGAGTCAGAAGGTCGCGATTCTGTGGGGTGCGGGCGGCACATTTTGTGCCGGTGCGGATTTGATCGCAGTCTCCGACCCCGCCCGAGTGCACGAGTTGCATCCCGAAGGTGGCGGCACCGGGCCGATGGGGCCGAGTCGGTTGGTGTTGTCCAAACCGTTGATCGCTGCGGTCAGCGGATACGCGGTGGCCGGAGGGCTCGAGCTTTCCTTGCTCGCGGATCTGAGAATTTGCGAGGAAGATTCCGTTTTCGGAGTCTTCTGCCGACGCTGGGGAGTTCCCCTCATCGACGGTGGGACCGTGCGTCTGCCGCGAATCGTCGGGCAGGGGCGAGCGCTCGACATGATCTTGACCGGTCGCCCGGTCGACGCTCCGGAGGCGCTGTCCTTCGGACTTGCCAATCGTGTTGTTCCAGTGGGGCAATCACTTCAGGCTGCCAAGGAGCTTGCACACCAGCTGACCGCTTTCCCTCAACTCTGCATGCTCGCGGATCGCGCGTCGGCCTATCGATCTTTTGATCTACCACTTGCCGAAGCACTGCGCGCCGAGGGCGTTGCAGGAAATCCCATTGTCATCGCTGAAGGTGTGCGCGGCGCTGCTGCGTTCGCCGCGGGCGCCGGCCGGCACGGCCGATTCGAGAACAACCGGAATTCGAACGAGGAAACTGAACCATGATGCCCATAACCAGAGACCTGATCGCCCGTGGCGCGCGACAGCACGGCCCGCGAACGGCCGTCGTCTTCGGCGATCGATCGATGACGTTCACGGAAGTGGACGAACTCAGCAGCCGATTGGCACACGCATTCATTGCGCTCGGTATCGGGCGCGGCGCGCGGGTTGCGTTGCTGGTCGACAACTCTCTAGCCAGCGTGCCTGTCGATTTTGCCTGTGTGAAAGCCGGCGTCAACCGGGTTCCACTCAATTCGCGACTGTCGCTCGACGAGCATGCGCGGATGCTCGAGGACACCGACAGCTCACACGTCGTCTTCGGTCGTGACCTCGCAGACCGGGCCGCGGAACTGTCCGCCCGGTTCCCCGATCGGACATTCATCGGTCTGGAAACGGATGCGGCGGGACAGAGTTCCTTGCTCGACCAGGCGCAGAGCATGCCTTCGGACACCCCGGACGTCGAGGTGGCTCCTGACGACGTGATCCTGACTTTGTTCACCTCGGGGACTACCGGAACGCTGAAGGCTGCGCAGCACACTCAACGTAGTTACGCCGGTATCTGCCGCAACGTACTGCTCAATCTGCTTCCTGCAACTCGAGACGACACGATGCTGCACGCGGCGTCGCTGATCCATGCCAGCGGTGTTTTCGTGCTTCCGTTCTGGCTCCGCGGCGGTAAGACCGTCATTCTTCCTGGATTCGATCCCTCGACGTTCTTGAGCTCGATAACCGAGCATCGTGCCACCACAATCAATCTGGTGCCGACGATGATTCAGATGCTTCTCGAACGCCCTGATTTCGCGACCGCAGACATCTCGAGTCTGAAATCCGTGATCTACGGTGCGTCGCCGATGCCGCTGGCCACCATCGAACGTGCAATGCAGGCTTGGGGACAACACCGTTTTCTGCAGTACTACGGGCAGACCGAGGCACCGCTGTGTATCGCAGTCCTACGGCCCGAAGATCACAGGGAAGATCGCCTGCTGTCCTGCGGTCAGCCGGCCATCGACGTCGAGATCAGGCTGCTCGACGGTGAGGGAAACGAAGTGCCGCAGGGAGAACCGGGTGAAATCGTGATTCGCTCGCCATCTGCGATCGCCGGATACTTCAATGCACCGGAACTGAATGCTGACACCTTCACCGAAGACGGTTGGGTCCACACACGTGACATCGGCCATTTCGATGCCGAGGGATTCCTGTTCTTGAAGGACCGAGTGTCGGACATGATCATCAGCGGCGGATACAACGTCTATCCCCGTGAAGTCGAGGACGCACTCCTGACGCATCCTGCTGTTCGTGAGGTTGCCGTGGTGGGCACCGCAGACGCCAAGTGGGTGGAGGCCGTCACGGCGGTGGTCGTCCTCAAGGACGGGACCGTCGAAAACGACTCACTCCAAGCCTCATTGGTGGCGCACGTCGGCGAGCGACTGGCGTCGTACAAGAAACCGCGTCGGGTGGTTTTCGCCGAATCGGTTCCGAAGACCGCCGTCGGCAAGCTCAATCGGAAGGCGCTTCGAGACGAGCTTCGCGACGCTATCTGACTCCGCGAGTGCGGAATTGAACGCTGATTCTCGGCCCGAGGGCTCTCGCACTCTTGGGGACGCAGTGTTCCCAGGTTCGTTGGCAAGATCCGCCCATCACGAGTAGATCGCCGTGACCGAGATTGAACCGGATCGATTCGCCACCCCCGCGGGGGCGCAGAAGGAGCGGGCGAGCGGCACCGAGAGACAGGATGGCAACCATCGTGTCCTCGGTGCGGCTTCGTCCCGTGTCGTCCCCGTGCCAGGCAACGCTGTCGGAACCGTCACGATAGAAACACAGCCCCGACGTGGCGAAGGGCTCGCCGAGTTCGTTGAAGTAGTGCCTGCTCAGCGCATCCTTGGCTTCGGCGAGAAGTGCGTCCGGCAGCGGTTCGTTTTCTGCATAGAAGCACACCAGCCGAGGTACGTCGACAACGCGGTCGTACATCTGACGCCGTTCGGAGCGCCACGGGACCGTGGCCTCCAGGTTGTCGAACACGGCCGCGGACCCGGTCAACCAGGCAGGGCGATGGTCGACCCAGGCGCCGGCGGTGAGAATGCGTCGCTGCACGGTGCCGTCGAGTTCGGCCAAAGAAACGCCGAGGTCACCGTTGTCGAACAGAGACGGTTGCATCGTGGCGGTCATGGACACCACCGTACACCGTAATCGAACATATGTTCCCATGAATTTCAATTGCGGTGCTGGACGGCTGTTCATCCTTGCTGGGTGATGTCCGTCGGCGTGAACCTTTGAATACTGTTCTCACGCTATTTCGCCGATGAAGGGGACGCCATGACTGCTCCGCGCCAATTACATGCGAACCATCCTGTCCGACAAGGCTTTGCCATCGGGACGACGGTGGCGGCCGCATGCCTGCTCTTCGTTGCCGGCGTAGTCGCATTACTGCAAGGCATCGCGGCTCTCGCAGACAACGATCTCCTCGTCGTCGGAGTCAACTACACCTTCGAATTCGACGTCACGACGTGGGGTTGGATCCACATCGTGCTCGGAATCATCGGCATTGCGGTCTCCCTGGGGTTGTTCGTGGGGATGACCTGGGCTCGCGGGATGGCATTCGTGATCGCGGCCCTCTCGATCGTGACCAATTTCTTGTGGTTGCCGTACTACCCGCTGTGGTCGATCGTGATCATCGCTCTCGACGTCGCTGTGATCTGGGCCGTCGCGACGTGGCGACCCGACGAGGTCTGATCACCTGACCGGAGTGAGTGGTTCACCTGCGACAGGTGAACCACTCACTGCTCGGTGCGGGGGCCGGAGTCATCTCCGCTTCGGAGAATCGCGTTCCGGGTCGTCGTTCGGATGCAAGTGCTTGGACGATCGTTGAGGGAAGCCGTGGATCATCGAGCACGAGATCCAGCAGATGGCGACGGTAGCCAGGCCGAGCCCGATCGAAGCGATCGGTTGCCGGGTGGCCAACCATACGATCAGTCCGATGGCCGTCCCGACGATCAGAATCAGGATGGTGTCGATTCGTGTCGTTTGCATCGAAATCATCGCCTGGCACAGATTGTTTCGCCGGCCCCGCTGGTTTTGGCGGCCCGCCGCCCGGCGAGTGACAGCCGGGGGCAGACCTTGCGCGGCTGACCCCTCGCTCTGGAAATCGCCGCCGCAAGGGATCAATACCCGCGAAATTCGTCCGCGAAACTCCTGGCCGCTAGAACAGGACCTTGGGCCCGTGGCCCGGCGTGCCGAATATTGACTATGACGTAGCGTCATAGTTGATGCTGTTCGTATGCGAATCAGCGACGTGGCCAGGGCGGCAGGCACCACCCCACGGACCGTTCGGCACTATCACCGTCTGGGCCTGCTGGCTGAGCCGAGACGGCTGTCCAACGGATACCGAACGTACGAACTACCCGATCTGGTAAGGCTGATGCGCATTCGTTGGCTCTCTGCCGCCGGCATTCCACTCGGCTCCATTGCCGCAATGATCGAGCCGGAACCGATCGATGCACGAGAACCGGACGACTTCGCCGAAGATCTTTCTTCCCTGATCGCGGAGATAGACCGGAAGCAGCGCGTCCTCGCAGACCAGCGAGTGCGCCTCGAGGAAATGCTCTCGGCGCGAGGTGCCGGCCGGGTGGTCTCGCCGCTTCCGGTGGAGTTGCTGTCTGCGTTCGACGAGTTGATCGCGTCGTCCCCGACGGATTCGGTTCGGCATGTCTTCGAGCGTGAACGCGACATGTGGGAATTGGTGGCGATCTCGGGAACTGCGCCGCATGAACTGTTCTCCACGGCTACGCGATTGCTGTCCGACGAGAGTGACCGGAAGCGAATCGTCGATCTGTACCGCCGTTTCGCCGCACTGGCTGGGCGCGAGGTTACCGAGGCCGCATACGAGATCGCGAACTTGTCGTGCGAGTTGGAGGAATCGCTGGCCGAAGTCCTCGGCGACGTGCCCACGGACGGAGAATCTGCAGGTGTGGGCGTCTCGGTCGGGATCGCAGATCTGGTGCCTGATCCGGCGCAACGGGAAGTGGTCGTGCGCGTCGCAGCACGTCTCATGTCTGGAGGAAGTTCATGATCCGAACATTGTGGTTACTCGCGAGAGGTCGGGTTGACGGAGGTTCCAGCGATACAGCGACTTTCGGCTACTCGAGGGGGACCATGTCGATACCGGTGGCATTTGCAGCGGCGAGTGTGATCGAGGCCGTAGCGATTCATTTCCTGGTTCCATGGCCTTGGCTCCGCATCGTGCTGCTCATCGCAACGGTGTTGTCGCTGATCGCGATCGGTGGGTGGCTTGCCGGACGTGTCGTGCGCCCGCATCTCGTGTCACCTCGAACAGCGGTGTTTCGATCAGGCGCAGGTATACGCGTCGAGGTGGACCGATCACGGATTTCGCGGGTGAGCATGGTCCGAAGATTCGGTGAGACGGCAAATGCGATTGTCGACGACTGCCTGGTTCTACCGGGGCCCGACGGCACTGTCGTGGACGTCGGCTTCGACCGACCCGTCTCGGTCACGCTCCCGAAACGGCTGTCGAAGGGATCTGGCTCCACTCTGATCGATGGGTTGCGGTTGCATGTCGACCAACCCGGAGAGTTCTGTGCAGCGTTGTCGCGGAACTGAACTCACATCACGTCGTCTGCGATCCGAATGATCGATGTCCTCCTGCATGCGGTGGCGCCCAGCCTGCGCCGAGCGCTCGCAGAAGGTGCTTCCGCAAGAGTACGCACGGGACCAAGCAGGTAACACCCGCGCTCTTGATCTGCTGCGAAGGGTCACCCATCTTGCTCCGACCACCGCAGCGGCCGTCAGTGCGGCAATTGCGACAAGAAACGGGGCCCCGAACGTCGTGATCTGATGGAGGGATGCGGCGGTCATGTACCCGAGGGTTGTCTCGGCTGTCGCCCACACGAGGGCACCGACCGTGCTGTACGGAGCCATCTTGCGGTACGACAGATCAGACATCCCGACGAGGTGGGGAGTCAGTGTTCGCACGACCGGGATGAATCGACTTGCCAACACAGCAGGGCCGCCGTGTCGAAGGATCAGTGCCTCGGCTCGTCGCAGTAACCGAGTGGGGACGCGGCGAAAGAGCCTCTCGCTGAAGGGACGCCGGTGAAGCGAGCGCCCGGTGCGGTGGGCGAGGAAGTCACCGACCACGACTGCCATGGCGGCGATTGCGATGAGAACCGCCAGATTGACGTGCCCGTACCGGGCCATTGCGCCACCTGTCACCAGAAGTGTGAACGTGGGGACAAGAGCGCCGACAAGAAGAACGGACTCGGCCAGGACCGCAGTGCCGACCAGCGCGTAGGCACCATAAGCGGGTACATGTCCCAGCAGCCCAACCAGATCGATCACGCGTTCACCTGGGGATCAGTCGGGGCGGGGTTCGGTAGGACTTCACGAGACAGTTCCCACACCAGGGCGGGCGGAAGGTTCGCCCAGATTGTCTTGCAGTCCACGGTGAATCGTTGTCGGTATTCGGTGAGAAGCTCCTCGACCTGGCGGTGGCGACGCACTGATTCCCGTGCAGCGGTCACCGAACGCAGTCGACGAGTGCCCCGGTAGGCGAAGTACGTCAAACACCCTCCACCTGTGAGAAGTTCGTCGTAGCGCGTGAGAATGTCCCTCACCGTGCCAGGCGCAAAATTGGTGAACGGTAGTCCGGAAACGATCGCGTCGTAGCGAATGTCATTTTTCATCAATTCAATTCGTGATTCGTGGACATGCGTGCGCGGCCCACCGAATCTATGGGCGTCGCGAGTGAGCTCGCGCAATCGAGCTGCGAAGCGCGGATTCGTTTCGACGACATCGAGTCTGTCGGTCGGCGAGAGCCGGTCGAGCAGCGCCGTTGTGATCGGGCCCGTCCCTGCTCCGACCTCGAGGACAGTGCGCGGACCGTCGAATCGGGTAACCGGTGCAGTCATCGCCCGGGCAAGTGAGATGCTGCTCGGAGCGACGGCGCCGACGTCGCGGAAACCGTCGAACGCCTCGCGTAGGAACATGGCGGAAGAATTGACTCCGGGGCGGACAGATCGAGTGGAGCGGGGTTTGTCATTCACGGATTCGACGCTACGAATATCGGTGAGCAGGAGAATCGGCCGATCGACGACGGTATACCCCGACGAAAGTCGGGGGTCGTGGGCTCCCATCGTCGGGGTCAATCGGGAGCTGTGACAACTACTGTCATTGGCATGACCTGGGCTGAGAACTCGACCGTCCGTGCAACGGGGCGTCTCGTCATCGTCGCGGTGTTCACCGCGACCGCTATCCAGAACTGTGCGTCATCTCTCGACAGCGGATATCGGGTTCCCGGGATCGTCGTCGCGGCAGTTGCCGGGGCATTGATCGCTTGGCAGAGAGTCCCCTGGTACGTCGCCCCAGTGGTGATTACGGCTGCAACCGGCATTTTCGGCTGGGTTCTTCTGCCGCTGCTGGCGTTGGTCTTGTTCGATCTTACAGTCCAGCGGCGCACGAACATCGCCCTGCTCTTCAGTGCAATCGCGATCGCGGTGACAGCATTCGCGCCTGCTCAGGCCACTCCACAGGCAATCGAGATATCCGCGATGATCATCATTCTCGCGTTGCCGATGCTGGCGGGAATGTGGGTCGGACACCGCCGGAAAAGGATCGCGGTGCTCAACGACGAAGTCGCGCGTCTCAAGCACGAACGGAGTCTGGGGGAGGACCGGGCGCGCGCCAAGGAACGGGCCCGGATCGCAGCGGAGATGCACGACGTTCTCGCGCATCGTCTGAGCATCATCGCTCTGCACTCCGGTGTTCTCGAGGCCAAATCGGCGACCCTCCCCGCTCCGATCGGTGATCGACTTACTCTGTTACGCAACGCATCCACGCAAGCATTGTCCGATCTGCGAGACCTTCTCGGGGCCCTTCACGAATCCCCTGAAGATCTGCCGACTCGACCGGTTCTCGTAGATGTCGACGACCTGACCGAACAAGCACGCGCGGCCGGGCAAGATGTCACGCTCGTAGTCGATGGCACCTCAGCTGACGCCCCTGTCGCCCATCAGCTCGCTGTACAGCGCATCGTCTTGGAGTCGATGACCAATGCGCGTAAACATGCGGTAGGCGGTTCGGTCACCGTCCGCCTCACCTACGGACTACCTGTGACTACCGTGTCGGTCGACAACACGCCCGGGTCGGCATCCCCGGATGCAGCCCCCTCCGGCTACGGATTGGTCGGACTCCGTGAGCGAGTGCTCGCGCTGGGAGGCGAATTCGAAGCGGGCCCCACCGACGAAGGCGGGTGGCGAGTCTCAGCTCGAATTCCACACCCCCATCCGGTCGAACAAGATTGGCAGGAAAAATGATCCGCGTAATGATCGTCGACGACGACGCACTTGTTCGACTCGGCCTCACGGACCTACTTGTCGACGACCCCGACATCGAGGTCGCTGCGCAAGCATCCGACGGCATCGAAGCAATCGAGAAGGCTACCGCTCACCGGATCGACGTTGCGTTGGTCGACATCCGTATGCCGAGAATGGACGGTATCGCGGCGATCTCGAGGCTCCGAGCTCTGCCGTATCCACCGAAAATTATCACTCTGACCACCTTCGATCTCGACGAATACGTCTACGAAGCAGTGGCTGCGGGCGCCGATGGGTTCCTGCTCAAGGACGCTGCTCCCGGCGAAATAGTGCGCGCGGTCCACACTGTGGCTGCGGGATCGGCCATCTTGCACCCCAACGCCGCCAGGCGACTTATCGACCGCTACCACCGCACCGATACGAAGGCGGCAACAAATGCCCGCCAACGCATCGAGTCTTTGACGCCCCGCGAACGGGACGTCCTCGACCTCCTCGCTCGCGGGGATACCAACGCAGAGATTGCGCAGGAGCTCGGTATGCGGGAGAGCACGGTCAAAGCTCACGTCAGTCGCATCTTGGCCGCGTTGCAGACCACAAACCGCGTGCAAGCCGCGCTGCTTGTGCGTGACGCCCAGCAATGACGCCGAGCCACGGTGCTCTACGGCCCTGCTCGCGTATTCACCGAAGCGGATCGACAACCAGCCACTCCACCGTGCCACCGACATTCCACAGTGCGTCGGGGTTGTCGAGCGAGGCTGAGTACGTTGCCGCAGCTTGGTTGCCGACGATTTCACCGCTCTCGCCCGACGGCGGGTTGGGCCGCAGGAATTCGGTGGGGTGCGGACCCGGCCATGCGGGAACGTCGAACGGGGAAATGCTGGTGTCGATGAAGCCAGGTCGGTGCACGGTCACCCGGTCGGGAGCCGGTGTGGTTTCCGCCGCCACGGCGACGCCTGGTCCTTCGGCAGCTTTGTCGTCGCTGCTACCGCAGCCTGCCACTGCGAGAACAAGTCCCGTGATCGCCAAACCCGCTACCGCGTGACGTACCTGCACTGTTTGCTCCTCGCCGGGGCTGTTGCTCTACGAGCTCCACTATTGCATCTCACCAACTCCGCAGGATGCGCCTTCCGATAAGTAAGTGAAAGCCGCTGAACGTGCCCACCAGGAGATTCAAATCGAGAAACTATTCAGCGGGCGATCGGGGTGAGGCGGCGGCAACGGATTGTGCCTGCCACCGTTCTTCGATGCGGCCGTACCGCCACACGAGTAGAGCAATCACCCAGGTGGCGACAAAGAGTCCGACGATGATGAAGCCCATTGCGCCGAGATCCAGGTTTCCGATTGCGCCGAGAACGCCGTCGTGGATGTCGAGTTTGTCGGTGAAGATCGAGATGATTTCCTGGGTCCCGATCAACAGGGCTACTGCCACCGAGAGCCCCGTGATCACCATGTTGTAGTAGATCTTTCGCACCGGTTGGGCAAACGCCCAACCGTAGGCGAAGTTCATGAACGATCCGTCGATGGAGTCGAAAAGCGACATCCCGGCGCAGAAGAGTATCGGTAGGACGAGGATCGAATACCACGGGAGCCCTGTCGCCGCCGCGCCGCCGGCGATCACCAGAAGTCCGACTTCGGTGACGGTGTCGAATCCCAATCCGAACAGTAGGCCGACCGGGTACATGTGCCAGGGCTTGCGGACCATCTTCATGACCGGGCCGAGGATCTTGTTCAGGGCACCGCGGTTGTCGAGTTCCTTTTCGAGTTGTTCCTCGTCAAAGGTGCCGGCCTTGTACTTGGTGTACACCCGATGAATCCCGATGAGAGAGACGAGGTTCAGGATTCCGATCAAGATCAGGAACGTGCCGGAAATGGTTGTGCCGAACAAGCCGGTCCACTTCTCCAGATCGGAGTTGTCGTCGGAAAGACTGGTGGCCAGTTGCCGCACACCCAAAGCCAACAGGGCGACGAGAACGAAGACGATGGTCGAATGTCCGAGCGAAAACCAGAACCCGACGGACATCGGTTTCTTGCCGTCCGCCACCAACTTCCGAGTGGTGTTGTCGATAGCGGCGATGTGATCGGCGTCGAACGCATGGCGCATGCCGAGCGTGTACGCCGTGACACCGAGTCCGATGCCGAAGACACTGCCTTCGATCGTGTAGTGGCCGGGCACGACCAGACCGAGAAGAACTGCCCACCCGACGACGTTGAGTGCAACGACGGTGACGGTCATCCCGATGATGCTTCGACGCTGGCCTCGATCCAGACTGTGCCAGGCACCGGCGATTCGAGTGCCCGTCGTGGTCATTGTCGTGGACATCGAACCTCACCGATCTTTCAGTCGCGGCCGGCGGCCACACTACTGAAATCGTATAAGTGTTCAACTGTTCAGATAAGCGCCTGGAGGTTACAAATTGCCCATTCGGGAGTAAAGATATTTTGCTCGTCGATGGGAAATGCTCAGGCGAACACGGTGTTGACCAGCGCGACGTAGATCGTCGTTCCGACAACGATGCTCAGGACGGCATTCTTTCGCCACAGGTGCGCGGCGATCGTGGCGCACACTGCAATCAGTTCGGGTAGGCCGTGAGAAGGGGCGGTGATCGACACCCCTTTGAGTGAATACATGACGAGGATCAACATGATGCCTGCCGGCATGTAGATGCCGAGGTAGCCGACCAAGGCGGAGGAGCGCAGTGGCATGAGCGCGGCAAACGGTATCGCCCGCAGCGCGAAGGTGACCACGGCCATGACGGCGACGGCGGCAAAGATGTACGAGGTGTCAGGCATCGATCTTCGCCTTTCGTGAGTCGTAGACGAAGCGGCCGATCAGGAAGAGCACGAAGGCGCCCATCGCAATTGGCAGCATGTGCTCCGGCGCTGCTAGCCGGGCGACCAGAGCGCAGGTGACCGCGGCGACCGGCACCGCGAATCCGTTCTGTGCACGAATCGCTTCGATCGAGAGGACGACGAACAGCGCGGTCAGGGCGAAGTCGAGACCGACGATCGAGTCCGGAATCCACTGCCCTGCAGTCGCGCCCAGAACCGCACCACCGATCCAGTAGGCGTGCAGGTACAGCTGCGAGTAGACGATGGTGCGACCGGTGAGCGTCCGGGGATCGGCAGTCACCGACATCGCGTAGGCCTCGTCGGTCAGTGCGAACATGCTGTAGAAGCGAGCGAAGGGATTTCGAATCTTTTCCAGCGGAAAACTCAAGGCGTAGAAGACATGTCGAAAGTTGACCAGCAGTGCGGTCAGTGCGACGTACGGCAGTGGTGTCATGGCCGCGACCATTCCGACGGCGAGAAACTCCAGCGATCCTGCGTAGATCAGCGAGGTGAAAGCGACTGCCCACCAAGGACTGAGGCCCTGTTGGACCACAAGAACACCGAGTGCGATCCCGAGTGGGAGCAGGCCAAATCCGACCGGCAGCGACAGCTGGAAGGCGTGCCGCCACGCCGGGGTTCGCGGCGGGAGTTCGACGGCAGTTGCGGCCGTCGACGATGCTGGTTCGATCACGACGCAAATCTATAACAAAGATCGAGGTGATCGATTGCTCATAATGCCCACATAGTGAACAGTGCGCAATAATAGTGCGATGGATGCCATGGATGACGCAATTTTGTTTCACCTTCGTCAGGACTCTAGTTTGACCAACACCGAATTGGCCGATCTGGTGGGTCTGACGCCCTCGCCTTGCCTGCGCCGCGTGAAAAAGCTCGAAGCCGACGGAATCATCACCGGATACCGGGCGATCGTCAGTCAGGAAGCGCTCGGTCGAGGATTTCAGGTGATCGTCACCGCCGAGATCGGAGTCAATGACCAGGCCACCATCGAAGACTTCGAATCCCAGGTCGCGGCGTTCGACGAAGTGATCGAATGTCGGCGACTGTTCGGAATTCCCGACTATTTCATCCGCGTCGCGGTGAAAGATCTCGCGACGTACGAGAACTTCATGGTCACCAAGCTCAGCGGGCTTCCGGCTGTCTCGAGGGTGACGTCGCTGATCACCATGAAGACCATCAAGAGCGTCGACTGACGCCCGGGCTCACCCGAACCTGCGCCACGTGTCGGTGGTCGGCGTTAACGTCGGAACATGGGATACGAATTTCAAGTCACAGTAGATTCGGCGCACCCGCACGAACAAGCGAAGTGGTGGGCCGCAGCACTCGGGTGGGCAGCGGAGCCTAGCGACGAAGACTTCATCAGGGGCCTCGTTGCTGCTGGTCACGCCAAGGAATCCGACACCACGACCTTCGAGGGAGTTCTCGTCTGGCGCGAAGGTGCGGCCATCAGCGATCCGGAGCATCCTGAACGTCCGCGCGTTCTCTTCCAACTGGTTCCGGAATCGAAGACAGTGAAGAACCGACTCCATTTCGACATACGCGTGGGGGACAAGCGCGAGGATGTCGCAGCGCAACTCGAGAAGGTCGGAGCGACGATCCTGCATCGAGGAGCACAGGGGCCGAGTGTGTGGATCACGATGACCGATCCCGAGGGAAACGAGTTCTGTGTCAGCTAACGGTACGAACTCGGAGTGTCGCCGGTCCATCGTTTGAAGGCCCGACGGAAGGCGCTGGGTTCGGAGAATCCCAATCGCGCCGAGAGTACTTCGACGGATTCTCCGCGTCGCAGACCGGCGATGGCTACGTCGCGGAGTACTTCCTCGCGCAGCTGATTCAGTGACGTTCCGTCGCGCCGCAGTAGTCGACGCAGGTGGGGAACACTGATCGAGAGCATCTCGGCGATCTCCTCGGCGGTGGAGGTTCGACCCTTCACCCCGAGTTCCAGGACCCGTCGCACCTGCGCCGACGCAGTGCTGTCGTAATCGCGTTCGGACATAAGCTGAATCGGAGATTCTCGGAGGTACTCCTCCAATGTCTCCTCGGTTTGGATGATCGGTGCACGCATTGCCGAGTTGTCGAACTCCAGTGCCGCTCGCTGCGCGCCGAAGGTGACGGGTGCTCCGAAGATGTAGTCGTAGTCCTGCGCCAACCGCGCATCCGGTGCCGAGTAAGGAAATTCGACGGCCCGCAGGCGGACGCGTTTCCCGATCAGCCACGCGGAAAAGCGGTGCAGCAATATCAGGACGAAATCGGTGGTAACACGTTCTGCTACATCAGGTTCGGCGATACCTTCGCGAGCTCGGACGGCAAAACTCACCCGAGTGCTTTCCTCGCCCTTCTCGATCGACAGTGGGGCGAGCGCCGGCAGTGCGCGGATCACGTCGGACATTCGATCGAAGGCCGATCCGAGATCTGGGCAGTGGATCAGCGTCAGGCAGATCAATCGGAAAGTGCCGCGGGGGACCGGAGCTGATCCGAGGCCGAACAATTCGTCGTCGGTGATCTGCCAAGTGGATTGGATGAAGGTGGTGACTTGTGTCGGGGTGAGTCGGGCGCGAGGGTCGGACAAAGTCTCGAGGTCGATCCCGGCAGTTCGCAGTGCACCCGACAAATCGACGTGATTGTCCGGCGAGAACGCGAGGTAGCGGTGGACGAATGCGGTCGGGATTGTCCGCGCTGTCATGGGTGTGCTGCTCCTTGGAGCAGGTGGAGACGGCGCGCTGCTTCGGACAGAATGTGATCCTGTTTGCAGAAGGCGAAGCGCACCAGGTGCTTCCAATCGTCGCGGTTGTCCGCGAACACGTCGACCGGTACGGCTGCGACGCCGATACGCTCGGGAAGCGCGCGGCAGAAATCTCCCGCGTCGGTCTCACCCAACGGCCTGATGTCTGCGAGAAGGAAGTACGTGCCGCCGCCGGAATGCACGGTGAAACCGGCTTCGGTCAGTGCTTTGCCGAGTACGTCCCGTTTGCCTTGCAGGCTCTGCCGAAGCTCGACCACCCACGGTTGTTCGTTGGTCAGCGCATACGCAACGGCAGGTTGAAATGGTGCACCGGCGACAAACGACATGAACTGCTTGGCTGCGTGAACACCGTCGATGAGCTCGCGGGGGCCGATCGCCCAGCCGGTTTTCCAGCCGGTGACATTGAAAGTCTTTGCGGCACTGGACACCGTGACGGTGCGCTCACGCATGCCCGGGAGCGACGCCATCGGTGTGTGGGTGAGGCCGTCGAAGACCAAGTGCTCGTAGACCTCGTCACTCAACACGATCAGGTCGCGTTCGCACGCGAGTTCGGCGATCGCTCGAAGTTCGTGATCGGTGAACACGGTGCCGGTGGGGTTGTGAGGACTGTTGACGATCAACATCTTCGTCTTGGCGGTGATCGCGCCGCGCAATGCATCGAGATCGACCGCGAATCCGTCTCCCGCGGCTACCAACGGAACTGTGCGACGCACAGCGCCTGCCAATGCGACAGATGCTGCATAGGAGTCGTAGTACGGCTCGATCAGCACTACTTCTTCGCCGGGTTCGACCAGTCCGAGAATCGCAGCACTGATCGCCTCGGTGGCGCCGACGGTGACCAGAACTTCGGAGTCGGGGTCACTGTCGAGTCCGTAGCGGACGCGCCGATCCTCAGCAATGGCCTGCCGCAGCACGGGCATGCCCGGGCCGGGTGGGTATTGGTTGACGCCCTCGGCGATGGCTCGCCGCGCTACTTCGAGCATGGCCGCAGGACCGTCGGTATCCGGAAAGCCCTGACCGAGGTTGACCGCGTCGTGAAGGGTGGCCAACGCTGTCATCTCGGCGAAGATCGTGGATGCGAACGGCTGCAGACGCGAGACGGTGCGGTTGCGGGGCGTCGAAGGCATCTTTGCAGCTTAGTCGGCTGAGACCGCATCCTCACATCCGCTCGGGCGCGGTGCTTGTCACGTTTGAATCGCCGCCGTCGTCCAACTCTGTAGAGAGCATCGAATCCGGTGCCCCAGAACAAACGGAGGCTTGCCATGACTCGCATTCCCGCAGTGACACCGTCAGAAGCCAGTCCGTTGATCAAAGTGGCATACAAATTTGCCGCCAGGCAGTACGACGAAGTCCCCGAGCCCTTCGCCGTCCTGGCCAATCACCGAAAACTGTTCGTCGCCGCTGCCCGTCACGAGATGGCCGTGCAGAAGGCGTCGAAGGTGTTGCCGTCGAACATTCGTGAACTGGCCGTCTATCGCGTCGCCTGGACCGTCGGCTGCTCGTGGTGTGTCGACTTCGGGACGATGCTCTCGCGCCTGGACGGTTTGGACATCGACAAGCTGAAAGGGATCGCGAATTACCGCGATTCACCGAAGTACAGCGAGGACGAGCGGGCCGCGATCGCCTACGCCGATTCCATGACCGGCGACCCCCACGGGGAGAACGGAGTGACGGACGAGCAGGTCGCGGATCTCGAGCGCAGGTTCGGGCGGGCGGGCGTCGTGGAACTGACCTATCAGATCGGGCTCGAAAACATGCGCGCCCGGATGTATTCGGCATTGGGGATCACCGAGCAAGGGTTCAGCACCGACTCCTGCCGCGTGCCCTGGGCCGAAGAATGATGCGCTGACTCGTCTACGGCAACTATCGACAATGCTCCGCAGATACGTGATCAGGATTGACTAGTTCACGCATCTGCGGAGCATTTCGGCTTGTTAGGTCCGCACTTGCGACCTACGATCACCTGGTGCCCAACATTCGAATCCGCGAAGCTGCCGGTCTGCTCGGTGTCAGTGACGACACCGTTCGACGGTGGGTCGACGGTGGGCTTCTCACCGCGACGACGGACGACTCCGGCCGCAAGGTCATCGACGGCGCCGAGTTGGCGGGCTTCGCCCGGTCCAACGCCGGACCCGCTCCGGCCGATCCGCTGACGGGCGCGAGTTCGGCCCGCAACCGGTTTGCCGGTCTCGTCACCAAGGTCGTCACCGACATGGTGATGGCACAGGTCGAAATGCAGTGTGGGCCCTTCACCGTCGTCTCGTTGATGAGTACCGACGCGGTTCGGGAGCTCGGACTCGAGGTCGGGAGTATCGGCGTCGCAATCGTGAAGGCCACCACGGTCATCGTGGAAACGCCGTAACTCTGAAACGCCGTAACCCTGAAACGCCGTAACTCTGAAAACCTGGCAACTCTGCAAACACCGTAGTACTGAACATACTGGAGGAAATCCGTGAAGCGTGTAGTCGGACTTGTTGCAGCAGGCGCTTTTTCGCTTGCCCTGGTGACTGGTTGTAGTTCCTCCGACAATTCGTCGTCGGAGACGTCGTCGGCCGCTCCGACCACAACAAGCTCGAGCGAGAGTGCCACGGGAAGCATCACCGTCTTCGCGGCGGCGTCACTGAAGAACAGCTTCACCGAACTCGGTACTGAGTTCGAGTCCGAGAACCCCGGTTCCAAGGTCACTTTCAGCTTTGCCGGGTCATCGGATCTCGTCGCCCAGATCACGCAGGGTGCACCGGCTGACGTGTTCGCCTCGGCCGATGCCGCCAACATGACCAAGGCCACCGATGCCGGCGTCGTCGCGGGGTCGCCGTCGGACTTCGCGAGCAATACCTTGACGATCGTTGTGCCGCCCGGCAACCCGAAGGGCATCGCGTCCTTCGCCGACCTGACGAAGGACGGGACGCAACTGGTGATCTGCGCTCCGCAGGTCCCTTGTGGTGCGGCTACGAAGAAGGTCGAGACGGCCACCGGTGAGACCCTCTCGCCCGTCAGTGAGGAATCCTCGGTGACGGACGTTCTCAACAAGGTGACGTCCGGGCAGGCCGATGC
This sequence comes from Rhodococcus sp. P-2, assembly GCF_016598535.1. GTDB lineage: Bacteria > Actinomycetota > Actinomycetes > Mycobacteriales > Mycobacteriaceae > Rhodococcus_F > Rhodococcus_F baikonurensis. The sequence goes on along the minus strand of NZ_CP066779.1, from coordinate 1,882,853 downwards.
CGGCATCGTCTACGTCACCGACGCGAAGTCCGCCGGCGACAAGGTGCAGACCGTAGCGTTCCCGGAAGCCACCACGGTGGTCAACCTGTACCAGATCGCGGTGCTGAAGGATTCGAAGAATTCGGAAACGGCAACGAAGTTCGTCGACCTTGTGAAGGGGCCCAAGGGCCTGGCAGTTCTGAGTGACGCGGGATTCGCTGCTCCGTGACACGCCTACGACCGGCAGTCCGCGCCCCGCTCGGGCTGCCGGTATGGATTTACCTCCCCGCGCTGATCGGCGGGGCGTTTGTCATCGCTCCCTTGGCCGCGATGCTTGCCACCGTGCAGTGGTCGCAGTTCTGGGAACTCGTGACTTCCGAATCGTCGGTTGCCGCGCTGAAACTGAGTTTGAAGACAGCGGCGATGAGCACGCTGTTGTGCATTCTGTTCGGGGTACCGATGGCGGCGGTGTTGGCACGCAGCCGCTTTCGGGGACTGTCAGTTCTTCGATCGTTGATTCTGCTCCCGCTGGTTCTGCCGCCCGTGGTGGGCGGTATCGCTTTGCTGTACACGTTCGGCCGCAAAGGGTTGATCGGTGAGCAGTTGGAAGTGCTCGGCATCCAGATAGCATTCTCGACAACCGCGGTGGTTCTGGCGCAGACGTTTGTGGCGCTGCCGTTCCTCGTCGTCAGTCTCGAAGGTGCGTTACGCACTGCGGGAACGCGATACGAGGCCGTAGCCTCGACGCTCGGAGCCCGCCCCACCACGGTGCTTCGTCGGGTGACTCTGCCGCTGGTGCTTCCCGGTCTGGTGTCAGGGGCAGTGCTGGCTTTCGCGCGCGCTTTGGGGGAGTTCGGTGCAACGCTGACGTTCGCGGGAAGTCTGCAAGGGGTCACGCGTACTCTGCCCCTGGAAATCTATCTCCAGCGTGAGACCGATCCTGATGCAGCGGTGGCGCTTTCGCTGGTGCTGGTCGTGGTCGCGGTGGTGATCGTGGTTGCGGTGCGTGGACGCGGATCGGCGGGTTCGTTATGAGTGGCCTCCACGTCGACATCGAGATTCCGGAGCGCGATGTCGTCGCGGCGTTCGACGTCGCGGCCGGTGAGGTGACCGCCATCCTCGGACCGAACGGCGCAGGCAAGTCGACGGTACTGGCGGCGGTTGCCGGACTACATCATCCGCGGCGTGGGTTGATCGAACTCAATTCCCGTGTTCTCACCGATACCGGTAGGGGAGTCGCGTTGGCGCCGCATCGGCGCGGCACTGCTCTACTCGCGCAAGAGGCACTTCTCTTTCCCCATCTCAGTGCGGCTGCGAACGTGGCGTTCGCGCCGCGCAGTGCAGGGCGGTCGCGTCGCGATTCCGCCGAGTCTGCGCGCCATTGGCTGGACGCAGTCGACGCCGGCGATTTGGCTGACCGCAGGCCTTCACAGCTGTCCGGCGGCCAAGCGCAACGGGTCGCAGTGGCGAGGGCATTGGCTGCTGAACCCGAACTGCTTCTACTCGACGAACCGATGTCCGCGCTCGATGTCGCCTCTGCTCCCGCGCTGCGGTCGTTGCTGCGCCGAGTGCTCCGGACCGGGGATCGTACGGCCGTGCTCGTCACGCACGACGCTCTGGACGCACTGGCGCTGGCCGACACGGTCGTCGTCGTGGACGGTGGCCGGGTCGTCGAACGTGGTGACGTACGAACGGTTCTGACCCGCCCGCGTAGTGCCTTCGCCGCACGCATCGCCGGGATCAATTTGCGTAGCGGCACGATGAGCGGAGACGGAGTGCTCAGAAGTCCGACCGGGGTGGATATTGCGGGCCGGATGGAGACCGACCTACCGGCGGGCAGTGCCGCCGTGGCGGTCTTCGAGCCGCGAGCAGTTTCGGTCTACCTGGATCCGCCGCACGGCAGCCCCCGAAACGCATTTGCAGTCACGATCGCGGAGATCGAAAACCGAGGCGATGTCGTCAGAGTCCGAGCCGAGGACGACGCGGGCCAGCCGGGCTTGTCTGCCGACATCACGGCGAGCGCAGCGGCCGAGCTCGATCTGGTTCCGGGATCGGCCGCTACGTTTGTGGTCAAGGCCACCGAGACACTGATCTATGCGCAGGGCGCCGGCTCGTAAACGTCCTCTGCATTCGAATCCGCATAGAGTGACGCGATTTCGGGCGCGTACTTCTCGGCTATCGGCTTGCGCCTGAGCTTCATCGTCGGTGTCAGCTCGTCGCCACCAGGTTCCCAGAACGTGGTGAGTACGCGAAATCGCTTGATCTGCTCGGCCCTCGACAGGCGCGAGTTTCCCTCGGCGACAGCAGTTGCGACGATGTCGACGACCCGAGCGTCCTTGGCTAGTACTGCGGCGTCGACCGCAAGTCCCAGTGCGCGCGCCGCCTCGACCGCGGCGTCGGCGCTGAGCGTGATCAATGCGGTGTTGAACTTCCGTCCGTCGCCGATCGCCACGACCTCACCGATCAACGACGACGACGTCTTCACCGCTGTCTCGATGGCGGCGGGTGACATGTTCTTTCCCGACGCATTGATGATCAGCTCCTTCTTCCGATCGATCACGGTGAGGTATCCGTCTGCGTCGGCCGTGACGATGTCTCCGGTCGAGAGCCAACCGTCTGCGCTTATCGCTTCGGCCGTCTTCGTCGGTTCGCCGCGGTACCCCTTCATGACCAGCGGGCCTCGAACCAGCAGCTCGCCGTCCGCCTCGATGCGCATTTCCATGCCTGGGAGCAGCTTTCCGACGGTTCCGAGCTTGGTCGGCTCGGCCGGAGCGGTGCTCGCGATGCATGTCAGCTCGGACATTCCCCAGATCTCCGAGATCGGAACTCCCAAGGCTGAAAAGAATGCCAAGGTCTCCGGCGGAATCGGCGCTGCACCGGAAATTGCCCACTTCAGGTCGGCAAAGCCGAGTTTCGCACGCAGAGCGGAGAGAACCATCGCATCGGCTCGGGAGTACTCCGCTTCCAGTTCGGCGGGGACGGATTCATCAGCCCGCAGGTGTGCGAGACGAGTGCGGCCGACGTCGAGTGCCCACTTCAACGCAGCCCGACGCGCATCGTCCGGTTCGTTGGCGACGGCCGATTCGACGGCAACTTTCAGCTTTTCCCACACGCGGGGGACGCTGCCCCAGATTGTGGGGCGACAATCGGGGAGCGCGGCAGCCACCTGGCCGGGATCCGATACGACGGTGATCTGGGTGCCGAACACCATCTGCATGTACAGGCAGGTGAGTCGATCCGCGATGTGCGCCGACGGCATGTACGACGTGATGCGGTCACCGAATTCGACTGGGAGGACTGCGCTGACGGCGTTGGTTTCGAACAACAGACACCCATGAGTCGTCTCGACGCCCTTGGGGTTGCCCGTCGTGCCGGAGGTGTAGATCAACGTGGCGACGTCGTTCGGTTTCACCGCACGCCAGGTGCCGTCGAAATCGAAATCTGATGCGGCAGAGGCCTTCATCTGCTCCAAGGTCACGGTGCCAGGCTGGTGGACATGCGATTGCGCGTCGACTACCACGATCGTGTCGAGTGTGGCTCCGGATCGGCGAACGGTATCCACGTACTGGGCTTCGCAGACGAGAACTCGCGCACCGGAATTGGCAAGGATGTAGTGGATGGCTTCGGGTGCCGACGTGTTGTAGACGGAGAAAGACGTCGCGCCGAGGTGTTGGGCGCCGACGTCGATCGGGTAGAACTCGATCCGGTTGCTCATCATCAAGGCAACCGTATCGCCATGTCCCACGCCGATTCCGGCCAATCCCGCGGCAACCTCGCGTACCTGTTCGGCGTACTCGCGCCACGTCAGTGTTCGCGCGTCGCCGATGTCACGTAAGGCCACCGCGTCGGGCGCTACAGCCGACACTCGTTGGAAGGCTGCACACAACGTGGTCATGATGTTCTCCTGGCTGCATTCGTCGGGGCCGCTGTGTTTGTCGGAACTGCTGTGTTTGTCGGAACTACTGTGTTTGTCGGTACTGCTGAGGTGGTTCTGGCTTCGAGTTCGCGGATCAGTTCATGTGCTTGCTTGTCCCCGGCCAGGTAGCCGTCGGCCAGGACGTTGACGAATCCGCGTCCCCACGCCCAGGGTTCCCAGGCTGCCGGTGCAAGGGTCCGGCCGGCGCGGCGCGCGATCGCGTCGGCGATCACCGTGGCGGCACGGTCCGGGGAGATTCGATGACGGAGGGGACCAGGTAGTCGAGCGTCGAGTTTGCGCCCGATCTCGTCGTCGTCGAGTGTTGCCCGCGCAAGTTGTGTGTCGACCATCCCGAAGTACGCGACGCCGGCGGTGGCGCCGTAGCCGGCAACTTCCAAACGCAGTGCCCGCCCGAGTGCTTCGACACCCGCCTTGCTGATCATGTACGACGCTCCGCCCAAACCGGGGGCGAACGACGCAGCCGACGAGACGACGACGATGTGCCCCTGGTTCCGGATCACCTCGTCGATCGTCGGATGCACGGTATTGAAGACACCGGTGAGATTGACGTCGATTACTCGATCGAAGGCGTCGGGATCGATCTGGCGCAACGTTGCCGGGGGAGGGGTGATTCCGGCGTTGGCCACCACGACGTCGATTCTGCCCAGCTGCTCGATGATCGTTTGCACGGCTGCGGTCATGCCGTCCCGATCTCGGACATCGGCCGTCACCGTCACGACTCGCTGTGACTCGAATGAGCGCTCGGCCGTTGCCAATGAACTCTCGTTGACGTCGACCAGCGCCACGGTGGCCCCACGCCGGTGAAGAGTGCGCGCCAGCGCGGAACCGATACCGTCGCCTCCACCGGTGATCAGAACGACCTTTCCGGCGACGTCGTAGTCGATTCGGCGTCCGGGCAGTGGAATACCCAGATCGCGGACTGTCCCCGCAATTGCGGACAAGCGTCTCGTCATTGCTTCAGTGCCTTCCGTGTAGCGCGCGGATGAGAACCTTGACCAGCCAGTCGATTCGGGCGGTCCGTCGAAACGTCGTCAGTGGTAGTGGCGAACGGAATCGTTGCCTGGTCACAGACCGGGCATACGTGAACTCCTTCAGTCCGTCTGGGCCGTGCACGCGCCCGAAACCGGATGCTCCGACCCCACCCAGCGGCAGGTTGGGAACCGCGGCATACATCACGTAAGAGTTCACCGACGCTCCTCCGGATCGGAGCCGATCGGCAACAGCCGCTCCGTCCTTGCCGAACACGCTTGCTCCCAACGCGTATGGTGACGCATTGACCAATTTCACCGCCTCGTCCATCGAGGCGACCTTGGTGATCGTCATGGTCGGGCCGAAAGTTTCCTCCGTGACGGCGAGGCTGTCTTCGGGGACGTCGACCATGATGGTCGGTTGCACGTACTGACCGGAGATCGAGCCGAGCCCTCCGAGAAGGACACGCCCACCCCGCGATACCGCGTCTTCTATGTGGCGCCGGATGACGTCGACCTGCGAGGGCATGGTGATCGGGCCGATCTTGTCCTCGATGTCGGGCCCCGCATGAACTCGGGCAGCCAAAGTGGTTGTCTTGTGCAGAAACTCGTCGAAGACGTGTTCGTGCACGTATACACGCTCGACGCCCAGACAGGTCTGACCGGAGTTGGACAACGCACCCCACACTGCAGCGTCCGCGGCGGCACCAACATTTCCGTCGGCATCAAGGATGAGCGCGTCCTTGCCGCCGCATTCCATCAACACCGGGGTGAGGGTCTCGGCGCAGGCCGCCATGACTTTCTTGCCGGTGGCGGTGGATCCGGTGAACCCGATCTTGTCGACGCCGGCCAGGCACAGTGCCGCGCCGACGGAACCGTCACCCGTGACGACCTGCAGCACAGGATGTTCAGGGACGACCTCGGCAAACGCTCGGACCAACCATTGCCCGACTGCCGGCGCGAACTCACTCGGCTTGTAGACCACGGCGTTGCCGGCAGCGAGGGCGAACGAGAGCGAACCGAGCGGAGTGAAGACCGGATAGTTCCACGGACCGATCACACCGATCACCCCGAGAGGCCGATACTCCACCGAGGCGGCCTGATTGATCGTCAACAGACTGGAACCGACGCTGCGCCTGCCCAGTACCTTTCGGGCATTCTTCGACGCCCACGCGAGATGTTCGAGTGCCATGGCTATTTCGAGCATCGCGTCGGGGTGCGGCTTGCCCATGTCCCGATGCACGACGTCGGCGAGTTCGGATGCTCGACGCGCGATGATTCCTCGCCACCGATCCAGGCGACGAGCGCGTTGCTCGAATGTCAGTTCTGCCCACCACGCGGAAGCAGCACGCGCGTCGCGCACTGCCTGCGTCACCGTGTCGTCGTTCGCCTGTGTGGTCGTGTCGATCTCGGTCGTCGTCATCGCGGACTTCCCTGAAGTGAGTGGCGTACGGCGCCGTCGGCCCAGCGGCGGGTCACGCGGTCGAGGATCGGTCTGGCCAGTAACAGAATCGGGGCGAACCACGGCTGCGCTTGCACCGCGAACGTCCAGGTGAGGCGGCTTCCAGCCGAAGTCGGTTCCAGGACCAGATCTTCGGCGAAGCGCTGGAAACCCGGAAGTGACGCAGACTCCACGTAGAACGACATCCGGTTTCCCTCGTCCCAGCGGAAGAATCTCTCGTTCAGTGCAGCAAGTGCGCCGGCCCGCACAGTTCGCGTAGTCCCGATGCCGAATGGTCTGGCCGAGGTCCAGTCGGCTCCGGTGATCCCGCGCGCCCAGGACGCGAGCGCTCCATCCGAGGTCAACGTCTGCCACACGCTTTCGCACGTCGCTTCGGATTCGATCCGGTGAGTGATCCGCACCGGCGCGGATCGGATGAAGTCTTCGTCGGCCGCAGCGAGGGAGAATCTTCCCATCACAGGTCCACCACCAGGGATCCACCGGTGGAACGTGATCGACAGGTCAACATCGAATCGGCACGTTCGGATTCGGTGAGAAGGGTGTCGCGATGATCGACGGTCCCGGAGAGCACCCGGACCTTGCACGTACCGCAGAAGCCCTGTTGGCAGGAATACGCGACTCCAGGCAGTGCGCGTCGTATTGCAGCCAAAGTGCTTTCGGATTCGCCTACATCGACGGTGAGACCGGTGCGCGCCAGATGCACCGTGAACTCCTTGCCGTCGACTACCGGAAGTGGGGAGAAACGCTCACTGTGCACCGATCCGGTCGGGTTGCCCGCGAAAGCTGCAGCACGCACCATGTTCATCAGCGGGGCAGGTCCGCAGGTGTAGACCGCGGCACCGGGATCCGCAGCAGCGACCAGTGTTTCGATATCCGCCGGGCCCAACTCGTCGTCCGGTCGGATGGTTACCTGGCCGCTGGAGTATTCCTCGATCTCGTCGAGAAATGGCATGGCCGTCCGAGTTCGTCCGAGATAATCCAAACGCCAAGGGATTCCGCGGCGGTGACAACGTTGCACCATGGGAAGGAGCGGAGTGATCCCGATTCCGCCTGCGACAAAGAGGTACGACGGAGCAGCGACAAACGGAAATGCATTGCGTGGCCCTCGGACGTCCACCACCATGCCGGGTTTCAGCGACTCGTGTATCTCGCGCGAGCCGCCCCCACCCTCGTCGATCCTGCGGACGGCGATCCGATACGAGGCCAAGTCGTCGGGGTCGCCGCACAGCGAATACTGTCGTTGCCTTCCCGAGGGGAGAAAGACGTCGAGGTGAGCGCCGGGAATCCACGACGGCAGGGTGATGCCTTCCCTCGGGGCCAAGGTGACACTCAGGACGTCGTCGCATTCGAACCGGACGGACTTCACGTCCAGAGTCATGTCGAACCCGCTGTAGCGGACCGGGCTGGGGCGCGAAAGTATCTGCGCTGCAAGGCTCGACGCAAAGATTCGACGGTATGCGCCCGTAGCCTGCGCGGCAAACCTCAACGACCGAGTCGGTGTGAAGTCGGGTGCGTCGTGAGGACGGTCGGCAGTCGTCTTGTTCATCCTTCACCCTCTCCGGAAGAACGATTGGCGGCAGGTGAGCGAGCGAGGTAACGCATGGCGACGTCCATGTCCCCGATCTGGGACGGATGGAAGCTCGGCCGCAGATACGGGGGGATCTCGGTGACCAGGAATTTCATGTTGGGAACCAGGCCGCGACGAGTGGCGCTGATCAGCTGCAGAGGCCACAGGCGTCCCTTCGCCTTCGACGGGTCCTGTCGGAAAAGGTAATTCATCGAGGCGATGAACAACACGAACAGCGTGAAGCTGGCCAGCAGCGCCGTGCGAACGCGTCTGGCATAGCTACCGTCCACGTACATGTAGGCGTCGAAAGCCACGTTGCGGTGTTCGACTTCCTCGGCGCCGTGCCACTTGACCATGTCGAGCATCATCGGGTGCATACCGGCATCTTCGAGCGCGGGATCGGTGAGCAGCCATTCCCCGACCACTGCCGTGTAGTGCTCCATGGCAGCAAACAGGCCGAGACGTTCACAGAGCCAGGCGTGCTTGGCTTTTCCGGTCAATCCTTTGTCGCCCAGTATCTTGTCCACGAGCCAGTCCATCCGGCGTGACATCGGTTTCATGTCCATGCCGAGGTCCGCAAGATGTTCGCGTGCACCCTTGTGAGACGACGCATGTGTTGCTTCCTGGCCGACGAACCCCACCACCTCCTCGTACAGGCGGGTGTCCTCGATGAGAGGGAGTGCTTCGGCGAGTGTCGCGGACATGGCCCGCTCTCCCTCCGGTAACACGAGATGCATGAAGTTGATGACGTGGGTGACCATCGGTTCGTTCGGCACGTAGTGCAGTGGTACACCGTCCCAGTCGAATTCGACGTCGCGGGCAGCGATCGCGTGTGCCTCGTCGGTGTAGCGGCGGGAGCCGGACGGTGCGACGACGGGTGTGCCTCGGAAGGCGTTGATGCCGAGCATTATCGGCTCCTCACGGTTTCTCGAGCAGTGGCGAGTGCTGTGGGCGAGACGGGTTCTACGTGCGAATAGTGAGCGAGGTCGGCCCGCTTGGTCCTGGCACGGAAGGATCGGTTGAATCCGGGATAGAAGGTGTAGTTGCGGCCACCGTCGACGAGGTAGTAACTACTGCACCCGCCTGCGTTCCACACACTGGTGGTGAGTCGGCGATCGGTCGCGCGCACGAACTCGCGCTGCACCTCGGCGCGGACGTCGATGCTGCCGATACCGCGCTGGTCCATTTGGAGAATGCAACTCACGATGTACTCGACCTGCGCTTCGATCGTGACGACCTGTGAGGTGTAGACCACCGAATTGGGGCCGAGAATCATGAAGAAGTTCGGAAACCCGCTGATGGTGGTGCCGAGGAAGGCCTCGGCGCTGCCGTTCCACGTTTGCGCGAGGCTACGGCCGTCCTTGCCTCGGATGATGTCGAACGACGGGTTGTCTCCCATGCGAAAGCCGGTACCCATGACTATGGTGTCGATTTCGCGGAAAGTGCCGTCCGCGGTGAGTACTCCCCGCTCCTGTACCTCGACGATTCCGTCCGTCACGACCTCCACATTGGATGACGCCAGCGCAGGATAGTAGGTGTTCGAGAACGTCGGACGCTTGCATCCGAATGCGTAGTGGGGGAGCAGCTTTGCGCGAAGTTCGCGGTCGCGTACCTGCCGGCGAAGGTGAGCTCGGCCGAGCGCGGCCAAGCCTTCGAGCAGTGACGGCTTGTACACGAATCCGGGTACCAGGGCTTCTTGAAGGAGGTCGAGTCCCTTGCGTGCGAGTCGTTGGACGAGCGGTACCCGCTCGAAGAGGGTGCTCGGCCAGCCGGTCATCGGCTGATCCGGGTGCGGCAGAATCCACGTCGGTGTCCGCTGGAACACGGTCAACGTGTCTGCGAGCGGTTGCAGTCTGGGGATGATCTGCACCGCTGAGGCGCCGGTGCCGACGACTGCGATCCGTTCGCCGCGAAGGTCGTGATCGTGGTTCCAGTCTGCGGTGTGGAACATCTGACCACGGAACGATTCGAGTCCGGGGAGGTCAGGAGTGGCCGGGGCGCTGAACGGGCCGGTGGCCGCAACGAGGAACTGTGCTTCCCACACGGTTTCCGAGGTGTGTACCCGCCAGATCTGGGCATGCTCGTCCCACAATGCCTCTGTCACGTCCTGGTTGCAGTGGAAATGACCGGTGAGTCCGAAGCGGTGGACACAGTCGCGGAGATAGTCGTAGATCTCCGGCTGCAGCGGATACAGCCGCGTCCAGTTCGGATTGGGCGCGAACGAGAACGAATACAGGATCGAGGGGATGTCGCACTGTGCGCCGGGGTAGGTATTGACCTGCCAGGTCCCCCCGGGTTCCGCAGCGCGTTCGAGAACGACGAAGTCGTCGATTCCGGATTGCTTCAAGCGGACGGCAGTTCCGATGCCGCCGAAACCGGCTCCGATGACGACGACTCGTGTTCGGCGAGTTGGAGTTTCCTCTTCACTGGCCGATGGCCCCGAGGGTGGGTCGATGTCGACCATGTGTGACGCCTCCTGATTGGTGCGTGAACAACTGAACGAAGAGTAAGTCTGACATCATGTGATGTCAACAGCGGTTGATGTCAGAATGTGTTCGACTGACATCAACCGCTGTCAATTCGCTCTCGAGCGTCACCGCGATCACCTGAGGTCGAGAGCACTGCCGGTCAGTGAGAACATGGAGGCATGACGGATATCGAGGCTCGGCGGACCGGCCCGCGCAGGTGGCGTGGGCAGGAACCGGAAGACCGCCGCGCCGCGCGCCGGGCGCAGCTGATCGAAGCCGGATTGCAGATCATGGGCACCGAGGGCGCGGCTGCCGCGACCATGCGTGCGACGTGCCGCGAGGCCGCGCTGACCGAACGGTACTTCTACGAGAGCTTCACCAACCGTGACGAACTGTTGGTCGCCGTGCTCGACGAAGTCGTCCTCGGCGCTCGTGACACCATTCTGGACGCTCTCGGAGCCGCGCCTTCCGAACCGTCGGCCCTGATCCGTCACGTGGTGAAGGCCTTCACCAACTACGTATTCAAAGATCCGCGCCGTGGACGCATCATGTTCGTCGAATCCCAGGCGGAACCAGCCCTGTGGGACCGGGGGCGAGAACTGATGGCGGAGTTCACCAATCCGATTTCCGCGTCGCTGGAGCTGATGTACGGCGGCGAGACGGCCGACTCCGCCAACTCCGAACTCAACTCGGTGGGGCTGTTCGGCGCCCTCGCGTTCATCTATCAGGCGCACACCCCGTCCTCCAAGATCTCTCGAAAGCGGTTGGTGGAACACATTTCGCTCATGGTCGAGGCCCAGGCGACCGTCAACAGCACGCCGGCGAGAAAAGAATGAACTCGGTGCCGGTCGCCAGTGGAAAGCGTCTCGGACCCGAAGACCGCCGTGAACAGATCATTGTCAGCGCGGCAAAGGTTTTCGAGGAGAAGCCCTATGCCGACGTCTCGATGACCGAGTTGGCCAAGGCCGCTGGGGTCGGTCGTCCGCTGCTCAATCATTACTTCGGCTCCAAGCGCGAGTTGTATCTCGACGTCGTACGGCGATTCGTCTTCATCCCCGAAGTGGCGGTGGACCGCATTCCGCGATCGGCGAGCCAGGAGAAGCGGATCGCCGCCGTGATCGATCGGTGGCTCGACGTCGCCTGGCGTCATCGAGACATGTGGATCTCGACAGTCATGTCCGACGACCTTCGCCGTGATCCCGAGATGGATCGGATCCTGCAGGACGCGGACGACGTTGCCGCGCGACGCATGATGGATGCGCTCGAGATTCAACCGACTGAAGGCAGCAAGGCCGCTGTTCATTCGGTGATCGTGGCGTACGGAGGATTGGCGAAGGCCGCCAGTAAGCAGTGGTTGGTGACCGGGTCGCTGGACCGCGAACAGGTGCACCTTCTGCTGGTACGCAGCTTGCTGGCAATCGTGCGTGAAGTGCTGCCGGCCTGCGAGGCGGACTCCTGATGGCTCAGAGAGATCTCGCGACGAGGTCTTTCATGACCTCGTTCGATCCGGCGTAGATGCGCTGAATGCGAGCGTCGGCGTACATCTGGGCGATGGGATATTCGAGGACGTAGCCGTACCCGCCGTGCAGTTGTACGCACCGGTCGATCACGGCGCACTGCTGATCGGTGAGCCAGTACTTGGCCATCGCGGCGGTAGTCGCATCGAGCTGCCCGGCAAGGTATCTGACGATGCAGTCGTCGATGAACGTTCGTGAGATACGAGCGATGGACGCGCACTCGGCAAGTTCGAAGCGGGTGTTCTGCAGATCGAAGAGCGTTTGCCCGAACATGTTTCGCGATTTGGTGTACTCGACGGTGATGGCGACTGCACGCTCCATTGCCGCAGTGGCAGCAACCCCACAGATCAATCGTTCGGGCAGTAGCTGTTGCATCAGCTGGGCAAATCCTGTGCCTTCGCGGTCCCCGAGCAGGTTTGTCACCGGCACGCGCAAGCCGTCGAAGAACAACTCGGTGGTGTCCTGGCCCTTCTGTCCGACCTTCTCGAGTATTCGCCCGCGCTCGAAACCCGGTGTGTTGTCGTCGACCTCGGCCACGATGAGCGACACTCCTCGCGCTCCGAGGCTGGGATCGGTTTTGGCGGCAATGATCACCAGATCACAATTGCGGCCGTTGGAGATGAATGTCTTTGCGCCACTGATCAGATAGTCGTCACCGTCACGGACGGCGCGGGTGGTGATGTTCTGTAGGTCGGACCCGGTGCCGGGCTCGGTCATGGCGATTGCGCCCACCCATTCGCCGCTCACCAACTTCGGTAACCAGCGCAGTTTGTGCTCGTGATCGGCGTAGGCATTGAGGTAGTGCGGCACGATTCCCGAGTGCACACCGAGTTGGAGTGAATGATCACCTGCCATCACCTGCTCGTGAAACAGGACGGCGTCGTGTGCGAAAGTTCCTCCTCCGCCGCCGTACTCGGTGGGGATCGACATGCCGGCGAGCCCGAGTGTTCCGAGTTCCCGATATGCAGACTTGTCGGGAAAACCCTGGTCCGCGAAGCGTTTCTGGTGCGGTGTCACGTGTTTGGCGAAGAAGTTCCTCGCCAGGTCGCCAACGGACTCCAATTCGTCGTCCATCCACGGGGACCGTCGTTCTGTGGTCCGGGTTGCAGCGACTGCGGTTGATCCTTGCGTCATCGTGATTTCTCCCGATCGATGAAGTGCGACCCGCGAGCGGATCTGACCCCACCTATCATCCACACTGTTGACGGTGTGTCAATAAGGGAGTGGTCGAATCGACCTCCAGACCCGCCTCGAATGCCACGTCGCCCGCCCGCAAGAATGGGACGACACAGACACGAACAGGCCGGCGCGAAGGATGGGCAGTGGACCCCGAAGAAACATCAGCGGGTCACGAGTCCAGCCTCCCGGCACCGCAGCCGGCGCGCAGCGTCCTGTTCGGATTGCCGCCGGTGGGAAACCGGTATCCAGGAGCTGTTCGGGTCGCACTCGCCCTGGCGATTCCGGCGTCCATCGCCACGCTGCTCGGATTCGGACCTTCTTCACTCCTGGTCGGCCTCGGCGCGTTCGCGTCGATCTACGGTGAGGGGCGCCCGTACCGGAGCAGATGGAAGGCAGTCGGTATCGCCGCGACGGTGCTGACGATCCTGTCCTTCATCGGGGCGTCGGTCGGGGAGCCGGTCCACCGAGCCATCGCCGAGGGCGCGCCGACGGTTCTCCTGGTCTTCGTCGTACTGATCATGGCGGTCGTGGTCGCGACGTGCGCCTTTACCGTCGACGCACTTCGATTGGGCCCACCGGGCGCGTTCTTCCTACTGCTCACCACCGAGATCAGCTCCGTGATCGCCACTCCCGGCCAGCCGCCGGTCGAGGTCGCGACGTGGACGGCTGTCGGCGGGATCAGCGCGGTGGTCGTCTCGATGACGGGCATCCTGTGGGCACCGAGAGCGATAGAGCGCAGCGTGGTACAGGCAGCTGTTTCGGCCGTTGCGGAGTACACGGAAGCACAGGCGACGTACGCCCCGCCGGAGTTGGCGCGAGACAAGCGCCACGCTGCCGCGCTTCGCCTGCACGACGCGTGGCAGTGCCTGTACCGCGGCGCAATCGTCGGGAAGGACCACCCGTTGACCCGCGAACTCCAACGAGCGCAGATCTCGATGGCAAGGGCGATCTCCGACGACCACGATCCCGAACTCATGGCGGACCCCGCATTCGACGTCGACGAGGTCGGTGCTCATCCACCTCTGCCGGATCCGACGATCCGGTATCGGTTCCTCCGCGCCTGCAATCCGTCCAGCCGAGCGTCGATCACGGCCCTTCGGCTGTCAGTGGCCTGTATGGCGGCGGGAACCCTCACTGTTCTGCTCGGCATCGATCGCCCGGACTGGGCGGTGATCGCCGCTGCGATGGTCCTTCACCAGGGGCCGGATCGGATACTGGGCACCTATCGCGGAATCCATCGCATCGGCGGAACCGTTGTCGGGTTGATTCTGTTGGGCGTCATCTATGCATGGGGTCCGACCGGTCTGTGGATGGTGGCGGTGCTTGCCGTCCTGATGGCGGGGATCGAGCTGTTCCTGGTGCGGAACTACGGGATCGCCGTCATCTTCATCACCGCCCTGGCCATTCTCCTCGGCGCTGCCGGTGGTGCGCACGGGACCGTCCAGCATCTGATTCTCAGCCGCATGCTCGAGACGGCAATCGGAGTCGTGGTGGCGTTGATCGTCCTGTGGACGGTCGGACGCGGGGCACATCGACGGACTTTGGTCTGGGTGGACGAACGCGCCGGCAGTGTCCTGTTCAAGCTGCTGACCGAAATCCGCGCAAGGCACTATGCACCACAGGCGAATTGGTCCGAGCTTTCCGCGCTTCGTCGCGACCTGGACTTCGAACTGCGAGGCAGCACGATGGCCGGGATCGACGCCGCCCACAACGAACCCGAATGGGCGTCGCAGCGGTGGGGAACGCACACCGCACTACATCACCTGGGATCGGATGTGCTGCACCGGCTGTGGTTCGGAACGCAGGTGTCCAGGTCTCACCTCGAAGAATGGGAGTCTCGCTACTTGCGCTCGGGTTCGGTGTGATCGAGCATCGGCACAGCGCTGAACTTGGCTGGATTCGCGATGTCGTAGGCCGCGCACACAACTCCGTCGCGAACGGTGAAGCCGGCGACTCGCGCGGCGAACTGTGGGTACTGGTCGTCCCCGGGTGAGCCGGCGAATACACCGCCGAGCTGTCCATTGACGAGAACCGGTGACATCGAGAACACCGCAGCGGGTCCGTACTTGCGCGCCAATCCCAGGTAGAACCGCGCCACGCGATCACTGCCACGGACGATGTTGACCGCCGTGCGGGTGGTTCCGCCTGCGTCACCGATCAGCACGGCATCGGGATCGAGTGCATCGATCACGGCGTTCAGATCTCCACTCGCGATAGCCGTCACCAATCGTTCGACTGCGGCGGAATGCTCCTCGCTGCTGACCGGTACCGGCGCCGATGCTGCGGCTTTCCGAGCCCGTGAAGCCAACTGTCGGGCGGCGGCGACTTCGATGTCGAGGATGCGGGCCACCTCGGCGAACGGTACGTCGAAGCCGTCGTGCAGGACGAAGGCGACTCGTTGAGCGGGCGTGAGGGTGTCCAGGACGACGAGGGCAGCAAAGCGACTCTGTTCCTGAGCCACCACGTACGCGAGCGGATCGGGTGTCGCTGAGGGTGTGCTCGCGGTGGCGTCGACGGCCGTGACGATCGGCTCCGGAAGCCACTGTCCTACATAGCTTTCTCTGCGCACCGCGGCCGACTTGAGATGATCGAGACAGATCCGCCCGACAACGGTGGTGAGCCATCCGCGCAGTTCGCGGATCTCGAGGTCGGCACCTTCGCGTGATTGCGCGACTTGCAAGCGTATCCAAGTTTCCTGCACCGCGTCCTGGGCGTCACTGAAACTGCCGGTGAGCCGGTAGGCCACCGACGTCAGATGGCCACGGTGTTGCTCGAAGTCTTGCGCAGTCGTCGGCGAAAGCATGCCATCATGATACGGACCTGACACTTTAAATCCGGCATGAATGTAACCGTTGACCCAGGTAGTGGGTGCCGACGTATGGTTTCGGCACTGCTTACGGCTCGATTCCGTCGTCACATTCATTGGAGTCCCACGTGTTTCGGTCTTTCCCGCTCATGTCGCTCAACTGTTGTCGTTGAACTGACATTCCCCACACCTGCCTGTGCCGAGCGCCGCACACGGCGCTCCGGACAGGTGTAGCCGAGAACTGAACCAATCATCTTCTACAGGAAGCCACTTCATGATTCGCCCTCGTTTCGCGCGCTCGGTAGCCGCGGTCGTCGCTCTTGTCACTCTGTCCAGCCTCGCCGTTGCCTGCTCGGGCTCCTCCGACGAAGTGGTCAAGACCGCCGACGGCAAGACCGTCCTGCGGTACGAAGGCAGCACCGGACAGGTCATCTACCCCGAGTTGGCCGCCGACCTCGGCTACTTCAACGACGTGGAGCTCAACTGGATCGGTGACACGACCAGCGGCCCTCAGAGCATTCAGAACGCGGCGACCGGTCAAACCGAGTTCGGTGGAGCGTTCAACGGTGCCGTGGTGAAGTTGGCTTCCGCAGGTTCGCCGATCACCTCGGTCATCGGGTACTACGGCTCGGACAAGGAGAGCTTCAACGGGTACTACGTGCTCGACGACAGTCCGATCAAGTCTGCGAAGGACTTGATCGGCAAGAAGGTCGGGATGAATACCCTCGGCGCGCACCACGAGTTCGTCGTGCGTGAATGGCTTGCGCGGCAGGGGCTTACGCCGGACGAGATCAAGCAGGTGGAATTGATCGTGGTGCCGCCGGTCAACACGGAACAAGCGCTGCGGCAGGGACAGATCGACGTCGCCACTCTCGGCTCGGTCTTCCGCGACTCCGCGCTCGAACGTGGTGGTCTTCGTGAGCTGTTCACGGACGAGTCGCTGTTCGGCTCGTTCACATACGGCACGTTGGTGTTCCGTGACGACTACATCGCGCAGAACAAGGAGGCGGTCGCCGATTTCGTTCAGGGAACAGCGCGAGCCATCCGCTGGACTCAGACGCACCCGCGTGAGGAAGTGATCGCGAAGCTGACCTCGATCATCAACAACCGAGGACGCAACGAGGACACCAAGCTCATCAGCTACTGGAAGAGTCCGGGAGTCGCCGGCCCCGGCGGAACGATCACCGATACCGAGATCAGCACGTGGATCGACTGGCTCACCCGAAACGGCGAACTCGAAGAGGGGAAGTTGAAGCCGTCGGACATCTACACCAACGAGTTCAATCCATACGCCAACGGAACGTATTCACCCGACAGCGGCGCTGACGGACAGGCACTGGAGGCAGCAAAATGAGCATAGAACCGAAACTACGGCTCGAGCACGTCACCAAACAGTTCGACATTCGTGGGACCGACGAGGTTTTCACCGCAGTCGAGGACATCAACATCGACGTGGCGCCGGGGGAGTTCCTGGTACTCGTAGGGCCGAGTGGTTGCGGCAAGTCAACTCTCCTTGACCTTCTCGGTGGACTCAGTTCACCCACTTCCGGTCGAATCCTTCTGGACGGCAAGCAGATCACCGGCCCCGGCTTGGACAGGGGGATCGTCTTCCAGCAGTACGCACTGCTTCCGTGGCGCACTGCACGTCACAACATCGAGTTCGGACTCGAGGCGAAGGGCGTCAAGAAGAGCGAGCGACGCGAACTCGCCGAGCACTACCTCGAACTGGTCGGTCTGCAAGGCTTCGCGGATCGCTATCCGCACGAGTTGTCCGGCGGAATGAAGCAGCGAGTTGCGATTGCTCGCAGCCTGGCCTTCGATCCCGAGGTGTTGCTGATGGACGAACCGTTTGCAGCCCTGGACGCACAGACACGGGAGTCGCTGCAGGATGAGCTTCTGCGCATCTGGAAGGCCACCGGCAAGACGATCCTGTTCATCACCCACGGAATCGACGAGGCCATCTACCTCGGACAACGTGTTGCCGTGCTGACCTCGAGGCCGGGGCGCGTCAAGACGATCGTCGACATCGACATCGACAGGTCCGGCGACGACGTGCGATCCGGTGAGGAGTTCCGAGTGTTCCGGCACCGGATCTGGACACTGCTGCACGGTGAAGTCGAGCGCGCCCGCGCCGGCGAACTCGATCCCGCCAAGGAGGTTGCACATGTCTAGCGCATTGGCAACGCCGGACGTGGTCGTCGACCCGAAACCGTTGCCCGAGAAAACACCTGACATTGCGCAGCGGAGCCAGGCCGGCGGTAAGGCGGCGCGTTACGTCGGTTCCGCCGCGTGGCGGATCGCCAAGCCGTCGATTGCGATCGCGATTTTCCTCGGGATCTGGGAAGCGGCATCTCGGCTCGGGCTGGTGGACAAGGTTTTCCTCCCACCCTTCACCGAAGTCGTGTCCGCATTCTTCACCCTCGCCGAGAACGGGCAACTGCAAGAACATGTTTCAGCCAGCCTGACGCGTGCGCTGACCGGATTCTTCGTGGCCATCGCGATCGCGATTCCGTTGGGAATTGCGATCGCCTGGTACCGCCCGGTCTCCGACTTCCTCAACCCGATTCTCGAATTGTTCCGTAACACTGCAGCCTTGGCGCTGCTTCCCGTCTTCGTGCTGATTCTGGGAATCGGTGAGGAATCGAAGATCGCCCTGGTGATCTACGCCTGCACCTTCCCGATTCTGCTCAACACCATTTCCGGTGTCCGCACGGTCGATCCGCTGCTGATCAAGTCCGCTGCCTCGCTGGGGTTCTCCTCGATTCGGCTGTTCCAGAAGGTGGTTCTACCCGCTGCGGTGCCCACGATCTTCACCGGAATTCGCATGGCCGCCGCATCGTCGATTCTCGTGCTGATCGCCGCCGAAATGGTCGGGGCCAAAGCCGGTCTCGGGTATCTGATCACCGCCTCACAGCTCAACTTCCAGATCCCGAACATGTACGCGGGTATCGTCGCGATCTCGTTGCTGGGTCTGACGATCAACGCGATTCTGGTCCTGATCGAACGTCGGCTCTCGCGCTGGCGCGTCACGACCTGACCACACTTTCACGGAAAGATTCTGCGAACTCATGTCCGAACGACAATTTCATCTGAACGCCTTCCTGATGGGCGTCGGCCATCACGAGGCGGCGTGGCGCCACCCACACACAAATGCGGCCAACCTTCTGGACGTCAAGCACTTCCAGGAGTTGGGAAGGATCGCCGAACGAGGAAAGCTGGACTCGGTGTTCTTCGCCGACGGACTGGCGGTCGGCCCGCGGGTCAAGCACAACACGCAGGCGATCTTCGAACCCGTGACCCTGCTCTCGGCGATCGCTGCAGCCACCGACAAGGTGGGTCTGATTGCGACGGCGTCGACCAGTTACAGCGATCCGTACACTCTCGCAAGAAAGTTCGCTTCCCTCGACCACATCAGCGGGGGACGCGGCGGATGGAATATCGTCACGTCGGCCGGCGCCGACGAGGCGGCCAACTTCGGCCTCGATGCAGTACCGGCGCACAGCGGTCGTTACGAGCGTGCCGAGGAGTTTCTGGACGTGACGCTCGGACTCTGGGACAGTTGGGAAGAGGGAGCCGTTGTCCTGGACGAAGAGACCGGAATCTTCGCCGATCCTGATCGTGTCCATCGGATCGACCACGACGGTGAACGATTCACGGTCGCCGGTCCACTCAATTCGCCGAGGTCTCCGCAGGGACGTCCGCTGCTGGTGCAGGCCGGTTCCTCCGAGAGCGGTAAGGATTTCGCGGCGAGATATGCCGAAGCCGTGTTCACCGCTCAACGGACTCTCGAGCAGGGGCAGGATTTCTACAACGATCTCAAAGCTCGGCTGATCAAGTACGGGCGTAGTCCCGACGAGATCAAGGTGCTGCCGGGCATCGTTCCCTTCATCGCGGATACGGAAGAAGAAGCCAAGGCCCTGGAGCAGTCGTTCACGGACCTGATCTCTCCGGAGTATTCACTGCGCCAACTCTCGAACATGGTGGGCGTCGATCTCACCGAACATTCCCTGGACGCCCCGCTGCCGCCACTGCCGGACATCGATCGGATTCAGGGAAACAAGAGTCGATACCAACTCGTCAAAGACCTTGCAGAGAGCGAAAAGCTGACCGTTCGAGAGTTGATCGGCAAACTCGGTGGTGGCCGAGGACATCGGACGTTCGCCGGGACACCGGAGCAGGTGGCCGACGAGTTGACCGAATGGTTCGACAAGGGCGCCGCGGACGGCTTCAACATCATGCCGCCGTACCTGCCGGGTGGGCTCGAGGTCTTTGTCGATCGGGTCGTGCCGATTCTGCAGGCGCGTGGGCTCTTCCGAACCGAGTACACCGAATCCACCCTGCGGGGCCACTACGGCCTCGATCGTCCGGCGAACCGGTTTTCGCGGGCCGCTGACGCGGCAGAAGTGAGCGCGTGACGGAAACTGTACCCAAGGAACAGCCGGCGATTGCCGGGCTCAAGCCGCTGGTGACAACGGTTTTCGTGCCGGCGGCCATCTTCGGGATCGGTCAGGGTGCGGCTGCCCCCATCATGGCCGTGACAGCCCGGGATCTGGGTGCGTCGGTCGCCGTCGCCGGCCTGATCGTTGCCCTCGGTGGTTTGGGCGCCGTACTCGGTGACCTCCCGGCCGGACGGATAGTGTCGCGTTTCGGTGAGCGAAGATCGATCATCGGCGGAAGTTCCTTGGGTGCAACAGGAGTGGTGATCTGCCTGCTTGCGCAGACTCCGTGGATGCTGGGAGTCGGAGCACTGCTGACCGGACTGGCGAATGCGGTGTGGGGCCTCGCGAGGCAGAGCTACCTCGCCGAGACCGTGCCACTCGGGCTACGGGCCCGAGCGATGTCGTCGTTCGCGGCGATGTGGCGGTTGGGTTTCTTCCTGGGACCGCTCATCGGTGCCGGCGTGATTCTCCTGGTGGGAGCGCGCGGAGGATTCCTGGTCCAGTTGGTGGGCGTCGTACTCGCCGGGGCACTGATGGCTCGCGTTCCCGACCCGCCGCGAAAGGCGCAGGCGGGCATCGGCGATCACGGGCACGTCACCCTCCCGGACATCCTTCGCCGTCATCGTGCCGCCCTGTCGACGCTCGGGACAGGCTCCCTTCTTATGGGCGCAGCCCGTGCTTCGCGGGAGGCGGTTCTGCCACTGTGGGCATTGCACCTCGGGTTGGATGCAGCCCAGGTGAGTGTGATCTTCGGTATCGGTGCGGCCGTGGACCTGCTGTGCTCGTACCCGGCCGGACACATCATGGACCGGTACGGCCGCAGGCTGGTCGCGGTGCCTTCTCTGACGGTGATCGGTGTGTCGTACCTGATGCTGCCGTTCTCGACGGGTGCACTGGGGCTGACCGCGGTCGCCGTCGTGATGGGGATCGGCAACGGATTGGGCAACGGCGTGATCATGACTCTCGGTGCCGATATCGCTCCGCCCGAGGAGCGCGCCGAGTTCCTCGCTGCATGGCGATTGACCCACGACACGGGCATGTTCGGTGGGCCGCTCGCGATCGGTCTTCTCGCCGCGGTGTTCCCGCTCGGGTGGGCATTCGCCGCCCTGGGCGCGACTTCGTTCGCCGGCGCAGCAATGATGTTCCGCTTCATTCCGGTCTACTCGCCGCGGGTGTCACCCCGCTCGCGCGTCGGGAAACGGTAGGTACGCTCGCTACATGCGATTCGGACTGTTCGTACCTCAAGGCTGGCGTCTGGACCTGGTCGGCATCGACCCCGCGAAGCAGTGGGAGGTGATGCGAGACTTCACGCTGCGCGCGGAGGCAGGGCCGTGGGAATCGGTGTGGGTCTACGACCACTTCCACACCGTTCCCCAGCCGACGGAAGAAGCGACTCACGAGGCGTGGACATTGATGGCCGCACTCGGTGCGTCGACGTCGCGTATCCGACTCGGCCAGATGTGTACCGCCATGAGCTACCGCAACCCGGCGTACCTCGCCAAGGTCGCTGCAACCACCGACCTCATCACGGGTGGACGCGTCGAGATGGGAATCGGCGGTGGATGGTACGAGCAGGAGTGGCGCGCATACGGCTACGGCTTCCCCTCTGCCGGTGAGCGACTGGGCCGACTCGACGAAGGAATCCAGATCATGCAGCAGGCGTGGTCGACCGGCAGCGCCACGCTCGACGGCAAGTACTACCAGGTCGACGGAGCGCTGTGCCGCCCACTTCCGTTGCAAGAGGGCGGAATTCCCATCTGGGTTGCCGGCGGCGGCGAGAAGGTCACACTCAAGATCGCGGCCAAGTACGCGCAGTACACCAACTTCGACGGCGCCCCGGAGGGCTTCGTACACAAGTCGGAGATCCTGAAGAAGCACTGCGACACCGTCGGTACCGACTTCGACGCCATCGTCCGTTCGGCCAACTACAACGTGGCCATCGGCGCGACGGAAGCCGAGGTGGCTCAGCGGTTGGAGACACTGAAAGCCAGACTGACGCCGCTGGTCGGCGAAGCTGCCGCCGATGCGTCGCTCGACGCCTTCCGCGGAATGCCTGCCGTGGGTACACCCGAGCAGATCATCGAGAACCTGTCGGCGCTCAAGGCGCAGGGACTCGAGTACGGAATCTTCTACTTCCCCGAGGCCGCGTACGACACGTCGGGAATCGAGATGTTCGAGAAGGAAGTGCTTCCCGCGCTCGCGTAACCGTTGGGGCTAGCGCAGGGAGTCGGGAAGATCGGCCGGTTTGATCAGAACCCGGCGATCGGGGTGAGTGCGAACTTCTTCGGAGTCGGGAATCCGGCTCTGCAGGAAGTTCCACTCGCTCGCGCTGACAGCGGCGATCGCTCGTGCCAGGACGGCCGAGTCCTTGGTTCCCCATTCGATCGGCATGGGACTGACCATCTGCCAGGTGTCTGCCTTGCTTCGGGTGGAACGATCCGAACGCAGCGCCACCGACGGAATGCGGTCGCCGACTCGCCACTTCGGATTGAGTCGAACGTTGCGGCTGACGAGCGCGTACTTCGGCGCCCCGGCGGCCGGCTTCGCGATGTCGATCAGCGCGGTCAGCGTCGCCGCACGCGGGTGGACCTCGGTGACGATCGCAGGGACCAGTGGGTTGTTCGCATACAGAGATTCGACGCTTCCCACCTTGCGGGGCGCCCACACCGCCACCCACAGTGAACTGGCCGCACCGATGGCGAGGACCGCGCCGATGATGATGGACCACACCTCGCCCATGCTGATCAGCCAGGCCCCGACGGCGGCGAGGACGATCGCGAAGATCACCGCAGAAATCTGCAGGCGGCGTACGTCGGCCAGTGTGTCGTTGACCGACTTGGCGTGAGCCTTGTCGACGGTGAACTGGAAGTCAGCCACGAAAAGTTCCTTCGGGTGGTGCCGGACGATCTAGGACCGGCCCCCGATCGCGCGGGGACCGTCCACCAGCGTAGCTAGTTTCGCGCGCGCTCCCACATCTGCAGGTAAGCCTCGGCGCCTCGGCTCATGTCCTCGATGATGGTGTCGCCGTCGGCTCCCGCAGCGATGCGCATGTCCGCGATCCAATCGGGAATCATCCCGTACTGCGCCACACCGTCGGTGTTCACGTCGAAAATCCGGGTGCCGGCGCGCTGCTGGTCCATGACCGTGCCGTCGAAGGCGGTGTACGGATACTGCAGCGGATTTTCGGCGGCGTCACCGCGCGGTGCGGCCTGCGGCCCGAAGCCGTTGGTGTCGGCGCCGTAGCCGAAACCGAAGTAGTAGTTCTCGCTTCGCATCGCCCGCGCGTCGCGCCATTGGTCGATGAATCCACGCTCTTCGGGCTTCTCGTCCGACGCGTCCAGTTGCCCGGCGTACAGGGCGACGAAACCGCCGAGCGCGTAGATCCGCTTGTACAGGCTCGGGTCGCTCCAGCTGTGACTGGAAACGACTCCGGAGTAATTCGCGGCTTCGAGAATATCGAGGGCTGCTTCGGCGGTCTTGACGCTCATGTGGTCGATGTCGACGATCATTCCTCGATCCATCAAACCCCTGATCGTGTATGCGCCCAGATCGGTGAGGCCATGTGAATTACATTGCGGACCAGAGGGGTACACCGGAAGCGTCACTCCGGGTGGGAGTACGGCGAGAAGATTCTGTGCGCCGTCGACCTTGGTGGGCAGCACGTTGTCCTCGGCGACGCCGGTGCATGATTCCGATTGCCAGAACTCCCCGGTACCCAGGTAGTTGCCGATGTTGACGGCGACGCCGGTGACGCCGCCGTCGAAACGGGCACCGCCCAGAGCGTTGTCGAACTTGTGCGTGACGATCATCTGCCGGACACCCAGGTCGTACAACTCGTCCAGGCCGCGGTCGATGTCGTCCTCGGTGCACTGCGGAATCCCGTTACGCACAGAGCAACCGAAAGGTTCGGATACCTCCACCCCGAGGGTGACGGCGAGCTTTCCGTCGGCGGCCACCTGCCTGGCTTGTTCGGGGGAGCTCACGATGCGGAACCATCCGCGGCCGGGTCCGCCGTACTGGGCGTCGATGTAGTCCTGGAGTTCGCGTGTCTGCTGCGCCTGGATTCGGACGGTCTCCATCTCGTCGCAGGGATTCCGTTTGCTCGGATACAGCTCGCACAGGACCCGATTGGCGACAAAGAGATTGGTGAAGATGCGTAGTCCGCCGCGCCAGGCCCGTTCGACCCATTTGTAGTACGTCTGCTCGTGTGTCAGGGAATCGTGCGCCGGCCAGTCGGCGAAGCTGGGCCAGCCGGTGGTGTCGTGAGTTTCGAAGGGATTTCCGTACGACAGAACGTTTTCGAGGAGGGCCGGTATCCCGTCGGGTTGATGGTCCGGGCAGTCGACGAGCGCTGCGGTGACGCCCTGTGGATCGAAAGGTCGGCCGCAGTGCAGGTTTCCGCCCATGAACTCGGAAGCATTCATGTGCACGTGTGTGTCGATGAATCCGGTGACTTCACCGTTCGGCCCGATTTCTCCCGGAACACCGCTTGCACCCACTTCTGCTTCGGGGAAAACGGCGCAGCCGTCGCGGGGGATCAGAGTGAACGCCGATTCGGGAACGTCACCGGGATCGGACATCGTGAGCATCAAGTCTCGCGAGATCAGTTGGCGGCCGTTCGAGGTCGCGGTCAGAACGAAGGACTCGCCGGTGGACATCACGGTCCAGTCGGTGGACGGAGCTGCTTCGGAGGTGGCGAGAACGGAGTCTGCGCCGTCGTGCGAGAGCATCGACCCGTCCGGGCCGTACAGCATGAAACGGCCCAACTGGGCCGCGTGTAGGCGGAACGGTTCGGCGTCGGCGGCTTTCGTGGAATCGGTGAGGTACGCGGTTCCGTCACGGCGCACGAAATCACCGGACTCCGTGCGAAGTGCGTAGCAGCCGTTCGCAAGTGCGTACACCGAGTTCTGCGCGCCAGGAGCTGGACTCGGTGCCGCAGCACTGACGCCGGTCGTGGCGACGACGACGGCGGCAGTCAGCAGCGAGATGGTTCCGGCGAGCCGACCCCGTAGACGTGGAACTGAGCGCATGGTGCTGGTGACTCCCGGCCGATGGACACGACTGTGACAGGGGACACTCTACAGATAACTGGACGTATGTCCATTTGTTTCTGCAACGTGTTGCAGAAATGGTCAGCCGATTGCAGGTCCGAGCAGGTCGTCGGCGTCGGTGATCCGGTAGGCGTAGCCCTGTTCGGCGAGGAATCGCTGACGATGGGCCGCGTACTCCGCATCGAGAGTGTCGCGGGAAACCACTGAATAGAAGTGAGCCTGACCGCCGTCGTGCTTGGGCCGCAGGAGGCGCCCGAGTCGCTGAGCCTCTTCCTGCCTCGACCCGAACGTTCCCGAAACCTGCACGGCGACAGACGCCTCCGGAAGGTCGATCGAGAAGTTCGCGACCTTGCTCACCACGAGCGTCTGGATCTCACCGTTACGGAACTGATCGAACAGGATCTCGCGTTCCTTGTTCTTGGTGGATCCCTTGATCACCGGAGCGTTCAGAGCCTCGCCGAGTTCGTCGAGTTGATCGAGATACGCACCGATCACCAAGGTCGGGGAATCGGGGTGCTTAGCCAGAATCGATTTCACGACAGCAATTTTGGTGTGCGCCGTCGAGCACAGCTTGTAGCGCTCCTCGGGTTCGGCGACGGCATAGGACATGCGTTCGGCGTCCGTCATCGTCACTCGCACCTCGACGCAGTCGGCCGGCGCGATCCAGCCCTGCGCTTCGATGTCCTTCCACGGAGCGTCGTAGCGCTTGGGGCCGATGAGCGAGAAGACGTCGCCTTCGCGGCCGTCTTCACGCACCAGTGTCGCAGTCAAGCCGAGACGGCGGCGAGACTGCAGGTCTGCCGTCATCCGGAAGACGGGCGCGGGCAGCAGGTGCACCTCGTCGTAGATCACCAGTCCCCAGTCGCGGGAATCGAACAGCTCGAGATGCTTGTATTCGCCCTTCGTACGACGCGTGATGACCTGGTACGTGGCGATCGTGACCGGCCGAATCTCCTTGCGCTCGCCGGAGTATTCGCCGATCTCTTCCTCGGTCAACGACGTGCGGGCGATGAGCTCACGCTTCCACTGCCGGCCGGCGACGGTGTTGGTCACCAGAATGAGGGTGGTGGCCTTTGCCTTCGCCATGGCGGCTGCGCCCACCATCGTCTTCCCGGCGCCACACGGCAGCACGACGACGCCCGAGCCACCGGCCCAGAACGAATCCGCTGCCATCTGCTGGTAGTCACGCAGTTCCCAGTGGCCCTCTTCGAAGGCGAGGTCGATGGGATGCGCTTCGCCGTCCACATAGCCGGCGAGGTCCTCGGCGGGCCAGCCGACCTTGAGCAGCATCTGCTTGAGGCGGCCGCGTTCGCTCGGGTGGACGATCACGGTGTCGTCGTCGACCTTCTCACCGAGCATCGGCGAGATCTTCTTGTGTCGCATCACCTCGGTGAGGACTGCGCGGTCGAGGCTGACCAGGAT
Organism: Rhodococcus sp. P-2; assembly: GCF_016598535.1. GTDB lineage: Bacteria > Actinomycetota > Actinomycetes > Mycobacteriales > Mycobacteriaceae > Rhodococcus_F > Rhodococcus_F baikonurensis. The sequence continues at coordinate 1,856,058 of NZ_CP066779.1, read as the reverse complement.
GAGGCCGTGCACCGGGCTCTTGACCAACTGCAAACGTCCGTACCTGGCCATCGTGTCGACGATGTCGACCAGCAGTGGCTGGGGGACCGCGAACCGCGAGTACGACACGAGCGCGTCGACAACCTGCTCGGCGTCGTGTCCGGCGGCGCGGGCATTCCACAAGGCCAGGGGAGTGATGCGATACGTGTGGACGTGTTCCGGGGCCCGTTCGAGTTCCGCGAAAGGGGCGATTGCCTGTCTGGCATCGCCGGCGCGCTCGTGGTCGACCTCCAACAGCAGCGTCTTGTCGGATTGGACGATCAACGGTCCGTCGGTCACGGAAGCCTCCTAGTGAAACAAACGCGGCAGCCACAAAGCGTTGCACCGCGCTGTCGGCTGACGCCAACCCTGCCATTGTCCTGGTATCGGAGCGCATACGCCAACAGGCGACGCTTGCACACCCCGAAGTAGAGGTGCCCGAGTGCGGGCACCCCTACGTCAACAGGGCAGGATCGACCGCTATTCCGGGAGGCCGGCGGGTAGAACGAGGATCTTCACGTGTTCGTCGGGTGCGCGCAGAGCTGCGAAAGCGTCCGAGACTCCATCCAGACCGACCCGGCCGGTGATGATCGCTTCGGCGTCGATCTCGCCGTCGGCGAGCCTCTGCAGGGTGATGTCGTAGGCATTCTCGTAAGGACCGTGACCGAAGTTGATCGAGATCCTCCGGAACTGCCCGACGACGGGAATGATCGTCTCGTCGCCGAACGGCGCAGCCAGAACCTGAATCCGCGAGTTGAACGGCAGCGTGTGCATCAGTTCTCCGATGACTCCCGCCCGGCCGCTGCATTCGTAGGCGATCAGAACTCCGTTCGCGGCCTGACCGACAAGCTGGTTGCCTTCGGCGATCATCCGATTCCACAGTTCGATCGGATCCTGCTCGGCCGGATCGACGACGATGTCCGCACCCATCTTCTCGGCGAGCTCACGTCTTTTCGGTGAGGGCTCCGAAGCGATGACGATCTGCGCTCCGCGCGCTTTGGCGGCGACGATGGCGCCCAGTCCGATCGTTCCGCAGCCGATGACGAGCGCCGAATCGGCCGAGGTGAGGCCGGACTGTTGCAGGTGCATCTCGCCCACGTGGAGCGGTTCGGCAAGTGTGGCGTGCTCGAGTGACAGGTGATCGGGAACTTTGCGGACCCAGAACGCATCGACGACGATGTGATCGCCGAACGCGCCGTGATAGTCGTTCGAGTAGCCGATGATCGTCGGGATCCCGGTAGCCGTGTCGGTGGCCAACCCGATGCCGGCCACCCGATCGCCGATCGTGAAATCTTCTACTGCAGAACCGGTCTCGGAGACGATACCCGCGTATTCGTGCCCCAGGACCACTGGCGCGTCTGGATCGAAGGTGGCGAGCGGGTAGCCCCCGTCGTGCGCGACCTGAACGAACCGGCACGGGTCCTTCGACATGCTCAGGTCACTGCCGCAGATCCCGCAGGCGACGACGTCGATGCGGATCTGATGGGGCGCCAACGGCGGCGCGTCGGCCACCTCGGCAACGGCGAATTCTCCCTGCTGGAATCGGACGGCCCTCATGCGCGCACGGCTCCCGTCCCGGCCGGCCGGCCGTAGTAGTCGGTATGGGCTTTGGTGATCGCTCCGACCAGCCCGCCGATCAGGTATTCGCGGTTGTCCTCGGCGAACTGCATGCTCGCCTGACGCCCGACATTGCGCTTCCGGAAGTGCGGGACCACCTCGGAGGCGAACAATTCGTAGCTGCGTTTGGTGTCCTCCCAGCTCGCCATGTCGACGTGAAGGATCAGGAACGTGCCGAACCCTCCCGTCTTCTCGATCAGACGCTCGATCTGCGCGATCGCATCTTCGGGGGTGCCGATGATCGCCTGACCGAACTCGCCGAGCGTGTCGTTGCGCCACTGATCGATGATTCCGGCAGGGGTATCAGCCCAGGCCGGGTTCTGGCCGGTCTGTCGATTCACATAGGAGGCCATCGATCCGATCCGTCGGCTCACGGCGCGCTCAGCCTCGGCTCGGGTCTCGGCGAGAAACATCGGATTGACCACACGCCACGTCGCGCGGTCGGCGCGGTGGCCGTGTTCGGTCGAGACCTTCTCGTACACATCCCAGTTGCGATCCAGTGCGTCGAAGCCGCTGGGTGAACTCGCCGCCAACGAGAGCAGGGAGAGGCCGTTCTTGCCTGCGAGTACCGAACCGTTGGGGGAAATGGTCGACGCTGTCACGGTCTCGATGCCGTCCGCTCGGTAGGTGGGCAGCTGTGCACGCGCGTCACGCAACGTGAACCAGTCGGTTTCCATAGTGACGACCTCGCCGCGGAGCAACGCGAGAATGGCTTCGAGTGCTTCGCCCTGGCGCCGACGCTGGTCCGACGGGTTGATGCCCATCATGTGCGCATCGAGGGGGATCTTGCCCGGACCGGTGCCGAAGATGAGTCGTCCGCGGGTCTGGAGATCGAGCTGAGTGATGCGGTCGGCGGTGATCAGCGGGTGGTGATAGGGCAGGGACGTCACACCCGTGCCGAACTGGATGCGCTCGGTCCGCTCGGCGGCTGCGGCGATGAAGATGTCCGGGGCAGGCACGATCTCGGCGCCGGTCGAATGATGCTCACCCATCCAGGCTTCCTCGAATCCGAGGTGGTCCAAGTGCGTCATGAGGTCGATATCGCGTCTGAGTTGCAGGGTGGGATCGGCGTCGAGCGGATGGTACGGGGCGAGGAAGGCTCCGAAGCGGATGGACGATGCGGACCACACGATGACATCTCCTGTCGACAGGGAAGTGATTTGGCTCACTCGCTCTGATTGAGATGTCTAACATGGATCAAGTGATCCAATAAGTTGAATCTCCCGCACAGTGGGAGGTTTGTAATCATCTGCAATACAACAACTTATGCGTCGATGTTGCAGGATAGTGTTTCTTCAAGTCGATCATGTGAATCAGGAAAGAGCAGGCTGTGAATCACTCTGACTCCGCGTTCGCCACTGTGGAGACGTTTGTCGAGCCCGTGCGAAGCTCGTTCGTATGACCGACTCCAGGCAGAACCGTCAAGGCGACGCGACGCGCATACGCTTGCTCAAAACTGCCGAGCGTCTTTTTGCGACAGAGGGATTGGACGCCGTGTCCCTGCGCGCGGTGAACGCCGCAGCCGGCCTCGGGCCGTCGTCCGTCCACTACCACTTCGGCACCAAGGACGATCTGGTCGCCGCGGTGCTGCTGGACATGGGGACGTCGGTGCGAGATCAGATCAGCGCGAACGTGGACGCCCTCGCCGCCGACAAGACACCGCCGACGGTCGAGGCGCTGGTACGGGCCGTCACCGCGCCCTACAAGGCATTGCTCGTTCGCCATCGCACGCGGGGGATGCGATGGATCAGAATCGTCACGCAGATCTCGCAGCCGCGGATGTCGCGAGCCGGCCATCCAGCCCTCGAGGCGACAGAGCTGCACCTCCGCGATCACCTGCTCGACCAGGTCCGTCGTACCTTTCCCGCTACCGATCCGGACAGAATGGAGACTCGCTGGGCTATCGCCTTGATGGGCTTCCTCCACGCGTTGAGCCGGGCGGACGATTGGAGCGGAAGTGGCAAGCCGCTCGCGCCGGAGCGGCTCGCCGACTTCTACGAGGACCAGGTCGTCTTTCTTATCGGTGGTGTACGGCAGTTATTGGGGTGAGTACCTAATCGATCCGCCTCCTATTTCTGCGCGACCACTGACTTCCGCATTTCCATTACATGAGTAATAGCTTCGGAAATCCCGGATCGATAACCGATATTCTTTTCGGAATCACCCGGAGTGGAATCAAGCTCCGATTCAAGTCTCGTTTGAATACGGTCCAGGGTGTGGATTGTTCTTTTCACGATGGTTGATTCTCTTTCTGCGGTAAATCCGAAAGTAGTATTCCGGATTGCCGAGCGTGTTCGTCGAGGACACAGAGTGAAGCGAGGGTCATGCCCGCTGCGTAGCCGCGCGAGCGCGCATCAGTTCCTCGACTACGTGACTTGAACAGGTTGAATGTCTCGTGCAGGTGCACGAGGGTGTCGGTGGAGGCAGGCATGGGTCAGCTTCGCAGTCAGCTCGTCTTCTTCTGGACTGTGCCGTCAGCTCCGCTTCCGCTTACGAATGAACTCGGAAGACTCCGCAGTTTTCGCCCGCTTTTCCGCGCGGCGTTCCTTGATCGACTGGGCGGGTTTCTTCATGTTCTTACCCGGCGCCTTGTCAGCCATTGTCGCTCCTCATTTTTCGAAGTGGCAATCACAAACTGACCTCGACCATACTTCATTTACAGAAAAAAGCCAGTTGCTTGTTTTCTGCTACTTTTTTCCGGAGTCGACGGGGCTGACGGAAGTAATGCGGTGCAACGTGAAACGGCGTACGGCACCACTAGCCGGGTCGAAGGCGTCCAACTGTCCGCCGCCCACGCTGACGGGGTCGACGATGCGATGCGTCGCCACCCCCTGAGCGTCGACGTAGCCGATGTTGACGCTGGAATTGTCTCGGGCCGCCGTGGCCAGCAAGGCGATGGTGGCGGCGTTGTTCTCCCTCGAACCGTCCGTCCGGACACCACCACGGCCCGGGGCGGAAGCGCGGTCACCTGCCCGCATCGTGCGTACCAACGACGCCAGCTGATCCGCCGAGGGGCTCGCCGGCATTCTCGACGCCGGTCGGCTGCGTCGGTTAGGTACACGTGCCCCACGTGGGCGGAGATCGACCAACGTGCCCGAGGAGTCCTCACCTGCCGGCGCGAATCCGGCGGCTCGCAGCTCGGCCAGGACTTCGCGGAGCGGGGCCTGCGAAATCGCGACAGTAGGAGCCAATGCGCGCAGAGCCAACGGCTCGGCCACCGCGGATGCGAGTACCTCCGCCAAAAGCGATGCGTCCTCGCACCGAATGAACGACGCCGCAACCCCGGCACGCAGTCGCCCGTGTCGACGGGCGACATCGTCGATCAGATACGAAAGTGATTGGGGAACAGGCGTCTTCGATTTCGAAGCGAACATCGCATGCAGTTCGGTAGCCGTCAGACCGGCGTCGAGCGCACGACGCACGCTGTCCTCACTGATGCGGTACATGGACGCCGATCCTGCCGACTCGATGTCCGCGACCAGGCTCACCTGCTCGAGCAGGTCCGGTACCAGCGGGCCGGGAGCAACCAACGTCAGATCTGCCTGGACCAGGATGTAGTCGATGGGCTCGGGTAGCGCGGACTGCATTTCGGCTTCGGCGTCCCCACCGTGCAGCAATGCTCGTCCGGGCGACGACAAAGCACCGCGGGCGACCAGTCCGAGCGCGGCGGCCTCGTCCAGAGTCCGCTCGATCGCGAACGTCCGCAGGCGCCCGCTCCATCGCGGGCGCCGCCACGCGAGGAGTCGACTCACCTCGACGGCCGATGCAGTCTGGCCACTGTCGAGTTCGGCGAGCAGCCCCAGAATGGCCTGGCGATCGCGAGGCGCCGCCGGGGCTCGGCCCTCCTCGGACAATGCGGCGATCGGCTTGTCGGTGGAATCGCGCAGCCCGATCATCCACGGAACTCGCGGTACGTCGACCCAGGCGGATGCCAGGACCTCCCACCGACGCGCTGTGGACGCGTTGAGCCAGCCGTCGACGGCGAGTGTGGGCGTCCAGTATTCGTCCGCGTTGTCCGAGACCGGCGCCGGGTCGGGCGTTCCACTGGCGATGAGGCCGGCTGCCGAGAGCAATTCGACGAGCAGGCTCACGCGCGCTTCGTCGAGATCGGCCGTCTTGGCCACGCGTCGTAGTTCTCGAACACCGAGACCACCGGCTCGCAGTGCGGGGGCCGGTGCTGCGCCCAGAACGGCGATCACGTTCTCGCATTGGCGTACCAACTCGAGCGCTTCGCCCGCTGCTGCGGCGTTCACGTCCGCGGGCTTGAGTTTGTCGCCCCCGATGACGGGTGCGGTCAGCGTCGTCGGATCGAAAACCGGCTCGCCGCGGATGACCTGACGAACCGTCGCCGGGAGTTCGACGGTCTGCTCGTCGAGCCACCGCAGCAGGCCGGCCGCCAGCAGTCGTTGAACCGGGCGCTCCGGCGGCGTTCCGGGGGCGGCGTCGCGGGTGCGGCCGATCGGGCTCGAGTTGGCGAGAGTCTCGAGGAGATCCCGCTCGCGGGTGTCCAGAGCGTCGAGGGCTGCCGAGATCTCGGTCTCGGTCATCGCCTCGGCAGGCTCGAGGGCTCGCCCCACACGCCACGGAATCATCCCGATGACCGCCGGGACGACGCTTATGGGATCGACACCCCAGATGAGGGCGGACTCGCGCATCTTCGACAGTGACTTGTCGACGGCCTTCTTGGTGACCTTGCCCTTGCCGGTCAGGGCGCGTTCGGCGATCGCACTGTTGAGCTCCGCCCGCGTCATCGGGGTTTCCTCGGCGCCAGCCAGTGCCAACAATTCGAGAAGACCGAAATCGAGGGTGTCGAGTTCGTCCGCAGCTCGGCTGACCGACGCGCGTTGCTGTGCCCGACCGCTGAGAACCACCATCGTGCTCGGCGGCGGTACGGCCAGATCGGGGCGCAGACGCAGCAACTCCGTCAACTCGGCGTCACTGCGCGCCGAGAGCCAATCGGTCAGACTTTCGGCTGCGGAACTGCCCGCCGGGGTGCCACGTGTTTCGGTCATCAGGTATCAGATTAGAGACCTGGTCTGTACGGCGTAACGGCGTCCTGTCAAAATGACTTCGTGGCCAACAATTCGAAGCAACACTATGTAGATCCAGGATGGCCGGAAACTGCAGACGGAGATCACGCAGTGACCGAATTGTCATCGACCCGCGCAGGTGGACTTTCACCCTTCGGCGAGGACACCACCTTTCCGGTTCCGGTGGAGTCACTTCCCTACGTACACCCGCACACCGTCATCAACCGATAACAACTCGACACGAAGAAGGCCCGCACCGAATCGGTGCGGGCCTTCTTGATGTTCGAGCGTCCGAGCGGACAGTCTTACCGGTGTTACTTGAGGAACGTCTTCGCGGTGTCGGCGACTGCGAGGATCTGCGGGTCGACCGGGATGCCGTTGGCCTTGGCGAACGCGATTGCCTGATCGATGGCGTCAGCGACCGGGTGTGCAACGGTCTGAGCGACCTGCTGAGCCGGAGCCGGAGCTGCCTGAGGAGCCGTGGTGGCCGGAGCGGAACGCTCGGTGGCGCCGCTGCTCAGTCCGAGGCTGGAGGAGCAGGACGGCCATGCGCCCCAACCCTGGTTTGCGAGAACACGCTCGGCAACAACGATCTGCTGCTCGCGAGTGGCCTGGTTTGCGGTGGCTGCATACTGTCCGCCGCCGTGTGCGTTCCACGTGCTGGGGGAGAACTGCAGTCCGCCCTGGTAACCGTTGCCGGTGTTGATGGCCCAGTTTCCGCCGGCCTCACACTGGGCGAGACGATCCCAGTCGGAGTCGGGGGCAGCGTTTGCGGTTCCGGTGGCTGCAATTCCTGCTACGCCCATGATGGCGCCGGTGACGGCGACCTTGGCGACAGTGCGGCCGGTGGTGGTGGGCTTGCGATGGCGTCCGCTCATGATGGTCGAAATCCTCTCCACACGCGCCTGCGAGGTCAGCTGTCGGGTTCGGGCTGAGAGGTCGCCCGGCCTCGCCTTTCCTGGCTGGAAAGGGTCTGGCTTCACCCCAAGATTCGGTCTTGCGATCGAACCGGTGTCCACTGGAGAACTTTTCTGTTCTCACAGAGGACTTTGGGTCCCCCGTCCTCGTCCCTGGAATGCTCTGTCGGAAGTCCGGTACCCGCGGGACAAGGCTTGGCGCGGCGGGCCGGAGGTGGCCGAGTTTCCCGGCCGAAAACGACGGTAACGGCTCGAGTCTCTCGTGTCACCATTTGATAACGCGGCGTGGCGAAGGACGTACAACGCGTCACACAAAGCGCAGGAGACTCTTCCCAGGTAGGTGGGGGTGCCTGAGTGAATGTCCGGTTGTGTCCGTTCCGTTATCCATCCGTAATGTGAGCAAGGTCACACGTTATATGGAAATGGAATGGCGGGTGATTGAGAGGCGCGTCGATTCCGGCCGAAGATGTGGCCTGCGTCTCAACATCGAAATTGAAACTTAGGTTAGGTTTGCCTCATCTGCCCGAAGGGCAGAATCCTCAGAGTCTTCCAAAGCATTAAGGCACCCCTCATGAATCTGCACTACCGTCGGCGCGCGGTCACCGCGTCCCTCGCCGTCGCCGCTGCTGCTGTCGGCCTGGCCGTCACTGCTCCCGCTGCACACGCCTCACCCGAGGATCCGACACACGGCGTTGTCGGAAGTTATTCCGCAACGCAGCCTGGCGACATCGTCGTCGACTCGGCAACCCACCGCGGATACATCACGCAGTACGGCGGACCGACCAGCTCGTTGTCCGTCGTCGACACGAACACCGGCGAGTCCGTCGGCAACATCGACGGTGTCGTCGGTTACCCGTCGGCACTTGCCGTGGACTCGGGCCTCGGACGCGCATACGTGTCCTCCTCCTACGGCGGCGCGATCTCGATTGTCGACACCAAGACCGGCAAGGTCGAAAAGACGGTCACGCTGAGCGAGAAGAACCCTGACGGCTCGCGGCCGCAGATCAACGATGTCGTCGTCGACCCCACAACGCACCGCGCGTACTTCTCGGACTACAAGTCCGGCAACATCCGAGTCGTCGACCCCAACGCCGCCGACGCCGTGTCGAGCATTCTCGTCGACAAGTCGGCAACGCCGACCAAGCTCGCCTTCGACGGCGACCGCGGCTTCCTCTACATCGCAGACACCAACTTCTTCGACGAGAACTACGGACGCACGCTGTGGCAGGCGGACGTACGCAAGGGTGGAGCGCTCAAGTCGATCGTGCGTGCCGACAACCTCTACCCGGTCGACGTCGATGTCGACACGAACACCGGAAACGTCTACATGACCGACACCAGGGCGACCAACCTGTGGACGATCACGCCAGCCGGCGCAGTCCTGTCGAAGACCACGCTGTCTCCGACTGCGATTCCCAACGGCGTGAGCGTCGACTCGGCTGCAGGCATTGCATATGTCGCGGACATCATGAACGGACACTTGTGGTCGGTCGACCTGACGACCCGCGCCACCACCGCTCTGACCGATACCAAGGTTCCCGCACTGGAGAAGGTCAAAAACCTCGCACTCGATACCTCGACCGGCGCCATCGCGTCGACGACCAACGGGGGCAAGGTGACGGTAGTTGCTGCGTACCCGCTGCCCGCGACCGTCGAACTGCCTGCTGGTCAGGTCGGCAAGGCGTATTCGCAGAAGCTTGCTTCCGCTGACTCCCGCGCAACCTTTGCACTCACCAACGGCACTCTGCCCGGTGGACTGTCACTTGCACAGGACGGCACCATCTCGGGAACCCCCACCGCTGTCGGCAGCGTCACCGTCGAGATCACTGCGAAGAGCGTGCTCTCGCGCGCGTCGAGCGTGACCATCGTGGTCTCCGAGGGTCCGGTCGGCCCCGTAGATCCGGGCAACCCGGGAACGGGTACCGGTTCGCTCGGCAATCTCCCCGGACTCGGTAGCCTCGGCCGCTGATCCGACCTGATACGACAGAACCCGACCACAGCGCCTGCCGTGGTCGGGTTCTTCTGGCTGTGCTGCCGGCTACGCGTAATTGACGCGGTCCACGGCTACGCGTAATTGACGCGGTCCACGTCGACGATCTCCTTGCCGAGCGGCATCAGCGAGATCGGAATCATCTTCAGATTCGCGACCGCGAGCGGAATTCCGATGATCGTGATTGCCATCGCGACGGCGGTGACGATGTGTCCGATCGCCAACCAGATACCGGCGATGATCACCCAGATGACATTGCCGATCATCGAACCGACGCCAGCGGTCGGCTTGTCGACGACGGTCTTACCGAACGGCCCACAGTGCATAGATGCCGATGCGGAATGCTGCGATTCCGAAGGGAATCGTGATGATGAGGATGCAGCAGATGATGCCTGCGGCGAAGTAACCCAACGCCAGCCAGAAGCCGCCGAACACCAGCCAGATCACGTTCAGGAGGATTCTCATGGTCAGTGACCTTTCGGTTGGAGGCGGGAGTGATCAGCGCACGCGTCGACCGGATCTGAGCGTGTAGACGATGGCCAGAATGAAGCCGATCGGGCACGCAAGTGCCACCAGGTACAAGGCCAGGCCGGGTGGGGTGTCGCTGAAGATATGGACTGCGAAGATGGCCACGATCGCCAGGAATCCGACAATGAAGAGTGCCATCGCCGTACGGAACAGACCGTTTCCGGTGCCGGAAGTGCGCGGGTTCGGTTGAGGGTCCACACCTACGAGGATAGTGCCTGTAAACCTGGGTGCCGACACGGGTTGGTCACAGGTAGACTGGTAACAGACTGCGCGCCCCGCTGAAGCAAGTGTGGGGCGCGTTCTTTTGCATTCTTCCACCGGAAGCAATGCGAGCAAGGCCATGAGGCTCTTCCGGGAGCCTCCCGAGCACATTGGGGCAGATGCCCCAGTCGAGTGATGAGCAGGTGAACGCGGTGCCGACCGGCAAGGTGAAGTGGTACGACGTCGAAAAGGGTTTCGGCTTTCTGTCGCAGGAAGAGGGCGAGGACGTCTACGTCCGTGCTTCCGCCCTCCCCGAGGGTGTCGAAGGCTTGAAGGCCGGCCAGCGCGTCGAGTTCGGCATGGCTGCAGGCCGCCGCGGTCCGCAGGCGCTGAGCCTGAAGGTGCTCGAGCCGGCGCCGTCGTTGCGGGGTGCTACGGCGACGCGTCGCGAGCCCGTCGAGCGCAAGCACACCCCTGACCAGCTGCACGGCATGGTCGAGGACATGATCACGTTGCTCGAGGCGAAGGTCCAGCCGGATCTGCGCAACGGCAAGTACCCGGACCGCAAGACCGCTCAGCGGATCTCCGAGGTCGTCCGGGCCGTTGCTCGCGAGCTCGACACCTGATCGCTCGATGCGAGCTGCCGTACACGGCTTCGAAACAAAATGCCCTGCACACCGATCGGTGTGCAGGGCATTTTCATGTTCAGAGGATCAGGCGGTCTTGATCGACCAGATCAACAGTCCCTGTTCGCTTCCCTCACCGACCGCGAGGTGAATTTCGACGCCGACGAGTTGCTTGACGGGATCGCTCGAAGACTCGACCGTCACGGCCAAGGCCTCGCCGGGCTCGAAGACTCGGGGCTCACCGGTCTGGTTGCCGTCGGCGTCCTCGTAGACGGCGAGCAGTGCCCACTGCGCATCCGAAACGTCCGTCGACAACGACAGCTGCAGCGGGTAGCCCGCGGGAACATCGAGGGCGTAGATGTCGCCCACCTGGGCGCACTGGGACAGATCGATGGTGCAGAACCCGGCAGGGTTGGTCTCGATCGTCGTGCCGTGTGCGTATGCAGTGATGACCGGCAGCTTGTCGGGGTCGTCGTTGATGTTCTTGATGATCACGAAAAGAACGGAGACGTAAGCAACCAGTGCCACCACCATCAGGACACTGATCGCTGCCACGATCTTCTTTGTTCTCGAGCGCATCATCACTGCGGAGTACTTCCTTGTCCTCGGTTGGATTTACCGGTGTAAATCACTTCGGTCACTTCTTGCTCGGCCAGATCGGGTCGCTTCCCGCCGAGGCCGGGCAGGAGGCTGCTTCCTCGGTAGCTCAGGAAGGTCTGCAGGAGCCCGATCGTCAGGAACACCGATACAACAGTGAACCCGATCCAGTATTCGGTCGGAAGCAGAACCCCCAATGCGCCGCCGAGTACCCAGCTCAACTGCAGAACCGTCTCGGATCTACCGAATCCGGACGCGATCGATTCCTCGGGCAGGTCGTGTTGGAGTGACGCGTCGAGGGAGACCTTGGCGAGTGCGCTGGCGGCCGAGGCGATGAGTGTGGCAAGGGCGGCGGTCATCAGGTTGTCCGTCAGAGCTGCGATCACCGCGATGACCCATACCGACGCCGTGCACCGGAGCACGATCAATGCGGGCCGGCCGAGCTTGAGGCGCGCACCCGCGGCATTTCCGGCGAAGTTACCCAGACCGGCTGCCGCGCCGACCAGGCCGAGCATCATGGCCTGCTGGAGTGGCTCGTGATCGGTACGCGATTTGGCGACGAACGCGATGTAGAGCGTCAGGAAGCCGGTAAGTACGCGAATGGTCCCGTTGCCCCAGAGTCCGATGATCACGGCGCGTCCGAGAGGCTGTCGGACCTTGGCCGGTTTCGCGTTCGGCTGTGGCGGGGCGTTGCCGGCGTGGTGTGCCTCGTCCGGGTGGTAGGTGATGGTCGCGGGAACCTCACCCTCGGTGACCTCGACCCACGACGGGATTCGCATGCTCAGATATGCGCCGAAGACGGTGACGGCGACTGCGAACCACAAGGCTCCGGTGGAACCGAAAGCGAGCGCGAGCGCACCTGCGACAGCACCGGCCCCGATGGTTCCACCGATCAAACCGAAGACCGTCAGACGCGAATTGACGCGCACCAGGTCTATTTCCGGTGGTAGGACGCGTGGTGTCACCGCACTCTTGAGCACCGAGAACGATTTACTGAGTACCATCATTCCGAGCGCGGCCGGATAGAGGATCCAACTGTCGAAGTTGAAGACCAGGATCACCGCGAGGAGCGTCCGGATTCCGAACGACGACGCGAGTGCGATGCGGCGGCCGCGCTGCAAGCGGTCGAGCATCGGACCGATCAGCGGTGCGATCACGGCGAACGGAGCGATCGTGATCAGGAGATAGAGCGCGACCTTGGTCTTGTCCTCACCGGTCGCCGCCGAGAAGAACAGCGTGTTGGCGAGAGCGACGGAGATCGCCGCGTCGGTCGCGTTGTTCGTCATCACTGCGTAGGTGAGAGCAGTCAGACCGGACTTGTCCGCGCCGTCGGCCTTCGCTGCGCGCTGGAAGGTCGCGATGCCCTTGTTCGTCAGTTCGCGGCTGCGCATCGCTGCGACGCGAGTGACGGTGAGCTTGCGAGGCATCGGGGGAGCCTTGGGAGCGTCCGCACCCGGCGCCTTCGAACCGGCCGCGGAATCGGAGTCTGCCCGCGATTCGGGAATCGGATGCAGCGGCGGCAACGGCGTGCGACGGGCAGCGGGACGGGCCGAGGGCGGGTAATTGTCCGGGCGGGCCGCAGGTGGGTAATTGTCGTAACCGGGGTGCACCTGTTGCCCCTCCGGCTCGTCGTGGATTCGCCGAGTTTCGGGGTCGTAGGGTTCGCGCGGTCCGGTCACCACTCAATTCTGTCCTAGTGTCGGCGCGGCTACCACGCACACCCCTGCGAGTCCTGTGTCATGTCGGACTCAGTTAACAAAACGGACTTCGAACATCTGCGGCCAATACTTGCCGGTGAGCAGGAATCGATCGGTACCGGGAATCTGCGCGATGCCGTTGAGAACGTCGACGGTGCTGGTCGATCCATCCGTGACGAGTTCTTCGCGTAGCGGCGAAGCGTCGTACACGTTGGTGACGCGCCCGTCCGCCGGATCGATTCGGACGACGGTGTCCGTGGTCCAGACATTCGCGTAGACGAAGCCGTCTTCGGCGCATTCCAGTTCGTTCAGTTTGCCGACGGACTCCGAGGCTCTGGTGACGTCGATCGTGGAGATCGACGCGAAGGTTTCGGGATCGCGAAAGGTCAACCTGGCCGAACCGTCGCTGGAGACCAGCCGATCCCCGAGTGAACAGATTCCCCATCCCTCGGTGTCGAGGGGGAACCGTTCACGTTCGCTCAGAGTGTTCTTGTCCCGGGCGATTGCGACGCCGTCCTTCCAGGTGAGTTGCCACAGTGTGTCTCCGGCGATCGTGATGCCCTCACCGAACAACGGCGGGTCGAGATCGGCACGTGCAATCTCCGGTCCCGAAGCGGGGGACTGCTCGTCCGAGATATCGCTCGAGCGGACCCAGGACTGCCCGACGCGCCCGGTACTTTCGTAGAGGCGATTTCCGTCGATCTCGAGGCCTTGCGTGAACGCGCCGGGATCGTGCGCGGACACTCGGACGATCTCGACGGAGCCGGTTTCGGTCGTGAGGTTGTCGGGGGTACCGGGGGAATCGGAGCACCCCACCAAGGCCGACGCGATCACGGCGACCACTGCGAAAGTACGCACGGAATTGGCGTGTGACCTACTCATCTGCCCAGCATGGCAGCCCAGTGCGTTGCGGACTTGCGGTGGTGCGGCAAACTGGAGGAGTGAGTGTTGCTACTTCTCCAGAGCGTGCAGTGCCGCGCCCAGTACTGGCCGATGCGGTCGAGCTTGCCCGAACGGCAGTCGTCGACCTGCATGAAGGCGGTGTGGGGGCATACCTCGGCGTGACGTCGGAGGACGAATTTGCCGCCACCCATCGATTTGCAGCAGACATTCCGGGATACCGCGGTTGGCAGTGGGCGGTCGTCGTCGCTGCCGGACCGGAGGACACCCACGCAACGGTCAGTGAGTTGGCGCTGCTGCCAGGTCCCGACGCGTTGGTTGCGCCGGAATGGCTGCCATGGGATCAGCGGATCCGTCCCGGCGATCTCTCCGTCGGTGACCTACTGGCTCCGCCGGCCGAGGATCCTCGGCTCGTTCCCGGCTACGTCGCCACCGGTGACCCGGAAGTCGACGAGGTAGCTCTCGAAATCGGGCTCGGCCGCAAACAGGTCATGAGCCTCGAGGGTCGACTCGATGCCGCGCAGCGTTGGTTCGACGGTGACTTCGGCCCGGAGTCGGAGATGGCGAAGGCTGCTCCGTCGACGTGTGGGCTGTGTGGTTTCTTCCTGCCGCTCGCCGGTTCGTTGCACGCAGCGTTCGGCGTGTGCGGAAACGAACTCTCCGCAGACGGCCGTGTGGTCAGCGCGTCCTACGGTTGTGGCGCGCACTCGGACACCAGCCTGCCGCTCGGTGCGGGATCGCCGCAGTTCGACGCATTCGACGACGGAGCAGTCGAGCTGATTGCGGTGCCCGCTCGCCCGTCGAGCGTTGTTGCAGTTGAGGATTCGGTATCCACCGAGTAGAAGATCCGTTCGGCACGGACGCACTCCGCGAGGCGACGCTGCGCGCGTGGTCGGAATCTCCGACGCGATTGCGTGAAGACGCGGCTGCGGAATCCGACCTCGCGAAGGCCGGGTACCGCGACCGTCTGCTCACCGAGTTGGCGCAGAACGCTGCCGATGCGGCGGCGCGCGAGGGCATCGAGGGCTCACTGTGGGTGGACCTGGACGGTCGGACTCTGACGGTGGCGAACACCGGCCGTCCGCTGGACGAATCCGGCGTCCACGCACTCACCGCGCTGCGAGCGTCGAACAAGGTCGACACCGACGAAGGTGTGACGGGCCGGTTCGGAGTCGGATTCTCGGCAGTTCTCTCGGTCGGTGACGAGGTGGAGCTGCGCTCGTCGACGGGATCGATTCGGTTCTCCGCGTCACACACGCTGCGCGAGATCGAGTCACGCGAGCTCCCCGTGCCGGAAACCGGTGTCCCCGTACTTCGTTTGGTGTGGCCCTCGGGCGAATTACCGAGCGACGGTGCCGATTCGGAAGTGGTGCTGACGCTTCGGCCGGAAGTCGATGCCGCAGCGCTGCTTTCGCAGATGACGCGCGAGGCCGTCGACCTGCTTCTCGAACTTCCGGCCCTCGGATCTATTCGTGTGGGCGAGAAGATCTTTCAGCGATCGGAACGAGTGTTGGAGTCCGGTCTCGTCGAGATCTCCATTGGTGATCGCACGTGGTGGCAGTACACGGCGGCTGACGCACGATGGTTGGTTCCGGTCCGCGACGGGGTCGTCGAGCCGGTCGCAGGCGACGTCCTGCGGGCGCCGACGCGATCCGACGAGGAACTGTCGATCCCCGCGATCGTCATTGCCGACATTGCAATGCAACCCGATCGGCGACGCCTCATGCCCGCTGCACCGATCGCTCCGCTTGCCGAGGGGTATGCGAAGTTCCTTGCTGCACTACCTCCTCGGCAGCGAACGGCACTCGTCCCGATCCCTGCCTTTGCCCGCAGCGAAACCGATTCGCTTCTGCGCGAAGCGCTTCTGAAGGAGCTGCAGGAAAACGAGTGGCTTCCGGTGGTCGGTGAACCCGACCGCGCGCCGCAGCGAGCATCCGTGGTGCCCGGGCTCAGTGATGACCTTGCCGAGTTGCTCACCGACATCATCGGCGGCCTGGTTGTCCCCGAGCTCTCCGGGCCCAAGCACGAGCGAGCGCTCGCGGCGGTCTCGACGCACCGCATCGGGCTCGCGCGTATCGCCGAACTGCTCAGCGGCGTGGAACGTGAACCGAAGTGGTGGAATCGACTCTATTCGGCTCTCGAACCCTTGGTGATCGACACTCTCGCGGTGGAAGAGCTTGGAACACTGCCGGTTCCGCTTTCCGACGGACGAACGGTGACCGGTCCGCGGACCGTCGTCGTCGGCGTCGAACTGGGCGAAGACTCACCGTCGGTGCAGTGGACGAGGTTGGTCCATCCTGTCGCAGCGCACCCGTTGCTGTCCCGATTGGGAGCACAGACCGCCAGTGCCACCGACCTGCTGTCCGATCCGGCACTGCGAGCATTGATCGAAGATGCTGCGGATCAGGATGATTCGGTAGCGGCGGACTTGGCGCAGGTGGTGCTCGGACTGGCGGCCCATGTGGCGCCAGGAGCGCTGCCGTCGTGGATCGGTGAAGTGCTGCTTCCTGATTCGGATGGCGAATTGCGGTCTGCCGACCAACTTCTGCTTCCGGGAGCTCCCCTCGCAAGCGTCCTGGTCGAGGATTCTCCCTTCGGTATCGTCGACGCTGATTTCGTTCAACAGGTGGGGGAGCAGGCGCTACGGGTAGTCGGTGTCGGGTGGAGCTTCACGGTGGTCCGTGAGGAATTGCCGTCCGGCCCCGATCACGATCTCGACGCCGAAGACGCATGGTGGGACACCCTCGACGAGGACCCCGAATGCGTCGAAGCCGTGCGCGATCTCGATCTCGTGGACGAAGACCGCTGGCCGCAGGCGTTGTCGCTGCTGGTCGAGTCACCGGCGACACGGGCGCTGCTCACCGACCGTCGTGGATACACGGCGTGGTGGTTGCGTTCGAATGCGGAACTGAGCGGTGAGGTGCTGGGCTTGCTGCGCGCTCCGGGAGATCGCACCTTCGAGGGATTGCTCGATGCCGCCGAACACCCCGACGCCGGATTCTTCTCCGGATTGCTGGCATCGGATACCGTCGACGATCCGGAACTGGCTCAGCTGCTACTCGATCGGCTTGCCGACCCACTGCGGATGCCGGCCTCCGCGGTCGTCGCTCGGACACACCGACTGCTGGGCGAGGCAGCTCAGCGACGGGTTCTCGACCTGGAGGAACTGCACCTGCCGCCGTTCGTGCGCGGGCTTTCCGGCGATCTGGTCGATCCCGGCGACGCTCTTGTCCTCGACCGACCGTGGCTGGGGGCGGCACTACCTGCACAACGAGTGGTGCTCGGCAGTTTCGATACGGCTGACGCATTGGCGGATCTGCTCGACGTCGCGACGGCGTCTACGTCCGTTCACGGTCGAGTGAGCAGCACCGGCATCGTGACTACGTGGGCGAACGAACCACAGGCGGTTCTCGGCTTCGCCGCCCTCGGCCGTGAGGTTCCCGGCGGCGAGGTAGTGATCCACCACGAACTGACAGTGGAACTGACGGGAGCGGTGGAGGCGACGGTGACCGTGCCGTGGTGGGTGGACTCGGACGACGTTCATCACGTGATGCGCACGTGGACCCTGCCGCAAGGGATGTGAGGGTAGATGTCTTTCGACCAGTGGGTGCTCGACAGCGCGGTGAGTCAGCGGACGGGGTGGCTCGTCGACGTAGTCGACGTCATCACCGACAGCGGCGGAACACTCGCGTCGTGGCTGATCGCGACGCTGCTCACCATCGTGCTTCTGGTTCGGGGACTACGCACCGAAGCTCTGCTGATCGCCGGGTCGATGTTGACCGGTCTGCTCGTGATGAGCGGATTGAAGCGGATCTTCACCCGGACCCGCCCACCCGTTCCGGAGCGTTTGATCGAAATCGATTCGTATTCGTTCCCGTCGGGCCACGCGATGATGAGTGCGATCCTCGCGACTTCGGTTGCCGCCGTGATCCTTCGGCTTGCCTTGCCGAGGCTCGCGAAGATGGCAATGCTCGCGAGCCTCGGCCTGTACACGGTCGCCGTCGGATTCTCCCGCGTCTATCTTGCTGCCCATTGGATGACCGATGTGCTGGCAGGCTGGGCGTTCGGGATGGTGTGGGCAGGCGTATGGATTTGGGGGACCGCGCAGATCAGGAAGCGCCGGGCGCTGGTTACTTCGTGAGTTCGGCGAGTAGTTGGCTCGTGGCCCACGGCAAGCTCAGTGCCGAGCTCGCGGTCAGGGCCGCGCCGACCTGCGGGGCCTGATCGTCGTTGACGTAGACGACGCGGTTGTTCTTGACCACGTCGAGTTGCTGGAATCCGGGATTGTTTCGGACTGCCTGGGCGGCATCGGGATTGCCGATGACAACGAGACGGTCCACGTCGAGGAGATCGAGTCGTTCGGTGGAGATCGGCGCGTAGAACTCACCGTTCATCAAGGCCTCGACCGCCGGGGCAGGTTTGAAACCGAGACTGCCGAGGACCCGTCCGCGGGCGTCCTCGGACGAGAAGGCGTAGAACTCCGGGGTCGCGTCGACGCTGATGATCACCGCGGTCTGGTCTGCAAATTCCGGGTGTGCGCTTCTGGCGTCGGCGAACTGCTTGTCGATATCGGCGACCAACTTCTCGCCGTCGGCTTCGCGACCCACTGCCTTCGCCGCGGTCTTCGTCGTGATCTGCCACGGAGTTGCGTAGTCGCCGTAAGCCGGGTCCTTCGCGACGGTGGGGGCGATCGCGGAAAGTGTGCTGTACAGGTCTTTGTCGATGCTCGAGTAGAGAGCGAGGATCAGGTCGGGCTCGAGCGCGGCGATCTTTTCGACGCTGATCGTGGTTTCGGGATTGCTGCCGACGACGGTCGGTTCGGTTCCGCCCCAAGGGCCGGTGACCCACGGCCACGTGCGGTTGACGTCCGGTTCGCCCGGGTACTGGTTGACCATTCCCACGGGCTTGATGCCCAAGGCCAGTAGAGCCTGCTCGTCGTTGTAGCCGACGGTGACGATCCGTTGTGGTTCGGAATCGATCGTGGTGCTACCGAAGGCGTGATCGATCGTGACGGGGAAGGCGCCGCCACCGGAACCCGACGAACCACTCGAAGTGTCGTCCTCGTCCGAACTGCAGGAGACGAGTGCTGTGCCGACCAGCACGACCAGAGCAACGGATGTCAGTTTCGTCCAACGTGCTCGACTTTTCGAACGGTTGCTGCTTTTCCATCGGTCTCGGGAGGGGGTCTTCACGGTGACGTGGTTCCTTTCAGCGTCGGCGAGCCAGGATCGGCACAGAAGTGCAGGGTAGGCGTACCATACTGAAGAGGGTTGAATCGACCCGTTCAGTCGACCAGGCCGGCGCCCTGTTGTGCGCCCTTGTCTCCGCGCACAGCTGCGCGTCGTTGAATCGAGAACAGAGCGAAGCCGAGGAAGCCGACTCCGATACCCGCGTAACAGATCGGGAGGGCGTCCGACCAACGATCGCCGCTCACCGCGACCACGATCGTGGCGATCACCCACAACACGGTGCCGATGATCAGTGCCGGCGCGGGTGCGGACAATTTGCCGATCAGGCTGGTTGTGTTGCGAGTCTCCGTCACAAAATTAACGCTACCCGTACCCCGGTGGCCTACTCTCCCTAGTGCGACCGGCTTCATGTGCGCCGGCACACGGCGACCTACAGCGATGGGGAAAGAACAAACATGGCGGCACCCGGCAAGATCCTCGACACCTATTTCAAGATCAGCGAACGAGGGTCGACGATCTCGACCGAGATTCGCGGCGGTGTCGTCACCTTCGTGGCGATGGCCTACATCGTGGTCCTCAACCCTCTCATCCTCGGCAGTTTCTCGGCTGAAGACGCTGCGGCGAAGACCGACGTTCTCGGCAACATCCTTCCGGTCAACCAGGTGGCTGCGGTCACCGCTCTGGTGGCCGGCCTGATGAGCATCGTCTTCGGTGTCGTTGCCAACTATCCGTTTGCGATCGCCGCGGGTCTCGGCATCAACAGCCTGCTCGCGGTCACCATCGCACCGCAGGTCACCTGGCCCGAGGCGATGGGCCTGGTGGTCATCGACGGTGTGATCATCGTTCTGTTGGCGCTCACCGGTTTCCGGACTGCGGTGTTCAACGCGATTCCCTCGGCTTTGAAGTCCGCGATCGCGGCCGGTATCGGCATGTTCATCGCCTTCATCGGGCTCGTCGACGCCGGGTTCGTCCGCCGCATCCCCGATGCTGCCGGTACGACGGTTCCCGTCGGACTCGGAATCAACGGCTCCATCGCGTCGTGGCCGACCGTGGTGTTCATCTTCGGTGTGCTGCTCATGGGTGTTCTGGTCGTGCGCAAGGTTCGTGGTGGACTGCTGATCGGCATCGTCGTCACGACGATCCTCGCCGCGATCATCGAGGCAGTGGCCGACGTCGGACCCTCGCTCGGAACCAACCCCAAGGGCTGGAACCTCAGCATCCCCGCAATCCCGGACATGCTCGGCGGTATGCCTGATCTGAGCCTGGTCGGCGACGTCAGCATCTTCGGCGCATTCACACGCATCGGTGTTCTGGCCGCCAGCCTGTTGGTCTTCACCCTCGTACTCGCGAACTTCTTCGACGCAATGGGCACGATGACCGGCCTCGGTAAGGAAGCCGGCCTGACCGACAAAGACGGAAACCTCCCCAACGTCGGCCGCGCGCTTGTCGTCGAAGGCGCGGGCGCGATCGTCGGCGGTGGCGCTTCGGCGTCGTCGAACACCGTGTTCGTGGAATCCGCGTCGGGTATCGCCGAAGGTGCCCGCACGGGCCTGGCAAATGTCGTCACCGGACTGCTCTTCCTCGTCGCGATGTTCCTGACGCCGCTCTACTCCGTCGTGCCGATCGAGGCAGCTGCACCCGCTCTGGTCGTCGTCGGTGCGCTGATGATCGGACAGGTCCGAGACATCGATTTCACCAAGTTCTCGGTGGCGCTCCCGGCGTTCTTGACCATGATCGTCATGCCGTTCACCTACTCGATCGCCAACGGCATCGGCGTCGGCTTCATTTCATGGGTGGTCCTGCACGCTGCCAGCGGTGGTATCAAGAAGATCCACCCGTTGCTCTGGATCGTGGCGGCACTTTTTGTGGCCTACTTCACTGTCGGACCCATTACCGACGCCCTTACGTGAAATCAGGGTTGACCGGTATTCGATTACGTGAGCTACCGGTCAGCTCTTGACGTATTGTCTGACGCGTGACCACCGAAACTCGTGCGCTGGCCAGCGATCTTTCCCTGGCTGTAGTGCGTCTCACCAGGCATCTGCGCGGCCGCAGAGTCGACGCTCAGGTATCGCTGACGCAACTGTCGGCTTTGGCCAGCCTGGATCAGTACGGCCCGATGACTCCTGGCGTACTCGCAGCACGTGAGAAAGTTCAGCCGCCGTCGATGACGCGTGTTGTTGCTTCTCTCGCCGAGCTCGGTCTGGTCGAGCGCTCGCCGCATCCCACGGACGGTCGTCAGATCATCGTGAATCTCTCCGACGCCGGGCAGGCGTTGCTCGCGGACGAGACCCATGCGCGTGAGGCGTGGATGAACGAGCAGTTGGCAGGGCTGGGCGGCGAAGAACTCGCGACGCTGCGCGGGGCCGTCGAGATCATCACGGAGATGGTCAACAAGACGGAGTAGCTCCGCGACCGAGTAGTTGTTGCGTAGCTCCGCTACACAGAGGTCGTTGCCCGAACGAATTACTCGAGGGGCAAGATGGTGGGGTGCCCCGAGACCCCGATTCCGGCATGTTTGCCGCGCTCCACAACCGTAACTACCGCCTTTGGGCTTCCGGACAGATCGTTTCTCTGGTCGGCACGTGGATGCAACGTATCGCCCAGGACTGGCTGGTACTGACGCTCTCGGACGGCAACGCGCTGGCGGTGGGCATCGTGATGGCCTTGCAGTTCGGCCCGACGCTGTTCCTGTCGGTGTGGGGCGGTGTGCTGGCCGATCGGTACGACAAGCGTCGCATCCTGATCTTCACCCAGTGGGCGAGTGCGGTGTGCGCGCTGGTGTTGGGTGTGTTGGACGTCGGTGGGCTCGTCGCGTTGTGGCACGTCTTCCTGATTGCCTTTGCCCTCGGCTGTGTCTCGGCGCTCGACGCTCCGGTGCGTCAGTCGTTCACTATCGAAATGGTGGGCAAGGAACACCTGTCCAACGCAATCGCGCTCAACTCCATGACGTTCAACACGGCCCGCATCGTCGGACCGGCCATCTCGGGTGTTTTGATCAACCTGATCGGTACCGGGTGGGTGTTCCTGCTCAACGTCGCGACGTTCGGTGGGGTGCTCATCGCGCTGTACCTGATGAACAAGAAGGAGTTGATCCCGTCCGAACCGGCCCCGCGTACCAAGGGACAGGTGCGCGACGGGTTCCGATACGTGTGGGGCCGCAAGGACCTTCGCGTGATCATGGTGTCCGTCTTCATGGTCTCGACGTTCGGTTTGAACTTCGCGATCAGCCTTGCGGTGATGGCGCGCAACACGTTCGGTCTCGAGGCCGACGGTTACGGACTGCTGTCCACGACGCTTGCCGTGGGAACCCTCGCCGGCGCTGCGTATGCCGCAAGACGGAAGGAAGCGCCGCGACTGCGGACGTTCCTCGGTGCCGCCGTGGCTTTCGGTGTGTTCGAGGTCGCGGTGGGATTGATGCCCACCTACGCGCTGGTGGCGCTGATGTTGATTCCCACGGGCGCACTGACGTTGACGTTCACGACGTCCGCGATGAACATCCTGCAGATGTCGGTGCCTTCCGAGATGCGTGGGCGCGTGATGGGTATCTACATGCTCAGTTTCCTCGGTGGCACACCGCTGGGAAGTCCGCTGCTGGGCTGGCTGGCCGACTCCGTGGATCCCCGTGCGCCTTTGATCGTGGGTGGAGTGATCTCGCTCGTCTCGGGCACAGCGGCCGGGGTGTACCTGTTACGTAGCGAAGGACTGAAACTTCGTCTTTCGCGACCGGAAGACGGTGGCAGATTGCCGGTTTTCGTCCTGCGTCCGGTGATCGTGTGCGACGCGACCGAACAGGCAGTCGAGGCTAGCCGCGCGCCGTGACCTTCTCACGCTTGGGAAACACCGTGTAGCTCAGGGCGATTGCTCCCCAGATCGCGAGCACCACTGTCAGCTTGCTGATCCATCCGTCGAGCGCACCCGTACGGGCGGGGTCGTCGACGAGGAAGATGGCCGCGCCGAGAAGTCCGCACGCGATGGCCCAGGCGATCGCAGCTTTGCCGAACTCGCGCCATTCGCGCAGTGCTCGCGCGCTCCCGTACCTGGGTGGCGCCACCGGTGCCGGGCCGCCGGCGAATCGGTAGGCGAACCTGGCGTCGGCCCAGGAGATGAGGCTGTGTCCGAATGCTACGGAGAAGCCTATGTAGGCCGCAGCAAGTCCGTGGGTGAAGTTCGCCTCGCCGCCGCCCCGGAGATCGAGGGCCGTGGCGACGAGCAGCACGACGTCGACCAGGGGTGCGCAGATGAGCAGTGCGGCGCCCAGAGTCTTGCGGCGCAGCAGATAGCGGGCGGCGAGACCTGCGGCGATGAACACCCAGAACATGATTTCGCACGCGATGATCAGGTGGACGATCATGACATCAGCTCATTTCTAGTACGACTGTGTTAGTGCTTGAAAACTAGCACAGCTGTGTTAGTTTTGTGAAGTGGTGAAACGTAGCAGTCCGGATGAGCGGCGTGAAGAGATCGCCGAGGCCGTGTGGCGTGTGATCCGACGCGACGGTGTCGCAAGCGCCAGCGTCCGCGCCGTGGCCGACGAGGCACAGATGTCGACGGGGTCGCTACGTCACTTCTTCGCGACGCAGTCCGAACTCTTGCTGTTCGCGATGACGCTCGTGACCGTCCGGGTGGAGGAAAGGATTGCCGGCATCGACTTCGATCCCGACATCCGCCGCGCCATGCGTCAGTTCACCGATCAGTTCGTTCCCCTCGACGAAGACCGGCGAGAAGAAATGCAGGTCTGGGAGGCTTTTGCTGCTGCCGCTCAAACCGATTCGGCGTTGACGGCAGTGCGTGACGAGACGGATCGGACCTTGTTCGGGCACTTTCGTTCGTTCGTCGACGCAGCGTTTGAAGCGGGATTTCTACGGCCGGGTGCCTCGGTCGACATCGAGGCGATGAGATTGCATGCGCTCGCCGACGGGCTCGCGTCGCACGGCGTCGACAATCCCGAGCGAACCAATCCAGAGGTGATCAGCCAGGTGCTCGACGCGCATTTCGTCACGCTGTTGCGCTAGGTCGGGAGTAGTGGTGGGGGGCTCGCGGTGCGTACGGCACGATAGACCCGTGGTTCACGTCATCGACATCTCAGATCCCGCCGACCCCCGGCTGGATGACTTTCGCGATCTCAACTCCTCGGATCGGCGCCCTGACCTGCCGGAGGGCAAGGGGCTGGTCATCGCCGAGGGAGTATTCGTCACCCAGCGACTGCTGACCTCGCGGTTCGAGCCGATCAGTCTCCTCGGCGTCGAACGACGGCTCCTGGAGCTCGCTGACGATCTCGACGGTGTGGACGTGCCGTTCTACCGTACGAGCGCGGAAGTGATGGCCGAGGTCGTCGGATTTCACCTCAACCGTGGCGTCCTCGCTGCAGCAGCACGCCCGGCGCCGCTCGCAGTTTCGGACGTGTTGAAGGACGCGAAGACCGTAGTGGTCCTCGAAGGCGTCAACGATCACGAGAATCTCGGTTCGATGTTCCGCAACGCGGCGGGGCTCGGTGTCGATGCAGTTCTGTTCGGGAAGGGTTGTGCCGACCCGCTGTACCGGCGGTCGGTCCGTGTGTCGATGGGGCACGTGCTGCGAGTGCCATTCGCGCATGTGGCAAAGTGGCCACACGATTTGGATGAGCTGCGTGGCAACGGTTTTCAGCTCATTTCCTTGACTCCGAATCTGGAAGCGGTCACTTTGGCCGAAGCGATGACCGGGGAGAAGGTGGCGCTACTGCTGGGCGCCGAGGGGCCAGGTCTGACCGAACATGCGATGCGGGCCACCGACATTCGCGCCAAGATACCGATGGCGCCAGGCACCGATTCACTCAATGTCGCGACCGCAGCGGCGATGGCCTTCTACGAACGTGTCAGGACCGGCCGGTGACTTCTGACCGCACGCCCTGGTTCACCGGAATCGCGGTGTCGGTATTCGCCGCGATGCTCTCGACCAGCGCCGTCGCGGCGTTCTGCATCGCGCTCGGCGACGTGAACGTGCTCCTGGCAGTCGTCGTCAATCTCATTGCGGTAGGCGGACTTGCGCCGACCGTGTGGCGCTGGCGAGCGATTCCCGTCTGGCGATGGGTGGTCTTCGGGGCAGCGGCCGGAGTTCCGCTCGGATGGATCGCAGCGATAGCCGCGTGACCGTGTGATGCCGGTTCGCGCTACTTGAACCCGAAGTACCGAGCGAGGCGGCCGCGCGGCTTGGCCACCGGTGCGTCGTGGATCGGCGGCAGGTTCTCGGGCATGGGCACCCCTGTCGGCGCCTGCTCGGGTACCGGTGCGGGAGCTGGGGGCGCAGGTTTGGGTGCCTCGCCGGGGCGATGAATCTTGAAGCCCCACAGGAGAATCTGCGTCGTGTCGAGTTCGTGCTCTCGCGGCGCGCCGGTGTATCGAAATCCCAGCCACTCGAGGTTGGCAGACTCCGCGAACTGTTGTGGGTGGAACGGAAGTGACTGCGGATCGGGCAGGATCCCGGGCGGGTAACGCAGGGGATGGTTGCCGGCCCAGAATTCCCGTTCCCAGGTCTGCGGGATCCCCAGATTTTCGACGATGTCGATCGGGATGGCACTGAACGAGCGTCGTAGCTCGCCGTCCTCCCACAGCGCAAACGAACCCTGCGCGGTTTCGGGGACGGAGCTGATCAACAGCGTCGAGCCACCCTCGGCTGAAAGGCGCCAGGACTCAGGCAGTTTCGAGGGGACGAAGGTGCTGAGTTCGGAGCTGCAGACGACACTCACTCGGCCGTACGCGCCGACGAAGACGTACCCGGGGCTCACCGTCGCGGCGATGGACAGCGGCTGAGGCCCGAGCGACTCGAACTCCTTGTCCGGGTACAGCGACATGGCGATTTTCAGCGCCTCGGTCTGATCAGGCTGTGGGTACTTGCTCAATTCGGTGCGAGCGTCTGCGCCGCCCAGAAACCAGATCGTCGATACCCGTGCAGCCACCGGCAGCCCTCTCTCCTCAGCCTCGCTCGAAAGAAGAATACTTTCCTTCGGGTCAGCGACCGCTGCTGCGGACCCCGAGGAGTACGTCGTCCCACGAGGGCAGAGCAGGCCGTCCGCGCTTGTCCTTGGTCTGCGTCTGCTGCGGAGCGGTTTTCGGGGTCACATCCGGTGCAGGCTCGGGAACCTCTTCGGCGACGACGGTTTCCGGCTCGACAGCAATCGGTTCGGGCGCCACGATCCGTTCCGCCACTACCGTCCGCTCGGGGACCACTGCGGGCTCGGGCTCGATCTCCGCCACCGGTTCGACGTCGAATCGGGACAGTTCGAGTTGTTCGGGCTCGCTCGATGCCACCGGTACCAGGCCGCGGAGCGGGCGACCGAAGTCGGGATCGA
Organism: Rhodococcus sp. P-2; assembly: GCF_016598535.1. Taxonomy (GTDB): domain Bacteria; phylum Actinomycetota; class Actinomycetes; order Mycobacteriales; family Mycobacteriaceae; genus Rhodococcus_F; species Rhodococcus_F baikonurensis. Next base: position 1,829,421 of record NZ_CP066779.1, on the reverse strand, counting down.
TCAAGTCGAATGCCGCGTCGTCGAGTGCGACGATCGTTCCGCCGTGCGCGTCGGGCTGGTAGCGCCAGTGCGCGGCGTTGGTGGTGCGGCCGGCCTGCCACTGCAATTGGGCGACCCACTGATTGTCCTCGTCGCGCCAGGCATCCCAGGTGGCCTCGTCGATGCTGTGGCCGCGGGCGCGGAATGCGTGAGTCACGATTTCGGAGAGGGTGGGGACCGTCGGACCGTTGTCGCGGACCGGATGTCCGCCCTGGGCCATCTCCGCGGCGCGGGAACGCTCGAGAAGGACGGGGTACGCAAAGCGCTCGACCTTGCTGATGGGGATCTTCGCTTCTTCGGCGACCTGCTCTACGGAAGCGCCGGAACGGATGCGCGCCTGAATTTCGCGGGGACGGAGTTGGCTTTCCATTTCGATCTCAATCTGGCCGAGTCGAGCCACGTCTCCGCGGGAAGCTGCACGAAGTTTGTCATCGGCGGGAAGCCGGAATTTCTGGCCGGTTTCAGCATCTGCGCACACCACATGCGATCCATCGGGTTCAAGTCCGATCACTCGAAGCTCTCGCACATTGACCTCCTTATCGCGCCGGCTCGCGACTTTGCGCCGCGCTCAACTGTAATTCATTCGTGACCATGGACTCGGCAGGACACGCAGGGCGAGATGACCTCGGATCCGACCACCGGTGTGGTAGCTCACAAGGCCTGGCAAACGACGCTCGGCCCCCGACGTCATGTCGGGGGCCGAGCGGTGAAGCAATGCGAAAATCAGCCGAGCTGAGAAACGACCCAGTCGATGCTCTTGGTGAGAGCGGTGACGTCATCGGGATCGATTGCGGGGAACATGCCGACGCGCAGCTGGTTGCGGCCGAGCTTGCGGTACGGCTCGGTGTCGACGATTCCGTTGGCGCGCAGGATCTTTGCCACCTCGGCAGCGTCGACGTCGTCGTTGAAGTCGATGGTGCCGACAACCTGCGAGCGGTGTGCCGGATCAGCGACGAACGGCGTGGCGAACTCGCTGGCCTCGGCCCAGTTGTACAGGCGCGAGGACGAATCCGCGGTGCGAGCGGTGGTCCAGTCGAGGCCGCCGTTGCTGTTCATCCATTCGATCTGGTTGGCGAAGAGCAGCAGGGTGGCCAAGGCCGGGGTGTTGTACGTCTGGTCCTTGGAGCTGTTGTCCACGGCGATGGGCAGCGAGAGGAAGTCAGGCGTCCAGCGACCCGAATCCTTGATCTCCGCGACGCGCTCGAGGGCGGCCGGGCTCATCAGTGCGATCCACAGTCCGCCGTCAGCAGCGAAGCACTTCTGCGGAGCGAAGTAGTAGACGTCGGAATCTGCGACGTTGACCGGAAGTCCACCGGCGCCCGAGGTGGCGTCGATGGCGATCAGGGCGTTCTCCGAACCCGCGGGGCGGGAGACAGGAATCGACACACCGGTGGAGGTCTCGTTGTGCGCCCAGCCGATGAGATCGACGGACGGGTCGGAGACCGGCACCGGCGCGCTGCCCGGATCGGCGGAAACGACGATCGGGTCACCGATGAACGGGTTGGCCTTGGCCACCGAAGCGAACTTGGAGCTGAATTCGCCGTTGGTCAGGTGCAGCGACTTCTCGCGGATGAGGCCGAATGCAGCCGCATCCCAGAACGCAGTGGTTCCGCCGTTACCGAGGACGACCTCGTAGCCCTCGGGCAGTGAGAACAGATCGGCGAGGCCGGACCGAATGCTGGCAACAACGTTCTTGACCGGCTTCTGGCGATGGCTGGTGCCGAACACCGAAGCGCCCACCTCGACCAGGGACTGCAGCTGCTCGGGGCGAACCTTGGAAGGACCGCAGCCGAAGCGTCCGTCGGCGGGCTTGAGGTCGGCGGGGATGATCGGTGTGGAGGTCATCGCTTCTTTCTGTTCCTTCACTTGTGTTCTGTACTACCGTGATTGGCGAATTCGAGCGGGGTACTACGCGTGGCTGATCTGGTCCCAGCCCTCGACCGACTCCGGAGTACGGGGCGCCGGGCCGGTGTAGATGGCGGCCGGGCGTACCAGTTTACCGAGACGCTTCTGCTCGAGGATGTGTGCACACCAGCCGGCGGTGCGACCACAGGTGAACATGGCGGGCATCATGTGCGCGGGAACCTCGGCGAAGTCGAGGATGACGGCGGCCCAGAACTCGACGTTGGTCTCGATCGCGCGATCGGGACGACGCTCACGCAGTTCTGCCAGTGCAGCCTGCTCGAGAGCTGCGGCTGCCTCGTAGCGGGGAGCGTTGAGGCGCTTCGCGGTGGCGCGGAGCACGCGTGCACGGGGATCTTCGGCGCGGTAGACGCGGTGTCCGAAGCCCATGAGCTTTTCCTTGCGGTCGAGGATTCCCTTGACCAGTGCGCGGGCGTCGCCGGTCTTCTCGGTCTCTTCGATCATCGGAAGAACGCGGGCCGGTGCGCCGCCGTGCAGCGGGCCGGACATCGCGCCGATGGCGCCGGAAAGCGAAGCCGCGACGTCGGCGCCGGTGGAGGCGATGACGCGGGCCGTGAAGGTGGAGGCGTTCATGCCGTGCTCGGCTGCCGAGACCCAGTACGCGTCGATTGCCTCGACGTGTGCCGGATCGGGCTCACCCTTCCAGCGCACCATGAAGCGCTCGGTGACCGTCTTGGCCTCGTCGATACGGCTCTGGGGGACTGCAGGCTGGTAGATGCCGCGAGCGGACTGCGCGACGTACGACAGTGCCATGACGGATGCGCGGGCGAGCTGGTCGCGGGCGGTCTCGTCATCTATGTCGAGGAGCGGCTGGTAACCCCAGATGGGGGCCAGCATCGCCAGTCCGGCCTGGACGTCGACTCGGACGTCGCCGGTGTGAATGGGGAGGGGGAACGGCTCGGCCGGCGGGAGGCCGGGGCCGAAGCGTCCGTCGACGAGAAGGGCCCATACGTTGCCGAAGGTGACCCTCTGGCCGACCAGGTCTTCGATGTCGACTCCGCGGTAGCGCAGTGCGCCGCCGTCCTTGTCGGGTTCTGCGATATCGCTGGTGAAGGCGACGACGCCTTCGAGTCCGCTCACAAAATCGTCCGGTATTGCTGCGCTCGCTGCCATTCTCGTGGACTCTCCTCGTTCGAGTGCGCCAGGTCTACAGTCGCACTGCCTCAGCTTCAGTGACTGCGCCTCGGTGCTCGCAGGGATGAGCACGCACCGTGTTTTGTACTGCGCAATCGTCTCGTCCCGATTCGGTGCTGTCGCTGGTGCGGCTCGCGGTCCGGGTCGGGTCTAGCCACGGCAAACTTTAGCGCGTGCCGCGTAGCCGTTGGCCAGTGAGTACCCGGGAGTAGCGTTCTCGGCTGTGTCGAATGAACGTCAGGACCCGCAGGCGGTGGACAACGAACTCGCGGCCATGCGTGTGGGCTATCCGCAAGCAGGCAGCGAATCGGAGTCCGTCGAGGACCGCATGAGTGCGGAATTGGATACTTCGGTCGTCGAGACCGGTTGGCTGCCCCTCATGCGTCAATGGCTCGTGGACGCCGTCGAAGCGGACGCTCCGGAGCCCAACGCCATGACTCTGTCGACGGTGGACGAGGGTGGCCGTCCGGCGTCGCGGACCGTGCTCTGCAAAGGGCTCAGCGAGGACGGCGTCCTCTTCTTCACCAACTACGGATCCGACAAGGCTCGTCACCTTGCCGCCCACCCGTACGCGTCGGCCAACTTCACGTGGCTGACCCTTGCCAGGCAGGTGATCGTCCGCGGCACCACCGAGCGGGTGAGTGCTCAACTGACGCAAGAGTATTGGCGAACCCGGCCTCGAGGTTCGCAGCTCGGCGCATGGGCGTCGTCGCAGTCTCGTCCGATCGACTCGCGTGCCGATCTCGACGAGCAACTGCGTGAGGTCGCTGCCCGATTCGGCGTGGACGGCGAGATTCCGGTGCCACGGAACTGGGGCGGGATCCTGATCCGGCCCGAGTCCGTCGAGTTCTGGCAAGGACGCGCGAACCGCATGCACAATCGAGTTCGCACGAGCCTGGTCGACGGACAGTGGTCCGCCGTCCGTCTCCAGCCGTGAGCCGGCTACTCGCGGACACGACTCCGCTCGAGAATCGCGACTATCGACGGCTGTGGACGGCCGGCATCGTCACCGTTATCGGCGCTCAACTCAGCGTGGTCGCCGTACCGCAACAGGTGTACGAGATCACCCGAAGCTCGGCCTACGTCGGTCTGACGGGAATCTTCGGTCTGGTCCCGCTGGTCGTTTTCGGTCTGTGGGGCGGCGCACTGGCCGACGTCATGGATCGACGACGGCTGTTGATGATCACCTCGATCGGACTCGGTGTCACGTCGGTGCTGTTCTGGATCCAGGCAGCCTTGAACGTGAACAACGTGTGGTTGGTGCTCGGCCTGTTCTCGGTTCAACAGGCGTTCTTCGCGGTGAACCAGCCGACGCGAGCGGCGATCATCCCTCGGTTGATTCCGGGCAGGCAGTTGCCTGCCGCGAACTCGCTGAACATGACTGTCGTGCAGTTCGGTGCGATAGCCGGCCCGCTACTGGCTGGTGTCCTCATACCGTCGGCCGGTCTGCAACTGCTGTACCTGCTCGACTCGATCTTTCTTCTCGCCACACTGTGGGCGGTATGGAAGCTCCCGGCGATTCCGCCGACCGGCACGTCTCGACGGGCAGGATTGAGCGAGGTCCTGGGCGGTTTCACGTATCTCGCGACACAGAAGGTTCTGCTCGCGTCGTTCGTGGTGGACATCATCGCGATGGTGTTCGGGATGTCGCGAGCACTGTTCCCGGAGATCGCACACGAATCCTTCGGCGACCCCGCCAGCGGTGGTTTTGCGCTCGGACTGCTGTTCGCGGCGATGTCGGTGGGAGCCGTTCTGGGCGGAGTCTTCTCGGGCTGGTTGCCGCGGGTTCAGTACCAGGGGCGGGCCGTGCTGGTCTGCATCGCGCTGTGGGGGCTGTCGATGGTCGGCTTCGGCGTTGCCGTGTACTTTGCGAGCCCTGGTTCCAGTGTGATTCTGCTGTGGATCGCTGTGGCGTTCCTGGCATTCGGCGGCGCGGTCGACATGGTCTCGGCCGCATTCCGCAGCACGATGCTTCAGCAAGTGGCAACCGACGACATGCGCGGACGACTGCAGGGCGTGTTCATCGTGGTCGTGGCAGGTGGTCCGCGTATCGGTGACGTACTGCACGGGGGTGCGGCCTTCTTGTTCGGGACCGGTGTCGCGGCAGCGGGCGGCGGCTTCCTGGTGATCGTCGGTGTTGTCCTTTCTGCCCTCGCGTTTCCGGCGTTCGTTCGCTACAAGGTGGGACGCGCCGTCTGACGTCCTGGTTAACCAGTCGCTCGTGGTGGAAACTGGTACGTATGACTGCGCCGCACAGCACGGGTAGGGGAGGGTTCGAGATCCGGGGTGGCGGCTATCGCGCCGAGATCGCCGCGGCCGGTGCCGGGTTGCGGCTTCTCGATCACGAGGGTCCCCACGGTCGGCGTGCGCTGACCGAGACCTGGGCACTCGGATCGAAGCCACCACTGTCGGCCGGATTGGTTCTCGCGCCGTGGCCCAACCGAATTCGCGACGGGCACTTCATGTTCGACGGGATCGAGCATCAACTCGAGATCACCGAACCTGCGCTGGGGAACGCGAGCCACGGGTTCGTCCGGCGTCGCAATTGGAGCCTCGTGGACCACACGTACGAGCGCGTCGAACTGTCGGTGGACGTGGGACTTCACAAGGGTTGGCCCTATCCGTTGCAGCTGACGATCGCCTATGAGGTCGGTGCCGACGGATTGACCGTCACTCACACGGCCACCAACAAGGGGGCGACCTCGTCGCCGTTCGGGCTCGGAATGCACACCTTCATTCGCGCCGGCGACTTTCCGCTCGACGAATGTGCTCTGCATCTGGCAGCGGGCACGCGGTTGCCGATCGATCCGGCGAGGATGCTGCCGAACGCCTATTCGCAGGCAGTCGCCGGTACGGACTACGACTTCCGGACACCGAGACTGCTTGCCGGGGTTCAGTTGGACACTCCGTACAGCGCGTTGGACGTCGTCGACGGCAGTGGTCGCACGCAGCACGAATTGCTCGCGCCGGATGGAACGGGCACTGCCCTGTGGACCAACCGCGAGTTCCCATGGATTCAGGCTTTCATCGCAGATCCCGCCAACGACAAGGGGTATCCCGACCGCGGCCGCGCATTGGCTTTGGAGCCGATGACCTGCCCGCCTGACGCCTTCAATTCGGGCATCGATCTCCTGGTGCTCCATCCGGGGCAGACGTGGACGGGTAGCTGGGGTATCAAAGCTTTGTGATCCGGCTCTCATAGTGTGAGATCGTGTAACGCCCAGTAGGTATCGGTCGATACCCACCTGTTTTTCGTATCGTGTGTCACTGACGCAGGAGTCGGCGAAAGGGCGGGCATTCGCCGTTGTCGCGGATCTGGGCCGAAGCCTGCAGATCAGCGCGGTCGATCGGCGATTCCGTAGACTGAATCTTCTAGTCACACAAGCGAGAAAACTCGAGCTGAAACGTGTTTCAGTTTAGGTGGGTATGTCGGGTTCGTGAGTGCCCGAAAAATAGCCGTGGGGCGACCCTCCTTCGGCACGATCTCTCCCGTGCGACTAGTTTCTAGTTGATCGCATGTAGTTACTCGTTGGTTCGAGCTTGAGAGGGATCCTTCGTGCCCGCTGACAATGACACAAAGCCCACGCTTACTTACCCCGGTGGTGAGTACACGATGTCCATTGCCAGGGCAACAGAGGGCAATGACGGCATCGAGCTGGGAAAGCTGCTGGCCACAACGGGGTACACCACCCTTGACCCCGGTTTTGTGAACACTGCATCCACCAGTTCTGCAATCACTTACATCGACGGTGAGAAGGGAATCCTGCGTTACCGCGGATACCCCATCGAGCAGTTGGCAGGTAAGTCGACGTTCATCGAGGTCAGCTACCTGCTGATCTACGGCGAACTGCCGACCGACGCCCAGCTCGAGTCCTTCACGGACCGCATCCGTCGACACACCCTGCTCCACGAGGACCTCAAGCGGTTCTTCGACGGGTTCCCGCGCAACGCTCACCCGATGCCGGTTCTCTCGTCCGCAGTGAACGCACTGTCGGCGTACTACCAGGATTCGCTCGATCCCGAGGACCCGGAGCAGGTGGAGCTGTCCACCATCCGTCTTCTCGCGAAGCTGCCGACCATCGCGGCGTACGCGTACAAGAAGTCCGTGGGTCAGCCGTTCCTGTACCCGGACAACTCCTTGAACCTGGTCGAGAACTTCATGCGTATGACGTTCGGCTTCCCGGCCGAGCCTTACCAGGGTGATCCCGAGGTCGCCAAGGCGCTCGACATGCTGCTGATCCTGCACGCCGACCACGAGCAGAACTGCTCCACGTCGACCGTGCGTATGGTCGGCTCGTCGGACGCCAACCTGTTCACCTCCGTCTCTGCCGGCATCAACGCACTGTGGGGCCCGCTGCACGGCGGCGCGAACCAGGCAGTGCTCGAGATGCTCGACGAGATCAAGGCCAGCGGCAGCACCGCGGCCGAGTTCGTCCGCAAGGTCAAGAACAAGGAAGACGGCGTGAAGCTCATGGGCTTCGGGCACCGCGTCTACCGCAACTATGATCCGCGCGCTGCGCTGGTCCGCGAAACCGCGCACACCATCCTCGCCAAGCTCGGCGGCGACGACGAACTGCTCAACATCGCAATGCAACTCGAAGAGGCCGCCCTCACGGACGACTACTTCATCGAGCGCAAGCTCTACCCGAACGTCGACTTCTACACCGGCCTCATCTACCGCGCGATGGGCTTCCCGCCGCGCATGTTCACCGTGCTGTTCGCCATGGGCCGTCTGCCAGGCTGGATTGCGCACTGGCGTGAAATGCACGAGGATCCGGCTACGAAGATCGGCCGCCCGCGCCAGATCTACACCGGCTACACCGAGCGTGACTATCGGGATATCACCACCCGCTAGCCCCTGCCCACAATTTTCGCCTCAACGAGGAGGACCCATGAGTAGCAAGCCCGTAATCGAGTTCCAGGAAGGCCCCGCGCCGACCGATCTGGTCATCAAGGACCTGGTCGTCGGAGAAGGCGCCGAAGCCGTTCCCGGTGGCACCGTCGACGTTCACTACGTCGGTGTCGAGTTCGAGTCCGGTGAAGAGTTCGACTCTTCCTGGAGCCGCGGCGAGTCCATTCAGTTCCCGCTTCGTGGCCTGATCAAGGGTTGGCAGGACGGCATTCCCGGCATGAAGGTCGGCGGACGTCGCCAGCTCACCATTCCGCCGGAGCTGGCTTACGGCCCCGCCGGTGCAGGGCACCAGCTTTCCGGCAAGACCTTGGTCTTCGTGATCGATCTGCTGGACGCCAAGTAATTCACTGTGCGCCTTTATTAACCCCCGCGGTTAATAAAGGCGCACAGCAAAAGAGCCCCGCACCGTCAGGCGTGGGGCTTTCTTGTGTGGTCAGCTAGCGGTCTTTCGTCGGTAAAGCCAGTTCGACCACACGAATCCCACGGCGGCGATGCCCAGGCACCACGCGAGCGCGGTGACGGCACTGTTTCCGATCGGCGTGCCCATCAGGAGTCCGCGCACTGTCTCGATGATCGGGGTCACGGGTTGGTGCCGGGCAAACCCCTGCAGCCAGGACGGCATGGTCTCGGCCGGCACGAAGGCAGTGCTGACGTAGGGCAGGAACATGATGGCGAAGGTGAATCCGCTTGCAGCCTCCGGGTTCTGGGCCAAGAGTCCCAAAGCCGTCGAGAGGTATGACATGGCAAAGACGAAGGCGACGATCACAGCGGTGACGCCGAGCCAGCGCAGCGGATCGCTTGTCGGGCGAAATCCCATGATCAGCGCAACGACGACCACGATCGCCGTAGTCAGTACGTTGCGGACGACGCTGGCCAGTACATGACCTGTCAGGACCGACGACGGAGAGATCGCCAGGGTCCGGAAACGGTCGATGATCCCGTCCTTCATGTCGCTCGAGACGCTGACCGCGGTGGTCGAGGCACCGAAACCGGCGCACAGAAGGATGATTCCGGGCACGACGTAGTCGATGTACTCGCTACCGGTGTTGATGGCGCCGCCGAATACGTAGACGAACAGCAGCATGAGCATGACCGGAAGGGCTATCGCGGTGATCATCGAATCTGGACTGCGCAGAACGTGTTTGAGATTCCGGCGGAGCATCACCGCGGAATCGACTGCAATGGTGGAGGTCATCGAACGCTCGCAATCTCGGGTTGGCCTGATCCGGTGAGCGCGAAGAACACGTCGTCCAGGTCTGGGGTGTGAACAGAGAACTTCTCGACGGTGATCGACGGATCGTCGATCGAGTCGAGGATGGCTTTGATCGACGGAACCGCGCCGTCGGAGGGTATGTGCAAGGTCAAGGTCTCGGCATTCGCGTGTGCCTGCGGTAGTGATGCCGCGGCGAGGTCGAGTTGGGTCAGATTCTCGAATTGCAGCGCGACGTGGCCACCGGGAACGAGACGTTTGAGCTCTTCCGGTGTTCCCTCGGCGACCAGACGCCCATCGCTGAGAACGCCTACGGTGTCGGCCAGTTCGTCCGCCTCGTCGAGGTATTGGGTGGTGAGGAAGATCGTGACACCCGACGCCGTGAGGTCACGAACTATCGACCACATTTCGTGGCGGCTTCGCGGGTCCAAGCCGGTGGTGGGTTCGTCGAGAAAGACGATGTCCGGTTTCGCGACGAGGCTCATCGCGATGTCGAGTCGTCTGAGCATGCCGCCCGAATAGTCGCCCGCTCGCTTGTCACCGAAGTCCGTCAGGTGGAACTGGTCGAGAAGTTCGTCGGCACGTCGTCGAGACCTCCTCCGGCCCAGGTGATTCAGCTCGCCCAGGAGAGTCAGGTTCTCGGAGCCGGTCAACAGTGTGTCGACGGCCGCGTATTGCCCGGTGACGCTGATGCGTCGGCGGACGTTCTGTGGATCGTCAGGGAGCGAATGCCCCGCGACCGTGACCTCGCCGGCATCGAAGGGGATGAGGGTCGTGAGAATTCTTACGGCCGTGGTCTTTCCGGCGCCGTTCGCGCCGAGGAGGGCGTATACCGATCCGGCCGGGACGGACAGATCGAGTCCGTCCAGTACCTGTTGATCGCCGTATCGCTTACGGAGTCCGCGGACCGAGATTGCGGGGATCGTTCCTGACATCGAGACCTCCAATGAAGAACTGTGTATGGCATAAACGTGTGTTTATAGCGTACACAGTTCTAGGATGATGGCAAGAGTGAAGAGTGGGAGCTTATGGATCGCGGAGCGCTACCGAGAGCAGTCGAGCTGGCCTGGGGACTGGACCAGCCGGGAACGCGGGGTCCCAAGAAGGGGCTCAGTCTCGAGCACATTCTCGACACCGCGATCGAGTTGGCCGACGCGGAAGGTGTGACGGCTCTGTCGATGGGCCGCGTGGCCAAAGCGCTCGGGTTCACGACGATGTCGCTCTACCGCTACGTGGCGAGCAAAGACGAACTGATCGAACTGATTTCGGATCGGGTGATCGGTCCACCGCCGGTAATTCCCGACGGAGTGTCATGGCGCGTCAAGCTCGAAGCGTGGGCGAATCACGAATACGCCACGATGCTGAGTCGTCCGTGGTGGCTCAAGCTACCCATTACCGCTCCGCCGACCGGACCCAACAACATGGCGTGGCTCGACGCGGGTCTGAGCGCGCTTGACGGTGTCGCGCTGAGCGCCGCGTCGAAGTTCCAAGTGGTGACCAACGTGTCGTTGTTCGTGATCGGTCGTGCTCGATTCTCGGCCGACCTTGCGTCGCGATCGGCACAGTCGGCAGACGACGACGTGGCTTACGGCGCCCTCATCGCACGAGTGATCAATCGCGAGGACTTTCCCTACCTCAGCGCTGCAATTGACGAGGGCGGCTTCGAGGACGGCAGTCCGGAGGGCGAGGCCGCCGGCGACGACGCTTTCGATTTCGGTTTCTCGCTCGGCCTGCTGCTCGACGGAGTCGAGAAGTTGGTGCAGCGGTCAGGACACCAGCGCGGTGGCACTGACGTCGTCGATGATCAGGTCGGTGATCAACCCACCCCGTAGGGCTCCCTCCAACGCGGGCAGTTTTGCTGTTCCGGCGACGATGCACACGCGCCTGGCGACCTTCTCGAAAAGGTCCAGTCGCGGGCCGCTCGCGCGCTCGTTGAGTTCGATTCCGCGGTAGCTCCCGTCCGACCGGAAGAACACGGTTGCGATGTCCCCGACCACTCCGTCGCGTCGAAGTGCCTCTGCTTCATCGGGTTCGAGGTAGCCGGCGGTGTAGACGTGACTCGGCACATTGCCGCCCGGGACGCCGATACTGAAGACTGCCAGATCCATTCGCTTCTGCATGTCCAGTACGCGTTTGATGCTGCGTTCGCGCCACAGTTGCTCCCGGGTTTCCGGGTAGTCGAAGAAGGCGGGCACCGGAAATCCTTGTGGCAGACCGCCGTAGGCGTCGGCGATCGTTCTGATGATGTCGCTGGCATAGGAGATTCCCGTGGTACGAGTATTCGCGGCGCCGTTGAGTTGGACGACATACGAGTTGTACGTGCGTTTGGGGGCAAGGTGCTTGCTGACTTCGCTGAGAGTGGTTCCCCAGGCGATCCCCATCACCATGTCGCTGTCGAAGAACGATGCCAACAGGCGCCCGGCGAAAGTCGCGACCTTCTCGAGTCGCTCGAGATCTCCCACCAGTTCCGGGACGGTCACCACGTGGGCGCGCACTCCGTACCTTTCCGAGAACTCGCGTTCGATGCGTGGAGCCTGGCCGTGCGGGGTGCTGATCTTGATCTCGACGAGACCTGAGGTGCGTGCGTAGGTGATCAATCGGGAGACGGTGGATCGGGACACTCCCATGTCGCGGCCGATGGCAGCCATCGTCTGATCTTGGAAGTAGTAGAGACGTGCGGCCTGAACTGCGTCGGCGATGCGCGGGTCCGCCGGATCGGAGGTAACGGAGTCGGAAGTGGGAGTTTCCATGGGTTCGTCCTGTCTGCACGTACGTGCAAGAGCACTGAACCGAATCTTATCCGAGTAGAACCAGGTTGAGGCGCTCGATCACGCAAAGTCCCAGAAGTCTGTCTGTTACCCGCGTTACGGTGCGCAAATGGGGCATTTGCACATATGTGCACGAGCTATGCGTGAATGTGCAAAGGGAATTACGCTACGGGTGCAGCAATCCAAACTATGACATGCATCACAACGAAGTGAGGGTGGGGATGGAGAAAGCCAAGCGATTAGGGCTCCCAGGCGAGTTGGCAGCCGAGTTCGCCGGAACGATGATCCTGATCTTGTTCGGCGTCGGAGTTGTAGCGCAGGTTGTGTCCGGCGGGAGCGGTGGGGGTCTCGGCGGACACGACAGTATCGCGTGGGCCTGGGGACTCGGCGTCATGTTCGGCATCTATGTCGCAGGCCGGGCGACGGGTGCTCATCTGAACCCCGCAGTGACCTTTGCCTTCGCGATCTTCCGTGACTTCTCCTGGCGCAAGGTATTGCCTTACACGCTGGCACAGACCGCTGGAGCCTTTGTCGCGGCCCTGATCGTCCGGTGGAATTACAACGACATGCTCAATGCCATCGATCCCGGACACACCACGGCGACTCAGACGATCTTCTCGACGATGCCCGGAAACGGAACGCTCCCGGTCAGCCTCGGCTCGGCACTGATCGATCAGATCATCGGCACGGCGATCCTGCTCTTCCTCATCGTTGCCGTGACGGATTCTCGCGGCACTCCGCCGCTCGCGAATCTCGCACCGTTTGTCGTCGGACTGATCGTGGTGGGAATCGGATTCGCCTGGGCGACCAACGCGGGTTACGCCATCAATCCGGCCCGTGACTTCGGTCCGCGACTGGCGTCGTATCTCACCGGCTACGGCAGCGCCTGGCGGGATCAGTACGGGAGTTTGTATTTCTGGGTGCCCATCGTGGGACCGCTGATCGGCGCTCCGATCGGGGTGTTCCTCTACGACAAGCTGGTTGGACGATTCCTGCCTGACGACTCGGTGGAGAAGGCGCCCGAGGAACAGGCCACTATCGCGGCGTGATGGCGAATCATCATCTCTGACAGTAAATCTCTCGCACTTTCTTCGACACCATAAGGGGTAGCACGATGGCGCAGTTCGTAGCCGCGATAGACCAGGGAACCACCTCCACTCGATGCATGATCTTCGATCACAGTGGGCACGTAGTTGCCGTCGAACAGCATGAGCACTCGCAGATCTTCCCGCAAGCGGGTTGGGTCGAACACGATCCGATCGAGATCTGGGACAACGTCCGCAACGTCACGGCCGGCGCGCTGGCGAATGCCGACCTGACCGCAGCCGACATCGCGTCCGTCGGAATCACCAATCAGCGTGAGACGGCAGTGGTCTGGGAGCGCGCTACGGGGAAGCCCGTTTACAACGCGATCGTCTGGCAGGACACACGCACCGATCGAATCTGTACTGCACTCGCGGGCGAGGACGGGCCGAAGAAGTACACCGAAGTCACCGGATTGCCGTTGGCGACGTACTTCTCGGGTCCCAAGGTCAAATGGATTCTCGACAACGTCGAGGGCGCTCGCGACAAAGCCGAAGCTGGCGAGTTGTGCTTCGGCACGATGGATACCTGGGTGTTGTGGAACATGACCGGCGGTGTCCAAGGCGGAGTGCATGCCACCGATCCGACCAACGCCTCACGTACTCTGCTGATGGATCTCGACACTCTCGCTTGGGATTCGGCGATCTGCGCTGATATGGGGATTCCGGAGTCCATGCTTCCCGAGATTCGCAGCTCCTCCGAGGTCTTCGGATTCGTTCGTGAACGTGGCACGCTGTCCGGTGTACCGATCGCCGGAATCCTCGGCGATCAGCAGGCGGCAACCTTCGGCCAGGCCTGCCTCTCTCCAGGCGAAGCGAAGAACACCTACGGAACCGGCAACTTCGTCCTGCTCAACACCGGCACCGAAAAGGTGATGAGCAAGAACGGATTGTTGACGACCGTCTGTTACAAGATCGGCGAACAGCCAACGGTGTACGCGTTGGAAGGATCGATCGCCGTGACCGGTTCGCTGGTCCAGTGGCTTCGGGACAACCTCGGCATGATCGACAACGCGGCCGACATCGAGGTGAACGCACGCTCCGTGGAGGACAACGGCGGCGCGTACTTCGTGCCCGCGTTCTCGGGTCTGTTCGCACCGCACTGGCGCGCGGATGCACGCGGGGCGATCGTCGGCCTGACCCGGTTCGTGAACAAGGGGCACCTTGCCCGGGCGGTGCTCGAAGCCACTGCGTACCAGAGCCGTGAGGTGATCGAGGCGATGAACCTCGACTCGGGTGTCGACCTGAAAGTACTCAAGGTCGACGGCGGAATGGTAGCGAACGAACTCCTCATGCAGTTCCAGGCCGATCTGCTCGACGTCGAGGTGATCCGCCCTGTCGTGGCCGAGACCACGGCTTTGGGTGCTGCGTACGCCGCTGGTCTGGCCGTGGGGTACTGGGAGAGCGAGGACGACATCCGCAGCAACTGGGCGAAGGACAAGAGCTGGACGCCGTCGATGGATTCGACCGAGCGCGAGCGGCTGTACGCCGGCTGGCAGAAAGCGGTCACTCGAACACTCGACTGGGTCGACGCAGACTGATCGCGGCGCCCGCATTTCTACCTATTTTCAAGTGAAGGAACAGTTTTCATGAGCACAGCACAAGCATTGAGTCCGTCATCGCGGGCGGAGTCGCTGAAGAAGTTGGAAGAAACCGAACTCGACGTCCTGGTCATCGGCGGTGGCGTGGTCGGCGCGGGTAGCGCACTCGACGCCGCAACTCGCGGTCTGAAGGTGGGCTTGGTGGAGGCTCGCGATTTCGCGTCCGGAACCTCGAGCAGGTCGAGCAAGTTGTTCCACGGTGGACTTCGTTACCTCGAGCAGTTCAATTTTGCGCTCGTTTTCGAGGCACTGCGTGAGCGGTCGCTGGTTCTGAACTCGCTGTGCCCGCATCTCGCGAAGCCGGTGCCGTTCATCTACCCGCTCGAGAAGTTGATCGACCGACCGTACGTCGGTCTGGGCATCGGCGTCTACGACGTGATGGGCGCCGGCCGCGGGGTTCCCTCACACCACAAGCATGTGGGCAAGAAGAAGACACTCGAATCGTTCCCGTCCGGAAAGCGTTCTGCTATCCGGGGTTCGGTCAAGTTCTACGAGGGTCAGGTAGATGACGCCCGCCACACGATGATGCTGGCGCGCACGGCCGCCGAGTACGGCGCGCTGTGCGTCAACAGCACCCGCGTAATCGGCTTTCTCCGCGAGGAGGACCGCGTCGTCGGAGTGAAGGCAGTGGATCTGGAAACGGGGCGTGCCTTCGAGATCCGTGCTCGCCAGGTCATCAACGCCGCCGGTGTGTGGACTGACGAGATTCAGGAAATGGTCGGTGGGCGAGGGCAATTCCAGGTCCGCGCCTCCAAGGGTGTGCACCTGGTCGTCCCGCGCAACCGGATCAATTCCTCGACCGGGATCATCACGCGCACCGAGAAGAGCCTGCTCTTCGTGATCCCGTGGGGAAGCCACTGGATCATCGGTACCACGGACACCGACTGGAATCTCGACCTCGCGCATCCGGCAGCGAGCCGAAGCGATATCGACTACATCCTCGGTCATGTCAACAAGCTGCTCCAGGACGAGTTGACGCACGACGACGTCGTCGGTGTGTACGCGGGACTGCGTCCGTTGCTGTTCGGCGAATCGGACTCGACCAGCACTCTCTCCCGTGAACACGCGGTGTCCAGTCCGGTGCGAGGTTTGACGGTGGTTGCCGGTGGCAAGTACACGACCTACCGCGTGATGGCCAAGGACGCAGTCGATTCCGCGGTGCACGGACTCGAGCAGAAGGTGCCGAAGTCCTGCACCGAGCGTATCCAACTGGTGGGTGCCGACGGTTACTTTGCCGCGCACAACAATCGGCACCTCACAGCTGAGCGCACCGGGCTCCACGTCTCGACGATCGAGCACCTACTCGGTCGGTACGGCACTTTGGCCGACGAGTTGTTCGAACTCATCGAGGCGAGGCCGGAACTGGGGCAGCCGTTGGACTCCGCCCCCGAGTACCTCAAGGCGGAGATTCACTACGCCGCGAGCCACGAGGGTGCTCAGCATCTCGACGACATCCTCACCCGTCGTACCCGCATCTCCATCGAGGTGAACGACCGCGGCGACGCGGCAGCCGCGGAAGTAGCCGAACTGGTTGCACCGGTGCTGGGTTGGACTCCCGAGCACATCGCGGAGGAGATCGAGCACTACCGGTTGCGTGTGGCCGCCGAGCGGGAATCGCAGGAGCAACCCGACGA
The DNA here is from genome assembly GCF_016598535.1 of Rhodococcus sp. P-2. Taxonomy (GTDB): domain Bacteria; phylum Actinomycetota; class Actinomycetes; order Mycobacteriales; family Mycobacteriaceae; genus Rhodococcus_F; species Rhodococcus_F baikonurensis. The sequence goes on along the minus strand of NZ_CP066779.1, from coordinate 1,813,118 downwards.
CCTGACGGCTGATGCGGCGCGCCTGGGTGCGCCGGACGTCCGCACCGGAGTCACTGTCGGACAGGTTTGAGTCTGGGACACCACTGATCGGCCGGGACGCTGCGTCCCGGCCGTTCGGCCGAACTGCCTCGGTGTCAATCGAACTCGTCTGACGAGCACTCCGGGAGGTCGATCGTCACCACAGCGCCGCCGTTCGGATGGTTCGAGAAGTCGATTCGAGCGCCGATGACCGCGGCTTGCCCTACTACGATCGTCAAGCCGAGGCCCAAGCCCGAGTTCGAGCCACGTTCGACGCAATCGGTCTGAAACCTCCTCGGCCCCTGACGAAGCCATTCCTGGGTGAACCCGTTGCCCTGGTCTCGCACCGTGATACGGGAGTGGTCGACGTCGACTCCGATCGGCGACTTTCCGTGATTGCGAGCATTCAAGATCAGGTTGGCGATGATCCGCTCGAGCCGACGTGCGTCTGTGTAGGACACAGGGGTGCCGTGAACACTCACTTCACACTCGACCTCGGTGATGGAGATCGCGTGACGCACCACCTGTGCGAGTTCCACCGATTGGATGTCTGCCTGTTCGGACGTGGTGTCGAGACGAGCCACCTCGATGACATCCTCGGCGAGCCTTCTGAGTTTGTGGACGCCGTCGCGCACCAATTCGGTAGGTCTACCTGGCGGCAGAAGCTCGGCGGCGCCGACCAGTCCGGAGATGGGCGTCCTGAGATCGTGTGCGATGTTGGCTGTCACGCGCTTTTCGGCGTCGAGTTGTCCTCGCAACGCATCCGACATCGCGTCGACCGCGTCTGCCAGCTCTGTGATCTCGTCGTCGAAGAGTGACCAAGTGACCGAGCGGACGCGGATGTCCGCTCCGGTGGACACTTTGCGGGCCGCGCGGGCGGCCGAGCGCAGTCGATACGACATCGCGAGCCCAAGCAGTACGCCCAGGACGGCGCCCGCTGCGATCACCGCGACGGTGGCGTTGCGGAGAGTTCGATCGACGCTGGCGATCGATTCCCGCTGCGCGGTGTACGGGACGCGAATCGCAACCACCTGGGTGTTGACGTCGGCTGCAGCCCAGACAAATGGTTGGTCACCGCTGTCGACAAGGTAGGTGGCACGTTTGCCGCCGGCCACGGCCTGACGCAACTCTTCCGGAACGTCGAGACCATCGGTGGTGGCGCGGAACAGCGCACGCATGCTGCCGGTTTCGTCCTGCAGCACCAGTTGGAGATTGCGATCAGCTGCTGCCCGCGCTGCGTCCTCCTGGTTGTGTGAAAAGGTTTGATGCATCACGGTACTGAGCGTGATCGACGCGACGGCGATCACGAACGTGATAGCTGCAGCGATCTTCCACTGAAACGACAACCGCCTGCCGGTGGACGGGAGCTTGGCCGCGAGGTCCCGCGATCTCACCGATGGTTGTCCATCGTGTACCCGAATCCCCGGACGGTTCGGATCTGTTCGGAGCCGATCTTCGTGCGCAATCGCTGAACGTGCACGTCGACGATGCGGGTGTCGCCGCCCCAGTCGTAATCCCAGACGTCCGAGAGCAGTTCGGAGCGGGACCAGACTTTGCGCGGCACACTCACCATGACGAGGAGCAGTTTCATCTCGGTGGGGGTCAGTGCCACTTCGGCGCCCGAACGCGTGACCGTCACCAACTCGCGATCGATCTCCAGATCACCGAGAGTCACGATGTCCTTCTCCACACCGGAATGAGTGTCGACCCGCCTGAGCACACTTCGGATACGAGCCACCAGGACTCCACTGTCGAACGGTTTGGTGACGTAGTCGTCGGCACCGGCTTCCAACCCGAGAACGATGTCGATCGGGTCGTCGCGCGCGGAAAGCATGATGACCGGCACCGAGAGTTCCTCACGAATACGACGGCACAGGCTGATTCCGTTCAGGTCGGGAAGCATCACGTCCAGGACGGCGATATCCGGCTTGGCGTCGACCGCCAGCTCCATTCCGGTCAACCCCCCGGACGCGGTGATCACCCGAAAACCGTTGCGTTCGAGATTCAATTGAGTGGCTTCTCGAATGACGGCGTCGTCTTCGACCAGCAGAATCAACGGATCGGTCATCGGCCTTCGCTTTCATGGGAACGGAACACTCTCAAACCCTTCACCGGTCCACTTGTATGCAGTCGACGATTGACAGAACTCCGGAATGCCAGGGTCTTTGCACAGGTCGACCATGACCGACAATCCTCCGGTTGAGCCGACGACGTAGCGTCCTGGGTCTTGCACTCCGAAGACTTTGTGAGCGCCCGATTCGTCGATCTGGTAGACGAATCCGGCGACCATGAAGCTGACCGGTGGGGCCGGTCGTCCCCAGATACCGGCAGCGTCGCAGGTGAAGACGTTGACGACGGCATCCTGCCATACGGCATCCGTCACGTGGGAGTACCGGATTTCGTACGGGACGTTCGCATCACCGCACAGTCGGAGGCTGTCTTTGACCACATCGGACACCTCCGAGTCTGCTCTGATGAGGGCAACAGGATCGATGCTCAAGCCCTGCGAGAGATCCGAAGGGTCGAGTGATGCAGCGATATTCGGAGCAGGTTCGGATTCGGGTTCGGTGGAACAGGAGGCGAGAGCAATCACGAGCGGTACGCAAACACCGGCGAGCAGCGCGCGACGAGAATCAATCACGGACGAACTCCATCCCGTCCCAATGGAACTCGGTCCGCAGCGGCGGACGCGGGCAACACTCGAACTCGGGTGGCCGCGGATCCGTTTCCAGGACCGACAAACTCGCGGCGCGTTGACCGCTGACGATGAACTTTCCGCGCTCTTCGACAGAGAACAGACGCTCACCCAGCTCAGGATTGTCTTCACTCGAACCGGCCTTGCCGCTGCGGTACACATAGCCGGCAAGGTTGACGGAAATCGACACTCCGGTACCGGGCTGGTGGGCCGGTTGGCACGGATACACGTTCATGACGACGAGCTCGGTCTCCGGCACGATACGAGGTGCGCCTGGGTCGAGAAGGATGGATCCGACCGAGATCGGATACCAGTCAGGGCACGATCGGAGTTCTGTCTTCACACCCTCCGACACCCCAGGATCGTCGAGAAGCGCACGGCCCAACCTCGAATTCTCGGCAACCCGTCTGGCCAGGTCGGCGGGCTGCGTGACGGGCAACCCGGTGGAAGCGACGTCGCCTTCGATCACAACGCCCTGGGGGGACCCGCATCCGGTGAGCACGGAAGTTCCGAGGGCCGCTGTCGCGAGCGCCGTACCGAACAGCCTGCGAGTGCGGCCTGCTCGACCGCCGCAGATCTTATTCCGATACAACACTTTCCCCTCCCCGGCCGCTGAGAACTGTCTCATCGGCATATGCGCTTTTCATACGATCACACGTGATCTCGATATCGAGGGTTCACCACCCACCGTTACGTAATCGTATGAATGTCGGGACCGTCGAGAGTTGGTACCCGACCGCCGGATTTCTGTTACGAAACCGATGGAATCAGGCTTCTAGAGTGAGTCAGGTCGATGTTCACCGCTGGGTGGGACGACCTGATTCGCGTATCGAGGAGGGTGAGAGCAAATGCCTGAAGTATTGCTGACCAACAGGACTCGGCGTCTGAAAGTGCTGCTCGCGGTACTGACGATCGGAGTGGTGTGCGCGATGACGGCATGTTCGGGTGAAGACACCACTGCACCCGAACGCGCGACGACCACGGCGGTGGTCGCGGCGTCCACGACCGCACCGCCGTTGGCCTCTACGACCACTTCGGAGACAGTCGAAAGCTCGAACTCGGTGGGCGGCGGTACGGACGCATCTGCCCCCGGAGTCGCGGAGGGTGGAGCAGCACCGGCCTGGACCCCGGTCTCTACCAGCGCGGTTGCACCTGCGGTACCCGGTCAAGGTACCGGGTCGACCAAGTGCACCGATCAGATCAACTACGTCGGCGATCCTCGATCGAATGCGGAGATCAACAGCATCGGAGAACGGATGGGTTCGTGCCCGGCACCGCTCCCACCGGGTGCGATCGAGCCCCCCGAGAAGTGCACCGACCAGATCAACTACGGCGCCGACCCGCGTTCCAATGCGGAGATCAACATCATCGGGGAACAAACCGGAGTCTGCCCCGAACCGATCCGCCCTTAGCGAATTCGAAACCGGAGCAGTAGTCGGGAATTCGAAGGCCTAACCAGGGGGAGATCCGAATGGCAAGCAGGGCAGGTGGGCGTTCGATCGACAGTGTTGCCGACGATGCGTCTCGCGGGGATCGGGGTGCGATTGGCGAACTCCTTCAGCGCGTCGTGCCTGTGGTGACGCGACGTTGTCGTGCCGAACTGCGACCTGTCGATGCTGACCGTATTGCCGCCGGGATCTGCCGGTCCATTCTGGCCGAGTTCCAGCGACGAAGACGAGGCGGCGAAGCATTCCTCGCATTTCTGCACGACGCGGTCAGTCGTGAAATCGACTCACTACCTGCATCCAGTCGAATCACTCTGCCGTTCGGCGACCTGTCGGCCGTCGAACGCAATGTTCTCGTAGCTCGCATCGTTGTCGGATTCGACGTGAGCGAGACGGCGCTGTCGTTGAGAACGACAACGAGCGCCGTGGAACTCGTCCAACACCGTGCGTTGGTCAAGATCAGACGCGGCAGCCTCAGCGGCGCCTGAGTCAACCTCGAAAGTCAACAGCTGCAACCCTTCGCAACTCTTGGCAACCTCACGCAACTCTTTCCCTTCGCCCGTGACCTACACGACACTGCATGGCGACGAGTGATCGAGAACGAGGAGTGTGACGGTGGTTCAACGGACGGCGCAGAGGCCGACAACGCCAGGATCGAAAAAGACCGGGGCCAAGCCTCATTCAGGGTTGGACCGGGATGCATTGCTGAAGGCGTACGAGAAGATGTCGCGCATCCGTGCGTTCGAGGATCGATTGCACGAAGAGAATGCAACCGGCGACATCCCCGGCTTCATTCACCTGTACTCGGGCCAGGAAGCCATCGCCGTGGGAGTGTGCGAGAACCTGAGCGACGCCGACTACATCGGGTCCACGCACCGCGGTCACGGGCACTGCATTGCCAAGGGGTGCGATCTGAACGGCATGATGGCCGAGATCTTCGGCAAGGACGACGGCCTGTGTCGCGGCAAGGGCGGTTCGATGCACATCGCCGACTTGTCCGTGGGAATGCTCGGCGCCAATGCAATCGTCGGCGGCGCGCCGTCGTTGGCGATCGGTGCAGCACTGAGTGGCAAGACACTCCGAAACGGCGTCATCGCTGCTTCGTTCACGGGAGACGGCGGATCCAACCAGGGAACCGTCTTCGAGGCGATGAACATGGCTGTGGTGCTGGATCTTCCGATCGTCTTCGTGATCGAGAACAACGGATTCGGTGAAGCAACAGGAACCGACTACGCGGTGGGCGCACCCGACATCGCCGCCCGCGCTGCATCCTTCGGAATGCCTGCCGTCAAGGTGGACGGCACCGACTTCTTCGCGGTCTACGACGCGATGGCGGAAGCATCGGAGCGCGCCAGGACCGGCGGTGGCCCCACCACGATCGAGGCGGCCGCATTCCGCTGGCACGGCCACTTCGAGGGTGACGCGCAGCTGTACCGCACGGCGGAACAGGTTGCGCAACTACGGGAAACCAAGGATCCGCTCAAGAATTTCCGTAGCAGTGTGGATGCGAAGAAGGTCAGCACCGCTGATCTGGACGCGGTGGACGAGCAGTCGCGAGTGTTGGTGGACGAGGCGGTAGCGAAGGCGCGCGCCGCGGCGTACCCGCCCGTCGAGAATCTGCTGACCGATGTCTACGTGTCGTACTGAGGAGCCCGAGATGACAAGCGTGGAAGCCACGAACGTGGTGAAGAAGACCTACCGCGAGGCCGTCAAAGAGGCCATCGCTCAAGAAATGCAACGAGATCCGAGCGTCGTCCTGATCGGTGAGGACGTACGCGGTGGGCATGCCGGTACCAATCCCGATCTGGAGACGAAGAAGATCGAGGCATTCGGCGGTGTCCTGGGTGTCACCAAGGGATTGTGGACGGAGTTCGGATCGGAGCGTGTAATCGATACCCCGATCACCGAATCCGCGATCATCGGAATGGCTGCCGGAGCCGCACTGACCGGACTGAGGCCGGTCGCCGAGCTGATGTTCATGGACTTCTTCGGAGTCTCCTACGACGCGCTCTACAACCAGGCTGCCAAGTTCCGCTACATGTTCGGTGGCAAAGCCAGAACTCCGCTGGTGGTGCGAGGCATGATCGGCGCCGGTTTCTCTGCCGCTGCGCAGCACTCTCAGTCTCCGTACAACGTATTTGCCGCGGTGCCTGGCCTGAAGGTGGTCACCCCGTCCAACGCCTACGACGCCAAAGGCCTACTCATCCAGGCTATCCGGGACGACGATCCCGTTGTGTTCTGTGAGCACAAGGTGCTCTACGACCTCAAAGGCGAAGTGCCGGACGAGCCCTACGCGATTCCGTTCGGCGTCGCCAACTACACCAGGCAGGGCGACGACGTCACGATCATTGCGTTGTCCGCAATGGTGAACCGCGCCAACGACGTAGCGGACAAGCTGGCAGCTGAGGGTATTTCGGTCGAGGTCGTTGATCCTCGTACCGTCTCGCCATTGGACGAGGACGGCATCCTCGAATCCGTTGCGTCGACAGGACGCGTGGTGATCGTCGACGAATCTGCCGCACGCTGCGGTTTCGGGCACGATGTGGCCGCACTGATCGCCACCAAGGGATTCAACTATCTGAAGGCGCCGATCGAACTGATCACGCCGCCGCACACGCCGGTTCCGTTCTCACCGACTCTCGAAACAGCCTGGCTGCCTGACGCGGCGCGCATCGAAGAGTCGGTTCGCAAGCTGGTGAGAGCCTGATCATGGCCGATATCAAAGCTATCGACATCCCCAAGTGGGGGCTCTCCATGGAGGAGGGGCTGGTCAACGCATGGCTCATCGAGGAAGGTGACTCGTTCACCAAGGGCCAGTTGATCTGTGAGATCGAGACCAGCAAGATCACCAACGAGCTGGAGGCACCGTTCGACGGTGTTCTCCGCAAGATCGTCGGCACGCCGGGGCAGACTCTGCCCGTCGGCGCCGTGATCGGTGTGTCCGCCGATGCGTCCGCGACAGATGCGGAGATCGAGCAGTTCCTCGCCGCCCGCGGCGCAACAGCGCCGGCGGAAGAGCCGTCACCGTCACCAGCTGCCGAACCGGCGGCACCCGCGACACCTACGGCTACGTCGGCTGCGAAGGTGGTTGCTGTGGCAAAGCCTGCACCAACCGGTTCCACCGTCGTACCGAGTGTTCTGCAGGGCACGACGCAGAGCGACGTGTTTGCGAGTCCTCGAGCACTCCGACGTGCCGAAGCGCTCGGAATCGATCTCGCCGCCGTAGTGGGTACCGGCCCACTCGGACGGATCAGTGTCCGAGACATCGACGACGCGATTCGTGACGCCGGTGGCACTGTTGCGACAGCAGCGCCGGCCACGAGATCCGGCCTCCCGCTGCGATCAACCGCCGACGACAGTGCCGTGCCTGCCACCCCGGTCGCACGCAGAACTGCCCGATCGCTGGGCGTCAACCTGCACGACTGTCGTCCGACAGGCTCGCGGGGACGCGTCTGCGTCGCCGACGTGCACGACGCCGCTCGTTCCGCGCAGCTCCTGCCAGAAGCGGCGGCTCAGACGGGAACCATTGCCGTCGAACCCGAGTACGACACAATTCCGTTCACGCCCATGCGATCGGCAATCGCGGGCAGGTTGCAGGCGTCCAAGCAGCAGGCTCCCCATTTCCGGCTCACGGCGGATCTCGAGCTCGATGCGCTCCTCGCTCTGCGCAAGGAGATCAATTCGACTGTCCCGGCGGTCAAGCTGTCGGTCAACGACTTCATCGTGAAGGCCTGCGCGGCTGCGCTGATGAAGGTGCCGGACGTGAACGTCCAATTCGATGCAGCGAACGAAGCGGTCCTTCGATTCGCGTCGGCGGATGTCTCGGTGGCAGTTGCACTTCCGACCGGACTGATCACGCCCATCGTGCGTAGTGCGAACACCAAGTCGTTGGCGGACATCTCCGGTGAGGTGCTCTCGTTGGCCACCAAGGCGAAGACCGGCAAACTCCGTCCCGAAGAATTCCAAGGCGGAACGTTCACGGTGTCCAACCTCGGCATGTTCGGGATCAAGGCATTCGACGCGATCATCAACCCGCCCCAGGGAGCGATCCTCGCCGTAGGTGCGGGGGAGAAGCGGGCCGTGGTGGTCGGCGACAGTGTTTCCGTCCGGACCGTGATGACCGTGACCCTCTCGTGCGATCACCGGGTGATCGACGGAGCCTTGGGCGCGACCTTCCTTCGGGAACTCCAGCGCTTTGTCGCTTCTCCCGCGCTGATGTTGGTGTAAGGGGCTGTGGTGGAAAGCAATACGTCGAAGAAATACGACGTTCTTGTCGTCGGTGGTGGCCCCGGTGGTTACGTGGCGGCGATCCGGGCCGCCCAGTTGGGGTTGAACGTAGCGCTGGTAGAACGTGATCGCCTGGGAGGCATCTGCCTCAACTGGGGTTGTATCCCCACCAAAGCGATGCTTCACGGCGCGGACGTCGCGCATACCTTGAGCGAACTCGACAAATACGGATTCAGTTCGGCGTCTGTCCAGTTCGACATCTCGAAGTTGGTGTCGTTCAGCCGAGGGGTTTCGGAGAGATTGTCCGGCGGTGTTGCCTATCTGATGAAGAAGAACGGCGTCGACGTCATCTCAGGCACCGCGAAGTTGGTGGACAAGGGCGTCGTGTCCGTGGAAGGTCAGACGTATCGAGCCGACCACGTGATCATTGCAACCGGCGCCCGTCCGCGTTCGATTCCCGGGGTTGTCCCCGACGGTGATCGGGTGTGGACATACTTCGACGCACTCGTCCCCAAGGAGCTGCCGAAGTCGATGCTCGTGATCGGGTCCGGCGCGATCGGAGTCGAATTCGCCAGCCTGTACCGCGATCTCGGCACCGAGGTGACCATTGTCGAGATGGCACCACACATCATGCCGGTCGAGGACGAAGAGATTTCGGTGTTCGTTCGCAGGCAGTTCGAGAAGCGTGGCATCACGATTCACACCGGAGCCTCGGTGTCGGCCGTGACTGTCGGAGCCGATGCCGTCGAGGTGAGCGTGCAGACGAGCGACGGTGTCCAGACGTTGACCGTGGACCGGGTGTTGGTGGCGGCCGGGATCACCGGCAACGTCGAGGATCTGGGGTTGGAGGCTCTGGGCGTCGAGATCGAGCGCGGTGCGATCGTCACGGACCAGTGGTGCCGTACCAGTGCTTTCGGGATCTACGCCATCGGTGACGTTGCGGGCGCTCCATGTCTGGCGCACAAGGCGAGTCACGAAGCTGTCCTGTGCGTCGAGAAGCTCGCGGGCGTGACCGATGTTCATCCTCTCGATCGTGACTACGTTCCGGGATGCACGTATGCCCGCCCACAGGTGGCGAGTCTGGGTCTGACGGAGAAGCAGTGCGCCGGTACGGGTCGCACGCTGCGGGTCGGACACTTCGACCTTCAGGCGAACGGCAAGGCATTGGCGATCGGCGAGGCCGAAGGCTTCGTCAAGACGATTTTCGACGCCGATACCGGGGAACTGCTCGGCGCGCACATGGTCGGTCCGGATGTGACCGAGCAGATTCAGGGTTTCGGTATCGCTCGATCCCTCGAAGCCACCGGTGAGGATCTCGCCGAGGTCGTGTTTGCTCATCCGACGCTCTCGGAGGCAATGCACGAGTCTGTGCTCTCGGCGTTGGGGAGACCCCTCAACGCGTGAGCACCGTTCGCGTGCGTGAACGTCGTCCTACGTTCACGCACGCGAACAACTCTGCAACCGGGTGCAACGCTCGCTTTCGGTGACCCCATCACATAGGACTGGAGTGTGATCGGCGCAACGAATCGACTCGAACCGGCCCTGGGTAGTGGTGAAGACGCGGCGCAGTACGCACGTGTTCTCGAATCCGTGTACGAAGCAACGATGTCGGGGCGCAAACCGCCCGCACGCCCGCGCTCCGTGATCGCCGATTCGTGGTCGCGGCTGCGCGCACTCGGACTCGATCCGGAGCGGTGCTCGATCACCAGGACCGGACGCGAATCCGAGATCGAAGAGAGCCGGCGCGCCGCCGGAATGACGGAGATATTGGACGAAGCGGTACAAGGCCTGGCACCGCTCGTCGGCCCGGACGACGCGAATCTGATCGTGGTGGCGGACCGCCACGGACGCATCCTCTGGCGCCGCGGGCCCAGTCGAATGCTGGATCGGGCCGAACGCCTCGGAATGATCGAGGGCGCGTCGTGGACCGAGGAAGCTGTAGGTACCAACGGAATCGGTACCTCGTTGGCTTCGGGTTCGGCAGTGCAGGTGTTCTCGGCCGAGCACTACTCGCGCTCGCAGCATCCGTGGACCTGCTCGGGGGCGACGGTTCGGGATCCGCGTAGTCGCCGGGCCATCGCCGTCGTCAACGTCGCCGGCGCAGCAGACACAGTTCACCCGTCGACTCTCGCGCTGGTGGACAGCGTGGCCAGGCTGGCGGAATCCGCACTGCGGGAGAAACATCGAATCGGATTGGATCAGCTCCGGATGGTCTCGGCGTCGACGCTGGCTCGTGCGAGCCAGCCGACCGTGGTCGTGGACCGTAACGGCTGGGTCGCGGCGGTGGACTCGATGGCGCCGATCTACCGAATCGCACTGCCGAAAGTGATGAGCAGCGGCGAGCATTGGCTCCCGACGCTCGGATTGTGTATGTGCGAGCCGCTTCCGGGTGGGTGGCTCATCCGTCCTCGAGTGAACCCGGCGTCCGGAACGGTGTGTGCCGAAGTCGAATTGGATTTGCGAGATCCGAACGCGATGGAACTGCGGTACTCCTCGGCAATGGGGAGTTGGAGTATCGACCTCAGTCCGCGCCATTCGCAGATCCTCGTGGCTCTGACACAGGCGGACGAGGGCCTCACGGCCTCGCAGCTCGCCTCACAGTTGTTCGGCGATCCGCGCAAGACGGTGACCGTCCGGGCCGAGATGTCGAGGTTGCGTAAGCGATTGGCCGGAATTGTGTTGGCGCAGCCCTATCGCTTCGACCCGGCCGTGAGGGTAAAGACCGTCCCCGCTGTGCGCCTTTATTAACCGCGGGGGGTTAATAAAGGCGCACAGCAGAGCGGCGCGACCGCCGCACCTGCGCGTACTCGTAGCCGTTCTGCCAGGTGACGGTGGCGACCAATACCCAGATGATCCACGTCGCGCTCATGTAGGTGCCGACGAGGCCCATGACGACGGGGATGGCTGTGCAGGGGAGTGCCCAGCCGAGCAGCCACCGTCGGTCCGATCGCGCAAACAGCCCCGCCACCATGCTGATTCCGAAATAGACTGCGATGCTTCCGCACAACAGCCACCGCAGGTTCGCGGGCGTGTGTTCCGCGCCGTGTTCGGTCGCCGCTCCGAGTCCTGCGACCAGAACCGCGATAGCCCCGGTGGTGAAACAGTGCAGGGCCATGTCGATGCGAGCGGGAAACTTCTCGGGCTGCAGGTGCGGAACACCGGCGTGACCGTAGAGAAGCGAGAGCGCCCACATGCCGGACAGCAGAACGAACGACCCGACGGCGAGGCTGACCACGGTCGAGTCCCAGGTGAGCTTCGAGGCCGCCGAGATCACGAGGATCACACCCTCGCCCAATACGATGATGACGTACAGCCCCAGCCGCTCGGCAAGATGCGCCCGATCGGAGTGCAGGGCTTCGAGTTCGGGCATCCGGTCGTCCTTGAACCCGCGCACCTTGATGATGCGGTCGAGCTTTTCCTGCGCGTCTTCCATGATCGCGCTGCCGGAGACGACGAACATGATCAGCAGGTCGATGGTGACGCCGGCAGTCCAGAGCCAGAAGCGGGTGTCACCTTCGAACCAGAACGAGACGATCCAGGGAATCACACCGAGCGACATCTGGGCGATCGGCCAGTCCACGACGATCTGGCCGTTGTGCCACACCCGACTCGCCAGCAGACGCACGGCTACGTAGGCGACAGCGAAGGCCAGCGCATGGTTGTCGTGGATACCGGCCACTGCCGCCATCATGACGGCGAGCCCGAACATGGCGATCAGCATGCTCGGAATGCGGACGCGATCGCCGGCGACGTTGCCGTACATCGTGAACGTCGCCCACGCGGTCCAGAACGCGAGATAGAGCAAGGCGTAGAGCGCGACATCCGACCACGACGGCGAACCGTGGAGCAGGTGAGCAAGCTGACCGATACCGGCAACCACGACGAGGTCGAAGAACAATTCGATCCACGACGCGTGCCGCTCCAGCACTGCCTTCTGCTTCTCGTCTGGTTCTTTTCCGAGTTCCGACATAGGGGTCAGTATCCGGTATCGACCCCAACAGTGCAGGTAGGCGACGAACTTGTCCGTTTCACGAGCGTAGTGCCTATGCTGTTCGGTGAGTGATCTGGATCATAGTTCCGGCAAGGTGGTAGACGTGCGTGGTGGCGGTGACGTGGCTTTGTCTGCGGCGGACTACGACCGTGTCTTCGCCATCCTCGACTACTGCTCGGCGGCGAGAACGCTCGATCAGCTCAAGAACCTCCTCATGGTGGCGTTGCACGATCACTACGGCTGCCCCAACACCACGTTCCTTTCCGGGCCTACCTTCACGACGGCCTTCGCCGATCCGAATCCGGTGACGACCGGGCGGATCACGCCGATCCTCGACGAGTACCAAGCGCATTGGTACCTCGACGACGTCTTTGCGACGGCACAATCACGGGCGACGCTGTTGGCCTCGCCGGCCATCACGCACACGCAGTTGGCCGATGTCCCTTCGCAGTCGGCGACCTACCTGCGAGATTTTCTCTATCGCAAGCGGCTGCACAGTGCGTCGGTGATGCATCTCGAGCTCGCCCACGGTGGTCACGGTTTGGTGGGAATCTTCGATTCCGAAGGCAAGGATCTGTCAGGGCGCGACATCGCGGGTTTGGGCATCTTGGGCAGGCAGTTGTCGCTGTTGTGTCAGACGCTTCCCGGCCAACGTGAGCCGGGCTGGCGAGAGAAGCTGACGCCCAGGCAGATCGATCTCGCGGAGTTGTTGGCGGATGGTCACACCAACGACGAAATTGCGGCGATCTTGTCGCTGAGTCCGGACACGGTGAAGAAGTACGTCAGCCGCATCCTTGCCGTTCTGCACGTGCGCAACCGTGCCGAGTTCGTGAAGTTGGTCTACGAGCAGAAACTTGCCGACCAACGCGGCTGAGATTGTCCACTTTCGTGCACTGTGACCACGGTCATGTCGCGGATAGCGTTTTCGGTGCACGGCCAGGAGTTGGCCCAGAGCACTAGGAGAACTCATGAGCAGGCTTCGTTTCGGGTATTTCATGGCCCCGTTCCACGTCCCCGGACGCAATCCCACCGCTGCACTGCAGCGCGATCTCGAACTGGTCGAACACCTCGATCGGTTGGGCTACGACGAGGCGTGGTTCGGTGAGAATCACTCTGCCGGAAGCGAGATCATCGCGTCGCCGGAAATCATGATCGCCGCAGCCTCGCAGCGTGCGCCGCGGATTCGTTTCGGCACGGGCGTGACGTCCCTGTCGTATCACAACCCGCTGTGGGCCGCGGATCGAATCATGCAGTTGGACCACCTCACTCAGGGGCGCACCATCTTCGGAGTCGGGCCCGGTTCGCTGCCCACCGACTCGGCGATGATCGGTCTGAACCCGACGGACACCCGAGAGTTGTTGCAGGAGAACCTCGACATCGTCGTGCGCCTTCTTCGTGGCGAGACGGTGTCCGCGAAGACCCGAACTCACGAGTTGTACGACGCCAAGCTGCAGCTCGCTCCGTACTCGGAGAACGGAATCGAAATCACCGTGGCCGCAGTGGCTTCCCCGACCGGTCCTCGCCTGGCCGGTACGCACGGTCTGGGCCTGCTCTCCATCGGAGCAACGTTGTCCGCCGACGGTTTCGACGCCTTGGCGCACCACTGGAATGTGATGGAGGAGCGCGCGGAGGTCAACGGGACGACGGTGGATCGTCGGCAGTGGTCTCTTGCCGGGCCCTTCCATATTGCCGAAACCGAGGCGGAAGCACGCAAGCAGGTCGAATACGGCATCGAGGAGTGGTTCGACTATTTCCAGCACGTGGCGGCCTTCCCCCAGATGGCCGTATCCGGTGCGCGTCTGAGCGAGATGATCGACTTCATCAACGAAGCCGGCATCGGTGTCATCGGCACACCGGAGCAGGCCAGGCGTCAGGTGCAACGGCTGTGGGATCAGTCCGGTGGTTTCGGCTGCATGCTGCAGATGGGCCACGATTGGGCGAACCCGCAGGACACACGACGTTCGGCAGAGTTGTTCGCGCAGGAGGTCTTTCCGCATTTCCAAGGACAGGCGCAGGCGACGCTCGACGCGGCAGCTCACGCGCGCGCCGTCCGGGAAGGGCATGCCCAGGCACAACTCGACGCCGTCGACCACATGACGAAGAAGTACGCACAAGAGTTGGCAGACAAGGGCTGACCTCGTGAACGATCCTCAGGGCAACCATGTCGTTGTCGATGGATACGCCGATGACCGCGGTGGCACTGGATCGGCAGTCGGAAGTTCTCGGCCTCATCGAAGGAATGCGGAAGTTCGCGATCAACATTCTCGGACGCCGTAGTCGACGGTGGTGACCACAAGATCGTGACAGGATCGGTGGACGACGCCTGGCACTGCGAGTCGGATCCACAGACCTGTCACCGGCGTGTAATCGGTACGCACTCACCGTCGTGAGTGATCCAGGAAAGGAAAGCCATGTTTGTACTGGTGGACAACGGCCGCGTCAGCGTCCGCGATGTGGATAACCTGAAGGCCTTTCACGTCGAGGTGACTGCCGACATCTCCGATTCCGAACTGGACGAGCTCTTGCACGCTCGAGATTACGGATACGTCAGCGGTGGTAATGCCTTCATCTCGGTGGCCCGTGTTCGCGAGAGCACCACCGACGTCGAAGGTGTTGCCGCGATGGTCGACTACGCGCAGAGCAAGGGCTGGGTCGACGAGGACGGTGAAGCACTGCAGGCGCACGTCGTTCGCCAGAAGTAACGGGAACAGCTCAGACCATGTCGTTCTTCTGCAGCCATCGCAGGGTCGGCCAACCGCAGAACACCGGGAGCCAGCAGGTCAGGACTCGGTAGAGCAGGACTGACGGGACCGCGATGCTTGCCGGCAGTCCGAACGCGGACAGACCGCCGATGAGGGCGGCCTCGACGGCTCCGACGCCACCCGGTGTCGGAGCCGCCGAGGCGAGCGTCCCACCGATCATCGTCACGATGGTGACGGTGATGAACGTCGTTCCTCCGCCGAATGCCTCGACGCTCGCCCACAGAGCCAGGGCGGCACCCAGAGTTGTTGCGGCGCTGCCGCCCACGATGATGAGGAAACGCGTGGGGTTTCGCGCGAGTTGGCTCAGTTCACCCAACACTTCGGTGATCTGAGGACGCAGATCGTCGCGTAGCCACCCACGGAGCTTCGGGATGAACATGAATGCACCGAGAACTCCGAGCGCGACGCCGCCCGCCAGATACAGAACGGTGGATCCCGGGATGAAGTGTGAAAGGTTCGTATCGCGTCCGGCGACGATCGAGAAGAAGATCAGCAAGCCGACGTGGGTGACCACCTGAACCGTCTGTTGCAACGCGACTGCGGCCGTTGCACGGACGGTACCGAGCCCGCCCTTCTGCAGGAACCGCACACTCAGCGCGAGTCCGCCGACTCCGGCCGGTGTTGTGGTCGCCGCAAAGGTGTTGGCCACCTGCATGATCAGGAGGTTGCGGTAACTGACCATCGACGACGCACAGGCCCACAGGGCCGCTGCCGCGCCGACGTATGTCAGTGCGGAGACGCCGAGGCCGAGCAGTGCCCACCACCAGTTGGCCGTCTTCAGTTCGGTGATGAACGCGGGGACCTGGCTGATGAAGGGGTAGGCGACGTAGACCAGACCGATGAGCAGAACGAGCTGGATCAGTTGGTTGCGACTGAACCGGGTGACCTGTGCGGGAGCGACCTTTTCGATCCCGTTCTTGGCACCGACCTCGTCCCGGATCTCGGTCATCAGTTTCGCGGAATCCGTGACGGTCCGCCGAATGCGGTTGGGCAATGCAGCGGTGGTCAATCGGCCGGAGGCGGCGAGAATCGTGTCTGCGCCTTGCGCTCGAATCGCGGCGTCCACCGCTGCATCGACCCCGAACAGTGATGCGGTGGCGAAGAGAAGTTGTGCGTTGTCGGACTGCATCTGAACTTCGGTGGCGCCGAATTCGGAGTACGCGTACCCGCCGAAGAGGATGGTTCCGCCTTCGACACGAATCTCCGAAGCGCGCAGGTCGCCGTGCGCCATCTGGTGCACGTGAGCGGTGTGCAGTGTTTGCCACAGCGCGTCGATCAGTTTGGTGGATTCTTCCTCGCCCGCTTGGTTCTCGACGGCGACGGCAAGGGGGATGCCGCGAGGACTCGGGCGCGCGTACATCTCCCACCCGCGGTCGAGTACCGAGATGGCGACGGCCTTGGAGCTGGCCAAACCGATGTCGGCGAAAGCGATACCCATGAGCGCTCGGTGTTCGACGGCGCGACGAAGCGATCCGTAGGGCGGCGGAGTTTCACGGTTCCGGAACGAGATCCAGCGGAACGTCTGTCGAATTGCTCCGCTGCTTCGCTGGTTCTGTCCGTACAACTCGACGACGAGTTCGTCGAAAGGTTCGTCGTCCGGTGCCTTGTCGATGGCTGCGGACATGACAAGAGGCCCGATTCCCGAGGGACTCACGACGCGGAAAGCGGTGACGCGGTAACCGCGCCGCGCGAGTACGCGTACTGCCGAGTCCAACGGCACTTCGAGGGCAGGGGTGCCGACGGCGAGAACGATCACCGCGCCGATCAGATATCCGACGGCGAGACCCAGCATCGATCGTGCGGGAACGATCGAGCTGACGATCAGATGAATAGGAGCGAAGAGCAGAAGCAGCGTCCACCAGGCTCGTCGCCACTTCTTCGGAAGCCACGGGCCCGAGACGGTGAGCACCGCCGCGAGCATTGCGATCCATCGCGGATCGTCGAGGAATTGAGACAGGAAGGTGGCGTCGAGTCGGTCCGGCACGTCGAGGTGCCATTTCGGTGCGGCCAGTCCTGTTCCGGTGAAGGACAACGCGACACCGGCGCACAGACCGGCAGCGGCGTATCCGGCCAGCAACTTCCACCGGCGCCCGACGATCAGGCCGATCAGGATGGCGAACGGTAGCGCCAGAATTGCGATGCCGTAGAGCAGGTACACGGTGTCGGACAGGCTCGGCGACAGAACTCCGACGATGTTGGACACCGACGTTTCGAGGGCGTCCCACTGGCTTCGCGTGATCAGAGATCCCGCGATCACGCCGCCGAGCAGCACAGCAGCGATCGCAACCCGCATGATGTCGCTCGTACGGCGGTGCAGTGGTGGCAGGAGGCTTCCCGTTACCGGGATCTCCCGTCCGTCTACTCGCATCTCGCCAGAACTCTCTTCTCTCGGGGTTACCGACCGTCTCAGTTACCTCGATCAAGGTACCGCGTGAGGGTTCGGCGACTGGGAAGCCGGACCTGTCGTTACCTCCTCGATGCCAAGCAACATTCTCTTCGGACCCGCGGGAGCGGGCTTCGGCGCGTAAAATTCACTTTCCGGACGTTCGTTCATTTCGACGACAGGGAGTGCGTATTCATGAGCCCCGACGCCAGCGGTGTGGACGGTCGGGTTCCTGACCTGCCGACCCCGTCGACCAGAATTTCCGTCACCGAGGACTACGCAGCCGAGATCGACGAGCTCTCGAGCCTCAAGCACAAGCTCGGCGGGCTGGAGCCTTCAGAGTTCTCGGATGCCTGGAAGCAGGGTTACCCCTACGAGAAGAAGATGTCGCGCCGCGAGTACGAGCGGAAGAAGCGGCGTCTGCAGATCGAGCTGCTCAAGCTGCAGTTGTGGGTCAAGGAAACCGGTCAGAAAGTGCTCATCATCTTCGAAGGTCGCGATGCTGCCGGTAAGGGCGGGTCGATCAAGAGATTCACCGAGCATCTCAATCCCCGTGGCGCCCGCGTAGTCGCGCTCGAGAAGCCCACGGACATCGAGCGGACACAGTGGTATTTCCAACGCTATGTCGCACACCTGCCCAGCGGCGGCGAGATAGTGATGATGGACCGGTCCTGGTACAACCGCGCCGGCGTCGAACGAGTGATGGGTTACTGCACGCCGACGCAATATCTCGAGTTCATGAGAGAGACCCCGGACTTCGAGCGGATGCTCGTCAACTCCGGGATTCATCTGCACAAGCTGTGGTTCTCGGTCAGCCGCGAAGAGCAGTTGGCGCGGTTCGCGGCCCGCCGAACGGACCCGGTGCGTCAGTGGAAGCTCTCACCGACCGATCTGGCGTCGCTCGACAAGTGGGACGACTACACCCAGGCCAAGGAAGCGATGTTCTTCTACACCGATACCGGAGATGCGCCCTGGACGGTGATCAAGAGCAACGACAAGAAGCGCGCTCGCCTCGAGGCGATGCGTCACGTGCTCGCCAGCTTCGACTATCCCAACAAGGATCACCGGGCTGTCGGTACTCCGGATCCCTTGATCGTCGGGCCGGCGTCGGCCGTGTTCGAAGAGGGCGAGCACGTGAACGTGGAGTTGCCTCAGCTCTAGCTGAAGTTCTCACTCAGATCGAACTGGCCTCTGCCCACAGATTGATGCCGCTGTCCTTGGCGTGCTGATCGATGGAGGCCAGTTCGTCTGTACTGAATTCGAGATTGTCGAGCGCGCCGACATTGGCTTCGAGTTGCGCGACACTGGACGCACCGATCAGTACCGAGGTGACCCGCGAATCGCGAAGTGCCCAGCTCAGTGCCAGCTGGGCCAGCGACTGGCCGCGAGCTGACGCTATGTCGTTGAGCGCGCGAATGTGGGTGAGGGCGTCGTCGGTCAGCCACGACGGATCCAGTGACTTACCTTGAGCTGCACGGGAATCCTCGGGGACACCGTTCAGATAGCGATCGGTGAGCATGCCTTGAGCGAGTGGTGAGAACGCGATGACGCCCACTCCGAGATCGTCGACAGCCGATAGCAGGTCCTGCTCGATCCAGCGATTCAGCATCGAATAGCTCGGCTGGTGGATCAAGAGCGGAACCCCCGCAGCGGTGAGCAGTGCGGCGATTTCGCGGGTGCGCTCCGGCGAGTACGAACTGATACCCGCGTACAGGGCCTTGCCCTGCTGGACAGCGCTGATCAGGGCGCCTGCGGTCTCGTCGATCGGAGTTTCGGCGTCAGGGCGATGGCTGTAGAAGATGTCGACGTAGTCGACGCCGAGTCGGCCGAGCGACTGATCGAGGGACGACAACAAGTACTTGCGGGAACCGCCGAATCCGTAGGGGCCGGGCCACATGTCCCAGCCGGCTTTGGACGAGATGACCAATTCCTCGCGGTACGAAGAGAAATCCTCACGCAGGATCCTGCCGAAGTTCGTCTCGGCGCTTCCGTACGGGGGCCCGTAGTTGTTGGCCAGATCGAAGTGGGTGATTCCGAGATCGAATGCCCGCCGCAGAACTGCGCGCTGGTTCTCGATCGGTACGTCGTCGCCGAAGTTGTGCCAGAGGCCCAGCGAGATGGCCGGGAGTTTGAGACCGCTCCGACCGGTTCGGCGGTACGGCATGGCTTCGTAACGGTCCTGCGCGGCGACGTACTGATCGGACATGGTGCCTGCCTTCACATCGTTGTGTTTGCGGTTGAGCGTTCACTCCCGACCATTATCGCCGATGGCGCTCGGGTGTGCTGGTCGCTGGGAGGTGTCTCAGTCAAAATGCTTGCGGTTTAAAGCAATTCGATCGATCTTTTGGACCGATGTTCAGGTTCGAGTCACAGTGCCGGGCGGCGGTGACGTCGACCACGTCCGGGCTCGCATCTAAGGGAACGGTAAGGAATCGCGGTTACCATGGTCACAGTCGATCGGCGATACCGATCGCCGATTCGCTTCGAACATGTTGCCCAGCAGCCGGATCCGGGGTCCGGCGAGGAGATCTATGTCGACGCAGTCCGTAGTGCACGCACAATCATCCGCAGACGAGAGCGTCGTGGGGGGATTCGTCTCCGCCGGGTGGTGGAAGCCGGCGGTATCTCGAGCAACTGATCAGATACGACGTGCCGGCGTCGTTGGTCGTCTTCCTCGTGGCACTTCCCCTGTCCTTGGGAATTGCGATCGCCTCCGGGGCGCCGATCATGGCAGGTCTGATCGCCGCGATCGTCGGCGGAGTGGTGGCCGGAGCTGTGGGAGGTTCTCCGCTGCAAGTCAGTGGTCCCGCAGCCGGTCTGACCGTGGTGGTCGCCGAACTGATCGGCAAGTTCGGGTGGAAGGTCACCTGTTTGATCACCGTCGGCGCCGGTCTTCTGCAGATCGTGTTCGGGCTCAGTCGAATTGCCCGTGCAGCACTGGCTATTGCGCCGGTGGTCGTGCATGCGATGCTCGCCGGAATCGGCATCACCATTGCGCTGCAACAGGTTCACGTGTTGTTGGGCGGAAGCTCGGCCAGCTCGGCGCTGGACAATCTACGGCAGTTGCCCGCTCAGATCGGTGCCTTGCACGTCGAGGACTTGATGATCGGACTCGTCGTCATCGCCACTCTTCTCGGGTGGCGCTATCTCCCCGCGGGCGTCCGAAAAGTTCCGGCCGCGTTGGTCGGCATCGTATTGGCAACTCTCGCTTCGCTCGTGCTGCCGATCGACGTCGAGCGTATTGCACTCGACGGGTCCCTGCTGGACTCGATCGGACTGCCTGCGCTGCCGGACGGACAGTGGCTCGGCGTCGCAACCGGCATCCTGACCATCGCCCTGATCGCCAGTGTGGAGAGTCTGCTCTCGGCTGTGGCCGTGGACAAGATGCATTCGGGCCCGCGTTCGAACTTCGACCGCGAGATGCTCGGCCAAGGTACTGCGAACATGGTGTCAGGGGCGATCGGAGGTCTGCCCGTCACGGGTGTGATCGTACGCAGCGCCACCAACGTCGAAGCCGGGGCGAAGTCCCGAGCGTCGTCGATCATGCACGGCCTGTGGATCCTGCTGTTCTCGGCTGCGCTGGCCGGGTTGGTGCAGCAGATTCCGAAGTCTGCGCTGGCCGGACTGTTGATCGTCATCGGTATTCAACTGGTCAAGCTGGCGCACATTCGGTTGGCGCGACGGACCGGTGATCTCTGGGTGTACGGCATCACGGTTGTCGGCGTCGTGTTCTTGAATCTGCTCGAGGGTGTGCTGATCGGATTGGCGCTGGCCATCGCCCTCCTGGTGTGGCGAGTCATCCGTGCAACTGTCACCGCAGAAGGATTGGGTGACAACGATTCCGGGAAGTGGCGCGTCCTGGTCGAGGGCTCGTGCACCTTCCTGGTGCTGCCCAAGCTCACGTCGGTGCTCGCCGGAATCCCACCACGGTCCGACGTCACAGTGGAGTTGTCCGTCGACTTCCTCGACCATGCCGTCTTCGACGTCATCGAAGAGTGGGCGAGGCAGTACGAGTTGGCAGGTGGTTCGGTGATCATCGACGAAGTCGGCTCGGTGAGTATGGAGAGCGCGACCACCGGTCCGCCGAAGCGCGGCGCCGCAGTCACCGACCTGCGCGGATTGCTCGCTCCTTGGGGTAGTTGGCAACCACAGGCTTCGGGAAGGAATCTGAGCAGCCCGCCAGCCTTGCGGCCCATTCTGGACGGGGTGTCCAACTATCATCGCCATCGCGCCGAAGCGATACGGCCGCACATGGATCAGTTGCGCGACGGGCAGAATCCCGACTCTCTTTTCCTTACCTGCGCAGATTCGCGAGTGGTGCCGAACATCATCACGAGCAGTGGCCCTGGCGACCTGTTCACCGTGCGCAACGTCGGAAACCTGGTTCCGGCCGGCGGCCGCGATACGTCGGTGGAAGCGGCACTGGCCTTCGGGATCGACGAGTTGGGTGTCAGTTCGGTGATCGTGTGCGGACATTCGGGCTGCGGCGCGATGCAGGCACTCCTGACGAACAGTTCGTCGGAATCGGGAGTTGTCGGTGAATGGCTGAGGCATGCGGAGACGAGCTTGCAGGCATATACGAGTGGCCATCCGGTGGCGCGTGCTGCGGCCGAGGCGGGTTTCTCGGAGGTCGATCAGCTCGGAATGGTCAACGTTGCAGTCCAATTGCAGACTCTCGAACGCCATCCTCTGGTCGGTCAGGCCCGTGTGGATGGTCGCCTGCGTATCGCCGGACTGTTCTTCGACATCGGCTCGGCTCGGGTCATCGAAGTGACAGCGTCAGGGATCGGCGAGTTGATCGAGACCTGAAGGGGCTATTCGGGTCCGGGCTGATCCCTGAGTTCGACCAGCAGGCGAGCCCCGCCGAGCGGACTGTCGTGAAATGTCGTACGTCCGCCGTGCAGGGCCGCTTGCTGCGCCACCAGTGCCAGGCCCAAGCCGGAACCCGTCTTGCCTGCCGTCGATCCGCGAGTGAAGCGCTCGAAGACGCTCGAGCGTTCGTCGGCCGGTATTCCGCAACCGTTGTCGTCGATCGTGATCGTGACGGTGTCCGGTGAATCGACCGGCCGTGCGAGAGTGATGCGCACCGTGCTCGCGCCGCCGTGGCGGACTGCATTGGTGATCGCGTTGTCGAGGATCAACCGGATTCCGCCAGGAAGCGCCCGGATGCAATAGGGGAGTGGGGAATCCACCGTGACGACGCTGACGTCGAGTCCAGGATGATGTCGGCGTGCGTCGTCGGCAGCGATGTCGCAGACCTCGGTCAGATCCGTGTCCTTGAAATCCTCGGCCGTCGAGAGTTCACCCTTTGCAAGGCGCTCGAGGTCTCGCAGAGTTGATTCGACACGGCCCTGTGCGCGGGCGAGATCGGTGAGGATCTCACGTCGCTGCTCGTGGTCGAGGTCGTGAATGGACAACACTTCGATGTCGGTTCGCATCGCCGTCAACGGAGTTCGGAGTTCGTGAGCCGAAGCGGAAGCAAAGTCCCGAGCGGCAGCAAGGGCCGAGTTGGTCGCGGCCTGTGCCCGGGCGACGTCGCTGAGCATCGACTCTGCTGCTGCGGCAAGCTCGTCCGCTTCACGGATACCGGAAACCTCGGTGGCGAGATCGGGATCTCGCCGGGCGATCCGACGGGTCAATTCCACGAGAGGGCGCACCGCCGGGCCACCGAACAACCATCCCAACGCAGCTGCGGCCGCTACGGCCCCGACGCCGAAGAACGCAACCTGACGCTGTTGATCGACCGTGATGTCCCGCGCTTCGGCATAGGGAACCGCCAGCGAGACAAGGGCGTTGATCCCATCGGCCTCGGCGGTATATGCCCTGTACTTCGTACCGTCCACGTCGACGGTCGCCGAACCGACCGGCAGTTCGGGCAGTCGCGTCGGGGTACTGGATTTGACGGTTCCGTCGGTGTCGGAGCGGATGGTCACGGAAAATGCGCCGCCGTCTCCGAACGCGCCGAGAAAAGGTCCCGCTGTTGCTGCATTGGCCACGATGACCGTCGATGCCGTCTCGAGTCGACGGTCCAACTGAGCCAAATTGTTTCGTGCGATGGCCAGTGCAACGACCACACCGAGTGCGATGACGATGAACGTCGCCCCCAGTGCCGCGGCCGCGGCAACGCGAGTTCGTAGTGAGAAGCGGCGACGCTTCACGGGTTCTCCCGAAGCACGAACCCGACGCCGCGAACGGTGTGCAGCAGACGAGGTGAACCGCCGGATTCGAACTTTCGACGCAGATAGCCGATGAAGACGTCCACGACGTTCGTGTCGGCGACGAAGTCGTAGCCCCAGACCAGTTCGAGGAGACGTTCGCGAGTGAGCACGATGCCGGAATTGTGTGCGAGCACTTCGAGTAGCTCGAATTCGCGCTTGGTGAGCGGCACTTCCTTGCCGTCGACACGAACTCGGCGGCCGGAAAGATCGATGTCGAGGTTTCCGACGCGCAGGGTGTTCGTACCTTCCGCGTGATCGCCGGCCGGAGTGTTGCTGCGCCGGAGCATCGCGCGGATCCGGGCAACCAGTTCGGCGAGGACGAACGGTTTGACCATGTAGTCGTCTGCACCGGATTCGAGCCCGGCGATGCGATCGTCGACCGAGTTGCGTGCGCTGAGCACGCAGATCGGGATTTCGTTGCCGGCGGCACGAAGCGCCGTCACCACTCCGGTGCCGTCGAGAACCGGCATGTTGATGTCGAGGACCACCGCGTCCGGTCGCTTGTCGGAGATCACTCGGAGCGCGTCGGCTCCGTCCACCGCCGTCAGTACGGTGAATCCCGAGAGCCGCAATCCGCGTTCGAGTGAGGTCAGGACGTCTGCGTCGTCGTCGACTACGAGGATTTTCGGTATCTCGGTCACAGCCCCATTGTGCCTTGCCTGGTACGTCGGGTTTCGCCGATCAGACCGGCAAGTCGGTACCGTCCGGACGCAGACCGGCCATGAACACCGCGACCAACCGCGGGACCAGGTTCGGCATGGCCTCGTCCGACAATTCGATTTGCGGGCGCGTCAGTTTGGCCAGAGCCATGACAAATTCGAGGGGTTGCAGATCGGGGCGGACCAGCCCGGCGCTCTGAGCGGCGCCGATCGTCGCGGTCATCTTCGCTTTCGTCACCTCGCGCACGGCCAGAACTTCGGGCGCCAACTCGGTGAAACTACGTTCCACCAGCGCGGGAATGAGTGCGCCCAGGCGCAGTTCCACGAGTCGGTCCACCAGCGTGTGCCACGCACTCGTCGGATCGGTGGGCATCGCCGTGAGTGCGACGTCGGCAGCCTCGCGGACATCGGTCAGTGTTGCGACGGCGACGGCGGTCACGAGGTCCTCGCGGGTCGGAAAGTTCCGATAGAGCGTGGCGATGCCCACTTTCGCGAGTTCTGCGACCGCGTCGAGGGGCGCGTCGTGCCCACGCTCGGTGAACACCGCGCGTGCGGCGTCGACTATTGCGTTCCTGCGTTCACGTGCATCGGCTCGCACATTCACCTCCGGTATTGACAGTTCATCATAACCGGAGGAATATCTTCCACAAATAGTGGAGGAAAACCTTCCACTTAGGGAGGTGGGTTATGAACGTCGAAGCGCAGGACCGGAAGAAGTTGGTGGCTGTGGTGTTGGGCTTGTCCGCTGTGATCGGGTTGATGCTGCTCGCCTTCGTGTTGCCGTCGATCAACAGTGGCCCGCACGAACTGAAGTTGGGCATCGCCGGTCCGGTTCAGGCCACTACCCAGATCAGTGCCTCGCTCGAGGCGAGTAAACCGGGCGCCTTCGATGCTCGAGCCTTCGCCGATGCAGATGCCCTACGTGACGCGATTCGGACTCGCGACGTGGTCGGCGGAATCGCCGTTGATGCAACTGGCCCTCACGTGTTGATCGCGACCGCCGGTGGAACCCCGATCGCTCAAACCTTGACCGGTGTGGCCAGTGGGCTCGCGGAGAGTTCAGGGGCGAAGGTGCCCGTCGAAGACGTTGTGCCGCTGACGGCGGACGACCCGACCGGTGCGGGACTCACGGCATTGGCATTGCCTCTGGTGTTCGGTGGAATCATGCCTGCTGTTGTTCTCGTGCAACTGTTTCCGCGCAGCATCGTCAAGCGAGTGCTCGGTGCAGGCGGCGTCGCGGTTGTCGCGGGTTTTGCACTGACTGCCATTCTGCAGTTCGGCACCAACAGTCTCGACGGAAACTACCTGCTCACCGCGCTCGCGCTCACCCTGGGCATGTCGGCCATCTCACTTCCCATTCTGGGTCTCGAATCCCTGCTCGGGATGAAGGGATTCGCGTTGGGAGCGGTCACGATGATGTTCATCGGAAACCCGCTCTCGGGGATGGCGACAACTGCGGCGTGGTTGCCTGCAGGTTGGGGTGCGTTGGGGCAGTTGCTCCCACCTGGCGCCGCAGGGGCATCCGTCCGTTCGACGGCGTTCTTCGACGGCCATGGCGCCGCCACGCCACTTCTGGTGTTGGCGTGCTGGATTGCGGTCGGGATCGCGCTGTGTGTCGCCGCCGGCCGGAAGAAGGCGTCGACTCCCGTGGTCGAACCCGAGGCTGCTCTGGTCTAGCCGGCGTGGTTTGCGTACGGGGTCAGGTCGGGAATCGGCCAGGCCCCGTCAACGCGTTCCATGGCCAGTTCGGCGACCACTGTTTCCTCGTCCATCGGTAGTGGTCGGAGGATTCGGGGCTTTCCTGCCTCCCATTCGACGTCGATGCCTGCGGCGGTCAGAGCGTCCTCGTCGATGACGGCGACGATCAGCGGCAAGGTGAGGTCGCCGAACACCAGATCGAGCACCGAAGGGAGTGCGTCGGGCTTGGTTGCGCGAATGAATCCCGCCTCGTCGTAACTGATTCCGCGCGTCGAGACCTCGTACTCACCGAAACGCTTGCACGCTTCCCAGTCGTCGGCGATGGCGACGTGGACGAGCCGTTGTCCGGTCATGCAGTGCTCCTGTAGTGTTCGAAATAATGAAACGTCAACGTAGCATTAATTTGTCGGAACGGTAACAGGGGACTTGATGGAGCAACCGCGCAGACGTGGGAGAACCAGCGACGCTGAGCGAGCTGATCGACGCAACGAGATTCTCGACGTCGCGGTCGACTCGTTTCGGGAAGTCGGGTTCGCGCGAACGACCATCGACGCCATTGCCACGGCGGCAGGCGTCGCCAAGCGCACCGTGTACAGCTATTTCGGCGACAAATCCGCGGTCTTCGCTGCTGCTGTTGCGCGTCAACACGCGTATGTCGAGAACGCCGGTGGCGACCAGTCGGACCTGCTCGCCGCTGCAGTGGACATCGTGATCGCCCTGCACAGCGACAACTCGATTGCGCTGCACCGCATGATGATCGGCGAGGCTCTACAGTTCCCTGAACTGGCCGCCGCGTTCTACGAATCCGGCCCGGCGAAGTCGATTGCCTTTCTGGAGAAGATATTGCTCGATCGGCACGGCCGGAAGGCTGCGCTGTGCGCGGATCAGCTGTACACATTGCTGCTCGGGGAGGAGCACCGACGGCGCCTGCTCGGGCTCGCCTGCGCTCCGACACCCGAAAGAGCTGCGCAACTTGCGGCTCGTGCGGTGGGGTGCGTTCTCGGATCTGATCGGTAGGCTCGACGGGGTGAGCAACTCTGTGGTCTGGTTTCGACGCGATCTGAGGGTAGGTGACCTTCCCACGCTGAGTGCAGCGTCGGATGGCGGCGGACAGACGTTGGGTTTGTTCGTTCTCGACGACAAACTGCTCGGACCGGCAGGCTCACCGCGCCAGGATCAACTGTTCGCGAACTTGACGGCGCTCGATCACCAACTCGACGGAAACCTGATGGTTGTTCGAGGTGATCCGGCAGACGTGGTGCCCCGCGTGGCGAAATCCGTTGGCGCCGAAGAAGTTCACATCAGTGCTGATTACGGGCCTTACGGCCGACGGCGAGACGCGGCGGTGGCCGAGAAGGTGGAGTTGATCGCCACGGGATCTCCGTATGCCGTAGCGCCCGGACGTGTCACCAAGGCCGACGGTGATCCGTACAAGGTATTCACGCCGTACTTCCGTCAGTGGATGGAACACGGATGGCGAGGCCCCGCGTCGACCGACGCGCAGACCGTCCGTTGGTTCGATCCGAGCGACAAGGACGGTGGCCCGCGCCGGGTGAGTATCCCCGCGCCATCCGCGACCGTGTGCGATTTCGTCGGTGAGGCCGGTGCCGTCGAGCAGTGGAAAGAATACTGCGAGAACGATCTTGACCGGTACGACGACGAACGAAATCGACCCGACCTCGACACCACGAGCCGGATGTCGATTCCGCTCAAGTACGGCACGATCCATCCGCGAACGATGTTGGCAGATCTCTCCCATCGACTAGGCGACGGTGCGCAGGCTTACCGTCGCCAACTGGCTTGGCGAGACTTCTACGCAGACATCCTGTTTCAACGACCGGACAGCGCCCGGAAAAACTATGACGACAAGTTCGACCGCATACGTCACGATGGCGGAGCCGACGCAGACTCCGCTTTCAAAGCCTGGTGTGAGGGCAGGACCGGCTTCCCGATCGTCGATGCCGGCATGCGGCAACTCGCAGCCGAGAACTGGATGCACAATCGGGTGCGAATGATCGTCGCGTCTTTCCTGGTGAAGGACCTGCACATTCCGTGGTGGCGCGGCGCACGGTTCTTCATGTCGCAACTGGTGGACGGTGACTTGGCCTCCAATCAGCACGGATGGCAGTGGACTGCCGGGTCTGGCACGGACGCTTCGCCGTTCTTCCGCGTCTTCAACCCGATCACGCAGGGGGAGAAGTTCGATCCCGACGGCACATACGTCCGCCGGTGGGTTCCCGAACTCCGCGATGTTCCCGGGAAAGCGGTCCACTCGCTGAAGGCGATGCGCCCGGTCGACTACCCGGATCCGATCGTCGACCATGCGCAAGAGCGTGAGGAAGCCCTCCGTAGATACGGCGAGATCAAGGGTTGAGTGCTCAGTGATCTGCGGGCGCTACGCGGAGGCGGTTCCCGTCCAGATCTGAAATGACGAATGTCAGACCGAAGACATCTTCGTTCGGCTCCTCGACGACCTCGACGCCCTTGGCTACCCACTCGTCGTGGATCGCGCGTATTTCGCTGCTCCCGCCGTCGACCAATATGCCGACTTCGAAATTGCGCGGTGTCGTGGGATCGAGGTCGCGTGACTTGCCGCTCCACAGTGCAAGGACCACGCCGCCGCCGAGGTCGAAGGTCATGTACCGAGGGCTGAGGACCTCGGGCTTCGCGTCGAACAATTCGCCGTAGAACGCTGCTGCGGAGGCGGCATCGCTGACGTAGATCAGAAACTGGTTGGGTAGTCGCACTGTGGTTTTCCCTCTCCCGTTGATGTTCGGACCACCTGCAAACGGGGCGTGTGCCTGCTCGTGCGGGGCTGTGTTCAACAATCCCCTCGCGCCGGACGAATGTCCAAGAACGAATGCGTCTGAGAGGCAGACGGATTTCTTATGACGACGCACCTTCGCTGCAGTCACACCGCACCGAGGTGGTACCCGACGCTCAGGTTCGGGTAGAAGCCGTCGATGTAGCTCGAGATGAAGTAGCGATCAGCGTCCGTGGTTCGAGTTCCGTCGGTGTCGAACTGCGGATAGTCGTTGGCCATGAAGACGGCTTGTCCGCCGCCGGGAGTGGAATAGACGACGTCGGCCGTCAGGCCTCGCGGATCCTCGTTGTACGCGGTGACGATCTCGGTCTCGTGGGGTGCGAGCGACTGGCGTGGGCTCTGCATCCACTGTCCGTAGGGATTGTCGGCACCTTCGAGACGAATCGTCTGTTCGGTGTCGTTGCTGATCGTCATCGTGATGGTGTTGCCCGTTGTGGGAAGAGTTCCGGCACTGGCGATTCCGCTCAATCCCAAGGTGAGGGCGCCGGCGGCCAGAGCTGTGATTGCGGCAACTACGTAGCGGGGGTTCGTCATCGTCGGTGTCCTTGTCCGGGTGGGCGTTCGGTTGTCTGTCTCGAAGACAACTATGTCGGAGCAGATCGATGCCGTCTGTCCACTCTCCGGACCCTGTGCAGGACGAACGGTGTGTCCACCGATCGGGGGACACCTACTCCGGCACGGAGGTAGTCGTACCCTTCCGCTCGCCGGTGACCAGCAATCCGATCAGCGCGGCGGCCGCGAGCACCATGACGAGTGCGCCGTAGCCACGCGTCGTATCCACCAGTCCGACCTTGCCGACCAGGTAGCCGGCCAGCAGTGCCGGAAGGCTGTTGGCCAAGTATGCGATGACGTAAACGGTGGACAACAATCCTGCGCGTTCGTGGTTGGCGGCTAGTGGCATGACGGTGAGGATGGTTCCCTGGAATCCCGCTCCGAAGCCGATACCGGCAATTGCCGTGCCGGCCAGAATGAAGACTGCAGAGGATATTTCAGCCCCGACGAGTGTGACGGCCACCCCGAGTACCAAGGCTGTGGTTCCGATCAGCATCACGGTTCGGCCACCGAGTTTACGGAAGGTGAGCACCGCTGCGGCGCCGAATCCCGTCAGTGTTGCGACCATGACGGCGCCGATGAGCGAGCTGTGAACCTCAAGTGCGTTGCGCGCCAATGCAGGTCCGAGTGAGAGGTAGAACCCGCCCAGCGCCCAGACCGCGATCAGGCACGGTGCGGTGAGCGCAATCATGGTTCGGGCCTCACGAGGAACAGCAAGGGTGGGGCGTAGCGACTGCCAGGCTCCGGGGCGTCCGCCCGACGTCTCGGGAGCTGCCCATACTCCGAAGATCTCGAGAATGACAAGCACGAGAAGGACCAGGTAGACAGTGCTGGTGGGTCGGGGCAGGTGCTCGCTGATGAGACTCGAACCCACGGCTCCGACGGCAAGCCCCACCGTCGGAGCAACGCTGTTGATGATCGATCCGCGGCCCGGAGTGCGTTCGAGGTCGATCAACGCAGAACCCAAAGCACTGATTGCAGCGCCGGTGGCAACACCCTGCACGACGCGGGCGATCAGCAGAACGGTCAAACCGTCGGCCGAGGCGAACAGGGCGAGCGAGACCGCCTCCAAAGCGAGCGCTCCGAGCAGGACCGGGCGCCTGCCGATGTGATCGGACAAGGATCCGGCGGTCAAGAGCGTGGCGAGTAATGCGAGAGCGTAGATGCCGAACACGAGCGTCGACGCGAGCGAGGAGAATCCCCACAACTGTTGATAGTGCTCGTACAGCGGCGTCGGGGTCGCGGAGGCGCCCAGGAACGTGGCGATGATGACGGCGATGAGAGTGAATGCGACGCCTCGCCCCAAGCGTGGGCGCGAAGTGCTCTCGGTCGGTGCTGAAACGGTCGTTGTCATTGTCGTAGGCGCTTCCCGTGCGGGTGGTGAAGACTTCAAACGCAAATACTTTGCGTTTGGGACGCTACGCCTGGCCGTAGCCTAATGCAATATCTTTGCGTTAGTATTGGTTTCATGAGTCCGTCCGCAGGTCCGCGCCCCGGTGGCCGCAGTGCGCGCATCCAACGGGCAGTGCATGCGTCGGCGCGCAAGTTGTTGGAACAGCGTGATCGAGCAGAGATCACGGTGCCGATGATCGCGACCGATGCGGGCGTGACCCCGTCGACCATCTATCGGCGGTGGGGGGACATCAACGAAGTTTTTGCCGACGTCTCGATCGAGAGATTGCGCCCGGACGCGGACCCGCGTGAAACGGGTTCGCTCCGAGGGGATCTGACGGTTTGGGCGCAAGAGTATCTCGAGGAGATGTCTGCGCCTGTCGGTCGCGCGTCACTGCGAGATGTGTTGATGAGCGACGATCAGACGCATGCACCGGACGGTACGAAGAAGTTCAAGTGTGCCTTCTTCTGTCGGACGCAGATCGACGTGATCCTCGCGCGTTGGCCGGAAGCGGCTGGCGTGGACGGTGATTCGGTAGTGGACCACGTGGTGGCGCCGATCGTCTACCGAATTCTGTTCGACCTCGAACCGGTCGCGCCGCAGCGCGTTGCGGAATTGGTGGATCAGACACTTGCCCTCGCGGCGCGGGTCGTTGCCGAAGGTTGATCGCTGCGTAGGCGGGCGTGGACGTGCATGTCGTGCCAGCCGTCGGCATGCCTGGCGGAGCCTCGTCGAACACCTTCTTCGCTGAACCCTGCTTTGGTCGCGACCCGGCACGATCGTGGGTTGTGGATCGAGTGTTCGAGTTCCAGGCGGTGAAACCCGGCATCGCGGAACGCCCACTCGGACAGTGCGGTTACAGCCTGGGTGCAGAGTCCGCGGCCGCGCGCCGCTGGAATCATCCAATACGCGAGCTCAGCAGTGCCGTCCCATAAATTCACCCCCTTTGCCGCGATTCGGCCGAGGAGTTCATTCGTCTCGGGGGTGGCAATCGCCCAATGGCATTCGGATTCGCTTGCCCACCCGTCTCGCCACTGGGTGAGCCAATTCCGTGCTTCGTCGATCGAGTCGGCGCGGCGGACGTGCCAACGCTGAATCGACGGATCCCGAAAGGCTTCCACGACCGCCGGGGCGTCGTCGTAGGTCCACGGCCGGAGAATCGCCGAAGTCCCGACGTGGATCGAGGGTTGGCCCATCCCTCCGAGGCAGCCACTGGCGATCGCAGGCGTAGTCAACGTGGGCATGTGAAGCATCATTGCCTACCCGTTCGATTGTGGGTAACGACGCGAGCTACATGTTCCGGCTCTGCCACTCTGCGTTCAGTCGATGCGCAGATTCCAGGGTTGCGATCGCCTCTTCGGTGTCAACTCGCGCGAGGACCAGCGCGCTTACCGTGCAGGAGAGAAGGATTCGAGTGCGATCCTCCAGTGCGGCGTCCGTCTCGTTCGGAAAGGCGGCTTGTAGGCCACTGCGAATCGCAACGGCAAGTTCTTGCCGATACGCGCGAATCACGGCTGCCACCGCATCGTCGTGCGCGCCGAGTCCGGCAGCCGTATTGAGAAGTAGGCAACCGCGCCGAGGTGAGTCGGCGGTCATGGTGCCGATCGCGTGCGCAAGCGAGGAAAGGTAGGCGTCGACGGCGTCTGCCCCGGGATTTGTCGTGAGGCTGCGCAGACGTGGTCGGATGACATGTTCGAGGTACATCTGCACGGCGGCGTCGAACAATCCGCGCTTGTTGGTGAACGAGTTGTAGAGACTTGACCGACTCAGCCCCGTTGCGGATTCGAGGTCTCCGAGGGATGCGCCTTCGTACCCTCGTGCCCAGAACACGTCCAAGGCGGCAGCGACCACGGCTGTTGTGTCGAATTCTTGTGATCTGCCCATCAAAGCCTCGCTCTTTCTGTATCGTTCGGTCCAGTATATATTGGACCGAACGATACAGAATTTACTCGAAGCAACAGGAGCTCACCGATGAACGTCGCCGGCTACATCTTCGCGGGACTTGCCGCAGCAGTGCACGTATACATTTTTGTCCTCGAATCGATCCTCTGGACGGCCCCGAAGACCCGCGCCACGTTCGGCGTGAAGTCCGAGGAAGAGGCGATCACCACGCAGCCGCTCGCCTTCAACCAGGGCTTTTACAACCTTTTCCTGGCGATCGTGTCGGTGATCGGCATCGTGATTGCGGCGACCGGTTCCGCGTCGGTCGGAATTGCCCTCGTCCTGGCAGGCACAGGATCGATGGTTGCCGCGGGGTTGGTGCTGATTCTCTCGTCTCCCGACAAAGCCCGCGCAGCCGTCGTGCAGATGCTTTTCCCAGCTATTGCCGTAGTTCTGCTGGTAATCCACCTGCTCTGAGCGGGGCCTCTATCCGCCGCCGAGCACCAGTGATTCGATCAGAGCGAAAGCTCCGTTGAGCGCTCCGCAATCGAAGGCCTCGGCCAGGGCGTAACCGATGACGAGTTCGTCTGTGCTCGGAGTGCTCGACCAGACTGCGTCGGTCTGTCTGGGATCGGATTCCTCGTTCTTGGAGAAGTGCCCGATCCGTACACCGTTGCGGGTGAAGGCACTGTTCGCGTCGTCGACTGGAGCGAAGTTCAAACTCACGCCGTCGACGAGTGCCGAGACGGAGTACGAGCGACGGGACAGAAACCCTTTGCCGACAGTGAGTTCGACTTCGTCACCACCGACAGTGAAGAACAAGTCTGCGGCGGCGCGCGTTCCGATGGGAGTGCCTTCGCGGCGCGGGGAATCGACTCGACGCGTCAACAGAGCATGTGAGTTGCCGTTTCGGACGTCGACGACCCCCGTGTCGACGTCGAATGAGATCTCGACTTTTCCGTGAATCGGGTCCGTTGCGGCGTATTTGACCGTCACTGTGCCTACCCCCTGTAAGTGTGAACTCGGGTCCATAATACGTGGTGGGAGCGTTGTCCAGTATGCCCGAATCCAAAAAAATAGTGCGGAATGACGCGCGTTTGCGGCGAAATGCTTCTACTCTGGGTCTTGGGTTTGTTGCGCATCCCACAACGGTTTTTCCCACGCCAGACGAGGAGCGCCTATGAGGTTGTCGACTACTTGTTCTGTTGCTACGAAGGCTTGATCAAGCCGGAATTGCCTCTGCCGGATGGTGCTCGAGACCCATCCGGCAGAGGCAATTCTGCATCAGTTCGATGCCCTCAGCCGCCTGCGAATTTTTCCGAGGTGCCGAGATCGATCGGCAACGCGATGCCGGTGATCCCGCGCCCGGCCGGCCCTACGAGATAGAACGCCGCATCCGCAATCACTTCGGGATCGACCCACGGATGGGGCAGCAGATTCAGCTTCGACATGATCGGAGCGGTATCGGCGAGGACAGGATTCTCCAAGTCCGGACGGAACGCACGAACCATCGGTTCGTTGTCGATCATCGTCGTTCGCACATTGCCCGGGTGTACGGAGTTGACCCGAATGTCCGCCCAGCCGAGCTCGTTGGCCAGAGACTTCGCCAACCCTCGAACGGCGTGCTTCGACGCGGAATAGTGTGCGATACCCGGCACACCTCGAAGCCCGGCCATCGAGCTGATCAACACGATCGATCCACCTCGATTGCCGTTCATGATGTGCGGAATCGACACCTTGGTCGTCAACCACACGCCCGTGACGTTGATGTCCATCAGCTCGCGGAACTCTTCGGCGCTCAGGTCCCAGGACAACTTTGCCGACGCCGCGATGCCTGCGTTGGCGATCACGATGTCCAGTCGGCCGAGCTCCTCGACTCCGGCGTCGACAGCTGATTTCAGGGCATCGAGGTCGCGAGTGTCCGCTACGGACGCGACGATGCGCCGGCCCTGAGCTTCGACCAGGGCGACGGTCTGGGCGAGGTCGGCCTCGGTGGCCATGTCGTACCCCGCCGTGGCGACCGGCGCGCACAGGTCCACCGCGATGATGTCTGCACCCTCGGATGCGAGTTTGACGGCGTGCGCACGACCTTGCCCACGCGCCGCTCCGGTGATGAATGCGACCTGACCGTCCAAATTGCCCATCGAACTTCCCCTGCCCGTGTGAATCGCCAGAACTGGAACGTGTTCATACTGCTACGTCCGGCGGCAGACAGGCAGGGGAATCCGCTGAATCCTTATCCGCGAAGGAGTTTGGACAACTCGTCCAGCACGCTCGCGTCCTCGATGGTCGACGGGACCGTGTACTCCTCGTTGTCGGCGATCTGCCGCATGGTCTTGCGGAGGATCTTGCCGGAGCGCGTCTTCGGCAGGGCCGCGACGACGGTGACGTCCCGGAACGTGGCGACGGCACCGATCTGGTCTCGCACCCGCGCGACCAGTTCCTGTCGGAGTGTTTCGGGATCGATGTCGACTCCGGACTTGAGCACGACGTAGCCGCTGGGGCGTTGCCCCTTGAGTTCGTCGTGAATGCCGATGACCGCGCATTCGGCGACAGCCGGGTGGCCGGCGACGACCGCCTCCATGCTTCCGGTCGAAAGGCGATGTCCGGCAACGTTGATCACGTCGTCACTTCGTCCGAGCACGAAGACGTAGTTGTCCTCGTCGATGTATCCGGAGTCGCCGGTGAGGTAATAGCCTTCGAAAGTCGACAGGTAGGACTTCACGTACCGGTCCTCGTCACGCCACAGTCCGGCGAGTGTTCCGGGAGGAAGCGGCAGGCCGATCACGATGTTGCCCTCGGTGCCCGGACCCACGAGTTCGCCCTTGCCGTCGACGATTTCGACGCGGTATCCGGGGCAGGCGACGGTGGGTGAGCCTGCTTTGATCTCCATCGGTTCGAGGCCGCGCAGGTTCGCGCAGATTGCCCAACCGGTTTCGGTCTGCCACCAGTGATCGACCACCGGGCGATCGAGAATCCGAGTAGCCCACTCGTAGGTGTCGGGATCCAAGCGCTCGCCGGCCGCGAACAGTGTGTCGAGCGACGAGATGTCGTACTTGGCAAGCTCTTTTGCATCCGGGTCGGCCTTGCGGACCGCGCGGATCGCTGTCGGAGCGGTGAAGAGTGCCGACACGTTGTATTCGGAAATGATTCGCCAGAAGGCACCGGCGTCGGGGGTCCCGACGGGCTTGCCTTCGTACATGACCGTCGTGGCTCCGGCGAGCAGAGGTCCGTAGACGATGTAGGAGTGCCCGACCACCCAGCCGACGTCGGAGGCGGTCCACCACACCTGTCCCGGGCTGATGTCGTACAGATTCTTCATGGTCCACGTCAGCGCGACGGCATGGCCACCGTTGTCCCGGACGACGCCCTTGGGCTTGCCGGTCGTTCCGGAGGTGTAGAGGATGTAGAGCGGATCCGTTGCGGCGACCGACACCGGGTCGGCCGCGGTGGCGTCGGCGATCAGCTCGTCCCAGTCGAACCAGGCTGCGGCACTTGACTTGTAGTCGGCAGCGGCACCGGGAATCTGCTCACGATTCTTCACGATCACGGTGTGCGCGGGCGTGGCCGACAGTTGCAGAGCCTTCTCGACCATCGGCAGGTACTCGATGGTTCGTCCCGGCTCGAGGCCACCGGAGGCCGTCACGAGCACGACCGGGCCGGCGTCGTCGATACGGGTTGCGAGTTCCTTGGCCGCAAAGCCGCCGAACACCACCGAATGCACAGCGCCGATACGCGCACACGCGAGCATCGCGATCGCGGCTTCGGGGATCATCGGCATGTAGATGATGACGCGGTCACCTGTCACGACGCCCTGATCTTTCAGGACACCGGCGAAGAGCGAGACCTGCTCGAGGAGTTCGGCGTAGGTGTACGTGGCCTTGGTGGGGACCATCGCGGAGTCGAAGATCAGCGCGGTCTGATCGCCGCGGCCGTCGCGCACATGCCGATCGAGTGCATTGAAACTGGTGTTCAGCGAAGCATCCGGGAACCAGCGATAGATCGGTGCGGCCGAATCGTCGAGAGCCCTCGTTGGGGCGACATCCCAGTCGACGGCACGCGCAGCGTCGAGCCAGAACTTCTCCGGCTGATCCATGCTCTCGCGGTATGCGTCGGCATACGTGGTGTGGGACGCCTGCTCGGAAGAGCTCATCGACGTGTGTCCTCTCGTGAACTTCGCTTACCGGTGACCTGAAACACCTTAGGTCACCGTCAGTGTGGTGCGCCTCAGTGGCGGTGCGGGTACCGTCCCTTTGCGCCGGGCGGGCCTGTCCCGTCGGTCAGTGGTGTGTGCGGGTGGGGTGGGATGGGCCAGGGATTGGAAGGGGGATCGACGTGACAGGTGCAGCGCAACGCGCAGGCTTCTGGGGAGTCCTCGCTCAGCGTGACTTCCGACTTCTGTGGACCGGCGACGCAGTCAGCGGAATCGGTAACGGTGTGACGACCGTCGTGCTGCCGTTGATCGCGCTTCGCGAGTTGGAAGCGAGTAACTTCCAGATCGGTGTGCTGGCCTCGGCGGTCTGGTTGCCGTGGTTGATCGTCGGACTACCTGCCGGTGCCTGGATCGACCGGCTGCGCCGCCGTCCGATCATGATGATCGCGAACGCTGCGTGCGCGGTGCTCTTCGCGAGCGTCGCGATTGCGGGCCTCATGGGGGCGGTGACGTATAGCCACCTGCTTCTGGTTGCGCTGCTCACCGGTACCGCCACCGTTTTCTTCCAGGCGGCCTACCACGCGTATCTCCCCACGGTGCTCGCCGAAACGGATCTTGTCGAAGGGAACTCGAAGATTCAGGGCGCCGAGGCCGCAACCCGGGTGATCGGCCCCAGTTTCGGCGGACTGTTGGTAGCGACGGTCGGGCTCGCTGCCGGTCTGCTGGTCGATGCGTTCACCTTCGTCTTCTGCTTCGTGTGCATCTGCCTGATTCGTGCGCAGGAAACGGTTGATCGCGGACTCGGCGCCCGAGAGCCGTTGCGGCGCCAGATAGCGCTCGGACTGCGATTCGTCGCAGTCGATCCGTATCTGCGGCCCATCGTCGTCTACGGGACTCTTCTCAATTTCGGTCTTGCCGGGTACACCACGATCCAGATCGTGTTCCTGGAGAAGACGGTTGGTGTGGGGGAGTTCGGGCTAGGGCTTCTGTTGGCGATTGCGGGGGTGGGCGGAATTGTCGGGTCGATGATCGCGCGCCCGCTCGGGCGCCGATTCGGCACTGCCCGAAGTGTTCTCATCTGTCAGTTGGTCACGGGACCGTTCGTCCTGTTGGCGCCCCTGACGACGTACGGCGCCGGCCTGCTCTGGTTCTGTGCCGGAGGAATGGTGATGATTGCCGGCGTCGTGTCCTGCAATGTAGTGCTCGGCAGCTTCCGTCAGAGTTACTGTCCGCCGGACCGTCTCGGTCGAGTAGTGGCGACGAGTATGTTCCTGTTGCACAGCACTATTCCGCTGGGTGCGCTGCTGGCGGGCTTCCTCGGTGACCTCGTGGGGCTGCGCGGGACAATGTGGATCATGGCCGGACTGATTGCGCCGTGCGGATTGGTCTTGCTCTTGAGCCCGCTCCGCGGCGTCCGCGATCTACCGAGTCGGCCTGCGATCTCGCTGCGGTAGAGAAGTCACTGCGGTAGAGCTGCTGCCTCTTCGCTTCGAATCGCGATGCGAAGAGTCGCGAGCATGAACAGTGAGACTGCGAATCCGAACAGCGCGCCGAACTGGTCCTGCGTGAACAGATACACCTGGGTCACCAGAAGGCTCACGATGAGAGATGCGCGCAGGAGTCTCAGAGCTCGCAGGTAGGGACCGCGGAAGAGGAACCACACTCCCAGAACCACAAGAATTCC
This sequence comes from Rhodococcus sp. P-2, assembly GCF_016598535.1. Classification (GTDB taxonomy): domain Bacteria; phylum Actinomycetota; class Actinomycetes; order Mycobacteriales; family Mycobacteriaceae; genus Rhodococcus_F; species Rhodococcus_F baikonurensis. Next base: position 1,774,535 of record NZ_CP066779.1, on the reverse strand, counting down.
GGTTGCGACGGTGGAGATCTGGACTACGAGGTCGGAGACGTCGTCGGCCTCGACGACGTTCTCGGAAACCAACGCGTAGATCACCTGGACTATCGCCAGAACAGCCTGCAGTACGAACAGGGTGAGTACCAGTCGGCGGACGACACGGTGTCGGAGCAGTTCCTCGGCGCGGTGGAAGAAGGCATTGCGACCACGAGTGATTTTGGATTCGATACCGCCGACCGGCGGAGTCTGTGAATGCAGGCCGGCCTTGATCGAATCGACGAGGTCGGTGAGGCTGCGGTCTTCGACGCCGTCGAGTACGCGGAGGGCGTGGTTGTACTGGATCTCGTCGAGCTGACCGAGAGCGAGGTCGGAGAGCGCCCGCGCGCCGATGGCGAGCCGATGACGATCATTCATTCCGCGCCGAATCACCACCTCGCGCGCGGCGAGATAGAAGAGAACGAAGACGACGTACATGATCGCGATGGCAGGCTGGTAGAAGTAATCGACGTCGGCGGTGACGAATTTTCCGACCTCGTCGATGAAGAGACCGAACCCGATTCCGCCGACCAGCGTGGCCAGGTCACGCGTGCGCGAGCCCTCGGTGATGGCGGTAGCGACGATGGCGACGGCCATCAGCAATCCGCCCCACAAAACGTGTGCGATGTGGAGGGCGCCGCCCCCGATCTGGGGATAGCCCGTTGCTGCCAGATAGGCGCGGGTGATCAGCACGGTCGCGACGCCGGCGAACAGGAACAATTCGAAACGAGCCAGCGCCGCGCGGTCGTAACTGTGCGGCAGAGTCAGCGCATTCCGGTCCTTCGTCGTCATTGCGGAACTCCCAGGTTTCGATAGCGCGCGATACGGGAGGACTGGCGATCGGTCTCCGACTCTTCGGCGAGCACGAAGAGTTCGTGCGCTATCGCAGCCCCTACCCTCTTGGAGAATTCCACGGGTTCGTCCGCCGCGTCAGGCGTTTCGGGAATGATCGCGTCGATCACGCCGTCTCGAAGCAGATCCAGCGAACGAATGCCCTGCGCGGCGGCCATCTCCGGTGCGTGACTGATGTCGCGATGGACGATCGCGCTGGCGCCTTCCGGCGGTAGGGGAGCGAGCCACCCGTTCTGTGCCGCGAGTACCCGATCGGCGGGCAGCAGCGCGAGAGCCCCGCCGCCTGTTCCCTGGCCGAGCAACACCGACACTGTCGGGGTCTTCAGCGTCACGAGGTCGGCGATGCAGCGGGCGATCTCAGGGGCCAGTCCACGTTCCTCGGCTTCCTTGGACAGCGACGCGCCCAAAGTGTCGATCACGAGGACAAGCGGGAGTTGTAGTTCTTCGGCAAGTTTCATGCCCCGTCTGGCTTCACGAAGCGCGGCCGGTCCCATCGTGGTGAGCGCGGATTGGCCACTGCGGTCCTGGCCGAGCAGGATGCACGGAAAGCCTCGGAAGCGGGCGAGTGAGAGCAAGATCGTCTTGTCGGTTTCACCCTGCCCGGTGCCGCTGAGCGGTACCTGTTCGGTCGCGGCATGGCGGAGCAACTGCCGAATGCCTGGTCGATCGGCCCGGCGCGAGAGCATCACCGACTGCCAGGCGGGAACATCGGGAATCTCGGGTGAGGGAATCGGGTCCGCGGCCGCCGGAGCCGGGGGATCGGTGAGCACGCACAACGCTCGATTGACCAGCAGACGGAGGCGGTCGACGGGTACGACGCCGTCGATAACGCCGTTGCGATACAAGTTTTCGGATGTCTGGATTCCGTCGGGAAACTTTTCCCCGTAGAGCGATTCGTAGACACGGGGTCCGAGGAATCCCACCAGAGCACCGGGTTCCGCGACGGTGATGTGACCGAGGGATCCCCACGAGGCAAAGACCCCTCCGGTGGTGGGATTGCGCAGGTAAACCAGGTAGGGCAGGTGTGCCGCTTTGTGAACAGCCACTGCCGCAGCGATCTTCACCATCTGAACGAAGGCGACGGTGCCCTCCTGCATCCGCGTTCCGCCGGAGGTGGGCGAGGCGAGCAGCGGGAGTTGTTCTGCCGTAGCACGTTCGACGGCGGTCACGATCCGCTCGGCCGCGGCGACTCCGATGGAACCGGCGAGAAAGCTGAATTCACAGGCAATTACCGCAACCCGACGTCCCCGAACGGTACCGACACCGGTGACGACCGACTCGTCCACTCCGCTCTTCTCGCGGGCCTTCGCCAGGTCTTCCGCGTATTTCGGGCCGGGCCCGACGTCGACCGGCGGGGAGTCCCAGGAGACGAAGCTCTCGGGATCGAGTACCGCAGTGAGTAGTTCTTCGGCCGAGATTCGCACAACGTCCTCCAAGTAAGCAGCACCCCGTCCAGGATGAACCTACCTGGACGGGGTGCCGCCGGGGACGCGTGGCGCCAGTTGTGCGCCGGAGAATCAGCGTCCGAACGCCTCTTTCCATGAAACGACCTTGCCGATACGAAGGATGGAGCGCTGGTAGATCTTTGCCGCGATCATCGACAGCGCAGCAGTCACCACCAGCATCAGCAGAATGGTTCCCACGATCTGGAACGGAGAAGCAACGCCGGCGGAGATGCGCAGGGGCATGAGGATTGCCGAGAACGGCGGAATCCAACTCAACACGTTGCTCAGGGTTCCTTCTGGATTGCTCACCGAAACGAAAGCCACGCTGACCATTGCCATGACGAGCAGCGCGAGAGGCATCGCGGTGGCATTGACGTCCTCCTGCCGCGAGACCATGGACCCGGCGGCGGCGTACAGCACGGCGAAGAAGAGGAAGCCGAGAATGAACCACCCCAGAGTGCCGAACAGAACGCCGATCGCCGTGCCCGTCACGGTCAGGACGCCCGTCGCCAATCCGGTGGCGACGCCCGCGACAGCGTAAGCGGCCATCTGCATCAGCCCGACAGCACCGATTCCGAGAACCTTGCCCCACAACAACTGCAGCGGACGAAGCGTGGAGAGCAGCAACTCGACGACACGGCTGGACTTCTCCTCGACGACGCCCATCGCCACGTACGTTCCGAACAGCAGGATCTGCATGTACAGGAGCACCACAGCCGCGATCGACATCGCAATGCGTTGGCCCTGTTCGGGATCCGGCGGATCGATGGCATCGATGGTGACCACTGCCGTGGACGTGGCTTCGGCGAGCTGAGCCGGATCGATTCCCGCGGCGGCCAGCGCATTCGATTGTGCCTGCTGTGCAACGGAACTCTCGATGACGGCCCGCAGATTCGTGGCTACTTCCTTTTTGGTCACGACGGTGACGCCGCCGCCCGATCCGGCAATCACGGCCACGTCGAGGTCGCCGTCCTTGACCTGATCACGCGCGGTTCCGTCGTCGGAAACCTCCGTCACCGTCACCGGATTTCCGAGTGTGTCGCCGATGGACACCATCGTGGCACTGAGCGACTGGTTGCCGACCAGGCCGATCTTCGACTTGTCCTCGTCGCCGCCGGAGAAGAGTGAGAAGGCGATGATGCCGCCGATGATCGCGACCAGAATGATGACGTTGCTGATCACAAAACTCTTCTTCGAGATCTGCGTCATGAATTCGCGTCGGGCGACCAACCCGATGGCTCGACCTCCGCTCAACTGGTTGCTCATGCGGCTACTACCTCTCGGAACAGGTCGGTCAGTGACGGACGTCGAAGCGTGAACTCGTGCACCGGTCCGGTTTTCAAGGCGGCGTGCAGGATCTGCTGATCGTCGGCTGTGCCGTCGACGCTCAGGAGCGTTCGACCGTCGAGGTGGCTCAGCGTGGTGACACCGATCAGATGGTGTGCCCAGCCGACCGGTGCGTCAGGAGCGAAGACCTCGATTCGGCCGTCCCCCTTGCCTCGTAGTTCGTCGACAGTTCCGATCTCTCGCATGCTGCCGCGACTGATGATGCCGACGCGATCACACAGGCGCTCCACCAGATCCAGCTGATGGCTGGAGAAGATCACCGGAACGCCGGTGCGAGCCTTCTCGACCAACACGTCACTCATGACGTCGACCGCTACAGGGTCCAAGCCCGAAAACGGTTCGTCCAGAACGAGTACCGCTGGATCGTGAACCAGCGCGGCCGCAAGCTGCACACGTTGCTGATTACCGAGGGACAGGGAGTCGACGGTGTCCTTGACGCGTTCGGCGATACCCAGACGTTCGGTCCAGCGCTCTGTCGCCGCATGCGCATCGGCTTTTGAGAGTCCATGTAGCTCGGCCAGATAGGAAAGTTGCGCGCCCACCTTCATCTTGGGGTAGAGGCCGCGTTCCTCCGGCATGTATCCGATAGTGCGACGCACGTCGAGGTCGACGGGTTTGCCGCCGAGGCGAACTTCCCCCGAATCTGCTCCGAGCACACCCAGCGCAATGCGCATCGTGGTCGTCTTGCCGGCGCCGTTGCTGCCGACGAATCCGAAGATCTCGCCTGGTCGCACTTCGAAACTGAGGTTGTCGAGTGCAACGACGTCGCCGTAGCGTTTCGAGATGCCGTCGATCGTGAGGGTGGCTGACATGGGTCCTTCCCATCGGTCGAGTGGTGCGCTTCGGTAATACGGGTCAGAGGTCGAACTCTTCGGAATCAATCGGATCCGGGTCTGGATTGGTCCACGAGAGAATCATCGCGGGCGTGCACGCGCCGATCAGCATTGCAGTCAGTGCCAATAAACCTCCCGAGTAAGGCAGTCTCTCTACATTCCACTGCACCGACGAGGTGAAAATGAGGAAAATGGCGACAATGAAGACCAACGATTGAGTCACGCTCAACCCGACGGAACGGGCGTCGTTGCGTTGCTGGATCTCCCATTCGTCCAGAGCATGCCGCGGCGCATCCCCTTGCCTGCCCGACACGATTTGAAGTGAAGACCACGTCGGTAGGAACAACAGGGTGAGGACCGGCCATGCCACCGCGAACAGTGGGTTGAACAGGCACGCTATGCCGATGGCAACCATCGTGGCGAACAGGACTCCGAGGGCGATGACGAGCATCCGCCGACGTCGACGGGTTCGCCAATTCGGGAGCCAATGTCGGAACGTCTCCTCGTTCTGCAGGAACCGCCGAGTGCGGTGGGCCTGGTAGCGGTCGATCAGATTCGATTCAGGCACTGGGCTTTTCACTCCCCTCGGTAGTGCGGTGACTCCGATTGATCTCCGTCGACTGTGCATTCCGGTAGACCTCCGTCGACAGCGGCCCGAACTCCGTCCGAGAGAACACCGCCTCCACCGGGAGGTCGAACACCCAGCAGATTCGGAATGCAAGATCCAGGCTGGGGTAGTGGTCACCGCGTTCGAGTGCCCCCACAGTCTGCGGATTGACGTCGACGAGTTGCGCGAGCTGGGCCCGGCTCATCTTCCGCTCGGCGCGAAGCACTCCGATGCGATTGAAGATGGGGAGCGCGTCTCCCCGCCGGACTGGGCTCATGCATCAAAGTGTTGTAAAAACCCAACAGTTTGTCAATTGGAACCGAGATTGTTCTGCTGCTGGGACGTGCCGACGGATAAGGTTCGGGCAACGGAAGGGGCTTGACATGGTGGTCGAACAGTTGATGCTCGAGAAGTCTCGCCTGGTCGTGCAGGTGCGCGAGGACGGCAACTACAGCGTGGGATCACAAGGGCTCGAAGCGATCTGGCGCGATCCGATGGACAAGGGTGCCGTCATCGGTATCGGTCAGCACACTCCGGGGGATGTGGAAGGAGAATCGTGGTGGGTCGTGTACGGCCAGTCCGACACCACGGCCGACGTCACCGTTCGGCTCGAGGATGGATCGCACGTGAAGGTGGGCCGTATCGGTGAGATCTTCGCCGCCGAATGGGTGAGTACCCCGCAGCAGGCGTTGCTGTACCGGTCCGATCGCCCGGTGGAGTCGCAGCCCACCAAACTGTCGGTGCTGTTCGCCCGGCCGAAGTTCATGCCCAAGGCCGCATTTCCGGAGAACGATCGCTTGTAGTCCTGGCGAGGTCGGCCGCGGAGGGCGGTCCGACTCGTCCTCGATTTGTTACGGTACGTACTGTACTGTTTGGATATGACAACGTGGCCGAACGACCTCGAAGTAGTCCAAGTGCGAGTAGCGCGACCCACCGACCGGCTTGACGACGTGATTGCGTTCTATCGCGACTGCGTGGGATTGCCGGAGCTCTACCGGTTCTCCGGTCATGCCGGGTACGACGGAATCATGCTAGGGCTGCCGGATTCGAACTACCACCTCGAATTCACGACCCACGAAGACGGAAGCCCGTGCCCGGCGCCGACGCAGGACAACCTGTTGGTGCTCTACTTCGCCGGCGAGTCGGCGATGTACGAGGTAGTTCAGCGGTTGGGTGAGGCGGGGCACGAACCCGTTGGCGCCGAGAATCCGTATTGGGAGGAGAATGCGGGGATGACTTTCGAAGATCCCGACGGCTGGCGTCTGGTGCTCATGCCCCGGCCGGTGCTGTAGATGGTGCGCGCCCGCGACGAACGGATCGACGACGCCGTACTGTCCGCGACCCTGGAACTGTTGGGGGAGAACGGGTATGCGGAGCTCTCGATCGGTTCGGTGGCGACGAAAGCGGGCGTACATCGACCCGCCATCTACCGGAGATGGCCGTCGAAACGGCATTTGGTGGTAGACGTCGTCGTGGGGCATATCGGCACCGATCCGACGCCGGACACCGGCGATCTCAGGGCAGACCTGGTCGCCGGCATCACGACATTGGTTGTGGGACTGAGCGAAACGGTGGTTGGTCGGATACTGCCCGCGTTGGTCGCGGACCTGGCCTCCGACCCGGAGTTGGCGCGGGAGTTCCAGTCGGCGTTCTTTCAGCCCCGACGCGATTCCACTGCGGCAGTGCTGGAATCGGCGCGGCTACGCGGCGACATTCGCGATGATTTCGACCTGGACTTCGTCCTGGACGCGCTGGCGTCCCCGATCTACTACCGAGCGTTGTTTCGTCACCTACCGCTGGACGCGCTCCTGGCAGAGCAGACTGTTGATTCTGTGCTGCTGACGTTGGCTGCGCACGAGAACCCCTGAAGTCGTTTCGATTCAGTTCAATTCGAGCGGATCGGGTCCGACTCGGCTGTCGGTGTTCAAGGCTGCGATGGCAGCTGACTCGTCAGCATCGAGTGTGAAGTCGAAGATCGCGGCGTTCTCGCGCATGCGGGCAGGGGTGACCGACTTCGACAGAACGGTGTGTCCCAGTTCGAGGTGCCAGTGCAGAATGATCTGCGCTGGGCTCTTGCCGTGTGCTGCAGCGATTTTCCCGATGGTCGGGTCGTCGAGGATCGTTCCCTGTCCTAATGGGCTCCATGCCTCGATTTCGATGCCGCGGCTCTGTGCGTACTCCCGTGATGCGTGCTGTTGCAGGCGGGGGTGCAATTCGATCTGGTTGACGGCCGGGATGATCGAGCTGTGCTCGGCCAGCAGTTCGAGGTGCTCGGGGAGGAAGTTCGACACACCGATCGCACGGGTGCGGCCGGAGGCGAGGATCTCCTCGAAAGCTGCCCACGTCTCCACGAACAGGCCCTTTGCCGGTGCCGGCCAGTGGATCAGATAGAGGTCGACGAAGTCGAGGCCGAGCTTGTCGAGGCTCGTGTCGAACGCGGCGAGTGCTCGGTCGTGGCCCTGATCGTCATTCCACAACTTGGTGGTGACAAAAAGCTCTGACCTCGGAACTCCCGAACTTGCGATGGCGCGGCCGACACCGGCTTCGTTTCCGTAGATTGCGGCCGTGTCGATGTGGCGGTAGCCGATCTCGAGAGCGGTGGAAGTGACCTCTTCGGTCTGTGCGTCCGGTACCTGGAAAACGCCGTACCCGAGTTGCGGGATGGTGATCGGCTCGCCGGTGGTTCCGTGAGTCAGTGCGCGGTCGGGGATCGACAACATTGAAGAGTGCCTTTCAGGACTGGGTGTGGCGGTTCGAGGGGCGATCGTGTCGCCCGTGGTCCACCTATGCCGCGCATGCAACTATTGCGTCCGCCTGATAAATAGTTGCACACGCGGGTTGTCTGCGCAAGCGCAGTCGATTGGCTACTCCTCGAAGAGCTGTCCGTTCTCCATTCGCCACCGGCGCGTGCTTCTGGTGGACTGCAGCATGCGTCGATCGTGAGTGACCAGGAGGAGGGTTCCCTCGAAGGATTCCATCGCCTGCTCGAGTTGTTCGATCGCCGGAAGATCGAGATGGTTCGTCGGCTCGTCCAGTACCAATAGGTTCACGCCGCGAGCTTGCAGTAAAGCAAGTGCAGCCCTTGTTCTTTCGCCGGGGGACAGGGAAGCGGCAGATCTGAGTACGTGGTGTCCGCGCAGGCCGAACTTGGCTAGCAGAGTGCGGACATCGGCATCGGGCCAATCCGGAACCTGTGCACCGAAGGCCTCGACGACTGGCTGATCGCCTTCGAACAATCCGCGCGCCTGGTCGATCTCACCGATCGCGATACCGGAACCCAGCGACGCGATGCCTTCGTCGGGGACGAGTTTGCCGAGTAGGACGTTCAGGAGGGTGGTCTTGCCTGCTCCGTTCGCGCCCGTGACGAGGATTCGATCACCCCAGTCGATCTGCGTCGTGACCGGACCGAACGTGAACTGGCCGCGAGTTACCTTGGCGCCGTTCGTGGTCGCGACAACGGATCCGGATCGCGGCGCCGCCGCGATCTCCATGCGAAGTTCCCACTCCTTGCGCGGTTCCTCGACGACTTCGAGGCGCTCGATTCGGCGTTGAGTCTGGCGGGCTTTCGCGGCTTGCTTCTCCGTCGACTCGGTCCGCAATCCGCGTCCGATCTTGTCGTTGTCCTTGGCCTTACGACGCGCGTTGCGGACGCCGTGTTCCATCCAGTTGCGCTGCATCTGCGCGCGATCTTCGAGATCGGAGCGGGTGCCTGCGTATTCCTCGAAGGCCTCGCGTGCGTGCTGGCGGGCGATCTCGCGTTCGGCGAGGTACGACTCGTAGCCGCCGTCGTAAACTGCGATGTCCTGCTGTGCCAGGTCGAGTTCCACGATTCCGGTGACGGTGCGCGAGAGGAATTCGCGATCATGGCTCACGACAACCAGCGCCGCTCGGGTCTCGGCGACAAATCGCTCCAACTGCTCGAGACCGCGCAGGTCGAGATCGTTGGTGGGCTCGTCCAACAGGAGAATGTCGTAGCGCGAGAGCAACAGTGACGCGAGGCCGGCGCGCGCGGCCTGACCGCCGGACAACGCCGTCATGTGCGCATCGAGCGGAACTCCGAGCCCGAGTTCTTCGACCACCTTCTCAGCGCGCTCGAACAGATCGGCGCCGCCGAGAGCGAGCCAGCGTTCCAGTGCCGGGGAGTACAGATCCTCTTCCGCTTCGGCCAGGGTTTCGGCCGCCGCGTTCATGACTTCCTCGGCGTGCGCGACGCCGGTGCGGCGGCCGAGGAACTCGAGGACGGTCTCACCCTCGATGCGGTCGGGTTCCTGCGCGAGGTAACCGACCGCAGCATCCGGCGGACTGAGAATGATCGAACCCTCGACATCAGCAGTGCCGATTCCGGCCAGTGCGGTGAGAAGCGTCGACTTGCCGGCGCCGTTCGCGCCGACGAGGCCGATGACGTCGCCAGGCGCGACGGTGAGATCGAGGTCGGAGAACAGGGTGCGTTCTCCCCGGGAGGCAGAGAGGCCGCTGATGCGCAGTGTTGCAGTCACCTGAGAAGTATCCCCGGCGCTGTGCGCCAGTGTTAATCGGTGCTGTGCGCCTTTATTAACCGCGGGCGGTTAATAAAGGCGCACAGCAGTCAGCCGCGGACCAGGTGATACCAGCACGGATGTGCCGCACGGACCGGAAGTGGCGATTCACTCACATCGGCGGCCGTACTCGAGGCCATCGACCAACCGTCGAATGCTCGCGTGACGTCCTCCTCGGAGACACCATGTGGCATCGGCCAGCGGTGACCTGGCCCGAACGCGAACATCACCAGGGACGCTCCCGGTGCGGTGATCGCGTTGACCGACCTCCCGTAGTCCCGTCGTTGGTGATCGGTGAGCCCGTGAAAGCAGCCGATGTCGAGTACCAGCATGTGCCCACCGTCGACGGCTATGTGCAGGTCTGCCGCGTCCTCGTGGAGGAACCGGACGTCGACGTGTGCTTCGCGTGCATGTATGCGCGCTTTGTCCAGGGGTTCCTGCTCGGCGTCGACGCCGGTGACGTGCCAACCGCGTTGCGCCAGCTCGATGGAATGGCGTCCGGTGCCGCAGCCGATGTCGAGTGCACGGCCACCTTCCGGGACGGGGATCGCATCCAGAAGGCCGGACAGTTGAGCGTCGAAGCCGTGGCCGGTGTGCTCCCACGGAGTGACGCCGACCTTGTAGGCGAGACGATATCCGAGATTCATCGCTCTCTCTTTTCTCGAGGCGATTCCAATACTTGTCTTCCAAGGTAGACCGGCATTTCGGGCGGTACAAGGGCACCGCGCGGAGGTTCGGCGGGGAATGCCTCCCTGCCCTCGGGCGTTGGATTCACTTATGACCGAGACCAATGATGTGACCGATGTACCGACAATTGTTCTGAACGACGGTAAGACGATCCCCGCACTCGGATTCGGTGTGTTCCAGGTTCCGGACGACGAGACGCAGGAAGCTGTCTCCACCGCCCTGAAGACCGGCTACCGCAGTATCGACACCGCCAAGATCTACGGCAACGAGGTGGGCGTCGGCCGCGCGATCGCCGAATCCGGCATCGCCCGCGAAGACCTCTACATCACGACGAAGTTGTGGAACGACGATCAGGGCTACGACTCGACGCTTGCCGCATTCGACGCCAGCCTCGACAAGTTGGGTCTCGACTACCTCGATCTGTACCTGATCCACTGGCCGGTACCGTCCAAGGACCTGTACGTCGAGACCTTCAAGGCATTCCAGAAGCTCAAGGCCGACGGACGGGTTCGATCCATCGGCGTCTCCAACTTCACCATCGAGAACCTCGAGCGTGTCATCGGTGAAACCGGTGAGGTACCGGTCCTCAACCAGATCGAGCTTCACCCCAAGTTCAACCAGGCCGAATTGCGCGCCTTCCACACCGGCAAGGGAATCGCGACGGAAGCATGGAGCCCGCTCGGCCAGGGAACCGTTCTCGGTGACCCCGTCATCACCGCTGTCGCCGACGCTCATGGCGTCACCGCGGCTCAGGTGATCATTCGCTGGCACCTGCAGATCGGCAACGTGGTGATCCCGAAGTCGGTGACCCCCGAACGTATCGCCGCCAACTTCGATGTCTTCGGCTTCGAACTGACGCCGGAACAGATCAACGCGATCGGTGCTCTCGACGACCCGGCCGGCCGCATCGGCCCCGATCCGGTCACGCTCGGCAGCTAGAACTTCCGGTAGACCCACGAACGGCACTCCCGCGATCGCGGGAGTGCCGTTTTGTCGTGCGAGGTCAGTTCAGGTGCGTGCGATGTTCTGCAGTGAATGCGATGTGCTCGTCCGCGCGTCCGGTGCGGAGCTTCTCGACCCACTCGGGATCGGCGAGCAGCGCGCGCCCGATGGCAACCATGTCGAATTCACCGTTCTCGTACTGAGCTTCGAGACGCTCCAGTCCCGTGACAGCCGATGCAGCGTCGCCGGTGAATGCCGTCGTGAACACGGAGTCGAGTCCGACCGAGCCGACGGTGATGGTCGGCAACCCGGTCAGCTTCTTCGTCCAGCCAGCGAGGCCGAGCTTGCCGTCTTCACCGTCGAGTTCAGCGAACGCCGGTTCCCAATGACGCCTCGTCGACGGATGCAGAACGTCGACACCGGCGTCGACCAGGGGAGTGAGGATGCGGCCGAGTTCTGCCGGGCTCTGGGCGATACGAGCGTCGTAGTGGCCGGACTTCCACTGCGAGAAGCGGTAGACGATCGCGAACTCGTTTCCGACTGCCTCCCGGATCGCGGCGACGACCTCGGCCGGGAAACGGGTGCGGGCTTCGAGTGATCCGCCGTATCCATCGGTGCGGACATTTGTTCCTGCCCAGAGGAACTCGTCGAGCAGGTAGCCATGCGCCCCATGCAACTCGAGACCGTCGAAACCGGTGTTCTTCGCGTTGAGTGCCGCGTCGACCCACGACTGCTTCAAGTTATCGAGATCCGCGGTGGTGAATTCTCGACCCAGACGGGTGCCGTCCAGCGCCAGGCCGGAAGGGCTGACGGTTTCGACCTCTGGGTTCAGGCGCGAATTCTCGCCGCGCTCGACTCCGAGGTGCCACAGCTGGGGAATGATCGATCCGCCCTCGGCGTGGACGGCGTCGACTACCGACTTCCAGCCGCCCAGGCTCGAATCGCCGTAGATGCGCGGTACGCGGGTGTGCGGGCCGGCCGCCGGGTCCGGGATGTACGTGCCTTCGGTGATGATCAAGCCGACACCACCTGCTGCGCGACGACGGTAGTACTCGGCCACGTCGGCGCCGGGGATTCCGTCCGGCGAGAAGGCGCGCGTCATCGGGGCCATGGCGAAACGGTTACGCAACGAGAGTGATTTGACCTCGAAAGGCTCGAAGAGGCCGCGCAACGCGGAGGCCTCGGGTGCTGTCGATGTGTCGGGAAGAGTCACGGGTTTGTTCAACGCGGCCGGCTCTCGACCTATTCCGCTGCATGAGTTCATCTCGCCGAAAATCTGCAAAAGGTTGCGTACGTTCGGTTTTCATCGGTGCATCGGTCGTCGAAACTTAGTTTGTGCATTAACTATTAACATGCGATATGGTCGTGCGGAAAGTTCTTGAGGGCGGTATCGAGCACGAAAGAGGACGCGCGAGCATGACAACAACGGTGCCGGACGAGCGGACCGGAGACTTGGAGCCGATTCCGGAGCGGCCGTACCCGAAGCGTCGTGATCCCAAGGGGTCGTGGATGCTCGAGATGATCAAGACCACCGATCACAAGAAGATCGGGATCATGTACCTGATCACTGCGTTCGCGTTCTTCCTGATCGGCGGCCTGATGGCGCTGTTCATGCGCGCCGAACTGGCCGTCCCCGGAATGCAGTTCCTCTCCAATGAGCAGTTCAACCAGCTTTTCACCATGCACGGCACGATCATGCTGCTGCTGTACGCGACCCCCGTCGTCTTCGGCTTCGCGAACTACATGCTTCCGTTGCAGATCGGAGCACCCGACGTCGCCTTTCCTCGGCTGAACTCATTCGGGTTCTGGCTCTTCACTTTTGGTGGCCTCATCGTTCTCGGCGGCTTCCTCACGCCGGGCGGCGCTGCCGACTTCGGTTGGACGGCGTACACCCCGCTCTCCGGCGCGGTTCACAGCCCCGGCGTCGGGGCCGACCTGTGGGTCTTCGGTCTGACGGTCGGTGGGCTCGGCACGATTCTCGGTGCGGTCAACATGATCACCACCGTGATCTGCCTGCGCGCACCCGGCATGACCATGTTCCGCATGTCGATCTTCACCTGGAACATCTTCATCACCAGCATCTTGATCTTGATGGCGTTCCCGCTCCTGACCGCCGCGTTCATGGGGCTGTTCGTCGACCGTCACCTCGGTGGTCACATCTTCGATCCGGCGTCGGGCGGAGTTCTGTTGTGGCAGCACCTGTTCTGGTTCTTCGGTCATCCCGAGGTGTACATCATCGCGCTGCCGTTCTTCGGCATCGTCTCGGAGATCTTCCCGGTCTTCAGCCGTAAGCCGATCTTCGGTTACACGGGATTGGTCTATGCGACACTCGCGATTGCCGCTCTCTCGATCGCTGTGTGGGCTCACCACATGTATGCGACGGGTGCTGTTCTCCTGCCGTATTTCTCGTTCATGACGTTCCTGATCGCCGTGCCGACAGGCGTGAAGATCTTCAACTGGATCGGAACGATGTGGAAGGGGCAGTTGACTTTCGAGTCGCCGATGCTGTTCTCGGTGGGCTTTTTGATCACCTTCCTCTTCGGTGGTCTGTCGGGTGTCATCCTCGCGAGCCCGCCGCTCGACTTCCACGTCACCGACACGTATTTTGTCGTGGCCCACTTCCACTACGTGGTCTTCGGTACGGTCGTGTTCGCCACGTATGCCGGTATCTACTTCTGGTTCCCGAAGATGACGGGACGTCTGCTCGACGAACGGTTGGGCAAGTGGCACTTCTGGACCACGTTCGTCGGTTTCCACGGCACGTTCCTCGTTCAGCACTGGCTCGGCGGTGAGGGCATGCCGCGTCGGTACGCCGACTACCTGCCCTCGGACGGATTCACCGTGCTCAACTCGGTCTCGACCATTTTCGCCTTCGTGCTCGGTGCCTCGACGCTGCCCTTCCTGTGGAACGTCTTCAAGAGTTACCGCTACGGCGAAGTGGTCACCGTCGACGATCCGTGGGGCTACGGAAACTCGCTCGAGTGGGCGACCACATGCCCGCCGCCGCGTCACAACTTCACCGAGTTGCCGCGCATCCGTAGCGAGCGTCCGGCGTTCGAGCTGCACTACCCGCACATGGTCGAGCGAATGAGGGCGGAAGCGCACGTGGGTCTGACCGGGCAACCCACGTCGACGTTGGAGAAGAGTGACGATCATCGCCAGATTGATTAGTGCAATAATAGTTACTGCACTAATTAATCTGATAACATCGGATTCATGACGACGAAGGCTCCGCAGACGCAGATGGACGATCCGCTGGCTCTCGACCGGCAGGTGTGTTTTGCACTTGCGGTCGCGAACCGGGCAGTGCTCTCCGTCTACCGGCCCCTGCTCGAGCCGATGGGCCTCACGCATCCCCAGTATCTGGTGATGCTGGCACTGTGGGGAAAGTCGCCGATGGCGGTCAAGGAAATCGGGCAGGCGCTTCAGCTCGATTCGCCGACACTGTCGCCGCTCCTCAAACGGCTCGAGGCGTCCGGGTTGATCACGCGAACCCGTAGCCGCGCCGACGAGCGTCAACTCGACGTCGACCTCACCGAAGCGGGTGTGGCGCTGCGCGACGAGGCGGAGAAGATCCCGCCGGCGGTTGTCGCGAAGTTGGGCGTGAGCCTCGCCGAACTCGAAGAACTCCACAACGTTCTGACGCGGGTCAACGAGGCCGCGCTCCGCGCCGGAGCCTTGGACCAATGAGAGAAATGTGATGACTGCATCCGAAAGAAACGTGATGACTGCGTCAGTACCGTCGATGCGTACCGAACAGGTGACTTCCGTGACTTCCAAAAAGCAACGTACGAGCCCGAATCCCCTTCAGTGGTTGGGCTATTCAGTGGGCCGTAAGCTGCCCGACTCCATGCAGGACTGGGTGCGAAACGACCTGATCGGTGATTGGGCTGTGCCGCGTCACCTGATCCGAAGCATGGTGCCGTTCATTCCAGTCTTCGCTGCCTTCATGCTCTTTCCGGGGCCGTGGGCTCTGCGGGCATCGATGGTGCTGCTCGGAGTGCTCCTGGCACTGTTCTATTCGGTTTCCTACATGGCTCAGAACAGGTCGCGTCGCCTCGAGCGTCACGGTTTGCCTTCCGACCTCGAGAACCCGAAGAAGATCTCGCGCCACGACGCCGAGAAGGCCGCCTACGAGAAGTTGCATGGCGGCCCCGCGACGTAGACCCTTCTCTCAGAAGCCGTGGAGGGCGCTGCCGCCGTTCATCTCGCAGACGCGTTGCTCCACGGTGGCCGAGAAATCATCCTCTGGCGCGGTCGTAAGCAGGGCCGATTCGACGTCTTGCTCGACCAGGTATCCGTTGATCGCGATTGCCGCTGTCGAACCGGCAGCGGCAGCGCCTATCACCTGAGCGCGAGGGTCGACGACATTGCCGGCGCCCCAGATGCCAGGAACGCTGGTGGCGCCGGAAGGATCGACAGTCACGAATCCGTTTGTGCCCACGTGGCAACCGAGTTGTGACAAGGCCCCGTCGTTCGGGACGAGGCGAGGTGCGACGAACAGCGCTGAACGAGGAACCAATTGACCGTTGTCCAACTCGATTGCCTTCAGTTCGCCGTGCTCGGAGGTCACTCCGGTGACCTGCCCGTCGACTACCTCGACACCGCGCGCCGCAAGTCGCCTGCGTTCTTCCGGTGTGAGCGAGATGTGATGAGGGAAGAACGTCACATCCGACGACCACTGCCGGAGTAGGAGCGCCTGGTGAAGTGACATTTCGCGAACGTCGCCGCCGAGAACGCCGATCGGTTGGTCGCTGATCTCGTACGCATGGCAGTAGGGGCAATGGAGCACGCTCTGTCCCCAAAGTTCTTGGATGCCTGGTATTTCCGGAAGTGAATCCCGTAGGCCGGTGGCAACCAGCACGGTGCGAGCGGTGAGCGTCGTGCCGCCTGAAAGCTCGACGACAAAGCCGGGTTCGATACCGCGCCACGAGATGTCGACAACGTCATCCTGTGTGAATTCCACTCCGTACGTCTGTAATTCGCTGCGTCCGACGGTGAGTAACTCGCCCGGCGCCATGCCGTCGCGCGAGAGGAAGCCGTGCATGTGTGCCGCGGGTGCGTTGCGGGGAGTGCCGGAATCGATGACGGCGACGCTGCGCCGAGCGCGCCCCAACACCAGGGCTGCGCTGAGTCCGGCGGCTCCACCACCGACGATCACGGTGTCGAGGACCTGTGTTTCAGTGTGTGTTCGCATGAGCACAGGTTGCCCGCGGACGAGACAGCTCAGCAACTATTGTTGCCATTTCTGGGAATCGTCGTCAGACTCGGACCATGAATGTCAACGGCCCGCACATCGATGCCGCCATCTCGCAGATAGGCGCGCGCCTCAAACGCATTCGTACACAGCGCAATGTCACGCTCACGGCGCTGTCCGAGTCGACCGGTATCTCGAAGAGCACCCTGTCGAGGCTCGAAGCGGGGGAGCGTCGCCCGAGTTTGGAGTTGCTGCTCCCGATCGCGCTCGCCCACCAAGTGCCGTTGGACCAGTTGGTGGCGGCGCCACAGGTCGCCGATCCGCGTATCCAGAGTGCGCCTCGAAGCGTCAGTGGGCGAACGGTCTTGCCGCTGACTCGGCAACCGGGTGGGCTGCAGGCATTCAAGATGACCATCCCGGCAAACCAGACCGAGCCGAATCCGCAAGTGCATGACGGCTATGAATGGCTGTACGTGTTGTCGGGGAAGCTGAGATTGGTGTTGGCCGATCACGACATCATCATGGGAACGGGTGAAGCTGCTGAATTCGACACCCGAAATCCGCATTGGTTCGGCAGTGACGGCAAAGGCCCGGTCGAAGTGCTGAGTCTGTTCGGCCCACAAGGAGAACGCATTCACGTTCGGGCCAAGCCTTCGGCGAAGTGACGGACAGTCATACTTTCATGCGATGCTGCCGGAGGCGACGTGGACAGTGAGGGATCTGTGCGAATCGAAACTGACGACCTGAGTCGGGACGCGGTCCGGGCTCTCCTGGCCGAGCACCTCGCGGACATGCATGCGACCTCCCCTGTGGACAGCGTTCACGCGCTGGACGTCACGGGGCTGACGGATAGCTCTGTGACCATGTGGACGCTGTGGAGCGACGGTGACGAGCTACTCGGTTGCGTAGCACTCAAGGAACGGTCGTCGACCGGCGGCGAGATCAAGTCGATGCGGACTTCATCGGCAGCTCGCGGGCGTGGAGTGGGTACGCGACTTCTTCAACACGTCG
The DNA here is from genome assembly GCF_016598535.1 of Rhodococcus sp. P-2. GTDB lineage: Bacteria > Actinomycetota > Actinomycetes > Mycobacteriales > Mycobacteriaceae > Rhodococcus_F > Rhodococcus_F baikonurensis. Next base: position 1,757,058 of record NZ_CP066779.1, on the reverse strand, counting down.
TGGACGAGTCGAGACAACGAGGTTACCGTCAACTCGAATTGGAGACCGGCACACAGGACTTCTTCGATCCAGCTCGCCGGTTGTACGCGAGATTCGGGTTCGTGCCCTGTCCACCGTTCGGGAACTACCGCGAAGATCCGAACAGTGCATTCTTCGTTCTCGCCCTGTGAGCAGCTCGCACGCTACGGCATCGTGGCGGTGATGCGTCGTACTGCGCTGTCGGAGTCCATGATTGCGGTGTCGAGCACCAGCCGTTCCGTGGTCCACGGCTCGTAGTCCCGATCCAGAATTTCCTGCCACGTCGGTAGTACAAGATCCGGGATGTCGACGACTCGCTGTTCAGCGCGTCTGCGATGCTCGTCGGGATCCGAACAGACTACTTCGACATTGAGCAAGTACGCCGAATTGTGTTGTGCGGTAGCGGACCAGGCGCTTCGCGTCACCTCGATCGGGTTGACACACTCGACCACGACCGAGAGTCCCAGCCGCAATTGTTCGGCGGCGAGCGCATAGGCGGTGATGTATCCAGCGGTCCCGGATGCGTCAGCGATACCGCTGTGGGTCAGTGCCTGTTCGATGGTATCGATCCGCACGAAAGGGATTCGGTGATGCTGGGCAAGCGCTCGCGCGATCGTCGACTTGCCGGTGGCCGGCAAACCACCGATCACGACCAGTGTCGCGCGGGCCGACGGCTGGGGGTTGTGTCCGGCATCCACCATCCTCGAAATGTACGGGGCGTCGTCGATTCACACTGACTCGCCTCGTACTTCGCTCAGTTCGAGATCGCGAACTCGCGTGCTTCGAACGCCAGGTCGTCGGCGGCGGACTCCATCCGAGCCGTCGCACGGTTGGGCGCTGTCAGCACCGCAACGATCGGAACCGCCAACGCCAACAAGCCGAGAACGAAGACGGGGAAGAGGAAGGAGAACACTTCGAGTCCCTGCGGCGCCGGGGCTGCTGCGTCGTGAACAACCTCGACCGCGGCCATTCCGGTGTAATGCATTCCGACGACGGCGATACCCATGATGATTCCGGCGACAAAACGAAGAATCGTGGACTCGAGCACCATGGTGAACCACAGTGCGGCCGTTCCGGCGACGACTGCGATGAGAACCGACAGTGCGACGAAGAGCAGGTCGTAGTGGATCTCACCCTGAAAGCGTAAGGCGCGCATACCGGTGTAGTGCATGATGTTCACGGCAAGACCGGTCACCAGGCCGCCGATCAGAAGTCGAGTCCAGCGGAATTCGGTCCCGATGATCAGCAGGCCGACAAACACGGCCCCTACCGAGATGATCGCCGAGATCACGGTCCATCCGAGGTTGTATCGAATGGGACTGCCGGGGACTGCGAAGCCGAGCATGGCGATGAAATGCATCAGCCAGATGGCGACGCCACCGATCGACAGGGCGGCCATGGCGAGCCAGCGCATGCGTGTGGCGGTTGTCGTCGCCGACGCTGAATGCCTGGTGCACGCCAGGCCGACTACCGACCCGACCACGGACACGACGTAGGCGAGCCCGAGCAGCCAGATTCCCATCGAGAAATGGTGCATTTCATCCGACATGCCAGTTCCTTTCGGTGACGATTCGCATCTGGTGATTCATCTAGACGACTGCTTCAGCTGCAAGTCGTTCGAGGGAGTATTCGGTGACGGCGATCAGCGCGCGTTTGGCCGATTCGCGGTTTCGGGCGTCGATCTCGATCATGGGAACGCGGTTGGGTAGAGCCAACGCCTGGCGGAGATCGCTCGCCGAATGGATGGGTGCGCCGTCGAAACGGTTGACCGCCACGATGAACGGGAGGCCTCGCGCCTCGAAGAAGTCGACTGCGGCGAAGCTGTCTTCCAAGCGACGCGTGTCGACCAGAATGACCGCACCGATCGCACCGGTGATCAGGTCGTCCCACATGAACCAGAAGCGGCGCTGTCCCGGGGTTCCGAACAGATAGAGAACCAGGTCGTCGGCGAGAGTGATGCGCCCGAAGTCCATCGCGACCGTCGTGGTGCTCTTGTCGGGAGTGGAACCGAGATTGTCGATACCGTCGCTGGCGTCGGTGACCATGGCCTCCGTGCGAAGGGGGACGATTTCGGAGACGGTCCCCACAAGCGTTGTCTTGCCAACACCGAAACCCCCGGCGATCACGATTTTTGTCGATTTCACGCGAGACGATGAGTCAGAGTGCCCGAAGTCCACTGAGGGTCCTTTCGATCAGTTCGCGTCGCTCGACTCGAGATGCGTCGCTTCGCAGAGTGGCATGTATTTCCAGTGATCCGGCTACTACGAGGTCGGCGACCAGTACCCGCACGACTCCGATCGGAACACCCAGGTGGGCAGCAATCTCGGCAACCGAGATCCGCTGCTCGCAGAGTGCGACGATCGAGGCACGAATATCTTGCGGTGCAAGATTGTTCGAGACCACGTCTTCGATCGTCGCGATGATCGCCTCGAGCGGGAGGTCGATGGACGGCAGGGTCCGACCTTCGGTGAGCGCGTACGGCCGGACCAAGCTCGGTTCGGCGTCGTCGTACTCGGATTGATGGTGAGGCATCGAACTCAAATACCCTGCGATGTTCGCGGGGCAATGTCCATGGTGGTCCCGACGCGATCGACGAGAGTCGCCATTTCGTAACCGATCTGGCCGATGTCGCATCCGGCGACAGCGAGTGCGGCGAGGTAGGCGCCACTACCGACGCCCATGAGAAGCAGGTAGCCGTTCTCCATCTCGACGACGGACTGCATGACGGCCCCACCGTCGAAGAGGCGTGACGCCCCCGCGGACAGGCTGGCGAGTCCGGAAGTGACAGCGGCCAATTGATCCGCCCGGTCGAGCGGAAGGTGTGTGCTCGAGGCCGTCAACAACCCGTCGGCTGAGACGATGATCGCGTGACTCACACCCGGCACGTCTCGGGCAAAAGCCGAAACCAGCCAGTCGAGTGCGCGGGGAGTCTCTTGGGCTCCGACAGTGTTCACTGTTCTCCTTCATCGTTGTGCAACATCGTGGACGATTCGAAAGACTGTCCGCCATCGGACTGGTGGACGGCAGCATGCCGACGCCCACGTTGCACGCCGGATTGGTAACTGCTCCAACCACGTTGAACGTCGGCGGGATTGGATGCTTGACGTTGGGCTGTACCACCTCCTCCGACGGCGCCGGGAACCAAGCGAGCTCCTCGATCCCGAATAGGCAATCCGGAATCGGCGATCTTGGTGACCGGCATCTCGAACGACGTCCGGGCAGCCAGCCAGCCTTGATCTGCGTCCGTGGTCCAGGAACCACCGGTGGAAGCCGTTGACGACTCCGCCGTCGGATCCACCAGCCACTCCGACACCATCCGAGCAAAGATCGGCATCGTCGACGGGGCAGACGTTCCACCGTTCGCGCCGCCGTTGTTGTTGCTGCTGTCAGTACGCGCAGACGTGCGAGCCGACATCCCGTCACGGGTACGAGAGGAGAAGAAGGCCGCAGTATTTGTCGGCGTCGGCGTCGGTGCCGAGAGTCGGTGCCGCGGCGCCGGAGTTGTCGACGGCTGTGGACCCACCGGGATCTCGGGACCCTGTGCAGACGAGTTGGATTCCGGCGACGGAGTACGGACGGGAAGCGACGTCGATGCGTTCGCGCCCGCGGGATCGAGTTGGGGAGCGAAGGTTGACACCGGCGCAGCTGGTGCCGGAGTGGTCGAGGTACTGACCTGCGGCACTCCACTCGTGCCCGGGGTGCGGCGAGGTAGTCCCGAGGGTGTTGCCGTCGGTGTCGACTCCGGCGTGATCGGGGCGAACGTCTCGGTCCGATCGGTGCTGATGCCGGGCGTTCGGCGGGGGAGGTCGGCGAAGCTTCTGGTCGCAGGCTGTGGGGGTGCGGAAGCGGTCGGGACCGGCTGTGACCATACCGGGGCAGGTGGTGCGGGCGGCGGTGTCCGCTCGACTGTGGCAACGGGTCCTGTTCGCGGCGTGCGGATTTCGGGAGCCCGCGAGGAATCGAGAATCGAGGTCGGTAGGAGCACCGTTGCGGTGATGCCGCTGTGTGTCGACGACGTTGCCGTCGGGCGCAGGCGCACAGAGATGTTGTAGCGACGGCTGATTCGGCTCACGACGAACAAACCCATGCGACGCGCTGTGTCCGCGCTCATCTCGCCGCCGGCGGCGAGGCGCTCGTTGGCATCGAGGATGTCGGCAGGCGACATACCGATACCGAGATCTGCGATCTCGACGATCATGGAGCCGTCGATGGTGCGGGCAGCGTTGATGGAGACGGTGGTCTCCGGTGGGGAGTACCGCAGCGAATTGTCGAGCAGTTCGGCAATGAGGTGAACGACGTCCGGCGCAGCGTGACCGGTGACGACTCCGGGCGGGATCTGCCCGAGTTCGACGCGTCGATACTCCTCGACACCCGATACCGCGGCGCGAAGGGTATCGCCGAGAGCGACGGGGGCAGTTCTGGCTCGGCGTACATCGGTTCCGGCGAGAACCAACAAGTTGTCGCCGTTTCGACGCATCCTCGCGGCGATGTGGTCGAGCCGGAACAGATTCTCGAGGCGACGCGGGTCGTCCTCGTCCTGCTCGAGCTGTTCGATCAAACCGAGTTGCTGGTCGACGAGGGACTTGTTCCGCCTCGACAGCGTTTCGAACATGTCGTTGACCTGGCGCCGCAGGGTCGCCTGCTCGCCGGCAAGCGTGATGGCCTGACCGTGCATGTCGTCCACGGCGCGCGCAAGTTCGCCGATTTCCTCGTGGGTGCGGATCGGGACACGGGCGAAGTCGAGTTCGTCGGTACTGGCACCTGCGCGGATTCGTTCGATCGCGTCGGGAAGTCCGCGTCTCGCGGCCTGCAGAGCGGCGAACCGCAACCGGCGGATCGGATCGATGAGCGATCGGCTGATGACGAGGGCGATCGCCAGTGCCAGCAGGACCGCGCCGAGCACGATGGCAGTGTCACGAAGTGCTGCGGTTCGTGCTGCATTGGATTCAGTGGTGACGGTGTCGCCGAACTCGGTGACGGTGGTATCGGTCAGGCTGTTGTACTGGTCGTTGTCGGATTTCAGGTCTGCGCCGACGCGGCTTCCCAGAGGAGAGGTCGACGGAGTTGATCCGAGGGCGTTGATCCGGTTCTGAGCTGAGTTGCTGAGGGTCTGGACGGTGTCGTTACTCCCGTCGATGGCGAGAATGTTGTCCAGAGCGACCAGTTCGGCACCGGCGGCACTGACCATCGAGGTACGAGCCTGCTGGTCCGGATCACCTGAGCCGAAGAGAATTCGTTGTTCGGCCAGTGCTCGTCGCGCATCCCAGAGTGCGGCGAGTCGGCCACCCTCTTCGCGCAGCGCCGGACGCTGAGAATGCTCGACGACGCTGGTGAAGGTGCTCGAGAGTGCGCGCGAGACTTCACCGACCCGAGAAACCAAGCGTGCGGGAGCCACCGCGCCGGCGGAAATCTCCTCGGTGATGGATCGGCTCTCGGCAAGTGCCGAAGTCACTTGGTCGTTGAGGGCGTCATCGGACTGGAACGCGCGCGCCGCGTCGACCAGTTGGTCCATTGCGTCCGAAACCGCTTGTGTGGCCGGGCCGGTGTCAGTGCGTGCCGAGGCCGCTTCGGCGAGTTCGTACAGCGCGGATTCGAGGTTGATCGCGGCGGGCACAGCGAGGGCGCGTTCGGACGAGGAACTCAGCTGCGCGGCTTCTTCGAGTTCGGTCTGAACGCGAAGGGCTCCGAGGACGACGGCGACGATCATCGGCAATGCGAGAACGGCGATGACCTTCCAACCCAGGCGCCACTCGCCGATCGACCACCAAGAGGTTGTCGTGTGTGAATCGTGTTTCATGCGGAACATGGCCCCTTCACGTCAACCCCCCGTGGGTCATTGCCCGAACCCCTTCGATCCGGTTTGACCAGAAGGAGTAGTTAGCTGAACGGTAACAGACTGTTCGCTGGCTCGCTACATCCCAGTTGGCTTCTCGGACCGACGATGACTATATCCGGATTGTAAGACCAGGTGAAAGGGTAAACGGACAAGTGCGGCGAATGGGATAGCCGGGTAGTCCAATTTGGTAGCTCGACACCGGCGCTGCTCGGGAATCGGTGGAACTCGGGGTAAGCATCTGGCTCGTGTCCCGACATCGAGACATATCCGAAGACGGCGCACTCGCATGTCAGACTGTGGGAACCGCACCGATGACCGAATCGAACCTTGGAGCCGTAGTGGGTGGACCTGCTCGCGACGCGTTGCGTGCGATCGCCGAACTGCTCGCCTCTGACAGCCCCGCAGTCAGCGATCGTGTGACTCTCGCGATCGACTACCCGGAACGGTATGTCGAGGTACAGAACGATCTGTACTCACAGACGCTCGAGAAGCCGCACCCGGAAATGGCGTGGTTTGCTCTCGTCGACGCATTGCACGAACAAGAACTCCTGGCCTGGGTGGACTGGAACGAGGACGCCGCCGAGGTTCTCGGTCGACTGCGGCAGCTGGAGTCTGCACCCGGAGCGGCCCACTCCTGGAAATGGGCGGACGAGCTTGCCGCAGGCTATGACCGCACCGCTGGCCTCGAAACGCTTCTTGCCGGCGTCGGCGCCAACATCGCCGGGTCAGGAGTTTCCGTAGCCTGGCTCGACAGCGACAGCGATACGTTTCTCATCGTGTTCGTCCCGAGTGTTCAAAGTGCAACTCTCGTCGAACTCGCGCTGGCAACCGGTCACTGTGTGTGCGTGTTCTAGAGTCTCAGCGTTTGCCGAGCAGGCGGCGTAATCCTTCGATTCGATCGCTCAGTCTGGGCGGCGTGCGCTCGGGATCCATCAGTGCATTTTCGGCGAGTACGTGGTCTTCGCCGTCGACTGTGTTGCGGTCGAATTCGCGCAGACTGCGAGCGTCGGAGGTCGAGAGAGCGCGAACCGTCGACAACAGTGACTGCTCACCCAACGCGTCGTCGACTTCTTCCTCGGTGACGTCGAGGTGCTCGCCGAGTAGCCGCCGCCTCAATCCGATGATCGACGCGCGCAGCTCGACATCTGCGTCGTCGACGGATTCGACGGCGATGTCGCACTCGGTGTCGAAGCCCATCGATCGATTGTTGAGGTTCGACGACCCGATTCGCAAGAGTCGATCGTCCATCACGAGGACCTTGGCGTGCACGTAAATGGGTGCGCCAGAAGAGGTCACGGGATAGAACGCACCGAACCGGCCATGGATGTCGGCGCTCCACAGCAGATGCAAGAGGTCGTGGCGTGCTCCGTCCATCGCCTTTTGTTCCAGCCATCCATCGGCATTGCGGGGGATGACCAGAACGATCTCCGGCCCGTCGGCCTCACGTAGACGCGCGGCAATTGCCTCGGCCAGAGTGCGGGAGGCGAGGTATTGGCTCTCGATGTACAGCGTCCGCTCCGCCCCGGCGATGGCCGCGAGATAGAGCGCCTCGATCTCACGTACCTCCGTGCGTTCGCCGAGTTCCGGCAGTGTTCTGGCTACGGCTACGTCGATGACCCGCAACGTGGGAGCCAGATTGACCGGCCATGGCGTCGCTGTGCTCTGAACCGGTACCAGATCCTCGCCGGTTGCGGATTTCCAGCGTGCCCGCGCCAATTCGCCGATTGCCGCGGCCGCATCGCCGTCGATTGCTGTGGTGGCGTCATGCCAAGGGCCGTAACGTCTTCCGCTCGGTGTGATCCGGTAGTCGTTGCGGTCGACGTGATCCGAGGTGTCCCAGCGGTCCACCGTCATGTCGATGCCGCCGCAGAAGGCCAGGGCGTCGTCGATGACGATGATCTTCTGATGGTGCGCCGCGCCCACTGGATGTGCGCCGTCGATCTCGAACCGAAGACGCTCGTCGGTCAACCAGTTGGACACGAAGACGGGAGTCATCCCGCGCCCGATTGCGGTGAAGGCGCCGATGTTCCATTTGAGTACGAGGATTTCGAGATCGGGTTTCTCGCGGACGAGCCAGCGGAGGAACATCCCCAATCGGTTGGGGCCGTCGAGCGTCTGCTTGCCTGGCTCGAGTTTGATGCGCGTGTCGAAATCCCAGCCGATCAACATGATTCGCTTCTCGGCTTGCAGCATTGCGGACTTCGCGTGATGAAAGTAGTCAGCGGCGTCGACGATGCAGGCCAGATTGTCGGCCGGTTCGATGCGCCAGCAGGTTTCTCCCGGTACAAGAATTCTGTTCATTCGCCGATTCCCAGGTAAGACGTCAGTTCGCGGGCGGCCGCTTGGCCGGCGCGGTTGGCTCCGATCGTCGACGACGACGGCCCGTATCCCACCAGATGTACGCGAGGGTCGGCTTCGACCTGCGTGGCGAGGCGTCCGGTCATCGGTATTCCGCCACCTGGTCCTCGCAGGTGCAGAGGCGCCAGGTGATCGAGTGAGCTGCGAAAACCGGTGCACCACAGGATCACATCGGCATCGATGACAGTACCGTCGGCCCACTTCACGCCGTTCGGAAGGATTTCGGAGAACATCGGGAGTCGATTCATGACACCGCGCTCTCGCGCTGCCCGGATGGCCGGTGTCACCGGGAGGCCGGTCACCGAAACAACGGATCCCGGTGGCAGACCGCGTCGTACACGATCCTCGACCATGGCAACCGCGGCGCGGCCGATGTCCGGAGTGAACGGCTCGTCGCGGAACTCCGGTTCACGACGCGTCACCCAGGTAGTGGTCGTGACGCGTGAGATCTCGTCGAGCAGTTGGACGGCCGAGATACCGCCGCCGACCACGACCACATGTTTGCCCTCGAACTCCGCGGCGGTTCGATAGTCCTTCGTGTGGAGCTGTCGTCCACGAAATGATTCGGCCCCGCGATAGTGGGGGATGAAGGGCCGCTCCCAGGTTCCTGTCGCATTGATCAAGCCTCGCGCCGCGAACACTCCGTGGTCGGTCTCGATCCGCAGTCGCTCTTCCCGAGGACACACCACTCGGGTGTGCACCGGGCGGTGGACGGGAAGTTCGAACTGCTTTTCGTACAGTTCGAAGTAATGGGGGACCGCGACGGATGCAGGCACCTGTTCGGCGTCGGTGCCGGTGGTTTCCGCGAAGGACATTCCCGGGAGATCATGCACACCGTTGACGGTGCTCAGTGTCAGGCTCGGCCAGCGGAACTGCCACGCCCCGCCCGGCCCGGACGCATGATCGAGCACCACGAAACCCGATTCGGGTTCGATTCCGAACTTGCGCAGGTAGTACGCGGCGGAGAGTCCGGCCTGTCCGGCGCCGATCACCACCACGTCAACCGGGTGCGGTTCCGGTGAGGCAAGGTCGTCTGTACTCATCGGTAATCTAACCTCCTGATGTACAGAACTTAGCTGCAGAGAAGTATGCGGACGGTATCGGCGCCTCGGAACGTCCCTGCGTCGAGCCTTCCAGAAACGAAAGTGAGCGGACATGATCGGGTTCTCCCGTGACGGCAACGTCGTGACCATCGAGTTGCAGCGTCACGAGCGTCGCAATGCACTCAGCGCGGAACTCTGCATTGCGATTCGGGACGCGATGAACGCGGCAGTCGCCGAGCATGCGCACGTCGTCGTCATCACCGGTGAGGGATCGGCATTCTGCGCAGGGGCAGATCTCTCCGGCGACGTCTACATGGAGGGCTTCACCGATCGCCTGTTCGAGATGCTTCGGTCTATCGACACGGCGCCCATCCCGGTCATCGCTGCCGTCAACGGTCCGGCCATCGGCGCGGGCACGCAGCTGGCCATCGCGTCGGATCTGCGCGTCGTGGCGCCGGGCGCTCGTTTCGGAATCCCGGCAGCCACCCTCGGTGTCTCGGTGGACAAGTGGACGATGCGTCGGCTCGCGTCGCTGGTCGGCGGCGGTCCCGCGCGCACCATTCTGCTCGGTATCGAACAGATCGGCGCTGAGGAAGCCTTCACTCGGGGCCTCGCCAACAAAATCGGCACCCTCGACGACGCCCAGGAATGGGCACACCGCATCGCCAATCTCGCACCGCTGTCGTTGCGGCACATGAAGATGGTTCTCAACGACGACGGCACCATGGAGGAGCAGTCTCCCGAGCAACTCGACGCTCTTCACGCCGCCTGGCTCAGCGAGGACGTCCAGGAAGCCCGCGCGGCCCGCATCGAGAACCGCCCTCCCGTATTCAAGGGCAAGTAAAGCCGGTTGCAGGGTAAACAGGCGCCGGGCACACAGGGCGGATAGTGGCTACGCTCGTCTGAATGAAGAAGACGACGGTTCTCGGAGTTGCTGCTGTTGCCGCGGCGACGGGGTGGGTGGCGCGAGCCGCATGGGGAATCCCGACGCAGATCGGGGCATCGCGAAACACGGTGCAACCGTATGCGGCGATGTCTCCGCGATATCGGGACCGCCAGTTCCACAACTCGGAGCCCAGCAGCACACTGGTGCCGGGCACTGATGCCGGAATGTTCAAGTCGATGGCAACGCGAGGGTCGACGGGTCGGCCGCGTCAGCCGATTCCGTTGGCCACTCCGCTGGCACCGGCGGTAGCCGGCGACGCAGCGGTGACGTGGTACGGCCATTCGAGTGTTCTCGTCGAGGTCGACGGTTACCGTGTTCTCGCCGATCCGGTGTGGAGCGAGCGCGTATCACCCTCGGCCACAGTAGGTCCCGCACGGATGCACCCCACTCCGGTGGCATTGACCGAACTGCCTGCAGTAGATGCGATAGTCATCTCTCACGATCACTACGACCATCTCGACATGGCTACGGTCAAGACGCTGACTCGTACTCAGACCGCTCCGTTTGTCGTGCCGATCGGTATCGGGGCTCACCTGCGGCACTGGAAGGTGCCCGAGAACCGGATCGTGGAATTGGACTGGGACGAGTCGACAAAAATCGGCGACCTGGTCCTCACGTGCACCGAGGCTCGTCACTTCTCCGGTCGTGGTCTTGTCCGGAACACGACTCAGTGGGCGTCGTGGGTGTTCGCCGGTCCGGAGCACCGGGTGTTCTTCGGCGGCGACAGCGGATACACGCAGCGCTTCGAACAGTTGGGTGAAACGTACGGGCCGTTCGATCTGACGCTTCTCCCCGTCGGCGCCTACGACGTGCGCTGGCCGGACATTCACATGAACCCCGAAGAGGCAGTGCAGACGCACATCGACCTCAACAAGGGCGACGGGTCTCGCGGTGTCTTCGTCCCGATCCACTGGGCAACGTTCAACCTCGCGTTTCATTCATGGTCGGAGCCGATCATTCGCCTCAACGAGGCCGCGGCGGAGGCGGGCACCAGCGTGTCGGTGCCGATGCCGGGCGGCCGGATCGACGCGTTGTCGCCGACACCGCCGTCGAAGTGGTGGATTGCTCTCAGCTGACCAGAAGCGCAGCGGACGTGGTTGCCTTTCGAGTCGAACCCTGATTAGTTGCTCCGGGTGCGTAATCTTTGACCATGGCTCACGAGCACACCGGTTCAGAAGAGACAGCAGTGGCGGTAGCCACTGAGCGATTGCCGGACGACGTCGACGTCGCCCGCGGTCTGACCGCCGATCAGGTTGCGGCCCGGATCGCGTCGGGGCAAACCAACGACGTGCCGGATCGGGCGTCCCGCTCGGTCAAGGACATCATTCGCGGCAACGTCTTCACCCGCATCAACGCGATCCTGACGGTGTTGTTGGTGATCGTGCTCGCGACGGGCTCGATCATCGACGGCATGTTCGGATTGTTGATCATCGCGAACAGCGGTATCGGCATCATCCAAGAGATTCGTGCCAAGCGCACGCTCGATGCACTGGCCATCGTGAGTCAGGCAAAGCCCATGGTCCGGCGTGACGGGGTCGCCGTGGCGATGGCGCCCAAAGACGTTGTGCTCGACGACATTATCGAACTCGGCTCCGGTGACCAGATAGTCGTCGACGGCGAGGTGGTCAGTTCCGCTGCACTCGAGGTCGACGAATCGCTCCTCACCGGTGAAGCCGATCCGGTTCACAAGGCGAGTGGCCAGCAAGTGTTGTCGGGCAGTTTCGTTGCCGCCGGCAGCGGCGCGTACCGCGCCACCAAGGTCGGTGGCGATGCATACGCGGCCAAGCTTGCCGAAGAGGCGAGCAAGTTCACTCTCGTGCACTCGGAACTGCGCAGCGGCATCGACAAGATCCTGAAATTCATCACCTACCTGATGATTCCCGCGGGAGCGCTGATCATCTTCAATCAGCTCTTCACCATCGGCCTGCCGATCCGACCCGCCCTCAACGGCATGGTGGCAGCGCTGGTTCCGATGGTTCCCGAAGGCCTGGTGCTGATGACCTCCATCGCGTTCGCGGTCGGTGTCATCCGATTGGGCAAGCGCCAGTGCCTCGTTCAGGAGTTGCCGGCGATCGAAGGCTTGGCCCGTGTCGACGTGGTGTGCGCGGACAAGACCGGAACCCTGACCGAGAACGGCATGCGCCTGTCCGAGGTCGACGTCGCACCGGGTGGTTCGGGGGAGTCTGCGGTCAAGTCCGCGTTGAGCGCGATGGCTGCGTCCGACCCTCGCCCCAACGCGAGTGTGCTGGCGATTCGCGAGTCGCTCTCCGACGATCCAGGCTGGGGCGAAGCCACCGCGGTGGCGCCGTTCTCCTCGGCGAAGAAGTGGAGCGGCCAGTCGTACGGCAGTAACGGCAACTGGGTGCTCGGTGCCCCGGACGTGCTGCTCGACCCGGACTCGGAGATGGCCCGCAAGGCGGAAGAAGTGGGATCGAGCGGGCTTCGTGTCCTCATGCTCGGCAGCAGCGACCTCCCCGTCGACGACGCCGACGCACCGGGCACCGTCACCCCCGAAGCTCTGGTCGTGCTCGAGCAGAAGGTGCGTCCCGACGCCCAGGAGACGCTGGAGTACTTCGCCAGCCAGAAGGTCGCAGTCAAGGTCATTTCCGGCGACAACGCGGTTTCCGTCGGCGCCGTTGCCGGGTCCCTCGGACTCGAGGGCGGCGACCGCCCCATCGACGCGCGGGAGTTGCCCAGCGATCAGGAAAAGCTGGCGGACACTCTCGACGGAGCAACGACGTTCGGGCGAGTGCGACCGGATCAGAAGCGGGAAATGGTCGCGGCCTTGCAGTCTCGCGGGCACACCGTCGCGATGACCGGTGACGGCGTCAACGACGTACTCGCACTCAAGGACGCCGACATCGGAGTCTCGATGGGTTCGGGTAGCCCGGCTACGCGAGCCGTGGCCCAGATCGTGCTGCTGGACAACAAGTTCGCGACGCTCCCGTACGTCGTCGCGGAAGGCCGCCGAGTGATCGGCAACATCGAGCGCGTGTCGAATCTGTTCCTGACCAAGACCGTCTACTCGGTGGTGCTCGCGTTCCTGATCGGCATCACCGGCGTCCTGTCCCAGGTCTTCGACTTCGAGCCGCTGCCGTACCCGTTTCTGCCCCGCCACGTCACGATCGCAGCGTGGTTCACGATCGGTATCCCGGCCTTCATCTTGTCTCTGGCACCGAACAACGAGCGCGCACGAACCGGTTTCGTCTCTCGCGTGATGCGCTTGGCGCTGCCGTCCGGTCTGATCATCGGCATCACCACGTTCATCTCCTACGTGTTGGCCTATCAAGGCCCCGACCAGACGGAGACCCAGAAGATCCAGGCCGGAACCAGCGCTCTCATCACGTTGATCATGATCGCCGTGTGGGTCCTGGCAGTCGTGGCCCGGCCGTATGTGTGGTGGAAGCTCGTTCTGATCGGCGGATCGGTGGCCGGCTACCTCATCCTGTTCGCGCTGCCGTTCACCCGCGAGTTCTTCAAGCTGGATCCGAGCAACGTCGCTGCCACGACGCTCGCGATCACCCTCGGCGCTATCGGCGTCGTACTCGTGGAACTCTCGTGGTGGATCAGCGCGCGCCTACACGGGGAGAAGCGGAAGATGTTCGCGACGCCCGACGATCTGCCCGGTGAGCATCACCATGCTCACAGCGAGTAAGTAGTTTCAGCGCCTGAACATCTGCACCCAGGCAATGCGATCGCCGCCGCGCTTCTTGGCCCGGTACATCGCGTTGTCTGCGTGCTCGATCAGTTCGTTGACAGCCCGATCCGGTAAGTCCGTCTCGGGGCTCAGATAGACACTGACGCCGGTACTAGCGGATACGGGATAGGGATCGGAGTCGGACGAGACCGCCGAATGTATCTCGGTGGCGACCTGTTCGATTTCTCCTCGATCGACTCCGCGCAGGACGACGAACTCGTCGCCGCCGATTCGCGCCACCACCGCGTCGGGCCCGGCGGCAGCGATGAGGCGGTCGGCGACGGCGGTCAACGCGTCGTCACCCGCGACGTGCCCGTGCGTGTCGTTGAGGATCTTGAACGAGTCGACGTCGATGAGTAGCGCGATCAGCGCTTGCGTTCGATCGCTGCGCAGCAGATGCTGAGCCTCGTCCTGGAGTCCGCGGCGATTGAGCGTCGCGGTGAGATAGTCCCGGTGGGCGTTGCGTGCGTCGTCGGTCAGTCGGAGCCAGACGATCTGCAGAATCCACGCCGTGGAGAACACCACGCCGGCCACCATCAGATAAAGGTTCAGGACCACCCAGTTGTCGTTGACCGGTTCGGGCATCGCCATGGCGGCCAGCGCCGTACAGACAGCAAGAGCCCAGCCGATGTGGGTGATGGCAACGCGTGGGCTGTGAACGATAGCCGCGTAGAAACCGATCATGATGAACAGGATGCAGCCGATGGTCCCGACGAAAGCGGTGCGTACGGCGAAGAAAAGAGTGACGGCGAGCCATAGGTCGGCCCAGACGACGAAAGCCACGGATTGTCGCCAGGTGGGCCACGATTCATTACGCGCCCAGCGGTAGCCCGCATAGGCGCCGCTGATCGTTCCGAGGGCGAAGATCGACCGAGCCAGAGCAGTGTCGGAACCGAACCGGCTCAACTGCATCGTCACCGCGATCAGGGCGAAGAGGAAACACCAGACCGCGACCAATTTGCGTCCGGGAACGGTCAACCCGCGAGCGTCGAGGAATCGGGGGAGCCAGGTGTAATCCGTGTGATCTGACCACCACCGTGACAGCAGTTCACGCGTCGGGTGGGGGTCGCTCCCCGTCCCGCGCAGTCCTGCATTCAAACCGGGTACCTGTCGATGTCGATGGATGGGCAATCAGCTATTGGCGGGTTAACGCTACCTCGAGTTGTGCGTGGCCCGGACGCACGGACCTGCTTTCTGGCGCAGAGGCCCTCGACCTGTGAGAATCGAAGGGCGCGGAGGAACGATTCCGCCGAAGGACGTGCGTCAGCACCGGGAGAGGACACGGACATGGGTTTCTTGGACAACGTCAAGGGATTGGTCGAAAAGGGCCAGGAGCTCGCAGCGGAGAACTCCGACAAGGTTCACGACGCGATCGACAAGGTCGCCGACATCGCCGACGACAAGACCGGCAACAAGTACGGCGATCAGATCGACAAGGCAGCCGAGGCTGCCAAGAAGGCCGTTCCAGAAAAGCAGTAATACCGGATTCGGCAATACCGTTGCTCAGGAGCCCGTAACCGAAATGGTTGCGGGCTTCTGTGCGTCCGCTGGGTGAACTCCCAGGGTCGGCGGGCAGAATGAACGCGTGAACTTCACCTGGATTCTGCTGGTCGTCATTGCCGCCATCGCAGTCACCGGGCTGTCCAATCGGCGAAACCTGCAGGCCCCGCTGGTTTTGGTGACGGTGGGCTCGGTCGCCTCGTTCATACCCGGCATGCCGCGGCCGGAACTGGATCCCCACGTCATTCTCGGTGTGGTCCTGCCGCCGCTTCTCTACTCGGCAGCTCTCAAATTCTCGGTGGCGACCTTCAAACGCAACCTTGCACCGATCCTGCGCCTCGGCGTCGGAATGGTGTTGGTGACGGCGTTCGTGGTGGCCTTCTTCGCCGAATGGATGGTTCCCGAGTTCACGATCGGCGCCGCCCTCGTGCTCGGAGCCGTGATCGCGCCGACCGACGCCGTCAGCGCGGTAGCGGTCGGTCAGAAACTCGGACTCCCGAAACGGGTCATCGCCATCCTCACGGGCGAAGGGCTCGTCAACGACGCCACCGCGCTCACGCTCTTCACCGTTGCCGTCGCAGCAGTGACCGGAACCAGAATTGCCACCGATTCGCCCCTGTTGTTCTTCGCGTACGAAGTGATCGGTGGCGTCGTCGTCGGTTTGGTGCTCGCGTTCGTCGTCAAGTTCGTTCGTGCACGCATGTACGACTCTCCACTCGAAACCGGCCTGGGGTTGGTGCTTCCGTTCGCCGCCTACCTGGCCGCTGAGGAACTGCACGCGTCCGGTGTCCTGGCCGTCGTGGTTGCAGGTTTGGTGATCGGGCACTATTCGACGGACGCGTCGATCATGACGAGACTGCAGGAGCGCTCGGTGTGGTCGAGCCTGGACACCCTTCTCGAGATGTTCGTCTTCGCGTACATGGGGCTGCAGCTGAGTTTCGTGATCGACGATGTTGTCGCCGACGGGCTTCCGGTGCTTCACGTGTTCGCGTACGGTCTCGCAGTCCTGGCCGTGGTCATCGTAATTCGGCCGCTGTGGCTGTTCCTGAGTTACTCGCGTGTGCGATTCGGTGTGACCCTGCGCCGTGACCGCGAGAATCAACTGACGTGGAAACAGAATCTGGTGGTCTCGTGGGCGGGAATGCGCGGCGTCGTCACTCTTGCTGCGGCCGGCGGTATCCCGTTCGCGCTCTCGTCCGGCGAGCCGTTCCCCGGTCGCGGCGTCATTCAGGCGATCGCGTTCATCGTCGCTGTCGGGACTCTGCTCATCCAGGGATCGACCTTGCCGTTCATGATCCGTCGCCTCGACGTCGCGGATCCTTACGAGCAGCTGCGGACACAGGAACAGATGGAGTTGGCCCGCAACATTTCTCGCAAGGCGGGCGAGAAGGCGCTGGCAGACGCAGCCGCGCACCCTCCGCCGGGGATCGACGGAAAGGAATTGCAGGCAATCGTCGAGCGCGTACGACGCTCGATGCAGGCGAGGCTTCAACTCCAGGAGGTCGACGAGGACGCCGATCGCGAGGCCGCTTTGTGGAATGCGGGAGCATTGTTCGACAAGTTCCGGCATCAGTCACTGCGCTCGCAACGAGTTGCCTTGATCGCCGCACGTGACGACGGCGATCTCGACGACGAGGTATTGCGTACCGTATTGGAAGGACTCGACATCGAAGAGGCCGCAGCCGAGGAACGTGTCAGGCGTCGCCGAGCCGGTAGCGGCGCGGGCAAATAGAGGGGAACACTGCGTATGACGGTTCGGAGTTCGAGAGTTCGCGCAGGCTGGGGAATCATGGTGGCGAGCGCACTTCTCGTCAGCGTGGGCTGCGGATCGAATGCGTCGCCGGACATCTCTGTCACCGACACCGCAACCACGACGACCCCACCGGTCGTGAGCAGTGCTCAACGCGGCGTCGTCTTCGCCAGTGAACCTTTCACCAGCACAGCCGAAGTGGCGGCGTCCGGAGCGAGCGCAACGAAGATCCTGTACGGCTCCACCTCCGGCATCGACGGCCGGGAGACTCAGGTCTCGGGAACGGTGTTCACGCCGGCTGGAACTCCGCCCGAGGGTGGTTGGCCGATCGTCTCCATCGGCCATGGCACGACGGGTATTTCGGACGACTGCGCGCCGTCGGCCTCGCCGACCCTCTTCGGCACGATCGGTCTGGTCGCGCCGTTCCTCGACTCGGGATACGTGGTCGCTGTCTCCGACTTCGAGGGCCTCGGCACTCCGGACCCGCATCCGTACCTGCAACCGGACACTGCGGCGTTCAACGTCATAGACGCTGTTCGAGCGGCGCGCAACGTCGTTCCGGACACCTCGACTCGCTGGGCAACACTGGGACTTTCCCAAGGCGGGCAGGCGTCCTGGGCAGCAGCCGAGGAAGCCGATTCCTACGGGGACGGACTCGAATTCGTAGGTGCGGCAAACCTGTCCCCGGCAGCGGACATCTCACCGATCATCTCGAGTGATTCCGAGGTGAATCTGTCACTGCCTCAGCAACTGCTGCTGCCCTATGTTCTCGAAGGGCTGTCCCTCACCCATCCGGACCTCGAACGAACCGACTACGTGCGCGGCGCATTCGAGCAGAACTACGACCTGCTCACCTCGTGCCTGACCTCCCGTGCGACCGAGAAGTTGGGTCTTGTCGGAAAGGTGACGCCAGCAGACACCCGGCCCGCCACCGCCGAGGATGCGGACCGAATTCTCGCGTGGCTAGGCGACGTTGCGCTCCCACGTCAACGCGCGAGCGGTCCCATGTACGTGGTTGTCGGTACCAACGACAACCTCATCCGTCCGGAATGGACCGAGGCTGCGGTCGAACGTGCCTGCGCCGACGGCGACGTCATCGAATTCCAGGCGCGGCCGGGCGAAGGTCACGCGGACGGTGCCGCGGTGCCCGGAGCTGTTGCGTGGGTGAAGGATCGATTTGCAGGTGTGCCGGCGCCGAATACCTGCGGGTCGTGAATCGGTGACGCCGTTGGAACGAATCCGCGCGCTTGCACTGGCACTGCCGGAGGCGACCGAGCGGGTCAGCCACGGTGAACCGTCGTGGTTCGTGCGTAAGGCGCCGCAGTTCGTCTCCATGGCAGATCACCACCACGACGATCGTGTCGCGATCTGGGCCGCAGCACCGCCTGGGGCGCAGGCAGATTGGGTCGGCCGTGATCCGTCGCGGTTCTTCGTGCCGCCGTACGTGGGCGGCCGTGGATGGATCGGCGTGTACCTCGACGTCCCGAGTGCCGACGACACCGAGGACGGGAAATTCTGGAACGACGTCGCCGACATCGTCGAAGAGGCGTACCGCACGGTGGCTCCGAGAACACTGATCCGGAAACTGGACGAGGATCCGCGTTGAGCCCGGCCGTGGTCGCACTTCTCAGCGTGCTGATCCTCGCAGTGGCCGGGGCACTGACAGTGGTGTGGATGCGCACCAGACGTGAGGTGACCACGCCCACCGAACGAGCCGTCCATGCCGCGCTCCACACGGCTTCGCTTGCCGCACGGCCGCTTCGGCGCGGGCTCGACAAGAATTCGGCTGCCGAGGCAGCGCCTCACCTGCGCGAGCTGACCGGCGGCGCCGGTTTCGGCCTGGCCGATGCTTCGGGAAATCTGCTGGCGTGGGACGGTCGTCACGAGGCATTGGCCGATCAATTCCACGACGCCGCCATTCGCGCGATCGAAGGTGAGCGCCGGGTGCTCGTCTCCCAAGCGGACTTGGTACGCGGGTCGAGCGATCACAGCGTGCGCGCGCTGATCGCTCAACCACTGCTGATCGAGGACATCGGCGTCGTCGGGGTGATGGGAATCGTCACCAGCGAGGACCCGTGGCCGGGAATGCTCGGAGCTGTCACCGAGGTCGCCCGGTACGCCTGCAGTCAGATCGAACTCGCCGACCTCGACGCGTCCCGGGCCCTGCTGGATCGAGCGGAAGTGCGGGCTCTGCGCGCTCAGATCAGTCCCCACTTCATCTACAACGCCCTCAACACCGTCGCGTCTTTCGTACGGACCGACCCGGCGCGGGCCAGGGAACTGATTCTCGAGTTCGCGGACTTCACCCGGTACTCGTTTCGATCTGCGGGTGAGTTCACTCTGCTCGCCGACGAGCTACGCAACATCGATCGGTATCTGACTCTCGAACGCGCGCGCTTCGGGGACGCTCTGAACGTCCGACTTCAAGTCGCACCCGAAGTGCTCAACGTGGTCCTTCCCTTCCTGGCGCTCCAGCCTCTGGTCGAGAACGCGGTTCGTCACGGCATTTCGAGTAAGCCGGAGGGCGGCACGGTCAGCATCGTTGCCGCGGACGAGGGACCGGACTGCATCATCAGCGTCGAAGACGACGGTGTGGGGATGGATCCCGAACTGCTGCGGTCCGGTTCGCTCGACGCCATCGAGTCGGGGTCGGGACGGCCCAGTGCTCGGGAAGCCGCTCACGTCGGTTTGGCCAACGTCGACGACAGGCTTCGTGCCGCATTCGGAAACGACTACGGACTCGTGGTGGAGACAGCGCCGGGCGCCGGAACGAAGGTCAGTATGCGTGTTCCCAAGTTCAAGCAGGGGATTCACGTCTGATTCTCGCCTTCGATGATCAGGCCGAAACGGTCGTGGGAACATGGACCTGTTGTGAACGAGACTGACACTGATGCCCAGCTGACCGTCCTGGCCGTCGACGACGAGAAACCAGCCCTCGACGAGCTGGCATTCTTGCTGCGCGCAGAGGGCGCGGTCGCGCACGTTCACACGGCGTCGGATGCGACGACCGCGCTGAGAATCCTGCGCGGTGGAAGCATCGACGCGGTATTTCTCGACATCAACATGCCAGGCCTCGACGGTCTCGAACTGGCCGGCATTCTCTCCAACTTCGCGACTCCACCACCCGTGGTGTTCGTGACGGCGCACGACGATCGAGCGGTTGCGGCTTTCGATCTCGGTGCCGTCGATTATCTGCTCAAACCGCTCCGAGAGGAGCGCCTCGCTC
This sequence comes from Rhodococcus sp. P-2, assembly GCF_016598535.1. Taxonomy (GTDB): domain Bacteria; phylum Actinomycetota; class Actinomycetes; order Mycobacteriales; family Mycobacteriaceae; genus Rhodococcus_F; species Rhodococcus_F baikonurensis. Next base: position 1,736,684 of record NZ_CP066779.1, on the reverse strand, counting down.
AGGCCGTTCAACGGATCGTGGGGTTGGCCGGGCGAACCAAGAGTGAGAGCAAGCCCGAAACTGCGTCGACCGACGAGGTGATCCCGGTGGAACTGGGCGGCGTCACGACGCTCGTTCAGCGTTCCTCGGTGGAGTGGGTGGAAGCCGACGGGGACTACGCGCGTCTGCACACCGCCGGGAAGTCACACCTGGTGCGCATCCCGATCTCGACGCTCGAATCACGCTGGGCCGACGCGGGGTTCCTGCGCGTGCATCGTTCATATCTGGTGTCTCTGGCCCTGGTCACCGGTATCCGCACGGTTGGAAGCGGGTTGGTGGTCTGTCTGCGCCCGCACGGCGACAAGCCGCCCGTCGAGCTTCCGGTCAGCCGCAGACACACGCGTGAACTCAAGGATCGACTGGTTCGTGCGCCCAAACAGAGTTGGTTGTCGCGGTGACGTCGCAGTCCGACCCCCCGCAGCGTGAGCGCGTTGTGTTGGCGCAACGCAGTGGCGCTCGGATCGTGCGTACCCGGGTGGAGGTGCAGGAACAGACCGAAGTCGGTGACGCCATGATTCGCGGTCTCGTTCGCGCGCAGTTGGGACTGGCGATCCGCCTTGCCGTCGTCGCAGCCGGACTCCTGTGTGCGGTGCCGCTTCTGACCCATCTCTTCCCGACTCTGTCGGAGGTCGCAGTGCTGGGCATCCGCTTGCCGTGGCTCGTGATGGGCGGCGCCGTGTATCCCTTGCTGCTGATCACCGGCTGGGTGTTCGTGCGTCGGGCGGAACGAAACGAGCAGGACTTCACCGACATCGTGGACGACTGAGCGCGGCGCTGTGGGCGGACAACCAATCCCGGTGTTGACGGTGCTCGGCATCGTGGCGGCGGCTGTGGCGACAGTGGCGATCGGTATCTACGGAGTTCGGCTGGCTCGTACCACCTCCGACTTTCTCGTCGCGTCCAGAACCGTCAGCGCGCGGTGGAATGCGACGGCCATCTCCGGCGAGTATCTCTCTGCTGCTTCGTTTCTCGGTGTCGCCGGACTGGTCGCGAAATACGGGGCAGACGCTCTCTGGTATCCCATCGGATTCACCGCCGGATACCTCGCACTGTTGCTTTTCGTCGCGGCGCCGCTTCGACGTTCCGGCGCTTACACCGTCCCCGATTTCGCCGAATTCCGTCTCGGCTCACCGCGATTGCGCAAGCTCGCGATGCTCGTGGTCGCGATGGTGTGCATCCTGTATCTGATTCCGCAGTTCCAAGGCGCGGGGCTGACGCTCAACATCCTGCTCGGTGTTCCCAGCTGGATCGGGGGCGTTGCGGTCGGAGTCATCGTCATCGCCAACGTCGTCGGCGGTGGGATGCGCTCGATCACCTTCGTCCAGGCCTTCCAGTACTGGCTGAAACTGACTGCCGTCGCGATTCCCGCTGTGGCACTGACCTTCTATTTCTTCGGCGATCACCACGACGTCGGCGCGTCGATGCCGCCGACGGTCACCACTGCGACGACCGTCGACATCACAACCGACGTCGTCGTCCAGGTGTCCGAGCCGGTGACGGTCAGCGGCGGCACAGTCGACGGGCAAGCAGTTGAAGGTACCGTCACGCTGGGTCCGGGGGAGCACACCCTCGGTGAAGGCATGTCGATGGTTCTCGACGCGGGAGCGGCGGTCCCCGTCGTCGCCGGAGCGCCTGCGCAGAACTCGGACTGGATCACTCCGGGTTGGGGGTTCGGCGGGCCCCATCCGATGTATCAGGTGTACTCGCTGATGCTCGCCACCTTCCTCGGAACGCTCGGCCTGCCGCACGTCCTCGTCCGGTTCTACACCAACCCCGACGGACGGGCCGCCCGTCTGACATCGCTCGCCGTTGTCGCTCTGGTCAGCGTCTTCTACCTGTTCCCGACACTCCTCGGTGTCTTCGCTCGCCTCTACGTTCCGCAACTTCTGATCACGGGCACCTCCGACGCCGCGGTGCTGCTGTTGCCGGGCTCGGTGTTCTCGGGGTGGGGCGGACAGTTGCTGGCAGCGCTCGTGGCGTCCGGTGCCATTGCGGCCTTCCTGTCGACGTCGTCCGGATTGCTCGTGAGCATCGCGGGTGTCGTCAGTACCGATGTTCTCCGCGGGCGAGTCCGAGACTTCCGCATTGCCGCACTCCTGGCCGGTGTCGTCCCGCTCGTACTGTCGCTGGCGGTGGTGTCGGTCGACCTCTCGCGAACCGTCGGGTTGGTGTTCGCGGTTGCCGCGTCGACGCTCTGTCCACTGCTCGTGTTGGGCATCTGGTGGCGCGGTCTGACTGCTGTCGGTGCTGGGGCGGGGATGGTGGTAGGCGGATTCGTCGCGGGAACCGCTGCGACTGTCGCGGTCCTGGGGGGCTTGTCGGAGAGCGTCCTCGGTGGCTGGCCGGCAGCCATTTTCGCGTTCCCGGCCGCGGTGAGCGTGCCGCTGGCGTTCCTCACGATGATCGTCGTCAGCAAGGCGTCGTCGAAGCAGGTACCGGCAGATATTGCGCGAATCTTCACGCGGATGCACGCCCCGGAACGGCTCGGAATGGGCTCCGATCGCGAAGACGATCTCCGCCAACCCTGACAGTCACCGCCTGAAGTCGCCCGAAGTCTCTGCCGTTGGTCGCGCCTGCCTGACCGTTCGGCGCAGCGCGCGACTGCTCAGCGTGTGACTGGCACCACAGCATCTTCATGTGACTCCGATCTCACTAACGTCTGTGCGTAGTTCACTTCACACGCGAGGCGAGGAGCCGGCAGTGTCCACAGCAGAAATCAGTGAGGGGTCGCCGCAAGAGCGACGCACCCCGGATGCCCAGGCATTCATAGACATGCAAGCGAGTCCCGAATTCCAGGAACTCCGAACGCGTCTGCGCAAGTTCGTTTTCCCCATCACTGCATTCTTCCTGCTCTGGTATGCGGTGTACGTCGTCCTGGCTACCTATGCCCACGACTTCATGGCCACCAAGGTCCTCGGCAACATCAATCTCGGCATCATCCTCGGCCTCGGGCAATTCGTCACGACCTTCGCCATCACCGCGTGGTACGTGAAGTTCGCCGGGCGTGAGCTCGATCCCCGCTCCGCTGCCATCCGTGAAGAACTGGAAGGTCCCGCACAGTGATCACCACACTCGCCGCGTCCGGAACGGACGTAGGAAACCCCGCCTTCAACATCGCGATCTTCCTCGCGTTTGTCGTCGTGACCATGACGCTGGTCATCCGCGCCAGCCGGACCACCAAGAAGGCGTCCGACTTCTACACCGGCGGTGGGCAGTTCACCGGCCCGCAGAACGGGTTCGCCATCGCCGGCGACTACCTCTCGGCGGCATCGTTCCTCGGTATCGCAGGTGCGATCGCCGTGTACGGCTACGACGGTTTCCTGTACTCCATCGGATTCCTTGTCGCCTGGTTGGTTGCGCTGCTTCTGGTGGCCGAATTGCTCAGGAACACAGGCAGATTCACGATGGCCGACGTGCTGAGCTTCAGGCTCAAGCAGCGTCCGGTGCGCATGGCGGCAGCCCTGTCCACGCTCGCCGTTTCCCTCTTCTATCTTCTCGCTCAGATGGCCGGCGCCGGCGGGCTGGTCGCGTTGCTGCTCAATATCGACGGCAAGGTGGGACAGTCGATCGTGGTCGCGATCGTGGGTGTGCTGATGATCGTGTACGTCTTGGTCGGCGGCATGAAGGGCACCACCTACGTGCAGATGGTCAAGGCGGTTCTGCTGGTTGCCGGAGCCGGAATCATGTTCGTGCTCGTTCTGTGGGCAGTACGCGGCAACTTCTCCCAGTTGCTGGCCAATGCGCAGGACATGGTCAACAGTTCCACCACCAAGGGTGTGCAGGGACGCGACATCCTCGGGCCGGGTGCGAAGTACGGACTCTCCGGCATGACCAAGCTCGACTTCATCTCTCTCGGAATCGCTTTGGTGCTCGGCACCGCCGGCCTGCCACACGTGCTGATGCGCTTCTACACGGTACCCACCGCCAAGGAAGCTCGCCGCTCGGTGACCTGGGCGATCGCGCTGATCGGTGCCTTCTACCTGTTCACGCTGGTTCTCGGCTACGGCGCGGCCAGCATGGTCGGACCGGACAAGATCTTGGCAGCACCAGGTAAGGAGAACGCGGCGGCCCCGCTGCTCGCCTTCGAACTCGGTGGCACCATCTTCCTGGGCATCATCTCGGCGGTGGCGTTCGCGACCATCCTCGCCGTCGTGGCCGGCCTCGCGATCACTGCTTCGGCGTCATTCGCTCACGACATCTACGCCAGTGTCATCAAGCGCGGCAACGCAACCGAGGAGCAGCAGGTGCGAGTTTCTCGAATCACCGTCGTGGTCATCGGACTCGTCTCCATCGTTCTCGGCATCATGGCGATGGGACAGAACATCGCCTTCCTGGTGGCTCTCGCCTTCGCCGTGGCGGCCTCGGCGAACCTGCCCACCCTGCTGTACTCGCTGTTCTGGAAGAAGTTCAACACCACCGGAGCGCTCTTCAGCATCTACGGCGGATTGATCAGCTGCTTGACGCTGATCGTGTTCTCCCCGGCTGTGTCGGGTAAGCCGTCGTCGATGTTCCCGAACTCCGACTTCGCCTGGTTCCCGCTCTCGAACCCCGGCATCGTCTCGATCCCGCTGGCATTCGTCCTCGGCATCGTCGGTACGTACATCGGACGCAACAAGATCGAAGATCCGGCAAAGCAGGCGGAGATGGAAGTTCGCTCCCTCACCGGCGTCGGCGTCGAAAAGGCTGTCAGCCACTAGTACGGGCAAAGCCCCGTGCGTCTTTCTGGTACCTCCGGTTACGGAAAAGGCGCACGGGGCTTATTGTTCTGCCATGGCAAAGCTCACAGTGAAAATCGATGTTCCGCTTCCTCCCCAAGAAGTGTGGGACAAGGCGTCCGATCTCAGTGGATACGAAAACTGGCTCGTGGTTCACGACGGATGGCGCAGTGAACTTCCCGAGCAGTTGGGTGTGGGCACCGAGATCAGCTCGGTCGTGACCGTGAAGGGCCTGCGCAACCGCGTTCGGTGGACCATCAAGAAGTACGACGTCCCGAAGGCGATCTCGCTCAAGGGAGACGGCAAGGGCGGGGTCAAGCTCGGTCTCGAACTCGACGTGAAGGCAAAGGGCGACGGGTCGGAACTCGCGCTGACAGCCGAGTTGGGCGGCGCTCCGTTGTTCGGCCCGATCGGTTCGAGCGTGGCACGGGCACTCAAGGGCGATGTGGAGAAGTCACTGGCCCAGTTTGTCCAGATCTACACCTAGTTTGTCGAGATCTACACATTGAGCTACTTCACCGCTAACGTGGGTTAGGATTCTTTTCGGCGGGATAAACCGGGCATCGGTTTGTTATTGGTGCGGGTCCCGCCGGAAAGGATTCGATCAATGTCGTCTCGTCATGGGTACGGCGCACCACCTGCGTCCATGCCTCGATCCGTGCAGGTTCTGATCGGACTCTTGGCGGTAGTTGCAGTCGGTGGAACCGCGGCATTCGCCGTGACATTCAAAAGCGTCAGCGACAAGGGAGAACTCGGTGCGGGCGCCGCTGCAGCTGCTACGGCAACCAATTGTGACAACCCGGAAACCGTGACCGTGGCGGCCGATCCGTCGATCGCCTCGGGACTCGAAGCTGTCGCCGCTGCCATCCCCGCTACGGAACTCGGGTGCATCTCGCTCAGCGTGACGCCGCAAGATCCCGTGCTCACTGTCGCGGCGATCGCTGACGGTACGGCGCCCGCCCTGTGGATACCTGATTCGAGCGAATGGCTGGACAAGGTTTCCGCAAGCGGGCAGGAGGTTCGCCGGATCAGCAACTCGGTCGCGTCCACCCCGGTTGTCGCCGTCTCGGCGCCAGGCACCGAGGCACCCGGCGCATGGACGGACGTCCTCGGCGCTCCAGCACTGCACATCGGCGATCCCCTGACCAGTGCCGTCTCCAGCGCACCGATCGTGGCAGCCTTTGCCGAGACCCAGTCGCGGGGCGGGGACCTCACGTCCATATCGGCAGCCTTGGTCCCGGTGGCGCAAGCGCAGTACGGAAATCTGAAGGAAACCGGTTCGACCGGACGCATCCAAACCGTGGACGCGGACGGCGGGACCGCGGTGACTACCGAGCAGACCTTCGAGGCCTATCTCGCCGCACACGCGGACAGTCGACTCACCGCGTCGGTACCGTCGTCCGGTTCGGTCTTCATGGACTACCCGATGGCAGGTGTGGGTGCAGACTGGTCAGCGGCGGACGGCGCCGGCAAACTGCTGGCGGCAGCGCTGACATCGGACACCGGGCGCTCGGTACTTGCCGGCCTCGGGTTCCGCGGCGCGGATCAAGCCCCACCGGTCGCCGGTGGAGTGGGAAAGGTCGTGTCACTGGTGCCGTCCGATCCGACTGTGGTCACCAAAGCGCTTGCGCGGTACGAGATTCTGTCCAGGCCTTCCCGTGCGTTGGCAGTTGTCGACGTCTCGGGGTCCATGGACTACATGCAGGACGGGGTCACTCGAATGGCCGCGACGGCGCAGGCCGGTGACATCGCGATACGAATGTTTCCTGCCAACGCACAATTGGGTCTCTGGGCATTCTCGGTAGACCTCGGTGAGGGGACGGACTACCGCGAACTCGAACCTGTCGCCCGGATGGATGCAACTGAAGGCGACACGGATCATCGGAACAAACTGCTGTCTCGGATCGACAATCTCTCTTCGATCGTCGGCGGCGGAACAGGTTTGTACGACAGCGTTCTCGCCGCGTATCGGTCCATGCAACAGTCCTACGATCCGGCCTCGATCAATTCGGTGATTCTCCTTACCGACGGTGCGAACGACGACCCGTCGGGTATCTCGCTGCAGGAACTTGTCGACACCCTGACTCGCGAGCAGGACCCGGCGCGGCCGGTACCGATCATCACCATCGGTGTCACCGATGACGCCGATACCGATGTGCTCGAGCAGATTTCGGCTCTCACCGGCGGTAACAGTCACTTCGCTCCGGCACCGGCAGACATCCCGAAGGTCTTCGTCGGCGCGATCAGTGGGCGCGCCGGCTGAGCTACTCGAGAACGGGTGCGTCGGCGCTGTCCGTGATCCATTCGGTAGCGAGCTTCTCGAGGGTGCCGTCGGCGTAGAGCGCATCCACGGCGGCAGAGACGCACGCGGTCAGTGGACTGTTCTTCTCCAGCACCAACCCGAAGAATTCGGTGACCGCGTTGGGGCGCGGAAACTGACCCACGATGACCGACCCGGGCAGTTCGTTCTCGGTGATGTGGAATCCGGTCGGAATGTCGACGACCAGTGCGTCGATCTCGCCCGCGGCCAGCGCAGCTTTCGCGTCGTCCGTGGTCGCGAACTCGCGGGGCGCAGTGGTCGGAACAATCGTGTCGGTGATTGCCGCGAGGCTGGTGGAACCGGTTTGAGCGCCCAAGCGGTAGCCGGCGAGATCCGCAAGATTCTTTGCACCGGCCGCTTTGCTTCCGTCAGAGGCGATCACCGACTGCGCGACGGCGTAATACGGCGAGCTGAAGTCGACGTTCGCGCGGCGATCTTCGGAAATCGTGAATTGATTGACGTCGAAGTCGAAATCCTTGGGGCCAGGTTTCAGCGCGTCGTTGAAGGCGACCGTGGTGAAGCGAACCTGGTCGGTGTTGTATCCGAGCTTGTCGACGACGGCCCGGGCCACCGCACCTTCGAAGCCCTTGCCATTCGACGGACTGTTGTCGACGAACCACGGCGCGTACGCCGGTGAATCGGTGGCGATGGTCAAGAAACCGTCCTCGAGGGTGGTCCCGCTCTGGGGTCCGCACTTGTCCACGGCGGTGGTCGAGGGCAGTTTGGTGAACGCCTCGGGAACTGTGGTGGTGGTGTCTGCTGCCGCAGGGGCCTGCGGCTGCGGCGAACATGAGCCCAACAAGATCGAGGAAGCGAAGATCGCGGTCACGGCAACTGCGCGTCGTGTCATAGGCACAAGGCCATCTTGCCTGTTTGTCCGGTATCGACGTGACGGGGGTCTCGTATGAGCGGAGTTCACGCAGCTGAGCGTCGTAGTGCAAGGCGCTCCGACGGTGTCGTCCCACCCCATACTCCGTGTGGTTCGGCGGTGTCGAGTGCAAAGGTCAGGCAGTCCCGAATGACCGGGCAGCGGAAGCACACCTGCTTCGCCGAACTTTCCCGTGCAGCCCGATTGCGTCCGCGTTCTTCACCCGGCGAATAGAACACCGCCGGGTCCACTGTTTTACAGGTGGCGAACATCCGCCAATTGTTGTCGACCAACGGCTCCACGGAACTGCGAACTGTCATCGTGGTCTCCTCTCCCATCGAGAAACCAGTCTTGCCCGTGGCCTGGTGCAGCGGCAGGTTTCCGATCCGTCAGATTTCTACTGCCAGACACAGCGCTATCCAGCACAATGAGAAAATGGCAACGACGGATCGGGGTCAGATCACACTCGACGGCACAACCGTGTCCGTGACCAATCTGGGCAAGATCCTTTACCCCGAGAGCGGCACTACGAAGGCCGAAGTCATCGACTACTACACCCGTATCGCCGCAGTCATGCTTCCGCATGTAGTCGGTAGGCCGGGCACTCGTAAGCGTTGGCCCAACGGTGTGGACGGTCAGTCCTTCTTCGAGAAGAACCTTGCATCGTCTGCCCCGCAGTGGCTCACGCGTGCGTCGCTGCAACATTCTGATCGTGTCGTCACCTACCCGATCTTCGATTCCGTTGCATCCCTGGCGTGGCTGGGTCAGCAGGCCGCACTCGAATTGCACGTTCCCCAATGGCGATTCGACGGTTCCGAGCGTGGTCCGGCGACGCGACTTGTATTCGACCTCGACCCGGGCGAAGGCGTCGGGTTGACCCAGTGCGCCGAGGTGGCGAGGTCGATTCGCGATCTGGTCGCAACTCTGGGGTGGACTGCCTATCCGGTAACCAGTGGTAGCAAGGGAATTCACCTCTACGTTCCACTGGATCGAGCCTTGGACGGCAGTGGTGCGTCGACTGTCGCCAAGCAGATCGCCACCGGGCTCGAGAAGCTTCACCCGGATCTCGTCACCGCGACGATGGCTCGAAATGTCCGGGCAGGCAAGATTTTCGTGGACTGGAGTCAGAACAACGCAGCCAAGACAACCATTGCGCCGTATTCGATGCGCGGTCGCGATCAACCCTATGTTGCCGCGCCGCGCAGTTGGGATGAACTCGACGATCCGAAACTACGGCATCTGTTGTTCGACGAGGTTCTGGAGCGTGTCGAATCCGACGGCGATCTGCTGAGCGATCTGGATCCGCCGGTCTCGGCGGCTGTAGCCGACACGTTGACGCACTATCGCAACAAGCGGTCGGCCGACCGGACACCGGAGCCGATCCCTGCTGCGGTGACCAAGGAGAGCGCGGGCAATACCTTTGTGATCCAGGAACATCACGCCAGACGATTGCATTACGACGTTCGTCTCGAGCGGGACGGTGTGCTCGTGTCCTGGGCTGTTCCGAAGGGCGTGCCGACCAGTGCCGGAGAGAATCGGTTGGCCGTGCACACCGAGGATCACCCGCTCGAATACGCCACGTTCTCGGGCACGATTCCGAAGGGGGAGTACGGCGGCGGTTCGATGACGATCTGGGATTCCGGGACGTACGAGACCGAGAAGTGGCGTGAAGACGAAGTGATTGTGCGCCTCAGCGGCGAACGGGTGCAGGGACGATTCGCGCTGATCCGGACAAAGGGCGACCAGTGGCTGATGCATCTGATGAAGGATCAGAACGCGAGTTTCGGAACTGAGTTTCCCAAGAATCTCGAGCCGATGCTTGCCACCGCTGGAACGCTCGAAGGTCTCGACCCGCAGGAGTGGGCCTTCGAAGGCAAGTGGGACGGGATTCGAGTGATCCTCGAATATCATTCGGGCACAATGTCGCTTCGCAGTCGCGCGGGTAACGACAAGACCGGGGACTATCCAGCCCTTGCCGGGTTGGCCGAGGTGCTGGACGGTCATGACGTAATTCTCGACGGTGAAGTGGTGGCGTACAACGACGCGGGAGTTACAGATTTCGGCCTCCTCCAGCGAGGTGGGGAACCGATATTCCTGGCCTTCGATCTTCTGTACCTCGACGGAGTGTCTTTGCTGCGGAAATCCTATTCGGATCGCCGCACCGTGTTGAATGCGTTGGCGGGCAAGGTCGGTGAGCTCGAGGTGCCCCCACAGATCGAGGGTACGGCGGAGAACGCGTTGGAGGTGAGTACCGATGCCGGGTGGGAAGGGATCGTCGCCAAACGTCGTGCATCGGTCTACCTTCCGGGACGGCGTGGGTCGAGTTGGATCAAGGTGAAGAACTGGCGCACTCAAGAGGTGGTGATCGGTGGGTGGCGCACCGGACAGGGCAATCGAGCGCAGGGGATCGGGGCGCTGCTCATGGGAATTCCGGGTGAGGACGGATTGACCTACGTGGGCCGCGTCGGTACCGGATTCAGTGATCGTGATTTGGAGTCACTGCTTGCGGTGCTGGAACCGTTGCGTCAGAAGGAAAGTCCGTTCGAGGAGGAACTTCCAGCAGATGACCGAAAGGGGGCGGTCTGGGTGAGGCCTGAACTCGTCGGTGAGGTGCGGTTCATGGATTGGACGGCAACCGGACGCCTTCGCCATCCGAGTTGGCGGGGTCTGCGGGAGGACAAGAAGCCGGGCGACGTGGTGCGGGAAACAACGTAATGATGGTCAACGCACCGAGGAACGCGACTGCGGCACAGATCTGGATTCCGATGCACATCGCCGAGTTGTAAGCCTGATTCGCTGCATCGGCCACAGCGCCCACCGTGGGAGCGTCGGCGTGGATCTGCGCCAGATCGACTGTGGAAGTGCCGACTCCTGGTTCGAAGCGGGACCGGAAAACCGTTGCTACGACCGTCCCGACGACGGCGACACCCAGAACTCCACCCAATTCCCGTACGACACTGTTGATCGAACTTGCCATCGGAGCCTGTTGAGGCGCAACCGACGACATGGACGCAGTTGTGGCTGGAGCCATGACCAGCCCCATCCCGGCGCCGACCAGTGCCATGATCGCAGCGAGGATCCCGGACGGTGCGTACCTACCTGCGGCGATCGACAAGACCAACAGTCCCACGGACATAAGCGTGAGGCCGCCCGCGATCGAACTGCGCACCCCGAGTCGGCCGACCACACGATCGCTGCTCGACGCTACAACTGCCATCACCAGTGCAAACGGAACTGCACCGGCGCCGGCAATCAATGGACCGTACCCGCGAACGAATTGAAGGTATTGCGTGTACGTGAAGAGAACTCCGAACAAGGCGAAGAACGTGGCGGCCAAGATGGCATTGGACATGCTGAACACTCGGCTGGTGAAGATGCGCACATCTGTCATCGGCGCCGGGGCCCGCAGCTCCCACCAGACGAATCCGGCGAGAAGTGCTGTTGCGCTGACGATCTCCAGCAGCGTGATGGGCGAAGACCATCCGCGCAGGCTTGCTTGAGTGAGGGCATCCACGATCAAAGCCAGTCCGCCGGCAGACAACAGGAGTCCGGGGATGTCGAAGGAACCCTTTCCCATTCCTTCAACTGAGGGCACAAGAGAAACCGTCGCGGCTATCACAACGGCGACCAATGGGACGTTGATCCAGAAGACGCTTCCCCAACTGAAATGTTCGAGTAGTACGCCACCGGCTACAGGGCCGATCGCGATTCCGAGTCCGGCGGTTGCAGACCAGATGCCTATCGCCCGGCCTCTCTCGTGCGGAACGAACATCGAGACGACAAGTGACAGCGTGGCCGGCATGACCAGTGCGGCGGCTGCCCCCATCACTGTTCGCCAGCCGATCAGCTGCAACGACGTGTGCGAGAGGGCTGCGAAGGCTGACCCGAGGGTGAACAAGGTGAGGCCGGTCAGAAGTATCCGACGGTGACCGAATCTCGCGCCGAGTCCACCTGCCGTGATGAGCAAGGCGGCGAACGCCAATGTGTATGCGTTGTTGATCCATTGCAGGTCGACGGTGGTCGCCGGCAGTTCGCGGGCAAGGGTCGGGATGGCGGTGTTGAGGATGGTGTTGTCGATCGTGACTACGACGAGGGAAGTGCAGAGGGCGCCCAGAGCCGCCCATCGTCGCCGGTCAGTGAGGTGGAGAGAATTCATCATGTCCTTACGAATGTAACCTTACGGATGTTTAGTGATGAGAACGTACCCCGTCGCCTTACATGTGTAAAGTTTGTCGCGTGAGTGATGTTTCCGAGGATGCCGATGAAACTGGGACGAATGGATCTCGGAGTACTCGCGCCCGAAATCCAAGAGGAAGCGGCACACGGCTCCGTGGAGAGATCGTCGCCGCAGCGGCGACGCTCATCGCCCGCACCGGATCGGATCAAGCGGTGACGCTTCGGTCGGTCGCTCGCGAGGTCGGGATATCCGCACCATCTATCTACGGACACTTTTCCGATCGCGACGCCATTGTCGAAGCGGTGGTCTCCGAATCGCTGGAGCAGTTGCATCTCGCCGTGGCCGACGCCGTTGCCGCGCACGCCGACCCTGTCGAGGGTTTGTATGCTGGTTGCTCGGCATACGTCGAGTTCGGCATCTCCGAGCCTGCTCGGTATCGGGTCTTGTTCGGGTGGTCTCGGCCGAAAGGTCAGTCTCCACAATCGGATACGCGAGGGTTGGCCGCATTCAACACGCTGGTGACCAATCTCGAAGCGTGTGTCGATGCTGGGAAGTCGACCAGCACAGATACTTTCGTCGATGCGGTGTCGATCTGGACCTCGCTCCACGGACAGGTGATGTTGCGCGCGGATCTCCCGGAGTTTCCGTGGCCGTCGACGGACACCGTCAGTGAGATGGTGAGGAGCCTTGCGCGGCTTGTGAACTGACTTCTTGATCGTTCGGTGATCGACGACGCAGCCAGGTCTGATCCAGCATCGTGAGATAGGCATCGAGTTGGGCCGCGCCGGCGAGAAGGTTGCGGCTGCGTGTGGTCAGCCGGTCTTGCCAGGAGTCGAGGAACGCTGCCAACGCGTCCGCTCCGCCTGCCTCGCGCAGCGAGTCGAGAAACTGGGCGACTTGCGACAGTCGGTAGCCGCCGCGCCGCAGTTGCCGTGCGATCTCGGCGTCGCGCACACACTCGGGACCGTATTCGCGATAACCCGTTGCCTGTTCGCGTTCGGGACGCAGGATGCCGTGCTCTTCCCATGTGCGCAGTGTCGCCGGATGAACGCCGAGACGGCGCGCGAGCTCACCCACCGTCAGCGCTGGACCGTGTACATGTGCCGGTGCTGTGGTGGACAGAGTCCCCAGCGCAGTGGCTACCTCGGTGCGAGTTCCTCGCTCGGCGAGCAGGGTTACGTGCGCACTGTCGATCAGGCGGTAGGCGGACTCGGTGTCGCCCTGGTTGGTCGCACGCATGATTTCCGTGGCCCGCCGGTGCCCGTGGCCGCCGCGCAATGCGAGGAAAGTACGCAGGGCTTGTGCGTGAACTGGGTTGTATCGCCGGTAGCCGTGGTTGCTGCGCTCGGATAGAGGAAGGACGCCGGCATCGTCGTAGTTGCGGATCGCCTGTGCGGACAACCCGTGTTCACGCGCAAGGTCGATGGGCCGCACTGATCACCTCCGATTGAGGCTTTTCACGGTATACCCCAGGTAATTATCGTCAAAGTTTCACCCGAACCTTCAACGATACTGTCGAAGGCAGTCCACCTTCGAAAGGGATGATCATGTCCACTGCCCCAGCGCTGAGTGAGTTCGGCCGCCAACTCGAAGACGCGGCAAGTCTTGGTCGTGCCGTCGACGAACTGCTCGCAACGCGAACCACGGGGCCGGCTCTACTCGCCCTCGGAGAGCCGACCCACGGAATCAAGGCATTTCCGTTGCTGCGCAACGAACTTCTCGGCCAACTCGTCGAACGAGGATATCGGTCGATCGTGCTCGAAACAGATGCCTTAGCGGCGTTGCTCGTCGACGACTACGTGAACGGGGGAGAGGTGGACATCGAGAAGGTGCTCGCCACCGGCTTCAGTCACGGATTCGGGGCGGTACCGGGTAACCGCGAACTCGTCGAATGGCTACGCGATTACAACGACGGTCGCGCTCCGGCCGACCGAGTTCGCTTCTACGGCTTCGACGCTCCGGTGGAGTATTCCGGCGCGCCGAGCCCACGTGGCGCGCTGTCTGCGGCAGGTGACTTCCTGCCCGCTGCGATGCGGCCGCACTCTTTCAACGACATCGACCTTCTGCTCGGGCAGGACACCGACTGGAGCAACCCGGCGGCGATGTTCGATCCGGCTGCGTCTATCGGCAACTCCGATCATGCTCGCGCCCTGCGCATCATTGCGGACGACCTCGGCAGCGTCCTGCGGCGCGCCGCACCGGTGCTGCGGTCCGCCGACCCGACCGGGTACGACCTGGCCCTCGCACACGCACGCACCGCTGTAGGTCTTCTGCGATACCACGCCGCGATGGCGAGTTCCGCTCCTGATCGCATCGGCACTCTGCTCAGCCTGCGTGCCGAGATGATGGCCGAGAACCTGCTGGCCGTCGTCGCCCAGGAGCAGCGACGCGGGCCGGGCCTGCTGTTCGCACACAATGCCCATCTCTTGCGAGTGCAGTCCGACATGCCGGTCAACGGCGACGTGGTCAGTTGGGGAAGCGCCGGTTCACTCGTCGGACTTGCCCTCGGAGAGCGTTACGTAGTCGTGGCAACCGACGCCAACCCAGACAGTGATCCGGGCACTCTGCAGGGTGCGTTGGCCGAAGTGACCACTCGGCGTGCCCTGTTCTCGACTCCGGCCCTGCGAGCGGCGCTCGGCACGTCGGTCACTGCGGGCGAACCAATCCTGCCAGGGCACCTGCCGCTGAAACCTTCGGAGTTGAACGGAGCGGACGCGGTCATCTTCGTCGCGGATACTGATGGAAAACGTCGTCAGTACTGGTAAGAGCGTCAGGGGCAGAGCGCGTGCGCGAGCATCGCGACGGTGTCCGGTTGGTCCTTCGGCGTCGACGTCAGTGTCACGGTGAACGCACGATCGGGCGTCGCCCCGGACAGCGTGTAGTACCCGTAGATCCCGCCGCTGTGGCCGATATAGGTGACGCCGCAGGGAAGTTCGGTGGCGCCGACGCCCAATCCGTACCCGGATCCCTCGGCTTCGGTGGCGGCGACCTGAGGGGTGGTCATCTCGGCAAGCTGCTCGGCCGGCACCACCTGCCCGTCGAGTAGTGCTCGCCAGAAGACGTTCAGGTCTGTGCCCGTCGAGACCATCGCTCCGGCAGACCACGGGATCGACGGTTCGGTGCGGGAAACATCGGTCAGACCACCGTCGAGATCTTGATAGCCCGTCAGGTGGTCGCCCCTGATGTCGCGCTCGCCGGCCGGCGGGAGGTACGTGTCTTCCAGGTCCAGCGGATCGAGTATTCGAGACTGGAGTTCATCGGCGTAGCTGCGGCCTGTCACGGATTCGACGAGCATTCCGAGAACGATGTAGTTGGTGTTGGTGTAGACGAACGACGTTCCGGGGACGAATTGCGCCGGTTTACCGAGGGCGATGGCGACCGCGGCGGACGGCGTCAGCGTACGGTCCTCGTTTGCGGCAATCCATTCGTCGGCGCCGGGTTCTCCGGCGAATTCGGGAAGGCCGCTGCGATGTTGTAGCAGTTGTCGCACGGTGATTGCGCTGCCGTCGATGCCGCTGCCGTCGATGCCCCTGCCGTCTATTCCACTGCCGTGCAGTAGGCCCGGGAGGTACTGCTCGATCGGTGCGTCGAGGTCGATCTTGGTTTCGGCGACCAACTGCAGAACGAGCGAAGCGGTGAATGTCTTTGTCACACTACCGATCCGGACGCGGTCGTTCTTGCCGATCGAATCGCCGTTGGTCCGGTTGGGCACGCCGCTCGTCATCACAGCCGTCGTGGTGCCGTCGTCGAGTGTTGCGATCGACCCGACGACACCCGACCTGGTGAGTCCGTCGAGATCCGATTGAATCTCCACTGCGCGCTGGAGCGTCGAGCAACCGATCAGCGCCGTGGTGGCTCCGATGATGACCGCGGCGACGAGCAGGTATGAGCGCATGAGTCGAATTTATGGACTTCGTCGCAGGATCGGATCCAGGAAATCCCCCATCATTCCCTGATCTTCTGCCAGGCCGGGACGTAAGGCCTGTTTGTTGAAAACCGACAAATCGGATCAATCATTCCTGTCCGAACACCACGTCCACGCCGTTAACATCCGAACGAAGTGTTTGTTTTCACGTGTCTTACCAGTTCACAGCTATCGAGGTGCGCTGCCGCGCGCCGAAACGACTCCCACGAAGGACGGATGCATGAAGAAGTCGACACTCCGCACGGGAACGGTCGCGGCTCTGCTGACCGGAAGTGTCCTGTTGCTCTCCGCTGCCCCTGCCTCGGCCGATCCGGGAAGCCTCGGCAGTAGCGGCAGTAGTGGGAGCTCCGGCAGCCTGGGAAGCGCGGGCAGCATCAGCAGTGGATCAGCTGCCCTGCCCATCCCGAGTCCGGCAGGCCTGATCGCGCTGGCAGCAGCGAGCACTCAGACCGGAAAGCCCTACCAGTGGGGCGGCGTCGGTCCGAACTCGTGGGACTGCTCCGGGCTGGTGCAGTGGGCATTTCGGCAGGCCGGAGTGAATCTGCCACGGACCAGTCAGCAGCAGGCCAACGTCGGACAGCCGGTTCCGCGGTGGGCCCTGGCGCCCGGCGACGTCATCACCTTCTACCCCGGTGCGACCCATGTCGGCATCTACGCTGGGTTCGGAATGGTGTTCAACGCCTATGGAGTTGGTGTTCCGACCGGACTGACGCCGCTGGCGGATCTGCCGATCAACAACATCCGCAGGTTCTAGAACCTGCACAGAACCTTCACAAGTCCTCCCAGGTTCATCCACGACGGCCGAATACAGTCAGTTCCATGAGTCAGCGAAGAGTGCTCGTGGTCGACGACGAGGTCAGTATCTGCGAGTCCATCGCGGCGAGGCTGCGTGCCGAGGGCTACGACGTCGAGCTGGCGTTCGACGGTCCCAGCGCGGTGACCCGCTGCGAGGAGATGGACGCCGACCTGGTGGTGCTCGACGTGATGATGCCGGGATTCGACGGACTCGAGGTCTGCCGCCGCATTCAGTCCGTGCGCCCGGTGCCGGTGCTGATGCTGACCGCCCGTGCCGACGAAACCGACATGCTGATCGGTCTCGGTGTCGGGGCCGACGATTATCTGAGCAAGCCGTTCAGCATGCGTGTCCTCGTCGCACGAGTTCAGGCATTGCTTCGGCGCGCTGATCGTGCGGAGCACGCTGCTCGCCCGGTGACCGACCTCCTCGAGTTCGGCGATGTCGTGATCGACCTGACCGAGCGTCGAGTACGCCGTGATGCCCAAGAAGTCCACCTGACCCGCACCGAGTTCGATCTCATCGCCTACCTGGCGGAGCGGCCGCGAGCTGCGATCCCGCGGGAGTCGCTGCTCGAGGAGATCTGGGGCTGGGGAGAGGGAGCGGGTAGTCGGACCGTCGACAGCCACGTCAAGGCGCTACGACGCAAGCTCGGACCTTCCGTGATCCGGACCGTTCACGGCGTCGGGTACGCCTGGGACGTGCCGCGATGAGCGTCGTCGACCGGCTTTTCGCACGATGGCCACGGCCGCTGGATCCGATGCGGTCTTTCAAAGTGAAGGTCGGCCTCCTGGTTGTCGCAGCGCTGTTGTTCGCCGCGGGTGGTTTCTGGTTGACCTCGCAACAACCGTTTCGTTTCGCCCTTCTGACGGCGTTGGTTGTCGCACTCGGAGTTACGCAGGTGCTCGCACACGGAATGACGTCACCGCTTCGCGAGATGACGGCCGCAGCGAAGGCGATGGCGCGCGGTGACTACTCGCGGCGAGTGCGAGCGACTTCCCGCGACGAGGTAGGCGAGCTCGCCCATGCGTTCAATCGGATGGCCGAGGACCTCGGTGCAGACGACCGGTACCGCCGCGAACTGATCGGCAACGTCTCCCACGAATTACGGACGCCCATCACCGCTTTGCAAGCGATGCTCGAAAACGTCGTCGACGGTGTCGAAGAACCGGATCCGGCGATGATGAAATCGGCGCTGCGGCAGACGGAACGACTGGGCGCGCTGGTGGCCGATCTTCTCGACCTCTCGAAACTCGAGGGTGGCGCGATGCCGTTGAAGCGGCGCCGATTCGAGGTCGAGCCGTTCCTACGCGAGCTGTCGAGTGTGAGCGCGGGCGACATCGAGATCGACGTGAAGCCTCCGCAATTGTCCGTCGTAGCCGATCCGGATCGCCTCCATCAGGTGGTGACCAACCTGGTGGGCAACGCAGTTCAGCACGGGAACGTCGACACGAAAGTTGTCATCCGAGTGCGTACCGGCAGTGCAGGGGAGTTGGTGCTCGACGTCCACGACGACGGCCCCGGCATCGAACCACAAGCCCGCGAGCGAGTGTTCGACCGCTTCATACGAGGCGGATCGACAGACGGTGGCACCGGGCTCGGCCTCGCGATCGCGAAGTGGGCCGTCGAATTGCATGACGGCAGGATCGCCGTCGTCGACGCCCCTTCGGGCTGCTGCATTCGAGTAGTGCTGCCGCAGAACTGAATCAAAGTCTCTGACGAGATCGAGAGATCTCGCGATGGCGCATGCCTACATCAGGCATTCGTCTGTACTTCCGACCCTGAAATCTGAACAAGAAACATAGGAGATCACATGAGCGCTCCGATAGTCATTCCACCGAAAGCGCCGATGCCGGCCGTGAAACCCAAGCGTCCCAGCCGATTCTGGCGTCCCGATCGCACGTCGATGGCCACCCGCTCGATGCTCGTCGGCGCGGTCGCAGTAGGGGTGCTTGCGGCTCTGATCCTTGATCCAGGGTTCGTGAGTGTCGCGTACGTGATCGTCGGTGTCGGCGTGGTGATCGTGTTCGGGATTCTGACGCCGCCGCGGATGACCGTGACGCAGTGGGTCGCCGCCATCGGGATGCTCGCACTACTGGGCGTTGCCGCCGTTCGCGGTGCAGAGTGGTTGGTGTTTCTCTGCGTCGTAGCCGCGTGGGTTCTGTTCACGTGGACTCTGATCGGCGGGCGGACGTGGACCGGAATACTTCTCGGAACGGTCGCTCCCTGGCGGGCGCCCCATCGGACGGTCAACTTCGTTCGTCGTCGCAAACTTTCGACCCGCTCTGCTCCGCGGGTGTCGGCCGTGCGAGTTGTCGTCGTCAGCGCAGTATCGGTTGTTCTCCTGCTGATCTTCGGATCTTTGTTCGTGAGCGCGGATCCGGAGTTCGCGAAGATCTTCGGCGGCTTCACTCCTGCCATCTCGGTGTCGAACCCGGGGGCACGGATCTTCGCCGGTGTCGTGATGGCGTTCGGCACGCTGGTTGCGGTGTATCTGCGTCGGAGAACGCCGACGGTGGACGCATTTGCGCCTGCACCGGCGACGCCGTTGCCGATGTGGGAGTGGGCGGTCCCGCTTGGAGTGCTCAACGTGCTGTTTCTCGGTTTTGTTGCAGTGCAGACGAAAACGCTGTTCGGGGGAGACGAGCACGTACAGGTGACCGACGGACTGACCTATGCGGACTACGCGCGTGAGGGTTTCTGGCAGCTCATGGCGGTCACCGTGCTGACGCTGCTCGTCATCGCGGTCGCAGTGCGGTTCATCGACCGCCGCGACGCCGGATCGAGGCGTCTTGCCCGCGGACTGTTGGGTGCACTGTGTCTCTTCAGCCTGGTGATCGTGGCGTCCGCAGTACACCGGATGTGGTTGTACGAGAATCAGTACGGTTTCACGGTGCTCCGGGTCAGCGTCTTCGCCACAGAGTTACTTCTGGGATTCGTGTTCGTATTGTTGCTCGTCGCGGGTATCCGGATGTCCGGGAAGTGGCTGCCCACAGCCGTTCTCGCCACTTCAGCCGTCGCGCTGCTGGCCTTCGCGGTGTTCAACCCCGACGCGTACATCGCGCAAAAGAACGTGGAGCGGTTCGAGGGCGGCAAGAGCATCGACGTTTCCTACTTACACGGGCTCTCCGTCGACGCGGTGCCTGCCTTGGATCGTCTACCGGAACCGCAGCGTTCATGTGCCTTGAGTAGATATCGATTCGGAGTGCCGGGTACCACTGTGCCCTGGGAGTTCAATGCTGCGCGTGAGAAGGCCCGCGACATCCTGGACGCTCGCCCGGTCGGGCCGTGCCTGCAGATGTACACGGTCGGATAGACGCAGGGCGATTGTGCAGCCGCGCGCCGGATATGGCGCGCGGCTGCACAATCGGCGAGCGTCACTTGGTCGATCAGTGCACGGCGAGTGAGATCTTCTCCCTCTCCTGCGCCGACACCACGTCGCGCGTGGAGCGCAAGTCGATGGTCACGCTGTTGAGTTTGCCGCCGTAACGGAAGGTGCCGTGCTCGGCGAACTCCTCCGCCACCGGACTGCCCCGATTGATGCCGACGTCGAGCTGTTCGTTCATGCTGAAGATCGCCCGTGTGGTCTTCTCGACCCGGCGCTCGGCGACCACCTCGCCGTCGACGCTCAGGGTGGCGGTTCCGCCCTTGCCGATTCCGCCGCCGTCGTACTCGAAGTGGACGGAGACTTCACGCGTATCGGGTGTCAGCGGGTTGCGCCCACGCACGAAGGTCCGGCCGCCGCCGCTGAAGTTGTAGCAGTAGACCGGAACGGAATCGAGTATGTACAAAGCGAATCCGCCGAACCGGCCGCCGAGGCTGACCAGCATGCCGTCGGCGACGCTACCCAGACTCGCGGTGAGTGTGTACGAGCGGTTGAAGAACGTCGGCGCAGCCTTCTCGACCAGTCCGTTCATGTGTGGATACAGAGTGAGGGTTGTGCGGCCCATCATCGGATGCGGTGGTCGTGATTCCGCGGTGGCGTGGCGGCCGACCGTTCTGTCGTCCAGTGGCAGTACCTGATACTTGGCGGCCTCGACGAGGAATTTTTCCTTGAGCCGGGCCAGGATCTCGGGATGCTCGTCCGCGAGATCGCGGGCCTGCGACCAGTCGACCGAGGTGTCGTACAACTCCCAACGATCTTCGCTCATCGGTGTGAGCTCGAGGCCGTGAGTGGCCATCAGCCAGGGTGCGCGGTGCGCCGTGACTGCCGTCCAGCCGTGATCGTAGATTCCGCGGTTGCCGAAAATTTCGAAATACTGTGTGGTGTGGCGCTCTTCGGCTTCGGGCTCGGCGAAGGTGTAGTTCATCGCCACGCCCTCCATCGGTTTCTGGGTGACGCCGTCGACGCTGGTCGGCGCCGGAATACCGGCAGCTTCCAGGATTGTCGGCGTGATGTCGACGCAATGATGCCACTGTTCTCTGATGCCTGGCTTGTCGATCCCCTTGGGCCAGTGGGCGATCAGGCCGTTACGGGTGCCGCCGTAATGAGACGCGACCTGCTTGGCCCACTGGTACGGGGTGTCGAGAGCCAGAGCCCACGACGCCGGATAGTGCGGGTAGCTGGTTTCGGTTCCCAATTCGTCGTAGCGCGCCAGCACGTCGGATGTCGCACTCTTGTAACCGTTGAGGCCGGCGAGATAGTTGAACGAGCCCTCCATACCGCCCTCGGCGGAAGCGCCGTTGTCACCCATCATGTAGAGCACCAGTGTGTTGTCGAGGACGCCCATGTCCTGCAACCGGTCGACGAGCCTGCCTACCTCGTCGTCGGTGTGCTCGAGAAATGCCGCGTACAACTCCATCAAACGGGCCGAGACCTTCTTCTGGTCGTCGTCGAGTTCGTCCCAGTGTGGGAGTCCCGGAGCCCACGGGGCCAGCTCGGTATCTGGAGCGACGACGCCCAGTTCCTTCTGCTTTTCGAGGGTGATCTCGCGTTGACGATCCCACCCGTGATCGAATTCGCCGACGTACTTGTCCAGGTAGCGGTCCGGAACCTGTAGTGGGGCATGGCAGGCGCCGAAGGGGAGGTAGCAGAACCACGGCTTGTCCGGGTCCATCGTGTTGACACCCTCGACCCATTCGATCGCGTGGTCGACCAAATCCTCGGAGAGGTGGTAGCCCTCCCGTGGCGTCTTGGGTAAGTCCACCATCGTGAAGTCCTCGTAGAGAACCGGGGTGAACTGGTCGGACTCGGCACCGAGAAAACCGTAGAACTTGTCGAAGCCCTCACGGACCGGCCATCGATCGAACGGCCCGGCGGCGGTGGTCTCCCATGTCGGGGTCTGGTGCATCTTGCCGAAAGCGCCCGTCGCATAACCGTTTCCCTGCAGGACACGGGCAACAGTCGCCGCGGAAGCTGGACGCGTCCCGTTGTATCCCGGTGCAGCATTCGCCATTTCGGAGATGACACCCATGCCGACGCTGTGGTGGTTGCGTCCGGTCAGAGTGGCGGCACGCGTCGGTGAGCACAGAGCCGTGGTGTGGAATCGGCTGTACTTCACACCGGTCTCGGCCAAACGCTCGGCCGTGGGTGTGCGGCACGGGCCACCGAACGCCGAAGGTGCGCCGAATCCGACGTCGTCGATCATGATCAGTAGCACGTTCGGTGCCCCGGCAGGCGGGCGAAGCGGTTCCGGGCGGGTGTACGGGGGATTCTGATCGGGGTAGTACACGGCGGCCGCGACGTTCGGCGTCTCGGGAATGATCGGGATGGAATGGCGATTCACCAGCAGGCTCCTTGGCGTGTGCAAAACCGGGTCGATTAAGCAGTCGTCTTAAATTGGAGCGTAACGGTCACGACTTCGCTAGCAGCCTCGGTCTCGCTGACTGGGACAATCACCCCTGTGAGTGGTTAAGGAGTCCCTGCACTCCCTAACCACTCACAGGGGGTGGGTGTTGCAGAATTAAGGCAGTGACTTATATGGTCGGTGCATGCCCGCCTCGTTGGATGCCAAGAACGCCATGATCGCCGTCGCCGAGCGTATGTTCGCCGAGCACGGTATTCACGAAGTGTCCATGAGGGACGTGGCAACGGCGGCGGGGCAGCGCAACAACTCTGCAGTTCAGTATCACTTCGGTGGGCGAGACGGTCTGGTACTGGCCGTATTCCGGCATCGGATGGATCAGATCAATGCAGCACGACTGACATATCTCGACGACATCGACGCCAGTGGGCGGACCGACTTGGTCCGCGCCTTGGTCGAAGCCTTT
This sequence comes from Rhodococcus sp. P-2, assembly GCF_016598535.1. Lineage (GTDB taxonomy): Bacteria > Actinomycetota > Actinomycetes > Mycobacteriales > Mycobacteriaceae > Rhodococcus_F > Rhodococcus_F baikonurensis. Next base: position 1,713,637 of record NZ_CP066779.1, on the reverse strand, counting down.
CTGTACCCGTTGGCCGATTTCGTGGCGACAGTCGACGGGTCCAACTACGCGCGTTTCATTGCGAGAATTTCACCGTCTGTGGATACACAGAGTGCTGAGTTTCGTGAGGTCAGTGAAGGAATCAACGAGGTAGTCGGCAGGTTGACGAGGGCCTTGCCGCATCTGCCCCGCCGCGTCGCGGTTGAACGGATCGATCTGACGTTCAACATGAGCGTCTCCGCTCTGGCCATCTTCGAGCAGCGCCGCGAAGACGAAAACCCGGTTGTGCAGCCAGATTTCGATACGACGGTGGATCATCTGGTTGATCTCGCGGTAGGAGCACTGATCGCACCCCAAAGCGCACACAAACGCACACGAGCAAAGCGGGTGCACGCGTCGACTGACGTGTGACCCCTTCAGACCCGACAGGACGGAGTCATCCCATGGCTATCCTTACATCATCACGCACAGTTCAAATCGGCAATCACACAATCGAATTCGGACCACGTGGCATGCGCCGCAATCCGGAAGGCGTTGAATCGATGCCGTACGAGCGGTTCACTCTGACGCCCGTCACACCGTTCATCGGTGCGGAGATCACCGACATCGACTTGCGTGATCCGTCGGAGGAGCAGATCGAGGATCTACGTCGGGCCCTCCTCGAATGGAAGGTCGTGTTCTTTCGGGACCAGCCGATTTCGAGCTTGAATCATCGTGACTTCGCGGCCCATTGGGGTGAACTCGAGGTTCATCCACTTCTCCCGCAAGGAGACGTTCCGGCCGTCGTCAGATTCGAACGCGGAGAAGACAGTCCAGGAACCGAAAACATCTGGCACGTCGACGTCACGTGGACCAAGACACCGCCCCTCGGTTCGGTCCTTCGGGCGATCGACGTACCGCCCGCCGGTGGTGACACCCTCTGGGCCGATATGGGTAACGCCTTCGACTGCCTCCCCGACGAGATCAAGGACTTGATCGACGGCAAGGACGCCATCCACGATTTTGTGCCGTCCTTCGGACGCGGCATGAGCCCGGAGAAGTTGGAACAGATGAAGGAGCAGTACCCGCCGGTCCTGCATCCGATGGTTCGTAAGCATCCGGAAACCGGGCGAAAGACGCTGTTCGTCAACAGCCTCTTCACCACCCACATTCCGGACATGGATCCTGCCGAAGGCAACGATCTGCTCAACCTGTTGTTCGCACAGGTCAAGGTCCCGGACTTCCAGTGCCGCTTCAAGTGGGCGCCGAATTCCATTGCCTTCTGGGACAACCGGGCCACCCAGCACTACGCGGCGAGTGATTACTTCCCCCATCGCCGCGTGATGGAGCGCGTGGCGATCCTCGGAGACGTGCCCTTCTGATCTACGTCTGCGGAATGCGGATGATGCACCGGAAGCCGACGTGGCAGGTCGAGGACTCCTCGGATTCGGCCTGCCGTGCGGCAGGGCGGTAGCGCAAGCAGTAGTTCGGTGCGCACAGATGTGAGCCGCCCTTGATCACCCGTCGTGCGTAGGGTTCGCCCGCCAAGGCCTCCGTGGCGAACTCCGCTCGGGGATTACGAGGAATGCAGCACGACGAGGTCGGCGCGACGTTCTTGGAACTGTGGGCGTGGTCGGACGTGTAGTGATCGGCTGTCCACTCCCACACGTTCCCGGCCATGTCGAGCAGTCCGTAGCCGTTGGGCCGGAACTTTCCGACCGGCGCTGTGCGCTCGTACCCGTCCTCGAGCAGGTTCTCCCAGGGGAACTGTCCCTGCCACACATTGCCGCCAGGCCGCCCGCCCGGAGAGTCGTGATCGCCCCACACATAGGCCTGGCGATCGAGTCCACCGCGGGCGGCGAACTCCCACTCGGCCTCGGTCGGGAGTTCCTTGCCGGCCCACGCGGCGTAGGCCTGAGCGTCGAAATACGACACGTGGGTGACCGGGTGCCGTTCACGTCCCCCGATGTTGCTGTCGGCTCCCTCGGGATGGCGCCAGTCGGCGCCGGGAGTGAACGACCACCACTGGGTGTAGTCGTCGAGTGAGACCGGACCGGGTGGTGAAGTGAAGACCAACGAGCCCGGAACGAGGAGGGCAGGATCGGCGTCGGGATAGTCGGCGGCATCCGGGGCGATTTCCGCAGTGGTGACGTGGCCGGTTGCCTTCACGAAGCGTCGGAACTCGGCGACCGTCACCGCCGTCGTGTCCATCCAGAATCCGTCGACGGTGACCTGATGAACTGGGCGTTCTTCCGGATAGAAGTCTTCGGAGCCCATCCAGTACGTCCCACCCGGGATCAAAGACATGTTCTTCGGGGGAGTTGCCGTGGAGTGAGGCGTCGTCATGAATTCAAGAATGGCACGTCGGTCGCGCCGATGTGGGGGAGAGTCCCACCTGGTGCCCTCGGCAGGATTCGAACCTGCGACCCTTCCTTTAGGAGAGGAATGCTCTATCCCCTGAGCTACGAGGGCGGGGAGCGTTACCGACAAGCGCTGAAAACCCTGTGCTGCCGGGGGTTTTCGCTTCTCGGTGCTGCTGTTGCATCCGCTCTGCCTGTCGGCACGAAGCCTCAGGCGTCACAGCTGCGCTAGTCAGTGTAGCGGCCCGCCGACGAGGTCGCGAAGTCGACGGTGTTATCGCGTGCAAGCTGCCGGCCGAACCGATCGCACTGATCGCAATGGTGGTCACCGCGGAGCACGCGCGGCATGGTGCGGGAATGACCCGCAGAATCCGCTTCAACGCCTTTGCCATGAACTGCGTCGCCCACCAATCGCCTGGTCTGTGGCGCCACCCGGAAGACCAGTCGTCCAGGTACACGGATCTGAGGTACTGGACGGAATTGGCGAAGCTCCTCGAGCGTGGACGATTCGACGGGTTGTTTCTGGCCGATGTGTTGGGAACATACGACGTGTACGGCGGTAATCACGACGCAGCGCTGCGGCAGGGCGCGCAGGTTCCGGTCTCGGACCCGCTGCTACTGGCATCGGCTATGGCTGCCGTGACCGAGCACTTGGGCTTCGGTATCACCGCAGGTACAGCCTTCGAGCATCCGTACCCGTTCGCTCGGCGCTTGAGCACCCTCGATCATCTGACGAACGGGCGAATCGGGTGGAACGTGGTCACCGGATACCTCCCGTCGGCCGCACGGAACATGGGCGAGGACGACCAACTCCAGCACGACGATCGCTACGACCACGCGGACGAGTACCTCGAAGTTCTCTACAAGTTGTGGGAAACGTCGTGGGAAGACGACGCGGTGGTGCGTGACAGAAGCACCGGGGTCTACACGGACCCCGCCAAAGTTCATCCGATCGAGCACGAAGGCAAGCACTTCACGGTTCCGGGCATCCACATCTCCGAACCTTCTCCGCAGCGGACGCCGGTCATCTTCCAGGCGGGCGCGTCGCCTCGCGGAGTTCGGTTCGCCGCCGAGAATGCCGAGGCGATCTTTGTCGGTGCACCGACAAAAGCGATTCTCAAAGACACCGTTGCGCGCATCCGGAACGAGCTGACCAAGGTCGGACGAGATCCGTACTCGGCCCGCATCTACACACTGTTGACGATCATCACCGACCGAACCCCCGAGTTGGCGCAGGCGAAGCTCGAGGACTACCGCAGTTACGCCAGTAGTGAAGGCGCGTTCGTTTTCACCTCGGGGTGGATGGGAATCGACCTCTCCGGATACCGAGCGGACGAGCCGATCGGGAACGTCGAGAGCAACGCCATTCAATCCGCGGTCGCATCGTTTCGTCAGGCCGACGAGAAGGGTGGCGAGTGGACGGTGGGAGACATCGCGGAGTGGGCGGGCATCGGAGGGCTGGGCCCGATCGTCGTCGGTTCCGGCGCGGAGGTCGCCGACGAGTTGCAGGAATGGGTCGCCGAGACCGACGTCGACGGGTTCAATCTGGCGTACGCGGTGACTCCGGGAACCTTCGAAGACATTGTGGAGCATGTGATTCCGGAGCTGACCAGACGGGGCGCTTACCAGAGCGACTACGAAGCAGGGACGCTGCGCAACAAATTGTTCGGGCGAGGGGACCGGCTGCCGCTCGAACACCGAGGTCGGAGCTTCGACCGGATCCGCACGACCGGCTGAGCGGGGACCTCAGGACCAGCCGGACCCGGGTACGTGAACCGAGGTGGTGAGGTCGATCGCCTCAATGTCCGAAGACCTCAATTCTTCACCACACACACTGCAACCCAAGCGTGCTTCGAATCGCTTACCGCAGGTCTTGTGATGGAGAACGATGTCGGGGCCGTCCGCGGATCTGAACCAACGCTGACCCCAGGAGATCATGCACATCACGACGGGGAAGTACGCCGTGCCCTTGGGGGTGAGTCGATACTCCGACCACTGTGGGCGATCCGGAAGCGGACGCGTTTCCATCACACCGATCTCGGTGAGGTGCTTCAAGCGATCCGCGACTATCGCCGGTGGTGCCCCGGTGATCTCGGCGAACTCTCCGTAGCGGCGAGCGCCTCGGAAAGCTGCACCGACGATCGCGGCTGACCAGCGATTGCCGACGAGTTCCATCGTGTGAGCCAGAATTTCCGGACGGCGTTCGGACTTGGTGGAGCGTCGTCGCGATGTTGCTTCGGGGACACTGCGTGAGAAGTCGCCACTCGGGCCCATTTCGGAGTCCAGGGACCGTACGTCCACGTCCTCGCCGCACTCCTTGCAGCGCAGGATCGGGGTGAAGTCGTGTCCGCAGGTGCTGTGCCGCAGTGGTGGAAGCGGCTGGGTTTCGTTGGGCGCCCACTGCTTCTCCCACGACCACATGGTGATGAGGACGGGCCAGATCGACTGCCCTTTGCGGGTGACCGAGTATTCGTGCCTGGGCGGGTTCTGCTGATACTCACGACGCTCGAGCATCCCGCCGGCCGTCAGGACCGCCAACCGTGAGGACAATACGGAGTTGGAGATTCCCCCGAGAGCCAGCCAGTCGTTGTATCGTCGCGACCCCAACAGGGCGAATCGCAGAATCCAGAGGTTCCACTCGTCGCCCAACAGTCCGAGCGTGACGGCCAGTGCGTTGGGACCACCGGCAGGCAACTCGGTGACGCCCGCCGACGCGGTGGGTGTCGAAGATCCGGCTGCATTCACTCGTACCACCCCGAAATCATAGGCCGCGCATCCTGGGGCACCGGGAGACCGTACCGAGTGGTCTGCAGAAAGAGTCGGGAATCACTCGACACGGGCAATGAGTAACGCTTCCTGAGTGATCTGGCAGATCTGGAGTCCGGATCGATCGAAGACCGCGGCATTCACGACTGCTCTGCCGGCGTGAGCTGTGGGTGTCGAGTGCTCGAAGAGCAGCCACTCGTCCGCTCGTACCGGACGCTGAAACCACATCGTGTGATCGAGGGACACACCCGTCCAGTCCGTGTCGAGCGAGTGCTCCTGCCCGATGTCGTAGCCGTGCGGAGTCAGCGCGGTTGCCATCAGCATCAGATCGCTGGCATAGGCGAGAGCAGCGACGTGAATGAGCGGATCGTCGCTCAGGGGCTGCGCCGACCGCATCCAGATGTTGCGCGGAGGCGCCGCCGAATGCGTCGTAGGGGACTGCAGATCGAGTGGAGACACACGAATCTCGATGGCGGAGAACTCTTCCCACACGTCGCCTAGTCCGCCGTCAGCCTCGGCCAACTCTTGCAGGGTCACGCACTCTTCGGGTGGGAGCGCTGCGGGGGTTGCCCGACTGTGAGTGATGCCCTCGTCGATCGAGGAGGCCGAGACCGTCGAGCGGCAGACGAGTCGTCCGTCCTGGTGGACGTCGACGCCTCTGGTGGACAGGCGTTTTCCGTCGCGAAGTCGATCTACCGAGAACTCTGTCGCGTGATTCGGCGAACCCGGGCGAAGGAAGTGCGTGTGGACGGAACTGATCGATTTTCCGTCGGTGACCGTGTGCCCGGCCGCGAGAATCGACTGGGCGACCAGTTGGCCGCCGAACAACTGAGGTAGCCGAACACCGTCATTCGACCCTTGCCACCGGTCCGGGCCGGTCGATTCCAGGTCGAAGACGTCGGCGAGACCACTCGTGGGGGCGCTCATGACGCGTGGTTTCGTGCCGGGCGTGGCGGGCGGGGAAAGAATCCGCTGGTCCGGGCCACGTAGTCGTCGTAGGCCTGCCCCTTGCTCTTACGCATGCCGCGTTCGAGCAGGGCTTTACCGCTGTAGCTCACCAGCAGTTTGATCATGACGATCGGCGAGACGATCGTGATCAGTGCCAATGGATCACCTAATGCGAGGATGAAGAGTCCGACCCAGACGCATGCGTCACCGAAGTAGTTGGGATGGCGGGTCCAGGCCCAGAGCCCACGATCCATTACCCTGCCGGCATTGGCCGGGTCAGTCTTGAAGCGGGAAAGTTGGTAGTCGCCAACCGATTCGAAGACGAAGCCGATTGTCCAGACTGCGATGCCGATGGCGCCCAGGATTCCGAGAGTCCGAAACTCGTACATCGCGAACTGAACGGGCAGCGAGACCACGAGAATGAGGACGCCCTGGAGTCCGTAGATCTTACGGATAAGGAACGGAACCAGCGGGCCCTGTTGGTGTTTGAGCAGGGCAGTGTAGCGCTTGTCCTGCCCGTGCCCACGGTTACGGAAACCGATGTAGAGGCCCAGTCGCATTCCCCACACCACGGTCAGCGCCAGGACCACGAGGCGACGCAGATCGTTGCCGTCCGATCCGATGGACGTCACGTACGAGACGACGGCGACGACGGCGAATCCAGGCCCCCAACAGATGTCGATGATCGAGTGATTGTTCATCCGGATGGCGACGGCCATCACGACTGCGATGAAGACGAGCACGGCGAGTGCGCTCACACCGAAGTTCAGTGCAAGATGGCCCAGTGGGATGTCGGTCATGCGCGCGCTTTCTGATTGTGGTGGTCGAGCAGTTCGGAAGCAAAGTCCGCGAAGGCTTCCTGAGCGCTCGGGTAGGTGTGAGAAGTGCCGAGCCGGCTGGTCACGAGTAGTGCGTCGAGTGCTTTGGCATCGAGTTCTGTGGTGGTGGGCAGGAAGGTGGTCGAGCCTTCGACGGCGTCGGCCGAACGCACCCCGTTGCCTGCCGTGACGATCACCTGCCCGTTGGTCGTGGACTCGGGATCGACGAGGGCAGCGACCACCGGAGCTACCAGGTCGGCACCCATGATGTCGATGAATCGCGGGTCCATTCCGGACTCGGTCATCTGCGTAGTGGCGTAGGGCAAGACGACATTGGTGAAGACGTTGTGGCTCGCACCTTCGGCCGCTGCGGTGCGCCCCAGGGCGATCACGGCTCCCTTGCTGGCGGCATAGGCGGATACGGTCGGTTCGCCGTGCAGTCCTGCGGTCGAGGCAATCATCACGATGCGCCCGAATCCGGCTTCGCGCATCACTCGGGAGGCTTCGGCGGCAACCAGTGCGGTCCCGACGACGTTTGTCGTGATGACGGTACTGAGGTTTTCGGCGGTGGTGCGATGGAGCATCTGTGGACCGCTGACCGCGGCGCTGGTGATGCAGAAGTCGAGTCGTCCGAAGCGAGTGAGAGCCTCGTCCACCAACTTTCGTCCGACCTCGGGGTCGGTAACGTCGTCGTGGTTGGCGACGGCGTGGCCACCGGCTTCGAGGATCTCGTCGGCAACCTGATCTGCAGGGCCACGGCCGCGCGCGTCGAGTGTGCGATTTCGATTGTTGACGATCACCGTGACCCCTCGGCTCGCGAGATGCACTGCGACGGCGCGGCCGAGGCCCTTACCCCCTCCGGTGACGACGGCAACGCGGCCCGAAAGCGTACTGGCGGTCATGAGGCGATTCGTTCGACGAGAACCGCGACTCCGACACCGGCGGCGCCGCTGACCGCGGCCACACCGTAGCGTCCGTCGCTCCGTACCAGTTCGTCGACGCAGGCACCGACGAGAATTGCTCCGGTAGCGCCGAATGCATGGCCCATCGCCATCGTGCCTCCGTTGGGGTTCATCCGGTCCGGCCCGGCGTCGAGATCGCGACGGAACCGTAGGCAGAGCGCGGAGAACGCCTCGGCGAACTCGAACACGTCGATGTCCTGCGGACGAAGCCCGGCCCGTGCGATGACTGCCTCGACGGCGCTCTGGCCCGCCGTGAGCATGAGAACCGGATTCACCGAAGTCGATGCGGATCCGATGATCCGTGCGCGAGGGGTCAAGCCGGCTCTAGCCGCGGCCTTTTCGGATCCGAGGAGAAGGAGTGCTGCGCCGTCGGCCATGGCGGGAGAGGATCCGACGGTGTGCAGGTGTTCGATCTTGCCGACCTCAGGGTAGGCGGCGAGCGCGAGTGCATCCTGACCGGCGGAGCCGAGCACTTCGAAGGCGGCAGGCAGTGCTGCGAGCCCCTCTGCTGTCGTGTCTGCCCTGACCAGTTCGTCGTGCGCAATTCCAGGTTCACCGTGTCTTCCGGGAACAGGTACAACGGACCGCTCGAATGCGCCGTTGCGCCAGGCCTCGGCAGCCTTGTGCTGGGTTTCGACGCCGTAGGCGTCCAGCTCGTCGCGGGAGTACCCCTCGATCGTGGCATTCAAATCGGCGGCAACACCCATATGGATGGAGCCGATCTGCGCAATGGTTGCCGGGTCGGTCCACAGAGGTCCTCGATCGCTGAACATCGGAGTGCGGGAGACGCTTTCGACGCCACCGGCCACGACGAGGGACACGTCGTCGCTGCGAATGCGGGCTGCGCTCTGGCCGACCGCGTCGACGCCGGATGCGCAGAAACGATTGAGAGTCGCGCCGGGAACGGAATCACCCCAACCGGCCAGGAGGGCTGCAGTTCTCGCGATGTTCGCTCCCTGCTCGTCCACCTGCGATGCGCAGCCGAGAACGACGTCGTCGATCTGCTCTGCGGCGAGGTTCGTTCGACCTTGCAGTGCCTTGGCCAGATGGACGACAAGATCCACTGGGCTGTGTTCGTGGAGGGCGCCTCGCGTCGATGCTCGGCCGCGCGGCGTGCGCACGTAGTCGAGGACAAAAGCATCAGTCATTTTCAACCCTTCAATTAGTAGAGTTACTCTGCTAGTTGTAGTACGGTTGCGATGAAATTACAACCGCCGATGCACGGGTATCTCGGTGACGTCACCGAGGCCGGATCGGCAAGGGGAGAGGTCATGACTGTTTCGAACATTTGGATTCTCGGCGGGTACCAATCCGACTTCGCACGAAACTTCACCCGTGAGGAACTCGATTTCGCGAACCTTGCCGAAGAGGTGGTGAACCACACTCTGGCCGCGGCGAAGGTTCCTGCCACCGACATCGAGGTGATCCACGTCGGTAATGCCTTCGGTCAATTGTTTGCCGGCCAAGGTCAGCTGGGTGCGATGCCCGCCACCGTGCATCCAGCACTCTGGGGTGTGCCCTCGTCCAGGCACGAGGCAGCGTGCGCATCGGGCAGTATCGCTGTACTTGCAGCGATGGCAGACCTGCGCGCCGGCAACTACGACGCGGCTCTGGTGATGGGTATCGAACTGGAGAAGACTGTTCCGGGTGATGACGCGGCCGGCCATCTGGGCGCTGCAGCCTGGGTCGGACACGAAGGTCAGGAAGCAAAATTCATGTGGCCGTACATGTTCGATCGTGTGTCGAAGGAATACGGGCGGCGTTACGGGATCGACGAATCTCACCTTCGCGCGATCTCGCAGATCAACTTCGCGAACGCGAAGAACAACCCCAATGCGCAGACACGCGGTTGGGCGGTGCCCGATCTACTCGGAAATGCGGGTGGTGACGACACCACCAATCCTGTTGTGGAAGGTGGTGTTCGACGATTCGATTGCAGCCAGGTGACCGACGGTGGCGCTGGGGTGGTGCTGGTGACGGACAAGTACCTCCGTGACCACCCTGGTGCCGCGGCGACTCCACTGGCCCAGATCGCAGGCTGGGGTCACCGCACCGTCGGTTTGGGTCTCGAACAGAAACTGACGCGTGACGCGGAGAATCCCTACGTGATGCCGCACGTTCGGGATGCGGTGATGGGCGCCTTCTCCCGGGCGGGAGTCGACCTGGCCGGGATAGACGGGATCGAAACACATGATTGTTTCACCGCGAGTGAGTATCTCGCGATCGACCACATCGGTCTGACCGCGCCCGGCGAGTCGTGGAAAGCCATCGAGAGTGGCGACATCGCCATGGGCGGCAAGCTACCGATCAACCCCAGCGGCGGTCTGATCGGCGGCGGTCATCCGGTGGGCGCCAGCGGTGTCCGAATGCTTCTCGACGCGGCCCGTCAGGTGACGGGAACGGCCGGCGGTTACCAAGTCGAGGGCGCGAACCGCTTTGCGACGCTGAACTTCGGTGGAAGTACAGCCACCACCGTCAGTTTTGTCGTCGACGCCGTTTCCTGAAAGTGCAGCCCAGTCTTTCCCCATCAGTCGAAAAGAGAATTCCATGGACGTCGAAATCGTAGGCAAGTTGTTGTCCACCCTTCCCGCCGATGACGATCACCCGTATCGCACCGGCCCGTGGCAACCACAGACCACCGAGTTCAAAGCGGACAACCTCGAGGTCGTATTCGGTGAGGTTCCGAAAGACCTCGACGGTGTCTACCTGCGCAACACCGAGAATCCGCTCCATCCCTCGATGAAGGCGTATCACCCCTTCGACGGCGACGGCATGATTCACATCGTGGGCTTTCGTGACGGAGAGTCGTTCTACCGCAATCGATTCGTACGTACGGACGGATTGGCAGCCGAGCAGGACGCCGGCGCCGCCTTGTGGGCCGGGCTCGCAGAGTCTCCCAAACTCAGTCGCCCTGAGGGCGGCAAGGGTGCGCGCACCCGGATGAAGGACGCGTCCAGCACCGACGTCGTCGTTCACCGGGGGACTGCTCTCACCAGCTTCTACCAGTGCGGAGATCTGTATCGGCTCGATCCGATGTCGGCGGAGACACTGGGAAAGGAAAGCTGGAACGGCAAGTTCCCCTTCGAATGGGGTGTATCCGCGCATCCGAAGGTGGACGACAAGACCGGAGAAATGCTGTTCTTCAACTACAGCAAGGAAGCACCGTACATGCACTACGGCGTCGTGGACTCGGCCAACGAGTTGGTCCACTACGTCGACGTGCCACTTCCCGGTCCGCGGTTGCCACACGACATGGCCTTCACCGAGAACTACGCGATCCTCAACGACTGCCCCTTGTTCTGGGATCCGGTTCTGCTCCAGAAGGGCGCGCACGTCGCGAATTTCCATCCCGATATCCCGCTACGTCTCGGAGTCATCCCACGCCGCGGAAACACCGCTGAAATCAAGTGGTTCGAGGCGGATCCGACCTATGTCCTGCACTTCGTGAACGCCTACGAAGAGGGGGACGAAATCGTTCTGGACGGTTTCTACCAGGGCGATCCGGAGCCGTCGGACAACGGGATGGGCAATCAGTGGGAACGCGCCTTCCGCTTCCTCGCTCTCGATCGCATGCAGACCCGACTGCACCGCTGGCGTCTGAACCTGGTCACCGGAGCCACGCGTGAAGAGCAGCTCAGTGACTCGATCACCGAATTCGGCATGATGAACGGGAATTTCGCGGGGGAGAAGTACCGATACGCATATGCGGCTTCGGGTAAACCGTCGTGGTTCCTGTTCGACGGCTTGGTCAAACATGACCTGCTGACGGGGAACGAGGAGCGATTCTCCTTCGGTGACGGTGTGTACGGCAGCGAGACGTCGATGGCGCCACGTGTGGGCGGTACCGCGGAAGACGACGGTTACCTCATCACGTTGACCACTGACATGAACGAGGATGCGTCCTTCTGTCTGATCTTCGACGCCGCCCGCGTCGGAGACGGTCCGCTGTGCAAACTTCGTCTCCCCGAACGGATTTCGAGTGGTACCCATTCGACATGGGCTCCGGGGGCCGAGCTTCGTCGCTGGCAGACCGCCGACACCGCCGCCGAAGCGGTCGGACTGTGACGGACGCGCCCGGCTCGGGCACGTGGGAGATCTTGCGGCAAGTGGTGATCGGTGCACGAGATCTGGACAAGACCGGCCGGCAATTACGTGAAGCGTTGAATCTGGCACCAGGATTCGCGGATCCACTGCTCGAAGACATCGGTTTGGCAGACGAGACCCTGGCCGTCGGGCCGCAAGCCTTTCTGGAGATCGTCGCACCGCTCGACGAGACTGTCTCGTTGGCGAGATGGATCCGAAAGGGCGGAGGGGAGGGCGGTTATGCACTCTCGATCCAGGTATCGAATATCGCGCCCTATCTGGAACGTGCAGCCGCAGTTGGTGTTCGGACGGTGGCTGATCTCGAGGCCTACGGTCACCGGATCGTCCAGCTCCATCCCGGTGATCTCGGACTGCTCGTAGAACTCGACGAGATTCCCGACGCCGACGAGTGGTTCTGGGACGAGACGGAGAAGGAGGTTTCGGTCGATCCATGGGTCGACGACATCCTCGGGGTCGACGTGTCCTCTCCCGATCCGGCCAAGACGGCGACGCTCTGGGCCGAAGTGTTCGGCAAGAAACCGGATTCGGCGCAAACACTCTCGATCAGGCTGGGATCGCGCGTCGTGTCGTTTGTTCCGGGAGAGCGGTCGATGCTCAGCGCAATCGATCTGGCCGCGTCGAGCGGCGCGTCTGCCGTCGAGCCCGGTCCGAGTCTCGGCGGCGTCGAGTTTCGGATTCACCCACACTGAGCCTGCCTGACGTCGAATGACAGAAATCGGGGCCGATCGCTCGTAGCGATCGGCCCCGATTTCTGTCATGGACTCAGGTGAAGTCCTGTCGCAAGCGAGTCTTGAGAAGCTTTCCACTCGCGTTACGTGGCAGCTCCTCGACGAACCGAACTGCACTGGGGCACTTGAAGTGAGCCAGCCGCTCGCGTGACCACTCGATGATCTCGGCTTCGGCGGCATCGGAGTCGCCGGCTCGAACGACCACCGCAATGGGAGTCTCACCCCAGCGATCGGAATGAACGCCGACTACGGCGACCTCCCGGATTCCGGGGTGGCCGGAGAGAACGCTCTCCACCTCGGCGGGATAGACGTTCTCACCGCCGGAGACGATCATGTCCTTGAGACGGTCGTGGAGATAGAGATACCCGTCCTCGTCGAACGATCCGCCGTCTCCGGTGCGAAGCCAGCCCCCGTCCAACATGGTGGCGGCAGTAGCCGCCTCGTTGCGCCAGTAGCGCTTCATAACGTGGGCGCCGCCGATGACGACCTCGCCGCGGGCTCCGACCGGGACGTCTTCGAGGGTCACGGGATCGATGATGCGGATGGGTACGCCGAACATCGGCTGCCCGACCGACTTCAACCGATGCGCGGTCGACTCGTCGGTCGCCCGATGATCTTCCGGGGTCAGCATCGTGACACCGCCGGTCGATTCGGTGAGTCCGTAAGCCTGCAGGAAACTGCATCCGAAGACCTTGGTGGCGTCCTGCAACAGCGGCAGTGGCATCGGAGCGGCTCCGTAGACCAGGAACTGCAGGGCGCTCCAATCCGCCTCGCGTACAGCAGGAAGGGAGGTGAGGACGCTGATCACCGCGGGAACAGCGACCGCATGAGTCACCCGGTACTCCTGCATCAGCGCCACCAGCTCCAGCGGACCGGCGATGGTCTTGAGAAGTAGAGCGCCACCGCCGAGCGTCGTGACAAGAGCGAGACCCAGCCCCGCCACATGGAAGAACGGGACCGGGCACATGGCCACGGAATCGGTGTCGAGATCGAGCAGGTGATACATGGTCGCGAGGGCGCGGCCGAGGTTCGCGCCGGTGAGTTCGATTCCCTTGGGGTGGCCGGTGGTTCCCGACGAGTAGAAGATCAGCGCGGTATCGTCGGGAAGGCGTGACACTCCTGGGTCGTCGTCCCCTGCACCGGAGAGCCAGTCGCTCCACGAGACCGAGTTTGCGGAACCGTCCACCGTGACGACGGTCCGGACGCTACCGACCCCCGCGGCGACGTCGGAGAGGCCCTCATCGCCTGCTCCGAGTACGACGACGGTCGGCTCGCTGTTGCTCAGGATGTAGTCGACCTCGCCCGGTGCCAGCCGATTGTTGACGGCCGTCAGAATCGAGCCCATCTTCGAAGATCCGTACAGGACGGAGAGGAAAGACGGTGCATTGGCGCCGATGTACGCCACCCGGTCACCTGTTCGAACACCATCGCGGAGAAGTGCATTCGCGACACGATTTGCTTCGATGTCCAGCTCGCGGAAACTGGTACGGCCGTCATCGGAGATGACGGCGGTGCTCTCCGGACTGGCAATCGCCCGGCTGCGCAGCAAGTCTTCGAGATTCTGCACGGGGCGACCATCGGGTAGGAGCGCGTTCACAGAAGGTTCGCGGGTGGCGGGTTCACGGGTGGCAGTCGAACCTACGGCCGTCGGCTGAGTGGTCATGCTGAATGCTCCAATCTGAAGGGGGCAAAGACAGGGGGTTCGAAAACGCCGGTGGGAGCTGCGAGTACATGCTCGACGGCGCGTAGTGCCGGGCCCGCGGTGATGAACTGACCGGCGGTTGTCCGGCTGTTCGGATCTTGTGGTTCGACGAGATTGACGGTCATCACGATCTCGGGTTTGCCGTACAGGTGGACCTCCCATTGATCGCGCCCCACGTATTCCTCGCGATCGGGTTCCATGGTCCAGATGATGGCCAGAGTGAGGAACTGCTTTCCGTCGACGATTGCGTGCCAGCGCCATTCGGTGGTTCCGACGGTTCCCGCGGCGATGCGTCCGGCGGCGACGTCGAGATCCGTTCGCGCCGCGACGACCCTGTGATCGGACACGACTTCGTCGTAGGTGATGCCCAGTCGTTCGCACATGAACGCGATGGTTTCCAGATACAGCGACGCGTACAGCGAGGGTAACGGCCCGGTGCCGTCCAGTTCTTCCGGGGGCGAGCCCATTCCCATGACGGTGAACGCGAAGTCGGGGTCAGGCATGCCGCGAGCGTCGAGCACCTCGTCGATCGTGATGCGGTCGAGTTCGATCGATGTTCCCGTCAGCGCCAACGCCAATCGCTCACCGATGACACCCGGGCTCACCCCGACGCCGAAGAGCGTCGAATCACCTTCCTTGCATGCTTGGGCGAACATGTGCTCGCGCTCGGTGCCGTGTGCGCGGGGGAAGTGCTGCCCGGCCGTCGTGATCACGTTGATCCCGGCGCGAAGCAGACGGCACAGATCGTCGTCGTGGCGTCCGTACGGAATCTGCAAACGTGGACTGTGGATGAGAACCTGTGGGCGCGAGCGGATGATCTCGTCCACGCTGCGTGTGGCGATCACGCCCGTCGGCGCGCGTCTGGCTATGTCGCCGGCATCGCGACCGGCCTTGGCGTCGCTGTACACGTACAGGCCGACCAACTCGAGGTCGGGGCGATCGATGATTCCGCGTAGCGCGGTCTTGCCGATGGCTCCGGTCGCCCACTGGGCAACACGAATCGGATCGGTCATGATCGGGTGGTCAGTTCGCCGGCGAAGAGGAGCTTGCCCAGGCCACGTTCGTACCGAATCGGGTCGCGAGCCAGGCGCGCACGGGCATCGATTGCCATGAAATCGGTGTCGCACGTCCACTCGCCGCGTTGCATCGCGGCGAGTCCGGTCGCGGCGATGTCGAGAGGATTCTCCTTGTGGCCCTGCACGTGTGACGCCATGCGGGTGTCGACGCTGCCGACGATCAACGAGGTGACGGTGATGCCGTGCGGTTCGAGTTCGGCGCGAGCGATGCCGCCGAGTGATAGAGCAGCCGCCTTGGCTGGTGAATAGCCGCCCATGAAGGCGGTGGGTGCGATTGCGGCGACTGACAAGACGTTGACTATCGATCCTCCACCGCGGGCTGCGAGCACCGGCGCGAAGGCTCGAATCATCGTCAAAGGCCCGAAGTAGTTGACCTCCATCTCGGCCCGAGCGGCCTCTCGGTCGTCGGCCTCGATCAAGCGATTCCCGGTGAACAGTCCGGCGTTGTTGACGACGACCGTGGTGTCACCGCACGCCCCGGCGGCCGCGTCGACGAGTCCTGGATCGGTGACGTCGAGTTCGACGATGTGTGCACCGGCGGCTCGGAGCTCTGCCGGCACCTCGTCGGGATTTCGCACCCCTGCATAGATTTTGGCTGCGCCCATCAACTTCGCCTGTTGGACGAAAGCCAGGCCGAGGCCTCGATTGGCTCCGGTGACGAGGACGGTCGCGCCCTCGACCGGAGTTCCGCGAAACGTTGTCATGAGTTCTCCTGTGTCTGCCGGGTGTAGATGAGGTCGTCGGGGAATTTCTTGCTCTTCTTCAATGACGTTTCAGGCGCGAGCATCCCGAAGATCCAGCCTTCGGCTGTGGCCATGTCGTGGTTCCAGTCCCACCGCAGTGCGCGGTGGCGGATTCCCCACCTGCCGTCCTCGTACCCGAAGCGGTCGATCAGGCGCGCTGAGGTGAGTGTGTCGGCTATGCCGGACGAGTGCTTGATTCGCGCGAATGCGAGCACGTAAGACTCGACGTCTGCGGCATTCCCGTCGAGTTCGATCAAGACGTTGGTCATTGCGTGGGTGGTCAGCGACCGTGGGTGGGTGATGGCCCCGGCGATGTGGTCGATGTAGTCGTCGGCGGTGCCGGTGAAGACACCCCCGTGGTCTTCGGTTGCGCCGGGCAGATAACACCGCCTGGCGTCCTCGACGTCGCCGCGGTCTGCGGCTCGGAGGAAACGAGTCAGAACCTCGTAGATTTCCTGCTTGGCGACGAGAGCGTCGACCGGGCTGTAGTCCCTGACGTCTGGGCCCCCGCCGCTGTCGACTGCGTGAATGTTGTTGGACCTCACGATGATGTCCCTTCTCGGCTCCGGATCGGGGGCCGCACGTTGACGGAGTGCCTCTGCTTACTGTAGTAATCTCTATCACACTGTTAATTGAAGTGTCACGAGGAGGTGAAACCAATGCTTGGAAACACACCACCCGCACAACCTGGGAATGCACCGGTCGTACTCACGCTTTCCGACGTGTCGATCGAGTTCGGCGGAGTCACGGCTCTCGACGACGTCGGCTTCGACGTCCGCGCGGGTCAGATCTGCGGACTCATCGGACCCAACGGCGCTGGTAAGACCACGCTGTTCAACTGCATCACAAGGATTTACGAACCGAGTCGCGGTGTCATCACCTGGCAAGGAACCGACCTCTTGGGATTGCGCCCCTATGCGTTGGCATCTGCCGGGATCGCCCGAACTTTTCAGAATCTCGCTCTGTTCGGCGGCATGAGCGTCTTCGACAACACGATGGTCGGGGGATCGTCGCGAGGCCGCTTCGGGCTCGCGAGTGGGCTTCTCGGTTGGCCTCCGGCGCGCGCCCGAGTCCGAGAACTACGAGAGAAGGCCTGGTACCTGCTCGAACGTCTCGAACTCGTCGACGTCGCCAACGCACCCGCGTCCGGTCTACCGTTCGGAACTCTCAAGCGTGTCGAACTGGCACGAGCATTGATGTCCGAGCCTTCGCTGCTTCTGCTCGACGAACCCGCCGGTGGGCTCACACACAGCGAAGTCAAGGAGTTGGGAGAACTGATCGTCTCGCTCCGCGACGACTTCGGCTTTGGCGCGCTTCTGGTCGAACACCACATGGGATTGGTGCTGGGTATCTCCGATCATGTTGTCGCACTGAACTTCGGCCACAAGATCGCTGAAGGTACTCCGGCGGAGATCCAGCAGAACGACGCCGTGATCAATGCTTATCTGGGGCGTGCGGCATGACCCTGCTCAGCGTCGACGATCTGCATGCCGGTTACGGGCGAGGCAACGTACTGCACGGGATTTCGCTCGACGTGGAACCCGGCGGGGTAGCTGTCGTTCTCGGCGCGAACGGTGCCGGCAAGACCACCATGATGCGTGCTCTGGCCGGATTGATTCCGCATCAGGGAACGATCACCTTCAACGGTTCGCCGTTGGGATCCAAACCTGAACGCGCCGTCGCCGCCGGCGTCAGCCTTGTCCCACAGGGCCGTGGAACTCTCGGACAACTGTCGGTACGTGACAACCTTCTCGTCGGCGCTGCGCTTCGTAAGGACAAGGCGGAGATCGAGGCCGACATCGAGCGGTGGTGTGAGACTTTCCCGGTGCTCGCGAGGAGGTCCACACAGTTGGCCGGTTCGCTGTCCGGCGGTGAACAGCAGATGCTCGCAGTCGCAAGGGCGTTGATGAGCCGTCCCACCTTACTGTTGTGCGACGAGCCCAGTCTGGGACTTGCCCCCATCGTCATCGCCGAATTATTCGACACGCTCGGTGCGATCAACCGGAGCGATGGAACTGCATTGCTGATCGTGGAACAGAACGCCGATCTCGCGATGAAACTCGCGACGAAGGTATTCCTGCTCGACGTAGGCATCATCGTCGCTGCCGGAACGCCCGAGGAATTTCGTTCCGACGACGTCGTGCGCAGCGCTTACCTCGGGTACCAGGAGTAAACGGTGACACTCTTTCTCGAACGACTCATCTCGGGATTGACCAACGGGTCGATCTACGCAATTCTCGCGCTGGCACTCGTGGTGGTGTTTCGTGCCACCGGCACGATCAACTTCGCTCAGGGCGAGTTGGCGCTGTTCACAACTTTTGTCGCTTGGTGGCTGACGACGATGTCGTGGCCGATCTGGTCGGCGATCGGAGCGGCCCTTGCATTGGGGTTCCTGCTCGGAGCGTTGATGGAGCGTCTGCTGATCCGGCCGGTACAGCGTCGAAGCGACATGGCGGTGCTGATCGTGGCACTGGGATTGTTCACCGGGCTCAACTCACTCGCCGGGATGCTGTGGGGGAGCGATACGAAGATCATGCCAAGCCCGTTCCCGAACGGTCCCACCGACTACATCTCGGTGGGCGGTGCGCGCGTGTACGGCGACGCACTCGGCGTACTTGTGGCGCTCGTTGTCCTACTTGTGTTGATGTCCTTGCTCTTTCGCAAGACGAGAGTCGGTTTGCACATGCGTGCAGTCGCGGACAATGCCGAATCTGCCACTCTCGCGGGGGTTTCGACCAGCCGGATCCTGGCGATCGGTTGGGGTGTTGCGGCCGCGATCGGTGCCCTGGCCGGTGTCCTGGTCACTCCGCTCTCGCCGCAACAACTCGGTCTCACGACCATGTTCCCGATCTTCATCGCAGCATCCGCCGCAGCGCTGTTCGGCGGTCTGGACAGTCTCGTCGGCGCCGTGGTCGGCGGGTTGACGATCGGTGTCCTGGAATCGATGCTCAGCGGCTACATTTCGGTGATCGGCGGCTCGCTGCAGCAGACGTCCGCCCTGTTGATCATCGTGGTGATCCTCTTCGTCCGACCCAATGGACTGTTCGGTACCAAGAAACTGGAGCGGGTATGACGACGCTTGCCGAGAGAAATGAACCTGCGGTCGCCGAGAAGGCGGTCGGGCGACCGCGTGTAGTGGTCGCCGGATCGACCTCGTACCGGGTACTCCAGTTGGTTCTGCTTGTGGCCGCCGTGTGTGCGTTGCTTCTCGCGTCACAGAGCGCGCCGTTTCGCGTGGGGCAGTTCACGAGCGTCTTCATCATTGCGATTGCCATTGCCGGACTGAATATCGTCAGCGGCTACACCGGACTTCTGTCGATCGGCCATTCTGCTTTCTTCGGCCTAGGCGCGTACACGACCGGCGTTCTGATCGTCGATCGCGGATACTCACCCTTGACCACGATCCCGATGGCAGTCGTATTGTGTTTTGCACTAGGGCTTCTCGTCGGGCTTCCCTCGTTGCGGATCAAGGGGCTGTATCTGGCTCTCGTTACGCTCGCCGTTGCTGTGGCATTTCCCGAAGTGATCCGCAAGACGGGCGATCTGACCGGTGGCGCCGCCGGCATGGTCGTTCGTGCAAATCTTCTGGTCCCGCCGAAATGGACCGGTCTGACCCGAGCCGACACCTACCTCTGGATCTTCTGGGTGTCGGTGGTGACGCTGGCAGTTGTCATGCTCCTGATCCGCAATCTCGTCAAGAGTCGATTCGGTCTGGCTATGGTCGCGGTGCGCGACAACGAGATCGCGGCGAGCGCAAACGGCATCAATGTCGCGAAGGTCAAGATTCTCGCCTTCGGGCTTTCCGGCGCGATCACGGGCCTGGCAGGTTCGCTGTTCACGATGTACATCGGCGCGCTCTCGCCCGAGTCCTTCTCGCTGATGAAGTCGATCGAGTTCATCACCGGACTGGTATTGGGCGGAATCGCAACCCAATTCGGCCCGATCGTCGGGGCAACGGCAGTGGTGTTCCTGCCGTACTACACCGGCAGCGTCACCGACGGCCCCGTGTCGGGAGTGGTGTTCGGCGCGGTACTGATCGCGATCGTGTTCTTGATGCCTGACGGAATCGTCGGCCGAATCAACAGCGTTCTCCGACGGTTCGTCCTCGTGGTTCCCGCAGATCATCCCAAATATCGCGAGGGTGAGCCTCGCACCTGAGCACCATCTCCCTCGCCCGCAATCGTTTCTCTCCACACACAGCAAGGAATTGGACGACATGAAAAGGCAGACCACGATTCCCGCAGTCATCGCCGCTGCAGCACTACTCCTTTCGGCCTGCGGCGGCAGCTCCGACGCACAGAGCGACACGTCGACATCGGCCGGCGCAGTATCGGTCGACGACTGCAGCGACCCCAGTGGTGCTGCAGCGCCGATCACCGACAAACTCACGGTGGGCTGGAGTGGGCCGACGTCCGGCCCGCTCGCCGACGCAGTCGGCAACGTGATCGAAGGAATGCGAGCACGGTTCGAGGTGGCGAACGCGGCCGGTGGTGTCGGCGGTGTCAAGCTCGACGTCGTGGTCAAGGACGATGCATTCTCCCCGGAGCGCGCCAAAGCCAATGTCGGAGAGTTCATTCAGAAGGACAAGGTCGACGTTCTGGGCACCTTCGGAGCCGGGCAGTTGAACGCGATCGCGGACGATCAGACTACCGCGTGCGTGCCGCTCCTCTTTGCGCAGGCAGGCATGCCCGAGTTCCGGGTCATCGAAGACTTCCCGTGGACCACGGAGTATCTACCGGATCCGGGCGTCGAGATGGAGGTCGTGGTCGAAAGCTTGAAGAAGAAGTATCCGAACGGCGCCAAGGTTGCACTGGCCACGAACCAGACGGAGTCCGGACAAGGGATCGCCAACGGCTTCAAATCCGCGATCGAAGGAACCAACTTCGAGATTGCGGCCGAGGAAGCCTTGACCGACCCCAAGACGGCGGCGTCGACTCTCAAGGCCAGCGGCGCCGAGGTTTTGGTGGTTGCCGGTGTCACCACCGACTGCCTCGCGATCACTCAGGCGATCGGACGCGTCGGATGGAAGCCCGATACCGTGATACAGCCGTCGAACTGCGTCGACGGTGCGACCCTGTACGCACCCGCCGGTGATGCTGCCGACGGGCAGCAGGTGATGGTGTGGCTCAAGGATCCCAACAACGCTCTCTACAAGGACGACGCGGCGGTGCGTGACTACCTGGCCGGTGCAGCTGCTCACGGTGCCGATTCCCCGACCAACAGTTACACCGTGAACGGCTGGGCCATCGGTGACCTGTTGGTGGACAACTTCACTCGGGCCTCTCAGTCGTCCGACGGACTCTCACGCGCCACGATCATGAGTGCCGCGCGAACGCAGGACTACCACCCGCCGATGTTCATCGACGGAATCAAGTTCACGATGACCGCCGATCATGCATTGGGAATCCTGGCATTCCAGCCGTTCGAGTGGAACGCCGCCACCCAGGCGTTCGAGAAGCAGGGCGACGTGATCGACATTTCCGGCCGTTACGAGAACTGAAACGAGACGCGAATGAACAAGACACACAGGGGATTGCACCCTCGCAGCAAGGTGGACGAATACACCTCGAAGGGGTGGTGGTCCGAAGAGACGATCGATCAGGTGTTCCGGACGCAAGTGCGGGTGCGCGGTGACGAACTCGCGGTGGTTGATCCGGCGAACCGGAGCGAGTTGTCAGGCGGAGATCCACGGCGCCTCAGCTGGAACCAACTGGACAGTGAAGTCATCTCGCTCGCTGCTCGATTCAGTGAGGTGGGCTTGAGCCGGGGAGATGTTCTGGGCGTGCAGATGCCCAACACGGTCGAACTGGTCGAGGTCTACCTTGCCGCGTGGTCGCTGGGGATCGTGGTCTCACCCTTGCCCATGCAGTACCGCGAACGTGAAGTGGAAGGAATGGCCAACCAGGCAGCGTTTGCAGCGTTTGTCACCGTACCCAGCTTCGGTGACAGACTCCCCGCTACGGAGATCGCAGCAATCAGATCCAGGATCCCCTCCCTGAGATCGGTATTCGCCTACGCTCCCGCGTCCGAGCTTCCGGCCGAGTTGCCGGCAGGCGTCGATGGGCTGAGTCCTCAGGCGGCCACCGAAACGCAGCGCAGTGAATTGGACAGGCGGAACACCGAAGATCCGAACGACCCCAACGACGCGATGACGATCTGTTGGACCTCCGGAACCGAAAGCGAGCCGAAGGGGGTCCCACGTTCACACTACGAATGGCTGGCCATCTGCTGGGCCACGATCGATGCTCCCGACATCGTCGTCGGCGACGTCTTGTTGAACCCGTTCCCGATGGTCAACATGGCCGGAATCAACGGAATGTTCCTGCCGTGGCTTCGCACGGGATGTGTACTGGTACAGCACCACCCGTTCGACCTTCGAGTGTTCCTCGGGCAGATCGAGGCCGAGCGAGTGACGTACACGGTAGCGCCGCCTGCGTTGTTGTGGATGCTGCTCGCCGACGAGTCGATGCTCGCGGCAGTCGACCTGTCGAGCCTGACGCGGATAGGTTCGGGTTCGGTGCCGCTGCAACCTCCGATGGTGCGGGGATGGCAGGAGCGGTACGGAATCGGAGTCATCAACTTCTTCGGTTCCAACGAAGGAATCAGTCTGCTCTCTTCGCCCGCGGACATGCCGGATCCGGACGACCGCGCACGGTACTTCCCTCGCTTCGGTGTCGAGAACTTTCACTGGAGCACCAGGATCTCGGACTGGATGGACGTGCGCTTGGTCGACGTGGTCACCGGCAAGGACATCACCGAAGTCGGGCAACCGGGTGAGTTGCGCATCAGCGGACCGACAGTCTTTGCCGGTTATCTCGGCGATCGTCCGTCACCGTTCGACGAACGCGGATTCCTCTGCACCGGAGACATCTTCGAAATCGCCGGTGACCATGGACAGTTCCTCCGCTACCTGGATCGAGGCAAAGACCTTGTGATCCGCGGTGGAATGAACATCGCTCCAGCCGAATTGGAGGGATTGATCGCCGAGCATCCGGCAGTTGCGGACGTGGCCGTCATCGGCGACCCCGACGAAGTACTCGGTGAGCGCGTCGCAGCAGTGGTGACACTGCGACCCGAGGCGGAACTAGAGCTGGATGCTCTGGTTGCGTTCCTGAAAGACAAGCGCATTGCCTCGTACAAGCTTCCCGAGCGGCTGGAGGTTCGGAAAGAGTTGCCGCGCAATTCGACCGGAAAGATTCTCAAGCGTGAACTTCGACAGAAGAGTGTGGCATGAGTGTGATGAACGACAGTGACAAACTCGCGCTGGCACGTGAGATGTTCCAGTCCTGGGACGTCATGGACTGGACACGCGTCGTCGACTTGTTCGCCGAGGACGGTGTGCTCCACAGCGTCATGCAGGAACCTCTTGTCGGCAAGGAGGCCGTTGCGGGCCGAATTGCGTTACTGGCAAGCAAGTGTGAACGGATCACCCTGAAGATCGAGTCTCTCGGCGTTATCGACGGAAGGGTATTTGTGCAGCGAGTGGACGACTTCCACTTCGACGGTACCCATGGCGTCGTTCCTGTTGTCGGAATCCTCAGCATGGCAGACGGACGGATCACCGAGTGGCTCGAGTACTACGACCGTCCGACACTGTTGAAGGGAATGGGTCTTGTCTCCGACTTCGAGTAGAGGTTTGCCGACCATCGACATCTCCCTGGGGTTGTGGCAGGACCGTCCGCCGCAGGAAGTGACCACTACCGCGCGCCTCGCCGACAAACTGGGGTTCGGCCGAGTGTGGGTGGGGGAGATGGCGACGTACGACGCCTTTGCGCTGGCGACATCGGTCGGCGTCGGCTTCGAGCACTCCGAACTGGTGGTCGGCCCGCTCGCGGTGACGGTTCGTGATCCGGCGATGATCGCGATCGGGGCGGCGTCGGTGGCCGATCTCACCGGGCGCCCCGTATCGATCGCCTTGGGTACGTCCAGCACTGTCGTGGTCGAAAAATGGCATGGACGAAGCAGGTCCGGGGCAGCTCGGGCGCTCGCGGAGTCCGCCCGCGGTGTGCGAGCGCTCATGAACGGCGAGCGGGGCGAAGTCGCCGGCACGGTGATGCGGACCAGTGGATACCGGCTGCGACTTCAAACGCCGGGCGGCCGGCTGATCGTTGCGGCATTCGGGGACAAGGCGCTTCGGGCCGCGGTGGAGTTGGGCGACGAACTGGTGCTCAATCTGGTCAGCCCGGAGCAAGCGGGGCGCCTGATCACACGGTGCAAGGAAATCGCTGCCGAGTTGGAAACCGGCATGCCTTTCGTGTCGGTGTGGGCACCAGCTGCCGTCGCCGAGAATGGACCGTCACAGGTGTCGATCGATCAACTTCGACGCGGGCTCGTACCGTATCTGGCTGCTCCGGGGTACTCGGACATGTTCGTCCGCGCGGGCTTCGCTGATGTGATCGAGGCAGCCAGGGCCGGGGCCGCGCCGCGCGAGCTCTTGAGCCAGGTCTCGGACGCGATGGTGGCAACGGTGGGAATCGTCGGGACTCCGGCCGATGCCCGCGAGCAACTCGAGGCGTACCGAGCGGCGGGAGTGGACTCCGTCGTGGCCGTGCCTTCATCCACTGATTCGGATCCGGCTGGGAAGGTGACCATGGAACTTCTTGCGGAGATGGCATGACGAATCCCCGACGAACTTACTCTCAGGTAAGTTCGTCGGGGATATGTCGAACCGGAGGAGTAGCCGTGAGTGATCGCGTTCGTGTCGAGGTAGTGCAGTCGGTGGCGTACGTGACGCTCAGCCGACCGGAGAAACTCAACGGTCTCGATCTGGACATGCTCGACGCCCTGGTGGACGCCGCTCGAACTATCGAAGCTGATCGTTCGATCCGGGGCGTGATTCTTCAAGGCGCGGGTGACGCGTTCTCGGCCGGGTTGGACTTCGCCTCTGCGGGTAAGCAACCGAGGCGCATGGCGAAGGCCTTCGCGAAATTTCCCGGTCAGAAGACCAACCTCTTTCAACGCGCGTGCTGGGTGTGGCGCGAATTGCCCGTGCCGGTCATCGCGGTCGTTCACGGGCACTGCTTCGGCGGTGGACTGCAATTGGCGCTCGCCGCAGACTTTCGATTCTCCACGCCCGATTGCACGTTCTCGGTGATGGAAGCGAAGTGGGGATTGATCCCCGATATGACCGGAACGGTCACGATGCGCGAACTCGCGACGATGGACGTCGTGAAACGCCTTGCCATGACTGCTGAACTGTTCGACGGAGATCAGGCTCTCGAGTGGGGATTCGTGAGCGGAGTCAGCGACGATCCGATCAAACCGGCACAGGAATTGTTGTCGCAGATCACGACTCGCTCGCCGGACGCCGTCGCAGCAACGAAGACCTTGCTGCACAAGACCTGGAACCGCTCGCCTCGCGGTGCGTTCTGGATCGAGTCGCGGATTCAGTTGGCGCTGATGCGAGGCAAGAACCACAAGATCGTACGCACCGCCAATGCCGCGAAGAAGTTGCCGGAGTTCGCCTTTCGAAAGTTCGGCTGACGAACTCCGGCGCGACGCAGAGGAGAGCAATCAGGTGGTCAGTTCTGGGGCGAGGCGGCGATGCGCAGGTCGATTTCCCGGGCGCTGAGGAGGTGGTCGAGGACGAGGACCGCGCAGCCGAGAATGCCGGATTGTGCACCGTGGCTGACCGAGGCGATCTGCAGCTTTCGGGTGGCAAGTGCTGTTGCGTTGCCGTACACGGACTCTCGAAGCCCGGCCAGGAAGAGTTCGTCCGCCTCGGCCATGTCGCCGCCGATGATCAGGACCTCGGGATTGAGGAGGTTGACCGCGCCGGAAATCACGTCGCCGATCAGTCGCCCGCTGCTTCTGATGAGACGGCGTGCTTCGCTGTCGCCGTCCAGGGCGAGGCGGACGACGTCCCGAACGTGCCCGACACTTCGGCCCTGGTCGCGGAGTGCGTGCACGAGAGCCCAACCGCTGGCAACGGTCTCGACGCAGCCCACGTCGCCGCAGCGACATTTCATGCCCCGTGCCGCAGCGGTTTTCGTATGTCCGATCTCGCCGGACGCTCCGAGTGAACCGCGTTGGAGGATTCCGCCCATGACGATTCCTGCGCCGAGGCCGGTTGACGCCTTGATCATCAGGAGGTTGGGCGCGCTCTCGCGTCGTTCGCTCAATTCGGCCAGAGCCATCACGTTGGCATCGTTGTCGGCAAACAGCGGCGCCGTGGTCACCGATGCCAGATAGGGGGCAAGAGCGACTCCGTCCCATCCCGCCATCATCGGAGAGTCGAGGCTCGCTCCCGCGGCGACGTCGACGGTGCCAGGAATGCTCAGCCCGATTCCGATGACTTCGGAGGACGAACGCTGGACCTGAGCCAGTAGTGACGAAAGATGCTCGGCGATTTCGGGCATCAGTTCGTCTGGGCCTACTCCGACCGACTTGTCGATGTCTTCCGCGGCGAGAATCGTGCCCGCCAGGTCGGTGACGGCAAGTTGTGCCCGCGATCGACCGATTGCGACGACCAGAACCACGCCGGACGAGTTCGCGAACGTCAGTGTGGACGGCGGCCGACCGCCCGTCGACGGGCCCTCGTCGTCATCGGCGATCAATCCGAGCGATTGAAGTGCGGCAACCCTGGCCGAAACCGCCGTCCTGGACAGGCCGGTGAGCTTCCCGATCTCGCTGCGCGTGGTCGCGGAACCGCTGCGTATCAGCGTGAATACCTCTCCTGCGGTAGCCGGAGTCGTGGACGGTCGGGTCATTGTCCTATTCAAGCATTCCTCGTCGGTAACTTCAGCGTGCGAAAGTAGCCGTACTTTGTCCACAAAAAGACGTAAGTAGGTCTTGTGAAAAAGCAGAAGTAGGCATAGTCTGTGTCTTGACTCACTGCCACGGGCGTCCGAGGAGACGAGTCGCAGTTTCTGTGAAGCAGGGCGCACAAACAGGGGAGAACCTGATGAGCCGCACCGATACACAAGAGATCGTCGAGTTCGCACGTAAGTGGCAGCAGTTCGACGGTGGACCTGACGAAGAGATCTTTGTGACCTTCGGCCTCGCCCCGGACGAGTATTTCCGCAGGCTGCAGGCGATTCTCGACGACGGCGCCGCAGCGCTGACTCCGCCGGTCGCCGGCGAACTCGCTTCGGTCTGCGCACATCGACTCCGCCGATCGACGAAACGGTCAGGCGTCGACGAGTCCGCCGCAGCGTAACTCCCGAGTCACCCGAATGCGTTTCACCCGAGTAAGGAATTGAGGTCGCCATCATGCACAAGCACCTTCCGATGCCGTACCCGACCGCCGAAGTGTGGGACTGGCAGCTGCAGGGAGCGTGCCGTGGGCACGATTCCGCGGTGTACTTCCACCCGGACGGCGAGCGTGGACATGCTCGCGAAAACCGTGAACGCAACGCCAAGAAGGTCTGCGCGACGTGCCCTGTACTCCAGCAGTGTCGCGAACACGCACTGTCCGTCCACGAGCCTTACGGCATCTGGGGTGGAATGACGGAGACCGAGCGCGCAGAATATGTGCGATCGCTGCGTAAGCGCAGCAACCGGATGCCCGCGGTCGCCAACGCGAGCTGACGGTCCTTCGGAAAGGATGCCAGTGTGACCCTCGTTGCCGGTATCGATTCGTCTACCCAGTCGTGCAAAGTCATTGTCCGTGATGCGGATTCGGGCGAGCTGGTGCGAGAAGGGCGGGCGGCCCATCCCGTCGGTACCGAGATAGATCCGGCATGCTGGCTCGAGGCGATGGACAGTGCAATCGCCGCGGCGGGTGGGCTCGGCGACGTCGCAGCCGTATCGGTCGGAGCTCAACAGCACGGAATGGTGTGTCTGGACGACGGCGGCGAGGTGGTCAGGCCGGCGTTGCTGTGGAACGACACTCGTTCGGCGAAGGCCGCGGCCGATCTGGTCGAAGAACTCGGCGGACCCAAGGCGTGGGCAGACGCAGTTGGCGTAGTTCCAGTCGCCGCGGTCACGGCAAGCAAGCTTCGATGGCTGGCAGATCATGAGCCCGGCAACGCTGATCGCACTGCCGCGGTGTGTCTTCCGCACGACTGGCTGTCCTGGAAGCTCAGCGGGTCCGGTTCAATCGAGGAGCTTGCCACCGATGCGGGCGACGCAAGCGGAACCGGCTATTACGCTGCCTCGACGCGCGAATACCGTACCGACCTGCTGGCGTTGGCATTTCGCGGCCGAACCCCGCATGTTCCCCGAGTCGCATCTCCGAACGACAAGATCGGAAGCACACGTTCGGGAGGGATTGTCGGACCTGGCACCGGTGACAATGCCGCAGCCGCACTGGGTTTGGGGGCAGTTCCCGGTGACGTGATCATCTCGATCGGAACATCCGGCGTCGTGTCGGCTGTATCGACCACTCCCACACACGATCCCAGTGGAAACGTGGCGGGATTCGCGGACGCAACCGGACTGCACCTGCCGCTCGTGTGCACTCTCAACGGGGCACGCATCCTTGACGCGACGGCGTCCATTCTCGGCGTCGATCACGCCGAACTGTCCCGGTTGGCGTTGACCGCGCCCCTCGGAAACGACGGACTGGTCATGATTCCGTACTTCGAGGGTGAGCGGACGCCCAACCGCCCCGACGCCACGGGAGCAATGCACGGTTTCCGCTTGCAGAACTCGACGCCTGCGCACTTTGCGCGTGCTGCAGTCGAAGGGCTCCTGTGCGGCTTGGCCGACGGTGTCGACGATCTGATTCGCCAGGGCGTCGAGGTGAAGCGAGTTCTCCTCGTAGGAGGCGGAGCGAAGTCTCGTGCTCTCTGTGAGATCGCGCCGGCAATTCTCGGAGTCCCGGTCGTGATCCCTGCTCCGGGTGAGTACGTCGCAGAAGGGGCATGCAGGCAAGCAGCATGGGCACTGTCCGGGGACACGCAGCCACCGGTGTGGCCGAAACCGGACGAGCGGCGATTCGACGCCGAACCAGCTCCCCATGTGCGTGAGCGCTACGCGTCGCTGCGTGAACTCACCGAAGGCGTCTGAGCGCTCCTTACAGAAGGCCGAACTTTCGAACTGCGTCGAGTAGCGCGTGCGGGCGTTCGGTCGTCGGCAGGGGATCGACGAGGGCGAACTGGCAACCGACGTCTCGGGCAGCGCCGTCGGCTTCGTCGCTGTCTCCGATCATCAGGGTCTGTGCTGCATCCACATCCAGCTGCGCCAGGGCGTATTCGAAGATCGCGGGTTCCGGTTTGACTGCACCCACCTCGAATGACAGTACGAACTCGTCGACCCAGACGTCCCAGCCGCGGTCGACGAACGCCGGACGGATGTCGAAGGCGATGTTGCTCAGGACTGCGGTGCGTATGCCCTTCTCCGACAACGACTTCAGGACCTCTCCGGTGTCCGGGTACGGCGACCACTGGTCCGGATCGACCAGAAGCGCGTAGAAAGCCTCGGCGCGAACCGGATCGGGCACTCCGGACTTGCTCAACACGTCGAGGTAAGCCTGACGATGCAACTTCGGATCCCGGTCGCGGTTCTCCCACGCGTAGATCCCGGCTTCGTCCATCTCGACGGTTCGGCCCACCGGCGCGGTCATCCGACGCATCAGCTCGGCTTGAGCGTGCACGTCGAGGGGATCGCCCTGGTGATCGACGAGGTGCTCGGTCCAGTCGTCGCTCTCCTCCAGACGGAAGAGGGTTCCGGAGAAATCGAACAGCGTCGCGGCGATATGTCCGTCTTGATGGGCCGTGCTGTCAGTGTTCACCTCGACAGGTTATCGGCGTCGGCTTTCCGATGCTTGATGTGAGCCAGTGCACGCGTACTTTGAGAGGGCACATTTTCCGAGGTTCCCCCGACGGGCACGATTTCGATGCTCCGGATGAACCGAACGACGAGGGGGATCCTCCGTGTCCGACCACGCGAATACACCAGACCTGACGAAGCCGTCCGGCGAAGACCCCCACCTCTCACGTCAGCTGTCCAACCGACATATCCAGCTGATTGCCATCGGTGGGGCCATCGGCACCGGACTGTTCATGGGATCGGGTAAGACGATCTCGCTCGCCGGGCCTTCCGTGATCTTCGTGTACATGATCATCGGCTTCATGCTCTTCTTCGTCATGCGGGCGATGGGGGAGTTGCTGCTCTCGAACATGGCATATAAGTCGTTCTCCGACTTCGCCGCGGATCTGCTGGGCCCCTGGGCAGGGTTCTTCACCGGATGGACCTACTGGTTCTGCTGGATCGTCACCGGCATCGCGGACGTCATCGCGATTTCCGGGTACTTCAAATACTGGTGGCCAGGTCTGGCAGCGTGGATTCCCGCATTGTTGACGATCGCGGCGCTGTTGCTGCTCAACCTCCCGACCGTTCGCGCCTTCGGTGAAACCGAGTTCTGGTTCGCGCTGATCAAGATCATCGCCATCGTCAGCTTGATCATCGTCGGCATCGTCATGGTCGTCTCCGGGTTCACGGCGCCGAACGGTGCCACCTCGGGTATCGACAACCTCTGGAACGACGGCGGCATGTTCCCGACCGGATTCATGGGCTTCGTGGCCGGCTTCCAGATCGCCGTGTTCGCCTTCGTGGGAATCGAGCTCGTCGGCACCACCGCGGCCGAGGCGAAGGACCCGGAGAAGAACCTGCCGAAGGCCATCAACTCCATCCCCATTCGCGTGCTGCTGTTCTACGTCGTAGCACTGACCGTGATCATCGCGGTGACTCCGTGGCGCGAAATCAGCGCAGACAAGAGCCCGTTCGTCGCCATGTTCACCCTGGCCGGTCTCGGCATTGCTGCTTCGGTCATCAACTTCGTCGTGCTGACCTCCGCCGCATCTTCCGCCAACTCGGGCATCTACTCCACCTCGCGCATGGTGTTCGGCCTTGCGCAGGAGGGCGACGCACCGAGGGCGCTCGGCAAGCTGAACTCACGCAAGGTCCCCGCGAACGCCCTGATGTTCTCGTGCATCTTCCTGCTGGCGTCGTTGATCCTGCTGTTCTCGGGTGATTCCGTGATCGAGGCTTTCACCGTCGTCACGACCATCTCGGCGCTGCTCTTCATGTTCGTGTGGACGATCATCCTGGCGAGCTACATGGTGTACCGGAAGCGTCGCCCGCACCTGCACGAGGCGTCGAAGTTCAAGATGCCCGGCGGCATCGTGATGTGCTGGGTCGTGCTCGCGTTCTTCGTCTTCATTCTCTGGGCGCTGACAACCAAGGACGACACCTTGCAGGCACTTGTCGTCACACCGATCTGGTTCGTGGTTCTGGGTATCGCCTGGGCGATCATTCGGCGCCGCCCCGCTCACCGGGCACGATACGACGCATTCAAGTCAGAACTGGACGCCAGCCGACAGAACGGCGACAAATAGTTTTGGTCAAGATCGGGTAACGGTGGCGGCCGCCTTGATCAAACTGTTACATTCTTCGGCAGACAGAGGAGCGGGCTTCATCTGAAGGACGCTGCACGCCGACGACTGACGGAGTACACACTGTGGGAAACCACCACCGCACGGGCAATGACGATGTTGTCTTCGAGATCGATCCCGAGGCAGCAAGCGGCCGCCACCGCACCCCGTCGGCTGGCCCTGGTGCCGGTGTCAAGGCTGGTGTCGTAGCTGCGGCTACGGGTGTGCTTCTCGTCGGTGCAGGCCAGATGGGTGCAGGAACCGCTGCTGCGGCGCCGGCAACGCAGACCATCGCCGGCTTCGAGATCCCGCAGGGCCTGCTTCCCGAGGGCGTTGTCGTTCCGGCTGAGCTTGCGGCGCTTCCCGCTCTCGACATTCCCGAGCTTCCCGATTTTGCTGCCGACCTCAACACGCAGGCACAGCAGTTCCTCGCGGGGATCAACCCCGGCACGACCGCTCGCACCGTGCAGCCGGTGTCCGGAACGCTGACCTCCACGTTCGGGTCTCGTTGGGGAGCACACCACGGCGGTCTCGACATCGCGGCCCCGATCGGCACCCCGATCCTCGCTGCAGCCGACGGCCAGGTCATCGACGCCGGCCCGGCGTCAGGTTTCGGCCTCTGGGTTCGCGTCCAGCACGACGACGGTACGGTCACCACGTACGGCCACGTCAACGACTACCAGGTCAACGTCGGCCAGCGCGTCAACGCCGGCCAGCAGATCGCCACCGTCGGTAACCGTGGCCAGTCCACCGGCCCGCACCTGCACTTCGAGGTCGCCGAGAACGGCGCAAAGGTCGATCCGGCAGCATGGCTGCAGGCTCGTGGCGTCGCTGTCACCTGGGTGGACAACTCTTAAGAAAACGTCTTGTAGAACTGCGGTGGCGCCGGGAAATTCTTCCTGGAGCCACCGCAGTTCTCGTTTGTCGGTGACTGCGGCCGGATAGCCTTCAGTGACGTTGATCGTCGAAGGGGGAACGTGCGATGGGTGCAGAGGTCACGGCGAGAGAATTCACCAGAGCAGACCGCAGGCTCTTTCGTCAGAAGGTGCGCGCGTGCGTCGACGCCATGAAGCAGATGCTTGACGGCGGCGACTTCCGGGACGCCGTCGACAAGCCTGCCCCACTGCTGGGCATGGAGATCGAGTTCAACCTGGTGAACGGGGACATGGCTCCTGCGATGTCGAATCGTGAAGTACTCGAATCCATTGACGACGCTGCGGTTTTCCAAACCGAGCTCGGACAGTTCAACGTCGAGATGAACGTCGAGCCCGGTCCACTCACCGGCGACGCGACATTCGAATTGGAGAAGAAACTGCGGGCGTCCCTCGATGTCGCAGACGCGCGAATCCACGCTCACGACGCCGAGATGGTGATGATCGGGATGTTGCCGACACTGCAGCTCGAGCATCTCGATCGAGAGTGGATCACCGCCAACCCGCGTTACGAATTGCTCAACGAGCAGATCTTTGCCGCGCGAGGAGAAGACATCGAACTCGACGTCGAAGGCGTCGCGCTGCCTGGTGGCGACGTGGAAATTCTTCGGGCCGACACCAATTCGGTGGTGCCGGAGGCGGCATGTACGTCCATGCAGTTGCACCTGCGCGTCGCGCCGGAAGAATTTGCCGCGCACTGGAACGCCGCGCAGTGTCTGGCCGGCGTGCAGGTGGCGTTGGCGGCCAATTCTCCTTTCCTGGCAGGTAAGGCACTCTGGCACGAATCGCGCATCCCGATCTTCGAACAGGCCACGGACACCAGAACTTTCGAGCTCAAGAACCAAGGTGTGCGCCCGCGAGTGTGGTTCGGTGAGCGATGGATCCACTCGGTACTCGACTTGTTCGAAGAGAACTCACGGTACTTTCCGGCCCTGCTCCCCGATGTGTCGGACACCGATCCGCTGGAGGTGCTCGCTGCGGGTGGGGTTCCGGAGTTGAGCGAGCTCCAGATGCACAACGGCACGGTCTATCGCTGGAATCGGCCGGTGTACGACTGCTCGGATGGCAAGCCGCACTTGCGTATCGAGAATCGGGTGCTGCCGGCGGGACCGACCGTCGTCGACATCATGGCCAATGCGGCCTTCTACTACGGAACCGTTCGCGCACTGGTGAACGCGGATCGGCCGCTGTGGTCTCACATGTCTTTCCACGCGGCGGAAGAGAACCTGCACATCGGTGCCAAGTACGGACTCGACGCCACCCTGTACTGGCCGGAGATCGGGTGGGTCGGCGCCGACGAGTTGGTCCTGCGAAGGCTGTTGCCGTTGGCAGACGAGGGTTTGGCGGACTTCGGATTGTCCGCCGCTGCCCGCGATCGTTACCTCGGTGTCATCGAGGGGCGGTGCATGAATCGGCAGACGGGTGCCGCCTGGCAACGAGAGCACGTGGCGCGGGAGGAGGCCTCGGGTGCGGACCGCTCGACGGCGCTCACCGGAATGCTCCGGGGTTACGTGGAGAACATGCGAACAGGAGATCCTGTTCACACCTGGTCCTGAGTGCTCTGCTAATTCTCCTATCCGTCAACAGTTTCGGGGACTTAAGTCCCGGAAATGAGGAGGGGGCGACCCCAAAAAAGCCGGACAAGTGGGATGGTTAGAGTGAAAGTGGCTCGGTTACTTCTTCAGGAAGGTGGGCACATGAGTTCACGCGAACATAACAGTGTTGTTGTCGGAGTCGAAGGTTCGGACACGGCGTCCACTGCGCTCCGCGAGGCCGCGAAAATCGCCGCCCAGCGCGAATTGCGACTCGACATCATCCACGCTCTCGACTTCGCGCCGTACGGTTTCGGTGGACCGTACGTCGACGCGGGTGGGGTGTACGAATGGGTCGAGGAGGCAGGAAAAGCGATCTTGGCGGAGGCGGAACAGTTCGCCCGTGAGATCGACCCGAAACTCGAAGTTCACACCGAAATCGCCATCGGCAGCGCAACTCAGTGGCTGATCGAGAGTTCTGCACAAGCCAGGCGGGTAGTTGTCGGAGCGTCCGCTTCGGGCAAAGCCGCGACGGCCGTCCTCGGCAACACCGCGGTCGGGGTGGCCAGTCACGGCAAGTGTCCGGTCATCGTCGTACGGGACCGTGACGGTGCAGTGCCCTCGGAGGGACCGGTCGTGGTCGGTGTCGACGGCAGCGCATTGAGCGCCCAGGCCGTGGGTGCGGCCTTCGAGGAAGCGTCGTTCCGCGGAGTCGAGTTGGTGGCTCTACACGTGTGGAGTGACCTCGGCAGCGCGGCATTCGAAGACCCGAGGGCAGCAGCACTGGCACCGCAGTCCCTCGAAGAGGAAGAACACGCCGTACTGAGTGAGAGCTTGGCAGGCTGGTCCGAGCAGTACCCGGACGTCAAGGTCCGGCGCGAGGTCTATCTCGACAACCCGCGCGGACGGCTGTTGGACTGGTCGGCAAAAGCGCAGCTCGTCGTGGTCGGCAGCCGTGGCCGTGGCGGATTCCGCGGCATGTTGCTCGGCTCGACCAGCAACACTCTGATCGCTTCCGCCAAGTGCCCCGTCATGGTGGTTCGCCCCGAAGAATCCTGACTTTCTCCAGGTTCTCCCGCTACCCCGTTCATTTCGGTCATCGAATTTGAACGGGGTAGTCACATGAATGCGGACTCAGGTTCCGTAGTGTTCGATGTGAGTAAGTGTTCGATGGGAGTACCACTGCTCGTGTGCGCGTCGCACACGGCAGCAATCGTCAGGATTGGGGTTACAACGTGCGTATCGGTATGGGTTTGAACTACAGCGGCGGGTTCGCCGAAACCGTCGAAGAGGTCGGTGACCTGGAGAAGGCGGGCCTCGACATCGCCTTCGTCCCGGAGGCGTATTCCTTCGACGCCGTCAGCCAGCTCGGCTACCTGGCGGCCAAGACGTCGACCATCGAACTCGCTTCGGGAATCTTCCAGATCTACACCCGTACCCCTTCGTTGACCGCGATGACGGCAGCGGGCCTGGACTTCGTCTCCAACGGTCGCTTCGTGATGGGCCTGGGTGCTTCCGGACCACAGGTGATCGAGGGATTCCACGGCGTCAAGTACGACGCCCCGCTGGGACGCACCCGTGAGGTCGTCGAAATCTGTCGCAAGGTGTGGCGCCGCGAGAAGGTCGAATATCAGGGCAAGTACTACCAGGTTCCGCTCCCCGCCGAGAAGGGCACCGGGCTGGGCAAACCGCTCAAGCTGATCAATCATCCTGTGCGTGAGCGCATCCCGATCCTGATCGCTTCGCTCGGACCCAAGAACGTCGAGCTGACGGCAGAGATCGCCGAAGGCTGGGAGCCCATCTTCTTCCATCCGGAGAAGGCGGCCAGCGTGTGGGGCGAGCCGATCGCCAAGGGCAAGGCCAAGCGTGATCCGAGCCTCGGCGAGCTTCAGGTGTACGCGTCGCCGGCCCTCGCCATCGGAGACGACGTCGACCACATGCTCGACTGGGTACGCCCGAGCCTCGCGCTGTACATCGGCGGTATGGGCGCCAAGGGCAAGAACTTCTACAACGATCTCGCGGTGCGCTACGGCTACGAAGAAGCTGCCGAGAAGATTCAGGACCTGTACCTCGCGGGCAAGAAGGACGAGGCCGCAGCAGCCGTCCCTGACGATCTTGTTCGCGCCGTGTCGTTGATCGGTCCCGAGAGCTACGTCAAGGAACGCGTCGCGGCCTTCGCCGAAGCCGGTGTCACGACGCTCAACGTCACGCCGTTGGCAGCCGACCGTAACGGCCGAGTGCAGCTGATCGAGAAGTTCCGCAAGATTTGTGACTGACCCTGCCGTGGGCCTTTATTAACCGCCGGCGGTTAATAAAGGCGCACAGCGGGTGATTCGGGATCTCCTGCGCACGAAACCCGAATTTAGGCGCTTGTTGACAGGACTTTTTTCACTTCTGACCGGTCGGGTTCTTCGCCTAACGTGGATCGAGTAGCCAGGGTTTGCGTGCGAATCCGGCACCGGTGGCCTCGTTGACGCCCGAAAGGGATGTTGGCGGGGCCGTTGCCGCAGTCCACTCGAACACCGAATGTCCGATTCGGGACTCGCGTCGGCTGATGAATCCTTTTTGCCGTCATTGGGCAATAGTGTGGGGGCGAAGAGATTCTGTGGTCGATTGTGGAGGGACGAACATGAGTGCAACCAAACCCGTCGTCGTAGCGGTAGACGGTTCGGAATCGGCGTCGTCGGCTGTCGTCTGGGCGGCGAGGACGGCAGTGGCGCTCGGTCGACCGCTCCACATCGCGACGGTGGTGCACATCCCTGCCTTCTACTACTCCGAGCCGTACCTCGCCGAGAGTTTCAAGGACGAACTGCGTCGCACTGCCACCGCTCGTCTGGACAGTGCGCAGATCCTTGCGCGGCAAAGCATCGACGACGACCTCGAGATCGTCACCGAACTTCTCGACGGCAGTGTCTCCGATCGGCTGATCGAATTGTCCAAGAGCGCGTACATCATTGCGCTCGGACCCCGTGGACACGGCGAATTCACCGGATTGGTCGTCGGTTCCGCGACGGTCTCGGTCGTCTCGCACGGCGAATCTCCGGTGGCAGTTGTCCGAGGACGGACGCTCGACGGTCGACCGCCGACCGAAGGCCCCGTCGTGGTCGGTGTCGATGGATCCGAAAGCAGCATCGAGGCAATCGAGCACGCTTTCGAGCAGGCATCCGCGAGGGGCGCCACCTTGATTGCCGTCAACGTGTGGAGCGACGTGAGTGTGCAGCCCTCGCTGGGCGCCACCCCCGACGACCCGCTGTGGAGCAGCATCCAGACGGGTGAGGAAGTTGTCCTCGCCGAGCAATTGGCCGGATTCACCGAGCGTTACCCGGACGTCGTCGTCGAGAGAGTCGTCGCGCGTGACCGTCCGGTCCGAGTTCTGAGCGAGTACGCGGAGACGGCGCAGTTGATAGTCGTCGGCAGTCGCGGGCGCGGCGGATTCGCGGGAATGCTCCTCGGATCGACCAGTCGGGCGCTCCTGCACACTGCGGATTGCCCGGTTCTCATAGTCCGTCACGTCAACAAGTGAAGAGAATGTATTCCATGAGTTCTGAGTCCACCATCTCCGGTACCGTTCGACGTGAGATGTCTTTTGGAGGGGTTCGATGACAACGCGGATATTCCTGGTCGACGATCACGAGATCGTCAGACGCGGATTGTTCGATCTGCTCGGCGGGGTCGAGGATTTCGTGGTGGTGGGCGAGGCTGCGTCGGTGGGGGAAGCGCTGGCGGCGGTACCGCAGAGCAACGCCGACGTCGCTGTTCTGGACGTGCGGCTGCCTGACGGCAACGGCGTCGAGCTGTGCCGCGAACTCCGCTCGATGCTGCCCAACCTGCGCTGCCTGATGCTCACCTCGTACGCGGACGACGAGGCACTACTCGACGCGATCATGGCGGGCGCTTCGGGATTCGTCCTCAAACAGATCCTTGGAACCGATCTGGTTGCTGCTGTCCGCACAGTCGGGCGCGGCGGTTCACTGCTCGACAGTCGGGCAACCGAGGCGCTGATGCAGCGGATCCGTAGCGACCGTACAGCTGATCCGCTGGCCGA
Organism: Rhodococcus sp. P-2; assembly: GCF_016598535.1. Lineage (GTDB taxonomy): Bacteria > Actinomycetota > Actinomycetes > Mycobacteriales > Mycobacteriaceae > Rhodococcus_F > Rhodococcus_F baikonurensis. Next base: position 1,675,646 of record NZ_CP066779.1, on the reverse strand, counting down.
ACTTTCCGATCAGGAGCGAGCAGTCTTCGACCTCATCGGAGAGGGACTCACCAACCGGGAGATCGGCGCGCGATTGTTCCTCGCGGAGAAGACAGTCAAGAACTACGTGACGCGTCTGCTCTCGAAGCTGGGCATGCAGCGTCGTACTCAGGCTGCGGTGCTGGCCACCGAAATCCGCAGCGGCAGTCGGTAGGTCTACCGACTGGACTTCGGTCGATTCGAGTTGGTGCGGCCGAGCGGTACTCGCCAGAGCAGACGTGCACCGCTCGGATCGTGGTTGACGATCGTGCACGTACCGCCGCAATGTTCGGCACGGCGCTCGAGATTGTGAAGTCCACTCTTGTGGAAGTCGGAGGGGAGTCCGACGCCGTCGTCCTCGATCGTGATGGCGAATTCGACATCCGCGGTCACTGCGATGGTGATGTGGTGTGCGTGTGCGTGCCGAAGGACGTTGCTCAGTCCCTCTCGCAGTACAGCCTCGGCGTGCTGGTGGATCCCGGGGTTCACCAGAGTGTCGATGGCGCCGGAGAATTGGACGCTGGGGGTCACGGAGGACTGGGCGGTGGCATCGCCGATGACATCGAGGAGGCGTCGTCGCAGGCTCGACGTCCCGGCAGCAGTGGGAGTCTGCAGATCGAAGATCGTTGTCCGGATCTCGCGGACGGTCTTGTCGAGCTGTTCGAGAGATCGTTTGACAATCGCGCGCGCCGACTCGGGGAGGGTCTCGTCCGGAAGCGTGCTCTGCAAGCTCATTCCGCTCGCGAACAGTCTCTGGATGACGTTGTCGTGCAGGTCTCGTGCGATGCGATCGCGGTCGGCGAGGACCGACAGCAGGCGTTGCGCCTTCTGCTTCTCGTCGAACTCGATTGCAACGGAGCCGAGTTCGGCCATCGACTCGATCCGGGTCAGTTCGTCGTGATCCCAGTGTGTGTTGGTGGAATTCGACGCCACGATGACCGCGCCGACTACACCCGAGGCGACGCACATCGGTGCCACGACCGCACTCCCGGCCGACGGCACCAGTTCCGTGAGCGCGCCTAAAGTGGTGAGTACCTGTAGCTTTCGGGTGCTTCGGACGACGTCGAACGGATAGGTCTTCGCTGGAATTCTGACCCCGCGTGACGTGGTACGGGCGCTGGCCGCGGCGTGGACCTGGGCGTAACCGTTCTCGCAGATCACCACGATCACGTCGTCGACGCCGGTCAGATCCCGAACGCGGCTCGCGAGAAGTTGCAGGCCGTCCTCGAGTGAGTCACCGGCCAGCAACCGCGAGCGGATGGCAGATGTTGCGGTGAGCCATCTTTCACGAGTTCGAGACTGCTCGAACAGTCGTGCGTTTTCCACAGCTATGCCGGCTGCAATGGCGAGGGCTTCGAGAATGACCTCGTCCTCTTGCGTGAACTCGGCTTTTCCTCGTTTCTCGGTCAGGTAGATGCTTCCGAACACCTTTCCTCGCATCATGATCGGCGCTCCGAGAAAACTCTCCATCGGTGGATGATTCGCGGGGAAACCGACGGACTCGGGATGATCGCCGAGGTGCGCCACACGCAACGTCTGCGGATGATTCATCAGAACACCCAGAACGCCATGACCTTCGGGGAAATGTCCCATGGTCGCGCGTTGGGACCCGGAGATTCCCTCGTAGACGAATTCCGAGAGCCCACCCCCCGGCGCCGCGACCCCCCAGGGCGCCGTAGCGGCAATCCAGAACCGTTGTCGCAGAGGTGATGATCCGTTGGAGCGTCAGGTCGAGGTCCAGGCCGGAGCCGACGACCAGGACCGCCTCGAGCAGACGGTGGAGTGTCGGGATGTCGGCGTTGGAATCGCCCAGGCGGTCGAGCAACTCGCCGAACGTGCGTGCCGGACTGTGACCCGATGCTTCGACCATGGTCGAAGCATATCGCCTCACCGCACGTCAGCCACCCTGACGGCGGCCTTCCCACCACGAAGTCCAGTGATGCTTGATCTCGTCGAACTCGTCATCGCTCAGGTCGTAGGTGGTCAGCAGGATCGACATGCCTCCGTCGGGCCGCTGCGGAGTCACCGACTGGGTCGCGACGGAGAGTAGACCAGGGCCGAGATCTTCGACTGTCAACCCGAATTGGTGATCGGTGACGTAGTCGACGACGCCTTCGAAATAGTCGCCGGGAGCGATTGTCGCCGCGTACCGACTTCCCGCTGCCAATTCGATTTCGGTGAGCCCGAGGACGGTTGCCACGTTCTCGCCGCGGAGCAGTAGGCCGTCGAGATAAATGGTTTTTCGCTCAGCGAGTCCGTGGTGCTCCACTGCGAATCTGAGCAACTGGAGGAACGTCGTCCATCCCTCGGTGATGTCGTCGTACCAGTCGTCGTCGGCGGACTCGGCCGGACGATCGATGCGGACGACCGTCTTGCCGTCCTGTTCGAGAAGTGAGAAACGGTCGCCGTTTCCGAGTTTCAGCGTCAACGCTTCGGGGTCGGCATCAGCGGTGGAGTAGATCTGGGTGATTTCGTCGTCGAGTCCGTCGTACTCCCAGCCGAACCAACGACGAATCAGCGACGGGTCGCGCAGCGCGGGCCAAAGTACGGACGGGGCTGCGACGATGGACACTTCGATCACGGTTTCGCTCACGCGGAAGACGCTACCGACTTCAGCCCTTCATCGCGACGGTCAGTAGAAATGCAACGTCTTCGAGCGCTTCGACACTGTGCCGGTCGGCTGGAACGGTGAGGAAATCGCCGGTGGATCCTTTCCACTGGTCGCTCCCACACACAAGATTCAGCTTCCCGCTCAGGACCAACAGGGTGGCTTCGCCCGGGCTGTCGTGTTCGGCGAGGCTCTTGCCGGCGCTCAGCGCGATAACCGTCTGTCGCAGGCTGCGCTGGTGGCCGCCGTAGACGGTTTGTGAACTGCGACCGCTGGTCGCCGAGCCCGCCAGTTTCAGCTGTTGACGAGCGAGAGCGGTCAGTGATTTCTTGTCCATCGAAGACCTCTCGAAAGCGGTGAATGTCGTTCTAGGAGTATGACCGACTCACTCGCGAGGTGCCTCGTTATCGGCGGAAGTCGGTCAGCGAGTGTATTCCAGCCAGCGGAAGCGCAGCCCACTCTTCTCCGAGGTCTGCCACGGCTCGTCGGACTTCAGGTTCCATTCGGGGCCGATCTCGGGAGCGAAGGCATCACCGGCGATGTCGAGGTCGATCTCGGTCACCAGGAGATGAGTCGCGAATGGCAGTGCAGCCGAATAAATTTGCCCGCCACCGACGACGAAGACGTCGCCGTCCGGCAACGCCAGGGCGTCGTGAAGACTGTGGACCACCTCGGCGCCTTCGGCCTTCCATTGCGGATCGCGCGTGACAACGATGTTCCGACGCCCGCTGAACGGCCGGAACTTCAGTGGAATGGAGTCCCAGGTGCGCCGCCCCATGATCACCGGATGTCCCATGGTGACGCGTTTGAAGTAAGCCATGTCCTCGGACACGCGCCACGGGATCGTGTTGTCGGCGCCGATGACGCGGTCATGGGCCTGCGCCCAGACAAGGGTGACTGTGCGAACGGTCATCGTCAGACCGCTACCGGCGCTTTGATCGCGGGGTGGTGCTGATAGTCGACGATCTCCACGTCCTCGAAGGTGTAGTCGAAGATGGAGTCGCGCTTGTTCAATTTCAGGGTCGGCAACGGGAGGGGCTCGCGACCGAGCTGCTCGGTGACCTGGTCGACGTGATTGTCGTAGATGTGGCAGTCACCGCCGGTCCAGACGAACTCGCCGACGTCGAGTCCGGCCTGCTGGGCCATCATGTGGGTGAGCAGTGCGTAGCTGGCGATGTTGAACGGAACGCCGAGGAACATGTCGGCGCTGCGCTGGTACAGCTGGCACGAGAGTTTGCCGTCGGCGACGTAGAACTGGAAGAAAGCGTGGCACGGAGCCAGCGCCATCTGCGGAATGTCTGCGACGTTCCATGCCGAGACGATGATCCGCCGCGAATCGGGATTCGAGCGCAGGGTCTCGACGGTCTGCGTGATCTGGTCGATGTGCTCTCCGGACGGAGTGGGCCAGCTGCGCCACTGGACGCCGTAGACGGGACCGAGTTCGCCGTTCTCGTCGGCCCACTCGTCCCAGATGGAGACGCCGTTCTCGTGCAGCCACGCCACGTTGGAGTCGCCGCGCAGGAACCACAGGAGCTCGTTGACGATCGACTTGAGGTGGACCTTCTTGGTGGTGACGAGCGGAAAGCCGTCGGCAAGATCGAAGCGCATCTGGTGACCGAAGATGCTGCGGGTGCCGGTTCCGGTTCGATCGGATTTGGCGGTACCCGTCTCCATGACGAGCCGGAGGAGGTCTTCGTAAGCAGTGGAGACAGTCACGGGAATCAGTCTAGGGCCTAGCCTGCTGTGCGCCTTTATTAACCTCCGGCGGTTAATAAAGGCGCACAGCAATATAGCCTCGGCACATGCGCGAACTCTTGGTGATCGGTATCGGTGCTGGTGATCCCGACCAGGTGACTGTCCAGGCGATCAAGGCCATGAACAGGGCCGATACCTTCTTCATCATCGGAAAAGGTGACGAGAAGCAGGCGCTGGTCGACCTGCGAACCGGAATCCTCGACGAACATGTTCACCTCGACTACAAGGTGGTCGAGATCACGGACCCACCGCGGGATCGAACCCCGACCGATTACGAAGGTGTCGTAGAGGACTGGCACGAGCGCAGGGCAGCGAAATTCGAAGCGGAATTCGCGGCCGAACCTGGAGTCGGCGCCATTCTCGTCTGGGGTGACCCTTCCCTCTACGACAGCACTCTGCGGATCGTCGAGCGCGTGCTCGCTCGCGGGAAAGTGTCGTTCGACTACTCCGTCATCCCGGGAATCACGAGTGTGCAGTCGTTGGCTGCACAACACCGAATCGTCCTGAACCGAATCGGCGAACCGATCCACATCACGACCGGCCGCAAACTGGCCGAGGGCTTGCCTGCCGGAGTGGACAACGCCGTCGTCATGCTCGACGCGCATTGCACGTTTACTCAGGTGAGCGAAGACGAAGCCGAAATCTGGTGGGGCGCGTACCTCGGAACCTCGGACGAGGAGCTGATTTCCGGCAACCTGCGCGAGGTCGAAGATCGGATCGTCGCGCGCCGGGCGGAGTTGCGCGAGAAGCACGGCTGGATCATGGATACGTACCTCCTTCGGCGCTGACAACCGCCCGCGGATTGCACATTCGATCCTGCGCTCTTGAGCCCCGACGACGGTCTGCGCACCTATGATCTGCGCATGACATCGTTCGGGCCGGACCGACTGCAGTCGATTCTGCCCGCGCCCCGTGGCCGTGAAAAGTCAGCTGTGAAGTCGGCCTTCGGCCTTCTCGTCCAGTGGTATCGGCGTCCTGATCAATTCGACAGTTTCAATCGATACCTCGCCACGAAGGGCCTCGAGCTAGCTGTTCGGTTGCTGGTAATCGGCTCCCTGACGACGGTCATCATCGCGATGACCATGTTGCGCTTCAGCGACGCAGGCGTTCACAGCCATGTCACCAGCGTCGTCAACGCCGTGATCATCGCCGTCACGGGCGCGGTGATCGTGCTCTTCTGCCTTCTGCCCGAAATCACACGCCGGTGGTCGTATTTTTTCGTCGCTTACTGCGAGGTCGGCGTATTCGTCGGAGTGTTCCTCAACAGCGATCCGTTCATCGGCTTGATCCAGTGTGTGCTCTTCGTGTTGATCGGCGGCTATATCGCCTACTTTCACAACGCCCGACTCCAGGCCTTCCACATGGCGTTCTCCATCGTGGTGCTGGCATTGATCGGCCGAAAGGTCGCGATCTACGCGGATCCTGCGCTGGCCACGGCGCTCTGTCTGATCATCGCAACCGGGATCGTGGTCATTCCGTTCGCCTGCCAGTTCGTCCTCTCTCTTCTCGGATCCGACGCCGACAGTTCGGATGTCGATCCGTTGACCGGCCTGCTGAATCGTCGTGGGCTGCAGCGAGCTGTTGTCGAAATGGGAGCGACTGGACGTGCGTCGAGCAAATCTTCGTATGTCGTCGCAATCGTCGATGTCGATTCGTTCAAGATCGTCAACGACTCACACGGGCACGAAGAAGGCGATCTCGTCCTCCGTCAGATTGCTGATCGACTGCGATGGTGCGGCAGCGAGAACGCGCTCTTCGCCAGGTTCGGTGGGGACGAGTTCGTCTTGGTGGACACGATCGACGTCGGGGCAGCGCCTGCTTTCGAGGACAGTTTGCGAAGACACTTGCGAATCGACGACCGTGATCCGGCGGTGACAACCAGCGTCGGAGTTGCGATCACCTCCGCCGAATGGTCTTCGATTATTTCCGACGAGGAGTTGACGGACCTGTTTCGAGTAGCAGACGCCTCGATGTATCGCGCGAAGGCCGCCGGCGGCGATCAGGTTGTGATGTGGGACGGCAAACAGTGAGAATTGTCTGATTGCGGGGAGTTGACTGGATTACCCTGACCTTATGGAATCTGCCGAGAGTGTGGAGCGCACGGACGCCGTCGCGTCGCACCGACCGCTCTCGGCCTCTGCGTTCCGCCTGATCTCGTCTCAACTGGCCGATTGGTATCGGCGGCCGGACCAATTCGACACCTTCAATCGTTATCTCGCGGACAAAGGGCTGACCGTCGCTTCGCGGTTTCTTGTCGTCTGCTCGTTGGTGCTGGTCACCGTCATCATGTTCCTGACTCGCTTCAGTCCACAGGGGCCGACCAGTCCCCATGCACGCACCGCGAATACCGTCATCATCGTCGTCACTGTGATCATGGCCGTCGCCCTCTCGACGAGGCGTAATCTCTCCCGTTCCTGGTCGTACGCGTTCGTGCTCTATTCGGAAGTGGGAATAGCGGCCGCAATGCTGTTGTACTCCAACCCACTTGCGGCACTGGCACATGCCGTGATGTTCTCGGTGATCGGCGGTTACATCGCGTTCTTCCACAATGCTCGGATGCAGACCCTGCACATGGTGTGGGTATTCGTCGTTGTCATCGGAATCGTGACACGCATTTCCGTTGTCCGAAACTATTCTGATGTTCCGGTTCTGGTTGCGTTGGTAGTACTGGTCGGCGCGGCGATCTACGTGATTCCCTTTGCCTGTCAGTTCGTTTTCTCCATCCTCGGCACCGACGCGCTGAATTCGCAATTGGACCCGCTGACTGGACTGCTCAACAGGAGGGGACTGGCCGACGAAGTACGACTGTTGCTGGAGAAGTCGTACACGCACCCGGCACTCCTGGTTGTCGCTGCGGTCGACATCAATCGATTCAAGGCCATCAACGACGAGTACGGACACACCGTCGGCGACGCTGTGATCGAGAAAGTCGGCGCGAGACTGGTCGAATGTGCCGGCCCGACAGCGTTGATCGCACGGATCGGCGGCGACGAGTTCGTCATCGTCGATTCGGTCGATCAACGCTCGATCGATCGACTCGCGCACGAACTTCGACACTCGACGATTACGTCCTACGATCATCCCGCCGTAGCCATGAGCGTCGGAATCGCGAAGATCGCAGGGCCTTTCGAATCATCGGAAGATGCGCTGGTCGCTTACCCGACTCTGCTGCGACGAGCGGATCGGGCGATGTACTCCGCGAAGGCACGCGGTGGGCACTCGGTGGTTCTGCATACCGACACGGACTGAGCGCACTGTGTGTGTCCGTGGTCGGCGTTAGTCTGTTGCCATGCCTGAACTACCCGAGGTGGAAGCGCTGGCAGGGTTCCTTCGTCAGCACGCGGTAGGCGCGGTGGTGGGACGCGTCGACATCGCTGCACTGAGTGTGCTCAAGACCTTCGATCCGCCGATCACTGCTCTGCAGGGGCGCGATGTGACGGGCGCTGCCCGCTTCGGAAAGCATCTGGCCCTCGATTGCGACGGATTGTGGTTGGTCACGCATCTCTCCAGAGCAGGGTGGATGCGCTGGCTCGACAATCCGTCGGCAACACCGCCGAAGCCCGGCAAGGGGCCGTTGGCGCTGCGCATTCATTTCTTCACACCTGAAGGGTTGACGCCGGCATTCGATCTCACCGAGGCAGGTACCAAGAAGCGCCTCGCCGTCTGGGTGGTGAACGATCCGCAGGAGGTTCCGGGAATCGCCAGACTGGGGCCGGACGCGATGGCTGTGACCGAAGCGGAGTTCGCAGAGATTCTGGGCGGAACCTCGGCGCGGATCAAGAACTCGATAGTCGATCAGTCGCTGATCGCAGGCATCGGGAACGCCTACTCGGACGAGATTCTTCACACCGCGAAACTCTCGCCCTTCGCGACCTCGTCGCGGCTGACGCCGGAACAGATTTCGGTGCTGTATGCCGTGATGCGATCAACACTTGCCGACGCGATCGAGCGTTCGGAAGGCCAGGACGCGGCCCGGCTCAAAGGTGAGAAACGCTCGGGGATGCGAGTACATGCTCGCACCGGACTTCCCTGCCCGGTGTGCGGTGACGTCGTACGCGAAGTCTCGTTCGCGGAGCGTTCTTTTCAGTACTGCGCGACGTGTCAGACTGGCGGTAAGCCGTTGGCGGACAGGCGAATGTCGAAATTACTCAAGTAGTGAATTGCGCGGCGAGCAGTTCGACGAATTCGCGAGCGAGTGCCGACGAATGGGCTGGTTCGGTGATGGCGTGGACGATCCGATGCGGTGCGTCGGTGATGGGAATGCAGACCAGTTCGGGATGTGGTGCGCTCATGGACTGGGGGAGCAAGCCGACGCCCAGGCCGTTTGCGGTCAGTGAACAGATCAGGTCCACGGAGTTGGCTTCGAGCGTTTTTCCGCGAGGGACTTGTGATTCGGCGAATGCCTGATCGGTCTGGACGCGAGCCTCGCTGCCGGAGGCGAAGTCCACGAGAGTGTGATCTCGTAGGTCTTCGAGCCTGATCGACGAGGCCTGGGCAAAGGGATGGTCGGGAGCAACAAACGCTGCGGTGGGTTCACTCCACAACGGCGCGGCGGCAAAGCTCTTGGGTAGGCGACCTGCGGCCAATCCGACGATGCCGACGTCGATTGCGCCGGACCGCACTCCTTCGATAACTACTTCACTGCCGTACGGCCGCACGGTGACGTTGATGGCGGGATGCCGACGCGTCAGATCTGCCAGGGCACGGCCGACGTCGACGCGCCCGGCCGAGGTGATGGTGCCCACCGTCAGTCGCACTTGCTCGTTGCTCTGCGCCGAGACGTCGCTGACCAGCCTCGACATGGCACCGAGCACTTCACGAGAGCGGGCAACAAAAACCTCGCCGGCGGCGGTCAGTCCGACGTTTCGACTGTTCCGGTTGAACAGTTCTACTCCCAGTTCCTTCTCGAGGTCTCGGATCTGGGCACTCAGGGCGGACTGGGAAACGTGCAACCGCGCGGCCGCTCGGCTGAAATGTCTGTCTTCCGCAACGGCGAGGGCGTAGCGGATGTGACGTAGTTCCATTGCACCAATCTATCGTTTCTGGAGATGGATCATGCATATCTATCTATTGGACGCGCGTCGGTGTGGGCGGTCATGCTTGACGACATGATTTCAAGCGACGCGCGTCCGAGGCTCGGACTACCCATAGTGCTGCTGATGGCTGCCGCGACGGGCCTGTGCGCGGGCGGTAACTATTTCAATCAGCCACTCCTCGATTCCATCGCGGATCACCTGAATGTGTCGGCCTCCGCAGCGGCCGCGACGGTGACCATCGCACAGGTCGCGTATGCACTCGGATTGATACTTCTGGTTCCGGTAGGCGACATGGTGGACCGACGCAAGCTGACGGTAGGGCTCATGCTGCTGGCGGCGACCGGTCAAGCGGTCAGCGGATTTGCACCCAACTTTGCCACGCTGGCAGTGGGAATCGCAGTCGCTGGAGTCTTTTCGGTCGCTGCTCAGGTGCTGATTCCGTTTGCCGCCTCACTGGCCGAACCTGAGAGGTCCGGTCAGGTGGTCGGCACGATCATGAGCGGGCTGCTGATCGGAATCCTGTTGGCGCGCAGCGTTGCCGGCGTGCTCTCCGGACTGGGAGGTTGGTCGACGGTCTACAAGGTGGCGGCGGTGTTGATGGTGGTGATGGCCGTCGCATTGTGGCGATCTCTGCCTTCCGATTCCGCAGATCGACCGAAAGCTGGTTACGGCGCCACGCTTGCTTCGGTAGGAAAGTTGGCTGCGACCTTGCCACGCCTGAGAACCCGATCGGCCATGGGCGGGTTGGCTTTTGCTGCCGTCAGCACCGTCTTCACGACGATGGCCTTTCTTCTCTCCGGCGAATTCGGCTACAGCGACACTCAAATCGGCTTGGTCGGACTACTCGGCGTGGCGGGAGCATTGATGGCGACGGTGGCGGGCAGGCTGGCCGATCGGGGATTGGGTCAGGTGGCGACCGGCGGCGCTATTGCGATTCTCTTGGTGTCGTGGCTTCCCTTTGTCTCCGGTGCCACGCACGTGGTGTGGTTTCTCGTCGCCATGGTTCTAGCCGATCTCGCACTGCAGGGAGTGCACGTCAGCAACCAGAACGTCATCTATGCCCTTGTCCCCGAGGCGCGTTCGCGTGTGAACTCGGTGTACATGACCACCTACTTCGTCGGTGCTGCGGTGGGCTCGGCAGTGGGGTCGGTGGTGTGGAAGTCGTACGGATGGACTGGAGTCTGCATCGCCGGGTTGGTCTTCTCCGTAGCAACCGCGTTGGTGTGGATGCACGATCGCCGGTTGGAGACGGGCGAACTGCTGGTCCCGGAATCCCCTGTCGCGGTGGGATAGGCACCCACGCCTTCTCGGCTCCCGCCTCTCAGATTTCGGCACCGTCCACCAGGATCTTGCCGACGCGTTCGGGATAGAACGACACGTGGTCGTCGATCCCGGACGCTTCGTCGGTAGTGAACGGATAGAACCACGCCAGATCCTCGATCGGAGCGAGTTCGGTTGTGCCGGTGAACGACAGATACGATGCAGTGCCCTTGTAGGGGCAGGCCGTGGTGGTCGGCGACGGCGCAAAGTACTCGCTGCGAACGTCGATTCTCGGAATGTAGTACCGCGTGGGCAGGCCGGTTTCGAAGAGCAGTCTGGGTCGTGTCGTCTCGGCGACCAAGACGTCGCCGACGAAAACCTCGACGTGGCGGGACGAGGGGAGTGCGTCGATACGTACGTATGGATCGCGGGCGTGGACGAAGACCTGTTGGTCCTCCTCGTACCAGGCGTCCATGCGATCCCAGTAGAACGCGACGTACTCACTCAGGTCCAAAGAACCGTCGAACTGTTCGGGATATGACCACACGGCGTCCTCGGCGTGGTGATCCCCGATTTCGATATTCCAGTACGTCGCGTCACCCTTCCACGGGCAATGAGTGGTCGTCGACGTCGGAACGAGAAATTCGGTGCGAACATCGGCGAGGGGGATGTAGTACACCGGCAGGCGGCCGCGCTCGAACAGATACACCGAACCAGTGGTGTCTGCGATGGCGTGACCAGCGAAGAACGCTCGAATTCGGCGAGGGTTGGGTTCCAGTGCGATCCGCCCGTTGGAGGCTTTGGTCTGTGCGTCTACTGCGTGAGTCAGTGCTGTGGACATGCGCGAATGCTCCTGAGATCGGCAGGGTGGTCCTTCCCATCCTGCGCCCGGCAGCAGCTATTTGACAGGTTGGAGTCGAAATACGCGGATCTGGCGCCCGAACGCTCGATCGGCGTAGGTTTCGTACGGCGGCCACGTGGTGGTCGCGAGTTCCCACAGCTTCTTACGCGTGGCGCCCTCCGCCAGACTCGCACCGACCGGTATTTCAACCCCCTTCACCGTCACGATCGCGGCGGGGTTTGCCATCAAGTTGAGTGTCCACGCTGGATGCGTATCCTGCCCCCAGTTGGATCCGACGACGACAAAGGCATCGCCGTCCGGTGCGTACAGAAGGGGTGTCGTGCGAGAACGGCCCGTCTTACGGCCCGTCGTGGTGAGCAGTAGCTGAGTCACGGTGTTCTCTCCGACAAGTGAGAGTTTGCCACCCGACACCTTCTGTACCGCCCGATCGAGCGGAACCAGATCCTTCCCGAGATCCGAGAACCATTGTGTATGGCCGACATTGCGCATCAATGAACGGTAGATACTGCGCATCGGACCTCTCGCTTTCTCGGCACTGTTTCGGGATCGGGCCTGCCGACCTCGAAACAGTGTGCCACGCCGCGTCACAGATATCTGAGTCCCAAAGTCCCAAAAGGAAGGAAGCGGTCAAGCGAATTCGGTTTCAGTGAAGCGGAATTGGGGCAAAACTCCGAAACCGTTCGTCTGTGCCCATTGGATGCCGAGTGGATGGTCAGGGATCTGACGTCAAGACGTCAGGCTCGAGCCACTCGACGCCGAGCAATTCGGACAGTGAACGCAGTCCGGATCGATCGCCGCCCTTCAGACCGGTCACGGAATTGAGATTGCGCAGCATGACGGTGGCGACGTCCTCTTCCTTGGTGCCCACGCCGAAGGGTATGACCCACGGACACGTCTGGTAGTCACGATGTGACCGACCGAATGTCTGTTCTGCCGCGATTCCCGAGTACCGAGGCTGATGAAAGATCCCCGTCCGTGGCAGCGAGGACGCGTGAGTGCCGTCGGGGAGCGCTTCGTTGGCGTGCAGCGAAATCGAGGTCGTGACATTGAAGACGATGACCGGTGCGTCCCCGCGTTGAAACCGCAGACGCTGACCCTCCTTGTCCGGCACTGCGCCGAACAGTTTAGCCACAGAGATCCCGGCGTCTTCGATCATCTCGACCAGTGGATCGCCTGCCGTGGAGACGAATTCGACAGCAACCAACACCTGCTTGCCCGCCTTGACCTGGGCCTGCGCCCACTGTGCCGTCGACTCGGCGCGAATCATTCCCGCTTTCTGTCGATAGCGGAGAACCAGCGCACGGCCCCGCGCAACGTTGCGGCTCTTACGAGCCAATCCCATTTCGTAGGCGTACTCCGCCCATTCGGTCTCGTACTCGGCGCGCTGGGCATGGGTGAGGTCGATGGGCATACCGTCGAGCGGAACCGGCCCCCACGGAGTCGGCCGATGAATCATCAAGGGCGGTGTACTGTTCGACATCCACCCGCGCACGGTCTCGAGCGCCTGAGATTGCAGTGCCGGTGATTCCTTCGCCTCTGCGCTCCACGTCCACTTCCCGTAGGACTTGTCCAGCGGCAGGCCGGACTCGACAAGCCTGGCACCCAGGTCGGACCAGTACTCCGAAGGTTCTGAATGCAGCTGCGCAAAAAGTGGTGCCAGGTAACGCTGATCTGCCGGCGTATGTCCCGGAGTTGCCGTCACGGACAGGACGAACGGAGCCTGCTCGTGCGCATTAGAAAAGCGTGCGACCTTCTCGAATGCAGCCGTGCGCTGTGTGTCGTTGCTGTACAGCTGGGCTTCGTCCGCAATCACCACGCCGAACGTGTACTTGGGACGGCCGTTTCGTGCAATCAGCTTCTTCAATTGGTCCGGCGACATGATCAGCCAACGGAATCCGCCGTCGCCCACCGAGGCGATGGAATAGCGCCAATGCGGAATGGTGATCTGTGCTGGCCGATCGACAAGGACGAGGATGTTGGTTTCGCCGCGCTCTTCGGCAATCGTCTTGGCCGACATCACCGCGATCAGCGTTTTTCCCAGACCGGCATTGTCCGCCAACAGAAATCCGCGTTTGCCGGATCGTGCAGCGTCGACAACAGCCGCCGCGCCCGAAACCTGCTCGGGCCGAGGAGTTTTGGAGGCGGCAACCGGACGCTCCCCGATGCTGTCATTGATGTCGTCCTCGACCCACTGCTGATACGAGAACGGGAGTGCCTTGAACGGTGCGAGTTCTGCGGGCAGATCAGCACCCACCCACGCGTAGCTCTTCCACTTCTTGACGAACTGCGCACCAGGGGCCGGCGTTCGGAAGGGAACGTCGAGGAGCCAGACTCGTTCACCAGGACCGGCTGTCGGAACCTCCGGCATCGCCGCGCGTGACCTTTTCTTCGCGACAGTCTTGGTGGCGGTCTTCTTGGCCGAGCTCTTTTTCGGTGCTGCTTTTTTCGGGGTGGCCTTCTTGGGTGAAGCCTTCTTTGCGGCAGCCTTGCGTGCCGTGGTTGCTTTGCGTGGCGGCATCAGGCGATATCGAGCTGCGCCGTGAGGAATTCACGCAATGTGAGCGGCGGTCTGCCGACAAGGTCCTCCACTGTGGTCGTGATCAGAGCCAACTCGCCCTGCGCGATCGCGGTGTACGTCGACACCCAAGCGTCGAGCTCCCAAGCGGGCGCGTTGTACGACGCCCGCGACTCGTAGGCTTCCTCGAGCGTTTCCTCGACATACGTGGTCCGCTTGCCGGTGACTTCGGTGATGATGCTCGCGGCCTCGGAGAGCGTCAGTGCCTCCCGTCCGGTCAGGTTGTACGTCTGTCCGACATGAGAATCCAGATCCTGCAGAACCGACACAGCGACTGCAGCAATGTCGGACCGCGCTACCGCGCCGACGAGTCCATCCCCTGCGGGTCCGCGGATCACACCGTCTTCACCGGCGAGAGCGGGTAGGAAATCGAGGTAGAAGCTGTCGCGCAGGAAGGTGAATGCGAGTCCGGAAGCGCGGATATGTTCTTCGGTGACCCAGTGATCGCGAGCGAGGGTGAACGTCGCGTCCGGGGCGGCGCCGAGGAAAGACGTGTAGACGATGTGCCTGACCCCGGCTGCCACTGCAGCGTCGATGAAGGTGCGGTGCTGATCCAGGCGATCTGCGCTTTCGGCCGCCGAGACCATGAAGAGGGTGTCGATTCCGGCCAGAGCCGCGAGAGCGCGCTCCTGATCCCCGTATGTGGTCTCGGCCGAATCGGTACCGGCGAGCTGCGGTAATCGGTTGACCGACCGTGCGATCAGCCGCTGCGGGACACCGGCGTCCGCCAACGACTGGGCCACCAGTCCGCCGATATGACCGGTAGCGCCGGTGACGGCGATCCTCGCAGACCGTGAATCTACGGACATGGTGCCCCTCCTTCGGTCGGTGTGCATCCCATCTTGCCGGAACCCACTCCCACCTCAGGTCACGACGCGACGATTACACCGCGAGCCACCGACAGAGCGTCGGACAAAGCTGTCCTCGTGCCGTCGTCGAGTGGAAGGAGAGGCCGACGGGGAAGGCCGGCGTCGACGCCGAGAAATTCCAACCCGGCTTTGACCGTCGACGGCAGTCCGCGACTGACGAGGACCTTCAGGAGTGGCTCGATCTGTTCGAACACGGCGCCGGCGCCCGACCGATCACCGGCCTCGAGGAGACGCCAGAAGTGCACCACCTGTTCGGGTGCCAGGCACGGCGCTGCCGTGCACCATCCGCTTGCGCCGGCAGAGAAAGATTGCAGTGCAAGAGGATTGCTGCCGTTGAAGAAGGGGATCGTGCCACCGCCCAGTTCGTTGATGCGGTTCACCCTGGTGATGTCGCCGGTGGATTCCTTGATCATCGTGATGCCGTCGACGGTGGAGACGAGATCGACGAGAAACTCCGGCGACATGTCGATGCCGGTGGTTGCCGGATTGTTGTAGATCATCGTCGGAATGTCGACGGAATCGGCGACCGCAGTGACGTGTTCACGAATCTCCTGCTCACCCAGGTGCCAGTACGACGTGGGGAGGATCATCATTGCGTCGGCGCCTGCGTCTGCCGCGATCGATGCTCGGCGGAGTGCTCCCGCCGTCGTCAGATCCGACACTCCGACGACGGTGGGGACTCGGCGGTCGACGTAGTCGACAGTTTCCCGAGCGACCGTCTCCCACTCTGCATCGTCGAGATAGGCGCTCTCGCCGGTACTGCCGAGAGGGGCTATCGCGTCGACACCATTGCTGATCATGCTGTCGAGGAGCGTGTGTAGCGGCTTGGGATCGAAGGCTCCGGTGTCCCGGTCGAACGGGGTGATGGGATAGGCGACGATTCCCTTGATGGTGCTGCTCATGAGGTTCTCTGTTCTGTTGGGGAGAAACGAAATTCAGTTGGTCAGCGTGTCTGGATGATTGCGGAGAGCACGGCGGGCGTAGTACGCGAAGTTCGCCTCGCTGCGCCGAGGAGTCAGCGTCCAATCGTGTGCCTCTTTCGCCAGGCGAGGCGGTAGCGGCTTGATGTCACCGGCAGCCATCGCCAGCAACTGCAGCCGCGCGGCCCGTTCGATCAGATGCCCGAGGGAACATGCCTCTTCGACGGTATTGCCGACGACGAGTTGGCCGTGGTGGGCGAGCAGAATTGCTCGCTTGTCTCCGAGTGCAGCCGAAATGATCTCGCCCTCCTCGTTTCCCACGGGAACTCCGGGCCAGTCGGCGAGAAATGCGCAGTCGTCGTAGAGGGGAGCAATGTCCATCTGTGATACGACGAGGGGAATCTCGAGCATCGACAAGGCTGTCGCGTGCAGTGGGTGCGTGTGGACGATGCAGTTCACGTCGGGCCGCGCGCGGTAGATCCAGCTGTGGAATCTGTTGGCCGGATTCGGCATTCCCTGGCCGTCGAGGACCTCGAGATCCTCGTTGACGAGCAGGAGGTTGTCCTCGGTGATTTCGTCGAACCCGAGGCCGAGTCGCTGGGTGACGAATGTGCCGGGTTGCTCACCGCGGGCGGAGATCTGGCCGGCGAGGCCGGAATCGTGGCCGGCGTCCGACAGTGCCCTGCAGGTCAGTGCGATCTTCTGTCGAAGGGTCCAGCTACCTGTGGCTACTTCGGTGAGCATCTTCGTTTCGGCGGTGGCCATGAGTTCTTGCTTGCTCGCTTGCATCGTGTCGGTCATGGGGTGTGCCTTTCTCGGGATCCGGGTGCGAATGACATTAAGTCACCTATAAGACACAAAGTGTCATATAGGACGGAATTGCGCAACCCTTGGCTTGTTCGCCACTGATTGCCGCAGGTCAATGTGTTGGTAGGGTGATGACACAAAGTCTCGTGAGAGGATTTCGAATGGCAGCGTTTTTGCGAACACATCGGCGTCGCGCCGGTCTGACGCTCGAGGGGTTGGCCGAGCAGACCGGTCTGACGAAGAGTTACCTCTCGAAGGTCGAGCGGGGCATCAGTACACCGTCGATCGCGGTGGCGCTCAAGATTGCGCGCGTGCTCGATGCCGATGTGGGACAACTGTTCTCGGACAGTATGGAGGGCAATGTCATGACGATCGCGCGCGCCAAGGATCGCGTGATCGACCAGGCTTCCTCGGCCGAGTCCTCGGTCTACGATCCGATCGCCCCCGCTCTGGTCGGAAAGGCCATGCAGCCGTTCGTAGTTCACCCCGCCTCGATGATGGGCCCGAAGTTCATGGATCACACGGGAGAGGAGTTCGTGTTCGTGCACTCCGGTTCCGTCGAATTCGAAATTCCCGGGCAGACGATTCACCTCGACGCCGGTGACAGTCTCTACTTCGACGCGAATACGCCACACCGGATGCGGTCGGTGTCGGATGGTGGTGCGACGGTGCTTGTCGTCGTCTACGACACGCCTTCGACTGGATCACCCAGCGGTGACTCTCTGGAAGCTCACTGCGGGGTGAGCAGATGATGCTCGGGATCGACACGTCACTGACGCTGCTCGCGGCCGGTCTGATCTTCCTGCTCTCGCTGTGCCTGGGAATCTGGAAGTACCGACAGATGGCCACCTCGGACAGTCACCTCGCGCATCCGTATGTCGACATCGCGCACCGTGCGGCTCTGATGTATTCGTTCGCAACACTGTTGATCGCGGTGTTCGTCGAACTCAGTGTGTGGCCGACGTGGATCAACCTGACCAGTGCAGCAGTGGTCGTGTTCTTCTTTCTCGCAGCGATATTCAGCTATATCGCGCACGGTGCGATGAAAGACACCGACAACCAGTTCGAGTCTGCCGGTCCGCCGCTGCATCTCGGAATGGTTCTGCTGATTCTCGGTGAGGTCGGCGGATTCGCGGTCCTGCTGGCAGGTTTCGTGAAGGGCCAGTTCTTCTGATCGGACTTCAGCGTCGGTGCTCGTAACCGATCCAGGCTCGTCGACGCTCACCCATCGGGTCGTCCTCCACCTGGGACGTCTCGTCGAAGATCATCGTTTGCCGCTTCGGCACGGAGTAGGCGGGCCAATCCAGGTCCGGCGCTCCGTGACGGGCGAAATGAATCCAGTGGCGCTGGACGGTGGAGGTCACTGCAGCCAGTCCGCGCCGGCCACCGACCGCGGTCAGGGCCGCGGTGAGTGCGTCCGAACGTCCGAAGACGGCAAGCAATTCGGTGGCATGGGTGGCGTTCATGCCGATGAGTCTGAGCAGTCGCGGCGCAAAATCGTAGCGGTAGCTGTAGGTCGGAGCTACTTGGCAATGGCCCTGTGCGCACAGTATTGCCGGTTCCCAGAACGTGATGTCGCCGCCGAGATCGGCGGCAGCGAAACGATGCGGATATGTCGGGTAGGCCGCAAGCGCGCGCTCTTTCACCTCCGGTGAGGTGTGGGAGAACATCTTCTCGATACGAACCGGGTTGGTAGGCAAGATGTCGAGAACGCGCGGAAAGATCCGCCCCTCATGGAGATTCGAACCGACGAGCAGCGGAACGGGGTGGGCGCGTCCGGCGGCGAATACGTCGAGCGGGTGTTCGGGAAGGACATCGTCACCCACTACAGGGGCGAATGCCCGCGTTCCCGGTTCTTCGTCCGCGCCGCGTCGCGCAAGTTCTTCGCCGGCATCGACCAGTTCCCTCACCGAAGCGGAACGCAGCCACGAGGCCGGATCGGTTGCCGGTGCGTGTGCGATCTCGAGGAACTCGCGCGCCCACCGATGCGCTCGATCTTTTCCGTATGCCGAAGCAGCCGGCGGACTTTGAGCGATTGCCCGGGCGAACAACCCTTCGGCCGCCGGCGTTGCCATCAGAGTTGTCACCGCGTTTGCGCCGGATGATTCACCGAACACGGTGACTGCATCCGGATCACCACCGAACGCAGCGATGTTCCGCTGGACCCACTCCAGTGCGGCAATCTGATCGCGCAATCCAAGATTCGTCTCGAACACTTCTTCGGCAGTGGAGTATTCGCTGAAATCGAGGTAACCCAGTGCGCCCAGCCGGTACTGGACAGAAACGTAGACGATGTCGCCCCGCTCGACCAGAGTCGTTCCGCGATACATGGGCGTTGACGGATTCCCGCCGTTGTACGCGCCGCCGTGAATGAAGACCATGACCGGTCGCAGCGAATCCGAAGGGGACTGCGGGGCCACGACGTTGACGAAGAGCGAGTTCTCGTCGAAGTTGCTCTTACGCTGCGGAGACGGAGAACCGAATGTTTCCGCCGGGCGGACTCCATCCCAGGCCTCTACAGCCTGTGGCGCGCGAAATCTCCAGGGGCCGATCGGGGGAGCAGCGTAGGGGATAGCCCGCCAAGTGCGCAGCCCTCGATCGACGCGACCGCGCACGACTCCGGAATCGAGAGTGATCTCGAGAGGGCTCGTCACGGTAGAGAGATGTCGGTGCCGTGGCTACGGTAACCGCTGTATCCGGCCCAGGCCAAGCGTTGTTCACGCCTCGGGTCGTTCTCGACGCGCACGATCTGATCGAAGATCATGGTCGGGCGCTGCTGTGCGTCGTACCGTGGCCACGATCCGCGCGGAACCCCGTGCTTGGCGAAGTGAAGCCAGTGTCCCTGAACGGATTCGGTGACTGCCCGCAATCCTCGCCGACCGCCGGGAAGAGTGAGACCGCGACCGATCACGGTGTCACCGATACCGAAGACCGCGAACATCTCGAATCCGTGAGTGGCGTCGAGGCCGAGCCAGCGCATCATCGTCGGAGCAAAGTCGAATCGGTAGGCGCACGTCGGCGCCGATTTCGCGTGAGCCTGCATCAACTCCACGGAAGGGTGCCAGAACGTGACGTCGCCGCCGACGTCGATCGCGGACTGCTCGTCCGGGTATCCGGGATAGGTTGCGAGGATGCGTTTTCCGGCCTCGGGATCGGTGAGGGCGAACATGGTGTCGATGCGCGACGGGTTGGTCGGGAGCGCGTCGAGCACCTTCGGGAACAGCGTTCCCTCTCGCCTGTTGGTTCCGATGATCATCGGAACCCGGTGTGCCGATCCTTCTTCGAAGGCATCCAAGGGCGAGCGCGGCAGGAAGTCGCCGTCGACGACGGGCCCGAAGGGATGTAGTCCGGGCGTGTTCGCCAGCACCTCGGCGCCGAGTTTGCTGCCCGCTCGGCCCAGTTCGACGGCTGTCGCCGAGGTCAAGGCTTTCGCGGGTGGTAGTCCGGAATTGAGAATCTCGACGAAACGCGCACCCCAGGCGTGCGATCGCTGTGTGCTCGAGACCAGGTCCGGAGCCGAACTCTCGGCGATGGCACCAGCGAAGAGCCCCTTGGCGGCAGGTGTAGCCATCAGGGTGGTGACGGCAGTGGCTCCGGCGGATTCACCGAAGATCGTGACTTTTTCGGGATCCCCACCGAAGGCGGCGATGTTGCGTTGCACCCACTGCAGGGCCGCGACTTGATCGCGAAGTCCGAGATTGGAGTCGAATACGCGCTCGGCCGTGGAGAACGGGCTGAAATCGAGGTACCCCAGAGCTCCGAGCCGGTAGTTGATCGAGACGTAGACGACGTTGCCGCGTTCGACGAGGGACACGCCGGAGTACAGGCCGGTGGCGGAGGTTCCGATGGTGTTCGCCCCGCCGTGGATGAAAACCATGACGGGGAGCGACGTACTGCCGGTGTTCGCCGGAGCGAGCACGTTGAGTGTCAGGCAGTCCTCGCTACTGGGCTGGTACTTCCCTGGCGCGAGCAACAGCCCCTTCTTGTGTTGGACCGAGGCGTCGCCGAACCTGGTCGCGTCGCGTTCTCCGGTCCACGGCGTGACGGGCTGAGGCCGCGTCAGACGCAGCGTTCCGACCGGTGGCCGAGCGTAGGGAATTCCGCGCCAGGCACGAAGTTTTCCCACCCGGCGACCGCGCAGGGTGCCGTCGGCCGTGGTCACAAGTATGTCGGACGCCATGTCGCGACTATACGTACTTCGGGAGCGCGTCAGCGGCGAGCCTCCAGTAGTCGAAGCCAGACCTCACTGACCGTCGGATACGAGGGCACAGCATGCCAGAGAGTTTCCAACGGTACGGCGCCGACAACCGCGATTGTCGCCGCGTGCACCAGCTCCGATACTTCGGGTCCGGCAAAGGTGGCGCCGAGGATCACGTCGGTGGCCTTGTCGATCACCAACTTCGCGCGTCCCGAGTAGTCGTCGCGCAGCAGCGACGATCCCGCGACGGCGAGTTCGATCTCCACGACTTCGACGTCGTAGCCGTCGGCGCGAGCTGTCTTCTCGGTGCGCCCCACCCAGGCGATCTCGGGTGAGGTGAACACCACCTGGGGCACCTGTCCGTTGTCTGCCGAGGCTGTGTATCGAGGTCCCAGCAGTCCGCGACTCTCGGCCCGCGCGGCGATGACATCTCCGCAGACTCTCGCCTGATACTTGCCCATGTGAGTGAGGGGAGAACGACCGTTGATGTCGCCGACGGCGTAGAGCCATTCACCTTGGGCACAGAGGTGATCGTCGGTGGTGACGTACTTGCCGTCCTCGAGGCCGATGACGGACAAGCCGAGCTCGGCAGATGTCGGCCCGCGGCCCGCCGCGACGATGACCTCGTCGACCTCGATCACACCGGAAGAGGTCTCGATGCTGACAGGTCCACCGTGGATGTGGCCCTCTCCGGTGTCCGTGGCATCGGGTCGCGACACCGAGTTGACGGCGGTGCTCAGTCGAACGTCCACCCCGCGGGCGCCGAGTGCTTCGGCCACCATCGTTCCGGCAAACGGTTCCGCCGATTTCAACAGCGCATCGCCCCTCACGAGCAGTGTCACGTGAGCGCCGAACGACGACAACCACGTTGCGCACTCCGTAGCGACGACTCCGCCGCCGATGACCGCCACGCGCGACGGAACTTCGTGCAGATTGGTCGCATCGCGAGAAGTCCACGGGAGTGCCTCTCGCAACCCCGGCGTCTTCGGGACAGTGGCAGTAGTGCCGGTCGCGAGTACAACGGCCTGGCGGGCGCGGAGTTTGCGGGTCCCGTCGACGGTCACGGCCCGCTCACCGTCGATCACCCCGTGGCCTCTGATCACGGTGATCCCGACTGAGGTGGCCCAGTCGACCTGGGACGAATCGTCGTGGTTGTGGGTGAACGAGTCACGCCGTTTCAGGACGGCCTCGACGTCGAGCGGTCCGGCTGGAATTCCCGGTAATGCCTCGGCCGCCTCGAGGACCTGCCCTGGACGCAACAGCGCCTTGCTCGGCATACAAGCCCAGTACGAGCATTCACCACCGACCAGCTCGTGTTCCACGATTGCGGCGGTGCGATTGCTTCCGGCGATGGCGTATGCAGCGGCGTTCTCGCCGGCGGGCCCACCGCCGATCACGATGACATCGAATTCGTCGGTCATGGCTCCACGGTATGCCGGATCGGTCCGAGTTCGCTCGGTTACTGCCGGGTACGAGAGCTCGATGGTGGCTACAGTTGCACCCATGACGCGGCAGAAGATTTTGATCACGGGTGCCAGTTCGGGTCTCGGGGAGGAGATGGCCAGGAGATTTGCCGCCGCAGGTCGCGACCTCGCACTGTGTGCCCGGCGGACCGATCGTCTCGACTCGCTGCGTGAGGAGTTGGTCGCGCAGTACCCCTCGATCAGCGTCGCGGTACGCGAACTCGATGTGACCGAACACGATTCCGTCGTCCGAGTTTTCGGCGAGCTGCGCGACGAGTTGGGTGGCCTGGACCGAGTGATCGTGAACGCCGGACTCGGCAAGGGCGCGAAGATCGGCACCGGCAAAGCGCACGCCAATCTCGCAACAGCCCAGACAAATTTTGTCGGTGCGCTTTCGCAGTGTGAAGCGGCACTCGAGATCTTCCGCGCGCAGGACGCCGGACACCTGGTTCTCGTCTCCTCGATCAGCGCGGATCGAGGGCTACCCGGGCCAAAGGCGGCCTACTCGGCGAGCAAAGCCGGGGTTGCGGCTCTCGGTGAGGCGCTCAGTATCGAATTGTCGCGCACACCTATTCGGGTCACCACCTTGTTGCCGGGGTTCATAAAGACCGACATGTCGGCGGGCGCCGGCGACGACGCGGCACTCATGGCGAGTTTGGACGAAGGCGTCAGCGCCATGGTCGACGCCATCGAGAAGGAAACCACTCGAGCGGCGCTACCCGGCCTCAAGTGGCAGGGAATAGATGCGGCCCTACGATTCCTGCCCAACTCCGTGACAGCGAGGTTCGTCTGATGAGCATCCACATTTCGAACGGTAAGCCCCGGGTAGTGATCGTCGGTGGCGGCTTCGGTGGGTTGTACGCGGCTAGACGACTCAAGAAGGCCGACGTCGAGGTGGTTCTGATCGACCGGGGAACCAGCCATGTCTTCCAGCCACTGCTTTACCAGTGCGCTACGGGTTTGCTCTCCGAAGGACAGATCGCAAGTCCGCTGCGTCATCTGCTCGAGGACAACAAGAACACGAACGTCGTGCTGGGCGAAGCGAAGTCGGTCGACGCGGACGCCGGGGTACTGACTGCCAGTCGTTTCGACGGTTCCACCTTCGAGCTGCCGTACGACTACCTGATCGTGGCGGCCGGAATGCGGCAGTCGTACCACGGCCAGGACGAGTTCATCAAATGGGCGCCCGGCATGAAAACGCTCGACGACGCTTTGGCCATCAGGCGCAGTCTCATTGCCGCGTTCGAGATGGCGGAATCGCTCCCGACGGCGGAGGAGCGTCGACCGTGGCTGACCTTCGCCGTGGCGGGCGGTGGGCCGACCGGAGTCGAATTGGCCGGACAGATCCGTGAATTGGCAATGCACGCTCTGACCAACGAGTTTCGGTCCATCGACCCGGACGAAGCGCGGGTGCTGCTTTTCCACGGGGACGATCGTGTGTTGCCCTCGTTCAGTCGCAAGCTCTCGGCCGCAGCCAAACGCACTCTCGACGGGATCGGCGTCGAGACGCACCTCGGTGTACATGTCACCGATGTGTGCGAGACCAGCATCGAGACGACGGACAAGAAGACAAAAGAGAAGCGGCAGTACGAGACTCGGACGATTCTGTGGACCGCAGGCGTCGAAGCAGTGCCGTTCGCCGAGGCCCTGGCCACTGCGCTGGGTGTGAAGCAGGTCGGCGGCGGCCGCATCGAAGTGGAAGCAGATCTGACCGTCCCCGGCCACCCGAACGTCTACGTGGTGGGCGATCTCATGTCTCGGGACAAACTTGCCGGTGTCGCCGAGGTGGCGATGCAGGGCGGTCGGCACGCCGGGGCCCGGATCGCGGCAACCGTCGAGAACGGTGTACCCAACCGAAAACCATTCAAGTACCGCGATCTTGGAACTGCGGCCTACATTTCACGTCGCCATGCGTTGCTGCAGGCAGGGCCGGTCCAGTTGTCCGGGTTCATCGGGTGGGTGTCCTGGGGAATCATCCACATCGCGTTCCTCGCCGGGTTCCGCAACCGCGCCAGCACGGTGCTGAACTGGGGCGCGACCCTGGCGTCGAAAACCCGTCGGGAACGGGCAATCACGTACGGCGACCCCGAAACCGCTCGGCAGCCGTACAACTGAGGGCTACTCGGTCTTGAACACGGGGTTCCCGGCGGCGTCGATCATCCACCACAGGCTGCCGACGCTCTGCCCGAGCATGTCGCCGGGAACCTTGTCGTCGAGGTACCGATAAACGGGCTTGCCGTTGACGGTGATCTGGAAGGATTCCTCCGGCCCGTCGACAGTGCTGATGACAGCGTCGATTCCTTCGACGATGGGTGAGTCGGTGACCGAGGTGACCGCAGGCCAGTATCGAAGGCACGCTTCGTCACACGAACCGGCTTGTGAGTTCTCCTCGTCCGGGTTGTAGACGTAGACGGTCATGCCTTCGCCGTCGACGGCGATCGTCCCGAGCGGGGAGTCGGCGGTCTTCAGCAGGGGCGCATCAGCGGCAGCGGGTGGCGACAGCGACGTCGAAATGGCAGTGACGTTGTCTGCGCTGTCCCCGGAATCGAGGGCGTCGGGCGAGCAACCGGTGAGGACGAGGGCGGTACTCGCAACCGTCGCGAACAACCACTGTCTGCGCATGACGTCTCCGTTCTGGGCGGGAGTGCTCGGGGCAAGCAGTCGGGGATACCCGGTGAAGGCGAGCTGAAAACGCTGGTCGATTGTTGCCTCGACAATAGCTCTGTTACAGAGCTATTGTGAAGTGTGGATGAAGTCGGAGCAGATCTTGCGGACGACGTCCTGGAAACGCTCGGTCAATTGCGCCGGGGCACCAGGAAGGCGTCGGGGCGGCCGTTTGCAGAACGACCGCTCGGAGGAGCCCAGATCGAACTCGTCAGGCTGCTACGACGCAACCCGGGTCTGTCCGTGGCCGAGGCCGCCGGGCGATTGGGTGTTGCGGCAAACACGGTGTCCACCTTGGTTCGACAGCTGGTCGACGAAGGAGTGATCGAACGCGTTGCCGACGAGTCCGATCGACGCGTTGCGCGATTGGTGCTCTCGGACGAGGCGCGCGCCCGCGTCGAAGTGTGGCGCGATCGCCGGAGCGTGATCGTCGGCCAGGCATTGTCGAGTCTGACCGAGGAAGACAGGGCGAGTATCGAGGCTGCGCTTCCGGCCCTGTCGCGATTGGCGAGCGCTCTGGCAGCAGCCGGATCAGAAGGCGAGGGGCAGTGAGATGCTGACACAGTGGTGGAAGAGCCGAGCGGCAGGTTCACCTGACCCCGGCGCACACGCGGTCGAGATCGACTCGGTGACATACAAGTTCGGTGATCACCGTGCGGTGGACAACCTGAGTCTGGTTGTCAACGCGGGGGAGTGCTTCGGCCTGCTCGGTCCCAACGGCGCAGGAAAGACGACGACGATCAGATTGCTCAACACGTTACTTCCTCTGCAAGACGGTGACATTCGAATTCTCGGTCGCTCCGTTCGTGCCGAAGCGATGGCGATTCGGCGCTACCTCGGGTACGTGCCACAACAGCTCTCGATCGAAAGCGCATTGACCGCACGCGAGAACGTGACCTGGTTCGCGCGCCTGTACGACGTTCCGCGGTCCGAACGACGCGAGCGCATCGACCAAGCGCTCGAGATGGTGGATCTGCTCGATGCAGGTGATCGTCTCGCGTCGAGTTTCTCCGGCGGTATGGTGCGGAGGCTCGAACTTGCGCAGGCGCTGGTGAACCGACCGTCGCTGCTGGTACTCGACGAACCGACGGTGGGGCTGGATCCCATTGCCCGCGAATCCGTCTGGCAGCGCGTGACGGAGATGCAGAAGCAGTACGGCATGACTGTCCTGCTCACCACGCACTACATGGAAGAAGCCGAGGAGCTCTGTGATCGTGTTGCGTTGATGCATCACGGTGAACTTCGTGCAGTGGGCGAGCCGAGCGCGTTGGCCGCCGAACTGGGGCCGGAGTCCACTCTCGAAGACGTGTTCCGTCATTACACCGGCGACGACCTCACCGGCGACAAGTCAGGAGGTCTCCGCGATGTCCGCACTGCCCGTCGCACAGCGCGCCGCTTGGGCTGATCCCACTACCAACGGCTTTGCCCGATTGCTCTCGAGAATTTACACATTCTGCCTCGTGGAAGTTCAGAAGTTGCGGCACGACCGATCTGAATTGGTCACGCGCGCAATACAGCCGATCCTCTGGTTGGTGATCTTCGGTCAGACGTTCAGTCATATCCGAGCCATCCCGACTGGCGACGTACCGTATCTCGACTTTCTCGCGCCGGGCATCATTGCGCAGTCCGCTCTTTTTGTTGCGATCTTCTACGGAATCCAGATCATCTGGGAGCGTGATGCGGGAGTCCTCACCAAGTTGATGGTCACACCGACGCCGCGCGCTGCATTGGTGACCGGTAAGGCATTCGCCGCCGGGATCCGCGCGGTAGCCCAGGCCGTGGTCGTAGTCGTCGTGGCGGCACTGCTGGGCGTGAGCATGACGTGGAATCCGATCAAGCTGCTCGGCGTCGTGGCCGTCGTTGTCCTCGGCTCCGCGTTCTTCGCCTGTCTGTCGGTTGCGATCGCGGGGATCGTGCTCAAACGAGATCGATTGATGGGCATCGGTCAGGCAATCACCATGCCACTGTTCTTTGCGTCCAATGCGCTCTACCCGGTCGAACTCATGCCGACGTGGGTTCAGTGGCTCAGCCGCATCAACCCGCTGAGCTACGAGGTGTCGGCACTGCGCGGTCTGCTGATCGGAATGCCGACCAACTACCTCGTCGACTTCGGCGTGCTGATCGGGGCGGCGCTGCTCGGAATCGTCACCGCCTCGGCACTATTGGGCCGGTTGACTCGCTGATAGTCACACTGGATCAGTCACGAGTGAACGGTGGGGTGTACGTGCTGCAATCTGGAGGTACAGCCGGGAGTCCTTCGGACGAGCGAAGTTTCTCCGCAATCGACGAGAGCAAATCCTGCGATTCAGGGGAGAGATCGACCGCTTTTATGGCCAGAGAACGCAATTCGCTGTCGTGGAACTCTTCGACAACCGAACGGTCTTCTTCCGGAATCAGTTCGGGATCCTGCCGAGGCGTCGGACCGAAGAAGTACTCTGCTGCTACGCCGAAGTAATCGGCCAATGCCAAAACGACTTGCTCCGACGGATTTGTGCGCACACCGCTCCGGAGCTGAGAGAGGTACGGTGTCGAAATCTTGCATCCGCGTTGTGAAAGGGCTTCCACAACTTGTGCGTTGGTGAGTCTCGGTGCTGTGGCCGGGTACAAGGCGTTCAAGCGGTCCTTGAATGAATCGGTCACAATTCCTCCCTCGAGCGTGACCCAGCGTCACAGCTACTTCGCAGTTTTCACATAGTAGACGACACGGTTATTCTGGACTCCGGTCGAAAGTCCTTTCACCTGCGGATATTTGGCGCCGAGAGATTCCAAAGACTTTGTAAAGTATGTGATTTACGCCGCGTACTGACCGTTCGTTTTGCCAAGGTGTGCGGCGGTAGCGTATAAGCCAAACGGCGGTGGTTACGCCATTGTGCTGCAGGTTCTTTCAGCCGGTCCTATCCATTTCGAGTCGATGCATTCCTGCTTGGTCTGTAACGTGCAGGAGCTGCTGGCGGGCGCACGGCGTCACTCTCTGCGGCGGTTGGCGCGCCGCGTGTTCGGAACTCCGTCCCGGTGCTCTGCTCGACTCTCGCGCGTAGTGATGAAGCGTATTTTTCGCGGTCGAGAGTGAGCGGTCGGGTGCGTCCACCTGTCGAAAGTGACGCGCTCCGAAAGCGGCCGATTGGTATGTCATCGACGTTGGAACACAGTGCTTCTCGTCGTTCGCCACTATCTCGTGCGGTGATATCGGCGCCGCTCGGACGTGTTGCTGCGGCACACCGGGCTCGAGGAGCAGCATCCCCGCTGGACACGTCGAGCGTCGCCTCTGCGTCTTTCTGATCGGAATTGCCTGCTGCACCAGTAGTAGTCGACGTCCGTCGTAGTCGGGTGCACGTCAGCGCCATTCGGAGGACTACGCGCCTTGCCCACGGAGATCGACAGTCCGGGCGGCAATTCTGTCGCACAGATCCAGCCGGTGGTGCCGTGCCGCGATGCTCAGCCTGCAGCATGTGGGCCTCGGCCTCGGAAACGCTTTATGGCACGGGGCTTGCTGACCGGCGCATACTGGTTACAACGCGGTGTTCGAAGGGCAGGACTGACATGGTCAGTGTCGAGAAGTGGGCGATGTGGGATTCCGCCGTGGAGGTGGATGTCACCGAGGGCGCTGCGCTGCCCACTGCGCACGCGTTGATCGCATCTGCCATCGACGAAACCGAGGCGGTGTGCGACCTTCGCCGGGGCGACGCCGAGATTCACGCCGTCAACCTCGCTCAGGGAACTCCGGTCAAAGTGACTCGGCGTATGTCTGCTCTCTTGCGATCGGCGCTGTGGGCGGCCCGTATGACCGGTGGGGCGGTCAATCCGCTTGCCGACAACTTCTCCGAGGACGAATCCATCCCTCCGGTGCACCCGACCCCGACGTTCGAGGACGTACAGCTCGACGGAGACGTGGTGTACGCACCGTGGGGTGCGTCGTTCGACATCACCGGAGTTGCCAAGGCGGACACCGTCGATCGCGCCGCGCAGATCGTCGCCGCCGAATTGCAATGTGGCGTTGCCGTACGGATCGGTGACGTGATCGCCACGGCCGGTCACGCACCGGCCGGTGGCTGGCAGATTCCGGTGCCGGGCAGTGAAGAAGTCGAACTGGTCAACGGAACTGCGATGGCGACGGCGCGGGCGGGAGAGCTTCCCTCCTGGGAGCCGAACCAGGAGCGGCCCTCCACGGAGTGGGCACAGGTCTCGGTGATTGCTGACGACGCGGTGTGGGCGTACGCCGCGAGCGAAGCAGCATTGATCCGGGGGATCAGTGCGATCAAATGGGTTGAACAGCAAGAGCTTCGCGCTCGGCTCGTCGACCGATCCGGACGCGTGTACACAACGGAAAGCTGGTTCGGCCCGGCAGCCGCGTGAAGTCAGGTTCGCCGCGTGACGTCAGGCCCGTCCGCGCTCTGTGCGGTACCAGTGCACCAGTGCGTCGGTTGACGTGTCGCCGAGGTCGCCGGGTGCCTCTTCGGAAGAGAGCGCAGGCCCCAGTTCCAGGGCCTGTGTCTTGCCGAGTTCGACGCCCCACTGATCGAACGGATTGACACCCCACACAGCACCTTCGACGAAGACCTGATGCTCGTAGAGAGCGATCAGCTGACCGACGACCGATGGGGTCAGTTCCTTGGCCAGGATGGTGCTCGAAGGCCGGTTGCCTGGCATGACCTTGTGCGGAACCAACTCCGGTGCCGTGCCCTCTGCCGCGATCTCTTCTGCCGTTTTGCCGAACGCGAGAACCTTTGTCTGAGCGAAGAAGTTACTCATGAGCAGATCGTGCATGGATCCGGTGCCATCCGCCGTCGGCAGGTCGTCGGTGGATTCCGCGAAGCCGATGAAATCGGCGGGCACGAGCCACGTGCCCTGATGCAGGAGCTGATAGAACGCGTGCTGGCCGTTGGTTCCCGGCTCGCCCCAGAAGATTTCACCGGTGGACGTGGTCACCGGTGAACCGTCGGCGCGCACCGACTTGCCGTTGGACTCCATGGTCAGCTGCTGCAGGTAGGCGGGAAAGCGCAACAAGTCGTTGGAGTAGGGCAGCACCGCGCGCGACTGAGCACCGAAGAAGTTCGAGTACCAGAGCCCGATGAGGCCGAGGAGGACCGGCGCGTTCTGCTCGA
Source organism: Rhodococcus sp. P-2 (assembly GCF_016598535.1). Lineage (GTDB taxonomy): Bacteria > Actinomycetota > Actinomycetes > Mycobacteriales > Mycobacteriaceae > Rhodococcus_F > Rhodococcus_F baikonurensis. Next base: position 1,645,509 of record NZ_CP066779.1, on the reverse strand, counting down.
GCGGTTGGTTTCGGAAGTGCGTGTCGATCTGGTGGAATCCGTCGAGGAACTCCGCAAAGCGAACGGGTCCGACGGCGCACATGACCGACAAGCCGATCGCCGAGTCGACGGAGTAGCGCCCGCCGACCCAATCCCAGAACCCGAACATGTTCGCGGTGTCGATGCCGAACTCCGCCACGCGGTCGCCGTGGGTGGAGACTGCGACGAAGTGCTTGGCTACGGCCGAGACGTCCTCGCTGCCCAGACCGGCGAACAGCCAACGCTTTGCCGCCGTCGCGTTGGTGAGCGTCTCGAGGGTGGAGAATGTCTTGGATGCGACGATGAAGAGCGTCGTCTCCGGATCGAGGTCGTCGAGCTGCCCGACCAGGTCGACCGGGTCGATGTTGGAGACGAACCGGACGCTGATTCCGGCATCGGCGTAGTGCCGCAGTGCACGGTAGACCATCACCGGCCCGAGGTCGGAACCGCCGATGCCGATGTTGACGACGGTGCGGATGCGCTTGCCGGTAGCTCCGGTCCACTCGCCACTGCGCACACGATCAGCGAAAGCGCCCATCGCGTCCAGAACTTCGTGAACGTCCGTCACGACGTCTTGACCGTCGACGGTCAGATCAGAACCCTTGGGCAGACGCAGCGCAGTGTGCAGTACGGCGCGGTCTTCCGAAGTGTTGATGTGATCGCCCGCGAACATGGCGTCGCGTCGTGCCTCGACGCCGGCCTCGCGGGCGAGGTCGACGAGCAGCGTGAGAGTCTCGCGGCTGACGCGATGCTTGCTGTAGTCGATGTGAAGATCACCGGCGTCGATCGTCAACTCGCGCCCGCGGGCGGGATCGTCCTGGAAGAGTTCTCGCAGGTGAACGCCTTCGATGTCGGCGTAATGAGCGCGCAGTTTCTGCCAGGCTGAGGTTCCGGTGATATCAGTGCTCACGATCATCGACTTTAGTGGCACAGGCTGGAAACTTCCTCGCGAGTCTTACTCGCCAGCAGACGTACGCGCCGGCGGCGAGCATCATGGAACCCATGGACACATTCGAATTCATTCGATCAGTTCCCACCCAGTTGTTCGTCGGCGGCCGGTTCGTGCCCGCGGAGAACAACGCGACATTTTCGGTATCGGATCCGGCGACCGGGAAATCGTTGACCGACGTCGCCGATGCGAGCCCGGCGGATGCGTTGCGCGCGCTGGACGAAGCCGTGGCGGTTTCGTCGACGTGGGCGAGCACTCCTGCACGTGAGCGCGGAGAAATCCTGCGAGCCGTCTACGAGAAGATCACCGAGCGCGCCGAGGACGTGGCGCTGCTGATGACTCTCGAGATGGGCAAGGCACTCGCCGAGAGCCGTGCCGAGGTCAAGTACGGCGCCGAGTTCTTCCGGTGGTTCAGCGAGGAGGCCGTTCGGATCGGCGGACGCTACACGCCGGCACCGGCGGGCAACGGCCGGATCCTCGTCACGAAGGCACCGGTCGGACCATGTCTGGCCATCACGCCGTGGAACTTCCCGTTGGCGATGGGTACCCGCAAGATCGGACCGGCCTTGGCTGCCGGCTGCACGATCATCGTCAAGCCCGCCTCGGAGACCCCGTTGACGATGCTGCTGCTCGCTCAGCTCATGGCCGAAGCAGGGCTGCCCGACGGAGTCCTCTCGGTGTTGCCGACATCGAAATCCGGTGAAGTGACCGGCCCACTCATCGACGACCCTCGACTACGCAAGCTCACCTTCACCGGGTCCACCGGTGTCGGCAAGATGCTGGTGGAGAAGTCCGCGAAGCGGTTGCTGCGTACGTCGATGGAATTGGGTGGCAACGCACCCTTCGTCGTGTTCGACGACGCCGACGTCGACAAGGCAGTCGAGGGTGCGGTACTCGCCAAGCTTCGCAACGGTGGCGAAGCATGCACCGCCGCCAACCGGTTCCATGTCGCCAACGCCGTGCGTGAAGAGTTCACGACCAAGCTGACCGAGAAAATGGCGACTTTCACCATGGGACCCGGTACCGACCCGGAGACGAAGCTCGGCCCGCTGATCAATCAGAACCAACTGGACACGGTCGCAGAGTTGGTTGCAGATGCGGTGGATGCCGGGGCGAAGGTGCGGCTCGGCGGCGAAGCGCCAGGTGGTGAGGGATACTTCTATCCAGCCACGGTGTTGGCCGACGTTCCGGCCAGCGCACGGATCCTGAAAGAAGAGGTCTTCGGGCCCGTCGCCGCGATCACCGGCTTCGACACCGAAGCCGAAGGCATCGCAGCCGCCAACGACACGGAGTTCGGCCTGGCCGCATACATCTTCACGAGGGATCTCGACCGTGCGCTTCGCGTTTCCGACGCACTGGAATCAGGAATGATCGGCGTCAACCGCGGAGTGATCTCGGACGCGGCAGCGCCGTTCGGTGGTGTGAAGGAATCCGGATTCGGCCGCGAGGGCGGGACCGAGGGGATCGAGGAATACCTGAATACGAAGTACATCGCGCTCGAGAGCTGATACATACGCGAACGGCCACATCCGGACTGCCAGACGCATCCGATGTGGCCGTTCCCGAGTGAACAGGGCGTGCGCTAGTGGCCCAGGCGTCCGCGGCCCAGGCGCAGGAGCAGCATCGCGAGAGTGTGGCCTTCCTGGCCCAGCTCGTTGAACCGTTCGAGGACCTTCATCTCTCGGCTGTGCACCAGACGCGGACCACCCGATGCCATCCGGGTACGGCCGATGATCTGGGAGACCTCGGAGCGGCGTTTGATGGCCGCGAGGATCTCGGCGTCGAGCCGGTCGATTTCTTTCCGGAGTTCGTCGATCTCGGCCTCACTCTGGGGGACCTCGACGTCGGTCGGAACAGTTTTCACAGTATCGACAGTATTTACAGTATTTCCATTGGGGGCTGCAGCCTGGGTGCTCATTGCTATTCGTCTCCTCTTCCTACTGCGTGGATCGTGGTCTCGGCTCGGGTCGTTACCGATCCAGGCACACTGACGAAAATGCCCCGGATCCGATTCGGACCAGGGGCGGGTGAGCTGTTCAGATCACGTGCACCGAGGTCCGGGGCACGTAAAGTAACGCCACAGCGGGCCGACGGGGTCGGCCGTGTTGTCGCGAACGGAAATGCTGAACATAGCGTCCAGTTTGCCATGCTCGACACAGGTAATCCAAGTGCCTCTACCAGCAGGTGGACGCACTGACGACCGTGTCGGTGGACGCCGGTAGCGTGGACAGGCGATGAACACGTACCCAGCACTCGGTGAGCACGACGGACATTCCCAGCACGACGGGGGCGGCGCGCGGGGACACGACGCGGGTTCGGACGCCCTCCTCGAGGGTCTCAACCCGCAACAGCGCGAGGCCGTGGTCCATGCCGGTTCGCCGTTGCTGATCGTCGCGGGCGCCGGCTCGGGCAAGACGGCAGTGCTGACGCGTCGCATCGCCTATCTGCTGGCCGAACGGGGTGTCACCCCCGGTCAGATCCTGGCCATCACGTTCACCAACAAGGCTGCGGCCGAGATGCGCGAGCGTGTGGCAGCTCTTGTCGGACCGCGTGCCAACGCTATGTGGGTATCGACGTTCCACTCGAGTTGCGTGCGCATCCTGCGAGCACAGGCGGCGCTCCTGCCCGGTTTGAACTCGAATTTCTCGATCTACGATTCCGACGATTCGCGTCGACTGCTGACGATGATCTCGAAGGACCTCGAGCTCGACACCAAACGATTCTCCGCGCGGCTACTCGCCACTCACATCTCCAACCTGAAGAACGAACTCGTCGGACCGGAAGAGGCGGTTGTCGCAGCCGATCAGGATCCGGCCGAACTGCCGCGACTGATCGCCAAGGTCTACGGCCACTACCAACAGCGGCTGCGTGCTGCGAACGCACTCGACTTCGACGATCTCATCGGTGAGACCGTTGCGCTTTTGCAGGCGTTTCCCCAGATCGCCGAGTACTACCGCCGCCGCTTCCGTCACGTGCTCGTCGACGAGTACCAGGACACCAACCATGCGCAGTACATGCTTGTGCGTGAACTGGTCGGTGGAGCCGGAGAGTCCGACCATGCCGTTGCCCCGGCCGAATTGTGCGTCGTCGGTGACGCCGATCAGTCGATCTACGCATTCCGCGGAGCCACGATCCGAAACATCGAGGAGTTCGAACGCGACTACCCGGACGCTCGGACCATCCTCCTCGAACAGAACTACCGTTCGACGCAGAACATTCTGTCTGCGGCCAACTCCGTGATCTCCAAGAACACCGGTCGACGAGAAAAGCGTCTGTGGACCGATTCGGGTGAAGGCGAACTGATCGTCGGCTACGTTGCAGACAACGAGCACGACGAAGCATCGTTTGTCGCCTCGGAGATCGATCGGCTGGTGGACCAGGGCGACACCAAGTTCGCCGACATCGCGGTGTTCTACCGGACCAACAACTCCTCACGTGCGCTCGAGGAGATCTTCATCCGACTCGGCGTGCCGTACAAGGTGGTCGGCGGCGTTCGCTTCTACGAGCGCAAGGAAGTTCGGGACATCGTCGCGTATCTGCGCGTCCTCGCCAACGAAGACGACACCGTGAGCCTGCGACGCATTCTCAACACGCCGCGACGGGGTATCGGTGATCGAGCCGAAGCCTGCGTCGCCGTGCACTCCGAACATCGCAACATCAGCTTTGCCGCCGCTCTCCGTGACGGCGCGGAAGGCAAAGTGGCGCTGCTCAATACGCGGTCACAGAAGGCCATCGCGTCGTTCCTCGAGATGATGGACGGGCTGCGGGCCCTGCTGCCGACAGCGGCCGCCGACGAGGACGAACCCTTCGAGCTCGGTGACATCGGTGAGGTTGCCGAGGCGGTGCTCGAGCGAACCGGCTACCGCGCCGAGCTTGCGGCGAGCAGCGATCCGCAGGACGGCGCGCGACTCGACAACCTGAACGAGCTCGTCAGTGTGGCAAGGGAATTCAGTTCCGACGCACGAAACGCGGCCGGACTGATCGATCCAGACGACGAGGAAACGGCAGCAATGCGTGAGGGCGAACCCGATCCGGGTTCGCTTGCCGCCTTCCTCGAACGGGTGTCACTTGTCGCCGACGCCGATCAGCTGCCGGACTCCGACGACGGCGTCGTGACGATGATGACGCTTCATACCGCCAAGGGCCTCGAGTTCCCGGTCGTCTTCGTCACCGGTTGGGAGGACGGGCAGTTCCCGCACATGCGCGCCCTCGGGGATCCGGCAGAGCTGTCCGAAGAGCGTCGCCTCGCCTACGTGGGCATCACCCGTGCCCGGCAGCGTCTGTACCTGACGCGCGCGATCATGCGTTCGGCTTGGGGGCAGCCGATCCAGAACCCGGCGTCACGGTTCATCCAGGAGATCCCGGAGGACCTGATCAACTGGCGCCGTGAGGATCCGGGCACCGGTGGCGGATTCGGAAGCGGCAGGCCCGGTTACGGCAGTGGAAGCCGCTACGGTAGCCAGGGCGGCCAGGGATACGGTGGCGGGCAGAACTACGGGGGAGGGTCCGGCAAGGCCGCGTCGACTCCCAGTTTCGGTGCCGCGCGTGGCCGCAACAACGTTCTGGTCCTCGCCACGGGGGACCGCGTCAGCCACGACAAGTACGGTCTGGGCACCGTGTTGGAAACCAAGGGCACCGGACCCACCGCGACGGTCACCATCGACTTCGGTAGTGCGGGCAAGGTGCGGTTGATGCTCATCGGCGGTGTGCCGATGGTCAAGCTGTAAAAGACAGGCAAAAAACTTCCGGCCCGTACCTGGAAAGGTGCGGGCCGGAAGTTTTTGCTCAGAAGCGTTGGGCGTGCGATCAGTCCTGCTCGACGCCGAGGCTGATGCCGCGTGAGGCAAGCCAGGGGAGGGGATCGATCTTGTTCTCGCCGGCGAGGTGAACCTCGAAGTGAAGGTGCGGGCCGGTAGAGAAGCCGCGGTTGCCGACAGTGGCGATCTGGTCGCCGGCCATGACCTGTTGACCGACGGTGACGGTGGACGTGTCGATGTGGCCGTAGACGGTGATCGTTCCGTCTGCGTGCTGCAGGCGGACCCACATGCCGAATCCGGAAGCCGGACCTGAATCGATGACCTTGCCGTCGGCGACTGCGACGATGGGCGTCCCGATCGGGGCGGCGATGTCGACGCCGGCGTGCAGGGTGCCCCAGCGGGTGCCGAAGTTGGACGTGAACGTGCCGACTGCCGGCAGGACGAACAGCGGGCGTCGGGCAGCGGCTTCGCGTGCTGCGCGCTCGTCACTGAAACGCTGGCCCTTGGCAAGCAGGTTGCTGAACTGGGAGAGGTCGGTCGGTGCTGCGACGTTGAGGACCTGGGGAGCGTCGGCTTCGGTGGTGGCTGCCGTGGAGGTGGCCGGAGCGAACTGAGCGGCCTGCGGTTCTGCGGTGGTGCCGATCGCGGAGGACTCGTTGGCGAGTGCAACTTCCGAGTGGTCGGCGGCGGAAGAGGAACCCTCGTTGACAACTGCCTGGCCCGCGGCGACCACTGCGCCGGCTGCAACTGCCAGAACGGCGGCACGGCCCTTGAGAGCAGAGGGAGGGGTGGGGAGTCGGTGAGCACCGCTGCGGCGAACCGGAGATTCGACATCGACGGTCGGTGCGGAGGAGGCGTAAGTGGGGGTGCTGATCACGTCGGACTCGACGAACTCGTGAGAGTCGGAATCTGACGACGTGGAGGATGAATTTCGAGTGAACATATCGGTAGAGATCTCAGAACTTTTGGTCTCGGTGTAACGCCTGGCCGAGTGCGTTGGATAAGTGGTCGTGACCTCGTCTGGAGCTGAGTTCGAGAACCTACTAGCGGTGAACTGGCTGCGGTGATGCATATGCCGGTTCTCTCCTCGAGTTCGTGATCAGCCCGTGACTTAGACCGACTGACGGTAACGAAATGATTGCGATGGGCGCAAGCCGTAGCGGAAACCTGTCCGATTATGTGACGTGCCTCACAGCTTGACCTGGGAATATGTCGATCCGGGCAAAACGGACGAATCATCTCGTTTCGTGATCACGCGTGTCACAACCGGATCACCGGTCCATTCAGGCACTACCGTCGATCGAGTGTCCACAACACCTGGAACTACGTCGCAGGCGCGTATCGACGACCCCCGAGTGAAGTCCGGGGCGCCCCTCGCGGCGGTCATCGGACTGCTCGGTGCCGTCGGAGTGGCGGCCAGTCCTGTCGTCGGAGTCGGGAGTGGCCGCGGGGTCGACACGATGGGCGCTGTCACTTCTGCGGCGCTCTTCGCAGCCGTCTGCACCATCGTCGCGCCCCTGGTGGCACTACTCGTTTCGGGCCGCAGACCCGCCATGGCAGGTGGACTCCTGGCCGGGATAGGCGCGGTGTCGCTCGGCGCGGCGATCCTCGACGTTCAGTTGTTCGTCGACGCAATCGATGCAAACCGCTTGGACCTTTTCCGTCCGATTTCGGCGGGTTCGATCGACGCGGGTCCCGGTGCTTATCTCGCGCTTGCGGGCCACGGACTCCTTGTGGTGGCCGGTGTTCTCGGGCTCATGGTCGTCCATCGTGAATCGGAACGAGACGGATACGGCAGTGCTCGCGCCGCAGAATTCGACGGGCGATCGGTTGGCGGGCGGATCGGCGGATGGCCGACTGCGCTGCTGATATTGGCTGCAGTGGTGTTCGTGCTCTCGCTGTTCGGTCCTTCCTTCAGTTCGCAGGATCCGATCTTCCTGGTCAAACCACTCGTCGACTCGGCGTCGGCCACGGCTGTCGGTACAGGACTGGTTGGCGTCGCGGTACTCGTTGCGGTCGCAGCGGCATTGACGTCCATCTCGCTGCCGGTTGGCTGCGGCGCCCTGATCGGTGTCGGTCTGGGCGCACTCGCAGTCAGTGGAACCAGGGTGATGGCTGGGTTCGCAGCCGGCGATCGGATCGGCGTCGGTTCGGGATCCGTGGTCGGGGCACTGGCTGCAGTGGTCATCGTCGTGATCGGAGTTTCAGCGCCTTACCTCGCATCCAGACGTGAAACAGGTGCGATTCCCGCGGAAAGTGTGGTCCGCGCGCCTACGAAGACAACAAAGGGTGCGCTCAAAGCAGCGATGGTGGCGCAGTCCCGGGCGGCGCAGGCGCGGGTCGACAGACTTCACCGCGTTGCCGGCGCCGCCGCAATCATCACGGCGGCTGTTGCGGGCGTCGGCTCGGCTTTGCCTGTCCTGTCGTTGCCGGAGGGAATCCCGGAGCCGTCGATGCTGTCGTCTCGACTGGTCCTGCTCGCCGCTGCCGTATTGCTCCTCGCCGCGTTGGGCCTGTTCGCCCCGGGCCGCGCCGCCGTAGTGCGTCCGGCCGTCGGAGTGTTGTGGACGACGGTCGTGATGGGAGTCGCCGCGGTCATGCAGTCGGCGGTCATCGCGACCGACGTGCCGGGAGTCGGGTTGGGGATCGGTGCCTTCGTACTCTGCGGCACGGCTTTCCTCGCTGCGGCGACGGGACTGCTCGTCTGGCTCGCGGGAAGCGCCGAGCGCGAGGACGTCGACACGTCGGTGGACGGCGGTTCGAGAGGGCTGGTGCTTCTCGTCGGTGGGATCGGCGCCGTCGCCGTCCTGATCGGAACCGCGCTCCCCCTCTATCAGGGTGACACTTACACAGCGGCCTCAGTTCTGGAGTGGCCGTGGGGAATTGACGTCTGGGGTCAATTGCTCGTCGGCGTCACCGTCGTGATCGCCGCCGTGATCGCAGCGTCCGCGCGGCCGTCGCGGGGCGCGGCATTGCTGATCGGATCTGCCGTGGCAGCGCTGGTGTACGTCAGTGAGTGGCCGCTCACGTCATCGCGCATATCGGACGCAACCGTGGGGGTGGGTGCGATCACAGCGGCCACGGGCATAGTGTTGCTTCTCGTTGCAGCGTTCTCGAGCGCAAGAATCAGTGAGACTGATGCTTGACAAATTCGGTGTGGCCACCTTGCCGAATCGGTGAGGCGCGCCTCATCGGGCATTTGCGCGTGACTTGGGCCACATAGCATCAATGCGGGCGCAAACCGAACGCGGCAACTGGTTAAAGTCCAGAACAGACCCGCTCCTACCCCTCGAGCGGGTGACAACGCAGACGAGACGGTGAGCAGATGGATCTCTTCGAATACCAGGCGAAGGAACTCTTCGCCAAGCACGGAGTGCCGACTTCGGCTGGACGTGTTACAGACACAGTCGCCGGCGCACGCGAGATTGCCGAAGAAATCGGTAAGCCCGTGATGGTGAAGGCACAGGTCAAGGTAGGCGGCCGCGGCAAGGCCGGTGGCGTCAAGTACTCGCCCGACGTGGATGCCGCAGTGGCGAACGCCGAGGCAATCCTGGGCCTGGACATCAAGGGCCATGTCGTCAAGAAGCTGCTGGTCGCAGAGGCAAGTGACATTGCCGAGGAGTACTACATCTCCTTCCTGCTCGACCGCACCAACCGCACCTACCTGGCCATGTGCTCGGTAGAGGGTGGCGTCGAGATCGAGGTCACCGCCGAGGAGAACCCCGACGCTCTCGCCAAGATCCCCGTCGACGCAGTCAAGGGCGTCGACCTCGCGTTCGCGCGCAGCATCGCCGAGGCAGGAAAGCTGCCCGCCGAGGTGCTCGACGCAGCGGCCGTGACGATCCAGAAGCTGTGGGAGGTCTTCATCGGCGAAGACGCACTCCTCGTCGAGGTCAACCCCCTCGTTCGTACGCCTGACGATCAGATCCTCGCCCTCGACGGCAAGGTCACCCTCGACGAGAACGCAGCGTTCCGTCAGCCCGGCCACGAGGCATTCGAGGATCGCGACGCTACCGATCCCCTCGAGCTCAAGGCCAAGGAAAACGACCTCAACTACGTCAAGCTCGACGGTGAGGTCGGAATCATCGGCAACGGCGCAGGCCTGGTCATGTCCACCCTGGACGTCGTCGCATACGCCGGCGAGAACCACGGTGGCGTCAAGCCCGCCAACTTCCTCGACATCGGCGGCGGAGCTTCCGCTGCAGTCATGGCTGCCGGCCTGGATGTCATCCTCAACGACGCACAGGTCAAGAGCGTGTTCGTCAACGTCTTCGGCGGCATCACCGCGTGTGACGCAGTTGCCAACGGCATCGTCGGCGCACTGAAGACCCTGGGCGACGAGGCCAACAAGCCGCTCGTCGTTCGCCTGGACGGAAACAACGTCGAAGAGGGTCGTCGTATCCTCGCCGAGGCCAACCACCCGCTGGTCACGGTCGTCGCAACCATGGACGAGGCCGCCGACAAGGCCGCCGAACTCGCTCACGCAGCGAAGTAAGGGACTCACAGAACAATGGCAATCTTCCTCACCAAGGATTCAAAGGTCATCGTCCAGGGCATCACCGGCGGCGAGGGCACCAAGCACACCGCTCTGATGCTCAAGGCCGGCACCCAGGTCGTCGGCGGCGTCAACGCTCGCAAGGCCGGCACCACGGTCTCGCACGTTGCTGCTGACGGTTCCCCTGTCGAGCTCCCCGTCTTCGCGACGGTCGAAGAGGCAATCAAGGAGACCGGCGCAGACGTCTCCATCGCATTCGTTCCCCCGGCCTTCTCGAAGGACGCCATCGTCGAGGCCATCGACGCGGAGATCCCGCTCCTCGTGGTCATCACCGAGGGCATCCCGGTTCAGGACTCCGCTTACGCTTGGGCGTACAACGAGTCCAAGGGCAAGAAGACGCGCATCATCGGACCGAACTGCCCCGGCATCATCACCCCGGGCGAGGCCCTCGTCGGCATCACGCCCGCCAACATTGCAGGCACCGGCCCCATCGGCCTGGTCTCCAAGTCGGGCACCCTGACCTACCAGATGATGTACGAACTCCGTGACTTCGGCTTCTCCACCGCCATCGGCATCGGCGGCGACCCGGTCATCGGAACCACCCACATCGACGCTATCGAGGCGTTCGAGAAGGATCCCGAGACCAAGGTCATCGTGATGATCGGTGAGATCGGTGGCGACGCGGAAGAGCGTGCAGCCGACTACATCAAGGCCAACGTCACCAAGCCGGTCGTCGGCTACGTGGCTGGCTTCACCGCTCCCGAAGGCAAGACCATGGGCCACGCAGGCGCCATCGTCTCCGGTTCCTCGGGAACGGCTCAGGCCAAGCAGGAAGCTCTCGAAGCTGCAGGCGTGAAGGTCGGCAAGACGCCGTCCGCCACTGCTGCTCTCGCTCGCGAGATTCTTCAGTCCCTGTAAGGGGCTTCGCCCCCGTGCGTGGTTAGGGAGTCTCCGGACTCCTTAACCACGCACAGTGGTATCGACCCACATCGACCCGGCAGGTTCCAACTGCCCGGCACCGGATGTGATGGATGCGACGATCGAGTCGAGATCGTCGGCGTCACCGGCGGCGAGCGTCATCACCGCCTTCGATCCATATGTAGTTCCGAGCACCGAGACGCCCCGCGCTCTCAGCTCCGATTCCACCCGACCGGCCTCCGAGTGCCGGATCGCCAAAGTGCGCAGGACCTTCCTCTCCCTGGCCACCAGCTCGGCCGAATCGAGAGCAACCGAAACGGCTCCCGAATACGCGCGGACCAATCCACCGGCGCCGAGCTTGATTCCGCCGAAATAGCGCGTGACGACAACAATCACATCGACCAGATCTCGAGACTTGAGAACCTGAAGCATCGGCACCCCCGCAGTCCCGCCTGGTTCGCCGTCGTCGTGTGCACGCTCGACGCGTGAGTTCGCCTCGTATCCGATCACGAAAGCCGAACAATGATGGCGCGCATCGGGATACAGCGACTTCTGCTCAGCGACGAACTCCGTGGCGGCTTCGGCGTCGTCTACTCGGCGAAGCGCGGCGATGAATCGTGAGTGCTTCACCTCGGTTTCGACGACATGGTCGGCGCCGGGCGCGAGGGTGAAGGGCATCTGCCCATTGTCTCCTGTCGGTGTTAGCGTGCGAAGTCGAGACACATACGCTGGTAACCATCGAAGACCGTCTACGAGGAGAAGTCATGACGTTCACGCCGCAAGGGCCCAGCTTCGGGCCACCGAATCAGCCGGCAGCGGGCGGTGGAACCAAGAATCTCGGATTCATCCTGCTCATCGCCGTCGCGGCACTCGGCCTGATCAATTTCCTGCTCGGTTTTGCGCCGTTTACGTCGATCAGCGGCAGCAGTAGCGGCATCGGTAGCGGCCTGGACACCAGCTCGAGCTTCTTCGAGTCGAGCATCTACGGCCTCGGATTCGTTTTCGCCGGCGGTGTGGTCGCAGGCGTGTCGCTGCTCCCGAAGCAGTCGTATGCAGGGATCGCCGCAGCGCTCACCCTCACGGGATTCTTCGCTTTGGTGTTCGCCGCGTTCTCCGTCGGTACCAGCGACTACGTCGACATCAGCCTCGGTTGGGGCTTGATCATCGTGCTGATCCTCTCGTTCGTGCAAACCGTCGTCGCAGTGGCCGCGTTGCTGTTCGAGATCGGAATCCTGAAGGCTCCCGCACCCCGTCCGGTAGCTCAGCAGTACGGTCAGCCGCAGGGCTACGGCCAGCCGCAGGGTCAGGCGCCGGGTCAGTCGCAGGGTTACGGACAGGGCCAGTACGGCCAGCCCCAGCAGGCTCAGCAGCAGCCCCAGTACCAGCAGAATCCGCAGTACGGGCAGGCGCAGCAGCAGGGATACGGGGGAGCGCACGCCGCCCCCGCCGATCCGAGTGCTTCGCAGCAGCCTTACGGCCAGACTGCGTCTCCCTACGGTCAGAACCCGGTGCAGAATCCCGCACAGACCGACTCGTCGGCAGCAACGACGTCGTCCTACTATCCGCTGACCTCGCAGCCCGCGAGTCAGCCGAACCCGAGTTACTCGTCGGACCAGTTCACCGCACCGCGCGGTTACGGCCAGCCGTACAACCAGCAGCAGGCTGGCTCGACCGAGCAGCCGACGGGTTTCGAGCCGCCCACATTCGAAGCGCCGACGCCGTCTGCTGAGCCTGACCAGGGCAGCGGCGATTCCGCTGCCGAGACCAAGGTCTTCGGCTCGCAGAACCCCGACGAGCGTCAGCAGTAGTACTTTTTCGTTTCACGAACATGGATGTGGCCTCCGACCCGCTGCGGGTGGAGGCCACATTCATAAGCCCGACGGCGCGCCTGAGTGCGCGGCGCACTATCGAGTGAAACCCTCGAGGGGATGAGTTCTTTGATTGATGGCACCCGGTCCCGTCCCGCGTCCGCACGACCCGGGCGTGGTCGTGCTGGCGGCGGCCGCGTCGCCGGTGGTCGCCCGGCACCGAACCAGGACCTGGCGCGCAAGCTGCTGACCGTCGCCTTCCGGCCGTCGGGCCTGACGATGCTGCTGATCGCGGCTGTCGTTGTGGTCACCTTGGTATCGGCGAGCAGCGACCTGACCGGAACTTTCGGCGCCATAGCCACCACCTGGTTGGTCATCCACCAAGTGCCGGCGACTATCAGCGGCGTCCAACTCGGCGTGCTGCCATTGCTCCCGACGGCCGTCATGATGTGGGTGGTCGCACGCCGATGCGCGTCGACTGCGGTGCACACCGACTCCCGTGACGACACCCTCCGCCTGGTGGGGGCCGCGGTAGCCGGACCGTTGACTATCACGGCAATCGCGCTCGCAGTGGTCGCCGATGCCTCCGCGGCGATTCCGCTGTCGAGCCCCAACACGTTGGCCGCTTTCGGCTGGGTCGCCGGGATTCACCTGATCGCCGCGTCCGTCGGTGTTGCTGCTGCGCACTGGGATCGCGTCGTCGCCGAGATTCCGCCGTGGGCATCTGCCGCTGTTCGTCCGGCCGCGGCTGCGTCGGCAGCGCTGCTGGCCGCGGGCGCCGTGGCTGTCGTCGTGTCACTACTCGTGTCGTGGTCGACGGTCGGTGACCTACTCGCGCGCGGAAACGGGTTTGTCGGCATTCTGGGATTGACGGTGCTGTCGCTGCTCTATCTGCCGAACCTCGTGGTCGGCGCTGCCGCGGTGATGACCGGGTCGACGGCCGATTTCGGCAGCGTCTCCATCAGTGTGTTCGGCAACATCGGCGGAGATCTGCCACCCTTGCCCCTTCTCGGAGCGATTCCGGAAGGCGTCGCCGGTGGAATCTGGCCTGTGTTGTTGATCGTTCCGGCAGCGGTGGGCGTGATTCTCGGCCGTGATTGTGCCCGACGCATCGCCGGGCAGGACAGCGTGCTCGCAGTGCTGACGGCAGCTGCCGGTGCCGGCGTCGTCATGGCGCTGCTTGCTCTTGCTGCCGGCGGAGACCTGGGGCAGTTCGGCACCGTCGAGGTCCTGTGGTGGGGCTTCGGTCTCCTGACCTTTGCGTGGCTGGGGTTGTTCGGGACCGTCTCGGCCTTGATCGCTATGTGGTTCTCTCATCGTGGACACATGAAGGACGAGGTTGCAGTACCGACCGCTGAACCTGCTCCAACAGTCGAGCCCGAACTGGCGATCACAGCCGCGGCCACACCGGAAGCGGCGGACGACGAAAACACCGACGAAGTGCTCGCCCAGGAATCTGCAGTGGTAGTCACCAAGGTCGTCGAAGCCGAAATCGTCGAGGAATCGGGCGAACCTGTGCAGGTCGTGACAGAGGAAGCCGTCGAGATCGAAGTAGTCGACGCCGAGGTTGTCGCGGCGCCTGAGGCGGACCCGGCAGTCGACCCCACAGCCGCACCCGAGCCGGAGACAGACCTGCCCTCGAAGCCGCAGGAGTCCAGCGACTAGGCTGTCATGCGGCCGATACTCCGGCCGCATCATCTTCCAGTTCTCAGGAGTAGTGCGCTGACTGCCTCGGCCGACAATCCGCAGCCGACAATGCCCGACAGGGTCCAATTTCGCGACTCGATCGCGCGGGTAGTCGTACTCGCTTCCGGCGCGGGAACCCTGTTGACTTCGCTGATCGAGGCTTCGCACGCCGACGGTTACCCGGCCGAGATCGTTGCTGTCGGCGTCGATCGGGACTGCCTCGCTGCCGAGCACGCCGCGGACTCGAAGATTCCGTCCTTCAAGGTGTCGATCAAAGCCTACGAGGATCGCACCGCCTGGGACGACGCACTGACGGCAGCGGTGGCCGAGCACGAACCCGATCTGGTGGTCAGTGCAGGTTTCATGAAGATCCTCGGCCCTACCTTTCTCGCGCGTTTCGGTGGCCGAATCATCAACACTCATCCCGCGTTGCTGCCTGCCTTTCCTGGCGCGCACGCGGTTCCCGACGCTCTGGCGTACGGCGTGAAGGTCACCGGTTCCACGGTGCATCTCGTCGACGGTGGAGTTGATACCGGGCCGATCTTGGCGCAGGAAGCTGTGCCGGTGCATGACGACGACACCGAGTCTTCGTTGCATGAACGCATCAAAATTGTGGAGCGACGGTTGTTGGCGGACGTCATCGCCGCTGTTGCTACGCGCGGAGTGGTTTCCGATGGACGAAAGGCCGTGATCCCCAGTGAGTGAACGCAAGGCTGTGCGCCGTGCACTTGTCAGCGTCTACGACAAGAGTGGTCTGATCGAGCTGGCCACGGGCCTGCACGAGGCCGGTGTCGAGTTGGTCTCGACCGGTTCGACCGCGTCGAAGATCGCCGACGCCGGTATCCCCGTGACGCCGGTCGAGGCTCTGACCGGATTCCCGGAATGCCTCGAAGGCCGTGTGAAGACGCTGCATCCGCGCGTCCACGCCGGCGTTCTCGCCGATACCCGCAAGCCGGATCACCTCGCTCAGCTCGAGGAGCTCGGCATCGCGACCTTCGAATTGGTCGTCGTGAACCTGTACCCCTTCACCGAGACGGTTGCCTCGGGCGCCAGCCCGGACGAGTGCGTCGAGCAGATCGACATCGGTGGCCCGTCGATGGTGCGTGCTGCAGCCAAGAACCATCCGTCGGTTGCCGTCGTGGTCGATCCGGCTCGTTACGCCGATGTCCTGACTGCCGTTGCCGGTGGCGGATTCACCTTGCGTGAGCGCACTGTGCTTGCGGCGCAGGCGTTCCAGCACACCGCGTCGTACGACGTCGCTGTTGCAAGTTGGATGACGAGCACGATCGCAGCTGACGAGGACGGTTCGCTGTTCCCGGCTTGGGTCGGTGCTACCTGGAACCGCAGCGCTGTTCTTCGCTACGGCGAGAACCCGCATCAGGACGCGGCGCTGTACGAAAACCCGGCGGCCCCTGCGGGTTTGGCTCAGGCAGAGCAGTTGCACGGCAAGGAGATGTCGTACAACAACTACACGGACTCCGACGCAGCGTGGCGTGCAGCGTACGACTTCACTGATCCGGCCGTCGCAATCATCAAGCACGCCAACCCGTGTGGCATCGCCATCGGCACCGACATCGCCGACGCTCACCGCAAGGCGCATGCATGCGATCCGGTCAGTGCTTTCGGTGGTGTCATCGCAGCCAACCGTGAGGTCACCGTCGAGCTGGCCGAACAGATCGCCGACATCTTCACCGAGGTTGTCATCGCGCCCTCGTACGAAGACGGAGCTGTCGAGGTTCTGCAGCGTAAGAAGAACATTCGTGTTCTGAAGGCTGCGGCTCCGACCGCTACCGGAATCGAACTGCGTCCGATCTCGGGCGGTACCCTGCTCCAGCAGCGCGACGTCCTGGACGCCGACGGCGACAACCCGGCCAACTGGACTCTCGCCAACGGTGAGGCAGCCGACGCCGAGACCCTTGCTGACCTCGAATTTGCTTGGCGCGCCAGCCGATCGGTGAAGTCCAACGCGATCCTGCTGGCCTCCGGCGGCGCGTCCGTCGGCGTCGGCATGGGCCAGGTCAACCGCGTCGATGCCGCGCATCTTGCTGTTCAACGGGCAGGTGACCGCGTCGTCGGTTCGGTTGCAGCTTCGGACGCATTCTTCCCGTTCCCTGACGGCCTGCAGGTACTGCTCAACGCCGGCGTCAAGGCTGTAGTTCAGCCGGGTGGTTCGGTTCGTGACAACGAAGTGATCGCCGCGGCCAAGGAAGCCGGCGTCACTCTCTACCTGACCGGTGCGCGCCACTTCGCGCACTGATTCCTGCTTCGGTAGCGGGCCTCGACTCCTCGACGGGAGTTCGGGGCCCGTTCTGCATTCAGGCGGCCCGGTTCTTTCAGGCGGCGCTGCTGTGGGTGCCCTGGAGTTCGCGGGGGGAGCCGGTGATGACGACGCGTGAGGCTCCGCGACTGCGGATCTCGCTGATCAGTGCGCCGAGGGTGGCTTCGTGGGCAGCATCGGAGTGCGAAAGATCCAGCGTGACTGCGTATCCGGTGAGGTCACCGGGCAGATCGACATACGGCGGCGCGATGGACAGTTGGTTGACTCGAAGTTTCATGTGGTGCTCCTGCGTGTGAAAGGTAAAAGAAAAGGCACCCGAGGCGTTTGCCCTGGGTGCCCGAGAACGAATCCGGTGAAACTGGGGATCATTCTCGGGGTACACCGCGCTTGTTGCCCATGTTCTCGGCCGACATTGCGGCCGAAAAAATGTGCTTGTCTGCGGCGCAGCTGCGCCACGAAAGTACGGATACGACGTTCGGGTGTAGCGACATGATGTCCGTTCCTTTCTGTGTGGCGTTGCTGGTTAATGGATGACCGTACAGCACGGATCGAGGGTTCGCACCAATAAAAAGCGCCGCGAACGTAAACTCCGCGTGACTTCTGTCCCCGGATTCACCGGATCGAAAGAGCCTTCGTTGCAGGTCAGGCGTAGAAAGCAGAAGTCCCTCCGGGATGGTTCGCGGAGGGAACTTTCTACCTCGAGAAGAGGACGTTCGGTCTGTACGTGATCAGGAGAACGAACGAACCCACGCTGTGAAGGGCTCCGAGAACTCTGCCGAGTACGGAAGCGGTGCGACGTAGTCGGCACCGGTGGACTGTTCTTCGCCGATGTCCTTGAGTACGAAGTTGGCGTTGCGCATCCGCACTGAAGTCAGCGCTGTATGGGAGAGCGCGGCGTCGAGTGCTGCGACGTCGGCGGGAATGACTTGGATGTCCTTGTCCGAGCAGCTGGTGAGGACGGGCATCCCGGCCGGCAGCGCCGCCACGAGCGCGACCGGGTCCAATGCGTCTTCCTCGGCGAGTGCCTTGGCGTTGGCATGCACCAGTCCCGCATTCTGCAGCGGCTCGGGCAGATCATCCGGAACCGTGCCCTCGGAGCGAAGGGACTCGACGGCGTCGGCTAGCGCGACGCGAAGTTCGTCGGCCAGTTCGACCGGCAGCTGACCGGCACCGACGACGGCGTCGAGTTGGCGGTGAATCTGCGTCGTGAGTAGATCGAGAAGCCGCACGCTCAGTGGCTCGAGCAGTGCGAGGGCGCTGACTCTCGATCCCTCTGTCGCAGTGGCAAGTGCCAGTGCGACGACGGCGCCGTCGCTGTGTCCGACGACGAACAGTCGCTCAGGATCGACGCCGGGTTGTCCGGCGAGGTAGTCGAGTCCGTCGGAGGCGGCGTCGACAAACGTGTTGAAGCCGAGATCGGCGATGTCTTCGATGTCGTAGTCGCCGAGGGCGGTTTCGCCGCTCCCGAGCTTGTCGTAGCGCAGGCTTGAAATGCCTTGATTTTCAAGAAGATCCGCGATGAACCGCAGAGTTCCGATGTCGCCTTCGAGGAGTGCGCTGTCGCCGTTGCGATCGGTGGGGCCGCTACCGGCCAGAATCAGCGCGGCCGGGGCAGGGGCGTCGGGTGAGGCGGGCAGGCGAAGACTCCCGTACAGGGTGACGTCGCCGGATTGGAACGAGATCTCGGTGTCGGACATGACGACTTGTCTACCAGGTCGGTGCAGTCAGGCGGTGCGCAGACTCCGGACACGACGCCAGCCACGCCAGCTGAACCACAAGAGTGCGGCGAGCAGCGGAATGATCAGGAGCGGCAAGATCATCGCGATCAACGAGGTGAAGAAAGTCAGCACATCCTCGATGACGGACACGACGGGATTCGACAGTCCACCGGTAGTGGCCGTACTGACTGCACGAGTACCGGTCTGGGCGGCGCTGAACGTCAACGCCGTCGGCGCTCCGACGATGATGCCCGCCAACGCGGCCATCGCGGGGTCGAGATGACTGAATGCCGCCCAGGCGGCGATCACTCCGGCAATCGGTCCGGTGACGTTGCCGATCACCGAGAGTGCGTTGTCCACGAAGGGAATGAGGTCGGCACCCAGTTCGACCACAGCGGCGATTGCCAATGCCACCAGCGCGCCGGTCGATCCGATCCACCGCATCGACTCGCCGACGGTGATCCCGAACAGTTCGAAGTGGACGGCAGCGCTGAGCATCAGCAGCGGCAGGAAGGTTCGCATTCCGGACGCTGCGGCGAGTCCGAGGCCGAGCATGGCGGGCAACACCCAGGTATCCATGGATGGAGTTTAGGTCTACTGTGCGCCTTTATTAACCGCCGGCGGTTAATAAAGGCGCACAGCAAAGTCTCGGAAAGGACCTTCCATGGCGACAAACCCGCAGCCGATGTTCTTCCTCAACCTGCCCGTCAAGGACCTGGGCAAGGCCACCACCTTCTACGAGGGGCTCGGATACTCCAAGAACACGCAGTTCTCCGACGAGAATGCGTCGTCGATGGTCATCAGTGACACCATCGTCGTGATGCTGTTGGCCGAGCCCTTCTTCAAGACCTTCACGACGAAGGGCATCGCCGACACCTCGACGTCGACGGAAGCGCTTCTTGGACTCTCGGCCGAGACTCGCGAGGCAGTCGACACCCTCGTCGACAAAGCGCTCGCGACCGGCGGTTCCGAAGGAAACGCGACGCAGGATCACGGCTTCATGTACAGCCGCAGCTTCCAGGATCCCGACGGCCACATCTGGGAAATCATCTGGATGAATCCCGAGAACATCGAGGGCTGAGCGACCGAACTTCCTCGGCGAGAGGCGAAACCCCGCAAACACTCGTAGCGTGGAGTGGTGACTGTCGCAAAAACCCTCGGAGAGCTACGCGCCTCCGGACACGTACAGCGAAGTGTCAAGGAAGAACTACGAGAGAACCTTCTCGCCGCGTTGCGGGACGGCCGTGACCCCTGGCCCGGGATAGTCGGGTTCGAGGACACGGTCGCCCCGCAACTCGAGCGGGCGCTGATCGCCGGCCACGACGTGGTTCTGCTCGGCGAACGAGGTCAAGGAAAGACGAGGTTGCTTCGCACCCTCGGGCTCCTTCTCGACGAGTGGACGCCCGTCATCGAAGGCTCGGAACTGGGGGAGCACCCGTACGAGCCGATCACCCCGGCTTCGATACGTCGAGCCAAGGAACTGGGCGACGACCTCCCGATCGCCTGGCGTCATCGCAGCGAGCGATACTCAGAGAAGCTGGCAACGCCGGACACCTCGGTCGCCGACCTGATCGGCGACGTCGACCCGGTCAAGGTTGCCGAGGGGCGGAGCCTCGGCGATCCCGAGACCATTCACTTCGGCCTCGTGCCCCGTGCGCATCGCGGAATCGTGGCGATCAACGAGCTTCCCGACCTCGCCGAGCGCATCCAGGTCTCGTTGCTCAACGTGATGGAAGAGCGGGACATCCAGGTCCGCGGGTACACGCTTCGGCTTCCGTTGGACGTTCTTCTGGTCGCGAGCGCGAACCCCGAGGACTACACCAACCGTGGCCGCATCATCACCCCGCTCAAGGACCGCTTCGGCGCAGAAATCCGCACGCACTACCCCGTCGAGTTGGCGGGCGAGATTGCGGTGATCGAGCAGGAGGCACATCTGGCCGCCGAGGTGCCCGACTATCTCCTCGAAATTCTTGCCAGATTCACTCGCCTGCTCCGCGAATCCACCTCGGTGGACCAGCGATCGGGTGTGTCGGCACGCTTTGCCGTCGCCGGCGCCGAAACCGTCAGTGCAGCGGCGGTACGACGCGCGGCGGTGCTCGGCGAGGCCGATCCTGTTGCCCGGCCCGTCGATCTCGAGTCCGTGGTCGAGGTGCTTCGCGGCAAGGTCGAGTTCGAATCCGGTGAAGAGGGCCGCGAACTGGAGGTGCTCGAGCATCTGCTGCGTCGCGCGACGGCCGATACGGTTCGGGTTCGTCTGGGCGGAATCGACCTGGGGATGCTGGTTTCCGCTGTGGAGATGGGCAATACGATCGTCACCGGTGAATCTGTCACGGCCAAGGCATTTCTCGACGAGCTTCCGGACCTCGAGGTCCTGGACGAAGTAGCCGAACGTCTCGGTGCGCAATCCGACGGCGAGCGTGCCGCCGGTGCCGAACTTGCCCTCGAAGGGCTTTACCTCGCGCGCCGGATCTCGAAAGATCAAGGCCCGGGCGGCCGCTCGGTGTACTCGTAAGGGGCAGTGATGATTCACAATCCGCGGTACGGGCCGTACGACGGTGGTCCCGATCCGCTGGCGCCACCAGTAGATCTGCGCGATGCCTTGGCAGCAATCGGCGACGACGTGTTGTCCGGCACGTCGCCGCGCCATGCCCTGCGGGAGCTGCTGCGGCGAGGCAATCGAGATATGCGCGGGCTGGACGAGCTTGCCGCACAGGCGAACCGACGTCGACGCGAGTTGTTGCGCCGCAACAATCTCGACGGAACGCTCGACGAGGTTCGGCAGCTTCTCGACAAGGCGGTGCTCGAAGAGCGCAAGGAACTGGCGCGTGCTCTCGACGACGACGCACGGTTCAACGAAATGCGGATCGAGGAGTTGCCACCCTCGACAGCTCAGGCAGTTCAAGATCTGGCAGACTACAACTGGCGCAGCGAACAGGCTCGCGCGGATTACGAGAAGATTCGTGATCTGCTCGGACGTGAGGTCCTCGATCAACGCTTCTCGGGAATGAAGCAGGCGCTCGAGGGCGCTACCGACGAGGATCGTGAGCAGATACGCCAGATGCTGGCAGATCTGAATCAACTGCTCGATGCGCATTCACGGGGCGTCGACACTCCGGAGCAGTTTGCGGAATTCATGGACAAGCACGGGCAGTATTTCCCGGACAACCCTCGCAACGTCGAGGAACTTCTGGATTCGTTGGCGCAGCGCGCGGCGGCCGCACAACGATTGCGGAACTCGCTCTCGCAGGAGCAGCGTGACGAGTTGGATGCGTTGGCGCAGCAGGCGTTCGGTGATCCGAGCCTGATGAGTGAGCTGAGTCAACTCGACCAGTTCCTTCAGGCGGCTCGGCCGGGTGAGGACTGGGAAGGTTCGCAACAGTTCCGCGGCGACAACGGAATGGGGTTGGGTGAGGGGACCGGCGCACTGCAGGACATCGCCGAGCTGGAATCCTTGGCAGATCAGCTGTCTCAGCAGTACGCGGGCGCGGCGCTCGACGACATCGACCCCGAGCTACTCGCGCGGCAACTCGGCGACGAAGCCGCTGCGGACGCTCGCACCCTGGCCGATCTCGAAAAGGCTTTGCAGGAGCAGGGTTTCTTCGATCGTGCACCGGACGGTCAATGGCGCTTGTCGCCCAAGGCCATGCGGCAGCTCGGGCAGACCGCTCTGCGTGACGTCGCCGGGCAACTGTCGTCGCGAACCGGTCAACGCGATACGCGTCGGGCAGGTGCGATGGGCGAACCGACCGGAGCTTCCCGCGAATGGGAGTTCGGGGACACCGAACCCTGGGACGTCACGAGAACCATCACCAACGCCGTCCTACGTGACCCGGGCCGAATGCCGGTGCGGCTGAGCGTCGTCGATGTCGAAGTGGCCGAGACCGAACAGCGCAGCCAGGCTGCGGTGGCGCTGTTGGTGGACACGTCGTTCTCGATGGTGATGGAGGATCGCTGGGTGCCGATGAAGCGCACCGCTCTGGCACTCAATCATCTGGTGAGCACGCGTTTTCGCAGCGACGAGCTGCAGTTGATCGCCTTCGGACGCCACGCGCACGTACTGAGCCCGTCGGAGCTCGCCGGTTTGGACGGCGCCTGGGATCAGGGAACCAACCTGCACCACGCATTGTTGTTGGCAGCCAGGCACCTTCGACGCCATTCCAATGCGCAGCCGGTGGTACTGATCGTCACCGACGGTGAGCCGACGGCTCATCTCGAAGCGGACGGAGAAGCCAGGTTCGACTACCCGCCGAGTGCGCGAACCCTCGGTTTGACGGTTCGAGCACTCGACGCGGTGGCCAGGCTGGGCGCCAAGGTCACGTTTTTCCGCCTCGGTGAGGATCCAGGCCTGGCCAGGGTGGTCGACCGGATGGCGCACCGGGTGGGTGGACGCGTCATCGCGCCGGACCTGGACGGCCTCGGCGCAGCCGTCGCGAGTGACTACATGCGAGGGCGCCGTTAGCCCCGTCGCTGCTAATTCTGTCGCTGCTAATTCTGTTCAGCGGGCTGATGCTGGGTGATGCAGTGGATGCCGCCGCCGCGTTCGAACAGCGGTCTGGCGTCGACGGTGACGACAGTGCGTCCGGGGTAGGCGGCTGACAGGATCTCTACCGCTTCGGCGTCGGCAGGATCGTCGAAGCTGCAGGCGATCACTCCACGGTTGACCACGAGATGGTTGATGTAGCTGTAGTCGACGAATCCCTCGTCGTCGCGCAGGATTTCGGGAGCGGGTACCCGAATGACCTTCCACGGCCGGCCACCGACGTCCGTCGAGCTTTCGAACAACTCGATGATCGTCTGGCTGACGGCGTAGTCGGGGTGCACCGGATTGCGTTGGTCATGGACCAGTACCACTCCGGGGGAAGAGATGGCAGCGACGATGTCGACGTGTCCGCGGGTTCCGTAGGTCTCCTGATCGCGGGTCAATCCGCGGGGAAGCCAGATGACGTGTTTGGCTCCGATGGTGCGGGCGAGTTCGGCCTCGATGTCCGCCTTCGTCAGGTCGGGATTGCGCCCCGGATCGAGTTGGACGGTTTCGGTGACCAGCACGGTGCCGAGACCGTCGACCTGAATGCCGCCGCCCTCGTTGACGATTGGTGAGTCGATCAACTGGGCACCGGATTGTTCGACGACAAACCTGCCGATCTTCGAGTCCTTGTCCCACTGTGCCCAATCCTGTGCGCCCCAGCCGTTGAACACCCAGTCGACTCCGCCGAGACGGCCGTCGTCGGACAAGACGAACGTCGGTCCGATGTCGCGCATCCACGCGTCGTCGAGAGGTGCCTCGACGATGTCGACCTTCCCGGACAGGTACTTTCGTGCTTGCTCGACCTCGGCGGGATCGACCACGACGGTGACCGGCTCGAATTCAGCGACGGCGTGGGCGACGGCCGCCCACGTCGAGCGCGCTTCATGCTGTTCTTCGGCGGTGTCCCCGAGGGAGTATCCGGCACTGGGGTACGCCATCCAGGTACGTTCGTGCGGCTCACTTTCCGCGGGCATGCGCCAGGTCATCAGTTGGCTCCCGCAGTCTTCACCGGTGCGGTCAGAGCCGAGTAGGTGTCGGGTCGGCGAGTGGCAAGGAATGGGAACAGTGCCAGCCAGTCTTCGCGCTGCTGCAGGTCGAGATCGGCTACCAGCACGGCAGATTCGTCGCGGGGAGCCTGAACGAGGATGCGTCCGTACGGGTCCGAGATGAAGGACGAACCGTAGAAGGTGATGAGACCTTCACTGCCGTGACGATTGGGAACAACCATGAAGGTGCCGTTGGCGATACCGTTTCCGACGATCACCTGCTGCCACAGCGGTTGGGTGTCGAAGTTCGGGTGATCGGGCTCGGAGCCGATCGCCGTCGGGTACACCAGAACCTGGGCACCGGCGAGGGAGTATGCACGCGCGACCTCGGGGAACCACTCGTCCCAACATGTCGGGAGTCCGAACTTGGCGCCGAGTGCCTCGTGAACGGGGTATGCGTCCTCGGACGGACCGCCGCGGAAGTACGTGTCCTCGTAGTACCCGGCCGTCACCGGAATGTGGAGCTTGCGGGTACGACCGAGGAGTTCACCTCCGGGTGCGACCAGGATCGCGGTGTTGAAGCCCAGGCCGTCCTCGGCCTCGCTGCGCTCGTACAACGATGCGTGAACGAGGACTTGGTTCTCGGCGGCGGCCTTGGCGGCGAAGGCGAGAGTGGGTCCGGTGAGCAGGTCTTCCGCTTGGCGTCCGGGATTGTCGTCGGCCGGGCTGGAGGCGGGGTACCGGCTGAGCGTCAGCTCCGGAAGAAAGACCACGGAAGCGCCCAGCTTCGCTGCGGCCGCGATGCCCTCGCTCAATTCGGTGTAGAGGTCGTCTTGGTCCTCGTGCCAGCGATGTTGGACGAGACCCACACGCAGAGGGGTGGACGTGGACGGCGTCGTCGCGGCCAAAGACTCGGGTGGGGTGAGGGCGGTGATCGTCAGCATGGGGTTTCCTCGGTGCTCGGGTATTCGACGTTCAACGTAAAACGAATGTGATTCGTTAAGTATGGTGGGTGAGCGCTGATTGATCAAGGACTTTCGAGGAATTGTTTTTTGCGGCGCCCCGAACGGTGTGGATCACTACAGGAGGACATATGCCGCGGCCATCGCAACGACTGCTCTCACCGCCGATCATCACCGAGGCAGCGATCGAGTCGGTGGACGAGTCCGGCGATTTCACCATGCCGGGACTCGCCGCAAGACTGAAGGTTCGACCGTCGTCGCTGTACAACCACGTGTCCGGACGAGCCGAGATCGTCGAACTGATGAGGGCTCAACTGATGGCGGGAATCGACGTCGAGTCGGCCTCGGGCACCTGGAGTGAGACGGTTGCGGCGTTGGCGGCCGAGTATCGGCGAAGCTACGCCGCGCATCCTCGTCTGATTCCGCTCTTCACGGCGCAGACCGTGCAAGCCGGTGTGGCGTTCACCCTGTACAACGCGTTGGCGCAGGCCTTCGCGGACGGCGGCTTCGACCCGGCCGAAACACTGCATGCAATTACAACCGTCGACAGTTTTGTTCTCGGTTCGGCGTTGGATCTGGCGGCGCCGGATGTCCAGTGGGCGTCGGGGCCAGAGGCCAACGACGCGATGAAGGCGGCGTTGGCAACGTCCGGGAAAAATCCCGAACGTGCCGACGCCGCCTTCGAATTCGGCTTGCGTGTGTTGATGGCGGGCCTGATCGCACAGGCCCCCGACGCTACTGTCTCCTAGGACACGCTGAGGTCGTTCTCGTCGCGCAGAGCCTCCGTGTCGCGGTTGAGGGTCTTGCCCTCGAAGAACGCGGGATTGCGCACTCGCATGACCATCATCAGAACCGCGCCGAGGATGAGAATGCCGAAGCCGAGGAAGAAGACCAGGCCGATGCCGCCGATCGATGCCCCGCTGGCATTGTCCGGATTCATGCTCTCCTGAACCGAAATCACGAACACCGCAAGCAGCATGAGCCCACCGATGAGCGGGAATGCGAGCCGGAAGACGAAGTTTCGTACGCTCTCGAAGAGCGTCTTGCGGAAATACCACACACACGCGAATGCCGTGATGCCGTAATACCAGCAGATCATGATGCCGAGGGCGGCGATGGTGTCGAGCAGCGCACTTTCGGAGAGGAAGGTGACAACGCTGTAGAACACTGCGGTCACGGCGCCCGCGACCACGGTGGCGTACGACGGCACGAGGAAGCGAGGGGAGACCTCGGCGAGCTTCTTGGGGAACGCTCCGTATGCACCCATGGCGAGCATGGTTCTCGCTGCGGGCAGGAACGTGGTCTGCAGGCTTGCGACGGAAGAGACGAAGACGGCGAGGAACAGGAGCATGCCACCCCAGTTGCCCAGTACCGGATCGGCCAGAGCGCCGAAGACGTTCTCGGAGTTGTCGGGATTGCCGAGGCCGAGACCTTCCTCGCCGACGCCGGCGTACATCATCGCGGCAACGGCGACCAACAGGTAGGTCAGGAGAATGGTTGCGACACAGAGCAAACCGGCGCGGCCCGGGGTCTTCTTCGGGTTCTTCGACTCCTCGCCCAGCGTGAGACAGGTATCCCAACCCCAGAACGCGAAGATCGATCCGGTGAGTCCGATGACGAACGCTCCGATGGCGAGTCCACTGAACGGGTTGAACCAACTCAGGTCGAAGGACAATCCGGCCGGGGCGTCGCCGGCGCCGACGTGAACCAGTGCAACGACGGCGAAGACGACGAGCAGCACCATCTGGAAACCGACGAGCGCGAACTGCACGCGCTCGCTGGTGGTGATTCCTCGACTGGCAATCCAAGTGGCCAGGGCGATGAACACCAGCGTCGTACCGACGTTGACAAATTTGTTGCCCGGTAGATCGGCGATGGAGGGATTGTCGACCACCCGCGCGATGAACAGATAGAAGAAGTCGACGGCAATGGCCGCGAGGTTCGAGAGCGCGATGATGGTGGCGATCACCATGCCCCAACCGCACATCCAGCCGACGTACGGTCCGAATGCCTTGGTGGACCACGTGAACGACGCCCCGCAATCAGGAGTGTCCGAGTTCAGTTCACGGTACGCGTACGCAGTGAGGAACATCGGGATGAAGCCGGCGATGAAGATGGCGGGCATCTTGAGGCCGACGGCGGCGACGATCAATCCGATGCTGGCGGTCAAGGTGTAACCCGGTGCCACGGAGGAGATTCCGAGTACGGCACCGGAGATCATGCCGATCTTGCCGGTGGCGAGGCCTTTGGAACTCAGTTCGGTGCTGGTCATGACAGTGCCTCCGGCTGGGTGAATTCGTGCTTGGGCACTACGACCATGGGAACGGGCAGCACGCGCAGCATCTTGGCGGCGGTGGAGCCCAGGAATAGTTTGCGTGGCTGTGCAAGGCGACTGGAACCGACCATCACGAGGTCGCCGTCCTGCCAGTCCAGTTGACGCACTGCGGATTCCACCGTGGAACCGTCGGCGATGATGACCTCGATCGGGAACTCCGCGGGGAGTGCCGCTCGGGCGACGTCGAGTGTGTCCTGAGCGTGATTTCGTGCCCGTTCTCTCGCCGACTCGGCGGTGTCGCGATGATCGCGAAGATCGTTCTGCGGGTCGAGCGCGACGAGTGAGACCAGTCGCAGAGGAACCTGCATCAGTTCGCTGGTGCGCACCGCTGTGTTCAAGACGATGTCGGCGCCGACGCGGGTGCCGAGTGCGCAGGTGACCTCTCGGATCGCCGAAGCCGCCGAGTGCCGCGTTCCGCGAGGGGCCAGAGCCACCGGGACGTGAGCGGAGTGCAGCAGCTCGGTCGAGACCGAACCTATCGCGTGACGGCCGAGCAGACCGTCGCCGGAAGCGCCCACCACGATCGCCAGAGCGTTCAGCCGGTCCACCTCGTCGAGCAGTCCCTGAGCGAACGACTCGTGGAAGCTCAGGTGTACTTCCACCTGGATGTCCTCGGGCACCGAGGCTTTCGCTTCGGCAAGCCAGTCGTGTGCACGTGCGGCGAGGATGTCGTCGTAGCCGGCCTCCGAGGGAACCTTGGCCGGCAGTGTCCGATCCGGAGGGAGGACCATGCAGATGTCGAGTTGCGCGCCGAGACTGCGCGCGAGCTGGGTCCCGAGGACCAGTCCGTCTTTACCGCTGGGTGTGGCGAGGTATCCGACGATAAGGCGCATGGTGGCTCTTTTCCGGATTGGAGGAATCTGCTGTGCGCCTTTATTAACCGCGGGGGGTTGATAAAGGCGCACAGCAGGAGGGGCGGCGACTCAGTCGTGCGAACTCATGACGTGCTTGAGGCGGGTGTAATCCTCGACTCCGTAGGCCGAGAGATCCTTGCCGTAGCCGGAGTACTTGAAGCCGCCGTGCGGCATCTCGGCGACGAGCGGGATGTGGCAGTTGATCCACACCGCACCGAAATCGAGAGCAGCGGAGACGCGTTGTGTGACACCGTGATCCTTGGTCCAGATGCTCGAGGCGAGGCCGAAGCGAACGTCGTTGGCAAGCGTGATCGCCTCCTTCTCGTCGGAGAAGCTCTGGACTGTGAGGATAGGACCGAAAGTCTCTTCCTGCACGATGTCGTCGGATTGTGCGACGCCGGTGATGACCGTCGGCTCGAAGAAGAATCCGGTTTCGCCCGAACGCTTTCCGCCGGTAACGATCTTGGCCGATGCCGGCAGGTTGGCGATCTTGTCGCTCACGGCGTTGAAGTGGTTGATGTTGTTGAGCGGGCCGTAGAAGGCATCAGGGTCGGAAGGCGCTCCGGGCCGCAGCTTTTCGGCGTTGCGCACGAGGGCTTCCACGAGCTGATCGTGGATGGATTCGTGGACGAGCACGCGGGTGGCCGCGGTGCAGTCCTGACCGCCGTTGAAGAACGCGGCTTCGGCGATGCCGGTGGCGGTCTTCTCGATGTCGACGTCACCGAACACGATCGCCGGTGCTTTGCCGCCCAGTTCGAGGTGCGCGCGCTTGAGTTGCTGCGCCGCGGACACGGCGACCGCGATGCCTGCCCGTACCGAACCGGTGATGGAGACGAGACCGAGGGCCGGGTTCTCCACCAACGTCGCGCCGGTACCGCCGTTGCCGAGCACGACGTTGAACACGCCGTCCGGCAGGATGCCCTTCGAGAGCTTCGTCAGGACCAGCGTGCTGCCCGGTGTGGTGTCGCTGGGCTTGAGGACGATCGTGTTGCCGGCCGCGAGGGCAGGCCCGATCTTCCACAGCGCCATCATGAACGGGTAGTTCCAGGGAGTGACCTGACCGACGACACCGATGGGCTCACGACGGACGTACGACGTGAAACCCTCCATGTACTCTCCGGCGGCCTTCCCCTCGAGAAGGCGTGCGGCTCCGGCGAAGAACCGCATCTGATCGGCTCCGACCTTGACCTCTTCGTCGGCGATCATCTGGTGCGCCTGGCCGGTGTTGGCGCTTTCGGCTGCGACGATTTCGTCGCTGTGCGCTTCGATGGCGTCAGCGAGCTTGAGGAGTGCGGCCTGCCGCACGCTCGGCGTCGTCTTGCCCCAGGTCTCGAACGCGCGCTGTGCGGCTTCGACGGCGGCGTCGACGTCTGCCTTGGTGGAGATCGGCGTACGCCCGACCACACTCTCGTCCACGGGGTTGATCAGGTCGAGTGTTTCCGTCGCGGTTGAGGCGACGAATTCACCGTTGATGTAGTTCTCGAGTACGACGATCGACATCGGTACCGGTTCCTCTCGAGGTCGAACGAGTTCCGGCCGAGGTGATCGACACAGAACTCGCACTGTGTGGGGCGTGTGTGAGCAAGTGTGCGCTGACTCACAAGTAAAGACAGCTGCCAAAAAGGTGAAATCTTTGATCGCCGACGCGCCGAGTTGTACAGTCCAGCCCATGACGATCGCTGTGCGGTGGATGTTGGCGCAGCCGGACCTCGCGCTGGAACTCAAAGGCGGGGCGCAGGGGGTCGGTCGCGAAATCACGTTTGCGCACGCCACGGAGTTGCTCGACCCGTTCCGATGGTTGACCGGCGGTGAATTCATTCTCACGACGGGCATCCGTTTGCCGTCCACTCAGCAAAAGCGCGGCCGCTACCTTCGAATGCTAGATGCGGCAGGCGTAGCGGCGGTCGGCTTCGGGACCGGACTCTCGTACCCCGAAGTTCCGGCCGATCTGGTGGCTGTCGCCGACGAGATCGGCCTGCCGCTGATCGAGGTGCCGCTGCCGACGCCGTTTGCCGCCGTCGTCAAGCGTGTGATGAGCCGGTTGGCAGAACAGGAATACGAAGCGGTCCTTCGGGCGTCGCGGGCGCAACCGCGGATGACGCGGGCCGTCGTTTCCGGTGGAACGGCTGCGACCGTGCGTGAGCTGGCGATCGCAACGTCGGCGACGGTGCTTCTTCTCGACGTCGCCGGACGAGTTCTCGAGAGCTCACCTCAACTACCGACCGACGACGTGATCGACGAACTGCGAGCAACTCTCGGGGGCGGTGCGTCCAGTAGCGTGACGCTCGCCAGTTCCGGAGCGTCCATCGCCGTGCAACAGATCAGTGTCGGGCGAACGCCGTACGGATACCTGGCGGTGATCAGTGCGTCGGCGCTCAGCTACGTCGATCAGATACTTCTCGGTCACGCGAACTCGTTGCTGGCGTTGGACTTCGAGAAACCTGCGCGCCTGCGCGCCACTCAGGATCAGCTGAATTCGCATGCCCTCGGGCTGCTGCTCACCGAAGACCGTGACCCGGCGCCGGCGTGGCAACAGATCCGCCAAGCCGCAGACGGCGCGGGAATGATCCGTGGCCTGACCGTTCTGGCGGACACGGCCGACGTCGCGGGACGGGTCGGAGTCGAGATTGCCGAGTTCATGAACAAGGCAGGGCGGCAGTTGTTCTCGCGGATCAACGACACTCGGGTCACGGTGCTGCTGCGTGGAACCGACGACGTCCAGTTCGCCCGCGAGCTACTGGGCGGGGTATCGAGGTCGGATCTTCGCGCGCTTCGTGTGGGTCTGAGTGCGCGGCGCGTGGTCGCAGCGCTGGCGGTCGCCGTCGAACAGTCCCAGCTGTGTGCGTCGGCGGCGGAAATCGGCGGCGAGCCTTTGGAATTCGCGGCTCTGACCGGCAGCGTGCTGCTGTCCTTCGATTCGACGCGTGAAGTGCTCAATACGCTGGCGGAAACGATGATCACCCCGATCGAGGACTACGACCGTGACAACGGCACCGAACTGTTGGCATCGTTGCGGGCATTTCTCGAGGCCAACGGGCATTGGGAAGCGGCAGCGATCACGATGGGCGTCCACCGGCACACCCTGCGAAGTCGAATGGCGAAGGTGGAGAGCCTGATCGACTGTCGGCTGGAGGTAGCGAGAGTTCGTGCGGAACTGCTGCTCTCGATCATTGCCCGGCAATCGTGACTGCCGGGCAATGATCGAGACTTGGCGAAGCGGCCGTCAGGCCTTGCTGCGGGCGATGATGTCGGCGGCGGTGCGCTGACCCATCCGAACGGCACCGTCGACGTGCTGGTACCCCTCGGCCGCGATGTCGGAGCACGAGAAGTGGATCGGTCCGACGGGCGTGCGGGAATCCGCGCCGTAGCGGTGCAGGCCGCCGAGATCGAAGCTTGCCGCGTACGCACCGCGGGTCCATTCCTCCGAGCCCCAGTCGGATTCGTAGTACACAACCGGCTCTTCGGCCTTCGGGCCCAGGTAGCGGGCGAGTGAGGCCAGAATCGTGGCCTTACGCTCCTCGGCGGAGAGCTCGAACATCGCGTCGGCCTTCTCGTCGGAGACAAAAGCAACCAGGGTGCCGCGATTGTCCTCGTGGTTGGTGTTGTCGTACACCTCCTGCACTACCTCGGACGCGCCGAAGCCGGTGCCGGAGAGGCCGTCTTCGCGCCAGAAAGACGTCTCGTACACGGCGTGCACCTTGATGACGAGGCCGAGAGACTGATGCTGATGCATCTGGTGCTGACGACGCGGCAGCGGGGGATCGTAGGAGATCCGGGAGTAGAGGTTGGGTGGTACGGCCAAGATGACCCGGCTTGCCTCGACGCGAATGTCGCCGTCCGCCAACACCGTTGCACCGGATTCGTTCCACTTCACCGTACGCACGGGTGCGTTGAGGAAGACGTCGTCACCGAGGGCCTCCGCCATGCGGATCGATACCTGCTGCATTCCGCCGATCACTCGCTTGTCGAGGATGAAGTCCTCGTCGACGAGGTGGGAGAACGAGCCTGCGGAAGCGGCCATGAGTACGGCCTGCAGGGCGGAGAACGAGTGGGCGGGCTTGGTGAGCATGCCACCGGCGATGAAGAGGCCGATGTTGTCACGGGCCTCGGCGTCGTCGGACTGATTGATCAGCCACTGCTTGAAGGAGACTGTGTCGAGATCGCGGGCGAGGGGATGTGCCCACGGCTCCTCGGCGCCGATCTGCGCTGCGAGATCGTCCATCTCGTCGATGAGACGGTCCATCTCCTTCTTGGTGGTCTCGTTCGTGGGGAAGGAATCGCCCGTGTATCGAGTCCGCTCGCCTGCTGACGAGATGTAGACGGACTCGCCCTCGCGGTAGCGCTCGAAAGTCTTCAGGCCGAGTTCGTCGAGCAAGGAGATCAGAGCAGTCTGGTCGGGGGAGACCCACTGGCCGCCGATCTCCAGGACTGCGCCGTCGATGGTGTCGGTCCACGTGCGGCCGCCGACACGATCGCGTGCTTCGATCACGGCGACGGACAAGCCGGCCTTGCGCAGCGCGGTTGCCGCTGCCAGGCCAGAGGGGCCGGCGCCGACGATTGCAACATCTCTCTGGAGAGTAGGCACTTGCGAGCTCCTTCATGTTGAGCACCGCTCGAGTCGAAAAGCTGCCGACGAGCGAGTGAACGGGTGTCGGTTTTCAGTCTGTCCTGAGGAGACGCACGCCACACCTGACGAAACGGAGTGTTCGATCGTCGAAGTTGTGCCGTTTAGGCGCGCTTGCTAGCCGTTGATGACGTGACGGTCGCCGAGCGGTCGGCTCAGCGGGACGTCCAAGCTGCCGAACACGGCAACCAGAATGCACATCTTGTCCGCGGCCTCTGGCAGTGCTCCGGTTCGGAGAGTGACGATCACCGTCGTATCGGTCTCTTCGACGGTCGCGTACGCGCCGTAGCACTCCGGAGTGCCGGTCACGAAGTGGACGGCCACCGTGTGATCGTCGACCTCGGACCACGATTCGAACATCGTGGCCGTCGCACCCACGATGTCGGCGCGGCTGTCGAACTCCGTGCCCATCTCGCTGTCGTCGACCTCGTCGGGAACGGGGGTTCCGAGCGACCAGTCGGCGGGACTCGCTTCGTTGGCCGCCATCGGATTCGGTGCGGCAACCGGCCCCGTGGTCTGGGCCCCGACGGAGCATCCGGCCACAGCAAGGCAGGCCAGAACGGCGAGGGTTAGTACACGCATGAATCCACCGTAACCCTGCTCAAGCGAGTAGTGCTGTGACCAGCGCAATTGCCGGAATAGACGCCAAAGTAGTGACAAAGGCACTGTCTCGGGCGAGGACCATTCCGCGCCGATAGCGGCTTGCATAGATGAAAACGTTCTGAGCCGTCGGCAACGTCGAGACGACCACGATGGCGAACAGCTGATGGCCGTCGATGCCGAGGAGGAAATGCGCCATCAGATAGGCCAGCACAGGTTGGACGACGATCTTGAGCGTCGACGCCAGCGCGACGTCGCGTCGAGGACTCGAGCCCTTCTCGAGTACCCGTACGCCGTACAACGAGAGCCCGAATGCCAACAGTGCACCGGGTACGGACGTCGCGCCGATCAATTCGAAAGGCTGCATCAGCGGCCGGGGCGGTACCCAACCGATCAACGCGACGATCAACCCCGCAGCGCCCGCGAGCACGATCGGATTCTTGAACGGGGCAGTGACGGTGTCGATCAGCGAGAGTTTCTCGGCGTCAGCGCCGCGAAGGGCCGTCAGATCGAGGATCGTCAAGGCGATGGGGGAGTAGACGACGATCTGGAAGAGCAGGAGTGGCGCGACGAACGTGGCATCGCCGAGCACGAACACCGCGATCGGGATACCGAGGTTGGCCGAATTCACGTACGACGCCGACAGTGCGCCGATGGTCAGCTCGGGCAGCGGCCGGTCGAGCCAGATCTTTGCGACGACGACGTACAAGGCGCCGACGGCAAAGGCGGTGGCCGACGCGACCGCGAGCGTCGGCGAGAAGATCACCGACAGATCGGACGACGCGAGCGTGGTGAACAGCAGGGCAGGCGTCGCGACGAAGAAGACGAGCCGACCGAGAACGAACTGTCCTTGGCTACCGAGGGTGCCGAGGCGACCGAGGAGATACCCGACCGCGATGACCACAAAAATGACGGTGAAACCCGCAACAACTCCCGACACGCTGCGGGCACCTCTCGACTGGAATGAACGACTCCGGGAAATCTTAGTCCGGGCAACGAAAAGGCCGCGCAGTCGAGTGACTGCGCGGCCTCTTCGGTACTTCTACGTATGACTACCGTGCGGCGGTGAAGGGGAGCAACGCCATTTCGCGGGCGTTCTTCACTGCAACGGCGACCTGACGCTGCTGCTGCGGGGTCAGGCCCGTGACGCGACGGCTGCGGATCTTGCCGCGGTCCGAGATGAACGTGCGAAGCAAGTTGATGTCCTTGTAATCGACATGCGTGATCTTCGCTGCGAACAACGGGTTCTTCTTGGGCTTACGACCCTCTACGGGGCGTGGCTTCTTCGACGGTGAACGCTTGACTGCCATCCGACTTCCTTACCAGCTCGACTTGTGTACGCCAGGCAGTTCCCCACGGTGCGCCATTTCTCGCACGCGAATCCGGGAGAGCCCGAACTTCCGCAGGTGGCCGCGCGGACGTCCATCCGCAGCGTCTCGATTGCGCAATCGTACCGGACTGGCGTCGCGTGGTAGACGTTGCAGGGTCGCTTGGGCCTTTGCGCGCTCCTCGGGTGAGCTTTTCGGGGAGCGGATCGTCTCCTTGAGTGCCGACCTCTGCTCCGCGTATCGCTCGACGACGACCCGTCGCTGGTTGTTCTTCGCGATCTTCGACTTCTTGGCCATGCCTACTTCTCTTCTCGGAAATCGACGTGCTTGCGCAGCACCGGGTCGTACTTCTTCAGTACGAGTCGATCGGGGTCGTTGCGACGGTTCTTGCGGGTCACGTACGTGTACCCGGTGCCCGCGGTGGACTTGAGTTTCACGATCGGGCGGATCTCGTTGCGTGCCATCTGCTCAGACCTTCTCGCCGCGCGCGCGGATCCGGGCGACGACGGATTCGATGCCGTCGCGGTCGATCGTCTTGATGCCCTTGGTCGAGAGCGTGAGTGTGATGCGACGACCCTCGCTGGGCAGCAGGTAGGTCTTGCGCTGGATGTTCGGGTTCCAGCGACGGTTCGAACGCTTGTGGGAGTGCGAGACGGATTTTCCGAACCCCGGCACACGTCCGGTCACTTGGCAGTGAGCCGACATGGGTATTCCTTTCAACTTGCAGATGACAATCATTTTCGACAATGCGGTGAGATCAATGTAGCGTTCAACCTCGGTAATGACAATCATTCCCAGAAAGGCCCGCTGTGAACACGATCTTGGACGGCAGGACTCCGCTGGTCCTGGTCGCCGGTATGAGCGAATCCACCCCACACACCGCACGAGCGTTGCTGCGAACCGGAACTGTTCTGGTTCACCACGACCTGAGCCACGTCCGTGAAGGGGTGGTCAGGCGGACGGTCACCTCGATGACCGGGGGTACCGGGTCTGCCGGCACAGTGTCCGAGCGCGAGACGATCCTCGAGCTCGCGCACGGCTGCGTCTCCTGCACCCTGCGCGAAGACCTGCTGCCGCTTCTGCGTCGACTTCACTCGCACAGTTCGGTGCAGCGCATCGTCCTGTTGCTGGACCGCCAACTCGAACCCGAAGCGCTGTGTTGGGCGATCGAGCACGTCGTCGTGACCGGCGTCGTCGGCCAACTGGACGGACCGGCACAGCGTGACGTCCGTGTCGACGCCGTCGTGACGTGTATCGACGCGCAGACCTGGCTGGCCGACGCCACCGGCGACGACGCTCTCGACGACGACCGCACCCTGGCGCAGGTCGTCGTCGGGCAGGTCGACTTCGCCGACGCGCTCGTCCTACGCGGGTCCGATGGACTCGACGGCTGGCAGCGGTCCCGCCTGAACGCGGTTCTCGCACGCATCGCCCCGCGGGTACCCGTCTTCGATGAGGGAGACGACATCGAGGCACTGCTCCTCGAGGTGCCTGCGGACGCGCGACGCGGTGAGCTGGCCGACGCACACTCGCCGTTGCTGCGTCGTCAGCCGCCGCTCGACGACGACGGCGGAGTGATGCTCGTCGAGTTCACCGCGAACCGGCCGTTCCACCCCGGGCGTCTGCACGAGGCGATCGACGTCCTGCTCGAAGGCGTCGTGTACTCCCGCGGGCGAGTCTGGGTGGCGACGCAACCTGGCGAAGCGCTCTGGCTCGAATCGGCGGGCGGCGGCCTGCGAGTTGCCAGCGCGGACACCTGGCTGGCCGCGATGACGCCTCAGGAACGAGACCGCGTGCCGGCCGAACGCCGTGCGCTCGCCGCCCTGAAATGGGACGAGCGTTTCGGTGATCGCGACACCTCGATGGTTGTTCTGACATGCGGTGCGAATCCGCTCGAGATCGACCGAACACTGCAGCACGCCTTGGTCACCGACGACGAGTTGGCGGACGAAGCGTCGTGGGTCACCTGGGAAGACCCGTTCGGCGAGTTCCACGAAGACCCGTGCGACGAATCCGAATCACCTTATGCCGAAACCGAATCAACGCGAGAGGGAAACGAATGAAGAAGCAGATGCACCCCGACTACCACCCGGTGGTCTTCCAGGACGCCAGCACCGGCAAGAGCTTCCTGACCCGATCGACCGTGACGAGTGACCGCACCGTCGAATGGGAAGACGGTTCCATCTACCCGCTGCTGGTCGTCGATGTCACGAGCGACTCGCACCCGTTCTGGACCGGAGCGCAACGCGTGATGGACACCGCCGGACGCGTCGAGAAGTTCGAGCGTCGCTACGGAAAGCGCAAGGCGCTCTGATGGCCGTTCCCAAGCGGAAGATGTCCCGTTCCAACACCCGCAGTCGCCGTGCCCAGTGGAAGGCGACGGCGCCCGATCTGGTCGAGGTCACGGCCTTCGGACAGACCCACCGGGTTCCGCGCCGACTGGTCAAAGCAGTTCGACTCGGGGTGATCGACCCGAGCCGCCTCTGACCGTGCGATCCTTGGCCGGTGCTGCTGAGGATCCTCGAACTGGTGGGCATCGTGGCGTTCGCGGCCTCGGGTGCCTTGGTGGGCGTCACCAAGCGACTCGACATCTTCGGGGTGTGCTCGGTGGGTGTGTTCACCGGCATCGGCGGCGGTATCGTCCGCGACGTCCTTCTCGGCGTCCATCCGCCCAGCTCCCTGAGCAGTTGGCCGTACTTCGGAACGGCCGCCGCCACCTCACTCGCCGTGTTCTACCTACACGAGCCGCTCAATCGCCTGCGCCGTGAAATCCTGGCGCTCGACGCACTGGGAATGGGCCTGTTCGCGAGTACCGGCGCCGTCATCGCGCTGGACAACAACGCCAGCTCGCTGGCGGCGACGTTGATCGGTGCGACCGCTGCGATCGGCGGCGGAGTGATCCGCGACGTCCTCGTCAACGAGGTGCCGCTGCTCCTGCACAAGGACCTGTACGCGGTTCCCGCACTGCTCGGCGCTGCGTTGGTGGTCACAGTCTCGCAAGCCGGACTGTCCACCAACGCAGCGCTGGTGTGCGGCACCGCGTTCGCCGCGGTGTTCAGACTGCTTGCGTTGTGGCGTCATTGGAGCCTGCCCGGACCGAGGCGAACCCGGGACTGACCGCGACACGCCGGAGCCCGGAATCGGACCCTCTCAGCCGCATCTCAGCACTTCAGTCCAAACTGTCGGTATGCGTATTTTGGTGGTCGACGACGACCGGGCGGTTCGCGAGTCGCTTCGGCGGTCGCTCAGCTTCAACGGCTACACGGTCGAGCTCGCGGTCGACGGGCTCGACGCACTCGAGAAGATCCTCGCCAACCGGCCCGACGCCGTCGTACTCGACGTCATGATGCCGCGACTCGACGGACTCGAAGTGTGCCGTCGTCTTCGAAGTGCCGGCGACGACCTGCCCATCCTCGTGCTCACCGCCCGCGATTCGGTCAGCGAGCGAGTCGCAGGCCTCGACGCCGGTGCCGACGACTACCTGCCCAAGCCCTTCGCTTTGGAAGAGTTGCTTGCCAGGTTGCGTGCACTACTGCGTCGCACCGCACCCGATCTGGACGCCGATTCCGAAATGATGGCGTTCGAGGACCTCACCCTCGACCCGGTCACCCGTGAGGTCAAGCGCGGTGAACGATCGATCAGCCTGACCCGCACCGAGTTCTCCCTTCTCGAAATGCTCATGGCCAACCCGCGCCGCGTGCTGACCCGTGGACGCATTCTCGAAGAAGTGTGGGGATACGACTTCCCGACGTCCGGCAATGCGCTCGAGGTGTACGTCGGCTACCTGCGTCGTAAGACGGAAGCCGACGGCGAGCCGAGGTTGATCCACACCGTCCGCGGAGTCGGCTACGTCCTGCGGGAGACGCCTCCGTGATCACCGCTCCGTTCGGCAAGAGTGCCGAACCGAAGAAGTCCACCAGCACCAACGCATCCGTCGAAATGCGCCCGCCGATGCCGCTCACCCGCTCGGTGTCGTTGCGTTGGCGTGTGACGCTCCTCGCTGCGTCGGTGGTGGCCATCGCCGTCGCCGTCATGGCGATCGCGGCGTACGCGGTGGTTTCGCGTGCGCTCTACGCGGACGTGGATCACCAGTTGCGTACCAGAGCGGCGGTGCTCATCGACAGCAATGTCGTGCGCTTCGATCCTCGGTACATCTCCGGTGCAACGCTCTACACCACCGACATCAGTGTGGCGCTGATCTTCTCGGATCTGAGCACGTATCAGCCGCCCGGTTCCGACGTGCCGATCGGTGAAGCCGAAGACGCCGTAGCGCGTGGCGAGTCGGATTCCTCGCTGCGCACGGTCGACGGCCAGCGTGTGTTGGCCCAACGAACCCATGACGGAAGCACTTTGGTGATCGGCCAGCGACTCGCGCCCACGGTTGCGGTCCTGGACCGGCTGGCGTGGGTTCTCTTCGTGGTCGGCGGGTGTGGCGTCATCCTGGCTGCGGTGGCGGGTACCACCGTGGGCCGCACCGGTTTACGGCCTATTGCCAGGCTGACTGCTGCCACCGAACGTGTCGCCAGGACCGACGATCTGACGCAGATCCCCGTGACCGGCAGCGACGAATTGGCGCGCCTGACAGAGAGTTTCAACACGATGCTGCGGGCGCTCGCCGAGTCCCGCGAGCGTCAGTCGCGTCTCGTTGCGGATGCCGGACACGAGTTGCGAACGCCGCTGACGTCGTTGCGTACCAACATGGAATTGCTGATCGCGTCCAGTCGCCCAGGTGCGCCGCAGATTCCCGACGAGGACATGGCGGAACTTCGTGCCGATGTCGTCGCGCAGATCGAGGAACTGTCGACCCTTGTCGGCGACCTCGTCGACCTGGCCCGCGAAGACGCTCCCGAGACCGTGTACGAGCGCGTCGACGTCAGCGACGTCGTCGAACGTGCACTCGAGCGAGCACGGCGCAGGCGCAACGAAATCGAGTTCGAAGCGGTCACCACCCCGTGGTACGTCTACGGAGACCAGGCAGGCCTGTCGCGTGCGGTGCTGAACGTCCTCGACAACGCTGCGAAGTGGAGTCCGAAGGGCGAACAGGTACGCGTCGAAATGCGTCCGGTGGGCCAAGGATTGTTGGAATTGACCGTAAGTGATGCGGGACCGGGCATTCCGGAGGAGGATCGGGAGTTGGTGTTCGATCGTTTCTACCGGTCGACTGCGGCACGTTCGATGCCGGGATCGGGTCTGGGACTTGCGATTGTGCGTCAGGTTGTCGTCAAGCACGGCGGAACCATCGCGATCGACGAATCCGATCGTGGGGGAGCACTTGTTCGTATCGTGCTTCCCGGCGAACCCGGGCCGAGTGCCGAGTAGCGTGTTCTGCAGACCCGTTGGTCCCGGGCTTCGGTGACTGACGTCACGGGTTAATGTGTTCGGCCCGAGAGTCTTTCGGGCCGAGCCGGACGGCACCGGTTTTTCACGACGAACTCTGGGTAAAGTGACAGGCACGTCTCAGCGCCTTCTCAGCAGCGCAAGGCAGCATTGTCGGCAGAACAGTTGTGACTGCCCGTCCGGTGGTCACCGTAGACGAAGGCGAGCCGATGACCGAGGACCGTAACGTCGGGCCGACCCGGCCCGAGCAGCCCAACAACGAGCCCACTACCCAGGCGCAGCCGGCAGCACCTCAGGCGCAGCCACCTGTGCAACCCCAGCAGCCACAGGGGCAGGCGCCTCAGCAGCCGTACCAGCCGACCGAGTCGTTTGCCCGACCCACCGAAGCCCGACCCACCGAAGCTCGACCCACCGAGGCCTTCGGGCAGGCGCCGCAGCAGCCCACTCAGGCTTTCGGCCACCCGCACGGTGCCCATGAAGCGGCGTATCAGCAGAGCGCCCCGTACGGCGCACCCAATGCCGGTGGCCCCGGTGGCCCGAACGGTCCAGGCGGCGGCCACAACCAGATCCCCGCACCGCTACAGGGGCCGAACTCCGGTTCGACCACCACCAAGCCGAAGTCGGGACGCATGGCCCTGGTTGCCGGCGCTCTCGCTCTGGTCCTGGTCAGCGGCGGCGTCGGTGGCGTGGTCGGAGCCGTCGTCGCGGACCGCAACGGTGGAACCGCGACGGTCACCAACTCGCTGAACGCCCCGAAGCCGACCGCGACCAACACGTCCAACGCTCCCGCCGGTTCGGTTCAGGCCGTTGCCTCGAAGGTGGTGCCCAGCGTCGTGCAGATCGAGGTGGCCACCGCGCAGGGACAGGGCGGTGAGGGTTCCGGTGTCATCCTGTCCTCCGACGGCCTGATCCTGACCAACAATCACGTTGCCGGTGCCCAGGGAGCGCAACTGCGGGTCGCGTTCTCCGACGGAACCAAGGCCTCGGCCACCCTGGTCGGTGCCGATCCCGTCTCCGACATCGCCGTCATCAAGGTCGACGGCCGCAACGACCTCACTCCCATCGATCTCGGCAACTCCGGCGACGTTCAGGTCGGACAGCAGGTTGTGGCCGTCGGGTCCCCGCTCGGCCTGGCCGGAACGGTCACCGAGGGCATCATCTCCGCCCTCGATCGCCCGGTGTCCACGAGCGGCGAGTCGGGCAACCAGAACACCGTCATCGACGCTCTGCAGACCGACGCGGCGATCAACCCCGGCAACTCCGGTGGCGCCCTCGTCAACATGGACGGCCAGCTGATCGGCATCAACACGGCGATCGCCTCACTTGGAGCGTCGTCGGGTACCCAGGGCGGCTCCATCGGCCTCGGTTTCGCCATCCCGATCGATCAGGCGCGCCGCGTCGCCGACGAACTGATCAAGACCGGCAAGGCGACCCAAGCCATGATCGGCGTGACCGTGCCGTCGCAGGACAACGCCGACGGCGCGACCGTCATGGATGTCACTGCCGACGGGCCGGCCGCCAAGGCCGGTATCCCAAAGGGTGCAGTCATCACCAAGGTCGACGATCGTGTTGTCGCAGATGGTGATTCGCTGATCGCGGCGGTTCGCTCGCATGCTCCTGGAGACAAGGTCTCGATCACCTACACCGACGGTGGACAGACCAAGACCGTCGATGTCACGTTGGGAACCGCGGCGGCGCAGGGCGGCCGATGATGTTCGGTGATCAGCAGACGATCGAGCCGATCTTCGGCCAGATCGCAACGGCGTCGGGATCGGACACTACGGTAGGAGTCATGGAACTCGAAGCCACATCGGCCGGCCGCGCTCTGGTCGTCATCGTCGACGATCGCACAGCCCACGGCGACAACACCGACTCCATCGGTCCACTGGTGACGGAACTGCTGAACGAAGCGGGTTTTCTCGTCGATGCGACGGTTGCCGTCGCAGCCGACGAAGTGGAGATCCGCAACGCTCTCAACACCGCAGTCATCGGTGGCGTCGACCTCGTCATCTCGGTCGGCGGTACCGGGGTGTCTCCGCGTGACGTCACTCCCGATGTGACCGCAGAGGTTCTCGATCGCGAGATCCCGGGAATTGCCGAAGCACTTCGCGCCTCCGGTCTTTCGGCCGGATCGCTCGAAGCAGGCTTGTCCCGCGGCCTAGTCGGAGTTTCGGGCAGCACGTTGGTGGCCAACCTGGCCTCGACCAGGCCGGCGATTCGCGACGGCATGGCAACCCTGACGGCATTGGCGAGCCACGTCATCGCCGAGCTGTCCAGCCTCGAGGGCTGAGACAGCTTGTCGGAGCAACCAGATACCCCGAAGAAGCCGCCAGTCGACAAGAAGCGCCTGGCACGCATCTTCGGGGACGTCTTTCCCGAGACGACGTCGGACGAGCGTGGACCGGAAGGGTCGCCGGGATCATCGGACGACGATTGGCTGCGTAGTCAGCGACCCCCGCACCACGGTGGTTGACAAGATCCTCAGCTGAAAAATCAGGCCCTCGGACGCACTGTCCGAGGGCCTGATTTGTTCTGCGTGCACTGACTATTCAAGTGTCTTGGCGTGCGCTCCCGTGTCGGCGCCACCGGCATTGGCAGAGAGGATGTCGCGGATCTGGATGAGCAGATCGGTTTCGCTGGCTTCCTTGTCCTCGGGCTCGGAGACGAACTTCTTCTTCGCCGCGTTCGCGGGGACGATCAGCACGAAGTAGACGACCGCTGCGATGATGATGAAGTTGATGATCGCGGTGACCACGGCGCCGATATTCACGAAGGTTTCGGCATTGCCCGCAATGATCTCCTTTCCCCAGCCCAATTCGTCGGATCCGCCGATAGCAGCGATGAGTGGGTTGATGATGTTCGACGTGAAGGCCGTCACGATGGCGGTGAAGGCTGCGCCCACGACAACCGCGACGGCCAGGTCGAGCACGTTTCCGCGAAGCAGGAAGTCCTTGAATCCCTTGAGCATGTCGGTGTCCCCTCGAGTCTCCGATGGCAAGTGCCAGATGGTCCGTTGATACCGAACCGACTGGAAAAATCCTAGAGGAGCTTCGGCCGCTTTGTGCGGTCAGCGGAATGTCACGGTGATCGCATTGGACAGCGATGCCGCGGCAACGACGTTGGCTGCCGGTGTCGGCAGAGCCAGCAGGATCACCTGTTCCTGCTGGTTACGTGTACTTTCCGACTTGGTGACCAACGCGACTACCGCCCCCGCGGCAAGAATCTGGGGGGCCTTGTCGGCAATTGATTCGTTGGGTGTGTCGGGGTGGGATGTGTCAGTGCGGGATGTGTCAGGGCCGACGGTCAGGACGTCGACGACATCCCCGCTGCGCAACATGTCTGCAACGGCCGCATCGGCAAGTCGCACGGGCACGATGCGGGCGTCGTCGGTTCCTACGGACAACCCGGCCAGCCGTGGGCTGAGAACGCGCACGTCGGTGACTGTTTCGCCGGTGCGTATCGGGCCGGCAACGGTTCTTCCGACCACCAAGCCGGTATCGGAGACAACTCCTTCGGGAAGTTGTTTCGAGTCGATCTCGCGGATCTCGACATCCGAATTCGCGATCACCTGTCCGGGAGTGAGATCGCGACTCGAGACAACTACAGCGACCGTATCGGTCGCAGGATCGCCTCGGAAGAAGAGGACGACGCCGAGTGCGGCC
Source organism: Rhodococcus sp. P-2 (assembly GCF_016598535.1). Lineage (GTDB taxonomy): Bacteria > Actinomycetota > Actinomycetes > Mycobacteriales > Mycobacteriaceae > Rhodococcus_F > Rhodococcus_F baikonurensis. The sequence goes on along the minus strand of NZ_CP066779.1, from coordinate 1,601,669 downwards.
AGGGCAACGGCCGCGATCTTGCGGACTGTCGCCGTGCGGAATCGTGTGCCGCGCGTCAGTTCGACGACGCGATCGAGGGTGCTCGGGGTGAGATCGAGCTGGGCGCGCAGTGGATCGGAGCGCCTCGGCGAGCGAGTACGTGCTGACGGCATTCATGCACGTTAGGGCCGGAAGCGGTGCTTCCGGCCCTAACGATGTGAACCTGTGGACAACCCGGAGGTTGTGGAAATCAGCTTGCGGCAGCCTTGGCGGGCGCCGGCGTGCTGGTCGACGAACTCGAGGTCGACGAGGAGTCCGACTTGGACTCGGACTTCGCAGCGGGTGCCGAATCACTCTTGGCCGGCTCGCTCGCAGTTCCGGAGCCGCCGCGGCTGTCGGTGCGGTAGAAGCCGCTGCCCTTGAACACGATGCCGACAGAGTTGAACAGCTTGCGGAGCTTGCCTGAGCAAGCTGGGCAGACCGTCAGCGAATCTTCGCTGAAGGACTGGACGATGTCGAAACGGTTGTCACATTCCGTACATGCGTATGAGTAGGTGGGCACCGGGCTTCCTCCGCACTGTGATGTTCGAGCAGCTGCGTATTTACACCGCAGCCTTTAGCACTCTACAAGTGACAGTGCCAACAGCGCTAATCAGGGATCTATTCCCGCAGATCAATCACGTTGCAGCTGCGTCAGCCCGCCGCCCGGCGTCAATGCCCAGCCCATGGGTACGTCATGGTCGTCGGCCGGCAAGGTCTCGACGAGTTCGGAGTCTCTGACAATTGCCACAAGCCGAGTCTGCGGACCGACCGACCCCAGTGTGCGGTCGTAGAAGCCTGCGCCGCGGCCGAGGCGTGTTCCGCGCACGTCCACTGCAAGTGCAGGGATCAGCATGCATTCCACGTCGGACAGGCTTTCCGGTGGTAGGACAGGTCCGACAGGCTCCCGGATGCCGTACTTCGCCGGTCGCAAACCGTCCGCGCCGCTGTACTCGACCCAGGACAACGGTCCGGGCTCCCCGGTGATCGGAAGTAGTACACGCCCGGCGACCTCGGCAACGGCGTCGAGCAAATCGGTGGATCCTGGTTCGGTGCGAGTGGGGACGTACGCACACACCGTTGTTCCTTCGACTATCACCGAAGGTATGTGCGTGATCAACGCCGCAGTTTCCGCTTTTCGAGCGTGCTCGGAGACTGCTTCACGTGCTGCGAGTGCGATTTGTCGCCATTGTGCTTTTGTCCGCGGTGTCACCCCACAACGATATTCGTCGTGCTGACCGAGCGGTAACAAGCGGCGGCTAAGGTGTTGGCATGACAGACGTTGTCGCTAGCAGCACGAGGGCCTTCCGTACGGCCGTGGTTCCCGCAGCCGGACTTGGTACTCGTTTCCTGCCTGCCACCAAGACGGTTCCGAAAGAATTGCTGCCGGTCGTGGACACACCGGGCATCGAACTGGTGGCAGGTGAAGCCGCGGACTCGGGAGCCGAGCGGCTCGTCATCGTGACGTCCCCCGGCAAAGACGGGGTGGTTGCACACTTCGTCGAGGACCTCGTGCTCGAAAGCAAGCTGGAAGCAAGCGGAAAACTTGCTGCCCTGGCAAAGGTGCGCAAAGCGCCGGGTTTGCTCGAAGTTGATTCCGTCATTCAGGAACAGCCCCTCGGGCTCGGGCATGCAGTTGGTTGCGTCGAGTCGGTTCTCGACGACGACGAAGATGCCATCGCCGTCCTTCTACCCGATGATCTCGTACTGCCGCGTGGTGTCCTGGAGATCATGGCGCGAGTTCGGGCCAAGCGCGGCGGGTCCGTTCTCTGTGCAATCGACGTCCCCAAAGACGCAGTCAGCGCCTACGGCGTGTTCGACGTCGAGATCGTTCCCGACGCGGTCAACCCCGACGTGCTCAAGGTCGTCGGCATGGTCGAGAAGCCGGCTGTGGAAGACGCGCCGTCGACCTTTGCCGCTGCGGGTCGCTATCTACTCGATCGTGCGATCTTCGACGCACTTCGTCGCATCAAGCCGGGAGCCGGCGGTGAGTTGCAACTCACCGACGCCATCGCTCTCCTGATTTCCGAGGGGCATCCCGTTCACGTGGTGGTGCACCGCGGAACGCGTCATGACCTGGGCAACCCTGGTGGGTACCTCCGCGCTTCGGTTGACCTGGCACTCGACAGTGACGACTACGGCCCGTCCTTGCGCAAGTGGCTCGCGGATCGACTCGACCGCTGAGCGTGTCGCCACGGTGGTTGATCGCCCGATAACGCAGTATCAATGTGCTTGTCCCTTTTCGAAGGCAAGGCATCATGAGCTGACGGATATCACCGAATTTCGAGACACAGGAGGACGCGGACCAGATGCGGTCGGTTGAGGAGCAGCAGACCAGGGTTACCGCTGCTGCAGTGGCACCCCGTCCGGTTCGGGTCGCCATCTCGGAAGCGCAGGGACTGCTGTGTGCCGAGGAAGTGGTGACCGAACGCCCATTGCCGGGATTCGATCAAGCTGCCATCGACGGTTACGCGGTTCGCAGTGTCGATGTCGCCGGCGCTGGAGCCGACCTCCGAGGCGAGGACGGCGAGCCTACGGACCTCAGCTTGCCGGTGGTCGGCGAGGTGACAGCGGGCTCACGCCAACCGATCCGGTTGCAACCGCGTCAGGCCGTCCGAGTCGACACCGGCGCGCCGTTGCCCACGCTGGCCGACGCAGTTCTTCCGCTCGAGAACACCGACGGTGGTCGCGCTCGTGTCCGGATCTTCGAGCCGGTGCGTTCGGGTGACTACGTTCGTCGTGCAGGCGACGACGTCCAGCCGGGCGACGTGGCCGTTCGGGCAGGCACCATCATCGGAGCCGCACAGGTCGGTTTGCTTGCCGCGGTCGGTCGCGACAAAGTGCTCGTCCATCCGCGCCCCCGGCTTTCCGTCATCAGCGTCGGTGGCGAACTCGTCGACGTGGATCGCACGCCGGGGCCTGGTCAGGTCTACGACGTGAATTCGTATGCTCTCGCAGCCGCCGCTCGCGATGCCGGCGCCGACGTCAACCGCGTGGGAATCGCGGGCAACGACTCGCGCCGTCTCCGCGAAGTAGTCGAGGGTCAGCTGATTCGCTCCGAAATCGTTGTCATCGCCGGTGCCGTGGGCGGCGGAGCGTCCGACGAAGTCCGTGAGGCACTTGCCGATCTGGGGACACTCGAAGTCGAGCGTGTAGCCATGCATCCGGGATCAGTGCAAGGCTTCGGCAAGCTGGGAAGAGACGAGGTTCCGACCTTTCTCCTACCGTCCAACCCGGTCAGTGCACTGGTGGTATTCGAAGTCATGGTTCGACCGTTGATCAGAATCGCGCTGGGACGCCGCCAACCGATGCGGCGAGTGGTGAAGGCGCGCACGGTCGGAACGATCACGTCGATCGCCGATCGCAAGGGTTTCCTGCGCGGTCAGCTGATGCGTGACGAAGCGACGGGGGAGTACCTGGTGCAGGCCCTCGGCGGTGCGCCCGGTGCGTCCTCACATCTCCTCGCGACCTTGGCGGAAGCCAATTGTTTGGTTCTTGTCGATCGAGACGTCACCGAAGTGCACATCGGTGAAGAAGTCGACGTAGCTTTTCTCGCCCAACGTGGGTAACGCCGACCCGAGTGGGGTGTGATGTCAGTCCATCCAGGATGGCCGGAAGATCTCGGCCCGCTGCGAGTGCCCGCTGGAGTCGTGACCGTCCGCCCCGTCAAGCTTCGTGACGCTGCGGTGTGGAGTCGACTCCGCATTCGCGATCGTGAGCACCTCGAGCCGTGGGAGCCCACCGGAGAGTCGCCCTGGGATGCGCGTCATCACATCACCGTCTGGCCGTCTCTGTGCGGAAATCTTCGCTCCGAAGCGCGTAAGGGCAGGATCCTTCCGTTGGTCATCGAACTGGATGGGAAGTACTGCGGGCAGGTCACCATCGGAAATGTCGTGCGCGGCGCTCTGCGGTCCGCCTGGGTGGGCTATTGGGTCGCCTCGCACGTCACCGGCGGTGGCGTTGCCACAGCGGCCGTTGCGCTCACGCTCGATCACGCGTTCTCGAAGGTCGGTCTGCATCGAGTCGACGCAACAGTTCGCCCCGAGAACGCGTCGAGTCGCGCAGTCCTGCGCAATGTGGGGTTCCGGGAGGAAGGTCTCCTCAAGCGCTATCTCGATGTCGACGGCCAATGGCGCGACCATCTTCTGGTCGGAATGACCATCGAGGAAGTACCCACCACCGTTGTCGACAGATTGGTGCGGTCCGGACGCGCTTCGTGGGTGTGACGAAGACGGCGCAAGTAGCGTGGGAAACGCGAGCTAAACGGCAGTTACCGCTGAGTAGTCCTACTTTTGGTCGGCAAATTGTGATTTTTGATTCAACTAGAACTTGAGACTTTTGGGACTGAACCGGAAGTTCAGTTCGGTACGCGTGTGACACATGAGTATGGTGGGGTTCGGCGCGTCGGCAACGATGCGAGGGCGTCGGCCGTTAACCTTGACTCGTCAACGGCTGGCATAGGTGCTGGTAGGTGATCGGGAGGAGGCCGCGGCATGCCTAGCTCATTCGTGTGGATCGGGCTGGTGGCCGTGTGGCTGTTCGTCCTGGTGCCGATGCTCGTCAACAAGCGCCCCAGGATCCGGCAGACGAGTGACGCGGCGCTCGCGACTCGAGTACTCCACCGCGGCGACAGCAACCCTGTTCAGCGCGGGCCGGCAGCAGGACATCGAAGCGATCCGAACTGGCAACCAGAACCAGTGCGCAGCAGCTACGACGCGGAGGACCAGATGGACACTCACGCAGAAGACGACTACGCCGGCGGTCGTGCACCGGTCGGAGAATTTGTTCCCGTACGACGCGGACGAGGCGGGTTCGACCCCGAAGCGGATGCCATCGCCCGGGAGGCGCGGTACGCCTTCCGACAGCGGACATTGCTGGGGCTTGCCTTCGTCGCGATTCTCTCGGGCGCTCTCGCATTGATCATCTCGCCGATGGTGTGGTGGTTGTTTGCGCTGACCGTGTGCGGTCTCGGCGGGTACATGGCGTACTTGCGTCGACAGGTTCGGATCGAGCAGGAGATTCGCCGCCGTCGCACCGAACGCCTCAACCGATCGCGACTCGGAGTCGAATCGCACACCGACGAAGAGCTGCGCCTGATTCCCGCGCGACTGCGCCGGCCAGGAGCGGTTGTCCTCGAGGTCGACGACGAAGATCCGGTGTTCGATCACTTGGATCACTACGAAGAAGAGGTCAGGCACACCGAGATGCGTCGCGCATCCGGACAGTGATCGACCGAGGATCTTCTGGGCCGATCTTGTCGGGCCGAAAGTTCGTGTCGGGTGATTCCAACGGGAGTATTCGTTCCTGTTAGAGTTGCCGAGCACCGCTCAGGCGGTGGCACGGGGCTGTGGCGCAGTTGGTAGCGCGCTTCGTTCGCATCGAAGAGGTCAGGGGTTCGATTCCCCTCAGCTCCACCAAGAAGTTCCAGCAAAAAGGGTCTTTCAACGAAAGTTGAACGACCCTTTCCTGCATTTTCAGAGCCTGCCCGAATTGTGAAGATTCAGCTCGAGTGTGCGCCGTTTCATACGATTGCGACCGCTGATCCGGACCGTTGAGCTTCCAAGTGAGGGATGATCCTTGGGCGGATACATGTTTGCCGGAAATGTAACGAGGGTGTGTCCGGTGCGATAGGCACGGTGAGTCTGCCGCAGTTTTCCGCAGGTCGGACGTATGTGTCGGGGAGGAATGTCGATGAGCCAGCCACGACGGCTAGCGATGATGCTTGTTGCTGTGATGTGCCTGATGGGTATCGGCGTCCTTGCCGTGTCGGTTTTCCCGGCCATCGTCGCCGCCCAGCCCGGTGGCAACAACGGCAATGGAAACAACGGCAACGGAAACGGTAATTACGGCCACGGCAACAACGGCAACAACGGCAACAACGGCAACAACGGTGGCGGTAACAACGGCAACAACGGCAACAACGGCAACAACGGTGGCGGTAACAGCGGCAACGGCAATTACGGCGGCAACAACAACGGGAACTACGGCTGGCATTGTCACCACCACAACTGCGGGACGACGGTAGTGCCCACCACGACGACGACTGAGCCGACGACGACTGAGCCGACGACGACCGAGCCCACCACGACGACGACTGAGCCCACGACGACTGAGCCCACGACGACGACTGAGGCGACCACTGAGCCCTCGGCGAACCCTTCGGTGTCGCACCGTCCGAGCAGCAGTGTGTCACCGGCGACCAATGCAACCTCGCCGACCGAGAGTCCTTCGAGCGAAGCGCCCTCCGAGTCGAAGACCTCTGAGACGCAGTCCCCTTCCGAGTCGCAGGAGAGCTCCGAGGAGTCTTCGGCGGTAGCACTTCCACCGGCGGGGCCGTCCGACCCGCAAGGGCCGTCGGTCGGCGGCGGAGCGCCGGCACCGTCTGCCGGTGGACCGGCGAACGCAGCACCGGGCGCAGTCGCAGCGCCTTCCGCGCCCGAGGTTCTGGCCGCACCGGCACCCGTAGCTCCCCAGGTACCGTCGAACGCTCCGAACGTCGCGAGTCCGAGTGAGAACCCGCAGGCATTCCCGACGGCGTTCACTCAAGGGCTTCCGCCGATTCTCAATGCTGCCGCCGTCGCCGGTGGTGTGGGCGGCATGGCAGTTGTAGCGGCCGGTGCGGGAGCTATGACTTTCCGTGGAGCTTCGCTGCAGAAGGCGCGATTGGCTGCAGCGCGTGCCGAATTCCTGGCACCCGGATCACAGGGAGGTGCGTGAGTCGTGCCGGACAGACGTTCACATCGCCGCGTTCTGGCTGCGGTGGATGCTGTATGTGACGCAGCAGCGTCGTCGGAGGCTGTGTCACTGCTGACAGTGGTGCAGACAGTCGCCCGCGAGCGTGGTCGCCCGATCGAGATCGATCTGGAAACCCCGCTCGCCACCGGAGTGTGCGGTCAGCGCCGGGCCTACGACGATCACGACGTCATCGTTTTGGCCCCCGGGTTGCCCAATGTCGAGCGGACTCTGGCACATGAGTTGGGGCACATAGTTTTTCGTCACGAGGGTGCCGAGATCGCCGAGGCAACGCTCGAGGTCAGTGACGATTTGATCGCGTACATGCTGAGTCAACGTTCTCTGCGGCGCAATGAACCCGTGCCGATGGATGACATCGCGGAGTGGGAAGCCGAGACGTTCGCGTCGATGTTGATCATGCGTCTGCGAACGATGAGTGGCCGTGGAACACCGCTGTCGGTATTGCGGTACGACGAGGCGATCGGATGATCTTTTGGGCTGTGGCCCTTCTCGTCTGGGTTGCAGCCGGTGCGAGATTGGGTCGAGTTGTCGCGCGCACCGCGACGCCTCTGCGGATGTCGATGGTCTTCGCAGGCTTCTCGGTCGCATTGTCCTCGACGGTCATGGTTCCGGCGGTGTGGGACATCGTCGATCGCATTGCGCCGGAGCAACATGCCGCAGCGATGATCGTCATCGTCTTGTGGACCGCGTTGTCTGCGGCCAGCGCAGTCGGCGCCGTGTCCGCTTGGCCGGTGATGTCGCGCCCAGCCATGCGCGGTCTCGCCACGGTGCTGTACTCGGTGGGGTTGCTGGTGGCGATCGCGGTGCTCTTCGGTTACCCGGCGCCGGCGCTCATCTTTATCATCGTTGCACTGTCCCTTGTCATTTCGACGGGGCTACGGCACGTCGCGTGGGCACCATTGGGGCGTGGAATCGCGTTGATCGTGACCGGTTCGTCGATCCTGCTCGTCGTGGTCGTCGTGATGCTGGTCGAATCGATCGGTGGCACCGGCGCACTCGAATCGGATATCTGGACGGGCGCAGGAGTGTGGTTCATCGCTGCGTCGAGTGTTCTGATAGCGCTGGGCATCACCTGGGTGCTTCTCGAGACCTGGGTACGTGCGCGACGTGATCTGTACCGTCTGCGGCGGATGCACGCGCTTCTCGTCAAGCGATTCCCCGAGGTAGTCGACGCGGACAGTGCCGGGAGTACGTCCGTGCTGCGGGCATCTGACATGATCGCTCAGATCATGGATGCGATGTACATCCAGTCCGGCGCCGGGATGTTCGACGTCGGTGGACAGGAACCGCCGCGGGCCGTCACTGCACACGCGGGGATATTGGCTGGGTGGATCGCTGATCCCTTGGCCTCGGATGTGTTGGACACCAGGTGGATTGCGCCACCGGAGAAGATGTCGGCGCGCCGATGGGTGTTGTTGTTGGCGAAAGAACTCGATGAAACGACAAAAGTAGGTCGACGTTCATAGTCGACCTACTCCATGTCATTTCAGTACTTCCGGTCAATGCAGTGCTTCAGGTCAATGCAGAGCTTCAGCACACTCGCATCAGCGCGACGCGTCAGGCGGAACCTCTGGCAAACCTTCACTCGCGCGGAGCTTTTCAGCCATCGTGGTGAGTAGATTCTGCGATTCTTCCGAGAGGTCGAATGCACGGCTCGAGAGGCGGCGAAGACCATAGCCTTGGAGCTGCGAGAGCAGTTCCAGGTCGTGATCGATCTTGGCTGCGTAGATGTCGTTGAAGAAGTAGTCGGGCTTCACCTTGAAGAACCGGGCGAATGCCGCGACTGTCTCGTCGGAGGGGTTGGTGCGCTGTCCCGAGCGGAGCTGCGAGATGTACGGCTTGGAGATCTGATGGCCGTCTTCGATGAGCGCTGCCGCAACCTCGGCATTGGTGTGGGGTTTGCGCCCCGGAGGATGAACACTGTCGAACAGTTTGTTCAATCGTTCTGCAAAGTCAGCCATTGTGAACCGCCCCGTAATCCTCTCTAGCTAGCAATTGTCCGTTCAGTGAATCCTACGGTATCACGCGGATAACCGATCGGTAGCTCACCGTAGTCTGTTTAGTGGACTAGTTGTCAAATGTGTCCGAGATTCGATTCGTCCGGCCAATGAGTGCTCAGCTATGTCTCAGCGCACATTGAGTTTCCGCCGCGCGGAAATGCGCAGCTACGACTGCGCTATTCGAACCTTCCAGTACTTGGCCAATGTGCCCAATATCAAACTTTTTACCTGTTTTGGCGATATTAGCTATGCGTTAGCCTGGTTTTCCGCGACTATTTCGATTGAAAAACTGCAGTTCAAGCGAGGTTTGAGGGATTAGGGCCGCAATCGGGGCCGCTGTTTACGGTGTCGCGCGGATCACCTGCGAGTTGAACCTTGAACGGTTTGCCGGATTCCAATCTGTGCTAGCTAAACCCTGCGAGCAGGCGCAGAATTGTGACATGAAACACACGATGAGCGATGATGAATTGCGCCGCGCAATCCGTGAAATTCAGGATCGAGCCCAGGACGCGCGCAAGCGTGGGGACGATGTAGCGGCGGAAGAACTCGACCGTACGGTCAGGGGTTATCAAGAGCAGATGATGCAGCGTCTGTAGTGATCGCCGCGGTCGTCCCATGCAAGGTTTGCAGAGTGCGGCCGCACCCCTTCGGCCGTCTTGCGTGTTTCGGGGCGGTCACACCGCGCGTGCGTAGACTTTCCCGCATGTCCACAGTACGAGTGCGGGGGAGTGTTCATCCATGTCTGTAAGGTCGCTCGACGGCAAGAAATGCCTGATCACCGGCGCTGGTAGTGGAATAGGACGCGCAACTGCGCTCCGTGCATCCGAGGCCGGCGCCGAATTGTTTCTCACCGATATCAACAACCTCGGATTGGAAGAGACAGTCGCGATGGTCGGCGCCGCCGGCGGCACGGTCAGCATGGCGAAGGCGCTCGATATCTCGGACTACGACGAGGTCGTGAAATTCGGTACCGAGATTCACACTCAATTCTCTCCGATGGATGTCGTCATGAATATCGCCGGCATTTCGGCGTGGGGAACTATCGAGAACCTCGAACACCGGCACTGGAAGTCCATGGTGGACGTCAACCTGATGGGGCCGATCCACGTCATGGAGACGTTTGTTCCGCCCATGATTCGTGCCGGCAAGGGTGGGCACCTGGTCAATGTGTCTTCGGCCGCGGGGCTCCTGGCCCTGCCGTGGCATGCCGCCTACAGTGCGAGCAAGTTCGGCCTTCGCGGTGTCTCCGAAGTGCTGCGATTCGATCTGAAGCGGCACGGAATCGGCGTCAGTCTGGTTGTGCCGGGTGGCGTGAAGACGCCATTGGTGGGAACCGTGGAAATTGCGGGTATCGACAGAGGCGACCCGCGGGTCGAAAAGCTCACGCATCGATTCGAGAAGCGTGCGGTTTCGCCGGAGAAGGTGGCGTCGTGCATTCTGCGGGGAATCGAGAAGAACACGTATCTCGTATATACGTCCAATGACATCCGATTCGGATACTGGTGGGCGCGTAAATTCGCACCGCCATACGAGTTCGTGATGCAAAAAGCGAACGACCAGTTCAGTAAATTGCTCAAGCGATGAGCGTTAACTCCGCCGGGACTTTTATCTAGCCGAATAGGGACCAAAGTCATGCCGAAGAGTTTTTACTTCGATATCGAATTCAAATATCCCATCGACGACGTTCATCGAACTCTGACGGACCCGCGTTATTGGGAAGTCCGACTCGGAGACCTCTATGCCACCTCGGACATCGACGTTGCAGACGGGTCGATTCAAGTATCGGTGTCCGAGGAAATCGACTCCGCCTCCCTCCCGAGCCTGGTCGCCAAGGTTGCGCCGAGTCGACTCGGTCTGACACGGGTCGACCACTGGGGACCCCTGTCTGACGGGAAGGCCGCCGGGTCGGTCACCGGAATCGCGCACGGACTGCCGATACGAATCGAGACGACGCTCGACCTCACAGCCGCCGAGTCCCGCACGCGACTGGCCGTCGACGGAACGGCCGAAGTGAAGATGCCGATTATCGGTGGTCAGATCGAGAAGTTGCTGAAGAAGACCGTTGAGGACTTGCTGGGGCGCGATCGAGATGCCGTCGAGTCATTTCTCGCCTGAATCGGCGCCGAAATCGACCTCCAGCACGCGCGCACCGGGGCCGGCGGCCGCGAGTTGATCGTGAGGGTTGGCCAGTGAGCACCCCTCCAGTGAGAGACACCCGCAGCCGATGCAACCGGTGAGGTTGTCCCGCAGACGTTCCAGTTGCTCGATACGGAGATCGAGGTGGCGCCGCCATCCAGTCGACAACCTCTCCCAATCTGCACGGTTCGGGGTGCGGCCCTCAGGAAGTGTGCCGAGGGCTTCCCGGATTTCCGACAACGGAATCCCGACGCGCTGCGAGATTCTGATGAAGGCGACGCGTCGAAGCGTGTCTCGTTGGTATCGACGCTGGTTGCCGCTGGTCCGGCGACTGACGATGAGGCCTTCCCGTTCGTAGAAATGCAGGGCCGAGACGGCGACACCGCTGCGCTCGGAGAGCTGACCGGGAGTCAATTCCTTGGCTTTCCACGAAGGCATCTCCATGGCGACTATCGGTCCGTGGCCCGGTGAAGGGTGGCGTGGAGGTGATGCGTCAGCGGGGTGTCACCGCGCGCCATCCACAAGTCGTACGTCAGCGTGTCGCCCTGGACCCGCATGACCCGCCGGACGTCGTGGACCGGTTTGGCGTCGGGCGATGCTGCGAGCGTGTTACGGGTCAAGGCGAGAGTGCCTTCGGAGTCGACGGTTCCGCGATGGATCTCGACAAATCCGGTGGGTTGACTGACGAGCAGTTCGAGCTCGCCACCCGGTGTCGGGCGTAGGTAACCCGATTCCATGTGAAGCGGTCGGCCGTCTGGGAGCCCACGAGTGCGCGACGAGTAGGTGACAAACGGTTTCGGAGTCGGAGCGAACTCGATCTCCTCGGAATATTCGAAGTCGTCGATCGTGGGGAAATGTCCGGCTCCAGCGCCGACCCAGCGTCCGGTGAACCGGTCGATTCCGGCGCCGCTCAGCGCCGCCTGATCCGTACTGCCCATTTGGTGGTCCTCTCGCCTGCGTCGGACAAGACGTTACGCGGGCCGGTACGGCAGCTGCTCCTCCCTGCTGGGTGGGGCCCGCGGGATTAGTGTTCAGTCATGAACGCTTCTGGCTCCGTCCCCCTCGGTGTCGATTCCGAGGTGGGCCGATTGCGATCGGTCATTCTTCATCGGCCCGGCGACGAGCTGAAACGGTTGACCCCACGCAACAACGACGAGTTGCTGTTCGACGCGTTGCCGTGGGTGGACCGTGCGCAGGAAGAACACGATCAGTTCGCGACCGTCCTTCGTGAGCGCGGCGTCGAGGTCCTGCTGTTGTCCGATCTCCTCACCGAAGCGCTCGAGGTCAGCGGCGCTGCGCGGATCCAGGGGATCGCGGCCGCCGTCGACGCACGCAAGATCGGGCACGCGCTCGGGCAACACCTGGCTGCGTACCTGCGAAAGGTGGAGCCGAAGGAGTTGTCGTCGATCCTCACCGCGGGAATGACGTTCGACGAGCTGCCGATCGATGCCGACTCGACCTCGTTGGTACGCAGGATGCATCACGGCGGTGACTTCGTGATCGACCCCCTGCCCAATCTGCTCTTCACGCGAGACTCGTCGTTCTGGGTGGGACCAAGGGTGATCATCACGTCCTTGGCGTTGTCGGCGCGAGCTCGCGAATCCTCGATCACGGATCTCGTGTACGCGCATCACCCTCGATTCAAGGGCGTGCGCCGCGCGTACGAGTCGCACACGGCTCCGGTCGAGGGAGGAGACGTACTGCTTCTCGCATCAGGGGTGATCGCAATCGGTGTCGGTGAACGGACGTCGCCCGCTGGAGCAGAAGCGTTGGCGCGTAGCGTGTTCGACGATGGTCTCGCCCATACGGTGCTGGTCGTTCCGATCGAACAACGCCGAGCGTCGATGCATCTCGACACGGTCTGCACCATGGTCGAGGCCGACGCAGTCGTCATGTATCCGGCCATCCAGGACACGCTGTCGGCGTTCACCCTGCGCAAGGAAGACGACGGGGTGAGTATTCGCGGGGCCACACCGTTCCTCGAAGCGGCAGCCGACGCCATGGGAATCGGAAAACTTCGTGTGATCGACACCGGACTCGACACGGTGACGGCCGAGCGTGAGCAGTGGGACGACGGGAACAACACGTTGGCCGTCGAACCGGGCGTCGTGGTCGCTTACGAGCGCAACGTCGAAACGAACGCCAGGCTCGAGGCCTCGGGTATCGAGGTCTTGCGAATCGCGGGTTCGGAACTGGGGTCCGGCCGTGGTGGACCTCGGTGTATGTCCTGCCCGATCGCCCGCGATCCGCTGTAAGCCGTCGACGCTGTCAGAGAATTTCTTCCACCTTGGCTGCCGGACGCGCGAGCACGGTGCCCTTGTCCGTAACCACGAACGGGCGTTCGATCAGAATCGGGTGCTCGATCATCGCGTCGAGGATTTCGGATTCGGAAGCATCGGCGAGTCCGAGTTCCTTGTACTGCGTTTCGCGCTTGCGAACCGCTTGGCTGGGCTCGAGGCCGGAGTCGGCGAGGAGTTTTTCCAGCTCGGATCGGGTAGGCGGAGTATCGAGGTACTTCACAATTGTGGGTTCGATGCCCGCGTCCCGGATGAGCCCGAGAACAGTTCGCGAGGTGTTGCACCGTTGATTGTGGAAGATGGTTGCAGATGCCATGTCCGTCATTCTGCCTCTGAGTCCGAACTCGTGGGACAAACAGGGGAACAACGGACACCTCCGGCGCGCTGCACTTGAAGTACCGACTTGTGAGGAGAAAACGATGACGGAACATCGCAGTGTGGACGAACGACGCGTGGTCATTGCCGGTGGGCACGGCAAGATTGCGCAGCACCTGACGTACTTGCTGGCAGGGCACGGTGATCGGCCGGTAGCGCTGATCCGCAATTCCGCGCACGAGGGTGCCGTCCGCACACTCGGCGCGTTCCCCGTGGTGATCGATCTGGAATCGTCCACGGTCGAGGAAGTTGCGAAGGTACTCGACGGTGCCGACGTCGCGGTCTTCGCCGCAGGTGCCGGACCTGGTAGCTCGATCGAGCGCAAGGACTCCGTCGACCGGGCCGCGGCGGTGCTGTTGGCCGATGCTGCCGAGAAGGCCGGAGTGCGTCGGTTCATCCAGATCAGCGCCATGGGTGCTGGTGACGAAATACCAGAGAACACCGACGAGGTTTTTGCCGCCTATCTACGAGCGAAGACTGCAGCGGAGGAAGATCTCAAGACTAGGACTTCGCTGGACTGGACGATTCTTCGGCCAGGGCTTCTGACGGACGACGATCCCACCGGTGAAGTCCTTCTAGCCGAGCCGCCCGTCGATCGAGGCTCGGTGCCTCGTGCCGATGTCGCCGCGGTGGTCGAAGCGCTCATCGATGCCCCGTCCAGTGTCGGCAAGATATTGGTTCTGACCTCCGGCCCGCATACGATCCGCGAAGCGATCGAGGGCCTGTGACCGAGAAGATACGACGAGGGTGACGATGAAGATCGCGATCGACCACGATTCCTCCACAGCTCCGTACGACCAACTGCGGCAACAGATTATCGAGCAGGTGCACGGCGGTGGGTTGATCGCGGGAACCAAGATTCCGACGGTGCGTGCGTTGGCGTCGGAGCTGGGATTGGCGGCAAATACCGTCGCGAAGGCTTATCGCGCGCTCAGCGATCAGGGCGTCATCGAGACGCGAGGCAAGCAAGGGACATTCATCGCTTCGGGGACTGATCCGGTGCAGGCGCAGGCAGAACAGGCGGCGACCGCGTTCGCGCATAACGTGCGCTCGCTCGGGTACTCCGACAGTGAGATCGTCGCCATGGTGGAGTCGGCATTGAGAGGTGCGTGACACAATGATTAAGTTGACGCTTCAACTTAAAGCTGTCAGTCTTGGCTCATGAATTCGTCGATTGCTCGTGACCTCGGACTCCTCATCGCCCGTGTCGGCCTCGGGATCATCTTCATCGCCCACGGTTGGCAGAAGTTCTTCACCTACAAGATCGCTGGAACGCAGGCTGCATTCGAAGGGATGGGCGCCCCGCTCCCCAAGATTTCGGCAGTTCTGGCGGCGTCGATCGAACTCGGCGGCGGCATCCTGCTCATCGCAGGTCTGCTGACCCCGCTCGTCGGAGCCCTGCTGTTCCTCGACATGGTCGGCGCGTTCTTCATCGTGCACGCGGACAAGGGTGTCTTCATCGACAACGGCGGCTATGAACTCGTCGTCGCACTCGGTGTCGGATCGCTCTTGATCGCCGTGATGGGCGCAGGACGCATCAGTATCGACGGATTGATCGGCAAGGGCAACGGTTGGGTTAAAACCCCAGCTTGATCGGGGTGAGAAGGCGGGCTCAACGGACGTTGAGCCCGCCTTCCGGCTTGCTTTTGGCCCACAAAGTGACGAACGTAGTCATCTATGGTGACGAAATCTGATCGATCCGAACAAGATTCCGGGGCCAACGAAGAGCGCCCGGAGACGGGCTTTACTCGGGTAGGCGTTCGGACCGACTACGTGGTGTTTTCCGTCGCGGCTGCAGCCGTGTCGGCAATCGTCGTGTGGGGTCTCGTAGCTCCCGACAACCTCGATTCGGTAACCGGAAGTGTTCTCAACTGGCTGGTGACCAACATCGGCTGGCTCTTCGTGCTTGCGGCTTCGGCCTTCGTGCTGTTCTCCATCTACCTTGCCGTCAGTCGATTCGGCGACATTCCGCTGGGCAAAGACGGCGAGAAGCCCGAGTTCCGCACCGTCAGCTGGATCGCCATGATGTTCAGCGCCGGCATGGGTATCGGCCTGATGTTCTTCGGTGTCGCGGAACCGCTGGCGCACTACGTGACTCCGCCTCCCGGCACCGACGGTGGCGTCGGAACTGCCATGGCCACCACCATGTTTCACTGGGGTCTTCATCCTTGGGCGATGTATGCCGTTGTGGGCCTTGCCATTGCGTACGGGTCGTATCGCCGAGGACGCAAGCAACTGTTCAGCTCGGCCTTCATCCCGTTGCTCGGTCGCAAAGCCGAAGGGCCGATCGGCAAGGTCATCGACATCCTGGCAATCTTCGCCACACTTTTCGGTACCGCAGCATCTTTGGGGCTCGGCGCACTTCAGATCGGCTCCGGTTTCGAGGTAGTCGGCTGGATGGAAGAAGCCGGCGTATTCCTGCTCGTGGCCATCGTTGCGGTACTGACCCTGGCGTTCGTCGCGTCGGCAGTTTCCGGTGTGGCCAAGGGAATTCAGTGGTTGTCCAACATCAACATGGTGCTCGCGCTGATCTTGGCCCTGTTCGTGTTCGTTCTCGGGCCGACCGTGCTGATTCTCAATCTGCTCCCGACGACCATCGGTGCTTACGTTTCCGACCTTGCCCAGATGTCCGCCCGCACGGGTGCATCGTCGAATCCTGAAACGGGCGCGTGGCTTTCGTCGTGGACGATCTTCTACTGGGCATGGTGGGTGTCCTGGACGCCGTTCGTCGGCATGTTCCTGGCGCGCATCAGCCGCGGCCGCACGATCCGCCAATTCATCGTCGGCGTCATCGCCGTTCCCACGACTGTCAGCTTGCTCTGGTTCGCGATCTTCGGAGGCGCGGGTATCGGCGAGGAACGCGACGGAATCGGCTTGTCCGGCAGAGGCTCGGAAGAGGCTCAACTGTTCGGCATGCTCGACAATCTGCCGCTTGCCGGTGTCACGACCGTCCTGGTCATGCTGCTCGTCGCGGTATTCTTCGTCTCCGGCGCCGACGCTGCGTCGATGGTGATGGGGACGCTCTCACAACGCGGAACGCTCGAACCGAGTCGCTGGGTCGTGGTCTTCTGGGGCATGTTGACCGGTGGCGTCGCAACACTTCTGCTCTGGACCGGTGGTTCCGAAGCGCTCGACGGCTTGCAGACGATGACGATCATCGCGGCGGCGCCGTTCGTGCTGGTCATGATCGGCCTGTGCTTCTCGCTGTACAAGGATCTTTCGCACGACCCGATCATCGTTGCGGCGAAGGAACAGAAACGTGCCCTCTTACGCCCGCGGCGGGGGCGCCGCGTCGGCAAACCGGCGGAGTAATCGTGAAACGAAGGAGGCACCGAACCCGGTTCGGTGCCTCCTTCGTTTGTCCCCCTATTTCCAGCTCGGCAACCACAAATGGTTCTGCCACGATTCGGGCGTGATCGGCATGGCTGTGAGTATCGGCCAGAGGTAGACGAAGTTGGCCACGACCAGACCGATGTACAGACTGACTGCAAGAAGTCCGGTGGTACGACGCTCGACGGACGCGCTCGCCTTGCCCAGAACGTCGCCGAGGACCAGCGCGAATCCCATGACCATGAACGGGGCGAGCGCAACGGCGTAGAAGTAGTACATCTGGCGGTCGAGCGTCGCGAACCACGGAAGGTAAGCGGCGCCGTAACCCGTCAGGACCACCGCGTATCGCCAGTCACGGCGCACGAACGTCTGCCAGATCGCCCACGCCAACATCGGTAGCGCCAGCCACCACATTGCCGGTGTGCCGATCAGCATGACTGCCTTGACGCAGCTGGCGGCCCCGCAACCGGTGACCTGCTCGCCGTCGGCATAGTAATAGAGCATCGGTCGTAGCCCCATCGGCCACGTCCACGGTTTCGACTCCCACGGGTGGTGGTTTCCGGCGGAGTTGGTCAGACCGGCATGGAACTGCAGAACGTTTCCGCTGTAGTACCAGAGTGAGCGCAGCGCAGACGGGATGAAACTCCACGTACCGCCCTCACCGATCTCGTTGCCGACGGCATGACGGTCGACGCCGGTCTCGCTGGTGAACCAGGCCCAGTAGCTCGCGAGGTACACACCCAGCGGAATGATCACCAGCGCATACAGAGCTGGACCGATGTCGCGAACGGCGGTGCCCACCCAGGGGCGCTGAACACGGTATGCGCGGCGCGCCGACAGGTCGAAGGCAACACTGAGCAACCCGAAGAAGAGAATGAAGTACATGCCGGACCACTTGGTTCCGCAGGCCAGGCCGAGCAGGATGCCGGCGCCGAACCTCCACCACCGGAAACCCAGCCGTGGACCCCAGACAGAATCGCCGATGCGGCCCTCGTCGTACACCTTCGCCATTCGTTCGCGGACTTGGTCGCGATCGACCACCAGGCATCCGAGCGCCGCAAGGACGAAGAATGCCAGAAAGATGTCGAGCATCCCGAGGCGTGAGGAGACGAAGGTGACGCCGTCCACGATGAGCAGGATTCCAGCAATGGCGCCGATGAGCGTCGACCGCGTCATGCGGCGCACGATGCGGATGATCAGCAAGACCATCAGCGTTCCGACCAGGGCCGACGAGAAGCGCCACCCCCAACCGTTGTAACCGAAGAGTGCTTCGCCGATCGCGATCATCTGCTTGCCGATCGGCGGGTGGACCACCAACCCGTAACCGGGATTGTCTTCGATGCCGCCGCCGGTGAGGACCTGCCAACCCTGCGGAACGTAGTGCTTCTCGTCGAAGACCGGTGTGCCGGCGTCGGTCGGGTAGGCGAGCATCGTGAAGCGGGTGATCGCTGCGACGGCGGTGATGAAAGCGGTGACGATCCAGCCGCGCAATCTGTCTGTCGGGCCGAAATCAGGATCCGGTACCAGCGGGCCGGGACTACGCACTACCCGATCGCTCGTGGCGGGCGTTGGCCGCTCGTCCGTCTGCACAGTCACCTGGCAATCGTAGGCTGTCAGGTATGACTGGTCGTTTGGTACTCGCCGCAACACCCATGGGAGATGTCGGTGACGCATCCCCGCGTCTTCGGTCTGCTCTCGCAACCGCCGACGTCGTCGCTGCGGAGGACACACGACGCACCAAGTCTCTGGCGTCCGCGCTCGACGTCACCATCACCGGGAAGATCGTCAGTTTCTACGATCAGGTCGAGATTTCGCGGCTGCCCGCGCTGGTCGCAGATGTGGCCGAGGGCAAGACCGTCCTGCTGGTCACGGATGCAGGCATGCCGTCGGTCAGTGATCCCGGGTATCGCCTTGTTGCCGCGTGCGTAGCCGAGAACCTCGCGATCACGTGCCTCCCTGGTCCGTCGGCGGTGACGACGGCGCTCGCGCTCTCGGGCTTGCCCGTGGAGCGGTTCTGCTTCGACGGGTTCCCGCCGCGTAAGCAGGGGCAGCGCAAGACGTGGCTCTCTGCCTTGGCAACAGAGCAGCGAGCATGCGTCTTCTTCGAAGCACCCCATCGCCTTGCCGATTGCCTCGCAGACGCGGTGGACGTCCTCGGACCGAATCGCCGCGCGGCCGTGTGCCGGGAATTGACCAAGACCTACGAGGAAGTGAAGCGCGGCACTCTCGGAGAGTTAGCTGCCTGGGCGGCCGAGGGTGTTCGCGGCGAGATCACGGTGGTGCTCGAAGGCGCCGTGCTGGTGGCATCTGATCCTGCCGATCTTGTCGACGAGGTGGAACGGTTGGTCGAGGGGGGAGCGCGCTTGAAGGACGCGTGTGCTCTGGTCGCAACGGCCGGAGTCTCCAAGCGTGAGTTGTACGAGACGGTCCTGGCCGCTCGAAAGGACTAGCGGGAGCGGTGCACTGCAGGCGCACCGGGACGCAGGTTGGCGTCGTCGGCCGCGGCTTGGCCGGCGTGCCAGCCTTCGGCGTCGACGGACCGTCCGCGAGTCTTGCGGGTTGTCGGGAACAATCGATCGAACTCGGCGTCGACAGCCTCGGATGTGGTGGCGAGAATCGGCAGAAGGTCCGCGACGTCCATCGATGCCGCGTCGGCCGCTTCGGCGGTGGCCTTAGTGTCGGCGTCGCGTAGGCGGTGTCCGATTCGGCTGGCGAACCCGGCCAGGAAGCCCTTTCGGAACGAGGTGGTGCGTGAGCCACCCCGATTGCTCGAGTCGGCGAATTGCATTGCACGGGTTGCCTGTACGAGCAGGGAAGTGAACAGCATGTCGACTTGCTGAAGGTCGACCGGAGTGCCGACGACGGTCGCGAGTGCGATGTCGCTGAACCAGACCGTCCTGACTCGATTCGATTCACCGATCTCGGTCAGGAGGTGAACTTTTTCCTTCACGTACGGGTTCTCGATGTGAATGCGTCGGGCATTCACGGACGTGTCGGTGACCCCGGCGCGACTGTGGAGCAGCGCGGAATCGATCGCGTATCGAGTCATCAACTCCTGTGCCTTCGCGGTGAAAATCTCGGCTTCTTCGGCGAAGTTGGTGGCTTCCGCTTTGGCGAGCAGCCCACGAATTCGCTTGAGTACCTTGGCGTCGACCTCCGTATCACCGACGCCGGCATAGCTGGTGTCGGTGCGTTGCGACGGCCAGATGGACGGTGGCGCGAGCAATATCGTCCACTGAGGCAGGCGCATCCACGATCGCGCGACGTCGACGATCTGCGAAACGAGGAAGTATGGATCCTGGAACAAGAGGCCGGCCGCGAGGGAGCGAAAAACGTCGTCGTCCACGGTGATTCGAGAAGCGATGTGCCGAGACTTCGGATACTGCTCGCCGATCGTCTGCAACTGCCCCACCCATTCGAGCGGTGCGCGATCGGAGGCGCGCGACGCCTTCGCGTCGAACAGGATGGTGGTGGCGGCGAGATCTGCGTCGGACGCGTCTTTGCTTCGGCGCGCCAGATGAATCAGATCCGCCGGCTGCCATCCGCGGTCGTACGCCGCGGACAGTTCGGAAACGAGATCTCGCGCCGCGGAAACGGATTGAGGGCTGACCTCCTGAGTGGACACCCGTGCTCCGTTCCATGGCAGTGTCTGCGCCGAAGCGCTGGTTCGAATGTATGTTCTATTCGTCGTCATGGCTGGAGTGTGCACGTGGGGTCCGACACATCCGCCTGTAACCGGATATCTCGGACCCCACCTGCGGCACTCTCGCCTAGCTCATTCTTCGACGAAGCGGGGGAAAACTGGCGCCGGAGCAGGCAGTTTCCGGTTCGCGTCGATGCGAACCGCAATGTCGGCGAACTGACGGTTCTCTTCGCTCTGGCCGAGCAGATCGAGGATTCGCGAAGCAGCGTCGGGCATCACCGGCTGAACGAGAAGCCCGACGATGCGGACCACTTCGAGCGTCACGTACAGAACCGTCGCCATGCGTGCCGGATCGGTCTTGCGTAGAACCCACGGTTCCTGCTTGGAGAAGTACCGGTTGGTCTCGCCGAGAACGCCCCAGATGGCTTCCAACGCGAGGTGCAGAGCCTGCACGTCGAACTCGCTGCGGCACTTGGCAAGCAAGGCGTCCGCCGACGCCAGCATCGCCAGGTCGTCCTCGGTGAACTCGCCGGGGGTGGGGACCTGGGCGTCGCAGTTCTTCGCGACCATCGTCAGTGAACGCTGCGCGAGGTTGCCCAGTTCATTGGACAGGTCTGCGTTCATACGTGTCACGATTGCTTCGTGGCTGTAGCTGCCGTCCTGGCCGTACGAAATCTCGCGGAGCAGGAAGAAACGGACCGCGTCGAGGCCGTACTGATCGACCATCGCGATGGGGTCGACGACGTTGCCGACGGACTTCGACATCTTCTCGCCCTTGTTGTACAAGAACCCGTGGACGAAGACCCGCTCCGGTAGTTCGATGCCCGCAGACATGAGGAACGCCGGCCAGTACACGGTGTGGAACCGCGTGATGTCCTTGCCGATGATGTGCAGGCTCGCGGGCCAGAACTTCTCGAACTCCGCCGAGTCGACGTTCGGGTAACCCACGCCGGTCAGGTAGTTGGTGAGCGCGTCGACCCAGACGTACATGACGTGGTCGGAGTCGCCGGGAACCTCGACGCCCCAGTCGAACGTGGTGCGTGAGATCGACAGGTCCTTGAGGCCGCCCTTGACGAAGCTGACGATCTCGTTGCGGCGCGTCGTGGGGGCGATGAATTCGGGGTGCTCTTCGTACAGCGCGAGGAGGCGGTCCTCGTATGCCGAGAGTCGGAAGGTGTAGTTCGACTCCTCGGTCCACTCCACGGGCGTGCCGGTCTCGGTGGACTGACGTGTGCCGTCCTCCAGCAGTGTGGTCTCGGCTTCGGTGTAGAAAGCCTCGTCACGAACCGAGTACCACCCCGAGTACGTGTCGAGGTAGATGTCGCCCGACGCGGCCATCTTCTCCCAGATCGCCTTGCTGGCCACCTGATGATCCGCGTCGGTGGTGCGGATGAACCGGTCGTACGAGATGTTCAGGACCTTGTCGAGGTTCTGGAACACGTCGGAGTTCCGGGCCGCGAGTTCGCGGACGTCGATGCCCTCTTTGATCGCTGTCTGCTGCATCTTCAGACCGTGCTCGTCGGTGCCGGTCATGAAGAACACTTCATGTCCGTCCAACCGCTTGAAGCGGGCGAGCGCGTCCGAGGAGATGTACTCGTACGCGTGGCCGATGTGCGGAGCGCCGTTGGGATACGCGATCGCTGTCGTGATGTAGAACGGCGGTCGTTCCGCGCCTTCCTGGGCGGCGGAGTCCGGGCGCGGGGTCTGGGAGGGTGAGGCAGGCACAGTCATGGTGCGCTTACTCTATCGGGCGTGAGCAAAGACCGTCCCGCCCCCGATGCCCCTGAGCCCTTGTCGCCTCTGATCGACGCCCATACGCACCTCGACGCGTGTGGTGCGCACGATGCTGCGACCGTGGCCGAAATAGTCGATCGAGCCGAGGCCGTCGGCGTCGGACGAGTCGTCACGGTGGCCGACGACCTTGATGCCGCGCGATTTGCAGTCGAAGCGGCTCATTGGGATTCGAGAGTCTACGCAGCCGTCGCAATCCATCCGACCAGGGCAAACGTTCTCGATGCCGGCACGCGAGCCGAGATCGAGCGGTTGGCGGCCGATCCACGAGTCGTTGCAGTGGGGGAGACGGGGCTCGACCTCTACTGGCCCGGCAAGCTCGAGGGGTGCGCCACCATCGAGGAGCAGGTCGACGGTTTCCGGTGGCACATCGATCTGGCGAAGCGTCTCGGTAAGACGCTGATGATTCACAATCGCGAAGCCGATCAGGATTTGCTGCGGGTGCTGCACGAGGAAGGCGCGCCGGAGACCGTGGTCTTCCACTGCTTCTCCTCCGATTCGGAGATGGCCCGTGCATGCATCGACGCGGGCTACGTGTTGAGTTTCTCGGGGACCGTGAGTTTCAAGAATGCGAAGGCGCTGCGTGAGGCCGCGCTGTTGGTGCCCTCGGATCAGCTGATCGTCGAGACGGACGCGCCGTTCTTGACGCCGCACCCGTTCCGCGGCGCCCCCAACGAGTCGTACTGCCTGCCGTACACGGTGCGCGCACTCGCGGACATCCGCGGCGAGGATCCGCAGGCGCTGGCCGCAGCGTCCACGGCGACAGCGGAGCGCGTGTACAAGCTCTGACGCTATTGTGGTCTGACAGGTAACTCCGCGCCCGGGACCGTCGTGTTCCGGTTCGTCTACTGCGCGGAGTATTCAGATGGATGACTACAACGTGGTCACAGTCCGCATCGAAACGTGGGAATTCGAGTGCTGTGCACCGTTACCGGTGGTCGGCAAAAAATCTTGGTGGGCTTTGCACCCGATTCAGAAGTCGCTGTGGTTCGACGGGTCGGTTCATGGAGGAATCTATCCCGACGAGGTGGAACCTACGGCCGGGATCGTTCGTTCGATCCGGCTCGAGCGCGGTGAATTTCTCGAAAAAGGGTCCGGGCGCTGGTTGTTGGTGCCTGGGAGCATCGATCTTGTTCGAGTCGAGAAGGTCCCACGGTCTTTTCGCGGCATGTCATCACTGGTTGCCGGTCGTCGTGGCTGGATGGAGACGGCCGTTGTGGTCGAATTGGCCACCGCCCGTGCGCCTTTCCGGTAGTCCCCACTACCGAAAAGGCACACAGGGGGCTTGGCCCTAGAGGACCTTCGCCAGGAAGTCCTGGGTGCGTTGCTGCTGGGGGTTGCCGAACAGGCTCTCCGGCTTACCTTCTTCGACGATGTATCCGTCGGCCATGAAGATGACACGATCGGAAACCTCACGGGCAAAGCCCATCTCGTGCGTCACGACGACCATGGTCATGCCCTGCTCGGCGAGGTCGCGCAGCACCTGCAGAACCTCACCCACCATCTCCGGGTCGAGGGCGCTGGTGGCCTCGTCGAACAGCATGATGTCCGGGCTCATGGCCAGCGCGCGGGCGATGGCGACTCGTTGCTTCTGCCCACCGGACAGGCTGGCGGGCTTGGCATCTGCCTTCTCTGCCAGGCCGACCTGGCCGAGCAGTTTGACGGCGATCTCGCGGGCCTGTTCCTTGGTCGATCGCCCGGTCTGTACCGGAGCGAGCATCACGTTTTCGACGACGCTCATGTGGGGGAACAGGTTGAAGTGCTGGAACACCATCCCGATGTGCTGGCGAACCTTGTCGATGTCGACGTCCTTGTTCGTGAGGTCGAACTGGTCGACGCGCACGGATCCGGCGGTGATGTCTTCGAGGCGGTTGAGGCAGCGCAGGAAGGTGGACTTGCCCGAACCGGAAGGTCCGATGACGCAGACCACTTCACCGCTCTTGATGTCGACGTCGAGGCCTTTGAGAACCTCGTTGTCGCCGAAGGACTTCTTCAGTCCCTTGACCGAAATCTTGACCTCGGTGTCTGACTTGCCCATGTTGACGGCTGTTTCGGTCACTTGTTGATCCTCTTCTCGAGGCGGTTCGACAGCTTGGTGAGCGCCATGATGATGATGAAGTACATGACGCCGATGATCAGCCACATGTTGAACGACTGGAAGTTGCGCGCGATGATGATGCGCCCTGTCTGAGTGAGCTCGGCGAGTCCGATGACCGACAGGATCGACGTGTCCTTGAGGGTGATGACGAACTGGTTGATGTACGACGGGATCATCGTGCGAATTGCCTGCGGCATGATGACTTTTCGCATCGACTTCATGTAGCTGATGCCCAGGCTTCGTGACGCTTCCATCTGTCCCTTGTCGACGGACAGGATGCCGCCGCGGACGATTTCAGCCATGTACGCGCCGGCGTTGAGCGAGAGCGTGATGATGCCTGCGGTGAAGGCGGACATCTGGAAATGCAGGGCTGCCGGGATGCCGAAGTAGATGAAGAATGCCTGCACCAACAGCGGTGTGCCGCGGAAGATGTCGACGTAGGTCGTGCCTATTCCGCGGACGAACACGTTGGTCGATACGCGGCAGAGGCCGAAGATCGCACCGAGAACCAGAGCGATCGCGATCGAGACGACCGAGAGAACGATCGTCAGCCACAGACCTTTGAGGAGTTGGGGGTAGGTGCTTTTGATCAAGCCGATGATCGAGTTGTCCGACGTCGATGCGCCCTGGCCGAGGTAGGTCGAGACGATCTCGTCGTACTGGCCGTCGTCGCGCAGGTTCTGCAGACCGGCGTTGAACATCTGGAGCAGTTCGGCGTTCTGGCCCTTGTTGACTGCGAAGCCGTAGCTCGCGCCCACCTCTTTTTCGGTGACCGTCTTGAGGCCGTTGCCCTGGGTGATGCCGTAGGCGAGGACGGGGTAGTCGTCGAAGACTGCGACGGAGTTTCCGGTGCGGACCTCGTCGTACATGCTGGCGGAGTCGGCGAAATAGACTGTGGTGAAGCCGTATTGGTCCTTGATGGACTCTGCGAAGCTGGCGCCCTCGGTGCCGTTCTTGACGGCGACGCGCTTGCCTTTCAGGTCTTCGTACGACTTCACGTCGTTGTCGGTCTCGAGAACTGCCATCTGGACGCCGGACTCGAAGTACGGGTCGGAGAAGTCGAACACCTGCTTGCGGGCGTCGGTGATGGACATGCCGGCGATGACGCCGTCGGCCTGTCCCGCCTGCACGGCCTGAAGCGCAGCGTCGAAGCCGAGCTGCTTGATGTCGACCTTGAAACCTTGATCCTCGGCGATCGCGTTGAGCAGGTCGATGTCGATGCCGACGAGTTTGCCGTCTTCGTTCTCGAATTCGAACGGGGCGAATGTCAGATCGGTGGCGATCGTGTAGGTGCGTCCGGGTTGCGCGCTCGCTATTCCTGGGGCGAACAGCGCTGCGATCAGCGCCAGCAGGATGGCCAGGATCGGCCACCTGGCATTACGTGGTCTGTCGAATCTTCTTCGCACTATCGCCCAGCTTTCTTCTGTCGCGCCCGGGATCGCCGGACTGCTTTGAACCAGACGAGAACATACTGCGCCCAGAGCTGAATCGATACACGGGTATCGGAGCCGGAAAGTGCAGAACACACGACACGCCGTTGCCGTTCCGTGACAAAAGTCGCATTTCGTTGTGATTTGGTTGCCGATGCAACGCTCGGTCGTTACCGTATTGTGATCGAACGTCGTCTGCCTTGGGATTTCCTGTGTCGCCTTTTGCCAAGATCAACTCCACGAAGTCACCACTTCTCTATTCAGTGGTGGGTGCGTTGCTTCTGACGCTCATCGTCGGAGGTGCGCTCGCCGTGGTTCGGCACAAGACGATCACCCTCGACGTCGACGGCGACATGATCTCGCTGTCCACGATGTCGAGCAGCGTCGGTACCGCCCTCGAGGACGCCGGATACCCGGTCGATCCCAAGGATGCTCTCGCACCCAGCGCCGATTCCTCCCTGTCCGACGGCGATACCGTCGTTTTGCGCCGTGCCCGTGAGTTGGCTCTGACCGTCGACGGCCAGCCGACCACAATCTGGACCACCGCATTGACGGTCGACGAGGCACTCAAGCAGGTCGATGTTTCCGACGACTTCGCAGTCTCGGCTTCGCGCTCGCATCGTCTGCCCCTCGAACGTACCGAGCTCGACGTCGTCAGCCCGAAGACCGTCAGCGTCAGCGACGGTGGCGCTCCCGCGGCGGAGATCAAGCTCGCCGCCGTGACCGTCGGTGATCTTCTCGCGGCCAAGAATGCGCCGCTCGAGCAGGCAGACTCGGTTGTTCCCACCGCTGACACACCCGTTACCAACGGCCTGACCATCCAGGTCACCCGCGATCGCACGGACACCCGCGTCGAGACGCAGCCGATCGCGCCGCCGGAGAACAAGGTCGAAGACCCCGAGCTCGAGAAGGACAAGACCGTCGTCGAGAACCCGGGTGTTCCGGGTGAGCGCACGGCCACCGTCGAGGTCAAGACCGTCAACGGCGTCGAGGCCGGGCGAACCGAACTGTCCGCGACCGTGATCAAGGAACCCGTCGCAGCAGTGGTGAAGGTCGGTACCAAGCAGGCTTCCGCTCCTGCCGTTTCCAACGCGTCGACGTGGGACTCCATTGCGCAGTGTGAAGCGACCGGAAACTGGGCCATCAACACCGGCAACGGTTTCTACGGAGGACTTCAGTTCACCCAGAGCACCTGGGAAGCATTCGGCGGCGGTCAGTACGCAGCTCGCGCCGACCTCGCATCACGTGAACAGCAGATCGCGATCGGCGAGAAGGTCCGCGCCGGTCAGGGCTGGGGTGCGTGGCCGTCCTGCACCAGCAAATTGGGCCTGCGCTGACGCGGCCTCACTCCACACAGAACTCAGGAACCCATGTCACCGTTCGCCAAGATCAACTCGACCAGGTCGCCGTTGTTGTACTCGGTGATCGCCGCGCTTCTCCTGACGGTTCTCGTGGGTGGCGTTCTGGCCGTCGTCCGGCACAAGACCATCACCCTCGACGTCGACGGTGAACAGATCCGCCTGAGCACCATGTCGACCAACGTCGACGGCGCTCTCGAGGATGCGGGTTACCCGATCGGTGACAAGGACGCAGTTGCTCCCGCGGCCGACGCGTCACTGTCCGACGGCGACACCGTAGTGCTCCGTCGCGCTCGTGAGATCACGCTGACGGTCGACGGTCAGCCGCAGAAGCTCTGGACCACTGCCTTGACCGTTGACGATGCGCTCAAGCAGTTGGACGTCGCGGCGGATGTGCACGTGTCGGCGTCGCGCTCGCAGCGTCTTCCGCTCGACGGCGCTGCACTCGATGTCCTGTCACCGGTCGTCGCAAAACTGGTCGACGGCGCAAACGCAGCAGCAGACGTGCGTATCGCAGCGCCCACGGTCGGGGAGTTCCTCACCGCCAACGGCACCCCGCTCGAGCAGTCGGACACCGTGGTTCCGGCTGCCGACGCTCCGCTGACCGAGGGCCTCGAGGTCACGGTGACGCGCAACCGCACCGAGAACAAAGTCGAGACCTTGCCGCTCGATCCGCCGGATCAGCGCATCGAGGATCCGACGATGAACCAGAGCCGGACGATCGTCGAGAACCCGGGGGTTCCAGGCGTGCGTGACGTGACGTTCGCCGTGAATCTCGTCAACGGTGTCGAGGCCGGACGTACACAGGTATCGGAGACGATCACCACACCGGCGCAGCCGAAGGTCGTGCGTGTCGGAACGAAGCCGGGCACCGAGGTGCCGCCCGTGGAGAACGGTGCGACGTGGGATGCGCTTGCACAGTGCGAAGCCACCGGCAACTGGGCTATCAACACCGGCAACGGTTTCTACGGCGGCGTGCAGTTCGATCAGAACACGTGGGAACGGCAGGGCGGGTTGAAGTATGCGCCTCGCGCCGACCTCGCAACCCGCGAAGAGCAGATCGCGATCGCGACGCAAACGCAGCGCACTCAGGGCTGGGGCGCATGGCCGTCGTGCTCGGGTCGCCTCGGACTGGGATAAGTTCTACTGGTGTCAGACGCCGAACAATCGAACGAACCCATCGCTACTCCGCGCGGGCAGGCAGCCCTGCTCGGTCCGGTCGAGGTGCGCGCTCTTGCCGAGGAATTCGGTGTCCGGCCCACGAAACAGTTGGGGCAGAACTTCGTTCACGACGCCAATACCGTGCGGCGCATCGTCACCACGGCAGGCGTCACACGTGACGACGTCGTTCTCGAGGTAGGGCCTGGTCTCGGTTCGCTGACGATGGCGCTGATGGACGTGGTCGATCGGGTCATCGCAGTCGAGATCGATCCCAACCTCGCGGCTCGCCTGCCGAAGACGGTGGCCGAGCGAGCGCCGGAGTTGGCCGATCGCCTGACCGTCGTCGAAGCCGACGCGATGCGTGTGTTGCCTTCGCAGATTCCCGGCGAGCCGACCGCGCTGGTCGCGAACCTGCCGTACAACGTCGCGGTGCCGGTGTTGCTGCACCTGTTCGCCTCGTTGCCGAGTTTGCGGACCGCACTCGTGATGGTGCAGGCCGAGGTAGCCGATCGCCTGGCGGCTGATCCGGGAAGCAAGATCTACGGTGTTCCCAGCGTCAAGGCCAACTTCTTCGGCGAGGTTCGCCGCGCCGGTGCCGTCGGACGCAACGTCTTCTGGCCGGTGCCCAAGGTCGAATCCGGTCTGGTTCGTATCGACCGGTACGCGGAGCCGCCGTGGCCGATGGACGAGAAGCACCGCAAGCAGGTTTTCGCGGCGATCGACGCCGCATTCGCGCAGCGCCGCAAGACTTTGCGTGCCGCGCTCAGTGGTTGGGCAGGTTCGCCCGCCGAAGCCGAACGACGGCTCCTCGCTGCCGGTATCGAGCCACAGACGCGTGGCGAGATGCTCGACGCGGCAGCCTTCGTTCGGCTGGCTGGAGGCGAATAGCCCCGTGCGCGGTTAAGGAGTGCAGGGACTCCCTAACCGCGCACAGGGGGCTTGCCCCCTATTTGAACCGCCGCAACCTCAGGCTGTTGCTCACCACGAACAC
Source organism: Rhodococcus sp. P-2 (assembly GCF_016598535.1). GTDB lineage: Bacteria > Actinomycetota > Actinomycetes > Mycobacteriales > Mycobacteriaceae > Rhodococcus_F > Rhodococcus_F baikonurensis. The sequence goes on along the minus strand of NZ_CP066779.1, from coordinate 1,572,288 downwards.
ACTGCTGAATGCCATTGCGGCACCGGCGAGCATCGGGTTGAGTAGGCCGGCCGCGGCCAGCGGGATCGCAGCCGTGTTGTAGGCGAAGGCCCAGAACAGGTTGCCCTTGATGGTCTTGAGCGTCTTGCGGGACAGTCGAATTGCATCGGCTGCTGACCGCAGGTCACCGCGCACCAGGGTGATGTCGCTGGCCTCGATTGCAACGTCGGTGCCCGTGCCCATTGCCAGACCCAGATCTGCCTGAGCGAGGGCTGCCGCGTCGTTCACGCCGTCGCCGACCATGGCCACGACGCGTCCTTCCGCCTGCAGTTTCTTGACGGCGTCGACCTTGTCGGCCGGCATGACCTCGGCGAAGACGGTGCTGATCCCGACCTGATCCGCCACGGTGCGGGCAACAGTGGCGTTGTCGCCGGTCAGCAGGACCGGTTCCAGGCCGAGTGCCTTCAACTGCGCGATTGCTTCGGCACTTGTGTCCTTGACCGCGTCGGCGATCACGAGGACGCCCCGTGCCTGGCCGTCCCAGCCCACCGCGATTGCGGTCCGCCCGGCCTTCTCTGCTTCAGCTTTCGCCTCACGGAGATTTTCCGGCAACGGCATCGACCAGTCGGCCAGCAGTGCGTCTCGGCCGGCGACGACGGCATGACCGTCGACCATTCCCTGCACGCCGCGTCCGGCGACGTTCACGAAGTCCTCGACCGGAGGCAACTCGCCCACGACTTCGGTCGCGCCCTTCGCGATTGCTGCTGCGATGGGGTGCTCGGAGCGATGTTCGAGGGCGCCGGCCAGCCGAAGCACCTCGTCGACGGTTGTACCTTCGCCGACCACGGTGTCGAGCAATGTCATTTGACCGGTGGTGACGGTTCCCGTCTTGTCGAGCACGACGGTGTCGACTGCCCGGGTCGATTCGAGTACCTCGGGACCCTTGATCAGGATTCCCATCTGGGCTCCGCGGCCGGTGCCCACCAACAGGGCTGTGGGCGTTGCCAATCCGAGGGCACAGGGGCACGCGATGATCAGCACGGCGACAGCAGCAGTGAAGGCCATCTCGATGGGGTTGCCGGTACCGAGCCAGTAGCCCAGGGTCGCAACGGCAATCGCGATGACGACCGGTACGAAGATGCCGGCGATTCGATCGGCGAGGCGCTGAACTTCGGCCTTGCCGTTCTGTGCGTCTTCGACCAGTGCCGCCATCTGGGCGAGTTGGGTGTCGCTCCCGACGCGGGTTGCCTCGACGGTCAAGGTTCCGCCGACGTTGACGGTTGCACCGACGACAGTGTCCCCGACACCGACTTCCTCCGGCACGGATTCGCCGGTCAACATGCTCATGTCGACGGCTGAGTGGCCTTCGACGATGATGCCGTCGGTGGCGATCTTCTCGCCGGGCCGAACGATGAAGGAGTCGCCCGCTGTCAGTTCTTCGGCGGGGATTCGTACTTCCACACCGTTTCGCAATACCGCGACGTCTTTCGCGCCGAGTTCCATGAGCGCGCGTAGTGCGGCCCCGGACGTGCGCTTGGACTTGTGCTCGAAGTAGCGTCCGGCCAGCACGAACGTGATGACGCCCGCGGCAACCTCGAGGTAGATGTTGGCGCTGCCGTCCATCCGGTCGACCGTGAGTCTGAAGGCGTGTTTCATCCCTGCTTCGCCCGCGGTGCCGAAGAACAGTGCATAGAGGGACCAGATGAATGCCGAGATGGTGCCCAGGGATATGAGCGTGTCCATCGTGGCGGCGCCGTGACGCAGGTTGACCCATGCGGCCCGGTGGAAGGGCAGGGCTGCCCACACGATGACCGGTGCGGCCAGCGTGAGGGAGAGCCACTGCCAGTTGTCGAACTGGAGCGCGGGAATCATCGCCATCGCGATGACCGGGACGGAGAGAAGGGTCGAGATGATCAGGCGCGCGCGAAGCTCGCGCAGATCGCGGTCCTGCGGTGTTTCCGCATCCGGGTCGACGGTGTCAGTCGAGCTGGGCGGCTTGGGGAGAGCGGCGGCGTAGCCGGCGTTCTCGACGGCAGCCACCAACTCCTCGACGGGTACCCCGTCCGGGAAGGTGACCTTGGCCTTTTCCGTCGCGTAGTTGACGGTGGCCGTGACGCCGTCGATCTTGTTGAGTTTCTTCTCGATTCGTGACGCGCAGGAGGCGCAGGTCATCCCGGTGATCGCGAGTTCGACGCTGCTCGAGTTGGCAGCATTGTCGACCGCAGTCGGTGACGTCATCAGTGCCCTCCCTCGTGATTGTCTGGAACTGAAGCTGTGGAAGTGCCTGCATCAACGGTGAATTCGGCGGTGCGAACCACACCCTTGTGCTGGAAGTCGAGGAACAGTCGGTAGGTGCCTTCGCTCGGCGCCTGCGCGTGGAAGGAAATGTCCGGACCAGGAGCTGTGACGCCGTCGCCCGGCTCACCCTCGGGGTGCACGTGCAGATAGGCGAGGTCGCCGGTGCGCAGAGCCACAAGGTGACCGTAGGCGCCGAGGTACGGGTCGAGATCGGTGACCGGGGCTCCGTCGCGAGCAACGCTCAGCGTGATCGGGCCGCCGGCAGTGCTCAGATCACCGTCGAGAGTCACGGTGTATCCGTCGACAGTTGCGGTCGCGCTCTTCGCCGGCAACGGCGCAGGAGTGAATTCGCCTGCCACGTCGAAGTTTCGGCCGAGTGTCAGTTGGGTCCCGTCGGTGGGATCGAAGTCCGCGAACACCCGGTAGGTGCCGGCGACGGGCCAGGTCCAGTCGATCGACCAGGTGCCGTCAGCGGCGAGTGAAGGATGTACGTGGCGAAATTCGCTCGTGTCGTTTCGGACGACGATGAGGTGGAGCTTCTTCTCGTGCAGGAGGTCGAAATCGACGACGGGTGCGTTGTTGCCGTCGAGAATCCGGAATGCCAACGTTCCCTGCTCCCCGGCCCGACCGGGTGCGGTCACTTCGGTGAGTGTGTATCCGCCGGAGGAGACTTCGAGTCCTGCGGGTGTTGCGGAATCCATGCCTGGCATCGATTCGGTGGTTGATTCGTGGGTGCTGTGCTGGGTGGTGGACATGTCTATCGGGCTTCCGATTGCGGCCCCCACGCCGAGGGCGGCGCCGAAGACGGCGACCAACCCTACGGCGTAGGCGGCAAGTGTTGTCGAGGTGCGCACGGCTGACTCAGCTTGGTACGACTGTGTAGCCGGCTTCGTCGACTGCTGCGACGACGTCGGCTGCGGAGACAGGAGCATCGCTGGTGACGACGACGCGTCCGCTCGCCAATTCGACATCCACCGCGGTGACGCCCGCGATGTTGCCGATCTCTTCCTTGACGGATCCGACGCAGTGTCCGCAGGTCATTCCGGAAACGGTGTATTCGGCGGTGGTCATCGCAGATCCTTTCGGTTGTGGAAAACTCATTTTACGGATACCCGGTGTAGGTATCGCTCTGCATCTGAAGGTACCCCCAGGGGGTATGCCTGTCAACGGCTTGGGCAGTGACGAAGGCCTCAGGGAAGACAACACGGCGGATGTGTGGTCTACTTGTGTTGGTCGTAAGTGTTTGTGTTTGTGTTTCCACGCTCGCAAATGGTTAGGTTGCGAGCGTTTGGACATCCTCCACGGATTTGTCTCAGAACGGTCGTAGTAAGTGACCCGGGCGGTCGAAGCGACTGCCTGTTGACACTGTGTTAGAGGAGATTTACATGGCAGAGGGCATCGTGAAGTGGTTCAACTCCGAGAAGGGGTTCGGCTTCATCGCTCCCGAAGACGGCAGTGCTGACGTCTTCGTTCACTACTCCGAGATCCAGAGTGGCGGCTTCCGCACTCTCGAGGAGAACCAGCGCGTGGCGTTCGAGATCGGTCAGGGCAACAAGGGCCCGCAGGCCACCGGCGTTACCATCGTCTAAGACGTCCATGTAAGTCGGGCAACCGACGCATGACGTACTGACAAGACCCCAGCTCTTCGGAGTTGGGGTCTTGTTGTATTTTGCGCGAAAGTGCTGTCATGCATTGAGATACCGCTGAGCGGCCACTGCCGTTTCCGCCGCGATCGTGCGGCATTCCTCACGGAGTTCAGGTGGATTCACCACCGTGAAATCGGCGTCGAAGGCCCTGAGCCACTGTGCGATCGACCGCAGGGAAGTTCCCGAAAGCACTATGACGCAACGGCCTTCGTCGGTGGACTCCACTGATCCCCACTGTTCACTGACCATGGGTGCAATCTGCTCGATGGGTGCATGCAGTAGAACTGTTGCGCGCGTGGAGGAATAGGCACGAGCAACACCGCGCGAGACGAAGTCTGCTGCGCCCCCGGCCGGTAGGTCCCGGGGCGTGAATCGTGGACCGGTAGGGATCTTGGGTTCCATTCTGTCGACGCGAAACGACCGCCAGTCTTCGCGAGCGAGATCCCAGGCCACCAGGTACCACCGAACTCCCGACCGCACGAGTCGGTACGGTTCCACCTCGCGCCGGCTCTGCGTCCCGTCGTGCGTGCTGTAGTCGAACCTCAGGCGTTCGTGGTTGTGGCACACCGACGCGATGGCGGACAGGACCGACGCATCGACTGCGCTCGCTGCCGGCTCTCGCGGCACCACGTCGATCGACAGGGACTCCAGACGGTGCCGCAGTCTCGACGGCATGATCTGTCGTAATTTCGCGAGCGCGCGCATCGAAGCCTCGCCGATGCCGACCACGGATCCGGTCGCCCCGGACTGCAGAGAGAGCGCCACCGCGAGCACTTCCTCGTCATCGAGCTGAAGCGGAGGCATTTCCGCACCGGCTCCCAGGCGATATCCACCGCCGACGCCGACCGTCGCGTCGACTGGATATCCGAGATCGCGGAGGCGGTCCACGTCCCGGCGCACAGTGCGCGGGGTGATCGCGAGCTTGTCTGCGAGTTCGGCACCGGACCAGTCTCGACGCGTCTGGAGCAGTGACAGCAACCGCAGTAGGCGAGCCGATGTCTCCTTCATGGAAGGAAGTCTGCCAAACATTTAGGACCGTATGAGTCCGCAATTGATTTTAGGTTGGTCCACATCCGACCAGCCGAGAAGAAATTGGGGCCACATCATGAGTCGCGGAAACGACAGACCGATGATCGAGACGAAGGCGCTCACCAAGCACTTCGCCCAGGGTAGGAAGCTCGTGGAAGCCGTCAAGGGGGTCACCCTCGACGTCGCGGAGGGTGAGTTGGTTGCCTTGCTGGGACCGAACGGCGCCGGAAAATCGACGACGTTGCGCATGCTGACCACCTTGCTCGAGCCCACGTCCGGAAGTGCGCGGATCGCAGGCTTCGACATCGCTGCGGCGCGAAACGAAGTGCGCTCCAGCCTCGGATACGTCGGTCAGGGGAACGGCGCCGGCCATAACCAGCGGGTTCGCGACGAGTTGGTGACGCAGGGACTGTGCTACGGAATGTCGAAGGGTGACTCGCAGGTCCGGGCCGACGAGCTGCTGGGTGATCTCGAACTCACCGATCTGGGCACTCGAAAGGTCAGTACATTGTCCGGCGGGCAGCGACGGCGGCTCGATATCGCGCTGGGTCTGGTTCATCGCCCTCCACTGCTTTTCCTCGACGAACCCACTACGGGGATGGACCCGCAGAGCCGGGCCAACCTCTGGGACCACATTCTCCGGTTGCGGCGAGAGATGGGCACCACGATCGTGCTGACCACGCACTATCTCGAAGAAGCGGATTCGATGGCAGAGCGGGTCATCGTCATCGACGAAGGCACAGTCATCGCCGACAACACTGCCACCGCACTCAAAGCGGATCTTGCAGGAGACCATCTTCTGCTCACCTTCGACAGCACCGAGGCGGCCGGCGTCGCAGCGTCGGTGGCCGAGCAACTTGTCACCGTTCGTGAAGTCGCCGTCGACGCAAACGTGGTGAGTATTCGTGCGGGCGAGGGTGATTCGACGCTGCCGGTGTTGTTGCGTCAAGCGGATGCCCGCGGTGCACGCGCTCTCACCGCCGACATCACCAGGCCGACTCTCGACGACGTCTTCCTCACCCTCACCGGCCGCAGTCTGCGCGAGAGCGCCGCCGCAGTCGCTCCCTAGAACCACTACGACGAACAGGAATCTGCCATGACAATCACACTCGACGCCCCACGTACCGTGCACGGCAACATTGTTCGAGACAGCGCAATAGTGATGGGCCGTGAGCTGCGCCCGATGTTGCGTGACCCGGTCAGCGTCATCTTCAGCCTCGTTCAGCCGCTGATCCTGCTGGCGTTGTTCGGGCCTCTGCTCAAAGGGGTCCCGGGTACCGGTGACGGCGTGTGGAATTGGTTCATTCCCGGTGTACTGGTGATGATCGCGATCTTCGGAACGACGATGACCGGTTCCAACCTTCTGATGGAGATGCAGCAGGGGTCGCACGAGCGCATGCTGGTGACTCCGCTCAGACGCTCGTCGTTGCTGATCGGGAGGGCGTGCAAGGAGATGGTTCCGCTTGCCGCGCAGGCGATTCTGATCATCCTGGTCGCGTTACCACTCGGATTGGACGTCAACGCAGCGGGCGCCGCACTCGGGATCGTCCTGCTCGGAGTGTTCGGCGTCGGACTCGGTGCGCTCTCGTATGCTCTCGCTCTGGCTGTGCAGGAGCAGGATTGGATGTTCTGGGTCGTTCAGCAGACGCTGATGTTCCCGCTCCTGATCCTGTCGGGAACCATGCTTCCGCTCGACGACGCGCCGGGTTGGATGAAGGTCCTCGTGAACATCAATCCGCTGGGCTATGTCGTCGACGCCGAGCGGGCACTGTTTGCCGGTGACTTCGCGTCGGGCGGCGTTCTGGCGGGAATAGTGGCCGCTGTGGGCGTTGCGGTCGTCGGTCTGGGCGTAGGTGTGCGCGCGGTGAAATAGCGTGGGTGTGTCGGCTGTCGGACGGGGCGCGGCGGACGGCGCCCCGGTCGCAGGTTTTCGCCCAGGTGTTCGCAGCGCCTATTGTTGTTCCTTGTGCTCTCCGTCGTTCCCCGCCCCGTAGTTGTCCGGGCCCCGTCCAAGGTGAATCTCCACCTTGCCGTCGGGGACCTGCGCGACGACGGTTATCACGAACTGACGACGGTGTTTCAGGCATTGTCGCTGGCAGACACGGTCACGGTGGCGCCTGCCGACACCCTGACCGTGCGGGTGATCGGCGACGACGCCGCGGCTGTGCCTACCGATCGCACCAATCTCGTCTGGCGTGCCGCTGAGATGCTCGCCGTCGAGGGTGGAGTGGCCCCGAACGTTGAGATCGTCATCGAGAAAGGCATTCCCGTCGCGGGCGGAATGGCCGGCGGGAGCGCCGACGCAGCCGCCGCGTTGGTTGCGCTCAACTCTTTGTGGAAGCTCGACTTCTCGCGACCTGATCTCGATGCCTTCGCGGCACGGCTCGGGAGCGACGTTCCGTTCTCCCTGCACGGTGGCACCGCGCTCGGAACCGGCCGCGGCGAACAACTTGTCCCCGTCTTGACTCGCCATACCTTTCACTGGGTATTGGCGCTGGCCAAGGGCGGCTTGAGTACGCCCGTCGTGTTTCGAGAACTGGACAAGCTGCGGGCCGAAGGTTCTCCGAAACGGTTGGGGAGCGCCGACGCCTTGATTCAGGCGCTCACCACCGGTGATGCTCATCTGCTCGCCCCGCTCCTCGGCAACGACCTGCAGGCGGCAGCGCTCTCACTCAACCCGGATCTACGACGGACGCTGCGAGCGGGCGTCGAGGCCGGAGCTTTGGCCGGGATCGTCTCCGGCTCCGGACCGACATGCGCGTTCCTCTGCGCGGACGCACAGTCTGCGGTGGAAGTGAGCGCAGAACTTGCGGGAGCGGGGGTGTGCCGCACCGTTCGCGTGGCGAGCGGACCCGTTCCCGGAGCACGAATACTCGACAATGCGGCAAAGGGACAGCACTGATGGCGAATCTGATCAATCTGGAAAACGTGTCGAAGTCGTTCGGCGTCAAGCCGTTGCTCGACGGAGTCTCTCTGGGCGTCGAGGAAGGCGAGCGCATCGGCGTGGTCGGCCTCAACGGCGGCGGCAAGACGACGATGCTCGAAGTCCTCGCGGGTGTGGAGCAGCCGGATTCGGGACGCGTCAGCCGCGTAGGCGGATTGCGCATGGCCGTCGTGACCCAGCGCGGAGTACTGCCTCCTGGCTCCACGGTCGGTGAAGTGGTCCTGGGGCCGCTCGGGGTAGCTCAGCACGAGTGGGCCGGTGATGCGCGCATCCGTTCGGTGCTCTCCGGAATCGGTATCGACAACCTGGGCGCCGGCGGCGAGCGGTCCGCATTGGACGCCAAGGTCGACGGACTGTCCGGCGGTGAGCGCCGCCGCGTCGCATTGGCCGCGGCTCTCGTTCAGGACCTCGATCTGCTGGTGCTCGACGAGCCCACCAACCACCTCGACGTCGAAGGTGTTCAGTGGTTGGCCGAGCACCTCGTTTCACGTCGCAGCGCGCTTGTCGTCGTGACCCACGATCGCTGGTTCCTCGATACCGTCGCCACCCGCACCTGGGAGGTTGTCGGTGGCGGCGTCGAAAGCTACGAGGGTGGCTACAACGACTGGGTGTTCGCCCGCGCCGAGCGCTCGCGTCAGGCCGACGCCTCCGAAGAGCGTCGACGCAATCTTGCGCGCAAGGAGCTCGCTTGGCTGCGCCGTGGTGCTCCCGCCCGTACGTCCAAGCCGAAGTACCGCATCGAAGCCGCGGAAGCCCTGATCGCCGACGTTCCGGCGCCTCGTGACGCGGTGGCACTTGCGTCGTTCGCCCAGCGTCGACTCGGCAAGGTTGTCATCGAACTCGAAGACGCGCGTCTGGAGACCCCCGACGGCCGCGTACTCGTCGAGGATCTGACCTGGCGTCTTGCTCCGGGCGAGCGTGTCGGCCTGGTCGGCGTCAACGGCTCGGGTAAGACAACGCTGCTGCGGACCCTGGCCGGCGAACTCGAGCCGGCAGCAGGCAAGCGCATTCAGGGGCAGACAGTCCACATCGGTTGGCTCAAGCAGGAACTCGACGATCTGCCGACCGACATGCGCGTACTCGACGCAGTCAAGGATGTAGCCGAGCGAATCACGTTGGGTGACAAGGAAGTATCGGCCGGTCAGCTGGCCGAGCGCTTGGGCTTCACGCCCGCCCGCCAGCGCACGCCAGTCGGAGATCTCTCCGGTGGTGAGCGACGACGCCTGCAGCTGACGCGTGTCCTCATGGCCGAGCCCAACGTCCTGCTTCTCGACGAGCCGACCAACGATCTCGACATCGACACGTTGCAGCAACTCGAGGATCTGCTCGACGGTTGGGCGGGCACCATGGTTGTCATCTCGCACGACCGGTACCTGATCGAGCGCATCTGTGACACCACCTGGGCTCTCTTCGGTGATCGCAAGCTCACCAACCTGCCCGGCGGTATCGAGGACTACCTGCGTCGACGTGCTGCGATGGGGGATGGTGACAATCCGTCTGTGGCTTCGACCGCGAGCGGTGCGTCGAAGAGCAAGCAGGTTCGCGACGGCGCTGCGGATCGCGCTGCACGCAAGGAGCTTTCGAAGCTCGAGCGGTCGATCGCGAAGTTCGACGACCGTGAGAAGAAGCTGCACGCTTCCCTCGCCGACGCGGCCACCGACCCGGACAAGCTGCAGAAGCTCGGCGCCGAACTCAAGCAGGTCATCGCTGACAAGGAAGCCGCCGAAGAGCAGTGGATGGAGCTGTTCGCGGAGCTGGACGGCTAGGGGAGCTTCGTCCCGAACTTCTCGAAGATTCGCTCTGGGTCCACGGTCTCCGGTTCTTGCCTGCGCAGCAGTGCGTCCAGAACGAGGCCGTCCAGCGCCGCGACCAACTCCGTTGCATTGGACGAGGTCATGCCGCGTTCGACCAAGATGTCGACAAACCGATCCCGACCACGCACCAGTTCCACTGCGAGGTCGGGATCGTGGAATGACGCGACGACCAGTTCGTAACGTGCCCGGGTGCGGCTGGATTCGGGGCCCAGCCATCGGGCTACCTGTTGCTTCGGCGTCTCGCCCGGTCGAGGGAGATCGCCGTCCAAAAGGTGTTGCACCACTTCGGAGATCAGTCCGCGTTGGTTCGCGAAGTAGTGCCGCGCGCTGCCGTGTGGCATGCCTGCCTCGTCTTCGACACCTCTCATCGACCATGCTCGAAACCCCACCCGGCCCAGCAGGTCAAGCCCGGCGTCCAGAAGTGCTTCTCGCGTCGATTTCTCCACGCAGAGAAGATACCGTGATACGTTCTTCTCCACGTGGAGAAGTTGTTGAACTGGGTCGAACTCATCGGGGGTGAAGCATGGTCGTCTTTTTCGACATCCTGCTCGTGCTGTGCGTTGTCGCGATTGTACGTTTCGCGGGGTATGTCTTCTATCGCGTGATATTGGACGACTAGGTGAATGGTGATGTACTTCAACAGGTCTCGAGTCTCCGTGCTCTCGAAGTTGTCCGCTTTGTCTCTGGTTATCGAAAGTATGTTCGATTAAGATTTCGGTATGGACAGCCGGGATGCGTGGCAGCTGGATGGTGAGGACCTCAAAGGTGAGGTTCTCGATCTGGTGCGTGTCCGGCACGAGTTGCAGTCGCGGATGGTGTTGCTGATCGTGGAGATGTTTTCCCGGGAGGTTCTCGGTGGGAAGGGTTTTCGGGCGATCGCGCAGTGGTTGCACGGGTCGACGAATCTGGAGATCGGTGAGTGCAGTCTGCTGGTGGGCCTGGCGCGGTTGCTGATGCTCGAACCGGTGGTGGGCGATGCGTTTCATCGCGGTGATGTGGATGCGTTGAAGGCGCGGCAGGTGGCGTCGTTTTGTCAGCATCCGCCGAAGAACATGACCCCGGCCGATGTGGACAAGGCGCGCGGGATCCTGCTCGGCCTGGCGTCGAAGAACATCGCGGATTGTGATGCGGTGCGGGCGGCGATCCGCCGAATCGAGAAGCAGTACGGAAAGCGTGAGGACGGGGTCCCGGTCGGCGAAGACTCTGAGCGTAACGAGTTCTACGCCTCGAAAGGCCTTTACGGGCGGGTGACGGTCAAGGGTGACTTGGATGCGGTGAACGGGGCCCGTCTGATCACCTTGTTGTCGAGCCTGTCCGCTCCGACACCGGAGAAGGACGGCGTCAAAGACACCCGCACTCCGGCATTACGGCGTGCGGATGGGTTTTGTGAGTTGTTGCGGCGGTACGAGCGGGCGGGGTTGGGTCCGATCGAAGGTGGGGTGAAACCGCACATCACGGTCACGGCCAGTGCGAAAGACATGACAGATCTGCAAGCTTTGAAAGACCTCCTGCCGTCGACTCAGGAACTGGGGTTCGCGTGGACGGATTGGGTGGGCCCGATCAGTATCGACACCGCCCGGATGCTGGCGTGCGACTGCACGGTCACGCGGATTTTGTTGGACGAGAATGGTGTTCCGCTCGACTGCGGTAAGGAAGCGAGAACTGCGACGGTGCCGCAAAGGCGAGCATTGGCCGTCCGGGATGGTGGGTGCGCGTTTCCGGGGTGTGCGACTCCGTCGGGGTGGTGCGATGCTCACCATATCGTTCATTGGAACGATGGTGGCCCAACAGATCTCGATAATCTGATCTTGTGGTGCGGCCACCATCACCGGACGCTGCACCACACGCAGTGGAGAGTGGAAATCGGCCCCGATCGGAAGTCGGTGTTCTATCCGCCGATGTCGATCGACCCGTATCAGCAGCCGATCGGCGGGAACAGTCCACCTACCGCGGCGTGAACCGCGACAACCGAAGACATGAGCACCGGGGCGCAATCATGCCCCGGTGCTCACGGCTGTCTGCCGTCAGAACGTAAGCGTGAGTCGCCCGTTCTCGTCGCTGATATGAACGGTCCGCCCGATGGCCGGAGGGTTGTCGCCGCGAAGCTGGGTCAGTTCGGCGGCATTCTCGGGACCGGTATGCCCAGCGACGCGCCGGCCGTCCGGCGTTGTCGCGATCACGAATCCGATCTCAGGCTCCCCGGTGCGACCGTATTCGACTGAGGCCGTGACGATTTCTGCAGTGCCCTCGTAGTCAGTGATCAGTTCCGGAGCCTCCGCGGTCAAAGCTCGTGCGTCGGGATCGCCGACGTACCCGTCGGCATGAGCGGCGGCCGACATCAGAACGCAGTGCTGGTAGGTGAGGAATCCACCGTTGCCGTGGACGAGAGCGAGGTTCGCGCCGTCGCGAATTCGCCGGGTGACCTCGGCGACGGAATGTAGCGTGTAGCTGTTCAGTGGTCCGCCGAAGAACGAGTGACCGCCGGTGACGCTCGGGATCGCGGTATCGGGAAGTCCGAGTTCTCGGATCAACAGCTTGGGCACGATCGGGAAGCAGCTGTAGGCATCGACGATGTCGAGTGCGTCGGCGCCGACTCCGGCACCGTCGAGTGTGCGATGGACGGCGTCATGCATTGCAGCTGAACTGTCGAAGCTGTTGCGGCTGAGGATGTCCAACGGATCGCTGGCACCTGCGCCGCCCCAGAGGTAGACGAGCTTGCTCTCGTCCATGCCGAGTTCGAGGGCCATCGACAACGAACAGACGACAACGGCCGCAGCCTGATTGACGAAGGGCATGGCGTTGAGCATCAGTGGGTACGGTTCGGAGACCATCCGATTGCCCGGACCGACGGTGCCGATCTCTTCTGCCGATCGGATCTCCGACGTCCAGGAGGCAGGATTCTTCGACGCCAGTTCCGAGAATGCGGCATACATCCGCGCGGACCAGTCGAGCGATTCGCGGGCGCCGTTGCCCTCGGCAGCACTGAAACAGTTCTCGAAGAGCGGGTAGACGCGCGTCGGCACGATGAAACCAGCGCGCTGCATTTCAGGGCTTCCCAGGTCGGCCGGATCGAATCCGGGAGGCCCACCCGGTGCTGCCGTCCACCCGATCGAGTCAGGGGTGACTCCCGACTTTCGTAGCGCAGTGCTGCTGGCATGCGATTCGCCACCCACAAGCAGAGCAGCCGAGGATTCACCGCGGGCGATGGACGCGCCGATCCGATCGAGGAGCGCCGCGGGCCAGTGGCCACCGATCGGAGAGGTAGACGTGACCGTGGGGGTCGCACCTAATCGTGAGGCAAGCAGCCCGGGGAGGTCGTCGTACGACCAGCTGACGGTCTTGATTGCGAACACGGAATCGATCTGGGTTCCCAGTTCGGCGTGTCCACTGTCGTTCAAGGCGGCGACGGTGGCGTCGTGAATCAGATCGAGAGGTTCGCGGTGCCCGTCGGCTGGGTTCCAGCGCAGATCACCGACGCCGACGATGACCGGGATTCGTGATGCGTCAACCATCATGTACCTCTCGTTGCCGACCCGTAGCCGGGAGTTGACGTCACGATATCGGTGCCCGCAGTATCTGTAACTCGCGGGTCACAGTCAACATTTTTCGGGTTCCTATTTAGGTATGCCTAACGAAAGTCCTATACTCGTCATCATGACAGCTGTGGCAGAGAGAATTTCGGTGCCCGTGGGGCCGCGTTCCATCGATCACCCCTACTCGATGACAACGGTGACTCTGAAGCTCTCTCACCAGCGGCAGTGGGCCCCGCATCGTCATCCAGAGCACGAGCTGATCTGGGGAAACTCCGGCGGAATGCTCACGGTTGTGGCTGACGGCATCACGTGGGAGGTGCCGCCGTCGGCAGGACTGTGGTTGCCTGCCGGTGCGTTACATGCCGTGAAGGCCGGCCCTGGTACCGAGTTCTTCTGCACCTACTTCCGGCCTGAGGCGCACGCCGCGCCCTCGGGTGTTCCCGGTTTGTTCGGAGTCAGTGCTCTCCTACGTGAGGTACTCCTGCACATGCATCGACGGAACATGCCCGACGAGGCCCGTAGTCGCGCGGAGCGAGTGGCCTTCGACATGCTGCAGCCGCTCGAGGTTGCTGCCGTGGAGGTGCCGATGCCGACCGATCCGCGAGCACTCTTCGTCGCCGAAGCGTTGGTCGCCAATCCGGCAGACCAGCGCTCGCTGTCGGAATGGGCGCTGACGGCTGGCGGTAGTGTCCGGACCTTGACGCGCGTGTTCGCGCAGGGTACGGGAATGACGTTTGCGCAGTGGCGAATTCAGGTTCGTGTCCGCGCGGCGCTGACGTATTTAGCTGCTGGAGTGCCGGTTTCGGTGGTCAGTAGGCGAGTCGGGTACGAAACCCCGAGTGCTTTTGTCGCCGTGTTCCGCCGAGTCACCGGCCGTACACCCGGCAGCATGATGAACAAGGGGAGTGTGGCTCCCGAATCGGTGCCGTACCTTCTGCACGCGTGAGTTGGGTTGCACCGGCCGGAAGTGCCCGGTGCAACCGTCGCGCTCAACGCCGCGGCGCGGACCACGCTTCCCACAGCTCCGCATACCGACCCCCGAGGTTGACCAACTCGTCGTGAGAGCCGTGCTCGACCACGCGGCCGTCGTTCATGACGAGGATCTGGTCGGCGTCGACGGCCTGCGAGAGTCGGTGTGCCACTGTGACAGCAGTGCGACCCCGGGTCAGGGCGAGCGCGGCGTCATCGAGGACCTTGGCTCCGGCGCTGCCCGCTTCGGCGGTCGCCTCGTCGAGAATCAGCAGCGGCGGATCCAGTAATTCGATTCTTGCCAACGCAAGTTGTTGTGCCTGTGTTGCGGTCAGCCGGTGTCCACCGTCTCCGACCACGGTTTCGAGTCCGTCCGGGAGGGCCCGCAACCAATCGGAGGCGCCGACGGTTTCGAGCGCCGCAGTGATGTCGTTGTCGGTTGCGGAAGGGTCGGCCAGCCGTAGATCCTCGGCCAACGTACCGGCAAAGACGTGGACCTCCTGCGTCACGAGAGCGACCGCGCTTCGAGAAGTCGACCGCGGCAATTCGTTCCGGGGGATGTCCCCGATCTTCACGACGCCTTCGGTCGGTTCATAGGTTCCCGCGATCAGTTTGGCCACCGTCGATTTTCCGGCTCCGGTTGCGCCCACCAGTGCGGTGACGGTCCCTGCCGGAATGGTGATGTCGATGTCTCGCAGAACGGGGGCGTCGCCGCGTCGGTACGAGAACGTGACGCGTTCCAACGATGCCGAGCTGTCGACAGGTTCACGTGGATCGGTCGGTGCGGGTGGCACGGGCGCAAGCGTGACTCCGACCAGCCGAGCCAACGCGATTGTGCCTTCCTGCAATTCGTCGAACACGCTGAGAACTGCACCCACCGGATCGAAGAGACGGTGGAAGAACAGTGCTGCGGCGGTAGCGGCACCGATGCTGATCTGACCGTCCTTCACCAGCCAGAAGCCGGTGATCAGCACGGCGGACAGACCGATGAACTCGGCGATGTTGAGTCGACCGAAGAACCTCGTGCGCAAACGAGTGGTCAACAAGCTCAGCCGGACGGCCGTCATCGATCGAGATTCGATCTGTTCCAGATGGGGCTGGGCCAGACGGAGCGATCCGACGGTGTCGGAGTTGCTCAGCGAGTCAAGGAGCTGTTGCGCACGTGCACCTTCCGCCTCCCGCTCCTCGCGGTAGACCGGGGCAGACCTCGAGAGATACCAGCGCAGCGCCTGGATCTGGATGGGAGCTGCGATCACCGCGGCGACGGCGAATCGCCAATCGAGGCTGCCCAATCCGATCAGGGTCAACACGATGGTCAGTGCTGCGGTGGCAAAAACCGGAAGCGCTTCGGATACAGCGCGGGTCACCAACCGGACGTCTCCGGTGATCCGGGAGACCAGGTCTCCGCGCCCGGCTCGCTCGACGTCGCTCTGTGGCAGGTCGAGAACCCGGACGACTACTTCTTCGCGCAGGTCGGCGACTACACGTTCACCGACACCGGCGAGCAGGTAGTTGCTCACTCCGACGAGAAGGGAGGAGGCAACCGCGATGGCGACCAACGCGAGAGTCAGCGTGCCGATGCGCGAGGCAGTGTCGCCGTCTCCGTCTGTCACGGCGTCGACCATGGCGCCGAGGACAAGTGGCGTGAGTAGACCGATCGCGGTCGCGGCAGTCAGAGTGACCACGGCGGCGATGGCCGATATCCGGTGCGGACCCATCAACCGAAGTGCCGCGCGGCGTGCCTGTTTCGGTGTCGCGGTGGGGAGTAGTTCGTTCACAGCTCGATCACCCGATCGCAGATATCGAGCAGCACGGGGCTGCTGGTCAGAAGAAGAGTCGCGTGAGCACCGCGTACCTCGGCGATCCCGCGTGCGATGCGCGCTTCGGTGACGGAGTCGACGGCGGTGGTGGGGTCGTGCAGAACCAGCACCGGTGCTTCGCTCGCGAGTGCTCTCGCCAATGCGATGCGCTGGCGCTGACCGCCCGAGAGCGAATTTCCCTGCTCCGTGACTCGGGTGGCGAGGCCGAGCGGCAGTGCCGAGATCACCTGATCTGCGGCAGCAGCGGCGACAGCCTCGTCGCTGCGACTGCCGATCGGTGCGAGTGCCTCGATGTTGTCGCCCACGGTGCCGATGAACAGTGCGGCGTCGTGCGGTGCTGCCAGAACATGAGCCCGGAGTTCGTCGATGTGCAGTTCGTGAATGGCGTTGTCGCCGAGATGAATCGTTCCGCTCGAAGGCTCGATTCGACGAGCCAGTGCGTCGACCAACGCATCCGCCCAGGCGGCATTCTCGGTGACGATGCCGATGATCTCGCCGCGTTTGACGTCCAGATCGACCGGTGAAGCTCCGGCCAGCACGACGTCGCGCAGCGTCAGGAACTCTGCGTGGTTCAGGGGTGCAGGATCACTCGCGGGAGTGACAGCCTCGCCGGTCGCCAGAAGCGATGCGACGCGGTTGGCGGAGGCGCGCGCCCGGGCCAGGCCGGCGCCGAAGTAGATGATGTCGATCAGCGGACCGCGAAGGAACTGTGCCAGACCCACCACGGCAACGAATTCACCGACCGAGATGCTCCCGGACGCTGCCATCCGCCCACCCACGTACGCGATGACGGCGAGGAAAGCGCCGGCGATTGCAACGTTGGCGGCGGAGTACATCGCTTGGTATCGCTGTGCGCGAAGGGTTGCTTCCAGCGAAGTTCGGCTCGCCCCCCGATATCGCTGCGCTGCAGCGTCTCCGGCGCCGATACCGGACAGGATTCGGAGTCCGGAGAGCAGATCAGCGGCGAGCGCGCCGGCCTTGGCGCCCTGCCATTGATCGGTTTCGGCTCGGCGTTCGAGCGGTCGACTGACCACCTGCATGAGAGCCAACACCGGGGGAGTGCCGAGGATGACGAGCAGGCCGAGCGGTACCGAGATCACCAGCAGCGAGATCGCCGCGGTCAGCACCCCGCAAGCCGCGGCGAGTTTGGTGCTCAGCGTGTGCGTGAATCCGGCCACCGAACCCGCGTCGGATGTCGCAATCGAGTAGACCTCGCCCGGCATGCGCCGAGGCGACATGCCATGCGGATCGAGGCCTCGGCGCGCGATGTCCATCCGTAGGCGGTGTGCTCCGTGCTCGGTGACGGAATCGGAGATACGCGCCGCGAATCGCCAACTGAGCAACAAGCCGGTGAAGAGAATTCCGAGAACGAGGATCCACTTTCCGAGTGCTGCGGCATCGCTGGTCGCCACAGCTCGGTCGATGACCGCACCGATCACCACCGGAACCAATGCTTCCGCGACCTGGTGGCCGGTGAAGCCGACGGAGGCGGCCGCCAGCTTGGCTCCGCGACCTTCGGAAGCGATCGCGCGGGTAATTACCTGGCGCGGCGTGATCGCCGGCCTGGCTGGGGGGCCGTTTGTCTCGGCCGAAAGAAGTGGTGTCGAAGGCACTGGGTCCACGCTAGGGATCGTGGGCGGTAGTCAGAAGTCACACCGATGCCAATACTTGTCGTGAACAGGCCATACGTATTGCGTTGGCCGAATTGCGATAGTAGTTGGCCCCGTTGCAGCGGAGAAGGCATCGACTCATCGACAACACTGCAATAAATTAAGGTCTACCTTACTTAGCGCGGGTTAACTATGTCCGGAAGTCGGATTGATCCTCGTGTTCGGGTCCGGTTCATGTTCCATCGATGTTGGAGATTGTTGTGAGTCTTGTGTTCGGCGAGGTACTTCACAAGGAGTACGTGACCCCGGGAATGGTTCGTATCGTGTTCGGTGGGGAGGAGCTGACCGCCTTCGAAACCACCGGTACCGGTGACGAATACCTGCGTCTCCACTTCCCGGTCCCGGCCACGGGCAAGTTCGTTCTGCCGGCGGAAGATCCGGATGCACCGCGCGGTTGGCGATACCCGGAGGGCGAGGAACCGTCCCCGTGCCAGCCGTACACCGTGCGACGGTTCGATTCCGAGACCAGCCGCATGACGATCGACTTCGTCGTTCACGAGGGTGGTATCGCGAGCGACTGGGCACAGACGGCCGAGATCGGTGCCAAGTTGGCGATCGGCGAGTCTCGTGGCCTCTACGAGCCGCCGGCCGACGCGCGCTGGCAGGTGTTCGTCGCCGACGCGACTGGACTCCCCGCACTCGGGCGCTTGATCGAACAGTTGCCCGCCGGCATGTCGGCCAAGGCGATCGTCGAGGTGGTGGACGAGTCTCACAAGCAGCAGATCGCCTCGGCCGCCGACGTCGAGTTCATCTGGCTGGTCGGCAGTGGCAACGGTGTTGCACCGTCGAAGCTCCCGGATGCTGTTCGCGCGATGAACCTTCCGACCGAACTCGGATACGTGTGGGTGGCAGGCGAAAGCACGATGCTCCGTGACATCCGCAAGTACCTTCGCCACGAACTGAAGTTGCCTGGTGAGCAGTACAAGGTCATCGGCTACTGGACCTACAAGGCCGAGGTGTGGAATGCGAAATACGAGGCCCTCGACGAGAGTGTCCGCGCTGCACTCGATGCTGCCTGGGAATCCGACCGCGACGAGGAAGAGATCCGCGACGAGGTCGAGAAGACTCTAGAGAGCGCCGGATTGTGAGCGTTGGACTGGACAAGAGCGCCGTCGACAACAGTCCGGCTGACAAGAGCGCCTCCGACAAACACACCGAAGAACTGATCGACGAGTCGCTGCAAGAAAAGCAGAAGCAACCGGACGGGCTGGTATCGACAAACTCTCGTCGCATGGCAGGGCTTCTGGTGTGCCTGGTGGTGCTCGCCGCCGTGCTCCTCCTGAGCATCGCGGTGGGATCGAAGACCATTCCGTTCGGCACCGTGATCGACGCGCTGGTGAACTACGACGATTCCAATGATCACGTGATCATCCGTGACCTGCGGCTACCGCGTACTCTCCTCGGTCTGATAGTCGGCATGGCGCTCGGTGTCGCCGGTGGCCTCATCCAGGCGATGACACGAAATCCCTTGGCTGACCCCGGAATTCTCGGTGTCAATGCCGGTGCGGGGTTCGCGATGGTTGTTGCCGTCGCGGTCGTCGGCCTGACCAGCATCTGGTCCTACATCTGGTTCGCTTTCCTCGGCGCGGTGATAGCCACGGCGATCGTCTACACGTTGGGCTCGATCGGCAGGGGCGGTGCAACGCCCATTCGGCTGACGCTGGCCGGTGTCGCCATCGGCTCCGTGCTCGGCGGCATCTCCTCCGGCATCACCCTGCTCAACCCGACCGCTTTCGACCAGATGCGCCAGTGGAATGCCGGCTCACTCAGCGGGCGTTCCTTGGAAATCGTTCTGGCCGTTGCACCCTTCATCCTCATCGGGCTATTCCTGGCGCTCGCGTTGGCACGCCAGCTCAATGCCGTGGCTTTGGGTGACGATCTGGCACGTTCGCTCGGCGCCAATATCACTCGCACTCGTATTCTCGGCGTCATCGCGGTGACGTTGCTGTGTGGCGCGGCGACGGCTGCGGCCGGACCGATCGGATTCGTCGGTCTGATGGTTCCGCACGTTGCGAGATGGTTCGTCGGACCCGATCAGCGATGGATTCTTCCGTACACATTGGTGTGTTCGCCGATTCTTCTCCTCTTCTCCGACGTCGTCGGCCGAATCGTGCTGCGCCCGGGTGAACTTCAGGTCGGTATCGTCACGGCCTTCATCGGTGCTCCGGTGCTGATCATGCTGGTGCGTCGAAGCAAGGTGAGCGGTCTGTGAACATCGATTTCGGGCGCCCCACCACGGTGGTGCGCTCACCCAAAGAAGGCTGGTCCGCGCGGATCGACGTCCGCACGGTCACGGTCTGCCTCGTCCTCGTTGCGCTTGCACTGGCGATCGGTGTCATCGCGCTCGGTAGTGGTGACTACCAGGTGCCGATCGGGGACGTCCTCGGCGCACTGTTCGGCGAGGCTCCCGCGCGTATTCACATGGTCGTCGTGGAATGGCGTCTGCCCCGAGTTCTGTTGGCGCTGATGCTCGGTGCGGCACTCGGCATGAGTGGTGCAATCTTCCAGTCGCTCACCAGGAACCCGTTGGGTAGCCCGGACATCATCGGCTTCAACTCCGGTGCGTACACGGGCGCTCTGGTGGTCATCCTCCTCATCGGTGGCACTTACTACGAGATCGCAGTCGGCGCCTTGGTAGGCGGTATCGCCACCGCAGCAGTGGTTTACCTCCTTGCGTACAAACGTGGTGTGCAGGGATTCCGGTTGATCATCGTCGGTATCGCC
This sequence comes from Rhodococcus sp. P-2, assembly GCF_016598535.1. Classification (GTDB taxonomy): domain Bacteria; phylum Actinomycetota; class Actinomycetes; order Mycobacteriales; family Mycobacteriaceae; genus Rhodococcus_F; species Rhodococcus_F baikonurensis. Next base: position 1,551,862 of record NZ_CP066779.1, on the reverse strand, counting down.
ATCAGTGCGATGTTGGGCTCGGTCAACACCTGGATGATCCTCAAGGCGAAACTCGACGACGCCATGGCTGCCGCAGTGTGGGGTGCCGGTTCGCTGAACGGTCTCGGCTGGACCCAGGTGTGGCCGGTGGTCGTCGTGCTGGCCATACTCGTTCCGCTGATCCTGGTGTTGGGCAGGCGGATGCAGATGCTCGAGATGGGTGACGACGCCGCCAAGGCGCTCGGCGTCCGGGCCGAACCCACGCGTCTTTCCCTGGTTGTTCTCGGCGTCGCACTGACGGCCATGGTGACGGCGGCGGCCGGACCGATCGGATTCGTCTCGCTGGCGGCTCCGCAGTTGGTGAGGCGATTGACCGGTAGTGCCGGAGTGACCCTGCTGCCGTCGGCGGCGATGGGTGGAGCGCTGCTGATGGTCAGCGACTGGGTGGCGCAAAGAGCTTTTGCACCGACACAGTTGCCGGTCGGCGTCGTCACCGTCTCCATCGGTGGCATCTATTTCGTATGGCTTCTCGCGCGAGAGGCACGTAAGCAGTGATCGGTGAAGGAACGAGGAACAGCGTGAACGAGACAAGTACGGCCGCCGTCGTGGCTGAAAGGACGAATCGGCTTCGCGCCGAGGACGTCACGATCGGTTACGACAAGCGCGTCATCTCGGAGCACCTCGACGTCGAGATCCCCGACGGTGGCTTCACAGTCATCGTCGGGCCCAACGCCTGCGGCAAGTCGACGCTTCTGCGTGCGTTGTCGCGGTTGCTCAAGCCGACTACCGGCAAAGTTCTCCTCGACGGCAAAGCGATCACGTCGTACCCGGCCAAGGAAGTCGCGAGGCGACTCGGGCTTCTGCCGCAGACGTCGATCGCGCCGGACGGCATCAAAGTCGCCGATCTGGTTGCGCGAGGACGTTATCCGCACCAGAAGCTGATCCGTCAGTGGTCCCGGGAGGACGAAGCCGCCGTCATCAAGGCGATGGAGGCAACCAAGGTCACGGATCTGTCGGCCAGGCCGGTCGACGAACTGTCCGGTGGTCAGCGCCAACGTGTCTGGGTCGCTATGGTTCTCGCGCAGCAGACTCCGTTGGTGCTGCTGGACGAGCCGACGACGTTCCTCGACATCGCGCATCAGATCGAGCTGCTGGAGCTGTGCCGCGATCTGAACGAGAACGACGGACACACGCTGGTGGCGGTGCTTCACGATCTCAATCACGCGTGCCGCTACGGAACTCACATCATCGCGATGAAGGACGGCGCCGTGGTCGCCGAAGGCCCGCCCGCGGAGATCATCACCGAAGAACTGGTGCAGGAGGTGTTCGGCATGGCGTGCCGCATCATCGACGATCCGGTTTCCCATACACCGCTTGTCATTCCGCTCGGACGCGAGCGTCAGCGAAACATCGAAGGAGCAAAGGTATGACACTCGTCCTGGATGCGCAGGTCACCGAATCGGAGTGGGCTCAGATCGTCGACCGCATTTCACGGCGTCGATTCTTCGGTGGCGCAGCCGGTGTGGCTGCAGCACTGGCGCTGAGCGCCTGCGGAAGCTCCGACAGCGAATCCGACTCTGCCAGTGACATTCTCCCGTACACGTGGGCCGAGTTCAGTGGCGACGTTCCGCGCGACCCGAAGCGTGTGGTGGTGCTCGACGGCCGCGTCGACCTCGAATTCGCCATGATGATGGATTACCCGATCGTCGGTTCGGGGAACTTCTGGTTCCCCGACGCCAAGGCAGGATTCCAGTTTCCCGGCCGCACCATCGAGGACGCGAGCTTCGTCAACGTCGCCGGCGACTTCTCCACCAATTTCGAGGCTCTGCTCGCTCTCGAGCCCGACCTGATCGTCATCACCGCGATCGGTTACACCAGTGACTGGTACGGCACCGAGCGCTTGTCTTCCATCGCGCCGCTGTTGGTCGTCGGCGACGACGTCGAGCCGATCGCCGGACACCCGGTCGACTGGCGAGGTGCGCTGATGGCGCAGGCGAGCCAGCTCGACCGTGTGGCGATCGCCGAAGCTTCCATCGCGGAGTACGACGACAAGCTCGCGAGACTGCGACCGATGTTGCAGGAGAAGCTAGGCGGAAAGAAGATCGTGTTCGGCGTTCAGACGCCGACCGGATTCCTTGTGCATCAGCGGAATCTGCGGATCAGTGTTGCCATCGATGCCGGCCTGGACGTACTTTTCCGTGACGACGACAATGCAGAGAACTCGTTCGAGTTGTCGTTCGAGCAACTCGACACGTTGGCTCCGGCGGATGTGATCATCGCCCAGGCGCGCGATCAGGAAGCGCTCGACGCGATCAAGACGCAGCCGACGTGGCAGCGGTTGCCTGCAGTTCAGGCGGGCAACGTGTTGACGAGCGACGCACGATACAACCAAGGATTCGCGCTCACCGCGGCCATCTTCCTCGACGTTCTCGAGGAAGCGGCCGGGCGATTCACCGCTGGGCAGTAGGTCAGGCGACGTTGCGGGCCTGGTCGAGTAGCTGAGCAACCTGCTCGAACCAGGCGCCGTAATTGGCGTAGGTGTTGGGACGCTTGTCGTCGAAGTCGATCACCTGGTTCGCGGTCACCGCGGGCAGCTTGACGAACACCGGTGATGCTGCGAATGCTTCTGCCGACTTCGCGAACTGGAACACGATGTCCGCCGGATAGTCCGGGACCTGTTCCCAGCTGAGATCGGCCCAGCCTTTGTCGCCTCCCGGGCCGGTGAACTTCACGCCGAGTTCCTTCAGGTACCCGAACTGAGCGAGCGCTGTTGTGCCTGCGTACAACTCGGACCCGTCACCGTTCAGGGCGAGGACTTCGATGTCGTCGACCTTGGCCGCGACCGTCCGGATGCGCTCTGCACCGGAGTCGAATGCTTCCTTGCCCTCGCGTGCTGCGGCTGTGTCGGTGTTGCCGCCGAGAGCTTCGGCGAGTGAGGCGTATTCGCTCAACACGTCCGGTGTCGAGGCTCCGGAGAACTTGACGCCGACAAACGGTGCAACATTGTTGACGGTCTTGCCCATCGGCTCGTCCCACCATGTCCAGCGGGTCGGGTCGTCGCTGTTGCCGTACCCGATGACGAGGTCGGGATCCAGTGCGGCAAGAGCTTCCGCGCTGAGTTCACCTTCCCGGCCGACGACGGTCATCGTCGACTCGTCGGCGTGATCGGTGACGTCTGGATTGCTGACGCCGTAACCGAAGATTCCGACCGGCCGAATGCCGTAGTCCCACAGCGCAGCTGCGGAATACGCATCGACGACGATCCGCTCGGGGGTATGATCGAGGGTGATCGTGTTGCCGTATCCCGTTGTATAACTCCAGGACTGGTCGGCGGAATCGGTCGCGGCAGAAGATGGTGCGTCGCTGCTTCCGCAGCCGGTGAGGAGGAGCGCGGCAACGGCGGGTAGTACGGCGAAGCCGGTGAGACGGCGATTGATTTTCATGGAACCTTCCGAACATGGAGAACTAAGCCAGGTAAGCCTAACCTGATCCATCGCTCGGGGGTCGTCGGGGTCAGTTGCCCTGCCACATCTGAAGCCATTCGCTCCAGGACGGGGGAGTGCTCGACGGTCGGGGTTTTCCGCCACGAAGTCCGTCGAGCATGAAGTCGAGGTAGCGCGTGTGTATTTCGGTGGCTCGATCGCCCTCGATCGGCAGGGTCGGCCGCAGATGCACTGTCATGAGCATGACGTCAGCAGAGGTGAAGTCGGGCGGGACTTCGCGAGTGTCGATGCAGGCGTCGACCATCGACTGCAGTGCGGCCTCCAATTCAGCTGCGGCGCGGGTTACTTCGGCGTGTTCGGGCAATCTGCCGCCGAGGACGGGAATGAGCGGTCCCACCGATTCGGTGAGGTATCGCGAGAAGAACGTCTTCAGTACGGCTTCGTCGGTGTCTGCGTTGCTCACGCACTCTCTGGCAAGAGTGGCGAGGTGGTCGATCGCCCAGACGCGTAGGGCTTGTGCCAGGTCTTCCTTGCCGCGGTAGCGCCGATAGATGCTTCCGACTCCGACTCCGGCGCGTGCGGCGATTGCCGATACCGGTGCATTCCAACCCTGTTCGGCGAAGATCTCGCGTGCCGCGCGCAGGACGGTGACGTCGTTGTCTGCGGCTTCGCGGGCGCGCCCGGGAAGGCCCGCATTCTCTTTCACCATCCCCACAGGCTAGCAATGCGTGATTTACTGAATCGGAACGGAATGCTCCGTTCCGATTCAAATCGTGATCCAGAGGAAGGTAATGATGGAAACCTTGGTGGAGACGCCCGTGCGATCCGGGAGTCGGGTGATCGCCGCGCTGGCTGGGGCGGTACTCGTCTACTCGCTCATGCAGACCATGCTGGTGCCGGCGTTGCCGGTGTTGGGTGAGCACTTCGAGACATCCGTGGCGGTTACGGGCTGGATTCTGACGTCGTACCTGTTGGCGGCCGCGGTGCTGGCTCCGATCGTCGGGGCGATGGGTGACCGTTTCGGGGACAAGCGAGTCCTGGTGATCGTCCTGATCATCTTTGCTCTCGCGACATTCGCCGCGGCGGCCGCCCCGAATATCGGCGTGCTGCTTGCCGTTCGGGCTGTCCAGGGAGTGAGTATGGCGAGCTTCCCACTCGCGATGGCAGTGCTGCGGAGAACGGTCGCAGGCCCAGAGTTGTCTTCGGGGATAGGTTGGCTCGCTGGGACTTTGGGGATCGGTGCCGGAAGTGCACTGGTGATCGGCGGCGTCATTCTCGAGTATCTCAGTTGGCAGTGGCTGTTCGTGATCACCGGCATCTTGATCGTGCTCGCGTTGGCTGCGGTAGTGGCTGTGGTTCCTGGTTCGCATCGCCGGCCGGGTATGCCGACGGACTGGGCCGGTGCCGGTGCCCTGGCGTTCGGGCTGGTGAGCCTGCTCCTGGCGATAACCAAGGCCTCCGACTGGGGAGTCCTGTCGCTAGGATTCTGGGGTCTGGTGGTGATCGCGTTCGTCTCGTTCGCAGTATTGATTGCCGTGGATTCCCGCCACGACGCGCCGATCGTCGACATGCGAGTCTTTCGGGACAAGCCGATGATGATCACCAGTGCACTCACCCTGGTGTTCGGGTTCGTGCCGTACATCTTCTACCTTTGCCTGCCACGGATCCTCCAAGCGCCGGAATCATCCACGTATGGAAGCGGATTCACCGTTGTACAGACGGGGTTGGCACTCTTGCCCGCCGCTGTCCTCGTCTTCCTCGGTGGCCGCTTGACGCCGGCTCTCTCGCGGAGATACGGGCCGCGGGTGCCCGCGGTCATGGCGCTTGCCCTCATGGCGGCGGGCGCAGTCGGACTCGCGATCTGGCCGAGTTCAGTGGTTGCGATCGTCGCGTTCTTCTCCCTCGTCGGCTTGGGGAACGGCGTGGGATTCGCGGTCTGTGCCCTGTTGGTTGCCTCGATCGTCCCACCATCGGAAATGGCGGCAGCCAGTGGTGTGAACAGCGTGATCAGGACTGTGGGATCGGCGGTGGGTGCGCCGGTGACCACGGCAGTCCTGGCGATCGGCATTTCCGGCGACTCGTTCGCGGTGGCGTTCGTGATGGGTGCAGTCATCAGTGTCGTCGCCTGTCTGCCGGCAATTGCACTTCCGGTGAAGAAGGCTGCACAAACGGCATGAGTTATTGTAGGCTCCCCTAATCGAGACAGCATGTAACTAAGGCAGGGAGAGATAGATGCGTCAGCAGTGGGTCCTACGAGCAACGGCACTCGCAGCGACAGCAACGGCGCTTGTCGGTTGCTCCGTGGGCGGCGATGACGCAGACGCATCGGAAACAGGCGCGTCGTCGGCCGTACCTGCACCTCAGAAATTGCTCGCACTGGACGAGTTTGCAGCGCTCAACGCACTCACGCTCGGGGTCAGGCCCGATACGGTCTTCGCCACGCTGCAATCGCACGCGGCGAAGGAGATATTGCAGAGCGAGGGGATCGAGGTCATCGACAAACCGACGTTCTTCCAGTCACCAGATGTGGAGCAGATCGCGGCCGTTCATCCTGACCGAATCCTGCTCAGTGATGTCGGCTCGCTGACGTCGATCACCTCGCAGGCCAACGAGATTGCCCCGACGACGGTGCTCGCCTATGCGGCGCCGTGGCGCGAAGTTCTGAATACCGCGGCGACTGCATTGGGTCGAGAGTCCGAAGCTCGCGAAATCGTGTCGAGGCTCGAGACCAAATTTGCCGAAGTATCCGGAACGGTCGAGGCGCAACCACAGACGTTGTCAGTGCTGGTGGGATTCTCCGGCGGCATTTACACCGTCATTCCGGAGTCGCCGATGTCCTCGATCATCGAGGAAGCCGGTTTCGGGCGCCCGCAAGCCGAACTCGACGCGAAGATCGGCCCCAACACAGGTGTCGCCACGTCTTCGGTGTCGGGCGAGGAGGTTGGACAGCACGCGGCGGACGCGATGGTCGTGACCTCGGGCAACATCTACGACGGCGCTCTCGTTCACGCAAATCCACTGTTCAACGAGATCGCCGCAGTGAAGGCCGGACGCACGGCGGACGTGAGCGGTGAACTTTGGTTCGGCAGCTATCCTTTCGCGGTCTACTGGATCCTCGAAGACCTCCAGGCTCTTGCCGATCGCACTCTCACCGGCGCGGAACTCCAGGGCCGCATCGCATCCGACACCGACGCAGTCACCCGATGGAAGGCGTTCTCGAAATGACGACAACACAGGACAAGGCAGCAGACGTTCCACCGGCGGAGGCTGACACACCGCACGGATCTGCGGCCGAAGCCTCGCGAGCCAAGGCGGAAGCGGCGGCACACAAGAGTGCGCTACGCGAACTCCTTGCTCCAGTTCGCACGCGGACCACCATCGCGATGGTGATGCAGGTGATCGCCGCGGTCGCGGCCATCGTGCCGTACGTGGCCATCGCCGAACTCGGTAAGACGCTGATCGTGGGCGGTGACGTCGACTCGTCTCGTGTCTGGACGATCGTGTGGGTGGTCGTCTTCGGTCTGGGTATGCGTGCGTTCTTCGGAGGCGGTGCGTTGATCGTGACGCACTTCGCCGATGTGAATCTGCAGGCGGTGCTGCGGCGTCGAATCGCAGCGACTCTCGGTCGACTTCCACTGGGCTGGTTCACCTCCCACTCGTCCGGAACCGTGCGCAAAGCCGCGCAGAACGACATTTCCGATCTCCACTACCTGGTTGCGCACAGCGCCGTCGAGACCACCGGCGCCATCGCGGTGCCACTGGTCGGGCTCGGTTACGTGATTTCGATCGACTGGCGTCTGGGATTGGTCGCGATTGCCACACTCCCGATCTACATGATCGCCTATGCGACGATGACCAGGGACATGGCAGTCAAGATGAGCCGGATGAATGAGGGCATCGCGGCTATCAGCAACACCATCGTCGAGTTCGTCACCGGCATCGCAGTGGTCAAAACTTTCGGTCAGGACAAGCAGTCACATTCTCGATACCGCGATGCCGCCAAGGCTTTCGCCGTCTCGTACGAGGGTTGGGTTCGCCCGATGCTGCGAACCGAGGCGCTGGCCTCGATTGCATTGAGTGCACCGGTAGTGCTGGTGGTCAACCTTGGTCTCGGTTCGTGGTTCGTCCACTCCGGATGGGTGTCACCCATCGATGTGCTGACCAGTTCTCTTGTCGCGATGGTGATTCCGGTGTCGGTGACGACCATCGGTTTCGGTATGCAGGCACGCCGTGAGGCAGCCGCCGCTGCGGCGCGACTGATCGCGCTGTTCGCAACCGACGCTCTGCCGGAAACCGATCATCCGAAAAAGCCTGCGGGGAACGAAGTTCGATTCTCCGGAGTCTCCTTCGCCTACGACGACGGCGCCGATGTTCTGTCCGACATCGATCTCACACTGCCGGAGGGGACGGTGACGGCGTTGGTCGGACCTTCGGGTTCGGGTAAGTCGACGCTGGCGACGCTGGTTCCGAGGTTCCACGATGTGCGTGCCGGATCCGTGGTGATCGGTGGTGTCGACGTCAGGGAAGTCGCTACCGACGAGCTGTACCGCCACGTCGGATTCGTTCTGCAGGACGTGCAGCTGGTCGAAGCGACTGTGCTCGACAACATTCGGCTTGCCCGGCCGCAGGCGTCGTTGGCGGAGGTGAAGGTTGCCGCCGCGGCTGCGCAGATCGACACCCGAATCGAAGCGCTTCCGAGAGGGTACGACTCCGTGGTCGGAGTCGACGCCAGGTTCTCGGGCGGTGAGGCGCAACGAGTCTCCATCGCGCGGGCGATCCTCGCGGATACCCCTGTTCTCGTGCTCGACGAGGCGACGGCGTTCGCGGACCCGGAGTCCGAAGCCGATATCCAGGAAGCGTTGTCGCGCTTGACGGTCGGCCGTACGGTGCTGGTGATCGCGCACCGGTTGGCTTCGATCGTGAGTGCCGATCAGATCGTGGTCCTCGACGCCGGGCGGATCGTGGAGAAGGGCACGCATGATCAGCTCGTGGCGAATGGTTCAACGTATGCCCGGATGTGGGCGAGTCACAGTCGGGCCGACTCGATTCAACACAGTCGGGCCGACAGTATCGCAGGTATGTATGACGCAGCAGGAAAGGCCAACTCATGATTCGCGACCTCTTCCGGATACTCGGCCCGCAGAATCAGGGCCGCTATCGCGAGTTCCTGGTGTGGGCAGTGTTGTACGGCGTGATGCAAGGGTTGGCCGTGGCATTGCTCGTGCCGACCGTGCAGGCGCTGTTCGAGCAGGACTGGGGCAGTTTCGTTCGGTGGCTCGCCGCGATGGCCGTGTGCGCCGTGATCAGTTCGATTGCGCACTACCTGCAGGCCATAAAGGGGTTCGAGTCGGCGCTCACTCTGCTGCGGACGATGCATCTGCGCCTCGGCGATCACCTCGTCACACTCCCGCTCGGTTGGTTCGGTGCCGGCCGACTCGGCCAGGTATCGCAGGTCGCCAGCAAGGGCACCATCTCGGTGATGGGGGCGGCTGCGCATCTGATGACGCCGATCATCTCCGGAATCGCCAGCCCGGCAACCATTGTCGTGTGCATGCTGTTCTTCGATTGGCGGCTCGGGCTCGCACTGGTGATCAGTGTTCCGATTCTGTTCGTGGCAGCACGGTTTGCAGCGACGATGACTGCCAAGGCCGACGATCGAGCGCATGCCGCGGCCGTCGAGTCGAACAATCGAGTGCTCGAATACGCGCGTTGCCAACCGGTCCTGCGTGCTTTCGGACGCACCCACGGGGTGTACGAGCCGCTCGACGACGCGATCGAAGCTCAGCACACCGCTGGTCGTTCACAACTGTGGTTCGTGGTGATCGGTTCCGTGGTGAACGGGATCGCCTTGCAGTTCGTGTTCTCTGCCGTGATCATCCTGGGCGCGTTCCTCGCGCTCGGCGGCGACATCGACCCGGTCACGTTGATCGCGCTACTCGGCCTGACCGCACGGTTCATCCAGCCGCTGGGTGAGATCGGCGAGTTCGGCGGTGCAATCAGAATGGCACGCAACGAAATCCGGCGGATGTCCGAGATCCTCGAAGTGGAACCACTGGTCGAACCCGATACCAGCGGGCAGGCGACGGGGGAGACGGCCGTGCAGTTCGACGCCGTCGACTTCGGTTACGCCGACGGCGGGCAGGTTCTGCGAAACATCTCCTTCGACGTGCCACGGAAGTCGTTGACGGCGTTGGTCGGTCCGTCAGGGTCTGGCAAAACAACCGTCACCCGGCTGATCTCGCGCTTCTACGACGTCGACTCCGGGGTAGTGCGTGTCGGTGGTGTCGACGTACGGGACCTCACGAGTGCCGACCTGATGTCGCAGTTGTCCCTGGTCTTCCAGGACGTGTATCTCTTCGACGACACGTTGATCGCGAACATCCGCCTCGGCCGCCCCGAAGCCACGGACGAGGAGGTCTTCGACGTCGCTCGGATCGCGGGCGTCGCGGAAATCGTCGAGCGCCTCCCGCGGGGTTGGGACACCCGTGTCGGTGAGGGCGGGACGGCGCTGTCCGGTGGAGAGCGGCAGCGGGTGTCCATCGCGCGCGCACTCCTCAAACGAGCACCTATCGTTCTGCTCGACGAGGCGACGGCCGCGCTCGATCCCGAGAACGAGGCCCATGTGCAGCGTGCGATGCAGGAACTCGCCAGTGAAAGCACACTGCTCGTGATCGCTCACAAACTGTCGACCGTCGTGGCCGCAGACCAGATCATCGTGCTCGGTGACGACGGTTCGATCGTCGAAGTAGGAACCCACGAAGTTCTGCTCACAGCCGGTGGGAACTACGCCGCGTTCTGGAATCAGCGCCACCGTGCGTCGGGATGGCGGTTGGTGGCAAGCTGAGCAGAATGCAGACCGGAAAGAAGACGGGGCGGCCGCCGACGTTGTCGACAGCGGACATCGTCGAGGCCGCCCTGGCTGGTGATCTGAGTGAATTGACCATGCCGAGTGTGGCAAAGCGTCTGGGCGTCAGTCATTCTGCACTTTATCGTTACTTCGCCGACCGCGAAGCGCTGCTGCGGGCCTGCTCGGATCATGTTGTGCGTCAGACTGTATGGCCCGATACAAATCGCCCGTGGCGTGAATTCCTGAAGGATTTCTGCGACGTTCTGTGGTCCTCGTTCGAGCGCTATCCAGGTCTAGCCCAGGTCGGTCTCGCAGTTCCGGGCACGCCGCCGGCGATAATCGAGATCGTGGAGAGACTGGTCGGTTCGTTGACTGCGCAAGGCTTCACACCACATGACGCAGTCCTGGCGGTGGATTTCATCTCCGAGGTGACCATGACGCAGTTCGCCATGATGGCGGCGATGGACAAGACCGTGAGCTCCGCGGATTCACGTTCTGCGCGCCAGGCGTATCAGGAGAGCTGGAATGCGTCGGAGTCGTTGGTCGAGGGGATCGGCGACGAATCGACGTGGCACGGGCGAGGTTGGTTGGACGAGAAGATCACGATCATGCTCGACGGCCTGGAAAAGCGTGTTATCGGCTGACATTTCTACTAGCTTTGAGAGTAATGCCCGTTTCGGCGTGATACAGGCTAATGTGCACACATAGGACGGGTGGTTGCTGCACCGGGAGGCGGGGATCATGGATCTCGAAGCGATTGTTCTCATCCAAAGACTCAAGTACCGATACGCACGCGCCTTGGACACCAAATCGTGGGTCGAATTCGCCGACACTTTGACCGTCGACGCCACCGCGATCTACGGAGAACAACTCAGTTTCGATTCCCGGGATTCATTCGTCTCCTTCCTCGAGAACACCCTCGGCTCACACATCATCACCGAACATCAGTGCGGGCAACCCGAGATCGACGTCGACGGAGACACCGCAACCGGGATCTGGTGCCTCGCGGACACAGTGGTCATCCCCGAAGACGGCATGCTGCTTCGCGGATCGGCCTTCTATCACGACAGATACACCCGCTGCAGCGACGGTGAATGGCGAATCTCCCACACGAGTTACGAGCGAACCTGGGAATCGGTGGTGGCGCTCGCCGACATGCCGAGTTTCCGATTGACGTCCAACAAGTGGGCACTGCTGCAGCAACCGTCGTTCGGCGACTCGGTAGTTCGCAACGTCTCCTGAGGCCGCTCACGATTAGAGTCGGCTCATGGTTGATGCAGATTTCTCGCTGCCTGACGTACGGACGTGGATTCGCGGTATCCCCGCACTGACCGGAACTCCGCCGCCCGCGCCTGAACATTTTCCGGATAAGCCGGGAGAGTTGTTCCTCGACTGGCTCCGTGCGGCCGTGGCCTTCGGCGTCGTCGAGCCACAGGTGTGTGCGCTCTCGACCGTGGACGGTGACGGTATGCCTGATTCCCGCTTCCTCATCCTCAAGGACGTGACCGAGGGCGGTTTCTGGTTCTCCGGTTCGGCTGCTTCACCGAAAGGTGTTGAGCTGAAAGAAAATCCGCGAGCATCCCTGGCGTTCTACTGGCGTGAGACGGGCCAGCAGGTCCGGATTCGCGGATTGGTCCGCGAGGGTGACGACGCAATTCGGACCCGCGACTTCGTCGAACGATCCGTCACTGCGAGGGCGGTGGCGACGGCGAGTAAGCAGAGTGAGGTACTCGAAGACTCCGGGGCGTACGAGACATCGGTGGCCGCTGCGGAAGCAAGAATCGGCGGCGACCCGGGGTTCGTGTCGAAGGACTGGCGGGCGTGGTGCCTCGAGCCGGAGTCTGTCGAGTTCTGGCAGGCAGACTCCGGGCGTCGGCATCAGCGGTGGTTGTACCGGCGTGGCTCGGACCGAGCATGGACACGCGCAGTGCTGTGGCCCTGAACAGCTGGGTCGAGCTCAGCTGGCGCTGATCTCCGGCGACACGAGGTTGACGACGATCGACTGTCCACCGAGTTTGGCGTGGATTTCGGGGTGCTCGAAGCCCGAAGACAACAGGTAGCTGCCGAGCATCGTGAGCAACTCGTCCAGATCCGTCGTCGGGTCGGAGGAGTGCGTGCTCGAGGGTGAGGCCTGATTTGCGATGAGTTCGGTGTGGGTGAGTCGCCCGGCCACTCGAACGGCGGCTATGCCCATCGCGTCGCGCCGGACGACGGTGCGACTCCGAGTCTCGAGTGTCCTCGATGATTCGCGTGTTGAAGCTGGCACTGAAAGGTCCTCTCCGCTGCTGTGTGCGGCCGTGGTTCGGGCAGGAAGCGGAAACGTGAATGCGTCCGATTGCTTGGGTGCGGTCGACAGAAAATCCGCTGTGGCGGTGGCACTGTTGGAACCGTTGCTCGCAGAACCGTTACCCGTGGAAAGGTTGCTCGCAGAACCATTACTCGCGGAACCACTGGCTCTCGATCCGTTGCCGGAACCGTTGGGGCCCGCTATTCCGTGGGAATTCTTGTCTTCCATTGTTTCGCTCCTGATGCCCGTAAACAGACCGCTGGTTTGCTTAATCGACGCAAACATACCAGGAGTTCGTTTATGGTCACACCCCTTGTGGAGTTCGGCGTTGAATGCGCAGCCACATTGCGAAGCCCCACAATACGAAGAATGCGTAGACCAGATAGAGGATCGCCGAAGGGTAGTAGCCGGCTCGGAAGAGAAGGGGAACACCAACGGCGTCGACGCCGATCCAGATGAGCCAGAACTCGGTCCAGCCGCGTGCCATGCCGTACGTCGCGAGGATGGAGCCAGTGAAGATCCAGGCCTCCGCCCACGCTCCGTACGAGCCGAGAAGGTCGAAGATCCAGGCGAAAGCGATTGTGCCGCTTGCCATGACGGCGATCATGGCGACGCGCTCGCGGGCTGTCGCCCAATGGGGCAGGACTGCGCGACCGGAGTCACGTGCCCCACGTCGCCACTGGGTCCATCCGTAGATGCTGACGGTGACGAACAACAACTGACGGCCGGCCTGGCCGTAGAGATTGAGCTCTTGCGGCGTGTGGAAAAGCGCGCCCATGAACACCGTGAACAACAAGGCATTTCCGGCTATTCCGACAGGCCACGCCCATACCGAGCGTCGCGCACCCGCGATCGCGGAGCCAATTCCGAACGCGTTTCCGATGATCTCTCGCCAGAGAATCGTGGCGCTGCCGATGTGCAGTTCGGCGTCGAACAGCGCCTCGATCAGGCTCATCAGTCCGCAGCAGCGACGAGGGGTTCGAGCGTCAGGTCCGGGAGTTCCTTCTGGATGTACTGCAGTCGCCACTTGTCACTGACCAGGGCGAGCAGGACGCCGTCGGATCGCGTGAAGACCTCCACACCGCGCTGACGGTTCAGTTCGACCTCGGACGCGGCGTCGGTACGGCGAGCCAATGCGTAGCCGAGCGGTTCCATCTTGGCCTCGACGTTGAACTCGGCCTTCATGCGCGCTGCGACAACCTCGAACTGCATCGGACCGACAGCCGCCATGACGGGGGAGGCGTCGCCGCGGATGTCGTTGCGAAGAATCTGGACGACGCCCTCGGAATCGAGTTGGTCGACTGCACGACGGAACTGCTTGTACTTGCCGGCGCTTTCGGCGCGCAGGATCGAGAAGTGTTCCGGCGCGAACGACGGAATCGGCGGGAACTCCACCTTCTTCTCGGTGTACAGCGTGTGACCGGGTGCGAGTGCGGTGGCGTTGACGAGGCCGACGACATCGCCGGGGAACGCGGATTCGACGGTGGAACGTTCACGGCCGAACACCGTCTGCGCGTACTTGGTCGTGAAGGGCTTGCCGGTTTGGGCGTGCGTGACGACCATGCCGCGCTCGAACACGCCGGAGACGATGCGCATGAATGCCAGTCGGTCACGGTGCGCGGTGTCCATACCGGCCTGCACCTTGAAGACGACCGCGCTGAACGGATCGGTGACCTCGCGCGGCTTACCGCTGAGGTCTTCGCGGCCCCGCGGCGGCGGCGCCAATTCGACGAGAGTGTCGAGGATCTGGCGGACACCGAAGTTGAGCATCGCGGACGCGAAGATCACCGGGGACGTCTGACCGGCGAGGAACATCTCCTGATCGTGGTCCTGGCCGGTAGCGGAGAGCAGCTCACTCTCCTCGGCCGCGGTCTCCCACTCGGAGCCTTCCTTGGCGAGCGCCGCGTCGGCGTCCATGACCTCTTCGGGGGCGATCTTCGCGCCGCCTGCGGTACGGGTGAAGCGGACGTACTCGCGAGCCTCACCGTCTTCGCCGCGCCGCAGCAGTCCGCGGAAGTCGCCGGCGATGCCGACGGGCCAGTACAGGGGAGTGGGAGTGAGGCCGATGCGTTCGCTGATCTCGTCGAGCAGTTCGAGAGGAGTCTGACCGGGCCGGTCCCACTTGTTGATGACAGTGATGACCGGAATGCCGCGGTGGCGGCATACCTGGAACAGCTTGAGCGTCTGCGGTTCGAGGCCCTTGGCAGCGTCGATGAGCATGACCGCCGCGTCGACGGCGGTCAGGACGCGATACGTGTCCTCGGAGAAGTCGGAGTGACCGGGGGTGTCGACGAGGTTGATGACGTTGATCTGCTCGTCCGGCGTCTCGGAGGAGTGGTAGTTGAACTGCAGTGCGGTGGAACTGACGGAAATGCCGCGGGCCTTCTCCATCTCCATCCAGTCCGAGACCGTCGACTTGCGGCCGGCTTTGCCGTGAACGGCGCCGGCCTCGGAGATCTTCTTCGCGTGCAGTGCGAGCGCTTCGGTGAGTGTCGACTTACCGGCGTCAGGATGCGAGATGACGGCGAAGGTGCGGCGACGCTCCACCTCTGCGGACAAGCCCTTGGTGGTCGTCGTGACCGCGACCGACCCGCTCTCAGTGGAATCGGGGCCTTCGATGTCGGACTGGACAGTCGAGTCGGTAGGGACGGTCGAGTCGGACGGGGTAGTCAACGAAGAACCTCTCGAAGTGGGCGTCGGTGCCGGCGACGTGCCGGTGCGCGGACGGGTGGACAGTGCGGCAGCACAACAGAGAAAGGATACTCGCAGACCACAATGCAATAGCCACTGCGGCGTAACACTCGGCGAACGATCGCTGATTATCCATGTATGTGTGTGTTCGAACACACAGCCATTTGTGTCCTGCGAAGAGTTGCACTGATCGAAGAGTGACACTGACCGAGGAGTTGCGTTGAGCAAGTTCACCGAAGAGATGTATGCGACCGCCGCAGTCACCGACCGCGGCCTGGTGACGGGAGAGCCGGACAACGCTTTCCGTCAGACCTGGGGCGACATCCACCAGGAAGCTCGGCGCATGGCCGGTGGCCTGGCCGACGTCGGTATCGATCGCGGCGTCGCGATCGGCATTCTCGCCGGACAGCCCGTCGACATCGCACCTGCCTGCCAGGCGACGTGGATGCGCGGTGCGTCGGTGACGATGCTGCATCAGCCGACCCCCCGAACGGATCTGGGTGTCTGGGCTCAGGACACCGAGACGGTGATCGACATGATCTCGGCAAAAGCCGTCATCCTGGGTGCGCCCTTCGACGCGGCCAAACCGCTCCTCGAAGAGCGTGGCATCACCGTCGTGACAGTGGACGAGCTTCGTGGCGGAACATCGATCGATCCTGTGGAGACGGCCGAATCGGATATCGCTCTCCAGCAGCTGACGTCCGGTTCCACCGGATCACCCAAGGCCGTCCAGATCACGCACGAGAACTTCTACACAAATGCGTACGCGATGATCAACCGCATCAAGTTCTCCATCGAGGACGACGTGATGGTGAGCTGGCTTCCGTTGTTCCACGACATGGGCATGGTCGGGTTCTTGACGGTTCCGATGCAGGTGGGCGCGGAGGTCATCAGCATCACGCCGATGGACTTCCTCCGCACCCCGGTGCTGTGGGCGGAACTGATGGGCAAGTACGGCGGAACTGTCACTGCCGCACCGAACTTCGCATACTCCCTCTTGGCTCGTCGACTCGCACAGGCAGAGGACGGGGCAGTCGATCTGTCCAGCGTCCGATACATGTGGAACGGTGCCGAGCCGGTGGATCCTGACACGATGGATGCCCTCGCCGAGGCGGGCGCGCGTTTCGGGTTGAACCCGACTGCTCTGGCCCCCGTGTACGGAATGGCGGAAACCACCCTGGCCGTGTCGATTCCGGATCCCGATCAAGGCCAGGTTCTCGACTACGTCGATCCAGACTTTCTCGAGTCGATGTCTCGGGCGGTGCCGTCCAATCGTCCCAACGCTCGCGCCCTCGCCACACTCGGAAAGATGGTGCCTGACCTCGAGGGTCGCATCGTCGATCGTGACGGCCAGGTGCTCCCGGCCCGAGGCGTCGGAATCATCGAGGTTCGCGGCAAAGCAGTCACTCCAGGGTATGTCACAGTCGACGGACACAAGCCGGCGCAGGACGCCGACGGTTGGCTCGATACCGGTGACGTCGGCTATTTCACCGAAGAAGGCCTGGTCGTGGTGTGCGGGCGCGTCAAGGACGTCATCATCATGGGCGGCCGGAACGTGTATCCGACCGACATCGAGCGAGCGGCCGGAAGTGTTGCCGGTGTGCGTCCCGGAAACGCCGTCGCCATTCGCCTCGATGCCGGCCAGAAGCGTGAGAGCTTTGCGGTCGCCGTCGAGACCAACGCTTTCGAGGATCCGGAAGAGGTCAAGCGTATCGAGCGTGAAGTGGTCCACGCCGTGGTTGCCGACGTCGGTGTCCGACCTCGCGCCGTTGCGGTCCTGGGGCCCGGCAGTATCCCGAAGACGTCGTCGGGAAAGCTCCGACGAGCCAATTCGGCTGCCCTGCTGGGTAACTGACCGTCAGTGCAGGCGGTTCTGTGCGGCTTCCAGGCCGAGTTCGAGCAGTAGTTCCACGGCATCCGCGGCCTCTTCGCACACGAGATCGAGTTCTTTTCGCTCCGTGGACGAGAACGGCTTGAGAACGTAGTCCGCCGGGTCCATGCGGCCCGGCGGGCGACCGATCCCGACGCGCGTGCGCAGGTAGTCCTTGGTGGTCAACGAACTCGAAATGGACCGCAGGCCGTTGTGGCCGCCTTCGCCGCCGCCGAGTTTGAGTCGGATTGTCCCGAAATCGAGATCCAGTTCGTCATGGACGACGATGACGTTCGCCGCGTCGACCGAGAAGAACCGCGCGAGACCGGCGACAGCGCCACCCGAGAGATTCATGTACGAGCGTGGTTTTCCGAGAATCACGCGTCGGCCGGCGAGACGACCTTCGACGATTTCGGCGCCACTCTTCTTGTGTACGTTGAACTTTCCGCCCATGCGCCCGGCAAGGGTGCCGGCGACCATGAAGCCGACGTTGTGCCGAGTCTTCTCGTACTGCGGGCCGGGATTACCCAGGCCGATGACGAGTGCGGTATCTGTGCTCAACGGTCGCTACTTTCTGGCTTGTTCTTTTTTCCTGCTACGCGCGAACGGCGCGTCACTCCGAATCGGAATGACGCGCCGCGCGCAGTGAGTTCTGTAGGAACCGAGAGGATCAGGCCTCTTCTGCAGCCTCGTCGGCGGCGGGAGCTTCTGCGCCCTCTTCGAGGTCTGCCTCGGTGGGTGCAGCAACGACGTTGACGATCAGGGTGTCGGCGTCAGCCTGCAGGGTCGAGCCCTTGGGCAGTTCGAGCTGGCTTGCCAGGATCTGGGTACCGATCTCGAGACCCTCGACCGAAACCTCGATCTGCTCGGGGATGTGAAGCGCGTCGGCCTCGATGGAGATCGTGGATGCGTCCTGCGCGACCATGGTGCCTGCAGCCGCGTCACCGACGACGATGACGTTCACGTCGATCGTGACCTTCTCGCCCTTCTTGATGACGAGGAGGTCAGCGTGCTCGATGTAGTTGCGGATGGGGTGCACGACGACCGACTTGGTCAGTGCAACCTGCTCCGTGCCCTCGATGTCGAGGGTGAGGATGGCGTTGGTGCCGTGTGCGCGGAGGATGGCGGCGAAGTCGCGTGCCGGCACGTTGAGGTGGCGGGGATCTTCGCCGTGGCCGTAGAGAACCGTGGGGACCTGGCCGTCGCGACGTGCGCGGCGAGCTGCGCCCTTGCCGAATTCGGTGCGGACGACGGCGACGAGGTTGTTTTCTTCAGACATGATGAAACGGCTCCTACAACTCACGGGGTTCGTGCTCGGTTTACTGACGTGTGGTTTTGCCTGCGACAAGTGAGACAGGCGCGCACACGGCCAGGAGCGAAACGCTCGAGCTGAGCCGTAGCCGCGTCGATCACGGTAAACCTGCAACGTGTGGAACTGCTGCGATTCACCCTCGCCGAGACAACTTTGGATACGTTACCGGAGTTTGCTCCCCGCCGCTAATCGCAGGTGGTGGGGACCTGGCCGTGTGGACGTGGTTCGCGTCACATCGAAAGCGGTAGCCTGACGGAGTGACCACCGTGGGGAACGCTCCCGAAGGCAGTCGGCTCGGTGCCGTCGTGCCGGGTACCGACCTGTCGCAGCATGCCCGCCTACTCAGTCGGGTGCACGACGCAGTTCTCTCCGGGCAGGAACCACCGGCGCAGCCGCGGACCGTCGTGGCGCGATCGTGGTCGAGAGTGGCCGCGGGCGGGCTCACGCCGGATCACTGCGGTGCGTCTGCTGTCGCCGACTTCTCCGAGTTGGAGTCGAGGCGTTCGCGTACCGCGCTGCGCAGCGTTCTGCCGGAACTGCGAACCACGCTCACCGAGGTCGCCGAGGACGCGGGCTTCATCGTGGTCGTTGCCGACGCCGACGGTGTCCTGCTGTGGCGCGAAGGGGCGAAGACCGTCAAACGTGCGGCGGACGCTCTCGGGTTCGCCGAAGGCGCGCGCTGGTCGGAGCAATCGGTGGGTACCAATGCAATAGGCACCGCGCTGATCGAAGATTCTGCGGTGCAACTCTTCTCGGCCGAGCACTATGCGCCGACGCATCACAATTGGTCGTGCACCGGCTCACCGGTTCATGATCCGCGGACCGGCGAGATTCTGGGAGTGGTGGACATCAGTGGGTCCGCAGCCTCGGTGCACCCCACCACTGTCGCGTTGGTCCGAACCGCGGTTCGCCTCGCGGAGGCGACGCTGTGGCGCGAGCACGCGGCTACGCTCGAGCGCCTGCGCTCGCGGGCGGCGCCGCTGTTCGCGGCCGGGACGGGTCCGGCGCTGGTGGTGGACGAGTTCGGCTGGGTGGCAGGCGCCAGCGGAATTGCCGCACCAGACCGCGTGGCGGCACCGAGTGCGGGCAAGCCCGTCATCGTGCCCGGTCTGGGGATGTGTCTGCCTGAGCCACTCGGGGACGGCTGGCTGTTGCGCACCGGCGTAGGCGGACCGGTGATCGAGCTGGAGCTGTCCCTCGGTGCATCGCCGCAGGTGACGGTGCGTGGTGACGCCAACTGGACGCGCGCGCTTTCGCCGCGTCACGCTCAGATCTTGCGGGCCCTGGCAGCCGTCGGTTCGGCGGGCGTGGATGCCGCAGGACTCAGCGAAGTGCTCTTCGGCGATCGCGAGCACGTCGTGGCAGTGCGCGCCGAGGTGTCCAGACTGAGGAAACACCTCGGCGCAGTCCTGCAGACTCAGCCGTACCGCTTTGCCGACGGCGTGCGGGTTGTGGTGACCTAACGCGCCGCGCTGATTCCGGCACGACGTCCGAAGAAGCTGCCGTCGCCGAGGCTGGTTCCGCTGGCGTAACCACCTGCGCAGACACCGGACGTGCAACGGCCTGCCGCGAAGAGCCCGGGGATCGGCGCACCCGAGACGTGCAGAACCTCGGAATCGACGGTGGTCTTCAACCCGCCGAGCGTGAATCCGCCTGTGCGGCCGCGTAGATCGATCGCTGCGAATGGTCCGACGATAGGCTTGACCCACTCCGGCTTCTTCCCCAGCACCGGGTCGGACCCTTCAGACGCGTGACGGTTGTAGAGGTCGACGGTCGATTGCAGCGATCCGGCGGGAAGCCCCATTTCGGCTTCGAGTTCCTCGACGGTTTCCGCTACCCAGGTCGGTTGCGCCCGCAACTGCGCACTGGACGATTCGGCATTCATGCCTTCCTCGTACGCAGCTTCGTCGATCACGAGGAATGTCTGGTTGTCCTGCTGGAACAGTGTTGCTTGTCCGATGCGGCCCGGGTAGGTGTCCTCGGGGATGTATCGCTGACCGCGGCCGTTGACAAGAATGCCGCGCACCATCAATTGTGGGTCGCAGAAGAACGCGACCTCCGTGGCGTCCATGTGTGCGGTGTCGGCGCCGAGAGCCTGACCGATCTGGATTGCTCGGCCGTCGTGGGCCTCGATGGAGGCTGCCGGGTGGCCGAAGATGCGCGGTGCGTTCGAGCGCACCATCTCGTTGTTGTACGCGAAGCTGCCCATCGCCAGCACGACACCCTTGCGGGCACGAATCGCGACGTCTTTGCCGTAACGCTTGGCGAGTACTCCGACAACCCGATCACCGTCGACCACCAGAGTCTGGACGCGCAGGTCGTATTCTGCTCGGACACCGAGCTTTTCGGCCGTCTCGACGAGTGGCTTCATCAGCATGTAGCCGCCGCCCTGCTCACCGGTCTTCTTCTCGGTCATCTGCGGGACGTGTCCGCGGGGCGCGGGATCGACGAGCGCGTTGAACGGCGCAGCGTTCTCACCGCCCGAGTACATGAGGCCGTCGTCGTACGGTGGTTCCCAGCCGGGCTGACCCCAGAACGATTCCTTGAACGGGACGCCGGCGTCGACGAGCCAGTTGTAATGATCGACGCTGCCCTCGCAGTAGGCATCGATCTTTGCGTCGTCGGTTCCGGGTCCGAGCGCTGCCTTCATGAACGTCTTCATGTTCTGGACCGAATCCTCGAACCCACACGCCTTCTGTAGCGGCGTTCCACCGCCCAGGTAGATGAATCCACCCGCCAGTGACGCGGCTCCGCCCCAACCGCCCGTTCGCTCCAGGACGAGAACCTCGGCGCCGGCTCGCGCTGCTTCGATCGCAGCAGTGACGCCGGCGATGCCGTATCCCGCGACGACGACGTCGGCCTCGTAGTCCCAGGTGGTGATGTCGGCAGCGGAGATCGGTCTGACGGTGGGGTCGGCCATGCGAATAGTCCTCTCGGAAGGCGAAACTGCTGATCACCCCACAGTTGCAGTTTCGACTTCCGCAGATCAGGCATGGTCCCGGTCAACGGGAGGTTTGCAGTCTCCTGACTGCTCCCAGAAATGCGTCCAGGTCCGATTCGTCGACGAAGTAGTGCGGCGATGCGCGAACCACGGCGTCGAGCCCGCGGGCATCCATGTCGAGGAGCGTGGACCCGCGACCGCTGACGGTGACGGTGATGTTCTGTGCTGCAAGCTGATCCCGCACAAGGTGCTCGGAAACGCCGTCGACGGTGAAGGAGACGATGCCGCTCAGCTGAGTTCCTCGATCGCGGACTTCGACTCCGGGAATCGCGGCCAGACCTTGCCTCAGTGCGCCGGCTCGGGATTCGATCTGCGCCCACGCCGTGTCGGTGCCGATCGAGAGCAGATAATCGGCGGCGACGCCGAGACCCAGGCGCGCAGCGACACTCGTTTCCCAGAGCTCGAATCGTGTTGCGTCCGGCGCAGGGACGTAGCTGTCCCCGCCGGTCCATTCAGCTCCGTGCAGGTCCATCGCCGCGGGTTCGAGCGCGTCGACGAGTCCGGGGCGGACGTACAGGAATCCGGTCCCGCGTGGCCCGCGAAGCCATTTGCGCCCGGTGGCACTGAGTGCGTCGACGCCGAGTTCGCCGACGTCGATGGGCAATTGGCCGACGGACTGGCACGCGTCGAGCAGAACGAGAGAGCCGTGGGCCCTGGCGAGTTCGACGACCTCACGGACCGGGTTGATCAGGCCGCCGTTGGTGGGGACGTGGACGACGGAGACGAGGCGAACCCGATCGTCGAGCATGGCTTCGAGTGCGTCGAGGTCGATGCGTCCGTCTTGATCGCTCGGAATGATCTCGACTCCGGCGCCGGTGGAGCGCGCCCGACCCAGAGCGGCGATGGCGTTGCTCGCGTATTCGACTCCGCTGATGAGGATTCGATCGCCAGGTCCGAGCGGAACGGCGGCGAAGAAGTCGTTCCACGCGCGGGTTGCGCTGTCCGTCAACGCGATATCGGTTGCCTGAGCGCCGATGACCCGGGCCAGCGAATGCGGAACAGCGGCCAGGGCGCCGCTCTGACGAGCAGCTGCGACGTATCCGCCGACGTCGGCTTCACGTCGCAGGTGCTCGATCATCGTGGTCAGCACCGGCTCGGGCGGGAGCGAGGACCCTGCACTGTCGAGGAACACCTTGTCCAGGCATCCAGGAGTGTCGCGGCGGATCGTGTCGAGATCGAACATGGCACCTTCCGTTCATGTCGGTGTGGTTCAAACTACCTGTGAACGAAGCTGTCCCGATGGAGCGAAGGCTGGGCACGGCCGATGCCGTAGTTATCGGCCTCGGCGCGATGATCGGCGCCGGAGTCTTCGTGGTGTTCGCGCCTGCTGCCGCAGTAGCCGGTACCGGGTTGCTTGTGGGCTTGGCGATCGCAGCGTTCATCGCCTACTGCAACGCGACGTCGTCGGCCCAGCTTGCAGCCAGATACCCCACGTCAGGTGGGACCTACGTCTACGGACGTGAGCAGCTTGGACCTTGGTGGGGGTTTGCCGCCGGCTGGTCGTTCGTGATCGGGAAGACCGCGAGTTGCGCGGCAATGGCTCTGACCTTCGCGACGTACGTTGTTCCGGCGTCCTGGCGTGTTCCCGTTGCGGTGCTGGTAGTAGCGGCGCTGGTTGCGGTCAACTACCGCGGGGTGACACGGACGGCGCACATGGCCAGGGTGATCGTCGCCGTGTCGACGACAGCACTGTGTGTAGCGCTGGTGGTTGCCGTCGTCGGCCCTGGTGCGGTGCGCGAGCTCCCGGATCTCGCGTTCGGGTCGTGGTACGGGATTCTGCAATCGGCGGGACTGCTGTTCTTCGCGTTCGCCGGTTACGCCAGGATCGCGACGCTGGGGGAGGAAGTGCGTGATCCGCGTCGAACGATTCCGCGGGCGATTCTGATTGCACTCACCGTCGCGGTTGTCCTCTATGCACTGGTAGCGGTGGTACTGCTGGTGACACTGGGACCTGATCGGCTGGCGAATGCGGCGCGACCACTGGCAGATGCAGTGGGCGCAGCCGGGTGGAACTGGGCCGTTCCCGTAGTGGTGATCGGTGCCGCGGCGGCGTCGGCGGGGGCGCTGCTGGCTTTGATAGCCGGAGTGAGCCGCACGGCGATGGCCATGGCCCGCGAGCGCGATCTGCCCGTTTCGCTCGCTGCCGTCCATCCGCGGTTCGGGGTCCCCCACCATGCTGAACTTGTGGTCGGTGCCGTTGTGATCGTCTTGGTCTCGACAACCGATCTTCGTGGGGTGATCGGCTTTTCGTCGTTCGGAGTGCTGCTCTACTACTTCGTCGCGAACGTGAGTGCGTACAGCCAACGCGGTGTGGACCGGTTGTATCCGAAGTGGTTGCAGGCCGTCGGCGCGGCTGGTTGTGTCGTTCTGGTGGTCACACTTCCGTGGATCGCGGTTGTTTCCGGGGCAGGTGTGGTTCTCGCCGGTTGTGGGTACCGGTGGATACGACTGAAGAAATTCAACGACACGTAACACCACAAAGGGTGCATCTCGGACGTTGGCGTTCTATCGTCGGTAACGACCGCGAAGACCGCCCGAAGGGGAAGTCGAATGGTGACAGCAGCGTTGACAGCAGCACAGACCACGCAGGTGGATTCACGTCCTGCGGCCGAGGCCTACGTCGGTGGTGTGTGCTTCAAACAGGGGCCACCCCGTTTGGTCGGAGCTGAGCTCGAGTGGCTGACCAGCCAGGTTCCCGGTGGAGAGCGGCCGTCAGCCGCGACTCTGGCAAAGGCACTCGGGCGACACGCACCCACCAGTATCGACCCGGATTCACCGGCGGCGCCGCTTCCACGCGGCAGCCTCGTCACCGTAGAACCTGGCGGACAGATCGAACTCTCCTCA
Organism: Rhodococcus sp. P-2; assembly: GCF_016598535.1. Taxonomy (GTDB): domain Bacteria; phylum Actinomycetota; class Actinomycetes; order Mycobacteriales; family Mycobacteriaceae; genus Rhodococcus_F; species Rhodococcus_F baikonurensis. The sequence goes on along the minus strand of NZ_CP066779.1, from coordinate 1,527,588 downwards.
GCTCCGCGCACGTCCGCCCGCGAACTGTGTGACTGTCTCGACGAAGACCGTCGGACTCTCGAAACGCTCCTCGCGTCGTACTCCATAGAAATCAATGCGGCCGCGGCCGACGTCGCCCGCCCACCCTCCCGCATTCTCCGGTTGCCGCGTTACTGCGCAATGGAATCCCGCTTCGCCGGGATAGGCCCGTACGGCACGTTGATGATGTGCAATACCGCAGCAGTACAGGTCAGTGTCGATGCCGGCAGCAGTCCTGAGTCCATCGCCCAGCGTTGGCGACTTCTCGGGGACATGGGCCCGGCCCTCATCGCTGCGTTTGCGTGTTCTCCGCGCCTGCAAGGGGTTCCGAGAGGAGATTGGGCCTCCCAACGCATGCGGACGTGGCTCGAACTCGATTCCTGGCGAACAAGTGCAGTCCCGGAAGCGCAGGACTACGCAGGCTGGGCGCTCGACGTTCCGCTTATGTGCGTGAGGAACGAAGGCGACGATTGGACGGCTCCGCGGGGTGCCACCTTCGGAGACTGGATCGACGGCGCATTGGATGCCGAGATCGGACGCCGACCCGTCTGGGCGGACTTGGACTATCACCTGTCCACGCTGTTCCCGCCGGTTCGCGCTGTCGGCCACCTGGAGGTTCGCTACATCGACGCACAACCGGGGGATCTGTGGCGAGTGCCGATAGCAGCGGTCGACGCGTTACTGTCCGGGCCCGCTGTGATGCGTGAGGCGAGTGATGCTGCAGCGTCAACGGCCGGGCGGTGGCGAGACGCGGCGGAGTACGGCTTGGATGACGTCGAACTACGTTCGGCGGCAACATCTCTGATGTCGCTTGCCGCCTCGTATGCGCCGGAGCCGCAGTTCGTCCGCCTTCTCGATGCCGCTGCCGAACGGTGTTGTCGCGCCATCGTGCCCGGTGAGAGCACCACATGACGGAGGAGGTCACCAAGGAAGCGGTCGAGGCCGTGCTTCTGCGGGCGCGTGAGCGGTCGACGCTGCTCACCGACTGCGTTGACGATACCGAATTGATCGCTCAGCATTCCCCGTTGATGAGTCCGCTCGTGTGGGACCTGGCGCATATCGGCAATCAAGAGGAACTCTGGCTGGTGCGCGACGTCGGTGGCCGCGATCCGGTGCGTAGCGACATAGACGAGCTGTACGACGCTTTCAAGCATTCGAGATCGTCGAGACCCACACTTCCCCTGCTCAACCCGGCCGAGGCGCGCGAATACGTACGTACTGTTCGCGGGAAGGTCTGGGATGTGCTCGAAGCCAGCACGTTCGGGCGCACAGAACTCGACATGGACGGTTTTGCCTTCGGGATGATCGCGCAGCACGAACAGCAACACGCCGAGACCATGCTTGCGACACACCAATTACGTTCGGGGCCCACGGCACTCGTTGCGACACCCGCTCCGCAAGCGGCCCGCATGCCGGAACTCGACGAGATCACGATTCCCGCCGGCCCGTTCGTCATGGGAACCGACGACGAACCGTGGGCACTCGACAACGAGCGCACCGCACATCAGGTCTATCTCACCGACTTCGCGATCGACAGATTCCCGGTCACCAACGGGCAGTTCGTCGAATTCATCGAGGACGGTGGGTATTCCCGCCCGGAACTGTGGTCTCGCGACGGTTGGCGGCATCGTGTCGATGCGAAACTTCGTGCACCCCTGTTCTGGGAACGCGACAGTTCGGGTTGGTGGCACGAGACTTTCGGCGTCGAAGCTCCGGTTCCACCGGACAAGCCGGTAGTGCACGTGAGCTTCTACGAGGCCGAGGCCTACGCCAACTGGGCAGGCAAACGGCTTCCCACCGAGGCGGAATGGGAGAAGGCGGCGCGGTGGGATCCGGAATCCGGAAGATCACGACGGTTCCCCTGGGGGGACGTCCCCGCAGACGAGAATCTCGCCAATCTCGGTCAACGCCATCTTGGTCCCGCCGGCGTCGGCTCCTACCCGGCCGGGGCGTCGGCAGCGGGTGTCGAGCAGATGATCGGCGACGTGTGGGAGTGGACGTCTTCGGGTTTCCATCCGTATCCGGGGTTCCGGGCCTTCCCGTATCGGGAGTATTCGGAGGTGTTCTTCGGCGGCGACTACAAGGTGTTGCGAGGGGGATCGTTCGGGACCGACAGCGTTGCCTGTCGCGGGACGTTCCGCAACTGGGACCACCCGATCAGGCGCCAGATCTTCTCGGGTTTTCGGTGCGCCAGAACGATTTCGGGTAGACCCTGACATGTGTCGGCACCTCGGGTATCTCGGGCCGCCGCGTTCGGTTCGTGAACTCCTCCACGACGGCGAGAACTCGCTGATGCGACAGTCGTGGGCACCTCGCGAGATGCGTGGCGGCGGGACCATCAATGCCGACGGATTCGGTGCGGCGTGGTGGAACGGTGGAAGGCAGGGACGGTACCGCAGTGTCTCGCCGATCTGGTCGGACCCGACTGTCGACGAGACGTTGTCCCACATCGATTCCGGATCCGTTCTCGCTGCCGTACGTTCCGCGACGGAGGGGATGGCCGTCGAGATCGGGGCCTGTGCACCGTTCGTCGACGGAACCTACGCTTTCAGCCACAACGGAGCGGTATCCGGTTGGCCTGGTTCACTTGCCGACTTGGCGGCGGAGGTACCCGCCGTCGAACTGCTGAAGATGCCCGCCCCGACGGATGCTGCCTTGTTGTGGACGGTGCTACGGCATCGGTTGAAGTCGAAGCCCGCGGAGGCCGCCGTGACGAGCCTCGTTCACGATGTGGCTGCGGTGGCACCGGATTCACGATTGAACCTCCTGTTCGGCGACGGGCAGGAACTGTGGGCCACGGCGTGGGGTCACACGCTGTACACGCGAGTCGACGAGTCGCGGGCCCTGATCGTTTCCGAACCGTTCGATCAACTCCCGGACTGGCAGCAGGTGCCGGACCGGCACATCGTCTGCGCGCGTCCCGGTCATTTGATCATCACCCCGATTCCGATGGGAGAACAATGAAAACCCCTACACTCGAGGTTTATCTGACACCGGCCGAATCGGTCGACGCACTGCGAGCCGAGGCCAGGGAGGGCTTGACCGCTATGCCGAAATGGCTCTCGCCCAAATGGTTCTACGACGCGCGTGGAAGTGAATTGTTCGAGGAGATCACGGCCTTACCCGAGTATTACCCCACCCGTACCGAGCGCGGCTTGCTCGCGCAGTACGCCGACGAGATCGCGGCGTTGACCGAACCCGAGATCCTGATCGAACTGGGTTCCGGTTCCTCGGAGAAGACCCGATTGCTCCTCGACGCGATGACCGCTCGTGGAACTCTGCGAACGTATGTACCGCAGGATGTTTCGGTAACGGCACTGGAAGGCGCTGCGCAGCAGGTCGGTGCCGAATTTCCCGGAATCGACGTGGTCGGAGTGGTCAGCGACTTCACCGGCTCGCTGCATCATCTGCCCGGTGGTGGACGGCGGACGGTCGCGTTTCTCGGCGGAACTCTCGGAAATCTTGTTCCCGCAGAACGAGCCGATTTCCTCTCGGGGATCGCGGCGGTGCTCGATCCGGGGGAGAACCTGATCCTGGGCGTCGGATTGGTGATCGATCCCGCAGTCCTCGTGCCCGCCTACGACGACGCTGCCGGCGTGACGGCGCAGTTCAACCTCAATGTTCTCGCGGTCCTGAACAAGCAACTGGGAGCGAACTTTCCCTTGGAGGACTTCCGCCACCTCGCGCTCTGGGACGCCGAGAACGAGTGGATCGAGATGCGACTGGAAGCGCTTCGGGAACTCTCGGTGCGTATCGACGACCTGGATCTGGAGATCACCTTCGCAGCGGACGAGCAACTGCGAACCGAGATCTCGGCGAAGTTCACCGAGGACGGGATTGCCGCGGAACTCGCGTCGGCGGGCTTCGGGGTACGGAAGGTGTGGACGGATCAGGATCAGCGCTTTGCGCTGTTGTGTGCGCAGCGGGCGTGAAGTGGGCGCACGTCAGAGGATGCTGTCTCCGCCTTGGGTATCGGTGAATACCCCGGGATTCCGCAAACTTGTCGGTAGGTGCCCGTAGTATCGATCATATGTTCGAATCAATGATTTCCGCGGATGCGCTGTCTCGGCAGCATGCGGAAATCGCGCGCGCCCACTTCCTCGAGATCGACGCAGTCACTGCGCTGTACCTGGACCGTTGTGAGGAGGACGCCGCGGTTGGAGTAAACGAGGCTTTTCAGGGTCAATTCGCGCACGTGGAGATCGCGTCGATACTGAGTATTACGGAGTATGCCGCGCAGAAAATGATTGCACTGGGATGTGACCTGCGCTGGCGGCTCCCGCGGGTGGCGGCCGCTTTTGCTTGTGGTGACATCGATCTGGCCAAAGCGACGGCACTGTCCGAAGCTCTCGCCAATGTTTCCGAGCACGCGCTCGATGAGATCGAGCGACTCCTCGTGGACGGTGCGTGCCGTGCAACCGGTAACAAGTTGAAGGCGCGCGCACGAGGTCTCATTGCTCGGCACGACCCTGATGGGGTGCGTGCCAGGCGGGTTCGTGCGGAGGCGGATCGGGACGTTCGGACGTGCGCGTCTCACGACGGCATGTCGACTCTGGACGGAATGCTTCCAGCGGTCGGCGCTCAGACTTTGGCGACCAGACTCCGTGCGATGTCGATGCAGGTGTGTGGTTCAGATCCGAGAACTTTCGGGCAACGTCGTGCCGATGCACTGATCGCATTGGCGGAAGGAAAGACGTTGTTGGATTGTCAGTGCGACGGCGATTGCACCAGCAGGGACGATTCGAAGACCTCCGCGCTCCCGATTTCGACAATTCTTGTGGGTGTCAACGCTTCCACCCTGCTCGGATTCGACGACCTGCCAGGCTATTTGCAGGGGCACGGCCATATCGATGCCGACCTTGCGCGCGCGATCGCCGCGGATGCCACGTGGCAGAGAGTCCTCACCCTTTCACCGTCCGAGGTGCAACATTGTTCGACTGCGGGGGCAGTCGGACCGGTGCTCGGCGTGGGTCGGTCGATGCGCTCACCGGAGATACTGCCCGCTGTGACAAGGGGTAATCGCTCGACAAGGGGCAATCGCTCGAGAAGGAACAGTGGTTCGCGGCGCAGTGAATGCACGTACCAGCCGTCCGCGGCGTTGGCGAAGATTGTAAGGACGCGAGACGGTACGTGCCGCTTTCCGAATTGTGTTGTGCGTTCCGATAGTTGCGATATCGATCACACGGTGCCGTTCGATCACGGCAACCCCGCCCAGGGAGGACCTACTGCAGAACGGAACTTGGCCTGTCTGTGTCGAAAACATCACCGACTGAAGACGTTTGGCAGGTGGACAGTGCAGCAAATCGGAGGTGGTCATCTGGAGTGGAAAGATCCCTCAGGACGACGAACGGTTACCGCGCCCGTAGGCCTGTTTTGTGACCCCGAAGTGAAAGTGCCCGACGCGGCGAGACCGCATTTGACGGACGACGATGCGCTGGAACGACGTTTCGGGCTTCGAGACAGGGGAGTGGAAGCGGATCTTGAATACCTCCTGGACTGGAGTGTGCCCGCCTGGCGGAAGGCACGATCTACATCAAGACGGACCGCGTCCCCGCTGGCGAACGCTTTGTCGGAGTTTGCAGACTTCTGAAGGGGTTTCGTTTCTCCTGTGGCCTGCGGGTATAGCGCGACGGCCCGAAAAATGGTGTTTGTCTGTTTATAGTGAGGCGCAGAACGGTTTCCGACCCGAGGAGAACGCGTGCGTCATCCGAAGCTCGCCGCATTGACCGTGGCCCTGACTGCAGTACTGGTGATGCCGGTGGCGCAGTGTGTGGCTCAACCATTCCCCTTCGACCCCGGCAGTTTCGGCAACGGAAGCACCGGATCGTTGGGGAGCGACGACCCGGACATACCCATCGAGAACACCCTCCCACATCTGTCGGTCACCACACTGGTCGACGGACTCGATCACCCCTGGGACGTCGCGGCGGCCCCGGACGGCGCGATCCTGACCGGACAACGGTCCGGCGGATTCTTCGTTCGCCGAAGCGACAACACGACAGGTCCAGTCTCTGCTGACCTTTCGGATCTCTACGCGCAGTCCGAAACCGGACTCATGGGCATCGCGCTTGCTCGCGACTTCGCTCAGTCGCGCACCCTGTACACCTGCCAGGGATTCAGTGCCGGGGGAGTCACGGACGTTCGAGTGATCTCGTGGACCGTCGACGCCGGATGGACCGCACTGACGAGAACCGGAACCGTATTGCCCGGGATCCCGGTCTCGTCAGGCCGTCATGGTGGGTGCCGAATTCTTGCGGCCCAGGACGGAACGCTGTTCGTCGGAACGGGTGACACCGCGACACCGAGCGTGCCGCAGGATCCGAATTCGCTGGGCGGCAAGGTCTTGCACATCAATGCCGACGGAACTCCGGCGGCGGGGAATCCGAATGCTTCCAGCCCGGTCTACACGCTCGGGCACCGCAACGTCCAAGGCTTGGCCGTGCAACCGGGAACCGGCCGGGTCTACTCGGTGGAGCAGGGCACAAGCGTCGACGACGAAGTCAACCTGCTTGCCCCCGGCGGAAACTACGGCTACCGCCCGGATCGGCTTCCCGGAACGTACGACGAATCCGTGCCGATGACCGACCCCGTGCGAGTGCCGGGAGCGATTGCGGCGGTGTGGCGTTCGGGTAGCTCGACGTTGGCTACTGCGAGCGCTGCCTTCACCAGTGGGGCTGCGTGGGGTGCCTGGGACGGTGCGCTCGTAATGGGTGGTCTCAAGAGCAAGGAACTGATCTTCCTCCGCCTGAGTGCCGACGGACGCTCGGTCGACGCGCAGACCTTCGGGTTGGAGAACCAGTTCGGTCGCTTGCGGTCGGTGACTCCGACGCCCGACGGTTCGCTTCTGGTGACCACGGACAACGGAACAGGCGACAAGGTGCTTCGGGTGACACCCACGCCCTGATCTCTCAACACGTCAGCGTTCAGTACCAGGCGATAACCCGGCACGGACCACCGGAACCACCCGCGTGCGTCGGCGCGCCCACCATCACCGTGGCGCCGGCGGCTGGAAGTGCGGACAGGTTTGCAAGGGCTTCGACTGCGTACTTGCCTGAGCCCAAAGCGCTTCGGTGAGCCCCGTGGGTCGTGCTTCGGCCAGCGTCGATGCTGAGGGTGTCCGAGCCCACGGCGACTATGTCGCGTTCGCGGACGAGAAAGTCGATCGCCTCGGGGGCGAATCCGGGTGTGTGCTGCACGCCGAGTGCATCTCGATTCGTGAAGGCACCACCGGCACCGGCCCGGGTATCCCAACCCGAGCTCATCGCCACCAGGCTGCGGGGAGATATCTTCCCGTGGACGGCTTCCCAATCGAGGATGTCCTGGCGGGTGAGCAATGTGTCAGGGTCGACGGCGGCGCGGGCGCTGATGTCGACGATCGCAATCGGTACGACGAGGTCGGCAACCGGAATCTTCTCGACGGTGATCCCGTCCGCACTGGCGTGTGCGGGCGCGTCGATGTGAGTACCCGTGTGTTCCTCGAGGCTGAGTTCGTTGAGGTAGAACTTTCCACCTGACCCGGCAGAACCGAGCGAGCCCAGAGACCCGCCGGCGTCGGCGATCTTCGCCAGGTTCCTCATCTCGAACGAGCGCGCGCCCGGCCACACCGGGAAATCCGGCGTCAGTACGTGTGTCAGATCGACAATGGTCCGACCCGATGGCGCTGCCGACGCTAGGGGCTGCACCGCGCCGGCCACGACGGTCGCGCCGAGCGCAGTAGTGCCGAGCGCCGCGAACATCGATCGTCGGCTGACCTTCCTGCCCTCGCGTCCGATCGATTCGTAGACCTCCGACAAGACCTTCGGTGAGCACATCAGAAACTCCAGATCAGTGGGATCAATACCGTTGCAACTATCAGGAACCACAACAACATCGGGAGTCCGAGCTTCCAGTAATCACCGAACTTGTACCCGCCAGGCCCCATCACCATCATGTTCGCCGGCGTGGCTACGGGCGTCAGGAACGATGCCGCCGCAGCGACGGTGACCGTCATCAGTAGGGGCAGCACCGAGATGTCGAGTTCGATGGCGACCGAGATAGCTATCGGCGTGATGATCAACGCGGTCGCGGTGTTGCTGATCAGCTGGCCCAGAGTCGCCGTCACGACAAAGAGCCCGGCGACGACGACATACGGGCTTGCACCACCGACGACGTCGACGAAGGCATGCGCGAGCTTCTCGGCTGCGCCGGTCTGCTGGATCGCGGTCGACAGCGGGATCATTCCGCCGACGAGAATCAACGTGGTCCACGAGATAGACCGATGCGCCTGCTCGACACTGATGACTCGTAGCAGCACCATCGCACACGCCGCGAGGAGTCCGGCTATCGCCGACGGCACCAATCCGAACGTCAGCAACACGACCATCGCTGCGACGACGACGAGAGCGATGACCGCGCGGGTGCCCAACGGCGCTGCCTGCTTACGGATCTGGGCAGGTGCGTCCACCACGAGGACATTCGGATCGACCGCGGTGTGCGTGTCGAGATCGTCCCAGCTGCCTTGGAGGAGAAGCGTGTCACCCGCTGCCAATTCGACGCCCTTGGGGCCGCAGTCCTCACCGGCACGCTGGACTGCAAGTATCACCAGATCGCCGCTGTCGGTCATCATGCCCGGAAAAGCCCTGTCGCCGATCATTTCCGAGCGCGGCGGGATTATCACCTCGACCACGCCGTCGTGCTTGGTGATCAAGGGCTCTGCGGACGGCGCATCCTTGCCCATCAGCTGATACTGCTTCGCGAGGGTCTTGGCGTGTCGGCTCAGATCAGGCGACATGGACGTCCCCGCACGATGGGGGAGGACGCGAGGGCCGAGAAGTACGGCGATCGCGATCGTTCCCAACACCAGGGGCGCACCGACCAAGGTGAAACTGAAGAACCCGAAAGCACCGGCCCCGGATTCCTCGGCGGCTTCGGAAACGATGATGTTGACCGGCGTTCCGGTCAAGGTGAGCATCGATCCGGCATGGGCGGCAAATGCCAACGGCAGAAGCAGTTGTGACGTCGACTTACCGAGACGCACCGCCAAGACCACCACCATTGGCACCAACGCGGCTACGGCTCCGTTGACGCTGATCAGTGCGGTCAACGCGGCAACCAGCAACATGATCGCACTCACGAGACGGACTCGGGATTCGCCGACTTTCGCCAGCAGTTTCTCGCCCGCCCACGTGGTGACGCCGGTGGCGTCGAGGGCTTCGCTGACGACGAAGAGCGCGGCGATGAACACCACAGTGGGATCGCCGAATCCGGCGAGCGCCTGCTCCATCGTGATCACACCGGTGGCGTACAGCGCCAGGGCAGTGCCGATCGCGATGATGCCGACCGGGATTCGGCCGATCACGAACAGCGCCACTACCAGTGCAAGCACGACGAAGGTGATGGTGATGTCATTCACGATTCGTAAAGGTACCTGCTCATACAGAACGGCCCCGTCTCGCAAGGAGACGGGGCCGTGGGACGGACGCGAAGGAATTAGTTGGAGGCGGCGATTCGGGCCTTCTCGAGAGCAGCCAGCGTGCGAAGAACCGTGGCCTTCTGCTTGTTGAGATCGCTCAGTCGAGCGCGCGCCGGCAACCCTTGTGCGAGTTCGGCGACCTTGATCTGCTCGTCGATCGAACCGAGCTGATCGAGAAGCCCTAGGACGCGCGTCTGGAGCGTGTCGATGTCCACGGTGTCCGTCTTGACCGGAGCGGCAACGCGCGTCGCGGTGCCCGTGCTGGCGGGGCGGGAAGCGCGTGCGGGCGACGTGTCGGCGACAACAGTCGCGGCGCGCGGCCGAATTGCCTTGCGAACCGCGGCCGCATCGGGAAGGACGTCCATGCGGATCTCGTTCAGGACTCGGCGTGCCTCGCGAGCGTTGACGCGGTACTCGCGCTCTTCGTCGTCGTCGGACTGCAGCGTGCCGCCGAGCGGGCGCAGACCGTACATGCCGAGGAAACGCTTCGCGTCGTCGATGATGCCTTCGTTTTCACGGCATTTTCCGCAGCGGGGTTCGTTGCGGAACATGTCCACGGAGTTGTCGTCTCCGCACCAGACACAAGATCCTGGGCGCCACCGCCGGATCGTCGGAACTGATGAATTCAGGGAATGAGATTCGGGCCGGGATTCCAGGGTTTGCGCGTCGATCACGACGAGCCACACTAGGCGAAGATTGCGGCGCGGTGAACACCGCCCCAACATCGACCTGGGTTTCTCGACGCGGGCGTGATCAAGATCATGCTGATTGCCGCTTTTGGTGGTATTCGTGTGTCCCACAGGTGGTTTCATGATGACCAGGTGGTCTGTTTCTGTGAGGTTCGCGAAGACGACTACGGGCGCGTACCGGTGACCGTGAAGTCACAGGTACGCGCCCGTAGTGCGGCGGGAGACTAGGCGCTGCCGTTGAACAGCGAAGTCACAGAACCGTTCTCGAAAACTTCCTTGATGGTGCGTGCCAGCAGCGGTGCGATGGACAGCACCGTCAGCGTCGGGAACTTCTTCGACTCGTCGATCGGAAGTGTATTGGTGACAACAACTTCCTTTGCGCCACACGTCGACAGACGCTCGGCCGCAGGGTCGGACAAGACGCCGTGGGTTGCGGCGATGACGACGTCACCCGCACCGGCCTCCTTGAGGACCTTGACCGCACCGGCGATGGTTCCACCGGTGTCGATCATGTCGTCGATCAGGATGCAGGTGCGACCTTCGACCTCACCGACGACGCGGTTGGACTTGACCTGGTTGGGTACCAACGGATCGCGCGTCTTGTGAATGAATGCCAGCGGTGCTCCGCCGAGCGAGTCGGCCCACTTCTCGGCGACACGAACGCGGCCCGAGTCGGGGGAGACCACCGTGATGTTCTCGAGGTTGTAGCCCGCGCGAATGTGGTTGGCCAACTGGCTGTGTGCGTGCATGTGATCGACGGGCCCGTCGAAGAAGCCCTGGATCTGATCGGTATGCAGGTCGACCGTGATGATGCGATCGGCGCCGGCGGTCTTGAGCAGGTCCGCGATCAGGCGAGCGGAGATCGGCTCGCGTCCGCGGTGCTTCTTGTCCTGGCGGGCGTACGGGTAGAACGGGAGCACTGCAGTGATGCGCTTTGCCGATCCACGCTTGAGAGCGTCGATCATGATGAGCTGCTCCATCACCCACGTGTTCAGCGGTGCCGGATGACTCTGCAGGACAAACGCGTCGGAGCCGCGAACGGACTCTTCGAATCGAACGAAGATCTCGCCGTTCGCGAAGTCGCGCGCGGTCTGCGGGGTGACGCGGATGTCGAGTTCCTTCGCCACCTGCTCCGCCAACTCGGGATGTGCGCGACCCGAGAACAACATCAGGTTCTTCTGGTTGTCGATCCAATTCGCAGTCACTGGTTCATGCCATCCTTTTGTACTTGCCGGTCGATCTGGTGGTGATCTGTGCTGTCAGGTTGTTGCAGGGCTGTCAGGTTGAGCAGCCGCTGCAGCGGCGTCGGCCGCAGGAGTGCCGGGTCGATTCTTCTGCACCCAACCCTCGATGTTGCGCTGCGCCCCACCCGAGACGGCAAGCGCCCCAGGCGGTACGTCGTTCTTCAAGACCGTGCCCGCACCGGTGTATGCGCCGTCACCAACAGTGAGTGGGGCGACGAACATGGTGTCGGAGCCGGTTCGGACGTGCGACCCCACCACAGTACGGCTCTTGTTCACCCCGTCGTAATTGACGAAGACGCTCGAAGCTCCGATATTGCTGTGATGGCCGATGGTGGCGTCGCCGACGTAGGTAAGATGCGGAATCTTCGAATGCTCGCCGATATCCGCGTTCTTGGTTTCCACGTAAGCGCCGATCTTGCCGTGTGCACCCAGGCGGGTACCCGGCCGGAGATAGGCGAAGGGGCCGACAGTTGCGTCCGCGCCGACAACAGAGTCGGTCCCGTGCGAGCGGACGACCACTGCGCGCTCGCCGACTGTCACGTTGTCCAAGGTGGTGTCCGGGCCGATCACGGCGTCTTCGCCCACCGACGTCGTGCCGGTCAGCTGAACTCCGGGCAGGAGCGTCACGTCCTGCGAGATGTGCACGTCGCAATCTATCCAGGTGCTCGCGGGGTCGACGACGGTGACGCCGGCGCGCATCCACGACTCCAGGATTCGACGATTCATCTCGCGGGCGAGCGTCGAGAGCTGCACTCGGTCGTTGGCGCCCGCGACGAGAACCGAATCCGCGATGTGTTGCGCACGAACACGCTTTCCTGCGCGTCGAGCGATCATGATCACATCGGTGAGATAGAACTCGTGCTGTGCGTTGTTGGAGTCGAGGGATGCCAGGGCGTCGCGCAGAGTTTCGAAGTCGAAGGCGTACACCCCTGAATTGACCTCGGTGATCGAGCGCTGCGAATCAGTGGCTTCCTTCTCCTCGACGATGGCGTTGACCTCGCCGTCCGTCGTGCGAAGGATTCGTCCGTAGCCGGTGGGGTCGACGGCCGTCGATGTCAACACCGTGACCGCGGCAGCGGGAGCAGCCGTGTGCTGGGCGAGGAGATCCGCGATGGTCTTGCCGTCGAGCAGGGGCACGTCGGCGGCTGTGACGAGTACGGTCCCGGCGAAGTCGGCCGGCAGCCCCTCGAGCCCGCAGCTGACGGCGTGCCCGGTGCCCTTCTGTTCGTCCTGAACGGCGACGGTGACGGGACGACCCAGCTCGCCGGCGACTGTGTTGACGGCCTCGGTGACACGCTCACGATCGTGGCCGACGACGGTCACGAGGTGCGTGGGATTCAGTGAGGTTGCCGCGTGAAGCGAATGTGCCAGCATGCTGCGTCCGGCGAGAGTGTGGAGGACCTTGGGAGTCTTCGACTTCATTCGTGTACCGGCACCCGCTGCGAGAACGATCACGGCGGTCTGCACTGGTTTGAGCTCCCTCTGTCGATCAAGCTGTCGATCAAGACATGAATTTCCGCTCGGGAAATGCATGTTGTTCACCAGCTCCGCCGCCAGGACTCGAACCTGAACTATCTGAACCAAAATCAGAGGTGCTGCCATTACACCACGGCGGATTGCCACGCATTGCCGAGCCTTGCGGCCGAACGCGCGAAAGAATAATCGCACGCCGACCCGCCGTAGGTCGAACCGCTCCTCCGATTGGGCCCCCGAAGTCCCGATAGGCTGAGTGTCCACAGCAACAATTTGTGAGTCGGCGAGAGGAAGACAATGGCGACGGTGTCCGGTTCGGGTGGCGGGGATCCAGTTCCCGAACGAGCGACACGAATCCGGATGACCGGTACCCAACGGCGTCAGCAACTCATCGAGATCGGGCGGGCGCTCTTCGCCGAACGGGGATACGAAGCGACCTCGATCGAGGAGATCGCCCAGCGAGCGAACGTGTCCAAGCCGGTCGTGTACGAGCACTTCGGTGGCAAGGAGGGGCTGTACGCCGTCGTAGTGGACCGGGAGATGTCGCGCCTTCTCGAGATGATCACTTCTTCCCTCTCGCAAAATCGCTCGAGAGTTCGAGTCGAGCGGGTTGCGTTGGCTTTGCTCACCTACGTGGAAGAGCACACCGACGGATTCCGGATACTCGTGCGCGATTCGTCTGTTGTCGCGCCAAGCGGAACTTACTCGAGCCTCCTCAACGACGCGATCAGTCAGGTGGGTTACCTGCTGGCGGGAGACTTCTCCAGACGCGGTTTCGACCCCGGACTAGCAACGATGTACGCGCAGGCGCTTGTCGGCATGGTGTCCACGACGGCTACGTGGTGGCTCGACGAACGAACTCCGTCCAAGGAAGTTGTCGCCGCCCACCTCGTGAATCTGTGCTGGAACGGCCTCACGAATCTGGAAGCCGACCCACAATTGGAGGGTTAACCAGGCGCGCCTGCCACGCAGAGATGGATCGCGGTCTAAGCTGTGTTCGCTGTATCACGATCGTTTGATGGGCAAATGTCTCATTTGTTTGCAGGGTGGGTTGAATGCCGAACCGTGCCTTCCATTTTGACGCTGTGAACGGGTAAGACCAAGGATTCGTTCGATGTGTGGTGATTGGAGGCCGGATCGATGGTGAGGCAAGAGCGGGCAGAAGCCACCCGTGATTCGGTGCTGCGCGGTGCAGCGGGTGTGTTCTTGCGCCTGGGTTATGCCAATGCCAGTTTGAGTGAGATCATCGCCGAGTCGCAGGTGACCAAAGGCGCCCTGTACTTCCATTTCGGGTCGAAGGAAGAACTCGCGCGGGCGGTGATCGACGAGGGTTCGGCACGTTTCGACGCAAAATGTGAGCTCTGGTTGGACCGTCGCACTCCGGCGCTCGAGTCGCTGATCGGTATCTCGTCGGTCATCGTCGACATCGGTGCGCACGACGCCATGGTCAGAGCGACGTTCCGCTTGTTGGTCGAGATCGGCGACTATCGGGGCTCCGGGCCGGCGACTCTGGACGTCTGGCTCGACATTTACCGCGAACTTGCCAGCCGCGCGGCCGACGAAGGTGATCTTCGTTCGGACGCGGACTCTGCCGATATCGCTCGTTTCTTGTTGGAAGTGGCGTCCGGAGTTCGGCTGATGGCAGCCGCGACCGGGACCGTTCGTGAGCTTTCGGACTCCATGAAGGCATCGTGGAACCTGATACTTCCGATCGTGGTCCCGGAATCGAAAGTTGAGTACTTCAGACAATTCGCGGCACGGCGTCTAGCCAGCGACCACTGAAATCGCAGCCCGCCTTGCGACTCGTTTGATTTGTTTGTTTGAAATGTCCTGGTAGGGAGCTTGTTCTCTTTGTTCTGCATTCGAAACAAACTGAGAGTATGTTTACAGTGTCGATGGGATTCCGGAAGTCTGATCTTGCCGACTATCGACGGATTGCGGTATGTTCTTCCGGTAGCTGAATAATTGCTGATAACGAGGGTTTGTCAGGGCAGGGTGACGGCGTCGGCGCACCGGGCAGCATAGGGGGCTGCCCGGCGTGTACGACCCCAGATGGGGAGTCAACAGATGGGTGACACTGCACCGCCGCCGATGCTCGACATCGGCCCGCGTATCGGCTGTGACGTGGTGAACGTCGTGGATGTCACTCGAAGTATCGACCTCTTCGGGCGGAGGTATCTCGATCGAACCTTCACTTCACACGAATTGCAGACGTGCGCCGGTCCGGCGCGGGATCAGCGATTGGCTGCACGTTTCGCCGCCAAAGAGGCTGTTGTGAAGGTGCTGCGACCGGGTGACGTTCCCGTTCCGTGGAATTCCATCGAAATCACTCGGGCTGACTGGGGTGGTTGTGGGGTGACGCTGTCCGGTAATGCCGCGGAACTGGCTCGGGCCCAGGATCTGCACGACTTTCAAGTATCTATCTCGCACGAAGCGGACGTTGCCATCGCAATGGTGATCGCAACTCGCTCGGGCACTCGCATCGAAAAGAAGGACGACATCGCTGATGATTGATCAGGCAATTCGGAAAGTGCTCGTCGAGCACGGTCGGCTGGCAGTCGACGTGAGCACGATCGACGGAGAGGCCGATCTTTACGAGTTGGGTTTGACTTCGCATGCGAGCGTGAATGTCATGTTGGCGCTGGAGGATTCGTTCGACATCGAGTTTCCTGACGAGTTGTTGCGGAAGAGTACTTTCTCGAGCGTCAAGGCGATCGAGGGTGCGCTGGCGGAGTTGGGTGCTGCATGAACGCTCCGCAATCGCAGTGCTCCACCGGGACGGCCCTCGAGCGCGCCGCACGGTTGGCCGACGACGTTGCAGCGGTGTGGGCCGACGAAGTCGATGCCGAGGCAAGGTTTCCTCGTGAAGCTGTCGATGCCATGCGGAGCGAACGGCTGCTGTCCGTGGCTGTACCGAGGGAACTCGGGGGCGAAGGGCTCTCGCTGCAGGAGGTGTCGCAGATCGCTCGCGTGATCGGAACGCGCTGTGCAGCAAGCGGAATGATTTTTGCCATGCATCAGACACAGATCTACTCGTTGGTCAAGCATGGCAACACCGAAGCGCTACGTGGGTTTATCGAAGAAACGGCGGACAAGCAACTGCTGTTGGCGTCGGCAACCACCGAGCTGGGAATCGGCGGAGATGTCAGCCGGAGTTACTGTGCGGTGGAAGATTTGGGTGGACATCTACTACTGATCAAGAATGCGCCCGTCATTTCGTACGGTGAGCATTCCGACGCGATAGTCGTCACGGCCCGGCGAACACCGGAGAGCCAGCCGAACGACCAGGTTCTCGTGGTGTGTCGTACCCCAGACCTGACGCTCGAACGCACCACCGAATGGAACACGCTGGGACTGAGGGGAACTTGTAGTCTCGGTTACATTCTTCGGGCCACCTCGACGCCCGAGATGGTCGCCGACGTTCCGTACTCCGATATCTCCACCCACACGATGCTTCCGGTCTCGCACGTCGTCTGGAGTTCGGTGTGGCTGGGAATCGCCGACGCTGCGGTCGAGAAGGCCCGCAAGTACGTGCGTGCCGCCGCCCGTAAGCAGCCGGGAGTCACTTCGCCGGGGGCGCTGCGTCTCGCCGAAGTTGCTGCTTCCGCACAACAATTCGCCGATCTCGTCGATGCTTCTGCACGCAGGTACGACCGGGCGGTTCAGGCCGAAGAGGGTAGCGCCGATTTCGAGGCGACCGGCGCGGTGGGCTTTTCGCTCGCGATGAACAACTTGAAAGTCACAACCTCCACTGCGGTGGTGGAAATCGTCGGGCAGACAATGTTGATTTGCGGCATCTCCGGATATCGCGAGGACACCGAGTTTTCGCTCGGCCGGCACCTTCGTGACGCGCACGGCGCAGCTGTGATGGTGAACAACGATCGAATCATGGCGGGTTCAGCGCACATGGCAATCGGATACCGGGGAACGATATGACAAGCGAGACTGTGACAACCGAAACTGTGACCGGCGAGACCGACCTGGATCTGGCGCGGGCCGCATTTCAGCGCGAACTGCTCGTCGAGGGACTTCTCGTCGAGACGGAGGTACCGGGACTCTACGGGCGTTCCGGCGTGTTCGAGGACATCGTCGACGGTATCGACCGAGTGGTGGTTGCGGCAGGACCAGGCGCTGCCGCGACGCGGCTGCGGTTTCCGCCGGTGTTCCCGCGCAGCAGTTTCGAGCGCACCGACTACATCGCTTCATTCCCCAATCTGACCGGCGCCATCAATACCTTCGCCGGTTCCAATCGCGATCACGCACGACTGCTCGCCGATCGCGCCGAGGGGCAATCGTGGGATCGCCACCTCGAGCCGACCGAGACCATGCTCGTGTCCGCTGCGTGCCATCCCGCCTATGCGCGATACACCGGAGTGCTCCCCGAAGGTGGGGTGCTACTGGACATCTACGGTTTTTGCTTCCGGCACGAACCGGCGATCGATCCGGCTCGCATGCAAGCGTTTCGGATGCACGAGTTCGTGACTATCGGTGATGCCGCCGCAGCACGAGCGCATCGCGAGCACTGGATCGAGCGGGGACTCGAGGTGCTCGGTCAGCTCCAACTCGACGCCACCCCGGTGATCGCCAATGACCCTTTCTTCGGACGCGCTGGAAAGATGCTTGCAGCCAACCAGCGTGAAGAGAATCTGAAGACGGAACTGACGGTTCGGCTCTACGGAGATCTCGACGAGGGCACGGCAATCGTGTCCTCGAACAACCATCTCGACCATTTCGGTGTCAACTTCGACATCCGAACGGCAGCGGGCGAAGTAGCACACAGCTCGTGCGTCGGCTTCGGGATGGAGCGAATTGCCTTGTCCTTGTTGCGGACTCATGGTCTCGATGTGACTGCGTGGCCGACTACCGTTCGTGAACGAATGGGCATCTGATGTCCCGGCTCATCGACATTTCACCTGATCGCTACCGGCCCCACACGTTGCACGAGGACGACCGGGTATGGGCGCAGACCAACTGCTACACGGATCTGTGGATCGAAGTGTTGCATTCGCTCGGATTGGATCCCGTCCCGGCGTTGGCCTGTGCCTTCTCGTCGCGTTTCGACGGAAATCAGTGGACGTTTCTCAAACTCAAGGCAGAAGACATCTACGCGCTGTACGGAATCGAAGTCGCCGAGATGAACGTCTGGCGGGCGCCACTGATACATGTCGAGGACAATCTCGCGGTTGGGATGTTGTCGACGGTCGAGGTGGACGGATATTGGCTTCCCGACACCCTCGGAACGAGTTATCACGAGGGGCACACCAAGACCACGATCGTGCCCAATCGGATCGACAGGGTTGCCGGCGAGCTCGAATACTTCCACAACAGCGGGTATTACATGTTGCGAGGGGAAGACTTCTCCGGTGTCTTCGATCTCGATCGTTCCTCACTTCCGTCGTTTGTTCCTTACGTCGAACAGATCCGGTTGAATCCGGTCCATGCCACCAACGCCGGAAACATCGCCGAAGTGGCTCGGCGGAACGTCGCGGTTCGAGCAGCGGGTAATCCCGTGCGCGAGCTGGGGCGCAAGGTGATCGCCGACCTCGAATGGGTGCAGGGGGCAGGCATGGATGCCTTTCACCTCTGGTCCTTCGGGCTTCTTCGTCAGTGCGGTGCCAGCGCGGAGCTCGCGGCCGACGCCAGTGAGTTCCTGGACACCTCAGGTTTTTCCGGGATGGTCGAAGCTGCGGCGGATTTCCGCAAAGTGGCGTCCGGGGCCAAGAGCGTGCAGTTTCAGATGGCGCGCGCCGCCCGGGGCCGCGCCGTGGACCCACGTGAGCAACTCGACGAGATGGCGGTGTCGTGGAAGAGGGCGATGGAAGTCGTGGCCGACACGGTCGGCGTCGACTCGCATCGACATCTGAGGTTGGTCTAGCCGTGACCAGATCGTCGGCAGACGTGTTGGCCGGCGCGAGATGGCGATGCGCTGCAACCGAACCCGGATCCGTGACTCATCCGGATGCTCTCGACACCGTGACCGACTGGGTGACGGCGTCCGTGCCGGGAACAGTCGTCGGTGCGTTGCGTGAGTCGCAATCGGACGCCGGACGTGCAAAACAGTTTGCATCGCCGTCAGTTTCGTCATCTGTTGAATCGTCGGATTGGTGGTTCGTAACCACAGCGGCTACGACCGGTGAGGGGTCGTGGCTGCTCCAGTTCGACGGTCTGACGGCGTTTGCGGACGTCTGGATCGACGGCGTCCTCGTCGCGTCCAGTGAATCCATGTTCGCACCTGGGGAAGTGAGCATTCCGGCCGGAGTCGGAGTGGGTGAACGTGTCCGGGTGGCTATTCATTTTCATTCGCTCGCCGCGACTTTGAAGGCACGCCGCCCACGCGGACGTTGGCGCTCGTCGATGGTACGCGAGCAGGGCCTTCGGTGGATCCGAACCACGATGCTCGGTATGGCCCCTGTATTCAGTGGCGTGCCGGTGCCGGTGGGTCCGTGGCGAGGTATCCGGTTGTTGGACAAAAGGGTTGCCGCCGTAACCTCGGTGTCCACTCAGGCGAGTGTCCACGGCACAACCGGTCGCGTTGCGATCAGCGCTCGGCTCACCGGGTTGCCGGCCTCGCTGGACTACGTCACCGTGCGAGTCGGCGAGCACTCGCAACGATTGGCTGCGATTGCCGGACCCGACGGATTCCACGACGTGTCCGGCGTCGTCGAAGTGGCGGACGCGCAATTGTGGTGGCCGCATACGCATGGCGCCCCGTGTACCTATCCTGTGACGTTGGAAACGGACGGAGTCTCCGAGCATCTTGGTTCCGTTGGATTCCGGACGGTGGAAGTTGACAGATCCGATGGTGGATTCCGGTTGAGTGTCAACGGTATCGGTGTGTACTGCCGTGGTTCGGTGTGGGTGCCGACCGACCCGATCTCGCTTCAAGGCGACGCCGGCACCACCCGTGTGCTGGAGAAACTGGCCGAGGCGGGCCTGAACATGGTTCGAATCCCGGGGACGATGTTCTACGAGAGCGACCACTTCTGGGTCGAATGCGCGCGTCTGGGAATTCTCGTGTGGCAGGACATGATGTTGGCGACGCTCGATCCGCCCGACACCGACGAATTCTTCGAACTCGTCGCCACCGAGGTCACCGCGTTCTTGGACAGAGTGCGTGGAAATCCCGCATTGGCAGTCTTCTGCGGCGGCAGCGAGACCGAACAGCAGCCGACCATGCTGGGCTTGGTCGATCAACACATCCCGCTCATTCATTCGAGACTGCTGGAGCTGATCTCGACGGTGGCACCTGAACTCGAGTACGTGACGTCGTCGCCCTCGGCGCCCCGCGGGGGAGAGCAATTGACCACGCACGTCGGAAGCGGGGTCGCTCACTACTTCGGGGTGGGTGCCTATCGTCGTCCCTTGGCTGACGTGCTCAGCGCGCGAGTACGTTTTGCGACCGAATCACTGGCGTTTTCGATTCCACCGTCGAATGCCGTGATCGAGAACGAATTCGGTTCACTCACCGTCGCGGGGCACCATCCGGCGTGGAAAGCCGCCGTGCCGCGGGACAACGGATCGTCGTGGGATTTCGAGGATGTACGGGACCACTACGTCCACGCGCTCTTCGGCGAAGATGCTCGTGAAGTCCGGTGGTCCGACCCGGAACGCTATCTCGACCTCGGACGCGCAGCTGTCTGTGAGGCGTTCGCGTCCACTCTCGGTTACTGGCGTCGGCCGGACTCTCGGTGCGACGGCGCCTTGACGCTCGCACTGCGGGATCTTGAGCCCGGACCGGGGTGGGGGGTCCTCGATTGGAACGGTGACCCCAAAGCTCCGTGGTTCGTGCTCCGCAGGAGCGCCAAACCGATCGCGCTCCTCGTCACGGACGACGGTATGGACGGATTGAGGCTGGACGCGATCAACGAGACCGCCGAACCTGTCGTCGGCGAGATCAGGTTTCGAGCGCACAGTCGGTCAGGTGTCGTCCCGGTCGACGTCGCGTTACCGGTCAAGGTGGAGGCGCATTCGAGTCTGACCTGGTCGGTGGACAGTCTTGTCGGCCGTTTCACCGACCTCACTCACGTCTTTCGGTTCGGGGCGCGGACATACGACGCCGTCACCGTCACACTCGAAGGCGAAGACGGCGAGATGGTGGACGAAGTGGTGCACCTCCTGGGGAGTCCGGCACGGCCCCTCGAGCGGTCGGTCGGACTTGTCGCTACTGCGCGCACTGTCGGTGACGACGAGTGGGTCGTCGACGTCACGACCGATGCTGCCGCCCAATACGTTGCCCTCGAACTGCAGGGCTTCGAGCCCGAAGACTCCTGGTTCCACCTCGCGCCGAACGGTCGCAGGACCGTGCATCTGCGGAGAACCGGCCAGGCAACGAAGGTAATCGGCCGGGTTCGGGCGCTCAACTCTCACACCAGCGTGGCCGTGACACCGCCGAGCGTCCCGGCCACCCGATCTTCACCGACCAAACGAACGACGAAGAAGACGAGCGTTGCGGGAAACTGAACGGATCGGACTGCGCTGCGAGATCGCGCACCGATAGAATCGAACCGGCGCACAACTCTGCCTCGGTGGGGATCTTGCGCTCGGGCTGTGCGTCCGCAACCCGTCATCACTGTTCAGGAGCGCGTTCGTTGACTTCCTTGTCCTCTGCCCAGACTGCGCTCGCTGGACTCGCCGAGGTCGCCCTCGCAGACGCCGCGTTCACTCCAGTGATCGACTCCATCGGTGCGGCCGCCCTGGACATCGTGGCGCCGAAGCCGGCGCGACCATTCATCGCCGCTGCCCTTGCCTCCCGCACGCCGGTGCTGCTGGTGACGGCCACCGGTCGCGAAGCCGACGATCTGACGTCAGAACTCACCGAGATGCTCGGTGGAGGCGTCGCGCAGTTCCCGTCGTGGGAAACATTGCCGCACGAGCGACTGTCGCCGAGCGCGGACACCGTCGGGCGGCGAGTGGAGGTACTGCGCCGACTCGCCAGACCAGACGACGCCTCGTACGGCTCGCCTCTTCGGGTGATTGTCACGACGGTGCGCTCTCTCGTACAGCCGATGGCGCCGGGGCTCGGCGAGATCGAGCCGATCACGTTGCGCGTCGGCACCGAGATCGATTTCGATTCCGTTCTGGTTCGTCTGGTGGAGATGGCGTACAGCCGTGTCGACATGGTGGGAAAGCGCGGTGAGTTCGCGGTCCGCGGTGGCATTCTCGATCTGTTCTCGCCGACGGCGGATCATCCGGTCCGTATCGAATTCTGGGGTGACGAGGTATCGGAACTTCGGTATTTCTCTGTTGCCGATCAGCGTTCACTACCGGACGTCGACGTCGATTCCGTGATCGCGCCGCCGTGTCGTGAGCTGATTCTGACAGCTGATGTTCGCGACCGAGCTGCAGCACTTGCTGCTGAGAATCAGGCCGACGCGTCGTTGGTCGAGATGCTGGACAAGATCTCGGCAGGCATCCCCGTCGAGGGGATGGAAGCTCTACTTCCGGTCCTCAAACCCGGTGAGCTGCAACTACTTTCCGATGTCCTTCCCGTGGGGGCGCACATCCTTCTGTGTGATCCGGAGAAGGTGCGCACCCGCGCCACCGACCTGGTGCGCACCGGCCAGGAATTCTTGGAAGCGTCGTGGACCGCGGCGTCGATCGGCGGCGCTGCACCGCTGGACACGTCGATCCTCAACGGCGGGGGAGTCGATCTCGGCGCCTCCGCATATCGGTCGCTCCGTCATGTTCGCGAATCTGCCGAAGCTGCCGGCCGTCCGTGGTGGACGGTCAGCCCGCTGGCGTCCGGGAATGGTGAAGAACTCGAACTCCCGGTTCAGGCAGCACCGCAGGTTCGTGGTTCCGACGACTTGTTGGCCGAACTGTTCGTCAGCCTGCGGGCACACGTGAGCACGGGCGGTCGCGCGGCGATCGTGGTGGCAGGTGCTGGAACGGCAAGCCGCGTCGTGGAGCGACTCGGTGAAGCCGAAGTGCCTGCCAAGATGCTCGATGCCGGAGCGACCCCCGCCCGTGGACAGGTCGCGGTGCTCCGCGGTTCTCTGCACGACGGACTTGTACTCGCCGGCGATGACTCGACACCAGGGATGGTGATCGTCACCGAGTCCGATCTGACCGGCAACCGTGTTGCGGCGGTCGGCGACGGAAAGCGTTTGCCGGCCAAGCGCCGCAATCAGGTTGACCCCCTCGCGCTGTCGGCAGGGGACATGGTCGTGCACGATCAGCACGGTATCGGCCGGTTTGTCGAAATGGTCGAACGCACCATCGGCGGGGCGCGTCGTGAATACCTGGTCATCGAGTACGCGCCGAGCAAGCGTGGCCACCCGGGCGATCGTCTGTTCGTCCCGATGGAATCACTCGATCAACTTTCCCGGTACGTCGGTGGAGAGTTGCCTGCGCTGAGCAAGCTCGGTGGATCCGACTGGGCAAACACCAAGCGTAAGGCCCGCAAGGCAGTTCGTGAGATCGCGGGTGAGTTGGTTCAGCTGTACGCTGCGCGTCAGGCAGCTCCCGGGCATGCGTTCGGCCCGGACACGCCGTGGCAGAAGGAACTCGAAGACGCATTTGCGTTCACCGAGACCATCGACCAGTTGACCGTCATCAGTGAGGTCAAGTCCGACATGGAGAAGCCGGTTCCGATGGACCGGGTGGTGATCGGTGACGTCGGGTACGGCAAGACGGAGATCGCCGTTCGTGCCGCGTTCAAGGCAGTGCAGGACGGCAAGCAGGTAGCGGTGCTGGTTCCGACGACCCTGCTTGCACAGCAACATCTTCAGACGTTCACTGAACGAATGGCGTCGTTCCCGGTGAAGGTGCGAGGGCTGTCCCGTTTCACCGACGCCAAGGACTCGAAGGAAATCATCGCAGGCATGGCGGAAGGTGAGATCGACATCGTCGTCGGTACTCACCGGTTGCTGCAGACCGGTATCCGCTGGAAGGACCTCGGGCTTGTGATCGTCGACGAGGAACAGCGATTCGGAGTCGAGCACAAGGAACACATCAAGGCACTGCGCACCCATGTGGATGTCCTGACGATGTCAGCTACCCCGATTCCTCGTACTCTCGAGATGAGTATGGCCGGGATCCGCGAGATGTCCACGATCCTCACGCCGCCGGAAGAACGTCATCCGATCCTCACCTACGTCGGCGCGTATGCGGACAAGCAGGTTGCCGCGGCCATCCGGCGCGAACTGTTGCGCGACGGCCAGGTCTTCTACGTACACAACCGCGTCAGCTCGATCGACAAGGCAGCCAAGAAGATCCGCGAACTCGTCCCGGAGGCTCGCGTCGTCGTCGCGCACGGTCAGATGAACGAGGACACTCTCGAAAAGACCGTGCAGGGATTCTGGGAACGCGACTTCGACGTGTTGGTCTGTACCACGATCATCGAAACCGGTCTGGACATCTCGAACGCCAACACACTGATCGTCGAACGTGCGGATTCGCTGGGCCTCTCGCAGTTGCATCAGCTTCGCGGACGCGTCGGGCGTAGTCGCGAACGTGGATACGCCTATTTCCTGTATCCGGCCGAAAAGCCTTTGACGGAAACGGCATACGACCGGCTGGCAACGATTTCGCAGAATTCGGACCTCGGCGCGGGTATGGCCGTCGCGATGAAGGACCTCGAAATCCGTGGAGCCGGAAACGTTCTGGGCGCAGAGCAGTCCGGCCACGTCGCGGGGGTCGGGTTCGATCTGTACGTCAGGCTGGTCGGTGAGGCGGTCGAAGCCTTCCGGGCTGCAGCCGACGGCAAGCCGATCACCATGGACGAGGGCACGAAGGAAGTCCGGATCGACCTACCGGTGGACGCGCACATCCCGCCCGACTACGTCACCAGTGACAGGCTCAGGTTGGAGGGGTACCGCAAGCTCGCTGCGGCAACCGATTCCGACGGCATCGCTGCCGTAGTCGAAGAACTGGTCGATCGCTACGGCCCACTGCCCGAAGAGGTTCGACGGCTGATCTCGGTGGCCAAGCTTCGACTCCTCTGCCGCGAGTACCAACTGGAGGAAGTTGCCGTCACCGGAACTCAGCTCAAGATCTCGCCTATGTCACTGCCCGATTCCAAACAGATCAGGCTCAAGAGGATCTATCCGAGCGCGCAGTACCGGGCAACGACCGGGCTCGTGCAACTCCCGCTGCCTCGCACCGGCGGAGTCGGCTCGGATCGTCTGCGGGACGTCGAACTACTCCAGTACATCGCGGACTTCATCCTGGCGATAGACGGGCGCGCCGCCGGTGCCGTCCCGGTCGAGGCGTGAGTACACGGTGAACGAGATATCAGACGAGGACCACCTGCCGACTGTGGTCGTGCTCGACCCGTCTCGCCCCATGTCCGTTCCAATCGAAGCTTTGACTGCTCTCGTCGGTCCTGTCGAGATTGCCGAAGATGTGCCAGCGCGGGTTCGGGACCGATTTGCTGAGTCAGTCCCCGGCGCCCGGGTGTTGGTGACGACCGACCCCGAGTGCGAGGCGGCGCGCAGCAGGCTCGAGGATGGTGCGCGTTTGATTGCCGGTGAACGCGTGAAGGGCGATGGACTTGTCACAGCGAGTGCGTTGATGGACCGGATGTGGAGTTTCGGCGGCTGGGAGGTTGCTCAGACTCACGAGAGCTTGTCGAACTACCTCCTGGAAGAGACGTATGAGGTGCTCGATGCGATTCTGTCCGGCGACCGTGAGGCGCTGAACGAGGAACTCGGTGATCTTTTGTTGCAGGTGTTGTTTCACGCACGGATAGCGGAGTGTGAGTCAACTGCACCGCCAGTCGACATAGACACGATTGCCGGCGCATTGGTGGCGAAACTTTGCCACCGGAGCCCACATTTGGCCGGCGAACCTTCGGAGTCGGTCGACATTGCGGCGCAGGAGCGGGCATGGGATCAGCGAAAGGCTGAGGAGAAGTCGCGTGCCTCGGAGCTTGACGGCATTGCACAGAGCCAACCCGCAAGGATGCTGGCTGAGCAGTATGTGAAGAGGGCTGTTCGTGGAGGGTTTCCTGAGGACCTGGTACCGGTTGAGTTGCGGGACGCGGTTGCGCGGTCCCGTGACGCCGACGAGGCTCTTCGCTTCGAGGCTCAGCGCTTTGCTGAACACTTCCGTGATGCTGAGTCGATGTTTCGGTCGTCGGCGAGAAATTCGGTGAATGTGCAGGGCGAGGAGTCTTCCGCTCGCTCGACTGCGGGGTGGGCTCATGCCTGGCGAATTCGGCGACTCCAGTGATTTGATTGCCATTCTGTAGCTGAGGGGAAGGTCACCTGAGGTCGAGGCTGCGAAATAAACAAACTCAAGGTATGTTTATCTCCAGACGAGCAAACCTTGCCGCTTTACCTGCGAGGTTGGGGGTACCAACCGTTGGTTCGGTACAAGTCGAGCGAGAGGTGAGCCAGTCAGTGCCGGACGGCGGGGCGTTCGGCGGTTGGCCAACTATTTGCTTGAAGCCAAAGGTTCACCGTTTTTGACATCTGGCGGGGGACGCAACCGGGGAGACAGAGGACCAATGAGCGTGGACACAACTGACCGCATCCAGATATCCGAGCAGGAGCACGCACCGGCTTCACGGCGTCCCTCTGTGACGGTGGTGGTGCCGGCGATGAATGAGGCGAAGAATCTGCCTTACGTCGCAGAGCGGATGCCTGACGGAATCGATGAGATCGTTTTCGTCGATGGCCATTCGGTCGATGATTCGGTGGATGTTGCCAAGCGGTTGTGGCCGAAGGCGACGATCGTAACGCAGACGAGACGAGGGAAAGGCAACGCACTCGCATGTGGATTTCGGGCGGCAACGAGTGACATTGTCGTCATGATCGACGCTGACGGTTCGACGGATCCTGCCGAGATCCCTTTGTTCGTCGATGCGCTGGTGCGGGGGGCCGACTTTGCCAAGGGGACACGGTTTGCGCAAGGCGGAGGGAGTGATGACATCACCTTTTCCCGCAAACTTGGAAACAAAGCACTGAATGGAATCGTAAACATCAAGTTCCGTGCGTCTTTCAGCGACCTTTGCTACGGCTACAACGCGTTCTGGCGTCGCCACATACCTGTCATGAACCTGCCGGAGACGGGTACCTCGGAGGCGCAATGGGGCGACGGTTTCGAGATCGAAACCTTGATCAATGTTCGGGTAGCCAACGCGGGATTGAAGATATCCGAAGTACCGAGCTACGAGCGCGACCGTATCTATGGCGAGAGCAATCTCAACGCAGTACGTGACGGATTTCGAGTACTGCGAACCATCCGGAGTGAGCGTCGGGTTCCGCTGCGGGAAGCAGTGCGCGCAAAGTAGTCGGAGACTAACGAAGGCCCTCCCGTCCGTCCGGCGGGAGGGCCTTCGCACGTTCAATCCTCGTACGACACGATCTGGATGTGTCAACATTGTTGGATGTCGACATTTCGCCTCACCGGTTCGGATCTGCAGTGCCGCTGCGGACATGTAAATGACGCCCACCGGCACTTGCGGCCGGGGAGCGATTGTGGCTTATGCGAATGCACTCGATTTCGGCGCAGAAGTGGTCTCCTGAGCCGGATCGCTCATTGCCTCCGGCGGCGTTGAGAGTAGTCGTGAACTCGGGAATGAGAGATTCCAAAAGTCGTCAAGATTGAATTCTTCATTTCCTCGTGAACCGAGGCGCGAATCCTTGGTCCGATGAGCGCGTGATCGCCCTGCTCGAGCCTTCGAATCTCGATGGTGCCGAATGCTTTCCGTAGGCGACGGACTCCGCTGTGACCGCGATTCTCGTTAAACCACTCCTCGTCGGTTGGTGATACAAGCACTGTCGTTGCGACGCCGGCTTCGACCAACGGCGCGAGAAGCACCTCTGGTACCTGTACGAGACCAATCTGACCCAACGCGAGCCAGGCGCGATACGGCAACCGGTCACGAAGCTTGTCTTTGAACCTGACAGCCCAGTTGTGTGCTCGAAGCGCGAAGGTTCCTCGCGAGTATTCTGCATGCGCGAGCGACTGGCTTCGCGTGAACTCTAATTGTCGCGTGGTCCACCGAAGGGGATTGACCAGTATTGCTCGATTTGCTCCGAGTTCTGCGGCAGCGATTGCGGCGCTCCACGATCCGGAGCACAGACCGGCGACAACCAGGTTTTCTGGGCGGACGCCAGCGTTGCTGGCCGCCTCTACCCCATCGGCGCGTTGCTCGGGTGTGTAGATGGTGCTGATTTCTCGATCCTGCGCCGCGGTCGTTTCACCGGTCGAAGTGCGGTCGAATCGGATAGTCGTGATTCCGTAGCCAGCCAACTCTCTTGCCAACTCAACCCAAAGGCGACTGGGACCAATCCGGTGTTCGGACGCGGTGCCATATAGAACTAGTGTCGGGCCGCCGGGGACACTCGAGGCCGGCGCTGTGTGGATAGTCAGCATACGGTTCGTGCCGGCGTAGGAGATGCATTCGGTGATCGGGAATTCGAACTGAGAGTTCAACAACGTCGTGGAATGACGAAGATGTGCGGTGACACTTGTGCGTGGCGAGCGCGTCGAATCGCTAATCCATTGCGCCAGAGAAGACACTGTATGCCAGGGTATCTGGACCGCGAAGTCGGCTGGCTCGATGTAGGGGGCCTGGCCGTCGATGTTCATATGGTCAGCTGACAGCGATTCTACGAGTTGTCTTACTCGTACAGTGTCGGCGTGCTCTGGTCGCGACGCAACCAGGACGTTTATTGAAGGGTCGACGGGGAGCGCAGCGAGATTCATACCCGAAAGACGTTGTGCAGCAAGTGGGTGCACCGACATCCCGACGAGCGGGATGAGTGGATCGTCGGCATCGGGGCCCGCTGCGAGCAGATTCAACGCCTTCTGTTGCTGAACGAACGTGCGCCCACGGATGACGGGGTCCCAAAGTACCAGCGTCGTCATTTCTCGTATCCTCGACGCCGCAGAAGTTGCGATCAACGCGCCTACTCGCAGCCCGACCAGGGTGATTCCACGCACTCCACAGGACTGGAGAAACTCGGCAGCCTCCACGACGCTCGACTCCCACATTTCGACAGCGTCTTCTCGGGTCTGTTCACCGGACGAGTCGCCGGTGCCTAGATAGTCGAACCGAAGGACCAACATGCCCTGCGCGCAGAGTTTTTGAGCCAGAAGCATGAGGCCGCGATAGGAATCGACATGCTCCTTTCCGATCGGAGGGCACAGCACGACCCCTCCGCGTGCTGTGCCCCCAGTCGGAACGTGCAATGTGCCGAATAACGGCGAGGACTCGCTGCCAAACCAAGTTGTGAATTTTCCGCCATCTGTGACCCCGCACGTCGAGTGTGCGCACGTGTCGGGATCAGTCGTGTTTTCAACAGCGTTCGCCGACCCGATGTGGTCTGTCGAACTCGCCACATCGGTGCGGCTGCGCGCTAACTGCATCTGAATCCTTCGACATCCAAGTGGCTGAGGGAGCGCCTCAGCCGAGAACAAACTCTCGGATAGTTGATCCGCCAGAAAACAGGATACAGGTTTGTTTAGAATTTGCCACATAGTAGCGACAAGTCAAGTTTCGTCAGCGCTGCACAAGCGCGCTTAGGATAGCGAGATGGTCGGAGCCGGCGATCTCGACGGTGTCGAACGCCGTCGCCGTCAGTTCCGACGGGACGAGGATGTGGTCGAGAGCCGCGAATGGCGGCCATGACCAGTTCGCGGGGAATGTGTTTACGTATGACCGGCCAGCCTGCCTCGCTGCGTCCTGTGTTCCATCCTGTAGCAAACGTCGAAATTGCTTGTGATCGACGGTTGCGTTGAAGTCGCCGGCGACAACGAGTGGATTGAGATTCGTCTCGATCAGTGCATCCACACGTGCGAGATCCGCGATCCAATTCGTAGAGTCCTGATCTTGTATCGGGGCGGTGATATGCGTCGCGACCAGGTCGTATTTTGCACCTCCGAATTCGATTGTGCCGGCGACGCAGGCGAACCCGAATCCATGCAACTGTCGGGGGTTGCTGATCGGGAATCGACTCCATAGTCCGGTTCCTCGTGCATCATCGTCCGGCCGGAGGACATTGAACGGGAAGATCCCGGACATTCCTGCAGCTTCCAGCGCGACTGCAAAGGCGGGGGTCAATTCCTGTACTGCGATTGCGTCGACTTCGTGAAGTCTTGCTGCGTCGATGACCGCATCTACGTCGGCTGCACCCTTTGCGACGTTGATCGACATGATTCGCATGGCCTCGGCTGCATGAGGCGGGGTGACGGGCATCGCGATCTGTGTGCCGATCGCGAGCATGATCATGGCCAGTCCGATGATCGACCCAATCCTCTCGCGAGTGGCGAGCAATGTCACCGTCGCGGGCACCATTGCGAGCGGCAGGTACGGCACGGCGATCACCAGTGAGAGCAACGCGGGACTGCGTAGCGGCAAGTATCGAAGGGCGAGTACGCCTGCGCCCACGACGAGGGTGATCCAGCATGCCCATTTCAGAAACGTCACAACCTCGGTTGTACCGCATCAGCGAAATGATCGCTGAGCCGTTACTGGGGTACATTGGGTTACGACAGTTGGCGGGGCAATCGTCAAGATAATAGCCAAAAAACAGACTAAAAGTCGGTTAATCTGGACTTTTGTGGCGGCTTAGACGATTTGATTCGGGCGTGCAGAGCGTGGTCCGGATGCGGGCGGGACGGGAAATCGGCCGGTGCAATGATTGGAGACGTGACCATGCTCACACGACATGGCCTCAATTTGAAGAGCGGTGCGGTAAGCGTCGTCATGGCTTGTTATTCGATGGAGCGACTGCGGGGGATTGTTGCTGCTGTTCATTCGATTGCAGCGCAGACCTTGCAGCCTGCCGAGATCATCGTTGCGGTCGACCACAATCGCGCGCTCGCGCACACCTTGCGCCGCGCAATGCCAGACATCTGTGTGATCTCCTACGAGGACGGACCCCGAGGTGCGTCCGGCGCCCGCAACGCCGGAGTTGCTGTCGTGTCGACGCCCTACACTGCCTTCATTGATGACGACGAGATTGCTGACAGCAACTGGTTGTCGGAGCTGATCAAACCGTTCGCAGACGAGCGAGTCGTCGGAACGGGGGGACGGTACAGGGCAGTATGGAGATCACCCAAGCCCGGTTGGTTTCCGGATGAATTCGGGTGGGTCGTCGGAGAATCGTTTCAAGGAATGCCGATCGAGACCACCCGTGTTCGCAACGTCTGGAGTGGCAGCATGGCCGTTCGAACAGCGGCTTTCCGTGCGGTCGGAGGGTTTCGAGTCGGGTTCGGCAAGAGCGGCGAGCAATCGCAACCCGAGGATACCGACCTGTGTATCCGAATGGCGGAACTTGGCAACGACTTTCATTGGATCTACGTGCCGAACTCGGTTATTGATCACGATATTCCTTTGGAACGCAGCACATTTCGATTCTTCCTGGCCCGCTGCTATTCCGAAGGGAAGGGAAAGATCGAACTACGGGACGACCGGAACGGCTCCGAGGAACTCGACGATGAGCGTGACTACGTGCGCAGTGTTCTCACCGGCGGGCTTCGGCGATACGTCTTGGGGGGCAGGGTGTCCCTGTCGAAGGCGGGTGCCGTGGTTGCCGGAATCGTTTCGGCAGGTTTGGGGGCCCTGTCCGCCATCGTGTGCAGGCGTCGGCACTTCGTAGGGCCGTGATGGCGAACAAGGGGCCGCGTATCTACGCGGATGCAGCTTCAATGGCGTCGTCCCAGATCATCAATGCCGCGCTGGGCATGGGATTTTGGGCGGTTGCGGCTGTAGTTCTACCGCCGGCACAGCTGGGCGTCATGACGGCGCTGCTTGCGCTCGTTACTGCGCCGGCGATGGTCATCGGTACCGGAGTCGGCGATGTCTTCAATTCGATGATGCCTGCAGCAGGTGCAAGCCTCGGCGCCGTACACCGGCGAGGTCTGCGGGTGTTCTACATGTTGTCGATTCCTGTGGGCGTCATGGCGGCAGTCGCGGCGGTTTGGTTCATTCCGGAAGTGAAGGGCTCGATTCCGGTTGCCTGCCTGGTGTTTGTGGGCGTTGTCGTCTGGGGCATGTTCATTCTGCAGAACAGCACTTTGACCAGTTTGGACGAGTCCCGGAAGTTGCCCTTGATCAACGGGATCGTCAGCGCTGGTCGCATTGGTGTTCTTCTCGCGTTGGTGTGGTTAGCGAATTGGCAACCGGTGGTGATGTCGACGGTCGTAGTAGGCGGAGTGTCGGTTGTGTTCATGCGGTTGATGATCAGCCGTATCGTCGAACGGCGCTCGGCTGCCTCTCCACTTGGCCTGTGGACTGACGGCAATGCGTCGGCTGAGGTCGTGAGAATGTGCAGGCAAGCTGTCCCGACCCAAGCCATGGGTGTCGGAGTGATCCTTCTGATGCCATTTCTCGTCACCGCCTATTCCGGTCCCGTTCAGGGCGCAGTTTTCTCCCTTTCGATGAGCATTGCACAGACTCTCGAATTCGTCGGCTCTGCCATGGGGACTTCCCTTGTGGTTCACGCGTCGAAGAACCCCAAAGATGGTTCCAAGATGGCGTTGGTCTTGTTTGTGAGGGTTTCTGTTCTGGTCGCTGTGGGCGGGGTATTGGTCTCGCTGGGCGCACCGATTATCTTCGGAATACTCGATCCTGAGTATCTGAATTTGAATGCCGAGTTTGTTGTGATCATCCTTGCGATCGGGTCGTTGATGAGAACGATGTTCGTGGTGTGGTCTGCGTTGCAACGAGCAAGGCGCGAGATCGGACCGTTGGTCGTCATCAACGGTCTGTTCGCCGGACTTCTCATGGTGGTCTTGCCTTTCGCGTGCTTTCTCTGGGGAGCTGTGGGTGCGGCGGTCGCTGTCGGTGTGGCCCAGACGGCGGCTAGCATCGCCGCAGTCTTCGGAATAGCTCGGCGTCGAGATGCAATAAGAAGGCGGGTGTTTCAGTATGAGGTTTGAAGAACATGTCAGAAATCAGGACGCCGATGAGCCAGCCGCACAGGGCGTTCGGCGTGATGGACTCACGAATCTCGATCCGGTGATGACGCCGACGGCCGGAACCGAATTGTGGGCAGGGGCCATTTGGATTGGTCAGGTGGACGAGTGGGAGCTACTTGCATCGAGTGTCATCGAATTGACCGGGGGAACAGCCTACTCACGTGCTCGCCTGCTGGTCGCGCGCCTCAACGGATCATCTGCCTTTGTCGAGGTTCAAGTCGCGAACGGAATGATCAGATCGAAGGAAGTCCTGGCCTACTTGCCGGATTCCGAGCCCGTAACCGCTCCGCCGATCCCCGAAGTGCCTGTTACATTGATCATTTGCACGATGAATCGACCGGACATGCTCCGTGAAGTTTTGACCTCACTCGCCGATCTCGACTACCGAAACTATGACGTGCTCGTCGTGGACAACGATCCTTCGTCTGGTTTGACACCGCCGATAGTGGATGCTTTCGCCGGAGTTCGGATCGTTGATGCGCCGGAACGTGGCCTGTCCAAGGCCCGAAACATAGGCCTCGTTGCGGCCACTGAAGAGTTCGTGGCATTTACGGATGACGATGTCGTGATTGACAAGAACTGGCTCCGTGAGTTGGTCAGTGGATTCGCAGTCGCGGACGACGTCCACATCGTCACAGGTCTCGTGCCGACAGGTGAGGTATCGACTCCTGCTCAAGCCTTTTTCGATCGTCGCGTGAGTTGGTCGAAGAATCTTGTGCGAACGACGTACCGCTTGTCGGATCCGCCGGAGAACGACGCTCTGTTCCCTTTCCGCGTAGGCGATTTCGGGACGGGTGCCAATTTCGCGGTAAGACGATCCGTGATGCTCGAGCTCGGCGGATTCGACGAGGGGCTAGGGGTGGGATCGCCTTCAGGTGGCGGTGAAGATATCGACATGTTCGTCAGGGTCATTCTCGGCAGGGGTGCGCTGGTCTATGCGCCTGCTGCGCGAGTCTGGCACCGTCATCGCATCGATCCAGCGGGATTGAGTAAACAGATGGCCGACTACGGCCTCGGGCTTGGCGCCTGGTTGACGAAACTCGCTATGGATCCGCGAATAGCGATGATGTTGGCGACGCGTATGGTCAAGGGACTTTCGCACTTCAGGAGCGTCTCTCAGCCTGAAGAAGGTCAGATTCGACTTACACCCGATCTTGACAAATTGCCTTGGATCGAGCGGCGCGCTTTGTTGCGAGGTCCCGCAGCGTTGGTGCGCTCGCGTATCGGGGGATTACGGGGGCGCCCACTTCTCCCGAAGGGAACGCGCGCGGTGCGCAGTTCGATAGCCGTCGAATTTCCCGGCGCTAGGTCGATTCGTCGGGCGATCGCGACGGTTGACGCGCGGTGGCCGACCGACGAGCACAGACTGGCAATTCTGGGATTGGTCGGTGGCGTTTGTGGTCTGATCGGTGCCGGCCTGGGCGCGATCGGCGCTCTCACCGGTGTAGCCGTGATCGTTTTTGTTGCGGTCGGCCCGGGTGCGGCAATTATGTCGTACATGCCTGATCAACCTGGCTACGTTCGGGTCGCAGCTGTTCCGGCCCTGGGGATCTCGATCGTCGTGCTGATGACATTCCTGATGACCACAATCGAAGAGTACTATCCCTTTTCGCAGCTCGTGATTCCCAGTCTCGCTACCATTGGAGCATCTCTAGTTCGACTTCTCACCCTCGATAGTCGCCCGGACGTTTCCGGCCGCGAAAACCTCAAGCGACGTATTGGGGCTGTCCTGTCGGGGTTCCGGCGGTTATGACGAGTTTGAAGGAGCGAAACGACCTGTCGTCGACGAAGTCATATGATGCTCCGACTGACCGGCTGACGATTGCCGTCGTATCCGACAGCAAGAGGCGCGATTGGGTTTCGTGGGGGATTCTCGTTGCAGCACTGGTGAGTTGGTGGATCGCTATACCTTCGCTGTCGACTGCACAGGCGTCGGATTTCGGCCTGCTGTTCGCGGCGTCGCCGTTCTTCGCCGGTGCAATCACTTTGTCGGTGATCGGCTTCGCAGTCGCAATGTCACGAAGGAACAACCGCGCAGCGTTCGGCGCGGTGGTAACTGTTGCGCTCGTGCAGAGGACTGCGACACTCATGGCGTCCGATGTGCCGCTGTATACCTGGACGTACAAGCATCTTGGGGTCACGGATCTGATCCAGCGAAGCCATTTCCTGGCGCGAGGTGTCGATGTGTACAACGGGTGGCCTGGCCTCTTCACGGCAACGGCGTGGTTCTCTCGCGTTACCGGCGTGCCGGACATAGCCGTTGCGAACTGGTTCGCGATCGCTGCGCATCTCCTCATGGTGATTCTGTTCTACTGCATGGCGAGGGCGTGGAGGCTGGATGTCCCGACCGCTATTTCCGCCACGTTTCTCTTCGAGGTGCTCAATTGGGTGGCGCAGGATTACTTCGCCCCACAGTCGCTGGCACTGATCCTTGTTCTTGCATTCTTAACCCTGGTTGGATCCTCGCGAGACCGACCTAACCTTGTCGTCATCATGATCGTGGTCTTCTGCGCGATAGTAGTCACTCACCAACTCACTCCGTATTGGATGGGATTGATCGTGGTGGCGCTCATGGCCTTCCGAATGCTTCGGCCGTGGTGGTTGACATTCGTGTTCGCTGCAATAGCCATTGGTTTCCTCATTTACAACTGGGACAGTGCAGGTGACTTCGCGAAATTTTCTTTCGACGTGACGTCGAACGCGAAGTCCAACCTCGCTGGAGCGAATCTGACGCCGACTGCGGGACAGGTATTTGCAAGTAAGACGATGCGTTTCTTGACTGTCGGACTGTTGGTTTCCTCCGCAGTCACGGCAATTGTTATGTGGCGCAAGAAGATGCCGGTACTCGCTTTCGTGATTGTCGCGTTTGCCCCGCTCGCCATTCTGGCCGGGCAAGGCTATGGTGGTGAAGCGATCTTTCGTGTGTATCTTTACTCCCTGGTGGGTTGTTCCCTACTGCTTGCATTTCCGGTCACTGCGATGCTCCGCGCGTCCCGTGCCTCGAGGGTAAAGCTAATAGCTGGGAGCATCCTGCTTATCGGTGTCACGCTGTCTTCATCGGAAGCGTATTTTGGTGCTTGGTTCGCCTACTTGACGAAACCCGCAGTAGTCAAGGGCGCTTCCGAGGTGTTGGAGTCGGCTGATCCCTATGGCGTACTGAGGGTTCCGTCCCCGGCGTGGCCTGATCGGCCAACTCAGGCCTATCTGCGGTTGGCCGGCCTCGATCCGAAGTTCGATGTGCAACCGGAGGCCGCGACTCTTTTCTACGGTGCAGACTTCGCGACTGACGAAGAGTACGAGAAGTTCAATGAATACTTCGTCGCTGACCACCGGACAACGTACTTCGCGATTTCCGATCAAATGGTTTTCTACAATTGGTACTTCGGGCTCTCCCCACGGGACGCATTGCCGAATCTGGAGGCACGAATGCGGTTGGACCCGATGTGGAAAGTCTTCCTCGAAGGTAGTGGATTCGTAGTCTTCGAGCGAGTCGCCGTTAAGGATGAAGGTGGTAACGATGGCTGATCGCAGGCTGCGAATTCTTGCGTCGACGCTGACTCGCGATGTCACGGGTATTGAGCACAGTGTTATTCGGTTGCTCCCACGTCTCGGTGAGCAAGGTGTGAACGTTGTCATGGCCGCGCCCTCTGGTGGTGAGCTCGAACAGACGTGGAACGAGATGGGACTCGAATTCATACCGATGCCAGACGGGGCGCGTGTCGGTCTGCGTGATTCCTCTGGCGTTTCTCAAACTTCGGCGACGTTGTTGTCGCAGATCCCGCGGTCTGCGACGTGGGTTTCAAAGCTTTTGGTACATGCTCGGCGTGCTGATGTCGTCCACTCGAATTCGCTCTTGTCACATCTGGATTGCGTTGCGGCTGGCAGGCTGGCGCGAACACCTGTGGTGCTCGAGATTCACGACATACTCGACCCCGGGCGAGGTCGGAGTCTGCTGAGTGCGGCCGTTCGTGGGGCCTCAGCCTCGATCGCAGTGAGTAATGCTGCACGGCAGCAGCTTTCGGAATCGGCTCAGGGAAAGACGACGGTAGTTCCCCAGGGCGTCGATGCGGCAGTCTTTGCGCCAGGACCAGCCACGGTGCGAGCTGAGCTCACTGATTCCCCCGATTCCGCATTGGTCGCAGTCATTGGACGCGTCGACCCTGTCAAAGGAATCGACACTTTGATCGAGGCAGTATCCCAGATTCGTTCCCGCGGCAAGGACTTACATCTGGTCATCGTTGGCAGGTCGAGCCCGGGGAACGAGCACTACGGCGAGAATCTTCGCCGAATAGCCGCGGAATTGGCTCCTGGCGCTGTCAGGTTTGTCGGGCAACGGAACGATGTTGCGGCTATTCTGCGGTCGGTTGACATCCTGTGTGTTCCCTCCGTGCGAGAACCTTTCGGGCTCATAGCGATCGAAGCGATGTCAGTTGGTACTCCGGTGGTGGCCAGTCGGACGGACGGTTTCCTCGATTACGTCGTCGATGGGGAGAACGGACTGCTGTCCGTCCCGGGTGATCCCGCAGACGTTGCCGAGAGAATTCTGTCCCTCCTGGATGACAGCCAGCTTCGCACCCGGTTGGTGACCGGTGCACGCAGGTCGGTATTGGATGACCACGAGGTCTCAGCGCGAGCTGATCGGGTGATTGACGTCTATCGAAGGGTTGTGAAATGAGTGGGAGTACGCGTGCCGTGGTTCGGGCCGGGATGATTCTTTCGATGGCCTCACTACTATTGGCTACTTCGTGCGCCACCGGTCAACCCCGGAGTCCAATGATGCGAATGGTCTCGAGCGATTTCGGCACAGACGAATTCGATGGTGCTGCAGGGGATTCTCCTGATCCGGCGATGTGGGGATTCGATGTCGGGGGCGGAGGTTGGGGAAATCAGGAGAAGCAGATCTACACAGACAACGCCGAAAACGCGCGTTTGGATGGAAACGGTAACCTCGTGCTCGAAGCTCGTCGGATCCTGGGGGGATTCACGTCAGCGAGGATCGTGACAAGGGACAAGTTTTCGTTCACAGAGGGCACGATTTCTGCCCGAATAAAGTTCCCGATGGCGCAGGGAATCCATCCGGCATTCTGGTTACTCGGCGAGAATTTGGCGACGGTGGGCTATCCAGAGAGCGGCGAGATCGATGTAATGGAGTTGGTGCACAACGCCACTGAGTATCACAACGCAATTCACGGTCCGTGGTCCGATCCTTCTGCACATACAGACGGCAAGTGGAAGATGTCGTCGGATGGTTTTCTCGGCGGTGATGCCTCGACCACCTTCCATGTTTACGAGGTGACGAGAAGGTCTGACTCCATCTCGATCTTCATCGACGGTGAAATGGTGGGCGAGTACTTGCGCAGCGAGGCGCCGGACGGCTCGAAATGGGTTTTCGACAAGCCGTTCTATGTCGTGATGAACATTGCGGTGGGCGGAGAATGGCCCGGGCCGACGGATGCAACCACCCCGGATGTGTCGACCTTGACCGTCGACTGGATCCGATTCACGCCTTGAGAGTGAATAATGGCTAGTTACAAGGTTTCTGCAGTTGATCAGATGCGGGTGCGTGATCGTGCACTCGTCATCGGCGGACCAGTTGGTGTCATCTCGTCGAGTGATCTGCGT
Organism: Rhodococcus sp. P-2; assembly: GCF_016598535.1. GTDB lineage: Bacteria > Actinomycetota > Actinomycetes > Mycobacteriales > Mycobacteriaceae > Rhodococcus_F > Rhodococcus_F baikonurensis. The sequence goes on along the minus strand of NZ_CP066779.1, from coordinate 1,489,216 downwards.
AGTGCGTTGATCGAGATTGCTCGAATCGGTCCGCAGACGAGGTTCGGATTGCGAGCGGATTCCTCTCGCCGTCGTTGGCTGTTCGATCCTGATGCTGTTGGCCCGGCAGTCGAAGAAGTTCCGCACACCGACGCGGCAGACATTTCGAGATTTGCGACCGCCGTGTTCAATTCGGATTTGACGCACTCGTCGATCCGGATCGTTTCGTCCGGGGAGTATGTTGCATGTTTGGGTTCGCACGGCATCTCCGACGGGATCGGTGGTTCGCGACTGTGGGCTGCCCTTGTCAGCACCGCTCAATCAGGGCAATTACCCGCATCTCTGCATTCGGTGGAGTCAAGATTTCCGTTGTCGCGCACAATTATTCGTGCTTTTGGCGGCAATCCTCGGCGACTTGGAGCGGCCGTTCGATGGCATTCGCACGTGCGTGGAACAGAGATCGAGCCGGTTCCGGCGACTCTCCGAATGCCGTGGCGGCCCACCCCGGTCAGTCTTTCGCTCCCGATGGATCCGCACGTTGCGCATCGACTAGTTTGCTGGCGCGACGAGCACGCACCGTCGGCGTCTTTGCGCGCGATAACACTGTTTTCATTTCTTGCTGCATTGCGAGGTCATGGAGTGGAAACCGCGTCCCATGCGCTCGTGTTGATGGACGCGCGCAGATATGCGCATCCGTCGACCGTTGTCAACGGTAATTTTGCTGTGGGGCAATATGTTCCGGTAGGTGAATCCGTGACGTTGTCGGAGGTCAGTCGGGGTATCGCGGGGGCGCTCGTCTCGGGTCACCCGTTGCTGACCCTTTCAGCGATCAGTGCGAAGGCGACTGTCGCTTCGGTTCTCGGGAGGTCCCACGCCACGGTCGCCGAGGCGAGCGTGGGTATCAAGCCTCACGCCTTCGTTTCATACTCAGACATAGGTCGGCTTCCCAACTCGGATGAAATCAGATGGACAGGCGATCAGCTGTGTGTGGCAGCTACCGACCCATACGGAGCGGAAGGTATCGCGTTCCTCGGTGCAGAGATCGATGGGCGGCGTCACCTCTCAGTCACTTTCCACAGCAACGTATTCGATACCGAGACGATCAAGGGGGTGCTTCGAGCGGTTGCTTGCGATCCCACCGCACTGCTGGATGAATGTCTGTAACTCCGCGTGTCAGTTCTCGTGGAACCAACGTACGTAGTCGATAGTCATTGTGGATGGCCAAGGTGTGGTGGAATCGGTTAAACCTGGCCAGGTTCCACCAACGGCGATATTCAGTAAGGTGTATGCAGGGGCGTCGAACACCCATGCCTCCGCTCGGGATACCTGTGACCGATCGAGGTACAGCATTCGAACGCCGTCGATGTAGGTCTCGATTCGTCCGGGTCGTTTGAGTATCCCGTAGGTGTGGAAAGCAGTGAAGTCGGTGCCGGGTCGGGCGCCGCCAACGCTGCGGTCCCAAACGCCGGTCACTCGGGTTCCGGATTTGGTAGGACCGTGCACGGCGCTCGTGTATGTTTTCGCATCGTTGATGGTTTCGATTGCGTCGATTTCGCCACAGCCGGGCCAACCGGCGGTATATAGATTCGTGCCAAGCGTCCAGAATGCCGGATGCATGCCCTTTCCTGCCGGCAGTTTTATTCGCGCCTCGACTAGTCCGTAAGTGAAGTCGACCTTGCCGAAAGTTCCAAGTCGTGCGGAAGTGATTGTGCTGCCTACTTTTTGGGCCTGAATGAGGAGATTTCCTTGCCCATCCAGTCTCGAGTTGGACCGTGAGTCGGTGTACACCTGCTTTTCGTTGTTCCCCCAACCTCCGCCGGTTTCATATCGCCAGATGGCTGGGTTGGGGGCTGAATTCGCAGGGCCATTGAACTCGTCGTACGCATAGACCGTAAAACGATCTGCTGCGCGTGCTGGCGGCATAAGGGGAGGCAAGGTAATCGCAGCCGTCGCCAGAGTCGTTGAAAGAAGGGCGATTCGAAGAAGTGCTGAAATTCTCATGCGCAGATCGTATGGGCGAGATATCACCTTCGGGACCATTGATCCCGAGATTGTTATCAGTTCGATATATGGAATTACTCGAAGTTTGGTAGCAAGTATGGTAACGGACCAATTGATCGACTATTTGGGGTTGAACAATGTTTCGCCCCAGTAGCTCCCGTCGGCAAGACCACCGGGGCACGCGAAGATGGCAGAACCGACGTGTTGGATGTATTCGTTCAGCGCGTCGTGTCGTGAAAGGTTTTGCTGCATCGGAACAAACTGCTCGACCGGATTCCGGCAGTACGCAACGAAGAACAGTCCCGCGTCCAGGTGGCCGAAGCCGTCGGAGCCGTCGGTGAAGTTGTATCCGCGGCGCAGGATCTGAATCCCACCGAGTTCCTCGGCAGAGGCCAGACGCACGTGTGAATCCTCCGGGATGACGAAGTCGTGTCCCATCTTGGAATCGAGATCGAGTTCGTCGAACTCGTCTTTGCCGCCGAGTGGCGCTCCACTGCGTTTGGAGCGGCCGATCACGGCTTCCTGTTCCTTGAGTACTGCGCGATCCCACTGCTCGATCAGCATGCGGATTCGTCTGGCGACGAGGAATGATCCGCCTGCCATCCAGGCCTGATCGTCGGCGGGATCAACCCAGACGTGCTGGGCGAGCGCGTCCGGGTCTTCTGCCTTGATGTTGGCTGTTCCGTCCTTGAACCCGAACAGATTTCGGGGTGTCGCCTGCGTCGTCGAGGTCGAGGACGTTCGTCCGAACCCGAGTTGTGACCATTTGACCGACGCGGTCCCGAACGCGACTCGCGCGAGGTTGCGGATCGCATGGACGGCAACCTGGGGATCGTTGGCGCACGCTTGGATGGCGATGTCGCCCCCGCTGCGATTCGGATCGAGGTTGTCCGCACGGAAGTGGGGGAGATCGAGCAAGGCAGCAGGTTTCTTGTCTGCGAGCCCGAAACGGTCGTCGAAAAGTGACGGTCCGAATCCGATGGTCAGGGTGAGTTGCGACGGCGCGAGATCGAGTGCCTCACCGGTATCGCTCGGTGGCGCGTACGGTCCGTCGCCGGTCGCTCCGTCCTCGGTTGCTTCCTGACCCGCTGTCATCCGTTCGGCCATCGCCGTCCACGTCTGCAGCAGCGTGATCAGTTCGTCGCGCGACTTCGTCGTCACGTCGAAAGCGACGAAGTGCATGCGATCCTGGGCAGGCGTCGTGATACCTGCCTGATGTTCGCCGCGAAAGGCCACCACGTCTGCGTGATCGGTGCCGGAATTCTGGTCGGCGGTCACCCGACCGATGACGGCGCCGGCACCGGCCAGGACCGCCCCGGCTCCCACGGCGCCGAACAGTCGGCGCCGTGAGACTGCATGCGGCGCTGGGTTTTCCGCAGCCGGTGTGCCTTCTGGTGAATCTGTCATCTACTGTCCCGCAACTACTTCCTGGACCTGGCTGACCTCGGCGGACAGGGCATCGATTTTGCGCGAAAGTTCCTGACGCTGTGCCTCGGTGACGGTGTCGTAGTACACGAATCCGTCGCCGACGCGGAACTGTGCCAGAGCGGCGTCGAGGTCGGCGAATCGGTCCGCGATGCGCTGGGCGAGCTCGGGATTACGTTCCTGCAGAATCGGGTTCAGTGCTGCAATGGCGGCTTGCGAGCCGTCGACGTTGGCCTGGAAATCCCAGAGGTCGGTGTGCGAGAAGATGTCTTCCTCGCCCGTGATCTTGGAGGTCGAGATCTCGTCGAGCAGCCCTTGAGCGTCGCCGGCGATCTTGGTGGGATCGATCGTGTAGTCCTCGGCGTTCACCTGATCGGCAAGATACTGAATGTCTTCGAGCAGCTGGTCGGCGACCGCGTTGGTATCCGGCTGAAGTCCGGTCACCCACAAGTCCTTCTCGAGGCGGTGGAATCCTGTCCAGACCTGACCGGGCTCCAGGTCCGCTTCACGCAGGTCCAGCTTGGGATCGAGTTCGCCGAAGCTCTCGGCTTCGGGCTCGATGCGCTCGTAGTAGGTACGTGCGATCGGGAACAGTGCCTTCGCCTGGTCGACGTTGCCGGACTGAACGGCGGAGACGAACTGAGCTGCGGTGTCCTGCAGCGCGACGATCTGGCTGCGGATGTACCGCCGGTAGCCGTCGGCAGCTTCGGTGAGTTGGCCGCTCTCGTCGGTGGCCGCCTGCGAATCGCCCGTGACGACGAAGTCCTGACGGATGCCGGTTCCGACCATGCCCGGCTTGCACGCGAGTTGATAGGTCGCAGCCTCGGGAAGAGAGACGATCAGCTGCCGGGTAAGGCCGGGGCCGATGTTCTCGACTTCGCCCATCGCTCGGTCACCCTCGGCGAAGACGTAGAACTCGGTGACCTTCGAGCCGTTGTTCGTCACCTGGAACGTCGAACTGCCAGTGGTTCCGGTGGTGGCACTGACGTCACACGAATCGTCGGTGGCCGTGACGACGATGTCGCCGTCGCTCGCCGTCGTCTTCTCGGTGCACGCGGCGAGAGAGAAGGGTAGTACCGCAGCCGTGGCCAGTACGAGGGTGGATTTACGCATGTCGGTAGTGCCTCTCAGGATTTCTCGGGAACGTGTGTGTCGTGCGCAGGCGGGGTTGCCGGCTCCGAAGGGCTGGGCGGAAGGGGACGCAGGAAGAGCGCGAGGACGACTACGAGATAGACGAGCCACGCGGCGGCTTGCAGGACCGTCGGATCCGGTCGGAAGTTGAAGATTCCGGCGAGGACGGTGCCGTACCAGGTCGACGGGTCGTAACCGGGTGTCAGGTTGAACGCGAGAGAAGATCCGCCCGGCAGGACGTTTCCGGTCTGTAGAGCGCGAACACCGTACGAGAGGATTCCGGCGGCAACGACGATGAGGAAGATCGCCGTGTACCGGAAAAACGTCGTCAGGTTGAGACGGAGGGCGCCGAAGTACATGGCGACGGTCAAGACGGCGGCCAAGAGAATTCCGAGGAGCAACCCGACCAGCGGCCAGGAGCTGCCTGCGGTGTTCTCGGCGTAACCGACCATGAGCAACGCTGTCTCGACGCCTTCACGACCGACCGCGAAGAACGCCAGCGACAAGATGGCGACCGGGCCTGCAACGAGAGCCTTTTCCATCCCGGCCTTGAGGTCTCCGGAAATGTTCTTCGCAGCCGTGCGCATCCACAGGACCATGATCGTGACGATGACGACGGCGATCAGGGAGGCAACACCTGCGATGATCTCGGCGGTCAAGCCGTCGACCGTCGACGTTCCGTAGTGGATCGCGAAGAAGATGATCGCCACCATCGCGACGGCGATCGCGACGCCGAGCCACACCCATTTGAGTGCGTCCTTGCGCTGCGCCTTCACGAGGTAGGCGGCGAGAATCATCACCACGATGCCCGCTTCGAGGCCTTCGCGCAGACCGATCAGGCCACTACCGAATAACTGGGTGGCAACTGACGGTGTGCTCGCGGCAGCGAGTACCGACACGGGCACGGGCGACTCCTGACTGAGTGAGTGCAACAGCTTCTGACGAACGAATGAGGCTAGGCCAGCCTTAACTCAGAAGAAGATACTCCACATTCGGTGGTGAACCATGCCCTGACCTGTACTTTTGCTGTTCTTTACCAACGGATTCGGGAGTAGTTCGCTCGCATGTGGATGATGGAAGGGTGTATCGAACTCCCGCTGCCCGCAGAAGTCCCCGGCGTCTCTCTCGAGCCGTAGCAGCAGTAGCTGCCGGAACAGCTTTGCTGGGCGCAGGCGTCGTGGCTTGTGGATCGAACGAACCGAAAGTGGCCATTCCGGAAGGCATACCCCCAGGTACCGGCTCTCCGACGCCGCCGATCGACATCAATGCTCCCGGCCGCAGTGCCGATCAACTCGCCGACTGGGCAGCGGGATTGTCGGACGACATCGGGATCGGGACGACGGCACTCGAGGCCTACGGGTACGCCGCTGCGGTCATGGGCGAGACGCTTCCCAGCTGCGGAATCGGGTGGACAACGCTGGCCGGTATCGGCAGCGTCGAGAGCCGCCACGGGACCTACGACGGTTCGTCGGTCGACGCGTCCGGCCAGGTCGTCCCGATCATCCGGGGAATCCCTCTGGACGGTGGCCCGGGAGTTGCCGAGATCCCCGACACCGACGGCGGGACGATGGACGGCGATCCAGTGCACGACCGCGCGATGGGGCCTATGCAGTTCATCCCCGAGACATGGCTCAAATGGGGAGTCGACGCCAACGGTGACGGCCGGGTGGACCCCGACAACATCGACGACGCTGCCCTCACCGCCGCCCGCTACCTGTGTGCACGCGGGGGAGATCTCACGACCGCTGCCGGGTGGCAGCAGGCGCTCATGGCGTACAACCTGTCGGGCGACTATCTCGCCCTCGTTCGTGATCGTGCGTCGGCGTATTCAGTCGGGGTACGGCCGGACTGACGGTGATCGATCCGCAGGTCGAGCCCGTGACCGCGCGTCGATAAAGAAGCCTTCGGCCCGTGCGGTTAGGCTGTGTGCTGGCACTACAGAGGTGCTGGCACTGCAGAGGCCCAGCCGCGATCGTGGTCCTCTTTCGACCGGAGGGGTCGGAGCCCAAGTGTCAAGCACGCAGAGCGTGCCCCAATGCGAAGCCCATTCGAAGGAGAACCACACAGTGGCCAGTATTGAGCAGGTCGGAGCTCGCGAGATCCTTGATTCCCGTGGCAACCCCACGGTTGAGGTCGAGGTTCTGCTCGAAGACGGAAGTTTCGCCAGGGCCGCGGTGCCGTCCGGCGCTTCGACCGGTGAGCACGAAGCCGTCGAACTGCGCGACGGTGGCGCACGCTACGGCGGAAAGGGCGTCGAGAAGGCCGTGGAGGCTGTGCTCGGCGAGATCGCTCCGGCCATCATCGGTATCGACGCAACCGAGCAGCGCACGGTCGACCAGGCGCTGCTCGATGCAGACGGCACCCCGGACAAGTCGCGTCTCGGCGCAAACGCTCTGCTCGGTGCCTCGCTTGCCGTGGCTCGCGCCGCTGCCGAGTCCTCGGGCCTCGAGCTGTTCCGCTACGTCGGTGGCCCCAACGCTCACGTTCTCCCCGTCCCGATGATGAACATCCTCAACGGTGGCGCGCACGCCGACACCGGTGTCGACGTCCAGGAGTTCATGGTTGCTCCCATCGGTGCACCGAGCTTCAAGGAATCGCTGCGCTGGGGTGCCGAGGTCTACCACTCCCTGAAGTCGGTTCTCAAGGAGAAGGGCCTCTCCACCGGTCTCGGTGACGAAGGCGGATTCGCGCCCGACGTGGCAGGCACCAAAGAAGCGCTCGACCTCATCACGATCGCCGTGAACAAGACCGGCCTCAAGCTGGGTACCGACGTCGCGCTCGCTCTCGACGTGGCCGCCACCGAGTTCTACACCGACGGCACCGGCTACAAGTTCGAAGGCAAGAACCGCACCGCGGCCGAGATGGCAGCGTTCTACGCCGAGCTCATCGACGCCTACCCGCTCGTCTCCATCGAGGATCCGCTCGACGAAGACGACTGGGACGGCTGGGTCGCACTCACCGATCAGATCGGCAACAAGATCCAGCTCGTCGGCGACGACCTCTTCGTCACCAACCCCGAGCGCCTCGAAGAAGGCATCGTCAAGGGTGCGGCCAACGCGCTCCTGGTGAAGGTCAACCAGATCGGCACCCTGACCGAGACCCTCGACGCCGTCGATCTCGCTCACCGCAACGGTTACAAGACGATGATGAGCCACCGTTCCGGCGAGACCGAGGACACCACCATCGCCGACCTCGCAGTTGCCGTCGGCAGCGGCCAGATCAAGACCGGTGCTCCGGCACGCAGCGAGCGCGTTGCCAAGTACAACCAGCTGCTGCGTATCGAGGAGAACCTCGGCGACGCAGCACGTTACGCCGGCGAGGTTGCGTTCCCGCGCTTCGCTTTCGAGGCCTGACGGAAATCTAAGATTCAGTAGTGTCTGCACAGCGCGGTAAACCACGATCCCCCGGCGGAAGTCCGGGGGGTCGTGGTTCCCGTCGTGGGGACACACCGTCGCGTGCGCGTCGGGACAGCGCCCGACGCCCACGCGTGTCGGAACCTTCGGTAGACCCGGCAGCGGTCGATTCCTCGGTGTCAGACCCCGCGCAACCGGGGGTTTCCGCCGAGAAGTCGTCGGCGCGCGGGTCCAAGTCGGCTCGGGGGAAGAGCGGAACCAACAAGTTCTGGTCTCGGCTTCCGAAGTCGGACAACACCATTTTCGGCTTGTCCACCAGTCGGGCCGTTGTGCTCGCGATGGTTGTCCTCATGCTGGCGCTGACACTGGCAGTACCGCTGCGCACCTACATCAGCCAGCGTTCCGATGCCGCGCAGGTGGCCGCCGAGCGCCAGGTGCTCGAGGAAGAACTGCGAAAGCTGCAAGGCCAGAACGCTCGCTTCGACGACCCTGCGTACATCGAAGCTCTTGCACGAGAACGCCTTCGGTACGTCAAACCGGGCGAGACCCCGTTTCAGGTTCAGCTTCCCGGCGACTACAAGGAACCCGAGAAGAAGCAGGAAAAGGAAACACCGCTGACAGGTCCGTGGTATCGCGATCTGTGGCAGACGATTTCGGAACCGCCAGTGGTTCCCGAGACGACGACACCGGCTCCGATGCCGTTGGCGCCGATCGAGCCAGAAGAACAAGGAGTACCCACCGGGTGAGCAACACGTCCGAAAATTCCCCACAGGTTTCACAAGCGGACCTCGACGCCGTTGCCGCTCAATTGGGCCGTGAGCCACGCGGAGTGATCGAGATCGCGTACCGCAGCCCGGACGGTCAGCCCGGCGTGGTCAAGACCGCCCCCAAGCTTCCGGACGGAACACCGTTCCCGACGCTGTACTACCTCACCGACCCGCGACTGACTGCCGAAGCGAGCCGTCAGGAATCCGCCGGCGTCATGCGTGAGATGACCGAACGTCTGACCCAGGATCCCGAACTTGCCGCGGCCTACCGCCGGGCGTACGAGTCGTACCTCGCCGAGCGGGACGCGATCGAATCTCTCGGAACCGACTTTGCCGGTGGTGGGATGCCGGATCGGGTCAAGTGCCTGCACGTGCTCATGGCGCATTCGCTTGCCAAGGGTCCCGGCGTGAATCCGCTCGGTGACGAGTCCGTTGCCTTGGCAGGCCACGGGAAGCTCCGCGGTACTGCAATTCCCGCGGACTGGCCTGGCATCGACGATGCCGACACCGCCGACCGGTGACTCGCCGTGTTGCCGCAGTCGATTGCGGTACCAACTCCATTCGACTGCTGATCGCCGACGTCGGCGCCGACGGCCGTCTGGTGGATGTCCGGCGCGAGATGCGCGTCGTGCGACTGGGTCAAGGCGTTGATGCGACAGGGACATTCGCGCCCGAGGCCATCGAACGCACCCGGGTCGCGCTGGTCGAGTACGCGTCGATGATCGCCGACGCAGGAGCAACCGCCGTTCGGATGGTCGCTACCTCGGCTACTCGCGACGCTGCGAATCGCGAAGACTTCTTCACGATGACGCGGGATGTGCTCGGTGCGGTGATTCCCGGATCCGGAGCCGAGGTGATCACCGGCGACGAAGAGGCGCGACTATCGTTCAGCGGTGCTGTGGGAGAACTTGATCCGTCCGAGGGCCCCTTCGTGGTGGTCGATCTCGGCGGCGGATCCACCGAAGTTGTCCTCGGCGACGCGTCGGGCGTCCAGGCCGCGTACTCCACCGACATCGGCTGTGTGCGCGTCACTGAGCGGTGCCTACCGTCGGATCCGCCTACGGCAGAGCAGGTTTCCGAGGCGACGACTTTTGCGACTGCAAAGCTTGCCGAGGCGTTCGAGGCCGTCCCCGTCGAGAAGGCGCACACGTGGGTGGGTGTCGCTGGAACCATGACGACTCTGGCCGCGATCGCGCAGGATCTTCCGGAGTACGACGCCGAGAAGGTGCACCTGTCGAGGATTCCGTTCAAGCAACTCTTCGAGGTGTGCGAGCGTCTTACCGCCATGCCTCGGGTTGATCGTGCCGCCTTCGGCCCGATGCATCCGGGGCGGGTGGACGTCATCGGTGGCGGAGCGATCATCACCACGGTGCTGGCTCAGACGTTCGAAGCCAAAGCCGGGATCACCGAACTGGTTGTCAGCGAACACGACATCCTCGACGGCATCGCGATGTCGATAGCTCAGACCCACCCGATAGTCTGATCCCTGCCGCACCCGACCAGTCGGGTGCGGCACGGCCCCCATAGCCCAATTGGCAGAGGCAACGGACTTAAAATCCGTCAAGTGTCGGTTCGAGTCCGACTGGGGGCACCGCGTAGCGACTGACCTTCCAGTCGCTACTGAGCCCAGACCGTCGTTCCGGCAGGGGCGTTCAGTGTGTTGACGAGGTCGATGCCGGCTACGACAGCCGCGCCGCCGCCGCCGAGGATCGTTCCGGCGACACCGCCGATTCCGGCTCCCGTTGCGAGACCACCCAGGCACAGTGCCGCAGCGACGGGGAGGCCGACGATGGTCAAGCCCAGCGGAGCACCGACAGCGCAACCGATTCCGGCGCCGACGATGGTGCCGAGCAGGCTGCCGACCTGAGTGCCGAGACCGAGCTGGCTCTGGAAGTGCGCAATCGCCCGATCATTCTCCTCGGGTGAGGCGACGGGCGTCCAATCCTTTGCAGCAGGCGCACTCTCGGGCCGAGGAGTGGCCTTCGCCGAATCGGTGATCGGGGTCAGCGTGAGGGTCTTACCGTCTTCACTGATCGTGCGATCGAAGGGAAACTGCAGATCCCCGAGGTTGTATGCGAGAGGCAAGGAAACAAGGTCGGCTCCCTTGCTGTCCTGCAAGACGACAGACTTGCCGTCGCCGGACACCTTGAACAGCCCGGCGTCGATAGTGGTGACGATCGACTTGTCGACGATCTTCGCTTCGTAGTTCACGTCGGTCGACGGATCAGCTGATGCGATCCCTGTTGATGCTCCGACTGCAGCGACCGCTAGAGCAGTCACAGCCGCCTTCTTGAAGAAACCCATAGTTCAACCCCGTGTTCGCCTGCGTGTGCTCGCAGAAACTCGACAACTTCGGACATTGGTAAACCCCCGACAAAGCCTTCGTATTAAAGCAGACCGAAGTGACGGAAGGGATAGTTGCGCTCAGGCCGACCGGAAGCGGGCGGTGCAATCGAATTTTCCGTTTGCAGTACCAAGGCGTCGAACATGTGTGCGAAAATGTGAAGATGCGGTTGACCGAGCGATCCCCGGACCGCTGCCCGAACGGACACCGACTCACGGCGAACACCTGCCTTGTCGGCTGGGAGGTGTGCGGGTGTGCCTCGACCGAGAATGGCGGGCATCGGACCCATTACTGCAGGCGCTGCGGTGAAACCGTCCGGACGCCAGAGTGTGTCGGCGTGGATCCGCAGAAAAGTCGGTGGAGTTGAAGTGCTGTTGCGTTGTGTTTCAAAGAGATTCGCGAGAGCCTCACCCGACGGATCGGCGCCGGGTGAGGCTTGTGGATCAGGTAGGCGGCGCGACGGGTGCGTCGCTGCTTCCTCCCGAGCTCCCGCTCGACGAGCCGGTGCCGAACAGTAGGCCGAAGAAGCCGGAGATTGCGCCGAAGAAATCGAACATGGGTGAGCCTTCCGAGAGGACGAATTCGGTCACGACAAGTGACCGACCTGTGGTGGTGTTCAGAGAAATTCCGTCGACATTGACGGCGAAGGCGTCGGACGAAGGACGACTGCCGGATGAAATGTACGATTCGTCCCGGTTTGATACAAGTCTTTCCCGAGTAACAGTTACTTGAGGCTTGAAGTACCGGGGGTGCCCTGCCTGTTTGGGTGGGGCAACCAGGCAGGGCAGTGGCTTGCCGTCCCTCTCAATACCGACCTACGGCGAACCATCGGCGTTGAAACTACCCACAGTTCGTGACGCGCGCCACTTACGTACCGGTACCTTCGTTAGCCGAGGTCGAACGTGGCGACGACGGCGGTCGTCGACGTCCCAGTGGGGACGTGGTTCATCGAGAAATCGCGATCCCGATCTGGGTTCACGACGCTTGCCAGCAGGAGCATCGCGGCGACAAAGAGAACTCCTGCGGCGAGGTAGGCGATTCTCACAGGCAGGCGTGGGCGTCGATCTGAATTCGTGGACATTCACGTTCTCCATCGGTGCATGTTGGACGAACGCTTAGTTTAACGATCAACTAATAAGATGGCACGAACAGTGATGCAAGATACGAAAAGACCCTCGATCTCGGGGGAAATCGAGGGCCTTTCCTGTCGAACGTCGGCGTCGCCAAGCACATAGCGTCACCGACCCACTATCGGTGTCGAGCGTGACCCCTCATGTCCGACCCCACTTCTCGACACTATCCAGTAACTTGCGACATTGTGGACGATTCGGACATTGTCATTCGGATGGGGGACACCCCGCCCGCGACACCTACTTTCGTCCGGCAGCCCATTTCATACCCCAGTTGTACGCACGGTCGAGATCGGACTGACTGCCGTTGATGTACTGCACTTCACGGGTCACCGTCACGCCCTGACCTGAACTCTGGATGAGAGCGATTGCGCACAGCCGTTCCTGGTTGCTGGCCGAATCGAGTCGTACTTCCACCTCGGGTCCGTTGGTGGGGTACAGGGTGACGACGCCGTCAACGGCCGCCCAGTTGGGGGCACCGTCGTAAATCATCGCGAAGATGAGGATTCGGCGGAAAGCGCTGGGGTCACCGAGATTGACGTGCATGTTCTCGCCGCCGGTGTTCGCGCCACTGCGGTCGTCTCCGTCGAGGGAGATGTAGGGAGGGGAAGTCAGCGAACCGAAACTGTTGCCCAAGGCCTGGACCACGCCCTTGGACCCGTCGGCAAGTTCGTAGAGGCAGCCGAGGTCCAGGTCGACCGCTCCGGAGCCTGCGCCGGCGAGCTTGGCGAGGAATCCGGTCTTCTTCGGTGGTGCTCCCTGCGACCAGTTGAGGTTCACGCGCATATTGCCTTGTCGTTCACCAGCCTTCGCGAGGTTGACCGTCGGCGCGGATTTGGTGAGCGTGATCTTGCTCAGGCTGACCGGTGCCTGCGACGGTGTGGACTCGCCGGAACGTCGGGTGTAGTCGATTGCCATCGTGATAGTCCTTGTCTGAACTCGAATGAGTCCGATCGTGTTACCCGTCGAGGAATCTCCACCGACGTGATCGGCGATCTTCGGCCATTGTCCCTCATGTCTGATTTCAACCCGCGGACATCGAACTCGCTGCAGCAAGATCGGGCGGACCAGCAGTTTGCTGATTACTGTGTCTGTAGGCAGATCTGCCCCCGAACAAGGTCGGACGTACTGCTTGACGCAGCAGGGACCAGTTACGGGACAATTGCTCAGCCATACGTCCAATTCGTATTACGGCGCGGGAGCAGGAGGTGGTCATGTCGATCCTGTCTCGTCTCCCATCCCGCCCCAGAGAAAGCCCAAGAGAAAGACTGACACCCACGCAACGCGATGACGTGACGCGTGAACAGATAGCCGTCACCTTCGGTGTTCTGCCGTGGGCCGCAGCTGTCCACCTCGTGGTCACGCTCGGGTTGACGCTGTATGTCATCCCGCCGGACAGCGGACTCTTGCCACGCCTGTGGCCGATCCTCGCCGGGGTGATCGGGTTGGTGGGCATGGGTGTCGGACTCGCCATTCGCTTCGATCTGATCGCGCCGACATACCGGATGTCGTACGCGTTTCTCACCGTCGAATTCGCAGTCGTCGGGATCCTGTATTCCTCGCTCGCCCTGGTCCTGTATCCGATCCTGGACGATTCCGGCGATCTGATCCTGATAGCGGTAACCACATCCATCACCGGCGCCGGCGCCGTGGCTACCGCGATGTTGCGGATCGTCGGACTCACCTGGGTGCTGTCGAATCTCGTGATCCTGGGCGTGGCGTTCTGGCTCCAGCCAGGACCCGAGTTCGAACGAATTCTCATTGGAATGATCGCCTACGGCGCGGCTCTGATCGGCGGGACGATCGTGGTGTCGGGAAACCTGGAATCGCGCTATCGCGCTGAACTGAGCGCAGCGTCGGAGCGCTCTGTGGTGCAGATGCTTCTCGAAGACTTCGAAGGCAATGCCGGGGACTTCGTGTGGGAGACGGACCAGAAAGGCAAGTTCAACCGAATCCCGACGCGGCTCGCAGTCGAAGCGGGGTTGGACTCCACCGAGTTGCAAGGAACGGCGTGGCAAGACCTGTTCATGGAGCTGGGCACTCTACGGATCCCCGGCGGAATCGATGCGCTCATGGAGCTGCAGCAAGCCCGCCACACGAAGACCGCTTTCGTCGACGTGCTCGTACCGGTCCGCGTTCACGGCGAAATCCGGTGGTGGCAGATATCCGGACGGCCTCGTCCTGGTCGCGCACCCGATGAGTTCGTCTGGCGAGGGGTGGGTTCCGACGTCACCGAAGTCAAACGGCAAAGCGACGAAATCGTGCGGATGGGTCGGGTGGACGCACTCACGGGAATGCCGAACCGGCACAGCTTCTGGACCGAGCTCGAGAGGCTGCTACGTGATCCGCACACCCAGGACAGCCGTCTTGGGCTGGCGATGCTCGACCTCGACAACTTCAAGTCGGTCAACGACACACTCGGGCACACGGTCGGCGACGCGGTTCTGCGAGAGGTCGCAGATCGTCTGTCCGAAGCCGGCGGAATGTCACAGCTGTTCGCGCGCTTGGGCGGAGACGAGTTCGCAATTCTCTTCACCGATGGCGGCGACAGCTCACGCATGCGCGCACTGTTGGCCCGCTACATCGAAACCCTTCATGAGCCGATCACAGTGGCCGGTACGCGGTTGGAGATCGGATGCAGCATCGGGTACTACCTCCCTGACGAGCTGCCGTCGTCCGCCGACGAGATGATGGGCGCTGCGGATCTCGCCTTGTTCGCGGCAAAGGAATCCGGGCGCGGGGCCGTACGTGAGTATCGAGACTCGATGAAGTCCGTGGCGGATCGGCGGGCCCGTCTGCTCGAAGATCTGGGAAACACCGTCGCGGAGAAGGACCTCGAACTCGAGTTGCTACCCAGGATCGACGTGGTCTCCCGCGAGATAGTGGCGGTGGAGGTTCACGTGGTCTGGCACAACGTCCGGCTCGGCGCCGTCACGTCCGCCGAATTCATGAGCGTCGCAGACGACACCGGTTTGGCGTACTCGCTCGGGACGACGGTGTTCAAGCTGGCCTGTGCGGCGGCGGCGCAACTTCCTGATCACGTACGGGTAGCCGTCGCGGTGTCGACGCGTCAGCTCGAATCGGAGGCGTTCATCGAGGCGATCGGCGACTCGCTTCGTCGATCAGATGCCAGGGCAGGGCAGTTCGAGCTCCAACTCGACGAGTCCTCTGCCATTACCGACCAGTCCAGAGCCGCGTTGCATGCCATCGCGGAGATGGGAGTATCGCTGACGGTCGACGAGTTCGGAGCCGGATTCTCTTCCCTTGCATCACTGTCCGGCCTTCCGTTCACGCGAGTGCGCATCGAACGCTCCATCTCCGGTGCGGCGCCCGGCGGGCGGCCGATCCTCGAAGCGCTCGTGGATCTGGTCGACGCACTGGGAATGGAGGTCGTTGTCTCGGGGGTGGACAGCGAGGAGCAACTGAAGGCCGTTGCGGCTGCGGGGGTGCGGACTGTGCAGGGGCGTGCTGCCGGCGCAGTCATGTCTGTCCAGGCAGTGGCGCTGGCGACAGCAGGCCGACGTGGATGACCCGGCGGTGGTACGAAGACGTCGTGTCGTAGCCGCCGTGCGCAGGCTCGGTCGACGAGGTTCTGACGACCACCTGTCGGATTACGATCGTCACCGACTTCTCAACCGACGCCTGGAGTTCACGGCGCGAGTACTGCCGTGGGCGTTCCTGATTGCGGCCCTCGGGCTGTCGACGATCGTGGTGCTCTTGCCGACGGATGCCGGATGGTTCGGCATCACTTGGTCGAGTGTCATGCTGCTGTCGAGCGCTGGATTCAGTGTGTACTGGCTGCGGCGCGCGCGCCTGGGAGTCTCCGAGTCACAGACCACGGAACTGGTGGTGCTGACAGTCGAGATCGTCGTCTGGGGAGCGCTCCTGGCGTGCTTGGCACTTGTTCTCTTTCCGATGCTCGGCCCTGGTGACGAATTGGTACTTACCTCGACGTTGATCGGTGGGATCGCAGTCGGTGTGTTTCCCACGATGATGTTTCGCGGAATCACTGTCGTCTGGATCGGCCTGGTCGGCCTCGGGTTGGCCGGAGCGTTTTGGACCGAACCGGGTACGTCGCGTTACTTGCTGATCGGGGTGCTGGTGATTTTTCTCGTTTCGCTCCACAGCGGAACATTGCTGTTGGCCAACCTTTTCGAGAGACTACTCCGCGCCGAGCTCATCGCCGAGGACGAACGAGACCTCGTGGAGTTGCTGCTGAACGATCTCGAAGACGGTGCGCAGGATTGACTCTGGGAGACCGACTCGCGTGGTGTCGCCCGCACCGTGTCGTATCGATTCGCCGAACAAGTCGGTTTGCCGGCAGCGCAGATCCGGGGCCGCACCATGCACGAGATCCTGATCGGAATCGGCGCATCCCGAACAGTCGAGGGCAGGAAGTCCCTCGATCTCCTTGCTGCGAATTTTCAAGCCGGGACGGCGTTTCGGGACCTCACCATGCAGGTTGTCGTGCGGGGCGATACTCGATGGTGGTCGATGTCGGGTCACCCCGGCAGCGGAGAGAGTTCGGACTACGGCTGGCGCGGTGTGGGATCCGACATCACGCACTCCTATCACCAGCGTCAGAACATACTGCGGTTGGCGGAAGTCGATTCGCTGACCGGGCTCAGCAATCGGTACAGCTTCAACGCCCAGGTTTCTTCGCTGCTTCGGGACGGGCGCCGAGTGTGGTTGGCGATTCTGGATCTGGACAACTTCAAGTCGATCAACGACCGGTTGGGACATCACGTCGGAGACGAAGTGTTGCGAGATGTTGCCAGCCGAATTCACGGGGTTCTGCGATCCAACGAGATCTGTGGCCGGTTGGGCGGCGACGAATTTGCCATCGCCTTCGATGACATCGAGGACACAGATGAGGTGAAAGATCGATTCCAGACGATCCTCGACGCGTTCGAACGACCATTCGCGCTGGTCGGCAACCAGATACGCATTCGCGCCAGTTTGGGGTACGGCTCTCTGCCCGACGATGCCGAGAACCTCGAAGAACTGATGATTGTTGCCGATCTTGCGCTGTACCACGCAAAGGAGAGCGGCCGGCACCAGATCCGAGCCTTCGACGTGGCTTTGCGGGATCGGGCAACCGGTAGGGCGCGAGCCCTGTTGGATCTTCGTCGTGCGCTGATCGACGAGGAGTTCGAGTTGGTCTATCAACCGCAGGTGTCGGCCGGGACGGGAGTTGTCGTCGGATTCGAGGCTCTGTTGCGGTGGAACCATCCGACCTCAGGTCTCGTCTCGCCGGGAGACTTCATCTCGGTCGCGGAGGAAACCGGCTTGATCGTTCCGATCGGTGCGGGCGTTTTGCGGGCCGCATGCACGGCGGCGACATCGTGGCCGGAGGACATACGGGTCGCCGTCAATGTTTCTCAGGTGCAACTGCGTTCGAGTCGATACGTCGAATCGGTGCGCCAGACCCTCGAGGAAGTGAACCTCGCCCCCGAACGGCTCGAGATCGAGGTGACCGAATCACTTGTCATCGACGACGCCGACAGAGATGTGCTGGTGCAACTCTCCGCGCTCGGAATCGCCATTGCGATGGACGACTTCGGGACCGGATTCTCCTCGGTTGCCAGCTTGTCGCGGCTGCCGCTCGATCGGTTGAAGATCGACCGCGCCTTCGTCGCTCCGCTGGATGCGGATCCCGCGAGTTCGAGATTTGCTGTCCTGCGGGCCGTTATCGCGATCGCCAAGTCTCTGGGGTTGGACACCGTCGCCGAGGGTGTGGAGACCGAGAGGCAGCGGGCGATGGTGACCGAGTGTGGATGTGACGTGATCCAAGGGTATCTGGAGGGAGTACCATACGGGCAGCCGAGATTCCGGCCTACTTGCATCGGCGTCCTGGGGCCCGGGCAGGCGAAGTGTAGCGGCTACCACTGAGTGAGAACGTTGTGCCCGTTCTGCGAGTAGATGTGTGACGGTACGCCGAAGTGATTCACATCGAACTGCAGAAGGGTGACTTCGTGGTGGTCGGATCGGCGTACTCGCCAGGGCCGATGTTGGTGGGTAAGAAGGCAGTGGTTACCGGCGGCTCCCAGGGAATCGGGGCAGCGATAGTTCGAGCATTCGCATCACACGGCGCCGCGGTTCTGGTCGTCGACGTGGCTCCGCTGAGCGACGTCGAATTCGATTCCGCTGCAGGTGGTTCGATCAACCATCTCGACTACGATGTGCGGGCGCAGGAAGTCCCCGTCGCGTTGACCGAATTCGCACCAGATGTCCTGGTGAACAATGTGGGTCATTTCCTGAACCCGCCGACAGCGTTCACCGGTACGGATCCAGGTTTCTGGTCCGAGGCAGGCAACATCAATTTCGATCACGTGGTGCGTCTGACGCATGCCCTGCTTCCTGGCATGATCGATCGCGGAACCGGTGGATCGATCGTGAACCTGACCACGGTGGAGGCGCATCGAGCGATCCCGGGCCACACCATGTACTCGGCATACAAGGCCGCGCTGACGCAGTTCACCAGAAGCCTTGGTGTGGAGATCGGTCGAACCGGAGTGCGCGTCAACGCCATTGCTCCGGATCTGATCGAGTCGGTCCAGGTGCCGTACCGCACGATCGTTTCTGCAGACGACTGGGACAAGTGGCCGGGGTGGGCACCGCTGGGTGGACCGGGCCAACCCGTCGACATTGCCGGCCCCGCGCTGTTCCTGGCGTCCGACCTGGCGAGATACATCACCGGAACCGTGATCCACGTCGACGGCGGCTCGCACGCTGCCGGAGGCTGGTTTCCCACCGAAGAAGGCGGCTGGACCAACCGGCCCCGAAAGGCTTGACACATGACAACTTTCAGTCTGAACGTTCCCAATTTCGGTACGACCCTCGCGGAGAACTCCTACGGGAAACTCGTGCAGGTCTGTCAAAGTGCGGAAGCTGCCGGCTTCGACCGGGTCCTCGTCACCGATCACGTGGTGATGGGCTCGGACAACTCGGCATACACGTGGTCGGCGTTCCCCACCGAGCCCGACGCCAACTGGCTCGAACCGCTGACCGTCCTGGCTTTTGTTGCCGGACAGACGAAGACAATTCGTCTGGGGACCGGAATCGTCATCGCGGCGCTGCGCGGGGGAGCGCTACTGGCCAAGACGGCCGCGACACTCGATCTGCTGTCCGGTGGCCGACTCGACCTGGGCGTCGGAACCGGTTGGCAGGAACGCGAATACGACGCGGTCGGTATGGACTTCGGCAAAAGGGGACCATTGCTCGACGACGCTCTCGCAGTGTGCCGGGCGCTGTGGAGTTCGGCGCCGGCGAGCATCGACACTCCTCGACTGAAATTCGACGACGTGTACTGCGCGCCCCGGCCGTCCGCGGGTATTCCGATCTGGGTGTCGGGTTCTCTGTCCAAGGCCGTCGTGCGACGCGTCGCAACCTGGGGGGACGGCTGGATTCCGATCATGGGTGCCGCGGACGACGACCTACGTGAAGGGATCGACGTCATCGGGAAGGCCATGGCGGAACTCGGACGCGATCCGGCGGAATTGCAGGTTCGTGGGCGACTGACCGTCGTTCGCGGGACTGACGGTTCGATCGACCTCCCGGCGACGATGCTCGGTGCCGAACAGCTGCTCGAATCCGGTGCCACCGATGTTCTGGTCGCGTTGGCAGCGGTCGATCCCGACCCCGATGCAGCGATGGAGGAGTTCGGTGAGCTGGTGTCGGCCTTCGCAACGGTGACCCGCTGATCATCGCGCCGAGGCGATAGTTCTATCGTGCGAAGTGTTGTAGTGCAGCCTGATCGAGGAGAGAACAGATGACCGAGAGCATCGTCGTGGACACGAGCCTGGAAGCGTTGCTCGATGCCCGGATCAGCTGCCGCGCCTACGAGGACCGTCAGGTGCCACGCGAGGTGATCGAGGAGATCCTTCGGTTGGCGCAGAAGACGCCGTCGTGGTGCAACACGCAACCGTGGCAGGTAGCGGTCACCGAAGGGGAGGGCACCGAGCGTTTCCGTGCCGGACTCGGTGAATACGTGATGGCCAACGCCCAGGAGTCGGACTTCGAGTTCCCCCGCGCGTACCAGGGCATCTACAAGGCGCGTCGGTTCGACTGCGCCATGGCGCTGTATTCGAGCGTCGGAATCGAGCACGGTGACCGCGCCGGCTCCGCGGCACAGACGATGAAGAACTTCGAGCTCTTCGGCGCTCCTCACGTCGCGATCATCACCACCGACGAGGCTTTGGGCACCTACGGCGCTGTCGACTGTGGGTTGTACGTGAACAGCTTCCTGCTCGCGGCCCAGAGTCTGGGGGTGGCGACCATTCCGCAAGCGGCGCTCGCGGGCAGTTCCAAGTTCATTCACGAGCACTTCGGCATCGACGACACTCGCAAGGTCGTGTGCGCGATCTCGTTCGGATACCCCGACACCGACCATCCGGTGAACGGATTCCGCACCGAACGCGAAACCGTCGGCAACGTCGTGCAGTGGATGACGAACTGACGGGGTTGTCGAACTGATCACCTGCTGGTCGGGGGATTGAGTGTTGCGCAGTTCCACCTGAAAGACTGGTGGCATGTCCGACACACCCGAACTGTTCGATCGTCTGCGCCGATTTCCCGATGTCGAGGCACCCAATCTCTTTGCCGTCGACGCGGCTGATCGGCTGATCCTCGACGAGGCCGCCGACGCTCTGGCCGCAGCGCCGGCGGGCACCGTCGTCGTGATCGGCGATCACTACGGTGCGCTGACCGCCGGTGTTGCGCTCGTTCACGGAATCGCCGGCGTGCGGGTTCACCAGGATCCGCTCACCGGAGAGTTGGCCCTCGCGAACAATGCGCGCGAACTCGGATTCAGTGACGCCTTCACCTCGCACCGGCTGGACGAGGAGTTGCTCAGCGGTGCCCGCGTCGTGCTCATGCAATTGCCTCGTAGTCTCGCCGAACTTGCCGAGATCGCTCAGCTGATCGCGCTCCACGCCGACCCGGCGGTTCGTGTCTTCGCCGGTGGGCGTGACAAGCACATCACCCCGGCGATGAACAAGGTTCTCGGCGAATCATTTTCCGACGTCAGCGCCTCGCGCGGGCGTCAGAAGTCCCGCGTACTCAAAGCGTCGGAACCGAAGGCCGAGGTCGTCGTCACGTTCCCGATGGCCGAGCGCCTGGACGAGTTCGACCTCGACGTCGTTGCTCACGGCGCCGTGTTTGCCGGTGCGAGCCTGGACATCGGCACCCGGTTGCTCCTGGAGAACCTCGGAAAGATTGCGGTCGATCCGCTGAGTGACGTGATCGATCTGGGTTGTGGCAGCGGCATTCTCGCGGCAGCGATCGCGCGGAAGTTCCCGGACGTGCACGTGATCGCAACGGATCAGTCCTCGTCAGCCGTCGCTTCGGCTCTGGCGACCGCGTCGGCAAACGGCGTCGGCGATCGAGTGAGCGGCCTGCGCGACGACGCCGTGAGTTCGTTGCCCAGTGCGAGCGCGGATCTGGTTCTGTTGAACCCGCCGTTCCACGTCGGCGCGGCGGTGCATACCGGTGGAGCGCTCAAGATGTTCGAAGCTGCCGGCCGTGTCCTGCGTCCCGGTGGCGAGTTGTGGACTGTTCACAACGCGCATCTGGGGTATCGCGAACCGCTGAAAGCCGCGGTGGGTCCGAGCGAGGCGATGGCGAAGAACGCGAAGTTCATCGTGATGAAGTCGGTCAAACCGTCCTAGTATCGAAGAGTGTTGATCTTCCGGAAATGCGCCGGGAACTACAACCGACGCTTCGACGTTGTAAATTACGAGTGCTTTACTTTTAGTTAGGTACACGGACCGTGTCGGAAACTCGGATCCGTACGGCGAACCCGCGACGCACCCGTCGCTGGCCACCACGATGAAGGGATGATCACGGTGCGCACCACCAGCAACCCGGTGTTCCGCAATCTGCCCAAGCAAGAGGGCAACGGATACGCCTCGTTCGGATCTGCGACGGCGGGCGCCTCGCAGGCAACCCAGCAGTTCGGTCAGCCGCAGTACGCTCCGGCCGAGCCGTACCAGACCGGTCCCACCTCGCGGGCCATGACGATCGACGACGTGGTCACCAAGACGGGCATCACGCTCGGCGTGCTGACGATCTCGGCTCTGGTGTCGTACTTCCTGGTCAACAACAACGCCGACCTCGCGGCCTCGCTGGTCATCGGCGGCGGACTCGTCGGCCTCGTTCTGGTTCTGGTCGCGACGTTCGGCCGCAAGATGGACAACCCGGCAATCGTGTTGGCGTATGCCGTCGCCGAGGGTCTGTTCCTCGGTGCGCTGTCGTTCATGTTCACCGATATTCAATTCGGTGGCGTCGGCGGATCGGCACTGATCGCTCAGGCGGTCCTCGGAACGTTCGGTGTGTTCTTCGGCATGCTCGTGGTTTACAAGACCGGCGCGATTCGGGTGACACCGCGTCTGACACGAATGATCATCGGCGCGTTGATCGGCGTTGTCGTTCTGGCCCTCGGTAACCTCGTCGCCAGCTTCTTCGTCGACGGTGGACTGGGACTGCGTGACGGTGGAACTCTCGCCATCATCTTCAGTCTCGTCTGCATCGGTATCGCAGCCTTCAGCTTCCTGCTCGACTTCGACGCCGCTGATCAGCTGATCCGCGCACAGGCGCCCGAGAAGGCAGCCTGGGGCGTCGCATTCGGTCTCACAGTCACCCTGGTCTGGCTGTACGTCGAGATCCTGCGTCTGCTGAGCTACTTCAACAACGACTAGTTCTCGAGTCGTTCCGTAATAAAAAAGAAGGGCCCCACGAGGGGCCCTTCTTTTGTCGTCTGTGGGCGATTACGGTGCTTGGATACCTAGCAACTGCTTGGTTTGGATCGAAGGGGAGCGAATGTCGACAAACACCACCGAACCCGTGCTGGTGGCGGACGCCGGAGCGGTGCGAACGCTGACCTTCAACAATCCGAGCCGCCTGAACGCCTTCGATGCGGCCGGTTTTCGAGCGTTCACCGAGGCGCTCGACGACGCGGCGTCGAACGAGGCCGTGGCCGTGGTGATCGTCGAGGGCTCAGGCAAGGCATTTTCCAGCGGCGTCGACCTACGCGCACTCGCCGAACCAGGCACCGACAACGCCGACTTCGGCGACGCATTCGCGCCGCTGATCGTCGCGCTGGTGGAGTTCCCGAAGCCTTTGATTGCCGCGGTGCACGGCGCTGCCGTCGGTATCGGCCTGACCTTGCTGCTTTACTGCGACGTCGTCTACGTTGCCGAGGACGCACGTCTGCGGGCACCGTTCACCTCGCTGGGTACCGCTCCTGAAGCTGCCAGTAGTTGGTTGCTGCCCAAGGTGATCGGAACGCAGCGCGCCGCCGAGTTGATCCTGTCGGCGCGGTGGCTCAGCGGCGTCGAAGCAGCCGCCTACGGACTGGCGACAGCCGCAGTGCCGGCCGACCAGGTCCAGGCACGCGCCCGCGCGAGTGCCGAGCAGATTGCCGCCAACATCGGACCGGCAGTGCTTGCCGCCAAACGACTGCTCCGTCACGGTTGGGCAGACGAAGCTCGCGCTGCCGTGCAGCGTGAGGACGACGCTGCGCGAGAGTTGATTCGCGAGTTGGGGAGTTTTGCTCGGAAATTCACGACTACCTGAAACGCGACTACACGAAAGCGGCCGCCCGGCAGAAGCCGGGCGGCCGCTTTCGACGTGCTCAGGGGATCAGCTGAGGCGCTCGATCACCATTGCCATGCCCTGTCCGCCGCCGACACACATGGTCTCGACGCCGAAGGTCTTGTCCTGCTCCTGCAGGTTGTTGATCAGGGTGTTGGTGATGCGGGCACCGGTCATACCGAAGGGGTGACCCAGTGCGATCGCGCCACCGGAGATGTTGAGCTTGTCCTCTTCGATGCCCAGTTCGCGAGCGGATCCGAGGACCTGCACTGCGAATGCCTCGTTGATCTCGAACAGGTCGATGTCGGAGATCGACTTGCCGGCGATCTTCAGGGCGTTCTTGACGGCCTGGATCGGGCCGAGGCCCATGATCTCGGGAGACAGGCCCGAGACGCCGGTGGAGACGATGCGAGCGAGCGGGGTCAGGCCGAGTGCCTTCGCCTTGGTGTCGGACATGATCACCAGTGCGGCTGCGCCGTCGTTGAGCGGGCAGGCATTGCCGGCGGTGACGGTGCCGTCGGGGCGGAAGACGGGCTTGAGGCCGCTGATGCCCTCGTAGGTGGTGCCGGCGCGGGGGCCGTCGTCCTTGGAGACGACGGTGCCGTCGGCGAGCGTGACGGGCGTGATCTCACGCTCGAAGAAGCCGCGAGCGATGGCTTCCTCGGCGCGGTTCTGGCTGCGCACTGCCCAGCGGTCCTGGTCTTCGCGGGTGATGCCGGTGGCCGAAGCGACGTTCTCCGCGGTCTGGCCCATGCCCAGGTAGACGTCGGGGATCAGGCCCTCTTCGCGAGGATCGGTCCAAGCGACTCCACCCTCGGCGAGCTTGGCGCTACGGGCCTGCGCTGCGTCGAAGAGCGGGTTCTTGGTGCCCGGCAGGCCGTCGGCGTTGCCGGTGATGAAGCTGGAGACGGACTCGACGCCGGCGGAGATGAAGACGTCGCCCTCGCCTGCGCGAATGGCGTGCAGTGCCATGCGGGTGGTCTGCAGCGAGGAGGAACAGTAACGGTTGACCGTCACGCCGGGGAGGAAGTCGTAGCCGAGCTGGACGGCGACGACGCGGGCGATGTTGAAGCCCGACTGGCCGGCAGGCTGGCCGCAACCGAGCATGAGGTCGTCGATCTCGGTGGGGTCGAGTTCGGGGATCTTTGCCAACGCGGCGGCAACCATCTGAGTTGCGAGGTCATCCGGGCGGATGTCCTTGAGCGAACCCTTCATTGCGCGGCCGATGGGCGACCGTACTGCTGAGACGATTACTGCCTCGGGCATGAAAACTCCTTTTGTGTACTGCTCGTGGGCGGCGTGAAACGCCGTCGAGCAGGGCAAGTTGAATGCAGCTTCGACTTACAATTTACGTTGCCGCTCCCAGATGGTGGTCACGCAGTCTCACTCAGTTGACGTCGGGGCGCTGAACTGCGGGTTTGGTGCGTCTCGCGAAGGCTTTCCACTGGGTTGCCGCTGCCGTCAGTCGGGCCGCGACGGTGCGAGCTTGCGCCGCCTCAGAGACGTGGGGGAGTTCAGGGAGCGGGCCACCCTGCCACTCACCCAGGGCCGACGCGA
The DNA here is from genome assembly GCF_016598535.1 of Rhodococcus sp. P-2. Lineage (GTDB taxonomy): Bacteria > Actinomycetota > Actinomycetes > Mycobacteriales > Mycobacteriaceae > Rhodococcus_F > Rhodococcus_F baikonurensis. Next base: position 1,463,937 of record NZ_CP066779.1, on the reverse strand, counting down.
GGACCGGGACGATCTGCTTCGCCGCGAGTTCGTAGCCGGCCGCGGACGGGTGGAAACGGTCGGCCGAGAACATCGTGTCGGGCGAGGCCAGGAATTCCTTGGCCAGCAGGTCGGCCAGCGGAACGGGATGACCCCCGGCGTTTCTGGTCGCGGACGCCTGGGCGATCGCGAGACGATGACCCCATTCACGCACCACGGAGCGCAGCGGTTGCGGGATCGCCGTCACCACTCCCAGATCCGGGCAGGTTCCGACAACAACGACGGCGCCGCTCTCGCGCAGGCGTCGCACGGCGTCGCCGAGGCGTTTTGCCGAAGCGTGAATAGCGTTCTTCGCGGTGACGTCGTTGGCGCCGATCAGGATCACGGCAGCGTCCGGGGGAGGGCCGGCGACGAACATGGCGTCGACCTGCCCGCTCAATCCACGTGAGGTAGCGCCGCCGATGGCCTTGGTGCTCAAGCGGATTCGCTTCCCGGTCTCACTCGCAAGCAGTTTCGCGACCTGCACACCCGGAACTTCCGACGCCGTCAGCGCCCCGACGCCGGCCGCAGACGAATCGCCGAAGATCATCAGGTGGAGATCGAAGGGCACGGCCCGCCACCAGAGTTCCGGGTTGTCGGCGCCGGGTGCGTACACCCCGTCGGCCTCGGGTGGTTTGGCGATATTGCGACCGATCACCCCGCGGGCCGCGCCCGCCTGCGACATCAGATAGTTGTAGCCCAACCAGGAGAGCGTGCCTGCACTCGATCCGGCCACCACCGTGGCCACCGACGCTTTCAGTCCGGTTCGACTCACCCTTGCCAATCTAGCCGGATTGCACCGCCTTCGCCCGACGTCCGCGCGCACCGTTTTCTTTCATCTGGGAACATGGACGAATGCGCATCGCGGAACACGTCGTCGACCTCATCGGCAACACCCCACTCGTCAAGCTCACGTCCGTCACGGGCGAAAACTTCGGCACGGTGGCAGCCAAGGTCGAATACCTCAACCCTGGCGGTAGCTCCAAGGACCGCATCGCCGTCAAGATGATCGACGCAGCCGAGGCTTCGGGTGAACTGAAGCCGGGCGGCACCATCGTCGAACCGACGTCGGGCAACACCGGAATCGGCTTGGCGCTCGTGGCGCAGAAGCGTGGATACAAGTGTGTTTTCGTCTGCCCCGACAAGGTCAGCGAAGACAAGCGCAACGTCCTGCGTGCCTACGGCGCCGAGGTGGTCGTGTGCCCCACGGCCGTCGCTCCGGACAACCCGAACAGCTACTACAGCGTCTCCGACCGCCTCACCCGTGAGATCCCCGGCGCATGGAAGCCCAACCAGTACTCCAACCCGGGCGGACCGGAGAGCCACTACGAGACCACCGGTCCCGAGATCTGGGCCGACACCGACGGCAAGATCACGCACTTCGTCGCGGGCGTCGGCACCGGCGGCACCATCACCGGCACCGGCCGCTACCTCAAGGAAGTTTCGGGCGGCAAGGTCAAGGTCATCGGCGCAGACCCCGAAGGCTCCGTCTACTCCGGCGGCACCGGTCGCCCGTACCTGGTCGAAGGCGTCGGCGAAGACTTCTGGCCGTCGGCATACGACCCGTCCATCCCGGACGAGATCATCGCCGTCTCGGATGCCGATTCCTTCGAGATGACGCGTCGCCTCGCCCGCGAAGAGGGGCTACTGGTCGGCGGTTCCTGCGGCATGGCCGTCGTCGCTGCCCTCGAAGTGGCCAAGCGCGAGGGCCCCGACGCTCTGATCGTCGTCCTCCTCCCGGACGGTGGCCGCGGCTACCTGTCCAAGATCTTCAACGATCAGTGGATGGCGTCGTACGGATTCCTACGCACCCCGCTCGACGGCAAGGCGAACGTCCCCACCGTCGGTGACGTTCTCCGCGGCAAGTCGGGCGAGTTGCCGGACCTCGTTCACACCCACCCGTCGGAGACTCTGCGCGACGCGATCGAGATCCTGCGCGAGTACGGCGTGTCCCAGATGCCTGTCGTCGGTGCTGAACCGCCGGTCATGGCAGGCGAGGTCGCCGGAAGTGTGTCCGAGCGGGATCTGCTGAGCGCGGTCTTCGAAGGCCGTGCGCACCTGGCGGATTCCGTCGAGAAGCACATGAGCAAGCCGTTCCCGCTCATCGGGTCCGGCGAGCCGGTCTCGGCTGCCACGAAGGCGCTCGGTGACACCGACGCACTCATGGTCGTCGACGACGGCAAGCCGGTCGGCGTGATCACGCGCCACGATCTCCTGGGTTTCCTGAGTTCGGATTCCTGAGTACAGATTCCTGCGCCGGGGCCGGCGCCGTTAGGCTGGGGATCATGAGTGAGCAACGCAGCAAGGCCGACAACATCAGCTGGCAGGGTTTCTCCACTAAGGCAGTGCATGCGGGTTACGAACCCGATCCGCTGACCGGTGCTGTCAACGTGCCGATCTACGCAAGTTCCACCTTCGCCCAGGACGGCGTCGGTGGAATGCGTAGTGGCTTCGAGTACGCGCGGACGGGCAACCCGACCCGTCGCCCGCTCGAGGCGAACCTCGCCGCGCTCGAATCCGGAACCTACGGTCGAGCGTTCAGTTCGGGAATGGCGGCCACCGACTGCCTGCTCCGATCGGTACTTCGACCGGGCGATCACCTGGTCATCCCCGACGACGCGTACGGCGGAACCTTCCGCCTCATCGACAAGGTCTTCACGCAGTGGGGGATCGAGTACACCCCGGCGCCGGTGTCCGACGTCGATGCGGTGCGCGCGGCAATGAAGTCCAACACCAAGCTGGTCTGGGTCGAGACCCCCACGAACCCGCTGCTCAACATCGGTGACATCGAGCTCCTCGCCGAGATCGCCCACGAGGGCAACGCAAAGATCGTGGTGGACAACACCTTTGCGTCGCCGTACCTGCAGCAGCCGCTGCAGCTCGGCGCCGACATCGCGCTGCATTCCACCACCAAGTACATCGGCGGACACTCCGACGTGGTCGGTGGCGCTCTCGTCTGCAACGACGAAGAACTGGACACCGCGTTTGCCTTCCTGCAGAACGGATCCGGCGGCGTTCCCGGCCCGTTCGACGCGTTCCTGACGTTGCGCGGAATCAAGACACTGGCACTGCGCATGGAGCGTCACAGTGACAACGCGGAGAAGGTCGTCGAATTGCTCGACGGTCATCCCGCTGTTGCCAGCGTCATCTACCCCGGACTGGCTTCGCATCCGTCGCACAAGGTCGCGGCCAAGCAGATGCGACGCTTCGGCGGCATGATCTCCGTGCGTCTCAAGGGTGGCAAGGCGGCAGCTCTCGACCTGTGCTCGCGCACCGAGATCTTCACGCTGGCAGAATCTCTCGGCGGCGTCGAATCCCTCATCGAGTTCCCCGGCGCGATGACCCATGCCTCGACGGCCGGTTCCGCGCTCGAGGTTCCCGACGATCTGGTTCGCCTGTCAGTCGGCATCGAGGACGCCTCCGATCTGGTCGGCGACATCGAGCAAGCACTGTCCTGATCTTCGCTCTACGGTAATTCGACTTCGAACCTGCAGTGCGCCTTCACACCTCACGAGGGTGTGGAGGCGCACTTTCTGGAGGCATGCGTGAATCTCGAACAGATCAAAGCTGCACAGCAACTTCTCGCCCCGGTCATGCGCCGTACCCCGGTGGTCGCCTCGCGAGTGTTGTCTGAAACCACCGGCTTCGCCGTGAGCTTGAAATGTGAAAACCTGCAACGCACCGGCTCTTTCAAACCTCGCGGCGCCTACAACCGCATCGCCAACCTGTCTGCGGAGGAACGCGCGGCGGGTGTGGTGGCGGCCAGCGCCGGCAACCATGCGCAGGGAGTTGCCTGGTCTGCAACAGAATTGGGAATCAAGTCGACGGTCTTCATGCCGACCGGGGCGCCGCTGCCGAAGTTGGTGGCCACCAAGGCATATGGAGCTCAGGTCCACCTGCACGGTTCGACTGTCGACGAAGCACTCGTCGCCGCTCGCGAATTCGCAGACCGGACCGGAGCTGTCCTGGTTCACCCGTTCGACCACGAGGACGTCGTGGCGGGGCAGGGGACGGTGGGGCTCGAAATCCTGGAGCAGCTCCCCGAGGTGGGCACGATCCTCGTCCCCACCGGCGGCGGCGGGTTGATCGCCGGCGTGGCTGCCGCAGTCAAAGCTGTACGCCCACAGGTGCGCATCGTCGGAGTGCAGGCCGAGACCGCGGCGGCCTGGCCGGCGTCGTTGGCCGCCGGGAAGCCGACCGCATTGGCGTCGATGTCCACGATGGCAGACGGTATCGCCGTGGGCTGCCCTGGCGAGGTTCCCTTCGCCGAGGTCGCCGCGCATGTCGACGCGGTGGTGACGGTCAGCGAGGAAGCGTTGTCCAAAGCGCTCCTGTTGTGCCTCGAACGCGCCAAGCTGATCGTCGAACCGGCAGGCGTCGCGGCCGTTGCGGCCTTGATGACGTGCTCTCCGGAAGAGCTGGGACTGACCGGGCCGGTGTGCGCCGTTCTTTCCGGCGGCAATATCGATCCGCTGCTGCTCACACACGTCATCTCCCACGGACTGCGGGCAGCCGGACGGTTCCTCGGCGTTCACATCACCATCGACGATCGGCCGGGCGCACTGGTGTCGCTGCTCGAAGTGGTTCGGGCGAACGGCGCCAGCGTGGTCGACGTCATCCACTCCCGTACCGGTGGCGAACTCGCGCTCGACGAAGTGGAAGTCTTCCTCACCGTCGAGACGCGTGGTCCGGACAACAAGGCAGAACTTCTCACCGCCTTCGACCGCGCCGGCTACGCAGTGCGCTTGCAGAACTGACGCGCTTGCAGAACTGACGCGACTTACTCGTCAGGCCAGCCGCCCAGAACCGTTACGCGGTACTCCTGGTCGACCAGCCTGGCGGGTACGTCGAGTTGATGTAGCCAGTCGATGGCCGAACCGCTCATGCCGACCGCAACCCGACTGAATGCGGCGGCCTGGGCGCAGGAGGACGCAATCACCGACACCGTGCGCCACATCGGCGTCGCCGTCGATTCGCGGTGCAGTGGTTTGACGGTGCTGGCCGTGGCGATCCCACAGTCGGACGGGAGAGCTACTTGGCACGTCGGATCGCCGGGTAGGTCTTGAACCTGAATCTGCCAGCCGTCTTCCGGCGCCGGACCGGCAACCGCGATGTCGCCGCCGAGGCCGACCAGCACTCCGCACCCGAGAAGCGTGGCAGTCGATGCCGCGCAGTGATCCGCCGAACTGGCACGAGCGGTCGCGGAGAGGTCGAGGACTACGTCGTCCGGGCTGTACACGCGGTTGTGCTCGACGCGAATCTTCCACCAGGAGTGCGGGTCTGCCGAGCCGGCCGTTGGCGTGAGTTTGCCGTCGGTCAGCCGTGCGACAGCCAACGCGTCTTCGAGGAAGTGCGCGAACATGGGCGTCACGGCGACGCCGTCGACGTTGCTTGCGGCGCTGACGTAGGTTCGAATCTCGGAGTCGGCACGATCTCGATTGGTGGCGGCGTCGGCAGCGGTGAGGTAACCGCGAACCAGGCTGGCAGCGGAGGGCAGGACTTCAGGGTCGGTGACGACAACCCGAGCCTGCACGCCCCAGGTGAGCCACTCGGAGGCCGAGCGCGGCGTGCTCACGAACCGTTGGAGACGGCGTCCGGGGTTCCGAATCCGGCGACCACGACGGGCCGCTTCACAGCGGGATTCTTGGTGTGAGAAGCCGAGGTGTCCGGCGCGAGTGCCGTGGCAGTGGGAGAAGAAACGAGAGAAAGTCCGCCGCTTGCGAGTGCTCCCGCCACAGCCGTGGCTGCGAGGGCGAGGCGAACGGGTCGATACACCGTAGTGCGTCCCCGGGCGGGTCGTGGCCGATCGTCGCTCATGCACTCAGCTTGCACGCCGAACCTGAGAAAAGCCTTGGCGTCTGTAGTCATTTGCGTAACGCCCACCGAGATAAATGAGACATTGGTTACAGGAGTCGCGAGACTGAGCAGTGTCGAATGCATGTTCGAAAGAGTAGATGTTCGCACCGACAAGTTTCGGGTACGACCACGTACGTAGATTTTCAGAGGTTTATCGGAGGTTCGGATGGCAGTCGGTGTCCTGGCGATCGCTGTGTCGATCGGCACCGCACTGGGCGTGATGAGTGGAACTCTCGGAGCGCCCGCACAAGTCGAGAAGAACGAGTCTTCGAATGCTGCAGTCACACTCGCAGCCTGGAACGGACCGGCACGAACTCAGGACACGCCTGAGGGAATCGTGCCGTCCGTACCCTCCAACTTTCCGGGAGCGGCGTTGGCGCCCGTGGGAGCGGTGGCGGTGTTCGCGCCGTGGATCAAGAAGGCCGGCGCACTGTGCTCCGAGATCACCCCTGCGGTGATCGCCTCGTTGTACTCGGTCGAGAACGGATTCAAGTACGGACCCGATACCGACATCTCACCGGAAGGTGGGCGCGGGCCTGGCCGTTTCACCACTGCGGCGTGGACCGCTTACGGCAAGGACGGCGACGGCGACGGGAAGATGGACATCCTGGGTGTCGCCGACCCGGTGATGACAACCGGCTACCGGTTGTGCGATCTCGTCAAGCAAGCGCAGTCCTGGCAGAAGTCCGGTGAGGTCGAGGGCGATACCGTCGACCTCGCGCTCGCTGCCTACGACGTCGGACCCGACGCCGTACGTGAAGCGGGCGGCGTACCGGCAGACAAGTCGGGCGAGGTTCCCGCGGAGCAGGCGGTCGCCGCTCCGTTCGTCGCTCAGATCAAATCTCTGCAGGACTCTTTCGCCCTGATGCTCGCACCCTTCGACTACAACAACCTCGCCGCCGCGGTCGGCGGTGTCGTCGAGGCCGGTCTGAAGTTTCTCGGATTGCCCTACGTCTGGGGCGGCGGAAACATCAACGGGCCGTCGATGGGCGGGTTCGACTGCTCGGGTCTGACGTCGTACGCGATCCACGCGGCCACCGGCGTGACGCTGCCGCGGACCTCCGAGACACAGTGGGGCGTCGGCGTCGAGATCCCGCTGGATCAGGCGCAGCCCGGTGACCTGTTGTTCGGCAACTGGCAGGCAGGCGGCCCCGGCCACGTGGCGATCTACGTCGGCAACGGTCAGATGCTTCACGCACCCACATTCGGTGACGTGGTGAAGGTCGGCCCGATCTTCGCCGGCATGAAGGCCCGCCGCGTGGTGTGAGTGAGCCGGAACAGCAAGCGCCGACAGAGCAAGAAGCGCCACCCGACCAAGTCGGGTGGCGCTTCTTTTCAGAGCTGGTGCTTCTTCGGCGTTCGTACGGCCGATCAGCTGTGGTAAGGCTCCGCGCTCAGCAGCGTGACCTTCATGGTGCTGCCGTTGGGCAGGTTGTACTCACGAGTGTCGCCGACCTTGGCTTCGAGCAGCGCGCCGCCCAGCGGTGAGTTCGGGGAGTAGACCTCGAGCTTGGCGTCACGTGCGCCTTCTTCGCGGGTAGCGATCAGGAACGTCTCGGTGTCACTCTCGTCGCCGTCGTAGTAGACCTTGACTACGGATCCGGGCAGTGCAACACCGGACTGAGTGGGGGCCTCGCCGACCTTTGCGCTGTTCAGCAGCTCCTGGAGCTGGCGAATGCGGGCTTCCTGCTGACCCTGCTCTTCGCGGGCAGCGTGGTAGCCACCGTTCTCTTTCAGGTCACCCTCTTCGCGACGCTCGTTGATCTCGGCGGCGATGACCGGGCGATTGGCGATGAGCTGGTCGAGTTCGTTCTTGAGCCTGTCATGTGATTCCTGGGTAAGCCAGGTCACCTGGGTCTCGGTCATCTCGATCACTCCCTAGTAGTCGGAGCCGGGGGCTCCCTCGACGATCACTGCAACAGCAGCGAACAACGACTCGGACGCATCACCGAAGATGCAACCTTGCCGTCAATGCAGCAATACACGGTTCCACCCGGAACCGTGTATCGGGCAATTCTATCACGCATGACTACCCGCCCTGTCCGTCGCCAAACGTCCGGCAGGGTGGGTGCGTTCCGAGGTCAGCTCTTTGTCAGGTACTCCGGAACGTCGAAGCTGCAGCCGTAGACGTCGGCCATGCCTGGCGGCTGGGACGTCTTGACCTCGGTGTTGAACTCGAGGGTTTGATGCTCAGACGACGGGACGTAGACCTCACGTCGTCCGGTTTCGGAACCGTCCTTCGAGCGAGCGCGCACGATGCACATCGCGTCACGTGACGAGTCGTCGCGCGTGACGGTGAAACGGATCTTCACCGTGGAGTCGTTGGCGATGTCGAACGAGATGGTCTCGGTCTCGATTTCCTTGACCGCAAATTTTCCGTATGCGTAGTACGCGATTCCGCCGCCTACGACGATGACGAGAGCGGTCAGAGCCCACACCATCCACTTGCGGGGACTGCCCGTGCGAGTAGTGCTCGGGTACCGATCTTGGGGAAGCGGTTTGCTCATCACTCTGCTCTCGAAGACTCGAGTTCACGTGTCGTGCAGCAACTGACTGCGCCCCACCGAACTACCGAAGGGGTCACGGCTGCGCCAGGAACTCTCGGGTGGAACTATAGAGGACGTGTCCCGTCGCGCCGTCGGTAGGTTTGTCGGCAGTCGGTACGTTTGACGGCGAAGGCCCGGAGTAATCCGAGCACTGCACAGCGTGTGAATCGAAGACTGCCGGTAACGGCTAGAGGTGAAGTTGAGGTGAACGAACACGTGAGCGGATTCCGGCTCATGGCCGTCCATGCCCATCCCGACGACGAGTCGAGCAAGGGTGCGGCCACCACCGCCCGTTATGCAGCCGAAGGCCACGAAGTGATGGTCCTGACGCTCACCGGGGGCGAGCGTGGCGACATTCTCAACCCGGCCATGGACGTTCCCGGCGTCCGCGATCGAATCAGCGAAGTCCGCCAGGAGGAGATGGCCGAGGCCGCTCGCATTCTGGGCGTGAAGCAGCGCTGGCTCGGTTTCGTCGATTCCGGGCTTCCCGAGGGCGACCCGCTTCCGCCGCTGCCCGAAGGGTGCTTCGCCCTCGTTCCGCTCGACGAGTCGACGCGCGCGCTGGTCAAGGTGATTCGCGAGTTCCGTCCCCACGTCGTCACGACGTACGACGAGAACGGTGGATACCCGCACCCGGATCACATCCGGTGCCACGAGGTGACGATGGCTGCGTACGAGGCCGCTGCCGATCCCGAGTACTTCCCCGAGGACGGGGAGCCGTGGGAGATCAAGAAGGTCTACTACTCGCACGGGTTCATCCGTAAGCGCCTCGAACTCTTCCAGGAGGAGTACGAGCGTCGCGGTGAGCCGTTCCCGATGGCGGACTGGCTCAAGAAGTGGAAGACCGAGCGTGGCGACATGATGGTCCGGGTGACCACTCAGGTCACGTGCGGCGATTACTTTCCCCAGCGAGACGACGCCCTGCGTGCGCACGCGACGCAGATCGATCCCAACGGTTCGTTCTTCGCTGTGCCGCTCGACATTCAGCAGAAGATCTGGCCCACCGAGGAATTCGAGCTCGCCAAGACGCGGGTCACCACGTCCATTCCGGAAACCGACCTGTTCGCAGGTCTCGAAGAGGACGCTCAGAAGTGAATGCTCTGTCCGCCGAGGTAATCCTCGGCACCACACAATTTCTTGCTCAGACCCCGAGTAATCCATCCGGCCCGGAGTTCGGAAAGTCGTCTCCGGTCGGCCTGGTGGTCATTCTTGCGCTACTCATCGGTGTGATCCTTCTGGTCCGGTCGATGAATCGTCAGCTCAAGAAGCTGCCGGAAACCTTCGAACCGGATCATCCCGAACTCGATCAGCAGGCAGACGAAGGCACCGACCGGGGAGCCATCACAGCTCCGAGCCCGGCGGAACCGAACGTCTCTACCGAGAAGAAGCCGAAGCAAGAATCCTGAGACGAACGGGGTAGGGATGATGGACCCACGGATGCGGAACAACCTGGGTGGGTCCTCGAGCCCCTACCTGCGTCAGCACGCCGACAATCCGGTCCACTGGCAACAGTGGGGTGAAGAAGCGATGGAGTGGGCGCGCGAGCGCGACGTGCCGATCCTTCTCTCGATCGGGTACTCGGCGTGCCACTGGTGCCACGTCATGGCGCACGAGTCGTTCGAGAACGACGAGATCGCGGCCATCATGAACGAGAACTTCGTCTGTGTGAAGGTGGACCGCGAAGAGCGTCCCGACATCGACGCCGTTTACATGAATGCGACAGTCGCGATGACCGGCCAGGGCGGCTGGCCGATGACGTGTTTCCTGACTCCCGACGGTTCCCCCTTCTACTGCGGTACGTACTACCCGCCGGCGCCTCGCGGCGGAATGCCCTCGTTCACACAGCTTCTCGAAGCGATCGCGGACACCTTCACCAATCGGCGCGACGAGGTCGACAACGCGGCGCAGTCGATCGTGACGGAACTTCAGCGCGCGTCGGGCGGAATTCCGTACGGCGGAGCGCCAGTCGACGCGGAGTTGCTCGATGCGGCGGGTCGATCGATCCTCGGTGACGAAGACATCCCGCGCGGGGGATTCGGTGGGGCACCGAAGTTTCCGCCGTCGGCACTGCTGGAGGGACTTCTCCGACAGTTCGAGCGAACGGGTTCGGGCGAGATCCTCGGCGGCGTCGAGCGCACCGCCGAAGCAATGGCTCGTGGCGGGATCTACGACCAGTTGGGTGGCGGTTTCTCGCGCTACTCGGTCGATGCCGAGTGGGTGGTTCCGCACTTCGAGAAGATGCTCTACGACAACGCGTTGCTCCTGCGTTTCTACGCGCACTGGGCGCGGCGAACCGGTTCGGACCTGGCCACTCGCGTCACCGAGGAGACCGCAAGGTTCCTGCTTTCCGATCTGCTGACCGAGAACGGTTGCTTCGCTTCGGCTCTCGACGCCGACACCGACGGCGTCGAAGGCCTCACGTACGTATGGACGCCGGCGCAGTTGGTCGAGGTACTCGGTGCGGAGGACGGACAGTGGGCGTCGGAGTTGTTCCGGGTCACCGATACCGGCACGTTCGAAGAGGGTGCTTCGGTATTGCAGTTGCTCCGAGACCCCGACGACTGGTCACGCTGGCAGCGGGTCTCCGACGCCCTACGCGCTGTCCGGGCCGGGCGTCCACAGCCTGGTCGCGACGACAAAGTGGTGACGGCCTGGAACGGGCTGACCGTCACGGCGTTGACGGAATCGGGGTTGGCCCTGGATCGACCCGATTGGATCGCTGCGGCAGCCGAGTGCGCAGGCGCTCTTCTCGACCTTCACCTGGTGGACGGTCATCTACGTCGCGCATCCCTCGGCGGGGCTGTCGGTGCCCCGACAGGCGTGCTCGAGGATTACGCAATGTTGGCCACCGGCCTCCTGGCTCTCTACCAGGCAACGGGATTGGCGCGGTGGCTCGATGCGGCGCAGCAGTTGCTCGACGTCACTGTCGACCACTTCGCTGATCCGGCCGAGCCGGGAAGCTGGTTCGACACGGCCGATTTCGCGGAGTCGCTCGTGACTCGGCCCCGAGACCCGTTGGACGGCGCGACGCCGTCCGGTGCGTCGAGCGTCGCGGAGGCTCTGTTGACCGCAGCGGCGTTGACCGATGCCGAGCGCTCTTCTCGTTACGCCCAGGCCGCGGCGGACGCGCTGGCGAGGGCCACGCTGCCGCTCGAGCGTGCGCCTCGGTCGGCGGGGCACTGGCTCGCGGTGGCGGAAGCGTCGTTGCGCGGTCCGATACAGGTGGCCGTCGTCGGGGAAGGTTCGCTGTTGGCCGATGCCCGCCGGCTTGCCCCGGGCGGTGCAGTGGTTGTCGGGGGTGCCCCGGATTCTTCACCGCTGCTTGCGGATCGACCCCTAGTCGACGGTGGTGAAGCCGCGTACATCTGTCGGGGATTCGTGTGTGATCGGCCGGTGACGACGGTGGTGGAACTGGCGAGTCAGTTGAACACCACGAGCCATACCGCGATGTAGTGGCAGATCGCTGCGATGACGGTGGCAGCGTGGAAGAACTCGTGATGCCCGAACGTCGTGGGCCACGGGTTGGGCCATTTCGTCGCGTACAGAATTGCGCCGACGCTGTAGAAGATCCCGCCGACGAGCAGCAGCACCATCGGCGCCACACCGACCTGGTGTGTCAGTTCACCGACCACCGGAACGATCGCCCAGCCGAGGAGAAGGTAGAGCGGTACCCCCACCCATTTCGGCGCGGTGGGCCGGAGCATCTTGAGGGCCACGCCGGCCAGCGCGCCTGCCCACACGATCGCAAGAATGATCTTGCCGGTGTGGGTAGGGAGACCGAGCATGGCGAACGGTGTGTAGCTGCCGGCGATGAAGAGAAAGATCATCGAATGGTCCGCGCGCTTCATCCACGTACGGCCCTTGACGGTCTGCCACTGGATACGATGATAGGTCGCGCTGATGCCGAAGAGGCCGCAGATCGTGATGCTGTAGATTGCGGTTGCCCAAGCCGCCTTGGCGCCTACTTGAGCGCCGGCTACGGAGACGAGAACGATGCCTGCGACGACGGAGACACCGAGCGCCCACAGGTGGATCCAACCGCGCATGCGTGGTTTGACCGGAAGCTCGTCGAGCCCGAATGCCGTCATGTGCAACCCCTCTCGTTCCGTGTTGTTGCGAACCGCGTAACCTACGGTACCGTAGGTTACGCACCAGTAGCATAACCTACCTGCGGGTTTTCGACGCGCACAAAAAGCGTGACGGCGCTCGCATGTGGCGGTGACCGGCGGGCGTACTCTTTGACACCATGGTGATGTCACGGTGAATCTGCGCGGACTGCTGTACAGCATCTACGAGCGACGGCTCCTCAGTCATCTCGACGGTCTCGCGCACCCACGGCACGTCGCCGTGATGTGTGACGGAAATCGGCGATGGGCTCGCGAGAACGGCTTCACGGATGTCAGTCACGGGCACCGCATGGGCGCACTCAAGATCGCCGAATTGCTCGAGTGGTGTGATGCCGCCGGGATCGAGATGGCAACCATCTACCTGCTCTCGACCGAGAACCTGCGCCGCGAGCCGGAAGAGCTCGACACCCTTCTCGAGATCATCACCGACGTCGTCGAGGAGATCTCGGGTCCCGGGAAGAACTGGAGTGTGCAGATCGTCGGTGCCCTCGATCTTCTGCCGCCCGAGCAGTCCAGGCGGTTGCGCGAAGCTGCCGCCGGAACCAGCGGTCGAACCGGCACGCATGTCAACGTCGCGATCGGATACGGCGGACGACAGGAGATCGCCGACGCTGTCCAATCGCTCCTGCGCGACAAGATCGGTGAGGGGCTGGGTGGAGACGAACTGATCCAGGCGGTCACGGTCGACGGCATCGACGGTCACCTCTACACGTCGGGCCAGCCCGATCCGGACCTCGTGATTCGCACGTCCGGCGAGCAGCGGCTCTCCGGATTCCTGTTGTGGCAGAGCGCTTATTCGGAAATCTGGTTCACCGAGGCGTACTGGCCCGAGTTCCGCCGAGTCGATTTCCTTCGGGCCTTGCGTGACTACGCGGCGCGCCACCGACGGTTCGGCGCCTGAGCGGGCTCAGAGCTTGCGCAGTCGGAGCCGGTTGATCGTGTGATCGGCGTCCTTGCGCAGCACCAGGGTGGCGCGAGGGCGGGTAGGAAGAATGTTCTCCACCAGGTTCGGGTGGTTGATCGAGTTCCAGATCTCCTTCGCCGCGATGGTCGCGTCACGGTCGGAGAGCCCCGAGTAGTGGTGGAAGTGAGCGCTAGGGTCGGCGAACGACGTATTGCGGAGCGCGAGGAATCGCTGGATGTACCAGGCTTCGATGTCTTCGATCCGGGCGTCGACGTAGATCGAGAAGTCGAAGAGGTCGGAGACCATCAGACGCGGACCCGTCTGCAGGACGTTGAGGCCTTCGATGATGAGGATGTCCGGCTGGCGGATGAGGTGGTACTGGCCCGGGATGATGTCGTACGAGGTGTGCGAATACACCGGCGCTGCTACTTCTTCGGCGCCGGACTTCACCTCGGTGACGAAGCGCAACAACTTGCGGCGATCGTAGCTCTCGGGAAAACCCTTGCGGTGCATGATGCCTCGCCGCTGGAGTTCCTTGGTCGGATAGAGGAATCCGTCCGTGGTGACGAGATCGACGCGCGGATGGTGATCCCAGCGAGCCAGGAGAGCTTGCAGCACACGAGCAGTCGTGGATTTACCGACGGCAACCGAACCGGCCACACCGATGACGAAGGGCACCTGACGATCGGGATGCTTCTCGCCGAGGAACGTCGCGGTGGCCGCGAACAGTCGTTGGCGTGCCGCCACCTGCAGGTGGATCAGACGCGCGAGGGGGAGATACACCTCGGCAACTTCTTCGAGATCGATCTGCTCACCGAGACCACGCAGGCCGTACAACTCGTCCTCGGTCAACACCAGTGGCGTCGACTTACGCAGTGTCCGCCACTGCTTGCGGTCGAACTCGACGTAGGGACTCGATTCGTTGGTGCGCGCCATCAGCCCAGCTCACCGGCGCGTAGTGAACCCGGGGCCCGGCGGACGAAACAGCTATGCGAGCAAGCCAGGCGCGTGTGCGCACGATCCGAGTGCATAGTCGGATTGTGCTCGGTGCCACGTCCGGGACTTTCGCCGGGTGGCATTCCGGAGCGAGCGACTAGGCTCGGTCGTTATGGATCCAGACACACTTGTTCGCCAATACCTGCTGCTCGGACTGGGTTTCGACCGTCTCGAGGACGGGTTCGTCGACGCGTTCACCGGTGACCCGGCGCTGCGTAAGCAGGTCGAGAGTGCCCCGAAGCCCGATCCGCGTGAACTTGCCCGCACGGCACGTGAATTGCGCGGCGAACTGGCCGGAAGTGGTCTGAATGCCGAACGCGCCCATTTCATCGACGTTCATCTGCGTGCCCTGGAATGCTCCGGGCGCAAGTTCGCGGGTGAGGACATCGGCTTCGTGGACGAGGTGGAGGCGTATTTCGACGTACGAATCGACAAGGGAAACGAGGATGCCTACAGCGACGCTCACCGGTTGATGGGTGAAGTTCTGCCCGGTCCGGGACCGTTGGCGCAACGGGTGCAGGCGCATCGCAAGGCCGACGAGATCCCCGCGGCGAGACTGAACGAGTGCGTCGAGGCGATGTCGAGCGCGCTGCGTGATCTGGTTCGCGGCACCTTCGGGCTCCCCGCGTCGGAAACCGTCGAATACGAAGTGGTGGGGGACAAGCCGTGGTCCGGCTTCAACTACTACCTCGGTGACTACCGCTCCAAGGTCGCGATCAATTCGGATCTGCCGCAGTTCATGGCCAACCTGCCGCGGCTGATCGCGCACGAGTCCTACCCCGGCCATCACACCGAGCATTGCCGCAAGGAAGCCGGCCTCGTCGGAACCGGCCAACTCGAGCAGACGCTGTTTCTGGTCAACACGCCGCAGTGCATCATGGCCGAAGGCCTCGCCGATCTGGCGCTCGAAGCGATAGTCGGCCCGGACTGGGGTTTGTGGGCGCAGGAAATCTACGCCGACCTCGGATTGTCTTTCGACGGGGAAAAGGCGCAACGGCTCTCCACCGCGTCGGGGCAGCTGCTGAGCGTTCGTCAGGACGCCGCTCTGATGTTGCACGACGAGGGTCGCAGCCTCGACGACGTTGCCCTCTTCCTGGAACGATGGTCGCTGTCGACGCCGGAACGCGCTCGCCAATCGCTCAAGTTCCTCTCGTCACCGCTGTGGCGCGCTTACACCAGCACATATGTCGAGGGATACCGGCTGCTCGGGGGCTGGCTGGACGAGGTGCCGGTGGGCGCAGAGCGCACCGAACGGTTCCGCAGGCTGCTCGACGAGCCGCTGGTCCCCAGCTCTCTGCGTGCTGCCTAGTGCCGGGTGGAGACGGCGGGAGCGAACTTCGTAGACTGGACGCATTCGTTTCCGCATCCAGCTTGGAGATTCCTCGATGACCGCTGTGCCCGGCTCCGACGTCAACTCTGCATCACTCGCCGAACTCGATCCCGAAGTCGCCGAGGCGATGGCTGGTGAATTGGCTCGTCAGCGCGACACGCTCGAGATGATCGCGTCGGAAAACTTCGTTCCCCGCTCGGTTCTGCAGGCTCAGGGCAGCGTCCTGACCAACAAGTACGCCGAGGGCTACCCGGGACGTCGTTACTACGGCGGTTGCGAGCACGTCGACGTCATCGAGGATCTTGCGCGCAACCGTGCGAAGGAACTCTTCGGTGCGGAGTTCGCCAACGTTCAGCCGCACTCGGGCGCACAGGCCAATGCTGCTGTCCTGATGGCTCTGATGAACCCGGGTGAAAAGCTGCTCGGCCTCGACCTCGCACATGGCGGTCACCTCACGCACGGCATGAAGCTCAACTTCTCCGGCAAGTTGTACGACGTCGCGTCCTACGGCGTCAGCAAGGAAGATCACCGCATCGACATGGACGAGGTGCGCTCGATCGCCCTCGCCGAGAAGCCGAAGGTCATCGTCGCCGGCTGGTCCGCGTACCCGCGTCAGCAGGACTTCGCGGCCTTCCGTGCGATCGCCGACGAAGTCGGGGCGTACCTGTGGGTCGACATGGCTCACTTCGCCGGACTGGTGGCAGCCGGCCTGCACCCGTCGCCCGTCCCGTACGCGGACGTCGTCTCCTCGACCGTCCACAAGACCCTCGGTGGACCGCGTTCCGGTCTGATCCTGGCGAAGAAGGAGTGGGCCAAGAAGCTCAACTCCGCTGTCTTCCCCGGTCAGCAGGGCGGTCCGCTCATGCATGCCATCGCGGCCAAGGCAGTCACCTTCAAGATCGCTGCCGGTGAAGAGTTCAAGGATCGTCAGGCACGCACCCTTTCCGGTGCGCGCATCCTGGCCGAGCGTCTGGGCAACAAGGACGTCGCAGATCAGGGCATCAGCGTTCTGACCGGCGGCACCGACGTTCACCTCGTTCTCGTGGACCTGCGTAACTCGCAGCTCGACGGCCAGCAGGGTGAGGACCTTCTGCACGAAATCGGCATCACGGTCAACCGCAACGCTGTTCCGTTCGATCCCCGCCCGCCGATGACCACCTCCGGTCTGCGCATCGGTACCGCTGCGTTGGCCACCCGCGGATTCGGCGATGCCGAGTTCACCGAGGTCGCCGACATCATCGGTACTGCTCTGGCCGGCAACGCGGATCTGCCGGCGCTGCGTGCGCGTGTGGCCAAGCTCGCTCTCGACCTTCCGCTCTACGACGGTCTCGAGAACTGGGGCCTGCTCAGCAAGAACGTCTAGGAATTTCTTCACCGACGGCCCGGTCCCTTTCGAGGGGCCGGGCCGTCGGTGTTCATGGATGGGCGGTTCACGGAGTTGTGGCATCGGTCACATGACCGATGGTGGCCGAGTTCGGCGCTTCCTAGCCTGAGAGCATCACCCCTCCGGCGAAGGAAACCCCATGACCGAACAGAATCTGCATTGGCTCTCCGCTACCGAGATGGCGGCGTCGGTTGCGTCGAACAGTCTCTCGCCCAACGAGATTGCCGAAGCGATGATCCAGCGGGTCGACGCCGTCAATCCGTCGATCAACGCGATAGTGCAGTTCGATCGTGAGCAGGTCACCCGCGACGCGGCCGAACTCTCACGACAGCAGGAATCGGGCGAGAAACTCGGCCCGCTGCACGGCGTTCCGTTCACGATCAAAGATCTGACGGCAGTGAACGGGTTGCCGACCACGTTCGGGATGAAGCCGATGGCCGACAACATCGCCACGGTAAATGCAGTCGTCGTGGACAGGCTGCGGGGCGCCGGCGGACTGTTCCTGGGAAAGACGAACACTCCCGAAAGCGGTTACTACGGTGGCACCGACAACCACCTGTACGGGCCGACGCACAACCCGTGGAAGCTCGGCAACAGCGCGGGTGGGTCCAGTGGCGGTGCGTCGGCTGCTGTGGCTGCAGGCCTCGGGCCACTTGCCGAGGGCAGTGACGGCGCCGGATCGGTGCGTATCCCGTCGGCGCTCTGCGGGGTCGTCGGGTTGAAGCCGACCACTGGCGTCATCCCGCAGACCATCCTGGCCGGGCGCTTCTACAACTGGGCGTACCACGGTCCGATCACCAGGACTGTCGCTGACAACGCGCTCATGCTCGACATCATGGCCGGGCCGGACAATGCGGATCCGCTCTCGATCGAGCGTGCCGAGACCTCGTACGTCGAAGCATCGAAGGGCGACGTGAAGGGGCTTCGCGTCGCGTGGTCGACGAATCTCGGTCTCGGCCACGTGGATCCGGAGGTACTGGCAGTGTGCCTCGACGCGTTGTCGGCCTTCGAGGAATTGGGTGCCCAGATCACCGAGGCGACCCCGCAGTGGGGAAATCCGTCGGAGTCGATGTGGAACGGCATCTGGGTTCCCGGTTTCGCTTCCGAATACGACTTGCTCGACTGGGAGGACCAACGCGGCGAGGTCGACGACAACCTGATCGAGATCATGCACGAGGCCGAGCGGCTCACCGGTGTCGACGTCGGGCGGGCCGACGCATTCCGCGGCGTCATGTGGGACACGTGGACCACGTTCATGAACGACTACGACGTGTTGGTCTCGCCGACCTTGGCTTCGGCCACGTTCCCGCTCAGTCAGTTCGCGCCGTCGTGGCTCGAAGGCGCGTCGCTGCGTGAGCAGTTGCTCGATTGGCTCTTCACCTACCCGTACAACATGCTCAACAATCCGGCGATCACCGTGCCCGCCGGATTTACCGCCGACGGTCGACCGGTGGGGCTGCAGATCGCCGCACGTCACCGCCAGGACGCACTGGTTCTACGGACTGCCGCGAACTTCGAAGCGGTGCGTCCGTGGGCGGACAAGAAGCCGGCCGATTCACTGGTGGTGGTCTAGCTCACACGATTGGCTAGATTGGTGTGATGACGTCTGTACTGCCTGATCGCGGCGCCGGACCTGACATGTTCGCGCCGCGATCGCCGGCGGCCGGGGCCTACGGCATTCTCGGCCTGTGTGCCGAAGAACTCCGCGCACGGGGACTGGCGTACTCGGCTGCGGCGGTCACGTACCGGGACCCGTCGAGCGGACGGCATCGTGCTCTGGCGAGTTCCGGATACGACGCCAAGGTGCTCGAGTTCCTGCTCGACGACTTCGTGGCCGATCGCAATCTCTTCGGCATCATTCGCGAGGCTTCGGGCGTGCCCGTGTTCTGGCAGGACGTGCCACGATTCGAGCAGGTCGAGATGGTCACCGATGTTCTCCGGCCGTCCGGGTATGCCGAGGGGGCTTCGGTCGCTTTGGGGTTCTCGGGCCGTGAGGTGACCGGATTGCTGCACATGAGCTTCGCGGATTCCGGCGTCGTCGATCGTGTGCGCGAGGTGGTGGCGGCGTCCAGCGCGGCCTGCTCGCGCGTCGTGGGGGACCAGGTGGCGCTCGATCGCGTCCATCTCAGCCCGCGGGAGATCCAAGTACTGCAATTGGTGGCCAGGGGCGCGGGCAATGTCGAGATCGCCGAGAAGTTGTTCGTCAGCCGTCGCACCGTCGCCACCCACCTCGAGAACATCTTCGGCAAGACCGGAACCAATTCGCGGGTTCAGGCAGCGGTGCGCGCTGCCAAGTGGGGTCTGATCGAGTCCTGAGTGACGCTGAATCACACGAGTGGCATTTTGTTACCTGGCGTTCACCAGATGTGCGGCTCGTTCCGTGGCGCGAGTGTCCGATCCGCAGTACCGTCGGCAGTAACGAGTAACCAGAAGTTACTTGTGCGGGAGGTTCTGATCGTGACTGAAACACTCAGTACGAGAGGGCCGGCGCCCGGCCCTTGTATCAGCTGACACAGCGTCACCTGACACCAGAGCCGTCCGGCCCAGCGAGCTGAGTTTGCGCGGGTGCCGCGCAGACCTAGGAGCCCAACGTGACTGCATCACGCTCCGTCTCTGCCCACTCGGCCCGGGCTGATCAATCAGCCGGGAATCATTCGGGAGATGCACTTCGCACGTACGTCTTGGATACCTCGGTACTACTGTCCGATCCATGGGCTGTCACACGATTCGCCGAACACCACGTGGTTCTCCCACTGGTCGTGATCAGCGAACTCGAAGGCAAGCGACACCACCACGAACTGGGATGGTTCGCCCGAGAATCGCTCCGCATGCTCGACGATCTCCGGATCGAATACAGCCGACTCGACCGTCCGGTGCCGATCGGCACCGAGAACGGGACACTGCAGGTAGAACTCAATCACACCGACCCTGCAGTCCTGCCCGTCGGATTCCGCACGGACAGTAACGATTCGAGGATTCTGGCGTGCGCGTTGAATCTTGCGGCGGAGGGCAAGGACGTAGTCCTCGTCAGCAAGGACATTCCGCTTCGCGTGAAGGCAGGCGCGGTGGGACTGCCTGCCGACGAGTACCACGCTCACGACGTCGTGCCCTCCGGATGGACGGGCATGACCGAACTGGACGTCGCGTCGACGGACATCGACGAGCTGTTCAACGAGGGATTCCTGGACCTCGACGAAGCGCGAGATCTGCCGTGTCACACGGGTCTTCGCCTGTTGGGTGGTTCGTCGAGCGCTCTCGGTCGGGTGACTCCCGACAAGCGCATCCAGTTGGTGCGCGGCGAGCGCGAGGCGTTCGGGCTGCACGGGCGCTCCGCCGAGCAGCGCATTGCGCTCGACCTCCTGATGGACGAGAGTATCGGCATCATCTCGCTCGGCGGTAAGGCGGGCACCGGTAAATCGGCCTTGGCTCTGACGGCAGGTTTGGAAGCCGTTCTCGAGCGCCGTACTCAGCGCAAGGTTGTAGTCTTTCGTCCGCTGTATGCCGTTGGCGGACAAGAACTCGGCTACCTTCCCGGTAGTGAGAGCGAGAAGATGGGCCCGTGGGCTCAGGCCGTCTTCGACACTCTGGACGGGTTGGCCTCACCCGAGGTTCTGGAAGAGGTTCTCGCCCGCGGAATGCTGGAAGTGTTGCCGCTGACGCATATTCGCGGTCGGTCGCTGCACGATTCGTTCGTGATCGTCGACGAAGCGCAGTCACTCGAGCGAAATGTTCTGCTGACAGTGCTTTCTCGTCTGGGAACCGGCTCGCGGGTGGTGCTCACTCACGACGTCGCGCAGCGTGACAACCTGCGAGTGGGCAGGCACGACGGAGTTGCGGCCGTCATCGAAAAGCTGAAGGGGCACCCGCTTTTCGCGCACATCACGCTTACGCGCAGTGAGCGTTCACCGATCGCCGAGTTGGTGACCGACATGCTCGAGGAGTTCGGCCCCACTTCCTGAGAAGCGATCTCCCCGTGCGGACTTCGGTCTGCACGGGGAGATGTATGGGTTCGAAGTTGTTTCAGTTTTGCAGCGGTCCCAGTTCGATGTCGAGAACTTCCTGCACTACACGCATCGCCGCCAGCCCCGCCGGCGCGCCGCAGTACGCGCTCGCATGGATCACGGTTTCGACGATCTCGGTGCGCGTCAAGCCGTTTCGCAGTGCCCCGCGTACGTGGCCCTTCAGTTCGTTCTCGGCGCGCAGCGCGATCAGCATCCCCAGGTTGATCAGACTGCGACTGCGCCGATCGAGTCCCGGGCGCGTCCACACCGATCCCCAGACGTTGGCCGTCACGAAGTTCTGCAGTTCTTCGCTGTCGGTGCCGCGGGTGCGCTCGAAAGCTGCGTCGACGAAATCGGCGCCCATGACTTCGGTTCGCACAGCCAAGCCGGCGTCGAAGGAGTCAGGCGTGGTGTTCTCGGACATGGGAGGTTCGCTCGCTTTCGGCAGGTGTTTTCAGGCCGGAGCAAGCCTACTTCGTGTCCCGTTCCCGACGACTGCACGGCCGACCGCGGTCACCACGCCCCACGCGACGTCTCTCAGACTGAAGTAGTCCCGCCAGACGGAGACCTTGCCGTCACGCAGTTCGAAGGTTCCGCACACCCAGAATTCGATGCGCAGCGGTCCGACGGTGAGGATGTCGGTGCGTTCGGTGAGCACCGTGGTCTCGTCGCCGACGATGTGGTGCATCTCCGCCTCGAATTTCAGTGAAGGCTTGGTGACCAGCCGTAGCGCTCGCACGACGGTCTTCTTGCCTCGCAGCGTGGGGAGCGAGACGTTCTGCCAGACGATGTCGTCTGTCATCAATTCGGCTGCGGCGTCCACGTCGAAATCGGTGAGGGCCGCGAACATTGCGTTCACCGTGGCTGTCGAACTACTCATGGGGTGTCCTTGGCTGATTATTCGGCGGGTGTTGCCCGGATGAAGGTACCGAGATGATCGTGATCGAAGTACTCCAAGGTTAGCGAGTTTCCGTCGAAGGTGGCCTTCGAGACCGTCCCGGCCGGTGCGTTCTCGCCGCTGAGCGGGAACGTGAAGGTGTTTCCGTCCCAGTGGGTCAGCGGGTACGTCACGGCCGCGGGACCCATGGTCAAGGTCAGCGCACCGTTCTGCTGCGTCACGAGTGCGGGACCCCAGTACGGGTTGCCGTAGTCGCCGGTCAATTGGTTTGTCGGTGGTGCAGGAGCGGGGGAGGCCGGCGGCGTCTTCCCGGCAAGTTCGCCCTCGGGATCGGTTTGTGAGGCAAACGACGCTTCGTAGAGCGGGCGCCACTCGCGGGTGATCTTCCCGAACTGCACCAGGTCGGCGAACTCGGCGGTCAAGGTCTCCGCGACGCCGGTGGGCGTGCCGTTGGTCAGAACGACGATGCCGACGTCAGCGGAGGGAATCGTCACGAAATTCGTTCCGGCTCCGACCAGGAAGGCGCCGGAGTGGCTGGCGGTGACACGGCCTGCGGCGCTGTCGGAAACGTTGAACCCGTAGCCGTAGAAGCCGGAGCGTTCCCCGATTTCCTGCGCGGGGCGCGAGACGATCTCCGGGTTGACCGCGGGCACGAGCGCATCTGTCTGAACGATCTGCTGCCCCTGATATTGACCACCCGACAGCACCATGTCCAACCACTTGGCCATGTCGTTCGCCGAGGAGCTGACTCCACCGGCGGGGGATTGGGCGTCGGCGTCCCGAACCGGCCCTACCTCGTACTTTCCGTCTTCGAGAATGTGGCCCACCGTTCGATTTTCTCGGGCTTGGTAATCGGCGAACCGCGAAGACGTCGACGTCATACCGAGCGGACCGTAGATCGTGTTCTGCGACAGCGTTTCCCAATCGGTGCCCGCCGCAGCGGCAACGGCCTCCGCGCCGGCTGTGACGCCGAAGTTCGTGTACTCGTATGTGATTCGGAACGGATTGAGCGGTAGCTGGCGAAGTTTCTCGAGCACCTGGGCCCGGTTGTAGCCCAGGTCCTCCAGTCCGTCGCCGGCGTGGTCCGGTAGTCCCGACCGATGCGTGTAGAGATCGGAGATCGTGAGGTGGTCGGTCACCCACGGATCGGCAAGCGTAAACCCCGGAAGTTTCGAGATCACCGGAGTGTCCCAGTCGACGGTCCCGATTCCGACTTCGTGGGCGACCACCGTGGCCCCTACCGATTTCGACACCGACGCAAGTTGGAACACGGTGTCGGCATCGACGGTGGCGCTCTTACCCAACTCGCGAACCCCGAATCCCTTTGCATACACAGTGTTACCTCCGTGCACCACGGCCACAGCCATGCCGGGAACACCGGAACGTGCCATGAGATCGTTCGCGAGGCCGTCGAGCTTCCCGACCGCGTCGTCGATTTGCCCGTCCGGGATCGGCACCCCGGCGTCGAGACCCGGGCTGGCGTCGCTGACGACCGGCCCGGGCGCTGAGGTGGTGTCTGAATCGGACGAGCATCCGGCGAGCAGGGCGACCGTCAGTACTACCGGAACCGCCGCTGCCGACAGAAGCGAGCTGTTTCTACTGGTGATGGACACGAGATTCTCCCTAGCAGGGCTGTCGTCGGTACCACTCGGTCAATCCAGTATCGGGAATCGTGGGCTGATAGTGGGACAAATCGGGAAACCTTGTAACTACTTCGGGGTCTTGGTTGTCAGACTGCCGAGAATGGAGCCTTCCGTGACCGGCTTCCAGGGAAGCAACAACGCGACCAGCAGAGCGGTGATCAGTGCCGCGCCGACCGTGAAGTACGACGCGATGGCGAAGCCTTCCAGGCATGCAGTCTTCATCGTGTAGATCAGACTGTCCTTCTGCTGCTCGAAGAGCGGACTGATGTCGCGGGAGCGGATCTCGATGACGCTGAGCACGGACTCCCGAGCGAAGCCCTTCTCCTGTGCCGACATCACGGCGTCGGGAATAGCGTCGACGATCGGAGCCACCTTGGACGTGTAATACGAGGCGACGATCGAGCCGATGACGGCGACGCCCAGGGTCCCACCGAGTTCACGCGTCGTGTCGTTGACTGCCGAGCCTGCGCCGGCTTCGTCGAGGGGCACCGAGGACATGATGGAGTCGGTAGCCGGTCCCTGGACAATTGCGAGGCCAAGACCCATGAGCACCATCGAGATCACGACGGGGCCGAGGTAGGGCGTCTCGACGGTCGTCCGACCCGCCAGGAACATCCCGCCGCTGAGGACGAGGAGGCCGAACACCATCACTGCGGTCGTGCCGAGTTTCTGTGCCGCCAAGGTGGCGACTGGGGCGCCCACGGCAACAGCTGCAGCGAAAGGCAAAGAGTGGATGCCGAATTCGAGCGGCGAGTACTCCCGGACTCCTTGGAAGTACTGCGTGATCAGGAACAAGAATCCGAACATGCTGAAGTAACTCACCGCAATTGCCAAGGCGGGGAACGAAAAACGTCGGATCCGAAAGAGGTTCATGTTCAGGATCGGTGCATCGGTGCGCAGTTCCCAGAAGACGAATGCGCCCAACAACACTGTCGCGGAGAGGTATCCCGTGATGCTGAACGTCGACACCCATCCACGATGTGGTGCGTCGATGATGGTCCACACCAGAATGACGATGCCGAGGAGCGACAAGATTGTTCCGACGAAATCGAATCGGCCGACGTGGAGCGCCTTCGATTCCGGAACAACCAGCAGCACACCGACGATGACCAACAACGCTGCCGGAACGTTCATCCAGAACACCGAGTGCCAGGAGAAGTGCTCGAGAAGCCAGCCGCCAGCCGTCGGGCCGATGGCAATCGCGAAGCCGGCCATTGCGGTCCAGGCCGCGATGGCGATGGCCCGTTCTCTGGCGTCGGTGAAGATGTTGGTGATCATGGCCAAGGTAGCCGGAAAGACAGCCGCGGCAAAGACACCCATGGCGGCGCGCGCCATGATCACCTGTTCGAGGTTTGAAGCCAGTGCGCCGACGAGAGACATCGCGCCGACGCCGATCAGGCCGATGATCATCACTCGGCGGCGTCCGAAGCGGTCGCCCAGGTGGCCGAAAGTGAGCAGGAACCCGGCGAAGGTCAACGTGTACGCGTCGACGATCCATTGCAGGTCGCTGACGCTGGCGAACAGGTCGACGCTCATCGTCGGCAGCGCGACGTTGACCACTGTGTTGTCCAGCACGACAAGGAGTTCGGCGAGGCAGATGAAGATCAGCGCAGCGAATCGACGGGACTTGGTCATCATGGGCGCCGAGGGCGCCGGTGCAAGTGTGTGAGACATGTTTGTACGCCATCTCTGCTCCTGCGCGAACGGCAGCAGCGGTTGGAAGTAGGTGGTCAGTCAGCTCGGGGCTGAGACCAGTGCCTTGAGGTGAGCGCCGATGCGATCGAGAGGCGCGGTGGTGTGCTGGGCTTTTGCCATCAGGGTTGCGCCTTCGATCGACGCGATCACGACGGTTGCCCACTGTGCTGCAGTCTCGGACGGCTGTCCCTGCTGCCAGAAGAACGATGTTAGGAGCGATTCCCACGAAGTGAAGGATTCGCCGGCTGCAGTCAGCGCGGCCGGTGTCGACGAGCCCTCGACGGCCGCGGCCGCGACCGGACAGGAAGACGTGAAATTGCTCTCCACCAAGCTGTTTCGGAAAATCGTGACAACTGCGTCGATGATCTCCGGTGGGGAAGACTGAGCGATCATCGAACTGATGGCTGCGCTGATGCCCCGGCCGAAGTACGCGACGGCCTCACCGGCCAACTGTCCTTTGCCTTCGGGGAAGTAGTGGTAGACCGACCCGCGGGGCGCCCCCGACCGTTCGACGATCTCTGTGAGCGAGGTCGTGGCGATCCCGTGTTCGCGGAAGGCGTTGATGGCGCCGACCAGCATCAGAGTGCGGGAATCGGAGTCGGCCATCCCGTCATCGTATGCAATCACGGTGCGGTTCGATTCATCTGGTGCTGCTGATTCTTTTGGTGCTCCCCATTTGCGGCGCGCTGCGGCGATCGGACAACGCGTCTGCGGGCCGGTCATGGCGACGAGGCGTCTCGAGGTGTGTTCATCTCTGCCTCCTAGTATGTCGATCGGTATAGGAACGAATCTGAGACTAGATGTAACCGGCAGACACAGTCAAGTGTTGTATGCAGGTAGTGGGTATCGATGGAGATTCTTGGTGGCAGAACTCCGCGATCAGTGGTTATATCGTGCGGTATAGAGCTGTGCTGAGAGTGTCAGCTCCGGAGGAGAGGAAACGGCATGCCGGTACCGACGTCAGTTGCACGAAAAAGAAGAATCGAAGTTGCAGTCGGGAAGTATTTCGCCAATCCGCTGGTCACCGGATTGAATCGGATCGGCATGATGCCGTCGTTGATGACCGAGATCGAGACGGTCGGACGCAGAACCGGTCTGACCCGCCGAGTGCCCGTCGCGATCACCTACGACGGCGACGAGGCGTGGGTCATTGCGCAGCATGGCATCGACACAGGTTGGGGCGCCAATATCTCTGCGACGCCGAAGGTTCGGATCCGTCGCCGCGGCGAGTGGATCGACGGGCAGGCCGAGATCATGCCTGACGACGACGTCCCGGCGAGGGTGAAGACATTTGCGTCGGGGAAGATCAGATCGGCACTGACGGCCTCTGCCTTTCGCGGATTGCAAACCGATCCAGTCAGCGTTCGCATCAGACTCGCACTCGATACGTCAACCGATTGAATCAACGGGAGTTGAAATGGTCGGTACGGAATGACCCGGTGCGTCCTCGTCGTTGACGAATGCAGCGGTGGCGCGATCGCCACTGCACACGACGAAGGAGCAGGGTCATGCGCATCGGAATCATCGGAGCCGGTCAGATCGGTGGCACGCTCACACGTAGGCTCGCTGCGCTCGGTCACGACGTGCGCGTCTCGAACTCGCGGACACCGGACACGCTTGCAGAACTGGAAGCGGAGACGGGCGCGAAGGCAGTCCGCAGCACCGAGGCCGCCGAGGGTGCCGAGTTGGTCATCGTGAGCATTCCGCAGAAGAACGTGGTTGATCTGCCGGCGGGGATCCTCAGCGGTGCGGTCGCCGGTGCCCCGGTCATCGAGACCAACAATTACTACCCGCAACAGCGTGACGGTCTGATCTCCGCCATCGAGGATGGACAGACCGAAAGCGGATGGGTGCAGGAGCACCTGGGTGTGCCGGTATTCAAGGCGTTCAACGGAATCTGGTGGAAGCATCTCCTCGAGAAGGGACTTCCCGAAGGTGCAGAGGGGCGCATTGCGCTACCCATCGCCGGCGACGACGACGCGAACAAGCAGGTCGTCTTCGATCTGATCAACCAGTTGGGCTTCGATCCCGTCGATGCGGGAACGATCGACGATTCCTGGCGTCAGCAGCCCGGAACTCCCGTGTACGGCAAGGACTTCGATCGCGAAGCGACACTGAAGGCATTGGCCGAGGCGAGCCCCGACCGCACCGACGAGTGGCGGGCAACCACCACGGCCTAGCGAAAAGGGTGGCGGTTTCCGACGTGGAAACCGCCACCCCTTTTATTTGTTCAGTCCTTGACCTTCGCCATTGCCAGAACGTCGAGACGCTTGTCGAGTTCTTCCTCGCTCAGCTTGTCGGGCACGAGTCCGCGCTCGATGACGACCTGGCGGATCGTCTTCTTCTCCTTCAGTGCCTGCTTCGCCACAGCTGCGGCTTCCTCGTAACCGATCGCCGAGTTGAGGGGCGTCACGATCGACGGCGACGATTCGGCGAGCGTCTTGAGGTGCTCCTCGTGCGCGACCAGGCCGCTGACGCACTTGTCCGCGAACAGTCGAGAGACGTTGGCCAGCAAGGTGAACGACTCCAGCAGGTTGCGCGCCATGACCGGGATGTAGACGTTGAGTTCGAATGCTCCGGCAGCGCCGCCCCACGCGATCGCGGCGTCGTTACCGATCACCTGCGCCGCAACCTGAGTGGTTGCCTCCGGCAGGACGGGGTTGACCTTGCCCGGCATGATCGAGCTACCCGGCTGCAGATCGGGGAGTGCGATCTCGCCGAGCCCGGTCAGCGGACCCGATCCCATCCACCGAATGTCGTTGGCAATCTTCGTCAGTGAGACGGCGATGGTGCGCAGCGCGCCCGATGCCTCGACCAGTCCGTCACGCGCGGCCTGCGCTTCGAAGCTGTTCTTCGCCGGAGTCAGAGCGTCGACGCCTGTCGACTTGACCAGCTCGGCAACAACTTTGGGGCCGAATCCATCCGGAGCATTGAGGCCGGTGCCGACTGCGGTTCCGCCGATGGGAAGCTCGCCCAGGCGGGGGAGTGTTGCGTTGACGCGCTCGATGCCGGCCTCGATCTGACGTGCGTAACCGCCGAACTCCTGACCGAGCGTGACCGGCACAGCGTCCATCAGGTGCGTGCGTCCGGATTTGACGACGGTCTTCCACTCGGACGCCTTCGTGGCGAGTGCAGCATGCAGATGTTCCAGTGCCGGAACAAGATCGGTGACTGCTGCCTCGGTAGCTGCGACGTGCGTGGCGGTGGGGAAGGTGTCGTTGGAGGACTGCGACATGTTGACATGGTCATTGGGATGTACGTCCACGCCGGCGGCCTTCGCGATGGACGCGATGACCTCGTTGGCGTTCATGTTCGAGCTGGTTCCCGAGCCGGTCTGGAAGACGTCGATCGGGAACTGATCGTCGTGCTTGCCTTCGGCGATCTCGTTCGCGGCGGCGATGATTGCGTCGGCCTTGTCCGCGTCGAGCAGTCCGAGGTCCTTGTTGACCTGCGCGCACGCTGCTTTCAGCAAGCCCATTGCGCGGATCTGGGTGCGCTCGAGCGGGCGCCCGCTGATCGGGAAGTTCTCGACTGCACGCTGGGTCTGTGCTCGCCACAGTGCGTCGATGGGCACCCGAACTTCGCCCATGGTGTCGTGTTCGATTCGGAACTGTTGATCGTTGCTCTCCGTCATGGCTCCACATTGCCACTTTTGGAGAGCGGGTAGGGGACTACGTCCCCCGTGAGCGGTTAAGGAGTGCAGGGACTCCCTAACCGCTCACGGGGCGGAGCCCATCAGAACGTCGGGGGAACCGCGCCCTCTTCGCCGTCGAAGTCGACGGAGCTGTACTCGCGCAGCTTCTCGAGACGGTGGTACGCGTCGATCATGCGAACGGTGCCGGACTTGCTACGCATCACGATGGACTGCGTGCTGGCGCCGCCGCCGTAGTAGCGGACGCCGCGCAGGAGGTCGCCGTCGGTGACGCCGGTGGCGCAGAAGAAGACGTTCTCGCCCGAGACGAGATCTTCGGTGGTCAGGATCCGATCGAGATCGTGACCGGCGTCGATGGCCTTCTGACGCTCTTCGTCGTCGGTGGGAGCGAGCTTGCCCTGCAGCGATCCACCCATGCAGCGCATGGCCGCTGCGGCGATGATGCCCTCGGGCGTTCCGCCGATGCCCACGAGCATGTCGGTGCCAGACTCCGGACGCGCTGCGGCGATCGCGCCGGCAACGTCACCGTCGGAGATCAGACGGATACGAGCGCCGGTGTCGCGCACGTCCTGGATCAGCTGGTTGTGACGCGGGCGGTCCAGGATGCAGATCGTGATGTCGGAGACCGACGCCTTCTTGACCTTGGCCACGCGCTTGATGTTCTCGGCGATCGGCGCGCTGATGTCGATGACGTCTGCGGCATCCGGCCCGACGGCGATCTTCTCCATGTAGAACACGGCCGACGGATCGAACATCGCGCCGCGCTCGGCAACAGCCAGAACAGAGATGGCGTTGGGCATGCCCTTGGACATCAAGGTGGTGCCGTCGACCGGGTCGACGGCGAAGTCACAGTCGGGGCCGTCGCCGTTTCCGACCTCTTCGCCGTTGAACAGCATCGGCGCTTCGTCCTTCTCGCCTTCACCGATGACGACGATGCCGCGCATCGAGACCGAGGAGACGAGCTGACGCATTGCGTCGACGGCTGCTCCGTCGCCGCCTTCCTTGTCGCCGCGGCCTACCCAGCGACCGGCAGCCATAGCACCGGCTTCGGTGACTCGGACCAATTCGAGTGCGAGGTTACGGTCCGGGGTCTCACGATGAGTGCTGCTGGCCGTCATGTGCGGTGCCTCCTGGCGCGGTCGCGGTCGACGGGGTGTGTCGACGCAGTGGTTTCTTCAGGCGTCATTGTCCCAGATGGGAGCGGCTACGTGCGCTGTCGGGTCGCCGCAGAGACGTTTTGTCTCGCTCGAGGGGGACCGGGAATCGTATCTACTGCGGAGTTCCTGGATACTGGGGGTGTGGCATCGAAGAAACCCCGCATTCTCGAAGACAACAAAGACATGGTCTGGTCTCTCGTACCGTTGGTGCTGTTCTGCATCATCATTGCGGGCATCGCCAGCCAGTGCACGTTCAGTCCTGGCGGCCCGACGCAGGGGCCTATCCCGAGCGTCGACGTGGACGCAGCTCTGAACTACGACGCGAAGGAACTCGGATTTCCCATCCGTAATCCCGGTGTTCCGGACGGGTGGACGCCGAACTCCGGCAGTCGCAAAATCATCTCCGGCGACGGCGGCGGAGATTCGAGCACTGTGGGATTCATCACGACCAGTGGTCGCTACATCCAGCTGACACAGAGCAACGCCGAGGAATTCCCGTTGGTGTCACACGTTGCCGGTGGACAGCGATTCGCGACCGGAGTCGAGACCGTCGGTGCCGATACGTGGAACGTCTTCGGCGGCGAAGGCGTCGAGTCGATCTGGGTCACCGACGTCGGGGACGTTCGCCTGTTGCTCACGGGCGCGGCTACGCCGGAAGAGTTCCGGGTTCTTGCCGAGAAGGTCGGCGCAGCGCAGCCGATCACGCCATAGGTTCTGCGGTCGGAGCGGACGTTATTCGTCCGCTTCGGCCAGAGCCTTTTCGACGCGAGCCCTGGCGCCCGCCAAATGCTCTTCACAGCGCTTGGCCAACGCTTCGCCTCGCTCCCACAATGAGAGTGACGCGTCGAGGTCCAGACCGCCCTGTTCGAGAATCTTCACGACGCTCACCAGTTCGTCGCGGGCGGCTTCGTAGCCGAGCTCGTTGATGTCGGTATCGGTGGCGTTGCTCATTTTTCTCTTCCCATCACTGCGGCGCGAACGGCGCCGTCTGCAAGTCGAACTCGAATCTGGGTACCGGGTGGCGCGTCCTCGACCGAGCGCAGAACCTCCGGATCGCCGTCGGCGACAACACGTTGCACGACTGCGTATCCGCGG
This sequence comes from Rhodococcus sp. P-2, assembly GCF_016598535.1. Classification (GTDB taxonomy): domain Bacteria; phylum Actinomycetota; class Actinomycetes; order Mycobacteriales; family Mycobacteriaceae; genus Rhodococcus_F; species Rhodococcus_F baikonurensis. Next base: position 1,432,635 of record NZ_CP066779.1, on the reverse strand, counting down.
GCCAGCGTCGCGGCGGGGCCCAGCGTGGTGAGCCGGGCGCGCAGATGCTCGATCGTTCGGGACTCGGAGTCGATCAACCGAGCCACATCGCGTCGTCCGGCGGCTTGGAGCCGTTCGACCTCTTCGGCGCGGCGATCCACCGCGAGCAGCGGTGATGCCATGACCGGTCGAGTGCGCAACTGTTCGATCAGATGAGACTCACGCTTGACCCAGCTGCGCAGTGCCGCAGCGCTGCGGTCACGAAGATCCGCAACCAGAGCAGCTTCCGCAACCGCGTCGGGTACGACGCGCTTGGCCGCGTCGGTGGGTGTGGCTGCGCGCAGGTCGGCGACGTGGTCACTGAGCGGGCTGTCCGGCTCGTGGCCGATGGCACTGACGATCGGCGTCGTGCAGGCCACGATGGCGCGGCACAGTGCTTCGTCGGAGAACGGCAGAAGATCCTCGACGCTACCGCCGCCGCGAGCGAGGATGATGACGTCGACCACCGGGTTGGCGTCGAGTTCCTTCAGCGCTTCGATGATCTGGGGAACAGCAGTCGGGCCCTGAACCGCGGTGTTACGCACCGCGATCGCCACGGCAGGCCAACGACGATGGGCGACGGAGACGACATCCTTCTCGGCCGCACTCGCTCGGCCGGTGATCAGGCCGATCGTGCCGGGCAGAAACGGAAGCGGCCGTTTGAGTCTCGGATCGAACAAGCCCTCGGCGGCGAGCAAGGCGCGCAGTCTCTCGATGCGGGCCAGGAGTTCACCGATACCCACGGCGCGAATCTCGGTGACACGCAACGACACCGTTCCTCGTCCGGTGTAGAACGAGAGCTTGCCGAACATCACGACACGGGAGCCCTCGGTCAACGGCACCGGAGAGTTGTGCAACAACTGCGGTGAGCATGTGATCGACAGCGACATGTCTGCCGACGGATCACGCAGAACGAGAAAGGCCGTTCGGGTGCCGGGGCGTGCATTGATCTGGGTGATCTGACCTTCGACCCAGATGCTGCCGAGTCGATCGATCCAGCCGGCGACCTTGGCTGAAACCGTGCGGACCGGCCACGGCTGTTCAGCGCTGCTGGCGCCGGACGATCGCTGCGATGAAGCGGGGGGCGTTGCGGAAGTCACTTTGCCTTGGCTGTGGTGATGCGGTTGGTGAGCATGGTCTGGAACGGAGCGCGGGCGAGCGTCGCATTCTCGTAGTCCAGGACGGCGGTCAGCTCGTCGATGCTGAGCGTCCGGATGCGCGCACGGAGCTGTGCGAGTGTGAGGTTGGGGTAGTCGAGTTCCGTGACGATCTCGGGCTCTTCGGCAGGCTTGTCCGTCGTAGCTGCCGCGGATTCGGACTCGGCGACGGGTGCGGGCTCCTCGATGGGGGCAGTCGGCTCGAGTGAGTAGAGCGCGAAGCGTCCGGCGTTGGTCGGGGTGTCAGCGGTGGTCGATCCGGTGGAAGGTGCCGAGTCCGCGGGAGCGTCGACGTCGTCGTCGAAGACCGCCCACTCGGGCTGTTCGTCCTCGGAAGACCAGTTGATCAGTGCAAATGCCTGATCGCCCTTGATCGCCAGCGAGGTGATCGACTGCTGCACGCGCATGCTTGTCTGCAGCATCTGGCTCACGGCGGTCATCGGCAGGGCGACAGCGGTGGTGGGCAACTTCCTTGCCTCTTCCATCGCGGTGACGGCGAGTCCCGCGGCAACGCGCGCCACGAACGGTGGTCGGATCATTCCCACAGCTTGCCGCAAAGCACCGACAATCGGTAGCCGACTTGCCTGTGACGGCCGGACTCGTTCACTTCGCAACCGTCGATCGGGGTGCTGAGAAACGTCGATCAAGGCACTGAACCGAGGTGTTCACGTTTGCCGGAGTGTCTCACGTTCGACGTGCCAGTAGGCTGGTCACATGTCTTCGGCTGTTCCTCTCAATCTCGGTATCGCGCACTCGGCTGATTCGCCGTCCACCCGCAAGGGCAGCGCCAAGCGTGTGCTCCTCGCCGAGCCTCGCGGCTACTGCGCCGGCGTCGACCGTGCGGTCGAGACCGTCGAGAAGGCGCTCGAGAAGCACGGCGCACCCATCTACGTGCGTAAGGAGATCGTCCACAATCGCCACGTCGTCGAGACGCTCGAAGATCAAGGCGTGATCTTCGTCGACGAAACCGACGAGGTTCCCGAAGGATCACTCCTCGTGTTCTCGGCGCACGGTGTGTCTCCGGCCGTCCACGATTCGGCTGCCGAGCGGAACCTGCGCACGATCGACGCGACGTGCCCCCTGGTCACGAAGGTGCACCAGGAAGCAAAGCGATTCGCTCGCGACGATTACGACATTCTGCTCATCGGCCACGAAGGCCACGAGGAGGTCGAGGGCACCGCAGGTGAGGCTCCCGATCACGTCACCATCGTCGACGGCCCGGATTCGGTCGACGCGGTCACGGTGCGCGACGAGTCGAAGGTCATCTGGCTTTCCCAGACCACACTGAGCGTCGACGAGACGATGCAGACCGTCGCGCGCCTGCGCGAGCGCTTCCCCAATCTTCAGGACCCGCCGTCCGACGACATCTGCTATGCCACGCAGAACCGTCAGGTCGCGGTCAAGGCGATGGCCCCCGAGTGCGACCTCGTGATCGTGGTGGGTTCACGGAACTCGTCCAACTCGGTTCGCCTGGTCGAGGTCGCGCTCGGAGCGGGCGCTGCCGCGTCGTACCTGGTCGACTACGCCCGTGAGGTCGATCTCGCGTGGCTCGAGGGTGTCCAGACAGTGGGCATCACGTCAGGTGCATCAGTACCCGAGGTGCTCGTGCGTGGCGTGATCGAGCTTCTGGCCGAGCACGGATACAACGACGTTCAGCCCGTCACCACAGCCAACGAGACTCTGGTGTTCGCTCTTCCCCGCGAATTGCGGGCAGCGCGCACGTCCTAGAACAGCACAAAAAATGCGGGGCACCTTCCATCTGGAAGGTGCCCCGCATTTTTTTGGTACCGGGCTCGTCTGTCAGGGCTCTTCGCGATCGCGATACCGAACTCGCGGCGGCGGATACGCCGGAAGATCGACTCCGGGTGGGCGGCGGCGCGGGGGCAGCGGCGGCGATACGTCGTCACCCGAAGCGAAGAAGGGCTCCATCCGCTCCTCACGCCTGGGCGACGGAGTGGGCTCGGGCGCCCGGCGGCGACCGTACGACGGGTAGTCGTCGTCTGCCACCGGCCGACTGTCCGGCTGAGGGCGACGCGTTGGCGGTTGGTGTGTGCGATCGACCCTGGGTGGCACTGGGCTTCTCCGGGGCGGCAGAGGGCGCTCGTCTTCGATCGGTTCGCGCCGGGGAGCGCTTCGGTAGGCAGGCTGTTCGTCCACTTCGGGGGCGCGGCGGCGCGGGGGCCCGGGGACGGGTGCGTCCGAGACTCTGCGGCGACGCCCGGTCTCGGGTGCGGATTGTTCTCGCGTTGCAGCCGCAGAGGAGTCACGAGTGGCGGCCGCCGAGCGGCGGGAGCGGGTCGAGCGCGCAGGCCCGGTGGGACGCTGATTGAGCAGGAAGTACCGGAAACCGCCGATGATCAGCACGACGACGGTTGCTGCCAGCATGATCGGAAAGCGGTTGACCAACGGGTACGCGATGTTGATCGCGATGTCGCGCAGTGCGGTGCTGTTGTCCTTGCCGATGAGCGTGTGCCCGATCGGCACCGCAGCGAAGAGCAGCAACGGCGGTTGGGCCATCGCGGTGAAGAGAGCCTTGTTCGAAGCGGCAACCACAGCGAAGAGACAGCCAAGGAAGTAGAACGTCGAGAACACCGCGGTGAGCTCTCCGCCGCCTCCGGTGGCATCGATCAGTACGCCGACGGCGGTGACACCGGCAGCAAGCAGGATCACTCCCCACCAGGGCAGGCCGGGGACGGTCACGATGAGCGATCGCTTGTCCAGCGGTACCCCGGAGCGAGCACGTTGGGTTGCAGACACATAACGACATTAGCGGTTCTTGCGTTGTCGGCCGTGTTTGTGCGGGTCGTGGCTGGCGCATTTATCGACGCGATGGCGCGATGGTTTCGGGTTCTTCGCCAAACGAACCGGACGGATTGTGTGCAGGGTCACCGGACGCTCGTGGGTTGGGGCACACCGCCGGAGCCGTCAGCGTGGGAGATCGGTGGTGTCGGTGGGCTGCTCTACCGTCGGATTCATGAAGATTCTGCACACCTCCGATTGGCACATAGGTCGCACCTTTCACGGCGTCGATCTGTTGGCCGATCAGGCGAGTGTGCTCGGGTCCATCGCGGATTCCGTCCGCGAACACGGTGTCGACGTCGTGGTCGTGCCCGGCGACATCTACGACCGCTCCATTCCCAGTTCCGACGCGGTCACGGTGTGTAATCGAGGCTTCGAGGCGATCCGGGCTGCCGGAGCGGTCATCGTCGCCACGTCCGGCAACCACGATTCAGCGGTGCGGCTCGGGGCCGGGGCATCCTTCGCCGCTGCCGGCGGATTGCACCTGATCACCCGCGTCGGCCAGATCGGTACTCCGGTGATGCTGAGCGATCAGTTCGGGCCGGTCGCGTTTTACGGGATTCCGTATCTCGAGCCGGAGATCACGCGCGTCGAGTTGGACGTGCCCCGGGCTCGTACTCATTCCGACATCCTCGGAGCGGCCATGTCGCGTGTTCGGCGAGATCTCGCCGAGCGAACGGCTGCCGACCCGTCGACTCGATCGGTATTGCTCGCCCATGCCTTCGTGGTGGGCGGTGAGGCCTCTGAATCGGAACGCTCCATCTCGGTCGGCGGAGTGGAGACCGTCGCGGTGGGCGAGTTCGACGGCGTCGATTATGTCGCCCTCGGGCACCTGCATTCTCCGCAGATGCTCTCGGAGAGTGTTCGATACTCAGGCTCACCGTTGCCGTATTCGTTCGGTGAGCGCAGCCACCGTAAGGCGGCGCTGCTGATCGAACTCGACGCCGCTGGCCTGTCGTCGGTGCAGCGCCTGGATCTCCCGGTCATTCGGGGGCTGAGCCAGGTAGTGGGGACACTCGACGAACTACTCACCGAGTCGAAATATGCCGATTCCGAGCAGTGCTATGTCTCCGCATTGCTCACCGACCCGGTCCGTCCGGTCGATGCCATGAGGCAACTTCAAGCCCGTTTCCCGTTTGCCGTTCATCTCGAATGGCAAAGGCCGGAAGGACAATCGGATCTCAAGTACCGCGACGCGGTTCGTGGTCGAACCGACCTGGAGATCGCCCGCGGCTTTGTCTCGGCAGTGCGTAGTGACCCGTACGAGCGTGAGGTCTCGTTGATGACCGAAGCGCTCAGCGCTGCCGCGCGCGCCGAGGAGTCCACGGTAGAACTGGGTGAAACCGCGTGAGACTGCACAAACTCGAAGTCAGCTGTTTCGGGCCCTTTGCCGACACGGTCGAAGTCGACTTCGACCGTTTGGGTGCAGACGGGTTGTTCCTTCTTCACGGCGACACCGGGGCAGGAAAGACCACGATTCTCGACGCGGTTGCGTTCGCCCTGTACGGGCGGGTGCCGGGCGCGCGCAACGAGGGCAAGCGATTGCTGTCGGATCACGCGCCGGCCGGTTCGGTGCCGCGCGTGGAACTGGAGGCGACGATCAGTGGTCGCCGAATCAAACTCGTTCGCAGTCCGGAGTATTCGCGCCCGAAGAAGCGCGGGACCGGTTCGATTACCGAGAATGCCAAAGCCACGCTGACGTGGTTGGACGGCCGCGGCGAGAACCTTTCGCGCATCCCTGACATCGGTGACGAGATCAACCGTCTCATGGGCATGAGCGCTGATCAGTTCTTCCAGGTGGTGCTCTTGCCGCAGGGTGAGTTCGCCAAATTTCTGCGCGCCGAAAGCGATGAGCGAGGCAAACTGCTCGAGCGTCTGTTCGACACCAAGCGTTTTGTCTCCGTCGAGGCATGGTTCGACGCCAAACGAAAGGCAAGTGCTACCGCGCTCGCCGCCAGGGAGCAATCCGTGCGTCTGCTGCTCGCGAAGGTCGAGACTGCCGCTGGGCTCGAGGTGGGCGCCGAGGCGCACCCACTGGAATGGTCGCGCAAACTCCTCGCCGAGGCTCAGGACACCCGCGATGCAAGTCTCGCCGAGATGGTGACCGCCAAAGATGCAGCAGCCGAGGCTAATCGGGTGCTCGCAACGGCGCAGCGAACCGCAGAGCTGCTCGTTCGCCGTAATCGTGCGACTGCTGAACTCGCAGCATTCAACACGGGCACCGCGCACCGATTTGCGATCGGCGCCGAACTCGAGACCGCCAGGCGGGCTGTGCAGGTAGCTGTTGTCGCCGACGATGTAGAGACTGCCCGCGTGGGTCTTGTCGCATCGCTCGAATCGATGAACACCGCGATGTCGACCTACTCGGCAACGGGCGGGCCGGAGATTTTCGAGCCGGGAGTGTGGCCACCCACCGACGATGAGCGTCAACGCGTCGTAACTCGGATCCGGACCTGGCGTGACGAGATCGTTCGTCTCGACGCGATGGCGGAGGACGCTCGCAGAGCCGATGCGGCGGAAGCCGAGGTCGAAAAACTCGGAGTTCGGCGAGACGCCCTGTCCGAGCGCATTGATGCCATCGCGGTTGAACGCACCGAACTGCCAGAACTGGTACGCGCGGCCGGCCGAAGATTGGACGACGCGCAACGCGCGCATGCCACTCTGCCCGGCCTCGAGGCGGCACTCGTCAGAGCGTCGGATGCTGCGACGGCGGCCCATGAAATCGTCTCTCTGCGTGCGCAAGCCGAGAAGATTCGTGTGCAGGTGTTGGATGCGCGCGACGTCCATCAGAGTGCTCGCGGGCGCTGGCTCGATCTCGTGCAGAAGCGTATCGAAGGCATGGCGGCGGAGTTGGCGAGTTCACTCGCGCCCGGTGACCCTTGCCAGGTGTGTGGTTCGCGTGAACACCCTGCCCTGGCGCAGTCGGACGTCGTCACGGTCACCGAGCCCGATCTGGAAGCCGCGTCCGCAGCCGAGCGTGCAGCGGAGAAAGCCCTGAGCAAGGTAGTCGACCGCCAGGTAGTCGTCGACCGTGACATCGACCGCGTGATCGCCCGCGGCGGGGATGGAGACGTCGAAGAACTCGACAGGCTCCGCGCCGCGGCTCAGAGCGCCGTCGACGAGGCGACACACTCTGCCGGTCAGGTTGGAGTGTTGGCCGACAAGCTCGCGCAACTCAACGAGGGTGACGGCGAGCTGCAACAGGAATCGGCTTCTCTGACTGCCGAATTGGCAGCACTGACCGAGCGAATGACGACACTGTCGGCCACGGTCGAGCAGATTCGAGCGGCGATCGTCGCTGCGGTGGGAGAAGATTCGACCATCGCTGCTCGGCGCTCGCGGTTCGACAGGCTTGCCTCCGCGGCCACGGCGGCATCTGAGATGCGTGACGAGGCCGTTCGTGCGCAGGCGCGATCGGCGGGACTGTCGACCAAACTGGCCGCTGCGGCGGCCGCTGCCGGATTCGATTCGGTCGAGGCTGCGATCGAAGGGGTGAGATCGCCTGCCCGAATCGCGGCGATCGAAACCGAACTCGCCAAAGCGCGTGACCTCGAGGTGGCCGCTCGCACCATCCTCGACGACCCCGAGGTCGTTGCGGTGGGCGAAATCGAGACAGTCGACGTCGAGGGTCCTCGCAGCCTCGCCGTTCAGTGCGCCGAGGTGGTGAACTCGGCTGTTGCAGCCGCATCCCTGGCCGAGAACCGTGTGTCGGATCTCGAACGGTTCAGCGGACAACTCGAGAAGGCATACGAGGCGGTTGCGCCCGAGCGGGAACTGCACGACGAACTCGCGGCCCTCGCCGACGTGATCGCAGGCAAAGGTCAGAACAGTCGCAAGATGTCGCTGCGAGCGTATGTGCTCGCTTCGCGGTTGGAAGAGATCGCCGTATCGGCGTCGGTTCGGCTGCAGCGGATGTCCGGGGGTCGGTACGAGTTCGTGCACAGTGACGAGGCAGGTTCTCGGGGGCGCCGCGGCGGTCTGGGACTCGACATCCGCGACGACTTCACGGGAGTCGTTCGCTCGGCGAAGACGCTCTCCGGTGGTGAATCGTTCCTGGCGTCATTGTCTTTGGCGCTCGGACTCGCCGATGTGGTTGCGGCGGAGTCCGGCGGAATCGTTCTCGACACGATGTTCATCGACGAAGGATTCGGCACTCTCGACGCCGATACCCTCGACTCGGTGATGGCTGTGTTGGACGAGCTTCGCGACGGAGGACGAGTGGTGGGCATCGTCAGTCACGTGGACGAGATGAGGCAGCGAATCCCGAGTCGCCTGCACGTCATTCGCGGACGTGCAGGCTCCTCGGTGAACGTGATTGCAGGCTGATCAGGCCTTTTTGTTCTCTACCTCTGATTCGGCGTCGGCGTCGTCGTCTTGATCTTCGAGGATGTCCGACGCGTCGCCGGCGGGCATCGGCTCGTTGTCGCTTGCGCGCTCGTCGATCTGCTCTCCGATGTACCGGATGACAACTGCTGCCACCGCGGCGACGGGCACTGCGAGGAAGGCGCCGACGATGCCGTACAGCGAGCTACCGGCGGCCACGGCAAGCAGCACGATGACGGCATGGAGTTTCATCGACTTGCTCTGCAGCACTGGCTGAAGGACGTTTCCTTCGATCTGCTGTACCGCCAGGATGATGATCAGCACGATGATGGCGGTGGTGAGACCGTTGGCCACCAGTGCAACCAACACGGCCAGGGCGCCGGCGACAAACGCGCCGACGATCGGGATGAAGCCACCGATGAACGTCAGAATTGCCAGCACCGGTGCCAGTGGGACGCCGAGGATCAGCAATCCGGCGCCGATGAAGACCGCGTCGATGAGGCTCACCAGCGCTTGCGTCCTGATGAATCCACCGAGCGTGTCCCACATGCGGGTGAGGACCTCTTCGAGATGCCGACCGGCGCGACCGCCGCCGACGGCGTGCAGCCAGGGGATGAACCTCGGTCCGTCCTTGATGAAGAAGAAGGCGAGAATCAGAACCAAACCGAGCGTGACCAACAAGGAGCTCGCGGTACTCACGCCGCTGAAAACGCCTGAAGCGATGGCGGTTCCACTTTCCTGCACCTTGGTGATGACGGCGTGGACGGCGTTGTCGATCTGGTCGTCCTTCAGGTTCAGCGGCGGACCCTGGAGCCAGTCCTGAACCTGGTTGATGCCCTCGGTGGTCTTGTTCGCGAGCTCGGGGGCCTGGCTGACCACTGACGGAACGATGCCTGCGATCACGCCGGCCAAGATTCCGATCGAGAGCACCAAGGTGATGCCGGCTGCCGCGGCCGGTGGCATACCGCGCTTGATCATTCCGCGGGTCGGCGGCCACATGACTGTCGCGACAACGATAGCCAGAGCCACCGGCAGGATGATGACCCAGAGCTTTTCGATCAGCCAGCCGAAAATCCAGGCGCCCAGCGAAATCGACGCCAACACCAACGACCACTTTGCGAGCCACATACCCCCTTGCCCGATGATCTCGCCGCGGTCGCGCTTGCGCACCCCTGCGGACGTCCCCTTGTCTTGCTCGCTCACTGATCGTCCTTTCCGTCGGCGCAGGGATCTCCTCGCCGATGTGCGATTCCGGTGATCTAGCTGAGCTGATCGTAACGACTGCGTGCGATAACTCGTGTGTTGCGCTGCAATACTGTGTTTTGAAGCATGCCGATCGGACTAACATTTCCGTCATGAGAATCGCAGCAGCAGTCGGGGCAGCAGCAATCGTCGTTCTCGGGCTCACCGCGTGTAGCACCGAGGATCAGGACAACGCGCAGAACAAGATCAGCGAAGCAGTCACGAGCGGGCAACAGGCGCTCGAGACAGCCAAACAGTCCGCGGGCAACGCCATCGATCAGGGCAAGACGGCGCTGTTCGTCGCCACGTTCCGTGGGGCTTACGCGCCGTTGGCGGAGAATCGCGACGACGCAGACATCGAGGAGATCTTGACGACCACGTGTACCGAGGTCGCCAACGGCACGGACGAGGCGGAGGTCAAGACCAAGATCACCGACCTGGCCGAGAACAACGGCAACAAGCCCACCGACGAGCAGGCGGGCCACATTTACGAACTCGCGAAGGCCACCTGCCCCTGACGGAGATTCACCAAGCGCGGGATTCAGCAGCAGCGGGCGCCTGGGTTGGCGTCTGCTGCTGCGTGCCGGCGGCGCCAGAACTCTCGTTCGCTGATCACCGGTGAGTCGGCGTGGTGGCGTCGGGTGTGCTCGACGTAACGCTGATAGTCGAGATCACCCATCACCGAGCGAACCCACCACAGCGTTCCGCGGAACGCTGTGGTGAGTTTTGCCGTCATGGTCATGGTCAGTGCCCACCTCCGTGCGCGGCGCCGGGCGCACGGACCTTCCCGGCTTTGATGAGCTCGTCCCATTCCTTCTGGATTTCCTTCTCCGCGGGCGTCGGAATGAAGCTGGCGGGTCCGAAGATCTTCGACGGTTCTTCCGGGGACTCGGTGGTCGGCAGCCCGCCGGCTCGGATTGCCTTGGTACATACGATGATCCCGGCGATGACCACGACGATCACCAGTGACGCGAAGATGATCGACAGCGTGCCCTGGATGAAGGTGTTGCGAATGACGGCATCGATGGCCTCCGGAGTCTTCGCAGAACCGTGCGCCGTCTCGCCTGCAGCCTTCGCATCCTTGAACACGTTGTGCTGAGCCCAGTAACCGATCGCGGGGTTGTCGGAGAAGATCTTCTGGTACGACGCGGTCATGGTCACGACCAGGTCCCACACCAACGGCACGCCGGGGATCCAGGCCCATTTGAACAGGCCCTTCTTCATGACGATCGTCATGACTACCGTCAGGGCGATCGCGGCCAGTAGCTGGTTGGCGATGCCGAAGAGCGGGAAGAGTGTGTTGATTCCGCCGAGGGGATCGGTGACACCCATGAGCAGGATCGCGCCCCACGCAGCGACCACGATCAGCGAGCACAGCCACGCACCGATGCGCCACGACGGGTCCTTGAACTTCTTTGCCGGACCGCCGAAGTTGCCGAGCGAGTCCGAGAGCATGAATCGAGCGACGCGAGTGCCGGCATCGATCGTGGTGAGGATGAACAGAGCCTCGAACATGATCGCGAAGTGGTACCAGAACGACTTCAGCGAGTCACCGCCGAAGACGTCGCTGAGCACTTCGGACATGCCGAACGCGAGAGTCGGGGCGCCGCCGGTTCTCGAGATGATCGATTCTTCGCCGACGGCCTCGGCTGCCTGAGTCAGCACGTCCGGTGTGATGGGGGCAGTGCCGAGGGGCAGATTGTTGACGTATTCGGCTGCGGTTTCCGGTGTTCCACCGGTGAGCGCCGCGGGAGCGTTGAGTGCGAAGTACAGGTGCTGATCGAGGATGCAGGCGGTGACCAGAGCCATGATCGCGACAAACGATTCGGTCAGCATGCCGCCGTACCCGATCATCTTGGTCTGGCTTTCCTTCTCGAGCAGCTTCGGCGTCGTACCGGACGCGATCAGCGCGTGGAATCCCGAGAGTGCGCCACAGGCAATGGTGATGAACAGGAACGGGAACAGTGAACCGGCAAAGGCCGGGCCTTCGCCGTTGGAGGCGAACGGCGTCACTGCCGGCATGTTCAGGGCGGGCCGTGCAACCAGAATTCCGATGGCCAGCAGTGCGATGGTGCCGACCTTCATGAACGTCGACAGGTAGTCACGCGGCGCCAGGAGCAGCCAGACCGGCAGCACCGATGCGGCGAATCCGTACGCGATCATCAGCCACGCGATGGTCACCTTCGAGAGGGTGAACCAGTCTGCGCCCCAACCGGTATCGGCAACCCAGCCGCCGGAGACGATGGCAAGGAGAAGCAGGACGACGCCGATCAAGGAAACCTCGGAAACCTTGCCCGGCCGCAGATACCGCAGGTACACGCCCATGAACAGTGCGATGGGGATGGTCATCGCGATCGAGAACACACCCCACGGGGACTCGGCGAGCGCATTGACGACAACAAGTCCGAGCACCGCGATGAGGATGATCATGATGACGAACACGCCGATCAATGCGGCGACGCCGCCGACGAGGCCGAGTTCTTCGCGGGCCATCTGACCGAGGCTGCGCCCGCGGCGCTTCGACGAGATCCACAGGACCATGAAGTCCTGCACCGCCCCGGCGAACACCACGCCGACGATGATCCAGATCGTTCCCGGAAGATATCCCATCTGAGCGGCCAGGACGGGTCCGACAAGGGGACCGGCACCGGCGATTGCCGCGAAGTGGTGACCGAACAGCACCCGACGGTCGGTCGGCATGTAGTCGGCGCCGTTCTCCATGATCTCGGCGGGAGTTGCGACGTCGTCGCGGGGCTTGACGATCTTGCGTTCGATCAACCGCGCATAGAAGCGGTAGGCGATCAGGTAGGTACAGATTGCGGCCAACACGAACCACACGGCGCTGATGTGTTCACCGCGGACGATCGCAATCATGTACCAGGCGCCCGCGCCGACCAGTCCGAGAACAAGGAAGACGACGCGCGCAGTCGTGGAAATGGGCGTCTTGTCGATGACGCCGACAGGTGGCAGGTCAGGATCGGTTTTCAGGTACTCGACATTTGGTTCCGGCGCAGTCGTCAAGCTCATCGTCGAACTCCGTCCACTAGTGCAGTGTGGCCGCCGTCACAGCGGGCCATCTGTCACTGTAGGACCAGAAGGGTGAATCCGCGCGATCTGAAACGCGGGAGTCGACCGACGTCAGAATCGGTGAGCGTCGGCGTCGATCCAATCGGTGAGCCAGCTCTGCGGCGGGGAGTCGAGCAGTTCACCCGGCATCAGCCAGTCGAACAGGTCGGCATAGGTGCGGGTGGTGAGACCGTCGACGCGGCGGTTGAGCATTCCCGGTTGTAATTGGTCGAACGAATCGATGCCCATCGACGCGATCATCTGTTGCGCGCTGGCGACGGTTGCCTTCTGGAATCGGTAGACGCGCTCGCTCTTGTCGGGGATGTCGAGTGCGCGGGTGCGTGCCGGATCCTGAGTGGCAACGCCGACCGGGCAGCGGTTGGTGTGGCACATCTGGGCCTGAATGCAGCCCACTGCGAACATCATTGCGCGGGCCGCCATCGTGAAGTCTGCGCCCTGGATGATGCGTTTGACGATGTCGGAACCGCTCGCCACCTTTCCGGAAGCGCCGACTTTCACGAGAGGGCGCAGGCCAGTTCCCACCAAGGCGTTGTGCACGAGCATCAGGCCTTCGGTCAACGGCATGCCCATGTGGTCCTCGAACTCCACCGGACCTGCGCCGGTGCCGCCTTCGGAACCGTCGACGATGACGAAGTCGGGCGTGATGCCTCGCTCGATCATCGCTTTGCAGATTCCGAGGAATTCACGACGCGAGCCGACGCACAGTTTCATACCGACTGGCTTGCCGCCCGACAGTTTTCGCAGGGTCGCGATGAAATCGACCAGTTCGACCGGGGTGCTGAACGCGGTATGCGCGGGTGGCGAAATCACGGTCTGGCCGACGGGTACCCCGCGGGTTTCGGCGATCTCGGGGGAGACCTTGACTCCGGGAAGCACGCCACCCAACCCGGGTTTCGCACCTTGCGAGAGCTTGATCGAGATGGCCTTCACCTGTTCGAGGCCGGCACGCTCGGCAAAACGGTCAGGATCGAATCGGCCGTCCTCGGTTCGGCATCCGAAATATCCCGAGGCGATTTCCCAGATCAGATCGCCGCCGTGTTTGCGGTGATACGGACTGATCGCGCCTTCGCCGGTGTCGTGGGCGAAGCCGCCTTTGGCGGCGCCGGCGTTGAGGGCCTCGATTGCGTTGGCGGACAACGACCCAAAGCTCATCGCGGAGACGTTCAAGAGAGCGATGTCGTACGGCTTCGTGCAATCGCGTCCGCCGAGGCGAACTCGCGGAACGGTGTCGGGGGCGGTCCGTGCGCGAATCGAATGCGTCATGAACTCGTAGCCGATCGCATTGACGTCGCGCTCGGTCCCGAAGGGCTCTTCCGCCAGTGTTCCCTTTGCCCGCTCGTAAACCAGATCTCGCGTTTCGCGATCGAATGGCATTCCATCGGTGGATGATTCGACGAAGTACTGCTGGATCTCCGGTCGAATCTTCTCGAGGAGGAATCGCGCGTGCCCCAGGACCGGATAGTTACGGAGGATGCTGTGGGACTTCTGAGTGAGGTCGTAGGTGCCCATCGCCGCCAGCGCGAGAGTGACGACAGCGATCACCCACCATCCGGGCGAGGCGACAATTGCGAGCGCGGCGGTGCCGAGACCCACTATCCATATCAAGAGCACGATCAGCATCCGAGTCACCTCGAGAGCGTAGGCGCCCACTGTGACACGGCAGCGGTAAGTCTCCACTAGGTTCTGCGATAGAGAACCGAATCCGACTCTTTGGGGGAATGATGACCGAACCGCAATATCCGACCGACCCGCAGGATCCGAAGGAGCAGCAGTATCCGGCGGGCCAGCAGTATTCAGCCGGTCAGCAATATTCAGCAGGCCAGGAGTATCCGACGGGCCAGCAGTACCCGACCGACCCGCAGTACCCGACTGACCCGCAGTATTCCGCCGGGCAGCAGTATCCGACCGGTCAGCAGTACAGCGCGCCCCAGCAGTACAGCGCCGCTCCCACGTACGCGGCGCCCCAGTACGGTCCGCCGAAGTCCAACGCGGGATGGGCCGTCGCGTCGATCCTGTTCTTCTGGCCTATCGCGTTCGCCGCGTTCAACCATCTCCACGACATCTACCCGAAGTGGGCGATGGGCGATCACCAGGGCGCACAGTACGCGTCCGAGCGCGTGAAGAAGCTCGGGCAGATCTCGCTCCTCATAGCCGTCATCTGCTGGGTGCTGTTCATCGCGTTCTACGTCATCTTCCTGGTTGCGATCGTGTCGTCCGTCGATTCGTATACCTACAACTGATCACCTGCCGCGACGTGACGGTGGGGCGAGTACCCGTCACGTCGCCGCGAGGCCGTAGAATCCACAGACCGTGAGCCTTACCCTCGGAATCGTCGGACTGCCCAACGTCGGCAAGTCCACCCTTTTCAATGCACTGACCAACAACGACGTGTTGGCAGCGAACTACCCGTTCGCGACCATCGAACCCAACGTCGGCCTGGTCGAGCTGCCCGATCCGCGGCTGCAGAAGCTCGCCGAGATCTTCGGCTCCGAGCGCATCCTCCCCGCGACCGTGTCGTTCGTCGACATCGCGGGAATCGTGAAGGGCGCGTCCGAGGGCGCAGGCCTTGGCAACAAGTTCCTGGCCAACATCCGTGAAGCGGACGCCATCTGCCAGGTAGTGCGCGTCTTCGCCGACGACGACGTCATCCACGTCGACGGCAAGGTCGACCCGGCCTCCGACATCGAGGTCATCGAGACCGAGCTCGTGATCGCCGACATGCAGACCCTCGAGAAGGCTCTCCCGCGTCTGGACAAGGAAGCTCGCAAGAACAAGGAGCTCAAGCCGGCGCACGACGAGGCACTCAAGGCCCAGGCCTTCCTCAACGAGGGCACGACGCTCTTCAGCGTCAAGGACAAGCTCGACTTCTCGTTGCTTCGTGAGCTGAGCCTGCTCACCACCAAGCCCTTCCTGTACGTCTTCAACGCCGACGAGTCTGTGCTCACCGACGCAGCGAAGATTGCGGAATTGCGCGCATCCGTCGCACCGGCCGACGCTGTGTTCCTCGACGCGAAGGTCGAGCAGGAACTGCTCGAGCTGGACGAGGAAGATCGCCAGGAAATGCTCGACTCGATCGGTCAGACCGAGCCGGGCCTGCACGCTCTCGCTCGCACCGGCTTCCACACTCTCGGGTTGCAGACCTACCTGACGGCTGGTCCGAAGGAAGCTCGCGCCTGGACGATCCACAAGGGTGACACCGCGCCCCAGGCTGCCGGCGTCATTCACACCGACTTCGAGCGTGGCTTCATCAAGGCTGAAATCGTGTCCTTCGACGATCTCGTCGAGGCGGGTTCCATGGCCGCGGCCAAGGCTGCCGGCAAGGTCCGCATGGAGGGCAAGGAATACGTCATGGCCGACGGCGATGTGGTGGAGTTCCGCTTCAACGTCTAGATCTGGCTTCGGGTCCTCACCGCACGGGCGTCTCACTGAGCGCCCGACGTGTGACAAACCGCCGTGGTCTCCCCGACAACGGATCGGTGAATTCGAGTTCCCTCGCGAGCAATTGGAGTGGGAGGGAATGATCGTCCGGCGCGTCGGGGAGCAGGTCGGGGTATCGCCGGTCGCCCAGAATCCCGGCGCCGAGAGCTGCCAGGTGCACCCGCAACTGGTGCATCCGTCCGGACTGCGGACGTAGAACCGTGTGCAGCACAGCACGTCCGGAGGCACTCACGCCCGTCCCTCGCGCCTCGATCATGGTCTCGGAGTTGGGTTCACGGCTGTCGTCGACGAGGACCCGCAACTCGCCACGCCGTGCTTCGATGTGGTTGCGGTAAACGAGGGGACCATCGGATTCGGCGAACCCCTGTGCGTCCTGGCCCCACCGGGACGGTCGCGCTGACACTGCCTCGTAGACCTTCGTGACCTGACGCTTCTCGAACAGTGACTGGTAGGCGCCGCGCGTCGCGGAGCGGGCCGAGAACATCACCACGCCTGCGGTGCCGCGGTCGAGTCGATGGATCGGGGTCAGATCTGGGTTGTCGAGGCGGACCCGCAGTCGGACGAGCGCCGACTCACGCAGGTAGCGCCCGCTGGGGGTGGTCGGGAGAAAATGTGGCTTGTCGATGACGACGAGATCGTCGTCGATGTGCAGGATCTCTTCGTGGAACGGCACGGGGTCCTCCGCCGACAACTCACGGTAGTACCAGATGAACCGGTGCGCGCTGAGTTCTGTGCTCCGGCAGATCGACTGGCCGTCGATACCCACGAACTCACCGTCGTCGAACCGCCGATACAAGTTTTCGGCGTCCAGATGGCCGAACTTGGCTACGACGTACTCGGCGATCGTCGCCCACGGACCAGAGAGCGGGATGCGTAGGCGCGTCGGGCCAACCCCGTTCTTGACGGGCAGCGGTGGAGACATGGACACGCAGGTCATCATCCCATCGACAGCTGGTCAGCGGTGATTCGGTGTGGCCTCTACCGGGGACGTCCCCGCGGGGACGCGGAAACCGAACTCGGAGCGGCGGCCGCCCAGAGATCGTCGAGTGGAAAATCAGTAGCGCGGACGACAGTCGGGTCCGTATGGTTCGGGAGACAAAGACCGCAGTCGAAAAGCGCTGCGGTCCATACCTTCTGTAGCTCAATTGGTGAGAGCACCCGACTGTGACTCGGGCGACGGCGGATCGTAACCGCCCAGAGGGACTCAGCTCAGATACGGCTCAGGTCGGGCCTCTAGGCGCAGAGACCGGCAGCCCTTTGCCTGCACAGTTGCCGAACCAGCCTCAGTCGGTATTCCCTGAATCGCCGAACAGCATTCCAGTCGCCGGCCATTTCCGCGTCGGCAAGTAGGTATTCGCAGTTGTCCAACTGATCCTTCAAAGACATCATCAGAATTCACCTCCGATCACCCGAGCAAGTACCTGTCCAGGATGCGTCCGACGGGACCTCGCGGGCATCGGCCGTACTACCTGATCAGGTACCTGCTTCGGAGTGGGGGCGGGCTACTTCTTGACCGCAGACGCAGGTAGCGGCATACCGCGCTCGGCCAGGACGGCGCGGAGGCGATCGGGGTAGTCGGTGATGATTCCGTCGACACCGAGGTCGATCAGGGCGTGCATGGTGGCGGGATCATCGACGGTCCACGGGATGACCTTCATGCCACGCGCATGTGCGCTCGCGATCATGTCGGCTGTCGGATAGAGGGTGAAACCGGGATCCCCGACCTTTCCGCCCTGCGGAGTTCCTTGGACAGGGGAGTAGGCGGAGGCGCCGAAGGTTGCCACCGCCGCGATGCCGTCGCCACCGAAATCATCGATGTCCAGACCACCGAGCCACGGTGACGCTCCGTCCTTGCCTACCTGGAGAAAGTCGCCGTTGGTGAGCGCGACAACGGGCACACTCGGCGCGAGTTGACGGGTGAGCATGAGCGAGCCCCAGTCGAAGCTCTGAATGGTGACGCTGTCCAACAATCCGGCTGTCCGGATCGTGTCGAGAACTACGGAGACGAACTGCTCACGCGGGGCGGTCTCGTGAGGCGCTCCCGCTTCCACCTTGGTCTCGATGTTGAGCTTGATTCCGGGTGCGTTGTACGACTTCACCAGAGCGAGGACTGCTTCGAGCGTCTGCATTTTCGCTCCCGGAACACTCTGCTGCTCAGGGTATCCGGCAAGGGGGAGGGTGCCGCAGTCCATGGTCTCGATCTGCTGCAGGTTCAGCGTGTTGACGAATTTCCCGACGTAGGGGAACTCCGGGTCGCCGGCAGTTGCGGGCTCGGTGTCGAGGCATTTCTTGTTCGAGATCTTACGATCGTGCGTGACGACAGCGATCCCGTCTTCGGTGACCTGGGTATCGAGTTCCAATGTGCTGACGCCCATTTCGAGAGCATTCGAGAACGCGGCCAGGCTGCTCTCCGTGTACAGGCCGAGCCCGCCGCGGTGGGCTTGGACGTCGAACGTCGAAACCGGCTGGGGCGCTGAACTACCGAACGAACCGGACCAGTCGAGACTTCCGGTGGGCGATGCGGCGGCCGGGGTCGCCAAGGCGGTGAGGGGGAGTGCGACGGTCACGGCGGCGCACGACAATATTCTGCTCAGTTGCATGAAAGGAAACGTAGAGGCGCCGAATGGCCCACTGGGGTTCGTTAGGTAAACTAACGGTAAAGGTCAGGCCGCGTGAATACGCTGCTCGATGCCGTTCGCTTGGACCTTCATCCACGACGCCAGAAGCTCGCACCCGGTCAGTCCGCTCTCGTCGAGAGGTTCGATCGCGTAGCTGACGTGTCTACCGCCGCGAGGGTTCTCCAGCTGAAAGCGGTTCAGGTTCAACCGCGTCGGCAGGTAGCCGAGTACTTCGAGGAACGCGGTGCGAATGCGTCGTAGATCGGTACGCCACTGCTTGGGGCTGAACCGAGTCTTCTGCGCGTTCTGGAAAGCATTGCTGCGAAGTAGTTCCCACACCTTACGTGCCCACACGCGTGCCTGGGAGAAGGACATCCAGCGCGTCAAGTCGGCGATGTCGCGAATGTAGCTGTCGTCGCTGGCATTACAGATCATGTCCTGTGGGTGCCCGATCCACTTGACCGGAATCCACGGGTGGACTTCGGGTCCGTCGCCGGCAACGCCGTGTCCCTCACAACCTTCGATGACACCGGCCGGTTGTTGAGGATCCGAGATCAATCCGACTCCGATGATGTTGGCGCCGTTCAGCGTCGGAGAAGTCAATGTCGGAAGTGCTGTGCGGATCACACTGCATCCCTGGGAGTATCCGATCAGCATGACTGGGCCGTCTGTCTGTGCGATTTCGGCAGTGAGGGCCTTCACACCCATCGCGGTGCTTTGCCGAAAGCTCAGGCCGCCGTCGGCGACCGGGCCGTACGACGCGGGATAGGCGACCCAGCGAGAATCGAATCGACTGTCGAGTTCGTCGGTGACGGCACTGAGGAGTCCGCGCACACGGGCGCCGTCGTCGCCGACGTGGGATTCGCCGGTGCCGCCAACTGCAAGAACGGTTACCTCAGCCATGCCAGCGATGATCCACGTCGATTCTGAGAGGTCGGCTTCCAAACCCTGAGAAGAGACTGGCAATCCGTTGTGCTGCGAAATCGTTATCGAGCGAGCACCATTTATCCATGACGACGCCGAATCGTTCATCCAGGCGAAAAGTGTCCGTGGTCGGGGCGGGAAGCGTCGGCACTGCGATTGCGTACGCGTGCTTGATACGCGGATCAGCCGACGCGCTCGCCCTCTACGACACCAACAGGGCAAAGGTCCGCGCCGAAGTTCTCGATCTCAACCACGGAACCCAGTTCACACCGCCGTGCACCGTCGAGGGAGGTGATAACATCTCGGTCACCGCGGGATCGGACTTGGTCATTGTCACCGCGGGCGCCAAGCAGCATCCCGGCCAGTCGCGGCTCGAACTTGCCGCGGTGAACGTCACGATTGCACAGACTTTGACCGAACAACTGTTGTCGGTGTCGCCGGACGCGGTTCTTCTCTTCGTCACCAACCCGGTCGACGTGGCGACCTACGCCGCGATCCAGGCCGCTGGACCGTCGTACAGCGGCCGAATTTTCGGATCGGGGACGGTGCTCGACACGGCCCGATTGCGATTCCTGCTGGCCACCGAACTCGGAGTCGCAGTCGAGAACGTCCATGCCTTCATCGTCGGCGAGCACGGGGACTCCGAGATTCCGCTCTGGTCGAGCGCAACCATCGGCGGAGTGCCGGCAACCTCGTTCGTGGGACCGTCGGGCGGCGTCCTCGGCCCCGACCTACGCGCGAACGTCGCGAAGTCTGTGGTCCGCAGTGCTTACGAGATCATCGAAGGAAAGGGTGCGACCAACCTCGCCATCGGATTGTCGAGCGCATTCATCGCGGAAGTCGTGTTGCGGGACGAACAACGGGTTCTGCCGGTATCGACTTTGCAGACCGGCGTCCACGGACTCGAGCGCGTTTGTCTGTCCCTTCCCACGATGGTTGGTCGTGCGGGTGCCGGTCGAGTCCTCGAAATACCGCTATCGGAAAAAGAGGCTTCGGGCCTCCGATCTTCTGCCCGTACATTGCGAGAGGTGCAGGAATCTCTGGGATTGTGAATATCTGTTCTCCTCGATATCCGACATATAGGATCAACAAATGATCAGCTTCCTGATTCGCGCCGCGATCTTCCTGGGTTCTGCCGCTGTCGGGCTTCTTGTTGCGTCGTTGATTCTTTCGGGTTTCTCGGCGCCCACATCCGGATTCATCGTTGCGGTCGTGATCTTTGCGATTGCGCAGTCGGTCCTGGCGCCGTTCATCGCCACAGTGGCGAAGCGGCACGCACCGGCATTTCTCGGCGGAATCGGATTGGTATCGACGTTTGTCGCTCTGTTGGTGGCGTCGCTCTTCTCCAATCTGTCGATTTCCGGTGTCTCGACGTGGATTCTGGGAACCGTCGTCGTGTGGCTGGTAACCGCAGTTGCGACGCTGGTTCTTCCGTTGTTGTTCGTGCGTAAGAAAGTTCAGGAGAAGAAGGCACAGTGACGCGCCCGAACATCGGTATGGACTACACAGTCCTGGACTGCCCGGATCCGGCTGCATTGGCCAGCTTCTACGTCCAGGTCCTCGACTGGAAAAGTGTTCGCGACGAGGACGATTGGCACGTGATCGAAGGACCCGGCGGGGAGCGGCTCGCGTTTCAGCTCGCTCCGGATTTCGTTCCGGTGGACTGGCCGACCTCCGGCGTCGGGATCCATCTGGATCTGCTCGTCGATTCTCTCGACCCCGCGGAGGCTTGGGTGATCAGCCTGGGTGCGCAGCGGGTGACCGGCATCCCGGAGCATCAGACTTTCCGCGTCTACCGCGACCCGGTCGGTCACCACTTCTGCCTGTGCCTGCGGGGCTGAGTGCCGACTCGCCCCGATCTCGTCGACCGTGGATAATTCCGAACACTTGTCACGCCCGAGAATTGGAGATCGACGATGGCTTCGCAGAATTCCGACGAATTCCTGGTAGAACGTACGACGATCGTCAAGGCAGAAGCATCGGTCGTCTTCGCGTTGATCAACGATTTCCACCAGTGGACGCAGTGGTCGCCCTGGGAAGGTCTCGACCCGGCAATGCAGCGTACGTACGCGGGTCCGGACGCGGGCGTCGGGGCTTCGTACGCCTGGGCGGGAAACAAGAAGGCGGGCTCCGGCTCGATGGTGATCACCGAATCCGTCCCGAATGAACGCGTAGTTCTGGACCTGGCCTTCCTCAAGCCGTTCAAGGCGCAGAACGTCACCACCTTTCTCATCTCGCCGAATGCCGGTGATGTTCAGGTGACGTGGAAGATGACCGGGAAGAAGAATCTGTTCTTCAAGATCTTCGGTTTCATCTTCAGCATGGACAAGCTCGTCGGTAAGGATTTCGAGAAGGGCCTGTCTCAGCTGAAAGCTGCTGCAGAAAAGAGCTGACAAGCCGGTGGTACCGTCTCCCGGTGTTACGGATGACGCCCACCGACGCCCAAACTTTCTGGATTTCGGAGAAGATCCCGAACGATCAGCTATTGCTCTACTGTTTCGACGGTCAGAGCCAGTCGATCGACGAGCTACGCCGCTCAGCGGTGGAACGAGCGTCGCTCATTCCGGATCTCAATGTTCGGATTCGTGAATCACCGTGGCACCTCGACTATCCGGTCTGGGAACCCATGCCGGTCGATGCCTCGTTGGTGAGAGTGCATGAGCTGACCGATGACTCGTGGATCTCGTGCATTCAGGGAATCGAGAAACTCCTCGAGAACCACGTCGATCCGCGCGAGTCGCCGTGGGCGCTGCACCTGTTTCACGGCGTCACCGGCGTGCCGCGCTGCAGTGGCCCGGCGCTGATCGCAGTTCTGCAGGTCGCGCATTCTCTGGCAGACGGCAAACGGGCGTCGGCGATTGCTCGCCAGCTGTTCTCGCCGCAACCGCCCGCGCAGCAGAAGACGGACGTGCGGCGTAGCGGATCAGCCGAGATTCTGGGCCGCGCCGCCTTGCGCCTGCCGGGTCAACTCGTTTCACTGTTCCGCGACGGCCGGGCGGGGCACCGAGCGCAGGTGCAACTGCAGGCCGACACCGAATCGGGAGTTGTTGCGCCGCAGGCGGCGAGCCGTCCCAAAGTGCGCTCCAACATCCCTCCCGGACCTCACCGATTGGTGCGCATGGTCGTGCGGGACAGCGCAGATTTCCGTGGCGACGGCGTATCCGTCACGGTCGGAGCGATGACAGCTATCTCGCTGGCGATGGCGAACTACCTCACCGAGCGAGACGGCTCGGTACCGCCGGAACTGGGAGCTGAGGTGACCATCGCCAAGGCGGGTACACCCACGGCGCGCAACCACTTCCGCAATGCAGGTGTCGGACTGTTCCCGGACGTCGAAGACCTTCGTGAGCGAGCCCAACGGATCAAGGAGTCGATGGACGAGCGTCGCGCACGAGCGTCCCATCCGTCCAGTGCAGCGTCGGATCTCGCGCTGAACGCGGTTCCCGGCCCGCTGGTCCGTTGGGGCGTGCAGCAATACGATTTCACGGCGGTGCCCGACGAGGTCACCGGCAACACCGTGGTGTCGAGTGTCGCGCGCGGTGAGGCGGATCTGATGCTCGGAGGCGGCGTCGTTAGGTTCACCGCCGGCTTCCCGAGTTTGTCACCGGTCATGTCGTTGACCCACGGCGTCCACGGTATCGGGGACACGGTGACGATCAGCATCACCAGCAGTCCGGCCTCGATTCCGGACATCGACGTGTACGAGCAGATGATGCACGACGCGATCGACGAGGTGCGCGAGGCGCTGTCGTGACGGCCTGATGTACTGGGAGCATGGGATTCACGCGCGCCGAGCTGGAGTCTTTCCGAGACACCGAGATCGAGGATCTGATCGGGCCGAATTGTCGGCTGTTGTTCGTCGGTATCAATCCGGGACTGTGGACTGCCGCGACGGGCGCGCATTTCGCGAGGCCGGGTAATCGGTTCTATCCGGCACTGCTGCGGGCAGGCATCATCGAGCGTGCGATCGACCCCTCCGCGGGTATGTCGGACGCTGACACACAACATCTGATCGATCGGGGAGTGGGGATCACCAACTTGGCGGTGCGGGCAACTGCGCGCGCAGATGAATTGACGTCGGAGGAGCTCGCAACTGGCGGAGTCCGGGTCCGAAAGATCGTGCGCGCAACCAAACCAGTAGTCGTTGCCTTCGCCGGGATCACCGCCTATCGAACAGCTTTCGGTGACAAGAAGGCGAAGGCCGGGCGCCAAGACCGCGATTTCGAGGGGGCAAAACTGTGGATCGTGCCCAATCCCAGTGGCCTCAACGCACACGAGACGGTGGACACCTTGGCAGCGAAATATCGTTCCGCCGCATCCGAAGCCGGAATTCTCTGAGAGAAGTCGCAGTTCCGTTCGGCCAGAACAAGGTACAAGTTAAAGTGCTTGTATGTCTGTTCTATACAACGTCTTTGTAGTGATTCATCTACTCGGTATGGCTGCCCTGGTCGGTAGCTACTTCACCGTCCTCAAGGCTCCTTCGATCACCGAGGTCATGGTGTGGGGTGCCAGGATGCAGTTCGTGTCCGGCCTGATCATCGTCGGGTTGGGCGAAGGCGCCCTGGACAGGAACTACATTCACGCGAAGATCGCTGTGAAGCTGGTGCTTTCGTTGGTCATCGTGGCGCTTGCCGAGATCACCCGTGCGAAGCAGAAGAAGGGCCAGCCCAATCCGAATCTGGTACACGTCGTCGGCGGTTTGTCGATCGTGACCGTATTCGTGGCCGCGCTCTGGACCTGACAAAGACACAAAAGAGCCCCGGCGATCGAAACTCGCCGGGGCTCTTTGCTGTTGACGTGTCTACAGGCCTGGACGCTTACCGATCGTCAGGGTCACTTCACCGGTATGGGCGAAGAAGTCGTTGCCCTTGTCGTCGACGACGATGAACGCGGGGAAGTCCTCGACGTCGATCTTCCAGACGGCCTCCATCCCCAGCTCGGCGTACTCGAGGATGTCGACCTTCTTGATGCAGTCGAGTGCCAGGCGAGCTGCCGGTCCACCGATGGATCCGAGGTAGAAACCGCCGTGGGTGTTGCAGGCGTCGGTCACCTGCTTGGAGCGGTTTCCCTTGGCGAGCATGATCATCGAGCCACCGGCGGCCTGGAACTGCTCGACGTACGAGTCCATACGGCCGGCCGTGGTCGGGCCGAACGAACCGGATGCCATACCGTCGGGTGTCTTGGCGGGGCCGGCGTAGTACACCGGGTGATCCTTGAGGTACTGCGGCATCTCTTCACCTGCGTCGAGACGCTCTTTGATCTTGGCGTGCGCGATGTCGCGTGCCACGACGAGCGGACCGGTCAAGGAGAGACGAGTCTTCACCGGGTGCTTGGAAAGCTCGGCGAGGATCTCCGACATCGGCTTGGTCAGATCGATCTTGACCGCAGCACCCTTGCCGGTACCCGAAATGCCATCCGTCTCTTCGTCGAGCTGAGCGTCCGTGACCTCGGGCAAGAAACGGCCAGGGTTGAATTCGAGCTGTTCCAGGAACACGCCCTCCGGGGTGATCTTGGCCTTCGCCTGTCGATCGGCCGAGCACGACACCGCAATGGCGACGGGCAAGGAAGCACCGTGACGGGGGAGTCGGACGACGCGGACGTCGTGGCAGAAGTACTTGCCGCCGAACTGGGCGCCGATACCGATCTTTTGCGTGAGCTCGAAGACCTTCTTCTCGAGTTCGTGATCTCGGAAGCCGCGACCCGTGATGGCGCCTTCGGTAGGCAGTTCGTCGAGATAGTGTGCCGACGCGTACTTCGCCGTCTTCATCGCGAACTCGGCCGAAGTACCGCCGACGACGATTGCAAGGTGGTACGGCGGGCAGGCAGCAGTACCGAGCGAGCGGATCTTTGCCTCGAGGAACTGCATCATCGAGTCAGGGTTCAGGATCGCTTTGGTTTCCTGGTACAGGTAGGACTTGTTGGCGCTGCCGCCGCCCTTGGCCATGAAGAGGAACTTGTACGAGTTCTCGTGTCCGGCAGCAGTATCGGCGTACAGCTCGATCTGTGCGGGCAAGTTGTTGCCAGTGTTCTTCTCGTCCCACATCGTGATGGGGGCGTTCTGCGAGTAACGCAGGTTCAGACGCGTGTAGGCGTCGTAGACACCGCGGGCAATGGACTTCTCGTCGTCGCCGGGGGTGAGTACGTGCTGTCCACGCTTGCCCATGACGATGGCGGTTCCGGTGTCCTGGCACATCGGCAGAACGCCGGCAGCGGCGATATTGGCGTTCTTGAGCAGATCGAGCGCGACGAACTTGTCGTTGTTCGACGCTTCGGGATCGTCGAGGATGCTCGCGAGCTGCGTCAGGTGATCCGTCCGCAGGTAATGAGAGATGTCGTGCAGCGCCGTTTCGGTCAGCAAGCGCATTGCTTCGGGCTCGACCTGCAGGAAGGTGCGGCCGTCCGGTCCCTCGACTGTCGACACCCCTTCGGTGGTGAGCAATCGGTACTCGGTGGTGTCATCACCGATCGGCAACAGGTCCTCATAGAGGAAGTCGGCCATCATCTCTCCTGAACAAGGGTGCGTGCGAAGGTCGCATTCAGGTTATCGTTGGGGGTTTCCTTCTCTGAATCGGGGCGGGTGTGAGCTGGAATTATCCGGATACCACTGGCTCGATCAAGATACTTCGACCAGTTCGGAGAGCTCGACGCCGCGAAATTCGGCAAGGATTTCGGCCTGCTCGGCCACCGCTGCGCGGGCCGATCGTGACCACGTTCCCCACGGGGTGACCGCGACCTTCAGCTTCTTTCCGGACGCCCGCGGTCGCCACAGTCCGGTGATCGTGCCGCCGACCACCACCGTGCCCGGTCGCCCGAGGGTTGGCCACACCGTCTTCTGTGCGTCCGGATCGGGAACCAGGGTCTCCCGATCCTTGAGCTGTACATACGGATCGAAAGGCCCGAGTAGGCGAGTGCTCGAATCGGTGGGGGAGCCGAGCAAGTCTTCGCGGTCCTGTTCGAGAATCCACCGCTTCTCGCCGTTCACCTCGATCTCCTCGGTATCGGCGGGCCAGTGGGCCCTGACGTCCTTGACCGGGGCATCGAGAAACGACGCAACGAGAGCAGGAGTGGCGGGGCCGTAGAAGCGCAAATATCCGCGGATCACGTCGAAGCGAGGATCGGCGTCCGAACCTGAGGATGTGTACGGGCGTCGACGCCAACCCGGAATGCGTTCGAGCACTGGGGGAGATGTGCCCGGCTGCAGCTCGAGGCCTGCCTGAAGTGCCGCGAGCCGGAACGGCATCTCGTACAGATGGGTGGCGTTGCACGGGCGGCAGAATCTCAGATACGGCTCGGTGACCCGGGTGGTCAACTTCGCGGACATCTCGCCCTTGACGGTTGGTTTGGAGACGATGTCCCGCATCGCGGTAGCAACTGTTTGCAGAGCGGTCAGGGTCGGAATGCCGGCGGCCTTCAGTGGCCGGTTCGCGTCGTAAATGCGTTTGGCTGCATCAGCTTCGCTGAACGGGGACGTGGCGACGGCGACAGCAGGCAGGTCGCGACGACGGTAGTAGTGGGGAGCGCCGCGCAACGTCCAGGCAAGAGCGAGGTCAGTGGCGTCGCCGCGGACGCCGCGGATCCGCAGTGCCCACGCGGCGCCGTCCGGTCCGGTGTTCTGAATCCCGAGGTCGAGTATTGCGCAGTCGTTGTGATCGGCGTCACCGGAATGGGGCCTGTCGAGTTGGTGGCGGTGCCACCGGAAATTAGCTACCTGCGTGAGTGAGGTTGCGCTAGACATGATTTCAGTTTACTGGTGGGTAACCGCAGGATTTGGGGCGGTTGATCAATGTGGCGACAGAATTGGTCAGATTCGACCGATTGGCCGGAATTTTTTCAGTAGCAGACCTTATTAGTCGAAATAATGACCCCATTGTCGAAATCCTTTGCCAACTGGTCGTTCGTATGATTACTGTTACCCACGTCACGGATACATTACAGATGTGACGCAGCTGTCACAGCACTGTCGGGTGCTTTTTGGCAGCTGACCTCTGACCTCTCAAGGAGATTCACATGGGTTCAATGGAAGGAATTCTCGGCGCTGTTGTTCAGGGCCTGGGATCACTGTTCAGCGCTGACGGTCTGCTCAAGACCTTCATGGGATCGGTAGAGACCATCTCCAAAGACCCCACCCCCTAATTCAGCGCGACATTGCCACGCCCGCTCCGGGTGTAGTTACTTCAATTTCGACAAACTGCAGGAGGAAACTCATGGGATCTCTCGGTGAAGCCATCGGAAGCGTCAACAACCTCGGTCAGCGTCTCGTTGACGCACTGACCACGCTCAGCGGCGGCACGGTTACGCCCAAGTAAGCGTCGTCTGACGAGAAAGGCTCACGCACTCGGTGCGTGAGCCTTTCGTCGTCGACCGGATCGAGTTTTTCCGATCACGTCGGGTTTGCCTCTTTCAGCCGGTACCGTTCGAAAGGTTCCGCTGCCGAAGAGAGTGACCCGGATGATCGAGACTCGTGCTTTGCGAACGGTTTTCCGCGTCTTCTTGGCGTTGGCCACGGCAGTATGTGGGCTCCAGCTCCTCATGGCACCGGGTCACGCTCAGTCGGTGGACAGCAGGCTGGTCGACATCTCGGTGTACTCACCGTCGATGGGGCGCGACATTCCGTTGCAGGTCTTGCGGCCCGCTGATACCTCGAGGCCCGCTCCGACGCTCTACCTACTCAACGGAGTGGACGGAGGCAAAGACGATGCGACGTGGTCGGTGCGGACCGATGCGCCGAAGTTCTTCGCGGACAAGCACGTCAACGTGGTCACCCCTCTGGGCGGAGCATTCAGCTACTACACCGATTGGGAGCGGCCGGACCCCGGCCTCGCGAAATCCGGCAACAACAACGGGGTCAACATGTGGACCACGTTCCTGACGGAAGAACTACCGCCGGTAATCGATTCGATGTTCGCGACGACCGGCGAGAACGCTCTGGCAGGCTTGTCGATGGCAGGCACGTCGGTACTGGATTTGGCTATGGCGGCGCCCGCGCTGTACAACAGTGTCGGGTCCTTCAGTGGGTGTGCGATGACGAGTCCCGGCATCGGTCAGGACTTCGTGAAACTCGTGGTTGCAGTGGGTGGCGGTAACGCGGAGAACATGTGGGGTCCGTACGATGGTCCCGGCTGGCCGCCTCACGATCCGGTTGTCAACGCGGACAAGTTACCTCGCATCCCGATGTACATCACCACTGCAACCGGGATTCCGGGTCCGTACGACACACTTGCAGATCCACGGATCGGCAACGACGTCACAGATTTGGCGTTGCAGCTCGTTCTCGGTGGCGGAATCGAGGCGGCAACGCACTACTGCACCACCCAGCTTGCGGACAGGACGAACGCATTGGGTATGAACAACATTCGCTACAACTTCAAGCCGGCAGGAACGCATTCATGGGGATACTGGGAAGACGACTTACACGACTCGTGGCCGATGATCGCCGCGTCGCTCGGCGTGTGAGGTCCCATCGAGCCAGCCTTCGAAGCGTAGGGCTCGTCGGCGCGCTCGCCTTGATTTCACTACTTGCGCTGCCCTCGACCGCGCTCGCCGACGAGACCCCGAAGATAACGGGCGTCACCGAACTGTCTTCGCGCTTGGTTCTTCTCGACGTCGCGAGTCCCGCTATGGGGCGCACCATGCAGGTGAAAGTACTGCTTCCTGCCGACCGCTCGGAACCGCGCGGGACGCTGTATCTCCTGGACGGCAATTCCGGGCAGATCGAAGAGAACAACTGGTTGGCCCCGGCTAACGGCGATATCGTCCCGTTCTTTGCCGACAAGAACGTGAACGTCGTACTCCCCATCGGTGGAACAGGCACCATGTACACCGATTGGCAGGAAGATCACCCGAAATTCGGTCGTCTGAAATGGGAGACGTTCCTGACGAAAGAGCTTCCCCCACTGATCGACACGAGGTTCGCAACGAACGGACACAACGCAATCGGTGGGATCTCGATGGGCGCAGAGGCCGCGCTGATCCTGGCCCAACGCTCGGCCGGGTTGTACGACGCAGTCGCGGGCTACAGCGGCTGCTACACAACCGTCGGAGGATTCGGCAAGGCGTTGACCGATCTTGTGGTCGTCAACGGAAATGCCCGTTCGGAGCAGATGTGGGGTCCGGCAGGCAGCGAGGCTTGGCAAGAGCACGACATCTTCGCCAATGCCGACAAGCTACGCGGCACCAAGGTGTATCTCGCCTCGGGATCTGGACTGCCAGGCCCGCACGAAACTCTCGACACTCCTGCCCTGGGGCGTGTACTGGTCGTCGGCGGGGTCATGGAACTGGGATCGAACCTGTGCACCGACCAGATCACGCAGGTGTTGCGCGATCGCGGAGTCGATGTCACCCGCAGCACTCAACCGGTGGGGACGCACGGTTGGCCGTACTGGCGCGACGAACTCGTTCGCTCCTGGCCGATGCTCGACTCTGCGTTGTCGGCTTGAGTAATTCCTTGCGATGAGTTTCCGCTTCGGGTCGGGTCTATAACCGAGTACACCTGATTCGTCACCTCATCGACAAGGACATAACATGCCTTCCATTACTCCCTGTTTGTGGTTCGACAACCAAGCAGAAGAAGCAGCGAACTTCTACATCTCGGTGTTCGGTTCCGGGCAGATCCTGGGAATCGAAAGGTACGTCGAGGGATCGCCTTCTGGAATGCCGGCGGGATCGGTGATGACCGTCAGCTTCGAGCTCGACGGTCAGCGATTCACCGGATTGAACGGCGGACCGATGTTCACGTTCTCGGAAGCAGTGTCTTTCGAGATTCCGTGCGTCGATCAGGCTGAGGTCGATCACTACTGGTCCAGGCTGACCGAAGGCGGAGAAGAGGGCCCGTGCGGATGGGCCAAGGACAAGTTCGGATTGTCCTGGCAGGTAGTCCCGAATCGCCTTCTCGAACTGATGAAGGATCCGGATCGGGCCAAGGCGCAACGCGCCACGGACGCGATGATGAAGATGAAGAAGATCGACATCGCAGAGCTCGAACGGGCCGCGGACGCATCCTGAACACGATCTGGCCGATGGGCGACAGTCTTCGTTAGCTGATGCTAGCCTTCCCTAATTCTCGCTGGAGCGTTGGAGGAGTGCTGGTAACCATGCGAATCAAAGTCTCTCGAATGAAGATCGCAGTCACGGCCTTGGCGGCCTCGCTCGCCGTCGCCGGGCTTGCCGGCTGCAGCAGCGACAGCGCTGACGCACCCGCGGAGGCGGGAGCAACCGTCTCGACCATGTTCGGCGACGTCGAAGTTCCGGCCAACCCTCAGCGCGTCGTGGCGCTCGGTTGGTCGGACGCCGAAACAGCACTTGCCCTCGGAACGCAGCCGGTCGGTGTCGCGGACTGGATGGCGTTCGGTGGCAAAGGCGTCGGACCCTGGATTGCGGACGAGTTCACCACAGACCCGAAGATCCTCGGAACGATGGACCTGAGCGTCGAGGACGTTATTGCTCTAGAGCCGGACCTGATCTTGTGGACGAGAAGCGACAACACGCAGGCAACCTACGACAAGCTGAGCGCTATCGCGCCGACGGTCGGGCCGCCGCCGGGTCTGGCCACTGCGTACGGGACGACGGTCGAGCAGCAGACCGAACTCGTCGCGGAAGCTCTCGGTAAGGAAGCAGAAGGAAAGGCGTTACTGGACGGCCTCGACGCCAAGTTCGACGCCGCGATTGCCGCCAATCCGGCCTTCGCGGGCAAGACCGCGGCGGTCGGCGCCTACAGTTCCGATGGTTACGGCGCATATGTACCCGGCGACGCACGCGCCGACTTCATGACCCGACTCGGCTTCACGATCCCGACGGCGATCACCGAAAAAGCCACCGGCAACTTCTACATCCCGGTCGCCAACGAGAACCTGAATCTGTTCGACGCCGACCTGACCGTGCTGTTCCCGATCTTCCTCGACAGCAGTGCGTTTGCGAACGATCCGCTACTGCGCGCAATTCCTTCGGCTCAGCAGGGGCATTTGTTGATCCTCGACGATCCCGCGCTCGTCAACGCGTTCTCGAGTGGCTCGGTACCGGGGTTGACCTACGCAATCGACAACGCCGTTCCGAAGTTTGCGAGCACACTCGGCGCCTGATCAGAGCTGTTTCGGGATCTGTCCGTCACTGTGAGCGTGTTCGCAAACAGTGGCGGGCAGTTCTCGTGCGTCGGTACACTGGAAAAAGTGAACTTTCAGCTAACGAGCGGCGGCCCAGTGGAGATCGCTCCAGTGGAGATCGCAGCGACCGCTCCTCGTTTTCCGCGGATGCACGCATATGTGGATATCGCTGTCGTCGTCGTGGTCTTGGTGGGAACCAATCTGATCGCGCATTTCACCACCGCATGGGCAAGCATCGCCACGGTCCCCATTTCTGCTCTCGTCCTGTTGGCGCTTACCAAGCGCCGGGGGATGGGGTGGGCGGAATTAGGGCTCTCACCTCGTGATCTGCGGCGGGGTTCGAAGTACGCTCTTGCCGCCGTCGGCCTGGTCCTGACCGTAGTCGCCGTTGGCGCGTTGCTCCCGCTCACACGTCCTTTCTTCATGGCGGATCGCTACGCCACTATTTCCGGCGCGATCATCGCGTCGATGATCGTGATCCCGCTGCAGACCGTCATTCCCGAAGAGTTGGCCTTCCGCGGCGTCCTGCACGGCACGTTGAACCGGGTCAGTGGATTCCGGGGCGTCGCCGCTGCCGGTTCGCTGATGTTCGGGCTGTGGCACATCGCGTCGTCGATGGGTTTGACCAGTGGTAACGAAGGGCTTTCCGGGTTTCTCGGTACCGGAGTCGTCGGTCAGGTCGCCGGGATCCTCGGAGCTGTTCTCGCCACCGCTGCAGCCGGCCTCGTGTTCACCTGGCTTCGTCATCGCAGCGGCAGCCTCATTGCGCCGATTGCTCTGCATTGGTCGTTGAACGGGGCAGGCGCATTGGCTGCGGCTCTTGTTTGGCACGCAACTCTTGCTTGATCCCAATATCTGACAAAAAGGACAGCATTCGCCGCGCGGCGCCGGGTAGTTCTGTGCTTTGCTCAGTGGGTGACGCACCTTCATCGAGGCCATGTCTTCCACATTTCCGGTCGTCCGACGGTTGAGGATGCGGCGCAGTCGCTCGTCTCGATCCCGGACGGCGTGTTGGCGATCGACGATGCCGGAACGATCGTCTACTGCGGAGAATTCGAATCACTCCCGAGCGATCTCGAAGGTGCTGAAACCCACGACCACCGACCGGGATTCCTGTTGCCCGGCTTCGTCGACGCTCACATTCATTTCCCGCAGACTTACGCCGGCGATGCGTACGGCGGCGGTCAACTCCTCGAGTGGCTCGATCTCTGTGTCTTTCCCTCCGAATCGAGGTTTGCCGATCCCGAGTTCGCCCAGCACGCTGCCGAGGCCTTCTGTTCTCGCCGAATCGCCACGGGAACCACGGCCGCGATGGTGTTCGGATCGGCCTTCCCGCACGCGCAGGACGCGTTGTTCTCGGAAACTCTGAAACGCGGCCTTCGAGTGGTCAGCGGCCGCGGGATTCAGACCACCGGCCCGGCCTCCGCTGCCGCGCTGATCACCTCGGAAGAGGATGCGATCAGACTCACCAGCGAGGAGATCGACAAGTGGCACGCATCCGACACCGGCGACGTGAACACCGCACTCATTCACGTTGCAGTGGTTCCCCGCTTCTCCCTCGCGGTGACAACACGGACGTTGAAGGATCTGGGGGAGTTGTACGACTCGGTCCGTGACCGGGGCGTCTACTTTCACAGCCATCTCAACGAGAACAATCGGCCCGGAACGGGCGAGGTGGCAACCACGCTCGCCGAGTACGAGGTCGAGACCTATCTCGACACGTACGACGGCAAGTTCCTCCCCGGCTCGCAGGTCGGCGGAAAGAGCTTCCTAGGCCCACGCGCGATACTCGCGCACTCGGTGCACTGCCAGGACTCCGAACTCGCACGAATGGCCGAGACCGGAACCTCGATCGCGCATTGCCCGACGTCCCAGCAGTTTCTCGGCTCAGGCACCATGCCGTGGAAACGCACCGTGGCGTCAGGGGTCAACATCGCGATCGGATCGGATTTCGGCGGCGGCGACGAGTGCCTGCTCACCCGAGTCCTCGGCGACGCGTTCAAAGTTCACATCTCCGAAGCCGGCGACGACGGAGTGTCGATGCACCCCGCCGAACTGCTGTTCACCGGAACACTCGCCGGTGCTCGCGCGCTGGACATGGAGAACCGGATCGGCAACTTCGACGAGGGCAAAGAAGCAGACTTTCTGGTGATCGACCCGGCCGGATGGCCGCCGCTCGCCGGGCTCGTCAACCACGGAACGCGTTCGGACGATCCGATTCTCGCCCGCGACCAGACGCTCTTCGGGCTCCTGATGGCGATGCGCGAGCCCGCGATTGCGCACGTATACGTGCAAGGGCGCCGGGTGTCGGGCTGACGTGTCCGCAACCGCCATCACCGGGTACCACCGAACGAGTTCGGGATTCCGGGCGTGGGTCGAGCGCGCGGCCGAGACCGCCGGTCGATTCGACGGCTACCTGAGCTGTGGCATCAGTGATCAACCGGAACCGGTGTCGCACGGCGTGTCTGTCACTTTCGACAGTGCCGACGATCTACACCGTTGGCTCGAGTCGACTGATCGCCGCGATCTCGAAAGATCCGCTGCTGCAACGGGAATTCTGGCGCAGACGAGTGATCTCGTCCTGGTCGACGGCGTGCTGCCGCCGCCCGGTATCGGTGTGTACGACCACGCCGTCGTCGTGGGCAAGGAGAACGAGTTTCTGCGAACGCAACGACACCTCATCGATCTCAGTTCGCGATTTTCCGGCTACGAATCGGTGATGTTGTTGCGGTCGGTCACCGACTCCACCCAGTGGAAGTCCGTTCTTCGGTTTCGGACTGAACAGCAGTTGGCGGTGTGGATGGCGTCACCCGAGAGGGCCGCAGCACTACCGAAACTGCGGGCCGAGTTGGCCGAGGACTTCACCGAGACCACGCGGTCGACACCGTTCGGCACCATCCTGCGCACGGAGAACGGGCAGACTCGCGCGACGCCGAATTGGAAGACGGCGATGATCATCCTGCTCGTTCTCTATCCGACAGTGATGACCCTGTCACGATTTCTCGGTCCGCTGCTCGACGGAATCGGAGCACCTCCCTGGCTGTCGATGTGGCTGAGCCAGATAGTCAGCGTCGGCGCCATGACGTGGTTCCTGATGCCCACGGTCACGCGGTGGTTCCGCCATTGGCTGGACCCGGTCGACGGTGCCGTTCCCCGCACCAATTTTCGCGGCGTTGCGGCGGTAATAGCGGTGTACGCAGTGACTCTGACGCTCTTCGCGTCCGTGAAGTGGCTGCAGTTCTGGGACTATTTCGACTGAGTCCGGCCTCGGCGGAAGTAAGCGAGCGGCCCGACGAAGTTGACGAAGATGATCGCCGCCCACTTTTTCTTGCTGCCGTTGACCGTATCGGCAGGGCGTCGCGCCAAGTCTGTCCACGCGGCGATCGCCAGCAGGGACTGAATCGTGGCGAGCAGGGCGACGACGCGGCGCTGCGCGGGTGACAGCTCACTCCAGGATTTCTTCTTTGTGAGGTTCATGGTGTCCACCTTGCCCTCGAACGTCCGATCGGTGTCGAGATCGGGTTGTTATCGGTGCCCGAAGTTCCTCGAATCGGTGTGAATAGCGTCACCATGATGACCGATAGGTACGGTCCCGCGGGCCGTCGGGGCGGTCGTTTTCGGCGTAAAGATCTCGCTAACTCGAACTGTGGCTGAATGTTTGCGCCCGCACTAAGCTCGCGTGGCCACATTGGCGCGAGGGATTTGGCCAAGCTGCTGGTACGCGCTCTAGCGGGAGCAACACATACCCTGTTAAGTAAGGCTTGCCAATCTTGTGGTCGGCCTACAGGTTTGATGCTGTGGGGTAGCTGCTATCGGAAACGATGTTCGGAATGCGTCAATAAATCGTCCGTAGGTGACAGTTTGATCACTGCTGGTGGGTGTCACCTGTGTGTATGTACGTGTCCTGAAGGGGTCGAAATGTAACGTCCCGGACACATTTGGTGTCGCGGAAGTAACGGAAGACCTCTACTCTTATCGCCAGCAGCCACTCACGTGGCGGCAATCCTCTGGACCGTATCTTCGACAGGAGCACATCGCATGAGCAGCGCAGAATTCTCGGATGCCTTCACCTTCCTCAACGACTTCTTCAGCAACGCGTCTGATCTCTTCAGCGCTCTGAGCTTCTTCACCTCGCTCAGCTGATAGCTTCCGGCCGCTAGGCCGACTCAGTGGCCCCCGAAGACGATGTCTTCGGGGGCCACTGCTGTCTGTCTGACTATCTGTCTAGCGTCCAATTTGGTGACAATGTGAGCATTGTTGGCCAAGTGCATGGCGGGGTTGATGTGACTGTGGTGGAATGCGAGCGAAAGAAGATAGCTTGCCTGCCCGCCACTTCCAGCGGGACACGCCGATGATCGGAGCTTTGTGCACGTCTCGCGAAGAAACCTCTTCAAGTACGCAGCGGCTGGATCGGCCGCTGCCGGACTCGCTGCATTGAGCGGTACGACGTCGGTGGCCAATGCCGGTTCGCTCGGGACCCTGCTCGATTACGCCGCCGGTGTGCCGTCCGCTCAGGCGATCAAAGCCGCCGGATATGCAGGCGCCATTCGATACGTTTCGGACAGGCGCCCGGGCGCCGATTGGATGGTCGGCAAGCCCGTACTGGCGCGGGAAACCGACGCGTTGACGGCGGCCGGACTCCAAGTCGTGTCCTGCTATCAATTCGGCAAGGGCGGAACGGCGGACTGGCGCGGGGCTCGAGAGGCCGGCAAGCGTCACGCTTCCCGGGGCCTCGAACTCCACGCTGCTGCCGGTGGGCCCTCTGGTCGACCGATCTACGCGTCGATCGACGACAATCCCACCAGCACCGAGATCACGACACTGATCAGGCCGTACCTCGAGGGATGGGCGTCGGTTGTCGGCAACGGAGCGCTCGGTGTCTACGGAAATACTCGCGTGATCGACGCGATGATCAGTGCCGGCGTCGGAACCTGGTTCTGGCAGCACAACTGGGGTTCGCCCGCCGGGTATGTGCATCCGAGGGCAAACCTGCACCAGTTCGAAATCGACAAGCGCAAGGTCGACGGCGTTGGCGTCGACCTGAATTCGATCCTCACTCGCGACTACGGCCAGTGGTCGTTGGCCGGATCGGTCGGTCCGGCCCAGCCCGTCGGATCATCGTTGCCGACGGGTTCTATCGCACCATAGCGCCGAATTTGGCGAGCCAGGACTTGGCGTCCTCGGGGAGGGTGCCCGCCGCTTCGGCGGCGAGGCACCATGCTTTTGCCATCGACAGGAAGTTCATCGGGTTGTAGGCGTCTTCTTCGCGAGACCACAGTCCGTTGCCGGCGTAGTGCAGGATCGTGATGTTGGCGGCTCCGTGCTTGGATCCGTCACCCGGATCCTCCATCGGGTTGTCGATCTCGCACACGATCCATCCGCGCTCCTCGTCGACGACGAACCAGTTGGCCGGAAACTCGGTCATCCGGCGTCCCGGGAACTCCGTCATCGTGCGAGTGACCCACTTGCGTACCGCCTCTCGGCCGTTGAGGGCGCCGAAAGCGTGTTCCACGTAGACGACGTCCTCGGTGAACATGTCCGCGAAGGCGTTCCAGTCGCCGGAGCGTGTGCACTCGACAACGGTGTTCTGATACCCCGCGAAGGCGTCTTCGAGTTCGGTGCGTGTCCAGCTCATGAAAGCTCCTCGGGTAGGCGTCGTCGCCTCAGATTAGAACACGTTGCAGAATTGATTGTCGGCGATTCGACGCAGAAGAGTTCTGCGGTACCGTCGTTGACGGGTCGGGACCCATTATGTGAGAGGGCAACACGTGGAATTCATCATCGACTTCATCTACACACTTCTGTCGAAGTTGCAGACGGGCAGCATCGAAGGCTCTTCGGAGAAGTGAGTCCTCTGCCGGGTTGGTTCCCTTACGTGGCTTTCTGTTTGGGAATCAACCCGGCGAACACCATCGTCACACCGGCGGCGGCGATGGAAATCAGGAACGTCGCACGAAACGCCTCGAACGAGGGGATCACTGCGGTGCCGACGGTGATGGTCATACCGGCCAGAACGACGCTCACGATCGCGGCAGACGTCGACGTGCCGATTGATCTCATCAGTGAGTTCAGGCCGTTCGCGGCTGCAGATTCCGTGATGGGTACCGCGCCCATGATCAGGGCGGGCATGGCCGAGTACGAGAGCCCGACGCCCGCGCCGATGAACATTCCGGCCACGGCGACCTGCCAGACGCTCGACACCGTGAAATATGCGAAGGCATAACCCAATCCGATGACGAGGGCGCCGAGCATCAACGTGATTCGTGGGCCACGCCACGCCGAAATTCGGGCGGAGACGGGCGAGAGCGCCATCATGACGAGTCCGCCGGGGGCCAATGCGAGTCCCGCTGCAACCATGGACAATCCGAGTCCGTAGCCGGTGGACGTCGGTGCCATCAGAAGTTGGGGGAGTGTCAAGGAATTGCCGTACATGGCAAAACCGACGGCGATGGACGCGAAGTTGGTGAAGAGAACCTGAGGCCGGGCCGATACGCGGAGGTCCACTAGTGGTGCGTTGCGTCGAAGTTCCCACCATCCCCAGACGAGGAAACTGAGAGCGGAAACTGCCAGGAGGCCCAGGGTTTTCGTGTCGCCCCATCCCCAAGTCCCGCCTTTGGTGATGGGGAGCAGCAGGGTGATCAGGCCGACGGTGAGACCGAGCGCACCGACGAAGTCGAAACGGCCCGGACGTCGTACCGTTGATTCGGGGATGACGAACGCAACCAGAGCGATGCAGATCAAGCCGAATGCCGCCGAAGTGACGAACAGGAAGTGCCAGTTGGCATTCTGAGCGATCACTGCGGCGATCGGCAGTCCGATCGCGCCGCCGACGCCGAGGGTGGCACTCATGACGGCCATGGCGCCGGCCACCTTCTTCGGTGGAAGCACGTCGCGAATAATTGCGATTCCCAACGGAATTGCCCCGACAGATGCACCTTGAAGTGCGCGACCGATGACGAGCACGATCAGAGAAGGTGCGATCGCGCAGATTGCCGAGCCCAGGACGACCATCCCGAGACTGACGAGCAGCATTCGTTTCTTGCCGAACATGTCACCGAGGCGTCCGCTGATAGGTGTGATCACCGCGGCGGCGAGGAGTGTTGCGGTGACCGCCCACGAGGTGTCGGCGGGAGTGGAGTTCAGGAGGTGCGGCAACTGCGGAATGATCGGGACGACCAGCGTCTGCATCAAGGCGACGACGATGCCGCACAGTCCGAGGACGGTGAGCACGGGACCCGAGGGTGCGTACTTCGTGACCGGGGGTTTCTCGTCGACGCTCGACGAATCTGCGTGAACGGACATTTGGCTCCCGCCATGGAGGTTCTACTTCGGTGCGTTCGCCCCAATGTGCACGCTACACATCGTGTGTATTATGCACAATATGAGTGTGGATCGGGAAGCCGAACTGGTGGATATCGAGTACGAGTTGACCCTGCTCTCGCGCTATCACGCGCTCGCTCAACGGGCCGAACTTCATCTGGACCGGTCTGCCTATCTACTGCTCGGTCGACTGGAGTTGCAACATCCCATGAGCCTCAAAGAGCTCTCCTGTGCTTTCTCGCTCGACATCTCGACCATCAACCGGCAGATCGGCGCGCTGAGGCGTCAGGGTCTGGTGGAGCGAGTGGAGGATCCGGACGGTGGGCTGGCGCGAAAGGTTCGGCCGACAGCACAGGGGCTGTCGAAACTTCATGCCGATCGCGAACACTCGACGGCAGGCGTCGAGAAGGTCCTGCGCGAGTGGAGGCCGGAGCAGCGCCAGGCCCTCGGTGATCTGTTGCGACAATTCAATCGCTCGGTGGAGAACTTGGAGGGTCGCGACTGGCCGCGGCCGGATCAGGTCTGAGAGTGCGAAACCGACCGCAGTGAGGGGTTCGGGTCGCTCGAATCCGATTCCGGCGCAATGACAACAAGTTTCGGGTGTTCTTCGGGGGCTGCATGATTTCCACGCCAGGACAGCAACGACCAGCGTGAGAGACCGGACAGCGCCGACCCGAGACTGGCGAAAGACCCCGAACTCAGCACCGATGCCGTAGATCCGATGCTTCCGATGGAAAGAAAAGAGCCGACGCTACCGATCGAGAGAATCGAGTACGCCGATCCGATCGAGAGAATGGACCCTTCGGATCGGATGGACAGTATCGATCGCGTCGACTTGTGCGACCGTATCGACTGGTCGTCTGGGCGTGATTTCCGCTCTCGACGGCCATGCGTGATGTCCACTCGTAGATGTCCCATCTATCGGGTCTATCACGGTGATCGGAGATGCAAAAGGGACCCGCCGAAATTTCGGCGGGTCCCTGTCACAAGACTTCGATCAAGCTACCGCGAACATGCCCACGGTCGGAAGGAAGCTGCAGGTGATGCGATCTGCGCCTTCCGGCTGGGTGGTCAGCGAGCCGCTGATCACCGAGAGGACGCGTCCGGGACCGGTGTCGGCGATAGCCGACAGAGTGGCGGGGCCGTCCGGGTTGATGCGCGCGGCGTTGGTCAGGTTCTGGGTGGCGCTGCGCTGGTTGTCGATGTTGACCCAGGTGACGGTCATCGGCACCGGCTGGTCGTCGACCGCGGGAGCAGTTCCGAGAGCGGTGAAGACGAAGCCGGCCTGACCGGCAGCGAGGCCGGGAGGAGGCAGGTGAGCCGGGCCCGGAACAGCAAGCGCGGTTCCGACCGAATCGGCGGTGGCCGAGATGCAACCCTTGCCGAGCGTCGGGTACAGGAACTGCGCGATGACGGGAGCGTTCTCGTTCGGGATTTCCGGTCCGCCGCCACCACTGCCGTCGAGGAAGGTGATGACCTTCTCGAGGGTGGCCTTGATCTCGGGCGGAATGCCGGGGGAGTTCAGGATCGCGCGAGCCTGGTCGAGCAAGGCTTGCTGCGGGCCGCCGGCGACGTCAGCCGGACCGGCAGCGGCGCCGATGATGGCGGGCGCAAACGATGCGAGGAACTCGATCGGCACACTTTCGGGTGCGGGCGGTGCTGCCGGATCGGCCATTGCCTGTGCCGGCAATGCCAGTCCTGCTACTGCGGCAATAGCGACGGCGGTGAACGCCTTTCGCATACCTCGGGTTCGAAGCACTGTTTCCCCATCCTTAGTCATACCGCGCGGGCGCCTAGGCGAGCTCCGCGTTTGACGGCTCGAGGGGTCACTCTAGGTACAGAGCCCCCGGGTTGTACAGCTGTTCAGTTGCTGAGCAGCTACGCACCGGGGGAGTCTATGGCATGACCGGCCTCGATCGTGATTTACGGCGACCATACCTGTGACTGAAGTGATCTATGTGAAAGTTGATGCAACTGTTACGTCAGATTGCGAGGTTTGTTCATCGGAAGATCAGTCAAATCGGACCGAATCGTCGACAAGTACGTCAATTCGACGGGCAAGGTCGAAGTCCAGTTCTGTGAGACCGCCCGCCGAGTGCGTCGAAAGCGTGTACGTGACCTTTCGCCAGCGAACGTCGATGTCGGGATGGTGATCCGCGGCCTCGGCGACTGCTGCGATGCGTTGGAGAAGCGCGATGGCGTCCGGGAACGTCGCAGACTCGACCGTGCGAGTGATCGTCCCCGGCGACAGTTGCCAGGTCGGCAGTTCGTCGAGAGCGCTTTGGATTGCGGAGTCGGGCAACAAAGTGGCCATACCCCATCATGGTGCGATGAGTGATGCACCTGCAAGGGATCGGGAAGTTGTCGCCGGTGCAATCTTCCACGGGGGAAGGCTGCTACTCGCGCAGCGGACGCGACCGCCGGCGTTGGCCGGGCGCTGGGAACTGCCGGGCGGGAAGGTCGAGGAGTTCGAATCGCCGCAGAGTGCTTTGGTTCGCGAATTGCGTGAGGAACTCGCAGTAGAGGTTCGATGCGGAGCCAGAATCGGCGTCGATGTGCCGCTGTCGCGGGGGATGGTGTTGCGGGCGTACCGGGCGGAGTTGGTGTCCGGCGAACCGGTCGCGCTCGAGCACTCTCAGTTGAGGTGGGTCGACGCCGAAGAACTGTTGTCGATGGATCTGGTCGACAACGATCGAGCCTGGATCCCTGAGCTACTCGAGGAATTGAGCGCGCTTACGCCGCACGAGCCTTCTTGAGACCCGCTTTCAGTTCCTTCTTGGATGCGCCCTCGTTCTCGAGCTTCTTCATCCGCATGATGACGACGGGGCACTTGATGCACCGGGTCTTCTTGCGGCAGCACTTCTTCTTCGGCTTGAGCTGCGAGACCTTGCTTGCCTTGACTTTTCCCATGTGACGCTGCGGCTTTCCTGTTTCACTACGGCGGAGAGCCCGCTCTTGGAACGAGGTTAGCGTACCCTTAAACACCCTGTTTCTCCAGGTCGTAATCCTACGCGCTTCGGCGTGGTGCAGATCACTATTGGCTGGTGGGAGCGGTGATAGAGGCCGCACAATGCAGGAGTATCCGCCCGGAGCGAGTAGTATTTACTAGGCCGCGGTGCCTTCTCAGGCGATTCGTGCCCTGATTCGGATCACACACTCGTGCAGCGGCCACCAGAAGAGCCGTGCGACTTGACTTTCGCGTGGCCGAATCAACTCAGCCAGGAGAGCCATCGCGTGACCATCACCAGCTTCCGTAACGTTGCCATCGTCGCACACGTCGACCACGGCAAGACCACCCTCGTCGACGCCATGCTTCGTCAGTCCGGCGCGTTCGAGGAGCGCGCCGAGCTGGTCGATCGCGTTATGGACTCCGGCGACCTCGAACGCGAGAAGGGCATCACCATTCTCGCGAAGAACACCGCAGTACATAAGGTCAACGAGGACGGTTCCATCACCGTCATCAACGTCATCGACACCCCCGGCCACGCCGACTTCGGCGGCGAGGTCGAGCGCGGCCTGTCCATGGTCGACGGCGTCGTCCTGCTCGTCGATGCTTCCGAGGGCCCGCTGCCGCAGACGCGTTTCGTGCTGCGCAAGGCACTCGCTGCTTCGCTGCCCGTCATCCTGGTCGTCAACAAGACGGACCGCCCCGACGCCCGCATCGAAGAGGTTGTCACCGAGGCTCAGGACCTGCTCCTCGACCTCGCATCGGACCTGTCCGACGAGGCCGCCGAAGCCGCCGAGCTCGCACTCGAACTGCCCGTCCTCTACGCGTCCGGTCGCGAAGGCAAGGCATCGACCGTGCAGCCCGAGAACGGCAAGGCTCCCGACGCCGAGGACCTCACCGCCCTCTTCCAGGTTCTGATGGAGTACGTCCCCGCGCCGAAGGGCTCGGTCGACGCACCGCTGCAGGCTCACGTCACCAACCTCGACGCATCGGCATTCCTCGGCCGCCTCGCACTCGTTCGCATCCACAACGGCGAGCTGCGCAAGGGACAGACCGTGTCCTGGTGCCGCGAGGTCGACGGCGAGCCCGTCGTCACGAAGACCAAGATCACCGAACTGCTCACCACCATCGGTGTCGAGCGCGTTCCCGGTGAGGTCGCCGTTGCCGGCGACATCTGCGCCGTCGCAGGATTCCCCGACATCATGATCGGCGACACCCTCGCCGATCTCGAGAACCCGGTCGCACTGCCCCGCATCACCGTCGACCAGCCGGCAATCTCGGTCACGATCGGCACCAACACGTCCCCGCTCGTCGGTCGCGTCAAGGGCCACAAGCTGACCGCACGCATGGTCAAGTCCCGTCTGGACCAGGAGCTCGTCGGCAACGTCTCGCTCAAGGTCCTCGACATCGGTCGTCCCGATGCGTGGGAGGTCCAGGGTCGTGGAGAGCTCGCACTCGCCATCCTCGTCGAGCAGATGCGTCGTGAGGGCTTCGAGCTCACCGTCGGTAAGCCGCAGGTTGTCACGCAGCTCGTCGACGGCAAGGTTCACGAGCCTTTCGAAGAGCTGACCATCGACAGCCCCGAGGAGTACCTCGGCGCCATCACCCAGCTTCTGGCCAACCGCAAGGGCAAGATGGTCCAGATGTCGAACCACGGCGCAGGCTGGGTTCGCATGGAGTTCATCGTTCCTTCGCGTGGCCTCATCGGCTTCCGCACGGACTTCCTCACGGAAACCCGCGGAACCGGTATCGCCAACGCCGTGTTCGACGGATACGGCCCGTGGGCCGGCGAGATCCGTGCGCGTCACACCGGCTCGCTCGTCTCGGACCGCTCGGGCACCGTGACGCCGTTCGCCATGATCCAGTTGGCCGACCGCGGAACCTTCTTCGTCGAGCCCGGCGCCGATACATACGAGGGCATGGTCGTGGGCATCAACCCGCGTCAGGAAGACCTCGACATCAACGTCACCCGCGAGAAGAAGCTGACCAACATGCGTCAGTCGTCCGCAGACGTGATGGAGACCCTCGCAAAGCCGATCAAGCTCGAACTCGAAGCGGCAATGGAGTTCTGCTCCGGCGACGAGTGTGTCGAGGTCACCCCGGAGGACGTCCGCGTCCGCAAGGTGCACCTCAACGCAACCGAGCGCGCTCGTGAGCGTTCACGTAGCAAGGCACGCGACAAGGCTGCTCTGTAGTCTTTCGTCGGTTACAACCTGACAGGCGGATGTGCCTTTCAGCCGAGTTTTCGGCGGAAAGGTACATTCGCCTTCATGGTTTCCGGGCAAAGTTCTGCCGGGAAATCGAGCGCGAAGGGGCGACGCGGCCCCGTACGGAAGGAATTGTCTGTGGCCTCAGGACGTCGCTACCTGGCGTTGGCAGTGGCAGTGACGGCGTTGTCGCTGACTGCATGTACAGCCGATCCGCCGCCTCCGGTCGAGAGCACCGAAACCGTCAAGCCCACACCGACTCCGGTCGTTCCGGCGATGAAGCAAGTCACTGTGGCAATCGACGAGGTAGGAGGCGGATTCAACCCGCACCTGCTCGCGGATCAATCGCCGGTCAACTCCGCAGTCGGCAACCTCGTATTGCCCAGTGCATTTCGTCCGATCAATTCGCCGACGCAGCCTGGTGCGACGGAGTGGGCGATCGACGACTCTTTCCTCGTTTCGGCTGAAGTGACGTCGCAGGCCCCGTTCACGGTTCGCTACCAACTGCGCAACGAAGCCCAATGGTCGGACGGTGCTCCCATTGCGGCAGAAGACTTTCGCTACCTGTGGCAGCAGATGATCTCGGTTCCCGGCGTGGTCAATCCCGCGGGCTATCAGATGATCGACGACGTGAACTCCTCCGGCGGTGGCAAGACGGTCAACGTCGTG
Source organism: Rhodococcus sp. P-2 (assembly GCF_016598535.1). Lineage (GTDB taxonomy): Bacteria > Actinomycetota > Actinomycetes > Mycobacteriales > Mycobacteriaceae > Rhodococcus_F > Rhodococcus_F baikonurensis. The sequence continues at coordinate 1,387,791 of NZ_CP066779.1, read as the reverse complement.
ATGCGTGCGCCGTATCCGGCGTGGCGAGAGTTGTTCACCGATATTCTTCCCTCGCACCTGATCAAGGACACTCCCGGCGGTTTCAGCACCGGTTTGAGTGAGGGGATTCCGGTGTCGGGAGCCCACTTTCACGTGCGCTCGGTCGATCGTGGCCGGGACGAAATCGTGCTCGAACGTAACGACCGATTCTGGGGCAAGCCTTCGGATCCGGATCAGATAGTTCTGCGACGCGGAGGAACGGCTTCGCAGTTGGCGGACGCACTGCGTACCGACGATGCTCAAGTGGCGCAAGTTCATTCGGGTAGCGCCACGGATATCCAGCTGTCTGCCATCCCGGGTGTCAGTACGGCTTTCTCCTACGTTCCGCGCACTCTCGACATCAACGTCAACGGGCGCAGCAAGAACTTCGCCGACGTTCGGGTGCGTAAAGGTGTTCTGGGACTGCTCGATCCGGACCTGCTCGCCGTAGTGGCGGCCGGGAGTGAATCGGCGTCCGCCCCGGTGAAAGCTCAGATCCTCGCTCCGTCGGATCCGGGATATGCGCCCACCGCGCCGCCGAAACCGACCAGAGAGCAGGCGCTGGGCGAGCTGACCGCAGCCGGCTACCTGACGGCACCGCCCACCGGAATCGTCACGGGCACTGGAACGGTCGGATCGATCGTTCGGGACGGCGCTCAGCTGACACTGCTGATCGGCGCTCCCGAAAACGACGACATCGCGATCGCCGTGGCAAACACCGCTGCCGACGAATTGCGTGACGTGGGAATCCTGGCGACCGTCGAATCGGTGCCGCCGGAGGAGCTCTACGGCGAGGATCTGACTACAGGACGCGTCGACATGATCGTCGGGTGGAGCCGAGCGGGCGCCGACACGGCGACGTCACTGGCCTCCCGGTTCAGTTGCCCGACAGCACCTTCCGTTCCTGCGCCGGCTTCGGTGGTGCCCGCACCGACGCCGTCGCAGACGCCGGAGCCGGTCCGAACGACAAGCGTCGAGGCCCCGAGCAATCTGTCCGGGCTGTGTGATCCTGCGCTACAAGGTCGGATCGACGAAGCGCTCAGTGGAGTCGGGGATCTCGGATCGTTGATCAACGATGCGGAGCCCAAGCTGTGGGATCTTGCGGCGGTATTGCCGATCGTGCAGTCACGGGCGCTGGTCGCAGTCGGTACCGGCGTCGAGGGCGTCGTACTCGACGGCCCGGTGCAGGTAGGGATATTCGGAAACGCTACGGACTGGGTGAGGGTGGCAAAGTGACCGCGTCGGCGAAGCGACTTCTGTTGGTGCACGCACATCCGGACGACGAAACGATCACCACCGGCGGCACCATCGCGCGATACGCGTCCGAAAGCGCCGAGGTCACGGTCCTCACCTGCACGTTGGGGGAGGAAGGCGAAGTGATCGGTGACGCGTGGGCCGGGCTCGTGGCTTCCGAGGCCGATCAACTCGGTGGCTACCGGATCGCGGAACTGAGTGCTGCTTTGTCGGCTTTGGGCAGTGCCGCTCCCCGCTTCCTCGCCGGTGCCGGGCGGTATCGCGATTCCGGAATGATCGGCACACCTTCGGCCGCCAATCCCCGTGCTTTTGTCAATGCTCGACTCGACGAGGCAGTCGGCGCGGTGGTCGCCGTCATTCGTGAGATTCGGCCGCACGTCGTGATCACGTACGACCCCAACGGAGGCTACGGGCACCCGGATCACATCCAGGCGCACGCGATCACGACCGCGGCCGTGGAAGCTGCCGCAACGACCGCGTATCCCGAGACGGGCGAGCCGTGGTCGACTCCGAAGTTCTATTGGACCGTGACCGAGCGCAGCGGACTCGAACGCGGCATCGCGGCAATTTCCGAGTTCCCGGAAAAGTGGCGTCTGCCCGAGCCCGGGGAATTGCCGAGCGTCGACGACGGAGACGTGACGACGGCGATCGACGTTCGAGGCGTCATGGACGCGAAGGCGAGGGCATTGAGCGCCCACGCCACTCAGGTGACGGTAGCCCCGAGCGGAGCCGAGTTCGCACTGTCGAACAACGTGGTTCAACCGATCCTGACGGTCGAGCATTTCGTATTGGCCGCCGGCACGCTCGGTCCGGTGGGTGAGGACGGTCGTGAGAGCGATCTGTTCGGCGGGCTGCACAGCTGACCTGGGCGTCGGCTGGCAGGCATTGCGATCGACGCCGTAGTGGTGTGTGATGCGTGTCACCGGATGGGTGGTCCTTTCGGTGACAGCAAAGCCTGGGGGCTGAAGAAATGTACAACTGGGACCTGCAGAACCAGATCGTTGCCTTCGTCGATTCGTTGCGTCCGATGGCCGGTTACTACCACGACATGTATTACGGATCGCTCTACGCGTTCGCAGATCAGCAAAGTCATCTGCTGACGCTGCTCGGGTTCCCACCGGTTCCCTGATCGACTACGTACTTGTCGGGTGCGAGCCGGGGTGCTTGTCGGGAGGGACCCCGCGCTCGCGCGTCAGCCGTCGATAGACCACTATCGAAACCATGATCACGGCCGAGACCAACACAGGCGCTTCGACAGGAACGTCACTGTCGTGGCTCGACCCTGTCATCCTCGGCGTCCTGATTTTCGACGGGTTCCTGTGCGCGGTGTTGTCCGTCCTGTTCTTGCCGACTCATCTCGGTACTACGGCATTTCCGATCAGCATTCTCGTGGCAGCGGTGGCGAACCTCGCCTTGGTGATCGCCGCCCGCACGGTTACGACGCCGGGTAGGGCCGCCTTGCCCCTCGCCGGTTGGATCGTCGGGTTCTTGGTGTGCATGGTCGGTGGTCCAGGCGGCGACGTGCTGGTGCTCTCGTCCCCGCTGACCTTCCTGCTGCTGGTCGGCGCAATCGCTCCGGCCGCGGTTTTCCTCTTCAAAGTAGCGATCAACAGGCTTGCCACCCTCAGTTCGCACTAGTTCTCGGCGCGCGCGTAGGAAACTGACCCGTGCATAAGGGACACTCAGCCTGTGGCTGAACATGATTTGGCGGGCGCGACTATCGCCTTGACCGCAGAACGGCGTGTCGAAGAATTTGCGACGCTCCTCGAACGTCGAGGCGCGGAGATCGTTCGAACACCGGTGATCCATGTGCTGCCGTTGGTGGACGATCGAGACCTGCGCACTCAGACGTCCGCTTTGATTGCCGAGCCACCGGAATTGGTCGTGATCAGCACCGGAATCGGCTTTCGAGGTTGGCTCGACGCCGTCGCGTCGTGGGGTTTGACCGACGAGTTCCTCGGAGCTCTCGCCCGCACGCGCATCATCGCCCGCGGCCCGAAGGCGACGGGCGCCATCCGGGGCGCCGGACTGCGTGAGGAATGGTCGCCTTCGGGCGAGTCGTCCGAGGAAGTTCTGGCACACCTCGGAAGCGAGGGAGTGGCCGGTTTACGCGTCGCGGTTCAGTTGCACGGCACCATCACCGAATGGGAGCCGCTGACGGACCTGAGCGCCTCCCTCGCCGACATCGGCGCGGTTGTCACTCCGGTGTCGGTCTATCGGTGGATCCGGCCGCCGGATCAGTCGCCGGTCCGCGCGTTGGTTGCTGCAGTTCGTTCCGGTGCAATCGACGCGCTGACCTTCACCAGTGCCCCCGCGGTCTCCTCGATGCTCAGCACGGCAAAAGAAATGGGCGAGCTGGAGCGGTTCGTCGCAGCGATGCGCGGACCGGTACCGACCTACTGCGTCGGACCGGTGACCGCCGCTCCGCTCGAACTCCTCGGTGTTCCGACCATCCAGCCGGAGCGATCGCGTCTCGGTTCGCTGGCGAGGCTCATCATCGACGACCTGCCCAGACGTCGCCACCGCCCGGAGTGACGGCTTCGATCATGGCCCACGCGTTCTCGGCGGGGAGATCGATCACCTCGTAGCTTCCCGTGCCGGCCGGCGTCGCAGCGACCACGGTTGCCACACCTGCGCGCCGCTGGAAGAACGTCTCGCGCACTGTCCATCCGATGACACCTTCGGATTCGAGACTGTGACGCTGTCGGTCGAGCGAGCCGCTTCGGGTGATCAACCACCCCGGCAGAACTGCGTGGCCGAGGCCGTTGTATCGGTCGTAGGCGAGCGCAGCGCCGCCGATCGCGAGCACAGCGACCCCGAACCACGCGTAGATCGGCACGTGCACGCCGGATGCCGCGCACGCCACGCAGACCAGGAACGCCACTGTCGCGAGAAACAGTGCCCGGGTGTAGCGGCGACGGCGCGCGGCCGGGCCGTGCGGGATCAGCGGGGTGGAAGCCTGGCGTGAATCACCGATCACGGTGGCCATCACTCGCTCGGCCTCCCGGCGTGGTCCCTGCGGCAGCAGCAGTGAAGATTCCTTCTTCTCGGCGCTCACCCCGGTCATGATGGCGTCGAGCCGCGCGCCGCGGGCCAGCCGCAGCAGGAGCGGTTCCTTGAGCGTCGTGCCACGCAGGCGGGCGCGGTCGAGTGTGGTCTGCCGAGTCTTCAACAGGCCGTGACTGACATGCAGGATGCGTCCGTTGTCGGTGAGTTTCATGTTGCCGAACGCGATCAGGTATTGGACGCAGGCGAGTGCACTCGACAGCACGAGCAGCACGACGAGCGCGATGACGACCATCAGCGCGATGCCGAGGCTCTCGAGGGAGTCGAAGCTGTCGCTTACCGCCGACGATTTCGCGACGGCAGTGCCGATGCCGTATTGAAACGAGATGCCGATGATCGCTGCGATGATTGCGATCCCGGTGAACGAAAAGGGTGCGTAGCGAACCCAACTGGGCTGCCAGTGTCCGATCTCGGTGTCGACCGGTTCGGTGACGTTCGAGGCCGGAGCGCCCGGGGTTTGCAGCCCTCGTGCCTGTTGCGCGCCGGCCAACAGTGCGGCGCGCAGGTCCGGAACCAGGGCAGTCGACAGGGCGTTGAGCTCGAACTTGTTCGAATCGTGGCCGCTCCCAGCGCGTTGGCCGGTCCCGATGCGCACGATCGACAGTCCGAGCAGTCGGTGCATGACCCCGGCTTCGACGTCGACGGATCGGATGCGGCTGCGCGGGACGGAGAGCAGCTTCTTCTGGAAGACCCCGGTGCGCAGCTGTACGTGAACGGGCCCGATTCGGTACGTGGTGGTGAAGTACCGCAACAGACCGAAGACGACGAGCAGAGTGACGACGCCGAGTCCCCACCAGTGATTCCCGGATTGGCTGCCGAGAACAACGGAGACGAGCAGGACCGGGAGCAGCTTGACCACTTCGTTGACGGGGTGGACCAGAAGCATGCGTCGGTCGAGGCGGAGCCAGGGCTGCTCCTCTTCGGCTGCCTCGGCAGCTGCCGTTTCCGCCTCGGCGGGAATGTCGATCGCGGTCGGGTCGCCCAACTGTTTCTCGTTCACGTCGCGTCTCCCACGTTGGTGCCCGCGATCTCCGTCAGTTGAGCGACCGTGCGATCGGCGATTTCCTGGTCGAGCGCGGAGATCTTCACGGCCCCGGCCGACGACGCCGTCGTGACCGTCACGGTTGCCAGACCCAACATCCGGTCGATCGGTCCGCGCTCGGTGTCCACTGTCTGCACGCGCGAGATCGGTGCGATGCGTCGTTCCTGGGTGAACCAGCCGGTGCGTGTGTACACCGCGGTGTCACTGATCTCCCATCGGTGGACGCGATACCGCCACGCCGGAACCATCAGAATGTAGGTGGCAGCGAAGAGGACGGTGACTGCGAATACGGTGCCGACCACCCAGGACGGGATTCCGGGTATCAAGACGGCACAGACGATTTCGGCGATGATGACGGGTACCCAGAACAGTGCGGCAGTGATTGCCCACAGCCTCGGGGCTTTGGTGCTGGGTCGCCATAATGGGTCGGCCATGGTCAGCGGTTGCGGCGCAGTCATGGGCACTACTTTGGTCGAGTGAGGGGCGATCTGTCGACATCGGCCCTATCGTGGAGTGTGGCGACCGAGAAGGGAGCACGTGATGACCGAACAAGATGCGACATTCGACCCGGAGGCTCCGGAATCAGATGCGCTCGAACAATCGACACCCGTAGATCCGAACGCCCCCGAAGAACCCGATCTGACCGACATCCCACTCGACGCACCACTGGCAGACGTGGTGGATCAACGAGTCGAGGTAGTGGTCGACGACGACTATCCGCCCTCGTGATCGAGGGGGTATCGAGCCCGTGAGGCCTCCTACTTCTGGCACCGGGTGGCACTAGTCGTCTCACATGGCGCATGATCGCTAGGTGAACCGAACTGGTGATGACTCCGGCAAACCCACCATGCTTCCGATGCCAGGTATTTCCGCGTCCGCCTCGTCCAGTCCGTCGCCCGGCCCGTCAGCGTCGGCGATGCGGCGCGTTCTCCGTCGTGCACGCGACGGAGCGACCCTGAACGTCGACGAGGCGGCAACGCTGCTGCAGGCACGGGGAACCGATCTGACCGATCTGTGTTCCTCGGCGGCCAAGGTTCGCGATGCCGGTCTGCTGGCAGCGGGTCGGCCGAACACCGTGACGTATTCGCGGAAAGTGTTCATTCCGCTGACCCGTCTGTGCCAGGACAAGTGCCACTACTGCACCTTCGTCACGGTGCCCGGGAAGCTGCGTGCCGGCGGGCACGGCATGTTCCTTGAGCCTGACGAGGTTTTGGACATTGCCCGGGCAGGTGCCGAATTGGGCTGCAAGGAAGCGTTGTTCACGCTGGGGGATCGCCCCGAGGCTCGCTGGCCGGAAGCCAAGCAATGGCTGGACGAACGCGGCTACGACTCCACCCTCGACTACGTGCGGGCGATGTCGATTCGGGTGCTCGAGGAGACCGGACTGCTCCCGCACTTGAATCCCGGTGTGATGAGCTGGCAAGAGCTCTCGCGACTCAAGCCTGTTGCGCCGTCGATGGGCATGATGCTCGAGACGACCGCTACTCGGCTGTTCACCGACAAAGGCGAATGCCACTACGGCAGCCCGGACAAGGACCCGGCGGTTCGGCTGCGCACTCTGACCGACGCAGGCCGCCTGAACATACCGTTCACCACGGGAATTCTTGTGGGCATCGGGGAGAACTTCCTCGAGCGTGCCGAATCGATCATGGCGATACGCAAGTCGCAGAAGGCGTTCGGCCACATCCAGGAAGTGATCATTCAGAACTTCCTGGCCAAGCCTGATACCGCGATGCGCAACACCCCTGATGCAGGACTCGACGAGTTTCTCGCGGCCATCGCCGTCGCACGCCTGTTGCTCGGGCCGACGATGCGGATTCAGAGTCCGCCGAATCTCGTCTCCAACAGCGAGTGCCTCGCGCTGCTCGGCGCCGGTGTGGACGACTGGGGCGGGGTATCGCCGTTGACCCCCGATCACGTCAACCCGGAGCGCCCATGGCCGAATCTCGAGACCTTGGCCGAGATCAGCGCCGAAGGCGGCTTCACGCTGACCGAACGCACCGCGGCTCAGCCGGCATATGTCCTGGCCGGGGCTCCGTGGATCGATCCGCGCATTGCGGGTCACGTGCAGGCACTGGCGGATCCCAAGACCGGCCTCGCCTTGCCCGACACCAAGCCGGTGGGTCGACCGTGGCAGGAGCCGGACGAGTCGTGGGAATCGAGCGGACGCATCGATCTCAATACCGAGATCGACACGGACGGGCGCAACACCGAGACCCGCAGTGACCTGGGCAGTGCGTTCGGCGACTGGGAGACCGTGCGCGAACAGGTACTCGAGTTGAGTGCTCCGATTCGCGTCGACACCGATCTGTTGGCTGCATTGCGCAGTGCCGAACGCGACCCGGCCGGATGTTCCGACGACGAATACCTGGCCCTTGCCACGGCGGAGGGCCCGGGCCTGGAAGCTGTTGTGGCACTGGCGGATGCGCTACGCAAGGATGCTGTCGGTGAGGACGTCACCTACGTGGTGAACCGGAACATCAACTTCACCAACATCTGCTACACGGGCTGCCGGTTCTGTGCGTTCGCGCAGCGCAAGGGTGACGCCGACGCCTTCACCCTGTCGGCGGACCAGGTCGCCGACCGTGCGTGGGAAGCGCACGTCGCCGGCGCGACCGAAGTGTGCATGCAGGGCGGTATCGATCCGGAACTTCCCGTCACCGGTTACGCCGACCTTGTTCGCGCAGTCAAGAAGCGCGTGCCGTCGATGCACGTCCATGCGTTCTCGCCCATGGAGATCGTCAACGGTGCTTCGCGCAGCGGTGAAAGCATCAGGGACTGGCTGACCGCCCTGCGTGAGGCGGGACTCGACACCATCCCCGGTACGGCAGCGGAGATCCTCGACGACGAGGTGCGCTGGATCCTCACCAAGGGCAAACTGCCCACGGCGGAGTGGATCGAAGTGGTCACCACGGCACACGAGGTGGGACTGCGGTCGAGTTCGACGATGATGTACGGACACGTCGATCAGCCGCACCACTGGGTCGGGCACCTGAACGTACTCCGTGGAATCCAGGATCGCACAGGCGGATTCACGGAGTTCGTGCTGCTGCCGTTCGTTCACCAGAGCGCGCCGCTGTACCTGGCGGGTGCTTCACGGCCAGGGCCGACCAACCGGGACAACCGCGCTGCGCACGCACTGGCACGCATCATGCTGCACGGTCGTATCCCCAACATCCAGACCAGCTGGGTCAAGCTCGGTATCACCGGAACGCAGATGATGCTCAACGGCGGAGCCAACGACCTCGGCGGAACGCTGATGGAGGAGACGATCTCGAGGATGGCCGGCTCCGAACACGGGTCCGAGAAGACCGTCGCAGAGCTGCGCGCCATCGCCGAGGGAATCGGACGTCCGGCACGCGAACGAACCACCACACACGCACGACGCGAAGGAGCGATCGCCTGATGGCTGACGTATTGGGGGACCGCAAGGTCGTCGAGGTTCTCGACCGAGCGGTGTGGGGCATCAATCCCGTTCTGGACCTCGCCTACAGCGATCCGCTCGGAATCAAGCGTCGGACCTTCGAGCCGACCGATCCCGAGCGAAATGCTGCCGCGATGGTGTTGGACGCAGCCGCTTGGGTCCTCGATGTCGTCAAGTTCCCCGGGACGGCGGCGTGGTCGGTGATGACCGACGAGCAGCGTTCGAAGTGGTGGACGACCCGGTTGGGCGCACTCAACACCGTTGCCGTCGCGTTCCCCGGCATCTTCGGCGTCCTCCTCAATCGGCTCCCGATCCAGGACCTGCTGGCATTCGCGAATCAGGCCGTTGTGCTCGTTGCGGTTGCCCGTGAACACGGAGTGACGGAACGGGATCAGCAGGTGGACCTCCTGGCGTCGGTGTTGTGCCGGCGTGAGACGAAGTCCCGAGAGCTTCTCACCGGAGAGGACTTCGCCGAGAAATCAGCCGGCGGCGCCGACGAGACCTGGCGCCCGTTCGCGCTCATCGGCACGTTGTGGCGCACGTCCAAGACTTTTCGCGCCATCACGGACGAGCTGCACAAGCGTCCGTCGCGGACAAAGCCGTACGAGGTTTTCGGCAAGATTCCGGTGATCGGCGTCGTGGCGGATTACCTCGGTGAACGCGGCGCACTGGTACGCGCTGCCGCCGCGGGGGAGAAGTGGATCGCGATTCGGTCGAGGAACATCACCACAGTAGGCTGAAATGTGTTACCCCCGCCTGCTCAGAGTCGGTCGGCAGGGGGATAATAGGCTGTTCCCGCGGTACGTGAGAGTCGTATCGGATTTTCGGCCCCTTGCAACTGCGTGTTGCGGCGGCGATGCACGACAGGAAGGCAGGGAGATCGGCAGTGACCTACACGATTGCTGAACCGTGTGTAGATGTGATGGACAAGGCGTGCATCGAAGAATGCCCTGTCGACTGCATCTACGAGGGTGGGCGCATGCTTTACATCCACCCCGACGAGTGTGTCGACTGCGGCGCGTGTGAGCCTGTCTGTCCCGTCGAAGCCATCTTCTACGAAGACGACGTCCCGGACCAGTGGAACGCTTACATCAGCACCAACGTCGATTTCTTCGACGATCTCGGTTCGCCGGGTGGAGCAGCCAAGCTCGGCAAGGTCGACTACGACACGCCGTTCATCAAGGCGCTGCCTCCCATGGGTGAGGAATAGAGATCTTGTCTCGTACTCCGGTGGCCGCTGGGCTTCCTGATTTTCCGTGGGATTCGCTCGCCGACGTCACGGCGAAGGCACACTCTCATCCCGACGGCATCGTGAACCTGTCCGTGGGTACGCCGGTTGATCCGGTGGATCCGGTAATCCAGGAGGCTTTGGCATCTGTTGCCGAGGTGCCGGGATATCCGACTACTCATGGCACGCTCGCACTGCGCGAGGCCGTGGCGGAGTCACTGGATCGCCGTTACAACATTCCTGACGTCGATCCGGCAGCGGTGCTGCCGGCCATCGGCACCAAGGAAATGATCGCGTGGCTGCCGAAATTGCTCGGTCTCGGCGCCGACGATCTGGTGGTCATTCCGGAGTTGGCATACCCGACCTACGAGGTCGCGGCGAAACTCGCAGGTGCGCGCGTTCTGCGCGCCGACGGCTTGAACAAGCTCGGTCCCGAGTCGGCGGCGATGATCTTCGTGAACTCGCCGTCCAACCCCACCGGAAAGGTGCTCGGGCTCGAGCACTTGCAGAAGGTCGTGGCCTGGGCACGCGAGCGCGGCGCCGTCGTCGTCTCCGACGAGTGCTACCTCGGGTTGACCTGGGAAGCCGATGCACTCTCCATCCTCGATCCTCGGGTCAACGACGGCGATCTAACCGGTTTGCTTGCGGTCCATTCACTTTCGAAGACGTCGAACCTCGCAAGCTATCGCGCCGGGTTCGTCACCGGTGATCCGGCTCTGGTGTCGGAACTGCTCGAGGTGCGCAAGCACGCGGGCATGATCCTGCCGTTGCCGATCCAAGCTGCGATGACCGCAGCCTTGGGCGACGACCAACACGAGAACGTCCAGCGCGAGCGGTACCGCGAGCGTCGCAGCGTGTTGATCGAAGCTGTCCGAGGTGCCGGATTCACCGTCGACAATTCCGAGGCCGGCCTGTACCTCTGGGCAACCCGCGGCGAGGAATGCCGAGCGACGGTCAGTTGGTTCGCCGATCGCGGGATCCTCGTTGCGCCCGGTGAGTTCTACGGACCGAGCGGGAGCAAGCACGTTCGGATCGCTCTCACCGCAACAGACGAACGAATCGCCGCGGCAGCAAAGCGCCTCTCCGCCTGAACCGTGTGCTTTCGCGGGTGTCAGGTTCCCTGATGTCGGTATCAGTCCGATGTAAGGTCGCGCTGTGACCACCTCAGGGACCGGCGGCTTGGACGCGGTACTGATTGTCGCCGTCGTTGCTGCCTCGATCGCGCTGATGCTCGCGTGGCTGAAGGATCGTCGAATATTCGGAGACCTACCTCTTTCGGCCGTTGTGCTTTGGCTCGTGGTGGCAGCGCCGTCAATTTTGCAGGCGCTGATGCCGGGACTGTTGGACATGTTTCGCCGTGATCCCACGTTGATCCGCGACGGTCAGTGGTGGCGGATTCTGACGTCGGTGTTCGTCCAGGACGGCGGCCTTGCCGGGACGGTTGCCAACCTTCTCACGTTGGCAGTGGTGGCGCCGCCTGCTTTTCGGCTCTGGGGTGCCGCACGTGGTTGGGCACTTTTCCTGCTCGGTCAATTGCTGTTCGGTTTGCTCACCACCGCAGTCTTCCCGTCGACCGGCGCCGGTAACTCCGGTGCGACACTGGCTCTGGCAGCGGCGGCGGCGGGAATCGGCGTTCTGGTGCGCCCGCGAATGCCCGAGATTGTCCTGACTGCCGTGATTGTCGTCGGCGGCGCAACTCTGGTGACGGTCGACGACGCGCACGGATTCGCAGTTCTTTCCGGGGCTCTACTGGGGGCGGCGCTGGTGACGCTGTTCCCTCCTCACTCGATGGATGCGCGTCGGGCAGGAGAAAGTTTGCGACCATCCGCGCTGTGAGATGCTGTCGTGGTGCTGCTGAGATCACTGAACCCCCTTGCTGTTGCCCGCGGTGACGACCTCGACGACGCCGCGACGATCGGTGACACGGTGCTCTCGCGGAGTGCCATTCTCGGTGCCGCGACCTCGGTCGCGGAACGAGTGGCGCAGGCCGACCGGGTTGCCGTATTGGCAACTCCCACAGCAAAAACGATCCTCGCCGTCGTCGGTGCATTGATTGCCGGCGTCACCGTTGTGCCGGTACCGCCGGACTCGGGCAGGGCTGAGCGGGAGCACATTCTGCGTGACTCCGGAGCTCAGGCGTGGCTCGGTGAAACGGACGAGCACTGCGACACTCTGCCGGTAGTCCCCGTCCGGTTGCATGCGCGCTCATGGCACAGCTATCCCGAACCGGCTCCTCAGTCCACAGCGTTCGTCCTGTACACCTCGGGAACCACCGGCCCACCGAAGGGTGTTCTGCTCAGTCGCTCGGCCATCGCAGCCGGGATCGACGCGCTCGCCGAGGCCTGGGACTGGACGTGGCGAGACACCCTCGTGCACGGGCTTCCGCTCTTCCACGTGCACGGGCTGATCCTCGGAATCCTCGGTCCGCTCCGGATCGGCAGCCGAGTGATCCATACCGTCAAGCCGACGCCGGAAAACTACGCACGAGCCAAAGGCTCCCTCTACTTCGGTGTCCCCACCGTCTGGTCGCGTATCGCCGAAGACGAAGAGGCGGCCCGTGCGTTGTCCGGCGCTCGGCTGCTGGTCTCCGGCAGTGCGCCGCTTCCCGTCCCAGTCTTCGAAAAGTTGCGTGAGCGAACAGGATTGACCCCAATCGAGCGTTACGGCATGAGCGAGACGATGCTGACGCTAAGTACACGATTCGACGGCGAGCGACGCCCGGGTTGGGTCGGAGTGCCACTGCGCGGTGTCGAGACTCGTCTTCGTGACGAAAGAGGCAACGACGTTCCACACGACGGCGAGAGCATCGGCGGCCTGCAGGTACGTGGGCCGATGCTTTTCGACGGTTACTTGAACCGTCCAGACGCAACCGCCGAGTCCTGGACGGAGGACGGCTACTTCAAGACCGGCGATGTCGCCGTCATCGACGAGGGTGGGTTCCACCGAATCGTCGGCCGCGAATCCATCGACTTGATCAAAACCGGCGGATTCAGAGTCGGCGCCGGCGAGATCGAGACTGCCATCCTCGGGCACCCCTCGGTGTCCGAAGTTGCGGTGATCGGTGTCCCCGACGCGGATCTGGGGCAGCGGATCATCGCCGTCGTCGTCCGCAAGCCAGGCAGTCCCGAGGTCACCGAAGCCGAATTGGTCGAGTTGGTCGGGGCAGAGTTGTCGGCGCACAAGCGTCCCCGCGAAGTTCGTTTTGCCGAGACTCTGCCGCGTAACGCGATGGGTAAGGTCCAGAAGCGCGACCTCTGGTGAGCGGAACCGATTGCTGAAAAGTCGCTCCGGCGCTCGAGTCTTGGTGAGTTCGGCCCGCCTGTCCCGGAATGTGGGCCCGCCAGTTCGTCGATGATTCAGCGCTAGTTGGAAATTCTGTGTTCTTGGCTACACTACCGCCCGGTAGGGATAGCTCCAGTCGCACGCATGCCGTCGGTATGCCTGAGTGCGAGTGGCCTCGGAAGGGCAGATTTCATGGCGGGCGGACGGCATTCGAGTCCTGACAGCGGGCGGTCGATCGGGTTCTACGCAGTGGGTGGGTTGGTTGCCGTCGCGGTAGTCGCCACCGGGGTGGTGGTCTTCAAGGCAACACAGTCCGATTCCTGCGAGAGCGTCGACGAGTACTCGCTGGCAGCAGATCCTGCGATCGCGCCTGCAGTAACGGAGATCCTCGCAGAAGCGTCGCCGGAGCAGACGGGCTGTTCGCGGATAACGGTCACCTCTGCGCTGCCCGGCGACGTCGCGGGAACTTTGGGCAAGGGTGTGGACGCGCCGGACATGTGGATACCGGATTCGACAGCGTGGGTCGGCAAAGCGTCATTGACGGCCAAGGGACCGGTCGCTGCGGCCGGCGGTTCGATCGCGACCTCACCTGTCGTTCTCGCCTCCGGCGGTGGCGAGCAGTTTGCCAGTTGGCTCACAGCGCTACAGGTTCCTGACCTCGCGCTGGGCAATCCATTGTTCACCGGGGTTGCATCGGCGCCCATTCTCGGAGCTCTTGCGGAGACCGGGGCCACCTCCGAATCGGTTCGAGCGGCACTCGTACCCCATGCCCAAGCCGAAAGTGTACGTACCGAAGATCAGCCGGTAGGACAGAAGATGCTCACCGAATTGGTCAGCTCAGGCAAGGTTGGTGTTTCGACCGAGCAGCAGGTGGTCGAGTTCACGAAGGCAGAGTCGAGGATTTCCGCGACCGTGCCGGCGACTGGAACCATGATCATGGACTACCCACTGGTGGTCAGTGCGTCGGCACCGGACCGGCACTACGCCGCAGCCAAGAAGAGTGACGCCATTGCCGAGCTGTTGCACAGTGAATCTGCCCAGGAAGTACTGGCACGCAGCGGTTTCCGTACTTCCGGCGGTGGAACCGTCGAAGGTGGAGTTGGTGACGTCACGGCATTGACTGTCTCCGAACAGTCGGTGGCCGATCAGACACTGGGTGCTTGGGCGTTGATGGCCAAGCCGATCCGAACACTCGTCGCGATCGACGTGTCTGCATCGATGGACTATCCGGCGGCAGGTGGCAAGACGCGCATGCAGTTGACCACTGCTGCTGCTCTCGCCGGCAATCAAGTCTTCCCGGACAGCGTCGCTGCCGGTCTGTGGGCCTTCTCCCAAGGTATGAACGGAACCCAGGACTTCCAGGAATTAGTGCCGATCAGGCGCTACGACACCATCGTCGACGGCGTGACTCAACGAAAGTTGATGGCTGATCAAGCGAACCGGCTCACCGAACTCAAGCGTGGTGCCACAGGTTTGTACGACACGACGCTGGCTGCCTTCCGGAAAGTCCAGGAATCGTACGATCCGCGAGCGGTCAACAGCGTCATCATCTTGACCGACGGTGCAAACGAAGATCCCGACAGCATCAGCCGTGAACAGCTGCTCGATGTTCTTGCACGCGAGCAGGATCCGGCGCGTCCGGTCATCATCGTCACCATCGGCATCACCGATGACGCCGACGCTGCAGCGCTCGCCGATATCTCCCGCGTGACGGGCGGGTCGACCTATATCGCACGCGACCCCTCGGAGATTTCCGAGGTGTTCGTGAATGCACTGGCTCACCGAGGATCATGAGCCCCACCGAAGAACTCAGGCCGCGCCGGGACCGGTCCAGGGTGTCGGAAGTGGCGGAGCCTCAGACGAATATCGGTGCCCGGTAGGCGTCGTCGTGGTGAAGGTGTGCCGGTTACCCGGCACAGGGTCGGCAGACCAGTCCGAGCCCTGTTTCGCGTAATTGCATGCCGCGCACAACCCGGCACCGTTCGCTGCGCTGGTGAGTCCACCCCTCGAGTGGTCGCGAATGTGGTCACGGTGGCGAACCGGCGCGTCGCACCACGGAGTACGGCAGCTGCGATCCCGGAGTTCGATCAGTCGTGCCAACCCCTTCGGGAAGGTTCTCGCCGTGGATTCCATTGCGGTCAACGCGCCGGTGTCGGGGCGTGCGTAGAGTTTTCGGACCGTCGCCATTGTTTCGGAGTCTTCGCTGCACTTGGCGATCCATTCGCGTGCAATATCGGCTGGTACAGGCCCGTACCCATGAACGTGCGCCGGGTCGGAATTGTCGCCCAACAATGACTGGTCGGAGACAACCAGATTCACGGTGACGGGTGTCGGTGTGGCGCGACCGATTCCGGTAACCCGCTCGACCAGGAGATCAGCCATGATTTGCGCTCGTGTGCGCTTGTCCCCGCCGGCAAGTACGGAATCTGCGTCGCGCCTGAGCGTGGCGTGCACGGCGATACCTTCGGCTGCGGGAAGCAGCACATTGAGCCAGCACATCGTGTCGGGTGCAGGCCGTGACGTTACTCGTCTGTCTCCCACAGCTTTGCGTGCTCGTCTGGCAACACTGTCGGAGTCAATTTCGGCAGTGCGTGCGCGGATTCTTTCTGTCAGTTGGTGGTTGCCCCATCCGTCCAAGATTGCAGCGTCGCAGCAGAACTCGCGATCCAATGTAGCGCGATCCTGGACTGTGAGACACGCAGTCTCACGCATGAGAATTGTCGCTTGATGCTCACTGATGGAGCCACGGACGAGTAGTCGACGTGTGTGCGGCATCTCGTCGTTCAGTGCGCGGGCCAAGCTCAGATGTTGAGTTCCGAACCATGCCGACTCTCGCCGTGCGAGGGCAATCTGCGCGTTGATTCCACGGCCCTGGTATGCGCGCGGAACTCCCCGTTCGCCGCGGTCCTTGCGGGTGAACGCGTCGAGATCGGCAGCCAGTAGTGCCTGGGCCCCAGCACAACTGGCCTTCAACTCTTCCAACGCGCGCAGAAGATCCACACGTGCTGCGTTGTCGATGGAACGATCCATGCTGACGAGTGACGCTCGGAATTGTCCGATTGTCTCTTCGGATATCGTCTGTTTGGATATCGCCTGTTCAGATACTTGCGTCGTCACTTTTACCCCCCGGTAGTGTCGAACATACATTCGATAATAGCCTCGACAATGAACGCCCGCAACATCTTTCTCTCTTGGTGACCGAAAGTTCCGACAGTTCGGTTTTCGTGGTTGACTGGTCAGTATGATCGAGCTGAGGGGATTGACCAAGGTTTACGGACCGACGAAAGCGGTGGACGATTTGTCGTTCACGGTCAAGCCGGGCATCGTGACGGGCTTTCTGGGCCCGAACGGTGCGGGTAAGTCGACGACGACGAAGTCTCGGGTGGACGAGGTGCTCGGGTTGGTCGGGTTGTCCGAGGTGGCGGGCAAGAAGGCCGGCGGGTTCTCGTTGGGTATGTCGCAGCGTCTCGGGTTGGCGGGTGCGTTGTTGGGTGATCCGAAGGTGTTGTTGTTCGACGAGCCGGTCAACGGTCTCGATCCGGAGGGCATCGTCTGGATTCGTAAGTTCATGCAGCGGTTGGCGGCCGAGGGTCGCACGGTGCTGGTGTCGAGTCACCTTCTCTCGGAGATGGCGTTGACGGCGGAGCAGTTGGTGGTGATCGGTCGGGGTCGGTTGATCTCGGATTCGACGGTGGCGGAGTTCGTGGATCGTTCGTCGGAGTCGACGGTGCGGGTGCGTAGCCCACAGCTCGATGCGTTGCGCAGTGTGCTGCTCTCGCAGGGGTTGACGGTGCGTGAGGACGGTTCCGGTGTTGCGCCGGCGTTGGTGGTCGTTGATTCGACGACCGATGTGATCGGTGGTCTGGCTGGTTCACAGGGAATCGTGTTGTACGAGTTGGCGTCCCAGCAGGGATCGCTCGAGGACGCGTTCATGAAGTTGACCGGAGACGACGTCCAGTACCACGCATCCGGTGTCGATCCGGGTGCCGGAGCCCACCACGCAAACACACAGCAGGCTATGGGAGGTGCACTGTAATGGCTGTTCTCAGTGCTGAACGTATCAAGATCACCACGACCAAGTCCCCGCTGTGGTGCACGGTCATCATCATCGTGCTCGCTCTCGGCTTCGCGGCCATCATGGGCGCCGTTGCCAAGTCGGCTCTGACATCCTCGGACGTCCAGGGAGCACCTGACCTCGACACCGCCGTCGCCACGGCCGGGATCTCGGGTTTCGGGATCATGGTTCTCATGATCATGGCGGCCCTCGCGGTCACCAGTGAGTACCGCTTCGGGACAATCCGAACCACATTCCAGGCAGTTCCCAACCGTGCCTCGGTTCTGATCGCCAAAGCCGGCCTCATCGGTGCCTTCGGCGCGGTGCTGACCTTTGCCCTCGCCTTCGGGTCATATGCGGTGGCCAAGGCCATGGCCGGTACCGACGCCAGCACGGGGCTGACCCTGTCGACTGGTGACGACTGGCGTGCGATCTACGGCATCCCGATCTACGCGTTCCTGTGCGTGATCCTCGCTGTCGGCGTGGGATCGATCATCCGCCAGTCGGCCGGCGCTATTGCGTTGCTCCTGCTCTGGCCGCTGCTCATCGAGAGCCTGTTCGGACTGTTCGGCAGTGTTGGTGAAAAGATCACCCCGTTCCTGCCGTTCGCGAATGCAAACCACTTCCTCAGCCCGGGCGGCGGAAGCCTTGATTTCCACTGGGGTCCCTGGGGCAGCCTGATCTACTTCGCGGTCTTCGTTCTGGTGATTTTCGGAGCAAGTATTGTCATCGTGAATCGTCGCGACGCCTGATCTTGTCGCTCCCTCGGTAGGTGTTGTCGGGAGACCTACCGAGAACGAGGAGTGACAGCAGAGTAGGGACCCAGTACGAAAAACCATTCGTACTGGGTCCCTTTCCTGTGCTTCGGCCGATATCCTCCGAAGATGAGACTCTTCGGTGTGGTTGTGGTCGCAATGGCTGGAGCACTCGTGGTGGGTGGGTGCTCGTCGGGAAGTCAAGCAGCCGTCCCGACAGACCCGGTGGCATTCTCCGAGACCGTCACGGTCGACGCCGTGACCGGGCATCTGGAGCAACTCGAAAAGATCGCCGGTAACAACGACGGCAATCGATCGGCCGGAACCCCCGGCTACGACGCCAGCGTCGACTACGTGGCAAACCTCCTCGAAGACAAGGGTTTCGACGTCACTACCCCGGAATTCGACTTCAGCTCCTTCGATCCCGGCACCGAATCCCTGAAAGCTGCTGACGGCTCCGATGTTCCGGTGCGAGCGTTGACGTATTCCACGTCCACGGGACCGACCGGAATCACGGCACGCCTGGTGGCGATTCCCGCCGACGAGACACCAGGGTGCGAGGCCACCGATTACGACGGACGCGACGTGAACGGTGCCATCGTGCTGGTCACCCGCGGAGTGTGCCCGTTCGGCGACAAGCAGAAGATCGCCGCGGACCGCGGCGCGGCAGCGTTGTTGGTTGCCAACAACGAGGACGCAATGCTGGGCGGGGCTACCTTGGGTGAACCCGAAGACGCCCGAATCCCGACCGGCGGCGTGAGCAAGGCGTCGGGCGAGGCTCTTGCCGCAGCGCCCGGAGATCTCACGCTGATTCTCGACACCTCGACGGAAACGACGAAGTCGCGCAACGTGATTGCGCAGACCAAGACCGGCGCGACCGACAATGTGGTCGTCGTGGGCGCCCACCTCGACAGCGTGCCGGAAGGCCCCGGAATCAACGACAACGGAAGCGGCACCGCAGCCGTGCTGGAAACCGCGCTGCAGATGGGAAGCTCACCGAGCATCGAGAATGCCGTGCGCTTCGCGTTCTGGGGAGCGGAAGAAGTGGGGTTGGTCGGCTCCACCCGCTATGTGGAAGGTCTGAGCGATCAGGAACGGGCCGACATCGCCCTGTACCTGAACTTCGACATGCTCGGTTCGCCCAATGCCGGATACCTGGCCTACGACGGCGACAACTCGGATGCCGTAGGGGAGGGGCCGGGTCCCGAGGGTTCGGCGGGCATCGAGCGCACCTTCGTCGACTTTCTCGCCGGTCGGGGGATTGCGGCGGACGGAACGGACTTCGACGGACGCTCCGACTACGGCCCCTTCATCGAGATCGGAATCCCTGCGGGCGGTGTGTTCAGCGGCGCGGACGAGCGCAAGACACCGGCTCAGGCCGAGAAGTGGGGCGGCGAAGCGGAGGAGACCTTCGACCCGAATTACCACAGTGCCCAGGACAACCTCGCGAACATCGATCGCGACGCGCTCGCTGCCAACGCTTCTGCAGTAGCCTTCGGAGTTGCGACGTATGCCCAGGATTTGAGTGGGCCGAACGGGGTTCCCGTCGGAGATGCCCGAACACAGGCGAGAACCGAATGATCGACTGACCGAATGATCGACTGGCGAGCGACCAGGAGGCCACTGTGCGAGAACCGCGGCAGCACACTGTCTGTAACTCTGAGTTACGCTTGAGTTATGGCTGATCTGTCCCCGGAGGACACCGACACGGCAGGTGCTTCTTCCTCCTCCGTTCGAGGCGTCGTCGACGTCGTCTTGAACTCTGCGGCAGAACTGAACCGTCGGCAGCAACTCATCGACGCGCTACGACGGCTGAGGCGGGCACTACCCGGTGATCCGGGATTCGGAGATCCGCTCTCGCTCGCCGGCCCCGGCGGTGCCCGCGCCGTGGCCCGCGTCGCTGACAGATTGCTCGATCAGAAGCCGGCAGCCACTCGCGAAGTGAGTCTCGGAGCACTGCAGGTATGGCAGGCAGCGCTGGAAAAGATGGGCCGCGGGCGCGGTGATCAAGAATTGACCATCGTCTTCACCGATTTGGTGGGCTTCTCCACCTGGTCGCTCGAAGCCGGTGACGGCGCCACGCTGACGCTCCTGCGTGCGGTGGCGCAGGCCGTGGAAACCCCGATCACCGACAACGGCGGACACGTCGTCAAACGGATGGGTGACGGTCTGATGGCCGTGTTCATTCGCCCGGACGCGGCCCTGAAGGCGGTGTTCACCGCGCAGGACGCGCTCGCGGAAGTCGACCTCGACGGATACACCCCACGCATGCGCGTCGGCCTCCACACCGGTACCCCGCGCCAGATCGGCGACGACTGGCTCGGCGTCGACGTGACCATCGCCGCCCGGATGATGGGCTTGGGCGGCGACGGCAACATCATGATGTCGGCGACAACGCTCGAGGAACTCGAGGCCGGCACCCTCGAGGATCTCGATCTCACGATCCGTCCGTGGCGGCGCGGGTTCTTCGCGACCACACCCAACGGGGTCCCCGTCGATTTGGGTATCTGGCGCGTACGCCGGAACTAGCGCACTAAACCTGAAGCCGCCAGAGCGGGGACACCGGACCATGGCCCGCGCCGAGGTCGTACGACGCCTCGAGGCACTTGGTCACCCACTCCTTGCCGAACGCCACCGCGTCCGGAACGGAATAGCCATGTGCGAGAGCGCAAGTGATCGCAGCGGCCAGCGTGTCTCCGCCGCCGTGATCGTTGCCGGTGTCGATCCGGGCACTGCTGAATTCGAGGAAACGGTCGCCGTCGAACAGCAGGTCGGTCGACAGCTCCGAGGTACGAAGGTGGCCGCCCTTGACGATGGACCATTGAGCGCCGAGCGCATGCAGCGCTTCTGCTGCTTGGCGGGCGCTCTTGTCGTCGACGACCTCGATGCCGGTGATCAACCGGATCTCGTCGAGGTTCGGAGTGACTACCGTGGCAGCCGGAATCAAGGTGTTGCGGACCGCGTCGAGAGCTTCTTCGTGCAGCAGTGGATCACCGTGCATCGACGCGCATACCGGGTCGACCACGAGCGGGATCGGTCGGTCGCGGCCGATTCCCACCTCGGCGGCGACTGCGGCTACCGCTTCGATGATCGTCGTCGACGCCAGCATTCCTGTCTTCGCCGCACCGACGCCGATGTCCGAGACCACGACGCGCACCTGGTCGGCGACGATCTCCGGCGGAATCTCGTGGAATCCGCTGACTCCCACCGAATTCTGGACCGTCACAGCGGCGACGGCCACGCAGGCGTGAACTCCACACATCGCCATCGTGCGGGAATCGGCTTGAATACCGGCTCCACCGCCGGAATCGGTTCCGGCGATGGTCAATGCCCGAATCGGGGTCTGTCCGGCGGGGGTCAGGGGCAGCAGCTTCACGACGACGAGCCTACCGATCGGACCTGGGGAAACAGCATCTCGGCCCCGCCCCTCGCGCAAACGACCTCGCGAACTGCGATTGCGATCCGGTCGATTCCGGTGCAAAAATTGGTCGAATCCGGGACAGCGTCGTCGGTAGCTGATTCTATGAGTGGCATGGATCACAGTTATGGAGAGCGTGCGAGCGCAGCTGTCGCCGATCGCGCAGGTGCACATCGTGCCGTGGAGGTCGCCGCAATGAACGACACCGAACACTCGAAGGCCGGAACCTCACCGGAAGTCACGCTCGTGGACAACCCGTCGCACGAACGATTCGAACTGCTCTCCGGCGACGAGCTGGTCGGCATCCTCGGATACCGCGACGAGGACGAGATCCTGGGCAGCGGAGCCGAAGCCGGCGACGTGGTCGCCTATATGCACACCGTCGTCAAGGAAGAGTACGGCGGGCAGGGGCTGGCAGCCGTACTCGTACAGTTCGCGATGGACTGTGCCCGTGAACGTGAATGGTCGGTACGGCCCGTGTGCACCTACGTTCAGCGGTACCTCGGCGAGCATCCCGAGTACCTGGAATTGCTCGTCGAGGACTAGCCGCCGGCAACTACGAACAGACGATCAGGCTCCGAGATTCACGATCACCGGAGCGTGATCGCTGGCGCCCTTGCCTTTTCGCTCGTTTCGATCGATCTCGGCTGCTTCGACGCGGGCTGCGAATGCCGGTGAGCCGAGGATGAAGTCGATTCGCATGCCCTGCTTCTTCGGGAAGCGAAGCTGCGTGTAGTCCCAGTACGTGTACACGCCAGGGCCGGGGGTGTACGGGCGAACGACGTCCGCGAACCCGGACTCGGTGAACGCCGTGAACGCTGCTCGCTCCGGCTCGGACGTGTGGGTCTTGCCTTCGAAGAACGCGGGATCCCAGACGTCGTCGTCCGTGGGAGCGACGTTCCAGTCGCCGACCAGGGCGATCTGCGCATCGGGATCCTGCTTGAGCCAGCCCTCCGCGTCGTCGCGCAGCTTGGCCAGCCAATCCAACTTGTAAGCGTAATGCGGGTCTTCCAGCTCGCGGCCGTTAGGGACGTACAGGCTCCACACCCGCACACCGCCGCAGGTGGCACCGATCGCACGTGCCTCGCGGACCGGGTCGGCCTCGGGATCCTTGTCGAACCCGGGCTGATCCTCGAAGCCGATCTGCACGTCGTCCAGGCCGACGCGCGAAGCGATGGCGACACCGTTCCACTGGCTCAAACCGACGTGGGCGACCTCGTAGCCGATTTCCTTGAAGCGCTCGTACGGAAACTGCTCGTCCTTGCACTTGGTTTCCTGCATTGCCAGGACGTCGACGTCGGATCTACCGAGCCAGTCGATGATCCGGTCGGTACGGGCACGGACGGAGTTGACGTTCCAAGTAGCGATGCGCACGAGAGCAAGCCTAGCGTCAGCCGCCGACAGGATCGGTGGCGTATCGGTAGCGGTGGTGTTCGACGAATCCGAGCCGCTCGTAGAGCGCGATCGCCGCGGAGTTCTCGACCGAAACCTGGAGGTAGGCGTGCGTCGCACCGTTCCCGCGACCCCAGGAGAGCAGATCTCCGCAGATCAGCGACCCGATTCCGTGGCGTCGGTGTTCGGGGGCGACGTGAATGCCGGTGAGTCCGACCCAGCGCTTGTGGTCGGGCGCCTCGGTGAGTGCAGCGCGCCCGATGGCAAGCGTCGTATCGGTGTTTCCGATCGCGCCGAAAGTTGCACTGCCCACGACAGCAGTGAGGACCGCCTCGACGTGCGCCGGGTCGCCATGGGCGTCGTACGTCGACAGCCAGTTTTTGTCAGGGCGATCGGCGAACGAGGTGACCGGAGGACCGAGCGGCAGGGTGACATTGCCCAGATCGGCGGCCATCACGATGGTTTCCTTCTCACTGGTCCACCCGTCCGGGGAGGTGCCGAGGCGATCGGGGAGGAGCAGCAGGGTCGGCAGGCCGCGGTCACCGAACCACTGGCGTATCCGTTCGACAGTGCTCGCGTCGAAGCCGGCAACCGTCCCCGCACCACCGAGCGGCAAAGCCGAATTGGCGCGGCCGGTGAAACCGTGACCGGCGCGTAGCAACCAACCGTCGATCCACGCCTGTTCGACGCCCGGCCATGCCGCCGCGGCCGCCGTTTCGAGGTTTCGAATCTCACCGATGCGAATCGGGCGGGCCGAGAGAGTCTTGAGTGCGATCACCTGATCGGCGGAGACCTGGACCAGCCGACCGTCGCCGGCGCGGACGGCGATGGGATCGGCACCTTCGAGGATGCCGATGACGTCGGTCATGGGATGCGAATAGCCGGGTGGGAGCTTGTATCGCAAAACCACCCGGCTACCGATCGAAATGTTGCCGTTCAGAGCAGAATTCTCAGTCTTCGTAATCGTCGTCGTCGTGACCGAACGGATCGTCGACAGTGCCCGGCGTCCAGGTCAGACCGGGCTTGCCCCAACCGGAACGCTTGATGATCTTCTTGGCGGCGCGTGCATTACGGCCGATCAGCACGTCCGTGTACAGGAACCCGTCGAGATGGCCCGTCTCGTGCTGGAGCATCCGCGCGAAGAATCCGGTGCCCTCGACCTCGATCGGGTTGCCGTCGGCGTCGGTGCCGGTGACCTTCGCCCAATCGGCGCGGCCCGTCGGGAACTGCTCGCCGGGAACGGAAAGGCAACCCTCGAAGTCTTCGTCCGGGTCAGGCATCGTCTGCGGGATTTCGGAGGTCTCGAGTACCGGGTTCACCACGACGCCGCGTCGACGCTCGCTGGTGCGGTCGTCACCGGGGCAGTCGTAGACGAAGACTCGGAGGGGAACACCGACCTGATTTGCCGCCAGACCGACGCCGTTGGCAGCGTCCATCGTCTCGTACATGTCTGCGATCAGTTCGGCGATCTCGGCCGGGGACTGAGTGACCGGCTCTGTCGCCTTGTGCAGTACCGGGTCGCCGACGATTCGGATGGGGAGGATAGCCATGCGGACAAGGATAGTGCGGCGCGCCCGCGTAGTTATCACGGCCCGCACACTCGATCATGGTTCAATGGTTGCTGAAGAACAGCGATGTAATTCGTTGCTCGGTCGGAACGTGGGCCGCGGGGGAAATTGTGAGTTACCTTCGGGGTCAGGGGACCGGGTAGCTCACGGCCGCGAGAATATCGGTCGGAAAAGAACACCGGGCATACGAGTCTCGCTGACGCCGAGCACAGCAGTCGAGGAGTGACATGGACGGCGCAACCGCGCGTAGTCGGAACCAGTCCGAAGGCACTGGCGCCGACGATTCGGTAGTAGATACAGCTGGCATGCACGAGGTCGGCGAAGACGGCCTCACCCGCCGCGAACACGACATCCTCTCCTTCGAGCGCCAGTGGTGGAAGTACGCCGGCGCGAAGGAAGAAGCCATCAAGGAGTTGTTCGACATGTCGGCAACCCGCTACTACCAGGTTCTCAATGCGTTGGTCGATCGCCCCGAATCCTTGGCGGCTGATCCCATGCTGGTCAAGCGCCTGCGTCGTCTGCGTGCCAGCCGTCAGAAGGCCAGGGCCGCCCGTCGCCTCGGCTTCGAGGTCACCTGAATCACGCGTACAGATGAGCGGGCTGTCCACGCACTGGCGATAAGGTCGACATCGTGAGTACCCCGAAAGAGCAGCCGTCCGGACCTCCGCTTCGCGCAATCGCCATGGTGTTGATCGCTCTGGCGATCGTGTTCATCGGTCTCGGAGCAGCCTCTCTGGGTGGATCGAGCGACGGTGGATCGGGCGACGAGAACACCGCAGCAGAGCAGACCGAATCCTCGGCGCCTGCCACGACGAGCGCCCCCGCTCCGGCCCCTGCCACCTCCAAGCCGGCAGCGACGACGCAACCCGCTTCGGGCGAGACCACCACCACGGCGTCACGGCCCTCGGGAGCTGCGACGACCACGAGTTCCAGCTCTGCGAGCGGCACCGACACGTCGAATGTCAGCGTTCGAGTACTCAACAACAGCACCGTCTCCGGGCTGGCAGCAGGCACCGCCGAGGAATTGACGGCAGCAGGTTGGAACGTCGAGGAGACGGGTAACTACAGCGAGGGCACCGTCAGTACGACGACGGTGTACTACGGATCGTCCGCGGCGGAGAAGGCAGCGGCACAGAAGATCGCAGCTGAACTCGGAGTCACCGCAGAGCCACGATTCGCCGGCATTGCGAACGCGTCACCTGGCGTGATCGTGATCGTGACCTCCAACTGACCGGTCGTGAAGGTGGAACTGACCCGTCGGTTCCAGCTACTACACGCGCCGTTATGATCAGAAGCACTTTCTCGCCACCTCAAAGGAGCGGTTCGATGGCCCCCAGCAGCACCCGGCGTATGTCCTGGCGCGTCGTTGCCCCTGTAGTCGCGATTGCCGCTTTCGGCTTGACCGCTTGCAGTAACAGCGAAGAGCCCAGCAGCGTCCCCGGCACGACTCCTCCGGTGTGGACCGGTGCAGCCGATCCCAGCGCGCACGAAAGCGCGGGCGGCCACGGTTCGGAGACGGCTCACGCCGGCGCTTCTGCCGAGACGGTCACCGCGACGCTGAACGGCACCGACGGCGCCAAGGTCGGAACGGTCACGTTCGCTCAGGAAGGCAGCGACGTCAAGGTCACCCTCGACGCCAAGGGCCTGACCCCCGGATTCCATGGATTCCACGTGCACCAGGTCGCCAAGTGCGAGACCAATTCCGTAGCTCCCAGCGGCGGAGAGCCGGGTAACTTCCTCTCGGCAGGCGGACACTTCCAGGCTGAGGGCCACACGGGCCATCCGGCCAGCGGCGACCTCACTTCGGTTCAGGTCCTCGAAGACGGCACCGCCACGCTGGTCACCACGACCGATGCATTCACCGTCGACGAACTGGTCGCCAACGGTGGAACATCCGTCATGATCCATGCCGGCGCAGACAACTTCGGCAACATCCCGACGCGTTACGCGCCGGCACCGGATCAGCAGACCCTCGACACCGGTGACGCCGGCGGACGCGTCGCTTGCGGTGTCATCACCAAGAGCTGACAAACTCACCTGAGTTTTGCATCACTTCCGGCGACTACCACGCAGTAGCCAGCACGGTGTTTTCACCGACACTGTGATTGGATTCTCTGCGTGGTAGTTCCATTTCCAGGTTCGCCGCGCCCGACGCTGGGCGTGGAGTGGGAGATCGCGCTGGTCGATCGCAAGACCAGAGATCTCTCCAACACAGCAGCCGAGGTGTTTTCGGCGGTCGAAGAGCTTGCCGGCTCCGAAACCCCGCACATCACCAAGGAACTACTGCGAAATACCGTCGAACTCGTCACGGGTATTCACTCGACGGTCGGCGAGGCGATGAGTGATCTCGACAGATCACTGGATCTGCTTCGCCGCGCTGCGAATCCGCTCGGCGTCGACCTCATCAGCGCGGGCACGCATCCGTTCGCGCAATGGTCGACGCAGTTGGTGACCCGGACGCCCGACTACGACGAACTCATCGAACGCACGCAGTGGTGGGGTCGGCAGATGCTGATCTGGGGCGTGCACGTTCACGTGGGTGTCTCGTCCGCGGACCGCGTTTTCCCCATCATCAATGCATTGCTGCAGCGCTATCCGCACCTTCTGGCGCTGTCGGCGTCCTCGCCGATGTGGGCCGGAGTGGACACGGGCTATGCGTCCAATCGCGCGTTGATGTTCCAGCAGTTGCCCACCGCAGGTCTTCCGTACCAGTTCGAGAACTGGGCCGAGTACGAGTCGTTCATCGACGACCAGATGAAGACCGGTGTGATCACCAAGATCGGTGGCATGCACTGGGACATCCGCCCCGCACCGAAGTGGGGAACCATCGAGGTCCGGGTGTTCGACGGCGTCTCGACGCGCGCAGAACTGGGTGCACTGGTTGCGCTGGTCCACTGCCTCATCGTCGATCTGGATCGCCGATTGAGTGCCGGTGAGACTCTGCCGAACATGCAGCCGTGGCACGTCAAGGAAAACAAGTGGCGCGCAGCAAGATACGGACTGGACGCCGAGATCATTCTCGACTCCGACGCGAACGAGTGCCTCGTCACTGACGATCTGGATCGCCTGCTCGACGATTTGG
The DNA here is from genome assembly GCF_016598535.1 of Rhodococcus sp. P-2. Taxonomy (GTDB): domain Bacteria; phylum Actinomycetota; class Actinomycetes; order Mycobacteriales; family Mycobacteriaceae; genus Rhodococcus_F; species Rhodococcus_F baikonurensis. The sequence continues at coordinate 1,360,208 of NZ_CP066779.1, read as the reverse complement.
CACCGATCGCGGTGTCGCTCGGCTGCGCGGACGAGTTGGCATCGGTGGCGGACATTCCCCGTCGTGGTGCGTCCTACCAGCGTCAACGCCGCGTTGCGGAAGCGACCGGTGGCGATCTTGTCGCGGTCGTCGACGCCTTGGTCGCAGAGCTGGGCACCTAGCAGGCTCACCGCGGGAAGGGCAGTTTCGCGGACTGAAAATCCGGGCATACCAACCGTTTGTCCAGTGGGTGTCCATATTCGGTTCACATGCCGTTTACTATTGTCCGGTGTTGATAGACAGTTGGTCCCAACGAGGGGACGCACCCGGACAATCTGATCGTTCGTGGTCGAGTTCTCATCGACTCCTTCTGATCGGCACAGCAGCATTGACCGCCCTGGTTCTGGGCGTGCAGGCGTTCGCGTCGTACAAGGGCTATCTCGGTCCGGTGGAAAGCCTCTTCGGTGACTACTTCCTCGTTCCCCGTTCGGCGACGATGCCGTGGGTCGGCCTCGCTCTCGCGCTGGTCGGGCTGAACAACAAAGAACGCATCTACGCGGTATCCGCGGCCGTCGTCATCGACGTGGTCGTCGGCGCGATCCGCTGGTTCTCGGGTGGACCGCTGACGATGGGCACCGGCGGCACCTGGGTTCTGACAGCCATCGCGGTGTACGCGGTGTGGAAGTTGTCCGGCGAGCGTCGAATCAGCGTTCTGCACGGCGTCGCTCTGGGCGCGTTGCTCATCATCGCGGCCAAGGTTGCCGAAACGTGGCTGGAGATCACCATTCTCGTCGGCACCGATGTCTGGGACGAGTACGTATTTCTCGCCGACCAGGCTCTCGGGAACCCGTCGTGGGTGATGGGTCAGATCGTCGACGCCATGGGCCCCGTCGGTGCCGCAGCGCTCGACTGGATCTACGTCGAACTACCCGTCGCAGTGATCGTGGTTGCCCTCTATCAAGTACGCAAGGGATGGCCGTCGCATCACCTGCTGCGAACGTTCCTGCTCATCGGGCTGATCGGCCCGATCTTCTACGTCCTGTTCCCGGTGGTCGGTCCGGTGTTCGCCTTCGGTCCGCGTGGTTTCGGATTCCAGATCGGTGACTACTGGCCGAACATCGTGCCCAACTTCGACTTCGCGTCGCCGTCGTCGCTGCCGTTCGACGACGCCGCACCGCGAAACTGCATGCCGAGCCTGCACACCGCGTGGGCGGTCGCGTTGTTCATCCACTCGCGCAGCGGACCGTGGTGGATTCGCAGCCTGGGATCGTTCTGGCTCGTCGCGACCCTGACGGCGACGCTCGGATTCGGCTTCCACTACGGCGTCGACCTCATTGCCGGTGCGGTTCTGTGCCTGACGCTCGATGCGGCGCTGCGGGATCCGGAGCGAGGTTGGGGTTGGTTCCGAGTGCGCCTGTTGATCGGCGGCTCGGCACTGCTCGCGGGATTGTTGCTTTCGTACCGGTTCGCTGCAGTGCAGATGGCCGAGTACCCGGCGATCTTCGGGCCGCTGTTGATGGCTGTCCTGGTTCTCATGTCGGTGGCGTACTTCGCCACCTTCTTCGCCCGCCCCGGCACCGCTCTTGCAGTGTGGGGCGAGCGCGACGGTGAGTGGGATGCCGCTACAGGAGAGAGTCCGGGTCTTCCAGCTCGTTGATCTTCATGAGGTCGTCCTCTTCACGCTGTTCGCGGTAGGCGACGCGTCCGACGCTGTGCGCGATGACGGGCGCGGTCAGCAACGTGAAGATGCCGACCAGTACCAGCATCCAGATGTCGACGCTGCCACGAAGCAGGAACACCGCACCCATCAGAACCAGAACAAGTCCGACCACCTGAGGCTTGGTGGCCGCGTGCATACGACGCAGGGTGTCGGGGAAGCGAACGATTCCCACCGCGGCGGTCAGTGCGAGCAGCGCGCCGAGGAAGATGGAGACGGCCCCGATCGTGTCGAGGATGTTGCCGATCACTGGTCACTCACCCGGAAGCGCGCGACGGACACGGAACCGATGAAGCCGACCAGCGCCAGCGCCACGATGGCGGGAACGATGGTCGTGTCTTTGCTGTACGCGGCCCAGACCGCGAGTCCACACATCGAGACCGCGATGATCGTGTCCAGAGCGACGAGGCGGTCGAGTGAGCTCGGACCGTCGAGCAGTCGGAACGTGGTCAGTACTGCGGCGATCAGGAGAATCACTCCGGAAATGATCAAGATCGTGGTGATGAACCCGTTCATGGTTGGTCCTCCTGCCGGGGTGCATCGAATTCGTAGTCGCGCTGGTGCCAGGGGCTGGGCTGCCAGTCCGAGTCACGTTCGAACGACGCGATGAACAACCGCTCGAGATCCTCCACCGAGCGGTAGAACGCACTGACGGCTTTCTGCGATCCGACGTCGAGCACGTGGACGTAGACGATGCGTCGGTTCTGGTCGATCTCGAGAACCATGGTGCCTGGGATCAGGTTCAGAACGTCGATGCACAGCGTGAGAACCAGGTCCGACTTGATTCCGAGTTGGTACCGCAGAACTCCGGTGACCGGCGGCGGCGACGGACGGATCGCCAGCCAGGCGACCTGGATGCTCGACACGATCGCGTAGTACACGATCATCCACAGCAGACGCAGAATCGACAGCAGATGCACCCGGCCCTCGACCGGTACGCGGGGGAGGGGAAGCAGGACCATGATGATCAGGCCGACGGCGAGTCCGCCGAAGATGTTGCCGAAGCTGATGTTGCCCCACAACAGGATCCACACGACCATCAGCCACAGCAGGATCCCGACGCGGAGTACCTGTTCGCGTTTCATCACGGAGCCTCCTCGGTGTTCGGGGCGTCGGTGTTCGGGACATCGCTGTTCGGGGCATCGGTACTGGGAGCTACAGCAGGGTCGTCTGCAGCGACGGGAGCTTCGTCCACCGGCACGGGTCGGTGGTTGCCGAGAACCGCGTCGATGTAGATGGACCGGTCCTGCAGATCCTTCGCCGCTCTGTCGCTGATGTCGATGATCCGGCCCGCGAACACCGTCAGCGCCAGGCCGACGACGACGAGACCGACGGTCGGGATCAGCATGAAGAGCGGAATCTTGCCGACGTCCTCGCGGTCGACGAACGCGATGTCCTCTTCGGATTCGTCGATCAACGCTGACGGGCTGACGTCGGCGAGGTCACCTTCGGGTGCGTCGGCGCGGGCTCGCCAGAATGCCTTGGTCCACACGCGGGCGACGGCGTAGAGCGTCAGCAAGCTGGTGATCGTGCCGCCGGCGACGAGGATCCAGGCCAACGCGCTGGCGTCGGACGCACCGGCTTGCAGGAGTGCGACCTTGCCGATGAAGCCCGAGAACGGCGGAATACCACCGAGGTTCAGGGCCGGGATCAGGAAGACGATCGCCAGGATCGGGCTGGCCGCCGCCAGACCGCCGAGACGGCGCAGCGACGACGACCCGGCTTGTCGTTCGATCAGACCCACGACGAGGAAGAGCGTCGTCTGCACGATGATGTGGTGGGCAACGTAGTAGATCGCGCCGGAGAGCCCGGACGTCGTGGACAGCGCGATACCGAAGATCATGTAACCGATATGGCTGACCAGTGTGAACGAGAGCAGACGCTTGATGTCGCTCTGCGCGATGGCACCCATGATGCCGACCACCATCGTGAGCAGGCCACACACCATCAGTACGTTGTCGAGTTCTCCCTGCGGGAACAGCAACGAGTGCGCGCGGACGATCGCGTACACACCGACCTTGGTGAGCAACCCCGCGAAGACGGCGGTGATCGGTGCGGGCGCGGTCGGATACGAGTCGGGTAGCCACGCCGAGAGCGGGAAGACCGCGGCCTTGATTCCGAACGCCACGAGCAGGACACCGAAGATGGCCGTTCGTGTGCCCGGCGGAATGTTGTCGAAGCGCAGGGCCATGTCGGCCATGTTGAGGGTGCCGGTCGCCGCATAGGCGAAGGCGATGCCCGCCAGGAAGATCAGCGAAGACACCATCGAGACCATCACGTACGAGATACCGGCCCGGACGCGGTCGGCGCTGGCACCGAGCGTCAGGAGCACGAAACTCGCGGCAAGCAGAACCTCGAACCCGACGTACAGGTTGAAGAGGTCACCGGCGAGGAACGCGTTGGAGATACCGGCAGTCAACGCCAGATAGGTCGGCAGGAAGATCGAGACCGGCTGGGCCTCGCTGCCGTCGCGAATACCCTGACCGATCGCGTAGATCATGACGGCGAGCAGCACCACCGACGAGACCACCAGCATCATCGCCGATAGACGGTCGACGACGAGTGTGATGCCGATGGGCGAATCCCAGCCGCCGACCTGAACAGCGGTCGTCCCGTCGCGGTCGGCGAGGTAGAGCAGCAGGCCGGACACAGCGACGACGCCGACCAGCGCGATCAGGGTGATCACACGCTGGAAGCGAGGCCGCCGACCGACGACCAGCGTCGCGGCTGCGGCCAGCATCGGGATCAGGACGGGTAGGGGCGCAAGGGCTCCCATCAGGTTGTCCGAGATGGTCATGCGCCTCCACCTCCCTCGATCTCGGTCTGGCGAGCGTCTTTACGCCGCTTCTCGGTTTCCTTCTTACGAGCGAGGTCGGTGGCCCAGTCGGGTACCGGTTCGTCCTCGAAGTCGCCGTCGTGGAGGTCGTCGTAGCATTCGATGTCCTCGAGGTTGACCAGTTGTTCGAGGGGAATAGGGTTTCCGTCCTTGTCGAATGCGTCGCCGCCGATGCTCGGGGCACCGGTGACCGGGTCGTCGGAGCGGTCGTGGTCGGGAGCGTCGGCCGGCAGGCGACGTTTGAGAACCTTGGTGTCCTCGGGATCGTCCTCGACGGCGTCGGCGGTGTTGATCTTGTAAGACCGGTACGCCAGTGCCAGAACGAAGCCGGCGATTCCCATCGTGATCACGATCGCCGTCAGGATCATGCCCTGGGCGAGCGGATCCGCTATCTCCTCGTGGACCGAATCTCGGCCGACGATGGGCGGATTCCCGTCCGATCCACCGACGGTCAGGATCAAGAGGTTGATGGCGTTGCCGAACAGGAGCAGACCCAGGAGCATCCGGGTGATGCTTCGTTCGATCAGCAGGTAGACACCAGCCGACGTGAGGACGCCGATCAGGATCAGCATTCCGATGTTTGCGCTCATGGTGCTTTCACCTCGATTTCTGCGTCGAGGCGGGCGCCGAGACTTCGGAGTACGTCCAGGACCAGGCCGACCACGATGAGGTAGACGCCCAGGTCGAAGAACAGTGCGGTGACCAGTTTGACGTGGCCGATCAGTGGGAGCGTGAACTCGAAGACGGCCGACGAGAGTGCCGGAGCTCCGAAGAACAGCGACACCAGGGCGGTACCTGCGGAGAGCGCCAGGCCGAGGCCGAGGATCTTGCCCGCGTCGATGGGTACTGCTTCACCGAGTTCGTAGCGGCCACCGGCGAGGTAACGCAGCACGAGGGCGAGGCCCGCCGTCAGGCCTCCGGCGAAACCTCCGCCGGGAGCGTTGTGACCGGAGAAGAAGAAGTAGATCGACAACACCATGATGGCCGGGAAGATCAACCTCGTGGTGACCTCGAGAACCAGTGAACGGTGCCGCGGATCGATCAGGTCTCCGCCGCGCAGCCACGTCGTATCGGAGTTGGCGGCAGCCTTGTCCACGATGACGGAGGGAGCGTCGGCGACGCGCGGCGCGATACCGAAGCGGCGGTTGCGGAACACGAGGCTGGCGACGCCGGTCGCTGCGACCAGCAGCACGGAGATCTCACCGAGCGTGTCCCATGCGCGGATATCGACGAGTAGGACGTTGACGACGTTCTTGCCGTTGCCCAGGTCGTAGGCCGCGTCGGGAAGCAGTTCGTAGATCGGACGAGTGTTCCGGGCGTTGGTGGCGAATGCCGCGATGGTGGTGACGGTGATTCCGACGGCGACGGCGAGTGCGGCACGCGGCCACTTGAAGCCGATCGCCTTGCTTTCGTCGACTTCGGCGGGGAACTTCCGAAGTACGAGCACGAAGATCACCAGCGTCAGTGTTTCGACGAGGAACTGGGTCAGAGCCAGGTCGGGAGCACCGTGCAGCGCGAACAACACACCGCAGCCGTAGCCGGTGAGTCCGACGAGGATGACGCTCGCGAGTCGGTTGCGCATCAGCGTTGCAGCGATGGCGGCCGAGATCATCATCAGCGCGATCGTGAACTGGATCGGCGAATCCCACATCCGTAGGTCGACGCCGGCGTCCTTGGTGTCGATGATCAGCAGGAACAGCGGCACGACGACCAGCGTCGCGAGAATCGTCGACTGCGTGCGGGGGAGCGAACCACGCTGAGTGGCGCCGGTCAGGCGCATCGAGATGGTGTCCATGCCACGCAGGGTCGCGTCGTAGATACGGTCGGCGTTGCCCAGCGGCGGGTGCTCGAAGTGCAGTCGGCTGATCTGACGCTGTGCGATGTAGAGCGCGACACCGCCGGCGATGACGATGCACGTGAGCAGCAGTGGAGTGTTGAATCCGTGCCACAGTGCGAGGTGGTAATCGGCGTGCGGGCCAGGGGCCAGCGTGGTGGAGTACGGCGTCAGCAGCTTCTCGAGTTGCGGCGAGAGAATGCCGGCGGCCAGACCGAGAACGGCGAGCAAGCCGGGCGCGAACAGGAACAGCCAGCCCGGCTTGTGCATCTTGCTGACGGCCGGGCTGGGCTTGCTCAGGGTCTTGCGTCCGAAGGCGCCCCAGATGAACCGGACGCTGTAGCCGACGGTCAGGATCGAGCCCAACACGATCACCGTGACGACGGCGATGGACGACCAGTGGCCGAGCGCGTTCGTTTCGAGAACCGATTCGAGTGCGGCTTCCTTGCCGACGAATCCGAGTAGCGGTGGCAGACCGGCCATGCTGGCGGCAGCGAGGCTCGCGATGATCGCCAGAGCGGGTGCCGCCTTACCCAGGTGAGCAAGTTTGCGCAGGTCACGGGTGCCGGTGGTGTGATCGATGATGCCCACCACCATGAAGAGTGCGGCCTTGAACATCGCGTGCGCCACGACCATCGTCATGCCGGCCAGGGCGGCGTCACGCGTACCGATGCCGACCAGGACCATCATGAAGCCGAGTTGGCTGACGGTTCCGAAGGCGAGGACGAGTTTGAGGTCGTATGCGCGCATGGCTCGCCAACCGGCGAGGATCATCGACAGCAGACCCAGACTGATGATGGTGATGCGCCACGGCGGCGAATCGGCGTACCCGGGAGCCAGGCGCGCGACGAGGTAGATACCGGCCTTGACCATCGCTGCAGCGTGTAGATAGCCGCTGACGGGGGTAGGCGCGGCCATCGCACCGGGCAGCCAGAAGTGAAGGGGCACGATTGCCGATTTGGAGAGCGCGCCGATCAGGATCAAGACGATCGCGACGGACGGGAGCCACCCCGTCGGCGGGTTCGCGACCAGTTCGGAGAGGTTGTAGCTACCGCCGACCTGGCCGAGGATGATCATGCCGACCAACATCGCGAGACCACCGGCGGTGGTCACGAGCAGTGCCTGGGTCGCGGCGCGGCGACTGGTGGCGCGTTCGGCGTAGTGACCGACCAGCAGGAACGACAGGACCGTCGTCAGTTCCCAGAACACGTAGAGAAGCAGCATGTTGTCACTGGTCACGAGCCCGAACATGGCGCCGGCAAAGGCGACCATCTCGGCGGCGAAGATGCCGAGTCGAGGTTCGTCGTCGTTGAAGTAGCGGGCGCAGTAGATCAGGATCAGCGTGCCGACACCCAGGACGAGCACGGCCATGATGGCCGAGAGCGCGTCGAATCTGAAGTCGATGTCCATCGACAGGCCGGGAACCCAGGTGATGTGCAGCGACTCGACGGTGCCCCATTTGTCGATGACCCAGCCGAGGCCGGCGAGGGGGACTATCGCGAGGGGGAAGAAGCCGTTTCGCCCTAACCTGCGCACCACAAGCGGAGCCAAGAGGGCGGCAACGGCATGGGCAAGCAAGATAGCGAGCAAAAGGCACTCCGTCGTGTTGTCAGCGGGCGGCGGGGTGTCCGAACAAAATCGAACCTATCGGAATAACGAGACAATTCACCTAGTCGGAGAGGTTGTCTTTGCGTACATATTACCGGGCGTGGCAGTTTCGATGTGCAGCGAGTCGATTCGGACATCATCGGCGCTCGCTGATACACGTAGGTTGGACGACGTGAATTCGTCTACTCCCACCACGATCATCCGTACCGCTGCCCTTGCGCACATTCGCGATCGCAAGCTGATCCAGACCCGCTCCGTGGGCAAGACCGCGTTCTACATGGCCGGCGGGAAGATCGACCCGGGCGAGACGCCCGAGCAGGCGCTGCACCGAGAAATCAGGGAGGAACTCGACGTGGATCTGGTCGACGGAACGGTCACGTTCCTCGACGTTTTCGAGGCTCACGCTTTCGGTCATTCCGCGGACACCGGCCTGCACATGAGCTGCTATCTGGCGGAGATGGCCGGAGACCCGCACCCGACAAGTGAGATCGCCGAGTTCCGCTACTTCACGCTCTCCGAATACGCGGCGATGGACGAGGTGGCGCCGGGATCGCTCAAAGTGTTCCATCGTCTGGCGTCGATGGATCTGATCGACTGATCGGCGGAGGAACGGACCGACTGATCCGGCCCAATCGCAGACTCGTGTAGGCGCAGACGGCCACGATGATCAGCGCCACGGCGTCGAGTATCAGGATGTCGGTCGAGATTTCGAACGGACCGACCGTCGTGATGCCGTTGAATGGCTTGTTCTCGTCCAGCGGGGTGTACGCCGTCCATCCGTAGTCGAACTGCGGGTAGACGAGCAGTGCCAGCGCCGTCGGGCCGAAGATGACACCCAGTCCGACAAGGGCTCGCGACGCTCCGGTCCGCGGTGGCTCTCGGCACATCGCGCTGGCGATCGCATACGTGACTACCGCTGCAGTGAAGGCGACAAGAGATCGCTGATCGTGAGAACGTCACCGATCTTCGGCGACGGCGACGTGGCGTAGCTGACGATCCCGGCGACCGTCACCGTCAGGAGCAATCCGTAGCCGACGACCCGCGAGGGAGCGATCGCGCCGATTGCTGCCGCGGCGACGATGACGACTCCGATCACGACGGCGGTGGAGGCGGGGGTCTTCGACCACTCCATCGCCTCGGTTGCGGGACGGTTCGCCGACACCGCCGCCAGAGTTGCGACGGCTGCGGTACACATCAGCAGGATTCGACTGCCGTCGCCCAACACCCGCGCGCAGATCACCGTGATCACCAGCGCGACGAGCAGGAGGGGTACCGCTGCTGAGACTGTGGTGATCTCGAACCACCAATTCGCCGCGACGCCGAAGAGCGTGAGCACCGCCGCGATCGTCACGGGCCGAACGGCCATCCGTTCCTTGGGGTGGTCCTTGTCGAAGTCGTGGAACCAGAACGCGGCGACGCAGGCGGCTGCCAATGCAAGCGCGAGCAGTGTCGCTCCCACTACGGGTGGTTGAAACTGGTTTGTGTTGTCGGCGATGTAGTCCGCGTACCGCCGAGGAATTGCGTCTTCGTCCAGGAGTGAATCCGAGACATGCACGGCCACAATCGTTCCCGCGACCGAGGCAGCTCGAACCCGGGGAGCGGCAGCAACCGTCACCGCGCCGACAGCGACTCCCGCACCGACGGGCGAGAGTGCCTCGAAGTTGTGATCGTAGAGCCCGGGCAGTTCGAGGAGGAGCCCGCCGAAGACCGTCATGGCCGCGGTCCGCAATCGGCAACGGGCCATCATCGCGGCTGTCCCGACCGCGACCACAGCCAGAACGCCGGCGCCGATGGTCGAGATCGACCAGAAGCGATCGCCCGTCGAAATCGACGTCGACTGGCTGTTCACGAACGGTGCCAAAGCGACGACGGTGACGACGAATGCCGTCACACCACTCAGAGCGACGAGCAGCGTCCTGCGGGCGATGGGCACTGCTCCAAAATAGTCAATCCGGTACCAGTTGCACCGCAATAGCAGGTCTCAGTCCGGTGACGGTGTGTCAGTCGACTGGCTCCGGTTCGATCCGAGATTCCGCAGTATCGACAGGAGGGTGGGATCGTCGGAGGATCGCCGCGCCGCAGAAGCCGATGATCAGGGTGAACAGAACCGCCGCGCCAACGGTCTGAGCGGTGACGTAGTCGACGGTGATGCCGACGCCGCGTCCGAATAGTCCTCCGTCGCCGTGAGGAGGGACCGCATCGATGTCGAGTTGGCCTTGGATGTATATCGACGTCATCATCGGTAGGAAAGAGAGTTGATCGGTGAGGATGGCGATCGACGAGAAGGTCATCGCGGCAAAGGGAATCGCGAGTCCGAGCGTGGCGTCGACCAGGCTGCCGGGAGCCAGGGAACCGAACAGCAATCCGGCAGCGAGGCCCAGTGCGGCGATCTTCAGTGCGATTGACCATGTTCCGTGCGCGGAATCGAAGGGCAGTAGTTCCGACAGCGGAACCGCAACCAGGACGACGATGGCCACGAGCCGAGGAACTCGCTTGTGCAGTCGCAATCCGACGGCGACCGGCAGGGCCGCGAAAAGCACCATCACCCAGGGGGACTTCAGCTGACCCCAGTGACCGGATCCCTTCGCGATGTCGACGAACAACGGAGCGGACGCAGCGGCCAGTGCGGTTGCCGCCCAGAGGAACTTGCCACCAGCACCGGAGGTGTCGCCGAGACGGTACGCAGCGATCCACGTCAACGCGAGCGCAGCGCCTGCCGCCAAAACCATGACGAACCAGGCGGTTGCCTCGGATGCGTACTGCTGGCGGTCGACCACGACGCCGATCACGCGATGCCCGATTGCCAGAGCTGCGATCACCACCAATGCGATGCGAATTTCGCCCGTGTCGGGTTTCCGGATCCGGAAGCCGGCCTGTGCGGTGACTGCGCAGGCGACCGCTGCTGCGGCTGCGGCACCGATCAGCCACCACGACGGCTCACCCACCGAAGACGTACTCATCCGGCCTGTTCCACCGGCGAAGGTGCGAACCGCCAGGAAGGTGGCAAGCACACCGAGGAGTACGGCGTTCTTCGTGGCAGTGCGATCCCAACTGACGGCAACTGCGCAACCCAGAATCGCGCCGGCTGCAACACTTTTGACGATGATCAAGGCAATCAGCAGGTCCAGCGACGCGACCTCGGGTACGACTGCCCGAACGATCGCGATGACGGCGACGCCGACGGCGATCGCGATCCAGGCTGCCCGACGGGAACCGCGACGCTGAGAGAGGGCGCACGCGAGCACGGCAACCACGGCGCCGAGTCCGACGGCAGTCGGTCCACTGCTGATCCAACGATCCACTTCCGACGGGGAGGCCACGATGGCCCAGTCGCGAAGAACGGGATTGGTCAGGGCCAGCGCCGCGAGTATCCCGGACAGGAGTGCAGCGACGGTGGTGAGGATCGCTCGAAGATCGAGTGGCATCGGGCCAACCTATCGCGGCGCCGCAACATCGGTCGTGGGCGGCGTGAGTGCCGGAAACCAGATGTCGGTGAGAACGTCTGCTGCGACGTCCGCACCCGCGGTGATCGCGCCCTGCTCGGCCCAGCGAATGAAGAAGCGCTCGACCTGTGTCAGCAGGAGTTCGACCCGGAGTTTCGCCTCGTCGTGTCGGCTCTGCGGCCACCGGGCGAGGTACGACGGCATCGCGTTGGGCAGTGCAGAGATGCCTTCGCGGGCCAGTGTCCGGAATTCGGGTTCGAGGACCATGGCCTCGTCCCACGCCCGCATCATGTGGTGGTGATCGCGGCACCAGTCGAGGGCGCGGTTGATCCAGCCGGCGAATTCTTCGCGCGAACCGGAATCGAGTACGTGGTCGAGATCCTGGAATATCGCGAGCGTGCTGGATACGACAGTGTTCGAGCCGAGGGCCTTGAGTATGTCGATCTTGCCGGGGAAGTGCAGGTAGAAGGTGGCTCGGCTGCAACCGACCCGGCCGGCGATGTCCTCGACGGTGACAGCCGCGTATCCGCGTTCGGTGAAGAGCGCGCCGGCGGCATCCACGAGGTCTGCGCGGGTTCGCTGCTTCTGCTTCTCTCGCAGCGTCAGTCTGCCGGAGGTATCTGTCATTACCGGGATCCTAGTGCCGCGGGGGCTCTTGCGGGACGGTTGCACGAGACTGGCCGTCTTTCACTTGACAGGCCGTTAGTGAAAGCTACTCTGTGGTGTAGCGCACAATCGACCGATCAGAGGACGCCATGACCATTTCGGACACAACACGCACACCTGACCTGCCGGCCGGATTCGACGTCACCGATCCTGCTGTCCTCGGGGAGCGGATCCCTTTCGAGGAGTTCGCCGAACTGCGTCGCAACGCACCCGTGTGGTGGTGTGAGCAGCCGCCGACGGTCGGCGGATTCCAGGACGAGGGCTACTGGGTGGTCTCGCGTCACGCTGACGTCAAAGAGGTCAGCCAGCGCAGTGATGTGTTCTCGAGCTGGGAGAACACCGCGATCGCGCGTTTCGCCGACGACATGCCTCGCGAGGCCGTCGAGATGCTCCGCCATCTTCTGCTCAACAAGGATGCGCCGGAGCACACCAAGCTCCGCAAGCTGATTTCGAAGCTGTTCACGCCGCGCGCGATCAACGGCATGCGCGACGAATTGGATCGTCGTGCGCGCAGCATCGTCGACACCGCTGTGAGCGAAGGCCCGGGCGACTTCGTGAAGCAGGTTGCCAGCGAGCTGCCGCTCCAGGCGATCGCGGATCTGATCGGTGTACCGCAGGACGATCGGGACAAGCTGTTCAAGTGGTCCAACGAGATGATGGGCTACGACGACCCGGAATACCAGGGTGATCCGGCAGTCGCGTCCACCGAGGTCCTTGGATACGCGTACCAAATGGCAGACGCGCGTCGTACCTGCCCGGCAGATGACATCGTCACGACTCTGGTCCAGGCCGACATCGACGGCGACGCTTTGAGCCCGGAAGAGTTCGGGTTCTTCGTGCTGATTCTGGCGGTCGCGGGGAACGAGACCACCCGCAACGCCATCACACACGGCATGATCGCGTTCCTGGACAACCCTGAGCAGTGGGAGCTGTACAAGAAGGAGCGTCCCAAGACGACAGCCGACGAGATCGTCCGTTGGGCGACACCCGTCACCGCATTCCAGCGCACCGCGCTCGAGGACACGGAATTGGCAGGAGTGTCGATCAAGAAGGGTCAGCGCGTGGTGATGCTGTACAGCTCCGCGAACTTCGACGAGGACGTGTTCGAGAACCCGATGACGTTCGACATCACTCGTAACCCCAATCCGCACTTGGGCTTCGGCGGAACGGGCGCGCACTTCTGCATCGGTGCCAACCTCGCTCGCATGGAGATCGACTTGATGTTCAACGCGATTGCCGACAACGTCCCGGACATCACCAAGATCGGTGATCCGCGCCGTCTGCGCTCGGGTTGGATCAACGGCATCAAGGAGTTCCAGGTCGATTACAAGAGCACAGGCTGCCCGGTCGCTCACTAGAGTCGGTAGGTGAGAGGTACACCCCACGATCTCGAGGAGCCACCGCATGACTTCGATCAACGACAAGGCAACTGCACTACTGGCGTTGCACCAGCCAGGCAACCCGGTCATTCTCCCGACTGTGTGGGACGCATGGTCGGCGAATCTTGCGGTGGCTGCCGGTTTTGCAGCCCTGACGGTGGGCAGCCACCCGGTTTCCGATTCCATCGGCAAGCCGGACAACGAGGGCATCACCTTCGAGGAGCTTCTCCACCGGATCAAGCAGATCACCGGTGCGGTCGACGCCCCGATCTCGGTGGACATCGAGGGTGGTTACGGGCTCGAGCCGGCAGTTCTCATCGACGGGTTGATCGATGCCGGCGCTGTCGGACTCAACATCGAGGACACCGTCCACAGTGAAGGCGGACGCTTGCGTGAGGCGCAGGAGCACGCCGACTTCGTGGGTGGGCTTCGCCAGGCCGCCGACGCCGCCGGAGTTCACGTCGTCGTCAACGCACGCACCGACCTGTTCGTGAAGCAGGTCGGAGACGAGTCCGATCGCGTCGATCGCGCCATCGCACGCCTGAAGTTGGCAGCCGACGCCGGTGCCGACGTTCTTTACCCCGTCGGGCGGCATGACGACGCGACCCAGCGCCGCCTGACGTCCGAACTTCCACTTCCGATCAATGCGATCGGAATTCCGGACCAGGATGACCCGGCAAGTTTCGGGCCGCTCGGAGTGGCGCGTGTGAGCTTCGGTCCGTTCTTCCAGATGGCCTTGGCCAACCGTGCGAACGAGATATTGGGACGCTGGAAGTAAGAATGCAGACACTGATGTCGCCCGGCCCGCTTCTCGACGATCGCGGACATTTGGTCGAGACGGGTTGGGCCCCATCGGAAATTCGCAAGTATCGACGCTCTGCGATCACCGCTCCCAAGTTCCGGATCAAGGAGTGGGACTACTACTGCGTTCACACTGCGGATTACGGCATCGCGTTGACCGTCGCCGACAACGGGTACATGGGCTTGCTCGGAGTCTCCTGGCTCGATTTCCGAACACCACACGAGATCACCGAAAACGTGATGCTGCCGTTCCCGATGGGAAGGCTCGGTCTGCCCGAAAGCGCGGACGACGGTGATGTGGTGGTGTCGAAAGGTAAAGCTCGCTTCGAGTTTCGCCATGTGGACGGTGGGCGCCACCTGATCGTCGACTACCCGGCTTTCGACGGTGGGCGAGGTCTTCATGCTGATTTGTTCCTGGCGAGTCCTGCCGATGACCGGATGGTGATCGCCACACCGTTTCCGAAGGCGTCCCGATCGTTTTACTACAACCAGAAGATCAACTGCCTGCCCGCTGCCGGGACCGTGCGAATCGGGAGCGACGACTTCACATTTCGCTCGGAAGACTCATTCGGCGTTCTCGATTGGGGCAGGGGAGTCTGGACTTACGACAACACCTGGTACTGGGGTTCTGCATCCGGACTGGTGAACGGCGAGCGGTTCGGATTCAACATCGGGTACGGTTTCGGGGATACCAGGGCAGCCAGCGAGAACATCGTGTTTGTCGGAGGACGGGCGCACAAACTGGACAGGATCGACTTCGATATCCCGCAGGGAACGTACGACGGCGCTCCGTGGAACTTCTCGAGCAACGACGGTCGCTTCGAGATGACTTTCGAGCCGATCATCGACCGTGCCGCGACTTTCGACGTCGGGGTGCTGCGTTCGATTCAGCATCAGGTGTTCGGAAAGTTCTCCGGCACAGTGATCCTCGACGACGGTATCTCCGTGGTGGTTCGAGATCTCCTCGGATTTGCCGAGGAGGTTCGGAACCGCTGGTAAGGCTTACGTCTCCGCGAAGGCGCCAGAACACAGCACGAGCACCGAGGCATGGAGGTGCCTCGGTGCTCACGTCTTCAGTTGTCGCGGTTCACGCCGCGGTCGGTGGACTGTTCCCGCCGATCGGCTGCTGATACGGGTCGATCGACATCGGTGGATAGAACACCGACTTCCGATCCGGGCCGATCTCCACCCTCCACTCGGTGTGGTGCAGTGTCCGGTGATGGTGGCCGCACAACAAGATCAGATTGTCGAGATCTGTTGGGCCACCATCATTCCAGTGAACAATATGGTGGGCATCGCACCACCCCGATGGTGTTCCGCACCCCGGAAACGCGCACCCGCCATCCCGGACGGCCAATGCTCGCCTTTGCGGCACCGTTGCGGTTCTGGCTTCCTTGCCGCAGTCGAGCGGAACACCATTCTCGTCCAACAAGATCCGCGTGACCGTGCAGTCGCAGGCCAGCATCCGGGCCGTGTCGATACTGATCGGGCCCACCCAATCCGTCCACGCGAACCCCAGTTCCTCAGTGGACGGCAACATATCCTTCAATGCTTTGAGGTCGGTCATGTCTTTGGCGCTGGCGGTGATCGTGATGTGCGGTTTCACCCCACCCTCGATCGGACCCAACCCCGCCCGCTCGTACCGGCGCAACATTTCGCAGAACCCGTCCGCGCGTCGTAATGCCGGCGTGCGGGTGTCTTTGACGCCGTCTTTCTCCGGTGTCGGAGCCGACAGGCTCGACAACAACGTGATCAACCGGGCCCCGTTCACAGCATCCAAATCACCCTTGACCGTGACCCGCCCGTACAAGCCTTTCGAGGCGTAGAACTCATTGCGCTCAGAGTCTTCCCCGACCGGGACCCCGTCCTCGCGTGTGCCGTACTGCTTCTCGATTCGACGGATCGCCGCCCGCACCGCATCACAATCCGCGATGTTCTTCGACGCCAACGACAGCAAAATCCCCCGCGCCTTGTCGACATCGGCCGGGGTCATGTTCTTGGGCGGATGCTGACAAAACGACGCCACCTGCCGGGCCTTCAACGCATCCACGTCACCGCGGTGAAACGCATCGCCCACCACGGGTTCGAGCATCAACAATCGCGCCAACCCGACCAGCAGGCTGCACTCGCCGATCTCCAGATTCGTCGAACCATGTAACCACTGCGCGATCGCCCGAAAACCCTTCCCACCGAGAATCTCCCGGGAAAACATCTCCACGATCAGCAACACCATCCGCGACTGCAACTCGTGTCGGGCGCGCACCAGACCCAGAACCTCACCTTTGAGGTCCTCGCCATCCAGCTGCCATGCTTCCCGACTGTTCATGAAGCAATCATATTCGAACAAAGTTTCGAATACAAGACTTGTATCTCGAAAACTGTTCCTATGCAATAATTTTCGACAATTCCGATTTTTGGGACTTTTCGGATCTTCATTCGATGTGCGGCAGTCACGGCGAAGGAGGTCTGGATGTGTCGCGGTCGGTGATGCGGACGGACATTGTCGGCACTGTGCGACTGTTGTCTTCTTCATGACTTCTTGATCGCCGGAATGTGCGGGAGTGGTTTGCTCATGTCATGAAGATTCGGAAGTTGCACATAGAGGAACCAGACATCGATGTTGCGTTGGTGCGGCGATTGCTCTCGAGTCAGATGCCACAGTGGGCCAATCTGCCGTTGCGCTTAGTGGAGTCGATCGGCACCGACAACGTCATGATCAGATTAGGCGATTTGCTGGTAATCCGTATGCCCCGCACCCCAGGTGCGGCAGAGGGAATCACAAAGGAGCAACAGTTGGTGCCACATCTGGCTCCACACCTACCGGTCCCCGTGCCCGTTCCAGTAGGTGTGGGTGAGGCGGCCTTCGGATACCCGTGGCAATGGTCGGTGCACCCGTGGGTGCCAGGGCGAAACCCTGTGCCCGGCATAGTCGATGACCACCTGGCCATCCAACTCGCAGACTTCGTCAACAGTCTACGTCGCATCGACACACTCGGATTGCGCCCACAGGGATCGCTGCATTCCTACCGGGCCGACCCGATTGAGCGACGAGATTCAGCGACTCGGGCGAGTATTGCAGCCTGTGGCGACCTGCTGAACGGAGCGCTGACGGAGGTGGCGTGGGAAAAGGCGCGCCACGTCATCGACTACGCAGGCCCAGCGGTGTGGATGCACTCGGATCTGCACCCGGGAAACATCCTGGTGAGCGACTGCAGCCTTTCGGCCGTGATCGATTGGGGTGGACTCGCTCTCGGAGACCCGGCAATCGACTGCCTGATTGCATGGACTCTGCTGACGCCGAGCACTCGGCATACATTCCGGCTTCGTGTTGACGTGGACGACGACACTTGGACGCGTGGCCGCGCATGGGCTCTGTCGATTGCATTGGTTGCCTTGCCGTACTACCGCGACACGAACGAGCAGATCACGATCTGGGCGAAACATGCGATTGCCCAGGTCATTGACGACATCCGCACTGAACCCTGAGACCACTTGCGCCGTCTCCGTTCTCGCAACGATCCTTGGAAATCGAGCAGAGAAGGTTTACGGCCTTTGTCCACGGCGTTCGGCGACCGATCAGCCGATCGCGCTCAGATCCCCGTACACCGTCCGGCCCTCCAGGACGGTGGCGAGCACCGTGATCTCGGCCAACTCGGTCGGCTCGACATCGAGGGGATTCGCCGACAGCACAACAAGATCCGCGTAGGCGCCGGGGAAGATGGACCCGATGTGATCTTCGCTGAACAGCTGCCACGCGGCGTTGACCGTATGGGCGCGCACGGCGGCGTCCACGGGGATCCGCTCCTGAGGCGCGACTACTCGGCCACTCGGCGAAAGTCTGGTGACAGCGTCCTGCATATTCCGTAGCGGATTGGCGGGGGTGACGGGACCGTCGTTGTGGAAGGTGAACCGCTGTCCGGCAGCGAGTGCAGATCCTGCTGCGGCCCAAACGGATCCGTATTCGGGGCCGAACAGGTCATCCACCAGAACGTCGCCCCAATAGTGCAGGTGGTCGATGAAGATGCTGACCGTGACGCCCAGTTCCGCTGCGCGGACGAACTGATCCGGACGCATCGCGCCGACGTGTTCGAGACGCAACCGGTGATCGGGCCGGGGGTGCTCCTTCAGAAGTTGCTCCCACGCGTCGAGAACCATGGTGATCGCGTCGTCGCCGTGGGCGTGGCATGCCATCTGCCACCCGTTGGCGAAGTAGGCGGAACTGATGTCGTGGATCTGTTCGCCGGTGTAGTTGGCGTGCCCGTGTGTGCAGGCGATCCCGAGCGCGCGGGTTGCCTCGGTATCGAGATACGGGAAGCTGGTGGCGATGTTGCCGACCCACGGCGAACCGTCGGACCAGACCTTGATGCCGATCTGGCGCACCAGGTCGTTTCCGTCGCCCGGCGACGCCTCGGTAGTGCGTGCGTCGTTGGACATTTCGTAGAGCCGCAGGCGGGTGGTGAGCAGTCCGGCGTCGGCTATCGCTGCCAGGGCGGGCCGCATCTTGGGGTCGAACGACAATTCGGCGATGGTGGTGATTCCGGCGGCGTTCAGTCGGGCGCATTCGGCCGCCACCAGTGCGGGGAAGTCGTCACCGATGGTGACTGCGTGGCCCGCGACTGCGAACACCGCAGGCATTTCGTACGCGGCTCCGTCGAGTGCGCCCGTCGCGTCGTGGCCGTACGATCCGCCGATCGGATCGGGGGTATCGCGGGTGATCCCGGCCTGCACTGCTGCCGCCGTGTTGAAATACGCGACGTGACCCGAGTTGTGCATGATCACGAGGGGGTGCTCCGGCGCGACGGAGTCCAGCCAGTCGATGGTCGGGTCGGGTAGGCCCTTCTGCAGCAACGGGTCCCAACCATTCAGAGAAGCACCGGCAGCGCCTCGCGAACGAACAGTGTCGACGACGGCAGCAACTACGGCATCCGCCTCGGCGATCGTGACGGGCCGGATGTCGACGACGTCAGGCCCGAGCACGATCGCTTCTTCGAGGGGGTGACCGTGCGGCTCGATGAACCCCGGCAGAACAGTGGCACCTCCGACGTCGACGACGCGGGTATCCGGCCCCACCAGTTCCTCGACGTCCGTGCGCGCGCCGACGGCCGTGATCCGGCCGCCCGTCACGGCGAGCGCCTGGGCGCGTGGTGATTCCTCGTGCATGGTCACGATGTCGCCGTACAGAACCAGATCAGCAGCCATGGTCAGTCCTTATCGGTTGTCCGCGTACGCCTGTAGGTGTGCCACCTGCTCGGGATCGAGTGAGGGACGTACCTTCTCACGGGCGGTTGCCACGTCCGCGGCCGTCACGTCGGCCGCGTCCATGCTCCGACGCATGGCGGCGAGTGCAGCCTCACGCAGGAGAGCCGAGCAGTCTGCTGCCGAGTATCCCTCGAGATCGACGGCCAGAATGTCCAAATCGACATCTTCGGCGAGCGGTACCGACTTGCCGGAAGCACGCAGAATCGCTTTGCGAGCCTCCGCATCCGGCGGCGGCACGAATACGAGTCGTTCGAGTCTGCCGGGCCGCAGAAGGGCTGGGTCGATCAGATCCGGTCGGTTGGTGGCGCCCAACACCACGACGTCGCGTAGCGGCTCGACGCCGTCGAGTTCGGTCAGCAACGCGGCTACGACGCGATCCGACACCCCGGAGTCGGAACTTTGACCACGACGCGGGGCAAGGGCGTCGATTTCGTCGAGGAAGATCAACGAGGGCGCCGAATCGCGTGCGCGCTGGAACAACTCGCGTACGGCCTTTTCGGAGGCGCCGACCCACTTGTCCATCAGCTCAGCCCCTTTGACGGCGTGGACGCTGAGGTGACCCGAGCTGGCAAGGGCGCGAACGAGATACGTCTTGCCGCAGCCAGGAGGGCCGTAGAGGAGCACGCCGCGGGGCGGGTCGACACCGAGGCGCGCGAAGGAGTCGGGGTGCTGCAGCGGCCACAGCACCGCTTCGGTGAGGGCCTGTTTGGTTTCGACCATGTCGCCGACGTCGTCGAGGGTGACGCTGCCGATCGACAGTTCTTCGGTACTCGAACGGGACAGTGGCCGAATCACTTCGAGGGCCCCGACAAGATCTTCCTGCGTGATCTCCGGAGAATCACCGGATTTGGACGCCCGCGTCGCCGCTCGCAAGGCAGCTTCACGGCAGAGCGCCGCGAGGTCGGCGACCACGAATCCGGGTGCGCGCGAGGCGATGGCGTCGAGTTCGAGGGTTCCGGTGGGCACGCGGCGGAGCAGGAGTTCGAGCAACGCCTTGCGAGTTGCGCCGTCCGGCAGGGTAAGTGCGAGTTCTCGATCGCAGAGATCCTGGCCGCGAAGGCGCGCGTCGACGGTCTCCGGATGAGCGGAGGTCGCGACGAATGCCACGCCCGGGGTTGCGACGGCGCTGCGCAGTTGTTCGAGGATCAGTGCGGACACCGGTTCCGCGGTGGCCGGAAGCAGAGCGTCGATGTCACTGATCAGCAGTACACCACCGCCGCGCACGGCAGCAACGGCGTCGACGATTCGCTGCAGGCGGGTATTCGCCTCGGTGGCACCGACTCCCGGACCGTCGAGTTCGACCAGTTTGCGCGAGGACAGGACCGAGCGGGCCAACGTGGCTTTGCCCACGCCGGCGGGGCCCGTGATGAGGACGCCGAGGTGCGGGGAGGCGCCGAGCGTACGGAGCAGTTCTGGTTCGTCGAGTGCCAGGCCGAGCCACTCGGTCAGCTTGGCTGCCTGCGCTTGCGCGCCGACAAGGTGATCCAGCGGAACCGACGGCGCAGGCTCGATCGCGACGGCGGCCGGACTGGAAACAAGCGCACTCGGTGTCAGTGTGCCCGCCGAGCCGGAACCCCAGTTGACCGCCGAATTCGGCTGGACGCTGACCGGACCACCGGCAGGTTCGACGGCCGTGACAGTGAGCAGTTCGGATGTCCACGCGACGCCGAAGGTACGGGAAAGCGCTTGGGTGGCTTCGGAAGTGCTCGTACCCGGACCGAGATCGCGGGGGAGGAGCGAGACCGTGTCGCCGACGCTGACGACCTTGCCCAGAAGGGCTTGTCGCAGAACCGTCGAGCTGATCGAATTTGTCGCCATGGACGAGCCGGTGACGGAGACGGATCGCGCTCCGTACACCGTCACCGGACCGACCACGACGGAAGAGTTCTCGGTCAGGCCGACGTTCGACATGGTGACGTCGTCGAGAAGGATCGTGCCTGCCGGGGTTCCGGTGGGCGCACGGCCCGCGACGGTCGCGGTGCCGCGGGCTCCCATGAGTGCGATGGCATCCCATTCGCGGATGCCCAACGCCGCCAACGCTTCGGGGTGCAAGCGCACTACCCCGCGGCGTAGGTCGGCGGCAGAGGTGTTGAGTCGAACGGTGAGGGCGAGTTCCGGCGAAGTCACCTCTCGAGAGTACGTCGTGGACTAGCGGGGTCGCCGCAATCCGAGACGAGCGGCCGAGCGGCGGCCACCGACGTTGGGTTGGCGTCGGATCGCGCGGCGTTCGGAAGGCTTGATGTCCCAGGTTTCGGGACGTGCTGCCACCCACCGCTTCGAGTGCACGGCAAACGGGATGTGCACCAGGTAGATCGCGATGAGAACGATCAGCAGGATGTACGGGTAGGTGATGAGTGCGGCCGCAGCCAACGTCACCAGGACGAGCAGGCCGGCCGCCATGTGCGGCGGCACGGATACCGACTTCATCGCCAGCGTCGGGATGCGGCTGACGATCAGTGCAGCCGAGAAGAGCGTCCACACGATGACGACGAAGTGCGAAGACCACCAGCCGTCACCCCACTGAGCCGTCGCGGCCAGGGGAGTGAGGGCGATGAGTGCGCCGGCCGGAGCCGGAACGCCGACGAAGTACTCACGTGCATACGCGGGGACGTCGTCGTCGTCGAGCAGAGTGTTGAAACGTGCGAGTCGCAACACGATGCTGACCGCGTAGATCAACGCGATGATCCAGCCGATGCTGGTGCCGTCCAGCAAGGTCACGTACAGGACCAGGGCCGGGGCGACGCCGAAGGAGATGGAGTCGGCCAGTGAGTCGAGTTCGGCGCCGATCTTGCTGGTGGCGTCGAGCAGTCGCGCGATGCGGCCGTCGAGTGAATCGAGGACGGCAGCGGCGCCGATCATCGCGAGCGAGGTACCGGGTTGTCCGTCGAGAGCGAATTTGACGGCGGACAGCCCGGCGCACAGCGCCAGGATGGTGATGACGGACGGCAGCAACCGCACCGCCTGGGTGCGTTTGGGCATCTTCGCGCCGGGTTGGGCTGCTCCCGGCTTCTTCACGGCTGACTTCATCTTCGGCGTCTTCACGGCAGTTGCGCGATAACTGTTTCAGCACCGATCGTGCGTTGTCCCGGCTCGACCAGGAGTGTGGTTCCGGCGGGGAAATAGGTGTCGACGCGTGAGCCGAAACGGATCAGTCCGTACGTGTCGCCGATCGGCAGGACGTCACCGACACCGGCGTAGCAGACGATGCGGCGTGCGAGCAGTCCCGCGATCTGGACAACCGCAACGTCGTGACCATCGGCGGTTTCGATCAGCATGCTGTTGCGCTCGTTGACCTCGCTGGCGTCGGCGAGATCTGCGGAGAGGAACTTGCCTGCCTGGTGAACGACCTCTTTGACCGTTCCACCGACAGGGCTGCGCTGGACATGCACGTCGAGAACCGAGAGGAAGATGCTGACGCGCGGGCGCGGCTCGCTTCCGAGATTGAGCTCGGCGGGCGGAACGGCGTTGTCGACCAGCGCCACCTCGCCGTCGGCGGGTGCGACGACGACGCCGATGCGGTTGGGCGGCACCCGGTGCGGGTGACGGAAGAACGTGGCGCATGCGGCGGCGGTGGTCAGACCGGCTCGGCGCACCCACTTACGGTTGCGGCCCAGAGCTGCAACTCCCAGCGGGGCCAGCACGAACGGCAGGCCGGCGGGATGAAGTGGCGGAATCGCATGGCGAACCAGATCGACGATATGTCCGATCCCGGTGGGTTGCGGGGTTCCGGGGGGTGTGGGTCGGCGTGCCACAGGCTCCTCTAACTACTCGGTAGGTCTTCTGCTGGTCGCACTGACAGTACGGGGTGGTAGAGCATCCATAGATTACGTGAACGCCTTCTCTCCTACAGGCTGTAGTGGCATCAAGTACGAGTAGTACCCGACACAGTCGCCGGTGCGTATCGCCAGCGGTAGCGCCGCACCGCTTACTCGGATCACCAGTTGCCGCCCCGGTTGGGCTGCGGCGGCGTCGCGCAGTCGCTGTCGGTCGACCAGTACTCGGAACTGTTCACGGGGATCCATTCCGCCCGGATTCACCCGTGCACCACCGTCTTCGCCGACGCTGACGACGGCGCTGTCCTCGGTGCCGTTGAGCAGGGCGGCAAGTAGGTCGCCGCTCAGTTCGACGGCGTCGTTGTGCTCGCGCAGGATTCGGTGATCGGGGAACTCGCCGTCCTCGATCAGCGGGCTGGACACCTCACCTCCCGGATACGACGCAGTCACCGTGCGCGCGGAGAAAGTCAGCGTCACGACGCCGGCGACATCGCGTAACAATCGCGCGAAGGCCACGGGAACGACAGCGGACACCGTCAGAGCGGAGTGAACTTTCACCTCGGCGACCGCGAGCCGGAACTGATCAGTGGTGACAAACGCAGCGACGCCGTCGTGAATGTCGAGGTGGACGCCGCGAAGTATCGGGAACTCAGATTCCTCGTTCACGGCGAACAGCACGGCGTCGAGTGCGCGTCGTAGATCCCACGAGTCGATGTCCACGCCGCCGGAGGCAGGTAGCGAGTCGATCAGCCGGTGAATTCGCCCCAGTTCGGCGCGGGCGTCGGCGAGACCGTCCTCGAGGTTGCGCAGATGGGCGTCCAGGCACGAATGGGGTTCCGGCCCGGTCAGGACGGCCATCATGTCGCGGATTGGAACACCGACCCGTCGCATACCGGCGATCACACGTGCGTTGCGGAGCTGGTCGTCGGTGTACCAGCGGTAACCGGTGTTCGGATCGACGGAATGCGGGACGAGCACGCCTTCCTTGTCGTAGAACCGCAGCGCGCTGATCGGGAGCGCCGACGCCCGGGACATCTCGCCGATCGTCAGGAGGGCGGAACTAGTGGTCACGGATCAATTCTGCCCGCAGTCGCTCGATAGCGTCCCTGATCATCCGGCCGTAACCGTCGTCGGCGAGTGTGCCGACCGACGCCTCGGCCTTCGTCAGATGCTCGACGGCCTCGGCGTCGCGTCCGAGTTTGCGGTAGTCGGCAGCCAGGTTGAGGTGCAGCGATGGATAGAAACCGGCCACCTGCAGCGATGCGTGGTGTTCCTGGGCTCGCGCGTCGGTCAACGAATCGGCAGCGTCGAGGGCGCGCAGGTCCCAGCAGAGCTCCTGAGCCGGATCGTCTTGAACGTCGGCCATGTAGTGCGCGAGGGAGACGACGTGGAGCGCGTCTGGGGCGACGCTGATCTCTTCCCACACCTTCTCGAACGCAGAGCGAGCCCCGGCTCGATCGCCGGAGCTCGCCAATTCTTGTGCCTGCGCTATCTGTGTCATCACGGGATCCATGGAACGGATCCTGATGCCTCGACCAGGTCGAGGGTCAAGCAGAGGTGCGTGCAGCCGCCTCGGCCTCGCTCTTCACACGCTTCAAGGTGGCGTTCATGCCTTCGACGAGTTCGACCTCGAAGTCTGCGTTTCCGCCCAGGACGGTCTTGACGAGGAACTGCGAGACCTTCGACGTTCCGGTGGGAGCCTCGCGACGCTCGGTCACCTTGGTGCCGGTAGCGGTCGGCTCGAGTTCGTAGGACCAGATCGTGCGGTTCTCCGCGATACGGAACGCCACCGACTTGTTGGGTTCGAAGCGAACGACCTTCGACGACGTCGGCCAGACCAGCAGGCCCTTGCGGTTGACGTTGATCGTCTTGGCGCCCTCACGCACGGTCCCGCCGATCACCTTCATCACCTTGCACTGGGGGCTCCATTCGCCCATACGCTGCAGGTCGGCGACGATTGCCCACACGTCCTGCGGTGATGCGTCGATGTCGATGCTTGCTTCGAGGGTGTTGGACACAGTCTCTCCAGTCGAGTTGATGCTACGTAAAGTTACAAACACTTTTGTCGATCGTAAGCGATCCGTCAATGGACCATGTGTGTCAGGTCACTGTACGGCCGTCCAACAGGGTCGTGCGGGAACACGCGCGGTGGTAGCGGACAATGGTTCGCGCACGTATTTCGCGCACGTATGACGATCCATCCGACTGGAGTACCGAGAAGTGAACAGCGACGCCGCGACGCAGGATGGCCTCAAGCGAGGGCTGACAGCGCGCCATATCCGCTTCATCGCCCTCGGATCGGCCATCGGAACCGGACTGTTCTACGGCAGCGCCGAGGCCATCAAACGAGCCGGCCCGTCGGTGCTCCTGGCCTACCTGATCGGCGGTATCGCGGTCTACCTGGTGTTGCGAGCGCTCGGCGAGATGGCGGTCCGTAACCCGGTTTCCGGTTCGTTCAGCGAGTACGCGAACAAGCACCTCGGACCACTCGCCGGTTTCATGACCGGGTGGACGTACACGTTCGAGATGGTGATCGTGTGCCTCGCCGACGTCACCGCCTTCGGCCTGTACATGCAGTTCTGGTTCCCGGACGTACCGAGATGGATCTGGGTTCTGGCTGTCGTCTTCTTCATCGGCGCGATAAACCTGTTGAGCGTCAAGGTTTTCGGCGAACTGGAATTCTGGTTCACGCTCGTGAAGATCACCGCCATCATCGCGATGATCGCCGGCGGCATCGCGATCATCGTGTTCGGATTCGGCGTCCACGACACCGATGCCGGAATCAGCCACCTCTGGTCGGACGGCGGGTTCTTCGCGACGGGCTTCGGCGGATTCGTCGCGTGTTTCGCGATCGTCATGTTCGCGTTCGGCGGCACCGAGATCATCGGTATCACCGCGGGCGAAGCCGAGGATCCGGCGCAGACCATCAGGAAAGCCGTCGACACGGTCCCGGTGCGCATCATTCTCTTTTACATCTGCACCCTCGCCGTCATCATGGCGATCATTCCGTGGCAGACCATCAACTCCGACAACAGTCCGTTCGTCCAGATCTTCGAGAACCTCGGATTGGGAACGGCCGCTTCGATCCTCAACATCGTTGTCATCACCGCGGCCCTGTCGGCCATCAACAGCGACGTTTTCGGTGCGGGTCGCATGATGTTCGGAATGTCGCATGCCGGTCAGGCCCCGCAGGTGATGAAGAGAGTCTCCGCCAACGGTGTTCCGTGGATGACCGTTGTCATCATGACCGGTGCCCTGTTGGTGGGAGTACTGCTCAACTACCTGATTCCGGACCAGGTGTTCCTCGTCATCGCCTCGCTGGCGACCTTCGCCACCATTTTCGTCTGGATCATGATCCTGCTCTCGCAGTTCCGTTCCCGCGCTCAGATGAGTGCAGACGAAACAGCGGCACTGAAGTTTCCAGTGCCGCTGTGGCCGTACGGTCAAATCTTCGCGATCGTGTTCCTGGCTTTTGTCATCGTGTTGCTCGGCGTCATCGCCGATACCCGAGTTGCCTTGCTCGTCGGTGCCGGATGGCTGGTTCTGCTGACGGGCGCGTACTACAAGTGGGTGAAACCGGCTGTCAGCGCAGCGGATCGAAGTGGCGCATGACGGTCGGCGTCTGAGCGCCGGTCATCGAGTCGGCCACCATCTTTCCGGTCAACGGACCCAGGGCGATTCCCCACATCCCGTGACCACCGGCGACGTGCACGCGCGGCGAGCGCGTGGCTCCGATCAACGGCAAGCCGTCGGTAGTGCACGGCCGTGATCCCACCCATTCCTCTTCCCGCGCAGTCCAGTCGATGCCGCTGAGCATCGGCTTGGCCGCATCGATGATCGCCTGCACGCGGCGCGGATCCAGCGGCGCGTCAGGGCTGCGGAATTCCATCATTCCGGCCACTCGGAAGCGATCGTGCAACGGAGTGCATGCGACGCGCTGGGTGGGGAAATACACAGGGTTCTTGGGGAGGTGCTCGGGCTTGACACTGAAGCTGTATCCGCGTCCGGCCTGCACCAGTTTGCGCACACCGAACGGTGCTGCGAGCTTGTTCAAGCGGGCACCGTTCGAGATGACTACGGAGTCACCGTCGCGTGAATCGCCGTGTGCACTGCGAACAGTGACTCCGCCGACCCGATCGTCGATCTGCGTGACGTCGAAACCGCTGACGATTTCTCCACCGCGTTCACGAACCGCGTCCGCCAACGAGTTCACGAACAACGGGGGATCGATGAAACGCTGATTGCGCAGGCGCAAACCGGCTTTCACACCCTGGCCGAGTGAAGGCTCGAGCGAATGAATCGCGTCGTAGTCGAGGAGGTCGAAGTCGACTTCTCCGCCCGCGGCCTCGACGTGATGGAACTCGTCCACCAAGGTCTGTCGGTCCTTCTCGGACGCAAACGCGGCGAGGAAAGGATCGGCCAGGCGGGTCAGCTCTTTGACGCCACCGTCGGCGAGTTCGTCGTACGCGCCCAAGGCTGTTCGGTTGACCTCGGTGTAGACCGACATCGCTTCCTGCCACTTCGACGGCGTGCAGTGGCGCGCGAACCCGACCAGGAACCGAATCAGCTTCAGATCGGTGGTCAGTGGCACGTACACCGGGGACGACGGGCTGAGCATCGCGCGCAAGCCGTATTGGAGCACTGCGGGTTCGGGCAGCGGAAGCGTCAATGCGGGGGCAAGCCAACCGGCGTTGCCCCAGCTCGCGTCGGCTGCGACGCCGTCGCGATCGACGACGGTGACCTCGACTCCACGTTCCTGCAAGAACCAGGCCGTCGACAATCCGACAACACCCGCACCGACCACGACCACACGATCGGGGCTCTGACGAGTTCCCATGACGCACTCCTTCTACAGACTCTGCTCGAACCGAGACGCCGGTCACATCCGGCTCTTCTCTCAAGCATGAATCGCGGGGGCGGCAAAAGGACTGGCCGTTCGGCCATCGTCGGAGTCGGCTCGTTGTGGATTCGCACAACGCGCCGCCACGCCTGCTCAGCGAGCGAGTTTGAACTGCAGCATCAGAATCAAGCGGGTGTCGGCGTCGGTCAGGTCGACGCCGCACATCTCCTTGCCTCGACGCAGGCGGTTGCGGAGCGTGTTGGGGTGAACATGCAGTGCGGCAGAAGAATTCGCCACGTCACCGCCGTGCTCGAGAAAGGCCTTTGCCGTCGCGACCAGATCGCTGCCGTGCTGAGAGTCGTGGCGTTCGAGGCTTCCGAGTGGTGTGGAGTCGCCGAGTCCGTCGATGAGGTCGGCGACGTGCAGGGCGAGAACGGAGGCCAACGTGTCCCTCATTCCCGCGACGGTTCCGCCGGACCGGCCATGACGAAGCGCTCCGAGAACATGGTCGGCGTCCGAGCGTGAAAGATGTGATTCGCTTGCAGACTTCACGGTCCGGCCGACGGCCACTGCCAGGAATTCGCGACCGCGGGCGCGGGTGAGGAAGTCGGCGGACAATCGGCGAGCGTTGGTCTCGTCGGTCGCGATGACAAGGTAGATGGTCTCGGACAGTTGAGCGGCGACGGCGTCGACGGCCAGAGTGTCGAGGTACAAGCTCAAGGACGCGACCAACCCCGCCGGCAGTGGTCCCGCTACTGTTCCGACGGCGACGACGGTGAGCGGGCCTGCCAACCGCAAGTCGTCTGCGGCGCGGAATGCGGGTTCGCCACCGCCGATCAGAGCTTGGACGCGCTGGGATTGGCGACGGCGTGTGCTGTCGACCCGGTCACGCTCCGAGGCGATTCTCTCGGCCACGACGGATACCGCGGATCGAAGTATCGATTCCTGTGTGGGCGTCGGTGTTCCGGCGAGTGCGACCCAGATCGAGCCGACGGGGTGATCGTTCTCGCGAACTGCGATGACCAGTCGCGGCGTGATCGCAGGGTCTTCGAGGTCGACGTAGATTGGGTCGCTCTCTCGGTGGAGGCGATCGAATACTCCTGCATCGGAGAGTAATTGGCGGAATCGACTGGGTACTTGCCGGCCGAGGATCGTGCCGATGCGAGCTTCGTCCACGGCCTGCTCGCCGCCGGAGTACGCGAGGACAGTCGAGTTCTCGTCCTCGATCGTGACGGGAGCGCCGAGCAATTCGGCCAGAGAACCGGCAACGGAGAAGAGGTCGTCGTCGCGCAGGTCCATGGGTGGGAGCCTACTGAGCGATCGACGGATTTCGGGTTACGACGCCTCGGCAGGACCTCGATGGCGAATATAGGCTGGTGCAATGGCCGACATCGAAGGTGTTCTGTTCGATATCGACGGAGTCCTGCTCACGTCCTGGCAGCCGATCGAGGGAGCAGGGGAAGCAGTACGCGAAGTTCGGCGGCGCGGATTGGCCTGTGGATTTCTGACCAACACAACCTCGCGCAGTTCGACGCTCATCGCGCAGGGATTGTGCGATGCGGGTATCGAGGTCGAGGCGAGCCAGATAGTGACCGCCGCCAGGCTCACAGGGGAGTACGTGCGGGCGACGTACCCGGACGCGCGGGCGTGGGTCCTCAATCACGGTGACGTGTCTGCCGATCTCGAGGGAATCGAATTCGACGATGCCGATCCGGAGGTCGTGATTCTCGGCGGTGCCGGCCCGGAGTTCACCCACGAGGCGCTGAGCCGAGTGCTCGAACTTCTGCTCGCCGGTGTGCCCGTCGTCGCGATGCACCGCGGCATGATGTGGGAGACCGTAGACGGCCTTCGGATCGATACAGGAACGTACTTGCCGGGCTTCGAGGAAGTGGCAGGTGTAAATATCGCCGCAGTGGGTAAACCGTCTCTCACGGGGTTCCTGACAGCCACGGAGCTGATGCATGTCGAACCGGAGGCGACGGTGATGGTCGGCGACGATCTGATCGGGGACGTCCTTTCCTCCCAACGAGTCGGCTTGACCGGAGTTCTGGTGCGCACAGGCAAGTTTCGGCAAACAGTGCTCGACCTGTCGGTTCAGAAGCCTGATCATGTCATCGATTCGGTCGCGGATCTTCCGGCCCTTCTCGGGGTCGTCCTCGAGGCTTGACCAGGCGGGGGTGACGGACTTCACTCGAGCGGGTACTCTCGCGCCCGAATCCAATGAACTTGTTCCACGAAGGAGTTTTCTATGCCCTTGATCTCGTCAGTCTGGTTCCGTCGCTCATCCTCTCGAGTCAGCGGAATTTCCAGTAGTCGGTTGGGGGGCCGCCTGGCGAGAACAGGGGCTGTGATGACTGTAGGTATGGGGCTCGCCGCCGGGCTGGCGCTGACCGGTGCGGGAGCTGCTTCGGCAGCCCCCGTCACGTGTGTCTCGCCGCCGTCGGCCAATGACATCCAGGTCTCCGGGACCGCGAGCTGCGGCGCGCAGTCCGTCGGAGCCGGCCGTTCGCAGGCCGGTGCTGCCGAGAGCGGTACCGCCGTGAGCGTCGCCGCCGACAACGGGTACTCCAATTCATATGCAAACGGCTTCGGAACCGCGCTGGGGGCTTCTCGCGGTAACGGTCAGGCGCAGGCATTTGCGCTCGGCGGCGGGATCGCGCGGGCCGGGGCGGCTGACGGCAACGTCACCTTCGCCATCGCCGGTTACGGAGCGGGCGCTACGGCCGATGCCAACGGCGTCGACTGCGTCGGAGTGCTCTCGTTTGCGGTCAATTTGAGTAACGGACAGTTCTGCATCGCGGGCTGAGGCTCAACCTTGCACTCGGCACGCTCGAGTGCTAAAAATGCAGTTGGCACTCGCGAACCGTGAGTGCCAGGTCGAGGCAGTGAGACCGGGAACCATAGACACCCCCGGTCGTCCGTCGCGGGCACTGACTAGACCACAGGCGTAGATGGGTGACCAGGCAAATCGGTCGCCCGTGTAACGAGGTGACTGGTCAAACGGTCGCCTTGTGCCGATGAGGTGACCCGACGAGCGGTCACCTTGTGTGTCACCCCCTATCCGGAGGATCACTTCGCAATGGCAAAGATCATCGCGTTCGACGAAGAGGCACGTCGTGGCCTCGAGCGAGGCCTCAACGCCCTCGCCGACGCTGTCAAGGTGACGTTGGGCCCCAAGGGTCGCAACGTCGTTCTCGAAAAGAAGTGGGGCGCCCCCACGATCACCAACGATGGTGTTTCCATCGCCAAGGAGATCGAACTCGACGACCCGTACGAGAAGATCGGCGCCGAGCTCGTCAAGGAGGTCGCCAAGAAGACTGACGACGTCGCTGGCGACGGCACCACCACCGCTACCGTTCTCGCACAGGCTCTGGTCCGTGAAGGCCTGCGCAACGTCGCAGCCGGCGCGAACCCGCTCGGCCTCAAGCGCGGCATCGAGAAGGCTGTCGAGGCTGTCACAGCTCGCCTGCTCGAGACCGCCAAGGAGATCGACACCAAGGAGCAGATCGCTGCTACCGCCGGTATTTCCGCCGGCGACCCGTCCATCGGTGAGCTCATCGCCGAGGCTATGGACAAGGTCGGCAAGGAAGGCGTCATCACGGTCGAGGAGTCCAACACCTTCGGCCTGCAGCTCGAGCTCACCGAGGGCATGCGCTTCGACAAGGGCTACATCTCGGCGTACTTCGCCACCGATGCAGAGCGTCAGGAAGCCGTCCTCGAAGACGCGTACATCCTGCTCGTCAGCTCCAAGATCTCCACGGTCAAGGACCTGCTGCCCCTGCTGGAGAAGGTCATCCAGTCCGGCAAGCCGCTCCTGATCATCGCCGAGGACGTCGAGGGCGAAGCTCTCTCCACCCTCGTGGTCAACAAGATCCGTGGCACCTTCAAGTCTGTTGCCGTCAAGGCTCCCGGCTTCGGTGACCGTCGTAAGGCTCAGCTCGCCGACATCGCCATCCTCACCGGTGGCGAGGTCATCAGCGAAGAGGTCGGACTCTCCTTGGAGACCGCAGGCCTCGAGCTCCTCGGCCAGGCACGCAAGGTCGTCATCACCAAGGACGAGACCACCATCGTCGAGGGTGCCGGCGACGCCGACGCAATCGCCGGTCGTGTCAGCCAGATCCGCGCCGAGATCGAGAACAGCGACTCGGATTACGACCGTGAGAAGCTGCAGGAACGTCTGGCCAAGCTGGCCGGCGGCGTTGCAGTCATCAAGGCCGGCGCTGCTACCGAGGTCGAGCTCAAGGAGCGCAAGCACCGCATCGAAGATGCAGTGCGTAACGCAAAGGCAGCCGTCGAAGAGGGCATCGTCGCCGGCGGTGGCGTTGCACTTCTCCAGGCAGCTCCCGCACTGGACGACCTCAAGCTCGAAGGTGACGAGGCAACCGGCGCGAACATCGTTCGCGTTGCACTGTCCGCTCCGCTCAAGCAGATCGCATTCAACGCAGGCCTCGAGCCCGGCGTTGTTGCGGACAAGGTCTCCAACCTGCCCGCAGGTCACGGCCTCAACGCTGCGACCAACGAGTACGGCGACCTGCTCGCTGCAGGCATCAACGACCCGGTCAAGGTCACCCGCTCGGCACTGCAGAACGCAGCGTCCATCGCGGCTCTGTTCCTGACGACCGAAGCCGTTGTCGCTGACAAGCCCGAGAAGGCCGGAGCGCCTGCAGGCGATCCGACCGGCGGCATGGGCGGCATGGACTTCTGAGTCCATCTCCACCTAGCTCCCAGAGCCCGGCCCACCATTCGGTGGGCCGGGCTTTTGCTTGTCTGGAGATGAATGTGGGCATTTTTGTCCACTACTGCGGCGCGATCGCGGTTTCCCGTTGCACGCTCGATGCTGTGTGCGTTTACGCCCGCGCTTACGCCCGGTTGTGTCGGCGTCTTCGGACCACTGTGATGATTTCGTCCGCCACAGCGTCGAGATGGGCCATCGCGGTGGCGGCGGAGTAACGCAACACCATCCATCCGTCGAGAACGAGTGCGTTCTGACGCCGTCGATCGTTGTTGAAAGTTGCGGGGTCGGTGTGGAATTCGCGCCCGTCGATCTCCACGATCACCCGGGCTCGCGTGTCGACCAGGTCGCCGAAGTAGGGCCCGACCCGAGCGTTGATCTCCAGGTGGACGTTGCGCGCAGTCAGCGCACGGGCGACTGCTCGCTCCGGTTCCGAACGAGTGAGCGGGCAACAGGTGCGGAGTTGTTCGCGTACGGCGGGGATCCCGTGCCTGCCGCGGCTCGCACCACACAGTTGGGCTATCGACTTCCACGGCACTCGGGTCGATACCGCCGCGTCGAAGAAGGCCTCGAGTTCGGGCCGTGGCAACGTGGTCGCGACGTCGATGAAGCACTGCTCGATCGGCACGATCGGTAAACCCATCCACTCATCCGACGAGACTCCAGTTCGTCGGTGAAGCCGTACCCACTGCGGACTGCCTGCTCGGACGCTGGGAGCCACGGTGGCCTCGACGAAGCGTGGTTCCTCCGGCAGGAGATCCCACAGCCAGGCCGCGCTGGTATGGCTGAGGACGGCCTCGGGCTTCCACAGTGTGACCGCGACGCAACGCTCGAAGTACCCAGGTTCTTCGGTGGAGTACACCGACGGCAGGATTCGATGGAGTCGCCCTGATCGCGTGGAACGGGAGATCGAACTGCTCGAAGTGCCCTGCTGGAGCAACTGGTTTCTCGTGACAACGTCCACGTATGCACTGTGGCGGCAAGCGCCTGACGACGCGGATTCAGAAGCCACTTTGTGGATGGCCGCGTGTGTGTGGACAACCTCGGCGTAACGCGTGCATCGAGAAGGTGGGGAACGAGAAGCTTCATCTATCCGAACATTGAAGGGTGTTTGATATTTCCGTCCCGATTGTTCGCGTCCGCTAACCTGTAAAGCGCGGATACGTATAGTTCTTTTGTTGGATAATTCTATCCTGAATACCCTAAAGTACTAAGCCTTTCGGACGACGTGCATTCCGGTTGCTATTCCATTTTTCTCGATTTTCAGGCGTCTTGGACGCTGGACCTGCGAATATGGAACAGGTTTCAGATCCATCTGAAATTCTTGGGCAAAAGGTACCCAAAGCGGATCCTATTGCACTACCTTGATGTCAGTCACAGCCGCGGAAAGTGGGCACCCGCCCCGGAGGATCTCGGTTTTATGGTTCGACTGGGATTCTTTAATTGCTGCTTGGATCGGTTCTTTGTGGGCTGCATCAAGCATTCCAATGTAAATGTTCCGTGAGTATTCGCGGCCAATCGAAAGCGTGGGATTCAATATGATCGTCATGTTCCTGCAGGCAACGGCGGCATTGTTCACCGACCTGCTGGGTAACGTCTGGTCCGGTTCGCTCATGCCGGGAATCGACGGGGTCACCGGATCGTTGGTTTCGGCAATCGACCTCAGTTGACGGAACCTGCAAGTTCTTCTTCCAGTGTTATTGATGACAGGAGCGAATGATGGATCTGGGATCGATTGCGGATGTTCTCGAGGGCGAAGCCGGAGGGTTGATCAAAAATATTCTCGGGATGGCTTTGTTTACCCCGTTTATCGCCTCGGTTGACTTCGGGTGGCTCCCGAACGTCGACTGAGAAGTGAATTGCTTTACCCAGTGAACGAAATCATCTCAAGGAGTGTGAAATACGGTGGACACAGCTAGTTTGATAGGTGCGCTCGCAAGCGTTGACGTCGGATCCCTCGTGGATCCACTGTTCTACTTGGTCAAGGTCGTTGACGGAATCTTCGTGTCGATCACCGGAAGCCTCAACATGGGCGGTGCGCTCGGTGAAGCTGCGGCGGGCAGCGTCCAATCGGTCCTCGGCTCCGTAGCCGGCCTGTAGAAGGAGAAGGAGAAAAGATGTTCGATCTCTTCCTGGACTACCTGTCCAAGATCGTCGATTTCGGATCGGTCGATCTCGTGGGCACGTTTGTAAAGTATTTCAACGCGCTGTCGTCTTCCCCCACGCCATAGAAGAACGGAATCGGTCATGCTGCAAACCTATATAACCGGAATGATCACGTGGGTATCGAACATGCTTGGTCTCACTTCCACTGGAAGCAAGATCATCAAGGATCCTCCACAGAAGCCGTGATCACTCCAGCGACTGCACCATATTGTTCGGTTGTCGAGGACATCATCGTAGCGGAGCAGTCAGGCGAACCTGCACAACCTCCACTTGCTTGAAACTTTGGTCCCCGTAGCCTTGTGGCTTCGGGGACCATTGGTTTTGCAATCACCGGATTTATAGTCACAAGCTTTGCACTCAGGCGAATGTGCGGGCAACCAGCCGCGATACAAGGAGTTCAATGGGCGCGTCCAATACGTCAGGCGCAAGGATGGCGCAGCTGAACCCACGCGATGCCGAATTCATCTATCACGAGGGCGCTGGTCACCTGAATCATCTGATCGCTGTGTACTTCTTCGAGACATCGTTGCACCCAAGCGCGGAATTCACGGCAGAACAGGCAGTGGACTGGGTTACCGCACGCCTTGGATGTGATCGTATGTTCACTCAACGAGTCCAACGGACTCCGTTGGGACTGGACCATCCCTACTGGGTGACGGACCCTGACTTCGACGTCCGAAAGCACGTGTACGTCAACAAGATCAGTGACACAGGATGGGCAGCACTGCAAAAGCCGTTGAGCGCGTTGTTGACCACCAAGATGGACCTGCGCCGTCCGCCGTGGGAACTGCACTTCTTCGTAGGTTTGGAGGGACTTGAAGAATTGCCGGGCCGACTGACGGCGGTGGTGCTCAAGTCTCACCACAGTGCAGCTGACGGTATCGCCATCAGGACGTTGGGCGAAACTATCTTTTCGGGCAAGGTGCAGCAGGCTGGGTCCGAACCGTCTGTGCCGTTTGTGCGAGCGAGGATATTCACCAAGTCGCTACTGGGGTTTCCCGGCCGAATATATCGCTTCGCAAGGCAGGTACCAGGCAACCGACGCGCTCAGCGAGATGCTGACGCTGCGAAGAAGGCCGGAGAATGGGTGGAGAGCCTCAACGAAAGGCCTGCAATTCGATTCAACGGCAAGGTGAGTGGAGCTGCCTCACTGGAACCGATGACAATGTCCGGGGAGCAGGTCCGTGAGATCAAGGATTCGGTGCCTGGTGCCACTGTCAACGACGTTCTACTCGCCGTTGTCGGAGGCGCTCTGACGCGTTACCTCACGGAAAAAGATGACACGCCAAGCGGTTCTTTGATTGCGATGGTTCCTCGCTCGGTACGCAAGGTCGAAGCGTGGGAATCGGCGAATCAGTTGGTGGCTCTGCTGGTGGATATGCACACCCAGGTCAAGTCCCCGTTGGAGAGGTTGGCGCTCATTTCGAGTTCGGCACGGTCGGAGAAGGCGCGTACGTCCCATCCCGCGGTCAGGCGTGCCGGGGCCGCAGTCGAGACCACGCCGGCGCCGTTGATGAGATTGATGGCGTATGCGCGCAAGCAGAACGATCACAGCCTCGATCGACCGCGTTACCAGCACACGATGGTGAGTAACATTCCACTCTCGGTCGAAGGGTTGACGCTTGCCGGCGCTCCGGGCGCGGCTGTGCTTGCAGTGCAAGCGCCCATCGACGGGGATGGGCTACGGCATTTCATGGTCGCCGCAGCAGGTGGGGGACTGACCCTCAACGTCATCGCGGATACCGCGACCATGCCCGATCTCCACCATTACATCGAACTACTGCGAGCAAGTTTCGATGATTTGGCGGCGGCAGCCGCGATGCAGACTGCGGATTCACCTGACCAAGAGGTTGCCTCCTGATCGATCGGAATCGCAGGCACCTTCTCCGATTGATGGATTTGGTGATACCCAACGATTCCGAGCAGAACCCAGAGGATCTGCATGTCAGCTCGCTACAATTCGGACATTCGTTCAGCGTCGGAATTGAGGGGCATGCATGATCTTTCGGAACTCGTTGCCAGCCGCGGTATCTCAGATGGGACCGCGAGACGCGGAGTTCGTCTACAACGAGTCCGGCGGACATCTGAGCCACATGGTCTGCGCCTACTTCTTCGACACGACGGGCCATCCGCTCGCAGAGATGACGCACGCCGACGCGGTTCGGTGGATCACCGAAAGATTCGGGTACTGGCCACTGTTCACGAGTCGCCTCCAGCGAGTTCCGCTGGATCTGGACTATCCCTATTGGGTCCCGGCCGATTTCGACGTCGATGATCATGTGCACGTCCATCGTGCCCCTGTTGCCGGGTGGGCGCCGGTTCGTGAATTGCTCGGGCGCTCGCTCGGGGAGCCGATGGACCTGTCCCGGCCGCCCTGGGAGTTGCACGTCATGACCGGAGTGCACGGGATCGACGAGCTGCCGGGCAATCTGACGCTGATCATGCTCAAGACCCACCACGGAGCCGGTGACGGTCTGGCGATCCGCGATCTGACCAACCTTCTGTTCTCCGGTCCGCCGAAGCCGGAGACGAAGCGTGCCGGTTCGGGGCTTTCGTCGCTGGATTTGATCGGGCGCACGGTCGTCGGTTTGCCCGGCCAGGCGATCCGCTTCGGCCGGGGTCTGTCCGTGACAAAGGTTGCGGCCGAGACGGTTCGGGAGGCGGAAGAGGCCGGAGAGCTACCTACGTACTCGGCCGACCGCCTACCGACCCGATTCAACGGCGTGCTGGGCGGAGACATCACGATCGATTTCCTGACGCTGGACGGCCCAGACATCAAGGCGATCCGAGCGGCCGTTCCGGGCGTGACGGTCAACGACATCTTCCTGACCGTCGTCGCCGGTGCTCTCGACGCATACCTGTCGGAGAAGGGCGAGAAATCGGCCAGTGGGTTGGCGGCGATGGTTCCCCGATCGATGCGGAAGATCGCCGAATGGGAGTCGGCCAACCAACTGGCGCTGTTGACGGTCGATCTGCACACAGACGTCGAAGATCCGGTCGAGCGGCTGACACGAATCAGAGATTCGGCGCTGAGGGCCAAAGGGCGGAGTTCACACCCAGCCGTCCGTCGTTACGGCACGCGCATCGAAACCTCGCCTGCGGCTCTGCTCAGACTCACCGGTCTCTCGCGCCGGCTCAACAAGCTGGACCCTTCGCACAAGGTCATTCAGAACACGACGATCAGCAATGTCCCGGTATCGGTCGACGGCAATGTCTTCGAAGGTGCGCCTGCGGTGGCAGTTCTCGGCGGGCAGGCGCCGGTCGACGGAGACATTCTGCGCCACTTCCTCATTGCCGCGCGTGGAGGTTCTCTGACGCTCAATGTCATCGTCTCGCAAGAGACGATGCCGGATATCGAGCACTACGTCGAATTGTTGCGGGTGGGGTTCACGACGCTTCTGCAGGCAGTTTCTGACCAAAATCGTGAGGTAGTCGAACGATAAAGAGCAACTTGCGTCGGAACTTGTGGTGAATCGACGATTTGTGTTCGGGAAATTTCTGTCGAATTCATCCTAATTAAGGTAATTGTCCGTAGTGGTGTCGAGTCGTTATCTCGCGGATTAATGTGACTGTCGACACGTCGAGTGTCTACCGCCGGACTGGTTCGATAATCGTCACCGACGGTAAAAAGAATCACCTACGCGAGGAGCTGAACATGGGTTCGTTGATGGATATTCTCGGTGGTCCGAATGGGGACGGTGCACCGATGCAGGCTTTGCTGACAATGCTGCTGGGATTGGACAATGTCGGTGCAAACCTCTTCGGTTCACTGGCTGATACCGCCGGTGGAATCTTCGGATCTCTCGACACCCTCAGCTTTACGCCGCCTGTCGTTCCCTGAGTTTTCTGATCGGCGTCATTTGCTCGTCCCAAGTGAACCACTGAACATCTAAAGGAGAACGTCATGCTTGAAGGATCTGTCATGGACGCTGCCGGCTCAGTCGGTGCGATCATCGGTCAGGGGTTGGGCAGCGTCAGTGGCCTGGCCGTCAAGGGTCTCGAGGCCCTCGCTGCGCTCAGCGGTGGAGAGTTGAAGGCCGCCAAGTAGATTGTTGATTTCGGGGCCTGCTCGTGTTGGCGCGTAGGCCCCGAAATACCTTTTGTCGGCGCGTAATTCTCGCCATGTCAAGTGTCGGAATTCTCAACCTAACGGCATGAGCATCCAGGCGGCGAGATATACCAAAGCCGCGGTTCCGCCCGTGCAAATAGCCGCGATAACGGCGAGTAGACGGACAAGATTTACGTCGGCGCCGAAGTAATCTGCAATTCCGCCGCACACTCCGGCGAACATTTTCTTGTCGTTGGAACGGGTGAAGGGGCGAGGTGTGTTGCTTTCGAATGTCATGCTTCAATTCTGAAGCGAGATGGCGCCGCGCACCATCGGGGACGACCCCCATCTGCACCCTGATCTTTTGAGGCCGCCGTGTCATACCCCGGTAGTTCATCCCAGCTTCACCGAACAGTTGCTGCGGGAGACTAACTTGTCGGCGGTGACCGATTTAGCAGAACGCCGACCGTTCCTCAGCGCCTTCGCGGATCTCTCGACCGCCGTCGATCTGGCCGACACCGCCGCCTTCACCGTCGACGACAATGACGACGACGATCCGGTGCTGCTGACGTCGCCGGACGGGTTCGAGGTCGACACCTGGCGGGAGGGCTACCCGTACGAGGCACGGATGCCTCGGGACGAGTACGAAATGTCCAAGCGTCTGCTGCAGATCGAACTCCTCAAGCTGCAGAACTGGTCGAAGGAAACCGGCGCACGGCACGCCATCGTGTTCGAAGGACGCGACGCTGCCGGCAAGGGCGGAACGATCAAACGATTCATGGAGCACCTCAATCCTCGAGGCGCTCGCGTCGTGGCGCTGGAGAAGCCGTCGGCCCGCGAGTCGACGCAGTGGTACTTCCAGCGCTACGTGCAGCACCTTCCGGCTGCCGGGGAACTGGTGATGTTCGATCGGTCTTGGTACAACCGGGCCGGGGTCGAGCGGGTCATGGGCTTCTGCACCGACGAGGAGCACGAGCGTTTTCTGCGCCAGGTGCCGTTGTTCGAGCAGATGCTCGTCGACGACGGCATCAGCTTGATCAAGTTCTGGTTCTCGGTTTCCCCGCTGGAGCAGCGCACGCGGTTCGCGATCAGACAGGTCGATCCCGTTCGGCAGTGGAAGCTTTCGCCGATGGACATCGCTTCTCTGGACAAGTGGGATGCGTACACGGCGGCGAAGGAAGAGATGATCCGGTTCACCGATACCGACACCGCTCCGTGGACCGTCATCAAGAGCAATGACAAGAAGCGCGCGCGGATAAACGCGATGCGTCACGTGCTCAGTCAGTTCGATTACGACAACAAGGATTACGAGATCGTGGGTACTCCGGATCCGCTGATCGTGGGAAGCCTCGAATAGTCGGCGCGTGTGCTCTGCCCATCCGCGGCGTGGGTGGTTAGTGTGAGTTGAATGGAGACCGTACCGATCCAACTCCCCGACGGCACCGTGACCCCGATCCGTCTGTTTCCCGGACCGAACGACGACGCACCCGTGGTGGTGATGTTGCCCGGGCTCGGAGTTCCCGCCGGGTTCTACGACCCGGTGGCGCAGGCCCTGGTCGACGCCGGCTTCAATGCGGCCATCGGTGAACTGCGCGGCCAAGGTGACAGCAAACCGCGCCCGAGCGCGTCGAGTGTTTTCGGATATCAGGAACTGGTCTCGATCGATTGTCCGGCGACGTTCGAGGTGGTGCGTGAGCGGTTTCCGGCCAGCACACCATTTCTGATGGGGCACAGCATGGGCGGCCAGATCGGGGTCATGTACGCGTCCAGGATTCGGGGCCGGCTCGGCGGACTGATCCTGGTTGCCTCCGGATCGCCGTATCACCGCGGATTCCCCGGAATCCGTGCGCCCGGACTCTATCTGGGTTCGTCCGCGATGTCGGTGACAGCCAACATCGCCGGCTTCTGGCCTGGAGACCGGGTCAACGTCGGCGGCTTCGGTCGACAGTCGAAA
Source organism: Rhodococcus sp. P-2 (assembly GCF_016598535.1). Classification (GTDB taxonomy): domain Bacteria; phylum Actinomycetota; class Actinomycetes; order Mycobacteriales; family Mycobacteriaceae; genus Rhodococcus_F; species Rhodococcus_F baikonurensis. Next base: position 1,319,173 of record NZ_CP066779.1, on the reverse strand, counting down.
GTACTGATCACCGATTGGGCCCGGTTCGCCAGGACCGGTCGCATGGAACCCGTCGGTGCGGATATCGACTACGAGGAGCGGATCGCTCGCCTGACCTTGCCGGTTCTGTCGATCACGATCGAAGGGGACGATCTCGCTCCACGCCGGTCGGCAAAGAACCTGGTGGACAAGCTCTCCGGGGCCCAAGTGACGATGACGCACATCGACGAACCACTCGGTCACAACGGTTGGATACGCAATCCCACCGCTGTGAGCGAGCGCGTCGTCGCGTGGTTGCGCGACCGCTGAAAGATCAGCCGAGTTTCTGCCAGAGGAACTCGTAGGTGAGCGCAGTTTTGAAGGCCAGCTGAGCATTGTCCGCGGCGCCGCCGTGGCCACCCTCGATGTTCTCGAAATACAGCACCGGCTTGCCCAGCTCTTCCAGCCGTGCGGCCATCTTGCGGGCATGCGCGGGGTGGACGCGGTCGTCGCGGGTGGACGTCGCGATCAGGATCGGTGGGTACGACGCGGCGGCGTCGATGTTCTGATACGGCGAGTACTCCGAGATGAATGCCCACTCCTCCGGGACATCGGGGTCACCGTATTCGGCCATCCAGGACGCGCCGGCCAGTAGGAGATGGAATCGGCGCATGTCCAGCAGCGGGACCTGGCAGACGATGGCGCCGAAGAGTTCGGGGTACTTGGTCAGCATGATGCCCATCAGCAGGCCGCCGTTGCTTCCGCCCTGAGCTGCCAGAAGATCCGGGGTCGTGATTCCGCGATCGACGAGGTCTCTCGCGACGGCAGCGAAGTCTTCGTGCACCTTGTGGCGACCGGCCTTGAGAACCTGTGTGTGCCAACCGGGTCCGTACTCGCCGCCACCGCGAATATTCGCGACCACATAGGTTCCGCCCTGCGTCAGCCAGGCGCGGCCCAGGGAACCGCTGTACGACGGTGTCAGCGAGATCTCGAATCCGCCGTACCCGTAGAGCAGGGTCGGGCCAGGCTCGCTACGCGGACTGCGCACCACGAAGTACGGAACCTGGGTGCCGTCGGCAGAGGTGGCAAAGAACTGCTCCGTGGTGATGCCCTCGGCGTCGAAGAACGAGGGAGCCTGCTTGAGGGCAGTGGGTTCGGTTTCGCCGATCACGCCGTGCAAAAGAGTTGCAGGGGAGGTGTATCCACTCGAATTGACGAAGTACTCGTTGCTGACATCAGGGTCGGTGTCGAGAATTTCGATACTGGTCAGTTCTGGAAGCCCTTCGAAAGGTCGATCCTCCCAGCCGTTTTCGCCTGGCGTCAGGATGCGCAGCGTCGTGCGCACGTCGGTCAGGACCACCAGAATCAGATGATCGCGTGTCCAGGTGTAGTGCTCGAGCGACGAATGTGCGTCGGGTTCGAAGATCGATGTCAGTGCTCGTGAGCCGGCTAGGAAATCGTCGTAACGGATGGCAAGCAGTGCGCCGGTCGGATATTCGGTGTCCTCGACGGCCCACACGGACTTGGTGCGGATCAACAACCACTCGTGGTGAATCGAGATCCCGGCGTCCTCGGGGACGTCCACGAGCACCAGTTCACCGTCGGGGCGAACTTCGAAATGCTGAGAGTTGTAGAAATCGACCGAGCGAGTGACGAAGTCTCGTTCGAACCCGGGCGTCGGATCGTGCGAAGCCGAGATGGCCACGTCCGTGGCCTGGCCCTCGTAGACGGTCTCGGCGCTGGAGAGGGGAGTGCCGCGCTTCCACCGCTGGGCCAGACGGGGATATCCGGAATCGGTGAGCGACCCTGGTCCGATATCCGTTCCGACGTAGACGGTATCGATGTCGATCCAGTCGACGTCGGTCTTGGCCTCGGGAAGGTAGAAGCCGGGATTCTCGCCCTCGGGAGCGAGGAACTCGCGCTTGTCGATGTCGAACTCGCGAACGACCGCCGCGTCTGCCCCGCCGCGGGAGAGGCTGATCAATGCACGGTTGCGGTGTGGCCGTAGAAGTTGCGTGCCCTTCCAGACCCAGTTCTCGCCCTCGGCCTCGGCCAGGGCGTCGAGGTCGACGAGGACGTCCCATTCCGGGTTGTCGGTGACGTACTGATCGAACGTCGTGCGTCGCCACAATCCGCGAACGTGGGTGCTGTCGCGCCAGAAGTTGTAGAGGAACTCACCTCGACGGCGGACGTAGGGAATTCGCGCGTCGGTATCGAGGATCTCGCGCACGTCGCTCTGCAGTCGATCGAAGCGCTCGTTGTCGGTGAGCTGCTCCTCGGTCACGGCATTGTGCTGACGGACCCAATCGAGTGCAGACTCACCGGTCACGTCTTCGAGCCAGAGGTAGGGGTCGTCGCCGGTGATGGGCTGCTGATCGGAAGTCATACGTCCATTCTTACTGCTCGCTCCCGACAGCACTCGACCCCGCTCCCGAAACACTGGAGCGGGGTCGAGTGAGAACGAATCGGGTCAGACGCCCAGGGAGTGAGCGAGCATCGGCCAGGAGTTGTGGAGATCGTCCTGCCAGTAGCCCCACGAGTGGGTGCCGGTCGGCTTGAAGTCGAAGGTGGCCGGGATCTTCAGGTCGCTCAGGCGGTAGGCGAGGTTGTGGGTGCAGTAGTTGACCGCTGCCTCGATGATGCCGCCGACGATCGCCTGGTTGGCGAGCGCACCGACCTGACCGTTGATCGCGGGATTGGCGAGAGTGTCGTGTGGGCCGGGGAGTCCGGAGCCGGTGGAGACGTAGAGCTCGGTGCCGCGGAGCTTCTCGGCGTTGAGGACCGGATCGTTGTCCTTCCAGCCCTGACCGTCGAGCGGGCCCCACATGTTGGTGATGTCAGCTCCGCCGCGGGTACCTGTGACAAGTTCGATCGCACTCTGACCGACGGGAGTGCTGGTCTCAGCGCATCCGCTGTACGCGCCGACGCCCTTGTAGAGGCCGGGAGCCGCGATGGCGAGGTTGAGGACCGAGGTCGCGGTCATGGAGATCGCGGAGATCGACTGGACCTTGTTGGTATTGAACTCGGCGTCGATGACGGGCGGGAGTTCCTTGGTGAGGAACGTCTGCCACTTCTGGCGACCGAGAACCGGATCGTCGTTCACCCAGTCGGTGTAATAGCTGAACGCGCCTTCGAGTGGAGTGACGACGTTGACGTTCTTGTCCTGGAAGAAGTTCATGACGTCGGTCTTGCGTTGCCAGGTCGCCGAGTCTTCGCCGCCGCCTGCACCGTTGAGCAGGTAGAGCGTCGGGCGGGGTTCGCTGTTGTCTGCGGGGAGGATGACCTCGAGCGGGATGTTGCGATCCATCGCCGGGGAGAAGACCGAGATGGTGACCTTGCGGTCGCCGGTCTTGGTGTTGCTCACGACGTGCGATCCGGACGTGTCACCGCCCGCAGAAGCTGTCGCCGGACTGATCAGCATCGGCAGCACCGTGGCCACTGCGAGAGCGGCGATCACACTGCCACGCTTGAAAATTCGAGCACGCATACGTTCGGATCCTCCACCTGAATGTCTTCGGATCCGGAACGGATCGAAGTGCCTGTGAGCCCTTACTGGAACAGGTTCACTTTTTGTTATGTGTCAGTAAAGCAGAGCGGGCGCAGAAAGTGACGCGATTCGATTGCCTGACAATTGAATTGGCCCCGGAATTAACCCTCGAACTAGCCCTGAAAAGAACTCGACCCCGCTCCCGGAAGTGCAGGGAGCGGGGTCGAGCTGAATCGATTTCGGTCAGATGCCCATCGAGCGAGCGAGCATCGGCCAGGAGTTGTGGAGATCGTCTTCCCAGTAGCCCCACGAGTGGGTGCCGGTCGGCTTGAAGTCGAAGGTGGCCGGGATCTTGAGATCGTTGAGGCGGTAGGCGAGGTTGTGGGTGCAGTAGTTGACTGCTGCCTCGATGACACCGCCGACGATCACCTGGTTGGCGAGTGTGCCGACCTGTCCGTTGATCGCCTCGTTGTTCAGGGTGTCGTGCGGGCCGGGGAGTCCGGAGCCGGTGGAGATGAAGAGCTCGGTGCCGCGGAGCTTCTCGGCGTTGACGACGGGGTCGTTGTCGATCCAGCCCTGGCCGTCGAGGGGGCCCCACATGTTGGTCACGTCAGCGTCGCCGCGCATGCCCACAACCAGTTCGATGGAGGACTGGCCGACCGGTGTGCTGGTCTCGGCGCATCCGCTGTATGCACCGACGCCCTTGTAGAGGCCCGGAGCTGCGATGGCGAGGTTGAGGACCGAGGTCGCGGTCATCGAGATCGCGGAGATCGACTGGACGCCGTTGGTGTTGAACTCGGCGTCGATGACGGGCGGGAGTTCCTGGGTCAGGAACGTCTGCCACTTCTGACGGCCGAGGGACGGGTCGTCGTTCACCCAGTCGGTGTAGTAGCTGAATGCACCTTCGAGCGGGGTGACGACGTTGACGTTCTTGTCAGCGAAGAACTCGTTGACGTCGGTCTGACGCTGCCACGTCGCCCGGTCTTCGCCGCCGCCTGCACCGTTGAGCAGGTAGAGCGTCGGGCGGGGTTCGCTGCCGTCTGCCGGGAGGATGACCTCGAGCGGAATATCGCGTTCCATGGAAGGGGAGTACACCTTGATGGTGGCGATGCGCCCGTTGTCCGTGCGGCTCGAGAGCTTGGAACCCGTTGTGTTTGCCTTGGCTACAGTTGCCGTGGTGGTCGACGGATCTCCGCCTGCGGACGACACTGCAGGGCTGATCAGCATCGGCAGCACGGATACTGCGGCTACAGCGGCGACCAGACGGCCACGCTTGAAAGTGCGAGCACGCATACGTTCAGAAACCTCCACCTAAAATTCCTTCGAATCCGCCCAGGAGTGAACGGTCCTTTGTTGCTGTTCCCGTACGGGAATTCATGCTGGGTACATGCTCTGTCGATAGGTACAGGGCGTGTGAGTCTTGTAAGTTCTACCGCATCGGTGCGTTATCCGCCAGTGAACCAGAGATTTGCTGAACGTACGACCAGTTTCAGGTGAATTTCCCTGATCATCGACGGGATTAGTGAGTGAACCGGACATATCCACTATGGGAACAACATTGTTGCCTACCTCTGCAGTCGAACGCGTCTGTCGAAGATCTTCTCCGATATCAGCGCCCAGCGGGGAGTTACGTTTCGGTGAACGTCGGTTACTCGCCGCAGACTCGCGCGGACTCGACGGCAATCGCCAAGAGTTTCGCGTGGCAGGCGCGGGTCGAGTTCCCGGAGATAACCCCTGTCTTCACCGTCGACGGCGTCGTCGAGATTCAGGAGTCCGGCGGAATCGCCCTGGCCTTCGACCTGGAGGACTCGAATCCGCTGGAGGGAGACCTGGCCAACGTCTCGTACTTCTACGACCTCGGAGTCCGCTCGATGTTGCCGACGTACAACTACATGAACGCTGCCGGCTGCGGATGTTTGGACCTGGCGGACACGGGGTTGAGTGGATACGGCCGTGACCTGGTTGCCGAGATGAATCGCGTCGGAATGACGGTCGACGGCTCACATTGTTCGGTACAGACGGGGTTGGACATCTCAGCTATCGCCCAGCGAGCAATGATCTACAGCCACTCGAACCTCCGAAGGTTGTGGGAGCATCCGCGCAACATCACCGACGATCAGGCCAGAGCGTGTGCGGAGACCGGCGGCGTCATCGGGATCAACGGCGTGGGCATATTCCTCGGCGTCAACGGACCGGATGACGACCAGGCTCGGCTGTCCGCGATGGCCGACCACATCGAAGAGGCTGTCGGACTCGTCGGCATCGATCACGTCGGGATCGGCTCCGACTTCTCCTTAGACGCCGACGACTTCCGCGAAGAGATCGAGCAGAACCCGTCGTGGTTCTCCGAGGCTTACACGGCGTGGGGGCCACTGCAGTGGACTCCACCGGAGGACGTGCTGACACTTGATCAGGTATTGCGTGACCGGGGCTTCGACGAGCCGTCGATCGAGGCCGTGTACGGCGGAAATTTCGCCCGAGTTGCCCGAGAAGTGTGGGCTACCGACGGGTAATGCGACCATCTGGGGACAGCGAAACGATGCAGGACTACCCTGGTGAATCGTGACCTCACACTATGACGTCGTTGTCCTCGGAGCCGGCCCCGGTGGGTACGTCGCTGCTATCCGCGCGGCACAACTGGGCCTGAGCACCGCCATCATCGAGCAGAAGTACTGGGGCGGTGTATGCCTGAATGTCGGCTGCATTCCGTCCAAGGCGCTTCTCCGTAACGCCGAACTCGCGCACATCTTCACGAAAGAAGCGAAGACGTTCGGCATGTCCGGAGACGTGTCCTTCGATTTCGGCTCCGCTTTCGATCGCAGCCGCAAGGTCGCGGACGGGCGAGTCAAGGGCATTCACTTCTTGATGAAGAAGAACAAGATCCCGGAGTACGACGGCAAGGGCACGTTCGTCGACGCCAACACCATCAGCGTGGAGCTGAGCAAGGGTGGCACCGAGACGATCACGTTCGACAACGCGATCATCGCGACGGGTTCGTACACCAAGCTGCTGCCCGGCACCTCGCTGAGCGAGAACGTAGTGACCTACGAAGAGCAGATCCTCACCCGTGACCTTCCGGGTTCGATCCTCATCGTCGGTGCCGGCGCGATCGGCATGGAGTTCGGTTACGTCCTCAAGAACTACGGCGTCGACGTCACGATCGTCGAGTTCCTCGATCGGGCACTGCCCAACGAGGACGCCGACGTCTCGAAGGAAATCGCCAAGCAGTACAAGAAGCTCGGCGTCACCATCAAGACCGGTGCCGCTGTGCAGTCCATCAGCGACGACGGCAGCAAGGTCACCGTCTCGATCAAGGACAACAAGTCCGGCGAGATCGAGACCGTGGTCGTCGACAAGGTTCTGCAGTCCGTCGGCTTCGCACCGCGTGTTGAGGGCTTCGGTCTCGAGAACACCGGTGTCGCGTTGACCGATCGCGGCGCCATCGCGATCGACGACTACATGCGCACCAACGTCCCGCACATCTTCGCCATCGGTGACGTCACCGCCAAGCTGCAGCTCGCGCACGTCGCAGAAGCTCAGGCTGTCGTCGCTGCCGAGACCATCGGCGGCGCGGAGACGCAGACACTCGGTGACTACCGGATGATGCCGCGTGCGACGTTCTGCCAGCCGCAGGTCGCCTCGTTCGGTTTGACCGAGGAGCAGGCCAAGGCCGAGGGCTACGACGTCAAGGTCGCGAACTTCCCGTTCGCTGCCAACGGCAAGGCACACGGTCTCGGTGACCCGACCGGTTTCGTCAAGCTGATCGCCGACAAGAAGTACGGCGAACTGCTCGGCGGGCACCTCATCGGACCGGACGTTTCGGAACTGCTGCCCGAGCTGACCTTGGCCCAGAAGTGGGACCTCACGGTCAACGAGTTGGCACGCAACGTCCACACCCACCCCACACTCAGTGAGGCTCTGCAGGAAGCGATCCACGGCCTCGCAGGCCACATGATCAACTTCTGACGGCAGGCCTTCGGCCCCGTGCGCCTTTTTCGGTAGTTCGCTCTACCGGAAAGGCACACGGGGTTTTTCGTCTTTTGTGTCGAGTTGTGTTGCGAAACCGCCATCTGAGGCCTTCGAGTCGGGGTGTAGGCGCGCAACGCATTAGCGTCCCGAGTCGACCATCCGGCTTTCGAAGGACCACTCATGAAAACTCGTTCCGTACTGCTCGCGGCTTGCGTCGCGCTGACGCTCTCCGCCTGTGGGACCTCAGCTGACTCCGGATCGGACACCGAAGCTTCGGGTGCCGCCGAGGCGGGGGCGTTCCCCGTGACCGTCGACCACGCCTACGGCTCGACGACGATCGACGCGGAGCCGATGCGCATCGTGACCATCGGATGGAGTGGCCAGGATTCGGTGATCGCGCTGAACAAGGTTCCGGTCGCCATGGAGAGCTTCTCCGGCGACGGCATCGAGAACAACATCCTGCCCTGGGACGCTTCGCGTCTGAACGGTGCCAAGCCCGTTCTCATGACGACCAATCCCGATATCCCGTTCGAGCAGATCCTCGGGCTCGATCCCGACGTGATCCTCGCCGTCTACTCCGGCATCGACGAGGGCGAGTACAAGCGCCTCAGCGACATCGCGCCGACTGTCGCGTTCCCCGACCAGCCGTGGGATACGGCGTGGGACAAGCAGATGAGCATGATCGGCGCGGCACTCGGACAGCCGGCGCAGGCTCAGACGCTGATCGACGAGACTGGGGCGTACTTCGAGAAGCAGGCCGCAGATCACCCGCAGTTCCAGGGCAAGACCGCCACGTATGCAATGCGCACCGACGAGGGTTTGATCGTATTCTGCGGCACCGACCCGCGGATCCGTCTTCTCGGCCAGCTCGGGCTGAAGACCTCGCCCGGTGTCGACGCGGTGTGCACTTCCGGCGACAGTTCGGTGTCCGTGGGCATGGAATCCATCGACACACTCGACTCCGACGTCTTCATTCTCGTCGACGCCGACGGCACCAACCTGGACAAGCTCATGTCCTTCGGTCCGTTCGCGAACATGACCTCGGTGTCGAACGGCCGCCTGGTTCGCCTGGTCGGAATGGACTACGCGATGGCTACGTCCGCTCCGACGGTGCTGAGCGTTCCCTACGCCTTCGACGAGTTCATCGCTCAGCTTTCGGACAAGCTGAGCTGATTCCGAGCGTCGTACGACGCTTGTGACGCAACGATTTTCGGAACCTGCGATTCGAGGAGTTCGATGAGGGCCGTGATCTTTGCGGCGACGTCGGCGCCGAGTTCGGTCAGGCTGTATTCCACTTTGGGCGGGATGGTTTCGAGTACCTCACGGTGCACGAGGCCATCCCGCTCGAGTGTTTGCAGGGTCTGCGAGAGCATGCGCTCGCTGACTCCGTCGACGCGTCGGCGCAGGGCACTGAACCGGTACGGGCCCTCGTTCAATGCTGCCAGTGCGAGTGCGCCCCAGCGTCCGGTTGCATTCTGCAATGCCGCCCGAGAGTTGCACCCGCGAGCGAAGACGTCAGCCTCGAGGGTCGGGTCCACGCCGTCGGCATTCGGATCAGGGGTCTGGGCAGCACGTGAAGGTGAGTCGGTGCTGGTCATGAACCCAGGCTACTACTGCACGATCCCATAGCGCTAACTCGACGTGTTGCACTTACGAAAAATAAGTGCATGATGGTTGCAGAACGCATTTACGCTTCAACCTGGATCGGGAGTTCGCATGAGCATTGCAGTCACCGGCGCAACCGGAAACCTCGGACAACTGGTCGTCGAGTCGTTGATCGAGCGGGGAACCGCCGCGTCCGACATCGTCGCAGTCGTCCGGAATCCACAGAAGGCGGAAAGCCTCGCCGCCCGCGGAGTAGTTGTACGCCAAGCGGACTACGCCGATGCCTCGGCGTTGGAAACCGCACTGGCGGGCGTCGACAAGCTGGTGCTGATCTCGGGAAGTGAAGTGGGGTCACGGCTCGCGCAACACACCAACATCATCGACGCGGCGAAGGCTGCCGGCGTCGGATTCATCGCCTACACGAGCATCTTGAATGCTCAGGACACGCCGATGAAGCTTGCTGCCGAGCACAAGGCGACCGAGGACGTGCTCACTCGGAGCGGTATTCCGTTCGCGCTGTTGCGCAACGGTTGGTACTGGGAGAACTTCACCAACGACCTGGCCGGTGTGATCGAACGCGGCGCACTGGTCGGTGCGGGAGCGGAAGGCAAGATCGCGGCTGCGGCGCGTGCGGATTACGCCGACGCCGCAGCAGTGGTCGCGACCACCGATGGCCACGAAGGGGCAGTGTACGAGTTGGGCGGTGACGAGAGGCTCACCTACGCCGAATTGGCCGAGAAGATCAGCGAATTCGCGGGCAAGCCCGTCGTGTACCAGTTCGTGGACGAGCAGGCATACGAAGGCATTCTCGAAGGTGTCGGACTACCTGCACCGGTTGCGCAGATCCTCGCCGATTCCGATGCCGCAATTGCCAAGGGGGCGTTGGACACCGAGTCGGGTGACCTGCAGAAGTTGATCGGCCGCAGCAGCACTCCGGTGGCTGAGGTGTTGAAGCAGGCCTGACCTGCTGTGCGCCTTTATTAACCGCGGGCGGTTAATAAAGGCGCACAGCGGTTACCCCATGTGGACGGCACCCTCGGCGGGCAGATCACCCTTCTTTGCGCGGACCAGCACCAGCACTACCGGTGCGATGATCGCCAACAGGATTGCCGCCCAACCGAATGCGGCCGAGTATCCGGATACCTCGGCGCCGAAGAAGTAGTCCGTCATCGAGGCGACGAAGTCCTGCACCGGCTGGGGGAGTAGTGCCAATTGATCGCCGGTCGGGATGGTCGCATTCGACATGTCGACAGGAATGCCTTCCGGCGGGATCGGCGCCGCGTTGTCGGCGGTGAAGGCCGACTTGGCCGAAGCGTAGATCGTGGTGAACAGTGCGGTGCCGAGTGCACCGCCGATCTGCAGGGTGGCGTTGACCAGGGCACTGGCAGCGCCGGCGTCGTGGTCGGGAACGCCGATCAGTGCGAGGTTCTGCATCGGCACCATCAGCAGACCGAGTCCGAAGCCGAAGATCGCGAGGCCGGGGAACACGTGCGTCCAGTAGGAGCTGTGTACCTCGATCTGGGTCAGCATGAGCAGTCCTACCGCAGCCACCAGCGGGCCCGCGACCATGAGCGGCTTGGGGCCGATCTTGGTGGACAACTGCGCTGCGATGGTCGACGCCAAGACGATGAAGAATGCCATCGGCAGCGATCCGACGCCGGCCATGACCGGGCTGAATCCGAGCACGATCTGCAGGTAGAACGTCAGATACAACGTGCCGCCGAGCAGGGCGGCGCCCACCAGCATGGAGCCGATCAGAGCAGCGCCGCGATCGCGATGCCACGGAACGCTCAGCGGTAGAAGCGGATTCTTGCTGCGGCTCTCGACGACCACGAAGATGGCGAGGAAGACCAGGCCCAGTGCGATGAACAGCAAAGTGTCAGCCTGACCCCAGCCGTGCTCGGCGCGTGTGAATCCGTAGACCAGTGAGCCGAGCCCCAGGGCGATGAGGACAGCGCCGGGAAGGTCGTAGCTCGTGTCGCCGTGCGCCTTGGTTTCCTTGACGATCGGGACGGCCGCAGCGATGGCGATCAGCGCGATCGGGATGTTGACGAGCAGGCACCAGCGCCAGTCGACGTACTGCGTCAGCACTCCACCGAGGAGCAGGCCGATGGCAGCGCCACCGCCGGAGATCGCGCCGTAGACGGCAAAAGCCTTGGCGCGCTCCTTCTCTCCGATGAAGGTGGTGGTGAGCATCGACAGCGCAGCGGGCGCGAGCAATGCTGCGAAGACGCCCTGGCCGGCGCGAGCGATGAACAGTTCGATACCGCTCTGCGCGATGCCGCCGATGCCGGAGGCAACCGCGAAGCCGGCCATGCCGACGATGAAGGATCGCTTGCGGCCCCAGTAGTCGGCGATACGTCCGCCGAGGAGCAGCAGCGCACCGAACGCCAAGGCGTACGACGTGACCACCCACGCACGGTCAAGGTCGCTGATGCCCAGTTCCTCCTGGGCCGCCGGTAGTGCGATGGAGACGATGGTGCCGTCGAGCACCACCATGAGTTGAGCGAACGCGACGATGCAGAGCACCAGCCAGCGACGTTGATGATTCGGATTCTCGGAGGCAGCCGGGATCGGTGGCAGAGTGCCGCCGTCGACGTGGGACGTGGTGGTCATTGGAAAAAGGTATTCCAGCCTTCTCGGGTGAGTCAAACGAAATAGTTCGTTCGGTTACCATCATCACTATGGCTCCCACTGACGTGACCGCGACGAAACAGCGAATCCTCGACGCTGCGCAAGAAGAATTCGGTACCTACGGGCTTGCCGGTGCGCGCATCGATCGGATCGCGAAGAACGGAAACGCCAGTAAGGAGCGCCTCTACGCCTATTTCGGTGACAAGGTCGCGTTGTTCCACGCGGTGCTCGACGTCGACTTCGAGCAGGCGATGGAGTCCGTCGAGTTCACCGGTGAGGACATGCCCGCGCATGCCGTCGAACTGTTCGACGCGATGCTCGGCAAACCGCAGATTCAACGGATGATGATCTGGGGTCAATTGCAGGGTGAGGCACCACGGATGAAGAAGCTGGCCGAGGAACATTCCAGTTGGGTTCCGCGAATGGCCACGATCCGCAAGGCTCAAGAAGACGGCCTCATCTCCAAGCACTGGGACCCCCAGGACCTGATCACGATGCTGTTCGGCCTCGTGTTCGGCTGGGTGGTTGCCCCCGGCGTAGCCGACAACCAGAACGTCGACGCCGACGAGATCGCGCGCCGCCGTGAAGTGGTGCGCGAGGCCGTCACTCGAATCTGCAAGCCGTGACTGTCAGCGAGAGAGGTACGCGGCCCAACCGCCGTGGCCGGTGATGTCAGCTGCGCCGTCTATGGCGTCATGAGTGCAGCTGAAACCGACAGTTGTTCTGCCGTCGGATAACTCGACGCTCGTGAGCGCCATCGGTGCCGGCAAGGCAGCGAGGAATGCTCCCAGGCCGGCCGGTGAGATCCGGAAGATCTCGCCGACGACCGGTGCGCCGAGTCCAGGGCCACGGCGTACCAGGCCGGGCTTCGGTGGCGTCGTGTCGAGAGCGAAGAGCCGGTAGGCATCCGAGGTCGTGACGGTTTCGACGAACCGCGCGCCGAGGTCGACCAGCTGTGTGTTGAGGGGTTGACCGCGCAGGTGAGCGCCGAATACTGCGAGGTCGATTCCGGTATTGACGAGGGTGGGTGATGGCACACCACCGAGTCGCGCAGCGAGGTCGATGGCGATCTGGTCGTCGAAAGCGGGTACGACGAACATGACGCCGAACGGGTGATCTTCGACGGTGCGGTGTCCAGGCACCGCGACGGCCGCCATGTCGAGCAGGTTGCAGAAGTTGGTGAAAGTTCCCATCCGGCGGTTGATTCCGAACGGATCCTCGGTCACGGCGGCGATCGTCGGATGTTCGGTGGTGGTGGGAAGCAGTAGGGCGTCGAACCCGGCGAGGAGTGCCCTGGCAGCGGCCTTGGCGCGGGTGAGAGCGTCGAGATCGTCGACCAGCTGGTATCCGGTGGGGTGCTTCGCGCCGAGCACGATGTCGGACACCGCGGGATCGGCTCCGGCAGGGCGGGTTTCGAGGAACTGGCCGGCCGCGGCGTATCGCTGCGCTACCACGGCGCCGTCGTAGAGCAATCGGGCCGCGTCGAGCAGCCCGGAGATGTCGACGGTCTCGGTCTCGGCGCCGCCGGCTACCAGAGCTGCCACGGTGTCCTGAAACGCTGCCAGATACGACGGGCTCAGTTGCGTCAGATCCTCGATTCGGGGCACGGCGACGCGGGGATTCGGCGCCGCCGCGAGACGAACGTCGGAAGGCCAGACTCGGCTGCGGGGATCTCGAGGTTCGTGGCCGACCATGATTGCCGCTGCCGCGGTTGCCGATTCGAGGTCGCCGGCAAATACCGTCACAGCGTCGTAGTCGATGCAGGCGGGCACCACTCCGTGGACGGGAATGACGCCGAGCGAGAGCTTGAGTCCGTATAGCCCGTGGAACGCTGCCGGCACCCGGCCCGAACCGGCAGTGTCGGTACCGATTCCGATATCCGCAATCCCCAGTGCCACGGCGACGGCGGATCCGGAGCTACTACCGCCCGAGATCAACTTCTCGTCCCATGCGCAGCGAACGGCTCCGTACGGACTACGCGTTCCGACCAGTCCGGTGGCGAACTGGTCCAGATTGGTCTTCCCCAGAACAACAGCCCCGTGCTCGATCAACCGTTCAACGGCACTGGCCGTTTCATCCGGCTCATACGCGAATTCGGGGCACGCCGCTGTGGTCGGTAGACCGGCGACATCGACGTTGTCCTTGACGGCGACCAGACGCCCCGCCAGGGGAAGGTGCTCGCCCGCAGCGAGTCTGGCCTCCACCGAGGCGGCGTCGGCGAGCACATCTTCCTTGCAACGCAACGTGATCCAGACTTCGGGGCGGTCTACTTCCTCGATCCGCTGGAATGCCTGCTCGACCCGGGCTGTCGGGGTGAAAACTTCTGCTGCGACGGTCATGGTGTGTACTGCTCCGATCAGTCCGTGATGTTGGCGAGTGAGAGCGCGGTGATCGCGCGGGTCACCCGGTCGAGGACGACGTCGAGAGACTCGCCGATGTGCTGATGCAAAAGCGTGCGGGCCTCGGGCAGATTGCCGGCACGTAGTTCTTCGAGGATTCGAATGTGCTCCGCGATCGAGGTGTCGATGCGGCCGTTGACCATGAAGTCGTACATCCGAACGTGCCGGATACGGGAATTCACCGACAGCAGTGACGCGACCAGTTCATTGTTGCCCGACGCCCTGAGTACGGCGACGTGAAACTCCTCGTCCCGTTCGACGAACCCCGGTTCCTGAGCGGGCGGATCGAGAGCGAGGGCACGCCACCGCACCAGCTCGTCGTCGAGGATCGTTCGATCGTGCCGGATCGTCGGATCTGCGATCGCCCGGGTAATTCCTTGTAATTCCAGGGTGATTCGGAGTTCGTACAGATCTCGGATCAGCGGGATGCTCGGGCGCACGGCGGAGAATCCGTACTCTTCCCGGCGCAGGAGTCCATCGGCGCACAGCATCGTCAACGCTTCCCGTATGGGCGTGCGAGAAATGCCGAAACGCGTGGAGAGTTTCGGTTCCGTCAGGCGCTGATCGAACCCGATGGTCCCGTTGACCAGTTCGGTGCGTAGTTCCCGGTAGACCACCTCACGCAGTGGCTCCGGAGCCGTATTCATCCCTGTCGACATACCTGTATACGCTATTGATCAGGTGTTTCGTCCAGATGTCTTCGGGTTAGAGCTGAGTTACGGCCGACGTGCGACTCAGGAGAAGTCGCGCTGAACCCGCAAGGTTCCGATCGTGGTGGCCAGGCCGTCGTACTGAGTGACCAGCAAGGTGAATTCGATCAACCGACGATCGTCGAGATGCTGCGAGAGCGTTCCCCAGGTGTCGTCGGTGATGTCCTTGGTGGTGACCAACTCGTCTACCGCAGTCAAGATCGCACGGTGACGCGGACTCAACTCGGAAGCGCCAGGGCCCTCGATGATCCGGGCCAGTTCTTCTGCGTCGATTCCGGCTTTGCGGCCGAGCCTGATGTGGTGATCCATCTCGTAACCGCAGTCCCGCAGATGTGCGACCCGCAGGATGATCAGTTCGGTGTCGTGCCGAGAGATCTTGCCGCCGGGCATGAGTGAGCCGGAGTAGTGCAGCCAACCGCGGAAGAGTCCGCCCGTGCGCCCCAAGGTGCTGAACAGATGCGCATCGGGTGCTCCGGCAGCCTTCGACAGGACGCGCCAGATTCCCCAGTTGATCGGACCGAGGTCCTTGAATCGGCCGGGTGGGATGCGGGGGTTCATGCGACTCCACGGATGTGAGAGGGACGGAGGTCGATAGCTCGTTGCGCGATGTGGCGAACCGCAGCGCTGCGGCGGGGCGCGTGTACGCGTGACTTCCGGCCGACGATACCGCGCTCGAACGCGTCGACGGCGTCGGCGACGGTCGTGGTGCCGGCGCTGGCGAGGGTTCCGCGAGCGCCGTCGAAAGAGAGTGCGGTGGTATCGGTGTCGATGTCTCCGATATACGCGACGCCCACCTTGGTACCAAGGTGTTTCATTTCCAAGCGCAATGCGTCACCCAACGCTTCGACGCCGGCGCGCGAAGCACCGAACGGTCCGCGGAACGGGTGCTTCGCCGCGCCGTGGGCCGAGGCGACCACCAGGGCGTAACCATCTTCGTGACTGATGTGGGGACCCGCTGCGCGCAGGGTGAAGTACGTGCCCATGAGGTTGACTTCGACGGCGCGGCGCATGTCCGAAGGGTCGCCGCCGAGGATCGACGAATTTGCCTCGACACCGGCATTGGCCACGACTACGTCGATGCCTCCCAGCTTCTCAGCGATGTAGCTGACGCCGCGAGATACCTGCTCGGGGTCGGCGACATCGCACAACTGCCACGGTGCGCGGCCGCAGGAAGTGGCGACTTGTTCGAGAAGTTCAGGCTCGAGGCCGAGCAGTCCCACGGACGCACCGCGGTCGTAGAGGCGTCTGGCCAGCGAAGAACCGATGTTGCGGGCGGCACCGGTGATCAGGATGCGCCGACCAGTCAGATCGTCGGCATTGCTCTTGCCTGATTCGGCCTTGCCCGCCTCGCTCTTACCCATGTGCTGTGTCCCTACGCAGTTACCTTCTGGTCCTCCGACGCTAACACCGCCGGGTAGCTGCGACTGCAAGTACCGCCAACTCCGTCCGAACGGGTGTTCAGACCGATGCGGCTTCGAGACGCGGATGTGACGTGGAAGCCTGGGTCGACCGCAATCGACGGAATCGGACCACGGCAACGACGGCGGCAACAGCGGCGAGGATCACCAACGGCAGTGACGGACCCATCGTGGGTTCGATGACAACCAGGAGCACCGGCAGACCGAATCCGAGATAGGTGCCGACGTAGAAGATCCCGGTCAACGCGCCCCGTGACGCCGGGGGAGCCAGCGACTCGAGGTCGAGCAGTCCCTCACGCAGGCACAGTCCGTAGGCGGTGCCGAGGACGAGCGCGCAGACGATGAACAAACCGAGCGCGGGGTGTGCGCCGCCGACCGCGACCAGAAGGTATCCGAGCGCCGCGAGCGAGGCGCCGACCGTGCCGGCCTGAGGACCCCAATTGCGATGGCGCGCAGCAGTTTGAACCAGGATTCCAGCACCCAAGGTCAGCGCCGCCGCGAAACCCGGAAGGAGAGGACCGGAGTAGCGGTCCCCGAGCCTGGCCGTCATGGTCACGAAAGACACTGTTGCGCTGGCGAACACCCATGGCGCCAACGGAAGTGCCCAGAGCAGTGCGCCCTTCACATTGGTTCCCGACCGCTCTGCACGGTCGGGAACCTGTGTGAACGTCGCAGCTTTGGTGGGAGCAGGAGTACGACTCCACACAGCCGCCGCGGCAACCGAACCCACCGACAAGACGGCCGAGACGACAAAGGGCGTAGCGAGTGGGAAGGCGGCAAATTGTGCCAACAGACCCGAAAACAGTGGTCCCAGTGCAAAGCCCGAGGTGAGTACGACGCCCGCCATCACGGTTCCGGACTTGCCACGAAGGTCACCTGCCCACGCGGTACCGGCGCCGATTGCCAGACCGGCACCGATACCGACAACGAGGCGCCCGACCATGAGCCCGGGCGAGTCGTGCCAGAGAAGAAGAATCACGGTTCCGAGCGAGGCTATGAGCGCACCGGGCAGAACGACTACGGCTCGGCCGACGCGGTCCGACAGTGCTCCACCGGTCAACAGGCCGGGCAGGAGTCCGAGCGCGTAGATACCGAAAACGCCATCGAGTACGGCATGAGAGAGGCCCTCGTCCACCCGGAGAACCGGGATGAGCGAGGCAAAGTGGTTGGCGGCCCAACCCGTCGAAAGTAGTACGGCCAGTACCGAGATGAACCCGCGACGGGATGGATCGCCCATACCGGCAGCTTAGGCGGGCACCAGATCGCTCACGTTGGCGAGGAGTTCGAACGTGCGCAACCATGCCTCGCGGTTGGTGCCGGTCGACACCGTGATCAGCTCGTCGGCCTGCGCATGCTCGGTGAACTCGTCGAGGTAGGCGCGGACCTCCGTAGGCGTGCCGATGGCGCTGTACTTGGTCATTTGCAGAACCTGCTGACCGGCGGGGGAGTCGAGCAGCATGTCCGCTTCGTCGTCCGTGAATTTGCGTCCACGCCCGAGAAGAAGACTGACGCGCGAACGCTTGGCCGCGAGGAAGTCCTGCTGAGCCTGCTCATGGGTGTCGGCGGCGATGACGTTGACGCCGGCGATGACGTACGGCTCCGCCAACTGCTCCGACGGCTTGAACTCGCGTCGGTAGATTGCGACGGCGTCGCGCAGGGCGTTGGGGGCGAAGTGCGAGGCAAATGCATACGGCAGGCCGAGCATCGCGGCGAGCTTGGCGCCGAACAGTGACGATCCGAGAATGTAGAGCGGAACGTGAGTGCCCTTACCGGGAACGGCATTGATTCCGGGGACGCGCGAGGTGTCGCCGAGGTAACCCTGAAGCTCGAGTACGTCCTGCGGGAAGCTGTCGGAAGAACTCGGGTCGCGTCGCAAAGCCTGCATCGTCTTCTGATCACTACCGGGCGCGCGGCCGAGGCCGAGGTCGATGCGCCCCGGGTGCAGAGTCTCGAGCGTGCCGAACTGCTCGGCGATCGTCAGCGGTGCGTGGTTGGGAAGCATGATGCCACCGGCGCCGAGGCGGATTTTGCTGGTGTGCGCGGCGACGTGGCTGATCAGAACGCTGGTTGCCGAAGACGCGATGGAGCCCATGTTGTGGTGCTCGGCGTACCAGATTCGCTTGTAGCCCCACTCCTCGGCTCGCTGCGCCAAGGTCACGCTGGCGTCGAAGCTGTCTTTGGCGGTTTCGTTGTCGCCGATATGGGCGAGGTCGAGGATGGAAAGTGGGACGGCCATGAATGTGGTGCCTTTCTCAGCGAATAGAACGCAAGTGTCGTTGGAAGGTGCAACGATCTGGCCGGCTTTCCTATTTCCCCCTGGTCAACGCCCACGGATGGCGGCGGGAGGAGAAGGCATCAAGTCTTTGTCTCAATTTCGGTCATTTCGGATATTTCGGGTGAAAGTGGGGGCTAGATTTCCCGAATCGGAGGTTCTTTCGCATTCCAAGTGAATCGAGACCAGCATGACCACTGATCGGAAGGCTGTAAACAAGCGCAAAGTACGTGCATTGCTTGCCGGAGGACTTGTCCTCGGTATCGGCGCCGCTGTCACCTTGGCGGCGTGGACAGACAACGTTTTCGGCGACGCGCAGTTCAAGACGGGAAGTTGGAATCTCCAGGGCAGCTTCGACGGACTGACGACCTGGGGTGAGTATCAAGTGGACGCTTCCGCCGGCCACTTCCAATTCAGCACGGGATTCGACGCACTCTCACCCGGAACGACGGTATACGCGCCGGTAGCGCTTCGGATCGGTCCCACGGCCAGCACTTCCGGCGCGACGGTACAACTACTCGGTGCGACAGGCGGTGATGCCGACCTCAAACCTGCTCTGCGGTACTCGGTGTATCGAGGTGTCCCCTCCACGACCTGCACGGCGGCGGGAATTGGAGCAGGCACAGCATGGGTAGGCACCACAGCCAGTCCGGTGGCCTTGACGGCAGGTTCGGGTTCGGACGTCGCCTTGCTGGGCACGGGTGTGCCGGTGGAACTGTGCTTCGCGGTCACGCTGCCTGCCGGAGTCGACCCTTCGATCGTGTCGGGCAAGAACACCGGGCGCTTGCTCTGGCAGTTCACCGGCCAGTCCACCCCCTGACGCCTGCGTGGTCACAAGGCGAATGCGTCAGGTGTACGCACTAGCGGCTTCGGGACTCGCCCTGGGTATCGGTGCAACCACCGTGGCTGCCAGTTGGGTGGACAGCACGATGGGCGATGCATCGTTTCGCACTGGAACATTCGGAATCGAGTCGAACGTCGGCGGTGGATGGTCGTCGCATTCATCCAGTGGCCCTGGCGTTTTCACGTACACGCCCTCGGCGCTCCTGATTCGCCCCGGCGCGTTCTCGTACGGCCCGATATCGCTTCGAACAGTGCCGGTCTCGCCGGCCGCATCCGTCACTCTGCAGGCGGCCACGGTTGCCGGCGACCCCACTCTGGCGTCGGCGCTGCGGTATCGGGTGGTCAAGTCGACGACTTGTGATGCGTCAGCCTTCTCCACGGGAACACCACAATTCGTGGTGGGAAGCGCGACGGTGTTTCCGTCGCTCTCAATTGGTTCCGCAGCCGGGGCCATCGCGCTACCCACCGGTGGAGTGTCCCCGGGAGCTCCGGTGGCGCTGTGCTTCGAGATTTCACTGCCCGGAACCTCGGCGAATTGGAGTAATCCGGCGTTGATCAGTAAGACAGCAACTCCCACTTGGCAGTTCAGTGCAACACCCTGAAGGAGCTGCAATGCCAACACGTGCCCGGACAACACATGCCCGGACGAAGAAGCGCTCGGTCCCCACGCTCATCGGGGACTGCATCCTTCAGGTTCTTGCAGTCGGTGGGGTCATCTGTATCGCTTTGGTGATCTGTGCCTTCGCCTTCGACATCACACTGATCATGTTCAAGACGGGTTCGATGTCGCCGACCATTCCGACGGGTTCGCTCGCCGT
This sequence comes from Rhodococcus sp. P-2, assembly GCF_016598535.1. Lineage (GTDB taxonomy): Bacteria > Actinomycetota > Actinomycetes > Mycobacteriales > Mycobacteriaceae > Rhodococcus_F > Rhodococcus_F baikonurensis. The sequence goes on along the minus strand of NZ_CP066779.1, from coordinate 1,299,060 downwards.
TGTGCGTGAAGTACCTGCGGATTCCGTCGAGGTTGGCGACGTCGTCACCGTCGATCGGGGAGTGTCCGAACTGCCGGTGACCCACCGGGTCGTCTCCGCTCGTACCCAGGACAACGGCATCACGATTCTCGATCTCAAGGGTGATGCCAACGCCTCGGCTGATCCCGCGGTATACGAGGTCACCACGGTCCGAAAGGTGCTCTGGCACGTTCCGGGATTGGCGCGGGTGATCGTCTACTTCTCGAATCCTCTTGTTCTGGGGGCGATCACGCTGACCATGGCCGCTTTGGTGGTCGCCGTATTCTGGCCGCGCAATACCGATGACGACGATGCCGACTCGGCCGACCCGAAAACCGAACCCATTCAGGTTCTTCTACCGCCAGACGGCGGTAGACAATGAAGCGTCGCCACCTGTTCTCAATCATCGTATTGGCAGTTGCGGTTGTTCTGGGCTCTGGTTTCTCGTCTCACCCACTACTCGGTGAGACAGACGCGGCGTGGACAGACTCCGAGTACGTTACCGGCCCGATTTCCACCGGCTCATGGACGACGAGTGGGTACGGCAGAGGCGCCGGCGGGCTCGGGTTGTCCAGTGGCGGAATCGTGATCGATCTTTTCGGCAGTTCGATGTTCGAAGGTGTTTCACAACAGAACACGATTGGAAAGGACCTGGACACAACCAATCTGGTGGTTGCAAAGCTGCTGGGTGTCAACTCGTTGTCCCGGACCGGATCGATCTCGTCGTGCGCTGCCTACTCGGTCGGGCAGCCTGCGAGCGGCCGCTGCCAGTCGGCAATTGTTTCGGATACCGATTCGACGTCGACACTCACATCGATGACCGTGACAGTGAACTTGCTGTCTCTACTGGGGATTGATCTGGTAAGTGCGCCGATAGTCACTGTGGCATCGCCGATTACGGCCGGGGCCGCGTGCGATATCTCGAACAGGGCATCGGTATCGGCGAGTAGCCCTACGAATCAGGTGACGGTGGGATCTCGCGTCCTCACGATTCCACAGCCTGCCGAGAACGCATCGGTGACGGTGACAGGGGCGGACGCCACTGTGAATGCCGCTGGATTGGCGACGATTCAATACACGAACATCAAGCTCGTGAGCACGCGAACGTCCACGGCAACAACGGCGCAATCGACGCTGAGCGTGAGTCTTTCGATGGCAGCTTTTGCGATTCTGGGGGCGCAGATACTGGGCACCACAAACGTCGCGTTCAATCTTGTAACGGCCCAATGCGGAATTGGCAGCGCGACATACCCGGTCACGCCGCTGAGCCTCCCAACCGGATTTGCTGCGCGTGCGGTCAGCCCGACGCCTACTTCGGTGAGCGAACCCCCGTCATCGACGACTTCTTCGACCACAGCAGCTGAGAACACGGCAGCTGAGAACACTGCAGGGATGACGACCACCGCGTCTGTGCCGACACCGACAGCAACCCCGACATCGACAGCAACCCCGACAACGACGGCAACCCCGACAACGACGGCAACCCCGACAACGACGGCTACACCAACCACGAGTACACCGGCTCCGGCGGACCCGATCGGGACAGTAATCCAGGGGCCGGTCGGTTCGAGTATCTCCGCCTTCACCACGGATGACGGACTCACCTGCGAGGTTGCTCCTGATGCGGACTACTCGCGCGAAGTTGCAGTCGAATGCTCGGACGGCACAACGGGTACGGTCCCCGGTTCTGAACTCGGCCCGCAGCCAACCGTAGCGGGGGAGTACCTGCTGGTCCCCCTGACGAGAGACCACGTCACCGAAGTAGTCACCCTGAAGTCAGCGACACGACGCTGATCAGTTCCGCACAGCGTTGGCCATTGCGGCCAACGAGAGGGCCTGCCGAGCGCGGTCGAGGACGACCGTGCGAGAGCTGTCGATGTGCGATACCAGTGCCTCGTGCGCTTGCGGAATCTTGCCGTCGAGCACCAGCTCGACGACGGAGATATGTTCGTCCACGGTGGCCTTCATACGGTCGGGAGTCAGGTAGTCGAACATCCGCACGGGGCGCAGTTTCGAGTTGACGGCCTGAAGAGCGTCGACCAACGCGTGGTTTCCGGACGAGGCGAGGAGCGCGATGTGGAACTCCTCGTCGAGCGTCACGAAACCGGCGTCCGGTACCGGCATCTGTGTGCGAAACGCGTACCACCTGTCGAGCTCGGAACCGAGCGCGTCTCGATCATGAGCGGGGGCCTCACCGTCGAGTACCCGACGGAGCCCGTGCACCTCGAGGAGTATGCGCAGCTCGTAGAGGCCACCCAACTCGTCGAGGTGCGGTCGGTACGGAAAGAGCCCGTGTTCGTCCCGCTCGACCAGCCCGTCGGATTCCAACTTCGCGAGCGCCTCGCGGACCGGTGTTCGCGAGACACCGTACAGATGAGCCAACCGTTCTTCGCCGAGCCGTTCGGATGGGGCGATCTGGCCCGACATCAGATCGCTTCGGATCGACCGATAGACCTGCTCGCGCAGCGGCGGGCGCACACTCATGTCAGATTGCCATCGCTCGACGAACCGCGTCGGTGGACGTGGTGCCGCCCTCACCGGTCGAGGTCACGTGTCCGGCCGCGAGAATGCTGTAATGCTGCGCAGATTGGAGTGCGAAACCGATGTGCTGCTCGACGAGGAGGACACCGAGATCGCCGCGTTCGGTGAGTTCCATGACGGTCCTTTCGATTTCGGCGACCACGTTGGGCTGAATGCCCTCGGTCGGCTCGTCCAGAATGAGGATCTTGGGCTCGGTGATCAGGGCGCGAGCGATGGCAAGCTGTTGTCGCTGCCCACCGGAGAGAAGTCCCGCGCGACGGTCGAGGAGTGTGGTGAGCGCGGGAAACAGATCCAATGCCTCTGCGATGAGTGCCTTTCCGCGTTTGCGCCCGTCGGCGACCACCCGAAGATTCTCGGCAGTCGTCAGTTGTCCGAACGACTGCTGACCCTGCGGTACGTAGGCGAGTCCGCGAGCGACGCGGGCGCTCGGCCGTAATCCGGTGATGTCCTCACCGTTCAGAAGTACCTTTCCCCGTGTGGGTTTGATCAGACCGACGGCGGCGCGCAGCAAGGTGGTTTTACCCGCACCGTTGTGACCCATGACTGCCGCAACCCCGTCACTGGGAACCAGCAGGGAAATGCCGTGGATCACTTCGGTACGTCCGTAGCCGGCGCGGATGTCGACGAGTTCGAGCATGATTCAGTCCTCCGGGGTCGGTTCGGTGTCGGCGCCGAGATCTGTTCCGGCAGCGGCTGTGCCGAGGTAGACCTCTTGCACCTTGGGGTCGGCTTGAACCTCCGCCACAGTTCCTTCGGCAAGCACTTTCCCAGCGGCGAGCACCGTGACGGACGTGGCGAAGGATCGCATGAAGTCCATGTCGTGCTCGACCACGACGACGGTTCGCGCACCGCCGATGCGCCGCAGAAGGTTCCCGGTCTCCTCGCGCTCCTCGAGGCTCATGCCTGCGACGGGCTCGTCGAGCAGGAGCACGGAACAGTTCTGTACCAACAACATTCCGATTTCGAGCCACTGCTTCTGCCCGTGCGCCAGGATGCCCGCGGCAGTGTTCCTGAGGTGCTCCAACCCAGTTGTCTCCAGAGCCTCTTCGATCTCGGGAAGCACACCTTTGCGTTTTCTGAGCAGGTTCCACGGTGATCGGCCGGCTCCGGCCGCGATATCGAGATTCTGCAGTACCGAGAGCTCTTCGAAGACGCTTGCCGTCTGGAAGGTTCGTCCGACGCCGAGACGGGCGATCTTGTGAACCTTCTTGCCGAGCAGCTGCTCGCCGGACTTCGTGATCGAACCCGTCGCGGGAACGAGTCCGGTGATGGCGTCGACCAGCGTTGTCTTTCCCGCCCCGTTCGGGCCGATGAGAAACCTGAGGTCGCCCTGCATGAGGGTCAAGTCGACGCCGTCGACGGCCTTGAAACCGTCGAAGCTGACCGAAAGGTTCCGTACTTCGAGGTACTCGGACGACATTCCGGCGTTGCCGCCCAGTGCCGGTGTGGGTTCGCTGATGGCGGTTGTGTTGGTCATGACGACACCTCCACTGGTTCGGGTTGGGAGACCTTGACCGGCGGGTCGGCCGGGGTCTCACGCTTCTTGCGGTGGCGCATCAGGGCGAACAGTCCGGCCACACCTGCCGGGAAGAACCCGACAACGACGATGAACATCAACCCTTGTGCGTAGATCCATCCCGAAGGGAGTTTCTCCGAGAACGTCGACTGTGCCCACGCGACGCCGATCGCACCCAGTACAGGACCGAGAAGCGTTGCGCGGCCGCCGATCGCTACCCCGATGAGGAAGGCGATGGACGGGACGATCCCGACGTCGGCGGGGGAGATGATGCCCACGATCGGAACGAACAGCGCGCCGGCGATACCGGCGAGGAACGCCGCGGTCACGTAGGCGACCAGTTTGATGTTCGCCGGATCGTATCCGAGGAAACGTACGCGCTCCTCTTGATCGCGGACGGCGACGAGGAGTTCGCCGTATCGGGAGTTCATCAGCTGGCGAATCAGGGCGACCGATGCGAGAAGAACTCCGGCGGCGATGAAGAACAACATCTGCTTGTTCGCCGGATCATTGAGGTTGAAACCGAAGAACGTGCGAAAGCGGTTGAGGCCGTTGCTGCCACCGATCGACTGCTGGCCGATCAAGAGGATCGCGAAAGCCGCGGCGAGTGCCTGCGAGAGGATCGCGAAGTACGCGCCCTTGACTCTCCGCTTGAACACACCGAGCCCGAGCAGAAAGGCAACAGCGGCCGGCAGGAAAAGGATCGCGAAGATCGCCACGAATGGCGAGGCGAACGGTTGCCAGTATCCCGGAAGTTCGGTCTTGCCGGCGATGGACATGAAGTCCGGGACCGCGTCGCCCTTGAGTTCGGCATCGGCGATCTTGAGGTGCATCGCCATCACGTATGCGCCGATTCCGAAGAACACGCCCTGGCCGAGCGTGAGCATTCCGCCTCTGCCCCAGGCTAAACCGATGCCGACAGCGACTATGGCAAAGCACAGGAATTTGGCCAACAGTGACAGTCTGAAGTCCGAGAGCACAGCCGGAGCGATGGCGAACAGCACGATTGCGGCGAGTGCAAAACCGCCCCACACCCGAATTCGGGAGTTGTTCAGGATGCTCATACGAGGCTCCTCGTCTTGACTGCGAACAGGCCCTGTGGCCGAACTTGAAGGAAGACGACGATGATGACGAACACGATCACCTTCGCGATCGACGCCGTCGTCGAGTACTCGATGAACGAGTTCAAGATGCCGAGGGCGAAGGCTGCGATCACAGCTCCCTTCATCTGACCGAGACCGCCGACAACAACAACCAGGAAGGCGTCGATCAGATACGACTGGCCGATGGTCGGGCTGGTGGAACCGATGAGCGTCAACGCCACACCCGCGACTCCGGCGAGCCCGGAACCGAGGAAGAAGGTCGTGATGTCCGTACGACGAGAAGAGATTCCGCTCGTCTCGGCCAGATCGCGATTCTGGACGACGGCCCGGATGCGTCTACCCATCGACGACTGCTTCAGTGCGACCGAAAGCGCGATCACCGCTGCGATCGCCAACACCAGAATGAAGATGCGGGTTTTCGGTACCACGGCGCCGAAAATATCGACCCCGCCCGAAAGCCAGCTCGGCGCCGAAACATTGACTGCGGGCGCGCCGAAGATGTCGCGCGCCAACTGCTGAAGAATCAATCCGACGCCGAAGGTCACCAACAGCGTGTCGAGGGGTCGGTGGTACATCCGCGATACCAGGACCACTTCGAGCACGACACCCATCAGTCCGCCGACGACGAAACCGACGAGCAGAGAAATGATCAACGATCCCGTTGCATTCGAGATCACCTGCTGCACTACGTATGCGGTGTACGAGCCGGCCATGATGAACTCGCCGTGTGCCATGTTGATGACACCCATCTGCCCGAACGTGAGAGACAATCCCAACGCTGCCAACAGGAGAATCGATCCGATACTCAAACCCGTGAACAACTGTCCGATCACAACATCCATGACAGACGCTCCACCTCTCTACTCGTCGATTCCGTCAATTCCGCCTTTCGTCGATCAGCTGCCGAGTCCCTCGGCCCAGGGGTAGTTCTTCAGGTACGGATCCGGCTCGATCGGCTGTCCCGAATCCCAGACCGTGTAGATCAGTCCGTCGGAACGGATTTCGCCGATTCGGGCAGTCTTGGTGATGTGATGGTTGTCGCCGTCGATGGTGACGAGTCCTTCGGGTGCCTGGAAGGTCACACCGTCGGCGTTGTCCTGAATATCCTTGACCGCAAACGAGTTGGCCTTCTCGACGGTGTTCTTCCAGAGGTAGACGGAGGTGTATGCCGCTTCCATCGGATCGGACGTCGGCTTGTCCTGGCCGAACTTCGCCTTGTACGCCGCGACGAACTTCTTGTTCTCGGGGGAGTCGATGGTCTGGTAGTAGTTCCACGCCGTCAGCTGGCCTTCGACGTTCTGGACTCCGATACCGCCGACCTCTTCCTCCGCAATGGAGACGGAGACGACGGGCATGTCGGCGGGCTTCAGGCCGACATTCGAGTATTCACGGAAGAACGCAACATTGGAATCGCCGTTGAGTGTGTTGAACACGGCATCCGCGTCGGCAGTGCGGACCTTGTTCACGATGGTCGAGAAGTCGGTCGAACCCAATGGCGTGTAATCCTCGCCCTTGATCTCGATGCCGTTTGCTGCCGCGTATGCCTTGATGATGCGGTTGGCGGTCTGCGGGAACACGTAGTCGCTGCCGACCAGATACAGCGACTTGACGCCCTTCTCCTTCAGGTAATCCAGAGCCGGGATGATCTGCTGGTTGGTCGTTGCACCCGTGTAGAAGATGTTCTTCGAATCTTCCAGTCCCTCGTACTGGACCGGGTAGTAGAGCAGAGAGTTGTTGTCCTCGAACACGGGCAGCATGGCCTTGCGGCTCGAGGAGGTCCAGCCACCGAAAACTGCTGCGACGCAATCGCTGCTGATCAGTTTCTCGGCCTTCTCGGCGAACACTGTCGGCTCCGACGCGCCGTCCTCTGCCACGATCTGGATCTTCTTGCCCAGCACACCGCCGGAATCGTTGATCTCCTGCACCGCCAACGAGATGGAGTCGCGGACCGTCACTTCACTGATGGCCATGGTGCCCGAGAGTGAATTCAGGGAACCGACCTTGATCGTGTCTCCCGAGGTGTCGACGCACGACGTAGCCGTCGAATCTCCCGATGCGGTGTCTGTCGCCTTGCTTCCGCAGCCGGTGAGAACCAAGCCCAGCGCGGCGAGAGCGGCCGGCGCGGCAAGGGTGCGCTTCGAGAAGGTTCGCATGTACGGGCCTTTCGTGTCGATGGCTCTGGCAGACAATGGCTCTGACAGATCTGTATCCGGAGTGCGTATACAACGCTGTATTCGTCGAGTGCACAGAGTAGGTGGAAGTTGTTGCGGTGGAATGACTGTCGATGACAAGTGTGTGTCCGGTGTTTCGATTGGGTATCCAGGACCTCACACCGCAGGTCAGAGAGGGTGCGGTGTTAGCATCGACGAGAAATTGATCAAGCACTCGCTTGACGATCGGAACGTCGGAAGGATCTTCTCGTGCGCTCGACCCGACGGGACGAAATACTCGCTCATGCGGCCAAGCTGTTCAGTGAGCGGGGAATCGCCGCGACGACGGTGCGAGACATCGCCGACGAAGTCGGGATCCTTTCCGGCAGCCTCTATCACTACTTCGACTCCAAGGACGCGATAGCCAACGAGATCGTCGTCCGGTTCCTCGAAGATCTCAACGTCCGGTACGAGGACTCGATCGAGCCGGAAGGTTCGGCCCGAGATCGCCTGGCCACGATGGTTTCGGTGTCTTTCGCCTCCGCGGTCGATCACCCGTATGCCACCGAGGTGTATCAGGGAGGAGCCATACTTTCGTCGCAGCCGGCAGACGCGCCCATCACCGTTCTGGTTCAGAAGGCACACAGTTACTGGCGATCGGCCATCACGCGCGGAATTGCCGACGCGGAGTTTCGGGAAGACATCGATCCCGAACAGTTTCACCGTCTCCTGCGTGAATCCGTCTGGTCCACCGTCGCGCAGTATCGCCCGCAGCTTTCCGAGTTGGCGGACGATCTGCAGCGCAATCTGATCTCGGTGTTCCTCGACGGGTTCGCCGCACGCTCCGTCGACGGCGAGCCGGTCGCACGCATTGCGCGACGCACGGCGAAGAAGGAAGCGCAGACCGAATCTCCCGACTCTGAACTTGCCGAACTCCGTTCGGTCTCCCAAATAGCCGAACTCCGTTCGGATGTCGACGAATTGAAGTCCGTCATTCGCGAACTCAGCTCCTCGATCCGGCTGCTGCAGAAGCCGTAACACCGCAGTTCCTGCGCATGTAGTTCGCATTTTGACTATCGGTGTGACCCAGTGCATACTTCTGTCCACACTCGTAAATCAAGCGCTTGTTTGATTTACCAAGCAGAGTTTGGACGGGAGTTCGATGTGAGACTCGGAAAGGCGATCGCCGTCTGCGCGGCAGTGGTCCTCGGGGCGAGCGGGTGCGCATCTGCCGGTGTCATTCCTGAAGACACCATCGTCATCGGTTTGGACGAGGATTCCACCGGGCCCGGTGCGTCGTACAGCACGATCGCCGGAAAGACCGTGCGTATGACTGTCGACCTGATCAACCAGGCCGGCGGAATCAACGGCAAGCAGGTCGAATTGGTTGTCGAGAATGACGAGAGCAGTCCCACCAAGACCCCGTCGATCATTCGGAAGTTGGTCGATCACGGGTCCAGTGCGGTCATCCTCGCTACCGGCAGCGGGTCGGTGCTGCAGGCCAAGTCGATTCTCCAGCAGTCGAAGATTCCCGCGATAGCTCCGGTCGTTCTCAGCGACGCCTTTGCCTCGGCGCCCGACAACGACTACTCGTTCATGATTCCGAACTCCCTGAAGCAGTACGCCCAGGTGTACTGCGGGGCTTTCGAGAAGATGGGGTACAAGTCCCTGGGAATTCTCGGTGACGCGAGTGCATCCATCGACGGAATCATCAAGACCCTGCGGCCGGCGCTCGAGAAGTGCGCGAGAGTGACGGGCGTCGAAAAGGCGCCGGTGGATGCCGCGGACATCACCGCACAGGTCTCACGTCTCGCGGAAACCGAACCGGACGCGATTCTGGTCGCCAGTATCGGCGGGCACTTCGAAATCCTCGCGCACAACACCTTGTCGAAGATAACCCCGCAGACGCAACGCTTCTCACTCGCTTCCATCGGAAACCAGCCCGCATCTTGGGCTTTGGCAGACCCGAAGGCGTTGAGCGGCATGGTGTACATGGGCTCGCTCAGTGAGAACAACCCGAGAACCGCCGAACTGCGTAGCAAGGTGCAGGCGGTGAAGGGGTCTGATTATCAACTGACCGCCTACGACGCTCAGGCGTACGACGCCGTCATGATGTTGGCCGAGGCCATCGAGATTGCCGGCGACCACCGAGATCGGACGGCCGTTCGTGATGCTCTTCAACAGGTTTCGGCACTTCCCGCGAGCTTCGGCCAGGACGGATTGACGCTGTCGTTTTCCCCTCAGGATCACCTGGCGCCGGACAGCCTCTGCGGACTGGTGCTCGTCGAATTCGGTGAGGACAACAAACCGGCCCATCCGTGGGATTCCTACCAACCCCCGTGCGGATAACCGAGGAGCCTTGACATGACAGATGCACAACTGTGGCTCGCAGCCATCGAGATCGGTGCCTTCTTCTCTCTGATAGCCCTCGGAATGTACCTCGTGGTGGTCGGCGCCGACTTCTTCAACTTTGCGATGGGCCCGTACGCGATGGCTGCGGCCATGGCGTCGAGTTGGGTCGCGATCAATTACGGGCTCGCTCTCTGGATAGCCATGCCGCTGGGGATCGCGGTGGCGGTGGCGCTGTCGGTCCTGACGGAAAAGCTTGTGGTCAAACAGGTTCAGAAGCGTTCGGGTCGGGGTGAACTACCGGCGTTGGTGGCGGTGACGGCAGTACTGTTCGGGATCCAGCAGCTCGCCGGTACTGTCTTCGGCCGCACACCACTTCCCGGGCAGAAGATCTTCGACTTCGATCCGATATCGGTGCTCGGTGCCACCGTAGACAGCTCGACCGTTGTACTCGTCGTCGGTACCGCAGCGATCTTCGTCGGTATCGGACTGTGGCTGAACCGGTCCACGTCGGGCCGTCTGCTTCGCGCCGTCGGCGACAGTCCGGATGCCGCCCGCGTCCTGGGCTTGCCGGTGGATCGGGTTCGCCTCATCGCGTTCACCCTCGCAGGCGTGATCGCCGCCGTCGCCGGACTTCTGTTCGCTCCCAAGGCCGGTGTTCAGTTCACGAGCGGTCTGTCATGGACGCTGACGGCATTCATCGCACTCGTCATCGGTGGTACCGGCCGGAGTTGGGCTCCGCTGATCGGCGGAATGGTGTTGGGCGTCGTCCAGGTTTTCGCCCCGTACTACTTCGGTGCGAGTGCTGCTCAAACCGCCATTCTGTTGATTGCCCTGGTGTTCTTCGCTTTCCGTCCGGAAGGCTTGCTCTCGAGGAAGGTTCGCGTGTGATGGCCTCGCTTTCTACCAGTCCGCTGACGTCACGTCCGCCCACTCCGGCCGGCGGTTCCCGGACGAGGATGCTCGCCGTGTCACGAGAAGCGCTGATCACCGTAGCCGTGGTTGCCGCCGTGCTTCTGTGGATGGGTCCGAGTCTGTACCGGCAGGATCTGGTGTTTCTCGCTGCGACGTATTCGCTGATCGCACTCGGAATGTACGTGCCATTCGTTCTCGCGGGATCATTGTCGATGGCGTACAGCGCGTACGCGGCGATCGGCGCGTATGCCGTTGCGCTGATTTCGGTTCGGACCGGGTTGTCGATGTGGTGGGGATGGATTCTCGGCGCCCTCGCCGCTGCAGCGGTTGCAGTACTCCTCAGCTTGGCAACGCAGAAACTCTCCGGCTTCTACCTTGCCGCGGTGACCTTGTTGTTCGGTATCGCTTTCGAGCACTGGTTGATCGACGGGCCGAGTTTCACCGGCGGTTCGGCCGGGATTTCGGGCGTCGAGACTGTGACGATGTTCGGCTGGGAGCCACCGCGCTACGCATTGGTCGTGTTCGCGATCTTGTTCGTGTGTCTGATCGCGGTCGCTGTCGATCGACTCCGGAAATCGGTGTGGGGGCTGATGTTGCAAGCTGCCCGCGACAATCGTAATGTCGCACGGTCTTCCGGCGTCAATCCTGCGCACCTGACCGTCGTGGCGCTGGCGATCGGTGCCGCGATCGCGTCGACCGGCGGATCGCTGTTCACCGTGTCGGTGCAAGCTGTCACCCCTGAAACCTTCACTCTCAGTATTGTTTTCCTCGCAATCTTCATGCCGATCATCGGCGGTCGCGGCTCGGCGTGGGGTGCGCCGCTCGGTGCATTGATCGTGGTGATCGTGACGCTGAACATGCCCGGCTACCAGGGAAGCGGCGAACTCCTGCTTGCCGGAGCCGTCCTGGTGATCCTCACCGTCGCGCCTGGTGGGGTGATCGGGTGGAGTCAGAACGTTCTCGGTCGAATGAACCGTCTGTACAAGGAGCGTGGCAATCGATGACGCGGCTACTCGAAGTGAGCGGGCTCCACAAGTCCTACGGCGGCGTCCGCGCTGTCGACGATGTCTCGTTCAGCGTCGGACCGGGAGAGGTGATCGGCCTGGTCGGCCCGAACGGGGCAGGCAAGACCACACTGGTGGACTGCATCTTCGGCACACAGCAAGCAGACTCCGGAACCGTCGCGCTCGCCGGTGCTCCCTTGACCGGGCCGTCGGAGCGCCGTGCACGGCAAGGGCTCTCGCGCACGTTTCAACATCCGCAGCTCGCGGCGGAACTCGACGCCGTCGACAACATCATCCCGGGACTGTACGGGCACAAGATCACCTCACCGCTGCACTCGCTGTGGTGGGCAATCAAAGGACCTTTCGAGAACTGGGACCGGACAGCACAGCGGGCCCGGGAGATCGCTGTGCGATACTCGGTCACCGATGTCGAGAGTGCTTGCGGGGATCTCAGTTTGGGCGCGCAGCGTCTGGTCGAGGTGGCGCGGGCGATGGCGACCGAACCCGATGTTCTCCTGTTGGACGAACCGTTTGCCGGCGCGGATCACGACGGCATCGCTGCCATCTCCGGTGCCGTGCGATCGATTGCCGCGCAGGGCAAAGGAGTAGTCCTGGTCGATCACAACGTCGATCTCATCGCGGCGCTCGCCACCAAGATCGTGCTGCTCAATTTCGGATCAGTGGCGTTCTACGGACCACCGCAGGAGTGCTTGGCCAGCGACGCGATGCGAGAAGTCTATTTCGGTTCCGAATACGAGGAAGGCGCCTGACATGCTCGAACTCGACAGAGTCACAGTTCGATACGGATCCTCTGTCGCCGTCCGGGAAGTCTCCCTTGTCGCCCCCGCCGGAGAAGTGACAGCGATCGTCGGACCGAACGGTGCAGGCAAGACCAGCTTGGCGGGATCCATCTACGGCTCGGTTCCCGCCACCGGGACAATCAGATTCGATGGTCGAGAGATCCAGAAATTATCGGCACTGGATCGTGTCCGCAGCGGATTTGCCTACGTTCCCCAAGGCAGGCAACTGTTCATGCGAATGTCCGTTCGCGAGAACCTACGCGTCGGCGCAGACCTGCTGGGATTGAAAGCCGAAGCCGTGGAAACAGCTTTCGAGAGGTTCCCGATCCTGCGTGAACGCTCGGAGAGTTATGCCGGGGTCCTCAGCGGTGGTGAGCAGCAGATGTTGGTTCTGGGGCGGGCCCTTCTGGAAACCCCGAAGGTGCTGCTCCTCGACGAGATGATGACAGGACTGGCGCCGAAAATCGTCGCGGAGCTGCGAGCGCTGGTCGGGGGTCTGGCCGCCGAGGGCGTGACCGTCATCGTGACGGAACCGGCACTTACTGCACTGAAATCGGTTGTCGACCGCGGATATGTCATGCAGCGCGGCGAACTCGTCCGCGAATGCGATTCCGCAGCGACACTGGACAACGCGTACAAACAATCGATGGGCGTCCTCAGCGCCGACGGGAGATGATCGACGATCATGCTTGAAACGAAGACACTCGACTTCACCGTCGGTGAATTCGCCACGAATCCGGACCGGTTCGCCGGCGTCAGCATCAGCGAAATGGTCAGGCATTGGTCTGAGACCATCCCGGACGAAACCGCCTTCGTTACTCCGGATTCGAAGGTGTCGTGGAAACAGTACGACGCGGCTGCCGATGCGATCGCGTCGGCGCTGGATCTAGCTGGTGAGGGGTACGGACATGTAGCCGTGTTGCTCCCCGACACCGCTGTATTCCATGCCGCTCTCTGCGCAGCATTTCGTACCGGCCGCGTCGCCGTCGGAATCGGTTCGCGCTCGGGCATTCGCGAGATCTCTCATCTGATCGCCCGCTCGGAAGCCTCCGTACTCGTCACCACTCGCACGCTGCGAGGCGTCGATACCGCCGAACTCGTCGCGAGTCTGCGGGTAGAGCATCCCGGACTGGACGTCGTCTTCGCCGACGAACGCGCCGACGTGAGTTTCGAACGCGTGAGCGCAAACGGCGAACTCACCTCGTTGCCGGTCGAGCTAAAGCAGTTCCCCGCAACCAGTCCGTGTTTTGTCACGTCAGCCGTTTCGATGCTGAACTCGACCTCCGGCACGACGGGCCTGCCCAAACTGGTCACACAAACCGAGGATCGTTGGGTTGGTTTCTCCGAGATTGCAGCCGAGGCGGCGGCGATCGGTCCGGATGAGGTGTTCCTCGGCGGGGTTCCGGCGCCTTTCGGATTCGGTCTCTGGACTTCGCATTTCCTGCCGGCGCTACTCGGTGCTCGTAATGTCGTCATGGAACGCTTCGACGTTTCGGTGATGATCGAGTTGATCGAGCGCGAACGGGTGACTGCTTTGAATTGTGTGAGTACACAATTCAAGATGCTGTTGCGTTCGGAGGCCGCGGAATCCGCCGATCTCTCGTCACTTCGTTTCATGTTCACCGGTGGTGAAGCCGTGCCGTATTCGGAGGCACTGGCCTTCGAACAACGTACCGGAGCGGCGGTTCTGCAGTTCTACGGCTCGAACGAAACCGGCGCGGTCTCGGTGACGACGGTTTCGGACGGTTCCGATACCCGACTGAAGACGTGTGGCCACGTCATCGATCGTATGCAAGTTCGTGTATTCGACGATGCGGCAAAGGAAGTGACGGGCTCGGTCCGTCGTGGTCAGCCTGGGGTCAACGGCCCGCTGATGTGTCAGGGTTATTGGGGCGACGTCGATGCAAACGACGAGTTGTACACCGACGACGGTTGGATGCTTCTCGGCGACATCGTCGAGATCGACGAGACCGGGCGGGTGCGGGTGGTGGGGCGCAAGGCCGACATCATCATTCGAGGCGGCAAGAACATCTCCGCGGTCGAAGTCGAGGAGTACGTGCGCGCGCACCCTTCGGTGGAACTGGTTGCCGTGGTCGGAGTCGACGATCCGCTGTTCGGTGAGAAGGTCTGTGCGGTCGTCGTGTCCGCCGATGACGATCTGAGTTCGGAGGACCTGACCGCCTGGCTGCAGAGCCGAGGAGTGACCCGCGAGTACATACCCGAGTACGTGATGACGGTCGCCGAATTGCCGATGGCGGCAGGCGGCAAAGTAGCCAAGGGCGAAGTCAAGGCACTCGCGCAGCGGCGGATCGCTGAACTCGGCTGATCGCGCTTTGGCGGTATCGGCTTCGCGCTAGGCTGATCCGGACATTGTGCCGAGAGTGAGGGAAACCCGATGACGAACCCTTCACCGCACCGATGGCGCAAGCGAGCACTGTGGACACTCGGGATCGTGATCGTCCTTGTCGGCGCCGTGGTTCTGGCCTTTGTGCTCAGCCCGAGACCCGGCGCGCTCACCGTGCGCTGGGTCTTCGATCGTGACGCCGTGAAAGTCACCGAGGCGCTGGAGAAGCACGCTCCGGATGGTGTCGACTCGATCAAGGACCAGCGGTACCGCGCCGATGACGACGACGCATATCTGGACGTCTATTTTCCCGCGGCGACGACGACCGCGCTGCCTACGGTGATCTGGACTCATGGCGGTGCCTGGATCTCGGGAAGCAAGTCCAACTACGCGCCGTACTACGAGTTGCTGGCCTCTCGTGGCTACACCGTTGTGTCCCTGGACTACTCACTCGGACCCGAGCACCACTATCCGACTGCAGTGCGGCAGCTCAACGACGCTCACGCGTACGTCGTCGCGAATGCGGAACGACTGCATGTTGATCCGACGAAGATTGTTCTCGCCGGTGATTCTGCGGGAGCACAACTTTCGAGTCAGCTCGCCGCTCTCATCACTGATCCCGCGTATGCGGACCGTGTGGGCGTGAACCCGTCGCTGCGGCCGGATCAGTTGCGCGGAGTAGTCCTCAACTGTGGCATCTACGATGTCGGGAATATGGTCGGCGGGCCAGGCATCATCGGCTGGGGAGTTGATCGGTCCCTCTGGGCGTATACCGGGGTGCGCGACTTCATGAGTACCGAAGCGGCGGATCAGATGTCGACCTTGAACTACGTCACCGATCGATTTCCGCCGGTCTACGTCAGCGGCGGCAACGCGGATCCTTTGACAGATTCTCAGTCGAAACCGTTGGCTGACAAATTGACGGGGTTGGGAGTTGGGGTCGACACACTGTTCTATCCGGCCGATCACGTTCCGGCGCTCGGTCACGAGTATCAGTTCGATCTGGACAATGCCGACGGTCTCACTGCACTCGATCGCACGGTTCAGTTTCTCGACGCACATACCCGCTAGTTGTCGGATGATGCTGAGTCGCTACATAAATGGTCATTTCAGACAAAGCGCCGCGGATGCGTTGCCAGGGAATTCTCGACTAGTCCTTTTGGTCTAGCCTGGGTGAATCCGATCCGACCCCAGGAGTTGTTGTGCGCGCGTCTTCCCCCGACAGACGGCGAAGGCGCATTGTCGGAATCGCTGCGGTATTCGTCGTCATTCTGCTGTCTGGGGTAACCGCGGCACTCGTCAGTCCGTGGCCAGGAGTTCTCCTCGTACGGTGGATGTCGGCGGGTGGCTCCGAAGCGACTCACGCACAACTCGACAGGCAGGCGCCATCAGGAATCGTCTCGGTCCTCGAACAGTCGTATCGCGACGGCGACGCCGATGCGCAACTCGACGTGTACTACCCGTCGGAGTCCACTTCTCCGCTGCCGACGGTGATCTGGGTACACGGCGGTGGCTGGATTTCAGGTTCGCGAACCGATGCGTCCGGTTACTACAAACTGCTGGCAGATCAAGGGTTCACCGTAGTTTCGGTGGACTACTCACTGGGGCCGAATGCGTATTACCCCACCGCCGTGAATCAGCTGAACGACGCGTATCGATATCTCTCGAGCAATGCGGACAGGCTGCATGTCGATTCGAACAATCTCTTCCTTGCGGGAGATTCGGCAGGCGCGCAATTGTCCAGTCAGTTGGCTACCGTCATGACCAGCCCTGACTACGCGTCGCAGATGGGGATTGAACCGGCACTACGCCCCGAACAGATACGTGGAGTCGTCCTCGACTGCGGGGTGTTCGATCTGAAACCGCTGCTGTCACAGGGGAAGTACCTCGGTTGGGGCGTCGACAAGCAATCGTTGTGGGGATACCTCGGAACGAGGGACTTCGACGGGTCGACTGCAGTGGGTCAGATGTCGACACTCGGGCATGTGACCTCGACCTTTCCCGCGACGTTCATCACCGGCGGAAACATCGACCCGCTGACCGCCAGTCAGTCGAAACCCATGGCGCAACGGCTCGCCGATCTCGGCGTCGAAGTCGACGCACTGTTCTACCCCGACGACCACGAGCCTGCGCTGGACCACGAATATCAGTTCGACCTCGATACCGTGGACGGGATGATCGCGTTCGATCGCACAGTCGCGTTCCTTCGCAACCACGTGCGGTAGCGCGCTCAGCGAATCACGTAAGGCGAAATCGAACTCCGGTGCTCGCTGATGTCGAGGTCCTTGCCCAACGGAGGGAAGGCACGCTGCGGACAGTTGAGGCGTTCGCAGACGCGGCAGCCCGAGCCGATCGGCGTTCCCGGATTCGACTCGTCCAGATCCAGACCGTCGCTGTAGACGAGCCGGTGCGCGTGTCGAATCTCGCATCCCAATCCAATGGCGAAGATCTTTGCGGGCTGCCCGTATCGAGCCGCTCGACGTTCGACCGTGCGCGCAACCCAGAGGTATCGGCGGCCGTCGGGCATCTGTGCGATCTGGGGCATGATCTTGCCCGGATAGGAGAACGTCTCGTAGACGTTCCACAGCGGACACGTACCGCCGCTGGTGGAGAAGTGGAAGCCGGTGGCGGACTGACGCTTCGACATGTTACCGGCACGATCGACACGTACGAACATGAACGGAACCCCGCGAAGTTTGGGGCGCTGCAGGGTCGAGAGGCGGTGGCAGATCGTCTCGTAGCTAGCGGAATAGAAGGCGGACATGCGCTCGATGTCGTACCGGAAGTCCTCGGCGACGTCGTGGAACTGGCTGTAGGGGAGCACGGTGGCCGCCGCGAAGTAGTTGGCCAATCCAAGTCGCGCCAGGGAGACCGACGCTTCGCTGGTGAAGTTGCCCTCGGCCACCAACGAGTCGAGCAGGTCGCCGTGCTCGAGATAGGCGAGTTCCGTCGCAAACTTGAAGACCTGTTGCCCGCCGGAGAGCCTCGCGGAGATTTCCAGGACTCTGGTGTCCGGGTCGTATCGATGAAGTATGTTCTCGCCCAGGTCGACTCGTCGAACGATCTGCACGCCGTGGACGGTCTCGAGGCGTCTGGCGATCTCGCCGGCGACGTCGCCGCGGTGAAAGCGCATCCGGGCAGTGAGTTCTTCGGCCGCGGTGTCGAGATCGTGAATGTAGTTCTGCCGCTGATAGAAGTAGTCGCGCACTTCCTCGTGCGGCATGGTGATCGAACCGCTGCCACTGCCGTCCGAGAATCGGTCCTCCGTCGCTGCGGCGAGCTGCGCCGTCGTGTTGCGGAAGCGGCGATGCATGTTCACCATCGCCTTGGCGAGGCCGGGGTGGGTGGAGACCATCTCCGCGATTTCGTGGGCGTCGGCGTCGATGCCCATCTCCTGATCGAGAGCGACCTCGCGCATTTCCGCGATCAAACGTGTGTCGTCCTGCGGGGAGAAGAAGGTGGTGTCGACACCGAACACTTCACTGATTCGCAGGAGGACCGGCACGGTGAGCGGGCGAACGTCGTGCTCGATCTGATTGAGATAGCTTGCCGAGATCTCCAGCGTCTTGGCCAGCGAAGCCTGGCTCAACCCGCGCTCGGTCCGCAGTTGGCGGAGCCGGACACCGACAAAGGTTTTCGACATTTCCCCAGGATACGAGTGACGGCCCGGCTTCGCAAAGGTGGGTTCGCAGACTTCGCACAGGGGCTCCGCCCCCGTGAGTGGTTAAGGAGTCCTGGCACTCCTTAACCACGCACGGGCCGGAGGCCTAGACCTTGTTCTCCGAACGCGGGGCGCCGATTCCGGGATCGATCTGGAACGGTCCGCTCGAAGACGGAGCGAGGGGGAAGTCGAAGATCGCAGTCGGGAGATACACCGTCGAACACGAGTTGGGGATATCCACGACGCCCGACAGACGGCCCTCGATCGGCGCCGCACCCAGCAGCAGGTACGCCTGTTCGGGCGCGTAACCGAACTTGGTCAGATACTCGATCGCATGCAGGCACGCACGCTGGTAGGACAGATGTGAATCCAGGTACTTCTGCTCGCCGTCGAGCGTGACGGAAGTGCCCGAGAACGCAAGCCACTCGGAATACTGCGGATCCGTGTTTCCCGGCATGAAGATGGCGTTCTCGGAAACGCCGTAGGTATCCATGCCGCCTTTGATTATGTCCACACGAAGATCGATGAAGCCGCCCATTTCGATGGCGCCGCAGAATGTGATCTCACCGTCGCCCTGGGAGAAGTGAAGATCGCCGACCGACAGATTCGCGCCGTCCACGAATACCGGATAGAAGATTCGGCTGCCCTTGGTGAGGTTCTTGATGTCCTGGTTTCCGCCGTTCTCGCGCGGGGGAGCGGTGCGGGCCGCCTCGCCGGCCACGCGTGTGTACTCGTCGCCGGTCAAGGTACCCAGTACTGCATCACGGGGCTCGGGCGGAAGTGCAAGCGGGGGAACCCGATTGGGATCGGTGGCAATGAGGGCTCCCTCGCGGGCATTCCACTTGGCGAGCAACGCTGCCGACGGGGCCGTGCCCATGAGTCCTGGGTGGACGATGCCCGTGAACGAGACGTGCGGAATGTGGCGCGACGTCGCCGTTTGCCCGGAGAAGTCCCAGACGGCCTTGTACGCGTCGGGGAACTGTTCGGTGAGGAAGCCGCCGCCGTTGTTCCGTGGAAAGATGCCGGTGTAACCCCAGCCTTGACCGGCCAACGGACCCGAATCCTCTTGGGGGATAGGCCCGATGTCCAAGATGTCGACGATCAAGAGGTCGCCGGGCTTTGCGCCTTCGACGGCAAAGGGGCCGGACAGCGTGTGGACAGTCGTCAGCGGTGCATTGAGAATGTCGTCGGCCGAGTCGTCGTTGTGGATTGCGCCGTCGAACCATTCGCGGCAATGGACACGAAACGAGTCACCGGGTTTCACCGTCACCGCCGCGGGGATGTCCGGGTGCCACCGATTGTGGCCGACGATTGCCTGGTCGGTGAATTTCTTGGCGGAATCGAGTGGAAACAGTAGTTCAGGCATATGCACTCCTCATTCTCGACGAAACGGAAAACTCGTGGCGGCAGGACTTTCGTGTCGGATCGGGGCTCGCGAAGATGTCGCTCAGGGGCGAGGTAGCTTGCGGTGCAACGGATTGGACGTCGTCGGGGCAGATCGCTGGCCGCGGCCCGGTAGTGACCCACTGACCACGGCAGGCTCGTGCGCTGATCGGGCAGTGCTGTCCAGTAGACCCATCGCGGCCGACGACGCGTGACTCAACCGGGGAGACGAGACCACCCGCTTGGACTCGAGACTGCACTGGGGGCAAGTAATCGACTGGGGCACTTCGGCCATCGCGAACGACCGCTCGAGCGGGCCGCAGCCGGTACAGCGAAACTCGTACAGAGGCATGCGGTCACGCTATCGGAGGATCCGTCAGTGCGACACTGGAACGGCGAGGGTGACACTGGAACGGCGAGGGTGACACCGGAACGACAAACCCCGGGTAACCGATGCCGCAAGTGCGTACGTCAGCGCAAGTACACAACCGCGTTGTCACCGCCGGTGCAGGTGACGATGCCGGAGGCCGCCTTGCACGCCATCGTGTACTCCTTGCCGGTCACCGGACTACGTGCGGATACCGTCCTGGATGTACCCGCGGCACCGGAGTTTCCGTAGGCCATCCGAACTGCCTCGGCGAACTCGCACGAAGTTTTGCCTCCACTGGTCGCGGACTCCTTGTAACTTCCGGCCGCCTGCCCACCGGGGCAGGCGGCCGCACCTGCCGGGAAGTTCGCGGCGCGTGTGGTCGTCGGGGATGTCGTGCTGGGAGCGGTTGTCGTGGTGCCGGGTGTGTTCGTGGCGGTGGTGGTGTGGGCGGCGCCACCGGCGGCCGAGTTGGGAACGTCCTTCGGCCAGAGAACCCATGCAAGCCCGCCGAAGAGCACCAACACTGTGACGACACCGATGACAGCTAGCGGAATCACCCAGCCGGGTCGCCGTGGCGGAGGGTTCCCACGCGGTGGACCTGGTGGGAACCCTTGCGGTGGGGGATAGGACTGTGGGGCGGCTCGATATCCCAACTGCGGCGGTTGCGGACCGGATTGCGACCATGCCTGGTTGTTCGACGGCTGCTGGTAGTTGTTCGACACAGCTTTATCGCCCGGTCGGTGGTGTCGAGGGTGTCGAACGACAAGTCATGGTTCGACAGCATATGGCTGGCGAACGGGTTGTCTGTGGCTTTCCGAAGGGTAGTTCCCGGAATTGTCCGAGTGAGGGCTGTTGCCGCGGAGTGATTGCGGTCACTTGCAGGTAGTGCAGTTGGCTCCGAAGTAGCGGACGGGCCTGTTCCGAGTGCCGCGTGAACTGCCGGAATTCGCAAGCGGCGGAGTTGTGTGCATTTCGTTCACAGCCTGCGGTTTCTTTGCTACTCGCGAGTACGGAATCTGTCCGATTGGGCAGTGTCGGCGGTGTAGGAATCTTCACAGACTTAGCAAAGTGTGTTGAAAAGGTAGCGAAGATTGGCATTAGCAACAGGTAGACGGCACTTTTTCGATGTGCCATTCTCGGTAAGTACACAAGAAGGGCCTGGCAAGTATGTGAAGTAGTACGCACGTACTGCTCACAACAGGCCGGACCAGCAGATCAAAGAGATGGAGTCTTGATGTCGACCACCGGCACCCCGAAGACCGCAGCTGAGCTCCAGCA
The DNA here is from genome assembly GCF_016598535.1 of Rhodococcus sp. P-2. GTDB lineage: Bacteria > Actinomycetota > Actinomycetes > Mycobacteriales > Mycobacteriaceae > Rhodococcus_F > Rhodococcus_F baikonurensis. Next base: position 1,277,628 of record NZ_CP066779.1, on the reverse strand, counting down.
GGATTGGGACACCAACCCTCGCTGGAAGGGCGTTACTCGTAACTACACGGCCGATCAGGTCGTCAAGCTCCAGGGCACCGTCGTCGAGGAGCAGACCCTCGCTCGTCGCGGATCCGAGATCCTGTGGGATCTCGTGAACAACGAGGACTACATCAACTCCCTCGGTGCACTTACCGGCAACATGGCTGTGCAGCAGGTTCGCGCCGGCCTGAAGGCCATCTACCTCTCCGGTTGGCAGGTTGCCGGCGACGCTAACCTCTCGGGCCACACGTACCCGGACCAGAGCCTCTACCCGGCCAACTCGGTTCCGACCGTCGTTCGTCGCATCAACAACGCACTGCTGCGCGCCGACGAGATCGCCAAGACCGAGGGTGACACCTCCGTCAGCAACTGGCTCGCTCCGATCGTTGCCGACGCCGAAGCCGGCTTCGGTGGCGCTCTCAACGCTTACGAGCTCCAGAAGGCCATGATCGGCGCCGGCGCTGCCGGTGTCCACTGGGAGGATCAGCTCGCTTCGGAGAAGAAGTGCGGCCACCTCGGCGGCAAGGTGCTCATCCCCACGCAGCAGCACATCCGCACCCTGACCTCGGCTCGCCTGGCTTCCGACGTTGCGGACGTTCCGTCCGTCATCATCGCCCGCACCGACGCTGAGGCTGCAACCCTCATCACCTCCGACGTGGACGAGCGTGACCGCCCGTTCCTCGACGGAACCCGCACGGCTGAAGGCTTCTACGGCGTCAAGAACGGCATCGAGCCCTGCATCGCTCGCGCCAAGGCTTACGCACCGTACGCAGACCTCATCTGGATGGAGACCGGCGTGCCGGATCTCGAGGTTGCAAAGAAGTTCGCCGAGTCCGTTCGCAGCGAATTCCCGGACCAGCTCCTGGCCTACAACTGCTCCCCTTCCTTCAACTGGAAGGCGCACCTGGACGACGCGACCATCGCGAAGTTCCAGAAGGAGCTCGGCGCAATGGGCTTCAAGTTCCAGTTCATCACGCTGGCCGGCTTCCACTCGCTCAACTACGGCATGTTCGACCTGGCCTACGGCTACGCCCGCGAAGGCATGACGGCATTCGTCGACCTGCAGGAGCGCGAGTTCAAGGCTGCCGAAGAGCGTGGCTTCACCGCCATCAAGCACCAGCGTGAGGTTGGCGCCGGCTACTTCGACACCATCGCCACCACCGTTGACCCCAACACCTCGACGGCAGCTCTCAAGGGCTCCACCGAAGAGGGACAGTTCCACTAAGAACTGACTTCGAGTGGGGGAGAGGCTCGGCTTCGGGTCTCTCCCCTGCTTGTATCACCGCACTACTTCTCTCGTCTTCAGGGCAGTTCCGAGTGCGTCGGCCACCAGCGTCGACGCAGTTCGAAGTGCTTCTCTTGCAACACCTTCACCAGACAAACTCCACGAGACAAACAAGGAGCTGACGTGACCAGCGAAAAAATTCAGCGCGTCGGCGTTATCGGCGCCGGAATCATGGGTGCCGGAATCGCCGAGGTGTGCGCCCGCGCACATGTCGATGTTCTGGTCTTCGAGCAGACTCGCGAGCTTGCAGCAGCCGGGCGTTCACGCATCCTGCGTTCGCTCGACCGCGGCGTGAGCAGCGGAAAGATCACAGAACGTGAGCGTGAGCAGGCCGCATGGCGTCTCCGTTTCACCTCCGATCTGGGAGATTTCGCGGACCGCCAGCTCGTCGTGGAGGCCGTCGTCGAAGACGAGAAGATCAAGAGCGAAATCTTCGCCGAGCTCGACGCGGTCGTGACGGACCCGGATGCGGTTCTCGCGTCCAACACGTCGTCGATCCCGATCATGAAGCTCGGCATCTCGACCAAGCGTCCCGAGCGAGTCATCGGTATGCACTTCTTCAACCCGGTTCCGGTTCTGCCGCTCGTCGAATTGGTGACGACGCTCAAGACCAGTGCCTCCGTCTCGCAGCGCGCCGAGGCTTTCGCCAGCGACATCCTCGGCAAGCAGGTCGTCCGCAGTGCCGACCGCTCCGGCTTCGTCGTCAACGCACTCCTGGTGCCGTACCTGCTCTCGGCGATCCGCATGGTCGAGTCGGGATTCGCGACCAAGGAAGACATCGACAAGGCAACCGTTCTCGGCCTCGCGCACCCCATGGGCCCGCTGGCTCTGACCGACCTGGTCGGACTCGACACCGTCAAGTCCATCGCCGACTCAATGTACGAAGAGTTCAAGGAGCCGCTGTACTCCGCTCCGCCGCTGCTCCTGCGTATGGTCGAAGCCGGATTGACCGGCAAGAAGTCCGGCGCGGGCTTCTACGAATACGCCGACAACGGTCGCTCCACCAAGCAGGCAAGCTAAGGCCCACAGCCCCCTGTGCGCGTTTGTGGAGTGTAGAGACTCCATAAGCGCGCACAGGGCGCTCGCGCCCCTCGGTTAGAAAGGTCGACCGCATGTCCAGCAGCACTGCAGCATTCGGCTCCAGCGTCCTGGGGTATCCGCGCATCGGGCCGCGCCGTGAGCTCAAGCGCGCCCTCGAGTCCTACTGGCACGGCACTTCGGACAAGGACGCACTCCTCGCGGTCGCCAAGGAACTCCAGGAATCGACCTGGAGTGAATTGGCTGCGACGGGATTGAGCCAGGTTCCGGGCAACACTTTCTCCTTCTACGATCACGTGCTCGACAACGCGCTGCTCTTCGGCGCCGTGCCGGAGCGGTTCAAGCCGCTCGAGGGCGCCCTCGATCCGCTCGATTTCTACTTCACGATGGCACGCGGTCGTCCGGACTTCCCGCCTCTCGAGCTGGTGCGCTTCTTCGGCACGAACTACTACTACCGTCAGCCCGAGATCGAAGCGAACACCGTGTTCTCGCTCAACTCGGAGGCACTTCTCGACGAGTTCGATCGTGCGAAGGCGCGCGGCATCGAATTGCGCCCCGTCATCATGGGACCGGTTTCGCTGCTCCTGCTCTCGAAGGTCGGGCCGGCCACCGAGAAGTCCGATCCGAACTTCACCCCACTCGACCTGTTGGACTCGCTTCTGCCCGAGTACGAGAAGCTCTTCGAGCAGCTCGCCAAGGCCGGTGCCACCTGTGTTCAGTTGGACGAGCCTTCGGTGACCGAGGACCGCACCGCCGAGGAGCTCGCCGCTCTGGGGCGTGCATACGAGAAGCTGTCGACGGCTCCGCTGCGCCCGCGTCTGTTGGTGACCGGTCCGTACGGCAAGTTCGGCGAAGCCCTCAATATCTTGGCGCCCACCAAGATCGAGGCCTTCGGTCTGGACCTGGTGCACGGCAAGATCACGGCCGAGGAACTGGCCGCGGTGCCGAACATCAAGCGCAAGCGCATCTACGCGGGCGTCGTCGACGGTCGCAATGTTTGGCGCGTCGACCGGTTCAACACCTTGACGTACCTGAACGAACTCAAGGACGTTGTACCTGACCTCGTCGTCTCCACGTCGTCGTCGCTGCTACACGTGCCGTACGACGTGCTCTCCGAGTACGACATTCCGGGAGACGTTGCAGACCGTCTGGCTTTTGCGAAGCAGAAGGTCGGCGAGGTCGTCTCACTGGCGAAGGCGCTCACCGAAGGTCCTTCGGACAAGTGGCGTAAGCGTCCGACGAAGGTGCACTTCAAGCTCAAGCACGCTGTCCGTGCTCGGGTCAACGCGATCAAGCCCGAAGATCGTGTGCGTGCACCGTACGAGGAGCGTCGTAAGGCTCAGCAGGAACGGTTGAACCTGCCTTTGGTTCCGGCCCAGACACTGGGTTCGTTCCCGCAGACCGACGCGATTCGCCAGGCTCGTTACGAACTCGGCCAGGGCCGTTTGGAGTGGGACGACTACTACAAGCGCATCCAGGAAGAGATCGAGCGCACAATCCGTCTGCAAGAGGACATCGGTCTCGATGTTTTCGTGCACGGCGAGCACGAGCGCAACGACATGGTCCAGTACTTCGCCGAACTGCTCGAGGGCTATGCCTTCACACACAACGGTTGGGTTCAGGCCTACGGATCTCGTTGCACGCGTCCGCCGATTCTCTACGGCGACATCGCACGTCCGAAGCCGATGACGGTCGAGTGGATCGCGTACGCGCAGTCGCTGACCGACAAGCCGGTCAAGGGCATGCTGACGGGTCCGGTCACCATGATCGCTCGTTCGTTCGTTCGTCAGGATCAGCCGCTCTACGAAACGGCAGAGCAACTGGCACTTGTCATTCGAGACGAAATCGCGGATCTCGAAGCCGCCGGAATCGCCATCATCCAGGTGGACGAGCCGGCAATTCGTGAACTGCTGCCACTGCGTGAGGACGGCCGGGAGGCCTACCTGGAGTGGGCCGTCGACGCGTTCCGTCTGGCAACAGGTGGAGCGAAGCCGGAAACACAGATCCACACACATCTGACGTACTCCGCTCGGTCGTCGGTGGTCGACGCCATCGAACGGTTGGACGCCGATGTGACGGCTATCGTCGCGACCCGCTCCATCACGTGGGTTCTCGAAGCGCTCAAGGAAGGCGCGCTCACACACGGCGTCGGCCCCGGTGTCTACGAATCTCGTTCGGCTCGGATCCCCGACATCGACGAGCTCGACGAATTGCTCACGGAGGCAAGCGAATCGATCTCACTCGATCGTTTGTGGGCCAACCCGGACGGCGGCCTCAAAACCCGCCATCCCTGGCAGCTCGAGCCTTCGCTGCGCAACATGGTCGCGGCTGCGAGGCGCCTGCGTCGTCGGGCCGAGCAAGCCGAGCGCGACGCCGGGTAAGTCGCGTAAAGAACAAGTCATGGAGGGGCCTGCGATTTGCAGGTCCCTCCATGCACGGGTAGGCATGTGTGCATGGTTACTGCTGCTGCTTATGCCGCGACGTCCGCTGACGGTCCCCTCGAGAAGACCACCGTCGAACGCCGCGAGCTCGGTCCACTGGACATTCTCATCGACATCAAATTTGCCGGCATCTGCCATTCCGACATCCACACCGCTCGCAACGAGTGGGGCGGAGCCAAGTACCCGATCGTTCCCGGTCACGAAATCGCCGGCGTCGTCGCCGCCGTGGGTTCGGACGTCACCAAGCACAAGGTCGGCGACCGCGTCGGCGTCGGCTGCTTCGTCGACTCGTGTGGGGAGTGCGACGCCTGCCTGGCCGGCGAAGAGCAGTATTGCCGCAAGGGTGTGACCGGTACGTACAACGCCACCGGACGCGACGGCGAACGCACTCAGGGTGGCTACTCGACGCACATCGTCGTCACCGAGCACTTCGTTCTCTCGATCCCCGAAGGCATCGAGCTCGACGTCGCCGCGCCGCTGCTGTGCGCAGGCATCACCTTGTACTCACCGTTGCGGCACTGGAACGCCGGACCCGGCAAGAAGGTCGCCATCATCGGTTTCGGCGGCCTCGGTCACGTCGGCGTGAAGATCGCCAAGGCACTCGGCGCGGAAGTCACCGTCCTGAGCCAGACACTCGGCAAGAAGGAAGACGGGCTTCGTCTCGGTGCCGACCACTACTACGCGACCAACGACCGCGAGACGTTCAAGGCACTTCGAGGCGAGTTCGACCTGATCCTCAACACGGTCTCGGTCAATCTCGACATCGACGCCTACATGTCCTTGCTCGCCATCAACGGCACGCTCGTCGAACTGGGCCTGCCGGAGAAGCCGATCGAAGTTCGCGCATTCTCCCTCGCCGCAAACCGTCGTAGCCTCGCCGGCTCCATGGTGGGCGGTATTCCGCAGACACAGGAGATGCTCGACTTCTGTGCCGAGCACGGTATCGGTGCAGAAATCGAACTGATCCCGGCGAGCGACATCAACGACGCTTACGAGCGCGTGATCAAGAGCGACGTTCGCTACCGATTCGTGATCGACACCGCAACAATCTGACCCGCTCGGTCCTGCTCAGTCGAATTGTTCGCGGAGCTCAGTCGAATTGTTCGCGGAGCTCAGTCGAGTTGCTCGCGAAGATTACTCAGTGTCTTCGCGAGCAACCTCGACACGTGCATCTGGGACACACCGACTTTCTCGGCAATCTGTGTTTGCGTCAGATTTCCGAAGAATCTGAGCATCAACACCGTCCGCTCTCGTTCGGGCAGCTTGTCGAGAAGCGGACGCAAAGCCTCGTGATTCTCGACGTTCTCGAGGGCTGCGTCGTAGTCACCGAGTGTTTCCACCAGCGGCAGATCGTCGGTGTGATTGGACGCGGCCCCGTCGACCGAGACGGTCTGGTACGCGTTGCCGGCGATCAGCGCCTGGGCAACTTCTTCGCGTTCGATCCCCAAGGTCTCGGCCAACTCGTCGACGGTCGGCGCGTGACCGAGTTGTTGTGACAGCTCGCTGATGGCTTGCCCGAGTTGGAAGTGCAATTCCTTCATCCGACGCGGAACCCGCAATGCCCAACCGGTGTCGCGGAAGTGTCGTCGAACCTCGCCCATCACAGTGGGCACCGCGAACGAGACGAAATCGGATCCGCGGGTGGAATCGAAACGGTCGACGGCATTGACCAGACCGAGCCGCGCCACTTGAACCAGATCGTCGTGCGCCTCGCCGCGCCCGTCGAATCGTCTGGCGATGTGTTCGGCCAACGGTAGGCACCTGGTGATGAGTGCGGTGCGCACTCGTTCGTACTCGGGGCTGTGTGGCTCGAGGGTCCGCATTTCCTCGAAAACTGGTATGACGTCCCGATATTCGTCGGTGGACCGCCGACGCGGGCGTGACGGGCCGTCTGCGGAAGCGGTCACAGGCGCCCGCTGAGGGCCTTGGTGAACTTCATGGTCGTGATGTAGCCGACGCCGCCGAGGTTCTCTTCCTGATCGAGCGAAATCGAATCGGTGAGTTCGGTGAGGATGTGCCACCCGAACGAACGCTGACTGCTGTCCTCGTACTCCGTGGTGGTCGTCGACACGGACACGTGCAAATGCGGGGGAGTGAAGACGAACCGACACACCAGAACCGAATCAGGCGCAGCACGAACGATCAGATGCGTACAGATTTCGTCCATGGCCAGTTTGATGTCGGCGATGGCGTCGAGGTCGAAGTTTTCCTGAATGGCAACGGTGGCGGCCAGTGCACGCAAAATCGACAGCTGATCGAGAGTCGCTTGAATCCTCAACTCCACGACGGGCTGAGTCTGATCTTGATCGGGCTCGAGTGCGCTGAGGTGTGCCATAAGTTCTCCGGATCGTCGTACCAGGGGTCCCCGTGAAGTCTGGTGCCGAGAACGATACCCATCCCGACCTTCACAGTGACCCCCGAACACGAAATTTCGTCGATGGTGGTGCCGGGGTAAACGACACAGTTCTGCTCACGACCGTTGGCGATCGCAACATCGGATTACCTCGCGGAACCGCAGACCAAACCACATTTTTGTTCGGAACACCGAAACGAATGGTCGCAACGCACTTGTGACGTCCGTCATGCTGGCGTACTGTTTCAAACCGAGGTTGAGCACACAGCCGATGAGGGATTTATCCGTATTTCTGGAGACCCGTTCATCGTGCGTCTCCTTCGGAGGTCCCTTCTCTTTTGCAGAGTGTAAACCGTTGCGGGATGGGAGAACCATGACTGTTGTTCCAGGATCATCAATTTCAGGCTTTACGAACGCGGCGAAGGGATCGGTAGATTACGGACCTCCCGCGACCGGGACAGCGACCGCATCGTTTCACGCGCACCGTATCAGTGCACACACCGCTGTGATCCAAGTTCGTGGCGAGATCGATCTGATGAGCGCCAATGCTTTTCGTGACTTCTTGACGTACCACGTGGCCGCGGACCGGACGCTGGTGGTCGATCTCTCCGAACTCGAATTCATGGGGACCTGCGGCTTGTCCGTGCTGTCGGTCCTGTCGACGCGATCGCGCGACGTGGGCGGCACACTGGCGCTCGTCTGCGCCCGCCCGGTGCAAAGGTTGCTCAAAGCAGCTGGTCAGGAGTCGATGTTTGCCTGCTACGAGTCTTTGGATCACGCGATCGGTCTGGAAGAGACTCGACGTTTCCCGGCTTGAACCCGCGGTTTCACCCACAGCTTCGTGAAATCAGCTTCGTGAATTCGGTTTCGTAGAGCCCGTCAGTGTCAGTGCACTTCACTTCGGTGAGTGCCCTTGTGCTGGCGGGCTCTCGGCGGTGCTGTGACGCAACGGCCGTAGGTGCGGACCACTTCGGTGGCGACGTGATCCCACGAATACGATTCGCAGGCGCGGGCCCGGCTCTGCCGTGCAAACGCTGCGCCTTCGTCCTCGTCGTCGAGAAGATGGCGGACTGCACGCGCGGTTTCCACCGGATTGTTGACCGGGACCCGGCGCCCCGTGAGTCCGTCGATCACGGTATCCCGCAGTCCGCCAACAGGAGTCGCGACAACCGGAACGCCACATGCCATCGCTTCCAGAGCCGCGATTCCGAACGGTTCGTATCTGGGGGTGCACACGAGGGCGTCGGCCGATCGCATCAGTTTGGGTAATTGGCGGTGCGGTACCCTCCCCAATAATTGGACTCGATCTGCGACACCGAGTCGCTCGGCGAGCTTGACCAAGCGGATCGCTACCTCGTCGGTGCTCAGTTGTGCGACGGGTGGCCCGCCGATCACCACCAACTCCGTATCCGGCAGCGAAGCCAGCGCGGCGACGGCAACATCGAAGCCCTTCTGCTCCACCAGCCTTCCGACGCAGATCAATCGGTGCGGTGCGTTCTTCTTCGCGGCGGGGCCCTCCGGGGTGAACGCGTCGGTGTCGACGCCCGAGGGCACCATCGTGGTCCGCGATCGCGGCGAGCCCTGCCGGACCAGATCGAAGATTTCGTCGGAACTCGTCGCGATGACATGGGTTGCGCCCCTGGCGATCAACGGTTCCAGGTGAGTCCGTTCCGAGGGGCTGTCGTCGGCTGCTCCGAGATGGCGATGCGCCGCAGATCCGAGGGAATGGAAAGTCTGCAGTACGGGGATGCCGAGCGAGCGCGTCGCGAGTTCCGTTGCCACACCTGACATCCAGAAGTGCGAGTGCACTACATCGGGCCGGTCGGTACTCCACTGAGCGCGCAGAATGCTGGCGAAGGTTCCCAGGTGGGGGAGGATGTCGGCGTCCGGGAGCGCCTGCGTCGGGCCGGCCTCGAGGTAGTCGACCGAGTACCCGGCGCGGGCGCGAACGCGGTCCGGCCCTCCGACGTGTGCCCGTCTGGTGAAGACGGTGACGTCGTGTCCGGCTCGCACCAGGGCCGCGGACAGTTCGTCGACGTGCAGGTTCTGTGCACCGGCTGCCGAGCAGCCCACCGGTGCGAGTGGATCGGCGTTCACCGACACCATGGAGATCTTCAGCATTCGTCCGGGAGCCATAGCGGGCGAGTACTTCATCGGGTCCCCTCTCCACTTGATCGGTTCGTCTGGGGATACCCGGAGTCCGTGATCTGAACCGGGTTTCGACGTGGTCAGCGGTGGGCACATTCCAAACACGATGGCGAGGAGTGAGGTTCGATGACAGAACAAATGCTGGTCGACGCAACCGTCGGACTCGGGTTCGAGCGGTACGTACAACGGGTGGCGGTCGGCGTGGGGGCCGGCATCGAGCAGTGGTGTTGCAGGCGCGAGCACCCTCTGGAGGCCTACATCGCGTTGGACCGAACTGTGCCGCGTTTTCCAGGGCGTGAGGTGGCGTTGCTCTGGGAGGAAACATGCGGTTGGGCCCTGGCCGTGGAGACTCGTTCAGGGGAAGACCTCATCGTTCTCGGATATCTGGGCGAACACGCTGTGCCGACCCCGGACGCCGTCGCCGACTTTGCCGCGACGCTGGGCACCCGCAGCCCGCACTGGGTCATGAACAGACCCCTGGCGGATTCGGACGAGACTGCGCGAGAACTGCGAAGCTACTCCGGAAGTGCTTACGCCTGAACAGTATTCAGTCCTTGCCCGCTCAGTTGACCACGTCCAGGATGGGATCGAGAACGGGAGTTGCTGCAGCCTCGACGGCCGGATCGTCCATCAGTTTGAAGACGATGTGACCGCCGAGCGCACCACCGACACCGACCGCAGCGAGTCCCAGCACCGAGAAAACACGTGCCAGTGCGAGCGAGTCCTTTCCGCGTAGCCGGTATGACGCGGCAAACGACCAGATGCCCACGGCATTCGACGCTGCGTGCACCAGGCCCACACGACGGGCGACGTCGCCGCGTTCGGACCAGTCCAGCCAGCCGGTCAGCAGAACCGGCGGCGTCGAGATCAATCCGAGGCCGATCAATCGTCGTGCGGTCTTCGGATCGCGGAGCACGGTGTCGAAGATCAGCGAAGCTGTCCATGCGCCTGCCGGAACGGCCACGAGAGCGGGGTGGAGGGGATGCCCGACGGCGGCGCCGCGCAGAAGCGCTGCGACAGTGCGCGATCTGTCGGATCTCTCGGTGATCTCGAGGATTCTGCGCCGAAGGCCAGTGGACGGACCGTCCAGTCCGCGAGCGGATTCGATTCCGCGGTAAAGAGTTCCGATGTCCATGTAATTCGGCTACCCGGCGTAGACGTCGGGAAACCTCGCGACGGGAGTGTCTTGTCGACCGTCATGCTCCGGCGTACGGTCGAAACGAAAGAGATCCGACCGGAGGAGCGAAAGATGAAGCTCAATCTCTTTGCAGCGTGGGCGTCGTATTTCCTGGTGCTGGCCACAGTTGTCTGCCTCGGCAGCTTTCTCGTGGCCGCCGGTTCAGGGCACGGTGGTTGGGCGTTGATTGCCGGGCTCGCCGGTGTCGCGTCCATCGGACTGGCGGTTGCCCTGTACACCAGCACCGTTCATCACGACCACAAAGTGCACCGCGAATCCCCACACCTGTTCTGATCGGGACTGCTTCTGATCAGGACTGTGCGAGTCGCGCCTTCTCCGCCTCGATGTCGAAGTTGGCAGGCGGCCAGTCGAGATCGAGCTTTTCCAGAGCGTCGATCAGTAGCTCCGTGACCGCAATTCGGCTGTACCACTTCCGATCACACGGCACGACGTACCACGGAGCATGTTCGGTCGACGTCTTGTCGAGCATCGCTTGATACGCCTGCTGGTAAGCCGGCCACAATCCGCGCTCTGTCACGTCGCCGGGGTTATATTTCCAGTACTTGTCCGGGCGGTCGAGACGCTCTTCGAGTCGCTTCTTCTGCTCGTCGAGCGAGACGAACATCGCCACCTTGACGATGGTGGTTCCGGCGTCGACGAGTTCTTTCTCGAACTGGTTGATCTCGTCGTAGCGCTTGCTCCAGACATCCTCGGGGACAAGATCGTGGACGCGCACGACCAGGACGTCCTCGTAGTGGGAGCGATCGAACACGCCGAGATGGCCGCCGCGGGGGAGTTCCTTCTTGATCCGCCAGAGGTAGTGGTGTTGCTTTTCCTCTTCGGTCGGCACGCCGAATGCCGCGTGCTGAACTCCCGAAGGATCCACGTGACCGATCACGTGTCGGACCATGCCGCCCTTGCCGGCGGTGTCCATGCCTTGCAGGACCAGCAGGATCGAACGGCTGTCTCCGGACCTGCCGTTGGCGTACAGCAACTCCTGCAGGTCGGACAGAACCGCGCCGCGCTCCTCGAGCAGACGCTCGCCGTCAGCTTTGTTTCCGGTGAATCCCGGAGTGCTGTTGCGATCGAGTTGATCGAGTTCGAACCCGGGCTCTGCCCGCAGTGTCTTGGCGGCCGGTGTTTCCCACAGCGAGTCTTGTGCCATGCCGAAAGAGTGCCACAGGATCGACCCCTGTGGCTCGAAAGTTCGGTCTCGGGCGAGTCAGTCCTCGGCGGGCTTGACGAGCGGATGCGGTACCGATTTGAACTTGGCCGGTGATCCGTTGACCGCCGCGATGCCGGTGATGCCGCCCCACGTCATCATCGTGAGGTAGTCGATCAACGATTCTGCAGACATCGACTTGTTGGAGATCCACCAGTGCGTCGCAAGCTGAATTCCGCCGACGATCCCGAACGCCCACGGCAGGGAACCGCCGGAATCCATCTCCATCTCGCGAAGACGATTGCCCAACACCGTGGAAAGCAATTCGGCGATCATGCGCTCGGAATCGGCAACGACGTCGCGGTTGGCGCCGGCGCCGTTGGCCATGACGTAGAGATAGATGTCCGGGTCGGACGCCACCGTCTCGACGTACGCGGTGATGCTGGCCTGGGTGAGTTCGAAATCGTCGAGATCGCCGCTGATCGCTTCGTAGATACGCGGCGACAGGATGGTTTCGACGTACCGCATCATCGTGGCGGTGGTGAGGTCGCTCTTGTCGGCGAAGTACCGGTAGAGCACGGTCTTGGAGACACCGATCTCGGACGCGATCTCGTCCATGCCGATCTCGCGCCCCCGCGCCCGAATAGCGGCGATGGTGCCGTCGACGAGTTCCTCGCGGCGAGCGATTTTGTGTTCGCGCCACCGACGCTTGCGACCGTCGGATTTCTCGGGCTTCGCATCAGCAACGACTGGGCCGTCTACCTGCTCGTTGTCCTGCACGGCATTCTTGGCCACGAGTCATCTCATATCTGTGGTGCGAGCCACGTCCGATCGGTCTACTTTCCGGTCCAGCTTAATGTCCGTGCCTTTATCTCGGGCACTCACATCGGCAGTTCGGGGGATTAGGTCCTGAGGAATCAGACATCGTGTCACTCGCGCTACGCCGAGTCACACCTTTCGGCACAATGGCGAGGGTGCAGCAACTGAGCCTCTCCGCCTTCGACGACGCCGCCAAGCGTCGGGACCTTCGCAAGATGAAGGTCTTCGCCACTGGCCTTCTGGGCTTCGCGACGGTGGTCTACATCTTCTGTCGGTGGCAGGAATCCCGCGGTGCCGGAGAGTGGGTCGGATACGTCCGCGCCGCGTCCGAGGCCGGCATGGTCGGCGCCCTGGCCGACTGGTTTGCCGTCACCGCGCTCTTCCGTCATCCGATGGGACTCCCCATCCCGCACACCGCCATCATCAAGCGCAAGAAGGACCAACTCGGCGCCAGTCTGAGTTCGTTCGTCGGCCAGAACTTCCTGGCTCCCGAAGTTGTGTCGGCCAAGGTGCAGCAGGCGCAGATTCCGCTCCGCCTCGGTACGTGGATGGCCGAACCTGCCAATGCCGCTCGCGTCGCCGCCGAGACGTCGACGGTCTTGCGCGGCATGGTCGAGGTTCTTCGCGACGAGGACATCGCCCAGATCATCGACAACACGATCGTGAAGCGGTTGGCCGAGCCCATGTGGGGACCGCCGATCGGCCGAGTGCTCGGTGAGCTTCTCAAGGACAACAAGCAACTTCCGATCATCGAGCTTCTGGCCGAGCGGGCGCATCAGTGGGCTCTGGGCAGCCAGGAGACGATCGACCGTGTGATCGTGCGCGATTCGCCGGCGTGGTCGCCGAAGTTCGTCGACGCGATGCTGGGGGAGAAGATCTACAAGGAACTTGTCGAGTTCACCTGGAAGGTCCGTTCCAATCCCGAGCACGAGGTGCGCCTCGCCGCCAATCGATTCCTGATCGACTTCGCCGATGATCTTCAGAACGATCCGGAGACCATCAAGAAGGCCGAGGGGATCAAGGCCGAGATCATGGGGCGCGAGGAAGTGACTGGCCTGGCGTCGTCGACGTGGCAGGTCGCCAAGCGCCTCATCATGGAGTCCGTCGACGATCCGAACAGCACCCTGCGAACCAAGGTCGCCGAGAACGTGGCCGGCTTCGGAATCAGGTTGCGTGACGACGAGTCGATGCGTGAGAAGGTCGACGGCTGGCTGGTGCAGGGCACCAAGTACATCGCGGAGAACTACACCGACGAGATCACCGGGGTCATCAGTGACACGGTCGAGCGATGGGATGCCGACGAAGCGAGCCAGAAGATCGAGCTGCAGGTCGGTCGAGATCTTCAGTTCATCCGTATCAACGGCACCGTTGTCGGCTCGATTGCCGGGCTGCTGATCTACACGATTTCGACGCTCGTCTTCGGCTGAGCTGTCCGGTATGTGACGTCCACCACGAGTGCTAGCAGTAGTGCTTGCAATAGTTAGCACCCTCTCCTATCCTGGGAAATGTCCACTGGAAAGGGAGGACGCAATGCCAGCGAAGTCGACGAACTCCGATGACGGAGATCGTGAATCATCCGGTGCCGCAGCCGGAGCAAGCGACTTGGCAGCTCGCGTCGTCAGCTCTGCGGCACACGACATCGGGGGGTTCATTCGTGCACAGCGGGAAGCCGCCCAAGTTTCGATGCGCCAACTCGCTCAACTCGCCGGCGTCAGCAATCCGTATCTGAGTCAGATCGAACGCGGATTGCGCAAACCGTCGGCAGACGTACTGGCGCAAATTGCCAAGGGCCTTCGAGTCTCATCGGAAGTCCTGTACGTCCAAGCGGGATATCTCGAACAACGCCCGCACAGTCCCATCAGGGACGCGGTGTTGGCCGAGACGGCCATCAACGAACGGCAGAAGCAAGTACTGCTCGAAATCTACGACTCGTTCTGTCGCGAGAACGAGTCGTCGAGACCAGTCGCAGCGCCCGATTTCGCCGAATCGGCCGCAATTCCAGACACCGAGACTTCACTAGGAGAACAAGATGACTGACAAGAACGCCATCGACAGCGTCAAGACCTCGCTCTACGCCGCCGTCGGCGCAGGCGACCTGGTTGTCCAGGCCGTAGCCGACGTCGTTGCTCAGGTTCGTGAGCGCGCCGAGAACACGCAGGGCGACGTCAACGGCCGTGTCGACGGTGCCCGCGAGAAGCTCGCTTCCGTTCAGGGTGACGTTGCCGAAAGCGTCGAGGCACTGCGCGAGCGTCTCGCCGGCCTGCCGTCCGAGCTGCCCGAAGAGCTTGCCGAGCTGCGCGAGAAGTTCTCACCCGAGGAGCTCCGCAAGGTCGCCGAGGCATACCTCAAGGTTGCCGGCGATCTGTACAACTCCCTCGCAGAGCGCGGCGAAGACGCAGTCGAGCGCATCCGCAAGCAGCCCGCAGTCGAAGAAGGCATCGCTGCTGCGGAGTCGGCACTCGGCGACGCCGTCGAGCTGACCGAAGACGCACTCGGAACCGTTGCTCGTCAGACGCGTGCCGTGGGCGAGCAGGCTGCCAAGCTGGCCGGCCGCGCTGCCGGACGCATCTCCGACACCGCAGAAGAGGTCGGCGAGAAGATCGCTGACGCCGGCGAGAAGATCGCCGACGCAGGCGACGAGGCTGCACTGAAGGTTCTCGACCTCGGTGACCAGGCCGACGAGGCTTCCAAGGAAGCTGCCGCTCGCGTGACCGCTGCTGCCTCCGACGTGCAGGAGCGCGCAACCACCGCCGCCAAGAAGGCTGCTCCGGCCAAGGCTGCACCGGCCAAGGCTGCTCCGGCCAAGGCCACCGCGCCGGCTCCGGCCAAGAAGGCTGCTCCGGCCAAGAAGGCCTGATTTTGCCCAGCTCCACCTGACGAAGGCTCCCGCGCTCAGCCGAGTGTGGGAGCCTTCGTGTTCGTCGGGAACCGGATGAGAACTTAGGATGTAGTTGTGACTCAAGTCGATGGGCTAGTCGGTCTGATCTTTCTCGCACTCAAAGTGCTCGCGTTGGTGGGTGCTGTCTACGCGATCGTTCATGCCGTCAGGCAGCGTCCGGACGCCTTTACCGCGGTCAACAAATTGACCAAGCCGATCTGGCTCGGAATTCTGATCGTTGCGGCGTTGATCCTGCTGGCGACATCCCCTGTCGGTCTCCTGGGCATCATCGCGGTTGTTGCAGTGTGTGTATATCTCGTCGACGTTCGACCGCGCGTGGACGACATCCAGCATGGCGGTTCCCGCTGGTAGTGGGCCGCGGTTTCTGCTCATCCGGTGACGTGGTTCCCGGTCACCGTGTGTTGCCCCACTCTTCGCTCCAACGCTGACAACGCGCGTTGTTCGAGTGATAGTGTCGGTTAACGGCAGTCACACATAGATTGCATCCGTCTGTCGTCAGCAGCAGTCAGGGGTAAATGCATGTCCAGTCGTTCGCGCACCACAGAGCTTCGAGTACTGGCAGGCGCCGTCGGAGTGGGAGCACTCGTCGCGGCAGTCGCTGGGATCCGTCATAGGCGATCCACGCGCGGGTTGACGCTTTCGAGCGACGTCGAGCCCAACGCACTCCTGAAGACTCCGACGCTCAAAGCTGATATCAGCGAACTGACCACCGACGACGGTGCGATCATCAATGTCCGGGCTTACGGTCCCGTCGACGGCGATCCGATCGTTCTCAGCCACGGCTGGACGTGCTCAACCGAATTCTGGTACCCGCAGGTCAATGCGCTTGCCGGTGAATATCGCGTCATCACCTACGATCAGCGCGGTCACGGACGCAGCACCGTCGGTAATCTTCCGCTCGGCCCGGACGTCCTCGCCGACGACCTTTCTGCCGTGCTGGCAGCCACGGTTCGCGAAGACAAGAAGGCGGTCATCGTCGGTCACAGCATGGGCGGGATGAGCATCATCGCCTGGGCTGGTCGTCACCCCGACGAAGTCAAGAAGTACGCGTCGGCGGTCATGCTCGCGAGTACGGCGAGTGAAAGGTTGATCGCCGAGACCACGGTCATCCCATTGCCCAATCGTTTTCCTCGGGTTCCGGTCCCCGTGGGCCGCGCCATCCTCAGCTCGCCCGTTCCATTTGTCTCCTCGGGCGCCATGACGAAGGCGATCCAGTACGTCTCGATGTCACCGAACGCGACCAAGGCCGAGATTCAGTTCTGCGAGAACATCGTTCGTGAGTGCAAGCCCCGCATCCGTGGTGGTTGGGGAGCAGCGCTGAGCACCCTCGACATTCACGAGGGACTCGACAATCTCGAAGTGCCGACCACCGTGCTCGTCGGTTCGCTCGATCGGCTCACTCCGCCGGTCCATGCGCGCAAGCTTGCGCAGGTCCTCGACGACGCCGGCAACCTCGAACGGTTGATCGTGTTGCCGGGCGTCGGTCATATGTCGTCGATCGAGAACATCGACGAGTTCGACAAGGAAATCGTGCGACTGCGCAATCTCTAGCGCAACGCAGCTCTAGCTGAAGACGACCGTTTTGCGCCCGTGGACCAGAACCCGATCCTCGAGGTGCCAGCGCAGTCCGCGTGAGAGCACGAGCTTTTCGATGTCTCGACCCTGCCGGACCATGTCGGCGACATCGTCGGCGTGGTCGACGCGGATCACGTCCTGCTCGATGATCGGACCGGCATCGAGTTCGGCGGTCACGTAGTGGCAGGTGGCGCCGATCAACTTCACGCCGCGCGCGAACGCCTGGTGATAGGGGCGGGCACCGATGAACGACGGCAAGAAGCTGTGGTGGATGTTGATCGCGCGTCCGGCCCAGTGCTCGCACAGTGATTCCGGCAGCACTTGCATGAAGCGCGCAAGAACGACGGCGTCGGGGTTGTGAGCGTCGACCAGGGCGCGAACCTTCTCGAAGGACGGTCCGCGTTCGGCCGGGTCCTTGGCGAACGGAACGTGGTGGAAGTCGATCCCGTGGCGCTCGGTGACACTGCGCAGATCTTCGTGGTTTCCGATGACGGCGCTGATTTCTGCCGGAAGTTCTCCGCCCGCGGCACGGCCCAGGAGGTCATGCAGGCAGTGGCCTTCCTTGCTCACGAGCAACACGATCTTCTTGGGTGCGCCGGAGTCGTGAAGAGTCCACTCGGTTTCCGGACCGATCTCGGCCGCAACAGCTTTGAACCGTTCACGAAGTTCGTCGATGCTCATGCTCACAGACGACGCACGGACCGCCTGACGCGTGAAGAACCATCCTGTGTCGGCATCGGCGTGATACGCGGCCTCCACGATCCATCCACCGACATCGGTGAGAAAGGTCGAGATGCGTGCGACGATGCCCGTGGTGTCGGGGCAGCCGAGGGACAGAACATAGCGACGATCATCGATCGAAGGTGCAGCGGTCATGCGGCCTAGTCTCTCAGGTGCGGCTGCAGCGACGGTCGCGTGGTGGTGTGCCAAGCTTTCCAACATGTCTGAAGCTGCACTCACTCGTTCCCAGGTTGCCGCGATGGTGGACCACACTCTCCTCAAACCCGAAGCCACCGCGGCCGATGTGACCGCCCTGATCGACGAGGCGCGCAGCCTCGGTGTGCTGGCTGTCTGCGTCTCGCCGTCGATGTTGCCGATTCGCGCCGACGGACTGGTGACGGCGGCCGTCGTCGGATTCCCGTCGGGGAAGCATCATTCACTGGTCAAGGGTGCCGAGGCGCGACTCGCCGTCGATCAGGGCGCCGCCGAGATCGACATGGTCATCGATGTGGGAGCGGCGGTCGCGGGCGACTACAGCGCTGTGCTCGCAGACATCCTCACCGTCCGTGAGGCGATGGGGGAGAGTGCGATCCTCAAGGTGATCCTCGAAACCGCAGCGCTGTCCGACGAGGCAATCGTCGAATGCTGCCGCGCAGCCGTGCGCGCCGGGGCGAACTTCGTCAAGACCTCCACCGGATTCCACCCTGCAGGCGGGGCAACCGTCGAGGCCGTCAGACTGATGGCGCAGACCGTCGGCCCGGGCGTGGGAGTCAAGGCCAGTGGCGGAATACGTACGACGCAGGCCGCACTCGACATGATTGCAGCCGGCGCCACCCGCCTCGGATTGTCCGGAACCCGAGCAGTATTGGACGGTCTGACCGACTAGGTCAGCAGGCCGCAGCTGTCCGGCACCGCCGAGGTGTTCTGGTTGTTCGCGTCGGCGACGGGCATGGCGTAAGCGCCGCCCTCCAGTGAGATCTGGATCGCGTCGTCGGTGACGGTCAGCTTCGTGGGCTTCATGTCCAGCGGGTACGTCTGCAGGCTGTCGGTGAGTGTCTGAACGATGCCGTCGACCAGGTCGGTCGGCAGACCCAATCCCAGAATCTCGGCGCCGACGGTCTGAACGTCGACTACGCCGTTGGTGACGGTGGGCTTGACTGTCAGCTTCGCGAGCCCGACCGGTCCGACGTCGAAAGCGAGTGTTCCGGCGCTCGAGTCGGCGGTGACGCCGGAGACGAGGCCACCGAAGGTCTGCTCCTGCAAGGTGGCGAGAATGCCTGCGGTAGACCAGGTGACGTCGGCGCTGGAACTGCCGATGGTGCCGCTGTTACCCGCCGAAGGCTGCAAGTTGATGTCGTTCACCTTCGCGTGAACCTGCATTCCCGTTGCGGGGCCGAACGAAGAGTCGTCACTGTCGATGCTGATGTACGGCACCTTCTTGTCGACTGCCTGCAGGAGTACGGGCTTCCAGCTCAACCCGACGTCGACCTGGGATCCCAGTTCGCTCTGGAACTGATCGGCCATGCAGGTCTTCACCTGGTTGCGTACGTACAGTTCTCCACCGACGAGTGCCGCGACGAGTACGGCGATCACCACGAGAAGGATGATGAGCACTCGGTTGCGCGGACGAGGGTTGTTCGCTGCGACAGTCATTCGCCAGATTCTTCCCGACGAGTCTGAACGAACTCTGTGAATACGCACTTCCTCATTCCTGTGATGCGCGACACAGTCGCCCGTAGTCTGTTCGAAACGGCGTTTTCGACGGTCACCGGAGGTGGTCATGGCTTCGGACTACGAGTCACTCGAGCTGCTGGCGCTGCGTCAGTGCGGATTTGTCACGGCTCTCCAGGCATCGGAACTGGGTTTCGGTCTGGCGTTGATGGAGGAAATGACGGAATCCGGAACATGGACATGTGAGTGCCGTGGACTCTTTCGTCTCGAACGCGTCAGGCATACCGCCTTGGACGAGTTCGCGAAGTGGTGCACGTGGTTCGCCGGTAGTGCCACCGTCTCGCATTACAGCGCCGCTGACCTCCATGGCCTCGGGCACCTGCAACCTCGTTTCATTCACCTCTCGATAGCTCACCCTCTCGCGGCGCCCACCCGTCAGGTGGCACTGCACCGACTGCCGCTTGCGGACGACGAGTGCGAACAGATCGGGCCCATCCGCATCACCACGCCTTTGCGTACCGTGCACGACCTCGCTTCGGGTGGAATCTCTCAAGTCCTGCTCAATGAAGTAGTCGCCGATGCGGTAGCGATAGGTCGACTCGACGCGCACGAGTTGTATCTCTCGTGTGAAAACGCGAGCATCGACGTTGCCGTCCGAGTGGAGTTGGCGCTCGCCGCAAGCCTGTAATCGAGATTGATTTTCTATGCTTCTGCGACCTTCTGGCATCACGTTCGAAATCGAATATGACACCAATATCAGAGATTTGAAGTGCGCTACTTCGGGTCGAATATTCTGTCTTCAGTGCAGGTGGAGCGATATCTGGACCAGTACTTCGGGACTTTCGACCCGTGATCGCTGCAGCTTGGTGATGTCGGCGATGAACTAATTCGGTGAAAAGCGTAGTTACTTTACAGTCAATGGGATAACGTCACGGCATCAAAAGCAGACGGACGCTTGTCCTGGACGCCTGTCTGCCCCCGTTTGTCGAGAGGGATGTGGATGTCCGTGAGTGGTGTTCGTCGCGTTGTCGGTGGTTTGAGTGCGTTTGCTGTTGCTGCGGGGTTTGCGGTGGTTGCGGGTGTCGGGGTTGCTGGTGCGGCTCCGGTGACGGCGGAGTTCAATTCCGATGGGTACAAGGTGACTCGGACGATCAGTAACGGCACGCCGTCCGAGGGTGATGTGATCACGTCGAAGACGGTGTTCAAGCGAACTGCCGCGGTTCATAATCTGTATGCGGTGCGCGATTTTCATCCGGCGTGTATGACGTATGTCGATGGTTCGGCGACGGTGAACGGTAGTGCGTTCCGTGTCAACGAGGTGGCTACTGATTCTGTTCGGTTGAGTGCGGGTGCTACGGAGTGGCCGATGTGGGGCGGTGACGTCAAGACGTTCGAATTCCAGTATCGCGTCGGCGCGGATTGTGCTCGTGGTACCAATTTGTCGACGACGGTGCATTTCGACGGGACGGTGTTCGTTGACGACACGACGAATGGTCGTGGTCCGTCGATCAATGTTCAGAAGAACGTGTCGACGACGGCCGTGTCACCGGTCAGTGGCGCTCAGGTGGGGCAGCCGGTGACGTTGAGTGCGACGGTGACCGGTGGTGCCGACGGTGATTCGGTGGAGTTCTTCGACGCCGGTTCCAAGATCGGTGCGGGCGCGCTCGCCAATGGTGTTGCAACACTTGCCTGGACACCGACGACCCGTGGAGACCACTCGATCACAGCGAAGTTCGCCGACACGGCGCGTGCCGTCGGTTCCGCTTCGGCAGCGCTGATCGTGAACGTTTCGCAGGCCGATGCTCAGTCCAGTACGACGCTGGCGCCGATCTCGGGCGCGCAGGTCGGCAAGTCGACCACTCTCAAAGCGACTGTGTCCGCGTCGGGCACCGGTGGAACGGTCACGTTCAAGGTCGGCGGAACGGTGCTCGCTTCGGTGCCGGTGGCGGGCAACGGTGAAGCGACCTACGCCTGGGTTCCGACGGTTGCCGGTGCGCAGACCCTCGAGGCCGTATTCGCCGGTCGATCCGGCGTCACCGGATCGAGCACCACCGCGAATGTGACAGTTGCCGAACAGCCCGCCGGAACAACAAGCTCCACAACAGATCTCAGCGTAGTAGCGGGGCAGGTCGGCGTTGCACAGACGATCTCCGCTCAGATCAGTCCTGCAAATGCCGGTGGCACAGTCACTTTCAAGGACGGCGAGACCGTCATCGGCACGGCGACGGTCGACTCCTCCGGAAAAGCCAGCATCTCGTGGAAGCCGTCAACTCAGGGGCAGCGAATTGTCGCGGCGGAGTACTCGGGCGCCGGCACGGTGACGGCATCCTCCGATCAGGTCTCCGTCCAGATCGCCGCACCGGTCGACGGTGAAGAACCAGGCAACGGCACCGGTTCGCTCGGCAGCCTCGGCAACATCTTCGGCTCCTAGCAATCGATGCCCGGTGATGCCCCGCCCGCTTCAGGTGGTGGGGCATCACCCATATCCCTCACTTCTCGAGAAGGAAAATCTATGTCTGTAGGTTCTGCACGTCGTGCAGTTGCAGGTTTGAGTGTGTTTGCTGTTTCTGCGGGTTTCGCCGTGGTTGTGGGTGTCGGGGTTGCTGGTGCGGCTCCGGTGACGGCGGAGTTCAATTCCGATGGGTACAAGGTGACTCGGACGATCAGTAACGGCACGCCGTCCGAGGGTGATGTGATCACGTCGAAGACGGTGTTCAAGCGAACTGCCGCGGTTCATAATCTGTATGCGGTGCGCGATTTTCATCCGGCGTGTATGACGTATGTCGATGGTTCGGCGACGGTGAACGGTAGTGCGTTCCGTGTCAACGAGGTGGCTACTGATTCTGTTCGGTTGAGTGCGGGTGCTACGGAGTGGCCGATGTGGGGCGGTGACGTCAAGACGTTCGAATTCCAGTATCGCGTCGGCGCGGATTGTGCTCGTGGTACCAATTTGTCGACGACGGTGCATTTCGACGGGACGGTGTTCGTTGACGACACGACGAATGGTCGTGGTCCGTCGATCAATGTTCAGAAGAACGTCTCGACGACGACGCTGTCACCGGCCAGTGGCGTGAAGTTGGGACAACCTGTTCCGCTGAGCGCGACGGTGACCGGTGGTGCCGACGGTGATTCGGTGGAGTTCTTCGACGGTGCCACCAAGATCGGTGCGGGCGCGCTCGCCAATGGTGTTGCAACACTTGCCTGGACACCGGCTGACGTCCGAACCCACAGCGTGACGGCCAAGTACCTCGGTAATGCAAAGGTGGCGACCTCAGCGTCGTCAGCTGTCGACGTCGTCGTGTCCGAAGCGGACAAGAGCACTGCAACCGCGATCACCGGTCCCGCAAGTGCAGTTGCAGGTGAGTCCGTGACCGTCGAGGCTACGGTGTCGCCTACTCCGGCGGGTGGCACGGTGCAGTTCAAGGACGGTGCAACCGACCTCGGCGGCGCTGTTGCGGTCGACGCCAACGGCAAGGCGTCACTGGCGAATTCCTATGCAGAAGGCGCACATTCGATCGTGGCGGTGTACTCCGGTTCCGGCGTCTACCAAACCTCGACGTCAGCGCCGCATGCTTTGACGGTCGCTCCGGTGGTGGTCGAGGAGAACACCACGACCACTCTCGTCGGTCCGTCGACCGCTTCGACCGGAGAGGCATTGTCGTTCACTGCCTCGGTCTCTACCGGTGCTGCAGGTGGCACCGTGCAGTTCAAGGAAGGTGGCAGGGATCTGGGCCCCTCGGTTCCCGTGGACGCCGCGGGTAAGGCGACAACCATGCCGACCTTCAACGTGGCGGGCGAGTACAGCATCACCGCAGTATTCTCGGGTTCGGGCAACTACCTGGGGTCGACGTCGAACACCCAGACTGTGAACGTCAAGGCGCCGGCTCCCACCGACCAGCAGACCCAGACGGTCTTGACAGTTCCGGCGGATGCGAAAACCGGTACGGCAGTGGGTCTCTCCGTGACGGTCACTCCGTCGCCGGTGGGTGGCACGGTGCAGTTCAAGGACGGCTCGGGCAATCTCGGCTCGGCGGTGCCGGTCGTAGACGGCAAAGCGTCGATCATGCACGAGTTCGCGAGCGTTGGCACTCACGACATCACGGCGGTGTACTCGGGTGCAGCAGGATTTCTCACCTCTACCTCGGCCGCGCAAACGGTTTCGGTCACAGCTCCGGCTGCGGAGGATCAGGAAACGTCCATCACCGTGAGCGCTCCGACGTCAGCGGTCAAGGGCGCGAAGGTCGATCTTGTTGCGGCAGTTGTTCCTACGCTCAGTGCGGGAACGGTCCAGTTCATGGACGGAACCACCCCGATCGGCGGACCGGTTGCGGTAGTGAACGGCAAGGCCACGCTCTCGCATACCTTCACCGAACTCGGTGATCGCCGAATCACCGCGGTGTTCAGCGGAACCGACGGCTACCTCGGTTCCGAGACCCAGACTGCAGTCACTGTCAAGGTCACGGCAGAGTCCGACGGCGGAGAGCCCGGCAACGGCGGCAGTTCGACCGGTTCGCTCGGAAGCCTGGAAAACATCTTCGGGTCCTAGCCCGACGCTTGCACGAAGACGCCCCGCCGCGGAGAGAACCTCCGCGGCGGGGCGTTTCACGTCGGCGACTTCAGGGGTTCGGCGCCACCACATGCCAGGGCACCGTCAAGATGCAGTCGCGAAGGCGACGTCGCGCCGGTTGAACGGGAATTCCCTGCGCCCGAAGAATCTCCAAGGCAGCGGCCCAGCGGTGGCGAGGGCCGAAGGAGGCGTGCGGCGCGGCAGTTGCCCAGGCTCGATCGGCAGCGCTGAGCAGTGCATGGATCGGCTCGCCCGGAACGTTGCGGTGGATGAGGGCCTTCGGGAGACGTTCGGCGATGTCGGAAGGGCGATCGATGTCGAAGGGATCCCATGCCAGTGTCAGGGTCAAGGGACGATCGGCGTCGAGAAGCACCCAGGCGCAACGCCTCCCGAGTTCGTCGCAGGTTCCGTCGAGTAGCAGTCCGCCTGGTGCGAGGCCGGACTGGATGTGCGACCAGGCCGAACCCACGGCGTCCTCCGGGTACTGCCGGAGCACGTTGAAGGCGCGTACGAAAACGGGTGTGAGACCGGCCAGTTCGAATCCACCACGGGCGAAGCTGACACCGTCACGACTCTCGACCACGCGGGCAGGGTCGATCTCGAGGCCGATGACGCGTCGATCCCGCCGGACAGCGGTGAGGCGGCTTGCCATCTCGAAGGTGGTGTCCGGCCTCGCTCCGTATCCGAGGTCGACGATCAACGGATCGGCTGCGTTGTTCAGGGCATGCGCAATCGTCCGGTTGTGGACGATCCACCGGTCACTACGGCGTAGTCGGTTGATCCCCGTCGTGCCACGGGTGATGACCCCCTCGATCTTCGGGGGTGGAGCCTTCTTCACGACGGCTTCAGCGAGCGGCGAGCCAGGTCGCCGTGACCTGAGCTTCGGTGCGGAACAGATCGACGAGGTTGATGAGCATGAGCTGTTCCAACTTCGCGCCGATGAACGGTATGAATACCTTGGCCTCGGACGTGGTTCGTAGCGTGGACCCGGTATCGGTGGCGAACAACTCCATGGTTCCGGACAGACTTCCCGGACCGGCCGGGATCGAAGCCTCGTATGTGCCGGTCACGGTGTCACCGAAGGCGCCGTACGACTCCTTACGGGTGATGACCAGGTCCTTCTTCATCACAGTCTGTGCGATGTCCGGCAAATCGGTACGCGGAAGAATGTGGTGGAGCACGAGATCGATTCCGGAATCGGTGACCTCGAAATGTTCGACATGGTTCTCGGAATGCTTGCGCATCTCGTCGACGCGGGCCTCCCAGTACGAGCGGTCCGCCAGCGCCGCGTAGACCTGCTCGGGGGAGTGCTGATAGCGGGCGGAGTAGTCGATGCGGCGAGCCATGATCGGAAAGAATACCGGTTACGCGTTGTGACAAGGCAAATTGGCTGTATCGACAAACTCTCGCCGCCCGCAGCGAATTACTTCGCGATCCACTCCCGGGTGAAGTCCTGCTCGGCCTGGATGAGCCGGACAACCTCGTCGACAATCGCGCTTTCGATCTTTCCGCCGAGGAACGGGATCTTGACCTCGACCTCACCGTCGATCTCGAGAGTGGCGGAGTTCTCGTCACCCGTCAGGACCTGAGTGCCCTCGATACGGGCGGGAACGCCGTCGACGTGGGCGGAGAAGGTGCCAGTGGCCTTGCCGTCCTTGAACGGCGCCATCGTTTCGCTGCGTTTGATGACGATGTCGCCGTTGACAACCTTCGACACCATGCTCGGGAGATGTTCGGCGGCAATGATCTGCGACATCGTGACCGCGACGGTCTCGTCGCGCACGGTCAGCTCTTCGATCGTTGCGCCGGGACCGCCGACAGCGACGATTCGGTCGCGCCAGTACTGCTCGGAGGTCACCGCCTCATGGACCTTCTCGGCGGGGACTGTGTACTTCGACGAATGCTCGATGCGACGGCTCACGATTGTGGAGGCTACCGTTTATCGATGTGTGGGACGTAACCATTGGCAGACGCGTCGTGGAATCAGGCGCTTTCGTGTCCGAGAACGTTGACTTGTCGGGATTGACGACGCTCCGAATCGGGGGACCGGCGCGGCTGCTCGCCGAATGCCCGACGACGCAGTCGTTGATCGACGTCGTGACGCTGCTCGATCGCGAGCAGATCCCGACGCTGATTCTCGCCGGCGGGTCCAATCTCGTGATCTCCGACGCGGGATTCGACGGAGTTGTCGTTCGTGTGGCCAACACCACCGTGAGCCTCGACACGGACCGCGTCGTCGCCGAAGCGGGCGCAGTGTGGGACGAAGTAGTCGGCCAATCCGTCGCCGCGGAACTGGGCGGCCTCGAATGTCTGTCCGGGATTCCGGGCTCGACCGGTGCGACGCCTGTGCAGAACGTCGGCGCGTACGGCGTCGAGGTGGGCTCGCGGCTCCGGCAGGTTCAATTGCTCGACCGACGCAGCGGGGAAGTGTCGTGGGTCGAACCGTCGACACTCGAATTGGGTTATCGGTCGAGCGTTCTCAAGCATTCGGATGCAGCACTGGTTCTGGCCGTCGAATTCGACGCGTCGACCGACGGGTTGAGCGCCCCGCTCGCGTACCGCGAACTGTTCACTGCACTCGGCGCCGAGGAAGGCGCGCGGTTGCCTGCGTCGCAGGTCCGCGAGGCAGTTCTGGGGTTGCGGACCGGTAAGGCGATGGTCCTCGATCCGTACGACCACGACACCTGGAGCGCGGGTTCCTTCTTCACCAACCCCGTGGTGCCGGACGCGGAGCTGCCTGCTGTGCTCGGGGCCATCACCGAACAGCTCGGAGACGTCACCGTGCCACAGTTCCCCGGCAGTGGTGGAACCAAGCTCTCGGCCGGATGGTTGATCGAACGGGCCGGATTCTCGAAGGGTTATCCCGGCGAAGATGCACCGGCCAGGCTGTCGACCAAACACACCTTGGCGTTGACCAACAGAGGGTCCGCAACAAGTGCGGATGTGGTCTCGCTCGCGCAGACAGTGCGCGACGGCGTCGAGGCCGCGTTCGGCGTCCGGCTGGAACCGGAACCGGTAACTGTGGGCTGCACCATCTGATTCCTGACAGAGCCCGCAGGTAGCCTGTTGAAGTGCATGAGCTGGGTGGTCGGAGAAGTCGTTCGCGTCTTGTTGCGTTGGTAGCTGTATTACTCGCTGTGATGGTGGCCGTAGTCGGCTGCACGATCGGCGGCAAGGACGGACAGGGCGGCGCTGCCGCCGCCGAACCAGCCCCGGTCGCGACCGTGGTGTCGACGCCCGCACCAGGCACCAAAGACGTCAGCCCGGTAGCTCCCGTCTCGGTAGCGGTGACCCAGGGGACACTGTCGGACGTCAATCTCAGCAACGCGGCCGGTAAGGCCGTCGCCGGGCAACTGTCGCCTGACAAGACAACCTTCACCGTCAGTGAGGCACTCGGCTACGGCACCACGTATTCGTGGTCGGGTACGGCAACCGGAACCGACGGCAAAGCGGTGCCGGTCCAGGGCAGCTTCACGACGGTTGCCCCGGAGTCGACCACCGGCGCCACCCTCAACATCGCCGACGGCCAGGAAGTTGGTATCGCGGCACCGATCACGTTGCAGTTCGACAACTCCGTCGTCGACAAGGCGGCCGTCGAGAAGGCACTTGTCGTGACCACCGTGCCGCCCACCGCCGGATCGTGGGCATGGCTGGCCGACGACAACGGCGGATCACGGGCCCATTGGCGTCCGGCCGATTACTGGGTGCCGGGCACAACTGTCCATCTGGACGCCAAGCTCTACGGCTTGAACTACGGCGGTGGCGCCTTCGGCGACCAGGATCTCACGCTCGACTTCACAATCGGTCGTAGCCAGATCGTCAAGGCGAATGCGCCGAGCCACCGCATGCAGGTGGTGCGCGACGGTCAGACGATCATGGACATTCCCGTCAGCTACGGCGAGGGAAACGAACCTCGAAACGTCACGCGCAGCGGCATTCACATGGTGACGGAGAAGTACGAAGACTTCATGATGTCCAATCCGCCGTTCTACGAGAACGTGCGTGAGCGTTGGGCGGTGCGCATCTCCAACAACGGCGAATTCATCCACGCCAATCCTGAAACCACCGGGGTGCAGGGCTCGTCGAACGTCACGAACGGTTGCATCAATCTGTCGACGTCCGACGCGCAGGAGTACTTCGGAACGGCCCTCTACGGTGACCCCGTCGAGGTGACCGGCACGTCGATCGACCTGTCTCCTGCGGACGGCGACATCTACGACTGGGCGATCGATCTGCCGACCTGGAAGTCGATGTCTGCACTGGCTTAGATTTCTCCTGCTGTGAACCGAGAAATCGGTGGACGAAGGGAACCGTCCGTGCTCTGCATCCGTCAGTACAGGTAAGTGCTGTCGGCTCGGGGAGTCTGACGGGGATCTTCGACTTCAGGGGGACAGCGGTGGGCATTCCATTTCTGGAAGACGTGCTGGGAAGGATCTCCGAAGCGACGCGGGCCGTGCCTCCCGGCGTGGCGGCATTGCCGGTTGTCGGCACTCCCATCGCGAGCGCAATCGCTACATCTGCTCTGGTTCAATCCGTGACCGACGACCGCGGAGCGTTCGACGACGAGATGGCTGCTGCGACTGCTGACGCCGATGCGGAGCGCGCACGGGCCTGGGGCGAGCGCGATGCCCTCTCCGCTCAGACCTCGTCGCTGCAGTACAGCGAACATGCAATCGTGGACGACGATCCGTTCGACGCGATGTCGCACTCCGAAATCTTCGATCACGTCAACGAGATGGATCCGGCAACCCTGAGCGCAATCGGCGAGGCCTGGAAGGCAATTGCCGGTCGGGTGGAAGCCGGCATCGGGAAGTTCCGGAGCGATGTGAACGGCGCGATCACCGAAGGCTGGCAGGGGCGGGGCGGCTCGGCGGCGTTGGAAGCCGTGCTGGCCTACTCGGCAGATGCGGGTGAGCTGAAGGTGCGGGTCGACCTGATCTCGAACAAGATCGAGGAGGCGAAGATCGCACTCCACGAGGCCAAACGCTCGATTCCGGCACCCGACGGCGCCTCGACGGTCGAGATGATCCTCAGCATGGTTCCCGGGGCTACGTGGAAGCAGGCCCAATACGAAGCGGAAGAAGCCGAACGTCAAGCGCGTCAGGTGATGAAGGACGTGTATCTGCCGTACATGAAGCGTGCGGACGACCAGGTGCCCATCCTCCCGGCCGCGTTCAATCCGGTCACCGGCAGTGGAGGGGCTGGCAGTGGAGGGGCTGGGGGCGGCGCATTCGGTGGCGGTGGTTCCGGCGGCGGGAACACGTCGGGTTCGGGGAACGGACTCGGCGCGCCATCTACATCGGGTGGCGGAGTTGGTGGAGGAGCGGACGGTGGACACCTCGGCAGTGCAAACCCGGCCGGAGACGGTTCCGGTCAGAACCCATCCGGCACCGCTTCCGAACCTGGTGACAACCGTAGCGGCATTGATGCTCAAGGGAATTCGGGTGCCGATGCTGCCCGGTTCGCACACGATTCCGGCCCGGCCGGGACTGCCGCGGCACATGCCGGCCCACTGCCGGCCGGTGCAGCGCCAGGTGGCCTGGCAGGTGCAACTCCGAATGGTGCTCAGCTCGGTTCCGGAGTGCCTTCAGGCCTCATGGGTAGCGGTTCGGGTGGTGGTTCCGCAGGTGGAATCGGTACCGGCGGCTTCGGGCCTGTCGGAACCGGAGGTGGAACCCTTGGCCCTGGCGGCTCCGGCGGCCTCGCCGGTGGCGGAAGTGGGGGCGTCAACGGAACTGGCGGTACCTCGGCGGCGGGCGCGCAGAGCGGTCGGGGCGCGATGGGTGGCGTCGGCGGCATGGCACCGGGACGCGGACAAGGACACGACGAAGACAACGTTCACGACACCCCCGGCTACCTCGTCACGGTCGAGAACGGCAACGCCCTGATCGGCGACCTGCCCATGGTCTCTCCGGCGGTGTTGGGCGAATGACGACCACGCGGTGGCAGTTCATCGGCCTCGAATTCTCGATCCTCTGGGAAGCGATCGGACGCGACCGACTCCCGTACCCGCTGCGATTTCGTCCGGCGGCCGAAACCATGGACGAGCTGAGGGCGCAGCGTCGTCGAGCGGGAGCGCACCTGTCGTGCGTTCTCGACGATCGGCTGCATCACGTTCTCGGTGTTCTTGCGAATCCTGATGCTCGCGTGGAGGTTTCCGGTTTTCACGGACAGAAAATGAGTACGGCGACGCGATTGCACGGCGCTGTCGCCGGCGACCTGGGTGTGCTCCTGGCTCAACTGCCCGGCAGGACTGTCGACTGTGGCTCCGACGTGGTTCTCACCGTGGCACGGCCATCGGCAATTCCACGGATGCTCGTCGATCACCTGCCGACCTGCCCCGCCGGATCGGAGCGTGGGGTGAGCATCGAAACGTCGAAACCTGGTGGTAAACAGGGGTTTCTGCGCAGTGTCGACGGTGCGCGAGCGAGTGAGGAAGTGAGCAGGTTCTTCGGCCGAGAGCGGACCTCGATCGGTGAAGTCACTGTATATCCGGGCGGAGCCGTCGACAGCAGGCCGACTGACGACGGCATGACTTTCCACTGGTACGACTATGCCGGTGACGGTCGGTACATCATCACCGCAGGTGAAACAGTGAGTGCCCGCAGCGCTTCCACGGAAATGACGGAGGCCGAGATTGCACGCAATCTCGGCCTCGTCCTGCACCGGGCGATTCGGACTGGTTAGCCAGAGTTGTTCGAACTAGCTGGTGGTGCGGTGGAACCGACCGGGGCTTGCCTGATCCCGCGGCTTGACGACGATCTGATCGAGGTTCACGTGTGACGGCCTGGACGCGACGAAACCGATGATCTCGGCGATGTCCTGCGCCACCAACGGTGTGATTCCCTCGTACACCTTGTCGGCCTTGTCCTGATCACCTTCGAACCGGACGAGTGAGAATTCGGTCTCCACTGCTCCGGGCGCGATTTCGGTCAGACGAACGGGCTTACCCAAGAGTTCACCGCGCAATGTCCGATGAAGGACGGCTTGAGCGTGCTTGGCCGTGGTGTAGCCCGAACCGTTGTCGTATGCCTCCAGCGCCGCTACCGAGGTGATGGTCACGACCAGACCGTCACCCGAATCGATCAGTTTGGGCAGCAGTGCTTTCGTCACACGCAACGTGCCCAGGACATTGGTCTCCCACATCCATCGCCAGTCGTCCAGATCGGCGTCCAGGACCGTCGCCAGGCCCTTCGCACCACCGGCGTTGTTGACCAGCACGTCGACACGGGGGACCACGGCGGCAAATGCGTCGACGGAATCCTCGTCGGTGACGTCGAGTTCGAGCGCGGTACCACCGATTTCCTCGGCGATCTTCTCGAGACGATCGACGCGGCGAGCACCGATCACGACATGGAATCCCTGAGCTGCCAGGGTGCGGGCGGTGGCCTCACCGATTCCGGAGCTGGCTCCGGTGACTACGGCGATGCGGGCATCGGAAGAAATGGTCATGATGCAATCGTAGGGCTAGTCGGCGGCATACTCTGCTTCCCGTTCGATGGATTCAATGTGACGACGCGGTACCTTGACCGGGCCGGGGGTGTAGGTGACGGCGCGCAGCGCCCCGCTGTACCGGAATGGTCCGTGGCGTCGTCGTACTTCCCACGACACAGGTCCTCTGGCGTCGACCCCGACCGAGATGCCGGTCCACGGCGCCATCCCGACCAGTTGTACTTGCCCGAGCAGTTGGCCCGCGTGAATGCCGTCGACGCTGACGTGGAGATCCCAACGCAACCGCGGTAACACCGCCACGGACACGTCGATTCGCTTGGTGCCGACCGGCAATGGCCCCGCATCGACCACGGAGTAGGAACCGAAGGCGTTGTATCCGAGATGCAGGTTGCCGTCCTCGACGTAGAGAAGATATCCACCTTGTGGATCCCCGTGGGCGACAAGGACACCGGCGTCGCCTTCGCGGTAACCGTCGAGTTCGATCGTGATGTCGAAGTCACGGAACCCGATCAGTTTGGATGAGCGGTAGCGCTCCAGTGGGGGCGTTCCCGCAAGTAGTCGCACCGGGCGTGAGAGTGCCTCCTCCTCCGGACGGCGAACCGCGCCGACGGTATTGCCCAGTAGAGGAAACACGGTGTTCGCCCACGCCGAGTGGTCCCAGGCCTCGGCGAGTTCGCGAACCTTGTCGGGAAACCGTGATGCGAGGTCGTCGAGCTCGGTCGGGTCGGCTCGGACGTCGAACAACTGCCAGTGCGGTTTGTCGATGTCAGCTGGAGCGAGCGCCAGCAGTTTCCATCCGTCCTTGTAGTAGCCGCGGATTCCGGTCACCTCGGTGTACTGCTCGGTGTGGGTACTCGGAGCGGTGGGTGAACGCAGAACCGGCGCGCTCGACGCGCCGTCGAACTCCTTGACAGGCAGCCCGTTTCGCACGGTGGGGGTTTCGATTCCGGCCAGTTCGAGAAGCGTCGGCGTCAGGTCGGTGACATACGCGAACTGGTCGCGGATCCCGTTGTCGCCCGCTTCGGGTTTCAGTCCCGCGGGCCAGGACAGGAGGAAGGGAACACGGATTCCACCGGCAAAGGATTGCCCTTTGTAGAACCGGAAGGGGGTGTTGGACGTCTGCCCCCATCCACGTGGATAGTGCACGCCCAATTCAGGTCCGCCGATGAGGGATTCGTCGTGGGGGACATCGCCGACCCAGTCTGGATCCTGGATATGCGCGAACTGCGCGAAGTAGCTTCGTGTCCCGTCCGAACCGCCCTCGGCGGTGCCGCCGTTGTCCGAGGTGAAGACGATGATCGTGTTGTCGAGTTCGCCCAGTTCGTCCAGGGTGTCGACAATGCGTCCGACGCTCTGATCGATCGAGTCGACCATCGCCGCGTACACCTCCATGTAGCGGGCGAACCGAGACCGCACCTCCGGCGTGAGCGAATCCCATTCGGGCACGTCGAAACCGGGTTCGGAGTTTCGTGGTGCCTGCCGTGTCCCCTCCGGAAAGAGTCCTTGCAGGAGTTGAGAGGCGAACCGCGACTCGCGGATTCGATCCCAGCCCTCGTCGTATCGACCACGGTATTTCGCCTGATCGGCGGGCTTGGCCTGCAACGGTCCGTGCATGGCGACGTGTGCGAAGTAAAGGAAGAACGGCTTGTCCTGATCGTGGGCGCGAAGGTCCTTGATGTACCCGACGGCCTTGTCGGTCAGATCGTCGGTGAGGTAGTAGCCCTCGGGATACTCGTCGACGTCGACCACTGAATTGTCGGAGATCAGTTGATTGGGGTAGTAGAAGGAGTTCAGTCCTTCGAGAGAGCCGTAGTAGCGATCGAATCCGCGCTGAGTCGGCCAGGAGTCACGACTTCGTCCCGGGGCGAGGTTTGCGTCGCGCACGAGATGCCACTTGCCCACCGCATAGGTGGCATAGCCTGCGCCGCGGAGGATTTCGGGGAGTGTCTGTACGTCGTCGGCCAATTCCAGGCGCAGTCCGGGGTATCCCGGATCGGCGTTGGCGACGAATCCGTATCCGGCGCGGTGCGGATTGAGGCCGGTGAGAAGAGCGGCGCGCGACGGCGAGCAGAGGGGCGTCGTGTGATAGTTGGTCATTCGAATACCCTGCGCGGCAAGGCGATCGAGGGTCGGAGTCTCGATCTCGGAGCCGAACGGCCCGATGTCGCTGTATCCCATGTCGTCGATCAGAACCACGACGATGTTGGGTGAGCCGGGGGCCGGGGCCGTGGCGGTGGGCCACGACGGGGTCGAATCGGCTGCAGTGCGGCCGATTCGACCTTCGAAGCCTTCGTAGCCGCGGGCGTGCGGCGGAAGGGCGGAATCTGCGTGAGTCATGAGTTGTTCGAGGCACCTTCTGCCGCAACTGCACCTTCGATAACCGAGTATTCGGAAGCGTCGCCGGCTATGCTCCGGCTTCGTTCCCCATGGATGTTGACCGGAATGTCACCGGCAAGTGTGATGCGCTCCAGACGGCGGTACTGGTCGTCGTAGTCGGCGATCGCGTAATGCTGGGTGGCGCGGTTGTCCCAGATCGCGACGTCACCCGCCGCCCAGTTCCATCGCGTCGTGTACTCGAGCTTGATGGCGTGATCCTGCAAGAGCTTGAACACACCGTTCGACTGTTCGGTGCTCAACCCGACGAAGTTCTTGACAAAATGCCCGAGGACGAGCGTGCGCTCTCCGGTTTCGGGGTGTACACGCACCACCGGGTGTTCCGTCTCGAAGTACGTGGACTGGAACTCCTCGCGGTAGGCGGCCGTGCGATCTTCGGTGAGCCGCTCGGCGCTGGTGGCCGCGTAGTCGTAGACGTTCGTGTGACGGGCCCAGAGGTTCTCCGCGAGTGCCTTGAGCGGATCCGGCAGTCCGTTGTACGCGGCTACCCCCGACGCCCACGTGGTGGAACCGCCGTACTCGGGGAGCTGCACCGCGCGCAGGATCGAGGCCTTGGGGATGCGATCGACGAAGGTGACGTCGGTGTGCCAGCTGTTGGCCTTGCCCAGGTCCGAATCGATGGGCAGAACTTTTGCGCCGTGCGACTTCACCGTGGGGTGGGCAGTGGTCGGGGTGCCCAGTAGCTGGGCGAACTCGTACTGCGAATCGTTGTCGAGGTGGTCCTGCCCGCGGAAGAAGATCACCTTGTGCTCGAGAAGTGCCTGTCGGATGAGTGAGATCGTCGCCGGGTCGAGGTGCCCGCCGAGAGTGATTCCGTCGATTCGGGCGCCGATATGCGCGCCGAGGGTGGTGACAGTGCCGCGAGCGGCGTCAGCAGCCACCCCGTTCGTTGATGCCGTGTTCGTGAGAGTCGGCTTGGCGAAAGCTGTAGACATGGTGCACCTTTCGTGGGGAGTGTGCCCACCCAAACATGCGAGATTTCGCCACGACAGGGTTGCGTTCAGTGTGATCGTTACCGCACCTGATTTGTGAATCTCGGTGAAGCTGCTACTTTTGGAGCCATGTCGACCGACCAGCCTGCCGCTTTGCGGGTCACCTATGTGACCGCTGCGCTTGGTTCGCGTCTGCCTCTGGCGCGAGAGCTGTGTTGTCGCCGCCGTTCTTTCTGCAGCTAATTTCTGCGCCTTTTCTGTCTATTCCTTCGTATGACCAGTGGAAACGCTGAGTTCTCGGTCGACAGAGATGTGCGCCTTCTCCTCCTTCTGCAAGGGACAGCCATGTCGACACCCACAATCTCCGCCATTCCGAACATCCGATCGCGAACCGCGCTCTCGGGAACCCGGACCCGAACCCAGATAGTTGCGCCGGAGCTGCGCATTGCCGACGGTCCGTCCGCGACGGTGTTGCGCATTGCTCGATCCCGCGGACCGCTCTCTCGCGATACCGCGGCCAAAGCGTCCGGGCTGAGTATTGCGACCGTGAACCGGCAGGTCACGAGCCTGCTGGACCTCGGGATCCTGCGCGAACGCGCAGACCTGACAGCTTCCGGCGCCATTGGGCGTCCGCGAGTTCCGTTCGAGGTCAATCACGAGCCGTACCTGACCGTCGGCATCCACATCGGTGCCGTCGTCACCAGCATCATCGCCAGCGACATTCGGGGCAAGGTGCTCGGTGCCGTCGAGATCCCGACGCCCGCCACCAATTCCGCTGTCGCGCTTGCCACCATTGCGCGCTCGGCCAAATCGTTCGCCTCGCGGTGGCACAAGCGTCGTCCGCTCGCGGTCGGGGTGGCCATCGGCGGTCGCGTCGATTCGGCTACCGGAGTAGTCGACCACGCGCGCCTGGGGTGGAAGGGCGCCAAAGTCGGATCCATCATCGGAGCCGGCTTGGACCTTCCCGTTTCGGTTGCCGCCCACGTCGAGGCGATGGCGGCGTCGGAACTTCTGCTCAGCACCGACCGCGCCGAGGCCCCGACGCCGGGAACCACCGGGCTCTACTTCTATGCCCGCGAGACTGCCGGTATCGCAATCACTTTCGAAGGGCGAGTGCACACGCCGTCCAGTGGGCCAGGCTCGATCGCACACCTCCCCACCGGTTCGTCGGCACGGTGCACCTGCGGTGCGGTGGGTTGCTTGGAAGCGACGATCAGCGACCGCGCTGTTGTCGCGCAGGCACTGTCTTCGGGTGCAGTGATCCAGGGCAGTGAGCGTGTGACGATCGCGGATGTCTACCGTGCTGCGTCGGCGGGTTCCATTCCGGCACACGACCTTCTGGTTGATCGAGCACGCGTCCTCGGACGAACGGTGGCGATGTTGCGTGACCTGTTCAATCCGGATCGGGTGATCCTCGGCGGCCAGGCCTTCACCGACTACCCGGCCGGCGTGCCGCACGTCGCCGAGGCCTTCTCGACGGCATCCTCGTTGGAGCGTAAGGACATTCGGATTACCGGGTTCGGCAATCGGGTTCAGGAATACGCGTCCACCGTCGTGTCGCTGAGTTCCTTGTTCGCCGATCCTGCGGCGGCCATGCGGCGTGCTTCGGCCATCTGACTGCGAAGAGGGCAGTCAGAGTTCCGGACGATCGAGCACCCGCAACCACGAACCGTCGGGCTGGCGGCGTGCCACCTGAGTGCGTCCGCCGGTCCCGTCGGAAGGTTTGGTCGAGGTCATGGCCAGGTCGCCGCTGATTACCGTGGGTAGCGCTTCCTCGACGGTGAATGTCGGTGCTGCGGCCAGCATCTGAGAAATGACGTCTCGGATGGCCGTCCTTCCCACAGTGAGTGACCCGGGTGGAAACGCCATCACGGCGTTTTCCTCGTAGAGTCCGGCGACGGCGTCTGCATCTCCGGCGTTCGCGAACTGGACGAACAATCGGGCGATGTCTTCCGGGGTTTCGGCCTTCTGAGCTTCATGTGTTGTTGTCATGTCTCCATCTTGCGAGTCCGCCGGCGATAAGTCCAAGATCTAGTTTGTCTCAAAGCTAGAATTATCAGTTATGGAACTTCGGCAGCTCGAATACTTCGTCACGGTAGTGGAGGAAGCCAACTTCACTCGCGCCGCCGAGCGGCTTCACGTAGCGCAGCCGGGTGTGAGTGCGCAGGTCAAAAGGCTGGAACGTGAGCTGGGTCAGGAATTGCTCGATCGGAGTGGTCGAACCGTTCGTCTGACCGAGGCCGGGCGAGCTGTCCTCCCACATGCCCACGCTGTGCTTGCGTCCGTTCAGAGCACCCGAGATGTCGTCGACGCCCTGAACGGACTGGTGCGGGGCTCGGTAGCGGTGGGGATGGTCACTGCATGCGCGTCTGCCGACCTGACCGACCTGCTCAGTCGGTTGCACAACAAACACCCCGGTCTGGACATCTCCCTGTCCGAGGACGACTCGCGCAGCTTGCTTGCCGGAGTGTTGGACGGAACCTTCGACATAGCCGTCATCGGGGTGGCGGGCGAACTGCCGGAAGGGCTCGAGTCGAGGGTGATCACCGACGAGCGACTGGTAGCCGGAGTGGCAGCGGATCATCCGCTGGCCGAGGTGTCGGCTCTGCCGTTTGCCGAGCTCGCCACGCGATCTGTCATCTGCCTGCCGGAGGGAACCGGAATCAGAACGTGTCTGGACTTCGCGTGTGCCGCGGCCGGCACGAAGCCGACGGTGGCACTCGAGGCAAGCAACCTCGGCATCATCGTGTCCTTGGCCGCTCAGGGGTTGGGAATGGCCGTGATTCCCGAGTCGGCAGTGGGGGAGTTGCATCGGATCGATCTCGAACCGGAAGCGCGGTCTCGGCTGGAATTGGTCTGGCGTGCTTCCGGCGGGAAGAATCCGGCGGCCTCAGCTCTCATCGATCTTGCGAGAGCTGTTTCCGCCGAGTGAGTTCGGCCTGCGCCCGATCCAATCCGCCGTGCTCGAGAGCGGCCAATCGGGACCTGTCCTTCCAGACGATGGTTCCGCGTCGTCGGACGATGACCGACATGGTTCCACCGAGATGCTCGAGCGCTCCGGGCACGTTTCGGCGCTCGGCGGGTATCGGAACAGGAAGTATGTGTGCGTCGGCGATGGGCGCGGTCCCGTCGATGTCGACGCTCCACTTCCTGCTGTAACCCCGAAGCGTCCAGCGATCGTCGGACACGGTTGTCTCCACCTGTGACGTCAGTGGATTGCCCAGCCGCAATACCGTGCCGTCGGGCAGGGCGACCACCACGCCGGTGACTTCGGTGCGCAGAGGTCCGGCGCTGACCTGTCCGCCGGCAAACGCCACGCAGGCTCGTGGATCGGTGAACCCCTGTGCCTGTCCCCACCACCAGTAATCCGGGAATCCTCCCTTTCCCCAGTTCTTCTCGCCGTACACCTGCGCTCCGGTGAGATCCCAGCTCTGTCCGTCGATGACGGCGCTTCCCTCGACCCGGCCGCCGAGCAGCCACGGATGCCAGTACTGATTGAGCGCGGGAACTGATTGGAAGTAGCTCGATCCGCCGAAGCGGCGGTGCGGCCAGAATCGCTGATTGCTGATCCGCAC
Source organism: Rhodococcus sp. P-2 (assembly GCF_016598535.1). Taxonomy (GTDB): domain Bacteria; phylum Actinomycetota; class Actinomycetes; order Mycobacteriales; family Mycobacteriaceae; genus Rhodococcus_F; species Rhodococcus_F baikonurensis. The sequence goes on along the minus strand of NZ_CP066779.1, from coordinate 1,239,399 downwards.
GTCGAGGTGGCTGTCGCCGAAATCGACCTGCAGTCGATCGGCGTTACCGCGGAAAACGTTGTCGGCGTAGGCCCCCAGTGTGCGGGGATCCGCCGATCCACGCGGATGTTCGGCGGTACGGAGAAATCCGCCCGGATGGGCCGCGAGAGCGAGGGTCGACCAGTTGCCACTGTCGGACTTGTTGATACCGGCGAGCGCGATCACTACCCGTCCGCTGCCTGGCATCGTGAATCGCCAGAAGTAACCCTCCATTGCAACGTCATGGGAGGCAAGCAGATTGCCGTACGGCAGGGTGGCGCCTGAAGCGCGGTACGCGGGAAGTTTCACGGTCCCAGTACTGCCTGTGATGCGGTGACCTGAGCGACGAGGCGGCCTTCGTCGTCGCGAATCTCGGTCACGACCGCGATGGTGCTGCGCCCCGCATGCAGTGGCCGGGCGGTTGCGGTGACCGTGCCCTTGCGGACCCCGCGTGTGAACACGGTCGATGAACTGGTGGTGGAAGTGCTTGCACCGGGCGGAAGATTGAGGAACGCACAGACGGCGCCGACGCTGTCTGCCAGCGTCATCAAGGCGCCGCCGTGCATTCCGTTGCCGGCGGTGGTGCGGTGGCTGTCCCAATCCAGATGGCCGACAACCTGTTCGGGGGCCGCGCTGTCCAACTGAATTCCGGTGTGAACTGCAAAAGGCATGCTCGCGACAAGTTGTTCGAGGTCCATGCCTACCGATGGTAACGAGCCGCCGAAACCTCCGTCGGGACTTCGGTTTATCGAGGGCGGTGGCTCAGAGGGGGAGGGCGGTTTCGGACAGTCCCTCGGGCGCGTTGCGGCGACGGAACCACTCGGTGCCGAATGCCGCGGCGAGCTGCTCCGTCGGCATTTCGAGGAACGGGCCGAAATCGCCGACCTGCGTTGCGTGCGCGTACATGGCCGCGCGCTTGGACGAGATCACCGAACTGACGTCGACGGCGGTGGTGAGTTGATCTGCCGGAAGCCCGAACGATTCGATGTCCGGCGGCTGCGCCTCCTCGGTCCACTCGGGGTTGGCCTGCATCAGCATCTTCATGTGATCGCGGTTGGTGGACGCCTCGTAGACGAACGGCGTGCCTGCGAGTTCTGCCGCCCGGACGCCGACGTGGTGGACCTGGATGTGATCCGGGTGCCCGTATCCGCCGTTGGGGTCGTAGATGGTCAGGACATCGGCGTTCTCTTCACGAAGTACCTCGGCCAGACGCTCGGCGGCCTTCTCGACGTCGACGTTGCAGAACGCTTCCGGATTCTCGTTCTCGGGCGTACCCACCATCCCCGAATCCGGGTAGTGCAGGGACACGACGCGATTGGCGCCCAACGCGTCGGTGGACGCCTCGAGTTCACGGCTGCGGCGCTGAGCCAATGTCTCGTATTCGTCCAACAGGCCGTCGGGGAATTCACCGAGAGCACCGTCGGTAGCGGTGACGACTACGACGCGGTGACCTGCGTCGGCGGCCATTCTCATCACGCCACCCGTAGTGAAAACTTCGTCATCGGGATGGGCGTGGAAACACACCAGGACACTCATTCGCGCAATCGTAAGGCAAGTTACCGACAGGTCAACCCGAGCGCACAGTGAAAACGATTTGTCGAGTCGGCCTCGGCTCTGTGAACCTTGTTCAGTGCACGAGAAGCTGACATGAGCGAATCCACCAACAAAGGCCTGTTGAGCGCCTACCGCGAGATCTTTGCCGCCCCCGGATCGGTCGCCTTCTCGGCCGCCGGATTTGTTGCAAGGCTGCCGATAGCCATGATCGGCATCGGAATCGTGACGATGATCTCGCAACTTCGTGGTGACTACGCGCTCGCCGGCGCGCTCGCCGCGGTTTTCGCGCTGTCGTCGGCGATCATCGCGCCCGCCGTCTCGCGTGCGGTCGACCGCTTCGGGCAGCGAGCGGTCCTGCCGATTGCCGCAGCCGTGAGCGTCACCGCGATCGGGGCGCTCTTGCTCGCCGTACGGATGGAAGCTCCTGACTGGCTGCTTTTCGTTCTGGTCGTCCCCGGTGGCGCCACCCCGACGATCGGGGCGATGATCCGCGCCAGGTGGGTCGCGATCTACGTCGGAAAACCTCAGCTGCGCACCGCCTTCGCCTTCGAATCGGTGGTGGACGAACTCTGTTTCGTGGCGGGTCCGGTCATCTCGGTGGGCCTGAGCATCGGACTCTTTCCCGAAGCGGGACCGCTGGCGGGACTGATTCTGCTGGTGACCGGGACCCTGCTGTTGGTCATTCAACGTGGAACCGAACCTAAGGTGCATCCGCGTCGACCCGGCCGCGGACGATCGGTTCTCGGTAACCACGTGATGTGGATCGTCATCGTGATCATGGTGATGCTCGGAACGATCTTCGGCGTCATCGACGTCGGTGCCATCGCGTTCACCGAGGAACAGAATTCGCCGGGATCCGCGACGCTGGTCCTTGCGCTGTTCGCCGGCGGTTCGGGAATCGCGGGACTGATCTTCGGGTCGATGCACCCGGCGAGATCGCTGCGCGGTCAGCTGATGATCGCGTCCTCGGCGGTCGCCGTTCTCAGCGTCCCCCTTCTCCTCGTCGGCAACGTGGCCGCACTGGCGGGTGCATATGTGCTCGCGGGCGCGACCATTGCTCCGACCCTCATCATCGCGACGGCCTTGGTCGAGCAGATCGTCCCCCCGGAAAAGCTCACGGAGGGAATGACCCTGACGGTCACCGGCCTCGGCGTCGGCGTGGCGCTCGGGTCTGCGCTGGCCGGACAGCTGATCGATCGTTACGGCGTCCCGTCGGCCTACATGCTCGCCGTCGGCGCCGCAGTCGCAGCCTCTATCGTGACGGCATGTCTATTCGTGAAGCCGTCAGCGTCGACGGCACGTCCATCGTCTATCGAGTAACCGGAAATTCGGCTGGGACCCCGCTGGTGCTGCTGCACGGCTGGGCTCAGTCGTCGCAGTGCTGGGGTGAGCAGGTCCTCGCGGACCTCGCCGCGGACTACCGCCTGATCGCCGTCGATCTGCGCGGCCACGGTTACTCCGATGCGCCTGAATCCGGATACGACGACTCCGCGAACTGGGCCGGCGACGTCGCGGCCGTTCTCGCGGCAGAAGACGTCACCGAGAACGCGATCCTGCTCGGCTGGTCGTACGGCGGACTGGTGATCTGCGATTACCTGGCAGCACACGGAACCGGTGCGGTGGCGGGTGCGGTTCTGGTCGGTGCGATCACCAGCATCGGTCGCGGTGAGAAGGGCGGCAAGGTCGGCTCGGCGATGCGGAGTGCGGTTCCCGGCGCGATGTCCGAAGATCCCCGCGAGGCGATCCGGGCTCTCGGTGCCTTCGGCAACGCGCTCACCGGCCCACCCGAGGGCAAGGGCGCAGCGTCGCAGGCCTTGTTCGGGTACAGCCTCTCGACGCGTCCGCGGGTGCGCGCAGCACTGTTCAACCGTGCCGTCGGTCACGACGAGTTGCTCCGCAGCCTCGACATCCCGGTCCTCGTTCTGCACGGAACCGAGGACTCCGTCGTCGACGTGAGCGCAGGTAAGCACGCCGAGGAACTGATTCCCAAGTCCCAGGCGTCGTACTGGGAAGGCTGCAATCACGGACCGTTCGTGGAGGATCCGACACGATTCGTGTCCGAAGTGCGAGCCTTCATCTCGAGCCTCGGTTAGAGTTCGCGCCCGGTGAGGGGGCAGTATGGAGTGGTGACGCCCATGCACATTTCGCGCCCTCGCCGGGTGGCCGTTCTCTCGGTCCACACCTCGCCATTGGCGCAACCCGGCACCGGTGACGCGGGTGGGATGAACGTCTACGTTCTGCAATCCGCCATTCAGCTCGCCAAACGTGGCGTAGAGGTGGAGATATTCACCCGCGCGACGTCCTCGGCCGACGCACCCGTGGTGGACGCCGCTCCCGGAGTGCGGGTTCGGAACATCGCGGCCGGTCCCTTCGAAGGACTGGACAAGGCAGATCTGCCGACTCAACTGTGTGCCTTCGTCGCGGGAGTTCTGCGGGAGGAAGCGCGTCACGAGCCCGGGTACTACAGCCTGATTCATTCGCACTACTGGTTGTCCGGGCAGGTCGGATGGCTGGCCCGCGACCGCTGGGGCGTGCCCCTCGTACATACCGCCCACACCCTCGCGGCGGTGAAGAATCTGTCGCTGGCCGAGGGGGACACCCCCGAGCCCGCAGCGCGTCAGATCGGTGAGCAACAAGTAGTCGCCGAGTCCGATCGCCTGGTCGCCAACACCACCGACGAAGCCAAAGCGCTGCACGAGTTGTACGGCGCAGATCCCACGCGTATCGACGTCGTGGCTCCGGGCGCCGATCTCACCCGCTACCGACCGGGCGATCGCGATTCCGCCCGCGCGTCGTTGGGGTTGAACCCGGGCGAGATCGTCGTGACCTTCGTCGGCCGCATCCAACCGCTCAAAGCGCCGGACGTTCTGCTGCGCGCAGCAGCCGAGGTGATCAGCCGTCGCCCGGGGTTGCCGCTGCGCATCCTCGTTGTCGGCGGGCCGTCCGGAACCGGTCTCGCGCGGCCGGACGTGTTGATCGAACTGGCACGCTCACTGGGCATCACAGCGCAGGTGACGTTCTTGCCGCCGCAGGCGCCGCAGCGTCTCGCCGATGTCTACCGCGCATCGGATCTGGTTGCGGTGCCGAGCTATTCGGAGTCCTTCGGACTGGTAGCCATCGAAGCTCAGGCCTGCGGAACCCCGGTGATCGCCGCGGATGTCGGCGGACTGGGAGTGGCCGTACGCAACGGTGAGACCGGTCTGCTGGTTCAAGGGCACCGCACCGAAGACTGGGCCGGCGCTCTCGAATCCTTGGTGACAGCGCCGAAACGCTTGGCCGAACTCGCCGCGCAGGCACCGCGTCACGCCGAGAATTTCTCGTGGGAACACACCGCGGACGGTTTGCTCGAGAGCTATCGCAAAGCCGCAGTCAACTACAACAACGGAACCGGTCCCAGCGACTTCTCGCCCCGCCGTGCGCGGGGTCTGTGGCGTCTGCGCCGGACCGGAGGGGTGCGTACATGAGCAGCATTTCGGACACCATCGAGCAGGCTCTCACGGAGCGTGAACTCGACTTCACCAGAAAAGACGACGCGCATTTCATCGTCGAACTTCCCGGCGAACACAAACTCAAGACGTCGACGCTGCTCACCGTCGGTAATCACGGCGTGCGGGTCGAGGCCTTCGTGTGCCGCAAGGTGGACGAGAACTTCGAAGGCGTTTACAAGTTCCTGCTCAAGCGCAACCGTCGTCTGTACGGAGTGGCCTACACACTCGACAAGGTCGGGGACATCTACCTGGTCGGCAAGATCGCCGAGCATGCCGTGACCGGCGACGAACTGGACCGAGTGCTCGGTCAGGTTCTCGAGGCCGCCGACGGCGATTTCAACGTGATCCTCGAACTCGGTTTCTCCTCGTCGATCAAGCGTGAGTGGGCGTGGCGGGTGTCGCGTGGTGAGTCGCTGGCGAATCTCGAGCCGTTCAAGCACCTCATCGAGGAAGAGCCCGCGCAAAGCTGATCGAGCGGGGTGAGACACATCGCGGATGTGTCACGTAAAGTGGCCTTTACTTGTGACTGTCGTCACGGAATAATACTGTTCCCGTGAGTCACAGTAAGTTGGTCACACCACCCCGCCGCGCAACTTTTCGAGGAGCACAGTGAGCTTCAAGAGTCCGTTCCCCGACGTTGAAATCCCCAACCTCAGCGTCTACGACTTCCTGTTCGGAAACACCGACCCCGCAGACCTCGACAAGACGGCATTCGTCGAGGGCAGTTCGGGCGCCGTAACCACATACGCTTCGCTGATCGCACAGATCAACGGCGTTGCAGGCGCTCTCGCAGCGCGTGGACTCGCCGTCGGCGACGTCGTCGGGCTCCATTCGCCCAACGTCCCGGCCTTCGGTTCCGTCTTCCACGGCATCCTGCGTGCCGGTGGCGTCGCGACCACGATCAACGCGCTCTACACCGCCGAGGACATCGCCAAGCAGCTCACCGATTCCAAGGCCAAGTTCCTCTTCACCGTCTCGCCGCTGCTGCCGCAGGCCAAGGCCGCCGCCGAGCTGGTCGGTATCCCGACCGAGAACGTGTTCGTGCTCGACGGCGCCGAAGGCCATCTGTCGCTGCGAGATCTGCTCGGTGAGGGCGCAGCGGCGCCGGAGGTTTCCTTCGATCCGGCCACCCAGCTCGCGGTGCTGCCGTACTCGTCGGGCACCACCGGCCGGCCCAAGGGCGTCATGCTCACCCATCGCAATCTCGTGGCCAACGTCTGCCAGATCATTCCGCGGATGGGGATCGAGACCGACGACAAGATCCTCGCGGTCCTGCCGTTCTTCCACATCTACGGCATGACGGTGCTGCTCAACGCTGCGCTCTACCGCCGCGCGAGCCTCATCACGATGCCGAAGTTCGATCTCGTCGAGTTCCTACGGATCGTCGCCGAGCAGAAGTCGACGTACATCTTCGTCGCACCGCCCGTTGCCGTCGCGCTGGCCAAGCACCCGCTCGTCGATCAGTACGACCTGTCGAGCGTGCACACCATCTTCTCTGGCGCGGCCCCCCTCGACGCGGCGCTCGGCAAGGCCGTCGCGGACCGTTTGAACTGCCATGTGCGCCAGGGCTACGGCATGTCCGAGATGAGCCCCGTCTCGCATGCGATCCCGTTCGATCGTGACGACATCGCACTCGACACCTGCGGTCCGACCATCGCCAACATGGAATGCAAGCTCGTCGACCCGGGAACGGGCGAAGAGGTCGCGTACCCCGAACTCGGCTCGGACGGCGTCAGCGAGCCCGGGGAACTGTGGTGCAAGGGACCGAACATCATGCTCGGTTACCTCGGCAACGACCAGGCCACCAAGGACACCCTCGACGACGACGGTTACCTGCACACCGGTGACATCGCGACCGTCGACGGCGACGGCGTCGTCAAGATCGTCGACCGCCTCAAGGAATTGATCAAGTACAAGGGCTACCAGGTTCCCCCGGCGGAACTCGAGGCTTTGCTTCTGACACACCCGCAGATCGCCGACGCTGCAGTGATCGGTGTGCTCGACGCCGAAGGCGAAGAGGTTCCGAAGGCATTCGTCGTGCTCCAGGACGGCGCCGAATTGACCGAAGACGACGTGATCGCGTTCGTCGCCGAGCGCGTCTCACCGCACAAGAAGGTTCGCCAGGTTTCGTTCATCAGCACCGTGCCGAAATCCGCGGCCGGAAAGATCCTCCGCAAGGATCTGCGAACAGCGGAAGTAGCTCCGAGCTGATTTCCAGACAGGGTTGATCAAGAAGGGTTCCGGTACTCGTGCCAGGATGAACGCCATGAGTATCGGAACCCTGGTCCTGCTCCGCCACGGCGAGAGCGAATGGAATGCACTCAATCTGTTCACCGGCTGGGTGGACGTCCACCTGACAGACAAGGGCATGGCCGAAGGCAAGCGCGCCGGCGAACTGCTCGCCGAGCACAACCTCTTGCCTGACGTTCTCTACACATCTCTGCTCCGCCGCGCGATCAGCACGGCCAACCTCGCACTCGACGCCGCCGATCGCCACTGGATCCCGGTGGTCCGCGACTGGCGTCTCAACGAGCGCCACTACGGCGCTCTGCAGGGCAAGAACAAGGCTCAGACCAAGGAAGAGTACGGAAACGAGCAGTTCATGCTCTGGCGTCGTAGCTACGACACCCCGCCGCCCGCCATCGAAGCCGGCAGCGAGTACAGCCAGGACACCGATCCCCGGTACGCGAACCTCGACGAGGTTCCCTTGACCGAGTGCCTGCTCGACGTCGTCAAGCGCCTGATCCCGTACTGGGAGGACACCATCTCGCAGGAGCTGCTCGCCGGCCGGAACGTACTGGTCACGGCGCACGGCAACTCGCTGCGTGCCTTGGTCAAGCACCTCGACGGCATCTCGGACGAGGACATCGCGGGGCTGAACATCCCGACCGGAATCCCGCTGCGTTACGACCTCGACGAGAACCTGAAGCCGCTCAATCCCGGCGGCACCTACCTGGATCCGGAGGCCGCAGCTGCCGGCGCCGCCGCGGTGGCGAATCAGGGCGGAAAGTAGCAAACCGATGATGTGCGTCGAGGCCCCCCGAACAGTGTTTTCGGGGGGCCTCGGCCAACAACAGATGAACGACGAACCAACGCCGTCCACCTGGCGGATTACGCGGGCGGGAACGTCCGAACCCGCCGTAACCGACACTTCGCGCGAACGTACGATTGCGCCGTGAGTGTCGTGATTGCAGTGCTGCTGGTCGTGGTCGCCGGCTTGGTCGGCTACCTCGTAGGCGGGGTGCTGGTCCCCAGGCTGTCGTCGCGCCAGAGTCAGCGCTCCGACGAACAGACCGGGCTCACGATGTCCCAGGTTCTGGACCTGATCGTGTTGGCGTCGGAAAGCGGCATCGCCGTCGTCGACGGTTTCCACGACGTCGTGCTCTTCAACCCTCGCGCCGAAGAACTCGGCCTCGTCAAGAATCGTCTGGTCGACGAGCGGGCGTGGCGGGCGGCGCAGGAAGTCCTGCGGACAGGTCAGCCCGTCGAGGTCGATCTGACGGCGCAGACCGCGCAGCGCGGCCGCGACAAGATCGCGGTACGTGGGACGGCCCGGTTGCTCAGCAAGGACGATCGCAACTTCGTGGTCCTGTTCGCCGACGACGATTCCGAGCAGGTCCGCATGGAGGCGACGCGACGCGATTTCGTCGCGAACGTCAGCCACGAACTGAAGACGCCGGTCGGCGCGATGAGTTTGCTCGCGGAGGCGCTGCTCGAGTCCGCTGACGATCCGGAATCCGTGCGCCACTTCGGCGAACGAGTGCTGGGCGAGTCGATTCGTCTGGGCAAGATGGTCACCGAGTTGATCGCACTCTCGCGCCTGCAAGGTGCCGAGAAGCTGCCCGATCTCGACGTGGTCGACGTCGACACCGTGGTGTCCGAGGCACTGTCGAGGTCGAATCTGTCGGCCGAGGCCGCCGGGATCACCGTCACCACCGACCATCCGAGTGGGTTGGAGGTGCTCGGGGATCAGACTCTTCTCGTGACGGCACTGTCCAACCTCATCGAGAACGCTATTGCTTACTCGCCCAAGGGGTCTCCGGTGTCAGTCAGTCGGTCGGTACGCGGCGACAATGTCGCGATCGCGGTCACCGACCGAGGAGAGGGCATCGCGAAAGCGGATCAGGAACGAGTGTTCGAGAGATTCTTCCGCGTGGACAAGGCACGGTCACGGCAGACCGGCGGAACGGGTCTGGGGCTGGCAATCGTCAAGCACGTCGCGGCCAATCACAACGGCTCCATCGAATTGTGGAGCAAACCGGGAACAGGGTCTACCTTCACGTTGCAGATACCGGCACACGTGGAGTCGGACGACGACATCGACTCTGACGACGCGGGAACCGCCGGTTCCACGCGGATCGGCAGACGAGAACAAGGCAGTAGAGAAAACGGCATGGAGGCCAAACGATGACGAGTGTGCTGATCGTGGAGGACGAGGAGTCCTTGGCGGACCCGCTGGCGTTCCTGCTCCGCAAGGAAGGCTTCGAGACCACCATCGTCAACGACGGACCGTCGGCGTTGGCGGAATTCGATCGCTCCGGAGCGGACATCGTCCTGCTCGACCTCATGCTGCCCGGCATGAGCGGCACGGACGTCTGCAAGGCGTTGCGATCGCGTTCGGGCGTTCCCGTCATCATGGTGACGGCGCGTGACAGCGAGATCGACAAGGTCGTCGGCCTGGAACTGGGTGCGGACGACTATGTGACCAAACCGTATTCGGCGCGAGAGCTGATCGCCCGCATCCGTGCGGTGCTGCGCCGCGGGGTGGAGAACGAGGCGGACCTCGCCTCCGACAACGGGGTGCTCGAGGCCGGACCGGTACGGATGGACGTCGAGCGCCACGTCGTGCAGGTCGCTGGAAACCCGGTGACGTTGCCGCTCAAGGAGTTCGACCTCCTCGAGTACTTGCTCCGCAACTCCGGCCGGGTGCTGACCCGCGGACAGTTGATCGACCGCGTCTGGGGCGCCGACTACGTCGGTGACACCAAAACCCTTGACGTACACGTGAAGCGGTTGCGTTCGAAGATCGAATCGGATCCGGCCAAGCCGGAACATCTGGTCACGGTCCGTGGATTGGGTTACAAGCTCGAAGCGTGATCTAAGTTCGTCGAGAAGAAATTCAGCCGCTCACACGATCGTGTGAGCGGCTGAATTTATTTGTTCTTGCGGAGTCAGCCCTGAGCCTTGTTCTGAGCGATCGTGGTCGCCGGATGGACTGCTATGAGGCCGAGGCCGGCACGACGCCTGCAGAGGCGAGCCAGCTCGTCGTACGCACGCTTTCCGAGAAGCTCCGTCAGTTCCGGCCCGTAGGACTGCCAGACCTGCCGTTCCCCGACATGAGCGTCAGGGGAGCCGGAGCAGTACCAGGCGAGGTCGTCGCCGCCCTCGCCCCAACCGCGGCGGTCGTACTCGGTGATCGTGGTCTTGAGGATCTGGACGCCGTCCGGTCGGTCGACCCAGTCCTGGGTGCGGCGGATCGGTAGCTGCCAGCACACGTCCGGCTTCACCTCGAGCGGCTCGATGCCCTTCTTGAGCGCCATGGAATGCAGTGCGCAGCCCTCACCGCCGGCAAAACCGGGCCGGTTGAGGAAGATGCACGCACCTTTGTAGCGGCGGGTGCGCAGCGCGGGCTCGTCCTCGAGGTCGTCTTCCTCGACGTAGCCCTTCTTGCCGAGACCCTTTTCCATGAACTGCCAGTCTTCGGCTGTGAGCATTTTCACTGACGCGTCGAGCTTGTCCTGATCTTCCTGATCGGAGAGGAAAGCGCCGTGCGAGCAGCAACCGTCGTCCGGGCGGTCGCCGATGATGCCCTGACACGCCGGCGTGCCGAACACGCAGGTCCAATGCGAGAGCAACCACGTCATATCAGCGGAAATGAGGTGTTCGGAGTTATCCGGATCGACAAATTCGACCCATTCGCGCGGGAAATCGAGATCGACCTCGGGGCTCGGAGTCATCTTGTGGGACCGGTCTGGGTTACCTGCTGTCACAAGGGCCGACCGTAGACCCAGTAACGTGGCGATGTGCGACTAGGGGTACTCGACGTCGGAAGCAATACCGTCCATCTATTGGTTGTGGACGCCCATCGGGGCGGCCACCCAACACCCATGAGCTCGACCAAGTCCACGTTGAGGCTGGCAGAGAACACCGACGACCGCGGCGATATCACCACGTCAGGAGCCGATCGCTTGGTGTCGACGGTCTCCGAATTCGCCGGTATCGCCAAGACGTCCGGATGCGAGGAAATGATGGCTTTTGCCACGTCCGCCGTCCGTGACGCCAACAATTCCGAAGCCGTGCTCGCCCGCGTGCGCGCCGAGACCGGAGTCAATCTCGAGGTTCTCTCCGGGGTCGACGAAGCACGGCTGACCTTTCTGGCAGTGCGCCGCTGGTACGGCTGGAGCGCCGGACGCATCCTGAACCTGGACATCGGCGGCGGCTCGCTCGAACTCACCGCAGGTGGCGACGAGGATCCGGACGTCGCCTTCTCACTGCAACTCGGCGCCGGACGGTTGACGCGCGACTGGCTCCAGGCCGATCCGCCGGGCAAGCGCCGAGTCGCCGTCTTGCGCGACTGGCTGGACGCGGAGTTGGTCGGACCAGCCAAGGAACTGCGCGCCGCCGGCGACTGGGACCGCACGGTCGGGACCTCGAAGACCTTCCGATCGTTGGCTCGGCTCACCGGCGCTGCCCCTTCTGCCGCAGGCCCCCGGGCGAAACGGACCCTGACTTCCAGCGGACTCAGGCAACTCATAGCCTTCATATCCAGGATGACGGCAGCGGACCGTGCAGAATTGGAAGGAGTGAGCTCGGATCGGTCACAGCAGATTGTGGCCGGCGCGCTCATCGCAGAGGCAACCATGCGGGCGCTCGGAGTGGACGAACTGGAAATTTGTCCCTGGGCATTGCGTGAGGGTCTGATTCTGCGAAAGCTCGACACAGAAATGGGCGGTGAATTGGTGGTGAGTGCTTGATGACCGAGGACAGTCAGCAGATTTCCGTAGCGGAACTGCTCAAGCGGAACGGTCAGAGCGTCGAATCCCGAGGTGGACGACGTCGGCGCGGCGTAGCCGGTGGCATCTCCGTCGCAGAACTGACGGGTGAGATCCCGATCGTTCGCCAGTCGGGATCGCGCGCCGCCGCCGAGCCCGAGTCGGACGAAGCAGCAGCCCAGCCTGAAGCCGCTGCGCCGGAGAACTCTGCACCTTCAGCGGCGGCCGAAGCCGTCGCGGAAACCGCCAAGTCAGCCGAACCGGCACCGAAGGTTCCCGCCGACCGCACCGCAGCCTTCGCCGTCTCGTTCGATGACGATGACGACGATGACGACGAGCCGCAGACACCCAAGGCCGAGTCGAAGCCGGTTGCCGCGCCGCCGGTCACCACTCCGAAGCCGACTTCCACACCGTCGCCGGGACAGACCTCGAAGTCCTCGCCCGGACAGTGGGTGAGCCGAGCGCCGCTCAACTCCTCCTCGCCGACGCAGGTAACGCAGGAACCAGCCCTGCTGTCGGGTCAGACCCTGGCGGGCGACCTGATGCGTCAGGAGCGCGCCGCAACCCAGTCGCCGTCGTTGCGTCCGCCGATCCTGCCGCCGCGTGTCCCCACTCCCGTCGCCAAGGCACCTGCACCGACTGCTCCTGCTCCGGCCGCGCCGGAAGAGAGCACCGAACTGATCGACAAGATCGCAGACGCGGATGCCGGCGAGGCCGAATCGACCGCCGTGGTCGATCTGGTCAAGGCGCCGGTGGTCGCTGACGGTGCGATAAAGTCCACTGCCGTCGCCGAGTCCGAGACCGACGTGGAAGCCCAACCGGCAGCGGAAGAGGCCGGCGAGCGTAGCTCGATCCGTGAATGGGCAGTGCTTGCCGGTCAGGTGGTTGTTGCACTGATCGTCGGCGGCGCGATGTTCAAGGGCTTCGAGAAGCTGTGGGACATGCTGCCGTGGGTGGCGTTGGTGCTCGCGCTGATCGTGATCGTCGGCTTGGTGGCCGTCGTGCGGGTTCTACGCAAGACGGACGACATCACGAGTTTCGTGATCGCGGTGGTTGTCGGCATGATCGTGACGCTCGGTCCACTGGCGTTCTTGTTGACCTCGGGTTGATCGGACGATGATCGGGGGATCGCAGCGCATGGTTCGTCGGCCGATAGCCGTCGGTTTGTCGACGGCCTCGGTGTATCCGGAGAACACGGAAGCAGCATTTCGCTACGCCGCCGATCTCGGATACGACGGTGTCGAGCTGATGGTGTGGGCCGAATCCGTCAGTCAGGACATCGGTGCTGTTGCTGCCCTCGTTCGCAAGTACGCGATTCCGGTGCAGGCCGTGCATGCGCCGTGTCTGCTGATTTCGCAGCGCGTGTGGGGTTCCGATCCGGTCGAGAAGCTCGAGCGTTCGGTACGCACGGCCGAAACCTTGGGCGCGACGACGGTGGTCGTCCACCCGCCGTTCCGGTGGCAGCGCAAGTACGCCGAAGGCTTCGCGGAACAAGTTGTCGATCTCGAATCGAAGAGCAGCGTCGTGGTGGCGGTGGAGAACATGTTCCCCATGCGCGCCGACAGCTTCTTCGGTGGCAAGGACAAGTCCGCGGAGCGTCTGCGTAAACGGGGCGGTCCGGGGGCAGCGTTGTCCGCGTTCAGCCCGTCGTACGACCCGACCGATTCCGATCACGCTCACTACACACTCGATCTGTCGCACACCGCGACGGCGGGCATGGACGCTTTGGAGTTGGCCTCCCGGATGGGCAAGGGACTCGAGCACCTGCACCTGGCCGACGGCCGCGGGGCGTCGATGGACGAGCACCTGATTCCTGGACACGGTTCACAGCCGTGCGCGGAGTTGTGTCGGCAATTGGCTGCGAGCGACTTCAGCGGCCAGGCTGTCATCGAGATCAACACTCAAAATGCGCGTACCCGTCGGGAGCGGTCGTCGATGCTGGCGCAGGCGCTCGCGTTTGCACGCGAGCACCTGGCACGCTCAGCGGTGGCCGGCAAGTAGCGCAGCTTCGAACTGCGCGCGCACCTTCTCGACGTGTGCGTCGAGGTCTTTGGTCTCCCAGCCTTCGGTGGAGATGGGATCGAGCACCGAGACGTAGACCGGACCCGGATGGGCGACAAGCGAATTGCGCCACATCCGTTCGCCCGCGTTGTGAATCACCACGGGCACGATCGGCACACCGGCCTGGATCGCCAAGTGGAAGCCGCCCTTCTTGAACGGGCCCAGGCGTGGCGTCGGAGAACGGGTGCCCTCCGGAGCGATGACTATCGAGACACCATTCTTCAGCTTGTCGACTGCCGGTTGCAGCGCAGCCTTCGCCTTTGTGGTGTCGGTGCGGTCGATGTAGGCGACGTCGAGCAGTGCACCGACGGGCATGAACCGTGGATCGCTTGCCGCTTCCTTCTTCGCGACGCCGGTCACGTCACGCTTGATGACGGTGCCGAGGACCAACATGTCCAGGGAACTTTGATGATTGAACATGAACACCGCCGGGCGGTGATCCCACACGTTGTGCTCGCCGTCGATCTCGACGTCGATGCCGAGCAGTGAGAGTGAGATGTCGGGGCCGTACGTGCCCACCAGGTTCGCACCCAGTTGACGGTTGCCGGTGACGATGCCTGCCGACGCACCGAGGGCGGCGGTGGCAGCAAGCGCGCCCATGGCCGTCGCCGTTCGGATCGTCGAGATCGGTGTTGCGCCTCGTTGCGGTTTACGCAGGCTGACCGAAGGCCAGTGATTGCGCAACGCGATCTTGGCCAGACCACGATCGGGGTTCAACGCGACAGGTCGCCCGACGGCCTCGAGCATGAACACGTCTTCGACACCGTTGGAGTACGCAAACGCGTTCTTCAAGTCGGCGCCCATCTTCTCGGCATAGCCCGCAAGGGCATTGGCCTTGGCCGGCCCCCACAGAGCGGGCGAGGACAGTTCGCCGGTGAGCATGCCGTCGACGACTTCGGGCTCGGTGCACAGCACATCTTCGATATCGAGATCTTCGGCGACGTACTTGGCTTGGAACGGAGTCGCCGACGTGGCCATCACGATCGTGTGGCCTGCTCGCCGGTGCGCCGCCAGTAGCCCACGGGCTTCCGGGTAGATCATCGCGGCGATCTCCTGCTTGAACAACCGTCGGCCCCAGTCGTTCAGTTCCTCGACGGTACGGCCGCCCAGGGCGCGCACGCCGATGTCCATCAACGCTCCGACATCAGCGCCACGGAACTGGGTGTCGATCGCGGCACCGGTGGTGCGCAACAATTCGCCGACGCTGATATCCAAGCGTCGCAGGCGGTCTCGGTAGACGACGCTGGCCGAATATCCACTGATCAAGGTGCCGTCGAGGTCGAAGGCGGCGATCGTTCCGGGTCCGGGAGGGGCGGCTTCGATGGCGGAGTGCAGACGCTCGAGTCCGGTCACAGTCCTACTTCCTCGTTCGCGGCGGGCGCTCTGTTTGCTTCGGGAATGGTGACTACTGCAGCGGCGTCGGGCACCGGCATGGCTACCTGATCGAGCCGTGCATGCGCGAGTGCTCGGAGGTGGCGCAGACGCTCGACCTGAACCTTGATTTCCGCGGCGAATGCCAGGCGCCTGGCCCGGACGCCGTCGTCGTCGACTTCGATCAAGTTCCGGTTGCGCGCCAAATTCAGTGCAGTGGCGAACAATTCACCGGAAACCGATTCGTTGCTGGCGATCTGCTGCCGTAGGCGACGCTGATGTGCGACGTCGATGCAGTTGCTGACGAAGGACTTCTCGTCGAACGACGTCGAAATCGGGGCAAGCACAAGCTGATCGGCGACAACCTGGTACGCCTCGAGAAACGGTTGGAGCACACGGTGCGCGAGGTACGGCCGCACCGACTCGATCATGTGCTCGGTTCGTTTGTCGTCGGCCATGACGGTTTCCCACTCGGGATCGATCAGGGTCAGCTCGGTCCGCATCTCCTGCTCGAAGGTGTCCCGATCGCTGAAGAAGAACTCGAATTTCAACAGATCGCGGATGCGCTTGGCCTCGGCCCAACCGTCCCCGATGGGATCCTCGAACCGTTCTTCGACGGCTGCCTGGAGTACGAGTTCGGTGATGGCACGCACGACGAGAAAGTGAATTGTGTTGTTGCGGTAGAAGGCAGCGACAAGGTGCTGGTCCTTGCCGAGGTAGAAGACCTGCTCGCCGCCGCGATCGAAGCGCTCGAGGACACCGGAATCGACGTGTGTCTGCAACGCCTTCTCGATGACGCGCGGATCGGACAGTTCGACGTCGCCGGCGATCGGAAGATTTCGCGCGGTGATGTACCCGAACAGCGGCGTGAGGATCGCGGTGAGCTCACGAACGGTCAACGCCCGGTCTTCGATTCCGAGGAACGCCAGCATCGCAAGCGAAGACACGGTCACCGGTGTGACCTCGTTGATGCGGTGACACACCTCGATGCCGGCCTTTTGAATGGCGAGGCGCTGATCGGTTTCCTGGCTGAGTGCGTCCGCAAGTGAGAGCGGCCGGCCGATGGTCACGTGTGCGACACCGTTCCGTTTTCCCTGTGCGCGTACGTAACCCACCATCCAGCGCAGGCCTTCCGGTGTCTTCTCGGCGCCGAGAGCCTCCGCAGCCATGGCCCCGACCTCGTAGAGCTGGTCGTAGCTCAGCGCGACCGGGACGAGATACACGTCGGATGCGCCGCTGACCTGAAAGGCCTTGGTCAGGTAGGTCAGGAGACCGAAGCGCGGCGGGCGTAATTTCCCGGTACGCCCGCGCCCACCTTCGATGTACCACTCCAGATTGAAGCGCTTGGTCAGCAGGTAGCGCATGTACTCGTGCATCGACCACTTGTAGACCTCGTCGTTGCCGATGCTTCGACGAATGAAGACGGTGCCGCTGCGCTTGAGGATCGAGCCCATGGGCCAGAAGCTGATGTTGAGGCCGCCCATGACGTGATTGAGCGGCAAGCCGTTCGCGATCAACGCCGGGCGCAGGACGAGGGGATCGAGGTACGAACGGTGACTGGGGAGGAAGACCAGTGAGTGTTCCTTGTTCAGCTCACGGAGTTCCTCGAACCGGCTCGTGTCCACGTCGAGCTTGTAGGCGCGAGCGAAATAGCGCCCCAGACGATCCCACACCGCGATGGCTTGGCGACTCTGGGTGGCAACCATTTCTTCGAGAGCTTCACGCGCGCGGCGGTCGACTTCGGCGACGGCGATGTTCAAGCGGTCGGCCAGAGCCATGACCTCGGTGGCGAACCGGCGGGTGTCGGTGATCTCGTCGACGACGAACCGCGACACCTTGTACTGGCCACCCAGAAGGCCCAATTCGGCACGCTCGAGCGCCAGGGCGGCCTGCCGTCGGATGAACTCGGGTAGCGAACCGCCACCGCTCTTTTCGAGACGACGCTCGAGATCGCTCAGTGGCGCCGGCTCGCCTTCGATGACCTGGCACCGTGACGGGTCGGTGCGCAGAGTTCTGCGTTGTGCGCCGCGTCCGGGGTGGAGAGGATCGCGTGGTGCCAGTGCGTCACGCAGTCGCACCGCGACGTTGTGCTTGGTATGGGTGTCCGGAATCCACACCACGCGAAGCGGCGCGAGCATCGGGTCGTCGGTCCGTGCCGCCAGTTCGGCCAGAGTCTTGTCGGTGATGTTGACGGTGACCGGCCGAGTTTCGGATGCGGTCGCCTTGTCGGCGAGCCACTTTCGCAGCACTCCGGCTTCGGCCTCTGTCATGGTTTCGGTGAGGTACACGCGCGGGTTGGTCGTGTTTTCGCTCATGACTCACGCACCTTCCGTTGTGACTCCGAGAGCCACGATCTCGTCGAGGCTCTCCTGCAAGCACTGCATGAGCAGTGCGGGCTTCGTGACCGCGGCGGTGTCGAGATTGATTCCGATGCAGCACACTCCGACGTGGGAGACCAGCGTTGCCATTGCCGCGCAACCGGGGGCCGGGCCGAACGGGAACATCCGTTCGATCTTCGCTCCGGCGAGATACACCGGTACCGGTACGCCGGCGACATTGCTCGCCTGCAGGTCCAGTCCTGTCGACTGGGACAGATACCAGTTCGCGAGTAGATAATTCGGCAGGCGGGCGAGGAACGGGGCGGCGACGTCGAGAGCGTCCAACGCCGGTTCCTCACGCAGACCCAGAACGATTTCCCGCACCTGCCTGATGCGTTTGGCGGGATCCGTCTCGGCGACCGGACCGTTGAAGCGAACGGCTGCAAACCGGTTGCCGCCGTTGGCGTCCGCGCCGGTGCGCATGCTGATGGGCATACCCATCGGGATGCTCTCGACGGATTGTCCGAACGACTCGTGGTAGCGACGGAAACCGCCGAGCAGGGCGGCGACGTAGGCGTCGTTGAGTGAACCACCGGCAGCCTTCGCTCCGGCCTTGAGTTCGGGAACACCCACTTCGAGAGTTCCGAACCACCGTCCGAGACCACGATCGTGGAGAAGAGGGGAACCGGAACGAGCTGGGGGAGTGACGATCTTGCGGAGTGAATTGGCGTAGCCGAGGACCTCGGAAGCGGTGCTGAACGGACTCGAGATCGCCGTGGTCGCAACATTGGTGGCGCCGCGGACCAGCTTGGCGATACGGGAGGGCGCACGCCGGATCTCGCTGACGACCTCCTCGCCGAAGGCGCCTACCGACGACAGGTGCTCAGGAGCAGGCGGCGTGCGGTCGGGCTTGTTCGGGGTGGGGTCCGGGCGACGGCTGTGCAGGAGCGTCATCATCTGGATGCCGCCCATGCCGTCGGTGATGGAGTGGTGAGTCTTGACCACGAACACGGCACGACCGTCGTCGAGACCTTCGATGAGCAGCGCGCTCCACGGCGGTCGAGCCTTGTCGAAAGGTTCGGTCGCAAGGTGACGACACATGCGCAGCGCGTGATCGAAGTCCGCCGGCGCGGGCAAGCGGACGCGTCGTAGGTGGTAGCCGATGTCGAACTCGGGATCAACCGACCACACCGGATTGCCCAGTTGCATCGCCGGTTCCACCGCGCGCATACGAATACGCGGAACCACGTGCGATGCCCACTCGACCGCGTCGAGCAGCCGGTCCCAATCCGGGGCACGATCGAGAACCTCGACCGCAACGATCGGTGAGCGCAGTTGCGGCTGCGCCTCTTCCATCCGCCACATTCCCGTCTCGAAGTCGGACATCGTGCGGTTCGCCCCCCAGGCAACCGCGGAAAGGTCGACGTCGACCGCGCTCGGAGGAACAAATGGATTGCTGTTGGCCATACGTCAAGAACTCCCTCGGTCTGCGGATCCACCCCGCGCATCTCTGCTTCTCAGTGTGGACCCGTGACCGTGGGCGCGTCCCGGTTTCGGTGTCAGCCGACAGGTGTGACGTTCGTCAGTTAAGGGCTAATCGGACATGACTGGAAATTCGACCAGCGCTCACGCAGTGACACCGACGGCTTTCAGCCCTATCTCGCGATAGAGAACACTGACTTCGCGCGGAGTCTGCGGTCCGTCGAGTCGATACCAGAGGACGACGGACTGACACATGCCCAGCAGTGCGCGGCCCGTTCCGGTGATGTCGGGGACCGTGAACTCACCGCTCTGGACGCCTGCCGTCAGCACGTCGACGAGTAGGTTCTCGAGCTTCTTTCGTTTGGCGGCGTAGCTCTTTCGTTCCGCTTCCTCGAGGTACCGCAGTTCGGAATCGAGGAAGGCTATGTCGGAGCGACTGGTCATGTGCAGAACACACGCCTCGATGAGATTGCCGAACTGTGCCGTCGGCGACGGTCCGGCAGCGTCGACCGCAGCGCTCGCGCGTGCGGTGACGTTCTCGATGCCCGGTTCCATCAGCGCGACGAGGATGCCCTGTTTGTTGCCGTGGTGGTAATACAGCGTCGGCACGGTGACGCCGGCGCGTTTTGCGATGTCACGAACCGACGCTCCGTGGTAACCGAGTTCGTGGAAGACCTCGAGTGCGGCGGTGAGCAGGGGAGTCAGCGTCAGTGGTTCGACGATGCGCCACTGTTCGTCGGGCTGAGCCTCCGACTGCAAATCCGTCATTCCGCCTGTTCGCTCCGTTCGGAAATTTCTGGTGGTGTGCGCAAAGAGGGTTCAACCCTAGCGCAAGGCACGTCCTCCTCATCGGGGCTCGGCCGCCATTGGATAGCATCACTATCCAGTAGTAGGCCGAAGCGAATCGGATGGACGGAGGAGCGGTGAAGGTTTCCGAACTGGCCGCGCAGTCCGGTGTCGCGCTGGCCACGATCAAGTACTACCTCCGTGAAGGTCTGCTGATGCCTGGTGAGCCGACCAGCGCAACGGGAGCGAGGTACGGCGAACAGCACGTGCGGCGACTCGCGTTGATCAGAGCCCTGGCCGGGGCGGGACTCGCGATTCCGAGGATTCGCGCGGTGCTCGAACTGGTGGACAGTGACGAGCGATCCGAATTCGAGACGTTCGGCCGCGCAATCGCGCAACTACCGCCGTACGTCGAACCTGAACCGGATCCAGAGTTCCCCAGAGCTCGCAAGGTTCTGGAGTTTCTCGGTCAAGTCTTCGAGCCGAGGTACGTGGCGGTCGCTCACCTCGAGCGGGCACTGATCGGCCTCGAGGACGCAGGACTGAGTCTCTCGGACGAGCGCTTGCAGGCTTACGGTGACCACATCCGAGGGATTGCCGAGGTGGAAATCGAGCTGATGCCCACCAGCACGACGGAGGACGGCATCCGATATGCCGTCCTCGGAACCGCCATGTACGAACCCGTTCTGACAGCTTTACGACGCTTGGCGCACCAAGACTTGGCCGCACGACATTTCTCGCAACACCGAGACAGCACCGAACAGGAAAATTGATGAGCACCAGCCCCTTTCAAGATCTCAATCGCCTCACCTCGCTCGGCGACGGGCGATACACCGCAACGATCGATCCGATCTGGACCATCGGGCCGAAAGTGCACGGCGGCTCCATGATGGCTGTGTGCGCCGCTGCCGCGCGTCAATGTCTGCGAGACGGCGCAGGTGAGAACGACTCGCTGGTGAAGATGCAGCCACTCGCGGTGAGCGCCAACTATCTGTCAGCGCCCGATCCGGGTGAAGTCGAACTGGAGGTGATCGTCCGAAAGCAGGGACGCCAGGTCGCGTTGTTCGACGTCGAGTTGAGCCAGGCGGGCCGCAGCGCTGTTCGCGCGGCGGTCACGCTCGGATTCCCCGATGACGGCGATCCCACCTTCGTCACGGCCTCGTCGATCGACGACATGTCACCGGAACCGCCGGAGAGTGCGGTGGCAGTCATCGGCGATCACCCGATGGCGCAGGTCGTGCACGTCGGGCAGGGCTGCGACATGAGGATCGACACCACCTCGGCGCACTTCCTCACCGGGAGCCAAGGCGAGGCCGAGGTCAGGATGTGGGTTCGTCCTCGACCCGAGGACGAAAACGACCTCGACACCGCCGTGCTGTTCGCGATCATGGCCGGTGACATCAGCGCGCCGGTGACGATGAACCGTGGCCTGTTCGGGTGGGCGCCGACCGTGCAGTTGACGACGTACCTGCGCCGACTACCGACGCCGGGATGGCTTCGCGTGCGGGCAAGCTCGGATGTTCTGGGCAGCACGTGGTTCGAAGAGGATCATGCTGTTCTCGATTCGGCGGGCGCAGTCGTCGTACAGAGTCGTCAATTGGCGATGATGCCCCGCTAGGGTCGATCGCTGCGGTCGTGGCAGGCTGTTCGCCATGACAAGAATTGCGATTATCGGTGGCGGCAAGATCGGCGAGGCGCTGATTTCCGGGCTGTTGCAGGCCGGCCACGCCATCAAGGATCTGGTTGTCGCGGAGCAGTATCAGCCTCGCGCAGACGAATTGATTGCCGAATACTCGATTCGAGTCAGTTCGGTCGCGGACGCAGCCGAGGGTGCAGACGTCATCGTCATCGCGGTCAAGCCGAACGACGTCGAATCAGCCCTCACCGCGTTGACGAAGGTCGATCTGGACGGTGACCTCGAGCAGCTGATCGTTTCTCTCGCGGCGGGAATCCCCACCGGGTTCTTCGAAACTCGTCTGCCCGCAGGCTTTCCGGTCGTCCGGGTCATGCCGAACACCCCCATGTTGGTGGGAGAGGGCGTGAGCGTCCTGTCACCCGGACGCCACGTCAAGGCCGAGCATCTCGAGCTCGTACGCGGCATCCTCGGCAGCGTCGGCAAGGTGGTGACGGTTCCCGAATCGCAGATCGACGCGGTCACTGCTGTCTCCGGTTCCGGCCCGGCCTACTTCTTCCTCGTTGCCGAAGCGATGATCGACGCGGGAGTCGGTCTCGGCCTGACACGCCCGGTCGCCACCGAATTGGTGGTGCAGACGATGGTCGGTTCCGCAGCGATGCTCGATCGCACCGGCGACAGTGCGACGGATCTTCGCGCCGCGGTGACGTCACCGGGCGGAACGACGGCTGCAGCACTGCGTCAGCTCGAAGCGGGCGGCCTGCGGACGGCGTTCTTCGATGCCTTGGATGCCGCGAAGTCGCGTTCGGCCGCGATGGGTGCAGCTGCGGAATAGTCGTCCGTTTAGCCACACCCGTCGCTTTAACCCCACCAGTACAGCTAAGCTCGACTTAGTACGTACGTGTCTGTTCCGCCGGAGGGGAAGCCGGCGGCGCGAGTCGTGCTGGAGGTATGTGGATTAATGGTGTCTGCAAACAAGCCGTCCATGGGTTCGTCCCACGACGGAAAGCCGGCAGTGGCCGGCACGCAATTCCTCACTGTTGCTGAGGTAGCAACTTTGATGAGGGTGTCGAAAATGACTGTGTACCGGTTGGTACACAGTGGCGAATTGCCCGCTGTACGAGTGGGTCGTTCGTTCCGTGTACATGCGAAGGCAGTGCACGATTACCTCGAAACCTCGTACTTCGATGCCGGCTGACCAGCCGGTTCGAGGAGGATGACCTCGGCGTGAGCCGAGTCGCGGGCACAGCGGTTGCTGTGCCGGAGGCTCGGTTTATGCCGAGTGACTCCACACCGGTACGATGAGTCACTGTCGTACCAGCAAGCTGGTGTCGTAAGGCGCTGAGCTAGTTAAAACGAGGGCCAGGCGCCAATTGCTTGGCGCAGGCGTACGTGACCGGCGTGCGCAGGAACGCTAGAGAAGAACGTGAGGGACACCCGCTATGGGTTCAGTGATCAAGAAGCGTCGCAAGCGCATGTCGAAGAAGAAGCACCGCAAGCTGCTTCGTCGTACCCGAGTACAGCGCAGGAAACTCGGTAAATAAGCAGTACCTGTTGATGCCCGCCGCCCCTTCCGGGGTGGCGGGCATCAGCATATTCGGGGGAAGCGATGTGTGCCGCGTCTCATCGGCTGGGCGGTTTGTCTTGAATGGCCGAATTTTGGGTAGTCAGCGCGGGACCCCCTCTGCCCGTAAAGTGGGGGAAAATCGCGGGAGGGACGCTTCGGCAGAGCGCGTTTCTACTGGATATGGGGGTACTTGGTGGTTGAAGGTGACAACACTTCAGGGGGCACGACGCCTCGCGTCGTACTGGTGACCGGGGCGAGCAGATTCCTCGGCGGGTACCTGGTGACCAGGCTTGCGCAGAATCCGTCGATCGAGCGTGTCATCGCCGTCGACGCCGTCAGTCCGAGCAAGGACATGATGCGCAGGATGGGCCGCGCGGAATTCGTGCGAGCAGACATCCGCAATCCGCTGATCGGCAAAGTGATCCGAAACGCCGAGGTCGACACCGTCGTGCACGCGTCGACGCTTCAGAAAGCCCCCAAAGCCGGCAGCCGCGCCGCGATGAAGGACATGAACGTCATCGGCGCCATGCAACTGTTCGCGGTCTGCCAGAAAGCTCCGACGGTTCGCAAGGTGGTCCTGCGCTCGGCTTCGGTCGTCTACGGGTGCAGTGCGAAGGATCCCGCTCAGTTCACCGAAGAAATGAGTGCGCGCCGCCGGCCGCCGGGCGGATATGCCCGCGACAGTCTCGAGATCGAGGGATACCTTCGCGGAATGGGGCGTCGGCGCCCGGACATCTCGGTCGGGATTTTGCGGTTGGCGCCGTTGATCGGACCTCAGCTGACTGCGACCGTCGGCCACTACGTCACCGCCCCGCTCGTGCCGACCATCGTCGGCCGCAACGCGCGCCTGCAATTGCTCCACGTCGAGGATGCGCTCGCAGCGTTGGAGAAGGCGACCATCGGCCACGCCTCGGGTACGTACAACATCGCCGGCGACGGAGTGGTGATGATGTCGCAGGCGATCCGCCGGGCAGGACGCGTGGAAGTTCCCATGCCGCTCGCTCTGTTCCGCAGCGTCGGGAGCGCATTGGTGGGATCGTCCATGAGGCTCTACACCGACGAGCAACTCGAGTACTTCCGATTCGGCTGCGGACTCGACACCACTCGCATGCGCAGCGAACTGGGGTTCGAGCCGCGATGGACCACCATGCAAGCACTCGACGATTTCATGCGCGCGACGCAGACCCGCCGGATCATCAAGTCCGAGTGGATCGATCGGGCGGAGAATGCGTTGACCACCATCCTCGGCGGTGACTCCGCGGCGGCGACAGCAAGTGCAGACGTGATGCACATGCCGTTGTCGGGACGAAGTGCGGTGAAGGGGTGACTGACGTGGCGAAAGTAATTCCCCTGCGGCCCAGCGCAACTCACGCCGGAAAGTCGGCAACTTCTCGTTCGCGTGAGTCCGTCACCGGCGCGGAGCGTGACATCCGTGAACAAAGTGAGCGTCGGCATCCGTCCGGAGCGTCGTCGGCAGCCGACCACGGCGGCGAGAACACGCTCGTCGATGCGGCCCGGTCTGCGCTCGTCGACCAGATCGCCTCGGCAGCAGAATTCTTCCGACGTCGGGTCTCCGGCGACTACGAGGTCGACGAGTTCGGATTCGACCCGCATTTCGCGGACAACGTCGTCATGCCGATGTTGCGGCCGTTGTTCGAGAAATGGTTTCGCGTCGAGGTCAGTGGGATCGAGAACATTCCCCTCACCGGGGGAGCGCTGGTGGTCGCCAATCACGCCGGTGTGATCCCGATCGACGGACTGATGACGTCGGTTGCCGTGCACGATCATCATCCGGCGCATCGTCCACTGCGAATGCTGGCTGCGGACATGGCATTCGAGATGCCGGTGGTGGGCGGACTGGCGCGCAAGGCCGGTCACACGCTCGCGTGCAACCCCGACGCCGAGCGTCTGCTCAACGACGGTGAAGTCGCCGCCGTGTTCCCGGAAGGATTCAAGGGCATCGGGAAACCGTTCAGTGAGCGGTACAAGTTGCAGCGGTTCGGGCGTGGTGGATTCGTGTCGGCCGCGATGCGTACCGGCGTCCCGATCATTCCGTGCTCGATCGTGGGTTCGGAGGAGATCTATCCCAAGATCGGTGATCTGACCACTCTCGCACGAGTTCTCGGTCTTCCGTATTTCCCGGTGACGCCACTGTTTCCGCACTTCGGGCCGCTCGGCCTGGTGCCGTTGCCGTCGAAGTGGTACATCGAATTCGGAAAGCCCATCGTCACCGACACGTTCGAGAGCGGTGCCGCCGACGATCCGATGGTCCTGTTCGAGGTCACGGACCACGTTCGGGAAACGATTCAGCAGACGCTGTATCGGTTGCTGGCCAAGCGGCGCAACGTCTTTCTCGGCTGAGTTCGGTCCGGAGCGAGAATCGATCCGGACCGAACCCGCTCAGGCGTTCTGTTCTTTGCGCCGGGCGAGAATTGCCGCGAGCGCACCGCCGACCGCCCCGAGCACCAGTGCCGTCGGCACGCCGATCTTGGCGGCCTTTCGTCCGGTGCGAAAATCGCGAACTTCCCAGCCGCGGTTCTTGGCGAGTTCACGAAGATCCGCGTCGGGATTGATCGCCACCGGCGTTCCCACCAGCGAGAGCATCGGTACGTCGTTGTGGCTGTCCGAGTAGGCGGAACAGCGCTTGAGATTGAGTCCTTCACGCACCGCCAACGTCCGCACGGCGTGCGCCTTGCCCATGCCGTGCAGGATGTCACCGACGAGTCGACCGGTGAAGACGCCGTCCTCACTCTCGGCGACGGTGCCCAGTGCACCGGTCAGTCCGAGTTTCTCGGCGATCACCTGAGCCAGTTCGACCGGAGTGGCCGTCACCAACCACACCTGTTGCCCGGCATCGAGGTGCATCTGGGCCAACGCCCTCGTGCCTGGCCAGATCTTGTCGGCGATGACCTCGTCGTAGATCTCCTCGCCGAGGCGGGCGAGTTCGGCGGTGGATCGACCGGCCACGAAGGACAGTGCTTTCTCGCGGCCTTCCGCGACGTCGTCACTGCTTTCTCGGCCGGTGACTCGGAACTTGATCTGCTTCCACGCGAAATCCACCAGATCCGAGGTCTTGAGATACTTGCGTGCGGCGAGACCACGGGCGAAGTGGATGATCGAGGCACCCTGCACCATGGTGTTGTCGACGTCGAAGAATGCGGCGGCCGTGAGGTCGCGCGGAACGGCCGGGGGCTCTTCGCCGGTTTCCGGTTCGGAGGGATTGGCAGCTTCGTGCAATGCCAGAGCTGCGTCAGCGCTCGCCTCGCCGGCGAGATTGGCTCGAACTTCCGACTCACTCGGGCCCAGCGGATTCTTCACATGTCGACGTCCGGGGAGAATGACCCCGGCCAGCCCTGATCCGAATCCGGAGCCGTTCGGTAGTGATCGCGCAGGCACCCGCACCTCCCGTGTTGCACTCTCGAGCAGAGAACTCTTCGAGTCAGCCTATCCTCCGCGGTGAGGCCCGATGGGTTGGATGGCGACCTTCCCTGTGGTGTGTGACGTTCCTCTCCGCTGATTTGGTACCGAGTGGGGCTCCGGAGGCACACTCGACCGATCAAGTAGATGGCGTCCCAGTAGAAGAAAGGTATGCGTCGATGACTACAGCTACGCATGAAGTAACCCTGTTGACACGCGCAGGATGCGCGTCCTGTGTCGGCGCGGCGGAGGTACTACGACGGGTCTGTTCCGAGTTCCAGCTCGAATTGACGTGCATCGACGTGGACGAAGCTGCTGCGACGGATCCGGAGCTGAGAGCGGAATACGGAGACCGGTTGCCGGTGATTCTTCTCGACGGACGCGAGCACGGTTATTGGGAAGTTGACGAAGAGCGCCTTCGTGACGATTTACGCAAGTAAGGCAACCCTCAAAGTTGTCCGCGGAGCCGCTTTGCAGGTGAACGGCACATCGAACCCGTCTCGAGCAACTTTGTGCATGGGTTCACAAGCGGTTACCGTGGTGTGAACATTCCCCCGGAGCATCGTGGAGGTCGACAGTCGTGTCGACCGGACGAGGAGCCAGCGACGTGACCGAACCGCACCAGACGCATGAGCCTGTGGCTCAGCGCGTCACCGGCGCTGCGGGCTCTTCCGTCACCGACGCTGCCAGCGCCTCGGTTACCGACTCGATCACTCAGGATCGCGTCATCCCCCAGGCTACGGTGACGCGCTTGGCCGCATACCTGCGGGTCCTCGGAGTGATGTCCGATCGCGGTACCTCCATCGTCTCGAGCGAGGAGCTCGCCCAGGCGTCGGGCGTCGGATCAGCGAAATTGCGCAAGGATCTCTCGTTCCTCGGACCCAACGGCGTCCGGGGTGTCGGGTACGACGTCAACAGGCTCCGCATTCGCATCGAGCGTGCACTCGGACTCGATCGCGGGCACAAGGTCGTTCTCGTCGGAGTCGGAAATCTCGGCAAGGCGCTTGTCGGTTACGGCGGATTCAGTCGCCGAGGTTTCGAGATGGTCGGACTCTTCGACAGTGACGCAGATCGAATCGGAAGCCGAGTCGGCGACCTCGTCGTGCGTAGCACCGAGGAACTGACCGTCGCCTGCCGCGAACTGAACGCGACCATCGGCGTCATCTCCACCCCGGACGAGGCAGCACAGGGCGTGTGCGACCAGTTCGTCAGCGCCGGGTTGCGTTGCATCATGAGTTTCTCGCCGATCGCCCTCGACGTTCCCGATCACGTGGAACTGCGACGCGTAGATCTTGCCGTCGAGATGCAGGTTCTTTCCTTCAACAGCGCACGCAATGCCGATCAGGCATCCAGTGCGCCGCGAGTACGCGTGGCTCACGCCGCATCCGCTTCGTCAGTCCCATCCACCAGTTCACCCGCTCCGGTCGGAGCAGGTTCGACAAGAAACGGATCAGTGATCGCGCCGTGAGTGTTCTGCTTGTCGGGGTCTCGCATCGAACCGCGCCCGTCCCGGTGCTCGAGCGAGTGGCTGTTACCGACACCGATCGTCCGAAGCTGATCGACAAGCTTCTGGCGTCTTCGCACATCTCCGAAGCGATGATCGTCTCCACCTGCAACCGGGTGGAGGTCTACGCGGTGGTGGACGCGTTCCACGGTGCACTCACCGAGGTCGGTGAAATCCTGGCCGACCATTCGGGTCTCGATCTGACGGCGCTGCACGCTCACGCGTACGTCCGCTACAGCGAAGCAGCGGTCGAACATCTCTTCGCCGTGGCCAGTGGCCTCGACTCGATGGTGATCGGCGAACAGCAGATTCTCGGCCAGATCCGTTCGGCCTACGCATCTTCGGACGCGCAACAGGCCGCCGGACGCGTCGTCCACGAACTGGCTCAGCAGGCATTGCGCGTCGGCAAGCGAGTGCATTCCGAAACCGGAATCGACTCCGCCGGAGCATCTGTCGTGTCCGTGGCTCTCGATCGTGCAGCCGGCATCATCGGCGAGGGCGGCCTGGTCGGCCGCACCGCCGTGGTCGTCGGGGCAGGTTCGATGGGCGGTCTGTCGGTTGCGCATCTCACCCGCGCCGGAATCGCACGCATCGTCGTCGTCAACCGGACCCAGGAACGCGCCGAGCACCTCGCCGAGACGGCACGATCCAACGGCGTCGACGCCGACGGTGTTGCCTTCGACCAGCTTTCGGCCGCGATGGCGCAGGCAGATGTCATGGTCACCTGTACCGGCGCGGTCGGGGCAGTGGTCACCCTGGCGGATGTGCACCGCGCACTCGCCGAGCCCGATCGCGACAACACCAAGCACCTGGTCATCTGCGACCTCGGGCTGCCGCGCGACATCGATCCCGCCGTCGCCGGCCTGCCGGGTGTCACCGTTCTCGACATGGAGACGCTGCAGCGTGATCCGGCGGCAGGCGCAGCCGCGTCCGACGCAGATGCCGCACGCACCATCGTCGCCGGCGAACTTGCGACCTACCTTGCCGGACAACGCCTCGCCGAGGTCACTCCGACCGTGACGGCTTTGCGTCAGCGCGCCGCCGACGTCGTCGAAGCCGAACTGATGCGTCTCGATTCGCGTCTGCCCGGCCTGGACGATCCGCAGCGCGACGAGGTTGCGCGCACCGTGCGACGCGTCGTGGACAAGCTTCTCCACGCCCCGACCGTGCGCGTCAAGCAACTGGCGTCGGCCCCCGGGGGCGACTCCTACGCAGCAGCGCTGCGCGAACTCTTCGAACTCAGCCCCGGATCTCCCGCGGCCGTGGCCACACCCACCGATCTGGTGGACGGCGACCGCACTGGAAGGGACCTGCAGGCATGAGCGTCACCACCCCTCGATCGGGGAGCCCGCTGCGGATCGGCACTCGCGGAAGTCTTCTCGCGACCACGCAGGCCGGCACCGTGCGCGATGCCCTCATTGCAGCGGGACATCCCGCCGAGTTGGTCATCATCAAGACCAAGGGCGACCAGTCCACCGATCCCGTCCAGAAGATCGGCGTCGGAGTGTTCACCGCAGAGCTTCGGGAAGCCTTGCTGGACAACCGCGTCGACGTTGCTGTGCATTCCTACAAGGACTTGCCGACCGCTCAGGATCCGCGCTTCGTCATTGCTGCGATTCCGCCTCGTGAGGATCCGCGTGACGCGCTCGTCGCCCGCGACGGTCTGGTCCTCGGGGAGCTTCCGGCCGGTTCCAAGGTGGGAACCTCGGCGCCCCGCCGTGTTTCGCAGCTCAAGGCACTCGGGCTCGGCCTCGACATCGTGCCGTTGCGGGGCAACCTGCAACGCCGTCTGGGCAAGGTCGAATCCGGTGAACTCGACGCCGTGATCCTCGCTCGCGCCGGCTTGTCCCGGATCGGTCTGCTCGACCTCATCACCGAGAACATCGAGCCCGTCCAGATGCTCCCCGCTCCGGCCCAGGGTGCTCTGGCTGTCGAATGCCTTTCTGCCAATACGGAATTGGCGGCGATCCTGGCCGAGCACGACGACGCCGGTACCCGTGCGGCAGTCACTGCCGAGCGTGCCCTGCTCGCCGAGTTGGAAGCCGGCTGCACCGCGCCGGTCGGTGCGATCGCGGAAATCGTCGAATCTCTCGACGACGACGGCAGAATCTTCGACGAACTGTCGGTACGCGGCTGCGCAGCCGCCATCGACGGTTCGGACGTCATCCGTACCGGCGCAGTGGGTGCGCCGGACAAGGCCGAGGAACTCGGCCGAGCGGTAGCGCGCGAGTTACTCGAACTCGGCGCCCGTGAGTTGATGAACGTGACTACAGGCGAGGCAGCCGATGTTTGACGCCCCACTTTGCACTTGCACCAAGTTCCCATTTCGATACAGCGCACTGGAGAATCACCGATGACCCGAGTCCGAAAGAACACTCCCGGACGGATCCTGTTCGTGGGATCGGGACCGGGCGACCCCGCCCTGCTCACCGTTCGCGCACGTGACGTCCTCACCGGCGCCGCAATGGCATTCACCGATCCGGACGTCGACAAGGGCGTCGTCGCGCTCGTCGGCATCGACATGGGCCGCGACGAGGAGACCGGCGAGCTGATCGCGGACGTGCGTCCGGCACTCGGTGAACCTGCCGAGGTTGCAAAGACATTGGTTCACGAGGCCAAGAACGGCCACGACGTCGTGCGTCTGGTCTCCGGCGACCCGCTGACCACGGATTCCGTGATCGCGGAGGTCACCGCAGTCGCCCGCACGCAGGTTCAGTTCGAGGTTCTCCCGGGTCTGCCTTCCGGTTCGGCTGTGCCGAGTTACGCAGGCATGGCGCTCGGCTCGGGTCACACCGAGGCCGACGTTCGCGGTGAAGTCGACTGGGCTGCACTGGCCGCTGCACCGGGACCGCTTGTCCTGCATGCAACGTCAGGACATCTCGCCGAGACCGCCAGCGCGCTGGTCGAGAACGGCTTGGCTCCGCAGACGCCCGCTGCCATCACCGTCCGCGGCACCACTCGTCAGCAGCGAACCGTCGAGGCAACTCTCGCCACTCTCAACGAAGCCGGATCCGAACTGGTGGGCTCGCTCATCGTCACGGTCGGCAAGGTTGTCGCGCAGCGGAACAAGATGTCGTGGTGGGAATCGCGCGCACTGTACGGCTGGACCGTCCTCGTTCCGCGCACCAAGGATCAGGCCGGCGAGATGAGCGACCGTCTGGTCACTCACGGAGCCATCCCGATCGAGGTTCCGACCATCGCCGTCGAGCCGCCCCGCAGCCCGGCCCAGATGGAGCGTTCGGTCAAGGGTCTCGTCGACGGTCGCTACCAGTGGGTCGTCTTCACTTCCACCAATGCCGTTCGCGCAGTGTGGGAGAAGTTCGAGGAGTTCGGTCTCGACGCTCGCGCCTTCTCCGGTGTGAAGATCGCCTGCATCGGCGAAGCAACCGCTGCCAAGGTTCGCTCGTTCGGTATCAACCCCGAGCTGATCCCGACCGGTGAGCAGTCCAGCGAAGGCCTGTTGGCCGAATTCGCCCCGTACGACGACGTTTTCGATCCGGTCAACCGGGTTCTGTTGCCGCGCGCGGACATTGCAACCGAAACCCTCGCCGAGGGCCTACGTGAACGTGGTTGGGAGATCGACGACGTCACCGCCTACCGCACCGTCCGGGCAGCGCCGCCGCCGGCCGAGACCCGCGAGATGATCAAGACCGGTGGATTCGACGCCGTCTGCTTCACCTCGTCCTCGACCGTGCGCAACCTCGTCGGCATCGCCGGCAAGCCGCACGCCCGCACGTTGGTCGCGTGCATCGGCCCGAAGACGGCTGAAACCGCTATCGAGTTCGGTCTGCGCGTCGACGTGCAGCCCGAGACCTCGCAGGTGGGACCGCTGGTGGAGGCTCTCGCCGAGCACGCAGCTCGCTTGCGTGCCGAAGGCGCTTTGCCGCCCCCGCGCAAGAAGTCTCGAAGGCGCTAGCGCACCTGTGAGTGGTTGAGGAGTCTGTGGACTCCTCAACCACTCACAGGTCCCGACGAAGGAGGGCTACTTCTCGTGTTTCCCACTCATCGCCCTCGCCGGCTCCGGCGCACCCCTGCGCTCCGGCGACTCGTGGCTGAGACCTCGCTCGAACCCCGGCACCTCGTTTTGCCGATGTTCGTTGCAGACGGCATCGACGCGCCGCGTGAGATCAGTTCCATGCCAGGCGTTTTCCAGCACACCCTCGATTCGCTGCGGTCCGCCGCGGTGGAAGCGGTGGAAGCCGGAGTCGGTGGCCTGATGCTCTTCGGTGTACCGAAGGCGGAGGACAAGGACCCGCAGGGGTCCGGCGCCTCCGATCCCGACGGCATCCTCAACGTCGGATTGCGTGCTCTGGCAGACGAACTCGACGATTCGACGGTCATCATGGCCGATACCTGCCTCGACGAGTTCACCGATCACGGCCACTGCGGCGTGTTGACTGCAGGCGGCACCGTCGACAACGACGCAACCTTGATCCGATACGTCGAAATGGCTCTCGCGCAAGCTGAATCGGGTGCGCATCTGCTCGGTCCCAGTGGCATGATGGACGGTCAGGTGGCCGCGATCCGCGGCGCACTCGATGCATCCGGGTATGTGGAGGTCGGCCAGCTCGCCTATGCCGCGAAGTATGCGTCGGCGTTCTACGGGCCGTTCCGTGAAGCCGTCGGATCCTCACTGCAAGGCGACCGTCGTACTTATCAGCAGGACGGGGCCAATCGCCGCGAGTCGATGCGCGAGGTAGACCTCGACATCGCCGAGGGCGCCGACATGGTGATGGTCAAGCCGGCAATGTCCTACCTCGACATTCTGCGTGAGACCGCCGACCGGTCTCCGGTTCCGGTCGCTGCGTACCAGATCTCGGGGGAGTACTCGATGATCACCGCCGCCGCGCAGAACGGGTGGATCGATCGGGATGCGGCGATTCTCGAATCGCTCACCAGCATTCGCCGCGCCGGTGCCGACGTGGTCCTCACGTACTGGGCGTCGGAAGTTGCCGGATGGCTGTGACGGAGTCACACATGGTGGCTGTGACGGAGTCACACATGGTGGCTGCGCCGGCGTCGACCGATACGCTGGTGTCATGACCGAGCAGTGGCCGCCGTCGCGCCAGGAACCGCCCCGCCGGGAACCTCCCTACGACAACCAGCCGTTCGAGAATCAGCCGTACCGCGAACTCGGACCGATGCCGACGGGTCAGATCCCGGGATACGGCCCCGGTTACAACGGATACCCGGGGCCCCAGCCGAAGCTCGAGCCGCCGACGGACGTCGTGACTGCGATTCAGCTGTGGTGGGCCGTGACGGCTCTGGGGTTGGTCCAGGGCGGCGCGATGATCTGGATGCTGCTCGGGCAGAAGTCGATGTTCGTCGACGAGATGCTCAGAAACCAAGCAGCTGTCGACGCCGGCCTGACGCGTTCCGACGTGGAGGGCATGTTCCCACTGGTCATCGTGTTCTCTGCGGTTCTGGTCGTGATCGTCACCGCGGTGTTCCTCCTGTTCGTGCGCGCGATGAGTCGCGGCAAGAACTGGGCTCGAATGTTGCTGACGTTCTGTGGCGTCTTCATGCTGGTCTCCGCGATCCCGGTGATCTTCGGGCTCGGCGGCGACGGCGGTGCGGCCACTCTGCTGTTCGGCGGAGCGGAAATCCTGCAGGCAGTTGCGGCTGTCGGGGCGATCGTGATGATGCACCGAAAAGAGTCCAATCCGTACTTTCTTCGTTTCCCCCCGGCGGGGAACCGGTAGGTAGCTCGGGGTACTGTGAAACGGGTCACTGAAGTAGTAGGGGAGAGGTCGGACGCGATGAGTTCTCAGGAAGCCCTGCGTACGGAAAGCACCCACGACGCGCCACTGCGCCAACGTGGTTCACGCACCGAAGTGATCTTGTTCGCGATCCTCGGAGCCTCTGTTCTGGTGACACTCCTGATGCTCATGATTCCGGGCATCGTCAGCGGATAGCGCACACTTGAACCCGTGAGTATCTCTACGAAGGTCAGGCGCCCGACGGCCGTCGAGGCAGCATTCTGGCTGTGGATCGCCAGCGCGTTCCTGCTCATACTCTTCGGCCTGATCAATGTCACCAGCGCGTCGTATTCGCTGCGTGAGCAGTTCACCGATCAAGGCGTTTCGGCCGGAAACATCGACATCTACGTCACCTTCGTGCGGGTGTCCGGACTGGTTCTGCTGTTGATCGGCCTCGCGATCGGCGGCCTCGCCGGTCCCACTCGCGCCGGCAAACCTCTGTGCCGACGGATCCTGGTGATCGTGTCCGGGGTGTTCGCGGTGCTGCAAATCGCGCTGGTCGTCGCGGGGATCAGTACCGTGCTCGCGCTTGTCGTTCCCGTCATGCTGATCTGTGCCTGCGTCGCGATCTATCGCGACACCACCCGAAGTTGGTTCGCCCGTGGTTGACCGTGCTCCCGAAAGCGGCCCGGACGTTCTGTACTACGAACCGGGTTCTCGGTGGTGGGCCATCGCGTTCGGTCCGATCTTCTGCCTGATCGCCCTGGTCATCGAACTGTTCACCGGCCCGGTGGTGCACTGGTTCGGTCTGGCGATGTTCGCCGTGATCCTCACCGGATTGGTGTACGTGCAGGTGATTGCCGCGCGCCGGCATGCGAGCGTGCTTCTGACCGCGACCACGTTGCGTCAGGGAACCGAAGAGGTACCGATCACCGAGATCGCCGAGGTGTTCCCGGAGTCCGACGACGCCGCCTACGAGGACGAAATGGAGCCGTGGGAAACGGCTCGCGCGCTCGGTGAGTTGTCCGGAGTGCCCCGGCGACGGCACGGGATCGGCTTGCGTCTGACCACCGGGGGACTGGTGCGAGCGTGGGCGAAGGACGATCGGGCACTTCGCGAGGCGTTGAGCCAGGTTGTCACGGTTGGTGTAGAACCGGACGGGTCTGCCGATGAGTGAGCCGCAGTCGTCTCCATTCGTCGATGTGAAGACGTGGATCGGTGTCCTCGGGATCGTCGCCGCCACGATTCTGGCGGTCGTGTGCTGGCGAGCGGGTACCACGACGTCCGACTTCGGGCCGATACTGGAGGGCGCTCCGCCGTTCGAGAGCACACACTACGACGGGCTCTGGATCTCGGGTGCCGGGCTGTCGATTCTGGTGGCGGGGCTGATGGCCATCGATGTCGTGCGCCGCGTCCGGGTGGGCTTCGTCGCATCCCGGTAGCCCTCATACGGGTAGGGGGTATAGTTGCGGTATGAGTAGTTACAGCCCCGAGCAGGACGATCTGCTCAAGCGCCTTCGTCGTATCGAAGGTCAGGTAGCCGGAATCTCGCGCATGGTCGCAGACGACCGTTACTGCATCGACGTGCTCACCCAGGTGTCCGCCGCGACGAGCGCGTTGCAGTCCGTATCCCTGAAGCTTCTCGACGCCCACCTTGCTGGTTGCGTCGTCGAAGCTGCCAAGCAGGGTGGTCCGGAAGCGGACGTCAAGATCAAGGAAGCTCAGGCGGCCATCGCTCGTCTCGTTCGTTCGTAAGGTGCGGTCCGTCACTGCGTGATGGACCGCGCGAGCGCCCGGGCGGAGAAGTTCACGAAATGCTCGGGTGTGATCTCTTTGGCGACGTTGATGACGATGGTGTCCGACAGGCCTTTGAGCCCGGAGAGCACCACATGGACAAGCGCGGGGTCGTCGATCAACCGGTTTCCTTCGGCTGCAGCAGATTCCGTGAGCGCTCGAACCAACGCCGAGTTGAAGACCGCTACGGATGCGTGAAGTTCCCGCATGCTCTCTCGGTCGGAGCCGGCCATGCCTTCGATGTCGCGCCAGGTGGTGGTGAGTCGGCCCACCCGTGCCCAGTGCCGAGCAAACTCGGAGATCACGGACTCCAGTAATGCGCTCAGCCCCTGCTCGCGGGGGAGCGAGTTCACGAAATCGGCCATTTCCAGCTGACTCTCGCTGAGGAGGGCGGCGAAGATGTCCTGCTTGTCGACGAAGTACTGGTAGATCAGTCCGGTGCTGGTGCCGGCTCGTTTGGCGACCGCGCGGATGGTGAGCGCGGAGTAGCCGCCCTCGTCCAGAAGCGAAATCGCCGCGTCGAGCGTTCGGCGTCGACGCACTTCGGCGTCGCCGTAGATCGACTTGCTGCTGGTACTGCTCATTTGATCACCGTAGTCGCGGTGGTCGGCATCCTCAATTCACATCGAACACCGTTCGTTGTTGAACGCCACCCGGAACAAAACGTGATTCAGATCATAGAATGAACATTGTTCGAAATAGAATGAACATCGTTCATTCTGGTGTTACGGTATGGCGCAGACCACATCGAGACCAGTGCATCGCGCTGGACACTCTGCGGTCGGCCTGACCTTTCTTCCCGTATCGATCGGGAGGTCTACACAGTTGTGGAGTACCTATGACACGCACTAACGATGAACGCGCGGCGATCGACATCGCCACCGCGGCTGGAGAACTTCTGCTCGAACACCGCAAATCCCTCGGCGAAAACGACGGTGATGTCGCGACTTTCAAGAACGCGGCCGATCGACTCAGTCACGAATTCATCGTCGCCGAACTTGCCCGACGCTTCCCTGCGGATGCAGTGCTGTCGGAGGAAGGTGTTGACGACCTCGCGAGGCTGGCCGCGGATCGGGTGTGGATCGTCGATCCTCTCGACGGCACCCGTGAGTACGGCGAGGCCGGCCGATCGGACTGGGCCGTGCACGTTGCACTGACCGAAAACGGCGTTCTCACAACAGGTGCGGTCGCAATGCCTGCCCTTGGCGTCACCTATTGCAGCGGTGATGATCGAACCGGGCGGGATTCCGCGACGCCGGTTCGTGTCGTCGTATCGCGGACGCGACGTCCGAAACCGGTCATGCGCATGGCCGACTCGATGGGCGCGGAGTTGATCGAAATGGGATCCGCCGGAGCCAAGGCAATGGCGGTCATCTCGGGTGACGCAGACATCTATGCACATGCGGGCGGACAGTACGAGTGGGATTCGGCGGCGCCCGTTGCCGTCGCACGTGCTGCAGGACTGCATGTTTCACGTATCGACGGCAGTGAGCTGTGCTACAACCAGGAAAAGCCGTGGTTGCCGGATCTCCTCATCTGCTTGCCCGAACTCGCCCCGAAAGCACTGGAGGAACTGGGCCGATGACCGCGACACTGACGCACCTCGAACGACTCGAAGCCGAGAGTATTCACATCATGCGTGAAGCTGCCTCGCAGAGTGAGAACCCGGTGATGCTGTACTCGGTGGGCAAGGACTCCGCGGTGATGCTGCATCTGGCGCGCAAGGCCTTCTATCCGTCGAAGCTGCCGTTTCCGCTGTTGCACGTCGACACCACGTGGAAGTTTCGCGAAATGTACAAACTTCGTGACAGTACCGCTGCTGCAGGCGATCTCGATCTCATCGTCCACACCAATCCGGACTGCGTGAAGCAGGGGATCAACCCGTTCACTCACGGCAGCGCTGTCCATACCGACATGTGGAAAACAGAAGGTCTCAAACAAGCCCTCGATCACTACAAATTCGACGCGGCGTTCGGTGGTGCCCGGCGCGACGAAGAAAAATCCCGTGCCAAGGAACGGATCTTCTCGATCCGATCAGCTGCGCACCGCTGGGATCCCAAGCAGCAGCGACCAGAGTTGTGGCGGATGTACAACGTCCGCAAAGCGCCGGGCGAAAGCCTGCGTGTCTTCCCGCTCTCGAACTGGACCGAGCTGGATGTGTGGGAATACATACGCCAGGAAGAGATTCCGATCGTTCCGCTGTATTTTGCCGACAAGCGGCCCGTCGTCGAGCGGGACGGTGCGCTGATCATGGTCGACGACGACCGGATGCCGTTGCTGCCGGGCGAGACTCCGGAACTCAAGAGCGTTCGTTTCCGCACCCTCGGCTGTTACCCGCTGACCGGTGCCGTCGAATCGACCGCAACGAGTCTGACCGAGATCATCTCGGAAATGTTGCTCACCACCACTTCCGAACGCCAGGGACGGGTCATCGACCACGACTCGAGTGCGTCGATGGAAAAGAAGAAGCAAGAGGGGTACTTCTGATGACTGTTTCCTCTGAATTGATCGCTGACGACATCGAGGCGTACCTCGAACGTCATGCGAACAAGAGCATGCTGCGATTCATCACCTGCGGCAGCGTCGACGACGGCAAGAGCACCTTGATCGGCCGTCTGCTCTACGAATCGAAACTCGTCTTCGACGACCAGCTCACGGCGCTCGAAGCCGATTCGCGCAAGAGCGGAACGCAGGGGGAGGGGCTCGATTTCGCTCTCCTGGTCGACGGTCTCGCCGCCGAACGTGAGCAGGGCATCACGATCGACGTCGCCTACCGCTACTTCACGACCGAGCGACGCAAGTTCGTCGTCGCTGATACTCCGGGGCATGAGCAGTACACCCGGAACATGGTGACGGGCGCATCGACGGCCGATCTTGCTGTGATCCTTGTCGATTCCCGCAAGGGCATACTGACTCAGACCCGTCGGCACTCGTATCTCGTGTCCTTGCTCGGGATCAAGCACGTGGTGCTGGCCGTGAACAAGCTAGACCTCGTCGACTACTCGCAAGAGGTCTTCGATGCCATCACCGCGGATTACGCAGAGTTCGCTCACGAGATCGGTCTCGACGGGTTCGTCGCCATTCCGATGTCGGCATACATGGGTGACAATCTCACCGAGCGCAGCGCGAATACACCGTGGTACTCCGGACCCAGCCTGATCGAACATCTCGAAAGCGTGGACATCGACGATGCTGCCGCTGCGGCTCCGTTCCGGATGCCGGTGCAGTGGGTCAACCGACCGGACCTCGACTTCCGGGGATTCTCCGGCCAGATCGTCTCCGGCACCGTATCTCCCGGAGATCCCATCCGCGTACTCCCCAGTGGAAAGACGTCCACGGTCGAGCGCATCGTGACCATGGGTGGCGACCTCGACGTTGCGGGCGCGGGCCGCTCGGTCACCATCACGCTCGCCGACGAGATCGACATCAGCCGCGGTGATGTGCTGTCCATCGGCGACAACCCGCCGGCCGTCGCCGATCAGTTCGAGGCCTGCATCGTCTGGATGGGTGAGGCTCCCATGCTGCCTGAGCGGCCGTTCCTGTGCCAGATCGGTACCGTCACCGTCACTGCGCGCATCACGAAACCCAAACACAAGATCAACGTCAACACTCTCGAGAAGACTGCAACGACTACTCTCGCGCTCAACGAAATCGGAGTGTGCAACCTCAGTTTCGATCGGCCCGTCCCGTTCGACCCGTACGTCGGCAACCGTGACACCGGTAGCTTCATCCTCATCGACCGCCTGACCAACAGCACTGTCGGTGCGGGCATGATCACGCACTCGCTGCGTCGATCGGACAACATTCACTGGCAATCCGTCGACGTCGACGAGGCCGCGCACACCAGGCTCAAGGGTCACCAACCCGCAGTTCTGTGGTTCACGGGCCTCTCCGGTTCGGGAAAGTCGACCATCGCCAACGATGTCGAGCGTCAACTGCACGCACTCGGCGCGCACACCTACCTCCTCGACGGAGACAACGTCCGTCACGGGCTGAATCGAGACCTCGGATTCACCGAAGCCGACCGCGTCGAGAACATCCGCCGCGTCACGGAAGTCACCCGCCTGATGGCGGATGCCGGCCTGATCGTGCTCGCGTCCTTCATTTCACCGTTCGAGGCCGAGCGTCATGCCGCCCGTGAATTGATCGGCGACCAACAGTTCGTCGAAATCTTCGTCGACACCGCTCTTGCCGTCGCAGAGGAGCGAGATCCCAAGGGGCTGTACAAGAAAGCTCGACGTGGGGAATTGGTGAACTTCACCGGCATCGATTCGCCGTACGAACCACCTCAGCACCCCGATATCCACATCGACACCAGTGTCACGACGACCGAGGACGCTGCGATCGCGATCATCGACTATCTCCGCGCCCGCGGAACCATTTCTCGATCCGTCTGAACTCGAGGAGCATCCATGCCTGACAGGGCTGAAATAGTTTCTGCTGTAGAAGATTACGTCAATTGTCTCGCAAGTCACGACGTCGACGGCCTGGTTGCGCTGTTTGCGCCCGACGCAGTTCAACATGAGCCGCTGGGTGTCACGACTTACCGCGGGATCGACGAGATTCGCGCATTCGACACGGCGTGCGCCCAGGTCGACTTCACCGTCAGCCTGCTCGGGCCGATTTCGGTGACGGGAAAGTACGCAGCCATGCAGCTTCGGGTTCAGCGGGTCGGGATGCCCGACTTCGCCGCCACCGACCTGTTCGAGTTCGACGATGACTGCAAGATCGTTTCTCTCAGTGTTGTTCTCGATCCGCAGGCACAGTGCTGACCCATCCGGGCCTGTTGGCAGGCAAGGTTGTCGTCGTCTCGGGAGTGGGCCCGGCGCTGGGTCGTTCGATTGCGCTGCAGAGTGCGGCGTCCGGAGCGAAAGTTGTTCTGGCTGCCCGCACACCCGAGCGCTTGGAATCAGTGGCAAGGGAGATCCGAGACCGCGGCGGAATTGCGTTGGCCGTACCGACGAACCTCACCGACGTCGATTCGATCGCTTCGTTGGCGGAGACAACTGTCGCTGAGTTCGGTGCGGTGCATTGCCTGGTGAACAATGCGTTTGTTCAACCCGCGCAGGTGCCACTCCTGGACGCCGACGTGGCGTCCATCCAGTCGGGCATCGACATCAACTTGCTCGCGGCGTTGAACGTGACCAGGGAATTTGCTCCGGCATTGATCGAGTCGCACGGGTCCGTCGTGATGGTCACGTCCATGGTGCTGCGCAACCAACTTCCCGGTTTCGGGGCCTACCGCATCATGAAATCCGGGCTCCTGGCAATGGCACGCAGTTTGTCGATCGATCTCGGCCCCAAAGGCGTTCGAGTCAATTCGGTTGCTCCCGGCTATATCTGGGCGGACTCGGTGAAGAACATGTTCGAGAAGAAGGCAGCGGCAGCAGGAGTCGACCCCAAGGCCATTTACGACGAAATCGCGGCGGGCACCGATCTACGCCGGCTACCGGAGCCGGACGACATTGCCAATGCTGTCGTCTTCCTCCTGTCCGATTCGGCCAGGGCCATCGCGGGGCAATGTCTCGACGTCAACTGCGGTCACACCCACCACTGAACCCACCCCACAAGGAATTACAGATGACACAGGATTACGACGGCATCGGTTCCGTCGACGACTTGCACCAGGTCGCGCGTGAGGAGACCGGGTACGAAAACTTCGGCAGCGACAGCTATCTCGAAGGGCTTCGAGTTCTCCTCGAGTCGTTCCAGAACGAGGCCGACCTCACTCCGCACGGCAAGGTGATCGCTCGCAAGATGATCATCGGAGCGCTCGCGGGTCGCCTGACCAGTGAGGCCGGATTTGCGAAATATCCAGAGCACATGGACGTTCCGATCGAGCGCCCGATCTTCGTGGTTGGGTTGACCCGCACCGGCAGCACCGCGCTGCACCGCTTGCTCGGTGCCGACCCAGCGCATCAGGGCGCCGAGATGTGGCTCGCCGAGACGCCGCAGCCGCGCCCCGAGCGCGACAAGTGGTCGGAGAACGCAGACTACGTTCGCTCCGACACTTTCTATCGTGCGCGCCAGCGCAACGAGGCGGACCTGATGAAGGTGCATTTCATGGGGGCGGAGGAAGTCGAGGAATGTTGGCGTCTGCTGCAGCAGACGATGCTCTCGACCGCGTTCGAGACCGTGGCGTACGTACCGAGCTACACCCGGTGGCTGGCGAAGCAGGACTGGACCGAAACATATGCGCGGCACAAGAAGAACCTGCAGTTGATCGGGCTGCACGACCAGGACCGACGGTGGGTGCTCAAAAGCCCGAGTCATGTCTTCGCGATCGACGAGATCATGTCGGTTTATCCGGATGCGCTGTTCGTCCGGACCTTCCGGGACCCGTTGACGTCGATGGCGTCCACCTTCAGCCTTGCCGAGCAGGGCGGACACGACATGTCGAAAGCCTTCGACCGTCCGGCCATCGGGCGCACGCAACTGGACCTGTGGGCAAGAGGGAATGCGAACTTCAACAGTGCCCGTAGCCGCTACAACCCGGATCAGTTCATCGACGTCGACTACAAGGACTTCATCTCCGACGCGGTCGGCACAGTCGAGAAGATCTACGCACAATTCGATCTGCCCTTCACAGACGACGCCCGCGCCGCGGTGGAGGCGTCGCATCAGGCGAGCCTGGCCGAGCACCGTCGTCCGTCTCACCGCTATTCGCTCGAGGAGTTCGGCGTGAGCGCTGCCGACGTCGAAGCGAAGTTCGCCACCACACCCTGATCGACCCAGACCTAGCCCCACTACAACAAGGAGATTTACATGAACGCTGTTTGGGAAAAGTTTTGCGCAGATCTGCTCGAGGTCGGAAAGGTCCTGGAAGACGAGATCGTCCCTCAGGATCCGCTGACTCGAGCCGAGGGCGTTCGCTACCTGAGCCGGTTGCTTCGGTACGGCACGATCAACTGTGTCGAGTACACCGATCCACGGTGGCCGCAGTTCTCGTCCGCTCCGAACCCGAACATGATGACGAAGATCGGTGCCGACAACCCGGACAACGTCTACATGCGTGCCAACATCTCCGGTAAGTACAACTACCGGATCATCGGCACCCGAGGCACCGTCCCGCTGATCACCTTCGGCTCGCGCGTAAATCGGTACCACATCGACGGCACCATGCTGCAGACCGGCGATCTGCATATCCACGACCTCGAGGTCGACGAGAACGGCCGTTTCGAGTTCATCGCGAGCGTCGACAAGCCCGCCGAGGGTGCCTGGCTGCCTTTGGCGCCCGAAAGTAACCTCATCTCCGTTCGGCAAACCCACAAGGATCGGCGCAACGAGGTCGTCGGTGATCTGACCATCGAATGCCTGAACCCGGACGGGGAGTTCGTCCCGCTGACTCCGGAAGAGATCGGCGAGCGCCTCACCAAGTCCGTCGGGATCGTGAAAGGGATGGCGGAGACCTTCCTGGAGTGGTCGCGCAAATTCCAGCCCCGCGCCAACGA
This sequence comes from Rhodococcus sp. P-2, assembly GCF_016598535.1. GTDB lineage: Bacteria > Actinomycetota > Actinomycetes > Mycobacteriales > Mycobacteriaceae > Rhodococcus_F > Rhodococcus_F baikonurensis. The sequence continues at coordinate 1,196,264 of NZ_CP066779.1, read as the reverse complement.
GATCTTCGACTGGGGACAGGACTACTTCCAGGACGCCGGCGGTGATCCGACGATCTTCTACTTCCACGGTTACTGGAAGCTCGCCGAGGACGAGGCGTGGGTCATCGAGACCGAGGTCCCGAACTGCGAGTACTTCAACTTCGTGCTGCAGAACTTCTGGGTCGAGTCTCTCGACTACAACCGCACGAACATCTACATCAACAATCACACCGCGAAGCTCAACGACGACGGCACCATGACGATCGTCGTGGCGGCGAAGGATCCCGGCTACGGCAACTGGATCGACACCGATTCGCACACCGAGGGGACATGGGCGCTGCGCTGGATCAAGGCGGACTCGCATCCGATCCCGACGTCGACGGTAGTCAAGATCTGATCAGCGGACGAGATTGGGAACGTATGTACACCAAAAAGATTCGGTTCGTACCTCGCTTTGTCGCGCTCGGGCTTGCCGGTGCATTGTGGTTGACCGGGTGTGCCTCCAGTAGTGGGGGCACCGCGGGATCGGATTCACCGAGCAGTAGTGGCGCAGCGGGTTTCGTGGGAGCTCGGGATACTGGGGAACGGGTCGACGGAGGTGTTCTCACCTTCGGGTCCTATTCGTTCCCTTCCTCGTTGGACCCCGCCAGAACGCAAGCCGCCGGTTCGACCGGCGGAACCGAAATGGCCGCAATTTACGACACGCTGGTACGCAGCGATTCCACAAGCGGGGGCTTCGTACCGCAACTCGCGAAGACTCTGTCGAACAACAGCGACTTCACCTCGTACACCGTCACTTTGGCTGATGGTCTCACCTTCAGTGACGGGAGTCCGCTCGACGCGGAAGCGGTGAAGTGGAGTATCGATCGATTCGTGGCAGGTAAGGGCGATGTATCGCAGACCTGGCTCAACATCGTGGATCGGATCGAGACGCCCGACGCCACCACTGTCGAATTCATCCTCGAGCGGCCCTGGAGTCAATTCCCGGCGCTGTTGTCGCTCGGCCCCGGAATGATCGTTGCGCGAAGTTCAGGCGGAGAGGCAGGGTCTGTTTCAGGAACCGGGGACGGAGCGTTCACGCCGATCGGGGCGGGCCCGTTCACCTTGGCCAAGTTCGCGCCGCACGAAGAACTGGTACTCGCCGCACGTACGGATTATCAGGGCGGTAAACCTTCACTGGACACACTGCGGTTCGTTCCTACTTCGGGCGCACAGTCTCAGTACGAATCGCTGAAGAGCGGTCAGATCGACATGACGTACATTCTGCGAGACGAGGCCGTCATCAAACAAGCTCTCGACGACGGATACTCGGGTTACCTCAGTCCGACCGGACAGAACGGGATCGGCACGATCAACAATCGCGAGGGCAAGCCCGGGGCCGATGTGCGTATTCGTCAGGCGATCGCCTCCGGGGTGGATCCGGCGGCAGTCAATACCCGTGCGAACAACGGATTGGGCACCGCCAGTTCCGAACTGGTCCCGCGGACATCACGTTGGTACAACAACACAGCAGGCATTCCGTTCGACCCGGCGAAGGCAAAAGCGCTGCTCGATCAAGCGAAGTCCGACGGGTACGACGGGAAACTCCGTTATCTCACCACCTCGGAGCCGAGCCAACAAGCGACGGCACTGACGGTTCAGGCGTCGCTGAACGCGATCGGTTTCGACGTCACCATCGACTACGCCACCGATGTGACCGATCTGGTTCGACGGGTATACAGGGACCACGATTTCGACATGACCAGAGGTGGCGCTCCGGTCGGAGAAGAAGCGCCGTACCTCAATGTGTACAACAGTATGGCCAGTGATTCGAAGAACAACCCGTCCGGCTTCGCGGACCCGGAGATGGACGCGCTGATCACGGCTGTGCAGACTGCATCGACGGACGATGCTGTCCGTGAGGCGATCAGCAGGGTGCAGGAGTACGCCAATGTGACTGTGCCTTACGTGATCTGGGGTCCCGCATCGGTGTTGACTGCTTGGGACGGCAACATTCACGGCGTCGTACGCACTATCACCGACATCATGTTCTTCGGCGATGCTTGGATGTCGCCGGCGTGAGTTCCTGCAGATGGAAGGGTTTTCGACGTGCGATTGACGAAATGGTGTAGCGGCGAAATGGTGGAACGATGAAGTGGTCCTTGGCGGGCGCGATGATCGACGCCCTGGAGTTGTGCGAGTTGGCGCAGGTCGCAGAAGAGGGGGGTTTCGACGGAATCGCGATGCCGGATTCCGTGTTCTATCCAGAGCGGGTGTCGGCGCCGTATCCGTACACCGCTGACGGGAAGCGGATGTGGTCGCCCGAGACGCCGATGCCCGATCCTTTCATTGCCATGGCCGCAATGGCGGCCGTCACGTCGCGAATTCGGTTTTACACCAACGTGTTCAAACTCCCACTGCGTGATCCGCTGTTGACGGCCAAGCAGGTATCGACCATGGCGGTGATGTCGCGGAACCGCGTCGCTCTCGGCGTCGGTTTGTCCTGGATTCCCGAGGAATTCACCTTCACCGGTACCGAGATGCGAACCCGCGGTGCGCGTACCGACGAAGCCATCGAGATCATCAAGGCCGTGTGTGCGGGACGTGGACCCGAATGGGTCGAATTCCATGGCAAGCACTACGATTTCGACGCGCTGATGATCAGTCCTGCTCCGGAGATTCCTGTTCCGATCTACATCGGTGGGCACAGCGAACCGGGATTGCGGCGCGCAGCCAGGTTGGCTGACGGTTGGATGTCGGTGAACACGACGAAAGCCGAATTGGCCTCCGCCATCGATCGTCTCACGGAATTGCGGGACGAGTACGGTCGTGCCGATGCTCCCTTCGGCGTCAACGTCTCGCCGACGGATGTTCGCGATCTGGACGGATATCGCGAACTCGAGACTCTCGGAGTCACGGAAATCAGAGTGTTGCCGTGGTATCGCTACGGAGTTGATGTCGGTGATCGCCAGGCGCGACTCGACTCGATTCGACGGTTTGCCGACGAGGTCATCGCTCAGTACTGATCGATCAGCGTCTGCATCGCCCGGCCGTAGAGTTTTGCCAACTCGTCGCGATCTGCCGACTGGGGGATGCTCTCGTCGCTGAGGACGCTCAACAAGCCGGACACCTGGGCGGAGACCAGGAGTGCTCGGGTGTACGCGTCTTCGCCGTCGAGGCGAGCGGCGAGATTGGTGGCAAACGTACCGGTCATCTCGCGCAGTCGCTCCCGGATCCGTGGACTGTCCGACGCCCGCATGAGCGCTGTGTACACCGACAGCATCCGGGCGTCGGCCTTGCCCAGGACGAATGCTGCGATCCGCTTACCGAGGGTGTCGAGTGGGCCGTCGAACTGGCCTTCGAAGTAGTCCGCAACCGGCGTGGTTTCCAGGAACAGCGCTTCTTTCGACCCGAAATGCCGGATCACCAGGGCCGGATCGATTCCGGCAACTTTGGCGATGGCGCGAACCGACGTGCCACCGAACCCGTGCTCACCGAATAGTCGGAATGCTGCGGCGCGAATCGCCTCGGACGTCGAGGGCTGTTCCTGCTCTGGCGTGTGCTTCGTGGGTGTCACGACATCGACCTCTGTGCTCGCGTGCCGACTTCGTTGTCAACGGCGTTGACTATAACGTGTCAACGGTGTTGACTGTTGAGTCTGTCAACGGCGTTGACAGCTAGATGCGGTGAGTGAAGAGAGCGTGGAATATGACAGATACCGACGTCCGGGTTCCCAGCGAAGAGGTTGTCGATCCGCCGACCAATTGGAAGATGGTGGGCAGTGGACTCGCATTTCCGTTGTTCTTCGTCATCATGTTCTGCCTGTGTTACGTCAGCGCGTTCCACTCGCCGACGCCGAATCAGGCCCCGATCGTGGTGGTCGGTCCGTCGTCCGTCACGGCCCCGCTGATCGACGGAATCCAGGCGTCGTCGGGTGACAAGTTCGACATCGTTGCCACCGCCAACGCCGCCGACGCACTCTCTCGGATCGACAACCGCGACGCGATCGGCGCCATCGAGATCGGTGACATCGTGACCGCACATATCGCCACCGGCGCGGGCGCCTCGACGGTTTCCGTGGTGAGCAGCTTGGCGCATTCCGTCGCGGAGCAGACGGGGCAGCAGGTCACGGTGATCGACTCGGCGCCCGTCACGGCGCGCGACTCCTCGACCGTCGGGCTCTTCTACTTCTTGATCGTCTGCACCCTCGGTGGCTACCTGACCATCACGGTGCTCAGTCAGGTTGCGCCGAGAATGCGGCTGCGAGAGCAGTATTCGATCCTGGCCGGTGCGGCGGTACTCACCCCGCTCATCGCCTTCGGAATCACCAGCATCTTCATGCACGCCTTCGGGGCGTCGGTCGGTCAGATCCTGCAACTGCTGGGGATCTCGATGCTCTACACGTTCACCGTCGGTGCGGTGAGCATCCTGCTCAATCGACTGCTCGGGCAGGCCGCGATCTTCGCGGTGCTGACGGTGCTCGTCTTCATCAACTTCCCGAGTTCGGGCGGTGCCATCCCGGTGTCGTTCCTGCCCGGATTCTGGCAGCACATCCATTCGTTCTGGCTCGGATCAGCGGCCATGGAGCCCATCCGCTCCGTCATCTACTTCGGTGGGAACGGCGCCGGACCGCACCTGCTCGTTCTGGGGATCTGGCTGGTCGCGGCACTCGGCCTGACCGGACTGCTCGCCTCTCGGCAGTCGAAGAAGGCAGCAGCGCACTGAGCGTGGTGGGGCCGGCGATTGCCGACCCCACCCGAACTGTTTACTTCAGCCGTACGGCGTCCGTGCCCGGACCGTCCAACATCGCCGACCCCAGCAGGATGTCCGGGATGCCGAAGCCGTCGATCAGCGTCTCGACGTGCGGACGCAGGGTGCGGCACCGCTCGTTGATTCCGCGCGTCACGGCCTTCGAACGCTCCACCGACAGGTGCCGGTGCTCCATGAACCAGGCCTTGTCCTCCTCGATGACGGACAGCGCGTAGAGATCGCACACCTCGCCGAAGAGTTCCTTCGCGGTCTCGTCCTCACACGAGTCGATGCCCGCGACGAATGCTTCCAGGATGACGCGCTCGATGTGCGCCTGAGCGGCTTTGAGCACGTGGTCCTGCACGAAGTTGAACGCGTCGAACGGGTTTTCCTCGCGCTTCTGTGCTGCCTGCAATCGCCTTGCCGCAGTGGAGAGTAGGTACTCTTCGCGATCTTCGAACATCTTCATCTGGGTGCCGCGGTTGAAGAGGCTGCCGTCCTCTTCGTTGTCCTGGCGGGTGTCGACGATCGTCTGCAGGATCTGCTGCGCTGCCGTGCGCTTCTTGACCACGTCGGAGACCGTCGTAGCGGCGAAGCGCATCCAGTCGACCGGGCTCATGCCGCGAACTTCGTCGGCGTAGGAGGTGAGTAGTTCCTTGGCAACCAACTGAGTCAGAACGTGGTTGTCACCCTCGAACGTGGTGAAGACGTCTGTGTCAGCCTTGAGCGCGGTGAGGCGGTTCTCGGCGAGATAGCCTGCGCCACCGCAGGCTTCGCGTGCCTCCTGGATGGCCCGAGTGGCGTGCCACGTGTTGGCGGCCTTGAGTCCGGCGGCGCGACCCTCTAGTTCGCGTTGCTCCTGCGGATCCGGGTCGTCGCTGCTCTGGATGTCGTGCATCGCGGCAACAAGCTCGTTCTGTGCGAACTGCAGAGCATACGAGCGGGCGATCAACGGCAGCAGACGCTTCTGGTGGACGAGGTAGTCCATGATCAGGACCTCGTCGTCGCTCTTCGGAGCACTGAACTGTCTGCGCTGCAGGGCATATCGACCGGCAATGGCCAATCCGACGCGGGCGGCCGCTGCCGCCGAACCACCGACGGTCACACGTCCGCGAACCAACGTGCCGACCATCGTGAAGAAACGACGGTTCGGGTTCTCGATCGCCGAACTGTACGTGCCGTCCTCGGCGACGTCGGCGTAACGGTTGAGCAGATTCTCACGCGGGATGCGGACCTGGTCGAAGACGATGCGGCCGTTGTCGACTCCGGGTAGTCCACCCTTGAGCCCGCAGTCGGACGTCGTGACACCGGGGAGGTCGTTGCCGGCGTCGTCACGAATCGGCACGACAAAGCAGTGGACGCCCTGACTTTCGCCTCCGGTGATCAGCTGTGCGAACACCGCCGCGACGGTCGCGTGCTGGGCAGCGCCGCCGATGTAGTCCTTGCGAGAGGACGGAGTGGGGGAGTTGACGACGAACTCACCCGTCTCGACGTCGTAGGTTGCCGTGGTTTCGAGTTCCTGGACGTCGCTGCCGTGACCGGTCTCGGTCATCGCAAAGCAACCGAGCAGGTCCAGATCGATCAGCGGCTTGACGTATGCCTGGTGGTGACGCTCGGTGCCGAGGTTTTCGATGGCGCCGCCGAACAGACCCCACTGGACACCGGCCTTGACCATCAGTGAGAGGTCGGACATCGCGAGCATCTCGATGCTGGTGACGGCGCCACCCGCGTCGCCCGTTCCGCCGTGAGAGACCGCGAAACCGTTTGCGGCGTAGCCGAGATCGGCGAGGACGCGCATCTGTTCGAGAGCCTTGGAGCGCGCAATGGCGGTGTTGGGTGTGTAGTGCGGAGCAAAACGTTCGTCGTTCAATTCGCCGCGAACGCGCTCACGCACCTCCCGCCAGCGTCCGTCGAGTGTTGTCCTGAGGTGGTCCGCTGTGGTGGCCATGGAACCGACGATAGCGCGTAGCGCACCGCGGGCAACCCGGTTCGATCCCAACCCTCACATTCAGCAGGAGCCCGCGGCACCCGCTTCGATTCCTTGGCGGAAGAGTTCCTTCTCGCTCTCGGACATAGCCTGGTACGAAGGGTCGTTCTCGACGATCTTCAGGAAGTCGGCGCCCGCTGTCTGCGTCGACGTCTCGCCGCTCTGAACACGCTGCTGAACGTAGACGGACACCGCTGAACACCCTCCGAGAAACGCCGGGTCGGTGCTCGTTGCCGCGGTGGTTCGAGCCGAGTCGGTGGCGCTCGGCGGCGACGACGTTGTCGCCTTGTCGTCGTTCGAAGCGTCCGAACCACACGATGTGAGAAGAATCGCAGCCGAGACCATCAGCGTCGTCAACAGTCGCTTCATGCCGGAAATCGTCTCACGCGGGGCCCGGTTCGACCGGAAAACTCGCCTCGAGCACCGAAGTCCTACACCCTGTCGTTGTCAGATTCGACAGAACTGGGACACTGGAAGCCGTGACTGTGTCTTCCGGTGATCCCGACGTGCATGCAACGAACTCCGCTCGGCTCTTCGAACGTGCCGGCAACGTGATTCCGGGTGGCGTCAACTCGCCCGTCCGCGCGTTCGGTTCGGTCGGCGGAACACCGCGGTTCATCCGCGAGGCGTCCGGTTACACCCTCACCGACGTCGACGGAAACGATTACGTCGACCTGGTGTCGTCCTGGGGTCCGATGATTCTCGGGCACGCTCACCCGGCAGTCGTCGAAGCCGTTCGCGAAGCAGCCCTCGGTGGTCTCTCCTTCGGTGCGCCGACCGAAGGCGAAGTTGCCCTCGCCGAGGAAATCGTCGCCCGCGTCGCGCCCGTGGAAAAGGTTCGCCTGGTCAACTCCGGAACCGAAGCCACGATGAGCGCAGTCCGCCTCGCCCGCGGATTCACCGGACGCACCAAGATCATCAAGTTCTCCGGTTGCTACCACGGCCACGTCGACGCCCTTCTCGCCGATGCCGGATCGGGCCTCGCGACGTTCGGGCTGCCGACCTCTCCCGGTGTGACCGGCGCTCAAGCCGAAGACACCATCGTCGTCCGCTACAACGATCTCGATGCAGTGGCCGCGGCGTTCGCCGCCAATCCGGGCGCCATCGCGTGCGTCATCACCGAAGCTGCCGCCGGAAACATGGGCGCCGTCGCGCCGCTTCCCGGTTTCAACGAGGGTCTGCGTCGTCTCACCCGTGAGCACGGCGCGCTCCTGATCATGGACGAGGTGATGACGGGATTCCGCGTCAGCGCCTCGGGTTGGTACGGCATCGACAACGTCGCCGGCGACCTCTACACCTTCGGCAAGGTCATGAGCGGCGGACTGCCCGCCGCAGCATTCGGCGGCCGCGCCGACATCATGGGCCACCTCGCGCCAGACGGTCCCGTCTACCAGGCCGGCACCCTTTCGGGTAACCCCGTAGCTGTCGCCGCCGGACTCGCAAGTCTGCGCGCCGCCGACGCCGAGGTGTACGCCAAGCTCGGTCGGAACGCGACCGCCCTCGGCGACCTCATGACCCAAGCACTCACCGCCGAAGGCGTCGAGCACCGAGTGCAGTACGCAGGCACCTTGGTGAGCGTGTTCTTCACCGAGAACACCGTGATCAACTACGACGAAGCCAAAGCCGCGCAGACCTGGCGATTCCCCGCGTTCTTCCACGCACTGCTCCGCCGCGGCGTGTACCCGCCGCCGAGCGCGTTCGAAGCGTGGTTCGTCTCCGCAGCACTCGACGATCGAGCATTCTCGATCATCGCCGACGCCATGCCCCACGCTGCCAAGGCCGCAGCCGCTGCCGTCAAGTCCTGACACGTTCAAGCTCGAGCAACAACCGCACGCTTCCGACATCCATCTTCTTCAGCGAGGACCCTCGACTGTGACCGACGCCGATCACCCCGACCACACGTCCACCCGCACCATCGTCCACGTCCTTCGCCACGGCGAAGTTCACAACCCGCGCGGGATCCTCTACGGACGGCTCCCGGGCTTCCGGTTGTCGGTGGCGGGCGAAGCCCAGGCGCGTGCGGTCGCGTCAGTGCTCGCCGATCACGACATCACGCACGTGGTCGCGTCGCCGCTGCAGCGAGCACAGGAAACTGCAACGCCGATCGCCGAGGCACATAAGCTCGACATCGTCACGGACGAAAACCTCATCGAGGCAGGCAACGAGTTCGAAGGTCTCAAGGTTGCCGTCGGGGACGGTGCGCTCTCACGTCCGCGTCACTGGTGGAAACTGCGTGACCCGTTCACCCCGTCCTGGGGCGAGCCCTACCTGCAGATCGCGCATCGCATGCTCGCAGCCGTCAACGCCGCACGCGTTGCGGCAGTCGGACACGAAGCCGTCGTCGTCAGCCATCAGCTGCCGGTCTGGACCCTGCGCCGATTCCTGCAGGGCGAGCGACTCTGGCACGACCCTCGTCACCGTCAGTGCGGCCTGGCCTCGTTGACTTCACTGGTCTACGAGGGCGACACCCTGGTTGACATCGTCTACTCCGAACCCGCCGGCGCCTCCGACCCGAGAGTGACAGGAGCATGATTTCGCGCCGCATCGCCGCAGCACTCGCAGCCGCTGCGTCCGCGATGCTTCTTCTCTCGTCCTGCGCGACCGGCGACGACGCCGTCGCACAGGGCGGAACTTTCGACTTCGTATCACCGGGCGGACAAACCAAGATCTTCTACGATCCGCCGTCCGACCGAGGCACCATCGGCAAGCTCTCCGGGCCAGACCTGATGAACGAAGGCCAGAAGGTCGGCGTCGACGACTTCGAGGGCAAAGTCGTCGTTCTCAACGTCTGGGGTCAGTGGTGCGGACCGTGCCGGGCCGAAGCCGACGACCTGGAACAGGTCTACGAGCAGACCAAGGATTCGGGCGTGCAGTTCCTCGGCATCAACGTCCGCGACGACACCAAGAACAAGGCGCAGGACTTCGTGGTCGACAACAAGGTCTCGTACCCGTCGATCTACGACCCGTCGATGCGTTCGCTGATCGCCCTCGGTAAGGGCTACCCCACGTCGGTCATTCCGACGACGATCGTCCTGGACCGTCAACACCGCGTCGCCGCGGTGTTCCTCCAAGAACTACTCGCCGAGGATTTGCTGCCCGTCGTCCAACGAATAGCTCAGGAAGACGCGCAGTAGACATGACAACCACGACCACCACGCTGCTGGCCGGCAGCGAAACACTGAGCGCCGGTGTGGGCGAGGCATTTCAGAACGCGGCGTCTTCGGGTCCGCTTCTGCTGGCCCTCGGCGCCTGCGTGCTCGCCGGTCTGGTGTCGTTCGCTTCGCCGTGCGTCGTTCCGCTCGTTCCCGGCTACCTGTCCTACCTCGCCGGCGTCGTCGGTGCCGACGCTCCCGCGATCACAGCCGAAGAGGCGAAGACGCGAACGATCACCCGCAGCAGTCGCCTGAGGGTGGCCGGTGCGGCCGGACTGTTCGTCGCCGGCTTCACCGTCGTCTTCGTTCTCGCGACTGCGTCGGTGTTCGGTGTCATCTCGACTCTGCTCGTCAACCGCGAGGTTCTGATGCGTGTCGGCGGCGTGATCACGATCGCGATGGGCCTCGTGTTCATCGGACTGATCCCCGCCCTCCAGAAAGACGTTCGTTTCGAACCCCGTCGTGTCTCGTCACTGGTGGGCGCCCCGTTGCTCGGGGGAGTGTTCGCGCTGGGCTGGACGCCGTGCCTCGGACCGACGCTGGCAGGCGTGATGTCCGTAGCCGCGGGAACCGACGGGATGACCGCTGCGCGTGGTGTCACGTTGATCGTCGCGTACTGCATCGGACTCGGCCTGCCGTTCATCATCTTGGCGCTGGGATCGGCGCGAGCGCTGACCGGCGTCGGCTGGTTGCGTCGTAATGCACGCACCATTCAAATTTTCGGTGGAATCATGTTGGTGGCAGTGGGAATCGCCCTCGTCACAGGCGCGTGGGACCAGTTCGTCGGCTGGGTTCGCGACGCATTTATCTCGGAGGTGACGCTGCCGATATGACAGCTGACGACAATAACGACAACCCGAAACCCGCGCTCCCGAAGCAGTCGGTGATCGGTCGAGTCGTTGCACTCGGGCGCAACACCTGGCGCGGACTCACCTCGATGCGGACCGCGCTGGTTCTGCTGTTCCTCCTCGCGCTGGCTGCTATCCCCGGCGCTCTGCTGCCACAGCGAACCCTCAACGAGGGCAAGGTCGCCGACTACATCGCCGCGCGTCCGACGCTCGGCCCGTGGATGGACCGCCTCGAACTGTTCGACGTGTTCAGCAGCTTCTGGTTCACCGCGATCTACGCATTGCTCTTCATCTCGCTGGTCGGCTGCATCCTGCCGCGTTGCGTGGAGCACGCGAAGGCGCTGCGTACCCGTCCGGTGAATGCGCCGCGCAATCTTGCTCGCCTGCCGCACCACACCAAGAGCGTCGTCGACGGCGAGACTCCCGACGAACTTGCTGCCCGGGTGTCGAAAGAACTGCGTGGGTGGCGCGTCGAAACGCGTCGCGGCGATACGAAATCGCGCCGTGAAGGCGAGATCACCATCTCGGCGGAAAAGGGATACCTCCGCGAATTCGGCAACCTCGTGTTCCACCTGTCGTTGGTCGGATTGTTGATCGCGATCGCCGCGGGCAAGTTGTTCGGCTACGAGGGCAACCGCATCGTCATCGCCAACGACGGACCTGGCTTCTGCACCACCTCGCCGGCCGTGTTCGACTCCTTCGTCGCCGGTTTGAGCCTCGACGGCACCGGCATGACCCCGCTGTGTGTCCGTGTGAAAAATTTCCAGGCCGACTACCTCGAGACCGGTCAGGCCGAGATGTTCACCTCGGACATCTCGTACCAGGCAGGCGACGACCTCGAGTCCGATACCTGGCGGGACACGACCATCCAGGTGAACCACCCGCTGCGGATCGCCGGCGATCGTGTGTACCTGCAGGGACACGGATACGCGCCGACATTCACCGTCACCTTCCCGAACGGCGAGACCCGCACCGAGACGCTCCAGTGGCGTCCCGACGACGCCACGACGTTCCTGAGCAGTGGCGCGATGCGTTTCGACCCGCCGGGCGGCATGTATCCCGATGCGGACGAGCGTCGGAAGAATCAGATTGCCATCGAAGGATTGTTCGCGCCCACCGCGCTGTTCCACGGCAACCTTCTGTCGTCGAGCTACCCGGCGATGAACGACCCGGCAGTCGCCATCGACATCTACAAGGGCGATACCGGACTCGACACCGGCAACCCGCAATCGCTGTTCGAACTCAACACCGAACTGATCAATCAGGGTCGACTGGTCAAGCAGGATCGAGTCAATCTCTTCCCAGGGGAGAGCGCGACGCTTGCCGACGGCACCCAGGTGCGATTCGATGGTGCCGTCGACTTCGTGAACCTTCAGGTGTCCCACGATCCCGCTCAGGTGTGGGTGTTGGTTTCGGCGTTGACGATGATGGCGGGTCTGCTCGTCTCGCTCGTGATCAAGCGTCGCCGCGTCTGGGCACGTATCTATCCCGATGACGAACGACGTACTGTAGTAGAACTTGGTGGGCTTGCCCGCACCGACCACGCAGGCTGGGGCGACGAGTTCGACCGCCTCGCCGACCGCTTGCTGAAAAGCAATCCGACCACCGCGGTGAACCAACCGCACGCGCAGGAGAACGCCCGATGACAACCAACGAGACACTCGCGCAGTACAGCGACTGGGCCTTCAAGTCCGCCTTCACCGTGCTCGTTCTGGCGTTCGTGCTGCTTATCGTGCAGTACGCGTCGGCCAGAGCCAAGGCGGTTCAGGACAAGGAACTGGTCTCGGCCGGCGGAGTCGACGCTTCCGTGCCGGGCAGGGTCGCGGAGACTCCGACCAAGTCGCTCTCGGAGCGGTTCGGCGGAATGGGCCGAGCTGTCCTGGTTGTCGGAACGGTTCTGATCATCGCGTCGATCGTGCTCCGCGGATTTGCGACGGAACGGTTCCCGCTCGGCAACATGTACGAGTTCGTGGCGATGGCGTGTGCGGCGTCGTTGCTGGTCGGGCACGTCCTGCTGATCAAGCCGGCGTACCGTCCGATGTGGGTCTTCCTGCTGGTTCCCGTCCTGATTCTGATGTTCCTCGCCGGCACGGTTCTCTACGCCGACGCTGCTCCCGTGGTTCCGGCGCTGCGCTCGTACTGGCTGCCGATTCACGTGACGATCGTCAGCGTCGGCTCCGGCATTTTCATGATCGGCGGTATCGCTTCCCTCTTGTTCCTGCTCCGACTGAAGTTCCCGCCCGGTGACGAAGGCTCGAGCATCGGTGGCCGGATCGCGGAGCGACTGCCGGACGCCCAGACCCTCGACCGCTTGGCCTACAAGAGCACGATCATTGCCTTTCCGCTGTTCGGCGCCGGTGTGATCCTCGGTGCCATCTGGGCGGAAGCTGCGTGGGGACGCTTCTGGGGTTGGGATCCCAAGGAGACGATGTCCTTCATCGCCTGGGTGATTTACGCCGCTTACCTCCATGCGCGAGCAACGTCCGGTTGGCGGGAGACGAAGGCGGCCTGGATCAACATCGCCGGATTCGTCGCGATGTTGTTCAACCTCTTCATCATCAACATGGTCGTGTCCGGCCTGCACTCCTACGCGGGACTCAACTGATCCTCTCGAGGTACCGTGGGTGGCTGCCGACCGGTCTGTAGGTATTACCGGTAGGTAGGTCAGGGGCGGCAACAGTTACGATGCAGCTCGGTGAGTTACTAGCTGCTTGGTAGCTGTGGGATCGACGAGGGGGAACGGCGAGATGGCCGACAAGATCGAAGACGCCGGAGCAGGATTGTGGGAGCCGGTGCGCCCTGCCGAGCCGACGCGGAGCGAGTTGCGCACATCCGCACCCGAGACGTCATCCGACTCGGTTCCCAGCGATGTTCGTAGTCTATTCGTGGCCCCGGTCGACTCCGGTCCGCTCCAGCAGGTCGCCGGCCCGGGGCCCAGTGCACCCGCCGCTCAGCCACCGCTGACGACGCCGGCAGCTCCGGCGCCAGGCCCCAAGACCCCGGTCATCCAATATCCGGAAGCACAACCTGGCCCCGTCAACGGCCAGTTCTCGACCTCGCCCGCGATGCCGATGCAGACCTACGAACCCACGAATCGTGCAGGGTCGGTTCCGGATTCGCGAACTGGCGCTCCACAGTCCTTTCAGCACCCACAGTCCTTTCAGCACCCACAGCCCGTCCAGCACCCACAGCCCGTCCAGAGCGCGCCGCCCCTCCAGAACCAGCCCGCTCCGGCCGCGCGACCGTCCGCGGGACCACCCCAGCAACCACAGGCACTTTCTTCGCCTGCCGTTCAGCCACCCAACCCCGAGATTCGGCAGTTCGGCCACCCTGGCGCTGCGCCGGTGCAGAACGGCCACACCCTGCAATACGGTCAACCGCTGCAGAACGGGCAGGCGCTGCAGAACGGGCAGGCGATACCGAACGGACAGGCGCTGCCGAACGGACAGGGGCTGCCAGTTGCTCCGGCGGCGCCGGTTCACCCTCAGATGCAGCAGACCGGATTCAACTCCGCTCCCGGCAATCTCCCTGAGCAGGCTCTCCCCATGACGGCACAAGACCTTTCGGCCGCGCTGCTCGTCAAGCCCGTTCGACCCGCCCCGGCCGGTGGTTGGCGCAAGGCGTTGTACACGATGTCCGGCCGATCGGTGAACCTTGGAAACGGTGCAAAGGATCAGCATGTCGTCGAGTTGACGCGCCAGATCAACCAGCCCCTGCAGGGCTGCTACAAGGTTGCGGTTCTCAGTCTCAAAGGTGGCGTCGGCAAAACCACGACCACCGCGACGCTGGGATCGATGTTCGCGTCGATTCGCGGTGATCGCGTCGTCGCAGTCGATGCAAACCCCGACAGAGGAACCTTGAGCCAGAAGATCCCGCTCGAGACTCCGGCAACAGTGCGGAACCTGCTGCGCGACGAGAACAGCATCGAGAAGTACAGCGACGTCCGTGGTTACACATCACAAAATCGCCACCGACTCGAAGTGCTTGCATCCGACAGTGATCCAGCAGTTTCAGAGGCCTTCAGCGGCGGGGACTACACGCGTACTGTCGACATGCTCGAAAAGTTCTACAGCATCGTTTTGACGGACTGCGGTACCGGATTGATGCACTCGGCGATGCAGGCCATTCTCGAAGGTGCGGACTCGTTGATCGTCGTCAGTTCCGGATCCGTCGACGGTGCACGTAGCGCCTCCGCAACACTGGACTGGCTCGATGCTCACGGTTACAGCAGGTTGGTCGCCACGTCCGTAGCCGTCATCAATGCGGTACGCCCTCGCTCGGGCAAGGTTGATCTGCCACGGGTCGTCGAGCATTTCGAGCAGCGCTGTCGAGCGGTGAGACTTATTCCGTTCGATCCGCATCTGGAAGAAGGTGCCGAAATCGATCTGGACCGGCTGCGTCCAGGCACCCGCCAAGCGGTGTTGGAATTGGCCGCGGTGGTTGCACAGGACTTTCCCACCTCCCCGTTCGGCGTTCCGGGGCGGTAAGCGGTAGCCGGGTGAGCCCGGACGCTACGTCGACGTGTCAGTCGGCGGTACGTCCGGACCTTCCGTGCGCTTGCGTCGTGTTTGCTGGTTCACATTCCACAGGAATTCGGGATCGTCGTCCGGCCCGCGCACGCCGCTCACCGGGGTACGCGTCGACGGATCGGGCCCGAATGCCTTCCACATCAGAACGATCAATGTCACCAAACCCACCAACGCCAACAGATACAACACGGCGCACCTCCTCAGGGAACTGAGGTCGAGCCTACTCAGTCTCCGGCCCGCTTCACCAGAAGCGGTGTGGAGAAGGGTTTCGGTTCAGTGCGTCAGTGCTGTATCTGTCGGGTGCTGCAAGATCTGTCGGGTGCTACAAGTACTTCGAAGTGAGCTGAAGTTGCTCAGTTGTTGTCCGCTTCGGTGGTCAGTGAGCGCAGAAGCTGCATGACCTCGGTCTCACGGAATCGACGATGTCCCCCTGGCGTGCGAAGCGAGCCCAGACGTCCTGCGTGTGCCCAGCGGGTCACGGTCTTGGGATCGACATGAAACAATGCCGCTACCTGTCCTGGCGTCATGAGTGCGTCTGCGGCGGTATTGAAGGTTGGTGCGCTCATTGTGAGGTCCTCCATGTTGATGTCGAACGTTGACGAGCAGTGACTCTGAACAGTGATACCGAACCGGTGTGTCGAGCAGTTGCCAAAAACCTGCGTCGAGTTTGTTTCGAAGTCCTTCGCTCACATTCGACCGTTTTCTGAGTGGTAGCGCAATGTTTGCACAGATATAGCCGGGTAGTCGATCTTTCAAGACAAAGTAATGTTTAAGTAAAGGACAAAATGGATATAGCGGGCTTGATCCCACCCGCATTCGGAATGGGTAACCTGAGAGGGTGAGCCAGTTGTCTGAAAACCCCGAAAATGTTCCTTCTGAGCCGGTCAAAGCCAGTAAACCCTCCGCAAACTCTGCGCAGGCAAAGTCGACTGCCGGGCCGGTGACCAAGGGTCAACTGGCCCGCGACGTGGTGCTGTACTCGGTCGCTCGACTGCTCTTGGTCGTCGTGATCGGTGCCGTCATCATCGGCGGTGGAAAGCTCGCCGGCACTGACGTTCCCCTGATCGTCGCGGCACTGTTCGCAGTTCTGATCGCGCTGCCACTGTCGCTGCTGCTCTTCGCGAAACTCCGCAAGCGTGTCAATGCGGGCATCGCGGCCGTCGACGCCCAGCGCCGGTCCGATCGTGACGATCTTCGCTCCAAGCTGCGCGGGGACGGGCGGTGACCACGGGGTCGCTCGACGTCGATCGTCGGACGTCACGCCAGTGGGTCGACAACGCGGTGCGGTTGATCGAAGCCGACGCGCAACGCAGCGCGGACACTCACCTGCTGCGGTATCCGCTACCGAGTAACTGGACCGTCCAGCTCTATCTGAAGGACGAGTCGACCCACATCACGGGGAGTCTCAAGCATCGACTCGCGCGGTCGCTTTTCCTGTACGCGATCTGCAACGGCTGGGTTACCGAAGAGACCACCGTCATCGAGGCGTCGTCCGGTTCGACGGCTGTCAGCGAGGCGTATTTCGCGAAGTTGCTCGGCCTGGATTTTGTCGCGGTGATGCCCGCGAGTACGAGTCCCGCCAAGATCGCATTGATCGAGGCGCAGGGTGGACGTTGTCATTTCGTGAGCGATCCGTCCTCGATCTACTCGGAATCGCATCGGCTCGCGAGTGAGTCGAACGGCCACTACATGGACCAGTTCACCCATGCCGAGCGCGCAACGGACTGGCGCGGAAACAACAACATCGCCGAATCCATCTTCACTCAGCTCGAGCACGAGGAAAACCCGATTCCCGACTGGGTCGTCGTCGGAGCCGGGACCGGCGGAACCGGCGCCACGATCGGCCGCTTCCTTCGCTACCGGAAATTCGACACCGGACTGTGCGTCGTGGACCCGGAGCACTCCGTGTTCTTCGACGCGTGGCGGGCCGGCGATCCGTCGATCGTCGGTACTCGGGGTTCCCGGATCGAGGGCATCGGCCGTCCGCGCGTCGAACCGTCGTTTGTCGGTCAGGTGGTCGACCGAATGATCAAGGTCCCTGATGCAGGCTCGATCGCGGCTGCACGGCACGCCAGCGCCGCCCTGGGGCGCAAAGTCGGCGGCTCGACGGGTACGAACCTGTGGGGCGCCTTTGCGTTGATCGCGGAGATGATGGCGGCCGGACGCAGCGGCAGCGTCGTCACGCTGCTGTGCGACGGCGGAGAGCGTTATTCGGGCACGTACTACAACGACGAATGGGTGGCGTCGGAAGGGATCGACCTGCTCGGTCCGACGGCCGTGCTGGACGAGTTCGTACGGTCGGGTGCTTGGACGGCGAATTCCTGAGCCGTGTACTTCTGCGCTGGTGACACGTGACCACGGGCGGGGCGGCTCATCGTCACGCGTGGCCAGGCATCCAGCCCGGACGATTGCTCGTCGGTTCTGATGCGGATCAGTCCGGGGGAGAGCCTGTTCTCGGCCAGGCGCACGAACCCGAGTCGCTCGTAGTACGGCGCGTTCCACGGGACGTCGACGAAAGTCGTCAGAGTCACGAGATCGTGGTGATGGTCCGCCGCCCATTCGGTGACGGCGTCGATCAGCTGGGCGCCGAGGCCTTGGCGGGCA
The DNA here is from genome assembly GCF_016598535.1 of Rhodococcus sp. P-2. Taxonomy (GTDB): domain Bacteria; phylum Actinomycetota; class Actinomycetes; order Mycobacteriales; family Mycobacteriaceae; genus Rhodococcus_F; species Rhodococcus_F baikonurensis. The sequence continues at coordinate 1,178,437 of NZ_CP066779.1, read as the reverse complement.
TGATCGGGGTGAACGGAAACCTGCTCGATGTGTGCGCCGCCGTCCACGATTTCGACGAGTGCGTACGCCACGGGTACGTCGTTAGCGTCGGTCTGAACCCAGATGTGCTCGGCCGCGAGGAAATCGTTCAACTCGTCGAGCGTGGGCGGTGGATCGTCTGCGATGGCGTCCATCCCGATGTCTCGGAACGGTTCGCCCGCGGCGATCTCGATCTGTTGCAGTGCGGGTAGGTCGGTGGATATGGCCGAGCGGATCACAGAAACCGTTTTACCTCGAGAGCGGAGTTTCGCCCAGCGCTACGCCGTGTGAAACACAAACCTACGCAACCGTAGGTTGTGTATCGTTTGTCCAAGGGGCACTTCTCCAGCGAGGGCGGATCATGGGCAATCCTGAAGTTTCACTCGACAATTACGAAGCGGTGTACGAGTACTACCGCAGCCATCAGCAGAACCGGTTTGTGGCGAAGCTCGCCTACGCCGCCTTGGCGCTGAAGTACCGCCCGCGAGTGCGATACGCGCCGGGGGCGGAGGCTGCGCTGAAGACTCTGCTCGAGCGCAAGACGCAATTGGTCGTGGCGGTCAATCATCTGACGGAGAGCGACCAGTTCACGCTCGCCGCGACCGCGTGGCGCACTCCGTTGCGCCGAGTGATCGGACGGACCAGGGTCCTCGCCAAAGACGAACTCTTCGTTGATCCCTCACAGCGCAAGAAGATCGACATGATGGGCAGTATCCCGGTTTTTCGCAGCAAGAACTACGGCCTTCGCGCTGTTTCGGATGCCGGCCGAGTGATGATGGACGTCGCGGCGGAGCGTCTGGGCAATGGCGATTGTCTGGCGATTTTTCCCGAGGGGACGTGCAATACCGAAGATCCGACGCAGTTGCAGCATGTCAACAGCGGAATCGGCCACATCGTGGCCCGGGCCGAGAAGTTGGGGTGCTCGCCGGCTCTGGTGTCGATCGGCATCAACTACGGCCCGGTTTCCGGTGACGTCAAGGCGGCGAGTGTCTTTGTCGGAATGCCGGTGACCGAACTTCCGGACAAGCCGATGGATATCGCCCGAACTGTGCAGGCTGATCTGCAGGTGGCAGTGAACGGGGCAGTCGCAGGGTACTGAGGCATGTTGTCAATTTTGGTTGACAGATTCCGTGTGTCAACCTAAATTGACAACATGACCGAAGCAACCTCTCTAGCCGCTGCCGCCGGCAGCCCGGATCCCACCGAGGGATTGCGTGCCGTTCGAGCGCTGCGACGTCTGCTCGACAAACTCGAGGCCATTCAGGTCGCCAATGCGCGCCGGCACGGATGGTCCTGGCAGGCGATCGCGGAAGCTCTCGAGGTCAGCCGTCAAGCCGTCCACAAGAAATATGCGTCCGCGCAGTCGGAATCGATGCTGCGTTCACTGCGCGAGAAGGGCAGGTAAGTGCCATGTTCGAAAGGTTCTCCGCGCAGGCGAGGGGAGTAGTCGTCGATGCTGTCGCCGGATCCGGTCCTGTCACGCCGACGGAACTTCTGACCGCCCTGCTCACCGCTGATCGGGGCATCGCCACCGAGGTGCTCACCGAGTCGGGTGTCACCCTCGACGCGATCCGCCGCGCCGGCGCCGGCGCGAAAGGCGGTGACTCGAAGGGCGGTGACTCGCACAACCTCGACGACGACGCCGAGATACTCAAGTCGATCGGCATCGATCTCGATGCGGTGCGGGAAAGTCTGGAGCAGTCGTTCGGTGAAGGTGTGCTTGACGAGACTCCTGTGCCGGACGGTGTCGATACTTCGCGGAAAGGCCGATTCGGGTTTCCTCGATCGCGATTCGAGAAGGACTCCAAGAAGGTGTTGGAACTCTCGCTCCGTGAAGCGCTCGCGCACAAGGACAACCGAATCGGTGCCGAACACATCCTGCTCGGCATCCTGCGTGTCGCCGACGGGCCCACCCGTCAGGCCCTCGAAACGCAGGTCACGATGTCGGTGATCCGTGAGCGATTGGAAGCGAAGATGAATCGCGCCGCCTAGATTCGGCACGGCTCCGCATGCACGGGGCGGGATGTGCCAGCATTCAGACATGACATTTCTGGCACGTCTCATCATCAACGGCATAGCCATCTGGCTGGCGTCGGCGTGGGTCACCGGCATCACGATCGCCAACCACGACAACGGCACCTGGGGCACGGTTCTCGTGATCGCGGTGATCGCCTTGATCTTCACGGTGGTCAACGCCTTCATCAAGCCGGTAGTGCAGCTTCTCTCGCTACCGCTGCTCATCCTGACTCTCGGACTGTTCACACTCGTGATCAACGCCCTGATGCTGATGCTGACGGCGTGGATCTCGTCCGGAACGTCCTACGGCTTGACGGTCGACGGCTTCTGGACGGCAGTCTGGGGCGCGCTGATCATCTCGATCGTGAACTTTCTGCTCAGCGCGTTCGTCCCCGACAACCGTTGAGTACGGCGAAGTTCAGGCGAGACTGAGCGCAACTGCGGTCGCGGCACCCCAGACGAGCATGGCGAGTCCGGTGTCGCGCAACGCGGGGATCAGAGCCATTCCCTGGCCCCCTGAACGCAGCGGGGCGTTGGCTCGGATTGCGAGTGGCAACGCGAGCAATCCGAGCAATGCCCACGGAGTACGCAGGATCAGCAGCAGGGTCGCGACGAACGGGACGGCCAGCAGGATCACGTGCAGCGTGCGGGTCTTCGCGTCGCCGAGTCGGACTGCGAGAGTGATCTTTCCGGACTCGGTGTCGGTCGGGATGTCCCGAAGATTGTTGGCGACAAGCACTGCGCTCGAGAACGAACCGATGGCGATCGCTCCGGCCAGTCCGGCCAGGTCCACCCGCTCGGCCTGCACGAACTGAGTTCCCAGCACTGCAATCAACCCGAAGAAGATGAACACGGCGATCTCGCCGAACCCGCTGTATCCGTACGGCTTCGTGCCGCCGGTGTAGAACCACGCACCGATGATGCAGAACACTCCGACCGCGACCAGCCACCAGGCCGTGGTCGCAGCCAGAACGAAACCGGCTACCGCGGCAACGGCGAAGCAGCTGATCGCGGCGGCCTTCACCGCTCCGGGACTGACCAACTTCGATCCGACCAAGCGCAGTGGCCCGACGCGGTCGTCGTCCGTTCCGCGGATTCCGTCGGAGTAGTCGTTCGCGAAATTCACCCCGACGATCAAGGCCAAGGAGACGATCAGTGCCAGGAGCGCCTTCCACCACACTGCGAGGTCCAGTGACGCCGCGGCTCCGGTGCCGACCAGCACGGGCGCAATCGCGTTCGGGAGTGTGCGCGGCCTCGCGCCTTCGATCCATTGAGCAGCTGTTGCCATACGACGATCTTTGCACTGTGCAATACGATCGAACGCGGTGGATCAGCACATGACTCGAGACGTGAGTGAGCGCGCCAGGTACGCGCAGTCGGGCGCAGACCTGGCAGACATTGCCTTGCTCGGACCCGTTTCGACCAAAGTGGGCGATCGTCTGGTGCCCCTCCCTGGGCCGCGAGCTCGAACTCTCCTGGTGGCGCTGGCTCGCAATCCCGGTGAGCCACGTACCGCGCAGAGCCTGATCGGCGACGTCTGGGGGCTGGAGCCGCCGCGCTCACCGATGAACGCGCTCCACACTCAGGTCTCGCGCCTGCGATCTGCACTCCCGGACGGGGCCCTCGAGGTGACGGCGGCCGGATACCGGCTCACTCTCGCTCGGGAGCGTGTCGACCTGGCCAGGGCAGCGGACGCGGCCCGTCGGTTGCGCTCGGGCGGCGCCGACGCGTCCGAGGCGCTTGCCGTCACGACCGACGCGCTGCGCCTGTGGCGCGGTACCCCCGGAAGCGACGTCGTCGGCGACGTCGCAGATCGCCTCGCGCTCGACGCGGGCCGCGTGTACGACGAACTGGAGTCGGCGCAGATCGACGCATTCCTCACGTTGGGGGAGTACGCGGCAGCCATTCCACTGGTGCGAGGACGGCACCTGGCGAGTCCATTCGACGACACGGCAGCCGAAGCACTGATGCGCGCGCTCGCCGGAGCCGGCCGCGTCAACGAGGCACTGGAGGTGTTCGCAGAGTTTCGAAACCACCTCGCCAACCGTCTGGGCGCTGATCCGTCACCTGCGCTGGTGACTCTGAACGCAGAACTTCTGGGCGCGCCGGCAGCTACACCACGGGCTGCGCGTGCGATCGGTCTACGCGCTGCCCCCAACACCTTGCTCGGTCGCGATGGTGACATCGACCAGATCGAATCCTTGCTCGCCCGCTCTCGCGTCGTCACGATTCTCGGACCCGGCGGTGCCGGAAAAACCCGCCTCGCACACGAATTGGGCCTGCGCGCATCCGTGAACCGGCCTGGCGTCTCGGTGGTACTCGTGGAGCTGGCGTCGTTGCGCAGCAGCGAAGACGTGATCGCGGCCATCGGCGGCACCCTCGGAATCAGCGAATCCGATCTGGCGCCAGGCAAATTGACCGTCGGCCGGACGCATTCGGCGCGAGAGCGACTCAAAGAGGCGCTGTCGGCCGGTCCGATGTTGCTCATCCTCGACAACTGCGAGCACGTGATCGGCGCGTGTTCGGAGATCGTGGCCGAGATGATCGCGGCCGGTCCTCAGTTGACGGTACTGACCACCAGTCGATCTCCGCTCATGATCAGTGCCGAGGCGGTGTACCCGTTGCCGCCGTTGGCGATCGACGACGGAACCGGGTCGGCAGTCGAACTCTTCTCGGCGAGAGCCCGCGCGGTGCGGCCGTCGGTTCATCTGGACCTCGACGCGGTCGTCAAGCTGTGTACGACGCTCGACGGACTCCCGTTGGCGATCGAGCTCGCTGCCGCTCGGGTCCGCACGATGAGCGTCGACGAAATCGGTTCGAGACTGCGAGATCGGTTCGCGTTGTTGCGCTCCGACGATCCGACGTCTCCGGACCGGCATCGGACGCTGCACGCGGTGATCGACTGGAGTTGGAATCTGCTGGGCAGCGGGGATCAGATCGCGCTGCGTCGGCTGTGCCGATTCCCGGCAGGCTTCACGCTTTCTTCGGCGCAGGCAGTTGCAGGGTGGGGCGAGCTGACCGATGTGGCGGGCGCCGTCGAAGCTCTGGTCAATCAGTCGCTTCTTTCCGTCAGCGACGGACAGGGCGATCTTCGGTACTACATGCTCGAGACGGTCCGTGAATACGGCGAGGAGCAACTCGCCGCGTCCGGGGAGGGGCCGGAAGTGATTCGGCGCCTAGACGACTGGGCGATCGCGATCGCCGAGGACGCCGTCGTGCGATCACGAACGGACCAGCTTCGCCTGATTGCCGACTTGGACGCCGAGCACGACAACCTTCTCGCTGTTCTTCGCTGGGCCGTGGAGCGCGGCGACGCGGTTACGGTGGCCAACGTCTTTCCCGTCCTCGCGATTCTGTGGGCCGTACGAGGATCGAACTCGGAAATCTCGAACTGGGCGTCGAAGATCGTGGGGGCGACCGCGGACAACGATCTGCGCGACGTGAATGCGGAACTGGTCGGCGCGACGTTCATCCTGGTGGCGATGCATCTCTTCTTCGGGGAGGCCGATCGAAACCATGCCCGTGCTCGGGTCCGCCTTCGAAAGCTGTTGCGTGAGCGCGATGATCTCGGTCCGCTGTTCGCATTTCTGATCAAGCTGACCACGAGTGGGATCGCCAACCACAAACTTGCGCGGTTGGTGGCCGAAGGCGTTCGCAGTTCCGATCCCGAGACCCGAATGGCGGCGCTGTCGGCGCGTTCGAACATGCGGGAGAACATCGGAGATCTGCGCGGTGCATTGCTGGACGGCGAGGCGTTGTTCGACTACGCCACCAGCATCGGTGACGAGTGGGGTCTGGCGATGGCGGCCCAACATGTCGGGTCGGTTCACAGCCAATCCGCCCGCTACGGCGAGGCCATCGAGTTCTACGCGATCGCGGCGGCGTCGATGGAACGTCTCGGTGCGCGTGACGAGGCGATGCAGCTCATCTGCTTTCAAGCCGGAGCAATGATCGCGGCCGGTGACACCGCTGGTGGTCGGGTACTTCTCGATCGGGCACGCCCGGCCTTGGCCCACTCGGGTGGGACCGGAGCCATCGAAACCGATCAACGGCGCGCGGCGCTCATGGCGAGTATCGCCGAGGCGGATCTCGCGGACGGCCGTATCGAGGACGGCCTGGCTCGGTATCGAGAAGCGCTGGAGCTGTTGGGTTCTGCGATCGAGAACATCTTCGGTGATCCCTTCGTCGTTCTGCTCGGTGCCGCGGCCGTGTGCGCTCACGCGGTTCACGGCCGGCACGAACTCGTGGCGGGTCGCGTTCTGCAGATGAAGGAGTCGAGTGCTCTCAAGCTCGATCCCAACGGTTACGCGGACCTGCCGCTCGCGGGTTCGTTGGCGTCGGCGATCGGGTCGTTCGATCTTGTGACGGGCAACATCGACCGCGGGGTCGAACTGATGGCACTGTCGTTGAAAATGCCGGGGAGACAGGACTTCGTCTCGCTCCACCATGCGCGCCTGTCCGACTTCGCTGTCGGTGTGGTCGGATCCGACAGGTGGTCTGTGGAAACCGAGAAGGTGTCGGGCTACTCGCGCAGAGCGGTCCGCGAAGCAGTGTTGGCTGCGCTTCGCGGACCGGTGCTGGACTAGAGCTGGACGATGTTGCGGGACTTACGTCTTGCGCATGTACATCCGGACGGTCAGAGGTGCCATGACGGCAACGATCACCGCGGCGCCGACCAAGGACCAGACCACGTGGATGCCGAAATGGCCGTCGTTGGCCAGCTCGCGAACCGCGGTCACCAAGTGCGAGACCGGATTGACGTTGACGAACTTCTGAAGCCAGCTCGGCATGGTGGCAGGATCGACGAACGCATTCGACAGGAATGTCAGCGGGAACAGCACGAGCATCGAAACGCCCTGCACCGTGGATGCTTTGTTCATCAGCACGCCCATGAGGGCGAAGATCCAGCTGATGGAGAACGCACACACCATGACCAGGATCGCAGCGGACAGGATGCCGACCACGCCGCCTGCCGGGCGGTATCCCATCGCGAAACCGACGATGAACGTGATCGTCGTGGCGATGCCGTAACGCACGACGTCGGCGAGCAATGCACCGGACAGCGGGGCGATGCGCGCGATAGGAAGGGACTTGAAGCGGTCGAACACACCCTTGTCCATGTCTTCACGAAGCTGGGTGCCCGTGACGATGGAACCGGTGATGACGGTCTGAACGAGAATGCCGGGGATGATCGTCGGCAGGTAGGCAGTCACGTCACCGGCGATCGCGCCGCCGAAGATGTAGGTGAACATCAACGTGAAGATGATCGGCTGGATGACGACGTCGAACAGTTGCTCGGGGTTGTGCTTGATCTTGAGAATTCCGCGGTACGCCATCGTGAACGTGTTCGCGAAGCTCTGCTGCAGACTGATCCGGCGGGGCGCAGAGTCCGGTTGCGCAATCGGCGACCGGGGTTTGGTGAGGGTGGTTGTCATGCGACGCTCCGATCGGAGTCGTTGTCGGACTGGGCGTCGTTGCGTCCACCGTCTTCGGGCTGGTGCCCGGTGATGGTTAGGAACACTTCGTCCAGGCTGGGTTTCTGTACGTTGATCTCGTCGACGGCGATACCTTGCTCGCGCAGGCGGATCAACAGGTCCGCGGTGATCGACGGGTCGCTCAGCGGGGCGGTGATCCGACCGACCTCGGGCGTGACACCCACCTCGACGCTCAGCGCAGCGGCGATGAGCGAGCGAGCTTCCTCGGTTCGATCACGATCGACCAACTTGAGCTGTAGCGAAGAGATCCCGACCGACGCCTTGAGTTCGTCGGCGGTGCCGTTGGCGATCACGCGGCCGCGGTCGATCACCGCGATGCGATCGGCCAACTGATCGGCCTCGTCGAGGTACTGCGTGGTGAGCAACACCGTCGAACCCTCGGCGACGAGTCGCCGGATGGTCACCCACATCTGGGCGCGGGTGCGCGGATCGAGGCCGGTGGTGGGCTCGTCGAGGAACAGCAGCGGCGGGCGAGCGATCAGGCTGGCCGCCAGATCCAGGCGTCGACGCATACCGCCGGAGAAGTTCTTCAGCGGTTTGGTTGCGGCCTCGACCAGGTCGAACTCCTCGAGGAGTTCGAGGGACTTGCTGCGTGCGTCGCGGCGGCTCAGACCGAGTAGTCGCGAGAAGATCACGAGGTTTTCGGTTGCAGTGAGGTCCTCGTCGACGGAGGCGTACTGCCCGGTGACGCCGATCAGGGAACGGACCGCGGTGGGTTCACGGCTGACGTCGTGGCCGAAGATGCGTGCCTCACCGCCGTCGGGGCGTAGGAGGGTCGCGAGCATGCGGACGGTGGTGGTCTTGCCGGCACCGTTCGGCCCGAGGACGCCGAACACCGAGCCGGTGGGGACGGTCAGGCTGACGCCGTCGACCGCGCGGTGCTCGCCGAACTTCTTGACGAGTCCGTCGGCCTCGATGGCAAGAGGCGAAGCTGTGTGGTTCATGGAGTGAAGCTTGGCAGATCGATCTTGCATGGACCTTGCGTGGAACTTGCGGTTACTTGCACAGCGCGCGGGGTCGGTGCTCCACAACCGGCAAACACTCCCCAGACGGATCTTGCTCGTCGGTCCGCGGGCGCGGTGGCATCAGGCTCGCTGCATGGAAATTCTCACGCGGGCACAGGCACACCGCGACGGCACCAGCGACGAACAGTTGCAACGAGCGGTCAAGCGAGGTGAGCTGCACCGAATTGCGGCGGGGATCTACATGCGGGCCGATCACTTCCGCGAACTCGATGCGAGAGCACGCCATCGCTGCGCTGTCATGGCAGCCGCCGAAACCTGTGGACCCGGCGCAATCGTGAGCCATGCTTCGGCAGCTGTCATGCACGGATTGGATTGCGGCGGATTGCGATTGGACACCGTACACATGACGCGTAGCCGACCCTCGGGTGGGCGGAAGAGCCAGACCTTGCATCTTCACCCGGCGGTGGTCCCGCCCGAGGAAGTCGTGCTGATCGACGGTGTCGCAACCACGTCGTTGGCGCGAACGTTCGTAGACCTCGCGCGGACGACGTCGTTCGAGAACGCCGTGGTGATCGGTGATTGCGCCCTGCGACGCGGGATGAGACGTGAGGACGTCGACGCCTCTCTCGATCATGCGCGCGGACGGCTGGGGATGAGCCGGGCGCGGGTCGTGGCCGAGTTCGTCGAACCGGGTGCCGAGAGTCCCGGGGAGTCCATCAGCCGCGTACGGATGCGCGACGACGGTTGGCCGAAGCCGACCTTGCAGCACGAGATCCGTCACGGTGGACGGTTTGTCGGAAGGGTCGACTTCTTTTGGAAAGAGCACGGTGTGGTGGGCGAGTTCGACGGGATGGTCAAGTACCGCGGCGACGATCCGGGTAGGGCGGTGGAGCGCGAGAAACTGCGCGAGGACGCGATTCGGGACGCGGGGTTCGAGGTGTTCCGGTGGGTATGGGCGGATCTGCGCGACTTCGAACGCGTGCGGGAAGGTTCGAGCGGGCTTGCCTCCGCGGAGCCGCGCGCTGATTGTGCAGCCGCGGCGCTGATCAGGCCTGCGGCTGAAGAAACGTGCTGCGGCTGCTAGCTGAACCGAGCAACCAGGGCGGCGCGATCGAGCTTGCCCGGGCCACGGAGGGGGAGCGCGTCCACGACGAACAACTCGCGCGGCGCTGCGGTCACGTCGAGTGTCCGCTGAGCATGTGTGCGCAACTCCTCGAGCGTCGGAGCTTCGCCCTCGGCGACGACGACGGCCACCACCCGCTGCCCGAGTCGCCGGTCTTCGATGCCGATCACCGCGCACTCGCGAACGGCGGGGTGATCGGCCAGCGCGGCCTCGACGACCTGCGGTACGACGGTCAGTCCGCCGGTGGAGATTGCCTCGTCCAACCGGCCGCTGATACGCAGAACTCCGTCGACCACTGATCCGGCGTCGTCGGTCCGGAACCATCCGGGTTCGGCGAACGCGGGGTGGTCGGGAAGCCCACGATACCCGGACGCGAGCATCGGTCCACCCAGTAGAACCCGGCCGTCGTCGATGCGAATCCTTGCCCCGGACAACGGGATTCCGTCGTACACGCAGCCGCCGGAGGTCTCGCTCATCCCATAGGTGCGGACGACGGTGATGCCCGCTTCGGTGGCCTGCGCGAGCACCGGCGCAGGCGTCGCAGCGCCGCCGAGCAGAACGGCGTCGAGCGAAGCCAACGCCTCGACCGCGGCGCGATCACCGAGTGCCTTGACCAACTGCGTCGGCACCAACGAGGTGTAGCGGCGCGGTCCGCTCATCGCGGCGACGGCGCCCGGAAGCGCTGCCGGGTCGAAACCCGCACTGACGTCGACGATCACCGGCTGTGTTCCGGCGAGCACACTGCGCAACAGAACCTGCATACCGGCGATGTGGTGCGGGGGCAGGACCAGCAACCAGGATCCGGTGCCGCCGAGGCGTTCGTGGGTCGCGTCGCCGCTGGCTCGCAGTGCGGCCGCGGTGAGCATTGCCCCTTTGGGAGTGCCGGTGGTTCCCGACGTGGCGACTACCAGCGAAATACCGTCGTCGATGGGCTGATCGGGGAGCAGAGCGTCGCTCAGGCGAGCTGTCTCGCGTGCGTCGGTCGCCGGGACGGGGAGCACGGCGTCGTGCTCGCCGCCCAGGATCTGCGCGATGCGCGGCAATACCTCGAAGACCGCCTCGCCCTGCGGAACCGCGAGCGTGCGAAGAACGTTCACCGGATGTCCGGCCCGGCAAGCGGCCAACCACCGTCAGCCAGATGGCTTCGCACGCGGTCGACGTCGGTTTCGAGAGGCATCTCGTTGGTGATCTTCGTGATGAGGACCTGGATGTCGGTCTTCTCGATAGGCAGATCGCCGTCCTCGATCAACGCGTCGGCGACGGCGTCGACCTCGGATTCGGAGAGTCTGCGGGTGAGGAGCGCGAAGAGCGGGATGTAGTCCTGTTCGGGGACGCCGTTGGGATAGCCGGCCCGCAACCAGCCGACTATCGACGTGAGGAAGGGCGGAAGGGCCATGACGTCAGCTCACGTCTCGAACTTCGTTGTCGGCGTCCGCGTCTTCGATAACCGGCCATCCACCTGCGCGCAGTCTTTCGGTGACACGATCGACGTCGTCCTCGGACGGCTCCTCGTTGAGGATTCCCTCGATGATGGCGCGGATGGTGTCGTAGTCGACGTGCCGGTCCGGTACCTCGTGTGCGGACTCGATGGACATCGAAACGACCTGCTCGATCTCCTCGTCGGTCAGACGACGACGGAGAACCGCGAGCAGCGCGAAATGATCCTTGTCCGGGATGCCCTCGGGGTACCCGGCACGCAGCCAGTCGAGCACGCTGCGCAATGAATACTTGCTCAAATCCTCGGCCTCATTTTCGTTTCGGTGGTTTCAGTGGTGTACCGCGACGACCACTCAGAAGACGTGTATTCCGAACGTGCTGGCCAAGAAGTTCTTCATCAACAACAGTATTCCGGCGAAGATCGTGACGAGCACGACCGCAAAACAGAGGTACGCACCCATTTTACCCAGGGTGGACGGTCCTTCGGTGCCGTCGGCGTTCGGCAGGCTCAGTGACTTGAGGCCGAAGGCGAAGATCGCCGGAAGTCCCGCTCCGAAGAGCAGTCCGACTGCCACTACCTGCCAGAGCGAATCGAGGGTATCGGTGAGTAGATGCATTCTCTTGCGCCCCTTTCAGGAGTTGCGGGTGGCTTCGGTGGACGGAGTGGGTTCGGCTGCCGGGATCTCGGCAACTGCCGCATCTGAATTCTCGTCCCATTCGGCAGTCACGTTCGCCGCGTCTACGGGTTCCTTACGCGAGCGTATGTACATGAAGATCGCGAAGGCGATGAGTGCAGCGAAGACGACGAGCACGCCGGCCAGTCCGCCGATCAGATGCGCGAGTGCCCAACAAATGGCGCCGACGACCGCGGCCGACGGCAACGTGATCAGCCAGGCAGCGGCCATCCGGCCCGCGACGCCCCAGCGGACCTCGGCGCCCTTGCGGCCGATGCCGGTACCGAGGATGGATCCGGTGGCGACGTGAGTGGTCGACAGGGGGAGTCCGAGGTGGCTCGACGTGAGGATGATGGCGGCGGACGACGCTTCGGCAGCAAGTCCCTGCGGAGCGGCGATCTCGACGAGGCCCTTGCCCAGGGTGCGGATGATGCGCCAACCGCCGAGGTAGGTCCCGAGGGCGATCGCAACGGCACAGGTGAACTTCACCCAGAACGGCATCTCGGTCTCGGCGGTGATGGTGCCGTGAGCGACGAGGGCCAAAAAGATGACGCCCATCGTCTTCTGGGCGTCATTGGTGCCGTGTGCAAGTGAGATCAGTGAGGCGGTGCCGATCTGTCCGAAACGGAAACCGCGCTCGCGCTCGTCTTCCTTCACGGATGCGGTGATGCGGTACACGAGCTTGGTGCCGACGCCGGCGACCAGAGCCGCGACGACCGGCGCGAGGATTGCGGGGACGACGACCTTGGTCAGAACTCCACCCCACTCGACTCCGCCCATACCGATGGAGGCGATTGCGGCGCCGATCAATCCGCCGAACAGTGCGTGCGAGGAGCTCGACGGCAATCCGAGAAGCCACGTCGCCAGGTTCCAGATGATTCCGCCGACAAGACCGGCGAACACGATCAGAAGCAGATCCTGCCCGCTGACCGCGCCGAGGTTGACGACACCTTTGGCCACCGTCGCTGCCACCTCGACGGACAGGAACGCACCGACCAGGTTCAGGATCGCGGAAAGTGTGACCGCAACTTTGGGCTTGAGTGCACCGGTCGCGATGGAGGTGGCCATTGCGTTACCGGTGTCGTGAAAACCATTCGTGAAATCGAACGCGAGGGCGGTGACAACTACCACCAGGAGGATTACGAGCTCTGCGGTCACAACGTGAATTGTGCGTATCGAACGCGTAAAAGTACAGCGAACGGGATGCGAACAGGGGCTCCGTGGAGTACGTCCCCGTGCGTGGGCTGCGGCGCTGCCGTTCGCGATGTGTTCAGCGCCACGAAATCGGAACCCTGTGTGGGACCTCACTTTTTGGTCTCACTCACCGGGAAGGCGCATTCGGACCGTTTTAAACGCTGATTACCTACGGGCACCGAGCGCACCGGAACAGGGGTTTCACCCCTGTTTCTCGGTGTCTGTCAGTGAGAAGGAGAGCTCCGACCGTGAAGCCCAACAAGTCCACGAAGCTGATCGTGGCACTCGCCGCGACCGCCGTTCTGGCGTCAGCCTGCGCATCGAATCGTGGTGACGATCCCTACGCCGTCGCTGTCGGCGGATCCGGCGTCGGCGCCGACCTCGCGTCGAGCACCTCCGATGCGAAGTTCGGCACCCTCGATTCGCCGTGTGGCGAAGGCGACGCCACCGGCGCAACCGATCAAGGCGTCAGCGACACCGAGATCAAGATCGGGTTCGGTGACGACCGCGGGTACGTGAAGTCACCGGGGCTGAACAAGGAAATGAGCGATGCCGTCAACGCGCTCATCTCTTGGTGCAACGATCAGGGCGGCATCAACGGCCGCAAGGTCGTCGGTACCGACTACGACGCCGCGATGACGCAGGCCAACTCGGTCATGCAGGAAGCGTGCGCGAGTCAGTTCATGATGGTCGGGTACGGCTTCGCCATGGATCAGACCGCCGAGCAGACGCGTGTCGCCTGCAACCTGGTGTCCGTACCGGGCTTCACCGTCTCGCCGGACGCCGCGAACGGACCCATGACCTTCCAGGGAGTTCCGTTCCCCGTCGACTACGCGAACGGTTCGCAGTGGTTCCAGATGGCCGAGATGCACCCCGATCTGGTGAACGACTTCGACGTCGTCAACAGCACGATGCCCACGATCATCAGCTCCACCACGAAGATTCGTTCGATTGCCGAGGCCGCGGGCTTCAAGCTCAAGGATTGCGGCGTCACACTCAACTACGAGGGCGAATCGAGCTACGTGCCGTTTGCCGAGAAGTACAAGGAGTGCGGCGCGAAGGGTATCTGGACGTCACGATCGGCGAGCCCGTCGGAGCTGAACTTCGTGAAGGCCCTCGACCAGGTCGGGATCGACCCCGTCTTCTTCGGCGAAGCCACCTGGTACGGCGCGACCGTCTCGGATTGGAACAAGGACACCGGACTGCTCGACAACCTCAACGCGGGCATGACCTTCCAGATGCTCGAGAACGCGGACAAGGTGCCCGCAGTGAAGAAGTACGTGGATCTGGTCTCCGAGCAGGGCGGCAAGACGGCGCTCCTCGGGATGCAGGCGGCGTCGTCGTTCCTGTTGTGGGCCGCCGCCGCGGACGAGTGCGGCAGCGATCTGACGCGCCAGTGCATGGTCGACGAACTCTCGAACATTCACGAGTGGGACGGCGGCGGATTGCATGCCGTCACCGATCCCGGCAAGAACATGCCGGCCACCTGCGGCCTCATGACCTCGCTGAAGGGCAATACCTACGCGCAGGCGTTCCCGTCCACCGCGGGCGAATTCAAGTGCGACCCCAAGTACCTCGTCGCGACCGACAAGAGCACCTGGGGAACCGAACTCGGCGCTGACCGCGTGTCGACGAAGTACCAGAACGCCAACGTCATCAAGCCGCAGTCCTGATTCTTCCGACTCGGGCGGCGCGCGCCAACCGCCGCCCGAGTCCCTAACGAGGGTTCAGCCATGAACACTTTTGTCACTTTCACGATCCTGGGCCTGGTCCTGGGGTCGGTGTACGCGATCGCCGCCTCCGGGTTGGTGCTCACGTACAACACGTCAGGCATCTTCAACTTCGCGCACGGTGCACAGGCAATGCTCGGTGCGTTCATCTACTGGCAGTTGCGCTACGGCTGGGAACTTCCCACCGTCGTCGCCTTGCTGATTTCACTGGTCCTCGTCGGGCCACTGATGGGTCTCGGGCTCTACGTCCTGATCATGAAGGGCCTGCGCGATACTGCCGAGGTCACCAAAATCGTTGTGACGGTCTCGATCCTGCTCGGGATGCTCTCGATTTCGCATTGGTTCTGGCATCCCGAGACCGCCCGAACGATGCAGATGTTCTTCGGGGACCAGTCCAAGATCACGGTGTTCGGAGCGAGCATCCGCTACCACGAGTTGATCTGCATCCTCGTTGCGATCGCAATCGCAGTCGGCCTGCGGGTTCTTTTCACACGCACCCGCGCCGGTGTTGCGATGCGCGGCGTCGTCGACGATCCGGAACTACTGCGCCTCAACGGCCACAACCCGGAGCGTCTCGCGGCACTGTCCTGGGCGATGGGTTCGACGCTCGCAGTGCTCGCCGGCATCCTGATCACCCCGATCAGCGGCGGCACACTCGAGGCGAACATGTTGACGCTCTTGGTGATCGACGCGTTTGCCGCGGCCATGTTCGGCCGGTTGCGCAGCATTCCGCGCACGTTTGTCGGCGCCGTGGTTCTCGGCCTTGCCGGTACGTACGTGTTGGCGTACTTCCCGACCAGTTGGAGTTGGACATCGAACTTCCGTGTCTCCCTGCCGATGATCGCGCTGTTCGTCGTACTCATCGTCCTACCTCAGGACCGGCTTCGCGGTGCGGTCACTCGTACCCGTGAGCGCTACCACGTGCCGAGCGTGCGCAAGGCCGTCGTCTGGGGCGTGGCGCTGATCGTCATCGTGTACCTGATCCGTCTGCTGATGGTGACGTCCGCCGTCACAACACTGACCATCGGAATGACGTTCGCGATCATCGCGCTCTCGCTCACACTCCTCACCGGCTACGCGGGTGAGTTGAACTTGGCGCCGGTATCTTTCGGTGCTATCGCCACCATCGTGGCCTTTCACTTCGGGATCTCCGGTTCCGGGTTGGCTGCGCACCTCAACCTGTGGGGCATCGTCGTCGGAGTCCTGGTCACCGCAGTCATCGGCGGCCTCGTCGCCCTGCCGGCGCTGCGGCTGAGAGGGCTGTATCTTGCGCTTGCAACCATGGCCTTCGGAGTGTTCCTCTCCAACATGGTTCTTCGTGACACCACCGAACACGAGATGTTCGGCATGAAGTACTCGCTGTTCAAGGACGGCAACATCGCCCTCCCGCCGCTGAAAATCGGCCCGCTCGATCTGAGCAACGAGACGGTGTTCCTGATGACCGTGACCGCCCTGTTCTCGGTACTCGGCGTCGGCGTCATCGCGTTGCGTAACAGCGGTTACGGGCGCCGACTCGCTGCGATGAAGGACAGCCCGGCCGGTTCGGCCATGCTCGGCCAGAGCCTGGTTCGGCTCAAGCTGAGCGTCTTCATGATCTCTTCGGGGATCGCCGGACTTGGCGGCATTCTGATGTCGAGTGCGATGGGTTCGGTCTCGGGTGAGAGCTTTGCCATCATGGTCAGCCTCTCGCTGCTCATGCTGACCGTCGTCGCAGGAATCGGATACGTCACCGGCGCACTGTTCGGTGGGCTCATGGCCGGAATCGGTTTTGCCGTCATCATGGTCTCGTTCACCAATCTGGCTTCGGCGCAACCGGAGTTGGAGGGAATGTGGCTGCTCTTCGGCAACATCGCCGCGGTGAGCCCGGCGCTGATCGGTATCGGTGTCGGCGCGAACCCCAGTGGCACCGTGCACAGCGTGATCGAGGGCTACCGACGGCTCGCCGATGCCAAGCCGGTTCTGATCGGCGGCGGCGCGGTCGTTCTGCTGACCTACGTCCTTGCTCTGACCGGCGTTTTGGGCAACTGGTGGTTCGCGTCCATCACGATCGCAGTGGTGTTCATGCTGCCGGTGATCGGTGAGATGGTGATGCCCCGTGCGGTTCTCACCACGGAAGAACTGGCCGCCAAGGCAACAGTCGTCCCCGAGGACGTCGGGATCGACGTCCCGTACAGCCCCGAGATCCGTGACGAGATCGACCGCGAACTGAGGCTTCCTCAGTACCAGGGCAGCTCGCGGAAGGAGTTGACCGCCCATGTCTGATGCACCACTACTCGAAACACGCGGTGTGAGTGTTCGTTTCGGCGGGCACGTCGCGGTCAAGGACGTTTCGCTCACCGTGCAACCCGGAACCGTGACCGGACTGATCGGACCGAACGGCGCCGGCAAAACGACGCTCTTCAACACCATCACCGGGCTGCAGAAACCCACCTCCGGTCAGGTGTTTCTCGGCGGCGTCGACGTGACGAAGCTGCCACCGCACAAGCGGGCAGGTCGCGGGCTGGCACGTACATTCCAGCGGCTCGAACTGTTCGTCTCGCTGTCGGTGCGTGACAACCTGCGCGTCGCCGGCGACATCCACAAGGCGAACGGCCGCAACAAGATCGACGTGGACAGCGAGACAGATCGTCTGCTGGAGCTGACCGGGCTGACGGATGTCGCGGACAAGGACGTCGCAGACATCCCCACCGGACGCGCTCGCGTCGTCGAAGTTGCGCGAGCCCTCATGACCGACCCGCGAGTGCTTCTGCTCGACGAACCGGCCTCGGGTCAGACCGAGCAGGAAACCGAGGTCTTTGCCGAGATGCTCACCGAACTGGCAGCGGGGGGACTCGGAATCTGTCTGGTCGAGCACGACATTCCACTGGTGATGAAGGTGTGCTCGACCATCCACGTACTGGACTACGGCGCAGTCCTCGCCTCGGGTGATCCGGAGAAGATCCGGACGGATCCGGAAGTGATCGCGGCCTACATCGGGACCGAGGAGGAGGCAGTATGACCTCAGCGAAAATTGGCGAGGCGAAAATCGGCGAGGGATTACGCGGCGCCGACCGCCCCGAACCGCTGCTCGAACTCTCCGGTGTCCGTGCCGGTTACGGATCCATCGAGGTTCTGCACGGGGTCGATCTGGTTCTCGAACCCGGCGCCGTGGTGGCGCTACTCGGACCCAACGGTGGTGGTAAGACGTCGACGCTCAAGATCTGCTCGGGTGTCCTTCCGGTCACCCGCGGCGAGTTCCGGCTCGCGGGCCAGGTCGTGAACGGCGTCGAGCCTTCGGAGTTGGCTCGGCTGGGGGTCTGCTCCATCCCCGAGGGACGCGGGATCTTCGCCAACCTCACTGTGCGGGAAAATCTGTGGATCGCGACCGGAACGGGCGTCGGCTTGGCCGAACTCGAAGAGGTTGCGTACGGCAGGTTCCCGATCCTGGGGGAGCGGCGTGGTCAGTTGGCGGGATCGATGTCCGGTGGCGAGCAGCAGATGCTGGCGCTGTCTCGGGCACTCGGCACTCACCCGACGGTGCTCCTGCTCGACGAGCTGTCGATGGGTCTCGCACCTCGAATCGTCTCGCAGATGTACGACGTCGTCGGCTCGCTTGCAGCCGAAGGCATTTCCATTCTGGTTGCCGAGCAGTTCGCACGAGCGGTGCTCCCCATCGCGACCTCGGCCGCACTGATGTTGCAGGGACGCGTCGTGAAGACCGGCGATCCACACGACATCGAAAACGAACTTTCTACCAGTTATCTAGGAGGATGACGATGACTACTCTCGCCGAAGATCGCCGTGAGGAATTCAAGAAGAACATCGCAGAGTTGAAGCTGGACAAGAAGCAGGCAGGCGGCGACGCGGCGACGCGCATCGCAGGCCTGGTGCTCATGGTCGTCGGAGTGGTCGGCGCCTTCGTCGTCTACATCTCTTCGCTGACGCTCTCGGACCTACGGGATCTGGTGTCGTACCAGATTCTCACGGTGGTTTTCCTCGCCCTGACAGTGGTCGGTGCTGCGCTCTTCCTGGCCGCATCGGTGGCAAAGGTGCTGAGGCTGTGGTTGGTTCGCCAACTGCTCGAGGGCCAGGCCCAGACAGATCAGATCTCGCAGGCGCTGAGCACGCGCAACTGATCTCTGCGAAGAACCGACAGATGCCCGCCACGGAAGTTCGTGGCGGGCATCTGTCGCTGCTCGACTATTCCGCCGGCGGCCGGGAATCTTTTCGGATCGGATGATCCTCGGGAATCTGCACCATCACGATCGGCGTCCCGTCGGGGTCGGCGATCCACATCTCGTGCAGACCCCACGGTTCCTGCCTCGCCTCGCGGGCGATCTTGACTCCGGCGAGAACCAGTTCGGTCTGCACCGCAGTGAGATCACGGACCTGGAGCCAGATCGCGCCGCGAAACCCACCCTCGCCGGTGCCACCGTGGGCGGCGACTTCGATCAGCCCTTGGCCGGCGAAGAAGACTGTGCCGCCGGGGTATTCACGAGCGATCGCCAGACCGAGGGTGTCTCGGTAGAAGCTCAGCGTTCGTTCGTACTCGCTCGGGCGCAATATGGTACGGCTACTCAGAATCTCCACGTCCGGCCTCCCGTCTCACACCTACTGTCTCAGAAGTACCAGGGATATGGTGACCAGTCGGGGTCACGCTTTTCGAGGAACGAGTCGCGACCCTCGACGGCCTCGTCGGTCATGTACGCCAAACGTGTTGCCTCACCGGCGAACAGCTGCTGACCGACCAATCCGTCGTCCTGCAGGTTGAATGCGTACTTGAGCATCCTCTGCGCCTGCGGCGACTTGCCGTTGATCTTGCCGGCCCAGTCGATCGCGACGTTCTCGAGTTCCGCGTGGTCGACAACCTTGTTGACGGCGCCCATCTGATGCATTTCCTCGGCGGTGTACGTCTCACCCAGGAAGAAGATCTCGCGGGCGAACTTCTGGCCCACCATCTTTGCCAGGTAGGCGCTGCCGTATCCGCCGTCGAAGCTTCCGACGTCGGCGTCGGTCTGCTTGAAGCGCGCATGCTCGCGGCTGGCGAGCGTCAGGTCGCACACCACGTGCAGGCTGTGGCCGCCGCCCGCAGCCCAGCCGTTGACCAGACAGATGACTACCTTCGGCATGAAGCGGATCAGTCGCTGGACCTCGAGGATGTGCAGGCGTCCGGCGCGTGCTTTGTCGACGGTGTCCGCCGTCTCACCTTCGGCGTACTGGTAACCGCTGCGACCACGGATGCGCTGGTCTCCGCCGGAGCAGAACGCCCAGCCGCCGTCCTTCTCGCTCGGTCCGTTGCCGGTGAGGAGCACTGCGCCTACGTCGGAGGTCATACGTGCGTGATCGAGGGCCCGGTACAACTCGTCGACGGTGTGCGGGCGGAACGCATTACGTACTTCCGGTCGGTCGAAGGCGACGCGAACGGTGCCTTGGCTGACGTGCCGGTGGTACGTGATGTCGGTGAGGTTCTCGAATCCGGGGACAGGGCGCCAGAGCTGCGGGTTGAAGGTCACCTGAGCCACGATAGAGGCAAGCGTCGCGCGTCTAACGGATACCTGAGGTAGAACACGTTCCCGGGCGCGCTAACGTGCAGGTCATGAGCGAACAAACCGCAGATGGCACGGAGATCGTCACAGACGGTGAGAACCGGGGCGGATTTCCGCGGTTCCGGCACACTCCCGCAGGTCCGGACTTCGGGCGTTTCGTCGAGGCTATGCGCAGGTTGCAGGACCTTGCGGTCTCGACCAACGTTCCCGACGACGTACTCGCTGACATCGCCACGCAAGCCGAAGAGCTTGCCGATCGGCTGACGCCGTACGAGGTGCCGGAGGGCAAGTCACCCGCGGGCTCGAACATCCAACTGCCCGGACGCGGCAGCCTCCTCATGCTCCCGTGGATGGTCGAGAAGTTCGACACCGAAGGAGTCCGCAGTACCGGCGTCTTCCGCCGCTACCACCTGGGTGGCAACGGCGCCGCTCACGGCGGTGTACTGCCCCTGTTGTTCGACGACATCTTCGGGATGACGGTCCACGCGGGTGGCCGTCCGATCTCCCGGACCGGTTACCTCCACATCAACTACCGCGCGATCACTCCGCTCAACACGCAACTGGTGATCGAAGGGAAGGTGGATCGGGTCGAGGGGCGCAAGACCTTCGTCAGCGCGCGCCTGACCGACCTCGACGGCAAGCTCCTCGCCGACGGTGATGCGCTCATGATCGAACTGCTTCCAGGACAGCCCTGACATGTTCCCCTCGTTCGACGATCTGATCGCGGACGCCGTGGTGCTCGCGCTGCCGATGCGAGTTCGCTTTCGCGGCATCACGACTCGTGAGGCTCTGCTCGTTCGTGGCCCGGCCGGGTGGGGAGAATTCGCCCCCTTCGTCGAGTACGACGACGGCGAGGCGTCGCAGTGGTTGCTCGCCGGGATCGAGGCGGCGTGGCTGGGGCCACCACCTGCGCTTCGTCCGGCAGTGCCAGTCAACGCCACCGTTCCGGCGATCGACGCGTCTGCCGTTCCGCAATTGTTGGAGCGTTTCCCCGGGGCCCGGACCGCCAAGGTCAAGGTCGCCGAGAAGGGACAGACGTTGGCGCAGGACGTCGCCCGGGTGAACGAGGTGCGTCGGCACATCCCGAACGTGCGCGTCGACGCCAACGGCGGTTGGAGCGTGGACGAGGCGATCACGGCTTTGCGTGCCGTCACCGAAGACGGTGAACTCGAATACGCCGAGCAACCGTGTGCAAGCGTCGAGGAACTGGTCAGGGTCCGCGCGGCGGGGACCGGTGTGCGGATCGCTGCCGACGAGAGCATTCGCCGTGCCGAGGACCCGCTGCGTGTCGTACGAGCCGGGGGAGCGGACGTCGCCGTCGTGAAGGTGCCGCCGCTGGGCGGGATGCGTGCTGTGGTGGCGCTGTCGGCGCAGCTGGCGGACTACGGGGTACCTGTGGTGGTCTCGAGTGCGCTGGACACGGCTGTGGGGATGTCCGCGGGACTGGCGGCCGCGGCGGCCTTGCCCTCGCTTCCGTTTGCCTGTGGACTCGGCACGGGTGGCTTGTTCGTCCGGGATGTCGCGGTCACCGAAGCAGCCGCCGACGGCGCTTTGTCCGTTGGTGCCGTCGAGCCTGATCCGGTTCTGCTCGAGACGTTGGCGGCGCCCGCCGACCGGCGCGACTGGTGGTTGGAGCGCGCCAGGCGCTGCCATCGGATACTCGGCAGTAGAGACCAGCCGAATTTCGTATAGTCTCGGGCGCGACCTGATGAACATCAGTGAAGAATGAAGGGATCGAAAGTGGTTGCAGCTCTGAACGAAACCCTGCTCGAGGAATCACGGGTTCCCGCGGTCGTCGCGGACGTGCAGACCTTGATCGACGCAGAGGTTTCGGATAAGTCGGGGGCCTCAGGGCTGGCTCTCAAGGGTGGCTACGGCGCGGTCAAGAAGGTGAGCCCGTCCATCGTGCCGGACGCCGTCACCGCGCTTCTGCCGGCTTTCGTGGCAAAGCTCGAGCCGTACTGGCAGGAATTCTCGGCTTCCGGTGAAGGCAGCTTCGCCGATTTCATCAGTGCCCGCGGCGACGCGGTCGCCGATTCCCTCCTCGAGGTGACGGACGAGCGCATCGAGGGTAGTGACAAGGCTGTCGTCAAGTCGATGTACTCGAAGCTGCGCGGTTCGGCCAAGAAGCATGTGACTGCAGCTCTGCCGCGTCTGGGCGATGTGATCCAGAAGCACGCTGCATAAGCGAACGTAAAACGACGAGTGGCCTGGGAGTTTCTCCCGGGCCACTCGTCGTTGTCGGTGCTTTTGTCAGTGAGCCGAATGTCCGTGACGCCAGAAACCGGTGAAGGTGATGTCGGTTTTGGCGAACTTTCGGTCGTTCACGAGATGTCGACGCAGCCCTGTGGTGAGAGCCTGTTCGCCGGCGACAAACGTGTACGACGGCCCCTCGGGCAGCTCGGCAGCGCGGACGGTTTCGAGCGTGAGAACACCCGGCGTCGCATGTTCGTCCTCGCGAACGAGCCAGTGAACGTTGACGTTCGCCAGCTCCGGAATGTCTTGCTTGTCTTCGATGTTCGGAATCTCGACGAAGACCTCGGCACGCAGATCTGCTGGCGCGGTTTCCAGAATGCCGATGATCGCTGGGAGCGCACTCTCGTCGCCGACGAGCAGTTGCCACTTGGCCTCGGGTGTGGGGTTGTAGATGCAGCCTTCGTCCAGCAGCGCGACCTTGTCGCCGGCCGACGCGGTGTCCGCCCACGCGGATGCCGGACCGATGTCGCCGTGGTAGGCGAAGTCGATGTCGATCTCCGTGGTCTCGCCGAAGAGGCCTGCTCCGGCAGCACGGTAGGCGCGAATCGTGTAGTTGCGCACGACGGGTCGCGTGTCCTTGGACATCAACAGGTACTGCGCGTACCAGAGATTGCTTGCCGCGCTCGGCAATCGGAGTTCACTCTGGCCGACCTGTGGGATGAACATGCGGAACCACTGATCGGCACCCATCGGTGCGATGGTGGACAGTTCTTCGCCGGCGATGGTCACTCGGATGAAGCTGGGGCTTATACGTTTGTTCGCCACGACCTGCGCCGACACGATGCTGCGTGAGGCCGGTTTCACGAACTTGGCGCGCTTGGCCATGACTGGTTGCTCCCTGATTATCTGTTACTCGTACCTAATCAGGTAACCCTAACCTGATTTAGGGTCGCTGTGGAGTGGTGGGTCTGTCCTTTTCGACGACTTCGGGCGGAAGACCCCATTGCGCTCGGCCGAGTCGGCTCATCGGTGCGATTGCCGCGAAGTCCGGTAGCCCGTCGTCGGCGACGGCCTCGGGACGTACTGCGACCGCGACCACGTTTCCCATCACGACAAAGGAATTACCGACCTCGATGACCTGGTGGAGCGTGCATTCGATGGCGATCGGGGAGTCGGCGACCCGGACGGGGCGAACCCGCTCGCTCGGCTCGCTGTGAATGTTCAACTCGAGAAATTCGTCGGCCTCGGCGTCGTAGAAGGCGGAACTCTCGTTCACCACGTCGGCGAGCGCGGCGGTCGCCAGGTTGATCACGAATTCGCCGGTCGCTTCGATGTTGCGCAGACTGTCCTTGCGTCCGACCGACGTGAACTGCACGATCGGCGGCGCCGAACTGGCCACGGTGAAGAAGCTGTACGGAGCCAGATTGCCGACGCCGTCGGCCGACACCGTGGACACCCACGCAATCGGCCGGGGAACCACCGAAGCGGTGAGTAACTGATAGAACCGGCGGGGTTCGAGCTCGGCTGGATCGAAGAGTGTGCGCACCCACACATAATGCCGCTCCTTGCTGCCCCTCGGCACGCCTGCACCTGAACATCTGACACTCTTGAAGGCGTGAATCCGTCCACTGCACAAGCCACAGCCGTCGTCGACGAACTGGTTCGTGGTGGCGTGCGTGAAGTCGTGCTGTGTCCAGGCTCTCGCAACGCGCCCCTCGCATTTGCCCTCCAGGCTGCCGATCTCGACGGCCGGTTGCGTCTGCACATGCGGATCGACGAGCGGACGGCCGGCTTTCTGGCACTCGGACTGGCAATCGCCGGTAAACGCCCGGTCCCCATCGTGATGACCTCCGGGACCGCCGTCGCGAATCTCGGACCTGCGGTCCTCGAGGCCAACTACGCCCGAGTGCCCTTGGTGGTCCTGAGCGCTAACCGGCCGTACGAGATGCTCGGCACCGGAGCCAACCAGACCGTCGAGCAACTCGGGCTCTTCGGCAGTCAAGTCCGCGCAACCATCAGCCTGGGCTTGGCCGAGGACGATTCGACGCAGAACAGCCAATGGCGCTCGGCGGTTTGCCGGGTCCTCGCCGCTGCCCGCGGAACCCGATCCGGAAACGCGGGTCCGGTGCATTTCGACATCCCACTCCGTGAGCCGCTGGTGCCGGACGTGCACGTCCAGGGACCGGTTCCGGAAGGCCGTCCCGGCGGTGCAGCCTGGACCACCACCCAGAACGCGACGCTCGATGTTCCGGTCGATCTGGACCTCACCGCAGATACGGTGGTCATTTCCGGACACGGCAGCGCACTTCGACCCGAGCTGGCCGGCCTGCCGACGGTGGCCGAGCCGACGGCTCCGATGCACGGGATCGCACTGCATCCACTCGCGCTCTCGCAACTCAAGCCCAAGCAGGCGATCATCACCGGCCGCCCGACGTTGCATCGTCAGGTCTCGAAGGTGCTGGCCGACCCGAGCGTCGACGTCTATGCGCTGACAACCGGGCCGCGCTGGCCCGACGTGTCCGGCAACGTACTCGCCACCGGAACCAGGGCAGTGGTCACCGGGACGCCCGATCCCGCCTGGATTGCTCGCTGCGCCGCGCTGACCGAACACGCCGAAACTGCCGTCCGCAAACAACTCGACGCCCACCCCAAGGCCACCGGCCTACACGTGGCAGCTGCTGTGATGGATGCTCTCGCGGACGGCGACCAGCTTCTGCTCGGCGCATCCAACCCTGTTCGCGATGCGGCACTCGTGAGCTATCCCAAGCCCGCCGTGCGGGTGCTGTCGAATCGCGGCGTCGCAGGTATCGACGGCACCGTCTCGGCGGCGGTCGGTGCCGCATTGGCGTACGAGGGCGGACGGACCGTCGCTCTCATGGGCGACCTGACCTTCCTGCACGACGCGTCCGGGCTGCTGATCGGGACCGGTGAGCCGAGGCCGAGCGACCTCACCATCGTCGTAGCCAACGACGACGGCGGCGGTATCTTCGAGCTCCTCGAACAAGGCGACCCGCAGTACGCCGGCGTCTTCGAGCGAGTGTTCGGAACACCCCACGGCATGGACCTCGCTGCGCTGTGCGCCGCCTACCGCGTGCCGCACGCAGCGGTCACCGTCGACGCCCTGGCAACGACGCTCGCGCAACCGGCCAACGGCATTCGGGTTCTCGAGGTCGCGACGGATCGCAGTGGACTGCGCGAACTCCACGCTTCCGTGCGGGCACAGCTGTGACGCAAACGGTTCTGCGTCGCCTCCGCATCGGCGTACTGGTGGTTGCGGTAGGCATTTCGGTGCTCGCGGTGATCCTGGTTCTCGGCGCCTGGCGCAACGATCGGACCATCGAATCGAACATGGGGACCGCAACCGCCGAGGTGCTCTCGGCGGGCTCGCTACGGTCGGCGATCAGCTTCGTGACTCCGGACGGCGCGAATCACAACCCTGAACTGGGCGTGCTCTATCCCACCAATCTGACTGTGGGACAACGTATCGAAGTCGAGTACTCCAAGGTCGACCCCGATTTGGTCCGGGTAGCGGGACGCAACGCGACGGTGGCGCTGATCCCGGCCGGATCCGTGATCGTCGTGACATGGCTCCTGGCAGGACCGTCGATCTGGTACCTGCGCAAGCGGGAAGCGCAGGCGGCAGGTTCGGCGCCGGTCGCCTCGAGTTAGTTCGCGCTTCGCCCGAACTTCACACGAACATGACGTGGACTTTTCCTGGCCCTGTCACCGTTCTCGATGTGAGAGTAGCCATCGTTGCGGAGTCATTCCTGCCCAACATGAACGGCGTCACCAACTCGGTACTACGCGTGCTCGAACACCTCGATCGCACTGGCCACGACGCCATGGTCATTGCGCCAGACACCGTCGGATCCGACACCTCTGCCGCCACCGAACACGACGGCGTGCAGGTAGTTCGGGTGCCGGCCGTCATGGTTCCCAAAGTCAGTTCACTTCCCGTCGGTCTGCCGCAACCACGCCTGACCACAGCCGTGCGGACCTTCGCGCCCGACGTCGTCCATCTGGCATCGCCGTTCCTGCTCGGCGCCGGGGGAGTGGCCGTCGCCAAGAGGCTCGGGATCCCCACCGTCGCGGTGTACCAAACCGATGTCGCCGGATTTGCCGAAAGCTACGGGCTCGGCGTCACGAGCCGCGCCGCGTGGGCGTGGACCCGTCGAATCCACAAGAGCTGCAACAGGACCCTCGCGCCCTCCACGTCGGCAGTCGACGCGCTCGAAGAGCACGGCATTCCGCGCGTGCACCGATGGGCCCGGGGCGTCGACGCACAACGATTCGCACCTTCGCGTCGTAGCTCGGTGTTGCGGCAGTCCTGGATCGGCGACAGCGACCGGTTGGTGGTCGGCTTCGTCGGTCGCCTCGCGCCCGAAAAGCACGTCGAGCGACTGGCCGTGCTGGCCGCCGATCCCAGCGTGCAGATCGTCGTCGTCGGTGACGGCCCGGACCGGCAGAATCTGCAGCGACTGATGCCAGACGCGATCTTCACCGGACAACTCGGCGGTACCGACCTGGCCGATGCGTACGCGAGCCTGGACGTATTCGTTCACCCCGGCGAGCACGAGACCTTCTGCCAGGCGGTCCAGGAAGCTCTCGCCAGCGGTGTCCCCGTCGTCGGACCGGACGCCGGCGGCCCGCGTGACCTGATCTCGCATTGCCGCAACGGCTACCTCCTGCCGACCGACAGGTTCACCGAACTCCTGCCAAGCGCCGTCGACGCACTTCGTCAGCGGGATCTGCGGGTGCAGTTCGGCTCCGCGGCAAGGCGCTCGGTGCTGCACCGGACCTGGCCGGCAATCTGCGAAGAGTTGCTCCGCCACTACGAGGACGTGCAGGGCCTCGGGCGGCGAACGGGTGCCAGAGCAGCCTGAACGCCCTCGCTGCCCGAGGGTTGGTAGCGTTTCGGGTGTGGCCACTACACACGGAACCCGAGCAACTCTCGAGAAGCAACCGCACGAAGTCGCGTCGATGTTCGACGACGTCGCGGAGCGATACGACCTCACCAACACCGTGCTGTCCTTCGGCCAGGACAAGGGTTGGCGCAAGGCCACCCGCGAAGCCCTCGACCTCAAGCCGGGCGAGAAGGTACTCGACCTCGCCGCCGGAACCGGTGTCTCGACCGTCGAACTGGGACGCTCCGGTGCGTGGTGCGTCGCCACCGACTTCTCCAAGGGAATGCTGAAGGCCGGAATCTCTCGCAAGGTCCCGATGGTCGCAGGTGACGCGATGTACCTGCCCTATGCCGACAACGTCTTCGATGCCGCGACGATCTCCTTCGGCCTGCGCAACGTCTCCGACTTCGAGGCCGGACTGCGTGAGATCGCCCGCGTCACCAAGCCGGGCGGTCGTCTCGTCGTCAGCGAGTTCTCGACGCCCGTCTTCGGACCCTTCCGCACGGTCTACATGGAATACCTCATGAAGGCGCTCCCGCGGGTCGCACGCACTGTCAGCAGTAACCCCGATGCCTACGTCTACCTCGCCGAATCGATCCGTGCCTGGCCGACCCAGGAAGAGTTGGCCCGCAAGATCGAGGCGGCCGGGTGGAAGAACGTCAAGTGGCGCAACCTCACCGGCGGCATCGTGGCGCTGCATTACGCAACTGCCTGAACCTGCTGTGCGCCTTTATTAACCCCCGGCGGTTAATAAAGGCGCACAGCACTTGCTCAACCGAACAGCGGTCGGGAGTCGATCTTTCTCGACGCGGCCCCCGACGCGCGCCAGGCCTTCGCCGTCAGATCGGCGTCGGCATCGGTGACGAGGTTCCCCATGACCCGCACGGCGACCGTCATCAGCGCCCGTGAGCGCATCGCGATCGGACCCGACGCCGGCAGGAACTGCGGAACCGTCAGCAGGCCTGCGAGCCGGCGCGCGACCGAGAACGCCTGCCCGTAATGCTCCCGAAGCACGCTCGGCCACAGCTGCGTCAGATCGTCGGCGCCGAGCTGTTCGACCACCAAACGTCCGCCTTCGAGGCCGTAGTCGATGCCCTCACCGTTGAGCGGGTTCACGCACGCCGCGGCGTCACCGATCACGGCCCAGTTGCGTCCCGCGATGTTCGAAACTGCTCCACCCATGGGTAGCAAAGCCGAAGCGACGGAATGTATTTCGCTGCTCCACTGCCACTCGCCTCGGCGCTGATCGGTGTAGAGATCGAGCAAGGGTCGCAGGGCACCTGGTGCCGGACGCTTCGACGTCGCCAGTGTCCCGACGCCGATGTTCACCTCGCCGGTGCCGAGCGGGAAGATCCAGCCGTACCCCGCCTGCAACGTGCCCTCGCCGTCCCGCAGTTCCAGATGCGAGGTGATCCACGGATCGGCGCTGCGCGGCGTCGCGACATACGCGCGTGCCGCGACGCCGTACGCGGTCTCCCGGTGCCACTGCCGTCCCAGCTTCTTGCCGAGCGTCGAGCGAACGCCGTCGGCGATGATCAGCGTCCGACAACGAAGGGTGCTGCGTCCCGAGGGGCCGGCTAGTACGACGGCGGCAACTCGATCACCGTCGAGTTCGACGTCCACTGCTTTGGTGCCCTCGACCATGACCGCGCCGGATTCGACTGCGCACCGGCGAATGGCGTCGTCGAGTTCGGTGCGGGGGATGGCACTGCCGATCGGCGGGAACGACTTCCCCGGCCACTCGAGTTCGAGTTCTTGTCCGAAACCGGACAATCGCAGGCCCTTGTTCGTCGTATGTGACCGAACCCACTCACCCAGGCCGAGGAGATCCAGTTCCGCTACGGCGCGCGGAGTGAGTCCATCACCACAAGTCTTGTCTCGCGGGAACACGGCAGCGTCCACGAGGACGACGTCTCGGCCGCTGCGGGCGGCCCATGCAGCGGCCGAAGAACCCGCGGGACCTGCACCGATGACCACAATGTCGGTTTCGGTCGGAAGCGAATCGACGACGGGGGACTGCTCTTCTACGGACACACTCACATCTTCCCAGGCTCGCGATCGCCACCGTGGCGAGGCCGTCCCGAGTGCGAACCGCTAGGTTCACTACCGTGGGAACCGAGCCGTCACTGACGACAGGAATGGGTACTGACATCGTGAGCACCGAAAAGACTGCTGCCGACGCAACCGCATCGAGCACCGTCGTTGCAGGCATCGACCTCGGCGACGAACAGCTCGCCGCAGTAGTGCGTGGTGGACTCTCCGATGTCGAGGAGTTGTTGGTCAGCGAGCTGTCCGACGGAGAAGACTTCCTCACCGAGGCAGCGCTGCACCTCGCGCGCGCCGGGGGAAAGCGCTTCCGTCCGTTGTTCACGATCCTGACCGCGCAGCTCGGACCGGTGCCGAACGATCCGTCGATCATCACCGCAGCGACCGTCACCGAACTCGTTCACCTCGCAACGCTCTATCACGACGACGTCATGGACGAGGCGTCCATGCGGCGCGGGGCACCCAGCGCAAACGCCCGCTGGGGAAACAGCGTGGCGATCCTGGCCGGCGACTACCTGTTCGCACACGCATCACGCCTGGTGTCGACGCTCGGACCCGAAGCCGTTCGGATCATCGCCGAAACCTTCGCCGAACTGGTCACCGGCCAGATGCGCGAGACGATCGGCGTCAAGAAGGAGCAGGATCCGGTCGAGCATTACCTGAAGGTCGTGTGGGAGAAGACCGGTTCGCTGATCGCTGCCTCGGGACGATTCGGCGGTACCTTCTCCGGCGCCGACGCAGCCCACATCGAGCGCCTCGAGCGCCTGGGTGACGCCGTCGGCACCGCGTTCCAGATCTCCGACGACATCATCGACATCTCGTCCGTGTCGGCGCAGTCCGGCAAGACACCGGGCACCGACCTGCGCGAGGGCGTGCACACCCTGCCTGTTCTGTACGCGTTCCGCGAAGAAGGAGCCGACGCAGATCGCCTGCGGGAGCTGCTCGCGGGCCCGGTCACCGAAGACGCACTGGTAGAAGAGGCACTCGAACTGCTCGAGCGTTCGCCGGGCATGGTCAAGGCAAAGGCAAAGCTCGGCGAGTACGCCGTCGCGGCAAAGGCTCAGTTGGCCGAACTGCCCCAGGGGCCGGCGAACGAAGCACTGGTGCGTCTCGTGGACTACACGATCGAACGAGTCGGCTGACACTCGACGAATCGGGGTTCCCGGGTGGAAACCCCGATAGTCCCTGGGGTGAATCCCTGACGACCCTGGGTGGGAACCCTGATGACCCTGTCCTTCGTTGACTGAACAGACCCGGTGCACACGCCGGGCAGTTCGGGTGAGCCTTCGGCTCCGGCGAGGCAAGAGGTGAGCAGTTTGCACGGCTACGCGAACGGTGCGAAGACATTCGGGTTGTTGGTGGGGATGTCGGCGCTGATCGTCTTCATCGGCTCACTGTTCAACAGCCCGTTCCTTCTGTGGGGATCCGTTCTGTTTGCCGTCGGCATGAATGCCTACGTCTACTTCAACAGCGACAAACTGGCGCTCCGATCGATGCGCGCGCAGCCCATCACCGAGGTCGAGGCACCGGCGATCTACCGGATCGTGCGCGAACTCGCCACGACAGCGCACCAACCGATGCCTCGGCTGTACATCAGTCCCACGAACGCCCCGAACGCGTTTGCCACCGGTCGTAGCCCTCGCCACGCCGCGGTATGCGTGACCAGCGGCATTATGCAGATTCTGAACGAACGCGAATTGCGGGCCGTGCTCGGGCACGAACTCTCCCACGTCTACAACCGGGACATACTGATTTCGTCCGTTGCCGGCGCGATGGCCAGCGTCATCTCGGGTCTGGCCAACTTCGCTATGTACGCGAGCATCTTCGGTGGCCGAGGGAACGGGCAGGGAAGTAATCCGATCGCGCTGCTGCTCGTCTCCCTATTGGGACCGATCGCGGCAACCGTGGTCAAGCTGGCCGTCTCGCGCTCTCGCGAGTATCAGGCCGATCAATCGGGAGCCGAGCTCACCGGTGACCCGTTGGCGTTGGCGTCGGCGCTACGGAAGCTCGAGTCGGGCGTCGCGGCCGCGCCGTTGCCGCCCGAACCGAAGCTCGCCGCGCAGTCTCACCTGATGATTGCCAACCCCTTCAGAGCGGGGGACAAGGTGAGCAAGCTGTTCTCCACGCATCCGCCCATGGCGGACCGGATCGAGCGTTTGGAGAAGATGGCCGGGATGTAGGGCCTTCGGCCCCTGTGCGCGGTTAGGCAGTCCCAGGACTCCTTAACCGCGCACGGGGGCGCAGCCCCTACTACCGGTAGTTCACGAACTGCAGGGCGATCCCGAAGTCCTCACCCTTGAGCAGGGAGATGACGCCCTGGAGGTCGTCGCGCTTCTTGCTGCTCACACGAAGCTCTTCACCCTGGATCTGCGCCTTGACGCCCTTGGGGCCCTCGTCGCGGATCTTCTTGGTGATCTTCTTCGCGTTCTCGCTGCTGATGCCCTGGACCAAGGTTCCGGACAGCTTGTAGATCTTTCCGGACTGCGCCGGCTCGCCGGCATCGAATGCCTTCAGCGAGATGTCACGACGGATCAACTTCTCCTTGAACACGTCGAGGGCGGCCAGCAGTCGCTCCTCGGTGTCGGCGTTCAACGTGATCGTCTCTTCACCAGACCACTCGATCGACGCTCCCGTGTTTCGGAAGTCGAAACGCGTGGTCAACTCCTTGGCAGCCTGATGTAGGGCGTTGTCCACCTCTTGACGGTCAACCTTGCTCACCACGTCGAAGGACGAATCAGCCACTTCACACTCCCGCTTTCCGGTAGTTCACGAACATCGAGTTCCGTCCACCTTCCATACCGGTGGACACCTCGACGTTATCGGGTCGGCACCGCCCGTTACCACCCGGTTTGCAAAATGGGGGTGTGTTCGTTGTATTCTTCTCACCGCACCGAGGAAGCCGTTTTCGGCCGCCGCACGTCGCGATATACTTGCGAATGCGCCGGATCGAAGCCTGGTGCAAGCACGGCAGATTGCCCGAGCGGCCAATGGGAGCGGACTGTAAATCCGTCGGCTTATGCCTACGTAGGTTCGAATCCTACATCTGCCACCCCAAGTCAGCCCCGATTCTCTTCACGAGAGTCGGGGCTGACTTTTTTTGTGCGTGTTCCGAGGTCGGGCGTGACGCCGACGCCGACGCCGGCCGCGGCTCAGGGGCGCCGGGGGAGGGTTTCGGGGGAGTACAGGGTCAAGCGGGTTCCCGTAAAGCCCTCGCCAGCGGCCCCGATCGGTGCAACAATGGGCTCCGGCACCATTTTTGCCCCGATGACCAGCGGATTTGGTGCTGGCGCTCGTTCGTGTGTAATCTTTCGGAGGCTTCAAGAGAGCGGCAACGCACTCCTGAGCCACGCCCCCTTAGCTCAGTCGGTAGAGCGTTTCCATGGTAAGGAAAAGGTCAACGGTTCGATTCCGTTAGGGGGCTCGCTGGATTGTGGTGCCGTGCTTTCCGCGCGACACTCGACACCGAGGCGGTGTAGCTCAGTTGGTAGAGCAAACGACTCATAATCGTTGCGTCGCCGGTTCAAGTCCGGTCACCGCTACACAATATGCATGATCCACCCTGATTGCTCGTAATCAGATACACCCGAAAGAAGGCATCCCGTGGCCTCCTCGACCGACGTTCGGCCCAAGATCACCTTGGCCTGCGAGGTATGCAAGCACCGCAACTACATCACCAAGAAGAATCGGCGCAACGACCCCGATCGCCTGGAGCTCAAGAAGTTTTGCCCCAACTGCGGAACCCACCAGTCGCATCGCGAGTCGAAGTAGTAAGTCCTTAACAGGACGACGATTTTCGCGGAAGACCCTCTCTGGGCCTGCGTCTTCGGGTCCTAGCTAGAAGAGAGTCTCACCGCGTGACAGATTTGCAAGAGAACCAGGCAGCGGCCGAGGTCCCCACGGACCCGGCCGCTCATGCCGTCCAGATGGTCGGTCACCACTATCGTGTCGAAGACTTCTACGAGGTCGGACGCGAGAAGGTGCGCGAGTTCGCTCGCGCCGTCCAGGACGCTCATCCCGCGCACTACGACGAGTCGGCAGCCAAAGGCCTCGGATACGACGGCCTGATCGCTCCCATCACGTTCGTCGCCATCGTGGGTGCCATTGCTCAGCGACGTCTGTTCGAAGAGATCGTCACAGGCTACGACCTGAGTCAGATTCTTCAGACCGATCAGCGACTGGTGCTGCACAAGCCCATGCAGGTCGGTGACCGACTCTTCTGCGACGTTTTCCTGGATTCGTTCAGGCAGGCCGCAGGTAGCGACATCATCGTGACCAAGAACATCATCACCGATCAGAACGACGAAGCAGTTGTCACCACGTGGACGACGCTCGTTGCTCGTACGGGTGGGGAAGTGGACGAGAACATCGCCCACGCAGTCAAGGACGTGATGATGCATGTCGCTTCGTAAATTTTCCGACGTCAGTGTCGGCGAACTTCTCCCCGAGAAGTCCGTCACCCTGACGCGTGGAAACCTCGCCAACTACGCGGGTGTTTCGGGAGATCCCAATCCGATTCACTTCAGTGACGAGGTCGCACGACTTGCCGGCTTGCCGGACGTCGTCGCGCACGGCATGCTCTCCATGGGCATCGGTGCCGGCTACGTCACCGAATGGCTGGGAGATCCGGGCGCAGTGACCGAGTACAACGTACGGTTCACGAGCCCGGTGATCGTGGCAGCCGACAAGGCGGCCGAGATCGAGTTCACCGCCAAGGTGAAGTCGGTCGACGAAGAAAGCAAGACCGCAGTACTGGCAATCGTGGCCAAGTCCGAAGGTAAGAAAATCTTCGGTCGGGCCACCGCCACGGTCCGTCTAGCCTGATCGCAGGGCGGATTGTGTTTGTTCCGGGGCTTTGAAGTACACTGAGATTTCTGGGATTCCTCAGCGCTGCGCGCTGCCCTGAATGTTGCAAGACATTCACCTCGGGTAGCGCGTATGTTGTGTGATCGCAGAACGGTTGATTCAGGCAGGGTCTACCTGTCGAGGTCAACCAAAGGGGCGTAGCTCAACTGGCAGAGCAGCGGTCTCCAAAACCGCAGGTTGCAGGTTCAAGTCCTGTCGCCCCTGCCCCCGGATGCCAGCGACTGAGAGGAACGACGTGAGCGAGGAGCGCGCCAAGCGCGACGCCGACACTTCGGATGCGGAGACTTCAACGTCTGCCGATTCGACCGGTGTCGACGACACTGCAGCTGACGCGACTACGCGTTCCGATCTGTCGCTGGACAAGGACGGCGCCGAGAAGGCACCCTCCGCACCTAGTGGGGTTTCCAACAAGCCGACCGGCAAGCGCGCTGCACGCGGCGCCTCGGTCAGTGCGTCCACCGTGAAGACTCCGGCCCGGACGGCATCCCGGACATCTTCGGCCAAGCCGACTGCAACGAACCCAGGCAAGAAGCCCAAGGCGAAGAAAGACAACATCTTCAAGCGCCTGCGCAAGTTCTTCCGCGAGGTCATCGCAGAACTCCGTAAGGTCATCTGGCCGAACCGCAAGCAGATGATCACCTACACCAGCGTCGTGCTGACGTTCGTGGTCTTCATGGTCGCTTTCATCAGCGGCGTCGATATCGCTGTGATCAAGGGTGTCACCTGGCTGTTCGGCTGATCGCCGTAGCAGCCGGGCGTCTTTGCCTGCGAGCGCGACAAGACCCGACCCGGGTCCGAGTAACGAGAGGAAGCGAGTGCCCCAGTGAGCACCCCCGAGAACGACACGAATGAGGCTTTGGCCGAAGAGCGTGTTTCTGCCGAGGCGGCAGCCGAAGTAGACGTCGTGGTTGCCGAAGGCACCGATGTGGACGTTGCCGAAGGCACCGACGCAGACGCTGCAGCGACCGAGGACGTCATCTCCGACGATGCCGAGAACTCCGACGAGGCCGCTCCCGCCGCCGAGCTCGAGGTCGAGGATCCCGTTGCCGAACTCAAGGCTGCGCTTCGTCGCGCCCCGGGCGACTGGTACGTCATCCACTCGTACGCCGGTTACGAGAACAAGGTCAAGACCAACCTCGAGACTCGCGTTCAGAACCTCGACGTCGGTGACTACATCTTCCAGGTGGAAGTTCCCACCGAAGAGGTCACCGAGATCAAGAACGGCCAGCGCAAGCAGGTCAACCGCAAGGTTCTGCCCGGATACATCCTCGTTCGCATGGAGCTCAACGACGAGTCGTGGGGCGCCGTGCGCAACACGCCTGGCGTCACCGGTTTTGTCGGTGCCACGTCGCGTCCCTCGCCGCTGACCCTCAACGAGGTCGTCAAGTTCCTGCTCCCGCAGCAGGAGCAGAAGAAGCAGCAGGCTGCAGCGGCCGCCGTCGCAGCAGGCGAGGCACCGTCCGAGTCCTTCGGCAAGCCCCTCATCGAGGTCGACTTCGAGGTCGGCGAGTCGGTCACCGTCATGGATGGCCCGTTCGCAACCCTTCCGGCCAGCATCAGCGAGGTCAACGGCGAGCAGCAAAAGCTCAAGGTTCTCGTGTCGATCTTCGGTCGTGAAACCCCGGTTGAGCTCAACTTCAACCAGGTCGCGAAGATCTGACCACCCCAAAACTTGCAATTTGTTCGACGCAAGACACACACCCAAGCTAGAAACTAGGAACTAGAGATGCCCCCAAAGAAGAAGAAGCTCGCCGGGCTCATCAAGCTGCAGATCCAGGCAGGTCAGGCTAACCCTGCACCTCCCGTGGGTCCCGCGCTCGGTCAGCACGGCGTGAACATCATGGAGTTCTGCAAGGCCTACAACGCGGCGACTGAGTCCCAGCGCGGCAACGTTGTGCCGGTCGAGATCTCGGTCTACGAAGACCGGACCTTCGATTTCAAGCTGAAGACCCCTCCCGCCGCCAAGCTGCTCCTCAAGGCAGCCGGCGTCGCCAAGGGCTCCGGCGAACCGCACAAGACCAAGGTCGCCTCGGTGACCATGGATCAGGTGCGCGAAATCGCGAAGACCAAGGCTGAAGACCTCAATGCCAATGACATCGAGCAGGCCGCGAAGATCATCGCCGGCACCGCTCGTTCCATGGGCATCACGGTCCAGGGCTAGTAGTCCGCTCCACAGCATTACGTGGGAGGGCCGGCCAGGCCCCGACCACAACTGAACCATTCACCACTGCACAGGTAATTCGCTGCAGTGATAAGTAAGGACAGAACAAATGGCAAAGCGCAGCAAGGCGTACCTCGCCGCCGCTGAGAAGATCGACGCAGACAAGCTCTACAGCCCGCTTCAGGCTGCAAAGCTCGCCAAGGAGACGTCGTCCACCAAGATGGATGCAACCGTTGAGGTTGCAGTTCGTCTGGGCGTCGACCCCCGTAAGGCTGACCAGATGGTCCGCGGAACGGTCAACCTGCCCCACGGCACCGGTAAGACCGCTCGCGTCATCGTGTTCGCTGTTGGCGAGAAGGCAGCAGAAGCCGAGGCTGCAGGCGCTGACGTAGTCGGTGCAGAAGACCTGATCGAGCGCATCCAGGGTGGATGGGTCGATTTCGACGCCGCAATCGCGACTCCTGATCAGATGGCCAAGGTCGGCCGCATCGCCCGTGTCCTCGGACCGCGTGGCCTGATGCCGAACCCGAAGACGGGCACCGTCACGGCGGATGTCACCAAGGCTGTCAACGACATCAAGGGCGGAAAGATCAACTTCCGCGTCGACAAGCAGGCCAACCTGCACTTCGTCATCGGCAAGGCATCGTTCGACGATGAGAAGCTGGTGGAGAACTACGGCGCAGCCCTGGACGAGATCCTGCGTGCGAAGCCCTCGTCGGCCAAGGGACGCTACGTGAAGAAGATCACGGTCTCGACCACCACCGGTCCGGGCATCCCGGTGGATCCGAACCGTACTCGCAACCTCCTCGAGGATGCTGCAGACGCGTAAGCAGTCCGCATACGAACAAGAAGGCCGGCAGGGATCAACTCCCTGCCGGCCTTCTTGTCTGTTTCGGGAGGGAGTGATCCCTGCCGGTGGTATCGGTCCAACGGTGGCATCATCGGGGTATGCACGAAGCGTTCCAGTTCCTCGGAAACTTTTGGTGGCTGATCTTCGTTTTCGGCGGCACCATCGGTGGGGCGCTGAAAGGTGTCGCGGTTGCCAACGAAAGGCGGATCGAGCGCCGGCAAGAGCGCTTCCGGCTCGAGCAGCAGACCAAGGTCGCCATCGCGCAGGCCAACGCACAACATCACGCCGACGAAGAAACACAGCGCCGAGAGCTGGCGAAGGTAATCGAGCAGCACGATGCGGTCGACGCCCGATGGTTCTCATACGAGCTCGATCCGGTCACACTGCTCGACACCCCGATGTTGACGGACATGCGTGAGCCTTTGACGGCCGATTTTCATCGAGCCAAATATCGTGCCGATCTGCTCCGTCCAGGCAACCCGGAGACGATGATCGGCAATCAGCAGGCACAAACCGAGTATCGCGAGGCGGTGCACGCGTACTCGATCGCCTTCGAGATCGCGGAAGCGGAGGCGAAGCGTCGCCGACGGAGCGGATTCACCCTCGACGAACAAGAGCGCCTGGTACGGGCGCAGCGTCTGCTGCGACTGGCCATGGACGAGGGCGCGACGCCACAGGAACGTCAGAGTGCGTATCGGAAGGCCCACAAGGAACTCGATGGGCTGCTGGTGTTGCCGGACCGAGCTCGGGCAGAGATCGAACACAAGATCGCCAGGGCTATAGGCGCGTGACGAACCCGATTTGGTTTTGCAGCGAGCAGTCAGGTAGTCTTCGACGCGGAGTTCAGTGCTGGATATGAACTTCACCCCAAAATCATGTTCTACCCAAGACCGTTGGTGATTGCACTCAGTGATGAGTGTGGTTGAAAGTCCGGGAGTGCCCGGCGGCCCACGTAGGTGAACGAGGTAGGGGGATAGCTTGATGTAGTGGTTCTACAGTTTGCCTGGTTATGCACTGCTTTGCGTTGCATCGTTACGCTGATTCGTAAGCCTCTTCTTCATGTTTCCTCTGTACGCCCCGTGCGCTTGCGCCGGGGCGTTTTGCGTGTCGCGGACTGTGTCTTCTCGGGTTCACCCCGATGAGGTGCAGCGGTTCCTGAGTGGGACAACGACTGTCACGAGAGGAGGCGAAGTATGGCAAAGCCTGAGAAGGTTTCCGCAGTTGCGGAAATCACCGAGCAGTTCAAGGGTTCGACCGCCGCTGTGGTCACGGAATACCGTGGCCTTTCGGTTGGCAACATCACGACACTGCGACGCGCTCTCGGAGAAGGTGCCACCTACTCCGTCGCCAAGAACACCCTGGTCAAGCGTGCCGCCGCAGAGGCTGGCATCGAGGGCCTTGATGACCTGTTCGTTGGTCCGACCGCCATTGCATTCATCAAGGGCGAACCGGTCGACGCTGCGAAGGCTCTGAAGAACTTCGCTAAGGACAACAAGGCGCTCATCATCAAGGGCGGCTACATGGACGGCGCTGCGCTGTCCGTGGAAGAGGTCAACAAGATCGCGGATCTCGAATCCCGCGAAATCCTGTTGGCAAAGCTTGCCGGCGCGATGAAGGGCAACTTGGCAAAGGCCGCAGGCCTGTTCAATGCTCCCGCTTCGCAGATGGCCCGTTTGGCCGCTGCCCTGCAGGAGAAGAAGGCTGCAGAAGGCGGAGCCGCAGAGGCCCCCGCAGAGGCTGCCACCGAGGCTCCGGCCGAGGCCGAAGCCGAAAGCTGATCCGCACCCGCGCATCACTGCTATAACCCCGCCCGGTCGCGGATCAGCGACATGGGACTTACAGGAAGGACCGCCACAATGGCGAAGCTCAGCACCGAAGAGTTGTTGGACCAGTTCAAGGAGCTCACCCTCCTCGAGCTCTCGGAGTTCGTTAAGGCATTCGAGGAGACCTTCGAGGTCACCGCTGCTGCTCCCGTCGCCGTCGCCGCTGCAGGCGCACCGGCTGCCGGCGCAGAAGCTGCTGAAGAGCAGGACGAGTTCGACGTCGTCCTCGAGTCGGCTGGCGACAAGAAGATCCAGGTCATCAAGGTCGTCCGTGAGGTCGTTTCCGGCCTCGGCCTGAAGGAAGCCAAGGACCTCGTCGAGAGCGCTCCGAAGGCCATCCTCGAGAAGGTTGCCAAGGACGCCGCAGAGGCTGCCAAGGAAAAGCTCGAAGCTGCCGGCGCAAAGATCGTCATCAAGTAAGACGGTTTTCCCGCTGCTCTTCGCGAGTAGTAACGAAGAGGGCCACTCCCCACGGGGAGTGGCCCTCTTTTTTTGAACTTTTTTCGCGGGTGATATGTCGGAATCCATGCAGGTGGGAGGGGTGTCCGAACTAGGCTGTGACCTGAATTATGCTTCTTCCCTACTCGTTAGTAGTATTCGCAGTCACGGGTACCACTCCCATGCGATAGAGTGACCCAACCCACACGGGTGCATGCATGCAACGGACGTCGCGGAGGTAATGGTGGGAGTCGAGGTAGCGGTACAAGGACTGACAAAGTCTTTCGGGTCGCAGAGGATTTGGCAGGACGTGTCGTTGACACTTCCCGCGGGTGAGGTCAGCGCACTGCTCGGGCCTTCGGGTACCGGTAAGTCGGTGTTCCTGAAGTCCCTGATCGGACTGCTCCGCCCTGAACAAGGCTCCATCGTCATCGACGGCACGGACATCCTGCAGTGCTCCTCCAAGGAGCTCTACGAGATCCGCAAGCTGTTCGGCGTTCTCTTCCAGGACGGCGCGCTGTTCGGCTCGATGAACTTGTACGACAACATCGCCTTTCCCCTTCGTGAGCACACCAAGAAGTCGGAATCCGATATCCGCAAGATCGTGATGGAGAAGTTGGACCTCACGGGTCTGGTCGGCGCCGAGGACAAGCTTCCCGGTGAGATCTCCGGCGGTATGCGCAAGCGTGCCGGTCTGGCGCGTGCACTCGTGCTCGATCCCGAGATCATCCTCGTCGACGAGCCTGACTCCGGTCTGGACCCGGTGCGTACGACGTACATCAGCCAGACGCTGATCGACATCAACGCCCAGTCCGACGCGACGATTCTGATCGTCTCGCACAACATCAACCTCGCACGTACGGTGCCGGACAACATCGGCATGCTCTTCCGTCGTCAGTTGGTGATGTTCGGTCCTCGCGAGGTGCTGCTCACTTCGGACGAGCCCGTCGTCAAGCAGTTCCTGAACGGAACGATGATCGGTCCGATCGGTATGTCGGAGGAGAAGGACGAGGCTCAGATGGCGCACGAGCAGGCGCTCGTCGACGCCGGTCACCACGCTGGTGGTGTCGACGACGTCGAGGGCATCGTGCCGCAGATGAAGGCCACCCCCGGAAACCCCGAGCGTCAGGCTGTTCGTCGTCGCCAGGAGCGCGTCCGCCAGATCATGCACACCCTCCCAGCTAACGCTCAGGCGGCAATTCAGGACAGCCTGGACGAGGTTGACGGAACTGGGCAGTACGATCCCCAGTACGCCGAAGCGAGCGGCTATCAGGGGGAGTGGAACGACAACTCGCAAGACACGCAGGTCATTCCTGCATACGAGGGCGATCCCTACGGAAACACGACACACGGGCAAGGGTAGGCATATCGGATGGGGGTTACCCGCAACTCGGTTCTGAGTCCGGTCAACGGAGCATTAACTCAGGCCGGAAACATCGTCGAACTGTTCGTCGACGTCGTCAGGAATACGTTCCGGCGTCCATTTCAGTTCCGTGAGTTCATCGAGCAGGCCTGGTTCATCGCCAGCGTGACAATTTTGCCGACGGCATTGGTAGCCATCCCTTTCGGCGCCGTCGTCTCACTGCAGACCGGTTCGCTGATCAAGCAGTTGGGTGCAGAATCGTTCACCGGCGCTGCCAGCGTCCTGGCGGTGATCCAGCAGGGTAGCCCTCTGGTGACAGCGTTGCTGGTCGCCGGTGCGGCCGGATCGGCCGTGACGGCCGACCTCGGTTCGCGAACCATTCGCGAAGAGATCGACGCGATGGAAGTCCTCGGAATCAATCCGATTCAGCGCCTGGTGGTTCCGCGTGTACTCGCGATGGTGCTGATCGCTGTGCTGCTCAACGGACTGGTGTCCGTGGTCGGTATCGCGGGTGGTTACTTCTTCAACGTCATCCTGCAGGGCGGTAACCCCGGTGCTTACATCTCGTCGTTCTCAGCTTTTGCCCAGCTACCGGACATTTGGAGCGGTGAGATCAAAGCCGCGGTGTTCGGTGTCATCGCTGGTGTGATCTCCGCGTACAAGGGACTCCACCCGTCCGGTGGCCCGAAGGGCGTCGGTGAGGCGGTGAACCAGGCCGTCGTCATCACGTTCCTGCTGTTGTTCTTCGCCAATCTGATTCTGACGATGGTGTACCTCCAGATCGTGCCGGCGAAGGGATCTTGACCTAAATGACCATCGCACGAGGCCGCGGCGATCAGTTCCTGCTGAAGAGCCGCAAAGTTGCCAGAATTCCAGTGAACGCGTTGGACCGCGCAGGCGAGCAGATGTCGTTCTACGCGCGCGCCATCGCGTGGACTCCGCGCACCCTGCACCGGTATCGGAAGGAGACGCTTCGGCTACTCGCCGAAGTGACGTTCGGTAGCGGTGCGCTCGCAGTCATCGGCGGAACGATCGGCGTCATCGCGATGATGTCGGGATTCACCGGTGTCGTCGTCGGTCTGCAGGGCTTCGCAGCTCTCGAGCAGTTGGGAAGCTCGGTTCTGACCGGCTTCCTCTCCGCCTACGTCAACACCCGTGAGATCGCTCCGATCGTTGCGGCCCTTGCGCTCTCGGCCACGGTCGGTTGTGGTTTCACCGCGCAACTCGGTGCCATGCGAATCTCCGAAGAGATCGACGCACTGGAGGTCATGGCAGTTCCGTCGGTGCCGTTCCTGGTCACGACGCGCATGATCGCCGGCTTCGTCGCCGTCATCCCGCTGTACATCGTGGGTCTACTCGCGGCGTACCTCGCCTCGAGAGTGATCAGTACGGTGTTCAACGGGCAGTCGACTGGCTCGTACGACCACTACTTCAATCTGTTCCTGCCACCGCAGGACGTGCTGTATTCGTTCGCGAAAGTCCTGGTCTTCGCCTTCGTGCTGATTCTGATCCACTGCTATTACGGTTTCCATGCCTCGGGTGGTCCCGCAGGCGTCGGTGTGGCCGTCGGCCGCGCAGTTCGCGCCGCAATCGTGACGATCGCCGTTCTCGACTTCTTCCTCAGCCTTGCTATCTGGGGAACCACGACGACTGTGAGGGTGGCCGGATGATCGAGGCTCCGTCAGTCCTGCGCCGCCGTGTGCTCGGACTCGTGTTCTTCGTGGTGTTGGCCTTGTTCTTGGCCTTCACCATCGGAACCTTCAACAAGACGTTCAAGGACGTCGTGAAGATCGACCTCGTGACCGATACCGTCGGAAATGCCTTGCCACCCAACGCTGACGTCAAGGTTCGTGGGCTGCTTGTGGGCGAGGTGCGGTCCGCGTCGACGAAAGACGGCCAGGTCACGTCGGTCCTCGCGATCGAGCCGGACAAGGCCGATCTGATTCCGTCCAATGTCACGGCGCGTCTGCTTCCGAAGACGCTATTCGGTGAGCGATACGTCTCCCTGATCATTCCGGAGGGAACCACCGCGACCCCGATTTCCGCGGGAACGGTGATCCACCAGGACAAGAGCGGCAATGCTGTCGAGGTCGGCGACGTTCTGGACGGGCTGCTCCCACTTCTGCAGGCCATTCCGCCGCAGGATCTGGCGAACACTCTCGGTTCTCTCGCGCAGGGTCTGACGGGGCGCGGCGCCGAGCTCGGTCTGACGGTCGATCGTCTCGAGGAGATCTTCCGCGGCGTCAACACCGAGCTGCCCGCGGTGCAAGAGGATCTGCGCAAGTTCGCGGACTTCTCCCAGACGTACTCGGACGCAGCGCCCGATCTGATCAACGCTCTCGACAATCTGCGGACCACGGGTAACACGGTGGTGCAGAAGCAGGACCAGTTGCGGACACTGCTGGCGTCGCTCACCGTGACATCGTCGGACACCGCAGCCTTCCTCGAAGCGAACTCGTCCTCGATCATCACGCTCGCTGCGGATTCTAAGGAAGCTCTCCAGCTTCTGGCTCAGTACTCACCGACCTTCGGGTGCACGTTCAAGGGCTTCTCGGACACCGCTCCGGAAGCTGCCAAGATCCTGTCCACCGACGCGCCCAATCCTGGTGTGCGTGCGAGTATTCAGATCGTGAACCCCAAGGGTCGCTACCTGCCCAACCAGGACGAGCCACGACTCGTCGACAACCGCGGCCCGGTTTGCTACGACAACGTCACCGAGCCCGGTCGTCCGTTCCCGCAATACCCCGGCGGTTCGTACGGTGACGGTTCCTACCAGGTTCCTTCCCGCAATCCAGGTCCCGCCACCATGGAATTCCTGCCTGCACCCGAGGGCTCCGGACCTCAGTTGTTCTCGACCAACAACAGCGGTCCTGCTCAGCAGGCCGGCTACGCGGGCTCGAAACTCGAAGAGGATACGTTGAAGGTGATCTACGGACAGGCCAACGGTGTTGCGCCGGACGATGTTCCGGCGTGGACCACGATGGTCAGCGCTCCGGCATTCGCAGGTGCGGAGGTGAGCGTCCAATGAGAGGACTCGCAGCTCCGCTGACAAAGCTCATCATCTTCGTGGTGGTGACGGTCCTGGCGACAGGACTGCTGGCAGCCAGCATCGCCAACCTCGGCGGTGGTGGCGGTACCAAGTTCAACGCCGTCTTCTCCGACGTCACGTCGTTGAACGAGGGCGACGAGGTCCGCATTGCCGGTGTTCGTGTCGGCCAGGTCGAGAAGATCGCCATCGTCAACGACAACCAGGCCGAGGTTCAGTTCTCGGTATCCGACCGTGATTGGTTGCCGGCCAGTTCCATTGCCACCATCCGGTTCCGCAACCTGGTGGGGCAGCGATACATCTCGCTCTCGCAAGGTGAAGGCAGCCAGGGCAAGAAGATCACCGGCGGCGATACCCTGCCGCTGTCCCAGACGCGCCCGGCAGTCAATCTCACGACACTCTTCAACGGCTTCAAGCCGCTGTTCACCACCCTGAGCGCGGACGACGTCAACAAGCTGTCGTACCAGATCATCCAGGTCTTCCAAGGCGAATCGGGCACCATCAGCGAGCTCGTGCGCAACACCGCGAGCCTGACCAACACCGTCGCGGACAAGGACGCCGTCATCGGGGCGGTGATCAAGAACCTCAACGACGTTCTCGACACCGTCAACGCGAACGACAAGAACCTCGATTCACTGATCGTCAACACCCAGCAACTCGTCACCGGGTTGGCCAACGAGCGTGGCGTGGTCGGTTCGGCCGTCACCTCACTTGCGGGCCTGACCGACGCAACGGCCGACCTGCTCGAGCCGACAAGGCCGTCCATTCAGGGTTCGATCACGGCTCTCAACACGTTGGCGACCACACTCAACCGTCGGAGTGACGACGTGAACGCGGTGCTCGAAACCTTGCCGGTCAAGCTCGAGAAGCTTGCTCGCGTAGCGAGTTACGGTTCCTGGTTCCAGTTCTACCTGTGCGGAATCGACATCGTTGCCGGTCCAGGACAGTCTGCGTCGCTGAATCTGCCCACCGGCCTGCCGACGGTCAATCAGCCGATTTACACCAACGCGGCCACGCGATGCACTCAAGACGGTATGAGGGAGTTGCAAGGTCG
The DNA here is from genome assembly GCF_016598535.1 of Rhodococcus sp. P-2. GTDB lineage: Bacteria > Actinomycetota > Actinomycetes > Mycobacteriales > Mycobacteriaceae > Rhodococcus_F > Rhodococcus_F baikonurensis. The sequence continues at coordinate 1,133,516 of NZ_CP066779.1, read as the reverse complement.
ATGAGCAAACGTCGCAGTCCGGCAATGGCCGGAGCCATCGGTATCTTCGTGGTGCTGCTGGCCACTTTGTCCGCGTTCTTCCTCGATTCGCTTCCGTTCGTGGGAGCAGGCTCGTCCTACTCGGCCGAGTTCTCCGAAGCTGCGGGACTCAAGCCTGGTAACGAGGTTCGTATCGCCGGCGTGAAGGTCGGCAAGGTCACTTCCGTCGATCTCGACGGTGACCGTGTTCTCGTCGACTTCAAGGTCAGCGACGCGTGGGTCGGAGATCAAACCTCTGCGTCCATTCAGATCAAGACGATTCTGGGACAGAAGTACCTAGCACTCGATCCGCGTGGAACCGACAACCTCGATCCCAAGGACCGGATTCCGCTCGAGCGCACCACGTCTCCGTACGACGTCGTTCAGGCCTTCTCGGCCGCAGCGGACACGGTCGGCGACATCGACACCGACCAGTTGGCGAAGAGCATGGAGACGTTGTCCCAGGCATTCTCCGAGACACCTGGCGATGTCCGCGCGTCGCTCGACGGTGTCAGTCGGCTGTCGCAGACGATCGCGAGTCGCGATCAGGACCTGCAGAAGCTCTTCGCCGCCACCGGGAAGACGTCGCAGATTCTTGCTGACCGCAACAAGGAATTCACCCAGCTGATCCGGGACGGCGGACTGCTGGTGCAGGAGCTCAACAATCGCCAGCAGGCGATTTCGCAGCTGCTCACCGGAACTCAGCGCGTCTCTCAGCAGCTCACCGGTCTCGTTCGTGACAACGAGGCGGCAATCGGACCGGCGCTGACGCAGCTCAACGGCGTCATCGACATCCTGAAGGCCAACAACGAGAACTTGGACAAGGCACTGAAGCTCTACGAACCCTTCATTCGCTTGTACGCCAACGTGGTCGGCAACGGCCGTTGGTTCGACCAGGTCGTCGTGAACCTCCTTCCGCCGGGTCTGCCGGATATTCCGGGCTACCGTGACCCCGTTCGTACGTTGGGAGGCAACTGATGGCTGATACCGCCGAAGCCGGAAGCGGCTCCAAGAAGCGCTCGATCGCGATCATCGCTGCTGTTCTGATCGGATTACTCGTGATCGGTGGTGCGCTGTGGTGGGTGTTCACTCGCGCCGGGACCACCAAGATCACCGCCTACTTCGACAAGTCGGTGGGTATCTACGACGGGTCCGACGTTCGTGTTCTCGGAGTGAAGGTCGGCACCGTCGAATCAGTCGAACCTCAGGGAGACCAGGTCAAGGTCGAGTTGCGTGTCGATCGTGGGATCGACATCCCCGCCGGTGCCAGCGCCGCTCAGATCACGCCGTCGGTGGTTGCCGACCGCTACATCCAGCTGACCCCGGTCTTCACCGGTGGCGACAAGATGGCCAGCGGTGCAGTAATTCCGATCGAGAAGACGGCGACGCCCGTCGAGGTCGACCAGTTGTACTCCAGCATCGACGAACTCGCGTCGGCGCTCGGTCCCGAGGGCGCCAACAAGAACGGCGCGCTGTCCGATTTCGTCGAGACCGGTGCGGCCAACCTCGAGGGCAACGGCGAAGCGTTGGGGGACAGCATCACCAACCTCTCGGATGCTGCTCGGACGCTGAACGATTCGCGTGACAACATCTCGCTGACCATCAAGAACCTGGATACTTTCGTGGGCGCACTCGCGGCCAACGATCAGCAGGTGCGTCAGTTCAACACTCAGCTGTCGGATCTGACCGGGTTCTTGGCGGGTGAACGCGACGACCTCGGCGCCGCCCTGAATCAGCTGTCGATTGCTCTCGGCGACGTCGCGAAGTTCGTGTCCGACAACCGTGATCAATTGGTCCAGACAACCGAGGGACTCGTCGAACCGACACAGACACTGGCGAACAACAAGGAAGCGCTGGCCAACACGCTCACCATGCTTCCGCTGGCGATCTCCAACCTCGTCAACTCCTACGACGCCGAATCGGGTGTGCTGGCTTCACGTCTGGCGTTCCCCGATCTGCAGAACCCGGCCGGGGTGCTCTGCAAGTTGATGGACCTCGGCAAGCTGTTGCCCGGTGATCCGCGATTCGAGGCGCTGGGACGGCAGATGCAACCGGCCATCGACCAGTGTGCAAATGTCGCCGCGATGACCGATGCAGCGAATCAGGCCGCAGGACTGAATCTTCCCTTCGGCATCCTCGCCGGATCCGAACGTCAGATGCAGGTAGTTCCGGGCACTGTGCCTGGCGTCGTGTCACCGCGACTCAACAGTGGAAACGGGGAGGGCGAGTGAAGCGTTCATTGATAGTCGGCGCCGGACTGTGCGCCGTCCTGATCTCGGCAACCGCCTGCTCGTCCGAGGGCATCTACGCGGTCCCGCTTCCCGGCGGTCCCGATGTGGGTTCCGATCCGATGCACTTGACCATTCAGTTCGACGACGTGCTCGACTTGGTTCCGCAGTCCGCTGTGAAGGTCGACGGAGTTCCCGTCGGGCGCGTCGACGACGTGTCCGTCGGACCGGACGGATGGACCGCGGACGTCGGTATCATCCTCGACTCGTCGGTTGATCTACCCGCCAACGCAATTGCCGCGGTCGAGCAGACCAACCTGCTCGGCGAGAAGTTCATCCAGTTGTCGGCCCCGCCGTCCGGACCGGACTCTGCGAAGCTGGCCGACGGAGACCTGATTCCGTTGGATCGCACTCGCCACGCCACCGAGATCGAGCAGGTTCTCGGCGCATTGTCGCTGCTGCTCAACGGCGGCGGTGTGGGCCAGTTGCAACCCATCGTCGAAGAACTCGGTGCCGCGTTCGACGGTCGCGAAGGCAAGACGAGAAGCCTTCTGGAGCAGGCGAACACACTCATCGGCGGACTCAACGAGCAGCGTGACGACATCACACGAGCGCTCGACGGCCTGGATGTGCTCTCGACCCGCGTCAACGATCAGAACGAGAAGATCGGGAAGATTCTCGAGGAACTCCCCGTTGCGACACAGGTTCTCAACGAGCAGCGTCCGCAGTTGACTCAGATGCTCGCTCAGGTGGATCGACTCGGAACAGTGGGAACCGACGTCCTCACACAGTCCAAGGACGACCTGATCGCCGATCTTCAGGCTCTGCGTCCGACGCTGCAGGCGCTCGCAGACTCCGGTGACGACTTCGTCGGGGCACTTCCGTTCCTGCCGACGTTCCCGTTCCCGGACGGTGTCGAGAAAATTGCACAGGGTGGTTCCGTGAACCTCTTCCTGAGTGTCGACCTGCAGATCGGCAATACTCTCTCGGGTCTCGGTGTCGGACAAGGCGAACCGGAATACCGTCAGCCGAAGTTCGGCAATCCCAAGCCGGTAGTCGATCCGTCGAACCCGTACTACAACGGAAACGGCCCGCGTCCGGGTTGGCCGACGGTGTCACTGCTGCCGATCGCTCCGATCCTGCCGCAGGTTCCCGTTGTCGCCGGTCTTCCCGCCACAACAGCGGGTGATCCGGCAACGCCGGCGCCCGCGGCGAACCCACTCAACCCCATCCAGGGAATGCTGGAACAGTTCGGAATCGGCGGTGATGGACAGTGAGATCAGCTCTGGTCAGATGGCAGCTCGTCGGCTTTGTCGTGGTAGCGCTCCTGGGTCTCATCTACGTCGGCGCCAAGTACGTGCGCCTGGACAACCTCATGGGGTTCGGGCAGTACACGGTCAAGACCGAATTGGCCACGTCCGGTGGAATTTTCACCAACGCCGAAGTGACGTATCGCGGCGTGCCGGTCGGGCGAGTGGGCGACATGTCGTTGACCGAGGACGGAATTCAGGTCGACCTGAAAATCGACAACAGTGCTCCGGAGATTCCTGCGTCGGCCCGTGCCGTCGTGGCTAACCGCTCCGCCATCGGTGAGCAGTATGTCGACCTCCAGCCCGATACCGATCAGGGACCGTTCCTCGAGGACGGCTCGGTGATCGCGGTGGGGGACACCACAACTCCGATCCCGATCGAGGATGTGCTGACCAGTGCCAACGGCTTGGTCAAGTCCGTGCCGGTCGACGCACTCCACACCGTCGCCGTCGAACTCGGTGCAGCGTTCAACGGCAAGGGCGAGGACATTCAGGTCCTGGCCGATTCGTTGTCCGGTCTCTCGCAGTCCGGGCTCGACACTCTGCCTCAGACGCTCGCGCTGATTCGGAACAGTGAGACGGTACTGACGACGCAGTCGGATCAGTCCTCCGCGATCAAGCAGTTCAGCACCGATCTCGATGCCGTGACGGCGCAGTTGCGGACCAGCGATCCGGATATCCGACGCTTGATCGACAACGGCATCCCGGCGAGCGATCAGATCGGCGCCCTGATCAACGAGGGTGGTCCGAGCCTGACGACCGACCTGACAAACCTGGCGGCCACCACCAAAACGCTTGCACCGCGAACGATCGCGTTGCAGCCGTTCCTGATCTTCCTTCCCGGCCTCGCCGCTGCCGCACCGACGGTTGCTCCCGGCGACGGAACGGTCCATCAGGGCTTGGTGCTGGAGACCAACAATCCGCTCTCGTGCACGGTTGGTTACGAAGGCACCATGGCAATCCTGGACGAGATGAAGCGTCAGAACCCCAATTTCGACGACACGCAGCAGGATTTCCCACTCAACACCGCGGCGTCGTGTGAGACGCCGCTGGGCAGCGAGACGGGCGTCCGCAGTGCCAACCGCGTGGTGTACGCCGATCCCGACACGATCCAGCCTTGGGACTTCAAGCCGAAGGTCGATCCGGACAAGTTGAACCTCAACCCGATCGCGACGCAGTTGGCGCCGTTGCTCGGAGTGACACCGAAGTAGACCGATCCGAATGTGATCGAGTTTGTGCAGTTCAGGCTACTGAGTTGTGGCAGTTGACGATTCGCGGCCAGAGGCTGGGCAAAACAGGTAAGTAGGGTAGTGAGTGTGATTCAGAGAAACAGTTCCCCGCAGTCCAGCGGGCCCGAGCAAGTCGAATCGGGAGCGCCGACAACCGGTAGACCGAAGGGGCTGACAGCGTCTCTGATTGCGGTCGGTGTCTTGCTTCTGGCGGCAGTGGTTGCGCTCGGTGTGTTCGGCGTCCCGTACGTCCGGGCGCTCACCACCGACCGCACTACCGCCGAGATGCGTGACGACGCGCTGGTCGGTGCGCAGCAAGTCGCGATCAACCTCAACAACGCGGATTCGGCGAATCTCGACCAGTCGATCGAGAACATGCGTTCTTCGGTGACCGGTGACGAGATGACGACGTACCTGCAGACCGTTCAGGATTCCATCACCGACGAGTTGCGTAACTCGGGCTCGAAGGCTGACACCGAAGTCGTTCAGTCCGCGCTCACCGAACTCAACACCGATGACCGGACCGCCACGGCTCTGGTCGTCGTTCGAGTGACCACGACGCAGGGCAATCAGTTCGTCAAGAATCAGCTCGGCATGCGGCTGGGCATGGTCGAGGTCGACGGGGTCTGGAAGGCGCAGTCAGCTGATCCGATCGGATCGCGACTCGATCTCGGCTCCGGCACTCTGCCGGCGGCCGACGGCTCCACGCCTGCACCTGATGCAACGCCTGCCCCTGGTTCGGGGACCGAGGCACCTGCGTCCGGTGCTCCTGCACCGACAACCGAGGGTGGTGATTCCGGTGGCCAGTAGTTCGTCGAATCTGCACACCGACATCCCTCGAAGGAGAAGCGCGTAATGCCACCCAAACGTCGTACCGGCGGACCGTCCTCCCCGCAGAACCGTCGGCCGAAGATCGCCGGAAGCGCTCGTTCACTCAACGTCCCCGCGGGGACGTCCGATTCGGATTCGGTCGAGCCCACGATCGAAAAGCCGGAAGAAGAAACACAGGAGGCTGTGACATCGGAGGCTGCGAAGCCGACGCTCGCGAAGGCAGAATCCGGAGACGCCGAGCCGCCGAAGCCGGAAACCGACGCTCCGGAATCCACCCCGGTCCCCGATCTCACCAAGCCGGTGAAGACAGCCGCAGACGAACCGAAGGTAGCCGCGGGAGAAGCGGAGGGCGCCGCCCCCACTGCCCCGCAGGCCGACGCGGGGGAGTCGCCGGCAACATCCACACAGCCGAAGGGCAGCTGGCGCCTGGTTGCGATCCTGGGGGCCGCGGCGGTGATCGTCGCGATCGTCGCCGGCATCGCCTTCTTCAAAGTCGGCGCGAAGACGGACGACATCGCCTGGGTGGACGAAGGCGCCACGGCCGAGGTTCTTCGCGTGACGCCGTCGGCGTTGGCGGCAGTCTTCACGTTTTCTCCCGACACGTTCGACGCCGATTTCGACAAGGGTGTCCAGGGACTGAATCAGTCGATGCGTGACCAGCTGACGCAGTACAAGGACACGCAGAAGGCCGGTGTCGAACAAACTCAGACGGCAACGACCGCTGATGTCCCGCTGATCGGGATCACACGACTCGAGAAGGACCGGGCACAGTTGCTCGCCCAACTGAACGTCAGTTCGACGCAGAACGGCGTGGCGGCAGACTCTCGCTCCGGAATGGTCATCGTGAGCCTGGAGAAACAAGACGGAAACTGGCTGATCTCGGAGATTCGCGACCAGTAGCACCTGCGTACCACGACGAGGATCTGGACCGACGCACGATCTCGGTCCAGATTTTTCGTATGTGACGCCGTTGCTGGCTACACTTCCGGTGGCAGTGTTCGAATGCGCGTCACGAATGTTCGAATGCTGCGACACGCGCTCTCGCCCTTGACGGAGCGGTCCGCAAGGTCCACTCTGATCGGTGAACATGCACGGACGAGTGATCGGCAGTCTCACGTCAGTTTCTGAATTCGACCCTCAGTTACACCCGACTCGACATTTCCAGAGTAAGGGTGTACTTTTGGACGTTGCGCTGGCTGCCTCCTGTCCACCCCTCGTCTCAACCGCTGCGAAGTCAAGTACTTCTTGCTTTCTGCGACGGGTTTCGTTCGGGTTGTAACCAGCGAAATTCGAAGCAGATACAGCGGCGGTCGCAACAGCACGGAGCGGCCCGCGTGAGGTGCTGGAAGGACGCATCTTGGCAGTCTCTAGCCAGACCAAGGCAGTTTCCGGAATCCCCGGAGCCCCGAAGAGGGTTTCGTTCGCGAAAGTTCGCGAACCCCTCGAAGTTCCCGGGCTTCTTGACGTACAGACAGATTCGTTCGAGTGGCTGATCGGCGCGCAGAGTTGGCGCGAACGAGCAGCGGCACTCGGCGACAATGCAGTGTCCGGTGGTCTCGAGGACATCCTCGCGGAGCTTTCTCCGATCGAGGATTTCAACGGCACTATGTCGCTGTCCTTCTCCGACCCTCGATTCGACGAGGTCAAGGCCTCGACGGACGAGTGCAAAGACAAGGACATGACCTACGCGGCGCCTTTGTTCGTCACCGCGGAGTTCATCAACAACAACACTGGTGAGATCAAGAGCCAGACGGTCTTCATGGGAGATTTCCCGATGATGACCGACAAGGGCACCTTCATCATCAACGGCACCGAGCGCGTGGTCGTCTCGCAGCTCGTGCGTTCCCCCGGTGTGTACTTCGACATGAGCGTCGACAAGAGCACCGAGAAGGATCTGCACAGCGTCAAGGTGATCCCGGGTCGCGGCGCATGGCTCGAGTTCGACGTCGACAAGCGCGACACCGTTGGTGTCCGTATTGACCGCAAGCGTCGTCAGCCTGTCACCGTCCTGCTCAAGGCACTCGGCTGGACCACCGAGCAGATCACGGAGCGCTTCGGCTTCTCCGAGATCCTCATGGCCACGCTGGAGAAGGACAACACCGCCGGCACCGATGAGGCGTTGCTCGACATCTACCGCAAGCTGCGTCCGGGCGAGCCCCCCACCAAGGAGAGCGCGCAGACCCTGCTGGAGAACCTGTTCTTCAAGGACAAGCGCTACGACCTCGCTCGCGTGGGTCGTTACAAGATCAACAAGAAGCTCGGCCTGAACGCGGGTCAGCCGATCGTTGCATCCACTCTCACCGAAGAAGACATCGTCGCCACTGTCGAGTACCTCGTGCGTCTGCACGCAGGTGACACCTCGATGACGGCTCCGGGCGGCGTCGAGGTTCCCGTCGAGGTCGACGACATCGACCACTTCGGCAACCGTCGTCTGCGTACGGTCGGCGAGCTCATCCAGAACCAGATCCGCGTGGGCTTGTCCCGCATGGAGCGTGTGGTTCGTGAGCGCATGACCACGCAGGACGTCGAGGCAATCACGCCTCAGACGCTGATCAACATCCGTCCCGTCGTCGCTGCGATCAGGGAGTTCTTCGGAACCTCCCAGCTGTCGCAGTTCATGGACCAGAACAACCCGCTGTCGGGGCTGACGCACAAGCGTCGTCTGTCCGCCCTCGGCCCGGGTGGTCTGTCCCGTGAGCGCGCCGGCCTCGAGGTTCGCGACGTTCACCCGTCGCACTACGGCCGCATGTGCCCGATCGAGACCCCGGAAGGCCCGAACATCGGCCTGATCGGTTCGCTGTCGGTCTACGCACGCGTCAACCCGTTCGGTTTCATCGAGACCCCGTACCGCCGCGTCGTCGACGGACAGGTCACCGACGAGGTCGACTACCTGACCGCTGACGAAGAAGACCGCCACGTGGTCGCGCAGGCCAACTCGGCCATCGACCGCGAGGGTCGCTTCACCGACTCGAAGATTCTCGTCCGCCGTAAGGGTGGCGAGGTCGAGTTCGTCGCGTCCTCCGACATCGACTACATGGACGTTTCGCCGCGTCAGATGGTGTCCGTCGCTACCGCGATGATTCCGTTCCTCGAGCACGACGATGCAAACCGTGCCCTGATGGGCGCGAACATGCAGCGTCAGGCTGTCCCGCTGGTTCGCAGCGAGGCGCCTCTCGTCGGAACCGGCATGGAGCTGCGTGCAGCTGTGGATGCCGGCGACGTCATCATCACCGAGAAGACCGGTGTCGTGGAGGAGATCTCCGCGGACTACGTCACGGTGATGGCTGACGACGGAAGCCGCAAGACGTACCGGATGCGCAAGTTCGCGCGTTCCAACCAGGGCACCTGCGCCAACCAGCGTCCGATCGTGGACGAGGGACAGCGTGTCGAGGCCGGCCAGGTTCTGGCCGACGGCCCTTGCACCGAGAACGGTGAGATGGCGCTGGGCAAGAACTTGCTCGTCGCGATCATGCCGTGGGAAGGCCACAACTACGAGGACGCGATCATTCTGTCGCAGCGTCTCGTGGAAGAGGACGTCCTGACCTCGATTCACATCGAGGAGCACGAGATCGATGCCCGCGACACCAAGCTCGGTGCCGAGGAAATCACTCGCGACATCCCGAACGTCTCCGACGAGGTCCTCGCCGACCTCGACGAGCGCGGCATCATCCGTATCGGTGCCGAGGTTCGTGACGGCGACGTGCTGGTCGGAAAGGTCACGCCGAAGGGCGAGACCGAGCTGACCCCCGAAGAGCGCCTCCTTCGCGCCATCTTCGGTGAGAAGGCTCGCGAGGTTCGTGACACGTCCCTCAAGGTTCCTCACGGTGAGACCGGCAAGGTCATCGGAATCCGCGTGTTCTCGCGTGACGAAGACGACGATCTGCCTCCCGGTGTCAACGAGTTGGTCCGCGTCTACGTGGCACAGAAGCGCAAGATCCAGGACGGCGACAAGCTCGCCGGCCGCCACGGCAACAAGGGCGTCATCGGCAAGATCCTGCCGCAGGAAGACATGCCGTTCCTCTCGGACGGCACGCCTGTCGACATCATCTTGAACACGCACGGCGTCCCGCGTCGTATGAACATCGGTCAGGTCTTGGAGACCCACCTCGGGTGGATCGGCAAGACCGGCTGGAACGTTCAGATCGCGTCCGACGGCTCTCGTCCCGACTGGGCTGCGACCCTGCCGGAAGAGATGCTGTCCGCTCCGGCCGACTCGAACATCGCCACCCCGGTGTTCGACGGTGCGAAGGAAGACGAGCTCACCGGTCTCCTCGGCGCGACGCTGCCGAACCGTGACGGCGAGCAGATGGTCGGACCCGACGGAAAGGCCACTTTGTTCGACGGCCGTTCCGGCGAGCCGTTCCCGTACCCGGTCTCGGTCGGTTACATGTACATCATCAAGCTGCACCACTTGGTCGACGACAAGATCCACGCTCGTTCGACCGGTCCGTACTCGATGATCACGCAGCAGCCTCTCGGTGGTAAGGCCCAGTTCGGTGGCCAGCGCTTCGGTGAGATGGAGTGCTGGGCGATGCAGGCCTACGGCGCGGCTTACACGCTGCAGGAACTGCTGACCATCAAGTCTGACGACGTGGTCGGTCGAGTCAAGGTGTACGAAGCCATCGTCAAGGGCGAGAACATCCCCGAACCCGGCATCCCCGAGTCGTTCAAGGTGCTCCTCAAGGAGCTCCAGTCGCTCTGCCTCAACGTGGAGGTGCTGTCCTCGGACGGCGCGGCCATCACGATGGCGGACGGCGACGACGAGGACTTGGAGCGGGCCGCAGCGAACCTGGGCATCAACCTGTCCAGGAACGAAGCTGCGACGGTCGACGACCTCGCGAACTAGGTTTCGGTCCCCGGGTTGCTCTTGAAAGAGCGGCCCGGGGGCGTAGTTCACATTTGAATTGGCAGTCAGGTTGCCGGGTGACCGGCAACCGTAACCCCAACGGGGAAAGGAAGTTACGTGCTCGACGTCAACTTCTTCGATGAACTCCGCATTGGCTTGGCCAGTGCAGAGGACATCCGCAATTGGTCCTACGGCGAGGTCAAGAAGCCGGAGACCATCAACTACCGCACGCTCAAGCCCGAGAAGGACGGCCTCTTCTGCGAAAAGATCTTCGGCCCCACCCGGGACTGGGAGTGCTACTGCGGTAAGTACAAGCGTGTCCGCTTCAAGGGCATCATCTGTGAGCGCTGTGGCGTCGAGGTCACTCGCGCCAAGGTTCGTCGTGAGCGCATGGGTCACATCGAACTGGCCGCACCGGTCACGCACATCTGGTACTTCAAGGGTGTTCCGAGCCGTCTCGGTTACCTGCTCGACCTGGCTCCGAAGGATCTCGAAAAGATCATCTACTTCGCTGCCTACGTCATCGTCGGCGTCGACGAGGAGCTCCGTCACAACGAGCTGTCCACCCTCGAGGCCGAGATGCAGGTCGAGAAGAAGACCGTCGCAGATCAGCGTGACGCCGATCTCGAGGCACGTGCGCAGAAGCTCGAAGCCGACATTGCCGAGCTGGAGGCAGAGGGCGCGAAGTCCGATGTCCGCCGCAAGGTCAAGGACGGCGGCGAGCGCGAAATGCGTCAGCTCCGTGACCGCGCGCAGCGTGAGCTGGATCGTCTCGACGAGATCTGGACCACCTTCACCAAGCTGAGCGTCAAGCAGCTCATCATCGACGAGCTCCTGTACCGCGAGCTGGTCGACCGTTACGGCGAGTACTTCACGGGTGCGATGGGCGCAGAGTCCATCCAGATCCTGATGCAGAACTTCGACCTCGACGCCGAGGCAGAGTCTCTCCGCGAGACCATCCGCAGCGGCAAGGGCCAGAAGAAGCTGCGCGCACTCAAGCGCCTCAAGGTGGTTGCGGCTTTCCAGACCAACGGCAACTCGCCGATGGGCATGGTCCTCAACGCTGTTCCGGTGATTCCGCCGGAGCTTCGCCCGATGGTTCAGCTCGACGGTGGACGTTTCGCGACGTCCGACCTCAACGACCTGTACCGCCGCGTCATCAACCGCAACAACCGCCTCAAGCGACTGATCGACCTCGGTGCTCCCGAGATCATCGTCAACAACGAGAAGCGGATGCTGCAGGAGTCCGTCGACGCCCTGTTCGACAACGGCCGTCGTGGACGTCCGGTCACCGGACCGGGTAACCGCCCGCTGAAGTCCCTGAGCGATCTGCTCAAGGGCAAGCAGGGTCGTTTCCGTCAGAACCTGCTCGGTAAGCGCGTCGACTACTCGGGTCGTTCCGTGATCGTCGTCGGTCCTCAGCTCAAGCTGCACCAGTGTGGCCTGCCCAAGCTGATGGCTCTCGAGCTGTTCAAGCCGTTCGTGATGAAGCGTCTGGTCGATCTCAACCACGCGCAGAACATCAAGTCTGCAAAGCGCATGGTCGAGCGCAAGCGCGTCCAGGTGTGGGACGTCCTCGAAGAGGTCATCGCCGAGCACCCCGTGCTGCTCAACCGTGCACCTACGCTGCACCGTCTGGGTATCCAGGCATTCGAGCCGCAGCTCGTCGAGGGCAAGGCCATTCAGCTCCACCCGCTGGTGTGTGAGGCCTTCAACGCCGACTTCGACGGTGACCAGATGGCTGTTCACCTCCCGCTGTCGGCAGAGGCTCAGGCCGAGGCACGCATCTTGATGCTGTCCTCGAACAACATCCTCTCGCCTGCTTCGGGTCGCCCGCTCGCCATGCCGCGTCTGGACATGGTCACGGGTCTGTTCCACCTGACCCGTCTCGACGAGGGTGTCACCGGTGAGCTCGTTGCTCCGACCAACGACGAGGCAGAGCAGGGCGTGTACTCCTCGCCCGCCGAGGCTCAGATGGCAGTCGACCGCGGCGCGCTCTCGGTTCAGGCTCAGATCAAGGTGCGTCTGACGCAGCAGCGTCCGCCGCGCGACCTCGAGAACGAACTGTTCCCCGAGGGCTGGAACTACGGTGACGGCTGGACCGCCACCACGACACTCGGCCGTGTGCTCTTCAACGAGCTGCTTCCGGCGGACTACCCGTTCGTCAACGAGCAGATGCCGAAGAAGCGCCAGGCGACGATCATCAACGATCTCGCCGAGCGGTACCCGATGATCGTGGTTGCTCAGACCGTCGACAAGCTCAAGGACGTCGGGTTCTACTGGGCCACCCGTTCGGGTGTCACGGTCTCGATTTCCGACGTGCTCGTGCCGCCGGAGAAGCCTGCCATCATCGAGGACTTCGAGGCTCAGGCCGACAAGATCGAGAAGCAGTACCAGCGTGGTGCTCTGGACAAGAAGGAGCGCAACAGCGCTCTGGTCACCATTTGGCAGGAAGCGACCGACAAGGTCGGCAAAGCCATGGAGGCTCACTTCCCCGACAGCAACCCGATCCCGATGATCGTGAAGTCCGGCGCAGCCGGCAACATGACTCAGGTTCGCTCGCTCGCCGGTATGAAGGGTCTGGTGACAAACCCGAAGGGTGAGTTCATCCCGCGTCCGATCAAGTCTTCCTTCAAGGAAGGCCTGACCGTTCTCGAGTACTTCATCAACACGCACGGTGCTCGTAAGGGTCTGGCCGATACCGCACTCCGCACCGCCGACTCGGGTTACCTGACCCGTCGTCTGGTGGACGTTTCGCAGGACGTCATCGTCCGCGAGGTCGACTGTGGAACAGAGCGCGGCATCGTCACCACGATCGCCGAGAAGCAGGCCGACGGCACGATGATCCGCGATGCTCACGTGGAGACCAGCACGTACGCCCGTACCTTGGCGGCCGATGCAGTCGACGCGAACGGCACCGTCATCGTCGAGCGTGGCCACGATCTCGGTGACCCCGCGATCGATGCTCTGCTCGAAGCCGGCATCACGACGGTCAAGGTCCGCTCTGTCCTGACCTGCACCACCGGCACCGGCGTTTGCGCCACTTGCTACGGCCGCTCGATGGCCACCGGCAAGCTGGTCGACATCGGTGAGGCTGTCGGTATCGTCGCCGCTCAGTCGATCGGTGAGCCCGGTACCCAGCTGACCATGCGTACCTTCCACCAGGGTGGTGTCGCAGGAGATGACATCACCGGCGGTCTGCCGCGTGTCCAGGAGCTGTTCGAGGCACGTGTGCCCAAGGGCAAGGCTCCTATCGCGGATGTCACCGGTCGGGTACAGCTCGAAGACGGCGATCGTTTCTACAAGATCACCATCGTTCCGGACGACGGCGGCGAAGAGGTTGTCTACGACAAGCTCAGCAAGCGTCAGCGTCTGCGCGTCTTCAAGCACGCCGACGGTCGCGAAAGCCTCTTGGCTGACGGTGACCACGTCGAGGTCGGACAGCAGCTCATGGAAGGTGCTGCCGATCCCCACGAGGTCCTGCGAGTCATGGGTCCGCGTCAGGTTCAGATCCACTTGGTCAACGAGGTCCAGGAGGTGTACCGGAGCCAGGGTGTGTCGATCCACGACAAGCACATCGAGGTCATCGTGCGCCAGATGCTTCGTCGCGTGACGATCATCGATTCCGGTGCCACCGAGTTCCTGCCCGGTTCGCTCACCGAGCGCGCCGAGTTCGAGTCGGCAAACCGCCGCGTTGTCGCCGAGGGTGGCGAGCCCGCAGCCGGCCGTCCGGTGCTCATGGGTATCACGAAGGCGTCGCTCGCGACGGATTCGTGGCTGTCCGCGGCATCGTTCCAGGAGACCACTCGTGTCTTGACCGACGCGGCTATCAACTGCCGCTCGGACAAGCTGATCGGTCTGAAGGAAAATGTCATCATCGGCAAGCTGATCCCTGCCGGTACCGGTATCAACCGTTACCGCAACATCCAGGTTCAGCCCACCGAAGAGGCACGCGCCGCTGCTTACGCAGTGCCGTCGTACGACGACCAGTACTACAGCCCGGACGGCTTCGGCCAGAACACCGGTGCTGCAGTTCCGCTGGACGACTACGGCTTCAGCAACGACTACCGCTAGCGGTTAGTTCGTAGAAGATCCCCCCACCTCGAAAGAGGTGGGGGGATTTTTCATGGCAGGAGTGGTTCGTGTTCAAGAGTTATTGCCGCTGAGGTCCGGGATGACGATCTCCTGGACAGCCCACTTGTTGCCGTCGGGGTCGGCGAAGTAGATGAACCGTCCCCAGGCCTGGTCGTCGATCGGGCTGATGTCGATGCCGCGGCTCTTGAACTCGCGCTCGGCCTCTTCGATGTCTTTGACCACTACCTGCATGCCGACGACGGAACCGGGCTCGGCGTCGGTGATTCCCTTGCCGATGCAGATCGAGCAGGCGGAGCCGGGTGGTGTCAGCTGGACGAATCGCAGGTCCTCGCTGACCGTGTGATCGTGGTCGGCATTGAAGCCGAGGCGGACGTAGAAGTCCTTGGCGCGGTCGATGTCGGTGACGGGAATGGCGACCAGTTCGAGCTTGATGTCCATGACGTGCCCTTCATGTGATGGTGAATTCCGGCGACAGGTCCAGTGTTGCGGGTATTGCGGTCAGAAACGGTCCTCGTTGGACGCCCGGATGAAAGTTTCCGAATTCCTTGTTGCTCCGAGAGTGCTTCTCTCACTGCTCGACCGATCCCGAACCAGGAGCGGATACCCCGACTCCGCAGCTCTGACGCATTCCGTCGAACGCGCCGCGCACGCCGACGCGCTCGGCTACCACAGGTTCTGGGTGGCCGAGCATCACGCAGTGCCCGGGATCGGGAGCGGGTCGCCGGCAGTACTGCTCGCCGCGATCGGCGCGCAGACGCGCGGGATCAGACTCGGGAGCGGTGGGGTCATGCTGCCGAATCACCAACCACTGATCGTCGCCGAGCAGTTCTTGATGCTGGAGGCTCTGTACCCGGGGCGAATCGATCTCGGCCTCGGTCGATCGCTGGGATTCACGGAGCCTGTTCGTCAGGCATTACGACGCAGCAAGGACGCTCCGGACACGTTTGCGTCGGATCTGGAAGAGGTGAGGCGCTACCTTGACGGATCTGCGGCTGTGACGGCACGGCCGGCGTCGGAGACCGGGGTGCCGATCTTCGTGCTCGCGACGCGCACGGGCCTGGAAGTGGCAGCGCAACTGGGGCTTCCGGTGGTCGTGGGTGGGCCGATACTCGGAATCGGGGGTACCGGCCGGGTGGATGCACTGGACGAGTACCGCCGGGCTTTCCGGGCCACCGACGCTCATCCCGAACCCTATGTGGTGGTCTCTCTCGAGGTGGCGGTTGCCGATACTACCGACGCGGCGCGTGAGTTGCTGATCCCGGAGGCATACGCACGCGCAGAATCGTCACGGACAGGGGAGTTTCCGCCGCTGGTGTCACCGGACGAGATCAGGCACGCCCCGCGCAGTGACCGAAACACCAGGCGGATCGAGTCGTTCATGGCGTCGGCGCTGCACGGGACGCCCGTCGAGGTGAAGCAGCAACTTCACGATCTGGCCGAGCGGACCGGTGCCGACGAAGTGTTGGCGTCGGCGTCGACGTACGACCGTGACGCGCTTGCACTTTCGGACCGCCTGCTACGTGAGGTGCTCTAGCAGTGTGGTTGATCTAACGAGGCACGTGAAACTCGAGCAGCGTCGCGACGGAGTCGTCGAGGTCGGTCCACGGCACCGGTACGGAGAGGACGGCGATCGCCGAAGTCGGGAACTTGTCGCGGATACGTTGGGCCGCTTCGGAGTTTTCGTTCGATGCGAGATCGAGTGCAGTCCAGGGAATTCCGGGTTCGTGTCCGACGATCAGGAGCGTCTTGACGTGGTCGGACGTGGTTCGCGCAGCTGCAATGACGTCTGCGGGTGAGCCGCCGTAGATGGACTTCTCGAATCCGGCGGGAGCTTCGATTCCCGTCGAGGCAAGAGTTTCGACGGTCCGCCGGGAGGTGGAGCACAGGACGGCGTCGACGGGCGGGACGTTTTCGCGGATCCATTCGCCGCCGAGGCGGGCCTCGCGCAGGCCCCGTTCGGCGAGCGGACGCTCGTGATCACGGATGCCCTCGGGGTAGCTGGACTTGCCGTGTCGCATGAGGACGAGGGTGCGGTGGTCGGCCATGCGTTCACGGTATCCGCTTTATGCCCGTCAGTCCGGTTACTCTGGATGGTCAGGACCTTGAAGGAGGTTTTCGATGGCCGGTAAGAAGCTCGATCGAACTAATGCCCGAACTGCACTCGAGGTTGTACGCGAAAGCCCCACCATCGCTTTCATCACCGTTGCCCCGGCAGTGGTCGTGTTCGGCGTGGTGTGGTGGCTCTTCGGTTTCTGGGCCGCGATTCTTCTCGCGTTGGTGTTCGGTGTCGCGGCTGTCGCGACCCAGAAACTGCGTTAGAGGGCGCTCACCTGCGCAACGGCGCGGAGCGCTTCGCCGACCAGGAACCACACCGTGACGGTCTTGTCGTCGACGCGGCTGCGCAGGACGACGTCGTCGCTGGAGACGATGGGGGAGAGGTACTCGATCAGTGCTCGATGCGGAACCGTACGCAGTTCGGTGCGAGCGCTGAGGACCTCTTCGACCGCCTGCCAGTAGACGGCGTTGTTGACGTGGTCGAACGGGTCGATGTCGGTGGCGCGCAGAGCGAACGGCGTGTCGAGAACACCGGCGTCGTCCGCCTCCGGTGCGTTCTCGGCGAGGACACGCTTCCACTTCAGACGATGCTCATCGGTGGATTCTTCCAGCGGCCGCATGAAGTCGTCGCTCATCCGGGTGGGCATGCCTGACTCGGCGCTGATGTTGATCCAGAAGCCTTCGGTCTCCATCAGGGCGCCGTTGCTGCCGTCGAAGCGCACGCGCATGTTCGCCCATCTCGTGGAGAAGCCGGAGCACCAGCGAGTCATCGTCAACTCTTCCGGCCAGATCGCCGGGCGTACGACATCGACGACCGTACGACGCACGATCCAGAGCGGATGGGTGTCGATGGCGCCGGCGGCCTCGATGTTGTCGTTGCCGATGTCCTGCAGGTAGCGGGCGACGGCGTCGAGCCTGACCTGCTTGGCGACGTCGATGTCGCCGGTGCGGACCGGGCGGGACTTGACGAAGATCGGTCCTCTGTCGGGCTGCTGCGCGAGCGTGAGATCTGGGTTCACGTGAGATTCCTGTTCGCTGGAGTGAGCCGATTCTGTCAGGCTTTTCAGCGAGTGGCGATTATCTGCTTTCCGCAGCCGGAACCGTCGACCATTCGTGCCACAGCGACGGCGGTGTCGGCAAGGGGATGAACGGAGTCGATCACCGGGGTGATGTCTCCGGCGTCGATCATCTGCGTCAGGACCTCCAGATCTTCGGCGTTCTCCGAAGCGATGAGGGTGCCCATTTTCTGAGATATGAACGGAGACAAGCAGTGTGCGCGGATCTGGCGATCGATTCCGCCGAGCCACCGTCCGCCGTTCTCGCCGCCGACGATCACCAGCGTTCCGGTGCGTGTGAGCGCTCGTCGTAGGTCTCGCAGTCGGCGGTTGCCACCGGTGTCGATGATGACGTCGTATCGATGTGATCCGTCGGTGGCGTCGTCGACGCGGTAGTCGAGAACCTCGTCGACTCCGAGGGAGCGGACGGCGTCGGTTTTCGAGGTGCTGCATACGCCGGTGACGTGAGCGCCCATGGCTTGTGCCACCTGCACCGCGTAGATCCCGACGCCACCGGATGCGCCGAGTACGAGGACGGATTGCCCCGCCTGCACGCGGCCGTGGTCGCGTACGGCTTGCAGCGCTGTGAGGGCGGAGACCGGCACCGCTGCTGCTTGTGCGAACGACAACCGGGCAGGTTTTGCGGCAATCTTGGTTTCGAGTGCGCGTGCGTATTCCGCAAACGAACCGACCGCGATCCCGTACACCTCCTGGCCGACTGCCACGCGGGTAACCGAGCTGCCGACGGCCTCGACGCGGCCGGCCACGTCCAGCCCGCGGACCCGATTTTTGGGTGCGCGCAGTCCGAAACCAGCTAGGCGCAACGGATATGGCAGTCCGGCCATGAGATGCCATGCCCCGCGGTCGACGGACGCGGCCTCGACGCGTATCAGCACTTCGTTGTCGGCGACAGCGGGCCGCGGAATGCGGTCGACGTAGAGAACGTCGGCCTCGCCGTAGCGATCCTGTACGACGGCCGTCATCAGTTCCTTCGCCATGCGAGTCTCCGTTCGTCGAATACTTACGTCGTAAGTATTGCACTTACGGTGTAAGTTCTGTCAACGTGGAAAAGCGCGCAAGATTGACCCGAGACGACGTTGTACGCGCTGCTGTCGCGCTTGCCGATTCCGTCGGAATCGATTCGATGACCATGCGCAAGCTGGGGACCGAACTGGGCGTCGAGGCGATGTCTCTGTACAACCATGTTTCCGACAAGGGGGATCTGCTCGACGGAATGGTCGATGCGGTCTTCGCGGAGATCGATCTGCCGACGCCGGGACACCCGTGGCGCACGGAACTCCACGCGCGAGCGGTATCGACGCGGGAAGTGTTGGGGAGGCACCCGTGGGCAACTCCGTTGATGGAGTCCCGAACGACGCCTGGTCCCGCGACCCTGCGCCACCACGACGCCGTCATCGGAACACTACGCGCCGCAGAATTTCCGGTTGCCCTTGCTGCGCACGCCTTTTCGATCATGGATGCGTACATCTACGGCTTTGTGCTCCAAGAGGTGAGTCTGCCGTTCGAAACCGCGCAGGAAACGTCGGAACTGGCGAACGCGATCATGGGGTCGTTCGAGAGCGGTCAGTATCCGCACCTGGCCGAGTTGACCACCGAGCATGTCCTGGCGCCCGGATACAGCTATGCCGCCGAATTCGCTTTCGGTCTGGATCTGATTCTCGACGGTCTCGACCGTCTGCACATCGGGAGTGAACGATGATCTGACGTGTGTACCGGGTTAAAGTCGAGAAAACCGGGTTACCGGTCCAGACTTCAGATGTCCCGAAGAGGAGCTTTCTGTGCGCGCCATGGTGGTTACGGAACTGTCCGGTCCCGAAGGAATTGTCGCGCAGGAGGTCCCCGAGCCCGCCGCCGAAGGTCTCGTGCTCATCGATGTGAAGGCCAGCGGTGTCTGCTTTCCGGATCTGCTGATCACCTACGGCAAGTACCAGATCCGCCCGGAACCGCCGTTCATTCCCGGAGCGGAGATCTCGGGCGTCGTGGTCTCCGCGCCGGAGGGATCGGGTTTCGCTCCGGGTGATCGTGTTCTCGCGGCCGCGTATCTGGGTGGGTATGCAGAGCGGATTGCCGTCAACCCGGCGCAGGTGCTTCGAATTCCGGACGGACTCGCTTTCGACGAGGCGGCGTCGCTGATCATCAATTATCAGACGATGGAGTTCGCGCTCGCTCGTCGCGCGAAGATCGTCGCGGGGGAGACGGTCGTTGTACTCGGCGCTGCGGGCGGTGTCGGAACGGCAACCATCCAGCTGGCCAAGGCACACGGTGCCCGGGTGATCGCGGTGGTACGACGCGAGGGCGTCGAGGACTTCCTTCGTGAGCTCGGCGCCGACGAGGTGGTCCCGCTTGCCCAGGGATGGGGCGAGCGTATTCGGGAACTGACCGACGGCGTCGGCGCGCAGATCGTCGTGGATCCGGTGGGCGGCGACGCGTTCGACGACGCGGTGCGTGTTCTGGCGCCGGAGGGCCGTCTTGTGGTGATCGGATTTGCCGGTGGCGGCATCCCCGAGGTCAAGGTGAACCGGGTGCTGTTCCGGAACATCAGCATTGTCGGAGCCGCGTGGGGTGAGTTCACACGCACCAATCCCGAAGCGGTAGCCGAGGTGCACGCATCGCTGGTAGAACACGTCCGAAACGGCTTGCGACCCCTGGTCAAGGCACGGTATCCCCTTGCCGATGCAGCAGTTGCCCTGGCTGATCTCGAAAGCGGCAAAGTTCTCGGAAAGGCCATCTTGCTGCAGGAATGATTCTTCGCAACGTGATGGTGGTCACCAAATAATAAGTTGCAACATGTTTTCATTTGGGCAATAGTTGCAACCGCACTACCATTTGCCAGGTGATCGCTTCCGATTCTGATGACCTGTATGGAGCACTCGACGAGTTGTTCACTCGCCTGATGAGCGCCGGTGATTCGGAGTCGATCGATGCGTTGATCGAGCTGGATCTCTCGTTCTCTCAGGTGCGTGTGCTGTTCGTGCTTGCGCAACGTGATGCGGCGATCCCGATCAACGAGGTTGCCGACGAGCTTCGGCTCTCGGTGGCAGCGACGGGGCGGAACATCGATCAGCTCGTGAACATGGGCCTGGTCGATCGCCGTGAAGACGAGCGGGACCGACGCGTCAAGCGGGTTTCCTTGTCGGAGGCCGGTCGTAAGGTGACGACCAACCACATCGAGTGCAAGCGCGGCCAGCTTCGTGAATTCGCGTCGCGTGTTCCTGAGCCAGAGCGGATTCGTTTGTTCGAGGCTCTCAAGCCCATTCTCGCGGGTGACTATCTGCGAGCACTTAACCAGGAGACTTCGCGATGACATCGCCGAACGCGCCGGCACCGGCGTCCGACAAACTTGACGGGGCGGTCCTCAAGATCGCTTCCGTGGTGGTGCTCGGCGCCATCATGTCGATTCTCGACGTAACCGTGGTGAGCGTCGCGCTCACCACTTTTGCCGAGGACTTCGAAACTTCGTACGCCACCGTCGCGTGGACGATGACGGCGTACACCCTCGCTTTGGCGACGGTCATTCCGGTTACCGGCTGGGCTGCCGACCGTTTCGGTACCAAGCGCCTGTACATGACGGCCCTGGTGCTGTTCGTGCTCGGTTCGGTCGCCTGTGCGATGGCGTGGGACATCACCTCGCTCATCGGCTTCCGTGTGCTTCAGGGCCTCGGCGGCGGCATGTTGATGCCGCTCGGTATGACGATCATGACCCGGGCTGCCGGTCCGGACCGCGTCGGTCGCGTCATGGCAGTTCTCGGTATCCCGATGCTGCTCGGCCCCATCGGTGGCCCGATCCTCGGTGGTTGGCTGATCGAGGCCGCGAGCTGGCACTGGATCTTCCTCATCAACCTGCCGATCGGCATCATCGCGTTGGCAGCGGCATTCATCATCTTGCCGTCGGACAAGGCGAAGCCTTCGGAGTCCTTCGACTTCCTCGGCATGATCCTGCTTTCGCCCGGCCTCGCGCTGTTCTTGTTCGGTGTGTCGTCCATTCCCGAGGTGGGAACCGTTGCGTCGGCTCGGGTTCTGGTGTCGGCCGGTATCGGTCTGGCGCTGATCATCGCCTTCGTGTTCCACGCGCTCAACAAGGATCACCCGCTGATCGACCTACACCTGTTCAAGAACCGTCAGCTGACCACCGCCGTCATCACGACGTCGCTGTTCATCGTCGCGTTCATGGGAGCCGGGTTGCTGTTCCCGAGCTACTTCATTCAGGTCGGCGGTCACACCACGCTCGCTGCCGGGTTGCTCATGGCTCCGCAGGGTCTGGGCGCCATGGTGACCATGCCCATCGCCGGTCGACTGGTCGACAAGATCGGCCCGGGCAAGATCGTCCTGACCGGTTTGCCGTTGATTCTCATCGGTTTGGGTGTGTTCACGCAGGTCGCTTCCGACTCGCCGACGTGGCTGTTGATGGGCGCGCTGTTCGTCATGGGCCTCGGTATGGGTTGCACCATGATGCCGCTGATGACCGCAGCTATCGTGACGCTTTCCAACGAGCAGATCGCTCGCGGCTCCACCCTGATGAACATCGTTCAGCAGACCGCAGGTTCGATCGGTACCGCCGTGATGTCGGTGGTCTTGACCAACCAGCTTCTCGATCGTGGACTCGATACGACGATGGTCGGAGCGGCGTCGCACATTCCGACCGAACCGGGAAGTCCGCAGGAGTCCGCTGCAGATTCGATTCTCAGCGCGGCGTCGGATGCCTTCGGTAACACCTTCCTCGTTGCCACTGTGCTGATCGTCCTGACCCTCATCCCGGCGTTCTTCCTGCCGCGGAGCAAGACCACCAGGCCGGTGGCCGAGGGCGAGGCGGCAACGCCGATCGTCATGCACTGACCGCTTTTCGATAGATCGTTCGTCCGGTGAGGGCGGCACACATCTTGTGTGCCGCCCTCACCTTTTTGCCGTGGAATAGAGCTTGATGGTTGAATGTTTGATCAGTTACATGCAAACGCATGGATCTAGTTCGCGGAGGAGCAACCATGCAGTTCGGAATCTTCACGGTCGGTGACGTCACCACTGATCCCACGACGGGGACGACGCCGACAGAGCACGAGCGCATCAAGGCCATGACGACCATCGCCAAGCACGCCGAGGAAGTCGGCCTCGACGTCTTCGCGACCGGCGAGCATCACAACAAGCCGTTCGTGCCGTCATCGCCGACCACGATGCTCGGATACATCGCGGCCCAGACCGAGAAGATCACCCTTTCCACGTCCACGACGCTGATCACCACCAACGACCCGGTGAAGATCGCCGAGGACTACGCGATGCTTCAACACCTCGCCGAGGGGCGCGTCGATCTGATGATGGGACGCGGGAACACCGCGCCGGTCTACCCGTGGTTCGGCAAGGACATTCGCGCCGGCATCCCGTTGGCGCTCGAGAACTATCAACTTCTGCGCCGGCTGTGGGACGAGGAGGTCGTGAACTGGCAGGGGGAGTACCGCACTCCGCTCCAGGGATTCACGTCCACGCCGCGCCCGCTGGACGGCATCGCGCCGTTCGTGTGGCACGGTTCGATCCGTAGCCCCGAGATCGCCGAGATCGCGGCTTATCACGGCGACGGATTCTTCGCCAACAACATCTTCTGGCCGAAAGAGCACTACATCGAGCTGATCAATCTCTACCGCCGGCGTTACGAGCATTACGGCCACGGGTCGGCGGATCAGGCGATCGTCGGACTCGGTGGTCAGGTCTTCATGCGCAAGAACAGTCAGGACGCGGTCAAGGAATTCCGTCCGTATTTCGACAATGCTCCGGTGTACGGACACGGCCCCTCACTCGAAGAGTTCACCGAGCAGACGCCGCTGACCGTCGGTTCCCCTGAGCAGGTCATCGAGAAGACGTTGGCGTTCGCCGATTTCTTCGGTGACTATCAGCGCCAGCTGTTCCTGATGGATCACGCCGGGCTGCCGCTGAAGACCGTGCTCGAGCAGCTCGATCTGCTCGGTGAGGAAGTTGTTCCGGTTCTGCGCCGTGAGTTCGCGGCCAGGCGGCCCGCACATGTGCCGGACAACCCGCCCACTCACGCGTCGATGAAGGCAGCTCGTGAGGCAAGCAGTGTCACTGCCTGACGAGCAACCGCTTGACGTTCCGGTCAGTACCACCGAACTCGCCACCGACGCCTGGGAAGCCCTGTTTCGCGCCCAGGTGTCGGTGCTGCGGCGGCTGGCTGCCGATGACGTCTGGGATCAGGTGAGGATGCGCGAGTACGACGTGCTGTTCACTCTCAGTCTCGCGCCGCGGAACTGCCTGCGCCTGCATGACCTGAATCGGGAGATTCTGTTGAGCCAACCGTCGCTCAGTCGCCTGGTGGAGCGGCTGGAGGGCGAAGGTCTGGTATCGAGGAGTGTTGATCCGCGCGATCGCCGCGGCACGGTCGTGCAACTCACCGAAGCGGGTGCAGCGCTGCAGAAATCAGTGGGCCGCCGCCATGCAGCGAGCATTCGGCGCCACGTCGGACCAGCGTTGGACGCCGATGAACTCCGGCAACTAGCGGAATTGTGCACGCGTCTGCGTCTCGCGCAGTCATGACTAGAGGCAGGATGGAAGTATGAGCAACCTCGAAGCGCAACCCGTCGAGCAGGAATGCGAAGGCCATCCGGCCGAGAGCGAGATTCAGATTCTCACCCCGCGCGACGTTCCGCTCGGTGGCCCGCGGGCGATGCGAGTGCGACGCACCCTCCCGCAACGCGAGCGTTCGTTGATCGGAGCGTGGTGTTTTGCCGATCACTACGGTCCGGATGATGTCGGCTCAGGACCGGGCATGCATGTGCCGCCGCATCCGCATACCGGATTGCAAACGGTGAGTTGGCTGTTCACCGGAGAGATCGAGCACCGGGACAGCATCGGTTCCCATGCGATGGTGCGGCCGGGTGAACTCAATTTGATGACGGCCGGGAGTGGGATCGCGCACTCCGAGGTGTCGACGCCGAACACCAAGGTTCTGCACGGGATGCAGTTGTGGGTGGCACTGCCGGATGCGGCGCGCGATACCGCACCCGCGTTCGTTCACTATCGACCAGATCCGGTGACCACCGATGGCGCCACGCTCAGTGTGTTCCTCGGTTCGCTCGCCGGTGACACATCTCCGGTGTCTACCTTCACCGAATTACTCGGTGCCGAGGTGATTCTCGATCCTGGGGCCGAGATCGCCCTCGATGTCGATCGCTCACATGAGCACGGCGTGATCGTCGATCGAGGATCGGTGGTGCTGCGTGGTACCACCGTCGGCTGGGCCGAGTTGGGTTACCAAGCACCGGGTTTCGGAAAACTGACTTTGCGCAATCCGGGATCCGAACCGGCTCGACTGCTACTTCTCGGCGGAAAACCGTTGGGCGAGCAGGTCGTCATGTGGTGGAACTTCATGGGCCGTACACATGAAGAGATCGTCGAGTATCGACGCAAGTGGCAGGCTGAGCTCGCCTCCGGATTCGACGGCAGCGTCCCGGACCAGCGTTTCGGCGTCGTGCCGGGATACGACGGTCCGGCGCTCCCGGCGCCCGAGTTGCCGAACAGTACGTTGCGGCCCCGGGGCTAGTCGTCGGCCTTGCTGCTACCGGCCGCGAGCGTCGTCTCGATCAAGCGTGCTCGATGTCCTGGTGAGCCTTCGCGAGCATGATGTAGCCGGCGCCGTTTGCGGTGATACCGGCCTTTTCACCTTCGGAGAGTTCACGTTTGACCTTGGCGGGCACGCCGGCGACCAGTGATCCAGGCGGGATCTGCATCCCCTGGGACACGACCGCGCCGGCGGCGATCAGCGATCCCGAACCGATGTGCGCGCCGTTGAGCACCACGGCGCCCATGCCGACGAGCACGTCGTCTTCGACGGTGCACCCGTGTAGCACCGCGTTGTGGCCGACCGAGATTCGTTCGCCCAGTACCGCGGGGAACGTGGGGTCGGCGTGCACCGTGCAGTTGTCCTGAATGTTGGTGTCCGCGCCGATGGAGATCGATTCGGCGTCGCCGCGCAGGACTGCGCCGTACCAGATGCTGGCGCCCGCAGCGATGGTCACCGCGCCGACAACGGTGGCGTTGGGTGCGATGAACGCACTTTCGTCGATCTGCGGGGTGCGTCCGAGAACGGTGGCGATGATCGGGTTGGTCATGGTTCTCCTGTGCGTTGGAATGACGTGCTCTGACGGTACCTGGACTATTTCGGTGTGGGCTTTCGATTCATGACGACTGTGCCGACGCCCGCGGTCACCACCAGCCCGATGGCCACGAGTGTGAACGCGTCGAGCCTCTGCCCGATCACGAGAACTCCGGCCAGTGCGGCCGCAGCGGGTTCGAGGGCGATGAGGACGGCAAAGACCTTCTTGGCCAATGATCGCAACGCCCACATTTCCAAGCTGTACGGGATGACGGACGAGAGGATGGCGACGGCCGCGCCGGCGGCGAGCATCTTCGGATCCAGCAGTTCACTCCCGCCGGAGACGGCGCCGAAGGGAAGCGTCAAAACTGCCGCGACGATGCTTGCGCCCGCCAACCCGTCGGCGCTCGGGAGCGTCGCGGCCAGGTGGGAACCGGCCACGATGTAGCCGGCCCACGCGGCAGCGGCGATCAACGCGAACATCACCCCGATCGGGTCCAAACCGGATTCGCCGTGATCGCCCAACCCCAGCAGCAACACTCCGCCGAAGGCGAGCAGCACCCATGCCCCGTCGGCCCACCGACGAGACAGAACTGCGGCCAGGGTGAGCGGTCCGAGGAACTCGATGGTGACGGCGGTGCCGATGGGCACGGTCTCGAGAGCGAGGTAGAAGGCACCGTTCATCACGGCCAGGGCGATGCCCAGCGCGAAGATGCCCTTGCGCTGTCGGTTCGACCACCGGCTCCAACGCGGGCGGACGATGACGCCGAGGATGATCGCGGCGATCGTCAGTCTCAGCGTCGTGGCGCCGGCAGGTCCGATCTGCGAGAACAGTGTCGTCGCGAATGCCGCTCCGAACTGGAGCGACAGTATCGAGGTGAGGACTGCGCCGACCGGCAGTAGCTGACTGCCGGTCTTCATTCTCCGGTGAACTCAGGACTACGACGTTCGAGCATGGCAGCGACGGCTTCGTGGTGATCGCGGGTGTGATGGGCGATCGACTGCATGGCGGCCGAGAGTTCGAGCAGGCTCTCGAGGCTTTGGTGCTGGCCCTCGCGAAGCAGTTTCTTGGTCATCCGGAGTACCTGCGGGGGATTGGCCGCTACCCGCGCTGCCAGGGCATGCGCTGCGGAGAGCAATTCCTCGGGCTCGGTGAGCTGCGAGACCAGCCCCCAGTCGAGTGCCTTCGCAGCATCGATCGGTTCGCCGGTGAACGCCATCTCGGCGGCGCGGGCGTTACCGATCGCGCGGGGGAGCAGCCACGCTCCGCCGTCGCCGGGGATGAGTCCCACCTTGACGAAGCTCTCGGCGAAGACCGCCGCCGTCGAGGCGATGCGGAGGTCACACATGAGCGAGAGATCGCAGCCCGCTCCGATGGCCGGGCCGTTGACGGCTGCGATGGTCGGCACCTCACACGTGTACAGCGCGAGTGGAATGCGCTGGATGCCGTGCCGGTAGCCCTGGCGGATCTCGCCGGGCGCGCCACCGAACATGCCTTCCTTGTCTCGCATGTGTTTGACGTTGCCACCGGAGGAGAAGGCTGACCCGGCTCCCGTGAGGATGACTGCGCGCACACTCTGATCTCGGTTCACCGCGGTGACCGCGTCTTCGAGAGCTTCGATCATGTCGATCTCGGAGATCGCGTTGCGGGTGTCCGGGCGATTGAGGGTCCACGTGACCACATCGCCGGTTCGCGAGATCAGTACGGCGTCGCTCATGGGTTGCTCCTGGTAGTCGATGGCAGTTGAGCTCAGTCTCTCACCATGAGATTTCGCAATAACAATCATTCGTGCTTGATTTTTATGGGAGTGAGTGTGATGCTGGTCGCATGGCCGAACTTCAGACGTTCATCGATGACTTGCGGGCTGAAGGCGAGAGCCTCGACGCCCTGGTTGCAGATCTGCCCGAGGAGAAGTGGGCGACACTGACGCCTGCGGAAGGGTGGACCATCGCGCATCAGATCGGGCACCTGCACTGGACGGACAGTGCCGTGATCCTGGCGATCACCGACCCGGACGGGTTCGCGGAGCAGTTGAAGGCGGCGTTCGTGAATCCGGCGGGGTTCGTCGACGACGGTGTCGCCGAGCAGGCTGCTCGCCCGCCTGCAGAGTTGCTGGCCGATTGGCGAGCGGGGCGCACCGCTCTCGTCGAGGCACTGACCGCAGCGCCGGCCGGCACCAAGTTTCCCTGGTACGGCCCGCCCATGGGCGGAGTCTCCATGGCAACCGCTCGGTTGATGGAGACGTGGGCACACGGACAGGACGTCGCTGATGCCCTTGGCGTCGAACGCGCCCCGACGGCGCGCATCAAGAACATCGCTCACCTGGGTGTGCGGACGCGGAACTTCGCGTACTCGGTCAACGAGAAGACGCCGCCCGCCGACGATTTCCGGGTTGAGTTGACCGCGCCCGACGGCTCGCTCTGGACCTGGGGGCCGGAAGGTGCGCCGCAGAAGGTGACCGGGTCGGCGTTGGACTTCTGCTTGCTGGTCACTCAGCGGGCCAATCGCGCTGATCTCGACCTGGTCGCCGTCGGTGCCGACGCGGACGAGTGGCTCGGGTTCGCGCAGGCATTTGCCGGACCCAGCGGCGAGGGACGAACCGCACGAGAAGCGGAGGTGGACAAATGAGTTCGGTACGGATCGGTAACTGTTCCGGTTTCTACGGCGACCGCGTCTCGGCGATGCGCGAGATGCTCGAGGGCGGCGAACTCGACTACCTGACCGGCGACTACCTGGCCGAACTGACGATGTTGATCCTCGGCCGGGATCGGATGAAGGACCCGTCGCTCGGCTACGCGAAGACGTTCCTGCGGCAGGTGGAGGACACTCTCGGCCTCGCGCTCGACAAGGGGGTGAAGATCGTCGCGAATGCAGGCGGTCTCAATCCCGCCGGCCTGGCCGATGCGCTGCGCGAGGTCAACACCAAGCTGGGGTTGAACGCGAAGATCGCCCACGTCGAGGGCGACGATTTGATCTCTCGCGCAGACGAACTCGGACTCGGCTCCCCGCTGACGGCCAATGCGTACCTCGGTGCCTGGGGCATCGTCGAAGCATTGTCGGCCGACGCCGATGTCGTGGTCACCGGACGTGTCACCGATGCGTCGGTGATCGTCGGTCCGGCCGCTCACCATTTCGGTTGGAAGCGAGATGATTTCGATCAGCTGGCCGGTGCTGTTGCGGCGGGCCACGTCATCGAGTGCGGAACTCAGGCCACCGGCGGCAACTACGCGTTCTTCACAGAGATTCCCAACTTGGGTAGGCCGGGATTCCCGATCGCCGAGATCAACGCGGACGGATCTTCGGTCATCACCAAACATGCCGGAACGGACGGCGAGGTGAGCGTCGGCACCGTGACGGCGCAGCTGCTGTACGAGATCACGGGTGGACGCTACGCGGGACCGGACGTGACCACCCGCATCGACAATGCGGTGCTCACCCAGGAAGGCCCGGATCGGGTGCTGATCAGCGGCGTCACGGGAGAGGCCCCGCCGCCGCAGTACAAGGTCTCGCTGAACACGCTGGCCGGGTTCCGCAACGAGGCCACCTTCATCCTGACCGGTCTCGACATCGAGGCCAAGGCCGATCTGGCGAAGACTCAACTCGAATCCTGGCTGACGAAGAAGCCGGCCGAACTGGTCTGGACTCTCGCCCGCACGGATCATCCGGATTCCGACACCGAGGAAACAGCGAGTGCGTTGCTGCGCTGCGTGGTTCGTGACGCCGACCCCAAGGTGATCGGTCGTCCCTTCTCCGCGGTTGCGGTGGAAATGGCACTCGCCAGTTACCCCGGCTTCTCGCTGACCGCGCCGCCGAGCAACGGCCAGCCGTACGGAGTGTTCACCCCCGGCTACGTCGACGCGGGATCGGTGCCTCACGTCGCCGTACTTCCCGACGGCACGCGCGTGGACATCGCTCCGTCGACGCTGACGCTGGACCTCGAACCGGTCGACGAACCCGAGCGACCACAGCCCTTGCCGCCGCAGTCCTCGATCTCGGTGCCGCTCGGCACTATCGCCGGTGCGCGCAGTGGAGACAAGGGTGGAAACGCCAACGTCGGAGTCTGGGTTCGCACCGACGAGCAGTGGAAGTGGTTGGCGCACACTCTGACCGTCGAAATGCTCAAGGAACTGCTACCGGAAGCAGCAGACCTGAACGTCACTCGCTACCAGCTTCCGCACCTACGTGCCGTCAACTTCGTGATCGAGGGAATCCTCGGTCAGGGTGTGGCCTCGCAGGCGCGGTTCGATCCGCAGGCCAAGGGAATTGGTGAATGGCTGCGCTCGCGCCACATCGACATCCCGATTTCGTTACTCCCCGTAACTGACGAGAAAGAGGATTCACGGTGACCGTGTGGACCACACCGGAAAGGCTTGCGCTTCGCGCGACCGTACGCGGATTCGTGAACCAGGAGATTCTGCCGCATCTGACGCAGTGGGAGCGCGACGGCGAGATTCCGCGCGAATTGCACCGCAAGGCAGGCGCTCTCGGCCTCCTCGGGGCCAGTGCGCCCGAATCGGCGGGCGGTGAGGGCGGCGACGCCGTCGACTCCATCGTGATCTGTGAGGAGATGCACCAGGCAGGTGCGTCGGGCGGGCTGTTCGCCTCGCTGTTCACCTGCGGCATCGCGGTGCCGCACCTGATTGCGGCCGGCGACGAGGCGCAGATCGAGAAGTGGGTCAAGCCGACCCTGCGCGGCGACAAGATCGGCTCGCTCGCCATCACGGAACCCGGCGGAGGCAGCGACGTCGGGCACCTGACAACTACAGCCAAGCGCGACGGCGACCATTACGTAGTCAACGGTGCGAAGACGTTCATCACCTCCGGTGTTCGCGCAGACTTCGTCGTCACTGCCGTGCGTACCGGTGGCCCCGGCGCGGGTGGCGTCTCTCTGCTCGTGATCGAGAAGGGCACACCGGGATTCACGGTCTCGCGCAAACTCGAGAAGATGGGCTGGCGTGCATCGGATACCGCCGAGCTGTCCTTCGTCGACGCCCGGGTCCCGGTGGAGAATCTGGTCGGGGCAGAGAACAGCGGCTTCGCGCAGATCGCGCAGGCCTTCGTTTCCGAGCGCGTCGCCCTCGCTGCGCAGGCGTATGCCAGCGCCGAGCGATGCCTCGAGTTGACCCTCGAATGGTGCCGCGCCCGCGAGACTTTCGGACGCCCACTGATCAGTCGGCAGGCAGTGCAGAACACCGTCACCGAGATGGCCCGCAAGATCGACGTCGCCAAGGTGTACACGCACTCGGTGATCGAGCGGTACATGGCCGGTGACGGCGATCTGATCGCCGAGGTGTGCTTCGCCAAGAATACGGCGGTCGAAACGGGTGAATGGGTTGCCAACCAAGCCGTTCAGCTGTTCGGCGGCCTCGGATACATGCAGGAAAGTGAAGTGGAGAGGCAGTACCGGGACATGCGAATTCTGGGAATCGGTGGCGGAACCACCGAAATCCTCACCGGCCTCGCGGCCAAGCGATTGGGGTATCAGTCATGAGTGTCATTCGGTCAACACTGGACACCAACTCCGAGGTCTACCAGACCGCAACATCGACCATGAACACCAAGCTCGCCGAGATCGAGGTCGAGCACGCCAAGGCGTTGGCGGGCGGTGGCGAGAAGTACACCGAGCGTCACCACAAGCGGGGAAAGCTCCTGGCACGCGAGCGGATCGAGCTTCTGCTCGATCAGGATTCACCGTTTCTCGAACTGTGCCCCCTCGCTGCGTGGGGGAGCGACTTCCCGGTCGGCGCCAGCACCGTGGTCGGTATCGGCGTCGTCGAAGGCGTCGAATGCCTGATCGTCGCCAACGATCCCACCGTGCGCGGCGGCACCAGCAATCCATGGACGCTGCGTAAGGGATTCCGCGCGAACGACATCGCGATGCAGAATCGCCTTCCGGTGATCTCGCTCGTCGAGTCCGGTGGCGCAGACTTGCCGACGCAGAAAGAGGTGTTCATTCCCGGTGGCCGGATGTTCCGTGACCTCACTCAGCTGTCCGCAGCCGGAATCCCCACCATTGCACTGGTCTTCGGTAACTCGACGGCCGGCGGCGCGTACATCCCGGGCATGTCCGACCACGTCGTGATGATCAAGGAACGCTCCAAGGTGTTCCTCGCAGGCCCGCCGCTGGTCAAGATGGCCACCGGTGAGGAATCCGACGACGAGGCACTCGGCGGCGCCGAAATGCACGCTCGTAAGTCCGGTCTGGCCGACTACTTCGCCGCCGACGAGCAGGATGCGATCCGCATCGGGCGCTCGATCGTCAAGCGACTCAACTGGACCAAGAAGGGGCCGGCGCCTCGCACCGAGATCATCGAACCGCTCGAGGATCCGGAAGAGTTGCTCGGCATCGTTCCCGCCGATCTGAAGATCCCGTTCGATCCGCGTGAGGTCATCGCCCGCATCGTCGACGGTTCCGACTTCGACGAGTTCAAGCCGCTCTACGGTTCCTCTCTCGTGACCGGCTGGGCCGAGCTGAACGGCTACCCGATCGGCATCCTGGCCAACGCCCGTGGAGTTCTCTTCAGTGAGGAATCCCAGAAGGCCACGCAGTTCATCCAGCTCGCCAACCGCTCCAACACGCCGTTG
This sequence comes from Rhodococcus sp. P-2, assembly GCF_016598535.1. Classification (GTDB taxonomy): domain Bacteria; phylum Actinomycetota; class Actinomycetes; order Mycobacteriales; family Mycobacteriaceae; genus Rhodococcus_F; species Rhodococcus_F baikonurensis. The sequence continues at coordinate 1,101,150 of NZ_CP066779.1, read as the reverse complement.
CTGTTCCTGCACAACACCACCGGCTACATGGTGGGCAAGGAATACGAGGAGGGCGGCATGATCAAGCACGGATCGATGATGATCAATGCGGTTGCCAACTCCAAGGTTCCGCACATCTCGATCCTGCTCGGAGCGTCGTACGGCGCCGGTCACTACGGCATGTGCGGACGGGCGTTCGATCCGCGATTCCTCTTTGCCTGGCCCAGTTCCAAGTCCGCCGTCATGGGCGGAGCGCAACTCGCCGGCGTCATCTCCATCGTGGGACGCGCTGCTGCCGAGGCCCGCGGCCAGGTGTTCGACGAGCAGGCTGATGCCGGTATGCGCGCGATGATCGAGAACCAGATCGAGGCCGAGTCACTTCCGATGTTCCTGTCCGGACGTCTGTACGACGACGGCGTCATCGATCCCCGAGACACCCGCACCGTGGTGGGAATGTGCCTGTCGGCCATTGCCACCGCCCCGATCGAAGGCACCGAGAACTTCGGCGTCTTCCGTATGTGAGGCACGCCGTGACAATCACTTCTGTACTGGTCGCCAATCGTGGCGAAATCGCCCGCCGTGTCTTTGCAACCTGCCGCAAGAACGGAATCGGCACGGTCGCGGTATTTTCCGACGCGGATGCCGACAGCCCGCACGTCGCCGAAGCCGACGCGTCCGTTCGGCTGCCGGGTAACACGCCCGCCGAGACCTACCTGCGGGGTGAGCTGATCATCGCCGCTGCAAAGGCTTCGGGCGCCGACGCCATTCACCCCGGCTACGGGTTCCTGTCCGAGAACGCGGAGTTCGCGCGCAGCGTCATCGACGCGGGGCTGACGTGGATCGGCCCACCCGTCGAATCCATCGAGCTGATGGGGTCGAAGGTCGAGTCCAAGAAGATCATGGATGCCGCCGGAGTGCCGGTGCTGTCCGAACTCGATCCCGCTGCGGTGACCGAAGCGCATCTGCCGGTGCTCATCAAGGCGTCGGCGGGCGGCGGCGGACGCGGAATGCGTGTCGTTCGTGAATTGTCGGCGCTGGACGGCGAACTGGAAGCGGCGCGGCGTGAGGCGCAGTCCGCTTTCGGTGACCCGACGGTCTTCTGCGAGCGCTACCTCGAAACCGGTCGGCACATCGAGGTTCAGGTCATGGCCGACCGCCACGGCGGCGTGTGGGCGGTGGGAGAGCGCGAGTGCTCGATCCAGCGTCGACACCAGAAGGTCGTCGAAGAGGCGCCGTCTCCGCTCGTGCAACGCATCCCCGCCATGCGCGACAAGCTTTTCGACGCCTCGCGGCTCGCCGCCAATGCCATCGGCTACGAAGGGGCGGGAACCGTCGAGTTCCTCGCCGACGAAAAGGGCGACTTCTTCTTCCTCGAGATGAACACTCGTTTGCAGGTGGAGCACCCGGTCACCGAGTGCACCACGGGGCTCGACCTGGTGGAGCTGCAATTGCAGGTGGCGTCGGGTGACACGCTGCCGGACGAGCAGCCCGAGATCCGCGGACATTCCATCGAGGTGCGTCTGTACGCCGAGGATCCCGCCAAGAACTGGCAGCCGCAGAGCGGAACCGTTCACCACATCGAGTTGCCCGGAAACGTGGCAGAATTCAGTGTTCTGCGCGAGCAGGGTGTTCGCCTCGATTCCGGCGTCGTCGACGGCAGTGTTGTCGGCGTCCACTACGACCCGATGTTGGCCAAAGTCATCTCGTACGCGCCGACCAGAACGGCAGCTGCGCGGCTGCTCGGATCGACGCTGGCGCGCACCAGGATTCACGGCCTGCGCACCAACCGGGACCTGCTCGTCAACGTCCTGAGCCACCCGGCCTTCATTGCGGGAGACACCGACACGGCGTTCTTCGAGACCCACGACCTCGAGAAACTGTCAACGCCTCTGGCCGACACTGACGCCGAAAGACTTTCGGCGCTGGCGGCTGCACTTGCCGATGCCGCGCACAACCGGGCGTCGGCCCGCGTCATCGGCCGCTTGCCCAGCGGGTGGCGCAACCTGCCGTCGCAGCCGCAGAGCAAGAGTTATTCCACTGCGTCGGGCGACTACGACGTCCGCTACTTCCTGAGCCGAAGCGGCGTGCTGAGTGCAGAAGGCTTCGACGACGTGAGTCTGGTGTCGGCTACTGCGTCCCGGGTAGTGCTCGAGGAAAGCGGAGTACGGCGTTCGTTCGACGTGGCGGTCTACGGGAGTGAGATTTTCGTCGACTCCTCGCTCGGGCCCGTCGCGTTGTCGGCAGCACCGCGCTTCGTGGATCCGTCGGCGGAGGTCGCCGCCGGTTCGTTGCTCGCTCCGATGCCGGGCTCGGTCATCCGCCTTGGCGCCGCCCTCGGTGACACCGTCACTGCCGGCCAGCCGATTCTGTGGCTCGAGGCCATGAAGATGGAACACACCGTCACCGCGCCGACTGCCGGTGTCCTGGTGGAACTTCCGGTTGCCGTCGGCCAGCAGGTCGAGGTCGGATCGGTACTCGCACGTGTGGAAGAACCCGCTACAGAAGAGGAAGCATGATGAGTTTCATCGAAACCGAAGAGCAGAAGGAACTGCGGGCATCCGTTTCCAAACTGGGTGAGCGCTTCAACTACGTCGACTACGTGCTGCCCAAGGCACGAAAGGGTGAGCCGCTCACCGAATTGTGGAACGAGGCGGGCAAACTCGGATTCCTCGGCGTCAACCTGCCGGAGGAATACGGCGGCGGCGGTGCGGGGATCTACGAACTCGCGCTGGTGCAGGAGGAATTGGCGGCACAGGGTGCCGGTCTGCTCCTGGTTGTCGTCTCGCCGGCCATCTGCGGCACCATCATCGGCAAGTACGGCACGGCGGAGCAGAAGCAGCAATGGCTACCCAGCCTCGCCGATGGATCCAAGATCATGGCGTTCGGAATCACCGAGGCGGACGCTGGTTCCAACTCGCATCAGATCACGACGACTGCTCGGCGTGACGGAGAAGACTGGATCCTGAGCGGGAACAAGATTTACATCTCGGGTGTCGATCAGGCTGATGCGGTTCTCATCGTTGCGCGCACCGAGGACTCCAAGACCGGCAAGCTCAAGCCCGCTCTGTTCATCGTCCCCACGGATTCTCCCGGATTCGTGAAGACGCAGATGGAGATGGACATCATCGAACCGGACCACCAGTTCATCCTCTTTCTCGACGATGTGCGTCTGCCGGCCGACGCTCTGGTCGGCGAAGCCGATGCCGCTCTGATGCAGTTGTTCGCCGGCCTGAACCCCGAGCGCATCCTGGGTGCGTCGATGGCCATCGGAATGGGCCGTTACGCCCTGAACGCTGCGGTGAAGTTCGCGAACGAGCGCACCGTCTGGAAGACGCCGATCGGTGCGCACCAAGGTATTTCGCATCCACTCGCCCAGGTGAAGATCGAACTCGAGCTCGCCAAGCTGATGATGCAGAAGGCTGCGGTGCTCTACGACAGTGGCGACGATTTCGGTGCTGCCGAAGCCGCGAACATGGCGAAGTACGCGGCCGCCGAAGCCAGCATCAAGGCACTCGATCAGGCGATCCAGACGCACGGCGGCGCAGGCCTGACGAAGGAATACGGGTTGGCTGCCATGCTCGGCGCGGCACGTATCGCCCGCGTTGCCCCGGTGAGCCGCGAGATGATCCTCAACTTCGTCTCGCAACACTCTCTCGGTCTGCCTCGGTCCTACTAGACGGTCTCACGAGAAAGGGCGAAGCATGACGGACGAGGACAAGCCATACGTACGGTACGACGTATCGGGCGGTGCGGCCACGATCACTCTCGACTCACCACACAACCGCAACGCGATTTCGACGCGGTTGGTCACGGAGTTGCAGGCTGGGCTGACGTCGGCGGCGGCCGATCCGGAAGTTCGAGCCGTGGTGCTCACTCACACCGGTGGAACATTCTGCGCGGGAGCCGATCTCAGTGAGGCCTCGGGGTCGTCGGCATCTCCGGAGGAGGCCGTCAAGGAGCGAGGACGGGGAATGTTGACGCTCTTGCGCAGCATTCTCGAGCTTCCCAAGCCGGTGATCGGGCGGATCGACGGTCACGTCCGGGCCGGGGGTATGGGTCTTGTCGGGGCGTGCGACATCGTCGTCGCCGGACCGGCGAGCACCTTCGCGGTGACGGAATCACGGTTGGGTTTGGCAGCGTCCATCGTTTCGCTCACCGTCCTACCGAGGCTCGACCAGCGATCTGCGAGCCGCTATCTACTCACCGGAGAGAAGTTCGGCCAGCACGAGGCCGAATCCATCGGACTCGTCACCGCCGCGTCGCAGGACACGGGGGAGTCGATCACCGAGCTGCTCGGGACCCTGCGCCAATGTTCACCGCAAGGGCTTGCCGAATCGAAGTGGATCACGACGCGTTCGGTCCTGGCCGGATTCGACCGGGACGGCGAGGAGATGATCGCGCAATCGGCTCGGCTGTTTTCGTCCGACGAGGCTCGTGAGGGCATGATGTCTTTCTTGCAGAAGCGTCCAGCGGCCTGGGCGCAGTAGAAACTGCGCAGCTGGGACACAGAAGCGCTGGAACACAGCAGTAGAAGGGATGGCGGCGCGATGACTCGAGAGCCCAAGCAGGACCGAAGTCGAGTCACGCGCTCCCACCTGCTGGAAGTGACTGTGGAGTGTCTCGCCGAACTCGGATGGAGCGCAACGACGATGAGCGTCGTCGCGCAGCGCGCCGGGGTGTCAAGAGGTGCGATGCAGCATCACTTCCCGACGCGTGAGGACCTCATCACCGCGGCGCTCGAGGTGATGTTCGACGCCAGGATGGACCAGGCACGCAAGGAATCCACCGACCTTCCGGTGGGTGCCGGACGAACAGAGGCGATTATTTCGCGGTTGGTCGAGTACTACACCGGAACGTTGTTCAAAGCAGCACTGCAGGTGTGGACGGCCGCCGCCTCCGACCCCGACCTGCGGGCTCGCGTGTTGCCCCTCGAGGAACGGTTCGGGCGCATCGCGCACCGGATGGCCGTCGAGAGTCTGGGTGTCGACGACTCCGATCCGGTGACGCACCGCTTGGTACAGGCGACCCTGGACCTGGCCCGTGGGCTGGGGCTTGCAGACGTCTTGACCGACGACTCGCGCCGACGCACCGAGGTGGTCAAACAGTGGGCGGCGCAATTGGATTCCACGCTGGTTCGGGTACCGGTCGCAACTCCCTGAATCGGCAGCGGCGTGGGCGCACCGATGCGCGCGACGCGCACGTGGCGTGTGTCGGGGGCCGCCGCGAAGTACAGTCGGCTCCATGGCCGCACGCACTCTCACCTCGATCGGGACTTCGGTATTGGTCTCGGCCGCCGTGCTCTCGGCTGTGGTCGGATGCAGCTCCGACGACGGGTCCGTCGATCAGCCGGGCGACGGAGCGGGTTCGCAGGCACTCGCACCTACGGATCCCGGACCGATGTTCGCCGAATGCGGCTCGGTGACCGACGAAGAAGTTGTCAGCGCCTTCAATCTCGGCGCTTTTGCGACGACGACGCGCAACGGCGTCGGTTGCCAGTGGGAAGTCGCCGGCTCGAACGGTCCGAGCGTCAGTTTCTCCTGGTACCGCGGAAGCCCGATCGGCCGCGAACGGGCCGGGTCCGACCTGCTCGGACGCCCCGCCGACGACATCACGATCGGTGGACACCAGGGCTTCATCGCGTCCACGGCAGGTTCGTTGTGCGAGTTGGGTATCGCGTTCGGCGGAGACTTCGTGCACTGGTCGATCACCTACGGTTTGCTGCCACCGACCGCGGATCCGTGCACGGTGGCACGGGATCTGATGGAAAAAACAGTGTCGAGGGCACAGTGAAGCGAGTAAGGATCGGACTCGCCGTGGCCGGGTCGCTGGTTCTGCTGACAGGCTGCGGCTCGGTGGTTACCGGGACTCCCCGCGCGGAGGGCAGCTACGGCGGTAGTGACAGCCAGGAATTCGCGAACGTCCTCCAAGAATGCGAAGCCGTCACCGACGAGCAGATCGCCGGCGCCGTGGGTGCCGACGCCGTCGGGCGTGGGTTCTTCGGCGCTATCTGCCGTTGGGACGGCATCGGCGCCGCGGGTCCGATCAAGATCACCTTCAACTGGTTCGAGACGGGCACACTCGATCACGAGCGCGCTGCTTTCGAACATCTCGGATACGTGGTGGCGAAAATCGACATCAACGGCAGTGGCGGGTACCAGGTCCGCCAGCCGGCTGATCCGCAGAGTTGCGGGGTGAGCGCGAGCGCACCGGCCGGGGGAGTGTTCGGGTGGTGGGTCACCGAGCCACAAGGCGGCGCGGATCCGTGCGACGCAGCGGCAAAGCTCGGCGCTTTGACGTTGAACCGCAGCATCTGATCGCGACCGGTCCGATTGGGTGGTCGCACTGCGCGCTCAGAGTGGCGCTCAGAGTGGGTGGTCAGGGCGTGAGGTCACTATCACCGTGGCCTCGCTTTGACCTCGTGGCGCGCCGACAGGTATCGTCATGGGTCGTGTCCGGCATGCCCGGGCCGATCTGTGTGCCTAGCTAGGTATTGCCGTGCGCGCGTTCGAGCAGAATCTGCTGATGAACGAGCATCCGGCTGCCTGTGTGGGGGTATGCGACACGCCCGACCTCGGGGGCGGTGCACGGCATGAAAGTGCTGAGTACACACTCTGAGGTGGGTGAGGAGCAGCAGCTCTCTTGCTCCAACTGCTAGATCCCTAATTTCAGAACAGCCACGTTTTCGAACGGCCCGAGTTCGCTCGAGCAGTCTGTTCGTCACAAGAAAGCCGGTAAATGCCAACCATCAACCAGCTGGTCCGCAAGGGTCGCCGCGACAAGACCGCCAAGGTCAAGACGGCAGCCCTCAAGGGCAGCCCGCAGCGTCGTGGCGTGTGCACTCGCGTGTACACCACCACCCCCAAGAAGCCGAACTCCGCGCTCCGTAAGGTCGCACGTGTTCGCCTCACGACTTCGGTCGAGGTCACCGCGTACATCCCCGGCGAAGGTCACAACCTTCAGGAGCACTCCATGGTGCTCGTCCGTGGCGGTCGTGTGAAGGACCTCCCGGGTGTCCGCTACAAGATCATCCGCGGCTCCCTCGACACCCAGGGTGTCAAGGGTCGCAAGCAGGCACGCAGCCGCTACGGCGCCAAGAAGGAGAAGAGCTAATGCCACGTAAGGGCCCCGCTCCGAAGCGCCCGCTCATCAACGACCCGGTTTACGGTTCCCCGTTGGTGACGCAGCTCGTCAACAAGATCCTGCTGGACGGCAAGAAGTCCACCGCAGAGCGAATCGTGTACCAGGCTCTCGAGCAGGCACGCGAGAAGACCGGCACCGATCCGGTCGTCACTCTCAAGCGCGCCCTGGACAACGTCAAGCCTGCACTCGAGGTTCGTAGCCGCCGCGTCGGTGGCGCTACCTACCAGGTGCCGGTCGAGGTTCGCCCCGGTCGTTCCACCACGCTGGCACTGCGCTGGCTGGTCACCTTCTCGCGTGCACGTCGTGAGAAGACCATGGTCGAGCGTCTCGCCAACGAGCTCCTCGATGCCAGCAATGGCCTCGGTGCAGCTGTGAAGCGTCGCGAAGACACTCACAAGATGGCCGAAGCCAACAAGGCATTCGCCCACTACCGCTGGTGATGTAAAGCGTCGGAGCAACTGCCATCGGGTGGGGCTCCGACGCTTGTCGCCGTTGGCGACTTGTTCATCTCGCCGGATTCCGGACGCAGGTGGCCAGGTTCGCCTCGGCAGAGACATAATTGAAAGACCATGGCCCTGACGGTGGAACACACCGATAAGGCCGACACCCGAAAACCAAGCAACGAGCGGGGAAGAAACCTGTGGCACAGGAAGTGCTGACTGACCTGAACAAGGTCCGCAACATCGGCATCATGGCGCACATCGATGCCGGCAAGACCACCACCACCGAGCGCATCCTGTTCTACACCGGTGTCAATTACAAGATCGGTGAGACGCACGACGGTGCGTCGACGACGGACTGGATGGAGCAGGAGAAGGAACGCGGCATCACGATCACGTCTGCCGCCGTGACTTGCTTCTGGAACAACAACCAGATCAACATCATCGACACCCCCGGCCACGTCGACTTCACGGTCGAGGTGGAGCGGTCGCTGCGCGTGCTCGACGGCGCAGTTGCTGTCTTCGACGGTAAAGAGGGTGTCGAGCCGCAGTCCGAGCAGGTTTGGCGTCAGGCTGCCAAGTACGACGTTCCGCGCATCTGCTTCGTCAACAAGATGGACAAGATGGGCGCGGACTTCTACTTCACAGTCCAGACCATCATCGACCGCTTGGGCGCGAAGCCGCTCGTTCTCCAGCTGCCCATCGGCGCTGAGGACGACTTCGACGGCGTCGTCGACCTGGTCGAGATGAAGGCCATCACCTGGCGCGGCGTGGTCCCGACGGGAACCGCTCCGACCATCGAGGAGATCCCCGCGGATCTCGTCGAGAAGGCTGCCGAGTACCGCGAGAAGCTGCTCGAAACGGTTGCCGAGTCCGACGAAGCTCTCATGGAGAAGTACTTCGGCGGCGAAGAGCTCACCATCGAGGAGATCAAGGGCGCCATCCGCAAGATGACGGTCGCCTCCGAGCTGTACCCGGTTCTCTGTGGCTCCGCGTTCAAGAACAAGGGCGTTCAGCCCATGCTCGACGCTGTCATCGACTACCTTCCGAACCCGTTGGACATCGGTGAGGTCATCGGCCACAAGCTCGGTGACGAAGAAGTAGAGATCACTCGCAAGCCGAGCAAGGACGAGCCGTTCTCGGCTCTCGCCTTCAAGATCGCTGCTCACCCGTTCTTCGGCAAGCTGACCTTCGTGCGCGTCTACTCGGGTCGTATCGATCCGGGTGCTCAGGTGCTCAATGCCACCAAGGGCAAGAAGGAGCGCATCGGAAAGCTCTTCCAGATGCACGCCAACAAGGAGAACCCGGTAGACGAGGCCGTAGCCGGCCACATCTACGCGATGATCGGCCTCAAGGACACCACCACCGGTGACACCTTGTGCGATCAGGCGAGCCCCATCGTCCTCGAGTCGATGTCGTTCCCCGCGCCGGTCATCCAGGTCTCCATCGAGCCCAAGACCAAGTCCGACCAGGAAAAGCTGGGCGTCGCGATCCAGAAGCTCGCCGAAGAGGATCCGACCTTCTCGGTCGAACTCGACGAAGAGACCGGCCAGACCGTCATCGGCGGTATGGGCGAGCTCCACCTCGACATCCTCGTCGACCGCATGCGCCGCGAGTTCAAGGTCGAGGCGAACGTCGGTAAGCCGCAGGTTGCGTACCGCGAGACCATCACCAAGAAGGTCGAGAAGCACGACTACACCCACAAGAAGCAGACGGGTGGCTCGGGCCAGTTCGCAAAGGTCATCATCGCTCTGGAGCCTTTCGTGGGCGAAGACGGTGCTACCTACGAGTTCGAGAACAAGGTCTCCGGCGGACGTATCCCGCGCGAGTACATCCCCTCCGTGGATGCCGGTGCGCAGGACGCGATGCAGTACGGTGTTCTCGCCGGCTACCCGCTCGTGAACCTGAAGCTGTCGCTGCTCGATGGTGCTTACCACGACGTCGACTCCTCGGAAATGGCGTTCAAGGTTGCCGGTTCGCAGGCACTGAAGGAAGCCGCCCGCAAGGCCGGCCCCGTCATTCTCGAGCCGCTCATGGCTGTCGAGGTCACAACGCCCGAGGAGTACATGGGCGACGTGATCGGCGACCTCAACTCCCGCCGTGGCCAGATCCAGGCCATGGAGGAACGCAGTGGTGCCCGTGTCGTGAAGGCGCTGGTTCCGCTCTCGGAGATGTTCGGTTACATCGGTGACCTGCGGTCGAAGACCCAGGGCCGAGCGAACTTCTCCATGGTGTTCGATTCCTACGCAGAGGTTCCCGCGAACGTCTCGAAGGAAATCATCGCCAAGGCGACGGGCGAGTAAGCACAGCGAGCTCCCCAGCCCGCGCCGGCAAGCGACCTCGGTTTCTTCCGGCACGAAGCACGACCAAGTAACAACCAACCGCACTGCTGCATACGGCAAGCAACAACAGTCCAGGAGGACACAAAGTGGCGAAGGCGAAGTTCGAGCGGACGAAGCCGCACGTGAACATCGGCACCATTGGTCACGTCGACCACGGCAAGACCACGACGACGGCGGCCATCACCAAGGTTCTCGCGGATGCATTCCCCGACCTGAACGAGGCTTCGGCCTTCGATCAGATCGACAAGGCTCCCGAGGAAAAGGCTCGTGGCATCACGATCAACATCTCGCATGTTGAGTACCAGACGGAAAAGCGCCACTACGCGCACGTCGATGCACCGGGTCACGCCGACTACATCAAGAACATGATCACCGGCGCAGCTCAGATGGACGGCGCTATCCTCGTCGTCGCAGCTACCGACGGCCCGATGCCCCAGACGCGCGAGCATGTCCTGCTCGCTCGCCAGGTTGGCGTTCCTTACATCCTCGTCGCCCTGAACAAGGCCGACATGGTTGACGACGACGAGATCCTCGAGCTCGTCGAGATGGAGGTCCGCGAACTGCTGGCCGCTCAGGAATTCGACGAGGAAGCCCCCGTCATTCCGATCTCGGCACTCAAGGCACTCGAGGGTGACCCGAAGTGGACGCAGTCCATTCTCGACCTGATGGCTGCTGTCGACGAGTCCATCCCGGACCCGATTCGTGAGACCGAGAAGCCCTTCCTCATGCCCGTCGAGGATGTCTTCACGATCACCGGCCGTGGCACCGTTGTCACCGGTCGTATCGAGCGTGGCGTTGTCAACGTCAACGAAGAGGTCGAGATCGTCGGCATCAAGGAAACCTCGACCAAGACCACGGTCACGGGTATCGAGATGTTCCGCAAGCTGCTCGACTCGGGCCAGGCCGGCGACAACGTCGGACTGCTCGTTCGTGGCATCAAGCGCGAAGATGTCGAGCGTGGACAGGTTGTCGTCAAGCCGGGCACCACGACTCCCCACACGGAGTTCGAGGGCCAGGCATACATCCTGTCGAAGGACGAGGGCGGCCGCCACACCCCGTTCTTCAACAACTACCGCCCGCAGTTCTACTTCCGTACCACGGACGTTACGGGCGTCGTGACGCTGCCTGAGGGCACCGAGATGGTCATGCCCGGTGACAACACCGAGATGTCCGTCAAGCTCATCCAGCCTGTCGCCATGGACGAGGGCCTGCGCTTCGCAATTCGCGAAGGCGGCCGTACGGTCGGCGCCGGCAAGGTTGCCAAGATCATCAAGTGAGACTCTTGTCTCGCTAGCTGATTCACAGCACTGAAAAAGGCGCTCATTCCCTTCGGGGAGTGAGCGCCTTTTCTGTGTCTGTGGTCAGGCGGTCTGGTGGCTGGTGAGGTTTGCCTACTTCGTTGCTTCGACCCGGTCGAGATGTAACAGGACCTGTACCGCGACGGGTGAGCCGTCGAGGCTTCGCCTGGTCGCACGGGCGATGCCTTCTGCCTGAGTAGTGAAGCCGACGACGTCGATCGCCGGGTCCGCCGTGACGACGACGGACAGCGTCGGCAGTCCGCGATCGACCGTCGCTTTGCTTCGGGTGCTTCGCACGCCCGGCAGTTGTGCGAGTTCGGAGGCCACGCCGTCGGCGACTGGTCCCAGATCCACACTGACGTCGGTACCGGATTCGTTGTGCCGCAACGTGACTGCGCTCGTTCGGCGCCGGCGAAGGTTCAGGTACAAAAGCCCGAAACCGGTGAAGACGCAGAGTACGAAGGTGCCGGACAGCACCCAGTGCCACCAAGGCTCCTCCGGAAGGCCGAAGAGGACCTCCCGATCGAGTCGTGACACCCAGGTTCGAATCAGTGAGGCACCCGCGTCCCATGCGATGGCGTAGGCGCCTGCCGCCAGGAGCGCGATTCCGGAAATCAGGACGATGGTCCGATCGACCGCGGAAATCCAACGGTTCACGAGGCGTCCTTTCGTCGTACGGCAGCTTCTCGCACGACAACCGAAAGTTGCAGTGGCTGCTGCAGTATCGCGAGATGTGGTCGTACGGCCGCGTCCACGGCCGCGGCAAGTTCGGCCCGATCGCCACCGGTCGATTCGATGTGGACTTTGACGTGTCTGCGGTCGACGCTCGTGTGGGCCGAATCGACGCCGGGAACGACCGCTGCGTGGCTACTGCACAGGCGTGCAATGTCCGTCGGTCGCATCCATACCGTCGATGCTTTCGGGTTACCCAGTGGGACATGGGTTTTCGCACGACGTTTGATCGCCGACATTATCAGGACCACACCCGCGACAACGGCAGCGATCGCTACCGGAAGCAGCCACGGTTGCCAGTGCAGCCGCGACGTCCACTCCACGGAGTTTCGGATCCAGGGTGCCGATTCGAAAGTTCCACGGTTGATGAACCATTCGCGCGAGACCACGAAGGCGAGTGCGAGTAGACCGCACGCGATGACGACGGCCGAAACCGCGGCCGCCGGGTTCGCGGAGGGAACTCGGGGTGGAATCGGATCCGAGAGTGCCTCCTGCGCCGGGCCTTCGGCGATTTCGACGCCGGAAACACATGACTCGTCAGTGCCCTCGGTTGCCGCGATCATGACGTTCATGTCGTGGAGGGGCAGGCCGGTCAGCGACTCGACACTGCGTCCGACTTCTGCCCGCACGCGGCCCGTCAATTCGGTGACCGAGCACGGCCACGACACAGCGAGGAACAGATTGATGGCCACGGCGTCACTGCCCATCGAGATGTCGGCTCGCGGAAGGTCGCGCCCGGTCAGGCGGGTCAAACCGCCTGACTGACGGACCACTCCCGGAACGTTCACCGCTGCGGCCGTGGCGATCTTGGCCATCGCACGGTCCTTGATGACCAACGAGCCGCGTAGGCCAGGATCGTCCGCTGCGCTGGGATCGGACGGCTCAGCCACGGCCACGGCTTCGGAGGATCGCGCCGAGATCGAGATGCCCGTCGCGGTGTGCTCCGATCGCCATACCGGCGGCGCCGAGCAGGACTGCGAAGACGAATCCGCTGAACCCACCCATGATTCCGGCGAGCGCGAGGAGCAGACCGACCAGCAGTCCGACGGTGGTGCTGTTCATGTCAGTTCCCTTCTCGAATGTTCGGTGCGATGTCGGTGACTGCGTTCTCGGAGGCGCTGGGCAGATATCCCGCGGTCGACAGGTCTCCGACCGTCACGTTCACCGGTACGTCGACCAATCTCGCCACCACTGCTCGGACGCGTTCGGCGACGCTGCGAACGTCGGCCGGGTAGTGAACGGAAATGTGTACAGCACAAGAGTTTTCGTCGACGACAACGCCGGTGATTCGACGTCCCGGTAGGTAGGTTCCCACCTCGCCGAACTGTCCGCCGTGTAGATCTGCCACTTCCGGGATCGCAAGAACTGCGTCGGCGACAACCTCGGCCGCGTCGATCTCGCGGCCGGCGTCGGCGGTACTCACTGAACCCTCGGCTTGGCTTCCGGATCGGTACTGCCGCCGCTCTCGGCATCCTCGAAGAGCATGACGTCGAAGACCGTGATGTTGACCTCGGTGACCTCGAGGCCGGTCATGCTTTCGACTGCGGCAATGACGTTTCGACGGATACCCACCGCCAGTTCGTGGAGTGCGACGCCGTATTCGGCGACAATGCCGATGTCGATGGCGGCTTGTTTCTCGCCCACTTCCACCGCCACGCCCTGGGCATGGTTGACGCGGGCGCCCGGAATGCGGTCGCGAAGTGCCCCTACCGCACGCGCTGTGCCCCCGCCGACGTCGTACACGCCGTTGATCTCGCGTGTTGCTATACCGGCGATCTTGGCGACCACGGCGTCGGCGATGATCGTCTTGCCCTGGGTGCTGACTAGTTCCGCGCCACCGTCGGCGCCGAATCGGACGCTGTTCTTTTCACTGGAATCGCTGGTCATGGGGGCTCCCTGCTCATGTGTCAGTGCGTGCGTCTGAAGTACCTCCAACTGTAGTGACTGGTAGGTGGCCATGCGGGATGCACCACACCTACTCCGGCATTTGGTATGGCAGAGTCGGAGGCAAATAGTGACGGCGTTCATAGTGAGCGCTGCAAGTGACGTGGGTCGGACAGGGTGGTACGTGGTGGCACGGATAGTGATCGTGGGTGCGGGTTTGTCAGGACTGCGGACCGTCGAGGAACTACGGCGAGCGGGTTTCGAGGGTGAGTTGACGCTCGCCGGTGGGGAAACGCATCTGCCTTACGACAGGCCTCCGTTGTCGAAGGAAGTGATCCGCGGTGACAAGGACGAGACGACCTTGCGTCCGGCCGAGTTCTACGTCGAGAACAAGGTCGACCTCAAGCTCGGTTCGCCGGCGACGTCCGTGAACACTGCGGCGAAGTCGGTGGCGTTCGCCGACGGATCCACCCTGGACTACGACGAGTTGGTGATCGCGACCGGCCTGACGCCGCGTCGCATCGCCGGCCTTCCGGACCTCTCGGGGGTGCACGTTCTGCGCTCCATCGAGGAAGCGTTGGCTCTTCGCGCCGATCTGGCCCCGGGCAAGCGTGCGCTGATCGTCGGGGCCGGCTTCATCGGCTGTGAACTGGCCGCAAGCATGAAGTCTCACGGCGTCGACGTCGTCTTGCTCGAACCTCAGCCGACGCCGCTGGCGTCTGTACTCGGACCCACCGTTGGCGCCCTCGTCGAGCGTCTGCATCGGAACGAGGGCATCGACGTCCGCGTCGGTACCGGCTTGACCTCGTTGTCCGGCGACGGAGCGGTTGCCGCTGCGACCTTGAGCGACGGTTCGGAGATCCCGGTCGACGTGGTCGCGATCGGAGTCGGTTCGGTGCCGGTAACGGGGTGGCTCGACGGTTCGGGAATCGAACTCGACAACGGAGTGCTCTGCGACGGCGTCGGCCGCACCAGTACCGAACACGTATGGGCGGTCGGCGACGTCGCGTCCTGGCAGATCGGTGATCGACGCAAGCGCGTCGAGCACTGGACCAATGCGGGCGACCAGGCCAAGATCCTGGCGGGAGCGATCACCGGAACGGGTGATCCGGATGCTCCGGCGCAGGTTCCGTACTTCTGGAGCGATCAGTACGACGTCAAGATCCAGGCATTGGGCACCGTCGCACCCACGGACACCGTTCACATCGTCAAGGACGACGGCCGCAAGTTCGTCGCCTACTACGAGCGCGACGGCGTGTTGGCGGCTGTCGTCGGCGGAGGCAGTGCGGGAGCGGTGATGAAGATGCGTGCAAAGATCGCGGCCGGCACGCCCATCTCGGACGTGTTGGAGTCCACACCGGCCTGAACGGATGCGGCAGGACCGGTTCCGAGACGATAGATTTGTGCGGTGATCGTTGCACTCATCGACTCGGGACTGGGCCTGCTGCCTACCTCTGCGTGGCTCAGACGCCTGCGCCCGGATCTCGATCTGGTGCTGTCCCTGGATCCGGACGGCGCCCCTTGGGGCCCCAAGCCCGAGCCGTGGGTCGTCGACCGGGTACTCGGTGCTGTGCGGCGGAGCCTCGATCGTGGGGCGCAGGTCATCGTTCTTCCGTGCAATACCGCCAGCGTCACCGCGCTGCCGCACGTCCGCGAACTGGTCGGACCGGGTGTGCCGGTCATCGGAACGGTGCCCGCGATCAAGCCCGCCGCCGCCGCGTGCGATTCCGTGGCGATCTGGGCTACAGCCGCCACGACTGCCAGCCGGTACCAAGCTGATCTGATCGAACAGTTCGGAAACGGTGCAAAGGTCGTCGGAGTGCCGTGCCACGGCCTGGCCGACTCGATCGATCTCGGTGATCGCGCGGCCGCACTCGCTGCCATCGATTCCGCAGTGGCGCGAACACCGGACGACGTCAGCGGCGTTGTCCTCGGCTGCACGCACTACCCACTGCTCGCCGACGAAATCGCAGCGCGGTTACCCGCCGGCGTCACACTCTTCGACAGCGCCGAAGCCGTTGCACGACAGACTTTGCGGCGGATCGACGGGCTCGGTGCCGCGGGTGAAGGATCGGGAACCGTCGAGGTTTTCGTGAGTGGACGTCCGGGCGCACTACCGCCCAGCGCCGAAGCCTTCGACGCCGGGCGGTTGTTGGGCGCGATCAAAGCCTGATCCAGCCGCCCTGTCAATGGGCAGCAACGCCGCCGTGTCAATGGGCAGCAACGCCGCCGTGTCAATGGGCAGCTACGCCGCCGTGACCCCCGTGATGCATCCGCGCACTCATCACCGGCATCGCACTCACCGCGACCACAACGGTCAGGACCCCGACCACCCAGGCCGTCCACGACGCACCGCGTAGAGCGTCGAAGTTCATGACCCAGGGTGAAATGAACATCAAGACGCCGAAAACGCCCATCGCGTAATCCGCCATGGCCATGTCCGGACGAGCCATGTGTGCCAGACCCGACAGTGCAACCAGGACACCCAGGACGACGAGTGACCACATTGCCCGATCGGTGGTGTCGAGCCACATCGGCGAGAGAGCCGCAAAGACGCCGAGAACCACCGCGACGGCATCTTGCATTCGATTCCACGACTTCATGACGAGACCTCCAAAGACGAGAGTGTGTCCACCTGTAGTACACGCCCGCGGCAAGTCGAGATCAACTCTCCGCCAATTGCATTCGCGTTGCAGTTAGAAGCGGTGCGGAGGCTTGAATATCAAGATTTGTGACCATTCGTCCGGATTGCCACGAGGCCGCGCGGAGCACTTGCCGCGATATGTCCCGAGAGTGCCATGAGGGTGAGAGTGGTGAATGCGATAGCGGCGGTGATCATGGGTGGTCCTTTCACTGACTGTCCTCGAGTGTCGTCTGCCGACCTGTGGCCGAGCAGGGCGCACGGTGTGAGGACGCTGAGAGAATCGAAGAGTTCGCACCGCAACCCGTGAGAAGGTTCTGGAGTGACGCAATCGAGTGCCCAGGACGTGATCGAGCAGTTGGCCGATCTCGCGGATCCCGCGGATGCCGTCCACCTACAGCGGTTCTTCAAGACGGGGCCGGGGGAGTACGGCGAGGGTGACGTGTTCATCGGAGTGCGAGTGCCGAAGACGCGCTCGGTGGTGAAGAAACATGTCGGCCTCGCGTTGCCTCAGGTACGCCTCCTTCTCGACAGCGACGTCCACGAGCACCGGTTGGCCGGGCTGCTGATCCTGGTTGCTCAATTCGAAAAGGTCAGTCGCCCAAAATTTTTCGACGGCGAGAGTCGCGCCCGCATCGCCGACTTCTATCTCGGCGCTGTCGAGGACGGGCGGGTGAACAATTGGGATCTCGTGGATTCGTCCGCCGGACAGATCCTCGGCGGCTGGTTGTACGACCGAGATCGTCGGCTGATCTTCGAGCTTTCCGATTCGGGTGACCTGTGGCGACGACGGGTGGCGCTGCTGACGACGTACGGGTTCATCACTCGTGGCGACGCGTCGACCACGCTCGAACTCGCCGCGCAGGTGCTGGGCGATCGACGGGACCTGACACAGAAGGCCATGGGTTGGATGCTCCGCGAGGTCGGCAAACGGGTGGATCGGGATTTGTTGACCGACTTCCTCGCAGAGAATGCAGCAGACATGGGACGCACAGCGCTGAGCTACGCGTGCGAACACCTGACCGCAGACGAGCGAGCGCACTTCCGAGCGGCCCGCTAGCGAAGTACCGCTCGGTAGGTTGTGGGACGATTCTCGGTATGCCCGCCACCCGTGTCGAGGCGTCTCGAATTGTGACGATCGGTTCACTGATCGCTGCCGGCGTCGCAGCTCTGTGTTATCTGGTGTACTCCGTTCGAGCCGTCGAACCCGTAGATTTTCTCGTCTACCGCTACGCCGCCCAGGCATTCGCAGCGGGATCGAACATCTACGAGGGCAATCTTGTCGGCCCGTTGATCGTCGACGAGGGCATGCCGTTCACCTACACCCCGTTCGCGGCGATCTTTCTCCGGCCGACTGTTCTCTTCGACTGGTGGACGGCTTATCTGCTGTGGTCGGGCTTGTGCATCGCGGCGGTGGTGTGGACGGTTGCGAGGTTCACTCCCGCTCGCGTCCCGAAGCGGCCGCTCGTCATGGCGGCATTGGTCCTGGCCGTGTCGGTGACGCCCATCGTCAGTGCACACATCTCTTTCGGCCAGGTGAACCTGGTGCTCATGGTGCTCGTACTGCTCGACGTGACCCGTAGTGAGCATTCGAGGTTCGGCCGGTGGTTTCCGCGAGGACTTCTGATCGGTATCGCGGCCGCGATCAAGCTGACGCCGGCGCTGTTCGTCGTCTACTTCGTCGTCACGAAGCAGTGGCGACTCGCGATCTGGAGTTCGATCGGATTTGCCGCGGCGACTGCCGTCGCGGCAGTGGTGGACCCGGCCGTCAGCTGGACCTTCTGGTCGGACGTCGTCTGGAATCTCAGTGACCGGGTGGATTTGAGTGGGCAGGCGATCGCGAGCGCCGGCAACAGTTCGCTGCAGGGCGGACTTGCGGCGCTGGGCACATGGACAGCGTCTCTGACGATGCCGTTGACAGTGCTGTGTGCGGCGGTAGCGCTCTGGATCGCCCGAGACGTCTATCGCGTCGGGCGCGCGGTCGATGCGGCGTTGGTGATCGGATTGAGCGCGCCGATTCTTTCGCCGATCAGCTGGATTCACCACTGGGTGTATCTCGTGCCTGCTGCCGTCACGGTTCTCTTTCGGCTTCGATCGCCGCTGCAGTTCGGTTCGGCCGCTCTGGGCTTGGCAATCGTCTACTGCGGGCCGAGCATGGGCCAGCAGTTCATCGAGACGTCGCCTCTCCTGCTGCCGGTGGGG
This sequence comes from Rhodococcus sp. P-2, assembly GCF_016598535.1. GTDB lineage: Bacteria > Actinomycetota > Actinomycetes > Mycobacteriales > Mycobacteriaceae > Rhodococcus_F > Rhodococcus_F baikonurensis. The sequence continues at coordinate 1,082,492 of NZ_CP066779.1, read as the reverse complement.
TTGGTCCTGCGGGAGGGTTTCCTGATCGTGACCCTGGTACTGATCTTCGCACTGTGGCGGTTGCCCACGACGGCGCCTGCGTGGGTGTCGGGGCGGGACTCCGAAGATGGCTCGGATGATGACAAAGCCCCCGATTCCGCAGGGAATCAGGGGCCGTCATGCATCGAAGCAGGGTTCAGAACTCGATCTTCAGGTGATCGGTGATCGGCTTCGCCTGGCAACCGAGGATGTAGCCGTTCGCCACGTCCTCGGCGTCGAGGATTTCGGAGTTGTCCATCTGAACTTCACCTTCGGTGACGGTGCAGGCACACGACCCGCACTCACCTTCCTGGCAGGAGTACGGAACATCGAGGCCCTTGGCGAGCATGATGTCGACGAGCGTCTGCTTGCGCGGCCAGACGAGGGTGTGGGTTTCACCGTCCAGTTCGACCTCGACGGTTGCGGCGTCGGCTGCTTCTTCGTCGGAGACCTCGGCTACCTCGACGTCACGGAACGGGTCGCCGGCGAGTGAATTGAAGACCTCGGCGTGAACCTGCGTGCGGGGCATGCCGGCCTCTGCCAGTGCCTTGTGGACGGCGTCCATGAAGGGGCCTGGACCGCACATGAAGGCTTCGTACGCGACAAATGGCTTGGCCAGTGTCGCCAACTGTGAGACGGCGGGGAGTCCCTGCACGGTTTCGATCCAGTGGACCACCGTGAGGCGGCCGGGGTGTTGCGCTGCCAACTCGCGAAGTTCGGCGCCGAAGATGACGGACTTCTCGTCGCGATTCGCGTAGATCAGCACGACGTTGCCGTTGCCCTGCGTGAGGGCGGACTTGAGGATCGAGATCACCGGAGTGATTCCGCTGCCTGCACCGAAGAGCAGGAAGTCGTGATCGAGCGACTTGGGCGTGAAGACACCTGACGGCGGCAGCACTTCGATGGTGTCGCCGACCTGGAGCTTGTCGCACAACCAGTTGGAGCCGTAACCGTCGACGGTTCGCTTGACGGTCACCTTGGGGGCGTCGTCGGTGAAAGGCGAACTGGCCAGGGAGTAGCAGCGTGCGACCGAGCCGGTCTGATCGCTCGGGATGCGCAGGGTCAGGAATTGACCGGGCTTGTAGTCGAACTTGTCCTTCAGTTCTGCGGGAATCTCGAACACCAGCGACCGGGCGTCGGAAGTCTCTTCGATGACTCCGGACACGGTGAGTACCGCCGATCGCGAGCTGTGCGGTACCTCGACTGTCGTCATCGCGAAGCTAGTCCTCTCGTGAAGCTGGGTAAAGCGCAGGTCAGTGAAGTGCAACATCTAGAACGTGTTCTAGTTCAATGTTAGCAGTGATGAAAAGCTACTGGGGATCGTAGTCGCCGAGCAACACGTTCCCGATCAGCGGGAACCGCGGCGGTCTGATCCAACCGTCCTGGCGGTCCGGGGTGGCGATCACCTGCCCGAACGGGCGGTTCACGGGCGGCGTCCGGGCGGTTGAGCTGCCGAAGCCTGTGCACGGGCTGTTTGTCGGTACACAGTGGGAACCAGGTGAGACGCCGGTCACAAAGAATCGGCTCGAATCCCTCCCGCAGTCACATTCGTGCACATCCCTGAGGAGATACCGATGGCTATCGAGCTCAACCAGATCTGGGACTTTCCCATCAAGGAGTTCCACCCCTTCCCGCGCGCCCTGATGGGTGTGGGCGCTCACGACATCATCGGTGTGGAGGCCAAGAATCTCGGCTTCAAGCGCACCCTCCTGATGACAACCGGTCTGCGCGGTTCGGGCATCATCGAGGAACTCGTGGGCAAGATCGAGTACCAGGGTGTCGAGGTCGTGCTCTACGACAAGGTCGAGTCGAATCCCAAGGACTACAACGTCATGGAGGCCGCGGCTCTCTACCAGAAGGAGAAGTGCGACTCGATCATCTCGATCGGTGGTGGTTCGAGCCACGACGCCGCCAAGGGTGCTCGCGTCGTGATCGCACACGACGGTCGCAACATCAACGAGTTCGAGGGCTTCGCCAAGTCCACCAACAAGGAGAACCCGCCGCACATCGCCGTATCCACCACGGCCGGAACGGGTTCCGAGACGTCGTGGGCATACGTCATCACCGACACGTCGGACATGAACAACCCGCACAAGTGGGTGGGCTTCGACGAGGCCACCATTGTCACCTTGGCGATCGACGATCCGCTGCTCTACTACACCTGCCCTCAGCACTTCACCGCGTACTGCGGCTTCGACGTACTCGCGCACGGCAGTGAGCCTTTCGTGTCTCGTCTCGATTTCGCGCCTTCACTCGGTAATGCGATCTACTCGGTCGAGTTGGTCGCGAAGAACCTGCGCGAGGCTGTCTTCGAGCCACGTAACCTCAAGGCCCGCGAGGGAATGATGAACGCGCAGTACATCGCCGGGCAGGCCTTCAACTCCGGTGGCCTCGGCATCGTTCACTCGATCTCGCACGCGGTCAGTGCCTTCTTCGACAGCCACCACGGCTTGAACAACGCCATCGCGTTGCCGCGTGTGTGGGAGTACAATCTGCCTTCACGCTACGAGCGCTACGCCCAGTTGGCCGGAGCACTCGGTGTCGACACTCGCAACCTCACCACGGTTCAGGCCGCAGATGCTGCCGTCGAGGCTGCGATACGTCTGGCCAAGGACGTCGGTATCCCCGACAACTTCGGTCAGGTCCGCACCGACTCGTACGCGAAGAACCAGATGAACACCAAGAAGTACGAGGGTCGTGGTGATGTCATCAAGGGTGACGAGAAGACTGTGCGCGCCATCTCCGAGCACATTCAGGACGACTGGTGCACCCCGGGTAATCCCCGTGAGGTCACCGTGGAGTCGATGATCCCGGTTGTCGATCACGCGATCAACAAGTCGTACTTCTAGCAGGGCCTTCGGCCCCGTGCGCGGTTAAGGAGTCCAGAGGCTCCCTAACCGCGCACAGGGGCTGTGCCCCTATCGAAAGGTATTCCATGTCCGGTCGCAGTTTCTCCAGCGGAATCGAAGTGAAAGATGCTCTGCGAGAGCAGGACTATATTGCCGATGACGAGTTCGCGGTAGTCGTTCATCTGGCGACGGCGCTGGGGCGTCCGCTCCTGCTCGAAGGGCCGGCGGGTGTCGGCAAGACGGAACTGGCGAAGTCGCTGGCTGCGATCGGCGGACGCAAGCTGGTGCGCTTGCAGTGCTACGAAGGGTTGGACGACAATCGCGCCCTGTACGAATGGGACTACGCGAAGCAACTCCTGCACGTGCAGATGCTCCGCGACCGGATCAGCGATCAGGTTTCCGAATTCGACAGTGTCGCCGAAGCGTCGAAGTTTCTCGCCGATCAGGATTTCGGTTTGTACTCCGAGAACTTCCTGTCCGTGCGGCCGCTGCTCGAAGCGATCCTCTCACCCGAGCCGGTAGTGCTTCTGGTCGACGAGGTGGACCGCACCGAGGAATCGATGGAAGCGTTGCTCCTCGAGATTCTCGCCGAACAGCAGATCACCATTCCCGAGGTCGGTACGTTCGTGGCCCGTTCGCAGCCCTGGGTCATCCTGACATCCAACGACACTCGCGAACTCTCGCCCGCGCTCAAGCGTCGTTGCCTGCATTACCATCTCGGCTATCCGACGTCGGAGCGTGAACGCGAGATCGTCACGGCCCGAGCGCCGGAAGTGGACGCCGCTACTGCCACCGAGGTTGTCGAATTGGCTCGCATCCTGCGTGACCTCCCGCTGCGCAAAAGTCCCTCCATCTCGGAGGTCATCGACGCAGCCAGGGCGGCAACCGTCCTTGCGGCCAGTGGATTCGACACCGCTTCCGACGCCAAGGTGCGCGACATCCTGCTCACGGCGTTGCTCAAGTACTCGTCGGATGTGACGCTGGCCAAGGAACGATTCGACGGAAAGCTTCTCGAATCTCCGTCGCGTGACGGTGGTGAGCCGATCGAGCGAGCAACGGTGGCAAGCAAACCCGCCAACACGACGACGGCCGTGTTCCGGGGGACCGGTGGACGAGACCCCCATCAACAGGGAATCCGCGGCGGCAGCGGAATCCGTTCGACGCGATGACGACGCTCGGTGGCCTCGCCGTGTGGCAGCCGTCGTTTGTCCTCGACGTGGTGTCCGCGAGTTTCGGCCGATTGTTGAGGGCGGCCGGAGTTTCCGCGTCACCGGCCGAGGTCATCGAAGTTCGGCGTGTGCTCGCGATGGTGGGCGCTTCGGATCGTGAGACGTTACGAGCCTGCCTTCGGGCAGTGTGCGCCAAGTACTCTCACGAGCAGGCCGGTTTCGAGCGGGCGTTCGATGCGTTGTTCCGGCCGCCTGCGGAGAAGGCCCACGCCGAGCGGATGGCGTCGCGAGCCGAAGTGGCGGACGGTCTGCCCACCGCCCTCGGGATCGACGAGGATCAAGAAGTAGGCCGGTATGCCGAGTACAACGAGCGTGCAGCCGAGGTCGGCGACTACTTCGACACTCCGGAGGCGGAGAAGGGGTTCAACCCGCACAAGGACGACGACGATGTATCGATGACATCCAGCGATGCGGAACTGTCGGTCGATACCGGTTCGGAGACAGGCCGGCGGGGAGTCAGTTACACGGTCGACGTTGATCGTGCCGCGTCGGCAGTGGTCGGTGACCTGAGCACCAGTGTTGCTGCAGCAGTGGTCGGCTCGTTGTCGTGGGACGATCCGACGTCGATCCTCGCCTGGTTGGATGCCTACGACCCGAGCAAAGCGTATGCGGACGTCTCCGACGACGGGCCACTCACGCAAGCACAATTGAACCGGCTCGTCGAGGCGGTCGAAGCGTTCGTACAAGCGCTCTCGGCCGCTGCACTCGCCGAATCCGCTCCCGACGCGCCCGACAGTGAATCTGCTGCAGGCGCAACGCACAACGACATCGAACTCGCGTGCCACGAGGTGCTTCGGAGGATGAGAGGACCGTCCAGGCCTCGTCCTCGGGAGCGCTCTCGAGGACATCTCGACATGCGACGCACGGTGCGTTCGAGCCTGCGCACTGACGGGATACCTTTCCATCTGGTCGTGAAAGCTCCTCGCCCCGATCGAGTCCGACTGCTTTTGATCGCAGACGTGTCGCTGTCCGTGCGCCCCATCACCGCGTTCACTCTGCGCTTGGCTCAGGCAATGCATCGCCGGGCTGATCGTTGTGAAGTTCTCGCGTTCGTCGATCGTCCGGTCGACGTGACCGACACCCTGCTCGCCAGTAGTGGTGACGGTGCATTGGCAGCGGTGCTCGCACACCCGGGCCTGGATCTGGAAGCCAGCAGCGACTACGGGCGGGTGCTCACCGAATTGTTGGACGAACACGGAAACACCTTGAACTCGAGGACTTCCGTCATCATCGTGGGCGACGGTCGGTGCAACGGGTTGCCCCCGCAGGTGGACAAGCTGGAAGAGGTGCGACGCAAGGTCCACCGTCTGGCTTGGATCACGCCGGAACCACAGCGCTACTGGAACCAGGCGTCGTGCGCGATGCCGGAGTATTCGGAGATCTGCGACGAGGTTGTCGTTGCCCGAGATGCCGCGCAACTGATGGCAAAGGCGGCCGAACTAGGGCATGCACTTCACTGATGTCACTGCACTTCACTGATATCACTGCGATCTGTCGTGAACTAGTTTGATCTCATGTCTGAAATCAGGGGATCGATCTGGCGACCGATCGCGGCACTGACCGTGCTCGGCGCCGTGTGCGGGCTGGTGGCGCTCGGCGTGTTTCAGTGGTGGTGGAACTCGTTGGCATCACCTCACATTCTGACCGGCGGATCCTATCGGGAACCGTTTTCCGACCCGACGTTCACCGGACCTGATTTCATAGACCTCGTTCCGGCAGAGCCTGCCCCGTGGCTGTATTCGGGATTGGTTCTCGGTCCGACAGCAGTCGGCTTGCTTGCCGGGATCGTGTTCGTGGTGTTCGCCCGGCGTAATCGCGCGCAGGACCGCACGATTACGCCGGGCGATCGATCAGAGTGCTAGCAATGCTCGCGAGCCCAGTCGGGGATCCGCCAACGGGCGTAGCGCCAAGCGCAGCAGGACCAAGGCGTTGTCGTCGCCGGCGATCCTGTTGACTTTCAACGTATTGCACTCGACGCACTGGTGAACGAGCATCCATTCACCGTCTCGCCGGACCGACAAGCACAGCGCCGCCATGGCACCTCTGCACTGTTGTGCTCGGTCGCCCGGAACGCGACCATCCACGTGACGGCTGGCCAGGCAGTTCGGGCAGTGGTTCCGATGAGCGGTACCCGGCGCCTCGGTGGAGATGTCCAAACGGCATGTGAGACAACGGAAACTCGATCCGTGCTCGCCACCTGTTCCGTGTAATACGTGTTTGGTGCGTTGCGGTGTCCGCCGGGACCGGGTGGTGGGGTTCCTACGTGGCATCTGCGGTTCACCCCTCACAGGTCGCCGAAGGCTTCGAGCGGGAAGGGCGGTTGCGTGAGAGGACGCACTGCCATTCTCATCAACAACAACTGGTTGTCGTCTCGGCTGACGGGGTTGGAGGTGAGCTCGAGGCACTGTGCCCAGCGGTGGATGATCATCCAATCGCCACTGCGCAGCACAGCGATCGAAATGGGAGCCATGCGCATGCCGCAGTCTGACGGCCCACCGTCCACCTGGTCGAACAGGTGTAAGGAATGCAGGCAACTGGGGCAATGGTTTCGGCGATCGCCCTCGGGGCCGTACGTCATGACGGTGAGTCCGCACTGTACGCAGGAGAAGGTGTCGGTTTTCGAGATGGAATTGTGTGATTGAGGCACTGGAGAACTCCTAGCTGAGTGAACAAGGCAGGTAGGAGCAGGCCGAGGGGCCTCGCGCTGTCAGTCCGTCGTCTCGGGGATCAGCAGGTGAGGGTCGAGGTCGCGGACTGTGCAAAGGCGGGAGGCGCGCTCGGCGCGGGCTGGGTCATAAACACCTTCTGGATCGGTATTGCGGACCGCTCTGGCCGCAACCGAAAGTACAACGCGACCCGATCGCCGCGCCATCTATTTTTCGGCGATGTGTACCTGCCCGAACGGGTAGGTAGGCGCCTCTCCTTCGGTGGGTGTGCGGCGACTGACGTCCGCGTAGGCTCGGGGCCAGCGATTGTAAGGTGAATCACACCTGTTGGTGCACGTGAGAGCTGATGCACTGAGAGCGACGGACGGAAAGTCCCGAGCGGAGATCTCAGGGCAGCGAGAGGAGAGTGGGGTCGTGTCCGTGGCATATCCGGATGCTGTGAACCACGGTGTTCATCGCCGCGGCACTGCTGCTCGACTGGTCAAATTTCACGCCCCCGAGATCGTCTTCGGTATCGGTTCCCTGGTCGAGGCAGCACACGCGACTCTGCGGTTCGGCGGGTTCCGCCCGTTTCTGGTCACCGATCCCGGCTTGATCGACGCGGGATGGGTCAGCGAACTCGAGGACCATCTCACGGAGCAGGGATTGACCGCGACGGTGTGGTCAGGGCTGACGCCCAACCCCAAGGACTTCGAGATCGCGGCCGGATTCGAGGTGTACCAGGAAGGCGAGTGTGACGTCATCATCGCGCTCGGCGGCGGTTCCGTCATCGACGCGGCTAAAGGTGTCGCCGTCCTCGCTGCCAACGGCGGCAACATCCTCGACTACGAAGGCGTCGATCAGGCGACAAAACCGATCCCGCCGTTGGTGATGGTTCCCACCACGTCCGGCACCGGTGCGGACGTGTCGCAGTTCTGCATCGTCACGGACACGACCCGCGGCACCAAGATCACCATCATCGGCCGGGCGCTGGTGCCAGATGTAACGGTCATCGATCCGCGGTTGCTCACGACGATGCCCGAGTGGCTCAATGCGGCAACAGGATTGGACGCACTGACGCACGGAATCGAAGCCTTCGTATCGCTGGCGCACAATCCGTTGACCGATCATCACGCGCTCCGCGCTGTCGGCCTCGTGACGGAGAATCTGGTGCACACGATCCAGGACCCGATGGAGATGGAAGCGCGGTCGGTGATGGCGCAGGCCAGCCTCGAGGCCGGGTTGGCGTTCACCAACGCGATACTCGGCGCCGCGCACGCCATGAGTCATCAGGTGGGCGGCATGCTCGACCTGCCGCACGGCGTCATCAACGGGATTCTGTTGCCCCACGTCATCCGGTTCAATTCCACGACGGACGCCGCCCCCTTCGTTGCCATCGCTGCGGCGTTGAGTCTTCCCGAGCAGCGCGGCACACCGGAGGAAGCTGCGCTGGCAGTGGCCGACCGGGTCGAACGGCTCGCACGCGAGGTCGGCGTGCCGAAGGGTCTGGGGGAGTTGGGTGTTCGCGAGGAAGATCTGAGCAGGCTCGCCAGCTTCGCGTTGCTCGACGCCTGCATGTCCACCAATCCCAGGGAAGCGACGCAGGAGCAGATGGTGGCGTTGTTCCGAGGTGCCTTGTGAAGAAGAGGTGCGTTGTGAATCGGTGCGGACGATGACCGCGGACCTGTCCAGGCTCACCGGATTACGGTCGGGGAAGAGTTCGTTCTATCCGCAGTATCGCGGTGCGGCGGAGCGCCTCGAACGCGTCGTACATGCGTTGGAGTTGATCTCGCGGGCTTTGGTGCGAACCGTCGAAGGGCCGGAAACCCTGGTCTGCGCGGTCGCGGAAGCTGCCCGCGCTCATCTGAGTGCCAACTGGATAGTGTTCGCCTTGGCCGACGGGACCTTGCCGGACGCCGGGCCACGCCGATTGGTTCTCGGTCCGGATGCGACGCCGTTCCTGGTCGACAACGTGGAGGGACCACCGCTTCCGGAGGACGTCGTCGAATGCCTTGACGACATCCGGTACGGGAGAATCGAGTCCAACTCGGTGATCGACGCACACTATGCGTTTGTGCCTATCGTGCTCGGCGGCGGCGTGGTCGGAGCCTTTGCAGCCTGGACACCGGCCAACCGGACGCTCGACACGACGGACGGAGCCGTGCTGAGCATTTTGGCCAGCCAAACTGCCGTGGCTCTGCAGAACTCGGCGCTCTATCAGCGCGGACAACTATTGCTCGAACGAGCCGAAGATGCGTACGCGGAGGCAAATCGCACTGCAGCCGACCTCGCGGTGCGCAACAGCGAATTGGAGTCCACGCAGCGTCAACTCGGTGTGGCGCACCGGCATCAGGTGGTCGACGACGAACGGCACCGGATCGCCCGCGAACTTCACGACAGCGTGACACAGGCCGTGTTGTCGGCCGGCATGCAGATCGAGGTCTGCCGCAGCGACATCCCGGAGGCGGAACGCAGTGAAAGACTGGACTTGGCCAAGGATTTGACCAGGCGTGCGGTCGAGCAGCTTCGCTCGGCGATCTACGCTCTCAATCATTCCTCGGACGCGGACCGGACGTCGCTGCCCGAGATGCTCGAGCAACTCGGCGTGGTTCACATGCCGGACGAGTTGGCGGTCAGCGTTCGCGTCGGCGGTACCCCGACGGAGCTTCCGGGCGATGCCGAACATGCCCTTCTCCGGATTGCCGGAGAAGCCCTGTTCAACGCAGCGGTTCATGCTCATGCGAATCGGGCGGTGCTTCGTCTGACCTATCGCGCGGACTCCGTGTTGCTGTCGGTCTCCGACGACGGTGACGGCGACCCCGCGCGAATGCGTCTGATCCTCAAACTCGCAGCCACCAACGATGTCGACGGTCGCCACCGCGGACTGGCGAACATGCAGGCGCGAACCTCGGAGTTGGGTGGCGCGTTGGAAGTGCGGCGGGCACGGATCGGTGGGATTCAGATTCTCGTTCGACTGCCACTACCGCTACCGCAGGCGCCGCCGCTGGACTCGGGCATGGAAAACCTTTGCTCTACACCTGAAATCGAGAGCGAGGAATCATGACCACTGCTCGTCCCCTTGTCACCCGTGGAACGTCGCCGGTTCAAAGTTCGGTTCGCATAGTCCTGGTCGACGACCACGCGATACTTCGGCAAGGACTCCGCTCGGTGCTCGAGCGCGAAAGCGACCTCGAGATCGTGGGGGAGGCGTCGTCCCTGGCCGAGGCGCTCGCGGTGGTCGACAAGGTCGGCCCGGACATCGTCCTGATGGATCTCAAACTCTCCGCCAGTTCCGATTACGAGGGGCTGACCCTCTGCGGTCAGCTGTCCTCGGCACATCCCGGGCTGGGACTGTTGGTTCTCACCACCTTTCTCGATGATCAGCTGGTGGTGCGAGCGGTGCACGCAGGCGCTCGTGGCTACGTCGTCAAGGATGTCGACACCACCGAACTGGTGCGTGCGATCAGGGCGGTCTCGCGGGGTGAGAGTGCGTTCGACTCTCGCAGCGCATCTGCTGTCGTCCGTTCGCTCAACGGGCAATCGGCAACCAAGGAACGGTTGACCGATCGCGAACTGGAAGTATTGCGGCTTCTCGCAAACGGTCTGTCCAACATCAAGATCGGCGAGCGATTGTTCATCTCACCGACCACCGTCAAGTTTCACGTCAGCAACATCATGCGCAAACTCGAGGTGAGCCGTCGAGCAGAGGCTGTCTACGCCGCGAGTAAGCAAGGTCTGATCTAGCTGCGCTCGGAGACGGTCCAGGCGCGCAGTGCCTGATGCTGTACGAGCAGCACTCTCGATCGAGTCGTGCGCAGAGTCGACGCGGTCATCTCGGCAGTCAGACCCACTGCGATTCGCAATATGAGAACCTCACGTTGGTCGTCGGTCAGGCGGCGCGGGCGTTTGAATCGCCCGTCGGTGTTGTGTGACTGGGGAATTGACGCAATCCGTCGAGAGGCCAACTCGTAAGCGAAAGTCTCGATGCGCGTGTCGGCGGAGATCGTGTCGGACATTCGTGTGACGACGTCCAGGGTGCATTGATGGGCGAGATCGTCGGCGAATGTTGCTACAGACGTCCCGAGGAGCCTGGCGCGATAGTAGAGAACGACGCGAGGGTGCACGCGGGCCAGGAGTTTCGCGAGCGCTCGGTGGTCGCCGGCGAATGCCTCGGCGGCGGTGCGGTTCAAGGAAATCGATCGTTCACAGATCTCGGGTGAAGCGGTACGTACTGACGGTGAAGTCGGTGAAGTGTTCGCGCCCCTGATCGACAGCTTCATCAGCAACTCCTCGAGTACACCGCGCCTCACCATGCTGGAACGAGAATTGAGGTACCCCGCCGAAATTGCGGGTAAACCTGAAGTTACCTGCCAGGTGTCCGGTCTTTTCGCCGGGAGCGCCAGTCCGCGAGCATGCGCGGCATTTCCGCGGCCATGAAGTCGAAGAAGTCGCGCAGATCTGCCATACGATCGCCGGCCGTCGTTCCTTCACCGAGGACCCGAATGCCCTCGTCCGCCACTGCCGAGACCTGGTAGAGCGAGGACTGTTTCGTGACAAACGCGTCGGCCCACATGTCGACGCTGACGCAGTAGTGCTGACGCCTCGATCCGGGGACGGCCACACGCTCGATCAACCCGACTTGCTGGAGGTATCTGACGGCACCGGAAATGGCGGCGGGGCTCACGCCCAACCGAGATCCGAGATCTCCTGGCGTGGACGAGGGCGTCTCGCTGGTCATCAATGCGGCCCAGACGCGGGCGGGCATCGGCGGAAAACCCATGTCGCTCAGTACGAGTGAGAGTCGCTCGACATAATGGCGGCTCTCGTCCGGTGCAACGGTATGGCTGGTGTCGGTCATCGGAACCCTTCGATCTTTCCTCTTTTTCTATCTTCACACATTTGTGAAATCGGCGTACGGTCAAGTTCATGGGTGCGGCGATTTCAGTGAAGAACCTCGTCAAGACGTTCGGTACCACCCGCGCGCTGGATGGCCTCGACCTCGACGTCTCGACGGGCGAAGTGCACGGATTCCTGGGGCCGAACGGCTCCGGAAAATCCACCACCATTCGGGTACTCCTCGGCCTGCTCCGCTCTGATTCCGGAGACGCAACCGTCCTCGGCGGCGATCCGTGGCGAGACGCCGTGACTTTGCATCGACGTCTCGCTTACGTGCCTGGTGACGTGAACCTGTGGCCCAATCTCACCGGCGGGGAGGCCATCGATCTGCTGGCCGGTCTGCGTGGTGGCCTCGACCGAAAACGTCGAAGCGAGTTGCTCGAGCGCTTCGAACTCGACCCGACCAAGAAAGCGCGGACGTACTCGAAAGGTAACCGGCAGAAGGTTGCACTCGTGGCGGCGTTCTCGTCCGACGTCGACCTTTACGTCCTCGACGAACCGACATCGGGGCTCGACCCGTTGATGGAAGCGGTGTTTCAGGATTGCGTCGAGGAGGTGGCTCACGCCGGGAAGACGGTCCTGCTGTCGAGCCATATCCTCGCCGAGGTCGAAGCGCTGTGCGATCGAGTGAGCATCATCCGCGACGGGCGGACGGTGGAAGAGGGAACGCTGTCCGAACTCAGACATCTCACGCGCACGTCTGTCTCGGCGGAGACGCAGCGACCGATCGGTAGCCTCGACGGGCTCGGCGGTGTCCACGACGCGGTGATCGACGGGAACCATGTCACCTGCGAAGTCGACAGCGCGCAACTCGGACCTCTCATGACGTACTTGGTCGGCTTCGGGATCGTTGCGCTCAGCTCCACTCCGCCGACACTCGAAGAACTCTTCTTGCGGCACTACGGTGACGAGCGGGCAAGGGAGACTTCGGTCCACCTGCGAGCCGAGACCGGAGTACGGCCGTGACCGTCGTCGAGGCCGCTCCACCGGTACCGGCGTCGGCGAGCCAATTCACCGGTACGCGCCGACTGGTCCGGCTCGCTTTGCGTCGGGACCGAATTCAGCTTTCCGTGTGGGTCATCTCGATCGTCTTGTTCATGTTGCTCGTCGTCGCCAGTGTGACCGGGCTGTATAAGACACCCGAGGAATTGCGAAACATCGCAGTCAGTTCCGCGGTCTCGCCGGTAGCGCTGGCGACCAACGGAATCGTGTCCGGCGATTCGCAGGGCGCGATAGTCGCCAGCCAGTCGGTGCTCGTGTTCGCGTTGGTGGCGGCATTGATGAGCACGCTTGCGGTGGTTCGTCATACGCGACAGAACGAGGAGACCGGCCGCGCCGAGATGATCGGTGCAGCGGTGGTTGGTAGACGAGCGCTCCTCACCTCCGCGCTGACCGTCACGGTCGGTGCGAACGTCGTTCTGGCACTGGGAATCGCGCTGGGGGCGATGGCCGCCGGTCTGCCGGTCGGTGGTTCGCTTGCGCTGGGTGCCTCGGTTGGCGGTACCGGAATCGCGTTTGCCGGTGTGGCGGCGGTGACTGCGCAGATCACCGACGGTGCTCGCACGGCCAACGGTCTGGCGGGTGCCGCGATCGGCGTTGCCTTCATGCTGCGCGCGATCGGTGACGTGAACAGTACGGTCGTCGACGACGGAACTCGCGTGGTGAGCGGTTGGTTGTCGTGGCTCTCGCCGATCGGATGGGCACAACAGATCAGACCGTTCGACGACGACGCCTGGTGGATCCTGTTGTTGCTGATCGGATTTGCTGCCGTACACGTGGTGGTGGCGTTCGTTCTCATCGGTCATCGCGATCAGGGAGCGGGACTCGTTCAGCCCCGTCCCGGCCCACCGACCGCGGCATCGTGGTTGCCTTCCGCCTGGGGCCTGGCCTGGCGGATGCAACGAATGACGATGTTCTGGTGGATCTTTGCCGTTGTCATTCTCGGGTTCGCGTACGGTGCCGTGGGCAACGAGATCGACGCGATGGTGGGATCGTCGCAGCAAACCGCGGAGATGTTCGAGAAACTTGGTGGCGGCGGAACGGATCTGGTGGATTCCTACCTGGCCACTGCTCTGGGGCTCACGTCGATAGTGATCGCGGCGTATTCGGTCCAGAGTCTTCTCCGGATGCGGGGCGAGGAAACATCGGGACGGCTCGAACCGTTGCTGGCAACCTCCTTGTCTCGGTGGAGGTGGATGCTTTCCCACCTGGGTGTGGTTGTGGGCGGTGTGGTCCTTGCGCACGTCCTGATGGGTGCCTTCACCGGATTTGCCTTCGGGCTCGTCACGGACGACATCGGCGGCAACACACTCCGAATGACCGGCGCTGCCTTGGCCTATCTGCCTGCGGTGCTCGTAGTCGTGGGGCTGGTGTCGTTGGCTTTCGGACTGTTTCCGGCCTACGCATCGGCGCTCTCCTGGGGAATCCTGGCGGCATGCATCGTGCTCGGGCAACTCGGCACGTTGCTGAAGCTTCCGCAGGTAGTGCTGGATCTGTCGCCCTTCACCCACGTGCCGGGTGCCCCTGCCGAGCCGGTGACAGTTCTACCCCTGCTGGCAATGATCGTTGTGGCAGTATCACTTTCGACAGCATCGCTTGTTGCTTTCCGTCGTCGCGACATCCAGGTGTAGGAGAGCTGAACTCAACTCAGAATTCGACGAAGCTGGCGAGCCCGTGCAGCGAGCCGTCCTGCGGCGTCGAATAATTCGGTTTCGTCGACGCAGAGTGTGTCGGTTGCCCACACGGTGCCATGACGCAGGCGATACCACTGGAACGGTGACTGATCTGCCGTGACGTACTCCGGCATGAAATGCGCGGTGAACTCGACGGTGGGAATGGCCACGGGCGTCGTCAGCGTCGCGAACAGTCCGGGCGGAAGAGCGTCGAGCAGAACGGCGGCGCGCTCCTGGGCCGTGAAATCGAGGTCGGTCAGCAATCGGATCCAGACGTCGAATTCCGGGGAGTCGCCACCGGCGAACGGCCTCGCGGAATTGATCGGACGGATGTCGAGGTGCTGGGAGAACGGCACGAAGTCCACCGGGATCTCCAGCGGTGGCAGGGTTGCCAGGTCGACCGGACTCGGCTCGATTCCGGGGGCGGACAGCGTCGTGGCTCCTGTGTCGCGGGCCAACCGAACGAGGGCGGATCCCGCATCGGTCAGCGTGACGTGGCAACTGACAGTCCGCCCGCCCCGCATCTCGCCGACGGTCAACTCGGCCGGCCCCGGAGGGACGGGGCGGTCCAGGTGTGCCGTGACCGCCATAGGTTCGGCTCCGGACGCCTCGGCGGCAACTCGCAGCATCCGTGCTACGGCGAGTCCGCCCTGAATGCCGTCGAAACTTCGCCAGCTGGAGTCGAACTCGGTGTGATGACGCGCTGCGTCGATTGACGGCGCGGCCGTCACGGAGACCTGACTAGTAATTGCCATAGTCAGCACAGTAGATGCTGACTATGGCAATGGCAAGCTAGGGTCTACTCGGGCGTGCTGGACGACCCACCGAAGAGCATGTAGATGAGAATCTGAAGAATGCCGAGGGGATTGATCTCGCCGAGGCTGCTCATGTGTGAGGAACTCCTGTTTGCGGGGATGGGTATTGTTGCGTCGCAACGTCACTGAAAGTACGGCAATTCAGGCAATGCGGTGCGGAATTTACCGATAATTCACTGTCCGCGAGTCGGGCGACAGTGCAGGTAAGCGTCAGTGACTACGTCGAGAACGCGATTGCCGTGTGCATCGACCAGTTTCGCTGTGATGGTGACCAATCCCCGCGCGCGATTGTCGAACACGACGTTGTCGACGGTGACCTTTCCGCTCAGGGTGTCACCGGGGCGAAGTGGACGTAGGAAGCTCACGTCGCGCATGGTCTTTCCGGCGATCACGTTCCATTGGTCGTAGAGGCCGGCGACCACCAATTTCTGGCAGATCGACAGGGTGTGCAGCCCGCTGGCGATCAACCCGCCGAAGACACCGGACCCGGCGGCTTCCTTGTCGATGTGAAACCACTGGGGATCCCACTGGGTTGCGAACTCGACGATCTCCTCTTCGGTTACCGAATACGAGCCCAAAGGGATCACTTGGCCGATCTCGAGATCCTCGGCGAACACTGTGCGTTTGTGAAGGGCGGCCGAATCGTTCATGGTTGTGCAAATCTCCTGCGTGTTACGGGTGTACTCGGAACATACTCCCGCAGTGTGTTCGGCTCCTTCGCAAGTCCTTGTCCAGGGTCACTAGAATCGTCACATGGTTGACGACGCGAAGATCGAGCCGAGGGCGCTGGCAGGGACGTGGCACTTCGAGCGCGACATCGTCGACCGCCTTTCCGGTTCCACCAAGAAAGTCTTCGGCGAGACCACTATCTCCGACGCCGGTGACGGTCGAATGCGCTGGTACGAGAGTGGCACTCTGCGTGACGGCGATGTGGAACTGCCGGTGTTCCGGACTCTGTTCATCGCGAAGCGCGGCCTCGAGTGGGCCGTGACCTTCGAAGACGGCAGAGAGTTCCACGACTGGGCGCCGGGAGAGGAAGTCGAGCACCTGTGTGGTGCGGACACCTATCGCGGGCGGATCGACATCGCTGCCGTGGATGGATCGGCTTGGGCTGTGGTCTGGACCGTGACGGGGCCGAGGAAGGACTACACGATGACCACGCATCTCACTCGGCCCTGAACAGCGGTCGTGCCAGTTATTCGACGCCGATCGTCACCTCGGTGGACTTCACGAATACCGTTGCAGCTTGGCCTGGTTCGAGGTCGAGATCCAGCGCGGCATCGCGGGTGATCGACGAAGTCACGATCTGGTTGCCGCCGTCCAATTTCACCTTGACCGTTGCCATGACGGTGCCGAGGTTGACCTCGGTGATGGTGCCGGTGAGTTGATTTCGTGTGGACAGTCGCATTGCTGAACTCCTGTGCTCTCGGGCGGGTGTACTCCGACCATAATCCGACGGTCGCGTATCGACCCAGTGATTCCGCAGGTGCGGACATGCGGGCGCCGTCGGTGCGCGAATATTGTCGGGCAGTGGAGGTAGATTCCGGTCATGACTGAACCCGTGAAAGGCCCGGCGTCGTATTTTCCGTCGATCGAGAAGAAGTACGGTCGGCCGATCGGTGAGTGGCAAGAGCTGATCAGAAGCTCAGACCTCACCAAGCACATGGAATTGGTGAATTGGTTGAAGTCGGAGCACGGTATGGGTCATGGACACGCGAATGCCCTTGTCGCGCATACCTTGAAAGAAGGGTGAGTCGCCTCAGGCGGCAGCACCGTCCAGCACCAACCAGCCGCCGTGATGCTCGAATACCTCGAACGGCACACCGGTCTGCCGGCCGACCGCCTGCAGTGACTCGAGATCGAAAGTGCGGATGTGGCCGTGGCACGCGGTGGCTTCGTCCTCGAAGGGGACGGCTATGACGACCCGCCGACGTGCGATTCGGAGTGCCTGCGCGATCACGGCCTCGCCGACTGCGTCGTCGACGTGCTCGAGGAGATGAATCGCGGTGACGGTGTCGGCGCTGTTGTCCGGTGCCGGTACTTCACCCGCATCGCAGATCACCGTGTCGATCGTGATGCCGAGTTCGGGGGCTACCGCGTCGAGCAGGATCATCGTTCCGGGCAGGATGTCCGTGGCGGTCACGTCCATTCCGGCGCGCGCGAGCCGTAGTGGCAGGAAACCGAAGCAGGAACCCAGATCGAGCACGGAACCGCGAACCAGTTCTTCGGCTTTGTCGTGAATCGGCGCGAAATCTGCAGTGCCGTCCAGTAGTTCGGCAAGGGAGTTCCGATAGTACGTGGTCCAGGATTCGAGAGCGCCGTCCACGGTGGAGCGAACCAGGCCGACCATCGTCAACTCGAATTCGTCCTGACCGAACTCCGCGTCCTGGATCGACGAGGTGACTCCGGCGACGAGTCGCTCACTCAGATCGGCGGGAGTGAGGGAGTGTCTGACGTGGAGGCGACCGCCCCGGCGATCCAGCGAGATCGGACCGGACTCGACGCGTTCGACGGTGACATGCCCGAACGACCACAAGCCCGGCGTCGACGGTGCCAGCGAATCCAAGACCGGTTCGTTCGTGATGGTGGACATGATCGCCTTTCTCAGGTGGTGATGCTTTCTCAGGTGCTGATGCCGGTCCGCAGGGACTGCGTACCCGTTTTCAAGAGTTCCGGTAGCTCGAGTGAATCGTCGGTGAGCCACTGCTCGTACGCCGACATGGCCACCCCGAGCAGAAGATAGCCGACCGTGCGTGGGCCGTGATCGGTCGGCTCGAGATCCATTCGGCGTGCGACGTAGTCGGCGACCACCTGCCGCCAACCTTCGTACATCACCACAGAGTATGCCTGAAGTGTCGGAACTTCGAGGATCAATTCCATCCGTTTGCGATGTACCGCAGTCTCTTCCGGTGGGAAGGTGTTGAACGTCAGCAATGCGGATTCGAGTGCGTCTACCAACGGGATGTCGGCGGGCAGTGAGTCCAGGTGCTCGCGCATCTCGTCGAGATGCCCGTCGAAGTCTCCCCAGGGAACTGCGTTCTTGGACGGGAAGTAGCGAAAGAAGGTCCGACGCGCGATGCCGGCGGCGTCGGCTATCTGATCGACGCTCACCTCGTTGAAGCCGACTGTGGAGAACAGTTCGATGCCGATCGTGCTGATTCCCTCCTTCGTTGTGGAGGGGCGACGACCTATCCGAGCGGACGGTTTCTTGCGGCTACGCATACTTTTTTCGCTCCATGTGTGTCATTCTGCACTCGATGCCATTACAGTGGTGAACCGAGTCACAGTGAAGTCCCACTAGTGACCACCAACTCCCAGGTTGGAAGTCTGATCTACAGACTTCCAGACGGAGTGCGACCGCAGGAGGAATCCATGTCAGATCGTGACAACAAGGCGCTCGAGAACGACCTCGTCGAGGAGTCCCTCGTGGAGGAAGTTTCCATCGACGGCATGTGCGGCGTGTACTGACCGTGTCTGCTTTGGATCTCGATGCGGGGTGGAAACTCCACCCGCAGGTAGCGCTTCGTCCCGAACCTTTCGGGGCGTTGCTCTACCACTTCGGAACGCGCAAGCTGTCGTTCCTGAAGAACACGACCATCGTTGCGGTGGTCAAGGCGTTGCCAGACCATCCTGATGTCCGGTCCGCACTACGTGCGCAGGGCATCGAAGATGACGCGGCTCCCCAATATGCCCGCGCGCTGAGCACTCTCGCCGATTCGCACATGATCGTGCCTGTCTGAGCCAGACGCTCGCCCCCACGTGCGGAACAGCCCTTCTGCACGTTCGCCCGCTTCATTTCTTCGCGAGGACACAGCCATGACCTCAGTTCTTGAACAGCCCTCCCCGCCCGCCAAGGTGGGTCGCCTCGTCGATCAGTTCGAACTCGGACTCGACGCCCCGATCTGCCTGACGTGGGAACTCACCTACGCCTGCAACCTGTCCTGCGTGCACTGCCTTTCGTCTTCGGGTCGTCGTGACCCCAACGAGCTGAGCACCGAACAGTGCAAGTCCATCATCGACGAGCTGCAGCGTATGCAGGTTTTCTACGTCAACATCGGTGGCGGCGAGCCGACGGTACGCTCCGACTTCTGGGAGCTCGTCGACTACGCGACGGACCACCAGGTCGGTGTGAAGTTCTCCACCAACGGAGTGAAGATCGACAAGAAGGTCGCGGCGCGCCTCGCCGCCAGTGACTACGTCGACGTGCAGATTTCCATCGACGGTGCCACCGCTGAGGTCAATGACGCTGTGCGCGGGCCTGGTTCGTTCGCGATGGCTGAGCGCGCTCTCGCGAACCTGAAGGAAGCCGGCTTCAAGGACGCCAAGATTTCGGTGGTCGTCACGCGGCACAATGTCAGTCAGCTCGACGAGTTCAAGGCTCTCGCGGACAAGTACGACGCGACCCTGCGCATCACTCGACTGCGTCCTTCGGGCCGCGGCGCCGACGTGTGGGACGACCTGCACCCGCGCCCCGAGCAGCAGCGTGAGCTCTACAACTGGCTGGTGGCCAATGGTGAAGGCGTCCTGACGGGCGACTCGTTCTTCCACCTCTCCGCCTTCGGCGATGCACTGCCTGGTCTCAATCTCTGTGGTGCGGGCCGAGTCGTGTGCCTGATCGATCCGGTCGGTGACGTGTACGCGTGCCCGTTCGCGATTCACGAGCAGTTCCTTGCCGGAAACATCGTGAAAGACGGTGGATTCCAGGAAGTCTGGCAGCACTCGGACCTGTTCGAGGAGCTGCGCTCGCCGCAGACCGGTGGCGCCTGCAGCAAGTGCAACCACTACGACTCCTGCCGCGGCGGCTGCATGGCGGCCAAGTTCTTCACCGGACTGCCGATGGACGGACCTGACCCCGAGTGCGTCATCGGCAACGGTGAAATGGCATTGGCGTCGGCGGGAGAGGTCCCGAAGTCCAGTGTCGATCACTCCCGTTCCGGTCAACGTAAGACCCCACGTGCATCGGTGCCCCTGACACTGATGATGCGTCCGCCCGCCAAGATTTGTGACGAAAACCCGCTTGCGGGAATGCAGTAACTACTGCGCGATACCGACAGTGCGGCGAAAGCTGCACCCCAGAGAGGTCAGTTCAATGGCTAAGAATGCTTTCTTCGAGACGGTGGCAGAAGCACAGCGCCGTGCGAAGAAGAGGTTGCCCAAGTCCGTGTACGCGGCGTTGGTGGCGGGATCCGAGAAAGGGCTGACTGTCGACGACAACGTCGCGGCATTCAGCGAACTGGGTTTCGCTCCCCACGCTGCGGGACTGTCGGACAAGCGCGAGATGTCCACCACCATTATGGGCCAGGACATTTCGTTGCCCGTCATGATTTCACCGACCGGTGTGCAGGCAGTGCACCCTGACGGTGAGGTAGCTGTAGCTCGTGCGGCTGCAGCACGGGGAACAGCCATCGGACTGAGTTCTTTCGCCAGCAAGTCCATCGAAGAAGTTGCCGCGGCCAACCCGCAGGTCTTCTTCCAGATGTATTGGGTCGGCAGCCGCGACGTGCTTCTCCAGCGTATGGAGCGCGCTCGCGCTGCCGGTGCCAAGGGCCTGATCATCACCACCGACTGGTCCTTCTCGTACGGTCGCGACTGGGGCAGCCCGTCCATCCCCGAGAAGATGGATCTCAAGGCGATGTTCCAGTTCGCCCCCGAGGGCATCATGCGTCCGAAGTGGTTGCTGGAGTTCGCCAAGACCGGCAAGATCCCGGATCTGACCACACCCAACCTCGCGGCTCCCGGCCAGCCGGCACCGACGTTCTTCGGCGCGTACGGCGAGTGGATGCAGACTCCGCTTCCGACGTGGGAAGACATCGCCTGGCTGCGTGAGCAGTGGGGTGGACCGTTCATGCTCAAGGGCATCATGCGCATCGACGACGCGAAGCGAGCTGTCGACGCCGGTGTCTCCGCTATCTCGGTCTCCAACCACGGTGGTAACAACCTCGACGGCACCCCGGCGCCGATCCGCGTGCTCCCGGGCATCGCCGAGGCCGTGGGCGATCAGGTGGAAGTTGTTCTCGACGGCGGTATTCGACGCGGCGGCGACGTCGTCAAGGCACTCGCACTCGGAGCCAAGGCCGTCATGCTCGGGCGCGCCTACCTGTGGGGTCTCTCGGCGAACGGCCAGGCCGGTGTCGAGAACGTGCTCGACCTGATGCGGATGGGCATCGACTCGGGGCTGATGGGTCTCGGCCACTCATCCATCACCGAGCTGAGTCCGGCGGATCTGGTGATCCCGGAAGGCTTCACCCGCACGCTGGGTGCGAGCTGAATCTCCGGCTCTGATCGAGCTGTGAGTTGAGCCTTCACGAACACACAACCCTGGCCGGACGCAGAGTCCGGTCCAGGGTTGTTTTCGGTCCGCACGAGACCAATCTTGCTGTGGGGCGCTCGCTTTCCGATCGGCACCGGGCGTATTACCAGCGCCGCGCCGAAGGCGGTGCCGGGATCGTCGTCACCGAAGTGGCGTCGGTACTTGCCGACGACTGGCCGTACGAGCGGGCACCGCTGGCGCCGCAATGTGGCCCGGGGTGGCAGTCGATCGCGACTGCGTGCGCTCCGTACGGAGCGTTGGTTCTTGCCGGGCTGGGGCATACCGGGATGCAGGGTTCCAGTGCATACTCTCAATCGGTGCTGTGGGGACCGTCAAGAGTGGCCGACCCGGTGACTCGCGAATTGCCGATGGCAATGGGGCAGCCGGAAATCGACCAGCTGATCGCCGGCTTCTGCGAAGCGTCGGCGCTGGCCGTCGCTTCGGGAATGGACGGAGTGGAACTCGATGCCGGCCCTCGAAGTATTCTGCGGCAATTCCTTTCGGGCCTGACCAACACTCGGCACGACCGATACGGTACTGATCGCGTTGCCCTCGTTCGCGAGATCCTTTCGGCCGTGCGTGACGAACTAGGACCGGATCGCGTTGTCTCCTTGCGGTTGTCCTGCGACGAGGAAGCGCCATGGGCGGGCCTGACGCCCGATCTCGCCATCGGTATTGCGCGTGAAGTGTCTCCGCTCCTCGATCTCCTTGTTGTCGTTCGTGGCGGACTCTATTCGTCTGACAGGTACCGCCCCGACTTTCACTGCCCGACGAACTTCAACCTCGACCTGTGCCGTGAGATCAAGGCCGCGGTGTCGATTCCCGTTGTCCTGCAGGGGAGCGTCGTGGACATCGCCGACGCTCACGCAGCACTGCAAGTAGCCGAGTTCGTCGAGATGACCAGGGCCCAGATCGCGGACCCGGACCTGGTCGTGAAAGCTGAGCGCGGCGATCGGCCCCGGCCGTGTGTGCTCTGCAATCAGACGTGCCTCGTGCGTGATCCTCGAAATCCTGTCGTGACGTGCGTCGGGAATCCGAGCGCGGGTTTCGAGTCGGTGGACCTCGATGAGCGAGAGCAGATTTCGACACCGGGAGCCGTGCTGGTCGTGGGGGGTGGCCCCGCCGGGATGGAGGCGGCGCGGATCTCAGCGGTGGCGGGACACTCGGTCACACTCGTCGAGAGTTCATCGCAGTTCGGTGGCATGATCCGAACTTTTGCGCGAGGTGACGGCCGCGGCCGGTTCGCACTCCTCGCGCAGTGGCTCGAGGACGAATGCCGTCGCAGCGGCGTGACGATGCGGACCGGGGCGGCGGTCGACTCGCAGGACCTGGGCGAGGCACGCCGTCGGGGCGAGCTGGTTGTGGTTGCCACCGGTAGTGCTGCGCGGCCGCCGACGTATCCGGTCGACGACTCGGTTCGGTGGCTGGATGCGTCGGAAACCTTCGAGAAGTTGAGCCCCGTGGGGCCGGGTCCGGTCGTGCTGATCGATCCGCTCGGTGGACCGGTCGCAGTGGCCCTCGCAGAAGCACTCGCGGCCCAGGGCGCTTCCGTCTCGATTGTCACCCCGGACAGCATCGTCGGCTCGCGGCTCGGCGCGAGTGGGGATCTGGTCGGCGCCAACACTCGCATCCAGCGGGCCGGGATCACCAGGGTGCTCGCGTCGCGTGTCGTCGAAATCGCCTCAGGGGCCGTCTGCGTCGAACACGTCCATACCGGTGAGCGCTCACAGCTCGAGTGCGAAGTGGTGATCGACTGTTCGCCTCGTCTGCCGAACGAAACGCTGGGGGAGGCGGCCGACATCCAGGTGGGTGACTCGGTTGCTCCGAGAACTGTTCTCGAATCCATCCGCGAAGGGCGGTGTGCAGGGTTTACTACTAGAACGAGTTTCAATTCTGCAGAGAGGGCTATCTCATGACACAGGGTTCAGTTCGTTCGCTCGAAGGCCGAGTTGCTTTCATCACCGGCGCAGCGCGCGGTCAAGGACGTGCGCACGCGGTCAAGATGGCGCGCGAGGGAGCAGCGATTATCGCAGTCGACGTGTGCGCGTCGGTGGCGTCGGACAATTCTTACGACGCAGCAACTTCCGAGGACTTTGCCGAGACGATACGTCTGGTCGAAGCGGAGGGTGGGAAGATCCTCGCTCGCGAGGTCGATGTCCGTGACGGTGCAGCGCTCACCGCGGTGGTCAAGGACGGTGTCGAGCAGTTCGGACGTCTCGACATCGTGGTCGCCAATGCCGGGGTCTGTAATTGGAATCGATTCTGGGAAATGTCGGACGAGCAGTGGGAAACCCTGATCGACATCAACCTGACCGGAGTCTGGAAAACCCTCAAGGCCTCGGTGCCGGCGATCATCGAATGTGGGCGCGGTGGATCGATCATCGTGGTCAGCTCGGTGGCCGGACTCAAGGCGCTGCCCGGGCAAGCGCACTACGCGAGCGCCAAGTTCGGTCTCGTCGGACTGACGCAGGCCGCGGCAAAGGAACTGGGGGAGTACAAGATCAGGGTCAACTCGATCCATCCTTACGGAGTCAACACGCCGATGGGTGTCGACCAGGGTGCGCTCGAGGTGTTTGCCAAGTTCCCGCAGTACCTTCCCAACTTCACTCCGATCCTCTCGGACATCGCGTTCGCCGAACCCGACGAGATCGCCGACACCGTCCTGTGGCTCGCCGGTGACGGTTCACGCACCGTCACGGCAAGTCATATCGCGCTCGATCAAGGAAACTCCAAGGTCTGATGACGCCGTACCCGCGCCTCTTCGCGCCACTGCGCCTGGGCAACCTGACACTCCGCAATCGGGTCGTGTTCTCCGCGCACCTGACCAATTACGCGGAGAGCGGGTTGCCGACCGAGCAGCACGCGAGCTACTACGAGGCGCGGGCACGCGGTGGTGCGGGTCTGATCATCACCGAGGAGCACTCGACGCATCCTTCGGATCGACCGTACGAGAAGATGATTGCGGGCTATCGGCCCGAAGCGATCGAGGGATACCGGCGGATCACCGACGCCGTTCATGCACATGGTTCATCGATTCTCGCGCAGATCAACCACAATGGGGGTCAGGGCGCTGGAACCTACTCACGATTGCCGCTGTGGGCACCGAGCGCCGTCGCCGATCCGTTGTTCCGCGAGGTGCCCAAGGCTGTCGACGACGCGGACATCGCCGAGATTCTCGAAGGGTTCGCCCTTGTTGCGCGCAACTGCGTCGCCGGTGGCTTCGACGGGGTGGAACTGCAGGCGTCGCAGTCGTCCATTGTGCGCGCGTTTCTCGCATCCTCGACCAACCTGCGCACCGATCGCTACGGCGGGGGCGTGGCACATCGTGCGCGTTTCCTTCTCGAAGTGCTCGGGGTACTGCGTGAGGCCATCGGTCCGGATCGTGTGCTCGGCGTGCGCCTCAGTGGATACGAAGGAACGCGGGGTGGGATCGAACTGTCCGACGCAGTAGCCACCGCCCGACTCGTCGAAGCTGGCGGTCACGTCGACTACATCAACACCACCGTCGGAATGGCCACGGAAACATTGCATCTGGTCGAAGCGTCGATGGCGGTGCCCACTGGCTACGCCAACTTCGTCCCGTCTGCGATCAAGGAAGCGGTCGATCTTCCGGTCGTCGGTGTCGGCCGTTTCAAGACACCAGAGCACGCTGAAGCTGCACTCGAGGACGGTGTGTGCGATCTGGTGGGCGTAGTTCGCGGGCAGATCGCCGATCCGGATTTTGTGAACAAGGCGCGTGCCGGACAATCGGCACAGGTGCGAACCTGCCTGTCCTGCAACCAGGAATGTGTCGGGCGGATGGGTCTGGGACGTTGGTTGGGGTGCACGGAAAACCCGCGCGCTGGTCGGGAATCGGTACCGCTGCCGATGCCGCGGCGACGAGGTCGCACTGTGCTGGTGGTCGGCGGAGGCCCGGCCGGCCTGCAAGCTGCGGCCACCGCGGCCCAGCGAGGTCATGCGGTGACGCTGTTCGAGCGTGAACGAAGACTTGGCGGACAGATTCTCACCGCCTCGGTGGTATCGGCTCGCCGCGAGCTCGCCGACCTCGTCCGGAATCTCGAATCGGAGTGTCGCCGAAGCGGTGTGACGATCGAGCTGGGTGCTGGAGCTGATCGCGCGATCGTGGAGGAGCAGGCGCCCGACGTGGTCGTGATTGCAACCGGAGCGCGGCCTGTGCGACCGGCCTGGGGGCGTGGATCAGAACGTGTGGTGAGTGTTCGAGACGTTCTCGACGGCAGGGTTCTGCCGAGTGGAACGGTGCTCGTGTACGACGAGTTGGGATTCCATCAAGGCACGTCGGTGGCGGAATTCCTCGCTGATCGAGGTTGCATTGTCACGATCGCGACCAACGGCATGGTGGTTGCCCAAGATCTGAGCATCACCCTGGATTTCGAGGGGTGGAACCGCCGGGCGTTCGAGAAGTCGATCATGCAACGGACGGATCTGATGGTGACGTCGGTGAGCGGTGGGGCTTCGCCGCTCGTGAGCTTGGTTCACCTTCCGTCGGGTGTGGTCGAGGAAGTTGCGGTCGACTGGGTGGTCTTCGCGACACAGCAGGAACCTGTCGACGATTTGTGGAACACCTTGCAGGGAAGTTCTTTCGAGATATTTCGCATCGGTGATGCGTTGTCCCCGAGACGTTCACATGCAGCCGTCATCGAGGGGCATCGGGCTGCGTTGGCGATATAAGTCGTCCGATATGTCCCTGGTTATCGAAAGTATGTTCGATTAAGATTTTGACATGGACAGTCGAGATGCGTGGCAGCTGGATGGCGAGGACCTCAAGGGTGAGGTTCTGGATCTGGTGCGTGTCCGGCACGAGTTGCAGTCGCGGATGGTGTTGCTGATCGTGGAGATGTTTTCCCGGGAGGTTCTCGGCGGGAAGGGTTTTCGGACGATCGCGCAGTGGTTGCACGGGTCGACGAATCTGGAGATCGGTGAGTGCAGTCTGCTGGTCGGGTTGGCGCGGTTGTTGATGCTCGAACCTGTTGTCGCGGACGCGTTTCATCGGGGTGATGTGGATGCGTTGAAGGCCCGGCAGGTGGCGTCGTTTTGTCAGCATCCACCGAAGAACATGACCCCGGCGGACGTGGACAAGGCTCGCGGGATTCTGCTTGGCATGGCATCGAAGAACATTGCGGATTGTGATGCGGTGCGGGCGGCGATCCGGCGGATCGAGAAGCAGTACGGCACACGCGAGGACGGCGTCCCGGTAGGCGAGGATTCGGAGCGTAACGAGTTCTACGCCTCGAAAAGCTTGTACGGGCGGGTCACAGTCAAGGGTGATTTGGATGCGATCAACGGGGCCCGTCTGATCACGTTGTTGTCTAGCCTGTCGGCTCCGACACCGGAGAAGGACGGCGTCAAAGACACCCGCACGCCGGCATTACGACGCGCGGACGGGTTCTGCGAACTCCTGCGCCGGTACGAGCGGGCGGGGTTGGGTCCGATCGAGGGCGGGGTGAAACCGCACGTCACGGTCACCGCCAGTGCGAAAGACATGACGGATCTCAAAGCATTGAAAGATCTGTTGCCGTCCACGGAGGAGTTGGGGTTCGCGTGGGCGGATTGGGTGGGCCCGATCAGTATCGACACGGCCCGGATGCTGGCCTGCGACTGCACCGTGACGCGGATCTTGTTGGACGAGAACGGTGTTCCGCTCGACTGCGGCAAGGAAGCGAGAACCGCGACGGTGCCGCAGCGGCGGGCGTTGGCGGTTCGTGATGGTGGGTGCGCGTTCCCGGGGTGCGGGACGCCGTCGGGGTGGTGCGATGCTCACCATATCGTTCATTGGAATGATGGTGGCCCAACAGATCTCGACAATCTGATCTTGTTGTGCGGCCACCATCACCGGACGCTGCACCACACGGAATGGAGAGTGGAGATCGGCCCGGATCGGAAGACGGTGTTCTATCCGCCCATGTCCGTTGACCCGTATCAGCAGCCGATCGGCGGGAACAGCCCACCGACAGCGGCGTGAACCGCGGCCCACTGAAAACTCATACACCGGGGCACAACCATGCTCCGGTGTATCCGCATGCTGTGTTGCGGTGGGAGGGGCCGGCACCAATACCATCGAGGGATGAGTTCTCCGCGTGACCTTGCTGCCATCCCGAGTCCCGCGCTCGAGGGCACTGCGCTCACCGTCGTGGTCCCGGTCGGTTCTTTCGAACAACACGGACCGCACCTGCCTCTCGATACCGACACGCGGATCGCGAGAGCAGTCGCACAGGCTCTGCCCGACGTCGTCGTGGCACCGGCCGTCGAATACGGGGCGAGCGGCGAACACGAAGGGTTTGCCGGCACGATTTCGATCGGTGCCGAGGCCATGGAAACCCTCGTCGTGGAATACGGAAGGTCGGCGTTCAGATGGACGAAGCGGGTGCTGTTCGTCAACGGCCACGGCGGAAACGGTCCCGCGCTGGCCAAAGCTGTGGCACTTCTTCGATACGAGGGACGTGACGCCGCGTGGGTGCCGTGCGCTGTTGCGGGTGCCGATGCGCACGCGGGACACACTGAAACGAGCCTATTGCTGCACCTTTCGCCCGATTTGGTGCACATGAGCCTTGCTGAGACAGGAAATTTGTCTCCTATCGCGGACCTGATGCCAGGAATGCGTTCGGGCGGTATGGTCGCTGTGTCGCAAAACGGCGTTCTCGGCAATCCAGTCGGGGCTACCGCCGAAGACGGCGCATACATCTTCGGTGAGTTGGTAGGACGCGTGACGGATGGACTGGCCCGGTGGGAGCCTGGTCCAGATGGGAGGCTTCGGTGACGACCACGACCGAGTGGGGGCGGACGGTCCACCTGCGACGGCTTTCGAGGCTGCGACGAGTTGCAGCACGACGGGCTACGTCCCTTACGATCATCTGATGCGACCAGCAAGACTCCCCGACGGCTTCGGCATTCGGTTGGACCCCAAGGTGCGCACGTACTCGGGCGGCCGGGTGCTCATCGGCGGCTCTCCGACACGGATGCTCAAGCTGGCTCCGACGGCTGCGGCGATGATCGGCGACGGCTTCCTCGAGGTGGTCGATCAGCAGAGCGCTGCGGTTGCTCGGCACCTCCTTGATTCAGGCGTTGCGAATCCTCGTCCGATGTCGACGCCGTCCGCTGCCGATGTCACCGTGGTGATTCCGGTCAAGGACAACCAGGCCGGCGTCGAACGGTTGCTGCCCGTCCTCAAGGATCTGACCGTCATCGTTGTCGACGACGGTTCGGAAGTGCCGGTGGAGCCTCGTCGCGCCTGCCCGGGCACCGGCACCATCACAGTGGTGCGGCACGAGAGCGCCCGCGGACCATCGGCAGCGAGAAACTCGGGATTGCGTTCGGCCCAAACACGTTTCGTAGCTTTCCTCGACTCCGACGTCATACCGCGTGCCGGTTGGCTCGAGTTGATGTTGGGCCACTTCAGCGATCCAGGGGTTGCCCTTGTTGCACCCCGCATCGTCGCCCTCGATCCGTACGGGACGGCGCTGGCGCGGTACGAGAACATGCGATCGTCGCTCGACCTCGGACGCAAGGAAGCTGCGGTGAAGTCGGGCAGTCCGGTCGCCTATGTCCCCAGCGCGGCCGTGATCGTCCGGCGCGACGTGGCGCTCGAATGCAACGGTTTCGACGAGAGTCTCGAAGTAGCGGAGGACGTCGATTTCTGCTGGCGACTGCAGGCTGCGGGTTGGCGACTGCGGTACGAACCGGTAGCGCATGTCGCCCACGATCATCGAGTTCAGTTCGACAAGTGGTTCGCCAGGAGAGCGTTCTACGGCACGGGTGCGGCGCCGTTGGCTGCAAGACACGAGGGTTCGGTTCCGCCGATGGCGATGTCGTTCTCGACGCTCTTCGCGTGCATCGCCGCCGCAACACTGACCCGTTCCGGTCTTGCGGGTGCGTTGGGCGCACTGCTCTTCACCGTGTATCGCCTGCGAAAGATGTTCAACGGCCTGAGTCAGCCCACCCGGATCGCAGCGATCCTCACTGCGCAGGGGTTTGTCGGAGGATTCTGGCAACTCGCCTCGGCGATGTGTCGTCACTACTGGCCCGTGACGCTCTTGGCGGTGATCGCCTCCCGTCGAATTCGGCGACTGGCCGTCGCTGCGGCCGTTACCGAAGGTGTGGTGGACTGGTATCGCCACCGTGAGCCGGGCGGGTTGGGTCCGGTTCGGTACGTCTTGTTCAAACGAGCAGACGACATCGCGTATGGAGCCGGACTCTGGCGGGGTGCGTTCGACGCCCGTGACTGGGCGGCACTGAAACCTCGAATCACCAAGTGACAGAAGCCGACTACGCAGATTTCCTGGTTGTCGGTGGTGGCACGTGTGGCTGCGTCGTCGCAGCCAGGCTCAGTGAAGATCCATCCGCGACGGTGATGCTCCTCGAATCGGGAAGTGGATATCGTTCGGCGCTCGAACTTCCGGATGTCCTGGGTGATCCGTACCGGTTGCCGGTCGGACCTGCGAGCGAATACACGTGGACGTATCCGGTCGAACTGACACCGCGTCGGGCGTCCACGATTGCGCGCGGGCGGACACTCGGTGGGTCCGGGGCCGTCAACGGTGCGTACTTCACCCGCGCGACCCGTGCTGATTTCGAGAATTGGCCGAGCTCATGGGGATACGACGACGTCTTGCCGTACTTCAAGAAGTCTGAGACGGATCGTGATTTCGAGGGCGAGTTCCACGGGACGGCCGGTCCGATCCCGGTCGAGCGTCGAGCGTGGGACCAACTGCATCCACTGAGCGGCGAATTCCAGGCGGCAGCGCTCGCAGCGGGCTTTCCCGACGACGTCGACAAGAATGCGCCGGACTCGTTCGGCGTCGGCCGAGTGCCACTGAACGTGGCGGATCATCGTCGGATCAGTACTGCGATCGGGTATCTGATGCCGGCGTTGCACCGCCCGAATTTGCGGGTGCAATCCGGAATTAACGTCATTCGCATCGTATTCTCGGGAACCCGTGCGATCGGCGTCGACGTTCTCGACGACGGCAACGTCCGACGCATTCGTGCCGACCACGTGATCGTGTGTTCGGGTGCTGTGGCGACGCCGCACATTCTCTTGAATTCCGGTGTCGGTCCGGCGGAACAACTTGCAGAGCAAGGAGTTTCCGTCATTCTCGACAGGCCTGGCGTCGGACAGAACTTCGTCGACCATCCGGAAGTGCTGCTGCCCTACCGTTTTTCGACGCCTCGCACGATTCGCTCGCAGACACCGGTGCTGGAGACTGCTCTCAATCTAGCCGAGCTTGAAATCCGTCCGTACACCGCATCTTTCACGGATTTGGTTCCCGGTGTGCCTCGTATGGATCACGGCGTCGGAGTGGTTCTCATGGCGCCGCGCAGCCGGGGAAGTATCGAACTGGCATCGGGGGATCCCGCTGGGGCACCGCGTATTCGATACAACTACGTCGCGTCGACGCACGATCGAGCAGCCCTTCGGGAAGGAATGCAGATCGCCGAGAACCTTCTCGAGTCGATCGCCGAGACCGGGTTGATCGACCGCCCCGTCGTGGAGTACACCGACGAGTGGATCGAATCTCGCCTCGGTACGTCCTTGCACATGTCCGGTAGCTGCGTGATGGGTGCCGAATCGGACCCGTTCGTAGTCGTCGATGATCGGTGCCGTGTGATCGGCGCGCAAGGACTCAGTATTGTTGACACGTCAATCCTGCCGACGATCCCGACCCGCGGCCCACACGCGACCGCGGTGATGGTCGCGGAACGAGCAAGCGCCATCCTGCTCGGTGACGAGTGACCGCGAGGGGCGGCAGGCTAGGTCGACAGTCATACCGAATGGTCGTTCTCGCCTATGGGCTGTGATCGGCGTTACAGTGGTCCACGGAGCGGAGGAACGCAAAATATGGCACGTGAACAGGCTGTGCCTGGCAACCCGTGGGTGGCGGTCAGGCCAGGCGATGACGTCGCGTTACTTGCGCGGCGACTTTCGTCTGCCCATCAGTCGTTCATCGATGCCCGCGGCGTGCCCGGCCAAGGGCTGACCGACGACTCCCATGTCCGTTCGGTCGTGCTCGAGTCCTGGATGCGAAGCCGCAACAAGGGGGTAAACCCTGATGTTGTCGGCAACCCTGAGATGCTCGAAGGGTTGGAGCTCGAAAAATATCGCTCCGCGCATCCCATGTCACTGATTCGTCCGGTGATTCGGAAACTCCTGGTGGAGGATGCTGCCGAGACCGGATTGCTGATCGCGATCAGCGACGCACACGGTCGTTTGCTCTGGGTGGAGGGTGACAATTCGGCCAAGGACAAGGCGTTGTCCATGAACTTCGTCGAAGGCGCCGACTGGAGCGAAGATCGTGTCGGCACCAATGCGCCGGGAACGGCTCTTGCTCTCGATCACTCCGTACAGATATTCGGATCCGAGCATTTCAACCGAACCGTGCACGACTGGAGTTGTTCGGCCGCACCCGTCCACGATCCCACCACTGGGCAAATCCTCGGTGCCATCGACATCACCGGTGGTCCCAGGGTCGCGGTTCCCGAAGTGCTGTCACTGATCCGTGCAACTGTTGCGGCCGCCGAATCGGAATTGCGATTCCACCTCTTGAACTCGCCCATCCCGCTCAGCGCCACGGCTCCGCGCCTCGAAACATTCGGAGCAGGCCGGCCGACGCTGGTTCGCGGCGGTGACCGCATCCCGATTTCGCAGCGTCACGCCGAGATTCTCCTTCTGCTCTCCGAACATCCGGAGGGTCTCAGCTCCGACCACCTTGCGGTCCTGCTCGACGAGGGTGAACTCGACGCAGTGACCATTCGCGCGGAAATGTCGCGTCTTCGTAAGGTTTTCGGTGCCGACCGTTTGGCTTCGCGTCCTTATCGGATCATCACGGAGTTCACGACAGACGTCGGCGACGTGCGGGCGGCGCTGGATCGCGGAGACGCAGCGACGGCGATGAAACTGTATTCGGGCCCGGTGCTGGTAGGCTCGGCCTCTCCCGGCATCGAAGAGGTGCGGGAAGAGCTACGCACCAGGGTTCAGGCGGCACTGCTGCGTGGAGGTGACGCCAACCTTCTGGCCCGGTGGACCACGTCCGTACACGGGCGCGAAGACTCCGTCGTGTGGGAGGCCTACCTGTCCACATTGGATCCTCAATCTCCGCTGTATTCACAGGTCCAGGCAAGAATTGATCTCCTCGACCGCCAATTGGGCATCTGAGAATCATCTGCGTTTCTCGCACGCAACGTACTTGCAACGTTGCAACTCCTAGTGTTGTGAATCACACCCCACCGGGGGGTGGGATTGCAGTCACCGCTTTGGTGGGTGCGCCCAGGAAGATCACGTTTACATAGGAGCTTGCAATGACCGTGTACGCCCGCCCAGGTACCGCCGACGCGATCATGTCCTTCCAGTCTCGATACGACAACTGGATCGGCAACGAATGGGTTGCTCCGGTCAAGGGTCAGTACTTCGAGAACCCGACACCGGTGACCGGACAGAATTTCTGTGACGTGGCTCGTTCCACCGCAGAAGACATCGAACTCGCTCTCGACGCAGCGCACGCAGCAGCTCCGGCCTGGGGCAAGACCTCGGTCGCCGAGCGCGCGATCATCTTGAACAAGATCGCTGATCGCATGGAGGAGAACCTCGAATCGATCGCACTCGCCGAGTCGTGGGACAACGGCAAGCCGATCCGCGAGACCCTCAACGCCGACATTCCTCTCGCCATCGATCACTTCCGTTACTTCGCGGGAGCCATTCGCGCACAGGAAGGGTCGCTTTCGGAAATCAACTCCGACACCGTGGCGTACCACTTCCACGAGCCGCTCGGCGTAGTCGGCCAGATCATTCCGTGGAACTTCCCGATCCTCATGGCCGTGTGGAAGCTTGCTCCCGCCCTCGCTGCCGGCAATGCCATCGTGCTCAAGCCTGCCGAGCAGACACCCGTGTCGATCCTGCACCTCATCGGCATCATCGGTGACCTGCTGCCTGCCGGTGTTCTCAACATCGTCAACGGCTTCGGCGTCGAGGCCGGCAAGCCGCTGGCGTCGAGCCCGCGTATCAAGAAGATCGCGTTCACCGGTGAAACCACCACAGGTCGCCTGATCATGCAATACGCGTCGCAGAACCTCATCCCCGTGACCCTCGAACTCGGTGGCAAGAGCCCCAACATCTTCTTCTCCGACGTCCTCGCCTCCAACGACGACTACCAGGACAAGGCACTCGAGGGCTTCACGATGTTCGCCCTCAACCAGGGCGAGGTCTGCACCTGCCCGTCACGTTCGCTGATCCAGGAAGACATCTTCGACGAGTTCCTCGCAATGGCGGCCATCCGCACGAAGGCTGTGCGCCAAGGGGATCCGCTCGACACCGACACCATGATCGGTGCGCAGGCCAGCAACGACCAGCTCGAGAAGATCCTCTCGTACATCGAGATCGGCAAGGCCGAAGGCGCCAAGGTCATCACGGGCGGCGAGCGGGCCGAACTCGGCGGAGACCTGTCCGGCGGCTACTACGTCCAGCCGACGGTGTTCACCGGCAACAACAAGATGCGCATCTTCCAGGAAGAGATCTTCGGACCCGTCGTCTCGGTCACCTCGTTCAAGGACTACGACGAGGCCATCGAAATCGCCAACGACACCCTCTACGGTTTGGGTGCCGGTGTCTGGTCCCGCGACGGCGGAGTTGCGTACCGCGCGGGCCGCGACATCCAGGCCGGTCGCGTCTGGACCAACACGTACCACCAGTACCCGGCACACGCCGCTTTCGGTGGATACAAGCAGTCCGGCATCGGCCGCGAGAACCACCTGATGATGCTCTCGCACTACCAGCAGACCAAGAACCTCCTGGTCAGCTACGCCCAGAAGGCTCAGGGCTTCTTCTGATCGACCCACCGGCACCCGTGAGCCCCTCGCTGCGGGTGCCGGTGAGCACGACTGCAACACGCGAAACCTGCACAAACACACGGAGGTTGGAATGAGCGCCACGGACACACCCGATACCGGCGCCGTTCCACCCCGGTTGGTGACCACCGCTGGGGCGGCTGACCTCCTGCGCCGCCTCAGCGGGACTCACGGCGAACTGATGATGCATCAATCCGGCGGATGCTGCGACGGCTCGGCCCCGATGTGTTATCCCTCAGGCGAATTCATCGTCGGGGACCGCGACGTACTACTCGGAATCGTCGATCTCCGACTTGCTGTCGGGGAGATTCCCGAAGACCTTCCCACCGGAACCGACGCAGTCCAGGTCTGGATTTCCGGATCACAGTTCGAAGCCTGGAAGCACACCCAGTTGGTGCTGGACGTCGTGCCCGGCCGCGGTAGTGGATTCAGCCTGGAGTCTCCTGAGGGATTCAGATTCCTCAGTCGAGCAAGGGCATTCACACCGGACGAAAACGAAGCACTCGGCGCGTCGAGCATTCTCGTAGGCGCTGACTGGGAAGCGGGCGTGCGACCTTTGCCTCCGACGGTTCCCCAGGTGGTCGCCGAGGCCGTCGATGCCTGCCCGGTGCCGGGCACGGCCGCCCGATCCTGAGAACGGCCGCCTGAAGAAGATCTGAACAGACTCGGGGCCGCGCACATGACAGCCAGTTAACAGCACGGTCATCTCCAGGCGACCTTCTCCGCACATCGCCCACATACCGTTCATTTCACGCGACGCATCCACCGTGCGTCGTCTCATTCTTGACCGATTCAGAGGATGGACATGTCTCTTTCCGACCACGCAACCGGCAAAAACGCCGGTGCCGCGGGTGCACACCACGACGGCGCAGACTTCCATGCGGAAGACAATTCGTATCTGGAGAAACGAACACTCCGAAAGGGAACAGCAGGGTGGGTGCTGCTTGCGGGGTTGGGCGTCAGCTATGTGATTTCCGGCGACTACGCCGGCTGGAACAACGGTCTGGCCGAAGGTGGTTTCGGTGGCCTTCTCATCGCGGCGGTTGTCATCGCGGGTATGTACCTGGCGATGGTGCTCGGCATGGCCGAGATGTCGTCGGCACTTCCGGCCGCGGGTGGCGGATACACGTTCGCCAGACGGGCCATGGGGCCCTGGGGCGGATTTGCCACCGGCACAGCAATTCTCATCGAGTACTCGATCGCGCCCGCGGCGATCGCGACCTTCATCGGTGCGTACGTCAAATCCCTGAACCTGTTCGGGATCACCGACGGGTGGTGGGTGTACCTCGCGGTGTACGCGATCTTCATCGGTATTCACCTCACCGGCGCCGGTGAGGCACTCAAGGCGATGTTCATCATCACCGCCATTGCACTCGTCGGCCTGGTCGTGTTCGCGGTTTCGGCTGTCGGCCTTTTCGATTCGTCCAACCTCACCGATATCGCCGTCGACACCAGCGCGGTCGGATCTTCGTCGTTCCTGCCGTTCGGTCTGCTCGGAATCTGGGCCGCCGTGCCCTTCGCGATCTGGTTCTTCCTTGCTGTCGAGGGTGTGCCACTGGCCGCCGAGGAAGCGCGTGAGCCGGAGAAGAACGTACCCCGCGGCATCATCATCAGCATGTTGATCCTGATCGTCACAGGCGCAACGGTTCTCTTCCTCGCCACCGGTGCGCTCGGCGCCGATGCCCTGTCGACCTCCGGAAATCCGCTCGTCGAGGCTCTGGGGGACAGCGGCGCGGCGAAGGCCGTCAACTACATCGGCCTCGCCGGTCTGGTCGCGAGCTTCTTCTCGATCATGTACGCGTACTCCCGTCAGACGTTTGCGCTCTCCCGCGCCGGTTACCTGCCGAAGAACCTGTCGGTGACCAACAAGCGCAAGGCACCCACTCTCGCTCTCGTCGTTCCCGGAATCATCGGCTTCGCGCTCTCACTCACCGGTGAAGGTGCCATGTTGCTCAACATGGCGGTGTTCGGCGCGGCAGTGAGCTACGTCCTGATGATGGTGAGTCACATCGTCCTTCGTAAGCGCGAGCCGAACATGCCGCGCCCGTACCGTACGCCCGGTGGTATCGCCACCACCTCGTTTGCGCTCGTGATCGCGGCAGTATCGGTGGTGGCCACCTTCCTGGTCGATCCCGTTGCAGCACTGTTGACCCTGGTTGCCTTCGGAGTTCTGATGGCGTACTTCGGTCTCTACAGTCGCCACCACCTTGTTGCCAACTCGCCGGACGAGGAGTTTGCTGTACTTGCACAGGCGGAAGAAGAATTGGGATGAGTCGCGGGATGGCCAAGTATCACCAGCAGGTATCCGGAACCAACTACTCGTTCGACGGTCTCGTCGATCTGATGGCAAAAGCGACACCGCTGCGCTCGGGCGACGAGCTCGCCGGATGCGCGGCAAGCTCCGACGCCGAACGTGCTGCTGCCCAATGGGTTCTGGCTGACCTTCCGCTGACCGTATTCCTCGAAGATCTGTTGGTTCCGTACGAGGACGACGAGGTAACTCGCCTCATCATCGACAGCCACGATCGCCTCGCGTTTGCGCCGGTGGCCCACCTGACGGTTGGCGGACTGCGGGACTGGCTGCTCGAGACTGCGTCGGCGCCGGAAGCTTCCGCACGCTTGTCCGCCGTGAGTCCCGGGCTCACCCCGGAAATGGTTGCCGCGGTCAGCAAGATCATGCGCAATCAGGACCTGATCGCCGTCGCGAAGGCCATCACGGTCACCGCGGGGTTCCGCACGACCATCGGGCTACCTGGACGGCTGAGCACTCGACTCCAGCCGAATCACCCGACGGACGATCCACGCGGCATTGCGGCGGCAACGCTCGACGGTCTCCTGATGGGATGTGGCGACGCCGTCATCGGTATCAACCCCGCGACGGACTCGCCCCAGGCCACCTCGGATCTGCTCCACCTGCTCGACGACATCCGTCAGAGATTCGAGATCCCGACTCAGTCGTGCGTGCTCTCGCACGTGACCACCACGATCGGACTGATCGAATCGGGGGTGCCGGTCGATCTGGTCTTCCAATCGATTGCCGGTACCGAAGGCGCCAATTCCGGTTTCGGAGTGAATATTCCGCTCCTGCGTGAGGGCAACGAGGCCGGGCGCTCCTTGAACCGCGGAACGGTCGGCAACAACGTCATGTACCTCGAGACGGGGCAGGGATCCGCCCTCAGTTCAGGTGCCCACTACGGCACCGGCGGAGCCCCGGTCGATCAGCAGACGCTCGAAACACGGGCATACGCCGTGGCACGTGATCTCGAACCGTTGCTGGTCAACACCGTGGTCGGCTTCATCGGTCCCGAGTATCTCTACGACGGCAAGCAGATCATTCGCGCGGGCTTGGAAGATCACTTCTGCGGAAAACTCCTCGGGCTGCCGATGGGAGTGGACGTCTGCTACACCAACCACGCCGAAGCCGATCAAGACGACATGGACAACCTGCTCACCTTGCTGGGCGTCGCCGGCGCGGCGTTCGTGATCGCGGTGCCCGGCGCCGACGACGTGATGCTCGGCTATCAAAGTCTGGCGTTCCACGACGCGCTGTACGTGCGTAAGGTTCTCGGCTTGCAGCCTGCCCCGGAGTTCGAGACCTGGCTCCACAATTTGGGGATGACCGACGCAAACGGTCGGGTTCTTCCGATCGATGCCGAGATGTCGCCGCTGCGGGCTCTGACGGTGAACTCATGACAGAAGATCAGGCACCGATCCTCGATTTCTGGGGTCCACTGCGCAAGACCACACAATCGCGTATCGGGTTGGGCCGCGCCGGTGATTCGTTGCCCACCAAGCGGGTTCTCGAATTCAAGGCGGCGCACGCCGCAGCTCGCGACGCGGTCCACGAGCCTCTCGATTCCGAGACTCTCGCCAGTCGGGTCGAAGGGGTGGGTATCGGGGCTCCGGTGGTAGTCGCGAGCAGCGTCTCCACCCGCAGCGAGTATCTCCGGAGGCCCGACCTAGGGCGCCAGCCCGCGGACCTGAGCGCGATCTCGAGCTCCGACAACGAAATCGGGTTCATCCTCGCCGACGGACTCTCCCCGCGAGCACTGATGGACCACGGCGAGCAACTCCTGTCCGCGTTGGTCACGGTTTTGGGGGAGCGGTACTCCATCGCGCCGCCCGTGATTGCTACCAACGCCCGTGTGGCGCTGGGCGATCACATCGCCGCAGCGATGGGAGTGCAGACGGCGATCGTCCTGATCGGCGAACGTCCAGGGCTCTCCGTTGCGGACAGCGTCGGTATCTATCTGACTCACCTCCCGCGCGTCGGTCGCACCGACGCGGATCGAAACTGCATTTCCAATGTCCACCCACCCGAGGGGCTCGGATACGAGCAGGCTGCTCGTGTTGTCCTTGGGCTGGTGGCGGGAGCGCGCCAATTGGGCCGCTCCGGCGTCGACCTCAAGGACACCTCTCGCGCCGACGCCGTTGCGTCGGGAGAAGTGCTGACGCTCGATTAGTTGACAGCTGCACGGCATACCCGGGTCGATCGACACTCGGGTATGCCGTCGTACCCGAATCACGACGAAAATGAGGGAATCGATGTTCCGTTCGCTGCATGCCCGCGCCCTGTGCGCGTTGGCCGTAGGTAGTGTCCTGTTGAGTGCAACTGCATGTAGTTCGGCCGAGAGCGCCACGAAAGAGGATGCGGCGCAGAGTGGTTCATCCTGCGCGGCGTTGGATCCCAGCCTGGCGTGGTACGGCGACAACCGTGTGAGGTTGGATGCCATGATGACGGAGTTCGGAACGTGTGGAGCTGCGGGTGATGTCGATGACGGTGCTCCGTTGGCGCTCTTCGATTGGGACAACACAGTTGTCAAGAACGACATCGGAAGCGCCACTGCATTCTGGATGATCAAGAACAACAAGGTGTTACAGCCCGCCGGGGGCGACTGGGTAACCACCAGTCGCTTCATGACTCCAGCGGGCGCTGCCGCCCTTTCCGCCGCGTGTGGCTCGGAGACCGCCCCGGGTCAACCCCTGGTGACCAGTACCGACTTGGACTGCGCGGACGAGATCGTTGCGGTGCTCGCGGAGAAGACGCGCGACGGTCAGGCCGCATTCGACGGCTACGATCACCGCCGGACCAAGGCCGCGTATGCGTGGGCCGTGCAGTTGATGGCGGGGCACACCGAGGATGAGGTCACCGAGTACGCGCGCGCAGCGCGTGCCGAGAATCTCACTGCTGCAGAAGGATCCGATCAGATCGTCGGTACGACGGAAGTCGACGGCTCGGTGCGCTACTACGCGCAGATCGAAGATTTGGTGAAGTCTCTCGGCGCTCATGGGTTCGACGTGCGGATCATCTCCGCGTCGGCCGAACCGGTCGTTCGAGTCTGGGCGGAACAGCTGGGATTGGACGCCGATCACGTGATGGGCGTGCGGCCCATCGTCGAGGACGATGTTCTGTCCGGGCGCCTGCGTGGATGTGGTGGCGTTGCGGACGGTGACGACTCGGTCATTCCGTACATCGACGGCAAGCGGTGCCAGGTCAACGAGGTTGTCTACGGGGTCCAAGGGCCTACGGCGTTCGAGCAGTTGCCTGCCGATCGGCGTCAGGTGTTTGCTGCCGGTGATTCCGTCACCGACGTGACTTTTCTCGGAGATGCGAGCGGTGCGCGTCTGGTGATCAACCGGAACAATCCCGAACTGATGTGCAATGCCTACGACAACAGTGACGGGAAATGGCTGGTCAACCCCATGTTCATCGAACCCAAAGCCCAGGCAGATGCCCCCTATCACTGCTCGACCGAGGCCTACACCGACGCGGCCGGGGCCAAAGGCGCCGTGACTCGTGCGGACGGCAGCGTGATCCCCGATCAGGTCGATTCCGTCGCCTGAAACGATATCGGGCGCTCAGAAGTAGAAGGTGCGATTCCTGGCGGCGCATTTGAGCTTGCCCACCTGTAGACCGGCAAAGGCGATCCATCGACCCCGCGGCATTCCGCTGAGCCTTTGTGGAATCAACGGATTCAGCAAGATTAGGCCGGCAAGAGTGGTGAGCGAAGATTTTATCGTCGGTCGTCGGACCCCGTAGTCACGAAATGCAAGAAATAGCTCGACTTCAGCCATACCGTACGACACGGTCTGGTGCCATGTTCCGCTAAGGGTTGATCGAAGCCGGTAGGCGACGGTTGCCTTAGGCGCGTGGGCGAAGGACAGGCCTGAGATCTGGGCTCGCCACGAAAACTCGACATCTTCGCCCGCTGTCATCGATTCGTCAAAGCCGCCGATCGAATCGAAGGCGCGCTTCCAGATTCCAATGTTGCAACCCATCGCAGAAGGAAGAAAGCGGCCGAGAACCAACCCGTCCGTCGAGGCAAGTGGCCGCCACGAATGCACTTCCGACGAATTGATCGATTCTGATTCCACGCCGCCGGCAATCAGATCTGCGAATTCTGCCGAAAGAAGCAGCTGTGTCAGCCAGGAACTGTGGACGCGGTCGTCACCGTCGCAAAATGCAAGAAACTGCCCACGCGCATGTGCCGATCCATTGTTCCGGGCAAAGCTGATTCCAGCTCTCTGAGAAGAATCTATATATCGAAGGTCGAGCTCAGCCCTGAGCGGGTGATTTGCAATGTGCTGTTCGAGACCGTCCGTCGATCCATTGTCACTCACGATGACCTCGAAAACTCCGCCGAAGTTCTGCTCGCTCAACGCAGTCAGCTGGACGTCGATGTATTTCATGACGTTTAGGCAGGGGATTATCACAGACACCATCGGAGCTATCACGCTGCAAACATACCGGATCGTCCGAATTGTCAGTCGGGGAGCCCCTCGTCAGCTACTCGACACACGGCTAAGCGTGTGTGATCTGATTCTTTCGAGCCCTTCGCTGGGCTGCGGAGACCCAGGGGTGTCCGCTGACATGCTGGAGCCGCAGAGGCGGCACGTGAGTAGGAGAAATCGATGGCCTTCGCTGGCAACGTGGACGAATTGGCGCTGCTTCAAGCAGTACGTCTCAAGGAGCGGGTCGGAGCGGTGGTCCTGGCCGAGCACTTGGGCGTCAGCGCAGCGTCCGGTCAAGCTGCGTACGACGCACTTGTCGAGCAGGGCAAAGCGGTCGAATCGGACGACGCCATCAGCCTGACCGAGAAGGGCTTGTCAGAACTCGAAGATCAGTTGGACGCTGAGCGGGTCTCGATCGACGAGGACTCCATCGGTGAGGTGTACGAGGCGTTCCTTCCCTTGGACGCCGAGTTCGTCGCACTCGTCGACGGCGCAGACGCGGATTCCCTTGCAGAGCTGGATCGCCGGGCGGCAAACCTGTTCGACGATCTGTCGGCTTTCGTTCCGCGGTTGTCTCGCTACCAGGATCTCTTCTCGGACGCTCTCGCGAAAGTTCAAGCGGGGGAGTCCAAGTGGATTTCGGAACCGATCATCGACTCCTATGCCACGGTGTGGGGGGAGATCCGTCAGGAGCTGTTCGGGGCTGCCGGTAAGGCTTGATCCGTAGCGTTCTACCCTGACGCCGTTCACAATGGGCCGTCCGATTCGTGAGAACGAATCGGACGGCCTGTGGCATGTCAGCGGCCGTGAAACTCGTTACCATTGCATACAAGTCGTGACTCAGATCACTTTCACCCCCTTTCGGGGGTAGTGCGGGGGTGAGCCACATCACTACCTTTCCTCTTATCGACGGTGATGCCCACAGGGCGACACCACGGGACCACGGAGGAATCGAGTGACCACAGTCTCTCCCACGGGCGGCACCAGTGCCGCCGGCGCCGGGGGTGCGAGTGCCGCAGGTGCGACGCAACCCCCGCAGAACACCACCAGTGTGCGGCGCGTCGCGATCGCGAGCTGCATCGGCACGACCATCGAGTTCTACGACTTCTTCATCTACGGAACCGCTGCGGCACTTGTCTTTCCGACGGTATTCTTCCCCGCGCTCGGTGCCACCGCGGGAACCGTCGCATCGTTTGCGACCTTCGCAGTCGCATTCATCGCGCGGCCCGTCGGCGCAATGCTGTTCGGACACTTCGGTGATCGCATCGGTCGCAAGAAGACTCTGATCTCGACGCTCCTGCTCATGGGTATCTCGACGCTCCTGATCGGCTTGCTGCCCGGTGCGGCAACCATCGGTGTTGCGGCTCCGATCATCCTGGTGCTCTTGCGATTCGGCCAAGGCTTCGCGGTCGGTGGCGAATGGGCGGGCGCAACTCTGCTCACCGCGGAATACGCCCCACCGGGCAAACGTGGTCTGTATGCGATGTTCCCGCAGCTCGGCCCCGCAATCGCTTTCGTTCTCTCGAGCAGTACCTTCCTCATCACCGGCGCTGTTCTCGGCGATACCAATCAGGCCTTCCTCGACTACGGCTGGCGTATCCCGTTCCTGTTCTCCATCGTGTTGGTCGGCATCGGCCTCTACATGCGACTCGCTATCGAGGAGACCCCGGTCTTCAAGGCGGAGCAGGCAGAGCGCGTCGCCGAGCAGAAGAACGAAGCACCTCGCACCCTCCCGTTCCTGGATGCCTGGCGATTCCAGACCAAGGAAATCCTGCTCTCGGCCGGCGCCCTCGCTTGCCTGTTCGCGTTCTTCTACATGGGCACGGCGTTCCTCACGAGCTACGGAACCAAGACCCTCGGCTTCTCCCGCCCGTTCGTCCTGTCGGTCGGTATCGCGTCGGCCTTCGTCTTCGGTGCGGCGATCATCG
The DNA here is from genome assembly GCF_016598535.1 of Rhodococcus sp. P-2. Classification (GTDB taxonomy): domain Bacteria; phylum Actinomycetota; class Actinomycetes; order Mycobacteriales; family Mycobacteriaceae; genus Rhodococcus_F; species Rhodococcus_F baikonurensis. The sequence goes on along the minus strand of NZ_CP066779.1, from coordinate 1,039,546 downwards.
CCTCCGCCTTGTACTCGGACCGCATCGGGCGTCGCAAGGTCATCATGATCTCGTGTGGTCTCGCTGTGGTGTGGGCGCTCGTTCTGTTCCCGCTCCTGGACACCGGAACACCGATCGCGTTCATCCTCGGAATGTTCGGCACGCTGATGATCTTCGGAATCGCGTACGGCCCCTGCGGTGCGCTGCTTCCGGAAATGTTCCAGACCCGCTACCGCTACACCGGTGCAGGCCTCGGCTACAACCTCGCCGGAGTGCTCGGTGGTGCAGTGCCGCCGCTGATCGCCGCACCGCTGGCCTCGGCCTACGGGAGTATGGCCATCGGAATCATGCTGGCAATCCTCGGTGTGGTGAGTCTGGTCTGCACCTGGGCGCTCGTCGAAACCAAGGACCACGCGCTGTAACCACTGTGCGCCCTTATTAACCGCCGGCGGTTAATAAAGGCGCACAGCAGTCGGGTGGGGTGTCCGGACTTCGAACAGTTACGGCCACCCCGCACCGGGAAGTATGTCGTGCATCACACCGAATCGAGTAAATTCGTAGATGAGAGGGTCCGCTGCGGCGGCCCCTCTCATAGGTGCCTGAACAGGCAACCGGAGAGGACAGAACACATGAGTACGCCGCTGCCCAGCTATACGTCCGGAGTATGGGACGGTCCGATGCTGGGCGACACCATCGGAGACAACCTGGATCGCACGGTTGCCGCGCACGGTGACCGTGATGCGTTGATCGACCATGCCAGCGGTCGACGATGGACGTACCGAGAGTTCGCCGAACAGGTGAACGGGCTCGCTGCCGGACTCCTTTCCCGTGGTGTGGGGAAGGGTGATCGGGTGGGGATCTGGGCTCCCAACTGTCCGGAGTGGACGTTCACGCAGTACGCGACGGCAAAGATCGGGGCGATCCTGGTCAACATCAACCCGGCATACCGCTCGCACGAGTTGCAGTACGTGCTCGAGCAGGCCGGAATCTCGACCCTGGTCTCGGCGGCCAGCTTCAAGACCTCGGACTACGCGTCGATGATCGAGACAGTGCGGCCGCAGTGCCCGGATCTGACTTCGGTGCTCCTGCTCGGCTCACCCGAGTGGGACGCCGTGCTTGCAGACGGGTTGGCGGCGCAGGCAAGCGATCCGGCTCCGCTCGCAGCTGCCCAGGCCGCGCTGTCGGCGGACGATGCGATCAACATCCAATACACCTCGGGCACTACCGGTTTCCCGAAGGGTGCGACGCTCAGCCACCACAACATTCTCAACAACGGCTACTTCGTCGGCGAGTTGTGCCACTACAGCGAAATCGATCGGGTGTGCATCCCGGTGCCGTTCTACCACTGCTTCGGCATGGTGATGGGCAATCTTGCGTGCACCAGTCACGGTGCTGCCATGGTCATTCCGGGCCCGGCATTCGATCCGCGCGCTTCGCTCGAAGCCGTCCAGGCCGAAAAGTGCACATCTCTCTACGGCGTTCCGACGATGTTCATCGCAGAGCTGGCTTTGCCGGACTTCGAGAGCTTCGATCTGTCGTCCCTTCGTACCGGCATCATGGCGGGTTCGCCCTGCCCGGTAGAGGTGATGAAGCAGGTCATCGATCGGATGGGCATGGCAGAGGTGTCCATCTGCTACGGCATGACGGAGACGTCGCCGGTGTCGCTGCAGACTCGCTCCGACGATTCGATCGCGCAACGCACCGAAACGGTCGGGCGGGTGGGGCCGCACCTCGAGATCAAGATCGTCGATCCGGCAACAGGATTGACGGTGCCGCGCGGCGAACCTGGTGAGCTGTGCACGCGTGGGTACTCGGTCATGCTCGGATACTGGGAGAACCCGGAGAAGACCGCAGAGGCGATCGACGCTGCCAGGTGGATGCACACCGGAGACATCGGAGTTATGGACGAGGCCGGGTACGTCGCCATCACCGGACGCATCAAGGACATGGTCATTCGCGGTGGTGAGAACGTCTATCCGCGTGAGATCGAGGAGTTCCTCTACACCCACCCCGACATTCTCGACGCCCAGGTCATCGGTGTGCCCGACGCAAAGTACGGCGAGGAATTGATGGTGTGGGTCCAGATGCGCGAAGGTGCAGACGATCTGGACGCCGATTCGGTACGTGCCTTCTGCACCGGCAAACTTGCGCACTACAAGATTCCACGGTACGTCCATGTCGTGGACGAGTTCCCGATGACAGTCACGGGCAAGGTTCGCAAGATCGCAATGCGAGAACAGGCGATCGAATTGATCGGTCAGGCCTGAGAGTATGTCCGCGAACCCAGGGGAGCGTGAGCCGGTACGCCCCGAGATCGCGCTCTCCTGGAAGCGCTCTCGACTCAGTGGCCTCGATCCGTCGTCGGCAATCGCCGTGGACACCGAGGAGCAGGACGGCGAGTCTCGTCTACTCCGGGCCGCCGCACCCGTGCTCGACGAGGTGTCGCAACAGATCGCGGGCACCGGGTTCTGTGTGCTGCTGGCCGATCGGGATTGCCGAGTGGTGGCCTCGGTGTACTCCGACAGCCGCGTCGAGCGGACGATCGAGCGGTTGGGTGTTGTCAACGGTTCACGCTTCGGTGAAGAGCACGCCGGCACCAATGCGCTCGGGACGCCGCTCGAGGTCGGACGAAGTGTCGTGATCCACGGTGACGAGCATTTTCTCGACAGCCTCAAGGGATTGAGTTGCTACGGCCAGCCGATCCTGCATCCCGTCACACGTCGCGTCGAAGGCATTCTCGACATGACCGGCGTTGTCTCGCAGGCTAACCCACTGTTCGCGCCCTTCCTTGCGCGTGCGGCAGCAGACATCGAGAAACGGCTGCTCGAAGGCTCCAAAGCGTCGGAGCAGCGGTTGGTCGACGCGTTTCAGCGAGTGTCACATCAACGCCACATTGCCGTCGCGGCCATCGGTGACGACATCCTGCTGAGCAACCGAACCGCCTTGGATCTGCTCGACACCGCCGACCACGTATCGCTGCGTTCCTTGATTGCCGACCTCAACCCGGACCAATCACGATTGGTGACAGTCGAATTGGCGTCCGGTGCGCTGGCGCGAGTTCAAGCCGACCGGATTTCCGGCGCCGACGGCGGTGCGCTCTTCCTGGTCGAACCGCTCCAGCGGGAACGGGCACCGATCCGCCGAACACACGAGCGTGCACCGTCTCCGGGCGAGCGTCTGCGCCGAGACCTGTTGCGAGCGCGCGCGGGTTCTGCCGCCGTGGCAATCTCGGGTGAAGCGGGTTCCGGCCGAACCTCGGCAGCATCGGACGTCGTCGGCAGCGTTGATGCGAGTTGGCTCGACGCCACGCGAATCGCATTTGACGGCCGTGAGCAATGGGTCACCGATCTCGTGCGAGCCGCTCGTAAGCGTTCGGGCGTCGTGGTGATCGAACAGGTCCAACTCCTTCCGGACTCGGTGTTGCCGCTTGTTGCAGACCTGATCGATGCTAGCGCCGAGGGGCCGAGGATCGTACTGACCAGCGGCGCGGTCGTGGATCTACCGCCGGCAATCGCGTCGCTCATCTCGCGTTGTGCCTCCAGAATTGCCATCAGCCCACTGCGCGAGAGACAAGCCGAGATCGCCGAGTTGGCGCAGGCGATGTTGGAGGGGATCTCGCCCGAACTGAGGTTGACCGCCAGCGCCGCCGAAGCGCTCGCGGCGGCCAGCTGGCCGGGCAATCTGGCCGAATTGCGCGTCGTACTCCATCGCGCCTCGGGCGATCGCTCGAGCAATCGCATCGACGTCGCAGATCTGCCCGAGGACTATCGCACCACCACCAAGGTGTCGCGGTTGGCCGGGCGGGAGAAGGCCGAGCGTCAGGCGATCATCGGAGCGTTGAAAGACTGCGGCGGCAACAAGGTTCACGCGTCGGCACAGCTCGGAATCAGCCGAAGCACTCTCTACACACGCATGCGGGCTCTCGATATCACTGTGTAATTTTCTGTCCGATTCCAGTTGTACAAAGTTCGGACAGTTAGCACCCCTGGAAGCGCGGAAGTATGGCGTGCATCACATTCGCACCTCACTACTTCAGGGGAGTTTCCGATGACGGCAGTAGCCGAACACACCATCAGTTCCGCGGTACAGGGTTTCCTGAACGGATCGAAGAAGCTCTACATCGGCGGCGAATTCGTCGACGCCGCTTCGGGGCAGACCTTCGCGACGTACAACCCGGCTGACGGACAGAAGCTCGCAGACGTGGCGCACGGGCAAGCCGAAGACATCGACCGCGCGGTGCGCGCCGCTCGCACAGCCTTCGAAGACGGCCCCTGGTCACGTATGAAGGCAAACGAGCGCGAGCGGATGATCTGGCGTGTCGGCGACATTCTCACCGCCCGCGCCGAAGAATTCGGCCAGCTCGAAGCTCTCGACAACGGCAAGTCCGTTGCCATCGCCACTGCCGTCGACGTTGCATGGGCCGCAGACGTTTTCCGCTACTACGCTGGCTGGGCCACCAAGATCGAAGGCAGCACCGTCAACGTGTCGATGCCCTTCTCTCCGGGAGGCGAGTTCCACGCCTACACACTCCGTGAGGCAATCGGCGTCTGCGGACTGATCGTGCCGTGGAACTTCCCGCTGCTGATGTCGTCGTGGAAACTCGCCCCCGCTCTCGCTGCCGGCAACACGGTGATCCTCAAGCCCGCCGAGCAGACCCCGCTCACCGCGCTCCTTCTCGCAGAGGTCTTCGAAGAAGCCGGCTTCCCGCCGGGCGTCGTCAACATCGTTCCCGGTTTCGGCGATGCTGGTGCTGCACTGTCCGGCCACGACGACGTGGACAAGGTTGCGTTCACCGGTTCCACCGAGGTGGGCAAGAAGATCGTGGACGCCGCCAAGGGCAATCTGAAGAAGGTCACGCTCGAACTCGGTGGCAAGAGCCCCAATATCGTGTTCGCCGACGCGGATTTCGATTCCGCAGTGGAGGGTTCGCTCAACGCCTGGCTGTTCAACCACGGACAGTGCTGCGTTGCGGGCACACGCCTGTACGTCGAGGACACCATCTTCGAGAAGTTCACCGAGGCTGTCGCCCACGCAGCGAGCCAGGTCAAGATCGGACCCGGTCTCGATCCCACCACCCAGCTCGGACCGCTGGTCTCGCAGGAGCAGTTCGACAAGGTGACCGGCTACCTGCGTGAGGGAATCGCCGACGGCGCACGCGCACTCACCGGCGGTAATCGCTGGGGCGATCAGGGCTACTTCGTCGAGCCCACCGTCTTCGTCGACGTCAAGCCCGAATTCTCCATCGTTCAGGAGGAGATTTTCGGACCCGTCGTGGCGGCGCTGCCGTTCAACGCGGACGACGGACCGATCACTGCCGCAAACGATTCCATCTACGGCCTTGCCGCCGGCATCTGGACCCGGGACATTTCCAAGGCCCACCGCACGGCAAAGCGTCTGAAGGCCGGCTCGGTGTGGATCAATCAGTACAACGGATTCGACACCGCAATGCCCTTCGGCGGATACAAGCAGTCGGGTTGGGGTCGTGAGCTCGGCGCTTCCGCCATCGATCTCTACACCCAGACCAAGGCCGTCAACATCGCCCTCTGACCGACCCCACGCTCATTCTCTCGTCCGACAATCAAGGAGATCACCAGTGAAGACCAAAGCTGCTGTACTGCTCGAGCCCGGAAAGCCTTTCGAGATCATGGAACTCGACCTCGACGGCCCGGGCGTGGGTGAGGTACTGATCAAGTACACCGCTGCCGGACTGTGCCATTCGGATCTGCACCTGACCGACGGTGATCTCCCGCCGCGTTACCCGATCGTCGGCGGACATGAAGGCTCGGGCATCATCGAAGAGGTCGGACCCGGCGTCACGAAGGTCAAGCCGGGCGACCACGTCGTGTGCAGCTTCATTCCCAACTGCGGCACCTGTCGCTACTGCTCGACCGGTCGCCAGAACCTGTGCGACATGGGTGCCACCATCCTCGAAGGTTCCATGACGGACGGGTCCTTCCGTTTCCACGGCAACGGAATGGATTTCGGCGGAATGTGCATGCTCGGAACGTTCTCCGAGCGAGCGACCATTTCCCAGCACTCGGTAGTCAAGATCGACGACTGGCTTCCGTTGGAGACTGCAGTGGTGGTCGGCTGCGGCGTGCCGTCGGGTTGGGGAACGGCCGTCAACGCCGGTAACCTCCGCGCCGGCGACACTGCGGTGATCTACGGCATCGGTGGCCTCGGCATCAACGCCGTTCAGGGCGCCGTTTCGGCAGGCTGCAAGTACGTCGTGGTGGTCGACCCGGTTGCGCTCAAGCGTGAGACCGCACTCAAGTTCGGTGCCACGCATGCCTTTGCGGATGCCGAGAGCGCTGCTGCCAAGGTAAACGAGCTGACCTGGGGACAGGGCGCCGACGCCGCGCTCATCCTTGTCGGCACCGTCGACGAGGACGTGGTCAGTGCAGCGACTGCAGTGATCGGCAAGGGCGGCACCGTGGTGATCACAGGTCTCGCCGATCCGGCCAAGCTGACCGTTCACGTGTCGGGAACCGATCTGACGCTGAATCAGAAGACGATCAAGGGCACGCTGTTCGGATCCATGAATCCGCAGTACGACATCGTGCGTCTGCTCCGTCTCTACGATGCGGGACAGCTCAAGCTCGACGAACTGATCACCAATACCTACAACCTTGAAGACGTCAACCAGGGCTACCAGGATCTGCGTGACGGCAAGAACATCCGTGGCGTGATCATTCACGACAAGTAGGACACCTGCTGTGCGCCTTTATTAACCGCGGGCGGTTAATAAAGGCGCACAGCGCTATTTCTTGGCTTTCGACAAAATCTGCATCAACTGAAGTAGTGCCGAGAACTTCGCGAACACCGAACGCGAGACCACCGGGCCGAAAGCCGCAGTGTCGGTTGCGTCGAACGCGTCGAGTAGATCGCGGAAGCTTTCGACCTGCTTCACCATCGCGTCGAGATCGACGTGCGTGACGGCGCCGGCATCACGCAGAGCGAGTAGGTACTGCGGCGCCGTCACCAAGGCGACTGTCGGTATCTTCCGCTCGAACAGTGGTTCACCCTCACCGAAGTGAATGACCGGTCCTGGCGCCACGATTCGGCGATCGCCCGCTCCGATGTCGCGCCACAGTGGTGCAACGATGTCGTGTACTTCCCGACTTGTTGCGTAAAGCAGTTCCGGCTCCGGACTGGTCTCCAAGGCATAGCTGCCGGTCGAGGTGTCCCCGGTATCGCCCAGTGCACCGAGGTGTTCGATCGCGATCCCGGCCACTGCTCGCGCCTGACCGGCTTCGCCCTTCCACATCTCGGGGTGCGCTTCGAGCCAGGTGGACGTTGCCTGCCCGTGCTTGGACACCGCCGGAATTCGAAGGTGGCCGGTCGCCAGGACGAAAACGTACGACCGTCGATGCGGCTGCGCGACGGCGTGCCGCGCCAAAGCCAACATTCCCAGATGCCCGTTCTCCTCGACGCCGTTGGTTCCGTCGCTGTGAGTGATGAGCAGAATTGTCTCTTCCGGTGATGTCCCCGGGGATACCGCCCACACGGTGTCGGTCCGGGTGCCTGGATGCAGAGTTGCATCCAGAACCAGAGTCGCCCGCTGGCCGGAACGCGCTGCAGCGACAACCTTCCTGCCCTCGTCACCGGCCACCCAGACGGCGGGGATGTCGTGGTACGGCTGCGTGAACGGAAGATATTGTCCCAGCGCGTTGTCCGGAGCAATGTCTCGCCACACTGCGATCACGCCGAGCACTCCGGCCTTGCGAGCCTTGTCGAGTTTCGGGCCCAGAAGAGTTGCGGAGAGAACCGGATTTCGAAGAGTCTCGTCGGTGGCGATCGGACCCCACTCGCTGACCAGGAGCTTGCGGGGAAGATCGATGTGCGGGACCTCGATCACTGCGATCGCGCCTTTGGCCGCGGACCATTTGGGGCGTCGCGCGCTGACGTAGACCAGGGGAGCGGAGATTCCCTGTGGTCCGGTCAATCCGGAGTAGGGGAATGCGGACGAAACGTTGATCGGCCCCGTCGGCAATTCGATGCGAAGTCCGTCAGATGTCGCCGGTAGATCCCAACGTTCGAAAGTGTGTGAATCACGCCGGACTTCGAGGCCCAGTTCGGTCAGTTCGTTCGCGACTTCTTCCACCACCGCGTGGTGTGCAGGCGATCCCGTCAATCGTGGGCCGAGCGCGTCGAGTCGCCGTTGGCCGGCAAGGAGGTGATCGCGATCGACGGCCTGGCCGTGATTCATGGGATTGCCTTTCGTACTGCGTGACGTCTGCTCTGGTGAGGCGCCTGCCCGTGTCGTGTCCACGGTACCGAGCGGTCTGAAAAGGAGAAGGAGAGCGCGCCGGATATGCCGTTTTCGCAGATATACCGGGTGCCAACGGGCCGATCGGTCCGTACCGTATGACCTTGGCACCGAAAGACCCCGTGTTCTTCGGACAGACCAGTCCACGGCGAGAGAGGCCTACGTTGGCTACGTATCTTTACAGGTTGGGGAAGTTCGCTTTCCGCCACAAGTATCTTGTGGTGGCCGCGTGGATTATCGTGATCGCGGTGGTGGGGGGCGCTATCAGCGCCACAAATCCGACGTTCTCCAAGGAATTCAATCTTCCGGGCACCGATTCACAGCGTGCGACCGAGTTGATGAACGAGAACTTTGCAGCTGCAGCGGAGCAGCAAACTCAGGCGTCGACCAGCATCCTCATCGCGGCAGACGACGGACTTGCCGCACACAGCGATCAGATCGACCAGTTGATCGCGCAGGCGAAGACGTTGCCGGACATCGTCGATCCCGAGAAGATCGTCAATCCGGTCACTCTCGCGGAGGCCAATCCAGCGGTGGCGTCAGCCGTTCTCGGCGACAACGGCAAGGTCGGGCTGATCCAGCTCAATCAGTCGATTCGCATCGAGGATCAGACGCAGGCCAACAAGACTGCGTTTCTCGATTTGATGGCAAAATTCCGCTCCGGTGGCCTGCAAGTCGAAGGAACCGGTTCGATGATGCAGGTGCAGGCCGCGGGCGGCCTGTCGGAGATGCTCGGCTTCGCGGTGGCGTTCATCGTGATGATCGTGGCGTTCGGCGCCCTCATCGCGGCCTTCATTCCGTTGTTCACTGCAATTCTGGGAATTGCGCTGGCCACTCTGACGGTCACACTCGGCTCGGGCTTCTTCGACATCAACGAAGGCGTCACGGGAATCGTCACGATGATCGGCATCGCAGTCTCGATCGACTATGCGTTGTTCATCGTGTCGCGCTACCGCAGTGAGCTCAACCTGGGCGGAACCAGGGAAGCGGCAGCCGGGCGGGCAGTAGGTACTGCCGGTTCGTCTGTCGTATTCGCAGGCCTGACAGTGGTGGTTGCGCTGGCAGCCCTGGCGGTGGTCGGGGTTCCGATGATCACGCAGATGGGAATCTCGGCAGCGGTTGCCGTCATCATCGCTGTGCTCGGCGCAATCACATTGATCCCAGCGGTTCTGGGTATCTTCGGTCGGTTCGCGTTCTCGCCTCGTATCCCCGGGCTGCGCCACGGTGACGAGCCCGAGACGATGGAATCCAACGGGCATCGCTGGGCCAAGATAGTCACCAAGTACCCGTGGCCGATCGCGGGTGCTGCGCTGGTCCTCCTGGTGATCGCGGCTATTCCGATGACGAAGCTCGAACTCGGACTCTCGTTCACTCAGGACGAAGAGCGACCGGCACTTGCCCTGCTGCAGCGTGGGTTCGGTGAAGGCGTCAACGGCGAATTGTTCGTCGTGCTCGACGCTCCGGACGGTACCGACATCACCGCGATTGCCGAAGGCACTGTCGCGCACATCAAGGGCCTCGACAACGTCGCAACGCCGGATCAGTTGATGTGGGTCGGAAACGGACCCGACGCGGCAAACCCGATGGCGGGCGCCAACTCTGCGCTCATCGCGGTCACCCCACAGATGTCGCCGAGCGGTCCCGAAACCCACGAGCTGATGAATCAGATCCGGGATTACGGATCGACGGTGAAGTCGGAAGGCGCAGAACTCGGTGTAGCGGGTCAAACCGCGATCGTTGCCGACATGTCGTCGAAGCTCAGTTCCGCGCTCATCCCGTATCTCATCGTGGTGGTCGGGCTGGCGTTCATCATCATGATGGTCGTCTTCCGCTCGATCTTGGTGCCGCTGACCGCAACTCTCGGATTCCTGTTCTCCGTCTGCGCGACCTTCGGCGCCACGGTGGCCATTTTCCAGGAGGGCGACTTCGGGCTGATCGAGCACACACAACCCATCATCTCGTTCCTGCCGATTTTCATGATCGGTGTGGTGTTCGGGTTGGCGATGGACTATCAAGTGTTCCTCGTGACGAGAATGCGCGAGGAATACGTGCACGGATTGTCGGCCAAGGACGCCATCATCTCCGGCTACACCCATGGCGCCCGAGTGGTTGCGTCGGCGGCCATCATCATGATCTCCGTCTTCGGTGCATTCATGCTGTCCTCGGAGACGACAAGCAAGATGATGGGCTTCGGCCTCGCGGCGGCAGTCTTCTTCGACGCCTTCATCATCCGCATGATCGTGATTCCTGCGGTCATGTCGATCCTCGGTGATTCGGCGTGGAAGTTGCCCGCGTGGCTCGACAAGATCCTGCCGAACGTCGACATCGAGGGTGAAGCGATTCGGCGAATTCCGATCGAGCAGGATCCGGATTCCGATCCAGACCCGAATCAGGTGCCTGTGAGGGTGTAAGCACTCAGGTCGTCAGAACGGGGTGCCGGTTGCACAGCAACTGGCACCCCGTTCTTGTGTGTTCATACGGCGCGAGCGCGATAGGAAACCATCCGGTTGGTAACAAAAATCGCTGTGATCGCGACAGGACTTCCAGAGGCGACGCGCATCGGGGGCGAGCCGAGACGGTGACTGCGAGGGTACGTGTCGAAGGAGCAAACCGATTCGAGTCGGGCCGAGAAGTGGACCTTCGCGCTGACGGTCGTCTCCCTGATCGCCGGCGGGACAGTGGTTGCCGGGCTGGTGGATCGTTGGAGCAGTTCGCCGTCCGATGACATCTCGGTAGCTGCGTCTTCGTCGATCAGCATGACGTCCACACCGGAAGAGATGGCGCCGGAGGACGTGCCTGAATTCTCGTACGTCACACCGAGCGCGGTGTACCCGACCACCATTCCGGGTTGTGAGAGTGTCGAAGCGCCAGAGGAGGATTCGTTCTTCTCCTACATTCTGGACGGTTCTGACACGTACGACGATCCGCGCTTTCCGTGGTTCTCGAGCGCCAAGGCAGCCGCGATGTCCGACGCGGTCAAACAGGCGCTCCCGAAAGATGTCGAGCTGAAGTTCGCCAGCCCGGGCAATTCGCTGCAGTTCGGGCCGATCTCTGCACCTTCGAACACAGATGGGCTGCCCGAGGGATTCTCGCTAGAGGAGTTGGCGTCCACCACAGCGTCCGGGACGCTGATTCGGGACGGGAAGATCGGCGCGCTCAGCCTGATGCTGCACTCGAGTTCTGATCCGATCCCATCGTGTGTCGCGGGGTCGCTCGTCGAACGTCGGGTGCTGGCCGATCAGTCTGTGGTGGATCTGCAGGATACGTGGACCGAAACCAATGGTGTACGCACCCTTAATCGGTCGGCAATGTTGTACGGCGCCGACGGGACCCGGATTCAGGCGTATGTCAACGACACGAACAACGACGGAGGTAGGGACGCCGAGAGTTCCGGCGTGGTGCCACTGACGCTCGACGAACTTGCAACCCTTGTCGCAATGCCACAACTGCTGATCACGACGCCTGTTCCCCCGGGCACTGCACCGCTTTCGCCAGAGTGCCACGGAATCCCTCGAGATTCCGGCGACGGGGCCGAACTCGATCGCGCGACGATCGAACGTCTCAACGCCGTACTCGAGGTCAGATGGCGCGCTGTACCTCCGGGTTTTCCGATTCTGGACGCCGGACCGGGCACCCTGACGGTCGCGGAGAATGACAAGTCCACCGCATGTCAGAGACTTCCCACTCGGACGGGAGACAGCGAGGCGACGCTCAACATGACAATTACCGGCGGACAACCACTCCCCACGGAGCCCAACAAATACGACCCTTCCTACGACGGGCACCCCTTGGAGGTGGTGACGCGACCGGATGGATCCGTGATCGAGCGAGACGAACGGCACTACGCGACCGTGCCGATGACAAATGACGGCTCGAAAGCAGAATCGACGCAGGAAACGAGCAGGTCGGTGGTCGTCACCCGCCCGAATGGGACCCAAGTCTCGGTTTCGTCGTCGGCTGCGATCCCGAACGATCCGATGACGTTCGAGCAGTTGGAGTTTCTCGCGACGACCGAAGGCTTGGAGATTCGATGACCACCAGATTCTCCCCGAAATCGCGCCTTCGGATCGCGGCCGCCGCAGCCGTAGTCACCGTCACTGCCGCCATCGCCACGGTGGTCACGTCGACGAGTTCCGAACCGACAGCGATCTCGTCGCCGCTATGGAGCGTCGAGGCCTCCGAGATTCTGGGGCGCGAGTTCGCGATATTTCGGAGCCCACTCGTGGGAACCGAATTCAACATGGACATGGGTGGATTCATCGACGCCGGATCACTTGTGGTCACGATGATCGGTATGCCTGATCGTCAGGCGTATTCGTTGGACGACGCGGAATTGGTCGGATTGGACGCCGAGGACGGCGCTGTCCGTTGGCGCACGTCGGCGGTCGACATCGGTGGTTGTTCCGAAACCTTGCTCGGCGACTCGTTGCTGTGTTTCTCCGGGCCGTACGTATCCGGTGGTTCGTACTCGCTGTTCGACATCGAGACTGGAGAGCGACGAGACATCAAGACGCCGTGGGCGCCGATCATTGCGGTTGTCTCGGGTGACACAGTCCTCGCGCTCGAAGGTGATATCGAGAGCAACGACGTTCGCGTGCACAGCGGAACGGTCGACGATCCGGAAGCGAACTGGTCCAAGGCGTTCGACATCGGTGGATCGTGGGAAGACGGATACGTCGATCGTATGATGTCAGTTCACGGTGATCTGGGTGTGATCGCTCTCGACGAGTCTTTGGGATTCGATTTGAAGACCGGTGAACAGCGGTGGGTGCACGGTTACTCCACCTGCTCGACCGCGCATACATCGTCAGACGGCGTGACCTTGGTATCGGACGGCGGTTGCGAAGGCAACGGCCGTCCGACAAGTGAGTACGCGCTCGATCCGCACGGGCGCGAGTTCGCCAGGACGGACGAACTCCCCTCGGAGTCCTCGTATTTCGGCGGCCGATACAGCCGAGATGATCCCGCGGGAGGATCGACTCCGATTATATTGGGAAACAGTGGTTTCGACCGTAAATCTGGCGAGAAACTGTGGACCGACAGCGAGGTGTTCGATGCCGCGCAGTCGTTGGCGGTGATCGGCAACGTGGTCGCCGTGACTCGTTCCGGTGCCGAGCCAGAGGTCCAGTTCGTGGACTTGTTCACCGGTGAGGTCCTGTGGCGATCGAACGCCGAGCGCGCCGGAGAGATCGTCTGGCACGGGGATGTCGTCGTCGACGACGGCAACGTCTACGGAACAGATGTCAGGACCGGCCAACGGAGTTGGGAGGTTCAAGTGGAGCGGGACGGGGACGACGAGTTCACCCCCTGGGCGATGCCGCGGGAGCTGTGGGCGGGAGACAAGGTGCTGGTGCGCTCCAGTGAAGACCGCATCACGGCGTTGAAGGTGTCGTGAGATCCGGTGTGGTGCGTGTCCGTAATTACACTCGGATAAGCGCCCGGTACTCGGCAGTCAGCGGCCCGAACGGTCATCGTTGAGCGGGTTTCGGTGTACCTCGTGGAGGACACGGCGAACTTTTCGTGTGAATCAGGAACGAGGGGGTCTCTGCTGGACTAGCCCTTCGAACCTGTAGTGAGTAGCGAAGCTGGATTGGCTACTGGTTGACCGGCATGATTCGTCCTTGCGACTTGCCGAACAAGCGTCTCAACTCCAGACGCTCCTGCTCGAAATTGTATGCACGGTACATCGGCCAAGCCAAGGCGTGGACCACTGTGTCCAGCCGGATCAGGAACTTAAAGCGCCAATTCATGATGTTGTGGAGCCGAAGGACCGCTTCAGAAGCGCGGTTGTATTTCGAGTATTCGCGCGGAGGTGTTTCTCCCCGTCTCCCCGATGTTTCGACGCGCATAGAGTCGCACTGTCCGATTGTCAACCCGATCTTCTGGAGACATATCGAGAGATCCATGTCTTCGTGAATGTCAGTGCGCTCGCTCAAATTCTTCCGCACTTCTAGCCACGCAGATCTCTTCACAGCCATGTTCGCTCCGGTAGCAGCGAGCACCCGGCGATCATGATTGAACTTTCCACGTCGAATTTGTCGGTCAAGTACGAACCGGTGGACGCGCGAGAAAGGGGATTCGAAGAGGTATGTAACGCCCGCAACGGCGCAATGGGTGGAGTTGGGGCCGAGGAATTCGCAAATCGCGGTCGCCCATCCGGTCTGGACCCGGGTGTCGGCGTCGATTCGGCCGACCAGTTCACAAGAAGTCGCGTCAAAACCCGCATTTCGGGCATGTACGACACCTTGGCGTGGCTCGAAGATATATCGAACTTTTTCGTGTGACCCTGCGTAGCGTTTTATTATCGAGGCAGTTCGGTCTGTGGAGTTGTTGTCGACTATCAAGATCTCGTCGATTGCGTCACCTTGGGCGAGCAGACGGTCAATGCAGTCAGCGATTCCTGCCTCTTCGTTAAACACAGGTACAACGACCGACAGGTGACGGCGGTGAGGATTCTCAGTCGATTGCTCTGTGGATGTCACATTTGTTCCTGAGGTGTACGGTTCGGGCGAATCTTCACGAAATAACGGTATCAATCAAATTTTCACCTTCAAAATCGTGGCAGTCGGGTAGATAGGCCATGCCGAAACGGCCGCATGGCTGCTGGTGTACGATTTGTTCTCTTTATTGAGATTCTCGTCGTGAAATTGCAGGTAGTGGGATACCTGTTCGATAGGAGGCTATTGCGGCGTCGATTCTCAGATCGATGTGTGCGCCGTTGTTCGAGTGCCAGAACTCGTTCTGTATGCCGTATCTCACGCATTCGATTCGCGCCGTGACCGATTGCGGCCATCGTGGCGCACAGCACGAAGAGCGCTGTGCCCGGCCATTCCCTGGGATGTGAGCATCCGTACGAGGGCGGCGGTGACCTGTTCACTGAGTATCAGGCCCACACCGACCGGGACCACCTCGGAGCTTCCATTCCGATGCGGCGCCCACACTTCGATTGTCTGGCGCATGAACTCGACCCGTCGCAGAATCCAACTCAGGCCCAATGGCGATCGACATCTTCCCACTGGAAGAGGTCGAGATCTTGTTGCGCTGCGCTGCCCGTGGAGTTGTCCGTGGCCGAGATTGCGACCGGCGACTTCGATCTGTTGCGTGCCGACTACTCACGTTCGAAGTATGCCGGACTCTCGACGACGTGGCGGCGTACTTCCATACCCGGAGACGACGGGTGCCGCAAGTTTCCGCTTATCCTCAGCTGAATGGAGTCTCGTTGGCGGAGTTGCCCGTTCAGCTCGCAGAGTTGGCCGATGCTTTAGTGCTGAGGGATCTGCCGCGGTTCCATGTCGATGCCGTCTACTTCATCGGGTTGGCTCCGCTGTAGGGAGGCACCACGCTCGCGGATCTTGGTTCCACTCGGCTACCGAGCCAGAGTGGCCGTCGAAGATTTTTTGGCGGATTGTCGAGCATTTCGATGGGGTGTCGGTACGGCACGCCTGCCTGTCCTGGTCCATCGAGCTGAGCGTCGACGCCCTCGTTGCCTGCGAGGGAGCCCACGCGACCGAGCCGGCGGCTCGGTCTTCATCCATGTAATCGACGAGCTTCCACCAACCTCCGTCGGTAAAGTGTTCAAGATTCCGTCGATCAAACATGCAGCACGACGGTGATCGTCGAAGAGTTGGTGGACCTCGCCCTCGCGGCCGAATTGTCGTCGATGGTGAGTATCGAAATCGATGGGCTACTGGTGAACTGGCATGATTCGACCTTGCGATCTGCCAAACAAGCGCCTGAACTCCAGGCGCTCCTGCTCGAAGTTGTAGAGGCGGTAGACGGGCCACACGAGCGCGTGGAGCATCGAGTCGCCCCAGATTGTCAGTTTGAGGCGCCAATTCATGATGTTGTGAAGGTGCAAGACCGATTCGGATGCCTGGTTGTACTTCAGGTACTCCAACGGAGGGGTTTCGCCGCGTCGCCCGGACGTTTCTGCTCGCATGTCGGCGATCTGACCGATCGTCATTCCTTCCTCACGAAGGCATAGTGAAAGGTCGATATCTTCGTGGATGTCCAGCCGGTCGCTGACTCGCTCGCGAACGCTCAGCCATGCGCTTTTTCTGATCGCCATGTTTGCTCCGGCGACAGCGAGTACTTGACGTTCGCAATCGAACTTTCCGTGCTTGACCTGACGGTCCAGTGCGAAACGGTGGATTCGAGCAAACGGCGATTCAAAGAGATACGTGAGTCCGGCGACCGCTGAATGCGCAGTGCTGCGCTGGAAGAAGCCCTTGACCGCACGGGCCCATCCCGGTTGGACTCGCGTGTCTGCGTCTATTCGACCGATGATGTTGCCGGTCGAGGCGTCGAAGCCGGCGTTCCGCGCATGAACGACGCCTTGTCGGGCCTCGAAGACATACCTCACTCGGTCGTACTTCTCGGCGAATTCGTGGATGATCGAGGCGGTGCCGTCTGTCGAGTTGTTGTCGACGATCAGAATCTCATCGATTTCGGCCTGGATCAGTAAGCGCTCGATGCAGTTCGAAAGAGAATTTTCTTCGTTGAATACTGGAACAACCACGGAGAGTCGATGAGTGGACAAGTGTTCAACTTCTTGCATGGACTCGCTCACTTGGCTCCTTTGCTGGGGCAATTCGTCCAGTCCTTCGCAAAGTTTACGATAGCAATGGGCGTCCGTTCCGACAATTTGGAGCGGTGATATTTCGGCAGTTTGGCAAATGTCCACACCGTTGAGGAATTGAGGTAACTGCAGCTAGATGCGCGTTTCTGTGTCGGAAAAGGGTTTCCGTAATGTTTGATTTTTGCTCACGCAAGTCTGTTTGTCGGCTGAACAGTGGACTTTAGTCCTTCTGTTTCAGGCAAACATAACGCTGACCGTTCGCTGATCTCTGGATCAGAACGATGGCAACCGCGTAGCAATATCGAGATAATGAAGGACGCTTTCCCTGGCGTCGAATTAGCCCAGCGCACGTCGAATATCTGTGATTGCACCGGTCCTTTTGTTGGCAAGCTCGCTACTTGTGCAAATATTTGCGTTCGGGCGTGCTGGTCTCGGTATTCCGGTGAAGTGCGTCCCCCGCGAACCTTCAGCACCGATTTCCGACGTGGAGCAGTTGGTCACCATCCCCTCGACAGGGCACGGCGCCCTCGGTTTCGGGGGCAGGGTCAATCTTTCCGGTGATCGGATCGACTTCCTCGAGCGGCGGAACGTCTTCGCCGTCGAGCACTCGGCGCATGCGCTCCTTGTCGAGCTGCCCCTCCCAATTGGCGACCACGAAGGTTGCGACACAGTTCCCGAGCAGGTTCACCGACACCCGCATCGAATCCATGATTCGATCGGCGCCCAGTAGGAGAGCGACTGCGGCTACGGGAATTGCGCCGTGACCGATTGCGGCCACGGTGGCCGACAGCGCCAGGAATGACGATCCCGGCACGCCGGCCATTCCCTTCGACGTGAGCATCAGAACCAGGACGGCAGTGATCTGTTCACCGAGTGTCAGGTCCACGCCGAGTGCCTGCGCCAGAAACAGCATGCAGATCGACAGGTACAGCGTCGCGCCGTCGAGATTGAACGAGTAGCCGGTCGGCACCACCAATCCTGTTGTCGTGCGCGAGCATCCGGCGTTGGTGAGCTTGACCATGATTCGGGGCAGGACTACTTCGGTCGACGCCGTTCCCAACGCGAGGAAGAGTTCGTCCTTGATGTACTTGACGAACTTCCACAGGTTCACGCCCGCGAAGTACCTGACTATCGCGGCCAGGATGAGGATGAACAGGACGGCCGCGAGATAGCATGCGGCGATCAGCTTTCCGTAACTTCCGAGCGAAGCGATCCCGTACTGGCCGACGATGTACGCCATCGCGCCCAAAGCGCCCAACGGCGCCAGTCTCATGATCCAGCCGATGATCGTGAAGAACAAATGGCTCAGGCGATCTACGAGTTCGAACACGATCGGTGGTCCACTCTCGCCTGCCTTGGCCAAGGCGAGTCCGAACAGTACGGCGAAGAAGAGGACTTGGAGGAGTGCGTTTTCGGCGAAGGCAGAGACGATAGACACCGGAATGATGTTGAGCAGGAATTCGACGGTGTGGGGTAGTTCGCCACTTCCGGTCTTGGCGGCCACGGCGTCCGCACCGTTCGCCAGCGTCTCCGGATCGATGTTGAATCCCGCACCCGGTTTCATCAGATTTCCGATGAGCAGCCCGAACAACAGGGCGAAGGTGGTCACGACCTCGAAGTAGATGAGAGCCTTGACGCCGATGCGCCCCACCGCTTTCAGATCGCCGACGGGGGCGATCCCGATCACTACGGTGCAGAAGATGATCGGCGCGATCAGCATTTTGATCAGCTTGATGAACCCGTCGGCAAGGGGTTTGAGGTTCGCGCCAAATTCCGGCCACAACCAGCCGATGAGAACACCGATGACGATAGCGGCGATCAATTGCACGAACAGTGATCGGTACCAGGGAGGCTTGTTGGCAAGTCGCGCGAGCTCGCTGTTCGGCAGTTTTACGGGAGTGGGCATGGACGAGAACGGTAGGTCTGCTTGATTGCGAAATAATAACTCGCGAATGTCATGGGTGTAACGCGTCGAGGTTGCATCTCGGACAACAATTCGGTCAACAAGCGACAGTTGTGTGTGACTGTGGTTATTGTTTCCCTGAGCGGTGATCTTCCGTCCGCGTGCATGCACGACGTGTGAGAGGGGCTGTCATGGGGCAAATTATCGGAACCATCATTTTCGGCGCAGTCATCGGAATCCTGGCTCGTCTCGTACTGCCAGGTAAGCAGCAGTACGGCATGATCGTGACCGTCGTGCTGGGTATCGCCGGAGCGCTTATCGGGTACTGGGTCTGGGGAGCGATCTCGGACAAGGGCGATACGGGCGGAATCGACTGGATCCGCTGGATCATCAGCATCGCCGCGGCGGCCGTGCTCTCGATCGGCTACAGCGCCGTCACTGGCAAGAAATAGCAAGCCAACGCAATTCTTTTTGTTTGCCCTAGTTGTCCGACCCCAGTTGTGAGCGAACGGCACTCTCGTCGCCTCAGGTGCGCCGAAAGGCGCGTTCGCTCAGGGGAGGGGTGCCTAAATTCAGAGCGCCCGTCGCTGCAGATGCAGCGCCTCGAGGAACTGGGCAGGCAGATCCTGCTCGAGGATTTCGTCGTCAGGATGCGGAAGCGCTTTGATCTTCGCGAACTCGTCGTTGAGGCGTTCCATCTTGACGTCGAGGCGGTGTGCCGCGGCAGCAGCCTCGGTGAGTTCGTCGAGGAGTTCGACGGGAACCTCGCGGTTGTACTTGTAGTAGATCTTGTGTTCGAGGCTCGCCCAGAAATCCATCGCGATGGTGCGGATCTGGAGTTCGATCGGAACGTGCCGGACGCGGTCACTCATGAAAACCGGGACCTCGACGATCAAGTGCAAGCTCTTGTAGCCGTTGGGTTTCGGATCGGCGATGTAGTCCTCGCGCTCGATCACCCGAAGGTCCGTCTGGCTGGTGAGCATCTCGGCGATCCGGTACGTGTCGGAAATGAAGCTGCAGGTGATGCGCACGCCGGCGATGTCGAAGATGTTCTTCGAGATGTCGTCGATCGTGAGCGGGATGTTCAGGCGTTGAGCCTTACGCAGGATGCTGTCCGGCGACTTGACTCGTGACGTCACGTGTTCGATGGGGCTGTACTGATTGATGTGAGTGAACTCGTCCTTGAGGATGTTCACCTTGGTCATCAGTTCGGAGATTCCGAATTGGTACAACATCATGAAGCGGGAGAACTCGGTCCGCAGTTCGGCGAAATCGGCTCTGCTGACCCCACTGCTGTCTTCCACGTTCGGCACCCTCATCTGTTAGCTGGTGTAACCAGTCTGCCACCGATTGTGCCGTGTCCGGTTTCAGTGGGTGCGCAGTGCGGCGAGTGTCATATCCCGCAGGACGCGGCGTGCGCGTGCCGGCGAAGCGGGGTTGGCGCTGTGAGGGGTCGAGTTGATCAGACCGAAGGTGGCGTGCGCTTTGATGCGCGCATCCGCCTGGTCGAGTTGGGGATCGAGTTGCTCGAGCACACCGACCCACACCTCGACGTACTTGCGCTGCGTTTGGCGTACTTGTCGACGCGCGTCGGCCGGCAGGCTTTCGAGGTCGCGGTCCTGGATACGGATCAGGTCTGGCTCGCCCAGTGCGAAGTCGAGGTGGAACTCCACCAGTGCGTCGAGAGCAGCGCTCGGTGAGTCCGCTGCCTCTGCTGCCGCTGATCCGCCTTCGTGCAGTCGTGTGCTGATGCCGACGAGAAGTTCCACGAGGACGGCATCCTTGTTGGGGAAATGCCGGTACACGGCCGGGCCGCTGATGCCGACGGCCGCGCCGAGGTCTTCGAGTCGCACACTCACGAATCCGCGCTCGGCGATCAACCGGGCGGCGGCGTCCAAGAGTTGACGACGACGGTCGGCCTTCATCTGATCGCGTCGCGTCGGAGCTGCTACCTGCTCAGAGGTCATTCTCTCGATCTTTCTTCGCTTGTGTTCTGGACAACTCAGTTAATCATAGTTAATCTAGTTTCAGTTATCGAGCATTAACTCATGGCGAAGGCGGCGGGATGACTCCCAGTGGAATCACGCAAGGATCGGGCTACCGGTCCGATCACACCGTTCTGGTGGACGAACTGAAGAAGAAACTGGCGCAAGCAGCGCTGGGTGGCAACGAGCGCTCTCGCGAGCGGCACGTGAGCAGGGGGAAGCTGCTGCCGCGAGATCGCGTCGACTCGCTGCTCGATCAGGGCAGCCCGTTCCTCGAGTTGTCCCCGCTGGCGGCCAACGGCCTGTACGACGACGAGTGCCCCGGCGCCGGCGTCATCACCGGTATCGGCCGTGTGTCGGGCCGTGAGTGCGTCATCGTCGCCAACGACGCGACGGTCAAGGGCGGCACCTACTACCCGATGACGGTGAAGAAGCACCTGCGCGCGCAGGAAGTTGCGTTGCAGAACAACCTTCCCTGCATCTACCTCGTCGACTCCGGCGGCGCCTTCCTGCCGCGCCAGGACGAAGTCTTCCCGGACCGCGAGCACTTCGGCCGGATCTTCTACAACCAGGCGACCATGAGCGCCAAGGGGATTCCCCAGATCGCCGCAGTTCTCGGTTCGTGCACCGCGGGCGGCGCCTACGTGCCCGCGATGAGTGACGAAGCAGTGATCGTCCGCAACCAGGGCACCATCTTCCTCGGTGGTCCGCCGCTGGTGAAGGCGGCCACCGGTGAGATCGTCACGGCGGAAGAGCTCGGCGGCGGCGACCTGCACTCCAAGGTTTCCGGCGTCACCGACCACCTGGCCGAGGACGACCGCGATGCACTTCGCATCGTGCGCAACATCATTGCCACACTCGGCCCTCGCTCCGAACGCCCGTGGGACGTCATCTCCACCGTTCCGCCCGTCGCCGATCAGAGCGAGCTCTACGACGTCGTTCCGACCGATCCCCGTACTCCGTACGACGTGCACGAGGTGATCACCAAGCTCGTCGACGGTGGTGCGTTCCAGGAGTTCAAGGCCGAGTACGGCAAGACGCTCGTCACCGGTTTCGCCCACATCGAGGGCCATCCGGTCGGCATCATCGCCAACAACGGCGTGCTCTTCGGCGAATCCGCCATGAAGGGAGCACATTTCATCGAACTGTGCGACAAGCGCAGTGTGCCGCTTCTGTTCCTGCAGAACATCGCGGGCTTCATGGTGGGACGCGATTACGAGGCAGGCGGCATCGCCAAGCACGGCGCCAAGATGGTCACGGCAGTTGCGTGTGCACGGGTCCCCAAGCTGACGGTTGTCATCGGCGGCTCGTACGGCGCCGGCAACTACTCGATGTGTGGACGCGCGTATTCACCTCGCTTCCTGTGGATGTGGCCGAACGCGCGCATCTCGGTCATGGGCGGCGAGCAGGCCGCTTCGGTGCTCTCGACCGTTCGTAGTGACCAGCTCGACAGTGCGGGTAATCCGTGGTCGGCCGAGGACGAAGAATCCTTCAAGGCGCCGATCCGCGAGCAGTACGAGGCTCAGGGCAATCCGTACTACTCGACCGCACGGCTGTGGGATGACGGTGTCATCGACCCCGCAGATACCAGAACTGTTCTCGGCCTGGCCCTTTCGGTGTGCGCAAACGCACCGATCGAGCCGGTCTCCTACGGCGTCTTCCGGATGTGAGCGAAATGACTGAGTTGCGCACTATCGATACTGTTCTCGTGGCCAACCGCGGTGAGATCGCGGTTCGTGTGATCCGCACGTTGCGTGAGTTGGGAATTCGCAGCGTTGCCGTCTACAGCGACGCCGACGCGAATGCTCGCCACGTCCGCGAGGCCGACACTGCCGTCAACATCGGACCGGCCGCGGCGCGTGAAAGCTATCTCGTCATCGACAAGGTCATCGACGCTGCCAAGTCCACCGGCGCTCAGGGGATTCACCCCGGTTACGGCTTCCTGTCGGAGAACTCGGCGTTCTCGGCTGCCTGCGCGGCTGCCGGAATTGCCTTCCTCGGCCCCTCCGAGCGGGCCATCGAGGTGATGGGCGACAAGATCACCGCGAAGAACGCTGTTGCCGCGTTCGACGTGCCGGTGGTCCCGGGTATCGCGCGCCCGAATCTGACCGACGAAGAACTCATCGCCGCAGCCGAGGACATCGGCTACCCGGTGTTGGTCAAGCCTTCGGCAGGCGGCGGTGGCAAGGGAATGCGTCTGGTGGAGGATCCGGCCAATCTGGCCGAGGCTCTTCGCAGTGCGCGTCGTGAGGCCGCTTCGTCGTTCGGTGACGACACCCTGTTTCTCGAGCGATTCGTCCTGAGGCCCCGGCACATCGAGGTCCAGGTTCTCGCCGACCAGCACGGCAACGTCGTTCACCTCGGTGAGCGCGAATGCAGCCTGCAGCGGCGTCACCAGAAGGTCATCGAAGAGGCTCCGTCGCCACTGCTCGATCAGGTGACCCGTGACCGGATCGGCGCGGCAGCGTGCAACACCGCTCGAAGCGTCGATTACACCGGCGCCGGCACTGTCGAGTTCATCGTCTCCGCCGACAAGCCGGACGAGTTCTTCTTCATGGAGATGAACACCCGCCTGCAGGTCGAGCACCCCGTCACCGAAATGGTGACCGGACTGGATCTGGTCGAATGGCAGGTTCGTGTGGCAGCAGGGGAGAAGTTGGCCTTCTCCCAGAGCGACATCACACTGACCGGGCACGCCATCGAAGCGCGTGTGTACGCGGAGGATCCGGGCCGTGGGTTCCTGCCGACCGGCGGCCGCGTCGTCGATCTGGTCGAGCCGTCCGGTTCCGGCGTGCGCGTCGATTCCGGACTGCTCGCGGGCACCGTCGTCGGCAGTGACTACGACCCGATGCTCAGCAAGGTCATCGCCCACGCTCCCGACCGCGCGGGCGCACTGCGCAAGCTCGATCGCGCACTCGGTGACACCGCAGTGCTCGGAGTCGTGACCAACATCGAATTCGCACGGTTCCTCCTCGCTGATCCGGATGTGATCGCGGGCAACCTCGACACCGGTCTGCTCGATCGTCGCGTCGAAGACTTTGTCGCAGCCGACGCCTCCGACGAGGTGCTCATTGCTGCCGCGGCGTATCGCTGGCTCTCGCGGTGGACAACTTCGGAATCCGTTGATCCCTGGGACGTCCCGAGTGGGTGGCGCGTCGGAACTCCCGCTCCGACCAGCATCAGGCTCTCCGCCGGCACCCGAACGGCGCACGTTGCGATCGTCGGCGTTCCCGCGGATGCAAAGGTCGAGGTCGAAGGTTCACAGCCTCGCGCATTCAGCGCGACCCTGACGGGATCCGAACTGGCGGTGGTGATCGACGGACGTCGACGCACGTTTGTCGTCGCCCAGACCGATGGTGGTCTGTGGCTGGCAGGCGGCGGAACCTGGCACGTGCGCGAGGTTGCCGAAGTCAGCGTTCGCGGTGAGGACAAGCATGCCGGTGACGCCGAAATCGCCAGCCCCATGCCCGGTGCCGTCATCGCGGTCAACGTCGAGAACGGCGCGGCAGTGAGCGCGGGACAACCACTCGTCGTGGTCGAGGCCATGAAGATGGAGCACTCCTTGACGTCCCCGATCGAAGGGATCGTGGAAGTGCTTGTCCGTCAGGGCGATCAGGTGATGGTGGATCAGGTTCTGGCCCGCGTGGTACCTGCCGAAGAAGAGACTGCAGAAGTAAAGACCGAGAACACGACGCAGAAGGAAGACGCCTGATGTCCGATTACCTTGCCACCGGAGCGCTTCCGGACGAATACCAGCAGCTAGCCAAGACCGTTGCCGACTTCGCCAAGACCGTCGTGGCACCGGTTGCTGCCGAGCACGACGCCAACCACACCTTCCCGTACGAGGTGGTGGCCGGGATGGCCGACATGGGACTGTTCGGCCTGCCCTTCCCCGAGGAGTACGGCGGAATGGGCGGCGACTACTTCGCGCTCTGCCTGGCGCTCGAAGAGTTGGGCAAGGTCGACCAGAGCGTCGCGATCACTCTCGAAGCTGGTGTGTCCCTCGGCGCAATGCCGATCTACCGTTTCGGTAACGAGGCACAGAGGGAAGAGTGGCTTCCGCAGCTCACCAGCGGCAAGTCGTTGGCTGCCTTCGGCCTGACCGAGCCCGGTGCGGGTAGCGACGCCGGCGGAACCAAGACCACCGCGAAGTTCGACAGCGGTGAGTGGATCATCAACGGCAACAAGCAGTTCATCACCAACTCTGGCACCGACATCACCAAGCTCGTGACAGTCACCGCGGTCACGGGTGTCAAGGACGGTGGCAAGAAGGAGATCTCGACGATCCTGGTGCCGACCACAACGCCCGGCTTCACGGCAGAACCGGCGTACAACAAGGTCGGTTGGAACGCCTCCGACACCCATCCGCTCACGTTCGCGGATGTTCGTGTCCCCGAAGAGAATCTGCTCGGTGAGCGCGGGCGCGGCTACGCGAACTTCCTGCGCATCCTCGACGAAGGCCGCATCGCCATTTCAGCGTTGAGTGTCGGTGCCGCCCAGGGCTGCGTCGACGAGTCGATCAAATACGCCAAGGAACGCGAGGCGTTCGGTCGCCCCATCGGACACAACCAGGCCATCGCGTTCAAGATCGCGCGTATGGAGGCTCGCGCCCACGTCGCACGTACCGCGTACTACGACGCGGCCGCACTCATGTTGTCGGGCAAGCCGTTCAAGAAGCAGGCATCCATCGCCAAGCTCATCTCCTCCGAAGCTGCCATGGACAACGCGCGCGACGCCACGCAGATCCACGGCGGATACGGCTTCATGAACGAGTACGCCGTCGCGCGCCACTACCGTGACAGCAAGATCCTCGAAATCGGTGAGGGAACCACCGAGGTGCAGTTGATGCTCATCGCCCGTGAGGCAGGGCTGTGACGAACCCCAAGAAGATCACTCAGCGCGGGCTCTGGTTCGAGGAGTTCGAGGTCGGCGCGATCTACGAGCACCGCCCAGGCCGGACGGTGACCGAGGCTGACAACGTCCTTTTCACGACTTTGACGATGAACACGCAGGCGTTGCATCTCGATGCCGCGTACAGCGAGGACACTCAATTCGGTGTGCGGCTGGTCAATTCGATGTTCACCCTGTCGACCATCGTGGGCCTCTCGGTCGCGCAGTTGACGCAGGGCACCATCGTCGCCAACCTCGGCTTCTCCGAGATCAGCTTCCCGAAGCCGCTCTTTCACGGCGACACTTTGTATGCCGAGACGCTCATCGCAGACAAGCGTGAGTCGAAGAGCCGTCCAGGTGAAGGCATCGTGACGCTGGTGCACACCGGTCGCAACCAGCACGGTGACGTCGTCGCACTTGCCACGCGCAAGACGTTGGTGCAGCTCCGCCCGGCTGAGGTGTCCTCATGACGTGGACGCCGCCGGGGCCGGCGTGGTTGTTCTGCCCGGCGGATCGTCCCGAACGTTACGCGAAGGCCGCGGCCGTTGCCGACGTCGTGATCCTCGATCTCGAAGACGGTGTGGCTCCGGCCGACAAGGAAGCCGCACGTGCGGCCCTGATCGACACTCCTCTCGATCCGGAGCGGACGGTCGTGCGCGTCAATCCGGTCGGGACGCCTGATCACGAACTCGATCTGATCGCGCTGGACGGCACACACTATTCGCGTCTCATGCTGTCCAAGTGCGAATCGGCCGAGGACGTCCTCTCGCTCGCACCGGCGGACGTGGTTGCGCTCGTCGAGTCCCCGCGAGGAGCCCTCGCCGTGGCCGACATCGCGCTTGCTGCGAACGCCATCGGTGTCATGTGGGGAGCCGAGGATCTGGTTGCCGGTCTCGGTGGTAACTCGAGCAGGCACCCGAACGGTTCGTACCGCGACGTTGCCAAGCATGTCCGATCTACGTCTCTGCTGGCCGCGAAGAGCTACGGCCGGTTGGCGGTCGATTCCGTGTACCTCGACATCAAGGACCTCGTGGGCCTCGGCGTCGAGTCCGCTGACGCCGTCGCAGTCGGCTTCGACGTGAAGGTTGCGATCCACCCGAGTCAGGTCGAGGTCATCCGTGGTGCCTTCGCACCTTCGGAAAAAGAGATCGACTGGGCCACACGAGTGCTTGCCGCGGTGTCTACTGAACGTGGTGTGTTCGCGTTCGAGGGCAAGATGGTCGACGCTCCCGTTCTTCGTCACGCCGAGAAGCTTCTTCACCGAGCCGGAATCTTTCAGCAGAAGGAGAACTAGCGGATGAGCAAAGTCGTGAATACGGCAGCTGAGGCAGTTGCCGACATCGCGAGCGGATCCAGGCTCGCAGTGGGCGGCTTCGGGCTGTGCGGTATTCCCGACGCACTGATCGCGGCGATCGCCGACGGCGACGCCACCGATCTCGAGGTGTTCTCCAACAACTGCGGTGTCGACGACTACGGTCTCGGCATCCTGCTCGGCGCGCACCGGATCGCCAGGGTGACGGCGTCGTACGTGGGGGAGAACAAGGAGTTCGCCCGCCAGTATCTCGCCGGTGAGCTCGAAGTGGAGTTGACGCCGCAGGGGACGCTGGCCGAGCGGCTGCGAGCAGGCGGTACCGGCATTCCGGCGTTCTACACTCCGGCCGGCGTCGGCACACCGATCGCCGAGGGCGGCTTGCCGTGGCGATACAACCCGGACGGTTCGATCGCCGTGGCGTCGCCACCGAAGGCGACGGCAGTGTTCGGTGGCCGCACGTATGTATTGGAAGAGGCGATCACCGCTGACTTCGCGCTCGTGCACGCGGACTACGGCGACACCGAAGGAAATCTCGTCTTCAACAAGACGGCGATGAACTTCAACCCGCTTGCTGCCATGGCCGGCCGGATCACCATCGCGCAGGTGGAGAACCTCGTCGAGCCGGGCGACATCGACCCCGCGCACGTGCACCTACCTGGAGTGTTCGTCGCGCGCGTCGTGCATACAGGCCCGCAGGAGAAGCGGATCGAGAAGCGGACCGTCTCAGGAGGTACCAAGTGACCAGTGCAGAGGAAACTCGTATCGGCTGGACCCGCCACGAGATGGCCGCTCGCGCTGCCGCCGAGATGCGGCCGGGGGAGTACGTCAACCTCGGCATCGGCCTGCCGACGCTGATCCCCAGCTACCTGCCCGAGGGCGTCAAGGTGGTCCTTCACAGCGAAAACGGCATCCTCGGCACCGGGCCGTACCCGACCGACGATCAGGTCGATGCCGACCTTATCAATGCCGGTAAAGAAACCGTCACCGTCAATCCCGGTGCCGCGTTCTTCGACTCGGCCCTCTCCTTCGGGATGATCCGCGGCGGCCACATCGACACCGCGGTGCTCGGCGGGATGCAGGTGTCGAAGACCGGTGACCTCGCCAACTGGATGGTCCCCGGCAAGATGGTCAAGGGCATGGGCGGGGCGATGGACCTGGTCCATGGAGCCCGCCGCGTCATCGTCGTGATGGAGCACACCGATCGCGAGGGCAACCCCAAGATCGTCGAGGCGTGCACCCTGCCGCTTACCGGGCAGGGAGTCGTCCACCGGATCATCACCGACCTCGCGGTGCTGGACGTCACCGCGGAGGGTCTGGAGCTTGTGGAGCTAGCTCCAGGGGTCACCAGCGAACACCTGAAGAGTGTGACTGGTGTGGGTTTTTCCTGAAGCCTTCGTACCTCCACTCGAAAGAACGCGCCGACCGCTGGTCGGCGCGTTCTTTCGTCGGTCTGTCGGCGTGTACCGATAGTCTCGATCAGCGACTGTTGAATCTGATTCGAGCTCGGGCGCCGAGTAGCTGACGGGCCTGTAAATTGTCCGAGGTGACTGATGTGGATGGGGGTGCAGATCGTCGGCTGCAGATTGATTGTTCCAGGGGTGGAGATTTCGCGCACAGCGTCTGAACCGTGCGTTTCGGCAATGCGATCGGGGGGTAGATGCGCTGGGCGATTTGTAACGAATTGCAGCAAAACCGTCGATATACCGGGGTATGGATTTCTCTTGTCACCTATGTATCGGAGACAATGGGTGGTTCTGGCTCGTCGAGGTTGGATGAGGTCGGTAGCTGCTGCGAATCGGACGTTCGGCTCGCACGGGTGCGCAATGGTGTGGAAGAGAGGCTGTGGGCGTGAATTCGCTGGGTAACGGAGAACTGGGGAGCGGCAAGCCGGAGGTCGGCAGCTCGCCGGAAGACGTTCAGCGATCAGACGCATTCCCGCTTTCAGCGGCCCAGCTCGGTATGTGGTTCGCGCAGCACCTTGATCCCGCCGTACCGGTCAACATCGCTCAGTATGTCGAACTCCGTGGTGCTCTCGAGCTTGATGCTCTTCGTCAGGCCTGTGCAGACGCCGGTCGCGAAATTGGATCGGCCTTCGTTCGGATCTTCGAGATCGACGCCCAGCCGTACCAGATCATCGACCCCACACTCGATGATTCCGTCGGCTACGTCGACCTTCGTAGTGAAGACGACTCACACGACGCAGCCATGCGGTGGATGCGAGCAGATCGCAGTCGGCCGATCGACATGCTTGCGGACCGACTGATCTCTGCCACGATTTTGCGCCTCGGTGAGAACCGCTACTACTGGTACACACGGGTTCACCACACAATTCTCGACGGTTTCGGTGCCTCGACGTTCGTCACTCGTGTGGCGGAGTTGTACTCGGCGCGCGTGGAGGGCCGGGATCCGGAGCCGAGCGAGGCCTCCGATCTCCGGAACGTCTACGAGGTGGACAACAAGTACCGCCAGTCGAGTCGGTTCGAAACCGATCGCAAGTACTGGGCAGACAAGATCGAGAATCTCGACGAGATCTCGAGCCTCGCGGGTCGAAGTGCCGCGCCTGCTCCGGTCAGTCGGATCGACAGTGCAGCGCTGTCCAACCACGTCGAGGCGCTGCTCGGGCGGTTCCTCGAGCGCGTAGAGAAGACCACTGTTGCCGGCACTGTCGTCGCGGCGTTTGCGGCGTACCTCGCTCAGATGACCGGACGAGAGGACGTGTCGCTGAGTTTGCCCGTTTCCGGTCGAACGACAGCCGTGCTGCGCCGGTCCGGTGGCATGGTCTCCAACGTCGTCCCGCTGCGACTGACCGTCACTGCGGACACCACCGTCCAGGATCTTCTGGACGACGTCAGGAACGAAATGTCCGGCGCACTGCGCCATCAGCGGTACCGACACGAGGACATGGTTCGCGGCGGTGACGGGCCGGGTCGGGGCGGATTCTTCGGCCCGTGGATCAACATCATGATGTTTTCCACCGAGTTGGCGTTCGGGCCCCTCGTCGGCGAGCTTCACATCCTGTCCACGGGGTTGATCGAAGACCTCGGTGTCAACCTGTACCAGAGCGTCGGCGACACCCGTACGCACATCGACTTCGAGTCGAATCCCAATCTGTACGGGCCCGCTGACGCCCAGCGAAATCACTCGCGGTTCGTGGAGTTCCTCGAGAAGTTCGTCTCGGCCGAAACGAGCCGCAAGGTCTGGGATCTCCCTGTCGCAACCGACGAGGAGCGGAACAAGGTTGCATTGTGGAACCGCACCGGCTTCCACGTTGCCTCGCAGACCATCACCGAAGCATTCGAGCGTCAAGTCGAGCGTACGCCCGATGCC
Source organism: Rhodococcus sp. P-2 (assembly GCF_016598535.1). Classification (GTDB taxonomy): domain Bacteria; phylum Actinomycetota; class Actinomycetes; order Mycobacteriales; family Mycobacteriaceae; genus Rhodococcus_F; species Rhodococcus_F baikonurensis. The sequence continues at coordinate 1,009,303 of NZ_CP066779.1, read as the reverse complement.
ACCGCTGTCGTTTTCGAAGGCGCCAGCCTCACGTACGCCGAATTCGACGCCCGCGCAAACGGTTTGGCCCGTCAGCTCATCGGCATGGGTGTTGGGCCCGAATCGCTTGTGGGACTGTCGATCCGCAGGTCTCTGGACTTGATGGTCGGTCTGTATGCGATCGCCAAGGCCGGCGGAGCCTGGGTGCCGGTAGATCCCGACCATCCAGCCGACCGCACCGCATATATTCTCGAGTCGGCGCAGCCCACGTGTGTTGTGACTACTGCGCGGGACGATGTGGATCTGCCCGAGGGGACACGGGTGATCGAGATCGACACCCTCGACTACGGACAGCTCGACAGTAGGTCGATCGCCAACGCAGATCGCCTGTCTCCCTTGCATTTCTCGAACACTGCGTACGTGATCTACACCTCGGGGTCGACCGGGCGACCCAAGGGTGTCGCGGTCACTCATGCAGCGATCAACAATCAGCTTCAGTGGATGAACGCCGAGTACGGGCTTTCGGCGTCGGACATCTACCTGCAGAAGACCGCCACGACATTCGACGTGTCGCTGTGGGGATTCTTCATGCCGTTGCAGGTCGGCGCCACACTGGTAGTTGCGACTCCGGACGGTCATCGAGACCCGATCTACGTGGCAAACAAGATCGCGGAACTCGGCGTCACGATCACCGACTTCGTGCCATCCATGCTCACGCTGTTCACTGCGAATGCACCTGCCGGATCTTGTGATTCGTTGCGCCACGTGTTCGTCATCGGCGAGGCGCTCCCACCGGAGACATCTTCCGCCTTCCGTGAACTCTGTGGAGCCGGACTGCACAACCTGTATGGTCCGACTGAAGCCGCGGTGTCGGTCACGTACTACGAGGCCGTGTCCTCGGACACTACTTCCGTGCCGATCGGTATGCCGCAGTGGAACACTCAGGCACACGTACTGGACGGGCAACTTCGACCGACGCCCATCGGACAGCCGGGTGAGCTCTACCTCGCCGGCGTCCAACTCGCGCGTGGGTACGTGGGTCGACCTGATCTGAGCTCGGATCGGTTCGTCGCCAATCCGTACGGCACGGCCGGTGAGCGTATGTACCGAACCGGCGACCTCGTCCGACGCCGTGAGGACGGAAATCTCGACTACATCGGGCGTACCGACTTCCAGGTGAAGTTCCGTGGGCAGCGCATCGAGCTCGGCGAAATCGAGACCGTTCTTCTGGCACACCCCGATGTTTCCCAGGCTGTCGTCTTGGTGACCGTCACCCCGACTGGTGATCAATTGGTCGGCTACGTCGTGCCGGGGCCTGGCCGAAACATCGATGCTGCTGTCCTCAGCGAGTTCGCCGGTCGAAGCCTCCCGTCGTACATGGTTCCGGCCGCGTTGATGGTGCTCGATGCGTTGCCGCTCAACACGAGTGGCAAATTGGATCGTGCCGGGTTGCCCGAGCCGGTGTTCGCGAGTGCGAAGCAGTACCGCGAGCCCCGCACCGAAATCGAACGCATCGTGGCTGACGTGTTTGCCGACGTGCTCGGTGTCGAGCGCGTCGGTATCGATGACGACTTCTTCGAGCTCGGTGGAAACTCTCTGGTTGCAACACAATTGGTGACCCGAGTGGGTTCGGCATTGGGAGTGCAACTCGGCGTTCGGGAGCTTTTCGAATCCACCACGGTCGCTACCTTGGCGGCCCGCGCCGAGTCGGTGGCGGGCAACGCCAGGCAGCTCACCCCGCTGATCGCCAAGCCTCGTCCCGAGGTCGTCCCGCTCTCGCTTGCGCAGCAGCGTATGTGGTTCATCAACCGTCTCGACCCGTCGACACCCGCGTACAACCTTCCGTTCACGGTCCGGCTCACCGGTTCGGTGGACCCGTCCGCCCTGCATGCCGCGGTGATGGACCTTCTCGAGCGGCACGAGTCTCTGCGCACGATCTACCCCGATGTCGACGGAACCGCGCAACAGCTGGTTCTGCCGGTCGACCGGGCTGCAGTGGAGTTGAACCCGGTCAAGATTCGGAATTCGCATCTCGACGCGGCCCTGTTCGACGTGGCGTCTCGCGGCTTCGACGTGACGCTCGAAATTCCGGTACGGGTTGCCCTCTTCGAGGTGTCTCCGACGGACTACGTGCTGGTGATGGTTCTCCATCACATCGCTGCAGACGGACTGTCGTTCCGTCCGCTCGCACGTGACCTTCTCGTCGCATACTCGGCGCGAAGTGAGAAGTCGGCGCCGGCGTGGACGCCGCTGCCGATTCAGTACGCCGATTACGCGCTGTGGCAACGCGAAGCACTGGGATCCGACGAAGACCCCCGATCGGAATCGTCTCGCCAGATCAACTACTGGCGCCGGGCGCTCGCTGATCTGCCGGATCAGTTGGATCTGCCCACAGACCGACCTCGTCCTGCCGTCGCGTCCAATCACGGTGCCAAGCACCATTTTCAGATCAGCGAACGCACGACGCGCAAGCTGAACGAGTTGGCGCGTTCGAGGAGCGTCTCGCTGTTCATGGTGTTGCAGGCGGCCTATGCAACGCTGTTGAGCCGGATCAGTGGTACCTCCGACATCGCGATCGGTGCCCCGATCGGCGGGCGAGGCGATCAAGCACTCAACGACGTGATCGGCATGTTCGTGAACACCCTGGTGCTTCGCACCGAGGTCGATCCGAACGAACGGTTCGACGAGTTGCTCGCTCGGGTAAGGGAATCGGGGTTGTCTGCCTACGGGCACGCCGATGTGCCGTTCGAGCGGTTGGTCGAGGTGCTGAGCCCAGCGCGTTCGCAGGCTCGTCACCCGCTCTTCCAGGTTGCGCTCACTGCGGAGATCAGTGGACGACGCGAACTGGAATTCTCGGGCGTCAAAGCAGTGGCAGCTGAATTGGAAGTTCCGGTCGCCAAATTCGATCTCGAACTCATGGTGTCCGAGAATCCTGAAGGAACCGAAGACTCGGATGTCTTGAGTGCCACCTTCACCTACGCCACGGACTTGTTCGATCCGGCCACGGTGAACACCTTCGCTACTCGGTTCGTGCGCATTCTCGATGCAGTGGCTACCCGACCTGAAACGGTCGTCGGTGATGTAGACCTGCTCTCACGCCCAGAGCGCACCGATCTGACGGTCGTTGCCTCGGACGACGCGATGCCCCGGCAGAGTCTCGTCGACATCTTCCTGTCCGGCACGGCTGAAGCGGACTCGGTTGCTGTGCGCTTCGAGGGTCGATCGATCACCTACCGCGAGCTCGATGAGCAGTCGTCGAAACTCGCACGGGTTCTGATCGGACGTGGCGCAGGCCCCGAGACCATCGTTGCTCTCGCCTTTCCTCGCTCGTACGAGATGGTCTGTGCAGTATGGGCGGTGGCGAAGTCAGGGGCGGCGTACGTGCCAGTCGACCCGAGCTATCCGGAAGATCGTGTCCGGCACATGCTGGCCGATTCTTCGGCCGCGATCGGACTCACGTCGGCACAGTTCGTTGATCAACTCCCTGCGGTCACTGATTGGTTGGTCCTCGACAGCCAGGCTCTGAACGGAGAACTGTCGGCGCAATCTTCAGCGCCGGTCACGGACGAGGACCGAATCGCTCCGATTCACAGTTCACACGTTGCATACGTGATTTACACATCCGGTTCCACGGGAAAACCGAAGGGTGTCAGCGTAACTCACGGTGGTCTCCGTGGTGTCAGGGACGCAGCTCAGCGTCGGTACGGGGTGGATCAGACCTCGCGGTTCCTGCATATCTGTTCACCGAGCTTCGACCCGTCAGTGCTCGAATGGATGGTTGCCTTCTCAGCGGGTGCAACTTTGGTGATCGTTCCGTCGACGATAATCGGTGGACACGAGTTGTCGGATCTTCTTCATGCCGAGAAGGTCACACACGCCATCATCACACCCGCAGTACTCGGGACGATGGAGCCGGCAGAGCTGCCTGAATTGCGAGTCGTCTCCGTCGGCGGTGACATGACCACTCCCGAGTTGCTGGCGGAATGGGCTCCAGGGCGCGCCTACTTCAATGGGTACGGTCCGACCGAGACCACTATCATTTCGTCGTTCGGCGATCTCGCGATCGGCCGATCGATCGACATCGGGCGTCCCGTCGAGGGCATGTCTGCACTGGTACTCGACGAGCGTCTGCATCCGGTTCCCGTCGGTACCAGGGGAGAGCTCTACTTTGCGGGCGCTGCATTGGCTCGCGGCTACCACGAGCGGCGAGGTCTTTCTGCGGAACGGTTTGTGGCCAACCCGTATTCGCCGGACGGCGAGCGAATGTACCGGACCGGCGATGTCGTGCGCTGGACCGGCGGAGACGCGCGCGGCGACGCGGGGGTCCTCGAATACGTCGGCCGCAGTGACTTCCAGGTCAAGGTTCGCGGATTCCGTATCGAGCTCGGTGAGATCGACGCAGTTCTGTCCTCGCACGAGTCTGTGCGCTTCGCGGTGACGGTCGGAAGCGAAGGCGCGGCGGGTGTCACAACCCTCGTTTCCTACGTCGAACTGGCTAACGGTTCGAGTTTCGATCGGGACCTGCTCGCCTCGTTCGTTGCAGAATCTCTGCCGAGCTACATGGTTCCTTCCGTCATCATGGAGCTCGCCGAGGTTCCGTTGACACCGGTGGGCAAATTGGATCGCCGGGCTTTGCCGGAGCCTGTTTTCGAGGTCCGCGAGTTCCGTGCGCCCACCACTCCGGTGGAAGAGATTGTCGCGCAGGTGATCGCGGATGTTCTCGGCGTGGAACGAGTCGGCCTCGACGACGACTTTTTCGAACTCGGTGGCAACTCCCTGGTGGCCACCCAGGTCACCTCGAGGTTGGGACGGGCGCTCGATACCACCGTGCCGGTGCGGACGCTTTTCGACGTTTCCACCGTCGAGGCGCTCGCCGCACATATCGAGTCGCACGTAGGTGTCGGCGGGAAGAAGGCACTCGTCGCACAGGCGCGTCCCGCAGAAATCCCGTTGTCGTTGGCGCAGCAGCGCATGTGGTTCCTGAACCGTTTCGATACCGACTCCGCTGCTTACAACATCACTTTTGCACTGCACCTGACTGGCCATCTCGATGTGGCCGCGATGGAAATGGCGCTCGAGGACGTACTGGCCCGGCATGAAGTGCTCCGAACGGTATATCCGGACGGGGCTTCCGGACCGAAGCAGTCGATTCTGTCGCTTTCGGAGGCGTTCGGCGGACTGACCGTGGAGTCGGTTTCGGATCAGGACGAGCTCGAAAGTCGAGTCGCTGCAATCGGATCCTCAGCGATCGACGTCACCGTCGACGTGCCGATCCGTGTCCGCCTGTTGACGGTCAGCGACACCGAGCACACCCTCGCGATCGTGGTTCATCACATCGCCGCCGACGGTTGGTCGATGGCGCCTCTGGCACGCGATCTCATGATTGCCTACTCGGCACGCAAGGACGGGATTGCGCCGGCGTGGCACCCGTTGGCTGTGCAGTACGCCGACTATTCGTTGTGGCAGCGTGAGGTTCTGGGGTCCGAAGACGACCCGGAATCATTGATCTCGCAGCAGATTTCCTACTGGACCTCGACTCTGGCTGACCTACCGGATGTGATCGAGCTTCCGTCGGACCGGCCTCGACCCGACGTAGCCTCGATGCGCGGCGAACGATTCGCCTTCGAGATCTCCGGTGATGTGCACCGTCGATTGGACGCGTTGGCACGGGAGAACAACGCGACGCTCTTCATGGCGTTGCACTCGGCGCTTGCCGTTCTGATGGCCCGACTGAGCGGGACCTCGGACATTGCCGTGGGCACTCCCGTTGCCGGTCGTGGCGACGAGGCGCTCGACGATCTCGTCGGTATGTTCGTCAACACGCTTGTTCTGCGCACCGAGGTCGACCAGGCCCAGGCATTCACGGATCTGCTGGCTGCGGCGAGTGATTCTGCGCTCGGAGCGTTCGCTCACTCGGACGTGCCCTTCGAGCGGTTGGTGGACGTCTTGGCTCCGGCCAGGTCGCAGGCCAGACATCCGCTGTTCCAGGTTGTCCTGTCCTTGCAGAATCTCGCGCAAACGACACTCGAACTACCGGGCCTGGCTATCAAGGCCGCCGAAATCGACACCACCACTGCAAAGTTCGACCTCGAACTCGCAGTAACCGAGTCGATCGGCGAAGACGGGATCCAGCAAGGGCTCTCGGCCGAATTCACGTTTGCTGCAGATCTGTTCGACGTGTCGACGGTCGAAGGGTTTGCTCGGCGACTGGTTCGTATTCTCGAGACTGTCGTATCGATTCCCTCGATTGTCGTCGGTGACATCGACATTCTCGATGCGGCTGAGCGTGGTGCGCTGGCCGATGTTCGTGGAGGTCAGGCGGTCTCGGGAACCCTGGTCGAGATCCTCACAGCGGCGGCCGCTGTGGATCCGTCGGCGGATGCGATTCGCTTCGACGGTCAGTCGATCAGCTACCGCGAACTCGACGAGCGCTCGTCGCAACTCGCTCGTGTTCTGATGGCGAAGGGCGTCGGGCCGGAGGATCGGGTCGCGATCGCGATTCCGCGTTCGGCCGATTCGGTTCTCGCCCTGTGGGCAGTGGCGAAAACGGGTGCTGCATTCGTGCCCGTCGACCCGACGTATCCGGTTGACCGTATCGCCCACATGATTACCGATTCCGGTGCGGTGCTGGGTCTTGCGCTCAGTGACGTCGAGGCAGGATTGCCGTCGGCGTTGACGTGGGTTGTTCTCGACGACGAGAAGACAGTGGCGGCGTGCGCGGCAGAATCTTGCGCGCCGGTGAGTGATTCGGATCGACGTAGTGCGATCGACGAGCGGCAGCCTGCTTACGTCATCTACACCTCCGGCACCACGGGTCTGCCCAAGGGCGTCGTGGTCACCAATGCCGGCGTGGCGAATTTCTGTGCCGAGCAGGTCGATCGCTATGCGTTGATTAACGATGCTCGGACGCTCCATTTCGCATCGCCGAGTTTCGATGCTTCTGTTCTCGAGTTGCTGATGGCATTCGGAGCGGCATCGACGATGGTGATTGCGCCGACGACGGTGTACGGCGGCGCGGAATTGGCTGAGATCATGCGCTCGGAGGGCGTGACCCATGCGTTCGTGACGCCCGCTGCTCTGGCATCGGTGGATCCGAGTGGCCTCGACGCGTTGCGGGTGGTTGTCGTCGGTGGCGAAGCCAGTTCGCGGTCTCTCGTTGCCAAGTGGGCGGTGCCACTCCCGGGCGGCGGTGTGCGTGGATTCTTCAATGCGTACGGTCCGACGGAGTCGACGGTCGCGTCGAACATCAGTGATGCGCTGACCGCGTTTGACCGCATGAACATCGGCGGCCCGATTCGGGGTATGGCCGCGCGGATCTTGGACGGCCGCTTGCAGCCCGTTCCGGTTGGTGTCGCGGGTGAGTTGTACGTGTCGGGTGTTCAGGTCGCTCGTGGATACCTGGGACAGCCGGCATTGACAGCGGGTCGTTTTGTCGCGGACCCGTTCGGGGCGCCCGGTGAGCGGTTGTACCGCACGGGTGATGTGGTCCGGTGGATCGACGGTGGCGCGGTGGAGTACGTGGGCCGCAGCGACTTCCAGGTCAAGATCCGTGGGTTCCGTATCGAACTCGGCGAAATCGAGGCCGCACTGACCCGATGCGCGGGCGTTGCGCAAGCTGTAGCTCTTGTACGCTCCGACGATCACTTCGGCGATCGCCTCGTTGCCTACGTAGTGCCACAGGCCGGCGCCGAGGTGGATCCCGCACAGGTCATCGAGTCGGTGTCTACGTTCCTCACCGGCTACATGGTTCCCGACTCGGTCCTGGTGCTCGATTCGATTCCGTTGACCACCGCGGGCAAGACGGATATCAAAGCTCTCCCCTCACCCGCGTTCGAGTCGAAGGTCTACCAAGCGCCGGTCACGACCGTCGAAGAGACTGTCGCGCAGGTGTTCTCCGAAGTTCTCGGAGTGGCACAGGTCGGCCGAGACGATGATTTCTTCGAACTCGGAGGCAACTCGCTGGTCGCGACCCGGGTCGCCGCACGACTGGGGGAGGCGCTCGACACAAGCGTTCCGGTTCGTGCGCTCTTCGAAGCGTCGACCGTGCAGTCACTCGCCGTCCGGCTCGAGCTGCACGCCGGCTCGGGTGCCACAGCGCCGCTGGTGCCGCAGCCCCGGCCAGCTCGGATCCCACTTTCGTTGGCGCAGCAGCGCATGTGGTTCCTGAACAGGTTCGAACCGGAGTCTGCGGTCAACAATGTTCCGGCCGCGCTTCGTATCTCCGGAAATCTGGACATTGCCGCGCTTGACGCTGCAGTGCGCGATGTCGTCGAGCGCCACGAGGTGCTCCGTACGGTGTATCCGGAAACAGACGGGATCGGCTGTCAGGAAGTCCTTTCCGTGTCCGAGGTGTGGTCGGGACTTACCCCGGTTGCCGTCGCCGAAGTAGCGATCGAAGCCGAAATTGCCGCGCTGGTGACTGTCGGGTTCGACGTCACTACGGAAGTTCCGTTGCGCGTGCGGCTCTTCCGCGTGTCCAATGACGAGTATGTGTTGGCATTTGTCGTGCACCACATCTCCACCGACGGCTTCTCGATGGCGCCCCTGACGCGAGACCTTATGGTTGCCTACGAGGCTCGCACGCGTGGTCGCGCTCCGTCCTGGGCGCCGCTAGCGGTCCAATACGTCGATTACACACTGTGGCAGCGCGATGTCCTCGGTTCGGAGGGCGACACGCAGTCGTTGATCGCCCGCCAAATCGGATACTGGAGCGAAGCACTGGCCGAGTTGCCGGGGCAGCTCGAACTGCCCAACGACCGCCCTCGCCCGCAGCGCGCGTCGGGAGTCGGCGCCAACTACGACTTCACTATCGACGGACAGATGCAGCAGAGCCTAGAAGCCTTGGGCCGCATGCACAACGCATCTCTGTTCATGACTGTGCACGCAGCTCTTGCTGTGACACTGGCACGCTTGTCTGGTACGAACGACATCGCGATCGGAACGCCCGTTGCAGGTCGCGGGCGGGCGCAACTCGATGACCTTGTCGGCATGTTCGTCAACACTCTCGTGCTCCGTACTGAGATAGATCCGGCCGGTTCGTTTGCCGAATTGCTGTCGTCTGTGCGCGAGATGGATCTCGAGGCGTTCGCAAACGCAGATGTGCCCTTCGAACGTTTGGTCGAGGTCCTGGAACCGGTCCGCTCGCAGGCTCGCCATCCGCTATTTCAAGTCATGTTGTCGTTCCAGAACCTCTCGGGCGCCGAGCTGGTTCTCGGTGATCTGACGGTCTCGCCGCTGGTTACCGATCTTCCAGTTGCAAAGTTCGACTTGCAGTTGACGCTCACTGAAACATTCGACCGTTCCGGTGCTCCTTCCGGAATTGCAGCTCAGTTTACCTACGCAACAGACCTTTTCGACGAGTCGACAGTGGCCACTTTCGCGGACAGATTGTGCCGTGTCTTGGAAAGTATGACGACGGATTCCACGGCGCCGGTTGGTGAGGTGGAGATACTCGGAGATGGGGAGTCGTCGCAGATTCTGGAATGGTCGCGCGGACATCGCGCACCGCCGGCTGACGTCTCGATTCTCGGATTGTTCGCAAAGACAGTGGCCGAGTTCCCGGACCGGTCAGCCGTAATTGCCGGCAACCTGACGTTGTCGTACGCCGATCTGGATGTGCGTTCGTCCGTATTGGCAGCGGAGCTGGCTGTGGCCGGTGTGGGTGCGGACGATGTCGTGGGTGTGATGATTCCACGCTCATGGCAGTGGATCGTCGCATTGGTAGCAGTATGGAAGGCCGGGGCGGCCTATCTGCCGATCGACCCGTCACTGCCGGCGCAGCGGATTGACGCTGTTCTGTCCGATGTTGCTGCGCGGTGTGTAGTAGCTGTCGATGACGTCTCTGCGGCGGTGCCGGTAGTTCGCATTGGAGACGTGTCGGACACGGCAGGTATGCCGGTGTGGGTGGATCACTGGGTCGAGCTTGGCGCAGAATCTCGGGCAGGCTATGTAATTTCGACGTCGGGTTCTACCGGTCGTCCGAAGCCGACGATCGTTCCGATGGCAGGTATCACCAACACAGTCGAGTGGTATCGAAAGGAGATTCCGCCCGCTGCGAGTGTCCTGGTGGCGTCTTCGCCGAGTTTCGATCTGACACAGAAGAACGTGTGGGGTCCGCTTTCGAGTGGCGGAAGCGTGGTCGTGGCTTCCGCCGGATTCGATCCGTCGGAGATACTCGGTCTGGTGGCAAATTCGCCTGTGCAGGTGGCAAACATGTCTCCAAGCGCATTCGAAGCGTTGGTGGATGCGGATTCCGACGGTGTGTTGTCGGGCCTCGAAGTGGCTTTTCTCGGAGGCGAGCCGATTCAGGTGAGGCGCCTGGCCGCAGTGATGAACTCAGGTGTCCGAATCGTGAACAGCTACGGTCCGACGGAGGCGTCCGACGTCGTGTCACGGCGTGACGCGTCGGTCGATGACATCGCGGGTGTTCCGATCGGATCACCGATTCCCAATATCAATCTGTTCGTGCTGGATTCGCGGTTGCAGATCGTGCCAGTCGGTGTCGTAGGGGAGTTGTACGTCGGCGGTGTCGGAGTGGGTCGCGGCTACGGCGCGCGATTCGGCCTGACAGCGGAACGATTTGTGGCCAATTCGTTCGGCAGCAGTGGATCTCGCCTGTATCGGACAGGTGATCTGGTTCGCCGGAACCGCTCGGGAGAATTGGAATACCTGGGGCGCACCGATTTCCAGGTCAAGCTGCGTGGCCTCCGCATCGAACTCGGAGAAATCGAGTCGGCTCTGGTAGCAGTGGATACGGTGGCGTCGGCCGTCGTGACGGTGTATCGGGACCAACTGGTCGCGTACGTCGCGCCGGATTCCGGAGTTATCCAACCCGATGCCCTGCGGGCACACCTGGGTGATCGCCTGCCCGACTACATGGTCCCGGCGCTTTTCATCGTGCTCGACGCGATGCCACTCAACGCAAATGGAAAAGTCGATCGCCATGCTCTTCCTGAACCGGTTTTCGAGGTCGTAGCTTTCAGGGCCCCGGTCAGCCCGCTGGAAGAGGCTGTGGCGCAGACGTTCGCGGATGTCCTGGACCTCGAACGTGTCGGTTTGGACGACGACTTCTTTGCGCTCGGTGGCAACTCGCTGATCGCGACCCGGGTGATGTCGCGGCTGGGGCAAGCGCTGGAGACGAAGATTCCCGTTCGGGTGCTGTTCGACGCGTCGAGTGTGGAAGAACTCGCTGCGCGCATCGAAGGCCACGTCGGCGGCGACGGGGAACGAGCATTGACGGCGCGGGTGCGTCCGGCACAGGTGCCGTTGTCGTTGGCGCAGCAGCGCATGTGGTTCCTCAACCGATTCGACACCGTTTCTGCTGTCAACAATGTCCCCGTTGCCGTTCGACTCACGGGTGCGCTCGATCTGGCCGCCATGGATTCGGCAGTTCACGACGTTATCGGCCGCCACGAGGTTCTGCGCACGATCTACCCCGAGGTCGACGGTGTCGGCTACCAGAAGATCCTCTCGGTAGAAGATGTCTCGATCGATCTCGGTGCAGAGCGTGTCACAGACGACCGAATCCAGGCGGAGCTGTATTCGTTCTTCGCCCAGGGCTTCGATGTCACTGTCGAGGTTCCGTTGCGTGCCAAGCTTTTCCAGGTCGCCGATGACGACTTCGTGTTGTCGTTCGTGATGCATCACATCTCGACTGACGGTTTCTCGATGGGCCCGCTGACCCGCGACGTGATGACCGCCTACTACGCGCGAACCAACGGCCAGGCTCCGACCTGGACGCCGTTGCCGGTGCAGTACGCCGACTACTCGTTGTGGCAGCGTGAGGTTCTCGGGTCCGAGGACGATCCGCAGTCCGTCATCGCGCAGCAGATTTCGTTCTGGTCCGACACATTGGCTGATCTCCCGGAGCAATTGGATCTGCCTGGTGATCGTCCGCGCCCCGAGATTGCTTCAGGGCGTGGCGCCAATCACAGTTTCACGATTGAGCCACAGCTGTGGGCCGACGTTGAAGCTGCGGGTCAGACGGCGGGCGCAACCCCGTTCATGGTTGTCCACTCGGCATTGGCCGTGCTCTTGGCACGGTTGTCCGCGACAACAGACATCGCGATCGGCGCTCCCGTCGCCGGTCGTGGTGAAGCGCAGCTAGACGATCTGATCGGCATGTTCGTCAATACTTTGGTGCTGCGTACCGAGGTTGATCCGTCGATGTCGTTTGCCGAGTTGTTGGCGTCGACGCGTGAGGTGGATCTGCAGGCGTTCGCGCATGCGGATGTTCCGTTCGAGCGTGTGGTGGAGGTTCTCGATCCGGTTCGTTCGCAGGCTCGTCATCCGTTGTTCCAGGTGGCGTTGACGTTCCAGAACCTCGGTCAGACGTCTCTCGACATGCCCGGCCTCAGTGCTGCTGCAGTCGAGTTCGACGCCGCACTGGCCAAGTTCGACTTGCAGCTCACTCTCGAAGAGGCTGAAGCCGGAATGTCTGCGACCCTCACGTATGCGACGGATCTGTTCGACGAATCGACCGCTGTCGACTTCGCCGATCGCTTCCTGCATGTTCTGCGTGGCGTCACCGCGGATCCGAATCTCGCTGTCGGTGATGTGGACGTACTCACTGTCGGTGAGTTGGACCGTGTTCTCTCCTGGAGTGGGGTCGGCACCGATGGTGGTGTGGATTCGACGTTGTCGGCGTGGTTCGATGATGCTGCTGCGCGGTTTGGTGATCGGGTTGCGGTGCGGTTCGGTGACGAGTCGTTGTCGTATGGTGAGTTGTCGGTGCGGGCGAATCGTTTGGCGCGCAGGTTGATTGCTCAGGGTTGTGGTCCGGAGTCGTTGGTGGCGGTGGCGTTGCCGCGGTCGGCGGATCTTGTGGTGGCGTTGTTGGCGGTGGTGAAGTCCGGTGCGGGGTATTTGCCGGTGGATCCGTCGTATCCGAGTGATCGTGTCGAGTTCATGTTGGCCGATGCTGCTCCGGTGTGCGCGATTTCGTGGTCCGGGCGTGAGTTGGTGTTGCCTGTTGGTTTGCCGGTGGTCGATGTCGACGCGGTGGATGTGTCGGAGTTCGATGGTTCGGTGGTGACGGATGCGGATCGTGTTGCGCCGTTGCGGTCTTCGAATGTTGCGTATGTGATTTACACGTCGGGTTCGACGGGTCGCCCGAAGGGTGTGCAGGTTCCGCACACGACGGTGGCGAAGTTGTTTGCGAATACCGAGGGTGTGTACGGGTTCGACGAATCCGATGTGTGGACGATGTTCCACAGTTATGCGTTCGACTTCTCGGTGTGGGAGTTGTGGGGTCCGCTGTTGTACGGCGGCACGTTGGTGGTTGTGGATTATGTGACGTCGCGGTCGCCGGAGCAGTTCTTGGAGTTGCTTGCTGCTGAGCGGGTGACGGTGCTCAATCAGACGCCGTCGGCGTTCTATCAGTTGGCCGAGGCTGATCGGTTGGCGTCGGAATCCGGTCAGGCCGCCGAATTGTCGTTGCGGTGGGTTGTTTTCGGTGGCGAGGCGCTCGAGCTTCGACGCTTGTCGGACTGGTACGGCCGTCGCGGTGACAGTGCGCCGACGTTGGTGAACATGTACGGCATCACGGAGACGACGGTGCATGTGAGCCATCGTGTGTTGGATGCTGCGATGGCGGCGGATGCGTCGGCGAGTATTGTGGGTCAGGCTATTTCGGGTCTGCGGGTGTTCGTGTTGGATACGCGTTTGGCTCCGGTGCCGGTTGGTGTTGCGGGTGAGATGTATGTCGCTGGTGTGCAGTTGGCTCGGGGTTATCTGGGTCAGTCGGGGTTGACGTCGACGCGGTTTGTGGCGAATCCGTTCAATGCGGGCGAGGTGTTGTACCGCACGGGTGACGTGGCGTCGTGGAACAGTGCTGGTGATTTGGAGTATCTGGGTCGCGCGGATGATCAGGTGAAGATCCGTGGTTTCCGGATCGAGATCGGTGAGATCGAGTCTGCGGTGTTGGCGGATGTGTCGGTGGCGCAGACGGCGGTGGTTGTTCGTGAGGATTCTCCGGGTGATCAGCGGTTGGTGGCGTATGTGGTTCCGGCTGCGGGTGTGAGCGTGTCGGTCGACGATGTCCGCACCGGTGTGGGTTCGTTGTTGCCGGAGTACATGGTGCCGTCGGCGTTTGTGGTGTTGGATGCGATTCCGTTGACGGTGAACGGGAAGTTGGATCGTCGGGCGTTGCCGGTTCCGTCGTTGCAGGTTGCGGTGTTCCGTGCTCCGACGTCGGTGGTGGAAGAGGTTGTGGCGCAGACGTTTGCGGATGTTCTGGGCGTCGAGCGTGTTGGTTTGGATGATGATTTCTTTGCTCTCGGTGGTAACTCGCTGATTGCGACGCAGGTGACGTCTCGGTTGGGTCAGGCGTTGGATGCTTCGGTGTCGGTGCGGGAGTTGTTCGAGGCGTCGACGGTGGAGGCGTTGGCTGCTCGTTTGGGTTCTCATGTCGGTGGTGGTTCGCGTGCGGCGTTGACTGCGCAGGTGCGTCCGGCGCAGGTTCCGTTGTCGTTGGCGCAGCAGCGCATGTGGTTCCTCAACCAATTGGACCGCGAATCGGCAGCCAACAACATTCCGATGGCGATCACTCTCACTGGCGAGTTGGATCAGGCGGCGTTGTACGACGCTGTCGTGGACGTGTTGAAGCGTCACGAGGTTCTGCGCACGGTCTACCCCGAGGTCGACGGTGCCGGCTACCAGCGGATCTTGCCGGTGGCGGCAGTTCCGGTGAATCTGGCTCCCGTGCAAATCGAAGCATCCGACATCGTGGCGGCGGTGACGGACTTCGTCACGTCAGGCTTCGACGTCACCGCTGAGGTTCCATTGCGGGCCAAGCTCTTCCAGCTCGCGGAGGACTCGTTTGTACTGGCGATAGTGATTCACCACATCTCCACCGACGGTTTCTCGATGGGTCCGTTGACCCGGGACGTGATGACCGCGTACTTCGCCCGCTCACAGGGTCAAGCCCCGGTGTGGGCGCCGTTGCCGGTGCAGTATGCCGACTACGCACTGTGGCAGCGCGAGGTTCTCGGTTCCGAGGGTGACACGGAATCCGTACTCGCAGAGCAGATCGGCTACTGGGCCAAAGCTCTCGACGGAGTTCCGGACCAGATCACCTTGCCCAGTGACCGCGCGCGTCCAGCCGTGTTCACCGGCCGGGGAGCCACCTACAGCTTCCCGATTTCCGCGGATGTTCACCGCGGACTGGCCGCTGTGGGTCGCGAGCACCAGGCATCGCTGTTCATGGTGATGCACTCGGCGTTGGCAACACTTCTTGCCCGGTTGTCCGGCACCACCGACATCGCAGTCGGCACCCCGGTCGCCGGTCGCGGTGAAGCGCAGCTCGACGATCTGATCGGCATGTTCGTCAACACGCTCGTGCTGCGTACCGACGTCGATCCGGGGATGTGTTTCCTCGATCTGCTGACGTCGGCGCGTGAGAGTGATCTCGCGGCTTTCGCTCACGCAGACGTGCCGTTCGAGCGGCTGGTCGAGGTACTCGATCCGGTTCGTTCGCAGGCTCACAACCCGTTGTTCCAGGTTGCCTTGGCATTTCAGAACCTGGGGCAGAATAACCTGACGTTGCCGGGACTCGATATCACTGAATTCGATATCGCGGAAACTGTAGCGAAGTTCGACCTTCAGTTGACTCTGGTGGAAGCTGCCGATGGTCACGGCATGACGGCGACCTTCACCTATGCGACGGATCTCTTCGACGAGGGGACAGTTGTCTCCTTCGCCGAGCGGTTGACTAGAATTCTCGAGGCCGTCGCCGTGGATGCGACGCAGGCTGTCGGCGACATCAACATCCTCGAAGCGCCTGAGCGTATCGAATTGACCAGTCGCCGAGCGTCCTCGGGCATCGAGCCGAAGCCGTTGGCCGACATCCTGGCCGAGACCGCGTTGCTGTATCCCTCCAACGAAGCTCTCCGCTACCAGGATCGGTCGATGACGTACGCCGAGGTCGACGAGTGGTCGTCGCGCCTCGCCCGCGTCCTGATCGCTCGCGGTCTGGGCGCCGAAGACCTGGTCGCAGTGTCGATTCCGCGTTCTATCGAATCGGTCCTGCTGGTGTGGGCGGTATCCAAGACAGGCGCCGCCGTTGTTCCCATCGATCCGCACTACCCGGCTGACCGCATCGCGCATATGGTCTCCGACTCGGGCGTCTCGGTCGGTCTGACTCTCGAAGCTGAACTCGCAGGGCTTACCGACACCGTCGAGTGGCTTGCGATCGACAGTGCTGTTTGCGCGGAATTGATGGCAACGCAGGATAGTTCACCGATTCGTGAAGATGAGCGTGTGCGCCTCGTCCTTCCGGCGCATCCGGCCTGGGTGATCTACACGTCGGGCACAACAGGCTTGCCCAAGGGTGTTGTTGCTACGGGAGCAGGCCTCGCGAGCTTCAGCGCAACGCAGGCACAGCACTACCTGGTGACGCCGAACTCCCGCACGCTGCACTTCGCGTCACCGAGTTTCGACGCGTCGATGCTCGAACTGTTCCTGGCTGTCGCGACAGGCGCTGCCATGGTGATCGTCCCGACATCGATCTTCGGCGGCGACGAATTGACCGCGCTGTTCAAGTCCGAACGCGTCACACATGCCTTCATCACGCCCGCGGCGTTGGCTTCCATGGATCCGTCTGGCCTGAACGATCTCGAGGTGGTTGGTGTCGGCGGTGAGGCGTACTCGCCGGAGTTGATGGCCAAGTGGGCGGATCAGCCGAACCGTCGACGTACGTTCCTCAATGTCTACGGTCCCACCGAGACCACTATCGTCACCAATGTCAGTGTGCCGCTGATGCCGGGCGACCGGATGACCATCGGCGAAACCATCGGCGACATGGCCGCGTTTGTTCTCGACACACGTCTGCAGCCCGTTCCGGTTGGCGTTGCCGGTGAGCTGTACCTGTCGGGTCCCCAGGTCACCCGCGGATACCATCGCCGCCCGGGATTGAGCGCGGATCGCTTTGTTGCCAACCCGCACGGCCTGTCCGGTGAGCGCATGTACCGCACCGGTGATGTTGTGCGTTGGACTGACCGTTACCAGGTTGAGTACGTGGGCCGCAACGACTTCCAGGTGAAGATCCGTGGGTTCCGTATCGAGCTCGGTGAGATCGACGCGGCACTGACGGCACATTCGGACGTCGAGTTCGCCGCGACGATGGGCACCACGCTGACGTCCGGTGCTCCGGCGCTGGTGTCGTACGTGTTTGTCGGCAAGGAATCTGCTGTCAGCTCGGCGGATCTGAGTGAGTTCGTTTCACGCACTCTGCCGGCGCACATGGTGCCTGCGTCGATCATGGTTCTGACCGACATGCCGCTGACCCCGGCCGGCAAGCTGGACCGAAAGGCTCTGCCGGAGCCGGTATTCGAGGTCAAGGAGTTCCGCGCTCCCACGACCGAGATGGAACGCGTCCTCAGCGAGGTCTTTGCCGACGTTCTCGGCCTCGATCAGATCGGTACCGACGATTCGTTCTTCGCTCAGGGCGGAGACTCGATCATGTCGATCCAGTTGGTGTCCCGGGCCAAGGCCCGCGGTGTTCTGTTCACGCCCAAGGACGTGTTCGAGAACAAGACGGTGGCTGAGTTGGCCGAGGTTGCCGTCTTCGGCTCCGACGCCGATGCGATCACTGTTCTCGCCGAGATCGAAGGCGGCGGCATCGGTTGGATGCCGCTCACGCCGATCAAGCGATTCATGTTCGAACGGCCCGGCAGCTTCCAGCGTTTCAACCAGTTGTTGACGCTGGAGTTGCCGCTCGGCATCGACCGGACCGGTGTTGTCGACACACTGGCTGCCGTCATCAATCACCACGACATGTTCCGTTCGCGTCTGGTCGATGATCAGCGTGGTCCGGGCATGGCTGTGTCCGCGCCCGGAACCGTCGACGTTGATTCTTTGGTGCGACGGGTGCTGGTGGACCCCGCGATTTCGGGCGCAGACCTGACGGCCATCGCGTCGGGTGCTCTCGACGACGCTCTCGGCCGGTTGGATCCGGCCGCCGGTGTCATGGCTCAGTTCGTGTGGATCGACTTCGGTGACACACGCACCGGCCGATTGATCATGGCTGCGCATCACCTGATCGTCGACGGCGTCTCCTGGCGAATCATCGTGCCGGACTTGATTTCCGCGTGGGCTCAGCGCAGTGGCGGAAGTGCACCCGTGCTTGAACCGACGGGCACGTCCATGCGTACCTGGGCGCACTCGCTCGCTGCGGAATCACGATCAGACAAGCGACTGGCAGAACTGCCACGTTGGCGCAAGACGCTGTCGACTCCAGACCCGATTCTCGGTTCGCGGGCGTTCGATCCGTCCGTCGACGTTGCGGCAACAGTCGAGCGTGTGCGCGTGGAGGTGCCCACAGGCGTCACTGAAACCCTGCTGACAACTCTGCCCGAGGTGTTCCGCGGCGGAGCCAACGACGGTTTGCTGGCCGGACTTGCTCTGGCACTGGTGCGCTGGCGCCGTGAGCGGGGCATCGACAGCGAAGCGGCACTGCTCCAGCTCGAGGGCCACGGCCGCGAAGAGGGCGTCGTCCCGGGTGCCGATCTCTCACGCACCGTCGGCTGGTTCACGGCGGCCTTCCCCGTCGCACTCGACCTTGCCGGTATCGACATCGACGACGCCTTCGACGCCGGAGTTGCTGCGGGAGCGGCGATCAAGGCAGTCAAGGAGCAGTTGCTCGCCGCTCCCGACAAGGGTGTCGGCTACGGACTGCTGCGGTACGTCAACGACGACACCTGCACTGAGCTGTCGAAGCTGAGCAGCGGGCAGGTCAGCTTCAACTACCTGGGTCGCATTGTGGCGGAGGATATTCCGGCTGCAGCGCAAGGCCTCGGATGGATTCCGGCACGCGACTTCTCCGATGTCGCTGCGCCGGAAGACCCGGACATGCCGGCCAACAAGGTTGTCGACATCAATGCCATCGTCAACGACGGCCCTGACGGCGCGGTGCTCGAAGCGTCGTTTGCCTTCCCGAACGGATTGCTGAGCGCCACCGAGGTGCAAGCCCTGGCCGACCTGTGGGTCGGAGCACTCACAGCGCTGGCGCAGCACGCACAGGCCGTCGGCGCAGGCGGACTCACGCCGTCGGACGTGCCGCTGGTAACGCTGACCCAGCAGGATCTCGACGGGTTCGAGCAGCGTTTCCCCGCGGTGCAGGACGTCTGGCCGCTGGCTCCGCTGCAGTCGGGTCTGCTGTTCCACGCTGTCATGGCCGAGTCCACCGTCGACCTGTACTCCGTGCAGATGGTTCTCTCGCTGTCCGGCCGCGTCGACGCGGATCGCCTCCACGCCGCAGCACAGGCCATCATCGATCGTCACCCGAACCTGCGCACCGCATTTGTGGTCGACGGAACGGGTACGCCGGTCCAGGTAGTTCTCGGTGACATCGACGTGCCGTGGCGCGAACTGGATCTCACCACAATCGCTGACAGCGAAGAACGACGCCGCGAGTTGGATCGGATTCTTGTCGAGGACCAGGCCACGCACTTCGACATGTCGAACCCGCCGTTGATCAAGTTCACGCTGATCAAGATCGCGGCGAGCGAATACCGCCTTGTTGTGGCAAACCACCACATCATCCTCGACGGCTGGTCCATGCCGCTGCTGCTCCAGACGCTCCTCGGCCACTACGCCATGCGTGGGAACATTCCCGCTCAGACGCGGTCACTGAGCTACCGGAACTACCTCGCGTGGCTGGTCCAGCAGGATCGCAGTGTGTCCATGGATGCCTGGGCGAAAGCGTTGGGCGGCGTCGAAGAGCCGACGTTGTTGGCTCCCACCGTCGTTGGTCAGGAATTCAGTGCGCTGTCGCAGAAGTTGCAGATCTCGCTCAGCGAATCGGTGACCGCGACACTGACCGGTTTGGCATCGAGGACCGGCGTTACCGCCAACACGATCGTCCAGGCTGCCTGGGCAATTCTGCTGGGACGCATGACCGGTCGCCAGGACATTGTCTTCGGTGCCACGGTCTCCGGCCGTCCGCCACAACTCGACAGCGTCGAGAAGATGGTGGGTCTGTTCATCAACACGCTGCCCGTGCGTGTCCAACTGGATCTGGCCGAGTCCGTCGAGGCATTGCTCTCTCGGGTTCAGATCGAACAGGCGGGATTGCTCGATCACCATTACCTCGGCCTGACCGATGTGCAGAGCGCCGCGGGCGTCGGCGGACTCTTCGACACTCTGGTGATCTTCGAGTCCTACCCGGTCGACCGTGACGGTCTTGCAGCGCAAGCAGAGTTCTTGGACGGCATGGTGATCGACGATGTCGCCTCCGACGATTCCACGAACTACCCGCTCACACTGCTGATCGGTCTCGACGATCAACTGCACCTGACGCTTCGTTACCTACCCGACTTCTTCGACGAGTCGTACGCGCAGGCCCTGCTGGGTCGCCTCGAGACTCTGCTGACAGAAATCGGTGAAACGCCGTCCACTGCGGTCGGTGACGTCGAGGTCATGACGGCGCCTGAGCGTGCTTTGGTGCTCGAGTCGTGGAACGACACGTCTCGTCCGGTTGTGGGTGGGTTGTTGTTGGATGGTTTTGATTCTGTGGTGGGGGTTTGTTCGGGTTCGCGTGCGGTGGTGTGTGGGGATGTGGTGCTTTCGTATGGGGAGTTCGATGAGAGGGTTAATAGGTTTGCGCGTTATTTGATTGGTTTGGGTGTTGGGCCGGAGTCGTTGGTGGGGTTGGCTGTTCGGCGGTCGGTTGATTTGTTGGTTGGTTTGTATGCGATTGTGCGTGCGGGTGGGGCGTGGGTGCCGTTGGATCCTGATGCGCCGTCTTCGCGTAATGAGTATGTGTTGGATTCGGCGGATCCGGTGTGTGTGGTGTCGACGGAGCGTGATGGTTTCGTGGCGTCGGGTCGTCGGGTTGTGTGTGTGGATGTTGTTGATGTGTCTGGTTTTTCGGGTGCGCGGGTTTCTGATGTGGATCGGCGCTCGCCGTTGCGGGCGTCGGATACGGCGTATGTGATTTTCACGTCGGGGTCGACGGGTCGGCCGAAGGGTGTGGCGGTCTCGCATGCGGCGATTGTGAATCAGTTGGAGTTCATGCAGGGCGAGTATCGCTTGACGTCGTCTGATGTGTATTTGCAGAAGACGGCGACGACGTTCGATGTGTCGTTGTGGGGTTTTTTCATGCCGTTGCGGGTGGGTGCGGTGTTGGTGTTGGCGTCGGCTGATGGTCATCGGGATCCGGGGTATTTGGCGTCGGTGATTGATGATCAGGGTGTGTCGGTGACGGATTTTGTGCCGACGATGTTGTCGACGTTTTCGTCGTTGGTGGATCCGGGGTTGTTGGGTTCGTTGCGTGATGTGTTGGTGATCGGTGAGGCGTTGCCGGTGGAGGCGGTGCGTGAGTTCGGGTTGGTGTCGTCGGCGCGGTTGCATAATTTGTATGGTCCGACTGAGGCGGCGGTGTCGTTTACGTTTGCGGATGTGACGGCTGCTGGGTCGGGGACTGTGGTCTCGATTGGTGTGCCGGAGTGGAATTGCCGGGTGTTTGTGTTGGATTCGCGCCTTCGGCCGGTTGCTGTGGGTGTTGCGGGTGAGTTGTATTTGTCGGGTGTGCAGTTGGCTCGGGGGTATGTGGGTCGTCCGGATTTGAGTGCGGATCGGTTTGTGGCGTCGCCGTTCGGTTCGGGTGAGCGGATGTATCGGACGGGGGATCTTGTCCGTTGGAACTCGATTGGTGAGTTGGAGTACATCGGTCGTACTGATTTTCAGGTGAAGTTCCGTGGTCAGCGGATCGAGTTGGGGGAGATCGAGGCGGCGTTGGTGTCGCATGGGTCGGTGTTGTCGGCTGCGGTGGTGGTGCGTGGGTCGGCGATGGGTGATCAGTTGGTGGGGTATGTGGTGCCGGCGGTGGGGTCGGTTGTGGATGTGAGTGTGTTGCGGGGGTTTGTGGGGGAGCGGGTTCCGGGTTATATGGTTCCGGCTGCTGTGGTGGTGTTGGATGCGTTCCCACTTAATTCGTCGGGGAAGTTGGATCGGGCGTTGTTGCCGGAGCCGGTGTTCGAGGCTCGGGTGTTTCGGGCTCCGGTGTCGTCGGTGGAGTTGGTGGTGGCGTCGGCGTTTGTGGGTGTGTTGGGTGTTGATCGGGTGGGGTTGGATGATGATTTCTTCGAGTTGGGTGGCAACTCCCTCATCGCGACTCGGGTTGTCATGCGCATCGCCGAAGAACTCGAGACGGCCGTACCGGTTCGCCTTCTGTTCGAAGCGTCCACCGTTCAGGAACTCGCCGCACGTCTCGAATCACACGTCGGTGAAGGAAGCCGCCTTGCGCTGACAGCTCAGGATCGACCGGAAGAGATTCCGCTTTCTCTTGCGCAGCAACGTATGTGGTTCCTCAACCGGTTCGACGGCTCCGCCGGTGCCTACAACATGCCGTTTGCTCTGCGACTGAGCGGTGAACTCGATCTGGGCGCGATGCGTGCAGCGATCGGCGACGTAGTAGGCCGTCATGAAACCCTGCGCACTGTGTATCCGGAAACCGATTCGGGACCGGTCCAGGTCATCGAACCGGTAGGACATACACCGGTGGAATTGGACGTCGAAAGCGTCACGGAAGCCGAGATTGTCGGCAAGCTGGTCGAATTGGCGTCGACGAGGTTCGACGTGACGGCCGAAATCCCGCTGCGGATTCGGTTGTTCCAGTTAGCCGAGAACGAGTACGTCCTTGCCGTGGTGGTGCACCACATCGCCGCGGACGGTTCCTCGACTACTCCGTTCGCCCGTGACCTCGTCATGGCCTACGCGGCCAGGGCACAGGGAACGGCGCCGGGTTGGGCTCCGCTGAATGTGCAGTACGCGGATTACAGCTTGTGGCAGCGTGAGGTACTGGGAAGCGAGGAAGACCCGGAATCAGTGTCGTCCGAGCAGATCGCCTACTGGAGCCAGGCTTTGGCCGGGTTGCCCGATCAGCTGGACCTGCCGACGGACCGTCTGCGTCCCGCCGCGCAGTCGTACCGTGGGGGTTACCTCCACTTCGAGATCGATGCAGCAGTGCATCAGGGCTTGGCATCACTGGCCCGTGAGCACGGAACAACCTTGTTCATGGTCACGCACGCGGCATTCGCGGTCCTGTTGGCGCGCCTTTCCGGCACCGACGACATCGCCGTTGGCACCCCGATCGCGGGCCGTGGCGAGCGTGCGCTCGACGATCTGATCGGCATGTTCGTCAATACTCTGGTATTCCGGACACACGTCGACGGTTCCGACAGCTTCACGGAACTGCTTGCCCGCGTGAGAGAGAACGACCTGCAGGCGTTTGCGCACGCCGACGTTCCGTTCGAGCGACTGGTCGAAGTTCTCAACCCGGCACGTTCGACCGCTCGGCACCCGCTCTACCAGGTGGGCTTCCTCTTCCAGAACATGGAACAGGCAAGCCTGGAACTGCCTGGTCTCACGGTGAAGGGCCTGGAGATCGACAACGGTGTCGCTCAGTTCGATCTGCAGTTGATCGTCGGTGACAACTACGACGAGCGTGGCGTTGCCTCCGGCATCTCGGCCGTGTTCAGCTACGCGCACGACCTTTTCGACGAGTCGACAGTGCAGTCCTTCGCTGATCGGTTCAACACCGTTCTGGCAGCGGTGGTTGCCGATCCGTCGATCGTGGTCGGCGACATCGACGTGCTCGATCCGCGTGAGTCGAATCAGGTTCTGCAGGAATGGAATGCAACGGAGCAGGCACTCGACGCCGAGGCGACACTGGTCGATCTGTTCGATCAGCAGGTTGCCGCGCACGGTGATTCCGTCGCGTTGGTGCACGGGCTCGAATCGCTGACGTATGTGGAGTTCGACGACAAGGTCAACCGGCTCGCCCGTCACCTGATCGAACTGGGTGTCGGTCCGGAGTCGTTGGTGGCATTGGGAATGCGACGCTCCATCGACCTGGTGATCGGCATGTACGCCGTTGCCAAGGCAGGCGGCGGTTATGTTCCGATCGATCCGGATCATCCGGCCGATCGCACCGGGTACGTCCTCGAGATGGCCGCGCCGGTCTGCGTGCTCAGCAACGAGAACGACGCACCGTCGCTCGCGGGGATCGACAATGTTCTTCTCATCGACACCCTCGATCTGTCGCGCGTCTCCGGAGCGCCGGTGCGCGGCGACGAGCGGATCGCACCGCTTCGTTCGGCGAATACCGCGTACGTGATCTTCACGTCGGGATCGACCGGCAAGCCGAAGGGTGTGGCGCTGTCCCACGCCGCGATAGTCAATCAGCTTCTGTGGAAGCGTGATCGCTACGGTCTCGACCAGACCGACGCAATGTTGCTCAAGACTGCAGCGACGTTCGACCTCTCGGTCTGGGAGTTCTGGTCCGCGTTGACATCCGGGTCCCGCCTGGTCATCGCCGACCCGGACGGCCACAAGGACGCCGAGTACATGCTGGCGCTCATCGCTCAGGAGAAGGTGACGACGCTGCACGCGGTGCCGTCCATGCTCTCGATGCTGACGGCCGCAGCAGACGGCACTCTTCCGCAGTCGCTCGAGCGTGTCCTTGCCATCGGTGAGGCCTTGCCCGCGGCAACGGCGGCAGAGTTCCGCAAAATGTCCGACTCGGCACTCGTCAATCTGTACGGTCCGACCGAGGCTGCGGTGTCAGTGACCGCGCACGATGTGGACGAGAGCGACACCTCGTCGGTCTCGATCGGTGCCCCGGAATGGAATACGCAGGTCTACGTGCTCGACGAGCGACTGCATCCCGTTCCGGTCGGAGTTACCGGTGAGCTGTACCTGGCCGGAACCCAGTTGGCTCGCGGTTATCACGGCCGCGCCGACCTGACGTCGGAACGCTTTGTCGCCAACACCTTCGGAGAACCGGGCACACGTCTGTACCGCACCGGCGACCTCGTTGTCTGGCGCAGTGGCGGTGAACTCGAGTACGTCGATCGTGCCGACTTCCAGGTGAAGATCCGCGGCTACCGCATCGAACTCGGTGAGATCGAAGCTGTTATCAGAGCTGCTGAGTCCGTGGACGCCGCGGTTGTCGTCGCGAAAACCGATCCGCGACTGGGGGATCGACTGGTCGGGTACCTCGTTCCGCAGGCCGGAGCCACCGTCGACGTCGACAGCGTGAAGGCGGAACTCGTCCGCGAGTTGCCGAGTTACATGGTGCCGTCGGCGTTGATGGTGCTGAGCGAATTGCCGCTCAACATCAACGGCAAGATCGATCGAAAGGCGCTGCCGGAACCCGAATTCGAGGCAACGGAGTTCCGTGCCCCGAGCAATCCGGTCGAAGAGATCGTGGCCTCGGTGTTTGCCGAAGTCCTGGGCGTTCCACGAGTCGGGTTGGACGACGACTTCTTCGATCTCGGCGGGAACTCGCTGATCGCCACACAGGTCGTGGCCAGGTTGGGTCAGGCACTTGACGCCCAGATTCCGGTGCGGATCATCTTCGAAGCGTCGACTGTCGGACTGCTGGCGTCGCGGGTGCTCGAACACGCCGGTTCAGGTTCGCGGGCACAGTTGGTGGCGCAGGAACGGCCGTCGCAGATTCCGTTGTCGCTCGCTCAGCAGCGGATGTGGGTTCTCAACCAGATAGACCGCAGGTCTGCCGCGTACAACATCCCGGTCGCGATCCGGATGTCCGGCGATCTCGACGTCGCAGCATTGCAGTCGGCCGTCTCCGACCTTGTTGCTCGCCACGAGATCCTGCGGACGTTCTATCCCGATCTCGGGGACGGCCCGACGCAGTCGATTCAGTCCAAGTCGGCAGCCGTTGTCGACATGGCCGTGCTGTATGTCGGCGAAGACACGATTGGGGCCGAGGTCGCGAAGGTCGTCGGTCAGGGCTTCGACGTCACTGCCGGTGTTCCGCTGCGCGTTCGCCTGTTCCAGATCACGCCCACCGAGCATGTCCTGATCGTCGTGGTCCACCACATCAGCGGCGACGCGTTCTCGATGGCACCGATGATCAGGGACACGATGGTCGCGTACACGGCGCGTACCGGGGGAGCGGCACCCGAATGGGCTCCGCTCGAAGTCCAGTACGCGGATTACACGTTGTGGCAGCGCGACGTTCTGGGTTCCGAGGACGATCCGGACAGTGAACTGTCGACGCAGCTTGCCTACTGGACGCAGGAACTTGCCGGCGTTCCCGAACTTCTGGAACTGCCGACGGACCGTCCGCGTCCACCAACGCAGTCGATGAAGGGCGCGGACTTCCTGTTCACGCTCGGCGCCGACTCCACGCGTCGAATCGCGGAGATTGCGCGTGAGCAGAACTCGACCGTGTTCATGGTCGTGCACGCCGCGTTCTCGGTGCTGCTGTCCAAGCTCAGCGGCTCGAACGACATCGCGATCGGTACACCGGTGGCGGGTCGCGGCGAGCGAGTCCTGGACGACCTGGTCGGTATGTTCGTCAACACGCTGGTGTTGCGCACGCAGGTGAAACCGG
Source organism: Rhodococcus sp. P-2 (assembly GCF_016598535.1). GTDB lineage: Bacteria > Actinomycetota > Actinomycetes > Mycobacteriales > Mycobacteriaceae > Rhodococcus_F > Rhodococcus_F baikonurensis. Next base: position 982,965 of record NZ_CP066779.1, on the reverse strand, counting down.
CAACCACGTTTGTCGACCTGCTGCAGCAAGTGAAGGAGAAGGACCTCGCGGCGTTCGGAAACGCAGACGTGCCCTTCGAGCGTCTGGTCGAGCAGGTCGGCCGTGAGCGCTCGCAGGCATACTCACCGCTGTTCCAGGTGATGCTCACGTTCCAGAACATGGCACTGGGTACGTTTGCGCTGCCAGGGCTCGAACTGTCGGCGGTGGACGACGGATTCGACTCGGCGATGTTCGACCTGCAGCTCACCGGTATCGAGGAGTTCGACGAGGGCGGTACGCTGTCCGATATCCGGATGCGATTCACCTATGCAACCGATCTGTACGACGCCGCAACCATGGAACTGTTCGCGGCCAGGTTGCGGGCCGTGGTCGACGCCGTTGCCGCAGATCCGACGGTGGTTCTGCGGACCATCGACATCGTGACGGACTTCGAACGCGCGCTGATCGAGGCAGCCGAGCCGAAGACCGCCGCCGATCTTCCGGACCTCGCATCAGCGGCCGCCGCAGCAGATCCGACGGCGGTTGCCTTCACGCACGGTGACACCGCGGTGACCTTCACACAGCTGGCCGAAAAACTGGCTGTGATGAAGCAGACGATGGGTGCGGCGCTCACTGCCGACGCATTGGTCTCGGTTTCGCTGAACGGTCTGGTTCCGGGCATTCTTCCGGCACTAGGCGCCGACGGTATTACCTCGCTCGTCCAGTCTTTGATAACTGACGCGCAGGCCACGCTGGGGAAGGGTTCCGGTACGGACGGGTAATATGCAGTATTTGCCCCATGGGCGTTGATCTGTACGACCAGTCGTGCGTTGGATCTGCGCCGTGCTGTCGTCAGTTGGAGGAAGTGTTGATGTCCGTCGGTATGCCGGGACCACAGTCGCTGACGATCGAGGAACTGCCGAGATTGATCGCTGCAGTAGCCGAGGCGGAGCCCGACCGGACAGCGCTTGTTCATGCAGACGCCGAGGTCACCTACGAACGGTTGCACTCGGAACTGACCACACTCGACTCCGCGATGGGTGGTGCGCTCGGCCCGGACGCACTTGTACCGGTCGTGATCTCCACGCTGCTGCCGGAGTTGCTCGCCACACGAGAGGGTGGCCTTGAATCCGTCGTCGGTGCGCTCATCGCCGACGCGACTTCCGTCGTTGCTTTCGAGGCTCCGTCGGTCGTCGAGTCGACTCTCGTAAGTCTGTTCGAGGAGCAGGTCGCGCGTACCCCCGATGCCGTCGCCCTTCGTTTCGGCTCCACGGCGTCGACCTACGCGGAATTCGATCGCCGGGTCAATCAGCTCGCCCGCGAGCTCGTCGCCCGTGGCGTCGGACCGGACACACTCGTCGGCCTGGGTATCCGTCGGTCCGTCGAACTGCTGGTTGCGATGTACGCGATCGTCAAGGCCGGTGGTGCGTACCTACCACTCGATCCCGACCATCCCGCTGAGCGTCTGGCGTATGTGATCGACGTCGCCGCGCCCGTCCTCGTGCTGACGACGTCAGTGGACGCGGTCGGCATTCCCGAAAACGTCGATGTACTGCGGATCGATGACATCGATGTCTCGGCGCACTCAGGCGCGCCGCTTGCCGACGGTGACCGGCTGTCACCGCTGCGCACCGACAATCTTGCGTACGTGATCTTCACGTCGGGTTCGACCGGCAGGCCAAAGGGCGTCGGTGTGTCACACGAGGCAATCGTCGCCAACCTCCGATGGAGGCAGAGCGAATATCCCTTCACCGGCGAAGACGTCATCCTGCAGAAGACGCCGTTTACGTTCGACGTGTCGGTGTGGGAGTTCTTCTGGCCGTTGCAGGTCGGCGCTTGCCTCGTGATCGCGAAGCCGGACGGGCATCGTGATCCGGCCTACGTCGCAGCGACGATGATCGAGTACGGCGTCACCGTTGTACATTTTGTCCCCTCGATGCTCGCGGTCTTCGTCGCTGAACCGCGCGCTTCCGAGATCACCTCGCTACGTTACGTTTTTGCCTCGGGTGAAGCGCTTCCCGCCCAGACCGCCGCGCGGCTGCGCGACGTCAGCACCGCGGAACTGCACAATCTGTACGGACCGACCGAGGCAGCCGTCGACGTCACGTACTACGCAACCGGACCGCAGGACGAGGTCTCCATTCCGATCGGCCGTGCTGTCGCCGAAACAGAGCTACTCGTCCTCGACGACGCACTGCGTCCAGTACCTCCCGGCGTCCCCGGCGAGCTTTACCTCGCGGGGGTCCAGCTGGCCAGAGGGTATGTCTCCCGCCCCGATCTGACGGCGGATCGGTTCGTCGCGCATTCCACCTCGGACGGCGAGCGCATGTACCGAACCGGCGACCTGGTCCGATGGCGCGGTGCCGGCGCCGACCGCCTGCTCGAGTACCTCGGCCGCACCGACTTCCAGGTGAAGCTGCGGGGACTGCGCATCGAACTCGGCGAAATCGAATCAGCGCTACTCGACAACGACGCAATCGCACAAGCGGCCGTTCTCGTCCACTCCGATGCGGCTTTGGGCGACAATCTGGTGGCATACGTGGTTCCCGCATCGGGAGTTGTGCTCGACACCGACGCTCTTGCACGTGAATTGGGTGGACGCCTGCCGGACTACATGGTGCCGTCGCTGTTTGTCGAACTCGAGGCGTTTCCGCTCAATGCCAGTGGCAAGCTGGACCGCAAGGCGCTGCCGGCGCCCGAGTTCACAGCGCAGGTTGTCGAATACCGCGCACCGAGCACCCCGGTCGAGAAGACGTTGATAGCGATCTTTGCCGACTTGCTCGGCCGCGACGATCTCGGCATAGACGACGGGTTCTTCGACCTCGGGGGCAATTCACTGCTCGCGACGCGAGTGGTGGCGCGCGCGAACGCCGAACTCGGCGTGGAACTCGACATGCGAGCTTTCTTCGATGCTCCGACGGTATCCGAATTAGCTTCTCTCGTAGGCGATTCTGCCGGCCGCGGTACGAAGGCTCCTCTCGTTGCACAGGAACGTCCCGACCGGATCCCGCTTTCGCTTGCGCAGCAGCGTATGTGGTTCCTCAACCGCTTCGACTCGACCTCGGCAGTCGATCACATCCCAGTCGTTCTCCGGCTGACCGGAATGCTCGATGCCGCTGCGCTCCGTTCGGCGATCGATGATCTCGTCGAGCGGCACGAGAGCCTGCGTACTGTGTACCCGGAGGTCGACGGCGTCGGCTACCAGCAGATCTTGACCGTCTCCGACGTGGAGCTCGATCTGTCGCCGGTCGCTGTGGCCGAATCCGAGATCACCGAGCGTGTCATCACGGAGATCACCGGGGGATTCGACGTCACCTCACAGGTGCCGTTGCGGGTCAAGCTCTTCCAGGTGGCCGCGTCGGAATACGTCCTTGTATTCGTCGTCCACCACATCAGTGGTGACGGCTTCTCGATGGGCCCCTTGGTGCGCGACGTCGTGACCGCTTACGCGAGTCGGGCGGCTGGCAGCGCACCCGAATTCACGCCGCTGGACGTGCAATATGCAGACTTCTCGATCTGGCAGCGAACAGTCCTCGGCAGCGAGCACGACGCGGAATCGGTGATATCGCGCCAGATCGATTACTGGACACAGCAGCTCGACGGGCTCCCCGAGCGGCTAGACCTGCCGATGGATCGACCCCGCCCGCCCGTCGCGAGTTATCGCGGAGCGTCGCACACGATGACTATCGGTGCGGACGTACTCGCGCGCCTCGAGTCGATTGCGCAGGCGAACAAGGCCACGGTGTTCATGGTATTGCACAGCGCAATCGCCGTGCTGTTGGCGCGTTTGTCCGGAACCACTGACATCGCGATCGGCACCCCGGTGGCGGGTCGTGGCGATCGCGCACTCGACGACGTCATCGGCATGTTCGTCAACACCCTGGTGCTGCGTACCGAGATCAATCCGGCAAGTACATTCGACGAGCTGGTGAACCAGGCACGGATTGCAGACCTCGATGCATTCGGTAACGCTGACGTCCCGTTCGAGCGCCTGGTAGAGGTGCTCGACCCGGCACGCTCGCAGGCACACAATCCGCTGTTCCAGGTGATGCTCGCGTTCCAGAACCTCGGCCAGAAAACACAAAGTGGCGCAACGCTCGGCGGCCTCGAGGTAAGCGGTTTCGAGCTCGAGTCCGCAGTCGCCAAGTTCGACCTCCAGTTCACGGTGTGGGAAGACATCGAGGTCGGCGGGCTGTCAGTCGTCATCGATTATGCGCGTGACCTTTTCGATGCCTCGACCATCGAGACGTTCGGTTCCAGGCTGTCCGTATTGCTCGGTGCGGTCGCTGCCGATCCGGCCGTTCTCGTCGGCGAGATCGATCTGTTCGGCGCCGGCGAGGCAGCCCGCGTGCTCGACTGGTCGGTGGGGCAGCGTGTGTCGATCGGCGACAGATCGCCACTTGCACTCTTTGCCCGGCATGTCAGTCGCGACCGGTCGACGGTTGCCGTCGTGGCCGATGATCGGACCCTCACCTACGGGGAACTCGATGCGCGGTCGTCGGTGCTCTCTCAGGACTTGCTCGCCGCGGGTGTGGGAGCGGACGACGTGGTTGCGTTGGTGCTGCCCAGGTCGTGGCAGTGGGTAGTGGCAATGCTCGCGGTGTGGAAGACGGGCGCCGGTTACACACCAATCGATCCCACGTTGCCGACCGAGCGCGTGAATACATTGCTCGAAGACACCAGTGCCCGCGTGGTGATCGCGTCCGGCGGCGTCCAGACGGCGCTCCCGGTGCTGCGGGTCGAGAGCACTGATGGGGCGGAATCCGGCGATTCTGTTCCGGAATGGGTGGACCATTGGCGTGAGCGGGGCGCAGGTGAGCGTGTGGGATACGTCATCTCGACCTCTGGTTCGACGGGTCGGCCCAAGCCCACGGTCGTACCGATGGCGGGCATCGAGAATACGACAGCCTGGTACCGATCCGAACTTCCGGACGCCGCTGGTGTGGTCGTTGCGTCGTCACCGAGTTTCGATCTCACGCAGAAGAATGTGTGGGGACCGCTTACCAGCGGTGGCAGTGTTCACGTCGCCGCAGCGGGGTTCGACCCCGCCGAGATCCTTCGCGCCGTCTCCGACGACGACGTCCAGGTCGCGAACATGTCGCCGAGTGCATTTGATGCACTGGTCGATGCCGACGTGGACGGCGTCCTCGAATCGCTCGACGTCGTGTTCCTCGGTGGTGAGCCCATTCAGGTTGGTCGGCTCAAAGATCTGATGGCGGCCGGTGTGCGCGTCGTCAACAGTTACGGCCCGACTGAGGCCTCCGACGTAGTGTCCTTCCAGGAGGCGGCACCGGGAGACGTCAACGGAGTCCCCATCGGGATTCCAATTCCGAATATCGAACTCTACGTGCTGGATTCGCGCCTGCAGCTGGTCCCGGCCGGAGTGGTCGGTGAGCTTTACGTGGGAGGTGTGGGAGTCAGCCGCGGATACGGCGGACGCTTCGACCTTACTGCCGAGAGGTTCGTGGCGAATCCGTTCGGGTCGGCAGGCTCGCGGCTGTACCGTACCGGAGACCAGGTCCGGTGGAACGGTTCGGGAGAGCTGGACTATCTGGGCCGCACCGACTTCCAGGTCAAAATCCGTGGACTCCGAATCGAACTCGGCGAGATCGAAGGGGCCCTGGTGGCACTCGATTCGGTATCGGCTGCTGTCGTGGTGGTACACAAGGACAGCCTGGTTGGAGACCGCCTGGTGGCTTATCTGGTACCAGCACACGGGGCCGACGTCGACATCGCGGCGATACGTTCGACCGTCGCGGCGCGTCTGCCTGACTACATGGTGCCGTCCGCGTTCGTGGCGATCGAGACGGTTCCATTGAACGCCAACGGAAAGGTCGATCGGCGGGCCCTGCCCGAGCCGACGTTCGCGACACTGTCATACCGCGCTCCGACCACTGTGGTCGAAGAAACTGTGGCCCAGATCTTTTCGGATGTTCTGGGTGTAGCTCAGGTCGGTCTCGACGACGACTTCTTCGAACTCGGCGGCAACTCGTTGATTGCCACGCGAGTTGTCTCACGGCTCGGTCAGTCCTTGGACACCGTAGTGCCGGTACGACTGCTGTTCGACGTGTCGACGGTCGAGGCCCTGGCCGCACGACTGAGCACTCACACCGGCGACGCGGGGCGGATGCCTCTCGTCCCGCAGGAGCGTCCCGAGCGAGTCCCGCTGTCGTTGGCGCAGCAGCGAATGTGGTTCCTCAACCGGTTCGAGCCGGAATCCGGGGTCGACAACATTCCGGTCGCCGTGCGGTTGACCGGAATGTTGAACACGGCGGCTCTGGCGGGGGCCGTGCGGGACCTGATCGACCGTCACGAAAGCCTACGCACGATCTATCCCGAGATTGACGGCGTCGGTTACCAGCAGGTTCTCGGTTCGGCGGCAGTCGATCTCGATCTGTCACCGGTTCGAGTTCCGGCCGAGGCTGTGGAACTCCGTGTGCGGGAGCTGATCCAGCCCGGATTCGACGTCACGGTCGAGATCCCTCTCCGTACCGCGCTCTTCCAACTTGCCGACGATGAGTACGTGCTTGTCTTCGTCGTCCATCACATCAGCGGAGACGGTTTCTCGATGGTGCCGTTGGTACGTGACGTGGTGACAGCGTATGCGGCGCGATCGCACGGGCGTGCGCCGTCCTGGTCGCCGCTGGCTGTCCAGTTCGTCGACTACACCCTGTGGCAGCGTGAGGTGCTCGGCAGCGAGGACGATCCGCACTCGATCATCTCGGGCCAGGTCAACTACTGGAAGAGCCGGCTCGCGGGAATCCCGGATCAGCTGGACCTGCCGACCGATCGGCCACGTCCAGCCGTAGCAACGAACGGTGGTGCAGAGTACCAATTTGCCATCGAGCAGGGCGTCGTCGATTCCCTCGACCGAATTGCGCGTGAGCATCAGGCTTCGCGATTCATGGTCGTGCACAGTGCATTCGCCGTGATGCTGGCGCGCCTGTCCGGCACCTCCGACATCGTGATCGGTACTCCGGTCGCGGGGCGTGGTGAGCAGGAACTCGACGATGTGATCGGAATGTTCGTCAACACACTCGTGTTGCGGACGAACGTCGATCTGTCGCTGTCGTTCACGGAATTGCTTCGCAGCACGCGTGAGTCGGACCTGCAAGCGTTCGCGCATGCCGACGTGCCGTTCGAGCGCCTCGTCGAAATCATCAACCCGGAACGATCGCAGTCACGCAATCCGCTGTTCCAGGTCATGCTCACGTTCCAGAACGTCGCCCAGGGCAGCGACGAATCGGCCGACATCGACGGCGTCACGGTATCGGCCCTCGACGTCGATGCGTCCGTGGCGAAATTCGATCTGCAATTGACGATCACCGAGCATGACGGTGAACTCCGTGGACTCTTCACTTACGCAACGGATCTGTTCGACCGTAAGACGGTGGCCTCCTTTGTCCAGTATCTGACCGCGACTCTCTCGGCGGTCGCGGCTGCCCCCGCTGGGCCGGTCGGGGACGTCGACGTCGTCGGCGACTCCGATCTGGGGCTGGTCGTCGAGCGCTGGAACAGCACCGGTCACGATGTTCGCGATGTGACGCTGGTGGATCTGTTCGATGAACAGGTCGTCCGCTCTCCCCATTCGATCGCGCTGACCTTCGATGGGAATCAGCTGACGTATCTCGAATTCGACCGGCGGGTCAATCAACTCGCCCGCAAACTCGTGTCGGAAGGCGTCGGCCCGGATACCCTGGTCGGCTTGGCCATTCGCCGAAGCTTCGATTTGCTGGTGGCGATGTACGCGGTAGTCAAGGCCGGCGGCGGCTATCTGCCCATCGACCCCGATCAGCCCGTCGAGCGCAACGAATACGTCGTGTCGACTGCAGCTCCGATCTGTGTATTGACCACAGAGAGAGATGGATTCGACGCTGAGGGAGTGCTGGTAGTCAGGATCGATACCGTAGACCTGTCCGGTTGTTCCGACGCGCCGGTCACCGACGCGGACCGCCTCGGCCCGCTGCGAGGGGAGAACACGGCGTACGTGATCTTCACCTCCGGGTCGACGGGCAAACCGAAGGGCGTTGCGGTGTCACACCGCGCGATCGTCAACCGGCTGATCTGGATGCAGGCCGAGTACAGCCTCCTCGGCGACGACGTGGTCCTCCAGAAGACTCCCTTTACCTTCGATGTCTCCGTGTGGGAGTTCTTCTGGCCGTTGCAAGTCGGAGCTCGACTGGCGATCGCTGCCGTCGACGGCCACCGAGATCCGGCCTATCTGGCCGCGCTGATCGCGTCCGAACGAGTGACCACCATTCACTTCGTGCCGTCGATGTTGGAAGTGTTCCTCGCGGATACGGTCGTCACGAGGTCTTCTACCCTCACCCGAGTCTTCGCATCGGGTGAGGCGCTCGCCCCGCAGGTGGCCGCACAGTTCCGGACGGCTCTTCCCGGAACTGAACTGCACAATTTGTACGGACCGACGGAGGCCGCGGTCGACGTCACCTTCCACGAGGTGACGGACGCCGACACCACCACCATGCCGATCGGCGCGCCGGTCTGGAACACACGCGTTCTGGTACTCGACTCACGACTGCATCCGGTGCCCGTCGGGGTCGCGGGCGAACTCTACCTCGCGGGAGTGCAGTTGGCCCGGGGGTACGTGGCTCGGCCGGACCTGACCGCGGACCGGTTTGTCGCCGATCCGTTCGGACCTGCCGGCTCACGCCTGTATCGGACCGGAGACCTGGTGCGATGGAATGCGTCGGGTGAGTTGGTATACATCGGACGTACCGACTTTCAGGTCAAGCTACGCGGACTACGCATCGAGCTGGGGGAGATCGAGTCGATCCTGCGTGATCATCCGTCGGTCGGTTCGGTGGTGGTTGCCGTCCGGAACGATCAACTGGTCGCGTACCTGACGGCGGCCGGTGAGTCTCTGATCGATTGGCTGGAACTGGAATCGATACTGGGGAAACATCTTCCGTCATACATGGTGCCCACGGCGCATGTTGTTCTGGACGAACTGCCGCTCAACGCCTCGGGAAAACTCGACCGGAAGCAACTGCGCGATCCTGAGGTCGAGATCGCGGTCTTCCGGGAACCCGAATCTGTGGTCGAGGTCGAAGTTGCGCGTATTTTCGCGGACCTCCTCGGTATCGGGCAGGTCGGTCTGGACGACGACTTCTTTGCGCTGGGCGGTAATTCATTGATCGCGACGCAGATCGTCGCTCGGCTCGGGCATGCACTCGACACCACTGTGCCGGTCCGCATCCTGTTCGATGCATCGACAGTGGAGTCGCTCGCGGCGCGAATCGACGTGCTCGTGGGGCGGGGCGGCCGTCCGCCGCTCGAACCACAGGAGCGCCCTGAGTTGGTTCCGCTGTCGATCGCGCAGCAGCGCATGTGGTTCCTGAACCGATTCGATTCGGCGTCCGGAGTGGACAACATTCCGATCGCGATCCGGTTGACGGGGGATCTCGACATCGAGGCCATGCAGGCAGCTCTTCGTGATCTGTTCGAGCGGCATGAGATTCTCAGGACCACATATCCGGAAGTCGACGGTATCGGATACCAGCGAGTCCTCGACACCGTGGATGCACTGCCTGATCTGTCGCCAGTACGTATCCACGAGTCCGTCGTCACCGACCGGGTGGCGGAATACGTACTCGCCGGATTCGATGTCACTGCAGACGTGCCGGTCCGGGCACGTCTGTTCGATCTTGCCGACTCGCAGTACGTTCTGGTGTTCGCCATCCATCACATCAGCGGTGACGGCTTTTCGATGGGGCCGTTGGTCCGGGACGTCGTCTCGGCGTACGCCGCGAGGTCGCAGGGAATCGCTCCGACGTGGAAGCCGCTACCGATCCAATTCGCGGACTTCGCGCTGTGGCAGCGCCGGGTACTCGGTGTCGAGTCCGACCAGGGATCGTTGATCTCGAAACAGATGGAATACTGGAAGTCGCAACTGGACGGATTGCCCGTCGAACTGACCCTGCCGTCGGATCGGCCGCGTCCGCGAGTCGCTTCACACTCCGGTGCCGAGTACTGCTTCGATATCGAACCGGACATGCACGAATCATTGAATCGTGTTGCGCGAGAACATAATGTGTCACTCTTCATGGTTCTGCACGGTGCGCTGGCCGTCCTGCTGGCGAAGCTGTCCGGCACCGCCGACATCGTGATCGGTACACCAGCGGCCGGACGAGGTGAACAGGCTCTCGATGATCTGATCGGCATGTTCGTCAACACTTTGGTCCTGCGGACCGAGGTCGACCCGGGCGAGTCGTTCACTGCACTCCTGTCGAAGGTACGGGACACCGATTTGGCCGGTTTCGAGAACGCTGACGTTCCGTTCGAGCGTCTGGTGGAAGCGCTGGACCCCGAACGGTCGCAGGCGCGTAATCCGCTTTTCCAGGTGGGCTTTTCGTTCCAGAATCTCGGTCAGGGTGCGCACGGATCCGTAGAGATTCCGGGCCTGAGCATTTCGGGTGTCGACATTGCGCCGACGTTGGCCAAGTTCGACCTGCAGTTCACGGTCTGGGAGACTCCGGCTCAGGCGGGCGGGCTCACCTTCGCCGTCACCTACGCCACCGATCTCTACGACGAATCGACGATTGCAGGCCTCGAGTCACGACTGAACGCCGTGCTGACATCCGTCGTCGCCAATTCGTCCAGTGCCGTCGGCGACATCGACATTCTCGGTGAGGACGAACGCCGGACGATACTCGAAGGGTGGGCCACGCCCGGGGCGGTCGTCGACGACTCGACCACTCTGGCCGGACTGTTCGATGCACAGGTGACCCGATCACCGAACGAGATTGCGGTGGTCTTCGGAGACGAGCGATTGACGTATCGGGACATCGATTCCCGCGCCAACTGTCTGGCCCGCACGCTGATCGATTCGGGAGTCGGATCCGAGGACCTCGTAGCGGTCCTCTTGCCGCGATCGGTCGATCTGGTCGTGGCGCTGCTCGCCGTCGTCAAGTCTGGTGCCGCGTATCTGCCGATCGATCCGAGCTATCCGGATGAGCGGATCGCATATACCCTTGCCGACGCGTCTCCGGTGTGCGCGATCGTCGCACCGGATTCGCTGCGGGAACTGCCCTGCCCTTCTGTCTCGCCCCGGGACGCCGCAGCCGACTCCCGCCCCGTGACCGACGCAGACCGCGTGCGGCCTTTGCGTTCGAGAGACCTGGCGTACGTCATCTACACATCAGGATCTACCGGCCGCCCCAAAGGTGTTGCGGTCACTCATCGGAACGTTGTGGAGTTGTTCGCCAACGCGCAGACGGAATTCGCATTCGATTCCTCGGATGTGTGGACTTTGTTCCACAGCTACGCATTCGACTTCTCGGTGTGGGAGCTGTGGGGTCCGCTCATTCACGGCGGTGTACTCGTGGTCGTCGACTTCGAGACGTCGCGTTCGCCAGACCAGTTCAGACAATTGCTGACCACCGAGGGCGTCACGGTGCTCAATCAGACTCCGTCGGCTTTCTACCAGCTTGCGGAGGCGGACCGTGTTTCCGGAGGATCGGACAGTACCGCGTCGGATCTTGCGCTCCGGTACGTGATCTTCGGTGGCGAGGCACTCGATCTCGCACAGCTGACCCGGTGGTACGACCGTCATCCGGACGACTCGCCGCAACTGGTCAACATGTACGGAATCACCGAGACCACGGTGCACGTCTCTTATCTCCCGCTCGATCGTGCGAGCGCGGAGACCGCGACGGCGTCGTTGATAGGTCGACCACTCGACGGCCTTCGGGTGTACGTACTCGACGACCGTTTGCAGCCCGCTGCGATCGGCACGGCCGGCGAGATCTACGTCGCCGGCGGACAACTGGCACGCGGGTATCTGGGGCAGAGTGGATTGACGTCCGGGCGGTTCGTCGCGAATCCGTTTGCATCACACGGCGAGTCGATGTACCGAAGCGGCGATGTGGCGCGCTGGAACCGCGCCGGCCAGCTCGAATACCTGGGGCGTTCCGATTCGCAGGTTCAGCTTCGAGGTTTCCGGATCGAACTCGGCGAGGTCGAGACGGCCCTGCTCCGAGTCGGTGGTGTCGCCCGTGCCGTGGCCGTCGTCCGCAAGGACGCAGATCTGGGCGATCGGCTCATCGCGTACGTCGTGCCCGAGGCCGGTTCGGACCTCGACGCGAGCACGGTCAGCACAAGTGCGGCCGACTTCCTCACCGGCTACATGGTTCCCGACGCGACAGTGTTGTTGGACGCCTTGCCCCTTACGGTGAACGGGAAGCTCGACTCCGCTCGGCTGCCTGCACCCGTCTTCGCTTCCGCCGAATATCGAGCGCCGGTGTCCGACACCGAGAAGGCCGTGGCGACGGTATTCGCCGAATTGCTGGAGGTTCCTCAGGTCGGACTCGACGACGAGTTCTTCGAACTCGGTGGTAACTCATTGATCGCGACCCGGGCGGCGGCACGACTGAGCCGATCCCTCGACGCCACAGTCCCCGTACGGACTCTGTTCGACACCCGGACAGTCGAAGAACTCGCGAGCGCGATCGAAGTCCACGTCGGAACCGGTTCGCGAAAGCAGCTCGTTGCCCAAGATCGCCCCGAGCGCATTCCGCTGTCTCTGGCGCAGCAGCGTATGTGGGTGCTCAACCAGATGGACACCGACGCCTCGACCTACAACATCCCGATGGCGCTGCGTCTGGCCGGGCAGTTGGACGTCGATGCGCTGAAATTTGCTCTGCGTGACGTGATTTCGCGCCACGAGTCACTGCGAACGCTTTACCCGTCCGACGGGCTGGGGCCGGTGCAGCGGATCGTCGGCGCCGACCTCGTGCCCATATTCGGGGAACCGACAGCGGTCCACGACGGCGCGCAGATGTACACGAAGGTCGTCGAATCGACGACCGCCGGATTCGATGTGTCATCGGAGGTTCCGGTACGTACTGATCTTCTCCAGATCGGAGAAGATCAGTACGTGTTCGTACTCGTCGCGCATCACATCGCGGCCGACGGGCAGTCGATGGGGCCACTGGCCCGCGACGTGATGGTGGCCTACGAAGCGCGTACCCGGGGCAGTGCACCATCGTGGAGCCCACTCCAAGTGCAGTACGCAGACTTCGCGCTGTGGCAACGCGACGTACTGGGATCGGTAGATGACGCGGGAACGATCGCCGCGCGCCAACTCGACTTCTGGCGCACAGCGCTCGACGATCTGCCTACCGATGTCGGCTTGCCGACAGACCGACCGCGTCCCGTGGTGCAGTCCGCCGCAGCGGGGGCCGTCCAGTTCACCGTCGACGCTGATGTCCACTCGCGACTGAGCGACATCGCCCGAGCGAAGAACGCCACGGTGTTCATGACAATCCACGCCGCACTGGCGGTCCTGATCTCGAGGTTGGGTGGAGGCTCCGACTTCGCGATCGGTACCGCTGTCGGCGGCAGGGGCGAGCGCGCCCTCGACGATCTCGTCGGTATGTTCGTCAACACACTCGCGCTTCGCACCACGGTCGATGCCGGTGCACGCTTCGAGGATCTCGTTTCGCATGTGCGCGACGTCGACCTGGCCGCGTTCGGCGAAGCCGATGTTCCTTACGAGGAAATCGTGGAGGCGCTGCCGCCTCGGGCGGGGGGCCTGTTCCAAATCGTCCTGTCGCTGGAACCGACCGCCCAGACCGAGTTTGCATTGGCAGACCTGACCATAGGCGCCGTCGACAGCGGAGTCCTGACCACGAAGTTCGACCTTCAGCTCACCCTGACCACCGCAGCGGACGGCCTCGGACTCTCCGGCCTGTGGCTGTATTCCGAGGACCTGTTCGACAAGACCACGGTCGAGTCGTTCGCACAGCGGTTCGTTCGTGTACTCGAGCAGGTCACCGACGATCCGACCAGGCAGGTCGGCGATCTCGATCTGCTGACCGACATGGAGAAGTCCGAGGTCGCCGGCGGCGTTCGCGAAGCCAGCGCAGTCGCGAGCACGACGTTGCTGCCTCAGTTGCTCGCCTCCGTCGTGGAAAGCGACCCGGACGCGCCTGCGGTGGTAACAGACGGCGAGGAGACCCCTTACGCGGCACTCGACGCGAAGTCTTCGCGTCTGGCTCGCCTGCTCATCGAGGAAGGTGCAGGTCCCGGCACTGCGATCTCCATCGGTGGTGGTGTCGATGCCGTGATCGCCTACTGGTCTGTGGTGAAGGCCGGCGCAGCCTTTACCGGGGCGCATCCGTCGGATCCGGCAAGCCTGACCCTGTCGAATGACTCCGACACCTCGACGCTGCTCTTGACGTCACCGGAGATCGAGTCTCGGCTGGCGACGATGTCGGATCGTCCGATCAGCTACGTCGATCGCGCCCGGTCGACAATGGCGGACGATCCGGCGATCGTCGACGGTGACCGAGTGCTGACGTACGGCGACCTGTCGGACTCTCTGGCGGAGCTGCGTAAGCGGTATTCCGTCGACTTCGAGTCGAGGTTGGCATTCGCCGGCGCGGTCGGCTCGCCGGAGCACTCGGTCGCGGTCCTCCTGGCGGCGTCAGCCGGAGCGGCTGTCGTCATTCTCGGTGACGACGAGGCAATCGAAGACTCACTTGCTGACGACTGGGTGACGCATGTGGTGCTTCCGGACGAGGTCCGCTCGGCCGTCGACCGAACCGACTTACCCGATCTCGAGTACGTCCTCGCAACGGGCGAACTACTCGGGTGGTGAGATCGGGCTTCGTCGGCGACCGTGCCAGTGGCCGAATTCATAGGTGATCGTGCCGTTGCCCGGATCGGTGTTACCGGCTGTAACAATGGGCGGTAGGGGTTGGATGTGTTGGGGGAACCCACTGATGCAATTGTGGGTTCCCCGGCGTCCAGTCTGGACAGACCGGTAGTGACAGTTCAGAAGTATGACGCGAAGGTGAGTTGCTCGATGCAGCGTTGGGTCTCCGTACACACCGTTCGACCGCAGGTGGCGGTCGTATGAGTACTGACGACGCGACCCGGCGGAAGACATCTCGCGCCGGCAGGAACGAACGACCGGCACGCACCAGGCGCGCGCGGGTGCCATTGCTGCCTCAGTTACTCGCAGCTGCAGTGGACCTCAACCCAGCAGCACCGGCGATCACATTCGGGGGTCAAACCCTCACTTATGCCGAAGTGGACGCGCTGTCCTCGCGTCTGGCTCGGTTGCTCATCAGCCGCGGAATCGGGCCGGAGGACCGGGTGGCGGTGTCGATTCCCCGCTCCGTCGAGTCGGTCTGTGCGGTGTGGGCGGTGGCCAAGACCGGCGCAGCTTTCGTGCCGGTCGATCCCAGCTATCCTGCAGACCGCGTCGAACACATGATCACCGATTCTGCAGCCTCGATAGGGCTGACCACGGCCGCGTACGCTATCGACCGCCCTCGCAGCGTCCAATGGCTGGAAGTGGACGGCGACGTGTTGACGGCCGAGTTGTCCGGTATCTCCCCGGATCCGGTCTCGTATACCGAACGCGTTCGAACCCTTCGCGTGGATCATCCGGCATACGTGATCTACACCTCGGGGTCGACAGGACGGCCCAAGGGCGTCGTCGTCACCCACGCCGGGCTTTCAGACCTGTGTGCGGAACAGGTCGAACGGTATGCGCTCACCTCTACGTCGCGGACACTGCATTTTGCTTCGCCGAGTTTCGACGCTTCCGTGCTCGAACTGCTGCTCGCCGTCGGTGCAGGCTCGACGATGGTGATCGCGCGTCCGGACATGTTCGGCGGCGACGAACTCGCGGAACTCCTGGTGGCGGAAAAGATCACGCACGCGTTTGTGACCCCGGCAGCGCTGGGTTCGATTTCCCTTGACGGCGCCCACCAGTTCGACAATCTCGCGGTGGTGGTCGTCGGCGGTGAAGCGTGTTCACCCGCGCTGCTGTCCACCTGGGCGCCCGGCCGACGGTTCTTCAACGCATACGGACCCACGGAAGCCACCGTCGCCAGCAACATCGCCGAGTTGACCGTCGATCGTCCCGTGACGATCGGTGGTCCCGTCCGTGGTGT
Organism: Rhodococcus sp. P-2; assembly: GCF_016598535.1. GTDB lineage: Bacteria > Actinomycetota > Actinomycetes > Mycobacteriales > Mycobacteriaceae > Rhodococcus_F > Rhodococcus_F baikonurensis. The sequence goes on along the minus strand of NZ_CP066779.1, from coordinate 967,060 downwards.
CGGCGTGTTCGTCCTCGATTCTCGACTTCAGCCGGTCGCCACCGGAACCGCCGGCGAACTCTACCTGTCGGGCACCCACCTTGCCCGCGGGTACAACGGCCTGTCCGCAACTACGGCGGCAAGTTTTGTCGCAAATCCGCTCGGCGGCGCCGGGGAGCGGCTCTACCGGACCGGCGATACCGTGCGGTGGATCCGCACCGGCGGCGATGGCGGAGCCACCGATCAGACCGGTGGTGAGCGCGACCTCGAATATCTCGGGCGGGGGGACTCACAGGTCAAGATTCGCGGCTTCCGGATCGAACTGGGCGAGATCAATGCCGTCCTTGCCGCCCAACCCGGAGTCGACTTCGTCGCCACCGTCGCGATCACCGGTTCCTCAGGTGACGCCGCGCTGGTGTCGTATGTCATGGCGAATGCCGACGTCGACCTGGACCCAGACTCGTTGACCGCCAGCGCTCGGGCCGTTCTTCCGCGCCACATGGTGCCTGCATCGATCATGGTCATCGACCGGATTCCTCTCACCCCAGTGGGTAAGTTGGACACCGACAGCCTTCCCGAGCCGATCTTCATCTCGCGTGCGTACCGCGAACCATCAACGCCTGCACAGGTACTCGTGGCAGCGGCCTTCGCCGACCTGCTCGGAGTCGAGAGGGTCGGTGCCGAAGACGACTTCTTCGAACTCGGCGGCAACTCACTTGTTGCAGCAAGGCTGGCTGGACGTCTCGGAGCTGCGTTCGGGACACGCATTCAGGTGAAAACCCTCTTCGAGGTATCGACGGTCGAAGCATTGGCTGCCCGAATCGAAGCCGAGGCGGAGGGGTCCGTCAGAGTACAGCTTGCGCCGGTGATTCGTCCGGAACATGTGCCGTTGTCGCTGGCGCAGCAACGGATGTGGTTCCTGAGCCAGTTCGATTCCGAATCTGCTGTCAACAACATTCCGATCGTCCTCCGCCTGAGTGGTGAGCTTGACACGGTTGCGCTCGCCTCAGCGGTCGGTGACGTCGTAGCTCGGCACGAAGTCCTTCGTACTGTCTACCCAAGAATCGACGGTGTGGGCTATCAGCAAATTCTGCCGGAATCGACCGCAGACATCGACCTCGATCCCGTTCCGTTGGCCGATTCGGCACTTCTCGGCGAACTGTTGACGCTCGTTACCGCCGGATTCGACGTCAGCTCGGCAGTTCCGTTGCGGGTCAAGCTTTTCCAGACGGATCCGTCCGAGTACGTCCTGGCGATGGTCATTCACCACATTTCAGCGGACGGCGTTTCCGTAGCGCCGTTGGTTCGGGACGTTGCGTTCGCCTACCTTGCGCGTGTGGACGGCCGGAGTCCGGAGTGGACACCGCTGCCGGTGCAGTACGCAGACTTCGCGATGTGGCAGCGTGAGGTTCTCGGCGTGGATTCCGATCCTACATCATTGATGTCCGAGCAGCTCGCGTACTGGAAGACGACCTTGCGAGACCTGCCGGAGAAGATCGAACTCCCGGCCGACCGTCCACGACCCTCAATTCTCTCCACCAGGGGCGGCGTCCACCGTTCGGACGTGGACGCTGAATTGCACAGTGCCCTGGAGCAACTCGCACTTGACCACAACGTGTCACTGTTCATGGTCGTCCATGCGGCGCTGGCGGTACTGTTGGCAAGGTCGAGCGGCAGCGGTGACGTGGCGATCGGTTCACCAATCTCTGGACGAGGGGAACCCGAACTCGACGATCTGATCGGCATGTTCGTAAACACCCTGGTGTTACGCACGGCCGTGAACCCAGGAGCAAGCTTCTCCGATTTGTTCGACCATGTGCGTGACATCGATCTGGGGGCTTTCGCCAACGCCGATGTGCCATTCGAGCGGCTTGTCGAAGTGCTCGACCCGGCACGATCCCAAGCGCACCACCCGTTGTTCCAAGTTGCGCTGTTCTTCCAGAACATGGCCGACGACGCACTGGAATTGCCCGGACTGCGTGTCTCCGGATTCGACGCGGGCGTCGACATCGCGAAGTTCGATTTGCAATTGACCGCAGCTCCACGGGAAAACGAGTCGGGGGATGCCGCGGGGATCGTGCTGTCCTGGCTCTACGCCACGGATCTGTTCGATGCCTCGACCGTGTCCGCCTTCACCGATCGGTTTGTCCGCATACTGCGCGCGATGGTCGCAGATCCCGGTTCAGCGGTCGGTGACGTCGAGGTCATGACGGCGCCTGAGCGTGCTTTGGTGCTCGAGTCGTGGAACGACACGTCTCGTCCGGTTGTGGGTGGGTTGTTGTTGGATGGTTTTGATTCTGTGGTGGGGGTTTGTTCGGGGTCGCGGGCGGTGGTGTGTGGGGATGTGGTGCTCTCGTATGGGGAGTTCGATGAGAGGGTTAATAGGTTTGCGCGTTATTTGATTGGTTTGGGTGTTGGGCCGGAGTCGTTGGTGGGGTTGGCTGTTCGGCGGTCGGTTGATTTGTTGGTTGGTTTGTATGCGATTGTGCGTGCGGGTGGGGCGTGGGTGCCGTTGGATCCTGATGCGCCGTCTTCGCGTAATGAGTATGTGTTGGATTCGGCGGACCCGGTGTGTGTGGTGTCGACGGAGCGTGATGGTTTCGTGGCGTCGGGTCGTCGGGTTGTGTGTGTGGATGTTGTTGATGTGTCTGGTTTTTCGGGTGCGCGGGTTTCTGATGTGGATCGGCGCTCGCCGTTGCGGGCGTCGAATACGGCGTATGTGATTTTCACGTCGGGGTCGACGGGTCGGCCGAAGGGTGTGGCGGTCTCGCATGCGGCGATTGTGAATCAGTTGGAGTTCATGCCGGTCGAGTACCGCTGGCCGACGTCTGATGTGTATTTGCAGACGACGGCGACGACGTTCGCTGTGTCGTTGTGGGGTTTTTTCATGCCGTTGCGGGTGGGTGCGGTGTTGGTGTTGGCGGCGGCTGATGGTCATCGGGATCCGGGGTATTTGGCGTCGGTGATTGATGATCAGGGTGTGTCGGTGACGGATTTTGTGCCGACGATGTTGTCGACGTTTTCGTCGTTGGTGGATCCGGGGTTGTTGGGTTCGTTGCGTGATGTGTTGGTGATCGGTGAGGCGTTGCCGGTGGAGGCGGTGCGTGAGTTCGGGTTGGTGTCGTCGGCGCGGTTGCATAATTTGTATGGTCCGACTGAGGCGGCGGTGTCGTTTACGTTTGCGGATGTGACGGCTGCTGGGTCGGGGACTGTGGTCTCGATTGGTGTGCCGGAGTGGAATTGCCGGGTGTTTGTGTTGGATTCGCGCCTTCGGCCGGTTGCTGTGGGTGTTGCGGGTGAGTTGTATTTGTCGGGTGTGCAGTTGGCTCGGGGGTATGTGGGTCGTCCGGATTTGAGTGCGGATCGGTTTGTGGCGTCGCCGTTCGGTTCGGGTGAGCGGATGTATCGGACGGGGGATCTTGTCCGTTGGAACTCGATTGGTGAGTTGGAGTACATCGGTCGTACTGATTTTCAGGTGAAGTTCCGTGGTCAGCGGATCGAGTTGGGGGAGATCGAGGCGGCGTTGGTGTCGCATGGGTCGGTGTTGTCGGCTGCGGTGGTGGTGCGTGGGTCGGCGATGGGTGATCAGTTGGTGGGGTATGTGGTGCCGGCGGTGGGGTCGGTTGTGGATGTGAGTGTGTTGCGGGGGTTTGTGGGGGAGCGGGTTCCGGGTTATATGGTTCCGGCTGCTGTGGTGGTGTTGGATGCGTTCCCACTTAATTCGTCGGGGAAGTTGGATCGGGCGTTGTTGCCGGAGCCGGTGTTCGAGGCTCGGGTGTTTCGGGCTCCGGTGTCGTCGGTGGAGTTGGTGGTGGCGTCGGCGTTTGTGGGTGTGTTGGGTGTTGATCGGGTGGGGTTGGATGATGATTTCTTCGAGTTGGGTGGCAACTCCCTCATCGCGATGAAATTGACCGCCAACTTGAGCAGCACACTCGATTTCGATGTTCCTGTCCGCATGCTCTTCGGCGCATCGACACCCGAATTGCTCGCTGCCAGGATCGAAGATGCTCGGGAATCAGGTTCCGCGACACCGGACGATCATGCGATCGGCGTGCTCTTTCCCGTTCGCATCGAAGGACAGCGGCCACCGCTCTTCTATATCCATGCAATGAGTGGTCTGGCGTGGAAGGCCTCGGGCTTCGCTCCGTATCTAGAGGCAGATACACCGATCTACGGCCTGCAAACTCCCGTAATGACGGAGGCGTGGGCATTACCGACCTCTGTCGACGAGCTAGCGCACCGTTACGTGCGTGAGATGATCGATGTGAATCCGACTGGACCGTTTAACATAATCGGCCACTCAGTTGGAGGGTTCATCGGCCATGCATGTGCTGTTCTTTTACGCGAGCAAGGTTTCGAGGTCTCTCTGTTCATGGTGGACCCACGTCATCCGAGGGAGGTCGACGATGATGTAGCGCTCGAGAACACCCGTGACATGGCAGCTAGTTGGGGAGTGGAACTCGGTGAAGGTGCCGACGCCAATTCTCTTGATCGCAGCCAGATCATCGCTATCGGTAAAACGCTGGACTCGGTGTCGTTCATGACTGAGACACAGATTGGCGCACTTTACGACTTCGCTTCGGCGAGTGGTGAATTGATCTCCGGGTATGCGCCGCGCAAATATGATGGCGACGTGGTGATGTTCCGGGCAGCTGCGGACATGGACATGGACTTCACAGTGACAGACGAATGGAGATCGGTGATCGGTGGACAGATCACTGACATCGATATCGACAGCAATCACACGTCGATGATGCATCCGGACAAGCTCGAGTTGATCGGGCCGATCGTCGCCGAGTACCTACGTATGCAGGAGAAGCGCTCGTCATGACTGATGAAACCCCGGCTCGGTCGGCCGAACCTCGCACTGTCGTGCATTTCGTACGTCACGGAGAGGTGTTCAATCCGTCGAAAGTAATCTACGGCCGGCTACCCGGATACTCGCTTTCCGAATTGGGCAATCGCCAGGCGAAGGCAGTCGCCGAGATTCTCGGTGATCGTCCAATCTCTTCGATCTTCTCCAGCCCGCTCGAACGTGCGATTGAGACTGCCACTCCGCTAGCCGATTTGTTGAATCTACCCATCGAGAAGAACGAAGATCTTGTGGAGTGGGAGGGAAGGTTCGACGGGATCGCAGCGGGAGACCCGAGACTGAAGCCGTCGGTCGGGTTGCTGCTCAAAACGTGGAATCCAGTGACGCCTTCGTGGGGGGAGAGCTACAAATCGATGGTCAGACGTATGTCTGCTGCCCTGGATTCGGCTCGGCGTCGGAGCGCGGGCAAGGAGGGCGTGTGCTTCAGTCACGAGCTGCCCATCTGTACCTTGCGGCGTTCGTTGAGGAGCGAATCATTGTGGCGTCGACAGCATGAACGCGATGTGGTTCACACTTCGATCACTTCAGTCACTTTTTCTGGCGAAGCCCTCGTTGATGTCAGCTATTCCGCAAGCCATGTACCTACGGACTGAGGTATAGAGGAAAGCCAGCCTGTTCTTATCGCATTTGATCGAGAAGAACAGGCTGGCTGGTTATGTTCCCGCGGTTGTCTTAGATTCCGAGCGAACCGGCGATGAACGGCCATGATTTGTGTAGCTGATCCTGCCAGTAGCCCCACGAGTGGGTCCCGACCGGCTGGAAGTCGACAACGGCCGGAATATTCAATTCATACAGGCGCTTGGCCATGTTCGAAGTGCAAAGGTTGGTCGCTGCCTCGATTGGGCCGCCGATGATGATCTGGTTCTCGGTGTACGCGCGACCATCGCTCAGGCGTGGGTTGAGGAAAGTGTCGTTCGGAATTCCGGGAATTCCGTTGCCCGTGCTCATGTAAATGGGCGTCCCACGCAGCTTCTCGGCGTTGACGAGCGGATCGTGTTCGACCCATCCCGGTCCGTCCAATGGACCCCACATATTCGTGATGTCCTCGACGCCGCCGATCCATTCCGTGGTTGTCCGGACGAATGCTTGTCCGAGGGGATCGCTGGTCTGTGCGCAGCCACTGTAGGCGGCAACAGAACTGTAGAAACCGGGGTACTCGATCGCCAAGTTCAGTACTGATGTACCGGACATCGAGATGGCCGAGATGGCTTGCTTACCGTTGCTACCCAGCTCTTCGTTCAACAATGGAGGCAATTCCTTGCCCAGGAAGGTCGACCACTTGTTCCGTCCGGCCTTGGGGTCGTCCTTCTCCCAGTCGGTGTAGTAGGAGAGACGCCCACCGACAGGCGTGGCGACGTTCACGTTCTTGTCAGCGAAGAAATCGACTACGTCAGTTTGTAGTTCCCATGTGGCGGCATCTTCTCCGCCGCCGGCACCGTTCAGCAGATAGACGATCGGGCGAGGTTCCGAGTTGTCTGCCGGGGTGATCACCTGAATCGGAACGTCCTTGTCCATCGACGCCGCGTAGACGTTGACGACGAGCTGACGGTCGTTGACCTTCTCGACGGATTTGATGTAGGAGCCTGTCGACGCTGATTCGGATGAGTCGCCACCGACGCGCGCGGGGGTGGCCTGCGCGAGGCCGGCTGTGAGCAGTGAGCTGGCAACAGCCAATACACCGATCTGTACGGTGCGTCGCCAGGTAGTGGAATTTCGCGTCAAGACCTCATACCTTTCGGTTGATCGATTGCGACCATGTCGCATTCAGAGAATTAAGTCGGTTATTGTTTGTGGTCCGTTACCGGATTCAGATTTTCAAATTCTGTGGAAGGGCACACGCGCTGGTTGTGTCTGTCATGAAGTCTCCGCCGCGCGGCGGTAACCCCGAATCGCAGGATACAGAAATACAGCGATCATTCCCGCTGACCAGGCAAGCATTTTCAGTACCGGTACGAGCACCGGCCCGCCGAGTGAAAGTCCGCGCATCGCGTCGACTGCGACGGACATCGGTTGTGCGGCAATTACGGGTTGAAGCCAAACCGGATATGCCATTGTCGGGACAAAACCGCTGTTGAAGAACATCAACAAGGTGCACCCAATGGAAACCAATTCGACGAGGGGGACATTTTCCGACATGGTGGCGAGAGCCGTGACCATTACCGCGAACCCGATGCCGAATGCGATGGGTAGAAGTATCATTGCCACTGCCGCAAGCGGGCCCTGAGTGAACCGGAACCCGACGGCATAACCTACGCCGATGATGACGATCGTGGTCAGTAGAACTCGAACGGCCTCGGCCATCATCCGGCCTACTAGACCCGACGCGCGGTGTGCGGGCAGCGTCCAGAAACGAGCGAGCAGACCGCTCTTCCTCTCGCTCCGCAAGCCAACTGCGCTGGCGATCGAACCGAACATCGCTCCCACGAGAATGATGAGCGGGACTGTCCCGTAGATACTCGATTGCCCGGTGGCAGCGGTGATGGAATTACCCAGAACAACGCGAAACATGATCAAGGTCAATGCGGGGTAAACGAGCGCTTGGATTGTGGTCGAAGGATCGCGCGCCCAAGTGATCAGAAGGCGTTTCGCCTGTATGAGGCTGTGGGTCCAGAGCGCACCAGCCGAACTCTCGGGTAGTGCAGCGTTGGGTAGTGGGAAAGCGAGCGTCCGCCCGCTGCGTATTTCCTCGCTCTTTTCGAGAGAACTCATTACACACGCCTCGTACTTGCCCAGTATGCGAGAGGCCCACATACCGCTATCAAGCCGATCGACCAAGCCGCAACTGGCACCAACGTATTCGGTGTGAGGGTGCCGGCAGCCAGGTCACGCATGGCGTAGGAGAACTGAGATACGGGCTGATTGCGTACGAACGGTCTGATCCATTCCGGGAATCCGCTCTCCGGAACAAATCCACACGAGAGCATTCCGAGGATCAATTGGGGAAGTGTCAATGCCTGACTGGTTGCTTGCGGGCTCTTCGACAGTGAGCCGATTGCATCACCACCGAGCGCCAAACATGTACTGAAAGTCAACGCGATCACGCAGAAGAGCACGGCCTGTGACAGACCACCGACGAAGCGAAATCCGATCGCGTATCCGTAGATCAGAGCTGCTGTCAGTGAGACGACTGACCGGAGGAATCCACTACTCATCCGCGAAAACAGTGGAACCGGGCCGAATACCGGCATGGTTTGCATCCGACTGCTGAAGCCTGTGATGCGTTCGGTCGCCGACATCTGCGCCGCTGAGATCGAAGTAAAGGCCATCGCCTGCAAGACGATGATCGGCATCAAGAACTGTGCGTAATTGATTCCCTGCAGCTGCATTACAAACTTGAGGGGCAGGTAAAAGCCGACCGTGAAGATCAATGGCGCGACGATTGCGACGAGCAATTCGTGGCGGCGAATCATTGCGCGAACGGTACGGCCGGTAAGAGTCCACCACTGTGTAACAGCGGACGGCTGCGGACGACGATGGCGTCCGATGCGAGATGCATTCGGCACGGTGATGGACCGTTGACCTACCTGTTTCAAGGCAAGATCTTGAGTTGCGTACTTCGTCGTCGTGGTCACGTCGCATCGCTTGTTTCGCTCGGACGTGACTGCCCCGTCAACGACAGGAACACGTCGTCAAGTGAAGGCCTGCGCAGGGCGATGTCCGCGAGTGGAATCCGTGCGTGATCGAGACGCCGCAGGGCTTCTGCAAGGGTTGCAGAACCACGGGGTGCGGGAATTGCAATTCGGCCGTTCTCTACTGCGAGATCGAAGCGGAAGTCCGGCGGAACCAAATTACCCAACGCGTTGGCTGCTGGTCCCAGCAAGCTTGTCTCGGCGGGAACGATTTCGCAGAAGCTCGCGCCGGTTCGTGCCTTCAATTCGTTGGCCGTCCCCTCCGCGATGACAGATCCTTTGTCGATGACAATGATGTTGTCGCTGAGGAGGTCAGCTTCCTCGAGGTACTGAGTGGTCAGCAGAACCGTGATGCCTTGCTCCTTCAAAGTCTGCACGAGGTTCCACACGCTCTGGCGGCTGCGAGGGTCCAGTCCAGTCGTCGGCTCGTCGAGAAATACGACTTCTGGCCTCACCACCAATCCGCACGCAATGTCGATGCGTCGTCGCATGCCGCCGGAGTATCCTGCAACAACTCGACCACCAGCTTCCACGAGATCGAATTCTTCGAGAAGATCCACGGCTCGTTGCCTGGCGGATGCACGATCGAGGCCCATCAGGCGGGCGAACAGTTCGATGTTCTCGCGTCCGGTGAGTGCGTCGTCGAGTGCGGCGAATTGGCCAGTCATCATGATCGAACGACGAACGTCGGCTGGGTTTCGAGCGACGTCGTATCCGGCAACCATTGCGACGCCGCGGTCAGGCCGAATCAACGTGGACAGAACCTTGACGGTGGTGGTCTTACCTGCGCCGTTGGGTCCAAGGATGCCGAGTACTGTGCCCTTGGGAGCTTGGAAGTTGATGCCACGCAATGCGTGCACATCCTTGAAGGACTTGTGAACGTCCTCCACGACTACCGCCGCGTCCGTCGATAAGGGCATCAATTCTCCGCTGTCTACATGGGTGTTCGGGCCGAGCAGTGCTTGGACACGGCTTCTCGGCCGTGTCCTTTCTCGAGCAAGTCGTAGCCCGAGCCGGAGTCACTGGTAAGGACCCCAGTGGTTGCGGGAACCTTGTACGTCTATCTCCGTATGCACAGTGGATGTTACCGGAGGGACAACCTCGTTCCAGCCTTCGCGCGGTGGGGATCGATACAAATGTGCAGCTTGGCGATAAGCCGCGGTCAGGCCGACCGACTGGACTGTGCGATATCGCACAGTGTCCGATACCGGGCCTGATTTCGGGTCGCCGACAGGTGTGAACCGTGTTCGCGCGTGCTGAGTGCTCGTCGAGTACTACGAGTTCGTACTCGATCGACGGGTACCCCTGACTCGATCATCAAGTCGACTCCCTCTGGCGAGGTAACCTACTGCTCATGGATATCGGCACGTTGTCAGTGGTGGTTCCCGTGTACAACGAGGAGGACTACATCGCCGGGTGTTTGGAGTCCCTCGCTCGTCAAGGGGACGAAATCCTCGAGATAATTGTTGTCGACAACAATTCCACCGACCGCACCCCTGAAATCGCGCGTTCTTTCGAGCAGCGGGATTCTCGAATTCGATATCTTGTAGAACCGCGTCAAGGCGTTGTTCATGCACGTAATGCCGGGTTCGACATCGCAGTGGGTGAATTCATCGGAAGGGTCGATGCGGATTCGCGTGTCGCACCAGGGTGGGCGCGAGCGGTTCGAAGTTCCTTCGCTTCTCATGATCTTGATGCCGTCACCGGTTTCTCGTTGTTTTACGAGTCACCGTTTTCGGGTCTTCAACGAGCAGCGGTGAACAAAGCCGAGGCCCGTGGCGATTTCCACGGAATCAAACCGGCGCACGCACTGACTGGTTCGAATATGGCGATTCGGGCGACGTCGTGGCGCTCGATCCGCGACAAGGTCAGTGATCGCACCGACATTCACGAAGACGTGGATCTGTCGCTGTGCCTGGTGAAGGCAGGGATGCAGTTCGGCACTGACCTGGACATGCGGAGCGAAATCTCCGGTCGAAGGGGAGAGACTGGACCCATCGAGTTTCTGTCATACAACAAGGCATCGGTGACAACGCTCGAGTATCACCAGGCTATGACTACACGACTTCGTTTGATGATTCTCAAGACGTCAATTCTGCATGCTCTGTTGTGGCCGGCGTACCGAATGTACGACCGGCAAACCGATCGGCTGTCATGGCGGAAACTGCTGTCGGGTTCCGGAGCCCGCACTATGCCCGTGGATTCGTGAGAGTCGGCTACATCCTGTCCAGATTCAAGGTCTTGTACAACCTCTCGATACCGCTGTAGTCCTGCACGAACTGCTCGTTGCGCCGTCCCGATTCGACGTCGTCGAGCATCTTCTGTCCGCCGGGTATGGCTTCGATCTCCATGATTGCTCGCCACGCGCCGAAGTCGGTCCCGCTGAAAGCGCGCATGGCGCCCTCGAAGCCTTCCAACAGATAGCTGCGATCTCCACGATCCAGGGAATCCCAGACCAGCACCGCCAGTTCCCCGGCAATCGAGGCATGGCAGTACTCGTCGCGAGCGTGCAACCGGATCGTCGCGCGGTTGATCGACTGAACGCCCGGGTCGTCGGAGATCAGGTCGAGGTATGCGGTGATCGACACCTCGGCGACGGTCATGAACGCCAACTGTGTCAGCGCGATCTTGCGCGGATCACCGGCTGCGTCGAGGGCTTGCGCCCGCGTGCGGACCGTCAGGACGTCGGGCAATGCCTTGGTCGGCAGCCCCCAGCCCCTGCCTCGACGGGTCGCTGAACTGGCATTGAAGTGCATGAGCGTGTGATATTGCTCGTCGACCATCGCCTGATTGACGGCCACTGCAGCCCAATCTCCGAGACCGACGCCGAGTCGGTCTTCGGCGAGAACGTCGAATCCGGGATTGACGACGTACTTCTCGATGTCCATAACGTTCTTGTTGAACGCAATCCATGCCCAGGCCTGCAGGCGTTGCTTCTGCTCGGGACTCAATGCCAGGTAGGTTGGATGCTCTGCGAACGGGAGCAATGCTTCGGGGTAGTCGGACAGCGACGAATCGAAGAGATCGTCCAGTTCCGGCTCCGCTTTCTTCACGGTTGCCCGGCGTGCCCAGTTGCTCGCAAGCCGACTGACGATTGCACTCTCAACCGGATCGGAAGCGTCGAATTCCGGGAGGCTGGGCGGAATGACTCCAGGTCTCATCGTGCCCTACTCTCTGTGCCCTTCGGCGATGTCTCTGTGCCCTTCGGCAATGCGATCGAACAAGCTCTGGCACTCCGCGTTCAGTTGGCCTGAGCGGTCGTCGAGCGCTGCCTCGGCGGTTTTCATCAGCGTCGTGAAGTCCGCGAGGGTTTCGGCCGCCGCGTCCACCTGTGAGGTGGCATCGAACAGTGCTTTTCGTGTCGCACCTGCATACGGATTGCCCGCTTGTACGTCCCAGTACACCTCCGGTTCGCCGCCGGCTACACGCGCCAGGAGCGCGAGCAAGGTCCGATGCGGGGGAGGGGCGACCGCGAGGAGATCGTCCGCGGAAACTCCGAGTTCGGCCAGGGCAACGCCGAATGCCAGAACCGACGCGTGGGTCAGAACCTGGGAAGCAGCAGCGAGTCGGTCGTGACGATCGGCATCCATCACCGAGACTGAGGCTCCCCACGAGCGCACGACGTCGAGAAAGCTCTGAGACTGCGGACCGTCGACGTACGGCACGGCGATGACGGCCCGACCGCGCGGGCCGAGCGACGGACGGAACATGGGGTTGAGTCCGAGGAACTCCCGTACTCGGCCCGCGTCGGCGATTGCTGCGTCCATCCGCGATTTGACCGAGAGAGTGTCCACAACGAGAGCGCCGGATGTTCGAAGCGTCGGTAGTGCGGCCAGAGCGACCTGTTCGGGAACCGCGAGCACGATGATGCTCGAGGACTCCACGTGCGCGAGGACCCGGTCACTGGGTTTCGTGATGTCTCCGACGACTACGTCTCCGTCAGGATCGCTGCCCGCTGGGTCGACGACGGTGACCGTCCACCCCTCGGCACGAAGCAGTTCGACGAACATGGATCCGACGGCACCCAGCCCGCCGACAACCGTCGCTGTGCCCGATGCCGCCGTCATGGCTGGATCTACCCGCCGTACTCGAGGACCCGCGAGGACACCGCGTCGAGCGCACGGAGCAGCGTGGACGCCTTGACCGTGGTCTCGTCGAATTCTTCTTCCGGATCGGACAACGCTGTGATGGCACCGCCGATTCCGAAGGTCACGCCGCTCTCGGTGCAGACGAGCGACCGAATTACGATCGAGAGGTCCGCGGCGCCACCGAGGGCGAAGTACCCGATCGATCCCGAGTAGACCCCACGTGGGCCGGATTCGAGGCGGTCGATGATCTCCATCGTCCGTACCTTCGGGGCGCCTGTCATCGATCCACCGGGGAACGCGGCACGGACACAGTCCACCGCCGACGATCCTGGACTCAGATGTCCACGCACAGTCGACACCATTTGGTGAACGGACGAGTACGACTCGATCGCGAACAGCCTCGGAACGTGGACACTTCCCGGAACGCAGACCTTGGTGAGGTCGTTGCGAGTGAGGTCCACGATCATCAGGTTCTCGGCGCGGTCCTTCTCGCTGTCGAGCAGGTCCTGCCTCAGGGCAGCATCACGCGCTCGCGTGACGCCGCGCGGGCGGGTCCCTTTGATCGGCTTGGACTCGACGTTGCCGTCCGAGTCGACGCGAAGGAACCGCTCAGGCGAGGCCGAGACCACCGAGATGCCGGTGAAGTCGAGCAGTGCGCTGTACGGCGTCGGATTGATCGAGCGTAGATACTCGAACGCCCGCCGTGCGTCGATCGTCTCGTCGACGCTCGCCATGTTGGTCAGACATACCTCGTAGGACTCACCTGCCCGGATCTCCGAGAGGGCCGTTCCGATCAACGACAGGTACTGATCGCGATCATGCCGCAGGCGAGCCTGCGTCCAGACGGTGTCGCTGATCAATGGAACGGGGGTGCGTTCCGGAAGGTCCGCGCCGAGTCGCGCCAGGGCGTCGACGGTCGATTCGAGCCAATCGTCGTGGCCGGCGTCGCGGACTTTCTCGCGCAACCTCAGAACGTGAGTGCGGCCGGCGGTGTGATCGATGACGACGGCGCGATCGGCAAACACCAGGGCGGCATCAGGAGTGGGCGCCGGATGGACTGCCCTTCCCCCGGTCTGCGCCTTCAGTTCGTAGCCGAGGTAGCCCACGTAGCCGAGGTTGAAATCGAGTTCCGGATGCGAGGGCACGAAGCGCGTCGCGAGTTGCCCGTCCAGGTAATCGAAGAACGGAACTCGAATGTGCTCGTCGGACAAGCTTTTTCGACTGACGGTCAGTACCTCGGCCTGCACGTCGTACGTGATGAACTCGGCCAGCGGCCCCGACGAATCGCCGAGAATCGAAAAGCGTGCGCTCGGCTCTGCAGTTGCCGCGCGGTCCAGCCAGAACGCGTTCGGGCCGTCGGCGAAGAGTGCTGCAAAGGCCGCCGACGGATCCACCGCAAAATCGAGAGTCACGTCGTCGACGTCGTAGTTGATCGCCGGTCGCAGGTCGGGTGTTTGCGGAGCCGGTTCGGGTCGGATCACCGAATCCAGAGTTCGTCCGACAGACAGATCACGGAAGTTCTCGAGCAAATCGATGCCGAACTCCGTACTGATCGACTCCGGATGGAACTGCACGCCCCACATCGGCTTGGTCCGGTGCCGGACACCCATGAGCAGACCGTCGGATGTCCACGCGGTACGAACGAAGGCATTCGGCAGATTCTCGACGGTCAACGAGTGGTAGCGAACAGCTCGGAACGGCGACGGAAGTCCGGCAAAGATGCCCGAGCCGTCGTGATCGATCAGCGAAATCCGGCCGTGCATCGGTACGGGCGCAACCACGACATCCGCGCCGAACAACTCGCACAGGCCCTGGTGGCCGAGACAGACACCGAGAAGTGGGAGAGGCGCTTCCTCGATGAAACGGCGGCTGATTCCGAAATCACGGTCGCGATCCGGCCGGCCGGGACCGGGGGAGATGACCACGTTGTCGTACGACGCCAGATCGAGGGAATCCCAATCCGCGTCGTTGCGGACCACGGTGGGAACAACCCCGTTGACCTCGGTCAACAGGGTGAACAGGTTGTAGGTGAACGAGTCGTAATTGTCCACCAGAAGGGTGCGGGAACTCATGTCGATGATCCTGATCTCGGTCCGACGGATTCCCGAACAGTGTCCTCCTCCTCAACAGGTGCGTTGATCACCAGGTCTTCGAGTCGACAGGTCTCGGCGATCATCAGCTCGTACAGGGCGTTGAAGAAGTCAGGGGAGAGGTCGTGGCTACGAGCGAATTCACGCGCCCGTTCCTGCACGAGGCGGACTCGGCCGGGTTGCATCATCGGAACCTCACGGGAGCGCTTCCACTCGCCGATGCGCAGGCAGAGTTCCAGCCGCTGCCGCACCGTCTCGAGAAGTAGCGCGTCGATGGCGTCGAGGTCGCGCCGGAAGCTGTCCAATCCCTCGGCCTTGTCCGGATACGACGAGGTCTGCGTGCCTGCTTCGGAACTCGTTGTGGTCAAGAACTCTTCCACGAGGCCTCCCGGTGCTCGGCGTGACGCGAGGTCGACAATGTGGTGCCCGGAACGCAACTCACCTCCGGACACCGGAACCCCGACCGACCATCGCCGTTCGGGGAGGTGTTCCACGATCGTCATTCGCCGAAACCTGCGGTGGTGCCCAATTCTGCGAAACCTGCCGGCGGGCGAATCAGCTTGCGATGCAGGCGGGTTCGTGAGCGCCTACGGGGGTGCCTATTTGGGGGAGACCCAGGTGGTGATTTCGGCGTGGACTACTTCCTTGCCGCCTCGGTCGAAGATCGAGATGGGAACGACCAGTTCGGTACCGCGCTCGATCGCCGCGAAGTCCGGCACAGTCTCGAGTCGGGCGACTGCCCGTAGGCCGGTCTCGGCCTTGGCGAGGTAGTCGACCTTCATCGACTTGGGGATCCAGCGGTGCGAGTTCGGAACCGTCGCTTCGCTCAGCATGCCCATTGCGACCTCCGCGAGATTGCATGCTGCGATCGCGTGAAACGTGCCGAGATGGTTGTGGACGCCCCACCATTTGGGGGAGCGGACCTCGCACAGTCCCGGTTCCAGCTTGGTCACCCGGGGGAGGACGGAGGCAAAGTAGGGCACACGAATGGACATCGCCGCCGAGAAAACTGCATGTCCGAGGGCGTTGTCCGGCAATTTCTGCCATCCGCGATAGGTGGGGCTGGAAGTAGTCATGTGCCTATCTTACTTCTGAGTAAGGTTGTTGTCGCGCAGCTCACTCGGAAAGGCTGGTTCGGGGGAGTTGAGGAATCGGGCCAGGTACGGCATACTGGTCGGGTTGCCTTGTCCGGGACGCGGTCGTTTGCGGCCGTGATCGGGTAAGGGTAAGACGTCACAGACGATCGATCGCAGATCCCGTCAGGGTAATCGGGTCAACGACTGTGACCATGCAAGACGAGAAGTAATGCAGGACGGAAGCAGTACCTACTTTGTGTTCGACATCGAACACGTCCGGTACGCATCACGCGCCAGATGATCGAAAGATTGTCCGGCGCAGGATGAGTGAGAAGGCGACACGCCCGACCGCGTGTACCGGAGAACAATGACAAACGAACAGCGGCAGCAGATCCTGATCTCGATCCGATGCTCGGTTTACCGCTAACACGGTCTCCCGAACTTCGACTTGGTCCCGATCGCTTCAGTGTTCGTCGTGTCATCGTCCAGGCAAGGACTGTGCAGACGAGGTAGCTCGAGCCTGACCAGGCGGGCTACGAAACGCGGCAAGAAAAGGACACTAAGCGTGGCGGGACAAAAGATCCGCATCAGGCTCAAGGCCTACGACCACGAGGCGATCGACGCGTCAGCGCGCAAGATCGTCGAGACGGTAACCCGTACGGGTGCCCGCGTCGTTGGACCTGTGCCGTTGCCGACCGAGAAGAACGTATATTGCGTCATCCGCTCGCCGCACAAGTACAAGGACTCGCGCGAGCACTTCGAGATGCGTACTCACAAGCGGCTGATCGACATTCTCGACCCGACGCCGAAGACGGTTGACGCGCTCATGCGCATCGACCTTCCGGCCAGTGTCGACGTGAACATTCAGTGACGGCGGAGACAAAAACAATGACTGATACCAAGATCAAGGGAATCCTGGGCACCAAGCTCGGCATGACCCAGGTCTTCGACGAGAACAACCGGGTTGTCCCGGTCACCGTCGTGAAGGCTGGGCCGAACGTCGTAACCCAGATCCGTACCGAAGAGCGTGACGGCTACAGCGCCGTTCAGCTCGCGTTCGGCGCCATCGACCCGCGCAAGGTGAACAAGCCGACTTCCGGCCAGTTCACCAAGGCTGGTGTGACCCCGCGTCGCCACGTAGTGGAGCTCCGCGTTGCGGACACCTCCGACTACGAGGTCGGCCAGGAGCTCACCGCCGAGGTCTTCGAGGACGGCGCATACGTCGACGTCACCGGAACCAGCAAGGGCAAGGGCTTCGCCGGAACCATGAAGCGTCACGGCTTCAAGGGACAGGGCGCGTCGCACGGTACCCAGGCTGTTCACCGCCGCCCGGGCTCCATCGGTGGCTGTGCAACTCCCGGCCGCGTGTTCAAGGGCATGCGCATGTCCGGACGCATGGGTAGCGACCGCATCACGACGCAGAACCTCTCGGTCCACAAGGTGGATGCCGAGAACGGCCTGCTGCTGATCAAGGGTGCGATCCCCGGCCGCAAGGGCGGCCTCGTGATCGTCAAGAGTGCAGTGAAGGGTGGTGCACGGGCATGACCAGCACCGAGACCAAGTTGACCCTGGACGTCAAGGTCGCCGGCGGCAAGACCAACGGCACCGTCGATCTCCCCGCTGAGATCTTCGACGCTCCGGCCAACATCGCGCTTCTCCATCAGGTTGTCGTCGCGCAGCTCGCAGCTGCTCGTCAGGGAACCCACTCCACCAAGACCCGCGGCGACGTCCGCGGCGGTGGCAAGAAGCCGTACCGCCAGAAGGGCACCGGCCGCGCACGCCAGGGCTCGACTCGCGCACCGCAGTTCGTCGGCGGCGGAACCGTTCACGGCCCGCAGCCGCGTGACTACAGCCAGCGCACCCCCAAGAAGATGAAGGCAGCCGCTCTTCGCGGTGCCCTCTCTGACCGCGCACGCAACGAGCGCATCCACGTCATCACCGAATTGGTTGCAGGGCAGACGCCTTCGACCAAGGGCGCAATCGCGTTCCTCGGCGAGATCTCGGATCGCAAGAAGCTGCTGCTCGTCGTGGGTCGCCAGGATGTAGCCGCTTGGAAGAGCGTGCAGAACCTGGAAGGCGTGCATCCCATTGCACCCGACCAGCTCAACACCTACGACGTGCTCAATGCAGACGATGTCGTGTTCAGCGTCGAGGCACTCAACGCGTTCATCCACGGGCCCGCAGAGAGCGCTCAGAACAAGGAGGACGCCAAGTGAGCACCATCGCTGACCCCCGCGACATCCTGCTCGCTCCGGTCATCTCCGAGAAGTCCTACGGACTGATCGAGGAAGGCACCTACACCTTCCTGGTGCACCCGGACTCGAACAAGACGCAGATCAAGATTGCCGTCGAGAAGGTCTTCGGCGTCAAGGTGACGAGCGTCAACACCGCCAACCGTCAGGGCAAGCGTAAGCGGACCCGATTCGGTTACGGCAAGCGCAAGGACACCAAGCGCGCGCTCGTGACCCTGTCCGCTGACAGCAAGCCCATCGAGATCTTCGGAGGACCGGTCGCGTAAGCGCCGGGACTTGACGAGACATAGAGGACGAGAAGACTCATGGCAATCCGTAAGTACAAGCCGACAACACCGGGCCGTCGTGGCTCGAGCGTCTCGGACTTCGCCGAGATCACTCGGTCGACCCCCGAGAAGTCGCTGGTTCGCCCGCTGCACGGTCGCGGTGGACGTAACGCACACGGTCGTATCACCACCCGTCACAAGGGTGGCGGACACAAGCGTGCATACCGACTGATCGATTTCCGTCGCAACGACAAGGACGGCATCCCGGCAAAGGTCGCTCACATCGAGTACGACCCCAACCGCACAGCAAACATCGCACTCCTGCATTACGCAGACGGTGAGAAGCGCTACATCATCGCCCCCAAGGGCCTGGTGCAGGGTTCACCGGTCGAGTCCGGTGCAGGCGCCGACATCAAGCCGGGCAACAACCTGCCGCTGCGCAACATCCCGACTGGTACCACCATCCACGGTGTGGAACTGCGTCCCGGCGGCGGAGCCAAGATGGCTCGTTCCGCAGGCGCCAGCATCCAGCTCCTCGGTAAGGAAGGCAGCTACGCCACGCTGCGTATGCCTTCCGGTGAAATCCGTCGCGTCGACGTGCGCTGCCGCGCATCCGTCGGCGAGGTCGGCAACGCCGAGCAGTCGAACATCAACTGGGGCAAGGCCGGCCGTATGCGTTGGAAGGGCAAGCGCCCGACCGTTCGTGGTGTCGTGATGAACCCGGTCGACCACCCGCACGGTGGCGGCGAGGGCAAGACCTCAGGTGGACGCCACCCGGTCAGCCCGTGGGGTAAGCCTGAAGGCCGTACCCGCAAGAACAAGGCAAGCGACAAGATGATCGTCCGTCGCCGCCGCACCGGCAAGAACAAGCGCTAGGAGGGAGTGAAGGATGCCACGCAGCCTTAAGAAGGGCCCGTTCGTCGATGACCACCTCCTCGCGAAGGTGGATGTACAGAACGAAAAGGGAACCAAGCAGGTCATCAAGACCTGGTCCCGTCGTTCGACAATCATCCCGGACTTCATCGGCCACACGTTTGCAGTTCACGACGGCCGCAAGCACGTCCCCGTGTTCGTTTCCGACTCCATGGTCGGACACAAGCTCGGAGAGTTTGCACCGACCCGCACGTTCAAGGGTCACATCAAGGATGATCGGAAGGCGAAGAGGCGATGAGCAACACCGAAACCGCCAACCCGACTGCCAAGGCCGTAGCGAAGCACGTTCGCGTTACGCCGATGAAGGCACGTCGAGTTGTGGACCTGGTCCGCGGGCGCTCGGTTGAAGACGCCCTGAACATCCTGAAGTTCGCGCCGCAGGCAGCGAGCGAGCCGGTCGCCAAGGTGATCGCCTCCGCAGCAGCCAACGCCGAGAACAACCTCGACCTCGACCCCAGCACGCTTGTCGTTGCTACGGCGTTCGTGGACGAGGGCGCGACCCTCAAGCGGTTCCAGCCGCGTGCACAGGGACGTGCGTTCCGTATTCGCAAGCGCACCAGTCACATCACCGTGATCGTGGAGAGCCTGCCGAAGACCGGAACATCGACCCGTAATCGCCGGAAGGGAAGTGCTCAGTAGTGGGCCAGAAAATCAACCCGCACGGCTTCCGTCTCGGCATCACCACCGACTGGAAGTCTCGCTGGTACGCAGACAAGCAGTACGCGGAGTACGTCAAGGAAGACGTCGCGATCCGTAAGCTCCTCGCCACCGGCATGGAGCGCGCAGGAATCGCGAAGGTCGAAATCGAGCGCACCCGTGACCGTGTTCGCGTGGACATCCACACTGCACGTCCGGGCATCGTCATCGGCCGCCGCGGCGCCGAAGCCGATCGCATCCGCTCCGAGCTCGAGAAGCTGACCGGCAAGCAGGTCCAGCTGAACATCCTCGAGGTCAAGAACGCAGAAGCTGAAGCACAGCTCGTCGCACAGGGTGTGGCCGAGCAGCTCTCGAACCGCGTTGCCTTCCGTCGTGCAATGCGCAAGGCCATCCAGTCGGCCATGCGTCAGCCCAACGTCAAGGGAATCCGCGTTCAGTGCTCCGGTCGTCTCGGCGGCGCCGAGATGTCCCGGTCGGAGTTCTACCGCGAAGGCCGTGTGCCGCTGCACACGCTTCGTGCGGACATCGACTACGGCCTCTACGAGGCCAAGACCACCTTCGGTCGCATCGGCGTCAAGGTCTGGATCTACAAGGGCGACATCGTCGGTGGCAAGCGTGAGCTCGCCGCCAACACGGCCGCACCGGCCGGGGATCGCCCGCGTCGTGAGCGTCCGAGCCGTCCGCGTCGTTCCGGTGCCACCGGTACCACTGCGACCAGCACCGAGGCCGGCCGCGCAGCGACCGCAACCGCCGATGCTCCCGCAACTGAACAGAATCAGGAGGGCTGACGCATGTTGATCCCACGGCGGGTCAAGCACCGCAAGCAGCACCACCCGAGCCGTTCGGGTGCCGCCAAGGGCGGTACCCAGGTGACCTTCGGTGACTACGGCATCCAGGCTCTCGAGCCTGCCTACATCACCAACCGGCAGATCGAGTCCGCTCGTATCGCCATGACTCGGCACATCAAGCGTGGCGGCAAGATCTGGATCAACATCTTCCCGGATCGCCCCCTCACGAAGAAGCCGGCCGAAACCCGAATGGGTTCCGGTAAGGGTTCGCCCGAGTGGTGGATTGCCAACGTCAAGCCCGGACGCGTTCTGTTCGAGATGACATACCCCAACGAGGAGATTGCTCGTGAGGCCCTGCGCCGCGCGATGCACAAGCTCCCGTGCAAGTGCCGGATCGTGACCAGAGAGGAGCAGTTCTGATGGCTACTGGAACCCCAGCAGCAGAGCTCCGCGAGCTCAGTGAAGACGAGCTGGTCACCCGGCTCCGTGAGTCGAAGGAAGAGCTTTTCAACCTTCGTTTCCAGATGGCTACCGGCCAGATGGACAACAACCGACGACTGCGCACCGTTCGTCACGAGATCGCGCGCATCTACACCGTCCTGCGTGAGCGTGAGCTCGGACTCGCTGTGGGTCCGGATGCAGGTGACGCGGCATGAGTGAGGAAAAAGCAGTGAGCACAGAAGAGCGCGCGAGCCGTAAGGTCCGTGTCGGATACGTCGTGTCCGACAAGATGGAAAAGACGATCGTGGTCGAGCTCGAAGACCGCGTCAAGCACAAGCTCTACGGCAAGATCATCCGCCGTACGACCAAGGTGAAGGCGCACGACGAGAACGGCGTTGCCGGCGTCGGCGACCGCGTTCAGCTGATGGAAACCCGTCCGCTGTCCGCGACGAAGCACTGGCGTCTGGTCGAGGTCCTCGAAAAGGCCAAGTAAGCCTGATCGAATCCTCGAGCTGATCGAGTATCACCGAATGGCCCGCTTCCCCTTGGGGGAGTGGGCCATTCGGCTTTCCGTGACTTTCGCAGGCTTTCCGGGGCTTTGCCGGGCTAAGGGTTCGAGTTGCGTCGAGTACGGCTGATTTGGTAATCGGTGAACCCTTCCCTACAATAGAACGGTTGCCTGTGGCAGAGGTGTGTCTTCACGTGCGCAGCTCGAACGGTGCTTGCAGTGATCGTCTCCCGACGTCAGTCGGTGGGACTGCAGCTCAGACACGACGCAGGTGGCAACAATGACCGCGCGCACCGGGTCGGTAATCCGTTGCGCACGAAATTCCAGGTCTAGGGAGATCAAGTGATTCAGCAGGAGTCGCGAGTTCGCGTCGCTGATAACACGGGTGCCAAGGAAATCCTTTGCATCCGCGTTCTCGGCGGTTCGTCACGTCGCTACGCCGGGATCGGTGACGTCATCGTCGCCACCGTCAAGGACGCAATCCCCGGTGGAAACATCAAGAAGGGTGAGGTCGTCAAGGCCGTCATCGTTCGCACGACCAAGGAGCGCCGTCGTCCGGACGGTTCCTACATCAAGTTCGACGAGAACGCTGCAGTGCTCATCAAGGCTGACAGTGATCCCCGTGGAACCCGCATCTTCGGACCCGTCGGCCGTGAGCTGCGCGAGAAGAAGTTCATGAAGATCGTTTCGCTTGCCCCGGAGGTGCTGTGATGAAGGTGCACAAGGGTGACACCGTTCTGGTCATCGCCGGCAAGGACAAGGGCGCGAAGGGCAAGGTCATTCAGGCCTACCCCGCGACCGACAAGGTCCTCGTCGAAGGCGTGAACCGAATCAAGAAGCACACCGCGGTTTCCGCGAACGAGCGCGGAGCATCCTCCGGCGGCATCGTCACGCAGGAAGCCCCGATCCACGTTTCCAACGTTGCAGTCGTCGACTCGGACGGAAACCCCACCCGCGTGGGCTACCGCACCGACGAAGAGTCCGGCAAGCGCGTTCGGATTTCCCGGAAGAACGGGAAGGACATCTGACATGACCTCCACCGAAAACAAGGTCCAGCCGCGCCTCAAGGCACGCTACCGCGCTGAGATCAAGGACGCGCTCAACAGCGAGTTCGACTACTCGAACGTCATGCAGATCCCCGGCGTCGTCAAGGTTGTCGTCAACATGGGCGTCGGCGACGCTGCCCGTGACGCCAAGCTGATCAACGGCGCTGTCCATGACCTGTCGCTGATCACGGGCCAGAAGCCCGAGATCCGCAAGGCACGTAAGTCCATCGCGCAGTTCAAGCTCCGCGAAGGTATGCCCATCGGCGCGCGCGTCACCCTCCGTGGCGACCGCATGTGGGAGTTCCTGGACCGCCTCGTGTCTGTCGCTCTGCCCCGTATCCGCGACTTCCGCGGTCTGTCGGGCAACCAGTTCGACGGCAACGGCAACTACACGTTCGGCCTCAACGAGCAGTCGATGTTCCACGAGATCGACGTGGACAAGATCGATCGCCCCCGCGGTATGGACATCACCGTCGTGACCACCGCAACCAACAACGAAGAAGGCCGTGCACTGCTCAAGCACCTCGGCTTCCCGTTCAAGGAGAACTGAGCGCATGGCTAAGAAGGCATTGGTCAACAAGGCCAACAAGAAGCCCAAGTTCGCGGTTCGCGCCTACACCCGCTGCCAGCGGTGCGGTCGCCCGCACTCGGTGTTCCGCAAGTTCGGCTTGTGCCGTATCTGCGTTCGCGAGATGGCTCACGCAGGCGAGCTTCCCGGAGTTCGCAAGA
This sequence comes from Rhodococcus sp. P-2, assembly GCF_016598535.1. Lineage (GTDB taxonomy): Bacteria > Actinomycetota > Actinomycetes > Mycobacteriales > Mycobacteriaceae > Rhodococcus_F > Rhodococcus_F baikonurensis. The sequence goes on along the minus strand of NZ_CP066779.1, from coordinate 943,705 downwards.
GCTCTTGGTGATCTGAGGCCCTCGGGCTTCGTCACACCACGCATGTGAATGGGTGTGGGTTCCTTTGGAACCCACACCCATTCGTGGTTTCCGTCGAGATGTATGTCGTGCCGATCCTGAAAAGGACTGTCTCGCTGCGACTCTGGTTGAAAGCGATCATCATTCGTCGACGTCGCACTTCGGTCTCGAACGAGCAGTTCGGATTTCGGGGCGCGTCGACACCTGCCCGATCCGCGGCCGCGAGCCGCAGTGGGGGAGGCGACGCGGTATCCCGGTGGACACCTGCGCCAAAGTTCCCTACACTAGAGCGGTTGCCGTGGCTGACGCATGCGTTCAGCTCGGTGCGGTAACTTACGCCGTCTGACACAAGTCGGACGGCCCAGCCGAATTGCTGGAGGCCCACGATCGGATTCGTCCGGTGTTGCATGGGAACCACAGCGAGAAAGGTGTCGAGGTCGACCTATGACCATGACTGACCCCATCGCAGACTTCTTGACGCGTCTGCGCAACGCCAACACGGCGTACCACGATGAGGTGAAGCTTCCCCACTCGAAGATCAAGGCGAACATCGCCGAGATCCTCAAGCGCGAGGGCTACATCTCCGATTTCCGTACCGAAGACGCAGAGGTCGGCAAGACCCTCATCGTCGATCTGAAGTACGGTCCCAGCCGCGAGCGTAGCCTCGCCGGCGTGCGTCGCGTTTCCAAGCCCGGTCTCCGGGTTTACGCGAAGTCCACCAACCTGCCCAAGGTCCTCGGAGGCCTCGGCGTGGCCATCATCTCCACGTCGTCCGGTCTGCTCACCGATCGCCAGGCGGCCAATCAAGGAGTAGGCGGGGAAGTCCTCGCCTACGTCTGGTAAGGGAGGCCACCACAATGTCGCGTATTGGAAAGATTCCGGTCACCGTCCCCGCGGGCGTTGACGTCACGATCAGCGGCCAGGATGTCACCGTCAAGGGTCCCAAGGGCACCCTCGCGCTGACCATCTCCGAGCCCATCGCAATCGAAAAGGCAGAGGACGGCTCGCTGAGCGTCACGCGCCCCGACGACGAGCGTCGTAGCCGCGCGCTGCACGGTCTGTCGCGGACCCTGGTTGCGAACATCATCACCGGTGTCACCGAGGGTTACACGAAGAAGATGGAGATCCACGGTGTTGGTTACCGTGTGGCACTGAAGGGCAAGGACCTCGAGTTCGCGCTCGGCTTCAGCCACCCGGTGCCGATCGAGGCTCCTGAAGGCATCACCTTCGTCGTCGAGTCGCCCACCCGGTTCTCGGTGTCCGGCATCGACAAGCAGAAGGTCGGGCAGATCTCGGCCAACATCCGTCGTCTCCGTCGTCCGGACCCGTACAAGGGTAAGGGCGTGCGTTACGAGGGTGAGCAGATCCGCCGCAAGGTCGGAAAGACGGGTAAGTGATATGAGCCAGACTGCAAACCAGAAAGCCAAGCGGATTCCGCTGGGCAAGGATGCGTCCACCAAGCGTCGTCTCTCGAAGACGCGTCGTCACTTCCGTCTCCGCAAGAAGGTCTCCGGCACGCCCGAGCGTCCCCGCTTGGTCGTCAACCGGTCCTCGCGCCACATCCACGTCCAGCTCGTGGACGACCTGGCCGGCCACACCCTGGCCTCCGCGTCGACCATCGAAGCAGACGTGCGCGTGGCAGAAGGCGACAAGAAGGCTGCGAGCGCGAAGGTCGGTCAGCTGATCGCCGAGCGCGCCAAGGCTGCCGGCGTGGAAGCAGTTGTCTTCGACCACGGCGGACACGGCTACCACGGTCGCATCGCGGCCCTGGCAGACGCGGCTCGCGAAGGCGGGTTGAAGTTCTGATGACCAACATTTTCAACGGAAGGACAGCCTGATGCCGGGACGTCAAAGGCGTGACGGCGGAAGCGGACCCGCCGGACAGAATGGCCCCAACAGCGGTGACAACAGCAACGCTCGTGGGGACAACCGTGGTGGCGGCCGTGACCGTCGCGACGGTGGCCGTGGCGGAAACGCTGCGGAGAAGTCACAGTTCATCGAGCGCGTTGTCACGATCAACCGCGTTTCCAAAGTCGTCAAGGGTGGTCGTCGCTTCAGCTTCACCGCTCTGGTGATCGTCGGAGACGGCAACGGACTGGTCGGCGTCGGCTACGGAAAGGCCAAGGAAGTTCCCGCGGCCATCCAGAAGGGTGTCGAGGAGGCTCGCAAGAGCTTCTTCCGCGTCCCGATGATCGCCAACACCATCACTCACCCCGTTCAGGGTGAGGCTGCTGCCGGCATCGTCATGCTTCGCCCGGCAAGCCCCGGTACCGGTGTTATCGCCGGTGGCGCTGTGCGCGCCGTGCTGGAGTGCGCTGGTATCGCGGACATCCTGTCGAAGTCGCTCGGTAGCGACAACGCCATCAACGTCGTGCATGCGACCGTTGCTGCGCTCAAGGGTCTGCAGCGTCCCGAGGAAGTTGCGGCTCGCCGCGGCCTCACCCTCGAAGAGGTTGCACCCGCCGGCATGCTTCGCGCTCGCGCACAGGCTGCTGGGAGTGTGAAGTAATGGCAGATCTCAAGGTCACTCAGATCAAGAGCATCATCGGGACCAAGCAGAACCAGAAGGATTCTCTGCGCACGCTCGGTCTCAAGGGCATCCGTCAGACCGTTGTTCGTGAGGACAACGCACAGAACCGCGGTCTGATCAACGTGGTGCGCCACCTCGTAACAGTTGAGGAGGTCTAACCATGACCATCAAACTGCACCACCTGCGCCCCGCTCCCGGATCCAAGTCCAACAAGATTCGTGTTGGACGCGGTGAGGGCGGCAAGCGTGGTAAGACCGCAGGTCGCGGTACCAAGGGCACCAAGGCACGTAACACCGTGCGCGTGGGCTTCGAGGGTGGACAGATGCCGCTTCACATGCGTCTGCCCAAGCTCAAGGGCTTCACGAACCCGTTCCGCGTCGAGTACCAGGTCGTCAATGTCGGCGACATCGCCCGTCTGTTCCCCGAAGGTGGAGCAATCACGGTCGAGGATCTCGTCGCCAAGGGCGCAGTCCGCAAGAACCAGCTCGTCAAGGTTCTGGGCGACGGCGAACTGACAGTTGCCGTTCAGGTGACCGTCGACAAGTTCACCGGTTCCGCCAAGGAAAAGATTGCTGCTGCCGGTGGTTCCGCCACCGAGCTGTGAGTGATCACGCGTAGCTAGTCCGATGGCCGCAGCGCAGCGTTTGCTGCGCTGCGGCCATCGGCGTCTACCAGGTCTTGTCACAGATTGGTCGTGCACGCTCGGACGGGCCAGTATTCTGGTCACCGAGTGGCAAATGTATCTTCGGCTTACCCGGTTTTCGTGGTCTGCCCGCCTAGTTCCCAAATGCTCACTGTTAGAGTTCAAAAGTTCGACAGGTCAAAACGATCTGTCTCCCTACCGTCGTGCCAGGAGGATCTTTGCTTTCCGCCTTCGTCTCGGCCCTCAGGACCCCAGACCTGAGGCGGAAGATCCTCTTCACCCTCGGCTTGGTGGCTCTGTATCGGGTCGGCGCTCTCATTCCGTCCCCAGGTGTCGACTACGGCCGTGTGCGTCAGTGCATCGATATCGCCAACTCCGGTGATTCAGCAGGTATCTACTCGCTGATCAACCTGTTCTCCGGCGGCGCTCTGCTGCAGATGTCGATCTTTGCGATCGGCATCATGCCGTACATCACGGCAAGCATCATCGTGCAGCTGCTGACCGTGGTGATCCCGAAGTTCGAGGAACTTCGAAAAGAAGGCCAGTCCGGCCAGGCCAAGATGACGCAGTACACGCGTTATCTGTCCATCGCTCTGGCAATCCTGCAGTCGACCGGCATCGTCGCTCTCGCGGCACGCGGACAGTTGCTCCAGGGCTGTGACGACATCATCGCCGACAAGTCGATCTTCGGCCTTGTCATCATCGTGCTGGTCATGACTGCCGGTGCTGCCATGGTCATGTGGTTCGGCGAGGTCATCACCGAACGCGGCGTCGGCAACGGTATGTCGCTCCTCATCTTCGCCGGTATCGCATCGCGTATCCCGAGCGAGGGCAAGGCGATCCTCGACAGCCGTGGTCCGCTGGTCTTCGCCTTCGTCTGCCTCGCAGCGCTGTTGATCATCGCCGGCGTCGTCTTCGTCGAGCAGGGTCAGCGCCGCATCCCGGTCCAGTACGCAAAGCGGATGGTCGGACGCAAGATGTACGGCGGATCCTCGACGTACCTGCCTCTGAAGGTGAACCAGGCCGGCGTCATCCCGGTGATCTTCGCGTCTTCACTGCTGTACCTCCCGAACTTGATCGCACAGCTGACTTCGGCCAGCACAGCGGTCGACCCCAGTTGGTGGCAGCGCCTCATCAACACCTACCTGGTGAACCCGGCCAACCCGGTGTACATCGCGATCTACTTCGGCCTGATCGTCTTCTTCACGTACTTCTACGTCGCCATCACCTTCAATCCCGAAGAGCGCGCCGACGAGATGAAGAAGTTCGGCGGCTTCATCCCCGGTATCCGACCCGGTCAGCCGACCGCGGACTACCTCAACTACGTGCTGAGTCGCATCACCCTTCCGGGTGCGATTTACCTCGGCACCATTGCTGTTCTGCCCAACCTGTTCCTCGACATCGGGAATGGCGGCGGCGCGCAGAACCTGCCGTTCGGTGGCACCGCGGTGCTGATCATGGTCAGCGTCGGTCTGGACACCGTGAAGCAGATCGAGAGTCAGCTAATGCAGCGTAACTATGAAGGGTTCCTCAAGTGAGACTTGTCCTCCTTGGTCCTCCCGGTGCCGGCAAGGGCACCCAGGCCGCTATCTTGTCCGAGAAGTTCGGCGTTCCCCATATCTCCACGGGTGATCTCTTCCGCGCGAACATCGGTCAGGCCACCGCTCTCGGTGTGGAAGCAAAGAAGTACATCGACGCCGGCGAACTCGTACCGAGCTCGATCACCAACGACATGGTGAAGGCTCGCGTCGCAGAACCGGATGCCGCAAACGGTTTCCTCCTTGACGGATTTCCGCGCTCGGTCGAACAGGCTCAGGCTCTCGAGGGCATCTTGAAGGACCTCGACACCAAGCTCGACGGTGTTCTCTCCTTCGTCGTGGACGAGGACATCGTGGTCGAGCGCATGCTCGCTCGCGGCCGTGCAGACGACACCGAGGACGTCATCCGCAACCGACTCCGGGTCTACCGCGACGAGACGTCACCGCTGTTCGACTATTACAAGGACAGCATCGTCTCCGTCGACGCGATCGGCGAGGTCGAAGAGGTCAACGCTCGCGCACTGGCAGCGTTGGGTAAGTAATGGTCTTCGGGCGTAAACGCAAGGTTGTTCCGTTCCGCTCCGCGGGCGAACTCGACGCGATGGCTGCTGCCGGCGCGATCGTGGGTTCGGCTCTGGTGGCGGTGCGCGCTGCGGCGAAGCCCGGTGTCAGCACTTTGGAATTGAACGCGGTCGCAGAATCCGTCATTCGTGACGCCGGCGCCGTGCCCTCGTTCCTCGGGTACCACGGCTTCACCGGTTCGATCTGCTCTTCGGTCAACGATCGCGTCGTTCACGGGATCCCTTCAGCTCAGGACATCCTGGCTGAAGGCGACCTCGTTTCCATCGACTGCGGTGCGATCCTCGACGGTTGGCACGGTGACTCTGCCTGGACGTTCGGAGTGGGGGAGATCAGCGTTGCCGATCAGGAGCTCAGCGAAGCCACTCGGCTTTCGATGGAAGCCGGGATCGCGGCGATGATCGCCGGCAACCGTCTGACGGATGTATCGCACGCGATCGAGGTCGGTACCCATGCCGCCGAGAAGTTGCACGGTCGTTCCTACGGCATCGTCGACGGATACGGTGGACATGGAATCGGTCGGGAAATGCACATGGATCCGTTCCTCGCCAACGAAGGTGCCCCGGGTAAGGGTCCTGAACTGGTAGTCGGATCGTGCCTGGCGATCGAGCCGATGCTCACGCTCGGTACCACCGACACGGTGATTCTCGACGACGACTGGACCGTTGTGACGACCGACGGGTCCCGTGCGGCGCACTGGGAACACACTGTCGCTGTGACCGAGGACGGTCCGCGGATTCTGACTCTCCGCCCGGAGTAGTCGACCCCGGCGCTGACAAGTGTTGGCAGCGAGCATGATTCACGTTCGAGAAGTCCCAGCCTCATGTCGAGGCTGGGACTTTTTCGTTCGGGGAGCGGTGTGCGTCGTCGCCCTGACCGGAGGCGCATTTGGCCTGGTCGTTTACATCGCGTAACATGGCTAGGCGGTGCGCTATGCGCGTCGATAGTTCGTGTGCCTACGCCCGGATCGCTCCGGGATCGGGTCCGCGAAGTGCCGACGATCTTTCCATTGCGTGCCAATGTAACGGAAGCCGATGCACGAAGCATGCCAAACCAAACGGATCGCGGAGGATATGGCTAAGAAAGACGGGGCCATCGAGGTCGAAGGACGAGTAGTCGAGCCGCTGCCCAATGCGATGTTCCGCATTGAGCTCGAGAATGGCCACAAGGTCCTCGCCCACATCAGCGGAAAGATGCGTCAGCACTACATTCGCATCCTCCCGGAAGATCGCGTTGTCGTAGAGCTCTCGCCCTACGATTTGTCGCGCGGACGCATCGTTTACCGCTACAAGTAACGAACTTCCCGGACCTGACCTGGGTCAGGGAGAAGTATGTCTGCTGCGGTTCATCGCGGCGGGCTGCGACAAAACAGGAGATCAGAAGACGTGAAGGTTCAGCCGAGCGTCAAGAAGATCTGCGAGAAGTGCAAAGTGATTCGCCGTAACGGTCGAGTCATGGTGATCTGCGAGAACCTGCGTCACAAGCAGCGTCAGGGCTAGATCTAGCTTTTCGAAGATCTGCTTGGCAACAAGCAAAGAAGACCTCCCAGTACCAGCCATTGTTGACGAGACCCCACGCGATCGTTCACCGATCGCCAAGGTCGGACAATGGTTCACCCCCGGCACGGAGGCCGGGGCCCCACTGAGTTAGTTGATGAGATCATCTGCGCCTTACGGCGCCGGTACTCGGCAAGAGGCACAGGGGAAGGGCTGGGAGCAGACCTCCGCACACCGATAAGGAAATGCCACCATGGCACGTCTCTCTGGTGTTGATCTTCCTCGCGAAAAGCGCATGGAGATCGCACTGACATACATCTACGGCATCGGCCGTACCCGCTCCAAGGAAATCCTTGACGCCACCGGCGTCAGCCCGGATCTCCGGAGCAAGGACCTCTCGGACGAGGACCTGGCAAAGCTCCGCGAGTACATCGAGGAGTCGCTCAAGGTCGAGGGTGACCTTCGCCGCGAGGTTCAGGCCGACATCCGTCGCAAGATCGAGATCGGCTGCTACCAGGGCCTGCGCCACCGTCGTGGTCTGCCCGTGCGTGGTCAGCGCACCAAGACCAACGCCCGTACCCGTAAGGGTCCGAAGCGCACCATTGCCGGCAAGAAGAAGGCGAAGTAATGCCCCCGAAGTCACGTAGCACCGGTCCGAAGAAGACCCAGAAGACGCGTCGCAGGGATAAGAAGAACATCCCGCACGGCGCCGCTCACATCAAGAGCACCTTCAACAACACCATCGTGTCCATCACGGACCCCGCCGGAAATGTCATTTCCTGGGCGTCTTCGGGACACGTCGGCTTCAAGGGTTCGCGTAAGTCGACTCCCTTCGCCGCTCAGCTTGCTGCTGAGAGCGCTGCCCGTAAGGCGCAGGAGCACGGTGTCAAGAAGGTTGACGTCTTCGTCAAGGGACCGGGATCCGGTCGCGAGACCGCAATCCGTTCCCTCCAGGCTGCTGGCCTCGAGGTCGGCACCATTTCCGATGTAACCCCCCAGCCGCACAACGGCTGCCGTCCGCCCAAGCGGCGTCGGGTATAGCGGGAAGGATAGGTAGAAGAAAATGGCACGTTATACCGGACCCATCACCCGCAAGTCGCGTCGTCTGCGCGTCGACCTCGTTGGAGGCGACCAGGCATTCGAGCGTCGCCCGTACCCGCCCGGACAGCACGGCCGCGCGCGTATCAAGGAGAGCGAGTACCTGCTCCAGCTGCAGGAGAAGCAGAAGGCTCGCTTCACCTACGGCGTCATGGAGAAGCAGTTCCGCCTGTACTACAAGGAGGCGAACAACCGCCCCGGCAAGACCGGCGAGAACCTGCTTCGCATCCTCGAGTCGCGTCTCGACAACGTCGTGTACCGCGCAGGCCTCGCTCGCACGCGCCGTCAGGCACGTCAGCTGGTCACGCACGGTCACCTTCTCGTGAACAACAAGAAGGTCGACATCCCGAGCTACCGCGTCTCGCAGTACGACATCATCGATGTCAAGGAGAAGTCGCTCTCCACGCTTCCGTTCCAGGTTGCGCGTGAGACCGTCGGCGATCGCCCGGTTCCCGGGTGGCTGCAGGTTGTCGGCTCGCGTCTGCGGATCCTGGTTCACCAGCTTCCCGAGCGCGCGCAGATCGACATCGCTCTGCAGGAACAGCTCATCGTCGAGTACTACTCGAAGTAAGGCGCTTCGCACCCCGTGAGTGGTTGAGGAGTCTCCGGACTCCTCAACCACTCACAGGGCCGCAGGCCCTTTCCCATCGTGGGCGTCAAATAGTGGACGTCCGTACAGGAGGAAATACCAATGCTCATTTCTCAGCGACCCACGCTGACCGAAGAGGTCATCGCTGATAACCGCTCGAAGTTCGTCATCGAGCCCCTGGAGCCAGGTTTCGGGTACACGCTCGGCAATTCGCTGCGCCGCACGCTGCTCTCGTCGATCCCCGGCGCTGCTGTCACCAGCATCCGTATCGACGGCGTTCTCCACGAGTTCACCACCGTCCCGGGAGTGAAGGAAGATGTCACCGACATCATCCTGAACCTCAAGGGCCTCGTCGTGAACTCCGAAGAGGACGAGCCGGTCACCATGTACGTCCGCAAGCAGGGCCCCGGCGCTGTTACTGCAGGCGACATCGTGCCCCCGGCAGGCGTCACCGTGAACAACCCTGATCTGCACATCGCCACCCTGAACGACAAGGGAAAGCTGGAGATCGAGCTCGTTGTCGAGCGCGGTCGCGGCTATGTCCCCGCCGTCCAGAACAAGGCGTCCGGCGCAGAGATCGGCCGTATCCCGGTCGACTCGATCTACTCGCCGGTGCTCAAGGTCACCTACAAGGTGGAGGCCACTCGCGTCGAACAGCGCACCGACTTCGATCGGCTCGTTCTCGACGTGGAAACGAAGAACTCCATCACCGCACGGGACGCGCTCGCTTCGGCGGGCAAGACCCTGGTTGAGCTCTTCGGCCTGGCCCGTGAGCTGAACGTCGAAGCAGAAGGAATCGAGATCGGACCCTCGCCCGCCGAGGCCGATCACATCGCTTCCTTCGGACTCCCCATCGAGGATCTGGACCTCACGGTCCGCTCCTACAACTGCCTCAAGCGCGAAGGTGTTCACACCGTCGGTGAGCTTGTCGGCCGTACCGAGTCCGATCTGCTCGACATCCGCAACTTCGGACAGAAGTCCATCGACGAGGTCAAGGTCAAGCTGCATTCGCTCGGCCTGTCCCTCAAGGACAGCCCCGCATCCTTCGATCCCACCACCGTTGCCGGCTACGACGCCGCCACCGGAACGTGGAGTGACACTGATGCCGGTTCCTTCGGCGATGCCGAGGGTACCGAGGACTACGCCGAGACCGAACAGCTGTAGCAGCTCAGGTCCTTTACTAGGAGATCATCATGCCCAAGCCCAAGAAGGGTGCCCGCTTCGGCGGGTCGGCTTCCCACCAGAAGGCGATTTTCGCCAATCTGGCTACCGCGCTCTTCGAGCACGGTCGCATCACCACCACCGAGTCCAAGGCCAAGGCACTGCGCCCCTACGCCGAGAAGCTCGTCACGCACGCGAAGGCCGGCACGCTGGCTCACCGTCGTGAGGTGCTGAAGGTCATCCGTAACAAGGATGTCGTTCACACCCTCTTCGCCGAGATCGGCCCGTTCTACGCGGACCGTAACGGTGGATACACCCGCATCATCAAGACGATCCCCCGCAAGGGCGACAACGCTCCGATGGCAATCATCGAGCTCGTCAAGGAAAAGACCGTCACCTCCGAGGCTGACCGCGCACGTCGCGTCAAGGCTTCGCAGGACGCTCCCGCCGCAGAGAACGTCGTCGAGGCCGTAGAGGCCGACGCGACCGACGCTGAGGTCGAGAACGCTGACGCAGTCGTCGAGGCCATCGAGGACGAGACCGCAACTGCGGCCGACGCTCCCGAGGCCGAAGAGGCCAAGAAGGACTAGTCTCCCTTGGTTTCGGCACACGCTGAATCGAACGAGCCCGCCGCCCCCATCGGGGACGGCGGGCTCGTTCGATTGCGGCTCGACATCTCGTACGACGGCACCGACTTCTCGGGTTGGGCCCGCCAGACCGACCTGCGCACTGTGTGCGGCGAGATCGAAGACAAGCTGGGAACGGTACTGCGGCAACCGGTTCAGCTGACTGTTGCCGGTCGGACCGACGCCGGTGTCCACGCCACGGGTCAGGTAGCGCACGTCGACGTCCCGGGCGAGTTGCTCCCGGACGACCCGTCGCGACTCGTGCGCAGGCTTGCACGCTTCCTGCCCAAGGACGTTCGGGTCAAAGAGATCTCGGTGGTTCCCGGTGAGTTCGACGCGCGCTTCTCGGCGAAGCGACGCTACTACGAGTACCGGGTGACCAACGCGGCATTCGGAGTGGAACCCCTGCGCGCACGCGATACGGTGTCGTACCCCAAACCACTCGATCTCGGAGCGATGCAGGAAGCGTCGACTCGGCTTCTCGGCCTCCACAACTTCGCGGCATTCTGCAAGCGTCGTGAAGGTGCGACCACGGTGCGGGAGTTGCAACGTTTCGACTGGGCGCAGGAGGGCACGGTGTTCACGGCCTACGTGAACGCCGATGCGTTCTGCTGGTCGATGGTCCGGAGTCTTGTAGGGGCAGTCCTCTCGGTCGGTGAGGGGCGGCGCACCGCCGACTGGGTGGCAGGGTTGCTCGACGAAACTTCGCGATCAAGTTCCATCCTCGTTGCGCCGGCGCACGGACTTTCGTTGGTTCGCGTGGACTACCCCGACTACTCGGAACTGGCCGCCCGCAACGCGATTACTCGTGAAACCCGCGAGATTCCGTCGTCGGGTGGATGCTGCGGCGACTGACGACCACTATGCAAAATGCCCTCCCACTTTGTGTGGGAGGGCATTTCACGTGAGCGCCTAACCGGCCAGTTGGCGCGCGATGACCAGCCGCTGAATCTGGTTGGTGCCCTCGAAGATCTGCGTGATCTTGGCCTCGCGCATGTAGCGCTCGACGGGGAAGTCCTGGGTGTAGCCGTACCCACCGAATACCTGCACGGCGTCGGTGGTGACCTTCATGGCCGCGTCGGTGGCAACGAGCTTGGCGACGCTGGCGTTGCGCGAATACGGAACTCCGGCGTCGCGGCGGCGGGCTGCGTCGAGGTAGGTGGCCCGAGCGGAGTCGACCGCGGCAGCCATGTCCGCGAGCACGAATCCGAGTCCCTGGTGATCGATGATCCGCTTGCCGAAAGCCTTGCGCTCCTTCGCGTAGGCGACCGCGTCGTCGAGTGCGCCCTGAGCGATTCCGACGGCAACGGCAGCGATTCCGAGTCGGCCGGAGTCGAGAGCGCTGAAGGCGATCGGCAGCCCCTGGCCGCGCTGACCGATCAGCCGCTCGTCAGGGATGAAGGCATCGTCGTAATTCGCGGATGCGGTGGGGACCGCGCGTAGTCCCATCTTCTCTTCGGGCTTACCGAAGCTGAGGCCCTCGGTGTCCTTGTCCACCAGGAGGCAGGAGATGCCACGTGAGCCGTCGTCACTGGTGCGGGCGAAGAGGTTGTAGAAGTCTGCCTTGCCGCCGTTGGTGATCCACGCCTTCGAGCCGTTGACGCGGTAGCCGCCGTCGGTGGGCGTCGCCTTGCACGACAATGCGGCGGCGTCGGACCCGGCCTGCGCTTCGGAGAGGCTGTACGCGCCGATGGTGTTGCCGCCCAGCATGTCCGGGAGCCAGCGGTTCTTCTGTTCGTCGGTGCCGAAGGTGAACAGCGGGAAGCACGACAGACTGTGGACACTGACCGCCACTGCAACCGCTGCCCAGCGCGAGGCGATTTCTTCGAGGACTTGGAGGTAGACCTCGTAAGGCTGATCACCGCCGCCGAACTCCTCGGGATACGGAAGGCTCAGTAGTCCTGCCTGTCCGAGTGCGGGGAACACGCCGTCTGGGTACTTCTCGGCTTTTTCGTATTCGTTGACCTTGGGCGCGAGTACCTTGTCCGCGACATCACGCGTCAGTTCGATGAGATCGCGAGCTTCTTGGCTGGGCATGAGGCGTTCGACGGGCACGGTCGGCTCCTAGCTAGACGGTAGTACTGTGAACGATACTGCAGTACTGTTTTCAGTATGGCAAGGGTGGCTCACAAGACGACTGCACGCAGGGCTGAACTGTTCGACCAAATGGTCGAGCTGTTCTTGAGTGAGGGTTTCGCCCACTTCACGCTCGACGAGATCGCAGCCCGATTGCATTGCTCCAAGAGCACCTTGTACACCGTGGCAGCGGGAAAAGAGGATCTGGTGCGGGCCGTCACGGTTCACTTCTTCCGTGCGGCGACCGATGCGGTGGAGAGTGCCGTGACCGCAGAAGCGACACCCACTCGTCGAGTGGCGGTCTATCTCGAAGCAGTCGGCGATCGCTTGTCCGCGGCGTCCAGTCAATTCATGGAAGACCTGGCCGAATCGGCGTCGGCGAGCCAGGTTTACGAGAAGAACACGTCAATTGCTGCTGATCGTGTGCGAGCGCTCATCGTCGAGGGCGTGGATTCGGGCGCATTCCGGCAGGTACACGCATCATTTGTGGCCGATGCCGCCGCGGCGACGATGGTTCGGATCCAGCAACGAGCGGTCTACCGGGCAACAGGACTGGACGATGCCAGCGCCTATAGGGAATTGGCCGCACTCATCACGGATGGGATCACTGCGTGACCAGTCGCTAGCATCGACGTTCATGGCACCTTTGAACGTCGAAGTCATCGTAGGTTCGGTCCGTGAGGGGCGAATAGGACGCGCAGTGGCGGATTGGTTTGTCGAGGAAGCAACCGCGAATCCGTCGTGGAACGTGTCGGTGATCGATCTCGAGGAGTTGTCGTTGCCCCAGGACTTCTCGGACTCACTTGTTACGGAGGATTTTCGCAAGCGAATCGGGCGCGCCGACGCGGTTGTTGCCGTGACCTCGGAATACAACCACGGGTATCCGGCCGCTCTGAAGACCGCATTCGACTCCGTGAAACACGAGTGGCGGGCCAAGCCGATCGGTTTCGTGTCCTACGGCGGGATTTCAGGTGGTGTTCGGGCCGTCGAACAGCTGAGGCAAGTGGTGGCGGAGCTGCACATGGTCTCGGTGCGTCAGTGCGTGACCATTCATCGGGTACGTAAGCAATTCGGACACCAGCCGTTCGACGTCGATTCGATCGCGATCGATGCACGCGAGAAGATGATTCGTGAATTGCATTGGTGGGGGAGCGGATTGCGGACGTTGCGTGCGAGTGACCCCTACCCCGGCTGATCGGAACCGGCACGATCACGCCATCTGGTGAGCGTCGCCGGCTCGTGGACGGCCGATGAACGAGGTCTCGGAAGCAATGGTCACCAGAGTCAGTTCAACGCGCGTGCGGCCGGTTTCGACCGTGATCTTGTCACCGAGTGCGAATGGCTGAACTATCGAGATTTCAGGGTCGATCCGAGGCCATTGGCGGGGATGTCCGTATACGTAGATCGCGGTCACGCCCGCACGCGGAGGTAGGCCCACGACGCCGTCGAACAGGACGGTGTCGAAGGCTCCCTCAGATCCTCCACCCTGCCCGGACACACGGAGTCGGTCAGGCACTCCCATGGAGTCGGTGAGCGGGGTCCAGGCGTCCGGTCGATCGGTGTGGACGAGTACTCGTGCGCCGGTCGCAATGGCTCGAAAGATCAACTGTTGAGCCAGATAGAGTTCGCCCGCGACGAAAACGGTGTTGACGCCGGGTCCCGAGATTCTTGCCGTGACGCCGTGCCCGTTTCGGTCCGAGCCGATGAGCTGGCCGCAGCCGGCCAGGGGCAGAGCGAGTGAGTCGAGTCTGCCGCCGTCCATACGGATGTGCGGCGTGATCGGATCCAGCGCGGTCAGTGCGGTCGGCAAGTTGGTCAGCAATCCGTCGCGCTGGCGCCCACGTAGCGAGACCAAACCGGCCAGCGGTGCGTTCTCAGGTGGATTGCGTGTGGTGAAGCGACAGGTCGCACTGACCTTCGCCGTTCCGCGTTCGCCGGTCGGGCGCAACCGAATTGTCACGGACGTCCCGACCGTTGCCACGGCCCATACCTGAGTCAGGGTCGCGGCTGTGATGAAGCGGGGTTCGATCCCGTATCCGACGTTGGACACGCCGGGCAAGGGGGTACTTCGCCACGTTTCGGTGACCTCGTGGCTGGCGACTCCTCTTGTCACCTGGGCTGTGGACGATGCGATCTCCGGTGCGGTCAGGATCCGCGCCTTGCATCCCGTTGAATCGAGCACCCGGATGACACGATTTGCGGCAACAGCGATCGCGCGACCCGCGCCCTGTTCGCCCCCGCCTCGGCGTTCGACTGCTGCACCACCCTCCAAAGCGTCGAAACGTAGAGCAAGCCAGACACTTCTGGTGGCGGTGGCCGGTAGTGGTCCGATGAGACGTTCGTAGACTTCGGTGGCCGGCGTTCCCGATGCGGCGCGGTATCCGTGACTGACAATGTCGATGCCGGTCAGTGAAATATCGTGCTGATACAGACAATTGGCGAGGGCTGCCGTGGGAAGAAGGTGGGAAGCGTCGAACGAATGACGCCCGATTCTGGTCAGGTAGTCGCGTGGGGGAGCGATCTCGACGACAGCGACGAGTGAAGATCCCTCCACTCGGAGCCCGATCGACTGCTCGGAGGGGGAGTGAAAACTGACGATCGTGCCGCCGCCGACGTCCTTGTGGCGCAGAAAGCGAAAGTACTTGACAATCCAGGACATTACCGACCAACCGCCCACATGAAGCAGCATTGATCCGGCAACCATACAACCGATTGCCAGCGCCCAGAGCCAATCCAGCCCACTGGCCATCGCGATTCCGCCCGCACCGATTCCGAGAATCTGTGCCGACACGAATTCGTGCGTCGAAATCCTGTGCGACGACGGCCAATGCCTCAACCGCGATCGGTCCACGGTTCCTCCCCGATACCTGACCTGCGAACTACCCGAAAATTTCCGCCCCGGCGAAACTGTACTGTGTCTTCGCAAGGGGATGTAAGGCACGGGGGGAATGATGGCTGCGACACCTACCACTCGCTGGCAGGTCAACGGGTACCGATTCTTGGTCAGGCGGATGGAACACGCGCTGGTCAGACGAGACGTTCGGATGCTTCACGATCCGATGCGGTCACAGTCGCGCGCCTTCACCGTCGGAATAGTCCTCGCTGCACTGGGATTGGCGGGTTGCGCGGTACTCGCTCTGTTTCGGCCACAGGACAAGATCGGCGATGCAGATATCGTCGTTGCAAAGGAATCGGGCGCGATGTTCGTCGCCATGGAGGGTACTTTTCGCCCTGTGCTGAACTTGGCCTCGGCACGACTGATTCTGGGTTCGCCAGGAAAACCGGCAATAGTCAAGGCATCCGAGGTCGAGGCGGAACCACGGGGCGCGCTCGTCGGCATTCCCGGCGCACCGTCCGCGCTGCCGGAATCGGCCGACCCGACCAACGCATTGTGGACGGTTTGCGATTCCGTCGGATCCGACGGGAGAAAATCGTTGACGACTTCGGTCCTGGTCGGCTCGTCCAATGTCGGTGAAAACACGACATATCTGACGAATGACCGTGCATTCCTGGTGAAGTCGGGTTCCGATCACTTTCTCGTGTACGACGGAAAGCGAGCGGAAATCGATGTGGACAATCCGGCGATCACGCGGGCTTTGGGGCTGGAAGGGGCACAGGCGCGACCGATCAGTACCGGATTCCTCAATTCGATTCCCGAAGTTCCGCGCGTCGACGCTCCGCGAATTCCCGAACTGGGCTCAGCACCCCGGTTTCCTCTGCAGAACAAAACTGTCGGCTCCGTCGTCCAGGTTTCGGCGGGTGCGGAACCGCAGTACTACGTGGTACTCGAGAACGGTATCCAGAAGGTCGGCGCGGCAGTCGCTCAACTGATCTACTTCTCGGATTCACAGGGCGCCACCGGGATCACGAGCGTCACCCCTGATGCCATCAGTCGTATTCCCTCGGTGAACGAGTTGACCGTCGACTCGTTGCCGCAGGCGGTTCCGGAGATCGTCGATGATCGCGGCGCACCTGTCGGCTGTCTGCAATGGGCTCCCTCGCCTGCAGTCGAGGGCGGCGAAAGTAGTTCTGCAACGCTGAAACTCGTCGCTGGATTGCAGGTTCCGATCCCGGAGGGGGGCAAGTTGGTATCCCTGGCGCAGGCGGACGGATCGGGTGACAATCTCGACAGCGTCCATGTCGAACAGGGATTCGGCGGATTTGTTCAAGCGACCGGAATCGAGACGAGCAGCACCAGGCGCGACGGAGTGTTCTACGTATCCGATACCGGTGTGAAATACGGAGTTCCGGACGAAACCTCGGCTCGCGCACTCGGATTGACGCGAACTCCTGATCGCGCGCCGTGGCAGATGCTCGACCTACTTGCATCAGGTCCTGCGCTCGAGAAGGAAAACGCACTGATAGCTCACGACGGAGTCGCCCCCGATACAGCGCCGGCCGCTCCGGTGAACTGAACAGCGCTGACGGTTCAGAGATCGATGTTCCGGCGTTCGGGAAGATGCCGACGAATGACTCGACGAAGGGGCATCGATGCCAACAGCGTCAGTAGGGCGAGGGTGCCGACCGTTCCGGCTCCGACGAGTGCCGCGTCGCGAGATCGGTTGTCGGGGGTCGGCGGCGTGGGTAGGGGATCGATCGATACCGACTGATGATGGACCTGGACGGGTTCCCCCGGTGCCAATTCGCCAGTTACCGCAGCGAGTGGATCGATGACGCCGTGACCGACGTAGGGATTCCAACCCTGCGCCGGAGCGTGGGCCGTGGCTTCGATACGTCGCATGACCTCGAGCGCAGTCAGTTCCGGGTGAACCGACCGGACCAGTGCGGCGGTTGCCGCGACATAGGGCGCAGCGAAACTGGTCCCGTTGAACGACTGTACGGCGCCGTCAGGGCCGTAAACCCCGTTGGTCAGACCGGGTGATGCCGGGTGAAGCGAGGTGATTCCGGTGCCGGGCGCCGCCACGTCGACCCATGGACCGCCGAGGCTGAATGAGCTGGCGGCGCCGGTGGGGTCTACCGACCCGACGGTGAGGACATAGTCGTCGTACCAAGCCGGACTGGCAATCGTCACAACCGAGTCCCACGGATCGGCTAGGGGAGCGAGGGGATCCGGCGGTGGATTCTGGTTCTTGCACCCTCCTGATCCGACGTTACCTGCAGCAGCGACGACTACGACGTTCTTCGCAATCGTGGCGTATTCGATTGCAGCGCCGAGTCGTTGGTCGTTGATCCCGTCCCCGGCAGGCTTACAGGCGACTTCGGAGATGTTGATGACGCTTGCACCCATGTCCGCAGCGTGACGGACCGCCGATGCCATGGTGTCGACGTTTCCGTAGCCAGACGAGTTCTCGGCTACAGCAGGGTCTTCGCGTTGGCCGGTCACCGAGAAAGCGGCACTGGACTGCCTGATCGAGATGATCTGTGCGTCCGGCGCAGCTCCGGTGAATCCGGAACCCTCGACCTGCTGGGCGGCGATGAGACCCGCCACGACTGTTCCATGTGAGTCACAATCATCGGCGCCGTCGGAGGTCCCGACATAGTCACCGCCGCCTTCGAGTGCAGGTAGCCGGGGATGTCTGCTGACGCCGGTGTCGATGACAGCAATTCGCTGCCCTGCCCCTCGGGTGATCGGCCACACCGAATCGAATCCCAGATCCTGTTGAGAACGTGGAATATCCGCACCGTCACCACCCGCTACGGCGGGGACGCACAGGGTTCGCTGTTCGGTGGGGTGGGGAGGTGCGGGCGGACCGTCCTCGGGCAGCATTGCAGGATCGATGGGGGAAGGAACCGCACTCGATGCGCCACCCGCCCCGGCGAGAACTGTGAAGGCAACGATCACGAATGCGGCACAGGTGTTTGTCGCGCGTCGAATCACCATCGAGATCCGATCGCTCAGAGACCGCGCATGAGCGCGAAGAGCCCGCTGACCCAGCAGATCAGCGGAACGATTGCTGCAATAGCAGCGAGGTCCAACAGTTCGGCCGCGCGCCGCATCACGGGGCTGAATGTGTTCTGGGGGGCGAGGATTCCCAGAATCAGTGACAGGAGGAGAACAGTCATAGTGATGGCGAAGACGACCAAT
This sequence comes from Rhodococcus sp. P-2, assembly GCF_016598535.1. Taxonomy (GTDB): domain Bacteria; phylum Actinomycetota; class Actinomycetes; order Mycobacteriales; family Mycobacteriaceae; genus Rhodococcus_F; species Rhodococcus_F baikonurensis. The sequence continues at coordinate 925,305 of NZ_CP066779.1, read as the reverse complement.
GCATGGTCGCGATGGGTCCACGCCATGTCGCCCAGGAGAACGAGAATCACCGAGATGCCTGCCGCGATGAGAGGGACCGCCTGCTGTGCGCCCGCATAGGTGCGCCCGCGAAACATCAGCACGACGGCCGTCGCCAATGCGAGAGCAAGGTTCGGCCAGACGATTCCCTGACCGGTCCAGGACCATGCGAGTGCGACTGCGGCAGTGAGCGCGACCACCGACGTGGCCACGATCAGTCCGGTCAGATAGCTACGAGCCCGCCCCGCCCTGTCGGTCAACTCGGTCAGCCCGGGTAGCTCGGGCTCGGGCACTCCGTCGCGATCGTCGTCGAGGGGATTACTCGGCGTCGGAACAGGGGGAAGCGGTAATCGCGCGAACAGCATCGACAGTCGAGCAGTGAACGTGAGAACGATCAATGCCGCGGCAATCACCGCGCTGCTGACCGTCGCGGTGCGCGCCTCGGGAAGCGTCGTCGTGACGGCGAAGGTGCTCACCGCAGCAAGGAGGACGACGAGAAGTGTGGTGAAGACGGCTAATCCGGCACCGCACAAGCGGAGGCAGATCAGAGTTACCGCGGCTGCGAATGCCGAACCGAGAAGGAGATGAGCAGAAAGGACAGTACCGGGTACACAAAGTGCGCCGGAGACGAAAGCCAGTGGCACCGCCGTGCATCCGAGTGTGATGGAGCTTGCAGTGTCTCCGTACACGCGCGCTGCCACGACGGCGGTGACGGTGAGCACCAAGGACGTGACTCCGCCGCAGACAGCGCCGATCAGACCTGTATCGCCGAGGACCAGGGCGAGGGCCGCGATGAGCGCTGCGACGAGGGCGGCGGACGAGCCGACGACGCGTGCGGTGATCGGAGTCCAGCGCCGGTAGATGTCTGCATCCGTGGCCGCGACGGTGTACATGATGTCGTCGAAGAGTGGGGGCGGGGCAGCCATGTCCGCGGCCTCGAGTACGAGCAATTCCCCATCGCGTATTCCGTGCTCGTGCAGCGACAGCATCGGTGCCAGCGGCGCCCTGCCGACTTTCGACAGAGTCCAGTCGACGGGCTCGAATTGTTCGGTGCTGTGGTCGAACTCGTTGAGATTGCTGTGGTTGACAATTGTGTCCACAATGCCCGGAATGACCGCCGTGAGTGGAACACGAAGCGGCACCGCAAGATCCACCTGCGAATGGGCTGAAAGTACCGTCAACCTGCACAGTTCGGCAGAATGGGTCGCGCGTGGTCCGTGTTCGGTGTGTGCAGCGCTGGTTGTAGTGGTGCTGGTCAAGATCTGTCCCCTCCCATGACGCGATTCCCCTGTCGCGTCACCCCAGTTCACCCGAACGATACGACATGAACTGCGCGCCCGTGTCGGAGACAGCGCCGACAACAGGTGGCACCGACCCGAGTGTCGGTGTTGTGATCTACTCTCTTGCAATTGCGCGAGAACGCCTTGGGGGGCCGGCGGTAGCCGGGACGAGGCGCATGTCGGCAACAGTTGCAGCACCGATGGGGGTGGGTGAATTGAGCACTGTCAGATTTGCGCGTCGAGCGCGCCGTGAATCGCCGCGCACACCGGGCGGCGAGGTGACGCTTCAGGCCCCACCGGAGATTCCTCGCGTCACGCCGGGAAACCTACTGACCAAACTACTTCCGGTGATCATGGTGGTTGCCATGATCGGCATGGTGGCGCTGATGTTCTCTTCCGGCATGGCGCGCAATCCGATGTCTCTCCTGTTTCCGGTCATGATGATGGTGTCGATGCTCGGGATGCTCGCCGGGGGCGGTCGTAGCGGTGGAGCACGGGCGTCCGAAGCGAACGAGGACCGCAAGGACTACCTGCGGTACCTGGATCAGATGCGCAGCGATGTTGCTGCGACGTCTGGTGCGCAGCGTGCTGCACTGCAATGGAGCAACCCCGAGCCGTCGTTGCTCTGGACGTTGGTCGGAACTGTGCGGATGTGGGAACGTCAGATCACCGACTCGGACTACTGCCACGTTCGGGTCGGTCTGGGTACACAGCGATTGGCCACCAGACTCGTATCTCCGGAGACCGGGCCGGTCGAGGATCTCGAACCCGTCGCCGCTGTCTCGCTTCGGCGATTCGTTCGTGCGCATTCGGTTGTCAAGGATCTGCCGACAGCCGTCTCGCTTCGCGGATTTGCTGCGATGTCCATCGAGGGGCAGAGAGATTCCGCTCGTGCGCTTGTCCGCTCGATGTTGATGCAGCTGTGCACTTTCCACGGTCCGGACACGGTCCAAGTTGCGGTGGTGTGCGGTCCCGATACCGAATCCGAGTGGGAGTGGGTCAAGTGGCTCCCACACGTGCAACATCCGGAGTCTCAGGACGGCGCCGGCACTTCACGTATGGTGTTCGGTTCGTACCTCGAGTTCGAGAGTTCCCTCGGTGAATCGCTTTCGATGCGTGCTCGGTTCGCCCGCAACACTCCAGCGAGTGCGGGCGTTCCGCATCTCGTGTTGGTCGTGGACGGTGGCTTGCTCGAAGGTGACACCGGCCTGTTGTCCGAATCCGGGCTCGACTCGGTGACCGTCCTCGACCTGTGCGGGTTCTGCCCGCGCTTGGCGGCGGCGCGTGGTCTGCGACTGGTCGTCGGTAGCGAGCAGATCGGCGCGGTGAGCAGCGCAGGAGTCGAGAACTTTGCGACGCCTGACGCTGCGACGACGAGCCTGGCCCAGTCGTTCGGACGTCGCATCGCACCGTTCCGCGCGGCATCGCAGAACGCCGTGGACGCAGCCGACGACGACCGGTCCCTTCGGACTTGGAGCCAGATGTTGGGGATAGGAAATGTTGCGAGGTTCAATCCCGAGCACGGCTGGCTGCCACGTCAGGGGCGCGACCGACTCCGCGTGCCGATCGGTGTCGGACAAGACGGAAACCCCGTCGAACTGGATCTGAAAGAATCGGCCGAGAACGGTATGGGTCCGCACGGGCTGTGTATCGGAGCCACAGGTTCTGGCAAGTCGGAGTTCCTGCGAACCTTGGTGCTCGGCCTGATCGCGACCCATTCACCCAACGCACTGAACCTCGTCCTGATCGACTTCAAAGGTGGTGCAACCTTTCTCGGCCTCGAAGAGGCGCCGCACGTTGCTGCGATCATCACCAACCTTGCCGAGGAATTGGCGATGGTCGATCGTATGAAGGACGCGCTCGCCGGCGAAATGAATCGTCGACAAGAACTGCTGCGTGCGGCGGGAAACTTCGCAAACGTGTCCGATTACGAGAAGGCGAGGCTGGCCGGCGCTGCACTCGATCCGTTGCCTGCACTCTTCGTGGTTGTCGACGAGTTTTCCGAACTGCTCAGTCAACAGCCGGAATTTGCCGAATTGTTCGTGGCCATCGGGCGATTGGGGAGGTCACTTCACATCCACTTGTTGTTGGCCAGTCAGCGGCTCGACGAAGGAAAGCTTCGGGGGCTCGACAGCCATCTTTCGTATCGGGTCGGTTTGAAAACTTTCTCGGCGAACGAGTCTCGTTCCGTTCTCGGTGTTCCCGATGCTTATCACCTACCAGGCACGCCCGGTGCGGGATATCTGAAGTCCGATTCTGCTGAGATCGTTCGCTTCCAAGGTGCATACGTGTCAGGCCCGTTCGAGGGCGAGCGGATGGTGCCCACTCGATTCTCGGTCGATTCCCCCGTCGAACTCGCGCCGCTGCCCTTTACCGCGACGCCCGTGATCGGGCCGGAGGCTGTTGTCGGTCCCGTCGAGCCCGATGTCGTCGACATGGGTGAAATTGGTGACGATGCACGTACTCTCATGGGAGTCCTCGTCGACCGCATGCGCGGTCACGGTCCGCGCGCGCACGAGGTGTGGCTCCCGCCACTCGACGCATCTCCGACGCTTGACCAGTTGCTGCCGCGGTGGGCGGCCGGTGATCAACCTCGCGGAAATCTGAGCGCACCCTTCGGCATAGTCGACAGGCCGTTCGATCAGCGCCGCGATCTTCTCGTCGCCGATCTCAACGGATCGACGGGCAACCTTGCGATCGTCGGCGGCCCGCAGTCGGGAAAATCGACGGCGTTGCGCACATTGATCCTGTCTCTGAGCATGACGCACACGTCGGAACAGATTCAGTTCTACTGCCTCGACTTCGGCGGTGGAACGCTCCTCGGGTTGAAGGATCTGCCGCACGTCGGATCGGTGGCAAACCGCTTGGATTCCGACCGCGTCCGGCGCACGGTTGCCGAGGTACTCGGTGTGGTCGCGAAACGAGAGCGGCTGTTTCGTGACCTCGGCATCGACTCGATGGCCGATTTCCGAAGACTGCGAACAGTTGATCCCACCGGGGAAGGTGTGGCGGCGGGACTCCGAGATGACCCGTACGGTGACGTCTTCCTCGTCGTCGATGGTTGGCCCAGTGTTCGTTCGGATTTCGAATCGCTCGAGCCTCAGATCAACATGCTCGCCGGTCAAGGATTGTCCTTCGGTGTGCACGTGATCGTCACGACGTCGAGGTGGGCCGAGATCCGGCCGGCACTCAAGGACCAACTGGGTACTCGTATCGAACTTCGGTTGGGCGATCCGGGAGATTCGGATGCGGGTCGCCAGAAAGCCGGCCTGGTGCCGGAAGGTCGACCGGGTCGTGGCATCACACGCGACGGACTTCACCTTCTTACCGGACTACCTCGAATCGACGGTTTGCCAGGTAGTGAGAACTCCAGCGGGAGTGTGACGGCGACGGTCGAACGTATTGAGGCCATGTCGAATTCGCGTCCGGCACCGACCGTGCGGATGCTTCCGGATTCGTACTCGCGGGCAGAACTTCTCGAAGCTGTCGGGACCCGGTGGCCCTCACCGAGTGCGGCCGACGGTCGGTGCCTCACCGTGCCGATCGGCCTCGGTGAGACCGACCTCGCGCCGGTGTACATGGACTTCCGGGAACACCCGCACTTCTTGATATTCGGCGACACCGCGTGTGGCAAGACATCTCTTCTGCGCGCAATAGCGGAAGGGATCATCGCGTCGAACACACCGGCCCAGGCCAAGCTGATTATCGGTGACTATCGGCATTCCCTGCTGGGAGTGGTCGAAGGGAATCACCTCGGCGGGTACTCGGCGTCGTCGACGACCTTCGGAGAGTTGATGGTCGACTTGGCTCGGATCGTCGCCGCGAGGATGCCGAACGCCGAAACAACGCAGCAGCAATTGCGGGAACGATCGTGGTGGAGTGGGCCGGAGATTTATGTACTGATCGACGACTACGACCTTGTGGCTACACCGAGTGGAAATCCGGTGGCGCCGTTGCTCGAATACATTCCGCATTCCAAGGACATCGGTTTGCACCTGGTGATTGCCCGCCGTTCCGGTGGTGCGGCCAGAGCATTGTACGAGCCGGTGATCGCGAGAATTCGCGACATGGCACCGGCCGGATTGATCATGAGCGGGAGTCGTGACGAGGGAAATCTCGTCGGCACCGTCCGCGCGTCGACATTGCCGGAAGGTCGTGGGGTCTACGTTTCTCGCTCGCAAACCCAACTTGTCCAAGTTCCGTGGATGCCACCGCTGTGACCGTTCCGTCCTTGGTGTCAGTCTCGTTACATTGGGGTCCATCCAATATCTGGGTGGTATCGGGTCAACGCGAATTCTGTTGCAGTGCAGACCTCAGACGGGAAACGGCGTCGGGTCCCGGTACCGGTGAAAATGCGATCGATTTCGTCGACGACGACTACGTCGACGTAGATGGTCGGATTGTCCCGACGGTTTTGGAGCTGGCCAGGCTGATTTCCAGGGCGATGGACGGGTGCGGAATCGTCGATGTAGACATTCTCTATCTCAGTCATCCCTCGGATTGGGGTGCCCCACGCAGGCGGCGATTGCTCGATGCCGCACGGCGAGTGGCGCACGACGTCGTCCTCGTTCCGACGTCGGTCGCGGCGGCGAGGTCGGCTCACACAGCCTGGCGATCGCGGTGCGTCGTCCTCGAACTGCGTGGCGGAACGGTGGTCGCGTCTGTTGTCGGTGAGGTCGACGGCGAACTCCGAATCGACGGGGCACAAAGTTCGGCGATCGCAGACGTTGCGGGGTTGTTTTCCGCAATCGGGGACTTGTCGGTTCGGGACGCCGTGGTGCTGGTCGGGCCGCGCTCCCATGCCGTTGCGGCTTCGCTCGAACGTGGCTCGACGAATGTCCACGGCCACGCGAGCATTCGAATTCTGGACGAGAGTCGGGTGGCGTCGTCTCTGGTGGATCCTCAGACGCTCGTTCGCCAGACAACCGCGCGGGACAGTTCCGGTCGAATCGTCGACAATTCGGCTTTTGGCGCCGGGTGGGTAGGCGATTCGGATGGCGCGATGTCGATTACTTCCATGGACTCGACTGCCTCCTCACCGCGTCGAGTCGGCGGGAGGAACGGAGGCCGTCGATGGTTCGCTGCGGCGCTTGCGATGGTCGCCGTCGTCGCTGTGGTCGCGGCAACGGTTGTGGTGTTCACTCGCGATCGAAGCGATTCTCGGTCGGCAGGGTCGGTCGCAGCTACGGCGGAAGACGAAGTTGAGATCGCGGAGGCGTCGAAAGATCAGGGGAAGCCCGCACCGAAGACTTCGATTCCGTCGATCGAGCCCGATGTCACGCCGGAACTCAGGCGTGTGGACCTGGAAAGCGTTGCAGCAGAGTTGCCTTCCGATTGGAAGCTTCTGTCACCAGGGACTTCGAGCGGTCGTACCGATTTGATACCCAGTTCCGGCGAGGATCGCAAGATCGTGGTCATCGAGAAACGTCTTGCGGAAGGTGCGGGATTCGATTCCGTCGAAGCTGCTTTGCGTCAGCAGTTTTCGGCGTTCGAGGACCCGTTGCGGTTCGGAGAGTTTTCTGTGATCGACGATGCCGCAGGAAAACAGGCAGTGGTGTACGTCGAGTTTCCGGACGATTTCTCCGAGGTGCGTTGGCACGTGTACGTCGGCAACGGTCGGCAAGTGAGTATCGGCTGCCAGTATCTGGTCGGCGAGTGGGACAGTCTCGAAGCGGACTGTCTGCGGATGTGGCAGTCAATCGAATTCAAACCCTGATCGGATCGGTCGGTTCTGAAAATATTCTTCGGTCGGGCCGGAACCGTTGGCACGGAGATCGCGTCAAAGTATGTGTAGCGCACATCAGGGAGTTCCGCTCGGACCCCGGTGCACATTCGACGGGCAAGCCGTCGTGTGTGATCGCCGATACCGAACGGTACTCACCGAATCCAGGGGGACGACATGGGCTTTACCGCAACTACCGCTGAACTGATCGATTCGGCGGGGACCATCGACGGACATCTCGGTGACATCAGGGGACTGGTCAACGCTGTTCGGTCGGAGGCCGACGCTTCGCACAATTCGTGGAACGGCGCCGCACAGGTCGAATACGCAGGAATCATGGAGCGATACAACAGCGCGGCCCTGAAGTTGGACACTGCTCTGACCGACATCTGCGAGCAGATCAAACAGGCTGCTGGAACCTTCGACTCGACCGAAGACGACAACGTCAGCGCGCTTCGCGGCGCGACGGTGAACATGTCCTGACCGTGAGCGCTTCACCGTTCGATCAAGCAGTCCTCAGCCAGTAGTTCTCACAATTTCTCTCCAGTCACACCGAACCGGGAGCAGTTATGTCCGACAGGATCAAGTACGACTTCGGCGGCCTCGCAATGCTGTCCGACCAGATGAAACAGCAGGCCAAAGCGATCAACGACAAGCAGGGCGGCATCAAGGTTGTCGTAGACAAGCTGCAAGCAGGCTGGGAAGGGGCAGGCTCCGAAGCGTGGAACGACGCACAGCGCCGCTGGGCCCAGGCTTCCGAAGAACTGAACATGGTTCTCGCGCAGATCGCCGGAGCGACGGCGAGCGGCTCGGAGAAGATGCAGGAAGCTGATCGGATCGCCGCAAACGGGTTCGGTCGCTGACAGCATTCATGTCGTGATGACACCCCGCCTGCCCCGGTACCGTCAGGTTGCCGGGGCAGGCGCATGTCGATCGCTTACCCCCTGGTTTCGGACGAGGGCGTTGTCGACGGCGATGGCTGCGCTTTGACCTGGCAGCGGGTAGACCGGTATCGTCTATCGGTGGCGTGCCGTAGGGCTCCGGCAGAAATGCGTGGAGACCGGCGGTTCTCGGGTCTCAACTGGCCGCCGAGGATCGTTTACGCGATACGCACATGGTCAGCAGTGGAATGAATTAAGACGAGGAAGATCTGTGTCTACGTACACCCCGAAGGCCGGAGATGTGACCCACACGTGGCACGTCATCGACGCCACTGACGTGGTGCTCGGCCGTCTTGCCGTTCAGGCAGCGAACTTGCTGCGTGGCAAGCACAAGCCCACCTACGCGCCGCACATCGACGGTGGTGACTTCGTTGTCATCATCAACGCAGAGAAGGTTGCCATCAGCGGCAACAAGCTGCAGGGCAAGAACGTTTACCACCACTCCGGATTCCCGGGTGGCCTGAAGTCCCGCACTGTCGGTGAGGTCCTCGACAGGACTCCCGATCGTCTCGTCGAGAAGGCCATTGTCGGCATGCTCCCCAAGACGAAGCTCGGCCGCGCAATGAGCAGCAAGCTCAAGGTCTACGCGGGCCCGAATCACCCCCACACCGCGCAGCAGCCGGTGCCGTTCGAGATCAAGCAGGTCGCACAGTGACATCGCCGGAAGAGCAGAACGTGTCCGAAGAGAACATCGAAGCAGTGGAAGAGCTTGTCGCCGCTGACGCAGTCGAGGTCGTCGAAGAGGTTGCTGCAGCTACGCTCGCACCGATCGTCCTCGATCGCCCGGTCCAGACCGTCGGTCGCCGCAAGGAGGCTGTCGTTCGCGTCCGGATGGCTCCCGGCACCGGTCAGTTCAAGCTCAACGGCCGTACGTTGGAGGATTACTTCCCCAACAAGGTTCACCAGCAGCTGATCAAGGCTCCGCTGGTGCTTGTCGAGCGTCCCGAGTCTTTCGACATCATTGCACTGCTGCACGGTGGCGGCCCGTCCGGTCAGGCAGGCGCACTGCGTCTGGCTATCGCGCGCGCACTCATCGAGGTAACCCCTGATGATCGTCCGGCCCTCAAGCGTGCAGGCTTCCTGACGCGTGACGCCCGCGCGGTCGAGCGTAAGAAGTACGGCCTGAAGAAGGCCCGTAAGGCATCGCAGTACTCCAAGCGCTGATGCTTTGCCGAGGTTGACCCAACGGGTCTGCTTCGGCACCTGTTCACCACGAGAGCGGGCGTCCATCGTTACCGGACGCTCGCTCTTGTGTTTCTCGGAGAAATTCCATTCTCGAGTTCCATTCTCGAGGTTCACAGGATTCAGGAGTCGTTCTATGGGTCGGTTGTTCGGTACTGACGGTGTTCGTGGACTTGCCAATTCGGATCTGACTGCAGATCTCGCATTGAGATTGGCAGTGGCCGCGGCGAGCGTACTGACAGCCGACACCTCGGATGCACGCCCGACCGCCGTGATCGGCCGCGATCCTCGCGCCAGCGGTGAGATGCTTCAGGCTGCGGTGACGGCCGGGTTGAGTTCCGCAGGCGTCGACGTGCTCGACGTGGGTATTCTTCCGACTCCGGCAGTTGCCTACTTGACGGCAAAGCTCGACGCCAGTCTCGGTGTCATGATTTCGGCATCGCATAATCCCATGCCGGACAACGGAATCAAGATCTTCGCGGCCGGTGGACACAAGCTGGACGACGCCGTCGAGGTGGCGATCGAGGATGCGCTCGACGGCGCTGCAGCGCCTGTACTTCCGACCGGTGCCGGGATCGGCCGAGTCCGTACCGCCGACGACGCCTCTCAGTTGTACCTGGCACATCTGGCGAGCGCGGCTAGCGAGCCGCTTGCCGGACTCACCGTTGTCGTCGACTGCGCCAACGGCGCCGCTTCCGCGCTCGCACCGGCTGCCTACGCCGCAGCGGGCGCTCGCGTCATCGCGATCAGCGCCGATCCCGACGGCCTCAACATCAACGACGGTTGCGGATCGACGCACCTGGAGAATCTTCAGAAAGCCGTGGTCGATCACGGGGCGGATCTAGGGCTCGCACACGACGGCGACGCGGACCGCTGCCTGGCAGTCGACGAGACCGGAGCGGTGGTCGACGGAGACGCGATCATGGCTGTTCTGGCGATCGCGATGAATGAAGCCGGCGAATTGGTCGAGAACACTCTCGTCGCGACCGTCATGAGCAATCTCGGGTTGCACATCGCGATGCGGGAGGCCGGAATCAACGTCGTGACGGCGGCCGTAGGTGACCGCTATGTCTTGGAAGAACTGCGTGCGGGCGGGTACAGCCTCGGTGGAGAACAGTCAGGCCATGTCGTGTTGCCGGCGTTCGGTACCACAGGCGATGGAATTCTCACCGGTCTCCGTTTGCTCGGACGCATGGCTCGTACGCGCAAGTCGGCATCCGCATTGGCCGCAACGATGACCACCCTCCCGCAGGTGCTGATCAACGTCAAGGTCGGCGACAAGGCGACGGTGGCAGCGTCGCCGTCGGTACTTGCGGCAGTCGCGGACGCCGAGCGCGTTCTCGGTGACGGTGGTCGAGTGCTCCTGCGTCCGTCGGGGACAGAGCAACTGGTCCGCGTCATGGTCGAAGCAACCGAACTCCCGCTCGCGCAGAAGTTGGCCGACCAGTTGGCCGAGATCGTCGGTTCGGTGTAGCCCCACATCGCGAGTTCGCGTTGCCGAGAAAACGTAGACGCGTTCGCGTTTTCGAGGGAACGTAAATGCGCCCCGCTGCGTCCAAGGAGTCATAGGCCGCTCGACGTGCGAGTGGTTCCGCTCAAACTTGGGGGTCGCTCGTGGACGTCGACCGTGCTGGAACAGATGAATTGGCACGCCATGCGGTGTCGGCGGCTCAGGATCTGCGAGCTTCTGCGGAATCGATCAGGCATTTGCGATTCGGCGGTGGTGTTTCGGGCCGTGACTATGCCGAGCACGGAGTCGCGTTGGCTTCGGCATTGGCGGTCGTGAATTCTCGCTTGGTCGGGCGTGCCGATTTTCTCGAGATGCTGGGGCGCAGGCTTTCCTCCTCGACCGAGGCGGTCGTCGACGTGGACCGTGCGGGCGCGCAGCGGTTGCGCGGCTCCGGCGGGTCGACTTCGTGACCCCCAACAGCGTGACGCCTCACGCCGTGGCGAGCGGCTTTGGCTTCGTCGAAGATGTTCTTGCACTGCGTGATTCGCTCGTGCATCCCGACGAGATCCTGGATGCTGGTGCGAGAGGACTGCAGTTCTTCGGTCGATTTCACGACCTGGCCACTCAGTTGGGTTTCGAAGAACGACTGCTCACGTCCTACGAGGATTCGTATCGTGCAGAAGTGGGCATCGATTTGGAGGCACTGACGCGAGACGTGTCGGACTTGGCTGGGGCCGTGGATGGTTCGGTCGCGGAGATCACGATGCTGACGGCCCTGGCGGAGAACCTTCCAGCGGTGTGGAATGTTTCCGGAGTGGATGTGGTCGTAGATCAGGTCTTCGGGGCGAGGCGAGAAGCTCGGTCCGATGCAGATTCGGCGCCACTGTTGATCGCACTGGCTGACGAATTCGCGCGGACTGTTCGAACGGCGCTGGCCGACAAGGCTTTCAAGGTGGCCAGTCTCGACCGGGCGACGATCGGCGGTCTGGGCGTGGGGGAGATCGAGCAGCTGACCCGCGCCGCTTCCAGCGGTTGTGGTGCGGAGCAATGGCTGGAGACAGTTTTTCGTTCGGTGTATCTGGACGCTCGCGACGAATTCGACAGGGCGTGTACGCAGTGCGCGAGTGCAGTAGGTGATGCTTTCGACGTTGCGACGCAGTGGCTGACAGATGCGTTCCCGTCAAGCTTGCCGGTCGCGGAGCCGAGCGCTTCCTGTGCCGCGGCTTCGCCGTTCTCGTTTTCGATCGGCGGCAGCGTGTGGGGCTTCTCGATTACTCCCGACGGTCGCGGGGTGAGTCTCGAGGTCACCGGCGCTGACGGGAGCGCTGCGTCGGTCAGCGTGGAGTTGGACGAAAATGGTTGGCCGCGAATAGTATTCGATGCCGATCAGGAAACGCTGCAGGAACCGCCCCAGTCGGAGGTACTTCAGCCCGAGCTGCCGGTTGAAACCACCACCGAGGTATCCATCACTGAGGTTTCCGCCGCTGAGGTATTGCCGGCGCCGGGTCCGAAGATGGAGCCAGACGCGGAGCCGCCTGTCGCAGTGCCCGAGGAGTCGTCTGCCGTCCCCGCCGACGAGACGGGTGCCGAGTTGGCCGGCGCTGGTCCGCTGTGAAGTCCGTACACGCGCCGTTCGAAGCGATCCGGCGAACCCTCGATGCTCAACTCGACGATTTCCGTGAGCGCAGAGCAGTCGCGGGGACCGAGGAAGCGCGTCGGAGCCCACCGTCGCTGCGATTCGATACCGAAGTTGCCGCGAACGACACCGCTGACAGCGATCCTGACAGCTCCGTCGGAGTCGGCCCGTACCTGCGGTCCGCGTCCGAGCCGACGCCGACTGAGCCGAGCCCGCCGCCGATGACGGGGGCGAGCCCGGACCCCTACTTACGCAACAGCTGGCTGGCCCGCGCGTCGGAGTGAGGTTCGACAGGGAGCAACGGTGACGTGTGCGGAATCTCGACGTCGGGATCAGCGAAGTCCTTGTACTTCTTGTCTCCGGTCAGATGGAACAACAGGAAGCCCGTGAGCAGGCACCGTGTGGCGGCCTGTGTCTTACGCTCGGACCCACCGAGACCCAGAGCGCCGAGGAGTCGTCGGCCTTCGATCAGTCCGGCGTCCTGACCGTCGTTCACGGTACGTGCCACGACGGGTCCGCCCCACTCCACGCTCAGGGGGCGGGCATTGCTGGTCATGGAATCGACGTCGTCTTCGCCGGCGAGGATCAATCCGGGCGCTGTGATCTTCGACGCGTAGTTCTCCGCCTTGGGTGCCGTCGGGGCTGGGAACAGCGCGGCCACCGCACCGACATCCCCACGTTGAGCTGCCGCCAGCACTGCCGCGCCCGCGCCCATGCCGTGACCGGCAAAGGCGACCCGATCGGGTTGGACGCTGATCTGGCCGGGGCCGAGGCGTACGCCGACGCAGATGTCGAGAGTGGCCCGAAGATCTGCCGCCAATCCGAGATGTGACGGGACCGGACCGCGTTCGCTGTCGGGCGCCGCTGCGACGATTCCCCAGGAAGCGAGGTGCTGGAGTGTCTGCTCGTACTTGTGGGACCCGACCATCCACCCGTGCGCGAAGGCAACGGCGGGGAGATTGAAACCGGTTTCCGGCGTGTACACGACACCCGGCTGTCCGGCCAGGGCGAGGTTGCCGCGGAGAACTCGATGCGGGCCGCGCTTGGACAGCTCACGGGTCAGTGTCTTCAGTTTCGGTGCCACGGTTGAAGACGTTATCCGATGAGCCGCCTCGTGTATGCGGAGCGGACACTGCAACCAGGTGCGGGAACCGCAAAATGCGCCCACTGCCGATGTCCAAGTACCCTGAGTCACCATGTGCGGAATCGTGGGATACGTCGGCCACCGCCCAGCTCTGGGCGTTGTGGTGGAGGCTTTACGGCGAATGGAGTATCGCGGGTACGACTCGTCGGGAATCGCGATTCTCGACGGAACCGGTGGGGTCGAGATCGAGCGTAAGGCCGGTAAGTTGGCCAACCTCGAGGCGGAGCTCGGCGAGTACGGCGCGGATCACTTCGTCGGTACGTCCGGTATGGGCCATACCCGGTGGGCGACGCACGGGCGTCCGACGGATCGCAATGCACACCCGCATCGTGATGCGTCGGGCAAGCTGGCTGTCGTTCACAACGGAATCATCGAGAACTTCGCCCCGCTGCGAGCGGAGCTCGAGGCTGCAGGCGTCGAGCTTCAGAGCGACACGGATTCCGAGGTGGCAGTCCACCTGGTAGCCCGGGCGTACGTGCAGGGGCCGACGGCAGGCGACTTCATCGAGAGTGCCCTGTCGGTGGTTCGCCGGTTGGAAGGTGCGTTCACGCTCGTCTTCACGCACGCCGACCACGCGGACACGATCGTCGCCGCCCGTCGCTCGACGCCGCTCGTCGTCGGTGTCGGTGAGGGCGAGATGTTCCTCGGCTCCGACGTCGCCGCGTTCATCGAGCACACGCGCGATGCGGTTGAACTCGGACAGGATCAGGCAGTGGTGATCACTGCCGACAGCTACCGGATCTCGGACTTCGCGGGCAACGAGGCAGAAGGACGCCCGTTCCGCATCGACTGGGATCTCGCGGCCGCCGAAAAGGGTGGTCACGACTACTTCATGCTCAAGGAGATCGAAGAGCAGCCGACTGCGGTTGCCGACACCCTCCTCGGACACTTCGAGAACGGGAAGATCGTCCTCGACGAGCAGCGGTTGTCGGACCAGGAGCTGCGCGACGTCGACAAGGTGTTCGTCGTCGCCTGCGGTAGTGCTTACCATTCCGGTCTGTTGGCGAAGTACGCGATCGAGCATTGGACGCGTCTACCTGTCGAGGTCGAACTCGCCAGCGAATTCCGTTACCGCGACCCGGTTCTCGATCGTTCGACGCTCGTCGTCGCGATCTCGCAGTCGGGGGAGACGGCCGACACACTCGAAGCTGTCAAGCATGCCAAGGATCAGAAGGCACGGGTCCTCGCGATCTGCAACACCAACGGTGCGCAGATCCCTCGCGAGGCCGACGCCGTCCTCTACACCCGGGCAGGACCGGAAATCGCGGTCGCGTCCACCAAGGCGTTCCTTGCGCAGGTGACCGCGAACTACCTCGTCGGTTTGGCTTTGGCGCAGGCGCGCGGCACCAAATATCCGGACGAGGTTGCCCGCGAGTATGCCGACCTCGAAGCGATGCCCGCTTTGGTCAGCAAGGTACTCGAGACCGCAGAACCGGTGCGCGCGTTGGCACGCCAGTTCGCGCACGCGTCGACCGTGCTGTTTCTGGGTCGCCACGTCGGCTACCCGGTGGCGCTCGAGGGTGCGCTCAAGCTCAAGGAGCTTGCGTACATGCACGCCGAGGGCTTTGCCGCCGGTGAGCTCAAGCACGGCCCGATCGCCTTGATCGAGGAGGACCTTCCGGTCATCATCGTCATGCCGTCGCCGCAGGGCCGCGCTGTCCTGCACTCGAAGTTGGTGTCCAACATTCAGGAGATCAAAGCGCGCGGTGCGACGACGATCGTCATCGCGGAGGAAGGCGACACCGTCGCCGCGGCGCACGCGGATCACCTGATCGAGATTCCGGCATCACCTACCCTGCTGCAGCCGTTGCTGTCCACGGTTCCGTTGCAGATCTTTGCGGCCGAGGTTGCAGCCGCACGCGGCTACGACGTCGACAAGCCGCGTAACCTGGCGAAATCGGTTACGGTCGAATAGCTTTCGCAAGACAGCTCGGGCCCCGCAGTCGAAAGACTGCGGGGCCCGAGTGCATTACGGCGCTTGAACGACGACGGTTCCGCGCATCTCGGGATGCGGTGTGCAGGTGTAGTCGTAAGTTCCGGGTTCGGTGAACGTGTAGGTGTAGGTTCCCGATTTCTTGAGCGGACTGCGGAGTTTGCCCTTCGCGTCGCCGAGGCCGTTGACGTCGTGGGCCATTCCGTTGTCGTCGAATACCCACGTGACGGTGTCGCCGACGTTCACGGTGAGGGAAGCGGGGGAGTACGCCATCCCGGAGATGGTCACCACGGGTCCGCTCGCCGTCGTTTCGGCCGCAGATGGTGTGGTGTCTGTGCTGGAACTGCACCCGACCAGACCGAGGGCGAGGACGAGTCCCGCGATTGCCGGGCGAAGACGTGATTTCATGGTTCCGAGGGTAGCGACGGCAACTGAAGGGTTCCGACATGCGTGGGTACTACACAGCCGATCAGGTGCGAGCAGCGGAGGCGCCGCTGCTCGACAAGCTGCCCGACGGGGTGCTGATGCGTCGAGCGGCCTACGGCCTTGCGCGAGTCGTCGCGGACGAATTACGTTCCCGTACAGGATCGGTCGCGCATCGGTCGGTGACGCTTCTGGTCGGTACCGGCGACAACGGCGGTGATGCCCTGTGGGCGGGTGCGTTGCTCCGCAAACGAGGTGTGAGCGTGCGGGCCGTGTTGCTCGATCCGGCGCGCGCTCATCGGGCGGGCCTCGACGCTCTCTTGAAGGCCGGTGGCCGAGTCGCTGCCGACGTCGGGTCCCCGGATCTGGTGATCGACGGCATCGTCGGGATTTCCGGACACGGCGGTCTGCGACCTGACGCGGCTGAACTCGTCGGCCATGTGGATGCACCGATCGTGGCGGTCGATCTTCCGAGCGGCGTCGACGCGAACACCGGCTCGGTGGACGGCCCGTCGGTGACCGCTGACGTGACGGTCACATTCGGCGCGCTCAAGCCCGTACACGTACTCGCGGCTCCGTTGTGTGGTCGTGTCGAACTCGTGGACATCGGATTGAACGTCGGCGAACCCGAGTTCGGTTCACTCGATCCGGCGGAAGTCGGTGCGCTGTGGCCGGTGCCCGGCCCGGGGGACGACAAGTATTCGCAGGGTGTGGTGGGCATCGTTGCGGGAAGTGAGCAGTATCCCGGCGCGGGTGTGCTCTGTACCGGCGCCGCGGTGACCGCCACTTCCGGCCTGGTCCGCTACGCCGGGCACGGCTCCGCCGAGGTGCTCGCCCGGTTCCCGGAAGTGATTGCCAGTGAGACGTTCCACGCCGCGGGGCGGGTTCAGGCCTGGGTGGTCGGCCCCGGCATGGGTACTGACGACGACGCCGCGCGGCTTCTGGCGTCGGTGCTGGCTACTGATGTACCCGTTGTTGTCGATGCGGACGGACTCACCCTCCTCGCTCAGCGTCCCGAACTTGTCGCAGCCCGCACCGCGCCGACATTGTTGACGCCCCACGCCGGCGAGTTCGCACGATTCACACCCCTGGGCGACGACAGAATCGCGTCCACACGTGCTCTCGCCGAGCGCCTCGGAGTCACCGTTCTGCTGAAGGGCCGTACGACGGTGATTTCGGATCCCGGCGGTGAGGTCCTGGTCAACGACGCCGGCGGCTCCTGGGCGTCGACCGCAGGCTCGGGCGACATCCTCTCCGGTGTGATCGGCGCGTTGCTGGCGGCGGGACTGAGCCCTCTCGAAGCCGGGGCCGTCGGGGCGCGGGCTCACGCGTTGGCTGCGAATATCGCCGCTGCCGGCGATCAGAGCGATGTCGCCGGAGCACCGATTTCGGCTTCGCCCCTGCTGGGAGGTCTGCGCGAGTCGGTGCGTGTGCTTCGCTCTTTTGCCCTTGATTGAGGGTGTTCAAACCCGAACACGTGTCCGATTCTGCGTGGGTGGCAGGATTGTCGCCATGACGCTTGCCCAGGGAAGAGCACCGAAGGAGCCTGCCGAGGGGAAGGCGAGCCGACTCGAAGACGCAGTAGGGCCGCAGACGGAGGCAGTCGTCGATCTGGACGCGATCGCGCACAACGTGCGTGTTCTGCGTGAATTTGCCGGGGACGCCGCGTTGATGGCGGTCATCAAGGCGGACGGATACAACCACGGCGCAGTTGCGGTGGCGCGAACGGCGCTCTCGGCCGGAGCCCGGGAACTCGGCGTCACCACCATCGCGGAGGCATTGGTTCTTCGCGAGGCAGGCATCACCGCTCCCGTCCTGGCCTGGCTGCATGGCGTCGACGCCGATTTCTCCTC
This sequence comes from Rhodococcus sp. P-2, assembly GCF_016598535.1. GTDB lineage: Bacteria > Actinomycetota > Actinomycetes > Mycobacteriales > Mycobacteriaceae > Rhodococcus_F > Rhodococcus_F baikonurensis. Next base: position 907,723 of record NZ_CP066779.1, on the reverse strand, counting down.
GGCGATCCGATCCGATGTCGAGATCGGCGTGTCCTCGCCGCGACACCTGGCTGCTGTCGTCGACGCGGCACGGGTTCTGGGACAACCAGCGACGGTGACGCTCAAGGTGGACACCGGTCTCAATCGCAACGGCGTATCGAGAACCGAGTGGCCGAAGATGCTCGACGACCTCGCAACTGCCCGGGACGAGGGCACGATCAGGCTGCGCGGAGTGTTCTCCCATCTTGCGCACTCGGACGAACCGCATCACGACGTCATCGACATGCAGAAGCAGCGTTTGATCGACGCGGTTGCCGACGTCCGCGCTCGCGGATTCGAACCCGAAGTGGTTCATCTTTCCAACTCCGCCGCGACAGTCACCCGTCCTGACCTGCAATTTGACATGGTTCGGCCCGGAATTGCGATATATGGATTGTCTCCGGTGCCCGAACTCGGAGATTTCGGTTTACGACCGGCGATGACGCTGCGAGCGAAGGTGATTCTGGTGAAGAAGGTGGCCGCCGGAGAGGGCGTCTCCTACGGGCATCAGTGGGTCGCACCGCACGACACCACTCTTGCGCTGCTTCCAGTCGGCTACGCCGACGGTCTGTCTCGTTCACTCAGCGGCAAGTTCGAAGTGCAGTTGGGCGGTAAGCGTCGCCAGGCCGTCGGGCGGATCTGCATGGACCAGGTATTGGTGGACCTGGGGCCGGACGGCGACGGAGTTCGCGAAGGTGACACCGCGATCTTCTTCGGCAACGGCGATCAGGGCGAACCCAACGCGCAGGCCTGGGCCGATGTACTCGACACGATTCACTACGAGGTCGTGACCGGAATACGTGGACGCACTGTGCGTACGTACATCGGGGGAGAGACGTCATGAAGACTGCAGGAAAGATGAGCATTCTCGGTGGCCTGCTCAGCGCTGTGGCGCTCGGCTCGATGGCCGGCGTGAATGCATTCAAGACCGCGACGCGTCCGGGCCGGGAAATCTACGCGGACGAGGACTTCGACCTCATGACGCGCGACCGCAAGAGCACTGTGCGCACCGAGGACGGCGTCGAGCTGGCAGTTCGCGAAGTGGGACCGGATGACGCTCCGCTGACAGTCGTTTTCGTGCACGGGTACTGCCTGAGTGCGCTGTCCTGGCATTTCCAGCGCCGCCAGCTCGAAGAGCGATGGGGCAACAAGGTTCGCATGGTGTTCTACGACCAGCGCGGACACGGAGATTCGGGCATGTCGCGTTCGAAGAGTTGTACGGTCTCGCAGCTTGGCCGCGACCTCGCGACTGTCGTCGAGGCCAAAGTGCCCAAGGGACCGATAGTTCTGGTCGGTCACTCGATGGGTGGCATGACGGTGCTCGCGCTCGCCGGTCAGCGACCCGAATGGTTCGAGGGACGAGTCATCGGCGTCGGGCTGGTCGCGACGACGGCGGCCGGGCTGGCCGAGACCGGTCTGACCCGTAATCTGCAGAATCCGATCATCGACGGGTTCCGGTTGGCAGTGCGCACCTCGCCAGGAGTGGTTCAGCATGCGCGCGGCGCTGCGCGAGTACTGATCACGCCGATCCTGCGTGCGGCCTCGTACGGCACCGATGTCAGCCCGCGGCTGCATGAACTGTCGGACGGCATGCTCGACCGGACCTCGGTCGTGACCATCGTCAATTTCTTGCGGACGTTGGAACTGCACGACGAGTCCGCGTCCCTCGAGGTCCTCGCGAACACACCGGCAGTCGTGATCTGCGGCGATCAAGACATGATGATTCCGTTCATCAGCTCGAAGCGTCTCGCTGCCGATCTCCCCGAATCCGAACTCGTGCGAGTTCACGGGGCAGGCCATCTGGTGCAGCTCGAGTTCCCGGCGATCGTGACGGACGCAATCGACAAGCTCGTGCAGCGAGCGCAGGTAGAAGAGCGGTCCGATGTCGGCTGAGAACTCCACTGGACTTCCCGTGTCCGGACAGATCACGTTGGAAACGGCCGAAGATACCGAGGCTTTCGGCCGACGCTTGGCGGCGGGACTTGTTGCCGGCGACCTGGTGGTGCTGGACGGGCCACTCGGGGCAGGCAAGACCGCGTTGACTCGTGGAATCGGAGCCGGTCTCGGGGTACAGGGCCGGGTGACGTCCCCGACGTTTGTCATCGCTCGCGAGCATCGCCCAGGTACCCGCCCCGGCGGCGGAGTTCCTGTCGGCATGATTCACGTCGACGCATACCGGCTGGGTGACAGCGGACCGCACGCGCTCGATGAACTCGATGCCCTCGACCTCGACACCGACCTCACCGATGCAGTGGTGGTGGTGGAATGGGGTGGTGACGTCGTGGAAAGGCTCGTCGAACGACACTTGCGAGTGCAGCTTCGTCGGGAACCTGAATCTGATGTGCGGACGGCCAGCTGGATCTGGACGTCGTGAAACGGCGTTTGATGTTCCAGACGTCGTGACCCTCCCGGGCCGGAAGTAGTTCTTCACGTGCGGGTACCCTGAGAAATCGTGCTTGTTCTCGCAATTGACACCTCCACTCCGGCGGTCACTGCCGGAGTCGTCTCCCTGTCGGCTCCGTCACCGGACACAGAGACATCGGACGCAGTGTCTCCGGACACAGTGGAGACGCTTGCCGTGCGTGTCACGGTCAATCCTCGTGCGCACGCCGAGGTCTTGACCCCTCACGTCCTCGAATGCCTCGCCGAGGCAGGGGTCACTCCGGCAGAGTTGAACGCCGTTGTCGTGGGTGTCGGGCCGGGGCCGTACACCGGACTGCGCGTCGGCATGGCGACAGGCGCTGCCTTCGGTGATGCACTCGGTGTTCCCGTGTACGGCGTCTGCAGTCTCGACGCCATCGCGGCTGCGGTACCGACCACACAGAGCCTGCTCGTCGTGACTGACGCGAGGCGTCGCGAGATCTACTGGGCGCGCTATGACGGAGGGGTGCGCGTCGAAGGACCGGCAGTGAATTCCGCCGGCGACGTTGATCCTTCGCCTTCGACGCTGATTGCCGGATCCGCTTCGCACGTGGACTTCTTCGATCTGCCCGTCGACCCGGCGGAAACACCGTCACCGGCCGGGTTGGTGACAGTCGCTGCTCGCGAGATTCTGGCCGGCTCGGTTCCGGCCCCGCGGGAGCCGCTGTACCTCCGACGCCCGGACGCGAAGACCCTCGCAGAACGTGGCAAGTGAGACAGAGCAGATGAAGTACAGCATCGAGCCGATGAACGTCGATGACGCCGAACGGTGCGCGGAGTTGGAACGTGCGTTGTTCGCGGGCGACGGTCCCTGGAGCGCGCAAGCATTCGTTTCGGAACTTGCCGGCGCACATAATCATTACTTCGTTGCGAGAGAACCAGACGGTCACGTCCTCGGATACGCCGGAGTTGCCTTGTTGGGGGCGTCGCCGAACATGGAGGCCGAGGTTCACACCATCGGTACGGATCCCTCGACTCAGCGACTGGGAATCGGCGGCGCGTTGCTCGATGCGCTTCTGGCCCTGGCGGATTCACGGCAGTGCCCGGTGTTCCTGGAAGTGCGCACCGACAACGAACCTGCCATCGCGCTGTACCGGCGCGAAGGATTCGAGATCGTCGGAACACGAAAGAAGTACTACCAGCCCAGCGGGGCAGATGCGTACACGATGAGACGGCCCGCCGTGCTCGGTGTCCGCGAAATTGAGGAGCAGCAAGCATGATCGTCATGGGTGTCGAAAGCTCTTGCGACGAAACAGGTGTCGGCATCGTTCGCTGGAACGGTGACGGAACCTGCGACCTGTTGGCCGACGAGGTGGCATCGAGCGTGGATCAGCACGCCAGATACGGGGGAGTCGTTCCCGAAGTGGCCTCACGGGCTCACCTCGAGGCGATAGTACCGACGATGCGCCGCGCTCTTGCGGCCGCCGGTATCGAGAAGCCCGACGCACTTGCCGTCACCATCGGACCCGGCCTGGCCGGCGCGCTGCTGGTCGGTGTCGCCGCAGCGAAAGCCTATGCGGCAGCATGGAACATCCCGTTCTATGCGGTCAATCATCTCGGTGGTCACGTCTCGGTGGACACTCTCGAACACGGTCCGTTGCCCTCGTGCGTCGCCTTGCTGGTCTCCGGTGGTCACACGCACCTGCTTCACGTCGAAGATCTGGGCAAGCCCATCGTCGAGCTGGGAACGACTGTCGACGACGCCGCCGGCGAGGCCTTCGACAAGGTGGCCAGACTGCTCGGACTCGGCTTTCCCGGCGGACCGGCACTCGATGCTGCAGCGCAAGAGGGGGATCGGAACGCGATCGCCTTCCCTCGCGGCATGACGGGGCCGCGCGATTCGCGGCACGACTTCTCGTTCTCGGGACTCAAGACGTCCGTCGCCCGCTATGTCGAATCGAAAGAGCGCGCAGGCGAGACCTTTTCGATTCCGGACATCGCCGCCTCGTTCCAGGAAGCCGTTGCCGACGTCCTGACGATGAAGGCAGTGCGTGCAGCCAAGGACGTCGGGGTCGACACCTTGGTCCTCGGCGGCGGCGCCACGGCCAATTCACGTATTCGCTCACTCGCCGAGCAGCGCTGCGCCGAAGCCGGCATCACGTTGCGCATTCCGAAACCTCGACTCTGCACGGACAACGGCGTGATGATCGCTTCGTTGGCCGCCCACCTGATCGGAAACGGCGCAGGCCCTTCGGAATTGAGTGTCGCCACGGACCCGGGGCTGTCGGTCTCGATCAGCCAGTTGATGCGCTGAGAATCGACCGACCGAGAATCAACCGACTGGGACCGGTTCCCGATCCGGTGTGGTCGCGGGACCGGTTTCGGGCATCGAGGTATTCGGTTCACCGGGCTTAGTCGTCGGATCACCACCGCCGGGGGTCGTGATTTCGGTTTCGGTGGAACCGCTTCCAGGGTTTTCCGGCGTCGTCGGGTTTTCTCCGCCACTTTCGCCCGGGCCGATACCGCCGCCGGGGTTCGCCTCGGTCGGATCGACCGGAGGCGTCGCCTCGGTGTCCGGGAGCGTCGGCCACCACGCCGGTGGATCGGGCAGTGTGACCCCTGGGATGGTCGGCCAACCCGGTGAGGTTGGTGTGGTCGTCGGCGGCGTAGTTGTCGTCTCGCTGTCCGGGATCGGCGCAGGCGGAAGTGTGTACTGATGTGTTGTGTACGAGTGCGTGTCGTAGGGCTGTGAGTCGAACGGCGTTGTGGGATAGCCGTACTGCGGGAACGTGCTGCCTGCTACCGAAGGTAGAGGATCATGCGAGGGGATGATCGTCGATCCGGTGCTCGTCGTCGCTTCGGGGCTCACCGTCGTCGTGGTCGAACCGGTTCCGACAGGCGAGACCGCGGTGTCGTCGGTCGGAACCAATTCCTTTGCGCCGTAGCCGAGTACCAGTCCGCCGACCACGAGCGCACCGATCAAAGCGCCCGAGACCTTGGCGGTGGATCCGGAGCGCTGGTCACTTCCGGAGCCCAGCAGGGGGAAACGAATTGCGGTGATCGAATCTGCCAGGAGTGCAGCACCTTTGGTTGCCGCAGTCTCGGGCTCGACGATCTCGACCAGTGGGAGATCGACGGCAGCGGCGACGGCGGACCGCACGGCCGGAATGTGTGCGCCACCGCCGATGAGCACAACGGCTCCGACGGGCCGCGGTGAGCCGTTCACGACTTCACGGATGAAGGTGACGGCGCGCTCGATATCCGGGGCGATGATGGCTTCGAACTCGTCGCGCGTGATTGCCATGGCGTCGACGGGAAGGTCGATGGTCACCTTGGTGGCAGTGGACAGTTGCTCCTTCGCGACGTGGCACCGGGCGGAAAGAAGTTCCGCGTCGGTGTACCGGCGCAGGTGCCCTGGCGCCTTCTCGGTCACGAAGTCGACCAATGCCCGGTCGATTCCGGCCCCCGCGAGGGCGTCGATGCGGTCGGAATGCAGAACTTCACCGGTGTGGTCGACGACGGACACCGTCAGACCCTGATCGCCGACGTCGACCTGAGCTGTCGTGTCGTACCGCTCGGTTTTCCCGGTCTCGGCGAGATACGCGTGTACTGCGGCAGGTTCAGGGATGGCACGGACCTGCTTCGGCGAGCGCGAGAGAGATGACTTGATGCTCGCGAGCTGGTCGTCGGTGCGATAGCTGACACCGATCGAGCGCGGCGCTTCAGATCCGTCCGTTACCTGCGTCGTCATCAGCTTGATGGATGCTCTGACGAGGTCACCGACGTTGGAATTGGCCTGATCCGCCGAGACGAAGCGAGTCTCGGCAGGCACGGCGCCTGGCGCGTTTGTGCTGGTATCGGTGTCGACGAGTGCTGAATAGACACCGGAAGATCCAGTGGAAATTCCCAGTGAACAACTCATCGCACACCTCCTCACAGTCAATGCCGGTCAATGTTCAATCGACCGCCGTTATATGAACGTTACAGAAGGTTCGTGAGGATTGCTCATTGCTTTTCGTCTCCGTGACGTCCTTTTCGGACCGAAAGGGTGGTTTTACCTGCGAAATTGTCGATCATTGATTCATGCGGAAAAAAGGCGATTCTCCCCACATCGACCGGGATCGACGACGCACGCTGATCCGGGGTGCACTGCTTCGACCCACGCTGACGATGATCGCCTTCGGATGTGCGTACTTCTTCCTGCCGTGGATCGATGTCCACACCGTGGGTGCGATTTTCCTCTTGATCGGTGGAGGAGCCGCGGTGCTTGCCGTAACGACCTGGCAGGTGCGTCGAATTCTGCGTTCCGATGTGCCCTCTCTGCAGGCGGTCGAAGCAGTGGCGGTCGTGATGCCGACCTACTTACTCTTGGTGTCCATCACCTATTTTTCGGTCGAGCATGCGAGCGTCGGCAGTTTCACCGAACCGCTGTCGCGTATGGCGGCCCTGTACTTTTCGCTGTCGGTGTTCTCGACCGTCGGCTTCGGTGACATCGCTGCACAGACGGACCTTGCCAGGGGACTCGTGAGCCTTCAGATCGTCTGCAATCTGGTGTTGATCGGATTCGGAGTTCGATTCGTCGTTGCCGCAGTGTCGTGGGCGAAAGCGCACAGCTCGCCTTCGAGCGGACCAGAAGTCACCTAGGACACTGAAGTCACCTAGGACACTGAAGTCGCCTAGGACACTGAAGTCGCCTAGGACACTGAAGTCACCGGGGACCCTGAAGTCACCCAGGACACTGCGGCACACGGAGTCATCGTCCGGTGTGGACCAACAATTCGACGTTCTGGTCGACGCCGGCACCCGTCAGCTTCGGGTCGCGGTGGATGTCGTTGAACGACAGTTCGCGGTACAGCGAGGCGAGTCCGGCCGCCGACTTGTCGCTGTGGTCGACGGAATTGGGGCTTTCCGCTTCGAAGAGCGTCGCAAGCAACGACACCGTTCCGTCGTGGTTGTCCGCGATCTCGATGATGCGCCCGAGCTGCGGGTAGTCGATGTGAGAGGCGGTGTTGATCTCCCAGAAGCCCTGCTCGGGGGTCGCGCCGGGCCACGGGGTGATCTTGTTCTCGTGGGTGTGTCCGTTGACCCAGGCAAGCACGTTCGGGAAACGATGCAGCAAGTCGAGAAGCTGTGAACCGCGCAGGCGCGGCTCGAGGACGTTCTCGGGGTCGGGAACGAGATTGTCCATCGTGTCGCTCGTGTGGTGACTGAACAGCACGAAATACGTGTCGCTGCGCGACTCGGTGACACGAGAGCCCGCGGCGTCGTAGTAGGTGCTGCTGCCGGCGCGCAGGGTGTTCTCGATCCACTGGAACTGAGCGGCGCCCAGCGAACCGTCGACAAGGCCTGCGCGGTTGGTGGAGTCCATGCTGATACCGACGACGCCCGGTGCGATCTGGAACGAGTAGTAACCGATACCGGTTTCTCCGGCGTCGGGAGCGAAACCGTGCCCGACGGGACCGGGACCGGTGTGCGCGGGGTCGAGATGTGCGGCGATGAACTGCCGGGGTGTGAACGGCGCGCGCGACGGGTCGGGGGTGACCTGGCGCGGCGGCGTCGTGAAGGCGGACAGGATTCCGGGAATCGCGCTGGGATCGAACTTGGTGGCGACGTCGATCTGCTTGGCCTGCTCCGGTGAACCGGGCACCTCGAATTTGAGAGATCCCGTGTACATCGCTTCGAGCGGCGGGATGCCGCTGGGCACCGTGCCGGACACCGAATCGTCGTGGTTGCCGAACACGCAGTACCAAGGGGTGTTCAGGCCGGGGCTCGACACGGGAGTGAAAGCGGCACCGAAGAAGTCCGGGATCTCCGGGAAACCGGCCTTCTTGTACATGTCGAGCATCGGTGACTCGGGGTTCCAGTAGAGATCGGCACCCGAGTTCTGCACGCCCTCGTAGCGGTCCTTGGCACCGGTGTTGGCGACGACGGTACCGCCGTTGAGTGAGGTGAGGAACCAGTCGAGTTCGGCGAATTCCTTGTTGTCGGTGTTGTCGCCGGTGGTGACGACGGCATCGAAGGGGCGAGAGGTGTGCGGGCCACTGCCGATCGAATTGACGCGTCGGACAAGCGAAATCAACCCGTGCGCCGTCAAGGTCTCCTGGGGGCGGAACGCCGAGCCGGTGATCTGATGGACGTATTCGAAGCGCATGGGGGACTGGGCGTCGACGATGTGGACGTCGGTCAACTGCACGAGTGAGGCGAGCGCGGTGCGTCGGTCCTCGCGTCCCGACTTCGGCTCGGCCAACTCGCTGCGCACGATGTTCGCCCAACCGGGCCCGGCGGTGAGCTTGGTGTAGCCGCTGCTGCTGACGGGGGTGGACACGGACTCGAGAGTGGTGCCGGGGCCGGACGTCGGAATGGTCGACGCGCCTGCGTATTGCAGGCCCCACGGCTTGCCAAGGCTGACCGCGCCGACGGCGCCGAGTCCGGCGAAGGTCAGAAAACTACGGCGATTGATGTTCGTCACGAAGTGAACAATAGGTGAACGTGGTGGACGGCTGTCCTGTTTCGCTCTGGACGAAGAGAAAAATGCGCCCAGTCCTTGAGGGTTGGCACTCTCACGTATAGAGTGCCAATTGGCGCTGATCGAGTTCCGGCACCCGCGACGACGGGACTGCAGTGACGCGCCGTAAACGGCATACCCAAACAGCTGTCCGAGGATCGCCTCGGACGCACATACCCCAAAGTGGAGGGCTCATCGTGGCGAGCGTCAACATCAAGCCGCTCGAGGACAAGATCCTCGTCCAGGCCAACGAGGCTGAAACGACGACGGCTTCCGGCCTGGTCATTCCTGACACAGCCAAGGAAAAGCCCCAGGAGGGCACCGTCGTTGCAGTCGGCGAAGGCCGCGTCAACGAGCAGGGCAACCGCATCCCGGTCGACGTCAAGGAGGGTGACACGGTCATCTACTCCAAGTACGGCGGAACCGAGATCAAGTACGCCGGCCAGGAATACCTGATCCTGTCGGCACGCGACGTGCTGGCTGTCGTCTCCAAGTAAGACACACGTGATCCGCCCCGGAGTCCACACAGGATCCCGGGGCGGAATGCGTTCACGCCCCGAAGATTCAGGAGCTGACAGAACAGATGTCCAAGCAAATTGCGTTCAACGAGACCGCACGCCGCGCTCTCGAAGCCGGAGTCGACAAGCTTGCCGACGCCGTCAAGGTGACCTTGGGCCCGCGTGGACGCCACGTCGTGCTCGCCAAGGCATTCGGCGGCCCCACCGTCACCAACGACGGTGTGAGCATCGCCCGTGAGATCGAGCTCGAAGATCCCTTCGAGAACCTCGGCGCACAGCTCGTCAAGAGTGTCGCCACCAAGACCAACGATGTTGCCGGCGACGGCACCACCACCGCGACCGTTCTGGCCCAGGCCATCGTCCGCGGCGGACTCAAGAACATCGCAGCGGGCGCGAACCCGATGGCTCTCGGCGTCGGCATCAACGCCGCAGCCGACAAGGTCGTCGAGGAACTGCTCGCCGCAGCCACCCCCGTCGAAGGCGAGAAGTCGATCGCTCAGGTCGCCACCGTTTCCTCGCGTGACGAGGAGATCGGCAAGCTCGTCGGCGAGGCACTCACCCGTGTCGGAACCGACGGCGTCGTGACGGTCGAGGAATCCTCCACCGTTGCAACCGAACTCGTCGTCACCGAAGGTGTGCAGTTCGACAAGGGCTACCTCTCGCCCTACTTCGTCACCGACATCGATGCGCAGAAGGCCGTCTACGAAGACGCGCTGATCCTGCTCTTCCGCGAGAAGATCAGCTCGCTTCCCGACTTCCTCCCGCTGCTCGAGAAGGTTGCCGAATCCGGCAAGCCGCTCTTGATCATCGCCGAGGACGTCGAGGGTGAAGTTCTCTCCACCCTGGTGGTCAACTCCATCCGCAAGACCATCAAGGCCGTTGCCGTCAAGGCGCCGTTCTTCGGTGATCGTCGCAAGGCATTCCTCGACGACCTCGCAGTCGTCACCGCCGGCACCGTCATCAACACCGACGTCGGCCTTTCCCTCAAGGAAGCCGGCCTCGAACTGCTCGGCAGCGCTCGCCGCGTCGTCGTCACCAAGGACGAGACGGTCATCGTCGACGGTGCAGGCACCGCTGACGACATCGCGACCCGCGTCGCACAGCTGCGTCGCGAGATCGAGAACACCGATTCGGATTGGGATCGCGAGAAGCTCGAAGAGCGTCTGGCGAAGCTGTCCGGCGGCGTGGCCGTCATCAAGGTCGGCGCAGCCACCGAAACCGATCTGAAGGAACGTAAGTTCCGCGTCGAGGATGCGGTCAACGCAGCCAAGGCAGCAGTTTCCGAGGGCATCGTCCCCGGTGGCGGATCGGCTCTCGTCCAGGCCGGTACGGCACTGATCGGGAATCTCGGCTTGACGGGTGACGAGGCCACCGGCGTTGCCGTGGTCCGTGAAGCCCTCAACGCTCCGTTGTTCTGGATCTCCAGCAACGCAGGCATCGACGGTTCCGTCGTCGTCAGCAAGGTCGCCGAGATGACCAAGGGCGAAGGCTTCAACGCCGCCACCCTCACCTACGGAAACCTGCTTGCCGACGGCGTCGTCGACCCGGTCAAGGTCACTCGCTCGGCAGTGGTCAACGCCGCTTCCGTCGCGCGCATGATCCTCACCACCGAGAGCGCCGTCGTCGAGAAGCCGACCGAGGAAGTTGCCGACACCGGACACGGTCACAGCCACTGATTCGCTGCTCGTAGTTTCGACAAAGAAGAGATCCCCCGCCGGATTCCGGTGGGGGATCTCTTCTTTCGTCTGGCGATCAGATGAGCGGGATCGTCGCGAACGGCTCGCTGGTGGGCTGCTGCGATCCGCCGGGCGGTTCGACCGTGAATGCCAACTTCGTGTTCGGGCCGATGCCGTCGAGCACCACCTGGGTAGTGGGTTTGACGTCGCCCGGAGCCATCGTCCCCATCGGGATCATCGTGGTGTCGTCGGTGTCGCCCGGCACCAGCCACATCTGGTAGACGGTATCCGGACTCGGGGGAGTCACATCGTTCATCACGAGGACTGCGGCATCCTCGGAGGGCGAGAACAGCGTCGTGGCACTACCGCCGCCCGGGATTTCACGCGTCGTGGCATGAACGTCGGGTGCTGCCATGATTTCGGACGCTGCGTTCTGCGGCGGAGTGTTGTCGGACAGCGTGCGTCCGATTCCGATGCCGCCGACCAGGATTGCGACTGCGGCTGCCGCGGCAAGTGCAACGGTCCACGGACGTCGACGATTACGGCGCTCGGCCAGCGAGATGGGGGCGTCGGCAGCAGTCGTCTGTGCCGAGATCGAGGCGAGGACGCTACTACGCAGTGACGGCGGGGGCTCGACGGCGTCGACGACGGTCATCGCGGCCATGGTTTCGGCGGTGAGTCGGACCTGCGCGTCGAATTCGGCGCGGGTCGCGGAGTCCGAAGCGGCGAGGCATCTGTCGACCTCACGGCGCTCGTCGAGGTCCAACGCATCGATCGCGTAGGCGTACGCGTAGTCGATCAGCTCTTCGTCCATCTCACATCACCCCCAAACATCCACGTAGGCGCAGTAGTCCGTCGCGAATTCGCGACTTGATCGTGGGAATCGCCACGCCGAGATCTTCGGCCACTTCGCGGTACGTTCGGCCGCCGTAATAGGCGAGAGTCACCGATTGGCGCTGAGTGTCCGTCAGCGTTTCGAGACAGTCCGTGACAGCACGATGCTCGTCTCTTCGCGTCACTTCGTCGCTGACGACGTCGAACTCGGGAGTGGCATTGGTGGTGTCGTAGAGAGCCTGTCGATCCGAACTCGACTGTTCGGAGCGCACGCGATCCACCGCGCGTCGGTGGGCAAGAGTCAGAAGCCAGGAGAGTGCGGACCCCTTGGCGGGGTCGAAACTGTCGGCCGATTTCCAGGCTTGGAGGTAGACCTCTTGGACCGCTTCCTCGGAGAAGCCTGGATCACGGAGTACACGAAGAACCATGCCGTAGACGCGGGAGCTGGTTCGGTCGTAGAACTCGGCAAAGGCGTTCTGGTCGCCACCGGCGACGCTCGCGAGGATCACTGCCAGCTCGCGTGATTCCGCGATTCGAGCGGTGCGGGCCGCAGAATTGTCCGTCGGGCATGCGTCGGCCGCATCCGACGCATGGTCTGGCTCGCTCACGAAGAGTTGTCTCGCTTCATCGCGTACAACCGTAGCGTGCATGTCCGGTTCTTTTCTCTTGGCCCGCCGTTGGCCGCTGTGCGCCTTTATTAACCGCGGGGGGTTAGTAAAGGCGCACAGCAGGTGGGGACTACTGCGGCATCAGCACCGAATCGATGAGGTAGACGGTGGCGTTTGCAGTCTTGACTCCACCGCAGACGACAGTTGCGTCGTTGACCTTGATGTTGTCTCCGGATCCGGTGACCGTGACCGTTCCGCCCTCGGCGGTGGGGTGCGTTCCGTCGATCGCGTCAGGGGCGATCTGGCCGGGAACCACGTGGTAGGTGAGGATCTTGGTCAGTGTGGCGCTGTCCGTCTTGAGGCTGTCGATCGTGGCGGGGTCGATCTTCGCGAATGCCGAGTCGATCGGTGCGAAGACGGTGAACTCGCCGCCGTTGAGGGTGTCGACCAGGTTGACGTCCGGGTTGAGCTGGCCGGAGACAGCCGCGGTCAAGGTGGTGAGCAACGGATTGTTGGATGCCGCTGTGGCAACCGGATCCTGGGCCATTCCGCTGACCGATCCGGCGCCGCTCGGTACTGCGGCTGCATAGTCGGCACAACCGGCACCGACCAGATCAGAAGCGGGCTCTGCCATCGCGCTGCTGGGAGACATGCTCGATCCCATTGCAGAAGACGTCATGGCGGCGCTCGAGGTGTCGGTCGACGAATCGTTGTCGTCGGAGGAGCAACCGACGACGCCGAAGACGGCGAAAGAGGCTGCTGCGGTGACTGCCAGAACTCGAGTAGAGGTGTTCATGGGTCTGCCTTCCTGAAGGGATGTGCTGAGGTGCACTGTCAGAAGGCATTCGGAGTCGGTCGTCGACAGGATGGGTCGGAGTCGGAAATTCTTTTCAGGAGCTGACGTAGACAAGCAAAGGCCCCCGAAAACTCTCGGGGGCCTGGTGCACTCGACCTGCGCGTATCAGGAAGCTATGCGGGTGGTGCGACGGTGGCGCGCATGTAGTTCACGTTCGGTTTCCGACATTCCTCCCCAGATGCCGTACGGCTCGGCGACGGTCAGCGCGTGGCTGCGGCACTGCATCAGTACCGGGCACTGACGGCACATCTCTTTTGCGCGGGTTTCGCGCTGGGCACGTGCTCTACCGCGTTCGCCATCGGGATGGAAGAACATGGAGGAGTCGACTCCGCGGCACAGACCGTGCATCTGCCAGTCCCAGATGTCTGCGTTGGGGCCTGGAAGGTGATTCGGTGCAGGCATGTTGACTCCTTACTGCAAGCTCGCGTTGATCAACGAGCGGACCAAGTTGCCCGGAGGTTATCCGGGCCTTCTGAATCGTTCACGCTTGCTAACCGTAAGGGTGCTGAGTAAATCGCGTCAATAGGCTTGTTCAGTGGCGATCGGCATATATCGAAATACGAGAGTTAACGAAGTATATATTTACATTTCGGGCCCCTCATGCGTTGTGCTGTGCCGATGTTGATATCGGGTCGATCGAGGTGGTGGGCGGCGAGCCTGGCTGCTCGAGATGCGAAACCCACAGATCAGGGATATGTTTGCTGCTGATCGCCCGGCGAAATCACTCAGTCATTCGGCTCGGTTTGCGTCATTTGTCCGATATTGCGCAGGCGGGATAGTGTGCCATTTCGGGACTTAGTGCCCAAGTTTCAACTAGGACATCTGTCCAATAAGTAATGCACAGTTAACGTCACGGATATATGCCCGTTAAATATCATTACGAGTACATTCGGCAAATCTCAGTTGAATATCTGATTAACTCCGACAAACTTGCCATTTCGTGTTTCTGTGCGATTTTTGGCATCGGTCGAGCGCTTGTCTGGCGGTGCTGCTGCCATGATCTACCTGTGTCGACACCTGCGCCCCCTGGACCATCTGCGCCCACCGGATCATTTGTGCCCTCTCAAGCAGCTGCACGTCCAAGCACTCTCGAGTCCGCCGCGTTCGGGGCGGATCCGGATCTCGACCGCCTCCCGGTGCCGAGTACCACCCGGGAGTGGTGGACAACAGCAGTAATTCTGGGTGGGCAGGGGCATTACGCCAGAGCGCGGGCCGCATTGGATGTCCTGGATCGGCGCACTTCGGGGTTCTCGGCGCATTCGGATCGAGTCCTTGCCTCTCTGTCTGCCAGCACGAGGGCGTCGTTTCTTCGCCAGAGCGGACGCCATGCACTCGCGTCGACGTGGGACGGTCGCGCACTGGCGATCGTCGGCGGCCTGCAAGACGATCCAGAGGCCGCCTGTGACGCTCTGACCGGTCTGGCTGCGGATGCGCTCGGCTGTGGCCGGCTCCCGCTCGGCTGGCGCCTGCTGGCGCAGTGTCGGGCGCGTCTGGGTGAAGAGGCCGGGCTGTGGCGGCAGGAAATTCGGATCGAATGGGTCTCGGCGGAACTCGCACTGGCGGGAGGTGACTTCGCGCGCGCAGGCAGACACGCAGAACGCGCCGTCGAATTGTCGGGGGAATCGGAGTCTGTCCGGCACCGCGTGAAGTCGGATCTACTGCTCAGTGCCACTTTGACCGGAACAGACCCAAGCGCGGCCGTGGAGTTGGCGACGGATGTGCTTGCGCGGTGTCAGCGATACGGTCTGCTGCCCCTGGCCTGGGCGTCGTCGTTGTTGATCGAGGGCGTGAGTGGTGGGAGGACCTCGCCGAGCGCTCGTGAGATCGGCGATCTGATCGCGATGCGCGGTGGATTACTCCTACCTTTGTCGTAATTGCTCCGCCGAAGTCGCCTGCGAACGATTCCCGCAGGGCTGTTTCGTTATCGCGACTGCTGGGCGGGCATGCGGAGACCAGCCGGTCCGGATGGTTACTCTTAGAGGGTTCCGCTGAGAGCGGGAGCACACCCGCTCGGGAGGTGCCACTGTAACGCCAGGATTTTCGCTGACGATGACAAATACGAGCGATGAGTTGGACACCGCGGTCGCCGCTGCTGCGCAGGGCGACCGTACAGCTCTAGCTTTGGTTCTGGAGAACATCCGACCGATGGTGGTGCGCTACTGCCGCGGTCGAGTGGGTGCGGCCGAGCGGGGACACCTGTCCGCTGACGACGTCGCACAGGAAGTGTGTCTGGCCGTGATGACCGCGCTGCCGCGTTATCAGGACCAGGGACGCCCGTTCATGGCCTTTGTGTACGGAATTGCGGCACACAAGGTTGCGGACGCACATCGAAGCTCCGCCCGTAACAAGTCGGAGCCCGTTTCCGAAGTACCGGATGTAATAGCACTGGATGATGGTCCCGAACAACGAGCACTTGATTCGGAGTCCAGCAGACAGATGCACGAACTGCTCGGCACACTTCCGGAGAAGCATCGAGAAATCTTGATACTTCGCCTGGTGGTCGGGATGTCGGCCGAGGAAACGGCCGTCGCCGTCGGTAGTACCGCCGGAGCTGTACGAGTCGCTCAGCACAGGGCGATCGCGAAACTGAAAAAAGAAGTGACGAAAGCAGGTGAGAGCTTTGGCTAGAGACGAGGGGCGTGACGCTTCGAATCTCGGTGATCTCGCCGACGACGGTACGCCAGTGGACTTGGCTGCGGTTCGGCGTGACGATGCGCTGATCGAATCCATTTCGAGTGGTGGACCGGTAGCAACCGATAGCACCGAACAGTACGAACTTGCGTTGATTCTCTCGCAATGGCGTGACGATGTCGTTGCGACTCCGATGCCCGAGGGTCCGTTGTTGGACGATGTCATCGCTGCAATCACAGCGACGCCGTCCGGCTTCTCCGATCGTCAGCGTTCACGTTCCCGTTCCCGACTGCGCGTGGTCCGCCCGATCGCCGCCGCAGCAGCTGTCGCAGCAGTGGTCTTCGGTGGCGCCACGGCGATGGCATACGGCGCCCAGCCCGGCGATGCCCTCTGGGGCGTCAAGGAGGTCGTCTTCGCCGACGAGGCCAACTCGACGGTTGCGAAGATCGACACGACATCCGAGCTGGAGAAGGCCGAGCGTCTGTTGGCTGCCGGGGACATTCCCGCGGCAAAGATGGTGCTGGACAACGCAGCTCACCGTGCCGATGCGGTCAAGGACTCGCAGGACAAGACCGACCTCGTCGAGCGTTGGGGCAAGTTGATGACGCAGGTCCAGGAGACCACGTCACCCTTGGCGCCGCCGCTGACGACCGATCAGCAGTCCTCGCTTGCCACCTCGCCCACGGCGATTCCGGGGACTTCTGTCAACCCGGCCAACCCTCAGCAGCCTGGCGGCGCAACCACGACGACAACGCCCGACCCTGGAATCATGCAAGCGCCTGGGCCAAGTGCGGCGTCGTCCACACCGTCATCGTCGCCCACGGCAACCACCACGACAACGACGACCACAACCACGACAACGACCTCACTGGCCCCGGCCTCGTCGCCGTCGGGTGATTCTTCGTCACCCCCGCCCTGATCGCATCGTTCCGATCCGAGTCAAACGAAAGTGGCCGACAAGCAATTGCTTGTCGGCCACTTTCGTATGAACTCGGTGGGGTTTCGCTCAGCTGTCGAAACCGTCGCCGTGCATCGCCTCGTTCATCGACGCGTCGGCGTATCCGCGGCAGTAGTCCCACGTGACATATGCCTCAGGCATCGGGTCGTAGGCGGGCTCGTGGGGGCGGACGGTTCCGTCCACGAGGAGCTGCAGCAGGTTTGCGCGCAGCATGTCCCAGTCGTGGTAATGATCTTGTTGGCAGTCCTCGCAGCACACTACGAGACCGCGGATGCCGCGGTGAGCGAGGAGTGCCTCGTAAACGGCGAGGTCAGCGAGATCCTCCTCGACCGCTTGGCGTTCATGGGAGTCGAGTGGTTGACCCGGCTCGATGGCATCGAGAGCCGCGGAGGGGTCAGCTGGGTCGCCGGCGAAGGGATCTGGCGGCAGACCGGGGGGCAGTTGATCACGCACAGCACCACGGTACGCAGGTCAGGGGGGTCAGCGCCACTTGTTACGCGTACCCGCAGCGTGGGTGGGATGGTTCGGACCTTTGAGTGAGCCGATACCATGGTGTGCAACGCCGGGAAAAGGTGCCAGGAATTTCTTTCCGTGTAGGCGCCTTCTATCCGATATCCAGCTTTTCGTAATCCGTTTCGAGGCGGCTGCTACAGCGGTCGCCCTGGGCGAATCTAGGTCCATGGAGGGTCCTGACCGCATGAGTAGTTCTGCAGGACATGTACACACCGGAGGAGACGACCCCAACAAGGTCGCGATGCTGGGACTGACATACGACGACGTGCTGCTGTTGCCTGCCGCGTCCGACGTCATCCCGAGCCAGGTCGACACGTCCAGTCAACTGACCCGCGACATCCGTCTGCGGATTCCGTTGGTCAGCTCTGCGATGGACACTGTCACCGAGTCGCGCATGGCCATTGCGATGGCGCGCGCCGGCGGTATGGGAGTTCTGCACCGCAACTCGTCCGTCGAGGTTCAGGCAGGACAGGTCGAGACCGTCAAGCGCTCCGAGGCCGGCATGGTGACCGACCCCGTCACGTGTAAGCCGACCGACACGATGGGTGAGGTCGACGCGAAGTGCGCTCGCTTCCGCATCTCGGGTCTCCCGGTCACCGACGACGCCGGCCAGCTGGTCGGCATCGTCACGAACCGTGACATGCGTTTCGAGGTCGACCAGAATCGTCCGGTCGTCGAGATCATGACCAAGATGCCGTTGATCACCGCTCAGGAAGGCGTCACCGCGGACGTAGCACTGGGCCTTCTCCGTCGGCACAAGATCGAGAAGCTGCCTATCGTCGACGGCAACGGCAAGCTCACCGGCCTGATCACGGTCAAGGACTTCGTCAAGACCGAGCAGCATCCGGACGCCACCAAGGACCGTGACGGTCGGCTGCTCGTCGGCGCTGCAGTGGGTGCCGGTGACGACGCCTTCCAGCGTGCGATGGCGCTCACCGATGCCGGTGTCGACGTCCTCGTGGTGGACAGTGCACACGGGCATTCGTCCAACGTTCTCGACATGATCGCCAAGCTCAAGCGTGAACTGGGCGAGCGGGTTCAGATCATCGGTGGCAATGTCGCTACGCGCGCTGGTGCCCTGGCTCTCGTCGAAGCCGGCGTCGATGCAGTCAAGGTCGGAGTCGGCCCTGGTTCCATCTGCACCACTCGCGTCATCGCCGGTGTCGGTGCCCCTCAGGTCACGGCCATCCTGGAAGCGGTTGCCGCGTGCAAGCCGCTCGGTGTGCCCGTCATCGCCGACGGTGGACTCCAGTTCTCCGGTGACATCGCGAAGGCTCTCGCCGCGGGTGCGTCGACGGCCATGCTGGGCTCGCTCCTGGCCGGTACCGCTGAATCGCCCGGCGAACTGATTCTGGTCGGCGGCAAGCAGTTCAAGAGCTACCGCGGCATGGGTTCGCTCGGCGCGATGCAGTCGCGTGGCGAGGCCAAGTCGTACTCCAAGGACCGGTACTTCCAGGACGACGTACTTTCCGAGGACAAGTTGGTTCCGGAAGGCATCGAAGGACGCGTTCCGTTCCGTGGCCCGCTCTCCCAGGTGACGCATCAGCTCACCGGTGGTCTGCGCGCTGCCATGGGTTACACGGGGTCGGCGACGATCGAGCACCTGCAGAACGCTCAGTTCGTCCAGATCACGGCGGCCGGTTTGAAGGAAAGCCATCCGCACGACATCACGATGACTGTCGAAGCACCCAACTACACCGCTCGTTAGCAACCAGTACACGAGAAAGGGGTGCGCGTGCGCGACCTCGTTGAGATCGGCATGGGTCGAACGGCCCGACGTACCTACGAGTTGGACGATGTGAACATCGTTCCCTCCCGGCGAACCCGTTCGTCGAAGGAGGTGTCGACTGCTTGGCAGCTCGACGCTTACAGGTTCGACATCCCAGTCCTCGCACATCCCACCGACGCGTTGGTCTCGCCGACCTTCGCGATCGAGCTGGGTAAGCGCGGCGGCCTCGGTGTCATCAACGGTGAAGGCCTGTGGGGTCGTCACCCCGATGTCGAGGAGAAGCTCCGGCGTCTCGTCGAGATCGCCGAAAAGGACGGTGGCGTCGACGCAGCCATCCGCTACTTGCAGGAGCTGCACGCGGCACCGCTGCAGGCGGGTCTTCTGGCTGCTGCGGTGGCGCAGGTCCGTGATTCGGGGGTCACCACTGCCGTTCGAGTCAGTCCGCAGAATGCGCGCGCACTGACGCCCGAGCTGATCAAGGCCGGAATCGACCTGCTGGTCGTCCACGGGACGATCATCTCGGCCGAGCACGTCGTGCACACCGAGCAGGAACCGCTGAACCTCAAGACGTTCATCTCGGAACTCGACGTTCCGGTTGTCGCTGGTGGGGTCAGTGACCACCGCACCGCGCTGCACCTGATGCGTACCGGCGCTGCCGGTGTCATCGTCGGGTACGGCTCCACCGAGGGTGCAACCACCACCGGTGAGGTCCTGGGTATCGGCGTTCCGATGGCCACGGCCATTGCCGACGCTGCAGCAGCCAGGCGCGACTACCTCGACGAGACAGGTGGACGCTACGTCCACGTCATCGCCGACGGTGACATCGCAACTTCGGGTGATCTGGCGAAGGCCATCGCCTGCGGTGCCGACGCTGCCGTTCTGGGCGCGCCGCTGGCCGTGTCCGCCGAGGCGCCGGGTGGCGGCTGGTACTGGCCGTCCGCTGCGGCTCATCCTTCGGTTCCGCGTGGAGCGCTTCTTCCGGTTTCCTACGGTGAGCGTCCGAGCCTGGATCAGGTTCTGAGCGGTCCTTCGGATGATCCGTACGGTTCGCTGAACTTCGTCGGTGGTCTCCGTCGGTCGATGGCCAAGGCCGGATACTCCGATCTCAAGGAGTTCCAGAAGGTCGGATTGACCGTCCGCGCGTAGTTTGTACCTTTCTGTGGCCCCGGTTCTTCGTGAACCGGGGCCACAGTTCGTTGTGCAGGACTTTCTCCCGTTCCTGATACTTGTGGTTACGCTTATGAGGCCCCTTGTGGTGGTAGTCACAAGGGATAGGTGCATACTGGCGGGTAACTACGGTTCACGGTGGAGGTGTCCTGATGGGCAAGCAACGGGCAACGGACTACGACGTACTGATCGTCGGATCCGGGTTCGGCGGAAGCGTGAGCGCGCTTCGTCTCGTGGAGAAGGGCTACAAGGTCGGCGTCATCGAAGCCGGCCGACGGTATGCCGACGAAGATTTCGCGAAGACCAGTTGGGATCTCAAGAAGTTCCTCTGGGCTCCGAAACTGGGTTGTTTCGGCATTCAGCGCGTACACCTGCTGCGCGACTGCCTCATTCTCGCGGGCGCGGGTGTCGGCGGTGGGTCGTTGAACTACGCCAACACGCTTTACCAGCCGCCGGAGCCGTTCTTCCAGGACAAGCAGTGGGCTCACATCACCGACTGGCGCAGTGAACTCACGCCGTACTACGAGCAGGCTCAGAAGATGCTCGGCGTCGTTCAGAATCCGCACATGACGCCCGCTGACGAGATCATGAAGTCGGTCGCCGACGACATGGGCGTCGGTGACACGTTCATCCAGACGCCCGTCGGCGTCTACTTCGGTGAGCCGGGCAAGAAGGCGAAGGACCCGTACTTCGGCGGCGTCGGACCCGAGCGCACCGGTTGCATCGAGTGCGGCGAGTGCATGACGGGCTGCCGTCACGGAGCGAAGAACACTCTGCTCAAAAACTATCTGGGCCTTGCCGAGACAGCCGGCGCCGAGATCATTCCGATGACCACCGTGTCCGGACTACGCGAGGCTCGCGACGGTTCGTGGGACGTGTTCACCGAGCGAACCGGCGCATTCGGACGCAAGAACCGCCGCACCTACACGGCTGCGAACGTCATTCTCGCGGCCGGAACGTGGGGCACTCAGCATCTGCTCTTCGACATGAAGGACACCGGAGCGCTGCCCAAGCTCTCCGACAAGCTCGGCGAGCTGACTCGAACGAACTCCGAATCCATCGTCGGCGCAGGCAAGTACAAGGTCGATCCTGCTCTCGACCTGACCCGCGGAGTGGCGATCACGTCGTCGTTCCACCCGAGCAGCGACACCCACATCGAGCCGGTCCGCTACGGCAAGGGATCGAACGCGATGGGCCTGTTGCAGACCTTGATGACCGATGGCGGCGGCAAGACACCCCGGTGGATCAAGTTCCTCGGTGTGGTCGCGAAGAACCCGTACCAGATGTTGCGCATGTTGACGGTCAAGGACTGGAGTGAGCGCACGATCATCGCGCTCGTCATGCAGAACCTCGACAACTCCATCACCACGTACACGAAGAAGGGCCTGTTCGGTCGACGCAAGGTCACCAGCAAGCAGGGCCACGGTCAGCCGAACCCGACGTGGATTCCGGAGGGTAACGAGGCGACGCGTCGAGTTGCCGAGAAGATCGACGGCGTGGCGGGCGGCACGTGGGGCGAGATCTTCAACGTTCCGCTGACGGCGCACTTCCTCGGCGGTTGCGCTATCGCGTCGGATTCCGATCACGGCGTCATCGATCCGTACCACCGGGTGTACGGCTACCCGACGCTCAGCGTCGTCGACGGTGCAGCGGTCTCGGCCAATCTCGGCGTGAATCCGTCGCTGACCATTGCCGCCCAGGCAGAGCGCTCGGCCTCGCTGTGGCCGAACAAGGGGGAGACCGACCTGCGTCCCGCCCAGGGCAGCGGCTACGAACGCTTGGCACCGATTGCACCCAAGTCGCCCGTCGTGCCGGCGTCGGCTCCGGCCGCGCTGGTTCTGCCGATCGTGAAGATCACCGGCGGCAAGACGGCCACTGCTGTTCCGGTGGAGCCTGCAGCCGGATAGTTCACCGAGAACCGAAAAAGGGGCGTGTCGTCGAGGATTCGACGGCACGCCCCTTTCGCAGTTTCAGATCGTCAGCCCACCTTGTCAGCCGCCCAGCGATCCGAAGAGAGTGCCGAGGTCGAGGCTGCCGGTTCCGCCGCCGGGTCCGCCGTCGGTATCACCGGGGACAGTCAGGGTCTGCGGCGCGGATGCCGAGGACGTGTAGCCCGCAGCGCCCACGAATTCTGCAGTGACACTGTAGGTCCCGGAGTTGTAGAACGTCGCCGGTACCGTTGCGACACCGTTGACCACATCGACCGGTCCACCGATGAGGGTGTCACCGACCTTGAACTGGACCTTGCCCGAGGCTCCGGCCGGATCGACCGTTGCCTTGAGCGTCACCGGGGTGTTCTTCTGAACAGTTCCGACGGCGTCGAGGACCGTGGTCGTCTCGACGTCGGCCGGAGCCGGAGTCGTCACACTGACCGGGAATGCCGGGGCAGCGGACGGCGCGAATCCTGGTGAGCCCGTGAACTTCGCGACAACCTTGTGCGTTCCGGTCGAGGTGAAGGTGTACGGAGCGATGGCAACTCCGTCGGTTCCGACCGTGGCACTGACCGTTTCGGTGCCGTCGACGATGAAGTCGACCGTGCCGCCGGTACCCTGCGGATCGACCTTGGCAGTCAGATTGACGTCCTGTCCGACCTTTGCGGTCGACGGCGACACCGTGGCCGTCGTGGTCACGGCGTCCGGCGGTGCATCGGTCGTGACGGTCACGATCTTGGCCGACGCCGACGTCGACGCCAGGAACCCGGGGGCGCCGCTGTAGCTCGCGGTGATGGAGTGCGGTCCGTCCTCGGTGAAGGTCGGGGAGATGCTGGCCGATCCAGCCGTTACCGGCGCCGCGTCTCCGAGGGGGGTGTCGCCGTCGAAGAACTGGACGGTTCCACCGGTTGCGCCGCCGCTCACGTTGGCCGACAGAGTGACGGGGGTTCCGTTCTTGGCATTGGCCGGTCCGACCACCGTGGTGGTGGTTGCCTTGTCCGCCTCGATGATCCGCGTCGTGGCGAGGGGGCCTGCGCCGCTGTTGAGCGGACCGTTCTCGGCGTCACGCGGGGTGCATCGCGTGGGTGCCCAGGCGGTGATGACCAAGGTGGCCTTGGGGAGGAACGTGAGGAAGTTGCGATCGTTGTTCCACGCTCCTGCGCTGCCGCCGGTGCGTACCTTCATCGCAACGTCCCCTGAATCGCCGGCCTTGAGAATTGCCTTGACCTGGGGGAGTTGGAACTGCGTGTAGCCGTCGGCGTTATTGGAGCCGTCGACGTTCTTACCGGTCGCCTTGACGACGATGCCGCCCTCGGAGTTGATGCTCGAGCTCGGGCTGTTTCCGATGACCTGGTTGTTTCCGGAGAGACGCAGAATCGTTCCGTTGGGATCGACGTTGCCGTTCTCGTTGACGCGCAGGATGTTCGGCGCGACACCGCTGAGCCCAGCCGAAGTACCGGGGACGATGGTGGCTTCCACCAGGGTGGCGTTCGCGGGAACATCGACGTCGACCTTGATACGGGAGACGTTCTGGACGGTGGCCCCCGAAGCGGATCCAGGGAAGGCGATGGGGCCGGGTTGGATGGTGACCTCGAAGGTCTCACCGGCTCCGACGCTCTCCGGTGCGTCGACGATGACCGAACCGGACTGGGACTGCGTGGTCGGACCGGCGACAGCGGACGGGGTTGCGAGGCAACTCGTTCCGAAAGTTGTCGTCACCGGTGCTGCTGATGCGGGGATTCCCGCGAGTATGACGCCACTGGCGAGTGCCGTGGCGGCGATCGGCGCCGCGATGCGGCGTCTGGAATACACGAACATGGATTCTCCTGAGCTTGGTACGGGAGTGGTGTCCAAAGCTGATGTGGGGGACTAGCTTCCGAAGAGCGGGACCAGGCCGCTCAGTGAACCGGTGTCCAGGCTTCCGGTGCCGCCGCCGTCGGTCGGTGCGGTGCCGACCTGCACGACCGTCGGGCCGGAGACGGAGTTCTTCCAACCGGCGTCGCCGACGAAGTTGGCAGTGAGGCCGAACGTTCCCTCGTCGTCGAAGGTGTGCGTGAGTGTCGCGACGCCGTTGACGACGGCAACGGGTGCACCGATGGGCGTCGTGCCGGATTTGAACTGGATCATTCCGTTTGCTGTTCCGGGTGCAACGGTGGCCTTGAGCTGCAATGCCTTTCCGACCTGAGCGGCGCCGCTGACAGTCAGGACCGTCGTGGTGTCCGCGCGGGCAGGCTCGGGATCGGTCACGTTCACCGTGAACGACGTGGACGTGGAGCCGACGAATCCGGTTCCGCCGGAGAACTCGGCAACCACGGCTGCGGCACCGGCTGATGCGAAGGTGTGCGGGAGGATCGCGACGCCGTCACCCGTGCCGACCGGCGCGTTACCGACCTCGGCGCCGTCGACCTTGAACGTCACGGTTCCGCTGCTCGGGATGGGGGAGACGGTGGCCGAGAGGTTGGTCGGTTCACCGACCATTGCTGTGAGCGGTTCGACAACTGTGGTCGTGGTTCCCCAGTCGGGGTCGCTGACGTCGAGTTGGGTTGCGGTGGACACTGAATCGCCGTAGCCGGCCTCGCCGGTGAAGACCGCGGTGAAGCTGTGCGTGCCGGAAGCGTCGTAGCTGCGGGTCAGGGAAGCCGTTCCGTCGACCACGGCCACCGGTGCGCCGAGGTTGGTGTCGCCGTCCTTGAACTGCACCGTGCCCACGGCGTTCGCCGGTGTGACGACGGCGCTCACGGTGATGCTGTCACCGACCAATGCGGCGTTCGGAGCCGAGATCGTGGTGGTGGTGTCCGCGGAGACGTCGACGGTCTGGACTCCGGAGGTCGAGCTGTGGAATCCCGCACCGGCGTTGTACGCGGCGGTGATGTCGTGGGCGCCGACGCTGTCGAAGGTGTGGGAAAGGGCGGCGCTACCGGCGGCAACCGGGACGGGGGAGCCGATGTCGTTTCCGCCGTCCTTGAACTGGACTGTGCCCGTCGCGTCGGACGGCGCAACTGTCGCGGTCAGGTCGACCGGAGTGCCGACCTTCGCCGTTGCCGGTGCAACCAGCGTGGTCCCGGTGGCGACAGACGGGTCGACGACCTGGACATTGACGTTGATCGGGTTGAGGCCCTGCTGCGTGCTGAAGGCGTTGACGTCGAAGAGCATGCCGCTGTCGTACGTACCGAAGGCCGTTGCGACGGGGACCGTGTAGGTCGCTTCCAGTGTCACGGATTGGTTCTTCTTGACGACGAATCCACCGACCAGGAAGGTGCATCCGCTCGAGCACTTCGCGGAGACTCCGCCATCCGATTCGTTGCTGATGGTGGCCCGGGTGGTCACACCCAGGTAGGTGGCCTTGGCACTGCCCGGCACGAGGACGAATCCAGCGGGCGGGATGTCACGGATCTTTGCGATCGACCGTTCGATGCCGCTTTCGTTGTGCTTGATCTCGGTCTTGTACGTGACGGTGTCGCCCGGGTGAACTGCCGCGTTCCCGATGACACTCTTCGTGAAGATCAGGTTGTCGGTCGTGCCGGTGAAGCTGGTGGGCGGGGCTTCGTCAGCAGTGGCCGGCGTGCCGAGGACTAGAAGTCCGGCGGCAGCCGTCACAGCCGCGACAGGTATGGCGAGTCGTCGTATGAATCGACGCACAGGTCCTCCTCGAGGTGAGCGCCGTTCGGCGGCGCCGGCCGTTTGCGATCGTGATCCTGATCACTTGACGGGCGAGATTACCTTTACTGGACGTTTGGTTCAGGCGAATCGGTCAAACGTCCAGAAAATTCACCCTTCGTCTATTTCGGGCCCTGGCCTGCGATGATGTCGCTGATTTGATTGCCGAAGCTAAGGTGCGGGTGATTGGGGCGTCGTTGACCTGGACGGTGGTCTAGATCAGCGCGAGGTCGCCTCGCAGTTCTGAGAGTCGGCCTGTGTAGTGACGTACCTCGCGCTCACTCGGTCGAGGAGCGGGCCGAGTCCATGCATGCGCAGAAGCGCTGGCCGCGGCGATTAGACTGCACCTGTGGCAGATATCGAGCAGCAGAGACCAGTTCTTGTCGTCGACTTCGGAGCGCAGTACGCGCAGTTGATCGCACGGCGAGTTCGCGAAGCCAAGGTCTACTCGGAGGTGATTCCGCACACCACGACCGTCGAGGAGATCGTGGCCAAGAACCCCTTGGCTGTTGTGCTCTCGGGTGGGCCCTCGAGTGTCTACGCAGACGGTGCTCCCAAGCTCGATCCCGCACTTTTCGATCACGACATCCCGGTTTTCGGAATCTGCTACGGATTCCAGGCCATGGCAGGCGCCCTCGGCGGCACCGTTGCCGAGACCGGCACCCGTGAATACGGCCGTACCGACATCGCGGTATCCGGTGGGTTGCTGCACGACGGACTTCCCGCGACGCAGCCGGTGTGGATGAGTCACGGCGACGCCGTCACCGAAGCGCCTTCCGGCTTCGAGGTGACCGCGACCAGCGATGGCGCTCCCGTCGCGGCGTTCGAGGATCGCGCCCGCAAGCTCGCCGGTGTGCAGTACCACCCCGAGGTTCTGCATTCGCCGCACGGTCAGCAGGTCCTGAGTCGCTTCCTGCACGAGATCGCCGGTATCCCGGCAGCGTGGACGGCGTCGAACATCGCCGATGCGCTGATCGAGCAGGTTCGCGAGCAGGTCGGCGACGGACACGCCATCTGCGGTCTGTCCGGTGGTGTCGACTCCGCTGTCGCTGCGGCTTTGGTTCAGCGCGCAATCGGCGACCGGTTGACGTGTGTCTTCGTCGATCACGGTTTGATGCGAGCTGGTGAGCGCACGCAGGTCGAGCAGGACTTCGTCGCGGCAACCGGTGCGCGCCTGATCACCGTGGATGCTGCTGACACCTTCATCGGTGAGCTGGCAGGGGTCACCGATCCCGAGACCAAGCGCAAGATCATCGGCCGCGAGTTCATCCGCAGCTTCGAAGGCGCAGTCAGTGATGTTCTGGGCGAGAACGCATCTCACGGTGCGACCGTCGACTTCCTGGTCCAGGGCACGCTCTACCCTGACGTCGTGGAGTCCGGCGGCGGCACGGGAACCGCAAACATCAAGAGCCATCACAACGTCGGCGGACTGCCGGAAGACCTGCAGTTCAAATTGGTCGAACCGCTGCGTCTGCTGTTCAAGGACGAGGTCCGTGCAGTGGGCCGCGAACTCGGCCTGCCGGAAGAGATCGTCGGACGCCAGCCGTTCCCCGGTCCCGGACTCGGTATCCGCATCATCGGTGAGGTCACCCGCGATCGCCTCGAGATTCTGCGTCAGGCAGATTCCATTGCGCGCGAGGAGCTTACGTCTGCAGGCTTGGACGGAACGATCTGGCAGTGCCCGGTGGTTCTCCTCGCCGACGTCCGCAGCGTGGGCGTGCAGGGTGACGGCCGGACGTACGGTCATCCGATCGTGCTGCGTCCGGTCTCGAGTGAAGACGCGATGACCGCGGACTGGACCCGTCTGCCGTACGAAACCCTCGAGCGCATCTCGACTCGAATCACCAACGAGGTTGCGGATGTGAACCGCGTAGTCCTCGATGTGACGAGCAAGCCGCCGGGAACTATCGAGTGGGAGTAAAAACAACTGTGCGCCTTTATTAACCCCCCGCGGTTAATAAAGGCGCACAGCAGTTACTTGCGGTTGCGCCGATTCGGCAGAATCACCAGTAGTAGTCCTGCCACGACGGCGGCACCGACGAACAGCCAACGGAATTGAATGTTCGCTGCCGGCGCCAGGGAGAACGGCCCGACCAACGCCCACACGCTGACCAACAGTGCGGCCAGTCCTGCGATCAGCAGAAGTGCCGAGGGGCGCTTGGACTCTCGGGTCTCGTCATGGTCTGTCGTCTCGTCGTACTCGCTCATGATTGCGTCACCTTCAGACTGCCGAATGTGGCTTTGGCGTTGATGGTCAGTGTGGGCGAATCCGGTCTCGCTTCACGACCCGGGTGTACCCCGCCGTCGAGGCAACCGGATCCGTCACCCATGACGACGGTGCAACTGTTCTTGACGTTGACGCTTGGCGGCACCATGACGGTGAACTCGCCGAACGACGCCGCGACGTCGATGGTCGTGTCCTCGGTGAACGTGACCTCGTTGAGGTCGAGAGTGAAGCTGCCGAAGGCTCCCGAGTACGACGGATCCAACTCGGAAGCTGTTGCCGGAGTCCACCTTTGCTCACCCGAGGCGTCGAACTCAATGGGGTAGACCAACGAGGCAAGCAGTACGAAGCCCACGAGCGGTCCGGTGACGACCAGCAGGCCGTATCCCTTTCGGAAGAATGCTCCGAGAATCAGACCGATGGCGATGACGGCCAGCCCGACCGCGCCGACTCGGCCAGGAGTGAACCACTCGTTGCCGGTTGCCGCGCCCGCAGCCCCGGTGACGGCGGCGACGATGATCGCGAGTCCGAGCACTGTCAGCGTCCAACGCGAGCGACGCTTCCGCGGTGGCAACGGCAGCAGCGGCGTGGCCTTGACTGCCGGGTCCGGAAGATCCCAGGCGAACGGAGCAACACCGAGCGGATCCCAGGACGGCGGTGTGATGGCGGCCTCGCCGATCACCTCGGTCGGATTGGTGGCGGCCGAAGCGCCGGGGTCCTTCGACAGGTCGATCGTCGGATGACCGGCCTGAGATTGCGGTGACTGCTGCGACTGTTCGACCGGCCGTTCCTCGGGCACGTAGCTGTCGGGGAGTTTGGTGTACGGCGTGTACACGGGCGGCTGATTGGGTGCGAAGTATCCGGGAGTGAACGGACCAGGCGTGAATCCGGTTCCTGGATACGCGGTACCCGCGCCGACGTACGGCGACGTGTTCTGCGGCAGCGCAGGCGGGACGGGCGCTCGCTGGTAGAGCAGCCACAGGCCGCCGACCATCAGGATCAGCCCGATCAGTCCGGAGCCACCCAGACCGACGCCGACGGGCCCGACGGTCGTGGCCGCGATGGCGAGAGCCACCAACAAGACGATGGTCTTGGTACTGGAATCGGAACTGTGTCCGCGGCCCATCAACGACTGAGCGGGAGACGATCCGTCACCGGCGCGGGCGAGCACCAACCAGCCCGCGAGGTAGAGAAGGATGCCTGAGCCGCCGAAAATGGTGGAGGCGACAAAGGCCACGCGTACCAGAATGGGGTCGATGCCGTACCGGTATCCGATTCCGGCGCATACCCCGGCCACGTGACCTTGTGCCGGCAGACGCACGGGGCGGGTCCGCCACAGATCCTGGATCTGTTCTTGGAAAGTCGGATTGTTCATGAATCAATCCTGGCTTCCGGGGCGGCCTCCGCGCATCAGGGCCAACCCTGATCTTTGTGGTGATCGCGGGTGAGGGTGGCGCCCTGATTCAGGGTTGGACCCTGATGTGTGTCTGCGTGGTTCGTGCCAGTATCGACTATGTGCAATATCTGTCAGCTCCACCGTTCGTGAGCGGTCCCGCTCCCGGGTTTCCGGGAGGCCCACCCGTCAACGGGGTACCGGCGTCTGCCGTACCCATGAAGAAGGGTGTGCCCATCCCGGGCGGCGTTCCGCTGCGAAAGTTGGAGCGACGCGCTGGCGGTCGAATCGTCGCCGGTGTCGCGGGCGGTATTGCCGATCATCTCGGTATCGACGTCCTGAAAGTGCGAGTGGCTTTCGCGATTCTGGCGGCGATGGCCGGGTCCGGCATCGTGATTTACGGCGCTCTCTGGATCTTCACCTCCGCCGGCACGGACACGCAGAAACCGTCCGCAGCCGAGCGGCAGAGGGCGTACGGATTGATCGCCCTCGGCTTGGGCGGCGCTGCTGCGTTGTCCTGGTTGTTCAGTGGCACGGCTGGTTCGGTGCTCGCGCCGTTCTTCGTCGTCGCGATCGGTGCTGCCTTGGTGTGGCGCGAGTTCGATTCCGACGGTCCCCGTACCGTCATCGGCTTGCCGCAGCGGCCTACCGTTCTCACGTGGGCGCGGGTGGTCGGGGGAGCCACCTTGATCATCTTGGGTCTTGGCGTTGTCGTCCTTGCACAGGTCGACCTCGAAGCACTCCGCTCGTCCCTGTTGGCCGTGGTCGTGACGCTGATCGGTGTCGGTTTGTTGACGGTGCCGCTGTGGCTGCGGATGTGGAGAGCTCTCGGCGCCGAGCGTGCGGCCCGCATTCGCAACGACGAACGTGAAGAGATCGCGTCGCATCTGCACGACTCCGTACTTCAGACTTTGGCTCTGATTCAGAAGCAGTCCGACAACCCGCAAGAGGTGGCGCGCCTGGCCCGCGGTCAGGAACGCGAACTGCGCAAATGGTTGTTCAGTGGCGGCGACATCGACCACACGAGCCTGACGGAAGGCCTGAAGATCATCGCCGGTGAAGTGGAAGACCAGCACGGTGTCACGGTCCGTCCCGTCACGGTCGGCGACGTACAACTCGAAGGTGAAGGCGTGGAGAACGGCCTGCCGAAGGAGGCGTTCACCGCGCTCCTCGGGGCGACGCGTGAAGCTCTCGTGAACTCGGCAAAGCACTCGGGGGAGATGGAAATCAATCTGTTCGCCGAGGTCGAGGGCGACCAGGTCAGTGTGTTCGTTCGTGATCGCGGCGTCGGATTCGACGTCGACGCGGTGCCGGAGGATCGCCAGGGGCTGGCCAAGTCGATTCGTGGCCGCATCGAGCGGCGCGGTGGCCGCGTCGTGGTTCGATCCGACATCGGAAAGGGCACCGAGATCCGCGTGCACATGCCGCTGGGTGACTCTGCTCTAAAGTGGGACCAGACTGCTGACCGTGTCGACAACCCCGAGGAACAGCCCCAGTGACTTCGCTTGCGCCGCCCCCGTACCGCGTATTTCTTGTCGACGATCATGCAGTGTTCCGCTCCGGGGTGAGGGCGGAACTCTCGCGCGAGGCAGACATGGACGTCGTCGGTGAAGCAGGTGGCGTCGCGGAGGCGATCGCGGGTATCAACTCGACGAAGCCGCATGTCGTTCTGCTCGATGTCCACATGCCTGACGGTGGCGGAGTGGCAGTTCTGCGCGGAATCGATTCCGGCCCGGTGTGCTTGGCGCTCAGCGTTTCCGATGCCGCCGAAGACGTGATCGCGGTAATCCGCGGCGGTGCGCGCGGATACGTGACCAAGACGATCTCGGGATCCGAACTTGCCGAGGGCGTGCGACGCGTTGCCGGTGGTGACGCGGTGTTCGGGCCGCGCCTGGCAGGCTTCGTGTTGGACTCCTTCACCGGACGCTCCAATGCGCCGGAGCCGCAACTCGATCCGGAACTCGACTCGCTCACTCCGCGAGAACTCGAAGTGCTCAGATTGCTGGCACGTGGGTACACCTACCGTGAAATCGCCGAGGACCTGGTGATTTCCGTGAAGACCGTCGAGACTCACGCATCGAACGTTCTGCGAAAGACTCAGCAGTCCAATCGCAATGCGCTGACGCGTTGGGCACATCGCCGCCAGATCGACTGAATTTCCGCGCGCTCTTTCGCGATTGCGCGTGAGGGCGCACCATGGAGCGATGACGGAACCACTGGCGCTCGCGTCGAGACGTGGGCGTTGGGTTGTCGCCGCCACCGTTCTCGGCTCCAGCATGGCTCTTCTCGACGGCACCGTCGTCAACATTGCTCTGCCGCACATCGGTGAGGACTTGGATTCCGGTGTCGCCGGACTGCAGTGGACGCTCAGCGGCTACACCTTGGCGTTGGCATCGCTGATACTCCTCGGTGGCGCTCTCGGTGATCGGTGGGGTCGGCGACGGGTATTCGTGTGGGGGACGGTCTGGTTCGCGGTCGCGTCGTTGCTGTGCGGAATAGCGCCAGACATCACGTTTCTGGTGATTGCACGGATCCTGCAGGGAGTGGGGGCTGCGCTCTTGACGCCTGGCAGCCTTGCCATCATCTCCGCGTCACTTCGCGAGGAGGACCGCGGCGCGGCCATCGGCTTGTGGTCGGGCTTGGGTGGCGTCGCCGGCGCTGTCGGTCCGCTTTTCGGTGGTTGGCTGGTGGAAGTGGCGGGATGGCGATCTGTGTTCCTGCTCAATATTCCGTTGGCGATCGTGGTGGTGTGGGCAGCGGTGCGCCACGTGCCGGAGAGCCGCGACCCGCATCCGCCCGAGCACCTGGATGTGGTCGGATCTGCCTGCGCAGTAGTCGGTCTCGGCGCGCTGACGTACGGGCTGATCGAAGTCAACCCGATAGTCGGGCTGGTCGGGGTGCTCGCGCTGTGCCTGTTCGTTGTCGTGGAACGTCGATCGCCGAGTGCGTTGGTGCCGCCGTCCCTGTTTCGTTCGCGGATGTTCGTTGCGGCCAATCTGGTGACCCTCGCGGTCTATGCGGCGCTGGGCGGTGTGTTCTTCCTGCTCGTGCTGCAATTGCAATTGGTTGCGGGGTACTCGCCGGTGGCTGCCGGCGTCGCAACGGTGCCGATCACCTTGGCATTGCTGCTGTTGTCTTCGCGCGCGGGCAGTTACGCGCAGACGCACGGACCGCGATTGCCGATGACGGTCGGGCCCGCCGTTGCCGCGGTGGGGTTGGTGTTGATGACGCGGATCGGCCCGGATGCGTCGTACCTGACCGTCGTGCTGCCGGGAGTTCTGGTGTTCGGGCTCGGCCTGGCGGTGATGGTGGCGCCGTTGACCGCCGCGGTGCTCGGCTCGGTGCCGGTGGAGCAGTCGGGAATCGCGTCCGGTGTGAACAATGCCGTTGCCCGGACGAGTCAACTTCTTGCCGTTGCCGCCCTGCCGGCCCTAGTGGGGATCGACGCCGAGAGCCTGGTCGATCCGACGAGTTTCTCCGACGGATTCCGATACGCGATGTACATCTGTGTGGCGCTGCTGTTGGTTGGTGCCGTGATCGCCGCGGCGCTGATCCGTACTCCGATTGTGGAGCCGGTTCAGGAAGCGGATTCGGTTGCCTGCAAGCCGCATTGCGATCTGACGGGTCCTGCAGTGCAACCGAATCCGATCGTGGACTAGACGCTGATGTCGCGGTCTCGGCTGGGCACCAAGGGGATTGCTGCGGCCGGAAATGCCGCGACTATCGCGAAGGCGAGCGGGTAGCCGACCGCGCCGATCAGCGCACCGACCACCGGGCCCACTACTGACGCGGCAATGAACTGCCCGGTGTTCTGTGCGCCCAACGCTTTTCCTTGCCATTTCGGCCCGGCCGCCTCGGCGACGGATGTGAACGCCAAACCGTTGTCGGCGACACTGACGGTGGTTGCCAGCAGCAGAATCAGGGCGGGAACGCCCCAAGGCGCTGCGTCGGCCGCCGCCATTGCCAACATGACCGCAGATGCAGAGACGGCAACCAACCGCAGGGGGCCTACTCTGCTTCCGGCACGGTCACTCCAGACGCCGACGACGATGCGTCCGAGCGCGCCCACGAACTGGGAGATCCCGATCAGGAGTCCCGCGGGCGCAGCATCCCATCCTTGTTCGCTGATCAGCCAGACCAGACCGAACGTCGAGAGGGTGAACTGCGGAAACACCAGCAGTGCCGAGACGACGTGGATGCGCCAGAGGAACCAGTTCGAGCGATAGGGGTTGACCGTCTCGACCGGGACATCGGTGGGCTGCGCCGCCGGTCGCGGGGGATTGACCAATGCGGCAGCGCAGATCAGGGCGAGAACGCCGTTAAGAGCTACCGACAGGCCGACGGCCCAACCGATGCCGACGTTGGCGGCGAGGGTCGGGATGGTCAGCGACGCAATGGTCACGCCCAAGGGCTGTGACATCTGCCGGATACCCATGGCGACGCCGCGCCGATCCTTGGGGAACCAGCCGACCACAACACGTCCGCTGGCAGCGTTGGTGCTCGCCGCGGCCATGCCGCCCAGCAGGAACGCGATCCCGAGGAGGGCGTAATTGTCGGTGGTTGTCGCCGCCAGCGCAGCGATCGCCGTCAACGCGAGTCCGATGGAGATGACCCATTTCTCACCGAATCTGTCGGCCATCGCGCCCCAGGCCACCAGCGTGAGAACCATGCCGAAAGTGGGTGCAGCGGCCAGGGTTCCGGCCTGCGTCAACGAGAGGCCGTGCTCGGAATGCAGTAGTGGGATCAAGAAGGCGGGGGTGCTGACGAAGACGGTGCCTGCTGCCTGGGCGGCGACGCCGATTCCGAGCATCGTCCACGCCTTGGGGGAGACGGCCGTCTTGTCCAACCGCGACGCCTGCGTCATGGTGCCCTCCGATTTCTACGCTGTTCGACGATACCGACGCTACTCGCGTAGTTTCACATGTTGAAACCAGAATCCCACTATTTGGTCGGATGTGGGCGGTCTGGGGTGCGAGGTGCCCACCCCTTTTCGAGCGAACGGTACGACGATCGCCTTGGGTGCGCTGAAAGGTACGTTCGCTCGGGAAGGGGGTCAGCGACGGGGCAGGCGAACCGTGAAGACCGTGCGCCCGTCCACCTGGTCGACGCCGATGGTGCCGCCGTGCAAATGCACGTTCTCGACGGCGAGGGAGAGTCCGAGTCCGCTGCCCTCGCTGCGTCCGCGCGCGGTGTCGACCTTGTAGAACCGCCGAAAGATTGCCTGCCGATCTTCGGGTGAGATGCCGGGGCCGTGGTCGACGACGGTGATGACGGAGAAACCGGGTTCGACACTCAACTCGACGCGAACCGGGGGCGCGCCGTGGCGCAGTGCGTTACCGACGAGGTTGGCGACGACGATGTCGATTCGGCGCGAATCCACTCTGGCACTGACGTTTTCAAGTGCGCGGAGTTCGACGGTTTCGATCCAGCCGCGGCTCTCGAGTGTGCGCTCGGTCAATTCGACGAGGTCGACGTCGTCGAGGACGAGGCGCGCCTGTTGTGAGTCGTGGCGAGACATTTCGATCAGATCTTCGACGAGTCGAGTGAGTTTGCCGATTTCGCTGCTCACGATGCGCGCGGCAGCGGCGGTGTCCGGCGGAAGGTTGGGGATCTCTTCGCGGAGGATCTCACTGACGGGCACCAGTGCTGCGAGCGGCGTTCGAAGCTCGTGGGAGACGTCGGCGACAAATCTTCTCGACTGCTCTTCCGATTCTTCCAGACCTCGGATGACTGCTTCGTTGCGAGCGACCATGTTGTTGAACGTTGTGGTGACCTGGGCAAGTTCGGCTACTCCGTCTTCGGGGAGCCGGACGCTCAGGTCGCCGTCGGCGGCGCGGGCGGCGGCTTCGTCGAGGCGTTTGAGTGGGCGGACAAGCGTCGACGCGATCCACAGCCCGAGCAGACCGCTTACCAACACACCGGCGGCGAGGGTGAGACCGACAGCTCGAAGCAGGTCGTCGAACTTGTCCTGCACCCCTACCAGCGGCCGGATGGTGACGGCTTTGACCAGTGTCTCGTTGTCGTAGCCGTCGTCTGCAGTCATGTCCACGACATTGACCGACATTCCCAACATGATGCGCTGGGAGTCGAGTCTCTCGAAGCGGATCAGTTTGGGACTGTCCAAACCCTCTTCGAAGCTGGGTGGGATCGTTGCCGCATCCACTGATCCTTGACGGATGACTTCCCCGTCGACGATCAGAGTCATGTCGGACTGGAAGATCTGGTCGAGGGTGTCAGGTGTCAACCCGTCTACCGGCGGTCCATTGCTGTACTGCAGTTCGTCGCGAAATTGTGCCGTCGCCACGTCCTGAGCGTTGGAATAGATCCACGACCGCGCCATGAACGAGACGACGCCTGCGGTTGCCCCGGCGATGATCACGACGATTGCGATGAACACGAGCACGAGCCGCGTCCGCAGACCGTCGACCCGAAGCCAGGTCGGTCTCATCGGGCCGGGCTGGTGTTGAAGCGATACCCGAACCCGCGCACCGTTTCGATCACGGTCGGTGTGGCTGGGTCGTCCTCGATCTTTCCGCGCAGTCGTTGCACCGCTGCATCGACGATTCGGGAGTCGCCCAGGTATTCCTGGTCCCAAGCTGCGGACAACAACTGCCGGCGGCTGAGGACCTGCCCTGGGTTCTCGGTCAGTGCCAGTATCAGTCGGAGTTCGGTGGGAGTCAGGGTCAGCAGCGTTCCGGCCTTGCGGACCTGCAATGACGAGCGATCCAATTCCAGGTCGCCGAATGTCTCTGCACCCGGCGCCGCATCCGGACGCGTCGTTGCTGGTGCCGAGCGCCGCACGACGGCTTTGATCCGAGCGTCGAGGACACGCGGACTGGCCGGTTTGACGACGTAGTCGTCGGCACCGGCCTCGAGACCGGCAACAGTGTCGATGTCGTCGGATCTGGCGGTCAGGATGATGATCGGGATGGAACTGCGAGTGCGGATGCGTCGACAGATCTCGTAACCGTCGGCTCCTGGCAACCCGAGGTCGAGTAGGACGAGGTCCGTGGCACCGAGGGCGTCGTCGAGATCGCCGTTACCATCGGGGCGATGGCTGACGTTGTGCCCGAGTCGGTTCAGCCCCAACGTGATTGCCTCGGCCACCGCTGGATCGTCTTCTATGAAGAGAATGCTCACCATGCGCTCACCTTGGACTCGCCATGATCGGGGGCCTTCTGCGGTCGGAGGAATCTCGGTCAGCCAAGGGTACAGGGGTCACACTCTCGAGAGTCGCTCGTTGCCCGAGTCTGCCAGCACCGCGTGCCGTGCGACGCTGGTGTTCAACGGAAATGCCGACACAGCAAGGGTGTAGCAGCCGACGAGCAGTAGCGCACCGATCACGTCACTCGGCCGGTGCCATTGCAACACGACTACCGAGATCGCGGTTCCGATAGTGAGCAGCGCGCCGTTGACTGCAACGACTGCCCGCCACCTCGAGGGCGTGACGAGCACGATCGCGCAGACCAGAGCAGCGATGGCCGTCAGAGTGCCGCTGGGGAAGGAATTGTGCATCACCAGACCGTTCAGGTCCGGTCGATCCAACGATTGTTTGAGAACCCAGGCCGTCGTGATGGGACCGAGGGTCACGACGACGACGCGTAGGGCCAGCGCAATCGGGTTGTTGCGCAATGTGATCATGAGCGCCACGAGCACTCCTCCCACTATCAGTATCGGAGTGACGAGGCCGATGAACTCGGTGGAGAAGACACCGAGGCCTTCTGAGGTGGCCGCGCCCACCATGAGTTGTTGGTCGATGATCTGGCCACCGGTCGTGTTGACTGCCAGTTCGAACTCGATGACTCCGAGGATCAGAAGTGCCAGTGCGGCAATCAGTCTCGATGGTTTGACTCGTGTCATGATCAGCCTTCCGCTCTCTCGTCCGAAGGGTTGCTCAATTGGGGCGGGCATTCCCCGCCGGGAGTGGTCGCCAACTCGAAATGCCACATCTCGTTGGCGTAGGTCTGACAGAGGCCGTAATCGCTGCCGTGCTGGATGAGCCAGTCGTCGGCATCGGTCGGTCCGATGTCGACGGCCTGTCCGCTGACATGCTTCGACAGACTCGGGGAGTGCACCCACTTGGACGCTTCGTCCACGCTGCCGTACTTGACGACGGCTTCGTC
The DNA here is from genome assembly GCF_016598535.1 of Rhodococcus sp. P-2. Lineage (GTDB taxonomy): Bacteria > Actinomycetota > Actinomycetes > Mycobacteriales > Mycobacteriaceae > Rhodococcus_F > Rhodococcus_F baikonurensis. The sequence continues at coordinate 870,021 of NZ_CP066779.1, read as the reverse complement.
GAACAACCGCTGTTGATACGCAGCGGATCGCCAACCCGAACTGACGTGCATGGCAACCCCGGATGCCTGTGCGTCGGCCGCTGCCGACTGCAACGCCGCGAGTAGGGCGGAATCGAGACGGGCCAGAGCCGGCACGTGAGTGTCCTGCAAGCTGATGCCGCCCTCGATCTCGCCACCTGCTGGCCCTGAATCAGGCTGAGTGGCAAGGTAGTTACCGCTCTTGGGCTTTGCTTCTTCCGTGTACGAGCACGCGCTGAGCGTGAGCGTACCGAGTGCGACTGCACCGAGTGCGACGAGGCGGATGATTCCGCGGTGGCTGGGCATACGACAGAGACTGCTCGGTCAGTGTCACCGACAGGTGGTCACCGTTCGTCGACGGTGTCACGGTCTGCAACAGCTCTGTAACAGGACGGAACGGTGCTGGTGAGGATGTGTTAAGCAGGGCGCGGAATCGATGCGAAAGTCGACAGTTCGAACCACGAAGGCAAGCTGCGACGCAATGCTGCGGGCCCCGAAATGGTGACGTCGCCAGACCGTATGGCGTCCGACCAGGTCAGGTTACCGCGCCAGATCTCGGTCATCGGTCGCAAGCCTGCGGCGACCGACACTGCGACGTCGAAACCCGGATCGATATCGCACATGTCTACTTCGCCGGAATTGATGACGAGCCACCAGTGTCGTGAATGTCCACGTACTCCGGAGAAAACGAACTGCACCACGGTCTTGCCGTCGGGCACCACGGAGTGATCCACGCGGCGATGCATGTCCCAGAGCAGCAGTTTCGCATCCAGGTCTTCGTCGCCCAGCTCGCCGATCCACCGGGTACCCCAGATGCCGAGAGCTTCGACCACAGGCCGCAGTTCGCGGCCGGCGTCGGTCAGACGATAGCTGACGACGCAGTCGGTTTCTTCTCGCTCGACGATGCCGGCAACTGCAAGTTGGTGCAGTCGCGTGGAGAGCAATGTCGGTGACATTCGCGGAAGTCCGCGTCGGAGATCGTTGAAGTGCTCGCTTCCCATCATCAGTTCGCGCAGGAGAAGCAGTGTCCACCGCTCGTCGAGTAGCTCCATCGCCTTGGCGACGGGGCAGAACTGGTGGTACGAGGACCCCATCTCTCGATCGTAGGCCTCTGGGATGCTCCGGTACAGATTTCGTACTGGAGAGGGGCGGACAGCCGTCGTAGCGTCGAAGTAACGGCATCGACGTTTGTCGGCTAGAAGTACGAAAAAGATTGAAGGAGAACCGTAATGAGTGAATCAACGGGAACGCTCGGGCTGGATCGCGAGCTGAAGGCCAAGCACCGGGCCATGTGGGGTCTGGGTAACTATCCGGCGGTAGCGGCGCAGGTCATCGCGGATCTCGGGCCGGTACTGGTCGGCGAGTGCGGCGTGCAGGAAGGTGATCGCGTGCTGGACGTCGCGGCGGGGTCGGGTAATGCGGCGATCCCGGCGGCCGCATTGGGTGCGCAGGTGATCGCCACCGACCTCGCTCCGGAATTGTTCGTGGCCGGAAAGGAGGCCGCTGCGCTCGCCGGCGTCGAACTCGATTGGCAGGAAGCAGATGCCGAGGCTCTTCCCTTCCGCGACAACGAGTTCGACGTGGTGCTCTCGTGTGTCGGCGTGATGTTCGCACCGCATCATCAGCGCGCCGCGGACGAGCTTCTGCGAGTGTGTCGATCCGGCGGAAAGATCGGGGTGCTGAGTTGGACTCCGACGGGGTTCATCGGCGAGATGTTCAAGACGATGAAACCGTACGCACCGCCGCCGCCTCCCGGAACCCAACCGGCGCCGTTGTGGGGTGACGAGAACCATGTTCGTGATCTGCTCGGCGATGTCGTCACCAGGAAAAACGTCCTGCGTGTGGACAGATTCAGTGGGCCGGAAGATTTTCGTGACTTCTTCAAGAAGAACTACGGCCCGACCATCGCGGTGTACCGGAACATCGCCGACGACCCGGCGCGGACGCAGGCGTTGGATCGAGATCTGCTCGAGTTGGCGAAAAAGTACGGCAGCGGAAGCGAGCCCTTCGCGATGGAGTGGGAGTACCTGCTGGTCACCGCGACACCCGACAAAGGAGGTGTGTGATGACGACGGTCGAGTTCGCGCCGCTGAAATCGGCGGTCACAGGTTCTGTGTACGGTCCCCGAGATCCGGAGTACGACGACGCCAGATCGATCTGGAACGGACAGATCGATCACCGGCCGGCGGTGATCGCCAGGTGCAGGTCGGCGTCGGATGTGTCTGTGGCACTTGCTTTTGCCAGAGCCCACTCGTTGGAGGTCTCGGTCAGAGGTGGCGGGCATTCCTACCGAGGCACGTCGGTGTGTGAAGGCGGTGTGATGATCGATCTCAGTGCGATCAACGTAGTCAGCGTCGCCCCGTCCGCGAAGCGAGCCAGGGTCGGTGGTGGTGCAACGATCGCCGACCTCGACACGGCGACGCAGGAACACGGCTTGGCAGTGACCGGCGGAGTGATCAGCGATACCGGTGTCGGTGGCCTGACTCTGGGCGGTGGCATGGGGTGGTTGACGCGCACGCTCGGCCTGGCGATCGACAACCTGGTGTCGGCAGAGGTGGTACTTGCCGACGGTTCGATCGTGCGAGCCTCCGAGAACGATCACAGCGACCTGTTCTGGGCACTGCGCGGCGGTGGCGGAAACTTCGGGGTGGTCACCGAATTCGAGTACCGTTTGAGCGAGATCGGTCCGGAAGTGCATCTGGGACTGTTCTTCTGGGGGATGGAGGACGGACCCGCAGCGCTTCGTCTGTGTCGCGAGGTGGTGCCTGCCCTGCCGAGAAATACCGGTGCGATGGTTGCCGTCAGTTTGTCCGCGCCACCGGCGCCGTTTGTCCCGGATCAATTTCACCTACTGCCCGGCTACGCCTTGCTGGTAGCCGGTTTCGGATCGGAAGAGGAACACTCGAATGCGATTGCGCCGATTCGAGAGGGCTTGCCGACGCTTTTCGAGTTCGTCACCCCGCTCCCGTACATCGGGTTGCAGTCGATGCTCGACGAATCGGAGCCGTGGGGTGCGTACGCCTATGAGAAGGCTTTGGATCTGATGGATTTCTCCGACGACGTGATCGATGTTCTGACCGAACAAGCGGGCAAGAAATCGTCGCCGATGTCCTTCATGCCGATCTTTCCGCTGCAGGGAGCTTTCACTTCCGTCGGCGAGGACGACACTGCGTTCGGTGGTTCTCGCACACCGCATTACGTGTGCAATATGACGGCGACGGCAACCGATGCCGGGACGCTGGAATTGGACCGATCGTGGGTGCGTGAGACCTGGGAAGCGTTGCGTCCGTTCTCTTCCAACCAAGGCGGGTACGTCAACTTCATGACCGATGTCGACGAGAACCGGGTGCGAGCTTCCTACGGCGCGGCGAAGTACGCGCGATTGTCCGCGGTAAAAGCGAAGTACGACCCGGACAACGTGTTTCACCTCAACGCGAACATCCTGCCTGCGTGAAGCTTGTACTCAGACCGTGAACACCGGTCAGACAGTGAACACCAGAATGACGACGATCAGTGCGGCCAGGATGATGACGGCAACCATGCCGGTCATGGCGAGGGGAGCCCAGGCCACTACCTTGTCTCGGGTGCTGGCATCGGCGGGGCCGGTCGGTATCCGCGGCGGCCAGGAGAACATGTCCATCGGACTGGGAACGTTTCGCAGAGGCGTGTTCTGTTGCACTGCAGGAAGTCCGGTGATCGTGGAGCCGGTCAGGCGATTGCGACGGTGTGGGTCGGCGAGTTGTGTGGTCCGGTGCGCCCAGGCCGGTACGGCACCCTCGGACGAGTAGACGGGAGCGTCGATCAACTGCTCGATCGTGCCGCCGCCTGTCGCGGCAGCGGCGAGTGCGTCGCGTGCCTGAGCCATCGTCGGCCGGCGGGTGGGGTCGGGCTCGAGGAGCTGAAGAAGAACGTCGGTGAGCGGTCCGGACTTGGTGGGGCGGTAGATCTCGGCCTTGGCGACCCGGTGCAGGAGGGCGATGGCGTCGGAGTCGATGCCGAAGGGCGGTTGACCCTCGATCACGGTGTAGAGCGTCGACCCGAGTGAGAAGACGTCACTGGCCTCGGTGGGATCATCGCCGCGGGCAACTTCGGGTGCGAAGTACGCGGGAGTGCCGGTGATGACCTCGTCCTGGGAGTCGGACACGTCGCTCTTTGCGCGGGCGATGCCGAAGTCACTGATCTTGACGGTGCCGAGGGACTTGCCTCGATCTGCGATCAGGATGTTGCCTGGCTTGATGTCGCGGTGGACGATGCCGGCGGCGTGCGCTTCGGTGAGTGCCGCAGCGATCTGTGCGCCGATCTGCGCGACCTCGAGCGGTGGCAACGTGTCGGCCAGGTTCATGGCCTGGGCGAGGCTGCGGGCCGGGAAGTACTCCATGACCAACCACGGTTCGCCGGACTCGATCGCGACGTCGTACATGGCGATGGAGTGGGGATGGGTGAGCTTTGCGGCGTTCCTGCCCTCGCGCAATGTACGTTCGCGGACCTCTTCGGCCGTTTCGGTGTCGAGGCCTTCCGTGGTTGTGACTTGTTTCACCGCGACGTCACGGCTGAGGAGGGTGTCGCGGGCCAGCCAGACGGCGCCCATCCCTCCGTCGCCGATCTTGGAGCGGAGTCGGTACCGCCCCGCCAGCAGGTATTCGGGCCCGATGCCCCTCCCGGTCTGCTCCTGAGCTGTCACATCTCAAGGTTAATGGATTGATGCCACTGTGACGCTCGAGGCTCCTGTGAACTGGGATTTTTGCTCTGCTTGACGTGTCGGGGGTGACACGGTTTACTGAAAACAGTTCGAAAATATGTTCGAAATTGCTGTTCGTTGGATGCATGTCAGACCCGACTTCCCCGCGGTTTGCCGGCTGGTTATGGATTGCTGCCGAGTGAGTTTTTCCGGTGTTCCGGAGGATGGGGATGACCGAGGTGACCGAGTTGGTGGAGCTGTCGGCAGATGCGGCGGGATTGTCCCGTCAGGATCGGCTGGCGCAGCTCCGCCGACAGATCGCGTCCATTCCCTCTCGGGGCGATACGTCGTTCTCTGGACCGAGCGTGTCGGTGGCTGGTGTGTCCGTCGCTGGTGTTTCCGAGACAAGTGCAGCAGCGTCCGAGAGTGTTGCGGACAGGGACAGGCCGGTCGTGGACCGCGCGCACAAGGCTGGTGTTCTCCCGGTGCCGGAAGGTATCGGGGCATTGTTGCCGCAGGGTGGTTTGGTACGCGGAACCGTGGTGTCCGTCGACGGCGCGGCATCCTTGCTTTTGGGATTGGTCGCGTCGGTGACGGCGTCCGGAGGGCATGTGGCAGTCATCGGGCAGCCTCGACTGGGATTGCTGGCGGCGTACGAGATGGGTGCGCAACTGGAACGTCTGGCACTCGTTCCGGCGCCAGGGCCGGATCCGGTCGAGATTGCCGCTGTGCTGCTCGACGGTATGGATCTGGTGATTCTGGGATTGGCGGGTGCATCGGTATCCCCGTCGCGTGCTCGGGCGGTAGTGGCACGCGCTCGAAGCAAGGGCTCGACTCTTGTTGTCACCGAAGGTCACTGGGACGGTGCTGAGGTTCGCTTGGACGCTCGGGTTCATGGTTACGGTGGGTTCGGTCAGGGCCGAGAGTTGGGGCGTGGTCGGCTCAATTCCCTGAGCCTCGCGGTTCGTGCTCGGGGGCGCTCGTTCCAGCCCCGGACCACGCGTCTGGACATCTGCAGTTCAGCCGGGCGGGTCGAGTGGGTACCTTCTCGGCCGGTCGAGGGTGTGATGTCGCAGGATGTGATGTCGGAGCAGGTGGTGTCACTGTGAGCAGAGTTCTGGCGTTGTGGTGCCCGGATTGGCCGGCGGTGGCAGCGGCAGCACTTGCCGATCTTCCGGCAACACATCCCGTCGCGGTCACCTCGGGTAACCGTGTGATCGCATGTTCGGCGACGGCTCGTGCGGAGGGTGTTCGCCGAGGCCTACGACGACGCGAGTCGCAGGCCCGCTGCCCGGAACTGTATGTGGCGACGGCAGATCCGGAACGCGACGCCAGATTGTTCGAGCCGGTGGCCGCGGCCATCGATGCGGTGGCACCGGGCGTCGAGGTACTCCGTCCTGGTTTGTTGGTGCTCAGCGCACGAGGTGTCAGTCGGTACTTCGGTTCGGAGGAAGCCGCGGCGGAACGATTGGTGGATCAGGCATCTGCTGCGGGCGTCGAGAGCCAGGTGGGGGTGGCGGATCAACTGTCCACCGCGGTCATTGCCGCGCGCCGGGCAGCGCTGGTGCCGCCGGGGGAGGGAGCACGGTTTCTGGCGCCGCTACCCATGCCGGAGTTGGCGGCCGAGCCCAGCCTGTCTGCACCGCATCGCGGAGAGTTGGTGGATCTGCTGCGCAGGCTCGGGATCAGGACCATCGGTGCTTTCGCGGATTTACCGGCTGTGGACGTCGCTTCGCGTTTCGGCGCTGATGCGGTGCTCGCGCATCGTGCGGCGCGTGGTGAACCCGAGCGGCCACCGTCGGCGCGGACGCTTCCGCCGGATCTGGATGTGGAGCAGCATTACGATCCGTCGATCGAGCGGGTGGATGCCGCAGCGTTTGCCGGGCGCGCGTTGGCAAGTCTGCTGCACGACAAGCTGTCCGCCGCCGCAGTGGCGTGCACCCGTCTGTCGATTTCGGCCAGCACGGGTAACGGTGAAAATCTTTCTCGGACTTGGCGTTGCGCCGAACCTCTGACGCCGGAGGGAACGGCCGATCGAGTGCGATGGCAACTGGACGGCTGGCTCACCGGGCGCAGTGAGACCCGGCCGACCGCAGGTATAGCTGTGTTGCGTCTGGAACCGGTGGAGGTGGTCAGTGCCGGTGCCTTGCAGTTGGGGCTGTGGGGCGGTGTCGGCGACGAGGAGGAACGAGCCAGGCGAGCATTGGTACGTGTGCAAGGTCTTCTGGGCGGCGAATCGGTTCAGGTCGGTGTCCTGAGCGGTGGGCGAGGGCCCTCGGAGCGAATTACCTTGTTGCCCTTGGGTGACGAGCGGATAGCTGCTCACGATCCGACAGCCCCGTGGCCGGGTCGTCTGCCGCAACCGTCTCCGGGGTCGATCTTCGTCGACAATCCCAAGGTGTGGCTGGGGGATGCGGCCGGCAACGCCGTGTACGTCACCGAGCGCGGTGTCTTCAGTTCGCAGCCGGGAAGGCTGAAGTGGGGGAGTAAGGAATGGGCAGTGCAGGGATGGGCCGGGCCCTGGCCGGTGGACGAGCGATGGTGGGACGCAGCTTCGGCACGCACGGCGGCGCGGGCTCAGGTTCTGCTGGAGGAATCGCGGGCGTTGCTGATGATCTGTGAAAGCGGTGGATGGTCGGTGGAGGGTGTGTACGAATGAGCTCACAGGTATAGCCAGCTGTACCGGCCATGGTCGAGTCGGCTGTACGAACAGTAGGGGCGTTGGCACCATCGCCATGCCGACGTTCGGATCCTAGCGTTGACGACATTCGAAAACTTACTGTTGCAATGATTCTCGTCGTTGTAACTCTTCACGAGGAGTGTCATGAAAACGGCGGGCCGAGCTGACGTTTCCGGAACCGATCGACTTCACTACGCGCTGACGGAACTGCACGACGCACAACTTCTGGCGTACGACGAGTCCGGCGAAGGCCGGATCGTGGAGGTGTTCGGCGATGTCGCCACAGCCGAGCACATCGTCATCTTCGTCCCGGGTAACGACAACGGACTGGGAAACTACTTCGACGAGAACCGTCCGACCGGACCACGCGCGAGCGGATGGACACTGGGAAGGATGCTCCGAACGCTCGGGCGGAACGACCACGTCGCGGTGATCGTGTGGGTCGGTTATCGGACGCCGTGGGGATTTCTCGAGTCGTTCTCGCGGACACTCGCAGAACGTGGTGCGATCGATCTGGCGCGATTGACTCGCATCCTGCCGCGTTCGGCGCATGTGACGCTCGTCGGACACAGCTACGGGGCCGTGGTGTGCGGACTCGCCCTCCCGTCGGCGCGAGTAGACGATTGTGTGGTGCTCGGGAGTCCGGGGATGGGGACCAGTTCTCGCGAAGACCTGTGCTTTGCCGGAAATCTCTGGGCTGCTCTGGGGCCCTCGGACTGGATCCGGTATTTCCCGCGCGTGAAGATCGGTCGCCTCGGGCACGGTCCGTCTCCAGTACGGGCGCAGCACGGAGCCCTTGTTTTCGACACCGGTTCCATTCGAGGGCATTGCGGATACTTCGCCGACCCAAGCGAGTCGCTGCGCAACATCGCGAGGATAGGGCTCGGTCGCTACGACGAGGTCACGCGGCCAGGGGAGTTGCCGCCTCGGCCGACCGCGTCAGCATTTCACGAGGACAGGTCTATCCTGGGAACTCGTGAGTGTCGCTAACGTACGAAGTGCCGGCGGGGTCCAGATCAGCTACCGCGATTCCGGTTCGCATCCCGGTGTCGCCGATCTGCCTCCGGTAATCCTCGTGCACGGGATGGGCGGCGACAGCGGTACCTGGGACAAGTTCGCGCGGACCTTGCGATCGCGCAACCGACGAGTTGTCTCGGTCGATCTTCGCGGCCACGGACGGAGCGCTCGGGCGTCGTCGTATCTCTTCGACGAGTTCGCCGACGACGTCATGGACGTGTGTGATCATCTCGAACTCGACCAGGTGGATCTGGTCGGTCATTCGCTCGGCGGGCACGCGGCGTCGTTGATCGCTCAGAAACGCCCCACGGCGGTGCGGAAGTTGGTCATCGAGGAAGCGCCGTTGCCACTACGCGCAGGTGACCCGGAACAGGTGTTCGCGAGGAAATTGCCGAGTGTGCCAGAACTGTGGCACGCCACAACAAGTTTGGTGCGGCATCCGCGCGCGGCGCTGACGTTCGATCGCTCGATGACGCGATCCGCGCTCGAGCAGTTCCGCCGACCGGATCCGCAGTGGTGGGATCGGTTGTCGCTCATCGAGGCTGACATGTTGTTCCTGCGTGGAGGTCTGGGCGGGATGGTGGACCCCGTTCGCCTCGACGCTGTTGCAGCCACCGTCGCACGCTGCGAGTTGGTCTCGTTCCGTACCGGACACAGTGTCCACCGCGACGGTCATCGCCAATTCGAATCCGTTGTGTTGCCGTTCATTTCCTGAAAGCGCAATATTCGATCGGTCCCGCCGCGTACCCATCCGAAACGTGTGTGGCACCGAATGTACTTCCATGCATACCAACGGCAACGACTGGTCCGCACACGAATACGTCGACGCGGTAGCACGATCGGTTCACGGCGAGACTGTCCGATGGCCACAGGCGCCGAGCATGGATGCGGTGATCGTCCTTCCCGTTCATGCCAGAAACCATCCGGGGAAGACCGCAGTTCTGCTCTGGAATCACGACTTCGGTTGGTCGTGGGGCGTCGAGGAGTCCGACGTGCGAAGGACGATTTCGATAGTCGACACCCTCGGCATCGGCCGGACTCCGGATCCGCTGCGCTGTGCGGATCGGGTTATCGAGCTGATCAGCGCCCAGACAGTTTGCTCGCGCATGTGTAGCGAACACTGATTCGGTCAACTCTGGGGCCACAACGGCTCCGAGAGGACGACGCCCGTGAACCCAGAGAACGTTCCAGCCCCGCTTTGTCATTCATTGCCGCGCCGGACGTTCCTCGGTGGCGTCGGTGCTCTTGTCCTCGCCGGAGTGGCAGACGTCGCAACCGGCGCGGCGAGCGCGGCGCCGGTGAAAGCAGCGCCCGCCGATCGGTTTCCGCAGAAACCCAACATCGTTGTCATCATCACCGATCAGGAGCGCCGGCCGATGTACTGGCCGCGAGGCTGGGCTGATCAGAATCTGCCCAACCGCAAGAGGATTGCCGATCACGGGCTGACGTTCGACCAGGCAGTGTGCAATACCGCGATGTGCTCGCCCAGTCGCAGTACGTTCTTCACCGGCCTCTATCCCGCGCAGCACGGGGTCACCAGAACCCTCACCGAAGGCGGCACTGTCTCACCCACCGAGCCCCAGTTGCAGGTCTCCGAACAGAACATGGCAAAACTGCTGGCGTCGGCGGGCTACAACGTTCAGTACCGGGGGAAGTGGCATCTGAGCAAAGGCGTCGAGGGTGGTGATCCGACAAGTAACGATGTAGCGGGATTCGGCTTCGAAGGGTGGATTCCCCCCGACGCGGGTCAGGACACCAATCCGGACCACTTCGGTGGCGGCTGCGCAGACCATGATCGCCGTGTTGCCGAGGAGGCAGTCGATTTCCTCTCCGGACCTGCCGTCACCTCCGGGCAGCCTTGGGCGCTGATCGTCTCGTTCGTGAATCCACACGACGTACTCGCGTACCCCCAGACTTGGAATGCGATGAACGGAACGTGCGACAACTATGGATCGGACGCGCCCGGCGCCTTCGAGCAAGGTATCGACTTACCACCCACCTTCGACGAGATCCTGGCACTCAATCACAAACCGACAGCGCAGGTTCAGTCGGAATTGCTGCTCGCAGCCGGACTCGGACCGCTGCTCGGGCCCGATCAGGCGCGCAACTACATCAACTTCTACGCCTACATGCACAAGGTGGTCGACGAGCACATCGGCAGCGTGCTCGACGCGATCGAAGCCACCCCACAGCTGCTCGACGACACGGTGATCGTTCGCATGTCCGATCACGGGGAGATGGGGATGAGCCACGGAGGTTTGCGGCAGAAGGTGTTCAACGCCTACGAGGAAACACTGCGCGTTCCACTGGTCATCAGCAATCCCTTGCTGTTCCCCGAACCTGTTCGAACCGACGCCCTGGCATCGTTGATCGACGTGATGCCCACTCTCGCCACGCTCGCCCAGGCGCCGGCGCGTGAATCGTGGAACTTCCTGGGTACCGATCTGACACCGGTCATCGTCGACGCTGCCGCCTACCCACAAGGTCCCAGCGCGCAGGTTCAGGACACAATTCTGTTCACCTACGACGATCAGAACTGTGCGACGCCCGACGGTCAGAACATCGTCACGCAGCCCAATCACATCCGCTCCATCCGGGAGAGCCGATGGAAGTACACGATGTACTTCGATCCTGCGGGAGTTGCTGCGCCGCAATACGAACTGTACGACTTACAAGCCGACCCCTTGGAACTGAACAATCTCGCCAATCCGCTCAACATCGGCTCGTATCGGCCGGATCTGGCGGCGCAGATGAATGCCAAGCTCTTCGCAGTGATGGAGACGAAGGGCGTTTCTCTGAAGGAATAGATCGAATTTCGTCAAAACTGATTCACGTTTCAGTTCTGCGGGCATGCTGGTGGGGCATCTGTCTTCGGTTCGGGAAGAAGGAATGTCATGACTGTCACCTCGCCGGGGCGAGAAGGTTTCAGTTCTCTTCGGTCGGGAGGGTTGAACTGGGATTCGTTCCCACTCCGATTGTTCACCAAGGGAAATGCCAAATTCTGGAACCCAACCGACCTCGATTTTTCGCAGGATGCCCGTGACTGGCAGGAGCTGACCAGCGAACAACAGCGCAGCGCCACCTTCCTGTGTGCGCAGTTCATCGCCGGTGAAGAAGCCGTCACCGAAGACATTCAACCGTTCATGAAAGCGATGTCGACCGAGGGGCGATTCGGCGACGAGATGTACTTGACGCAGTTTTGTTTCGAGGAAGCCAAGCACACCCAGGTCTTTCGGCTGTGGATGGACGAAGTGGGTCTGACCAGTGACCTGCATTCCTACGTCGCCGAGAATCCGTACTACCGGCAACTGTTCTACGAGGAGTTGCCGTCGTCGCTACGCATTCTGGAGACAGACCCCAGCCCGGTCAACCAGGTGCGTGCCAGCGTCACGTACAACCACGTCATCGAGGGCAGCCTGGCGTTGACGGGCTACTACGCCTGGCAGAAAGTCTGTGCGACGCGCGGAATTCTGCCGGGGATGCAGCAATTGGTGCGAAAGATCGGCGACGACGAACGACGGCACATGGCGTGGGGAACGTTCACCTGCCGCAGGCACGTCGCCGCCGACGATCACAACTGGGACGTCGTCCAGCAGCGGATGGGCGAACTCATGCCCATGGCACTGGGAATGATCAACTGGGTCAACGATCAATTCGAGGTGCAGCCGTTCGGTTTGGACAACCAGGAGTTCCTCGAGTACGCCGCAGACCGTGCGCAACGCCGACTTTCGGCGATCGAGTCCGCGCGCGGGCGCGACGTCGCCGAGATCGACCTCGACTATTCCCCGGAGACTCTCGAGGAAAAGTTCGGGGAAGAAGATGCCGCTGCGATGAGTGAGGCAGCCGGCTGAACTCGAATTCTATTGGGGCCAAGCCGAGTTCTGGATGACCTCGACGAAATCGATGTGCCGAAATCCCGGTACGAAATGCTCGAGCACGTCACCGTTGACCGTTCCGAACGTGCTCTCGGGGCGGTGCTTGAAGCCGTCGGTGAAGGCTTTCAGAATCTGATTCTTGAAATCCGGACGGGGGTGGGCCGCGGTGACGGCGTCGATGTCGGCCTGGTCGAGTTCCTTGTACCCGATTCCGAGTACGTCGGTCTCCACGCCCGCTGTCACCAAGGCGATTTCGGGCTCCAGCCGCGAGGGTACCTCTGGCGTCGTGTGCAGAGCGATGCTCTCCCACACTGTGCGGATGTCGGTTTCGTCGACCCCTTAGCCGGTGAGGAACTGTCGCGCTTCGTCTGCTCCGTCCAATTCGAATCGTGACGTACTGTCCCGGAATTTCTCGGTGAGACCCAGGTCGTGGAACATGGCACCGACGTAGAGCAACTCGGGGTCGGCGTGCAGACCCAGACGCGTTCCTCGAAGTGATCCGAAGAGGAAGACGCGTCGCGAGTGGTGAAACAGTAACTCGGATGCCGTATCTCGTACCAGGTCGGTGGCATCGGCAGCCATCTTCGAATCGGGGATTTTCACACCGGCAATGATCGTGTTCATCGGTACCTGCTCTGCTCGTCGCTGCTGCGAATTCTCGGTCATCCCAGTGTCGGTCGAGCACGCACGCGGTCGCACCCTGATCTCGGCCATACTGTCCACAGATCAGGACGAAGGAGAGCGCATCGTGACCGCAGGGCATCGAGTTGCCGTCCTGGTGTTCGACGGCGTCAAACTGCTCGACGTCGCAGGTCCGAGCGAGGTGTTCGCAGAGGCCAATCGCGGCGGGGCGAACTACGAGTTGGTGATCTGTTCGGTAGGTGGGCACGATGTCGACTCGTCGACCGGGATGCGCATTCCGGTCGACTGTGACGTCGTAGATTCCGGTTTCTTCGACACGTTGCTGGTCATGGGTGGTGACGTGTTCCCGTCCACGCCGGTGAGTCCGGAACTGCGTGAGGCGGCGAGCGACCTGGCAGGGCGGTCGGATCGGGTTGCCTCGATTTGTACCGGAACATTCATCCTTGCAGCCAGCGGATTGCTCGACGGACGCCGCGCAACCACGCATTGGCAGCACACGGCGACGTTGGCGCGTGCCTATCCGCAGATCACGGTGGTTCCCGACGCCATCTTCATCGAGGACGGCACGGTGTTCTCGTCTGCGGGCGTGACTGCCGGGATCGACCTCGCGCTCGCATTGCTCGAGCGTGATCATGGTGCAGAAATGGCTCGACGCGTCGCGCAGCTTCTGGTGGTTTTTCTCCAGCGTCCAGGTGGGCAGTCACAGTTCTCACCGTCGCTGAGCGGGCCGCGGCCACGAGTGCCGGCTCTTCGCGCAGTGGTCGATGTGGTGGCAGCGGATCCGGCGGGGGAGTACTCGGTCGACGAACTGGCTGCCTTGGCGCACCTGAGCCCGCGGCACCTGACGAGGCTCTTTCGTGAGGAGCTCGATACGACGCCGGCCAAATACGTCGAGTTGATCCGTTTCGATTCCGCGAAGGCGCTTCTCGATGCCGGCCACTCGGTGACCGATGCCGCGCAGTTGGCAGGATTCGGCAGCTCGGAATCCTTGCGTCGAGCATTTTCGACGCATCTCGGAATCTCGCCGCAGGTGTACCGTCGTCGTTTTCAAGCATTCGGCTAGGACTGGCTCTCGTGCTTTCCCTGTGGTGGGTTCATACCCTGCTTGTCGAGCCAGGCCAGGCTGTAGTCGGCGATCTCACGCCAGCCGTGGTCGATGGTCAGTGAGTGACCCCGATCGCCGAAGACCTTGTATTCGTTGACCGTCGGCGCCTTGGCGTACTTCTTGAACGAGCTGTCCGAACTGGCTTTCGGTACCGTGCGATCCTTACCGCCGCCGATCATCAGCAGTGGCCCGCGGCGGGCGTTGAAATCCACTGCAGCGGGGCTGTGGGGCGCGAAGTTGGCGAGTGCTGCCTCGAACAACGGCCGTCCGGGGGCGGGAATTGCATACTGTTCGAACAAGGCGTCGGACTCGTCCCTGGACACGGCGCTGGCGAAGGATTTGTGGAACGATTTCCTGTTGTGTGAGTAGGCCTTCCGGTAGTTGCCGGGGTTGGACAGGACAGGGAACACGCTGCCCAGTTGAACGAGAGGAAGTTTCAACACACCTTTGGGCTGAGCGGGGTCGATGGCAATTGCCGCAGTCGCCAACTCCTGGCCCAGCAGTTTCTGGGCGATCAAGCCTCCGAACGAGTGCCCGATCACGATCGGTGGTTCGTCGAGATCTGCGATCACCTTTGCGTAATGATCCGTCACGTCCTCGATGCCGTGTCCCGCGATGTCCTCCGGATGTTCGCGCGTCTCACCCACCGTCAACGCATCCCCTGGCCATCCGGGTGCCATCGTGGCGTACCCCTGCGCATTGAAAAGCTGCGCCCAGGGATCCCACGTGGTCGGGTGCATCCAGAGTCCGTGGATGAACAGAACAGTCGGGTTGGACTTGGGCGACATGCGCGCTCCCCGCTATCGGACCGATGATCGATACGGGATGCCCGCTTTCTTGCAACCTCACTCGTCGGTGATCAGATCCGAGACGACGTCATTGTCAGTCGTCCCGGATCAGGCGGTAAATGACGTATATGGCAAACCATGTCATCGCGACCGACGCGAGAACGAATAGAACTTCGAAGAACATGACCATGTAAATCGCCACCTCGCTGGTAAGGGATTGCTCACATTCGAACATATCGCAAGTTCTTATTGCGATATGACTGGGTGTCACGGTTGGCACAATGAGGTCATGAAGCAAAGGGGTCGAGCGGTCCGAACGGCCGTGATCGAAGCGACTGTGCGGAAGGTTGCTGAACTAGGACCGCAGTCGGTGACGATTGCCGCCATAGCGGTCGAAGCGGACGTTCATCCGACGTCGATTTACCGCAGATGGGCGACGGTCGACTTGCTGGTCGTGGATGCTCTTCGCGAGTTCACCGATGCAGGTTTGCCGATACCTGACACTGGGACACTCTTCGGCGATCTTCGAGCTTTTGCTCGACGCCTGCAGGATTGGCTCGCGACAGATACCGGATTGGCACTGGCCCGCACGGGCGTGATGCCTACCGACGACGCGGAAATCTTGGCTGCGCGCGCACAGTTCTGGCGGGCTCGATTCGATGCGGCAGCGGTAATGATCGACCGCGGGATCGAACGCGGCGAGATTTCAGACGGCACTGATCCCGATACTGTTCTCACGGCAATAGCTTCGCCGATCCGGCTGGCAGCGGTTTCCCAGAACACCGAGCCTCGTATCGACATCGACAAATTGGTTGCACTTGTCGTCGGCGTCGATCCAATAGTGAAATGATCGATGACATGGCACCAACTGGATCTGCGAAGGCAATGGCACTGTGGACCACCGCTTTTGGTGTCTCACAAGCGAATATTGCTCGCTTACTCGGGCCGGTGGCTCCCAAGGTCTTGGACGTGCAGACAGCATTTTCCGCTCGTCGGTACATCGAAATCTTGGACTCCATGGATGCGGAGGCCACGTCGCGATTTCGTAGTCACTACTACCCCGACTTCGTTCATCCAGTGATCTACGCGATGGCTTTGCGGTCAGCAGGCACGCGGCTCGGCGAGCGGGTGCCCCTATCGCCCTCAACTCGGCGCGCGCTGGCCGTAGCGCCCGTGCTGTCAGCGGCCGGCGACTACGTCGAGAACGTGGTCGGACTCCGTTTCCTCGATCACCGCGACAGCATCACCGACTCGAGGGTTCGCGCCGTCTCGACGGTCAGTATTGGCAAATGGGTGCTCGCACTTGGAACTCTCGGATATTTGTCGCAGGGTTTTGTCAGAGTATGGGTATCGCGAAAATGAGGAGCACTGATGGCAGTCGAACTCGGTACCGAATACTTCTCTGACGGAGAAGAGTTCCGTCGATGGCTGTCCGAGAACCATGAGGCAGTCCCCGGGCTCTGGCTCAAGATGGCCAAGAAGAACTCGTCACACAGTTCGATCGACTACGACCAAGCATTGGACGTGGCGCTGTGCTTCGGCTGGATCGACAGCCTGTCCCGGCGAATCGACGACGATTTTTTCGTGCAGAAGTTTTCGCGCCGCACTGCGCGGAGTCCGTGGTCCAAACGCAACGTCGAGATAGTCGCCCGTCTTGATGCTGCAGGATTACTCGAGCCATCCGGCATCGCCGAGATCGAGAAGGCCAAGGCAGACGGCCGCTGGGATCGCGCGTACGAGGGAGCAGCCAAGGCCGAGGTGCCGAAGGACTTTCTCGATGCTCTTGCAGAAAACCCGAAGGCTCGCGAGTTCTACGCGACGCTCAATTCCACCAACCGGTTCGCCATCGCGTACCGATTACAGGAGGCAAAGCGTCCGGAGACGCGAACCCGGCGGATCGAGAAGTTCGTGAACCAGCTTGCCGAGGGCAAGAAGTTCTACTGAGCTGACTGGGACGGCTGATCGACTTTCAGCGAGGCTGACACAATAGGGCTCGTGATCGAAGCCGAGACCTGTTCCGCGTTGTCTGCTGTTGACGAACCGCTGGCAGGCAGTGCTGCCGTCGTGCGGGGTTGGGTGTGCCTCGAATTCAACGCAGCGTGGGGTCGTGACGTACTGGACGGAACAGCCTTGGGGGAGGAGCTTGCCGCCGAGCTCAGTCGACGAGCCGACGCTGCCGATGTACGAATCATGTTCATCCGTCGACCCGGCCGCACCGATCCGTTGACTGATGGACACACCGTCCTGCTTGCGCGCTCCGATCCGAGCGACTCATGGTGCGAAAGGTTGCGCATCGATTCACCGATGGATCTACTCGACGTCGATTTCTCCCTGCTGGATGGGCCGCCGCCAGGATTGGGCGACCAGGTGACCGAGCCTGTCGTATTGGTCTGCGCTCACGGCAAGCGCGACCAGTGCTGCGCTGTGTTCGGCAGACCGATTGCGGCAGCGTTGATGTCGTCCTTCGGACCCCAGGTGTGGGAGTGTTCTCATACCGGAGGGCACCGATTTGCGCCGTCGATGATCTTGCTGCCGAGCGGCAATACATACGGTCGTCTGTCCGCTGGTGAGAGTGTCACGGCCGTGGAGGTGGCTTCGCGAGATCAGGTCCATCTGTCAGGCCTGCGTGGACGGAGTTGCTGGCCTCCTGCGGGGCAGGTTTCGGAAATTGCTGTGCGACAACAAATCAGCTGTGGAATCGACGACTTGGCTGTCGTAGAGCAGGCGAGTGACGAGACGTGCGTCGTCGCACATGCGGACGGCCGGCGGTGGGTGGTGGAGACGGCGGTCTCCGAACTTGCGCCGCGTCCACCGAGTTGCGGTGCGGCTCCCAAGCCGGTGAGGCCAGTTGTCGTCACGTCGATTCGAGACCTGTGATTCTCGGACTGTAGTCACAGTTCTTTGGTCGTGATCAGCAGGTCGCCGTGGATTTCGTCCGCTTCCACACGGGCGGTCTCGACGAACTCGAGTTTTGCCATCACTCGACGAGACGCTCCGTTCCAGTCGCGGACTGTAGCCCAAAGACGTCGATATCCCGATGACTGTGCCCAATGGAGGACGGCCCAGGAGGCCTCGGTCGCGTATCCCTGACTCCATGTCCTACGAAGAAACTCAAATGCCAGTTCAGGCTCTCCGTCGGATCCACGCACAGTGTCAATCAGTCCGCAGTAGCCGATGACATCGCCGAATACTTTTCGTTCCACTGTCAACAGATTGAGTTCGCGGGAGCTACTGCGAATCTGGTCCTCGATATCTTCGATCGTGGGCCGGCCATCGGAATCGATCTGACGGCGCGGCGGGACACGAGGATCGCGCTCGGTCCAAAGTTCCCGCAGGACAGCGGCGTCGGACACTCTGCGCGCCCTGAGGATCAGTCGATCGGTTTCAAGCGAGATGCTCGTTCCTGGCGCTCGAGAGTCTTCCATGCCAGGGACCTTATGGGCGATGGTTAAGATTTACCACTCCGAATTCTCCTCTCAACCACTTCGACATCGGCGTGACAAGCCCGTCGATGATTGGGCATGACGAGTGCGGGTGATCATTCTGAGCGCTGCCAGACAGACCGCTCCGGCCGACGACACCCGTTGCCGCGGGTCAGCATTACTCCAACAGCAGCGCAATGACCCCGGGCGTTAGTTGACGTTGTCCGAGGAGATTTACGCGTTGGCATCCGTCGAGTTCGACTGCCATCCGCGTGCCGCCCGATCCGTCAGGACGAAGTACTTCGATCGAAGCGATGTGTTGGGCGTTGCGATCGCATGGGCCAGCGAGTGGTGCGGTGGATACAGCCCCCATCAGATCCGCACTCTGCTGGCGTGACAAGCGGATTCGGGACTCTGGAAGCGGTGGTTCGGTGGAATAGCGGCACACCCGTAGTCTGCCGACGTCGGAAATCGGTGTAGCCAAGGCTGTTTCCGTCAGTGGGCGCGCGTGAGTGTCTTCGTGTTCTTCCATGCGTTTCTTGTCAGCTTCAGTGCTTGTCGTGAACGGTTGTCCGATCGACTCCGGGCAGATTCCAGCATCGTCGGCAGCTTCGCCGTCGACCAGGCGTTGCTCGCGGCCGACCTCCTGCAATCGGTTCAGTGCTGCGTGTGGTTGCTCTTGCAGGCCGCAGGGCGCAGCCGGCCAGGTAGGGCGTATGGCGGCTCCTGTTTCGTCCACCAACCACAATCCGGCCGGCGGGACGAGACGGTACGCACAGTCGGCCTGGACGTTGGCAGGAAATCGACGAGACTGTTCGCGGAACGCATCCTCTACCGCGTGGATGTCTCCCTCGAGGCGTATGGAGTCGATGGTCAACCCGCCGTCGGACGCTTCTCCGCGTTCGCATCGAACAACTGCGACGGGGCTGAAATCAGGAGGTGGGTATCCACTTCCCTCAGGGCGAAGGGCGATGCTGCTGTCACGTGCCTCGGGGGCGACGAGCGCGGCGGCAATATCGGGGGCCAGGCAGTCTGCCCGATCGACTGCTGTCGCGACTGGGGGAGTGAAAGATTCGTAGTCTCGAACGCCGGCCCAAACCAACGCAACGGCAACGACACTGACGACGGCGACAAAGACCCCAGCTATGAAACGTCCACTCATACAGGAACACTATGTGCCTATGCGATGGAATGAGGCTAAGTCTCGACCATTGCTGGTTGCGAAGTAGCATCGCTGCTATGACTGTCGATTTGGTTGCGCCTGACGAGGCCATGTGGGCGTCCTGGTTGGAGTCGCGTGACGAGTGGGGCGGACCGCAGGCGGATCAGCCCGGTTCGGCGTTGGGCGTTGCGCAACGTCTAGACCTCGATCTCGCATCCCGCGACGGATTCGGGCAGTGGGTGCAGGAGTTGTTGGCGCAGCCTGAGGCAGTGCCGGGGCCCGACGTTGTCCCGGCAACCAACTGGTGGATCGTTCGAGACGGCAGGTATCTCGGCGCTATCCAGTTGCGACACAGCCTGAACGAGTTCTTGGCCGATGTAGGTGGCCATATCGGCTATGGGGTCAGGCCGTCGGAGCGCCGGAAAGGTCTGGCGTCGGCGGCTCTGCGGGAAGTGCTCGCGTATGCCGGTGACCCGGTAGGGCTCAGTCGAGTCCTGATTACCTGCGACGAAACCAATGCGGGTTCGCGTAAGGCGATCGAAGGGTGTGGTGGTCTACTCGACAGCGTGCGCCCAGCTGATCAGTTGTCGCGCAACCTCGGCCATTCGGGAGACACGCTTCGCTACTGGGTGGAAACGGGTGTGTCGCGCGTCAGTTGACCGATGTCTGCACGTCCACGGGAAGTTGCGGTCGCAGGATAGGCGACGCGTGCCGCGATACTTTCGCTGAGATCTCGGATTTCTGCTGCGAGGAGGTCTCGGCTCTTCGTATCCGACTCGTGCACGAAGGTTGTCGATCCCAGTGTGGCACCGCAGTATTCGATGATGCCGCGCTCGATCTGTGTTCGGAAGGCCTCGTACACGCCGTGGCGTTCGAAACTGTCTGCATCGTCACCCGCGACCGGAATCAGATGGACGGTGAGTCGGTCCAGTTTCTTCACGAATTCGCTTCCAGGGGTGAATTCGTACGCCCATCCGCTGACGAAGACGCGATCGATCCAACCTTTGAGTAATGCGGGCATCGACCACCAGTACATCGGAAACACGAGAATCAGATCGTCTGCACGATCGATTCTGTCCTGTTCGGCTGCAACATCAGTCGGCGGAGTCCCGTTGCCGCGGAACAGGTTCAGATCGTCTTTGGAGAAACGGGGATCGAAATTTTCGGCGTGGAGGTCTGCGATGTCGACGTCACCACCCATGTCGCGGATCGCGTCGGCGGTAGTTCGAGCGACATGCTGGGTCAGCGAGTGTGGATCGGAATGGGAAACTACGACGAGTGTGGTCATGAGCGTTCCTTCAGTAGATGGTGCGCTTATGTACTAAGAGTAGGTTACTATTCGTATATAGCGCAAGGAGGTGTCCGATGGCACGTACGAGACTGTCGCGGGCCGGCAGGTACGAACAGCTCGTGGAGGTGGCGTGGGCCTTGGTGCGAGAGGAGGGTGCAGACGCACTGACTCTCGGCCGGTTGGCTGAACGTGCCGGCGTTGCAAAACCGGTCGTCTACAGTCATTTTGCCTCGCGTGCCGTGTTATTGGCTGCCCTCTTCAAGGAATTCGACGATCGTCAGACTGTGATGCTCGCGGAGTATCTCGAGGCCGCCGACGAGTCCCTGAGCGGGCGGGCGAATGCCATCGCCGACTCCTATGTCGGATGTTCGCTGGCACAGGGTCGTGAACTGACGGGAGTGCTTGCAGCGCTGGAGGGCTCGCCAGAGTTGGAGCAGGTCAAGCGTGAGTCGGAACGCGCCTACTCCGAGCGTTGTCGCGAGGTGCTCACCCCTTTCAGTGCAGACGGGCTTGCGCAATCATCGATGACCGCGATATTCGGTGCTGCAGAGGCCCTCTCGCACTCGGCGGTAATCGGAGTGCTCTCACCCGAGGACGCTAAAGGTGAACTTGCCGCGCTGATCGTCGCGGTAGTCGGCAGGCCATCACCGACGGGGTAGTGCCGTGTAGCCGTGATCTCATGACCAAGGATGTCCATCCAGTTCGACGCGCTCACGCATGGATTTCGAGACTGCTGTCAGAGTTTGGACGAACGCGTCGATCGCCGGAGCATGTGGAGGTCTCCTGTATGTCGCGACGGAGATGGTGCGTCGCTCGTCGGGAATACGGTGCGCGCGGATATCCGGATTCCGATGTGCCAGGAGAGCGAGGGCGGGAAGGGTGCTGACTCCGCTTCCGGAGGCGACCAGCGCTTGGACCGCGACGTAGTCGTCGGTCTCGAACTCGATCCGCGGTACGAATCCAGCTCGTCCGCAGGCGGTCAGGAGGTGGGCGCGGCAACTCGGGCAGCCTGCAATCCAGGTCTCACCGGCGTAGTCCGTGATCTCGTTGGCAGCATCTATATTCCGGGCCGAGGTGATCAGGTACAACGGATCTTCCAGCAACGTCGTCTGCGTGACATGCTTGAGCCCGACATCGGCGGTGTCCTCGTGCGCGAAGACGACTGCAACGTCGACATCGTTGTTACGAAGCAGTGCAAGCGCTTTGGGTGGTTCTGCCTCGACGAGGCTGATGGACACCTCGGGGTGCCGAGACGTGAAGGCTGCCATGGCCTGCGGAATCACACTTGCCAAGGCCGACGGGAATGCGGCAAGTCGTAGCCGCCCGGCTCTCAGTCCTGCGTACGTCTGGACTTCGGCTACTGCGGCATCGACGTGGCCGAGGATCTCGGTGGCTCGCTGAACCAGGACTGCGCCGGCGTCCGTCAGTCGCAGACCACGGCCGGCTCGTTGGAACAATGGAACACCGACCTCAGACTCGAGCTGTCGAAGGTGGTGACTGATGGAGGGCTGCGCGTAACCGAGAGAATCGGCGGCGGCTGTCACCGATCCTTCCTGTGCAACAGCGACCAGGACCCTCAGCCGAATCAGATCGAGCATGCCAAAATCATAGAAGATTTCGATGCTTTGGACGAAAACACGTATTGGACCTATGAATCAGTTTTTGTCAGGGTGAATCACATGGCACCGGCATCTGATCTCACGGCATCAAACCAGCTACATCCACCCGTATGGGCAGACATCGAGCGTGCCAGTCAGGTCGTCCGACGGCATCTACCGGTCACGCCCCTGATATCGCACCCGACGTTGGGTGCGGGCTCCTGCAGCCAATTGTTCGTCAAACACGAGAACGTGCACCCCACGGGCGCGTTCAAGGTTCGCGGCGGACTGAATCTGGTGGCAGGACTGGAGGAGGCGACGCGGGCGCGGGGGATTGTCGGCTACTCGACCGGAAACCATGCTCAATCCTTGGCGTATGCCGCAGCGGGTGCGGGCGTGCGGTGTGTGATCGTCATGCCGGTTGGGGCGAATCCAGTCAAGGCTCACGCTGTCCGCATGCTCGGAGCCGAGCTCATCGAGCACGGTGTGAACTTCGACGAGGCACGTGCTCACGCCGATTTCATCAGCGAACGTGACGGCCTGCGTCTCGTGAGCGCCGCCAATGAGCCGGCAATCCTCGCCGGTGTTGCAACGGCCTACGTCGAACTCCTCGAACAACAACCTGATCTGGACGCGGTGGTGGTCCCAGTCGGTGGCGGCAGCGGTGCGGCGGCGGCGTGTCTCGTCGCCAGTGCGCTTGCACCGCACCTCGAGGTGTTCGCAGTGCAGTCTGAGGCCGCACGAGCCGCACATGACTCGTGGAGTTCCGGCACGTGCGTCGAGCGCCCGAACACCACCCGTGTCGAAGGACTCGCGACCGGGGCCGGATTCGCACTGACTCAGGGCATCATGCGAGAACGGCTAGGAGGATTCCTGCTCGTCACGGACGATGACATCACCCTCGCGCAGCGGGCGTTGCTCTACGACGCTCACACTTTGAGCGAAGGCGCCGGTGCGGCCGCACTTGCTGCCGTCTACGCACATCCGAACACCTTCGCGGGCAAGCGCGTTGCCGTCGTCTGTACGGGCGCCAATGCCTCTGAGAGCGAGATCCGCAGGGTCGTCAGTTAATCGATAACACGATCGGAACAATGTGCAGTGGCAGGGAACTGACGGAAAGACGAAGTACGGTGTGCCAATGACTTCACCCCGAGAAAAGTCACGCACTCGCAAAGTTTCCGCACTCATGCTGGTCGTAGGTGTCATTGGGGTGATCGTGAGCTTCGGGGTGACCTCACGTTGGGGGTTCCCGGCGTCCGCATCGGAGCTTTGCAGATCAAGTTCGTACGGAAGCGGATTTATCGAAGAAGCAGGGTGGGCTTGGATCCCGTTTCCCGTAGCCTCCTGCAAGACAGTGGATTTCGATTCAGTCGCAGAGTATTTCGCCCTCGGATGGGAAAACTCGATCACTGCCGCAGTATCGATCGCAGTCATCGCCATGGCCCTGAAACTCACGTGGGGTGCAGGAGTTCAGTGATGCTTATATGTCCGGCCTTTGGTTCGTTCGGAAGGCTGACCGGCACAAGCCCCATGCTTTCCCGTCTCTCGTTGACCGAAAAGACGTACTGGGCAAATTCAGGCTTGACGTGCACCATCGGGAACTGTGCGCGAAGTTCGCCCACGATCCGATAACCCTCGTCGTACCAGTCGAAAACCTCGACAGCCATAGCGAACTGGGATGGCGATGGTCAGGATAGATTCGGATGACTAGCACTGCAGATCCCTTGCGGTGGCCAATGCGCTCCGAGGCGAAGTCGCATCACCGGTCACCAGTGCGTACCGGGCACGAGTCGGGCAGCACGACGGCCGAGTTTGCGGATGCGCGAGCGTGAATGGCGCTGACTCGACGGTGTTGCCGGAACGTCTGACGGGGTTTCCTTGTCTACCTGACCCTTTGCCGCCGGAGAATCCGGGAAGGCCTGGTACATCTGGTTGAGAATCCGGTCCTTGGTGTGCGGTGCGAACAGGGTTCCCAGATCACCCAGAGTTCCCAACGGCACATCGATGCGCTTGGGGCGTTCGATCAGCGCGCGGATCACCATTGCCGCAGCCTTTTCCGGGCTGGTGATCGGGCCGTTGTTGTATTCGCCGGTCGGAGCGATCATCGGCGTTTCGACCAGAGGCATGTGGATGGTCGTGAAAGTGATTCCGTCTGCCAGGGTTTCGGAGGCAGCTACGTCGGAGAAGCCGTCGAGGGCGGCCTTGCTCGCCACGTAGGCAGAGAATCTAGGCGTTGCCGCCTGGACTCCCGCGCTGCTGATATTCACGATGTGGCCGAAGCGGCGAGAACGCATGGTGGGCAACAATGCGAGCACCAATCGCACAGCGCCGAAGTAGTTCACGGCCATCGTTCGTTCGTAGTCGTGGAAACGATCCGTGGAATGGTAAATGCCGCGCCGTATGGATCGGCCGGCGTTGTTGACCAACATGTCCACGTGATCATGTTCTGCCAGAATGCTTTTGATCGTTTGCTGGACCGACTCGTCGTCGGTGATGTCGCAGGGATAACCGAACGCCTTGCCTCCGGTTGATCGAATCTCCTGTACCGCGGCCTCGAGTTCGTCGGTGCGGCGTGCGATGAGGAGAACTGTGGCGCCTTTCTGGGCGGCGGCGATGGCAGAGGCCTTGCCGATTCCGGACGAGCCGCCGGTGATCAAAACCATCCGACCGACAAGTGGTCCTTCGGGATGGTTGCGACGTGCGCGATTGGGATCGAGGTTTGCGCGCCAGTACTTCCACAGCACGGTCGAGTACGACCCGAACTCGGGGACCGTCAGGCCTGATCCGGCGAGGGCGGCAACGGTTCTCTCGGAGGTGAAGGTCGGCGCCATCGTCATGTTGTCGAGCAATGCTGCAGGCATGCCGATGCGATCGAGGAAGACCTTTCGTGCCGATTCTGCCGAGTCGATCGGCAATGGCGAGACAAAGGGTTTGGCGATCACGCCCGGCAGGCTGAGTGCGGGCCGCGGCGCTCCTGCCGCCTTGGCGAGGCCGGCATAGATTTCCCGTACCGGTTGAGGTTTCGGATTGACGAGATGGAACGCTTCGCCGTCACGGCCGGGCACATGCATCAACTCGACGAGGGCAGTGGCCACGTAATCGACCGGCACCACGTTGGTTGCGCCGAGGTTGGGGATCGGGACGGGTAGTGCTGCAGGTAGTTTCGCGAGTAGCGCCAGGCCGGGGAACAAGTAATACGGACCGTCGATCTTGTCCATCTCTCCGGTGACGGAGTTGCCGACAACGGCAGACGGTCGATAGACGCGCCAGGTGAGGCCTTCTCGTCCTCGAACGAGCTTCTCGGCCTCGAACTTGGTTCGGTGGTATGGCGTCGGAAAGCCTTGGCCGCAATCGAAATCGGTCTCGCTGAAGGTGCCCGGATAGTCGCCCGCGACTGCGACCGATGACACGTGATGAAGTGTGGCTCCCAGTTTCGCGGCAAGTTCGACCACGGAGCGTGTGCCCTCGACATTTGTCGAAGCCTGCTCGTCTCCGGCTGTGATGTCGTAGATCGCCCCGAGGTGAAGGACGTGGTCGGCAAGCGGGGGAGAGTCGATCCCCAGCTCGGGCTCGGTGAGATCTCCGATGAGTGGATGCACCCGATCGCCGTCGGGAATCGCCGACACCTGTTCTTCGAGTTTGGCGACGGAACCGGCTCTGACCAGCACGTGGATCTGGGCGGTTTCATCACGCTCGAGCAGGAGCGGCAGTACGGCTCGTCCGAGGAACCCGGTACCGCCAGTGACGATGTATGTGGACATGGTCGGTAACTTACTCCAAAGTAAGATGGACGGCTAGAGGGAACCGGACATCAATGCGTCATGACGCCATCCTCGGTGTCGAAGTCGATGCCCGCAGTGATGATTCCGGAAAACAGGAACGCGACGGCAAGTGCAAGAGCGGGGATTGCAAGGATCCATTCGAAAATTGTCATGCTCCAAGTCTGACGAAATCAGCTTCGGAGAACATCGCCCTGCGGAGCGATTTAGGCGATCGGGCAGTCATCCTCGAGGACGACTGCCCGATCAGGGAAATCCACTATGTCCTGTTGCTGAAGAGTTTCGGGCGCAGTGGGGTGCGCCCTCCTTGCATAGCGTTACGTGATTTCGGATGAGATGCGGCGGCCGTTGTTCCGAGGGGGTGAAGGCCACGGGCCGTCCGCCAGTAGACCGGCGCACCATCGTCGAGGCGATGGCGTGGCCAGGCCGACAAACTTAGACCGGTTCAGCGCCCGACAAGTCCTCGACCGCATACGGGGTCGTTCCCGCGAACAGAACACCGATCCCGAAAGGATCGGCCATCTCGAGCCTTGACTCAGCGAACCGCAGCAGCCAGGTTCCGTCAGCCCAGATCACCGCCTCAGGTTCGCCGAACAGTGACTCCGTGGCGTCCAACTCCACAAGTTCGGAGTGGGGGAGGCCGAACTGTGGCTCACGCAGCTGTTGACGCAGGTAATCGGCGGCGACTTCGGCAAATTCACCGAACCGGGCAATCACGGTCGCAGCGAGCTCACGCACCGCCGACTCCGGCACGGTGGCCGGCTCGACAACCAGACTCACCGGCCTGGTGTCACCGACCCCCTGGACATCGATGATCGATGTCCAGCACGCCAACGAATCGTCCGAGTCGACTCGCGAAAACGCTGTTGAGCCGACCACAACACTCTCAGGTAGGTCATCCACGACCCCTAGTCAAACACGACTCTCCGCAGGATCCCAGGCACTCTCCAGCGACATGGCCCAGTCACGGTCAGTGGCCGATGCCGACCTTCGCGTGGACCTTTTTCATCCACGCGGGAGCCCACCAATTCGCTTCGCCCATCAACTTCACGAGTGAGGGCACGAGCAACATGCGGATGATGGTCGCGTCGACTATCAGCGCGACGATCATGCCGACGCCCAGGAACTTCATCACCGACAACCCGGACATCGCGAAGGCCCCCGTCACCACGATCAGGAGTAGGGCGGCGGCCGTCACGATGCGGCCGGTGCGTTCGGTTCCGAACTTGACTGCTTCCTCCGTCGTCGCTCCCGCGTTCTTGGCCTCGACCATCCGTGACATCAGGAAAACCTCGTAGTCCGTGGACAATCCGAAGACCACCGCCAGGATGAGCACGACGAACGTCGCTTCCAGCGGAGTTTGACTGACCCCGAGGAGTTCGACGCCGTGACCGTCCTGGAAGACGAAGGTGAGGACACCGAAGGTGGTCGCGAGGCTCAGTGCGGCCATCAGCACCGCCTTGATAGGTAGCACCACCGAACCGAACGCGAGGAACAACAGGATCAAGGTGGATCCGACCATGATGAGGATCATCACCGGCAACCAGTGCAGGACGGCGTTGTTGCCGTCGTCGACCATGGCTTGACCACCGCCGACAAGCAGCACCGTTCCGTCGGGAGCGGAGATCTCGCGCAAATCTGTCACTGCGGCGCTCTGTGATTGGGGTGTAGAGCCCTCGCTGTAGAGAGCCTGAACCGCGATCAGTTGATTGGTGCTCGCGACGACGGTCGCCTGACCGATGCCCTCGACCTGACCGGCGGACTCGGCGATCGCTGCACCTTCGGCCGGGGTGAGAGTGTTCCCGTCCTCGGCCTGAAGGATCATCGTCGCGCCGTTTCCGGTCTGCGGGAAGTCGTTGACCAACGTGTCCATTGCGACGCGAGCGGGGTCGTTGTCCGGCAGCGCGGTGTACGAGAGTTCTCCCAAACGGGCGCCGAGCAGGGGCGAGGCCATCACGAGCAGCACGGCCACGATCGTCACCGAGACCGCGACCGGACGCTTCATCACCCACGTGACGACGCGGCCCCAGAACTTGCGCGAGCGTTCCTCGCCGCGTTGCGCCGCATCCTTGCGCCACGTCAGGGCGTTGATGCGGTGCCCCAGAATGGCAAGCAGCGCAGGCACAGCGGTCAGCGACAGGACTGCCGCGCTCAGCACTGCAGCGATCGCACCGAAGCCCAGAGACCGGATGACGGCCTGCGGGAAAACGAGCATGCCGCTGAACGCGCAGATCAGCAGTAGACCCGAGAACATGACGGTGCGACCCGCGGTCAGAACTGTCCGCTGAGCGGCCGCTCCCGGGTCCGAGCCCGAATTCAGTTCTTCACGGAACCGGCCGACAACGAACAGTCCGTAGTCGATGGCCAGTCCCAACCCGAGAAGAGAAGCGACGTTGATCGAGAACGAGGACACATCGGTGATCAACGTGAGGATCCGCAGAACCGCCAACGCGCTCAGGACACTGAGAACACCCACGAACACGGGAACCGCAGCAGCGACGACGCCGCCGAAGATGAAGACCAGCAGTACCAGAGTGATCGGAATGGCGATGGCTTCGGCGACCACCAGGTCTTTCTCCAGCTTGGTGTTGAACGCGACGCCGACAACCGTATTACCCGCGAATTGTGCCTCGGCACCATCGACTTCGAGCTTCGGCAAGAGATCGGCGAAAGTGGCCGGTGTGACGCCCGAGTCCGGTGCCAACGTGATCGCAACGGCCGCCATGGATCCGTCGTTCGAGAGCATGCTGGCCTTGGCCGCGGCGTCCGTTCCCCAGTACGACTTCACCGATGCCGTCGGCACTTCCGTCTTGAACTGGTCGACGGCGGCCGTCACTGCCGGGCCGATGTCGTCCAGAGACTTACCGTCCGTGGGCGTGTAGATCGCGATGATGTCCGGGGTCTGCGGGCCGAGATTGTCTTCGATGATGTCGGCGACCTTCGCGGAGTCGCTGCCCGGATCGATGAATCCGCCCTGGCTGAGCTTGCCGAACACTCCGAGTCCCCACACCCCACTGATGAGAACAATCAGAACCGCGAGGCTCAGTACCCACCATTTCCGGGCGACGACGGTTTGGGCCCAGCGTGTCATGTATCAACTCCGGTGTGTGGGGGTGTCTGGCCAGATCGACTGTAGTGGGCGTTTGGTCTTGAATCGGAAACGTCATGCATACTGCTCGAAGCACTTGCAAGCCACGCGTGTGGGGGAAGCCGGTCCGAATCCGGCGCTGACCCGCAACGGTAGGTCGATTCTCGGTAGTCACCGAGCGTCGGCAAGCCCGATTACCCACCGCGCGGTGTGCGACATCCATTCGTCGTGGTCTACGAAAAGGAAGTCCAGCAGGAGCTCTGGCCGAGGATCAGCGTGCGGGCGGAGTTGTCTGTCGGATTCTCATTCGTGGCTCAGAGCCCTTACGAGGTCCCCGTGTCACTTCAGTTCTCCCCGTCCCGCACCGCCGCTGTTCTCGTCGCGGTCGCCTTGGTTTCGGCAGGTTGTTCCAAAGGTCAGGAATCGGAGTCCGCGTCGGCTGCGGAATCCTTCGCGCAACCGGTGTCGGTGACCAACTGCGATCGAGAGATGACATTCGATTCGCCGCCGCAACGCATCGTGTCCTTGAACGGGCATGTCACCGAGGCGCTCATCGAAATCGGTGCGGGTGATCGGATCGTCGGTCGGGCGTACAGCGACAACCCGCCGACTGCTGAGACCGCCGATGTATTCAACAAGATTCCCAGCCTCTCCGATACGTTCCCCAGCATGGAGCAGGTTCTCGACGTCGATCCGGACTTCGTGGTCGGAGGAATGACCAGTGCCTTCAACGAGAAGCAAGGGCGCTCCCGAGACGCCTTCGGCGAGCGTGGAATCAACACCTTCCTCTTCTCCGAATACTGTGGCACCGGTTTCCCCGATATCGGATTGCTCGAAAACGACTACACGCAACTCGGCCGAGTCCTGGGCGTCGAAGATTCGGCCCGTGAGGTAGCCGAGGAGATCAGCAATGGTCTCGATTCCGTCCGCGCTTCGGTCGGCGACGCAGCGCCGGTACCCACCTTCTTCTACGACAGCGGTGATCAGGTTCCGACAACCATCGGCGGAGTCGGTGTCGGTCAACTGGTTGCGGAATACTCCGGCGTCTCGAACATCTTCGCCGAAGGGACGAAGCCCTACATCGATGCATCGTGGGAAGCTGTTGCCGAGCGTGCACCCCAGGCGATCGTGGTCATCGACTACGGCGACAAGACAGCCGAGCAGAAGATCGACTTCCTCCGTGCTCAGCCGTTGATGGCGACCACCCCTGCTGTTCAGCAGAACCGGTTCGTCGTGGTTCCTCTCGCGGACCTGTTCGAGAGTTCACGGTTGGTGCGTTCGGCACAGACCATCGCGACGGCATTCCATCCGGGCGCTGACGCGGCGAAGTGACTCGCACGCGCTACGGGTACGGCGCCCTCCTTGTCGGCTTGTCGGTCGCCCTGGCTGTCGTACTGGGGCTGGCCGTCTCCTTCGGATCGGTTCGCATCCCCGTCGGGGACGTGTGGGCGATAGTCGGAGCTCGTTTGGCGCCAGGGACTTTCGAGACGTGGTGGACCGCGGCGCGGGAGTCGATCGTGATCGATTCTCGCCTACCGCGTGCCCTCACGGCTGCGGTGGTGGGTGCGTCCTTGGCGATGTCGGGTGCTGTTGCTCAGGCTGTCACACGGAATCCTCTTGCCGACCCGTATCTGCTCGGAGTTTCGTCGGGTGCGGGATTCATGGTGGTGCTCGTGTCGGTGCTGGGTTTCGGCGCCGGCCTCCTCGGGGTTTTCACGATCCCGGTCGCGGCATTCGTCGGGGCGATGATCCCGTTGTTTCTCGCACTGCTGATCGGCGGCCGGTATCCGCAGCCGACCGCGATCATTTTGGTGGGTGTCGCGCTCGCCCAGATATTCTCGGCGCTCATCACCTTTTGCATCCTGGTGTTGGCCGACGATCGGCACGTGACGTCGGTGATGCACTGGATTGCAGGCGGATTCGGTGATGCGCGATGGTCGACGCTGATCTTCCCGACGATCACGCTGGTCGTCGTCGGTACCGCCCTTCTGTTCAGTTCGCGGTGGATGGACGTCTTGCAGACCGGTGACGACGGGGCTGCTGCACTCGGTATGAACGTCCGACGGTTCCGTGTGTTGTCCTTGCTTGCGGTCTCCGTACTGGCGGGCGCGGCAGTCAGCGTTGCCGGTGGAATCGGATTCATCGGTCTGCTGATCCCACATCTGGCCGGTTTCATCGTTGGCACCAGAGCAATTCGACTGCTCCCTGCTGCAGCCCTGCTGGGCGCCGTCGCGATGGTTGCCGCGGATACCGCTGCGCGCTCGGTGGCACAATCCACTGAAGTTCCGGTCGGAGTGATCACCGCTCTCGTCGGTGCACCGATCTTCGTCTGGATGCTCTACCGGCAGTATCGGAGGCTCGAACAGTGACGCAGATCAGAACAGTGACACAGGCCAGAACAGGGACACTCCCGAAGGACGCCGAAGCTGCGCCTCTGCTCGAACTCGTCGAGACCCGGGCGAGGCTCGGCAACCGCGAAGTCTTGCGCGGCATCACTTTCGCAGTGACGTCCGGTGAAATATTGGGCTTGGTCGGACCGAACGGCAGTGGCAAGACGACGGCACTGCGCTGCTGCTACAACGCTTTGACTCCGACAGGTGGCGCAGTTCTGATCGATCAAGCCGACTCGACGACGCTCTCGCGTAAGGACATCGCCCGAACCATCTCGGCAAGTGTTCAGGAACCTACTGTCTCGGCAGGACTTTCGGTCCGTGAATCAATCGCACTGGGACGAACTCCGCACCGCAGCTGGTTGGACCGAAGCACGGATCGTGACACAACCATCGTGGATCGATGCATCGAGCAGGTCGGTTTGGTCGAGCTTGCCGGACGGGACGTGTCGACTCTGTCGGGCGGTGAGCGGCAACGTGTCTCGATAGCGCGCGCATTGGCTCAGGAGCCCAAGGTTCTGTTGTTGGACGAGCCGACCAATCATCTCGATCTTCGTCACCAGTTGATCGTGATGGAATTGCTCGCCGAACTGGCGTCGGCGGGGCTCGCAGTTGTGGTCACGATGCACGATCTACGGTTGGCAGTCGAGTACTGCGACAACCTTGCCGTGCTCACCGAAGGTGAACTCCGCGCGTGTGGGTCTACGGTCGAGGTGTTGGACGAGCCGCTGTTGGCCGAGGTTTTCGGCATCAAGGCGCGAGTCGAACGCGGCGTACGTCCGCGGATGGAGATATTGGGGCTGGCATGACGGAATCGATAGCCGGGATCTACGCCCGTATGGCAGTAGCTGTGCCGTTCTTCGACGACCTGACCGCATATCCGGATACGGTGCCCGCGGTGTTGATGACCGACCCCCAGTGGTTGGCAGCTCGCGTCGCCGATACGGCCGAGCGGTGGGGGAGTTCGGACAGCCGAGTGAACGGCACGTTGTGGTGGTACTCGGCCAGCTCGACGCTGACCGGCATTCCGATCGGAACCGGGATGGTCACCGGGTTCGCGGCCGATCCATCGTTGGACGGTGGGCGGATCTTCTTGCGTGACAACGGCTATCTGGGCGGGTTTGCTGCCGGATCGGTCATTCCGATCTCGCGGAGTGTGGCGGAGTTGGGTCACGCGATGTTCCGCTCACTCAGCCCCGTGATCGAAGTACTCGCCGAGGTGTCCGGCGTTCGGCAGCAGGCGCTGTGGGCGATCACGACGGATTCCATCGCCAATCGCAGCCTTGACGCAGCCGGTAGCGCGAGGGAGCGTGGAAGTGCATTTGCGGCCGGTCTGATCGATGTTCTCCGCGGCGAGAACCCGGGCATTCCGGTTCCGCGTTTCGTCGATGTCGACCGCAATGAAAGTGTTGTGCGCGTTTCCAATCCATTGACACCAGTGGCATCAGGGCGACGCAGATTCACGCAGCGGGCGTCGTGCTGCCTGATCTACGAGGTGCCCGGTGAAGGCAAGTGCACCAGTTGCCCGAAGCGCGCACCCGAAGATCGGGTGCGCGCCTTGGCTGCTCTGGTGTGACTGGACCCAGGCCTTTACCGGGTCGGGTGTTGTCAGGTCAGTGAGCTGCGACCTTGGAACGGTCGAGTCCCAGCGCATCGGTCATCGTGAAGAACAGATCGGTCTGGTCCGTGAGGCCGCTGACATTGGCCGCGTGCGGGCCGAAAGCTGCTACGCGCAACTGAGTTCCGGTATGCCCTTCGGATTCGACGGCCGGATCTTCGGACGTTCCGTAGCTGATCGTCATCTCCGAGCCGTCCTTCGTGGTCAGCTTGCGGGTCAGACCGGGGTAGACGATTTCCTGGGCGCGCTCGACCGGGATGTTCTGGTCCTTGGCGATGGTGGCGATGTCGTCTGCGCTGACGTTGGTGACGATCTGGCTGGTGTGAGCGTGGTCGGCTGTGACGATGACCAGGGTTTCTCCGTCGGTCTTCGCAAATTCGAGTGCCTTCTGCACAGCTTCGTCGAGGTCGACGGTTTCACCGATCTGACCGCACGCGTTGGCTGCGTGGTCTTGCTTGTCGATCGAGGCACCTTCGACCTGGAGGAAGAATCCGTTGTCGTTGACCTTCAGTAGGTCGATCGCCTTCTGCGTCATGTCCGCGAGCTTGGGTACGTCGGAGGTTCGCTTGGGGTTGTCGACGCAGGTTTCGGCGGGTTGCAGGTAACCGTCACGGGTGGCGACAGAGCCTTCCCAGCGGACGGGCATGTTGCCGTCGGCGAACAAGCCGAGCACGGGTGCATCCTGATCGGCCTTGCCGACCTCATTCATCTCGGCGGCATTCTTCACCAGCTGATAGCCGCGAGCGGCAGCCTGCTCGTTGAGTGTCTTGCCCTGCCAGTCACCGGCTTTCGCGGTCTCAGCGAAGGACTTGGCGCCGCCGGCAAAGGTGACGTCGGCTCGGGTGTCGAGGAGCTGTTCGCTGATCGACCCCTTGCCGCCGTTCTCGATGGCGTTCTCCGGGCAGGACTTGGACGTTGCCTCCGGCCCGTAGCACTTGCGGCCACTGACGTGTGCGACCTGCACTGCGGGGGTGGCGTCCTGCACCTCGGCAGTGGAGACGTTGCCGGTGGCCTTGCCGTTCGCCTTGGCGATCTCGAGGACGGTCGACTGGGCCTGACCCTTGATGTCGACGGAAATCGCGCCGTTGTAGGTCTTGGTGCCGGTGGACCATGCCGATCCACTGGCAGCGGAGTCGGTGACGTAGTCGGGCTTGCCGTCCTTGGTCAACGCGTAGTGCGTGTACTGGCCGGTGATCGGCAGGGCGTCGAGGCCGGGGAAGCTGCCCGCAGCGCCTTCGGCGTAGTTGCGTGCGGCTGTGATCTCCGAGTCGCCCATGCCGTCCCCGATCAGGAGGATGACGTTCTTCGCGCCGGAGGCATTGACGGCGTCGCGCACTGCGGCCGACTGATCACCGTCGATGCGACGAGCGCCACCGTTCGAGGACAGTTCGCCGGTCGCGGCGCGATCGACGGTCGCGCCGTTCGAGCCTGTGGCCTCGTCGGCGCTGCTGCTGCAGCCGGCAGCGGCCAGAACGGCGACGGCGCCGGCGACGGCCGTCAACCTACGTGTGTTGCGCGAGAACGACATACGAGTAGTACTCCTGGAAACAGTATGGATGGAGATTATGAACGCCGCTAATGATCTGGGGCCAAAGTGAACGGAGTGCAGACATGCGTACATCTGAATGTGACGAGACGGTGAGGGTTGAGATTCGCTCTGTTGACTGTGGGTGAGTGACCTGGCAGACTGAATCCGCATCGAACATCAGTTCGATGCATGTGGTGCGTCTTCCCTTTCGGCATCCTCGAGCAGTCGGTCGTCCCTGACGGCCGACTCGATCAGGTGCGAGGTCAGTGTGGGTTGGGGAAATGGGCCGCCGACGTGGTCCGAGATGGAACGGGTGCTTTCCGGACGACCCGGCCGTGTGGAACATGAGGATTTGTTTCCGGGCGATGGAAGTGACAGCCCCGCCTGGTCAAGAAAGCGCGGCGAGTATCACGCGGGCGAGCTCACCCGTGGTGCCGGTGTAGTTCCTTACGCAGAACTGCACGCTCACTCGGCCTTCAGTTTCCTCGACGGCGCATCGCCGCCGGAAGAGTTGGTCGAGGAAGCAGTGCGTCTCGGGCTCGAAGCTATCGCCGTCACTGATCACGACGGCTTCTACGGCGTGGTGAGGTTTGCGGAAGCCGCACGTGAATGGGGAATGCGCACAGTCTTCGGAGCTGAGCTTTCTCTGGACTCGGTACCCAGAACCGGCACGGCAGATCCCGGTGGAACACACCTCCTGGTGCTTGCCCGTGGGCAGGAAGGGTATCGCCGGCTTTCGCGGGAGATCGCTGCCGCGCATCTGGCGGGCGGCGAGAAGGGCAAACTGCAGTACGACTACGACGTGCTGACCGAAGCGGCCGGTGGCCACTGGCAGATCCTGACCGGGTGCCGGAAAGGTCATGTGCGGCAAGCCTTGACGTCGGGTGGTCGCGAAGCGGCGGCGGAGGCCTTGCTGGATCTGGTCGAGCGATTCGGGGCGGAGCGAGTGTCGGTGGAACTCACCCATCATGGGTTGGCGGAGGACGACGAGCGCAATGCCGTTCTGGCCGAATTAGCGAGAGAGCATGGACTACGTACGGTGGCGACCACCGCCGCGCACTTCGCCGCTCCTCCGCGTCGACGCCTCGCCATGGCAATGGCGGCTGTGCGGTCGCGTCAAAGCTTGGACGAGGCAGCAGGATGGTTGGCCCCTACCGGCGGAGCGCACCTGCGGTCCGGCGCGGAGATGGCGACACTGTTCTCGCTCTATCCCGAGGCTGTCAGTGGTGCCGCCGATCTTGGTCGTGAGTGCGCTTTCGATCTCAAGCTCATCGCGCCCAAATTGCCACCGTTCGACGTTCCCGCCGGGCATACCGAGGCGTCGTGGTTGCGTGAGCTCACCATGGTGGGGGCGCTGGAACGCTACGGACCGCCGGAAGGTGCACCGAAGGCATACAAACAGCTCGAACATGAACTTGCCATCATCGAGGGATTGAACTTTCCCGGATACTTCCTGGTGGTGCATGACATCGTGTCGTTCTGCAAGAACAACGACATCCTCTGTCAGGGAAGAGGTTCCGCTGCGAACTCGGCGGTGTGTTACGCGATCGGCATCACCAATGTCGATCCGGTTCGCAACAAATTGTTGTTCGAGAGGTTTCTTGCGCCCGAACGTGACGGCCCGCCCGACATCGACGTGGACATCGAGTCCGACCGTAGGGAAGAGGCGATCCAGCACGTGTACGCGAAGTACGGGCGTACGTATGCCGCGCAGGTCGCCAATGTCATCACCTATCGAGGAAAGTCGTCGGTGCGGGACATGGCTCGGGCACTGGGCTTTTCGCAGGGACAGCAAGATGCGTGGAGTAAGCAGGTCGGCCGGTGGGGTGGTATCGACAAGAATGCGGATACAGATATTCCGCGTCCGGTACTCGAACTGGCGGCGCAGATCGAAGGCTATCCGCGGCACCTCGGTATCCACTCGGGCGGCATGGTCATCTGCGATCGTCCTATCGCCGACGTCTGCCCGGTGGAGTGGGCGCGAATGGCCAATCGTAGTGTCCTGCAGTGGGACAAGGACGACTGTGCTGCCGCTGGGCTGGTCAAGTTCGACCTGCTCGGCCTCGGCATGCTCTCTGCATTGCATTACATGATGGATCTGGTGGCCGAACACAAAGGCATCACAGTCGATCTGGCGCAACTCGATCTGTCGGAAACGGCGGTGTACGAGATGCTGCAGCGGGCAGATTCGGTGGGGGTGTTCCAAGTGGAATCACGTGCGCAGATGGCGACACTGCCGCGTCTGAAGCCTCGAAACTTCTACGACCTGGTGGTCGAAGTCGCGCTCATCCGTCCGGGGCCGATTCAAGGCGGATCAGTGCATCCGTACATTCGTCGGCGCAACAAACTCGAACCTGTGTCCTACGACCATCCGTCGCTCGAGAAGGCACTCGAACGCACGTTGGGGGTTCCGCTGTTCCAGGAACAGTTGATGCAGATGGCCGTCGACGTTGCGGGCTTCACGCCGTCCGAGGCCGATCAATTGCGTCGGGCAATGGGATCGAAACGCTCCACCGAGAAGATGGAACAACTGCGCGCGAGGTTCTATCAGGGCATGCGAGACCTACACGGCATCGGCGACGAGGTTGCCGACCGGATCTACGAAAAGCTGTATGCGTTTGCCAATTTCGGTTTCCCGGAAAGCCATTCACAGAGTTTTGCCGCGCTGGTCTTCTACTCCTCGTGGTTCAAACTCCATCATCCCGCTGCGTTCTGCGCCGGACTTCTGCGCGCGCAGCCCATGGGTTTCTACTCGCCGCAGTCGTTGGTTGCCGACGCGCGCCGGCACGGAGTGCAGGTACACGGTGCAGACATCAATGTCAGCCTTGCGCACGCCACCGTCGAGGCAGGTGGATTCGAGGTTCGGCTGGGATTGGGGGAGGTGCGCAACATCGGCGATGCACTGGCCGAGAAGATCGTCGAACAGCGTGACCTCGGTGGACCGTTCACGTCGTTTCTCGATCTGACCGGCCGGGTGGAACTGACTACCGCACAGGCTGAATCGTTGGCGACCGCCGGTGCGCTCGCCAGCTTCGGCATCTCGCGTAGAGAAGCGCTGTGGGCAGCGGGCGCTGCGGCAGGGGAGCGCCCCGACCGCTTGCCGGGTATCGGTGCATCGGTCACAGCTCCCACCCTGCCCGGAATGAGCGACGTCGAATTGGCGGCAGCGGATGTCTGGGCGACAGGAGTATCTCCCGACACCTACCCGACACAGTTTCTCCGCCCACAGCTCGACGCGCTTGGCGTGGTGCCGGCGTCGAGACTTCTCGACATCCCGGACGGTGACCGTGTGCTGGTGGGGGGAGCAGTCACACACCGGCAGCGCCCGGCAACAGCTGCGGGCGTCACGTTCATCAACCTCGAAGACGAAACCGGCATGGTCAATGTCGTGTGTTCGGTGGGGTTGTGGGCAAAGTACCGAAAACTGGCAAATACGGCGCCGGCGTTGCTTATTCGAGGGAAGGTGCAAAATGCAGAAGGCGCTGTCACCGTCGTGGCAGACCGGATGCAGCTGATGGATCTGCGAGTCACAGCCAAGTCGCGAGACTTTCGCTGATGTCCGATTCTGCCCCACCGTTTTGTGTCGAGGGCACAGTTTTGTGCCGAGAGGACAAAGGCGGAGCTCAACTCTGACCTCCGAGCATATGGCGCGGGTCACAATCGCTCCCTAGGGTTGTCGCTTGAGCGGCGATCGAATCACCTGGCACGGCTACGGCCTGTGGCCTCGCTGGTGAATATCGTCGCCTTCCAAACATGCTGAATCCAAAGCACTTCGAGTCGAAGAGGAACTTCATGAGCACAGCGATTCTCGTCGCACACGTACATCCCGCGGATCCGTCTTCGGAGGAAGCATTCAACCGCTGGTACGACGACGTACATATTCCGCAGGTCGTCGAGCGAGTGCCCGGGGTTGTCTCCGCCTCTCGATTCTCTCTCGCGGATGTGCAGTTGCTGCCCGAGGCGGCATTGCCCGCGCGTCGCTACCTGAGCATCTATCAACTCGACACGGAAGATCTCGCGGGCACCGCCCAGGCATTGGGAAGTGCTTTGGGCGACGGAACTCTCGACATGTCCGAGGCCATCGCGACCACCGGTGAGACCGGTCCCGAATTGCTCTTCTACGTCCCGGCCGAGAGCTGAAGGGGAACGCTGACATGTCCGATCTTCTCGCGAACAAAGTTGCGATAGTCACCGGCGCAGGCGCAGGCATCGGTGCGGCAATCGCCCGGGCATTCGGGGCGGAAGGTGCCCGCGTCGTAGTCTCCGACATCAACGGTGACGCAGCACAGGCAGTGGCGGACTCGATCGACGGGGCGATCGCTGTCACCTCCGACGTTACCGACGAACAGCAGGTCAAGGATCTCGTCGCCAGAGCGGTCGACGAGTTCGGCGGACTGAACGTAGTAGTACCCAACGCCGGCATCGCCACCACAACTCCACTGATCGAGACCTCGTTCGAGGACTGGCGAAAAGTCATGTCCGTCAATCTCGACGGAGTGTTCTTGACCGTCCGTCATTCGTTACCCGCGCTCGTCGCATCCGGTGGCGGTTCGATCGTGAACATCTCGTCGATCTCGTCGACAACAGGGTCGCCGTTGATCGGCAGCTACGCCGCCGCCAAGGCCGCGGTTCGCAATCTCACCGAAACCCTCTCGGCCGAACTTCGCTTTCACGGAATCCGCGCGAACGCTTTGCTGCCCGGATTCATCGATACCGACCTGGTCAAGAGTCACCAGCAGGATTTCGAGAACGCCCTCGGCCTCGAATCCGGCGGCTTCGACGATTTGATGGTCACGAAGCAGACGCGCTACGGCCGGACCGAGGAAGTTGCCGCCGCGGCCGTGTTCTTTGCCAGTGACCAGTCGTCGTGGTGCAACGGCAGCAGTCTGGTTCTCGACGGAGGGTTCACCGCTTCTCTTCTCTGAGCCGCAGCACCTTTCCGAACATCACCCGAAATCATCATTCGTGCGAGGATCCACACCATGACCAACCGCGCCGTGTACGTACTTCCGCCCGGAGGATTGACCAACCTCGAATCGAGGACCATCGAGACGCCAGGGCCGGACGCGGGCGAAGTGACGATCGCGATCCACGCGAATTCGCTCAACCACCACGACTACCTCGTGGCGACCGGCGAGATAGCCACCGACGGTCCGCGGATCCTGTTGTCCGATGCTGCCGGGGAGGTCGTTGCGGTCGGAGACGGCGTAACGCAGTTCAGCGTCGGAGATCGCGTGATGAGCACCTATCTGCCGCATTGGCGGAGCGGCGCACCGGATTTCGACGGATTCGGAAATTCACCGGGTGACGGTGCCGACGGGTTCGCCCGCGACACCGTCACCGTGCCGGTATCTGCTGTGACAGTGATGCCGCGAAACTACACCTACGAGGAAGCCGCTACCTTGCCCACCGCGGGATTGTCAGCGTGGCGCGCACTGTTTGCCGGCGTTCCGATCATCCCAGGTTCGACGGTGTTGATCCCCGGGACCAGCACGGTAGCGCTGTTTGCCGTGCAGCTGGCCAAAGCGGTTGGAGCTCAGGTGATCGCAACCTCGTCGGCCGCCGACAAGATGGCTCGATTGACCGAGCTCGGTGCCGATCACGTGGTCAACTACCGCGAGCGCCCGGACTGGGGAGCGGAGGCGATGCGGCTCAGCGGCGGAATCGATCTTGTCCTCGACGTCGGCGGGCCGTCCACCCTCGGTCAATCTCTCGTGGCAGTGCGACCCGGCGGGCGGATCTGTGCGCTGGGGATCATGAACGGCCCCTCGTCGTCGATCGACCTGACTTCGCTCCTGACCAAACAGGTCACCATCGAAGGTGTTCTGGTGGGCAGTCGTACACATCAGGAGCAAATGGTTGCAGGTCTGGAAAGCCTCGCGCTTCGTCCCGTCATAGATTCTTCCTACAGCCTCGACCGCCTCGCTGACGCTTTCGAGCAGCAGAAGTCCGGGCGGGCCTACGGCAAGATCGTCATCACAAACCCTTGACTGCTTGGCGGTCCCAATGGGGATCGGTGAGGATTTCCGCCGAGTCGCCGACAAACGCACGTGCGGCAGTCTGGTCGCCGCTGAGGGTGAACCTCAGCCACGCTGTCAGGTAACCCCGGAATCCTTCGCCGTCGACGGCCCAATTGTGGCCGACGCCAAGCAGTCTGCCGCGGACGGCCGGCCCCGCGGTTTTGTCGAAGTACTCCGCTTGCGGATCGGCGGTGGAGACAGGGTCGTCGGCGCCGGTCATGAAGAACGTCGGCCCGGTCAACTTCGCCACGTCGATCACGTCGACGGGTCGCGAGGCCCACCATGGGTCCGGCAAATCGAGCACCGCCGTGGCGGTGATCAGATTCGCCGACCGAGTTGCCGCGTTGATCGCGCCGCCTGCACCCTGCGAGTGCCCCACCGAGGCTATGTTGTCGGTGTCGATCCGCTGGTGAAAGATGCTTTCCGCGTTGGTGTCCTGATCCACGATGTACTGGGCGGCAGCCAAGATCTCGGTACCGTCTCCGGTGACGCTGCTGTCGGCTACCACGACGACGAAACCCCACGACGCGAGGTGACGTAGGAGGGCTTCGTACTCCTCGTAAGTCGCGTAACTGCCGTTGCCGAAGGTGACGACGGGAAGCCGATTGCCGTCAGCGGACAAGTCGGCTGGGTAAAACAGTTGGTACCCGGGAACGGAATCGGCAGCCACCTCGTGCGCACCCTGGGCTGCGTACAGATCGCTGATCGACTCCGATGCGATGGATTCGGTAGTCGCGGCTTCGGGAGCGGCCGGAACCCCCGCACTGGCGTGTGTGACGGCACCCGATAGTGCCAGAACAAAAGATGCGGTCACGACGGCGATCGAATGTGTGGTCCGAGAAGGCATGGGTACAAGTATGTCCGAACGTCTCGAGCCGTCAGGCCGTGACGTGTGTGGGCTGGTCTTCGCCGACTCGGCCTCGAATGAGGAATATGGCGACTACACCGAAAGCGATCAACAGGACCGTCAGGAGGGACGCGATCGCGGCGCCGCCACTCACCTCTGTAGTCACGGACGTGTCCAACCCGCCGGTCGAGAGAATGGTGGTGGGGTCGGTGAGGCCGTGCAACACGATTGCGGCCCAGATAGTCCCCGTCACTCGCATGGTCAGGTACATGCACATGCCGAATCCGAACGTATAGACGACTGTGCCGAGAACGGTTGCCAGTTCCATCCCCGCAATGAAGTTCACGGTGTGCATGAGCGCGAACAACAAGGACGATACGACCGCGACGAACCGTTCGCGGTGGCCGGCGTCGCGGAGCATCTTCACGGCGATAC
The DNA here is from genome assembly GCF_016598535.1 of Rhodococcus sp. P-2. Lineage (GTDB taxonomy): Bacteria > Actinomycetota > Actinomycetes > Mycobacteriales > Mycobacteriaceae > Rhodococcus_F > Rhodococcus_F baikonurensis. The sequence goes on along the minus strand of NZ_CP066779.1, from coordinate 828,040 downwards.
CTCGGGTGAGCAGTTCTTCCGCGAGCCCCACGCACACACCGAGAGCGATCAGGGAAACGATCTCCCCGGTCGACCACTCGTTCCAATCCGTTCCGACCAGGTGTGCAGCGATGGCGGCGACCACGATAATCGGGCCGATCCACATCCACCCGCGCCCGCGTATGGGTTGTGGTCCGAAGATGTCGCGCAGCCAGCCCAGCTTGGTCGCGAAGATCAGCAGTGCGATTGCGCCGATCGCGATAGGCAATGCGACGCCGAAGATGATGCTGGAAGCGCTTGCGACAACGTTGTCCGTGTCGATCTGGTCGGCAAAAACCCGCGAGCTAACCTGCCCGACGGCGAGGTAGAAGGCCAAATAGGCGACGATCACCGAGAGCAACTTCCACAAGGACGGGCGACTCCAAAAACCCGACTTTTCGGGAACGGTATTGGTCATTGTCAGATCGTAAAGGGAGCCGCAGGAAAACACGCGGTACCGTCTATTCGGACAGCAGCGAACACGAAGGCAGGACGCAGAAAAATGTTGGAAGTCGACTTGAATGCACTGGACGCGGCGCTGGCGGCGGGTGAGCCGTTGATCGACGTCCGTGAGGCCGACGAGTTCGCTCAGGTGCGCGTTCCGGGTGCGTCGCTCATTCCGCTCAGCGAGTTCGTCGCTCGCGTCGGCGAGATCCCGGACGCAGAAACGGTGTACATCATCTGCGCCGTCGGGGGACGGAGCTTGCAAGCCGCTGAATATCTCCAGGCCCGTGGCATCAATGCCGTTTCGGTGGCCGGTGGAACGATGGCGTGGTACCAGTCGGGTCGTCAGGTCGAGACCGGGGAATAGGGCGTAGCTGTTGGGGCAGCCCCGCATTCGGCGCTGCCCCAACAGGTCACTTTCGCCAGAACAGGTGATGCGTCACGCCGCTCGGGCTCGGCACGATTTCGAGGTTGAAGCGATCACGTAATTCGTCGGGTGTCTCCCACAGGCGTAGACCGGATCCGAATTCGATCGGGGAGACAGCGACGTGCATCGTGTCGACCAGATCGGCGTCGAGGAATTCACGGATAGTGCTCACTCCGCCGCCAAGTCGAACGTCCTTGCCCTGCGCCGCCTCACGTGCCTGCTCGAGGGCCGTCGCCGGGTCGGCGTCGACGAAGTGGAATGTCGTGTCCGAGAGTGTGAACGACGGCCGCACGTGGTGGGTCAAGACGAATACCGGGGTGTGGAACGGTGGCTCGTCGCCCCACCAGCCCTGCCACTCGAGATTCGCCCAAGGGCCGCGGTAGGGTGCGAATTTGTTGCGGCCCATGATTTCGGCACCGATGTTGTTGGAGAAGTCTCGGGTGAAATAGTCGTCGAGGCCGCGGCTGCCGCCGGGATCGGTGCGGTTGGGCCAGCTGGCCGTAGCTCCCGCCCACGCAAACATTTCACCGTGGTCGAGGCCGAACGGGCTCTCGAAACTCTGGTCCGGACCGCATGCTATTCCGTCGCTGGAAATGTTGAAATTTTGCACTCGTAGCAACTGACTCACCGTGTACTCCCGCTCTCGACAATGGTCTACGTGAGTACAGACCGTACGGCGAGCCGAAACTCATCGGTGCGATTTCAGGCGGCTGCGGGAAGTGCGCCACTGCGGATCGAGCGGACGGTCCGTACCGCGACGGTTGCCCAGATGGGGATCAGCACGGTCAGCAGGGCAAGTGCGATTCCCAGAATCAGCGTCGAACCGGTGGCGACTCCGAATGCATTCGCGCCGACGGCACATGCTCCGATGGGAAAAGTGAAGCTCCACCAGCCGAGTGAGAAGTCCAAGCCGCGGCGCAGTGCGTGGATGGTGACGACGGTGACGGTGACAAACGCGATCACGCCGATGATTCCGACGACGGTTCCGTATGCGATTCCGAATTCGTGCAGGGTGTCGGCGTGCTCGGTACCGAGTGCATGCCGTGAGGCGGCGGCCAACAGGTTGGATGCTGCGATCGACTGTCCGATCACGCCCAACGGAATCCACAGTGAGGGAATGGCATTGAACGGGATCACGTCGACGCCCGCCGAGTGGTTGCGTGCGAACTGCCTGGCGACGGCTACCAGAATGCCGATGGCGGCGGTCAGCGCCAGAGCGAACAGGATGTAGCAGAAGACCAGTACCGCGATGCGCGGAGCGCCTTCGGGCATGTGGGTGCTGACGGCTGCGCCGGTGGTGGCCGAGACCATCGGGGGTACGACGGGCATGAGCCAGAACGGCATTGCCGTCGCCATCCCGGCATCTCGAACGAGTCGAATCATCATCACGACGTAGGTGACCAGGCCGAGTGCCGTGCCGAGTGTCCACAGTGTCAGCGACACGGTGATCGCCACGTCGTGGCCGAGGAAGTCCGGGCCGGTGATGCCGGTTGCGGATCCCACGGTCAGAAGTGCCATTGCGACGGCGCCGTAGAAGGGGAACATCGCGGGGCTGTGCAGGTAGGCGAGGGCCTGACATCGATGTTGTGACCAATGGGTGGCAAATGCTCCGATCAAGGCGCACAGTACGAGAACCGCCAGAACCCAGAAGATCTCGGAGACCAGTTTCAAGCCCTCGATCTCCGGTTCGAGCGAAGCGGCGGCCACCGAGACGATTCCCGTTCCCATCGCTGCCGCGAACCAGTTCGGGGTGATGTGGGCGAAGGTGGGACTCGTGGTGGTGGTCATGTATTTCACTGTCGTCTCATCCGGTTCGTACCGGTAGACCGGTTGTCCTTGAATGCCCACAAACTCGCCTTGTGGGTCTAATCTTGGTCTATGTCGTTGTCCCCTCGGGTGCCGGAGCTCAGTGCCCTCGACGTCCTGCTTTCCGTAGGGCGTCTGGGCAGCATGGGTGCTGCCGGCCGGGAGCACGGACTCAGTCAGCAGGCAGTCAGCGCCCGTGTGCGTTCGGTCGAACGTCAGCTCGGCATCAAGGTTTTCGATCGAGCGGCGACCGGTGTTCGTCCCACCGCCGAGGGCGGTCTGATTCTCGAGTGGGCAAGTCACATCCTCGTCAGTGCCGAGGAAATGGCATCGGGAGTTGCGGCACTTCGCGGTGAACGCGACGCTGCCGTCACCGTTGCCGCCAGCATGACCATCGCCGAGTATCTGGTGCCCGGATGGACGGTCGCGATGCGGCACAAGTTCCCCAACGTCGTGGCGTCGGTGAGCTTGCACAATTCCTCGGACGTCTCTGCTCAAGTGCAGGCAGGCCAGGCCGACATCGGATTTGTCGAAGGGCCGGATGTGCCGTCGGCGCTCGCGTCGTGTGAGGTGGCACGTGATCACCTCGTCGTGGTTGTGCCGCCAGGACACGACTGGGCCAATGGTGTGCCCGTTCCGGTTGCGGACCTCGCACGCACACCGCTCATCCAGCGCGAGTCAGGGTCCGGTACGCGGTTGACGCTCGAGAATGCCGTTCCCGATTGTGTGCCGCCGTTGCTCGAGCTCACTTCGTGCACGGCCGTCAAAGCTGCGGTAGTGGCCGGCAATGCGCCCGCCGTTCTCTCGTCGCTGGCCGTGGCTGCAGATCTGACGGACGGGCGACTGGTCGCGGTCAACGTCGACGGCTTGCGGATGCCGAGGCGGCTCCAGGCCGTCTGGGATCCAGATCGCGGATTACGCGGTGCAGCAAGGGATTTCCTCGACATCGCGCTCGGTTCCAACACCGCTGTTCATTCGCGCTGACGGCTGCGGCTGCTATCTGGCGGTGTCGATCCCCGCGAGGATGAGATTGATACCTGCCAGAAACTGCTCGCGGTCGTCGTGGTCGCGCAGTTGTGTCGACACCTGATTGAGGAACGGGTACTTCGCAGGGTCGAGTTCTTCCCATCGTGTGGCGACGGTCGAAAGGAAAGCGGATCGGTCTGTCTCGCGGGGGAGGAGGCGGGCGCCCGCGGCGTACTGGCCGGCGAGGCCGAGTACGTAATTCAGGAGTGCGGACGCGCAGTCGAACTGTGCCGGTTGGGGAACGCCGAGTGCTTGGAGTTGCCCACCCAGACTCTCGAAGATCTGCATCACCGCTGATTGCCACGGCTCGCGAGACAGTTGGGTGCCGACCCACGGGTGCGCGTCGATCGCGTCGAACACACCGAGAGTGATGATCCGGATCGCCTCCCGTGGGGTTGCGCTTTCGGTTCCTTCGGTGGTCACGCGGGCGATGACGTCGTCGGTCGCCGCGGTGAGCAGTTCGCTCTTGTTGGCAACGTGCCAGTAAATCGCCCCGCTTCCTGTGGCCAGGCGTGCGGAGAGTGCGCGAAATGTCAGCGCAGCTTCGCCCTCGTCGTCGAGGATCTCGATCGCAGCCTCGACGATTCGCTCCTTCGAGAGCGCGTCCGTACGTCGTTCGGTCCGCTGATTCCTGATCGCCATGCGAACCATCTTGACATATCTGGAACGCCGTTCCAAGATGGTCATTGGAACGTCGTTCCAGCCGAAGGCTGAAAGGAAACAAACATGAGCAACTCGATAACGATCATCGGGGCGGGCCTCGGCGGTCTGACCCTCGCGCGCGTCCTCCACGTTCACGGAATTCCGTCGAAGATCTACGAGGCGGAACCGTCGGCAGAAGCTCGCACGCAGGGCGGCCAACTCGACATCCACGAACACAATGGCCAGGGGGCGCTCCAGGCTGCCGGCCTCATCGACGAGTTCCGCGCGATCATCCACGCGGGCGGCGCCGCGTCGCGCGTACTCGATCAACACGCCACCGTGCTCCTCGACGAACCCGACGACGGCACGGGAGCACGTCCTGAGGTGCTGCGCGGAGACCTCCGTCGGATCCTGATCGATTCCCTTCCGGACGGCACGATCGAATGGGGACGCAAGGTCGACAGTGTCCGCTCGCTCGGCTCACCGAACACCGCCGACGAGCGCGCCGACGGCCGACACGAACTGACCTTTGCCGACGGTTCGACGGTGACTACCGACCTCCTCGTCGGTGCAGACGGTGCCTGGTCGAAGATCCGCCCCTTGCTCTCCGATGCGAAGCCCGAATACGTCGGCACCACGTTCGTCGAGACGTATCTGTACGACGTCGACGAGAAGCATTCGGCTGCAGCCGAGGCAGTCGGTGACGGGGCGATGTACGCGCCCGCACCAGGACAAGCGATCGCCGCGCATCGAGAGGCGGGGGACATCGTGCACACCTACGTCCAGCTGAACCGTACGGCGGAGTGGTTTGCCGGTATCGATTTCACCGACGCTGCCGCTGCGACAGCGCGGGTCGCGGCCGAGTTCGACGGTTGGGCACCGGAACTCACTGCACTGATCACAGACGGCGAAACCGCTCCGATTCCGCGGGCGATCCATGCCCTTCCCGACGAGCATCGATGGGATCGTGTGCCCGGGGTCACGCTCCTCGGTGATGCGGCACACCTGATGGCTCCATCCGGTGAGGGCGCGAACTTGGCCATGTTCGACGGCGCCGAACTGGGAAGGGCGATCGCCGCGCACCCCGACGACATCGAAGCGGCACTGAGCGGCTACGAGGAAGCGATGTTTGTACGCAGTGCATCCGAGGCCGCGGACTCGCACGTGATCCTTGATCTCTGCCTCGGTGAAGGCGCACCGTATTCACTGGTCGACTTCTTCACCGGTGCTGCTTCCGTATCCGGATAATGGGCGAATGCCTGTTGATTCCACTCCCTCGTCTGCCGCGATTGCGCACGTGAGCGGCCTCTCGAAGGGCGCCCCGTTGGATCGAAATCACCGGGTGACGTTGCACTTTCATCCGGACCTCCCGTCTGAACGTGGTCTGACACTGGCCTCGATCGCACGTCGAGGCACCTACGTGACACAGTTCGAGACTCGAACCAGCAACGGCGGACTGACGGCGCATCACGGAGGCGATCGTTGGCGTTGGGAGAGTCGGATATTCGGCGGGGCTTACGACGAGAGAGAGCCGTCGGAACGGCCGAAGTACGGATCGTTGAACTTTTCCGCCGATCCGTACGGGGCATCTCCTCGGTTCGGCTCGTCCTACTTCCGGCTTGCCGAGCACACACTCGACCGCACCACTTTCTGCTTTCCCGACAGTGTCTTCGAGCCTGATCTCTTCGGAACGGCGGACGCGATGAGCCTGGTCGACGCCGCAGGAGCCGCCGAGTTCGACGATCCGCTCGACCACTACATCGAGGCGCACGTCCACGGCGCCGTCGACATCGGAACCGACGTCGAGGCACTCGTCCTGGACCCGAGCTACCGGGGCTCACGCATCGAAGAGATCGCCCACTCGCTCCCATGCCCGGTGCTGTGGCACGACGGTTACGCGGTCGACGTCGAGGAAGTCGCCGAACATCCCGAATATCGGGGAGCGGCCGTCGTCGACCTCGCGCGAGAGATCGCAATCGACGGGCGACTGACGCCTGCCGTCCTGGGGTTCGCCCGGGGTGCGTCCTTCGATGCGCAGGGCGTCAAGAAGGTCTGGCACTACATCGCTCGATTCGGCGGCAGGGGTTAGAACTGGGCATTCGCGTGTCGCCGCCCGTCGACGACTGCTGGTTCCGGGACCGCACATCGGTCAGAAGGGGACGGTGAGGAAAGAGTGATTGTTACGCAACATCGGGCATGAACTCCCGAAACAACTGCATCCGAAGATGGAAATCGACCTTGATCCTCGGTCGAAGGGATGCATGAATCGATGGGCGCTCAACTCACTACCACCAGTGTCGACACACTCTGCGCGTACTGCGGGGTCGGCTGTGGTCTCGTCCTCGACATCATCACCGATCCGGAGACGGGTCGTCGGAAGGCTGCGAAGTCTTCCGGTCTGAAGACACATCCCACCAACTTCGGGCGTCTGTGCACCAAAGGGACCACGACAGCAGACATGCTCGCAGGTCCGGGGCGTATGGAATCTGCATATCGCCGTCCACACCGAGGTGATGCGATCGAAGCCGCGGACATGGACGCCGTCATCACCGAAACCGCCCATCGCCTGCGTGGGATCATCGACGAGCACGGCCCCGACGCGTTTGCGTTGTACGTGTCCGGGCAGATGTCTCTCGAAGCCCAGTACTTGTCGAACAAACTGGCCAAGGGCTTTATCGGAACCAATCAGATCGAATCGAATTCCCGGTTGTGCATGGCGAGTGCAGGCACCGGCTACAAGCAATCTCTCGGGGCCGACGGACCGCCCGGTTCCTATCAGGACTTCGAACACGCCGACGTGTTCTTCGTGACCGGCGCGAACATGGCGGACTGCCATCCGATCCTCTTTTTGCGGATGCAGGAGCGGATCAAGGCAGGCGCGAAGTTGATCGTCGTCGATCCTCGACGCAGCGCCACCGCGGACAAGGCGAACTTGTTCCTGCAGATTGCTCCCGGCACAGATCTTGCGCTACTCAACGGGCTACTCCACCTGCTCGTCGTGAACGGCCACACCGATCCGGACTTCATCGCCGACTTCACCGAAGGCTGGGAGGTGATGCCCGGTTTCCTCGCGGAGTACACCCCGGAGAAGGTCAGTGAGATCACGGGTATCCCCGAAGCCGACATCCGCACTGCAGCGCAGTGGATCGGTGAGGCTGCCAACTGGATGAGCTGTTGGACCATGGGGTTGAACCAGAGCACCCACGGCACGTGGAACACCAATGCCATCTGCAACCTTCACCTTGCGACTGGAGCAATCTGCAAGACCGGCAGCGGTCCGTTCTCGCTGACCGGGCAGCCGAACGCGATGGGCGGGCGTGAATTGGGCTACATGGGGCCAGGTTTGCCCGGCCAGCGTGCCGTGACGGTCGACGCCGATCGCGAATTCGTCGAAGGGCGTTGGGGGATCCCGGCGGGTTCTCTGCGCACCGACATCGGCGGCGGAACCATCGACCTGTTCTCCCGCATGGCGGCGGGGGAGATCAAGGCGTGCTGGATCATCTGCACCAATCCTGTTGCAACAGTAGCCAACCGCAAGACCGTCATCGACGGCTTGGAGAAGGCTGACCTCGTCATCACCCAGGATGCGTTCCTGGGTACCGAGACCAACGAATACGCCGATGTTCTGCTGCCCGCGTCACTGTGGACAGAGTCGGACGGAGTGATGATCAATTCCGAACGCAACCTGACGCTCTTTCAGCAGGCGCTGGATCCGGTCGGGCAGGCGCTGCCTGATTGGCAGATCATCGCCCGCATCGCCTGCGAGATGGGGTATGGGGAGGCGTTCACCTATACCTGCGCCGAAGAGGTGTTCGAGGAGATCAAGCAGTTCTGGAATCCGAAGACCGGCTACGACTTGCGCGGCGTCAGCTACGAGCGCCTCCGCAAGACGTCAATTCAGTGGCCATGCCCGCCCGACAGTGATCAGGACCGTCATCCCATCCGATACCTCAATGACGGTGTCAGTCAAAGGCTCCTGATCCGCGAGGACGGCAGCACTCCGCGGCTCGCATTCCCTACCGCCACTGGCCGGGCGATGTTCTTCGCAAGGCCGCACATGCTTCCCGCCGAAATGCCCGACGACGACTATCCATTCCTGCTCAACACCGGTCGTCTCGCGCACCAGTGGCACACCATGACCAAGACCGGCAAGGTCGCCAAGCTGAACAAACTCAACCCAGGTCCCTTCGTCGAGATCCATCCCGACGACGCCGCCAGGCTCGGCGTCGTCGACCAGGATTCGATCGAGGTTGCCTCACGCCGCGGTCGCGCTGTGCTTCCGGCCGTCATCACCGACCGAGTGCGTCCGGGAAACTGCTTCGCACCGTTTCACTGGAACGACGCCTTCGGTGAGTACCTGTCCATCAACGCCGTCACCAACGACGCGATTGACCCTGCCTCGCAACAACCGGAGTTCAAAGCCTGTGCCGTCACTATGACGAAGGTCGCCGTGAACACACCCGAGACAGTGCTCGCCGAGTCGCCGCGGGAGGCTCCTGCGCCGGATGATCGGGTTTTGTCGCGAACCGATGTCCTGGCCGGGGTCATCGGTCAAACAGGAACACCTGCAGTGGTATTCGACGCACTGCAACAGAGCTACCTGGCCGGCCTTCTCGCGGCGTTGCGTGCGGACGGTGATCGTACTGCCGGTGTGCCGACCTTGCCGTCGACTGCGCCGTTCGAGACCGAAAAGAGGATGTGGGTCGACGGCGTATTGGCCGGCCTGTACTCGCGGACCGCACTCCCTGACACGGATGGGCCTGCGTTGCCATCGAGTGCGGGCATTGCGCCGGAACGCGCGCCGATCGCGGTGCTCTGGGCATCGCAGACCGGAAACGCGGAGGAGTTTGCCGCGGCCTGCGCTGCTCGTCTCGGGGGAGTCGGCTTGCCCGTGGTGATGCACGCGATGGCCGAGTTCCAGGCCGCCGACCTGGCAGTTACCAGAGAGGTCCTGCTGATCACCAGTACCTCCGGTGACGGCGAATCCCCGGACAACGGCAGCGGTTTCTGGGACGCATTGTCTGCTGACACGGTGCCCCGCATGGCCGAGACACGTTATGCAGTCATCGCTTTCGGTGACTCGAACTATGCCGACTTCTGTGGACACGGACGAAAGCTCGACGCCCGCCTTGCCGAACTGGGCGCCAGTCGTATCGTCGATCGCGCCGACTGTGAGCCCGATTTCGAGGACATCGCTGCTGGATGGCTGGACGCGGTCACGGCTGAACTTCAGCGCTCGGAAGCTGGCGCGACGACCGACGTCCTCGTTGCAAAGAAAAATTCTGGGACAACCGTTGCGGCCATGCCGATTTCACCGGCGATATCGGCGCCGCTGCAATACAACAAGAAGGCGCCGTTGGCCACAGCCTTGACGCGCAATATCGTGCTCAACCGGCCAGGCTCTTCCAAAGATGTGCGGCAGTTGGGCTTTCACCTTCCGGACGACACTGTCAGTTACGAAGCCGGAGACGCTCTCGGAGTCTGGCCGCGGAACAGTTCCCCGTTCGTCGACGAGTGGCTCACCCTTACCGGCCTCGACGGTGAGGAGACCGTCGACTTGGGGCAGCACGGTTCCATGACTTTGCGTACCGCGCTCACCGAGCGCTTGGAGATCACTCGAATCTCGAGCGACATGATTCGGTTCGTGCATCAACGAACCCGCGATTCGGACCTGGCCGAGTTGTTGAAGCCGGAGAACGTCTCCACGCTCAAAGACTGGTCGTGGGGACGACAGTCCGTCGACATTCTCGCGCAGTCGCCCGTTCGTGCCTCGACGGACGAATGGCTCTCGCTACTCAAACCGCTTCAGCCGCGGCTGTATTCGATCTCTTCCAGTCCGAAGGAGAACCCACGCGAAGTGCAGTTGACGGTGTCCGCGGTGCGATACAACATTGCGGGTGTCCCACGGCGTGGGGTGTGCTCGACTTACCTCGCCGACCACGCCCGCGATGACGACATCGGTATCTACGTGCAGAAGTCGACCCATTTCCGGCCACCTTCCGATCCCGAGACCCCGATGATCATGGTCGGACCGGGGACCGGCATCGCGCCGTTCCGTGCCTTCCTGCATGAGCGGCGGGCATTGGGGCACACGGGTCCGAACTGGCTGTTCTTCGGGGAACAGCACGCCGCTACCGACTTCTACTACCGCGAAGAAATCGAAGAATTGCGGAAAGACGGATTCCTCACCGAACTCGACCTCGCATTTTCCCGGGATCAAGCCGACAAGGTCTACGTGCAGGACCGGATGCGTGAGCGGGGTGCGCTGCTGTGGGAGTGGTTGCAGAAGGGCGCCCACTTCTACGTCTGCGGCGATGCCAACCGGATGGCCAAGGACGTCGACAGTGCCCTCAACGGGGTGGTCGCTCAACACGGAAAACTGGCACCTCGTAGTGCGGAGGCGTACGTGAAGGCTCTCTCGGCCGAGAAGCGGTACGTCCGAGACGTCTACTGACGTCGATCAGACGGCGCCCTTGAACCCGTGCTGACGCCACGCCTCGTACGTCACGAGGGCGGCAGCGTTGGACAGGTTGAGGGACCGGCGTCCGGGAAGCATCGGGATACGCAGGCGCTCGGTGATGTGTTCGTCCGCCAATACCTCTTCGGACAGTCCGGTGGGCTCGGGCCCGAACAGCAGGACGTCGCCGGGTTGGTAGGCGATATCGGCATACGACGTGGTCGCGTGCGCGGTGAAGGCGAACACGCGAGCAGGAGTGACGGCGTCCCAGGCAGCGGCCAGGTTCTCGTGGACCGTGACAGTAGCCAGATCGTGGTAATCCAAGCCTGCGCGCTTGAGCTTCGGCTCCGACAGGTCGAACCCGAGAGGGCCGACCAGGTGCAGTTCGCAACCGGTGCCCGCGACCATGCGGATCGCGTTTCCGGTGTTGGGTGGGATGCGGGGCTCGTGGAACATCACTCGGAACACTCGAGGAACTGTACCGGGCGGCTCAGCGGTGCCCGCGTTCGTGAGAAGGGCAGGCGAGGAGTGTGGGCGAATTGGTAACAAACCGGCCAGTTCGTGCGAATCTATTTCCGGCACTCTTCGCAGAACGGACATTTTGATGAACCCTCCCGCCGGTTGGAACCCCGACCCCTTCGACCCCACGATCGACCGTTACTGGGACGGTCAGCAGTGGACCGCGCAGACACGGCCCAAGGGCGTCGACGCACCCACTCAGGCTTTCGGCACTCCCACTCAGGTCTTCGGTGCACCCGGATCGGCGGTGCCGGACACAAACGCCGAGGAAGGCAAGACGCGGCGTAAGTGGCCGTGGATCGCCGGCGCAGCAGTCGTGGGGCTCGTTGCCATAGCCGCGGCAACGGGAGCGGGCAAGTCGGAAGAATCGACGACACCCGCCGCGACCTCTTCGACGACAGCTGCCGCGACGACGACCAAAACCACTGTCCCGTCTACGACGAAGACCACGACTTCGTCCCTCTTGCCGACGACGACAACGATCGTGCCGCCACCGACGACAACCACCGTCGCAATAGTGCCGCTGGTTCCGCAGGTCCCGGAGACCACGACTACGCCGTACGTTCCGCCCGCCCCGGCGTACACGCCGCCGAAAACAACGGAACCCGCCTACGTTCCTCCGCCGGCCAAGGTGCCTGATGCAGGGGTGTATTACGCCAACTGCGCAGCGGTGCGAGCGGCCGGTGCGGCCCCGATCTACCGCGGCGATCCCGGCTATTCGTCCAAGCTCGATCGTGACGGTGACGGCGTGGCCTGCGAGACCTAGGCGGTCGAACCGGTGTCGGTGCGGCGGGGCAGTATGGACGTCATGCTCCCCGAAGAATCCGACGACGTCGTCGGCGAAGACTATTCAGACGCGCGGCTGGCCGGGCAGAAGTGGCGTCAGCGCACTTTCACCAACTGCAATTTCCGAGACGCCGACCTCACCGGACTCACGACGGAGTCGGTGGTGTTCACGGACTGTGATTTCACCGGCACCGATCTGGGGGAGTCCGTGCACACGGGTACTGCATTTCGCTCCTGCAATTTTGCTCGGACCAGCCTGTGGCACAGCACGTTCCGAAACTGCAGTCTGCTCGGTTCGACGTTCGACGGTTGCCGTATCCGGCCGTTGACGCTCGACGAAGTCGACTTCTCGTTGACCTCACTGGGCGGGGCGGACTTGAGGAAGATCGACTTCACCTCGTGCCGCTTCCGTGAAGCGAACCTGGTTCGGGCCGACATGCGGGGCGCGGTTCTGGCGTCGGCGGATCTGTCCGGTGCTCGCACGGGTGGACTCAAACTCGAAGGTGCAGACCTGCGCGGTGCGCGGATCGACCCGAGTCTGTGGACGTCCGCGTCTGTCGGAAACGCGCAGATCGAGTTGATGCAGGCCGTGGCTTATGCGTCGGCGCACGGTCTTGTCGTCGACATGAAGTAGTAGCGCCTAGCTCTGCACGCGCTCCTCGAGGTGCACGGTCACCAGTTCGCCCGCCTCCTTGCCGATGGCTTTGCGGAGATCGGCTTTGACCGGCAGCTTGTGGTTGCCGTCTCCCAAGGCCATGAACGAACTCTGGAACGGATGTCCGTCGATCGTCCCGCGAACCTTGACCAGGCCGCGGGTGCCGAAGAACTCGGCGGACTCCGGCCAGATGACGTAGGTCCACCCACCCTTGGCGTCACTCTTCTGCAAGGTGGCCGTGAATTCCTTGTCCAGCAACATGATGTCTGTCCTCTCGGGCCGGGGCCTGTCGATCAGCGGATGAATTCCCGTGCGAGCAGATCCATCAGCAGGCCGTCCTTCCACTTACCGTGGCGATCTCGCGAGTACTCGCGCATCACCCCGACGTCCTTGAAGCCCACTGATCGGTAGCAAGCGATGGCGACGGAGTTGTCGACTTCCGGGTCGATGACAAGACGGTGAAATGCGAGGTCGTCGATCAGATGGGCACACAGCACCCGTATCGATTCGCGGCCGAACCCTTTGCTGTGAAAGTCGGGATCGAGGAACAAGTCGAGACCAGCGTGGCGGAAGTCGGGGTTGTCTTCCGCTTCGTACCACTGGATGAAGCCGATCAAGTGGTCGTCGTAGAAGATGCTGTAGCGCGTGGTGCCGGCCTCCGGCGCCGCAGGCCAGTCGTCGTCGGGATTCTGCCACCACTGCACGACGTCCGGGTGCAGGTGAATTGCCCGCAGACGAGCGTGATGGTCGGGCGAGACGGGGGAGAGGAGCACCCTCGGGCCGCGTAGTTCCGGAGCCGTTGTCACTCATCGACCCTAACCTGGAACAATGGTCGCCGTGACTGCAACGATCCTCGACGGCAAAGCTACCCGCGACGAAATCTTCGAAGACCTGAAGGTGCGGGTGAGCGCTCTGAAGGCAGAGGGCATCACACCCGGCTTGGGCACCATCCTGGTGGGCGACGACCCCGGATCCGCGGCTTACGTGCGCGGCAAGCACAACGACTGCGCCAAGGTCGGTATCAATTCCTTGCGACGTGACCTGCCTGCCGACATCACGCAGGAACAGCTCAACGCGACGATCGACGAACTCAATGCCAATCCCGAGTGCACCGGCTACATCGTGCAGTTGCCGCTCCCCAAGCACCTCGACGAGAACGCGGCCCTCGAGCGTATCGACCCCGACAAGGATGCCGACGGCTTGCATCCGGTCAACCTCGGTCGACTGGTGTTGGGCAAGGAAGCCCCGCTGCCGTGCACCCCACGTGGAATCCTCCACCTTCTGCGTCGCTACGAGGTCCCGATTGCCGGTGCACACGTGGTGGTTGTCGGACGCGGCGTCACGGTCGGTCGTCCGATCGGATTGCTGCTGACGCGTCGTAGCGAGAACGCGACGGTCACGCTCTGCCACACCGGTACCCGCGATCTCGCGGCCGAGGTTCGCCGCGCCGACATCATCGTCGCTGCCGCCGGCGTTCCCGGCCTCATCACCGCGGACATGGTCAAGCCCGGAGCAGCGGTCCTCGACGTCGGCGTCAGCCGCACCGACGACGGCCTGCGCGGCGACGTCGCAGCCGACGTGAACGAGGTCGCCGGTTTCGTCTCACCCAATCCCGGTGGTGTCGGACCGCTGACCCGCGCGTTCCTGATCACCAACGTGGTCGAGCGCGCCGAGCGGGTTCTGGCCGGAGCCTGAGTCCGATGTCCTCACTGGTCGGCCTCGCGAAGAAGAATCTGCCCATGCTCGCGGTCCTCGCCGTGATCGCGGCAGCCGTCGTTCTCGTGCTGGCCGACCGGTGGCGTCGCGGCGCCCTCGTATTCGGTGTTGCCGTCATCATCGGTGCTGCTGCTCGGTGGTTCGTTCCCGAGAATCGTGTGGGGTTGCTCGCGGTGCGTGGAAGGGTCTTCGACACCGCGGCGATGGGCGTCATGGGTGTGTTGATCGCGACGCTCGCCCTGACCATCGATCCGCTCGGCACCGACTGAGAAGATCAGTCCCCGTAAAACGAGCGAATGTCGATATCACTCAGAGGGATCCACTCCGGCGGATGTGTGGATGTCGACTTCTTTCCAGCCTTGACCGGCGCACTTCGCAGCGTCACCGCGAGTGCAGGTTCCTCGTCGATTCGCCCGGCGAGGGCGTAGATCGCGGCGAGATGGTGAACGCACGGCGAGCGTCGACCTGAGCAGTCGCAGTTGGCAGTGCACTCCGAAAGATCAACGGCGACTGCGATATTTCGAGCCTGCAGTTCGGTGACGATGCTGTCCGGCAGTTCGCCGGTGGAGACGGATCTGTTGGCCTTTCCCGCCGAGCGGAGAAGGTTCTTCACTGCAGCGATCTCGGATTTGGTCCAGAGCGGGACACCAATCGTCACCGACGAAGTTTTTGCTTTGGTGCTCACCTCGGCTACGACGGTCCCCGATGAGACGACGGTGAACTCCACGGAACCGTTGCGTGCCAGGGTACGGGCTGTCGGCAGGGACGGGTTCGGACCTGATGCCGCCGTCCGCTCCACCGTCCGCAGCCACGCTCGACCCCAAGCGGTGACGCCGAATTCGTTGGCCATCAGATGATCACCGCGCCGTCCAGTTCGAGAAGTTCACGCAGTTCGGTGTCGGGGAGATCGGCCAGGGCGGCCTCGACGTTCCCGGAAACAGCGTCGGCCACAGCTCGTTTGGACTCGTGCATCGCTGCGATGTGATCCTCCACGGTTCCGCCGGTCACCAAGGTGTGGACGTTGACGGTGCGCTTCTGGCCGATGCGGTGTGCCCGGTCGGTTGCCTGATCTTCGACGGCCGGATTCCACCACCGGTCGTAGTGCACGACGTGACTCGCACGCGTGAGGTTGAGGCCGAAGCCTGCGGCTCGCAGGCTCAGAATCAGAACCGGCGGGGAATCCGCGTCGTTCTGGAAGGCGTCGACCATCCCGTCTCGCTTGTCGGTGTTCAGGCCGCCATGGAGGAAGGGGAGTGCGCCGATTCCCAACTCGGATCCCAGATGCCGCGAGAGCATCTCGCCCATCGTCCGGTACTGCGTGAATATCAGCGCGCGATCGCCGTCATCGACGATCTCGGCGATCATTTCCGTTGCGCGGTCGAGCTTTCCGGATCTTCCGTAGAGGTCGTCCGTATCGCCGGTGACCTGCGCCGGGTGATTGCATACCTGCTTGAGGGTGGTCAGAAGCGCAAGGATGTTGCCGCGCCGGGCAATTCCCGTACCCAAACCGGTGTCGAAAGCATCTACTACAGCAGACCGATAGATGCGCGCTTGTTCCGACGTCAGAGTGCACGAGACGGTGGAGAATTGCTTGGGCGGAAGATCCTTGGCCACTGTGTCTTTGGTTCTGCGCAGAATGAAAGGATCGATGACCGCGGCAAGCCTGGTCGCCGCGGTGGCGGATCGACCGGATTCGATCGGTACGGCAAACCGTTGGCGAAAACGTGCGCGAGTTCCGAGGACTTCGGGATTGGCGACGCGAAAGAGCGACCACAATTCTTCGAGGCGGTTCTCCACCGGCGTGCCCGTCATCGCCACCTTGACGTCGGCCGACAACTGCATTGCTGCTTTCGCAGCGAGGGAAGCGGGGTTCTTGATCTGTTGCGCCTCGTCGAAGGTCGCCGAACTCCACTGGATCGGGGCCAATTGGGCTGTGTCGGAACGCAAGACGCTGTAGCTGGTCAGAACCGTGGTGCCGGCGGGGATACGAGTGGGAAGTGCGCGAGCGGTTCCGTGATGAACGTGCAGTGGCAGATGCGGAGCGAATCGCTCGATCTCGCGGCGCCAGTTTCCTATCACCGAGGTGGGACACACGACCAGATGCGGACCGTCGTCCGCGCGGATCGCGATCATCGAAATCGCTTGCAGTGTCTTGCCCAAACCCATCTCGTCGGCGAGAATTCCACCGCCCGAACCCGACAGCGCAGTCAACCAGGCAACTCCGTGCACTTGATACGGGCGCAATGTCGCCTGAATATTTGCCCGGTGAAGACTCTCGATTGCCACGCGCGCTTGGGTGAACAATTGCACCGTGGACCGGGCGCTTCTGATTTTTGTGTCGTCGCCGTCGATCGCTGCATGCGCTGCGGTCGGAATGTCATGTGCGCCGGTGTCGACGACGCGCTTCCATGCGAGCAACGACGGCCCGAGGTCGTCGCGACGTGCATCGAGGGTGTGCAGGGCGTCGACCGCGGTGGCGAGGTCGAGCAGTTGCGCTTCGACGTCGGTTGCTGCGATCGACTCGTCGACGGGGATCGCGAGGCGGCAGATGCCCGGCGACCCGGTCGGCATCCCCAGCGCCGCCAGTCGCGCTTCCGGGTCTGCATCACCCCAGAACGCGAAGGACATGTGCTCGGGAATGTACGTAGCCTGCAGGCGCGTCGAGCATGGCTGATTCACGTTCGCCGATGCTAGCCGCGCCAGCTCAGGTACGCCAATGAAAATCGGGAAAACCTGCAGATCAGCTGTGGTTTTCCCGACATTGACGGATCCTGAAAATGTGGCTCTGTGCCGGATCAGCGGGCCGTGCGTGCGAACTCCATCGTTCGGCGCAGCAGTCCGGCGACAGCGTCCGCCTCCGTCAGGAAGCCGTCGTGGCCGTCCTTGGACTTGAGGATCTCGAGGCCGGAGCACGTGGAAATGCCGTCGGCGATCTCCTCCTGCAAACGAAGGGGATACAGCCGATCCGAGTCCACGCCGCCCACGACGACCGGCGCTGTGATCGATGCCAACGCCGCCGCAACGCCGCCGCGTCCACGACCGATGTCGTGCCGGTTCATGGCCTCGGTCAGGAGGACGTACGTGCTCGGGTCGAAGCGGTCGACGAGCTTGTCTGCCTGATGTTCCAGGTAGCTCTGGACGGCGTATCGTCCACCATTCCAAGGGTTTTCGTCGTTCTGAGCAGAGTTCTCGAAGCGCGCGTCCAGTTCGGACTCGGTGCGGTACGTCAGGTGCGCGATGCGACGGGCGATGCCGAGTCCGGCGCGAGGTACCCGCCCCGTTCCGTGGTAGTCACCGCCCTGCCAGTCCGGGTCGGACACGATGGCAGCGATCTGCGTCGTCTGGGTGCCGATCTGATCCGCAGTGGCCCGTGAACCGGTTGCGAGCACCAACGCGGAGCGAATGCTGTCCGGGTAGGTTACTGCCCATTCGAGCGTGCGCATGCCGCCCATGGATCCGCCGACTACCGAGGCCAACTGGTCGATCCCGAGAAGATCGACGAGCTTCTTCTCCGCTGCGATCTGATCCCGGATGGAAATCTCCGGGAACCTGCTGCCCCACGGCTTGCCGTCGTCGGCCAGCGAACTGGGACCGGTCGTGCCGCGACAACCACCGAGGACATTGGTTGCGATGACGCACCATTCGCCCGTGTCGATCGGTTCGCCGGCGCCGACCATTCCGTTCCACCAGCCGGGGGAGGGCTGATTTGCGGAGATCGGTCCGGTGACGTGTGAGTCTCCGGTCAGTGCGTGCTCGACGAGTACGACGTTGTCGCGGTTCGGGGACAGCTCACCCCACCGCTGAACGGCGAGCGAAACCGATGGGAGTACCGCGCCGCTCTCGAGTTCCAAGGCACCGATGTCGACGAACCCCACCTGGCCGTCGGGCGGGGGGAGGAGGTCGATCCTGGGCTCCAATTCGTTCACGGTCACGAGTTTGCCACCGCAGCCAGGCCGACGGTGAGATCGGCGAGGATGTCGTCGATTCCTTCGATTCCGACCGCGAGGCGGACGAGCCCGGGTGTGACACCGGAGGCTAGCTGCTCTTCGGGGGTGAGCTGCGAATGCGTCGTCGAGGCGGGGTGGATGACGAGTGAGCGAACGTCACCGATGTTGGCGACGTGGCTGTGCAGCGTCAGGGCGTTGACGAACGTCTTGCCCGCATCGATACCGCCGGGCAGTTCGAAGGTGACGATGGCGCCGGTTCCCTTGGGCGTCAGCTGCTTTCCGCGCTCGAACCATGGTGAGGAGGGGAGTCCCGCGTAGGAAACGGAGGCCACCTCGCCGTGACCGTCGAGGAATTCGGCGACCTTTTGTGCATTGGACACGTGACGCTCGATGCGCAGGCTCAAGGTTTCGATGCCCTGCGCGATGAGGAACGCGTTGAAGGGCGCCACGGCGGAGCCGAGATCGCGCAGCAGTTGGACGCGCGCCTTGAGTGCAAATGCCGGCGCGCCGAGGTCTGCGAAGGTGACGCCGTGGTAGCTGGGATCAGGCGTCGTGAAGTTCGTGTGGCGACCCTGCGTCCAGTCGAAGGTGCCACCGTCGACGATGGCGCCGGCGATCGCTGTGCCGTGTCCGCCAAGGTATTTGGTGGCGGAGTGAACGACGATGTCGGCGCCGTGTTCGAGTGGGCGGAGCAGGTACGGCGTCGCAACGGTGTTGTCCACGATCAACGGGAGACCGTTCTCGTGGGCCAACGACGAGATTCCTGGGAGATCGAGGATGTGGTTCTTGGGATTGGCGATCGTCTCGCCGTAGAAGGCCTTCGTGTTCGGGCGAATGGCGTCGCGCCACTGCTCGAGATCGTCGGGATCCTCGACGAACGTGACTTCGATGCCCAGCTTGCGAAGCGTGTAATGCAGGAGGTTGTACGTGCCGCCGTACAGGTACGGGCTGGAGACGATGTGGTCGCCGGCCTCGGCAATGTTGAGGATCGCGATGGTCTCGGCAGCCTGACCCGAGGACAGCAGGAGTGCGGCGACTCCGCCTTCGAGGGCGGCGATGCGCTGCTCGACGGCGTCCTGTGTGGGATTCATGATCCGCGTGTAGATGTTGCCCGGCTCGGCGAGGCCGAACAGTGCCGCAGCGTGATCGGTGCTGTCGAAGACGTAGCTGGTGGTCTGGTAGATCGGCAGAGCGCGCGCATTGGTGGCGGTGTCCGCTGTTTGCCCGGCGTGCACCTGCTTTGTCTCGAACGACCAGTTGGCGGTCGGATCAGAAGTTGCTGCGGCGTCGGCTGTGTTGTCGGTCACGATTTGTTCACTCCAGTGGTCTGACGGATAGATGTCGGACGGGGGCGAAGGATCGCCGCCCCGTGCTGGGGTCTATCTACAAGTGCGACACATACTGAGTTACCTCCGTGGGGCTCGGCCCGGTCTGGGGTCCGTCCCTGTCGGACCCGCGCTTGTCACCCGAATTGCGGTGGAACTGCGTGAGCAGATCCACGTCGGGAAACCTGGTCATCACCCGGGGCACCCCACCGCGGTTGGAGGGTTGCCGTCCAGCGAGCCGGGGCTTGACGCTGGCACTCATGACCAAGTCGGATTCTACCGGGAAGTGAGCGCAGTCCTGACACGGGGCGAAATGTGAGCCGCGACCGCACGCGAGACAGAGCGACGCAGCCCACTAGCAGGCAAAAGTTACTCGCGAGTAGAGACCGGTGGGTGGACCTGCCGGTTGCAGCCTCACGGGTTAGCAGTACGCTTGTCTTGTTTGGGACTCATCTCCCGAGATCAGTCCACACCGTCTAGGTTTGATAATCGAACCGTTCGCGGACCCACTCACAAAGTGTGACCGCAACCGTGTAACCAGGGAAACTTCCTAGGAGGACGCGAAGCACCCATGTCCAAAATCAAGGTTGAGGGCACCGTCGTCGAACTCGACGGCGATGAGATGACGCGCATTATCTGGCAGTTCATCAAAGACAAGTTGATCCATCCGTATCTCGATGTGAACCTCGAGTACTACGACCTCGGTATCGAGTACCGCGACGAGACCGACGACCAGGTCACCATCGACGCAGCGCACGCGATCCAGAAGCACGGCGTCGGCGTCAAATGCGCCACGATCACGCCGGACGAGGCACGTGTCGAGGAATTCGGTCTCAAGAAGATGTGGCGTTCCCCGAACGGAACGATCCGCAACATTCTCGGCGGCACGATCTTCCGCGCACCGATCATCATCTCCAACGTTCCGCGACTCGTTCCGGGCTGGACCAAGCCGATCATCATCGGCCGTCACGCATTCGGCGACCAGTACCGCGCCACAGACTTCAAGGTCCCCGGCCCCGGCAAGGTGATGATCACCTACACGCCTGAGGACGGCAGCGCACCGATCGAGCACGAACTGGTCAACTTCCCCGAAGAGGGCGGCGTCGTCCAGGGGCAGTACAACTTCACCACGTCCATCCGTGACTTCGCTCGCGCGTCGCTCACCTACGGACTGCAGCAGAACTACCCGGTGTACCTGTCCACCAAGAACACCATTCTCAAGGCGTACGACGGTGCCTTCAAGGACATCTTCCAGCACGTCTACGAGACCGAGTTCAAGGCTGAGTTCGATGCCGCAGGTCTGACCTACGAGCACCGCCTCATCGACGACATGGTCGCTTCCGCACTCAAGTGGGAGGGCGGCTACGTCTGGGCATGCAAGAACTACGACGGCGACGTCCAGTCCGACACCGTGGCCCAGGGCTTCGGCTCGCTCGGCCTCATGACGTCGGTTCTGCTGACACCGGACGGAAAGACCTGTGAGGCAGAGGCTGCTCACGGCACCGTGACGCGTCACTACCGTCAGCACCAGCAGGGCAAGCCCACCTCGACCAACCCGATCGCGTCCATCTTCGCGTGGACCCGCGGGCTCGAGCATCGTGGCAAGCTCGACAGCACCCCTGAGGTCATCGGCTTCGCGCAGGCGCTCGAAGACGTTGTCATCAAGACCGTCGAAAGCGGCCAGATGACCAAGGACCTCTCGATGCTGGTCGGCGGCGATCAGGGCTACCTGACCACCGAGGAGTTCCTCGGCGCACTCGACGTGAATCTGCAGAAGGCCATGGCCGCGAAGTAGATTCACCGCTTCACCTTTCAGATGGGACGTCCGGGAAACCGGGCGTCCCATTTGTGTTCGTGGTCTCACGTGAGTGAACTCACCCGCTCTCACTTGGAAGTTCAACCAGATGTGAGACCACAATTGATCAGTGACTTCGTCTACCCTCTCCCGTTCTGACACCTCGACTCCCGGGGTTCGTTCCACCAGAGGTCCGGCGATGCTCGCTCTCGCCCTCGGCGGTTTCGGTATCGGCACCACCGAGTTCGTCGCCATGGGATTGCTCCCGGAAATGGCATCCGGGCTCGGCGTCTCGGAACCCGTCGCGGGCCACGTGATCTCCGCATACGCGCTCGGCGTTGTCGTCGGCGCTCCGCTGATCGCTGCACTCACCGCACGAGTACCGCGCCGCACGCTGTTGATCGCACTCATGGTCGCTTTCACCGTCGGCAATGCCGCTTCGGTTTTCGCGCCCTCCTACACGACGCTGATGATGGCTCGCTTCGTCGCCGGATTGCCGCACGGCGCCTACTTCGGAGTCGCCGCACTGGTCGCAGCTCACCTGGCCGAACCAGGAAAACGCGCGAAGGCCGTGGCCATGGTGATGATGGGCCTTTCCGTGGCCAACGTGATCGGGGTGCCGGTCGCGGCCTGGATCGGCCAGGCACTCGGCTGGCGCAGCGCCTTCGCCTTGGTCGCCGTAATCGGGGTGGCAACGGTTGCTTCGCTGTTCGTCTGGATACCGCGTTTGGACGGTATGCCGGTGACGAATCCGATCACCGAACTCGGAGCGCTTGGCCGCGTTCAGGTGTGGATGACCTTGATCGTGGGCATGGTCGGATTCGGCGGCATGTTTGCCGTTTACACCTACATCAGTACGACTCTCACCGACGTGTCCGGGCTTGGCGCTTCGTTCATTCCCCTCGCACTCATGCTGTACGGACTGGGCATGGTGGCCGGCAACTTCGTCGGCGGATACCTCGCGGATCGCGCACTGATGAAGGGATTGTTCCTGTCGATGGGATCCCTCGTGGTGATCCTCGCGGTCTTCGTGATCGCCGTGCGCAATCCGTACACGGCGCTTGTCTTCGTCTTCCTCATCGGGCTCGCCGGGTCCTCGATGGTTCCCGGCCTCCAGACACGGTTGATGGATGTCGCCGAGGACGCTCAGACCTTGGCTGCCTCTCTCAATCACGCCGCGCTGAACATCGCCAATGCCTTCGGAGCGTGGATCGGCGGCGTCGTCATCGCGGCCGGTTACGGGTACACCGCGCCGGCGGCAGTTGGGTCGTTGCTGGCCGTCGCAGGTCTCGTCGTGCTGGCGGTTGCGGTGATTCTGCAGCGTAGGGCCGTGCGCTGACCTGGGAGCCCATCCGCGTCGGTGGAATCGGCTACGGTGCTTGCCGTGCCACAAACTGCTGACTCCCACATTCTTGCGCCCCACACCATCACGTCCGTGAACGTCAACGGCGTTCGAGCAGCGGCCCGCAAGGGCATGCTCGACTGGCTGGAGAAGACGTCGGCGGATTTCATCTGCCTTCAGGAAACGCGTGCGTCGGACGATCAGCTTCGCGAGACTCTCGAACCAGCGCTCGGCAACGGATGGTTCCTGGTCTCCGCCGAGCCGTCTGCGAAGGGACGAAACGGAGTCGCGGTGCTCTCACGTACCGAGCCTGACGCGGTGCGGATCGGCCACGGGGACGACGAGTTTCTCGACGCCGGCCGATACATCGAAGCCGACTTCGCGGATCTGACCGTCGCGAGCCTGTACCTGCCGTCCGGTGAGGCGCTCACGCCGAAGCAGGAGGAGAAGGAGCGGTTCATGGCGTCCTTCGCAGTTCACCTCGCTAGCACCGCTGCGGCGGCCGAGGCTGCCGATCGTCACGTGGTGGTCAGTGGCGATTGGAACATCGCGCACACCGAACTCGACCTCAAGAACTGGAAGACCAACAAGAAGTCTTCGGGATTCCTTCCCGAGGAGCGCGCCTGGATGGATCTGCTGTTCGCCGAAGATTCCGCGTGGGTCGATGTCTTCCGCACCCTCCATCCGGGTGTCGACGGTCCGTACTCGTGGTGGTCGTACCGCGGCAAGGCCTTCGACAACGATTCGGGTTGGCGTATCGACTACCAGGTTGCCACCCGCGGATACGCCGAGCGGGCCAAGGTCGCGGTCGTCGAACGCGCTGAGTCCTACGACCTCCGATGGTCGGATCACGCACCTGTCACCGTCTCGTACCGGTAGGGACGCGCATGCCTGAAGGTCTGAAAATGCCGAGCGCAAAGACGCGCAACGCCATCATCACGGTTGTCGTGGCGGTGGTGGCACTCGTGCTGGCGGTCACCCTGTCTTCGCGGGATTCCGACAGTTCGGCATCTTCGGCGTCATCGTCGTCGGTTACGAAGTCCGCGAGTGTCCAGCCTTCGAGTGCTCGAGCCAAACCGGGTGCAACTACCAAGGCTGCGCCGTCGAGTTCCGAGCCGTCGAGTTCCGCTGCAAAGACAACGCAGCAGGCAAGCACTGATGCGCCGGCGCGGGTTCTCGCCACGCTGGTGGAGATCGACGCCGGGCGGTGGCCTGATTCCGCCAATGCGCCGGGCACGAAGGGCGGCATCACCTTCCGCAACAGCGAAGGGCGTCTACCCGCGGTCGGTGCCGGTGGCGGACGTGTCGTCTACCAGGAATGGGACGTCAACGCGAAGAAGAACGGCCAAGGTCGCGATGCCGAGCGGATCGTCACCGGCAACGACGGTTCGGCGTGGTACACCCTCGATCACTACGACACGTTTGTGAGGATTCGCTGATGTCCGACTCGTCCACGGTCAGCGTGGTGCAGTGGCTGGATCCGTCTTCGGATGTGGCTTCGGTGGCGCTGCAGGGCGACCCGGCCGTTGCGGATGATCTTGCACGGGAACTCCGTGGCGAGAATTTTGTCGTTCGGGTGGTTCGCGGAGAGAACATGCGAACAACGGCGCAGGTCTTCGACGAGTTCGCGGCGGCCTTCCAGTTTCCGTCCCACTTCGGGCGCAACAAAGACGCTTTCGACGATGTCATGCGCGATCTCGACGACGTACTCGGACTCGGCGCCGGATATGTAGTTGTGGTCCGCGGTGCTGGTTCTCTACTGTCCGAGCAACAGGATCAGTTGGAGTGGTTCCGCGAAACGATGGACTTCTACGCCGAAGAATGGGAACCCGTCGTTTTCCGGACCGTCTACCAATTCGGCGCGGACGACCTCACAGCCCGCGGTGACGACCTCGTCGAACTCACCTACCCGGGCACCACGCCACTGCACTGATTTCCACTCGTGAAAAGATCGGAACCATGTCGACCCCTGCAGAACAGAAGCCCACCGCAAAGCCTCGCGTGCTTTCCGGCATCCAGCCGACGTCGGATTCTTTCCACCTCGGCAACTACCTGGGCGCGCTGCAGCAGTGGGTTCCGTTGCAGGACGATTTCGACGCTTTCTACTTCATTCCGGACCTTCACGCCATCACGGTGACGCAGGACCCGAAGGAACTGCGTCGTCGCACCAAGGTGGCGGTCGCTCAGTTACTTGCAGTGGGTATCGATCCCGATCGGGCGACGCTGTTCGTGCAGAGTCAGGTTCCCGAGCATGCGCAGTTGGCGTGGGTCCTGAACTGCATCACCGGTTTCGGTGAAGCCAGCCGTATGACGCAGTTCAAGGACAAGTCCGCCAAACAAGGCAGCGACAACGCCAGTGTCGGTTTGTTCACGTATCCGGTTCTGATGGCCGCGGACATTCTTCTGTACCGCCCGCAGCGAGTTCCGGTCGGTGAGGATCAGCGTCAGCACCTCGAACTCGCACGCGATCTGGCCGGCCGGTTCAATACCCGCTATGGCAAGGCGTTCGTTGTTCCCGAACCGCAGATCATCAAAGGCACGGCAAAGATCTACGACCTGCAGGATCCGACCGCGAAGATGAGCAAGTCCGCTGCCAGTGCAGCCGGACTGATCAATCTGCTCGACGATCCCAAGGTGTCGGCGAAGAAGATCAAGTCGGCGGTCACCGACAACGAGCGCGAGATTCGCTTCGATCCGCAGGCCAAGCCAGGCGTCAGCAACTTGCTCACCATTCAGTCGGCTCTCTCGGGAGTACCGATCGAGACTCTGGTGGCCGGCTACGAGGGCAAGGGGTACGGCGACCTCAAGACCGATACCGCTGATGTGCTGACCGAGTTCGTCACCCCGCTCAAGGCGAAGGTCGACGGTTACCTCGCCGACGAGGCGGAGCTGGATCGCATCATCGCGGCCGGAGCGCACCGCGCTCGTGAGGTGTCTTCACGCACTCTCGCTGCTGTCTATGACAAGGTCGGATTCCTGGCACCGAAGGGTTGACCGACGCGAATTCGGACTCACGACGCCTGACCGAACATGAGGGGGACGGCAATGGCTGACACGGACGACGACGCACCGAGCTTTCTCGAGAAGCAACGGGCAGCGCGACCATGGCTCGATCATCTGGTTCGCGCGGCTGGACGGTTCCAAGAGCAAAAAGGCGATTACTACGCTGCAGGAATCACGTACTTCAGTGTTCTCGCACTGATTCCGATCATGATGGTCGCGTTTGCAGTGGCCGGCTTCGTATTGGCCGGGCATCCCGAGTACTTGGAGTCGATTCAGGAGGAGATCACCAAGAGCATTCCGGGCAGCTTGGGTGACACCATCAACACGCTGATCGATTCGGCTATCGACTCGCGCGCGAGCGTCGGAATCTTCGGTCTCCTGGGTGCTGCGTACGCGGGTCTCGGTTGGATGGCCAATGTTCGTGACGCACTGACGGCGATGTGGGAGAGCAAGCGCGAGCCGAAGGGTTTCGTGCGTACCAAGCTCGGTGACGCTGGTGCCCTGATCGGTCTGGCTCTCGCCATGGTCGTCTCGCTGGGCATGTCGGCCTTGAGTAGCGGGCCGGTCGCGACTCAGATCGTCAAATGGCTCAACCTCGAGAACATCACCGGTGTCGGAGTCGGGCTCAGAGTCGTTTCACTGGTGCTCTCACTCCTGGCGACGTGGGCGGTGTTCCTGTGGGTGATTGCCCGGCTACCGCGCGAGCCTGTCACGCTGCGTAGCGCCGCGCAGGCAGCGCTTATCGCCGCGGTCGTGTTCGAGATCTTCAAGCAGGTAGGTGCGATCTACCTCGCGGCCGTCACCAGCGGCCCGGCGGGCGTGGCATTCGGCCCGATCATCGGTTTGCTCGTGTTCGTCTTCACGGCGTCGAGGATGCTGCTGTTCTGCACGGCGTGGGCGGCGACGACCAAGGAAAGCATGGCTCTGGCGTTCGTTCCACCGCCGGACCCGGCCGTGATCTCGCCCCGAATCGTTGTCAGTGACGGGGCTTCACCATCGCGCGTGGCTGCGTTGATCGCCACGGGTGCGGTTGCAGGTCTGGGTCTTTCGGGCTTCATGCGTCGTCGGCCGCGCTAGCGCCTTCGACGGTTGAGAGCAACTGCTCCCGCCACCAACGCGATCACCACTACTGCGCCGACAGCACCGACGAGGATGCGGTCAGTGGTGTCCGACTCGGCGTCGGTAGCGGTGGGTGCTGCCGAGATCGATCCTGGTGCGGCGGCAGAGGGTGTGCGAGTGACGTCGCGCGTGGCGTCGTCGGTGGATCGGTCCGTCAACGAGCCGACGGTTGTGCTCGCGGGGAGCGCATATCCGTAATCGAGTAGACGGGCAGCCTGTTCCCACGGACGGATCGGCTTGGCTTCGCCGCCCATCAATGTCACCAGTAGTTTCCGGCCGTTGCGCTCCGCAGCACCCACGTACGTGTGGCGGGCGTCGTCGGTGAAGCCGGTCTTGCCGCCCAAAGCGCCGTCGTAGTTGTAGAGCAACTGGTTGTCGTTCGCCAGTGTGAATCCAGGGCGGTCCTGATCGTCAGGAATCGTCGGATCCTTGGGGAAGCCGGGAAACTCGACGGTTTCGGTATGGATCAGACCGGCAAACGTCGGATTCTGCAGGGCGGTATGGAAGATCACGGCCAGGTCGTATGGCGAGCTGCTCATGCCCGGGCCGTCGAGTCCGGATGGAGTTGCCGTGCGGGTGTCGAGGGCGCCGAGGTCGGCGGCGAGGGCGTTCATCTTCGACACGGCCGCAGCGTCACCGCCGAGTTGGCGGGCAAGAGCATGTGCGGCATCGTTTCCCGACGCCATGACCAGACCCTGCATCAGTTGCCGGTTGGTGTACTTGCCGCCCTTGCCGATGCCGACAGCGCTACCTTCAGCGTCCGCGTCTTCGGCGGTTGCGGTGATTTCGGTGTCGAGATCGAGTTCGTCGAGTGCGACGAGAGCCAACAGCATCTTGATGGTGCTGGCCGGTCGGTAGCGACCGTGCGGATCTTTGGCGGCGAGGACTTCACCGGTCTCGGCGTCCGCGAGTACCCATCCGGATGCCGCGATATCGGCCGGGAGCGGGGGAGCGCCGTCTGGAAGTACGACGCCACACTCGCCGAGTTTGTCTCCACCGACAGGGCTTTTCGGAATCGGGACAGCGGTGGGGGCCGTGGATCCGGGCGCGGGTGCTTCGGAGAGATCGATCGCCGGCGCCGGGAGACTGGTGAACGGGCAGCTGTCGGTGTTGGGTGTGGTGAACGGAGCCTCGGTGGTGGTGGGCGGCGGCGGGGCCGGTTGGGCGCCGGCGATTCCCGAGGTCCCTACGACACCGGTGAACGCAATGCTTCCTGAGAGCACTGTTCCGGCAACTGCCACTGCACACTTTCGACGCCACATCATCGATATACGAGGGTATGCGAACCGGAGGGAACGTCCGAATCGCCACGCTAGCGCGGAGATCGAAAACAGACGATTCGGTTTGTAGATCGGGCATAGTGGACGGATGAACCTCGTAGGTATACGCGGACGCCGGACGCTCGCGGCAATGACACTTCTCGGAGCGTTGGCAGCTGCGGTGGGGTGCTCCGGCGAGTCGGAGCCGTCGGCCGAGAGTCAAATTTCGGCAGTCGTCGGTAAGAGTTTCGAATTCATGGCGGCAAGGGACTGGGAGGCAGTGGACAGCACTCAGTGCAGTTCGATGCGCAGTGAGAGTCCGCGGGTCGACGAGTCGCCATTCGACGACACACTTGCCAGTCTGAGGCTGGACGGTGTGGAGAACATCGTGGTGAACGGGGATTCGGCGACGGCTGACACTCGCCACTACAGCACCGAGGATCCGTCCCGGATGATGCGCGAGGACATCACGTTGATCAAAGAGAACGGCGCCTGGGTTGTGTGCTGACTCTTCGGGTGCTGACGCTGCCGATTGCCGTCGATGAGTTCCCCGACCAAGCAGAGTCTGTAACAGTGGGGTAGTCGACTACTCGCACGGTGCAGGAACACTGACGACAGGGGATCGGTATGGGCAAGATCGTGGTGACGGAATTCGTGTCTTTGGACATGGTCATGGAAGCGCCCGGTGGTGAACCGGGCTATGCGCATTCTGGATGGGTCTTTCCATACCAGGAGGGCGATCAGATGAAGTTCAAACTCGACGAAACCCTCGCCGCGGACGTGCTTCTACTCGGTCGGCGGACCTACGAGAGCTTTGCAGGTGCCTGGCCTGACCGCGAGGACGACCAAGGCTTCGCGGACAAGATGAACGAGATGCCCAAGTACGTCGTCACGAGTTCGACGGAGCCGCTCGAATGGAACAACTCGACGGCCCTCGACGGTCCCATCGAGGAATCCGTTCCGAAGCTGAAGGAGCAGATCGACGGCGAAATCCTGGTCGCGGGAAGTCGGACGCTCGTCCACGCGTTGTTGCTGGCCGGTCTGGTCGACGAGCTGCGCCTGATGGTCTTTCCGGTCATTCTCGGGTCCGGCGGGAGAGTGTTCCCCGAATCGGCCGACAAGATCGTCCTCGAGTTGAAGGACGATCGTCGGTACGAATCCGGAGTTCAGGTACTGACGTACCACCCCACGGTCGCGTAGACCTCTCGAAAACATCTGTGGCCGAGACTCTTCGAGAGTCTCGGCCACAGATGTCTTGCCGGTTAGCTGTTCTCGGGGAAGCCGAGGTTGATACCGCCGTGGCTGGGGTCGAGCCAGCGACTGGTGACGGCTTTACCTCGCGTGAAGAAATGAACACCTTCGGTCCCGTGAGCGTGGGTGTCACCGAAGAGGCTGTTCTTCCAGCCGCCGAAGCTGTAGTAGGCCATGGGAACCGGGATGGGGACATTGATGCCGATCATGCCTACCTCCACCTCGTTCTGGAAGCGTCTGGCAGCGCCGCCGTCGTTGGTGAAGATGGCGGTGCCGTTGCCGTACGGGTTGTCGTTGATCAGTTCGAGGGCTTGGTCGTAGGTATCGACGCGCACGACGGAGAGGACAGGTCCGAAGATTTCGTCGGTGTAGATCGACATGTCGGTAGTGACATTGTCGATGAGGGTGGGCCCCAGCCAGAAGCCGTCCGGTCCACCATCGGCCTGGACTGTGCGTCCGTCGACCACGATGGTGGCGCCGTCCTTCTCTCCGGCATCGACGTAGGAGGCGACCTTGTCGCGGTGGGCCTTGGTGACGAGCGGGCCCATGTCGGAGTTCTTGGTGCCGTCACCGGTGACCAGGGGGGCAGTTCGTTCGACGATCTTGGCGACAAGCTCGTCGGCGATGTCGCCGACTGCGACCAGGGCGGAGATCGCCATGCACCGTTCGCCCGCGGAGCCGAATCCGGCGTTGACCATTGCGTCGGCGGCAAGGTCGAGGTCGGCGTCCGGCAGAACGATGGCGTGATTCTTGGCGCCGCCGAGTGCTTGCACGCGTTTGCCGTTGGCGGTGCCGGTGGCATAGACGTACTGGGCGATGGGGGTGGATCCGACAAACGAAATCGCTTTGACTGCTTTGTTTTCCAGGAGTTCGTCGACGGCGAGCTTGTCACCTTGGAGGACGTTGAAGACGCCGGGAGGCAGACCGGCTTCGGCCCAGAGTTCGGCGAGCCAGACCGCCGCGGTGGGGTCCTTCTCCGAGGGCTTGAGAATCACGGTGTTCCCGGCGGCGATGGCGACCGGGAAGAACCACATCGGGACCATCGCGGGAAAGTTGAAGGGCGAGATGATGCCGACGGGGCCGAGGGGTTGGCGGATGGAGTACACGTCGACCTTGGTCGATGCATTCTCGGTGTATCCGCCTTTGAGGAGATGCGGTATTCCGCAGGCGAATTCGACCACCTCCTGCCCACGGCTGATTTCGCCGAGAGCGTCGGAGATGACCTTGCCGTGCTCGGCTGTGATGATCTCGGCGAGTTCGCCTTTGCGAGCGTTGAGAAGTTCGCGGAAGTTGAACAGTATCTGTGTGCGCCGGGCCAGGGAGGTGTCACGCCAGGCGGGGAAGGCCGCCGCAGCAGCGTCGATGACAGCGCGGGCGTCCTCGAGGTTCGCCAAGGCGAGTCGGCCGGTGATCTGTCCGGTGGCGGGGTTGGTGACGGGGGCGGTGTTCTCGGATGTTCCGGCGAACGACTTGCCGTCCAGCCAGTGTGCGATGACACGAGTATCAGTGCTGGTCATGGTATTTCCTAGTGGTCTGGTGGCTCAGGAGTTCGGGGAGGTGTACTTGGCGACGTAGTCGTTCATCGTCTCGCGCTGGTACCGGGAAACCTCGTGCGCGTTTTCGTTCTCGGCGAAGACGCTCGACACCATCACGGTGTTGTCGCGATCGTAGAAGCCGAGTTTGTCGAGACCGCCGAAGAATTCGTCCCAGTTGACGTCTCCGTCACCGATTTTGAGATGCTGATGCACTCGAACGGCATTGCCTGGCGGATTGGTGATGTAGCGCAGTCCGTGGGAACGGTGATGATCCATGGTGTCCGCCACGTGAACGAGTCGGACCATGTCGCCGGCGGCCTCCATGATGGCGGGAAGGTCCCCACCCATGTGGAATTGGTGGCACGCCACGATCACCATGCCGAGGTTCTTGGAGTTCACACCACGGATCGTGCGGATCGCGGCTAGTCCGTCTTCGACGAAATCGTCCGGGTGAGGGTCGATCAGGACGTCGATCCCCTCGCGTTCGATGATCGGAAGCAGTTCCTCCATCGAACGATAGAACGCACGCTCGGACTCTTCGGCTTTCTCGGGACGGCCGGAGAATTCGGTGTTCATGACGTTGACGCCGAGGTCGACCGTGATCTGGATGGCCCGCTTCCAGTAACGCACTGCTGCTTCGCGAGCGTCCTCGTCCGGGTCGGACCAGCGAAGGACCGGGAGCACCGACGCGATGCCGACTCCCGCACTCGCGCAAGCCTTCCGGAACTCGGCGACGAGCGCGTCGTCGGCCTTCGGGTGATTGAAGAACGGGATCATGTCGACGTGCGGTGTGAGTTGCAGGTACTCGTACCCGAGGTCGGCAACAACTCGGGGAAGCTCCAGCAGTGAGTAATCGTGATGGAAAGGTGTGGGATCGAGTGCGACCTTCATCGCTGAGTTCCGGCCACAGAGTCGCGCGCAACCATGTCCACGGCGACGCGCTGACCCGTCTCCAGAGACTTCACACCAGCGGCGCAGACAGCGGCTGCGGCGTACCCGTCCCAGGCGCCAGGTCCGTCGACGTAGTTGCCGGTGCCGGCACCGATCTTCACTGCTTTGATCCATCGTGCGAACTCGGTGTCGTATGCCTGCCCGAAGCGTTCGCGGAATCCGGGGGTGATCTGTCCACCCCAGTTGCCGGGCTTCGTCTTTCGGATCAGGCCCACGTCGAGTCCGATCATCGCGCTGCCGAGTTCGCCCACAACTTCGGTGCGCACCTCGTAGGCAACTCCGGTGGTGACAAACACCTCGGCGTCGACGTGCCTACCGGATTCGGTCTCGAAGATCGCGATCTGTGGGTCTTGAATGCCCTCGGGTGCAAGCGAATTCACAGACGGCCGAATTATCTGCACCGAGGTGATCTCTTCGTCGAGCAGGAAACGTGTCACGTCGACCTCGTGGACGAGTGAGTCCTTGACGATCATCGCGCTGTCGAAACCCTTAGGAACCGCAGGATTACGATGCGCACAGTGCACCACGAGCGGGCGACCGAGATCGCCGCTGTCGATCAAATCCTTGAGCTGGATGTATTCGTGATCGAACCGGCGCATGAAACCAACCTGGATCAGTTTCTTTCCCAGCGCTGCTTCGGCTTTGACGATCGCCAGCGAACTGTCCGCGTCGGTGGTCAGCGGCTTCTCGCAGAGCACCGGCTTGCCCGCTTCGAGACAGGCGAGTACCTGCTTCTCATGAGTTGGACCCGGGGTT
This sequence comes from Rhodococcus sp. P-2, assembly GCF_016598535.1. Classification (GTDB taxonomy): domain Bacteria; phylum Actinomycetota; class Actinomycetes; order Mycobacteriales; family Mycobacteriaceae; genus Rhodococcus_F; species Rhodococcus_F baikonurensis. Next base: position 795,261 of record NZ_CP066779.1, on the reverse strand, counting down.
GCGAGAACAACGGCGTCGACGTCCTCGGCTGCGATGGCATCGAACGGATCGACGACGACGCGTGACCCCGGCGTCAATGCTGCGATTTCCTCGGCGCGTGCCAGCGAGTAGTCGTTGACGACGGTGACTCGGGCCCCGCCGATCTTGTTGGTGATGCGGTCGACGTGATCGGCCCCCATGATGCCGACGCCGAGCACTGCGATCCGAAGATCCTGGTTGTCAGACATGCGGTGGTACTCCTCGATTGTGTTGCTCAGCTGAAACGGACGGCGGGAACGCCACAGGCGGACAGGTACTTCTGAGTGCGCTGTGCGATGGGCAGCGGTGTGTCGGGATGGCAGGGATACATGTCCTGCTCGACGATCGCGAACACGTCGATGCCGAGCTTCTCGATGGCCTCCAGAAGCGGCGGCATGTCCGGGATTCCACGCGGTGGTTCGATCATCGCGCCGAGTTTGACGGCTTCGCCGAACGGCAGGTCCTCCGCCTCCACCTTGGCGACAATCGCCGGATCCACCTGCTTGAGGTGCAGGTACTCGATGCGCTCCGGATGCTTGTTGATGATGGCGAGGTTGTCGCCGCCGCAGTAGCTGATGTGGCCGGTATCGAGGCACAGGTTCACGAAACGCTCGTCGGTACCTTCGAGGAACTTGTAGACGTTGTCCTCGATGTCGACATGGCTGTCGGCATGAGGGTGGTACTGCGCCATGACGCCGTACTCCTCGAGCATTGCCTTGCCGAGAGCATTCATGCCGTCGGTCTTCTTGCGCCACTGCTCGGGAGTCAGATTTCGATCTTCGAGTACCGCTCCGGTGGAAGGATCGCGCCACATCTCGGGGATGACCACTACGTGCTTGCCGCCGACGGCTGCGGTCAACTTGGCGACGTCCTTGATCTGATTCCAGACGGCATCCCAGGAATCGTCCTGGTGCAGTTTTTCGAAAACGGTACCGGCCGAAAGCTTGAGGCCGCGTGCTCCGAGTTCGTCAGTCAGCTTGGCTGGATCGGTCGGAAGGTATCCGAACGGACCGAGTTCGATCCATTCGTATCCCGACGCGGAGACCTCGTCGAGGAATCGCGTGTACGGGGTCTGCTGAGGGTCGTCCGGAAACCACACGCCCCAGGAGTCGGGGGCTGATCCGACGCGAATCGCGCTCATGTCTAGATTCCTTTCGCGGGCAAAGTCTGGGGTGTGGTCAGTCGGATGGACGGAGGTACGGTCGCTGGATCTTCTTCCAGGACTCGTAGGTTGTCCGGGCGTTCTTGGTCGATTCCAGTTCGGAGGTGGCCGATACCGGTACATCCCACCAGGATTCGCTGTCGGGGGCGCCGATCAGCGGATCGGTTTCGACGTGGATGACAGTGCTGGTTTCACTGGCTTTCGCGACCTTGATCGCATCGGCGAACTCGGCAGCGGTGTTGGCGCGGATGACGTCGACGCCGAGGCTGGCGGCGTTCGCGGCCAGATCGACCGGGAGGACCCCTCCGTCGAGCCGTCCGTCATTCGAGCGGTAGCGGTACTGCGTGCCGAAGCGCTGGGAACCGAGCGACTCGGACAGTGAACCGATGGAGGCGAATCCGTGATTCTGCACCAGGACGACGATGACCTTGAGGCGTTCCTGCACGGCGGTGACCAATTCGGTGGCCATCATCAGATAGGAACCGTCGCCGACCATGACGAACACGTCGCGATCGGGGCATGCCATCCGGACGCCCAGACCACCGGCAACTTCGTATCCCATGCAGGAGTAGCCGTATTCGACGTGATACCCCTTGGCATCACGGGTTCGCCACAGCTTGTGGAGGTCACCCGGCATGGACCCGGCAGCGCACACCACGACGTCACATGCATCGGACAATGTGTTGACCAGGCCGATGACCTGATTCTGATTCAGTGAGCCGTCGGCAGCGGGTTCGGCTGGGTTGTAGACGGATTCGACGATCGCATCCCAATTGCGGGCGAGGTCACCGATCCTGGACGCGTATTCGTCGTCCACCCGGTAGTCGTTCAGTGCAAGTGCGAGCGCGTCGAGAGCCTCACGCGCATCGGCCACCACACTGACACCGCCCTGCTTCACGGAATCCAGTGAAGCGACGTTGATGTTGACGAAGCGAACGTCGGGATTGGTGAATGCGGTGCGGGACGCGCTCGTGAAATCGCTGTACCGCGTGCCGATTCCGATGACGACGTCCGCCTCGGTGGCCAACGCGTTTGCAGCCGTGGTGCCAGTGGACCCTACCGCCCCGACGGATTGTGGATGGTCGTAGACCAACGAACCCTTGCCGGCCTGGCTCTGCCCCACGGGGATTCCGGTCTGCGCGCAGAACGCTGCCAGTGAGGCGGTGGCCTGGCTGTAGATCACGCCGCCGCCGGCGACGATCAGCGGCTTGCGAGCCGAACGGATGATCGCGGCGGCGCGTTCGATCACCGATCGCTCGGGGAGCGGGCGGGCCACGTGCCAGACTCGTTCGGCGAAGAACGACTCGGGCCAGTCGAAAGCCTCGGCCTGCACGTCCTGCGGGATGGCGATGGTGACCGCGCCGGTTTCGACGGGGTCGGTGAGAACGCGTATGCCGGACAGTAGAGCACTCGGCAACTGCTCCGGGCGCCATACTCGATCGAAGTATCGTGAGACCGGTTTGAAAGCGTCGTTGACTGTGACGTCACCGCTCGACGGGAGTTCGAGTTCCTGCAAGACCGGGGCACTGGCTCGGGTCGCGAAAGTGTCTGCGGGCAGGAGTAATACAGGGAGACGATTGATGGTGGCCAGGGCAGCGCCGGTGATCATGTTGGTGGCGCCCGGGCCGACACTGGACGAGACCGCCCATGTCTGCAGGCGGTCCTTCATGCGGGCGTGGGCGACCGCCGAGTGCACCATCGCCTGTTCGTTGCGGCCGAGAACGTAGGGGAGCGTCGGCTCACGGCCGGCGTCGAGATCTTGGATCTCGGCCTGCAGGAGTGCCTGCCCCAACCCGGCGACGTTGCCGTGCCCGAAGATCCCGAAGCATCCGGCAAACAGTTTGGTGCGCTGGCCGTCGCGTTCGGTGTACTGGTTGGCAAGGAAGCGTACGACAGCTTGAGAAACGGTGAGGTGTACGGTCGGCTCGTCGCGAGGTAGACGATTGCCGGTTGCGTTGTCGGTGGGTGCCACAGCTTTCACTTCCGTCAGTTGTGGGACTGCAACGGCAGTCGAGGGTCGATGTCCTGGTGATCCCAGCTTCCACGCAGCCAGGTGTGTTGCGGATCGTCACAGATGTTCCACGCCCGGATCTCGCCCGAACCTGCCATGACGTTGAGGTAGTACATGTGGTGGCCCGGCGCTGCGATGGACGGGCCGTGATAGCCGTGCGGTACGAGGACGACGTCGCCGGAGCGAACTTCCTCGAGCACCTCGATTGGTCGCTCGGCGGTTCCGTACACGCGGTGGTAGCCGAACCCCTCGGTGCCGGTGGGGCTTCGGTCGATCTCGAAGTAGTAGATCTCTTCCAGAGCCGATTCGACATCGCTGTTCTCGTCGTGCTTGTGGCTGGGATAGGACGACCAGTTCCCGCCGGGGGTGATGACCTCACACGCGATGATGGAGTCTGCCTCGAAAGTGTCTGCGGTGGCGAAGTTGTGGACCTGTCGGCTGCAGTTTCCGGCGCCGCGAAGTTCGACCGCGACTCCGGACGCGGGACCGTATCGATGGGGAAGCTTGGCGCCGGCGCGCGCTCCGCACAGGGCGAAGCGGCCTCCGCCCGTGCTGCTGACCGAGTAGTCGGCGTCGCGACCGACGTACGCGAAATCGCTCGGACCGTCGAAAACCGATGCGCGGCCGGTCAGGGGAATCTCCGTCCCCTCGGCAACAACCACGGCTGAACCCGCCAGTGGAACGACGATTATCTCGTTCTCACCGGACTGCAGGTGGACGTCAGCGCCAGGGGCGAGTTCGAGTGTCCACAAGCTGGATTCGGTCCACCCGGCGGACTCCGGTGTGACCACTGTCGTGAAATCACCGTCGGCGGAAGAGCCGGCGGGGACGTAGTACTTGCTGAACATCTTGCTCCTGCCAGGTCGGTTCTAGTGGACGAGCTTGACGGCGGTGTCGACGGCAGCCGTCACGTCGCCGTCGGGTGGGTAGAGCAGCGCGCGCCCGACTATCAATCCGCGCACGGACGGCAGCTGAAGGGCAGCGTCCCACTTCGCATACGTCTCTTCCGGCGCGATCTGCGGATCGCCGCCCAAGAGGAGCGTCGGCAGGGTGGTCGCATCCATGACCCGTTCCATCTCGTCGACTACCGGCAGTTTCATCCACGTGTACGCCGAGGTGGAGCCGAGACCTTGGGAGATGTGGATTGATTTGATGACGGCGTCGGGGCTGAGATCGTTGACGACCTTGCCGTTGACGCGGCTGGAGAGGAACGGCTCGAGCATCGCGATCAGTCCGGCTGCGGCCAGTTCGTCCACGGCTTCGGCACATGCCGTCATCGTGGGCAGGGTGCCTGCGTCGTCGAGGGCGATGCGCAGCAGCATCTTTCCGCCGTTCATGCCGAACTTCGCGGTGCCGGCCGCGGTGTATCCGGTCATGCGGTCGTCGAGTTCGAAGCTCGCGCCCGCCAGGCCGCCGCGATTCATCGACGAGAAGACGACCTTGTCCTCGAGGGCGCCGAGGAGGAGCAGATCGTCGAGAATATCCGCGGTACCGAGAACGCCGTCGACTCCGGGATTGTCGAGAGCAGTGCGCAAGCGGTCCAGCAGATCGGTACGACTGTTCATCGCTGTCGGCTTGCCGCCGACAGACAGTGCTCCACGCGCCGGATGATCGGCAGCGACGATCATGAGCCGGCCGTTGCCTCGAACAGTGGCGCGAGGAGTTCGTGCTGCCCAGGCCTTTTCGATGATCTGCGGATCGCTCGCACGCAGTTCCGTCACGTCGGCGTAGGTGGTGGCGAGGGGGCGGGCGGCGAGCTTGTCAGACATTGACTGCCTCCGTGGCTGTGGCTTCGGCGAGATCGTGGACTTCTTCGGCGGTCGGCATCGCCGTGGAGCATTCGAGCCGAGACGCGACTATCGCACCGGCCGCGTTGGCGTAGCGCAGTATCTTCTCCAGCGGCCATCCGGCCAACAGTCCGTGGCAGAGTGATCCGCCGAAGCTGTCGCCCGCGCCCAGCCCGTTGACCACGTCGACGGCGTTGGGCGGCACGGTGATCGACTGCTTTCGCGTTTTGCCGAGTACGCCCTTGGGGCCCTGCTTCACGATGGCGAGTTCGACTCCGAGGTCGAGAAGCGCATCGGCGGCCTTGTTGGGGTTGGTCTCACCGACCGCGATCTCGCACTCTTCACGGTTTCCCACGGCTACCGTCACGTGTGCGAGGGCTCGCTGCACCTGAGCGGTCGCTTCCTGGGGCGTCGACCAGAACATCGGGCGGTAGTCGAGATCGAGAACCGTCAGCGGGCGGCGTTCACGGGCTTCCCAGGCGGCGAAGTGTGCGCCGCGACTCGGTTCTTCGGACAGCCCAGTCACCGTCGACCAGTAGAGCGATGCTGTTCGAACGGCGTCGAGGTCGATGTCTTGCGGGGTGATCCGAAGGTCGGGCGCATGCGGCTTGCGGTAGAAGTACAGCGGGAAGTCGTCAGGGGGGAAGATCTCGCAGAACGTCACGGGTGTCGGGTACTCGGAATTGGTGACGACAAACCTGTTGTCGACACCCAGACGTGCCAACTCGCGTGTGACGAACTTTCCGAAGGGATCGTTTCCTACCCCGGAGATCAACGCTGCTCGTCGTCCAAGGCGGGCGGCCGCTACCGACACATTGGCTGCGCTGCCGCCGAGGAATTTGCCGAACGTCTCGACGTCTTCGAGTCCGACACCGGTCTGAAGTGGGTAGATGTCCACCCCCGATCGGCCGATGGCAAGCACGTCGAATGGTGCGTCAGGGATGTATGACCCGCTCTGGTGAGTGTTGATGCTTGTCAAGACTGACTCCCGAGAGTTCGTGGTGGGCTGCCCACGCAGGGCACCGATGTATGACTGAAACTGTGCGCCGCGACACAGCGATTGTCAATAGTTTGTCTGGACATTATGACTTGCGGTCAAGTGAATGTTAGTGTTCGCATACACTGCCGAGAGAAGTAGCGTCTATACGGCGCCTTCCCAAGACAGATCGGAGTTGACCGTGGTCGCAGCACTCGCCGTCGAGTTGGACCGCTCGAGCCCGGTGCCACTGTATTTTCAGCTGGCCCAGGCAATCGAGGGAGCTATTCTCGGTGGCGAACTTGCCCCAGGTGATCGCTTCGAGAACGAACTGGCGTTGGCCAAACGGCTCAATCTCTCGCGTCCGACCACGCGACGCGCGATCCAGGAACTGGTGGACAAGGGCCTACTAGTTCGTAAGCGGGGAGTCGGAACTCAGGTGGTGCAGAGTCCGGTGCACCGCCCGGTCGAGCTCACCAGCCTGTTCGACGACCTCGCGAGGGCAGGCCAGGCGCCGACGACCAAGCTGCTCGAGTTCACGGTGGGAGTTCCCGCCGAGGGCGTTGCCGCGGAACTCAACCTCGAACCCGACGCCGAAGTGGCCACCATCAGGCGTCTGCGCAGCACCAACGGCGAACCGCTGGCAGTGATGACCAATTACATTCCGGTGGACATCGCACCCGATCCCGAGGAGTTGGAGACGCAGGGGCTCTACCAAACCTTGCGAACTCGCGGCGTTCACATCCGTGTGGCACGGCAGCGAATCGGCGCTCGGGCGGCGACTCGCGAAGAAGCAGGATTGCTCGACGAGAAAGTGGGTGCTGCCCTCTTGACCATGAGCCGCACTGCATTTGACGATTCAGGTAGTGCCGTCGAGTACGGCAGCCACTGCTACCGAGCGTCGCGTTACTACTTCGACACCACCGTGGTCGACCGCTAGATCTCGATCCCGGTGACACGAGTACCCGCCTGACCGAGTCAGTGGGGGTGATTTGTGGTCCCGACATTTCTGCGATCCTTCGATCATTTGACCCGAACGGAGCCTCATGACAGGCATTTCAGTAGCAGTTGCCGGATTCGGATGGATGGGCCGCGTCCACACGCAGGCGTATCTGCGTCTGCGGCAGCACTATCCCCAGCTCCCCGTGATCCGCCTGGCCGCCGTCGCCGACGAGGTGCCAGGCCGAGGGCAGGAAGCGGCGGACCAATTCGGTTTCGAGGCTTTCACCCAGGATTGGCGTGACATCGCGGCCGATCCGACCATCGACGCGGTGAGCATCACGGCCCCGAACTTCTTGCACCGTGACATCGGCATCGCAATGGCAGAGGCCGGCAAACACATCTGGATCGAAAAGCCCGTCGGATTGTCGACGGATGATGCGAAAGCTGTTGCAGCAGCTGTCTCGAAGGCCGGTGTGCAGTCGACCGTCGGTTTCAACTATCGAAATGCGCCGGCAGTCGCCCTGGCAAAAACCCTGATCGACTCGGGGGAGTTGGGCACGATCACGCATTCGCGTTTTCGCTTCCTGAGTGACTACGCGGCGCATCCCGAAGGTGCTTTGAGTTGGCGATACGAGCGTGAGCGCGGCGGCGCGGGCGTCCTGGGCGACTTGGCTTCGCACGGTATCGATCTGATCCGGCATCTCCTCGGCGACGTCGACGCTCTCGTTGCGGATACTGCGATCTTCATTCCGGAGCGCGCGCGTCCGTCCGCCGCGACCAGCGGGCATGCCCGGGCCAGCGGTGGGGAGATGGGAGCTGTCGAGAACGAAGACTTCGTCAGCGCACTGCTGCGGCTCGGCTCTGGCGGCCGCTGCACACTCGAAGCGTGCCGCGTCGCCGTGGGAGAGCAGAACAACTACGGATTCGAGATTCACGGTACGAAGGGTGCCGTGTTCTGGGATTACCGCCGGATGGGTGAACTGGGCACCAGCCTCGGCTCGAAGTATCAGGACCAATCCGTCACGACGGTTTTGGTCGGCCCCGAGTCGGGAGAGTTCGGCCGCTTCCAACCCGGCGCGGCCAACGCCATGGGTTATGACGACCTGAAGGTCATCGAGGCTCGCAATTTCGTCTCCTCGATCGTGGGCGGAGCGCCGCGGGGCGCGACTGTCGCTGATGCCGTCGCGTCCGCGCAGGCTCTGGACGCGATGGTCGCCTCGGTCTCCTCCGGTGGCTGGATTTCTCTCGGCTGATCGAGAATTTCCCCGAAAGGCTCTGGCGCAGTGACATTTCCCCGCGGACTGGCGTTGCTGGTGGCAGCAGCACTGTTCATGGAGATGCTAGACGCGACGATTCTCACGACGGCGCTGCCGTCGATAGCCCATTCCTTCGGAGTTGACGCCGTCGACGTCAATATCGCCGTTTCTTCGTATCTCCTGGTGTTGGCCGTCCTGATCCCGGCGAGCGGATGGATGGCCGACAGGTTCGGAACGCGACGTGTCTTCATCTCTGCCATAGCCGTTTTCACGGTGGCGTCGGTGGGATGTGCACTGAGCACGTCCCTGCCGATGCTGGTGGGAATGCGCGCACTTCAAGGGGTAGGCGGCGCCATGATGGTGCCGGTAGGGCGGCTCGCGGTATTGCGAGTGACATCGAAGGCGGAACTCGTACGGGCTATCGCATACCTGACGTGGCCGGCGCTCACAGCGCCGGTCCTCGCGCCCGCTGTGGGCGGAGCCGTCGTGTCGATCGCGTCGTGGCGTTGGATCTTCCTGATCAACGTCCCGATCGGGATCGTCGGGTTTCTCCTTGCATTGCGCATGGTGCCCGATCTTCGGAAAGTGCAAAAACGAAGCCTCGACTGGCTGGGCCTGGTGGTGATCGGAGCAGGCGTCGCCGTGCTCGTTGTGGCACTCGACAGCGTGCACAGTTCCGGGACCGATTGGATTCGAGTGGGCCTCGGGATCGTTGTGACTCTGATCTTGTTGACCTTGGCCGTCATTCACCTCCTCCGGTCGGATCACCCGCTCATTGCGCTCGGGGTCCTCCGGCTCCGATCGTTTCGGATCGTCGCGTCGAGCGGCTCGCTGTACCGGCTCGTGATCACGGGTGTGCCGTTTGTGCTGCCACTGTTGTTCCAAGTGGGATTTGGAATGTCGGCGTTCAAGGCCGGTCTGTTGGTGATGGCCCTGTTTGCGGGCAATATCGCGATCAAACCGCTCACCACGCCGCTCATGCGCAGGTTCGGGATCAGGCGAGTTCTGGTGGGAAACGGCGTTCTGTCGGTGGTGTGCTTCGGTGCGCTGGCGCTGATTTCGTCGTCGACACCGGACGGAGTTGTCGCCGTCGCGCTGTTCGTCAGTGGCGCGCTGCGATCAATCGGGTTCACTGCGTACAACAGCGTGGCGTTCGCCGAGGTCGACTCGGGGGAGCTGACCGATGCCAATACCTTGCATGCAACCCTGCAGGAGCTGGCGTCCGGTCTGGGTATTGCGCTGTCCGCGTTGGTGATCACGCTCTGCACAACGTTGGCGGAATCGGGCGATGTCGGCGGCGGAGCGCCGTTTTCGCTGACTCTGGGTGTCCTCGGAATCTTGCTGGTGCCGACGGTGATCGAAAGTTGGCGGCTCCCACGCGATACAGGTGCTGTGGTGTTGGCGCGCCGATGAGAAGTGCCTCCCGCCACTTTCATCATAACGCGGGACCCGGGGCTTGCGGCAAGGCCCGGGTGATGGTGCACACTCGTCTGCTGCGAGCAAGCAAATGCCTTGCCCGAAGGAGGGGATCGCATGAGTGACGTCATCATTGTCGGTGCTGGACCAACTGGATTGATGTTGGCAGGTGAGCTCCGGCTACAGGGCGTCGATGTCGTCGTCGTGGACAAGGACGAGGAGCCGACTCAGTTCGTCCGTGCCCTCGGTATCCATGTGCGCAGCATCGAAATCATGGAGCAGCGCGGGTTGCTAGACACGTTCCTCGCGCACGGCCGCAAGTACCCGCTCGGTGGATTCTTTGCCGGGATCAGCAAACCAGCACCCGCTCACCTCGATACTGCCCACGGATACGTACTGGGGATACCTCAGCCCGAGATCGACAGGATTCTTGCCGAACACGCCATCGACGTCGGCGCGGACATTCGGCGCGGAAAGCGCGTCGTCGCGATCCGTCAAGACGCCGACAATGTCACAGCGGAATTGTCGGACGGCACAACACTTCATGTGCGTTACCTCGTAGGCTGCGACGGTGGCCGCAGCACTGTACGGAAGCTGATCGACGTCGGGTTTCCCGGCGAGCCGTCGAGCGCCGACACCCTGATCGGCGAAATGGACGTGACCATGCCGGCTGACGAACTGGCAGCAGTTGTCGCCGAAATTCGCGAAACGCACAAACGATTCGGAGTCGGTCCCGCCGGCAACGGCGCTTTTCGTGTCGTGGTACCCGCGGCCGAAGTTGCCGACGGTCGCGCGGTTCCCACCACCCTCGACGACATCAAGCAACAGCTACTGGCCATCGCGGGCACCGACTTCGGTGTGCACTCGCCGCGGTGGCTCTCGCGCTTCGGTGACGCCACCCGTCTGGCGGAGCACTACCGGCGTGACCGGATCTTTCTCGCCGGCGATGCCGCCCATATCCACCCGCCGATGGGCGGTCAAGGCCTCAATCTCGGTGTCCAGGATGCCTTCAACCTCGGCTGGAAGCTCGCGGCCGAGATCAACGGCTGGGCACCGGATGGTCTGCTCGACACGTACGAATCGGAACGGCGTCCGGTCGCTGCCGACGTACTGGACAACACGCGTGCGCAGGCAGAGTTGATCTCCACCGCGGCCGGTCCGCAAGCGGTCCGTCGTTTGGTCTCCGAGTTGATGGAATTCGAAGACGTCAAGCGCTATCTGACCGAGAAGATCACTGCGATCTCGATTCGCTACGACTTCGGCGCAGGCGACGACCTACTCGGTCGGAGGCTGAGGGACATCGCCCTGACGCGCGGCAACCTGTACGACCTGATGCGCTCCGGCCGTGGACTTCTGCTCGACCAGGGCGGCAAACTGTCGGTCGATGGTTGGAACGACCGCGTCGATCACGTCATCGACACCAGCGCTGAATTGGACGCTCCGGCCGTCCTGCTTCGACCGGACGGTCATGTGGTGTGGCTGGGGGATACGCAGGCGGAGTTGGACACTCAGCTGTCCACGTGGTTCGGTCGGCCGGCGAGGGACCGCACGCGACCCTTCGATTTCGACAACCGAGACCCCGAGGCGTCTCGGACGCACTACCGTTGACGACTATGAGGCGAAGGTCAGCACAGGTTGCGGCCGCGGCAGCGGGCTCTGTGGGAGCGCTGATGCTGACAAGCTGCGCAACCAATGTCGATGTGCCGAAAACCTTTGCCGCCACGATAACGGTGACCGGTCAGGCAGAGCAGGCCGAGACGGGCTCCGGAGCGTGCGTGATCGACATGATCCGTGTTGCTCCGAACGACCAAATCGACATTTTCGGGGGCAGCGGCGCGGGATCCACAAGGTCGACGCTCGAGGTCGAGGCAATCGATCAGCTTCCCGACGGAACGAGTACTTGCTCCTACACCGCGCATTTCGATGCCATCCCCGCAAACCAGAGAAACTACGAGGTGGGCTTGGGCCACTTCTCTCCGGAGTCCTTCAGCTCAGATGAGTTGGAGAACGGTGTCACCTATCAACTGCGCGGATCCTGACCGAACCAGTTCTCCCTCGCGTTGTATCCGGCCCGACTGTCACTCGGCTCGCCTGGCGGTCCCGTCGCCCCCACGCTGTCGAGCCCTACCTGGGTTGATGTGGAGCCGAACACCCTCGTAGGCGACTGTGTACGGCACATCGTCGTCGTTGTCCGGATCGCCGGAGTCCGCAGGATCCGGTAGTTCCGCGATCTGTTCGACGACCGTCTGTGCTCGCGCAGCACCGGGATCGAACATCTCCTGAAACGGCCCCACGAACGAGCCACCGAGTCCGCGGCGCTTCGCCCGGACAGCCGCCCACCCGAACACCGCCAACGGGCCGACCATGGCGAACAGCACTAACAAATCCCACCCCATGCTCCGAGCGTACCGACCGACCGGCATTAAGCGGTCCAAGTCTGTTCAGCGCTGCCGTCCCTCAGCTCATTCGTCTCTCGGACTGTGCCTTCAGTAGATCGGCCAGTCGATCAGGTGAGATCCGCTCACGAACCGCCTCCGTCACGAGTTCGGCCTGCGTCTGAGGCGCGAGGCCCTCGATCGGTTGGTCTCGGTCCAAATTGGTCGGGAAGGCGTAGCCCTCGGCAGAGGCGGCGACGGCGCACCGAACTGCGTCGTCGGACCCCGCCTCGCCGAGGGCGAGCAGTGCCGGATAGATCGCGTTGACGAGTGCTTCCCGGTCGATGGTTCCGAGGGCTCGACCGAAGGCCGACGACACCTGGAGAAGATTTGCCATACGCAGGACGTCGGCGGATTTGTTGTGGCCGGCGGCGTGGAACAGTGCAGGGTTGAAGAAGACGGCATCTCCCTTCTTCAAAGGTAATTGGACGTAGTTGGCTTCGAAGAACTCCTTGAACTCGGGACGCTCGAACGCGAGGTATCCGGATTCGAATTGCTGAGAGTAAGGCAGATACTTCGTCGGCCCCGTCTCTGCCGGCATGTCCACATGGGCGACGGCACCTTGCAAGGTGAGGGCAGGGGTCAAGCGGTGAACATGCGCCCGAAACTTCGCGGCTACGTCGCTCGACATGAAACCGAGGTGGTAGTCGCGATGTGGGTTCTGCGCGGCGCCACCGGGATTGACGACGTTGACGTCCGACGTCACCTGATACATGGGGCCCAGCCAGGCTTCCGAAACCAAATCGACAATGCTGTTCGCGTAGTAGTCCACGTAGGTCCGGGGATCTTCGAGCGCCAACTTCAGTTGTGCACCCCAGATCCGATCGTTGGCGCCAGGCTTGGCGAAGTGATCTCCGGACGCTGCGCCGGATTCGTGTTGGCGCGCAATCAGTTCACGAAAAACTGCGCTGGCGCGATCCAGTATCTCCGCGTCGAACGCGCCTTGAAAGACTGTGATGCCGGGGCCTGTGAGTAACGCCCGGGCGATCTCGTCCTGGATCTCGGCACGGATTTCAGGATTCGCCGATTGCTCGACCAGTGAGTCCGAGCGGTACAGAAGAACGCCGTCGGCCACCGAATCGGTGTACGGGTAATCGGCAAGGTCTGTCTCGTGCGTGACCAGAGCTGCGAAGGCGTCGATGTTGCAATCTTTTCGGTGCAACCTACCCGCGAACGGCACGGTGTGGTCGGTCAGTGGGGAAGTCATTCGGGGACCTTTCCTACGGTGTTCACGATGAGCTGGTCCTCAAGACTGCCAAGGTGAAGCCATCGAAACTACCCCTGAAATCCATCAAAAAGCCCTCAGCAAGCGGCCCCGTGGACTGGACCGGTGACGGAAGATCCGCGCGCTGCGACGGGATCACGTTCCCGGGTGAGAGCTAGAGAGTGAAGGCCTTCCGGAAAGCATCGAGTGCGGTGTCACTGTCTCCCGATGCCCACCCCTCCAAACCGATTGTGCCGGTGTATCCCTGCTCGGCGAGAACGCGTGCGATGGCGGGGTAGTTGATCTCGCCCGTGCCGGGTTCACAGCGCCCCGGAACGTCTGCCACTTGAATCTCGCCGATGTTGTCACCACAGCGCCGCACGAGTTCGATGAGATTTCCTTCGCCGATCTGGGCGTGGTAGAGGTCGAGCATCATCTTGAGGTTTGGATGTGAGACGGATTCCACCAGTGCCAGAGTGTCTTTGGCGCGGGCCATCGGTACTCCGGGGTGATCGACGATCGTATTGAGGTTTTCGAGACAGAAGACGACTCCGGCGTCTTCGCCCAGTCGCGCGATCTTCTCCAGAGCGCGTTGGGCCGTCAGCCACATCGCTCCCGTAGTTCGATATTGCGGGCGCGCAGCCTGTCCGTCGACCAACTCGCCGGTATGGAAGTTCAGCCGGGGAACACCGAGTTTCGCTGCCGGAGCGAGACACAACTGGGCCGTGCGGACCAGTTCGGCGCTGCCCGCTTCGTCGAACAAATCGCCGTGGAGGTAGCCGGTCATCGAGGAGAACCGAGCCCCGGTGGCGACCAGAGCATCGAGGTCCTTGTCCTGCCAACTCCAGATCTCGACTGCAAATCCCGCCTCCGAGATCCGCTGGACACGCTCGACGAAGGGGAGTTCGGTGAACGTCATCTCGGCGGAGACCGCCAAGTCGAAGGGGCTCATCGCCGCACCGACAGCAGCGAAACGGGCAGTCCGGTCTCCACGGATTCTTTTGCCGCCAGGGCGATTTCCAGCGCATTGCGGGCATCGAGACCGTCGACTGACGGCGCAGCACCGGAGCGGATGCAGTCGGCGAAATGTGCCAACTGGGCCACATATGCGTCATGGAACAGTTCGATGTTCACCCGAGGTGTGTCGGCCAGAACGCCCGGTGAGCTGAAATGGCGCATCGCGGTCCGCGTGACCTCGCCTGCGCTGACCATTCCACCGGAACCGAAAACCTCGCCGCGCACGTCGTAACCGTAGGTGGCCTGGAAGTTGGCCTCGGCCGACGCGAGGGCGCCGTTGTCGAAGCGCAACTGAACCATCGACGTATCGAGGTAACCCTGTTCCTTGTACTGCGGGTGGATGAGAGCATCGGCCTGTGCGAACACCTCGACGACGCGAGCCCCCGGGTTGAGCCAGAGCAGAGCGTCGAAGTCGTGAATCAGTGTCTCGTTGAAGATGGTCCACGGCTTGACCCGGGCGGCGACGTCGGCAGTGATGCCAGGATCGCGCGTCAGGGAACGCAGTAGCTGTGGGGTCCCGATTCCGCCGGAAGTGATCACGTCGTGGGCCGCCGCGAAATCGTCGGCGAAACGGCGATTGAAACCGACTTGCAGCGCAACGTTGTTCGTGGCGCAAGCGTCGATTGCTCGATCGGCGTCCGCGAGTGTCAAAGCCATCGGCTTCTCGCAGAAGACATGTTTGCCGGCCTCCGCAGCCGCGACCACGAGATCGGTATGTGTCGGGGCGGGCGTACTGATGAGCACCGCCTCGACGTTCGGATCGGCAATCAACGCGAGGGCATCGGTGTACGCGCGAGCGTCGGGACTGACGCGCTCGATCAATGACGCTGCAGCGCCGGGCACCGGGTCGGCGACGGCGACCAGACGTGTGCCAGGGATGCGCAGTGCGACGGATTCGCCGTGGAAGCGGCCGATCCATCCGGCGCCGATGAGACCGACTGCAACAGAGGCAGACATTGGGGCTCCGTTCGGAGTGAGAGTGAGGAACTAGATCGTTCTAGTGCTGTCAGTAAAGCGCCGGTTGCTCCTCGCGTCAACGTTTCGGTGCATTTTTGCTGGAACGATCTAGTCTGTGGAGGTGAACAGTCGACGTCCCACCTTGCAAGACGTAGCAGACCTGGCCGGTGTGTCACGCGCACTGGTGTCCATCGTCATTCGTGACGTCCCGGGTGCCAGCGATGCGACGCGCGTTCGGGTCAAGGCGGCTGCTGATCAACTCGGCTATCGACCCGATACCGCGGCGCGACTGTTGCGTCAACATCGCAGTCGCTTGATCGGCGTGAGCTACGTTGCAGCGCAGACATTTCACGCGGAGTTGCTCGACGAGATCTACGACGCGGCGGAAAGGTTGCGCTACGACGTCGTCCTCAGTGCCGTCTCGGATCGCAGGCCTGGCTCGCGCGCCGTGCGTACCCTTCTCGACGACCGATGCGAGGCGATCTTGCTGTTGGGTTCACAGGCACCGGAATCGGAGATCGTCGACCTGGCTGCCAAGGTTCCCGTCGTCGTGCTCGCCCGGAAGATGCCCTCAGCACATGTGGACGTTGTCCGCACGGACGACGAGGCGGGCGCCGTGATGGCCGTGAATCATCTCGTCGAACTCGGGCACCGCTCGATCGTCCACGTCGACGGTGGACGCGGTCCCGGCGCTCAGGAGAGGCGTCAGGGCTATCGCAAGGCCATGCGGGCGGCAGGTCTGGAGTCGAGGATTCTTCCGGGTGGTCTCACGGAGGAGTTCGGCGCAGATGCCGCGCAGTCGATGGTCGAGGGGGGACTGCCCGGGGCGGTCTTCGCTTTCAACGATCGCTGCGCACTCGGAGTTCTCGACGTCTTTCTGCGAGCCGGAATCTCGGTGCCGGGCGAGGTGTCCGTGATCGGATTCGACAACAGCGCATTGGCCGGTTTGGCGCACATCGATCTGACCAGCGTCGGGCAGGACACGGCGTTTCTGGGTGGCGCTGCGGTCGAGCGGATCTCCGAACGTCTCGACGGTGGAAGTGGGCCATTGGGAAAGGACATTGTCGTGCAGCCGCAACTTGTGGTTCGAGGTTCAACTGGACCCGCGGGGCGTTGACCAGCTGTTTCGGCTCCAACCAGTTTGTCCGGTCTTTGATAAGCAGTCCTAATGTCAGAACAAACTATTGACATTCGACTGTGACGGGTATTACATCTTTCACATACAACCGAGCACCATCCGTTCGCGGGCCGTTGGTTGATGTCGAGAGGGAGTTCACATGTCGTTTCTCACGGGACGCAAGAGCGTTGCCGTACTGGCCGGAGCCTCAGTCGTGGTCTTGGGTCTGGCCGCCTGTTCGAGTACCGGTGGAAAGCCGGATTCCTCAGGATCCGGAATGGGTGCGGGTACGGCGGACACGCCCCGCGCCACCATCGCGATGATCACCCACGAAGTTCCCGGTGACACATTCTGGGATCTGGTGCGCAAGGGCGCCGAAACCGCAGCGGCGAAGGACAACATCGAACTTCGGTACTCTGCCGATCCAGAGGCGCCGAACCAGGCGAACCTGGTTCAGAGCGCGATCGACAGCAAGGTCGACGGGATCGCCGTCACCCTCGCGAAGCCTGACGCCATGGTTGCTGCGGTCCAAAGTGCGACTGCCGCAGGCATTCCGGTGGTCGCCCTCAATTCGGGCCTCGAAACCTGGAAGGACATGGGCGTCAAGGAGTACTTCGGTCAGGACGAGTCGATTGCCGGTGAAGCTGCCGGCGAACGACTCAACACTGAAGGCGCCACCAAGGTGCTGTGCGTCATTCAGGAGCAGGGCAACGTGAGCCTCGAATCACGTTGTGCCGGTGTGAAGAAGTCGTTCAAGGGAACGACGGAGATTCTCAACGTCAACGGCAAGGACATGCCGTCGGTGGAGTCGACGATCACCGCGAAACTTCAACAGGACCCGGCAATCGATCGAGTTCTCGCGCTCGGTGCGCCGTTTGCCTTGACGTCCGTGACGTCGGTCGGCAATGCGGGCAGCAAGGCGAAGGTCGTCACCTTCGACACCAACGCAGCGCTCGTCGACGCCATCAAATCGGGTGACGTGCAGTGGGCAGTGGACCAGCAACCCTTCCTGCAGGGCTATCTCGCCATCGATTCGCTGTGGCTTTACCTCAACAACGGCAACGTGATCGGTGGCGGCTTGCCGACCCTGACCGGACCCGCGTTCATCGACAACACCAACATCGACTCGGTCGCCGAGTACGCCAAGAACGGAACTCGCTGATCCGGGCGCACGGAGGGCTGAGACACCACCCCTCCGTGCGCCTGTCCAGCACGGAAGGGAAATCATGTCCACTCAGGCAGATCTCGACCTTGCCGCCCACAAGGTCGTCACCGATGAACGGGTGAAGGAGCAGAAGCGCATTCAGCGTCTGTTGCTCCGCCCGGAGATGGGTTCACTTGTCGGCGCCATCGCCATCTTCATCTTCTTCTGTATCGTCGCGGCACCGTTCCGTACGCCGGAAGCGCTTGCGACAGTGCTCTACTCCAGCTCTACGATCGGTATCATGGCTTGTGCCGTCGCCCTGCTCATGATCGGCGGCGAGTTCGACCTCTCCGCCGGCGTCGCAGTCACCACGTCCTCGCTCGCCGCGTCGATGATCGCCTACAACCTGCACCTCAATCTGTGGGTGGGCGCGATTCTGGCGCTGGTCGTCTCGCTCGCGGTCGGATTCTTCAACGGCTACCTCGTCATGAAGACGAAGATTCCCAGCTTCCTCATCACCTTGAGTTCGTTCTTGATGTTGACCGGTATCAACCTGGCCGTTACCAAGCTCGTGAGTGGTCAGGTTGCAACACCCAGCGTCTCCGACATGGCCGGATTCGATTCCGCCAAAAAGGTATTCGCATCGTCGTTCTCGGTTTTCGGGGTGTCGGTCAAGATCACGGTCGTGTGGTGGCTGCTGTTCACCGCCATCGCCACGTTTGTTTTGTTCAAGACCAAGATCGGCAACTGGATCTTCGCGGTCGGCGGCAATCAGGACAGCGCACGCGCGATCGGTGTCCCGGTGACCGCAGTCAAGATCGGTCTGTTCATGACCGTCGGTTTTGCCGCCTGGTTCGTCGGCATGCATCTGCTGTTCTCGTTCAACACGGTTCAGTCCGGACAGGGCGTCGGTAACGAGTTCCTGTACATCATTGCCGCAGTCATCGGCGGTTGCTTGCTCACCGGTGGTTACGGAACCGCGATCGGCGCTGCGATCGGCGCATTCATCTTCGGTATGACCAACCAGGGCATCGTCTACGCAGGCTGGAACCCGGACTGGTTCAAGTTCTTCCTCGGCGCCATGCTGCTGTTCGCGGTCATCGCCAACAACGCATTCCGCAACTACGCTGCGAAAAGGTGACACATGAGTACCACAGCTGAAGTTCCCGCTCTCTCGAACTCGGGCGGCAACGTGCCACTGATCGAACTCAAGGACGTCGGTAAGCAATACGGAAACATCATCGCGCTCAAGGGCATCAACCTGCGCGTCGGCGCGGGTGAAGTGACCGGCGTGCTCGGTGACAACGGTGCCGGCAAGTCCACGCTGATCAAGATCATCGCCGGACTGCACCAGCAGAGCGAAGGTGAACTGCTCGTCGACGGCGAACCGACCACGTTCCACTCTCCGAAAGAAGCCCTCGGCAAAGGCATTGCGACGGTCTATCAGGATCTTGCCGTCGTCGCGCTGATGCCGGTGTGGCGCAACTTCTTCCTCGGCCAGGAACTTCGTAAGGGCGGCCTCATCAAGTCGCTCGACGCCAACGCCATGCGCGCGACGACGCTCTCGGAACTGTCGAAGATGGGCATCGAACTGCCCGACGTCGACGCACCGATCGGCAGCCTCTCGGGCGGACAGCGTCAGTGCGTTGCCATCGCCCGCGCCATCTTCTTCGGCGCGCGTGTGCTGATTCTCGACGAGCCGACCGCAGCGCTCGGCGTCAAGCAGTCAGGAATGGTGTTGCGCTACATCACCGCTGCCAAGGAACAGGGATTCGGCGTCATCTTCATCACGCACAATCCGCACCACGCCTACATGGTCGGAGATCACTTCGTACTCCTCAACCGAGGACGTCAGAAACTCGACGCCAAATACGACGACATCTCGCTCGAAGAACTCACCAAGGAGATGGCGGGCGGTGACGAGCTCGAGACACTGACCCACGAGCTTCGCCGCTAGATCGAAACCTTACGACTGCAGCCTCGGTTCGACTCGAACCGAGGCCGCAGTCGTTTCGTCAGAGGATGGTTGTCGGCCGAGCCCCGAGGCCGGAATGCACGTACGCCTCGTCGATCAACGTCATGTTGGCTACGGCGTCGGCCGGCCCGATGGGTAGCGTTGAGACCCCGGACAGATGATCGGCCAACGCCTCGAGTTGGTAGGTGTACGACGACTTCGTGCCCAGATGCTCGATACTTGTGCGCCCACTCGCCGTGACAGAAACACGGTCGTCGACGTCCGGCTGGAGGAAGTTGTGCACCAGGACGTCTCCGTTGGTTCCGAAGACCCGGAAGGTGAAGTGGTACTGCTCGTCCAACATCGTTGTCACAACGGATGCCGTGGCGCCGCCGGGATACTCGAGTTCGATGTCGAACCACGAATCGACCCCCGGAGCATATTCCTCGTGGCGGGTCTCGGTGACACTCGGTGCACCGCCGCATGCGTCACCCAGCGTCCGGGACGCATGTAATCCGTAGCAGCCCAAGTCCATCAGTGACCCGCCTGCCAAGGCGAGCTCCCACCGCGGGTCGTTCTCGGATGGTTTGGGCATCCGCAGTACGGTTTCCACCCGAGTGACCGCGCCGACTGTGCCGCTCCGAACCATATCCAACAGGCGCCGGTTCACCGGATGAAAGAGGTAGTGGAATCCCTCGAGCAGCGTCACTCCGCTCACGCATGCTGCGTCGGCTACAGCACGCGCTTCCACCGCGTTGCTCGAAAACGGTTTCTCCGTCAGCACGTGCTTGCCGGCCTGAATGGCGGCGAGATTCCACGGCCCGTGCAGGCCGTTGGGCAGCGCGTTGTAGACGACGTCCACCGCCGGATCCGAGATCAGCTCGGCGTACGAACCGACAACCCGTTCGATTCCATGTTGTTCCGCATAGGCTTCGGCCCGCTCGGGGTTGCGTGCGGCAACGGCCACCAGGCGGTGCCCAGTGGCCGTTGCAGGTTTGATCATCGCGTTCTCGGCGATGCGTGACGCTCCCAGAATGCCGATTCGCAGCGGAGTGACCGTCACAGAACCGACCGCAGATACTCGACGCTGGCTCGCACGTCGCGCACCGGTCCCTCGTCGGACGGGGCCTCGGTCAGAATGGTGTCCTGCTCGAGCACGTACCACCCGTCGAAACCGTGGCGCTGCAATATGGCTGTGACACCGGCGATGTCGACGTCGCCGCCACCGAGCGGGCGGTACATTCCCGCCTTGACTCCGTCGGTGTAGGTGAGCTCACCGCTGCGAACGCGTGATGCGAGGGCATCGTCGACGTCCTTGAGATGTACGTGGGTGACGCGCTCGGGAGCCTGACGTGCCAGGTCGACGGGATCGGTGCCCCCGATCAACAGATGGCCGGTGTCGAGGCACAGTGGGATGGCCGAGCCGTCGAGCACTCGAAGGACCTCGTCGCGTTGCTCGATCATTGTTCCGACGTGAGGGTGGACGACCGCCCGAATGCCACGTTCGGCCGCGGCGTCAGCGAGGCGATCGAGATTGTGCAGCAGGGTTTTCCAACTCTGCTCGTCCAGTTCCGGACGTGAATCGTAGCCGTCGGAGCCCGTCGCGGCAGCCAGGACCAGAACTTCGGCGCCTGAGGCGACAAAACCGTCGAGGATGGGGGAGATGCCGGGCACCGGATCATGTTCGTGATCATGCAGTAGAACCGGTGCAAACCCGCCGACTGCGCTCAGATCGTGATCCGCGAGAACTCTGGCCATCTCGGCGGGTGCTGTCGGCAGAAAGCCCTCCGGTCCGATTTCCGTTGCCGCCAGACCGACTTCGCGCATTTCGCGGAGAACCTGCGCTGGGTCGAGTTGGTAGCCCCAGCCCGGGACTTCGCACACACCCCAGGAGATCGGTGCGCCGGCGATGCGGGGAGTGCTCATGTGTGTGCCTCATTCTTGTCGTGAAGGAACAGATCTTTGACTTCGGTGATCGTGACGGGCCGACCCTCGCGCAGAGAATGCGTTGCAGCTTCGGAGATCCAGGCCGACTCGACCGCATCTGCGGGGGTACAGGGCGATTCCCGCCGCCCGGCGATTACGTCGAGGAATGCTTCTAGTTCCGCACGGTAGGCGGAGGTGAAGCGGTCCATGAAGAACGTGTACGGCGCCTTCGCGGGGAACGAGATTCCGGGGTCGAGCGAGCGGAGCGGCAAGCGGTCGTCCAGCCCCGCAGCAACCGAATCCACCGAACCGAGCACTTCGAGCCTGCAGTCGTGGCCGCGACCGTTGTAGCGGGTGTTCGACACGACCGCGATGGTTCCGCCTTCGAAAGTGAGAACCGTTGCGGCGGTATCGACATCACCGGTCTCGGCGATCGCCCGGTCGCCCTGATTCGAACCAGTCGCAAAAACCGTGGCGACTTCGCGGCCGCTGACCCACCGGACGATGTCGAAATCGTGGATCGAGCAGTCGCGGAAGATGCCGCCGGAGTGTTCGATGTACGAGATCGGCGGGGGAGCGGGATCGAGGGTCGTCGATCGGAGAGTGTGTATCCAACCGAGTTCGCCGGATCGAACTGCGTCGTACGCCGCCACGAATGACGGGTCGAACCGGCGCTGAAATCCGATCTGGACCGGTACCGACGTCAGCTCGACGGCTTCGAGTACACGAACAGAAGATTCGATGGAATCGGCGACGGGCTTTTCGCAGAACGTCGGGATTCCCCGGCGGACAGCGGCTTCGATCAGCTCGGCGTGCGAACTCGACGATGCGGCCACCAAGACGCCGTCGACTCCCGAGGCGAAAAGCGCGTCGGGATCGGCAGCGGACTCCACGTCGAGTTCGGTTGCCACGTCCGAGGTTCGACGTGCGTCGACGTCCGTGACAACCAGTGAGTCGACGCCGTCCATCGCGAGCAAGTTTCGGGCGTGGTAGCTGCCGATTCTTCCGAGTCCGACGACTCCGATGCGAGCGCCCATCAGTCCAGCCCTCCGAAGACGTTCTGGTCCCAGTCGATGATCGAACCCGTCACGACTCCGCTGCGATCGGAGAGCAGGAACACGACGAAGTCGGCGATTTCGTCGACCTGGCCGAGCTTGCCCATGGGAAGGGTGCTGCCCGCGCGTTCCTGCCAGTCGTCACCCGCGTCGTGAAAAGCCCTCTGTGTGAGGTCTTCTCCCTCGGTCTGTGTCCACCCGATGTCGAGACCGTTGATCCGGATCCGATCCCAGCGATGCGCATGGGCGGCGTTGCGCGTCAGTCCCGCCAGCCCGGCCTTCGCTGCCACGTACGGAGCGAGATACGGCTGGCCGCCGAGTTCGGACGTGGAGATGATGTTGACGATGGACCCCGCAACCGCACGCTCACGCATGTCCTTGACGGCGGCCTGCATCGTGAAGAACGGACCGCGAAGGTTCACCGCGATGTGCTGGTCGAAGAGTTCCTCGGTGGTGTCGAGCAGAGTTCCGCGGGAGGTGAGCCCGGCGGAATTGACCAGAGCATCCACACGGCCGAAGTGAGAGATCGTCTCGGCCACGCTGGCGAGTGCGGAATCCGTCTGTGCCACATCGGCTTCGATGAAGTGGGTTCCCGGTAGTTCTGCCTCGAGCGCTTTTCCGACGTCCGGGCGTCGGCCGGTGAAAGCCACCTGAGCGCCCTCACGGACTGCGGCGCGCACGACGCCGGCACCGACGCCTTGGGAGCCGCCACTGACCAGCAGGACGGTGTCGGTCAGGAGTGCGGGCCTGGTTACGCCCGGCGGTGAAGTCATGGGTTTAGTCTGGCTGTGACGAAGACCTCGAGCAACAGCGAAAAACCATCAAATATCCATCATTGTGAGGTAGTTGTGGCGCATCGATTCAAAGTGCGGGAGATTGCCCAGCAGTCTGGCCTGAGTGAGGCCACCGTCGACCGGGTGCTCAACGACCGTCCTGGAGTTCGTGAGGGCACACGATCGGAGGTTCGCCAGGCGATCACGGACCTGGAACGCCAACGCTCGCAATTGAAATTGGTCGGCCGCACGTTCATCGTCGACGTCGTGTTGCAAACTCCCGCACGGTTTTCCGACGCCGTCCGTGACGCGCTCGAGGCCGAACTGCCGACCCTTGCGCCCGCAGTGGTGCGGTCTCGGTTCCACTTTCGTGAAACCGGTTCGGTAGAAGCGATGACGTCGACGCTCGACAAGATTCGCCGGCGCGGCTCCCACGGAGTCATCGTCAAGGCTCCCGACACTCCGGAAGTCGTGGCGGCGATCGACCGGTTGGTGGCGGCAAAGATTCCGGTCGTCACGTTGGTGACCGACGTTGCCGGCAGCAGGCGAGCCGCCTACATCGGCATCGACAACCGGGCCGCCGGAGCCACTGCGGCGTACTTGATAGATCAGTGGCTGGGGGATCGGGACGGCAACGTGCTGGTGAGCATGAGTAGCGGATTCTTCCGCGGGGAGGAAGAACGGGAGATGGGATTCCGCTCCGCCATGCGCGTCTCGGCTCCGCATCGACGGCTGATCGACATTCCGAACAGCGACGGACTGGATCAGACGAGTAGGAAACTGGTGCGAGCGGCACTCGAATCCGATCCACAGATCCGGGCTGTCTATTCGATCGGTGGCGGCAACGTGGCCACGGTCGACGCGTTCGAAGAACTGAACCGGGAGTGCAGTGTCTTCGTCGCCCACGATCTCGACGGAGACAACCGAAAGCTGCTGGGGGAGAGACGAATATCGGCGGTGCTCCACCACGATCTGCGGGCGGATGTTCGCACTGCCTGTCAGGTGGTCATGAACGAACACGGCGCCATGGGCGCTCACTTCGGCTTTACGACGTCGCCGGTTCAGGTCGTGACACCGCTCAACATGCCCCCGACATAGCTGTGCGCGGTTAAGGAGTCCGGAGACTCCCTAACCGCGCACAGGGCCGAAGGCCCGACTACCGAGCGAAGAGCAGCGCTCGCTTGACTTCCTGAATTGCCTTCGTCACCTGGATGCCGCGGGGGCACGCGTCGGTGCAGTTGAACGTGGTGCGGCAACGCCACACGCCGTCCTTGTCGTTCAGGATGTCGAGACGCTCGGAAGCGGCCTCGTCACGGCTGTCGAAGATGAACCGGTGTGCGTTCACGATGGCAGCGGGACCGAAGTAGCTGCCGTCGCTCCAGTACACGGGGCACGACGTGGTGCAGCATGCGCAGAGGATGCACTTGGTCGTGTCGTCGAAACGAGCACGGTCGTGCTGGCTCTGGATGCGCTCACGAGTGGGCTCGTTGCCACTGGTGATGAGGAACGGCTTCACGGCGCGGAATGCGTCGAAGAAGGGCTCCATGTCGACAACCAGGTCCTTCTCTACGGGCAGGCCCTTGATGGGCTCGACCGTGATGGTGACCGGCTTGCCGTCCTTGGGCAGCATGTCCTTCATCAGCAGCTTGCAGGCCAGACGGTTCACACCGTTGATCCGCATCGCGTCCGATCCACAGACACCGTGTGCGCAGCTGCGACGGAACGTGAGGGTGCCGTCGAGGTAGCCCTTCACGTACAGCAGCAGGTTGAGCAGACGGTCGGTGGGCAGTGCCGGGACCTGGAAACTGTCCCAGTGCTGGCCCTCGCCTGATTCAGGGTTCATCCGCGCGATCTTGAGAGTGACCATGACGGCCCCCTCGGGAACAGCGGGGAGTTTGGGTGCATCTACAGCAGGCGCAGACATCAGTACTTACGCTCCATCGGCTCGTAGCGGGTCTGGATCACCGGCTTGTAGTCCAGACGGATGTCGGAGAGCAGGCCGTCACCCTCCTTGTACGCCATCGTGTGCTTCATGTACTCGGCGTCGTTGCGATCCGGGAAGTCCTCGCGAGCGTGGCCGCCGCGCGATTCCTTGCGGTTGAGGGCGCCGACGACGGTGACCTCTGCCATTTCGAGGAGGAAGCCCAGCTCGATGGCCTCGAGCAGGTCGCTGTTGTAGCGCTTGCCCTTGTCCTGGACCGTGATGTGGTTGTAGCGCTCCTTGAGAGCACGCACATCCTTGAGTGCCTGGGTGAGGCGCTCTTCGGTGCGGAAGACGGAAGCGTTGTTGTCCATCGACTGCTGCAGTTCGGTACGGATGTCCGCAACGCGCTCGTGGCCGTGATCGGACAGGATGACGCCGACCCAGTCTTCGACCATCGCAGCCGGGGTTTCCGGCATGTCGACGAACTCGGTGGAGTTCGCGTACTCGGCGGCAGCGATGCCGGCGCGACGGCCGAACACGTTGATGTCGAGAAGCGAGTTGGTACCGAGACGGTTTGCACCGTGGACCGAAACGCAGGCGCATTCGCCGGCGGCGTACAGGCCCTTGACGATCTCGTCGTTGTTGCGCAGCACCTCACCGTTGATCTTGGTGGGGATACCGCCCATGACGTAGTGGCACGTCGGGTAGACGGGCACGGGCTCCTTGACGGGGTCCACGCCGAGGTAGGTGCGCGAGAACTCCATGATGTCGGGGAGCTTCTCGTCGAGAACTTCCTCGGGGATGTGGGTCACGTCGATGTAGACGTAGTCCTTGTTCGGGCCGGCGCCGCGGCCTTCGAGAACCTCGAGGACCATCGAGCGCGCCACGATGTCACGGGGAGCGAGGTCCTTGATGGTGGGGGCGTAACGCTCCATGAAGCGTTCACCGTCGGCATTACGGAGAATGCCACCTTCACCACGGACGGCTTCCGAGATCAGGATGCCGAGACCGGCGAGTCCTGTCGGGTGGAACTGGTGGAACTCCATGTCCTCGAGGGGCAGGCCCTTGCGGAAGATGATGCCCATGCCGTCACCGGTGAGGGTGTGCGCGTTGGACGTCGTCTTGTACATGCGTCCCGAGCCGCCGGTCGCGAAGACGATCGACTTGGCGTGGAAGATGTGCAGCTCGCCGGTCGAGAGCTCGTAGCAGATGACGCCGGTGGCAACCGGGCCGTCCTCGGTCTCGGTGATGGCGATGTCGAGCGCGTAGAACTCGTTGAAGAACTCGACGTCGTGCTTGACGCAGTTCTGGTAGAGCGTCTGCAGGATCATGTGACCGGTGCGGTCGGCTGCGTAACACGCACGGCGGACGGGTGCCTTGCCGTGGTCACGGGTGTGGCCACCGAATCGACGCTGGTCGATCTTGCCTTCGGGCGTGCGGTTGAACGGCAGGCCCATCTTCTCGAGGTCGAGCACCGCGTCGATGGCCTCTTTTGCCATGATCTCGACGGCGTCCTGGTCGGCGAGGTAGTCGCCGCCCTTGACGGTGTCGAAGGTGTGCCACTCCCAGTTGTCTTCCTCCACGTTCGCCAGTGCGGCACACATGCCGCCCTGGGCCGCGCCGGTGTGGCTGCGGGTGGGGTAGAGCTTGGTCAGTACGGCCGTGCGGGCACGGGGGCCGGCTTCGATCGCCGCACGCATGCCTGCGCCACCGGCGCCGACGATGACCACGTCATAACGATGTTCCTGCATGAAGTCTGTGCTCCCCTAGCTCGCCGAGATATTGGGGTCGAAGGTGAAGATGACGTACGTGCCCAGGCCCATGATCAGGATCATCGAGAGAACGAGGATCGTGGTCAGCCAGAAGCGCGTGGAGTCCTTGCGGGAGTAGTCCGCGATGACCGTGCGCAGACCGTTACCGCCGTGCAGCTGTGCC
Organism: Rhodococcus sp. P-2; assembly: GCF_016598535.1. Lineage (GTDB taxonomy): Bacteria > Actinomycetota > Actinomycetes > Mycobacteriales > Mycobacteriaceae > Rhodococcus_F > Rhodococcus_F baikonurensis. Next base: position 768,252 of record NZ_CP066779.1, on the reverse strand, counting down.
AGCCACAACATCGTCAGATCCCAGAACTGCCAGAACGGGCTGGACCAGCGACCTGCGACGAATGCGAAGTTCAAACGGTGAACGCCACCGTCGAGCATCAGCATGATGAACATGTGGCCCAGGACCAGAACGATCAGGGCGACGCCGGAGAAGCGCATGAACAGCCATGCGTACAACTCGAAGTTGTTCCGAGCCTTCGCGCGCGGGGACCGCGGGTTGTCCAGGCTTGCGGGACGGTCGTATGAGGTGCCCAAGCTCTTGGCTTCGGGTCCGTGAGTAGTCGCCATGTCAGTGCTCCGCAAACATGTTGATGAGGATGCGTCCGGCGCCCGGGATCATCACCAGGAACCAGATCGTCAGAATGGTCCAGAGCATGACGCGCTGGTACTTCGGGCCCTTCGACCAGAAGTCCACCAACATCACGCGCACGCCGTTGAGGGCGTGGTAGAGGACTACGCCGACGAGGCCGATCTCCATGAGGCCGACGACGGGGTTCTTGTACGTGTCGATGACGGCGTCGTACGTATCGGGATTGACCCGGACGAGTGCCGTATCGAGAACGTGTACGAATAGGAAGAAGAAAGTAGCGACGCCTGTGATCCGGTGTAGAACCCAGGACCACATTCCGGGGTCGCCCCGGTAAAGCGACCTCGTGCGCTCCTTCTGAGGAGCGGCTTCAGTCGTAGTACTCATCGAGTGCTGTGCCTCCAACGTCATTGGTGGACGCGTCGAGCCTGCAGAGAGCTTCGATGTACCTCAGCCCGGGCTCGACGGGATCCTGAACCGACTTGACTCAGACTCTAAACCTATGTGAAACCGGGAACTAATCAGATGCGGGATTCGTACGCGTACCAAACTCTTTGTAAGGTTTGCCTTTCCAATCTCTGCGAGACGGTTACGGCGTGGTTTCTGCATCCATTCAGTCAGCGTGATTGGATAACGAACCATGGGTGACATCGACTGGAAGTTGTTGCGGCACAACGCGCAAGTGGTCATGCGGAGGGCATACGCACCGTACTCGGGGTATGCGGTGGGTGCAGCTGCCCTGGTAGACGATGGCCGAATCGTCTCAGGATGCAATGTGGAAAATGTCTCATACGGTTTGAGCCTGTGCGCCGAGTGTGGACTCGTCGGTAACTTGGCGGCCTCCGGGGGTGGGCGGCTGGTGGCCTTCACGTGCTGCGACGCGAAGGGGTCGATTCTGATGCCTTGCGGCCGGTGTAGACAGCTTCTTCTCGAACACGGCGGGGGTGAGATGCTGGTCGACACGAGCAGTGGTTTCAGGCCGCTGAGCGAACTGTTGCCCGATGCTTTCGGGCCGGAACAAGCAGAAGGGCTCCGCCATGTTTGACGCAGTTTCCATCATCGGCGCCAAGCGTGACGGTCGCGAGCTGTCGGGAACCGAGATCGACTGGATAGTTCAGGCGTTCACGCAGGGGGTCGTCGGCGATGAACAGATGTCGGCGCTCGCGATGGCGATCTATTTCCGCGGAATGTCGCGGGCGGAGACCGGTCGATGGACCGAGGCGATGATCGAATCCGGCGGGAGGATGGACTTTTCGGACTTGCCGCTGCCCACCGTCGACAAGCATTCGACCGGTGGCGTGGGGGACAAGATCACCCTTCCGCTCGCGCCCCTCGTCGCTGCGTGTGGTCTTGCAGTCCCGCAGTTGTCGGGACGCGGACTCGGTCATACCGGTGGAACTCTCGACAAGCTCGAATCCATTCCGGGTTGGCGAGCCGACCTCACGGCGACGGAGATGGTCGACATTCTCGCGGACCCGAAAATCGGCGCCGTGATCTGTGCTGCCGGAGCGAACCTGGCCCCCGCCGACAAGAAGCTCTACGCGCTGCGCGACGTGACGGGAACGGTGGAATCCATTCCGCTGATCGCAAGTTCGATCATGAGCAAGAAGATTGCCGAGGGAACCGGCGCCCTGGTGCTCGACGTCAAAGTCGGTTCCGGAGCATTCATGAAGGACCTCGGCGACGCGCGAGAGTTGGCGCGCACGATGGTCGAGCTGGGCAACGACGCCGGCGTGCGTACCAGTGCTCTCATCACCGGGATGGACACCCCGCTGGGATTGACAGCGGGCAACGCTCTCGAGGTACGTGAATCCGTCGAGGTGCTGGCCGGCGGCGGGCCCTCGGACGTCGTCGAGCTGACCCTGGTCCTGGCTCGGGAGATGCTGTCCGCGGCTGGGATCGACGGGATCGACCCAGCAGACAAACTGGCCGACGGCACGGCCATGGACCGATGGCGCGCGATGATCGCCGCCCAAGGTGGGGACCCGCACGCAGCACTGCCGGTGGCCAGGCACAGCGACGTCGTCACCGCGGACCGAGACGGCGTCCTGACTCGACTCGACGCCATGGCGGTGGGCGTCGCAGCCTGGAAACTGGGAGCCGGACGCGAACGACAGGGTGAAGCCGTGCAGGCCGGTGCCGGCGTCGAGCTGCACGCAAAGCCTGGCGACGCGGTCCGCGCCGGACAGAAGCTGATGACACTGCATACCGACACACCTGAGAGATTCGACGCTGCGCGTCGAAGCCTCGGCGGTGGCTGGTCGATCGGGACGGAATCCGACACCGTTGCGCGCCCGCTGCTCATCGAGCGAATTGTGGGTGATTCGCGTTAGCGTTGGCGAATGAACGCACCGGAGTTGACCACGATCCGCAGCGCACCCAAAGTTCTACTCCACGACCACCTCGACGGAGGACTCCGGCCCGAGACAGTTCTCGAACTGGCCGAGCAGTGTGGTTACGACGGACTGCCGGCGAATTCGGCATCCGAACTGGCGCAATGGTTCCGGACTGCCGCCGACAGCGGATCGCTCGAGCTCTACCTCGAGACTTTCGCGCATACCGTCGCCGTGATGCAGACCCCGGAAGGGCTTGCACGGGTAGCGCGTGAGTGTGCCGAGGACCTGGCCGACGACAACGTCGTCTACGCCGAAATCCGTTTTGCGCCCGAGCAGCACCTGGAACAGGGCCTGACCTTGGACGAGGTCGTCGAGCACGTGCTCGAAGGTTTCCGAGCCGGCGAATCCGCGGCCAGGGTCGCGGGACGGGAGATCCGAATCGGGTGTCTCCTGACGGCGATGAGGCATGCCGCCCGGTCACGAGAGATCGCCGAACTCGCCGTACGATTCCGGGACCGCAGGGTGGTCGGTTTCGACATCGCCGGTGCCGAGGCCGGAAACCCGCCGAGCCGCCACCTCGACGCATTCGAATACATGCGTGATGCAAACGCTCACTTCACGATCCACGCGGGCGAAGCCTTCGGATTGCCGTCGATCCACGAAGCAATCGCCTTCTGCGGAGCGGACCGGTTGGGCCACGGCGTGCGGATCGTCGACGACATCGACGTGAACGGCCGAGATGGGGCAGAGTTGGGTCGACTCGCGAACTACGTCCGTGACATGCGCATTCCCCTCGAACTGTGTCCGAGTTCGAACGTGCAGACCGGAGCCGTGGCTGCGCTGGCCGACCATCCGTTCGGACTGTTGGCGGACTTGCGCTTCCGCGTGACCGTCAACACCGACAACAGACTGATGAGCGACACCACCATGAGTCGGGAAATGGCAGCGCTGGTCGAGACCTTCGGTTACGGCTGGACCGATCTGGAACGCTTCACCATCAACGCGATGAAGTCGGCCTTCATCCCGTTCGACGAGCGCCTAGCGTTGATCGACGACGTGATCAAGCCGGGCTACGCCGTGCTCATCGGCTAGAGGCCGGTCACCGGTCTACTCGGGCCGCAGCCGAGCCTCGAACTCGCGCTCGAGTTCGCGCCAGGTCTCGGACTCCTTGGTGAACGGTGCGCTCGGAGCCATCCGCGACGGATCGGGGTTGAGGAGGTAAGAGACGTACCAGCCCAGCTCGTTCGATGCGGACAGAATTTCCTCGGTGGAGTCGTCGTCGGCGAAATCAGCTGCATCGGTGAACAATTCGACGGCGAGTTCCAGTTGCTCGGCGTCGACGACGTCGGGGCCCTGGGCGAGGTCGTCGGCGATGCCGGGCAGAACGTAGACGTTCTCGTCCGTGACTTCGATTTCGAGAGAACCGTCGACGGCAGCATTCTGAATTTCGCCGTACGTGCTGACCTGCGAGAGATCGTGTTCGTGGTTGTCGGCGAGGTACCGAGCGAGTGCGCGCTCGCTACGGAAGACGGTGATCAGTCCGTCCTTGCCGAGGAAGATCGCCTGATCACCCATGTAGCAGCGCAGAGTGTAGAACGTCTCGGCCGAGGTGATGATGCGGATCGGGTCGACGCCGACCTCGCCCCAGAAAGTCTCGACGTCGTCTTCGTCCTCGTCGAGGTCGTCTTCGTCGAATTCCTCGTCCTCGCCCTCTTCGGCGACATCGTCGGCATCGACGGTGTTCTCGGCGGCAGCGAGCAGTTCGGCTTCGGCGACCGCCACGGCAGCTGCATCGACCTTCGGGGAGGTGACCACCTTGTCGATGGCGTCGAGCACGGCGTCCCAGTCCTTGACGATCGCAGCGCCGACCTGATCCCACAGCTCGAGGCCTTCGCGGCCTTCGAAGGTGCCGGCTCCGGTGGCAAGTGCTCCGAGTACCGGATGGCCGCTGAAGAAGCGGATGACTGCGTCGAGTTCGCACACCTCACCGATGTTGCGAGCCATGTTCAGGGTGTCTTCGAGTTCCGAGACCACCAGTGCCTCAGGGTCGCCTGCGGCCAGTTCGGGCACGCCGACGAAGTCGAAGGTGAAGTTCTCCTCCGGTTCGAGCTCGGCTGCCGACAGTCCGGAAACGACGGCCCACGCCGGATGCTCGACCAGATCGTTGTCGGAATCCGTTCGGATGAAGGCCGCGAGTTCTGCGACGGAGGAGAACCCGTACAGGTCTTCCTCATGGCCGAGAAACGCTTCCCACTCGTCGTCGCCCTCGCGCCAGCGGGGAGCCCACAAAGTGACGAGGTCTCCGTCGGTGAGTCCGATTTCGATAGGGACGATGTCTCCAGCCATGGGCGGAAGCCTATCCACCGCAGAGCGAAAGGCATAGCGGGGGTTCGTCACGTTTGTTTCAGTGCCACCCGGAGCTCACTGACCAGTCGCTCTCGTTGGTCGTTGGACTGTTGAACTGCCTGGTGAATGGTTGCCACCGTCAGTGCGGCCACCGTGCGAGAATTCATCGCGGTGATTGCGTCGGTTACCCGTAGGTCGACCAGAGCGCCCAGCCCGTCGACAGTTGCCGTGACTATCCCACCCTCGCTCGAGACGACTACCCGCAGAGCGTTGACCCCGTCGACGGCGTCCTGCAAGAGTCCGGTCCGGTGTTTCGCCAACTCCATGATTCGATCCATCTCGTTCACAGCGAACGCATCCAGCTCGACGGAAGGCTCTGATCCTCGGCGGCGTCGACATCGGCCAGTTCGTCTCGGGTCGCGAGACCGAGTCGATCGAGAATCGCCGCCGGAACGCCGGTCGCCTCGAGCTCCACACGATGGAGGGCGCCGGCTTCGACGGCCGCTTTCGAGCACAGCGTGAGTATCTGTTGCGCCAACCGTTCCCCGCCGTACCGCAGTTCGTCCTGGCTGATCCGCAGGTCCACGGGAACGGCGTGCTCCGTGGCGCGGACTGCGATGGTTCCAGATCGGTTGACGGCGACGGCTGTGATGATCGGCGGTGATTCACGCATGTTCTCGGACATGTTTCCTGTCATTCCGTCGGACGGTAGAAGCCGTGAAAGCCCATGCCGCTGTTCGTGGTTCGGATGGCGCTTACCTCGACGGGATCGCCGGCCTCGATCATCTGGCCGCCGCCGATCACCATCGCGACGTGACCGTCCCAGACCGCGAGGTCGCCCGGCATCAGATTGTTCTGATCGATCTGGTTCCCGATTCCCTGTTCCTGTGCCAACCTCGGAATGTCGACTCCGGCCTGGCCGTACGCCCATTGCGTCAACCCGCTGCAGTCCAGGCCGACTCCGGGTGTCGTCCCTCCCCAGGCGTAGGGGACACCCTGTTGAGTGAGTGCGTTGCGTACGGCGGCAGCGGCCTCGGCGTTCGGTGCGGTGGCTGTCGATCCGTCGGGAAGTTCAACCTCTACTCCGCCTGTGGAACCGGAGCCACCTGTGGCACCGGAAACACCTGTGGCACCGGAACCACTCGCAGAACCGGATGCGCCAGGCGCGGGTTCGGGTATCGGGACGGGTGGGATCAGCGCGGACATCTTCTCGGTCGACCCGGACAGCTCACCGCGTACCCGCTCGATTACCGATACCGCGCGTCCGAGGTGCTCCAACGCGGCCGACAGCAACATCAATTGCCCTGTCGGCGTCATGAGCGTCGGTCCGGCCTTGATCGCGAGGGTCAGAAAGGACTGAAGAATCTCACCGAGTTCGGTCATTCCCGCGGACACCGATGTTGTCGCTTCGTCCACGACACCGGCGATGTCGCTCCCACGATCGGCGAGATTTCGCGTCGACGCCTGCGTCTGCTCGGTTGTGGTCACCGCCGCAGTGAGTGCAGTCGACGAACTCTGCGAGGACGCGAGTTCGCTCAGAGCAGCGCTTCCCAATCGGTATGCGATCTCGAGGACGTCCGAAGCGATTCGGATACCGGCGTCGGGTCCACCGGCGCTGGGAACACCGGTCCCGACGGTGTCGACCAAATCGATGATCGGTCGTGCGAGAGCGTCGACGTCGATCATGAGCGTCCAGCCTCAGCGAGAGTCGTTCGTACCGATTCCTCGGAGTCGAGATAGGTGGCGTGGGCGTCGCGGGTGGCCGACTGGACACTGGAAATCACAGCGGACAGTCGATCGATGTCGTCGATGTGCGCTTGTTGTGCCCGGCCCGCGACACCGATGAAGTCGCTGCCGATCAGCCCCAGAACAGCGGCCAGAGCCCGGTGATCGCCGCCCGCCGCGTCCTGTCGCGCTTGGGCGACGTTGTCGGCCACAGTGCCCAACCGCGCAGCGAACTCCGCGATGCTTTCGGTGTCCAGATCCAGATTTGTCAACTTGTCGTCCCCCCGTTGCGCTTACTCCTTCTTGGACGCCGCGCGGGGTGCCCCGGTTCCCGAGGAACTATTCTGATGGTCATGCAAACGCACGTAGTCGACCATCCGCTCGCGGCGGCCCTCTTGACCACAATGCGTGACGCACGCAGTGAGAACGCGACTTTTCGTTCCGCACTTCGTAGGCTCACGCACATGCTGGTCTACGAGGCCATGCGTGACGCGGAGGTCGAGGAGTTCCCGGTCGACACCCCGGTAGCTGCGACGACGGGCATCCGGCTCGCGAAGCCGCCGTTGCTCGTCCCCGTGCTGCGGGCCGGTCTGGGGATGGTCGAACAGGCGAGTGCGCTGATTCCGTCGGCCGGCGTCGGCTTCGTCGGAATGGCACGAGACGAAGAGACGCATCAGCCGGTTCCGTACCTCGAATCCTTGCCGGCGGATCTGTCCGGTATCCCCGTGTTCGTGCTCGATCCGATGCTCGCCACCGGTGGTTCGATGGTGCACACCATCGACTTGCTGGTTGCGCGTGGCGCGACCGATGTCACGGCAGTGTGCGTTGTGGCCGCTCCGGCCGGCGTCGACGCGTTGGCAGCGTCCGGCCACCCGGTCCGTCTGGTCATCGCGAGCATCGACGACGGACTCGACGAGAACGCTTTCATCGTCCCCGGTCTCGGTGACGCCGGCGATCGGCAGTTCGGACCCCGCTAGAGCGAAAGGGCGAAGGTTCGGAGTTCGGCCAGCCGGGCCTTCGCCGCCTCGTGGGCGGTCGCGAGGTCGCCGCGGTTCGCGACCGGGACGACAACTTCGAGATAACACTTGAGCTTGGGCTCGGTTCCGGACGGTCGAACGACCACGCGGATCGACGGTCCGTCGAACATCACTGCGTCGGTGCGCATACCGCCGCGAACTTCGGCCAAGTCCTCGATCGTGACCGGCTCGCCCGCGAGTCGGCCAGGCGGATCGGCGCGTAGTCGTTTCATCATGTCCGCGATGTCGCTCGAATCCTCGACGCGGCGGGACACTTGGTCCCCGCGATGCAGTCCGAATTCGACGGCATAGTCGTCCAGCACGTCCAACAGGGTTCGGTTGCTGTTCGTGAGGGTGGCAGCCAAGTCGGCCACCAGTACGGCAGCCGAGATTCCGTCCTTGTCTCGCACCACATCCGGATCGACGCAGTGCCCGATTGCTTCCTCGTAGGCGTAAACCAGTCCGTCGCCGGCGCGCGTGAGCCACTTGAACCCGGTGAGTGTCTGCGCAAACCTCGCTCCGCGAGCTTTCGCCAACTTCGAGAGCAGAGTCGAGGAGACGATCGTCGTCGCCACCAACGAATCTTCGGGCGCCGTGCTCAGCACGTGGTCGGCCAGGAGCACCCCGGTCTCGTCGCCGCGCAACATGCGCCACTGATCACCGTCGCGAACTCCGACGGCGCAGCGGTCGGCATCCGGGTCGAGTGCGATCGCCAGATCAGCGTCGACTCTTCGGGCCAGTGCGAGCAGGCGGTCGGCCGCGCCGGGCTCTTCGGGGTTGGGGAAGTCGACGGTCGGGAACGTGGGGTCGGGATCGAACTGCTCCGCCACGACGTGCAGGTCCTCGAATCCTGCTGCTCGCAGAGCTGATATCGCAGTTTCGCCGCCGACGCCATGCATCGCCGTGAGCGCAATTCGGGCCGAGCGGGAGCTACCGTGGGGAAGGGTCGCGACGCGGGCGATGTATGCCTCGACCAGCGATTCGTCAGCTGGAATCACCGAGACTCGAGGGACGTCGGCAGCACCACCGACGCGGGCGATCTCGCTCTCGATTTCACGATCGGCGGGGGAGACGAGTTGCGCCCCACCCGACAGGTACACCTTGTAGCCGTTGTCGGCGGCAGGATTGTGGGAGGCGGTGATCTGGATACCTGCCGCTGCCCCGAGCCTGCGCACCGCGAACGCCACAAGAGGCGTCGGCAGTGGGCGGGGGAGCAGGGTCACCTCGAACCCGGCCGCCGCCATGACCTCGGCGGCAGCGAGAGCGAATTCCTCGGAACCGCGCCGGGCGTCGCGGCCGACGACGATGCGGGACCCGCCCTGGCAGCGAGCTGTCAGCCAGGCCGCCAGACCGGCCGTGGTTCGGATGACGACCGCGAGGTTCATGCCGTTGGGGCCGCCGCGCACTGGCCCGCGGAGGCCAGCAGTGCCGAACGCCAGTGGTGCGGAAAATCGTTCGGCCAGTTCATGTTCCGAGAGTGCTGCTAGTTCGGCGCGAGTGACGGGGTCCGGATCGGCGTCGATCCACTCGGTGACGTTCTGTGGTGTCACAGCTGTTCGACCAGTTGGCGCAGCAGCACTCCCATCCGGGCCGCCGATGCTTTGCCTGCCGCCAGCACTTCCTGGTGATCGAGCGGGGCGCCCGTGATTCCGGCGGCCAGATTGGTGACCATCGAGATGCCGAGCACCCGGGCGCCGAGCGCGCGGGCCGCGATGGTCTCGTGAACCGTCGACATGCCGACCAGATCGGCGCCGAGCGTACGAAGCATTCGAATCTCGGCCGGAGTCTCGTAGTGCGGTCCGGGAAGGCCGGCGTAGACGCCCTCGGCAAGGCCCGGGTCGATCGAGCGAGCCAGCGCGCGCAGCTCGGGCGAGTAGGCGTCGACCAGGTCGACGAACTCCGCGCCGACGAGGGGGGAGCGGGCCGTCAGATTCAGGTGGTCACTGATCAGCACCGGTTGCCCCACTGCGTAGTCCTCGCGGATACCGCCGGCCGCATTGGTGAGAATGACCGTGTCGGCGCCGGCCGCAATGGCTGTCCGGACCGGGTGGACGACGGTGGCGAGATCGTGACCCTCGTACGCATGCGCGCGCCCGAGCAGCAGCAGGACTTCTGTGTTTGCGACGCGCACCGAACGAATGGTGCCCGCATGGCCGAGGGCGGACGGTGGGGCGAACCCAGGCAGATCCGCCATCGAGACTTCAGCTGTCACGTCCGCACCGGCGTCACCGAAGACGTCTGCGGCATCGGTCCACCCCGACCCGAGCACGATGGCGACTGACGGTGACGAAGAGCCAGTCATGGCGGACAGAGCAGCGGCGGCGGCCTCGGCGATCGTTCCCATGTGAGCAACCCTACTGAGGAGTCGGGTCGGTTCGCCGGGTGAGTTGGCGGGCGTTACTCTCCCATCCATGCCTTATCTCGAACGCGACGGCGACGTATTCATCCTGTACCTCGGCAACGAGGGCGAAACGGACAACGAGAACCGCTTCGGTCCCGAGTGGATCGACGCTGTTCACAGCAAGTTGGACGAGGTCGAAGCGCACGAGGGGCCGGCGGCCCTGGTAACGACGGCGACGGGCAAGTTCTACACGAACGGCCTGGACACGACGTGGATCTTCGGCAATCTCGACGGTCTGCCCGGTTACCTCGACAAGGTCCACACCATCTACAGCCGTTTGCTGACCTTCCCGATGGCCACGGTCGCGGCCGTGCAGGGGCACGCATTCGGCGCCGGTGCGATGCTCGCCTCCTCGCACGACTTCCAGATCATGCGCGCGGACCGCGGCTTCTACTGCCTCCCCGAGGTCGGACTGAACATGCCGTTCACAGTCGGGATGTCCGCGCTGTTGAACAGTCGTCTGCCCAAGCAGACGGCAGTCGACGCCATGACGACAGGGCGTCGCTTCGGCGGTGCCGACGCGCTCGCTGCCGGCATCGTGCAGGAAACGGTCGACGGCGAGGGAGTGCTCGCCGCAGCAGTGGCCAAGGCGTCCGCACTGACGTCGACTCACGGCAAGAACTTGGCGGGAATCAAGGCAGGCATCCACCGCGATGCTCTTGCGGACCTCGCTCAGGTGACTGACAAGAGCAACTTCTCCTTCGGGTGAGACAATGATCGCGTGAACCAGAATGTCGACAGCGCAGTCAGGTCCGTAGAGGCCGATCTGATTGCGCTGTCGCATTCGATTCACAGCGACCCGGAACTCGCCTTCGAGGAGTTTCGCAGCGCTGCCAAAGTGTCGGACCTGCTGGCGCAGCACGGTTTCGCGGTCACCGACGGGATCGTCGACCTGCCGACGGCCTTCGATGCCACCTACGGCAGCGGAGAACTGGTCATCGCGATCTGCGCCGAGTACGACGCGCTGCCCGAGATCGGTCATGCCTGTGGGCACAACATCATTGCCGCCGCCGCGGTCGGGGCCGGCATCGCGTTGGCTACCGTCGCCGATGAACTGGGGATCACCGTCCGAGTGATCGGTACTCCGGCGGAGGAAACCGGTGGCGGCAAGGTCCTGATGCTCGAGCGTGGTGCATTCGACGGCGTCGGCGCGGCCATGATGGTTCACCCCGGACCGATCGACATCATCGGTGCCACCTCGCTGGCCTTGGCGGACATCGCCGTGAGCTATCACGGTCGCGAGGCGCACGCGTCTGCTGCGCCGGAATTCGGTCGCAATGCCGCCGATGCGGCGACGCTCGCGCAGGTGGCGGTCGGTCTGTTGCGTCAGCACCTGCAGCCAGGTCAGCAGATTCACGGAATCGTCAGTGACGGCGGCACGGCTCCCAACATCGTTCCGGCTCGGTCCGAATTGCTCTACTACCTGCGTGCCGAAACGGCCGCGTCGTTGGCCAATCTGTCCGAGCGTGCCGACGCCTGCTTCGCATCTGGAGCGCTCGGCACCGGGTGCGCCCACGAAATCCGCACGGTATCGCCTACTTACACCGAGTTGACCCCCGACCCGTGGCTGGCTGCGGCGTACCGTGAACAGATCGTCGATCTCGGACGGGTGCCACTGGCAGCGGAATGGGAGCGCTCCCGTCCACTGGGTAGTACGGATATGGGTAATGTGACCAATGTGATTCCGGGAATTCACCCGGTCATAGGCTTGGATTCATCGGGGGCAGTGACACATCAGCCGGAGTTCGCGGCTGCGTGTATCACCTCCTCCGCAGATCGAGCGGTAGTCGACGGTGCAATTGCGTTGGCCCGCACTGCTGTCCGGGTAGCGTCCGATCCAGAACAACGCGCCCGTCTGTTGGAAGGGGTAGATCGCCGGTGAACGCGGCAATCGATACGTGGATTCACGCGCACACCGACGACCTCGTCGCGTGGCGTCGACACATCCATGCCAACCCGGAGTTGGCTCGCCGCGAGTACGCGACCACCGAATTCGTCGCCACCCGCCTCACTGCCGCTGGGCTGTCACCGAAGATCCTTCCCGGTGGCACCGGTCTCACGTGCGACATCGGACCGGATGGTCCACGAATCGCACTTCGCGCCGACATGGACGCTCTGCCTATGCAGGAGGCGACCGGAGCGACGTACTCGTCCACGGTCCCCGGTGTGTCCCATGCCTGCGGCCACGACGCCCACACCACCATCCTGCTCGGCGCCGGATTGGCTCTGGCCACGTTGCCCGAACTTCCCGTCGGGGTTCGGCTGATCTTTCAGCCCGCCGAGGAAGTCATGCCGGGCGGCGCACTCGACGTCATCGCCGCGGGTGCGCTCGACGGCGTGTCCAGAATCTTTGCTCTGCACTGCGATCCGCGACTGGAGGCAGGCCAGGTAGGCATGCGTCTGGGCGCGATCACCTCGGCTGCCGACACGATCGAGGTCGTCCTCGATTCTCCGGGTGGGCACACGTCGAGGCCGCACCTGACCACGGATCTCATCTACGCACTCGGCACAGTCGTGACCGGGCTGCCGGGAATGCTCAGCCGCCGTATCGATCCGCGCACCGGCACCGTCATGGTGTGGGGCGCGGTCAGTGCAGGTCAGGCGCCCAACGCGATTCCGCAGACCGGCATGATGACGGGCACGGTCCGTACGGGCGATCACGACACGTGGGAGTTGCTCGAACCGCTCGTGGAAGAAATCGTCCACGGACTGCTCGCACCCACCGGAGTTCGCTACCAACTCAACTATCGTCGCGGAGTGCCACCGGTCGTCAACGACGAGGTGTCCACTCGGATGTTCGAGGACGCCATCGCGACCGTCGGACAGGATGCTTTGGCCGACACCCCGCAATCCGGTGGTGGCGAAGACTTTTCGTGGTACCTCGAGACTGTGCCGGGTGCCATGGCGCGGCTCGGTGTGTGGTCTGGTGAAGGCGATCAGCTCGACATCCACCAACCCACGTTCGATCTCGACGAGCGTGCACTCGGCGTCGGTGTGAAGGTTCTGACGAGCCTGGTTCTGGGATAGTTCCGGTTCCCGTCGGGGGTACCGTTTTTCGTGTCGTTCGAGTGAAGGTACGGGCATGTCCATAGGTGTGGGAGTGCGAATCGGCACATTGGTGTCGACGGCTGTCGTTGCGTCGAACGATCCGGGTTCGGCTGATCCGGTGGTATTGGTCAGGGACACGATCCTCAATCAACGCAAGGATGGAACGACGGTGCTCGGCGGCACCGAGCAACTGGGCGCCGGCCGTGAGTTCGCCGAGAGCTGGTCAGGCTTTGTCGGCCGCGTCGGGGACCCGAGCGGCGTCGCTGGAACGGCCGATACTCGTTACCGCGCCGAGGATTTGGTGGCGACCTCGATTCGCTGTCTGTTGCAGGAATGCGAACCGCTGCCCGATCGTGGTGGGCGGAGCGGGGGAGCCCCCGACATCGTCGCCACGTACCCGTCGCGCTGGGACTCGTCCACTGCTGCCCTCATGAAGGACTCCCTGGTCTACGCGGGCCTCGAACGGGTCACACTCGTCTCGGATGCCGAGGCTGTGTCGGCGTGGTTCGAGTCGGAAATCGCAGCGCTCGCCGGCACGCTCATCGGCATTTATCACGTAGACGACACCGGGGCAGCAGTCACGCTGGTGCGTTCTGGTGTCGCGGCCGGCCGCGCGTTCGGCTTTGCGGGCGACGGGAGTTCGCCGAGTTCACGCCTCGCGACGGCACTGGGTGCATTCGGTTGGATGCCGGAGAACCTGGACGCCGTCGTCGTCACCGGTGACGGGGAGCCGGCGACAGACAAAGCAGCCATGATGTCCATAGCTGCCGGTATCGCCGAAAAGCTCGGTGTCCGATGTGAACTCGGTCCAGGACCCGAGCAGTCCGCCGCGCTGGGGGCCGCGATCCTCGCTGCCGGATTCACCTCGACGTCGCACACGATCGTGCCGATCGGCTTGCCGCCTTCACACGACGTCACCGAGGTGTTCGACACCCTGGGACGCGAGAAGGTGGCGGCTGAAACCGTAGCCGGGGTGGCAACAGCCGAGCCGGAAACTGCAGTTGTCTCAGGCGAATCGGAGTCGCGCGGTTCGAAGCGTATTCTCGTCGGCCTGACGATTGTGGTCGTACTCGCAGCACTGGCAGTACTCGCGTATTTCCTGCTGCTGTGAGCAGGCGAGCGCTCTAGTCGGTCACTCCGTTACCCGGACCGACGTTGCGGCTGTTTCGCGTCCGCAACTCTCGTACATACTCGGCCGGCGCTCCGGCGATTTCGGCCGCGTCGGCCATAACGCCGATGTAGCGGGCCGACGGTAGTCCACCTTCGTACGCGTCCATGACGTAGAGCCACGCAAGTACCGCGTCGCCCGCCGTGTCGACCCGCACTCGGATCTTGCGGTGCAGTCCCAGTTCGGCACCTTCCCAGCGGTCCAGACTCACTTCGTCCTCTTCCGGGACGTCGTAGAGGACCACGAAAACACTGGAGTCGGGGTCTTCGACCACGGTGGCGAGAGCCCCCTCCCAGCCGAGGTCCTCGCCGCTGAAGGTCAGGCGCCAGCCTCGCAGCCACCCTGTCCCGGACATGGGCGAGTGTGGGCAGCGCAACAACATCTGCTCGGGATGCATGTTGGAACCGTAGGCGGCATAAATCGACACGGGCACAAGCCTAAACCGTGGTCCGAGGGTGTGGCGAAGCGGACCACCGGACGCAAGTAATCTGGTACAAGCACTGCGCGACACGTGGTGCTCGAATAGCGTGACACTGGTCGACGGGAGACCCCTGCCGGCCACGCGAGGACTTGGAGGACACATGACCCGGATCGTGATCATCGGTGGCGGACCCGCCGGCTACGAGGCGGCACTGGTAGCCGCGCAGCACGGGGCCACGGTCACCCTGGTCGATTCGGACGGCGTCGGCGGTGCGTGTGTGCTGTTCGACTGTGTTCCGTCGAAGACATTCATCGCGTCCACCGGAATCCGCACCGACATGCGTCGTGCATCCGACCTCGGCATCACTCTGGACCCGGAGCAGGCTTCGGTGTCACTGCCGAAGATCCACTCCCGAGTCAAGAGTCTCGCGTTGTCCCAGTCCTCGGACATTCGCGCACGATTGCAGACGGTGGGCGTCGAGGTTCTCTCCGGCACCGCCGAACTGACCGATCCGCTCCTCGGCATGGCAGCACACCAGGTTCGCGCGACACTCGGAAGCGGCGAGCAGAAGACCATCGACGCAGACGTCGTGTTGATCGCCACCGGCGCCAGCCCCCGCATCATCCCGGGAGCCGAGCCCGACGGTGAGCGAATCATGACGTGGCGTCAGCTCTACGACTTGGACGAGCTGCCCGAGCACCTGGTTGTGGTCGGTTCCGGTGTCACCGGTGCCGAGTTCGTCTCCGCGTACACCGAGATGGGCGTCAAGGTCACGCTCGTGTCCAGCCGTGACCGTGTTCTGCCCGGCGAGGATGCCGATGCGGCGCTCGTGCTCGAGGACGCCCTCGCCGAGCGCGGTGTCACTCTCGTCAAGCACGCCCGTGCAGACGCCGTCGAGCGCACCGAGAAGGGCATCGTCGTCAAGCTCTCCGACGGCCGCACGGTCGAAGGAAGCCACGCCTTGATGACCGTCGGTTCCGTCCCCAACACCAACGGTCTCGGCCTGGAGCGGGTCGGCATCGAGTTGGACAAGGGTGGGTACCTGCGTGTCGACAGGGTCTCGCGCACCACGGTTTCCGGTATCTACGCCGCCGGTGACTGCACCGGACTGCTCCCGCTCGCGTCGGTGGCTGCGATGCAGGGACGCATCGCGATGTACCACGCACTCGGTGAAGGCGTCAGCCCGATCAAGTTGAAGACCGTCGCGTCGGCCGTCTTCACGCGCCCGGAAATTGCAACGGTGGGTGTTTCGCAGGCAGCGATCGACAACGGAGAGGTGCCCGCTCGCACCGTCATGTTGCCACTCAACACCAACCCGCGCGCCAAGATGTCCGGTTTGCGCCGCGGTTTCGTGAAGATCTTCTGCCGCCCGGCTACCGGCGTGGTCATCGGCGGTGTCGTGGTCGCACCCACCGCTTCGGAACTGATCTTGCCGATCGCGATCGCCGTACAGAACAACCTGACGGTCAACGACCTGGCTCAGACGTTCTCGGTGTACCCGTCGCTGACCGGATCGATCACCGAGGCTGCTCGTCAGCTCATGCGGCACGACGACCTGGACTGATAGCAGACCAGAGTATTCTTACAATGTGAGATCTTCGTTTCACATACTGAAGCATTGGTGAGATAGTCGAGATGCCGACCGAATCAAGGGTCGGTATCTCGGCGCTCTCCCGCCCCGTTGACCCAGGACGGCTCAGGGGTTTTCCTCTGACCCTTCATTCTGCGTGCCTGGGAGCTTCACATGACACACGCCGCGCTGTCCGCTCGTATGGACGGACTCCGTAGTTCTGCAATTCGCGATCTGCTCACCCTGACTGCCCGGTCCGACGTCATCAGCTTGGCCGGCGGACTGCCCGACACCGATTTCATTCCGCGGGAACGAATCTCGAAGGCAGCCCACGACGCACTCGGTGACCCGTCGTCCGTTCAATACGGCGAGACGTCCGGCTTGCGGCGCCTCCGTGAGGTGATCGCCGAGCGCGAATCCTCCAAGATCGGGCGGGCACTCGACGTGTCCGAAGTTGTGATCACCCACGGTTCTCAGCAAGGTTTGAGCTTGCTCGCGCAGGTCCTCCTCGACGCCGGTGACGTCGTGGTCGTGGAGGAGCCGGCGTATACCGGTGCGCTGCAGGTTTTTCGAACGGCGCAGGCTCGTCTCGTTCCGGTCCAGCTGGACGAGGACGGGATGGACACCACCGCACTCGAAGCGAAACTCGACGCCGGTCTTCGACCCAAAGTTGTTCACACCGTCAGTAATTTCCACAATCCGCGGGGCGCGGTGCTCTCGGCGCAGCGCCGAACGCACCTGGCTGCCCTGGCCGACCGATATGGATTTTGGGTTCTCGAGGACGACCCGTACGGCGAACTGTACTTCGGCGAGCAACCGCCCGCGCCGCTGGCGGCGCTGTCGGACAGGGTGATTCGGCTGTCCAGTGCCTCCAAGGTATTGGCGCCGGCGCTGCGAGTCGGCTGGCTGCACGGTGACCGGAAGGTCTGCGAAGCGGTCGAACTGATCAAGCAGGGCGCTGACCTGTGCGGTTCTTCCCTCACTCAGCAGATCACCGCAGATCTCTTCTCGGACCTCGAGTGGTTCGAAACGCACCTCGACATGCTCCGCGAGGGATACGGCGCCAGAGCCAAGGCCTTGGTTGCCGCTGCCGAGGCAGAATTGGGTGGCCTGGCACGCTTTTCCGAGGTCCGCGGCGGCATGTTCTGCTGGATGGATTTCCTCGGCGACGTCGACACCACCGAACTCCTGGGGGTCGCGCTGGAGCACGGCGTGGCATTTGTCCCGGGCACGGCCTTCGCGGTCGAGGCGGACCTCCGTCGAAGCGCTCGATTGTGTTTCGCGACGTATCCCGAGGCCGTGCTGATCGATGCAGTGGGCAGGCTCCGGGACAGTGTCACCTCAGGTACAGCCTGACCTTGTCGATAGTGTTGCGGAGCAGATCGATTTCCGCGCCGGACGGCGGGGTGGTGACAGTGACGTGGTCGGCGACGGCCAGATCCCATCCCGTCGACTCTCGCACCTGATCGACCGAGACGCCTTCGTGGACACTGGTCAGCTCCAACTCGCCGCCGGGGCCCTGGTGTGTCAGGACACCGAGGTTGGTGAACACCTTGGTCACTCCTGCACCTGCCGGCATGATGCCCTTTCCGCTGGCGAAGGCGCGAGCGGGGCTTGGTGAGGTGCAGAAGTCGAGCTCGGCGGGGAAGGAACTGAGGTCGTGGCGGCGCATCACTACGAAGATCTCGGCGGCGTTCGCGATGATCTCGACTGCCCCTCCCGCTCCGGGAAGTCTGACCGTCGGGTTCTTCCAGTCCCCGATGAAGCTTGTGTTCAGACTTCCCGTTCGATCGATTTGAGCGGCCCCGAGAAATCCGACGTCGACGTTGCCGCCTTGTAGGACATAACCGAAGAGCGCGGCCATACTGAGCACGGATTCGGCACCGGAGACCACGACGGAGTCGGCGATACCTTCGGCCATGGCCGAAGGATGCGCGCCGCACACTCCGGATTCGTAGATCAGTTCGACGTCCGGATTCGACGTGTGCCGCGCGAGATCGACTGCGAGCGTGGGGAGTCCGACTCCGGCGAAAACCCGGCGCTTACCCGCCAACTCGCGTGCCGCGACGGCGACGATCGTTTCGGTCGAGGTGGTGTTACTGCTGACAATCGTGGTGGTCATAGTCTGCTCCCGTAGTCGACAGGTGTGGAGAGTTTTGATCCGACCTCGAGATCCGACCAGTAGTCTGCTCCGAGCTTGGCGAGATATTCATCGTGATCGCCAAGTGCGTACACCCATTCGTCGAGCCAATTTCTCAGCAGCGAAGGATCTTTGGAAATCTCGGTCCAGCGTCGGTAGAAGCCGCAGTCGCGGTCGTAGTATCCCTGTGCGTACGACGGGTGCGCGCCGCGCGGGCAGACCACAACTGCGTCGACTGCGTGCGAGGGAATCAGAGTTCGGCTCGGGTCTGACCTGATGACCTCGTCGTCGACCAGTTCTTCGACAACGACGATCGCCTTCTTCGCGGCGTACACGGCTTCCTGCTGCACCCCGGCGATGCCCCAGATCTGCGCGTTCCCGGACGAGTCCGCTCGCTGTGCGCCGATGATCGTCACATCCGGATTCAGGGGCGGCACAACGTAGACGCTCCCGCCGCCGTACGGATCCTCGACGAGTCGCAGTTGTGGGTTGAGCGCGGGTAGATCGCTACCGGCGTACGACCGCAGCGGGAAGAAGGGGAGCCTGGCGGCTCCCGCCTGATACCGGCACACCATGCCGTAGTGGCTGTATTCCTCGACTGCGAGGGGGAGCGGGTCCTGGTTCTCGATGCGTCTGCGTAACTCGTACAGGGAACCTGCGGAGCCGCTGGCGAAGAACGAGGCAACCAGCTTTCGGACGCAGCCGGCGGCGACGAGTTGATCGGAAACGATGTCCGGCGTCATCCGGCAGAGCGTGAGGTCCTTCCTGCCTTGCCGGATGATCTCGTGCGCCGCCGCAAAAGGAATGAGATGCGAAAATCCCTCCAGCGCAACGGTCATCCCGTCTTCGACGTATCGGCCGATGGCCTCTGTCATCGAGAGGGTCTTGTCCACGGGTGTACCTCTTCTTGTTCTCTCGCGCACTCGGTCGGTTTCGGAAACTTGACATGTTCGGCCGGTGTGGCGCAACAATGTCGGGTGGAAATTCATCAGATCAACGCATTTCTCGCGGTGGCTGAGGAGCTACATTTCGGCCGTGCGGCACAGCGGCTTCGGATTGCGCAACCGCCGCTGAGTCGAACGATCCGGCAATTCGAGAAACAGCTCGGTTCGCCGTTGTTCGATCGAAGTACTCGAACTGTGCGGCTCACTGCTGCCGGTGAAGCGCTGCTGCTTCCGGCGCGCGAGATTCTGGACGCGTGCCGGATGGCCGAGATCGCGGTGTCGGCGGCAGGCAAGGGAACGACAGGTCGCGTTCGCCTGGGCTTTGCGGGAACCTCTTCGCACCTGCTCGTCGGGCGGTGGGCGAAATTGGTGAGAAAGACGAATCCAGGTATCGAATTCGTGCTCGACAGTTCCGCTTTCGCGAACGAAGCGTTGTTGATGTTGCTCGATCGACGACTCGACATCGGGATGGTCCGGTGGACTGTCCCACCGCTCGGGATCACGTCGAGATTGATCGCCGAGGAGGACTTTCTGGTGGCCATGTCGAAAGACCATCCGTTGGCGTCGAGGGAATCGGTTCGGTTGATCGAATTGGAGTCCGAGAATTGGGTGACACTGCCGGCGGAACCAGGTTCGATTCTCCGAGAGTCACTGCTCACTGCGTCGAAGAACGCCGGGTTTCTGGCTCGGATCGTCCAGACGGCACCCGATTCGATGTCGTTGATCGCGTTGGTGTCCGCAGAAATCGGATGCTCGTTGACGATTTCCTCGGTGGCCCGGAGCATCGTGAACCCGGATGTGGTCTTTGTTCCCGTCATGGATCCACCTCCTCCTCTTCAACTGCGTATCGCCTGGCGAGAGGGAGACGACAGACCTGCTCTTCTCGAAGTGTTGAAATTGTCCGAGCAGGCGCTGCCGTCCCTGGCCTAGACGGTTGCCCGACCGGTAGCGATTTCACCCGCTTCGGATTGCGATGAGTTCGACGGAGCGGCACGAGTGTTCTCGAGTTCGAGCTCGTCGTGATCCGCCTGCTCGGCCGTCGACAGTTCGCCTGCGTTGTACCCGGTGCGGCGGAGCAGCAGAAGGGTGCAGATCAGCGAGACAAAGGCGTACAGCCCGGACACGATCGCGACCCCGACGATGTTGCCGGACGTGTTGAGCATCCACTGCGCCAGTACCGGAGTTCCGCCGCCGACGACGAGGGAACACAGTTGGTACGCCGTCGACAATCCGGTGTAACGGATGTTGGCGGGGAAGGCCCGGGCGAGAACGCCGGCGATGGCGCCGTAGAACATCGAATGCGGGATCGTGGCCAGGCACATCGCGACGACCGCGATGGTGAAGTTCCCGGTTCGGATCGCGAAGAACATCGCGGGCATGAGTACGAACTCCGGTATCACCATCAGACACATGGCTTTTCGCATGTCGATCTTGGAGACCAGGACGGCACCGAAAGGTTGGACGATGAACTGCACGACAAGCGCGATCGCAATGGCGGCCAGGAAGGTACCTCGATCGTATCCCAGTTCTTTTGTAGCCCAAGACAATGCGAAGGTGTTCTTGAAGTAGGTGACCTGAGCGAGGGGGAGTGCGCCGGCGCCGAGAAGAACCAGTACCCAATGCTTGCGCAATACTTCGGCGAGTGGAAGTTTGACGACTTTCTTGCGGGCGAGAACGGCCTTCATCTCGTCGGACTCTTCGAGTTTGAGGCGGATGATCATCCCGAGAATGACCAGGACCGAAGAGATGATGAACGGGATGCGCCATCCGTACAGGAGGAACGACGGCGTCGGCATCGCGGACAGAAAGAAGAATGCGATGGTGGCCAACAGATTCCCGGCGGGTGAGCCCTGTTGAGCGAACGCGGAGTAGAGGATGCTCTTCCCCTTGGGCGCGTTCTCGCTGGCGATGAGCACTGCTCCGCCCCACTCGCCGCCGACCGCGACTCCTTGGATGACGCGAAGGGTGACCAGGCCGATCGGCGCCCAGATCCCGACCTGTGCGTAGGTGGGGAGGAGTCCGATGCCGACTGTGGCGACGCCCATCATCATCAAGGTGATGACGAGAGTGTTCTTGCGTCCGATCCGGTCGCCGAGGTGACCGAAGATGATCCCGCCGATGGGCCGGGCGAGGAAGCCTGCCCAGAGGGTGATGAAGGCGAGGAGAGTTCCGACTCCGCTCGGGAGAGTGTCGGAGAAGAAGATGTCGCCGAATACCAGGGCAGCCGCGGTGCCGTAGATGTAGAAGTCGTACCACTCGATAGTGGTTCCGATGAACGAAGCGATACCGGCTCTTCGGGCCTTGGCGTTGATCTCCTCGGAACTGCGAGTGGGTGAACTCATGCGTGGCGACCTTTCTCTGCATCATTCGTGGCGCCGAAACGTGGCGCGCCTGAATGAGATTCGCAGAGTGGTGTAGGTCACGTCCAATACCAAGTTGGTCGCCTATTGATACCTCTGAAGTATCAATAGGCGACCAGGATCAGCTTTTCCGGTATGGAAGACGTCTGAGCTAGCCCGAGTGATCTGGGTCGTTACTCGGACCAGTTGTACGTTCTCTCGACGGCCTTGTTCCACTCCGCGTACAGCCGTGCCCGTTCGGACTCGTCCATCGCCGGTTCCCAGGTCTGGCCGACGGCCCAGTTGTTGCGGATGTCGTCGGTGTCCGCCCAGTAACCGATGGCGAGGCCCGCTGCGTAGGCAGCGCCGAGCGCTGTCGTTTCGTTGACCACAGGACGGATGACGGGAACTCCGAGGATGTCCGACTGGAACTGCATCAGGGTTTCGTTGACCACCATGCCGCCGTCGACCTTCAGTGCGGACAGTTCGACGCCCGAATCCGCTCGCATGGCGTCGATGACCTCACGAGTTTGGTACGCCGTCGCCTCGAGCGCAGCGCGGGCAATGTGCCCCCTGTTGACGAAGCGCGTCAGGCCGACGATGACACCCCGCGCGTCCGGTCGCCACCGAGGTGCGAAAAGTCCGGAGAAAGCGGGCACGAAGTAGGCGCCGCCGTTGTCGTCCACACTCGCGGCGAGCGGCTCGATGTCCTTGGCGTTCTGAATGATTCCGAGGTTGTCTCGAAGCCATTGGACCAAGGAACCCGTCACCGCGACGGAGCCTTCGAGTGCGTAGACGGCAGGCGCTTCGCCGAGCTTGTAGCAGACGGTGGTCAGCAGTCCGTGTTTGCTGTGCACCGGCTTGGTTCCCGTGTTGAGAAGCATGAAATTGCCGGTGCCGTAGGTGTTCTTGGCTTCACCCTCGGAGAGGCAGGCCTGACCGAAGGTGGCTGCCTGCTGGTCACCGAGAATTCCGGCGACCGGCACACCGGCGAGATTGCCGCGTGGGCGCCCGGTGCCGTAGACCTCGGACGAACTACGGATTTCCGGGAGCATCGACACCGGGATTCCAAAGTCCGCGCAGATCGATTCGTCCCACTGGAGGGTCTCGAGATCCATCAGCATCGTGCGTGACGCATTGGTGACATCTGTCACGTGGACGCCGTCGGTCAGGTTCCACACGATCCACGTGTCGACGGTGCCGAAGCACAATTCTCCGGCCTCCGCTTTGGCTCTCGCACCGTCGACGTTGTCGAGAATCCAGCGGATCTTCGGCCCGGCGAAGTAGGTCGAGAGTGGTAGTCCGGTCTTGTCTCGGTACTTGTCGGGACCCTCGTCGCCGCCCAGTTCGACACACAGCTGATCCGTGCGCGTGTCCTGCCACACGATCGCGTTGTAGATCGGCTTGCCCGTCGAACGCTCCCAAACGACGGTCGTCTCACGCTGATTCGTGATTCCGACGGCCGCGATGTCGGCCCGCGTGAGGTCGACCTTCGCGAGAGCGCCGGCCACCACCTCCCGGGTGTTGATCCACAGCGCAACCGGGTCGTGCTCGACCCAACCGGCACGCGGGAAAATCTGCTCGTGTTCTTTCTGCGCAACGCTCACCACGGCGCCGTCGTGATCGAAGATCATGCAGCGGCTCGACGTCGTGCCTTGGTCGATGGCGGCGATGTATTGATTCACTGTGCTCCTATGTTCGGGCGCGTTCGCAGTTATCCGTGCGCTGTCGCAGTATGTGGATCAAGCTACTAGCCTGTAAACGGATTCGTCGTCGACTTACAGGAGACCGGGTTGAGTAAGCAGCAAGGTGCGCAGTTTCTCGGCCCGCGGCAGCGTGAAGCTGCTTGGGAACAGCTTCAGACCGAGCAATTCGACGTCGTCGTTGTCGGCGGCGGTGTTGTCGGTGTCGGAGCTGCGCTCGATGCGGCCACCCGCGGACTCAAGGTTGCGTTGGTCGAGGCCCGTGACTACGCATCCGGCACGTCCAGTCGCTCGTCGAAGATGTTCCACGGCGGTCTCCGCTATCTAGAGCAACTCGAATTCGGCCTCGTTCGTGAAGCATTGCGTGAGCGCGAACTCTCGCTGACCACGCTCGCTCCGCACCTGGTCAAGCCGCTGAAGTTCCTGTTCCCTCTGGCTCACCGAGTGTGGGAGCGCCCGTACATGGCGGCGGGAATCTTCCTGTACGACCGAATGGGCGGCGCAAAGTCGGTCCCCTCCCAGAAGCACTTGACGCGGGCGGGCGCACTACGCATGTCGCCGAGCCTCAAGCGCAGTTCGCTGACCGGTGGCATCCAGTACTACGACACCGTCGTCGACGACGCTCGGCACACCATGACCGTCGCACGGACCGCTGCACACTACGGCGCGGTCGTCCGAACGTCGACGCAGGTCGTCGGCTTTCTGCGGGAAGCGGATCGGGTCTCGGGAGTTCGTGTTCGCGACTGCGAAGACGGCCGTACCGCCGAGGTCAAGGGTCACGTCGTCATCAATGCGACCGGTGTCTGGACGGACGAGATCCAAGCGCTCTCACGTCAGCGCGGACGGTTCCGGGTGCGAGCGTCGAAGGGCGTACACATCGTCGTCCCGCGCGATCGCATCGTCAGTGAAGCCGCCATCATCCTGCGTACCGAGAAGTCGGTGCTGTTCGTCATTCCGTGGGGCAGTCACTGGATCATCGGCACCACTGATACCGACTGGAACCTGGATCTCGCACATCCGGCGGCAACCAAAGCAGATATCGACTACATCCTCGGCCACGTGAACTCCGTCCTGGTCACGCCGTTGACGCACGCCGACATCGACGGTGTGTACGCCGGCCTGCGTCCGCTGCTTGCCGGTGAAAGCGACGAGACGTCGAAACTCTCGCGCGAGCACGCCGTCGCACGGGTCGCTCCCGGTCTGGTCGCCATCGCCGGCGGAAAGTACACGACGTATCGGGTCATGGCGGAAGACGCCGTCGACGTGGCTGCAGAAGACATTCCCGCGCGCGTGGCGTCGTCGATCACGGAGAAGGTGCCGCTCGTCGGTGCCGACGGCTACTTCGCGTTGATCAACCAGACCGTGCAACTGGGTGAGCAGTACGGCTTGCATCCGTATCGAGTCAAGCACCTGCTCGACCGTTACGGTTCGTTGATCACCGAGGTCCTCGAACTCGGCCGCAAGACGCCGGAGTTGTTGCAGCCCATCACGGATGCGCCCGATTATCTCCAGGTCGAAGCTGTGTACGCGGCTGCGGCCGAGGGCGCCCTGCACCTCGACGACATCCTGGCTCGCCGCATGCGCATCGCGATCGAGTATCCGCATCGTGGGGTCAACTGCGCGCAACAGGTCGCCGGTTTGGTCGCACCGATTCTCGGTTGGGATGCCGCCACCGTCGAGCGTGAAGTCGACACCTACCGAGCACGTGTCGAAGCGGAGATCGAGTCACAGACCCAGCCGGACGACGAGTCGGCCGATGCCTTGCGCGCCGCAGCGCCGGAGTCGCGGGCCGAGATCCTCGAGCCCGTCGTCGTGGTGCCGGATCGGGTCTGAGTCGCCCGTCGTTTGCTCTCGCTCTGTCGTGGGTAGGCCGGATGACGAATCACCACCCGTGTCAGCACAGACCGGTCGAGCGTCGCCCAGGAGGATCCCAATGTTCGGTAGTCGGTCGAGGTCTGCTGAGGAGCACATAGCCACCGCTTATCTGGTCACTCACCTGTGCGGAGCGATGGTAGGGCTGCAACTCTCGCGGTCACTCTCGGACTCGTACGGTGCCTGGGCTGAAGGCGAGCTGGACTCGTTGCCGGGTGAGCTCGAGTACGAGATCGAACAACTGCTTCAGCTGATCGAGGACACTCAGGGCATATCGCTGCCGCGGTACTCCAAGATCGATGCGACGGTCAATCGGATCCGACGCCTCGTTCACGTCGACGCCATCTGGCGTAATCGCCTGGTCAAGCTGGCGACTCTCGAGATCATGCGGACCGCGCTGTGCGGCAAGAGCGCGATGTGGGAGGTTCTGAGAGACATCCCGGCCGGGGAGACGGAGGAGCAGTACCGCGAGCTCAACGACCTGGTGTCCAAGCAGATCAGGACCGTGACGGGACTGCATCACCGCGCAGCCACCGAGGCATTTCAGGGGGTGGAGGGGCGGCAATCGGCGAGCGGCGGCGACCCCATCCGCTCGAGTAAGTAAGGTTTGTACCGTTCCATGAAGAATTCGATGAACGGTAGACCCCGAGGTGTATGGAGATGGCTGAGCGCGACCAAGCACTGACAGATCCCAAGGCAGTGTTCGCGGCGTTGGCGGAGATTCTCTACTCCGCGGCGGACAGCGCCGAGGTGTACTCCGCGATCTGTTCGGCGGCCGTCGAGTTGATTCCCGGTTGCGATCACGCAAGTCTGATGCTGCGACGGGGAAACACCAACGTCACGGTGGCTGCCAGCGACGAGATTGCCGAGTACGCAGACGATCTCGAGCGGGCCACGGGTGAGGGGCCGTGCATCGACGCTCTCGACACGGAGGCGCCGCAGCTCGAGTCGGACCTTCGGACTCCGAATCAGTGGCCGGAATTCGCCCGGAAGGTAGTGGCGGATACACCTATTCGCGGCTCGATGGGGTTCCGACTGATGGTCGATCGTCAGAAGTTCGGTGCCCTCAACCTCTTCTCGGATACTCCGGGTGCTTTCACCGAGACCGTTGCCGACCACGCGATCATGTTGGCGTCGTTTGCGTCCGTGGCCGTCACCGCGCTGACCCGAGGAGAGGATGCCGACTCGCTGCGGCGCGGCCTGGCGAGCAGTCGCGAAATCGGTCAGGCCGTCGGTCTACTGATGGCATTGCATCGTGTGTCCGACGACGAGGCCTTCGACATTCTCGTGCGAACCTCGCAGAACATGAACGTCAAGATCGCCGAGTTGGCGCGTAAGGTCATCGTCCAACATCGTTCGACTCTGGACTGAGCGCTTCGTTCGTCCCGGGTGAGCCGAGGAGTTGAGATCGCTTGCGATCCACCGTCTCTCGAAGTGCCGTCACCACCGCTGCGACTTCCGGGCGTCGCAAGGATTCCGAACGGGCCACCAGCCAGTACGAAAGTCTGACTTCGATGTGAGCCGGCAGTACGCGAATCAGATCGTCGTGCTGCTCGGCCATGAAACAGGGGAGCAGGCCGATGCCGGCACCCGCGCGCGTTGCCTCGATGTGGACGAACACGTTGGTGGACGTGACGGCCTCGCGCATGGAAACCGTGAGCTTGCGAGCCAGATCGAGTTCGTCGACCTGCAGCATCGAGTCGATGAAATACACGAGCGAGTGTTCGGCCAGATCTTCGGCACTTTCGGGAACGGCGTTCTGACGTAGATATTCGCGGGAGGCGTACAAACCCAGCGCGTAGTCGGCCAGATGGACGGCTTCGGCGCGGTGAACTTGAGGCTTGCCGACAACAACCTCGATGTCGAGCCCCGAGCGTATCTGCGAAGCCTTTCTGGTCGCGACAACTATCTCCACGCTCACGCGAGGATGGCGTCTGCGAACTGCTGCGCCGGCAGGGGCCGCGATGTACGCGCTGAATCCGTCGGTTGCCGAGACCCGCACCACGCCGTCGAGTTGCTGCTGACCGGTGGAGTCGAGCGCCAGTTCGTTCACCGCAGCCTCGATGCGCTCGGCCGCGTTGAGTGCTTGTCTGCCCAGGTCGGTCAACTCCCAGCCGCCGGACGAGCGAACCAGGACACGACCGCCGAGACTCTTCTCGAGTGAGGCGATGCGGCGCGAGATGGTGGTGTGATTGAGACCCAGGTCGTCCGCGGCGGTGTTGAAGCGGCCGGTGCGGCCGACTGCGAGAAGGACGAGTAGGTCGTCGGGGCTCAGTTTGAAAGTCATATCTGCATTTTTGCACCTATATGGTGCGAGATTTGCCATTGTCGCGCCGTCAATCTGCACTGATACTCATCGAGTCACAAAAAATGTGCGAGCGGTCACATTCCTGATCGTGACGAGCAGGCGAATCGCGAACTGAAGACGAGGGAGTCCACGATGAGCGTCGACAACATGCCGAAGCCCGAGAGCCAAGCCCCACCATCGGCGCTGAAGAAGGTGGTGGGCGCCTCGATGGCGGGTACCGTCGTCGAGTGGTACGAGTTCTTTCTGTACGGCACGGCGGCCACGCTGGTCTTCAGTAAGGTCTTCTTTCCCGGCGGCGGCAACGAGCTGGATGCGATCATCGCGGCTTTCATCACCTACGCCGTCGGATTCGCCGCACGCCCACTCGGCGGGATCGTCTTCGGATACTTCGGCGACAAATTCGGCCGAAAGCAGTTGCTGCAGTTCAGCTTGTTGCTGGTCGGTGCCGCGACCTTCCTGATGGGCTGCCTACCGACCTACGGTCAGATCGGCTACTGGGCGCCGGCACTGCTGGTCACGCTGCGCTTCATCCAAGGATTTGCCGTCGGCGGCGAATGGGGTGGGGCGGTACTCCTTGTCGCCGAACACAGCCCGAATCGATCTCGCGGCTTCTGGTCGTCCTGGCCTCAGGCGGGCGTGCCGATGGGTAATCTGGTGGCCACTGTCGTGCTGTTGATCCTGACATCGACGCTCTCGGACGAATCCTTCATGAGTTGGGGCTGGCGCGTTGCATTCTGGCTCTCCGCAGTCATCGTTCTGGTCGGGTACTACGTTCGGACCAAGGTCACCGACGCTCCCATTTTCATTGCCGCACAGAAGGAAGCGGAACTGGTCAAGGCAACCTCGTACAGCGTTTTCGAGGTAGTCAAGCGTTACCCGCGCGGAGTGTTGACCGCGATGGGCCTGCGTTTCGCCGAAAACGTCATGTACTACCTCGTGGTGACCTTCTCGATCACCTACCTCAAGGTCGTCGTTCATGCGGACACGGCGCACATCCTCTGGTGGATGCTGATGGCACATGCCGTGCACTTCGCAGTGATTCCGTTGGTAGGCAAGCTGTCCGACACGATAGGTCGACGCCCGGTGTACATGATCGGCGCCGTCACCGCCGGAACGTGGGGGTTCTTCGCCTTCCCGATGATGAACAGCGGGCACAATGCAGTCATCTTGTCGGCAATCATCATCGGGCTTGTGTTCCACGCGTTCATGTACGCCGGCCAACCCGCGATCATGGCCGAGATGTTCCCGACTCGGATGCGCTATTCCGGTGTCTCCCTGGGATATCAGGTCACGTCGATCGTGGCGGGGTCACTGGCTCCGATCATCGCGACCGGACTGCTGAGCAAGTTCGATTCTTCGGTCCCCATCGCGATCTATCTTCTGCTGGCATCCCTGGTCACCATCGTCGCAGTCATTTTCGCGCGGGAGACCAAGGGAATCTCGCTCGAGTCCGTCGACGCCGCTGACGCGCGAGTGCTAGCCGACGAGCGGGCCGGTGTGTCCGCATGACGCTCTCCGGTAAAACGGCACTGGTCACCGGCGGTGCCGGCGGGATCGGTGAGGCGTGTGCTCGACTCCTTGCCGCCCGCGGCGCGCGTGTGACCGTCGCTGATCTCGACGACGTCGCGGCGAAGTCGCTGGCCGAGGAGATCGACGGCACTGCGTGGGCCGTCGATCTCCTCGACACCGACCAACTCGTGGATCTGGCACTCGAGACGGACATACTCGTCAACAACGCCGGCATTCAACGGGTCAGTCCCATCGAGGATTTCGACGTCGAGGACTTCCGGAAGATTCAGCGCCTCATGGTCGAAGCGCCGTTCCTCCTCGCTCGGGCCGCCCTGCCGTACATGTATCGCAACGGTTTCGGCCGCATCGTGAACATTTCCTCGGTCCACGGCCTCCGCGCTTCGGCGTTCAAGAGTGCGTACGTCACGGCCAAACACGGTCTCGAAGGACTGTCGAAGGTTGTGGCACTCGAGGGCGCCCCACACGGCGTCACCAGCAACTGCGTCAATCCGGGCTACGTCTTGACGCCCCTCGTGCAGTCCCAGATTTCCGACCAGGCAAAGGTTCACGGCATCAGCGAATCCGAAGTGGTCGAAAAGGTGATGCTCACCGAGAGTGCGATCAAACGGATGGTCGAGCCTGCAGAAGTGGCATCGCTGGTGGGCTGGCTGGCATCGACCGAGGCGTCGATGGTGACGGGGGCGTCGTACACCATCGACGGCGGGTGGAGCGCCAGCTAGGCCACTCGGTCGATCGGGTTGCTGGTCGGTCGACTGCTGGGCTCAGGCCTCGGGAATCTCGATTCCGAACTTCTCGCGGGTGATGACTTCGGGTTCGGGGCCGCCGCGAACTCCGGTGTCGAGTGCGTCGATTGCGGAGAGTTCTTCGGCGGTGAGTTCGAAGTCGAACACGTCGAAGTTCTCCGCGATCCGCGAGGGAGTCACCGACTTGGGGATCACCTGGCGGCCCTGCTGGAGGTGCCAGCGCAGCATCACCTGTGCAGGCGACTTGCCGTGAGCGGACGCGATGGCGCCGATGGTGGCGTCCTCGAGGGTCGAGCCGTGGGAGCCGTCGCGGTAGAACGTGATTCCGCCGATCGGCGACCATGCCTGAGACAGAATGCCGTGATCGGCGTCGGCCTCGAGCAAGGTCGACTGCCGGAAGTACGGATGGACCTCGATCTGGTTGACCGCCGGCACCACGGACGTTGCGTCCAGGAGTCGGGTGAGGTGATCCGGCATGAAGTTACTGACTCCGATGGCGCGGACCTTTCCGTCGGCCAGAAGCCTTTCCAGCGCCTTGTACGCGTCGATGGTGAGCTCGAAATCGCTCGGCAACGCCTGGTGGAGGATGAGGAGGTCGAGTTGTTCGACACCGAGTTTGCCGGCGCTCTTGTCGAAGGCATGCAGAGTCTCGTCGTACCCGTAGTCGGTGATCCAGACTTTCGTTTCGACGAAGATCTCGCCGCGATCGAGGCCGGATCGCCGGATCGCCTCACCGACGCCCTTCTCGTTGCCGTAGGCCGCCGCAGTATCGATATGGCGATACCCCGTCGACAGCGCGGACTCGACGGCGGCGACTGTTTCGTCCGGCGGCGTCTGGTAGACGCCGAAGCCGAGCGCGGGGATGTCGACGCCATTGTTCAGTTTCAGGGTCGGGATGCTCATGTCGTCCACGGTAGTGGCGGCGCTGGTCGGGCGGGAGTGATTGTTCAGCCGGGTAACGGCAGTACCCCTTCAGGCCTGGGAATTCGCGATCGGGAGACTGGTCAATGAGTGAGCACTATCTTCAAGCCGACTATGAGGGTGGCGACGGCGGCGAGTCCGAACGCTGCCAGATGGGTGTTCGTACTGACTTTCTCGCCGTGAAGTCGGCTGATCACGTAACTGGTGGAACCGATCCGCAGGATCAAGACGATTTCCGCGATCAACTGCGCCGTCCGCGGTTCCAGGAAGTTGAACCACGCTGTCGCGAGAATGACGACAGGAACAACCGCAGAGGTGAGGATCGGGACGGAATCGCGAAGCGAGTCGATTCTCTCCGCGGTCGTCAGTCGACGATCGTTGCGAATGCTCTCGCCGACACCTTCGGCGAAGGTGTGGGCGATGTATGTCGACAATGCCGTGCCGACCACAATCGCGGCGCCAAGCGATTCCTGAGATTTCGTCACCGGTATGAGTGCGGCGAGGACAAGAATGTTGCCGTAGATGTACGCGGTGGTCCTCGCCGCGACACGTTCTTGTCCCAGCGGCGCACCGTGAGAGGTGATCGGCCGGTTCAGCAGGGTTCGCAGGTCCCACTCCATGTTCAGAGCATGGCAGATCAGACCCTGGGGCTGTAGTGCATCGGGTTATCTCGCTGCTCGACCGGGGGCAGGTTGCGCGCCGGTGTGTGGACCAGTGGTGCGTCGGCGGGGATTCGGCCGTTCGCTCGGTCCCATCCCGCGCGAGCACGTGGCTGATACCGGTATCGCCACGGCACCAGACGGAAGACGGCGTTGACGCTCCGGCCGACGGCGGTGTGGATTCTCTGGTCTCGGCCACTCCACGAGTAACCGAGAAGGTCGCGAACCGGTTGGTCGTACATTCCGACCGTCAGCCACACGAATCCGCGGGCGAGGGGGATTCGGGCGAGCCGCCACAACGGATCGGGAAGCCACGTCATGTACGGGGGCTTGCCGAGTCCCGACAGGTCGAGTACGTCGCGGGTCGCCTTGTTGTCTTCGAGTACGTTGCGGCACATGTGGTCCCAGTACTCCTGAAATGCTTCCCAGGTCTCGGGAACAGGGCGCATGCTCATCCCGTACAGGCGATACCACTGAATGTGTTCGGTGAAGAGCTGACGTTTCTGGGCCTCGGTCAAGCCACCCGAGAAGTTCTCGGCCGTGACGATGGTGCCCATGAAGAACGTTGCGTGCGCCCAGTAGAAAGTGTCGGGATCGAGTGCGTGATATCGACGCCCCAACTTGTCGACGCCCTTGATTCGTGTGTGATAGCCGCGGACTTCTTCGGCTGTCTGCTGCGCGCGATCGCCGTCGAACACCACGCCTGCAATGGGATACAGCGAGCGGTACAGCCGTTCCCACCGCTCGTCGAAGAACTGTGAATGCTCCTCGACTCCGGCGCCGAGCCCGGGGTGCATGTTCTGCATCGAACCGGCCCAGACGCCTTGCAGCATCCCGCGCCAGTCGCCGAAATACTTCCAGGTCAGGGAATCCGGACCGAGGGGAACCGGGGTGCTGCTGTCGTCAAGTTGACTACGCATGTTGTCAGATTAGGATCGACAACAGCGGTAGTCAAGATTGAAAGCCAGTTGAATCGATCAGGTGTCGGCGAAGTGGGGAAGTTGTGAGCATCGAAGAACGCAGGGCCACTCGAAAGGCGACGTTGTTCGACGTCGGAGTGACACTGCTCGGTGCGGTCGACGGTCCGGCCGTCAATGTGCGTGCGGTCTGCAAGGCCGCCGGTTTGACCGAGCGGTACTTCTACGAGAGCTTCACCGATCGTGATCAGTACGTTGTCGCGGTCCACACGTTTGTCGCCGAGCGGGCGCAGTCGGCGCTGGCGTCGGCAGTGGAGTCGGAGACTACATCCGAGGCCGTCGCCACCGCTGCGGTCGACGCTTTCGTCAAGCTCATGGTCGACGATCCGGCGATGGGGAGAGTGCTCCTGATCGCTCCGCTCTCGGAACCCGTCCTGAGCGGACGCGGTATCGAATCGATGCCGGCGTTCGTGGACCTCGTGTACGACCAGTTGTCCGAGATCGCTGACCCCGTGGACAAGCAACTGGTGGCCGTCGGACTGGTCGGGGCGTTGTTCACGCTGTTCATCGGTTATCTGGACGGCACGATCGTCGTGGACCGCGAACGATTTGTTCGCCACTGCGTCAGGCTGCTGATCAACGCTAACCAGGCGTGAAGGGCTGGCAGGCCGGGCAGAAGAAGATATTTCGCTCGGTGAGCTGATCCGGTCCGAGGGTGTCTTCGGTGATGCGAGTTCCGCAACGGCGGCAGGGTTTTCCGCGTCTGCCGTACACCCAGGTCTGCCTACCTGGACGGGTGTCGCCGGTCGTGACCCGGATGCGACGTGACTTGTTGGCGTTGATGGTGCGGAACGACAGGTCGACTATCGCGTCGAGATTTCCGGCGAGACGTGTCGGCGTTCTCGGGTGAATGCCTCGTAGGAAGCAGATCTCGTTTCGGTACACGTTGCCCAGTCCGGCCATCACCCGCTGATCCAGGAGCGCGATTCCGATCGGTTCGGAGTCTGCAGCGCGCAGATTTTCGACGGCCACGGAACTGTCCCAGTCCGTTCCGAGGAGGTCCGTTCCGAGGTGTCCGACGGCCTCCTGTTCCTGCCCGAGTTCGAGGATCTCGGTGATTCC
This sequence comes from Rhodococcus sp. P-2, assembly GCF_016598535.1. Classification (GTDB taxonomy): domain Bacteria; phylum Actinomycetota; class Actinomycetes; order Mycobacteriales; family Mycobacteriaceae; genus Rhodococcus_F; species Rhodococcus_F baikonurensis. The sequence goes on along the minus strand of NZ_CP066779.1, from coordinate 734,717 downwards.
CAGTGAAAAGCCCACTGCTACAGAGTCTTCGGTGGCCAAGATGATGCGCGCTTGATGGGCGGGTCTGCGCCAGCGCTCGCCGGGGCGATAAATCTGCCACTGACCTTCCATCTTCAGATGCGTGTGAACGGACGCTTCGCCCACGCGGATCAGCAGATGCTTTCCGCGACTGGCGACGGAATCCACACGATGACCTGACAGATCAACGGTGGCGTAGCGAGGAACGCGGACATCGCAGGTAGTGAGTACCTTCCCCGCCAGGGCAGCGCGCAGATCGTTGGCGGCCCGCCACACGGTATCGCCCTCAGGCATGGTCGCCGCCCCCACTCTTCACGATCGCAACACTCAGCTTCTCAACCATCATGATCTCAAGCGGAATCCGCGAGGGGTGGCCGCGAAGCCGGCTTCGACCAGGACGGGAGCAAAATCGTTGCCGTGGATGGTCTCTCCGTCGACCTTCTCCACCACCAACTTGTCGATGGCGCGAGAGGTCACCTTGTGTGCAAGTGACAGTGCTGCCATCCGCAAGGTGCCCCCGTCGTCGGTGAAGGTCAGGATCGTGCGGCCGCCGCGTTCGACGAACAGAACCAACTCACCCTCCACCAGAACTACCAGTGCGCCGGCTTTTCGTCCGGGTCGGTGTCCTGGTGATTCCTCGCCCCCCGACGCCGGCCACGGCAGCGCCGCGCCGTACGGGTTTGCCGGATCGCACGCCGCGAGAGTGACTGCAGCCGAGGAAGTATGGCGTCCCTCGATGGAATCACCGAACGTGCGCAAGCGGTCCACCACGGGAGGAGTCGAGAATTGAGCGCCGCCCAGGGTATCGACGAAGTATCCGCGTCGAGCGCGCCCGTTGTCCTCGAACGTGCTCAGAACCTTGTAGATCAACGCGAAACCGCCCGGCACGTTCTCGCTCATCACCGATCCGCGGGTGACGACGCCGTACCGTTCGAGCAACAGATCGGCCGTGGCGTGCGCCCGGATGGTCGGGTCCGGTTCGATCGCCGGCAGTTGGAACCACCGACCGGAAGCGGTCGCCGGTCCCGTGCGGGCCGGGGTGGAAGCGCGTGCCATTCCGCGGTACGGACGTGCCCGCGGAACACGTCGAGGGGATCGGTGACTTGTTGTTGTCCGGGTGGTGTCGGAGAGAAGTGCGCGCAGCGGTGCAACGGTGTCGTTTCCGATGTGTCCGAGCCACACCAACTCCCACAGTGCCGTCGTCACCGCACTGTCGACCGTGTCCGCAGCCGACTCCGTGGTTCGCAACGCGTCGACCAACTGGCGGAAGAAGTAGGCACCGCCGCCGGACAGCAGGTCGAGGATGCGCTTCTGCAACTCCGAGACGTCGGTGTCGGCGGGCGAATTGAGCGTGATCGGTGCCAGGTCGGCGGGGTGCAGCACCACCCACCCGTCTTTGCCCGATATAGCTCCCGATCCGGACCACAGGACTTCACCCGTCGACGTGAGTTCGTCCAACATCGCGGGGGAGTAGTCGGCAACTCGGCTCGGCAGGATCAACGATTCGAGAGCGGACGCCGGAATCGGAACGCCGGCAAGTTGATCGACCACCGTTGCAACACCGTCGATTCCGCGCAGCGTGCCGCCGACATGCTGCCAACTGGGAAAAAATCGTCCGAGTGTTGCGGTGCTGACCGGCTCGACCTCCTGCCGGGCCGCGGCGAGCGAGCGACGCCGCAAGCGACGTAGGACTTCGGCGTCGCACCATTCGCTCCCGGTTGCAGACGGGCGGAATTCTCCTTCGAGAACACGCTTTTCGAGCGCGAGCCGACCGAGAACGTCACGCGCGACGGATACTCCGAGACCGAAGCGTGCAGCCGCGTCGGCGAGAGTGAAGGGTCCGTGGGTACGTGCGTATCGGCTCAGGAGGTCGTCGAGTGGCTGATCGACCGGCTCGATGAACGCCGCCGGAACGCCGATCGGCAGTGGAACGCCGAGTCCATCGCGAAGCCGCGCTGCATCTTCGACGACCGTCCACCAGCTCTCGCCTGCATAGGAGACGTGGAGGGCGCGTTTGTCCGCAACCAACTTGTCGAGCCAGGAGCCCGGATCCTCGAGACAGCGTTCGGTGACTTCTTCGGTGGTCAGCGGGCCCAGCATGCGCAGGAGGTCGGCAACACCCTCGAGGTCCTTGGCCTTTCGCTCAGGGACGAGCCGTTGCAGCTCACGTTCGGCCTGCTCGATCACTCCGGCGTCGAGAAGCTCGCGCAGTTCGACGCGGCCGAGGAGTTCGGCCAACAGCGTGGAGTCCAAGGACAAAGCGGCGGCGCGTCGCTCGGCCAGGGGGCTGTCGCCCTCGTACATGAACGCGCCCACGTAGTTGAACAGGAGAGCCCTCGCGAACGGTGAAGGTGAGGGCGTCTCCACCTCGACTATTCGGATCTGGCGCCGTTCGATCTTGCCGAACAATTCCTTCAGTGCAGGCAGGTCGTAGACGTCCTGCAAGCACTCGCGCACGGTCTCGAGCAGGATCGGGAATGTCGGGAACTTGCGGGCGACGTCCAGCAGTTGCGCGGACCGCTGACGCTGCTGCCACAGCGGTGCACGCTTTCCGGGATTGCGGCGGGGGAGAAGCAGTGCGCGGGCGGCACATTCGCGGAATCGGGAGGCGAACAACGCAGAGCCGCCCACCTCCTGGGTGACCAGATCTTCGATGTCCTCGACGTCGAAGGTGAACAGTTCGGCGCCGGGAGGCTCGTTCTCGGTGTCGGGGAGCCGGATGATGATGCCGTCGTCGGAGGCCGTCGGACTGGAATCGACGCCGTATCGTTCCTGCAAGCGCGCCCCGATGGCGAGGGCCCACGGCGCGTGAACACGTTGGCCGTACGGGGAATGCAGCACCAGACGCCAGTCGCCGAGTTCGTCGCGGAAGCGCTCGACCACCAGCGTGCGATCCGACGGTACTTGTCCGGTGGCAGTCTTCTGCTCACCGACGAGTTGGATCAGATTGGTTGTGGCGTTGTGATCGAGTCCGCCCACGCGGCAACGCTCGACGACGTCGGCTTCGTTACCCAGCGCGGTCTCTCGAACGAATTGGCCCAACGCCTGTCCGAGTTCGGCAGGGCGACCGAGCCCGTCGCCGTGCCAGAAGGGCAGACGACCGGGCATGCCGTAGGCGGGGCTGACCAGGACCCGATCGAAGGTGATTTCCTCGATCCGCCAACTGGTGGCGCCGAGCGCAAAGACGTCGCCGACCCGGGATTCGTAGACCATTTCTTCGTCGAGTTCGCCGACGCGTGATGCTTTCTCTCCGACCATGTAGACCGTGAAGAGCCCGCGGTCGGGGATGGCACCGCCGGAAGTGACTGCCAAACGCTGCGAACCCGGCCGGCCCGTCAGCGTGTTGGACTCGCGATCCCAGACCAGACGCGGACGTAATTCGGCGAACTCGTCCGAGGGGTACCGCCCGGCGAGCAGATCCAGAGTCGACTCGTAGGCCGAACGGGGAAGCGTTGCAAAGGAACCGCTTCGGCGCACGGTCTCGAACCAGTCGTCCACGTCGATCGGCTCGAGTGCAGTGGCCGCAACAGTTTGCTGGGCAAGTATGTCGAGGGGGTTGGCGGGAACGGCCATCGCCTCGATCTTGCCTTCGACCATGCGCTCGACGGTCACCGCGCAGTGAATCAGGTCGGTGCGGTGTTTCGGGAAGACCACCCCTCGCGAGATTTCGCCGACCTGGTGGCCGGCGCGGCCGACACGTTGCAGTCCGCTGGCAACCGAAGGCGGTGCCTCCACCTGGATGACCAGGTCGACGGCGCCCATGTCGATTCCGAGTTCGAGACTGCTGGTGGCGACGACGCATCGCAATCGACCCGATTTGAGGTCGTCTTCGATGAGGGCGCGCTGGTCTTTGCTGACCGATCCGTGGTGGGCGCGCGCAAGGAGAGGTTCTGCACCGTAGTTGACCTCGGTGGGAGCTCCGATCTGCGCGGGCGGGCGAGGTGTCTTCTCGACGGCCAGACCGATGCGTTCTGCATGAATCTCGTTGAGCCTGGCTGTCAAACGTTCGGCGAGGCGTCGAGAGTTGGCGAACACGATGGACGATCGGTGGTCGAGAACGAGGTCGACGATCTGTTCTTCGACGTGGGGCCAGATCGAACCGGCTTGCGGGGTGGGGGATTCGGAACCGTCGGCCGGCGTCGCGATCCCCAGTTCGGTCATGTCCTCGACGGGAACACGGACGGTGAGGTCGAAGGTCTTGGCGGCAGGCGGTGCCACGATCCGTATGGGTGCCGAACCGGCCAGGAACCGCCCGATCTCCTCGTGCGGACGGACAGTGGCCGACAATCCGATGCGTTGCGCCGGACGCTCGAGCAAGCCATCCAGGCGTTCCAGCGAGAGCGCAAGGTGTGAGCCGCGCTTGGTGCCCGCCACCGCGTGAACCTCGTCGACGATCACGGTATCGACGCCGACGAGTGTTTCCCGGGCGGCGGAGGTGAGCATCAGGAACAACGACTCCGGCGTCGTGATCAGGATGTCCGGCGGCCGCTTGATCAACGAGCGCCGATCGGCCTGGGACGTGTCGCCGGAACGGACACCGACGGTGATCTCGGGCGGAGTGAGGCCCAGACGTTTCGCCGTCTGGGTGATACCGACCAGCGGAGCGCGAAGGTTCCGTTCGACGTCCACCCCGAGCGCCTTGAGTGGCGAGATGTAGAGGACTTTGGTGGTGCGTTCGCCTTCGTCCTTGGCTGCGAGCTGATCGAGAGCCCAGAGGAACGCCGACAATGTCTTGCCGGAGCCGGTGGGTGCGACGACAAGTGTGTGAGAGCCACTCGCGATGGATTCCCAGGCGCCGAGCTGCGCAGCAGTCGGAGCGCTGAAAGCGCCGCCGAACCACTCGCGTGTGGCGGGCGAGAACCTACCGAGGACGTTGGTCACGACCACCATATTGCCCCTTCCCACCGACAGCGTGTTCATGCCCGCAGCCGAAGTGCAGAGCATACTATTTGCCCTGTTATAGCTATTCTCTTGTTATCGAGAAGGCGAGTGCCTGATGGAAGCAGTCAAGATTGTCCTCGAGCTGGCGGTAGTGCTCGGGGCGATTGTCATGGGTACCAGATCGAGCGGTGTCGCGCTCGGTCTGTGGGGCGGCGCAGGTGTTGCCGTCCTCGTGTTCGTCTTCGGAGAGGACGTCGGCAGTCCGCCTGTCGACGCTCTCCTCATCGTCCTGTCCGTCGTCCTTGCGTCGTCGATGATGCAGGCGGCCGGTGGTATCGACTGGATGGTCACCATCGCAGCGAAGTTGATCGAATCCCGCCCGAAACAGATCACGCTGATCGCGCCGTTGGTGTCATTCCTGTTCTCGGTCGGTGCCGGTACATCCAACATCCTCTACCCGCTGCTTCCCGTCATCTACGACGTCTCGTACAAGAACGGTGTGCGGCCGTCACGGCCGCTGTCGCTGTCAGTTGTCTCGACCGGCGTGGCGCTGGCGTGTAGCCCGGTGTCCGCGGCGATGGCCGCAATGGTCACGCTGACCGACGTGCCGCCTTACGATTTCGAACTCATCGACATCATCAAGATCACCTTCCCCGCTGCCGTAGTCGGCATCGTCCTTTCCTCCATCGCGGTCAACCGCCTCGGCAAGGATCTCGACGACGACCCGGAGATACAGGCGAAGTTGAAGTCGGGCGAATTGGCCGGACCGGGTGCAGCGTCCAAGACCGAACTCGTCTCGACGAAGACCGGACGAAACGCGGCACTGATCTTCCTGGCCGGCGTCCTGGCTATCGTGATATTCGGCCTGTTCAAGGGAATTCGCCCCGAAGCCGCCGACGGTACCCCGATGGGGATGACACCGATCATCGAAATGCTGATGTTCGTCGTGGGCACGTTGATCCTGCTGGTGTGCCGCCCGAATGTCGCCGACGTGCCGTCCTCGACCGTGTTCCGCGCCGGTATGGTCTCGGCCATCGCGCTGTTCGGTCTGGCATGGCTGACGGACACATTCATCAGCGCCCATTCCGAGCTGATCACGAGCACCGTCGGCGACTGGGTCAACGCCGCGCCGTGGATCTTCGCGCTCGGTGTCTTCCTGGTCTGTGTACTGACGACCAGTCAGTCGACCGCGACGCGGACCATTGTGCCGATCGGTCTCGCAGCCGGGATTGCACCCGGCCTGGTGAGCGGAATGTGGGCCGGAGCGTTTGCCGGTGTCTATCTGTTGCCGACGAACGGTTCGCAGATCGCGGCTGCGAACTTCGACCTCTCGGGCAGCACGAAGCTGGGCTCCAAGCTCGTCGACCACTCGTTCTTCCTGCCGACCATCATTTTGGCCGTGACGACGATTGCGGCCGGTGCTCTGTTCGGAGTGGTGCTCGGCTGAGAGTTGAGGCTGAGTCTTACGTCAGCTGTTGCGGTAGTGGTCCCAGCTCGCCTTGCACGCGTGAGCGAGCTGGTCCACCCGTTCGGCGTCGGGTGTAGGCCAGTCGACGCCGGGTTCCATGATGTATGCGGCCAGTTCGTCTCCCAGTAGGAATTCTCGTTTGAATTCGGCCTGAACCGCGCTCAACGTGATCCCTGCCTCGTCAGCGCGGGCGCGCGAGTCGGCGAATCTGGCTCCGGCCGCGATGATTTCGAAACTGCCGAGGTACGGCTGATTGAGAGCGACCGCATCGGGATCGTCGACCTGAAATCCCTTGCGATGTGCGACCGCAAGTGTGCGTATGAGCTCCGGATCCATAGTCACGGGATTGTCGCCGCGTCGATTGCCGTCGTGATCGCCACGATTGGAGAGCGCAACGACGTCGGGGAGCCGATCTGCTTCCGGCCGTTCGACATTGACGGCGCCGTCCCGCCGGGTGGTGTGGTTCATCGTGTCGTGGAACGACAACGTCGTGAACGATCGGCCGAGTTCGAAGCTCTTCTCCACCATGGCTTCGATCAGTGCGTCGCGAGTTCTTTCGTAGACGCCCAAACCGTGTTCAGCTGTCTCGGTGAAGGTCTCGGCGAGGTCCTTCCAGCCCGCGTCGTCGCTCGGCTCGAGCAACAGGGGGTAGAACGAGAATGTGACAGGGCGAACTGCGTCGACGCCGGTGAGGTCCGCTCTGTTGCCGGCACCGGCCTTGTGGACGCGGGCGAAGGCTTCGCGCAGTGACGCTTCCAGGTTTTCGGGCTTCGCACGGTTGGGATCGCGAATCATGCGAGGGTGCGGATTCTCCACGTACACGATGCGCGAATCGATTTCGGCCCAACGGCGCACGATGGAACTGGTGGACATGTCGGTGAAGTCGAATTGCAGTCGCTGTGTGAATTCAGGTGCGAGAAAGCGTGAGAGTTCTGCTGGAATCGCGGAACCCGAGTGTGGGCAACTGACGAGAAGGTCGGCTTCGGCGATGGCGTCGTCGAGACTGCGGGAGTCGCGATCGGCATAGAACGTCAGGTCCTCCGGCGTGAACACGGTTCCGGCCGGGATGAGTACTGGTGCTCCACTGGTCATGAGCCCCAGCGTAATCGAGTGCAACCGTGCAATCGAGTACAACCGTGCAGACTCAGTATCCGCTGAGTCGTTCCACGAGAGCTGCTTTGATCTCCGGCCGACCAGCCGCGACCAGAGTGAAGGTGGCTTCACGCATGAGCCGCTCGGCGGTGTTGCTGCCGACCAGGGCGCGGCTTCCGGTCGCAGTGACGAGCGCGGCCGACGCACGCACAGCAAGTTCCGATGCGCGGGCGCGTGCAGCCGACATGTCGCCTCCGTTGCGCAGTGCTGCATCGAGATCGGCGCGCGCCCGGGCGGCTTGTTCCTCGAACGCGTCGGCGTCGACTCCCAGATTCGCGAGTTCGGTCACTGCGCGGCGGGTGATGCCCATGGCCATCGCGCCGTTGAGCCACAATCCGGGGAGTTGGGTGCTCTGGAACTGTTCGTCACTGACGACTGCACAGACATCGGTGTCGGGAATGTCGAAAGCGTCGAAGACGATTCGGACGGTGTTGCTCCCGCGTGCCGCGATCAGTGGAAGTTCCTCGATCGTCAGCCCCGGGGCCTCTCCCACTGGTACGACGGAGTGAACGATGGAATTGTCGAACTCGTCTCGCGCCGAGACCAGGAGTACATCGACGATTCCCCAGCCGGTGACGAAGGGTGCGATGCCGTCGAGGACGTAGCCGTCGTTCACCCGCTTCGCCCACAGGAGCGGCGGCCGGGGGATGGCGCCGGCATACGCAACGCCACCGCGAATCGTGCCGGAAACGAGCCCGTCCCAGTATTGTTCGCGCAGAGACATATTGGAACTCGAAGCCAAGGCTCCGACGACGCCGTGATGCTGCATCCAGGTGAAGGTCGTTGCCAGGCAACCGCCGCACAAGGTTTCGAGGACGTCGACCAGTTCTTCGCTGCTGGGTCCGCCCTCCCCGAGGGCGGCGATGCCGTAGAAGCCGTCGGCGGCGAGCGCGTCGAAATGGCTGCTGGGGATTTCTCCGTCGGCGTCGACGCTGTCGGCGACGGGAAACAGAACGGTATCGGCGATCTCACGCGCAAGCTCCGGCCACTTGGTCACGCTGTCAGGGTAAGCCGTGAGCGGGGGTTGTGGTGTGGAACCGGAACCGCGCATCTAGAACGAGGGCGGCGAACTCACGATGAGGAATCTCGCCACCGCATCGGTGCGATTGAACCACCGATGCGGGATGGTCGAGGTGTAGAGGAGGGTGTCACCGACGTGAAGGACGTGATGCTCGTCCAGTCCCACCTCGACTTCGACAGATCCTTCGAGTACGTGAATGAACTCTTCGCCGGCATGCTCGGTGTGTTCGCCTGCCTCGGAGTGAGGGGCTGCCGTGATCTCGTTGGGTTCCATGGTGCGTGAACCGGTGGAGCAGAAGCGGATCACCGAATCGTGTGCCAGTTCGAACGTTCGCCCTTCCCCGGCGCGGACGAGGCTGGACGGAGTTCGTTCACCTTGTGCCAACAGCGCATGAGCGGTGGTGCCGATCGATTGCGCGAGGCGATGAAGGTTCATGACACTGGGTACTGCGTGGCCGTTCTCGGTCTGGCTCAGGAAGGGCTGCGACAGTCCCGACTTCACGGCGACCTCACGCAACGTCAGTCCGGCTTCTTTGCGCGCCGTCCGCACGGCAGCCCCGATTGCGGTCGCTATCGTCTTCTGGTCGTCGTCCATGTGCCGAAGATAGCAGTGCTCTGGTGAAAGTTTTGATTACACAGACGAAACAAATTCGACCACGGTAAGAAATTATCGACGTGCTGAATAGTCCCGTACACGAAACACTTCCAGCTTCGGACGGAGATCGGCGCATGGCCATCCATCCAGTCGACCAGCGGCTCCCCATTGCCCGCCAGTCTGCTTTTGCTCTTCAGCACGTCCTCATCATGTACACCGGCTGCATCACGGTTCCGCTGGTTTTCGGTGCCGCCGTAGGGCTGGATCGCAGCACAGTCGCGATGCTGATCAGCGCGGACTTGCTCGTTGCAGGCATCATCACGATCATTCAGAGCTTGGGCGTCGGGAAGGTCGCCGGTGTTCGGCTGCCGATCGTGTGCGGGGCGACCTTCGCCGGACTGACGCCGATGATTCTGATCGCGAAGGAGTACGGCCTGCAGGCGGTATACGGGTCCATGCTGGTCGGTGGTGTAGTCGGCATAGCTCTGGCCGTACCGTTCGCCAAGATCGTCCGATACTTCCCGCCCCTGGTCACCGGCGTCGTCCTCACGGTCATCGGCATCTCGTTGATCGGGGTCGCAGGAGGCTTGATCGTCGGAAACGACCCCACCTCCCCGTCGTTCGCCGACCCGAAGAACCTGGCGCTGGCTGCGGCTGTCGTCGTAGTCGCGGTGGCGTTCATCTGCCTCGGCCGCGGGATGTGGACACAACTCGGAGTGCTGATGGCATTGGTGATCGGTACCGTGATTGCCATACCGATGGGTCTGATCGATCTGAGTGGCGTCAGTGGTTCGGCCTGGGTGGGTTTCCCGATGCCGTTCCATTTCGGAGCTCCGGAGTTTCCCGTCACCGCGGTGGTGGCGATGAGTATCGTCATGGCAGTGGTTTTCGCCGAATCGACGGCGAGCATGCTGGCCGTCAGCGAGATCACCGGAAAGCCTTTGAAGAAAGCAGATCTGGCACGAGGCCTGGTGGCCGACGGTATGTCGGGAGTTCTGGGCGGAATCTTCAATGCCTTTGTCGACACTGTTTTCTCCCAGAATGTCGGCGCTGTGGCCACTACCCGGGTGTACAGCCGGTACGTGACCGCTACCAGCGGTGCCATTCTGATCGTCCTCGGCCTCATCCCGCGAATGGGTGAAGTGGTTGCCGCCCTACCTGATCCGGTGGTCGGCGGTGTTGGCATCATCTTGTTCTCGACTGTCGCCGTGGTCGGAATCAACACGCTGCGCAAGGTCGATCTCAGTGACCCGATCAACACCACGATCGCTGCTGTATCCGTCGGAATCGGCATTCTGCCGGAATTTGCGGAGGGGATGTTCGAGCGGTTCCCCTCCTCGGCACAGATCCTCCTCGGTAGTGGCATCACTTTGGCTGCGGCCTCGGCCTTTTCGCTCAACCTGCTGTTCAATCACAGCCGACTCGGTGAACTCGCGAGACGATCGCGCGAGAGCCTTCACCCCACTGCAAAAAATGAACCCGCTACCAGTTCTGCAGGAGACGCCAGTGCCATCGTCACAGTCTGATTCTCTGTCAGGATCCGATCTCTTCGAAGTGCCCGTCATCGACATCTCGCCTTACGTGCTCGGTGGTGCCGACCAGGACAAGGCGCGAGTGGCTGCTGACGTCGACCATGCTTGTCGAACTGTCGGTTTCATGCAGATTCGGGGTCACGGCGTTCCAGTCGACATTTCTTCCGGCCTCGCCGACGCCATGGACGACTTCTTCGGACTGCCGCTGGAGACCAAATCGGGCTACCGAATCGCGGGCGCGAATCGTGGGTACAGTCCGCCCAAGAGTGAGTCGCTGAGCTTGAGTCTCGGCGTCGAATCCGCGACCCGGATGAACGACTTTTTCGAGGCGTTCAACATAGGAACCGAAGCCCGATCATTCACCGAACTCGAACTGTCGGAGGAGGATTACGGAATCAACCTGTGGCCGGCAGTGCGTGGATTCGCGGAGCGAGTGGAGAACTACTACGCCCATGGCGAGCGGGTGGCGCGGACACTCACCACCATTTTCGACGACGCACTGGGCCTGACCCCGGGATTCTTCGAGTCGATCACCGACCATTCCATCGACGTATTGCGGATGAACAATTACGCATTGCCCGAAGGGGCGGTGACGTTGGACGGCGAGTTGAAGGGGATGGGGGAACATACCGATTTCGGGCTGGTCACCGTGTTGTGGGCGGATCAGGTCGAAGGTTTGCAAGTGCTCGGGAGCGACCGACGCTGGCACGACGTCTGGCCGGAAGACGATGCGCTGTTGGTCAATCTTGGGGATCTCACCGCGCGCCTGACCAACGACAAGTGGATGTCCACGTTGCACCGAGTTGCGCCTCCGGTGGTGAACGGCACCGTCAAACGTCGACGATCGGCCGCGTTCTTTCACGACGGAAACGTCGATGCGGTGATCGCGACACTACCGCGCTTTCGCGACGACTCCGGCCTGGAATACGAACCCATCACTGTTCGCGATCACATCAAAGCCAAGCTGGCCGGGTCGAGGCAGGGGAAGTCCAATACCGCCGCAGTTCGTGAGGCGGCACGGGTGCTCTCGGCGGCCGAGTTCGAGGTGAAGCAGTGAGCCCTCGGAACATCGTCCTGATTCACGGCGCCTGGGCAGGTGGTTGGGTCTGGGATCGGGTGCGTGGCCCTCTGAAGTCGGCCGGCTTCGATCCCGTCGTGGTGGAGCTTCCCGGCTCCGGGAGTTGGAACCCCGACGACGTGATCGATCTGGCCGATGTCGCCGAACATGTTGTGTCAGTGATGGAGTCATTGGACGGGCCGGCCATCCTGGTCGGGCACTCAGGCGGCGGGATCGTGGCCTCGCAGGTGGCCGAGTGGATACCTTCGCAGGTAACGGGTCTTGTATATGTCGCGGGAATGATGCTGCCGTCACAGATGGATTTCGGGATGCTGTGTGCTGAAGCCGGTTTGGAAAGTCCGGTCGGGATCTCGCGTTGGTTGGTCCCTGTCGGCGAAGGCGAAGCGACGGCAGTTCCGCCGGAAGCCGCTGCCGCCGTGTTCTTCCACGAAGCGCCGGTCGCCGATGCGATAGGCGCAGCGCGCATGCTTGTCCCACAATTGGAGTCCGCCCGTTTGATGGCAGCGGACTGGACCGAAGAGCGATTCGGAACCGTGCCGAGGCTCTATGTCGAATGCACCCTGGATCGAACTGTGCCGATCGAGGCTCAACGTGCCATGCAGAGACTTGTCCCCGGTGCCCAGATGGTCAGCCTGGGCACCGATCATGCACCTCAGTTGTCGGCGCTTCCGGAGCTGATCGACGCGATCACCGATTTCGCCCAGCAGGTGTTCAGCCGAACTCGACCCCTTGAGCCAGCGGCAACTGGTCCGAGTAGTTGACGGTATTGGTGGCTCGGCGCATGTATGCCTTCCACGAATCCGAACCCGATTCGCGTCCGCCGCCCGTCTCCTTCTCCCCGCCGAAAGCGCCGCCGATCTCTGCACCGGACGTTCCGATGTTCACGTTCGCGATGCCGCAATCGGAACCGTCGGCGGCGAGAAAACGCTCGGCCTCACGCTGATCGAGCGTGAAGATCGAGGACGAAAGACCTTGAGGCACATCGTTGTGCAGCGCAATGGCGTCGTCGAAATCGGTGTAGGTCAAGACGTAGAGGATGGGTGCAAAAGTCTCGGCCCGTACCACCTCGGTCTGTGCGGGCATACGAACGAGTGCAGGTGTCACGTAGAAACCGGATTCGCCGACGCGGTCGCCGCCGCACACTACGGTCCCGCCGTCCGCGCGCGCGGCCGAGAGCGATTTCTGCATCGCCTCGAACGCGGCTTCGTTGATCAGCGGCCCGACCAGAACACCGGAGTCGAAGGGACTGCCGACCTGGAGTTGCGCGTATGCGGACGCAACGCGGTCGACGACGTTGTCGGCGATCGACTCGTGAACGATGAGCCGGCGCAGTGAGGTGCAGCGCTGCCCGGCAGTTCCGGCGGCGGAGAAGACAATTCCGCGCACGGCAAGCTCGAGATCTGCCGACGGCGTGACGACGGCGGCGTTGTTTCCACCCAGCTCCAGGAGACTTCGTCCGAAACGCTCGGCAACTCGTGGAGCCACGGCGCGGCCCATTCTCACGGAACCGGTAGCGCTGACCAAGGCCACAAGTGGGTTGTCCACCAAGGCCTCACCGACGTCGCGTCCGCCGATGATCAACTGGTGGACGTCTATCGGCGCATCACAGTCGGCGAGTGCGCGTCGGAGGAGGGCGTCACATGCCAGTGCGGTCAGTGGCGTGGTTTCCGAAGGCTTCCACACGACGGCGTCACCGCACACGAGAGCGATGGCGGTATTCCACGACCACACCGCGACGGGAAAGTTGAACGCGGAGATGACCCCGACGACGCCGAGCGGGTGCCACGTTTCCGTCAACCGGTGGCCAGGACGCTCGGACGGCATGGTGCGTCCGTAGAGCTGCCGGGAGAGACCGACCGCGAACTCGCAGATGTCGATCATCTCCTGTACCTCGCCGAGAGCTTCCGAGGTGACCTTGCCTGCCTCCAGCGTCACGATCTCCGCGAGATCCTCCTTGTGCTCGGTCAGTAGGCTTCCCAGCCGCCGCACGACCGCCCCGCGCGCCGGAGCGGGGACGGTGCGCCAGGTGAGGAACGCTCGATGAGCCGCTTCGACGGCGTCGTCGACTTCTCGGCCGGAGTGTTGCCGGACCGTACGCAGTTGTGTACCGGTGATCGGACTATGTGCGCTCAGATCGCCGGCGGGCCACTCGACACCGCAGGCAGCGAGGGCGTTCTCGGCGCGGTCGGCGAGGCTCGAAGAATCAGGCAGGTTCACTGGGAGTCCTCTGTGGTTGTAGGCGGGGGTGGTTGTAGTCGGGGGTGGTTGTGGGCGGGAGAAAGCACGGCACGTGATGCCTCTTGTTGTGCGCGGTACAGCTCGAACGGATCTTCGATGGTGCGGTCGATGGCGCCCTCCAATCGATCCTGCCCGTATTCGGCGCCGGGCGCATCGGAAACGAATCCGGTCACGGAATCGAGATTGGACGCGAAGATCCCGGCCGCGGATGCCGGTAGAAAGTCCTCGTAGACGATCGGGTCGCGGACGACGACAGTTCCTTCGCTTCGGTACGTGAAGTACGCCAACCCCGCGTCGTCGAGTCCGTCCTCGGTGTGCGGAAATTCGCTGCCCCAGTCGGCGTCCTCGGGCCTGGCGATCAGTCGGTCGTAGATCGCCCTCCCGCTGCGGGTCAACGCGATTCCGCGTGCCTCGACCTCGCCGAATCTGACGCGGACAGGTTCTGTGGTGACCGATCCGTCCGGCCGACGAAAACGTCTGTCTTCGGCCAGTGCGCGAAACGACGTCTGCCGCAGAAGCAGTGGCGGCCCATTCCATCTCGGCGGGCCTTGGATGCGGTCGATCATGGCGATGCCGCGCTCGGTCATTCGGCGGTACAATTCGTCGATGTCGAGTACCCGTGGGGTGAGGTGGTTGACATGTGTCGAGCCCTGGCCGGCGATGTCTGCGGCGACAGGTGAGATCGCGGCAAGTTCGCGATACCAACCGGCGTCGATGGGTTCGGTGCCGAGCCGAAACGCCGAGGTTGCCGCTTCGACGAATTGTGTCGCCTCGGGCTCCGGGAGGCCGCACTCGCGGTTTGCTTGCCGTGCCCACTGCAGAAGTGCGGGAGAGAACAGGGTTCGGCGACGCAGGAACCCGGTGATCCGACGCTCGAGGTCGGTGTCGAAAAACCTGGAATCGGAGCCGGTCAGTACGGAGGTGAAAACACGGAACGGGTTCCGGGCGAGTTCGGCAGGCTCGGTGGGGCGAAAAGCCGTCGAGACAACGGGAATGGGGGAGTCGGTGAGCCGGAGGTCGTAGTAGCCGACCGGAAACATACCGAATCCGCCGAAGACGGTGGTCACGTCACGTAGTTCGTCGAGAGTCCCCAGTCGGATGGCGCCGTGACGCTCGGCGCTGACTCTCGCCAGGCTGCCCAGGCGCTCCGCAGGATCCGGATGTTCGGCAGCAAAATCACGGTTCACCTGCAGCGTTACATCTACCAAGGTGTTGTAAGCGGGGACCTCGTCGCCGTACATCTTGGCGAGGGCCGCAGCGAACCGTGCACGTAGCTCCCAGGTTTCAACCATACGAATGTCCGATTGCGTTAGCCTGCGCAGGTGCGAGAAACAGAAACCAGTGACGTTGCCGGTGTTCCGGTCGACGAAACCGATCGACTTTTGATGCGTGAATTGGTCTTGGACGGCCGTGCCACTCTCGCGAGTCTTGCTGAGAAGGCTGGACTCTCGATCTCCGCAGTCCAGTCGAGAGTGCGTCGATTGGAGTCTCGCAAGGTGATCCGTGGCTACTCGGCGAAGATCGATCCTGAGGCACTCGGTCACAATCTGTCCGCATTTGTCGCCATCACTCCTCTCGATCCTTCGCAGCCCGACGATGCTCCTGCTCGTTTGCGTCACCTGCCGGCGGTCGTTTCGTGCCACTCGGTGGCCGGGAGTGAAAGTTACGTCCTCCTGGTCCGGGTGGCGTCACCTCGGGCGTTGGAGCGATTGCTGCAGGAGATCCGTACGGCAGCCAACGTCAACACACGAAGCACCATCATCCTACAAACTTTTTACGACGAATGACGCTTGTTCAATAACTTTTACGGTGTTCTATCGACACTCTCGTAAAATTGACATAACCTTCGCGTATGAGTACTGCGATGCGAGACTTCGGTGACAGTGCGCTCTTTCCGGTCTACGAGGTGTTGAAAGCCAGCATGCTCGTCGACGGATTCGATCTGATTCTCGACGTCGAAAGGTCACGAGGTTCCTATCTTCGCGACCTGCGAGACGGAACCGAGTATCTGGACATGTTCGGCTTCTTCGGTTCCTCTGCCCTCGGGATGAATCACCCGGCGATCACCGGCGACGAGGAATTTCAGCAGGAGTTGGCTGTTGTCGCCTCCAACAAGCCGAGTAACTCCGACATTTACACCGAACCCATGGCGCGGTTCGTTGCGGCTTTCGCTCGTGTCCTGGGGGATTCGGCGCTTCCACACTTGTTCTTCGTGGACGGCGGGGCACTTGCGGTGGAAAATGCGCTCAAGGTTGCTTTCGACTGGAAGAGTCGGTTGAACGAAAGCCGTGGATTGTCACGCGATCTGGGGACGAAGGTCCTGCATTTGACCGAGGCCTTCCACGGTCGTAGCGGATACACGATGTCGCTCACCAACACCGAACCGGGCAAGGTCGCGAGATTCCCCAAGTTCGACTGGCCCCGCATCGACTCGCCGTACCTGGCAAACGGCCGCGATGTCGAAGCAGCGGAGAGGCGAACTCTCGATCAAGCGCGCCGAGCGTTTGCCGACAACCCCGACGATATAGCCTGTTTCATCGCCGAACCGATCCAAGGCGAAGGCGGTGACCATCACCTCAGGCCGGAATTCCTGCAGGCGATGCAAGAGCTGTGTCGTGAGAATGACGCCCTCTTCATCCTCGACGAGGTGCAGACGGGATGCGGGATCACCGGAACCGCTTGGGCCTACCAGCAATTGGGATTGCACCCGGATGTGGTGGCCTTCGGCAAGAAAACGCAGGTGTGCGGCATCATGGCCGGTGGCCGCGTGGATGAAGTGCACGACAATGTGTTTCACGTCAGTTCCCGGATCAATTCGACGTGGGGCGGCAACCTCACCGACATGGTGCGCGCCCGGCGGATACTCGAAGTCGTCGAACAGGACCGACTGATCGACCGCGCGCGATTCACGGGCGCGCATCTCCTTACCCGGTTGACCGAAGTGTGCGGGCGTTACGCGACGGCGACCGAGCCTCGGGGTCGTGGCTTGATGTGCGCGATCACGTTGGCGGACAGTGACCTTCGTGATCGCGTCGTCCAGCGACTGCGGGAAGACGAGCATGTGATGATTCTGCCGACGGGTAAGCAAGGAATTCGGTTCCGGCCCGCACTGACGGTGACGACCAGTGAACTGGACGACGCGGTCGACGCCGTCGAGCGCGTACTCGAACGCGAAGCCTAGGTCCCCGCCTGGAGTTCGCCCCACACCCGGTCCGGTGTCATCGGCGTGGAGTACATCCGAACTCCACAAGCATTCGCGATTGCGTTTGCCAACGCCGGTGCCACCGGATTGAAGGGCGCCTCGCTCATCGATTTCGCGCCGAAAGGGCCGAGCTTGTCGTACGTGTCGGCAAACAGTACCTCGGTGATCGGCAGATCCCCGATCTGGGGAACGTGGTAATTGCGCAGCTGCGGATTGACCACCCTACCTTCCTCGATGACTATCTCCTCCGACAGCGCAGCACCGAGCGCTTGTCCCACACCGCCTTCCACCTGCCCGCGGAGTTGTGCCGGGTTCATGACGGTGCCGGCATCGGCGGCCTGAACCGACTGCAGGATCTTCACCCGGCCGGTATCCGTGTCGACGGCAACGCGAAAACCGTGAACGTTGAACGAGACCGAGCGCGGTGTTCCGTCGTGGCGACCGTCAGCGGCGAGCGGGCCACCTTCGAGTAGCGTCGCGAAATCGAGGCAACCGTGGGACGTTTCGACCCCGTCCGGCGAAAGATCGTCGATCTGCGCGGCGCGGCCACTCAATCGCGCCGCACGGGTCAGTATCCGCTCGCGAAGGCGCTCGCAGGCGATCAGGAGCGCCTTTCCGGCGACCACCGTTCCTGTCGACCCGAATGCTCCGGTGTCGTATCCGCCGGCATCGGTGTCGGATTGAACAATAGAGATGCGATCGACTGTCGTCCGCAATTCGGTGGCCGCGATCTGTTGGTGAATCGTGGTGGTTCCGTTTCCGAATTCCGCAGTACCGATAGTCACGACGTACCGACCGTCGGCCTCGAGTGCGACGGTGGTGTCGGAGAAGTGACCACGCGGCGGGATCGTCGCGATCATGGCAATTGCCATGCCTCGACCGATCTGCCAACGCGACCCTGCTGGTGCAGCCTCGCCGCGTCCGCTCGACAGTGCACTGTCGACGAGGTCGATGCACTGGTCCAGTCCGTAGCTGCCGAATTCGAGATCACCGTCCTCGACGTGCCAGTCGACAAAATCGTCTCCGGGTACGACGACGTTGCGGCGCCGAAACTCGAAGGGGTCCATGCCGAGACGATCCGCGAGCTGATCCATGGCCGACTCGACCGCGAAGATGATCTGACCGAGACCGTAGCCACGGAAGGCGCCGGACGGAACGTTGTTCGTGTAGACAGCCTCGGCGTCGACGCGTTTGGTCGCAGCGCGATAGACCGCCATGGATTCGGCGCAACCGTGGAACATGACTCCGATCGAATGGTTCCCGTACGCCCCCGCGTCGGAAAGGACGTCGATGGCCAGCGCAGTGAGAGTGCCGTCGGCATCGGCGCCGGCACGGACCGATACCCGCATCGGGTGCCGCGACGGTGCGATGGTGAACTGATCGCTTCGGCTGAACTCGTAAGCAACGGGCCTACCGGTTCGCAGGACGGCCAGTGCGACCAGATCTTCGGTGAGTAGTTCCTGCTTTCCGCCGAAGCCTCCACCTACCCGCTTGGCGAACACCCTGATTCGGCTGCGATCGAGATCGAAGATGTGCGCCAATTCGTCCCGAACCAGAAACGGCACCTGTGTGCTGCTTCTGATGACGAGGCGGTCGTCCTCGTCGAGCCACCCCACAGCGCCGTGAGTTTCCAAGGCCACGTGCTGGACTCGCGCAGTTTTCCACGTACCTTCGACGACTGCAGTCGCATCCGCGAGCGCACGGTCCAGGTCGCCGACGCCGTCGTGAAGCGCGGCAACCACGTTTCGGGGTGCCTCGGCTATCCGTGAGCTCTCGTCTTTGTCGCCGTGCAGGAGCGGAGCGCCGGGGGAACGTGCCAGATCTGGTTCGAACACCGCGTCGAGTACCTCGTAGTCGACTTCGATCAGTGAGAGTGCACGTTCTGCCTGCGTCGGGGTTTCGGCAACGACCGCGGCGACCCGCTGGCCGTGGAAACGGAGGGTGCTGTCGAACACCCGCGTGTCGTCCGGGTCGTCGTTGCGGTCCTCGTGTCGGGCAGTCGAGAACAGCACGTCCGGACTGTCCTGAAAGGTGAGGACCACGGCGACGCCCGGCGCCGCTTCGGCTGCTGCCGTGTCTATCCGGGTTATGTGTGCGTGTGCGTGCGGACTGCCGAGTACTGCGACGTGAAGCAGGTCGATCGGCTTCTCACCCGGGGAGAAGTCCATGGTGTACTGCTCGGTCCCCGTGACGATGCGTGCGGACGCCGGGGCTGCGATCGAACGCCCTTGGGCCCCGCCTATTTTGGCAGTCTCGGTATTGGATGTACCCGCGAGGGCGTCACGAATGGACCGATAGCCGGTGCAACGGCACAGGTTACCTTTCATCGAGCACGCGAGATCGGATTTTTGTTCTACCGACAGCGCTGATGTGGTGACCACCATTCCTGCGGTGCAGAAACCACATTGGAATCCACCCGCGTCCGCGAATGCCTGTTGAACGGGGTGAAGTTTCTCCGGCGTACCGAGGCCGGCGGCGGTGACGACGTCGTGGCCGCCGATGCGATGGGCGGGAAAGATGCACGAATGGGTGGGGTGACCGTCGACCAGCACCGAGCAGGCGCCGCAGTCTCCGGCATCGCACCCCTTCTTGACGGAGTTCGTTCCGTGCTCGCGGAGGAAGGTTCGCAGGCACTGTCCTGGGCGGGGTCGGTCGTCGCGGGGAACTCCGTCCACCGAGTACTTCATTCCAGTTCACCTCGGATTTCTTCGGCGAGAAGCTCGGTCATCGCCTTCCGCCATGGCGCAGTTCCATGGACATCGGTGAAGTAGGCGTCTTCCGGAATCCTGTTGCGCAATGCATCCGCAAGTGCAGCGGTGTCGGGGAGTTCGTCGAATTTCAGTGCGTACGGACGGCGGGTCGCGGCGGTGACCGCCAGGGTGAAACCGTCGGCGCCGCAGCGTCCGGCCACGGCCACGGCAGATCGCCCGAGTGACGTCTGTGCCAGCTTGCGCATCGCGGTACGCGCAGTGAGTGCATGCACGGGAATTCGGACGCAGCGGATGATCTCGCCGGGTCCGAGCACGTTGCGAGAATCGTCGATGACGAAATCGACTACGGGGACCGAGTATTCGGTACCGTCCGGTCGCCAGATCGTCAATTCGGCATCGAGTGCGGTGCACAGAGTCGTCATCGCTCCGGCCGGGAAGGAGAGCGCGATGTTGCCGCCGACAGTCGCGTATCGCAACACCTTCCACGATGCGAGCAGTGCGTCAGCGCAGTGTTGGAACAGCGCTGCGGCGGACCAAGATGTGGGAAGCTCGGCGCGGCACAGTTCCTCGATGGTGCAGGTGGCCGCGATTTCGATCCCGTGATCGCTGACCTCGACTGCCCTCCAGTCGAGGCCGGACAAGTCGACGAGCGTGGTCAGGTGCGGCTGCGGTTCCGAATACAGCCAGGTGCCGCCGCCGATGAACCCGATGCCGGGTGACGCACAGGGTAGTTCGGCCCGGGTCCGCGGCACCAGAACTTCGTCGACGCTGTGCAGGTCCATCGCGGCCTCAAGCCTTTCCGAGTAGGTCGCGGTGTGCGCGTGCGACATCCGAGGCCACGACGTCCTCGTCGACGGTGGTGACTCGTCCGTCGGCAACTACGGTTCGCCCGTTGACAAGCAGTAACTTCAGCGGGGGAGTCGAGCCGAGTACGAGCGCTGCCACCGGATCGGTGATGCCGGCATGCGCGAGGGTGTCGAGTTTCCACACCGCCAGGTCGGCGAGTTTTCCGACCTCGATCGATCCGATCTCGCTGTCACGGCCCAGAACTCGTGCGCCGCCGATCGTTCCCAATTCCAAGGCTCTTCGCACCCTCATCGTCTGCGGTCCGCCCTTGGCCCGAGCAAACAGGAGCGCATGACGAGACTCCTCGATCAGACTGCATGCTTCGTTGCTCGCGGCGCCGTCCACGCCGAGCCCCACGGTGACCCCGCCGTTCACCAGATCGGCGGCACGGGCGATACCGGCTCCCAGGCGGGCATTGGAGGTCGGGCAGTGCGCCGCCGCAGTTCCGGTTCGCGCCATCGTCTCGATACCGGCGTCGTCGAGATGGACTGCGTGGGCGTACCAGACGTCCGGGCCCACCCAGCCGACGCGTTCCATGTATTCGATCGGCGTGCAACCGAAAAGCTCTCGGCAGAAGCGCTCCTCGTCCAGGGTCTCGGCCAGATGCGTGTGCATACGCACGCCGTTTTCACGGGCCAGAGTCGCGGACTCTCGGAGCAATGACTCCGTCACGGAGAAGGGTGAGCAGGGAGCTACCGCGATCTGCAACATCGACCCGGTATTCGGGTCGTGCCAGCGGTCGATCACCGACTGTGTGCCGGTCAGGATGTCGTCGAGTTTTTCCACTACGTGATCCGGCGGCAGGCCGCCGGAACTCTGACCGAGGTCCATCGACCCACGACACGGGTGGAATCTAAGGCCGACCTGCGCAGCCGCGGTGATCTCGGCCTCGAAAACATCACCGGCGTCGCGGGGGACGACGTAGTGGTGGTCGGTGGTGGTCGTACATCCGGTTTTTGCCAACCAGGTGAGGCCGCCGGTGGCCGCCACGTGGACGGCGTCGGCGTCGATACCCGCCCAGACGGGGTACAGCGTGGTCAGCCACTCGAAGAGCGTCGAGTCTGCTGCCAGGCCACGGGTGATCCATTGGTAGAGATGATGATGTGTGTTCACCAGTCCGGGTGTGATCAGGCAACCGCTGCCGTCGATCACATGCGCATTCGGGTACGCGGGGGCCTTTCCGCTCCCCACGTCGACAATCTTGTTGCCAGAAATCACGACGTAGCCGTCGGAGTACTCGGAGCGGTCGCCGTCCATCGTGACCACATGGGCATTGGCGATGACGAGTGTTGTCCCGAGCGCTGATTCGGTCACGACAACCAGCCGGCATAGGTGGTCCACGATGGTCCCGCGTCAGGCGCGTCGGATCGGCTGACCGCGGCTTGGATAAGGCCGTACGGGCGATCGGCGGCGTGGAACACCTCGTTGTCGTTCTCGACTCCGAAGCGGCCGAGTGCATATTCGAAATGATGTTTGTTGGGTGCGGACAGTCGAACCTCGGCAATGATCGGAAACTCTTCGAGAATTGCCTTGCCGATGTGGAAGAGCGTCTGCTGCAGGGCAAGTGAATGTACCTGCGCGAATTGTTTGACGATTTGTGCCTTGATGCCCACGTAGACCGATTCCCAGTCGACGTCGGTGGTGACGAATCGCCACTGGGCGACCAACGTGGTCGCCATGACGCGGTCGTCGGTCGGCTCGAGGATCGTGTACGGATCTTCGAGGAAACCCGAGAACTCACTACCAGTCGATTTGAGGATCACCAGGTCCTTCAAGCCGCCGATCACCCACGTCCCGGCATCGGCCGTCCCGGCGTCGGAGATGGTGATCGACGCCGTCCGAACTTCTTGACCCTTCCGAATCCAGGTGTAGTCGTGCTCGCTGCCGTCGACAATCGCACGCTCCCAGGCGTATTCCTCGATCTCGATCCGCGCGCCACTGACCGGTTCGATGTCGTCGACGAAATGACGGGCGAGTTCGAGTCCGTACGTCTCGATCGAGATCAGGCCTTTTTCCTTGGCGTAGGAGTAGGCCGTTTGTTTCTGCGTGTCGGTCGGCAGAACCTTCGACTGATCACCGGTGAGGTACGCATCGGCGAAATCTCCACGCAGGCAAGTGGAGACGTTGATGTCGTGAATCTCGTGACGGGGGGTGTCTCGGTAGATTCGGACTACTCGATTTTCCGCTTTGCCGTACTGGTGACCCGAGAGTTCGATCGATCCGCTCAACCGTTCGGCGCTTGTATTGCCGGTCGTGATGTTGCCGGTTGTGATGTTTTCGGTAGTCACGTGTTCAGCTCCCGCGATAGGTGGAATAAGCAAAGGGCGACAGCAACAGTGGGACGTGATAGCCCCGTGCCGTGTCGTCTACCCGGAAGGTCACTGTCACTTCCGGGTAGAAGTTCTCTTGTCCGGTGGTCTCGAAATACGTTCCGGTGTCGAAAGTCAGGGTGTAGTGGCCGGCAGTCAGACCGCCGGGAGCAAGTTCGGGGATACGGCCGTCGGAGTCGGTCTCCGCAGTGGTGAGGGTGGCGCCGTCTCGATCACGAAGTTCGACGCGAATCCCCGCCGCGGGGTTGCCCGTCGTAGCGTCGAGAACGTGCGTGCTGAGGGTCTTGCTCATGCTGCGCCTCCGGCGAGTGAATCGATCAGACGGGCGAGTCTGATCCGATTGATGGCGGCCAGTTCGGTTCGAAGCACGGAACGCTCGGTCGCCGGGTCGTTTCGGAGACGGCCTCGAAGGATGTCGAGGAGCTCCGTCCCAGATTTCCCCGACGCGCAGACCAGGTAAACATGGCCGAATGTGTCCTCGTACTCGGCGTTCTTCTGTCGAAGTTCCTCGAGTACGTCTTCTGTCGCGGACGAGACTCCCGACTGTTCCCTGGCCGAGGCTGCGCTCTCTGTTCGCTCTCCGATTCGCGGGTGGCCGGACAGTGCGTCGTCGATCTCGGACTCGGGAAGCTCGGCCAGCACCGCATCTGCTTTGTCGAGCAGTGCCTCCAGATCGGCGAACGGGCGAGACGAGGCGATTTCCTGTGCCCACACGGCGGAATGGCAACACTCGAGCAGCGCCGCGACTGCCTGGTGGTCTCCGAGCGCATCGAAGGCTCTGAGACCACTGGAATTCGTTGTAGGCATGTCCACAGGATTACTTGAGCATGTTACGGATCTGTAGCGCAGCAATTACGGGAGATGATGCGTCGCAAACTTTCTTTCGCCGGCCCTGTCCGGCTTTGGTCCGGCTCTTGTCCGGCACGGTCGAACGCCCGATACAGTCTAGGTATGACCGATACTCCGAAGTTGTCTTCCGTCGTACCGTCGCTGGCGAACCTCCGAGACATCGGTGGCCCCGAATCGAGCTTCGGAGGCACCGTCCGCACCGGGAGCGTGTTTCGTTCCACTGATCTGGCATCGCTCAGCGCGGACGGCGCACAGACCCTCGCCGATCTGGGCATCGTCACGATCTACGATCTGCGCACCGAATCCGAACGGGAAACGGCACCGGACCTGACGCCGGACGGTATCCGTGAACTCGGCCTGGATGTCCTGGCGGACAAGCAGTATCGCGCAATTCCGGCTCAGATGCAGCAGATGATCGCCGACCCTGCGTTTGCTGCCGAAGCGTTGGGCAGCGGCCAGGCGCTCGAGTACTTTCAGGGAAGTTACCGCGATTTCGTGACCTTGCCGAGTGCGGTCGCGTCGTACCGGCAACTGTTCGTCGACTTGGCGCAGCCGGCCAGCTCGCCGGCACTCGTTCACTGCACCACGGGCAAGGACCGCACGGGCTGGGCCGCGGCCGCGCTGCTGCTGTTCCTGGGGGCTTCCGAGGACGCGGTCTTCGCGGACTACCTCGAAACCAACAAGGTTCTGTTGCCGATGTTCGCGCCGCTCCTCGAGCGTTTCGAGGCCAAGGGTATCGACCCGACCCTGCTCGAAGGTGTCCTCGGTGTCAGGCGCGAGTACCTGGAGGCGTCGATGGCAGAGCTCGCACAGGTTCACGGATCCATCGAGGCCTACTTCACCGACGGCTTGAAGATCGACGCGTCGACTCAGGAACAATTGCGGAGCAACCTGCTCAGCTGATCAGAACCTGCTCGGCTGGTCGTTGCGGGCGTTTCGACGCCGCGTCACGAGGCTGACGATACCGATCCCGACGGCAATGCCGAGCAGATCGGCGCTGCCGTCCCAGATCGAACCCGAACGCGAAATGGGCAGCGCTGCTTGAAGAACCTCGGATGTCGCGGCAAAGATCACCAACCACACCGCCGTGAGCCACACCGGGATCCGGGCGTGCAACGAGGTGATCGCCAATACCGCGAACATCAACGTGTGGGTGATCTTGTCGGTGTTCTCCGGGCTGGACGGCACGGTGGAGCCCGGAGAGAAGAGCATGATCAGAGCGACGACCACGGCTATCGCCAGCGGCCAGTACCGGTTGTTCTTCAATTCGTCTGCCCCTCGACCACTACGAGCCCGAGTGCACCTTCGGCGAACCTCGTCACGGCGTCGGCAGCTGTCGTGAGTGCCTCGGTGTGCCCGTCGCGGGCCCAGCCGGTGAGCAGGGCGGTGGAGTCGAGAGGCGTCAGAACGACCTCGGCGAGAAGCTCACCGGTGTTGGGTTGGCACACTGCCCAGGAGTAGACGCTGTTCTCGTGCCACTGAGCGCTCCGCTGACTCACGTAATCGGGGTCGGTGATACCGCCGTCGGCAAGAGCGGGGCGGTCGTCCACACGCTCGTCTGCGCGCAGTGCCCGCAGATACCAGCCGCCTGCGTTGATCTCGATCGGCTCCATCAGTCGGAGTCCCGTTCGCGGCGGCGCTTGGCCTTGCGTTCCCGGTCGGTACCGAACAGCAGCGCACCGGCCAGGGGAATCGCGAGGAACCACAACCATGTACCGGTGACGAAGAACAGGATCACCGCGAGAATCGGGACGACAGCCATGACACGACCGGACCAGTCGGGGTTGAAGCCGCGCTCCGCCGGTGCGTCGGGAGGCGTCACCATCGACAGGGGAGCGGTGCCGGGGGCTTGATAGTTGCCCGGCAGATCGGCGAACACCGGAACGAGTTCACTGCGAGTTGTTGCGGCACTGACGATTCCGCTTCTCTCGTCGAACTCCGTGACGGTGAGGCGGCCTGCGGCGAAATGCTCGCTCAAAAGATCGAGTGCCTGCTCGCGTTCTGCAGTGCCGATGCGAATGTCGGGGACGTCAGCCATCGTTACAGCCTACTCAAACGACTGTGCGCCTTTCCGGTAGTGGGGACTACCGGAAAGGCGCACGGGGCCGGAGGCCCTACTTGAGTTCTGCGAGAACCGTTCCCTGCGTGATTGCTGCACCCGGCTCGACGGACAGTCCGGTGACGACACCGGCCTTGTGCGCGTTGACGGGGTTTTCCATCTTCATGGCTTCGAGAACGGCGATCAGATCGCCCTCCGCGACTTCCTGGCCTTCGGTCACTGCGACCTTGACGACGGTGCCCTGCATCGGAGCGGTGACAGCGTCACCCGATGCTGCTCCGCCGCCGGCGCCGCCGCGCTTGCGGGCCTTCGGCTTCTTGCGGATCGCACCGGAGGCAGCGCCGCCGCCGTTGCCGAGCGAGAACTGGCCCGGGAGGGAAACCTCGACGCGACGTCCACCGACCTCGACGACGACGTTCTGACGCGGCAGAGCCTCGTCCTCGTCGTCTACGGGAGCACCGGCGCCCGCGTACGGCTCGATGGGGTTGACCCAGTCGGTTTCGATCCACTTGGTGTAGATGTCGAACTTCTCGCCGTCACCGACGAATGCCGGGTTCTCGACGATGTGGCGGTGGAACGGGAGGACGGTCGCGAGGCCGTCGATCTCGAACTCGGCGAGGGCGCGCGATGCCCGCTGGAGGGCTTCTTCGCGGGTGGCACCGGTGACGATGAGCTTGGCGAGCATGGAGTCGAACTGTCCGCCGATGACGTCGCCGGCGACGACACCGGAATCGACGCGAACGCCGGGGCCCGTGGGCTCACGGTAGACGGAGACCGGGCCGGGGGCAGGCATGAAGCCGCGGCCGGCGTCTTCACCGTTGATGCGGAACTCGAAGGAGTGTCCACGCGGGGTGGGATCTTCCTTGATGGAGAGTTCTTCGCCGTTGGCGATGAGGAACTGCTGACGCACGAGGTCGATGCCCGCGGTCTCTTCCGTGACGGGGTGCTCGACCTGCAGGCGCGTGTTGACCTCGAGGAAGGAGATGGTGTCGCCCTGAACCAGGTACTCGACCGTTCCGGCGCCGTAGTAGCCGGCTTCCTTGCAGATGGCCTTCGCGGACGCGTGGATGCGTGCGCGCTGGTCGTCGGTCAGGAAGGGAGCGGGAGCCTCTTCGACGAGCTTCTGGAAGCGACGCTGCAGTGAGCAGTCGCGGGTACCGGCGACGACGACATTGCCGTGCTGGTCGGCGATGACCTGAGCCTCGACGTGGCGGGCCTTGTCCAGGTACTGCTCGACGAAGCATTCGCCGCGACCGAAGGCTGCGATGGCCTCACGGGTGGCCGACTCGAACAGTTCGGGGATTTCCTCGATGGTCTGGGCGACCTTCATGCCGCGTCCACCGCCACCGAAGGCAGCCTTGATCGCGACCGGTACGCCGTATTCCTTGGCGAATGCGACGACCTCGTCGGCGCCCTTGACGGGGTCCTTGGTGCCGGCCGCCATCGGTGCCTTCGCGCGCTCCGCGATGTGGCGTGCGGTGACCTTGTCTCCGAGGTCGCGGATGGACTGCGGTGACGGACCGATCCAGATCAGACCGGCGTCGATGACGGCCTGGGCGAAGTCGGCGTTCTCGGAGAGGAAGCCGTATCCGGGGTGGATGGCGTCGGCGCCGGACTTCTTGGCTGCGTCGAGGATCTTGTCGAACACGAGGTAGGACTCGGCGGACGTCTGTCCACCGAGGGCAAATGCCTCGTCTGCGAGCTTCACGAACTGCGCTTCTGCATCGGGCTCGGCGTAAACGGCAACGCTGCCGTAGCCGGCATCCTTGGCCGCCCGGATGACCCGTACCGCGATTTCACCGCGGTTCGCGACAAGCACCTTCGTAATGTGCGCGCTGGCATGACTGGGCACTGAGCCTCCTGTGGTTCGCATAGTCTGTCTCCGCGGTGTATTCCTCTGGGATTTCACCATCGGGGGATTGGCATCACTTCGGAGTGTATGCATCGCTTCGACGCTGGTTGTAACCGGATCGCTAAAGCCCACTCCGGCTTAGGAAACGGTTTCGAAAACTACCGATGAGTAGCGGTCGGAGGTGTGCTTGTCCGGTTCGGTGACGATGTCGTCGATGGTCCGGCGCAGTGCGGCCACGTAGGCGTGGACCGCGGCGTTCGCCGTTTCGTTGCCTGGATACCTGACTGCGAGATTGAGGCCGTGGGGTGTGCGGTTGATCCAGATGTAGACGTCGTGCGTGTACGCCTTGCTTCGGAGTGCTCGCGCGTTCCACTCAGGCCACTGAGCGGCCTCGGGTACAAAGCGAACGTCCATGTAGGACACCACGAATCGCGGTCGGATCGGAGTTCCGAGGTGCTCGCCGATCCGGTCGAACGGAACCGCGGCGGCAGGCTTGACCGCAGCGATCGACTCGGCGGCGCGGGACGCGAGGTCGCCGAACGAACAGTCCGATCCCACCGCGAACTCGACCGGGCACAGGCCGACGAACCAACCGAGCGCTCCCGCCCACTCCTGAGCGCTGCGGGTGTGGACCGGCGTCACGACCTCGAATCGATCGGCCGCCGCGACCTCGCGACCCACAGCCGCAAGACCACCGAGAAGTCCGGCGAAATACCCGACACCGGCTGCTGCGCACGTCGAGCTGAAGGCCTTTGACTGGTCGGCGTCGAGTAGCCAGGTCGACAGGCCGTTCTGAGAATCGGTTCCGCGTTCACCGATCGGTAGCGGGAACTGGGGTAACCCGTCCGTACCGAGAGCCTTACGCCAGATCTCGACCGCAGCCTTCTCGGCTTCCATGTCGGCCATCTGCTCGCGTTCGACGGCACCGAAATCGACGTAGCTGCCCACCGGAAACAGATTTGCAGCACTACCGGTCGAAGCCTCGCGGTACAGCGCACCGATCTCGTGGGCGACCAGGACGATCGAGAAACCGTCGATGATCGAGTGATCCGCCGCGAAGAACACGGTGAACGGACCGTCGCCACCGCGTGGCGTCAACGTCGCGAAGACGTACGACGGCCAACTGTGCGGGGAGGCGTAGTCGTCGAACAAGCGGTGAAGGTGGTCGAAGTTGTCCTGGCTGGACGCGTCGTAGCCGTGGCTGACGACGCCGATGTCGATCCCGCCGATCGGGACGGTATGCCGGGTGATCTCGCCGCTCGACGGCTCGAGGACGGTATGCGAGCGCAGAACTTCGTGGCGATCGATCCACCGGCCGAGAGCGACTCGGAACGCATCGACGTCGAGTGGACCGGAAATCTCGAAAGCTGTTCCCAGCCAAGACTTGTCGCCTGCGCCTGCAGCGGAACGGCTGAGATGTGCCTCGTGAATGTAGGAGACGGGCCGCGGATCCGGAACCCAGGGCCCGGTTGCGCACGGCAACCATTCGACGAGTGCGCCGGCCGGAATCGCATAGTCGGCCAGTTCGGTGAACTCCATGTTTTTCAGCCCCGCAAGTGCCGCTTGATGCGCGCGAGCATGGCCGACATTCCGCGCAGACGGAGCGGGCTCACAGCTTCTGCGAGACCGAGCGCCGAATAGAAGTCGTCGGGTACACCGAGGATCTCGTCGGCGCTGTGACCGTCGAGCCCCTGCGCGAGGATCGATGCGAAGCCGCGCGTGGTGGGAGCCTCGGGGGGAGCGCTGAAGTACAGGCGGACGTTGTCGCGGTCCGAATCGTCGACCGAGAGGAACAGTGGCGACTGACATTCGGGGACCGGCTCCATCGCGCTCTGCTCGAGCTCCGCCGGCAACGGCGGTAGTTCTCGGCTGAACTCGAGAAGAAGGGTGAGCTTGTCCGAGGCGCCCACGGCGGCGAAGTCGTCGACGATCTCGGCCAGAGCCGAAGGAAGAGCGTTCATGACGCCGATACGGGGGAAGGAACTGCGCCGGGCTCTTCGCCCTGGACGATCGGGACGCGCACTGCATTGCCCCACTCGGTCCAGGAACCGTCGTAGTTACGAACGTTCGGGTAGCCGAGAAGATGGGTCAACACGAACCAGGTGTGGCTGGAACGCTCGCCTATGCGGCAGTACGCGACGATGTTGTCCTCGGCCGACAGATCGCCGTAGATCTCGCCGAGTTCGGTGCGGGTGCGGAAGCGGCTGTCCGGTGCCGCTGCCTTCGCCCACGGGATGCTGAGAGCGCTGGGAATGTGTCCACCGCGCAACGCGCCCTCTTCGGGGTAGTCGGGCATGTGGGTTCGCTCGCCGGTGTACTCCTGCGGAGATCGAACGTCGATGAGCGGTCCGTCGCCCAAGTGTGCGAGAACGTCGTCCTTGAATGCGCGGATGGGAGCGTCGTTGCGCTCGACGACCGGGTAATCGGTTGACGTGATGTCGGGAACGTCGAAAGCGGTGTCGCGGTTCTCGGCGATCCATGCGTCGCGGCCACCGTCGAGAAGACGGACGTCCTCGTGGCCGAACAGTGTGAAGACCCACAGTGCGTAGGCGGCCCACCAGTTGCTCTTGTCGCCGTAGATGACCACGGTGTCGTCGCGGCTGATGCCCTTGCGGTTCATCAACTCTGCGAACTTCGCGCCGTCGATGTAGTCGCGGGTGACCGGATCGTTGAGGTCGAGGTGCCAGTCGATCTTCACTGCTCCGGGAATGTGGCCGACGTCGTACAACAACACGTCTTCATCGGATTCGACGACCTTGAGGCCCGGCGTACCGAGATTCGCCGAGAGCCATTCCGTCGAGACCAACCGGTCGGGATGCGCGAACTCGGCAAACGCGGTTGAGGGATCGGGGGCAACGGGCACGGGCGTACTCCTGAAGGCGAATCGTTCGGTTCGAACACGGACTTGATCGATTCTATGCGCTGTGCGCAAGGTGAGACGCCCTGAAGCAGGTTCTGCCTGCTCGTACCCGTTGCCGATACTAAATTCTCGGTGTTCCTGCTCCGACGCTCGAATCTCTCAATTGTTCGGTGACACTTCCGATCGGGGTTACACCCCGGGCGCAGACCTCTCTCAGAATCCGGTCGAGTTCGGTGAGGAAATTCACCATGGTTTCGTTCGCCGTCTCGGTGTCCGGGAAGCGCGACCGCAGCGAGAGACCACGGTTCGTTCGCGAAATCCAGAACTGGGCATCGTCGGCGACCGTCACGTTGCTGATGTGATGAGCGTTGAGGAGATCGTGATCGTCGGTGCCGGGCAGTTTGCGGTAATCGATGTACGACACCATGAAGACGTCGGTGCGCGTGCGTCGAATCTTGTCGCCCAAAGCATCTCGAACCTGAGCCATGGTGACGCCCTCGAGCGTCAACGCAACTCGGAACGACGCGTGCGTATGTGCAAGGGATGCACCGAAATCCGCGTCGGGAGTGATCCGGACCGTGATCGGCGCGCTGGTGGTGAGCCAGCCGATCGCGTCGGCCCAACGGGGATCTTTGCGGATGTGCAGCGGGAATTGCAGGGGAAGCGTCGCCTGTCCGGTGTACGAGTGGACGGAAAGACCCATCGCAGTGAGGATTCCGGTGAACACGCTACCGCCGGCGGACAGGCAGATCTCGTCGAACGTCGCCGTCAGCTCCTCGTCGAGCAGCACGCGCACATCGGCGCCCTGCGGCGCTGGCTTTCCGCCCTCGACGCCGAGATCCAAGGGGAAACTCGGTGAAGTACCACCGCAAATCTCGTAGAACCTTGCCCACTCCCGGATTCGAGGGTCGTTGTCGACGGGAAGTAGAGCGTCGGCCTCCAGTTCGCAGTACCGCACGAAACTTCCCGGGTCACCCAGTCGGCTCATCACTGCGTCGACCGCCGAGTGGTCGGTCAGGTCGGGTAGGGCGATCAGTCCCTCGTAGATCTGTCGCAGTTCCCCGAGTGCGATGACCAACGAGTACCCGTCGACCAGTGTGTGATCGAAGGCGCTCAGGACTGTGTAGTGCTCTTCGCGTTCGACCGTGGCAAATGTGTAGGCAGGGAAGGTCAGTGGATCGCAGACCGTCGTGAATCGCTTCTTGAGGTGCGCTCGCAGATTCTCGGTGGAATCGAACTTCAGCGGTTCCGAAGTCTCGATATGTGTGCCGTCGGGGTCGAGACCCATTCGGGTGGTGGTGAACTCGCCGACCTCGAACCCTGTGTGCAGCGTGTCATGGCGACTGATGAACAGGCGCAACGCGAGATCGAGTGCCGGCCGATTCAGTTCGCCCGGAAGATCGAATGCCGCTGCCATCCATACGCTCCGGCCCATGCCGTGTGTTCGCGCAGTTTCGAGATGAAAATGCTGGTTGTACGACGGTGGTACCTCGGACTCGGTGACGGCACCGTCTGCAGGCCGGAGCGACCATTCGGTGACGATTCCCGGCTCGAGTCCGTATCGATCGATCGAGGTGACATGCATCAGGACGCTCCCTCTGGTGCCGAGAACGAGTAGTCGCCCTGAGCTGCAACAGTTTTGATGATGGTGGAGACATGCTCGGCGAAGCGGGTGGCAGATTCGTGCGCCGTGGGGGTGTCAGGGTGTGACACGGCGATCCAGGTACCGGTGTGCATCCGGTTGATCCACATCGATGCGATCTGAGTCTCTTTGCCGCCGACGATTCCCGTTGCCTTCGTCTCGGCGTAACTGTATGGATCGGGCATGCGTCGGCCGTCGATGTACGAGACGATCGGCGGCGGGGTGAGCGTCTTCGACAGGCCGCCGGGAGCGGAAGAATTCTCGTCCGACATGCTGGAGAGAACGAGGTCGATGACTTGCTGAACGGAAACGTCCAACAGCGCTTTGCCGTCGTGGTAACCCTGCTGCCCGACTTTCGCCAACTCGGTGAAACGTCGCTTGTCGTCGACGTCTATTCCCACGGGGATCAGGTTGATGTACCAACCCTGCGCAAACGAGTCGGCCTCGGTTCGCGTGCTGACCGGCGAGAGAGCGATGTACTTGTCGCGCCCGGCCAGCTCGAATTCCGCGATCGCGAGTGCCGTGAAGATCCCGCCGATGAAGTTGGCCCCGTTGGCTTTACAGATCGCACCGAACTTTTCGCATTCGACGTCGTCGGCCAAATCGAAGCGTGAACCGATTGCCGGTTTGGGGGCGTCCTCGGCGCCCAGCGGGAGAGGAAATCCGGGGAACGAGCCGCCGCTGCGCATGAGGTAACCGAGCCACTTGTGAACTTCGGGTGACTGCATCGTCAGTTCGGTTGTCCGCTCGCGCTCGATACGGCCGAACTGCGCGTAACTTCCCGCCGGGCCCAGTTCGGGATGTGACCCGGTCGTTTCCGCTGCGTAGAGCTGACGCAATTCCGCGTACATCAGCACCATCGAGTTCATGTCCGAATGAGCGTGGTCGACGGCATGGAACAGGGTGAAACCGGGCGCGGTTTCCGTGTCGGTGTGATCGTGCTCGACGGCACCGAAGACGAATGCCGGCCACTGCAGCGCGCTGGTTTCCGTGGCGAACTTGGTTGCGACGAGCGCTCGGATCGCCTCGGATTCGGAGACGTCGTCGCCGACGCGGTACTCGAGTTCGATTCCCTCGACCGGCACGACGTGACGACGGACCTCGAACGAGGTGTCCGCAGCGTCAGTGGTGGCCTCGTCGAACGAGAACCAACTGTGGAGTGTGTCGTGGCGACGGACGTAGCGCTGCAGGGCCCTGGTCATGGCGTCGCGGTCGAGAGTTCCGGCGAAATCGAAGGCGATGCCGATCCATGGAGACTGCGGATCGCCCTTCTCTGCGGTGACGCGGGCGCGTCGCAAGTGGCGATCCTGCATCGTGGTCGGGGGTAGTTCTCGGTCGATCTCGGCTTCGGCGGCTCTCTGAGCGGAAGCATGCGTGACGCCCCATTCGATTACCCGTCCAGGAAGCGGGTGCCAATGGGTGATCAGGTTCAGATCCATCGAGTAAGAACTCCTGCGTGTGTCGTCGAGAAGCCTGCTCTGAAAATGGGCAGACGACGAACTATCCCATCTGGGGGACTGAATTGTCCGAAATACTACAATCTAAACAAGAACAGGTTCTAGAAGCGTCCTGTTCGATTAGGATCATTCGGTGCTTCCGGACCCTTTAGGTGACGCTGTCGGCGCCGACCACAAGGGCGGACGGCGAGCTGGTTCTCTGACGCCTTGGCTCGGGTTGGCGACGAGTCTGGCAGCGGCATTCATGCAGCTTCTCGATGCGACCATCGTCAACGTCGCGCTCCCGAGTATCGCCGTCGATCTTCGAGCCGGCGTCTCGGCGCAGTTGCTCATGGTCAGCGTGTACATCCTGGCTTTTGCCTGTTCGTTGATCACTGCGGCCCGGCTGGGGGACCTGTTCGGTCGCAGAGTCGTATTTCTGACGGCACTCTCCGTGTTCGTCGCCGCCTCGTTGCTGTGCGGGCTCGCTCAGAGCGCGACGATGCTGATCGTCTTCCGCGGTCTGCAAGGTCTGGCGGCCGGTTCGATGTCCGCGCAGACCTTTGCCATAATCTCCGGTCTGTTTCCGAAGGCGAGGCATCCGCGGGTATTCGGGATTTACGGCGCGACGATAGGGCTGGCAACGGTCAGCGGGCCTCTGGTGGGCGGACTGCTGATCGAGTGGAATCTCTTCGACTGGGGCTGGCGCCTGATCTTCTTCGTCAACATCCCGATCGGCGTCGCCGCCTTGATTCTCGGGTATTTCCATCTCGTCGATGCTCGCGCTGAGCATGTGCGCTCACTGGACCTCATCGGCGCCGCGCTGTCGTCGTTGGCACTGTTTCTGCTGATCCTTCCCCTGGCTGAGGGAAGGGCGCGTGGATGGCCTACAGGTCTTGTCGTAATGCTCACGATGTCGGTGCCGGTGGCATTGGCCTTCGTGCTCTACGAATCGCGGCTGGGGAAACGCGGCGGTGATCCCGTCCTTCGGCTCGAACTCTTCCGCGACCGAGCGTTTGCGATCGGCGCGGTTCTTGCGTTCGTGTTCTTCGGAACCCTGACGTCCCTGATCTTCACCATCAGTCTCACGCTTCAGTTCGGCTTCGGGTTCTCCGCATTGCGAGCGGGCGTCATGACGCTGCCGTGGGCCGTCGGAATGGGCGTGGCGGCGGTTCTCTCGTCGGCGGTGTACCGCATGCTCGGAAACCGCGTCCTGATCCTGGGGATGGTCGTCTTTGCCGGCTCGCTGATCGCGTTGTCGGTCATCCTCGAGCACGAAGGAACCGATCCGCGCTGGCTCGCGCTCGCCGGCCCGCTGCTTCTCGGAGGCGCAGGGCTCGGACTGTTCGTGGCACCGCTGCAAACCGCGATCCTCGCGACGGTCGAACCCGCGCACGCGGGTTCGGTGTCGGGTCTGCTTCCGACCGTTCAGCAGGTTGGCAGCTCCATCGGACTGGCCTTGATCGGAGTGGTGTTCTTCTCGCTCGTCGCTGGGCAAGCTCCGCAAGCAGTGCAGGGGGAGCGGCCTGAGTATGTTGCGAATCTTGAAGCCGCCGGGGTGAGTCCTGGTCTCGTCGATATCGCCGAAAAGGCATTTGTCGATTGCGCGACAAGCCAATTGGCGTCCGGAACGCCGATGGAGGTGGCGCCGGAGTGTCGCCGCGAAGGAACTGCCGGCCCCGGGGGGCAATCCGTTCAGGTGGCAGTTGATGCCGCGTACGCATCTACTCGGGCGGCGGCCGGCGAAGCATTTCTCGAAGCTCAGCGCCGTGTACTCGCGATCATCGCAGCAATTGCGCTCGGTATCGGATTGGCGTCGACTGCCCTACCTCGGGTCAATTCGCCAGTCTGAGAATTGCTCTTGACTCGAACGGGTGTTCGAGTACCCTGTGTTTCAGGGGATCGGGGGATTCAATGAGTGTTCTGTTGTCGGATGTGGTGGCTGGTTCTGCGGTGGGGTTACGCGGACGTCTGTGGCAGTTGACGGCTGCCGAGTTGCGTGAGGCTGCTATCCGAGGCGAGTGCGGAGATTCTGCGCCTGGAAGCCGTTCGGGTGGCGGTGGTCGACGAGTTGTCGTTGCGCCCGGATGATCAGGTGATCGCCAGTCGCGGGGTGGGTGCGTGGTTGGCGGCGAACACGATGCTGCAGGTGCGGGACGGGAAGAAGATCGCCGCCCTCGGTGTTGCGCTGCGGCCGTTTCCGGCAGTGGCAGCTCGGTTCGATTGCGGGGATTGTTCGTTCGAGCACGCCGTGTTGATCGTCTCGTTTTGTGAGTCGCCGCCGAAGGGGATGCCGGACGAAGCGATGCCTCGCTGCATCGACTTGTTGTTGGCTGCCGCCTCCGGTGTGGAAGCAACGACCACGAAGGTGCGGAACGTCATCGCGACGTTGGAGCGAATCTTCGAATCCGATGAAATTCCACCCGCCGAAGACGTCGACCGCAACGAACTCCGCATCGCGTCGACCTTGAATGGTCGGGTGGTGGTGCGTGGCGATTTCGACGCCCTCACCGGCGAAATGCTGCTGTCGGCTCTGTCGAATCTGACGATGCCCACCCCGGCACCGGACGGAACCCCCGATGCCCGGTCCGCGGCGAAGCGGACCGCGGACGGGTTCACCGAACTGATCCGCCGCTATCTGGACTGCGCGAAGACCGGTATGGATGGTGGGCAGCGGCCGCACGTGAACGTGCACATCAATGCCCGGGATCTCGCCGAGCACCGCGATTGCGCCGCGACACCCACTGGTGGTGGGTCTGTGTCGGATCTCGATGTGGGGCACATGCCCTGGCTGGGACCGCTGTCGGTGTCACAGACCAGGCTTCTCGGGTGCGACTGTTTCCTGTCCACTGTCCTACTCGATGATCACGGAGCGCCGCTCGATGCGAAACCCGGAAAACGATTGGTCACCGCCGAACAGAGAGTGGCGCTGATCGCGAGAGATAAAGGCTGCGCGTTCCCCGGCTGCACATGCGTGCCCGCCTGGACCGATGCGCACCATATCCGGCACTGGGCCAACGGCGGCCCGACGGTGATGAACAACCTGGTCCTGCTGTGCCGTTCACATCACCGGCTGATGCACCGCAAATCCGGGTTCGTCGGAAAGTGGGAGATCCGGATCGGGGTCGACAACAAACCGTGGTTCATCCCACCGCCGTCGATCGACCCCCAGCGGCACCCGCGGCCGGCGAACACCACCTTCACAACCTGAGGGAGCAATCCTTTTCGGGGACAACATGAAACGACCAGCTTCGCATCGATTTGGACCCGATGCGAGGCTGGTCGTCGTGCTTTGCGAACTCGTGCTTGGAAATTCGTGTCAGAAGATGCTCTGAGTGCGCCAGAGATCCGAGACGGAAACTCCCACACGCTCGAGAAGCGTTCGCACCAAAGGTAATCCGATACCGATGACACTCGAGGGATCGCCTTCGATCCTCTCCACGAACCAGCCGCCGAGACTGTCGAGCGTGAAGGCTCCGGCGACTTGGAGAGGTTCGCCCGTTGCCAGGTATGCCTCGAGATCTTCGGTGGACGGTTGCGCGAAATGAACGACTGTTGCGCTGTGATCCGAGGCCATGCGAACGATGCGGCCGTCGGCGACGCGCAGGACACAGTGCCCGGTCAAGAGAGTGGCGCTGCGTCCGGCCATTGCGGCCCATCGCTTTCGGGCGATATCGACGCTGCCCGGCTTGCCTTGAAGTTGCCCGTCGATCAGGAGCATCGAATCGCACCCGACTACGACTACGTCGGTGAGATTGTCGGCGGCAAGACCGGGAACGATCTCGGCGGCCTTGGCCTCCGCCAGCACCGTCACGACTTTTTCGGGAGCGGCGTCGGGGCCGAGGTTGTCGGCAATCTTGTCCTCGTCGACACCGGAGACACGTACAAGCGGCGAAACCCCGGCCGCCCGCAGAACTGCGAGGCGAGCCGGGGACGCTGAAGCCAGAACCAGTTGAGTCACGTCAGCAGAGTGATCGTCAGCTGCGACGGATCGCGGGGTTCAGGTACGCGTACGGCGAGAACGGCGCACGCGTGCGGTGGAACTGAGTCGGATCGCCCCAGGTCTCCGCGGGAATGTTCGACTCGGGAGCTTGACCGCTGCCGGCAGCGGCAGCGAGCACGCTGACGAGTGCTGCGATCTCGACGTCGGTGGGTGAACCCTTGACGATCTTGATGACCGACGCGTCGGATGTCGACGTCTCGGTCAGCTCCGTGAGCGACGCGTCCGTCGCGGTTCCCTCGACTACCGCACCGTTGGTCGGTGCAGTCTCCGCCAGTGCGACATCTTCGCTGAGAATGTCCTCGGTGGTTGCGGTCATAGGGGAATGTTCCCATGCTTCTTGGGCGGAAGGGAAACGGCCTTGCGCTCGAGCAGTCGCAATGCGGAGACGATCTGTCCGCGGGTGTGCGACGGAGGAATCACAGCGTCGACGTATCCGCGCTCGGCGGCGACGTACGGGTTGACGAGGGTGTCCTCGTACTCGTTCTGCAGCTTGAGGCGCAGTGCATCGACGTCTTCGCCGTTCTTGGCGGCTTCGAGAAGCTGCTTGCGGTAGACGAATCCGACTGCTCCGGATGCACCCATGACGGCGATCTGAGCGGTCGGCCATGCCAGGTTCACGTCGGCGCCCATGTGCTTGGAGCCCATGACGTCGTACGCTCCGCCGTAAGCCTTGCGGGTGATGACCGTGATCTTTCCGACCGTTGCTTCGCCGTACGCGTAGAGGAGCTTCGCGCCGCGACGAATGATGCCGTTGTATTCCTGCTCGGTTCCGGGAAGGAAGCCGGGAACGTCGACGAGGGTGATGATCGGGACGTTGAATGCGTCGCAGGTGCGCACGAAGCGTGCGGCCTTCTCCGAGGCGTCGATGTCGAGGCAGCCCGCGAACTGGGTGGGCTGGTTGGCGACGATGCCGACCGAGCGGCCGTCGACGCGACCGAAACCGACGATGATGTTCATCGCGCGCTCGGCCTGGACCTCGAGGAACTCGTCGTCGTCGAGGATGCGACGGATGACCTCGTGCATGTCGTACGGCTGGTTGGCCGAATCCGGGATGAGGGTGTCGAGTTCGATGTCCTCGGCGGTCAGACTGTCTTCGATCGAACCGACGATCGGGTCGGTGATCTCGCCGCGGGGAGCTGCTGCCTGGTTGTTGGACGGCAGGTAGCTGAGCAGGTCCTTGACGTAGTCGAGGGCATCCTGCTCGCCGGAAGCGACGTAGTGTGCGACGCCGGACTTGACCATGTGGGTGCGAGCACCGCCGAGGTCTTCCATCGTGACGTCTTCACCGGTGACCGTCTTGATGACGTCGGGGCCGGTGACGAACATCTGGGAGGTCTCGTCGACCATCACGACGAAGTCGGTCAGCGCGGGGGAGTAGACGTGGCCGCCGGCGGCGGGTCCCATGATCAGTGAGATCTGGGGGATGACGCCGGATGCCTGGACATTGCGATGGAAGATCTCGCCGTAGAGGCCGAGCGAGACGACGCCTTCCTGGATGCGCGCGCCTGCACCTTCGTTGATGCCGACGAGGGGGCGACCGGTGCGGATCGCGAGGTCCATCACCTTGACGATCTTCTCACCGTAGATTTCGCCGAGCGATCCGCCGAAAACGGTGGCGTCCTGTGAGAAGACACAGACGTCGCGGCCGTCGATGGTGCCGTAACCGGTGACGACGCCGTCGCCGACCGGGCGGTTGTCAGCGAGACCGAAGTTCACACTCCGGTGCCGTGCCAGTGCGTCGAGTTCGACGAAGGAGCCCTCGTCGAGGAGGGCGGTGATGCGCTCGCGGGCGGTCAGCTTGCCTTTGGCGTGCACCTTGTCGATGGCGGCTTCGCCGCTCGGTGCCTGCGCCTGGGCTTGGCGATTCCGCAGGTCCGCGAGCTTTCCCGCGGTCGTGTGGATATCGGGTGCGGCCGCCGCCTCCGGCGCGTTCGGCTCTTGGACAGTGGTCATGGACGTGAGCTTAACGAGAGTGCGTGGGGGGCTTCGAAGGCAGGTCCGATTGTCGCTGTCTTGCAGGCTCAAGCTACTGACCAGTACATTCTCGCTGTCGTCATAGGCTGGGACTATGTGGACCGACTTGAACCGACCGCCCCTCGACGGCAATGCCCTACGGCGCGCACTCGTGCGCAGTGACAACGATGACGCGCGCGTTTTCTGGAACCGCCTCGACGTGGTCGAGGAGACCGGCTCGACGAACGCGGATCTCCTTGCGCGAGCGGCAGATCCGGATGCAGACCGTCACGTTCTGATCGCCGAATATCAGGCGAGTGCCCGCGGCCGTCATTCGCGCACCTGGGTGAGTCCGCCGCAAGCGCAGATCTCGATGTCGGTTCTGCTGTCGATGCCCGGAATGAATCTCACGGACATGGGTTGGCTCCCGCTGCTGTCGGGAATCGCGGTCGTCGACGCGCTGCGCAACGTGGCCGAAGTGCCCGCAGAACTCAAGTGGCCGAACGACGTTCTCATCGGCGACAAGAAGGTTGCCGGAATTCTGGCCGAGGTGGCAAGGACTGCGCCCGATCCCGCGGTGGTGGTGGGCATCGGGTTGAACGTGAGCCTGGGTGTGGAGGAGCTGCCCGTCCCGACCGCTACATCACTCCTCGTCGAAGAAGCATCGACTGTCGACCGCGACACCCTCGTTCGAGCAATCGCCCGTGAGTTGGCGACGCAGTTCCGTGCTTGGGAATCATCGAAATGGGATACATCTGTGTTGGCTGCCGAATACCGGCAGCGCTGCGGGACGCTGGGCAAACGAGTCCGCGCGGTCTTGCCGGGCGACAAGGAGGTGTTCGGTATCGCGACCGACGTCGACACTTCCGGCCGCGTCGTCATCGAGATCGAGGGAACAGATGGGAAGACCTTTGCGGTCGCTGCGGGTGATATCACG
Source organism: Rhodococcus sp. P-2 (assembly GCF_016598535.1). Taxonomy (GTDB): domain Bacteria; phylum Actinomycetota; class Actinomycetes; order Mycobacteriales; family Mycobacteriaceae; genus Rhodococcus_F; species Rhodococcus_F baikonurensis. Next base: position 694,055 of record NZ_CP066779.1, on the reverse strand, counting down.
CACCTTCGGGCCGCCCCGGTAGCCGAATCATGAGCCTTGCCGGATTTTCTGGCACCAAAGTGCTAATTTTTGGCCCTGGCCGGTTTTCGAACCAACCGTCCGTCCTTCATTTCACTTAACTGCGGGATCTACTGAGCTGCCTAGGGGCGTCATGACCACACCGATCGTTGTTCCGACCGAAGCCGAGACGGCCGAGAGCGCTCGCCGCGTACTCACCGGCGTGACGGTGCTGCTCGGTGTCCTCACATTGGGCCTGGGTATCGCGGTACTCGCATGGCCGGATGCCACCCTTTTCGTGGTCGCGGTGGTCATTGCAATTCAGTTGTTCGGATTCGGAATCGTCCAGATCATCCGTTCGTTCGCGGACGTGACGGCTTCAGGTGGAACTCGGACGCTTGTCGCGATCTCCGGCGCGTTGGCAGTGCTCCTCGGATTCCTGGTTCTCCGTAGCCCTTTGCAGACGGTGGTTCTGATCGCACTGGTGATCGGTGCCTGGTGGGTATTCCGCGGCGTTCTCGATCTGGTCGACGCAGCGTCCGGGCACACCGTCGATCGCGGTCTGTCGATCGTGCTCGGAGTCATCAGCATCGTCGCGGGCGCGATCGTCCTTCTGCAGCCCGAACTCTCGCTCGACGTCTTCCGCATCGTGGTCGGCGTATGGATGGTGCTGTACGGCATCATCATCGTCGTGACCCCGCTGGTGCTGCGAAAGATCGCGCAGCCCTGAGCGTGCCCTGAAGATGGGTGTGCCTGAAAGTCGGTGTGCCTGAAAGTCGGTGCGGGGTGGCAGACTTCCCGTCATGGGATATCCCGAAGACGCCCTCGCTCAGGACGAGGAACTGATACTGCATCGCCATCCTCATTGGAAGATGTTGGTGCTTCCGGCGCTGACGTTCGTGCTTGCGACGGCCGTCGCCGGGTTCTTGTTGGGCCTCGCACAGACGAGATTGGACGGCACGGCTCGCACCGTGTCGTCCATTGCCGTCGGAATCATCTGGCTCGGCGTCGTGGCCTGGCGATCGGTTGCGCCGTTCACGGTCTGGAAGTTCACGCATTTCATCGTCACCGATCGGCGGGTGCTCATCCGCCACGGAGTGCTCACGCATACCGGTATCGACATTCCCATGGGGCGGATCAGCAATGTTCAGTTCCGCCACGGACTGATCGATCGAATGCTCAAGACCGGAACTCTGGTCATCGCATCGGCCAGTGACGATCCGCTCGAGTTCGACGACATTCCGGATGTCGAGCATGTTCACGCCCTCCTGTATCACCAGGTTTTCGATTCAACGCAGCAGCCGCCACAGCAGCCACTGCAGCGGCCGATCGTCGAAAACGACGACCCGAACGATCGAAATGGCTGGTAATCAACGTGCAAAGGCGTGTTGTCCGTAGTCTGTTCGTGTGACTGCCGTATTGCTAGCCGAAGACGACGAGGCCATTGCCGCACCCCTTTCCCGTGCATTGGGACGTGAAGGGTATTCGGTGACCGTCGAACCGACCGGACCCGCTGCGTTGCAGCAGGCGCTCGAAGGTGATTTCGATCTGTTGATTCTCGATCTCGGCCTTCCGGGCATGGACGGCCTCGAGGTCTGTCGACAGATCCGCGCGCATCGCACCTCGCTCGCCGTGCTGATGTTGACCGCCAGAACCGACGAAGTCGACTTCGTGGTCGGGTTGGACGCGGGCGCCGACGACTACGTCAGCAAGCCGTTTCGTCTCGCCGAGTTGATGGCACGTGTGCGAGCACTCCTGCGTCGCCACGGTGGCCGTGAGGACACGATCGTCGAGGTCGGTGGCATCAGACTCGAGCCCGCGGCACGACGCGTACTCGTCAACGGTTCCGAAATCGCCTTGGCCAACAAGGAATACGAGCTTCTGCGGGTCCTCCTCGAGCATGCCGGGGAAGTAGTCTCGCGCGATACGATCCTTCGTGAGGTGTGGGGCGACGTCGAGCTTCGTGGATCGAAGACGCTCGACATGCACATGTCGTGGCTGCGCCGCAAGATCGGTGACGAGGGCCCCGCCGTGGAACGCAGAATTGCCACCGTCCGCGGTGTCGGTTTCCGAATCAACACCGACTAGCAACTCGAGAACCAGGAACTGCCGGCATGCGGCGTCGCATATTGCAGTCGATTCTCGCTGTCGTGATCATGACGGCGTTGCTGCTGGGAGTTCCGCTGATCTACACGGCGTGGCTCTGGGTGGAGGACGTGACGCGCAGTGACCTCCGGGTGCGACTCGACCGGATGGCCGCCGAGGTCATCGCACAGGAGGGCACCAACGGACTCGTCGAAGGTGCGTTGAACACCGATTCGCTCAAGGTCCTCACCCCGAACGACGGGCGCCTCGTCGTCGTGTATCCGACCGTCGTCGACGGCGCCGCGCGCGTCGACGTCGGTGAGGCGACAGTCAAGAACGCACTCGTCGAATCGCTCGCGATGGGAACCTCAGGCTCGTTGCGCCTCGAGGTGCCGTCGGAGAACCTGCGCACCCAGCAGAAGCAAGCGGTGATGGCCGTCGGTGTGCTCGTGCTTCTGTCCATCACGGCAGGCACCGTCGTCGCCGTGGTCACTGCGCGTCGGCTGGCCGATCCGCTGCAGGATGTGGCCGACCGGGCGGCGCGCCTCGCCGAAGGTGACTTCCGGCCGGATCCTCGTCGGCACGACATCCCCGAACTCGACCGCGTGTCCGACGTGCTCGACGCGGCAACGGTGGAGATTTCGGTGCGGCTGCAACGAGAGCGCGCGCTGGTTGCGGACGTCTCGCATCAACTGCGCAGTCGACTGACTGCGGTGCGGCTGCGCCTGGACGAGTTGTCCGTTCACGAAGATCCTGACGTCGTGAACGAGGCCGAGGAAGCCATGGCGCAAGTAGACAGGCTCACCGACGGAATCGACGACCTGATTCGCTCGTCGCGCACCAGCGGATCGTCGGCGAGCCTGGTGTCGGTGGTCGGCGAGCTGGAACAGGTGACCCGCGACTGGCAGGCTCAGTTCGACGGAGAGGGGCGCAGGCTCCGCCTACGCGGCGATCGGACAGTGATGGCTGCAACCACAGGTTCGCGTCTGCGTGAAGCTGTTTCCGTTCTGGTCGACAATTCGTTCGAACACGGTGAAGGCACGTGCACGGTGTCTGTCCGATTGATCGACGGTACCGGTCGCAGTTCGTCTCGTCGTGACTCGATGGTGTGCGTCGAGGTCACCGACGAGGGCTCCGGCGTGGAGAACGATCTTGCACCGCACATCTTCGACAGAGGATTTTCGGGGGCCGGGTCCACCGGCGTCGGGTTGGCGCTCGCACGTGCACTGATCGAAGCCGACGGGGGCCGACTGGAACTGCAGAGGCGTAAGCCTGCCTTGTTCGCCGTCTTCTTGCCGGTGGCCAACACTGCTCCGCCCGCGGACGTCGTTCCGCACCGCGAACCGCGCTGACCGAAAGGCTCGCGCAGACGGAAAACTCAGGAGTGCCCGAGTTCCTCTTCGGCGTCAGGAATGACCGGGTCAGGCGCTGTGGTTTCGGTTAACGCCGTGGTTTCGGACAATCCCGTGGTGTCGGATAGTTCGAGCGGTTCCGGATTCTCGTCGGGAAACACGAACTTGCGGAAGGCCCAGAATCGGAACGCCATCTGCAGCAGGTTGCCGATGACGTACGCACTGATGAAGTCGGCGATGTTCTCCGTCGCCAAGCTGACTTCGGGTACGCGCAGGTTGAAGACGTAACTGGAGATGTACAGCGGGATGAAGCTGATGACGACGCCGATGGCGCTGATGATGAAGAACAGGGCAGCCTCGTGCGCTGGTTCACGGCCACCACGGTTCTTGAACGACCACTCGCGGTTGAGAATGTACGACGCGATCACCGCGACGACGCCGGCGATGATCTTGGCCGTGATCGGCTTGGATTCGAGGATCGACAGCTTGAGTGTGTAGAAGATGCCGGAGTCGATCAGGAAGGTCGTTCCGCCGACGATCGCGAATTTGATCAGCTCGCTGTGACGCAGAGCGATGTCACGAAACGGTTGGGGTATGCGGGCAATGACCCCGTCGACAAATGGCACAACAGATGAGTTTACGAAACGAAACCGCGTTACCACCAATTTGCCGCGGATTCATCAGCAGAATCACAGATTGGGAACGCTGAATGAACGGGCGAACGCGGCACATGACAACATAGAGAGCCGTGACCGGCAACAACGATCCCGCGCAGATCCCCGCCCGCCCGACCACCCCTCGACCGGCAAAAGCATCCATGCCCGTCGTCACCATGATCGGTGGCGGACAGTTGGCCAGGATGACCCACCAGGCGGCGGTGGCCCTGGGCCAGACGCTCCGAGTGCTCTCCGGGACTGCGGACGAGCCGGCAGCTCAGGTCAGCCCCGACGTCGTGCTGGGTAGCCACACCGACCTCGACGCTCTTCGCCGCGCAGCGGTCGGTTCCAACGCGTTGACGTTCGACCACGAGCACGTGCCGACCGAACATCTCGAGGTTCTTGTTGCCGAAGGCGTGAACGTTCAGCCTCCGCCGCACGCTCTGATCTTCGCTCAGGACAAACTGCTGATGCGTCGCAAACTTGCCGAACTGGGCGCACCCGTACCGGCGTACGCCGAAGTGACGTGGGCAGAAGACGTCGTGCGTTTCGGTGCCGAACACGGTTGGCCGCTTGTCATCAAGGCAACACGCGGAGGCTACGACGGCCGGGGCGTCTGGATCACCGACGATCAGGACGAAGCAGAAGCCATTGTCACCGAGCAGCTGAACAAGGGTGTTCCACTGATCGTCGAGGAAATGGTCTCGATGCGTCGGGAACTGTCCGCCATGGTTGCGCGGTCACCGTTCGGGCAGGGTGCTACGTGGCCGGTCGTCGAGACCGTTCAGCGCAACGGCCAGTGCGCCGTCGTGATCGCACCTGCCCCCGAGCTGTCGAGTGCCGTTGCCGAGGAAGCCGAGCAATTGGCGCTGCGCATCGCGTCCGAACTCGGCGTCGTCGGCTCGATGGCCGTCGAACTCTTCGAGACGACGGACGGCACTCTCGTGGTCAACGAGTTGGCGATGCGCCCGCACAATTCCGGTCACTGGACGATGGACGGCGCCCGCACCTCTCAGTTCGAACAGCATCTGCGCGCGGTTCTCGACTACCCGCTCGGAGACACCTCGCCGATCGCTCCGGTCACCGTGATGGCGAACGTTCTGGGTGCACCGGAAGCGCCCGAGATGACGATGGACGAGCGTGTCCATCACCTGTTCGCTCGGATGCCCGACGCGAAGATCCACCTGTACGGCAAGGGTGAGCGCAAGGACCGCAAGATCGGGCACGTCAACATCGTGGGCGGCGCCGGATCCATCGACGATCCGAATTATGTTGCCGCAGTTCGGGAACGCGCCGAGCGGGCAGCACATTGGCTTTCGTACGCAGTTTGGACCGACGGATGGGATGTACACGGTGAGTGAGAGCGCGCAGGTCGGCCTGATCATGGGCAGCGATTCGGATTGGCCGACCATGGAAGCGGCAGCCGAAGCGTTGGCCGAATTCGGTATCCGCTTCGAGGTCGGAGTCGTCTCGGCGCACCGTACGCCTCAGCGGATGCTCGACTACGCCAAGGACGCCGCCGGCCGCGGAATCAAGGTCATCATCGCCGGTGCCGGTGGCGCCGCACACCTTCCGGGCATGGTTGCCTCGGCAACGCCGCTGCCCGTCATCGGAGTTCCGGTGCCGCTCAAGTACCTCGACGGTATGGATTCGCTGCTCTCGATCGTCCAGATGCCGGCCGGTGTCCCGGTGGCAACAGTGTCGATCGGCGGGGCTCGCAACGCCGGTCTGCTGGCCGCCCGGATTCTCGGCGCTTCCGATCCCGCACTGCAGCAGCGGATGGTGGCATTCCAGGAGAGCCTCGAGTCGATGGTGCTCGACAAGGACAAGGCGCTTCGCGAGAAACTGCTGGACTGATCTTCTCGTGTGTGCACGACGCGGGCTGCCGCTGATCCGAGCGAGTCGGGGCAGCGCGCAGTCCGCATTCGTCACTCGCGTCGCCCTGTTCTACGCCGGGCTTCTCGGCGCGGACATCAGCTTCGACGACGAGTCCGGGATCTTTGTCGCTTCCGGGCTACGCGGCGGGTTCGCCAGAGGCGGAACAACTCTCGGTGGTGTGTATCTCACGCGGAGAAACACGACTCGATCCGTCCTTCGTCACGAAGCTGTCCACGCAGACCAATGGGCCAGGTACGGAATCGTATTCGGGCTGCTCTACCTGCGTGAGGAGCTGCGTCATCGCGGGCCGCGGAACCGATTCGAAATCGAGGCCGGACTCGAAGACGGCGGCTACCGCACCTGAGCAAAGCTAATGTTGGCGGCATGGCTCGTTTTCCGACTAGTGAACGCTTCGTCCGCTGGAGCGCGGATCATGCTCGCGGTGTGGACATCTGCATCGCGACGGTTGCCGCACTGTTCAGTGTCGTCGTTGCGGTCGAGGCGAGTCCGCTGGCGGTGTTCATCTCGCTGGGCATGACGGTTCCGCTGGTGTGGCGGCGCTCGCGCCCGGAACTCTCCGGCATGGTGATCGCCGGGTTCTCGGTACTGCACGTGATCTTCATCGGCAATACGCTGCTGGCGTCCGCCGTCGTTGTTCCCATCTCCCTGTACGCGCTGGCCGCCTACGGCGCACGATGGAGTTCACTCACCGGTCTGCTGCTCGCGTTGCTCGGCTCGATTGCCGGGACTGTTCGATACTTCGGCTACGACGGAATCCCGGTGTCTTCGCAGGTCATGCAGTCCGTGGCCGTCATGATCTTCATGCTCGCGGTCTGGGCGTTCGGTGATCTGCGTCGAGTCCGCACCAAACAACTGGAAGGCCTCACCGAGCGCGCACGGTTGCTCGAACTCGAGCGCGCGCAGGAAGCGGAAATCGCGACGATCAGCGAGCGCTCGAGGATAGCGCGCGAGATGCACGACATCGTCGCGCATTCGTTGACCGTTGTCATCGCCCAAGCCGACGGCGGACGCTACAGTGCGGCGAAGGACCCGCAGGCTGCCGTTCAGGCGCTCGAAACCATTGCCTCCACGGGCCGCCAGGCGCTGACCGACATGCGCTCGCTTCTGTCGGTTCTGCGCGAGGACACGCCCCGTGACTTCTCGGTGATCCCGGGCGCGGGCGACATCGACAGTCTGTTCCACGAGTTGCGCAGCAGTGGACTCGACATCGCCGTCAGCGTGACCGGCGAACCACGCGAACTCTCGGCAGGTGCGGGGTTGACGGCGTATCGCATCGTCCAGGAATCGCTGACGAACGTTCTCAAACATGCCGGACCAGGAGCACAGGCGAGCGTCGAGATGACGTGGGCTGAAACCGAACTCGTTCTCGGCATCACCGACGACGGACGAGGTGGCAGCGCAGCGCTGGTCGAATCGTCACCAGGCGGGCAGGGGCTGATCGGAATGGCCGAGCGCGCCAAACTGCACGGAGGCAAAGTTACCGCCGGACCGAAATCTGGCGGCGGATACAGTGTCCGGGCTGTCCTGCCCTACGAACGAACGTCTGGGTAGGTCTTGAAACGTCTGCAGGTCTTAAGGTGAGTGGCATGGACGAACACGTGGCTCCGATTGCAGTGGCACTGATCGACGATCAGCAGCTGGTCCGCGCAGGTTTTCGAATGGTCATCGACTCGCAGCCGGATCTGTCCGTGGTGGTCGAGGCTTCGGACGGTCAGCAGGCATTGACCGAATTGGCCGCCCGTCATGTCGACGTCGTCCTGATGGATGTCCAGATGCCGAAGATGGACGGCATCGAGGCGACCCGTCGGCTCCTGGCCGATCCCGATGCACCGAAGGTCGTGGTGCTCACCACCTTCGACAACGACGAGTACGTGATGTCGGCAATCAGGGCGGGCGCCAGCGGATTCCTGCTCAAGGACGTGCCACCGGAGCAGTTGCTCGACGCCATCCGCACCGTGCACCGCGGGGACGCGGTGATCGAGGCCCGGGCCACCCGGCGACTGCTTCAGCACGTCGGGCCGCTCCTGGAAGGTTCGGCGCCCGAAGCGCAGTTGCCCGAAGAGTTGACCCCCCGCGAGGTCGAGGTGCTCGAGGCCATGGCGTACGGGCTGTCGAATTCGGAGATCGCCGCCAAATTCCACGTCTCCGAAACGACTGTGAAAACCCATGTCGGACGGGTTCTTTCGAAGACGCATTCACGTGATCGCGTGCAGGCAGTCGTCTTCGCCTTCCAGATCGGCTTGGTCAAGCGCGCCGACCTCCTCGGTACCGAGGGCTGACGAGCAGTCGTGTCCAGTCCTACCCCGGGATGACACCAGGGTTTCGAAGATCGCCCCGCGCTCCGACGCGTAGACCACTTGCGCTGCAATAACGTCGATTCCGTCATAGCGAGAAGCTTTACGGAGGGCAAAAGAATGCATGCGCACACCACGACGGAACCAGCCGAAGTGCCGGCGATCACCGCGCGCGGTGTCACCAAGGTGTACGGCACCGGTGAGACCACGGTTCACGCGCTCGGCGGCGTCGACGTGGACTTCGGCCGTGAGCGGTTCACCGCGATCATGGGCCCGTCCGGCTCCGGAAAGTCGACGCTCATGCACTGCCTGGCCGGACTCGACACGGTCTCGGGCGGGCAGGTTTTCCTGGGCGACACCGAGGTCACGAAATTCGGCGACACGGAACTCACCGAACTGCGACGCGAGCGAATCGGGTTCGTCTTCCAAGCGTTCAACCTGCTTCCGGTGCTCACTGCTCGGGAGAACATGCTGCTGCCGATGAAGTTGGCAGGCAGTGAACCGTCGCCCGAGTGGATGGACGAGGTGATCGGCAAGCTAGGACTGTCCCAGCGCCTCGATCACCTTCCGCACGAGTTGTCCGGTGGTCAACAGCAGCGTGTTGCTGTCGCCCGCGCACTCCTGCCTCAGCCCGACGTGATCTTTGCCGACGAACCCACCGGAAACCTGGATTCCCGTTCCGGGACAGAGGTTCTGGGACTCTTGCGCACCAGCGTCCGGGAGACCGGTCAGACGGTCGTCATGGTGACACACGATCCGGTGGCGGCGTCGTATGCGGACCGAGTCGTGTTGATCGCGGACGGGCGTATCGCCGGAGAGATCGACCATCCCACCGTCGACTCGGTGATCGGTGCCATGCGCGCCCTCGGGGCCGACGACTTGGCCGATGTTCCTGCAGCTTCGGGCGCACTGCGATGAAGGGTCTGGCCTTTGCCCAGGCGCGGGCGCATGCCGGGCGCTATGTGGCGTCGATACTCGCCGTGGTGATCGCAGTCGGATACATCGTCGCGACTTTGACATTGAGCTCGACGGTTGATGCGAGTGTGAGTAAATCACTTGCGACGCAATATGAAACCACCGATGTTGTCGCCTCCGGTCCAGGAGTGACAGAAGCAGTGCTGAGCGCAGTGCCGGGCGTCTCAGCGGTCGCCGACGACGTGTCGACGTATGTTCGCGTCGATTCCGAGGCAAAGGGCGCGTCCTACGGGGATGCGCTCTCGATCGCCGACAATCCCGAATTGCGTTGGGAGAAGGTGTCAGAGGGGTCGCTTCCCACCGGCCTCGGGCAGGTGTTGGTGAGTGCGGACTCCGGGATACCGATGGGTGCCCGAATCACTGTCACGGCACGAGATTCGACGGTCGGTGCCGCGGCACCCACCGCGGAGGTAGTCGGCTTGGTCGACCTGTCCGGTTCGGCGCAACGTCTGGGCGGGATCAAGATATTCACCACTGCCGAGCAGGTGAGCGCGTGGGCCGGCGACAGTGCCGAACGTGAGTTCCGTGTCGCCGGTGACGGTTCACGCTCTCAGCAACAACTCGTGGATTCGATCTCGAGCGCGTTGCCTTCGGACTCCACGGTGCTGACCGGAGAAGAAGCCACGGACAACGCCGCAGCGGAATACATGGGCGGCACCAAGATCCTCAGCACGGTCTTGCTCGCCTTCGGCGCCATCGCCGTAGTCGTTGCCGCGCTGGTGATCGCCAATACGTTTGCCGTATTGCTCGCCGCGCGCACTCAGGAACTCGCGTTGCTGCGATGCGTCGGCGCCACGGCCAAGCAGGTTCGCCGGAGCATTCGCAGTGAAGCCGCGGCGGTCGGCGTGATCGCCTCGGTGATCGGCGTCGGACTCGGTGTCGGACTCGCCTGGGCGATCGGTCGCGTAGCAACGGCCGCGGATGTGCCGGTTCCACTTTCGTCACTGAGCGTCACCCCGGTGACCGTCGTGGTCGGCCTTGCTGTCGGCATCGTGATGACGATGCTCGCTGCATCTGCGCCCGGACGGGCGGCAACGAAGTTGTCCCCGTTGGCGGCACTGCAGCCGATGGAATCCAAGCCCGAGAGCGTTCAGGTGTCGGTGGTGCGCCGGGTTCTCGGCGTCGTGATCCTGCTCGCGGGCATCGCGATGACGGTCCTGGGAGTGACGAATCAGCAGGTGCCGGCCGCAACCGCCGGTGGGCTGTTCTCGTTCCTGGGAATCGCAGCCCTGTCCGGTCGAATTGTGCCTGCACTGATCAATGCCGCGGGTGGCGTATTGGCGAGACTGATCGGTCCGGTGGGAAGCCTGGCAGCAGGCAACGCCGGGAGAAACCCACGCCGGACCTCGGCGACAGCCACGGCTCTGTTGATCGGAGTCGCATTGACGAGCACGCTCGTCGTGGGAATCGCGACGGTCAAGGAAGCTGCACCTGCAGCAATGGACAGCCAATTTCCGGTCGACGTGATGGTGAGCAGCTCCGGCTCCGCGCCCCTGCCCGCCGGTTTGGGGACTGACATTGCGGCCGTCAACGGAGTCGGCGCGGTGAGCGGTCTGGACAAGGCCGAACTGACGATCGACGGGCGCGGCTCGCTGGCCGGATTCGGCGTCGACGCTGCTCGGGTGAAAGATGTTCTGCGTACCGAGATCTCGGTACCCACTGCCGGTCAGCTCGTGCTCTCGCCCGCTGATCTGACCGAGTACAAACTCTCGGCGGGCGATACGGCCACGGTGAGAGGGGATCGCGGCGCCGTCAACGTCAGCGTGATCGAAGGCGTGAAAGGTCAACCAGCGCTGCTGGATCGAGGAGATCTGGGTGCAGCGGCCACTGCACCGACCACCGATTCGTACTGGGTCAGGTTGAATACGGATACTGACGAACAGGCGCTCGCCGCCACCGACCGCATCACCGACCTCTCACGCCAGGAAGCCCCGGGCAGCGATGTTCAGGGAATGACCGAGATGCGTTCAGCCCTCGATTCGATCCTCGACACCATGCTCATGGTGGTTGCCGGATTGCTGTCGGTAGCGGTGCTGATCGCCTTGATCGGCGTCGGAAACACGATGGCGCTGTCCGTACTCGAACGGCGCCGCGAATCCGGACTGCTCCGCGCACTCGGATTGACCAAGAAGGGAATTCGAGCCGTGTTGATCTGGGAAGCACTGCTGGTGGCAGGAGTTGCATCGGTGATCGGAGTGTTGTTCGGGATGGTGTTCGGCGTAGCGGGTACCGCATCGGTGTTCGGGATCGAGGACGTTGCCCTCAGCGCAGTGCCGTGGGTGCAGTTGGTGGCCATCGTGTTGATCGGCGGAATCTGCGGTGTGATCGCGTCACTGCTCCCCGCTCGGCGGGCGGGACTGGTGTCACCGGTGACAGCTCTCGCGAGCTAGCGCTCAGAACTGCTTTGTGACCTTCTCGGTGCCCACTCGGCGCGCGGTAGCTTCCGTGTCCGGGTGGGCCACCTGCACGAGTGAGGCGCCTGCGGCGAGGACCGCCAGAAGCCCGTCGATCAAGTCGTCTGCCGTGTCCCACGTCCGGCTGGAGAGGACACGATCCGTCGACGCCAATTCGATGTTCTTCGCCGATGCACGAGCCGCGTCGATCGTGTCCGCTACGGACCGACCTTCCAACGCCGAACCGGCTCCGGTGCTGCGGAACTGGTCACCGTGGACGCGAATGGACGTTGCGTAATCGGCGACGCCGAGCGGAAGATCGCTCAATCCCTTGCCGAACGCGTCGAGTGAGAGTGCGGCTACTTCGGGTACGTCCGCAACGTCGTCCAGGCGGTCGGCGGTGACAAAAGCCAGTTCGGCGTCGGCGTCGGGGGAGAGGACTACCTCACCGCCTGCCCACCACACACCCAGCAAGACGGCGACGCTCTGCCAGTGTGCGGGCAGCAGCACGGCGACCTTGCCGCCGGGCTCGAGGGCGAACTCGTCCCGAACCATGTTCGCGGTCTTGGCCGCCCAGTTGGCCAGCGTGCTCGCAGACAATTCGATGCGCTCGCCGGTGGCATCGTCGTAGTACGTCACGCGAGGGCCGGCCGGGTCGGCAGTCAAGATCGGTCCGAGGAGGGCGTCGGTCAGGTTGTCTACAGGCGAAGGCACGTCCTCAGCTTACGCAGCCGTTCAGTTAACACAGCGGGGACCGTTGGAGGCTGCATCGATCGGGGGACCGGGCGGTGCGGGGGTGGGGCTGGTCTCGGTGGTGCTCGCCGATTCAGTCGTGGTCGCTGCGCCTTCGGACGGAGATACCGCGTCCGCGGACTGCGGCCCGGAGTAGTCCTCGGCAATGACAACTCGAACCTTGCCCGAGGACAACGACGAATCCGCCTTGACCGTCAGGCCCCCGAGTGCCTCGGCCACCGCGAGTGCAGCGTCGTCGTCCGCGGACTTTGCGAACACCGTCGATTCGGAGACATCGGCGCCGGTGTTGTTGCCGACCTGACCCTGTTTGTACCCGAGGGCACTCAACGCCTCGGAAACTCCGCTGGCCAACCCTGCGATGTCACTGGCGTTCGCGACGTCGACGGTGATCGAGGACGCATTCACGGTGGTCGGTGCCTCCGAGGTCTCCTCCGAGTCCTCGCTGTCGGCGCCGACCAGTCCGGCGATGTATTTCTTGACGGCCTTGGGATCGACCTTGACGATGGACTCGCCGTAATCGGTCATGCCGTTGATGTCGAGAACGGGGATGGTCTCGAATTGCACCTTGCCGCCGGCCAGATTCTGCAACTGCTTGGCGAATTCGATGATGTCCCAGTCGTCGTCGATGACGACGGAACGCTGAACGGCCGAGGTCAACTGACTGAGCTTTCCGGGATCGCTCAACGTTTTTGCGCTGAGTACCTTGCTGACGAGAGAAGCCATGAACACCTGCTGGCGCACGATCCGGTCCAGGTCGCCGCGAGGAAGGTCGTGTCGTTGTCGCACGAAGCTCAGCGCGTCGGCGCCGTCGAGTGTCTGTTTCCCGGCTGCGAAGTTGGCTCCGGACATCGGTTCGTCGACCGGCGCATTGAGACAGACGTCGACTCCACCCACGGCGTTGGTCAGCAGGACGAATCCGAGTAGACCGACTTCGGCGTAGTGATCGACGGTGATGCCGGTCAGATTCGCCACGGCTCCGATGAGCGCGGTTCGGCCGGCTTCCGTCGACTTCTTGTCGGCTTCGGTGTCGGACGACCCGTTGTTGACCAACTTCAGTCGCTCGGTTTCCTTGGTGGCACCGAACGCGGCGTTGATCTTCGACATACCGATACCGGGGACGTTGACGTATGCATCGCGGGGAATCGAGATCGCGGTTGCGGAACTTCCGTCGTTGGGGACGCGGATCAAGATGATGGTGTCGGTGTTGGAGGCGACTTCCTCGCCGGCGCGCAACGAGTCGAGCTCGCTTTGCGAGAGCGGGTTGCCGTGTGCGTCGGTGCGACTGTCGGTACCCACCATCAAGATGTCGATGGCTCCGTCCTTGCCCCCACCGAGGCCGAGGCCGCTGGCAGTGGCCAGGCTGTTTCTCAACGAGTCCACACCCCGCCACGCGAACCCGGTGACCAGCAGTACGAGCACGGAGAGCACCGCGACCGCTATGCGAGCCGGGCTCGTCTTGGTCCGAATCGGCGCAGGTCGTGGACGCGCGCGGCGCTGCGGTTGCTGGTGGGACACTCCTTCAGGTTACTGGTCCGATGCTCGGCCGCGGGTACCTCGGCGCGGCGTGCCAGACTCAACCATGTGACGAATATCCTGCTCACCGGCGCCCGAGGGCAGCTCGGAACACGTATTGATGCTCTCGCAACGTCGGCGGGTCACACTGTGACGGCCGTCGGTTCCCGCGAGCTCGACATCACCGACAGCCGCGCGGTCGACGAGTTCGTCTCGCCTGATTCGGTGGTGATCAACTGCGCTGCGTACACGGCAGTCGATGCTGCCGAGACAGACCAGGAGGCAGCGAGGGCGGTCAACGAGATCGGACCGCTGAATCTCGCGCGAGCGTGTGCGCGTGCCGGTTCGCGGTTGATCCACGTCTCGACGGACTACGTATTTCCGGGCGACGCGAGCACGCCCTACGACGTCGATGCCCCGACCGGTCCCGCGACGGTCTACGGCCGAACCAAACTGGACGGCGAGATCGCTGTTCGAGATTCGGGGGCCGACGTTGCCGTCGTGCGTACCGCGTGGGTGTATTCGGGTGTCGGTACCGATTTTGTCGCCACGATGCGAAGGCTCGAAGCAGAACGAGAATTCGTGAACGTCGTGGACGACCAGATCGGGTCACCCACGTACAGCGTCGATCTGGCCGGCGGCATCGTCGAACTCGCGCTGCGGGACTTCACGGGTGCGTCGACATTCCACGTGACCAACAGCGGGCACGCCAGTTGGTACGAGTTGGCGCGTGCTGTGTTCGAGGAGATCGGCGCGGACCCGGCACGGGTGCGCCCGTGCAGTAGCGCGGAGTTCGTACGCCCCGCCCCGCGCCCGGCATATTCGGTCTTGTCCGAGCGCGCATGGGTTACCGCGGGAATGACGCCGTTGCGTCCGTGGCGAGAGGCTCTGCACGCCGCTCTGGCGTGAGCATTGTTCGGGGCAGTGGCCGCGGACGGCTAGGCTGACCGGCGTGAGTCCCAAGCTGGCCGTGGTAACGGTGACCTACTCGCCAGGCGAGCATCTCGAGAATTTCTTGAGCACGCTCGCTGTGGCGACGACAGAAAAACCCCAGGTCATCATGGCCGACAATGGGTCGACCGATGGTGCCCCCGAGGCCGCTGATGCCAAGTACGAGCATGTCCGTCTGCTTCGTACCGGTGGAAACATCGGGTACGGGGGAGCGATAAATCGGGCTGTCGCGGAGATCGATTCGTCGATCGAATTCGTCGTGATTTCCAACCCGGACGTCCAATGGGCACCCGGTTCACTCGACGAATTGGTGGCTGCGGCAAATCGGTGGCCAAGGGCCGGTGCACTGGGGCCGAAGGTCCTCGAACCGGACGGCAGTGTCTATCCGTCGGCGCGAACGGTGCCCGACATCACCTCGGGCGTCGGGCACGCGTTGCTCGGTACGGTGTGGCCGAAGAACCCGTGGACTGCTCGTTACCGTCAGGAGAACGAGGCCGTCACCGAGCGTGCCGTGGGGTGGCTTTCCGGGTCGTGCCTGCTGGTACGACGCGACGCCTTCGACACCATCTCCGGTTTCGACTCTCGTTACTTCATGTACATGGAGGACGTCGACTTCGGTGACCGCCTCGGAAAAGCCGGGTGGCTCAACGTATTCGTCCCCTCGGCTGTCGTCACGCATGCCAAAGGTCATGCGGCAGGACGTCATCCGGAACTGATGTTGCCCGCCCATCATCGCAGTGCCTACCAGTTCCAGGCTGATCGCCATCCGCACTGGTGGCAGGCGCCGTTGCGACTCGCCCTGCGCGGTGGCCTCGCTGTGCGATCCAAGATCGCCGTAGCTTCAGCAGTCCGCGAGCGCGCTCGCACCGACAACTCGACCGACAACCCAACAGTTTCGAACCACGGGGGAAAATGATGTCCGATCAGAATCCGACCGACGCCGTAATCCTGGTAGGCGGCAAGGGCACTCGGCTGCGTCCGCTGACGTTGTCGGCACCCAAGCCGATGCTTCCGACCGCCGGCCTGCCGTTCCTGACACATCTGCTCGCCCGGATCGAGGCAGCCGGTATCAAGCACGTTGTGCTCGGAACGTCTTTCAAGGCAGAGGTATTCGAGGACTACTTCGGCGACGGCTCCAAGATGGGGCTCGAGATCGACTACGTCTTCGAGACCGAACCACTGGGCACCGGTGGCGGAATCCGCAACGTGCTCCCGAAGTTGCGTGGCGACAACGTCATGGTGTTCAACGGTGACGTGCTCGGCGGCACCGATCTCAACGGCATTCTCGAGACCCACGAGAAGACGGATGCCGACGTGACCTTGCACCTGGTTCGCGTGGGTGACCCGCGTGCATTCGGTTGTGTTCCGACCGACGAGGACGGACGGGTCTCGGCCTTCCTGGAGAAGACGCAGGATCCGCCGACGGATCAGATCAACGCCGGTTGCTACGTGTTCAAGCGCGAGATCATCGAGCAGATCCCCGAAGGACGCCCGGTCTCGGTGGAGCGTGAGGTGTTCCCGAACCTCCTCGCCGAGGGTAAGCGCGTGTTCGGCCACGTCGACTCGTCGTACTGGCGGGACATGGGCACCCCCGAGGACTTCGTTCGTGGTTCCGCCGACCTGGTGCGGGGCATCGCTCCTTCGCCCGCTCTCGAAGGTCCGCGCGGTGAGTCCCTCGTTCACCCCGGAGCCGGAATCGCGCCGGGTGCCGTCCTGATCGGCGGCACTGTCGTCGGTCGAGGAGCCGAAGTCGGCGCAGGTGCGCGCCTCGACGGTGCAATTCTCTTCGACGGCGCGGTTGTGGAAGCCGGCGCGGTGGTCGAACGATCGATCCTCGGATTCGGCGTCCGTATCGGACCCCGAGCACTGGTTCGCGACGCCGTCATCGGTGACGGCGCGGACATCGGTGCGCGATGTGAATTGTTGCGCGGCGCACGCGTGTGGCCGGGCGTGACGTTGCCGGACGGTGGCGTGCGCTTCAGCACAGATGTGTGATCGTTAGCTGACCTACTGGAATACTGGTGGGTATGACTTCTCTTCCGAGCCGTTACGTTGCCCTCGGTGACTCGTTCACCGAGGGCGTCGGCGACGCCGACGAACGATTCCCCAACGGTCTGCGCGGGTGGGCAGACCGAGTGGCCGAGCAGCTGGCGGTGAACAATCCCGAGTTCCGCTACGCCAACCTGGCGATTCGTGGTCGCCTACTCGGACCGATCATCGACGAGCAGTTGGAACCCGCCCTGGCGCTGAAGCCCGATCTGGTGACCATCTACGCCGGCGGAAACGACATGATGCGTCCCAAGCTCGACATCGATGCAGTCGTCGCCCGCTACGATTCGGCAATCGGCCGGCTCACTGAATCCGGCGCCCGGGTTCTGATGTTCACCGCGTACGACACCGGATGGTCCGCCTTCTTCGGCAAGCTCCGCGGACGTCTGGCGATCTACAACGAGCTAGTTCGTGAGGTGGCGGACCGCCATGGTGCGACCCTCGTCGACTTCTGGCGATTCTCCGAATATCAGGACCTTCGGATGTGGGGCTGGGATCGACTGCACATGTCGCCCGCCGGGCACGAGAACATGGCGACGCGTGTGCTCGACGTGCTCGGTGTCGAACACGGATTGATCCCGCCCGATCTGGGACCGGCGCCGGTTCTCACGAAAGCCGAAACTCGTCGCGAGGATCGTCAATGGGCACGAGAGTTCTTGGTGCCGTGGGTAGCTCGGCGAGTGAAGGGAACGTCCTCGGGTGACGGCGTAAGCGCCAAGCAACCCGAACTGTCCCCGATTCAGTCCTGATTCTTGCGTTGATGTGCGAGCGCGACCAGGTGGTCGATGGTCTCGCGTTCGGCAGTCGGCGGGAGCGCGTCCACCGGCCACCATCGCAGGTCGGTGGACTCTGCGCTCCGGACGATATGCGAATTATCCGGTGCCACAACGAGAAACCGTAGATCGAGATGTCTGGTCGGGACTCCGAGTGAGCACGTGATCGGATGTGTGTGGGCGGAGAGTAAGTCCGCGTCTATCCGGACGTCGTGAATTCCGGACTCCTCACGAGCCTCCCGCAATGCTGCATCGACCACCGTCTCGTCGTCGGGTTCGCAGTGGCCGCCGAGCTGAATCCACCTGCCCACCTTGGGATGCAGCGTCAGCAGGACGTGGCAGCCACTCTCGTCGAGAACCAGAGACGACGCTGTGATGTGTCCCGGTGCGTGGCGACGAAGGCAGCCGTCCGGAGCCGAATCGAGGAACGCGAGCATCGTGTGCCGCAGTGACTCGTCCGCTTCGGAGGGCGTCACCCAGCCCTCCAGGACGCCCTTGGCCGAGGCGTGCAGTGATTCGGCTGACATGACCTACATCTCCACCAACGCGTCCCCGGGGGCGGAGACGGTGCGCGGAGTCAGTGGTTCGAGTGGGTGCCCGATTGCGACCGCGCCGAGTGGCTGCCAATCGGCCGGGAGATCGAGGTGTCGACGCACCAGGTCGGCGGCGAAGATCGTCGAGCCGATCCAGCAGCTTCCCACACCGCGTGTGGCCAGCGAGACCAGCAGTCCCTGCACGGCCGCTCCGGCGGCGACCGTGAACATCGTGGACTCCGCGGCGGTACGTCGGGGGTCCGGGTAACTGTGTGCGCCGTCGGGTACGCAGAAGGGAATGACAACCTCGGGGGCGTCGAACAGGATGTTTCCGCGTGCAATCCGCGCGTCGACGGATTCGTCGCTGCGACCGTCGGCGCGAAGATCGGCGGCCCACTGCTCACGCATCTTCTCGAGGAGAGCAGTTCGGACGGACTCGGTACGCAGCCACACGAATCGCACCGGCCTCGTGTGGTGCGGTGCGGGCGCGGTGAGTGCCTCGGCGATCGAGTTGCGAATGATCTCCGCGTCGACGGGGTCGCTTGCGAACTGTCGGACCGATCGACGCAACAGCAGCGCCTGGCCGCGGCCCATCGCCGTAGCCTCCTCGGTGCCCAGCCAGAACAGATCATCCGGGCCGCGGCGAATCAGATCCTGGCCACTCGAACCGTCGTCCTCGAATCGGAGTCCTCGCACGACGGCGACGGGAACGCCGCCGAGTTTGCCCTTGACCAGATCGCCCGCAGCGGCGATCTCGTCGGCGATCGCGATCTCGGTGACGATCAGATCGTTGCCCTGGCTGTCCTGTGCTCCGAGGTAGCCGTGCAGGACCGGAATGCCGGAGGAACCGATTGCGGCGTCGGTCTGTCCGTTGCGCCACGCACGACCCATCGTGTCGGTCACGACGACGGCGACGGACTTGCCCGTGCTCTCGAGAATCCGGGCGCGCAGGCCCGCAGCGCTCGCATCCGGATCCACGGGGAGCAGAGCCAGTTCGGCACCGTCGACGTTGGAGCCGTCGATGCCGGATGCGGCCTGCACGATGCCGAGTTTGTTCTCGGTGATCAGAGTGCGGCCCTTGCGTGCCACGACGCGGACGGCCTCCTGATCCACCAGGAGGCGTCGTGCTGCGTCGCGCTCCTCCGGATCGGTGGGCGAGGAAACGATGCGCCCCTCGACTTTGGAGAACACCTTGCTCGTGACGACAACGACGTCGCCACTCTCGATCCACGGCGTCGCGTCGACGACGGCGGCGGCCAGATCGTCTCCCGGCCGGAATTCGGGAAGTCCGAGCACGGGAATGACTTCGATTGCGGCACCGGGGGAGTGATCGCCGGGAGAGTGATTTCCGTCGCGGCTTGCTTCGGTTCCGGGTTCGGTCACAGTTCGACTCCGGCGATCTCGAAAGCCGTTCGAACCATTTTTGCGGTCTCTTCGGGGGACGTCATCAAAAGTGGGATGCTTCGCACGTCCACCCCGTCGATGTCGGCCGTGTCACCTTCGTCGACGAGCCAGCCGTCGAGAATGCCGTTGATCGAGCGAGCTCCGTAGTGACGACCGATCGCCTCGGAAGTCGTCTCGACCCCGATCACTTCGAGGCACTCGTCAGCCATGCCGCGCAACGGTTTTCCGCCGATGACGGGGGAGAGGCCGACAACCTTGGCGGCGGTGGTGCGCAGGGCTCCGCGAATGCCCGGCACCGCGAGGATCGCGCCGACGCTCACGACGGGATTGGAGGGTGCGATCAGCACGATGTCGGCACCGTCGATTGCCTCGACCACCCCTGGCGCGGGCTTGGCCTGCTCGGCGCCGACGTGAGCGAAGCTGTGAGTTTCCACCTGTGCCCTGTGGCGTACCCACCACTCCTGGAAATGAATCGCCTTCTGCTCACCGTCTTCCGGATCGGTGATCACGACGTGTGTTTCGCTGCGGTCGTCGCTGACGGGAAGCAGTGCGACACCGGGATTCCAGCGATTGCACAACGCTTCGGTGATCGCGGACAACGGATATCCCGTGCGGAGCATCTGGCTGCGAATCAAATGCGTTGCGATATCGCGATCTCCGAGGCCGAACCAATCCGGCTTCGCTCCGTATGCCGCGAGTTCTTCTTTCGCATTCCAGGTTTCACCGGCGTGCCCCCACCCGCGTTCGGTATCGATGCCACCGCCGAGTGTGTACATACAAGTGTCCAGATCGGGGCAGATGCGCAGACCGTGCATCCAGACGTCGTCGCCGACGTTGACGACGGCCGTGATGCGATGTGGGCCTTCGTATTTCTCGAGGGATTCACCACCGACGATTCCGAGCGCATTTTGCACACCTTGAAGGAAACGGGCCCCGCCGACGCCGCCAACCAATACAGTCACGTTCACGACAACAGAGCCTAGGCGGTCGGCGCGTCGTCGTGTCTGGCGGGCAGAAGGTCCCGTCAATTGGGGGCCGGAATACTAATGGATTCATCTCGTTTAGCTTGACCGCGACACGCTGGACGTGTGTAATCTCAAATGTGTCATTCCAACCGCTACTTGTGAGTTCACTTGCAGCGGGGCCGGTTTCGAACACAGTTTCGAACGGTCGACGGGGTGGGGTTGAAGATGGAGTGAAAATTCTGCGCTATTACAGGTGAGGAGGCGGAACGATGCCCAATGAAAATGTCGAGATCAGTTCTCTCGCAATGACAGTAAGCGACGAACCGCAGACCGATTCCCGAGCAGGCGCAGCAGAAGGTGCCTGCAGCAGTGAGTTCGACGGTATGAGTACTCGGCCAGTGCTGAGTCTCGTCACCGGCTTCGAAGAATTGTTCGACACCATCGAGGATCAGTGGCAGGAGCGTGCTCTCTGCGCGCAGACCGATCCCGAAGCGTTCTTTCCTGAAAAGGGTGGATCGACGAGGGAAGCAAAACGGATCTGCCTCGGTTGTGAAGTTCGTGACGAGTGCCTCGAGTACGCGCTCGCGAACGACGAACGGTTTGGAATCTGGGGAGGGTTGTCCGAGCGCGAGCGTCGGCGACTCAAGCGGGGGATCATCTGATCTGCTGCTGAATCGGTTCTGTCAGCGTCGGGGCTGACGGGCGGTCTTCGAAAGTCTGACCTGCAACGGGGAATTGCAGGTCAAGCAACGACTGTTTTGTTCTTCGTGTGGATTTACTTCTTCGTGTGACATCAGTTTTTTCGTCTGACGGTGCGTCAGTCCTCGTCGGGCTATCAGTCCTCGTCGGGCAGTGTCGGGTCGATGACCTGTGGGTCGACGCCCAGATACGTGCCGACTTGATGGACCAACACGTCGTGCACCAGATCCGTGAGTTCTTCCGGATCCTTCGCGCGCTGCTCCAACGGGCGGCGAAAGAGCACAATTCTTGCGCGAGTCGTATTTCCGTGACGGTCGATTCCGGCCGGAATCAGTCGTGACAGTGGAACCGGTCCGTCGGCGATGACTTCCGGCGGCCACGTGACGGACTCCGGATCGTGCGCGTGAATCTTCGGAACTTCGTCCACTGCGATGTCGAGTTTGGTCAACCGGTCGTGCCACGCCAGGTCGACGGGCGAGAAGGCGTCGAGCACCAGGAGATCGAACTTCTCGGCCCGGGTGCGTCTGGCCGGTACCTCCGGGGGAAGTAGCGGTCCGCGCAGGCCACGGCCGTGTCGCTCGATGGAACGAGTGGTGACCGAGCGTCGGCGGCGGGCTTGTGGCATGGCGCCCAGATTACGACAGAAGAAACTGCTCGGTGTGTCCGAGTAGGTTCCGGACGTGGGGAGGGCTAGGCTCCGTACCTGTGAGATCTCTGCGTCGCTGCTGCCGCCCCGGGTGCAAGAACCCCGCCGTTGCGACGCTGACGTATGTCTACTCGGACTCCACTGCGGTTGTCGGGCCGCTGGCAACCGTCGCCGAGCCCCATTCATGGGATTTGTGTGACACTCACGGCTCTCGAATCACCGCCCCCAAGGGCTGGGAACTCGTCCGCCACGAAGGCGGATTCGCGTCGAGCACTCCCGACGAAGACGATCTGACCGCTTTGGCCGAAGCTGTGCGTGAAGCCGGTCTCGGAGATCGCAGCAAGTCCAACGTCGATGCAGATGAGGACATACGTCCCGCAGCTCCGAGTACTGCCCGTACAGGGCGTCGTGGACACCTCCGCGTTCTGCCCGACCCGTCCAACTGACGCGAGATTCGTCGCCGCAGAGGCTAGGCTCGACCGAGTACTTCCACACCCGAGTACTGCGAATCTCCGGACGCCATGCGCCCGGACGTTCCCGTCTGTGAGGGTGCATGCACAAGGAGAGTTTTCAGTGGGGCGAACAGCCGAGTCGGTTGCTGCAATCATCAAGGCGTACGACGTGCGCGGTGTGGTCGGTGAGCAGATCGACGAAGATTTTGTCCGCGACGTCGGTGCGTCGTTCGCCCGCTTGGTCCGTGACGAGGCCGGCGCCGCCACGACGGTGGTGATCGGCTACGACATGCGTGCATCGTCGCCCACTCTGTCCTCGGCTTTCGGTGACGGTGTGCTCGCTCAAGGCCTCGACGTCGTCTACATCGGGTTGGCGTCGACCGACGAGCTCTACTTTGCATCCGGTTTGCTGAACTGCCCGGGCGCGATGTTCACGGCGAGCCACAATCCCGCCAAGTACAACGGCATCAAGATGTGCCGGGCCGGCGCCAAGCCGGTCGGTCAGGACACCGGCCTGGCAGTCATCTCCGCCGAGGTCGTCTCGGGTGTTCCCGCGTACGACGGACCGGCAGGCACCGCCAGCACCAAGGACGTCCTCGAGGAATATGCGAGCTACCTCCGCGGTCTGGTCGACCTGGCTGCGTTGCGCCCGCTGAAGGTTGCAGTCGATGCAGGCAACGGCATGGGAGGGCACACCGCGCCGGCCGTATTCGGGCCGATGCCCCTCGACGTCCTCCCGCTCTACTTCGAGCTCGACGGCACGTTCCCCAACCACGAAGCCAACCCCCTCGATCCGGCCAACCTCGTGGACCTGCAGGCCTACGTGCGTGAAACCGGAGCAGACATCGGCTTGGCTTTCGACGGTGACGCGGACCGTTGCTTCGTCGTCGACGAGAAGGGCGACCCAGTCTCTCCGTCCGCAGTGACCGCACTTGTCGCCAAGCGCGAACTCGCGAAGGAACCGGGCGCGTCGATCATCCACAACCTGATCACGTCACGAGCAGTGCCCGAACTGGTCGAAGAACTCGGCGGCATCGCGATTCGTACCCGAGTCGGCCACTCGTTCATCAAGCAGGAGATGGCCGAGACCGGTGCCGTGTTCGGCGGCGAGCACTCCGCTCACTACTACTTCCGCGACTTCTGGGGCGCTGATTCCGGCATGCTTGCGGCGTTGCACGTACTCGCCGCACTGGGCGAGCAGGACCGTCCGCTCTCCGAGTTGATGGCGGAGTACACCCGCTACGCGGCCTCGGGCGAGATCAACTCCACGGTGGCTGACGCGGCCGATCGCACGGCCGCTGTGCTGGCAGCATTTGCGGACCGCACCGAGTCGGTGGATCGCCTCGACGGTGTCACGGTCAGTCTCGAGGGAAATGCCTGGTTCAACTTGCGTGCGTCCAACACCGAGCCTTTGCTGCGACTCAACGTCGAAGCGCCCACGTCCGCCGATGTCGACGCGTTGGTGAACGAAATTCTGGCGATCGTCCGGGCTTGAATCCGAGTCTGATCGGTTTGTCGGTGAGCCGAAGCCCTGGGATAGTTGGGGGACTATCTCGGGGACGACGGCCTCGGGAACGAGGGCTTTGCCACCACGGACCGCGTAGAGCTGGAATGCTGGATGGTGCGGGAACTGCTAACGGAGAAGGGGGTGCGGTGAGATGACAGCGCCGATGCCGCTTCTCGACCTCGACGACAGCGAGGGTTTGTCGGCTGCCGATTCGGAAGGGCTACTGCGTTCTGTGGCCATGGGGGGCGCACAGATTCGGGCCACCGCATCGGCCGTCGGCGAGGGTGTCATCTCTCGGTTGGCCGGTCTGCGTCCGCGCAGCGTCGTACTGATCCCCGGTGCCGGTGGCGCTCGACACGGAGCCAGGATCGCGCTCGCTCTCGTCGGAGATTCGGTCGGTTGCCCGCTCCTCGTACTCGACCGGACGCCCTCGTGGGCTGGGCCGTTGGACGTGATCGTCGTCGCTGGTGACGATGCCGGTGATCCACGCCTGGTCGAATCCGTCGACAGTGCCGTACGCCGCGGCGCCGAAGTTGTTGTCGCCGTTCCCGACGAGGGGCCCATGCGAGCCGTGGCGGCCGGGCGCACCATGGCTTTGCCGCCGCGGCTCTACGCCTCGCCGCGGCACACCATGACGCGGTTCCTCGCCGTCTTCCTGGCCGTTGCCGCCGAAATCGAGGGCAAGGGATCGATCGAGGACCGTTCGGCGGTACTCGGTCGAATCGCCGACGCAGTTGATGCCGAGGCGCTGCGGGACGGGCCGTCCAACGAGGTGTTCCACAACCCGGCCAAGTCGTTGGCCACCAGAATGAGCGGCCGACGGGTCGTTCTGTGTGGAAGTGGTTCCGTGACAACAGCACTCGCAGAGTTCTCGAGTGTTTCGCTGATGGGCTCGGGCCTCAACGCCGCTGCCGCCGAACTGTCCGAGGTGATTCGTTCTGCACGAGCGTTGTTCGCGCCGGACGCAGCTTCACGTGATTCGGTGTTCCACGACCCGTTCTTTCACGATCCGCAACTCGACGGCGCACTGCCGACCCCGCCGGCGCGGGCATTCGTCTTCGCGACCGAATCCACGCGCGGGGAGGCGAGACGCCGGATGGACGCACTGGCCGACGCCGATCTGGTGGTGGCGGCGGACGAAGACCAGACCAACGTGGTGATCTCGGAGATGGAGCAGGTATTCGTGTTGGCGTCTCGAGTAGACATGGCTGCGGCGTACGTGCAGTTGACAGGCGGTGCGAAGTAAGTGCGTGAACTCGAAGGTGCACTTCGTTCTTACGCGTGGGGCTCGCGAACGGCAATTGCCGAACTACGCGGTCTTGCGACTCCGTCGAATCATCCCGAGGCGGAATTGTGGTTGGGCGCGCACCCGGGTGACCCGGCGCGCGTGATCACCGAATCCGGAAGCGAGTCGTTGCTCGAGGTCCTGCACCGCGAACCCGAACGCGAACTCGGCCGCGAGAACCTCGAGGCGTTCGGTGAGCGACTCCCATTCCTGCTCAAGCTGCTTGCAGCGGAAGAACCGCTGTCACTTCAGGCGCATCCCAGCGCCGTTCAAGCCGAAGAGGGTTTTCGTCGTGAGAACGCACTCGGCGTTCCCATGGAATCGCCGATTCGCAACTACAAGGACGGCAGCCACAAGCCCGAACTCGTTGTCGCGCTGAGCAGATTCGAAGCGCTTGCCGGATTCCGCGAGCCGACGCGAACTGTCAAACTGCTGCGCGCTCTGGCCGTCGACGAGTTGGAGCCGTACATCGGACTGCTCGAAGGCCAACCCGATTCCGACGGACTCCGAGCCTTGTTCACGACGTGGATCACGCTGCCGTCCACAGTGCTCGGGACGTTGCTCCCTGCCGTACTTGCGGGGTGCATCACCTACGTCGCGCATCACGACGCCGAATTCGTGACCGAGATCCGCACCGCGTTGGAATTGAGTGAGGCGTACCCCGGCGACGCCGGCGTTCTGGCGGCACTGCTGCTCAACCGCGTCACCCTCGAGCCCGGCCAAGGACTGTTTCTCGCTGCCGGCAATCTCCACGCGTATCTCCATGGACTCGCGGTCGAGATCATGGCCAACTCCGACAACGTTCTGCGCGGTGGGCTGACGCCCAAGCACGTCGACGTGCCCGAACTGTTGAGGGTTCTGGACTTCGTCGGGGCCGATATCGAAGTGCTCGATCCGGCCCCGTCATCAGGTCGGTCAGGATCAGGCAGATACGAGTACGTCACGCCCGCACCCGAGTTTCGTTTGACGCGTCTGGAGTTCGACTCGAATTCCACCGACCTCGTTGTCGAAGCCGGCGGCCCCCGGATTCTGATCTGCACCGAGGGTGCGGTCACTGCGACGTGCGGTGCCGACACGCTCGACCTCGACCGGGGGCGAGCGGCGTGGATCGCTGCCGAAGAGCCCGAAGTACACCTGAGTGCGCGAACACCGACTGCGCAGGTTTTCAGTGCCGTCGTCGGTCATGAACATCTCGGTCGATGAACATCTCGGACGATAAGAATCCCGGTCGACAGCGAGGAGACATTGTGTCGGCTCATGGTGGCAAAAAGGCAATTCTGGCGGCCCTCGGAGCCAATGCCGGAATTGCCGTAGCCAAGTTCGCCGGATTCTTGATCACCGGATCGTCGTCGATGCTCGCCGAATCGGTGCACTCGGTGGCCGATACGTCCAATCAAGGACTGCTGCTCCTGGGGCAGAAGAAGGCCGAACGCGAGGCGGACCAACTTCACCCGTTCGGATACGGGCGCAGCCGATACTTCTACTCGTTTGTCGTCGCGCTCGTGCTGTTCACTCTCGGATCGCTCTTCGCGATCTACGAAGGTATTCACAAGATTCAGCATCCGGAAGAACTCAATTCGGCTTTCGTGGCAATCGCGATCCTGTTGATCGCGATCTGCCTGGAGGGCTACAGCTTCCGGACCGCAGCGAAGGAATCACGACCGCTCAAGGGAAATGCGTCGTGGTGGAACTTCATCCGAACCTCTCGTAGTCCGGAACTTCCGGTAGTGCTGCTCGAGGACACCGGAGCATTGATCGGTCTGGTGCTTGCACTCGGCGGCGTCGGCCTCACCATGGTGACCGGAAATCCGGTGTTCGACGGTATCGGAACCCTGTGCATCGGTGTCCTGCTCGGCATCATCGCGGTCATTCTGATCATCGAGATGCAGTCACTGCTGATCGGCGAGGGCGCAACGCCGGTCGAGACCGAACTGATCCTGAATGCCCTCGTGGACGGAACTCGCATCGAACGTGTCATCCATTGCAAGACGCAGTACCTCGGTCCCGAGGAAATCCTTGTTGCGGCCAAGGTTGCGGTACCTCTCGGCTCGACGATCTCCGATGTGGCGACGGCGATCGACGAGGCCGAGTCCCGCGTGCGCGCTGCAGTGCCCGCGGCGCGGGTGATCTACCTCGAGCCGGACCTCGATCGTCTCAGTGCGGATCGACCTGGTTCAGACCGCCCTGAGACAGATCTACAGGCTCCCGACAAACCCTGAACAAAGCCGCGCCTGCGGGCTTAGGCTGATGCCATCTCTCTACTTGCCCATGGTGGGACCTGCGGGTCCCCAGCAAGGAGGCGGCAATGGCTGTCAAGGACGAGCAGGCCGGATCCGGCCGGTCGAAGCTGTTTCGAACCAAATCGATCGAGCAGTCCATCAAGGACACCGACGAGCCGGAAACCAAACTCCGGAAAGAGCTGAACTCGTGGGATCTCACCGTGTTCGGTGTCGCGGTGGTCATCGGCGCCGGCATCTTCACTCTCACGGCGCGGACGGCGGGAAACGTCGCCGGGCCGTCGGTTTCCCTGGCGTTTGTCATTGCCGCCATCGCCTGCGGACTGGCAGCGCTGTGTTACGCCGAGTTCGCGTCGACGGTCCCGGTCGCCGGTAGCGCTTACACGTTCTCGTACGCGACGTTCGGCGAATTCGTTGCCTGGATCATCGGCTGGGATCTCATCCTCGAATTCGCCCTGGCGTCTTCGGTGGTGGCAAAAGGCTGGTCGCTGTACCTCGGTGAAGTGATGGGCTCACGCAGCCCGATCGTCGAGTTGGGGCCGATCTCGTTCGACTGGGGTGCGGTGCTGGTGATCGCTGTCATCACGATCCTGCTCGCGACCGGTACGAAACTCTCGTCGAGGGTGTCACTGGTGATCACGGCGATCAAGGTGGCGGTGGTGTTGCTGGTGATCATCGTCGGTCTGTTCTACATCGACACCGACAATTACTCGCCGTACATTCCGCCGTCCCAACCGGGCTCGACGGGGGAGGGCATTCACCAGTCGCTGTTCTCGTACGTGACGGGGGCCGGTGGCAGCACGTTCGGGTGGTACGGATTGCTCGCGGCGGCCAGTCTGGTGTTCTTCGCGTTCATCGGATTCGACGTCGTCGCCACGACTGCTGAGGAAGCGAAGGAGCCGCAGAAGGCGCTGCCGCGCGGCATCCTGGGCTCACTGTTGATCGTCACGGTTCTGTACGTGGCGGTGACACTCGTGCTGACGGGGATGGTGAAATACACCGAACTCGAGGGTGATACGTCCAACCTGGCGACGGCATTCGCGTTCCACGACATCACCTGGGCGAAGAACGTCATCTCGTTCGGAGCGTTGGCCGGTCTCACGACGGTGGTGATGGTGCTGATGCTCGGTCAGACCAGGGTGCTCTTCGCGATGGCCCGCGACGGTCTGATGCCACGACGGCTGGCGCCGACGGGCAAGCACGGAACTCCCGTGCGGATCACGATCTTGGTCGGCGTCGTGGTCGCGGTGCTCGCCGGAGTCTTTCCGATCGGCACCCTCGAGGAAATGGTGAACATCGGCACACTGTTCGCGTTTGTTCTCGTCTCGATCGGGGTTCTCGTGCTTCGGCGGACGCGACCGGACCTTCCGCGCGGGTTCCGGGTGCCACTGGTCCCTCTGGTCCCGATTCTGGCTGTCCTCGCGTGTCTGTGGCTGATGTTCAACCTGTCGGTGGAGACCTGGATGAGGTTCGTGGTCTGGATGGCTGTCGGAGTTGTCATCTATTTCGCCTACAGCAGGCAGCATTCGATGATCGGGAAGCGCGAACGCGGCGAAATCGAGTGATGTACAAAGTTTTCCATTTGTCTATCCCGTGTACAAAATCGGTAGTACTGTCTATCTCATAGTGAACTGACTCACAGTTACCGAGTTGGTCCGAATCGAGGAGGCAGACCGTGTCGACGCACGTGAACTCGCAGTCCGGGCAGACGCTCCCACCCGAGCAGTGGCGCGACAAGAAGAGGTATCTCTGGCTGCTCGGCCTGGTACCGCCGACGGCGGTCTTCATTGCCGTCGGGTTGGTCGCGTTGTTCAACAGTCTCGGATGGAATGCGATCTCGCCGGTGTGGTGGTGGATCGGACCGCTGCTCGTCTACATTCTGCTCCCGATCCTCGACATCTTCTTTGGTCCGGACGGCGAGAATCCGCCGGACGAGGTGATGGAACGCCTCGAGAACGACAAGTACTACCGGTACTGCACCTACATCTACATACCGTTCCAGTTGGCCAGCCTGGTCGTGGCCTGCTATCTCTGGTCGGCCACCGATCTGTCCTGGCTCGGAATCGACGGCGGACTAGGGCTGATCTCCAAGATCGGCCTGGCGATCAGTATCGGTTGCGTCGCAGGAATCGGGATCAACACCGCACACGAACTCGGCCACAAGAAGGATGACCTCGAGCGCTGGTTGTCGAAGATCACTCTGGCGCAGTCGTTTTACGGCCACTTCTACATCGAGCACAATCGTGGACACCACGTGCGTGTCGCCACGCCCGAGGATCCGGCGTCGTCTCGCTTCGGTGAGAGTTTCTGGACTTTCCTGCCGCGCAGTGTGTGGGGTTCTCTGCGCTCGTCGTGGTCCCTGGAAAAGGCCAGACTCGATCGACTGGGTAAGAAGCCGTGGACAATTCGCAACGACGTCCTGCATTCGTGGTTGATGTCCGTCGTGCTCTTCGGTGTCCTCGTCGCCGTCTTCGGGCCCTCGGTACTGCCGTTCCTGGTGCTGCAGGCCGTCTTCGGGTTCTGTCTGCTCGAAACCGTCAACTACCTCGAACATTACGGTCTGAAGCGTCGTCGTCTGGACAGTGGGCGGTACGAGCGTGCCGCACCGGAGCACAGTTGGAACAGCGATCACATCTGCACCAACATCTTCCTGTATCACCTCCAGCGTCACAGCGACCACCACGCGAACCCGACGCGTCGGTATCAGACGCTTCGAAGCATGGACGGCGCACCCAACCTGCCCAGCGGCTACGCGAGCATGATCATGCTCGCTTACGTTCCGCCGCTGTGGCGAAAAGTGATGGATCCCAAGGTCCTTGCGCATTACGGCGGCGACATCACCCGCGTCAACGTTCAGCCGTCCAAGCGCGATCGCATCCTCGCTCGGTACGGAGCAGCGTGATGAGCAGCTACCGATGCCCGGTGTGCGAATACGTCTACGACGAGTCGAAGGGTGCACCACGAGAAGGGTTTCCGGCCGGTACGCCGTGGGATGCCGTTCCGGACGACTGGTGCTGCCCGGACTGCGGCGTGAGGGAAAAGCTGGACTTCGAAACGATGCCGGCACCGGCGGGGAGTGAATCATGAACGACTACAAGCTGTATCAGTGCGCGCAGTGCGGATTCGAGTACGACGAGGCGGTCGGCTGGCCGGACGACGGTATCGAGCCGGGCACTCGCTGGGACGACATTCCCGACGACTGGAGTTGCCCGGACTGCGGGGCGGCGAAGAGTGACTTCTTCATGGTGGAGGTCGAACGACGGTGAGATGCGTCGGCGTCGAAGAGACCTGAGTGCGGCGGTAGTGTCGTCAGCATGACTTCGACGCCCACTCGTCTGCCGCAGAAAGAAGCGTCGCGCCTGCTGCTGCGTACGTCGGTGCTCGATTCGATGCGTGAGTTGTTGACCGAGCGCGACTGGTCGGAGGTGACGCTGACAGTTCTGGCCAAGCATGCCGGTGTGAGTCGTCAGACGCTCTACAACGAGTTCGGTTCGAGGCAAGGGCTTGCCGAGGCGTACGCGCTTCGCCTTGCCGACGGATTCGTCGACGCCGTGGACGAGGCCATGGTGGCGAACGAAGGACGTGCAGTCGAGGCGTTGATGGCGGGCTTCGGATCGTTTTTCGCCTCCAGTGCAACCGACCCGTTGGTGATCTCACTCCTCACCGGTGAGGCCAAGCCGGATCTGCTTCGCCTGATCACCACCGACAGCGCGGTCATCATCGAGCGGGCGTCGTCACGCCTTGCGGAGAGTTTCCAGCGAGGGTGGATACAGGCGTCACCCGCTGATGCCGGGATCTTGGCCAGGGCGATCGCGCGTCTCGGGCTCAGCTACATTTCGATGCCGCCGGAGTCCGGGGCTTCGGTGGCGGAGGATCTGGGCACGTTGCTCGGGCCCTTCATCGACGTGGCGCGAGAGGGGCGGGCGGGAGAGGGCGTCTAACCGATAGCCTGGTACACCGATAGGCTTGTGCATAGTTTGCACGTCAACCAGGAGAGGCAGATGACGACCTCAGTTTCAACAACGCCCGTGGCCGAGAGCCGTAACGGCATCGACTTCAAAGTTGCAGATCTTTCGCTCGCGGAGTTCGGTCGCAAGGAAATCCGTCTGGCAGAGCACGAGATGCCCGGCCTCATGGCGCTTCGTCGCGAATACGCAGAGGTATTGCCGCTCAAGGGCGCTCGCGTGTCCGGCTCGCTGCACATGACCATCCAGACCGCGGTTCTGATCGAGACGCTGACCGCGCTCGGCGCCGAGGTCCGCTGGGCTTCGTGCAACATCTTCTCCACGCAGGATCACGCTGCCGCCGCCATCGTGGTCGGTCCGCACGGCACTCCGGAAGAGCCCAAGGGCGTTCCGGTTTTCGCCTGGAAGGGTGAAACCCTCGAAGAGTACTGGTGGGCAGCGGAGCAGATGCTGACCTGGCCGGGCGAGCCCGCCAACATGATTCTCGACGACGGCGGCGACGCCACCATGCTGGTGCTCAAGGGCGCACAGTTCGAGAAGGCCGGCGTCGTACCGCCCACGGACGACGACCAGGATTCCGACGAGTACAAGGTCTTCCTCGCACTTCTGCGTCAGTCCCTCGAGTCCGACAAGGGCAAGTGGACGGCAATCGCGGAGTCCGTCCAGGGCGTCACCGAGGAGACCACAACGGGCGTTCTGCGCCTGTACCAGGTTGCCGCTGCCGGCGAACTCACGTTCCCCGCGATCAACGTCAACGACTCGGTCACCAAGAGCAAGTTCGACAACAAGTACGGCACGCGCCACTCGCTGCTCGACGGCATCAACCGCGGCACCGACGTTCTGATCGGTGGCAAGGCTGCGCTGGTCTGTGGTTACGGCGACGTCGGCAAGGGTTGTGCCGAGGCACTTCGTGGCCAGGGCGCTCGCGTCGCAGTCACCGAGGTCGACCCCATCAACGCCCTTCAGGCGCTCATGGACGGCTTCGAGGTCAAGACCGTCGAGCAGGCCATCGGTTGGGCCGACATCGTGATCACGTCCACCGGTAACAAGGACATCATCACGTTCGAGCACATGAAGGCCATGAAGCACCAGGCCATCCTGGGCAACATCGGTCACTTCGACAACGAGATCGACATGGCCGGCCTCGAGAAGTCCGGCGACGTCACGCGGATCAACATCAAGCCGCAGGTCGACGAGTTCACCTTCGCCGACGGCCACTCGATCATCGTGCTGTCCGAAGGCCGCCTGCTCAACCTCGGCAACGCGACGGGCCACCCGTCGTTCGTGATGAGCAACAGCTTCTCCAACCAGGTCATCGCACAGATCGAACTGTGGACGAAGCCGGACGAGTACGACAACGAGGTCTACCGCCTCCCGAAGCACCTCGACGAGAAGGTCGCCAAGATCCACGTCGAGGCACTCGGTGGCACGCTGACCAAGCTCACGAAGGACCAGGCTGAGTACATCGGCGTCGACGTCGAAGGCCCGTACAAGCCGGAGCACTACCGCTACTGACTCGGTGATTCGTCGCTGAGAATGTAGTGCCCGCCGTCCCCCGGTCTGTGCAAGCAGGCCGGGGGATAGGCTTGTCCGCCGTGGGAACACTGGTGGCATTGGAAGGCCTAGACGGAGCTGGAAAGCGAACGTTGATCGGCAAAGTGGAGAGCGAACTCCGCCGCGGCGGCACGTCGATCGCAACTCTGGATTTTCCGCGGTACGGAAAGTCGATCCACGCGGATCTTGCTGCCGAGGCACTCAAAGGATCACACGGAGATCTGGCTGAATCCGTGAACGCGATGGCAGTCCTGTTCGCCTTGGACCGCGCCGGTGCTGCGGATCGGATCTCGGAACTGTTGTCCACCAACGACATTGTTCTCCTCGATCGCTACGTTGCCTCCAACGCCGCCTACAACGCGGCGCGCGTGCATCAGGGCGTGGACGGCGAGATGGTCGCCTGGGTCCGTGAATTGGAGCTGGGCCGACTCGCTCTCCCCGCTCCCGATCTGCAGTTGTACCTCGACGTGCCGGTAGCGCTCGCCGAGCAGCGCGCCCGCTCGCGTGAGGTCGAGGACGCGTCGCGTCAGCTCGACGCCTACGAGCGCGACGGCGGCCTGCAAGCAAGAACCGGTGAGCTGTACACGCAGTTGGCAGCGACGGCCTGGGTCTCACCCTGGTGGATCGTGGGGCCGGAGACGGACCCGGCCGACCTGGCGCACAGGCTCGCGGATTTCGCGTGATCGGTCACCCTCGCGGCCGTGATTCGAACTTTCCGGCACAGTAGAGGGAAAGACGCGGCACGCCGCACGGCCACGTAACGGTCTGATTCATCGCTCCGAGATGCAACGATAGGGATATGAAACCAAGGATTCTGGTTGTCGACGACGACACGGCACTCGCCGAGATGCTCACGATCGTGCTGCGTGGTGAGGGTTTCGATCCCTACGTGGTAGGCGACGGAACCCTGGCGCTCGCGGCAGTGCGTGAGACTCGGCCCGATCTGGTCCTGCTCGATCTCATGCTTCCCGGAATGAACGGCATCGACGTATGCCGGGTTCTGCGTGCGGATTCCGGTGTGCCCATCGTGATGCTGACGGCCAAGACCGACACCGTCGACGTCGTGCTCGGCCTCGAATCCGGTGCGGACGACTACATCATGAAGCCGTTCAAGCCGAAGGAGTTGGTGGCGCGGGTGCGCGCTCGCCTGCGCCGTACCGAAGAAGAACCGGCCGAACTGCTGAGCATCGCCGACATCGTGATCGACGTGCCGGCACACAAGGTCAGCCGCGGCAGCGAGCAGATCTCGCTCACACCACTCGAATTCGACCTGCTGGTCGCCTTGGCGCGCAAGCCGCGCCAGGTGTTCACCCGTGAAGTCCTCCTCGAGCAGGTGTGGGGATACCGCCATGCCGCCGACACCCGTCTGGTGAACGTGCACGTTCAGCGTTTGCGCGCCAAGGTCGAAACTGATCCCGAGAATCCCGAAGTGGTTCTGACGGTCAGGGGGGTCGGCTACAAGGCCGGACCGCCGTGAGCGGAGTTTCCAGGTGGCGTCGTCGTCTCAACCGACGGCTGACGCCATTCCTGCGGTGGTGTCACTCGATGAGCAACACCCTCGCGCACACGTGGCGACGCTCGCTCCAGTTGCGAGTGGTCGTCTCGACTTTGACGCTGTCCTTGATCGTCATCGTCATTCTCGGCGTCGTGCTCACCAGCCAGATCACCGATCGGCTGTTGGAAACGAAGATCACTGCGGCGACCGAAGAAATGGACCGTGCCCGCGGCATCGTGGAAGACCAACTCGCCGGCGTCGACGATTCGACGGCACTGAACGTCCAATTGGAGAGCGCGGCGTCCGGACTGACGAGCCGTCGAAACCAGACCTCGGGCCAGGCCTCCGGTTCGGCCGGCACCTTCGATCCGGTGCTCATCGTGCCCGGGGACGGGCCGCGCCAGCCGACGAGTTCGGGCCCGGTCGATCAGATCCCCGACAACCTGCGCGAGTTCGTCAAACGCGGCCAGATCAGCTACCAATTCGCGACGGTGTCCAACCCGAACGGTTACTCCGGACCCGCGCTGATCATCGGTAGCCCCACCGCGTCGTCGATCTCCGGTCTCGAGCTGTACCTGATCTTCCCGCTGGCCAGCGAAGACCGAAGTCTCTCTCTGGTTCGAAGCACCCTGCTGATCGGTGGAGCGGTGTTGCTGGTGCTCCTGGCGGCGATTTCACTGTTGGTCGCCAGACAGGTCGTCCTTCCCATTCGATCGGCCTCACGGATCGCGGTGCGTTTCGCAGACGGCCGACTCAAGGAACGAATGCCGGTCCGCGGCGAGGACGACATGGCGCGCCTGGCCATGTCCTTCAACGAGATGGCCGAGAGTCTGTCGAAACAGATCACCCAACTCGAGGAGTTCGGCAGTCTCCAGAAACGCTTCACCTCCGATGTCAGCCATGAACTCCGCACTCCACTGACGACGGTCCGAATGGCAGCCGACCTGATCTACGACGGCAGTGAGAACCTCGACCCGATGCTGCGTCGGTCGTCGGAACTGCTTGTCGCCGAACTGGACAGGTTCGAGGGGCTACTGGCAGACCTCCTCGAGATCTCCCGCCACGACGCCGGCGTCGCGGAACTCGCGTCCGAACAACTCGACGTGCGTATGTGTGCACGAGCGGCGGTTTCCACGGTTCGCCATCTCGCCCGCGAATCCGGCACCGAACTGATCGTGGACATGCCCGACGAGCCCGTCATGGCCGATGTGGATCCGCGCCGCGTCGAACGCATCCTGCGAAATCTCCTGGCCAACGCCATCGATCACGGCGAAGGGAAGCCGATTCTGCTTCGCCTTCGCGCCGACGACAATGCTCTCGCCTTCATCGTCCGTGACAGTGGTGTGGGATTGCGGCCAGGGGAGGAGAAGTTGGTCTTCAACCGGTTCTGGCGATCGGACCCGTCCCGCGTGCGCCGCAGTGGTGGCACCGGACTCGGCCTCGCGATCAGCGTCGAGGACGCGAATCTGCACGACGGCAAGCTCGAAGCCTGGGGCGAACCAGGCGTCGGCGCCTGCTTCCGGCTGACGCTCTCGCGTACCCGCGGCAAGAAAGTCGTGTCGAGTCCGCTGCCGCTCAAGCCGACGACCACCAAGTTCGTCCGCACGCCGAGCGAAGCCGACATCGTCGCCGATACGGTCGGCGAGGTCACGTCGTCCCTGCCGACGCCGCGTGAACCGGACTCGCGGAACGAGTCCAGCGGCGGAGATCGATCATGATCGGAACCCGCCGTCGTCTGGGACTTCTCGCAACAACGCTCAGCGTGCTGTTGCTGACCGGCGCGTGCGCGAGTTTGCCGGAGTCCTCGTCGCCGCAGGCAATCGGAACTCTGGCAACAGCCGTGCCCGGAACCTCCGTCGAATCACCGGCATCAGGGCGAGAGCCGGACCTGCTGGTACGCGACTTCGTCAAGGCGAGTACCGACCCGTCCAACCGGCATGCCGCAGCACGTCAGTACCTCACCAAGGACGCGTCGGCGCGCTGGGACGACGCGGCCAGCGCCGTCATCGTCGACAAGATCGACACCCTGTCCGCATCGCGAACCAGTTCCGAAGCGGTGTACACGATTCGGGTGAACAAGGTAGGTCGCCTCGATCCGGGCGGACTGTACGTTCCCGAAGAGGGCAGCTTCGAAGCGAGGATGACCCTGACGTTGACCGACGGCGAATGGCGGATCAGTGATCTGCCACCCGGTGTGATCATGGAGCGCCCGCAGTTCCTCGGCGCCTATCAGCGCAAGTCGTTGTTCTTCCTCGACCCCACGAGTCAGACGGTCGTCCCCGACCTTCGCTGGATTTCCGGCGGACAGGACCAGGTGGCAGCTCAGCTGATCGGCCTGATGATCGACGGACCGAAGGCAGCGCTGGCGCCGGCTGTACGAAACGAACTCGGCAATGGCGTGTCGGTGATCGGTCCGATCACCAAGGCCGACGGCAAGCCGGGACAGGTCGGTGTCGGGCTCGGTGGCGTGCGCATCAACTTCCGCCTCGACAACCCGATGGATGCTGCTACTCGCGGTTTGTTTGCAGCACAGGTCATTTGGACGCTCGCCAATGCCGATGTCGCGGGACCGTATGTACTGGAGATCGACGGCGAACCGCTGGACGCAGCTCATGCAGACGGCTGGACCACCGCTGACGTCGCATCCACCAACCCGCTGGCCACCACGAGTGCGACCGTCGGACTGCACGCCCTGCGCAACGGCTCACTGGTGAGCGTCACCGAGCAGGAGGCGGCTCCGGTGCCCGGCTTCGCGGGCACTGCGGGCAACCTCACAGCGGCCGCTCTCTCCCGGGACGGCAAGTTGGTGGCAGCCGTCGCGGACACTGCTCGGCCGGATCCAGCCACAAGATTCGACTTGTCGCTCGGGACCTACGAAGGATCCGTTCCGGTACTCGAAGGCAGTGCCATCACCCGACCTTCGTGGGAGCTGGACAACAACGCGGTCTGGGCGGCCGTGAACGGCAATACCGTCGTACGGGTCGTCCGTGAACCAGGCACCGGCCGGGTGTCGGTCACCAATGTCGATGTCGGGGCCCTGACGTCGGTCGGTTCCACGATCTCGGAACTACGACTCTCCCGTGACGGTGTGCGAGCGGCGATGATCATCGACGGCAAGGTCTACCTGGCCGTAGTCGTGCGCACAGCCAGCGGCGTCTACGCCCTGACGAGTCCACGCGCAGTGGCCTCCGGTTTGGGCAGCACCGCGCTCTCGCTCGACTGGAGCAACAGCGACACCATCGTGATCGCGCGCAGTGGAGCCGACATACCGGTCGTCCAGGTCGCGATCGACGGTTCCCGAATGGACGCGCTGCCGAGTGGAAACCTGACGGCTCCCGTCACCTCCGTTGATGCGTCGCCGACCACCGAGTACGTGGCCGACGCGCGCGCGGTGTTCCAACTGAACAACAACGACCCCGCCGGGGATCGTCGTTGGCGTGAAGTGACCGTGCTGACCGGACAGAAAGCCATCCCGGTTCTACCTGGCTGACGCGTCGCCACCCGGCTGACGCGTCGGCGCTCGGTTTCATGTCGGTGCCCCAGGTCATGCTTCGGCCATGGGGGACAAGATATTCGGTGCCGGCCTGCTCGATCTGTTGTTGCCACGCGAGTGTGGTGGGTGTGGCCGCACGGGGACTCTGTGGTGTCGTGAGTGCGCGGAACTGATGCGTGACCATCCGGTTCAACTGAGTGCGCGCGTCGACCCGGGCGTGCCGGTGTGGGCACTCGGCCGCTACGACGGCCCCAGACGGCGCAGTGTGATCGAGATGAAGGAACGGGGTCGTCGGGACCTCGCGACGCCTCTGGGGATCGCTGTGGCCGGTGCATTGGCCACGCTGGAACGGTGGGGCGAGCTCGGCACCGGGATTCGGGACCCGATCGTCCTGGTGCCGGCACCCACACGCGCCCGCGCGGCGCGCTCTCGCGGGGGTGATCCCGTGCGCCGGGTAGCCGAGAGTGTGCGCGAAAAGCGCGAAACCGGTTCTGCTGTGGCTCGTCCGATACGAGTGTGTCCGATTCTCCGGATGACGCGGGGCGTACGTGACTCGGTGGGGCTGTCCGCGGCCGACCGGGTGACCAATGTGAACGGTCGTGTGTCTCTCGACACCACAGCGATCTCTTCCATGGCGCAAGACTGCGACATCGTCGTGCTCGACGACGTGCTGACCACGGGAGCGACTGCGGCAGAGTCGGTTCGGGCACTCTCGCTCAGTGGGATTCGGACAACTCTCGTGCTTGTCCTTGCAGGGGCTTAGATGAATTTCGTTGGAACAGTGGCACTCGCGCGCGTTACGTACTAGCGTCGGCGGCACACCCGAAAATACTGGTAGGAGGTGGTACTTCGATACTGGTGCCGGGCGGATCCCCTCTCGGTACTTGCAGAATTTGCCGCCGCCCACCGTGGGGCGGGGCCGTAATTGGGAGGTACGAGTGACGACCCCTTCGCAAGCCTCGTTTTTCATCGAGGACGCCACCATCGAGCGTTCCGAGAATGCCGCAGCTCCGAGATCCGACGTCGTAGTCAAGGGACGAAATGTCGAGATCCCCGATCACTTCCGAATCTACGTTTCGGAAAAGCTGGCGCGACTCGAACACTTCGACCCCTCCATATTCCACTTCGACGTGGAACTCCAACATGAACGCAACCGACGACAGGCGAAGAGTTGCCAGCGCGTCGAGATCACCGCTCGAGGTAAAGGCCCGGTGGCCCGAGCCGAAGCGTCCGCAGACAGCTTCTACGCCGCCTTCGAATCGGTGATCGACAAGCTCGAGAGTCGCCTCCGTCGAACCAAGGACCGCAAGAAGGTCCATTACGGTGACAAGCGACCGGTATCCGTCGCGGAGGCAACCGCCTCCCTCGTCGACGCAGACTCACTCGGAGTCACACCGGACATTTCGCTGAACGGTCAAGAGCCGGACGAGTACGACGGTCCCGGACGCGTGGTCCGCACGAAGGATCACCCGGCCGAGCCTATGACCATCGACGACGCTCTCTACGAGATGGAACTGGTCGGACACGACTTCTTTCTCTTCCATGACAAGGAGTCGGACAAGCCGTCCGTCGTCTACCGTCGTCACGCTTTCGACTACGGATTGATCCGCCTGACATGACCCAATCGGTGGTGGGTTTGCTCGCTCGCCGCCGGTAGCGCCTACCATGGAATCCGGCCGGAGTTTTCGGACCCCGGCCGGATTTTCAGTGTGTGACCCCCTGTCGCCGAAGATTGAGGACGAAGAAGACTGTGCCGTCGCTGTCGCTATCGAAGCTGCTCCGTGTTGGTGAAGGTCGCATGGTCAAGCGGCTCAAGCACATCGCCGAGCATGTCGAATCTCTGTCGCCCGATGTCGAAGGCCTGACAGACGAGCAACTCAAAGCCAAGACCACCGAGTTCCGTGAGCGCTACGCCGCCGGGGAATCCCTCGACGAGCTGTTGCCCGAGGCATTCTCCGTGGCCCGCGAGGCGTCGTGGCGCGTGATCGACCAGAAGCACTTCCACGTGCAGATCATGGGTGGTGCGGCCCTGCACTTCGGCAACGTCGCCGAGATGAAGACCGGTGAGGGCAAGACCCTGACCTGCGTTCTTCCGGCATACCTCAACGCGATCGCCGGCGACGGCGTCCACGTGGTCACAGTCAACGACTACCTCGCCAAGCGTGACTCGGAGTGGATGGGCCGCGTTCACCGCGCCCTCGGCCTCGAGACCAGCGTGATCCTCTCGGGCATGACGCCGGCCGAGCGTCGCGTCGCCTACGCAGCGGACATCACCTACGGCACCAACAACGAGTTCGGTTTCGACTACCTGCGTGACAACATGACGCATTCGTTGGACGACCTGGTCCAGCGTGGCCATGCGTTCGCCATCGTGGACGAGGTCGACTCGATCCTCATCGACGAAGCCCGAACCCCGCTCATCATCTCGGGCCCGGCTGACGGCTCCAGCAAGTGGTACAGCGAATTCGCGCGCATCGCCCCGCTGCTGAAGAAGGACGTTCACTACGAGGTCGACATCCGCAAGCGCACCATCGGTGTGCACGAGGCGGGCGTCGAACTGGTCGAGGACCAGCTCGGTATCGACAACCTGTACGAAGCCGCGAATTCGCCGCTGGTGAGCTACCTGAACAACGCGATCAAGGCCAAAGAGCTCTACACCAAGGACAAGGACTACATCGTCCGCGACGGTGAGGTCATCATCGTCGACGAGTTCACCGGCCGCGTGCTGGTCGGCCGCCGCTACAACGAGGGCATGCACCAGGCGATCGAGGCCAAGGAGAAGGTGGAGATCAAGGCGGAGAATCAGACCCTCGCCACCATCACCTTGCAGAACTACTTCCGTCTGTACGACAAGTTGTCGGGCATGACGGGTACCGCCGAGACGGAAGCTGCCGAGCTTCATCAGACCTACACCCTCGGCGTGATTCCGATCCCGACCAACCGTCCGATGGTTCGAGTCGACAACGGCGACCTCATCTACAAGACCGAGGAAGCCAAGTTCGACGCGGTGGTCGACGACGTCGTCGAGCGCCACGAGAACGGCCAGCCCGTCCTCATCGGTACCACCAGCGTCGAGCGCTCGGAGTACTTGTCCAAGCAGTTCACCAAGCGCGGTGTCGCCCACAACGTCCTGAACGCGAAGTTCCACGAGAAGGAAGCGACCATCATCGCCGAGGCCGGTCGCTCCGGTGCGGTCACTGTCGCGACCAACATGGCCGGCCGCGGTACCGACGTCGTGCTCGGTGGTAACCCGGACATCATCGCCGACATCGCGCTGCGCAAGAAGGGCCTCGATCCGGTTACGACGCCGGACGAGTACGAGGCAGCGTGGGACGCAGTTCTGGACGAGGTCAAGGCCGAGGTCAAGGCCGACGCCGAGAAGGTCCGCGATGCCGGCGGCCTGTACGTCCTGGGCACCGAGCGTCACGAATCGCGTCGTATCGACAACCAGTTGCGTGGTCGTTCCGGACGTCAGGGTGATCCCGGCGAATCGCGGTTCTACCTCTCGCTCGGTGACGAGCTCATGCGCCGCTTCAACGGTTCGGCACTCGAGTCGATCATGACGCGCCTGAACCTGCCCGACGACGTCCCGATCGAAGCCAAGATGGTCTCGAAGGCCATCAAGAGTGCTCAGACCCAGGTGGAGCAGCAGAACTTCGAGATTCGCAAGAATGTCCTCAAGTACGACGAGGTCATGAACCAGCAGCGAACGGTCATCTACAAGGAGCGCCGCCAGATCCTCGAGGGTGAGGACATGGAAGGCCAGGTCGAGCAGATGATCACCGACGTGGTCACCGCCTACGTCGACGGCGCCACCGCTGAGGGATACGTCGAGGACTGGGATCTCGAGCAGCTGTGGACTGCGCTCAAGACGCTGTACCCGGTCGGTATCGATCACAAGACGTTGGCGGGGGAGGACGGCGCAGGCATCAACAGTGACCTGAGTCGTGACGACCTGCGAACCGCTTTGCTCGAAGACGCCCACGCGGCGTACAAGAAGCGTGAGGCCGAGATCGATGCGATCGCCGGCGAAAACGGTATGCGCGAACTCGAGCGTCGTGTCTTCCTCTCGGTCTTGGACCGCAAGTGGCGTGAGCATCTCTACGAGATGGATTACCTCAAGGAGGGAATCGGTCTGCGTGCGATGGCCCAGCGCGATCCATTGGTCGAGTACCAGCGCGAGGGTTACGACATGTTCATCGGCATGCTCGACGGATTGAAGGAAGAGTCCGTCGGATTCCTCTTCAATCTCCAGGTCGAGGCAGCGCCGGCTCAGCCCGCGAGCGGAATTTCCGTCACCGCAGGCTCGGCCGCCGCGGCGTCGGCCACGGCGCCCAAGCCGCTCCCGACGCAGGAAGCTGCGGCCAGGACTACCGGAACTGCTGCCCCGACGGCGTTGCGCGCCAAGGGACTTGACGACGAAGGTCCGTCACGACTGACGTACACCGGCCCGGACGAGGACGGCAAGGCGAAGGCAACTCGCGACTCGGCCGCCGACTCCGGTGACGGCGCCGCCTCACGTCGCGAACGTCGTGAAGCAGCGCGGACGCAGTCGAAGAGCAATCGAGCTCCGAAGTCCAAGCGCAAGCGCTGAGAAACCAGCGCAGGTAGTACTCGGCAGGCTGGACGGTCACACCACGTGTAGTGCGGTGACCGTCCAGCCTGTTCCGTCTGTGCGGTCGATCCGACCCGCGACGGCAAACGTCTGCGTGCCTCGTGTGTACGTCGCACAGACTTCGGCGGTACTCTCCGACACTGCTTGAACGTGGGTGCGGTGAACGGCCGCGCCGCCCAGCTTTCGGGCCGAGAACTCCGAAGTGTAAAGTCGTGCAACAACTTCCAGGACAGACGGCGTCAACACGCCCTTGAGCTGTCGAGGATTTCGTCGTCGGTCGACGGTTTCGAGAACCAGGCGAAGCGATCGATTCCAGAAGATGTCGGCACCTGCCAAGCGCGGTTCCGGAGTGTGAGTGAACCCGGCACTGGGCGACGTTCCGTTGTGCGGCGACCTTCGCGGGCGATGCAGCATCCGGTCTGTTCGACACTGCATTCGGTCTGGCCGACACTGTGGCCGCACCAGCGCGACGGTGTGTGCGTGCGGCTCGAAGTGCGGCGCCTGCTCGAGAATGATTGCGCAGTCCTGCTCCATGACATCCCCCCGGATGATCGTGCGTCCGAGACAACCGTCTCGACTTCGCTCCCCCGAGCGATGGTGAGAAGCATGACACGAAACGCTCGAGATGTCGCCGTGATCACCATCGCGACTTAGGGTGATGGCGTGCGGGGACTTCTGTTGGATGTCGGTGGCGTGCTGTTCGGTCCGGGATCGGATCTCGACGGCTTGAGCGCGGTCGTGCGCGCGGTGAGGGCCCGCGGAATCGTGACGGGAATCGTCAGCAACGATCCCGGCGGTGCCAATGCTCAGTGGTTGCGGGATCTCGGTGACGGGGTCTTGGTCGACGACGTGATCTTGTCCGGTGACGTCGAGATGGCGAAGCCCGACGCCGAGATCTATCTGTTGGCCGCGAGTCGGTTGGGCGTCGATCCGGGGGAGTTCGTCTTCGTGGACGATCTCGAGGTGAACGTTCGCGCGGCGGTGGCCGTCGGGATGGTCGGGGTCCATCACGTCGACTCGGAATCGACCATCGAGGAGTTGTCGATTCTGTTCGATCTCGGCGAAGGAGGGGACACGAAGCCATGGTGAACAGACTGACCACTCAGGACGCGGCCTTCTACTTCCTCGAAGCCGGGACGACGCCGATGCATGTCGGCTCGTTGGGGATTTTCCGGCAATTGCGAAACGGGATCGATCACGAGGAATTGCTTCGCCTGGTCGAAGATCGGCTCGGATCGGTTCCGCGGTACCGCCAGAGAGTTCGTGAGGTGGCGTTCGGGCTGGCCCGCCCGGTGTGGGTGGACGACTCGGATTTCGACATCACGTATCACGTCCGTCGATCGGCTCTGCCCAAGCCGGGGTCCGACGAACAGCTGATGGATCTGATCGCGCGGCTGACGTCGAGACCTCTCGACAGCACGAGACCGTTGTGGGAGATGTACCTGGTCGAGGGTCTGAGCAGAAACAGATTTGCCATCTTCACGAAGTCCCATTCGTCGTTGGTGGACGGCGAGGCGGCTCCCGAGATCAGTCAGGTGATCTTCGATCCGGAGAAGAATCGAGCGCCCGGCCCCGAAGAATTGTGGATGCCCGCCAGGCCGCCGAGCGACACCAGCTTGTTGGTCAGCGCGCTGGCGGATCTCGTGACGAGCCCGGGGGAGGGGATCGCGCGGGCGCGTGCAGCGTTCAACGACGTGACCACGTCCGTCACCGAGGCGGTGAGCGCGCT
This sequence comes from Rhodococcus sp. P-2, assembly GCF_016598535.1. GTDB lineage: Bacteria > Actinomycetota > Actinomycetes > Mycobacteriales > Mycobacteriaceae > Rhodococcus_F > Rhodococcus_F baikonurensis. The sequence goes on along the minus strand of NZ_CP066779.1, from coordinate 649,787 downwards.
GGGAAAGCTCGCAGAAGTGGTTCGAACGGCGACGCAGGTTGCCCCGTCGAGCCCGCTCAACGCCACCATCTCCCGCAATCGACGCCTCGCGGTGGCCAAGACGTCACTGGAGGACTATCGACGCATTCGCGCGCGGTACGGGTGCGAGATCAACGACGTGATTCTGACCGTCATCGCTGGAGCGATGCGGAACTGGTTGCTCTCGCGTGGCGAGCCGGTGACCGAGGCGACCATCGTGCGGGCGATGGTGCCCATGTCGGTCTACACGGATGGCCCCGAGAGTCCCGACGTCGACGATCCGCAGGCGCCGGGACATGTTTCCTCGTTCCTCATCGACCTGCCTGTCGGTGAACCCAACGCTGTGGTTCGGCTCTCGCACGTGGCGCATGCGACGGAGGCATTCGCGCGTCAGGGTCGGCGAGTCACCGCGCAGACGATGGTGCGAATGTCCGGGTTTGCGCCGGCGACGCTGCATGCGATGAGCTCCCGGGCGGCCAGCAGTCTGTCGCAGCGAATGTTCAACTTGATGATCACCAATGCGCCAGGGCCGCAGTTCCCGCTCTACCTCGGCGGTGCTCGGATGCTGGAGATGTATCCGGTGTCGCCACTGCTCAAGAATCAGACACTCAGCATTGCCCTGACGTCGTACGACGGAAATGTCTACTACGGTTTGAATGCCGACCGTGACGCGATGTCGGACGTCGACGTCGTTCGTTCGCTGATCTTCGAGTCACTCGAGGAATTGACGGATGCGAGTCGGTGACGAACGAGCATGAAGGTGGTCTCATGAGGGTGTACGTACCGGCGACGGTCGAGATTTTGCAGAAGTTGGTCGCAGATCAGGAGTTCGACCCGATGAGCCGGACGGCTTTTGCGGTCACCCCGACGTTGCGTGAGTCGTACGCGGCGGGGGACGACGACGAGTTGGCCGAGGTCGCCATGGGTGAGGCTGCGCGTGCGTCGCTGCGGCTGATTGCCGGAACCGAGGGCGACGTCACCTTCCGGCGTGCTGTCGTTGCCGCCGACGTCGACGATGCCGATGTGAAGTTGCGGCCCGATCTCGACGATTCGGTAGTCCGATTGGCAGGTCCTGTCACGATGGCTCAGGTTGCATCTGTGCATGTCGACCTCGAACAGGCAGAATCGGACATCGAGCGCGCTGCTGGCATAGTCGACGCGGCGGATCTCGGTGATGCCGATGCCGAGTTCACGCTCGGCGACGCGGAGGACCACGAGTTGGCGTGGTACGCCGCGCAGGAGTTGCCGTTCTTGCTCGACCTGCTGTAAATGTGCTTACCGTCAAGTAACCTACGGTACCGTAACCTGATAACCTACGGTACCGTAGGCAGTGGGTTCGGAAGGTGAGAGGTGGAGGTCTGATGGGTCTGAAGGACTGGATCGAGGCACCGGCGGCGTCGGTAGTTCCGGCAGCGCGGTCGAAGCTCAATCTGCTTCGCGGTGCGGCGGCTCGGCTGACCACACCATTGCTTCCCGACGACTATCTGCACCTCGCAAATCCGTTGTGGTCCGCCCGCGAGCTGCGGGGTCAGATCGTCGAAGTCCGGCCCGAGACCACGGATTCGGCGACCATCGTCATCAAGCCGGGTTGGGGATTCGACTTCAACTACCAGCCGGGGCAGTACATCGGCATCGGCCTGCATATCGACGGCCGGTGGCACTGGCGGTCGTACTCACTTACTTCTCCTCCCAACTGGGAGAACAAGCGCATCTCCATCGCGGTCAAGGCCATGCCCGAGGGCTTCCTCTCGAGCCACCTCGTCAGCGGCGCGGTGCCGTCGGGAACCATCGTTCGACTGGCCACGCCGTCGGGCAACTTCGCGTTGCCTGATCCGCCGCCGGAGAAGATCCTGTTCATCACCGCGGGCAGTGGCATCACTCCGGTCATGGGCATGCTGCGGACGATGAACCGGCGCGGTCAATTGCCCGACGTCATGCACATCCACTCGGCTCCGACGGAATCCGACGTGATGTTCGCCGACGAACTCACGGCACTGCACGCAGAGCACGAGGACTTCGTGAGCCACGTTCAACTCACGCGCCGTGACGGAAAGTTCAAACTCAGTTCACTCGACACGGTCTGCCCCGACTGGCGTGAGCGCCACACCTGGGCGTGTGGACCACTTCCGTTGCTCGACGAGCTCGAAGACGTCTGGAAGGCGGAAGGCATCGAGGATCGACTCCACATGGAGCGGTTCGCGGTGTCGCGCATCGACGCTTCGGCGGACGGCGGCACGGTCACGTTCGAGAAATCGGGTAAGACGATCACCGTCGACGGCGCGACGACCCTTCTGGAGGCCGGCGAGCAGTCCGGTGCCTTGATGCCCTTCGGTTGCCGTATGGGCATCTGCCAGACGTGTGTCGTACCTCTCGTTGCCGGCCACGCGATCGATCTACGTTCGGGTAAACAGCACGCGGAGGGTGAGCGCATTCAGACGTGCATCTCCGCTGCCGCCGGCGACTGTACGCTGGACGCATAGCTTCTAGGCACACGGAGGACCACGGTGGCCATCACCGATATCAAAGAGTTTTCGCACCTCACCGAGGCCGATGTCGAAGCTCTCGGACGTGAACTCGATCAGATTCGACTCGACATCGAAGACTCTCGTGGAATCCGGGACGCCCGCTACATTCGTCGCGTCATTCGCGTCCAGCGGGCGTTGGAGCTCGGCGGGCGTATCGCGCTGTTCGGCAGTCGGTACCGACCGGCATGGCTGGTCGGTACGACCCTGCTGAGCCTGTCGAAAATCATCGAGAACATGGAACTCGGGCATAACGTCATGCACGGGCAATGGGACTGGATGAACGATCCCGAGATTCACTCCGTCTCGTGGGAGTGGGATCAGACCGGTCCTTCCGAGCACTGGAAGCGCGCCCACAACTACCAGCACCACACGTACACCAACGTCGTCGGTATGGACGAGGATCTCGGTTTCGGGATCCTGCGTATGACGCGTGACGAGCCGTGGAAGCCGATCAACCTGTTCCAGCCGATCGCCAACGTGATCTTGGCGGCCACGTTCGAGTGGGGCATCGCGCTGCACGACCTCACGGCGGCAGCCGAGTTGGAGGGCGCGGAAAAGGGACAACTGAACTCGCAGGCGAACAAAGACTTCGCGCGCAAGATCTTTCGTCAGGTGGGCAAGGACTTCATCTTGTTCCCGGCCCTGACGGGGCCGGCGTGGAAGTCGACCATGACGGCCAATGCCACCGCGAATCTCGTGCGCAACCTGTGGGCGTACGTCGTCATCTTCTGTGGCCACTTCCCGGACGGTGCCGAGAAGTTCACGGTTGCCGAATTCGAGCAGGAGACTCGTCACGAGTGGTACCTGCGCCAGATGCTCGGTAGTGCGAACTTCAATTCGGGCAAGCTCATGGGACTCATGAGCGGCAATCTGAGTTACCAGATCGAGCATCACGTGTTCCCTGATCTGCCGAGTAACCGCTATCCCGAAATCGCTGTGAAGATGCGTGCATTGTGCGAGAAGTTCGATCTCCCGTACACCACCGGTTCGCTCTTCAAGCAGTATCTTCTGGCTCTGCGCACGATCCACAAGTTGGCTTTGCCGGACAAGTGGCTGACCGCAACCTCCGACAATGCTCCGGAAACCTCTTCGGAACTACGGTTCCGCGACTCGGGATTCCGGGACGCAGCCATGGCGATGGTCGAGGACCTTCGTACCGATCCGGTCACCGGTAAGCGTCTCGGTTTGTTGACCGCACTCAAGTCACAGGCCCGTTCCCGCATGCCGAAGCGCCGGAAGTGATATAGGTTACATCGGGAAAAACCTAACCTACGGTGCCGTAAGTTACGCTACAGTAGGTGCAGTTGATCTGAACGACTCGAATTCATGATCGTTCTGCACTTACTACTTTGCGCCTAACTCACTGCTAGGAGGCTTTCCATGGCGATTGCAGATGTCAAGGAATACGCACATCTCACGGACGCCGACATCGAGGCGCTCGGCCGCGAACTCGACGCGATCCGTCGCGACATCGAGGAGTCGCGCGGCGAGAAGGACGCGCGCTACGTGCGCAACGTCATTCGCCTGCAGCGTTCGCTCGAAATCGGGGGCCGCGCAGTGCTTTTCGCCAGCCGTCGTCGTCCGGCGTGGCTTGCCGGAGTTGGTCTGCTGACGCTCTCGAAGATCATCGAGAACATGGAACTCGGGCACAACGTGATGCACGGGCAGTGGGACTGGATGAACGACCCGGAGATCCACTCCACCTCGTGGGAGTGGGACGTCACCGGCCCGTCTGCACACTGGAAGCAGACCCACAACTACCTGCATCACAAGTACACCAACGTCCTCGGAATGGACGACGACGTCGGATACGGACTCCTTCGCGTCACCCGCGATCAGCGCTGGAAGCCCTTCAATGCCGGCAACCTGGTCTACAACACGCTGCTCGCTCTGTTCTTCGAGTACGGCATCGCCGCTCAGCACCTCGAGCTGGGCAAGGTGGCCAAGGGCCGCGCCGACAAGGAAGAGACGCAGCGCAAGCTTCGCGAGGTCGGCGAGAAGATCGGCAAGCAGGTTCTGCGCGACTACGTCATCTACCCGGCCATCACCGGCCCGGCGTGGAAGAGCACGTTGTCGGCCAACTTCACCGCCAACACCCTGCGGAACGTGTGGACCAACGCGGTCATCTTCTGCGGTCACTTCCCGGACGGTGCCGAGAAGTTCACCAAGGAAGACATCGACAAGGAAACACAGGCTCAGTGGTACCTGCGTCAGATGCTCGGCAGCGCCAACATCGAGGGCAGCGCGCTCATGGACTTCATGACTGGCAACCTGAGCTACCAGATCGAGCATCACCTGTTCCCCGATCTGCCCAGCAACCGCTACAAGGACATCGCGGTCACGGTGCGTCAGCTCGCGGACAAGTACGACTTGCCGTACACGACGGGCCCGCTTGCCGTGCAGTACGCCAAGTCCTGGCGCACCATCGCCAAGCTGTCGCTGCCCAACAAGTACCTCAAGGACACCGTCGACAATGCGCCCGAGACGGCGTCGGAGCGGATGTTCGACGGCGAACTGACGTCGACCGTCGATCCCGTGACCGGGCGTCGCAGCGGCCTCAAGAGCGCCATCGCACGCAAGCGTAAGAGCGGAAAGCTGCGCAGCCTCCTGGGCCTTCGCTGATTTCCCGCCTGCGCTGACCAGAACAGAAGCGGCCCGACACCATTCGATGGTGTCGGGCCGCTTTGCTGTTCTCGCGCTGGGACGTCGTGCAGGGGTGTCGCTCAGTACTGATCGTTGGACTTGATCGCTTCGAGCAGTTGTCGCACCGCGACCACGCGTCGAGCTGATTTGCCCTCCAGCAGGTCGAGCTTGCATTCGGGATCCGCCGGCGGCCCCAGGTGCGTGCATCCGCGCGGGCAATCCTCGATCGCCGCGGCAAGGTCCGAGAATGCCGCCACCACATTCTCGGGTGAGATATGTGCCAGGCCGAACGAACGGATGCCGGGAGTGTCGATGACCCAGCCGCCGCCGGCGAGGGGGAGCGCCACCGATTGCGTCGACGTGTGCCGGCCCTTGCCGACGCCGGACACGATGCCGACCGCTCGATTGGCATCGGGGACAAGACGATTGACCAATGTCGACTTTCCGACGCCGGAATGCCCGATCAGGGCGGTCAACTTGTGCTCGAGGATCTGCGTCAGTTCGTCCAGGGGATCGTCGCGACCGGCGACGACCACTTGGATGTCGAGGTCGGCGAAAGTGCTCGCGAATTCCTCGGGTGGTTCGAGGTCGCTCTTGGTCAGGCAGACGATCGGTGTCAGGCCGCCCACGTAGGCGGCGACCAGTGCGCGCTCGACGAAGCCGGTGCGCGGTGGGGGATCGGCGAGTGCCACGACGATGAGTAACTGCTGCGCGTTCGCGACGACGATGCGTTCGAAGGGATCGGTGTCGTCGGCCGTCCGTCGCAGAACCGTTGAACGCTCGGAGACCCGGACAATGCGGGCGAGGGTATCGGTTTTGCCGGACAGATCGCCGACGATGTCCACCTGATCGCCGACGACGATGGGGGTTCGGCCAAGTTCGCGGGCGCGCATCGTGACGATAAGCCGGTCGGGATCGCCGCCGAGGACGCAACCCCAACGGCCACGATCCTTCGACACCACCATCCCCGATTCGGCCGAGAGATGTTCGGGCCGAGTCTTCGTACGGGGGCGGGATCCGCGTCCGGGGCGTACCCGGACGTCGGACTCGTCGTACTGCCGCGGACTCAGAAGCTTGCCTTCGGCGTCGCAGTCGAACTCTCGAGCATGTCGACCCACATGTTCTCGAAGCCGGGCAGTGTCTTGGCGGTGGTTCCTACATCGTCGACCTCGACGCCGTCGACGACCAGGCCGATGATCGCGCCGGCTGTTGCCATGCGGTGGTCGGCATACGAGAGCCATTGTCCGCCATGGAGTTCCGCGGGAACGATCGTCAGGCCGTCATCGGTTTCGGTGACGGAGCCGCCGAGCTTGTTGATCTCGTCGGCGAGGGCGGCCAGACGGTCGGTCTCGTGCCCGCGCAGGTGTGCAATACCTCGTAGATGCGAGATGCCCTCGGCGAGAGCAGCCAGGGCCGCGACGGTGGGGGTCAGCTCTCCCACGTCGTGGAGATCGATGTCGATGCCGCGCAGTTTCTCCGGGCCGCGAACGGTCAGCACACCGTCGGCGAGAGCGACGTCGGCGCCCATCGAGGCGAGGATCCCGCGGATCGCGTCGCCGGGTTGCGTGGTCGACGACGGCCACATCGGAACGCTGACGGTTCCGCCGGTCACTGCGGCAGCGGCCAGGAACGGTGTGGCGTTGGAGAGATCGGGTTCGATCGCCCAGTCCACGGCGCGCACCGGCCCCGGTGCCACACGCCAGGTGTCCGCGTCACCGCCCGTGGCTGGTGTCGTCACGGAAACTCCGGCTTCGCGGAGCATCTCGACGGTCATGTCGATGTGCGGCATGGACGGGACGGGCTTGCCGTCGTGGTGGACGGTGACACCCTCGTCGAAGGCAGCAGCCGAGAGCAGGAGACCGGAGACGAACTGCGACGAACCGGATGCGTCGATGGTGACCGTCCCGCCGCGTAGGGATCCGGTTCCGGTGACGGTGAACGGGAGTGCGTCACCCTCGATGTGTGCGCCGAGACCGCGCAGGGCTTCCAAGATGGTGCCGAGTGGTCGTGTGCGTGCCTGCTCGTCGCCGTCGAAGCGAACGATGCCGTCGGCCGTCGCGGCGAGCGGCGGCAGGAAGCGCATCACGGTGCCGGCCAGGCCGCAGTCGACCTCGCCGCCGCGCAGGGGCCCAGGGGTGATGCGAAGCGTGGTCGGATCGCCGGCTTCCTCGACACCGATGCCGAGGTCGCGCAGAGCTGCGATCATCAGGTCGGCGTCACGGCTGCGGAGTGCACCGGTGATCGTGGACGGACCATCCGCAAGTGCGCCAAGAATCAGAGCTCGATTGGTGATGGACTTGGATCCGGGCAGCGTCACCACTGCATCGACGGGTGCTTGGGCCCTCGGGGCGCTCCACAGACTCAGACTCACATGGTCCATCTTCTCTCATCGGTGGGGGAATGGTCGAAACCGTGCCACCCTGGGTGTCATGTGCGGAAGGTATGCGACCACAGCGGACCCGGCCACTTTGGCGGTGGAACTCGATGCGCTCGACGAGACGGACCACTCGGCGCCCGTCGAAGCCGACTACAACGTGGCCCCCACGACCGAGGTGTTGACCGTCGTCGAACGCCGCGATCGGGAGAACCCCGACAGCGATCCGACCAAGAGGATTCGGCGGATGCGGTGGGGATTGGTGCCGTCGTGGACCAAGGAACTGGGCAAAGGCCCGGTCCTGTTCAACGCCCGCGCCGACTCGCTGGCGGAGAAGCCGGCGTTTCGGACCGCCTTCAAGTTCAAGCGTTGCCTGGTCCCCATGGACGGGTGGTACGAGTGGCAGACCGAGGCCACCGGCGGGAAGAAGGCTGCGAAAATTCCTTACTACATGCATCCCGACGACGGATCACGGCTGTTCATGGCGGGTGTGTGGTCTGCCTGGCGGGACCCGAGGGTCGAGAACGCGAGCCCCGTCCTGAGCTGCTCGATCGTCACAGTCGACTCTCTCGGTCACCTCGAGCAGGTTCACGACCGCATGCCCCTCGCCCTGCCTCGTGACCGCTGGGAGGCGTGGCTCGATCCCGACAACCCCGTCGATTCGGCTCTGCTCGAACCGGTACCGGACCTCTTCGAGCGGATCGACGTCGATCGAGTCCGGCCGCTGGTCAACAGTGTCAAGAACAACGGACACGAGTTGATCGAGCCGGACGTCGACCGTGCCGGCGAGCAGATCAGCCTGCTCTAGCAGTCAGCCGAGAGCCCAGGTAACGGTCACTTCGAACGAGACCTGCTGGGTTCCCGGGGCGAGAACCATGTCGGACATCGAGGCGTCGGGAGCGCGCATGGTCTGACCGCCACTCGTGTCGTGCGCCTCGGTGATGGTCACGACGTTCTCGAGCGAAGTGCCGGACAGATCCGCGTATTGCTCGGCACGGTTCTTCGCGTCCTCGAAAGCTCGGGTGCGGGCGTCGGCCAGAAGCTGAGAGTCGTCGTCGATGGCGAAGGCGACGTTGCCGAGCCGTGCCGCGTTTCCGCCCGCCGCGATGCCGGCGTCCAAGACAGAAGAGGCCTTGTCGAGATCGCGGACGACGATCCGTACCGAGTTGGTTGCCCGGTAGCCGGTCACGTTGCCGCCGATGAACGGTCCACCACTCGCGTCGTACTGCGGCTGGACGGACAGATCGCTTGTCTGCACGTCCTCGGGGGCCACGCCGGCGGCGACTATCGCGTCGATCATCTGACGGGCCTTGTCATTCGACTCGGAGACCGCTCCCGATACATCCGGGGCAACAACCTCGATGCCGATGTCGGCATTGAGGATGTCCGGCGCTCCGCGGACCTGCCCTGATCCGACTACCGTGACTTCCTTGGCGGCATCGTCCGAACTCCCGCAGGCCGTCAGCGAGACGGTGAGGGCTGCCGCTGCAGCGGTCAGTGCCAGAGTTTTCAGGTGTGGTCGCATGGTGAGACCGTAGCGACCGGATACTCAGCCCGCCGTGATTTGCGCCGTGACCGCGCCACTCAACTGCACGAGGTCCGTCGGAGCCAGCTCGATCTCGAGCCCGCGTCGACCGGCGCTGCAGAGAATGCGGTCCCAGTCGAGCGCCGACGCATCGATCACGGTCGGCAGTTTCTTGCGCTGGCCGAGCGGTGAGATACCGCCGAAGACGTAGCCGCTCGAGCGCTCGGCTTCGACGCGATCGGCCATGACTGCTTTGCTCGCACCGAGGGCAGCGGCTGCAGCCTTGAGCGAGAGCTTGTCCGGGACCGGCAGAACCGCGACGGCAAGCTTGCCGGTGTCGAGTTTGACTACCAGGGTCTTGAAGATCTGGGCAGCCTCGACGCCTGTCGGCTCGGCCAACGCGTCCACGGCTTCGTCGCCGAACGATTCGGCGCGAGGATCGTGGTCGTAGCTGTGGACGCGGTGCGGTGTCTTCGACTTGTCGAGAAGTACGGTCGCAGGGGTCGCTGTTCCGGCCATGAGGACACCCTATGTGGATCGCCCGCAGGTGCATCCGACCAGGCCGGGAACAGAGTCGCAGACTCCCGTGTTGGTACCAGTTGATGAAACTTGTCCCGAGAAGCGAAGGAGCGACCGTGCTGGCTGTGTGTGAGCCACCACCGGCCCGTGGGTCGGATCTTCAGTTGGCGGTAACCTTGATCCCTACGGCTAGTGAAGGGATCAGAGTGCTGGAACACGACCGGCCCAAGGACGAACCGTCAGGGGTTACCGAACCTGCCGACGGCGCAGTGTCCGAAACGCCCGAAACTGCGGATGAGTTGATTGCCCGGTTCGAGCGTGACGCGCTCCCGCTGCTCGACCAGTTGTACGGCGCTGCCCTGCGTATGACTCGGAATCCGGCTGATGCCGAGGATCTCGTGCAGGAGACGTACGTCAAGGCGTACACCGCGTTCCGCTCGTTCCGTGCCGGTACCAACCTGAAAGCCTGGCTGTACCGGATTCTCACCAACACCTACATCAACTCGTACCGTAAGAAGCAGCGCCAACCCGCGCAGTATCCGACGGACGAGATCACCGACTGGCAGTTGGCCGCGACCGCTGAGCACACGTCCACCGGTCTGCGTTCGGCCGAGGTGGAGGCGCTCGACGCGTTGCCCGACGACGACATCAAGGCGGCGCTGCAGTCGCTTCCCGAGGAATTCCGGATGGCGGTGTACTACGCCGATGTCGAAGGATTCCCGTACAAGGAGATCGCGGAGATCATGGGCACACCCATCGGAACGGTGATGTCGCGACTGCACCGTGGTCGCAAGCAATTGCGTGGTCTTCTGGCCGATGTCGCAAAGGACCGGGGATTCAATCGGGACGGCGCAGTCGACACAGCCACAGTCGCAGCCACCGAGACGGAAGGTGTCACACGATGAGTGAGCAGGACGAATTCGAAAGGCTCGACTGCTCGGCAGTCATCGCCGACGTCTGGTTGATGCTCGACGGTGAATGTGACGATTCCAGTCGTGCTCGCCTGCAACGTCATATCGACGATTGCGGATCGTGCCTCGAGGCCTACGGGATCGAAGAGAAGGTCAAGAGCCTGATCAACCGTAAGTGCGGCGGAGACCACGCGCCGGAAAGTCTGCGTCAGCGGCTCACCGTCGAGTTGCGTCGGACCATCGTCATAACGACTACCGAAACCGACAGCTAGCCCGTCAGCGACGATCTGAGCGGTAGTAGCGTAAGGCACTAACGCCGAGGGGCGGGGAAGCAATGCTTCCCCGCCCCTCGGACGTTTTGTTGCGCTACATGTCAGGCGTTTGGACGCTTGCCATGGTTAGCGGCGTTGCCCTTACGGCTGCGCTTCTTACGACCACGCTTACCCATGATTGGTCTCCCTTCTGTTTCTTTCGCGTCATTGTTTCACGCCGATGCCGGTGTGGTTCCATTGGCAGGTCGATCGAGTGATCCGTCGACGTATTTTCGTGGTCAGGGTGCAGTTCCGACAGAAGTGAGGTTCACGATGGCAGAAGACGTCCGCGCCGAGATGGTTTCGACGGTCTACCAGGTGGTCGTGAGCGAGGGAGACGTCGTTGCGGACGGCGACACCCTGGTCATCCTCGAATCCATGAAGATGGAGATTCCGGTCCTGGCCGAGGTTCCGGGAACGGTGACGACGGTGGGCGTCAAGGTCGGCGATGTCATTCAGCAAGGCGATCTGATCGCCGTGATCTCCTAAGTCGGACGATGTCCACTCTCAGTGACCTCCTCGCCGAACACACCGATCTCCCGGGTGCGGCGGTCGACCACCTCCAGCGCGTAGTGGGCGAGTGGCAACTGCTCGCCGACCTCTCCTTTGCCGATGTTCTTCTGTGGGTGGGCACCGAATCGGAGAAGAACCGTTCGGAGGGGTCGGTCATCTGCGTCGCGCACTGCCGGCCGACAACGGCATCGACGGCTTTTCCGGAGGACGCGGTCGGGACGGTCGTTTCCGAGTCCGAGCACCCGCAGGTTCTCCGCGCTCTCGTGGAGGGCCGCGTCGTTCGCGGCGAAGACGAGACGTGGCGTGAAGGAATGCCGCCACGTAAGGAAGCCGTTCCCGTGCGTCTGGACGGGCGCGTCATCGCGGTTCTGAGCCGCGACACCAACCTGTCGCACCAGCGAGCGCAGAGTCCGCTCGAGCTGGCGTATCTCGATTGCGCCGAAGACCTGTGTCAGATGATCAGCGACGGAACCTTCCCGATCCGAGAATCGCGCTCCGACACGAACTCGAGCCCACGTGCGGGCGACGGGTTCATCCGTCTCGACACCGAAGGCACCGTCGTCTACGCCAGCCCGAACGCACTCTCGGCCTATCACCGGATGGGCTTGAGTTCGGATCTGGTGGGCCAAGATCTCGCGGCGTTGACCCGTTCGTTGGTCACCGACCCGTTCGAGTCTTCGGAAGCTGCGGGATACATCCGGGATACGTTGGCGGACAAGCCCGGTCGCCGTATGGAGATCGAGGCGCGCGGGGCGACCGTTCTGCTGCGAGCCCTGGTCCTCAAGCCGGGCGGTCGGCACGTCGGTGCTGCGGTCGTCGTCCGCGACGTCACCGAGGTCAAGCGTCGTGATCGCGCGCTCCTGAGCAAGGACGCGACCATCCGCGAGATTCACCACCGAGTGAAGAACAACCTGCAAACCGTCGCGGCGCTTCTGCGTCTACAGGCCAGACGAACCGGCAACGACGAAGCGCGACAAGCGTTGACAGAATCGGTGAGGCGCGTGACGTCCATCGCCCTCGTTCACGACACCTTGTCGATGTCGGTGGACGAAGAGGTGGATCTCGACGAGGTGATCGACCGGTTGGTTCCCATGCTCTCCGATGTCGCGGGAGTAGGTGTGCCGGTGACGATTCGGCGTGAGGGAAGTTTCGGAGTGTTCTCCGCCGAGCGTGCCACCCCGTTGGTCATGGTGCTGACGGAGTTGGTGCAGAACGCCATCGAGCACGCTTTCGATCCAGGTATTACCGGCACGGTCACACTGAGCGCCGAGCGTTCTGCACGCTGGTTGGACGTGATCATCCACGACAACGGGCGCGGGCTCCCGGAAAATTTCGACCTCGAGAAATCCGATCGCCTCGGACTGCAGATCGTTCGGACTTTGCTGGGCGCCGAACTCGGCGGCTCACTCGGACTGCACCCGGGGAGCGGTGGTGGCACCGACGCGGTTCTGCGTGTGCCGCTCGGTAGGCGTACTGCGCGTTACTGATTCGAGCATCGTTACTGATTCGAGCAGACAAAAAGCCCGGCACCATGTGGTGCCGGGCTGTCGTCTTCGACTGTGCGGAGGGGCTGTTCTCCGTCGCGAGTCGAACGTCTCGGTTCTACCTAGACGGAAGTGCGTGCACGGGTACGTGCGTTGCGACGCTTGAGTGCGCGACGCTCGTCTTCGCTCATTCCGCCCCAGACGCCTGCATCCTGACCGGACTCGAGAGCCCAGGACAGGCACTCGGCGGTGACGGGGCAGCGGTTGCAGACAACCTTGGCATCAGCGATCTGAGCGAGGGCCGGTCCGCTGTTTCCCACCGGGAAGAACAGTTCGGGATCCTCGTCGCGACAGATTGCGTTGTGGCGCCAGTCCATCTTTTTTCGCTCCTTAATTGGGTGTGTATTCACACCATTTGGTACCAATGAGTTTGTGTGTGCGTCATCAATGTTTCCGCACTGTTACTTGTGAATGCTTTCACGAACTCGCGGTATGTCAATAGGTTTGAACGGGTTCGTGGGCCAACTCACTAATTTGTGACACACCTGACGGCCACCTGGGCGTCACCGGCATTTTACCCGATTTCGGCTATTCGGCACCAGAGTATTTGCAGGTCAAACGTGTTGCCTGACTCACGTCGCAATCGGCGCGAACACTTCCAGTGCATCCGGGACCGAGGTGAATTCGACCTTTTCGCGAAGTCCGATGTAGTCGCCGTCCATCTGCAGTCCGATCGGTCGCGACGATTCGATGGTGATTGACGGGACGTCGTCGGTGCGGAGAAGAACCTTCGATTTCGGCTCGGCGCCGCGTGCGAGGAGCTGTCGCACAACCCGCAAGGACGGAAGGACTTTGGTGCTCGTCATGGCGAAGATGCCGAGTCCGCTGTCGAAAGTCGTTCCCGGATTGGTGTGTACGGGGCGCTCTTCCAGATATGTCCACGGGCTCGAGTTCGACACGAACGCGTAGTGGACTCCGGAGACGGGATCCTGATCGGGAAGGTGGACGGTCAGTGCTGGTTCGGCTCGCTTGGCACGGAAGAACGCCGCGATTGCGGTTCGGACGTACCGGGCGGGTGTGGCGGCGTCACCGTTTTTGCGGCTGGCGTCGACGGCCTCGCAGACATCGGCGTCGAGGCCCATTCCGGCGTTGAACGTGAACCAACGGTTGTCGCAGTGTGCGAGTCCGATTCGGCGTCGCGTGCGCTCGGAGAGAAGGTCGACGAGTTGGTTCGTGGCGTCGATCGGGTCGGCGGCGATACCGAGTGAGCGCGCGAAAACGTTTGCCGAGCCTCCGGGGACGACTGCGATCGTCGGGATCGGACCGACCGGAACCGATTTCATGGACGTGGGATGCGGTGACCCGAGCAGTCCGTTGACCACTTCGTTGACCGTGCCGTCGCCGCCGTGGACGATCACCGAGCCGAACCCGTCTTCGTGGGCTTCGCGCGCCAGTTCGGCAGCGTGTCCCCGATGTGTGGTGTGCGCCACAGTAAGTCGCACCCGACTCTCGAGGGCGTGTGCCAACAGGTCACGACCGGCAGCGGTGGTGGAGGTGGCATTGGGGTTGACGATCAGCAGTGCGCGCACGGGGCATGAGCCTATCCGGTGTCGTGTTCTAGGCTGGCCTCGTGCCGAATACCGCCAGTCCGAACGCCCTGCCCAAGACAGTCACATGGGCAGGTGCCCTCGTGACGCTGCAAGGGCTCGTTGCCGCCGGGTTCGCGATCGTCGCAGTGATTCGCGGTGCAACCGGCCACGATCAGAGCGTCACCAACGGATACGGATTTGCCGCCTGGGTCGCGATCCTCGGCGGCGCGGTGTTGGCTGCCGGTATAGCGCTGTTGACCGGTCGCCGGTGGGGCCGGGCCATCGCCGTCGTCGCCCAGCTGCTGCTCCTGCCGGTTGCCTGGTCGCTGCTGACCGATTCACATCAGGTTCCGCTCGGCATCGTTCTGGGTGTCGTCGTTCTCGGTGCCCTCGGCTGCCTGTTCTCGGCGCCGACGTCTCGGTGGATGGCAGCGGAGTACGGAGCCTATGCCGACGAGGCGTCATCGGACGAGGAACGTCCGGACGCCGAAGGAACCGGCGACACCGGGCGCAAGAAAGACTGAACTCCTACTCGGCCTCGGCCGCGAGCGCCCCGAGGTGGGTGCCGGTCAGGCGATACGTGGTCCACTCCGTCTTCGCGTCGGCACCGAGTGACTCGTAGAACTTGATCGAGGGGGTGTTCCAGTTGAGCACCGACCAGGACAGCCTGGTGTAGTCGTTGTCGGTGCACTCCTTGGCGAGCGCGGCCAGAAGAGCCTTCCCGTGCCCTGATCCGCGCTGGCTGGGCTTGACGTACAGGTCCTCGAGGTAGATGCCGTGCGCGCCGTCCCACGTGGAGAAATTGCGAAACCACAGCGCCATGCCGACGACGTCGTCGGCGGAATTCACAGCGACGTGCGCGAAGGCCGTCGCGGCCGGTCCGAACAAAGCCTCGCCGATCTGTTCCGCCTTCACGGTGCACTCGTCGAGGGCCTTCTGGTAGTCCGCCAACTCGTAGATCATGTCGGTGATCGGCTGGACGTCTGCGGGCGTGGCGCGTCGGATCATGCAGAGGATCTTAAGCCTCACGCCTCCACGAGCGGTGGCACGTTGTGGTGGAGGAGGTGAGTAGCCCCGTGCTCGTAACCGAGAACCGTGTATGCGCCGGGCGACAACGCGAAGCGCTTTCCTTCCGTCACGGGGAGCTCGAGCCAGCGAGCGATGAGTGCGCGTGAGAAGTGGCCGTGCCCGATCAGGATCACGTCCCGCTCGGGTAGCTGCGAACGCACCATCGACAGCACCATGTCGGTGCGGGCATGGATCTGGTCGGCCTGCTCACCGCCGGGACACGGGTGTGTCCAGACGGTCCAATCGGGCACCGTTGCCCGGATCTCGGGCGTCGTGAGGCCCTCGTAGTCCCCGTAGTCCCATTCGGACAGTGCATCCCAGGTTCGCTCCTCCGGCAGGCCGGCAAGATCACCCGTCAGCTGTGCGCGCAAACGCGGACTCGTCAGAATCATGGGATTGCGGAGGTCGAGTGTCCGCAGTCGGTTTCCGGTCGCGGTGGCCTGCATTTCGCCGAGCGGAGTCAGTGGAACCTCGGTCCGTCCGGTGTGTTTTCCGGTCCGTGCCCACTCGGTTTCACCGTGGCGCATCAGTACGACGCGAGCACCGAGAGGGATCGACGAGGGGGTGGACTGGGAGGTCATGTCGACCATCATTGCAGGCTGCCTCGCGTGTGTAGCTCGCCTCCTGGCGCGAAGTGCGCAAGGATCTACGTGTGACGACGGTTCTCGCAGTGGCGAATCAAAAGGGCGGCGTGGCTAAAACCACTACCGTCGCCTCTCTCGGTGCGGCTTTGACCGCGCTCGGACAACGAGTCCTGGTGGTGGATCTCGACCCGCAGGGCTGCCTGACGTTCTCGCTCGGCCACAACCCGGATCGCCTCGAGCGTTCGGTCAACGAGGTCCTGGCGGGTGATCTCGACGCGGTCGACGCCGTGCTGAAGACGGACGACGGCATGGACCTGCTGCCGGCCACGATCGATCTCGCGGGCGCTGAAGCGTTGCTTCTGATGCGACCCGGCCGAGAGTTCGCGCTCAAGCGGGCGCTGTCTCCGCTCCTGGGTTCTTACGACGTCGTCATCATCGACTGCCCACCGTCGTTGGGTGTGCTCACACTCAACGGATTGACTGCGGCGCAGTCGGTTCTGGTTCCACTGCAATGCGAGACCCTCGCGCACCGCGGCGTCGGACAGCTGCTGCGTACGGTTCGTGAAGTCCAAGCCATCACCAACCCGGATCTTGTTCTGCTCGGCGCACTTCCGACTCTGTACGACGCTCGAACCACGCACAGTCGCGACGTGCTCGCCGACGTCAGCGACCGTTACTCCCTCGCCGTTCTGGCGCCGCCGATCCCACGCACGGTCAAGTTCGCCGAGGCGTCCGCGTCGGGCGCGACGGTCCTCGCCGGACGAAAGAACAAGGGCGCGGATGCTTATCGCGAACTCGCCGACAATCTCGTAAAGCATTGGGCTGGAAACGAAGTCGTGACTTTCGCGCCGGAACTGGCGCTCTGAGGAAGGCGAGCTTCTAGCGCAGCGCGAACAAGGTATCGCCGCGCTGTTCCAGAATCGTCTCGCCCGCACTGGCGAGCACGATCGGTGTCGCCGTCTCACCGCGGTCGACGGCGATCATGCGCTGCACCGCTCCGTCCGACGGGCTGACGGCTGCAATGCCGCCCGGAACGGGGATGAGCATCTGACCGGCGACCATGCTTCCGGGCCCGGACGTTCCGTTGACGATCCACGTCGGAGCCAGATCGCTCAGTCGGAGGTTGACCGTCTGCGACCCGGTCCACCACGTGATCGAAGCCTTGTCGGCGTGGGTGCGAGCATCTTCGGTCACCGCTCCCTCGATCGGATAGTCGACGATCGGGCTGCCGGATCCGTCGAAAATGCTGATGCGAGAAACAGTTCCGTTGGCGGCGGGGAGGTAGACCGCCGTTTTCTCGCCGGCCACGGCCAGCAGGCGGGCGCCCTCGGAGTCGAGGAGAATCGAGGATCCGTACTCCTCGGGTTCCTGGGCGTCCTTGGGAGCGGGATTCATCACCGTCAACCTGTTGGAGGCTTCACCGGGGCAGCGTTCGAGTACCGAGACACGGTTGGCGCTCGACGCGGCGTCGAGCAGCGTGCATCCGGTGCGAGGTTGCTTGTTGGGATTGACCTTCGCGTCGACCCGGCCGTACTCGAGGGTTCGGACAAGGTCCGAGCGCCACAGTTCCATTCGCTCACTGCCGCGTGAGATCAGGTAGGTGCCGTCCGCCGACAAACTGACCGCGGAATCGGCGTCGCTGTTGCGCTGGTCTTTTCGGGCGCCGGTGTCCGCGACCAGTGACGTGACCTGGGAGCAACCGCGATCGTCCTGATAGACGCTGACGACGCGATCCCATGAACCGATCGCACCGCACAGGGGGATGTTGCGCGCATAGCGCCACACTTCTTCACCCGTTGCCGGATCGCGGCCGATCACTTCGGAGCCGTCGGCGGTGACGACGGCATTGCCGACGGTGATCGGCGCCGACGAATCGGCACTGGCGGATTCCCACGTCTGATTCAGGATGTCGGGCAACAACACCGACGTCGAGAGAGGCGGGAGAGACGTGTCAGCGGTGACCGAGGTGGTTCCGTGCGCATCACTGCGCAACCACACCACGGTCACCGCTACGACTACGGCCAGCGCGAGAGCCAGCGCACCGATCAGATCTGAGCGAGTACGCCTTTCGGGAGCCAGCACATCGGCAGCTTACTCTGCGGCGCCTGCCGTCGCGGTAGCCGCGGGGCGACGACGCCGACGGCGACGCGGCTTGGCTGCTCCGTCGTCGTCCGTGTTCTCGGCACCGGTTGCGGCGGGTGCCGAGGGGGGAGCGGTGGTCGCGGTAGCGGTGGTGGACGTCGCGACGTCGGCCGAAGCGCCGGCGCGGGTGCGGCGACGGGTCCGGTTGCGGCGGGGAGCGGCCTTCTCTTCGTTGCCGTCGGAGTCGGTCGTCTTCGGCGCGTCTGCCTTGTCCGTTGCGGCTTTGTCGGTTGCAGCCTTCTCAGGCGCGGCCTTGGCCTTGCGTACAGTGCCCTTGGCATCGGCCGGGATCGACAGCTCCTCGTAGAGGTGCGGCGAGCTCGAGTACGTCTCGACCGGATCGGGGATTCCGAGGCTCAGTGCCTTGTCGATGAGCTGCCAACGAGGGATGTCGTCCCAGTCGACCAGCGTGACGGCGATGCCGGTGCGTCCGGCGCGGCCGGTACGACCGATGCGGTGGACGTAGGTCTTCTCGTCTTCGGGGCACTGGTAGTTGATGACGTGGGTGACGTCGTCGATGTCGATACCGCGTGCAGCGACGTCGGTGGCGACGAGAACGTCGACCTTGCCGTTGCGGAAGCCCTTCAGTGCCTTTTCACGGGCGATCTGTCCGAGGTCGCCGTGGACCGCGCCGACGGAGAAACCACGCTCGGCGAGATCGTCGGCGACTTTCTGGGCGGTGCGCTTGGTACGGGTGAAGATCATCGTCGCGCCGCGGCCTTCGGCCTGCAGTACGCGGGCAACCATCTCGGCTTTGTCGAGAGCGTGCGCACGGTAGATGTGCTGGCTCGTGCGGTCGTGCACTGCGGAGGATTCGGCTTCCTCGGCGCGGATGTGCGTCGGCTGCGTCAGGAAGGTGCGAGCCAGAGTGATGATCGGGCCGGGCATCGTGGCCGAGAAGAGCATTGTCTGACGCTTGTCGGGGACCATGCCCATGAGGCGTTCGATGTCGGGGAGGAAGCCGAGGTCGAGCATTTCGTCGGCCTCGTCGAGGACGAGAACGCCGACCTTGCCCAGGATCAGGTGCGACTGGTTGGCGAGGTCGAGCAGGCGACCCGGGGTGCCGACGACAACGTCGACGCCCTTCTGGAGTGCCGAGATCTGCGCCTCGTACGGCCGGCCGCCGTAGATGGGCAGAACCTGCAGACCACGGTCGCCGACGCGGAGGTACTTGCTGGCGTTCTCGAGGTCGCGGGCGACCTGGATGCACAGTTCGCGGGTGGGAACGATGATCAGCGCGCGGGGAGTGCCGTCGAGGACCGCCGTGCCGTTCTCGGCGGTGACGATGCGATGCAGGAGCGGGACGCCGAAACCGAAGGTCTTGCCCATACCGGTTCGTGCCTGACCGATGAGGTCGTCACCGGCGAGAGCCAACGGGAGGGTGAGTTCCTGGATGGCGAAGGTGCGCTCGATGCCGATCTCGTTCAGTGCGCGGACGATTTCGTCGCGGACACCGAGTTCGGCGAAGGTCGGGGGTACATGGGTGTCGTCGAGCTGGACGGAAACGGTGTTCTCGGTTGCTTCGTCTTCGTGGTCGACAGTGATCTTGCTCAGGGGACTAGCCTTTCCTCGTGGCGGTACGCACGCACAAGGTAAGGGGCCAGGCCGTAAGTCGGCCGATGTCGATGCCCTCTTTTTCTTCGGTCATGCCTACGCCTCAGCACTGAATTCCACTCGGACGAATTCGAACCGTCCGGCGATCTCGGCGAAGCGGGCAACAACCGTCGATGCAGGTGCGCGCACATTATCGGTGGGGTTCGTGTGAAGACAGCCGTCCCGGCTAACCAAATGGCCCGGGGGAACTGGCGAACTCCCAAGACCATTGTAGCTGCACGTTGTCCGTCCCTCGCGATGACATGTCGAAGATCACCGAATCGGACATGCGGTCCTTGGCAGTCGCGTCGGCCGTCGAAGCACTACAGTTCGTAGTCATGGGCGCACACGATCTTGATGCTTCGACGGACGCTGGAACCGGAGGCCGAGTCGCTTCCGATCACCCGGGCGTGATCGATTTGTTTGCCGTTCTCGCGTATGGCGAGATTTCGGCGTTCTACCGTTTGGCGGAAGACGCACAAATGGCTCCGGACCTGCGCGGCAAGGTGGCGTTTGCCAGCATGGCCGCCGCCGAGATGGACCACTTCGAGACTCTGGAAACGGCCCTGACGGAACGTGGCCACGAGATCTTTGCCGTCATGGATCCGTTCGTGCGCGCGCTCGACAACTATCACGCGTCGACGACGCCGTCGACGTGGCTGGAATCGCTCGTGAAGGCATATGTCGGAGACGGAATCGCTGCCGATTTCTATCGCGAGATCGGTCACTCCCTCCCGGCGGACGTCGCCGAGATCGTGGAGGACGTGCTCTCGCAGACGGGCCATTCGGAGTTCGTGGTGCTCGAGGTGAAGGCCGCGGTAGAGGCCAGCACCCGCGCCAAGGACCGGTTGATGCTGTGGGGACGCCGACTCCTCGGTGAGGCGATCACCCAGGCACAGTTCGTGCTGGCGCAGCGTGAGGACCTCACGGATCTGGTGATCTCGGCCTCCGGCGACCTCAACGGAGTTGTCGCGTTGTTCGACGGTATGCAGGCAAAGCACGCCGAGCGGATGGCGGTTCTCGGACTCGTCTAGGTGACGTGTTCGCTCTGGGCACAGCGTGCGGAGGAGCGTGGGCGGTCTCTGCTGCATTAGCCTTGCGTCGACAACGGATGTAATTCACGAACAGTTCGGAGGTTGACCGTGGAGGTCAAGATCGGTGTAATCGACAGCCCGCGTGAGCTCATCGTCAACAGCGAACAGACCCCTGACGAGGTCGAGACACTGGTCGCGGCCGTCCTCGGTGGCCGTGAGCCGGTTCTGGCACTGGTCGACGACAAGGGCCGCAAGTTCCTGGTGCAGGCTTCCCGTGTCGCGTACGTGGAGATCGGTCCGTCCGATATCCGCAAGGTCGGATTCGCGCCTACCGTCTGACGCGTAGCTGTAACAGCAGAAAGGGCGGGCAGTCGTGAGACTGCCCGCCCTTTCGCGTGTGAGTGTGGCCGATTACTTGGTTTCGGCTTGCAGTGGCACATGGGAGAGACCGCCCCACGCCAGGGTCACCGTGATTTCCACGGCCTCTTCCTTCGGGATCGGCCGCGCAGCTTCGAGCCAGTATCGAGCGGTGAACTGGCTGGCACCGACAAGACCGACCGCGAGGATGCGCGCGCGATACGGATCGAGTCCGGAATCCTGGCTGACCAGGTCGAACACGGCGTCGACGCAGGCTTCGGTGGCTTGTTCGACGCGTGTCTGGACCTGAGGTTCGCCCATGATGTCGGACTCGAACACCAGGCGGAAACCCTGGGAGTCGTTGTCGACGAAGTCGAAGAACGCCTGCACTGCGGCGCGGACACGCTGTTTGTTGTCCGTCGTCGATCGCAGGGCCTGGCGTACACCCGAGATGAGGCTGTCGACGTAACTCTGCAGGACTGCGACATACAGTTCGAGTTTGCCTGGGAAATGTTGGTACAGGACTGGCTTGCTGACACCCGCACATTCGGCGATCTCGTCCATGCCGGCCGAGTGGTACCCGTTCGCGACGAATACCTCGCTTGCAGCTGCGAGGAGCTGGAGGCGGCGCGCATCGCGGGGGAGTCGGGTGCTGCGACGTGTTCCGGCAGGCTTGCCAGCCGATGTACCGCGATCGGAGTCTGTCCGATCCGCGAGTTCTGTCATGTCGCTTCCAATCTGAGCAAAAGTAATTCGGTCGGCGCGCGGATCCGCGAGTCGCGTGTGCGTACCCGCCAGTATCCTCCGTCACACCGGTCGTAGCCGAATGAACGATACCGTGTGTCGGCCGGGCGAGTCGCGCGCGCCTCGGTGAGCGAGACCAGCAGTCTTTCTTGTTACAGGACGGGTTGCCATGACACGCCAGGACCAGCGGGTTTCGGTCAGCCCGGGCGAGTGACTTGCCGTGTGTGAGATTCTGGACGACGTGACTGACCCAGGGGGACCGCGCATGCGTGGACGAACTACGCAGAACCCTGAACGTGAGGAACGTCGAATGCGTAGCGGAACTGGAGCGCCTCGCGACGAACGTCGGCCAGAGGTGCCGGATGATCGTGCCTACGGCGAACGCGACTATCGCGGCATTTCCTCCCATCAGCCCTTGCGTGCCCAGTGGGATCCGACCAAACGAGAAGTGGGCCGAACCCCGCGTAATCCGCGGCCGGACCGGGCAGCGCGAAAGCAGAGCAAGCTCGGGCGCTTCGTCTCGACCTACGGCTGGCGTGCGTACGCGATTCCGGTTCTCGTAGTGCTCACCATCCTCGTCATCGTCGACGCCGTACGTCCGGACACCACCGACTCCGCGAGCAAGACGTCGGCCACCGCCGACCTCGCACACAGCACGGACGGAACCGACGTCATCGGCGCGCCGCCGGCCGGGGACGGAACTTTTGCGTCGTCGATACCGTCCGGCGCACTTCCCGACGGCGGTCCGTTCACCGTCGCGGGCGGCGGAACGTGGCACGTCGTACCGGGTACGACGGGCAAGGTAGGCCAGGGAACCGAACGCGAGTTCACGTACACGGTCGAGATCGAGGACGGCGTCGACACGACCGGCTTCGGCGGTGACGAATCGTACGGACGCATGGTGGATCAGACCCTGGCCAATCCGAAGAGTTGGACCAACGATCCCAAGGTCGCGTTCCGGCGTGTCGACGCGGGCGAGCCGGACTTCCGTATCTCCCTGACCTCGCAGATGACGATCCGCGAAGGCTGCGGATACGAAATCGAGCTCGAAGGATCCTGCTACAACCCGAGCATGGACCGAGTCCTGCTCAACGAACCGCGATGGGTGCGAGGCGCCATTTCGTTCCAGGGTGACATCGGCTCGTATCGGCAGTATCAGATCAATCACGAGGTCGGCCATGCCATCGGATACGCCGCTCACCAGCCGTGCGAGACCGAAGGTGGGCTCGCACCGATCATGATGCAGCAGACCTTCGGAACTGCGAACAACGACATCGCTAGGCTTGATCCCGAGGGCGTCGTTCCGATGAACGGACTCACGTGCCGCTTCAATCCGTGGCCGTACCCCCGAGCGTGACCGGATCGAGAATCCCTGATCTCGTCTTGAACTAGGAGTGTTTCGCGGTGTCTGCAACACCCGTCGTATTGCCACCACTGGTGGAGCCGGCAGCCGAGTTGAGCCGGGAGGAAGTTGCCCGGTACAGCAGGCACCTGATCATCCCGAACGTCGGTATGACCGGCCAGAAGCGTCTCAAGAATGCACGGGTTCTGTTCATCGGCGCCGGTGGATTGGGTTCGCCTGCACTGCTCTATCTCGCGGCCGCGGGAGTGGGCACCATCGGGATCGTCGAGTTCGACGAGGTCGACATGTCGAACCTGCAGCGTCAGGTGATTCACGGACGCTCGGACGTCGGACGCCCCAAGGCGGTCAGCGCCCGCGAGTCGATTCTCGAGATCAACGAGCACGTCGACGTCCGATTGCACGAGTTCCGTCTGGACAACTCCAACGCGATCCAGCTGTTTTCCGAGTACGACCTGATTCTCGACGGCACGGACAACTTCGCGACGCGGTACCTCGTCAACGATGCCGCAGTCGTCGCCGGAAAGCCGTACGTGTGGGGCTCGATCTACCGCTTCGAGGGGCAGGTGTCGGTCTTCTGGGAAGACGCCCCGGACGGCGCGGGACTGAACTATCGCGACCTCTACCCGGAGGCCCCGCCGCCGGGCATGGTCCCCTCCTGTGCCGAGGGCGGTGTTCTCGGAGTCCTGCCCGCGACCGTCGGTTCGATCATGGCGACCGAGGCGGTCAAGCTCATCACCGGAATCGGTGAACCGCTTCTCGGACGCCTGATGATCTACGACGCACTGGCGATGACGTTCCGGACGATCCGCCTTCAGCGTGATCCGACCCGCGTGCCCGTCACCGCCTTGATCGACTACGACGCGTTCTGCGGTGTCGTGTCCGAAGAGGCGAGCGCTGCTGCCGTCGGTTCGACGATCACGGCGCCCGAACTGGAGGCCATGATCGGCGAGGGACGATCGATCGAGCTGGTCGACGTACGAGAACCGGTTGAATGGGACATCATGCATCTGCCGGGGGCCGTGTTGATCCCGAAGGACCGCATCCTTTCCGGCGAAGCTCTGGCGACGTTGCCGCAGAACAAGCAGATAGTGCTGTACTGCAAAACCGGCATCCGTTCGGCCGAGGCACTGGCCTTTCTCAAGAATGCCGGCTTTTCCGACGCAGTTCACGTTCAAGGCGGCGCGATCGCCTGGGCGAACCAGGTGGATGCGAGTCTGCCGGTCTACTAGGCGCGCCTCGCGGGAGGCGGCGCCGCGCACCGGTAGCGTTGGGGTGTGAGCACAGGCCAACCTCCCCAGCACGTGTGCTCCACCTTCGGCCTCCGTGAAGTCGATCCCATCCCACTCGGTGCGGATTGGGACGGCGGGTGGCTGTGTGGAGACGTCGTCCTTTCAGCAGTTGCGGATCATGCCCGCGCAGCGTGGTCGGCGAAGGTGCGAGAGAACCTCGAAGTCGACGGTGTCCGGCTCGCTCGACCGGTCCGTTCTACCGACGGTCGTTACGTCGTCTCGGGCTGGCGCGCCGACACATTCATCGTCGGATCGCCGGAACCACGTCACGACGAAGTGGTCTCGATGTCGTGCCGACTGCATGCGGCGACGGCCTCGCTCGAGCGCCCGCGCTTCCTTGCGCAACCGCCGGTGCCGCCGTGGGCCGAGGTCGACGTATTCGTAGCCGCTGATCGCGCGGCGTGGGAAACGGTTCCACTGAGGATCGCGAAGGGTGTCGAGCAACTCGAGACGCCTACTCCGGACGGTCGCAAGAGTCTGGAACTGATTGCCGGACTCGCCACATTGCGTAAGCCGGTGCAGAGCCCGGACCAGCTCGTGCACGGCGATCTGTTCGGAACAGTCTTGTTCTCGGGCAGTATGGCGCCCGGAATCACCGACATCACGCCGTACTGGCGGCCGGCTGCGTGGGCCGCCGCCGTCGCCGTGGTCGACGCGATCTCGTGGGGCGGGGCCGACGAGGCACTGGTCGGCCGGTGGGAAGATCTCCCCGAGTGGCCGCAGATGCTTCTACGTGCGGTGATGTTCAGGTTGGCAGTTCATGTTCTGCATCCCCGCTCGACGGCGGACGCGTTCCCGGGGTTGGCCCGAACGTCCGACATCGTGCGCTTGCTGCTCTAGATCGGGGCGCCGGTACCGAAGTCCGAGACCAGGCCCTCGAACAATTCGCGTGCGGCGTTCGAGGCGGCCACGGTGTTCCCGTCGACGACAGCGTTGACGAGGTTCGCGTGCTGCGAGTGAAATCCCTCACCGGTCGCGTCGATGTGCTGTTGGATCGTGGTCTCGATGACCGGGAGCAGGGAGTCGTAGAACTCCAGGTAGACCTCGTTGTGGCTGGCCGCGACGATCGCTCGGTGCAGGGCGACGTCAGCGGTGGTGGCGGCGTCGACGTCCTGACCCTCCCACGAAGCGGTGCGAAGCTCGAGTAGCCGCGTCAGTTCGGCGATGTCGTCTTCGGTTCGCCGTGCGGCGGCGAGGGTGGCCGCGGTGATGTCGAGTGCGCGCCGTAGTTCGAGTACATCCCGCTGGTGGGCGCCGGCAAAGTAGTTCCCCAGAGTGCCGCCGAGGTCTGAGACAGCAACGACGTAGGTGCCCGATCCCTGACGACGTTCCAGCATTCCGGCGTGAACGAGCGCCTGGACCGCCTCGCGCACGGTATTGCGACCGGTGCCGGTCAGCTCCGACAGTTCCGGTTCGGTGGGGATCTTGGAACCGATCGGCCAGGTTCCGCTTCGGATCTCGTTGCGGAGTTGTTCGGTGACCTGCGAGATGAGACTTGCGCGTCGAACGGGTTGCACGTGGTTGTTTCCTCGGGTCCGGGTAAGTGGTGTGAATGTGACGTTAGATTACCGCGCTTGTGCGAGTTCGTCCGGTCATCCTATGATTTGCCGGTGACTGCTCAACTGGAGAGAACCGAAACCCGCTCGTTGATACAAGGCCGTGTGCTCGTCTTCGCGGCGATTGCGATGTCTGCGCTCGTACTTCGACTTGCGGTGACCTCGTTCTCGCCCTTGGCGGCCGAGATTCGCGACGAGATCGGCTTCTCCGCCTCGATCGTCGGTGTCTTCGGCATGGTTCCGACCGCAATGTTCGCGATCTTCGGTCTCATCACTCCCGCCATCGCGAAACGTATCGGGCTCGAGCGAACGGCCCTCATTGCGATGCTCATGGCCGGCGTCGGAATGCTGTTGCGTGCCATGATGTCTCAGACGTGGTCGTTGTTGGCCCTCTCGGCTCTGGCACTCGCAGGCATGGGAATCGGCAATGTCGTCATCCCGCCGTTGGTCAAGCGGTACTTCTCGGATCGCCTCGCCACCATGAGTTCGGTCTACATCGTCGCCGTGCAGATCGGCACCATCGTCCCGGCGTTCGTCGCAGTCCCGGTTGCCGACGCCTTCGGTTGGCGGTTCTCGATCGGCTGGTGGTCCGCCTTCGGATTCGCCGCAGCAGTGCCGTGGTTGATCACCCTCGCTCGCTCGCGCAAGGCACGCGTGAATGAAGCCGGGTCCACCGACAATGCATCGGATTCGATTGCAGCAGTAGCAGAACAGCCACGTGGTCAGGTCTGGCGTTCGCCCGTGGCCTGGGGTATGGCCGGTATGTTCGGCATGACCTCACTGATCACGTATTCGATGTTCACGTGGATTCCCTCGATCCTTCGTGATGCCGGCGCCAGTGACGCCTTCGGCGGAACGATGGTCGGCATGTTCTCGGTGATCGGACTCGTCGCAGCTTTCGGCGCACCGACGCTGTGCGCCCGCATGGCCAACCCGTTCCCCGTCGTGATCGCGTGCGCGGTCTGTTACCTCGTCGGAATGGGTGGACTCTACTTCGCCCCCATGGCCGCGCCGATCGTGTGGGTTGTGGTCCTGGGCCTCGGTCCGAGCACGTTCCCGATGTCGCTCACACTGATCAATCTGCGGACGCGTTCGCACATCGGTTCCTCCGCGCTGTCCGGATTCACCCAGGGCATCGGTTACTCCGTTGCCTGTCTCGGCCCGCTCCTGTTCGGCGTTTTTCACGACGTGTCCGGTGGATACGCTGCGCCGTTCGGTTTGCTCGTCGTTGCTGTGATCGTGGTGCTTCTGGGCGCCTACCAGGCATGTAAGCCTCGGATGCTCGAGGATTCCTGGCACGCACCGGCGAAGAACTAGCTCACACCCGGGTTTGTCACCGGGTGAGGATCAATTGACTTCGCGGTCATCGCGCGCAGCACCGGCGCAATAACCGTTTTCTACCTTTGGGTCTCCAACATATTCAGGAGGCCCTGGTGAGTCATTACATCGAGCATTGGGATGCAGAGGACGTCGACGCCTGGGAATCCGGCGGCAAGGACATCGCGAAGCGGAACCTGATCTGGTCAGTGGTGGCCGAGCACGTCGGCTTCTCGATCTGGTCGATCTGGTCCGTGATGGTGTTGTTCATGCCGACGGATATCTACGGCATCGACGCGGCCGGAAAGTTCTTCCTCGTCGCAGTTCCCACACTTGTCGGGTCGGTCCTCCGTATTCCCTACACGGTTGCCACCGCACGGTTCGGCGGTCGTAACTGGACCGTCATGAGTGCGCTGTTCCTCTTCGTTCCAACACTTCTCACGCTCTACCTGATGATGAACCCGGGTGCTTCGTACACCACGTTCATGTTGGTAGCGGCCACGGCCGGTATCGGTGGCGGCAACTTCGCGTCGTCGATGACCAACATCAATGCCTTCTACCCGCAGCGACTCAAGGGCTGGGCGCTCGGTCTCAACGCCGGCGGCGGCAACATCGGTGTGCCGATGATCCAGCTGATCGGTCTGCTGGTGATCGCCACCGTCGGCAACCGCGCTCCGTGGATCGTCTGCGCCGTCTATCTCGTGTTCATCGCGGCCGCTGCCGTCGGTGCCGCGCTGTTCATGGACAACCTGGGTAACCAGAAGTCGGACCTGCGCTCGATGGCCAAGGCGCTGAAGTTCTCCGAGTCGTGGGTGATCAGCTTCCTGTACATCGGTACGTTCGGTTCCTTCATCGGATTCAGCTTCGCCTTCGGTCAGGTTCTGCAGATCAACTTCCTCGCCGGTGGTGCAACTCCGGCCGCAGCGGCGCTGCACGCAGCACAGATCGCCTTCATCGGACCGCTCCTCGGTTCGATCGCTCGGCCCCTCGGCGGCAAACTGGCAGACCGCATCGGCGGCGGCAAGATCACGATGTGGACGTTTGTCGCCATGGCATTCGCTGCATCGATCCTCGTGACGGCCGGAACGATGGA
Source organism: Rhodococcus sp. P-2 (assembly GCF_016598535.1). Lineage (GTDB taxonomy): Bacteria > Actinomycetota > Actinomycetes > Mycobacteriales > Mycobacteriaceae > Rhodococcus_F > Rhodococcus_F baikonurensis. The sequence goes on along the minus strand of NZ_CP066779.1, from coordinate 621,235 downwards.
CGACAACACCGCGGGCGTCGCCAGCGCCGGAATCATGGTGACGTTCGTTCTCGGATTCATCGCCCTGTTCCTGCTCTCCGGGATCGGAAACGGATCCGTCTACAAGATGATCCCGGCGATCTTCGAGGCGAAGGCTCAGAGCTTCGACCACATGGATCGAAGCGAGAAGGCAACGTGGTCGCGCAGTATCTCCGGCGCTCTCATCGGATTTGCCGGTGCGGTAGGCGGTTTGGGCGGCGTCGGCATCAACCTGGTGCTGCGCGCGTCGTACAGCAGCCCCGCGAAGTCGGCGACCATGGCCTTCTGGGTGTTCCTGGCCTTCTACATCGCCTGCATCGCAGTCACCTGGTTCGTCTTCCTGAGTAAGCCGTCGACGCTGACCACAGACGTCGACGAGGCGAAGGTCGCAGTCACGGCGTGAGCGGTCCGCGGAATCTCAGAACTATCTCGTACCTCAGGAAGTAGGCGTGATGAGCAAGTCGGTTGTTGTCATCGGACACGGAATGGTCGGACACCGATTCGTCGAGGCACTGCGTTCGCGCGACGAAGCGAACACCTGGTCGGTGACCGTACTCTGCGACGAGCAGTACGCAGCGTACGACCGAGTCGGGCTGTCCTCGTACGTCGGAGCGTGGGACCCCAAGGAATTGGCACTGGCCGGCAACGATTACGTCGGTGACGGCCTGGTCGATCTTCGGGTGGGGGAAGGCGCGCTCTCGATCGACAAAGATGCACGCATTGTCACGACGACCACCGGCGACACGATCTCCTACGACGCTCTGGTGATGGCGACCGGTTCGTATCCGTTCGTGCCTCCCGTGCCGGGGCACGACGGCGACGGATGTTTCGTCTACCGCACCCTCGACGACCTCGACGGTATCCGGGCCGCCGCCGAGAAGGCAGGTCCTGGCGCTGTCGGCGTCGTGGTCGGCGGTGGTCTTCTCGGACTCGAGGCCGCAAATGCTCTCTCGCTCATGGGAATGACGGCACACGTCGTCGAGCACAATGCGCGTCTGATGCCGATGCAGGTCGACGAGGGCGGCGGCGCACTGCTCGCTCGGCTCGTCACCGAACTCGGGCTCACTGTTCACACCGGAGTCGGGACGGCGGGAATTTCGCAGGCCGACAACGGAATCGTGGTCGAGCTGTCCGACGGCTCCACCATTGACGCGTCGCTGCTCGTCTTCTCGGCCGGAGTACGTCCGCGTGATCAGTTGGCTCGCGACGCCGGTATCGCTGTGGGTGAGCGCGGCGGCATCCTGACCGACCTCGGCTGCGTGACGTCGGACGAGAACGTCTATGCCGTCGGCGAATGTGCTGCGGTGGAAGGCCGTTGCTACGGTCTGGTCGCTCCCGGTTACACGACGGCCGAGATCGTGGCCGATCGTCTGCTCGGCGGCGCCGCGGATTTCCCGGGCGCCGACATGTCCACCAAACTCAAGCTCATGGGCGTGGACGTCGCCAGTTTCGGTGACGCGATGGCGACCTCATCGGGCGCTCTCGAAGTTGTCCTCAGCGACGCGTCCAAGGGAACGTACGCGAAGCTCGTGGTCTCCGATGACGCGAAGATCCTGCTCGGCGGCATTCTTGTCGGTGACGCATCGGCCTACGCGTCACTGCGCCCGCTGGTCGGTCGCGAACTACCCGGTGACCCGGCGACATTGATCTCGCCCGCGGGGGAGAAGCCGGGTGCAGGCTCGCTGCCCGACGACGCCGAGGTGTGCTCGTGCAACGCGGTGACGAAGGGCGCCATCTGCGGCGCAATCGCGGCCGGTGCCTGCGACATCGCTTCGGTGAAGGCGTGCACCAGTGCCGGAACCACCTGTGGCGGTTGCCTTCCCGCCGTGAAGCAGCTGCTGGCTGATTCCGGCGTCGTGATGTCGAAGGCACTGTGCGAGCACTTCGCGCAGTCGAGGGCCGAGCTGTTCCAGATCGTGCAGTCGACGCAGACCAGAACCTTCTCGGCGCTGATCGCCAAGTACGGCAAGGGCGCAGGCTGCGACATCTGCAAGCCCGTAGTCGCGTCGATTCTGGCATCGACCGACTCCGATCACATCCTGCACCGCCAGCAGGCGTCGTTGCAGGACACCAACGATCACTTCCTCGCGAACATCCAGAAGAACGGTACGTACTCCGTGGTGCCTCGGATGCCTGGCGGCGAGGTGACGGGTGAGCAACTCATCGTCATCGGCGAGGTGGCGCGAGACTTCGGCTTGTACACGAAGGTGACCGGCGGTCAGCGCATCGACCTGTTCGGTGCCCGCGTCGAACAGTTGCCCGCGATCTGGAAGCGTCTTGTCGACGCCGGGATGGAATCAGGCCAGGCGTACGGCAAATCGCTCCGGACGGTCAAGAGCTGTGTCGGTTCGAGTTGGTGCCGCTACGGTGTCCAGGATTCCGTGGGTATGGCAGTCGACCTCGAGAACCGCTACCGCGGTCTGCGCTCGCCGCACAAGATCAAGTTCGGCGTCTCGGGTTGTGCGCGTGAATGCGCCGAAGCGCGAGGCAAGGACGTCGGCGTCATCGCGACGGAGAACGGTTGGAATCTGTATGTGGGCGGCAACGGCGGACAGTCGCCCAAACACGCTCAGCTGCTTGCCGGAGGCCTCGACGACGCGACCTTGGTCAAGTACATCGACCGCTACCTCATGTTCTACATCCGAACCGCCGATCGCCTCCAGCGCACGGCGCCGTGGGTCGAATCACTCGAAGGCGGACTCGATCACCTCAAGGCCGTGATTTGTGAAGACAGCCTGGGAATCGGTGAGGAACTCGAGGCGCTGATGGCCAAGCACGTCGAGGGGTACCAGGACGAATGGGCTGGTGTGCTGGGTGATCCGGAGAAACTGTCGAGGTTCGTCTCGTTCGTCAACGCACCGGAAGAAGCCGACCCGACGGTTGTGTTCGACGAGACCGGAGTGCGCAAGGTTCCGGTCCTGATGGGCATGCCGAGCATCCCCACGCGCCGGTAATAGTCGCGTAACCCGTGGGAAACACGGGATCCGTAGAAACGTAGACAAGAACCCGCGCGACGTTGTCGCCGGATCGACAGGAGGACTTCGATGAGTGTCATCGATGCGCAGATCGCCAAGCTGGATTCGGATCGACTCGAATGGACGTCGGCCTGCCCGCTGAGCCATCTGATCCCTGGGCGCGGGGTCGCCGTGCTTCTTCGCGGCGGCGAGCAGGTGGCACTGTTCCTGCTGGAGGACGGCACACTCCGGGCCGTCAGCAACTTCGATCCGTACGGCCGCGCCGCGGTGATGTCTCGCGGACTCGTCGGCGACCGGGACGGTGAACCGATCGTCGTTTCGCCGCTGCTCAAGCAGGCATTCTCACTGGTCGACGGCAGAGCGCTCGACGACTTCGCGGTCGCCCTGCCGGTTTACGGGGTTCGCGTGTGGGCCGGAGTGGTGCAGGTCCACAGCCTGCAGATGCAGGGCGTTCGCTCGACTGTCCACGATGCAGTCTCGTGAGTGACGACATGCCGTTGGCTGGATTCACGGTAGGTATCACCGCTTCGCGCCGCGCCGAGGAATTCGCGACGTTGCTGACCCGCCGGGGAGCGGATGTCGTTCACGCTCCGGCGATTCGAATCATCCCGCTCGCCGACGACCGCGAGCTCGAAAGGGTGACACAGCAGATCATCTCGGATCCTCCCGAGGTGGTCGTCGCCACCACCGGCATCGGGTTCCGCGGCTGGTTGGAAGCCGCCGACGGATGGGGCGAAGCCGAAAGTCTCGGCTCTGCGCTCGGTTCGGCTCGTCTGCTCGCGCGTGGGCCGAAGGCCAAGGGAGCAATCCGCGCGGCCGACCTTCGTGAAGAATGGTCACCGGCATCCGAATCTTCCGCCGAAGTGCTCGAACATCTTCTTGCAGAAGGTGTCTCGGGAAAGAGAATCGCTGTGCAACTGCATGGTGCGACCACCGAGTGGGAGCCGATTCCCGACTTCTGTCAGGTACTTCGCGAGGCAGGCGCCGAGGTCATCGCGGTTCCTGTCTATCGGTGGGAACCGCCGGAGGACCCGACGCTACTCGACCGGATGATCGACGCCATCGCGTCAGCCGGAATCGACGCCGTCAGTTTCACGAGTGCGCCTGCCGTTGCGTCGATGCTGATGCGCGCCGACAAGACCGGGGATCTCGGCGACATGCTCGAGGCCATGCGAGGTCCGGTGGCGGCCATGTGCGTCGGCCCGGTCACCTCGGCGCCGCTCGAAGCGTTGAATGTACCGACCACAGCCCCGGCGCGGGCACGCCTGGGAGCGCTCGCGCGGCACATCGTCGACGAACTCCCGCAGCGAGCCAACAAGATTCAAGCCGGTGAACACGAAATTAGTATTCGTGGGGGGTGCGTCGTCGTGGACGGCGAAGTGAAGCAATTGCCCCCCGCTGCGATGTCGTTGATCCGCACACTCGGGGCCAGTCCCGGCCGGGTCGTCTCCCGCGACGAACTCCTTGCCTCCCTTCCCGGTGGCGGCGGAGACACTCACGCCGTCGAGACCGCCGTCGCCCGGTTGCGTGCGTGCCTCGGCGCCCCCAAAGCCGTTCAGACCGTGGTCAAGCGGGGCTATCGACTTGCCCTCGATCCCGGTGACTACATACAGAATCCAGGTGACTATGCAACGCGATGACGATGTCCTCGTACTGGTAGCTCACGGCACACGTAGTGCACGTGGCGTGGAAATGGTTGCCGCCCTGGCCGAAGCAGTCGGCAAGCGCGTCGGACGCACGCGCGTTGCCTTTGTCGATGTGCTCGGCCCGTCACCTTCGGAAGTCCTCCGGGACACTCCGGGGCGAGCGATTCTCGTACCGGCCTTCTTGGCGTCCGGCTACCACGTTCACACCGATGTTCGACGCGAAGTGGCGATCAGTGAGCACCCGACTGTGACTGTGACGCCCGCCCTCGGACCTGATCCGGCGCTTGCACGCGTGCTGCTCCGACGCTTGACCGAAGCGGGGTGGAATCCGGGTGACGCGATTGTGCTTGCGGCCGCCGGGTCCTCCGATGCGCGGGCGCTGCGAGACGTCGAGCGTGCCGCGCTGATGCTCGCCGAAGCGGCGGGGATCCGGGTGGACATCGGATACATCGCGACCGGGGAACCGAAGGTAGCCGATGTTGTTGCAGCAGCACGCGTTCGCGGCACGAAGCGAGTGTTCGTCGCCTCGTACCTCCTCGCGCACGGACTGTTCCACGAGCGGTTGCACGCGGCAGGAGCCGACGGTGTCACCGAACCACTCGGTGTCGACCAAGGAGTGGTGGACCTTGTCGTGAATCGGTATGAGAGTGCGCGAGGGGAACTAGTATCGCTGCATGACGTCTCACTCCATGACACCGACGTATGCCGACCTGGTCGCAGCAGTTCGTGAATCCGACGTCAAGGCACAGGCTCTCATCGGTGCACTGACCGAAGAGCAAGCCCGTGAGTCGTCCGGGCTACCCGGTTGGAGTCGGGGACACGTCGTCACACACATGTCGCGCAACGCCGACGCGCTGGGCAGATTTGTTGCCGGTGTACACAGCGGCGAGTCGGGGGAGATGTACCCCGGGGGACCCGACGCGCGCAATGCCGCAATCGAGGAAGGCGCCGATCGCCCGGCCGAGTTGTTGGCTCTCGACTACCGCTTCGCGGGAACGAGGCTGGTCGACGCATTGGCTGACCTGCCGACGGATCGGCTGGACACTCCGGTTGCGTGGCGCAAACCTGTCACCGCATTCGATCTACCGATCCTGCGCTGGAACGAGATCGAGATTCACCTGATCGACCTCGACATCGGTTACACCTGCCACGACTGGCCCGCCGAATTCGTGGAATTCACTCTCGCCAGTCAATTGGGCGCATTGGAGACGGCTGTCCCGGGTGTACGAGTTCCATCGCTGTCCGACGCGGAGACCTTGGCCTGGTTGGTCGGGAGGCCGACGAGAGTGGGGCTGCCTACCCTCCCGGCCTGGCCGTTCTGACAGTCGTTCCGAGATCCAGCCGTGTCGAGGATTAGAACAGGGTGGGGGAGCTGACGTCGTTGCGTGCTTGGGCCAACCGCGCACTCCACCTTTTCACCAACCACATCTCGACGATCTCGGGTTGGGTGCCGGCCGCATAGGCCCAACTGTCGAGGAGTTCGCAGTACCGGCGGTAGCGGCGTGTCGTGAAGCCGGTGACGGAAGGATCCTCGAGCCAGCCCTCGTGGATGAGCGTCGAGACGCCGTACTGGTCGATCATCTGAGCGCGTCGGCCCTCGTCCTGCACGCCTACCGCCCACATGAATGCGGCCATCAGCGATACCCCGACACCGGGGGTGAGCGGCCAGCCCGACCAGGTGTCGCGTCGGACTACCGGCATGGACTTGTTCTTCGAACAGTGATCGAGAATGGCTGTGATCTGGGTCAGCGGATCCTCGTCCTCGCGGTGATGCGGATTGAAGACGTTGGGGAACCTCCGCGTGAACCGTCTGCTCTCGTGCGAGCCCTGCCAAGCCGCGCAGAGAAACAGCAGTCCGAGACCGTCATGCTCGGCGACCACGAGATCGCTCGACGGGCGAAGGTCGTTGCGTTGAACGATGGCTCGGCCTTCGGTGATCACTTTGCCGTCGAGATCACGCCCGCGCAGGCTGATGGTGTGGCCGGCGTCCTTCAGGTGTGCGTTCCACCAATCCAGGTCGACGGTGGCTTCGTCGTCGAGGACGTGCAGTGGAAAGGTGCGCGAGCGGCACCACTCGACCAATGCGTCCGGCGGTTCGAATCCTTCGTCGACACGATTCATGGCGCGATGATCCCACGAGTCTCCGACAGTAATTCGTGCGACGCGCAGTCCACCGGGATGGAACCGGACACTCGCGGTACGCTCCGCTCATGAATCTCGCGTCCTCGCAGGTGCGGTCGGCGCTGTGGACGGTAGCGATCGCCTTGACGGCCGCGAGTCTGAGCGGATGTATCGGTGCCGTCGATCGGATGGATTTCGACAACCAGATGCGTGAACGTGGTGGTGGGCTGACCTCGGAGTTGGTGCGGGACGGATTCGACAGCCTCGCACACAGTTACGGTGTCGGCGCAGTGTCGGTGACCAGCGTCGACATCAGCCCGATCGAGACGCTCGGGGTCACCGTTCGAGACCCCGGGAAGCCGTCACAGCTCGACCGGTTCTCTTTCGACGGCGTCATTCTCGGCGAGCCGAGTCCCGTGCAAGTCAGCGTCACCGACGACCTCGATGCTCGATCGTTCACGCTGGATCAAGTGCCGGCATTGTCGAATCTCGAGAAGTTGGTCGACGACGCGCTGGCGAGCAGCGGTGTCGACGACGGCGAAGTCACCGGGATCTCGGTCTCTCGCACCGAGGCGATACACGCTTCCGTGATGGTGGAATCCCCACGCTCGCGGGTGCTGGTGGTCTTCGAGCCTGACGGCACACCTTTTCTGGTGCAGCCGCTGTGAGCCGCCGTATCGCTCCGTTGCTGATCTCCGTAGTGTTGATCGTGGTCGTGGGAATCTTTGCCGCACTGCTGTCTTCGGTGATCTGGCCCGGCCAGGTGGCTCACCTGGCGCCGATCTTCTGTGAAGATCCCACATCGAGCGCGATGGTCGTCTCGGATACCTTTACCGACGGCGACGGCACGTCCACCAATTTCACGTTGTATTGCGTCGGACCGCGTGGTCAGACCGTCGATGCCGGGTGGCTGCTGCCGTTCTTGGTGCTGTGGGGCGCGTATTCCCTGGTGCTCGCGATAGCTGTCGGCGTGATCGGGATGGCGGAGGTCAACCGGCGTAGGCGCCGAAACGACTGACCCGATCAGCGGGGGAGGACAACCACTTCGGCGAGGGCACCGTCTTGCGCGTGCGCCGGAACGAGAGCAAACGCGGAGCGCCCGATCAGCCCCGCCAGGTGTGCAGTACGTACAGACGGATCGGCGCGCCAGCGGCCGTCGGTGGATTGTGTGACCGGCAACAGGCGTACCGCATCGGAACTCACCGCAGCAGCGTTCTCGATGATGCCGAGCAGTGGCGGAGGCGTCTCGCTCCCGGTCAGGGCGGCCACGACGGTAGGCAGCATCGTCAACAGGGTGGTCACCGCGGCGTACGGGTTGCCGGGGAGGCCGAGAACCACCCGGCCACTGGGCAGGACCGCCGTTATCTGAGATCCGCCCGGGCGCGAGGCCACTCGCCCGACAATCGTGCGAGCGCCGAGTCGATCGAGCGCACTGCGCATTTCGTCGGCAGCGCCGCCACCCGTCGCACCGATGACGACAAGCAGGTCCTGTTCGGTCGCATCTGCCAGTACACGCTCGAAACTGTCGGCCGTGTCGCGCAAGTGCGAATTCGACACGCACCGTGCGCCGTTGCGTTCGAGCAGGTAGGGGAGAATCCCGCCCACGGAGTCGCGAGTCTGACCTTCCCGCAGTGGGCCGGTCCGGCGGATCTCGTCGCCGGTGACTACGACGCGTGCCCGGACCGGGCCACGGACGAGGGCGTCGAATACCTCGCCACTGGCAGCAGCGGAGATTACCGCCGGAGTCACCGCGGTACCGGTCGGAGCGATCGTGAATCCGGTGCCCCAGTCTTCTCCCCGTGGGCGAGCGTCGTTGCGGTGCGGCGCATCCGGTAGTCGCCGCAGCGTTCGAGACGGTGCGTCGACGGACAGGTACTCGTCACGAATCACCGAGGTAGCGCCGGCAGGTAGGTGAGCTCCCGTGGCAATGCGGATTGCTTCGCCTTCGCGGAGGTCGAGTTGCCCGTCGGCGCCCGCGATGCGGATCTCGGTGCGCACCCGCCACGGACCATCGCCGGAGACGGCGTACCCGTCCATCGCCGAAACGTCTGACCTGGGGAGATCACCCAGGGCGACGAGAGGCTGCGCGAGCGTTGCTCCGAGACTGTCGGCGAGATCGGCCCGGTGCGGGGTTAGCGGAGTCAAGGCATTCGTGATGACGATGCGGGCTTGCTCGATCGTCAGGCGGGGATGGCTTCTCGCGCGATCGATGTCCGCCGGCGTGTCGCAGTCGGTGGTGCCCGCCACGCGTAGGGTCGAGAACGGCTCGGTGGCAAGCGCTTTCATCGGTTGATTCTCGAGCCCCGAACTCCGGCGCAGAGCAGCGAGGCGTTGTCGGAGTTCGCGAAGGGTCCACGCGGAGAACAGGAATTGGGTTCGGTTGTTCTCGTCCACCGCACACGTCACCGGATTGTCGGCCGATGTCGCAGCGATCAGCGCGTCGACCGATCCGGCCTCGACGTACGGCAGGTCGGATGCCAGCACCACCACCACGGCGTTCTCGGGTAACCGGGTCGCGGCCAACCCGGCCCAGATCGCCTCTACAGGGCCGGCGCCGGCCGGAGATTCCTGGGTCTGGGTGATGTGTGCAGCAAGTTCAGGTCGATGCGGGCCGACCACGACGACGGCGTCGAGATGCGCCGTCGCTGACAGCGCGATGTCGAGGAGTCTGCGGCCGTGCACGATCAGGCCGGGTTTGTCGACGCCGCCCATTCGGGTCCCGCGACCACCCGCCAGAATGACGGCGGCGGTGGGCGGCGTGGTGGTCATGTCTCCATGCTGCCCCATGGCAGGGGCGACGACGACCGGTGACACGGGATCAGAAGTGATACCGAGCTTTCTTCAGGTCGATTCGACCGTCCTTGATCGGTACTCCTTCGAGTTCGAGCTTGGCGATCTGACGATGAGCCAGGTGTGCCGACGGTTTACCGGAGGCGCCGAGCACCCGGTGCCACGGCAAGTCGGCAGAGTCCGTCCGCATGATCCACCCGACCGTGCGAGCGCTGGAAAGTCCTGCGGCTTCGGCTATGTCGCCGTACGTCGCCACGAAACCGGCGGGAATCGAGGCGATGAGCCGCCTCACCTCTTCGATCTGCTCTTCCGTGGTGGTTGCCATCGTTGCCTCGTCAGAGCACTGTTCGGACGAGGTCTGCCACCTCGTCGGCCCGCACGTGCGGGACCATGTGGTCGCAGTCGAATTCGACGCTGATGAGATTTTCACCGAGGTGTTCGGTCAAGGCTGCTCGGAACTCGTCGGTGACGTACGGCGGCTGAACCTTCATCGCCTGAACCAGCACGGTGGGCATCGACGACGGGGGCAGCACGATCGGGCGGGCAAGTTCTCCCCACGCGGTGACGACGGCCGGTGTGGACAGGCGCCAGTTGACGCGCCCGTTGCCCAGTCGGATCAGGTGCTCGGCCATCTCGACGTCGAGGTCCTGGGTGGGAACCTCACCCCACGAGCCGTGAATCTTCTCCGAGTACGCCTCGGCGGCATCGGTGTAATCCGGTGAGCCGATTGTGAGTTCGGCCACTTCCTGCATGAAATTCGGATCCAAGCCGATCGCCGGATCGAGCAGGACGAGACCACGAACGCGTTCCGGTGCGGTGGCAGCGAGGTGCAGCGCCAGCATTCCGCCGAACGAATGCGCGAGAATCACCACCGGTCCGGTGGCATTTTCGTCGAGTGTCTCCAGCAAGCTCGCCACGTGGGATTCGAGGTTCCACGGGGGAGCCCAGGTCGAGCGCCCGTGACCGCGTAGATCGGGCGAGATCCAGCGTGCTTCGGGCAGTTGGTTCTCGGCCATCGACTGCCATCGTCGACCGTGACCCGTCAGGCCGTGCAGCGAGAGGATCTCAGGCGCCCCGGCGGGTCCGTAGAGATACGTATGGAGTGCAGACACACGAGCAATCATGCCGGATGCAGGCGATGTGTGAGTTGTCGGTGCGCTCTGGTGGAATGCCTGGGTGAGTGAGACGGCAACACGCAGCAAAGTGACCATTCCGCGGGCGCGGTTGGTGCACCGAACTGCGCCGTCTCGGACACCCCGAACATGGGACGAAGGGACGGCCCGGCTGTTCGCGCCGCCGTCCGATGATCCGTTCCAGCTCGCGTTCGGCCCTGCTTCATTCGGCTCGGCGGACGCCTGGAATCCCTGGCAGGTACTCGGCAGCCCCGGAACCGGCAAGACGTCCCTTCTCGTGGATCTGGCGGTGCAGAGGATCTCCGGTGGCGAAGACCCCGAATCGGTCCTGGTGCTGACGCAATCCAGTCGGGCTGCGACGCAGGTTCGTGAGCAGATCACAGCCGGATTGCTGGGGTACGAACAGGAACGCGGACCGCAGGCAACCCGTGAGCCGCTGGTACGCACCGTTCACTCCTACGCCTTTGCCGTGCTGCGGCTCCAAGCCGCCGCACACGGCAACGCGCCGCCACGATTGATCACCGGTGCCGAGCAGGACTCGGTACTGCGCGAGATGTTGCGTGGGGACATCGAGGACGGCGCACTGCGCTGGCCCGAGCGCCTGCGTCCTGCGCTGGGTTTGAACGGTTTTGCCGTCGAACTCAGAGACTTGATGCTGCGCGCCAACGAGCGCGGGCTCGGTCCCGAAGATCTGGTCAAGCTCGGCAAGAAGCGCGGCCGCCCCGAGTGGGTGGCGGCCGGCCGCTTCGCCGAGGCTTACGAGCAGGGTGTGCTGCTGCGTGGCAGCGTGGGCGTCGAGGCCCCGGAGGCCACGGCGCCGGCACTCGACGCGGCTGAGTTGATCGGTGCGGCGTTGACGGCGTTCGCCACCGATCCCGAGCTCCTTCGCTCCGAGCGCGCCCGTATCCGGCACCTCTTGGTCGACGATGCACAGCATCTGGATCCGCAGGCGGCGCAACTGGTTCGACTGATCGGCACCGGCACTGCGGGCACGGTCGTAGCCGGCGATCCCGATCAGTCGGTCTTCGGATTCCGCGGTGCTGATTCGGCTTTTCTACTCGAACTCGCCGAGCGCGGAGACGAGCGCCAAGTCATCCTGCCCACCACGTTTCGCAACAATGCCGACGTCGCGTCGATTGCGGCCAAGATCGCTGCGCGACTGCCCGGCAACCTCGCTCACCGCATCGCGGTTCCGTCCGATCTCACCGATGAGGACCCGGGACGGGCGTCGGTGCGTGTCCTCGGTACGACGGCCAAGGAAGCGGCAGTCGTCGCAGATACCTTGCGCCGGGCGCATCTGCTGGACGGGATTGCGTGGTCCGACATGGCGGTTGTCGTGCGCTCGGTCCCACGCACCCTTGCCCCGCTACGGCGAGCTCTGCTCGCAGCGGGGGTACCCGTGACGACTGCTGCCACCGAGTTGCCGCTCGCCCGGCAACACGGAGTGTCCGGCCTGCTGCTGGTCCTCCGGGCGCTCGGCGGCGATCACTTCACCGGCGACGACGCCCTGGCCCTGATGGCCGGCCCCATCGGCGGCGCCGAACCGGTCACCCTGCGCCGGCTGCGTCGTGGTCTGCGCCGCGTCGAGTTGGCGTCGGGAAGTGATCGGGATTCGTCGGAGTTGTTGCGGCTCATCCTGATCGACGAGGATCGCGCGCAGTCCAAGCGGCTCATGGGCAAACTGACGGACGTCGAGGCTGCTGCGCTGAATCGCGTGCTGTCGGTCCTTCGCAAGGCCCGAGTACCGCTCGAGCGAGGTCTCGGGGTCGAGGAAGTTCTGTGGGCTGCCTGGCAGGCGACGGGCCTCGAACGACGCTGGGCGGCTGCGTCGGCGCGCGGGGGACCGATCGGCTCACAAGCCGATCGCGACCTCGACGCCGTAGTCGCGCTCTTCGACGCCGCGGCCAACTACGTCGACCGGCTGCCGCGTTCGCAACTCGCCGGCTTCGTCGACTACTTGACCAGCCAGGAGATACCGACCGACTCGCGGAGCCGATCGGTCATCGCTCCCGACGCCGTCACCGTGGTCAGCGCTCACGCCGCAGCGGGGCGCGAATGGGCGGTCGTGGCGGTGGCGGGTGTGCAGGAGGGGCTCTGGCCGAGTTTGCGGGCACGCGGCTCGCTGCTGCGTACCGAAGCACTGATCGACCTGGTCAACGGAGTCTCTGACGGCAGTGACTCGGCCGCCGAACGACTCTCTCGAACCGCGCCGCTGCTGGCCGAGGAACGCCGGTTGTTCCTTGTCGCCTGTAGCCGTGCTCGTCGCCGCCTGCTGATCACCGCGGTCGAGTCGGCTTCGGGTGACACCGATCTGGTGCCTTCGCGTTTCGTGGACGAGTTGATCCGTGGCGACGCGTATTCGGATGATCCGACGTCCGATCTCGACGTCGTTGCACCCGAGACCGGGGATACCCGGGTTCTGTCGCTGCCCGCGCTGGTCGCACAGCTTCGCAGTGTGGTGTGTGATCCCGACATCGCGCATTTCGACCCAGAGAAGCATTCCCGTGCAGCTCGCCAGTTGGCGCGTCTGGCTGCCGCCGGAGTACGAGGCGCGCATCCGGATCAGTGGTACGGCACAGCCGAGCCGAGCACCGCGGATCCCATGTGGCAACCCGAGGACGGACCGGTGTCACTCTCGCCGTCCACCATCGAGCTTCTCGAAACATGCCCGCTCCGATGGGTGTTCGAGCGTCATGGCGGCAGCGACGGAGACAATACTCACGCGATCGCCGGCACTCTCGTCCATACCCTGGTCCAGGCGCTGGCCGGTAGGATTCCGCCGGACCAGGTCGAGAAGGCGCTCGAAAATGCTTGGGAATCGATAGACCTGGGGTCGCAGTGGTATTCGCGCCGTGAGCTGAACCGAACTCGGGAGATGCTGGCGACGTTCACCGCTTGGATGAATGCAACTCGCGGTGAACTGACCGAAGTCGGCGTCGAGGTCGCGGTCGAGGGGGTCCTCGAACCGCGCGAAGAAGGCGCGCCCGCGGTCAAGCTTCGCGGCCGGATCGACCGGCTCGAGCGCGACACCGAAGGTCGTCCGGTGGTTGTCGACGTCAAGACTGCGCGAAACCCCGTCAGCAACGAGGCCGCGCAATCTCACGCGCAGTTGGCGGCGTACCAGGTCGCAGCGGCCGAAGGTGCGATTGCAGGCGAACCGGCCACACAACCCGGCGGTGCACGCCTGGTATTCGTGGCCAAGTCCAACAAGAAAGACGGTGCGGCGCAGCGAGTTCAGCCGCCGCTGACTGCCGAGGCCGTCGAGATGTGGCGAGACGTCATTCACAATGCTGCGGCAGCGACGCAGGGACCCGAATACCTGGCCCGCGTCAACGACGGATGTAGACATTGCCCGGTGCGGTCGAGTTGCCCGGCACACGACGAGGGACGACAGGTGAGTAACTAAGTGGCTGCCGCAACGCCCAAGGCGCGCCGACCGAAGATCGACCCCGTCGACCTGGCGGTTGCGCTCGGTCAGCACCCGCCGACGCCCGAGCAAGCGGCAGTGATCGCCGCACCGCTCGGTCCGACGTTGGTGGTCGCCGGTGCCGGCGCCGGTAAGACCGAAACGATGGCTGCTCGCGTCGTGTGGCTGGTGGCCAACGGCTTCGTCGATCCCGAGGCGGTTCTGGGCCTCACCTTCACGCGTAAAGCTGCGCAACAGCTCACCTCGCGAATCCGCAAGCGCTTGGCGCGGCTGGCGGGTTCGGACGTTCTGCGGGCACTCGACCCGACCGGCGGAGTGCGTTCCCGGATTCTGGCCGGCGAACCCGAAGTCAGTACCTACCACGCGTACGCGGGACGGTTGCTGTCCGAACACGGACTCCTCTTGCCCATCGAGCCCTCGGCGACGCTGTTGTCGGAGACCGAACTGTGGCAGGTTGCGCACCGCGTCGTGAGCGGTTGGGACAGCGATCTGGACACCGACAAGAATCCTGGGTCCATCACCGAAACCGTCCTGGCCCTTTCCGGTCAGTTGGCGGAGCATCTGGTCGATCCCGAGCAGTTGCTCGAGGCACACACCGAGTTGGACAAGCTGATCCACACTCTGCCTGCCGGCCCGAAACAGCGGGGTGGACCGAGCAAAGAGCTCTTGAATTACCTTGACGTGCAACATAAGCGCATCGAGCTGTTGCCTCTCGTCGCCCGGCTGGCTGAGACGCTGCGGCGTGAAGGCGCTTTGGATTTCGGCAGCCAGATGTCACTGTCGGCCCGGGTCGCCTCCGAGCATCCCGAGGTCGGGCAGACCGAGCGTGAGCGCTTTCGGGTAGTTCTTCTCGACGAGTACCAGGACACCGGTCACGCTCAGCGAGTGTTGTTGTCCTCGTTGTTCGGTGGGGGAGCCGACGGCCGCTTGGCGTTGACGGCCGTCGGTGATCCGATGCAGTCGATCTACGGTTGGCGCGGCGCGTCGGCGGCCAACCTGCCGCGGTTCGCAACCGACTTCCCGCTTGCCAACGGAAAACCGGCTCCGACACTCGAACTGCTCACCAGTTGGCGTAACCCGCCGGAGGCTCTCGAGCTGGCCAACCTGTCTTCGGCGCCGTTGCGTCGACGGGGCGTGGCCGTCAGTACCCTGCGCGCGCGGCCGGGAGCCGTCGCCGGAGACGTTCGACTGGCGTTGCTGGGCGACGTCGAGCAGGAACGTCAGTGGGTGGCGGAGAAGATCGCCGGAGAATACGAGGCGGCACGTGCCGAAGACCGCCCGACACCCACGGCGGCTGTGTTGATCCGCCGGAATGCCGATGCTGCTCCGCTGGCCGAAGCCTTGCGGTCCAAGGGTCTGCCGGTCGAAGTGGTCGGACTCGGTGGGCTCCTGCACACACCGGAGGTGGCTGACGTGATCGCCATGCTCCGGGTGGTCGCCGATCCGCTGGCGGGCAGCGCTGCCGTTCGGCTGCTCACCGGCGCGCGATGGCAGATCGGCGCGAAGGATCTCGCCGCACTCTCTCAACGCTCCCGCGAACTTGCCATCTCCGCGGGATACGGAACGGCGGGTGCGGTCACCGACGCCGAGGCGCTCACCTCGGCGGTCCACGATGCTCTGCCCGGGGAGAACGCCGAGCAAGCAGGATTGGTCGACTCGATCTCCGATCCAGGCCCGGCAGAACGCTATTCGGCTCTCGGGTACACACGCATCAACGCGATAGCGGCAGAGTTGGCGTCGTTGCGCGAACGTATCGGCCAGCCGCTCACCGAATTGGTGGCGGAGGTCGAGCGGGTGCTCGGGATCGGAATCGAGGCGGGCGCGCGGACCCGCGTCGGTGTCGTCGGGACCGCGGGCCGCGAGCATCTCGACGCATTTGCCGACGTTGTCGCTAACTACGCGACGCGCCCAACGGCCAATCTGACCGGGATGCTGGCTTTCTTCGCGGCCGCCGAACAGATCGAAAAGGGCCTCACGCCAGGCGAAGTGGAGGTGGCGCCGGATCGGGTCCAGATCTTGACCGTGCACTCGGCTAAGGGGCTCGAATGGGAAGTGGTGGCGATCCCGCATGTCAGCGACGGGGTTTTCCCCTCGTCCACAGCGTCCGGATCGTGGCTCGGGGCGCTCGCCGAACTGCCACCGTCGTTGCGCGGTGACCGGGCCGTCGACGCGGATTCTGCGGACGGTGTGCCCGTGCTCGACCTCGAGGAGTTGTACAACCGCAAGGACCTCGAGAATGCCATCACGGCGCACAAGAAGGCGCTGTCCAACCGTCGACTGGACGAGGATCGGCGGTTGTTCTACGTCGCGCTGACCAGAACCGAACGGGCGCTGTTCATCTCGGCTCACCACTGGGCGGAATCCGGTTCGGAACCGAAGGGGCCTTCGGAGTTCCTGGACGAGCTGCATCAGATGGTCACTGCCGAAAACGATCCCGGTGTAGAAGACTCGCACCGTGCGATCGGCGTCGTGGAGGAATGGGCACCGGCCCCGGAACCCGACACCGAGAACCCGTTGGCCTCCACGCCCCGAACCGCGCAGTGGCCGCCAGATCCGCTGGGTGCGCGCCGCGGCGCCGTCGAGGCCGGAGCCGCGAGCGTCCTGTCCGCTCTCGCATCGCTGCCGAACGACAGCGAGGAGACGGAAGAACCGGAGGACGATCCGGAGAACTGGGCCTCGGATGTCGACGTGCTCCTGGCCGAGCGTGAGGCCCGGGCGAACGCGCGTGCCGAAGTGATTCTCCCGGCGCAGCTTTCGGTGACTCAGCTCGTCGACCTCAAAGCGGATCCGGACGAACTCGCGGCACGGCTGCGTAGGCCACTGCCGTACCCACCGAATCCGCTCGCTCGGCGAGGCACGGCTTTTCACGCCTGGATCGAGCGAAGGTTCGGTGCGACCCGGCTGTTGGATCTCGACGAGCTACCAGGCGCCGCGGATACCGGCGCGGGTCCCGAGACCGATCTGGTGAAACTTCAGGATGCGTTCCTGCGGTCCCCGTGGGCCAATCGCAGCCCGATCGAAGTGGAGGTTCCCTTCGAAACATCCATTGCCGGAACCGTTTTGCGAGGTCGGATCGATGCGGTGTTCGCCGATCCCGACGGCGGGTGGACGGTGATCGACTGGAAGACCGGTGCCGAACCGTCGGCCGCCAACGAGGACGCTGTTGTGATGCAGTTGGCCGCGTACCGGGTGGCCTGGGCCGAATTGATGTCGGCCAGAGCTCGTTCGGCCGGGCGCAACGAACAGTTTCCGGCCGACAAGGTGCGGGCGGCGTTTCACTACGTTCGATCGGGTCGCACCATCGCACCCGAGAACCTGCCGGACGGTGAGGCTCTCGCTCGCCTCATCCGAACGGCAGGCGCGCAAGATTAGCTTGCGTTTCGACGAGCCTTGAGTGCTTCGGTCACCAGCGGAACCTGCAGGGGGAGACGTGCGATCGAACCGATCTTCTGCGGTGTGGACGTCTTCGGGCTTCGGCACCAGTCGATCGCCATCTGGATGTTGGCGGGGAACACGGCAACAAAGAGCGCGGCGGCAAGGCCCGCGCCGAGCTTGCGGGTCTTCGGCACGGCCAAGGCAGCGCCGATCGCCAGTTCCGCGACGCCCGACACCTGGGTATAGGTGCGCGCTTGGCCGGGAAGCTGGCGGGGAACGGTGCTGTCGAAGAAGGAAGGCGCTACGAAATGCATGGTGCCGGCGCCGAGTAGGAGGGCCGACAAGCGAAGAGCTGCTGCTTGGCCGGGAGTGGACGTCGAACTGGTGAAAGGCATTTGCCCAGCCTGCCTCACGGTGGACCTTCTTGCCAGTATCGGCGCCCACAACCGGTGCGCTAATGGGCGCCCGAGTTCCGAAGTCGATCTTCGAGGGTTACGCTGCCTGCCGATGTCCGTGTAGTTATTTCGTAAATTCGAGTGAGAGAGTCGATGTATGGCCGGTAAGCTCCGGGCGCGTTTGACCAGGTCGGAAGCATTGACCGATCAGCCTGACTTCGCCCTTGTCGGGGTGCTGCGCATTCCCCAGCTACAGACCAGCCCGGCGCGGGCCATCTACAAGCGAGTTCTCATCGCTCTCGGTGCTCTCGCCGCCGCCGTCTTGATCGTGTACATCGATCGCGCCGGATACCGCGACGCGCAGGACAACGAGCTTTCGCTGCTCGACTGCATCTACTATGCGACGGTTTCGCTTTCGACCACCGGCTACGGCGACATCACTCCGTTCACGCCGTCGGCGCGCCTGGTCAACGTCCTGTTGATCACGCCACTTCGAATCTTCTTCTTGATCGTGTTGGTCGGAACCACACTTTCAGCTCTGACCGAGAGTTCGCGTCAGGCGTTCAAAATTCAGCGTTGGAGGCAGCACGTGCGTAATCACACCGTCGTCGTCGGATACGGGACCAAGGGGCGGACGGCAATCGAAGCAATGCTCGGTGACGGAGTACCGGCGTCGGAGATCGTGGTCGTGGACACCGATCAGACCGTCCTCGATTCTGCGGCGAGCAAGGGCCTGGTGACGGTGTTCGGTTCGGCGACGAAATCGGACGTACTTCGCTTGGCCGGCGCACAGAACGCGTCGTCGATCATCGTGGCCACGAATCGTGACGACACAGCCGTTCTGGTAACCCTGACTGCGAGGGAAATCGCACCCAAAGCGAAGATTGCCGCGGCCATCCGTGAAGCCGACAATGCGCATCTGCTGCGTCAGTCCGGTGCGGACTCCGTCGTCGTCTCCTCGGAGACGGCAGGTCGGCTCCTCGGCATCGCGACCACGACGCCGACTGTCGTGGAGATGATCGAAGACCTTCTGACTCCGGAAGCCGGATTCGCGATCGCCGAGCGCGCAGTCGAGCGCGACGAGGTCGGCGGCTCTCCGCGTCATCTCTCCGACATCGTGCTCGGCGTCGTTCGCGACGGCCGCCTGGTTCGCGTCGGTTCGCCCGAGGTGGACGCTGTCGAGGAGAACGATCGCCTGCTGTACATCCGCCGCGTCACGAACTGAGTGTTACCGAGCTTCGTGCGCGCAGTAATGTCGTGAGCGTGAACGACTTCCAGCTGACCGAAACACCGCTGCTCTCACGCTCGAGCGTCGGCCGCGCCGAGGAATTGCGGTCGGACGCCGCTGCACTGACGACGGGTTGGGCGGATGCGCTGCTCCTTCGTGTGAATTCACGGGGG
Source organism: Rhodococcus sp. P-2 (assembly GCF_016598535.1). Taxonomy (GTDB): domain Bacteria; phylum Actinomycetota; class Actinomycetes; order Mycobacteriales; family Mycobacteriaceae; genus Rhodococcus_F; species Rhodococcus_F baikonurensis. Next base: position 601,954 of record NZ_CP066779.1, on the reverse strand, counting down.
CAGGTCAAGGTGTCGCCGGAAGGTCAATTGGTCTTCGCCGAGGCAACCGAGTTGGGGCCCGAGCCGGTACGCGGCGCGGTGTTCCTGGGAATTCGGGAGAATCGCCACGTCTGGGCGGTGCGAGTGTCGCTGCTGGCCGGCACGTTGTCCGAACTGCGGATGCTCGGCGGAACACTCGACGACGCGGACGCCGGCTTGTTGACCGGTGCCGTCGCGATCCTCAACTGGCACGACAGTGCCGGATTCAGCGCTATCGACGGCGCACCGAGTGAACCCACCATGTCCGGTTGGTCACGCATTTCCACGTCCACCGGTCACGAGGAGTTTCCCCGAACGGATCCGGCGGTCATCTGCCTGGTGCACGACGGCGGCGATCGAGTTCTACTCGCGCGTCAGCCGACCTGGCCGCAGCGACGTTTCTCGATTCTCGCGGGATTCGTCGAGGCCGGTGAGTCTCTCGAAACCTGCGTTGTCCGCGAGATCAAGGAAGAAGTCGGTATCGACGTGCACAGCGTGCGATACCTCGGGAGCCAGCCCTGGCCGTTCCCTCGATCGGTCATGTTGGGCTTCGCCGCAATCGGCGACCCCGCCGCTCCGCTTCTGTTCGCGGACGGCGAGATCGCCGAGGGCACCTGGTTCACGAAGGACGAGGTGCGTTCCGCTCTCGAACTCGGCGACTGGGGTTCGGAAGCGGACGCGCCACTGCTGCTGCCCGGGTCGATCTCCATCGCTCGCGGAATGCTCGAGAGCTGGGTCAAGTAAGAGCCGGGTCAAGTAGCAGCCGGAGAAGATCTACAGACCCAGGGCCTGCTTGACCTGGTTGAGCGATGGGTTGGTCGCGACGCTGCCGTCTCCGTACTTCACGGTCGGAACGACGTGATTGCCACCGTTGACGCTGCCGACGAAATCGGCTGCCGCCGGATCGTTCTCGATGTCGATCTCGGTGTACTCGATCCCCGACGCGTTGAGCTGCGTCTTGAGGCGGCGGCAGTAGCCGCACCACGTGGTCGAGTAGATGGTCAGGGCAGGCGCATTTTCGGTAGAAGTCACGGCCGATATAACACCACGACCGTGAGCGTTGTTCCGTATCGGGCCGTGTTCTCTTGCCCACATACCGTCGGGCGCGGCGTTCGGAGTGTCGGAACGTCCTGCCATGATGGTCCCCATGCCTGCGGACACCGGACTGGATCCAGAACAATCGGCCGCCGTGCTCGCGCCACGCGGCCCGGTGTGCGTCCTCGCGGGCGCTGGAACAGGCAAAACCCGAACAATCACGCGCCGGATCGCTCATCTGGTTGCCGACGGTCATGTGTCGGCCGGGCAGGTGCTTGCCGTGACATTCACCGCGCGTGCGGCCGGGGAAATGCGCGGGCGTCTTCGTGAGCTCGGCGTCGGTGGGAGTGGGCCGCAGGTGCAGGCTCGTACCTTTCACGCGGCCGCCCTCCGGCAACTGAAGTACTTCTGGCCGCAGGTGGTCGGTGACACGCCGTGGCGTCTGCTCGATCGAAAGTTCGCGGTCGTGAGCAGTGCCGCGGCCCGGGTGGGACTGTCCACCAGCACGGAAAGCGTCCGCGACCTCGCCAGTGAAATCGAATGGTCCAAGGCGTCGCTGATCGCGCCGGAGGACTACCCACGCGCGATAGCCAAGATTCGTCGCGAGGCGCCGGTCGATGCTGCCAAGGTGGCCCAGGTCTACGCGGCATACGAAGAACTGAAGGCTCGCGGCCAGGACGGCATGCTCCTCGATTTCGACGATCTCCTCCTTCACACAGCGGCTGCGCTCGAAGAGCATTCGACGGTTGCCGACGAGTTCCGCGAGCGGTATCGCTGCTTCGTGGTCGACGAGTATCAAGACGTCACCCCGCTGCAGCAGCGCGTGCTCGACGCGTGGCTGGGGGACCGCGACGACCTGACCGTGGTGGGCGATGCGAATCAGACCATCTACTCCTTCACCGGCGCCACCCCGAACTATCTGTTGGACTTCTCCCGGAAGTTCCCCGAAGCGACCGTCGTTCGGCTCGAACGGGACTACCGCTCCACCCCTGAGGTCGTGTCGTTGGCCAACCGTGTGATCGGTGCGGCGCGCGGGCGGATCGCCGGGACGCGCCTGCAGTTGATCGGGCAACGAGCACCGGGCCCTGAACCGGAGTTCATGGAGTTCGACGACGAGCCGGCCGAGGCACTCGGGGTTGCGCGGGCGATCAAACGGCTGATCGCGGCAGGCACCCCCGCCGCCGAGATCGCTGTTCTGTACCGGATCAATGCTCAGTCCGAGGCGCACGAGCAGGCACTCACCAAGCTCGGCATCCCGTTCCAGGTGCGTGGCGGCGAGGGCTTCTTCACTCGCACCGAGGTTCGTCAGGCGGTGGCGGCGCTGCGTCAGGCTGCTGGACGAGACGACCTCCCCGAAGGCGCAGACAACGGCGAAGCACTGGTGTCACTGGTTCGTGCTGTACTCGCACCACTCGGTCTGACCAATGAAGAACCTTCGGGCACCCAGGCCCGCGAGCGCTGGGCGTCGCTCTCGGCTCTCGTGGCGCTGACCGAAGAACAACTCGTCCACGAACCCGAACTGTCGCTCACCGGGCTTCTGCAAGAGCTCACAGCCCGAGCCGAGGCGCGGCACCCACCGACCGTGCAGGGCGTGACATTGGCTTCGCTTCACGCCGCCAAGGGCCTCGAATGGGATGCGGTGTTCCTGGTCGGCCTCAATGACGGCACGCTGCCGATCCAACACGTTCTCGGCGACGCCAATTCGGGCGCCGACGACGTCGCCGTGGAGGAGGAGCGCCGGCTTCTGTACGTGGGGGTTACTCGCGCCCGCGAGCATCTGCAGCTGTCGTGGGCATTGGCTCGCAACGAGGGTGGCCGCAAGTCCCGTCGCCGGTCGAGGTTCCTCAACGGGCTCATTCCCGAGGACTCACCGGCTTCACGCGTAGCCGCGCCGTCGTCGGGGAACAAGAAGCGTCCGCGTTGCCGAGTCTGCGGCAAACCGTTGATCGGGACGTCGGCGACAATGCTCGGACGCTGCGAGAAGTGCCCGTCCAATGTCGACCTGGAATTGCTCGAACATCTCAAGGCTTGGCGTCTGGACAAATCCCGAGAACTCAAAGTTCCGGCTTATGTCGTCTTCAGCGACAACACGCTGATGGCTATTGCCGAACAACGACCACAAGACAATCGTGGACTGGTCTCGATTCCCGGAATCGGGCCGAAGAAACTCGACAATTTCGGCGAAGACGTACTAGCTGTCATTCGCGGTGAACTGCGAGCGGCAACACTCGATATCTGACAACACATCCGAATCGACAACCGTGAGTTGCATAACCGCAGGTCAAAAATAGGTTGTGCAGATTCGACGGATTCTCTACTCTGGTTTTCAGTGTTACGGGGCAACCTGTGCGCAGAAACTATCCGGACCGACACGAAATGGAGGTGGCGAAAAAAATGACGAACTTGATCTCTTACGAAGCGTGCGCAAGCGCAAAGTTCGCTGTTGCCGCCCCCATGCTGCCGCGTGCAGCGGGATGGGCGCAGCATGCGTTCCGCCTGCGCCCTCAAGCAGCAGCAAAGAAAGCAGCTGTCGAGTCCGTGTTCTTAAGCCATCGAGGTATTCCTCGGTAGGACACATCCGTTCACTTACGGCCACGGACCCGCAGCCCCTGCGGACCGTGGCCTTTGTGTTGGATACTCCTCTTGATCTGGTTTCCGACTCGGCTCAGGTTCGCACCCATCGAACCCATATCGTGCGACACAGTTTCGCATCCGAGCACTAGGAGACCGAGTTGTCTGCCCAGACAATCCGCGTGGAATCCGAAAACTCCACCACTGCAGTAACTTCCACCGACGTCACTTCGGCTGCAGTCACGTTCATCGAGGCCGCGTCCACCCGCCGCGACCTGCCGTGCCGGGCATCCAACCCCGATCTCTGGTTCGCCGAAGCTCCGGCCGAACTCGAGCAGGCCAAGGCACTGTGCGCGCAGTGCCCCATCCGTTCCCGTTGTCTCAGTGCGGCTCTCGACCGCGCCGAGCCATGGGGGGTGTGGGGAGGCGAGATCCTCGATCAGGGGGCCGTCATAGCGCGCAAGAGACCGAGAGGGCGCCCACGCAAGCAACTTGTGTGCGCGTGAGAGCCCTGTTCGGCGGAGCCGGTGTCTTATTCGGCGGAGCCGGTTTCATCCAGAACCGGCTCCGCGAACCCTGGCAACCAGCGAGTCAGGATTTCCATGTACGGGGCATATGCGTCCAACTGGGCGCATATGCCGACCGAACCGAGAAGAACACGAAAGATCATCAAATACTCGGCCGGAAGGTTGAGTGCACGGGCCGTTCGGAACTGCGCACTGTTGAAGTCAGTGGCAGTTCCGGCGGCCTTTTGCAGCCACGCTCGAGTGAAGTGAAATGACTCGGTCTGGATCGGGTCGGTGAATGGTCGCAGGTAATCCGCGATCTCCTTGTCGGTCACTGTGCGTCCAGGAATCACGAAACCGTTGGCGCGCAACAACTCCGTCAATTCGTCGAATTGTTCCTCGACCGCCAAGCGCACCATCGTGCCGAGAACCCGCGGCAGCCCGTTCGGGAACGGCGCAGCAGCACCGAAGTCGATGACGCCGAGTCGACCGTCTTCGAGAAGCATGAAGTTGCCGGGGTGCGGGTCACAGTGGAGCAAGCCGACACGGGCCGGAGACGCGAAGTGGAATTCGGCGAGCAGTGCACCGGCAGCATTGCGCTGCTCCGGCGTTCCGCTCTCGATGATTCTGGTCAGCGGGGTTGCCGTCATCCATTCGGTCACGACCACTTTCGGCGCGCTCGCCACGACGTGCGGGATCACGAACTGCGGATCGCCGTCGAACTCTTTGGCAAAAGCTCGCTGATTGTTCGCCTCGATCCGATAGTCGAGTTCTTCCTCCGTGCGAGCGGTGAACTCCTCGATCACGGGCCGCACATCGACCCCCGGCATGACCGAACCGAACAGGCCGGCAAATCTGCCCAAGGTCTTGAGATCGGCGCGCAGAGCTTCGTCGGCGCCGGGGTACTGAACCTTCACGGCCACGTCGCGGCCGTCGGCCCAGACCGCTCGGTGAACCTGCCCGATGCTGGCCGACGCGGTCGGTTCGTCGTCGAACGACTGGAATCGGTCACGCCACTTGGTTCCGAGTTGCTGGTCGAGCATCTTGTGTACTTGCTTTGTCGGCAGTGGCGGGGCGGCGGCCTGAAGCTTGTTCAGCGACTCGCGGTACGGCTCCGCGAATTCCTCCGGAATTGCCGCCTCCATGACGCTGAGCGCTTGGCCCAGCTTCATCGCGCCGCCCTTGAGTTCGCCCAGCACCGCGAACAGTTGCTCGGCGGCCTTCGCGCTCAACTGCGCGTCGATCTCGCCTTTGTCGCCGCCGGCGAGCTTGCGTCCGAAGCCCATGGCGGCGCGACCAGCCATCCCCAAGGGGATGCTCGCGAGTTTGGCAGTACGGGCAGAACTCTTGCGTGGGATCTCGGACACCACACCATCATGTCTGACTGGGGCGTCCTTTGCCCGAAACAGGTGCCAGGTATTGGCAACTGCAGGATATTTGCCGAGGCCAGCGCCTGGTTGTGATCCGATACGGACGCAGCGCGATCTCGAGCGTCGACGACAGACTGGCCGCAGTAGCCGCACTGGGCAGGTCCTCGACACCGGGTAGGTCCAGGGCACCGAGAGTCGCGTCGATCTCGGCCAGGGCGAGCGCGACACTTGCATGGATCATCGCTGATTCCGCGTGACCCGCGCTGCCGAGTAGCTGCGCGGACAGATGAAGCCAATGAGGGTCGAGTTCGGATCGGATGATGTCGGCGCACCGCAGGCAACTCGACCGACCAGGCAGGACCAGAGGGCCGACCACGCCGTTACCGTCCCGGATGCGGACGGAAAGGTGGGGGAGTCCGCAGCGAACGAGATCGCTCACCAAACGTGGATCGGTGACGACGTCGTCGGCCAGGACCACCAGTTGCTCGTTCCACGAGCGCACGACATCGGTGTTGCGATACCCGCGCGAGCGGCGCGTGCTGACCCCGCCGGTGACCAGTGCGCGCTCGACGGCGTCCGAGAGTGGACCGACGCCGTGGATCCGGACCGTCGCGGTGTTTCTGCGGGCAGTGTGGACGAAACCGGAATCGGCGAGTTGCGCGAGAAACTGCTCCGTCACCGACGTGGGAATCCCGCGCCTCGACGCTTCCCAGAGGATGGCCGCGCGGGATTTCGAGCCGTCCATCGTGCGCAGGATCGACTTCACCGCGCGAGCATCGACCCCGGCAGGCAGCGTCAGCAGGACGGCACGTCCGGGTGTCCATCCCAGCTGCAGTCGACCGTCCGGGCGCGACAGAACAGCGATCCGCGGGTCCCATCGGGGTCCCGCGGATCGCTGTGAAGTGCTGTTCTGTGTGGCGTCTTGTTGCCTGTCACCGGTCATCGTTCGATGCTGGCATGGCGTACGTCCCGCGAGTCTGCCTCAGCGGCAGTTATCCACAGGCCGTCATCGTGGCTGATCTGCGAAAATGTGTCACGAAGAGATTACTTGCCTTCGTCGTCCTCGCGGGTCTTGTCCATCGCTTCCTCGGCCGCACGCTCTTTTGCCAGGACGGCTTCGAGCTGGGCGATCGGGTCGTCGAAATTGCCGGTGTCGCCGCCGCCGAGGACACGGGCGACGAACCCGTCCGGTGCGTCGAGATCGCTCGAATCAGGCATCAGGTCGGGATGTGACCAGACGCCGTCGCGAGTATCCATACCGGCTTCCGCGGTGAGCTTCTGCCACAATCCGGCCGCTTCGCGGACCTTGCGAGGACGAAGTTCGAGTCCGACCAGCGTCGCAAAGGTCTGTTCGGCGGGGCCGCCGGTGGCACGGCGACGACGCAACGTCTCGCTCATCGCGGCAACACCGGGCAGTCGCTCGCCGAGTGCGGCGGTGACCACCGTCTCGACCCAACCCTCGACCAGTGCAAGCAGCGTCTCGAGACGCTCGAGAGCAGCCTTCTGCTCCGGAGTGTTCTGCGGCTCGAACGTGCCCTGCTGCATCAGCGCCTCGAGCTTGCTCGGATCGGTGAGAGCGGAGGGGTCGAGGTCCTTGGCAAACTCTTCCATCGCCGAGAAGTCCATCGTGATCCCGCGGGCGTACTCCTCGACTGTGGCGAGAACACGCTGGCGCAGCCACGGAACGTGACTGTAGAGGCGCTGATGGGCCGCTTCACGTGCGGCGAGGAACACGAGAACTTCCTGATGCGGCTGTTCGAGACCCTCACTGAACGCCTGAACCGCAGCGGGGAGAAGGGCCGCGGTGCCTTCGGGTCCGAGGGGCAAGCCGATGTCAGTGGAGGAGAGCACCTCGGTGGACAGTTGGCCGAGTGCCTGGCCCAATTGCGAGCCGAACGCGAGTCCACCCATCTGGCCGAGCATGCCCAGCATCGGGCCCGCCATCTGCTGCGCTTCGGCGGGAAGTCCTTGGACCCACATGCCCGCTACCTTCTCGGCCACCGGATCGCAGAGTCGCTTCCACGTGTCGATCGTGTTGTCGAGCCAGTCGTTGGGAGTCCAGGCGAGAGTGCGGCTCGCTCCGGCCGGGAGCGTTGTCGCGGCGTCCAGCCACATCTCGGCCAGGTGCGCGGCGTCGGCGATCGCCTTGACGTTGCCCTCGGTGATCGGTGTGACCGATCCGATCTGTTGGCGTGCCAGCTTCTTGGCGATGTCGTAGTTGACCGGGCCGGACGTACCGCCCTGGCCCATCGACGAGCCCATTCCGCTCAGCATCTGCCCGAACTGGGTGAGCATCTGGCCGAGTTGAGCCGGATCGAATCCCTCACCGCCCGCGCCGAACCCGAACGGCATGTCACCACCCCCGAACGGATTGCCACCCGCCGCGTTCTTGTCGCGATCGGGATCGTCGTCGGAGTTGGAGAAGCCGAACGGCATATTGCTCATACCTCAACGGTACAAGGCTCGAGCGGTCGGAGTCGCCCTCCGAGTCACGCTGACGGCGAACACGCGCGGCGCTCAGGCGGTGCGATCGGTGCTCCGGTGCCGTCGCGCTTTACTCTGGATCAGGTGAATCGACGGATAGTGACGCTCTTGGCCGCACTCGCACCCATCGTCGTGTTGGGAGTCGTCGGAACAATGGTCACTGTTCCTTATGTCGCACTCGGTCCGGGCCCCACCTTCAACACGCTCGGCGACGTCGACGGTAAGCCCGTCGTCGACATCCAGGGGACCGAGGTCGATCCCACCGACGGCAACCTCAACATGACAACGGTGTCGGTTCGCGACGGCCTCAACATCTTCGAAGCGTTCGGGCTGTGGGCGAGTGGCAGCAACGGACTCGTCCCACGCTCGGAGATCTATCCGCCCGAGAAGTCGAAGGAAGAGATCCAGCAGGCCAACACCGCCGATTTCCAGCAGTCCGAGGACAGCGCCGAGTTGGCTGCACTGCACTTTCTCGGCAAGCCGGTGGCACTCACTGTGTCCAAGGTGACTCCGGACGGCCCCGCTGCGGGTGCCCTGCAAGAGGGCGACGTCCTGGTCAAGATCGGCGACACTCCGGTAACCACCATCACCGGCGTTCAGGACACGGTCGGTGAGATCGCGCCCGGCACCGCGATCGACGTCACTGTCCTTCGTGAGGGTGTGGAGACCGTTGTGCCGGTCACGGTCGGGGCGCGGCCCAACAAGCCCGAATCGGGTTACCTCGGCGTCACGCCGAACGAGGTCCCGGACGTTCCCTTCACCGTGCAGTTCAATCTCGCCGACATCGGCGGTCCCTCTGCCGGACTGATGTTCACACTCGCCTTGGTCGACAAGCTGACTCCGGGGGAGCTCAACGGCGGAAAGTTCGTGGCCGGGACGGGCACCATCGACTCCGCCGGCGAAGTCGGTCCGATCGGCGGCATTCGGTACAAGTTGATCGCCGCCTCCGAAGCCGGTGCGGAGACCTTCCTCGTGCCGGCCCAGAACTGTGACGAGGCGAAACAGAATGCGCCGGACGGGCTTCGGCTCGTCAAGGTCGACAACCTGCCCGGCGCAGTGGACTCACTCGAGAGTCTCAACACGGGCGGCGACGCACCCCGCTGCTGAAAGCTGTTTGCAGAAGAGAGAGTCCGTCAGTCTTCTTCGACCTCGTCGAGCGTCGCGTACAGCGCGTGCACGAGGTGAGGTGCAAGACCGTCGTAGGTGAGCAGTTCCAAGTCGCCGTACGGATCCGCATCCTCGTCGGGACGCATCTGTAGAAGCGACAGCGAAGGACCGTCACGCAGCACGCCGACGAACAGTCGCGCTTCGCGTCGATCGGGATGCGCGTTGGCAGTCAGTCGAGCGACCTCGTCCGCCGCGTGCTGATCGGTCAACACCGGCGCTGTCGCGTGATCGAGATCCGATTCCGCCTCGGGCGGCAGGACGACGATCTCCTGCACCAGGATGCAGCCCTGCACCGACTCGGGCCAATGCGTCGTAGCCAGAAACTCGTCGAGTGCGCGAGAACCGCCGATGATGTCCTCGGGAAGCGATTCCTGTTCGATCGGTGTGTATTCGGCGCCCTCGGCGAGTTGGTCGAGCAGTCCGGGCTCGGCCGCGGCGAGCATCTCGGTGGGCACCAACGCGTACAGCTTCGGCGGTTGATCCCAGCCTTCGGCGTCGATGTGGTCGACAACTTCATGAACGCACCGGGCGAGGGCACTCGGTGATCTGCTCATATTCTCTTCACTCACACGTTCATCCTCCCACCTTCTGTCCGGGTCCCCGCTCTCCGTGTTGTCAACCCGTGACCGTTGTTACGTAGAGTGGTCGGAAACGGCCAAGTCCACTCGGGCGTGGCCGCAGTGATCGATGCAATCGGTTGCGACGCCACGGCGTCGCCAAATCTTGGAGCGTGGCACGTGGGCATGCGGCCCCCCGCAGGTTTACCCTCTCTGTCCAGACGCAGTCGAATCTTGTTGGTGGTGGCTGTCGTAGTGGCGGCCTTGCTGCTCGTGGGGCCGCGACTGATCGGCATGTACACGGACTGGTTGTGGTTCGGTGAAGTCGGCTTCCGTGGTGTGTTCACCAAGGTTCTGCTGACGCGATTCGTTCTCTTCCTTGTCGTCGGAATTGTCGTCGGAGCCATCGTGTGGCTCGCGATGCTTCTCGCGTACCGCGCGCGGCCGGTGTTCGTCCCGGTCTCCGGACCCAATGATCCGATCGCGCGCTACCGCACCACCGTGATGTCGCGACTTCGACTGTTCGGCGTGATCATTCCGGTGGCGATCGGCATCCTGTCCGGTCTCATCGCGCAGGCAAACTGGGTCACCATCCAGTTGTTCCTCAACGGCCAACCGTTCGGCATCACCGATCCGCAGTTCAACATGGACGTCAGCTTCTACACGTTCGATCTGCCGTTCTACCGTTTCGTGTTGAACTGGTTGTTCGTCTCGATCCTGCTGGCCTTCGTGGCAAACCTGATCACCCACTACGTTTTCGGTGGAATCAAATTGGCCGGGCGCGCTGGAACATTCACCACTGCCGCTCGTATTCAACTCGCTGTGATCGCTGGAACCTTCGTGCTCCTCAAGGCGGTTGCGTACTGGTTCGATCGGTACTCGTTGATGTCGAGCAGTCGTAAGGAACCGACGTTCACCGGTCCGGGCTTCACTGATATCAACGCGGTGCTGCCGGCGAAGCTCATCCTGTTGTCCATCGCAGTCATCTGCGCCTTGGCGTTCTTCGCGTCGATCTTCACGCGGGATCTTCGGATACCGGCCATGGCGGTCGCTCTCCTGGTTCTTTCGTCGGTGCTGGTCGGTGCGGTCTACCCGATGATCGTCGAGCAGTTCTCCGTCAAGCCCAATGCGGCGCAGAAGGAGAGCACGTACATCGAGCGGAACATCGAAGCCACTCGTCAGGCGTACGGGATCACCGAAGAAAACGTCGACTACGTCGACTATCCGGGAGTTGGCACCAAGCAGCCCCAGGATGTTCCGGCCGACCGGACCACGATCGCGAACACCCGCTTGTTGGATCCGACCATTCTGTCGCCGACGTTCACAGCTCAGCGTCAGCTCAAGAACTTCTACGGGTTCCCGCAGACGCTCAACGTCGACCGTTACGAACAAGACGGCCAGTTGCGCGACTTCGTTGTCGCAGCGCGCGAGCTGTCGCCGAACAACCTTTCCGGCAACCAGACGGACTGGATCAACAAGCACACGGTCTACACGCACGGCAACGGTTTCGTCGCGGCCCAGGCAAACGAAGTCACGGCCGTACAGGGCGACAGCCAGAACAACACCGGTGGCTACCCGATCTACTCGGTCAGTGACCTGACGACCACACCCGAGAACGAGAATCTCAAGGTGGACAATCCGCGTTCGTACTACGGCGAGGTGATCAGCCAGTCGGACGCCGATTACTCGATCGTCGGTTCCGTCGACGGCGAGGGACCGCGTGAGTACGACACCGACACCTCGAAGTACACCTACACGGGTTCGGGTGGCGTTTCGATCGGCAACTGGTTCAACCGTCTTGCATTCGCGGCGAAGTACACCGAGCGCAACATCCTGTTCTCGAGTGCAATCGGCTCGAACTCCAAGATCATCTTCAAGCGTGATCCGAAGGAAAGGGTCGAGGAGGTCGCGCCTTGGCTGACGACCGACGGCGCTGCCTACCCCGCAGTGGTCGACGGCAAGATGCAGTGGATCATCGACGGCTACACCACTGCCCAGGACTACCCGTACGCGCAGCGCAGTTCGCTCGACGGGTTGGTCGAGGACAGTATCGACCAGACGACCGGGCGCCTCATTCCGCGTCAGGAGTTCTCCTACATCCGTAACTCCGTGAAGGCTACGGTCGACGCCTACGACGGCACCGTCACGCTGTATCAGGTCGACGAGCAGGATCCGGTTCTGAAGGCGTGGATGGGGGTCTTCCCGAACACCGTCAAGCCGAAGAGTGAAATCTCGGACGACCTGCAGGCGCACTTCCGCTACCCGGAAGACATGTTCAAGGTTCAGCGAGAGATGCTCGCGAAGTACCACGTCGACGATCCGAGTGAGTTCTTCACCAACAACGCGTTCTGGTCGGTTCCGAGCGATCCGACGATCGACACGTCGGCCAACCAGCCGCCGTACTACGTGCTGGTGGGCGACAAGGACACCGCGAAGGCGGATTTCCGTCTGACCAGTCCGATGGTCGGGTTCAGTCGTGAGTTGCTGTCGGCCTACATCTCCGTGGCGAACGACAAGGAGAACTACGGCAAGTTCACGGTGCTTCAGTTGCCGACCGATACGCAGACTCAGGGTCCACAGCAGGCTCAGTCTGCGATGACGTCGGATTCGCGTGTTGCTTCGGAAGTGTCACTGCTCAAGCAGTCGAACAAGATTCAGTACGGAAACTTGCTGACTCTGCCGATCGCCGAGGGCGGAATCCTCTACGTCGAGCCCTTGTACTCGCAGCGAAACTCGCAGAACGCGTTCCCTCAGTTGGCGCGTGTGCTGGTGAGCTTCAGCGACACCAACGGCATTCGGATCGGTTATGCACCGACCGTCTCCGAGGCGATCAGTCAGATTTGGCCGGGCGCAGGTTCGGCAGCGACGGTCACCCAGCCGGCACCCGATCCGGATACCGGAGCGCAACCGGAAACGCCGACAACTCCGACGGCGCCGGCCCCGCCGGCTTCTTCGGATGACGTATCGAAGGCGCTGGCCGAGGTCAATTCGGCAATGGCGGCATTGAAGTCGGCGCAACAGAGCGGTGACTTCACCAGCTACGGTGCTGCGCTCGACCGCCTGCAGAAGGCTGTCGACGCGTACCAGGCGCTGCCGAGGTAAGCGGAGTCAGTTCGTGAACAAGAGAAGGCCCACCATCCGATCGGATGGTGGGCCTTCTTGGGTGCTCAGGTGAAGCTGTGCGAGCTGAATCAGCGCAGTGCAGCAACGATCGGTGCGTTGGCATCGGAGAGCTGCTGGAACTGTGCGGCGAAGCCGTACTGGCCGGCGAGGTCACGAGCGGTGTCGTAGGCCTGCTGTGCGGCGGGCTTGAGCTCGGCCGGGATCTCGATGGCGGGAGCAACTGCGGGTGCCTCGGCGACGGGAGCCGGTGCTGCGGCGGGAGCCTCTTCGACTGCAGGCTCGCTCGCGACGGTCAGACGCTGGCCGCAGACGGGCCATGCGCCGGGGCCCTGACTCTGCAGGGTGTTCTCGGCGACGCGGATCTGCTCTTCCTTGGAAGCGTTGGCCGGCGAGCCGGTGCCACCGTTGGCGGTCCAGGTGCTCTGCGAGAACTGCAGGCCGCCGTAGTAGCCGTTTCCGGTGTTGATGTTCCAGTCGCCACCGCTCTCGCACTGTGCGACGCCGTCCCAGTTGTGGGTGGCTGCGGAAGCGGTGCCGGTGCTCATGGTGAGGGGCACTGCGACAAGTGCGCCGGCTACTGCCAATGTGCCGAATGCACGCTTGCTGATGCTGGTGTACGTCATGTCGGGGTAAATCCTCTCCGCGCTTGCTGACATCGGCGGGCCTGCGGGTCGCGGTGATGCTGACTTCCCGGGCGCTTGTCTCTCCGTGCCTCTGCCCCTCGAAGGTTTCGGGGGTTCCGATCCCGCGGGGCAGAGTCGAGCAGCGGCGGGTCGGCGTTCGCCCGGTTGATTCGGGCCGGGACCGACCGTACGGGAGCGCTGAACGAGGGTCGATTCGCGATTTTCCGGACTGCCCGGTCGGCTCTTGTAGGCGAATTTTGCAGTTTGCGCTGGTAGGGCCGTTCCGATGCGGTTTCGAGGTGTGTTCGTTACATACCTGTTATGTGTTGATCCTCACGAGTATTTTGTGAACCCAGTCACTCGAATTTGTGACTTTCAGGCGTGTATTTCGCTCCAGCGCAGGCGATTTGCGTTCCGTTCATCTGCTCGTGTAACTTTGTCCATGCATCGCGGGGTGGAGCAGCTCGGTAGCTCGCTGGGCTCATAACCCAGAGGTCGCAGGTTCAAATCCTGTCCCCGCTACTAGAAAAGGACCGCCGCACTGGATTCCAGTGCGGCGGTCCTTTTTTGCGTGCGTCCGTCGTAGGGTTGCGACGTGCGATTTTCGACGGTGCCCGTGTCTTCGGCAGTGACCGCTTTCCTCGTGACGGCTGCGTTGGTGCTCTCTGGTGGCATTGCCACCGCCGGTGGAGGGGGCGCGACAGGGAAACGCGTGGTCTTCATCGTTCCGGGCCAGCAGCTGTACAGCTCAGGCGAGGCACATCAGGCGCCTTACCGCGCCCTCGACGGGGCACTGAAGGATGCGGGCTACGAGACGCACTTCGTCGATGCTCCCGGCAAAACGATTGCCGCAGATGCCGAACTGATGGCCGAGGCGATTCGTACCTACGCCGCTGACGCCACATATGTCGGCGTGGTCGCGCACAGCGCCGGCGGACTGAGTGCCCGGTACTACGCGAAGTTCCTCGGTGGCTCCGACACCGTGGATTCATTGGTCGCAATCGGAGCGCCGCAATACGGCAGCCCCGGTGGCTGCGTGCAAGGCCCTGCCGACGGCTACGACACCTGCATGTTCTCCGAGGTTCTGACCAAGCTGAACTCAGGTGAGGACACTCCTGGTTCCGCCTACTATTCGGTGGTACAGGGCTCGGGTGAGTGGGCGGACGGTCGGTTGGACGGGGGCCAGTGCCGGGTGTACATCGATGGCGTTCCCGGTGCCGGAACCGGAGCAGACCACCTCGCCGAACTCGAGCATCCAGAGGTGCTCTCGGGAACGATCAGTGCGCTGGGACGCGACTGTGTCGGTTCGTTCGTGGACGAGAGCGACGGCGACATCGCCTGGCCGGACACGTTGTTCCCGTCATTTCGGTGAGGCTTCAGGTCCGGGTTGTTCGGACGAGTAGCCCGGCTACGTGTGCGCTCGCGGCAGTTCTGGCTCCCAAGGCGTCACCCGATTCGATGGCCGCGACTATACGAGCGTGCTCGGTGACAGCGATCCGCCGATTGAGCTCGAGGCTCCACATGTCCGAACGGAAGAGATGTGATTGTCCGTCCAGTCGGTGAAGGGCTTCACTGAGCGGGTGATTGCACGCAGTCTCACGAATCAAGGTGTGGAACTCGAGGTCCAGCTTCGAATCTCGACGCTGATCCGGCGGGCTCTCGAGAAGTTCGCGTTGGACCTGCACCATCTTGTTCAACTGTGACACGGTTTCGTGGGTGGCATTGGCTGTCGCGTTGAACGCCGCGAGACCGTCGAGAACCTCACGCACCTCGAAGACCGCGCGCAGCGACTCTGCGTCCAGTGAATCAACTTTTGCACCCGCATTTCGGGTGTGGACGGCGATGCCCTCGTAGATCAACTGCTGCACGGCCTCGCGGACCGGCGTTCGACTGACATTGAGTTTGCTCGCCAGTGCGGGAACGCTCAGTGGTGTCCCCGGCGCCAACTCTCCCGAAAAGATCAGTTCGCGAAGCGTTTCGTGCACGGACTCGGTGAGTAAAGCTCGTTCGGTGGTGGTCATCTTGTCCTCATTTCGATCCTGCACGATCTCGACCGTACCCGGGAGCGCTATCCAGCGGCGCGCACTCGGTCAGCGCTGCGACTGTCGACCTCGGACTTCATCGCGCCTTTCAGTCCGGCCACTTTGGCCGCGATGTTCTCAGCGATCGTGATCGGCGGGTATCCCACTTCGCCCGGTGCGAGAGTCCCTGGCAGTGCTTCGATGACGGCGTCGTGGTTTCCGTCGAAAAAGAATGCAGCAGAGCGACGTCGGATAATTCGACCATCAACGACAGGTGGGTCGACTCGGTGCACGGTCGAGCGCCATCGGTCGTTCGTCCAGCGTGCCATCGCGTCGCCGAGGTTGATCAAGAGTGCGCCGTCGGCAGGTTGGACGTCGTGCCATACGCCATCGGCACTCAGAACTTGAAGGCCCGGGACTTGATCTGCCCACAGGATGGTCAAAATTCCGAAGTCGGTGTGAGCACCCATTCCCGTCATGTCGCCGGAGATGCGGATCTCACCTTCGGGCAGTGCGTAGTTGTTCATCTTCATCGCGTCGATCGAATGGTCGAGCATCGAATCGAAGTACCCGGGCTGCAATCCGAGGGCGTCGGTAAAGGCGCACATCAGGATTCGTGCCAAGCCCTGTGCATGACGGAAATACTCTTCGATGGCCGGTCGGAATCCGGGCGCGGCCACGGGCCAGGTGTTGGCGGCGTAGCTGGACTCGGGCAGGTCGACGCCCGGATAGTCGCTCACCTGCGTGCCCACGACTATCGCTTCGTAGAAATCGTTCATCTGGTTTGCAGAGGCGACGCCCAGGCTCATGCTGAGTGATTCCGACTTCGGTGGTGAGTAGCCACGGTTCTCGGACGAGGGACGGCGATAGTTGTTCTTCACCGTGAGTGGGAGAGCAAAGAATTCGTCGAGAGCGTCGGCCAGTCCGTCGGTCACCGATCGTGGAATGCTGTGTCCGACAATCTGTATGAATCCGACCTCCCGGCACGCACGATCGAGTTGGGCTGCGACCTCCGCGCAGGCAGTGCTGTTGGTTGCGTTCGCAACCGCTGCCTCGCCGCGGCGGTACGGGGTGATATCGATCGTAGGAATGTCGAAGACAGGAATTTCGTGGGTCATTTAAAGTCCTTGCGGCCGGACGTGTGCCACTTGCCGACGAGCACACGTGAGAGGAATCCAAAGGCAGAGAAGACGAGGACGCCGAACACCGACGCGATCACGATCGCGGCGATCAGATCCTCGGACTGAAGGCGGCTTCGGTAGACGTCGAGCAGGGTTCCGATCCCGGGTTGTCCTTTGGCGAAGAACATGTCGCCGATGATGGCACCGACCACAACGAGGCCGGAGGCGGTGCGAATGCCGGTGAGAATGGCCGGCATTGCCGCTCGCAGTTCGAGTTTCACCAGTCGATCCCACCGTGACGCTCGTCCGAGGGTGAAGAGTTCGTGCAATCCGCGATCGACCGACTGTAAACCGAAGTGTGTGTTGGTGATGATCGGGAAGGCTGCGATGAGAACACACACCAGAGTACGAGCGGTCATGCCGTAGCCGAACCAGAGGCCGATGAGGGGCACGATGGCAAGGATGGGAATGACTTGCAGAACAACGGCGTACGGATAGACGATCCGCTCGATCCACTTGGCTTGGCTCATCAACACGCCGGTTCCGACGCCGACTGCCACTGCGACGACGAAGCCGACCAGTGCAACCTGCGCCGTCACGGAGAGGGCTTCGAGCATGGGAGAGAGATGTTTCCAGTCGAGCAGCGACTTGGTCAGCACCTGACTCGGGGGCGGGAGGAGAAACCGGCGTTCGGGGGAGAGGACAAGGTAGCTGACGATCGACCACGCTGCGACCGCGCCTGCAAGTGAGAGCAACGGATAGAGCACCAGGGCGCCGAGCGCTCTCATTCGAGAGGACCGTCGAGGCTGTACCTCGGCTTGGCTCGTTGTCGCAGAATCGGGGCGAACAACGGTAGGGCGTGTGGCGTTTTCTCGTTGAACTGCAAGAACTTCGGTCATCGTAGGCTCCCGTGCAGACTGGCCGAGATCTCGGCGACATATTCGGTGTATCGGGCGTCGTAGCGCAGTTCCGGGCTACGCGGGTACGGGAAATCGATGTCCACGACCGAATGGATTCGTCCAGGCCGGGCGGTCATGACGACCACCTTGTTTGCGAGGTAGACGGCCTCGGATACCGAGTGCGTGATGAACATCGAGGTGAATCCCTTTTCGGTGTAGAGCCTTTGGAGCTCTACCTGCATCTCCAGTCGTGTCATTTCGTCGAGCGCACCAAAAGGTTCGTCGAGCAGCATCACAGCAGGTGCGAGAGTGAGCGCTCGCGCCAAAGAGACGCGCATCTTCATTCCGCCTGACAACGCATTGGGCAGTTGTTTCGCGAAGTCCGCAAGTCCCACTGCGCGAATTGCCTCGTCGGCGCGCAATTTTCGCGCTGCTTTGTCGCCGCCACCGAGTTCGGCGGATAGTTCGACGTTGGCCTGCACGGTTCGCCAGGGGAGGAGAGTCGGCTCCTGGAAGATGAAGCCAACTGATTCGGTGTCGAGGGCAACCGCTCCGCTGGTCGGTCGCTCGAGGCCGGCCGCCATGCGCAACAAAGTCGACTTGCCACAGCCGGAGGGCCCGACCACGGCGACGAAGTCTCCTCGCTCCACGTCCAGATCGATGCCGTCCAGCGCGACAGTGCCGGTATCGAACTTCTTGACGACGTCGGAAAAGACCATCTGCATCGGCGCGGTGAGCTTGCGAGCGTCGGCATCCTGCATCGTGTTCGCGAGTTCCATCTGAGCCTCCGGTTCGATAATGCATGCAAAAGTTCTTCAAGTTGTAGGAACTATCTTGAATTGCATGTATGTCGCCTAGATTGCTGAATGTAAATGTGAGGTGACATTGCAGGTGAAGGTCGAACTACGGCGTGCGTTACCTGATGGAAACAACAAGTGCATTGCATGTAATCCAAGTGCTGCAGAGTGTGCTCATCGGATCACCCTGCTTGGTTCGCCCACATCCCAATTGTTTTCACGAAGGAGACGCTGTGTGTTCAAACCGCAAGATGCATTCCAATCGCAGAAGTGTGGGAGCGGCGGGCGCGGCACTGGCCTTGTGTGCAGCCATCGGATTGACTGCGTGCAGCTCCAGTGAGGCTGAGACGGCCAAGGCTGAATCTCTCGAACCAGCTGCTGAGGCTCAGAACCTGGCGGGTCTCTGTCCGGAAAACGTTGTGGTTCAACTCCAATGGCAGCCACAGTCGGATATGGGAGCGCTCTTCGAGATGCTCGGTCCCGGCTATTCGGTCGACACCGACGACAAGTCCGTCAGTGGGACTCTCGTCGCCGAAGGGAAGGACACCGGAGTCGGCCTGACCTTGCGGGCCGGGGGACCGGCAATCGGGTTCCAAACCGTCAGCTCCCAGATGTACGTCGACGATTCCATCACTCTCGGCTTGGTGCACGGCGATCAGGTGATCGCGGCCGCGGCAAGTCAGCCCGTTGTTGCCGTCACGCCATTGCTCAAATACAGTCCGGCAATCCTCATGTGGGACAAAGAGTCGCATCCGGACTGGACGAGTGTTGCCGACATCGGCAAGTCCGACGCGAGTGTCGTCGTTTCCAAAGAGCAACTCTTTCCGCAGTGGCTCGTTGCGAAAGGACTACTGAAGCAGTCTCAGCTCGACACGAGCTACGACGGAGCTCCCTCACGATTTGTCGGTGACCCGACCATCGCTCAGCAAGGATTCGCGAATTCGGAACCGTACACGTACGAGAAGGAGACGCCGGCGTGGGAGAAGCCGGTTTCCTATGACCTGCTGAAAGATTCGGGTTTCGACATCTACGCGTCCAATGTTTCCGTTCGTGCCGACAAGGTCGAGACACTCTCGCCGTGTTTGAGCAAGCTGGTTCCGATCATTCAGCAGGCCACCGCGGACTACATCACTGCGCCGGATACGGCGAATGCTGCCATTGTCGACGTCGTCTCGCAGGACGTGTCGTTCTCTCCCTACACCGAGGGTGAAGCAGCGTTCAGTGCCCAGCTTCTGAAAGAAAAAGGCCTGATCGCGAACGAGGCAGACGGATCTGTCGGCACGTTCGACATGACGCGAGTCGCCCACACCGTCGAAGAACTGAAGCCCATCCTGAACTCCGGGGGTGCGGCGATACCGCAGTCACTGACTGCTGAAGAGATCTACACCGACAAATTCACCGATCGGTCCATCGGAATCCGCTGAAGGAGCTGACAGCAAATGACGTACGACATGACAGAACTCAACCGCGAGACTCGCATGGGTGGCCTGGGCACGGAGACCACCGACCGCGAGGTCCGAAGAATCGATCTCTCGGATTTCGAGAACCGGCGAAGCGAGATCGCCGAGGAGTTGTGGTC
This sequence comes from Rhodococcus sp. P-2, assembly GCF_016598535.1. Classification (GTDB taxonomy): domain Bacteria; phylum Actinomycetota; class Actinomycetes; order Mycobacteriales; family Mycobacteriaceae; genus Rhodococcus_F; species Rhodococcus_F baikonurensis. The sequence goes on along the minus strand of NZ_CP066779.1, from coordinate 582,083 downwards.
GGCAGCGACCGACATCGGATTCTTTCAAATCGTCAATCACGGAATCGATCTGGACCAAGTCCGCGAGGCTTTCGCGGCGGCCGAGCGATTCTTTGCACTGCCCACTGAGGTCAAAGCGCAGTATCCGCTCAAGAAGGGTTTCAACTCCGGCTGGGAGAGCATGACGCAGGTGCGTCCCTCCATCGGAACACCTGATCAGAAAGAGTCCTACCAGGTGACCCGCCCGCATATGGGTGATCTGTGGCCCACTGCAGACGAATTGGGCGGATTCCGCGAAACGATCCTGGACTTCGAAGCCAAGTGCTGGGGCATTGCGATGGACCTGCTCTCGTGCTTCGCCGAGAAGCTGGGATTCGAACGAGACTTCTTCACCAGGGCACATGACCCGTCGGTGGACACCTACCAGAGCACACTGCGACTACTCCACTACTTCCCCCTTGCCGCCGACGCAGATGTCGAAGGGATGTGGCGTGCCGGAGCACACACCGATTTCGATTGCCTGACATTGCTTTTCCAGCGTGACGGTCAGGGCGGGTTGCAACTGTGCCCGGGCAAGGAGATGGACACCCAGGAATGGACGTCGGTGGTGCCGGCCGAGGAAGCGATCACCTGCAACATCGGCGACATGCTGATGAGATGGAGTGATGACGTCCTGCCGTCGAATTTTCATCGAGTCAAGAGTCCCGGAGTCACCGACTATCGGGGAGCCCGCTACAGCCTCGCGTTCTTCGCTCAGGCGAACCGCGACGTGACCATCGAGGGCCCAGCGGGCAAGTACCCGCCGATCACTGCCGAGGACTACATCGACCAGCGAGTACGCGCGAACTTCGCGCGTTGATCCGTATCCGTTCCGTCACACACTTTCAGGAGAACTGGCGATGACTACCGTGCCCAAGAACATTACCGACGCGATCATCCGGGACGTGACGTTGTACAGCGGCGGGCAATGGCTGACCGGCCGTGACGTCGTCGTCTCGAATGGGGTGGTCGAATCGATCGAGAAGTCGACCGGCACTGCCACACCTGGAGGTGTGGACGGATCGGGGGCGTATCTGATCCCTGGGTTCGTCAACACCCATACGCACCTTCAGCAGTCACTGATGCGTGGCATAGCCGAAGGGACACCGCTTCTCGAATGGCTACTCGCGGTCGCAGAAGAGTCGGTTCAGATCACGCCGGAGCGCGCATACGCGGCATCTGTCGCAGCCTCGCTGGAGGCATTGCGCAGCGGTACGACGACCCTGGTCGAACACATGTGGCCGCACCCGTCCAGCGAGGTTCACGATGCCGTGATCCGGGCGTTGCACGACACCGGAATTCGAGCCGTGCTGGGACGCGGAACCGCAGACCGGGCGGACAAGACGAGGAAGTGGGGCTTCGATCCGCGGCTCATGCAACCACTCGGAGATGTTCTCGCACATACGGATCAGATGATGCGCGACGTTGCCGGTTCCCGCGTCGACGTGGCGGTCGCGGTACCGAACCCGCGTTCGCTGACCCCGGAGGGGATGTCGGAAGTGCGTGAGTTTGCGCAGGCTCGCGACCTGACGGTCTCGATCCACCTGCTCGAGACGCAGACCGACAACGCGATGTGTACCGAACACGCGGGCGTGAACGCGGTCGACTACCTGGATTCCCATGGGTTTTTGTGGGACCGGGTGCTGGCGGTCCACTGCGTGGAACTAGACGACCGTGGTCAGAAGGTGCTGGCGGAGCGCGGCGTCGGAGTGTCGTACAACCCCGTCAGCAACATGCGCCTCGGTAGCGGAATCGCGCCCGTCCCGAGTTTCCTCGACGCGGGGATCGCGGTGGGGTTGGGTGTGGACGGCGCAGCCAGCAACGACACTCAGGACATGCTCGAGACGCTGCGCACCGGTGCCTATGTCCAGCGAGCCGCGCGCGGCCGCGCCGACCTGTTCGGCTTCGAGGCCATGATCGACATCGCATCCGGCGGTGCAAACGCAGCACTCGGTCTGCCGGCCAGGTCTGGCGGGATCTCCGTGGGCGATCCCGCCGACCTCACCATGATTCGGTTCGAACGTGACTTCGGCTGCCTCCCGGTGCGAGATCCGGGCGCGTCCATTCTCACGACGGGCAGTCGTCAGATCGTGGACACGGTGTTCGTTGCAGGCGAGGTCGTGCTCCGCGACGGGCACTCCACGCGCGTCGACGAGGCGGAATTGATCCGGACGCTCAGCGCTATGTGACCGTGCTCAGCCTTCGCTGATCTCCATCTCGATCAGGACGCGGCGCAACAGCTTTCCGGTGGCGTTGCGGGGAAGCTCGTCGATGAAGACGATCTCGCGGGGAACCTTGTAGCGCGCCAGATTCGACCGGACGTGATCCTTCAATTCCTCGGAGTTCTGGTCGGCGCCGTGAGCGACGACGACAAACGCTCGCAGGCGGTGACCGAAGTCGGCGTCCTCGACTCCGATGACTGCCGCTTCCAGGACATCCTCGCGGTCGGCGAGCAAGTTCTCGACTTCGAGCGGGTAGACGTTCTCGCCACCGGAAACGATCATGTCGTCGTCGCGGCCGTCGACGAAGAGGAGGCCGTTGGCGTCGAAGTGTCCGACGTCGCCGGTCGAGAGGAGTCCGTCGATACGTTCCTTGTCACGCCCGTCGGTGTATCCCTCGAAGCTCAGTCCGCTCGCGACGAAGATCCTGCCGATCGTGTGTGGGGTGGTGATCTTCTTGTTGTTCTCGTCGAACAGTTCGACGTGGCACGTCACCGGGGCTCGACCGGCGGTTCCCGGAGCGATGGTCAGATCCTCGGGTGTTGCGACCGTGGCCACTGCGACCTCGGTGGATCCGTACAGGTTGTAGAGGACGTACCCGAACGAGGCCGTGACTCGCTTGCACAGGTCGGGTGAGAGTGACGACCCTGCCGAGAAGATGATCTTCAGGTTCGACGTGTCGTACTGGGACAGCACTTCGGGACCGAGGTCGATGATGCGAGTGAGCATCGTCGGGACCACGACCAGACTGTCGCACTTGTACTGGGCGACAAGCTTGATCGTGTTCTCCGGATCGAACTTTCGATGCATGACGACGGTCTGGCCGAGTGCCAATGCGAGAGCGAACTGCGAGACGCCGGTTCCGTGGAAGGCGGGGGCCGCCATCATCATGGTTTGTCCGCGGCGCAACGGCACGCGGTCGAGGAATTGCGCCGACGCGAGAGGGGAGGTGTGGCCACGCGGCGCACCCTTGGGAGTTCCCGTAGTCCCGCTGGTGAGGAGGACGAAACCACCGTTCTTCTCGGGTGCCGGCACCGACGACGTGGTGCGTCCGGCGATGGCCTCGTCGAGAGTCGCTGCCGTGGAACCGTCAGCGGCCGTGCCCTCTGGCCAGGAACGATAGACGACGACGTCGTCGGGCAAGGCATCGGCGATGTCCGCGAACTCGTCGTCGTAGACGAAGGCGACCACCTTCTCCCGCGCGGCGACGTCCACGAGTTGGGGCCGTGCGAAGCCCGTGTTCATGAGAACGAGCTTTGTTCCGTTCTTCGCTGCCGCCAGCATGGTCAGGACCAAGCCTCGATGGTTACGGCACATCGCACCCATGACGGAGTCGGACGTGATGCCGTCGGCCTGCCACGCCCGGACCAACGCGTTGCTCTGACGCTCGAGCTCGGCATAGGTGATGGGTCCGCGTTCGTCGATGATCGCCACCGCGTCGTAGCCGCTCTCGGCGTGTGCATGGACCGGCCCGGCAAAGGGTCCGTACTTGTCCACGGCTGCAATGGATTTGAGCCCGCGATCGAGGCGAGGGAACGGGACGAGTCCGGCTCGGATCATGACCCCCGCCGCGCCGATGGTGTCAGTGACCTTGGTGACCAATCCGGGCATACGTGAACCTCTTCCGAGCGTCGTTGTAGGACTGATTACACACTAATGGGCAATCAGGTTTCGGTGGTGAAGTTTCACGATGGCGACCGAGCAGTCCGCCCCGCCACCTCGAAAGGTGGCGGGGCGGAGTGTGTCGGGATCGGGTCTGTGCGACCGTCACTGCAATTCGACCGTCACTTCAGTTCGGCGGACGACTTTCCGAGCAGGCGGCGTGCGACGATCAGCTGCTGGATCTGCTGGGTGCCCTCGAAGATGTCGAGAATCTTCGAGTCGCGGCCCCACTTCTCGAGCAACGGGCGTTGCGAGTAGCCGTAGGTGCCGGCCAACTCGACTGCCTTGAGTGTCACGTCGGTGCCGGTGCGGCCGGCCTTCGCCTTGGACATGGACGCTTCGAGCGAGTTCGGCTTCTTGTTGTCCGCCATCCACGCCGCGCGCAGAGACAGCAGGTACGCGGCCTCCCAATCGGCTTCCAAACGGATGAACTCGGCTGCAGCTGCATGCTGGTTGTAGACCGGTGTGTCGTAGGAGATCTCGACACCGGCTTCGGTCAGGATGCCGCGCAGTTCTTCGAGAGCTGCGCGTCCGACGCCGACCGCCATGGCTGCAACGAGGGGCCGGGTGTTGTCGAACGTCTGCATGACGCCGGCAAAGCCCTGCTCCACGTTGACCTCCGGGCTGCCGAGGATGTTGTCCGCGGGAATGCGGCAATCCTGGAGCAGGAGTACTGCGGTGTCGGAGGCCTTGATGCCCAGCTTGTGCTCGAGACGAGCAACGCTCAGGCCCGGTGCGTCACGCGGAACGACGAACGACTTGATGGCCGCTCGACCCTTCGACTTGTCGACCGACGCCCACACGACGATGTGCGTCGAACGCTCACCGGCGGTGACGAAGATCTTCTCGCCGTTGAGAACCCACTCGTCGCCGTCGAGAACGGCGGTGGTGGTCACTGCGGCGGAGTCGGAACCGAAACTCGGTTCGGTGATGGCCATCGACGCCCACACCTTGCCGAAACGTTCGAGCTGTTCGTCGGTGGACACTGCGGCGATCGCGGCGTTGCCGAGCCCCTGGTAGGGGATCGAGAGCATGAGTCCTACGTCGCCCCAAGATGTTTCGAGCGAGTTGAGGAGCGCAGACATGTTGCCGCCGTTGGCGTTGCCGCCCTTGGCGCTCGCGTCTGACCGTCCGCCACTGGCACCGCCGATGTCTCCACCGGAATCGGAGAGACCTTCGACCATGGCGGCCATGGTGTCGAGTTCGACGGGGTACTCGTGCTCAGCAAGATCGTACTTACGTGAGATGGGTCGGAAGATCTGCGCCGCGACCTGATGTGCCTGGTTCGCTGATGCTTTGAGCTTCTTGGGAAGTTCGAGGTTGATCATCGTGGTTCTCCTGGAAGTTCAGCGGCGTCAGATGAGGACGATGCCCTCGGCAACGCCGATGGCACGGAGGTCGCGGTACCAGCGCTCGACCGGGTGTTCCTTGGTGAAACCGTGTCCACCGAGGAGTTGCACACCGTCGAGGCCGATCTGCATGCCCTTCTCGGAAGCCAGCTTCCGGGCCAGAGCGGATTCGCGAGCGAAGGACAAGCCCTGCTCGGCGCGTGAAGCGCCGCGAAGCGTGACCAGACGCAGTCCGTCGAGTTCGATGCCGATGTTGGCGACCATGAATGCAACCGCCTGGCGGTGGCTGATCGGCTCGCCGAACGCTTCGCGCTCGTTGACGTACGGAATCACGTAGTCGAGAACTGCCTGGCTGGTTCCGACGGCCATGGACGCCCAACCGAGGCGGGCCAGTCGAATCGCGTCGGCATACTCGGCCTTGCGCTGATCGGCATCACCGTCGCCGAGCAGTGCGGACTCCGACACGGCGACGTCGGTGAGGATCAGGCGACCCAGACCGGCGGCGCGCAGACCCATGCTGGGATCTGCTTCGACGACGAGTCCCTTGGTGTCGGATTCGACGATGAAGAAGGACGGCTTGCCGTCGAGTTCTGCGGCGATGACGAAGAGTTCGGACGTAGCGGCGGCGGGCACCAAGCTCTTGACGCCGTTGAGCTTGTAGCCGCTGGGGGAGCGCACTGCCTTGGTCTGCAGGGCAAACGGATCGAACAGTGCGCGTGGTTCGTTGACCACCACTGCTGCGCCGGGGACCTGCTCGCCGGTGAAGGCCGGAAGGTAGGTCTTCTGCTGCGCGTCGGTGCCCCACTGCGTCAGTGCAACTGCAACGCCGCTGGGTGCGAGGATCGGAAGTGCAAGTCCCATGTCTCCGTGCGCAAGTGCTTCGGCAACAAGAGAATTGGTGACTGCGCCGCGATCGGCGGCTGCTCCGTCGAGTTCTTCGGGAACGTTGATCAGCGTGATACCGAGCTCGGCCGCGCGCTTGGAGAGATCGGCGGGGGCCTGCGCTGCGCCGTCGGCGTCGTGCGCTGCTGGACGCAGAATCTCGGCCGCGAACTCACGCACCGTCTCGACGATCATCTTCTGGTCGTCGTCCGGGGTGAGGTCGAAGTAGTCGGCGTTCTTGCTCGGGTTGTCGGGCAGGCGCTTGGGTGCACCGTTGCCCGAGACCTTCTGGAATCCGCGAGTCGCGGCACCGAGGGTTTTGAAGCCCGTCTTGGTGCCCTCGTAGGTCACGCGATCGATGGTCTGACGCAGATTGAACTTCTCGGCCAGTTCCGAACCGGTGATCTTGGTAAGCACACGCATGGCTGCGCCCATGGCGTCGCGTTTGATCGGGTTCAGGCCGACGGCGGACGTGTCGCGGGGCGCACCCTTGGCGCCGCCGCGCTGCGCGCCCGATTCGCTGCGCTGAGCGCTCTTGTCGGGGGCAACACTGTCTTGCTTGGTCATGATCACCAGCTGTTTCTCGGTGTTGGGGCGTTGGACGATTCTTATCTTACTCATCAGTAAGGTCTGTTGTCGAGAAACCGAGAAATGATGCGCGTCATAGGCTCGAGGGGTGAACCGGACAGAGGTGCCAGATCGGATACAGCGGTATGTGCGCTACGCACCGTTGGTGGTGGTCCCGTGCCTGTTGATCGCCAGCACGTATCCGGGGGAGTATCGAGTTCCTGTCAGCTACTGGATTCTGTCGATGCTGTCGGCGCTCGCCTTCGTCGTCGGCCGTCGATGGCCGGTCTTCGCGTCCCTGGTCATCTCGGCGCTGGCTGTTCCGATGTTCGTCGCCGACGCCTGGGGACTGTCCGAACTGGTCCCGTATCTCGGGGCGGTCGCCGTCGTCGACGTCACGATGCGGGCCGAGCGTAGAGAAACAGTTGCCGTATCGGCAGCAGGATGGTGCGGTTCGGTGCTCGCGGGGATCTGGTTCGAATCTCACGAAGCATTCTTCTCTGTCACCACGGCTGTGAAAGTGCTTGCCTACGTAGGGCTGCCGCTGCTCCTGGGGCTGTACCTGCGCTCGCAGCGTGAATTGGCCGCGAACAATCTTGCGCAGACCCGCGCTGCGGAGCGCAGTGCGCTTGCCCGCGAACTGCACGACCTGGTTGCACACCACATGGCATCGATCGTCCTGAGAATCGGCGTGGCTCAACATGTCTTGGCACCCCAAGACGAGGCCGTGCGCGAGGTCCTCGCGGATGTGCGTGGGACTGCGTCCGATGCGCTGGCCGATATCCGTCGCCTCCTGGTCGCCCTTCGTGATCCTTCGCTCGGTGAAGTCGCTCTGGTCGAGCCGGATGCCGTCGACGCGGAAATCGAGGCGGCGATAGATCGTGTGCGTGCGGCGGGTTTCGAGGTGCAGGCAGTCTTCGATACCCAGGGGAATGTCGGGTCAGGCGCAGCCGACCTCGACGCGATCGGGAGGCTGACGTTGTTGCGGGTGGTTCAGGAATCACTGACCAACGTCATGAAGCACGGCGACAAGAAGGGGCCGGTATCGGTCTCGGTCGGTCGCGACGACAACCGGGTGGACGTCAGAGTTGTCAACGACGTCGAGGGATCGCCCCGGAATGCAGGTCATGGCCTGGTGGGAATGCAGGAGCGCGCGGAGTTGGTCGGCGGCGAGATGACCGCCGGCACCAATAGTGACGGGAAATGGGAAGTGCACGTGAGTATTCCACTGGTCGTCTCGGGCGGTGTCTCGTGATCAGCGTGCTGATCGTCGACGACCAGCGACTGGTGCGCGCCGGTTTGCGGATGCTGTGCGCGGCAGCCGAGGACATGACCGTGGCCGGTGAGGCGTCGAACGGCGTCGATGCGGTAGCGCTCGCTGCGGAACTGGATCCCGACGTGATTCTGATGGACTTGAGAATGCCCGGGCTGGACGGGATCGGTGCCACGCAGCAGATCGTCAAGGCAGGTCGACGAGCGCGAATTCTCGTGCTGACCACCTTCGACGACGACGATCATCTGTATCCCGCACTCGCCGCGGGGGCTTCGGGATTCTTCGTCAAGGACACCGAACCCGCCGAGTTGCTCGGTGCCATTCGGCGGATCGCCGAGGGCGAGATGGTGTTCACTCCGGAACTTCTCCGCCGCGTCGTGGATCGAGCGGTGATCGGTGGTATCGCAGACACTGCTGTGACGGACAAGGTTCCGTTGACCGATCGCGAATCGCAGGTCCTCGCACTGGTGGCAGAAGGGAAGAGCAATCAGGAGATCGCGGACACGCTGCATCTCGGTGTGACCACGGTGAAGACGCACGTGGCGAACCTGATGTCGAAGACCGGTTGCGACAATCGGGTTCGCCTCGCCGTGTACCACTTGCAGAACTTTCAGTGACCGGAGTGCGAACCAGACGAAGGCATCGGCATGTCCATCTGCATCGGAGCCGCCTTCTGCCCCGGTTCGAGGACGAGGAATTGGCCCATCATCCCTTGGTCCTCGTGCATCAGCAGGTGGCAGTGGAACATGTACGGGAAGGTGGGATCGGTGTACTCGGACCACTGCAGTGCGACGCGAATCCTGCTGCCTGGCGGTGCGTAGACGGTGTCCTTGGGTCCGCGCAAGTGCGGCGGGGGAGTGCGACCGTCGACGTCGAGGATCTGGAACTGTACGTCGTGGACATGGAAATTGTGTGGCCAGTTGTCCTTGTTGGTGATCGTCCACACCTCGGCGGCGCCGACCTCGGCCTCGAAGTCGATGCGGTTCATGTCCATTCGTTGCCCGTTGATCATGTACCACTGCAGATCGAAGGTTCGGGACACGCTTGCCTTCGACGGATCCAGACGCGGCAGTACGACCAACTGCGCCGGGAGAGTCGACCGTGACGCGCGGCTGGCGACCCCCCGCAGCTCGACGATGTCGAAGCGGTCGTTCATGCCGAAGTTCTCTGCGTCGGAGGCGCTCACGCCGCCGCCGTCCTCGATCGGGAACGACACAAGTGTGGTCGTCGCGCCGGGGTCGACGCGAACCACGATCTCGGCTCGTTCGCCGGGGCTGAGCTGAATCCGCTTGATCGGAATCGGTGATTCGAGCAGTCCGCCGTCGGTGGCGATCAGATCGAACGTCCGGTCGTCGGGGAACCCCAGGTTGTAGAGACGGCCGGAGGAGCCGTTCAGAATGCGCAACCGGACGACCCCGGTGGTGACGTCGAGGTAGGCGTCGGAGATGCCGTTGGTGACGATCGTGTCGCCGAGCAGGCCGATGTCGGTCGGATCTGATTCGTCGAAATTACCGTCGGCGAGGAATCGACGGTCCTGGATTATCAGCGGAACATCGTCGACACCATAGGTTTTGGGGATGTCCAACGCCCGCGTGTCGGCATCGTCGATCAGGAACAGTCCGGCGAGACCGCGCTGCACGTGCCGCTCGGTGGATCCGTGCGGGTGTGGGTGATACCAGAGCGTCGAGGCAGACTGGCTGATCGTCCACGCCGGTTCCCAGCGTCCGCCGGCTTCGATGGTCTGGTGCGGGCCACCGTCGTATCTGGCGGGCAGATGCATGCCGTGCCAATGGACGGTCGTGGGCTCGGCCAGTGTGTTGTCGATCGTGAAAGCGACAGATTCTCCGCGTTCGGCACGGATGGTGGGTCCCAGGATGGATCCGTTGAAACCCCAAGTGTCGGTGAGTTTTCCCGCGACGACCTCGGTGGTTCCGGCACCGGCGCGGAGTGTGAAGTGGCGAATACCGGCGGGGTCGACGGTGGAGTCGGCCAGCGGCGGAATCGGTAGCGGACGCGAAGATCCGGACACTGCCAGCGTGGCGCTCTTCGCTGCTGGGTCGGCGCCGCAGCCCACCGTGAGCCCGAGGGGCGCGGCGGCCAGACCGAACAGAATCGTGCGCCTGGAAATCCGGTTCATCGTTCTCCTGGAAGTAGTGCGTGATCAACTACTTCCAGTCAACGGGTCGAGATGTCGTGCCGAATCCTGCCGACGGGCCTGACGGGACTCCTCCCTCGGACCCTTGCGACGGGTGGGATGTTCTGGTACGCGGTTGGTTACCTCAGGCGAGCAAGTACGTCCTCGTGCAGCAGTCCGTTGGTGGCGACCGCGCTCCCGCCGTGCGGACCCGCGCCGCCGTCCAGATCGGTGAACGCGCCGCCGGCCTCACGGACCAATACGTCGAGCGCTGCCAGATCCCACAGGGAAACCTCGGGTTCGGCAGCAATGTCGACGGCACCCTCCGCCACGAGGCAGTAGGAGAAGAAGTCCCCGTAACCGCGCACGCGCCACACATGGTCGGTGAGTTCGACGAACTGATCGCGAATTCCGCGGTCCTTCCACCCGGATAGGCTCGAGAAGCTCAGGCTCGCTGATTCGCTGCGGTCGACGGCGGATACCCGGATCGCCCGCGCGTCACCGTCCCCGAAGGACGTGTGAGCGCCCAAACCTGTTGCCGCCCACCATCGCCGATTCAGTGCGGGTGCGCTCACGACGCCCACAACCGGGACACCGTCCTCGAGCAAGCTGATCAGCGTGGCCCACACCGGCACGTTGCGGACGAAGTTCTTGGTCCCGTCGATGGGGTCGACCACCCACTGCCTGCCCTCGAAGACTGCGTCGCCGCCGAATTCTTCCCCCAGAACGGAATCTGCAGGGCGATGCTCACCGAGCGTCGCGCGCACCGCTCGCTCGACAGCCAGGTCGGCGTCGGAGACGGGGGTGAGGTCCGGCTTGTCGTCCACTCGAAGATCGAGTGCGCCGAAGCGGGCGCGAGTGATCGCGTCAGCCTCGTCGGCGATACGGAGGGCGAGTGCGAGGTCGGATGCGCGATCGGTCACGGGTACACAACCTACCGGCTCAATCGGGGAGAACCTCGTTCAGCTTTCCGGTGGCGACGTCGAAGACGAATCCGCGTAGGGAGGTCGTCGCGGTGACGAACGGACTGTTCTCGATACGCTTCAACGACTGACGAACGTCCTCGTCGATGTCCGGGAACGATTCGGCAGCCCAGTTGGGTTTGATGCCGATCTCGTCCTGGATGGATCGCTTGAAGTCGTCGTCGGTGAACGTCAGCATCCCGCAGTCGGTGTGATGAATGAGGATGATCTCGGTGGTTCCCAGCAGACGCTGGCTGATGGCCAGGGAACGGATTTCGTCGTCGGTGACGACTCCACCCGCATTGCGGATGACGTGCGATTCACCTTCCTTGATTCCCAGCACCCGATAGACGTCGAGACGCGCGTCCATGCACGCGAGAACGGCAACGTGTCGGCTGGGTGGGAGGGGGAGCGGTCCGGTGAACTGCTCGGCGTAGGCGGCGTTGTTCTGCAGGTATTCGTCGGTGACAGTCATCGTTCCAGTAGGTTCCCTCGGAGGGACGTTGGCAAGGCTTCCAGTCCCGGTGATCCCAATACGTGACGGACGGGGCGAGCCGAGAGGGTGACGCACGGCAGAGCCCAGGTCGGCACCCGGTAGCCTTGAGAACCGTGCATCCCGACGTAATTGCAGACCTGAACGCCCTCGACACCACCCTTCGCACCTGCGAATCGGTTGTGGACGTCGAGGAGCTGCGCCGACGCATCGACGAGCTCGAGCACCAGGCAGCCGACCCGGGTCTGTGGAACGACCAGGAACACGCCCAGCAGGTCACTAGCCAGCTCTCCCACGCTCAGGCCGAACTGCGCCGGATCGTGGCACTGCGCGAGCGACTCGACGAGATGCCGATCCTCTACGAACTGGCAGAAGACGAAGGCCCTGACGCAGTGGCCGATGCCGACGCCGAACGGGCCAGCCTGCGTGACGACATCGCGGCGATGGAAGTCAAGACCATGCTCTCGGGCGAGTACGACGAGCGCGACGCACTCATCAACATCCGCTCGGGTGCCGGCGGTATCGACGCTGCCGACTGGGCCGAGATGCTCATGCGCATGTACATCCGCTGGGCGGAGAAGCACGACTACGGCGTCGAGGTCTACGACACGTCGTACGCCGAAGAGGCCGGACTCAAGAGCGCGACGTTCGCGATCAAGGGCCCGTACACGTACGGCACGCTGTCCGTCGAGATGGGCACCCACCGGCTCGTTCGCATCAGCCCCTTCGACAACCAGGGGCGTCGCCAGACGTCGTTCGCCGAGGTCGAGGTCCTGCCCGTCGTCGAGACCACCGACCACATCGAGATCAACGAGAACGACATCCGCGTCGACGTCTACCGCTCGTCCGGTCCCGGTGGACAGTCCGTGAACACGACGGACTCCGCTGTTCGACTCACACACATCCCGACCGGAATCGTCGTCACCTGTCAGAACGAGAAGTCGCAGCTCCAGAACAAGGTGTCGGCGATGCGCGTCCTGCAGGCCAAGCTGCTCGCGGTCAAGCGTCAGGAAGAGCGCGCCGAGATGGATGCGCTCAAGGGCGACAGCGGCAGCTCGTGGGGTAACCAGATGCGCTCCTACGTTCTGCATCCGTACCAGATGGTCAAGGACCTGCGTACCGAGTACGAGGTCAACAACCCGTCGGCAGTGCTCGACGGCGACATCGACGGGTTCCTCGAGGCCGGCATCCGCTGGCGCATGAGCGAGAACCAGTCCGCATAGCGTTCGGATACCGAAAGGCACGATGACTTTACTCAGACCTGGGCAGAACCTGCTCGATTGGCTTCAAACCACCGGTTTGTCAGTCCTCATGACCGTGCTCGGCGCGATGATTCTCGCCCGGCTGGTCAGTTGGGGAGGCAACAAGGTCACCGACCAGATCGACTCCAACTATCAGTTGGGCGATGCGCTGGTTCGCTCCGAGGCGACCAAGCATCGTCACTCGGTCGCGCAGGTGATCACCTGGGTGGTCATCACGTTCATCTACGTGATCGCGACGCTGAAGGTTCTCGACCAACTGAACCTGCCGATCGGAAGTCTCGTGGCGCCGGCAACTGTTCTCGGTGCGGCGCTCGGTTTCGGTGCTCAACGCGTCGTGCAGGACATCCTTGCCGGCTTCTTCATCATCACCGAACGCCAGTACGGTTTCGGTGACACCGTCCGGCTTGCGATCACCGGCTCCTCCGACGACGCCGAAGGCGTTATCGAGGACGTGACCCTGCGCGTGACGCGGATGCGAAACTCCGACGGCGAGGTCATCACCGTTCCCAACGGCCAGATCGTGAAAGCGACCAACCTGTCCAAGGATTGGGCACGCGCCGTCATCGACGTGCCGGTTCCGGCGACCGCGGACCTCACCCGAGTCAACGAGGTGCTTCGCCAGGTCGGAGTCGACGCGATGGCCGACCGTGGACTCAAGAAACTTCTGCTCGACGAGCCCACCGTCATGGGCGTCGAAAGCCTCGAGGTCGATCAGGTCAACGTGCGGATGGTCGCGCGAACGCTCCCTGGCAAACAGTTCCAGGTCGGACGCGCTCTTCGTGTCCGCGTCGCCGCGGCACTGCGACGACAGGGGATCACGGTGTCACCGGATCTGCACACCGCACGGACCGAGGAGGCGAGCGAATGACCGATCAGGAACCGCGCCGCGGACTCGACCGACTGTTTCACCTGGACTGGCTTCCGTCACGGCTCTTCGGTGGCCGGATGCGAACGTCGACCTTCATCCTCATCGTGGCGTGGCTGGCGACGTATCTGTTGCATACGTACCTCAATCCTGAGGAACAGCCCGCAGCCACACCACCGCCCAGCGTGGACACGTCGCAGACCGAGCCGTACGTCGCTCCGTCGGTCAAACCGTCGACGACCACCCCCGTGCCGTCCTCGACCGAGCCGACGACCACATCCGAGACTCCGTCCGCGGAATCGAGCACGGGCAGTTCCGGTTCGCCGACGCCGACGTCGGGTCCCGCTCCGGCTCCGGGAAACGCCGAACAGTCCGCAACCACAGTGCCGACCACTCCGGCGACAACGACCGTCCCGCAACCTGGCGCGGCAATGCAGGCACCGACGTCGGTGCCGCAGTCACCTGAGACCACCGGTACCGGATAAGGACGAGGCTCGTCGCGCGTGGCGCCAAGGTCACCGTTAGATAACGGCTAGACTGGCTAGTTGTGATCAGCATGAAGAATGTGTCGAAGTCCTACAAGGCCTCCACCAGGCCGGCGCTCGACAAAGTCAGTGTGGAGGTGGAGAAGGGGGAGTTCGTCTTCCTCATCGGCCCCTCCGGCTCTGGCAAGTCGACGTTCATGCGATTGCTGCTCAAGATGGAGTCGCCCACGTCCGGCGATATCGAGGTCGCGGATTTCCACGTCAACAAGCTGGCGGCTCGCCGTGTGCCGAAGCTTCGTCAGAGCATGGGCTGTGTGTTCCAGGACTTCCGGTTGCTTCAGCAGAAGACGGTCTCCGAGAACGTGGCCTTCGCCCTGGAGGTCATCGGCAAACCCCGCAACGTCATCGCGCGCACTGTGCCCGAGGTCCTCGACATGGTCGGGCTGGCCGGAAAAGCCGATCGACTGCCCACCGAACTTTCCGGCGGTGAACAACAGCGCGTCGCCATCGCCCGCGCATTCGTGAACCGCCCGCTCGTGCTGCTCGCCGACGAGCCCACCGGCAACCTGGACCCCGAAACGAGCCAGGACATCATGCTGCTGCTCGAGCGGATCAACCGCACGGGTACCACCGTCGTGATGGCGACCCACGACCACCACATCGTCGACTCCATGCGTCGACGCGTCATCGAACTCGATCTCGGCAAGGTGACCAGAGACGAAGCGCGGGGTGTGTACGGCGTCGGCAGGTAGCGCCGACTACGACCACACGTCCCGTACGCCCACCGGTTGTCGTGAAACAACCGGCCTCTCGAAAAGGAATCGGATTCCCCGATGCGCGCCAGCTTTATTTTCAGTGAAGTCCTGACCGGCCTACGCCGCAACATCACGATGACCATCGCCATGATCTTGACGACGGCGATCTCCCTCGGCCTCTTCGGCGGTGGTCTGCTGGTCGTGCAGATGGCAGGCAAGACCCAGCAGATCTTCCTCGAACGCGTCGAGGTGCAGATCTTCCTGACCGACGACATCTCTTCGGCCGATCCCGGTTGCGAGCAGGAGATCTGCAGTTCGTTGCGCAAGGAACTCGAGCAGACGCCGTCCGTTGTCGCCGTTCAGTACCTCAACCGCGAAGACGCCGTGAAGGACGCCACCGAGCGCGTGTTCAAGGACCAGCCCGAGCTGGCAGCGCTGGTGAGCCCGGACAGCTTCCCGGCGTCGTTCAAGGTCAAGCTCAGTGACCCGGAGCGATTCGGCGTCATCAACGACACCTTCGGTTCGCGGCCCGGCGTCGAGAGTGTGCTCAATCAGCGCGAGTTGGTGGACCGACTCTTCAGCGTGCTGGGCGGAGTGCGCAACGCAGCGTTCGCGATCGCGATCGTCCAGGCGATCGCGGCCATCCTGCTGATCGCCAACATGGTCCAGATCGCGGCGTTCACGCGTCGTACCGAGGTCAACATCATGCGATTGGTCGGCGCGACGCGGTGGTACACCCAGCTTCCGTTCCTCCTCGAAGCCGTCGTTGCAGCCTTGATCGGTGCGGTGCTCGCCATCGCCGGACTGTTCACGGCGAAGAACGTCTTCATCGACGGGGTCCTGTCCGACGTCTACGAAGCCAACATCGTGGCGCGGATCTCCAACAGTGACGTGCTGTTCGTCTCGCCGATCCTCGTGCTTGCCGGTGTCGGTATGGCAGCGGTGACGGCGTACGTGACGCTGCGTCTGTACGTCCGCGAATAATCGGTTTGCACGAGCTTCTATGCTGGAACTGTATTTGACGGTAGGACAGTATTCGACAGCAAGACAGCGGACTGAGAGGCCCGGACAGTGAAGGAAAAGGGCCGCAAGGTCATTGCGACCAATCGCAAAGCACGTCACAACTACACGATCATCGACACCTACGAGGCCGGTATCGCGCTCGTCGGGACCGAGGTCAAGAGTCTGCGCGAAGGCAAGGCGTCGCTCGTCGACGCGTTCGCCACCGTGGACAACGGCGAAGTGTGGTTGCGCTCGTTGCACATTCCCGAGTACACGCAAGGTACGTGGAACAACCATTCGCCGCGTCGTACCCGAAAGCTCCTGCTGCACAAGCGTGAGATCGAGCACCTCGTCGGCAAGACCCGCGAGGGAAACCAGACACTGGTCCCGCTGTCGATGTACTTCAACGACGGCAAGGTCAAGGTCGAACTCGCGCTGGCAAAGGGTAAGCAGGACTACGACAAGCGCCAGGACATGGCCAAGCGCACCGCCGAGCGCGAGGTGACCCGCGAGCTCGGTCGTCGTATCAAGGGCATGCGCTGACCTCCATCCTGCTTGCCCTCGTGGCGGCAGTTGCCTACGGAGTCAGCGACTTCGTCGGCGGAGTTGCGTCACGACGAGTTGCCGCACTCCGTGTGGTGATCGTCTCGTATCCGCTCTCGCTCGTCATCGTTCTGATCGCAGCACCTTTCGTTTCCGGCACGTTGACGCTGAACGGTTTGATCTGGGGCGCGATCGCGGGCGTCACGAGTGGTCTGGCGGTGTGGTGGTTCTATCTCGCCTTGGCGACCGGACCTATGTCTGTGGTCTCACCGCTGACAGCTGTTCTGGTGGCGGGTATTCCGGTGCTCGTCGGATTCGCCTTCGGCGAGCGGCCGGGGCTGATCGCGTACCTGGGTATCGCCGTCGCGCTGGTCGCCGTCGTCCTGGTCAGCCGCGAGTCGCCTGACGACACCGCGGGTGAGGTTGCCGGCGGAATCACTCTCCGCTTCACCAGACAGGTGGCGTTTCTGACGGTCGGAAGCGGTGGTGCATTTGCACTCTCGTTCATCGCACTTCACCAGATCGGCGAGGGCAGCGGGCTGTGGGCGTTGGCCGTGTCGCGGGGCGCCGCGACCGTCGTGGTGTGGTTGGTCGCGCTGGCGGCCGGTCACTTCGTTCTCCCACGAGGCGAGCCACTCAAGCTCGCGGTGTACGTCAGCGTCCTCGACGTCGTCGCGAACGGGACGATGATCTACGCCTTCCAAGGTGGAATGCTTTCACTGGTCAGTGTGATCGGTTCGCTGTATCCGGCTGCGACGGTTCTGCTCGCCATGGTGATGCTGGGCGAGCGGGTAAGCCGCGTGCAACAAGCGGGAATGCTGTTGGCGCTGGCGGCAGTCGGCATGATTGCCGTTGCGGGCGCCTGATTCGGTCCTGGCAGTTCAACCGCGTCTGTCGGCCGGCGCTGCGCGTAGGTGAACACGCTCGCCCTGCTTCCCGAAGAGACTGATCGCCTCGGCAGGTCGGCCGTCGGCAGCGCTGATGCGGTGCGGAATGTGGGTGTCGAACTCGGCGGCCTCGCCTGCCCCCATGATGAAATCGCGGTCGCCGAGTTGGAGTCTGATGCGCCCGGACAGAACGTAGACCCACTCGTAGCCCTCGTGGGATCCCGGCTCGCGATCGTCGTCGGTGGGGGAGATGATCATCTTGTAGGCCTGGAGGTTGCCAGGCTGACTCGTCAGCGGAATGACCGTCATGCATCCGACCGTTCGCGGTTCTTCTCGAACGCGGGGGTCTTTGATCTTGCTGTTCACCAGGTCGTCCAACGGGACGCCGTGTGCCTTGGCGATCGGCAGCAGCAACTCCAAGTTGGCTCGGCGAGTACCGGATTCGAGTCTCGACAGTGTGCTGACGCTGATGTCGGTGGTCTCCGACAGGTCGGCCAGGGTCATGTCGGACTGCTGGCGCAACGCACGTAGGCGAGGGCCGATGCCGGCTAGAACGGCTTCGAACGATGTTTCGGTCATTCAACCATTTTGCCAAAACGGCAACAGTGTTTGTCAAGACTGCGATCTCTTGTCATTCTGGATTCATGACGCAGAACTCATTCGACGTAGCAGTAATCGGAGCCGGCGCGGCAGGGCTGAACGCCGCACTCATCCTTGGTCAGGCGCGCAGGTCCGTGATCGTCTTCGACAACGGCTCACCACGGAACGCGGCCGCCGATCACATGAACGGATTCCTCTCCCGCGACGGCATGAACCCCGCCGAATTGCTGACCATCGGCCGAGGTGAAGTCCGCAAATTCGGCGGCGAGTTCCATGACGGCACAGTCGTCTCCGTGACACGGGACAGCGAGGATCTTTCGGCCGATTTCTCCGTCGAACTCGCTGACGGCAGCAAGATTCAGGTGCGCAAAGTCCTTGTTGCCACAGGTCTGACGGACCGTCTGCCGGTCGAGCTCGAAGTCTTCGGCGAGCGTTGGGGCCGCGATGTGTTGCACTGCCCGTACTGCCACGGGTACGGCGTGCGTGATCAGCCGCTTGGCGTGATCGCCAAGAGTGCGGAATTTGCGATGCACCAGGCGCTCATGGTTCGCCAGTGGTCCGACGACGTGGTTCTCTTCCTCCATCGAATCACCGAACTGGGTTCCGAGGACCGGGAAAAGCTTGCAGCTCGAGGTATTTCGATCGTCGAGGGTGAGGTCGCCGGTCCCGTCGTCGAGGACGATCGGTTGGTGGGCGTGCGTTTGGCCGACAGCACTGTGGTCGCGCGTTCGGCGGTCTTTGTCGGTGGCGCCCTCACGATGGACCCCAACGATGCGATCTTGCGCGCATTCGGCGCATCGCGCGCCGAGACGATGATGGGCGATTTCGTGACGGTCGACATGATGGGGGCCACAAGCGTGCCCGGGGTGTTCGCCGCGGGCAACGTCGTCGACCCAGGTGCCCAGGTCATCATGGCCGCGGCCGCCGGGGCGAAGGCCGGAGCGGGCATCAACATGATGTTGACCAACGACGACCTCGAGGTTGCACTCGCGCTTCGCAGTTGAATTCTGCGTAGCGTGGGGTGATGGACGCAGTGAGAGTGTTGATCACGGGTGCGACCGGATACATCGGCGGCCGTCTTGCCCCTCGCCTGGTCGAAGAGGGCCATCATGTGCGTGTGGTGGTGAGAAGCCCCGAGAAACTACGCGATGTGCCCTGGCATGATTCGGTGGAGATCACGCGTGGGGATCTGACCGACAGTGATTCCCTCTCAGGTGTTTTCGACGATATCGACGTGGTCTACTACCTCGTTCATGCCATGGGTGGGGGAGGCTCGTTCTCCGATATCGACAAGCAGAGCGCGCAGAACGTGGCCGCCGCTGCGCGCGATGCGGGGGTGCGCCGGATCGTCTACCTGGGCGGGCTTCATCCGTCCGATCGAGAGCTGTCGACTCACCTGCAGTCTCGGCTCGAAGTTGGTCGGATCCTGCTCGACTCCGACGTTCCGACGGTTGTGTTCCAGGCCGGCGTGGTGATCGGATCGGGTTCGGCGTCCTTCGAAATGGTGCGCCACTTGACCAATCGACTTCCGGTGATGACCACACCCAAGTGGGTGCACAACAACATTCAGCCGATCGCCGTGCGTGACGTACTCCACTATTTGATCGCAGCCGCGACGACGACGCCGGAGGTCAACCGCGCCTTCGACATCGGTGGGCCCGATGTCATGCAGTACGGCGAGATGATGAACACCTACGCCGACGTCGCAGGATTGGTACGCCGACGCATCCTCGTCCTGCCCGTCCTCACCCCGCGTCTGGCCGGTCACTGGGTGGGATTGGTCACGCCGATCCCGCGAGGTCTGGCGATGCCGCTGATCGAATCACTGCAGAACGACGCGGTGATGCACGACCACGACATCGACGACTTCATCCCGCCTCCGGCCGGTGGCCTCACGCCGTACCGGGAAGCAGTGCGTTTGGCGCTTCGCAAGATCGAGACCGGTGAGGTGGAGACGGCGTGGTCCGGTGCAACGATCGCGGGCGCTCCATCCGACCCTCTTCCATCCGACCCGGATTGGGCCGGCGAAGCCGTCTACGTCGATCATCGCGAACGTGACTGCTCGGCGGATCCGAAAACCCTGTGGTCGGTGGTCGAGTCGATCGGCGGCGAGAATGGTTGGTATTCCTTCCCTTTGGCGTGGGCCATCCGGGGGTGGATGGACCGTGCGGTCGGCGGGGTCGGACTGCGCCGGGGTAGGCGGGATCCACGTCGGCTCAACACCGGTGAAGCCCTGGACTTCTGGCGGGTCGAAGAAATCGATCGAGGTAAGTTGCTCCGATTGCGCGCCGAGATGAAGGTCCCGGGCGGAGCATGGTTGGAGTTGCGAGTGTCGGAAGGTCCGGCGGGTGCGGATGGACGGCCGGTGGGTTCACATCTCGATCAGCGTGCGGTCTTCTTCCCTCGCGGGCTGGCCGGCCGGGCGTACTGGTACTCGATCCTGCCTTTCCACGGAGTCGTCTTCCAGGGGATGATCACCAACATCACCGGTGCTGCCGAGCGTGAGATGGCTGCAGTGCAGGAAACCGCTGCAGTTCAGGAAACGGCTGGGGTGCAGGAAACGGCTGGGGTCCAGGACACGGAAAGTGCCGCCGATTAATTGGTATGACTTCCGAACTTCGGCGCGTTATAGTGAATAGCCCCACGAAAGACGCGGGGCACACACGGGGCTGAACGGTTTCGACTGCGTGTGTTGAGTTAGGGGAAGCGTGTCGGTGCAGGCAAGAGACCACCGTAAGCGTCGCTGCAAACCTATAAGCGCCGATTCCAATCAGCGCGACTACGCTCTCGCTGCCTAAGTAGCGAAGCGTGTCTGTCAGCCCGGGGTTGCCCTCGACCCGGTTCCTGGCATCAGCTAGAGGGCTTTACTGTTCGGCTCGGTCACGGAGTCGGATGGGACATCAAACAGTGACTGGGATCGTCATCCTGGCTTGTTCGCGAGACTGGGAGATCCAAGTAGAGACTTAGCGAACTGCACACGGAGAAGCCCTAGCGATTCAACGTAGGACCCGGGTTCAATTCCCGGCAGCTCCACAACAGGTCGGGCCGGAGAGCACACGCTCTTCGGCCCGACCTCTTTGCTGTGGTGCTGCAGCACTCTGCTGAGCGTCGGTGTCTTCTCGAGATCAGGAGCCGAAGAATCCCAAGTCGATCGAGCCGACGAAGCCGGGAGCGTCCTTCGTCAGCGGCTTACCGTCCAGATCGGCAGGCAATGCGACACCCAGGCTCTGGAGGATGGTCGGAGTGATGTCGGCGATCGTGTACGAGTCGGTCGTCTTACCGGCTGCGTATCCCGCACCACGCGCGATGACGAATGTCGTTGCTTCTGCCGGTGTCTGACCTCCATGTCCGCCGGCGGGCTTGTGGCCGTGATCCGCAGTGACCAGAACGGTCCATTTCTCACCGGTCTTCGCAGCGCGCTGATCAACAGCATCGATGATCTTGCCTACCTGAGCGTCGACGGAGGCGATCGACTCTTCGTACGCAGCGCCGTTGGTGCCGCCGCTGTGCCCCGCGCCGTCCACCTGATCGAGTTGGGTGAAGATCAGGTCAGGTCCCTTGTCGGTGATGTCGCGGGCGACGGCGTCAGCGGTCGCAGCATCGGTGGCCGCTCCGGACCCTGCATCGGTAGTGGTGACGACAACGTCGGCTTTCGGCGTGCCGCTGGATGCGATGTTGTCGATGCCACCCCAGGTGGAGATCGACTCGGTGAGCAGAGATGGCTGTGCTGTTTCCAACCGTGTGAAC
Organism: Rhodococcus sp. P-2; assembly: GCF_016598535.1. Lineage (GTDB taxonomy): Bacteria > Actinomycetota > Actinomycetes > Mycobacteriales > Mycobacteriaceae > Rhodococcus_F > Rhodococcus_F baikonurensis. The sequence goes on along the minus strand of NZ_CP066779.1, from coordinate 560,378 downwards.
ACGCTCGGGTAGAGATCGAAGCGGGCACCCGCGTACGTGTTGTCCTTGACGCCGTGCTTGGTGTCCCAGACTCCGGTCAGGATGGTCGACCACGACGGTCCGGAGATGGTGGTGTGGCCGAGGATGGAAGATTCTCCACTGGTTCCTTCGGCGATGAGCTTCTGGAGACGGGGAGCATCGGCGGTCTTGATGTGGCTGAGCATAGTGCCGTCGAGCCCGATGACAACTGTCTTCTCGGCGGCCGACGGATTGAGGTCGGACGATCCGGGAATTGCTGCGGCAGTTGCGGTTCCGGCAGCAACAGCGCCGGCGAGGAGGAGTGTGATAGCTGCTGAGGTGCGTGCGATTTTCTTGGTCACGCTAAAGATATTGCGATAGGACTAGACCAATTGCACTATCTGAATGCGAGGGTTGTCCGATTGTTCACGACGGATTCAGATTGGACTAGACCAATGTTTGCTCACGCGGCCCAGCCGTCGAGGATGACGCTGACCGCGTGATCGAGGTGGAGGGGCTCTCCGCCCCACGCCGGCACGATCGCGTCGTCGGGCACGTCCCCGCGCAATAGGTCATCGGCGAACCCCTCGGTTGGCGGTGCTGGGTCGATGACGTCGCCGTCGGCATAGCGAAACTCGAACTTCTGCTCGCCGAGTGCAGTGATCGTGAACAGGCCGTCGTGCAGCGCGCGGTGGCAGGTACCGCAGAGCATGATCAGGTTGTCCAAGTCCGTATTGCCGCCGCGTCCCCAGAATTTCACGTGATGTGCGTGCAGGAAGCGGGTCCGTCCGCATCCTGGTGTGCGGCAGCATCCGTCGCGGTAATTCAATGCCAACATCTGTTTGGCACTGACGACGCGGGTCCGCCGGCCCAGATTCAGAACGCATCCATCCTTTGTTGTTCCCAGGCGAAGCTTGGCATTGCAGAGCACTTCCTCGGCATCGTTTTCGGAGAGGGCGGGCCCGCTAGGAATGCGGACAGAGTCCGCTTCGTGGAAGAACACAACTTCGTTCGCGGCGGCCTTGGATGTGGGGTCTGCGGCCGCGGCGGTGGCGAGCTCAGCCATTGCGACGAGGCCCGGCCCGATGTTTCCGACGGGGTTCTTGGTGGCTGTCTCGTCGGCGGGGACGGTGGCGGTGGTTCGAGTGCGTTCACGTTCCGCCAGAGCTAACGCTGCGAGGATTCGGGCGCCGTCCTGCGCAGGCAGGCGTCCTTTGATGACGAACTCGCCCGTATCCGAGTCCCAATGCCAGCGGACTTGAAGATGTGCGGGCGCTTTGGTTTTGCCGGATTCGTTGTCGGTTGCTTTACGCAGGCCGGCAGCGAGACGATCGATCTGGGCTGCGGGCGCCTCGCAGCCGAACCGAACCATCTGCTTCTCGTTCGAAGGTGTCGTGACTCGGGTGAGTGCGCGAACCTTCGAGTACGACAGGCGGCCTTGTTCGAACGCCTTCCGCATCTCTGGCAATGATCGGAGTGCTTTGGCGACGCGAACATATTCGCGGCCGGTGTGCAGGCTCATTCCGCACTTCCATGACAGCCAGTGGGCGCAGGAGTGAAGTCCAGGGCCGGTCCAGCCGCGGTCTTCGTCGAATTTTGCGAGGAGGGTGAGGAATCGGGCGGTGGCTGCAGCGATCTGGCCGGCGAGGGCGCAGATTTCCGTGCCGAGTTGCTCAACGCCGTCTCGGGTGGAACTCCGAGTTTCTTCGTCGATCAGTGTTGCGTTCATGACTTGCCCCCCGGCCTGTCTCCGACGTCAATTCGAATGTACGTTCGATATTAGAGGTGGGTGCCGACACACACTTCCGAACGGGGTCCGAAAGCGTCCCCGCGGGGACGTCTAACCGCTGCCGATCGAGTACTCGGTGTAGGTGCCGACGTCCTCGAAGCCGAGGTTTCGATAGAGCTGTGCGCCGTCGCTGGACGCCTGAAGTACGGCGGTTCGGGCACCTCGCTCGCGGGCGATGTCGAGTGCGGCAAGGGTGACCGCCGAGCCGAATCCGCGTCGGCGAGCCGTTTCGAGCGTGACGACGCCGTACAGTCCGGCGACGCCGGCCGCAAAATGGACCTCGGCTCCGGCGACGGGCTGGGAGTTCGCGTACCCCACGACGAATGAACTCCGCGAACGCTCATCGAGAGCGGCATCGGCGGTGTCTTCGAAGAAACCGATAACTGCGGCTGAGGGAGGCGACCAATTGGCGGCCATCACGGCGGCATAGTCGGCGAGCTGAGAACGGGTAGTCACCTGATGAACGGAGAGTTCTGGGACAGCCGTCGGATACGGGACGACCTCAAGTCCCGCCGTCATCGCTCGTTCTTCCTCGGAGCGCAGACAGCCGAGGGAGGACAGGCGAGCCCCGAGGTCAGAGGGATTGTCGCGGGGGCCGGTCCACCAGGAGAACGGACGTCCGGTTGCTCGAATCGAGGCGAGGATGTCGATCAGTCGCCGATCTTCGGGCCCGTCGGCAGGTACGGCGAAGCGAGCACCAGCGATGATGTTGAACGTGTCGTCGGCGAGGCCGCTGTCTGCGACGACAACATCTGTAGTGACCGTGACCGATGCAGTCGGCAAGTGTTCATGCAGGTGGCAGGCATGGGAAACCAAGTTGGCGTCCATGGCGTCGAGGACGTCACCGACGAGTGCTTCATGATTCACAAAAGAAATTCTACGAACCCCATCCAAATGGTTTTCGGCTCCGAATGCCATGCATGACGCCCAACCGACGGCAACAGCAGGACGGTGACCAGCACCTGGTGGTGCTCGTGCTGCCTGGAGGTAAGGTCTCGAGCCATCGCCCGGCCAGGGCCTGGCATCTGTCCAACCTTCGGATGCGCCCGTTCACCGCTCAGCTTCGCCGCTCCGGTGTGAAAGCGGTGCAGGCTCGCTATCGGGTTCGTGGTTGGAATGGTGCCGAGCGCAGTCCGGTCGCCGACGCTCGCGCCGCACTCGACGCGATAACGAAACGCAATTCACAAGCTCAGGTGATTTTGCTGGGGCACTCGATGGGCGGGCGGGTCGCCGCCGATCTGTGTGGCGATCCGGCGGTCGTCGGTGTGGTTGCGCTGGCGCCGTGGTGGCCCGATGGAACGTCGGTGAATCTGCGTTCGGACACACCACTGGTTGTGCTCCACGGCACGGCCGACTCATGGACCGATCCGGCAGCGTCTCGTCGGAAAGTTGACGGACTGCAGAAGTCGGGTAAGTGCGCTGAATGGATCGGCATCGACGGCGCAGGCCACTTCATGTTCCGCCGCGTGGCGACCTGGCATCGCCTCGTCGCCGAGGCAGTCGCAGAAATCAGACGCGGGGTAACCGCAACGAAGACGGGAGAACGACGATGAGTTCGGACAAGCGCAAGGTGGCCGTCGTCGGTAGTGGGGTCGCAGGTCTGACAGCGGCGTGGGTGCTGAGTAAGGACAGTGACGTCACCCTCTACGAAGCGGATTCACGGCTCGGTGGGCACGCGGACACCCATTCGGTCACCGACCCGGAAGGGCGAAGCCTCGCCATCGACACGGGGTTCATCGTTCACAACGATCGCACCTACCCGACATTGTTGCGATTGTTCGCAGAACTCGATGTGCCTACGCAGGAATCGGATATGAGTATGTCGGTCAGGTGTGGGGGTTGCGGGCTCGAGTACTCGGGAGGCCAAGGGTTGCGCGGCGTTCTGCCGACGCCGGGGCTGCTGGTGAATGGCAGTTTTCTGTCGATGTTGATGGAGGTCAAGCGCTTTCATCGCCGTGCCCGCGCCTTGCTCGACAACACGGATCCGTCGACACCCGACCAGACACTGGGAGTGTTCCTGCGCAGTGGACGGTTCTCCGACTACTTCACCGCTCACTTCATGACTCCGCTCGTGTCGGCAGTCTGGTCGTGTGATCCCGGCTCGGCGCTGAAATATCCCGCGCGATACCTGTTCTCGTTCCTCGATCACCACGGAATGCTGAGCGTCACCGGATCGCCGACCTGGCGAACAGTCACCGGTGGATCGGGCGAATACGTTCGCCTGGTTGCCAAGAGCATCGGCGATATCCGTCTGAACACGCCGGTTCGCGCCATCCACCGATTCGACGATCGCGTCGACATCCGCGACGGCGACGACCAGATCCAGACCTTCGACGCAGTTGTCGTCGCAACGCATCCGCAGCAAGCGCTGAAGATCTTGGCGGATCCGACGCCTGCCGAATCCCAGGTCCTCGGCGCAATGCCCTACTCCGTCAACCACACCCAACTTCACACCGACGAAAATGTGCTGCCCGGCAACACCAATGCGCGCGCGTCGTGGAACTACTACATCCCTGAATGCAACGCGAAGCCAGATCACGTTCTGGTCAGCTATGACATGACGAGGTTGCAGCGGCTGCCGGAGACCGGTCGGCGCTACATAGTGACGTTGGGGGGAGACGAGATGGTGTCCCCGGAGTCGGTGATCGATCAGATGACCTACGAACATCCGCAGTACACACCCACCTCCGTTGCCGCTCAAGCGCGGCTTCCCGAGTTGGACTCGGACGTGCTCGCGTTTGCCGGTGCGTACCACGGATGGGGCTTCCACGAGGACGGTGCACTGTCCGGCCTGCGCGCCGCCGAACGCGTCGGAGGTCGGTGGCCGTGACCACACCCCTGACCCCGCCCACACCCATCACGCCGTCCATCGTTCATACGAGCATCCGTCACGTACGAACGGAGCCGTTGCACAACGAGTTCGAGTACCGAAGCTACAGCTGGCTCGTCGACGTCGACGATTTGCCCGAGCTCCCGAAGGCTCTGCGACCCTTGGCGACATTCGACGCCGGGGATCACCTCGGCGACCCCACTCGATCGATTCGTGCCAACGTCGAGACGTTTCTGGCAACCAACGGAGTGGAGTTCGCAGGCGGCCGCATCCTCATGCTTGCGAACGCACGTGTTCTCGGCCATGTGTTCAACCCGCTGAGTGTGTTCTGGTGTCTGAACGACGACGGCACTCAGCGGTGCGTCGTGGCAGAGGTTCACAACACCTACGGCGAGCGACACTGCTACCTGCTCGAAACCGATGAACGTGGCGGGGCTCGCACGTCCAAAGAGTTCTACGTCTCTCCGTTCAACGATCTGGACGGCGAGTACCGGATGCGACTTCCGCTACCCGACACCGCGCTCGCGCTCTCGATAGTTCTGGCCCGTGACGGCAAGGCTCCATTCGTGGCCACGGTGTCCGGTCGTTGTGTGCCGGCGACGACGCGCGAGATCGTCCGCAGTGCGCTCGCCATCCCGCTGGCTCCGCTCCGAGTCGCCGCGCAGATCAGATTTCAAGGAATCCGCCTGTGGGCCAGGCGCTTACCCATCGTTCCCCGACCGCAACATCACCCGCAGGAGGCAGTGCAATGACCACAACCACTCTCGGCACCGAACCTTCCGCTCACACGATCGAAACCGAGCGGTGGCCGGGCGTCGCCACAGTGCCGAGCGGGCTCAAAGTGCGGGTTGCATCACCGGTTGCCCGCGCCCTGTTCCACAAGGCGGTAGCGCGTTTGCCACTGCGCGTCCAGATGCCCAACGGTGAGTTCTCCGGTGGCGGTAGCCCCGATTCGCCGTTGATGGTCATTCACCGCCCGGACGACTTCGCTGCTCGCGTGGGTGACAGTGGTTTGATCGGATTCGGCGAGTCGTACATGGCGGGCGATTGGGAAGCCTCCGACCTCACCGCGGTCCTGGAAGTCTTCGCCTCCCGTGTGGCGACGCTGATTCCTGACTTCCTGCAGCGGCTACGAGGCCTCTACATTCCGAAGCAGCCTCGCAGTGAGCGGAATTCGACGCAGAACACGCGCTCGAACATCTCCAGGCACTACGACCTCTCGAACGAGATGTTCGAGCTGTTCCTCGACGACACCATGACGTATTCCAGTGCTCTCTTCGAGGATCTGTCGGTAGGAGCTACCCCGTCGTGGGACGTGTTCGCAGCGGCCCAGCATCGGAAGATCGATCGCTTGCTGGACGGCGCGGGTGTCGGTCCAGGTTCGCGAGTGCTCGAAATCGGCACAGGCTGGGGAGAATTGGCGATACGAGCAGCCCAGCGCGGAGCAACGGTGCGCTCGGTGACATTGTCGGTCGAACAGCAGGAATTGGCAGCGAAACGAATAAGCGCTGCGGGACTGGCAGATCGCGTTCAGGTCGATCTTCTCGACTATCGGCAAGTACAGGGGGAGTACGACGCCGTCGTATCGGTCGAGATGATCGAGGCTGTCGGCCACCAGTACTGGGGAAGCTACTTCCAGACGATCGACGCCCTGCTGGCGCCGGGTGGACGCGCAGCGATCCAAGCGATCACCATGCCGCACGATCGAATGCTCGCGACCCGCAACACCTACACCTGGGTGCACAAGTACATCTTCCCCGGCGGATTTCTCCCGTCGGTGCGGGCGATCGAGGATGTGACAGAACGCATGACAACCCTCCGGGTGCGTGAGCGGATGTCGATGGGCGATCACTACGCGCAGACGTTGCGACTGTGGGACGAGCGTTTCAGTGCTCGCACCGACGAGGCGTCCGCGCTCGGATTCGATGCGGTGTTCGCGCGCATGTGGCATTTCTACCTCTGCTATTCCGAGGCGGGTTTCCGCTCGGGTTATCTCGACGTCCAGCAAATTGTTCTCGATCGGAGGAACCAGCGATGACTGCCACGATGGATCGAACGACGCACGGTACCGGCGTTGCGGGTCGTCTCTCGGACATCCTCAGTCCACTTGTCGGCGGCGAACTTCCGGTGCGGTTGACTGCATGGGACGGCAGCACAGCAGGCCCGGACGATGCTCCGAAAGTGACGCTCTACAGCCCGAACGTGTTGCGACGCTTGCTCTGGAATCCCGGAGAGTTAGGGGCAGCGCAGGCATATGTGCTCGGTGAACTCGACGTCGAAGGCGATCTCGGCGATGCGCTGACGCATGTGTGGAAGGTGGCTGCCGAGCGGGGACTCGGGTCGATCACCCCCACACCGTCGCTCGTCCTGGGTGCAGTCAAGGCTGCGCGATCCTTCGGTGCTTTCGGGAGACCTCTGGCTCCACCGGCGTCGCAGGCTCAGGTGAAGGGTCGCTTGCACAGTCTCGCGCGCGACCGCGCGGCAATCGGGCACCACTACGATTTGTCGAACGATTTCTACCAACTGATCCTCGATGACAACATGGCCTACTCCTCGGGCTATTGGACTTCCGATGCACCGGACTACACACTCGAAGATTCACAGACGGACAAGCTGGACCTGGTGTGCCGCAAGGTCGGTCTCGATCGAGCGCGAGGCTTGCGGTTTCTCGATGTCGGCTGTGGCTGGGGCTCGCTGAGCCTGCACGCGGCGCGGGAGTACGGCGCTCGGGTCGTCGGTATCACGATCTCGGCGGAGCAGAAGGCTTTTGTCGACGCGAAGATCCGCGCACTCGGTTTGGAAGACTGGGTCGAGATCCGGCTCCAAGATTATCGAGAGATTCCCGACGGTCCTTTCGATGCGGTCGCGTCGATCGAGATGGGTGAGCACGTCGGGGAGGACAACTATCCGACGTACGTGAGAGCGCTCCACGACAACGTGATTGCCGGTGGCCGTGTGCTGATTCAACAGATGTCACGCACCGGCGCGCACCCCGGTGGAGGCCCGTTCATCGAGTCGTTCATCGCGCCGGACATGTACATGAGACCGGTGGGCCGCACCGTTGCGATGATCGAGGAAGGTGGACTCGAAGTCCGTGACGTCCAAGCCCTGCGTGAGCACTACGTGCGGACCGTGGACGCGTGGATCGAGACCTTTGAATCGAACTGGGATCGCGTCGTGGATCTCGTCGGCGTCGAGGTCGCTCGGGTGTGGCGCCTCTACCTCGTCGGCGGCGGAATGGCATTTCGGGACGGCAGGATGGGCGTCGATCAGATTCTGTCCGTCCGGCCGCACGGTGACGGTCGATCGGGTATGGAATCGGTTCGCCCGCAGTGGGTGTCGCGGCGATGAACGGATTCGACTGGGGCGCATTCGGAGTGGTCACGCTCACGAGTCTGCTGGCGATAGCCGTCGGAATGGCAGTGACAGCGACGATCGGCGTACGGATCGGGCGCCACAATGTCGTCGACGTGTCGTGGGGCGCCGGCTTCGTTCTGATTGCGCTCGTGTCCGCGATAGTTGGAACCGGCGACCTCTGGCGCCGGTTGCTGATGCTTGCGCTGGTGGCGATCTGGGGTCTGCGGTTGGCGACGCACATGGCGATCCGATCGCGAGGCAAGGGTGAAGATCCGCGGTACGAAGAAATGCTCGGACGAGCGACGGGTAGCCGAACGCTGTATGCGCTCCGCAAGATCTATCTCACGCAGGGTATTTCGTTGTGGTTCGTCTCCCTGCCGATCCAGGTCGCGGCAGTATCGAACGGCAGCTTCGGACTTCTTGTCGTACTCGGTATCGCGCTGTGGATAGTAGGCGTCACGTTCGAGACGGTTGGCGACCGACAGATGGAGGAGTTCAAATCCGATCCGGGCAGCCGTGGCCACATCATGGATCAAGGATTGTGGGCGTGGACGCGGCATCCCAATTATTTCGGCGACGCGTGCGTCTGGTGGGGGATCTTCCTCGTATCAGCGTCCGTGTGGCCGGGGGTGTTGACCGTTCTCTCTCCGATCGCCATGACGTACTTCCTGGTCTTCGCCACCGGAGCGCGGTTGCTCGAGCGACACATGGAACAGCGTCCGGGCTATCGCGAGTATCAGCAGCGGACAAGTTACTTCATTCCTCGCCCGCCGAAAGCCCGCTCCGGGACGTAGGCTCTTTCGCGTGAGGCCAGAGCATGGGTGATCTGAAACTGCCGGCTGCGGTAGGCGCGGTTGCCGTCGGTGGAGCGTTGGGTGCGCTCAGCCGCTTCGGTTTGGGGGAGCTCTTTCCTCACATCTGGACGACGCTGGTCATCAACGTCGTCGGCTCGTTCGTGCTCGGCGTTCTCGCGGCCCTCCTCGTGCACAACAAGGCTGGGTACCTCTTTCTCGGCACCGGGTTCTGCGGAGGGTTCACCACCTTCTCGTCATTTGCGGTTCACGCGGTGACGGAGAGTCCATGGCGATCGATTCTCTATGTACTCGGGACGCTTATCCCCGCGATCCTTGCCGCAGCATTGGGCAAAGGGCTCGGTGAGCGTTGGATCCGCACGCGGGACGGAGCGTCGGCATGACAGTTCTCCTGGTGGCGCTCGGCGGCGGCGCGGGTGCGAGTGGCCGGTACCTGTTGGCGCGGTATGTGCCCGCGTACAAGGGATTCCCGGCTGCGACGTTCGCCGCGAACGTGATCGGCTGCTTCCTCCTCGGATTGTTCACCGGAGCAGCTCTTTCCACCGAGATGGCCGCTCTCCTGGCGACAGGCTTCTGTGGTGGCCTGTCCACCTACTCGACCTTCGCGACGGAGAACGTGGGCATGGTCGAGCGGCGCCAGACGACGCTTTCGCTGATCTACATCGTCGTCAGTCTGATCGTCGGCTTGTCCGCTGCGTGGGTGGGGATCCAGCTCACGAATTGACCGATCCGGCGCCGAGCGTGCACGCCACGCAGCCAGGGTAGACAATTGTCCACAGTCGCGTCGACACAGTGGTCGACCACCGGGCCGAGGGGGATTCGTGGCGCACGAACGAGCAGGACAAGTGGCTCTGCCAGAGGATCTGATCGACGTTCCTCATCTGGTTTCCGCGTATTACACGCGCACCCCGGATCCCGAGAACCCGATGCAGCAGGTACTTTTCGGCACCTCCGGACATCGCGGTTCCAGCCTCGATTCCGCCTTCAACGAAGCCCACATCCTGGCCACGACCCAGGCGATCGTCGAATACCGCGCCTCGCAAGGTATCGACGGGCCGCTGTTCATCGGCCGGGACACACATGCGCTGTCCGAACCCGCCTGGCTGTCCGCGTTGGAAGTCCTCGTCGCCAACGACGTCGTCGTGCTTGTCGACTCACGCGACGCCTACACGCCCACCCCCGCTGTGAGCCACGCGATCTTGCGATACAACTCGACGGGGCCGGAAGCCAAGGCCGACGGCATCGTCGTGACGCCTTCGCACAACCCGCCGCGCGACGGTGGCTTCAAATACAACCCGCCACACGGTGGGCCCGCGGACACGGATGCGACGTCGGTTATCGCCGATCGAGCGAACGAGCTACTGCGCAAGGGGCTTTCCGGGGTACGGCGTGTCACGGCGGCGCAGGCACTGGACCGCGTCGAACGCTACGACTTCCTTCGCTACTACGTCGAAGACCTTCCCTCGGTCCTCAACCTCGATGCGATCCGCGACGCCGGAATCCGGATCGGTGCAGACCCACTCGGCGGTGCAAGCGTCGACTACTGGGGCGCGATTGCCGAAACTCATCGACTCGATCTCGAAGTGGTGAATCCTCTCGTCGATCCGACCTGGCGGTTCATGACGCTCGACACCGACGGCAAGATCCGCATGGATTGCTCGTCGCCCGACGCGATGGCCTCGCTTATCGGGATTCGGGATCGCTACGACATCGCGACCGGAAACGATGCAGACTCCGACCGCCACGGCATCGTCACGCCCGACGGCGGTTTGATGAACCCGAATCACTATCTCGCGGTTGCCATCGAGTATCTGTTCGCGAACCGACCAGGGTGGGGTGCAGACACCAAGGTGGGCAAGACACTCGTGAGTTCCTCGATGATCGATCGCGTGGTCAGCAGTTTGGGCCGCGAATTGCTGGAGGTTCCAGTCGGTTTCAAGTGGTTCGTTCCCGGTCTGCTCGACGGGTCTGTGGGATTCGGCGGCGAGGAAAGCGCCGGAGCATCCTTTCTCCGCCACGACGGTTCCGTCTGGACGACGGACAAGGACGGCATCATCCTTGCGTTGCTCGCGTCGGAAATTACCGCGGTGACAGGAAAGTCTCCGTCGGCGCACTACGACGCGTTGGCCGAGAAGTTCGGGAGCCCGGCCTATGCACGGATCGATGCGCCGGCGACACGCGCACAGAAGGCAGTCTTGGCAAAACTGTCTCCCGATCAGGTGAGTGCGACCGAACTGGCGGGTGAACCGATCACTGCGACACTGACCGCGGCGCCTGGAAACGGCGCGGCGATCGGTGGTCTCAAGGTGACGACGGAGAGTGCATGGTTTGCAGCGAGGCCGTCCGGCACGGAGGACGTGTACAAGATCTATGCCGAGTCGATGAAGGGTGCCGATCATCTGGCGCAGGTTCAGGCAGCGGCCAAGGACTTGGTGTCCGGCGTCTTGAAGGCGAACTAGCTCGCGGAGCGTTCGTGTCGCCCGGCTAGAATCCCGGGCGACATGAAAACTCGTGCAGCCAAGCTGCCACAGGAAATTTGGGTACTGGTCGCCGCCAGCTTCGTCATCGCCCTCGGATTCGGATTGGTCGCTCCGGCGCTACCGCAGTTCGCGCGCAGCTTTGACGTATCGGTCACCGCCGCCACGATCGTGATCTCGTCTTTCGCATTCATGCGACTGGTGTTCGCGCCGATGAGCGGCACTTTGGTACAAAAGCTCGGTGAACGGCCGGTCTACATCGTCGGCCTTCTGATCGTCGCGGTGTCGACCGGTGCGTGCGCCTTCGCGGGGGAGTACTGGCAACTTCTGCTGTTCCGATCGTTGGGCGGCATCGGGTCGACCATGTTCACCGTGTCGGCCCTCGGGTTGATCATTCGCATGTCACCGCCGGACAGCCGTGGACGCGTGTCCGGCCTGTACGCGACAAGCTTTCTCATGGGTTCGATCGGCGGCCCGCTGGTCGGTGGTGCGCTGTTGCAGTTCGGTCTGCGGATGCCGTTCATCATCTACGCAGTTGCGCTGGTGATCGCCGCGCTCGTGGTCTTCGTGAGCCTGCGCGGGTCGCACCTGGCGTCACCGGACAAGGCCGTCGATGTGAAGTCGATGACTCTCACCGAAGGCCTCCAGTCGCCGGTGTACCGGGCCGCCCTCGGATCGAATCTCGCTTTCGGCGGTGTGATCTTCGGAGTTCGCGTTGCCATGGTTCCCCTGTTCGTCGTCGAGTTCCTCGACCGGGACCCGTCGATTGCCGCCTACGCTCTCACGATCTTTGCCGTCGGAAATGCGTTGGTGTTGATCGTTTCCGGACGACTCTCGGACCGCTTCGGGCGTAAGCCCTTCGTCGTGAGCGGTCTGCTCATTTGTGGTCTGGGAACCATCGCAATGGGATTCACGGACAACCTCGTGCTGTTCTTTGCCATCGCTGCTGTGACGGGCGTCGGCTCCGGGCTCATGAGCCCGGCTCAGCAGGCAGCGGTTGCCGATGTCGTCGGGTCGACGGCCCGCGGCGGACCCGTTCTCGCGGTATTCCAGATGATGTCGGACATCGGCGGCGTAGTGGCACCGATTTGTGCCGGTCTGATCGCTCAGCATGTGTCGTACTCGGCAGCATTCGCCGTGATGGGGGCCGTAGTCGTCGTGTCGGCGACGGGTTGGTTGTTCGTCCCGTCGCGAACGAAGCCTGTCGAGTCCGTCGTCGAAGATCTGACCGATGTGACGGCGCTGACGGATACTCCTGCGCGGACAAACCTGGACTGACCGGGCATTCTGTACTCTCGATCGGGTGGCAATTCGTATCGTGAGTCTTGTAGCCCGATTGGGTTTGGCGGCCGTCTGGCTGATTTCCGGGGGGCTCAAATTCCTTGATCCCGTGCAGACGAAGATCGCGGTGCGTGCCTATCAACTCTTGCCCGAGTCACTGGTCGGTCCGGTGGCAACGGCGCTTCCCCTCGTCGAAATAGTCCTTGGTCTGCTCATTCTCGTCGGGCTGGCGGTGCGAGTATCCGCCGCAGTCTCGGTGGTGATTTTGACGGTTCTCATTGCGGTGATCATTTCGGTGTGGGCCAGAGGATTGTCCATCGACTGTGGATGTTTCGGCGGCGGAGGCGCAGCCGACGTAGGCGCTTGGGACTATTTGAAGGAGATTCTCCGGGACCTGGGCTTCTTGGCACTTGCCGTCTGGCTGCTCGTGTTCCCGCGTTCGCCGCTCGCATTGGGGCCGGGATCACGTGCGCCGTTCTCAGTGGATACTCAGTCTTCAGTGGCAAGGTAAGCAATCGGTAAATCGTTTCGACGCACGAAGGACTGCATCAGCGTGAGCACCAAGAGCAGCAAGAACAAATATTCGCCGGAACCGGTCTCGAGCCGCTCCACCTACATCATCGGTGGCCTCGCGGTGCTCGTGATCGCGGCCCTCGTCATCGGCGGTGTCTTGTGGACGAACAGCAAGAACAAGCCCCAGAACGACGGCTACGGCTCCGTGCAGAATTCCGAAGTTGCCGTCACGGTGCAGGACAACGGCGTGGTGCTGCTCGGCAAGCCCTCCGCCGCGACGACCATCGATCTCTTCGAGGATCCGCTGTGCCCGGCCTGCGCTGCGCTCGAGCACCTCAGTGGCCAGGCTCTCGCGGCCGCCGTCGACAACGGTGACGTCGCTGTTCGTTACCACATGCTGAACTTCCTCAACCGGGCGTCGGGCAGCGGTGACTACTCCACCCGGGCCGGCGCGGCGCTGCTGTGCGTCGCTCAGAGTGGCGACGCAATCGCGTACTCCGCATTCCACACGAAGCTTTTCGCTACCGACACGCAGCCTGCCGAGGGTGGCAGCAGCGACCACACCAACGACGAACTCGCCCAGATCGCTCGTGATGCGGGCGCATCCGAGGACGTGGCAACCTGCATCTCTTCCGGTACCAACGTCGAAGCCGCCGCGGCCAATGCCGCGGCCGCCAGCCAGGCGCTCAAGGATGTCGGGTCCAACGGCACCCCCACGGTCGTGGCGAACGGCAAGATCGTTGACACGGGCAGCAGCGACTGGGTTTCCAAGCTCTCCTCCTGAGCGGAAGCGGCCGCTCCGACGAGGAGCGGCCGCCTCGCTCTGACCAGGCGATTTGTTGCCCAGGAGTCAAGTGGTGTAACTTTCTTCCAGCAAGCGGAAAGCAGTAAAGCCGCTGCGAGTTCGACTGTTAGAGTGAATTGAATACGGGGCTATGGCGCAGCTGGTAGCGCACCACACTGGCAGTGTGGGGGTCAGGGGTTCGAGTCCCCTTAGCTCCACCCGAACAAATGCTCTGCACCAATCGGTGCAGAGCATTTGTTGTTTCGTGCGCAATACTGTCCGCGGTGAGGCTTGATCATCCCGTGCATTCTCGGCATGGGGACCGTCGGCGGAACGGAGAACCATGAGTGCACACGTGGTGATAATCGGGGCAGGATATGCGGGCGTCATGGCAACGAAGCGACTGCTGCGAACTCGGTCGGACATCACGGTGAGCGTCGTGAATCCGCGCCCACACTTCGTGCAAAGAATCAGACTCCATCAGATGATCGCAACTGGCTACGACGCGACGGTCTCGTTCGACAGCGCATTACCGCGTACGGCACACCGAGTATTCGGAACGGTGACGGACATCGACGCCGCGGTCAGCAGGCTTACCCTCGACAACGGCATCGTGGTCGACTACGACTACTTGGTCTACGCAGTCGGAAGTAGGCAGTCGCCCAGCACGATCGTCGGGGCGGCAGAGCATGGGTACAGCGTCGCCGAATTCGAGGACGCGACCCGACTCGAATCCAGGCTGTCGACCCTCGACGAGAAGGCTGCCATCTGCGTTGTCGGCGGCGGTCTCACCGGAATCGAGACAGCCGCAGAATTGGCTGAGCAGCGAAGCAACCGAATCACTTTGGTGACGGGTGGGATCGTGGCCCCGGACCTGTCCGAGCGTGCGCGATCGGCAATTCTCAGAACGTTGACCGATCTCGGGGTCGATATCGTCAGCGAATCGCGGGTGACGCGGATCGACGGTTCGTCGTGCGAGCTCGCGGGTGGCATGCGGGTGGAGGCGGAGTGCACGATTCTCGCAACAGAATTCGGTGTCCCGGAGCTAGCCGGTCGAAGTGGCCTCCCCGTCGACGATCTCGGTCGCCTGAAACTGAACGACCGACTCGAATGCCCGTCTCACCCCGACATCGTCGGTGCGGGTGATGCGGTCACAGTCGGTGAGAACTCACTGAGAATGAGTTGTCAGGCCGCGATCCCCTTGGGAGTTCATGCGGCAGAAACGATCCTGCATCGACTCGACGGTTCCGCACCGCGCCCGGTGACTCCGAAGTTTGCAGGCAAGTGCATCAGTCTTGGTAGGCGGCACGGGGTGTTCCAACGGACGACTCGCGTCGACGAAGCAACGAGGATGTTCATTGCAGGCAGGGCAGGTGCATTCGTCAAGGAAAGAGTCTGTTCGTCGACGACCGACTGGGCTGTCACCCCGCGCCGCCCTCTCTTCTACAGCTGGACATGAGCAGCGCTGGTCACGTTCGATCACAGACTCGATCGATGATCGCTGCAGTCTTGCGGACGTACGGTTGACGGACGATGTCTTCGTGACACGCGTCGACATCGTCGAAATCGA
Organism: Rhodococcus sp. P-2; assembly: GCF_016598535.1. Classification (GTDB taxonomy): domain Bacteria; phylum Actinomycetota; class Actinomycetes; order Mycobacteriales; family Mycobacteriaceae; genus Rhodococcus_F; species Rhodococcus_F baikonurensis. The sequence continues at coordinate 544,968 of NZ_CP066779.1, read as the reverse complement.
GTGAGCCCGTGGCGATGAGTGACCAGATCTCGCGTCCACGGTTGTTGGTGGCTCCACGGATCACCGTGACCGGCGCGGCGCATGCTCGTATCCGATGCTTCCGGAGCGCCTGGCCTCCGATGTAGAGGAACACAGTCCACTGGGTGGCCGGCGGGTACTGCAGAATGCCGGCGAAGAGTGTGCGGATCCACATAGCGGCGACGGTGCGTCTGGCCGGCTTCCATCGGGTATTGGTGGATGGCTGTGGGGCAAGGTCGACGATCGACGGATCCAAACTGATTCCGGCTCGGGTGGCCAGTCGGGTGGCAGTTTCGGTGGAGATTCTGGTGTCGAGAACGGTGACGTGCTCGACGGTGTCACCTGATTCGGACAGCTGTGTTGCCATTTCCAGCGCCACGTAGCCGCCGTACGAGTATCCGGCCAGGAGGTATGGCCCGGCGGGCTGAATCTTCTTGATTTCGAATATGAAACGGCGGGCGCTTGCTCTCACCGACCGATCGGGCAGTCCGCGAGATTCGAAGCCGTGTGGCTGAAGTGCGTAGACCGGGCGATCGGTGTGGAGCGCTTTCGCCAGGGTGGACAGGGTCGTCGAGGGGCACCCCGCTCCGTTCATGATGAACAGCGGTCGCCCAGTCCCTTCGAGCTTCAGCGGAACCATCGTGTTGTGACAGACGCGATCATCGGGATCGATTCTGCACCGATCTACCAGCGCCGCAAGTTCTTTGACGGTGCTCGCGGCCGCGAACTCCGCCGTCGTGATCCGGATCCGGAACATGTCGTGAATCTTTGCCACCACTTCGGTGGAAGCGAGCGAATCTCCGCCGAGTTCGAAGAAGTCGTCCTCACGGTCGACGGAATCGATGCCGAGAATCGACTCCCAGATCGATGACAGCCACAATTCGGCGGGCCCGGCGAGAGTCGGTGGAGTGGAACGCACCTCGACGGACGGCAGCGTCGTTCGATCGACCTTTCCCCTCTCGTTGCGGGGCAACGCTGCCATCGGAACGAAATGTCGGGGAAGCATCCAGGCCGGCAGATTTCTCGCCAATTCGCGCCGCATCTCGGCGCCCGAGCGTGCCATCACGGCTTTGTTCTGGACTACGTAGGCAACGATCTCCGGTCGATCGTTCTCGAGAACTGCACCCACGAAAACATCGGCGATGCCGGGGATTCGACGAATGTGCGACTCGACCTCCGTCGGCTCTACCAGGTATCCCCGAATCTTGACGGCGTCGTCGACGCGTCCTCGGAGTTGTAGTTCGCCGCGTTCGTCGATACGGCCTCGGTCACCGGTCCGGTAGATACCGACTCCGTCGCCGAGACGAGTGAATCGTGTTGCAGTGCGCTCGGGGTCGTTGTGGTAACCGTCGGCAAGATCGGTCGAGACAACCTGTATCTCGCCTATCTCTCCGTCGGGGAGAGGCACGCCGTTCACGTCGACGATCTGTACGTCCTTGCCGTCGCGGGCCCGTCCGGCCGGAACCACTCCGGCGGGTAGTTCGGAATGTGGCGGGAACTCGTTGTATGCGACGACACCTGTCTCGGTGGTGGCCAGCCAGTTGACGTACGTGACGCGAGCGAAGCCGTGACTGCGATGGCGCGCATAGTCTTCGCCGTGGACTGCTTCTCCGTACGTCACGACGACGCGGAGGGAACCGATCGGATCTTCTTTTGCTTCCTCGCCTTCGAGATCCGACCACACCCGAAGAAAGGATGGTGCACAGTGCGCAGTCGTGATCGAATTCTCGATCAGCCAGTCGTCGATGCCCGAGACGCCGTCGATACGTGGATCCCAGCAGAAGACCGTGACTCCGTTCATCAGCCCCATGATCAGTGCCGTGATTCCGGCGCCGAAACTGACGGGCAGCAGGTTCCCGATGTGATCGTCGGGTCGCAGGTCGATTGCCGCGGCAAGTTCGTCGGCCTTGTTCAGGCACATGGAGTGGCTCAGGACGACTCCCTTGGGCGTCCCACTGGTGCCTGACGTGAACGCGATCATGGCAGGGTCGGAACTGGACGGTTCGAGCGCGTTGTCGAAACGGAATCCGGTCGCCGCTGATTCGTCGAGGATCGATTGCAGCGCGACGGCCCCTGAGGTGCTCATGATGTGTGCGCGCCTGGCGTCGGGGAGTTGTGGGTCGATCATCACCAACGGTCGGCCGGAAATCAGAGTAGCGAGGATGGCGGGCACCGATTCGGCGGTTGGTTCGAGATCGACTGCAACCGGGCAGGCCCCTTGTGACCCGCGCAACCGAAGTTCGCGGACCAAAGCGTCGGTTCGAAGTTCGAGTTCGGCGAAAGTGATTCGGTCGCGCGGAGTCACGACGGCAACGGCGTCGTGCTGCATCGAGGTGACTCTGCGCCACCTCGACTCGATCGTCTCGTCGATGACTGCATAGCGAGTGCGTTCTAGACCTAAGTCGACAACCTTCATCACAGTAGCTCCGTCCGACTTTCAGCTATCTTTTAGCAAAGATTACATAAGGTTTGTGAAAGAGGTCCATAACAAACCGAAAGTAGTTTTCCATACGTCCCCATCCTTCAGGCCGACTGCTCCGAATACTTTGAGGAACCAATGCCGATCGAGCGTTGCGCAGACGAGGAGCAGTGACATGAAGTGGTCGGGGCGAAGTGCGATTGCGATTGCGGGAGTGTGTGGCGCAGTAACGATGTTTTCGGGAACCGCGCAGGCGGACCCACTCTGGGAGCCCCTGCAGCCGGTGCCGAATCTGGACGCCGCGCGCTACGTAGGGGAGTGGAACCAGGTGGCGGCGATTCCTCAGCCGTTCAACCTCGCGTGCGCGAAGGACACCCGGGCGAGTTACGGGCTGGTCGATTCCTCGAACGTGAGCGTGAAGAACACGTGTACGACGTGGACCGGTGAAGCCAACGAGATCGTCGGGAATGCCCGAGTTACCGATCCAGCAACGGGTGCTCAGTTGCATGTGAGCTTCCCGGGGGTGCCCACTCAGGAAAGCTTGGACGGTCCGCCGAACTACATCGTCGCGTACATCGCCGACGACTATTCGTGGGCACTGGTGGGTGATCCACTCCGGCTTTCCGGGTTCGTGCTGTCACGGTCCCCGATTGTCGACGCGGCAGGCTGGAGCGAGATCCGCCGGGTCGCCGAATCCCGTGGTTACAACGCGTGCACGATCTTGACGTCACCGACCACCGAGGGTACGTCGGACATCCGTCCGCTCTGCACGGTGTGAGCCTGCCGTCAGCGTGAGCCTTCCGAAGCCACACTCCACTACGATCATTGATCGGTAGGTGTGGTTTCGGAAGGTTGTGTGGTGGCGAAGAAGCAGATTCCCGTAATTGTCGTCGCAGGCTTTCTCGGTTCGGGCAAGACGACGCTGCTCAACCATCTTCTGCGCAACAACGACGGCGTACGCATCGGTGTGATCGTCAACGACTTCGGCTCCGTCAACATCGATTCGATGATGGTCGCCGGTCAAGTCGATTCGATGGTCTCTCTCAGCAACGGCTGTCTGTGCTGCGCTGTCGACGTCTCCGACATGGACGAGATGCTGAACAAGCTGGCGCACCGGCAATCCGGGATCGACGTGATTGTCATCGAGGCCAGCGGGTTGGCCGAGCCGCGGAACATGATTCGACTCGTCCTCGGAAGTGAGAACCCGTCCGTCGTCTACGGCGGCCTGGTGGTGGTGGTCGACGGAGCCAATTTTTCCACCGTTCGCAGCGAGCATCCCGAACTCGATCAACATGTCCGTCTGGCAGACCTGGTGGTAGTCAACAAGATCGACAGCGTTCCGGTCTCCGAGCGCGAGCGATTCACGGTCGGAATCCGTGAGTTGAACCCGCGAGCGCCGATTGTGGAAACATCACATTCGCGGATAGACCCTGCTCTGCTGTTCGATACCGGAGAGGTGACCCCTCCGGCTCCGGGCGACCAATTGAGCCTGGATGAACTCCTGCGTGACGAGCACGGGCACGAGCACGGGCACGAAGACGGCTCGTGTCATCACGATCACCTGCACCACCGTTACGAGTCGGTTGATTTCACATCGGAGGCGGCTCTCGACGCCAGGGCTCTGACGCATTTCCTCGAGAATCAACCGCCGGGCGTGTACCGCATCAAGGGATTCGTGAACTTCGAGATTCCTGGTTACACAGGGAAATTCGAGATCCAATCGGTGGGTGATCATGTTCGGATCACGCCGCTGCGGTGGAAGTCCGGCGAGTCTCGAACCACGCAACTGGTTGTGATCGGCACCGGGATGGACTCGGGAGCGGTCGGCAGCGCGCTCCGCAACTGCGTGCGCGAAGAAACGGTCGAACCGCACCCCGACGCCATGCTGGGATTGCACCGCTATACCGTCGGGGCGTGAGTGAATCAGCTGTATCCGTGTACGAAGCGATTCGGCGACGCCGAGACGTTCGCGCCGAGTTCTCGGGAGAGATCGTCCCCGACGAAACTCTGATGCGCATTCTCGACGCCGCTCATCGCGCGCCGAGTGTGGGAAACACGCAGCCGTGGGATTTTGTCGTCGTTCGGAATCCGGAGACGCTCGACACCTTCGCGGCACACGTCGCCGAAGCCCGGCTGAATTTCGCGCAGTCTTTGCCCGAGGATCGCCGCTCGACGTTCGACCCCATCAAGATCGAGGGAATCGCCGAGAGCGGTACCGGCATCGTCGTCACTTACGACCCGTCACGTGGTGGCCCCAACATCCTCGGCCGCCACACCGTCGACGACACCGGACTGTTCTCGGCGGTACTCGCAATTCAGAATTTGTGGCTCGCTGCGGTAGCCGAGGAGATCGGGATCGGCTGGGTCTCGTTCTACGACGAGAAGTACCTCACCGAACTCATGCGCATTCCGTCACCCGTTCGCCCCATTGCGTGGCTGTGCGTCGGGAAGGTGACTGAGTTTCAACAGGTTCCGGATCTCGAGCGTTTCGGATGGCGACAGCGCCGGCCATTGGCCGACGCTGTCCATTACGAAACCTATTGAGTTGTGCGGGGCGGCCTAGCGAGCGGGGCGGCCACCGGTGGAGCCTGCGGTGCGAGCGCCGCCGCCTGTGCGGGGACGGCGAGCGCCGCCGCCTGCATGTTCCTGACGGGCAGCTCCGCCGGTGCGAGCGCCGCGTGACTGACCGCCCTGTCCGGAGCGAGCCTGACCCGACCGTGCTGCGCCGCCGCGTCCACCCTGGCCGGCGGGACGCTGTCCGCGTCCACCGTTCGGCTGGGCCGGAGCCTTCGGAGCCGGCGTGACGTGCGGTGCGATGTCGCCGACCAACTTGACGACGTGCTCGGAGTTGGCAGTCGAACGAACCGGGGTCACCTTGATGGCCGCCTTACGCATGAGGATCGCGAGATCCTTACGCTGCTCGGGCAGAACCACGGTGACCACGTCGCCGGCGCTGCCTGCGCGAGCGGTGCGACCACTACGGTGCAGGTACGCCTTGTGCTCGGCCGGCGGATCGACATGGACGACCAACTCGACGTCGTCGACGTGGACGCCGCGTGCTGCGACGTCGGTGGCGACGAGGACGCGCGCTTCACCGGCGGAGAATGCCGCCAGGTTACGGTCGCGAGCGGCCTGAGAGAGGTTGCCGTGCAGGTCCACTGACGGGATGCCCGACTCGGTGAGCTGGCGAGCCAACTTGCGTGCCTGGTGCTTGGTGCGCATGAACAGGATGCGACGACCGGTACCGGAAGCGAGCTTCTCGACCAGAGCCTTCTTGGCTTCGACGCCGTCGACGTCGAACACGTGGTGCGTCATCGCGGCGACGGGGGAGTTGGCCTCGTCGACCGAATGCATGACCTCGTTCTTGAGGAAACGCTTGACGAGCTTGTCGACGCCGTTGTCCAGCGTTGCCGAGAACAGAAGGCGCTGCCCGTCCTGCGGGGTGGACGAGAGGATGCGGGTGACTACGGGCAGGAAGCCGAGGTCGGCCATGTGGTCTGCCTCGTCGAGCACGGTGATCTCGACGGCGTCGAGGCTGACGAATTTCTGCTTCATGAGGTCTTCGAGGCGACCGGGGCAGGCGACGACGATGTCGACTCCGGCCTTGAGAGCCTGAACCTGGCGGTGCTGCGAGACGCCACCGAAGATGGTGGTCACGCGCAAGTCGTATGCGGCGGCCAACGGTTCGAGGGTTGCGGTGATCTGGGTGGCGAGCTCACGCGTCGGTGCGAGCACCAGGCCGAGCGGTCGACCCGGACGACGCTTGCCCCCGGACAGTTCGCCGGCGAGGCGGGAGACCATGGGGATGGAGAACGCGAGGGTCTTGCCGCTTCCGGTCTTTCCGCGGCCCAGTACGTCGCGCCCCGAAAGAGTGTCGGGGAGGGTGTCGATCTGGATCGGGAACGGAGAAGTGATTCCGCCGTCTTCGAGAGCTTTCACCAGCGGTGCGCGCACACCGAGGGCTGCGAAGGTGGTAGCGGGCGTAGAGATGTCAGACAAGTGTGTTCAGAGCCTTTCGGGCACGTGTTCGTGCCCGGATGCCGACACGGGAATGAACCGGTCGAACAATCAAGCACAGTGGTGGCGGCGCTGCCGGTCGGCAGGCTTCTTCGCCGTAAGAAGAGCGGGTGCATTGAGCACTCAGCAAGAAAATTTGCGTTCTACGACGCTGGATGCCCGATTTCAGGCACCTAGTGATCGTAACTCTACCTTCTCGGAGCGTTCGACCTACAACCCGACCCATTCGGAGACGCCGTTCGCGAAGTGTTGCCGCTTCCAGATCGGTACCTCGTGCTTGATGCGCTCCACCAGTTCGGCGCACGCGGCGAACGCCTCCGCTCGATGCGGGGCGGCGACGGCGGCCACCAGTGCGAGGTCGCCGATCTCGAGGTGTCCGACGCGATGGATCGCGGCAACCGGCAGGCCGGTCGAGGTGGCAACCTCTTGGCAGCACGTCTGGAGGAAGCGTTCGGCATCCGGATGCGCTTGGTACTCCAACGCTGAAACCGCTTGACCGCCATCGTGATTGCGTACCGTCCCGGTGAACACCACAACAGCACCGTTCTTCGGACCGGCAACGGCGGCGTCGACGGTGTCTGCGTGAATCGGTTGCTCGGAGATCCGAGCCAGTAGCTCACTCATCGTGTGCTCCTCCGCCTGCGACCTGCGCGAGCAGGTGATCGATGATGGGTTCGAGGACGGTGAGACCGTCCTTCACTCCACCGGGAGAACCCGGAAGATTGACTATGACCGTCGTGCCTGTGAGACCTGCCACACCACGGCTCAGTGACGCGTGTGGGGTCTTTTCGAGGCCCTTCGTTCGGATAGCTTCTGCGACCCCGGGCAACTCACGGGTCAAGACTGCCCGGGTAGCTTCTGGGGTTGCATCCGTGGGGGAAGCACCGGTGCCGCCGGTGCTGATGACAAGCGACGGGGAGCCCTCCTTGGCGTCAGCGATGCCCGCCGCGATGTCTGCGTCGGCGTACACAAGCGGTCCACGCACCTCGAAGTCCCGCTCGCGTAGCCAGGCTGCGATCGTCGGACCGGTGGTGTCGGGTCTGGTGCCGTTCGCGCCACCGGTCGAAGCGACCAGCACGGTTGCGGATCGTGGCGAGGTGAAGGCGTGCGCCGGAGATGTCTGTGAGTTCTGAGTGTCGCGGGTCCAATGTCCGTGTTTACCACCGTCTTTGGTGAGCAGGCGAACACCGTTCATAGTGGCTCCGGGATCGACCGCTTTGACCATGTCGTGCAAGGTCAGGCCGGCTACCGCGACGGCGGTGAGTGCTTCCATCTCGACGCCGGTCTGTCCGCGAGTCTTTGCCGTCGCTTCGACGGTGATCGAGGTTTCGGTGAACCCGAATTCCACCTTGACCGACGAAAGCGCGAGCTGATGACACAACGGGATCAGCTCTGACGTCTTTTTTGCACCGGCGATTCCGGCAATGCGCGCGGTGGTGAGGACATCGGCCTTGGGCATGCCGTCGGCGCGGACGAGGCGAACTACCTCGGCGGTCGTGACGAGTTCACCGGCAGCGACGGCGATGCGCGTCGTCTCGGCCTTGGCGCTGACGTCGACCATGCGCGCTCGGCCTTCGCTGTCGACGTGTGTCAATTCGGTCATGAGTGTCCTTTGAATCAGATCGAGTGAATCAAATCGAGGAAGCCGAGAGCGGGAGGACATCGACGAGATCGCCCGCTCCGAGTTCGGTCACGGCAGCGGGGACGTCGATCAGGACGTCGGCCCACGCCATTGCTGCAACGAGGTGCGAGCCGGGTCCGGCCACGAGTTCGATACCGTCCGCAGTTCTACGCGCGCGCAGGAACTGGCGCTTGCCATCCACCGAACGTAGCGGTGCAGTCAGTGGCAGCCGTTCGCGCGGGATCTCGGGCAGACCCGCGGCCCGGCGCAGTTCGCCGCGGGCGAAGACCTCGAACGAGACCATCGTGCTGACCGGGTTGCCCGGGAAACTCAGTACCGGCACTTCGTTCACCACGGCGGTGCCTTGCGGGCCACCCGGCTGCATCGCGACGTGGCCGAAGTGTGCACCCAGAGGGGTGAGAGTTTCCTTCACCACCTCGAAGTCCCCCATGGACACCCCACCGGAGGTGAAAACCAGATCGGCGACCGAGGTTGCGTACGAGAGTAATTCGCGGAACTCGGCCGGGTCGTCGCTGCTTCGGGCGACGGATACGACATCGGCGCCGTTGGCTTCGGCCAATGTTGCCAAAGCTGGTCCGTTGGAATCGTAGATCTCGCCTGGTTCGAGAGTTGTTCCGGCACTTTTCAGTTCGGCGCCCGTCGTAATTATCGCGACCCGTGGCTTCGTGTACGTGTCGAGCGAGGCCAGGCCCACAGCGCTCAGCGCGGCGATATGGCGAGGTTCCAAGTGTGTTCCGGCCGTGACCAGTAGCATTCCGGCAGTGATGTCGCTGCCACGTTCGCGAACGAATTCGCCTACAGACCTGCCCCGTTCGATGGTGACCACGTGTTCGGTGACGCCCGTCGTGTCCTCGACGGGAACGACGGCGTCGGCACCCTCGGGGAGCGGCGCACCGGTCATGATGCGAAATGCCGATCCTGGAAGGTGTTTCGGTGGTTTTCCGCTTCCAGCGGCGATCACGCCTCGAACCGTCAGTGTGGTCGGAACCGAGGCCACAGAAGCAGCATCGACCGCATATCCGTCCATCTGTGAGTTGCGGAAGAGGGGCAGGTCCACCGGCGATGCGATATCCGAGCAAGTTATGCGCCCCAACGCTTCTGCCGTCGGAACCGCCGACGGAGAGAGGGTGTGCAGGCCGGTGAGCAATCCGGAGATGTGCGCAGCGTGTTCCTCGACCGAACGCGCGCTCATGACAGTAACCTCGACAACCTCGACATGTTTTGATCCTAGGCGGTGTGGTCCGTCCGACACACGGAGTACGGCTTTCGGTCATACTGGAGCAATACGGAAGTTGGTGAAGTGATGACAGTGGTCTCGATGGGAATTCCCACCGTGCGGTTTGACGCTGCCTCCCTCGCCGGTCGTCCCGAGACGGATCTCCTGGTCGACAGGTTCGGGCGTGTTGCCAGAGATCTGCGAGTCTCGATCACCGAGAAGTGTTCACTTCGCTGTACGTATTGCATGCCCGAAGAGGGCCTGCCGGCCATTGCTACGGAAGACCTTCTGAGTCCCGAAGAGATCATTCGAGTGGTCGGAATCGGTGTCGAACGAGTCGGTATTCGTGAAGTGAGATTCACCGGCGGGGAACCACTCATGCGCAGTGACCTCGAAAAGATCATCGGCGGGTGCGCGGCTCGCGTGCCGGGCATTCCACTTTCCATGACTACCAACGCCGTTGGGCTCGAACATCGTGCCGCGAAGCTGGCTGCAGCGGGTCTGACCCGCGTCAACGTGTCTCTGGATTCCGTCGATCGCGCCCATTTTGCGGAATTGACGCGTCGAGACAGGTTGCCGTCCGTTCTCGCGGGAATTCGAGCGGCAGCTGCGGCCGGACTCGCGCCACTGAAGATCAATGCGGTGCTGATGCGTGAAACGCTCCACGGCGCGGCGGATCTTTTGCAGTGGTGCCTCGAAGCCGGCGTCGAATTACGCTTTATCGAACAAATGCCTCTGGATGCAGACCATGCGTGGGCGCGCGAGAACATGGTGACCGCGGCTGAATTGTTGTCCGTATTGGGAAGCCGTTTCGAATTGGAAGCTATCGGCCGCGAAGATCCGTCGGCTCCTGCCGAAGAATGGCGTGTCGACGGGACCACGATGACGGTTGGAATCATCGCTTCCGTGACCCGCTCGTTCTGCAGTGAATGCGACCGGACCCGAATGACTGCCGAGGGAACAATTCGGTCATGTCTGTTCAGCGACCGCGAAGTCGATCTGCGTGCCGCGCTCAGGTCCGGAGCAAGTGACGACCAACTAGCGGATCTGTGGCGCGGTGCGATGTGGAACAAGTGGGCAGGGCACGGCATCGACGCCGCGGACTTCGTTCCGCCGGAAAGAAGTATGGGAGCGATTGGTGGCTGATCCGCATTCGATCTCGGTTCGTTACTTTGCTGCTGCAGCGGATGTATCCGGTTGCCGTAGCGAGGTAGTCGCCATTTCGCCCGACAACACACTTGCCGAGTTGGTCGCGGTCTTGGTCGGGCGATACGGACCGGAGATGGAGCGAGTGCTGTCGGTCTCGGCTTTCCTCGTCGGTGACGAGTTGACCCGCGACGTGTCTCGAGCCTCCGGTAGCGCTGTCGATATTCTTCCGCCTTTCGCTGGAGGCTAGTCCGAGAATTGCCGGCGTAGCTATTTGTGGGCTGCCGTCGTATTGTCCTTTTTCGGTTTCCCGGTCCAAATATTTATATCTTGATCACTCCAGCTCGAGTGGCATCCATCTCCATGTTCTCCATTATTGGTCAATTGTCCAGCATTGGTCGTTTTGTTTAGTTTCTCCTACTTTTGGGGGAGTAAATGCACTTCTAATTGCCCAGGTGAATTGTCATCTGTTTGGATGACAAAAGAAATACCTTCGCTGTTGGTAATTGTCGACATGTGTTAATTTTGGCGCAATTCCACTCGGGATATGTGAAAGGTATTTCAATGTCGATTAATTCCACGCGCCGTGTCGGAGTCGTCGTAGCGCTCCTCGGGGCAGCTGCACTCACCGCTCCGGCAATTGCTACTGCGCTTCCGTCCACCGGTTCTCTCGGCTCTTCTGCGCCGGAAGCCTCGTGCTCGACTCTGTCCACCGAAGCGACGCCGAACGGATGGGGCATCCCGTTCACCGACGAGAAGGATCAGACCGCGTCGTACACGGCCGACAACGTTCTCGACAAGGACGGTTCACTGAAGCTGGCCGTCGACGGTACCGGCGATCGTTCGGTTTCCTACCATTCGGCCGGCGGTATCAAGCTGTCCGACGCAGTCAGCAAGGCGATCGGTTTCGCCGAGCGCGCCGCCACGCCGACTGCGGCGTTCCAGCTTCGCCTCACCGGAACCACCGGCGGAAAGTTCGAGAACGGATTCACCACCCTGGTGTGGGTCCCGGGACCGGACGCGACGCCGACGGCTGACGGCGGCGTTCACGCGGATCTCCAGAAGGGCGTGTGGTGGAGCACTCAGAACATCGACGGCGCCAAGGACCGCGTGTCAGTGCCTTTGGCTGACATCGTCGCCGCGAACCCGAAAGCGGTAGTCGACCACTACGGCGTCAGTGTTGGGACCGGCTCCGCTGCCACCTCGACGCTGGTCGATGCGGTGCAGTTCAACGGATGCACCACCAACTTCGCGAAGAAGGATCCGGCTTCGGGAACGGGTTCGCTGGGCGACGTCTTCGGCAGCCTGTTCGGTAGCTAGTCGCTGGTAAGAGTTACTTCCACCAGTCATCCAGGGGTGTGACCGGCACCGTGCGCTTGTGACGAGTGTTGGCGAACATCTTCTCGAGCTTTTCGGCTACCTCGGAGGAAACGTCCTTTCCTTCGAGGTAGTCGTCTATCTGTGAGTACGTGACGCCGAGGGCAACTTCGTCGGGCAGCGCGGGTCGGTCGTCCTCGAGGTCGGCGGTCGGCACCTTGCGCCACGTGCTCTCGGGTGCGCCCAATTCCTGCAGTAGCGCAGCGCCCTGACGTTTGCTCAGGCCGGTGAGCGGCGTGATGTCGACGCCGCCGTCACCGAATTTCGTGAAGAAGCCGGTAATCGCTTCTGCGGCGTGGTCGGTACCGATCACCAAGTAGCCGAGCTGACCGGCAATCGCATATTGAATGACCATTCGTTCGCGCGCCTTGATGTTGCCACGGACGAAGTCGCGTAGTTCGCCGTTCCCCAACGCCTCGGAGGCCTCACGGGCTGTGGCGTCGGCGCCAGGCTTGACGTTGACCGTGAGAGAGCGGTCCGGCTTGATGAAGCCGAGTGCGATCTGAGCATCGGATTCGTCGGCCTGCGCGCCATAGGGGAGTCGAACAGCGACGAACTCGGCCTCGTGGCCTTCTTCGCGGAGTTCGGTGACCGCACGTTGGGCGAGGGCGCCGGCGAGCGTGCTGTCCTGACCGCCGCTGATTCCCAGAACGAATCCTTTGGCGGGGGTCGAGCGCACGTAGTCCTTCAGGAACTGGACTCGCGCGCGAACCTCCGCTGCGGCGTCGATTGTCGGCTTTGCGCCGAGTTCTTCGATGATGCTTTCACGCAGTGTGGCCATGAATGGACTCTAGCGATGTGAGCAGGCGCGCGCAGTGCCACCACAACGTGGGCGGTACGGTCGCGCACATGAGTGCGAACAACGTTCTGGTGGTCAGTGCGACGAAGTCGGAAGCGGCCTATGTGCCGCAAGGATACGAACTGCTGATCACAGGTATTGGAAAGGTCAGTGCTGCAACAGCAGTCGCCTCTGCTCTGGCGCGGTACGAGCGGGAAGATCTGCCGCTGGTCGTCAACATCGGGACCGCCGGTGCGCTGCACGCGCACCACGGTGGCCTCTATGTTCCCGGGGTTGTCATCAATCACGACATCAGCAGCACCGCGATCCGAGCGCTGGGGCACGACGTCGCGGACCGTTTGGTGCTCGCCGACGGAGACGACTCCGTGCTGGCGACCGGCGACGCATTCATCGCCGACACTGCGACCCGGGACGCTCTCGCTCAGCGAGCCGATCTGGTTGACATGGAGGGGTTCGCCATCGCATTCGCCGCGCAGGCTGCGGGTGCTAGCTGCCGACTCGTCAAACATGTCAGCGACCATGCGGACGACTCGGCCTTGGACTGGCCCGCGATGATCGATGCCAGCGCCCGCGAATTGGGGCGCTGGCTGCTCGACAACGTCTGATCGAGCCTGCAGCGTCTGGTCAAGCCTGCGCAGTCAGTATCAATCCGGTGTTGTCGGGCTTGCGCAGGGTCAGCGTGTCGGCGTCGACGGTGTAGCTCACTTCACCGTCGAGTACCGCCAGGATCTGACGCTCGATGTCCATGTTCTCCTCGGGGCAGGCCATTCGCGTGGTTGCCATCGGCGTGAATGTGACTGTGGTGTCGGATACCTGGGCGCTTCCGGTCATGCGATTGCATCCGGTGGTTCCGCTGACCGAACCGTCTGCGGCAATCGTGAGTTCGGGAGCTGACGTCTCCAGAGCCAGGCTCGTACTGATCGCATCGGGACTGATGAGTGACGTGACGGTCCACGTCGTGCCCTGCAGAGGTCGATCCGGCGTGACGATCTTCTTGTCCTGCAGAGTCACTGTGGCGTCGTCCGATGTCAGGGTGAGGGTGTCGCCGTCGAGGCTCCACGTCGGCGCGGAGGTCAGCAATGTTGTTGTCCAGGTGTCGGATTCGGCGATGCTGGGAGGGCAGCCCATCATGGTCGATGCCATGGTGCCGGTGGTCAGTGTGCCGTCGGTGAACTCGATCGAGCCGTTTGCCGTGTTGCATCCGGCGCTCGCGGACACTCGACCCGCTTGGCTGAAATCGAGAGTCAGCGGGCCGCCGCCGGGAATTTGTGTTCCGTCGACGGAGGTCGAGATGAAGACGCGGCCGGAGGGGTCCGTCTTGTCCTCGGGGGAGTCGGACGAAGCGGAGCAACCGCTTACCGCGGCGATGGTCAGGAGGCCGATGACGGCAGCTGCGATGCGCATGGGCTCACATTAAGTGGTGGGACGGATCTGGGGAGTCAACATCGAGTAACGCGCCGGGCAAGGTCTTCCCAGCCGGCGGCCAGGCGCTCGGTGGTCATCCCGAGATCGCGCACCTGATGAAGGACAAGCGACGCTTCGAGCGGTGCCAACAGTGCCGAAGCGAGCAGATCGAGGTCGCCCTCGACGCCGGCTCCTCGAAGAAGTCCGATGACGTGAGCGATGCCGAGTGCTCGTGCCGGACCGCCGAAGCGGTATTCAGGAGCGTTTTCCGCCGCTCGGAGGACTTCGCCCTGTACTTCCACCATGGCGATCCGGGCTCGTCCGAACGCGATGAGGCGCTCGATCGGCGGCGCGCCAGGACCCAACGGTGGGGGGCCGAACATGAATGCCTGCTGCAGTTCTCGCTCGGTGTGATCGAGCAGTGCCTGCATCAGTCCCGATCGATTGCCGAAGCGCCGAAAAACTGTGCCCTTGCCCACACCGGCTCGGCACGCGACGGCATCCATCGTGACCGCGTCGACACCTCGCTCGGCGACGAGGAGGGCTGCGGCGTCGAGCAGAAGTACGCGGTTACGTGCTGCGTCACCGCGCTCGACGGGTACGGCGCCGATCTGGGGGAGGGGGATTGCGCTCACGGGATCAGGTTACAGGGCCGGGGAATGTAAGTGGACCGCGGTCCGTTTAGTTGATATAACTTTCAACCGGAGCCACCAACCGCACCACTCTCGAAGGAATCTCGTTATGTCACAGACCAATGTTCTCGTTCTCGTCGGCAGCCTGCGCGCCGGATCCGTCAATCGCCAGCTTGCCGAGACGGCTGTGTCCGCCGCACCCGAGGGTGCCACGCTGACGGTCTTCGAAGGCCTCGCCGACGTCCCCTTCTACAACGAAGACATCGACGTCGAGGGTGCTTCCATTCCCGCTGTCGACGCACTGCGCGCCGCTGCGAGCGACGCTGACGCGTTCCTGCTCGTCACCCCCGAATACAACGGCACCATCCCCGCAGTTCTGAAGAACGCCATCGACTGGATCTCGCGTCCGTACGGTGTCGGTGCCGTCAAGGACAAGGCTGTCGCAGTCATCAGCGCTTCGCCCAGCGGCAACGGCGCCAAGTGGGCTCACGAAGACACCACCAAGGCAGTCCGCATCGCCGGCGGCAAGGTCGTCGAGGACACCGCACTGAGCATCGGTGGAACCGGCGCACTGTTCGGTGAGCTGCACCCGCGTGAGAACGCAGAGGTGCTCGCTCAGATCTCCAAGGTCGTCTCCGACCTCGTCGACGCCAGCAAGCAGCTCGTCAACGCGTAAACCGTTTCTCGAGTGAGGGCCATGCCGGAAGGTATGGCCCTCACTCGTATGCGAGCGAGGGCCATACGTCCGCTAGAGCCCTTCGCGTTCCATCGCGTCGTCGACGGCGTCGCGAACCGACTCGAAATCCTTGCCGGCCAACATCGCTTCGCCCATCGCGGAATCGATACGGTCGGCGACGACTGCGTACCGACGCTCCCAGTTCTCCTTGTCCTCCCGCCAGTAACCCATCACGTGCATGCGGGTTGCCGGGATTTCCCATGTTCGACGCAGATGGGCGCGGATGCGTCTGGCGGTCGCGGCCTCGACTGCGCACCAGATGTAGCCCTCGCCGGGAGGCATGCGAACGCCGGCCAATTCGGCGAGCAGTGAGTCTGCTTCGTCGATCCATCGGTAGTGAGCGTCGGCGCGCGTCGTGAACGTCTGCTGTTCGCTCGGCGCGGGCACCTGTGCAATGACGTGGATCGGTAGATCGTCGGGTGCTTCTTCCAAGATCCGCCCGATCGCAGGCAGTGCGGCGTGATCGGCGACGAGTAGCAGCCAGTCGCACTCTGCCGGCGGCGTGAACCACCCGCTCGCAGTCGAGAGATGGACGGTCGCGCCCGGTTGCGCATTCTCGGCCCAGAGTGCCGCTCCGCCGTGGCCGTGGAGAACGAAGTCGATCTCCAGTTCGTTCTTCGACGGCTGCCAGCGTCGGACCGTGTAACTACGGGCGTGAGGGGGATCGAGGGGGAATCTGACGAGCACCCGTTCGTCGGGGCTCCCGCTCGTCTCGAAGTCGCTCAGGCCCGCGCCGCCGAAGGTGATTCTGCGCATCAGTGGTGTCACCTGCTGCGTTCTCGTCACGGTTGCCTGGTGGCGCGGAGCTTCGTCCTTCGGAGGTGTTTCCACGACGCTCATGGTAGGTCCGAGAAGTGGTTTTCAGATGCTGTCGAGCCCGCGACCGAAATGTGACGCGCGACACGCCGACGCGCCGGAAGTTGCGTGCGCTGAACAGGGGCGACCTGGGAATTTCAACGATGTGACTCACAACATCTCGCGTTATGTGTTTCTGTCGGCCACTAGGTGTAGTGTCTTGAGCACTGAGAGACCACAACGCGGAACGCCTCGAGCGAGACTCCGGCAATCGGTCGAATCGGTGCTGAACATCACTACATCGGCCTTTGTTGGCTAAGCGAAAGAGGGACTCTCATGAGCATCACCGTCTACACCAAGCCCGCTTGCGTTCAGTGCAATGCCACCTACCGCGCCCTCGACAAGGCCGGTCTCGAATACAACGTCATCGACATCACCGAGGATGCCGAAGCCCGCGACTACGTCATGGCTCTCGGGTACCTCCAGGCACCCATCGTGGTTGCCGGTGAAGATCACTGGTCGGGCTTCCGTCCCGATCGCATCAAGACCCTGACCGTCGCTGCTTGAAGCGCCGCAGTGTCGGCGGTGGAGACCTCCGCCGACACATCTGAGTAGTTCCGGGCACCGTACAAGAAAATGGTGACAACCGATGACTTCGCTGGTCTATTTTTCCAGCGTGTCGGAGAACACCCACCGATTCGTTCAACGTCTCGGCCTGCCTGCGACACGTATACCCATCCATGACCGTGACGGCTCATTTCGCGTAGACGAGCCCTATGTGCTGATTCTGCCCACCTATGGTGGCGGCGTCACCGTGACAGGGCGCGACACCAGTTATGTGCCGAAGCCGGTCATTCGTTTTTTGAACAATCCACACAACAGGTCGTTGATCAGAGCAGTGATCGCGGCGGGAAACACCAATTTCGGTGAGTCCTTTTGCTATGCAGGAAACATCATTTCCCAGAAATGCCACGTTCCTTTTCTGTACCGTTTCGAACTCATGGGCACTGCCGAAGATGTCGACCGAGTACGAGAAGGCTTGGGGGAGTTCTGGAATCATCTCGAAACAGAGAAGGAGCACGGGCAGTGGCGCCAACCATCACTGACACGATCGCGGCAGGAAGCGTAGAGCGTGATGCACGCGGCGGCGATTCCACCAACGGTCTCGACTACCACGCACTCAATGCCATGCTCAACCTGTACGGCGCCAACGGTGAGATCCAGTTCGAGATGGATGTCGCTGCAGCCCGTCAGTACTTCTTGCAGCACGTCAACCAGAACACCGTGTTCTTCCACAATCTGGACGAGAAGCTGGACTACCTCGTCGAGGAAAACTACTACGAGCCAGAGGTTCTCGATCAGTACTCACGTACTTTCGTGAAGTTCCTGATCGATCACGCGTACGCCAAGAAGTTCCGCTTCCCGACGTTCCTGGGTGCGTTCAAGTACTACACCTCCTACACGCTCAAGACCTTCGACGGTAAGCGCTACCTCGAGCGTTTCGAAGATCGCGTGTGCATGGTTGCGCTCACCCTCGCTGCAGGCAACGAAGACCTGGCCGTCGAACTCGTCGACGAGATCATCGCCGGACGCTTCCAGCCCGCCACCCCGACGTTCCTGAACTCGGGCAAGAAGCAGCGCGGCGAGCCCGTGTCCTGCTTCCTGCTTCGTATCGAAGACAACATGGAGTCCATCGGTCGCTCCATCAACTCGGCTCTGCAGCTGTCCAAGCGCGGTGGCGGTGTTGCCTTGCTGCTCACCAACGTTCGTGAGCACGGCGCACCGATCAAGAAGATCGAGAACCAGAGCTCGGGTGTCATCCCGATCATGAAGCTTCTCGAGGACTCGTTCTCCTACGCCAATCAATTGGGTGCGCGTCAGGGCGCCGGTGCTGTGTACCTGCATGCGCACCACCCCGACATCTACCGTTTCCTCGACACCAAGCGTGAGAACGCGGACGAGAAGATCCGCATCAAGACGCTCTCACTCGGCGTCGTGATCCCGGACATCACGTTCGAGCTCGCGAAGAAGAACGAGGACATGTACCTGTTCTCGCCGTACGACGTCGAGCGCATCTACGGAGTTCCGTTCTCCGACATCAACGTCTCCGAGAAGTACTACGAGATGGTCGACGACAAGCGAATTCGCAAGTCCAAGATCAAGGCTCGCGAGTTCTTCCAGACCGTCGCCGAATTGCAGTTCGAATCGGGCTACCCCTACATCATGTTCGAGGACACGGTGAACCGGGCCAACCCGATCGAAGGCAAGATCACGCACTCGAACCTGTGCTCGGAGATCCTGCAGGTTTCGACGCCTTCACTGTTCAACGACGACCTGTCCTACTCGAAGGTCGGCAAGGACATCTCCTGCAACCTGGGTTCGCTGAATATCGCGAAGACCATGGACTCACCCGACTTCGCCAAGACCATCGAAGTGTCGATCCGCGGATTGACGGCGGTGTCCGACCAGACGCACATCTACTCGGTGCCGTCGATCGAGCAGGGCAACAACGACTCCCACGCCATCGGCCTCGGTCAGATGAACCTGCACGGATACCTCGCTCGTGAGCGGATCTTCTACGGCAGCGAAGAAGGCATCGACTTCACGAACATCTACTTCTACACCGTGCTGTTCCACGCACTGCGTGCGTCGAACAAGATCGCCATCGAGCGCGGCTCGTACTTCAAGGGTTTCCCGGAGTCGAAGTACGCCTCGGGCGAATTCTTCGACAAGTACACCGACCAGGCCTGGGAGCCTGCAACCGACAAGGTTCGCGGACTCTTCGCCGATGCGAAGCTGCACATCCCCACCCAGGACGACTGGCGTGAGCTGAAGGCTTCGGTTCAGAAGCACGGTATCTACAACCAGAACCTTCAGGCCGTCCCGCCGACCGGCTCGATCTCGTACATCAACTACTCCACCAGCTCCATCCACCCGGTGGCGTCGAAGATCGAGATCCGCAAGGAAGGCAAGATCGGTCGCGTCTACTACCCGGCGCCCTACCTGACCAACGACAACCTGGAGTACTACCAGGATGCCTACGAAATCGGGTACGAGAAGATCGTCGACACCTATGCTGCCGCAACACAACACGTCGACCAGGGCCTGTCGCTGACACTTTTCTTCAAGGATACCGCCACCACGCGCGACATCAACAAGGCGCAGATCTACGCGTGGCGCAAGGGAATCAAGACGCTGTACTACATCCGTCTGCGTCAGATGGCACTCGAAGGCACCGAGGTCGAGGGCTGCGTTTCCTGCATGTTGTAAATGGCTTCGCCCCCGTGGACCTTTTCGGTAGTGACTGCTACCGAAAGGCTCACGGGGGCAGCTTGCTTTTCAGGCTTGCTCGTCAAGCCGGCGGGCGGCCTGGACCGTGCATCTTGCCGGCGTTCTTCGGCATTCGACCGTGCTCGGTGAGTGCGCGCCGAAGGAGAAACTCGATCTGGGCGTTGGTACTTCGGAGATCGTCGGCGGCCCAGCGGGCAAGCGCGTCGTGCACCGCTGGGTCCAACCGAAGAAGGATCTTCTTACGCTCGGATCGCGGAGCTGGATCCGTGGCCATGTGGCCTTTCCTTTACTGGTAGAGCGAACCGGTGTTCAGCACCGGTTGTGCGTCGCGGTCGCCGCACAGCACGACCAGAAGGTTACTGATCATCGTCGCCTTGCGTTCCTCGTCGAGTTCGACGACGTGCTTTTCCTCGAGCTGCTTGAGTGCCATGTCGACCATGGACACCGCACCTTCGACGATCTGCTGACGGGCGGCGATGACAGCGCCCGCCTGCTGGCGCCGAAGCATTGCGCTGGCGATCTCCGGTGCATACGAGAGCCGGTTGATGCGCGTCTCGATCACTTCGACACCCGCCGCTCGTACGCGGGCGTGAACCTCCTCCGACAAGGTGGTCGTGATGATATCGGCGTTCTCGCGCAACGAGACTCGGCCTTCGGCGTCGTACGGATAGCTGCCGGCGATATGGCGGACGGCCGCCTCGGTCTGTACGGAGACGAACTCCTCGTAGTCGTCCACCTGGAACGAGGCGAGCGCTGTGTCGGCCACCTGCCAGACGACCACCGCCGAGATCTCGATGGGATTGCCGTCGGCGTCGTTCACCTTCGCCTGACCGGTCTCGTGGTTTCGGATACGCGTCGAGATCGATCGACGGACAGTCAGCGGATTTGTCCACCGCAGTCCCGGCGTGCGCAGGGTGCCGCTGTACGAGCTTCCCAGGAGTTGCAGAACTCGGGCTTGATTCGGTTGCACCAAGGTCAGACCCATCAGTAGCGGGAGTGACGCGATGAACAGCACCACTCCGACCGGAATCAGGGCGAAGAGTCCCAGAACTCCGCCAACGACGGACAGTGCGATTCCGGCCAGGAAGAGAAGTACGCCGCCGAGGAGCATCCAGCTCCCGGACAGGTCCCAGCCTGGGCGTTCGGCGATCGTTGTGGTGGCGACACCGGTCGGTTTCTCGGCCACGGTGGGTGTGCTGGTCATGCGAGACTCGCTTTCCATCGGTAAGTGATATTTAATTGATATCACATTTCTTCTACTCGTGGAGGGGCGCGTGCGACACATGTTGTTGTGTTGGCATCGCGGACCCGACACAACGGGTAGTGTTCAGGCAAGCCAACATTCGGCAGTATCTCTCTCGCTAGGTAGGAATTATGGTCAAGCTGGTCAGTCGCGTTTCCGCCATCAACTGGAATCGCGTCCAGGACGAGAAGGACGCCGAGGTGTGGGATCGCCTCGTCAGCAACTTCTGGCTGCCCGAAAAGGTGCCGGTCTCCAACGACATCCCGTCCTGGGGAACGCTGACCGCGCAGGAGCAGCAGCTCACCATGCGCGTCTTTACGGGCCTGACGTTGCTCGACACCATTCAGGGAACCGTCGGCGCCGTCAGCCTCATCCCGGACGCGATCACCCCCCACGAAGAAGCGGTCTACACCAACATTGCCTTCATGGAATCGGTGCACGCCAAGAGCTACAGCTCGATCTTCTCGACGCTGTGCTCCACCCCCGACATCGACGACGCGTTCCGCTGGTCGGAGGAGAACCCGAACCTGCAGCGCAAGGCGCAGATCGTTCTCGACTACTACAACGGCGAGTCGCCGCTCAAGCGCAAGGTCGCCTCGACGCTCCTCGAGAGCTTCCTCTTCTACTCCGGCTTCTACCTGCCGATGTACTGGTCCTCACGCGCCAAGCTCACCAACACCGCAGACCTCATCCGCCTGATCATCCGCGACGAGGCCGTGCACGGGTACTACATCGGCTACAAGTACCAGAAGGGCCTCGAACAGCTCACCGAGGCCGAGCGTGAAGAGCTCAAGAACTACACGTTCGAGTTGCTCTTCGAGCTCTACGAGAACGAGGTCGACTACACCCAGGACCTCTACGACGGCGTCGGCCTGACCGAGGATGTCAAGAAGTTCCTGCGCTACAACGCCAACAAGGCGCTCAACAACCTCGGTTACGAAGGCCTCTTCCCGAAGGACGAGACGGACGTCAATCCGGCTATCCTGTCGGCACTTTCGCCGAATGCGGACGAGAATCACGACTTCTTCTCCGGCTCGGGTAGCTCCTACGTCATCGGCAAGGCCGTCAACACCGAAGACGACGACTGGGATTTCTAGAGCGACCCGCTCGGGATTTCTAGAGCGACGACCCGCCTTTACATGCCGAAGCCCGACTCCTGCACAGGTAGGAATCGGGCTTCGGTCATGTACGGGGGAGTGGACTAGCGCTGAAACCACGCTTCCGGCTTGTCCAGCAACGCTTTTGCGAGGCGCAGACGCGAGGTTTCCGTCATGTCCGACGGCAGTT
Source organism: Rhodococcus sp. P-2 (assembly GCF_016598535.1). GTDB lineage: Bacteria > Actinomycetota > Actinomycetes > Mycobacteriales > Mycobacteriaceae > Rhodococcus_F > Rhodococcus_F baikonurensis. Next base: position 522,946 of record NZ_CP066779.1, on the reverse strand, counting down.
CGCTCGGCGCGAACCACGCGACCTCGAGGTTTTCGTCGTCCGCCACGTGTGCATCTCCGCCGGTCCACCTGGCCAGGAAGCACACGTCGAGGTACTGAGTCACATCACCGTTGGGGTACGTAATGGGCTCTGTGACATCGACACTCGTGATCCGAATCAATTCGGCGTCGACGCCGGTTTCTTCCTTCGCCTCGCGCACCGCCGCCGACGACGGCTCCTCGCCAGGCTCGAGAACGCCGGACACAACGGCCCACTGACCGTTGTCGGCGCGGCGGGTGAGCAAGACCCGGCCGTTGTCGTCGCGGATCACGACGCTCACTCCGGACAGCCAGAGCGGCGCATGACCGACCTTCTCGCGCAGTGCGACAATGAATTCGGGAATCGGCATGATCAGAACCCGAACATCACAGTTGCGGCGAGCCACCTCGAAGGTGGGAGTAGTCGTTCGTTCCGGTCAGCTCGCATATCCGTTCAAGGTTCCCTTCAAGTCCGCCAGTACGGCCCGGGCGGCAGTCATCCCGTTTCCGTTCCAGATGTCGTCTTCAGCGACGAACACACGCCGGTCGGTGGCAGCGGCGAGGTCCTGCCACTGGTCGCTCTTCATAATCTCGGTGCCGTAGGTCCGACCGTTCGGCCCGTCGAAGAGTACGTAGATCAAGTCACCTTCGGCGGCGCTGAGATCGTCGGCCGGAATCGGTGCTGTGGTCGCATCGGTCAATCGCTGCGCCGGTGGGCGCCGGACGCCGACGTCACTGAGGATCTGTCCGGCGAAGGATGCGGGTCCCTCGATCTGCAGGTCCTTCGAACCGAACCGAACCACTGATGCCTGCGTCTGCGAGGCATTCAATGCGTCGCCGAGTTGCACGACGTCCTGCTGGTAGCGGTCGAGCTCCGTCGCAGCTGCGGACGAACGGCCCAGCGCCTGGCCGGCGAGCGCGAACTGCGCTTTCCAGAACACGGGATCGGAACCGGCGAACACGGTTGGGGCGATGGCGTCGAGTTGCCCGTACACACCGTCGGACGCCGGACTGGACCCGAGGATCAAGTCCGGCGCGGCGGCCTTCACGGCGTTGACGTCGGGTGCGCTTACGGGGCCGACGCTCGGAATCTCCGAGATACCGAAACCGAGGTACGACGGTTGAGGCGAGTCGCCGCCGGTTGCGGCGCCGACTACCCGCTCCCACAGACCGAGGGCGCACACGGCGTCCATCGAGACGCTGTCGAGGACCACGATCCGTTGGGGGTCGGAAGGAACCTCTGTTTCGCCCGCAGTGTGTACGACTCGACGCTTCACCTCCGGGCCGGCACCCGGGTCGGCCTGCGTCGGCGTCGGGCACGCGGTGGCGGTGTCGCGTTCTATGCCCATCACGCCGGCACCGGCGATCGACGTAGTGGTCCGGACGATGGTGCTCGCGGGGTCGTCCGACGAGTCGGACGAGCAACCGCCGAGGACGAGCATCGTGGCGGCGATCCCCAGGATCGAGACACGACGAACGGACGTGCGGGCGATCGTGCGTGAGAGAACAGACGTGCGCGAGAGAACGGACGTGCGTGAGAGAACAGACAAAGTCGACGGCTTCCTGTGTGAGCGGGCGCCGTTCAGGTTAGCCGTTCGACTCAGCTGTTCTGCTTGTCCACCTCGAACGTGTCCGAGAGGTCGTCGAGGATCATGTGGGCGCCCTGGATGCTGACCGGCGACATCCACCGTGAATCGTCCACGTCGACCTTGCGTCCTCGAAGGGTCTGCCACAGCGGGCTCTCGAGGAACGGCTTCGCAGCTTCGGCGCTCTTGCCCTCGGCGTCCTGCCAGGTGCTGATGAAGATGACGTCCGCGTCGGCTTCGTTGATCAGTTCGGGGCTGATCTTCATCATGATGTTGCCGGCATCGGCGGGGTCGGGCCCCTGGTTGTCCGGGCGCTTCAATCCGGCGTCCTGAAGGACGATGCCGCTGAACGAAGTGGTGCGGTAGAGGCGAGCCGTCGGTTCACCGGCGAATCGGACCACCGAGATGACCGGGTTGTTCGCCTTCTCGTTGATTTCCTTGCCGACTGCAGTCGCTCGAGTTTCGTATTCGGTGATTTTCGCCTCGGCCAGCGATTCCTTGCCCAACGCTTCACCGACCAGGCGGATGTTGTCCTTCCACGTCGGACCGGTCGTCTGGGTGAAGACAGTGGGCGCGATCGCGGACAGTTGGTCGTAGTTCTTCCCGTCACGGACCTCGGCGGAGATGATGAGGTCCGGCTGCAGTGCGGCGATCTTCTCGAGGCTCGCGCTGCTGACAGTGCCGACCGAAACGGCGTCCGCGGCGAATTCGTCCCTGGAGGATCCGAGGTAGTCGGGCAGACCGGGCTCGCGGTAGTCGACGTAGCCGACGAGCGGGGATTCGAGGAGGAGGACGGCGTCGGTGAAGCTGTTGTCGAGCGCGACGATCCGCTGGGGTGCGGCCGGGATTTCGGTGCTTCCACGGAAGTGCTCGACAGTGCGGGGGAATGCGCCCGACTCGGTCGAGGTGGTGGCTGCAGCGGGCTCGTCGTTACTCGAGCAGGCTGGAACGACCAAGGCGATCGAGGCTGCGACCGCTACCATCGCGGCCCGGCGGGGAAAGAATTTCACTGATTGACTCCTGAGATGAGTTAGGCGAGGGTGACCTTATCAGTGGAGGAGTTGGCCGAAAACGGACACCGGCCGAATTCTTCGACGGGCACGACACGCCGATTCGGAAGTGGGTTCGGACTCCCGAGGGAACATAAACCGCAGGTCGTTCGTTCGGTGCCGTGAAAAACGGATGCTCGAGTACGACGCAGAGTAGGACCGGGTCGCGGTGCCTCGGAGTCACGGTCTACGATTCGATGAGCGCAAGCCAGAAGCCGTTGTCCGCAGCCCGGGCGACGGACCCTGCGGGCGCAACCAAGGGCTCTTTGACGGAGTCTGCGGAGCGACCAAAGGCACATTCAGGAGGATCAGTGACTGCCGTAGCGCCCCAGCCAGTCCCCACGATAGCGCCGGCCAGGCCTTACCCGCCGCGGCAGGGACCCAAGGGCTCATTCATTTTCAAGATGATCACGACCACCGATCCCAAGGTGCTCGGAATCATGTACTTGGCGACTTCCATCGCCTTCTTCCTCATCGGTGGCCTCATGGCACTGATGATGCGTGCCGAACTTGCTGTACCCGGTATGCAGTTCCTTTCCAACGAACAGTTCAACCAGCTGTTCACCATGCACGGCACGATCATGCTGCTGCTGTACGCGACCCCGATCGTCTTCGGTTTCGCGAACTACATTCTTCCGCTCCAGATCGGTGCACCCGACGTCGCGTTCCCGCGTCTGAACGCGTTCAGCTACTGGCTGTACCTGTTCGGCGCGATCATCACGACGGCCGGATTCGTCACGCCCGGTGGCGCAGCAGACTTCGGTTGGACGGCATACACGCCGCTGACCAGCGCGCTGCACAGCCCCGGCGTCGGCGCCGACCTGTGGGTCTTGGGTCTGGCTGTCGCCGGCCTCGGCACCATCCTCGGTGGCGTCAACATGGTCACCACCGTGATCTGCCTGCGCGCACCCGGTATGACCATGTTCCGCATGCCGATCTTCACCTGGAACATCTTCATCACCAGCATCCTGATCCTGCTGGCGTTCCCGCTGCTGACCGCTGCATTCATGGGCCTGTTCGTCGACCGCCATCTCGGTGGACACATCTTCGACCCGGCAACGGGCGGTGTGCTCCTGTGGCAGCACCTGTTCTGGTTCTTCGGTCACCCCGAGGTGTACATCATCGCGCTGCCGTTCTTCGGCATCGTCTCGGAGATCTTCCCGGTCTTCAGCCGTAAGCCGATCTTCGGCTACAGCGGTCTGGTGTACGCAACGTTGGCCATTGCCGCTCTCTCGATCGCTGTGTGGGCTCACCACATGTACGCAACCGGCGCTGTCCTCCTGCCGTACTTCTCGTTCATGACGTTCCTGATCGCCGTGCCGACGGGCGTGAAGATCTTCAACTGGATCGGAACGATGTGGAAGGGGCAATTGACCTTCGAATCGCCGATGCTGTTCTCGATCGGCTTCCTGATCACCTTCCTCTTCGGTGGTCTGTCGGGTGTCATCCTCGCGAGCCCGCCGCTCGACTTCCACGTCACCGACAGCTACTTCGTCGTCGCCCACTTCCACTACGTGGTCTTCGGTACGGTCGTGTTCGCCACCTACGCCGGTATCTACTTCTGGTTCCCGAAGATGACCGGTCGCATGATGGACGAGCGCCTCGGCAAGTGGCACTTCTGGACCACGTTCGTCGGTTTCCACGGCACGTTCCTCGTTCAGCACTGGCTCGGTGCCGAAGGTATGCCGCGTCGGTACGCCGACTACCTGCCCTCGGACGGATTCACGGTTCTGAACTCGGTGTCCACGATCTTCGCCTTCGTACTCGGTGCCTCGACGCTGCCGTTCATCTGGAACGTCTTCAAGAGTTACCGCTACGGCGAAGTGGTCACCGTCGACGATCCGTGGGGTTACGGAAACTCGCTGGAGTGGGCGACCACCTGCCCGCCGCCGCGTCACAACTTCACCGAGTTGCCGCGCATCCGTAGCGAGCGTCCGGCGTTCGAGCTGCACTACCCGCACATGGTGGAGCGGATGCGCGCAGAAGCGCACGTCGGCCCCGGTCACGGCGGGAAGAACGCCAGCACCGTGCTCGAAGATGCTCGTCACGAGCCGCTGACAGTCGGGGACGAAGGCGACCCCGGCACCGACAGCCGCTCCTGAGCGAAGTAACACACTGAAGTAATCAGCGAAGGCCCCGCCCGAGTAACGGGTGGGGCCTTTCGCTTGGCACAATAGTGACGATCAAGACGCGAACGAAGAAACGATCGGAGTTTTCGGTGGGTGCCTCTGACACCACTGTTCTGGTGACTGTGACCGGGCCGGACCGCCCTGGCGTCACCTCGGTACTGTTCGCGGCGCTGTCGCGGCACGATGTGCGTCTGCTCGACGTGGAGCAGGTGGTGATTCGAGGTCGACTGACACTCGGGGTCATGGTGGCCTGCCCGAACGATCCCGAAGCTCTTCAGGAAGAGCTCGAACAGGCGATGGCGACGGTCGGAATGAACGTCGACATCGAAATCGGTGCCGATCCCGGGCGACCTGCAGTGTCCACTCACGCCGTCGTTGTTCTCGGCAGCCCGGTCAATGCTCGCGCCATGCGCTCGGTAGCACGCGAACTCGCGAAGCAGGGCGCCAACATCGACTCCATCCGTGGTGTCGCCGATTATCCGGTCACCGGCCTCGAACTCAGCGTCAGCGCAGCCGATACTGTCGACGGCGACGCGAAGCTGCGTACCGGACTCGCCGAGGTCGCCGCTCTCGAAAACGTCGACATCGCAGTCGAGCGCGCAGGTCTCGCTCGCCGAGCCAAGCGTCTGATCGTGTTCGACGTGGACTCGACGCTCGTTCAGGGCGAGGTCATCGAGATGCTCGCCGCGAAGGCCGGAGTCGAGGACGAGGTCCGCGCCGTCACCGAAGCTGCGATGCGCGGCGAGATCGACTTCACCGAATCACTGCACCAGCGTGTGGCGACACTGGCCGGTCTCGATGCCTCCGTCATCGACGAGGTGGCAGAGAGCATCGAATTGACGCCGGGGGCGCGCACCACGATTCGCACCCTGCGCCGCCTCGGATTCCACTGCGGCGTGGTGTCCGGCGGTTTCCGCCAGGTCATCGAAGGCCTCGCACACGAACTCGAACTGGACTTCGTGCACGCCAACACCCTCGAGATCGTCGACGGCAAGCTGACCGGACGTGTGATCGGTGAAATCGTCGACCGCGCTGCGAAGGCCGTCGCGCTGCGCAAGTTCGCCGATCAGGTCGGTGTTCCGATGGAACAGACCGTCGCTGTCGGTGACGGTGCCAACGACATCGACATGCTCAACGCCGCAGGCCTGGGTGTGGCGTTCAACGCCAAGCCTGCGTTGCGGGAGGTCGCGGACGCGGCTTTGTCGCATCCCTTCCTCGATGCCGTGCTGTTCATTCTCGGTGTGACCCGCGACGAGGTCGAGGCTGCGGACGCCGTCGACGGTGGCGTACGACGCGTACCGATTCCATGAGTTCCGATCCAGCAGTCAGTTCCGATCCAGCAGTCAGTTCCGATCCAGCTGTGATGTCCGGCCCCGATTCTCGCTGGCGCGAGCGCCACGCGGTGTTGGCTGCTGGCTACGGAGGGCGAGACGATCCCGCAGATCCGGCGCTGGTGCTGGCGATGCCGATCGTTCTCCACATTCCGAAGGCAGACCCGCCCAAGCGCACCGCATTGCTCGAGGCTGCGGCATCGGCGGCAGTGGCGCTGTGTCTGGACGAACGCGTCGGGTTCACCGAAGACGGGGAGCCCGGCCCGTGGCACGAGGACTATTCGGCGTGGGTGGGTGCCCGGATCCGGAAAGTGTCTCGCCGAGCGCGTGGAGCCCAGTGGCTCGCCGCGCAAGAGGTACCGGGAATCACCGTCGACGTGGATGGTGCCCAGGCGCGGGCTCTGGTTCCCGGGCCGGTCGGAGAACTGGACCCGCGAATCAAGAAGTTGCAGATCGGTGGCACCGACCTCGAGCACGACGAGCCTGGCGAGCCCGAGCCTGGCATTCCGGTGCTGTGGATCGACTCGGCGCTCGAGATGACGGTAGGCAAGGCGTCGGCACAGGTCGGGCATGCCTCGATGTTGTTGGCAGCGGCCATGTCCGAGAAACAGTGCTGGGCATGGGCGCAGAACGACTTCCGTTGCTCGGTACGCGACGCAAGTCCGAAACAGTGGGCCGAGGCAGTAGGAGGATTGAAGAGGTCGGAGGCCGTCGCGGTGCGCGATGCGGGGTTCACGGAAGTGGCACCAGGCTCCATGACAGTCATCGCTGTTCCGTAGAGACCTCACCCGACCAGTCCAGTGTCGGCAACTTGGCTATGGATGAACAGTCCAGTGGCCTTCAAGATGGTCGAGTGTTGATACGGAGATTCGCCTCGCTGTTCGTCGGTCTGTGGTTGTACGGCTTCTCGATGGCCATGATGATCACTGCCGGCCTCGGACTGGACCCCTGGGATGTGTTTCATCAGGGTGTGGCCGAGCATGTTTCGCTCAGTTTCGGTGTGATCACTGCCATTACCGGTGCGGTGGTACTGCTGCTCTGGATTCCGATCCGTCAGCGGCCAGGATTCGGCACGGTCGCGAATGTCGTTGTCATTGCAATCTCGGTGGATACTTCACTGGCCTTCTTGCCGGTCTTCGATTCCATGCCAGTTCGTGCCGTGATCATGGTCGCGGGCATCCTCCTCAACGGTCTGGCCAGCGTTCTCTACATCGGCGCAGGCATGGGGCCGGGTCCCCGCGACGGGTTGATGACAGGACTGGTCGCGCGCACCGGCTTGTCGGTCAGGCTCGTGCGTACCAGCATCGAAATCGCGGTCCTCGCTACCGGATGGCTTCTCGGTGGAACCGTTGGCGTCGGAACCGTGTTGTACGCCTTCGGGATCGGGCCGACCATTCAATTCCTGATCAAGGTGCTGCCGGATTCCATGACTGCGGCGGTTACCGGCGGACGTGACACCGAACGTAAGGCCAAGACCGTGGGTCCGGTCAACGAGATCTCGGTGCCGACGGGAACTTCCGCCGTGGAGGCAGGTTCGCCGGTCGGTGACGCCGAATCGAACGATGCAGTCAAGGTGCCGTCGAACCATTCCGGAGTGCCGACCGTGACCTGAACCGGTCCGCCGGAATGCAGAATCAGGAGCCAACTGTCGTCACCGAGCGGGCGCCCGGTCCGAGTGTGAGACCGAACGTCGGCTCCGTCGATCCAGGCCTGCAGCGTTCGGTGACTCTCGTCGTACCATGCGGTGTCGTCGAACTCGACGCCGGCATAGTCGAACCAGACGAGGTCCGGGTGCTCCAGTCTCCTTCTGCCTTCGAAGAATTCGGGCTGACGCAGCGCCGGTGCCGCTCGGCGTAACCCGAACGCTCGGGAGACGAACTGCACCAACGACTGATCGGCCCTCGCCCAGTCCAGTGCCCACGAATCGGTTGGGGAGGCAAGTGTGGGAACACAATACGCGTTGTTGTTTCCGCCCAGGCTGTGGCCGAACTCGTCTCCGGCGGTGAGCATCGGTGTGCCTGTCGACAGCACGAGTGTGGCCAGTAGCGCCCGTACGTGACGTGCCCTGGCGTCCTGAATCTCGGGATCGGTGCTCGGGCCTTCGATTCCGTGGTTGAACGAATCGTTGTGATCGGCGCCGTCACGATTGTCTTCACCGTTGGCCTCGTTGTGCTTGTGGTTGTATGCCACGAGATCGGCGGCGGTGAACCCGTCGTGCGCCGTGACGAAGTTGATCGACGCCCAGGGGCGACGGCCGCTGCCGGCAAAGATGTCCTCGGAACCGGCGAGGCGCGACGCGACCTTCCGAACGCTGGAGCCGCCGTTCCAGAACTGGCGAATGGTGCTGCGGTACTTATCGTTCCATTCCGACCACTGGAGTCCGAAGTTTCCGACCTGGTAACCGTCGGCCGTCGCATCCCACGGTTCGGCGATGAGCTTGCACCGAGTCAGGACCGGATCGGAGGAGATGGCGGACAGGATGGACGCGCGCTGGTCGAAGGCCCCGCCGCGCGGCCGACCCAACGCGCTCGCGAGATCGAATCGGAAGCCGTCGACACCCATTTCGGTGGCCCAGTAACGGAGGCTGTCCGTGATCATGCGGACGGCGATGGGGGAGCAGGCGTCGACCGTGTTGCCGCACCCGGTCAGATCGATGTCGCGGCCGTTTCCGTCGAGAAGGTAGTAGCCAGGGCCGTCCAAACCTCGCCAGCTGACACTGATTCCGTCGACGCTCTGCTCGCAGGTGTGGTTGTAGACGACGTCGAGGATGACCTCGATGCCTGCCGCGTGGAGTGCGTCGACCATGATCCGGAACTCGGTGACTTCGCCGCCCGGAGTCGCCGCGTATCCGGGATGTGGGGCGAAGTACGACGCCGTCGAGTATCCCCAGTGATTGCGCATCCCTCGCTCGCGGACGCTGTGTTCGGTCAGAAACGCCTGTACGGGAAGCAGTTCCACGGCGGTGACGCCGAGTGAGACGAGGTGATCGATCACAGCCGGTGCCGTCAGGCCGAGGTACGTTCCGCGGTGGGCGGCGGGAACTCCTGGATGAGCGGCGGTGTATGCGCCGACATGCAGTTCGTAGATCACGCTTTCCTCCCACGGCGTCTCGAGGCGGGCCGAGGCGGGAGCGAGGCCGGGAGTCACCACGGACAGCGGCACGTGGCCGAGCGAGTCGAGCGTCGACGGGTCGCCGAAAGGATCGTCGGCGTACGACAGGAGGGCGCGGTGGTCACCGAGTTCCCCTTCGATGCGGCGCGCCCACGGATCGATGAGCAGCTTGTGTGGATTCAGTCTCAGTCCGGCACGCGGATTCCACGGGCCGCTCGCCCGAATTCCGTACCGCTGCCCCGCGCCGATCCCGGCGATGATCCCGTGCCAGATTCCGTACGTGTGTTGCCGGAGTTCGACGCGATCTTCGTTTCCGTCCTGGTCGATCAGGCAGATCTGGACGCTCGACGCAGCTGGTGCGTGGACCGCGAACTGGGTTCCGGAGTCCACGATGTGGGCGCCGAGTGGGAATGGAGACCCGGGCGTCGGGGCGGGAGTTTCGATGAGAGGCGACACGCAAGATGATCCTGCCGTGAACGGCCGGAGAATGTGCGGGAAGATGTTCGGGTGCCGCTACCTGATCCAGATCTGCTCATCGATTTCGACAACGTACTCATCCGCCGGGGAGGGTCCACTCTCGTGGGGCCCGTCACCTGGAAAGTGGAGCTGGACGAGCGATGGGTGGTGCTCGGACCCAACGGTGCCGGCAAGACGTCGCTGCTGCGAATCGCAGCCGGTGAAACTTTCCCGACCAGCGGTTCTGCCCACCTCCTCGGTGAAGTTCTCGGCAAGGTCGATGTCAACGAGTTGCGCCCGCGAATCGGACTGTCCTCGTCGTCGTTGGCGAACCGGGTGCCCGGCGACGAGAAGGTCAGCGACCTCGTCGTGTCGGCCGGCTACGCCGTCCTCGGTCGGTGGCGCGAGGAGTACGAATCCATGGACACATCGCGTGCTGTGGAGATGCTCGAAAGCCTCGGCGCCGAGCACCTGGCGGATCGGACGTACGGGACGCTTTCCGAAGGCGAGCGCAAGCGAGTCCTCATCGCGCGAGCCCTGATGACCGATCCCGAACTTCTTCTTCTGGACGAGCCCGCCGCTGGGCTCGACCTCGGTGGCCGTGAGGAACTCGTGGCCAGACTCGCAGAACTGGCTGCCGATCCGGACGCCCCGGCTACCGTTCTGATCACCCATCACGTCGAGGAAATCCCGCCGGGCTTCACGCACGCACTCCTTCTCAAGGAAGGTGAGGTCGTCTCCCAGGGTCTTCTGGACGACGTGATCACCGCCGAAAATCTGAGCGCGGCATTCAGCCAGTCCATCAGCCTCGACAAGGCGGACGGCCGATACTTCGCGCGACGTGCGAGGCCGTCCGGAGCTCATCGCGCGTGAGCGTCAGTGGGACCTGAAATGCGGCCCAGATCACAGATCGCGTAGGTTCGCGAAGCATGGCTAACGAGAATGCAAACGCTGTCCCCGAGCCCAAGGATGCGTCGACCGTCATCTTGGTGCGCGATGCCGAATCCGGTATCGAGATCTTCCTGCTTCAACGAGTGCAGGGGATGGCGTTCGCCGGGGGCATGACGGTCTTCCCCGGCGGCGGCGTCGACAAGTCCGATGCGACGGCCGAGGTCGAGTGGGCCGGCCCTTCCGTCGAGTGGTGGGCCGAGCGATTCAGCACGGATGTGGCTCGGGCGAAGGCTCTCGTCTTGGCTGCGGTGCGGGAAACTTTCGAGGAGTGCGGCGTCCTGCTCGCCGGACCGACCGCGGACACCGTCGTCGCGGACACGGCCGGCTACGCACAGGACCGCGTTGCTCTCGAAAAGCACGAGCTGTCGTTCAGCGATTTCCTGAAGAAGGAGAACCTGGTCCTGCGAGCGGATCTGCTGCGGCCGTGGGCGAACTGGATCACGCCGGTGGGCGAGACACGCCGCTACGACACCCGATTCTTCGTCGCAGCGTCACCGACCGGACAGATCGCGGACGGGGTCACCTCCGAGGCCGCCGAGGTGCGTTGGCAGAGCCCGCAGGACGCGCTGGCGCACTGGCGGGAGGGTGGCAGCATCCTGTTGCCGCCGACGTGGAGCCAGCTGACCGAATTGGCCAAGTTCAGCTCGGTGGCGGAGATACTCGCAGCCGAGCCGGAGATCCCCGTCATCCTGCCGACGCTGATCACCGACGAGGAAACACTGCGCGTCGAATTCCCGAACCAGGACGGTTACTACACCGCCGGACCGCATCCGTGGTCGATCAAGGTGGCAAAGTAGATTCTCGATCATGGCTGAATTTGTGACTCTCGAAGTTTCCGAAGGCATCGGCACCATCCGTCTGGCGCGCCCGCCCATGAACGCGCTGAACCGTCAGGTCCAGGACGAGTTGGCCGTTGCTGCACACGCCGCGACCGTCGACAAGGCAGTAAAGGCAGTCATCGTCTACGGCGGCGAGAAGGTTTTTGCTGCCGGCGCCGACGTCAAGGAAATGGCAGAGATGGATTACGGCCAGATCCGTGACGCGATCGGCGGCATGCAGGCAGGACTCGGCGCCGTGGCGTCCATCCCGAAGCCGACCGTTGCCGCGATCACCGGATATGCACTCGGTGGCGGTCTCGAAGTTGCACTGTCGGCCGATCGCCGGATCGTCGGAGACAATGCCAAGCTCGGAGTTCCGGAGATTCTGCTCGGAATCATTCCCGGTGGCGGCGGAACGCAGCGCCTCGCTCGGCTGATCGGTCCGGCCAAGGCCAAGGATCTGGTCTTCAGCGGCCGTTTCGTCGGGGCCGACGAGGCGTTGGCCATCGGTTTGGTCGACGAGGTCGTCGCTCCCGACGACGTCTACACCGCGGCCCGGACATGGGCCTCCCAGTTTGTCGGGGGAGCGTCACGCGCGTTGGCTGCTGCCAAGGCAGCCATCGACGAAGGTCTGAACACCGACCTGGAATCCGGCCTCAAGATCGAGCAGCATCTGTTCGCCGGATTGTTCGCGACCAAGGATCAGACGATCGGCATGGAGTCGTTCATCGCCAACGGTCCGGGCAAGGCCGAGTTCACGGGCGAGTAGGCTCCCCTAAACTAGAACTTGTTCATCTCTTACCAGCGAGTAGGATAGCCGCCATGACAGCCAGCCCGAATGACGACGCAACCGTCACGCCGCCCGCCGCTACCGACACCTCGGTAGTCGACCCCGCGCCGCGGCCGCACGCCACGGCCGAAGAGGTCGAGGCCGCTCGTAAGGACACCAAGCTCGCTCAGGTGCTCTACCACGACTGGGAAGCCGAAACCTACGACGACAAGTGGTCCATCTCGTACGACGAGCGCTGCATCGACTACGCACGTGGTCGTTTCGACGCCGTCGCGGGCGACCAGCCGCTCCCGTACGAGCGCGCCCTCGAGCTGGGTTGCGGCACCGGATTCTTCCTCCTGAACCTGATGCAGGGCGGAGTCGCCAAGACCGGTTCGGTCACCGACCTCTCGCCCGGCATGGTCAAGGTCGCACTGCGCAATGCCGAAAGCCTCGGCCTTCCGGTCGACGGCCGTGTTGCCGACGCCGAGACCATCCCGTACGAGGACAACACCTTCGACCTGGTGGTCGGCCACGCCGTGCTGCACCACATCCCGGACGTGGAGAAGTCGCTGCGCGAGGTCCTCCGTGTTCTCAAGCCCGGCGGTCGTTTCGTCTTCGCCGGTGAGCCCACGACTGTCGGCAACTTCTACGCCCGCTGGCTCGGCCGCGCGACGTGGGAAGCAACCACACGCGTGACCAAGCTGCCGTTCCTGGCAGATTGGCGTCGCCCGCAGGAGGAGCTCGACGAGTCTTCTCGCGCAGCAGCTCTCGAGGCTGTCGTCGACATCCACACGTTCGACCCCACGGACCTCGAGAACATGGCGAAGTCCGCCGGCGCCGATCAGGTCCACGCTGCCACCGAGGAATTCGCCGCGGCGCTGCTCGGCTGGCCGGTCCGTACCTTCGAGGCGGCTGTTCCGCCGGAGAAGCTCGGTTGGGGCTGGGGGCGTTTCGCTTTCGGTGGTTGGAAGACGCTCAGCTGGGTCGACGAGAAGGTGCTCCGCCACGTCGTTCCTCGCGGATTCTTCTACAACGTCATGATCACCGGCGTGAAGCCCGGCAACTGAATTGGGTTATGACTTCACCCTCGGCGACGTCGACTATCTCGGAAGTGATTCCGGCGTAGCTGCCTTGGCCGAGGTGGATCAGCTCGAACTGTCCACGCGTACGCGTCTGGCCGACATCGGCCGGGCGCGTACGCGTTTCGGTGATCACATGCCTGCGCTCGTGGACACTGTCCTGCTTCGACGCAAAGCCGCTGCGAAACTGCCCGGCAGTGATCAGTGGCTGTTCACGGACGACGCGATGCAGCAGGCCACTCCCGGCGTCGTGGCGGCGCACCGCGCGCAGCGTCTGATCGGGCGCGACGTCCACGACGTGACGTGCTCGATCGGCGCCGAACTGCACGCCTTGACCGGAGTTGCGCATCGCGTGATCGGCAGCGACATCGATTCCGTTCGGCTGGCGATGGCGCAGCGCAATGTACCGAGCGCAGCGTTGTTGCGTGCCGACGCACTCCGCCCGACGACACGCGAGACCGTCGTACTGGCGGACCCGGCGCGGCGATCGGGCGGTCGTCGCACTCACGATCCCGCAGCCCTGATGCCGCCGCTACCGGACCTCATCGAGGCGTACTCCGGCCGTGATCTCGCCGTGAAGTGCGCTCCCGGACTCGATTTCGACAACCTCGGCTGGGCCGGCGAAGTCGAGGTCGTCTCGCTCGACGGCGGAGTCAAGGAAGCCTGCCTGTGGTCGACGGGACTGGCCGAGTCCGGCGTCACGCGTCGAGCTTCGGTGCTTCGCTCCGACGGGAGCGGGTGGGCGATCACCGACGCCGAGGACGACGTTATTCCGGAGCAGGCTCCGGGGGAGTGGATCATCGACCCGGACGGAGCGGTAGTGCGCGCAGGCCTGGTGCGCCACTACGCGGCCAGACACGGCCTGTGGCAGCTCGATCCGCGGATCGCCTATCTGACCGGCGACAGCGTCCCTGAGGGAGTTCGCGGATTCCGGATCCTCGAGCAGATCAAGTACTCGGAGAAACTGCTCAAACAGACGCTGTCCAAGAGGGACTGCGGGGTGGCCGAAATTTTGGTGCGAGGAGTCGACGTCGACCCGGCAGTGCTGCGTCCACGGCTCAAGCTCAAGGGCTCGCTTGCGCTGAGCGTCGTGATCGTGCGGATCGGACGATCGGCGTCGGCCTTCATCTGTGAGGCGTCCCGCTAGCTCACTTGAAGACGAACAGCTCACCGATTGCGCTGGGCGTCAACACTTCACCCTTCGGACCGATGGAGGTGCCGACGGTGAAGCCGACCGCTCCGGGCAGCGTGTCCTGATCCACCGTCTCACCGGTCTCGGTGTCGAAGGTGATCAGGCTCAGTCCGTTCTCACCCTCGCGGACGACGGTGTAGCCGGTGTTGCCGGCGGTCTGCGCCGGAACGCCCAATTGCAGAAGGTCTTTGCGTTCCCAGGCGAGTTCGGCGTGATCTCCCTCGTCGCGCACGGCAAGGAGGTGACCCTTGTCGCCGCCGGCGGGGATGATCAAACCGTCGTCGGACGTCGAGGCACTACCGGCCGAGTTGAAGCCGATGTCGTAACTCCATCTGGTGTCACCGGTTTCGGCGTCCACCGCCCACAGCGACCCGTTGTTGTCGGTGGCGTACACGGTCTTGCCGTCCTTCGACAGGTCCGGGCTCGACGCCGTCCCACCGGGAAGCGCGTCGGTGGACCACTCGCGGGTGATGGACGGATTGTCACCGCCCGTGTACTTCATGGCGACCAGATCGGCTGCCTGAGAACTGGGTCCGTAGAAGGTGAAGTAGAACTTGCCGGTGCCCAGGTCGACTGCCGGCGTATTGGCCACCGGGCAGCCGGCGGTACCGAGGAAGCACTCGTTCAAACCCTTGTTGTCGGGAATGAGTTCTGCATTCGAGCCCTGGTCGATCGACGGCGGCGGGATCAGGTCGAACGACGGAAGAACTTTTGCGCCGGTCTGCGGGTTGAGCACGTTGATCTGACCCAGCTGGGTGATGAACAACAGGTTTCCGTCGCCGGTGAACTGCGACGAGAGGGGAGTGCCCACAACGAGCGTGCGCCAACGCAATTGACCCGTTTCGGTGAAGGACATCATCGCGCCGCTCTCGCCGACGTAGACATTGGTGGCCGTGTCGACGACGGGCGTCGAGGCGACTACTCCGTCGTTGAGTCGAGCGCACCACTTCTTGCGACCCGAATCCATCTGGAAAGAAAAGAGATTGCAGCCGTTCTCGGTGCGGGCGGTGACGAAACTCTGGCCGTTCGCGGCCACCGACGCGTACGCGGCAACCGGACCGCCGAGGGGGCGTGACCATGCGAACTCGACATCGCGTGAACCGGTGACCGGGCTCGTGTCGCTGTTGCGGGCGTCGGCGTGCATGGCCGGCCAACCGGCCGACGCGTACCGGTCCACCCGTCCGTCGTCGCTGCCGCAACCGGCGATCAGGACCGCAACGATCGCCGTCGACACCATCACGGACGACCGTAGGACCCGCCGCATCACAATCTCCCTGCCTTCACTTCGTCAAGAGCCTTCGGTAACTGCACAAGCCCGGAGCAGAGACTATCCCGACCGGGGCAACGTGACGGGGCACACCCCGAGGGTCGGTGAGTCGACCCCACGTAGGCTGAACACTCATGACGAGCATGTGGGGCGCACCGTTGCGCACTCGATGGCGGGGATCACGCCGCAACGACAGCGATCAGGCCAAGTTCTTGACCGTCGATTCCCTCAAATGGGTTCTGGCGAACAAGGCGTACACACCCTGGTACCTGGTGCGGTACTACCGTCTCGCCAAGTTCAAGATGGCCAACCCGCACGTGATCCTGCGCGGCATGGTGTTCCTCGGCAAGAACGTCGAAATCCATTCCACCCCCGATCTGTCCCGCCTCGAGATCGGGCGCTGGGTACACATCGGCGACGGCAACGCGATCCGTTGCCACGAAGGTTCGCTGCGCATCGGCGACAAGGTCGTCTTCGGCAAGGACAACGTCGTCAACACCTATCTCGACATCGAAATCGGTGCGTCGACGCTCGTAGCCGACTGGTGCTACATCTGCGACTTCGACCACCGCATGGACGACATCAACACACCGATCAAGGACCAGGGCATCGTCAAGGGCCCCGTCCGTATCGGCCCGGACACCTGGGTGGCAGCGAAGGTCACCGTGCTGCGAAATACCCGCGTCGGACGCGGTTGTGTTCTCGGTGCGCACGCCGTCGTCAAGGGAGACATCCCGGATTACAGCATCGCTGTCGGCTCGCCCGCAAAGGCGGTCAAGAACCGCAAGTCCGATTGGGAAGCCGGCGCTGCCGATCGTGCGAAGTACATCGCGGCACTCGAGGACATCGCACGCAAGAAGGCTGCTGCGGACGCTGCCGACGCGTCGTCGACGCCTTAGCTCACGTTCTGACAGAACCTGCGATTACTTTCGGCGCCGCCACCGGTCTGTATCGGTATCGGCGCCGAAAGTCTGCGCCGGTGAAAGGAGTGCCGACATGAGCGAACAGACACCCGAATGGGTCGTGGCGCAGCGCCGCGAACTGGTGGGATTTCTCGAAGGCCTGAGCACGGAGCAGTGGAACGCGCCGACCCTGTGCGACGGGTGGCGGGTCCGCGAAGTGATCGCGCACATCACCATGCCCTACCGATACTCGGCGCCGCGATTCGTCGTGGAAATGGTCAAGTCACGCGGAAACTTCAACAAGATGTCGAATCGGCGAGCGCTCGCCGACGCGTCGGAAGTCGGTGAGCAACAATTGCTTGCCTCGCTTCGCGACAACGTTGCACACCCGTGGAAGCCGCCGGGTGGTGGCTTCGAGGGTGCACTCTCGCACGACGTGATCCACGGTCAGGACATTCGCGTGGCACTCGGCGACGATTACGTGGTGCCAGAAGACCGGCTCACTCGCGTGCTCAGCGGACTCTCGCCCAAAACCGTGAAGTATTTCGGGACGGACCTCGACGGCGCTCGGTTGCGCGCCGACGACCGAGACTGGACGTACGGCGCCGGCGCCGAGGTCCACGGAGCGGCGCAGGATCTGCTGCTGGTGCTGTGCGGCCGGATGTTGCCACCCGGCCATCTGCTCGGGGACGCGAGTTCTCGCTTCACCGCGCCACTCCCGATCCTCTGAGATCAGCGCTTCAGCGGCCGGGTAGCGGACGCTCGGGGATCTGCGGACGAGCCAACGGCTGCCGCACCCGACGCTTTGCGCCTGCGTAGACGTGAGCAGTCTCCTCGGCGACCTGATGCCAGTCGAAGTCCGATGTCAGGCGTGCGCGGGCGGCCACTGCCCGTTCCTGCGCCCCGGCGGGATCGTCGAGAACCTCGCGGACAGCCGAGGTGAGCCCGGCGATGTCGCCCGGTTGGAAGGACATCCCCGTCACCCCGTCGACGACGGCTTCGCCCAGTCCGCCTGCGGTGGACGTGATCAGCGGAGTGCCGGCTGCCGCCGCTTCGAGGGCGATGATCCCGAAGGGCTCGTAGCGGGACGGCAGGACGATGGCGTCCGCTCCGTGCAGCCAGCTGAGCAGTTCGGTGTGATCGAGGTTGCCGAGAAAGTCCACTGCCCGCGCGACGCGATGAGTCCGCGCCTGTTGGTAGAGCCAGGTGAACTGGGTGCCTTCGCCCGCGATCGCGAGGGTCGTGCCGGGGTGGCTACGACGGATTCGGGGGAGAGCCGCGATGGCGTCCTGCACGCCCTTCTCGTATTCCAGGCGGCCGACGAAGAGGAGTTTCGGCGGTCCGGACCGCGGTCCACGTTCGCGAAAGTTCCACGTGGTCACGTCGATTCCGTTGCGGATGACGGTGATCGGCGGAAGCGCCGGACCGTAGAGCTCGGTCACTTCTTCCTGCATGGACGCCGAACAGGTTATGAGAGAGTCGGATTCGTTTGCCAGCCACCACTCGACGGAGTGGACCTGGCGGTTGATGCGTCCGGAGATCCAGCCGCTGTGGCGACCCGCCTCGGTGGCGTGAAGTGTGGAAACCAGTGGGACGTCATAGAATTCGGCCAGGGCGATAGCCGGATGTGCGACCAGCCAGTCGTGCGCGTGTACGACGTCCGGCTGCCAGCCCTCGCCCACTCCCGGCTTGTGCAGCGCCATCCCGGCGCGGACCATCGCGTGACCCATCGCGAGGGTCCACGCGAGCATGTCCTCACCGAAGACGAAGTGAGCGGGGTCCTCGGCCACCGCGACGACAAGGACGCCTTCGGAGATGTGCGTGACCGTCGGGTGCGTGGACGCATCGGTGCCGGACGGTCGCCGTGAGAGGACCACAACCTCGTGGCCTGCAGCCGCAAGCTCGGTGGCGAGATGGTGGACGTGGCGACCGAGCCCGCCCACGACGACCGGTGGGTACTCCCACGAGACGATGAGAATCTTCACGACGCACTCCCGTTCGCCAGTTCCGTGTCGGGCAGACGGCGTGCATCCAGACCTGGGAACAATCCGTCGGCACGATTCCAGCCTTCGGCAAGGCGCTCGGCGACGGTGTCGCGGCCGGAAACCACCGCTTCGGAGATTTCCCTGGTCGCGTGGGCGTGCTTGTGTGCGCGTTCGCGGGCGTACCCCGCGGCCGAATCCTTGCTCACCATGAATGCCCAATCGCTCGAAACTGTCATCAGTGTCTCGCGAAGTACCTGATCGTTGACGCGGTTTCGCAGTTCCGGTCGGCCGGGAGCGTTGTCGCGTCCGCGAGACTTGTCCACGGTGGTGAGGGCAGTCTCGACTACTTCGGAGTTCAGTTGCACGAGGTCGGACACCTGATCGCCGGCCCACACGCGCCAGTCCTTGCCCGATCCCCAGGACGAATCCTCGAGTTGAACGGGTTCGCCGACGTATCCCGATGCCTTGGCGTCCGCGAGGGTCCCGACGCGAATTCCGGCCTCGGGGAGCGCGCGCAGGAGCTTTTCGAGCCACTGCGGACCTTCGTGCCACCAGTGCCCGAACAGTTCCGTGTCGAAAGCCGCGACCACGAGGGCGTCGCGGCCGATACGGGCGGATTCACTGCGCAGACGCGCCCGAACGGTTTCGACGAAGTCGGCAACATGCTTGTCGACGGCGGCGGCAGCGAGTTCGGGGTCGTACGGCAACTTGTCGGCGGAGTCGACGGTCCGTCCGGTGACCCGCGACGGCTTGAGGCCCGTCTCGTGGTCGTAGGTGTGGAAGTCGCGGTAAGCAGCGTGACCCGGGTATCCGGATTTCGGGGACCAGACGCGGTAGCTGACCTGCAGGTCGCGGCCGAAGGCAACCACGTCGGATTCACGAACCGGGCGGCCGAGGGACGTGTCGCCGCGCAAGGCGGGACCGTCGACCATGAAGTGGGTGACGCCCGCTTCGGCGTACCCGCGCTCCATACCCGGTGTGTACCCGCACTCGGGTCCCCAGATCCCGGTCGGAGTGTGGCTCCACCGGGCATGCGCGTCGGCGAGACCCTCGCGGAGAGAGAAGGCCCGCAAGCGAGGATCGAGCAGGGGTTGGAACGGGTGGGCCAGCGGCCCGCCGAGAAGCTCGAAGGCCTCGCGATCGATGAGGTCCCGGAACACCGGGGAAGCGCCGTGCTGCCAGTGAGTCTCGAAATCCTCCAGAGCGGCGGCTGACGCCCGGTGTTCGCGCGCGCCGAGTGCGCGGTGCGCCGCGTCCGGCATCCCGGCGGCTTCGTGGGCACGGATCTGCCAGTTGCCGAGCCAGTGATGCATCCCGGCGAGGCAGTGGGGATCGTCCAACTGAGCCGCGAGCACCGGCGTGATTCCCAGTGTCAGCAGGTGCGATCGGCCCTCGTCGGCCAGGCGTCGAAGCGCGGCGGCAAGCGGAATGTACGACGCAGCCCAGGACTGGTAGATCCATTCCTCGCCGACGGGCCATCTGCCGTGGTTGGCGAGCCAAGGCAGATGGGAGTGCAGAACCAGGGCGAACATCCCCGGTTCGGTGACGGGTGTTGCGTTACTCACTCGCCGGTTTCCTTCACGGCGATGTCCTTCACTGCGGTGTCCTTCACGGCGATGGCGACGAGGTCGAGGCTGTCGTCGATGTCGGGTTCGCTGATGCTGAAGTCGTCGACGTTGATGCCCTCGACGTCGCGGGTGAGATCTTCCGGCCAGGGCTCGCCGGCCAACGCGCGGTCGATCTGCGCCTTGATGAACGATCCGCCGTGCTTCGCGTCGAGTTCCTTCAGACGCGAACCGTGGTGGACGCCGGTCATTAACTGAACGCGGAATCCGGCGTCTTCGAGCAATTCGGTCATTTCGGCGGCGTTGAGCTCACGAGTGTGGAAGGGGTTGAGCGGCGTGTCGCGGCCGGGGGAGAAGGTGATCCGGTTGGGGGTACTGATGAGAAGTTCGCCGCCGGGAGCGAGAACGCGGAAGCACTCGCGCAGGAACTGACCCTGATCCCACAGGTGTTCGATCACCTGGAAATTGACGACGACGTCAACCGAGTTGTCGGCCAGTGGAAGCTCGGCGAGATTGCCGTGGAGCATCTCGACGCGAGGGTAACGCGCGCGGACGTGTTCGACTGCGGAGATGTCGTAGTCCAGGCCCGTAACCTTCGTTGCGACGTCCGCAATCATGTTGGCGCCGTAGCCTTCTCCAGAGCCGGCCTCGAGAACTCGGCGGTCCGTGCAGCGCTCCAGAAGTGCGCGGTACACCACTTCGTGGCGCCGGAACCAGTAGTTCTCCTCGGGGATTCCTGGCACGGTTCGTTCGCCCGTCAAGGGCAGGGGTGCGTCCTCGTGGTTGCTGACACTCGTTTCACTCACCCGTGCGAGATTAGTGCCATCCGAGTAGAACGTGTTCGCCGTGGTCCAGATCACTGCTGTCAATTCCTGTTCGTGCCGTTATGGTGGACGAGGTTCCACGTTAAGTTACCCACCGGTAACTTAACGTGGGGTAATCTAACGCACAGCCGACGTGAACCGAGAAATCCGCCCGTGGGGAGACCTGTCGGACTCTCTTTTCGGACGCTCGGACTGCGCGAGCACCACAGACGATTTATCAGGTGAATTACACACAGGAGGTCGACGAAGACCCATGACGAATATCGTTGTTTTGATCAAGCAGGTCCCCGACACATGGTCCGAGCGCAAGCTGACCGACGGCGACTACACGCTTGACCGTGAAGCCGCCGACGCAGTCCTCGACGAGATCAACGAGCGCTCCGTCGAAGAAGCACTCCTCATCAAGGAAGCTCAGGGCGGTGAGGTAACGGTGCTGTCCGCAGGTCCCGACCGCGCCACCGACGCTATCCGCAAGGCTCTGTCGATGGGCGCCGACAAGGCCGTCCACATCAACGACCCGGCACTGCACGGCTCCGACGCGATCCAGACCGCATGGACGCTCGCTGCTGCTCTCGGACAGATCACCTTCGAGAACGACGAGCCTGCAGACCTGATCATCGCCGGCAACGAGGCCACCGACGGCCGCGTCGGCGCTGTTCCGGCCATCATCGCCGAGTACCTGGGCATCCCGCAGCTGACGCAGCTGCGCAAGGTCGTCGTCGCCGACGGCAAGATCACCGGTGAGCGCGAGACCGACGAGGGCGTCTTCGGCCTCGAGGCTTCGCTGCCCGCGATCGTCTCGGTCACCGAGAAGATCAACGAGCCGCGCTTCCCGTCCTTCAAGGGCATCATGGCCGCGAAGAAGAAGGAAGTTCTCGTCTACACGCTGGCCGACCTCGGAGTCGATCCGGAGACCGTCGGTGTTGCGAACGCCGGCACCACCGTGACGTCCTCCACCCCGAAGCCCCCCCGTACCGCTGGTGAGCGCATCGTCGACGAGGGAGACGGTGGCACCAAGATTGCCGCTTACCTCGTCAGCAACAAGGTCATCTGACCGCGCCCTTCTAGACATCCAGCAGAAGAACTCAGGGAGAGTTAAGTCATGGCAGAAGTACTTGTGCTCGTAGAGCACGCAGAGGGTGCGCTGAAGAAGGTCAGCACCGAACTCATCACCGCTGCACGCGCACTCGGTGAGCCGTCGGCAGTTGTCGCCGGCCCCGCGGGTACCGCAGCAAAGCTCGCCGACGCTCTGGCAGCAGCCGGCGCCGAGAAGATCTACGTCGCCGAGTCCGACGACATCGACGGCTACCTCGTCACCCCCAAGGTCGACGTTCTCGCCGCTCTGGTCGAGTCCACCAGCCCGGCAGCGGTCATCACCGCGGCCGGCACCGAGGGCAAAGAGGTTGCCGGTCGTCTGGCCGCACGTCTGGGCTCCGGACTACTGACCGACGTCATCGAGATCAAGGCTGACGGCACCGGCGTCCACTCCATCTTCGGTGGCGCGTTCACCGTCGAGGCCAAGGCCAACGGCGACGTTCCCGTCTACTCGGTTCGCCCGGGTGCAGTCGAGGCTGCTCCGCAGGCCGGCGCAGGCGAGCAGATCACCGTCGAGGTTCCGGCTCAGGACGAGAGTGCCGTCAAGGTCACCTCGCGTGAGCCCATCGTCGGCGGCGACCGCCCCGAGCTCACCGAGGCGTCGGTTGTCGTCTCCGGTGGACGTGGCGTCGGCAGCGCGGACAAGTTCTCCGTCGTCGAAGAGCTGGCCGATTCCCTCGGCGCTGCAGTCGGTGCTTCGCGTGCCGCTGTGGACTCGGGTTACTACCCCGGACAGTTCCAGGTCGGTCAGACCGGTAAGACGGTCTCGCCGCAGCTGTACATCGCGCTCGGCATTTCCGGTGCCATCCAGCACCGTGCCGGCATGCAGACGTCCAAGACCATCGTCGCGGTCAACAAGGACGAAGAGGCACCCATCTTCGAGATCGCCGACTTCGGCATCGTGGGCGACCTGTTCAACGTCGCACCGCAGCTCACCGAAGCTGTGAAGTCCCACAAGGGCTAAAAAGCACAAACTGCTGTGCGCCTTTATCAACCCCCCGCGGTTGATAAAGGCGCACAGTGCTTTATTCACCCGGCCTGCATCGGCATGTCACTTCGTCGATACCGAGACGCCGTTCGCGCTCGATAAACCTTGCGCATGACAATTACGTCAGTCCTTCGCTCCGCGAGTGACAATCTCGGCCGTGAGGTCGCCCAGCCGAGATATTCCCTGATCGTCTCCTCCGACCGCGAGCATCGTGTCGCAGCGCAGCGCCTTCGATACCGAGTGTTCGCCTCCGAGCCAGGCTTCTCCCTCCCGGCCTCGGCCGGCGTGTTCGAGCTCGACGCCGACGCCTTCGACGAATTCTGTGATCATCTTCTCGTTCGCGACAACATCACCGAGGAGTACGTCGGCTGCTACCGAATGCTGCCGCCGGATTCCGCTGCGGCCGCGGGTGGGTATTACACCGCAACGGAATTCGACATCTCCGCGCTCGATCCGGTGGCGAACAGAATCGTCGAAATGGGTCGCGCGTGCGTCGATCCCGCTCACCGCACCGGATCCGTCCTCAGCCTGATGTGGTCAGGCATCCTGCACTACCTCGAATTGACCGGATACGAGTGGGTGATGGGCTGCGTCTCCGTGCCTGTCCTCCCGAGCCCCGATTCAATCGCCGGCGCCGATGTCCGCGGCGTCCGTGACTTCGTGATGAACAAACACGCCAGTCCGGCGTCACGGCGGGTGACTCCACGAAACCCGGTGGTCCTCGGCGGTCTGACGCTCGACGAGATTGCCGCACCGGAACGCGTCACGATGCCGCCGTTGCTTCGTGGCTACTTGCGGATGGGCGCGACGATCTGCGGGGAACCTGCTCACGATCCCGAGTTCGGTGTGGCCGATTTTGTTGCGCTGCAAGGCCTTCACTCCGCCAACAAGCGCTACCTCGAACGGCTGCGATCGGCGGCCGCCGCGCACGAATCGGGGATCGGCTGATGACCGCGACGTTGCCGTACTGGGTGCCGACGAGCCCCTGCGGCGACGGGTGCCTACCCGCGGACGCACCCCGTGTGTCGAGTATCACCGTGATGGCCCGCGGGGTCATGGTCGGCGCCGCACTTGTGACTGCGCCGGTGCTTTCGGCCGGTTGGCTGCTCCCGCGCGCCTGGCGTACGGAGATGCAGCGCGGGTACTCGCGGGCGCTGCTGCGTTGCCTGGGGATGAAGCTCACGGTCGACGATCAGCGGTTGGGGCGCGCCGAACCGGCGGGCGTGATGGTTGTCGCCGGCCACGTGTCGTGGACCGACGTCCTCGTCGCGAGTGCCGTTGCCCCGGCCAACTTCGTCGCCCGTGCCGACTTGCTCGACTGGGCAGTGCTCGGTGGTCTCGCGCGCCGGATGCGCGTCGTCCCCATCGATCGCGCTCGACTGCGTGAACTTCCCGGAACCGTCGACGTCGTTCGCGAGCGCCTGCAGCGCGGTGTCCGTGTGATGGTGTTTCCCGAGGGAACGACCTGGTGCGGCCGGGCGTACGGCGGTTTTCGCCCGGCGATGTTCCAAGCTGCCGTCGACGCCGAATGCCCGGTTCAGCCCATGGCGATCCGCTACGAGAACGCCGACGGTTCCCTGTGCACCGGACCGTGCTTTGTCGGCACCGAAACGATCGGTCAGTCCATCCGCCGGATCCTGCGTCAGAAGAACGTCGAGGTGAAGGTCAGGCTGGCTCCACTCGAGGAGGCCGGGGAGTGTCGAATCGACCTCGCACAGCGATGCGAGAGAGCTGTGCGAGGCGTCGAAACCATCGATCTGGCAGCTCACGACATCTTCGACCCCGCGCCGGAACTCGTGACACAAGCCGTGGGACAAATCGATCCCTCCCCGGCGATGACCGCGTAGCCTCCTGAGCGAGGCTGGGCGAACTCTCGTGCTGGGCTATCCTTGTCAAGCCATGACTCTGCCTGCACACAGTGCCCACGCCGGATTTCCGGTGTACCTCGATCATGCCGCCACGACTCCGATGTCGGCAGCCGCTATCGAGGCGATGACCGATACCTTCAAAACCGTGGGCAACGCGTCCTCGCTGCACGGCTCCGGCCGTGCGGCCCGGCGCCGTGTCGAGGAATCGCGCGAATCGATCGCCGCGAGCCTGGGTGCGCGGCCGTCGGAGGTCATCTTCACCTCCGGAGGAACCGAGAGCGACAATCTCGCGGTCAAGGGCATCTACTGGGCTCGCCGTGACGCCGATCCGCGACGCACTCGAATTCTGGCCAGCTCCGTCGAGCATCATGCGGTGCTCGACGCCGTCGAGTGGCTCGAGCAGCACGAGGGCGCGCGTGTGACGTGGTTGCCGGTCGACGAGAACGGTGTCGTCGACCCGAAGACGTTGCGCGACGAGCTGTCCGTCCACGCCGACGAGGTGGCACTCGTGACGGTGATGTGGGCCAACAACGAGGTCGGCTCGATCATGCCGATCATGGAGTTGGCAGAGGTCGCGGCAGAGTTCGAGATTCCGATGCACAGCGACGCGGTCCAGGCCGTTGCGCAATTGCCCGTCGATTTCGCGGCGAGCAAGTTGTCCGCGCTGAGCATCGCGGCACATAAGTTCGGTGGTCCGCACGGCGTCGGCGCACTGCTGCTCGGACGCCAGGTTCCCTGTGTGCCGCTCCTTCACGGCGGCGGACACGAACGTGATCTGCGTTCGGGCACTCCGGATACTGCGGGTGTTGTCGGGATGGCTGCTGCGCTGCGCGCGAATGTCGAGAACTTCGATTCCAGCACAAGGGAATTGGCGCAGTTGCGCGATCGGTTGATAGATGGAGTCCTGGAGATCCTTCCCGAGTCGGTACTCAACGGCCCGACCGGATCCGATCGGCTTCCCGGTAACGCGCACTTCACCTTTCCCGGTTGCGAGGGCGATTCGCTGTTGATGCTCCTCGACGCGGCCGGTATCGAATGTTCCACCGGTTCGGCCTGCACCGCTGGTGTGGCCCGGGCCAGCCACGTATTGATCGCGATGGGCGTCGAATCGTCTGTCGCGCGTGGCTCCCTGAGATTTTCGCTCGGACATACGTCGAGTGTCACCGATGTGGACGCGCTGATCGCTGCGCTTCCACAAGTAGTAGAGCGCGCTCGGGCCGCCGGTCTTGCCGGCGCCGGTTCGCGTGGAGGGGATCGCTGATGCGAGTACTCGCAGCCATGAGCGGAGGCGTCGACTCCGCTGTCGCCGCCGCCCGCGCCGTTGCCGCCGGACATGACGTCGTCGGTGTTCATCTTGCGCTGTCCACGGCGCCGGGCGCATTGCGGACGGGTTCGCGTGGTTGCTGCTCGAAGGAAGATGCCGGCGACGCCAGGCGCGCTGCCGACGTCCTCGGAATACCCTTCTACGTCTGGGATTTCGCCGATCGTTTCAAGGAAGACGTGATCGACGACTTCGTGGCGTCGTACGCAGCGGGTGAGACCCCCAATCCGTGCCTGCGTTGCAACGAGAAGATCAAATTCACCGCACTGGCCGATCGTGCGGTCGCTCTCGGTTTCGATGCCGTGGCGACGGGTCACTACGCGCGCCTCGAAGACGGCGTCCTGCGCCGGGCGGTTGATGCGGACAAGGATCAGTCGTACGTCCTCGGTGTGCTGACTGCTGATCAGCTTTCGCGGGCGATGTTCCCGATCGGTGACACACCGAAGGAACAGATCCGCGAGGAAGCCGCCGAACGAGGCCTGGCTGTGGCGAACAAGCCCGACAGCCATGACATCTGCTTCATCCCGACCGGCGATACTCGAGCATTCCTGGGTGCGCGGATCGGCGTTCGTCCCGGAAGCGTCGTCGACGCGGATTCGGGTGAGGTCCTCGCTGCGCACGACGGCGTACACGGTTTCACGATCGGACAGCGCAAGGGGCTCGGCGTCGAAGGCCCCGCGGGTGACGGCCGTCCGCGGTACGTGACTGCGATCGAGCCCGAAACCGGAACGGTACGGGTCGGTTCGGCCAAGAATCTCGACGTCTGGGCCATCTCGGCCCAGCGCGCGATCTGGACTTCGGGCCAAGCGCCCGAAGGCCCCGTCGAGTGCATGGTGCAGGTTCGTGCGCACGGCGGATTGGCGCAGGCCGTTGCGGAGGCCGTCGATGACGGTACTTCAACCGGCGGTATCGCGATTTCGTTGCGCGAACCACTGACCGGCGTCGCGAAGGGACAGGCCGTCGTGTTGTATCGCCCCGACAGCGAACTGGGCGACCAGGTTCTCGGCAGTGGCACCATCTCCGGCACCGAATCCGAGCCGAACGCACTGTGACACAGCAGGTTTCCATCGGTGGCCTCGTCACCGGAATCGGATCCTGGCCGGGCACGGACGCCCGCGAAAGTGCCGCAACCATCCTCGGTGAACTGGGTGGTTTTCCACACCTGGTGGAGTTGCCGGGTCGCGGTCTCGGCGCTGACATGGTCGGCCGGGCGGGGGCCATTTTGGTCGACATCAACCTCGACGCCTCGACGCGTGCCTATCGCGTCGTGCCGCGAAGGGGCAACGTCGCGAAGCGCGCCGAGGACTTCCTGAACCAGGATCTCGACGCACTCGAGGAAGCCTGGGAGTCGGCCCGTCTCGTCGGCGGGGACCACGTCGTCAAGCTCCAAGCTGCCGGCCCGCTGACACTCGGCGCCGAGATCGAGGTCGCGAACGGTTCGCGGGTTCTCGTCGACCGCGGGGCGCTGCGTGACACCGCCGAATCACTGGGTGAGGGTCTCGCGCGACACGCGGCCGAGGTCACACGCCGGACCGGCGCCAAGGTCGTGATCCAGTTGGACGAGCCTCAGATCGCGGCAGTTCTGGCCGGTTCGCTGCCTGGGCGCACCAAGATGGAAAGCGTTCCGGCTCTGCCGGAACCCGAGGCGCTGGCGGTGCTCGACTCGACGATCAGCGGTTGCGGGCTGCCGACGATCGTTCACAGCTGCGTTGCCGACATGCCGTGGGATCTACTGAGGCGAAGCCAGGCGTTCGGCGTGAGCTTCGACATGTCGCTCGTCGGTTCTCGTGATCTCGACGGCATCGGCCAGTTGTTCGACGCCGGCAAGGAATTGGCGCTCGGTCTGGTTCCTTCCGCCCCGCCGGAAAAGCCGGTGACGTGGAAAGCGTGCGCGATGCCCGCCGTCACCCTGATCGATCGTCTCGGCTTCTCGCGCGAACTCCTGCAGACCCAGGTCGCGGTAACCCCAAGCTGTGGTCTTGCGGGTGCGAGCCTCGAGTGGAGTCGCGCCGCCCTTCGGCTGTGCACTGACGTCGGTAAGGCATTGGTGGACGATCCGTCGGCATTCTGATGTGTGGAGTCATGGGGTGTGTCGGTGTGAACCGATATTCTCCTAGCTGTGACTGAAACCGCGGATGCAATGCAGCCAGCGCCCAACGAGGCGCGCGAGCAGTGGACGGAGCTGGCCGAAGAGGTACGCCAGCATCAGTTCCGCTACTACGTTCGTGATGCGCCTGTCATTTCGGACGGTGCATTCGACACATTGCTCGGGCAGCTCAATGCTCTCGAAGAGCGGTACCCGGATCTGCGGACTCCCGACTCGCCGACGCAATTGGTCGGAGGCGGATTCGCGACGGACTTCACGTCCGTCGATCACCTCGAGCGGATGCTCAGTCTCGACAACGTCTTCGACGAGTCCGAACTCCGCGGGTGGATCGCCAAGGTAGAGCAGGAAACCGGCCCGGAACTGCACTATCTGTGTGAGGTGAAAATCGACGGTGTCGCGCTCAACCTCGTCTACGAAAACGGCAAACTCGTGCGTGCCGCAACCCGCGGCGACGGCCGCACAGGCGAGTTGGTCACACTCAACGCCCTGACGATCAACGACATCCCGGAGCGGCTCACCGCCACGGACGAGTACCCGATCCCGAGCCTGCTCGAGGTACGCGGTGAGGTGTTCTTCCGCCTCGAGGACTTCGCGGCACTCAACGCCTCCCTGGTCGAGGAGGGCAAGGCGCCGTTCGCCAATCCGCGCAACTCCGCGGCGGGATCCCTGCGTCAGAAGAATCCAGCTGTCACCGCGCGTCGTCGTCTCGGCATGATCTGCCACGGGCTCGGGCGCATGGAAGGTTTCGAGCCGGCGTCGCAATACGACGCTTACGTGGCACTCTCAGCGTGGGGTCTTCCGGTGTCCACGCACACCTCGCGGGTGGTCGGCGCCGACGCGGTGGTCGAGAAGATGAAGTACTGGGGAGAACATCGCCACGACGTCGAGCACGAGATCGACGGCCTGGTGGTCAAGGTCGACGAGATGTCGTTGCATCGTCGCCTGGGGACCACGTCACGCGCGCCACGGTGGGCGATCGCGTACAAGTACCCACCGGAAGAGGTAACGACCAAGCTCCTCGACATCCGGGTCAGCGTCGGTCGCACGGGTCGCGTGACGCCGTTCGCATACATGGAACCCGTCACGGTGGCGGGATCCACTGTGTCCTTGGCCACGCTGCACAACGGATCCGAGGTCAAGCGCAAGGGTGTGCTGATCGGCGACACCGTGGTGTTGCGCAAGGCCGGTGACGTTATCCCCGAGGTTCTCGGTCCCGTGGCCGACGTGCGCGACGGTACCGAGCGCGAGTTCGTGATGCCGACGCACTGCCCCGAGTGCGGCACGTTGTTGGCACCCGCAAAAGAGGGCGACGTCGATGTGCGATGCCCCAACCAGCAGTACTGCCCGGCGCAGTTGCGCGAGCGCGTGTTCCACGTTGCCGGTCGCGGGGCATTCGACATCGAGGTGCTCGGTTACGAGGCCGCGACCGGGCTGTTGGAGGCGAAGGTCATCGGTGACGAGGGTGATCTCTTCTCACTCGACGCCGAGAAACTGATCGAGGTTCCGATCTTCCGCACCAATGCGGGAGCCCTGTCCGCAAACGGAAAACGCTTGCTGGCCAACCTGGATTCGGCCAAGGACAAGCCGCTGTGGAGAGTGCTTGTGGCACTGTCGATTCGGCACGTCGGCCCCACTGCCGCGAGGGCGTTGGCCGGCGAATTCGGCTCGCTGCAACGCATTCGGGAAGCGTCGGTCGACGAGTTGGCTGCAGTCGACGGCGTCGGATCCACAATCGCCGCCGCTGTTGTGGAGTGGTTCTCCGTCGACTGGCACCAGCAGATCGTCGACAAGTGGGCTTCGGCGGGAGTGCGCATGGAGGACGAACGAGACGACTCGATTCCGCGCAATCTCGAGGGCCTCTCGATCGTCGTCACCGGTTCGCTCGAGACGTACTCGCGAGATCAGGCGAAGGAAGCGATTCTGGTGCGCGGGGGCAAGGCCGCGGGTTCGGTGTCGAAGAAGACTGCCTTTGTCGTCGTGGGTGAAGCGCCCGGTTCCAAGCACGACAAAGCAGTCGAATTGGGTGTGCCGGTGCTCGACGAAGACGGCTTCCGGCGGTTGCTCGAAGATGGCCCGGATGCGGTCGCGCCCACCGAATTGGACGAATCAGAGTGACTTTGTCCGATTTCTGAGATTGGCGTGCAGGGTGCGATAGTGACGCCATGATCGAGATTCGTGAAGTTCTACCGGCTGAGTTCGAGACCGTCGGTGAACTGACTGTGCAGTCGTACGTGGGTGGCGGATTCGTCGCCGACGGATCCCCGTACGCGGAGCGCCTGCGCGACACCGCAACTCGGGTGGAGCAGGGACGGGTACTGGTTGCCGTTCTCGGCGACGAGGTCGTTGGCTCGTTGACGATCGCCGAACCCGGCACGCCCTTCGCGGATGTTGCGCAGAAGGGCGAACTCGAGTTCCGCATGCTCGCGGTCTCGCCGCAAGCTCGGGGATCGGGCGCCGGAACGGCATTGGTTCGCGCCGTGATCGCCGAGGCCTACGACCGCGGCGATCACTCGGTGGTCATCTCGACGCAGCCCGAGATGGTCGATGCGCGTCGCATCTACGACCGCAACGGTTTCGTCCCTGATCCCGAGCGGGCGTGGGAGCCGATTCGCGGTATGGAACTGACCGTCATGGTTCGCGGTCTCGCCTGATTACCCAGCCTGGTCAACCCAGGACCGTCGCCACGATTCCCGCGAGATAGCCGAGGCGGGCTATCTCCGAAGGGCGGAATTCAGGCCCACCGGGACGACCGAGCATGAGGACTCGATTGCCGGTGCCGAGAGGTGCGGCAGCGAGGCTGGTGTTCATGTCGCGCCATACGTCCGGAACCCAGTCGGCCTCGCCGTCGAGGGCGGTGGGCTTGTCCAGTGGCATCCACGGAATGTCGGTGGCATGGGTTTCCGGCGCGCCGGCGCTACCGACGACGCGGTACGCACCGTGCTTGCCGATGTCCGCGACGACGCACCAACCGACTCGCAGTACACGCGGCGCGCCGTCGACGAGGACCTGTAGTCGATCGTTTCGGGCCGTCGCAACGGAATCGATGAGTTCGAGCTCACGGTGAGTGTCGAGAATCCCGGCGTAGGGGCGGATCGAATCGACCAGCACGTCCGGTAGGTGCTCGGCAGCGGTGATCAAAGTGTCGGGCAGCGCGCCCGGTTCGACGTCGACCACGAGGTCGTCGATGGCAAAACCGTCGCCTCGTTCCACGACGTCGAGGGAGAGGATGTCTGCGCCCACCGAACCGAGCGCTACGGCGAGAGCGCCGAGGCTGCCGGGTCGATCGGGCAGTTGGACGCGAAGCAGGTACGACACGTGCGTGCCTTTCGCTGATCGGTTCTCGCCCGGATCACGTCGACCCGGGTCTGACTCATCTTTGCACTTGCTCAACCTGCGATGGTGGGCGCCGCGGCGGCGTCACGCCAGATGCACATGCTTGTCACACGAGCGAAACACACCGCCGGAATCCGGCGTGGCGATCGACACAGTGAGAGTGCTCGTCGTTCGGTACTGCAGGCGTGCTTACAGGTCTGTCGCGGCGAGCAACTAGGCTGGACCGGCAATGTTCACGTCCTCTTCCGAAAGGGGCCCCGCGGTGCCTGCCATCTCCCGTGACGAGGTCGCGCACCTCGCGCGGCTGTCCAGACTCGCCCTGTCCGATGCCGAACTCGACGAGTTCGCCGGTCAGTTGGATTCGATTCTCAACCACGTCAAGGTGGTCACCGAGGTCGCGGCCGACGACGTCCCGCCCATGGCGAACCCCAATGCCGTCACCAACGTGACGCGCCCCGACGTGATCGTGCCCGGATTGACCCCCGAGCAGGCATTGTCCGGAGCACCCGCAGTCGAACAGGATCGCTTTGCGGTTCCGCAGATCCTTGGAGAGGGCGAATGACCGATCTGACCACGCTGGACGCCGCTGAGCTGGCCGGCAAGATCCACTCGCGTGAGGTGTCCTCGGTAGAGGTCACGCAGGCGCATCTCGACCGCATCGCTGCTGTCGACACCGAGTACCACGCGTTCCTGCACGTGGCAGGCGAACAGGCTCTCGAAGCCGCCGCAGCAGTGGACAACTCGCTCGCAGGCGGAAACGAACCCGCTTCGGCACTCGCCGGTGTTCCGATCGCGTTGAAGGACATCTTCACCACGACGGACATGCCGACCACCTGTGCGTCGAAGATTCTCGAAGGCTGGGTCGCGCCGTACGACGCGACTCTGACCTCGAAGCTGCGCGCGGCCGGCATCCCGATCCTCGGCAAGACGAACCTCGACGAGTTCGCGATGGGCTCTTCGACCGAGAACTCGGCCTTCGGCCCGACGCGCAACCCGTGGGACGTCACCCGCATCCCCGGTGGTTCGGGCGGCGGTAGCGCAGCGGCGCTCGCGTCCCGTCAGGCCCCGCTGGCCATCGGCACCGATACCGGCGGTTCGATCCGTCAGCCCGCTGCGGTCACCGCGACGGTCGGAACCAAGCCGACGTACGGGACTGTCTCACGCTTCGGACTCGTCGCGTGCGCCTCCTCGCTCGATCAGGGCGGCCCCTGTGGTCGCACCGTGCTCGACACCGCTCTGCTGCACGAGGTCATCGCCGGGCACGATCCGCGTGACTCCACGTCCATCGACGCCCCCGTGCGTCCGGTGGTCGCTGCGGCACGTGAAGGTGCAGCCGGCGACCTGCGCGGCGTCAAGGTCGGTGTGGTCAAGGAACTTCACTCCGACAGCTACCAGCCCGGCGTCATCGCTTCCTTCGACGCTGCTGTCGAGCAACTCAAGGCTTTGGGCGCCGAAGTTGTCGAGGTTTCGTGCCCGAGCTTCGAGCATGCGCTCGCGTCGTACTACCTGGTGCTGCCCAGTGAGGTCTCGTCCAACCTGGCCCGCTTCGACGCCATGCGCTACGGACTGCGCGTCGACGAAGGCAACATGAGTGCCGACCAGGTCATGGCGGCAACCCGCGCCGCCGGTTTCGGCCCGGAGGTCAAGCGCCGCATCATGATCGGTACCTACGCACTGTCTTCGGGATACTACGACGCCTACTACGGTTCGGCGCTCAAGGTCCGCACGCTCATCGCGCGCGATTTCGACAAGGCCTACGAGAATGTAGACGTACTGGTCTCGCCGACCAGCCCGTTCACGCCGTGGAAGTTGGGGGAGAAGGTGGGCGACCCGCTGGCCATGTATCTCTCCGACCTGTGCACGTTGCCGACCAACCTGGCCGGACACTGCGCGATGTCGGTGCCCTCGGGGCTGTCGGCGGACGACAACCTGCCGGTGGGCCTTCAGATCATGGCGCCCGCCATGGCTGACGAGCGCCTCTACCGCGTCGGTGCCGCCTACGAAGCTGCTCGCGGCCCGATTGCAACTGCGGTCTGATCTGTTTGCTGTGCGCCTTTATTAACCCCCCGCGGTTAATAAAGGCGCACAGCAGTTTCAGGAGCACGTCCCCAAAGCCGTTCCCTGATCGGTTCCGTAGCGGTGGCCGTGACCGGCGGGGACACCGAGCGAACCGAGCATGTCGACGGTGGTCTGCAGGAAGGTGACGCCCGGGATCCACTGAGGAATCGGTGCATCCTGGGCCGCTCGGCTCAGATCCGGCTTCTGTGTCGCGAGGGCGGGCGACCACCACACCACCGGGTCGGACGTGTTCGCGAGGACGGTTGCGCCGTCCGTTCGTGTCGCGCCGGCCGGGGGACCGGCCCACAACACGTCGCACGGGACGATGGGACTGCCCTCGGACAAAGCCTCGGTCAGTGCGGCGCTTCCGCCGACGGCGCCGAGGCTCTGTCCGTAGAGGAACAAGTCCGGTCGATCCTCGGCGGGCATCGCGGCGATGTGGCTGCCGACAGCCGTGAACAGGGCGGTGGCTGATTCTTCGGCGTCGTCGCGGCTGAACAGGAATGTCGCCCAGCTGGGTGCGTCGGAGTATTGCTGTCCGACGATCGCGACGTCCCCGCCGAACCGTTGCTCGATACCGTCGACGGCGTGGGTGTCGATCCACCCCGAGCCGGTCGGAACGGCCACCACGACGCTGTTGCGGGCAAAGCCGCCGACGCGATCGAGTTCGCTCACCGCGAGAGCGGCACGTGATGTGGCGTCGGGTGCGGAATCCAGACCGGCATAGACGCGCACCGAGTCTTCGCCGGCAGCGACGAACTTGCGTCCCTCCGCCCCCATCGACGTCCACGAGATCAGAGAATCGGGGCCGCCTGACCCGGACGCCGAAAGTGGCTGTGTCAGAGCGCTGTCGATGTACGAGTTGGACTTGTCGAACGAATCGGCGAGACCGTTCCAGACGGCAGGGCCGACGACCAACTGCACTCCGAGGACTCCCATGACCAGGGCGCCCACACCCCGCGCGAAACCCATCCACCGCAGCGCCTTCGACATCCCGACCCCGATGCCCCAGAGGCCAAGGGCGGTCAGCGCGGCAATGCAACCCGCCTCCACCCAGTGGAGCGGTCCGGCAGGCGGTGCCCCCATCGCTGCTCGCAACGAACTCTGCCAACCGGCGGCGGCGAACATCGCTACGGCGGTGGCGGCCGTCGACAGTCCGAACGCGCAGATGCGCCAATGACGTTCGTCGAATCCGGCCTTGACGCGATCGGGCACGAGTGGACGGGCGATCGCGGAGAACACCCACACCGTCAGCAGCCCGACCGCGACGAGCAGTCCGCTGAACACACCCTGGAGTGCGGCTGATCTCGGCAGCAGTCCTGGGGCCAGCGAGATGGCGGACATCGCTGCCACGGCGACACTCGTGGACACCCGAGGGACCGCCAGCGCCCCGACTCGGGCGAGGACGGGGGTCCGTGACGCATTCAGAACGCTCATGCTGCAATCGCTTTCGGGGAGATGGAGAACTCGTTCGACGGGGCGAGGCGCCGCGACCGCATCAGGGTGAAGCCGAGGGCGGAAACAGCAAGAACTCCGGCCGTGCCGTAACCGAATCCAGATTCCGTGACCGGTGTCAGATAGCTTTGGCGCCAGGAGTTTCCGTTCACCGCCGTGACAGCTACATCGGCCATCGCGAAGCAATACCCACGTGAGAGAAAGGACGTGCGGTCTTCACAGGCCGCATGCATTCGCTCGTCGAGCTGACCGTCGAGGACCTGCCGGGCCCACGGCCCCAGTTCCGTTCCGTGTGAATGCGCGTAGCGGAGTAGGTCGTACCCGAGATCGTGTGCTTTGCAGGCCGAGTCGAATTCGTCGGGCAGTGGGACCGGGGACGAGCAGTCGCCGTGGGGATTGGCGAGGTATCCGTCGACCACGGTGGGGGTGTAGCCGGCAAATGCGGCGAAATCTGCCGGGATGGTGGTCGCAGCGTCAGAGGCATTCGCGGTAGTCACGGTGGCGATGGCCCTGGATGCGTTCGAATTCTCGGTGCGCGGCGACTCGGCGCCGCTCGCGCCGGCGGTGACGGTAATCGCTGCCGTTGCAGCCAAGGCCAAGGCAGCCCAGGTACCGCCGCTTCGCGAGAGGTCTTTCACTCGTGTGATCCGCATGCCGTTCACGCTATGAACGGACAATCCTGGCGGTCATCGCTCTGTGGAGGGGTTCTCCGGCGCGCGATCGGGTGAGAATTCCCTCCCCTGTGATACCTCGGAGGTAGGGGGATCTCACTCTGCAGTATGAGGACTTTCGGGGTTCGCCTTCATAGGCTTGACGAGTGATCAAGGTCCGAAGGAAGAACAGGGGCGCACCGGATGTGTCCGCGCCGACATACGCCACTGCCGGGTCGATGCTGTCCGGCCTCGACGGGGCGGTAGTACATTCGGAGAAGGTTCGCCGCGCAACCAGTTTCGTGGCGCGCGGTCAGTTCTGGAACATCGTCGTCGTCGTGATCACTCTGATCCTCTATTCGATTGCCTGGCCGACACTGCAACTGACGCATCATGTTTCGCCGCCGATCATGCCCTTCGTCGCCGCGTTGGCCGCTTTTCCGTTCGTCCTGATCCGAATCAACGCTCCGTTGGGTTGGGCGGTGTCGGCGGTCTCGGCACTGATCATCCCGTTGGTGTTCGACAACACGTCCGGTTACGACTACCCGTGGCAGGTCGTCCACATCATCGTGCTGATGTCCTTGCTGGCCGCAGTGAGCCTGCGGGCGCCCATTCAGGTTGTCGGTGTCGCCTGGATCGCCACGGTGCTGCTCTTCCTCGGCAACGCGCCGGGAAGCGACGGAGCCGGTTGGGCCGTCGGGCTGAGTGCCCTGGTCGTCTTCTGCCTGTTGATCCGCTGGTTGGTTCTCTCGCGCCGCCAGTTGGCCAAGCAGGAGGAAGTCAGTGAACTCGAACGCACTCGGCGCACGATCCTCGAGGAGAAGGCGCGGATCGCCCGCGACTTGCACGACATCGTGGCCCATCACATGTCGATGGTGGTCGTGCAAGCGCAGAGCGCGCCCTACCGGCTCGATGCAGTCACCTCGGAGATCCGAACGGAATTCGAATCGATAAGTGAGACAGGGCGAGCAGCGCTCAACGAGATCCGCGGCCTCCTCGGAGTCCTGCGCAGCGACGGGGACACCGTGGTGACGGCTCCGCAACCGGGCGTCGACCAGTTGGACGAACTGTTGCTCGGCAGTACCCGTGCCGGACTTCCGGTGTCGTGGCGAGTCGACGGCGATCGGGCGTCGGTCTCGGAATCCACGGGCCTTGCGCTCTACCGGATCATTCAGGAGTCGATCACCAACGCGGCCAGGCATTCACCCGGCGGGCCCATCGAGGTCGCCGTGGCCTTCGGTCCGCAATCGGTGAGCGCGTACGTGAACAACGGACCTTCGCCATTGGGCGGCAATCAGCACTCGGCGTCGGAAACCACTGGTGGCAACGGAATCCGTGGAATGCGTGAGCGGGCTTCGGCGGTGGGCGGCATGCTGCTGGCAAACCGGCGAGAGGATGGAGGGTTCGAGGTGCGGGCCGAGTTGCCGTCGATGCCCGCCTAGGCTGTCCGAGTGCCCATCACAGTATTCATCGCAGACGACCAGGCGATGGTTCGACAAGGGTTCGGAGCCCTACTCTCCGCCCAGCCCGACATCAGCGTGATCGGCGATGCGCCGGACGGCAAGATCGCCGTCGCCGAGGTTGCGCGTCTGCGCCCGGATGTGGTGTTGATGGATGTTCGTATGCCCGAGATGAACGGACTCGACGCTGCCCGCCAGATTCTGTCCGCCGGGTGGGAACCACCGGTGCGAGTTCTCATGCTCACCACTTTCGACATCGACGACTACGTCTACGAGGCACTGAGCGTCGGGGCGAGCGGGTTCATGCTCAAGGACGCACCGGCCGAGGAACTGATTCGGGCGGTACGCGTCGTCGCCGAAGGGCAGGCCTTGTTGGCCCCGACGGTGACGCGGCGTCTGATCGCCGATGTGACGAGTCGCCGGGCGGCCCCGCGCGCACGACCCGCAGCGCTCGACGCGTTGACCCCGCGTGAGCGTGAGGTCCTCGAATTGATCGCCCGCGGGTTGTCCAACGTCGAGATCGCCGAGCGTTTGTTCGTCGCCGAACAAACGGTCAAGACCCATGTCGGGAAGGTGCTGTCCAAGCTCGATCTGCGCGATCGTGCCCAGGCAGTCGTGTTGGCCTACGAAAGCGGGCTCGTCACGCCTGGCTAGTGCTCTCGCTCGGCGCGGCGTTGCGGCTCGGCAACGCCGCTATCCTGCGGCAATACGGTGACTGGGGGAAGATGGACATCAAGATCCACAATCCGGTCACGAGAGGTGCTGCACTATGCGAATCGGAATCCTCACGGGCGGCGGCGACTGCCCGGGCTTGAACGCGGTCATCCGCGCCGTCGTACGTACGTCGGCCGGTCGTTACGGCAGTACCGTGGTCGGATTCCGGGACGGTTGGCGAGGACTGCTCGAGGACCGCAAGGTGCCACTCGACTCCGACGACCGCATCAATCGCATCCTCACCCGCGGCGGCACGATCCTCGGCACAGCTCGCGTGAACCCCGACAAACTCCGCGCGGGCCTCGATCAGATCAAACAGACCCTCGACGACAACGGGATCGACGTCCTGATCCCGATCGGTGGCGAAGGCACACTGACCGCGGCCAGTTGGCTCTCCGAGAGCGGCGTGCCCGTGATCGGCGTGCCCAAGACGATCGACAACGACATCGACTGCACCGACGTGACTTTCGGCTTCGACACCGCCTTGGCCGTCGCGACCGACGCCATCGACAGGCTCCACACCACGGCCGAATCTCACCAGCGCGTCATGCTCGTCGAGGTCATGGGCCGGCACGCGGGCTGGATCGCGCTGCAAGCCGGACTGGCGTCGGGGGCACACCTGACTCTGGTTCCGGAACAGCCGTTCGACGTCGACGAGGTGTGCGCGATGGTCAAGAAGCGCTTCCAGCGTGGCGACTCCCACTTCATCTGCGTCGTGGCTGAAGGTGCGATGCCCGATCCCGCGTCGATGACTTTGCGTGAGGGCGGCATCGACGAGTTCGGCCACAAGATCTTCACCGGCGTCGCGCAGCAGCTCGGCAACGAGATCGAGCGCCGCATCGGCAAGGAAGTTCGCACCACAGTCCTCGGACACATTCAGCGCGGCGGCACCCCGACGCCGCACGACCGCATCCTCGCCACTCGCTTCGGAGTTCACGCCACCGACGCAGCTCACCGCGGAGATTTCGGTCAGATGGTCGCGTTGCACGGAACGTCCATCGACCTCGTTCCACTCGCCGAGGCGACACGCAAGCTCAAGACGGTGCCCAAGGAGCGCTACGAGGAGTCAGCCGCATTCTTCGGCTGAGCCGCGGACGCATAAACTGATCACCATGACTGCTGTCGATGCGCCCGACATCCTCGATTACGACGAAGTACTGACCAAGTACGAGCCTGTGATGGGTATGGAGGTGCACGTAGAACTCGGCACCGCGACCAAGATGTTCTGCCCGTGCCCCACCGAGTTCGGTGCCGAACCCAATACCCAGGTGTGCCCGGTCTGTCTGGGCATGCCCGGTTCGTTGCCGGTGGTGAACGCAGCCGCTGTCGAGTCCGCGATCCGGATCGGCCTTGCGCTCAACTGCTCCATCACGCCGTGGGGCCGATTCGCGCGCAAGAACTACTTCTACCCGGATCAGCCGAAGAACTACCAGATCTCCCAGTACGACGAGCCGATCGCCACCGAGGGCTACCTCGACGTGATCCTCGACGACGGCACGACGTGGCGCGTGGAGATCGAACGTGCGCACATGGAGGAGGACACCGGTAAGTCCCTCCACGTCGGTGGCGCTACCGGCCGTATCCACGGTGCGAGCCACTCACTGCTCGACTACAACCGTGCGGGTGTGCCGCTGGTCGAGATCGTCACCAAGACCATCCACGGTGCCGGTGAGCGCGCTCCCGAGGTTGCTCGTGCGTACGTGACGGCGCTTCGTGATCTGCTCAAATCACTCGACGTCTCCGACGTGCGCATGGATCAGGGATCTATGCGCTGCGACGCCAACATCTCGCTGATGCCGATCGGCGCCAAGGAACTCGGAACGCGTACCGAGACCAAGAACGTCAACTCCCTCAAGAGCGTCGAGGTCGCAGTTCGCTACGAAATGCGCCGTCAGGCAGCAGTTCTCGACGCCGGTGGTGAGGTCATCCAGGAGACCCGCCACTTCCAGGAGGCCGACGGCACCACCGCTGCCGGACGCCGCAAGGAAACGGCCGAGGACTACCGCTACTTCCCGGAACCGGATCTCGAGCCAGTCGCTCCGAGCGCCGAGTGGGTCGAAGAACTGCGCGGCACCTTGCCGGAGCTTCCCTGGATTCGCCGCGCGCGGATCCAGAAGGACTGGGGAAT
Source organism: Rhodococcus sp. P-2 (assembly GCF_016598535.1). Taxonomy (GTDB): domain Bacteria; phylum Actinomycetota; class Actinomycetes; order Mycobacteriales; family Mycobacteriaceae; genus Rhodococcus_F; species Rhodococcus_F baikonurensis. Next base: position 482,735 of record NZ_CP066779.1, on the reverse strand, counting down.
TTCCGACGAGGTCATGCGAGACCTCGTCAATGCCGGTGCCATCGATCTGGTGATCGCGACCACCGAGGCCGGTGCTTCGCCCGAGGCAGCGCGCTCGTGGTGGCTGTCTTACCTCTCGCAGCAGGCAAACACCCGCGGCGTCGAACTCGGTGCTCTGCCGATCACCCCGGCGCAGGTTGCGCAGGTCGTAGCTCTCATCGACAGCGGAAAGCTCAACAACAAGGTCGCTCGCCAGGTCGTCGATCACGTCCTCGACGGTGAGGGCGATCCGGAGCAGGTTGTCGCGGCCCACCCGGAATTGGTCGTCGAACGTGACGAAACCAAGCTCAAGGCGGCCGTCGACGAAGCACTCGCAGCCAACCCCGACATCGCCGACAAGATCCGCAGTGGCAAGGTCCAGGCCGCCGGAAAGATCGTCGGCGACGTCATGAAGGCCACACGTGGGCAGGCAGACGCGGCTCGTGTGAAGGAACTTGTCATCGAGGCGTGCAGCTAGTCCTCGGTAGCGAACGCTGATGCCCGGCCGAAACGAATTCGGCCGGGCATCAGTGTTTTTCCGCTGTGGTTCTTACCGCGGTCGTTCCACCACCGTCGATCTACATACCAGGAACCACAACCGCGCGGCCGCTGAGCGTTCCGGCGGCCAGTCGTCGATACGCTTCGGCTCCGTTGTCGAGGCTGAAGGTCTCCACCGCGATGTCGAAGATGCCGGCGTGCGCCAGGTCGATCAATTCGATCAGCTCGTTGCGGGCACCCCAGTACGGAACTGTCACCGAAGCCTCGTAAGGACTCTGGAAGAACCCGACCTTGGCGTGGGCCTGACCGTCACCGATCCCGACGATGGTGACGTCGGATCCGACACCGGCGACGGCCATCGCGGTGTCGATGGTGGGCTGATAGCCCACGAAGTCGAGAACCAGTGCGGCGCCCTGACTTCCGGTGACCTTGCGGACGTTCTCCGCCGCGTCCTTGTCGGACAGAACCACTTCGTGAGCGCCTACCTTGGTTGCCAGTTCGAGCTTGTCCGCGCTCACGTCGAGTGCGATGACAGTTGCTGCCGAGAGGTGACGGAGGAGTTGGATGGCGACGTGGCCGAGCCCACCGGTTCCGATGACAACTGCGTACGAGCCTCCGCGAAGTTTCGGCAGTGAACGCTTGATCGCGTGATACGGCGTCAGGCCGGCGTCGGTCAGTGGCACTGTCTTGATCGGGTCGAGGTCGCCGATCGGGACGAGATGACGAGGTGAATCGACGATCATGAACTCGGCCAACGCGCCAGGGGCGCCGAGTCCGGGAGGATTGATGCCGAGTTCTTGTGCGCGAGAACAGTAGTTTTCCAGTCCCTGCGAGCAGTGCCAACAGTTGCCGCAACCCCAAGGCCCGTAGACGACGACGTTGGTTCCGATGTCGAGTCCTTCGACACCGTCGCCGACGGCCGCGACCTTGCCCGCGCCTTCGTGACCGAGCGTTAGCGGAAGGCCGTAGGTGTACTGCTCTTCCGGCAGGCTCATGATGAAGTCGTCCGAATGGCAGACGCCGGCAGCGGTCACTTCCAGGAGCACTTCACCTGGACCGGGCTCGGGTTTGGGAATCTCCGTGAGTTCGGGTTCTGCGCCGATTCTCGTGTACTGGATTGCCTTCATACCGACTCCTTTGTCGTGGTTGGCCAACCGGTCCTGGCAAATGCGTGGTGTTTAGCCCCGCTAACAAAAGAGTACGCATCTGTGCATGTTCGGTCACGGGATCCGTGACCGAACAGACATGGCGCTCGGCGATCGCGGCTCAGTCGATCCCGCCGCTGCCACTCGGCATCGGGATCTTGACCACCTTGTCGTCGTTCGGTCCCGGCTCGCCCGCGGTCTTGTTGATCGTGCTCGCCCACATCAAACCGTCGGATCCGAGCGCCAAACCGCCCAGTTGGCCGTACGTGTCTTTCGCCACTGCCGACGGTGCGGTCGTGACTGCTCCTGTTCCCGGATCGGCGGCCAGCGCCGAGATCGCTTTGCCGGCCCCCAGCGCGACAGCTACCACTCCCTGCGCTGCGATGCACCCGCCGACTCCGGGTCGGTCGGGCCACGTCCACGCGGGGGATGTCACCGTGCCGTCGGCGCCGACGCGTTGGAGGCGATCTTCGAGAGTGGTTCGGTCGGTGACCCACGTCGCGATGCCTGGATCGACACATACGCCGCCGCCGTTTCCGATTCCGGACAGCACAACTTCCGGGCGAGGCGGCGCAGCGTTGGGCGTCAACGATCGGACTCGCAACAGCTTCCCCGCCAACGAGCCGGGATCCTGAGCAACGGCAGGGTTGCCGGTATCGCCAGTCAGGACCATGAGCTGATCGGGTGCCGCGAATTCCAGTGATCCACCGTTGCCACTCGCGCCGCGCGGAATTCCGCCGAGGACCTCCTTGGCGGTGTCACCGGGAGCAATACGGACCACCCGGTTGTCGGTTCCGGTGGTGACGTAGGCGTAGATCAGGTTGTCTTCGACAAATGTGGGGGAGAGGGCGATATCGAGCAGTCCGCCGTCGCCGCTGCCGTCGACGTCGATTTTGGCAACCTCGACCGGTGTCGTGTTGGGCGCTACCTGCATGATCCGGCCGGTCCGCCGTTCGGCGACCAGTCCGGAATTCCCATCCGGGAGTGTGACGAGCCCACCGGTGGTGTCGAGACAGGTTGCGATCACGGCGGTGTCGGCGTCCTGACACGGCCCGAGAGGGCCGGTCCGCGGCGCCGGCGGCGTGGTCGACGGCGGCGGGTTCTCCGGCTGTACTTCGGCGCTGGCCTGGTTGGTCGGTTCGGGTGTGAACGGCGAGGCAGTCGATTCGTCGAAGTCGGCGCAACCTGCGAGCAACGATGTCCCGAGCATCAGAGCCAGTGCGCCCAGCGCTGCATGCCTACCCGTAGTCATGCCCAAGACGTTACGTAACGCACGGCAGATGCCGCCACGCCGGACCAAGGTTCCCCGTCGAGTTCGTGAATCGGTCATAGGCTCACCTACGTGACTGACGAGCGAAAAGATCCCAGCGAGTTGTCGGATGCGGACAAGCCGACGGGCAATGTGTCCAGTCCGTATGATTCGCCCACCGAACAATTTCCGACGGTGAGCGCCAAGAATCCGTTGCCGCGAACCGACGACGATCTCGATTTCGGTTCCACGAACGCCAATTCCCTGACCGAGCAGATACCGACGTACCGAGCACCGGGTGCGGATCAGCCGACAGTAGCTCTCGAGCGCGAGACGGCGTACGACGCTCCGATCGCTGCCGTCCCCACCGCCGAAGCGGTGGCAGGTACCACCGAGACTCCGCGGGGCCGAGGCACTCTCGATCTCGGCCTGCTTGCACTGCGGTTGGCCGTCGGCGGAACCGCGCTGGTGCACGGTCTGCAGAAGTTGACCGGTATCTGGAACGGGCCGGGTCTCGGCGGGTTCGAGACGATGCTGGCCGACGCCGGGTTCCAGCAGGCAAAATGGATGGCGATACTCGGTGCCGTCGGTGAGGTCGCCGGTGGTGCGCTCCTCATCCTCGGGTTGCTGACTCCCGTTGCGGCGGCGTCGGTTCTTGCGGTGATGATCAACGCGTGGGCGCTGCGTCAGGCCAGTGCCCCCGGCCTCGAGTACTTTGCCCCTGACGGCACCGAATACGAGATGCTGCTCGGAATCTGTGCGGGCGTCATCATTTTGACGGGCCCGGGTCGTATTGCGCTCGACGGTCGTCGTGGCTGGGCAACCCGCCCGTTTGTCGGATCGCTCGTGGTCTTGATCCTCGGTATCGCTGCCGGCGTCTGCACCTGGATCTTTCTGAACGGTGCCAATCCGCTCATCTGAAACTCGCGTCGTCGAACAAACGAACCGCCGCTCTCCGAATCGGAGAGCGGCGGTTCGTTTGTGAAGGATCAGTCCTTGACGAGTACCGGGTCGGCGTTCGCGGACGGGATGGCTGTTCCGTCCTTGAGCTTGCGACCGAGGACCGACTTGCGGTGACCGTAGGCGAAGTAGACGACAACACCGATGGCCATCCAGACGAGGAACCGGATCCAGGTCTCGACCGAGAGGTTGAGCATCAGCCAACCGCAGGCGAGCACGGCGACGATCGGAACGAACGGCACCAGTGGGACGCGGAATCCGCGCGGCAGGTCGGGGCGGGTGCGGCGCAGGACGATGACGCCGACACAAACCAGGACGAAAGCGAACAGCGTTCCGATGTTGACCATCTCTTCGAGTGTGCCCATCGGGAAGAAGGCTGCCAGGACGGCGACGATGCCACCGACGATCAACGTGATGCGCATCGGGATGCCCTTGGCGTTGGTCTTGGCCAGGCTGCGCGGCATGAGGCCGTCACGGGACATCGCGAAGAGGACGCGGGTCTGGCCGAGCATCATGACCATGACAACTGTTGTGAGGCCGGCCAGGCCACCGAAGTTGATGGCGGTTTGTGCCCAACCGATTCCGTTGGCCTCGAATGCGGTTGCGAGGGTGGCGCTGGAATCGCCGACGAGAGGACTGCCGTCCTTGAGTTCGGTGTACTTGACCATGCCGGTGAGGACGAGTGTGACGGCAACGTAGAGAACGGTGACGATGGCGAGCGAGCCGAAGATTCCGCGCGGCAACGACTTCTGCGGATTCTTGGTTTCCTCGGCCGTGGTGGCGACGACGTCGAAGCCGATGAAGGCAAAGAACACGAGGCTGGCTGCTGCGAGCAATCCGTAAGCGCCGTAGCTACTTCCGCCTGCACCGGTCAGCCAGGAGAACAAGGTCTGATGGATTCCGCTTGCAGAGCTCTCGGTTCCTTCGGACGGCGGGATGAAGGGGGAGTAGTTCTCCTTCTTGATGTAGAAGGCGCCCACGACGATGACGAGCAGAACTACTGCGATCTTGATCGCGGTGATGATTGCGGAGACTCGCGAGGAAACCTTGGTGCCGATCGCGAGGATCAGAGTGATCGCGCCGATGATGAGCAGCGCGCCCCAGTCGAAGCTGATCGAACCGATGTGGGCGGTGGTGCTGCCGCTGGCCCCGATGACATTGCCGAGGTAGAGCGACCAACCCTTGCCGACGACTGCGGAGGCGAGAGCGAACTCGAGGATGAGGTCCCAGCCGATGATCCAGGCGGCGAACTCACCGAACGTCGCGTAGGAGAACGTGTATGCGCTGCCTGCGACGGGAACGGTGGAGGCGAACTCCGCGTAACACAGCGCGGCAAGGCCACAGGCGATCGCAGCGAGAACGAATGCCAGTGAAATCGAGGGTCCTGCGACATTGCCTGCGGTTCGAGCAGTCAGCGTGAAGATGCCTGCGCCGATGACGACGGCGACTCCGAATACCGTGAGATCCTTCGCGGTCAGTTCCTTCTTGAGCTTTGTCTCAGGCTCGTCGGTGTCCGCGATCGATTGCTCGACGGATTTGGTGCGCCATATGCCGACTCCGGGCATGTATTGCTCCTTGGTTGTTTCCCGTCGACCTTGTGGGTGACGGGCGGTGGCTGACTGTCGTCGTTGTGATGTGCGTCTCAGCGACCTGATGAGGGAACCACTGGTGAGCGCTGTGTGCAAGTCAGCTCACTCGAACTGACCGAAATGATCACCTGACTGAAAGTCATCCCCCCTCATGTATCTGAATTGATCAGCTGGTGTCTGGAACCCTACGTCCAAGTGAATTCGCTCACGAGCCGGACGCGCGATTCGGTCTGAAATGTCTGATAGCTCATATCGTTCCGTTGGTGCTCCGCGTGTCGCCCGGTTATTCGGTACCTGTCGGTCGGTCTTGCTGTCGACGAGTTGCATCAACCCATCCCGTTTTGGAAGTGCGGTGCGGCTTCTGCAAACTGTTCACCCGTATCGGGGCGACAGGCGGGATGGGGACCCCGACTCTGTCGATCCTCTGCAGTCGCCCGTTGGCGAGCATCTCGTGGAGCTGAGTTGGTTGCCGCACGTCCGACTGCCCGAAAACCTTGTGCGGCTGTCACATCGGCTACGCGCATCTCGAGCCGCGCGCTGAAAGAAGAGATCCCCGGCCGAAAAACGGCCGGGGATCTTTTTCGATTCGTGGCAGAACTTACGGAACGTAGCGAACCGCGCCCTTGTCGGCGGACGTTGCCAGAGCGGCGTAGGCGCGCAGTGCTGTCGTCACGGTGCGCTGACGATCGACCGGCTGCCACGGGCGCTCGGAGGCGTCCATCTTGGCACGTCGCTCGGCGAGGACGTCGTCGTCGACAAGGATCTCGAGCGTGCGCGAGGCGACGTCGATGCGAACCTGATCGCCGTTCTGGACGAGTCCGATGACTCCGCCTGCGGCAGCCTCGGGGGAGATGTGGCCGATGGACAGTCCGGAAGTTCCGCCCGAGAAACGACCGTCGGTGATCAGTGCGCATTCCTTACCGAGGCCTGCGCCCTTGAGGAAGGCAGTGGGGTGCAGCATTTCCTGCATGCCGGGGCCGCCCTTGGGGCCTTCGTAACGCACGACGAGAACGTCGCCGGCCTTGATCTTCTTCTGCAAGATGACCGAGACGGCTTCTTCTTGGGATTCGACGACGAGCGCCGGGCCCTGGAAGGTGAACAGTTCCTCGTCGATGCCGGCCGTCTTGAGGATTGCGCCGTCGAGTGCGATGTTGCCGCGCAGGACAACCAGGCCACCTTCCACGGTGTAGGCGTTCTCGACGTCGCGGATGCAGCCGCCGGCCGCATCGGTGTCGAGGGCGGACCAACGGTTGTCCGTGGAGAACGGTTCGATGGTGCGCACGCCACCGGGAGCCGCGTGGAAAAGTTCGATCGCCTCGTCGGTTGCCTTGCCGGAGCGGATGTCCCAGTCGTCGAGCCACTGGTCGAAGCTCTTGGTATGGACGGTGGACACATCGGTTTCGAGGAGTCCGCCGCGGCGAAGCTCACCGAGCAGCGCGGGGATTCCGCCGGCACGGTGGACGTCCTCCATGTGGTAATCCGAGTTGGGGGAGACCTTGGACAGGCACGGCACCTTGCGGCTGATCGCGTCGATGGTGTCGAGGTCGAAGTCGACCTCGCCCTCCTGTGCCGCAGCCAGCGTGTGCAGGACGGTGTTGGTGGAACCGCCCATGGCGACGTCGAGAGCCATTGCGTTGCGGAACGCTGCCGGGGTCGCGATGTTGCGCGGCAGCACCGACTCGTCGCCGTCGCGGTAGTACTTGAGTGCAGCCTCGACCACGGTGGTGCCCGCACGAGAGAAGAGTGCGTGACGAGCCTTGTGAGTTGCCAGCGTGGAGCCGTTGCCCGGCAATGCGAGGCCCAGGGCTTCGGTCAGGCAGTTCATGGAGTTGGCGGTGAACATGCCCGAGCACGAGCCGCACGTCGGGCACGCGCTGCGCTCGACCTCGTCGAGGCCTTCGTCGGACACTGCATCGTTGGCAGAGGCGGAGATCGCGGTGATGAGGTCGGTGGGGGCTTGGGCCACGCCGCCGACGACCACTGCCTTACCGGCCTCCATCGGACCACCGGAGACGAAGACAGTCGGGATGTTCAGACGCATCGCGGCGTTGAGCATGCCGGGAGTGATCTTGTCGCAGTTCGAGATACACACCAGTGCGTCGGCCGTGTGGGCGTTTGCCATGTACTCGACCGAGTCGGCGATGATCTCGCGGCTCGGGAGCGAGTAGAGCATTCCGCCGTGGCCCATTGCGATGCCGTCGTCGACTGCGATGGTGTGGAACTCACGAGCGACGCCGCCGGCCGCGCTGATGGCCTCGGCAACGATCTCGCCCACGTTCTTGAGATGCACGTGGCCGGGTACGAACTGGGTGTACGAGTTCGCTACGGCAACGATCGGCTTACCGAAGTCGGAATCCGTCATTCCTGTGGCGCGCCACAGGGATCGGGCTCCGGCAGCATTACGTCCGATGGTGGTGGTGCGTGACCTCAACGGGGGCATGGGCGTGTTCCTTATGTGATCGTTGCTGGTCCACTCAAAGAGAAGCGAGGGCCTTTCAACGCTACTCGCGTGCTACTGGCGCTTCTCTTCGGGCTGGACCGAACCGTTGTCGGCGTTGTCGGACTCGACCCCGGATTCTGCTTCCGATTCTGCCGCTGCTTCTTCTTCGGCTTCCTTGGCGGCGAAGGCTTCTGCCGCCGATGCGTAGGGATCGGTGATGCGGCCGCCGCTGGCGATCGCGATCTCGGGAAGTCTGACGAAGCTGACCGCAGGCAGGGTCACCTCGGTTCCGTCGGTGAGTTCCGCGCGCGCCCAGCTGCGCTTCGGGAAGCGGAAACCCTTGACGTCGTCCCAGGCGAGGGTGCGCTTGGAGAATGTCGAGCGGACCTCGAGGCCGTCGGGGCTGACGGTGGTGCGCAGTCGCGCGACGAGATAGACGGCGATGATCGGAAGGATCAGCAACCAGCTGAAGGCGACGGGCCACCCGAAGATCGGGAAGCTGACCGCGAACAGAAGGAATGCGCACGCCATGTAAGCGAGCTGCGAAATGCGGATGACGTGCCGAAGTGGTTTCGGCGTGTGGGATGATTGAGCCGGTGGCACGGGCTGCTGCGAAGTTGACACCTCTACATCTTCGCATTGCAGCCGATGTATCTCAGATTCTGGGACGGTCGACTCACCAAGTTTGCCGTTCGCGACTAGCGCCTCTACTGTCGAGTGCGTGAAACAGAATGAGTTGCTCGTAATCGGCCGGCGCGTCGTCGCCTGAGTCGATTTTTCAACTCACCAGATAACGACGCGCCACCCTCGCTCAGCAGATGCTGACGGGGGTTTTTTGTTGCCCGGAGCCAGAATCAGAGGATTTCCCAGTGAGCGCACCAACAGCACGGCCTCAACCCACGCCGCGCAAGTCAGGGACACCGAGCCCGACAACCGCGGCTGCCGCAACCCAGACGGCCAACCGTCGCCAGCTCCCGCCTGAGCGGGTAACCGGCGCCCAGTCTGTGGTTCGCGCCCTCGAAGAGCTCGAGGTCGACACGGTATTCGGCATTCCCGGCGGTGCCGTGCTCCCGGTCTACGACCCACTCTTCGATTCGGTCAAGGTCCGCCACGTGCTCGTGCGCCACGAGCAGGGTGCAGGCCACGCTGCCACCGGCTACGCCCAGGCGACCGGCAAGGTCGGCGTGTGCATGGCTACCTCGGGTCCCGGTGCGACCAACCTGGTCACGCCACTGGCCGACGCGCAGATGGACTCCGTTCCGATCGTCGCGATCACCGGACAGGTGGCGCGCTCGCTGATCGGTACCGACGGCTTCCAGGAAGCCGACATCTCAGGCATCACGATGCCGGTCACCAAGCACAACTTCCTGATCACCGACGCGATCGACATCCCGCGCATCATGGCCGAGGCCTTCTACCTCGCGGCCAGTGGTCGCCCCGGCGCCGTCCTGGTCGATATCCCCAAGGACATCCTGCAGTCGCAGACCACGTTCTCGTGGCCGCCGGAGATGCGTCTGCCGGGCTACCGCCCGGTCACCAAGCCGCACGGCAAGCAGGTTCGCGAAGCTGCGCGTCTGATCGCCGACGCCAAGTCGCCGGTTCTGTACGTCGGTGGCGGCGTCATCAAGTCCGACTCCTCGCCGGAGCTGCTCGAATTGGCCGAGCTGACGGGTATCCCCGTCGTCACCACGCTGATGGCCCGCGGCGCGTTCCCGGACAGTCACGACCTCAACTGCGGTATGCCCGGAATGCACGGCACCGTCGCCGCGGTCGCCGCTCTGCAGCGTAGCGATCTACTGATCACCCTCGGTGCGCGTTTCGACGACCGCGTCACCGGTCAGCTGAATTCCTTCGCGCCCGACGCCAAGGTCATCCATGCCGACATCGACCCGGCCGAGATCGGCAAGAACCGTTACGCCGACGTCCCGATCGTGGGCGACTGCAAAGAGGTCATCACCGAACTCATCGAGGCGATCCGTGCCGACATGGCCACGGGCACCACGTTCGACCTCACCGAGTGGTGGGCGTACCTGAACGACATCCGTCGTACGTACCCGCTGAGCTACGACCGCCCCACCGACGGTCAGCTGAGCCCGGAGTACGTCATCCAGACCGTCGGCAAGCTCGCCGGACCGGATGCCATCTACTGCGCCGGCGTCGGTCAGCACCAGATGTGGGCCGCGCAGTTCGTCGGTTACGAGAAGCCGCGCACGTGGCTCAACTCGGGCGGACTGGGCACCATGGGGTACGCGGTTCCCGCAGCCATGGGCGCCAAGATGGGCATGCCCGACACCGAGGTGTGGGCGATCGACGGCGACGGCTGCTTCCAGATGACCAATCAGGAACTCGCAACGTGCGCACTCGAAGGTATCCCGATCAAGGTTGCCCTCATCAACAACGGCAACCTCGGCATGGTGCGTCAGTGGCAGACACTCTTCTACGAAGAGCGCTACTCCAACACCAACCTCGGAACGCACGGCGCCATCCGCATCCCCGACTTCGTGAAGCTCGCAGAAGCATTGGGCTGCCACGGAATTCGTGTCGAGCGTGAAGAAGATGTCGAAGCTGCGATCCGTGAGGCGCAGTCCATCAACGACAAGCCTGTTGTGATCGACTTCATCGTCACCGCCGACGCACAGGTGTGGCCGATGGTCGCTGCCGGAACGAGCAACGACGAAATCATGGCGGCCCGGGGCATCCGGCCGCTGTTCGACGACGACGAGGCAGTTGCCGAGCCCGCCGTCATCCACGAAGCCATGTCACGCGAGCAAGCCGGACCCGCCGCGGGCACAGGGGAGGATCAGAAGTGAGCACCAGTCACACCCTCAGTGTTCTCGTCGAGGACAAGCCAGGCGTGCTGGCTCGCGTCTCCGCACTTTTCTCCCGCCGCGGATTCAACATCGAATCCCTCGCGGTGGGCGGAACCGAGATCCCCGAGATCTCACGAATGACCATCGTCGTCACGGTCGACGAGTTCCCTCTCGAGCAGGTGACGAAGCAGCTCAACAAGCTGATCAACGTCATCAAGATCGTCGAGCAGGACGGTGAAGCATCCGTCGCTCGCGAGCTCGTGCTCATCAAGGTGCGCGCAGATGCAAGCGTGCGCACGCAGGTCATCGAAACGGTGAACCTGTTCCGCGCCAAGGTGATCGACGTCTCCCCGGAGTCCGTCACCATCGAGGCGACCGGTACTCGGTCCAAGCTGGATGCCCTGCTGCGGATGCTTGATCCGTACGGTATCCGGGAGATCGTTCAGTCCGGGGTCGTGGCAGTCGGTCGAGGGCCGAAGTCGATCACGGCCACCCGCTAGTACTTTTAGACACGTAAAAATCCAAGGAGAGGTTGAGAACTGTGGCAGTCGAGATGTTCTACGACGACGATGCCGATCTGTCGATCATTCAGGGCCGCAAGGTTGCTGTGATCGGCTACGGAAGCCAGGGCCACGCCCATTCGCTGAGCCTGCGCGACTCGGGCGTCGATGTGCGCATCGGCCTCAAGGAGGGCTCCAAGTCCCGCGAAAAGGCACAGGAGCAGGGACTGACGGTCGGTACGCCGGCCGAGGTTTCCGAGTGGGCCGACGTCATCATGGTGCTCGCACCTGACACCGCTCAGGCGAGCATTTTCACAAACGACATCGAGCCGAACCTCAAGGACGGCGACGCGCTGTTCTTCGGTCACGGCCTGAACATTCACTTCGACCTGATCAAGGCTCCGGAGTTCGTCACCGTCGGTATGGTCGCCCCCAAGGGACCCGGCCACCTGGTGCGTCGTCAGTTCGTCGACGGCAAGGGCGTTCCCGCGCTCATCGCCATCGACCAGGATCCCAAGGGTGAAGGCCAGGCTCTCGCTCTGTCCTACGCCAAGGGCATCGGCGGAACCCGCGCAGGCGTCATCAAGACCACGTTCAAGGAAGAGACCGAGACGGACCTCTTCGGCGAGCAGGCTGTGCTGTGCGGCGGCACCGAGGAACTGGTCAAGACCGGTTTCGAGGTCATGGTCGAGGCCGGCTACGCACCCGAGATGGCGTACTTCGAGGTTCTGCACGAGCTCAAGCTCATCGTCGACCTCATGTACGAGGGTGGCATCGCCCGCATGAACTACTCGGTGTCCGACACCGCTGAGTTCGGTGGATACCTCTCCGGCCCGCGCGTCATCGACGCCGACACCAAGGAGCGCATGAAGGCGATCCTGGCCGACATCCAGTCCGGCGAGTTCACCCGTCGTCTGGTTGCCAACGTCGAGAACGGCAACACCGAACTCGAGGGCCTGCGCAAGGCCAACGCCGAGCACCCCATCGAGGTCACCGGCAAGAAGCTGCGCGACCTGATGAGCTGGGTCGATCGTCCGATCACCGAAACCGCGTAATTCGTCGTTTCACGCTCCACGTCTCCACTGGCCTGATGTCGCGCCGGTTCAATTACGTTGAACCAGCGCGGCATTGGGCCGGAGTCGTTTTCCGGGCCGGTTGAGCCCGGATTCATATTCCATCGAGAATTTGCCCGCGAAAGTGTCCACTATGTGGTATTGCCTACCGCGTTGTGGATTCGAAGTCAGCGCGCACTAAACTATCGGTGGTTAAACCACCTTCACACCCACCTAATCAGGGAGTTTGCACGTGAGCCAGCCTGGCCGTCCCGTTGTTCTGATCGCCGACAAGCTCGCGCCGTCCACAGTCGAGGCGCTCGGTGACGGTGTGGAGGTGCGTTGGGTCGACGGACCTGACCGCCCGGCGCTGCTCGCCGCGGTACCCGAGGCCGACGCGATTCTCGTTCGTTCCGCCACCACCGTCGACGCCGAGGTTCTGGCCGCCGGCACCAAGCTGAAGATCATCGGCCGCGCCGGTGTCGGCCTGGACAACGTCGAGATCCCCGCAGCCACCGAGCGCGGCGTGATGGTCGTCAACGCACCGACCTCCAACATTCACTCCGCTGCCGAGCACGCTGTCGCGCTCCTCATGTCGACCGCTCGCCAGATTCCCGCAGCAGACAAGACCCTGCGTGAGAACACCTGGAAGCGAAGCAAGTTCAACGGTGTCGAGATCCTCGGTAAGACCGTCGGTGTCGTCGGACTCGGCCGTATCGGCCAGCTCTTCGCGCAGCGTCTCGCCGCGTTCGAGACCACCATCATCGCGTACGACCCCTACCTGCCCGCAGCGCGCGCAGCGCAGCTCGGCATCGAACTGGTCACCATCGACGAGCTCGTCGAGCGCGCCGACTTCATCTCCGTGCACCTGCCCAAGACCAAGGAAACGGCCGGCCTGATCAACGCCGAGCGCCTGGCCAAGGCCAAGGACGGCGTCATCATCGTCAACGCCGCCCGCGGTGGTCTGATCGACGAAGATGCGCTTTACGACGCACTGGTCTCCGGCAAGGTTCGCGGCGCCGGCCTCGACGTGTTCAGCACCGAGCCGTGCACCGATTCCAAGCTCTTCGAGCTGGACAACGTCGTTGTCACCCCGCACCTCGGCGCATCGACGTCGGAGGCTCAGGACCGCGCAGGCATCGACGTGGCCAAGAGCGTTCTCCTCGCTCTGGCAGGCGAATTCGTTCCCGAGGCTGTCAACGTCTCCGGCGGACCCGTCGGCGAAGAAGTTGCTCCGTGGCTCGAGCTGGTCCGCAAGCTCGGTCTCCTCGCTGCAACGCTGTCGCCTGAAGCTGTCCAGACCGTGCAGGTTGTCGCCACCGGCGAGCTGTCGGCCGAAACCGTCGACATCCTCGGCCTGGCTGCACTGCGCGGCGTGTTCTCCGCCAGCAGCGACGAGGCTGTCACGTTCGTCAACGCTCCGGCACTTGCCGAGCAGCGTGGCGTGACCGTGTCGGTCGAGAAGCACTCCGAGGCACTGGCTCATCGCAGCGCGGTCGAGGTTCGTGCAGTTGCGGCTGACGGCACGGTCACGTCGGTCACGGGCGCACTCACCGGCCTGCAGCAGGTCGAGAAGATCGTCAACATCAACGGACGCAGCTTCGACCTGCGCGCCGAGGGTCACAACATCGTCGTCCACTACAGCGATCGCCCGGGCGTTCTCGGTGTGCTCGGTACCGTTCTCGGTAACGCCGGCGTCGACATCCTGGCTGCAGCACTGAGCCAGGACGCCGAAGGCGAAGGCGCAACGGTCATCCTGCGTGTCGACCGCGTCGTCGGTGACACCGAGGTCGAGGCAATCGTCTCGCAGCTCGACGCTCGCGTCGCCCAGGTCGACCTTTCCTGATTGTTTTTGCTGTGCGCCTTTATTAACCGCCCGCGGTTAATAAAGGCGCACAGTTCTACTGAGATGAGGACTCCATGAAGCTTGCGGTCATTCCGGGCGACGGAATCGGTGTCGAGGTCACAGCCGAAGCACTCAAGGTGCTCGGCAAGTTGGTTCCGGATCTGGAAACCACCGAATACGATCTCGGTGCCCGTCGCTACAACGCCACCGGCGAATTGCTCCCGGCGGACGAGCTGGACCAGATCCGTCAACACGACGCAATCCTGTTGGGCGCCATCGGTGACCCGCGGATCGTCGCGCCTGGCATCCTCGAGCGTGGTCTGCTGCTGAACATGCGTTTCCAGCTCGATCATCACGTGAATCTTCGCCCCGCTCAGCTGTATCCGGGTGCGCTGTCGCCGTTGGCGGCCCAGCCTGAGATCGACTTCGTCGTGGTTCGTGAAGGCACCGAAGGCCCGTACACCGGTAACGGTGGCGCCATCCGCGTCGGCACCGATCACGAGATCGCGACCGAGGTGTCGATCAACACGTGGTTCGGAGCCGAGCGTGTTGTTCGTTATGCATTTGCGCTGGCGCAGACACGTTCCAAGCACCTCACACTGATCCACAAGACCAACGTGCTTTCCAACGCGGGCGCGATCTGGACACGTGCGATCGAAACCGTCGGAGCCGAGTACCCGGACGTCGAAACCGCGTACTGCCACATCGATGCTGCCACCATCTACATGGTCACCGACCCGTCGCGCTTCGACGTCATAGTCACGGACAACCTCTTCGGTGACATCATCACCGACCTCGCCGGCGCGGTGACCGGTGGAATCGGTTTGGCCGCAAGCGGAAACATCGACGCGTCGGGGGCCAACCCCTCGATGTTCGAGCCCGTTCACGGTAGTGCCCCGGACATCGCCGGCAAGGGAATCGCAGATCCCACCGCCGCGATCCTCTCGGCCGCACTGCTTCTTCGCCATCTCGGGCGCGAGGACGACGCCGCTCGGGTGGAGGCTGTGGTCGCTGCTGACCTGGCTACCCGCGGCGAAGGCCCCATCTCCACGACGGAGATCGGCGACCGGATCACCGCAGCGCTGTAAGGATTTCTTTCACGAGACTGACGCGCGTAAGCCTTTCGGCTTGCGCGCGTCAGTCGTTTCCGACACCCCGATAGACTGGCCGGCATGCGTCTTGGTCGAATTGCCAGTCCCGATGGTGTTGCGTTCGTCAGTATCGAAGGTGAAGAGGATGCCCTCGTCGCCAAGGAAATTGCGGAGCACCCGTTCGGGAACCCCACATTTACCGGCCGAAGTTGGCCGCTCGCCGATGTTCGTCTGCTGGCTCCGATTCTCGCCAGCAAGGTGATCTGCATCGGCAAGAATTATGCAGATCACATCGCGGAGATGGGCGGCGAAGCCCCTGCGGATCCCGTGATCTTCCTCAAGCCCAATACGTCCATCGTCGGCCCGGGTGCCCCGATCGTCTTGCCTCCCACCTCCAACGAGGTGCACTTCGAGGGTGAACTCGCGGTAGTCATCGGTCAACCGTGCAAGGACGTTCCGGCGGCAAAGGCGTTGAGCGTGGTTCTCGGCTACACGATCGCCAACGACGTGTCGGCACGAGATCATCAGCGTCACGACGGGCAGTGGACGCGCGCGAAGGGGCACGACACCTTCTGCCCACTCGGTCCGTGGATCGAGACCAGCCTGGATGCGTCCGACGTCGACATCAAGACCGAGGTGAACGGTCAGGTCAAGCAGGACAGCAGCACCGCATTCCTACTTCACGACATTCCGAAGATCATCGAGTGGATCTCGGCGGTGATGACACTCCTGCCCGGCGACGTCATCCTCACCGGCACCCCCGCCGGAGTGGGCCCGATCGTCGACGGTGATTCGGTGTCGGTCACGGTCTCGGGGATCGGCACGCTCACCAACCCGGTGACCGCCAAGAAGTGATCTGACCCGGTTCTTTCAGTCATGTGACTACGGAGGCCCCATCCCAACTGGATGGGGCCTCCGTCGTGGTGTGAGTCGAGAGGTGTCTGTCGAAGAAAAGTTGCAAGATAGTAACTATCGCCGGGGGATTGATGGGGATTACCTTTCGGATCGAGGTGATCAGGCGCTGGGACTGACCTGCGAGTTTTGTGAGCCAGGCGAAGCTTCGCCACTGATCCTCCTGGCGTTATGTCTGAATTGATCAGGTTGGGAGGGTTCGCCCCTCGGTTTGCTGCCACGGCCCGTAACAGACCAAATTCCCTGAAATGTAACGCTGAGCAGTAGGGTGACCGATAACTGGATAGAAGCCGATGGGGCAATCGAGTGGATTGCGCAGAAACGTGGTGATACATGACGACCTTCGCGGAAGCCTCCCGGTCAGCGACAGGGGAAGCACGAATCGGGCAGCGGCCGGTGTGGCGAGACAAGAAGCGCTACCTGTGGCCGTTGGGTTTGCTGGTTCCTCTCAGTCCGTTCGCTGCGTGGTTCCTGGTCGACAAATTCAGCCTTGGGCTCTTCTGGGCCATCGGGGCCTGGCTCATCGTGATCGTCATTCCCCTCATCGATCTCCTGGCCGGCGAAGACGGGAACAGCCCGCCGGACGAAGCGATTCCGCATCTGCAGGAGGATCGTTTCTACCGCTGGTGCACGTATCTGTTCCTGCCCCTCCAATACGTCGGTCTCGTGTTCGTCGCCTGGTGCTGGGTGAACGCGCCGATGGCGGCGGGGGAGAAGTTCGCGCTCGCGATGACCGCCGGCGTGGTTGCCGGTGTGGGGATCAACGCGGCACATGAATTGGGGCACAAGAGCGAAAAGCTCGAGAAGTGGCTCGCGAAAGTAGCGCTGGCGCAGTCCTTCTACGGCCATTTCTACGTCGAGCACAACCATGGTCACCACGTCCGTGTTGCGACGCCGGAGGATCCTGCCAGTTCGCGATACAAGGAGAATTTCTGGTTCTTCTTGCCTCGCAGTGTCATCGGCGGCCTGCGCTCGGGATGGCGGATCGAAAGCGCTCGTCTGAAGCGTCAAGGGAGGCGGACCTGGAGTTACCGTAACAACATCCTGAACGCGTGGGCGATGAGTGTCGTGTTGTTCGGCAGTTTGATCGCAGTGTTCGGGTGGGAAATCGCGCCGTGGTTGGCCGTTCAGGCTATTGCCGGTTTCACATTCCTCGAGACCGCGAACTATCTCGAGCATTACGGATTGCTTCGCGCCAAGAGGCCTGACGGCTCGTACGTTCGCTGCTCTCCTGAGGACAGTTGGAACAGCGACCACGTCGTCAGCAACCTTTTCCTCTATCAACTTCAGCGTCACAGCGACCATCACGCGAATCCGCGTCTGCGGTACCAGAGCCTGCGAAGTGCGGCCGAAGCTCCGCAACTTCCAGCGGGTTACGCGGTCATGATCGTGTGCGCCTGGGTGCCGCCGCTGTGGCGAAAGGTGATGGACAAGCGCCTACTTGCCTACTACGACGGTGACATGACGCGAATCAACGTCCTACCGGGTAGGTGATCGGGGGCGTGGAGGAAGCGCTACCGGACTAACCTGTAGTACGACCATCCATCATCGCCGAGCCAAGTGAGCCATGACCAACAGCGAAGTACGCGTCCGTTTCTGCCCGTCACCCACCGGAACCCCGCACGTAGGTTTGGTGCGCACAGCCTTGTTCAACTGGGCGTTCGCACGACACCACGGCGGCACATTCGTGTTCCGTATCGAAGACACCGATGCGCAGCGCGACAGTGAAGAGTCCTACCAGGCCATCCTCGACGCCCTCCGCTGGTTGGGGCTCAACTGGGACGAGGGCCCGGAGGTCGGTGGACCGCACGCGCCGTATCGCCAGTCCGAGCGTCGTGACCTGCATCTCGACGTCGTGGCCAAGTTGCTGGCCGCGGGTGAGGCATACGAGTCCTTCTCGACCAACGAGGAAGTCGAAGCGCGGCACAAGGCTGCCGGCCGCGACCCGAAGCTCGGATACGACAACTTCGATCGCGACCTGAGCGACGAGCAGCGCGCTGCGTACGTCGCCGAGGGACGCAAGCCCGTCGTCCGACTCCGCATGCCCGATCACGATCTGACCTGGAACGACTTGGTGCGCGGCGAGACCACGTTCAAGGCCGGCACCGTTCCGGACTTCGCGCTGACTCGCGGTAACGGTATTCCGCTGTACACGTTGGTCAACCCGGTCGACGACGCGTTGATGAAGATCACCCATGTACTGCGCGGCGAAGATCTGTTGTCCTCGACTCCGCGTCAGCTCGCGTTGTACGAGGCATTGATCCGCATTCGTGTTGCCGATTTCACACCGTCGTTCGGGCACTTGCCTTTCGTGATGGGTCAGGGCAACAAGAAGCTGTCCAAGCGCGATCCCGAGTCCAACCTCTTCATCCACCGCGATCGCGGCTTCATCCCCGAGGGATTGCTGAACTACCTGGCTCTGCTCGGGTGGAGCATCGCTGACGATCACGACGTCTTCTCACTCGACGAGATGGTTGCGGCCTTCGACGTCTCCAAGGTCAACTCCAACCCCGCGCGCTTCGACCAGAAGAAGGCCGACGCGATCAATGCCGAGCACATTCGCCTGCTCGAGCCGGCCGACTTCGCGGGCCGCCTGAAGTCGTTCCTGGTGGAACACGGCCATATCGGCGCCGACGTCGACGAAGCGACGTTCACTGTTGCGGCGGACCTCGTGCAGACGCGCATCGTCGTCCTGTCCGACGCGTGGGATCTGCTGAAATTCCTGTTCGTCGACGAGGGGTCGTTTGCTCTCGATCCGGCCGCGGCGGCAAAGAACCTGAAGGAAGATGCCGGTCCGGTTCTGGACGCGTCTCTTGCGGCGCTCGATGCCACTTCGGAGTGGACGGCGGCCAGTATCGAGGAAGCACTCAAGAAGGCCCTCATCGAGGATCTGGAGCTCAAACCGCGTAAGGCCTTCGCTCCGGTTCGGGTCGCGATCACGGGCTCTCACATCAGCCCTCCGCTGTACGAGTCGATGGAATTGCTCGGTCGTGAGGTCTCGCTTGCTCGGTTGCGCGCGGGTAGGGCAGCCGTAACCGCCTAGATCGGACGGTCCTCCGGCCGAAAATGAAGCAAAAACCTCCTGTGACCATACGATTTGGTATTTGGGGCAGGGGTACTGGTAATCTTCTTTTCGGCCGGAGACGAGCCGCCGAGCACAACAGCGAAGCGGATCGGGCAAGGCTGGTGAGCAAGACCTTGGGGTATGGTGTAATTGGCAACACAGCGGTTTCTGGTACCGCCATTCTAGGTTCGAGTCCTGGTACCCCAGCGGAAATCCGGTCGATTTTGTGGCCGGACTCAGACAAGCTAAGCTTGCTGAGCATCCAAGAGCAAGACTGATACCACGTTTAAAAGCGTGTCCTGGCCCCGTCGTCTAGCGGCCTAGGACGCCGCCCTCTCAAGGCGGTAGCGCGGGTTCGAATCCCGTCGGGGCTACAAAGGAAAGACCCTCCGATCATTGATCGGAGGGTCTTTTCGTTTGTGTGAAAATTTTGCCTGCCATGCGAAAAACGATCACCCCCAGTCGAATTCGACTGGGGGTGATCGTCATCTCACTCTGTTGTCCTCGATCGGCTATCCGCTCTTACGGCGGAACTCTCGCTTGTGATCGGCCGGGCCATGCGTGTTGTGGACCTTGGACTGTCCGTCGCGATGGTCAGTCGATTTGGCGTTCTGATGATTCTTCCGTTCGAGGGCCTCACGGAACTTTCGTTTGGTCTCCTCCGATTGGGATTCGGATTCGGACGGGGTATTGCTGTCGAGATCGCTCATATGCTCACTCCTTGTTGTTGGGCCTGTTGGTGAAACTACGCCGGCCCGAATTCGAAAGCTCGTGAATTTTCGCTTCACGAATCTCGGGCTCTACGACGGTGGTGCAGTAGAACCGGAAAGCGGGATCGCGGGCATCCCGAGCTTGCGGTGATCCCACGAACGAGTTCGATCGGGAACGAACCGCACCGCGACGCGTTTGTGGAGCATTGCGTCTACGGCCGGGCGGAGATCCTCGGTGTACGGGCCGGTGTATCGCTCCCAGACGCTGATTCCCACGGCGAAGAGGGCTTCGGGATCCTCGACGATCATTCCGGTGCCCTCCATCGATACGCCTCGGAGTGTGTCGTACGTCAGACCGTCTTCGATCAGGACGGACATACGGGAGTCCCGGCGAAGATTGACCGCCTTCTGCGACTTGGCTTTGGTCTCGAACCAGATTTCGCCGTCGACTATTGCGAACCACATCGCGATCAGGTGAGGCATTCCGTCGGCGCTCAACGTCGCCATCGTTGCCGTACGGCTCTTTTCGACGAAGCTCGAAATTTCGGCCTCGGTCATCGTGATCTGACTACGCTGTTTTCCTGCCATGGTCGCGTCGTACTCCTACGTGCTCGAGGATCTGAAGACCTTACTGTGTCACGAATTACAGACGCTTGTGGAGCGCTTCGGCGGCTGCGAGAAGGTCGGCCGCCCAGCGGGCTCCCGGTCGTCGACCCATCCGATCGATGGGGCCGGAGACCGAAATCGCGGCAATGACAGCGCCTGCCGAGTCTCGGACGGGAGCCGCGACGCTGGCGACACCGGGCTCACGTTCGGCCGCGCTCTGAGCCCAGCCGCGCCGGCGAACCTCGAGGAGCACTCGTTCGCCGAACGACGCATCAGCGAGGACGGTCCGTTGGGTTTGTGGATCTGCCCATGCGAGAAGGACCTTGGCGCCGGAACCGGCATTCATCGGCAGTCGGGCTCCGACGAGCACCGTGTCACGCAGGCCGGTCGGCGGTTCCATCGACGCGACGCAGATGCGTTGGGTGCCTTCCCGGCGGTACAGCTGGACGCTTTCGCCGGTGATTTCGCGAAGGCGGGGGAGGATGAGTCCGGCCGCTGCAATGAGTGGATCATTAGCGGTGGCAGCGAGTTCGGCGAGCCCGGGCCCTGGGCACCACTGACCGTCCGAATCGCGAGTGAGGAGTCGATGGACTTCGAGACCGACGGCGAGTCTGTGGGCGGTCGCGCGCGGCAAACCGGTTCGTGCACAGAGTTCGGTGAGGCTGCACGGTTCCTCAGCTACTGCATGAAGCACGCCCATTGCTTTGTCCAGGACGCCGATGCCGCTATGCTGTCTCATAGGTCGATACCAGTTTCTCGCATAGTGGGATGATAGCGCATTTCCTGGTGGGCTAGCGCATTTCAGGATGAGCTAGCGCATTTCCTCGGAGGTGGCGCAAGTTCCGAAAGGGACAGTCTGAATCTGCTGCGGAGGCTGGGGACTTACTTCACGCGCGGCGGGCCAGCCCGTAGTCCGCCGACGCGAGGCTACGTACAGAGGTGGAAGACATGGCACAGAAAGCACGCACTCTCGCCGAGAAGGTGTGGGACGACCACGTTGTCGTGAAAGGGGAGGGGCAGGATCCCGACCTCATCTACATCGATCTCCACCTCGTTCACGAAGTGACGAGCCCGCAGGCATTCGACGGACTTCGCTTGGCGGGTCGCCAGTTGCGCCGCCCTGACCTGACGATCGCCACCGAGGACCACAACGTCCCGACGATCGACATCGACAAGCCCATTGCCGATCCCGTGTCCAAGACTCAGGTCGACACCTTGCGCCGAAATTGTGAGGAGTTCGGAGTTCGCTTGCACCGCATGGGCGATCTCGATCAGGGCATCGTGCATGTGGTCGGACCGCAGCTCGGCCTGACTCAGCCCGGAACCACCGTGGTGTGCGGTGACAGTCATACGTCGACGCACGGCGCATTCGGTGCGCTCGCAATGGGAATCGGCACGAGCGAGGTCGAGCACGTGATGGCGACGCAGACATTGTCGTTGCGCCCCTTCAAGACCATGGCGATCACGGTCGACGGCGAGCTGCCTCCCGGTGTCACGAGTAAGGACTTGATCCTCGCCGTCATCGCCAAGATCGGCACCGGCGGCGGCCAGGGCTACGTCCTGGAGTACCGCGGTGAGGCCATTCGCAAACTGTCGATGGAAGCTCGTATGACCATCTGCAACATGTCGATCGAGGCCGGAGCCCGTGCGGGCATGATCGCACCGGACGAGACCACATACGAGTTCATCAAGGGCCGTCCGCATGCACCGTCGGGCGCAGAGTGGGACGAAGCCGTCGCCGCGTGGGAGCTGCTCAAGACCGACGAGGGTGCGGAATTCGACAACGAGGTCCACATCGACGCAAGCGCATTGACGCCTTTCGTCACCTGGGGAACCAATCCGGGACAGGGTGCGCCACTCGGTGACCGTGTGCCCGATCCCGAACTCATCGTCGACGAGAGCGAGCGTCAGGCAGCTGAGAAGGCGCTCACCTACATGGGTCTCGACGCCGGCATGCCGCTTCGGGATGTTGCTGTCGACACCGTGTTCGTCGGTTCGTGCACCAACGGACGGATCGAAGATCTGCGCGCAGTAGCCGAGGTGCTCGAAGGTCGCCATGTGGCAGAGGGCGTTCGGATGCTCATCGTTCCCGGTTCGATGCGGGTGCGTGCTCAAGCCGAAAGTGAAGGTCTCGGTGAGATCTTCACAGCGGCAGGGGCGGAATGGCGTCAGGCCGGTTGTTCGATGTGCTTGGGAATGAACCCTGACCAGCTTGCTCCCGGCGAGCGCTCGGCATCGACGTCCAACCGGAATTTCGAAGGCCGACAGGGTAAAGGCGGTCGGACCCATCTGGTTTCCCCGCTCGTCGCGGCGGCCACGGCGGTCCGCGGAACGCTCTCGGCACCGGCCGATCTGGTCTGACCCACTTACCTTCTCTAGGAGAATTTCGATGGAATCCTTTACCACGCACAAGGGTATCGGCGTCCCGCTGCGACGCTCGAATGTCGATACCGATCAGATCATCCCCGCCGTGTACCTGAAACGGGTGACGCGCACGGGATTCGAGGACGGGCTGTTTGCAGGCTGGCGTACCGACCCCAACTTCATTCTCAATCTGGCTCCGTACGACAAGGGAAGTGTCCTCGTAGCCGGCCCCGATTTCGGCACGGGCTCTTCGCGTGAGCACGCCGTGTGGGCTCTCTCGGACTTCGGATTTCGAGTCGTCATCGCTTCCCGGTTCGCCGACATCTTCCGCGGGAACGCCGGAAAAGCCGGTCTCGTGGCGGCACAGGTCGAGCAGAGCGACGTCGAATTGCTCTGGAAGTTGCTCGAAGAGCAGCCCGGACTGGAATTGGCAGTAGATCTCGAGAATCGGACCGTGAGCGCCGGAACTACGGTGGTGCCGTTCAATATTGACGACTACACACGGTGGCGTCTGCTGGAGGGTCTCGACGACATCGGACTGACATTGCGGCAGGTAGAAGCGATTTCCGAGTTCGAAAAGTCAAGGCCTTCATGGAAACCGACTACCCTTCCAGCCCGAATTTCGCAGGGCTGAACCGAAATCCGCGACTCCGCGCGGGAAGAGAAATAGGTCACCATTTCGCAGTCACGTTGAATGAGAATTGGCGTGGCACATAGACTCTTGCCGTTATCAGGTTTACCGTGGTTCTCAGTCGGTCCGACGGTGGACCACAATTAGCGGAGGAATTTCAATGAACAAGGCAGAGCTCATCGATGTTCTGACTGAAAAGCTGGGTTCGGACAGGCGCACAGCGACCGACGCAGTGGAGCACGTCGTGGACACCATCGTCCGCGCCGTCCACCGTGGCGAGAGCGTGACCATCACCGGCTTCGGAGTCTTCGAGCAGCGTCGTCGTGCAGCACGTGTTGCACGCAACCCGCGTACGGGCGAGACCGTCAAGGTCAAGCCGACGTCGGTTCCGGCTTTCCGTCCGGGTGCGCAGTTCAAGGCTGTTATCGCTGGTGGACAGAAGCTTCCGGCCACCGGCCCGGCAGTCAAGCGTGGCGTAGCAGCACCGGCCACCAAGGCTGCAGCCAAGAAGGCTGCTGCCAAGAAGACCGCAGCCAAGAAGGCTCCGGCAAAGAAGGCTCCGGCCAAGACCGCAGCCAAGAAGACGGTTGCCGCGAAGGCTCCCGCCAAGAAGGCTCCGGCCAAGACCGCAGCCAAGAAGACGGTTGCCACCAAGGCTCCCGCCAAGAAGGCTCCGGCCAAGACCGCAGCCAAGAAGACGGTTGCCACCAAGGCTCCCGCCAAGAAGGCTCCCGCCAAGACCGCAGCCAAGGCTCCGGCCAAGAAGGCTCCGGCCAAGAAGGCTCCCGCCAAGACCGCAGCCAAGAAGGCTCCGGCCAAGAAGGCTCCGGCCAAGCGCGCAAAGTAGTCGCGTTCGGGTGAAAAACCCGATGCCGTAAGACAAAGAGGTGCAGCCGCGGATCAGATCCGCGGCTGCACCTCTTTTTGCTGCCTGGGAGAAGTGTGAATTCTCCTGTGTTTCAGTGCTTTGCAAAACTACCGACTCGAGCTGGGTGTCGGTTGGTCCAAATCCCTCAGGAGTTGGCGACTTTGGGGAGCGGGCTGTCGAGGTGATCGGCGGCAACCAGACGGCCGTCGAGGAACGAGAGCACCCAAGTGCTCGCCTTACGGTTGCGTGCGGAGGGCAGTGTTACACCGGCCGTATCAGCCCACCAGCGCATCAAATCGGGGATGACGCCTCCTTGGCTGCAGATCACGGGAGTGCCCTCCAACGCGGCGATCTGCAGCGCACGTGCCCTGGCGGCCTCGGGATCGGCCTCGTAACCTTCTTCGGTCAGAAGAGGTTCCGTCGAAACTTCGACACCCAATGCCTCCGCCAATGGCATTACGGTGTCGACGCAGCGCGTACGGTCAGCCGCGAAAACCGAATCGGCTCCGAAGATTTTCAGCTGTTCGACCAAGGCGGCGGATTGCTCTTTGCCCTTGGCGTCGAGTGGACGCACATTGTCGTCGCCCTTGTACCGCTTACGGCTTCCAGCTTTTGCGTGGCGGACGAGCAATACCGTTTTCGTGTCCGGCCGAATGGAAACGAAGCGGCGAAGAATCATCCGATCCATCGGGTAGGAAAGATGATCGGCGACCTCGGCGACCGGAAGCCAATAGAGAACATCTACTTCGTTGTTCGGCCCGAAATCTCCGTCTACTGCTTCGGCCGACCAGTATTCGACCCGTTTGAGTTTGCGATGTCCCGGGATCGGGTACGTCACGCCACCGAGGTGCCTTCCGAAACGTCCGGTGATCGAGGTCTCTTCGCGGACCTCGCGAACTGCCGCGGTCAAGAAGGTCTCGCCGGGATCGAGCTTTCCTTTGGGGAATGACCAGTCGTCGTACTTCGGTCGATGTACGACGGCGATCTCGATGGCGGAAGGATCCTGGGGAGCCTTCCGCCACAGAACCGCGCCTGCGGCAAAGATGTTGGCTTTGACCGGCTTGTCGCTCATTGTGTGATCCGAGCCCGTCAAGACCCGCTGGCGGTGCGGCTGCGCATCAACGACTGTTGATGCTCACGTACGTCCTCACCGCGTTCGGGGGCAGCGACCCAACTCCCGTCCGGATGCAGTACCCAGCAGCGAGTTCGGGGATCGAGCGCGGAGTCGAAGATGTCACCGAGCTGCTTCGACAGTTTCGGGTCCTTGACCTGCACCATGACCTCGACGCGGCGATCGAGGTTGCGGTGCATCATGTCTGCGCTGCCGATCCAGAACTCGTCGGCCGAGCGGAAATGGAACATTCGCGAGTGTTCCAGGAAGCGTCCGAGAATGGAACGTACTTCGATGTTTTCGCTGAGGCCGGGGACGCCCGGCTTGAGCGCGCAGATTCCGCGGACCACGATCTCGACGGGGATACCGGCCTTGGACGCGCGGTACAACGCGTCGATGACCTGCTCGTCGACCAATGCGTTGGCTTTCAAGCGGATACCGGCCTCGCGGCCTGCGAGCTTGTGCGCGATCTCGTTGTCGATCCGCTCGATGATCCCGCGTCGAACCCCGTACGGCGCAACGAGAAGGTTGCGGTAACTCGTCTTTCGGGAGTATCCGGTCAGCGAGTTGAAGAGGTCGGTGAGGTCCGCACCGATCTCCGGTGCTGCGGTGAGCAATCCGACGTCCTCGTACATACGCGCGGTCTTCGGGTTGTAGTTGCCGGTGCCGATGTGGCAGTAACGACGAATGGTCGAGCCCTCTCGCCTGACGACGAGGCAAGTCTTGCAGTGAGTCTTGAGACCGACCAAACCGTAGACGACGTGAACGCCGGCCTGTTCGAGTTTGCGTGCCCACTTGATGTTGGCCTGCTCGTCGAAGCGCGCCTTGATCTCCACCAGCGCGACAACCTGCTTGCCGGCTTCGGCGGCGTCGATCAGTGCGTTGACGATGGGGGAGTCGCCGGAAGTGCGGTACAGGGTCTGCTTGATCGCGAGTACCTGCGGGTCGGCGGCGGCCTGTTCGATGAAGCGTTGAACGCTTGTGGAAAACGAGTCGTAAGGATGGTGGACGAGCACGTCGCCTTCGCGCAGGGTCGAGAAGACGCTCTTCGGAGTCTCGCGCTCACCGAACGCCGGATGCGTCGCCGGGACGAACGGCGCGTCCTTGAGAGCCGGGCGGTCGACGGCGTAAACCTGCCAGAGGCAGGACAAGTCGAGCAGACCGGAAACCTCGATCACGTCGGCCGGATCGACGTCGAGTTCACGCAGAAGCAGTTCGAGCATGTGCTCGGTCATGTCGTCGGCAACTTCGAGTCGAACGGGTGAACCGAAACGGCGACGCGCCAATTCACGTTCGAGTGCCTGCAGCAGATCCTCGTCCCGATCCTCTTCGACCTCGAAATCGGCGTTGCGTGTGATTCGGAAAGCGTGATGTTCGACGATTTCCATTCCGGGGAACAGCACGTCCAGATGAGCCGAAATCAGTTCTTCCATCGGGAGGAACGAATCGATGGTGGACGAAGACGTCGTGCTCTTGACTCGCACGAACCGGCCGACGTTGTCGGGAACCTTGACGCGAGCGAAGTGTTCGCCGCGGGTGACGGAGTCCTTCACCGTCACGGCGAGGTTGAGGCTCAGTCCGCTGATGTAGGGGAACGGGTGAGCGTGATCGACTGCCAACGGCGTCAGTACCGGGAAGACCTGCTCGTGGAAATGTGCCGAGAGTCGGCCGTGGTCATCGGCGCTGAGATCGGCCCACCGAACGATCGAAATGCCCTCTGCCGCCAGGGCAGGGCGGACCGAGTCGAGAAACACGTGCGCGTGCTTGTCGGCGAGTTCCTGGGTGCGACGCGCGATGAGCGCCAATTGTTCGCGTGGGGAGAGGCCGTCGGCGGACCTGACCGACAGTCCGGTCTCGTCGCGGCGCTTGAGTCCGGCGACCCGGACCATGAAAAATTCGTCGAGATTGGAAGCGAAGATGGCGAGGAACTTTGCGCGTTCGAGCAACGGCAGTGACTCGTCGGCGGCCAATGCGAGAACACGGGCATTGAAATCGAGCCAGCTGAGTTCGCGGTTGAGGTAACGATCCTCGGGGAGCCCGACGAGCAATTCGGGTAGCTCTGCCTTGGTAGCTGCAGGGGGCGCGCCCGGGATGTTGGTGGCGACCGCGACGGCCTGAGATCGCGGCGAGGTGGCCGCGCCGTTCTCGTGCCGGCCGGAGCTGTGGTCTCCGTCCGACTGGTCTTCGGAAATACGGTTTTCGAGTGCTTCGCCATTGCTCACTCGTCGATCATCCCCCACAATCGCGCGGTCCGACAATCGATGAAAGAAAATTCATCGGCTGTTCGACGGCGTGGCCTTGAGTCTGGTCAACGAAGCCGATGTGGCGGGGCCTACTCCCAGTGCTCGCACAGTGCTGAGATCGGCATGGGTGTCGACGTCGGTGCGCAGTCCCGGCCATTGGCCGTTGAGTGGACGAGCGCCTGAATTGGTATGTCCAAGTGCAGATTCCGGTCCGAATCGAGGGTCGAGCGCACTCTCTCCACACGCAAACAATGCGGAGGTGCCGGTGCCGTGATGATCGACGACGACGGAACGTCCGCCGCTTCGGGCGGCGGCCACGGCCTCCGTCAGTTCGCTTGGTTGCATGGCGGGCAAGTCGGCTTGCAGCACAACGAGGTCGACCACTCCGCGCTTGGCTCGGATATCGGCGGCCGCTGCACTCAGCGCCGCATTGAGGGTTTCTTCCGTGCGCGGTGTTGCGCCGTTCGTTCGGGCGCCGTCGGGAGCTGGATCGGCGTAGACCGTCACGCCGACGGAATATGCAAGTGCGGCAACGGTGGGGTCTGGGGTGACCACTGTAACGCTGTCGATGGCCGAGACGGCTGCGACTGTGGCGAGGGTGTCGTGAAGCATGGCCAACACCAGGTCTGCACGCGCATCCGAGTCGAGTTCGCCCGCGAGGCGGGACTTGGCCGATCTCAAGGACTTGACGGCCACTATCGCATGCATGGGGCGTTCGATCTCCGTGCGCGCATGCGGTGTCTCCACGACGTGTGGGTACGGGGGTTCCGCGCTGTCCATCCCTCGATCTTGCCAGTCATCACGCTCGGTGTCCGCGGCTGCCCACCGCAGTGCACCACAGGCGATACTCTGTGCAGACGATTTTTCTGGCGGCGACCCGCTTCGCCGGGTAGACGGGGTGAGCGTGTGAGTAAGGCAGCTGTATTGGGCGCAGGTTCGTGGGGAACGGCGTTGGCGAAGGTGATGGCCGAGGCCGGAACCGACGTGACGATGTGGGCCAGGCGTGAAGAGGTCGCGAAGCGCATCGACACCACACACGAGAACAGCGACTATCTGCCAGGCATTGCTTTGCCTTCGTCGATCCGCGCGACCCACCACCACGAGGAGGCGATGGCAGGCGCTGACTTCATCGTGCTGGCGGTTCCCTCGCAGTCGCTACGGGGAAACCTGGAGCAGTGGAAGGGCTCGATCGGACCCGATGCGACTCTGCTGAGTCTGGCCAAGGGAATCGAGACCGGGACGCTCATGCGCATGAGCCAGGTCATCGTGTCGGTGACCGGTGTGGAACCGGGGCGCGTCGCGGTGCTCTCGGGCCCGAATCTTGCACACGAGATCGCCAGCGGGCAGCCCGCGGCGACGGTGATCGCCTGCTCGGACTCCTCGCGTGCCCTCGCTCTCCAGGATGCTTGCGCTACCGGCTATTTCAGGCCGTACACCAATTCCGACGTCATCGGTTGTGAGATCGGCGGTGCGTGCAAGAACGTGATCGCACTGGCCTGTGGCATGGCCGCCGGTAGTGGGTTCGGCGACAACACGGTTGCCAGCATCATCACCCGCGGGCTCGCCGAAACAATCCGGCTCGGTGTTGCGCTCGGAGCCAAGGCGTCGACTCTCGCAGGCTTGGCGGGTGTCGGTGACCTGGTAGCGACCTGCACGTCCGAGTTGTCGCGAAACCGGACGTTCGGAGAGCGGCTCGGACGGGGCGGGTCGATGGAGTCGGCGCAGAAGGCAACCAACGGTCAGGTCGCCGAGGGCGTGAAGTCGTGCACGTCGGTACGCGCACTCGCTGCCGGATACGACGTGGAGATGCCGTTGACCGACGCGGTCCATCGGGTGTGCCACGAAGGTATGGCCGTCAGCGATGCGATCGGTCAGTTGCTCGGACGCCGGACGAAGCCGGAATGAGTGAAATCGGTATGAGTCATCGCGGGGACTACGGGGATTCGACGCGCAGCGTGAGCGCCGTCGCGCGCGAACACGCCGCGGGTCAGCCCATGCAGCTTGGGCCGATATTCGCTGCGCCGTACCAACTTTCGCCCGAGGAAGGCTCCGAGTCCGATACCTACGCTCGTGCATCGAACCCGGGTTGGCGCGGACTCGAATCAGCGCTCGCGGCGCTCGAAGGAGCGGACTACGGCCTCGTCATGGGATCGGGAATGTCCGCGATCACCGCGACCTTGCGCAGCGTGCTCGTCACCGGAGATACGGTCGTCGTGCCCTCGGACGGGTACTACCAGGTGCGGTTGTACGCGAATGAGCGCCTCGCGCCGTTGGGGATCACGGTTCGCGAAGTTTCGACTCTGCAGATGGGCGACGCGAGCTTCGCGGATCTGCTCGCCGCGTCGCCGGGCCGCGTGGTCGTCGTCGCCGAGACGCCGTCCAACCCGGTGCTGGACGTGGTCGACCTTCGCGTGCTCGCCGACGTGTGCCACCGATCGGGCGCGCTGCTGATCGTCGACAACACGACTGCGACACCGCTGGGGCAGCGCCCGCTCGAATTGGGTGCCGACATCGTCGTGGCCAGCGGTACCAAGGCCCTCAGCGGGCACAGTGACCTCCTGATGGGTTACGTCGCCACCTCCGATGGGGCGGTGAGTCAGCGAATCGAGCGTGAGCGACTTCTTTCGGGAACAGTGCTCGGCCCCTTCGAGACGTGGCTTGCGCACCGCAGTCTCGGCACGGCAGGCCTGCGATTCGGACGTCAGTGCGACAACGCGCTGGCCCTGGCCGAGATGTTGGCGGGACACAAAGCGGTCCGGTCCGTTCGTTACCCGGGCCTTCGCGGTGACCCGTCCTTCGCAACGGCATCCGGTCAGATGAATCGATTCGGCGGACTGGTGAGCGTCGAACTGGATTCGGCTCAGGCATTCCACTCGTTCGTCGAAGCGAGCGCTCTCGTCACGGCCGCCACCAGCTTCGGCGGGATCCACACGACGGCGGATCGCCGTGCGCGCTGGGGCGATCCGGTCAGTGCGGGTTTTGTCCGAATCGCTTGTGGCATCGAGGACACCGCCGATCTTCTGGTCGACATCGAGCGTGCGCTCGACGCCTGAGCGGACCACGTCGATGATTTCGGGTCCGGCCCGATCGCGTGCCGAAGTCGATTCGGCGGTACGGTTTGACGCGTGAACAGCAGCCGTACCCGCGTGGCCGTGATCTTCGGTGGCCGGAGCAATGAGCATTCAGTGTCCTGTGTTTCCGCCGGAAGCGTCCTGAGCAACCTCGACCCCGATCGGTACGACGTCGTACCGATCGGCATCACCGTCGACGGTTCCT
The DNA here is from genome assembly GCF_016598535.1 of Rhodococcus sp. P-2. Taxonomy (GTDB): domain Bacteria; phylum Actinomycetota; class Actinomycetes; order Mycobacteriales; family Mycobacteriaceae; genus Rhodococcus_F; species Rhodococcus_F baikonurensis. The sequence continues at coordinate 451,752 of NZ_CP066779.1, read as the reverse complement.
GGGTGCTCGGTTCGAGCGACCCCAGCGCCCTCTCGATCAGCGGGCGCGCACTGCCGTCGGTCGACAAGGACGGAACGTCGGTGGTCCTCAGCGCGGACCCCACCCGCGAGGGCGAAGTCATCTCCTTCGACGGGTCGGACGCCGGTGCTGTGCTCGCGTCGGTCGACGTCGTGTTCCCCGTTCTGCATGGGGCTTACGGCGAAGACGGCACCATTCAGGGTCTGCTCGAACTTGCCGGGGTTCCGTACGTCGGACCCGGAGTCCTGGCCAGCGCCGCCGGCATGGACAAAGAGTTCACGAAGAAGCTTCTTGCTGCTGAAGGACTTCCCGTCGGAGTGCAGGTCGTGCTTCGACCGGGAACCGCAACGCTCACCGAAGAGCAGAAGGCTGAGTTGGGCCTTCCGGTTTTCGTGAAGCCCGCTCGTGGAGGCTCGTCCATCGGCATCACTCGGGTGAGCAATTGGGACGGTCTGGACGGGGCGATTGCTCATGCACGCCTGCACGATCCCAAGGTGATCGTCGAAGGCGCGATTATCGGCCGCGAGGTGGAATGCGGCGTCCTCGAATTCCCGAACGGCGACGTCAAGGCGAGTGTGGTCGCCGAGATCCGGATGCCGGATTCCGACGCCGATTCGGACGCGTTCTACGACTTCGACACCAAGTACCTCGACGACGTCTGTGAATTCGACATCCCTGCGAAACTCGACGAGTCGGTGAGCGACCAGATCAGGGAGCTTGCAGTCCGCGCGTTCAAGGCCCTCGATTGCCAAGGACTCTCGCGAGTCGACTTCTTCGTCACGGCCGACGGTCCGGTGATCAACGAGATCAACACGATGCCCGGGTTCACCTCCATCTCGATGTACCCGAAGATGTGGAACGCCACCGGAATCGATTACCGCACTTTGATTTCGACACTGGTCGACACCGCCATCGCTCGAGGCACCGGCCTTCGCTGATCAGGGAACCGCGACCGGTGCCGGGTCGAGAGGCTTCTGTTCGAGAGTCGCCGTGATGGTGTCGGAGATCTCCTGAATCGGCGTCGGGCCGGTCCCGTCGGGGATAGTGATACCGATGTACTCGCCACGGTCTACGGCAAACCACGTGCTCGCCGCCAGACCGATGTCGGTTCCCGAGACCTGGAACCACTGCACGCCGTTGACGACCTGTAGCGCTGCCGCCTGATCGAACTCGGACGGACGGTCTAGTCCGCAGCGCAGCACGATCGGCTCACCTTCGCTGCGCTGCCAAGCGGCGGCTCCGACCGGAGCAGGCTCCACCAACTCGGCTTTCGTGAAGTCGTCGATCTTGTCGGGAAGCGCATCGAGAAGGGAAACGCAGGTCTCCGACTCTGCAGCCGGTGCCGGCACGGGACCGAGCGCCACGGGCGAGAGTTCGGGGTTGTTTCCCGCGACGACGGCTGCGATCACCACTCCGACGATCAGGGCCACCGGGAGCGCGATGGCGGTCGCGATCAGTGCCGGACTGCGGCGCTCGGACGGATCGTCGTCGCCGTCGGGGTCGATGTCGGTGTTGTCTGCGGTGGAAGTGTTTTCTGCCATGCTCAGTTCTTCGCTCGGGTCCTGGTCCAGTCGATCGGCGGTCTTGTCACTTCTGAGGACACGGCGGTGAATCGGTAGGATTGCCGACACACGCGTGAGCTTGCAGAAGCATTCACGACCACAGCTAGAAGGTACCGCAGGCCGCTTACGAGCGAATTGCGTCGGCATTGGAGACACTCATCGCATCATCGGAGTTCGCTGCATCATCGGGGCTCGCTGCATCATCGGAGTTCGGGTCAGAGCACACCGTCGAACAGGTGGGGGAGTTCGACGTGATCGCGCGCTCTCTCGTCGGCCGAATCCAACCGGTCACCACTGAATTGGGGCCGGGTGACGATGCCGCGATCGTGACCTCCGGTGACGGTCGCGTCGTCGTCTCGTCCGACATGCTGGTCGAGGGTCGACATTTCCGAATGGACTGGTCTTCGCCGCGGGACATCGGCCGCAAGGCGGTGGCCCAGAACGCTGCCGACGTGGTGTCGATGGGAGCGAGGCCGACGGCATTCACCGTGTCTCTGGGGTGCCCACCGTCGACTCCCGTCGACGTGGTCGACGGGATCTCGGCCGGGATCTGGGACGCGGCAACCGATCTGGGAGCCGGTGTAGTCGGCGGAGACCTCGTCCAATCACCGGTGATCGTCGTGTCGGTGACCGTACTCGGCGATCTCGGCGGCCGTCCGGCAGTGCTGCGGTCGGGAGCGAAGGTCGGTGACAGGATCGCGGTCGCCGGGTTGTTCGGTTGTTCGGCAGCGGGTTTGGCCCTACTTCTCGACGAAGCGGAAGGTTTTCCGGATTTGCTTGCTTCTCATCGGATTCCGAATCCGCCCTATGAATCGGCTTGGGCGGCGGCAGGATCAGCACATTCGATGACCGACGTATCCGACGGATTGATCGCGGATCTCCGACATCTTGCAGAGGCATCGGACGTGCGGTTCGACATCTTCTCGGCGACGGTTCCGACCTCACCCGACGTCGCGTCGGCGTCCGAGGTCCTCGACGTCGATCCGCTGGAGTGGATCCTCTCCGGTGGTGAAGATCACGGATTTGCAGCAACTTTCGGGCCGGAAGTCGAGATTCCTTCGGGGTGGACTGTGATCGGTGAGGTCGTCGGCGGGTCCGGTGTGACGGTCGACGGTTCCCTCCGCGAGAGCGGCGGAGGTTGGCACAGCTTTTCGACCACCGGCACCACCGCGGTATAGGTTGCTTTCATGGCTGTATATGCACTTGGAGACAGAGTTCCGGACATCCATCCGGACGCGTACGTCCACCCGGACGCGGTGGTGATCGGCGCCGTGACTCTCGCGGCGGGAACCTCTATCTGGCCGCAAGCGGTATTGCGTGGTGACTACGGAACCATTTCGGTGGGAATCGGATCCAACATCCAGGACGGAACCGTCATCCACTGCACCGCCATCGATGCAACCGTCATCGGCTCCGGTTGCGTCGTTGGCCACAACGCGCACATCGAGGGGTCGACCATCGAGGACCACTGCCTGATCGCATCGGGGTCAGTTGTTCTCAACGGTACGGTGATCGGGACGGGGTCGATCGTCGCCGCTGGTGCGGTGGTGGCCAACAAGATGCAGGTTCCGCCGCGCAGCATGGCACTCGGTGTGCCGGCCAAGGTCCGTGCGGGATACGAGGTTCCGCTCGGTCACCTCGACGGGAACGTCAAGATGTACGCAGCCAATGCGGCGTACTACCGCGACGCGTTGCGCAGGCTCGACTGATGGCGCCGCTTGCAGAGATCGTCGATCCAGGGTGGGCGCGGGCACTCGAACCGGTCTCGGAGCAGATCTCCGCGATGGGTAAGTTCTTGCGCGACGAGATCGCTGCGGGACGGGAGTATCTGCCTGCGGGAGAGAACGTCTTGCGTGCATTCACGAACCCGTTCGACGACGTTCGGGTGCTGATCGTCGGTCAAGACCCCTATCCGACGCCCGGTCATGCTGTCGGGTTGAGCTTTTCGGTTGCCCCGGACGTGCGGCCGGTTCCGCGAAGCCTCGGCAACATCTACAAGGAGTATCACCAGGATCTCGGGTTGCCGATACCGCCGAACGGCGATCTGACGCCGTGGTCGAAACAAGGTGTGCTGCTTCTCAATCGCGTTCTCACCGTGCAGCCTGGGCAAGCCGCTTCTCATCGCAAGAAGGGCTGGGAACCGGTCACCGAGCAGGCTATCCGCGCTCTGGTCGCGCGGTCGTCGCCGATGGTGGCGATCTTGTGGGGTCGGGACGCGGCCACCCTCGCGCCGATGCTCGGCGACACACCGATCATCGAATCCGCGCACCCGTCACCGCTTTCGGCCTCGCGCGGTTTCTTCGGTTCGCGCCCGTTCAGTCGTGCGAACGAACTCTTGACCGGACTGGGAGCCGATCCGGTCGACTGGAATCTGGGCTGATCGAACTGCGTCTGCACTCACCTGGCATGCCGAACGTCGTGGCGCGACGTTCGGCATGCCGCTGACTTACGCCTGCTTTGCGGAAGTGAAATCGGGGCGACGCTTTTCGACGAATGCGTCGACACCTTCGCGGCCGATCGGGCTGTTCGCCGCGAGGGCGATGGACGCAGCTTCGGCGTCGAGTTGCTCGGCAAGCGAGTTCGTCCGTGACGAACGCAGCAGCGCTTTGATTCCCGAGTACGACGTGCTCGGCCCGTTGGCCAAGGCGCGGGCGAGGCGAGCTGCTTCTTCCTGAACCTCGTCGTCGCCGACGAGTCGCGTGAGAATCCCCAGGCGGACGGCTTCGTCGCCACCGATCACCGAATCGTTGAGAAGAATCTCGCGAGCGCGTGCCGCACCGACGATGCGGGGGAGTGTCCACGACATCCCGCCGTCCGGGGTGAAACCGATGGAGGGGTAGGCAGGGCGAAGCTTGGTGCCGGTTCCGCCGATCGCGACGTCGGCGAGGCAGACCAGGCTCATTCCGGCGCCGGCTGCCCATCCGTGGACTCCGGCGACCACCGGAGCGGTCGCGGCGTCGAGCGCGCGTACGAACACGTGGAAGACGCGGGCAACTTCGGCCACGTACTCGCCGCGGTCGGGGGCTGCTGCGAAGGCACGGACGTTGCCGCCGGCACAGAAGTTTGCGCCCTCGCCGACCAGAAGGATGCTCCCGATGTCGTTTCCGACTGTCTCGAGCGCCTGCGCGCCCTGAACAAGTCCTTCGTCGTCGAGTGAGGTGCCGTTGGCGGCGGTGGAAATGGTGATGCGGAGTACGCCCTCGTCGAGGGTCACTTTGCTCAGGTCATCGATAGAAGTCACTCAACGCACATTACGGGTGCCTGACAGCCAAACGAAACACGGGGACACATAGATACAGCTCTGCCCCCGTCACCGAAGTGACGGGGGCAGAGCCTGCAATAGTTTGTGCTCGGGCAATCAGCCCCGAGCGACCTTGCCTGCCTTCAGGCAGGAGGTGCACACGTTGACCTTACGGGTGTTACCCGGGGCAACCTCGGTACGAACAGACTGAATGTTCGGGTTCCAGCGACGATTGGTACGCCGGTGCGAGTGCGAGACCGACTTACCGAAGCCGGGCCCCTTGGCGCATACGTCGCAGACGGCAGCCATAGTCGCGAACTCCTTGTTAGAAATGAATATTGAAGTGGTTACCCTACACGGTAGGGCAGCCAGAATTACAATCCGAATATACTCGACTTCGAACCGATCCTTGACCGCTCACTGTGCAGTCGAACGTGAAAACAGTCAATCAGCAACAAACAATGTGCAGCATTATTTCGTGTAGCCCGTTCGAGGCAACCGTGTAAGAGTAACCGCTTCCGGCCCGAATGGCCAAACCGCCCGGTAGTCACGGTTGCGCCGAAGCGTCGGACTACCCTCGACTGCACCGATCGCCGATCTCGTTTTCGTCGCGGTCGGTCAGTCGTCAGTCTTTCCGTCGTGGAAGGGAACCGTCAGTGGGGGAAGTGCAACGCGTCGCCGATGAAGTGGAATCCGTCGCGGACGGCCATCTGCTGCGGCGCTGGGCCCGTCGGGCGGTCGACAGCCTCCAGAAACGTCGTGGAGAGATCAACAGCCTCAACGTCTTTCCCATCCCTGATTCGGATACCGGCACCAACCTGTTGTTCACGATGCGAGCTGCCCTCGATTCCGCCGAGACGATCGAGGACGACGTCCGCAGTGCCGGTCGCGTCGCCAACGCTCTGGCTCGGGGCGCGGTATCGGGTGCCAGGGGCAATTCCGGAGTGATCTTGTCCCAGGTGATCCGGGGCATTGCCGAGAGCGTCCACGGCGAGCACATCGACGGTCGCAGCTTTGCGAACTCGCTGACAACGGCGACGGCGCTGGCCTCTCGGGCTGTCTCCGATCTGGTGGAAGGCACCATCGTCACGGTTCTGCGCGCGTCGGGGGAGGCGGCGCAGGAGTGCGTCGACACCAGGACGCCGAGTGGCGAGGACCTTGCTTCCGTGGTTGCCGCCGCTGCCGATGCGGCTGCGGTCGCGTTGAACAAGACCCCGGAGCAACTGGACGTTCTGGCCTCCGCCGGAGTGGTCGATGCCGGGGGATTCGGACTCGTTCTGATTCTCGACGCATTTGTCGAGGTGGTGACCGGGAAAGCGCAGGTTCGCGAGGATCTGGGGACGCCGGACCCGAAGTCGAGCGCAGTTGTCGACGTCAGCGCTTTCGATCACGATTGGGCTCACAAGAGCCCGATCGAATGCGGTGATCACTCGGAACAGGATTTCGAGGTCATGTACCTCGTCGACGACTCGGACGACGATCGCATGACGGCGCTGCGCACGCGGCTGTCCGTCCTCGGGGATTCGACGGTCATCGTCAGCGACGGCTTCGGTGGCTGGTCGGTGCACGTGCATTGCTGCGATGCCGGCGCTGCCGTCGAGGCAGGTCTCGAGGCCGGGAAGGTCCACGGCATTCGCATCAGCAGTTTTCTCGTCGACGAACGAGACCAGCTGGTGGCACGGGCGGAGAGGCGATTCCCCGGCGCCGGCGCGCGCGGCGTACTGGCTGTCGTTGCCGGTGACAGTGCGGCGGCGTTGTTCGAGAGTGAGGGCGCGACGGTTCTTCGGTGCGACGACGCGCCGGTGACACGCGCGCAACTGCTCGGCCGCATCCGTCAGATGGAGCGAAGCGAAGTTCTGGTGCTTCCGAACGGAGCTTTGACCGCTCAGGAACTGGTCGCAGTCAGTGCCGCTGCCCGCGATCCGCTTCACCAGGTTCTGCTGCTGTCGACATCGTCGATGGTCCAGGGCCTGGCGGCCCTCGCCGTTCACGACGCTCAGCGCAACGTCGCCGACGACGGCTTCACGATGTCCGAGGCCGCAGCTGCGACTCGGTGGGGATCGCTGCGCATTGCCGTCGAACGCTCCCTGACGTACGTCGGGACCTGTGACCCGGGTGACGCGATCGGTCTGATGGGGCACGAGGTGGTGCTCATCGGGCCCGACGTCGCGGAGTCGAGTGCGAGACTGGTCGACCTTGCGCTTGGATCCGGTGGCGAACTCGTGACCCTACTCATGGGTGCGGACGCGCCGGACGACCTGGCCGGGCAACTCGAGGCACACGTGATCGCGCATCACCCGGGCGTCGACGTGCTCGTCTATCAGGGCGATCAGCCGGGTGACCTGTTCCAGTTGGGTGTGGAGTGATCGAACCGGGTCTGTCGGTGACTACTGATATACGAACACATGTGCTTACCGCGACACTGTGCTGGAGGAACTGATGGCGACGCTCGCCGACCCGCTCGATCGGCTTTTGGGAAAGAAGACCGCGGACGCGCTCGACGAGGCATTCGAGATCCGGACGGTCGAGGACCTGCTGCGTCACTACCCACATCGGTACGCGTCGGCAGGCAAGGAACTTGCCGAGAAGGAGCCGCCCGAGGGTGAGCACATCACCATCATCGCGCGGGTGGCGTCGGCGGCCGTCGTGAAGATGAAGAACCGTCCGGGGCAGATGTTGCGAGTATCGCTGGCCACTGATTCGCAGACCGTCGACGTCACGTTCTTCAACCCGCAGAAGGTGCGGCACGTCATCAAGCCCGGCGTGCGGGCGATGTTCTCCGGGACGGTGAAGTACTTCCGCGGCAAGTGGTCTCTCACTCATCCGAGTTACCTGATCCTGCCGGAACCTCGTGTCGGCGAGGAGGATTCGGTGGTTCCCTTGGCGTCTATCAAGGGAGCCGGTGACCTTGCGGGCCTGGCTCGCGCAAATCAGGATCCCGGCGCGGAACTCGATCTGTCCGTCTTCGACCGCGCATTGATCCCGCTGTATCCGGCGACCCGCGAGGTCGAGAGTTGGACCATCATGCGGTGCGTGCGGCAAGTACTCGACCAACTCGATCCGATCGAGGAGCCGTTACCTGACGAGACCAGGGCGGAACACGGATTCATCGGTTTGGACGAGGCGCTGCGTACCGTTCACCTCCCGGATACCAAGGAAGACATCGAACGAGCACAGGATCGTCTGCGTTTCGACGAGGCGCTGTCTCTGCAGTTGGTCCTCGCGATGCGTCGTCACGACAACTCCGAGCGTGTGGCTCCGGCCTGCGCTCCGGTTGCCGGCGGGATCGCGGATCAGTTCGAGGAGATGCTCCCGTTCACTCTGACGGAGGGACAGCAAGCAGTCGCCGAGGAGATCTCCGGCGACCTCGCCCGCCCACACCCGATGAGCCGGCTTCTCCAAGGCGAGGTCGGGTCAGGCAAGACGATCGTGGCTCTGCGCGCGATGCTGCAGGTCGTCGATGCGGGGTATCAGTGTGCGTTGCTCGCACCCACCGAGGTCCTGGCAAACCAGCACGCGCGATCACTGCGCAAGATGATGGGCCCGCTGGCCGCAGACGGTGAGCTCGGTTCGGCCGAACATTCCACCCGGATCGCCCTTTTGACCGGCTCGCTGCCTGTGGCTGCGAAGCGCGCAGCGCTGCTCGAAGCCGTGACCGGCGACGCCGGGATCGTCATCGGTACCCATGCACTCATTCAGGACAACGTGGAGTTCTTCAACCTCGGCATGGTTGTGGTCGACGAGCAGCACCGCTTCGGCGTCGAGCAACGTGATCAATTGCGATCACGTGCCCGCGAAGGACTGAGTCCGCATCTGCTGGTGATGACGGCAACGCCGATTCCGCGAACCATCGCCATGACGGTGCTCGGCGACCTCGAGGTATCGACCCTGCGAGAGCTTCCGCGTGGGCGAACCCCGATCAAGAGCAGTGTCGTGCCCGCGAAGCAGAAGCCGCAGTGGGTGGATCGGGCATGGGAACGAATCCGTGAGGACGTCGCGGACGGTCGTCAGGCGTATGTCGTGTGCTCGCGGATCGGCGACGGTGAGCAGGGTGCCGGTGAGGACCAGTTCACCGAGGAGAAGCAGCCGGAGACCAAGTCGGCGGTCGACGTCTTCGAGGAGCTGTCGAGCGGCCCGCTGGCCGACCTGCGAGTGGGGTTACTGCACGGTCGACTGCCTTCCGACGAAAAAGACGTCGTGATGAGCGCGTTCAACGTCGGTGACATAGACGTCCTTGTCTGTACGACCGTTGTCGAAGTCGGTGTCGACGTTCCGAACGCGACGGTGATGGTGATCGTCGACGCCGAGCGGTTCGGCGTCAGTCAGCTCCATCAGCTGCGCGGACGAGTCGGTCGAGGCAAACACCAGGGACTGTGCATCCTCGTCACCGGAAGCAATCCCGGCGGACCGGCGTACGAGCGGCTCTCGGCGGTGGCAGCGACCAACGACGGGTTCGAACTGGCTCAACTCGACCTCGCGACCAGACGTGAAGGAGACATCCTCGGTGCGGCGCAGTCGGGCACAACCTCGAATCTGCGACTGCTTTCCCTCATGGCCCACGGCGACATCCTCGAGTCCGCCAGGGAGTTCGCTCAGGGAATCGTCGACTCCGATCCGTCGCTCGAGGGTCATCCCGCCCTCGCTTCCATGGTGACCGCTGCCCTGGACTCCGACCGGATCGAGTACCTCGAGAAGTCGTGACGGGTATGACGACAAGCTGAAATCGAATAGCACGAGGACCGCCGGGTTGGTTTCTCGATTCAGTCCGAAATATGAGACTCCGCATGTAGACGCAAGATGAAATCGGGGTAGTTTTCTCGAATGTTCTCCAAAGTGCTCGTCGCGAACCGCGGCGAAATTGCGATCCGTGCCTTCCGCGCCGCCTACGAACTAGGTGCCGGAACCGTCGCGGTGTTCCCGTACGAGGATCGGAACTCGATCCACCGTCTCAAGGCAGACGAGAGCTACCAGATCGGGGAGAAGGGTCACCCCGTTCGCGCCTATCTCTCGGTCGAGGAAATCGTCGCCGCCGCCAAGAGCGCCGGAGCCGACGCCATCTACCCCGGTTACGGCTTCCTCTCCGAGAACCCGGATCTGTCGGCGGCGTGCGCCGAGGCAGGCATCAAGTTCGTCGGCCCGTCCGCCGAGATCCTCGAGTTGACTGGTAACAAGGCTCGGGCCATCGCAGCGGCAAAGGCCGCCGGCCTGCCGGTGCTCGCGTCCTCGGAGCCGTCAGCGGACATCGACGAGTTGCTCGCGGCCGCCGAGGACATGACCTTCCCGATCTTCGTCAAGGCGGTCGCAGGCGGCGGTGGACGCGGAATGCGCCGCGTTGCGGAGCGCTCACAACTCAAGGAAGCGATCGAAGCCGCAGCGCGCGAAGCGGAATCGGCCTTCGGCGATTCGACGGTCTTCCTCGAGCAGGCCGTCATCGACCCCCGCCACATCGAGGTGCAGATCCTCGCCGACGAGCAGGGCAACGTCATCCACCTCTTCGAGCGTGACTGCTCGCTGCAGCGTCGCCACCAGAAGGTGATCGAGCTCGCTCCGGCGCCCAATCTCTCGGAAGAGTTGCGCGCCAAGATCTGTGCCGACGCCGTCGCCTTCGCGAAGGAGATCGGGTACACGTGCGCGGGCACCGTCGAGTTCCTTCTCGACAAGCGCGGCAACCACGTCTTCATCGAGATGAACCCGCGAATTCAGGTGGAGCACACCGTCACCGAAGAAGTGACGGACGTAGACCTCGTCCAGTCGCAGCTCAAGATCGCGTCCGGTTCGACGCTTGCAGAACTTGGTCTGTCACAGGACACGATCAAGCTCCGCGGCGCGGCGCTGCAGTGCCGCATCACGACCGAGGATCCGGCCAACGGATTCCGCCCCGACACGGGCCGCATCACCGCGTACCGCACCCCGGGCGGAGCCGGTATCCGACTCGACGGCGGCGCCACGCTCGGAGCCGAGGTCGGAGCGTACTTCGACTCGATGCTGGTCAAGCTCACCTGCCGTGGTCGCGACCTCGAAGCCGCTGTCGCGAGGGCTCGCCGCGCGGTCACCGAGTTCCGCATTCGTGGCGTCTCGACCAACATTCCGTTCCTGCAGGCGGTTCTCGACGACCCGGACTTCCGTGCCGGACGCGTGACGACCTCCTTCATCGAGGAACGTCCGCAGTTGCTGACCCTGCGTTCCTCCGCCGACCGAGGCACCAAGATCCTGACCTACCTCGCCGACGTGACGGTCAACAAGCCGCACGGTGAGCGACCCTCGGCGGTGTACCCGCAGGACAAGCTGCCCAAGATCGATCTTTCGACGCCTCCTCCTGCCGGTAGCCGTCAGCGCCTGCTCGAACTCGGACCCGAAGGCTTCGCGAAGGCACTGCGCGAACAGAAGGCCGTGGGCGTCACCGACACCACCTTCCGCGACGCGCACCAGTCGTTGTTGGCCACGCGAGTTCGAACCAGCGGACTGCTCGGAGTTGCCGGGCACGTGGCCCGGCTGACTCCGGAACTGCTCTCGATCGAAGCCTGGGGCGGCGCCACTTACGATGTGGGACTTCGCTTCCTGCACGAGGATCCGTGGTACCGGCTCGCCGCACTGCGCGAGGCGATTCCCAACATCTGCCTCCAGATGCTTCTTCGCGGTCGAAACACGGTGGGCTACACGCCGTATCCCGAAAAGGTCACGCGCGCATTCGTTCAGGAAGCCACAGACACCGGCATCGACATCTTCCGAATCTTCGACGCGCTCAACAACGTCGACCAGATGCGCCCTGCCATCGACGCGGTGCGTGAGACCGGAACGGCCCTCGCCGAGGTGGCGTTGAGCTACACCGGTGATCTGTCGGATCCGAACGAAACTCTGTACACGCTCGACTACTACCTGAAGCTGGCCGAAGAGATCGTCGACGCCGGTGCTCACGTGCTCGCGATCAAGGACATGGCAGGCCTGCTGCGTGCTCCGGCGGCTACCAAGCTGGTGACGGCTCTACGCAGCAACTTCGATCTGCCGGTTCACGTTCACACACACGACACTCCCGGTGGACAGTTGGCCACGTACTTCGCAGCATGGCAGGCGGGCGCCGACGCGGTCGACGGTGCTTCCGCGGCACTGGCCGGAACCACCAGCCAGCCTGCTCTCTCGGCCATCGTTGCCGCCGCTGCGCACTCCGAGTTCGACACCGGGCTGAACCTGGAGAACGTGTGCGACCTCGAGCCGTACTGGGAGGCGCTGCGAAAGGTGTACGCGCCGTTCGAATCCGGACTGCCGGCACCGACGGGACGCGTGTACACGCACGAGATTCCGGGCGGCCAACTCTCCAATCTCCGGACCCAGGCCGTTGCTCTGGGTCTCGGCGACCGGTTCGAAGAGGTCGAAGCCAAGTACGCCGACGCAGACCGCATGCTCGGACACCTTGTGAAGGTGACGCCGTCGTCGAAGGTCGTCGGCGACCTCGCGCTCCATCTTGTCGGCGCCGGCGTGCCTTCGGAGGAGTTCGCCGCAGATCCGGCGAACTTCGACATCCCCGACTCCGTGGTGGGCTTCCTGCGCGGTGAACTCGGTACGCCTCCCGGTGGCTGGCCGGAACCGTTCCGCAGCAAGGCCCTCGAAGGACGTGGCCAGGCCAAGCCGGAAGCGACGCTCTCCGCCGAGGACGAGGTGCTGCTCGAGGGCTCGTCGAAGGACCGTCAGGCGACGCTGAACCGTCTGCTGTTCCCCGGCCCGACAAAGGAATTCCTCGAGCACCGCGAGAAGTACGGTGATACGTCGCGGCTTTCGGCAAACCAGTTCTTCTACGGGTTGCGGCGCGGCGACGAGCACCGCGTCGAGTTGGCTCCCGGCGTGGAGCTGATCATCGGTCTCGAAGCGATCTCCGAGCCCGACGAGCGCGGCTACCGCACTGTCATGTGCATCCTGAACGGCCAGCTGCGCCCGGTCTCGATCCGTGATCGCTCCATTGCCAGTGATGTACCGGTGGCGGAGAAGGCCGACAAGAACAACCCGGGCCACGTGGCGGCGCCGTTCGCGGGTGTCGTGACGCTCGCGGTGAAGGAAGGCCAGAAGATCGAGGCCGGCGACACCGTGGCCACGATCGAAGCGATGAAGATGGAAGCGGCGATCACCTCGCCGCGCGCCGGCGTCGTATCGCGGATCGCGATCAGCGCCGTCCAACAGGTCGAGGGCGGAGACCTGCTGGTAGTCGTCTCGACGGGGGAGAGCGCCGCAGAGTGACACGCATCATCTCGGGACTCGCGGGCGGTCGACGCCTGCGAGTCCCGCCGAGCGGCACCCGTCCCACGTCGGATCGGGTTCGCGAGGCGCTGTTCAGTGCTCTCGAAGCGCGCATCGATCTCGAAGGGTGCGCGGTTCTCGACCTCTTCGCTGGTTCGGGTGCTCTGGGCCTCGAAGCGCTTTCGCGGGGGGCCGAGCACGTCGTTCTCGTGGAATTGGATGCCAAGGCTGCTGCCGTCATCAAGGCGAACATCGGCACTGTCGCGTTGCCGGGAGCGACGGTTCGCGCCGCTCCGGTCGCGGCCGTGGTCTCGGGTCCGAGCGCGCGTGAATACGACATCGTGATCGCGGACCCGCCGTACGCGGTGACCGACGATGCCGTCGTGTCCATGCTCACTGATCTGCAGGCCAACAAATGGGTGGGGGAGGGCACGATCGTCGTACTCGAACGTTCGTCGCGCTCGCCGGAGACCGTGTGGCCTCAGGGCTACGAGCCGATCAAGGCCAAGAACTACGGTGAAGCCCGCATCGAGCTGGCCACCTGCTACGGTCTGGACTCATGACTGGCGCCGTCTGCCCCGGATCCTTCGACCCCGTGACCAACGGTCACCTCGACGTAATCGGAAGAGTTGCTGCGCAATTCGACGAGGTCGTGGTCACCGTGCTGATCAACAAGAGCAAGCGTGGCATGTTCACGATCGACGAGCGGATCGAGATGCTCGAAGACGCGACGAGTCACCTGCCCAACGTTCGCGTCACGTCGTGGCACGGACTGCTGGTCGACTATGCGAAACAAGAAGGCCTCAGCGCGATAGTCAAGGGTCTGCGCGGCGCGAACGACTTCGATTACGAGCTGCAGATGGCTCAGATGAATCAGAAGCTCACCGGCGTCGACACACTGTTCGTCGCCACGAATCCGACGTACAGCTACCTGTCGAGTTCTCTGGTGAAGGAAGTCGCGACCTTCGGCGGCGACGTCTCCGACATGTTGCCTGCCAAGGTGCATTCTCGGCTACTCGCGCGTATCGCCGAGCGAGCAGCCGAAAACAGCTGATCCCCGACACACCGACCACGACGACACCCCGTTGGCTGTTCTTCCGGCAAACTTGGACAGGAACGGGCACAGGTCCGAGTGGACCGGTGACGATGTGGGCCGATTTCGGCCGGTAGAGATTGGGGTTGCTTGTGTACCGCGTATTCGAGGCACTGGACGAACTGGTCGCAATTGTCGAAGAGGCGCGCGGTGTTCCCATGACCGCGGGGTGTGTTGTGCCTCGCGGTGACGTACTCGAGCTGCTCGACGACGTCCGGGACGCAATTCCGAGCGAGCTGGACGACGCTCAGGACGTCCTCGATCATCGGGACAAATTGGTCGGTGACGCGCGAGCAACCGCCGAGAAGACGGTCAGCAGCGCCAACGCCGAGGCGACGTCGACGGTGGAGAACGCACGCGACGATGCCGACCGGATTCTGTCCGATGCCAAGGCTCAGGCCGATCGCATGGTTGCCGAAGCACGTGCACACGCCGATCAGCTGGTCGAGGACGCAGAAGCAGAAGCGGAACGGACCGTCACCGACGGCCGTCGTGAGTACGACGCCGTCACCGGCCGGGCGCGTGCCGAGGCCGATCGGATGATCGAGTCCGGCCAGGCATCGTACGAGCATTCGGTGGCGGAGGGAACGGCAGAGCAGGCTCGTCTGGTGTCGCAGACCGAGGTAGTCCAGTCAGCTCACGCGGAATCCGCGCGAGTGATCGATGCCGCTCACGCGGAGTCCGACAGGATGCGTTCGGAGTGTGATCTGTACGTCGACACCAAGTTGGCCGAATTCGAAGAGTTCCTCACCGGAACCGTTCGATCGGTCGGGCGTGGTCGCCAACAGCTTCGTACGGGTTCGGGAGTTCCCGATTACCAGGACGACGATCGTCGTTCGGAGCGTCGTCGCTAGAGCGAACGAGACAGTCGAAGGTGGGTCGTCCGATATGGGGCGGCCCACTTTTTCGTGGACGGAATTGGGATTTGCCTTGTCTCTGCCGTATTGTGGAGTGGTTGCCCATACCAGTTTCAACAGTTAGGTGAGTTCTCTTTGTCAACGCATCGTCGTAGTTCGTCGCATCAGTCAAGTGATGCGGGATTTTTGCTGGACACGGTCAAGCTCGGTCGTCGTCCAGGGTCGATGCGTACCGTCGAGAGAACAATTCAGTCCCCGAACCGTATCGGTCTCGATCTGATCGCGATCGAAGCGGGCGCGGACATAGATCTCGATCTTCGTCTCGAAGCAGTGTCCGAAGGTGTTCTCGTCACCGGAAACGTGCATGCACCCACCAAGGGTGAATGCTCGCGGTGCCTCGAACCTTTCACCGACACCGTGGACATCTATCTCACGGAGTTGTTCGCATACCCGGACAGCACCACCGAGGAGACGACGGAAGAGGGAGAGGTCTACGCGGTCGAAGACGACGAAATCGACCTCGAACCGGTCATAGTCGATGCAGTCGGGCTGGCGCTTCCGCTCCAGCCTCTGTGCAGTGACGATTGCCTGGGATTGTGCTCAGAATGTGGCATTCGCCTGGCGATTGCGGAATCTGGGCATGGGCATGACATACTTGATCCTCGCTGGGCTGGTCTCGCGGCCAAATTTGGCGTGGAATCAAACACCAGCGAAAATCTTGTGATCACCGAAGCCGAGGAGAAGTAGAAGTGGCTGTCCCCAAGCGCAAAATGTCGCGATCCAACACGCGGTCGCGTCGTAGCCAGTGGAAGACCACTGTGCCCACCCTCGTTACCTGCCCCAACCGTGGCTGTGGCGAGCAGACCCTTCCCCACATCGCATGCCCGTCATGCGGTACTTACAAGGGCCGCCAGGTAACCGCTGCTGTCTAGTTCTCCCCGGAGAAAGACTATGACGAGCGAAAATACAGTTTCAGCCGCCGGCGGCGAGGGCAATCACGACAAGCTCCTCGCCGCTGTCGGCGTAGATATAGAGCCCGGTCTTCTGACCCTGGCCCTCACGCACCGCTCGTACGCGTACGAGAACGGCGGACTGCCCACGAACGAGCGCCTCGAGTTTCTCGGGGATTCCGTTCTCGGCGTCACGGTGACCGAAAATCTCTATCTGTCCCACCCGGACAAATCCGAAGGTGATCTGGCGAAGATTCGTGCGAGCGTGGTCAACATGCATGCACTCGCCGAGGTTGCCAGGACTCTGGGTGAAGGTGGACTCGGAGCGCACCTGCTGCTGGGTAAGGGTGAGGAAATGACGGGCGGCCGTGACAAGCCGTCCATCCTCGCCGACGGTATGGAGTCGATTCTCGGCGCCATCCACCTGCAGCACGGCATCGAGACCGCGCGACGCGTTGTTCTCGATCTGTTCGACGATCTACTCACTCGCGCACCGCTTCTGGGCGCGGGTCTGGATTGGAAGACGAGTCTGCAGGAACTGACCGCAGAACACGGTGCCGGAGTTCCCGTCTACGAGATCACCGCTACCGGACCCGATCACGACAAGGAATTCACGGCCACCGTTCTCATCAGTGGCAAGCCCTTGGGCGTCGGTGTCGGTCGTTCCAAGAAGGAAGCCGAGCAGAAGGCAGCAAGTTCGGCATGGAAGACGATGTCGGAGAATGCCACTGCAACCGCAGTCGCTGCTGACGACCCGTCTGATCTCGCCGGCTGAGTTCACTCTTGCCTGAACTTCCCGAAGTCGAAGTCGTTCGCCGCGGCCTACAGTCTCATGCTGTAGGTGCGGCGATCGAGGCCGTCGAGGTACTCCATCCCCGCGCGATCAGGCGCCACATTCTCGGTTCCGATGACTTGATCGGCCAACTTACCGGGCAGACCATCGCTTCGGCAGAGCGTCGCGGCAAGTATCTGTGGCTGGTTCTCGAGCCTGCCGGTGTCGGACTGGTGGTTCATCTCGGGATGAGCGGACAGATGTTGGTCCAGCCCCCGACAGTCGACTGGGAAAAGCACCTACGCATTCGGTTGGCCCTCGATTCCGGGGCCGATCTCCGATTCGTCGATCAGCGAACCTTCGGTGGCTGGTCGATTTCCCCCCTCGTCGAGGTCGACGGAACGATGCTGCCCGAGTCGGTGGCGCACATCGCTCGCGATCCCATGGATGCTGCGTTCGATCTCGAATCCGTCGTGAAAGTCCTGCGGGGCAAGCACACCGAGATCAAGCGTGCGATTCTCGACCAGACGGTGGTCTCCGGAATCGGAAACATCTACGCCGACGAATCATTGTGGCGAGCAAAGATTCACGGCAACCGAATCGCCGAAACGCTCACCAGGCCCAAACTTCGAGAACTGTTGACCGCGGCGCACTCGGTGATGGGCGAAGCGCTCGATCAGGGCGGTACGTCCTTCGACGCGCTGTACGTGAACGTCAACGGGGAGTCCGGCTACTTCGACCGGTCACTGTCGGCGTACGGGCAGGAGAATCTTCCGTGCCCGCGATGCGGCGCGCCGATCAAGCGCGAGAAGTTCATGAATCGATCGTCGTTCAGCTGCCCGCGGTGTCAGCCGACCCCGAGGGCACGGCGAATCGCCTAGGTCTCCCGCCCCGTCGGTTCGGCGGAGTGGCAAGATTGCGTCATGGCTGAACAGACTGCTGACAACGCTGCAACCGCCCCGGCTCACACGGAACTCTGGGTCGAGCGCACCGGAACCCGCCTCTACACCGGCAAGAGTTCGCGTGGCGCAGAGGTTCTCATCGGCTCCGAATCGGTGCCAGGAGTGTTCACACCCGGGGAACTTCTCAAGATCGCTCTGGCTGCCTGCACCGGTATGAGCTCCGACTTCCCGATCTCTCGCCGCCTCGGTGACAACTACGACGCGACAGTCCGAGTGTCCGGTGCCGCCGATCGTGACAACGAGGTCTATCCGCAGCTCGACGAGGTTCTCGAACTCGACCTCAGCGAGTTGGATGCCGAAGCGCAGCAGCGCCTCATCACTCTCGTCGAGCGTTCCGTCGACAAGGTGTGCACGGTCGGGCGCACTCTCAAGGCCGGAACCAAGGTCACACTGTCGTTCGACACGGAAGCCTGATGTTCCGCGCGGGCAGCGTTGTCGCTGCGATCGCACTGGGTTCCGTTGTGGCGGTGAGTGCTCCGGCGCAGGCCTCGGTGCCGGCCGGCGGCTCACCCGGAGGTTGCGGTTCGTGGACGTCGAGCGTCGTGACGAGTGGTGCGGGCATGCTCGAGAATCTCGAGTTCGACGGAAACGGATCGATGGTGTTGTCGCAGTCGGCTCTGATCGGGCCGGGTGCACTGCTGAAAGTGGCGCCGGACGGAACACGGACACCTTTGGTCGGTGACGTCACAGGGCCTGGCGGACTGGTCGCGCGTGACGGTTCCGTGTACTTCACCACGGGTAACTCGACTGTCTCGGGGCTGTTCGGAATCGCCGACGGCAACCTCCGCAAGGTCGACGTGGCAGACGGATCGGTGACAACGATTGCCGACGGACTGGTGATGCCGAACGGGCTTGTGCCGCTGGACGATAACCGCTTCCTCACTGCTCGCACACTCACCAGGCCGGGGCTCACGGTCGTCAACGGTGACGGAACGAGTTCGATCGTTCGTGAAGACCTCGGCACCGTCGACGGCCTCGCACGCTCCGGTTCGACGATCTACGTGACGACGACCTTCGACATGGTGACTGCCGTCCACGTCCTCGACGCAGACGATCTGGGCGGGCCGGTGCGAACGATCACGCTCCCCGGATTCGGTCCGGCAAACATGGCTGACGATCTGACCGTCGGACCGGACGGCGCGCTGTACGTCGCATTCAATGCCGGCGGCAAAGTTGTTCGCGTCGATCCGAATTCGGGATCTTCGTGTGAGATCGCCTCAGGTCTTCCGTTCACGTCCGCGGTGAAGTTCGGCGCCGGCCCGGGCTGGGATCCCAACTCGCTCTACACCACCGGTTTCCTGGGTGAGGTTCACCGTCTCGAACGTGTGGCGGGCTGAATGTCATGACTGAGACACCGCCTGTGCGACTGACGGCGTGGGTTCACGGATACGTTCAAGGCGTCGGGTTTCGCTGGTGGACCAGGGCTCGCGCTCTCGAACTCGGGTTGATCGGATATGCGTCGAACCAACGCGACGGTCGAGTGCTCGTCGTGGCAGAAGGCGAACGCACGCAGCTCGAGCGTTTGTTGGAGTTGCTGCGCTCGGGAACCACCCCGGGCTCGGTGGATCTCGTGGTCGACAGCTGGGACCCCGCAAGGGGTGACCTGACAGGGTTCGTCGAACGCTGACCTGTTTGGCGGTAAAGTTTCCCCCCATGCACCTCAAGAGTCTGACACTCAAGGGATTCAAATCCTTTGCGTCGGCAACGACTCTTCGGTTCGAGCCGGGGATCACCTGTGTCGTCGGCCCGAACGGCTCGGGTAAATCCAACGTCGTCGATGCGTTGACCTGGGTGATGGGCGAGCAGGGCGCGAAAGCCCTGCGCGGCGGCAAGATGGAAGACGTCATCTTTGCCGGCACCTCCGGCCGCGCGCCGCTGGGCCGCGCCGAAGTGACCCTGACCATCGACAACGCCGACGGCGCGCTCCCGATCGAGTACTCCGAGGTGTCGATCACGCGCCGCATGTTTCGCGACGGCGCGGGGGAGTACGAGATCAATGGTTCGTCCTGCCGCCTGATGGACGTCCAGGAACTGCTCAGCGACTCGGGTATCGGCCGCGAAATGCATGTCATCGTCGGGCAGGGACGGCTCGCCGCGATCCTCGAATCCCGCCCCGAGGATCGACGCGCCTTCATCGAAGAAGCCGCGGGAGTCCTCAAACATCGCCGCCGCAAGGAAAAAGCGGTGCGCAAGCTCGATTCCATGCAGGCCAATCTCGCTCGACTCAGTGACCTCACCGCGGAACTGCGTCGGCAACTCAAACCGCTGGGGCGCCAAGCCGAGGTTGCTCGGCGAGCACAGACGGTCCAGGCTGACCTGCGTGATGCAAAGATGCGGCTGGCCGCTGACGACCTGGTGACCCGTCGAACTCAACTGAACGACCAGGCGCAGGACGAGAAAGCGGCCCGTGAACAGCACAACCAGGTGGCGGCCGCGCTCGACGAGGCCAACCTCGAACTCGGGCGTCAGGAGCAAGCTCTCGCTCGACTGACTCCGGGATCGGAAGCCGCCGCGCAGAGTTGGTTCCAGCTCTCTGCGCTTGCCGAACGAGTCAACGCCACCGTGCGCATCGCCCGCGAGCGTGCACGCCATCTCGACTCCGAACCCGTCGGCAACCGCGGCCAGGACCCGGAAGAGATGGAAGCGCGAGCCGAACGTCTTGCGGCCGAGGAGGCCGAACTCCTCGAAGGCGTAGAAATCGCGCGAGCGGCGGCGGAAGCTGCTCGGGACCAGCTGGAGGCCACCGAAGATGCTGCAGCAGAAGCGGAACGGGCGCACATGGCGGAAGTTCGTGCCGTCGCCGACCGCCGTGAAGGACTTGCTCGACTCTCCGGCCAGGTCGACACTCTGCGTACCCGCGTCGAATCCGTCGACGCGGAAGTTTCTCGACTGACCGAGGCGATCGACGAGGCCCGTCTGCGTGGGGATGCCGCACAAGCCGAGTTCGACACGGTGCAGGAAAGCATCGGGGACCTCGACGCCGGTGAAGTCGGCCTCGACACCAATCATGAACGGGCAGTCGAAGCTCTCGAAATGATCGATGCACGCGTCGAAGAACTTCGCGAGGAAGAAAAGACGAGCGGGCAACGCATCGCTTCGCTCCGTGCGCGAATCGAAGCGCTGTCGATGGGCTTGCAGCGCAAGGACGGTGGCGGCTGGCTGCTCGAACACCGGCGCGGCGACGGCATCACCTCGCTGGTCGGATTGATTCACGTCGAACCCGGCTACGAAATTGCAATCGCTGCCGCGATGGGGCCGGCAGCGGACGCCGTCGTGGCGCAGTCGTTGGATTCGGCTCGCTCGGCTGTTGCGGCACTGGCCGATCAGGACGGTGGGCGTGCGTCACTGATCGTGAGCGGTGAACCGGCGATCGAACGCGAGAGCGAGATCGCACCGGGCAGCCGTCATGCCGTCGACGTCATCGACTGCCCTGACGAGTTGCGTGCCGGATTGACCGCAATCCTCGATGGCGTCGTCCTCGTCGAAACTCTCGATGACGCGATTCGAGTTGTCGCTGACCACAAGGGAATGCGTGCAGTGACGCGTTCCGGCGATCTGCATGGCCCGGGGTGGATGATCGGCGGGTCGGATCGGCAGCCGAGCACGCTGGAGGTCCAGGCGGCGATCGACGCGTCGACGGCGGAGTTGACGGCCACGGAAAGCCGATCCGAAGAACTCGACGCTGCGCTGTCCGGCGCGCTGGCCGAACAGGCTGCTCGACGCGAGACCGCGGAGCAGACCTTGGCCGCGCTCAACGAATCGGACGCTGCCATGTCCGCCATCTACGAGCAGTTGGGCAGATTGGGGCAAGCCGCGCGCGTGGCCCACGCGGAATCCGAGCGATTGACCGCCCAGCGAGTGCGTGCCGAGGAGAGCCGCGGTGAGTCTCTGACGAAGCTGGCAGACCTGGAGGAACGACTCCGTGTCGCCGAAACCGACGGCAGTGCACCGGGGCACGGCGCGGAATCGACCGCTGCCGATCGTGAAATGGCGGCAGCCGCGTTGGCGGAAGTACGCATCGTCGAAATGGATGCCCGCCTTGCCGTGCGCACCGCCGAAGAGCGCGCGGAATCCGTACGCGGAAAGGCTGATTCGCTTCGCCGCGCCGCTGCTGCCGAACGAGAGGCGCGGATTCGTGCCGAACGGGCTCTGCGCGCCAGAGCGCACGCTGCGGAAGTTGCAGCTGCTGTCGCCGAATCGGGACAGCGTGTGGCGGCCGAACTCGAGACCGTCGTTGCCGCAGCTCTTGCTCACCGCGACGAGTTGGCTCGGGCACGCTCCGAGTGCACGGCGAAGCTGGATCAGGTCCGAGAGATCGTCCGGGCACTGACCGGACAGCTCGCTTCACTCACCGACGCCGTCCATCGCGACGAGGTTGCGAAGGCTCAGGCAGCGCTGCGCATCGAACAACTCGAGGAGTCGATCCTCGATCAGTACGGTATCGGCCTCGACGATCTGATAGCCGAGTACGGACCCGACGTCGAACTGCCGCCGACCGCCCTCGAAATCGAGGAGTACGAGCAGGCCAAGGAGCGCGGGGAGCAGGTCACCGCCCCCGCTCCGCTTCCGTACGACCGTGCGACTCAGGAACGGCGCGCCAAGCGGGCGGAGAAGGACCTCGCCACCCTCGGCAAGGTCAATCCGCTGGCGCTCGAGGAATTCGCAGCGCTCGAGGAGCGGTACACCTTCCTCTCCACTCAGCTCGAAGACGTCAAGACCGCACGCAAGGACCTTCTCGCCGTGGTCGCAGACGTGGACGCACGAATCCTGCAGGTGTTCACCGAGGCCTATGCAGACGTCGAGCGGGAGTTCGTGGGCGTGTTCGAGAAACTGTTTCCCGGGGGAGAAGGACGACTGGTTCTCACCGATCCGTCGGACATGCTCACCACAGGCATCGAGGTCGAAGCCCGTCCGCCCGGGAAGAAGGTCAAGCGGTTGTCGTTGCTGTCGGGCGGCGAGAAGTCGTTGACCGCGGTGGCCATGCTGGTCGCGATCTTCCGGGCACGCCCGTCCCCGTTCTACGTCATGGACGAGGTCGAGGCGGCGTTGGACGACACCAACCTGCGGCGGCTGATCGGACTCTTCGAACAATTGCGGGAGAAGTCGCAGTTGATCGTGATCACCCACCAGAAACCGACGATGGAAATCGCCGACGCGCTGTACGGCGTCAGCATGCGCGGCGACGGCATCACCACCGTGATTTCGCAGCGACTTCGCGGTCAAGACATGGCCTCTACGTAAGCCCTGCTCACTTTCCGGGTCGGAGCCTGAAACAATGGGCCGGTGACTACCCAGGCATGGATCATCATCGCGGCTGTAGCGGCCGTACTACTCGTCGTTCTCGTTGCCGGATTCCTGCGCTACCGCAAGGGGCAGGTTTCGCTGAAGGCGCCCGAGACGAAGCCGGAGCTCGGCGCCCCCGAGAAGGACAAGTCAGGCGGCTACAAGGCCGGCGGCGGGTTCAACTTCAGTCAGGGGTCGACGGCAACAGCGCCACCTCCGGTGGTTCCGACACCTCCGTTGGCGGAGAAGCCGCCCGTCGTCGAAAAGCCGGTTGTCGAAGAACCGATCGTCGAAGAACCGGTTATCGAGGAACCAGCTGTCGCGGAACCGGTCGTCGAAGAACCCGTTGCGGAGAAGCCGGCCGTCATCGAGGAGCCGGTAGTAGAAGAGGCACCGGTAGCAGAACCGGTTGTCGAAGAACCTGTTGTCGTTCCCGAGCCTGTTGTCGTTCCCGAACCTGTCGTCGTTCCCGAAACCGTCGAGCCAGCACCGCGCGTACTGGACGAGATCGACCCGACCGAGGGTCGGCTGGACCGACTGCGCGGGCGCCTCTCTCGCTCGCAGTCGGCAGTCGGCAAGAGCTTGCTGGGTCTGCTCGGTGGCGGCGATCTGGACGAGGATTCGTGGGAAGAAGTCGAGGACACCCTCCTCATCGCGGACCTCGGCTCCGCGACAACGGAGAAGGTCGTCACGAAGCTTCGTGAGCAGATGGCGGCCCGCAGCGTCCGGACCGAGGCTGCCGCCCGCGCCCTGCTGCGCGAGGTGTTGATCGCCGAACTGCGTCCCGAACTGGACCGCTCCATTCGCGCCTTGCCGCACGACGATCACCCGGCTGTTCTGCTCGTCGTCGGCGTCAACGGGACGGGAAAGACCACCACAACCGGCAAGCTGGCTCGCGTGCTCGTCGCCGACGGTCGTCGCGTCGTGCTCGGTGCCGCGGACACGTTCCGCGCCGCCGCTGCTGATCAGCTCCAGACGTGGGCCGAGCGTGTCGGCGCTGAAGTTGTTCGCGGCAAGGAGGGTGGAGATCCCGCTGCGATTGCCTTCGACGCGGTCTCACGGGGCATCGCGGACGGCGTCGACGTGGTCCTGATCGACACCGCCGGCCGCCTTCACACCAAGACCGGTCTGATGGACGAGCTCGGCAAGGTCAAGCGGGTCATCGAGAAGAAGGCGTCGGTCGACGACGTTCTGCTGGTTCTCGATGCGACGGTCGGCCAGAACGGACTGGCGCAGGCTCGAGTGTTCGCGGAGGTCGTGGACATCACCGGCGTCGTACTGACCAAGCTGGACGGAACTGCCAAGGGCGGAATCGTCTTCCAGGTTCAGCATGAACTGGGTGTGCCGGTGAAGTTGGTCGGTCTCGGTGAAGGTGCCGACGACCTGGCGCCCTTCGAGCCGGGTGCGTTCGTCGACGCCCTGCTGGGCTGACGCCGCGGTGCGCCTTTTCGGTAGCGCGAACCACCGAAAAGGCGCACTGGGGGCGTAGAACCCCCTGGCGAAACCTGTTTGCAACAAAGTTGGGCAATTGGTTCACGTCTGCGAAACGCGACAGCGCCATGGACGAAACACCAGCCCAGCACTCTTCTCCTTAACGACGTGCTGTCCGGCACGTGCGACTAGGAGGTAGTAAGTGAGTACCGACGATTTGTTGGCGAACTCCGGTAACGCCGCATGGATGCTGATGGCTGCATCTCTGGTCTTGCTGATGACACCCGGCCTCGCTTTCTTCTACGGCGGGATGTCTCGGTCCAAGTCCGTGCTGAACATGATGATGATGTCCTTCGGGGCAATGGCCGTCATCGGCGTCATCTACGTTCTGTGGGGATGGTCGATGTCCTACGGCACCGAGAACATCGGGGGCATTTTTGCCAACCCGTTCGAGTTCTTCGGTCTCAAGAACAGCATCACCGATGCTGACGGCAACTTCATCGCCGGCGCCTGGGGCTACCCCAACGTCATCGACATCGCGTTCCAGGTGACGTTCGCGATCATCACCACCGCCCTCATCAGTGGCGCCCTGGCCGAGCGAGTCAAGTTCGGCACCTGGCTCCTGTTCTCGGGTATCTGGGTCACCGTCGTCTACTTCCCCCTCGCACACATGGTGTGGGGCGGCGGACTCCTTTCGGGCTCCGAGGACGGCATCGCGGCAAAGCTCTTCGGCACCACGGTCAACGACGACGGAGTCACCGTCGCCAACGTCGCTCCGATCGACTTCGCCGGTGGCACAGTCGTTCACATCAACGCGGGTATGGCCGGTCTGGTCCTCGCTCTCATCGTCGGCAAGCGTCTCGGCTTCGGCAAGACCGCCTTCCGTCCGCACAACCTGCCCTTCGTGATGCTCGGCGCCGCACTGCTCTGGTTCGGTTGGTTCGGCTTCAACGCCGGCTCGGCATTCGCCGCCGACGGAAACGCCGGTCTCGCCTGGGTCAACACGACCACCGCGACGTGTGCCGCAGTCCTGGCCTGGCTCGCCACCGAGCGTATTCGTGACGGTCACGCCACCAGCCTCGGCGCAGCTTCCGGTGCGGTCGCCGGTCTGGTCGCCATCACTCCTGCTGCCGGTGCGCTCAACCCTGTCGGTTCCATCTTCCTCGGCGCCGTTGCCGGCATCCTGTCCGCTCTCGCAGTCGGCCTGAAGTTCCGCTTCGGCTTCGACGACTCGCTCGACGTCGTCGGCGTTCACCTCGTCTCCGGCCTGTGGGGCACGATCGGTATCGGATTCTTCGGCACCGCAACCGGCCTCTTCTACGGCGGCGACTACAAGCAACTGGTGGTTCAGATCGTGATCGCACTCGCAGCACTCGTCTTCACCGGCGTCCTGACGACGATCATCGGCTTCGCACTCAAGCCCCTGGGCTGGCGAATCTCGGCCGAGGACGAGGCACGCGGCATCGATGAGACCGAACACGCAGAGACCGCATACGACCTCGCGTGATCAGCACGTGAATAAAGTGAATTCAGGCACTTCAGAGTTTGGAAAGGGATGAGCACATGAAGCTGATCACAGCAATCGTCAAGCCGTTCACGCTCGAGGACGTCAAGACCGGACTCGAGCAGGCCGGAGTGCTGGGAATGACAGTCAGCGAAGTTCAGGGCTACGGCCGACAGAAGGGCCACACCGAGGTGTACCGAGGCGCGGAGTACTCCGTGGACTTCGTACCCAAGGTCCGGGTGGAGGTCGTCGTCGACGACGCGGCCGTGGACAAGGTGGTCGAGGTGATCGTCGAGGCCGCTCGCACCGGCAAGATCGGTGACGGCAAGGTGTGGGTCTCGCCAGTCGAGTCGGTCATCCGGGTTCGCACCGGGGAACGCGGTGGCGATGCACTCTGACCCGAAAGGGTCCGAGAACTTCGGCCCTGGTTCCGTCGCGAAAGCGACGGGGCCAGGGCCGGTCTCGTCAGGGGGATCCGACGAAGCTGCGGACCTGGCCCGCGCACGCAAGGCCCTACTCACCGGAGGCGTCAAGAACAGGAGGCTCGACGCCCCCTCGCTGCGACATGCACTGGTCGATCTGCACGAATTCTGGTTGACCACCAAGGGGACCGAACTGGGCATCAAACCGGATTGTGGGTTCGCCATCGTCGCCGTGGGTGGTCTGGGCCGACGCGAACTGTTGCCGTATTCCGATCTCGATCTGATTTTGCTGCACGACGACATGGACCCAGCGGTCGTGGCCCAGGTCGCGGACAGCCTGTGGTACCCGCTGTGGGACGCGCACATCAAACTCGACCACAGCGTGCGGACGCTTCCGCAGGCGCTTCAGGTTGCGGCTACCGACATGACGGCGGCACTCGGAATGCTCGAAGCACGCCACATTGCCGGCGATGTGGAACTGAGCAACCTGTTGATCAGTGGTGTCCGTCGACAGTGGCGAATGGACATCCGCAGCCGATTCGACGAACTGATCACCCAGACCCGTACGAGGTGGGAGCGCAGCGGCGAGATCGCCCATCGCGCCGAACCCGATCTCAAGAGCGGACGTGGCGGACTGCGTGACGTCCAACTGCTCAACGCCCTGTCCATCGCGCAATTGACCGACGGGATGCCGGGGCTGGGACCCAACTCGCCCGGCGGCGGTCTGGCACTTGCGCACAGGCGGTTGCTCGACGTGCGCACCGAACTTCACCGCGTTGCCGGTCGCGCCCGCGATCAACTGCGAGCGCAGGACGCCGACGAAATCGGTGCGGCGCTGCGGATCGGTGATCGATTCGACCTGGCACGCCTTCTCAGCGAATCGGCGCGCACCATCAGCTATTCGGTCGACGTCGGTATCCGTACCGCCGGAAACTCCTTGCCCCGGCGTGGTTTGTCGCGGCTGCGTCGCGCGCCGGTGCGGCGGCCACTGGACGAGGGCGTCGTCGAGCATGCCGGCGAAGTTGTTCTGGCGCGCGATGCGAGACCGAAGAAGGATCCCGGTCTGGTGATGCGGGTCGCGGCAGCGGCGGCCACCAACGGCATGCCCATCTCCGCGTCGACTCTCAATCGCCTGGCCGACAATGCCCCGGAACTGCGCGAGCCGTGGCCGAAGAATGCGGTCAACGATCTCCTTGTCGTGCTCGGTTCGGGATCGCGTGCCGTTCCGGTGATCGAGGCGATGGACCGGACCGGGCTCTGGGGTCGACTACTGCCGGAGTGGGGGACCATTCGCGATCTTCCGCCGCGCGACGCCGTCCATACGTGGACGGTGGATCGCCACCTCGTCGAAACCGCCGCGTATGCAAGCGGATTCACCACGCGCGTCGCTCGGCCGGACTTGCTCATGCTCGGTGCGTTGATCCACGACATCGGCAAGGGGCGAGGGGGAGACCACAGCGTCGTCGGCGCCGAATTGGCCACCGCGATCGGAAATCGTTTGGGGCTCTGGCCTTCCGACGTCGCGACGTTGACGGCGATGGTGCGCTATCACTTGCTGTTGCCGGAAACCGCCACCCGTCGCGACCTCGACGATCCGGCAACCGTGCAGCGAGTGGTCGACGCACTCGAAGGGGACGGGACGCTCCTCGATCTCCTGCATTCGTTGGCTGAGGCGGATTCGCTGGCCACTGGGCCTGGCGTCTGGGGCGACTGGAAGTCGTCGCTGATCGGTGAGCTCGTGCGTCGATGCCGTTTGCTGATGGCGGGGGAGGACCTCCCACAACCCGATCCACTCGCTCCCGAGCAGTTGGCCATCGCCGAGGAGGGCGGGGTTCACGTCTCGCTCGTGCCGGCCGAGAATCCGCACACCTACGTCGTGACGGTCATCGCGCCCGACGCTCCCGGGCTGCTGTCTCGGGCTGCCGGAGTTCTGGCGCTGCAGTCGTTGCGGGTGCATTCCGCATCGCTGGGGTCGCATGCGGGTTCGGCGGTCAACTCGTTTGTCGTCACGCCGAGATTCGGCACACCTCCGCAGGCGGTGTTGCTCAGGCAGGAATTGATCCGGGCTTCGGCCGGCGAGCTGAATCTGCTCGAACTTCTCGACGCCAAGGACGAGGAGGCACGGGCGGAGCAGTGGGACGACCCGATCCAGACCAACAAGGATTCGGCGGTTCCGGTGCTCTATTCGCAGGCGCCGCCGCGGGTCATCTGGTTCGACGCGCCCGGTGACGGTCACGCGATCCTCGAATTGCGTACCGAGGACCGCGTCGGCCTGCTCTGCCGACTGGCCGCAGCACTCGAACACAGTGGTGCCGACATCCGATGGGCGAAGGTCGCCACGTTGGGTTCCTCGGTGGTCGACGCGTTCTGCCTCGACTTCGGTGAGGCAGATACCCGCGCCGCGCGAGAGCGCGTCGAGGAGGCAGTGCTGGCGGTGGTTCCGGTGCCACAACCGAAGAAGAAAGAGGATTGACGGACCGGTTTCGGCAGTTACGCCCGCATCGGCTGGGATCGGTGCGGGCGTAGCGGCTAGGCTGGTGCCCGAGAATATCCACGGCTAACTCGCACGACCTTCAGGAGCGCACTCGGTGTTCGAATCCCTTTCCGACAGATTGACCGGATCTCTCAAGGATCTGCGTGGCAAGGGTCGTCTGTCCGGCGCCGATATCGACGCTACGGCCCGCGAGATCCGCCTTGCCCTGCTCGAGGCCGACGTCGCGCTTCCCGTAGTGCGTAGCTTCATCGCCAAGATCAAGGAACGCGCCAAGGGCGCCGAGGTCTCGGGTGCACTGAACCCGGCCCAGCAGGTCGTCAAGATCGTCAACGAAGAGCTGGTCGAGGTTCTCGGCGGCGAAACCCGTCGACTCCAGTTCGCCAAGACTCCGCCGACGGTCATCATGTTGGCCGGTCTGCAGGGTTCCGGTAAGACCACGCTGGCCGGAAAGTTGGCCAAGTGGCTCAAGGATCAGGGGCACACACCCCTGCTCGTTGCCTGCGACCTTCAGCGTCCCGGCGCCGTCACTCAGCTCCAGATCGTCGGTGAGCGTGCAGGCGCTGCGGTCTTCGCGCCGCATCCCGGCACCTCCATCGGCGGTGGCGAGAACGCACTGGGCGTTTCCGCAGCCGACCCCGTCGAGGTCGCTCGCGCCGGCGTCGAGGAAGCCCGCAACAAGCATTACGACGTCGTGATCGTCGACACCGCCGGTCGTCTCGGCATCGACTCGGAGTTGATGGCGCAGGCCGCCGGTATCCGTGACGCCGTCAACCCGGACGAGACCATCTTCGTTCTCGACGCCATGATCGGTCAGGACGCGGTCAGCACCGCCGACGCTTTCCGTGAGGGAGTCGGCATCACCGGCGTCGTCCTCACCAAGCTCGACGGCGATGCCCGCGGTGGCGCCGCACTGAGCGTGCGCGAGGTCACCGGCCAGCCGATCCTCTTCGCGTCCACCGGCGAGAAGCTCGAAGACTTCGACGTCTTCCACCCCGATCGCATGGCCAGCCGGATCCTCGGCATGGGCGACGTCCTGAGCCTCATCGAGCAGGCCGAGCAGGTTTTCGACGCCGATCAGGCCGAAGCGACCGCAGCCAAGATCGGTTCCGGCCAGCTCACCCTCGAAGACTTCCTCGATCAGATGATGGCCGTCCGCAAGATGGGCCCGATCGGCAACCTCCTGGGTATGTTGCCGGGTGCCGGCGGCATGAAGGACGCGCTTGCCAACGTCGACGAGAAGCAACTCGATCGCATTCAGGCAATCATCCGCGGTATGACGCCCGCCGAGCGCGACGATCCGAAGATCATCAACGCCTCACGCCGACTACGCATCGCGAACGGTTCGGGCGTCAAGGTTTCCGACGTCAACCAGCTGGTGGATCGCTTCTTCGAAGCCCGCAAGATGATGGCTGCCATGGCCGGCCGCATGGGCATGCCCGGCGCACGCAAGCAGGTTCGCAGCAAGAAGGGCAAGAAGGGCAAGAAGGGCGGCAAGGGCCCGACGCAGCCCAAGATGCGCGGAGGATTCCCCGGTATGGGCGGATTCCCGGGGATGCCCGGCGGAATGCCGGCCGGTATGCCCGACCTGTCGAACATGCCCAAGGGTCTCGATCAGTTGCCGCCCGGACTGGAAGGCATCGATCTCTCCCAGCTCAAGCTGCCCAAGAAGTAGTCGGTGGCTGCGCTTCATCTCCGGGGTATCGGTCTGCCCGATGCCGAGCCGATCGAATTGTGGATCGTCGACGGGCTGATCTCCTTCGAGCCGGTGTCCGGTGCGGAGACGATCGTCGAATCGGGTTGGATCACACCGGGTCTCGTGGATGCGCACTGTCACGTGGGCATCCGCTACGGCGGTGGTGGGGGCGAAAACGTCGACGGCTTGCTGGGGCAGGCGAAGACCGAACGTGACGCGGGTGTGCTGTTGCTCCGCGACGCCGGATCACCGGTCGACACCAGGTTCGTCGACGAGCGCCTCGACCTGCCGCGGATTATTCGCGCAGGCCAGCACATCGCGGCACCCAAGCGATACATCCCGGGCCTGCCGGTCGACCTGGACAACGAATCTCAGCTGCCGGCCGAGGTAGTGCGTCAGGCACGCGCCGGTGATGGTTGGGTCAAGCTCGTCGGCGACTGGATCGACCGTTCCATCGGTGACCTCGCCCCGTTGTGGAGCGACGAGATCCTGGTCGAGGCCATCGCTGCCGCCCACGCCGAAGGCGCAAAGGTCACCGCTCACGTCTTTGCCGAGGACGCCCTGCCCGGCCTGATCAACGCCGGCATCGACTGCATCGAGCACGGAACCGGATTGACGGACGCGACCATCGAGTTGATGGTCGCTCACGGCACGGCCCTGGTTCCGACGCTGATCAACATCGCTACTTTCCCCGAGATCGCGGACTCCGCCACGCGGTATCCGATCTACGCCGCGCACATGCGCGATCTGCACGCTCGTCGACACCAGACGATCGGTGCCGCTCACGAGGCCGGGATTCCGATCTATGCCGGAACGGACGCAGGCGGATCGATCAGGCACGGGCGGATCGCCGACGAGATCGCCGAACTCGAAGTTGCCGGATTGACAGCTCACCAGGCGTTGGGCGCAGCGAGCTGGGACGCGCGGAGTTGGTTGGGTGCGCAGTGCATCGAGGAAGGAGCGCCCGCCGACCTGGTGGTTTACTCCGAAGATCCGCGCGGAAACCCCGATGTGCTCGCGAAGCCGACGCGTGTCATCCTCCGCGGCACCCCCGTGAGTGGTTAGGGAGTCCCCGCACTCTCGAAGCGCGCACAGGGTGGTTTCCGAACGAGCCCACCCATCTGGCACAATGGACCATTGTTCGTCGCATCCGGTTACGTACCGCTGCGACGGTCACAGGATAGAGGCAAAACCGGGCTCACAAATCGTGTGGGTCGCTGAATTGCACGTGACATGCGCAGCACTGTTGTGCGCGCTGAAGGAGAACTGCAGCTGTGGCTGTCAAAATCAAGCTCACCCGCCTCGGCAAGATCCGCAACGCTCAGTACCGCGTTGTCATCGCCGACTCGCGCACCCGTCGTGACGGCCGTGCGATCGAGACCATCGGCAAGTACCACCCCAAGGAAGAGCCCTCGCTGATCGACATCGATTCCGAGCGCGCTCAGTACTGGCTGTCCGTGGGCGCACAGCCCACCGAGCCCGTCGAGGCACTCCTCAAGATCACCGGTGACTGGCAGAAGTTCAAGGGCCTGCCGGGCACCGAAGGCACCCTGCGCGTCAAGGAAGCCAAGCCCACCAAGCTCGAGCTCTTCCAGGCTGCGCTCGCGCAGGCCGAGAACGAGCCGGTTGCAGAAGCAATCACCCCCAAGAAGAAGAAGGCTGCAAAGGCTGACGAGGCCAAGGCAGAAGACACCGCGGCTGACGCCGAGGCTCCCGCTGCAGACGCCGAGGCTGCTGACAAGTGAGTGCCGTCGTCGCTGATGCGGTAGAGCATCTCGTGCGTGGCATCGTCGCCAATCCCGACGATGTGCGTGTCGAGCTGATCACCGGACGTCGGGGACGGACCGTCGAGGTGCACGTGCACCCCGACGATCTCGGCAAGGTCATCGGTCGGGGTGGTCGCACGGCGACCGCTCTGCGGACCTTGGTCTCCGGCATCGGTGGCCGCGGTATCCGTGTTGATGTCGTCGACACCGATCAGTAGACGGCAGTAAACAGGTGGAACTCGTAGTCGGTCGTGTCGCGAAGTCGCATGGCATCAAAGGTGAATTGGTAGTCGAGGTTCGTACAGACGAGCCCGAGGATCGTTTTGCCGTAGGTTCCGTGCTGCGTGGGCGCAAGCCGCGCGAGTCCACACTGAAGTCGTACACAGTGGAAGCCGCCCGGGATCATTCCGGGCGGCTTTTGCTGCGCCTCGAAGGCGTCAGTGACCGCGGCGACGCAGATGCGTTGCGCGGCACACTGTTCGTCATCGACAGCTCCGAACTCGAGCCTTCGGACGATCCGGACGAGTTCTACGATCACGAACTCGAAGGGCTGAAGGTCGTCCTCACCGACGGTACCGAGGTCGGTTCGGTCATCGAGGTATTGCATTCCGCGGCAGGCGAATTGCTTTCGATTCGCCGTACCGGTGAGACGTCCGGTGAATTGCTGATCCCGTTTGTCGCCGCCATCGTCACCTCGGTGTCGATTGCTGACGGCGTCGTGGTGATCGAGCCTCCCGAGGGACTGCTCGACCCGGATTTCGGCGACAAGTCGAACAGTGACAATTCGAACTCAGACAACGACTGATCGTTTGTCATGCGTCTCGACGTCGTCACCATTTTTCCCGAGTATCTCGAACCGCTTCGTGCTGCCTTGCTGGGCAAGGCAATCGAACGTGGCTTGATCTCGGTCGACGTCCACGATCTTCGGTCGTGGACCCATGACGTACACAAAGCCGTCGACGATTCTCCGTACGGCGGCGGACCCGGCATGGTCATGAAACCCACCGTCTGGGGTCCGGCACTGGACGACGTGATCGGGCGCTCCGATTCTTCCGGCCCGGATGATGCCGAGACTATTCTGGTGGTGCCCACTCCCGCCGGCGTTCCGTTCACCCAGGAGACCGCGCACCGCTGGTCCACCGCCAAGCACCTTGTCTTCGCCTGTGGCCGATACGAAGGTATCGATCAACGGGTTTTCGACGACGCCGCCAAGCGGGTCAGGGTCGAAGAAGTCAGCATCGGCGATTACGTCCTGATCGGCGGTGAAGCAGCCGTGCTGGTGATGGTCGAGGCTGTTGTGCGACTGATGCCCGGCGTTCTCGGCAATCAGCTGTCACACCAAGAGGATTCGTTCTCCGACGGTCTTCTCGAAGGGCCTAGTTACACTCGCCCGGCTGTGTGGCGCGACCTCGAAGTTCCGCCGGTTCTGCTTTCCGGTGATCACGCGAAGATCAAGGCTTGGCGCCATGAGCAGTCGCTGCAGCGCACGGCCGAGCGTCGACCGGATCTTCTTCCTTAGGTATTTCGCTTCAACCAGGTGATGCTTGCGCCGTCGTCGAGCGATTCGGTTGCAGTCGGTGTGAACAGTGTCGGCGCGTAGTCACCTCTGATCATCGGTATGCTTGCGCCGGCGACAACCGGATACCTCTTGATGATCAACTCGTCGATCTCCGGTAGTAGTTCGCCGGCGAGAGTTCCGCCTCCGCACAGCCAGATATGCTGTCCCTCTTCTCCTTTGAGGGATTTGATTGCTGCCAGTGGGTCGGTGCGGACGATTGTGACCGCGTGATCCTCGGCGTCAGGGACGGTTGTGGAGACGACGAACTGGCGCAGGTGTGCGAAGGGGCTTCTCACGCCGGCGGTCAGCCCGGGTTCGTAAGAGCCGCGGCCCATGATGACCGTATCGAAGGTTCTGTTGGGCGCGTCCTCGATTCCGAGAGCGGGCCGCACATGCGTTGGCACGGTCTCGGGATATCGATCGCGTATCCAGGCCGTGATCTGTTCGGATACCGGAAAGAAATCGAATTCGCCGTCTGGTCCCGCGATGTAGCCGTCGAGAGAAGCTCCCACGTAGTACACAAGCTTTCGCATCTTGACGCTCCGTTCGTAGTACTATGTTTGTAGTGGTTCAACTTAGGGTCGTGTCAGGAGTGATGTCAAGTGCGAAAGAACCCGGAACGTCGGCTTGCCCTGATCGACGCGGCAATCGAGGTGTTGGCCCGAGAGGGTGCTCGAGGCTTGACTTTTCGGGCCGTCGACACCCAGGCGGCCGTGCCGAACGGGACAGCGTCGAACTACTTTTCCAATCGCGACGACCTGCTCACCCAAGCGGGTGGCCGGATCTACGAGCGACTGATTCCGGACGACCTCGCAGGGATGATCGATCCCGTCAACGGCACCGATCGTGAGCGCCTGGTGACGCTCATGCTCGACGTGGTCGAGCGGGTCACCTCGTTCGGAACGGGTTTCCTCGCGCTCATGGAGTTGCGGCTGGAGGCGACGCGTCGACCGGACCTGCGAGCGGTCTTGACCGTCCGCATCCGAGAAGACTTCGACCTCAATGTCGCCAATCACCTGGCATCCGGGGTGCCCGGCGATGCGATGACCGTTCGCCTGCTCTATTTGTCGCTGAACTGGCTTGTACTGGATCGACTCACATTGCCGAACCTGTTCGGGGAGGAAGATATTCGTACGATCGTCGAGGCGGCGGTGGATCGAGCGTTACCCCGCGAATCGTAGGAGGTCAGTGCCGTTCGGCAGGTTTGCGGCGGAACGAGAAGTATCGATGACCGAAGAAGCTCACACCGGCGACGATCAACATGACAACCGCTTGGGCGGGAAGCGGAGGGGCATGCAGAATCGACACCGCGATTGTTCCGAGTATCAGATTCAGCACCAGGCCACCGGAATTGACGACGATGAACGCACCCAGGTCGCGTGCGACATGTCCGCGGACGCGGAAAACCAGAGTCCGATGCAGAACGAAAGCGATGAGCACGCTGATGGAGTACGCGCCGATCACAGCCACTTGATACAGATCCTTGTTGTCGAGGATCAGTGACCAGATCACGAAGAGCACGTATCCGATCGCCGTATTGGCCACTCCGACAATGGCAAACGCGATGGGCTGATGCTTGACCACCCGCAGCAGTGGACCGGGGTTCTCGGGTGATGCGATGTCTTCGGTCATGAAGACTCGGTTTTCACGATCTCGATCCGGTCCTTGCGCCGGGTCCGCAGATACATCCACTCGAGCACGCCGAGGCCGAGGATTCCGGCGACCATCGAAGCGCCGCCGACCTTCCAACCCGGCGGGCGCCACGTCAGGACAAGCTCTGCGTCCTTCGTCCCGGCGGGAATGTCCACGGTGACAAAGGACTTCGCGACGACGTCGATCGGGACAGACTGACCGCCCAGGCTCGCCCGATATCCGGGCCAGCCGAGCCGTGCGAACACAACCCTGCCGCCGGTCTCCGAACTGACACGAAGGGTGCTCGACATGTTCGATTCCCCGGTCGAAACAGCCTCGACGTCTTGGGCGTCGGCGATGCGTCCGTTGCGTGTCGAGACGGGGCCGTCGACGCGTTCGAGCACCGAGATGTAGTTCTCGTGGCCGGGGTAGTCGACCCATGTCCATCCGTCGGGAGCCGGGTTGTTGCGTGAATCGGGGTAGAGGGCGTTCTGAAGTACGACGCGGTCCACGTTCATCAGGTCGACGATGGTGCGGCCAGTGGTGGGTTCGACGGTGAATGCACGTCGGAAGGCGTCGGGGCAGACGCTCATGTCCCAGCGCATGCAGAGCAGATCACCGAAGTAGAAGTGCCCGTTGGGGGTGTAGCCGCTGGTGTAGGTCAGTTCGAGGTCTTTGGGGTAGTTGCCGAAGGCCAGG
Source organism: Rhodococcus sp. P-2 (assembly GCF_016598535.1). Classification (GTDB taxonomy): domain Bacteria; phylum Actinomycetota; class Actinomycetes; order Mycobacteriales; family Mycobacteriaceae; genus Rhodococcus_F; species Rhodococcus_F baikonurensis. The sequence goes on along the minus strand of NZ_CP066779.1, from coordinate 415,589 downwards.
GAACCGTACGCTCCGTCGAGGGTCTTGTCCCCGGGAGCGATGAGCGCACGGTCGCCCAGTTGCAGTGTCGTGCCGTCGAAGTCGGGGAAGGCCTCTTTCATCTCCGAGCGGGATTCGGGCAGGTTCCAGCTCATCGGGGTCGGTTGCGCGGCTCGAACCTGGGCGTAAGTGATGGGGGAGACCGCGGCGATTGCCAACAGACATGCGAGCGCGGTGCCCTTCGTACGGCCCAGCCAGACCATCGCGGCGCCCAGTGCGACAACGACCAGGGCTGAGATCACGTGCCATTTCGCGAGCCCGGGGGCTGCCGAGGCGGACCTGATCAGAAGCAGGCCGACGAGGATTCCCGCTGCAACGGCGCGCCCGCGCAACTTGTCGGTCGTGGCGTAACGCCCGAGCAGGATGCACACCAGAAGCAGGAGTCCGATGGCCACCATCGGAAGAACGCGCGCGGGCCACCGAAGTGGGCCGATCGTGCTCGGCCCGGCCGTCCACATGAGGACGGCGACCGTGAAGATCCCGACGGCGGTCAATTCGCGTGCCGCGCCGCGTGCCTTGCCCCAGTCTATGAACGCCAGGGCGGGTATGAGGAACCAGGCGATGTAGACCATGGGCATGGTCTGGATGTATCCCCACCACGAGGAGAATGCAGGCATGGTGCTCGGCAGGCTCGCGTTCAGCGATTCCGACCAGGGAACGGCGAGGAAAGCGTCGTTCTTGACTTCGGATGCGCCGCGCCAGGTGACGTCGGCGGTGAGCAGGCTCGGTAGATACGTCGCGAGACCGGCGAGGGCGGCACAGGCAGATACCGCCAGAAGCCGCAGCGACGGCAACCAACGCCGTTGATAGACAACTTCGCCGATTGCGACCGCGCCGATCATCAAGCCGGATTCGACTGCGGGGAAAACATATTGGACCGACATCGCGAGATACAAGAACACGAAGGTCGGGATCGGACCGCTCTTGCCGCGGGCGTAGCGGATTGCCGACGCCCATGCCTGAACCATCCATGCGGTGCCGGTGAAGGCTGTCATCCAACTGGCGGAGTCGAAGAACAGGAGGAACCCGGTGAACGGAATCGAGACTCCGGCGACCGCAGCCCACGTGGGCTTCGAGCCGTACTCCAGGCAGATCCGATAGACGCCCAGCGCAAGGATTATCGCGAAGATCAACTTGACGATCGTCGCGTACAGCGCGAGGTTGTCGAAGGACGGTGCGATCAGGTCGATCAGAAGTTGCGGCGGATTGAGAAGGCCCGCTTCCTCGATCGCGTAGTTACCCGCCATCCAGTTCTCGGGGACGAGTACCGGCAGGTGTCCTTCTCGCAGGCTACGGCCGAGCATGACCCACAGCGGCGCGTACTGGGACTCGGTGTCGTCGGTGTAGAAGTGACGAGCGTTCGCGAGCACCACGGCCAGGTAGCCGGCGATGACACCGACCGCCGTGACGGCGCCCCACTTGTACACGTCTGCCCGGGCGAGAGTGCGAGTTTCCACCACGAGTTCCAGACCTTAACAGGGCAGGTGGGGCGCACGGAGACGCGAGCGCGTCACGCGCCGTCGGCATCCGAAGTCCGGACACCTCTGCGTGTTAAAGTTCGCGACGGTGTGGGCCCGATCGTGCCTGTCTCTCGGCGCCAGTCGAGCCCCCTGAAGGGAGTGGAAGCGAGTGCACTCGATTTCCGTCGTAGTGCCCGTTTATCAGGGCGAAAAGACGATCACGGCGCTCGTCGAGGAGTTGGACGGCCTGTGCGCGCCGAGTTCGACGCCCGGTGGTGCGCAGTTCACCGTCGACGAGATCGTTCTGGTCCACGACAACGGACCGGACCGCTCCGACGTCGTGTTACTCGAATTGGAGCGTCGTTTCGATCAGGTGCGCGTCGTGTGGCTCAGTCGCAACTACGGCCAGGACGCGGCGACTATCGCCGGTATGGCCGCTGCCCGTGGACAGTGGATCGTGACGATGGACGAGGACGGCCAGCACGACCCGGTGCATATCGGGGCTTTCCTCGACACGGCGCTGACGGAGCGATCCGATCTCGTGTATTCCAAACCCACGAACACTCGCCCGCATGGATTCTTGCGGAACCTGACATCGCGCGGCGCAAAGATCGTCTTGGCGACGGTATTCGCGTTCCCTGATTCGACGAGATTCGAAAGTTACCGCCTGATCCGAGGTGACATCGGCCGACAGTTGGCCGGCGTCGCCGCCAATGGCGTGTACCTGGACGTCGCGCTGACGTGGGTGGTCGGCAACACGGCCACGGCGCCGGTGACTCTTCGAGCCGAAGGCCGCGAGGAATCCGGGTACAACTATCGGCGTTTGTTCTCGTTGTTCTGGAAGATGGTGTTGTGTAGCGGAACCCGCGGTCTGCGGTTGGTGAGTCTGCTCGGAGTCACTCTGGCGTCGGCCGGTGTGATCATGGCCGCGGTGATCTTCATCCAAGCCATGACCGGTGACAACAACGACCCGGAAGGATGGGCGTCGATCATCATGGCGCTGCTGGTCTGTTCGGGTGCGATCCTGTTTTCGCTCGGTCTCATCGCCGAATACCTCGGTGTTGCACTGCACGTCCTTGTCGGAAAGCCGCTGTATCTGACTGTCGATTCACCGCGGCCCGGAACCTCGATCGATCGGCATAGTCGTGAGCACTGATCGCATCATCTTCTCCCGCCCCTATCGGGCATCGAACGAATTGTCGAATCTGGCAACGGTTCTGGAGTCCGATCACATTCACGGTGACGGACGCTTCACCAAGTCCGCGACCGCTGCGCTCAAGGCGATCACCGGATCCACGCATGCTCTGCTGACGACTTCGTGCACTCATGCACTCGAATTGGGTGCGCTGCTCCTCGAATTGGGACCTGGCGACGAGGTGATCGTTCCGAGCTTCGCGTTCAGTTCGGCGGCGACTGCCGTCGCGTTGCGCGGTGCCGCTGTTGTGTTCGTCGACATCGATCCGAGTACCGGCAATATCGATCCCGACTGCGTCGCAGCGGCGATCACGGAGCGCACCAAAGCTGTACTGGTCATGCATTACGGCGGAGTCGCCGCCGACATGGAACCTCTCCTCGACCTCGCAAAACTCCACGGCGTTGCGTTGATCGAAGACAACGCCCATGGCCTCGGCGGAAAGTGGCGTGGGCGGGCGCTCGGCACCATCGGAACTATCGGTACGCAGAGTTTTCACGACACCAAGAACGTTCATTGCGGCGAGGGCGGCGCGCTGTTGCTCTCCGACGATCAGCTGATGACCCGCGCCGAAATCATCCGTGAGAAGGGGACCGACCGTGTGCGTTTCCTACGCGGCCAGGTCGACAAGTATTCGTGGCAGGACATCGGGTCGAGTTATCTGCCCAGTGAACTCAATGCCGCTGTCCTCGACGCACAACTCTCGGAGTTCGACGCGATTCAAGCGGCCAGGCATCGCGTCTGGGATACCTACAGCGTGAGTCTAGGCGAGTGGGCGTCCGAGAACGGGGTCGTTCCCATGTCGGTCCCCGATGATCGCGAGCACACCGCGCACCTGTTCTATCTCAAGATGCCGACCGAAGAGTGTCGCGACGGGTTGATCCGGCATCTTGCCGCTGATGGAATCGTGGCGCCGTTTCACTACGTCCCGCTCGATACGAGTGCGGCCGGTGTGCGCTACGGACGAACACCGGAGCCGTGTGTGCGTAGCGCCGAATTCTCCGCGTCGATCCTTCGCCTGCCGCTGTGGCCCATGCTCACGTCCGAACAACAGGAACGGGTGATCGGTTCGGTCCTCGAATACAAGCAGGCTTGAGGACGAACACGACCGCGTGGATCGAATCAGGGCCCGGACGCTTCGGGCATCACCGAGTCCGCGGTCGTGGATGCCGCCGCCCAGTCGTCGATGCTTCCGCTCGGGAAGAGGATCTGTGTGACGCCGGTGACCGTGTCGCGAGCGTGCAGTGCGCTCTCGTCGTCGACGGCATCGGTGAACGAGGTGTCGGGATAGAAGCTGTCCTCGTCGGTGTACTGGACGTCTTCTCGTGAACCGATCGCGATGATGTATCGGTTGTCGTCGCCGACGATGCCGGTGGACAGATGGATCCACTTGTCCTCGACACAGCACATCCAGCCTTGTTTGACTCCGATGACCGGCTCGCCGAACAGGGCCTCGGGTAGGCCGAACCTCTGGTCGTAGCCGTCGGTTCCTTCGGGAGTGGATTGCCGCAGGTACTCGACGAACTGCTCGACCCGTTCAGGTCCGAGTTGGTCGGAGTCGTCGAGGATCCCGCTGTAGAAGGTGACCAGGTCACGTGTCGTGGTTTCGGTGTTCCACCACATACCGTCCCACGGCGGCGTCGTCGCGGTCAGTGCGTAACGCTCGGCGACGCGGCTGATCACCTCTTGGCCGCCGACCTCGTCCCAGAGGAGGTTGGCTGCGGTGTCGTCGGAGGATTCGAGCATCGCCGCCATGAGGGTGCGATCGTCGTCCGTGATGGGCCGCTCGCCGCGAGCGTCCTGATGGAGTAGATCCTCGGCGATGAAAAGTTTTGCCACCGAGGCGGTTTCGATCTGCTGGTCACCGGCGACATCGAGGTATTTGTCCGAGGAGCGGTCGAGGATCGCGATGGAGACGTCCGCACCACGCCCGAGCGCCGCTACCTGAGCTTGCGCCAGGCGGCCGTCGAGGGTCTCTGCAACCGGAACGTTGGTGTCGGGAAAGGCGGGGGTCTGCATCGGATCATCCGGGTTCTGTCCGCCGCTGCACGAAGCCGCAAAAGTAACTGCGGCCACCATTGCGGCAATCCGGACGTACCGCGTACTCATCTGTTTCCCCCGGTAGCCCTGACACGGCACTGTTGCCGATCTTCTTGTCTCAGGATAGCGGTAGGGTCGGATCTCGTGATTCTCAAGACCGTGAACCAGCGCATTGCCGAGGAACTCGACGTCCGCGAAGGCCAGGTTGCAGCAGCAGTCGACCTTCTCGACGGCGGAGCCACGGTGCCCTTCATCGCCCGGTACCGCAAGGAAGTCACCGGCACGCTCGACGACGCCCAGCTGCGACTCCTGGACGAGCGGCTGCGGTATCTCCGCGAGCTCGACGACCGTCGTGACGCCGTGCTCACGGAGATCGACTCTCAGGGCAAACTCGACGACCAACTGCGCGGTCAGATCATGCTGGCCGAGACGAAAGCGCGGCTGGAGGACATCTACCTCCCCTTCAAGCCGAAGCGGCGCACCAAGGCGCAGATCGCCCGCGAAGCCGGCCACGAGCCCGTCGCGGATGCTCTCATCGGAGATCCCACCACCGATCCCGCGCAGTATTCGGACGAACAACTCGACGGCGCCCGGTCGATCCTCGTGGAGCGCTTCGCCGAGGACGCCGATCTGGTCGGTGAATTGCGCGAGCTGATGTGGAATCGCGGCCAGGTCGTCTCCTCGGTCCGCAAGGGCAAGGAAACCGATGGCTCGAAGTTTGCTGACTACTTCGAGTTCTCGGAACCGTTCTCCAAATTGCCCTCGCACCGCATCCTCGCCGTCCTGCGCGGCGAGAAGGAAGAAGTGCTGTCGCTCAACATGGCGGCCGACACCGAAGAACTCGCGGCGGGGGAGCGCACGGTCTACGAAGGCCGCATCGCGTCGCGGTTCGAGATCGCCGACCGTGGGCGGGCCGCCGACGGGTGGCTTCTCGACACTGTCAAGTGGGCCTGGAAGACGAAGTTCGCCGTCACGCTCGGTATCGACACTCGGATGCGTCTGCGGCAGTCGGCCGAAAAGGACGCCGTCGACGTTTTCGCCACCAACCTCAAGGATCTACTCCTCGCAGCTCCCGCCGGCGCCCGACCCACCATGGGACTCGACCCCGGATTCCGCACCGGAACGAAGGTTGCCGTCGTCGACGGAACCGGCAAAGTTGTTGCCTACGAGACGATTTACCCGCACCAGCCGCAGAACAAGTGGGACGCGGCTCTTGCGACGCTTGCCGGGCTGGTAGCCAAGCACGGCGTCGAACTGATCGCCATCGGCAACGGCACGGCCTCACGTGAGACCGACACGCTCGCTACCGAACTGATCAAGAAGACCGGCGCGCCCAACCTGACCAAGATCGTCGTCTCCGAGGCAGGCGCATCGGTGTACTCGGCTTCGGCCTACGCGTCGCAGGAACTTCCCGACCTCGACGTCTCGATTCGCGGTGCGGTGTCCATTGCGCGTCGCCTGCAGGATCCGTTGGCGGAGTTGGTCAAGATCGACCCCAAGTCCATCGGTGTCGGTCAGTACCAGCACGACATCACCGAATCGCTGCTCTCACGTTCCCTCGACGCCGTCGTCGAGGATGCCGTCAACTCGGTCGGCGTCGACGTCAACACGGCGTCCGTGCCGCTGCTCGCTCGGGTGTCCGGAATCGCGGGTTCTCTCGCGGAGAGCATCGTTGCGCATCGGGACCAGAACGGTCCGTTCAAATCCCGCAAGGGACTCAAGGACGTCTCCCGCCTGGGACCCAAGGCTTTCGAGCAGTGCGCAGGCTTCCTGCGGATCACCGACGGTGACGACCCGCTCGACGCGTCGAGCGTCCACCCGGAGGCATATCCGGTGGTTCGCAAGATCGTTGCGAGTGCGGGCGGGGACGTGCGCACCGTGATCGGAAACTCGCAGGCACTTCGATCGGTCAAGGCGTCCGACTACGTCGACGAGCGATTCGGTCTGCCAACCGTCACCGACATCATCTCCGAGTTGGAGAAGCCGGGACGAGATCCACGACCCGAATTCAAGACCGCGACCTTTGCCGCAGGCATCGAGAAGGTGGCGCATCTCAAGCCAGGTATGACTCTCGAAGGCGTGGTCACCAACGTCGCAGCCTTCGGCGCCTTCGTCGACATCGGAGTTCATCAGGACGGTCTGGTTCACGTCTCCGCGATGTCACACAACTTCGTCAAGGACCCACGCGAGGTCGTCAAATCCGGTGACGTCGTCAAGGTGAAGGTTCTCGAAGTGGACGAGGCACGCCAACGCATCGGGCTGACGCTTCGTCTCGACGACGAGGTGGGTGCGCCCCGCAAGTCCGAAGGCCCGCGTGGTGGGCAACCTCAGCGTCAGGGCCAGCCGCAGGGTCAGCGTCAGGGGCAGGGTCAGCAACGAGGAAATGGCGGACGCCAGGGTGGACGCGAGCAGCGACCGGACAACCGCGCGCCTGCTGCCGGGTCGATGGCCGACGCTCTGCGCAAGGCGGGCTTCGGCAAGTAAATCCGTCCGCCGGGTTTTCGAAGTCCGTATCGTCACAATCGAGTCGGTTGGCGGTATGAATCCGATCAGGGTCGGATCATGAATTCGGTGAAGGGAGGACAGCGATGCGAGAGTGGCTCGAGCGCGAGATCATCGCCCATGGCCGATTGCCGTTGCTGTTCTTCCTGCTCGGGTTCCTGTCCGCGTTCCTTTTCATCCGCCTCAGCGTTCGGATGATTCGCGCGCAAGTGAAATGGTGGCCGGGCAACATCGCGCCCGGAGGTCAGCATGTGCATCACGTCGTGTTCGGTGTGATCGCCATGATGATCTCCGGTGGTGCGTTGATCGCGGTCTACGTCGATGGTTCGCAGACCACCGGTGCCGTCCTGGCGGCGATCTTCGGTATGGGTGCGGCGTTGGTGCTCGACGAGTTCGCACTGATCTTCTACCTGAAGGATGTGTACTGGTCCGAACAAGGTCGGACCTCGGTGGATGCGGTCTTCGTCGCGATCGCCGTGACCGGTCTGGTGCTGCTGGGTTTCCGCCCCCTCGAACTGCTCGACGTCGCCGGATTCCGTGAAGAACGAGATCCGTGGATCAAATTGGTCTTCGTTTTCGTCGCGTTGATCAACTTCGCCTTGGCGGCAATCGTGATTCTCAAGGGGAAGATCTGGACGGGGCTCGTCGGTCTGTTCGTCTTTCCGCTGCTGGTAATCGGAGCGGTTCGCTTGAGCCGGCCGGGTGCACCGTGGGCTCGCTGGCGGTACACGCGCAAGCCGAAACGGATGAACCGCGCGCTCGAGCGTGAGCGGAAGTGGCGTCGGCCCGTCATCCGGGCCAAGATCTACGTCCAGGATCTGATTGCCGGATCACCGAGCGTCGAGCATGCGATGACCGCGGCCGAGCAGGAACTGGACCACACCATCCACGCGGCTCCGCCGCCGCCGATTTCCCCGCTGGTGTCCGCGTCTGGCACAATGGACGGGTTGCCTGGACCAGGCAGCAGCACTTGATCTGGGCACGAACCAGACGAGCGCCGTTTCGGGAGACCGAAACGCGTGCCGCTCGGTTCCTCTGCTCCTGCGAAATACAAGGATGACATATGAACACCCTGGACTTCCTGGACAAAAAGTCGCTCCGCGACGACATCCCCGAGTTCCGTCCCGGCGACACGCTCAACGTGAACGTCAAGGTTATCGAAGGCTCAAAGGAGCGCGTGCAGGTCTTCAAGGGCGTCGTTATTCGTCGCCAGGGCGGCGGCGTTCGCGAGACCTTCACCGTCCGTAAGGTCTCCTTCGGCGTCGGCGTCGAGCGCACCTTCCCGGTTCACAGCCCCACGCTGGCCTCCATCGAGGTTCTGACCCGCGGTGACGTCCGTCGCGCCAAGCTGTACTACCTCCGTGAGCTTCGTGGCAAGAAGGCGAAGATCAAGGAAAAGCGCTGATCTTTCCGATGAGCCCGGCACCGCGTACGCGCGGTGTCGGGCTAATCTGGTTTCTGTGGCAGATTCTTCGAAGGAGCAGGCATTGTCGTCCGGACCCGAGAATCACGAGGGATCAAGCGGTTCCGCGGAACCGACCTCACATCGGCCGCAGAAGAAACAGCGATCGTTCCTGCGAGAACTCCCTGTTCTGATCGGCGTAGCGCTGGTACTCAGCATCGTCCTTCAGGCATTTGTCTTCAGAGTTTTTCTCATCCCATCCGAATCGATGGAACCGACACTGCACGGCTGTGCAGGATGTACCGGTGACCGCATCGTGGTGGAGAAGATCGGATACCGCTTCGGCGATCCGGAACCCGGTGACGTCGTCGTCTTCAAGGGACCCGATTCGTGGAACACGAAATATGTGTCCAATCGGTCCGACAACGTTGTAGTCCGCGGCATTCAAGAAGTCGGTTCGTGGGTCGGCCTCGTTCCGCCGGACGAGAACGACTTGGTCAAGCGAGTGATCGCAACAGGTGGCCAGACCGTCGAATGCTGTGATGACCAGGGCCGAGTCCTGGTCGACGGCAAACCGCTGAACGAGCCGTACATCAAGATGGATTTCCCGTTCACTCCGGGAACACAAACGTGTGACACCGAAGTGAAGTCGGGCCGATGCTTCGGACCGATCACCGTTCCCGAGGGCCACGTGTGGGTCATGGGCGACAACCGCAGCAATTCCGCCGACTCGCGCTACCACGTGGATGACGAGTTCCAGGGAACAGTCCCGATCGACAACATCATCGGTCAAGCTCGATTCATCGTCCTTCCCCCGTCGCGAATGGGCGGCATCGATGCGCCTGATATTCAGGGCAACTGAGTTGTCGGACCGCACACATGGATTCGCGTAGTTCCGAGTAGGCAGAGACAGTGAGTAGTTGGCCCCCTCGCGTTGTCATTCGCAGATCGGCAGGTCTGCGGACGATGGAGTCTGCGTTGGCGCGAACCGGACTCGGTCCGGTCGCCGGCGTCGACGAAGCCGGGCGCGGAGCGTGCGCTGGTCCACTCGTCATTGCCGCGTGTGTCCTGGCGCCGAAACCGCAAGCGGCACTGGCGCGGCTCGACGATTCGAAGAAGTTGACCGAACGCGCGCGCGAGGAGCTCTTCCCGGCCATCAAGCGTTTGGCGTTGGCGTGGAGTGTTATTTCGGTACCCGCTGCGGAAGTCGATCAGATCGGTATCCACGTCGCCAACATCGAGGGGATGCGACGAGCAGTTGCGGGCCTCGACCTCGAACCGGGCTACGTCCTCACCGACGGGTTCCGGGTTCCGGGTTTGACGGCTCCCTCGCTGCCGGTCATCGGCGGTGACGGCGCCGCTGCATGTATCGCCGCGGCGAGCGTTCTCGCGAAGGTGACCCGAGATCGTGTGATGACCGAGATGGACAACACTCATCCCGGATACAGCTTCGCGATTCACAAGGGATACAGCACGCCCCTGCACATGGACGCTCTCGAAGACCTGGGGCCGTGCCCCGAACACCGCATGACCTATGCCAACGTGGTGGCTGCGGGAGTCCGGTTGGAACAACGTGCAGGCCGTACGGGATGATGGAAGTTCAGACGAACTGGGAGGACTGGCTAAACCGATGAGTGCCGAGGATCTCGAGAAGTACGAAACCGAGATGGAGCTGTCGCTCTACCGTGAATACCGGGACATCGTCGGACAGTTCTCCTACGTCGTGGAGACCGAACGACGTTTCTACCTGGCCAACACGGTCGAGTTGCTGCCCCACAATTCCGACGGGGAAATCTACTTCGAGCTGCGGATGTCCGACGCCTGGGTGTGGGACATGTACCGCCCGGCGCGATTCGTGAAGTACGTGCGCGTCGTGACGTTCAAGGACGTCAACATCGAAGAGTTGGACAAGCCGGATCTGCGCCTTCCTGACTGACCTGTGCGTGCTGCACAGATCTCGACGACGAAGTGCCCCGCCGATATCGGCGGGGCACTTCGTATTTCGCTGCTTTGTGCCGGATCAGTTGCCCTTGACGTTCACGATCTGACGCAGGGTGTGTCGAATCTCGACCAAGTCCTTCGCGTCGTCCATCACGACGTCGATGTCCTTGTACGCACCCGGGATCTCGTCGAGGAACGCCGCGGAGCGCTTGTATTCGATGCCGACCATCGCCTTGTCGAGATCTTCGATGGTGAAGGTCTTGCGTGCCTGGTTACGTCCGTACACCCGACCCGCGCCGTGGGGGCTGGACTTGAACGAGGGCACGTTTCCCTTGCCGACGACGACGTAACTCGCGGTTCCCATCGAACCGGGGATGAGCCCGGGCGTGCCCTCGTCTGCCTTGATCGCACCCTTACGGCTCAACCACACTCCGCGACCCATGTGGAACTCCTTCTGGGTGAAGTTGTGGTGGCAGTTGATCCGCTCGAGCTCGTCGATGATCGCGGGTTTGCCGTCACCCATGAAATGCGCGAAGTCCTTCACGACGCGGTCCATCATCTCTTCTCGGTTGAGCAGGGCGAAATGCTGAGCCCAGTTGAGATCGGTGATGTACGAGTCGAATTCGGGTGTCCTCTCGACCAGGTAGGCAAGATCCGGATCGGGAAGGTCGATGTACCACCGCTCGCACAAGTCCTTGGCGATCTTGATGTGATGCTGTGCGAGCTTGTTTCCGATACCGCGGCTTCCCGAGTGCAGGAACAGCCAGACGCCGTCGCTCTCGTCGAGCGTCACCTCGATGAAGTGGTTGCCAGAACCCAGCGTTCCGAGCTGAAACCTCCAGTTGTTCTTGAACTTGTCGTAGAAGGCCAGACGATCGCCCGCCATCGCCTCGAGTTCTGCGATGCGGATGTGCGCCGTGTCGCTCAGCGTCGTGTTGTAGACACCTGCCGAGAGCGGGACGGAGCGTTCGATGCTGTGGCGAAGAATGCTCAGGTCGCGGCCTTGAAGGTCGCATGCGCTGAACTGGGTTTTGACCGCGATCATTCCGCAGCCGATATCGACTCCTACGGCGGCGGGCATGATTGCGCCTTCCGTCGGAATGACCGAACCCACCGTCGCACCCGCACCGAGGTGCGCATCCGGCATCAATGCCAGATGTGGACGGACAAAAGGCATCTGGGACGTGCGCAGCGCTTGCTCACGAGTGTTCTCGTCGAGTATCGATGCCCAGTTCCACAGCCTCTTGGTGATCTTCTCCATCAGATTTCTCCCACATAGTTCACAGCCAAACCGATCGGTCCGACGTGTGTCGTGCAGGATTGACCATGCGCTTCGTCCGTGGTTGTGTGCAACCCCTTTTCAGGTGCGCAGGCCGTCTGCGAGTTCGTAGATTCGCCCGACATACTTCTCCTGAAAGGCTTTTCGGGCAGCATCTGCCTGTTGCCGAGCGCCCATTCGGGAGTAGAGGTACTCGAGGTGAACCAAGCTCTCGCCGATGTCGACGCGTCGCTGGTCGAGAACCGTCAACTCGTCGACCAGTCGAGCCAGATCTAACGCGGTGTCCGGTACCTCGTCCATGGCGGTCCTCGATGTTCGTGGGTGCTTCCTGGGATTGAGGCTAACACTCTTCGAACATATTTTCGATACCTGGTCCTGCTGTCTACTTCGACAAGGTAGCTGTCAGCTGGTCGATGGCATAGGGGATGCTGAGGACGGTGTTGCCGGACATTGCAGCGCCGACGGGTGGATCTGCGGTGTATCGCACGACTATCGCATTTCCGTTTTTCACAGCGGGTAACCGCTGGTAAAGAGTGTTGCCGGCGAGAGCCTTCTCGCCCTCCGGATCGGCCATCACGATCAAGCGGTCGACGGGCTCGAGGATGTCGTAGCGCTCGTTCGGGAGCCAGTCGCCGAACTGGTCGCCGACAAATGTGTCGACCGTCGGCGGGAGGGTGAATCCGAGTGACGAGAGGAAGATTCCGCGTGGGTCGTGCGACGAGAACACGTATCCCTCGGGAGTGTCGAGGTTGACGATCGTCGCGGTTTGCCCGGCGAATTCCGGGTGCGCAGCGCGAGCGGTGGCAAACGCGTTTTCGGTATCCGTGATCAATTGTCGAGCTTGTGGTTCTTTGCCGAGGGCGCGCCCGGCGGTGACCGTCATGTCGGTCCACGGCGTTGTGTATGCGTCGTAGTCCTTGCTCTGCGCGACGGTCGGCGCAATCGAGGTCAGCTTCTTGTAGGTTTCCGTGTCGATGTCGGCGTACAGCGCGAGGATCAGATCTGGTGCGAGGGAGGCGATTTGCTCGAAGTTGAAGTCTCCGCCGCTGTTGATGTACGTCGGAGTTTTCCCCTTCCAGTAGTCCTTCGTCCACGGCCAGCTTTCATCCATGCCGGACCCCCACCATTCGGCCATGCCGACGGGTTCGACTCCCAAGGCAAGCAGTGGTTCGTGATCGGTGTAGCCGAGTGTGACGACGCGCTGTGGTTCGGCGTCGATTGTCGTCGAACCCAGGGCGTGCTCGATCGTCACGGGGAATGCGTCGTTGCTCTGGGTCGCTGATGTGGTGTCGACGCCTTGCGAGGTTCCGCAGGCGGTCGAGAACCCGATGATCGCGGCCGTCGTGAGTAGGGCGGCGAGGATTCGGGTGCTACGTGAGGGCACGTACATGCTCCTTCGAAGTGGTGGGCGAGTGATCTGAGTTCCGCAGGAAAGTGCTGAACTGGTCGCGTCAGCAATAAAGTGAGGCTAACCTTTGCAGAATTGTCGGTCCATCCTTCCGGATGGACTCGGATACGCCCAGGAAGACGGAAAATGTCCACTCTCGAGTACTCGACTCGCCCAAACTCCTTGCTAGCGCTCCCCGATAGTCGCGGACGGACATTCAAAGATTTTCAGGTTTACGCCAACATCGTCGACGGCGTGACCGCGTACGGAGCTCATCGACACCCGGAGCATCAGATCGCCTGGATGAGTGAAGGCACGATGCAGATCGCTGCCGGGGGCAATGTGTGGCACCTGCACAGCGAACACTTGGTCTGGCTGCCGGGCACCGTCCTCCATGACATGACTCTTCTGACGGAGGGATGCATGATCGCGGCCTATGCGCGTCCGGATCTACGCCCTGCCGGGCCGCGGTGGACTCAGCCACGTGTTCTCGAAGTCGACGCACTGTCCGCTCAATTGTTGCGGCACCTCGCCGACCGGACCATCGACGATGCTCGGCGGTTGATGAGTCAGGAGTTGCTCTACGACATTCTTGCTTCAGCACCCGAACGGCACGACGTCCTCGCGGTTCCTCGCAACGCTGCGGCGAGTTCGGTTTCAGCCCGGATCCTCGCTGATCCGGCGGACTCACGGACGCTGGGGGAGTGGGCGGGCGAACTCGGGGTCAGTTCCAAGACCTTGATGCGAGCCTTTGTTGCCGATACGGGGATTACGTTCGGGCAGTGGAGAACTCGAGCACGCATGTATGCATCACTCGAGATGCTCGCGCGGGGTGAGGGTGTCAATGACGTTGCCCCGCAGGTTGGTTACCGCACCAGCAGTGGGTTCATCGCCGCATTTCGGGAAACCTTCGGTACGACGCCGGCCCGGTACGGCGGAAGGCTGATACGGTGATTTGCTGATGATTTCTTGAACTCGGTTGACGGCAAAGCTTTGTTCGGCAAGGTAGAAATGGGCCGAGCTACCAGCATCTGCTGGTAGCTCGGCCGATTTACCAATCTGAACTGAGTCAGCTCATGTTGCCGAGCACATTGCCCAGGACACCGCTGATGACATTGGTCATCGACCCCTGCGGGTCGGTGAGGGAGCCGAATACCTGGCCTGATCCGGAGTTGAGTGAGCCGAAGCCCATGTCCTCGAGGCTTCCGGCGCCCGCCTCGACGGGGTTCGGCTGCCGGATGGTGACGCAGACGCCCATCGGATTGATGTTCCAGTCGCCCGCCGCCAGCACAATGTTGGTGCCGGCGCCGCTGTCGAGCTGCGTGCCTACAACTGCGTTATCGGGAACTTTGTAGGTGGTTTCCAAAGCGATGACGCCGCCGCCCGCAGTGGTCCATCCGCCGCCCTTTGCCACCACGGAGTTATTGCCGACGACGACGGTCTTGGTGACGTCGTCCCACTTCTGGTCGCCGATAAGCCATTTGACGTTCAGGCGAGCCTTGACGAGCTGGAATCCTGCCGGGTGGAAATCGCGGATCTGATTGACGAGGGCTCCGGAACCGGAAACCTTGGTGATGTAGGTGACCGTCTGACCCGCTGCGACCTTGCCGTCGCCGACAACCTCCTTGCTGACGGTGTACGGCGTCCCGAGGGAACCGGCCCAACTGTCGGTGACCGACTGGTTGAGCGCGCAGGCCGGTGCTGCTTGCGCCACCGAGGCGCCAAGTCCAACAGTGACGCCGGCGGCGATGAGAACGAGGGATGTGGTGGTTGCTACTGCGTGGCGAAGTGAGCGGCGGGCCATGTAGAACTCCATTCAGCGGGGTGCGTGACGGTTTGAGCAAAACTGTAACTAGTTCTACTGGACTTTCGTCCAATTTGTGGGGAATTTCAGAAAATTGTCGGATTGTGCGCCGTCGTTGATGTATCACGCTGCCGAATTGCACAGGTTCTGAGTTGTCCACAGGTCGGTTGTGGGTGGCTTGGTTTTGTGGTGGTGGGTTGAGGGTGGTGGGTGGGACGCGTTTCGTATGGGCGGGCGCGGGGTGTGAGTGGTGGGGGCTGTGATGGCGAGGAATATGGCGTTGGGTGCTCGGGGCGAGGATGTGGCTGTCGAGTTCCTGATCGATGCGGGTTTGGAGATTGTCGAGCGTAATTGGCGTTGTCGGTACGGCGAGTTGGATGTGATTGCGACATCCGGTGATCGGATTGTGTTCGTGGAGGTGAAGACTCGCTCTGGTGTCGGGTACGGGAGTCCGGCGGAGTCGGTGACGTTCGCGAAGCAGCGTCGGATTCGGGTGTTGGCGATGCAGTGGCTCACGGATTCGGGTCGGTCGTGGTCGAGGGTGCGTTTCGATGTGGTGGCGGTGCTGATCGGCCGCGGCGGCGAGTTTTCGGTCGAGCATTTTGTGGATGCGTTCTGATGGCGTTGGGGCGGGCGCATTCTGTTGCGGTCAGTGGCGTGGACGGCCAGATTGTGGAGATCGAGGCGGATATCGGGCGCGGGTTGCCAGCGGTGCATTTGGTGGGGCTGCCTGATACGGCGTTGCACGAGTCGCGTGATCGGATTCGGGCGGCGGTGACCAATTCCGGTGAGGAGTGGCCGGACAGCAAGGTGATTTTGGCGTTGTCGCCGGCGACGTTGCCGAAGGTGGGCAGTGTTTACGATTTGGCTTTGTCGTTGTCGGTTCTCGATGCGGCGAAGAAGTTGCCGCGGAAGTTGTTGCGGGAGACTGTCTTTTTGGGGGAGTTGGCACTCGACGGTCGTTTGCGGACGGTGCGTGGTGTGTTGCCTGCGGTGCTTGCGGCGAAGCGGGCGGGGTGGGGGACTGTGGTGGTTCCAACTCGGGCGTTGGCTGAGGCGGGCCTGGTGAAGGGGATCGAGGTGCTGGGTGCCGACGATTTGTCTGCGGTGATCGGGTGGTTGCGTGGGGAGTTGGCGTTGGCTGTTCCTGATGTTTTCGAGCGTGCGGATTCGGTGGTGGTGCGGGATTTGAGTGAGGTTGTCGGGCAGACGGATGCGCGGTGGGCGATCGAGGTTGCGGCGGCGGGTGCGCATCATTTGATGTTGACGGGTCCGCCGGGGATCGGGAAAACGATGTTGGCGCAGAGGCTTCCGGGGATTCTTCCGCCGTTGACGGAGGGGGAGTCGTTGGAGGTGACGGCGATTCATTCGGTGGCGGGGGTGTTGCCGGAGGATCGGCCGTTGATCGACATGCCGCCTTTCATTGCGCCGCATCACAGTTCGTCGGTCAGCTCACTGGTGGGTGGTGGTAGTGGGATGGCTCGTCCTGGTGCGGTCAGCCGGGCCCATCGCGGCGTGCTGTTCCTCGACGAATGTGCCGAGATCGGGGTGAAAGTGCTCGAAGCGCTACGCACGCCGCTCGAAGACGGGGAGGTGCGAATCGCCCGGCGGGACGGAGTTGCGCGGTACCCGGCGCGGTTCCAGCTGATCCTGGCCGCCAATCCCTGCCCGTGCGCGCCGCCGAGAGACGCGGATTGTGTCTGTGCACCCGCGGCGCGTCGCCGATACCTGGGGAAATTGTCCGGCCCGCTCTTGGACCGAGTCGACATCAGGGTCCGGATGCAAGCCGTTGCAACCGGAGCGCTGATCGACGAAGTGGGGGAAAGCACCGGCGATGTTCGTGCGCGCGTGGCGGCAGCTCGAGACACTGCAGCCCAGCGGTGGAGCGAGTACGGGTGGCGGACCAACGCGGAAGTGCCAGGGCCTGCGTTGAGGCAGAAGTTCAGACTCTCGCGTGCGGCGTTGGCGCCGGTGGAACGGGCGCTGCGTAAAGGGGTGATAACCGCTCGTGGGGCTGACCGAGCGTTGCGGGTTGCCTGGAGTGTCGCCGATCTGGCAGGTGAGGCGATGCCCGGACCCGACCAAGTTGTCACCGCACTCGACTTCCGAGACAGGGGATTCCAATGACTGCACACGATCCGCGACTACTCGCTTGGGCATATCTGTCCCGCGTCGTGCAGGGCCCAAGCGCGTATATGTCCATGTTGATCGACGAGCTCGGGGTCGAAGAAACTGCGAGGGCGGTCCGCAACGGCGATCTGCCACCCGCAATCGAGGAGAAGACGCGAGCCCGCGCTCACATCGACACAGCCCAACGAGACCTCGACCTGATGGAGGCGATGGGTGGCAGACTCGTAACACCGAACTGCGCCGATTGGCCGGCGTGGCGAATGCTTTCCTTCGACGGACTCGATGCCTCCGGGGGTGAGACGGCGCCATTTGTGTTGTGGGTGTTGGGGTCCGGGGATCTGGTTGATCTGACCGAGAGATCGGTTGGGATTGTCGGTACGCGGGCATCTACTGCGTACGGCGAACACGTGACGGCAGAGATTGCCGGTGACCTCGCCGTCGACGGATGGACCGTGATTTCCGGGGCGGCCTTCGGTATCGACGGGGCCGCGCACCGCGCTGCGTTGGGCGTAGGCGGAACCACTCTGGCCGTCTTGGCCTGTGGGGTGGATCGAGCGTATCCGTCCGGGCATGCGCGACTACTCAAACAGATAGCGAATTCGGGTGCGGTGATAAGTGAATATCCACCCGGCACGACACCCGCAAAGTTCCGATTTCTGGCACGGAATCGACTGGTAGCTGCGTTGTCGGACGGAGTCGTGGTTGTCGAGGCGGGTTGGCGCAGTGGGGCTCGCAATACCGCCAATTGGGCTCGGAAATTGGGCCGCCCGGTAATGGCGGTGCCGGGACCGGTGACATCGGCATCGTCGACCGGATGTCACCGGATGATTCGCGAACGTGAAGCGCAACTCGTTTCCAATGCCGTGGATGTAGTCGAAGCGTCAGGTCCATTTGGTGTCGGGGATTCCGCGGAGGATGCTGCGGCGACGCGTGACATCGACTCATTGCGCGGCAATTCTCGGTTGGTATACGAAGCTCTGCCGGGAACAGGGTCTCGTAGTACCCGTGAGTTGTCCGAGGAATCGGGCTTGCTCATAGCTCAGGTTCGTGCAACTCTTCCTCTGCTCGAACTCGAGGGATTTGCAAGTTCTGATTCGAGTGGTTGGTTTCGGACGCGGTAGTTCGTGAACCTCTCTGCGCTGTCCGACCATGCGTGGCGATGCTCACTAATCGTTTCCGAAGGCAGCGAATCTTCAATACCGTCAGTGCATCGGTAATTGCACGTCAGGGCTATATTTCGTGAATTTGCTCGACTCTGTGCAATGTAATTCTCGACCCCGCTTTGCCGACCCGACCTGCAGGTTCGACAAGTCTCAGGGAAGCCTCAGGTCTATGTGCATAGAAGTCCGATTAGTCTGGATCACGATGACGGCGGGTATTGATCGACACCCGGTACCCGAAGTGTGAATGTACAAAATTTCGGGACCATGTTCGTTCGAGGCAATGCCGCTAACCTGCTGCTAATTCGGACCATTGAGTCTGTTCGGAAATCACGGAGACTTACGAACTTCTTTTGTTCATCAACGCTCTATCTGTGTATTGTGAAGGAGAATTGAATCGATCATTGAAAGAGGAGTGCAATGGCTGAGAAGCTGATTCGGCAACTCATCGACGACCTTGACGGTAAGCCGATTGACGATGGATTCGGTGATCGAATTGAGTTCTCTTACCAGGGAACGGATTACGTGATCGATCTGCGCGCCACCAATGCGGAGAAGTTCGACGCTGCGGTGAAGCCGTTCGTCGAGGCGGCTGCGAAGGTGAGCGGGAAGCGCGGTAAGAAGGCTCAGGCTGCATCTCCGCAGGCCACGTCGGGTTCAGGCCGCTCCAAGGAGACGCTCCAGGCCATCCGTGACTGGGCGGGTAAGAACGGTTACGAAGTTGCTCCGCGTGGACGTATCAAAGCGGAAATCATCGACGCTTTCGACGCTGCACACTAGATTGAATTAAATACACCTCTGGCTCCCGGCGAACTTCGCCGGGAGCCAGAGGTGTATTTTACTGTTGCTTTGCCGAGTTCTCGGACAGCTTTGTCCGACAGGTCGTCTATGTGAAGCTGATCAGAGAATCCGCGTATACGGCACCGTATTTACCCAGCAGATTGGTCGGTTTCTTTCGTTGCGTACAAGGGCTGACAGAGCGCTGCGTGGAGTCGTCGGCGAGGTATTTCGCCCTCGTGCTGCAATTGTCGTGTACATTAGTTAGGTAACACTAACTTTCGGAAGGATCTTTCTGTGGCCAAGCCGACAACTGCATTGACGGTTCTGCGGACCGAACAATTGACCCCCCACATGGTACGAGTGTTTCTCGGGGGACCAGGCTTCGAGTCGTTCACTCCCAGCGAATACAGCGATTCCTATGTAAAGATCGAATTCGGCACTCCTGATCAGCCCGTCCTGCGTACCTACACGATCCGTTCCTACGATCTTGCTACCAAAGAGATAGCGATCGATTTCGTCGTCCATGGTGACGTCGGAGTTGCAGGTCCTTGGGCGGCTTCAGTTCAGCCGGGCACTGAGATTACCCTGCGTGGACCGGGCGGCGCGTTTTCACCGTCACCGTCCGCTGATTGGTATCTGTTCGTCGGTGACGAGACCGCAATACCTGCCATTTCTGCGTCGATAGCAAGATTGGCGCCGGATGCGGTCGGCTACGCCGTCGTCGAAGTCGGTGGACCGGAAGACGAGATTGCACTCGATGCTCCAGAGGGCATTGCCGTGACCTGGCTACATCGCGGAGCGTCGTCCGACGCGGTGGGTGAAGAGTCGGCAGGTGACAACGCGCCAGTTGTTGCCGCGGTCAAGGCGCTCGAGTGGCTGCCAGGCGAACCTCACGTATTCATTCACGGGGAGGCGCAAGCCGTCATGCATAACCTTCGGCCATACATTCGCAAGGAACGAAATGTCCCGGCGTCGGCCGCTTCTATCTCCGGATACTGGCGTCGTGGTCGCACCGAAGAAGGCTTCCGAGTGTGGAAGTCCGAATTCGCCGCGGCCGAAAGCTAAGCTGCTGCGGCCTTGCCGCGGGTCAGCAACACGAGCGCAACGGCCGCGAGAACTCCGAAGGTGGGAATTGCGATTGCCATCGGAACTGCCGTGTCTTCTCCCGCAATTCCCACCAACGGCGAAACCAGCGCGGCCAAGCCGAACTGGCCCGCTCCCATCAGTGCTGAGCCGGTTCCGGCAGCGTTGGTGACCTCTCCTTGGGCGAGAGCGGTCGCATTGCCCATGATGAACCCGATGCTCGAAATGGCGACGAACAGCGGGCCCAAGATCAACCAGGGATTCGTGGAGCTGAAAACCACACTGGTGCAGAACAATACGGCACCGCCGGCGAGGAGTAGGCACACCCCGAATCGCAGTAATGTGCGAGCGCCGACTCTGCCGAGAAGGCGAGTGGTGATCATCGCTGCCGTGACCATTCCGGTGGCGTTCACTGCGAACACTATCGAGAACTGTGACGGAGTGAGCCCCAGGACGTTCTGAACGACGAACGGTGATGCGGAGATATACGCGAACAGGGCGCCGAATCCGAAGACGAATGCGAGTGCATAACCGAGGTAGTGCCGATTTCGGACGAATTATCGCAGATTCGAGATCAGTGCCTTCAATCCACCGCCGTGGCGTCGCTCGGGTGGAAGTGTCTCGGGAACAAGCAACACGACGCCAGCCACCATCACAGCACCTGCGACGGCCAGCACCCAGAAGATTCCGCGCCATCCGACGGGGCCGAGAAGTGCACCGCCGATCAGTGGGGCGACCACGGGAGCGATACCGCCGATGATCATCATGATGCTGAAAAGCTTCGCCGCGTCGTCGCCACGTGCTCGATCAGCAATACAAGCGCGGGCAAGGACTATGGCAGCGCCTCCACTCAATCCCTGGACGAGTCGCGCACCGATGAGAAACTCGATGTTCGGTGCCACTGCGCATGCCGCGCCGCTCAGT
Source organism: Rhodococcus sp. P-2 (assembly GCF_016598535.1). GTDB lineage: Bacteria > Actinomycetota > Actinomycetes > Mycobacteriales > Mycobacteriaceae > Rhodococcus_F > Rhodococcus_F baikonurensis. The sequence goes on along the minus strand of NZ_CP066779.1, from coordinate 394,466 downwards.
GCCGTGATGATCGTCGCGGCCAGCAGTATTCGTCGCCTGCCCAGTCCGTCGGAGATCGGCCCGATGATCAGCTGCCCGATTCCGAGGCCCGCCATGAAGGTGGTCAGTGTCAGCTGAACGCTGGCCGCAGTAGTGTCGAGTGCATCCGCCATCAAGGGTAGGCCGGGCAGGTACATGTCGATGGACAGTGGAGCGATTGCGGAAATCAGTGCCAGTACACACAACATCTTCAGAGGAATTGCTCGATTCACCGATCAACCCTATCGGCGAGGCAGCTTGCAGTTTCAATCGCGGCGGGCGAGCGTGTGTTCATGACTGACGCATTGCCGGCGAGCTTGAGTGTTCACCTCGATGCCTATGCCGAGTACCTCCGACTGAGTCGGGGTCGGTCGGAACACACGATCCGCGCCTACGTCGGCGACGCACGGGCATTGCTGACCCATTTCGCCGCGGGTTCGGAGAAGGTAGATCTCGACGGCCTCGACCTTGGGGTCATGCGCTCGTGGTTGGCCGCCCAGAATGCCGTCGGAACGGCCCGCACGACGGTCGCTCGTCGGGCGTCGTCGGCGCGCGGTTTCACAGCGTGGCTCGCGCAGACCGGACGCATTCCCGTCGATCCGGGTACACGTCTGGCGGCTCCACCTGCTCGTCGTACACTGCCGACGGTGCTGCGTCAGAGTCAAGCCCTCGATGCCATGGATGCGGCGGAAAGCGGTGCGCAGCAACAAGAGCCGCTCGCCCTGCGGGATAGGCTCATCGTGGAATTGTTGTACTCCACCGGAATTCGTGTCGGTGAGTTGTGTGGACTGGACTTAGAGTCGGTCGACGCCGATCGACGATTGCTTCGTGTTCTCGGCAAGGGCAACAAGGAGCGATCGGTGCCCTACGGACTGCCCGCAGAATCGGCACTGAACGGGTGGCTGGAGCACGGGCGACCCGCACTGAGTTCGGATCGGTCCGGGCGAGCATTGCTCCTCGGAGTTCGAGGCGGCAGGCTCGATCAGCGTCAGGCGCGTTCGGTGGTCCACGAAACGATGGCTGCAATTCCAGGAGCTCCCGACATGGGTCCGCACGGGCTTCGGCATTCGGCTGCGACACATTTGCTGGAGGGCGGTGCTGATCTTCGTGTGGTCCAAGAACTCCTCGGGCATGCGAGTCTGGCGACCACTCAGCTGTACACGCATGTGTCGGTCGAACGGCTTCGATCCGTCCATGATCAGGCCCATCCACGCGCCTAGATCGTGAAGCGACGCGAGTTCTCGGCCGGTATTTGGTAGCGTCGCAGGTCGGAAGAGTGAACAATCGGCAAAGTTCGATCGTCGTGTCAAGACACTCGATTACATGCGATATCCGGGGGATTCGTGAACCGCCAAGATGTGAAGCACCCGCCGAACAGTGGCCAACCGGCCTGGCTGTCCGAAGCGCCGCAACCGGCTCCACCGCCGGTGCCGACGCCTGAGCCTGCGGTGCGACCGCAAGAGGCCTGGACGGCGCCACCGCCGCCGTCCAGTCAGCAGCAGGTGACAAACCAGGATCTGGTTGCCGAGGCTTTACTGAAACGCCCCAAACGGACACCCCGGGGTGGCTGGCGGCGAGGATTGCATCGTGCGACCGGTGGTGTGGTCAATCTGGGGGAATCGACCAACGAACAGCGCAATCGCGCCCTGGCCGCCCGCATCGAACAGCCGATACGCAACGACTACCGAATTGCTTTGCTCTCGCTCAAAGGGGGCGTGGGCAAGACAACGGTCACGGTGGGGCTCGGTGCAACGTTTGCGTCGCTTCGCGGCGACTGTGTCGTGGCGGTCGATGCCAATCCCGATTTCGGAACTTTGGCGCAACGTGTTCCGCTGCAGACCAATTCGACAGTGCGCGACCTGATTGCCGCGCGGCCGGACATCAAGAGTTATTCGGACGTGCGAGTGCACACATCACAGTCGCCGAGTCGTCTCGAGGTCCTGGCGAGTGAGCAGGATCCGGCGATTTCGGAAGCATTCAGCGAGGCGGACTATCGCCAGGTCATCGACATCTTGCAGGTCTACTACAACATCATTCTCACCGATTGCGGTACCGGGATCATGCACTCGGCGATGAACGGCGTTCTCGATCTTGCCAATTCGTTGGTGCTCGTCAGTTCGCCGGCAATCGACGGGGCCCGAAGTGCTGCGGCGACGCTCGATTGGCTTCAGTTGCATGGTTACGGTCACCTGGTCGAACGGACCGTCGTCGTCATCAGTGCCGCCCGTCCAGGGTCGAGCGTGATCGACATGGACGCGTTGGTGGACTATTTCATGCGTCGATGCCGCGCCGTCGAGGTCATTCCATTCGACGAGCATCTCGCGGAGGGGTCGGTGATGGACCTCGAGTTGATGCGACCGGCCACCAGGCGAGCATTCATGGAATTGGCAGCGATGGTGGCCGACGACTTCGCGGACGCTGTGGGTCGGCACGCCGTTTCCGAATGGCACTGATTCTGCGACTGATCAACCATCTCTCAGTGGCTTGAGCCTGAGCGGTTGCGTCCGAACAAGACCGAGGGGATCGAGATACTCGCGCCCTCGTCGCACGCCCCAATGCAAACATGCAGCGACGACGCACCCTTCGTGGCCGGATTCCAGGGTGCCGATCGCGGCCCCGGCCGCGACGCGTTCACCGGCGCGAACGTCGGCCACCACGGGTTCGTAGGTCGTGCGTAGGCCGCCGGAATGATCTATCGAGACCGTCGGCTTGCCCGCGACGACTCCGGCGAACGCCACGATGCCCTCGCCGGCAGCGAGGACGGGTTGGCCGGCGCTGCCGCCGAGATCGACGCCGCGATGACCCGGCAGCCAGTTCTCGGCCGGTTTGTCGAATACGCGTTCCACGTGCGGCCGGGGAGCGAGCGGCCAGTCGAAACGCGTGTCTGCCGACGCCGTGCCGACGGCGGCACAGCAGGAGATCGCAGCAACGACCACGCCGCGTCGGGCTCCGCTCAACATCGTCATTCCTTGATCTTCCGTGGAGTCGCGCGTGCTTCAACGCAGATCAGACGGGTAATCCACAAGAGAACCGCCGATCCACAACCGCCGGTTCGGTCTGTTGCTTCCGGGGTGGTTATGGCATCGGGGGACGAGGACGTACACTTGTCGAGCGGTCTGTGCTCGCACAGTCCGACTTCGCGCGCCCGCGCACGTTTTCCGGCCTCGGCTGGTCCTGATTCTCACGAAACAGGTCCGACGGCCGTGCGGGTGCCAGGGCAGGGATCACCCGATCGCCTGCATCAACCGGATTGAAAGTTTGAGGTACACAGCCATGGCTGTCGTAACCATGAAGCAGATGCTCGATAGTGGAACCCACTTCGGACATCAGACCCGTCGCTGGAACCCGAAGATGAAGCGATTCATCTTGACCGACCGTAACGGCATCTACATCATCGACCTCCAGCAGACGCTGACGTACATCGACAAGGCGTACGAGTTCGTCAAGGAGACCGTTGCCCACGGCGGCACCGTTCTCTTCGTCGGCACCAAGAAGCAGGCGCAGGAGTCCATCGCTTCCGAAGCGACTCGCGTCGGAATGCCCTACGTCAACCAGCGTTGGCTCGGCGGCATGCTCACCAACTTCACCACCGTTCACAAGCGTCTGCTTCGCCTCAAGGAGCTCGAGGCAATGGAGCAGACCGGTGGATTCGAAGGTCGCACCAAGAAGGAAATCCTCATGCTCACGCGTGAGATGACCAAGCTGGATCGCACCCTCGGTGGTATCCGCGACATGGCCAAGGTTCCTTCCGCGGTGTGGATCGTCGACACCAACAAGGAGCACCTGGCAGTTGCCGAGGCTCGCAAGCTGAACATCCCGGTCATCGCGATCCTGGACACCAACTGCGATCCCGACCTCGTCGACTACCCGATCCCGGGCAACGACGACGCCATCCGTTCCGCAGCACTGCTGACCAAGGTTGTCGCTTCCGCGGTTGCCGAGGGCGTGCAGGCACGTGCAGGACTGAGCGCCGACAAGGACGCGAAGCCCGAAGCCGGCGCAGGCGAGCCCCTCGCCGAGTGGGAGCAGGAACTGCTCTCGCAGGCAGCTCCCGCCGCAGAGGCTGAGGCAGCTCCGGCTGCAGAGGCTGAAGCAGCCCCCGCCGCAGAGGCACCGGCCACCGAGGCCTGATTCGTTGAAACCGGCCCTGACCAAGAGTTCATTTGGTCAGGGCCGTTTCACCGTTAGGCCCGAGCACCACCGTCAGGCCGTGCTTCACCGTTAGGCCGTGCTTCACCGTTAGTCCTAGGTCCGAAACAGACACATGAGGAGGCTCGCTAATCATGGCGAACTACACCGCCGCTGACGTCAAGCGGCTCCGTGAGCTCACCGGCTCCGGAATGATGGCATGTAAGAACGCACTCGCAGATGCGGACGGCGATTTCGACAAGGCCGTCGAGCAGCTGCGCATCAAGGGCGCGAAGGATGTCGGAAAGCGCGCAGAGCGCACCACCGCTGAGGGTCTCGTCGTCGCCAAGGACGGCGTCATGATCGAGATCAACTGCGAGACCGACTTCGTCGCCAAGAACGACGAGTTCATCAAGCTGGCCGACGAGATCGTGACCGTCGCTGCTGCTGGTAAGCCTGCTGACCTCGACGCTCTCAAGGCACTCGAGCTCGACGGCAAGACCATCGACACCGTCATTGCGGAGCAGTCCGCGAAGATCGGTGAGAAGCTCGAACTGAGCCGCGTCGCTTCCTTCGACGGCCCCGTCGCCGTGTACCTGCACAAGCGCAGCTCCGACTTGCCGCCCGCTGTCGGCGTTCTCGTCGAGTACACCGGTGAAGGCGATGCTGCTGCTGAGGCTGCTCGCGGCGCTGCAATGCAGGTCGCAGCGCTCAAGGCGAAGTACGTCACGCGTGACGAGGTTCCCGAGGAGATCGTCGCTTCCGAGCGTCACATCGCCGAAGAGACCGCCCGCGCAGAAGGCAAGCCCGAGCAGGCGCTGCCGAAGATCATCGAAGGCCGCGTCAACGGTTACTTCAAGGACGTCGTTCTGACCGAGCAGTCTTCGGTCACGGACTCCAAGAAGACCGTCAAGGCGATCCTCGACGAGGCAGGCGTGACCATCAAGCGCTTCGTGCGTTTCGAGGTCGGCGCCTCCGCTTAATTCGGAGCCCGCACACATGGACCCCGCCTGAAGAGCATTTGCTCTGCCGGCGGGGTCTACGTGTACCTGGGGCCTCCGATGAGGCAGGATGAGAGTGCCTCGGGACGAGTCCCGGGGGCTTTCCTATGTCGCGGTGTCCGATTCGCGGCAGAAGAAGAATGAAGGACCTACAAGGTCTTGTATCGAACTGAGGAGAACAATGTCCGAACCAGCCAACGAACGTCCAGGATTCAAGCGGGTCCTGCTCAAACTCGGCGGCGAAATGTTCGGAGGCGGCAAAGTCGGTCTCGATCCCGACGTGGTCACCAAGGTGGCTGAGCAGATCGCAGAGGTCGTTCGATCAGGCGTGCAGGTTGCAGTGGTCATCGGCGGCGGAAACTTCTTCCGCGGAGCGGAACTGCAGCAGCGTGGCCTCGATCGCGCCCGCTCCGACTACATGGGCATGCTCGGCACCGTCATGAACTGCCTCGCTCTGCAGGATTTCCTGGAGAAGGCCGGCGTCGATTCCCGAGTGCAGACGGCCATCACCATGGGACAGGTCGCCGAGCCGTACCTTCCCCTTCGCGCACGTAGGCACCTCGAGAAGGGTCGCGTAGTCATCTTCGGTGCCGGGATGGGTATGCCCTACTTCTCGACTGACACCACTGCTGCGCAGCGCGCACTGGAGATCGGTGCCGAGGTGGTGCTGATGGCCAAGGCAGTCGACGGCGTCTACTCGGCCGACCCGCGTATCGACCCGGACGCGACGATGTACGAACAGATCACGCACCGCGAGGTCATCGAGCGTGAGCTCAAGGTCGCGGACGCGACGGCATTCAGCCTGTGCATGGACAACTCGATGCCGATGATGGTGTTCAACCTCCTCACCGAAGGAAACATCGCTCGCGCGGTGTCCGGTGAGAAGATCGGCACCCTGATCAAGTCGTGAGTGACACCCAAAAAATGATGCAGAACAACATGGAGGAACAGCCGTGATCGATGAAGCGCTCTTCGAGGCAGAAGAGAAGATGGAAAAGGCTGTCACGGTAGCCAAGGACGATCTCGGCTCGGTTCGCACCGGACGCGCGAACCCCGGTATGTTCTCGCGCATCGTGATCGACTACTACGGTTCGATCACGCCGATCACGCAGCTCGCGAGCATCAATGTTCCCGAGGCCCGCATGGTCATCGTCAAGCCGTACGAGGCTTCGCAGCTCAACGCGATCGAGACGGCGATCCGCAACTCGGATCTCGGTGTGAACCCGTCCAACGACGGCAGCATCATCCGCATCTCGGTTCCGCAGCTCACTGAAGAGCGTCGTCGTGAACTGGTGAAGCAGGCCAAGTCCAAGGGCGAGGATTCGAAGGTCACGCTGCGTAACATCCGCCGTAAGGCGATGGACGAGCTCGGCCGGATCCAGAAGGACGGTGAAGCCGGCGAGGACGAGGTCGGTCGCGCAGAGAAAGAACTCGACAAGACCACGGCGAAGTACGTGCACACGGTCGAGGAACTCGTCAAGCACAAGGAAGCAGAGTTGATGGAGGTATAGCCTCCTCGTTTGCAGTGTTTGTCGTCGGGAGTAGATCAGGGAGTTTGGGTGCACGCACAAGAGGGAACCGCCGGTGGTCCCGTCACGGACGGGCCTACGGGCGGCGCTGAGGGCGCGCAACCGCCGAAGTCGAAGGCGGGCAGGAACCTACCTGCCGCCATCGGCGTCGGAGCCGGTCTCGGCGCCCTGGTCATCGGCACTTTGATTTTCCTGCCCCCGGGGTGGATCGCCGTCGTCGCGGTTGCGATGTTCATCGCGACGTGGGAGGTCACCACGCGACTCCGAGAAGCCGACATCGAGGTGCCGCGAATTCCGCTGCTCGTCGGCGGACAAGCCACGATCTGGCTCGGCTGGCCGTGGGGACCTGTCGGGGTGCTCAGCGGATTCACCGCCACCGTCCTGGTGTGCATGGTGTGGCGGTTGTTCGACCACGGGCTCAAGGCAACCCCGAAGAACTTCCTGAGAGACACCTCCATCACGGTGTTCGTTCTGGCATGGATTCCGCTGTTGGCGTCCTTCGGTGCATTGATGGTGCTCGAAGACGACGGCCCGGGTCGCGTCTTCGTCCTGATGATCGGTGTCGTGTGCTCCGACATCGGTGGTTACGCGGCCGGCGTCCTGTTCGGAAAGCATCCGATGGTTCCGGCGGTCAGCCCGAAGAAGTCATGGGAAGGATTCGTCGGGTCCCTCATTTTCTGTGTCATCGGCAGCTTGTTGTCGGTGACGTTGATCCTCGACGCGAACTCGATGATCGGCGTCCTGCTCGGTGTCGTCCTGGTGGTAGTCGCGACGGTCGGCGACCTGATCGAATCGCAGATCAAGCGTGAACTCGGCATCAAGGACATGGGAACCCTGCTTCCCGGACACGGCGGAATCATGGATCGCCTGGATTCGCTCCTGCCGTCGGCATTTGTCACCTGGCTGATTCTGTACGCACTCGTCTGATTTCTCGTGCGTGATTTCTTCTCGGGCCGGTCCAAGCCGATCCCCAGTCCGAACATCTGGCATTGGCCGGACGTCTACGAGGTCGAGAACCGCGCGCAGGACGTCGACGGGTCCATCTGGGCCGCGATGCGAGCCCAGATCGACTGGTCCGGACGTGACGTCGTCGACGTCGGCTGTGGGGCAGGGTTTCATCTACCGGAGTTCGCTCGTACCGCGCGTCGTGTCGTCGGAGTGGAGCCGCATGCACCGCTGGTGAAGGCCGCGCGGGAACGAAGCCGCGATTCGGCGTCGATCGACATAGTCCATGGCTCGGCAGAGTCCACAGGTCTGGTCGATGCTTCAGTCGACCTCGTCCACGCCCGAACGGCGTATTTCTTCGGCAAAGGCTGCGGTCCGGGAATTCGTGAGGCCATGCGCATCCTGAGGCCTGGGGGAGCCCTGCTCATCGTGGACCTCGATGTGAGCGCCGGTCCGTACGGAGAGTGGATGAGGGCGGATCTGCCTAAATACGATCCCGCGGCAGTCGAAGCCTTCTTCGACGCTCAGGGATTCTCGCTCACCCGTGTCGAGGCCCGTTGGGAGTTCGAGAATCGAGACGATTTACGGCGAGTACTCGGTATCGAATTCACCGAGAAGACCGCCGAGCGTGCATTCGCACAAGTGACGGGTCTGGCCTTTTCGGTGGGGTACCGGATCCACGTCCGATACAAACCACGCTCACTCGAACTTGCGTGAAGCAAGGCTTGAAAAGACGAACGTCAGGCGCTCCGACTTGAGCGCCTGACGTTTTCTGCACCGATTCAGTTCGAAAAAAATCAGCGATCGGTGGGGATGTGGAACAGGGTGGCGAGCTTGTGGATCTTCTTCGCCTTGGCGAGCTTGGGTAGGTCACTACCGTCGCGTACGCGTGAGCCGTCTTCGCCGAGATCGTCGATGACGTTCTGAGCCCAGATGGCGTCGGCAACGGACGGGCTCAGGCCCGCGTTGACGGGGGCGGTCTGTGCGGTGGTCATGCAGAGCTTGCCTGCCATCCCGAGTGACAACGTGATCGCACAGTCTCGGGCGAGCAGATCCAGATCGGGGCCGAGTGTGGGGCCGTCGATCGGCGGAGCGATGCGTGCCGCGCGGCTGGCGATGGTGAGCCGCGAACGCGGGTACGACATCGAGGTGGGCGAGTCGTCCATTCCGGTGTCGCGCCGGAAGTCGCCACTGCCGAATGCCAGACGGAAGATTCCGTCGGTGCGTGCGATCTCGGGGGCAGCTTCGAGTCCCACCGCGGATTCGACGAGGGCAAGAATCTTGGTGCCCTCGGGTAGTCGCTCGGCAGTGGCGTCGGCCTGCTGTCCGCTTTCGGTCTTTGCGAGCATGACACCCTCGAGTCCGGGGAGGCCCGCGAGTGCGGCGAGATCCTCTTCCCAGAACGGTGTCGTGGCGTCGTTGATCCGAACCCAGGCGTGATTGTGCTCGCTCAGAAATGCGGCGACATCGCGGCGGGCGGCCGGTTTGTTGGGTGCGGTGACGGCATCCTCGAGGTCGAGAATGACGGCGTCGGCCGCACTCGCGAGGGCGGCGTCGAAGGTGTCCGGTTTGGACGCGGGGACGAGGAGCCAGGATCTTGCCTGCTGCGGGGCAATTCGCGAGGTCACAGGTCTCTCCATGTGAGTAGTCACATCAGGGCCTTTCCGGTGATTTCCACGACATCAATGATGCCTGGTGGCCCATCGATCGACCCAATTGCGTAACTAGATTTCAGTCACATTTGCCGCTTCGCTGCGCGCCGGATCTGAATGATGCGAACGCCGCCGGCCAATGCCATGATCAGCGCGCCCGCGATAGCGGAAAGCAGGATCGTGATTCCGAGCGGAAAGTCGATCTGCCAGGCCAGGATCTTGACGGAGACACTCTCGAGATTCTGCAGGATGAACACCAGCAGCAAGATCAGCACGATTGCGCCTATGACCAGGCCAACCCAGGTTGTCGCAGCTCTGGTTCGGTCGGTGACAGCCGTTCCGGTCGGCGTAGGTTCCGGCGCCGGCGTCGGCTCGGGATCGTGTTTTTCGACGGCCTTGTCCTCGCCCACTTTCGGAAGTTCCGGGTCGGGACCGAAACCGTCGGCGGGGCCGTACACGGGAGAGTTCGACGGATCCTCTGGTGTGGTTGACATGACATGATCATCACGCAACCTGCGCGAAGTTGCACGGGTAATCCGGCCACAATCGGGTGGCAGTGGGGTAGCACCCCAAAACAATGGGACAATGGTGTAACTATGGCTGCCTCTCTTCCCCTCGTTTTCACTGCACCCAAGCGCGGAATGCCTCCACGGCACCTCGCCGATCTCGATTCCGCCGAGCGCAAAGAAGCGGTGAAAGAGCTCGGCCTACCGGCTTTCCGGGCCGATCAGCTGGCGCGTCAGTACTACGCGCGGCTCGAAGCCGATCCGGAGAAGATGACCGATCTCCCCGCATCGGTGCGCGAGAAGGTGGGGGAGTCGCTCTTCCCGACTCTGTTGACGCCGATCAAGCATCTCGCGTGCGATTCGGGCGACACTCGCAAAACCCTGTGGAAGGCGCATGACGGAACGCTGCTCGAAAGCGTCCTGATGCGCTATCCCGATCGGGCGACACTCTGCATCTCGAGTCAGGCAGGCTGTGGAATGGCCTGCCCGTTCTGTGCGACGGGTCAGGGCGGCCTCGACCGCAATCTCTCGACTGCCGAGATCGTGGATCAGGTACGCGAGGCAGCGGCCGCCATGCGCGACGGTGAAGTTGCCGGCGGCCCCGGCCGCTTGTCGAACGTCGTGTTCATGGGCATGGGTGAGCCCTTGGCGAACTACAAGCGCGTAGTGGCAGCGGTACGACGCATCACGTCACCTGCACCGGACGGACTGGGCCTGTCTCAGCGGTCCGTGACCGTCTCGACCGTCGGGCTTGCCCCGGCGATCCGCAAGCTCGCTGACGAAGGCCTGAGCGTCACGCTGGCGGTGTCGCTGCACACGCCGGACGACGAACTGCGCGACACCCTTGTCCCGGTCAACAATCGCTGGTCAGTGTCGGAGGTACTTCAGGCTGCCCGGTACTACGCAGACAAGACCGGTCGCCGTGTCTCCATCGAGTACGCGATGATCAAGAACGTCAACGATCAGCCGTGGCGCGCGGACATGCTGGGCAAGAAGCTGAAGAAGGCGCTCGGCGGTTTGGTGCACGTCAACTTGATTCCGCTCAACCCGACGCCGGGCAGCGAGTGGGACGCGAGCCCCAAGGACGTCGAGCGTGAGTTCGTGCGTCGGGTCATCGCTCAGGGCGTCTCGTGCACGGTGCGTGACACGCGCGGTCAGGAAATCGCCGCAGCCTGTGGTCAGTTGGCCGCGGAGAACTGAAACGCTCCAGGCCTGAAACACGTAAAGAGAAGGCCTCCACGAACTTTCGTTCGTGGAGGCCTTCTCTATGTCAGGTCTCTAGCGCGGGCGGCGACGAATGACGATGTCGCGGACCAGAATGAAGATCATCAATCCGGCGGTGCCGATGAGCCACAGATCCTCGACCTTGCCGTGATGGTTTCCGATCATCATCAGAAGCAGGAATATTGCGAAGAACCATCCGAGGAAACGGAAAAACTTGAGTCCTTCACCACTCCACCCCCATGCGGCAGAGGGAACCTCGGCCTCATCGACGTGCGAGACCACGACGGGGGCGCTGGACTTGACGTCCAACTGGGTATCGGCCACGGTCGATCCTCCTGCTCATTCGGTTGCACTACTGCCCAATATGGTGACATACGACTGCCTGTCGTACGTAGTTGGGCGTCGATAAGGTTGTTCTCAGGTGTTATCAGGAACAATGGGCGGGTGCAGGAAACCACACGTACCCGCGTCCTCCTCCTCGGCAGCACCGGTTCGATCGGTACCCAAGCGCTGGAGGTCATCGCCGCCAACCCCGATCGTTTCGAAGTAGTGGGACTCGCGGCGGGTGGCAACAATGTCGAGTTGTTGGCCGAACAGATTCGCGCAACAGGCGTCACCGACGTCGCCGTTGCCGATCCTGCGGCGGCATCGGCGCTGGAATCGGTCACCGCCCGTTCGGGACCGAGCGCCGTGACGGAACTGGTTCGGGACAGTGGTGCCGACGTTGTCCTCAATGCGCTCGTCGGTTCGTTGGGACTCGAGCCGACTCTGGCTGCTTTGAACTCGGGGGCGCGTCTGGCGCTGGCGAACAAGGAATCCCTTGTGGCGGGCGGAGCGCTGGTGACCAAGGCTGCCGCGCCGGGTCAGATCGTGCCGGTCGACTCCGAGCATTCCGCGCTGGCTCAGTGCCTGCGTGGCGGATCGGCCGACGAGGTGGCTCGCTTGGTCCTCACCGCTTCGGGTGGGCCATTCCGCGGCTGGAGTGCCGAGGATCTCGAAAGTGTGAACCCGGCACAGGCAAAAGCGCACCCCACCTGGTCGATGGGACCCATGAACACTCTCAACTCGGCAACCCTGGTCAACAAGGGCCTCGAGTTGATCGAGACGAACTTGCTGTTCGGGATCGACTACGACCGGATCGACGTCACCGTGCATCCTCAGTCGATCGTGCATTCCATGGTGACCTTCTTCGACGGATCGACGCTGGCACAGGCAAGCCCACCGGACATGAAGCTGCCGATCGCGCTCGCTCTCGGCTGGCCGGACCGTATCGAAGGCGCGGCGTCGGCATGCGACTTCACCACCGCCTCCACCTGGGAATTCGAGCCGCTCGATTCGTCTGTGTTCCCCGCCGTCGATCTGGCGCGAAGCGCGGGCAAATCCGGAGGTTGCTTCACCGCGATCTACAACGCGGCCAACGAAGTGGCGGCCCAGGCATTCCTCGACGGTGTCATTTCCTTCCCGGCAATCGTCCGCACGGTGGCCGCTGTTCTCGACGATGCAGGTCAATGGTCCGCGGAACCGGTTACCGTGGACGACGTTCTGGCCGCAGACGGCTGGGCACGCACACGAGCGCGTCAGCTCGTGAAGCAGGAGGGCTAGAGCTTTCATGGTTTTTGCACTGGGCGTAGTGCTGTTTGCCCTCGGCATCGGCGTGTCCATCGCCCTGCACGAAGCCGGCCACATGTGGACGGCCAAGGCTTTGGGAATGAAGGTTCGCCGCTACTACATCGGCTTCGGACCGAAGATCTTCTCGTTTCGTCGAGGTGAGACCGAGTACGGACTCAAGGCGCTGCCGCTCGGTGGATTCTGCGACATCGCCGGCATGACGGCCCTCGACGAGATGACGCCCGAAGAAGAGCCGCACGCGATGTACAAGAAGGCGGCGTGGAAGCGCGTCGTCGTCATGTCCGGCGGTATCGCGATGAACTTCATTCTCGGGTTCCTCCTGATTTACGCATTGCTCCTCGGTTGGGGTCGAACTGAGCCCGCTCAGCCAGTGGTCCAAGAGGTCACGTGTGTAGCCCCCGATCAGCTGGGCCAGGACGGCAACTTCGAGCTGACAGAGTGCTCGGGTGGAGGCCCCGCAGGAGATGCGGGCCTGAAATCGGGGGATCGGATCACCGCAGTCGATGGAAAGTCGACGAGCACCTTCCCCGAGGTGGCAGCTGCTATTCGAGGTGTGGATGGCCCGATCGTGTTGTCGGTTGATCGCGACGGAGAGGCGTTGTCGATCACGGTCGTCCCCGAACGAGTCCAGCGATATGTGAACTCGGCCAGTGGCGTTCCCGTGAAGCAGGAAGTATCCGCTGTCGGAATCGGTGGTCCGGGCTCGGCGTTGGTCGAGTACAACGCGTTCACGGCTGTGCCGGCGGCCTTCGACTACACCGGACAGATCATGGTCGACTCGGTGAAGGCGCTGGCTGACATTCCGTCGAAGGTGGGGGCTCTGTGGGAGTCGGTCACCGGCGGCGAGCGGGCTCAGGACACACCGATCAGCGTGGTCGGTGCCAGCGTGATCGGCGGCGAGGCCGCTGATCGAGCCGAGTGGCCGATGTTCGTCGGATTGCTCGCATCGATCAACTTCTTCCTCGGTGTTTTCAACATCCTGCCGCTGTTGCCGCTCGACGGCGGGCACATCGCGGTCGTCTTCTACGAGAAGATCCGCGATTGGTTCCGCGCACGCCGCGGCCTGATTCCGGGCGGCCCGGTCGACTACACGAGACTCCTTCCGATTACTTACGTATTCATCGTGATCGGTGGCGCGTTCATGTTGCTGACACTCACGGCTGACATCGTCAATCCGATCAAGATCTTCTGACCGTGTGAGAAGGGCGACGGTTGCCGCGCGGTAGTGCGGCGATCGCCCGGCTAAACTTGCAGTGAAGCTATGAAAGAAGGCACAGACGTGACCATCCCTATCGGACTGGGAATGCCCTCGGCACCCGCAGCGATTCTTGCTCCTCGACGCAAGACACGGCAGCTGCAGGTCGGCACGGTAGGTGTGGGCAGCGATTTCCCCATCTCGGTGCAGTCCATGTGCACCACGAAGACGCATGACGTCAACGCAACGCTCCAGCAGATCGCCGAACTGACCGCGTCCGGTTGCGACATCGTCCGTGTCGCCTGCCCGCGTCAGGAAGACGCGGACGCGTTGTCGATCATTGCCAAGAAGAGCCAGATCCCGGTTATCGCGGATATCCACTTCCAGCCGCGATACATTTTCGCGGCAATCGAGGCGGGATGCGCTGCGGTGCGTGTCAATCCGGGCAACATCAAGGAATTCGACGGCCGCGTCAAAGAGGTAGCCAAGGCTGCCGGTGACGCGGGCATTCCGATCCGCATCGGCGTCAATGCGGGATCGCTCGATCCTCGGTTGATGGAGAAATACGGCAAGGCGACGCCCGAAGCGTTGGTCGAGTCCGCGCTGTGGGAAGCCGGGCTGTTCGAAGAGCATGGCTTCGGTGACATCAAGATCTCCGTCAAGCACAACGATCCGGTGATCATGGTCGAGGCTTACCGCCAACTCGCTGCCAAGTGCGATTACCCGTTGCACCTCGGCGTCACCGAGGCGGGCCCTGCGTTTCAGGGCACGATCAAGTCCGCGGTCGCCTTCGGTGCGCTGCTCGCGGAGGGTATCGGCGACACCATCCGCGTATCGCTCTCGGCCCCGCCGGCCGAGGAAATCAAGGTCGGTAACCAGATTCTGCAGTCGCTGAACCTGCGTCCGCGCAAGCTCGAGATCGTGTCGTGCCCCTCGTGTGGCCGTGCACAGGTCGACGTCTACACCCTGGCCGACGAGGTCTCTGCCGGCCTCGAAGGTATGGAGATTCCGCTTCGCGTGGCAGTCATGGGCTGCGTCGTGAACGGGCCGGGTGAAGCGCGTGAGGCGGACCTCGGAGTGGCGTCCGGCAACGGCAAGGGCCAGATCTTCGTCAAGGGCAAGGTCATCAAGACGGTGCCCGAGGCTCAGATCGTCGAGACGCTGATCGAAGAGGCGATGAAAATTGCCGAAAGCATGGAGGGTGACGCTTCGGAGGGTGCACCGGTCGTCACCGTGAGTTGAGTGATTGCCGGATGAATCTTCCCCGTCGGTGTCAGGTTCGTGGCAATCTGAGTGCATCATGATCGGGTAGTGATATTCGTGGACGCGCAGTCGAGTCGAGGGGGTTGACGGATGCTCAAACTCCTCGGAGCCAAGCAGGTCGGAAGTCGAGATCTCGAGGACGTCCGGGCGGTACTCGACGCCGATCCGGTGGCGGCTTGCATGATTGCCGCGCGTGTCGAAGAATGCGGCGTCGATCCGCGAATGATTCACGGCGAGCTGTGGAGTCGAGGCGGGCCGTTGTCTTCCCTGTGCTTTGCCGGGGCGAATTTGGTCCCGCTTCGGGGCGAGCCGGATGACATTCGGGCATTCGCTGACCGTGCCTGCCGGATTCCGCGTATGTGCTCCTCGGTAGTCGGACGCGCCGAGTTGGCGTTGCCCCTATGGGAGATGCTCGAGCTCGATTGGGGAACTGCGCGGGAGGTCCGCCCCGAACAACCTTTGCTCGCGGTATCCGAGCCGTTGGCGTGTCCGTCCGATCCGCTGGTCCGGCAGGTTCGTTCGGACGAACTCGAGATCTATCTTCCTGCCGCGATCGCAATGTTCATCGAAGAGGTCGGCGTCGATCCACGTGCCAACGACGGTGGGCGCGGGTACCGACATCGTGTCGCAAGCCTGATCGCCGCCGGGCGAGCGTGGGCGCATATCGATGACGGTCAGGTCGTGTTCAAGGCCGAGGTCGGTTCGATGTCTGCGCGCTGTGGCCAGATTCAGGGTGTGTGGGTCAATCCCGAGTTTCGGGGACAAGGCTTCGGCGTGACCGGTACAGCGGCTGTAGCGGAGTCGATCATGGCGACCGGTCGCATTGCGAGCCTGTACGTCAACAGCTTCAATACGATTGCGCGGTCGACCTATTCGCGCGTGGGGTTCCGGCAGGTCGCGACCTTTTCGACGGTGCTGCTCGACTGAGCGTCCAAGTTGCAGGCAATGGTCGCGCCTACGCTGGGTGGAGCATTTGTCGCCCTACTATGGGGCTCGATGAACACTCGGCATTTCTCTCGTAGTCGCTCGGCCCAACTGTTGGCCTCCTGCACCGTGATTTTCATGGCGGTGGGGATCAGTTCGTGTACTCCGAAACCCGCCGGTCCCGAGCCCGTCGCGCAGCAGTTCCTGAGTGCGTTCGGTGACAGGGACATCGACGAGGCAGCGAAACTGACGGACCGGCCTGATTCCGCGGGTCCTGTATTGAGCGACACCTGGGATGCGCTCCAGGCGGAGTCGATGACTGCCGAGACCACGTCGGTGAAGATGAACGGTGATACCGCGACGGTCGGCTACACCTACGAGTGGCACCTTCCGAAAGACCGCGTCTGGACGTACGACGGCGAGCTGCAGATGGGACGCAAGGACGGCGACTGGTCCGTCCGGTGGAGTTCGACGGACGTTCATCCGCGCCTCGGTGACAAGCAGACGATGTCGTTGCGGGCAACCGCAGCGCCGCGAGCGCGGGTCAACGAACATTCGGGGACCGATGTCCTGGTGCCGGGAATCGTCTACCGAGTGAAGTTCGATCGCTCCAAGAGCAACGACATCATCGGTTCCGCAAACAGTCTCGCAAGTGTTCTCGGGCGGTTCGATTCGTCGCTGACGGGTCAGTCGATCGCCGAATCCTCGACGGCCGTCAAGGGCGACTATCTGGTGACCCGGCTGCGCAGTGACGACTACGACCAGGTTTCGGCGCAACTGGGAGCCATCTCGGGAGTATCTGTCTCGGACGAATCGGATCTCGTCTCGACGGACCCGGAGTTCGCGCCTGACCTACTCGGGCAGATCAAGAAGACGATCATCGACGAGGTTGACGGTAAAGCCGGCTGGAGTGTCGTCACGGTCAACCAGAACGGCGTCGACACCGACGTGCTGACCGAGACTGCGCCGCAACCTGTTCCGTCGTTCAGTATCAGTCTGGACCGTAACATCCAGATCGCTGCGCAGCGCGCGGTGAACGTGAACAAGGACCAGGCGATGATGGTGGTCATCGAACCGTCGAGTGGGGCCATTCTGGCCGTTGCACAGAACAAGGCGGCGGACCGTGACGGTCCGGTCGCGACGATGGGTCAGTACCCACCGGGTTCGACGTTCAAGATCATCACGGCGGGTGCGGCGATTTCGACCGGTCAGGCGACCCCCGACACGATGGTGCCGTGCCCGGGCCGGATCGAGATCGGTGAGCGCAGCGTTCCCAACTACAACGAGTTCTCACTCGGCACAGTGCCGATGGCAACGGCCTTCGCACGTTCGTGCAATACGTCCTTCGCCAAGCTGGCCAGCGAGATGCAACCGGACACGTTGACCACTGCCGCAGCGCAGTTCGGTATCGGCCAGGACTACAACGTGGTGGGATTGCCGATCGATTCGGGTTCGGTGCCGCCGGCGTCGGATCTGGTCCAGCGGACGGAAGACGGGTTCGGTCAAGGCAAGGTCGTGGTCAGTCCGTTCGGAATGGCGATGGCAGCTGCGACGGTCGCGAACGGTTCGACTCCGGTGCCGCAACTGATTTCGGGGCGCGAAACCACCATCGACGGCGAGCGTCCAGCGATCACGCCGGCCATGGTCGACGGTCTGCGCGGAATGATGCGGCTCGTGGTCACCAGCGGTACTGCCGAACGCGTCGAAGATCAGGGTGAGGTGTACGGCAAGACCGGTGAAGCCGAGGTCGAAGGGGGATCGCATGCGTGGTTCGTCGGCTATCGAGGCAACCTGGCCTTCGCGACTCTGGTTGTGCGGGGCGGAAGTTCGGACAACGCTGTCGCAGTCACCCGCGACATGCTCACCGCCTTGCCGGAAGGCTACTGACTCGTCAGGGGAGCAGTCCCAACCTGCGGGCGGTCACCACAGCTTCGTGGCGTGAGCTCGCGTCCAGCTTGCCCATCGCGCTACGCAGGTAGCTCTTCACGGTCTCCGGGCGGAGGGAAAGCCTTTGGCCGGCTTCGATGTTGGTGCAGCCGAGTGCGACTTGCGAGAGAACATCCACTTCACGTGGGGTGAGCGTGACGTCGGATTCGGCGTCGACGGTCGGCCGCAGCAGGTTGGCCAAACGCTGGGAGAGTCCGCGGAGTTTGGTCTGTAAGTCGGTGTCTGTGACGGTCTGGGCGACACTGCGTAGTTCGGCGTGGACTCCGCGGATCTCTTCCGAAGACATACCGTCGGCGGTGGTCGCGGCGGCGGCCTGCAGTAGTTGTAGGCGACGGTCGACTTCGTCGCGGATGGCGAACTCCATCCCGAGGCGCCGGGATGCGTTGACCATGACGTCTGCTGTGCGGTCACCCAACGGAGCGGAATCACGGATCGCGGCGTAGAGGACAGCGCGCGATTTGCCGGACACCATGACCGGAACGGCGATGATCGAATGCAGGCCCTCGCTGAGAACAGGCCGGTCGAAGTGATGAGTGATGGACTGCGAATTGCCGTAATCGTTGACGGTGATCGGTGAACCCTGGGCGACGACGCGTCCGCCCATGCCCGAGCGCGGCGGGATGGCCAAGCCCTTGAGGTTGTTGGTGCGGGTGCCGACGAATTCGCTCAGGTGCAGGGTTCCGTCCTGGACCTCGCCTCCGAACAGCACGGGAACAACGCCCTGAGCTGCAATTGTTCGGAGTTCACCTCGCATAGCGTCCCCGTCGCGGGGACGCAGAAGTGACGAAGCATGTCGGTTCACGCAGGTACCCCTTTCTGGGGGTAGTGAAGTTCTCTTGTGAGCTAGATCATAGGGGGTGAACAGTACGTATGACGAGCCGCCAACGTAACCGGTCGGGCCAACCATACGACGATCGATAAGGAGCAAGTTGATGAGCACCGATCCCACCGCACGGGTGCGCGAGCTGCTGGACCAGTACGACACCCCGCATGCCAGCGCCGCAGAATTGCTCTGCGATCGGCATCCCGCGGATGGCGTTGCATTCACCGTCGTCGAGGCAGACCTTAACTCGGTGGACCTCACTTACGGTCATCTACGTGAGCAGTCCGCGCGTTTCGCGGCAGCTCTGGCCGACCTCGGAGTCGAGCCGGGTGACAACGTCGCGACGTTGATGGGCAAGTCTGCGGACCTCGTGGTCGCGCTCCTCGGAATCTGGCGCCGCGGCGCGGTCCACGTGCCGTTGTTCACGGCGTTCGCTTCGCCGGCCATCGCCTTCCGCTTGACGGCCAGCGGCGCGAAGGTGGTCATTTCCGACGCCAATCAGCTCGACAAGCTCGCGCCGGGTGAGGACATTCCCGCCGACGCAGCGTGGCAGGTCGTCGTCGCGGGCGGTGCGGCCGGTGACGAGTTGGACTTCGACGCACTTGTCGCAGCTCAGGATGCCGAAGACCCGAAGGGCGCTGCTCAGGCAGTCGGCGGCAACGCACCGATGGTGCAGTTGTTCACCAGTGGCACCACGGGAACACCCAAGGGCGTTCCCGTTCCGGTGCGCGCGCTCGCGTCGTTCCACGCCTACCAGGAGTTCGGCCTCGACGTCCGCGACGACGACGTGTTCTGGAACGCCGCAGACCCGGGCTGGGCGTACGGGCTGTACTACGCCTTGCTCGGCCCGCTTGCCGCCGGCACGCGAAGCATTCTGCTGCACGCCGGCTTCTCCGCGCCTCTGACGTGGCAGATCATCGAGAAGTTCGGTGTCACCAATTTTGCCGCCGCTCCGACCGTGTACCGCAGTCTGCGCGCCGACAAGGCACCCGTTCCGGAAGGCATCTCGCTGCGCCGTGCGTCCTCGGCCGGTGAGCCCCTGACCCCGGATGTTGTTGCGTGGTCCAAGAACTCGTTGGGCGTCGAGGTCCGTGATCATTACGGCCAGACCGAGCACGGCATGTTCATCGTCAACGCCTGGGCCGACGGTCTCCGCGAAGACGTACGCCCGGGATCGATGGGTCGTCCGTTGCCGGGTTGGTCTGCCGCTGTGCTGGAAGACAATTCGGATGACATCGCGCCGGCTCGCACTCAGGGACGCGTTGCGATCGATACGCACAACAGCCCGTTGATGTGGTTTACCGGGTATGTCGATGCGCCGGAGAAGACGAAGCAGCGATTCAGCGAAGACGGTCGCTGGTACATCACCGGTGACGCCGGGATGACGGACGAGGACGGATTCTTCTTCTTCTCCTCGCGCGACGACGACGTCATCATCATGGCGGGCTACCGCATCGGCCCCTTCGACGTCGAGAGCGTGCTGGTCATGCACGAACACGTCATCGAGGCCGCCGTCGTGGGTATGCCCGACGAGTTGCGCGGCGAGGTCCTCGAGGCGTTCGTCGTTCTCCGCGAAGGCGTCGACGGCGACGACGAACTCGAGAAGGAACTGCAAACCCTGGTGAAGAAGAAGTTTGCCGCGCACGCGTACCCGCGCACCGTGCATTTTGTTCCGAACCTGCCCAAGACCCCGAGCGGCAAGGTTCAGCGGTACATCTTGCGGAAGGGATAAACCCCCTGCTGTGCGCCTTTATTAACCGCGGGCGGTTAATAAAGGCGCACAGCAAGGTCAGCGCCGCCGGATTCTGCCGACCACCATGAGGGCGACCAGGGTGACTGCAAGCAGCAGTGTCGTATTTGCTGCGGCGAGAAATACCTGGCCGCGGTCGGTGAGTCCGAAGATGCTGACTGGCAAGGTCTTCCAGGTCGCCGGATAGACCATCACGGTAGCGCCCAGCTCGCCCATCGACAGTGCGATGGAAAGCCCGGCGGCCGCACCCAACGCTGGGAGCAGCAGCGGTAGCGTCACCCGCGTCAGGACCCGCACGGGCCCGGCGCCGAGTGATTCGGCAGCTTGACGGTAGGCGGGATCGAGCCGTTCGAGCGCGGCCGATACGGAACTGAAGGCGAAGGCAAGCACCAAAACCGTGTGAGCGAGAATCACGATCCACTTGGTACCGCCGAGCAGCAGCGGGCGCTCGTTGAAGGTGATCAGCAGCCCCAATCCGATCGCGACCGAGGGAACTGCAATCGGCAGGTGGAACACGGCGTCGGTGATGCGCCGCAGCCACATCGGCGCCTCACGAGCAGCCAGCGCGGCCCAGGTTCCGACGATCAGAGCTAGCGCGCCCGAGATGAACGCAGTCTGCAAGCTGACGGTCAGGCTGGCGAAGTTCTCGTCGGACAGCGCCGTGGAGAAGTTCTTTCCACCGAGATTCGACGGAAGTGGCCCGGTCCACGATCCGGCCAAGGCAGCCGCGACGACGGTGGCGATCGGCGCGACGAAGACAACCGCGACGACGAGGGCGAAGAATCCGAGTACTAGAGCCCTAGAGCTTCGGGTCCACAGCAGCACGGCTGCCTCCCATCAATCTGTTGAACGTGAATCGGTAGAGGCAGTACAAGCCGAGCGAGAGTGCGACTTGAACCGTCGCGATCACTGCCGCTCCCGGCAAGTCGAAGGTGACGATGCCACGGGTGTAGATGAGGACCGGAAGGGTTACGACGTCTTTTGCTCCGGTGAAGAGCACGATGCCGAATTCGTTGAGCGTCATCAGAAGGACGAGTGAACCACCGGCCAGCAGGGCCGGCCACGCTTCCGGCATCACCACCTGTCGCAGAACTCGGACAGGAGACGCGCCGAGACTGGCTGCAACGTCGAGCTGTTCACGCGGAATCTGGGTGAACGCGGCCAGTAGCGGTCGGACGACAAACGGCGTGAAGAAGGTGATCTCGGCCGCGATGACTCCGAACGGCGTGTTGAGGAAATTGAGCGGACCGCTCGCGTCGCCGGTGATGCGCATGATCAACGCGTTGACGGCGCCGGCAGTGCCGTACAGAAACGTGAACGCCAGCGTGATCAGGAACGACGGCAGGGCGAGCACTGTGTCGATCAATCGGCCAACCACCTTGTATCCGGCAAACGGAACGAAGGCAAGCACCAAGGCGAGGAAGGTGCCCAGCACCAGGCAGCCCAGCGTCGACGCCACGGCGATCTGGATGGTCCGCCAGAGTGCGGTTCGGAACAGTTCCGAACCGAGCACGGAGGACCACGTGGACAACCCGGTGCCGCTCTCGGTGCTCAGCGATTCCGTGAGGACACGCGCGGTGGGATAGACAGCAAACACGAGGACAAGAAGCAGTGGCGGTAGCGCCCACCCGATCCGGCGCCACGGGATCGGGTCTTTGTGCTGGGGCACAGCGGTTTCGGGGCGTTCCAAGGTGGTCGTCATGGGTGGCGATCCGCGGGAACCAGAACGCTGCCGTCCGTGGGCAGGACGACGCCCACTTCTGTGTCGACCGGTCGCTCGTCGTGCCCTGGAACATCTGCGTCGACGCGGACGTCGTCGAGACCATGGACAGCCAGTGTCAGACGCGTCGTGGAACCGCGCCAGACGCTCGAGACGATATGTGCCGGGAATGATCCTCGCGCGCCGACGCCGGTTACGCCTACCGCGTGTGGACGAACACACAGGTAGGCGTCCATGTCGGACTCCCATTCGATGTGCCCGATCTCGGGCTGCGGGGCGTGAGCAGTGAACGGCGTGCCACCGATCGAGACCAGTGCGGAGGTGCCGATGACGCGTGTGACGGTGCAGGGCAGCAGGTTGGCACCCCCGAGGAAGGCCGCGGTGAAGCTGGACGGTGGACGCTTCCACAAGGCCTCGGCGGTGTCGATGTCCGCGAGTCTGGCGTTGCGCATCACTGCGATTCGGTCCGCGAGCGCCAGGGCTTCACTCTGATCGTGCGTCACGTAGAGCATGGCGGTGTCAGGTAGTGCTGCGCGCAGCCTCGCCAGCTCGCCGAGCATGCTCTCGCGAAGTTGAGCATCCAGGGCGGCCAACGGTTCGTCGAGGAGGAGTACTCCAGGGCGAATCGCCAATGCTCGGGCAATGGCGATTCGCTGCTGTTGACCGCCGGAAAGTTCACGGGGAAGGCGCTTTCCGTACGCCGACATCCCGACCATGTCGAGGGCTTCGGCTACGCGAGGGCCGATCTCCGACCGCGGCACGCGATGGGCTCGGAGTCCGAAGGCTACGTTTTCGAAAACTCGCATGTGCGGGAAGAGGGCGTACGACTGAACGACGACGCCGATACCGCGCTGTGCGGGAGGCAGATTGGTGATGTCTCGGGTGCCGAGCTTGACGGAACCGGACGTGGGGCGGACAAATCCCGCGAGGGCCTTCAGCGCGGTCGACTTCCCGGATCCACTGGGCCCCAGCAGTGCCACAGTTTCACCCGGTGCCACTCGCAGATTGAAATCGACGAGGGCATGGGTTGCGGTCTTTCCACGGCCGTAGGCGACGTTGACGCGATCGAAAGTGATTGCCGGAGCGGAATGTTCGATCGCTCCGTGAACACCGACGGTCTCGGGGAGCGTCCGCCCCAGTCTGGTTCTTGCCATGATCAGCTCCCGGTGGCTTTCTGGTAAGCGGCGATGTCGGCGTCGAGCGAGCTGAGGACGTCGTTCCAGTTCGGGGTCCAGACGTTGACGCCCTGCAGAACTCCGGAAGGCGTGTTCTTGTCGCTGGATTCACCGGCGTTGCTTCGGACGTCCTCGCGGACCGATACGCCGAGTGCATCGGTGGCGACGGTCTTCTGGGACTCTTCGGAGAGCAGGAACTCCATCAACTTCTTGGCTTGTTCGCTGCTGGGTGCGCTCTTGGCGAGGCCCATCACGTAGGGCAGTGCGATGGTGGTGCGAGTGCCGTCGGCTCCAGCGGGGAAGAAGATGTCGAACTTCGATCCGTCGTCGGCGATGGAGGCGAGGTTCATCTGGACGTCACCGTTGGCGACCAGCAGCTCGCCGTTGCTGACCTTGGGCTGGAGCTTTCCGGTGGAGGACGAGGGTCCGACGTTGTTGGCCTGGAGCTTTCCGAGGTAGTCGAGGGCGCCTTCCTTGCCCATCAGATGCTGGAGCAGCAACAACACCGCGGTACCGTCGCCGGCCTGCCCGGGCGTGGAGTACTGCAACTTGCCCTTGAACTGATCGGTGAGCAGGTCGTCCCAAGATTGTGGGGCGGGTGATGCAGTTGGATTGGCGATGAACGAGAGGTAATTCTCGACGACGGGTACGTACTTGCCGGCGTCGTCCTTCTCGTCGGCAGGAACGGCGGAGGTGTCGATTCCGCTGGGCTCGAGCAGACCTTGAGCGTCGGCCTTCTGGATGAACGGCGGCAGCGTGATGATCACGTCTGCCTGTGGGTTGGACTGCTCCTTCTCGACGCGGGAGACAACCTCGCCGGATCCAGCTTCGACCAGGTTGACGGCGATACCGGTCTGCGCGGTGAAGGCGTCGAATCTTCCCTTGTACCAACCGGACAGACCGTCGGCGCTGTAGACGGTGACGGTCTCGGTATCTGATCCGGCGGCAGTGCCGGTGCCACCGCAGGCGGTGGTGAACGAAAGGACGGACACGGCGAGAGCGGCCGCAGCGATGCTCGGGCGTAGACGCATGACGATTCCTTTTTCGGAGGTGAGATCAGGAGTGGGTGAGGAGTTCGGCGAACTCCGTCACGGACGGGACGATGTGGGTGGCACCGGCTTCGCGAAGTTGCTGTTCGTCGTGAGCGCCGGTCAGAGTGCCGGCAACGATCGATGCGCCGGAGCGAATGCCGCTGAGCACGTCGTTGGACGTGTCACCGAGTACGGCGATCTGGTGGACGTCGTCGATCGAAAGTTTGAGCAGGGCAGTCAGAACCAGGTCCGGGTACGGTCGACCGCGACCGGCCTCGGCGGGGGAGAGGGTGAGATCGGCGAGGGATTCCCAGCCGAGCGCGACGAGGAGTTTGTCCTGCGTCGATCGGCTGAACCCGGTGGTCAAGGCAACTTTGATGCCGGCCTCGCGCAAAGTGGTGATGGCTTTCTCGGCGCCGGGGATCGGCTCGGCCAGGCCCTGGTCGATGAGGGAATCGTAAGTGGTTTCGAAGGCGGCGTTCGCGGCTTGGGCGCGGGATTCGTCCCCGAAGATCGCCCGGAACACGACGATCTTCGACTGGCCCATCGTGTCGAGGACGTATTGGCGAGCGGCGTCGGCTTCGGTGCCTTGGGCAGGCAGTCCGCCGGCTTCGGCAGCGGCGGCGAACGCGCGAAGCACCAGTCCGTCGTCGGCGACGGTGGTGCCGGCCATGTCGAGAACGGCAAGGGTGATGGGAGACATGAGAAGTCTTTCTTGTCGGAAGGATTCAGAGACCGAGCTGGTCGGCGATGTGTTCCGCCAGTGCCGGGCCGAGCGTCATGCCTCGGCCACCGGGACCGGCAACCACCCAGACGTTGTCGGCGGCTTGTGCGCGGTGAACAAGTTGTGAGGGGTCGAGGCACTGGCTGTAGACGCCCGCCCATCGCTTGACGATGGGCGGAAGATCGCGTCCCAGAAGTGTTTCCACGACTCCGGACAGATGGCGATAGGGCGCCTCGTCGACGTCGAAGTCGAAGGGCTCCTCGTATTCGTGGGTGTCGCCGATGGTCAGGCCGCCGTGCAAGCGCTGCACGCACAGGAGCTGCATGCGGTGCTCCTCGGCCGTCGGTTCCTGCGGCTGCACCGTGCGAAGGTGATCGAGGGCAGATCCGGCGAAACCGGGGTAGTAGCGGAAGCTGTCACCGTCCGCGATTGCGGTGGTGAGCTTTTCGCCGAGTGGGGCTGTCTGCATCATCTGCAGGCGCACACGTCGCAACGGGAGATCGCCGGCGAGATCGCGGGCCAATCCGCCGAGTGTTGCTCCGGGGCAGACGATCACGAGATCGGCCTCGAAGTTGCGACCGTGATCGTCACGGATGTGTACGCCGGAGGTGTTCGTCGTGATCTCGCGGGCTTCCGTTCCGGCGTGGAAGGTGTAACGGCCGGTGGATTCGAGGTAAGAACGGATGGCGGGGAGCGCTTGCCGCGACTCGACAGCGGCGTCCAGGGTGCAGTGCAGTCCGCCGAGAAACTTGCCCCGGAGTGCGGGGTTGACGACGCGAACGGCGTCGGGATCGAGAAGTGCGAACCCTCGGTTGTCGGCGTCCGGCCGAGCGAATGCTTCCTGCGCGACCGCGACCTCCTCCTCGGTGCGCATGAGGGTGATGGAGCCGGCCGGGCGGTATCCGACGCCGGGGACACGGGCGGCAAGGTTCGCCCACAGCTCGCGCGAACGCAGCGCGGCTTCCAGTTCGTGGGGAGCTCGCCCGGATACCCAGACCAATCCGAAGTTCCGTACCGTTGCACCGCGGGCTTCGGGCTCGCGTTCGAGATGGATGACATCGTGTCCCCGGCGGATTGCCTCGTCGGCGTGCGCCGTTCCGAGGATTCCTCCGCCCACAATCAAAATTCGCATGTAGAGATAGTGACGTTTGGTCTAGACCAATAGGGGGAATCGAGACGAACTCCAGGTTAACAATTGGTATAGACCGAATTCTTGTACGCTTGCGCCATGAATCAGCAGACGTCCACCGGGCCGGGGACCTCGAGCGTCGTGATCGAACCCGAGTTGAAGTACTACCGGGTGCGCACCGAGATCGAGACCATTCTCAGCGGGCTCGACGAGGGTGATTCCGTCCCGTCGGAGCGAGAACTGGCGGCGCGGTTCACCGTCGCTCGCGAGACGGTTCGTCAAGCGCTTCGTGATCTTCTCGTCGAAGGACGGATCGAGCGGCGGGGTCGGGGCACCGTCGTAGCGAGTCCGAAGTTGGTTCAGCCGCTGTCGATTCGTTCCTATACCGAAGGCGCTCTGAGTGCTGGGCGAGTGCCCAGTCGTAAGGTTGTGACCTTCGAACGAATGTCAGCCGACGACGGTCTCGCGACGGAGTTGGGTATCGAGTTGGGCGACAGCGTGGTTCATCTCGAGCGTGTCCTCTTCGCCGACGGCGAGAAGATCGGGCTCGAATCAACCTTCTTGCCGGACAGCAGGTTCGGTGAGATGCTCGACGCCTTCGACGCGACGACGTCCCTGTACGCGGCCATCCGCTCCATCGGCGTGGTCTTCGCCTCTGCTACCGAACGGATCGAGACGGTGCTCGCGTCACCGCGCGAGGCAACACTCGTCGAGTCCACCACCTCGATGCCGATGCTTCTGTTGCACCGGACGTCCGTCGATCCGGAGGGTGTGCCGATCGAGCGCGTTCGTTCGCTCTACCGTGGTGACCGTATTGCCTTCTTGACGACTCTTCGCGAGTAGGCGCGTTGAGGGGGTCTGCTGTTACCCGGAACGACAGGCACTCCCAGGGCCGTGGAATCTGTTCTGTACTGGACTCCATCAAACGAGAGGACAGTGAACATGGCTGACAAGAAGGTCTGGTTCGTTACCGGCGCAGGCCGGGGCATGGGAGTCGACATTGCGCAGGCGGCTCTTGCTGCCGGGCATGCGGTGGTGGCAACGGGGCGTGATGCGGACCGTGTTTCTGCAGCGATCGGTGAGCATGACGACCTGTTGGTGATTGCCTTGGACATCACCGACGAACAAGCCGCATATGCTGCGGTGGACACGGCAGTTGCACGATTCGGTGGAATCGATGTGCTGGTGAACAACGCCGGAAACTTCTACGCCGGGTTCTTCGAAGTTGTCAGTCCGGCACAACTTCGCGCTCAGATGGAGACCAACTTTTTCGGGCCGATCAATGTGACACGGGCGGTGCTGCCGGTGATGCGTAGGCAACGGAGTGGGCATGTCGTGACTGTCAGTTCGCTTGCGGGCCTGGTTGGTCAGGAGTTTTGCGCAGCCTACGCCGCGTCGAAATTTGCGCTGGAGGGCTGGATGGAATCATTGCGATTCGACGTCGAACCGTACGGAATCGGGACGACGATCGTGGAGCCGGGATTCTTCCGGACCGAGCTGCTTGTCGAGGGTGCGTCGTCGATCTGGCCGGAATTGTCGATAGACGACTACGACGCTCGGACTGGCGAGACCGTCGAAGCGTGGAAGAGTATGAACGGTGCCCAGGGTGGGGATCCGGTGAAACTTGCCGCGGCACTTGTGGCACTTGTCGATTCGCCGCTACCCCCACGTCGTTGGGTCGCCGGCGCCGATGCAGTGTCCGTGGTCGAGCAGAAAGCCCGCCAACTGCTGGAGCAAGTCGAAGCCCACCGTGGTTTGTCTTCGTCGCTTGCCCACGAGGACCTGACGACCTGATCCGAATTCGTCAGGTCAGGGGTGTGAGGTGAACATGTCCAGGAGCCCCTGGGGTGCGTTCTCGCCGAAGCACATGTCCAGTCCATCAGCCGACTGTTGTGCCGACGCGGCGCTACGCGGGAACAGTCGCTCTTCGTAGGCAGCAAGTCCTTGCTGCGTGCTGCTGTGTGACGCGATCGCCTCGCCGAGTTCGGCGCCGTCGAGCATTGCCAGGTTTGCGCCTTCTCCGGCAAACGGCGACATGACGTGCGCTGCGTCCCCGAGCAATGTGACGCCTGGAGTACGGCTCCAACTGTGCCCGATGGGAAGGGCATGGATGGGGCGAGGAGTCAGCGTGCTGTCCGCTTCGACGATCAGTGAACGCAGCGACTCGTCCCAGTCCGAGAAGTGTTCCAGCAGAATCTTCTTCGCGATGTGATCGTCGGAGAAGTCGACACTCGCCGCCCAGTTCTCGGGAACTCGCAGGGCGGCATAGACGTGCAGACTGTTGTCGGTCTCACGGTGGGCAAGGAAGCCTTTGTCGGCGCTGAGCGCGAACATCATTCCGCCACCGATTGTTTCGGCGGCATTCGCGTGTTGGTTGTCGGCGTCGTGAAGGTCGAACTCAACGAAAGATATCCCGGTATAGGCAGGAGTGGCGTTCGAAACCAGAGGGCGAATTTTCGACCACGCGCCGTCGGCGCCGACCAGGAGATCGGTGGTGAAGTGGGTGCCATCGGCGAGGTGGACCTCGTGTCGACCGTCCGGCAACGGATGTGCACTGCGGACCTTGGCTCCCCAGTGGATTGTTTCTTGTGGAAGTGAGCTGAGCAGTAGGTCACGCAGCTGACCTCGGTCGATTTCCGGGCGGTCACCGTCTCCGGTGTCCTGCTCGCTCAGGTGCACGACGGCATTTCGATCGAGGACGCGTGTCTCTTCACCGCCTTGATGAACGAGGGCGCGGAACTCGTCGTACAGGCCGGCGGCACGAAGCGCGATCTGGCCCGAGTCTTCGTGGATGTCGAGCATGCCGCCTTGGGTCCGCGCTGTTGGTCCGGATTCGAGATCGAATACCGCAGAATCGATTCCGTGGAGATGGAGGACTCGGGCGAGGGTGAGGCCGCCGAGGCCGGCACCGATGATTGCGATGGGATAGTGATTCATGGTGGATTCCTAAGAAGTGAGTGGGGTGTTCTCGATGCCCGTGATGAGCGTGCGAAATCCCCAGGACAGACGTGCGGTGGGTTCACCGGCGAGTAGTGCTGTTGCATGGCCTGAGACGAGGGGGTGCGTCTGCGGGTTTGCGTTCCGGATTGCGTCGGTCAACGCGCTCCATTGGGCATCCGAGTCGGCGGAATTGTTCGGCGCCGAGTGTTCGGCAGCTGTGGACGTCGCATACTGCAGCAGCAAGTCCACGCCCCACGCTGCTTGACCCGAAGGGACTTCGCCTTCGTCGAGTAATGCCAGCAGGCGCTCGAGCAGGCGTACGTAGTGAACTCCGCTGGGCCGGGAAACGAGTGCCGACTGGGCGAGACCGGGATGATCGAACAGCACGGCCGTGTAGGAGGTCAAGACCTGTTCGAGGCGGGTTTGCCAAGTGCCGGGAGAATTTTCGGCGAGATCCACGACTCCGAGGAGTTCGTCGAGAACCGCGGCATGTAGCTCGACAGTATTGCGCACGTATACGTACAGCGACGCCGGGCCGGTGTCGAGTTCGAGGGCGAGTCGACGCATCGTCAACTTCTGCAACCCCTCCGACCGCAAGATTTGCACCGCGGTACCGACGATGCCCTCGCGTGTCAGAGCGGGTTTGGCTGGACGATTGCGACGGCTCGACGGACCTGTTGGCTGCGTGGGCATGACTACACCGTACACGAACATGTTCGTAACGAACATGTTCGTCGGGTCACGCACTGAACATCCAGCGCTATACGGAGCTGTATCGAGCGTGGCGGGCTACATGCCCGTGCCGCCGGAAAGCATCGCGATCGTCAGTAGGATGCCGCCGACGATCCCCGCGAGCGGGCTGTCGCTGTTGAGTAACCAGTCGTTCAAGGATCCCATGTCTGCCTCTTCCGGGTTCGATCTGTCGATGGATGAGCCTATCGACTGACCGAACCCGAAATGTCACTTTCGTCCGAATTGTGGATCCGACCCGAGGTGATCAGCCGTAGACGTTGTCGGGGCTGATCAACTTGGTGATCGGTACCATCAACGCGCTGGTCAGATCAGTCTCGCCGTCGATGTCGGTGTTGATGAAGACGACCAGGGTGGTGTCCTTCTCGGGCAAGTAGACCGAGACTGTCTTGTAGCCGGGCAGGCTTCCGTTGTGACCGATCCAGCCACCGCTGTTGAACAATCCGAGTCCGTAGCCGGAGCTGTCGTCCCCTTCGCTCAAGTTCACGGTTTGCAGGCGCTGCTTCTGAGTGTCGTCGGTGAGAAGATCGCCCTTGGCCAGCGCCGGAACCCAGATGCGCATGTCGTCCAAAGACGAGATCATTGCACCCGCGGCGCCGCCCCACGACGGATTCCAATCCGTTGCCGCGGTCACGGATTCGTCGAGCGTTTGGTTGGTGTACCCCTGTGCGTGTGGTGTCGGGAACGCGTTGGTCGTGGGAAAGCTGGTGTGCTCCATCCCGAGTGGTGTCGCGATCTTGGTGTCGATGACGTCCGACAGTTTTGAGCCGGAGACCTTTTCGATCACCATGCCCAGCAGAACAGTGTTGGTGTTCGAGTAGTCGACGGTGGTCCCTGGTCGAAGTCGAAGTGGGAGATCCTTGACGTATCCGACGAGTTCTTCCGGTGTGAAAGGTCGGCGAGGATCCGAAAGATATTCCATCACAAACTGTTCGGACGTCGTGTAGTCCACAAGGCCGCTGCGCATCCCTGCCAGGTGACGCAAACTGATCGCATCACCTTCCATGACGCCGTCGACGTACTGGGAAATCGGATCATCGAGACCGATCTTTCCCTCGTCGACCAATTGCAGCAGGGCGGTCACGGTAAATGTCTTGGTGACGCTACCGATTCGGTGGTAGAAGTCGGTTTCCATCGGTGCTTTCGTTGCAGTATCGGCGACGCCCGCAACCTTCACATAGTTGCCGTTGGGTCCCCAAATGCCCACCATCGCACCGGGAATCCCGGTCGAATTCACCGCCGCGTCGATGATCGAGTCGAGCTGGCCGGTGATGGCAGAGTCCATGACCTTGTCAGTGGTGGATGTGGGATTGTCTGTGGATTTGTCCGTGCTGCAGCTGATTACAGCGCCGGCAACCATGGCGCTGCACAGGCCGACAAGCATGATGCGTCTTGCTCCGGTTTTCATGAGTCGAACTCTGCCTGTCCGAGGGCACTCACACATCGACCCCGGGTACGGCAGACGCAGTCCCCAGGTACCTCCTCAACCGGTACCGGGGGACTACGGAACCCTGGCCTCAACCCTTGACTTGGGTCAGAGCCCGCCGTCGAAGAACGCCGCCAGCGCCGGTGCCGGGTCTGCCGCGGTGCCCATATTTGCTACGCCGACAACGATCAATCCCAGCGTGAACAGTGCAGTGAGAAGGCCTATCGACCCCGACATGAATCTCGTCCGTCGCTCGGATCGTGCCGTTCTCGCGAAGCGTGCCCACACGACCACGGCCACGGCCAGTGATATTGCTGCCGCGATCAGCGCGATCACCGCCATGGCCAAGTGATACCGCGCGAAGTCGCTGATCATCAGTTCGAGGGCGGGACTTTGCTGATTTCCGGTGCCCGTCGACTGAGCGAGCTGTTGGCGGACCTGCCCGACAGTGTCGCCAAGCGCCCCATCCGTCTGGGCCACGGGCAACATCGAGATCAGCGAAGAGAAGGGCGCAACGACACCTTGGACGTTTGCCATTACGAGTACCGACGAGAACAGTGCGAGGAGTGTGACCAGTCCACCGGCCGAGACGAATGCGAGTTTCTTTCCAGCCGTCAGAGGGCCGGCGTTCACGAACGACATCCAGAGCGCGCGGCCGAGTGAGAGCAGGACGGTCAACAGGATTACCGCAATCACTGCCTTGGCCATGTGGTACCGCTGCCAGTAGTCGACAGCGGACTGCAAACCGGGCGTGAAGCTCTCAACGCCCGAGTTCCAATACTCGACGAAATTTGCTCGGACCGTCTCGACGAGCGCCCCCTGGTTTGCATAGCCCTCGCCGGGACGTGTTGTCAGCATGGCCGGGGCGAGAACGAAGGCTGCGGAGAAGACGGCGGCGGCAGCGATCAGCGCGGCGATCTTGCGGCCGGAAGACAGTATCGGCCGAGATGGCCCCGACGCGGTATGCAGCGGAATTCCGCCAGCGTGATGCGCGGTCATCTGGTCACCGTCCACAAAGTCATGTCACCGAGTGTAGAAATCCGCGCTACGGACTTCATCGTTCGAGAGGATGATATTTCCGGCGGTGGCGGCCGCCCGTGGACGCCACCGGCGTCGACATCCCCCTCAGCACTCGACGACATTGACGGCGAGCCCGCCTTCACTGGTTTCCTTGTAGCGCACGGACATGTCGTTTCCGGTTTGTCGCATGGTCTCGATGACGGTATCGAGGCTCACCACATGCGTCCCGTCACCCAGGTATGCGAGCTGTGCTGCGGTGACTGCAGTCGAGGCGGCTACGGCATTTCGCTCGATGCAGGGGATTTGGACCAGGCCACCAACCGGATCGCAGGTCAGCCCCAGATGGTGTTCCATGGCAATCTCAGCTGCATTCTCGATTTGTCGTGGCGATCCACCCATGACGGCACACAGACCTGCCGCCGCCATCGCACAAGCGGCTCCGACCTCGCCTTGACACCCGGCTTCCGCACCCGAGATCGAGGCATTCGCCTTGATGATCGACCCGATTGCCGCCGCGGTGAGTAGAAATGTTCGAACGTCATGCGCGCCGGCGCCCGTCGCACGTATGTGGTGGTAGAGCACCGCCGGCACGATGCCTGCCGCACCGTTCGTCGGAGCCGTTACCACGCGGCCACCTGCTGCATTTTCTTCGTTGACCGCCATGGCGTAGACCGTCAGCCACTCGCGTGAGGATGGTGCGCAGTTACGTTGTTCCAGTTGAATGTTCGCAGACCGCGCGCGTCGGCGAACTCCGAGACGCCCGGGCAATACACCTTCGGTCTGGGTGCCGCGCTCGATGCAGGCGCGCATCGCGGACCAGATCGCGTCGATGCCGGTGAATGCCCGATCCTGGCCGTGTATCGCGATTTCGTCCGACAAGGCCAGTTCGGCGATAGTTCCGGAGCCGCTTTCCGCCAGTAGCTCTTTCGCGGTTCGGTAGCGTGAGTTGATCGAATGCGCGTTTGCTTGCGTCTCCGTTCCGGCGCGCAGTACGAATCCGCCACCGATCGACAGATATGTACGTGTACAGACGATTTCGCGACCCTTGAAGGCGGTCAGGGTCATCGAGTTGGGGTGGCCGTGACGGCGAACGAGCGGCTCGAACACCATGTCCTCGTGCTCGAACACTACGTGTTCGAGCGAGCCACCGACGAGCGTCACCGATCCGCCGTCCGACAGCTCGGCCCAACGCCCGTGAACGTCGCTCGGCTCGCACGTTTCAGGCTCCAACCCACGAAGTCCCGCGATCACCGCGTCGGGAGTGCAGTGGCCTATTCCGGTGGCGGCGAGTGAGCCGTGCAGATTGCAGCGAATCCGGTCGACCGACGCGGTCAAGTCGGCAGCGGCGAGCTCGCCGCCGAAAGCGTGGGCAGCGCGCATCGGACCGACCGTGTGTGAACTGGAGGGTCCGATGCCGATGGAGAAGAATTCGAGAGCGGAAACATAGACTCCGGTGGTGCTCATTCGGCGCTCGTGACGGTGGTCGCTCCTGACTCGCGCTGGGCCGCAAGCGTCAAGAGGGTGGAGCGCGAGTCCCCGCTAGCGGCTCGGATCACAGTGCGCGCCATTGCGATTGCCCCATGCAGAACGGCTTCGTCACCCGCTGCGGAGCGGGCATCAGCGGCAAACTCGATAGTGTGAGGAACTCCGGTGACGCCGCGCAACGCGATCATCGGGTGGATCGAGGGCACCGCCTTCGACACGTTGCCCATGTCAGTCGAGCCGCCGGTCAGGGGAGTTCGGGCGGCCGCGGTGCGGCCCAGGCTCGCGATCTCCTCGTCCCAGATGGTCGCCAGCACGCGATGTTGTACCAGCTCCTCGTACCGAGGTTCGGCGCGTTCGGTCGACCAGGAGCAGTCGCTGGCCACAGCAGCGCCCTCGAAGCATGCGAGCATGCGACGCTTGGCGTCCAACAGCACGTCGAGTTCTGCGGCCCGAACTTCCGCTCGAACCAATGTCGAGGCCGGAATGATGTTTGTCGCTTCGCCGCCGTGCTCGACGTAGGCGTTCAGTCTGACGTCGGACGGAAGTTGTTGACGGAGAAGTCCGATGGCAACCAAGGCGATCGTGGCGGCGTCACCTGCGTTGATTCCCTTGTGTGGCGCAGCGGCCGC
This sequence comes from Rhodococcus sp. P-2, assembly GCF_016598535.1. GTDB lineage: Bacteria > Actinomycetota > Actinomycetes > Mycobacteriales > Mycobacteriaceae > Rhodococcus_F > Rhodococcus_F baikonurensis. The sequence goes on along the minus strand of NZ_CP066779.1, from coordinate 359,903 downwards.
GTGCGCGGCTCGTCCGGAGTAGGTCACGTCGAACCGATCGACTGCCTGCGTTCCCGTGACGGTGCAACTGACGTCTTCACCTGCAGCGCCGTGGACCATGATCGACATCGCCGCGCCCTCCCATGCGCCGCGTTCGAGGAGTAGGACTTTCCCGCCGCCGTGTTCCTCGGCCGGCGTACCGAGGAGGACGACGGTCAGGCCGTGCTCTTCCGCGACCTCACCGAGTGCGACGGCTGCTCCGAGTCCGGCGGCGGCGATGACGTTGTGCCCACACGCATGACCGATGTCGGGGAGGGCGTCGTATTCGGCGCAGACGACGACGCGGAAGGGGCCGGAGCCTCGCACCGCTTCGAATGCCGTCTCGAGGCCGTAGGCGGCGCGAGTAACCGTGAAGCCCGCTTCCTGCGCGGCGTCAGCCAAGAGCGCCGACGCACGATGCTCTTCGAATGCCAACTCTGGGTGAGCATGGATCGTGTGGCTGACGTCGATGAGGCGAGATGACCACTTCTCGATCGTGCTCGAAACCGAGTCCGTGGGGGCGAGGGTGTCAGCGATGGACATGGATATTGCTTCCTTTCAAGATCTTTTGTTTCCAGCGTCTTTCGGTGCAGTCCTAATGCCAGAGGCCGAGCGCGAACTCCGCGACGACCACGGAAAGCAGGTACGAGGCGAGGATCGCGACGATTCCGACCGGGACGATCTTCCAGCCGATCGTCTTGAGCAAGGGAAGGTCCTTGCCGAGGCTGAGACCTGCGACAGTCAAGGTGAGGGTGCAGATCGAGAGAAAGTCGACGGTACCGACGGTGGTCGAGACGAAGTCACCGATGGGGGACCACGGCGTGGTCGCCAAGGCGCCGACGGTGATGATGGCGATCATCGCCGCGATCTTGCCGCGGGTCAGGCGGGCCACGCCGACGCCCAGGAGTAACAATCCGGTGAGGATCAGGTATCCGACGATGATCGATCGAGTTACGCCACCCGCTGCGATCGAGGAGACGATGACCCCACCGACGAACAGAATCGGAACGATAGTGGTCAGCGGCACGGTGACACTCGGCGCGACCGCTCGTGGGGCAGTGTCAGCTTTCCGCTCGGTGCTCGTCTTCGAGCGCTTGGTGAGTGCGCCGTAGATTCGATCAGCAAGGGGGAGTGCGACATACATGCCGACATACACGCCGAGGAGGCCGGTGATGATGTTGGATGTGGCTGCCACGGCGAGTACCTGGTCGGCCATCTCGGGGTGCGCCGAAACGACGCTCGCGGCAGCGGCAGCCATCATCGAGCCGGATCCGACCCCAGCACCCATCGCCAACGCGAGGGGGTCGAAGATGTTGAAGGACGTAGCCAGCGACGCAATCAGGCTGATCAGCACGGCACCGAACAGAGTGCCGAAAACGTACATCGACAGGACTCCGCGGTACTGGTCGGAATCGGGGCCGTAGCGTTCACTGACCATCGCGAAGGAGCCCTCGCGGTCGATGGAGAAGGTTGCTCCGACGGTCGCCGGTCCCATCCGAAGGAGTACCGCCAGTGGGAGTGCGAGAGCGATAGTGCCGAACAAGTGCCCCAGTTCCTGCAGTAGCAGGGCAGGGCCCGCCTCGAACAACAGTTGGATGTTCGGGCCGATGGTGAAAGACAGTCTTGCGCAGAGCAAGAGAACAGCCAGCCCCATGATTGCCGAGGCTGCGGCCTGAAGATCGAGGCCGAGAGGTTTCCACTTCTGGCTCGAGACGACACCGCCGGCAATCAGTCCCCACACCATGGGCAGGATCGTGATGGCGGCAGCGCCGACGGGAATCACTGCGGGGCCGATCAGTTGGGCGCCTGCCGCAAGCCCGAGGAGCAGAATCACCACGATCCACAGGCGTGGCGACCTCATGGCGAAAACGACCTTGTGCGTCGCGGTCTGATCGCTGACCGGAGAATCGTCATGCGAGACAGGGAATGCTTCGGTCATGTCGGTGTCTTTCTCGAGGGGGCGAACGAACGCAAGATGTAGCGTTCTCGAGGCTCAGGATTTGGTGGACTATTGATGAGATGAAGTTAGGATTGATGCGTTTCGATCCTGTTTCGGTGCAGCATTCTTGTGAAAGTGAGGTCCTCGGTGCAGGATCAGATGCTCAAGGACGACGATCTTCGGCTGTTGAACGCACTGCAGATCAGGCCGCGAGCGTCGTGGTCCGAGCTTTCACGCGCGATCGGTTCCGACCCGGTCACCCTGACCAGGCGTTGGGAGCGTCTACACTCGCAAGGGATAGCGTGGATCGCTGCCTACCGAGGCGGTCCCATCGTGTCGGCGACTGCGCTCCTCGAGATCGAATGCGCACCGGCGCAGACCCTTGGTGTCGCCGAACAGATCGCGCACGATCCAGAGGTCCTGACAGTCGATCTCACAACCGGCAATCGGGATCTGCTTGTCACGCTCACGTGCACCGACCTCGATCAATTGTCCAGATACGTCCTGGAGCGAACACGATCGCTGCCGATGATCACCGCGATGCGAACACAGATCGTGTCCTCGGCGAACTCCGATGCCCGAAACTGGCGTCTACGTGCTCTCGACGCGGACGAGATCGCCGCGCTCGAGGCGACTCCGCCGGCGAAGATTCGTGGTGTACGCGCCAGCGAAGAGGAACAGTCGCAGCTGTTCGACATCCTTTCCCGCGAACCACGAATTACCGTCTCGGCACTCGCTGCAGCCCTCGGAGTCACGCCGGCACGCGCCGGAGCGTTACTTTCTCACGAGCTGTCGACAGGGCGTCTGGTCGTCCGCACGGAGATAGCTCGGCCCTACTCCGGCTGGCCGGTCTACGCGTGGTACTTCTTACGTCTCGACGGGCGAAAGGAGGCAATTGCTCAGCGCCTTTCCCACCTGCGCGAGGCGAGGCTTGTTGCTTCTACCATCGGCAGCTACGACATCGCGTTGGCGGTGTGGCTGCGCTCGATCGACGACGTGCAGCGTTTGGAAGGTTATCTCGCCGAGCAGTTTCCGGGCGTATCCGTGGTGGACCGGTCGATCGTCCTGCGTACGCCGCATCACCTTCATCGAACGATCGATGTGTCGGGTCGAAGCATGCCGAAGCACGGGTGATCCGCAATGCGTTCGCGGGGCGGGTGCTCTTCCGACTAGTTGGGGATCGTCACGTCGACGATCAAGCCGAAGTGATCGGAACCTTCGATCTCGATCCGCTCGAGAGCTTTCGCCTGTCCGCCCCGCAGAAGTACATGGTCGATGCCGACGATCGCGGGAAATTTTTTGTCCGCCGGGTAGGTGCGAACGATGCCTACTCCCAATTGGTCTGCGGCATCGGAGTAGCCGACGTCGAGGAGGTCACGAAATTGCTTGTGCGTGAATGTCGTATTGAAGTCGCCACTGACGATGACGGTTTCTTGCGCGGAGGCGGCGTCGAGTGTGTTCCGCAAAGTGCTCAGCTCGGCAGTCCACACGTCGGGAGGGGTCACGAACGCCGGTCCGGGGTGTACCGCCAGAAGGGTGAACGGAGTCGAGAAGCCCACTTCGGCAACAAGATTGGTAGGTCCGAAGCCGTTCAATTCCCGAGTTTCCGTCAGCGGATAACGACTGTAAATACCTGCGCCACCCCCGCCGGCCTCGTCCGGTACCAAGTAGTGATGCGGCAGCAGTTGCTCGAGCCCTTGATCTCTCAGAGAGCCTTCGAGTGATGTGGTCAGTTCCTGAACCGTGAGGACATCGACTGCCTTCTCACGCACCGTCGCAGTCAAACTGACGGGGTCTGCCTGCCCGAAGAGAAGGTTCGCTTGCATTACACGCAGAGACGGCCCGTCGATTTCGGAACTGTTTGCTACATACAATGGACTGATCACCGACGCGCCCACCGCTATCAGTACCACCGAAATCGCCAGCAGGATCCAGCGGCGAAAAACCAGGCATATCAGGGACGCTGCGAGTGTGACTGCAAGCAGCATCGGGACAAAGGAGGCCACGGCGATCAACGGGTTGATCGGCTTGGTGGAGTACGACGAGATCAGCGCAATGACACCGACGGCAATCCCACCCACCCCGGCGACCTGAGCGATACGGCGAGCCGGAACATTGTCCGTCGTGAATCCCATACCAAACGGTACCTAATGCAGCTTAGGCTCCCGATTGCCTGGCGTTGTCAGTCGCCGGTTCGGGTGCGGAATGCGTTCACGGCCGCTTCGATGGTCGGGTAGAAGTGCGTCGAATCGAACCTGTCGCCGACCCCGAATCGGATGAGTCGATCCTTGATCGGACCTTTCATCTCCGCGAATGCCAATCGAATTCCTTTGCCCTCCAAAAATGTATCCAGATCGACGAGTTCGTCGACGGCGGTCGTGTCGAGCCCGGTGATCGGCTCGGCGGCAATGACCACCCATTCGACCGGGTCGGGTGCCTTGGCGACGACGGAGCGAACGTACTCGTCGAAGATCTCGCCGTTCGCGAAAAACAGTGGCGCGTCAAACCTCACCAACACCAGGCCGGGGATGCGATGCCCATCTGGATGTCGTTCGACGTCGTGGAATCCGGCGGGTTCGCCGGTCTCGACGAGTTCGGTTCGATGTGGCTGCCATACCTGCGCGATGACCGCTGCGAAGGACAGTCCGATCGCAACAAGGATGCCTTGAAGCACCCCGACGAGGGCGACGCCGAGGAACGCCGCGACGGCGAGGCCGAATTCCACGGTGCTCATGCGCCACATGCGGACCATGCCGCCAACGTCGATCAGTGCACACGCGGCGACGATGACGACGGCGGCCAGTGTTGCATCGGGCAGATATGCCGTGAGTCCGGGAGCGACGAGGACGAACACCAGGACCGCAAGCGCTCCGACAACGCCGGCCAATTGTGTATGTGCCCCACTCTGTTCGGCCACCGGCGTCCGTGATCCGCTCGCAGAGATCGGGAATCCGCCGAAAAGTCCGCCGGCCACGTTCGCGACACCGATCGCCTTCATTTCGGTACTGCCGTTCACGTCCTCGCCGTGTCGGGCGGCGAAGGTGCGCGAGAGAACACCGGTGTCGGCAAAGGCAATCAACGCGATACCGGCCGCCGGCCCGATCAGCTGCCCCACGTCCTGCCAGGTGACTCCGCCGACAGAGGGGAGGGGGAGCCCTTCCGGCAGCGCGCCGACCATTCCGATGTCATCGGTGAGACCGGCGGCAGCGGACAAGACGATGGCCGCGACGACTGCCACCAGCACGCCGGGAACTACAGGTACCCAGAGCCGGAAGGCGACTATGACGACCAGTGAGCCGATGCCGACGACGGCAGCGAGGGTGTCGACATCACCACCGATCAGTGCTTTCCCGATTTCACCGATTTCACCGACGAGGCCGGGCGCGTCGACGGAGAATCCGAGCAGCTTGGGAATCTGACCAACCACGACAACGAGTGCGATCGCATTGAGATACCCGAGACGGATGGGTTTCGAGAGGAGCTCGGTGACGAAGCCCAGACGCAGGAAACCCCCGATCACGAGGATGAGACCCACAAGAATGGCGAGAACTCCGGCAAGTGCAAGCGCGTTCTCCGAATCGCCGACCACTGCCAGCGGTATGACCGCGGCGGCGATGAGCGGTGCCAGTGACGAATCAGGCCCGAGTACAAGAATCTTCGACGGTCCGACTACCGCGTACGCGAGCAACGGCACGATGGTTGCGTACAGACCGGCGTACGCGGGCAATCCGGCGGCCTCCGCGTAGCCCATCCCCGCGGGGATGAGCAGGGCCGTCAGAACGAGTCCTGCCGTGACGTCTGCGCGCAGCCATTCACGGCGATATCCGCGTGCAGTCGCGATCCCCGGTAGCCGACCTAGACTCTCCGTCCACATCATCCGTCGATTATCCCCCCGCAATTGTCAGAAGTCTCGAACTGTGCCCCATCGGTCGGCCTGGCTACGAGAGGTACCTGAATTGTGTTGTTTTCGAACCCTTTCCGAGTCTTGACGCGCTCGGCTGGACGGACGACCATTAATGAATGACTGGCGACGAAGAGTTGCTTCACGTCGAGCGGGTGATCACTCGCCTGATTTCCCGGTATCCGAATGTTCCTCCACCGGAGATCGAAAACAGAGTGCGAACAATTCATCAGCGGTTCGTGGGCTGTCGGATCCGTGACTTCGTGCCTCTCCTTGTCGAAAAGGCTGCCAGACAGGAGATCTCGAATCGGAGAATCGTGATCTCGATTATGGACGAGCGTTCGGCGAACCTGGACTCACTCGAGCTGTAGCCGGAACGGAAGTCGTCGGCGCATACTGAAATGACCTTGGACCAGGGAGTTCTGGCCGAATGCAGAAGTTCAGGCGCGGAAGGTCAGCCTCCCGAACTCCTGATGTGTAAACCGAGTGCAGGGAGCGTTGACATGGAAGGTTTCTGGGAATTCTTCTGGTTCATCTTCGTCTGTTTCGCCTTTGTGGCCTACTTGAGCGTGTTGTTCTCGATCATCACCGATTTGTTCCGTGATCACGAGACTTCGGGCTGGGCCAAGGCGCTGTGGATGATATTTCTCTTCGTCATTCCGTTCCTGTCCGCGATGATCTACGTGGTCGTCAAGAACGACGGAATGACGCGGCGGTCGATGGAGGCCGCTCAGCAGCACATACACGCGCAGAGTGATTACATTCGAAACGTCGCCGGGAAGTCGCCGACTCAGCAGATCGCCGACGCCAGAGAGCTTCTCGACTCAGGCGCGATCAACGAAGAGGAATTCCAGGCAATCAAGGCAAAGGCGCTGGCGTAGTTTTCGTATCTTCTGCCCCAGGCCTGGCGTCGTCGGTTCCGGCGTCGTCGGGCCTGGCATCCTCCGCGGCGGCGCGTGCAGGACGAACCAGTATTTCGAGAACTACGAGTGCGACCAGCGCAATGAAGACAATCCAACCCACGACCAATCCTGTGGGGTAGCGCCAGAAGAGCAGCAACAGTGCGGCGATGCCGATGATGGCGCAGCGCAGCGGAACACGAAGCTGATTGGCCCACCGCTCCACCTGATTCGGCGTACGCCCTCTGGAGGAATGCCGGACGAAGTCCAATGCCTGCCCATAGCCTCGGCGAACGGCGATTGCCGACGACGACCCACCGACCAGGTAGGCGCCGAGCCCCACCACCACGCCGAGGACTGCAACCGCGCGAAGACTCGTGCGCAGTGGCACCAGAACTGTGTCGATGACGGCAGTCGCGGCGTCTGGCGAGAGAATATCGGTAGGGACACTGTCGAGGTAGATTGCACGCCCGATGAGAATTCCGATCGCGAGAACAAGCATTCCCAACGCAATCGACAGACCGACCAGTGACAGCGCGCGGAGCCTGCGACCCGTTGGAGCAACGGCGACAGCGGCTGCCGCGCAAGCGATTCCCATCCATGGCAGCACTGCTGAGACCTTGTCGAGTGCCGAGACGACTCGCTGTGCCTTCACGAGTTCGGGGGACTGGAAGAGAACAAATTCCTTGTCCACGGAGGGGATTTTGTCTGCGAAGGCGAAGCCGCGGTCGATCAAGACTGTTTTGACCTTGTCGATGATCGTGCTCAGCGAAATGCTGACGGTTCCGCTCTGATCGACTTCGACGGAGTCGGGTCCGTAGTTGCCGGTCATGACCGCGACGAGGGAGTTGTGCGCAGACCTGTTCGCCTGAATCCACAAGTCTTCGAACTGTTGTGACCGCACGAGTGAGCCCACCGTGTCGTGGACAAAACTCTTCGCCTGACCGGCGATCACCGGGGCCAACCCCACGAGAGCTTGGTCCAGGCGAGGTGCGTTGGCTGCAAGGTTCGACACGTCGGTCAGTGCGGTGAGCGCGTCGGTGGTGAGCCCCTCGACATCGACACGATCGAATATCTCGTCGGTGATCTGATTCGTGATCTCGGCCTGCACGGCGGGATTCTCGCCCAGTGGCGCAACAGTGCTGACGTAACGGTCCGTGTCCAGGATCTGACTTCGGGTGAAGCGCGTGGTCACGGACAAGACTGCGAGTAGCGCGACCAACACGAGCAGAATTACCACGGCGGTCCACCGGAGGCCGTGTCGAGGTGGCCGGGGGACCTGTTCGAGGGGCGTTTCACGGGCGCTGGGAGTGTGCTCGCGAAGCGATGCAACCTCTTGGCGCAGCCTGGCCAGTTCGGCACGCTCGTCCTCGTGGAGCGGGCCGTCGTTCGTGCCGTTTGCCATCGTGTTCCTCTCAGGAGGGAAACTGCTGCCGCACAGATGAAAACGTCGAACTTGATAGGTGGATCCGAAACTGTCGCCTCAGATCACGTCGGGATTCCATGTCGCGACAGCCCAGATGACGAACACGTCGAGCGCGATGATGATGATCGACCACCACGGAGAGTGGGGTAGCCAGAGGAAGTTCGCGAGGATCGACAGAGAACAGATGACTATTGCTCCGACCCGTGCCCACGTCGCGCCGGTGAAGAGCATGATTCCGACCGCGGTGACGAGCACACCGAGTACGAGGTGGATCCATCCCCACGACGTGAGGTCGAATTGATAGGTGTATTCGGGGCCGACGACTGTCACGTCGTCCTCGGATATCGCCGAGATGCCTTGGAGAATTTCGAGCACGCCGACGGTGACGAGGAGCACCGCGCCGCCGAGCGCGCTTCCTTTTGCCACACCCTGTTTGACCAGTGAATCCTCGGACATGACCGCCCCTAGATTTCAAGTGCGAAATTGCCTGGCATAACTCCGTATTTCGACCATTTACGGTGGTGAAGTAGCCCGCCACGGGGCAAATCAAACATTGAGCACTGCTCGTCCTCGCGATATTCACGCGCCTACGAATTCGAAAGAACCTACCGTGATGGCATGGATATGGGGGACGTGGGCAGGTCGACGGCGACTGCACCTGAGGTGATCCGGACGGACCGACTGGTACTTCGCACCTATCGGCCGGGCGATCACCGGGACCTACTCGTCTTCCACGGGCGCAGCGACGTATGCCGGTACCTGTTCAACGAGCCTTGGGATCTCGCGGCGGCCCGAGAGGCCGTGCAGACCAGGATTTCTCGCCGTGACCTCGTGGCCGGTGCCCTGGCGCTTGTTGTCGAATACGACGGTCAGGTTGTGGGAAGCGTGAGTGCGTGGCTTGTCGACGAGCCCGAGCGCACAGCTGAAACCGAGCGCACAGCTGAAACCGAGCGCACAGCTGAAACCGAGCGCACCGCCGAACTCGGGTGGGCGTTCTCGCCCGAGTTCGGCGGCCGCGGATTCGCGACGGAAGCGGTGACGGCTCTGCTCGATTATGTATTCGCGACTCCCCGATTGCACCGCGTGATCGCGCAGATGGATTCGAGAAACGAATCTTCGGCACGACTCGCGCAGCGTATCGGTATGCGGCTAGAGGGACATTTTCGGCAGAACGCGTGGATCAAGAACGAATGGACCGACACTCTGGTTTTCGCGACACTGCGCAGTGAGTGGCCTTCAGGTGCGTGATCCGACCGCGTGGGCTGCTACTTGGCGACCAGTTCGGTCAACTGTGGAACGAGCTCGTCGGTTGCCCACGGGACACTCAGAACGCTGACGTACATGGTCGCCGCTGTCAGGCGATTGTCGGTGATCCACAAGTCCTTTCCGTTGGCGATGACCGGCCACCGCGCGAACAGAGTGTTGGCCAACGTGCTGTCGACTTCCGACTGATCGCTTGCCCATCCGAGATACACGTCTGTGTTGATCGTGTCGAGTTTCTCCATGCTGATGCCGAACAGGAAAGAGTCGCCTGCAAAGTTCTTGGCGCCGTTCACCACGTCGGGAGCAACTGTGAGCCCAAGGTTTTCGACGAACTTGACGCGTGGATCGTCGGGGCCGTAGATGGCGGTTTCGGTTTCTCCCTCGCGGATGTAGGACCCGAAGGCAAAGGTGACCCCGTTGAATTCCGGATGGCTCGCCTTCGACTCCTGGACAGTTTCCTCCGCGGACTTGATCAGCGCAGCGGTCTGAGTGGGGCGACCGAGAGCCTTGCCGACATCGGTGGCCAGGTTCTGCCACGAACTCGGCTGGTACGGCTTGGTGTCGTAGGGGAGTGTCGGGGCGATCGAACTCAGGCGCTGGTAGTCCTGCTCGGAGAAACCGGAATACGGCGCAAGAATCAGATCGGGTGCGACATTGAGTATCTGTTCGAACAGGAGCTCCCCGCTGTCGGAGTAGTACGGCGCAGGCGTGGGCAGTGTGTGGCCCGACTTCTCGAGTTCCGCGCGGGTCCACGGCAGGAAGCCGTCGGCGTCGCCGGCCCACGAGTCCTTCTGCATCGCTACCGGGGTGACTCCGAGGGCGATGACGGTGTCTGCCGCTGCGGAATCGAGGGTGAGGACCCTGGTCGGTTCCTTGTCGATGACGGTTTCACCGAATGCGTGCTTGATCGTGACGGGAAACGCGCCGTCCTCGACGGCGGATGCCGACGAATTGTTTCCTTCGGTCTCGGTCGACGACTGTGTGCAGGCGGTCAGAGGCAGTGCGGCCGCCACCATCAGCGCAACGACTATTCGTCGCCTCCGATGGGGACGAATTCTCTGACGGGCAGATCTGAACACGCGAAACTCCTCGGGATTGATCGGGGAAGTGCTTGCACGACTCAGTGCCTCGAGCACATGAGAGCAGGCTTACCTAAGTGAATGTAGGGCGCGTCCGTGTAGCGAAGGGGCCAGCAGATGTCGACAACAGGTCAGGCTTGCGTCAGTTGACGGCGGCGAGAGCATTGCCGGGGGTGTAGCCGACCGTCTTGCGGAAGGCGGCGATGAACGAACTCGACGTCCCGTACCCGACTCGACGACTGACTGCATTCACACTCATCCCGGTCCCGAGCATTCCCAAGGCCGTACTCATGCGAACCAGGGTGCGCCACTGCGCAAAGCTCAAGGCGAGTTCCGCGGCGAAGATCCGGGTGACCGTGCGTCGGCTGAGATTGAGAACGTGCGCCCACTGATCGAGTGATCGATCGTCCGCGGGATCAGACAGAACTTTGTCGACGAGTATCCGTAGCCGAGGATCGCGGGGGATCGGCACGTCGAAATGCGGGGCCGATGCGGGAGTGAGGAGATCGACGCAGACCTGCTGAGCCCGAAGGCGTTGTTCTGCAGGCATTCCGGTATGGGCGAGGTGGATCAGCAGAACTCGCGCCGCCTCGCTCAGCGTCACGATGCACGGTTCGTTCCAGGCGGGAGTCCACAACTCGGGGGTGAAGAGAGTGGCGCGGAATGCGACGTGGGGATTGGCCTGACCCTCGTGGAGGACCCCGCGAGGGATCCACAGGCCGACGCCGGGCGTGACGGTCCAGAGTTGATTGTCGATGATCATGTTGACGACGCCGCGGTCGGACCAGATGAGTTCGTGCTCGGCATGAGCGTGCTGTGGCCACTGCGTGATGTGGTCGGTCTCGACGATGTACGTCGTCAGTCGAAACGGCGCCGGGACGGCGCGCGCCATCGGGGTGTGGCGTTCGGGTTCCCGTAAGTGCGGACCGTCGTCCAGGTGTGGACCACCGTCGATTTCACGAAGGGCAGGGATCGGCACCGCGGACTACCTCCAAAGCAAAGTTAGGTAAACCTTACACCCTGTTTGCTGGGCTCAGTGGCCCGCACCGAGTTCGATGAGAAGCACGCCTGCCGCGATAAGGCCGATCCCCACGATCATGAGCTTGGTCAGCGGTTCGCGAAAGAGAATGCGGGATGCGATTGCCGTCAGCGCCACCCCACATGCAGTCCAGATGCCGTACGCAACGCCGATCGTCAGGCCCGCGTCGAGTGCGAGCGTGAGGAAAGCGAAAGCGGCGAGGTACCCCACGGCGACAACCGCGAGCCATCGCTTGTCGCTGCCGTCCTGCGACGCCATCCGCAGCGACAACGTCGCGGTGACCTCGGAAATAATTGCAGCGATCAGAAATAGGAAGGTCATGCCGGGTCCACCGGCCCGCTGTCGGCAGCAACCTGGGAACCGAGTTCGACGCACAGCACTCCGCCGATGACCAGGGCAATACCTACGCCCATCGTTGCTGTCAGCGGGTCGCCGAAAAGAAAAGTTGCGAACACGGCGGTCAGGACAACGCCGGTTGCGCCCCAGATTCCGTATGCGACACCGAGTCCCATGCCCTCCCGCAGGACGAACGACAAGGCGGTGAATGCCGCGAGATATCCGCCGACGACCACGATGTACCAAGCGGGGTGATCGAGGGCGGCGCGCAACGACAGAGTCGCAGACACCTCGGTCAGGATCGCGGTGATCAACAGCAGCCATTTCTTCACGGTTCGGATTCTGTCAGGCTCCACGGATTCCGGTCGCGCACTACGGTTGAGACATGACGTGCGTGCTGCTCGGCGGAATCCGCGACGGTGACATCCGCCACGATGTGTCCGGAGGCGACGCAGCCGCGACGCCGATTCTCGACTGGGGCCACCACGACGTGGCCCGCCTATACGAGGACATTGCAGAAGGTGCGATCCAGTCGGCGCAGGAGTTTCTGGTGTCGGCGCATCGCAGCGTCGCTGCAACGATTCGGGCGGTGTACGGACTCGACGACCGGCAGCCCGTCTCGGTGACATTGAGTCGAGGGCGCGGATCATGCAGCCAGAGACTTGCCGTCGTCGAAGCGTTGGCTCGCCGCCGAGGTATCGCCACCCGCGTCCGCGGTCTCGTACTTCGCGGGGAATTCTGGTATCCGCGATTTCGGCATCTACGTGCGGTGATTCCGAAGTCAGTGCTGCTGGCGTGGCCGGAATTTCTGATCGACGGACGCTGGCAGGACATCTCCGAGATCGTTGCACCTGCGGCAGTCTCATCGGTGCAACCGTTCACGAACACCGGCGAGGAAACACTGTTCGACGCGATCGGACGCGCTCCGATCAGCTGGGGTGGATCGGTTTCGTGTGATTGCTTGGACTTCTCCGAATTCGTCGACCGTGATCTGGGCACCTTCGAATCGCGCGACAATCTCTTCGAGGAGTTCGGACAGACGATGTCGACCCCCGCCAGAATTCTCGTCGATCCTGTTTTCCGGAACTGGAGTGCATCCGGCTGACGCGCGACGCGAGGTCTAGGCTGTTCTGCATGTCTGTGCGTACCCCATTGGTCCCTGGAACCGTCTCTCCCGTCCTCGCTGTGCCCTCGAAGATCGAGCGGCCCGAGTACGCGTGGAAGCCGACCGCCAAAGAGGGCAACGAGCCCTGGGTTCAGACGCCGGAGACGATCGAGGCGATGCGCATCGCCAGCAAGATCGCTGCAGGCGCGCTGCAGGAAGCCGGCAAGGCTGTCGCTCCCGGTGTCACGACCGACGAACTCGACCGCATCGCACACGAGTTCATGCTCGACCACGGCGCATATCCGTCGACGTTGGGATACAAGAGCTTTCCCAAGTCGTGCTGCACGTCTCTCAACGAGGTGATCTGCCACGGAATCCCCGACTCGACCGTGATCCAGGACGGAGACATCGTCAATATCGACGTCACCGCGTACATCAACGGGGTTCACGGCGACACCAATGCGACGTTCCTCGCCGGTGACGTGTCCGAAGAGAACCGCTTGCTCGTCGAGCGCACGCACGAGGCAACGATGCGGGCCATCAAAGCCGTCAAGCCCGGCCGCGCGCTCAACGTGATCGGACGCGTCATCGAGTCATACGCCCATCGGTTCGGGTACGGCGTCGTCCGGGACTTCACCGGACACGGAATCGGCGAGACCTTCCACAACGGCCTCGTGATCCTGCACTACGACGAGCCCGCGGTCGAGACGATCATCGAACCGGGCATGGTCTTCACGATCGAACCGATGATCAACCACGGTGGTATCGACTACGAGATCTGGGAGGACGGCTGGACCGTCGTCACCAAGGACCGTAAGTGGACGGCACAGTTCGAGCACACCTTGGTGGTCACCGAGACCGGTGCAGAGATTCTCACCCTGCCTTGAGTTCGGCGATGCGCGGCGCTCTGCTGGTAGCCGGCACGACATCCGACGCCGGCAAGAGCGTTCTGGTGGCCGGATTGTGCCGCATGCTGGCGCGTCGAGGCGTCCGAGTGGCGCCGTTCAAGGCACAGAACATGTCGAACAACTCCGTGGTCACGCTCGACGGCGGAGAGATCGGCCGTGCGCAGGCTCTTCAAGCACGAGCGTGCGGTCTGGAGCCGAGTGTTCGATTCAATCCGGTGCTGCTCAAGCCGGGGAGTGATCGCACTTCGCAACTGGTCGTTCGGGGCAAGGCGATGACCACGGTGGGTGCGCGCGATTACATGCAGCATCGGCAGTGGCTTCGCGCCGTCGTGGCCGAAGATCTCGAATCGCTTCGATCCGAGTTCGACGTAGTGATTTGTGAAGGCGCGGGTTCCCCGGCTGAAATCAATTTACGTGCAACAGATCTCGCGAATATGGGGTTGGCGGAGGCTGCGCAGATTCCGGTCGTCGTCGTCGGTGACATCGATCGCGGCGGCGTCCTGGCCCATCTGTTCGGGACCGTTGCTGTGCTCTCGCCGAGCGACCAGGCATTAATCGCGGGATTTGTGATCAACAAATTCCGCGGTGACGTTGCACTGTTGGAACCTGGACTGGAACAACTGCACAGCCTTACCGGTCGACCCACTCTCGGAGTGATCCCGTTTGCCGACGACCTTTGGCTCGACGCCGAGGATTCGCTTGGCGTCACCGGCAACGCCCCGGTGGGGCGCCCTGGCCCACCCGTCGGCTCGGCCTGGCTCACCGTCGCTGCGGTTCGGCTCCCGCGCATCTCCAACTCGACGGATGTCGAGGCGGTGGCATGTGAACCGGGCGTGGCAGTTTCGTGGGTGACCGATCCGTCGCGGATTCGCGACGCAGACTTGGTCGTGATCCCCGGTAGTAAGTCCACCGTGAGTGATCTCGAGTGGCTGCGCCGTACCGGCCTGGCCGACGAGATCATCGCCCGAGCAGGTCGCGGGCAGGCCGTACTGGGAGTCTGCGGCGGATACCAGATGCTGGGTAATTCCATCGTCGATGACGTCGAATCAGGATCAGGGACTACCGCAGGACTCGGTCTGCTGGACCTCGACATCGAATTCGCTCCGGACAAAGTGCTGGCGCAGGTAACCGGTTCCGCCGACGGTATCTCGGTGTCGGGGTACGAGATTCATCACGGACGCGTCGTGCGCAACGGGGACCGCCCATTGCTGGCGGACGCGGGCGGTGTGCCGGAAGGCAGTGTGCGAGGGTCTGTTCGAGGAACCCACTGGCATGGTCTCCTCGAAAGTGACGACTTTCGGCGCAGCCTGCTGCGTGAGATCGCGGTTCCCGGCTTTGTTGCTGCACCCGACACCTCGGTTGCCGCGGTACGAGAACAACAACTCGACCTCCTCGCTGATCTCGTCGAGCAGCACCTCGATCAGGATGCAGTGGAGAAACTGATCAACGCAGGCGCGCCGATCGGGCTGCCCGTCATCGCGTCCGCACTCGAAGTCTGAGAGCACTCCCGCGGGCGCCGACGTGGACGCGGTAGAATAGCCAGGCCTCACTCCCGCGACGGCTCCCTAGTAGGAGTGTGCGCGGTGACAGATCAATTCGACGGCTTGCTTACCGACTTCAGTGACGAGGTGCTGGTCGACTCGGCAATGCTCGGCGATCATGCGGCCTTCGACGTCATCGTTCGCCGATACGGCCCGCACTTGTATCGATTTGCCCGTCGACTCGTCACCAGTGAGAGTGACGTCGACGACATCGTCCAGGAAACCTGCGTTGCCGCCTGGCGCCAACTTCCGGGGTTTCAGCGGCGCTCGAGCATCAAGACCTGGTTGTTCGCGATCTGTTCTCGCAAGATCTCGGATGTCCATCGAAAAGTCGGCTCCTGCGCCGCCGATGTGGACGGACTTCGGGACGAAGTCGATACTCGATTGCGCGATCCGAGCGAGGAAGTCTGCGGCACAGCATTTCTCGACGCTCTTGAAGCCGAACTCGATCGTCTACCGCTGCGTCAGCGTGCCGCCTGGGTCTTGCGGGAAGTGGAGGGCATGACGTATCCACAGATCGCAGTTGTCCTGGAACTGAGTCCGGACGCGGTTCGTGGCCAACACACTCGGGCGAGGCGGAATCTGGGTCTCGCGCTCGACCGATGGCGATGACGACTCGGCGGTTTGCCGGGTTCTGTCACCGAACTCACTCTCCTGACGGCCCGGGTAGCTGGAAGAATGCTTCGTCGTGGATACCGCTTTCGACCCCAGAGGCTTCGACCCGAGAACCGAGGATTCGGTGCCGTCGGTAATGCCGGACGATGCGACGGCAACGGGTGCTGACGTCGCCGTCGAGGCTGCGGAAACTCGGCTGACTGCAAGCGCGGTCCGGGAGTTGCTGGCAGCGCTCGGAGGAAGTATCGGCGACGAGGACGAACTCGTGGTTTTGCTCCAGCGCGCCGTCGAAATCGCGAACGACGCCATCGAGGGCGCCGACAGCATCGGCGTCACCATCGATCTGGCCGGGCAGACCTACACCGCCGTTCATACCGATTCGCGGACTCTGCGTGTCGACATCGAGCAATACGACGCCGGCGACGGACCATGTCTGCACGCCGCTCGAACCGGTGACACCGTTGTCGTCGACGCCGAGACCAGCGCGGAACGCTGGCCGCGGTTCGCGGCGGCGGCGAAGGACGAAGGGATCAAGTCCTTTCTCGCGGCGCCGCTCTTCACGCCGGATCAGCGACTCGGTTCGTTCAACCTGTACGGACGCGCCCCAGCGGCCTTCGATCGCGTCGACGCGGACGTCATGGAGATTCTCACGACAACGGTCTCACGCGCGATCGGCGACTTCTCTCGTTTCAAGTCCGCCAAGGCGGTGGCTGATGCCTTGCAACGTGCGCTCGAGACCCGGGCGCCGATCGAACAGGCCAAAGGCATGCTGATGGCCATCCATCGGATCGACGCCGACACCGCATTTCACATGCTGCGCAAGCAGTCTCAGACGACGAATACCCGGTTGCGCGACGTGGCAGCCGAGATCGTCGAGACGTATTCGGCGCCGCCTACCGCTGTCTAGTTCGAGGGGGACCGACGTACAGCCTCGAGCGCGACGACGACGCCCGCGGCGACAACCACGTGCATCAGCGCGAGCATGACCGTGCTGGCGGCGTCGAAGTCTGCGGCAATGGTCAAAGCGATGGTGCCGAGCGCAACGACTGCACCCACGACCTGGGCGATGCGGACAATCGGCTCCCACTTCAGTGAGATCAACATTGCGACCGACAAACCGACCAACAGCGGCACGACCGTCAATGTGATGACCCCGCCGGGTGCGACGCCGGCCAGCTTTCCCTGATCTGTCATCTCGAAGGATCCGCCCAATGCGAGGCCGATCAACCACAGGATCAGATTGACGACGAGAGCAATTACCGTGGCGCCGAGTACGGCACGTGGCTTGGTGACGTGGAGGTTGTGTGCGGTTGACGCGATTGCAGACATAGTGTTCTCCCGGCTCGATGCGATGGTCTTGTGACGTCGCTCTGGTGAATAGACCCGCCGGCGGGGAGAAACTCATCGCTGAGGTTGACTACTGCCCGTCGACGACGGGCACTGCGGTGCCGGTGACCGCGATACCGCCGTCGACCGGGATGTCGACCTCGAGCACGCTGGGACGCCCGACGTGTCGGCCCTGGTGGATGGTGATCCGCCGCGGAGTGGCCGCGGGTTCGAGTTTGCGCAGGTAACCGCCGGTCGACGCCGCTGCGGACCCGGTTGCGGGATCCTCGACGATGTTTCCCACCGGAAACAGATTTCGGGCTTCGAATGTGGAGTCGTCGAGGGGATGCAGGATTGTCACCGTGCCGGCCCAACCCTGGGCGTCCATCAGGGTTCGCATCGCTTCGGGATCGAATGTGAACTCGTCGAAAGCTGCCTGCTCTTGTAGTGCGACGATCGGGTGAGTGTTGCCGGCATACGAGAGCATTGCGGGATACCGTACGTCCAGCGCGGACGAATCGATGCCGATGAGCCCGAGCAGTGCCGTCAACACCGCGTGATCGATCGGCGAGACCGACGGTTCGACGCTGGTGAAGGTGGCGGTGGATCTGCCGTCCGCGTCGGTCGCCGTGTCGATCGATACCGGTCCGATCGGCGTCTCGAATGTGAAGGTGCCGGCGCCGTCTCTCTCGGTGAGCGCGATGGCCGTCGCGATAGTGGCATGGCCGCAGAACGGTACTTCGGCGATAGGGGAGAAGTAGCGGATCCGGCTGTGACGCGGATTGCCGCCGAGTTCCGGTTCGATGAGGAACGCCGTCTCTGCATACCCGACTTCAGCTGCAACAGATTGTAATTCGGAGTCGTCCAGCCCACGGGCGTCGAGCAGTACGCCGGCCGGATTGCCGCCGGCCGGATCCGAGCTGAACGCAGTCAGCCGGAGAATGTCGTGAGAAATTGCCATGTCGACCATCTTTGTCCGCTGTCGTCCATCGGGGGAAGAGACATCGCGCGATTGCGGTCCGCGATCTTCGAACTGGACTGCCTCCGGAACAAACCGGCCGCACGGCGTCGTTGGTGCAGATATGAGCAATGACACAGACACCGCCGAAGCGTTGTTCGCACTCGTGGCCCAGGGAAAACAAGGCGTGCTGGCAACCGTCAAGCGTGACGGCCGCCCACAGTTGTCCAACATCATTTACCGCTGGGAAGTCGAGTCGAAGACTGCTTCGGTGTCCATCACAGCCGATCGCGCCAAGAGTAAAAATGCGATCCGCGATCCGCGGGTTTCCCTCCACGTCAGCGCGCCCGACTTCTGGAGCTACGCCGTGATCGAAGGACTTGCCGTGGTGACACCCGTCGCGGCCGATCCTCACGACGAAGTGTCTGACGCACTGGTCGAGCTGTACCGGGACATCAGCGGCCAGGAGCATCCCGATTGGGAGGAGTACCGCGAAGCAATGGTTGTGGAGCGTCGACAGATCCTCACGGTGCGCGCTGATCACGTCTACGGAATGACGAGGCTCCCCAAACCGTCCGGTACCTGAACTGCGTTGGTTCAGGTAGGGAGATAACGTTACGAGTTAACATGTAATGGCGAAGACCGAGTCTCCCGCCCGTATCGGACGACCACGCGACCCAGACAAGGACGAGGCTGTGCTGCTTGCAGCTCGCACACTGCTGGCCGAAGTCGGGTATCAGCAGACGACCATTTCGGCGATTGCCAGGACTGCCGGTGTCAATACGCCGGCCATCTACCGTCGCTGGTCGTCACGGGAAGCCCTGATCGAAGAAGCGGTGCATGGTCCCGGCGGACATCCGCTGCCTCGGTCGACCGGTGATTTGCGGGTGGATCTGACGACGTGGGTGCACATCTTCCTGGTCCGCGCTGCCCGACCCGCGGCGCGGGCCGGAGTTCCTGGCCTGCTTGCCGATTCGCGGACGGCGGAGGCGCGACAACGTCTGTTGGCTATCGGTGCGCCGGTTCGTGCAGCGTTTCAGGATCTGCTGGACGACGCGGTGAGGCGTGGTGAGATCCCGGCAGGTGCAGACGCGATGTTCTTGTTCGATCTGCTGGCCGGAACGACGACAATGCAGGGGCTGACCCGTGGGCTCGAGGGTCAGGACGGCTTTGTAGATGCCCTCGCACGATCTCTGTACGTCCTGGCTGCGCATCCGGCCGACGTCGTCGGGACGGAAGCGGTGGGTCAATGATCTCGGTTTCGGTGGACGGCGGCGTTGCCGTCGTGACCCTCGACAGGCCTGGCAAACGCAATGCCTTCAACAAGCATATGGGTCGGGCATTGGGACAGGCGTACCGAAAGCTCGACGAAGACGATTCCGTTCGCGTGATCGTGCTGACCGGTGCGCCACCAGCATTCTGCGCGGGTGCAGATCTTGGCGACGGCGCCGGCACCTTCGATTCACCTGACGGTGAGCAGTTTTCGTCATCACCGGTGGATCCGCCGGCGTTCGAGTTGCGAAAGCCGGTCATCGCAGCGGTGAACGGACATGCGATCGGAATCGGCCTCACCATCGCGATGCAGGCCGATATCAGAATCTTTGCAGCAGACGCCAAGTATGCAATACCGCAGGTTCGCCTCGGTGTATTGCCGGATGCGATGGCGCATTGGACGATTCCGCGCATCGCCGGAATGGCTGTGGCCGCCGACATCCTTTTGACTGGGAGGACGTTCGACGGAACCGAGGCAATCGGACTCGGATTGGGTAGCCGCTGTCTGCCCGCCGACGAAGTGCTCCCGGCGGCGTTGGAGATCGCCCGAGACATTGCGACGAACACTGCCCCGATGTCCGTGGCACTCTCGAAGCAACTGCTCTGGCAAAGCCAGAGCAGCAGCTATCGACCAGAGACAGTAGCGGCTATGGAAACCGACTTGCATCTACGCGTCATGGGAAACCCGACGCGGTGGAAGGGGTTCGAGCCTTCATGGAACGGCGCACACCTCGATGGGTTTCGAATCTTTCCGACGAGTGGCAGGAAATCCCGTCGGAATGACTCGGCAGTCCGCGGATACTCACTCGCGGACGACTAATGCTCTCGCAGCAACTGTTCGAGACGATGTTTGCAGAACGCAGTGATATCCGTATGTTCGCCGAGTTGGAGATGCGTGGACAGGCGCAGGAGCGGAACAGCAAGCAGAACCGCAGCGACTACCTCGTTGAACACAAGGTTCTCGACCCTCCAGCCGGTCAGTTCCTCGTAGCGGGCAATGGTCTCTTCTCGGCTGGGAGTGCCTGGCAAAGGTGTGTGTCCCTCGAATTCGCTACACGCCCAATCGAGAAACAACAGCCAGGCGAGGTCTGCCTCGTGATCGCCGAGGTAGGCCATCTCCCAATCGAGAACCCCGGCGATCGACTGGTCCGGGCCGTAGAGGATGTTCGACATCCGGGCATCGCCCCAGCACAGTGTCACGTGTTCGGGTTGGTAGATGTTCTCCCTCAGCCAGGCCAGTGCTTTGTCGAATATCGGCGGTAGGTCCGGCGATGCCCAACGAACGGCCCAGTCGAGGTAGTTCACCGCCTGTTCGACCGGATGGGTGCCGAACTTGGGGTAGGAGAGGAATCCGAGTTCGAGCTTGTCCGGGTCCAAACGATGGATCTGCGCAATCGTCTCTACGCATCCCCACCACATCTTCGCTCGGCCTTCCTCGTCGGCGTCGAAGTAGGTTCCGGCGCTGTGATATGACGGAAAGTCGCTGGGCGCCTCGGCATTACCGATTCGGTCCATGACGTAGTAGGGGCTGCCGAGTGGGTTGTCACCGCTGTCGATCCACCGAACGTGGGGGACTGCGAGGTCGGACTTCGCGAGCCTTTGTGTCACGAGGAACTGGCGGCGGAGATCGTAGTCGGGGAACAGCGAAACTTCTGGTGGACGCCGGAAAACGAAACCGCTCGCCTCGCCGGTGGCACCGTCCAATTCGAACAGGTATGTCTCCGTCGAGAATCCGCGTTCGGTGCGCTTGAAGTTGACGATCTTGGCATCCCGAGCACCCGAAATATGCTCCCGGACAAGTGGTTCAAGGGTGGACGCGATGTCTTCGGCGGCTGTTCGGTCAGTCATTGTTCGTCCCTGTCCGCGTGTTGCTCCAATCGGTGTACCCGTAGCGGGGATTGACGCCCATGAAGACCATTTCCACGAGTCCGTATCCGACTTTGTTTCCCATGCGGACCTCGCACAGCGTCTCGCTGAGCATGCTCACCTGCCTTATCTCGTCGAGGTTCGTGATGTCGACAGTGAAACTGTCGCTGAAGTCCTTGCCGCGGTACATGCCGGAGGCGTACCCCCGGTACTCGTCGTAACCGGCCAGTCCGGGCCAGAAATCGCACACTGGATTCACCTCGATCACGTCGGTGGTCCGGTCCGCTCGGTGCACGGTGAAAGTGCCGGATTCGACCACCCGCATGTCGTCACGGAATTTCAGGTCGTGTTCGACGTCGATGATCGGTAGCGCGTCCTTGCCGGAACCGATCGGGAAGAGCACCTCGCCCTCGAACTGCCAGCGCGCGCCGGTGCTGGTTTCGCGCTGCGCGAAATGCACTACCTCGTCGTCGAATTGGAATATCCCCATGTAATAGAGGACTCCGTTCGGAACCTCGGACGGCTGCAGGTTCGCGCCCTCGGACAGACTGCCGCCGCCACCGCCGTGTCGTACGCCCCACGAGTGATCGCGGCCGAACCACCAGTTGTCGGGATCGATGTCGATGCGGGTGCCGTCGATTTCGATCCAACCCGTGATGGTGCCGTTCTGGTAGAAGCGTCGGGCGTCTTCGCGAACGCGGCCGCGCGTGCGATGGAACGCTGCCGCCTGCTCGTACACCGGGAAGTCGCCGTGGAAGTCGAGTTGCAGGCTCAATCCGTGTTCGTTTGCGTCGACCGTGGAACGTACCTGGCGGAGTGGTTCGACGATTTCATAGGTGTACGGCCCCACACTCCACGCTGCCAGTCCTCCGGTCTGAGGGTTCAACTCGGTGGACAGGCGCACCACGCGGGCTTCCTCACCCTTGCGCGTCACCATCGCGTAGGCGTCGAGGACGTTGCGGTTCGGGTATTTGGCCAGCCCCGTCATGATGCTGACCTCGCCCGTTTTGTCGAAGCCGTACATCACGATGCGTTCGGTCCAGCGCAGGTCACTTTGCGAGACGTGGTCGAGTGTCGTCGGGAGTTGATGAATGAGTAGTTCGTCGTGCGGTGTGATCACGGTAGGTCCTTCTGTCAACGGGGTGGATGTCCACAATCTATTACGGAGCGCTACGCAACGTAATGGTTTTCGGCGAAACCGGTCGGGTACTGTCCGCAGTTGTGGACCAACGCAAGGATCGACGTATCGGCACCGTCGGAGTGGGGCGCCCTCGAGATCCGCAGGTGGACGACGCCATCCTCACCGCCGCCCGCGAGTTGCTGGCGGAGCAGGGTTACCAGAAGACCACGATCACAGCCATCGCGCGAAGGGCCGAACTGGGCACTGCCGCAATTTATCGGCGCTGGGCGACCAAGGAATCCATCATCGAGGATGCGGTCTTCGGAATGCAGGATGCGGCGCTACCGGTGACCACGTCGAATTTGCGTGACGACATGCAGGCCTGGACGAGATGGTTCCTCGCGAGAGTTGCCGAACCGGCAACGCGCGCAGCGATTCCCGGCCTGCTGTCGGCCTACCATCAAGAAGACGGCGCCTACGAACAACTGGTTCGGAGATCGGAAGACCCGGCCCGGCTCGCGCTCGCCGAGCGCGTGCGTGTCGAATTTCCCGAGCGGGCCGACGCGGAAATCGTGTCGACCGCCGATGTGGCCTTCGACATTCTCGTTGCAACCACCATCGTGCGGGGCCTCACGAGTGGCCTCGCCGACGGTGACGCGTTCTGTACGCGTACTGCGGACGCACTGGTTCTGCTTCTCACGGCCGCCGGTGCCGAGGCACGTCGATGACCAGCTGAACCGAGGCTGTTCGCCTGGTCAGTCGACCGGGGCTTCGGCCCACCCCCACCCGAGCGAACGGTACATCGGTCGCCTCAGATGCGCCGAAAGCCACTTTCGCTCGGAAGGGAGGGGGTAACGAGGGGGTACAGAGCGAACAAATCGGGCTCGCAGCGGTGGTGTGAATGTATGAGTGGTCATACTTCTGTCGACTCCAGGGTCCTCCACAGTGTGGATCGCGTACCGTTTCCAGACATGGAATTGACTCGAGTAGCGGTGGGCAGTGGTTCGTGCACCGTTCGGATCGACGGGCCGGTCAGCAAGCATGCGGTACTCCTGCTTCCCGGCAAGGGCGACCCCGTCGACTTGTACGACGATGTGTGTGAGCGACTGCATCATTCGGATCTGCGGACCGTCGCGGTGGAATCGATCGAGAATCTCGACGAGACCTCGGCAGTGGTACTGCTGGACGAGTTGAACATCGCCTGGGTGAATCTGGTCGGTCACCGGGAGGGTGCCGATCTCGCGTGGCTGTTGGCTGCACGTCAGTTCGGCCGCTTCGCGAGTTTGATCGCCGTGGACCGTGGTCACCCGTCGGCGAGCGATCTTGCCGGCGTTCCGCCGGTCGAGGTTCCGACCACCGTCGTCGTGGGCAGTGGAGGACGGGCCATCGCCGACGCCAGTGGTCGTTTCGTGTACTCCGACTTTCGCGTGACGGAACTTCCGGGTGTCGACGACGTCGTGAAGTCGGCACCGGCCGAACTCGCAACCGAGATCGTGCTGCGTACCAGCCCCTGGTGACACTCTGACCTACGACAAGGCGGGCACTCCCACTATGTGGAGTGCCCGCCTTGTCGGCGTCATGCGGGTTGGTCGTGGTCAGATGTCGAGGCCGAGCAGTGCATTCTCGACGACTTCGGCCAGGGCCGGGTGGATCCAGTACTGGCCGCGGGCCATGTCCTGAGCTGACAAACCGAAGCTCATCGCCTGGATGAGCGGCTGGATGACGGTCGGGGCCTGCGTACCCATGACGTGGGCTCCGAGGATGCGTCCGGTGCCGCGCTCGGCGATCACCTTGCAGATGCCCTCCTGATCTTCCATCGCCCAGCCGTACGCGACGTCGCCGTATGCCTGCACCTTGACCGTGATGTCGAGTCCGGCGTCGCGAGCCTGCTTCTCGGTCATTCCGACATCGGCGATCTGAGGGTCGGTGAACACTGCAGCGGGTACGAAGCGGTGATCGGTGCTGCGAAGCCCGGACGTGTCCTTCCACGCGTCCTGGAGCAGGTTGTGCTGAACGACTCGCGCTTCGTGATTGGCGACGTGCTTGAGTTGGTAGGGCGAGGAGACGTCACCGAGCGCGAAGACACCCTCGGCGGTGGTGCGTTGGTATTCGTCGACCACGATCGAGCCCTTGTCGTCGAGTTCGACTCCGGCCTTGTCGAGGCCGAGTAGATCGCCGTTGGGCTGCCGACCCACCGCGACGAGGAGGACATCACCGGAAACGACTGTGCCGTTTGCCAGTTCGACGGCAATGTTGTCGCCGTCGCCGCGTACCGACGTGAGGGGGGAGCCCAGATGGACGTCCCACTTCTGTTCGGCCAACTCGGTGAAGCGCTCGGAGATCTCGTCGTCGAGGTGCCGCAGCAGTCTCTGGCTGCGACCGATGATCGAAACGCGAGAACCCAACGCGGAGAACACGTGTGCGAACTCGGTGGCAATGAATCCGGAGCCTACGATCACGAGGTGTTCAGGGAGTTCCGGCAGTCGCATGATGTCTTCGTTGGTGTAGTACTTCACACCACTCGACGCGATCTCTTCCGGGATGATCGGACGTGAACCGGCTGCGATGACCACCTGGTCAGCGGTGATGGTCTCGCCGGTTCCGGTGTCGATCGTCTTGTCGCCGGTGAACGTGGCGTGGCCGCGATAGACGGTGGTGTTGGGGCTGTCTTCGCTGCGGTACCGCTCTCCACCTGCAGAAATGGGATCGATGCGGCCGAAGACGCGCTTGACGATGTCGGACCAACGGACGCCGTCGAGCGTGGCGTCGACCCCGTACTTCTCGGCAGTGGTGATGGTGCGTGCCACCTCGGCGGCGTAGACGAACATCTTGGTCGGAATGCACCCGACATTGAGGCACGTTCCGCCGAAGGTGCCCTCTTCGAGGATTGCGATCTTCTTGCCGTCGAACCGCTCGTCGGGCAGCGAGTTTCCGGATCCGCTGCCGATGATTGCAAGGTCGTAGTGCGTCACTGCGCGATCTCCTGTGTGTTGCTTGCTGTGCTTGCCGAACTTTCCGCGGCCGGGGTGAGGTGGCCGTCGAGCCACTCCAACCACAGATCGAGTTCGGAAAAGGCTGTGGCCAAGGGCTTCTCGGTGGAAAGGAACACGTCGTGGCGGGCGCCGTCGATCGGGACGATAGTGGTGCGATCGCCGAGGCACCCCGCCCAGCGTGCGATCTGCTTGACGTCGAGAACGGAATCGGCGAGGTCGACGCTCGGGTTGTACGCCTTCGCGAACTGCGACTTCTTCGAGCGCAGGATCAGCGCAGGCACTCCGATGTCGAGGCCGCGGTGAAGTTTCGCGTGACCCGCTCGAACCGCGCGCATCCACCCGAAGGTGACGGGGCAGCCGGCCAGTGGCTTCCAATCGAGGTTGTAATCCCAGACGCCGTTGGCCGAAACATGAAGACTGGAACCGTAAGTCGGTAGTCCCGTTCCCGGGATCACGGTCTTTGCCGACACTCGTCCGAGGGCGTCGATCGCTGTAGTGCCGACGTTGCGAACTACCGAAGGCCCCTGAAGGTCGAACCACGGGCTGTTGAGGACCAGCCCGCAGATTCCGGCTCCGGCGCTGCCACCGGGCTTGCGCTGCAAACGGTTCAGCCAGAGCGGAACGATCAGACCGCCGGTGGAGTGCGCCATGAGCAACACCTCGCTGCCCTCGGTCTCGCTGCGGACGATGCGCAGCGCTTCGTTCAGTTCGGCGTCGTAGAGCGCAAGGTCGGAGACGTAATGAGCTGTGTGCCCCGGCTTGAGGGAGCGCCCGCACTTACGCAGATCGAGTGCGAAGAACGCGTAACCCTGTTCGGCGAAATGCTCGGCCAGGTGCTTCTGGAAGAAGTAGTCGGTGAAGCCGTGCACGTACAAGACGGCACGACGTGTCTTCACCGCCTCCTTCTGCGGTTGGTAGCGGACCAGTGTTGCGTCCACCTCGCCTTCGCCGTCCGGATCCGTTCCGAGGGGGATCGTCAGCTGCTGATATCCGTCACCGAGGACGTCTGGAACCCAAGTAGTCACAAATCACAATCTAATCGTCGTTTCGGGTGCGCGTTGTAGAGCACAATTGGGGGTGGTGAACCGCGCGAGTACGCACGGGTAACCTATTCGGCGTAACACAGCAGGCGGATGCGCGCACGGCTAATGACAAGGAAGTCGATTCTCCAGTGTCGAATCAGAACGCGGTAGAGACGAAGACGGATGTAGTGCTCGTGGGCGCAGGCATCATGAGCGCCACGCTGGGCGCATTGCTGCGCCAGCTGCAGCCCGATTGGTCGATCTCGACCTTCGAGCGGCTCGATGCCGTCGCAGCCGAGAGCAGCGACCCCTGGAACAACGCGGGAACCGGTCACTCCGCCCTGTGTGAGCTCAATTACACCCCGGAGAACTCGGACGGCACGGTCGACATCAAGAAGGCCGTCAACGTCAACGAGCAGTTCCAGGTGTCCCGCCAGTTCTGGGCACACGCGGTCGAGCAGGGCGTCCTGACTCAGCCCAAGGAATTCATCAACCCCATCGCACACGTGAGCTTCGTTCACGGTGAGGCCAACGCCAAGTACTTGCGTGCTCGCTACGACGCACTTGCCGGCCACACGCTCTTCCGCGGCATGGAATACATCGACGATCCGGCCGAGTTCAGCAAGCGTTTGCCACTCATGGCCAAGGGACGCGACTTCTCGGATCCCATCGCCCTGAACTGGAGCCAAGACGGCACCGACGTCGATTTCGGAGCGCTCACCAAGCAGCTCATCGGCTACATCGGTAAGACCGGCGGCAAGATGTACTTCGGCCACGAGGTCACCAACCTGACCCAGAACTCGGACAAGTCCTGGACCGTCAAGGTCACCAACCGTCGTACCGGTGAAAAGCGCACCGTTCGCTCGCGCTTCGTGTTCGTCGGTGCCGGTGGCGGCGCCCTGCACCTGCTGCAGAAGTCGGGCATCAAGGAAGCCAAGGGCTTCGGCGGCTTCCCGGTCAGCGGCGCTTTCCTGCGCTGCACCAACCCCGAACTCATCGACCAGCACAGCGCCAAGGTCTACGGCAAGGCTGCTGTCGGCGCCCCGCCCATGTCGGTGCCTCACCTCGACACCCGTGTCATCGGCAACAAGCCGGGTCTGCTGTTCGGCCCGTACGCCGGTTGGTCGCCGAAGTTCCTCAAGCAGGGTCGCGTCACGGACCTGCCCGGCTCGGTCAAGCCGAACAACATCCTCTCGATGCTCGGCGTCGGTGTCAGCGAGCTCGGCCTGGTCAAGTACCTGGTCAGCGAGCTCGCCAAGAACGAAGCCGGTCGCATCTGGGATCTGCGTGAATTCGCGCCCAAGGCGCAGGCGCAGGACTGGGAACTCATCACCGCCGGCCAGCGTGTCCAGGTGATCCGCCGGGCCAAGGGCAAGGGTGGTGTTCTCGAATTCGGCACCGCTGTGGTCGCCGCTGAGGACGGTTCCATCGCCGGCCTGCTCGGTGCTTCGCCCGGTGCGTCGACGGCCGTTCCGGCGATGCTGGACGTGCTCGAGCGCTGCTTCCCGACCGAGTTCCAGGGTTGGAAGGGCAAGCTTCGCGAGATGGTTCCGTCCATCGGCGTCAAACTCACTGACAACGAAGGCCTGTTCAACCAGGTCTGGGATTGGTCCTCGAAGGTTCTCGAACTCGATTCTGCCGGTGCTTCCCAATCGGCTCCGGTCGCGGATACCGCCGCGACTGTGTGATAGTCCAACCCATGACGGCAACAGCAGCTTTGAAGCGTTCATGGGCACTCGACCTCGACAACAAGACCTTCTACGAGTTGTTGAAGCTTCGAGTGGAGGTCTTTGTCGTCGAGCAGGCCTGCCCGTATCCCGAGTTGGACGGGCGGGACCTGCTGACGGAAACCCGCCACTTCTGGCTCGAGCAGGACGGCCAGGTGGTGTGCACACTCCGTCTGCTCGAAGAGCACGACGACGGAAACAAGAGCTTCCGAATCGGACGTCTCTGCACGTCGCGTCAGGCTCGTGGACAGGGGCATACGACCCGACTGCTGCAGGCTGCGCTGGCCGAGGTCGGCGAAGCGCCGTGTCGGATCAACGCCCAGACCTACCTGGTCGAGATGTACGCCAAGCACGGGTTCAAGGCCGACGGCGAAGAGTTCATCGAAGACGGCATCCCGCACACCCCGATGCGTCGTGGTGGGGGAGAGCCTTTCGTGGCTGTCAGCTAGTTCGTCGGAGATTTGACCCTGGTCGGCTCATGGGAAAGTGAGCCGACTAGGGTTTTTTCGATACCGAATGCTCGCGGGGAAGTCCTGTTCGATCCAGGCGCGGTCCCGCCACTGTGAAAGATCTCTCCTCTACCGATTGACCGGGAGATCTCAGCCAGGTTGCCGCGACATTCGAGTGCAGCCAAATTCTCGGCGAGGAAACCGAGAGGTGGAGGGATATCGACGTGCGAAGTGAAGAAGATCGACCAGTGGCGGGCTTCCCGTTCAGTGCTGTGGTCGGCCAGGATCAATTGCGATTGGCGCTGATCCTGTGTGCGGTGCATCCGGGGATCGGTGGAGTCCTGGTCCGCGGTGAGAAGGGAACTGCCAAGTCGACGGTCGTGCGCGCGCTGACTGCGCTGCTGCCCGCGGTCGACGACGCCGGAACGATGCGACCGGCCCGCTTGGTGGAACTGCCCGTCGGCGCCACCGAAGACCGAGTTATCGGCTCGATCGACCTCGAGAAAGTTCTCCGTGACGGTGAGCGCGCTTTCCAACCGGGCCTGCTTGCCGCCGCTCACCAGGGTGTTCTGTACGTCGACGAGGTGAATCTGCTTCACGACCACCTGGTCGACGTGCTTCTCGACGCCGCGGCGATGGGCCGGGTCCACATCGAGCGTGACGGCATCTCCCATTCGCACCCGGCCAAGTTCGTACTCGTCGGCACGATGAATCCCGAAGAGGGAGAACTACGTCCGCAGTTGTTGGACCGATTCGGTCTGGCTGTCGACGTCGCAGCTTCCCGCGACGTCGACGTGCGCATGGAAGTGGTGCGTCGCCGCCTCGACTACGAGCGTGACCCCGAGGCATTTGTCGCTCGGTACGAATCAGCCGATCACGAGTTGGCAGCCGAAATCCTCACGGCGCGTGAGAAGCTGGATTCGGTCGAGCTGAGCAATCGGGAGCTGCGACGTATCGCCTCGCTGTGTGCGTCGTTCGACGTCGACGGAATGCGCGCAGACTTGGTGCTCGCGCGCACCGCGACCGCCCACGCCGCGTGGCGAGGCGACACTGAGGTCACTGCGGAGGACGTGCGGGTAGCGGCGGAACTGACGCTGCCGCATCGCCGCCGCCGTGATCCGTTCGACGAGCCGGGCTTGGACCAGCAGCAGTTGGACGATGCACTCGAGCAGGCCGATCAGGACGCCCAGTCTCAGGTCGAGGACGACGCGCGCGACGGAGAGCCCGAACCTCCCGAGAGTCCCGAAGACCGTGGCCCTGACGAAGACCTTGGCCCGGAAGAGGGTGGCCCCGAAGACGGCGGTCCGGACGACGAGGGTCCGGACGACGACGGCCCGGAAGGCCCTGACGGACCTGGTGGGGGAGTACGCGCCACCGATCGACCTTCGGCACCTCCGGCCGGCGAATTCAAGGCCAAGCTCCTCGAGGTTCCTGGCGTCGGCGAAGGTGCACCGGGACGCCGCTCGCGGTCCATGTCGTCCCGCGGACGGGTCGTGCGGTCCACGCGGGAACGTGGCCACGGATTGCATCTGACGAGCACGGTCTTCGCCGCAGCCGAGTCCCAAGTTGCGCGCGGTCGTACCGCAGGACGCTTACGGCTGGCACCTGCCGATCTGCGTGGCGCGATTCGTGAAGGGCGAGAAGGCAATCTGATCGTCTTCGTTGTGGACGCCTCGGGGTCGATGGCGGCACGCGATCGGCTCTCAGCGGTCACCGGTGCGGTTGTGTCGCTGCTGCGCGACGCTTATCAGCGCCGCGACAAGGTCGCCGTCATCACGGTCCGTGGTCGCGAGGCCGAGCTCGTACTGCCGCCGACGTCGTCGGTGGACATCGCTGTTCGTCGTCTGCAGTCCATGCGTACCGGCGGCAAATCGCCACTCGCGGAGGGCTTCCTGCGTGCCCGTGAGGTGGTTCTGCGGGAGCGTCTTCGTGATCCGCAGCGTCGAGCCCTCGTCGTCACGCTCACGGACGGCCGGGCTACCGGCGGCAAGGATGCGCTGCATCGCGCCCGTGTCGCCGCGCACCTTCTTGCCGACGCGTCTGTCGCGTCCATCGTCGTCGATTGCGAGACCGGCCTCGTGCGTCTGGGGTTGGCAGCCGAGTTGGCCCGAGAACTACGTGGCGGTTACGTCCGCCTTGCCGAATTGTCAGCGCAGCAGGTCGCGGGTGTCGTCCGCGCCGCAGCCTAGATCCCAGCTCAGGAGTTCACGATGCCTAAGGGTGTTCCCGAGACAGTTCCCGACGACGGTCTGACCACGCGTCAGCGTCGCAACGCACCGGTGCTCGCCGTACACACCGGCCCTGGAAAGGGCAAGTCCACTGCCGCTTTCGGCATGGCGCTGCGCGCCTGGAACCAGGGCTTCGACATCGGCGTCTTCCAATTCGTGAAGAGCGCCAAGTGGAAGGTCGGTGAGGAAGCCGCATTCCGCGCCCTCGGAAACCTGCATGACGAAACCGGTGTCGGTGGGCCGGTGCAGTGGCACAAGATGGGCGAGGGCTGGTCGTGGACACGCAAGGCCGGTAGCGAAGAAGACCATGCCGCTGCTGCCGCTGAGGGTTGGCAGGAGATCGCGAGAAGGCTTGCGGGCGAGGAACATCGATTCTATGTCCTCGACGAGTTCACCTACCCACTCAAGTGGGGTTGGGTCGACGTCGACGAGGTCGTGCAGACACTGCGCGATCGTCCGGGCAACCAGCATGTAGTCATCACGGGACGCGACGCCCCGCAGGCGCTGATCGACGCCGCCGACCTCGTGACCGAGATGACCAAGATCAAGCACCCCATGGATGCCGGCCGAAAGGGTCAACGGGGTATCGAATGGTGAGTTCTTCCACCCCGGCCGTGGTGATTGCCGCACCTGCCTCGGGTAGCGGAAAGACCACGGTGGCAACGGGATTGATCGGTGCGCTCCGGCGCTCGGGCAGCAGCGTCGCGCCTTTCAAAGTGGGGCCTGACTACATCGATCCCGGATATCACGGGCTCGCCGCGGGTCGACCTGGACGCAACCTCGACACTGTCCTGGTGGGTCCCGATCGCATCGGCCCGCTCTACCGGCACGGAACAGGCGGCTGCGACATCGCGGTGGTCGAAGGTGTCATGGGCTTGTTCGACGGCAAGATCGACGAGGCCAACTCGCAGCCGTCGGCCGAAGGATCGACGGCGCAGGTCGCATCAATCCTCGGTGCGCCGGTGGTTCTCGTCATCGACGCCCGTGGACACAGTCAGAGTCTGGCCGCCGTACTGCACGGCTTCGCGACGTACGACGCAGGTGTGCGCATCGGCGGCGTCATCCTCAACCGCGTCGGGAGCGCTCGTCACGAGCAGGTGTTACGTCATGCGTGCGACAAGGTCGGCGTCGCGGTGCTCGGAGTGGTACCGCGGTTGCCGGAACTCGAAGTTCCGTCTCGGCACCTCGGTCTGATTCCGGCGGCCGAGCACGGCGCGGCCGCCGTGGCCGCGGTGGACGCGATGTCCGACCTGATTGCCTCGCACGTCGATCTGGGTGCTGTTCGCGCGCTGGCCGCCTCGAACGTCAGCTCTGCTGCATGGGATCCGGTTGCCGAAATCGGCGGGCACGCCGAATCTCGGCCGGTGGTCGCCATGGCTGGTGGACCTGCCTTCACCTTCGGCTACGCCGAGCATCGGGAGCTGCTGACCGCTGCCGGCGCGGACGTGCAGGTGTTCGATCCGTTGCACGACGAGCTTCCCGCGGGAACTGCCGCTCTGGTCCTTCCCGGTGGCTTCCCGGAAGAACACGCGGTGGACCTTGCGGCCAATACCGTTCTGCTGCAGCAGGTTCGTGACCTGGCGGACGGCGGTGCACCGATCCATGCGGAATGTGCCGGACTGCTCTACCTCGCGCGCAGCCTGGACGGTCACAGCATGTCCGGTGTTGTCGGGGTGGACGCGACGTTCGGAAAACGCCTGACCCTCGGCTACCGCGAGGCAGTGGCGATCAGCGACTCCAGCCTCTTCGACGCGGGCTCCCGTGTCACCGGTCACGAGTTCCACCGAACGTCTCTCGTCTCGACAGACGCGGACGGTTGTGCCGGCGCGTGGGGATGGCGGCCGTGGGACGGCGGCAGTGTCCGCGAAGGATTTGTTCGCGGCGGCGTCCACGCGTCGTATCTGCACACTCATCCGGTGGGGCAGCCCCAATCGATCGCGAAGTTCGTCGATGCCGCTCGGGGATGACCTCTGTATAGGTGTTGGATTCACGACGAGTGCCACCGCGAAGGACATCGTCGCTGCGGTGAACGCCGTGCTGCGGGGGCAAGAGAGGATCGTGGTCCTCGCCACTGTGACCGGAAAGGCGGCGTCTTCGGCTCTGTTGGCAGCGGCCGATGAGCTGAACGTCCCGATTGCGAGTTTCGACTCGGACGTACTTGGGCGAGTTCGGGTTCCGTCACCGTCGACTCGCGTCGAACACGCGATCGGGACGGCAAGCGTCGCGGAAGCGGCGGCAATCCTCGCCTCCGGGGGTGGCCGGCTCGTAGTGACCAAGACTGCCAGGGATGGAGTGACCGTAGCCGCGGCCCGTAAAGTTCCCTCCAGCTTGAACAATTCTGACGACGAAACGGAGTGCGAGTGAGCGAGTCCACCGCAGACGAGACCAACTACTTGGTCGGCCTCAACCTGACCGATCGACGCGTGGTCGTGTTCGGTGGCGGCACTGTGGCTCAGCGCCGACTCGGACTGCTGGTCGCCTCCGGTGCCCGTGTTCACGTCATCAGCCGCGCATTCACCCCGGCGGTGGAAGGTATGGCCACGGCCGGACAGATCACTGTGGAAGAGCGTCCGTACGCCGACGGTGACCTCGAAGGTGCGTGGTACGCCATCGCCTCGACCGACGAGCCCGAAACCAATGCGGCGATTGTCGCCGAAGCGGAGCGTCGCCACATCTTCTGCGTGCGCGCCGACAACGCGAAGCACGGCACGGCGGTGACTCCCGCCAGCGCCGAGTACGACGGTATGAGCATCGGAATTCTGGCCGGCGGCGATCACCGTCGTTCGGCAGCCGTGCGCACCGCCGTCGTCGAAGGTCTTCAGTCGGGCGTCCTCGCCGATACGGCCGAGCCTGCTGCTGCGGGTGTTGCCCTCGTCGGTGGTGGCCCGGGTGACCCCGACCTGATCACCGTGCGAGGACGCCGGTTGCTCGCCCGGGCCGACGTCGTCGTGGCCGACCGATTGGCTCCGCCGGAGTTGCTCGCCGAACTCGGTCCGGACGTCGAGGTGATCGACGCCGCGAAGATTCCGTACGGCCGTGCCATGGCTCAGGAGGCCATCAACGCCGCACTGATCGACAACGCAAAGGCAGGCAAGTTCGTGGTCCGCCTCAAGGGCGGGGACCCGTACGTCTTCGGGCGGGGATACGAAGAACTCGAAGCGTGTGCCGCTGCCGGCGTTCCGGTGACCGTAGTGCCCGGAATCACGAGCGCGATCTCGGTCCCGTCGGCCGCAGGCATCCCGGTCACCCACCGCGGCGTCACCCACGAGTTCGTCGTCGTCAGTGGGCACGTGGCTCCGGACCATCCGGATTCGCTGGTCGACTGGTCGGCGCTGGCCAAGTTGCGCGGCACGATCGTGCTGCTCATGGCGGTCGAGCGCATCGATCAATTCGCGAAGGCGCTCGTTGACGGTGGACGCCCCGCAACCACGCCCGTCACCGTGATCCAAGAGGGCACGTTGCGAACTCAGCGTGAACTTCGGGCCGATCTGGCGACCGTTGCTCAGCGTGTCAAGGACGAGGAGATCAAGCCTCCGGCGATCATCGTGATCGGGCCGGTCGCGGGCTTTTCTGTCGACGCTGGGTAACGTGAAGTCTTGTGTCTGATTCCCTGAGATCCGAAAACGCTGCTGGGTCCGAAAACACCATGACGAAGTACCCCGTGGCGACACGGGCATTCGGGCTGGCGATCATCGTCTTGAGCGGTATGCAGTTGATGATGGTGCTCGACGGGACGGTGGCGTCGTTGGCCTTGGCCCGGATCCAGGAGGATCTCGATCTCAGCGACTCCGGTCGGAACTGGGTCATCACTTCGTACGCATTGACCTTCGGTGGACTGATGCTTCTGGGCGGCCGGTTGGGTGACACCTTCGGGCGCAAGAAGGTGTTCCTCAGCGGAGTCATCTTGTTCACGCTCGCTTCGCTGGCATGTGGCTTGGCCACCAACGAAGCGATGCTGGTGGCGGCCAGATCTGTCCAAGGCGTCGGTGCAGCGATCGCCTCGCCTACGGCGTTGGCTCTCGTGGCGACGACGTTTGCTCCCGGCCCCGTCAGGAACCAGGCCATCGCGATCTTTGCAGCCATGACCGGAATCGGTTCGGTGACGGGCTTGATCATCGGCGGTGCACTCACCGAGGTGTCATGGCGGTGGATCTTTCTGATCAACGTCCCCATCGGACTGATGATCATCGGGTTTGCATTCAAGGCCCTGGTCGAGACTGGAGCCGAGCGACTGAAGTTGGATGTGCCAGGGGCAATTCTTGCCACATTGGGCTGCACCGGAATCGTCTTCGGATTCACCGAAGGTCCCGAGATGGGTTGGACCAGTCCTGCGGTTTTGGGTGCTCTCGTCGGTGGAGTCGCGTTGTTCGTCGTCTTCCTCCTGGTAGAACGGCGCGCCGAGAATCCACTGTTGCCGTTCAGCCTCTTCAAGAACAAGAACCGTGTCTTCACGTTCATTTCACTCGCGTTGATCGGCGCCGTGATGTTTTCGTTGGCGCCGTTCGTGGCGCTCTTCGTTCAGGACATCCTCGGATACAGCCCGCTCCACGCAGGTCTCGCCTTCGTGCCCTTTGCATTCGGGCTGGGAGCGGCAGCATTCGTCGCGTCCAAACTTGCAGTTCGCGTACAGGCACGATGGCTGATCGTGACGGGTTCGCTGCTGACGTTCGTGGGACTCTTGTACGGGTCGACCTTGGACGAGACGACCACCTACATGGGCAACTTGTTTGTCCTCGTCGTGGGAATCGGCTTCGGTGTGGGTTTGGCCGTCGTTCCGCTCCCACTGTGCGCTATTGCTGGTGTCGGCCCACAGGACATCGGTCCGCTGACCGCAATTGCACAGGTTGCTCAGGTTCTTTTCGGTCCAGTGGGACTGGCGATAGTGGGCGCGATGGCGACGTCTCGAACCCTCTCGCTCGGCGGTGTGAGCGGGGTCGCTGCAGACATGACTCCCGCGCAGCTGTCAGCGCTGAGCGAGGGTTATGTCTTTGCGCTCTTCGGCTGTGCGATTTTCGCGGCGCTGGCTGCGATCTCCGCGCTGTTCATCAAATTCACTCCTGCCCAGGTAGCCCAGGCACAAGCGGCGGAGAAGGCAGCTCAGGGAATCGCCTGATCAGCCCTGTTTATCCGCTTCGCCAGCCGATACGATCGTTGCAGGACGTGCCGA
The DNA here is from genome assembly GCF_016598535.1 of Rhodococcus sp. P-2. Lineage (GTDB taxonomy): Bacteria > Actinomycetota > Actinomycetes > Mycobacteriales > Mycobacteriaceae > Rhodococcus_F > Rhodococcus_F baikonurensis. The sequence continues at coordinate 323,706 of NZ_CP066779.1, read as the reverse complement.
GAGTCTCGACGGATCGGGGTGCCGTGATGCGGATCGCGGACATATTGCGAAACAAGGGCAACAGCATCGTCACCATTGGCGCCCACACGACGGTCAACGGGTTGCTGTGCGATCTCGCCCGCCACAACATCGGGGCCATGGTCGTGGTCGACGACGACGCGGTGGTCGGGATCATCTCCGAACGCGATGTCGTTCGACGCCTGCACGAACGCGGCCCGGATCTCCTGGACATCCAGGTTTCCGAGGTCATGACCGCGCTGATGTACACGTGCGTTCCGGCAGATGCGGTGGACAGCATTGCCGCGATCATGACCGAGCGTCGTATCCGCCATCTGCCGGTCATCGAGGACGGCAGCCTTCTCGGCATCGTGAGTATCGGGGACGTGGTGAAGAGTCGCATCGACGAGCTCAAGAGTGAGCGCGATCAACTCGAGTCGTACATCGATCAGGGCTGATCGATAGGTCGTCTCACGGTGACTACTCTCGTGTGATGGCTGCAATCCAGGAATCCACAGCAGGCGCGGTCACCATCGTGGCCGGCCTCGAGAGCACTTTCGCCGACGAGCTGGGCGCTCTGACCGTGCTGTGGCAGGGTGCTGCCGCGCCTGACCCGCAGTTGCTCGTGGTGAACGAGCAGCTGGCCGCGTCGTTGGGATTGGACGTGACGGTGCTGCAAAGCGCGGACGGGGTCGGCGTCATGTCCGGGTCGACGGTGCCGGTCGGGGCCACACCGGTGGCGATGGCGTATGCGGGCCATCAGTTCGGTGGATACGCACCAATACTCGGGGACGGTCGGGCGTTGTTACTCGGCGAACTCGTCACCAATGACGGGCAGCGAGTTGACTTGCATCTGAAGGGCTCCGGGCCCACGCCGTTCTCTCGGGGCGGCGACGGGTATGCAGTCGTAGGGCCGATGCTGCGCGAATATCTGGTCAGCGAGGCGATGTACGCCCTCGGCATCCCCACCACGCGCGCGCTGTCGGTGGTGGCGACGGGTCGCCACGTTCGCCGCAACGGCGCGGAACCCGGTGCTGTGCTTGCCCGGGTTGCGTCGAGCCATATTCGAGTGGGGACCTTCGAGTTCGCGGCCCGGCAGGGTGAGGTCTTGCAGTCGCTCGCCGACTTCGCGGTCGCCCGCCATTACCCGGAGCTGACCGAACTGTCGGCGACGGGTACACACAATCGGTACCTGAGGTTCTTCGAAGCGGTGGTCGAGGCGCAGGCGTCACTGGCGGCGAGGTGGATGCTCGTCGGTTTCGTACACGGGGTCATGAATACCGACAACACGACAATTTCGGGGGAGACCATCGACTACGGTCCGTGCGCCTTCCTCGACGCATTCGATCCGGCGGCAGTGTTCAGCTCGATCGACCGCGGCGGCCGCTATGCATTCGGCAATCAGCCCGCTGTACTGAAGTGGAATCTGGCGCGTTTGGCGGAAACACTGTTGACGCTGATCGATTCCACACCCGACGAATCAATTTCCGCGGTGTCCGCGGTTCTCGAGACCTTCGACGAGCGTTATCAGAACCACTATGCGGCCGGTATGGCGGCAAAGCTCGGTTTGGCCCAAGCGATCGTCGATCGGACGCTCGTCGACGATCTCCTGACATTGTTGGCGGAACACGGTGCTGATTGGACGGGCAGTTTCCGCGCTCTCGCGGACGAACTGCGCGGAGATTCGGCGCCCCTCGACAACCTCGTGCCACGAGACCACATCGCGCCCTGGTTGCAGCGGTGGCAGGGCGCTCTGACGGAACAGGGGCGCGGGTCCGCGGAGACCGCCGGCGCCATGGATCGCGTCAACCCGCTGTACATTCCGCGTAATCATCAGCTCGACGTTGCGTTGCGCGCCGCGACCGACGGCGACCTCGTTCCATTCGAGACGCTGTTGGAGGTGGTCACGCACCCGTTCGACCGACGCGACGATTGGTCCGACTACACCGAGGCGGCCCCGCAGTCCTTCAGTGAGACGTTCCAAACCTTCTGCGGCACTTGACAGCCGAAGCCATCAATCCGTCAGGATGATCAATTCACGCTCCGACGCGATTTCCACCCGCAGGCCTGCCTTCGACGCCACCCGCGCAACCCCCTTGATATCGGTCGGTTCGGCACGCGAGACCACCAGCGCACGGGCGAGCAGGCCCTTGTGGTGCTTGTTGAAGTGACTGACCACCGTCCGGGTGCCGTCCGGCTTTTCGGTGAGCACGGTGGCGATCAGTGCGTCCGGAACCGGTCCGAGGTCTTGGTAGGTACCCGATCGCAGATCGATCACCAGCCCGTCGGCTTCGGCGGCCAGCGCCTTCGGCAGTTCCGGCTTCCACAGTGAGCGGAGCGTGCCCATCCCCGGCAGCTTGGACCCGCCGGAAAGGCGGTAGGCGGGGATCAGATCTCCCGCGCGGACAGCACCGAAAAGAGCGGAACCGATCGCGATCCGATCGAGAGCCTTGGCCTTCTGGGCACGGGTGAACGACTTCGCGTCGAGGGCATCGAAGAGCACTCCGGTGTAGCGCTGCAGCGCGGGCCGTGTCGCGGACACCCACAGCTTGGCGTTGCGCTCCACTTCGTCTGCTTGCGTCGGACCAAGGCCGAGCGCTTCGCACGACGCCTCGACGTCAGCGGCCAGATCGACCAGCGTCTGAACCAGCAATTCGCGCGTTTCGGTCAACTGGGGCATCGACAGTTCAGCCAGATCGAGGGGCGCATCCTTGCCGCCGTCGGACTTGGTTTCTGAGGGAGGCAGCAGTACTAGCACGCTGTAACCGTACCGAGGCCCGCTCCGCCTACTGCGGCGACTATCCTTACACCTCGTGATTACCCGTCTGTCCCACCTGTTCCTGCGTACCCTGCGTGACGATCCCTCGGACGCCGAAGTTGCCAGCCACAAACTGCTGGTTCGTGCCGGCTACGTGCGTCGTATCGCGCCAGGCGTCTACTCGTGGTTGCCGCTGGGATTGCGGGTGCTGCGCGAGGTAGAGCGTGTCGTTCGCGAAGAGATGAATGCCATTGGCGGGCAGGAAATCCTGCTGCCTGCACTACTCCCGCGCGATCCCTACGAAGCGTCGAACCGCTGGACCGAGTACGGCCCCAACCTGTTCCGACTCAAGGACCGTAAGGGCAACGACTACATGCTCGGCCCGACGCACGAGGAGCTCTTTGCTCTGACGGTCAAGGGTGAGTACAACTCGTACAAGGACTTCCCGGTCACCCTGTACCAGGTGCAGACCAAGTACCGCGACGAAGAGCGTCCGCGTGCGGGCATTCTGCGTGGTCGCGAGTTCCTCATGAAGGATTCGTACTCCTTCGACCTCAGCGACGAAGGTCTGACGGAGTCGTACCAGGCGCACCGCGGTGCCTACGAGAAGATCTTCACGCGTCTGGGCGTCAAATACGTCATCGTCTCGGCCACCTCCGGTGCGATGGGCGGTAGCGCTTCCGAAGAGTTCCTCGCCGAGAGCGAGATCGGCGAAGACACCTACGTCCGCTGCCTCGAGTCGGGCTACGCCGCCAACGTCGAGGCCGTCAAGACGGTTGTTCCCGACTCGATTCCGTTCGACGGGCTGCCCGAAGCGAAGGTGTACGACACCGAGAACACACCCACCATCGACACCCTCGTGGACTGGGCGAACGGTGCCGACCTCGGCCGCACGATCACCGCCGCCGACACTCTCAAGAACATCATGGTCAAGACCCGCCTGCCCGGCGGCGAGTGGGAACTGCTCGGTATCGGCATCCCCGGCGACCGTGAGGTCGACGAAAAGCGCCTCGAAGCTTCGCTGGAGCCGGCCGAGTTCGTGATGATCACCGAGACCGACTTCAAGAACAACCCGTTCCTGGCCAAGGGCTACATCGGCCCGAAGGCTCTGCAGGCCAACGGCGTTCGCTACCTTGTCGATCCGCGCGTCGTCGACGGCACGAGCTGGATCACCGGCGCCGACGAAGACGGCAAGCACGTGGTCGGCCTCGTTGCCGGTCGCGACTTCACCCCTGACGGAACCATCGAAGCCGCCGAGGTTCGTGACGGCGACGCCTCTCCGGACGGAGCCGGCACGCTGGTCTCGGCTCGCGGTATCGAGATCGGGCACGTCTTCCAGCTCGGCCGTAAGTACACCGACGTCTTCACCGTCGACGTTCTCGCCGAGAACGGCAAGCCCGTCCGTCCGACCATGGGCTCGTACGGCGTGGGCGTCTCGCGCCTGGTGGCGGTCATCGCCGAGCAGCATCACGACGAGAAGGGCCTGCGCTGGCCGGCCGAGGTTTCACCGGCCGACGTCTACCTCGTCATCGCGAACAAGGACGAGACCGCTCGTGAAGGTGCAGAAGGCCTCGCCGCGCAGCTCGACCGCGCGGGACTCGAAGTGATCCTCGACGACCGCAAGGCATCGCCGGGCGTGAAGTTCAAGGACTCCGAGCTGATCGGCGTTCCACTGATCGTTGTCGTCGGCCGTGGTTGGGCAGACGGCAAGGTCGAAATTCGCGACCGCTTCACTGGCGAGAGCCGTGAGATCGACGCGGACTCGGCGATCGAGGAGATCATCAGCGCAGTTCGCGGCTGATTCGATCAGCTGTCAGGGCCGCCGCAGCCACCTTTCGAGGTATCTGCGGCGGCCCTTCTTTTCTGCCACAATCGTGGCTATGGAACGCGAACCGGATTGGGCAGAAGTCGACGGCTATCTCGTTTCCACGCTGGTAGGTGAAGATCCGGTTCTCGACGCGGCACTCGCCGCCAATGCCGAGGCCGGTCTCCCGCCCATCGACGTGGCGCCGAACCAGGGCAAGCTCCTCAATCTTCTGGCGCGAATGTGCTTGGCGCGCAATGTTCTCGAGATCGGAACGCTGGGCGGGTACAGCACGATCTGGCTCGCTCGCGCGGTCGGCCCCTCGGGCCAGGTCATCACGCTGGAATTCGATCCCACCCATGCGGATGTCGCTCGGGCGAATATCGAGCGCGCCGGCTTGGCTGACCGTGTCGACATCCGCGTCGGGGCCGCGCTCGACAGCCTCCCGTCGATCGCGAAGGAAGAGTTGGGTCCTTTCGACTTGGTCTTCATCGACGCCGACAAGGAGAACAACACCGAGTACGTGCGGTGGGCGTTGGCCCTTTCGCATCCCGGAACCGTCATCATCGTGGACAACGTGGTGCGTGGGGGACATGTGTCCAACCCGGATATCGACGACGAGCGCGTCAAAGCGAGTCGAGCGGTGTTGGAGATGATCGCGGCCGAGCCGAAACTCGACGGCACCGCCATTCAAACCGTGGGTTCGAAGGGATGGGACGGGTTTGCCGTTGCAGTAGTGAACGAGTGAGCGCAGACTCGAAGCGGTGAGGATGCTGGGGGCAGCAAAGGCGGCATGGCGATGGGTGCGCAGTGCTCCCGGTACATACGTCTGGTTGCTTGCCCTGCTGTTCACCACACTGTTCCTGCGGCATCTGCCTGACAATGTCGAGGAGCGTTTTCTCGGCAAGCGCTCGACCAATCTGCATCACCTGGCCGAAGACCCGCTACGAGTCCTGTTCTCGAGTGCCTTCTGGCTCGAAGGTGGCGGGTGGTTGGGATACCTGGTTCTGTTCACCATCTTTCATGCCACGGCTGAGCGTTGGCTCGGGACGTGGCGGTGGCTGTGTGTTGTCGTCATCGCCCATGTCGGAGCCACGTACATCAGCGAAGGTGTTCTGTACGAAGGTATTCGGCACGGCTACGTGGCGGAGTCGGCGGTCAACACTCTCGACGTGGGCGTGAGCTACGGTCTGGCCGGCATCATGGGGATTCTGTTGTACCGCATCGTCGATCCGTGGCGGTACGTCTATCTCGCGGGCTTGTTGCTCTTCTACGGTGTACCTCTGATTTTCGCCACCAATTTCACCGCAATCGGCCACATGTCTGCGTTGTTGCTCGGGTTGGCGTGCTACCCGATCACCCGTGCTCGGGCCGGCACGTGGAATCCTATGGACCTGTGGCATTCGCGAAGAATCGCAGGTCTTCCATGAATCGCACCGCGGAAAGTTACCCGCTGGTAGTTTAGCGTCATCGACGAAAGGTAATGACGTGTCTGGCACCGATGGATTGCTCTTCAACCCCCATACTTACGACCCCGCTCAGTTCGATCCTGAGACCCGCCGTTTGCTGCGAGCCACGATCGAATGGTTCGAGAACCGCGGCAAGAAGCAACTGCTTCAGGACGACCTCGACGCAGTGTGGGTTTCCGACTTTCTCGAGTTCGTCGGCAAGGAGAAGTTGTTCGCCACGTTCCAGACTCCGGCGGCGTTCGCCGACGGTGACGAGAACCGTCGTTGGGACGGTGCCCGCAACGCAGCTCTGAGTGAGATCTTCGGTTTCTACGGGCTGGCGTACTGGTACGCGTGGCAGGTCACGATCCTCGGACTCGGACCGATCTGGATGAGTGACAACGACGCAGCGAAGAAGCGTGCAGCACAGGAACTCGCCGATGGTGGAGTCATGGCGTTCGGACTGTCCGAGCGCGACCACGGCGCCGACGTGTACTCCACCGACATGCTTCTCACTCCCGCCGACGGTGATGTCGCCTTCCGTGCGAGCGGCGAGAAGTACTACATCGGGAACGGCAACGTAGCCGGGATGGTGTCGGTGTTCGGGCGTCGTACCGACGTCGAGGGTCCCGAAGGCTACGTGTTCTTCGTCGCCGACAGCGCACATCCGAATTATCAACTCGTGGACAACGTCCTGCGCGGCCAGATGTACGTCAGCAATTTCCGCCTCGACGACTACCCGGTCCGTGAGGAAGACATTCTGCACGCCGGCGTCGCCGCATTCGAGGCCGCGCTCAACACGGTCAACGTCGGAAAGTTCAACCTCTGCACCGGCTCCATCGGGATCACCGAACATGCGTTCTTCGAGGCAATCACTCACGCGCAGAATCGAATTCTCTACGGCAATCCGGTCACGGACTTCGCCCACGTTCGCGCCGCATTCGTCGACGCGTACTCACGTCTCATCGCGATGAAACAGTTCAGTGCCCGGGCGGTCGACTACTTCCGCAGCGCCAGCCTCGAAGACCGTCGCTATCTGCTGTTCAACCCCATGACCAAGGCCAAGGTCACCTCGGAAGGTGAGAAGGTCGTCGGCTTGCTCCACGACGTGATCGCAGCCAAGGGCTACGAGAAGTCCACGTACTTCCGTGAGGCAGCGCAGATGATCGGCACGCTGCCCAAACTCGAGGGCACCGTCCACGTCAACGTCGGCCTGATCCTCAAGTTCTTGCCGAACTATCTGTTCAATTCGGCGCAGTTCCCGGAGATCGTTACTCGTGACGACGCCGCCGATGACGAGTTCTTCTGGAATCAGGGGCCTACCCGCGGCGCTGCGAAGATTCAGTTCCACGAGTGGAAGCCCGTCTACGAGAAGCACTCGTCGATTCCGAACGTCGCTCGTTTCTACGAGCAGGCTATCGCGCTCACCGAATTGCTCACTGCGGCAGCGCCGGACGCGCAGCAGCAAAAGGATCTCGACTTCATGCTCAACGTGGGGCACCTGTTCTCCCTCGTTGTCTACGGCCATCTGATTCTCGAGCAGGCCGAGATCGGCGGGCTCGACGCCGACGTCGTCGATCAGATCTTCGACTTCCAGATCCGCGACTTCTCGGGATACGCGATCGCACTGCACGGAAAGCCGTCGTCGACGCCGGAGCAGCAGAAGTGGGCCTTGGCCGCGGTGCGGAAGCCTGTCGTCGACAGTGAACGCTTCGACCGGGTGTGGCAGCAGGTCAAGGCGTACGACGGTGCATACGAGATGCGCGCATGACGGCCCCGGTGACGCGCGAGCAGTTGATGGCCGTCGTGGAGGGATCCCCGAAAGCCGTCGGCGCGCATGACCGCTCGACCTGGGTTGCCCTGTTTGCCGAAGAGGGCCAGATCAACGACCCGGTAGGTTCACGTCCGCACAACGGTCAGGCGGCGATCGAGAGTTTCTACGACACGTTCATCGCCCCCAACTCGATCACCTTCCATGTCGAGCGAGACATCGTGTGCGGCCGCACGGTGTGGCGTGATTTGAGCCTCGCTACCGAGATGTCGACTGGAGTCGTCCTCGACGTGCCGATGCATTTGCGCTACGACTTGGTGGGGGAGCCGGATTCGTTGCGGATCGGAACCCTCTATGCGCATTGGGAATTGGCGACGATGCTGAGCCAGCTCGCTACCGCCGGCGTTGCCGGGGTGAAGGCGGCCGCGAAACTGACTCCGCAGTTGCTCTCGAACCAGGGGATCGGGGGAGCGCTCGGATTCTCGCGCGGCATCTTCGGCGTCGGAGACACAGGCAAGAAGGCAGCTTCGCGGTTCCTCGAGGCGGCCGCTGTCGGTCGAACGCCGCCGGTGCCCGTCGAGCTTCCGGCGGGCACGCCGTTGTCCAATGCTGATGTCAACGCTCTGCTCACCGGCGTGACGAAGAGCAAGATGCTGGTTGCCGGTCGCACTGTGACGGCGAGCGTAGTCGTGTGCGGAGAACCGGCCATCGCACTGTTCGGCTTCGAGGCGAGCGGTCATCGCCTCAATCGGGTGCGCTTCTTCACCGAAAGCTGATACCGAGAACACTCGAATGCAGGACAGGCTCGGCGCGCCACTCCGGCGCGCCGAGTCTTCGCTTTTCGGTGAAGTGTCAGATCGCCCCGAGATCCGCAGACAGCCAGTGCTGCGGATTCATGTAGATCGCTACCTGCTCACCCAACTGCGATCGCGCGAATTCGAGATACCCGTCGACCTTGTCCGGGGTCAAATAACGCCGCGAGACTTCGACCAGCATCTCGTCGGTGCCCGGAACGATCTTGTCGACGGATCCGCTGACGCTGACGTAACGGATTGTCGGATCGAGCCTTTCGGCCATCAACGAGAAATGTCCGGCCGACTCGATGAGTCGTGCCTTTCGTGAATCCTTGCCCGTGAGGATCCATGGTTTGCCACCGGGCGAGTACAGGTACCAGATCGGGACGGTCAAGGGACCGCGTTCGGCGCCGTCCGCTACGGACAGCGCCCCGATGTGGGGTTCGGCCAGAAACTGTTCACGCTCATTTTCGGAGAGTGCCATTCCTCGAGATTACCGCGACGTTTGACACGGCGTTGTGACTCCGTACACAATCGATGTGCTAATTATGAACATGCGTTCGCAATGCGAACATTTTCGATCTGAACTACTGGATCCGAACCGGTCGCGAACGCCCCCAAGCAGTGAATGTCGAGGATCCGATGACCGCACCGCATACGCAGTCGAGTTCAATTACCGGTTCGCGTGGGGCGCGTGCCGCAATGTGGGTGGCGCCTTTGTGTTGGATCGCTGTGCTTCTGGACGGATTCGACCTGGTCGTACTCGGCGCTGTCATTCCTTCGCTTCTCGACTACGACGCGTGGGGATTGAGTACCGGCACGATCACGATGATCTCGACCTTCGGGCTCATCGGCATGACCATCGGCGCCCTCGTCATCGGCACTCTCACCGACGTCATCGGTCGACGCCGCGCGCTGCTGTACGCCGTTGCCGCATTCTCGATTCTGACTCTGTTGTGCGCAGTTGCGCCCAATCCGTTCATCTTCGGACTGCTGCGCTTCCTCGCCGGTGTGGGACTGGGTGGCGCCCTGCCGACGGCATTGGCTCTGGTCAACGAATTCTCGAAGAAGCAAGGCGGGGGATCTGCGTCGACCATGCTGATGACCGGCTATCACGTGGGCGCCGTTGCCACCGCCGCGCTGGCGCTCGTCGTGATCGAGCCTTTCGGTTGGCGAGCGATGTTCGTTGTCGGCGCACTTCCTGCCGTCGTCCTCATTCCACTCATGTTGCGGTATCTGCCGGAATCCCCGTCATACCTTCTCGCTCACGGAAAGCGTGCCGAGGCCGAGGAAATCGCTGCCCGCTACGGCGTCGAACTCGAGGCTGCGCCTACGTCCGAAGCTGGGCGCGCCGAAGCTGCCAATCCCGTTCGCGCACTGTTCTCTTCGAAGTTCCTGCGTAACAGCATCGCCATCTGGATCACCAGTTTCATGGGCTTGCTGCTCGTCTACGGATTGAACACGTGGCTTCCGACAATCATGCGCGAGGCCGGATACAACCTCGGAGCGTCGTTGACGTTCCTTCTGATCCTCAATGCCGGAGCCGTCGTCGGACTGTTGATCGCCGGGGGTGTGGCGAACAAGATCGGCCCGCGTACCGCAGCCATCGTGTGGTTTGCCGGAGCGGCGTTGTTCCTGGCGCTACTGAGCGTGAAGGTGTCGTTCGGGATCTACGTGATGGTCTTCCTCGCCGGATGTTTCGTGTTCAGTGCGCAGGTATTGGTCTACGCCTTCACCAGCGCCAATCATCCACCTCGGATTCGCGCGACAGCGCTCGGATGGTCGGCAGGCGTCGGCCGGGTCGGTGCCATCTGTGGCCCGATTCTGGGTGGAGTTCTCCTGGGTGCGGGGTACGCCGTGCCGTGGGGCTTCTACGCTTTCGCAATCGTCGGACTGCTCGGTGCAGTGTCGATCTCCTGCACGCGGGTGCGCATCTGAAAATGTCAGTTTCGTAGCTTGGCGCGCTACTGCTATCGTTGAACATGAGTATGAAGAGTAGCGCTATCGTTGCGTCACAGGCACCGCTACCGGTGGCATCGTCACGATCCGGTTTGTTGTGGGGATTGCTCGGAGTGCTGGCGTTCTCGTTCACCGTTCCGCTCACGCGGGTCGCCGTCGAGGATCTCGACCCACTGTTCGTCGGTGCGGGCCGCGCCGTCGTCGCCGGAGCCCTTGCGATTGTGATGCTGTCGGTTACTCGCGCGACGCTTCCGACACTTCGGCAATGGTTGCGCATCGCACTCGTGACCGTTGGTGCAGTACTGGGGTTTTCACTGTTCACCACGTTTGCATTGCAGACCTCGCCGGCGAGTCACGCGGCAGTCGTGATTGGGTTGCTTCCCGCGGCGACTGCGGTATTTGCCGTCGTTCGAGGAAAAGAGCGTCCCAGTAAGGGATTCTGGTGGGCGAGCGCCGCCGGTGCGGTGTCCGTCGTCGGATTCGTGGCCGTCGCCAACGGCGGACTCGGCTCGTTCCATCTCGCTGATCTTCTTCTGTTCGCCGCGGTTGTCTGTGCAGCGCTGGCATATTCGGAAGGTGCGTTGCTGGCCCGCGAGATCGGGTCGTGGCAGACGATTGCCTGGGCATTGATTCTCGGACTGCCGGTCACGATTGCGTTGACGGTTGCGTCCATGGCACAGGCTCCGGTCTCTGCCGATATCAACTCGTGGCTTTCGTTTGCGTACCTGGGATGCGTGAGTATGTTTCTCGGATTCTTTCCCTGGTACCGAGGTCTGGCGATCGGCCCCATTTCCACAGTGAGCCAAACACAGTTGGTTCAACCGGTGCTCAGCATTGCCTGGTCGGCGCTCATACTCGGTGAGGCGTTGTCACCCTCGATCGTGGCCGGCGGCGTCGTCGTCATCGGGTGTGCCTGGCTTGCCCTGAAGGCCCGAGTGGCAGCGCCGCGTGCTGTGCCGGCACGCGACGCGTCTACTGCCACCGATGATTCAGAAAAGCGGGCCGCCACCGAAGGCACTGCGGTGTGACGCAGGTTGTTTCCCGTTGGCGTCGGTGATTCCGTACTCGACGGCTGTCTCCGCCGTGATCAGTGTGTGACCGCTTCGCGCGTTCACTTCCGGATCGTTGGCCAATGCAGTGATGACTTGGCCGACGAACTCCGGGGTTTCGGCCTCGGCCAGTGAGAAGCCTTCGAAGCTCTCGATCCCACTCGCCTCCATCCGCTCGTTGCGGATCAACCCGAGCCAGAAGGAAAGTGCGGTGACGCCGGTTCCCTTCAATTCGACAGCCATGTCCGCGGCCATCTTGTCCAGGCCTGCCTTCGACATCCCGTACAGCACAGAGTGCAGGTACCCGCGGGTCCCGAACGACGAGATGTTGCCGATCACTCCACTGCCTCGGGGAACCATCAACTTCGCCGCTTCCACCGAAGCAACGTAGTGAGCGCGCAGGCCGATCCCGATCAGCGAATCCCAATCGTCGATCGGCCTCTTCCAGAACGGATCGGCGAAGCCTGCATAGCCCGCCGGATTGGCCCAGACGTTGTTGACCAGAAGATCGAGGCGGCCGGACTGTTCCTCGGCGATACGTGCAAACAGGTCGACGATCTGTTGATCGTCGGCGTGATCGCACTGCACGGCAATGCCGTGACCACCGCGTTCGGTGATCTCCGCTGCGGTGCGATCGAGGGGGCTGTCGGCGCCGACGGTTCCTCTCGCCGTCACGTACACCGTCCAGCCGTCGCTTCCCAGGGCGAGGGCAATGCCCTTGCCGACGCTCCGGCTGGCTCCGGTTACGAGCGCAACTTTTCCGTTCGTCGTCATCGCAGCCCACCCAACGAACCCTCGGCGATATCAGCGTCCGGGGACAGGGGGGTCGTAATCGACCACGTCTCCGTGAAATGGCATTGACTCATTTTCCACACACCGTCCTCGATCACGTATTTGTCGTCGTATTCGCCGGTCATCAACTTCTCGGTGCGCCCGACAGTGTCGATCTGGCGGAACTGCAGGGTCCATCGCCCCACCGCCGACGTCTCCGAGGTCAGTGCGATGTCGGGATGCAATCCGTGATGCATGTCGAGGACCGCGTACCGGCCGTCGATCTTCCGAAGAGCGATCTTCTCGAAGATGTCCGCCATCGGCCCGGCGTCGTCGAACGAGCCGAGGCGGCCGTAGTCGATCGATGCTCCTGAACGGATGAAGCTGCTGCGGAACCGAACCGGATCCTTGGCGTCACAGGCTCGCCAGTAGCCATGTTTGAGCTTCTTGATTTCCTCGATCTGTTCGAGCGCGTCGAGGCGTTGTGCGAGATCCACCGTCGGTCCTTTTCGTCTGGGTTTCCCGGAGACATGTCGGATCGACTGTAGGGTGTCCTCAGTCACATGTGTGTAGTTTTTCCCAGTGACCGGTCAGGAAACGGTGTCGGTTTCGCTCGAGGATTCGTCGCCGGTGAGAGTGATTGCAGTCGAGTCGCTGAAGACGCTGCCCCACAGTTCGCCGAGGGCCGGATCTTCTTCGGCGTGCTCGGGTGCCATCATCGCGAGCAGATTGTTGATCAGCATGCCGTTCGCGATGAACAAGCGCGCTTGCTCGGGCGTGCAACCGGTCCGCTCACGCAGCAAGGTGTAGATGCCGGACATGGCGTTCCGGGACACCGCGGCGACGTCGTCGGTGCTGGTTGCGAAGCCGTGCAACATGACAAGCAGTAGATCCCGGTCGAGAACCAGCTCGCCGTAGGCGGATCCGAGTTCGGCCCAGAACTGCGGATTGCTCGGATCGATTGTGACGGTGTCCAATTTGTCGTTGAAGGTGCGGACGATTTCGTCGAGCGCGCGCGTGAACACCGCGTGGAACAAATCGGCCTTGGTTCCGAACATGCGCACGACGTACGGCTGCGAGACGCCGGCTTCCTTGGCCACGGCGTCCGTGCTGGTGCCGGAATATCCGCCCTTTGCGAACGCTCGCGTTGCCGCGGCAAGGACCAGTGCGCGACGTTCCGGTGCGCTCATCCTGCGGGTACGTGGTTCAGCTGCACCGATCGACATGTTGACACGTTATCACCGGATAGCTTAGTTTCGACTTAAGTAATCATTCAATGCCTTAAGGCACCTTCATTCGAGGAATCGCGATGACCGTTTTGACGAAGTCCGGATCGGACGCCGCATCCGGGTCGGAAAGCAGTGGAGGACGTAAGGTTCCGATCGCGATCGCGATGGTTGCTGCCTCTCTGCCCATGTTCATGGCCACCCTCGACAACCTCGTCATGACGAGCGCGCTGCCGGTGATCGAGAAGGAACTGAACGCGTCCGTCGGGCAACTCCAGTGGTTCATGAATGCGTACACGCTCTGCTTTGCGACGCTGATGCTTTCGGCGACGACGCTCGGCGATCGGTGGGGTCGCCGCCGTATGTTCGTGTTCGGAATCGGGCTGTTCACGGCGGCATCGATCGCTTCGGCGCTGTCCACAACCCCGGGCTTGCTGATTGCGGCCCGAGCCTTCCAGGGCGCCGGTGCTGCCGCGATCATGCCCCTCTCGCTGACCCTCCTCGTCGCAGCGGTACCGGAAGCCAAGCGCGCCATGGCAATCGGCGTGTGGGGTGGTGTCTCCGGCCTGGGAATCGCGATGGGTCCCGTGGTCGGTGGAGCGGTAGTCGACGGGTTCTCGTGGCAGGGGATCTTCTGGATCAACGTGCCGGTGGCGATCGTTGCTGTTCCTCTTGCGTTGTATGCGTTGCGTGAATCGACCGGTCGCACACAACCTCTCGACCTTCCCGGTGTCGCACTCGCCGGGCTGGGTGTGTTTCTGGCGGTGTGGGGAATCGTTCACGGCAACGACGACGGCTGGGGATCGTTCGGAGTGGTTGCGTCGTTGGTCGGTTCCGCAGTCGCCTTGGCGCTCTTCGTTCTTCGCGAGATGAAGACGTCACATCCGGTGATGCCCCTACGTCTGTTCCGCTCACGCAGTTTCTCGATGGCGAACGTCATCGGCTTGACCTTCTCGATCGGAATCTTCGGAGCGGTGTTCCTGCTGTCTCAGTACCTCCAGATCGTGATGGGCTACAGCCCGTTCCAAGCAGGCCTGCGGACGCTTCCGTGGACGGCGGCACCGATGATCTTCGCGCCTCTCGCCGGTTTTCTGGCGCCGAAGGTCGGGCTCCGTTCACTTCTGCTGACCGGTCTGCTGCTCCAGGCCGGAGCATTGTTCTGGTTGGCCGCGTTGATCGGTCCCGACGTGACGTACGGTTCGCTGGTTCCGGCTCTACTGATGGCGGGTATCGGCATGGGCCTGACCTTCGCGCCGAGTTCCACCGCTGTCCTCGTCGATATGGACGAGCCTGATCACGGAACGGCCAGTTCGACCAACTCGACGCTTCGCGAGATCGGTGTCGCACTGGGAATCGCGGTTCTCACAGCGGTCTTCCTTGCCGCCGGTGGTGCGCTCACCCCGCTTGGCTACGGCGACGCCCTGACACCCGCGCTGCGCGTCGGCGGTTGCTTCGTGCTGGTGGCCGTGGTCGCGGCGTGGTTCGTGCCCTCGCATCGAAAGGCCTGAGCTACTGCTGTGCGCCTTTATCAACCCCCGGCGGTTAATAAAGGCGCACAGCAGTTATGAAGTCGGGTCCCCCGGGAAGGCTGAGGTGGCCGGAGCCGTTCCCAGCGCGGACCGCCATCCGGCGCCGCGGATTGCCGCATCGGTGAGGCCGTCGATTCCGAACGTGCGGAGTTGGTCGGTATCGACCTGTTCGACGAATGCCCGGTAGGTCACGGCGGTGTCGGATTCGATCTGCGCTGCCAGTTGTGCCGCGGTAACGGCGTCCGTCACCGGGAACGGAATCTCGTAGGCTGCCGCGGCTGTCGGTGGGGTCTCGCCCGCGTCGGTCGACAGGGCAACCAGCGCATCACGTCGCGCGCGGTGCGCGGCCGTATGTGTGGCAACTTCGTTGACACGGGCAGGATTCGAAAACGCGGCAACCACTCCGTAAGCGAAGATCGCGGCATTCTCTGATTCGATCGCGGTCAGCAAGGCGGAACTCTCGGATCGACGGGTGTGCGAAGTGATCACGGAAGCAACACCGCAACCTGAGTCGAGCACGACGCGCTGATCGAACCGAGCAGGCCCGCGCGATAGCCGGACATCGTTCGAGCGAGATCCGCGGCACTGCGCGCCGAATCAGCCAGCGAGGTACTCAAGGATTCGACGCCGGTAGGAGCGTTTGCGACCGAGGTCGAGGGGGGTGCTGTGGTCGTAGCGGCGGCGCCGCCCGCTGCTCGTGCAATCTCGGCGTCGAGTTCGAGTGCATGCGCTGTGCGTTCGGCGCTGATCGTGGTCAGTGATGCCGACTTGTCCGGTGCGAGTGCGATCGCGGCGGTTGCGGCGGCAGCGTCGGCGCGAGCTCGCTCGGCCTGGGCCGTCAGCTGGTCGACTTCTGCAGCCGCCTCCGCTGTGCCGTCGTCGGTGCAGGCGGACAACGAGAAGGCTGCAGCGCCCAACGCTGCTGCGGTTCCCGTCATCTTGAGCGCACTCCGCCGAGAGAGTGGGGTAGTAGTCATGGGCGTCAGCACCAGTCCATCGTGCCAGGTGGTCGGCCGATCGTTCGAATCCGCGCGTCGTGTTCAAGTGTGACGTGCGTCGGGCACTCTGGTCACGGAGACGCGCAATGAGCGGTACTCTTGGATGCTTGCAGCATGTGGCACCTGGTGTCTTTTCATGCTCGCAGCCGCCCACGCCGACAGTCGACACAAGTCGGACAATCGACGACAACTGAAATGAGGAGTTCGCGAGATGCCGGTGCCATCCAGGGAGAGGGTGATCGAGCTGATCTCCGAACTCGTGCACGCCCAGGGTTACGACGTCGAGGACGTTGTCGTGACCAGTGCGGGCAAGCACAGCGCGGTGCGCATCATGGTCGACAGCGATGCCGGGATCGAACTCGATGCCGCCGCAGAGATCAGCAGACTCGTTTCGGAACTTTTCGACAGCCTCGAGGAAATCGGTGAAACGCCGTACACCCTCGAGGTGACCTCTCCGGGAATCGATCGCCCGCTGACGCTCGAGCGTCACTGGCGTCGGGCCCGCGGACGTAAAGCGCGTATCGATCTGGCCGGCGAGACCGTGGTGGGCCGTGTCGGAACGTTGAACGACGATTCCGTGGCGGTTGTCATCGGTGGCCGCGGCGGGCTGACCGTGCGCGAGATTGCTCTGGACGACGTTCAGAAGGCCGTAGTTCAGGTGGAGTTCTCGAAGCCCAGTGAGGCGGAGTTGGAACTCGCGGGCGGCATCCCGGAGGGGCGTGCAGTTCCCTCGGATGCGGTTGACCTCACCGATGACTCGGGCGTGGACAGTGTCGAAGACGACGAAGCAGAATTAGAAGACGTAGAAAACGAAGAAGGGTTCGACAAGTGAATATCGACATTGCAGCGTTGCGAGCGATCGAAGCCGAAAAGGGCGTTTCGATCGAAACTGTGATTGCCACGATCCAGACCGCGCTGCTGACGGCGTACCGCCACACCGAGGGGCACAAGCAGAACGCTCGGATCGATGTCAACATCAAGACCGGTTCGGTGCGAGTAATGGCGCACGACACCGATGCCGACGGCAACATGATCGGTGAGGAGTGGGACGACACTCCCGAAGGATTCGGACGCATTGCGGCTACCACCGCACGCCAGGTCATTCTGCAGCGTTTGCGCGACGCCGAGCACGAGCGCAGTTTCGGTGAGTTCTCCACCCATGAGGGTGAAATCGTCGGCGGTGTCATTCAGCGTGACACGCGTGCAAACTCTCGCGGGATGGTCGTTGTGCGCATCGGCAGCGAATCCAATGGCGCAGAAGGATTGTTGCCGCCTGCAGAACAGGTTCCCGGCGAGAATTACGAGCACGGTGAGCGCATCAAGTGCTACGTCGTCGGAGTTGCTCGCGGCGCCCGTGGCCCGCAGATCACCCTCTCGCGGACTCACCCGAACCTGGTTCGCAAATTGTTCGCACTCGAGGTTCCGGAGATCGCGGACGGCAGTGTCGAGATCATCAACGTCGCGCGCGAAGCGGGACATCGTTCCAAGATCGCCGTTGCCTCACGCGTGCAGGGGCTCAACGCAAAGGGTGCATGCATCGGCCCGATGGGTCAGCGCGTCCGCAACGTCATGAGTGAACTCGCGGGGGAGAAGATCGACATCATCGACTTCGACGAAGATCCCGCGACGTTTGTGGGCAACGCACTTTCCCCGTCGAAAGTGGTCTCCGTCACTGTCGTCGATCCCGAAGCTCGTGCAGCCCGTGTCATCGTGCCCGATTTCCAGCTTTCGTTGGCCATCGGAAAAGAGGGTCAAAATGCCCGTCTGGCTGCGCGGTTGACGGGTTGGCGTATCGACATTCGTAGCGATGCGGCACCCGTTGGTGACGCGTCCGACCGGCCCGCCACGTCCAACGGATAACGGTGGAATGCAGTGATCGAGACGGTTCGGCGGTAGAGTGGACAATGGTTCGACGTGAGTCCTCGGATTCTGCGCGCGTGAAACCCGGTTCGCCGGTCAGAACGTGCGTGGGGTGCAGGGAACAAGGGTCGGCTGTCGATCTGTTGAGGGTCGTGGTTGGTGAGCAGGGGCCGGAGGGTTCCCCGCTGATCCCCGACGTATCGCGAAGACTCCCCGGTCGAGGTGCATGGCTGCACCTGGATCCGAGTTGTCTGAGCCTGGCAGAGCGGCGCCGAGCATTCAGCAGAGCACTGCGAGTGTCCGGAAATCTGGACACGTCCGCTGTCGACCAGCTGGTCGACGCAGTTCACACAAAAGCAGTACCTCTCGAGAAGAACAGGCACAAGCACTCATGAGCACACCGTGAAGCACCAACGATGAACGTCCATCGGCGATAACCCGAGGTCGTGCGGGACCCACATCTGTGGGATGCCTCCTGCTCGACCTCATCAGTGAGGAGAGCAGTGGCAGGCAAGGCCCGCGTGCACGAGTTGGCTAAAGAACTCGGTGTCACCAGCAAGGAACTACTCGCAACGCTCAAGGAGCAAGGCGAGTTCGTGAAGTCCGCGTCATCCACAGTGGAGGCGCCCGTCGCCCGTCGTCTGCGGGAGTCATTCCCGTCGGCAGGCGGAGCAGAAACCAAGTCCGAGACCGGCGCAGCCGCTCCGGCGGCTCGGCCCGCGGCAAAGCCAGGCGCACCGTCGCCGTCAGCTGCAAAGCCCGGTGCCCCGCGTC
Organism: Rhodococcus sp. P-2; assembly: GCF_016598535.1. GTDB lineage: Bacteria > Actinomycetota > Actinomycetes > Mycobacteriales > Mycobacteriaceae > Rhodococcus_F > Rhodococcus_F baikonurensis. Next base: position 304,968 of record NZ_CP066779.1, on the reverse strand, counting down.
CCGGCCCCAAGCCGGCCGCACCCGCACCGGCGGCTCCCGCAGCTCCGGCACCGGCAGCCCCCGCAGCTGCTGCTCCGGCAGCACCGTCGGCGCCGGTCCCCACCCCGACGTTCAACGCTCCGAAACCAGCACAGCCGGCACGTCCGGCTCCGGCTGCGCCCGCAGCGTCGGCTCCGGCAGCCCCCGCGGCTCCGGCAGCACCGTCCACCGGCGCAAAGCCCGGCGGACCGCGTCCGGGACCGAAGGCACCTCGCGTCGGTAACAACCCGTACTCCTCGGCTCCCGCCGAGCGTCCGGCACCTCGTCCCGCTCCCGGCGCACCGCGTCCGGGTGCAGGCCAGGGCGGTTCTCGTCCGGCTCCGGGTCAGGGCGGTCCCCGTCCGGCTCCCGGCCAGGGTGGACCTCGTCCGGCTCCGGGTCAGGGCGGTCCCCGTCCGGCTCCCGGCCAGGGTGGACCTCGTCCGCCTGCAGGTCAGGGCGGACCTCGCCCGAGCCCCGGCTCCATGCCTCCTCGCCCGAACCCGGGTGCAATGCCTGCTCGTTCCGCTCGTCCCGCGCCAGGTGGCGGCGGACGTCCGGGTCGTCCCGGTGGCGCTCCCGGTGGTCGTCCGGGTGGCGGCGGCGGTGGATACCGCGGCGGCGGCGCTCCCGGCGCCGGTGCTGGTGCAGGTGCTCCCGGTGGAGCAGCTCCGGCCGGTGGATTCCGCGGTCGTCCCGGCGGCGGTGGCCGTCCCGGTCAGCGCGGCGCAGCGGCAGGTGCATTCGGTCGTCCCGGTGGAGCAGTTCGCCGTGGACGTAAGTCGAAGCGGGCGAAGCGCGCCGAGTACGAAAGCATGCAGGCTCCCGCAGTCGGCGGCGTCAGGCTGCCACGCGGCAACGGCGAGACCATCCGTCTCGCTCGCGGCGCATCGCTGTCGGACTTCGCGGACAAGATCGATGCGAACCCCGCAGCACTCGTGCAGGCGTTGTTCAACCTCGGTGAGATGGTCACGGCAACTCAGTCGGTCAACGACGAGACGCTGGAGCTGCTCGGCGGCGAAATGAACTACGTCGTGCAGGTCGTCAGCCCGGAGGACGAGGATCGCGAGCTGCTCGACAGCTTCGACCTCACCTACGGCGAGGACGCCGGCGGAGAAGAGGACCTCGAGTCCCGTCCGCCTGTGGTCACCGTCATGGGCCACGTCGACCACGGTAAGACCCGTCTGCTCGACGTGATCCGTAAGGCGAATGTCCGTGAGGGCGAAGCCGGCGGCATCACGCAGCACATCGGTGCCTACCAGGTGCTGACCGAGCTCGAGGGCAACGAGCGTCTCGTGACGTTCATCGACACCCCGGGTCACGAGGCCTTCACGGCCATGCGTGCTCGTGGTGCCAAGGCCACCGACCTCGCGATCCTTGTCGTCGCAGCCGACGACGGCGTCATGCCGCAGACGGTGGAAGCGATCAACCACGCCCAGGCGGCCGACGTGCCGATCGTGGTCGCGGTGAACAAGATCGACAAGGAAGGCGCGAACCCGGACAAGATCCGGCAGCAGCTCACCGAGTACGGACTGGTGGCCGAGGAATACGGCGGAGACACCATGTTCGTCGACATCTCGGCGAAGCAGGGTCTCAACATCGACGCACTGCTCGAAGCAGTGCTGTTGACGGCCGATGCTTCCCTGGATCTGCGCGCCAACCCGGACATGGACGCTCAGGGTGTTGCCATCGAGGCGCACCTCGACCGTGGCCGCGGCCCCGTCGCTACCGTGCTCATTCAGCGCGGAACGCTGCGGGTCGGCGACTCGATCGTTGCCGGCGATGCTTACGGCCGCGTCCGCCGCATGGTGGACGAGCACGGTCAGGACGTCCACGAGGCACTGCCTTCACGTCCGGTCCAGGTCATCGGCTTCACGTCGGTCCCCGGTGCAGGCGACAACCTGCTCGTGGTCGACGAGGACCGTATCGCTCGCCAGATCGCGGACCGTCGCAACGCACGTAAGCGCAACGCGCTTGCAGCGAAGAGTCGTAAGCGCATCAGCCTCGACGATCTCGATGCAGCTCTGAAGGAACATTCGCAGCTGAACTTGATTCTCAAGGGTGACAACTCGGGAACCGTGGAGGCTCTCGAAGAGGCTCTCCTCGGCATTCCGATCGACGACGAGGTGCAGTTGCGCGTCATCGACCGCGGTGTCGGTGGCATCACGGAAACCAACGTCAACCTGGCTGCTGCGTCCAACGCGATCATCATCGGCTTCAACGTCCGCGCCGAAGGCAAGGCAACGGAGCTGGCGAACCGCGAGGGCGTCGACATTCGCTACTACTCGGTGATCTACCAGGCCATCGACGAGGTCGAGAAGGCACTCAAGGGCCTGCTCAAGCCGGTGTACGAAGAGGTCGAGCTGGGCAAGGCAGAGATTCGCGCCATGTTCCGTTCGTCCAAGATCGGCAACATTGCCGGTTGCTTGGTCACCTCGGGCAGCATCCGTCGCAACGCCAAGGCACGTCTCATCCGCGACAGCAAGGTCATCGCCGAGACGGTCACCATCTCCTCGCTCAAACGGGAGAAGGAAGACGCTACCGAGGTTCGCGAAGGCTACGAATGTGGTTTGACCGTCACCTACTCCGATATCAAGATCGGTGACGTTCTCGAGTGCTACGAGCTTCGCGAGAAGCCGCGCGACTGATTATGTCGACACGGGCGTTGGGGCGGACGCACGTGAGTACTAGCTGACATGGACTCTTCCGGACTTGAACATACAAGTCCGGAAGGGTCCATTCGGCTCTGTCTAGGGGGAAAATGTTTGTAGGGGCACTGGAGTTCGACATCCTTTTCGGTGATGTCCACTCACTCAAGGAAAAGCGTTCGATGTTGTCGCCGATCCTGACGGAACTCCGTCGATTCGGTGTGAGTGCAGCGGAGGCGGGGGAGCAGGGACGCCTGCGTCGAGCGCTCGTGGGCGTCGGTGTGGTCAGTTCGTCCGTCGATCACCTGCACGATGTTCTCGATCATTGTGAGCGGGCGGTGGCCGAGCGTCCGGAGATTCAGTTGCTGGCTGTGCGAAGGCGAATCTTCGGCCCGGAAGACTGAGTGTCACTGGTCGGTGTCGGTGAGCCGCTCCTCGAGACGGCGTACCGAAACGAGTTGGTTGGCAAGGGATTAGGCGTCTACGGGACCAAGTGCGACTGTGTCGGCCGCGTCGCGTATCTTCCGCGCAATCTCGGTTCCACTCTGTGCAACGCCGATCTTTACAGGAGCGGTCAGCGCTTTCACCCGGTCCGCGCCTGCGTCGGGCAGATCCGGTCCAGAAGCGCGTGATTCGCGGGGCGCTCTTGGCGAGGACCTCCCTGTAGGCGGCGCACTACTTCATGCCACTACGAAGCGCACGGTAGACGCGCCCGGATCGATCAAGGTTGATGTGAGCGATTCGCTGGTCAGATTGAGGCCCGCGTTGCCCGACCCGACCTCAATGGATATCTGGCGGCTCGATTCACCCCGCAGCGAACCGGATCCGTCAGAGATGTGCGTCAAGTCGATTGCTCTGGTTCCACCGGTGTGAGTGTCGCGGTTCGAATAATTGACATAGGCGGTGATCGAACACGGGCTGTCGAAAAAGGAAGTCCAGGAGACTGAAACGACTGCAATGCCTGGACGGTCGTGCGGGGTTTGGACGTAGCCCGTGAGTTGTCCGCTACAAGGAAGGGTGTTGTTCCTTCCCAACGAATATGTCAATGGAAGCGGTGTGAACTCGCTGTGGTCGGCCGACGCGATTGCCGGCGAGCAAAGTAGTGCAGTCGCAACGAGTCCTCCGGAAATTATCGATGCGGTGATTCTTGATCGCGTCATCGACCGGACGTTACCAACAAAAGGCCGATCGGTCTGTGCTGTGGGTCCGGCAGGCGCGGGTGGATGGTGATTTGGTTGCCGGGTAGCCGATGGACGAGACTGTTGTCGGTAATAATTCTTGTTAACCAGAACTTTGATCGATCGAGTCACCTCGATTCGAGTGGCCAGGTAGAGGAGACTGACAGTCATGGTAGATCCAGCCCGGGCACGCAAGCTGGCAAAGCGTATCGGAACCATCGTCGCGACGGCGATCGATCACGAGATCAAGGATCCGCGGCTCGCATTCGTCACCATCACGGACACCAAGGTCACCAATGATCTGCACGACGCGACGGTGTACTACACCGTCATGGGTGAGAAGGTCGATTCCGCGCCCGACGTGGAAGCTGCCGCTGCGGGTCTGGAGAAGGCCAAGGGTGTTCTGCGCTCGAAGGTCGGCGCCGGAACCGGAGTCCGGTTCACTCCCACTCTGACCTTCGTCGCCGATACCGTTCCCGACACCGCGCGTCATATGGAAGAGCTGTTGGCCCGGGCCAAGGCCGCCGACGACGAGGTCGCCAAGGCTCGTGAGAACGCACAGCCCGCCGGAGATGCAGATCCGTACAAGGAACCGCGAGTGGCTGCGGACGAAGACGCGGCGTCTCCAGATGTTCGTGAAGCCGACTGACGCGCACCGAGAATGACGATCACCGCACTTTCGGACGTCGACCCCTGCGCGGCGAAATTCGCTCAGGTGGCCGAGGTGCTCGAAGCAGCACACTCGGTGACGATTCTCTGCCACGTGCAGCCGGATGCGGACACGATCGGTAGTGGACTTGCACTCGGCCTCGTCCTCGAGCGTCGGGGAGTTTCGGTTCAGGTCGCGTTCAGCCGGCCGTCGGCGCTGCCCGAGTCGATGCGTGATTTCCCCGGTGTGCACCTGCTCGTGGCTCCCATCGACGTTCGGGAAAACGTCGATGTGCTGGTGACCGTGGACGTCGGGAGCGAGGGGCGGCTCGGTGAGTTGGCGAGTCGACTCACCGGCGCACGTCGCACGATCGTTCTCGATCACCATCGCTCCAATTCGGAGTTCGGAACCATCAACGTGGTCGACGAAACCGCGGCTTCGACGACGGCACTCATCGCACGATTCTTCGATGCGTGGGGAGTCGCGATCGATCGCGATATCGCGCACTGTCTCTATGCCGGACTGGTCACCGACACCGGCTCCTTCCGGTGGGGAGGTCCGCTTCCACATGTGCTCGCGGCGCGTTTGCTGGCGACGGGCATCGACGGCGACGCGATTGCGCGAAAGCTGCTCGACACCCATCCGTTCGGGTGGTTGCCGATGCTGGGTTCGGTACTCGGGTCCGCAGTGTTGATTCCGGACGCCGCCGCCGGCCGTGGACTGGTGTACGCAGTGATTCGACGCAGTGACATCGGCGATCTTCGCTCCGAGGAGATCGAGAGCGTCGTCGATATCGTGCGAACCACTTCGGAAGCCGAAGTTGCCGCTGTACTCAAAGAGTCGGTTTCCGGAAGCTGGTCGATCTCGTTGCGTGCAAAGTCGGCGATCGACGTGTCGGCGGTCGCTGAAAGTCTCGGTGGCGGCGGGCATCGGCTGTCGGCCGGATACACGTCGACCACGTCCAGCGACGAGATTGTTGCCGCGCTCGTCGCGGCACTCGGCTGAATCCGCGGCATTGAGCGAGTCTGCCGCCACCTCGGCGAGATCTTCGGCAGCTGAGTTCGACGTCACTGGACGACGAATCTTTTCCCTGGCGTTTCCGGCACTCGGGGTGCTGGCGGCTGAACCCCTCTATCTGTTGTTCGACATCGCCGTGGTCGGCCGACTCGGGGCGCTTCCGCTGGCCGGGTTGGCGGTCGGTGGTCTGATCCTGTCGTTGGTGAGTACGCAGCTGACCTTCTTGTCGTACGGCACGACGGCGCGCGCCGCGCGGCTGCACGGAGCGGGCCGCGAGCGCGACGCGGTGGGCGAGGGCGTTCAGGCGACCTGGCTGGCAGCCGCGATCGGCTTGGCCTTGGTAGTGATCGTGCAGGTGATCGCGGGCCCGTTGACGTCGGCAGTGGCCGGTACTCCCGACATCGCCGCGGCTGCGGAAAGTTGGCTTCGGATAGCGGTATTGGGTGTTCCGCTCATCCTGGTAGCCCTGGCTGGAAACGGCTGGATGCGCGGCGTTCAGAACACGGTGCGACCGCTGCGGTTCGTCCTTGTCGGCCTGGGTATTTCTGCGGTGTTGTGCCCGATTCTGGTGCACGGATTGCTCGGTGCTCCCCGAATGGAACTCGAAGGATCGGCTGTCGCGAATCTGGTGGGCCAGAGTGTCTCGGGTGTTCTGTTCGCCTGGGCGCTCTTTCGTGAACCGGTCTCGGCTCGACCACATTTTGCGATCATGCGGGCGCAGATGCTGATGGGCCGTGACCTGATTCTGCGCAGCCTCGCGTTCCAAGCTTGTTTCGTCTCGGCGGCCGCGGTGGCGTCGAGGTTCGGTGCAGCTGTCGTCGGTGCACATCAAGTGGTCCTCCAACTGTGGAACCTGGTTTCGCTCCTTCTCGATTCCTTGGCGATCGCAGCTCAGACGCTCATCGGAGCAGCACTCGGCGGTGGGTACGCAGCCGCGGCGAAGAGGATGACCTGGCGGATCACCGCGTGGTCGACGGTTTTCGCCGTGGTGCTCGCGATCTTCTTCGCCGCCGGCCACTCCGTGATCCCCGGTCTCTTCACGTCCGACGCCGAGGTGCTCGGTCAAATGTCGATCGCGTGGTGGTTCTTCGTCGCGATCATGCCGGTCGCGGGAATTGTGTTCGCCCTCGACGGTGTTCTGCTCGGTGCCGGCGACGTGGTGTTCCTACGCAACGCGACCATGCTCTGCGCAGTTCTCGGGTTTCTGCCCGCGATCTGGCTCTCCCTCGCCTACGACTGGGGGCTGGCCGGAATTTGGGCAGGGCTTACCGTGTTCGTAGTACTTCGGATGGTCGCGGTGTCGTGGCGCGCGTTTTCCGGCAAGTGGGCCGTGACAGGTCCGGCGACGGCGAGGCGCGGAAGTTCAACTGAGGAAGCAGAGGGATCGTGGCAGCAAAGTTGATGGCGGTGAGCGACATTCACGTCGGTCACAACGGCAACAAGCCGATGACGGAAGAGCTGTTTCCGGATTCGCCTGACGACTGGCTCATCCTCGCCGGTGACGTCTCGGAGAAGACGGACGACATCCGGTGGGCTTTGAAGCTCCTGCGAAGCAGATTCGCAAAAGTCATCTGGATTCCGGGGAACCATGAACTGTGGACGACCGCCAAGGACCCGGTTCAGATTCACGGAGCGCCGCGGTACGAGTACCTGGTTAACATGTGCCGCGAACTCGACGTCATCACACCCGAGGACCCGTTCCCGGTGTGGGAGGGAGACGAGGGTCCGGTCACGGTCGTCCCGATGTTCCTTCTCTACGACTACTCCTTCCTGCCGGAAGGTGCGCGGGACAAGGAACACGGACTCGAGATCGCGCGGGACAAGAACGTCGTCGCCACCGACGAGTTCCTACTTTCACCTCAGCCGTATGCGACGCGCGACGCGTGGTGCCGCGCGAGGATCGAGTACACCCAGGCACGGCTGGACGCACTTCCCGAAGGCACGAAAACCGTTCTCGTGAACCATTTCCCGATGGTCCGGCAGCCGACTGACGTGCTCATGTATCCGGAGTTCGCATTGTGGTGCGGAACCACCGCGACCGCCGACTGGCACGTCAAGTACAACGCGGTGTGCTCGGTGTACGGGCACCTGCACATTCCTCGAACCACCTACTACGACGGCGTCCGCTTCGAGGAAGTTTCACTCGGATACCCGCGCGAATGGCGTCGGCGCGGACTGCCGGAGAAGCTGTTACGTCAGATTCTTCCCGTTCCGGAGTACCCGCCGGGAACGCTCAACAAGTGGGGTGGCCACTTCAAGGTCACGCCGGAGCAGGAAGCCGAAGTCGAGCGCATGCGCGCCGGACGCTGAGAGGTATCGCTACGTGATCGAACAGATTCTTCCCGGTGGAGTCGCGACGGCCGAGGCCTTCGTCGATCCGCCCGGTCTGGTTCCGCACCCCAGCGAGGAGGCGTTGATCGGCCGTGCCGTCGAGAAGCGTCGTCGCGAATTCGTGACTACTCGGCATCTCGCGCGTCAGGCGATGGGCAAGCTCGGTGTTCCGTCTGCCGCAGTCATGCGCGGCGAGCGTGGCGCCCCGCTGTGGCCGCAGGGAGTGGTCGGGAGCCTCGCCCATTGCGACGGCTACCGCGGCGCTGTGCTGGCGTACTCCATGCAGGTCCGCTCACTCGGGATCGACGCCGAACCACACGGTCCACTGCCGGACGGGGTATTGCCCGCGGTCAGCATCGAAGCGGAACGAACGTGGCTGGGCGCTCAGGCAACCGGCGGTCCGGTGCACTGGGATCGAGTGCTCTTCTGCGCGAAGGAAGCCACCTACAAGGCGTGGTTCCCGCTCACCGGCCGATGGTTGGGGTTCGAGGACGCCCACATCACCTTCGAGGCGGAGTCGGAAACTTCCGGGACCTTCACTTCGCGTCTGCTCGTCCCCGGTGAGGCGACGTCCGGTCCGCCGCTCACCTCTTTCGACGGCAGGTGGTTGGTGTCGGACGGGCTCATCCTGACGGCAATTTCGGTGCAGTGAGCGCGACTGGCAGAATCGACACACGTGTCAGCTCGTGAAAAGCCTTCCTCCGGTCTTGTCGGCGCCGGAATCCTGATCGTCGACAAAGAGGCGGGTATCACCAGCCACGACGTGGTCGCGCGATGCCGCAAGTTGTTGAACACCCGCAAGGTGGGACACGCCGGAACGCTCGATCCCATGGCGACCGGTGTTCTCGTTCTCGGCGTCGAGCGTGCGACCAAGTTACTCGGTCTCCTGGCACTGACCACCAAGGCGTACTCGGCGACCATTCGACTCGGCGCAGCGACGGATACGGACGACGCCGAGGGCGAGGTCCTGACATCTGCAGATGCCTCGGGGGTGACGGACGAGGAGATCGCCGCGATCGTGGCGACGTTGACCGGAGACATCAAGCAGATCCCGGCAAGCGTGAGCGCCATCAAAGTCGACGGTCAGCGCGCGCATGCTCTGGTGCGCGCGGGAGAAACCGTCGAGTTGGCGCCGCGCCCGGTGACGGTGTCGACTTTCGACGTTCTGGCTCGGCGAGATGTCCCGGGAGGCTTCGTCGATCTGGACGTCGAGGTGGAGTGCTCGTCCGGAACGTACATCCGTTCGTTGGCGCGCGATCTCGGTCGTGAGTTGGGCGTCGGTGGTCATTTGACGGCATTGCGCCGCACTCGCGTCGGGCCGTTCACTCTCGAACACGCGCGCACACTTGAAGATCTCGCAGAAGAGCCGGGTGTGAGCCTCGACATCGATCAGGCAGCGCAGACGGCCTTTCCACATCGACAGATCACGGCGGAGGAAGCTGAGGCGATCAGTCAGGGTCGTTGGCTCGAGCCGATCGGGATGAAGGGGATCTGTGCGGCCATCGATCCCACGGGTCACACGATCGCGCTCTTGCAGGAGAAGGGACGACGCGCCAGTTCGGTGATGGTCGTGCGGCCGGCGACGCTACGCGGATGATCGTCCGCCAGCGTGTCGAAAGCGACCTCGACGGTTGCGTCGATGCGCTGGCGCAGGTTCACGAGCGCGACGGGTATCCGGACACATGGCCGCAGATCCCAGGACGTTGGCTCAGTTCGCCAACTCTGGTGAAGGCGTGGGTCGGTGAGAGTCACGGCCGTGTTGTCGGTCATGTCGCCCTCGACAGCTCGCTCGGAAGTGCGCCCACGACTGCGGGCACGATAGCCGTGTCGCGACTGTTCGTTCATCCCGGTTCACGCGGAAGCGGCGTCAGTGGTGCGCTACTCGACGCCGTGACGGATTTTGCCGTCGACCGTCGGTTGGGACTGGAGCTCGACGTCGTCGCCGACGCTCTTCCGGCGATCGCGCTGTACGAGCGTCGAGGCTGGGTGTACGTCGACGAGAGACTTGCCGACTGGACGCGGGCAGACGGCGTCCGGCCCGTGGAACGACGGTACCGGCTGCCGCTCTGAACGACTGTGACTACACGAGCCAAATTGCTTGAGCGACTGGGCTTCCCAGGTCGATGGTGTTGGGACTGTCACCGAGTCGAACGGACACGGTCCCGGCGAAATCGCGGCGCTCCTCGACAGTGATCTCGACATCGAGACTGACGCCGACGGAATCGAAGTACCGGAGCATTTCGGGATCGGAATCGGAGATCCGGGCAACGCGGCCCCGTTCGCCGTTGGCGAAGTCGCTGAGCTGGCGGGCCGGGGGAGTCGGTACCGAACCATCCGTGGCGGGAATGGGGTCCCCGTGCGGGTCGCGTTCGGGGAAGCCGAGTTTGGCGTCCATCCGGGAGATCATCAAATCCGAAACGGCATGTTCGAGGACTTCGGCTTCGTCGTGGACCTCGTCCCAGCCGTACCCGAGTTCCTGAACCAGATAGGTCTCGATCAACCGGTGGCGCCGGACCATGGACACAGCCGCGGCGCGGCCACTGTCCGTCAGCGCGATGGAGCCGTAGCGAGCGTGATCGACCAGACCCTGGTCCGAGAGTTTGCGGATCGCCTCCGACACCGTCGAGGCCGAGACGTTCATCTTCTCGGACAGGAGCTTGGTGGATACCCGCTCGTGAGACCACTCCTGGATCGTCCAGATGACCTTGAGGTAGTCCTGAGCCACCGACGAGAGTGCGAGCGTGTCGATTGCCGCGTCGTGCGCCGAAGTGCTGTCGCCATCCGGCGTCGATGATGCTTCCGAGGTTCCGGTCTTGTGAGCTGCCACAACGCTTAGCTTAGGCTACGAAATCCGGAACTTCCGTACGTGAGCGGCAGCACAGCGGTGATTCGATGGGCGGGTCCCGACGTGACCCGCCGCCAGTGGACCCGTAGGCTGCCAATCGTGCTGAGATGGCGTGGTCTCGACGAAGTTCCGGCCGATTGGGGTCGTTGTGTGCTCACTATCGGTGTGTTCGACGGTGTGCATCGTGGGCATGCCCAATTGATAGCGAGAGCGGTAACTGCTGCCCGCAAACGCGGTGTTCCGAGCGTGTTGATGACGTTCGACCCGCATCCCATGGAGGTTGTGCGGCCGGGTAGTCATCCGGCCCAGTTGACGACGCTCCAACGGCGTGCGGAACTGGCTCAGGATTTGGGCATCGACGTGTTCTGCGTGATGCCGTTCACCGCTGATTTCATGAAGCTGACGCCGGAGCGCTACGTCCACGAAATTCTCGTCGAACGTCTGCATGTCGCCGAGGTGGTGGTGGGGGACAACTTCACCTTCGGCAAGAAGGCTCTCGGCAACGTCGATCTTCTCCGTGAGATGGGCGCTCGCTTCGGCTTCGCCGTCGACGGCGTCCAGCTGCTCGCCGAGCATGCGGTGACGTTCTCGTCGACCTACATCCGCTCGTGCGTCGACGCAGGTGACATGGAAGCGGCTACCGAAGCTCTCGGCCGTCCACATCGTGTCGAAGGTGTAGTCGTGCACGGTGACAAGCGCGGACGTGAGTTGGGATTCCCGACGGCCAACGTTGCGCCGCCGATGTTTTCGGCCATTCCGGCGGACGGTGTGTACGCAGCGTGGTTCACGGTGCTCGGTGCCGGCGAGGAACTCGGAACTGTCGTTCCCGGACGTCGATACCAAGCCGCCGTGTCTGTCGGTACCAATCCGACCTTCTCCGGACGGACCCGGACCGTCGAGGCTTACGTTCTCGACACCGAAGCCGACCTGTACGGCCAACACGTCGCGGTAGACCTCGTTTCGAGGATTCGCGGGATGGAAAAGTTCGACTCGATCGAGTCGCTCATCGCGGCGATGAACCGGGATGTCGACCGCGCACGCGAAATCCTGAGCGAGGATGCAGAGCGCAGCGTTGGTTGAGCGCAGAGCGCAGCGTTGGCTGAGTTCGTCCTGCGCTAGTGGCGGCGGCCACATTCGCTGCAGGCGGGCGAAAGTGCCTCATTGCTGCTGGTAGGATCTTCTCTCGGTGCGTGCTGCGGTTTGCGGTGGCCGCGCCCGATCTCGTTCCTTTCACGCAAACGTCATCACAGGAGTGAATCAAGTGGCATTGACCACGGAAGAAAAGAAGGCCGTTCTCGGCGAGTACGGCTTGCACGAGACCGACACGGGATCGCCTGAAGCTCAGGTGGCAATGCTCACCAAGCGCATCACCGATCTCACCGAGCACCTCAAGACCCACAAGCATGACCACCACTCACGTCGTGGACTGCTCTTGATGGTCGGTCGTCGTCGTCGTCTGCTGAAGTACGTGGCAAAGACTGACGTCGCTCGCTACCGCACGCTCATCGAGCGTCTCGGCCTGCGTCGCTAGATTTTTCTCACGACGCTGATCGAAAGCAACACGGCAGGCTTCGGCTTGCCGAACACTCCGATAGCCGGCGAAGCCACGCATATACTGGGCTTCGCTGGCTTTCGGCGTTAGCTGCCGCAAGGCAGTTTCCGCTGTCGGCGCTATGCACAGTTGTCTTTGTGCAGTGCGCAGTCAGCACACCGTATGCACCAGAGAACGTGGTGTCGGTTGTCGGTAGTGGTTCTCCGGACCGGGCGAGTGCCCGAAAGCTCCGGCGGACTTCGATCGACGGCCGCCCGAACGTCGTGACGTCCCGAAGCAGAAATCGCTCGCATCGCAAGGAGCGTCTGCAATTCAAGAGGGGGACGTCCCTCGGTGCGCAGTTTCCACCAGGAGGGTGGAAACGCCCGCGCGGGTACGGCGAAGACGAGAGGGAAGTGAAGAGAAAAGTAATGACAGAGAATTCCGTAGTAGAGGTCGACGAAGGCGTGTTCGAATCCACCGCCGTGATCGACAACGGGTCCTTCGGTACCCGCACCATCCGTTTCGAGACCGGACGCCTTGCTCAGCAGGCCGCCGGCGCCGTCGTCGCTTACCTGGACGACGAGACCATGCTGCTGTCCGCCACGAGCGCCAGCAAGCACCCCAAGGAGCACTTCGACTTCTTCCCCCTGACGGTGGACGTCGAAGAGCGTATGTACGCGGCGGGCCGCATCCCCGGCTCGTTCTTCCGTCGTGAGGGACGCCCCTCCACCGACGCGATCCTGACCTGCCGCCTCATCGACCGGCCGCTGCGCCCGTCGTTCGTCGACGGTCTCCGTAACGAGATCCAGGTCGTCGTCACGGTCATGAGCCTCAACCCGCAGGATCTGTACGACGTCGTGGCTATCAACGCCGCTTCCGCGTCGACGCAGATCGCGGGCCTGCCGTTCTCCGGACCCGTCGGTGGCGTGCGCGTTGCACTCATCGTCTCGGACGAGAACAAGACCGGCCAGTGGGTTGCATTCCCGACGGTCGATCAGCTCGAGAACGCCGTCTTCGACATGGTCGTCGCCGGCCGCGTCGTCTCCGGTAGCGGTGACAACGCCGACGTCGCGATCATGATGGTCGAGGCCGAGGCCACCGACAACGTCATCGCGAAGATCGCCGACGGCGCTCAGGCACCGACCGAGGCCATCGTCGCCGAGGGCCTCGAGGCCGCCAAGCCGTTCATCGCACGCCTGTGTGCCGCACAGGCAGCGCTGGCATCCAAGGCTGCAAAGCCCACGGGTGACTACCCGGTCTTCCCGGCGTACCAGGACGACGTATTTGCTGCCGTCGAGGCTGCTGCGTCCGAAAAGCTCAATGCCGCACTGACAATCGCCGGCAAGCAGGAACGCGACGACAAGACCGACGAGGTCAAGGTCGAGGTTCTCGAGCAGGTTGCACCGAACTTCGAGGGCCGCGAGAAGGAACTGGGAGCTGCGTTCCGCTCGCTCACCAAGAAGCTGGTTCGCCAGCGCATCCTGCGCGATCAGTTCCGCATCGACGGTCGCGGCGTCACGGACATCCGTTCGCTGTCCGCCGAGGTCGCGATCATCCCGCGCGCACACGGCTCCGCGCTGTTCGAGCGCGGCGAGACCCAGATCCTGGGTGTCACCACTCTCGACATGGTCAAGATGGCTCAGCAGGTCGACTCGCTCGGCCCCGAGACCACCAAGCGCTACATGCATCATTACAACTTCCCGCCGTACTCCACCGGTGAGACGGGTCGCGTCGGTTCGCCGAAGCGTCGCGAAATCGGTCACGGTGCACTTGCCGAGCGCGCTCTCATGCCGGTTCTGCCCAGCGTCGAAGAGTTCCCGTACGCGATTCGCCAGGTCTCCGAGGCTCTGAGCTCCAACGGTTCCACCTCGATGGGCTCGGTGTGTGCTTCCACGCTCGCACTGCTCAACGCCGGTGTGCCGCTGCGTGCTCCGGTTGCCGGTATCGCCATGGGCCTGGTCTCCGACCAGGTCGACGGTGAAACCCGCTACGTCGCTCTGACCGACATCCTCGGCGCCGAAGACGCCTTCGGTGACATGGACTTCAAGGTCGCAGGTACCAAGGACTTCGTCACGGCCCTGCAGCTGGACACGAAGCTCGACGGCATCCCGTCGCAGGTTCTCGCCGGTGCACTCTCGCAGGCGAAGGATGCACGGACCACGATCCTCGAGGTCATGGCGGAAGCCATCGACACCCCGGACGAGATGAGCCCGTTCGCTCCCCGCGTGACGGCCATCAAGGTCCCCGTCGACAAGATCGGTGAGGTCATCGGCCCCAAGGGCAAGATGATCAACTCCATCACCGAGCAGACCGGTGCCAACATCTCCATCGAAGACGACGGCACCGTGTTCGTCGGCGCCACCGATGGACCGTCTGCACAGGCCGCGATCGACATGATCAACGCCATTGCCAACCCGCAGCTCCCCAAGGTCGGCGAGCGGTTCCTGGGCACGGTCGTCAAGACCACCGCCTTCGGTGCCTTCGTTTCGCTCCTGCCGGGACGCGACGGACTGGTGCACATCTCGAAGCTGGGCAGCGGTAAGCGCATCGCCAAGGTCGAAGACGTGGTCAACGTCGGATCCAAGATCCGCGTCGAGATCGCCGACATCGATGCACGTGGCAAGATCTCGCTGATCCCGGTCGAAGAGGGCAACGACGAGGCTGCCGCTCCGGCCGCCGACGAGGCTGCTTCCGAGTAGATCTCACTTCGTACTCTGATGCGGCCCCGCGCGGATTTCCGTGCGGGGCCGCATCTGTACTGTCTGTAGACACGTAGACACGAGCCTGTACGTACCTGTTACAACACTTGCACCGAGGACTGCTGAACCTTTTCATGGCAAAGACCACTCCCAACACCACGCGCAGCCGCAGCGCTGTGCTGAAATCGCCGATCGATGCGACTCCCGAATCCGGAGTGCAGCGCACGGTCCTTCCCGGCGGCCTGCGCGTCGTCACCGAGTTCATTCCCGGTGTGCGTTCTGCCTCCGTCGGTGTGTGGGTCGGGGTCGGCTCCCGAGACGAGCAGCCGAGTGTGGCCGGGGCCGCGCACTTTCTCGAGCACCTGCTGTTCAAGTCGACGCCGTCACGGACTGCATTGGACATCGCGCAGGTCATGGATGGTGTGGGCGGCGAACTCAATGCATTCACGTCGAAGGAACACACCTGTTTCTACGCGCACGTGATCGACGACGACCTTCCCATGGCGGTGGACCTCGTTGCCGACGTCGTACTGCGCGGGCGTTGCAGAACTGCGGACGTCGATGTCGAGCGCCAAGTAGTGCTCGAAGAGATCGCGATGCGCGACGACGATCCGGAAGACCTGCTCGGCGACGCGTTTCTGACCGCGTTGTTCGGTGATCATCCCGTCGGTCGTCCGATCATCGGCAGCGTCGAATCGATCGAGTCGATGTCGCGCAATCAGTTGCATTCCTTCCATGTTCGGCGTTACACGCCGCAGCGGATGGTGCTGGCCGTAGCGGGCAACGTCGACCACAAGCAGGTTGTGACGCTCGCTCGCCGCGCATTCGCCGGGCACCTCGAGCGTGGAGTCAAGCCGGCGCCGCGGCGCGAGGGCACTTTGCGATTGCGCACGATGCCTGAACTGAGCTTGACCCACCGCGACAGCGAGCAGGTCCATCTTGCGCTGGGAGTACGCGCCTTCGGCCGGCACGAGGGTCATCGCTGGGCGCTGTCGGTTCTCAACGCCGCAGTGGGCGGCGGGCTGAGTTCTCGTCTCTTCCAAGAGATTCGGGAGAAGCGTGGGCTTGCGTACTCCGTCTATTCCGGCGTCGACACCTTCGCGGACACCGGAGCGTTCTCCGTATATGCCGGTTGTCAGCCGGAGAACCTCGGTGAGGTTGCCACAGTGATCCGCGAGGTACTCGCAAACGTTGCGACGGACGGAATCACCGATGCCGAGATCGCCCGCGCCAAGGGATCGCTACGCGGCGGATTGGTTCTGGCACTGGAAGATTCGGGCTCACGTATGAACCGTATCGGTCGCAGTGAACTGAACTACGGCAACCATCGCAGTGTCGCGCAGACACTCGCGACCATCGACGCAGTCACCTCCGAAGAGGTGCTCGAGGTGGCGCAGGTGCTCTTGACGAGGCCGTTTGCGGCCGCCGTCGTCGGCCCGTACAAGCGGGTTCGTGACCTCCCCGCGTCGGTACGCGGGATCGTGGGTAAGTAGTTCGAACTATCGAAATCGGGGTGTGCAGTTGAAGATCCGTGGTGCAGTGCTCGAAGAGATCGGCCGGGAGCGTCCCTTTGCGGAGTCGACTCCGATTTCGATTTCGGAACTCGATCTCGAATCCCCGGGTCCGGGTGAGATCCTCGTCAAGATCGAAGTTGCGGGGCTTTGTCACTCCGACCTCTCCGTCGTCGACGGGAATCGTGTACGACCCGTACCGATGTTGTTGGGGCACGAGGCAGCTGGTCGGATCCTCGAACTCGGCGAAGGAGTCGATTCGCTGTCGGTCGGTACCCGCGTCGTGATGACGTTCCTTCCGCGGTGTGGTGAGTGCGCGGGATGCGCCGCCGACGGCCGGATGCCGTGCACGGTGGGTAGTGCCGCCAACAACGAGGGCAGTTTGCTCGGTGGCGCGCAACGACTGCGACGCTCCGGCGAGAACGTCAAACATCATCTCGGTGTTTCAGGTTTCGCGACGCATGCGGTGGTCAACGCCAAGTCGGTTGTTGCCGTCGACGACGACATCCCGGCCGAGATCGCAGCCGTACTCGGTTGCGCGGTGTTGACCGGAGGGGGAGCGCTGCTCAACGCGGCCAAGCCTCGCCCTGCCGACACGGTGATGGTGGTCGGCTTGGGCGGAGTCGGGATGGCTGCAATCCTGACGGCGCGCGCACTCGGGGTCGAGACCGTCATCGGCGTCGACGCACTGGAGTCGAAGTTGGCCCAGGCCCTGGAACTGGGCGCGACCGAGGTCTTCACACCGTCCGGACTGTCCGAGAGTGGCGTCCGTGCGGACATCGTCGTCGAGGCCGCCGGAAATGCTCGGGCCTTCGAGACTGCGGTGGCGGCGACGGCGCCGGGCGGCACGACGGTCACAGTGGGGTTGCCTGCACCTGATGCGCGTTCGTCGATCTCGCCTCTCGGGTTGGTTGCCGAAGCGCGGACGATCATCGGCAGCTACCTCGGATCCGCGGTCCCGGCCCGCGACATCCCGATCTACGCGCAATTGTGGCGGGACGGGAAGCTTCCGGTCGAGAAGCTCATCTCCTCGCGAATCGAACTGGCCGACATCAATTCCGGCATGGACGAACTCGCCGACGGAAAAGCAATCCGACAGGTCATTATCTTCGACGCGGAGCAGGCGCACGTTGCTGTTATGCAGCGGAAATGAGAGGTTTGCGTCCCCGATAGCCTCCCGAGTCGCCGCGGAAAATCGTTACCCCTTGTAACGCTCCTCTCGTACTGGACGACTACTCGAATGACGTTGCGTGACGCCCCGGGGGTCGGTCGTACGTTTTCCAAAAGTTGATTGGGGAGAAGATATGCCGGTTCGTGGGTTCTTTTCGCGACATCGAATACTGGCGGGTGCTGTAGCGCCCGCAGCGCTCGGCGTGGCCGCGTTGGTGGCGGTCGCAGTTGCTGTGGACTCTCCGGAGTCACGGACGATCGAGACACAATTGACGTCTTCGGTCACCGAGTGTCACGACATGGTGAGCATCGCAGTTGCCGGACGCCACGACACACCGGACGCTTCGACGGTGAAGATGTTGCTGGGAGCCGACGGGAAGCCCCTTCCGGCCGCCCTGTCCGGTGACTACAAGAGTGAACGAGTCGACCAGGTGATCAACCCGGCGGGCTCCGTCAACGCGAACAAGCCCGGCTCCTACGCGGCGGTGTACATCGCGTACCCGGCTAACATGGCGTCCTACGAGGACGCAGTCGCTGCCGGCGCTGCAAACACGCAGTCCGTGATGAGTGCCATCGCCAAGGAATGCCCGAAGACTCAGTTCTCGATCGTCGGGTACAGCGAAGGCGCCGATGTGGTGCGCCGCGTGGCGATGGACATCGGTACGCAGGAGAACAACGAGTTCGGGGTCGACCCGGACAAGGTTGTCGGTGTGGTCATGCTGGCCGACGCCGGCCGTGAAGCAGGCGACGGCACGTTCCTCGGCGCCAAGAATCCGTTCACGAACCCGGACAACTTCAATACGAAGTACCAGAACGGGACCTCCGCGACGCCCGGCGAGGGGGTTCTCCCTGATACCGCCGGCGGTTTCGGCAAACTGAACGGCAAGGTCGCGTCCTTCTGCTCGGACGGCGACTTCACCTGCTCGGCTCCCAGCAACATCTCCCTGTTGATCCTGGCGGCAAATGTCGGCCGGCAGTTGAACATCGACCAACTCGAATCGCAGGGGCTGAACCCGGCCACCGGCCAGGACGTCGCGGTGGTGTTCGGTCAGATCGTCTTCGAGGCGTTCGCGGACATTTCGTCCAACCCCAACTGGATGCAGAGTGACGAGACATTCCTTCAGGTGATGCTCAAGGTGTCGGATCCGGGGTACAAGCCCGGTAAAACACCCGCGCCGGCACCGGTTGCCGATGGCGAGACGGTGTCCACCGACAAGGTGTCTCCGCTGGCATATCTGCCGCAGAAGCTCTTCAAGGAGATCGTCGGTCTGATCGCTACCAACCAGAACACGATTCCCGTGATCTTGAGCGACCCCTACCAGCAGACACTGGCTCCGGATGTCGGACACCACTTCGACTACTGGCGTGATGCGGATGCGGCCAACGGCAAGCCGTTGACTTCAGCTCAGTACGCAGCGGCCTGGCTCACCTACCTCGCCCAGCAGGCGAAGGAAGGAAAGCCCGTCGACGCTACGGCGAAGCCGACGCCTGAACAGATCACCGCTGCCGTCGATGCGTACATGGCTGATGGCAATACCGAAGGCGGCGCCGCAGTCGCCGACGGCACCGAGACGGGTCAGGCACCGGCGGGAACCACCGGCTCGACGGGATCTGCTGGAGCGCCCGCACCCACGTCGCAGGTGCCTGCGGCCGGGTCGGCGTCGGCCACTTCGGGCGCGGCAGCCACTCCGACGGGTTCGGCGGCAGTGACGCCGACGTCGACCGTTCCGACTTCACCGGCAGCAGGCACGGAGGCGACGACGGCAGCCCCGACTACCACAGCGACGTCGACGACCACGACGACCACGAAGGCGCCGGTTTCGAACCCGTAATCCTTCACGCCGGCGTTCGTCACACGAATAACGCTGTCACAGGCTGCGATCCGCAATCAGTTGCGGATCGCAGCCTGTTTTGGTGTACGGGTTCCGTACGGCGACTGGTGGTGCTTATCGTGGAAGGAAGGTTTCCGGATCACGAATCGTGGGTTTCACCGTGCACGAGCTGTCTATTGCGCAGAGTGTGGTCGAAGCCGTGTGTGAGCGTGCCGGCGAGCGACGAGTATCGAGCGTGCGGCTGGAAGTCGGACAACTCTGCGCGGTGGTTCCACACTCTCTGTTGTTCTGCTTCGACGTCGTCACTGCGGGTACTCACGCCGAAGGTGCCAGCTTGCACATCGATCAGATCGCAACCAGCGCGCGATGCAAAAGCTGTGGCGTGACGTTCTCGCCGCCCGACATGTTCTTGTTGTGCGGGTGCGGCAGTGCTGATGTCGAGGTGCTTGCCGGCCGAGAGCTGCGGATCCTCTCGATGGAAGTGAGCTGAGATATGTGCGCGACGTGTGGGTGCGGGGACACCGCGGGACCGCGGGTGTCGGTGGTCGAAGAGGGACAGCACGAGCAGGTAGACGGTCACGAGCAGGAACACGGTCACGGGCACGGGCATGACCATCAGCACGGTCACTCGGAGCACACTGTGCTTCTCGAGCAGCAGGTGCTTGCCAAGAACGACGGCATCGCACTGCACAATCGTGAGTGGATGCGGGTCCGCGGAATCACAGCACTCAACATCATGAGTTCGCCCGGCGCGGGTAAGACGACGTTGCTGGCACGAACGATCCGGGAACTGACACGGGAACGACCTATCGCAGTGATCGAAGGTGACCAGGAAACCCGGCTCGACGCCGAGCGGATTCACGAGACCGGTGCGTCGGTGGTCCAGGTGAACACCGGGGCCGGATGTCATCTCGATGCCGAGATGATCGATCACGCACTACGGGCTTTGGATCCGCCAGACGGCTCGCTGCTTCTGATCGAAAACGTCGGAAACCTGGTGTGCCCCGCGCTCTTCGACCTGGGCGAGGAAGGCAAGGTTGTCCTAATTTCGACGCCGGAGGGGGTCGACAAGCCGAAAAAGTACCCCCACATCTTTGCCGTCGCGGATCTCGTGGTGATCAACAAGATCGACTTGCTCCCGTACGTCGAGTTCGACGTCGATGCCTGCATCGCGCAAGCAAGAATCCTCAATCCTGCTGTGCGCGTAGTTGTTCTGTCCGCCACGACAGGTGAGGGCATGGACGAGTGGTACGAGTGGATCGGTAGTCGTTCGGCGATTTCTCCGGTGGCCGTTGACAACTGATCTGCTCGGGTAGTTAATGAAATGAGTGGGTGCCACGCAAGTGGGCCGAGGTTCGACTCCGGTGGCGTCAGCGTTTCGGTGCCGCGGTGTTTCGAGACCACAGCGAGGCCACAGAGTTTTGAGGCCCTAGCGTGTCAGGCCGGTGGCGGCGCCGAGAATCAGGCGCAAGTGCACCCGTGAAAGCGGCTGACATGGACACACAAAAATCGACTGCTGGCACTACGGCGGAACCTGCCTCCGCTGTAGCCCCCCAAAGCGCAGCAGCCAAAGCGGAAGAAACTCTGATTCACGTGCTGTGGATCAATGCCGGTCTCAGTTGCGACGGTGATTCGGTGGCACTGACTGCCGCTACGCAACCCAGTATCGAGGAGATCGCACTCGGTGCGTTGCCTGGCCTGCCTCAGGTAGCGGTCCATTGGCCGCTCATCGACTTCGAATGCGGACCGCAGGGTGGAGCCGACGATTTCCTGGAATGGTTCTGGAAAGCTGACCGGGGAGAATTGGAACCCTTCGTTCTCGTCGTCGAAGGATCTATACCGAACGAGAAACTCCACGACGAAGGGTACTGGTGTGGCTTCGGGAACAATCGCGAAACCGGCCAACCGGTCACCACGAGCGAGTGGCTCGACAAGCTGGCACCGAAAGCCACTGCGGTAGTCGCGGTCGGCACGTGCGCAACCTACGGCGGCATACATGCGATGGCCGGCAATCCGACCGGTGCTATGGGAGTGCCGGACTATCTCGGGTGGACCTGGAAATCGAAGGCGGGCATCCCGATCGTGTGCGTTCCCGGGTGTCCCATCCAGCCGGACAACCTCTCCGAGACCCTGACTTACCTTCTGTACATGGCCACTGATCAGGCGCCGATGATTCCCTTGGACGAATCCCTGCGCCCGCAGTGGCTTTTCGGTGCCACCGTTCACGAGGGCTGTGACCGTGGCGGGTACTACGAGCAGGGCGAGTTCGCGACGGAGTACGGGTCACCGAAGTGCATCGTCAAGCTGGGGTGTTGGGGACCGGTCGTGAAATGCAATGTCCCCAAACGCGGTTGGATCAACGGAGTCGGCGGATGTCCTAATGTCGGCGGGATCTGTATCGGTTGCACGATGCCGGGATTCCCGGACAAATTCATGCCGTTCATGGATGAACCACCTGGCGGCAAACTCTCCACCAATGCGGTGGGAATGTACGGGTCCGTGATCCACAGTCTGCGCCGGATCACCGGTCACACGTTGGACAAGGAACCGCACTGGCGCGAGCGCGGGTCGAAGTTGCTCACCGGTGCGACACGTACGTGGTGACCGACCGGATACATTCAAATCAGTTCGTGAGCAACGTCTCTGGGAGGCACTGCAATGACGGCCATCGTTCCCGAACCCACCTCGACTGCGGACCGCGACGGTCTTGTCGAGATGGCGTGGGACCCCATCACCCGAATCGTCGGCAGTCTGGGTATCTACACCAAGATCGACTTCGCCAATCGCGAAGTGGTGGAGTGCCACAGCACGTCGTCGATCTTTCGTGGGTATTCCCTGTTCATGAAGGGGAAGGACCCGCGCGACGCGCATTTCATCACCAGTCGTATCTGCGGCATCTGCGGTGACAACCACGCCACATGCTCGTGCTACGCACAGAACATGGCGTACGGTGTCAAGCCGCCGCATCTGGGAGAGTGGATCGTCAATCTCGGCGAAGCGGCCGAGTACATGTTCGACCACAACATTTTTCAAGAGAATCTGGTCGCGGTCGACTACTGCGAGAAGATGGTCTCCGAGACGAATCCAGGGGTGCTGGCGCAGGCAGAGAACACGCGCTGTCCGCACGAGGACCAGCATGGTTATCGCACGATCGCCGACATCATGCGGACTCTCAATCCGTTCACGGGCGAGTTCTATCGGGAGGCGTTGCAAGTCTCGCGTTCGACCCGTGAAATGTTCTGCCTGATGGAGGGCAGGCACGTCCACCCGTCGACGCTCTATCCCGGTGGCGTGGGCACGGTCGCGACGATCGAACTGATGACGGACTACCTGTCGCGGCTGATGCGGTACGTCGAATTCATGAAGAAGGTCGTGCCGATGCACGACGACCTGTTCGACTTCTTCTACGAGGCGCTGCCTGGTTACGAAAAGGTCGGTCTGCGACGGACCCTGCTGGGTTGTTGGGGATCGTTCCAAGACCCCGAGTACTGCAATTTCTCGTACAAGGACATGACCGACTGGGGCCGGAAGATGTTTGTCACTCCGGGCGTCGTCGTCGACGGGAAGTTGGTCACCACAGACCTGGTGGACATCAATCTCGGTATCCGAATCATGCTGGGCTCCTCGTATTACGAGGACTGGAGTGATCAGGAGATGTTCGTCGAAACCGATCCGCTGGGTAATCCGGTCGATCGCCGGCACCCGTGGAATCAACACACCAACCCACATCCGCAGAAGCGGAACCTCGAGGACAAGTACAGCTGGGTGATGTCACCGCGATGGTTCGACGGAAAAGACAACCTCGCTCTGGACACCGGCGGGGGAGCGTTGGCTCGTCTGTGGAGCACCGCTCTTGCCGGCCTGGTCGACATCGGGTACCTCGAGTCGACTGGACACAGCGTGAAGATCAATCTTCCGAAAACAGCGTTGAAAGGTCCGGTCTCGCTCGAGTGGAAGATACCGGAACACGGCAGCAATACTCTCGAAAGGAACCGTGCGCGAACCTATTTCCAGGCGTACGCAGCCGCGGCTGCCCTTCATTTCGCCGAGAAGGCGCTTGTCGAGATCCGGGCCGGCCGGACCAAGACGTGGGAGTCGTTCGAGGTCCCGGACGAGGGTATCGGTTGCGGATTCACCGAAGCCGTCCGCGGAGTTCTCTCTCATCACATGGTGATACGTGACGGGAAGATCGCGAACTATCACCCGTACCCGCCGACTCCGTGGAACGCGAGCCCGCGCGACAGTTACGGAACTCCCGGTCCGTACGAGGACGCTGTGCAGGGTCAGCCGATCTTCGAGGAGAACGATCGAGACCACTTCAAGGGCATCGACATCATGCGGACGGTGCGTAGTTTCGATCCCTGCCTGCCGTGCGGGGTTCACATGTATCTCGGCGGGGGCAAGACCCTGGAGAAGCTGCACTCGCCGACGCAGTCCGTGACCGGGGAGTGATCGATGGAGCAAACGGCCGACTACTGGCGCGGAGCAGGTGAGCGCATCGAGACGTTGTTGCAGGCCAGTGCTGGTGCGGGACCGGTGGCTCGCGATCGCGCCGAGCAACTGGTGCGTGAGGTCGTGCAGTTGTACGGCGCAGCGCTCGAACGCACCGTCGCGCTGGCGGATCCGGCCACGATGGATGCGATGGTTCGCGACGATCTGGTGTCGAGCCTGCTACTCGTGCACGGACTTCACCCGCACGACGTCGAGACCCGCGTACGCGCTGCGCTCGACAGCGTGCGTCCGTACCTCGGCTCGCACGGCGGCGACGTCGAACTGATCGAGGTGGCGAACGGAGTCGTGCGGCTACGTCTGCTCGGAAGCTGCAACAGTTGTCCTTCGTCGTCGGTGACTCTCGAAACCGCGGTCCAGGACGCGGTGCAGGCTGCGGCACCCGAGACCACCGGAATCGACGTCGAAACACCGGACCCGCACGAGCTGAAGTCGGGTGTGATCTCGGTCGAGTCCCTGTTCTCGCACGTACACGCCGACGGGGGAGGTGCGCACTGGGTGGAGGTCCCCGAATTCGCCGAAGTCGACGCGGGTGAGGTCGCGGGCTTCCGGGTATCGGGTACCGAACTGTTGGTCTGCCGCTCCGGTGACGATCTGTACGCGTATCGCGACCGTTGTCCCGTCTGCGACCACTCGATGGCGGGGTCTGTGCTCGAACGCATGATGGGCGTTCCTGCCCGAGACGCCGCCGTTCTTACCTGTCCGACGTGCTCTGCCCACTTCAGCGTGTACGGAGCGGGAGCGAGGGTTGGTGGTGGTTCGGAGCACCTGGCGCCGCTGCCGGTGTTGATCCGCGACGGAGTTCTCTCGGTCGCGCTCGCCGACGATTCCGTGTTGCCGGTGACCTAGCCGTGAACGAAGACCGGTCATGAAAGTCACCCTGTCATGAAAACTACTGTGGGAGAAGTACTCACACGAATCGCCTCGGCGCGCGTCATGCCGACCGGGCCGCTGTGTGAGATGTGCGCGGCGGGCATAGGGGACGAACACCAACACGTCGTGGACGTACAGGTTCGGAGCCTGATGTGCGTGTGCCGTCCCTGCTATCTGCTCTTTTCGCCGGTCGACGCGGACCTTCGATACAAAGCGGTTCCCGATCGGTATCTCGAATTTCCGGACTTCGAGCTGGCGCCGGGCCGTTGGGAGTCTTTGGAAATCCCCGTCGGCCTCGCATTCTTCTTTCGAAACTCGCTCCTCGACAAGTACATAGTCTTCTATCCGGGACCTGCCGGAGCTACCGAATCCGAGCTGCCGATCGACTCCTTCGAGACAGTGCTCGACGAGAATCCGGGGCTCTCGCAGATGCGGGCCGACGTCGAGGCGTTGATCGTCTCCGTGCCCACGTCAGGACAATCGCCGCGATGCTTCGTGGTTCCCGTCGACGCCTGTTACGAACTGGTGGGACGGCTGCGCACCGTGTGGCGCGGATTCGACGGTGGCCAGGATGCCGCACGCGCAGTGGACGAATTCTTTGCTCGCGTCGAGGCACGAAGCAGGTCGGCATGACTTCTCTCGACTTCTCGGTCGACAACGTGGAGGTGGAACCGTACGCGGTCACGCCGAATCTGACGGTGAGATTGAGGATGTCGGAGACGACCGGCGTGACCGTTCGTGCGGTGGCCCTGCGCGCACAAGTTCGAATCGAACCGCACCGCCGGCCGTACTCCGATGCGGAAGGCGAAGCCCTGCACGATCTCTTCGGTCCGCGGGAGCGTTGGTCGAGCACGCTGCGCACCTTCTTGTGGATGGAGTGTTCCACGGTCGTTCAAGGATTCACGGGAGCAACGGTCGCGGCCTTACCCATGGCGTGTACGTACGACTTCTCGGTGACGGCGTCGAAGTACATGCATGGCCTCCGTGACGGAATCATTCCGATCGTGCTTTTGCTGAGCGGCACGGTATTCACTGACGGACCGCGTGGTTTCTCGGTGCAGCAGATCCCGTGGGACAGATCTGCTGCCTACGAATTGCCGGTCGACGTGTGGAAACTGCTGATGGCCACGCATTATCCGGCCTCCGGCTGGGTACGCCTCGACCATGAGACGATTGCCGATCTCGTGCGATTCAAGGCTGCCCACGGCCTCACGGACCTCGATTCAGCCGTGCGGCAGTTGCTGACGGCGAGCCAGGTGCAGCGATGACTCGAGCGGAGATCGATCACGACGTTCGGGCCGTGGCCGACGCTGTCCTCTACGAGGGCTACCTTCTCTATCCTTACCGGGCCGGTTCGGCGAAGAATCAATCCCGTTGGCAGTTCGGCGTTCTCGGACCGCCCGGCGCCGCCGAGGTCGGAGTCGGGGAGGAACCGTCGATGTCCGCGCAATGTCTGCTCGGCGAATTCGAGCGGAGCGGCGTCGAAGTGACTGCGACTGTGAGGTTTCTGCACCACCAGTCGCGGACGGTTGAACGACTCGGCGCCGGCGGCGCGTGGATTCCGGTCGATCGGTTGGTAGTCGACGGGTGCGAGTCGATCTCGTGGGACGAAGCGACCGAATCCGAGTCGGCATTGGGCCCGTGGGGTCTGGACGAACTCGAAGCCGGCGTCGAAGAAACCTTCTGTGCGGCGGGAGTTGTCGACGGCGAGACTCTCTCGGACTCTCGGGGCAGAGTGGTCGGACGGATCGTCCGGACACGGCTTCCGGTGAATGGTCGCGTGGCAGTGAGCGCCTCACCCGGAGGTGGACGCACGGTGATGTCCGTGAAGGTCATGAACACCACGAGCATCGACGCGAGGGACAAGGGCACCGCCACGGCGCAGTCGATGCTCGGCACTCACGTCATTCTGAACTCCACAGGCTCGAGATTCCTGTCGTTGTTCGAAGAACCCGATCATTCGGAGCCGCTGCGGCAAAATCGCTGTTATCCCGTGCTTGCGGGCATAGCGGACTCCACTCACCCTGGCACTTCGGCCACCGTTCTGGTGTCACCGATCATCCTGTACGACTTCCCCGAGATTGCGCCGCAGAGCGAAGGATCTCTGTTCGACTCGACCGAGATCGACGAAATACTCACCCTGAGAATCCTTGCCATGACCGACGAGGAAAAAGCGGTGGCGCGGGCTACCGATTCCAAAGCTGCCGACATCATCGACCGGTGTGAGCGCTTGACGGACGACGATCTGGCCGGCTTGCACGGTGTGCTGCGAGATCCGCATGCCGGTTCTGATCTCGTACCCGAGGTCCCTGACGGCGTGGACTGGTGGACCCCGGAAGCCGACACCAGTGTTCAACCGCGCACCGACGCAGTTTTGATCAACGGCGTCCGCGTTTGTGGTGGAAGTACAGTTCGGCTTCACCCCTCGCGTCGCGCTGATGCTCAGGACCTGTTCTTCGACGGCCGGATCGCCCACGTCGCCACCATTCATGAAGACGTGGACGGCGACATTCATGTTGGGGTGACACTCTTGGACGATCCGGCCGCCGATCTGCACAACTGGTACGGCCGCTATCTGTACTTCGCGCCGGAGGAGATAGAACCGATGCCGCGAGACAGCGGGAGTTGACGTACTTCACAGCTATCGGACTTCACAGCTATCGAGAGGAGAACTCGCCATGAGGAGCATGGGATTGCTGTCGACGGCACTTCTCGGCGCCACCGCGATCGCAGCCGCGATCGTCCTGGTGGTGTCGATGCCGGACATCCAGCGGTATCTGAGAATGCGAAAGATGTAAAGCGCTGTGCGCGTGCTGATTGCAGGCGTCGGAAACATATTTCTCGAAGACGACGGATTCGGTCCCGAAGTCGTTCGGGCGCTGCAGCACGAGGATCTCCCGTCGGGAACCCGCCTGGTCGACTACGGGATTCGCGGCGTGCATCTGGCGTACGACTTGTTGGAGCCGTGGGACGCACTGGTGTTGATCGACGCCCTACCGGCCACCGGGGTCCCGGGGAAGCTCTCGATCATCGAGGTGGACCCCGAAAGTGAAGGCCCGCATGGTGGTTTCGACGCCCACTCGATGCATCCGAGTTCGGTGTTCGCCAGCTTGCAGGCCCTCGGCGGAACACTTCCGCGGACGTTCGTGGTGGGGGCGCACGCGAAATCGATTGGTGACGGGATCGGATTGAGTGCGGAGATGAGCGGTTCGGTCGGGCAAGCCGCATCCGCGGTGATGGCACTCGTGAGGTCGATCGACGTGGATTGCGATGTCACCACATTGGGACCGGAGGTGTGAGTCATGTGTCTGGGAATCCCGGGACGAGTCCGCGAACTACTGGACGGGTACGGCGGTCAACTCGCCCTCGTCGACGTGGAAGGTGCTCCGCGCAAAGTCAACATCGGGATGCTCGACGAAGGCGCCGTCACCGCAGGGGACTGGGTGGTGATCCACATGGGCTTCGCAGTGGAAAAGGTCGACGAACAGGGAGCGCACCGTGCCCGGACCGGCCTCGAACTGATGGGCCGAGGTCAAGCCAGTGATATCGACGACTCCGATACTCGTACTGGCGAGGTCGGGACATGATGATCGCCTGCCGTGTCATCGTTCGTGGCGTAGTCCAGGGGGTGGGATTCCGGCCGTTCGTTCATGCGACTGCCACCGAACTGGGACTGTCGGGTTCGGTGGGAAATTCTGCTCTCGGTGTCGTGATCGAGGTCGAAGGCGACGGAGAGGCAATCGATGCATTTGTCGTTCGAATGCGACACAGCCCCCCACCGCTGGCACGAGTGGAGTCGATCGAGCGTGAGGACTTGCCGCCGGTAGGTCGTCAGGGGTTCTGCATAATCGAGACGGATGCGGGGTCGGTCGGGCGAACCGTGGCGCCGGCTGACGTTGGAATCTGCGACGACTGCCTCCGCGAACTGACTGATCCGAGCGATCGGCGATTTCGTCATCCCTTCATCACCTGCACCAATTGTGGTCCACGATTCACGATCATCGAGTCGCTGCCCTACGACCGGGCCGCCACGACGATGAAGCGATTCCCGTTATGCGCACACTGTGCGGTGGAGTACGCGGATCCCTCCGACCGCCGATTTCACGCGCAACCGATTGCCTGTCCGGAGTGCGGCCCGACGCTCTCGTTCGTGAAAGAGGATATGCCTGCGGTGACCGGCGAGGCTGCACTCCTGGCCGCCCGATCGCTGCTACGAGACGGAAAGATTCTTGCTGTCAAGGGAATTGGTGGATTCCATCTGGCTTGTGATGCCCGCGACGATCACGCGGTTCACCAGTTGCGTGAGCGCAAGCGTCGAGCAAGCAAGCCGTTGGCGGTGATGGTGCGCGACATGCGCGAAGCCAGAGCGCAGGGTCTTGTCTGCGATGCCGAGGCCGGTGCCATGTCCTCACGCGAACGCCCGATAGTGCTGGTGGCCAAAGCGTCTGGATTCGCGCTTTCGCCCTCGGTTGCCCCAGGAATCCCGGACATCGGAATCATGCTGGCCTACAATCCGATTCAGCATCTGCTTCTCGGCTTGCCCGGGGACGCTGCAGGCCCGGCGGTGTTGGTGATGACGTCGGCGAACATCGGTGGAGAGCCTATTCTGTTCTCCGACAGCGATCTCGCACGACTGGATTGTCTGGCCGACGGGGTATTGACCCACAACCGTCCGATCTTGATGCCGTGTGACGACTCGGTGATGCGAATAGTGGACAGTGGACGGCAGTTGCTTCGTCGCTCGCGCGGATACGCACCGCTGCCCGTCGCCGCGCCGTTCGACTTACCGCCCACCTTGGCGGTCGGGGCCGACCTGAAGAACACCTTCTGTCTCGCCGAGGGTGCCTGTGTGTGGCCGAGCCAGCACATCGGAGACATGGGCGACCTCGCAGTCATCGACAGTTTTGCTGCCTCGGAGCGTCACTTCGAATCGATCACGGGAGTAGTGCCTCAGCAGATCGCCTGTGACGAACATCCGCGGTATCGCTCGTCCTCGTGGGCTCGAAGGCGTAGCGGCGACCGACCGGTGCGCGTCGTCGGGCATCACCATGCACATGTGGCTTCCGTGATGGGGGAGAACGGCCGGGACGGGAGCGAACCCGTACTCGGAATGGCGTTCGACGGCACCGGCTACGGGGCGGACGGCGCAGTGTGGGGAGGGGAATTGCTGCTGGCGACGTACAAGGGCTGTCGCAGGCTTGCCCATCTGGAATACGTACCGCTGCCCGGTGGTGATGCCGGAGTGGAACGACCGTACCGAATGGCGCTCGCTCACCTGTGGCACGCCGGGTTGGATTGGGACGTCGACCTCGCGCCGGTTGCGGCCTGTCCGCCCCGAGAGCGGTCGGTTCTACTTCACCAGTTGGAAACCGGTTTCGGGTGTGTGGACACCTCCAGCATGGGGCGGTTGTTCGACGCAGTCTCATCGCTGGCCGGGGTTCGACAGTGTGTCGACTACGAAGCGCAGGCCGCAATCGAGCTGGAGGGGATTTCGAGGGGAGTCGACAGCGCCGGTTCGCGGTACACCTTCGACTGGATGCAGTCGGACGACGATTCGTGGACAGCCGATCCGCGGTCGGTCATTCGGACTGTCGTCGGCGATCTCCGGGCGAAGGTGCCCGCCGACGTGATCGGCGCCCGTTTTCACGAATCAGTAGCGCACCTGGTGCTCGAGTGGGCAATTCGTGGTCGGGAAATGGCGGGAGTGGACGAGGTAGTACTCACCGGAGGTGTCTTCCAGAACCCTCTCCTGCTCGTCCGGGTGTGTGCCCTGCTCGGAGAAGCGGGATTCACGCCGTTGACAGGACTGGAGTTACCACCGAACGACGGCGGTCTCGCCTACGGCCAAGTGCTGGTCGGGAGTTCGTCATGAGGTCAGGAGTTGTGTCATGTGCCTAGCCGTACCAGGACGTATCGAGTCCTTGGAGGAACGCGACGGAACGACGATGTCGGTGGTGAACTTCGGTGGCGTCCGAAAAGAGGTGTGCCTCGAGTACATTCCTGGCGCCCGAGTCGGCGAGTACGTCGTGGTACACGTCGGATTCGCCATCCAGCGACTCGACGAGGAATCCGCTCGCAGCACGCTGGCGGAATTCGAGCACCTCGGCGTACTCGACGAGGAATTCGGTGACGGGTTCGAAAGGGCTGCCCGGGCCGCGGGGATCGAACCGAAGGAGACGGAATCATGAAGTATCTGGACGAGTTCTCCGATCCGGAACTGGCCGGCAAACTGCTGGATCAGATCCGCGCGCTGGCCACACGGCGATGGGCGATCATGGAAGTGTGTGGTGGTCAGACACATTCGATCATCAGACACGGCATCGATCAACTACTTCCGCAACAGATCGAGATGATTCACGGACCAGGATGCCCAGTCTGTGTCACCCCGCTCGAGATCATCGACAAAGCTCTCGAAATCGCGGCAAGACCCGATGTCATTTTCTGCTCCTTCGGGGACATGTTGCGAGTCCCGGGGAGTTCTTCGGATCTGTTCCGGATCAAGAGTGCCGGCGGCGACGTGCGCGTCGTGTACTCACCGTTGGATGCGCTGACCATTGCCAAGGAGAACCCGGACCGGCAAGTGGTGTTCTTCGGGATCGGATTCGAGACCACCGCGCCGGCCAACGCCATGACCGTCTATCAGGCCAATCGCCTGGGCATCGAGAACTTCTCGCTACTCGTCTCGCACGTTCTCGTCCCACCGGCGATGGCCGCGATCATGGACTCGCCAGAGTGCCGCGTGCAGGCATTTCTGGCGGCCGGGCATGTGTGCAGTGTGATGGGTACGTCGGAGTACCCGGCGCTCGCCGAGAAGTACAAGGTCCCGATCGTCGTCACCGGATTCGAGCCGCTGGATTTGCTGGAGGGAATCAGAAAGACTGTGCTGCAATTGGAATCGGGTCGATACGAGGTCGAAAATGCCTACGCCCGTGCGGTCACGGCCGAGGGCAACACCGCAGCGAAGGCGATGCTCGAGGACGTGTTCGCGGTGTCGGATCGGACATGGCGCGGCATCGGATCGATTCCGGACAGCGGTTGGCAGCTGGCGCCGAAGTATGCGTATTTCGATGCCGAAGAGCGCTTTTCGGTGACCGATATCCATACCGACGAGTCGAGCGTGTGCCGTTCCGGAGAAGTGTTGCAAGGCTTGATCAAGCCACACGAGTGCAGCGCCTTCGGGAAGGAATGCACTCCGCGGAATCCGCTCGGTGCCACGATGGTCTCGTCCGAGGGGGCGTGCGCTGCGTACTACCTGTACCGGCGCCTGGAACTTCAGGAGGCGGGTCATGCCGGCTGAGGAGACCGCTGTCGTGGACCTGTCGGCATGGGTCTGTCCACTGCCGCTGCGTGATTCGCCGAACATCGTCATGGGGCACGGTGGTGGGGGAGCGATGTCCGCCGAGCTGATCGAGCATCTGTTCCTGCCCTCGTTCGGAAGCGCCGCCGATGCAGAACTCGGAGACTCGGCCGTATTCGACGTCGGCGGGGTGCGGCTCGCCTTCTCGACGGACTCGTACGTCGTGAAACCCATGGTGTTTCCCGGCGGAACGATCGGCGATCTTGCTGTCAACGGAACGGTGAACGACCTGGCGATGGCGGGAGCACAACCTCTGGTGATGTCGACAGCCTTCATTCTCGAAGAAGGGACCGCCCTGACCGACATCGCGGGAATCGCGAAAGCGCTCGGTGAGGCCGCGCACGTTGCCGGCGTTCGGCTGGTGACGGGTGACACGAAGGTCGTCGATGCCGGTCACGGCGACGGAGTCTTCATCAACACCGCGGGAATCGGGATTGTCGCCGATGGGGTGAACATCAACCCCACTCGCGCACAAGTGGGTGACGTCGTGATCGTCAGCGGCGACATCGGCGTTCACGGAGTGGCCGTGATGAGTTGTCGCGAAGGTCTCGAATTCGGGACCGAAGTGCGCAGTGATTGTGCGGCCCTGAACGGCGTGGTTGCCGACATGATTGCCACCGGCGTCGACATCCACGTCCTGCGCGACCCTACGCGGGGTGGAGTCGCCGCGACCCTGAACGAGATCGCTCAGGCGTCGAACATCGGGGTTGCACTGGTGGAACGAGATCTGCCGATTCCCGCTGACGTGCGCGACGCCTGTGGGCTACTCGGTTTGGATCCGTTGTACGTTGCCAACGAGGGCAAGTTGATCGCCTTCGTTCCGCGAGACGATGCCGACCGAATTCTGGAAGCGATGCGCGGCAATTCACTGAGTGTGGGAGCCGCCGTGATCGGGGAGTGCGTGGCCGAACATCGCGGAATGGTGGTGGCGCGCACGGCATTGGGAGGCAATCGGGTAGTGGATTTGCCTGCAGGTGAACAACTTCCGCGGATCTGCTGATGACTGCCGTCGGTATCAACGGGCCGGCGTTGTTTGCTCGTTACGCATATCCGCCGAACGAGTTGGGTTACTGCGGACCCGACGATCCTTCAACGCTGCTCCGCCAGGCCCTTGGTGGCTCGGGCAGCGGCGACCGTGATCGCGCTCGTCAATTCGACGGTGCGTGGCCGTACCTCGAGGCATTGGCCGTAGGTGCCGGCATCGAGGATCCTCTCGATCCGCGGGTGATCGAAGCCTATTGGGTAGGGAGTGATCTCCTCGACTCGCTCGATTCGGCGACGTTGTTGCAGCACTTGAGGACGGCATTCGGTGAACGCGAGAACACCGGGTTTCTCACCGCTCTCGAGGATCGGGACCGCGCGCTCGCACACCACAGTTTCCACGTTTTTCTGGTGTATCCGTGGGTCAAGCTTCTTCGCAAGCGCGGTGCGGTCCCACTGTCCGTTCTCCAGAACTGTCGGATCAGATGCGGAGTGGTCGAGGACGTGAGCCAGGAGCACGCGTCGGTGGTTTCGTCCCCGCTCGAGTTCGACGGTCAGCAACTCGCACGCGGGACGCCGGTGTCGCAGCGAGTGAGATGGAGCGTCGGCGGCCGCTCACTCGCGCCGCCGCCCGTTCCGGGCGCCGTGGTGACGATGCACTGGGATTGGCTGTGCGACAGCATCACTGCAGAGCAGGCACTGGCCTTGGATGCCGCGGAGGACTCCGCACTGCGGATCGCGAACCAGATGTTGTCGACCGATATGTGATCGTCAGTTCCCCTCCAGGACGGAGGCTCCGGTGAATTGGGGTAGCGCGGTACCGGACAGCGCACTGTGGTTGGCAGAGGCATACGCGATTACGGTAGTGGTTCTCGTGATCACCGCGCTGCTCCTTGCTCGGTACACTCGCTGGGGCAACCAATTTCGGCGAATGGCTTGGCCCTACTTCGATCCCCGGCGCACCGTCCTTCCACTGTCGATTCTCGCGTCACTGTTGCTGCTCACGATATTCGGTGTCCGCGTGACTGTGTTGTTCTCGTACTGGTACAAGGATTTCTACGACGCTATCCAGAACCTCGACGAAACCGCCTTCTGGCACTACCTGCGAGTGTTCGCGATATTGGCCGCAGTCCACGTCGCGAGCTCACTTGTCGTCTACCTGGTAGGTCAAACCCTCGATATCAACTGGCGCAGCTGGCTCAATGACACACTGACCGACGATTGGCTCGACGGCCGCGCCTACTATCGCGGAAACTTCCTGGAGAACCCGGTCGACAATCCGGACCAACGTATTCAGGCAGACATCACCACATTCGTGACGTCGTCCCGCACGTTGTCCATGGGCGCCGTCACGGCAATGGTGTCGATCGTCAGCTTCACCAAGATCCTGTGGGATCTGTCCGGGCCGTTGACTGTTTTCGGTGCCGAGATTCCGCGAGCGATGATCTTCCTTGTCTACATCTACGTGTTGGTGACGACGGCACTGGCTTTCTGGATCGGGCGGCCTTTGATCATGCTGAACTTCTTGAACGAGAAACTCGGCGCCACCTTCCGGTACGCACTGGTTCGACTGCGGGAGTACGGCGAGAGCATCGCCTTCTATCGCGGAGAGAACGTCGAACGACGCACCCTCGGACTACGTTTTGCTGCGGTGATCCGCAATATGTGGGCGATCGTTTTCCGGACGCTCAAGTTCAGTGGCTTCAATCTGGCAGTGAATCAGACCGCGGTGGTGTTTCCGTTCCTCGTCCAGGGATCTCGATTATTCAGCGGGCAAATAACTTTCGGCGACGTGATGCAAACTGCTCAAGCGTTCGGCCAGGTGCACAATTCACTGTCCTTCTTCGCGAGTCCTATGCTGATTTTGCCAGTTTCCGGGCCACACTGATTCGTTTGACAGGGCTCGCAGATGCGGATCGACGTGCCCGCGCACTCCCGGTGCTCGACGCTTTTTCCTCGGGTAAGCACTTGATTGTTCGTGGACTCGATGTGCGCACGCCTGTTGGTGAGGCATTGATCTCCGAACTCGACATGTCACTGGTGCCCGGTGATGCTCTGCTGGTGAAGGGCCCGTCGGGAAGCGGCAAAACCACGCTGCTCCGCAGCATCGCGCAGTTGTGGCCGTACACAGACGGTTCCGTGACCACTCCTGTCGGATCCGTGCTCTTTCTCTCGCAACGTCCGTACTTGCCGTTGGGTTCGCTGCGCGCAGGTCTGGCATATCCGGATCAGTTGCCCTCGGGGCAGCCGAACACAGGGCGTGCGAACTTCGACGACGACAGGTTTCGCGACGCGTTGGCCCACGTGCATCTTGCGCATTTGGTCGGCCGACTCGACGAGGCTGCGGATTGGACTCGAATTCTGTCGCCGGGGGAGCAACAACGGCTGGCGTTCGCCCGAGTCCTCCTGATCCGCCCGCGAACCGCATTTCTCGACGAGGCGACATCCGGAATCGACGAAGGTCTCGAGTACACGCTCTACGACATACTTCGCCATGAACTGCCCGACAGCATCATCGTCAGCGTCGGCCATCGCAGCACACTCGACGTTTTTCACAATCGACAACTCGAACTGCGCGGTGCGGGACACTGGACGCTCACTGATCGCGAAGGCTGAGAACAGCTTTCCTCGGTCGGCCTCTTTCGACAAACCTCGGCGGGAGCATCCCCTGCGCGGCGGGCGATCGAAGACATCGTCCGTCAAGAGGTCGAAGGGTTGTCGGGGTCGTTTGTGCGCTGGAGCACCCAGGCCGCAATCCTGGTGCGCGAGCTGTACCCGAGTTTGTTCAGAATGTGATCGACGTGGCCGTCGACAGTGCGCTGGGAAATGACCAGCTTGTCCGCGATTGCTCGGTTGGTCAGGCCCTGTGCGACGAGTTCGGCCACCTGCTGCTCCCGCGGAGTCAGCACTTCGTCGGCCGCCGATTTCGGTGATCCACCGAGCGGTTGCTCTCTCAGCGCGCGGGCCGCTGCGTCGTCGAGAGTCAGAGCTCGTCCATGATCGAATGCTGTTTGAAAAACCCGGTCTCCGAGCCGGTTACGAGCTTTGGTTACGCTGTTTTCGTGGTACTGGACCATGCTCCTGAAGGTGTCCATCGGGCTGCCCGTGGCGGTGAACAGCGTGTCGGCAGCTCCCATCAGTGTGGCTGCCAGCTTCGCGTCCCGGTCGACAAGCGTCCACGCGATTTCCTCGAGGCACCATGCGCATCCGAACTGGTTACCCAGCCCTCGTAGCAATCGGAGAGAATCTTCGAGTAGCTCGATGCCGCGAGCGTGGTTGCCATGACGCCACAGGGCGGATCCGTAGTCCGACATCGCCATCGACCGCCACAAGATTTCGCCGCGCGATTCGGTGAGGGCCAATTCCTCCTCGTAAATGCTTGCAGCCCGGTCGGCTTCACCGAGGGCGTCGACGACGAAGGCGAACCAGTAGAGCGCGGGTACCAGACGGGCGATGTTGTCGTTTGCCCGGAATGCTGCGACAGCCTGCTCCAGGTACTCGGCACCGCGCACGAGATCGCCGTCGGCGACCGCGACGAATCCGAGCGTGTACCGCGCCAGTATGCGTCCGTCGTCGTTCCGCTGCATCTCGGCCTGTCGCCGAGCCTCTTCGGCAATGCTTGTCGCCGAAGCGATGTCTCGTTGGAGGGCTGCCAGCAGTGCGCCTGTCGCGGCGGCCTCGACTACCGCGTCACCGAGAGGGCCCTCGGTCAGTGCGGGCACCTCGGCCAGGGCGCGACCCAACCAGTAGCGACCTTCGTTGAATCGACCACGTGCAAGCCAGTAATCATGCAGAGCACTTGCGGTACGCAATGTGGCTTCGACCGAGTCGGGTTCGGTCAAACCGAATTCCAACGCGGTGCGCACGTTGGGTAGGTCGCGGTCGATCCGCGTCATCCAGTCGATTTGGTGCGGCCCCGGCCAGTCGACTCCGGAGCGGAAGACGAGTTGCCTGAACCACTCACTGTGCCTGCGCTGCAGTGAGGCCCACTCGTCGACTGACACCAGTTCGCGCCCGTAGTCGCGAAGAGTCTCGAGTAGGCGGTAGCGAACGTACGAGCCGTTTTGTTCACGGATGAGGATCGACTTGTCGACAAGGGACATCACGAGATCGCCCAAGTCGTCGTTCTGTGCTTCGTCGGCGAGAATTCCTTCGACGGACCCGAGATCGAAGCTACCCGCAAATACGCTCGAGTTCGCCCACAACGACTTCTCCGGCGGCGTACACAGATCGAAGCTCCAGTCGATACTCTGTGCAAGCGTTTGTTGACGCGCTGGAGCGTTCCGGCTGCCCCGCGTCAGCAGTTGGAAGCGGTCGTCGAGTTTTTGCAGGATCTGATCGACCGACATCGCCCTCAGTCGGGCGGCCGCCAGCTCGATCGGCAGCGGTAGTCCCTCCAACCGGCGGACGATCTTCTCCACAGCCGCACTGTTCTCGCTGGTGATGCGGAAGTCCGTCACGGAGGAACGTGCCCGCTGCTCGAACAGCATCATCGCATCACCATCACGGGTGTCGGTTGGCGACGGCGCCTCGGTGGGAATTCGCATTGGCGGCACCCGTAATACCATCTCGCCGGGAATGTCGAGCGGTTCTCGGCTGGTCGCCAGAAGTGCCAATCGGGCACAGCACCGGAGTAGTTCGACGACGGTGTCGGCCACCCAGCCGATGAGGTGTTCGCAATTGTCCAGAACAATCAGGACACGTTCGTCGACGAGACGGCCGATCAGTACCGATCGCGGTGACCGCGCAGATCGGTCTTGTACTCCGAGTGCGGCAAGAATCGTCTGATCGAGAAGTGCCGGCTCCCGCAGTTCACTGAAGTCGACGAACCAGACGCCCCCGGGGAACGCACGGGAGGAATCATCGGCGGCACGGAGCGCCAAGCGGGTTTTGCCGACCCCACCCAGGCCCGTAAGGGTCACGAGGCGGTAGTCCGACAGCAGGCGTCGGACTTCTTTGGCTTCGGACCGACGACCGACGAAACTGCTCAGTTCGATCGGTAGGTTTCCTCGTTTTGCCGCCATGAGAATCGCGCCGAATTTGTACGTGCTGAGTGGATTGACCCCACACAGTGTACGCGGATTCGCGTGCGTGAAATCTGCCATCGCACCACCGGTGTTCGCCCGTAGTTGCCTTTGGGGCGAGGCTTATTGGTGTACGACCCGGAACATCGGACACTTTTTGTCGACGTAGTTCGCGCCTCATTCGAAAGGGATGAGAGGCTCATTCCATCTCTCTGCCGCGCTTACGATTCCGGCATGAAACGTGTGTGGGAAGGTGTGCGGCGCTACGGCAAGACGCTGCACTCGGCTGGGTTGTCGTTCGGCTTGGTGTTTTTCGTCCTCTCGATGAGCCCGTCCCTCTTGCCGCGGGCGTGGTACCTGCAGGGCGTGGCGACCGGTATTTCCGTCGCCACGGGGTACGGCATCGGTGTCAGCGTGGCGTGGATGATCCGCAAATGCGGAGTCGAACCGACGTGGTCGGATCGGACCAAGAAGATCGGCTGGACTGTACTCACTGTCCTGGCGGTGATATTGGTGCCTCTCTTTCTGATCTTGGGTTCGTGGTGGCAGCAGATCGTCCGTGATCTGGTCGAGGCACCGCGCGTCAACCGGGCGAACTATCTTCTGGTGCTGCTGATTTCGGTCGCGGTGTGGTTGATCTTGCTCGAGGCGGGTCGCGGTTTGCGGTATCTCACCAGAAGCATCGCTGCCGTCGCTCTGCGGTTTGTGCCCAAAGAGGCGGCGAAAGTCGCGAGCTTGGTCGTCGTCTTCGCGTTGGCGATCTTCGTCGTCAACGGTGCCCTCTACAACGGGCTCATCGCGTTTGCGAACTGGAGTTTCTCCGGCGCGGACAACGACACACCGGATGGTATCGACCAGCCTCTGATCGCCGAGCGCAGTGGTTCGCCCATGTCTGCCGAGGCGTGGGATTCGCTGGGTAAGGAAGGGCGCACCTTCATGGGTAGCGGGCCGTCCGCGGAGCAGATCGCCGCGCTGACCGGCCGGGACGCGAAGCAACCCATCCGCGTGTACGCCGGCCGCGAGTCGTCCGATTCCGTCGACGGCGTCGCAGGGCGGGTCGTCGCTGAACTCGAGCGCACCGGTGGATTCGACCGCGCCGTCCTGGCAGTGGTGACCACCACCGGCCGCGGCTGGGTCAACGACGACGTGGCGTCCTCCTTCGAATACGTTCAGGGCGGCGACACTGCCATCGCGGCGATGCAGTACTCGTTCCTTCCCAGCCCGTTGGCATTCATCGCCGACCGAGAAACCCCGATGGCCGCCGGCCGGGCGCTGTTCAACTCTGTCTACGCGAAATGGATCGAGCTGCCGCTCGACAAACGCCCTAAGCTGGTCGTTTTCGGCGAGAGCCTGGGATCGTACGGGGGACAGGCGGCGTTCGCGGGAGCGCAGGACATGGCGACGCGTGTCGATGGGGCGCTGTGGTCGGGAACCCCGAATTTCACTGCTCAATGGCAGGAGATCACCAGCGGTCGTGACTCAGGCTCACGGGAAGCGGTGCCGGTGATCGACGACGGGCAGTCGATCCGTTTCGCCGCTTACCCGGAAGACCTCGAACTCGATGCGCCGTGGAACGACTCCCGCGTCGTGTACTGGCAGCACGCCAGCGATCCGATTGTCTGGTGGTCTTTCGACCTACTCCTGAACCAACCGGACTGGCTTGCTGAACCTCTGGGCAGGGATGTCGATCCGGGAATGACGTGGATACCGTTCGTGACGTTCTGGCAGGTGACACTGGACATGGTCTTCTCGGCTGACGTGCCCCCTGGTCACGGACACAACTACGGTGCCGAGGCAGCGGACATGTGGGCACAGATATTGCACCCTGAGGACTGGTCTCAGTCGGACACCGACGCAATTCACGCCGCTCTGACGAACAACTTCCAACCCACCAAGTAGTAGTGCGGACCGCCGACCTCGTGACGGTCCCTCGTCGTTCGAGCGGGAGCACTCGCTCGTGATCGTTCAATCCCTGTTTTTCAGCTATCTCACAAGGAGCGCTATGCATTCGTCAAGAACACTCGTAGCTGCGGTGGCGCTGAGCGCGATCACTGTGTTTGCCGGGGCGGGGTCCGCGGTTGCCGCGCCGGCGATCGGCTCTGTCGATTTCGGTTCGTCGACCGGGTCCGAAACCGGTTCGTCGAGCGGATCAGGATTCGGCTCTGTCGATTTCGGATCCGGCGGTCCTGATGTCGAGCATCCGGTGTCGACCTGCTTCTGGTCGGTGCCGATCAATCCCGAGCGCGCGGACCCGCAACTCAACTACGCCTTTCCCGACACCGCGGCCATCTATTGGGCTGCGCAGTTCACAATCCCCGAGGATGCCGAGTTGGTTGTTCGAGGGCAATATGCGCATGCGCGCTATCAGTCCTTGAACTCGTACAACGCAGCAACCGCTATGCCCACCGCCGTTCTCAATGACATTTCGACGGCCCCGGACGCAGGCTCACACAACACCTATCTTCCCGGTGCCGATCGATCGAATGACGGTGCCAGGTCGTATACGGCGTCGGTCCGCAACGAGGCATCGCCTGCAGAACCGAAACCCAACACCTTGTATGCCGGTGTGCCGGGCCAGGACCGGATAAGCCTGCTTTATCGCATCTACCTTCCCGACAATGGGCGTGATCTCACTGGTGGAGTCGGACTGCCGGAGCCAGAGTTGCGCCTTTCCGATGGTCGGGTGTTGCGTGGGGAGGATCTGTGTTCGGCGGTCGGTGCGGACAATGGAATCTTGAAGCCGGCGTCGCTGCCGCTGGACACGTACAAGGCATTGCGTGACCAACCGGGCAAGCCTTCGACCTTCCCTTCCGAGCAGACGCCTGTCTGGCGGGCTTACTACAGCGCCGAGTTCACGCTCGGGTGTACCTATCTCGGCAAATGCGATGGCACACCTCAGCGTGTTGGCGGGCAGTACTCCAACATCGACAACAGCTACGTCACGGCCGAAGTCAATCGCGGGTTCGGTGAAGTTCTGGTACTTCGGGGAGAGTTGCCGAGGACTCCTGAGACGACAACCGGCGCAAAGAATCTCGACAGTGCAGTCGACATGCGGTTCTGGTCGATGTGCAGCAATGAATCGCTGGCGACGACGAAGGTAGCCACGTGTCTTTTCGACGAGCAGGTGGCCACCGATGCAGCGGGGCGCTACACGATTGTCGCGTCGCTGCCTGAAGACCGACCTGCAAACGCTACGAAGGAATGTGGGGTGTCGTGGTTGTCGCTCTCACCGGCCGGTGACGGCGCAGGCCATCTCGACGATTCGCTTCTGATCATGCGGAACATGCTGCCGGCCAAGGACTTCGGTCACGCCGCGCACGATACTCGGACGCCCGGTGACGAGAAAGCAGTGATGGGACAGTATCTGCCGGACGGTCAATATACATCCAAGCTTGCGTTCGAGGGCAGCGGCTGCGCGAAGTAGCTCGATACCGTCGAACCGGCCCACTTCGGTCTTCGCTGCGGAAGCTAGCTACTTCCGTCGTCTATCGCACGGGCGAGGGTGGACATGGTGCGCTCTCGGTGGGTTGTTGCGGGTTGCACCGTGTCGGGCCAGTCGGCAGTTTCTTCCAACGCCCAGTCGGCCCATTCTGCGATGTGGTTGAAGTGGCCGATCATGAATCGGTTGGCCAGTGCCATCAGGTGATTTTGTTGGGGGAGTGTGCCGGCTTCGGGGGCCGAAATTCGTTGTGCGTGTGAGACGAACAGACTTCGGGATCGAGCAGCTTGTTCGCGCGTGGTAGTCAGGGTGGACCGCAGGTCGTCGATCGTGCCTTGGTGGGCGAAGATCACGCGGATCATGCCTTCGAACTGCAAGGCGGGGGGCGTGGTCTGGGTCGCGAGCCAGTCGCTCAGTGCTGTTCGGCCTTCGTCGGTGATGGAGTAGACAGTGCGTGAGCGCTGAGTGCCTTTGGTGACCGTGGTCGCCGTGACCAGGCCGCGTTCGAGCAATATCTTGGGCGCGTTGTATCGCTGGCGGTCCGCGCTGGGCCACAACTCGGCGA
This sequence comes from Rhodococcus sp. P-2, assembly GCF_016598535.1. Taxonomy (GTDB): domain Bacteria; phylum Actinomycetota; class Actinomycetes; order Mycobacteriales; family Mycobacteriaceae; genus Rhodococcus_F; species Rhodococcus_F baikonurensis. The sequence continues at coordinate 262,788 of NZ_CP066779.1, read as the reverse complement.
CCCCGCGTCCGACCTGCTCGGCGATTTCGTATGCGGACCAGTCCTTGGCTGTCAGCAGTCCCAGGATCATGTACGAGGTGGGTGTGAGATCACGCTGAGCCACATGGCTCCCTTCGCTCCGCGGTTGGCATCCAAGCCTACAAGTGTCACTTCCCTTCGCCGTTCGCATCCTCGGTGTCGGCGATGTCGTCGGATGCGTCCTGCGCAGGTTTGCCGTAGATGAAGGGGACGAGCGCGCCGGCGACGGCAGACGCCGGTGCGAAACCGTCAGCGGTTGGTGCCAGATTTCCCCACACCACCATGGTCACATCGTTGACCGGGTCGTACCCCATGAACGAGTTGTAGCCGGGAAGTTCGCCGATATGGCCGTACATCGGACCCATTTGAGCGATGCCGTATCCGTATCCCGCAGATCCCTCGCCATCTGTGGGTTGCACACTGTTCACACGCAATTCCTGGGTGGCCGGACTCAGGAGCGAACCGGTGCCTAGAGCTTTGACCCATGTCGCCATGTCGTTCGCAGTAGAGATTCCCTGACCTGCGGACCATGTCCACGAAGGATTGTGCGTCGTGGTGTCGGTCGGCCTTTCGGTGCCTGCGGCGATCGCGTCGAGGCGAGATTGTGGGAGCGCTTGTTTGCCTTCGCCGAGCGTTTCGACGTTCCCGCTGTAGGTGTACCCGTTTGCATAGGGCGTCGGGATGCTGGTGTCGGTGTTCGCAGGAAACGATGTCCCGGCGAGTGCGAGTGGCCCGAAGAACCGGTCCGCGAAGATCTGCTGAATCGGCTTGCCGTCCAGCTGCTCGGCGATCAAGCCGAGGAGAACGGTATTGGTGTTGGAGTAGTGATAGCCGGTGTCTGGCGCGAAATACGGCGGCTGGCTCAGCCCCATCGCCAGCAGCTCCTCGGGTGTCCACACTCGCTCCGGTTGCTCGTCGAGCGCCTGGTTGAGTTCGAGGGTTTCGGTGTAGTTGTACAGGCCGCTACGCATGTCGAGTAGGTCGCCGATCGTGATGTTGTCGCCGTTGGGGACATCGGGGCGGAACTTGCTGACCGGATCGGTTACCGCCAGCTTGCCCTCGTCGACCAACTGCAGGATTGCCGTGCCGGTCCAGGTCTTGGTGTTCGAGCCCACGCGAACCTTGGTGTCCAGAGTGGGAGGCTCGTTGACGCCTTCTCGGACCGAACCCCATGTGTTGACGTACTTCTGTGTCGGTGTCGTGATCATGACCACCATCGCGATCTCGCGGAATCCCTCCGCCTTCTCGGAGACGACGGAATCCATTGCAGCGCTGTCGAAAGACAAGACGGCGCTGCCAGTCGACCCGGCGGAGGTCGGCGCAGACGAGGAGGGGGACGCGGAATCGGTTGCGGACGAACAGGCTGAGAGAAACAACGCCGTGGCGATGCCGGCGACGGCCACTTTGCGAACCTTGGCGTCGTGTCGTGCTGTCGACTTCCCGTAAGAGTTCATGAAAAGACTTTAAGTGATACTGCACATTGCATGCTGCACTTTGCAGTAAATTACGTCAAATCAGTCATGAATCCTCAGGAGTGTCCATGTCGTCCACCACATCAGTTCGCGCCGTTGTTGCTTTGGTCAGCGTCGGCGTAGTCCTCACCGCATGTTCGGCGCAGCCGTCGAATTCCGGTGTCACATCGACTCCGATGCTCCAGATTCCGGACGAGGCAACCCGCATCATGACCACCGATCCCTACTCCATGGCTAACTGGTCGTATCTCGTGGTCGACCCCGACACAGACGAGGTGATCTACAGCAACAACGCGGACAACTCGATGTTTCTGGCCTCGCAGACCAAACATTTCACCGTCGGCACCACCTACGACACCCTCGGCGTTGACCACACCGTCTCGACCCCCGTATATGCCACCTCCGTTCCCGTCGACGGCACTCTCGCCGGAGATCTCGTGCTCGTCGGCTCCGGCGACCTTGCGCTCGGTGGGCGCAATGCGGCGCAGGGTCGATTCGACTTCGCCACCGACGGAATCGACCACGTGTACGCCGACGCCCTACCCGGAGCCGTTCTCGCGCCCGGCGATCCCCTTGCGGGACTGAATGATCTCGCCCGACAAGTAGCCGGCGCCGGCATCACTCGTGTCAAAGGCGACGTCCTCGTCGACCCTCGTCTGTGGGACACCTACGCGACGGTCGAAGGCCTCGTTCCGTCGATCTTCGTCAACGACAATCTCGTCGATATCCAGGCCCGGCCGGGTGCGGTAGGTGAGCCCGCCACCATCGACATGCTTCCCGGGAACAGCCTGTTCCGCGTCGATGCGCAGGTCACCACCGGTGAAGAAGGTAGCGACTCGACACTGAAGGCAGCAGCGGACCCGACCGATCCCACCCAGATCAACGTGACCGGGTCGGTACCGGCTGGAAAGACGTCGCTGACTGTCCACCGCATCACCGATGCACCGTCGTGGGCCCGGCAGCTGTTCGTAGAGGCATTGCGTCGCAACGGAATCGAGGTTGAAACGGTATCTCGGACCAACGACGCAGCTGCTCTGCCTGCCGATCGGACGTATACCGGCAGTCGTCAGGTTGCGAGCCTTCGATCGGCACCACTTTCGGAGTCGGGAGGGATGATCCTCGCGACCAGCTACAACACCGGCGCGAACACCTTCCTGTGTCTGTTGGCGGTAGCGGAAGGATCGTCGTCGTGCGGCGACGGCTTACCGACCGTCAGGGCACTCGCCGAGAAGGCAGGTATTGCAGCGTCTGATCTTGTGGTGATGGACGGTCAAGGCGGAGATCCGTCACAAGCGACACCCGCGGCAGTCGTCGACTGGCTCGACTGGGTGGACCAGCAGCCCTGGGCCGACACGTTCTGGGCCGGTCAACCGGTACTCGGTGAGCGCGGTTCGTTGTCCGGCGTCGGGGCCGACAGTCCCGCGAAGGGGAAGATCATCGGTAAGACGGGAACGTCTGCCGACGTCGAACCCGACACAGGCCGGTTGATAGTGACCCTTCAGGCGCTGTCCGGTTACATGATCACCCCCGATGATCGCCGACTTCTGTTCGTCGTAGCCGTCAGCGATGCAGTATTTCCCGATCTGCCTCGTGGAGTCTTCCAAGTCGGGGGCGACGTCGGGGGCGTTGCCGCTGCGTTCCAACAGGCACAGACGAACTGACTCGGGGCGAGTGAGAGGTACGGCGGTCCGGGCACTCATCCCTTTCGAACGAGGCATGAATTACGCAGGCGCTCACAGTGTCAGCATTGTCGCGCAGCGGTATCGACTGCGTCCCGATGAGAAACGAGTGTTGACATGGGATCCGTTATCGGAGATCTCCTCCCCATAGCCGTCGGTGTCGCCGTCTCCCCGGTGGCCGTCATCGCGACGATCTTGATGTTGCTCTCCAAGCGCGCCGGTAGCACGAGCATCGGTTTCGCGGTGGGCTGGCTACTCGGAATCTTCATTGCCACATTTCTTTTCGTCCTTCTTTCCAGCGCACTGAGCACCTCGGACGATGGACCGTCCACCACTGCTTCGTGGATCAAACTGGCGCTGGGCGTCCTCCTGTTGGTGGTCGGAGTCAAGCAATGGCGAGGGCGCAGCGGTGAACACGAAACGCCGAAGTGGATGCACGCCATCGACGAGATGACCGCGGTCAAGGGGTTGGGCCTAGGATTCGCCCTCGCCGCGATCAACCCGAAGAACCTGCTGATGTGCATCGCGGCAGGAGTGTCGATCGGTTCGGCGTCGCTGGCAACCAGTGGAGTGATCGCCTCCGTCCTCGTCTTCACGATCATCGCCAGTTCAACGGTGGCGATACCTGTCGTCGGATACGTGGTGGCTGCTGACCGCCTGCGCGAGCCGTTGGCCAAGCTCAAGGTCTGGCTCCAGGACAACAACACCACGGTGATGAGCGTGTTGATCTTGGTCGTCGGAGTTGTACTGATCGGCAAGGGAATCGGCGGAATCTTCTGACACCGCGCTTTCACGTGGTGTGGACGTGGGACAGCCGGGTGAGTGTCCGATCAGGTCGCTTTCACCGCGTATTCGCCGTCGGCGTGGCCGATCAGTTGCCAACCGCCTTCGATCGGGTCCAGGCGGACGTCGGTGAGATTCGTGGTCTCGAGTTGTGGCCGTCCGGTGCCCGGGTACCAGGCCTCGACCCGCCCCGTGCCGCTCCCGGCAAACCCGTCACGCGATACCTTCGTCAGCGTGCCGGGCGCTGCTCGCGGATAAGCACGCGAGAGTGGAACCGCGAATCCCTCTACAAGTCCGAGTGATTCGCCGGACGGGCAGTCGATGCGATTCAGATTTCCTTGCGGCTGGTGGGTATTGCCGTCTCGAACCGGATGGGGGTCACCGCACGCTTGCGTCCACGACCACCAGGCGCCGCCCATCCGGTACTGGTCGGTGGCGTCGACGAAGCGGTCGACGTCTGCCCCCTGCTCGTCGGCGTCCCCGAACCAGCCCCATTCGCCCGTCCACAACGGTGCGTCGTACCAGGCGGCAGCGCGGTCGGCGATCTTGAATCCGTCCTCGATTGCGGGGAATTCGCTACTGACTGTTATCGATTCGCTGTAAAGATGGGGCGAGAAGACCACCAGAGGATCGGTCAGGTACTGGCGTGGGGGCAGCGCGTCGAAGCCGAAAGCCGACCAGATCGCACTGGGCTCGAAGAACACGAGGTGCGGAAATCCGCCTACTTCGGCCTGTCTGATGGCGTCGGTGGCTCGCTTGTAGAACTGCCCGATCTGATCAGCTGCCGTGAATGGGTCGCGCAGGCCGGGATTCGGTTCGTTCAACAGGTCGTATCCGGCTACCGCTGGTTCGCCTTTGAACTCGGCGGCCAACCTCGCCCACGTCGCCACGAGGCGACTCTGGATTCCTTGCTCGTCGTCGTAGAACGCCTGGAAGGCGTGGCCGATCGCCGGTGCAGCCTCCCGGAGTCCACCGATGTTGCAGGTTGTCCATCCGCCGGTCAGGGTTGCCCATTCGGGTGCGCCGTCCCAGCCGACTCCCGGCCGCATGAATGACGGGCACGACTGGTCGCTCGGGGTGCCGACATACGGGCCCCATGCGTCCTGATGCATGTCGAGAACGGTGTAGATGCCGTGATCTTTCGCGTTCTGGACTGCGCCTCGAATCCGGTCGACATACGCAGTGTCGAATGCACCGCGAGTCGGTTCGAGGAGGGACCACGCGACGTTGAGTCGGACGACGTTGAAGCCCAGCGCGGCCATCTGCGCGAAGTCCGTTCTTCCCAGCGGCGTGACGGTGGGTAGACCGGTGCCGTTGGTTGCGTAGTCATTGAGGCCGTTGGCGTTCACGCCGCGGAGCAACACCGTTCGTCCGTCGACGTCCTTGATCGTTCGATCTGCGACGGTCAATCGGGGGAGTGTCCAGCCCGATTCCGGAGGTGCAGCGTTTGCCGCCGGGGCTGCAAGCTGGACAGCCAGGATTGCAAGGGTGGCAAGCAACAGCGCACGCATCCGTCGACCTTTCTAGACAAACGTCCAATTCCGAGTTGAGGCTAGCGGGAGAACGTCCTTGTTGCGGCGCAATTCGCACATACCCGTCACGACTACATTGCTGGGCACGCCGACTCGAAGTTGCTACTCGAGGTGCGAGAATTGTCGACACGTCGCGACCCGAGGGAGCATTTGTGAAACTTGCACTGACTGAACTGGTCGAACGACTACCCGGCGACGAGTTGGCGATCACGCGTGCGTTCTACGAGTCACGGACCGCTGGCACCGGTCCGAGTTCTCTGCAGGAACTGCTCGCGGTGCGCGCTTCCAGAGTGGTTGATCCCGCGCCGCCGACCCGAGCTGTCGAGCACATACTCGACGTCGACGGCCGAGCCATATCGGTCCGTGTGGTCACACCGAAAGATGGCGTGGTCAACGGGGTCTATCTGTATCTTCCGGGCGGTGGCTTCTACATGAGTTCGGCGGCAAGCGCTGACGCCCGAAGTGCGAGACTTGCCGACGAAGTCGGGGTCGCAGTGGTTACCGTCGATTACCGGCTTGCACCGGAGTTCCCTTGGCCGGCAGCGCCGGACGACTGTGAGGCAGTCGCTTTGTGGCTGCTCGATGTCGCGGCCGAACGATTCGGGACAACCAAGCTCGCCGTCGGTGGCATGTCGGCGGGAGCAACCTTGGTGATGACAACATTGCTACGGCTTCGTGATCGAGGTCTGGCCATGTCGTTCTCGGGTGCCGTGTTGGAAGCCGGCACGTACGACGTCAGTGCTCAGACTCCCGCCGGCCGCACCATCGGCGACGAATACTTCATCGAAGCCTACGTCGGCCATGTCGGTGATCGCACTGTCCCGGATATTTCTCCGACCTTCGGAGACCTGAGCAGCCTGCCCCCGACCCTCGTTGTCATCGGATCCGACGACGTGGTCCTGGCCGAGAATCTCGCCATGGTGGCAAGGCTGTCGGCGGCAGGCAACGACGTCGACTTGCGCCTCTATCCTGATGTCCCGCACGGATTTACAAACCATCCAACGCCTGTTGCCCGCCGCGCTGCGCTCGATATAGGTGCCTGGCTTCGGCGCCGTCTCGACGACGAGTCGGCGTGACAAGCGCGGGCGCGGTTCAGTGTGCCGAGGACACGCGGCGTGTGTTCGGTGTCAGATATTGGTCGAGTGCTTGACGATGGAACAACTCGAGGCTCACCGCAGATTTCATCAGGCCGTCGAGGGTTGGCGGATCCCATCCCTTCGGCTACAGACGCCCAGGAATGTCGGAGCGGCTGCGGCCGCGGTCTGTAGTTCGAGCGGGTCCGGCGTGGTCGATGGCGTTGCGGTGACGGGCACGAGTTTCTTCCCGCACGACGGCGACAATCCGGGCACCTGAACACTTGTCCGGTTTCTGGAGCAAAGTCGGGACGAGGAGCGCGTCACCCTTGTAATCTCGCACGTGAGTTTGCGGGGGCGCGGGGTCGTCACGCACAGTGAGTGAGAGGACGACGATGACGACTGCTTACACGCGCCGCCGAGGGGCGCGCCCTTTCGGGTTCGCCCTCGCTGCGCTCTTTGCCGTGGTTGCGGCCCTGACCGGTCCCACATTCGCCTCCGCTTCGAGCAGCGACCTGCAATCGGGTTCGAGCCAGTTCGGATCGTCCGGCGAGCACCCGCCGCTGCCAGAGATCCCACCGCCGTCCGCGGCCGCGATCAGGCTCGACGAGGCGCGGAACTTCCGCGACGTCGGCGGCTACCGGACTACCGACGGCAGGACCGTCCGGACAGGAATGGTGTTCCGTTCCAACAAGCTCAGCTCGCTCAGTGAGTCTGATCTGGCCAAACTCACCGCCGCGAACCTGACCCTCGACGTCGACCTGCGCAACACCTCCGAACGCGCGGAGGATCCCGATCAGATCCCTGCCGGGGTCACCTACCAGGTCGCCGACGTCGTCAGTATCGAACACGGCATCGCGTTCCACGAATTCGTTCCCCTGACTCTCGGTCGCGCGTTGATCGACGGCGCAGTCAACGGAACCTCGAACATCGGCCAGAGCATCGGCTACCCCTTCATGGTCAACTACCGAGGCTCTGATGTCGCCTTCCGTGACCTGCTGACTGCGATCGCGAACAACTCCAACGGCGCAACCGTCTACCACTGCAGTGCAGGGAAGGACCGCACCGGTTGGGGCACCGCGATCCTACTGACCATCCTCGGTGTCCCGCGTGAGGTCATCAGTGCCGATTTCATGGCGTCGAACACCTACCTGGGCCGCGACGACGCGGTGGACCTGTCGTGGCTCGATGCGGCGTACGCCCAGGTGAACCGGCTCTACGGCGGCATGGACACCTACGTACGGGAGGGCCTCGGCGTCGACCAGGGCACTATCGACTCTCTGCGCGCCAAGCTTCTCGTCTAGGCGCAGTCCCACACCTCGGCTTCTTGCGCACTCAGAACCTCTGCTGTCCCAAAGCGGACGAAACCCGGGTCGGAGAGTTCGGGAACCGTCCACCCCCCCAGTGTTTCTCGGTCGTATGCGATTGCCAAGTGGCGCAAGAACTTTACTCGAAAGATCGCGTCTGATCATGGACTCGACGCTGGCCAATTGGTCAGCATCGAATCGAGTGCCTCGAGGATCCTGGACCAGCTTTCCGCGCTGTCAGGTGCACTGTGGCTGAACGATCCACCCAACTCGAGGCTGGCGTAGCCATGGAAAACGCTGCCCAGCAACCGAACTGCGTGAGTCTGGTCGAGGTCCGTGAGGTTGTACCCGCGCAGAATCGATCGCATCATCTGCGAGTGTCTGAAGCCAGCGCTCGCCGCTGCGGCCTCCGGGGTGAGGCGCATCTGCGACGCGGCGTACCGGCCGGGGTGTGCCTTCGCGTAGTTGCGATAGACGTTCGCGAAGGCGGTCAAGGCGTCGCGGCCGGACCGACCGGCCACGGCGTCGGCAGCCTGGTCGGCCATCTCTTCCAGGGCGAGTAATGCGATTCTGGTTTTGAGGTCGTTCGAACTCTTCACATGGGAGTACAGGCTCGCGACCTTGACGTCGAACTGTCTGGCGACTGCCGATACGGTCACCTGCTCGAAGCCGACCTCGTCGGCCAATTCGGCACCCGCCATGGCGAGGCGTTCGGGGGTGAGTCCTGCGCGAGGCATGTCTGCTGGTCCTGTTCGTCGAAAAGTGAAACCAATTTGCCTAAATAGTATAGGCAAATTACTGTGTGCTGTAGTTGAACTATACGCAAGCTATCTACAGGTGAATGACATGCACAGCCAGAGAAGCTGGATTACTACCGAAATTTCCGAGGACATCGTGCGCGGAGCCCTCGAAATCGAACGGACCGAATGCGGTGTGCTGACGCACCGTCTACCTGCCAGGGCTCGCGCACTCTTCGCTGACGGGCAGATGGCCATGGCGCAATCACAACCCTCCGGAGTGCGGCTTGTGTTCCGAACCAGCGCTACGAGCATCGAACTCGATACTCTGCCCACGAAAATGATCTACACCGGCGCCCCGCCGAGACCACAAGGGGTGTACGACCTGCTCGTCGACGGCGAACTGGCCGGGCAAGCAAGCGCCACGGGCGGCAATTCGGTGACGATCGACATGGCGACCGGCGCCGCTCAGAAGCAGTCCGGGCCCGTCAGCACCATTCGTTTCGCGGACCTGCCCACGCGATCGAAGGATGTCGAGATCTGGTTGCCGCACAACGAGACCACCGAACTTGTCGCACTTCGAACCGACGCCCCACTCGAACCCGCGGACGACACGAAGCGCCGCGTGTGGCTCCATCACGGAAGCTCGATCAGTCAAGGGTCCGGCGCTGAAAGTCCCTCCGGCACTTGGCCTGCTCTTGCAGCCTCCGTCGGCGGAGTGGATCTGATCAACCTCGGGTTCAGTGGCAGCGCTCTGCTGGACCAGTACATCGCCCGCGCGATGCGAGACACTTCTGCTGACCTGATCAGCATCAAGATGGGTATCAATCTGGTCAACTCCGACGTGATGCGTCTGCGGGCCTTCACATCGGCAATGCACGGCTTCCTCGACACGGTTCGCGACGGTCATCCAGTGGCTCCGCTGCTGGTCGTTTCGCCGGTCTATTGCCCGATTCACGAAGACACGCCGGGACCTGGTGCTTTCGATTTCGATGCACTTGCCAGAGGCGAAATGCGGTTCGTTGCCACCGGAGATCCCGCCGAGCGTGCATCCGGGAAGCTGACGCTGCGCTCGATTCGGGAAGAGTTGGCGCGCATCGTAGCCCAGCGATCGGTCGATGATCCCAATCTGCATTACGTCGACGGGTGCGATCTCTACGGTGCGGCCGAGAATGCGGAGCTGCCGCTTCCCGATCAGCTCCATCCGGACGCTGCAACGCATCGTCTCATCGGTGAACGCTTTGCCCAACGTGCATTCGCAGACGGCGGTGTATTCGCCGGACAGGTGTAATCGCGCAGTCTGGTTCGATCCGAGTTCATACGATTTGACCCTGACGTAGCGTGAGGGCTCACGATGACTTCATGACCGACACCTACCCAGCATTCGACATCAGCCCCGTCCCTGTTCCTACAACCGATGCTGTGCCTCCGGAACAGTTCCGAGGTCTCTACGGAATGCCGATGTTCGTCTCGATTCCTACTTCGGATCTGGCCGAATCGGTCGACTTCTGGATCCGCGGACTCGGCTTCTTCGACCTCTTTTCGGTGCCTGATCGACTGACGCACCTGCGACGCTGGGCATTTCAGGACGTCTTGCTCGTACCCGGTGAGCGAGCAGATTCGCCACCGTCCGTCAGCGTGAGCTGTGCGTGTGTGCTGAGCCAGATCGGCCAGATAGCAAATGCGTGCGAGGAATTGCGGGCCGGATGCACCAGCGGACCGCACGTGAAGCCGTGGAATTCCCTCGAGTTGGAAATTGTGACACCGGAGAATGCACGTGTGATCATGACTGCCGCTCGTCCGTACGACCCGAACAGTGCCGAGGCAGAGTATCTGCGAGGTATGGGAATTGACGGACCAGGCGACTGAGCGGCGGTCTGACGCCGTGGCCTCCCGCACCGCGTCTGTCAAACTGGATGCCGTGACGGACCAACTCTTCGGAGACGACGCAGACAGTGCTCTGACTGTCGGTGCAGCCGCATCACGACTGGGCGTAACCGTACGTACCCTTCATCATTGGGACGCAATCGGTTTGGTGTGCCCGTCCGGTCGCAGCGACGGAGGCTACCGGCAGTACACCGACGCGGACCTCGGCCGCATCGGCCGGGTGCTTGTCTACCGTGACGTGGGCTTGTCGCTCGACGAGATCGGGGTATTGCTCGAAGCGCCCGCACTCCACGTGGACGAGACGCTGCGTGGGCAGCGCGCCGAATTGCGGCAACGGATCGCCGACTTGGAGGCGCTGGGCGAGTCCTTGGATCGCATCATCGATGCCAGGAAGTCGGGTGTGCTGTTGCCGGCAGACGAACAGGTCTCGATCTTCGGCCGGCACTGGCAGCCGTCATGGGGAACCGAGGCGCACGAGCGTTGGGGCGACAGCGCGCAGTGGGCGCAGCACGCGGAACGGTCGGCGGGTAGGACCGCTGAGGATTGGCAGAAGATCGCCGACGGCGTCGAGACGCTCAACGACGATCTGGCGTCGGCGTGCCGCTCCGGCGTCGAACCGGGAAGCGACGAGGCGAATTCGCTGGCAGAACGGCATCGAGCGTCTATCGGCGTCTACTTCGACTGCACACTTTCGATGCACGTGTGCCTGGGGCGGATGTACGTTGCCGATCCGGGCTTCTCCGAGTTCTTCGACCAGGTCGAGACCGGTCTGGCTGCGTGGATCCACGCCGTCATCGATGCGAACGCTCTGGCCAATGGAGTTGTCCCCGAATCGGCGACGTGGGTGTGAGTGAGCTGGAAGTCGCTCGTCAATCCAACGATGCGCAGGCAGTGCACCACGGTCGGCCGTCGACCCCGGGGGCTCGATGGGCCACTGCGATGCGAGCGGCCAAGATACAGCTTTCGTTGTCGTGATAGACGTCGAGATCCGAAGGAACCGTCGAGTGGAACGCCGGGACCTTCATGTCTACCTCCGTTGTGACTCGCCAGCGAGTTGGCTCGTTGCGGCAATCCTCCCACCCCAGAGATCATCTCGCCTGTCGGCAGAAGTATGGCCGTTGCTCGACCATATGGCCGGGGTCTGACGCGTGCAGTCCCGTAGCCGCGATTGTGCAGCCCCACAGTGACTTACAGCGGTGAGAGCCTGATCACCTTGCCGGCCGAAGAGATGCGCATTGCGCACGCGGTGTGATCTTCGACGGCGCTCACCGCAAAGAATCCCGCAGGGATAGGCTGGACGAATGCGTGGAGAGTACAAGGTTCCTGGTGGAAAACTGGTCGCGGTCGACGTCGAGGTGGCGGATGGTCGACTGGCCGACGTCGCAGTCTCGGGGGACTTCTTCCTCGAGCCAGACAGCGCGCTCGACGACATCAACGCAGCGTTGCGCGGAATGCCCGCCGACTCGGATGCAGAACAGTTGGCGCAAGCCATCTCCGCTGCGCTCGACGAGTCCGTCTCGATGATCGGCTTCACGCCCCAGTCGGTCGGCATTGCGATCCGGCGCGCACTCGGTCACGCCACGAGTTGGGCGGATCACACGTTCGACCTCATCCCGCCGGTGGTTCTCGATCCCGCGATGCACGTCGCGCTGGACGAGGTCATCGCGCGTGAGGTGGCATCGGGTGAGCGTCCGCCGACGCTGCGATTCTGGGACTGGGACTCGCCCCTGGTCGTGATCGGATCGTTCCAGTCGGTGCGTAACGAGGTCGACTCCGAGGCGGCAGCGCGGCACGGCATCGGCGTGGTGCGCCGAATCTCCGGTGGCGGCGCGATGTTCATGGAACCGGGCAACTGCATCACGTACTCGTTGGCCGTACCGGCGTCGTTGGTCGAAGGTTTGAGTTTCGAGCAGTCCTACGCATTTCTCGATCAGTGGGTGATGGGAGCGCTTGCCGAGGTCGGTATCAACGCTCGCTACGTGCCGCTCAACGACATCGCCTCGGACAAGGGCAAGATCGCCGGCGCTGCTCAGAAGCGATTCGCGTCCGGCACTGTGCTCCATCACGTGACCATGGCCTACGACATCGACGCGGAGAAAATGACGCAGGTGCTGCGAATCGGACGAGAGAAGATGTCGGACAAGGGAACCAAGAGTGCGGCCAAACGTGTCGATCCGTTGCGTTCGCAGACCGGAATGACACGCGCGGCCATCCTGGAGTCGTTTGCGCAGCACTTCCGAGGCCAATACGACACCCGTGACAGCGATTACACGGACTCGGAGTTGGAGCAGGCGCGCAAGCTGGTGGAGACGAAGTTCAGCACCGAAGCGTGGACTCACCGCGTCCCGTGACCCTGGGACACCGTGACCCTGGGACGCCGTGACCCTGGGACACCGAGAAACCGAGAAATCGGGACGAGACCCGAGGGGTCTCGTCCCGGTCGACCTAGGTAGCCGGGGTCGTTGAGTGTGCCCCGAGAAGTTCAGCGTCGTCGACGAAGGAGTTCCTCTTCGGAATTGTGAAAGTTGCGCTCACACACAGGATTGCGATGACGAAGCACGCCAGTGTGTACCAGAGATTTCCGATGGGATCCCCAGCGCTGGTGGAACCGTCGACCGCGTCGAAGAAGTCGGGAAGCGCACTCGCCCACAGTACGGCCATGACAACCAGGTACACCACGCTGTAGACCTGTACGAATCTGTTGGTGTGTGCAGGAGTGTTCGATTCAGCCGAGCGCAAGTCTCGCCATTGCCGGACGAGAACCACGATCGCGACCACTGTGAGGACGACGAGTTCCGCCGCATAGAGGAACCCGCGAACGGTGTCACTGCCCATCCCGAAGACCGTCGCCGGGAGCGGGAGAATGAACGTACCCAGCGAGGCCAGCAGGCCGATCACGATGGTGCGCCACACCAACTGAAGCCCGGAGAAGTGCTTGCCGGCATCGACGTGCCGTCCGACGAAGTACTGGACGCAGAATGCCAACGACATGGGCCACAGCGCGGCGAAGACGACCACGCTGGGAAGCGGAACCGCGTCGAACATGGGTTGGTTGATCGGGTTCGACGTCGACCACTCCCACCATCGCAGCTGGGGTCCCAGGTGGTCGAAGATTTCGTAGAACGCATGGTGGACGAAGCCGACGCAGACTGCGCCCAGTAGTGGACCGTACTTGCGGAAAACGCCGAGCATTCTGACTATTTCGAAGGCCAGTGTCGCCATGAGCGGGTAGATGGCAATGATGTACAGCGGCAGTCGACCCCACATGAAGTCGACGGTGAACACGTTGTGCGCGAACATCGTGTCCACTTGTTCTTCGATGCCGAATGCCGCCGGGAAGTACAGCGGAGGCTCGATGATGAACAGGTAGGCGGTGGCGCCGAACCAGAGAACCAAGTTGGTGGGGTCACCGTTGCGGCGCAGTCGCACGATCGCCAACACCAGTGCGAGCACCGAACCGACGATGATCGTCCATTCGAGGACGGGCAGGGTCCAGTTCTCGAGCGCCGCCGGGTTACGGAACTCGACGAGTCCACCTGCTTCCTGGCAGGAGAAACCGAGTTCTGTTGCGAGCTGGGCGAATGTGGGGGAGCAGTGCTCTGCCATCAGTTGGCCCCTGACGTGATCGACTCGGCCTGTGCCTGAGATTCGGCGGTGTACCAGCGTGTGCAGTCGTAGCCGTCGTCGTAACGCTTGAACCACTGGTCGGCCAATGCGGGGAGCTTCTCGTGGTCCGGGTTGTGATTGGGCATCTGGCTGCGGAAGACACCGCCGAGTGCGACGAGTTGTTCGCCGAGTTGCAGGTGATCGAAGGCGCGGGGCATGGTCCCCTTGGTCAGGTAGGGCGCAAATGACGTCAGAATCTTCTGCTTGGTGCGGTGCATGGCGAACATCGACAGTGAGTCGACTTGCCGTTCGGAGAGCGGAACGTGCTGGTTGAACCCTGCACAGGCGATGCGAATCACCTTCATCACGTGCGCGAAGATCGACGGCGCCATCCGCATTCGGTAAAGCTCGCTTCCGACAACGGAATTGAAGATGATCAGTGCCGAGCTGCGATGCTCGACCTCCTCGACGAAGTGCCAGATGAACAGCGACGCGACGCGGTCGTCTCCTGGACGGAACAAGGTCGCCTCGTTGTCGAGCATCAGCTTGAACACCGGTGTGAAAGTCGCCTCCAGATCAGCGGTGTACGCGAGCCGGTAGTTCAGCGAGGTCGCCTCGGTCAGCAGATCGAATTCACCGATCACGGCGTCGAGCGTGTTCTGCAGTCCGGGGTAACGCCTGATCAGAGCCTTCACATGTTGGCGGTGGGCGGTCGAGTGGTGGCCTTCTTGACGCATGAATGCCACGGCTTCCTCGGCGACCTCCGGATCGCTGATCCGCGACTTGGTCTGCATGATCATCTTCACGATCATCTTCTCGAAACCGATGGCCAGGAACGAGACCGCGTTGGACATGCTCGACCAAGCCGGATTCTCCGGGTTCCACAGGAAGGGAACGTCATGATCCTCGAATCCGAAATCCATCTTTCGGGGCTGAAGGTTGGTCACTTGTCGAACCTCGTCTTTCGGAGGGGCTGGTCAGGTGGCCGCTCTGGCACTGAAAGCCACGTGTGGCAGTGATCATACATATTGATGTGCAGTTGTATGTTCACTTTCGACGACGAGAGTGCATTCGAGGGACGCAGATGCAAAACCTGCTTGTGTTAGCCTGTGGCTCTTGGACTTCGAGCGCAAAGACATGGTTCGAGCCTCGTTCGAGCGAGGAAGTGGGCAGTGGCACGAAGGCGTGGGTGGGGCGGCAATCCACCGGACAGTGACGAAGATGCGTCTCGTCGAATTGTCGAGGCCGCTGTCGAGCTGATCGGACGAACGAGTTCGGAAATCAGTATCGGCGACGTCGCGGAGTCACTCGGCGTGATTCGGCAGACCGTGTACCGATACTTCCCCAGCGCCGACGCTCTGATGCGGGCAGCTGCGATCGCGTCGGTCGACGGCTACCTCGATCGACTCGCCACACACGTGAGCGGCATCGAAGATCCCGTCGAGGCGATGACCGAGGGTGTTGTCTACACACTGACCCAGGTCCACCGAACACCGCATCTCGGCATTCTGCTCACGAGCACGAATTCGAGTGTGCACCCGGAAGGTCTGACCTCTCAGGAGGCGCAAGCCTTCGGAATGGCGATGATCACCCGTTTCGACGTGGACTGGGTGCGTTACGGCTACGACGACGCGTCACTTCAGGAACTGGTCGAATACGTCCTGCGGACGATGCAGTCGTTTTTCCTCGCGCCCGGCGACCCGAAGCGGAGCGACGAGGAACTGCGGCGATACCTGAGACGCTGGATGGGTTCGGCGATCATCGCCCAGCCCGTTCGGTGACAGGTGGCCCGGTCAGCGGAGAATTATCGTCAAAGCGACCGCGCTCGCGCACGCTGCGATGACGACGACCAGGGCGAACAGGTCGGCCAGCTGAGGGCGCTTGGGGTATGCCGCGATCAACCCGGTGCCCCCGCGAGCGGAGATTGCTTCGCCCATTTCGGCAGATCGCCGAATTGCCACCGACATGGTTGTGGTGATCAGGTCGACTATCGAATTGTCGGCCGCGCTGTTCACCACAGCTTTCGGGCGCAGTCGCCGCGCCGCAACGAGGGTGAGCATCTCGTCGATCAACAGCGGAAGCGAACGAATACACAGTGCCGTCGCGATTGCCCACTCATCCACGGGAATCTTGAAGAAACGAAGTGGTCGGCCCAGCGTCGCCAAGGCGGGGGCCACATCGCTCATCGACGTCGTCCACGCCAACATCAGTGAGACGCAGAGCAATACGAGACCGAACGTCACAGCTTGCAGGTAGAGGAACACTGCGTCGAGGCCGATCGGAAGGTTGATCAACGCGCCGAGCAGGATCAGCGCCCACAACCACCACGGAGGTCGAGGAACTGCAGTCGGGGGGATGCGTCCGATTACCGCGGTCAGCAACAACAATCCGAGTACGACGCCGATCGCCGGCCAGGACGGGGCGGCGACGACCACGATGCTGACGAGAACCACCGCAACGATCTTCGTTCCGGCCCACAATCGGTGGATCGGCGATGAAGTCGGGACTTCGCGCAGAAGTGTTGTCACGTCGTCGATCCTTCCAAAGTGCTGCTGGCGGCAGGGTCGAGGATGCGACCCTGCGACAGTCGAATTGTTCTGCTGCACACGGCGTCCATGCCGTCGACGTCATGCGAGATGACGACTACTGCGGTTCCGTTCCGACGAATCCACCTGAGCACGTTCAGGATTTCGTGTCGGCCGGGTGGATCGAGACCGGCCAGGGGTTCGTCGAGGATGAGTACGCGGGGTTGGCGGACGAGGAGACCGGCCAGCACGACGCGTCGCATCTGTCCGCCGCTCAACTCGTCGATGCTCCGACCTGCGATGTGACGATCGAGTCCGACGGCGTCGAGTGCCCACGAGACTTGTACGGATCCGATCTCCGGACCGCCGGCTGCCTCGATGTCTTCGGCGACGGTTCGACGCTGCAACTGCAACCGCGAATGTTGGAACGTGAGGCCGACGGTGCCGAGTTGGCGTGAGACGGGTTTGCCGTCGAAGACTGCGGTTCCCTTGCTCGGCGTGATCAAGCCCGCCATGATCCAGGCCAGAGTCGACTTACCGGAACCGTTGCCGCCCAGGACCAGGAGTCCCTCCCCGTCGCCGATGGTCAGATTCACGTCCGACAGTGCGCGTCGCGACCACGGAGTCCGGTCGTTGTACGTGTGGGTGACATCGGTGAGTTGGAGTACAGCACGTGTGCTGGTCGGCCACGGTGCAGATGGAGGACCCGCGAACGTCGACGTCATCCAGCCGGGTTGGTGATCGATCTGCCTTCCACGCTGGAGTTGGATCACCCGATCTGCGGCACGCGTATCGGCGTGGTGGTGGGTGACGAGTACCACGGCCATGGGATGGCGGCGTGGCAGTTCGGCGAGGAGCGCGACCAATTCCTCCCTGCCCGCCTGATCGACCATCGCGGTGGCTTCGTCGGCGATCAGCAGCGCGGGGCGCCGGGCCAGAGCCGCGGCAACCGCCAGGCGTTGCATCTCGCCGCCGGACAGCCCCGACGTCTCGCGCATGCCCATTCCGGCGAGTCCCACTTCGGCCAGCAGCGCATCGACGTCGGGATGTGACTCGGGGGGAAGCCCCCAGACGACGTCATCGGCGACCCGGGTTCCGAGGATCTGGCTCTCGGGACGTTGGAGGACAACGGCGGTTCCGCCGTGTCGGCCCAGACCGGCGGAACCGGGTCTCGTCAGGGTCCCGACAGTCGGCGCGCGACCGGCGAGCAACCGAGTGAGTGTGGACTTGCCCGAGCCGTTGTGGCCGACGACGGTGACGAACTCTCCTCGTCGCACCGTGAAGTTGACGTCGACGAGGGCCGGCGTCGATGCACCCGGATAGGTGAAGCCCACGTGATCGAAACTGACCGGTAACGGATCGATCGGACGGTCGTCGGGTGTCGTCTCGAGTGGATCGGACGAGGGGAGCGCCGCCAATCGGTCGAGGACGGCACCGAGGACGAAATAGGAGACGACGGTACTGAGGACGATTCCGGAGATGATGGACACGCCGATCCACAACCACCAGTAGTCGATGATCGAGCCGATGCTGTTCTCGATCCATTCGGCTGCCCCGACCAGCGTGGGGGCGCGCTTCAAGATTGCGGCCACACCCAGCGCGGTGTTCTCGAGCGAGGTCAGCAACAAGGTGCGCAGGGGCGCGAGAACAAGCAACAGGACTATGGAGAACAACGCCAGCGCGGGCCCGATGACACATGACGAGAGCAACGCGGAGACGAAGCCGAGACCGCGCCGCTTGACGGTACCGATGATTCCGCCGAGGAGAGCGCTCAGCGCGACCGCCGCCGCAGATCCTGAACCCGCCGCGACGAAGGCGACCGCAGTAGCCGAGACACCGGCCGTCATCACTGCGCGGACTCGGAAGCGCTGGGCGACAATTCCCATCGGAACCGCTGCCACGAGGTTGAGGGCGCTGGCCATGGGGATGACCGTGGCAATGACGGACAACGCGACCGTGAATCCGGCCATGACGGCACCCGTTGCCAACTCGAGTGGTCGAAGGTTGCCGGTTTCGCGGACTTGCGGACGGTTGCTCACTACGTCCAGTGTGCCAGTGGTGACATAACTCCTGCCCGACTGATGGTGAGCGCATCTGCGCGATTGCGTAGGCTTCACCTCAAACAATGGATCGGACGGAGCGTGGAAGACGTGAGTGCAGCACCCATCAGGGTCGGGGTTCTGGGAGCCAAGGGCAAGGTCGGTCGAGCGATCTGCGAGGCAGTGGAAGCTGCTCCCGATCTGGAACTTGTCGCTCAGGTCGACACCGGTGATCGCATCGAGACGTTTGTCGACACCCGCACTCAGGTAGTGGTCGATTTCACCCACCCCGACGTCGTCATGGGAAATCTGGAATTCCTCGTGGCCAACGGAATTCACGCCGTGATCGGCACCACCGGTTTCGACGAGTCCAGGCTTGCGACGGTGCAGTCCTGGCTCGACGCCCAGCCGGCAACGGGTGTTCTCATCGCGCCCAACTTCGCTATCGGTGCCGTGTTGTTGATGCGCTTCTCCGCTGCTGCGGCACGCTTCTTCGATTCTGTCGAGGTCATCGAACTTCACCATCCCAACAAGGCCGATGCCCCCTCGGGTACCGCGTACCGAACGGCCGCCATGATCGCCGAGGCTCGCGCCGAAGCGGGCGTCGGACGCAGTCCGGACGCCACCACGACCGAGCTCGAGGGCGCACGTGGAGCTGACGTCGACGGCGTCCGGGTTCACTCTGTGCGGATGGCCGGACTGGTTGCGCATCAGGAAGTGATTCTCGGAACGCAGGGCGAGACGCTCACCATTCGCCACGACTCGATCGACCGGAATTCGTTCGCGCCGGGCGTTCTGCTCGGAGTCCGCCAGATCGGTTCGCGTCCGGGCCTGACGGTCGGTATCGATTCCTTCCTCGATCTATGAACAAGACCACCCGCACTCTCGCGCTGATCGTTGCGATCTGTATCGCGCTAGCGGTGTACTTCGTGCTGCTCGGTCAGCGCGGAATCCAGCTCATCCAGGACGGCGGTGGCGCCGCAATCGGTCTCGGGATCGGAGTGCTGATCCTGCCTTTCCTCGGGCTGTGGCTCGTCATCGCCACGCTCCGTGCCGGCTTCACGCACCAGCGTCTCGCGCAGCAGATTCACGACGAGGGCCTCGCCGTCGACGCGTCTGCGCTTCCGAAACTGCCTTCGGGCCGGATCGAGCGAGCGGCGGCCGACGAGTTGTTCGCCCAGATCAAGGTCGACTGGGAAGCGGACCCGGACAACTGGAAGCAGAACTTCCGACTCGCTCGCGCCTACGACTACGCCGGTGACAGAAGCCGGGCTCGGGAAACCATGCGCCGGGCAGTGGAACTGGAACGCCGTTCTCGAGGCAAGTAGGTATCTCTGCTGCGGCGAGGGGCCGCTGAGACGCTACCGCTCGGGAACCGTTGTGGGAGAAGACGGATCCGGAGCGGTGGGGTCGAATGGTGGCGGATTGTTCGGGTCGAAACTCGTCACCGGCACCGAACACGTCGCGCCCACTTCGGGATACGTGTTCGGGTTGACCCGCAAAGCCGAGACGAATTGGTCGATGCGAGCGTCCGCGGCGTTGTCGAGCTTGAGTTGACGGCCCCAAGACTGCAGTGAGATCGGCGAATCCAGGGTGGGATACGGCGACATCAACGTGTAGCTCATACCTTCGACTCGCTGCGCCAAACGAGCCTGATCCTCGCTCGAGACGAGGTCGGGGTTGTACGTGATCCACACGGCCCCGTGCTCGAGGGAATGGACCGCATTTTCGGTTCGAATGGCTTGCGGATAGACAACTCCGGTGCAGTTTGCCCAGACCGAGTCATGGCGACCGCCGAAGGGCGGTGAATGTGTGTACGCCACACGTTCGTTCGGCCGTACGTGTTGGGCTGCTGGGTAGTCGACCGTGACAACTCCGTCGATGGCTCGGGACGGATCCGGATTGTCGACGCTCGGAACAAACGCATCCGGTTGAGGTGTTCCTTCGAGGGAAGTCGCGCACGAAGCCAGCGCGAGAACTGCCGAGATCGCCACTGTCGCTCGAAGTTGTTTGTTCACTCGGCCATGATAGCGGCGCCTGTCCGCTTTCCCGGGACGTGAATCGACTACGACCCGAGAGAGCTTGTCGTCCCGCCCGAGAGCGCGATGTCACTGGCGCTTCGGAGAATTCGGAGCGGAGGCAGCGACCCTTGGTACGCCTCGGAGCCACTGATCAGATCACCGGCCGCGTCGAACGCGATCGCCTCACCTTGTGGCTCGTCCGGAAGGGGCACCCGAATCGGCTTGGTGGTCAAGGCTTTCACGACATCACCGTCGGGAGCTGCGTAGAGATAGACGTCGGTGTACGTGCGCAGTGCTACCACCGTGCCGTCTTTGCTCACGGCGCCGCCCGTGACAGCCATGGTTCCGGCGTGGGGGATCGGTCCACCGGAAGTGAGGGTGGGAGTGAATCTGAGCTGACCTACCTTGGCCAACATGGTCGGCGGCGCCGTACTCAGATCCTGAACGTGCTGTCGCTCAGCGGTTGTATAGACCGCGCTTGCGCCTAGGTAGTCCTTGGTGACGATCACGGGAAGCCCGTCGCTCTGGATCAGCACTGCCTCGGCGTCATGGGCCCCGTCCGGATAAGCCAGGGGGTAGGAGGTGGTGGCACCCGAAGCCGGATCGAGTTCGATCAGCCCGATCGACGTTCGTACCGCGTTGTTGTCGCCGATGTCTGCCAGCCACAGGTGGCCGTCGGGAGTCGACGAGAGATCCTCGACATCGACGCGAGGGGTGCCCACGTCGATCCAGCGCTGAACGTGGCAGTTCGAATCGAGTTCGGCGACCCGGTCGTCGGAGCCGCTGTCGCCGATTGCGTACATCCCGGTTGTTGTGACCGTGAGTCCGGACAGCTCGGAAAGGCCTGCATCAGTGGGCGTGCACAGTACGTCGAAGACACGCGGGGTCTGTTGCGCCGACGCTGGAACAGTGTGAATGCCCACGACCGCGGCGGCGAGAACAACCGAGCCGGCAGCCGCAGCGACTGAATGGGCAAGCGGGCGATTCCACATCACGATGCAGACCTCCGGGCCGAAGAATCGGGACTTAGTACCCGGAGAATACTGGACGTCCGTCTGACTTCGTCCGAGTTTGCAAGAAACGGCCGATGCCGAGACGACGTGATGCGTCAGTGATTCGCCGAGTGAATGCAGGTGCAGGAGGGGATACTCGACTCACTGGAGATCGGCGACAACGAGCAGGAAGTGACGAAGCGATGGCGAAGAGTGAGTCCGACAAGCAAGATGCAGATTCCCCGTCTCAGTTGATCGACCAGCGAATCGAGGAACTCGGAGACTGGCGGGGCGAGATGCTCTCCCGGATACGAACTCTGATCAAAGAGGTGGATCCGGATGTGGTGGAGGAATGGAAGTGGCGAGGCGTTCCGGTGTGGTACCACGCCGGAATGATCTGTACCGGTGAGACTTACAAGAGCGCAGTGAAGGTGACTTTTGCCAAAGGCGCATCACTCGACGACGCTTCAGGTCTCTTCAACTCCAGCCTCGAGGGCAATACGCGGCGGGCGATCGATTTCCACGAGGGTGAAGCCGTCGACGAAAAGGCGTTCAAGGCACTCGTTCACGCCGCGATTGCCCTGAACACCTCGAAGAAGTGACGCCCTGTCAGAGCTGATGTTCAGCGAGGTCGAACGCACTGAGTAGCGTGCGGAATTTCGTACTGGTCTCTCTCAATTCGATTTCCGGATCGGAAGTAGCGACGATGCCGCCGCCGGCGTAGGCCCGCGCCGAGAGGCCGTCTGCTGCGATCTCGGCGCAACGAATAGCGACCATCCACTCGCCGTCTCCGGTCCGGTCGCACCAGCCCACGGCACCCGCATAGAACCCACGATCGGCTTCGGTTGCGGTGATGTGCTCGCGTGCGGCGACCGTCGGTGTTCCACAGACGGCAGGAGTCGGATGCAGCGCCATCGCCAGTTCGAGCGAGGTCACGCTCGGGTCGATCAGAACACCTTCGATCTTGGTCCCGAGGTGCCACAGTTGCGGTGTCCGAAGTAGTTCCGGCGCACCGGGTGCGGTGAACGATGTGCAGAGCGGTCCGAGTATCGCACTGATGGAGTCGACGACAAACGCGTGTTCGGCGAGATCTTTGGTCGAAGCGCGGAGTTGCTCGGCATTCGCCTCGTCCTGATCCGAATTCGGGTGGCGTGCAATCGAGCCCGCCAACGGGTGGCAGGTGACGACGTCGCCTCGCCGTTCGATCAGAACCTCGGGCGTCGAGCCGACCAGCGAACGCCCGCGGTATTTCCCTCCGGCGGGGGACAGGTCGACGCAGAAGCCGTTGTGCGCGTGGTCGAGTGCGATCAGCTTCTCTGCCAAGGCGGAGGGGGAGATCGTGGACTCGGCTTCGATGGTCAGGGAGCGTGCGAGGACAACTTTGTCGAGTTCGCCTGCTCGAAGGCGGGTGACGGCGCCGCGGACCCTGTCGGTGTGGATCTGCGGGCTCGGTTCGAATTCCGCGACCCGCGAAGTGGGGAGTGTCGGAATGTTCGAGTGATATAGATCACCGTGGACCCGAGTGAAACTCAGTGGCGCAGTGAGGGCGGACGGCGTCTCCGGGGAGAACGGCAGAGCGCCGACGACCGAGTCGATCCGCCCGGTTTTGAGGGCTTCGGCGGCATCGAAGGCGGAGTCGAATTCTTCGACCACTCCCGAAGTGCGGATCGACGTTTGCCTACGTGAGAGCAGGAAAACGGAGTCCGTTTCATCGTCAGTCCGGTTGTTGCGCAACGGGAATTCGGAGACTTCGGCGAGTGCTGACATGGACACCCTTCCAGTTCGACAGGATTACTTGCTATGTTGAGGCTAGCCTTAGTTCGGGTGAATTTGTGCCGTGGCCGTCCGGGTTGTGTACTTCCGTACCGTTATGGTTAGGCTGGCCTAAAGTCAGGCGTGCGGACGGGGTCGACACGAGGATGGGTTGGCTCGATCTGAGCGCGTCGACCACTACCCGAGGAGACCGATGAGCAACACCGTGGACCGTGACCAGATCGTGCGCGACGTCGCCGAGGTTCTGTCGATGAGGGCAGAACAACTCGGCGACGACGCGGACCTGGGTGACGAAGGCCTGGACTCGGTTCGCCTGATGACGCTCGTCGAACGGTGGCGGGGAGCGGGCGCGGATGCCGACTTCGCGGAGTTGGCAGAAGAGCCCACGATCAATGCCTGGGTTCAGGTCCTGTGCCCGCAGTGAGTGAGCGCAGAATCGCCGTGGTCACCGGTGCGGGGGCGGGGATCGGCGCCGCAGTGGCCCGGACTCTTGCCCGTGACGGGTATTCGCTGGCGCTTCTCGATCGTGACGACGTCGAATTGAAGCGGGTAACTGCGGAATTGGCAGAAACCATCGTCGACGGCGCCGATGTCGCGAGTCACGTCGTGGACGTGACCGATCGGCAGGCAGTCGACGCGGCAGTGACCTCCACGATGGACACGTTCGGCCGGATCGATGCTCTCGCGCACGTCGCCGGAATTCTCGACACCGGGTCGGTGCTGGACTCCGATCCAGATCAGTGGCAGAAGATATTCGGCGTCAACGTCTTCGGATTGCTGAACGTGCTGCAAAGTGTGGGACGGGAAATGCGTCGCCGTCGGGCCGGGGCGATCGTGGTGGTCTCGTCGAATGCGGCCGGTGTCCCACGTATGGGGATGGGTGCTTACGGTTCGTCGAAAGCTGCCGCCACCATGTTGGTTCGAACCGCGGGACTGGAGTTGGCCGCAGACGGGATTCGTGTCAACGTGGTCGCTCCGGGATCCACCGACACAGCGATGCAGCGGTCATTGTGGTCGGACCCTTCCGACGATTCGGGTGCCGACGCCGTCATCGAAGGCAATCTGGCGAGCTATCGCCTGGGTATTCCGCTCGGAAAACTGGCCACCGCAGACGATATCGCGGACTCGGTGCACTTCCTGCTGTCCGACCGGGCGGCCCACATCACCATGCAGGCGCTGTACGTCGACGGTGGAGCGACGCTCAAAGCGTGAGACGTAGTTGCTGACAGTACTTTCGAACAGGAGTCACTTGCATGACCTCGAGGATCGCTCGCGAGCCCTTGGCACCCGTCGCACAGTATCCACCCGAATTGGTGACGCAGTATCGGGAGCGAGGCTATTGGACTGACGAGACGCTGGCCGGATTCATCACGGCCGCGGCCGCACGGTATCCCGACAACGAAGCGGTGGTCGGCAGCGATGCCGCCGGCACACAGACACGGCTGACGTATTCCGAGCTCGATCGTCGCAGCTCGGCCGTGGCCGGAGGCCTGTCCGGGTTGGGTGTTCGCCCCGGTGACCGGGTGCTTCTGCAGCTACCGAACATCGTGGAATACGTCGAAGCATTGTTCGGTGTGTTGAAGCTCGGCGCCCTGCCGGTATTCGGGTTGCCGGCGCATCGCCGAACCGAAATCGGCTACTTCTGCCAGTTCGCTGATGTCGCTGCCTATATCGTCGCCGACCGTCATGGCGGGTTCGACTACCGCGCACTGGCGCGTGAGGTGAACGAGGGCCTCGAGACTCCGCCTGTTGTGATCGTGGCCGGTGACCCCGAAGAGTTTGTCGGTTTCGATTCGCTGCGCGGATACGAGATTCCCGTTCTTGCCGACGTCGATCCGTTGTCGGTCGCCTTTCTTCAGCTTTCCGGTGGCACGACCGGTGTTCCGAAGCTGATTCCGCGAACGCACGCCGACTACCTCTACTCGGTGCGGGCATCGAACCCGATCTGCGGCGTCGACGACTCGACGCGCATGTTGGTGGTTCTTCCTGCAGCGCATAATTTTCCGATGAGTTCGCCAGGCATCCTGGGTGTTTTCCACGCGGGTGGCACCGTGGTTCTGGCGCCGGACACCATGCCGTCCACAGCTTTCGGTCTGATCGAATCAGAGCGAGTCACGCACGCTTCTTTGGTTCCACCGATCGCGTTGGCCTGGATGGCTGCCCCCAGCAAGGCAGATCACGATCTGTCGAGCTTGCGGGTTCTCGGCGTCGGGGGAGCAAAGTTCAGCGCCGAAGCTGCTGCGCGCGTACCCGAGGAGCTGGGCTGCACCCTCCAGCAGGTGTTCGGGATGGCCGAAGGGCTGGTCAACTACACCCGCCTCGACGACACGCAAGAATTGATCGTCAGTACGCAGGGCCGGCCTATTTCGCCGGACGACGAGGTTCGTGTGGTCGACGACGAGGGCGCGCCCGTCGAGCCCGGAACCACGGGGCACTTACTGACTCGGGGGCCGTACACGATCCGTGGCTATTACCGGGCAGATGCGCACAATGCCGAGGTCTTCGACGCCGAAGGGTTCTATCGCACCGGCGATCTGGTCAGCGTCACCGATACGGGACACCTGATAGTCGAGGGGCGCGCAAAAGACCAGATCAACCGCGGCGGTGAGAAAGTGGCCGCCGAGGAGATCGAGAACCACCTGCTCTCGCACCCTGCCGTCCACGATGCGGCCGTCGTCGCCGTCCCCGACGAGTACCTGGGCGAGCGAACGTGTGCTGTCCTGGTGGTCGCCGGAGAAGCGCCGACCGTCGGCGAGATCAAGCGATACATACGAGGCCGAGGCGTTGCGGCATACAAAGTGCCGGATCGAGTGGAGTTCGTGACCGAGTTCCCCGTCACCGGCGTCGGAAAGACCAGTAAGGCGGCCCTGCGCCGTGTTCTCAGTGAATCGATTGCGGCACAGACGCTGTCGAGTTGATCGGTTCTCACCCCACTTCTTGGAGGAGATTCTTCATGGCGCTACCCACCGCAGTCCGATACGAGATGCCCACCGAGTTTCCGCAGAATCGGGTCGACTGGACTCTCGATCCTTCCCGCGCGGTATTGCTTCTGCACGACATGCAGGAGTATTTCGTGAACGCGTACGACCGAAGCGTCGACCCGCTCCGAACCGTGGTTCCGAATATCGATCGCCTTCGCTCGTCGGCGCGAGCTGCCGGAATCCCGATCGTCTACACCGCGCAACCCGGAGATCAGGATCCCGAGGAGCGCGCGTTGCTGTCGGATTTCTGGGGACCGGGACTAAAGGCAGATCCCGCTCACACCGACGTGATCGCCGAGTTGGCTCCGCATCCGGACGACGTGATGCTCACAAAATGGCGCTACAGCGCCTTCATCAAGACGGACCTGCGTGAACGGCTGCGTGAGGGTGGTCGTGACCAGCTGATCATCACCGGAATCTATGCCCACATCGGCTGCCTGACTACCGCTTTGGACGGGTTCATGCAAGACGTGCAGATCTTCTTCGTGGGTGACGCGGTGGCCGACTTCTCCCTCGACGAGCATGTCGGTGCACTCGAGTACGCGGCCGGGCGCTGCGCCTCGGTCACCCGAACCGACGACCTGGTCAAGGCGATGAGCGCGGAAACGGTTTCGGCGTAGGAGTGAACGGCGACGGGTGCGCCACCCGTCGCCGTATTGTCAGGTGTGTGAAGACTTTGTTGGTGGTTCACCACTCGCCCTCGCCGACAACCCACGAATTGTTGGATGCAGTCCTCGCGGGCGCTCGCGATCCCGAGATCGAGGGTGTGGAGGTGAAGGTAGTGCCGGCGTTGGCGGCGACGGTGCCCGACGTACTCGCTGCTGACGGCTATCTTTTCGGTACCACCGCAAACTTCGGTTACATGTCGGGTGCGCTGAAATACTTCTTCGACACCACGTACTACCAATGCCTCGGCGCGGTGTCGGATCGGCCGTACGGCCTGTGGGTTCACGGCAACAACGACACTGCCGGTGCCGTGTCGTCGGTGCGCAAGCTCGCCACCGGGCTCGGATTGGTCGCGGTGGCGGATCCGCTCGAAGTGACTGTGAGCGTGGACAAATCCGTCCGCGATGGTTGTTATGAACTGGGCGGAACTGTAGCAGCAACGCTGATGGACTAGCCTTCACTTTTCTCGTTTCGGTTCACGAAAGAGATTGTCCTGCAAGCGGTTGTAGCAGCGTGCGTTCTCTTGTGAACGCGTCGGGAGCCATCGGAATTCGGGTCACCGGCGAGGCGGATTCCCCGATTCCTCGCCATTTAGTTTAGGCTACCCAAAACGACGTTAGGTCACCCTTGGGTGACGTGTGTCCACAGACGAGGGGATCAGTGTGAGCGTTCTTCCAGGTTCGAACTCCGGAGCGGCAAACGAAGCTACGTTTGCTCTCACAGGAGCTCAACTCGGGATTTGGAACGCGCAGAGGCTTGATCCCGAATCTCGGAGCTACCTCGTCGGTGAGGTGCTCGAAATCTCGGGCGACGAACCGATCGACACCGACCTTCTGACGGCCGCAATCACGGCGACGATCGGTGAAGCCGAAACCATGCGGCTGCGGATGGTGGAGACAGTCGACGGCCCGCGTCAGTACATCTCCGACGAACCGGTGGGCGCCATCCCCGTCACCGATGTCCGTGACGAGCGCGATCCCGTAGCCGTGGCACACGCATTGGTCGACGCCGAGCGTAGCCGGGCGTCCGAGTACTGCCGCTTGATGGTGGAGCGTCCGCTGTACACGTACTCGCTGATCAGGCTCTCCGATCGCGAAATCTGGTGCATCCAGCTCTATCACCACCTGATCGTCGACGGATACAGCGCAGCCATGATTTCGCGCCGTGTCGCTGCGCACTACACGGCCGCGAAGAAGGGAACCGAGGTCGCGCCAACGCGATTCGGTTCTATGACCGATCTGGTCAGCGAGGACGAGGCGTACCGGGCGGGCGAGCAGTTCGCGGAAGATCGTGACTACTGG
Source organism: Rhodococcus sp. P-2 (assembly GCF_016598535.1). Classification (GTDB taxonomy): domain Bacteria; phylum Actinomycetota; class Actinomycetes; order Mycobacteriales; family Mycobacteriaceae; genus Rhodococcus_F; species Rhodococcus_F baikonurensis. The sequence goes on along the minus strand of NZ_CP066779.1, from coordinate 234,396 downwards.
CGTGATGTCCTGACGCCGTTGCCCGCGTTGGACGGGCGCGGCCAGCAGGTCGCCGGTCCGGCGGAACGAACGATCCAGGTTCGTGAGGTCATCAGTGCCGACGCCCTCGGCCGCCTCAAAGAGGTGGCAGACGCGACGGGAACAACGTGGGCCGAGGCGTTGATCGCCTGCTACGGCGCGTTTCTCCACCGATTGCTGGGTGAGACGGATGTTGTCATCGCGATGCCACTCATGGCGCGCGTTGGGCGCACGGCACTCAAGACCCCGGCCATGGCAGTCAACGTTCTGCCTCTCCGGTTGACAATTCGCAGCCACGATCGTCTCGGTTACCTGAGCAAGCAGGTAGCCGCCACGATGAAAAGCCTGCGCGCGCACCAGCGCTACCGCGGTGAGAATCTTGCTCGGGACCTGGGCGTCGCGGGCACCGGCGCACTCCTTCACGGGATCGGAATCAATCTCAAGGCTTTCGACTTCGCCCTCGACTTCGCCGGCGCTGTGGGCGTACTGCGTAACGTCGCCGGAGGTCCGCCGGAGGACCTGGGTTTGACGGTCACCCCCATAGCGGACGGCGAAGTCCTACTCGGATTCGAAGTGGACGCGCGTACCAATACTCGGGATTCGGTTCAGCGACGCCTCGCCGGTTTCGTGAGCATCGTGAACGCGATGGTGGGGGAGCAAGATCCTGCCGTCGGACAGGTGCAGATGATGCCGGCACCCGAGGCTGCGCGGATCCTTGCCGGCCGTGAGACCGAACCTGTGCCTGGCTCCGTCGAGCTCGTCCCCGACGTCTTCGACCGCATCGTCGCCGATCATGCGGATGACACGGTCCTCGTGTGCGGTGAGGAACGTTTGACAGGCGCAGAACTCGGTGGCCGCGTCCACCGGCTTGCGCGGCTGCTTCGCGCTCGCGACGTCGGCCCGGACGACATTGTCGGACTTGCACTTCCGCGAACGTCCGAGATGGTCGTCGCGCTGCTCGCGACATTGAGCGCGGGCGCAGCGTACGTGGCCTTGGATCCGCAGCACCCGGCTGAGCGATTGCGGGACTTGGTCGACGACGCGCAACCGAAGGTGGTGCTCACCACTTCCACACTGGCCGGGAAACTCGTCGGAGATTCGCGGCCCGTCCCGCTCGCACTCGATTCCGATGCCGCGCGAGAAGAACTCCGTGCCAATTCCGAGCTTCCACTCGAACTCGGTGAACTGGCGACACCGCGGCATGGTGATCACCTGGCGTACGTCATCTACACCTCTGGATCGACCGGCAAGCCAAAGGGTGTGTTGGTCAGAAGTGGTGGATTGGCGCATCTGCTTCACCACCACCGCGCCACTATGTACCGGGAAACTGCCGAGCGAGTCGGAAACCGGCAACTGCACACCGCGCACACGGCGTCGTTCGCCTTCGACGCGTCTCTCGATCAGCTGTTGTGGCTGCTGTGTGGTCATCGGGTTCATGTGTACGACGAAGAACTCCAGAAGGACGCTGTTGCCCTGGTCGCGGCGTTCGAGCGAGATCGCGTCGACGTGGTCGACACGACGCCGTCGATGGCGGCAGCGATGGTGGACAACGGATTGCTGCGCACGCAGCGGCTGCAACTGCTTGTCGTGGGCGGCGAAGCGGCACCGCCCGCACTGTGGGACGCGATCATCGAATCCGGTGTTCCGGCTCGAAACCTGTACGGTCCCACCGAAACGACGGTCGATGCGATCGCGACCACGGTCGAAGGCGCCGGACCGCGTATCGGGTACCCCCTTGCGGGTACCCGTGCGTACCTGCTCGACAGCGCGCTCGAGCCGGTCGCCGACGGTGAACGAGGTGAGCTCTATCTGGCCGGACCGCAATTGGCCAGGGGATACCTCGGCCGCGCCGCCGCAACCTCCGAGCGTTTCGTCGCCGATCCTTTCGGTGCTCCGGGAGATCTGATGTACCGCGCTGGGGACGTCGCGCGCTGGGTACCGGGGCGGGGCTACGACTTCATCGGTCGTAGCGACAAGCAGGTGAAGATCCGCGGACATCGTGTCGAGTTGAGCGAGGTCGAAGCTGTTCTCGGATCGGTGCCCGGAATCGGCGCGGCTGCCGCGCTGATCCGTACGGACGGAGGACGGCCCAGCCTGGTCGGCTACGTTGTCGCCGCTGTCGGCGCGACGCTTCCGCCGCAGGAAGAGCTACGCCGAGACCTCGCCGGTCGTGTACCGGACCATCTGGTTCCGGCCGCAATCGTCGTTCTCGACGAACTACCCGTCACGGTGAACGGAAAGCTCGATCGTGCGGCACTACCCGCCCCGGCTACCGAGTCGGAAGGTCGCGCTGCGTCCACACCGCACGAAGAAATTCTCTGTGACGTGGTGGCCGAGGTGCTCGGCCGCGAACGCGTCGGCGTGGACGAGGACTTCTTCGGCCTCGGTGGTGACAGCATCACGGCAATCAGCGTCAGCAGTCGCCTGCGGGTGCGCGGGCTGGTCGTGGCTCCCAAAGAGCTTCTTGCACAGCGAGATCTGGGAACAATTGCCGCTGCAGCGCGCAAGATTGCCGATGACGCCGACGTCGCAGCTACGGTCGCGGACGTGGCGACCGGCACGGTGATCGCTCCGCCGATCGTTCGGGCACTGATCGACAAGAATCCGACAGACGAGGCAATCGCGGGCTACGCGCAGTGGACTGCGGTGCGCATCGACGACGACCTCTCGCTGGATGACCTGCAGTCCGGCGTACAGACGGTCCTCGATCACCACGACGCTCTCCGTCTGCTCCTGCGGCGTGACAACGACAGCGGCACTGCTGAATTGATCGTCCGCGACGCGGGCGCGGTGCGTAGCGAAGGGCTCGTTCGCGAGGTGTCCGACAGCCCCGAACCGCTCCGGATCAGAGAGCTCGCAGAGGCGGCGGCAGCGAGTCTCGATCCACGCGCCGGTGAACTCTTGCACGTTGTGCTGGTGAGGACTGAGGCCGGTCGGCCCGATCAATTGATCGTGGTGGCTCACCATTTGATCGTCGACGGTGTGTCCTGGCGAATTCTGCTTCCCGATCTCCACGAAGCCACCGATGCTGCACGCGAGCGCAGGTCCGCCCGGTTGGCTGCCGGCGGCACTTCGTGGCGTCGATACGCGGGGTTGCTCGCAGAATTCGGGACCTCGGGCAGCAGGGCATCAGAGCTGGAGCACTGGAAGTCCGCATCGGTGCAGGCGGACGACGAGCCGATCGGCAGCCGTCGTCTCGACCCGGACATCGACGTGACCGCAACAGCTTCCCGCACGACAACTGTTGCGCCCCCGGCGGTCACCGACGCGCTGTTGACCACGCTTCCGGCGGCGTATCGAGCCAAGACCGACGAAGTGCTTCTTGCTGGTTTGATGCTTGCAGTGCGCTCGTGGCAGCACGGTCGCGGCCTGACCGGGTTGCCCGCGCAGACCGTCACCGTCGAAGGCCACGGCCGCGACGCGCTCACCAGCGACACCGACTTCGCCGGAACCATCGGGTGGTTCACCAGCGAATTCCCGGTTCGGGTTCCCACCGAAGCACTGCTGACCGCCGACGATCTTTCCGACGCGCTCAGCGGCGGAGCAGCTGCCGGGCATCTGCTTCGGGCGGTGAAGGAGGCAAAACGCGCCGTGCCTGGAGGTGGCGTCGGCTACGGAGTTCTGCGGCACCTGGATCCCGAAACCGCACCTGATCTTTCCGCGTGCGCTACTCCCGAACTGCTGCTCAACTATCTCGGCCGCTTCCCGTCCCTGCCCGGAACCGGATGGCGATTGCCGGAACAGGATGCATTCGCGGTTATCGAACCGGCGACCAAGGCTATGTCGGAAGTGCTGGCGCTCAACGCATTCGTCCGCGAGGATGGCGAGACGACGCTGGCAGTCGAATGGACTGCGGCGGGTTCAGTGCTTGACGACGCGACGATCGTCGAGCTGCAAGAGCATTGGGAACGTGCGCTCGCTGCCCTGACCGCGCATGCCGCGCTCTTCGAGGGTGGTTTGACGCCTTCCGATTGCTCGGCGACGATCTTCGGCCAGGGCGCGCTGGTCGATCAGGCAGGGATCGACGAACTCGAAGCCGTCCACGGACCGCTTGCCGACGTACTTCCGTTGTCGCCGCTTCAAGAAGGTCTCCTGTTCCACGCGGTCCGCGACGGCGCGGCAGATGTTTACACGCTTACTGCACGCTTCGACCTTTCCGGCCCCTTGGACGAAGGAAAGCTGGCCGACGCGTTCGAGACGGTGATCGACAGGCACCCGAACTTGCGCGCCGCTTTCCACTACGAGCAGTTCGAACGTCCCGTTCAAGTCATTCCGCGCGGTGCAGGAGTCGAGTGGCGTTCGGTCGACCTGACCTCCGTTCCAGCTGCCACCGCATTCCGCTCTGCAGCTCAGCTCGAGGACGAGGCCGCCGAGCATGTCTTCGACGTCAGTTCGCCGCCACTTCTGCGCGCTCTACTGATCCGGCTGCCCGGTGGGGTGCACAGACTCGTTCTCAACGCGCATCATCTGCTCACGGACGGGTGGTCGACGCCGATCGTCCTGCGCGAGTTGATGAACGTCTACCATGACGGCGATGCGCACCTCCCGTCGCCGACTCCGTATCGCGACTACTTGGCGTGGATCTCCGGCCGGGATCAGGACTCTGCCCGTGCAGTGTGGAGCGAGCGTTTACGTGGGCTCGCCGCGCCGACTCTCGTTGCCGACATAGGGGCGCCGCGAAGTGTGCCCGTCGCGCTCGAAGTTCCACTTGCGGCATCGGACGCCGATGCGTTGATCGAACTCGGCCGTGCGCGAGCGCTGACGATCAACACGCTGGTCCAGGGCGCGTGGGCGGCAACGCTCGCCGAGGCGACGGGACAGTGGGACGTCGTGTTCGGGGCCACCGTGTCAGGTCGACCTGCCGAACTCGCCGGAGTGGAGGGGATGGTCGGGTTGTTCAGCAACACGATTCCGGCCCGCCTCGACATCGCCGCGAACGAGCCTTTGCTGGAACAGTTCGTGGGGCTGCAGAACGCGCAATTCGACATCGTGGACGTCGAGCACACCAGTTTGGCCGAGATCGAACGCATCGCCGGGATCGGTCAACTGTTCGACACGCTCCTGGTATTCGAGAACTTCCCGAACTCCGGTGCGGGACAGCCTGCGTCGCACACACTTCGGGTCGAGGGATTCACCAACCGCGGAGTCACGCACTATCCGATGACGTTGATGGCACCGCCGAGCACCGGTCTGGATCTGGTCCTGTACCACGATCCGGCGGTTGTCTCCGAAGCCACGGCGCAGCGAACGGTCGCTCGGCTCGCCGAGATCCTGCGTGGTTTGTTGACCGAACCGACAGCTCCCGCATCCGCGGTGCTGACGGTTGTCCGACAGACACGCCGCGTTGCCGATGCAACGGCCGCCACGAAGAGGGCCGACGAGCAACGTCAGGCGATCGACGCCGATCCCGCGGTCGTCGATGCGGTGTGTGCCTGTGTTGCAACGGTATTGGAGCTTTCCGACGTCGATCCAGGAGACAATTTCTTCACTCTCGGTGGTCACTCGCTCACTGCGATGAGGTTGGTGGGCAGTCTGCGGAAGCTGGGCATCCGCGTCGTCGTCTCGGATGTGTTCGACACCCCGACCCCCCTCGGTCTTGCCGCGGCCGCCCGCGTCGATCAGAAGAAGTTCTCGCCGGATTCGGTCGCTGTCGTTGATCGACCTACAGTGAACGCGGCGACGTTCCGCTCCCCGGCAGCGGCTGGAAATCCTGATCACGAGCGGTACTGGGTTCGCACGCTTGCGGGCCTGCCCCTCGAAACGGACCTTCCCTACGATCGCTCGCGCGGCGAAGAGTACCGCCCGCACACCTACGTTCGTCAGTTACGCGATGCTCGGTTCGGTGACGGATCAAGATTCGACGCGGTGCTGTTGGCCGCCGTGGCGGCGACGCTGAACGGCTTCGGCGGTGGTCGGGACCTTGCGGTCGGGCTGTCCTCGGACGAGACGGACACCCTGATTCGGATCGACCTGTCCGGCCGGCCGCACATTGCCGATGTTGTTCGACGAGTCGAAGACGCAGTGTCCGAGGCACGCGCGCATTCCGATGTCAGCCTCGACCGAATCGCCGATCTACTCGGACGTCCTACCAGCAGCCTCTTCGCTGCCCGCGTCGGTCACTCGCCCGGTAAGAGCGTCGACCTCGAGTTCGTCCGAACTGCAACAGAACTTCGATTGACGGTTGATGCCGGGCTGTTCGACGCCGCCACCGCAGACGCACTGCTCGACGGTGTGATCGCGGTTCTGAGCCACGAAAACAGCACCGTCGTCGCGGATCTCCGGCTGCCGGAGAGCAAGTCGGACCGTGACCCGGACCGACGCGCGACGTCGCCTGCCGGAATTTCGCAGTTGTTCGCCCGACAGGTCAGCCGTCACCCCGACGACGTCGCGGTAGTCTTCGGTGAGGTCGGAATTACCTACGGGGAACTGTCGGCGCGGGTCGACGAGTTGGCTCGCGAACTGCTCGCGGCCGGCGCAGGGCCTGAGAAGGTAGTCGCCGTCGCGCTCGATCGAGATGCGGATCTGGTGGCCGGACTGCTCGCGGTACTGCGCATCGGCGCGGCGTACCTGCCACTCGACGTCGACTACCCGACTGAGCGGCTCGAGTTCATGATCGAGGACGCGTCGCCGGTGTGTGTCCTGACCAGTATCGACAGCGCAGGTCAACTTCCGTCGACGGTCGCCACGAGCGTCTTCGTGGACGGTGAGTTCACCAACTCGGGCGTCGTGCTTCCTCCGGCGCCTGCGGCGGGTGATCACCTCGCCTACATGATCCACACCTCCGGTTCGACGGGTCGCCCCAAGGGCGTGATGGTCTCGACGGGCAACCTCGCGGCCTTCGCGGACACGGTAGTCGAGGATCGCTGGATCAGGCCGGGCGATCGCATCGTGGCGGTGACAACGGTGTCGTTCGACATCGCGGCACTCGAGTTGCTGTGCCCGCTCGCAGCGGGCGCCACGGTCGTCATCGCGGACCGCCGGACGGTTCGCGACCCGGATGCGTTGTTGGCGTTGATCATCGCGAGTGATGCGACAGTGATGCAGGCGACGCCGGCACTGTGGCGAGTGGTCACCGAACATGAGGATGCGCCCCGCCTCGCCGCGGTGCGCGCCTTGGTGGGAGGGGAAGCACTCCCACAGGATCTTGCCGACGATCTGGTGGCCAACGCTGCTTCGGTCCGGAATGTCTACGGACCCACCGAGGCCACGGTGTGGGCGACATCTTCGGTCATCACGACCGGTGACCCAGTCACGATCGGTCGACCCTGGACCGATGTGCACGTACGAATCCTCGACGACGACCTGCGCGAGGTTCCGGAAGGCGTTGCGGGCGAGCTGTACCTGGGCGGTGCGCAGGTGGTTCGCGGATACCTGAACCGCCCCGATCTGACCGTCGCTCGGTTCGTCGCCGATCCTTCTCTGCCGGGGGCACGCCTCTACCGCACCGGAGATCTGGTCCGACGCAGGCGAGGGGTTTTGCACTTCCTGCGCCGTGCGGACGATCAGGTGAAGGTCCGCGGTTTCCGCATCGAGCTCGGCGAGGTCGAAGGCGCACTCGGATCGGTAGCCGGTGTGTTCCGCGCGGCAGCCACCGTCCGCGTCGATGCGGCGGGTACCGGAAGTCTGCACGGATACGTGGTTCCCGAAGGTGCAACCGCGCTCGATTCGGTACTGGTGCGCAAGGAGATTGCGCGGCTCCTACCCGAACACATGGTGCCGCAGACCATCACGGTTCTCGAGGCACTACCGCTCACCCTCAACGGGAAGGTAGACCGCAAGGCATTGCCCGACACCGCGCCGGATCGTGTGCCGAGCCCTCTCGTAGCCGTCGATACGGATCGACGGGCACGGCTCGAGTCGCTGAGCCCGGGCTGGCAGGATGTGCTACCGCTCGGTCCCTTGCAGGAAGGCATGTACTTCCAGTCGGTTCTGGACGGTGCCGGCGGTACGGATGTTTATCACATGCAGCCGCGATTCGAGTTCTCCGCCGATGCCGCCGTCGACGTTCGCTCACTCCGCGCAGCGGGGGATGCGCTCTTGCGGCGCTATCCGAACTTGCGGGCCGGATTCACACACGCCGGGTTCGATGCTCCGGTGCAGTTCGTGCCCAGGGAAGCCGAAATGCCTTTCCGTGAGATCGATCTGAGCGCTGTCGCACCCGAGGACTTGGATATCGAGGTCCGCGCAGTCGACGAGGCCGAATTCGGCAGGCTGTTCGACTTGAGTGCGCCGCCACTCATTCGAATGGTGTTGGTCTGGTTGCCAGGTGGGGGAGCGCACCTCGTCTTCACTCAGCACCACCTGCTGACCGACGGTTGGTCGCAGACCTTGATGTACGCGGAGTTGTTTGCGCTCTACGAGTTTGCTCGCACTCACGGCACGGACCCGGTTGGACTCGACGGCGCGCTCGACAAGCCTGCGGACTTCCGTGATCACCTGCGATGGATCGCCGAATCGGATCGCACGGACGCCCTCTCGTCGTGGAAGGACTACCTCGCGGATCTCGAGCAGCCCACACTCGTGGGTGGTACGGGATCAGGTGGGCGGGCTCCGTTGCCGGTGTTCACCCGCGTTCAGCTCGAGCAGAGCGTCACCGAGGCAGTTCGCGAGCTGGCCAGACGTAGCGGCGTGACCCTGTCCACCGTCGTCTCTGCGGCGTGGGGCCTGGCCTTGCGTGCTGTGACGGGCCGAGACGACGTCGTCTTCGGATCCACGGTCTCGGGACGTTCGCCCGAGGTCGAGGGCGCCGACCGAATGGTGGGCCTGGCGCTCAACACCATTCCGGTGCGTGTCCGCGTACGGCCAGGTGAGGAGATCCCGGCGCTGCTCGGTCGCCTGTTCCGCGAGCAGGGTTCGCTGCTCGAGCATCACTTTCTGGGGCTCGGTGACGTACAGCGAAGCGCAGGGTTCGCCACGCTCTTCGACACGCTCTACGTTTTCCGCAACACCCCGCGCGACGAACAGGCACGTCGAGACACGTTCGGGCGCAGCGGAATCGTCGGGTTCGATGCGGTGGACGGCACTCACTATGCGCTCACGCTCGATGTGGACCCGGGTGTCGGGGATGCGGCGATGGCGCTCACACTCGAAAACCGCCCCGACCTGATTCCGCACGACGTGGCTGAGGACGTCCTGTCACGCACCATCACGATTCTCGAAGTGATGGCGACATCCGACACGGCTACGGTGGCGGACACGACGATTCCGCTTTCGAGCACTCCCGCGGAATTCGCTTCACAGCACGTCGTGATGCCGCGGCCGGACCAGGCGGGCGGCAGCGTGGACGCCTTGCTCCGCGAAAGGGCGGTGGCCACACCCGACGACACTGCACTGGTCTTCGGTGACGTCACGCTGAGCGCGGCCGAGATGAACTCTCGGGTGGACAGACTGGCACGGCTACTCGCCTCGGTGCTGGGGCAGTCGGCGCCAGGCGGGGGTCCGACCCGTGTTGTGGCGCTCGCACTTCCGCGTACCGCCGATCACGTCGTAGCGATCTTCGCCGTCATGAGGACCGGAGCGGCATATCTTCCCTTGGATCTGGCTCACCCGCCGGCACGCCTGCGCGAACTGATCCTCGACAGCGATGCTGCGCTGGTGGTCACCACGACTCAGATGCGTGACCTCGTTGTTCCCGATGGACAGGCGTGTCTGGTCCTCGACGACCCGGACGTAACCGGGGTACTCGACGGGCAGGCTCCGGCACCAGTCGTCGACGAGGCCGCGGTATGCGGGCCGACTTCACCGGATCAGCCTGCCTACGTCATCTACACCTCGGGCAGTACCGGAAAACCCAAGGGCGTCGTCGTCGGTCATCGCGGGTTGACGACGATGTATCACAATCACAAGGCCGAGATCTTCACTCCGACGGAGAACAGCGCTGGTGGTCGACGTTTGCGCATCGCGCACACAGTCTCGTTCTCGTTCGACATGTCGTGGGAAGAACTGTTCTGGTTGCTCGCCGGGCATGAAGTTCACGTGATCGACGAGCAGGCGCGACTGGACCCCGTGTCTCTGGTGAAGCACTACCGCGAAGTCGGGATCGACGTCGTGAACGTAACCCCCTCGTATGCACGGGAACTGATGGCCGCCGGTCTCCTCGACGGTGAGCGGACGCCTGTGTTGGTGATGCTCGGCGGAGAAGCTGTGCCTGCCGAACTGTGGTCGCGACTGCGCGATCAGGACGGTGTCGACGGGTACGACCTTTACGGACCGACCGAGTTCACGATCAATGCGATGGGATCCCCGGTTCAGGGGAGCGAGACACCGTGCTTGGGTCGTCCGATTCTGAACGCGTCTGCGCGGGTACTCGATTCGGGGCTGCGGGAGGTTCCGATCGGAGCGGCGGGCGAGTTGTACATGTCCGGTGACGGAACGGCGATGGGTTACCTCCACCGGACCGCCCTGACCTCCGCTGTGTTCGTTGCAGACCCCTACTCCGTCGGCAGGCGCATGTACCGCACGGGTGATGTCGTACTGCGTCGCCGCGACGGTGAACTCGAATACCTGGGCCGCGCGGACCATCAGGTCAAGATCCGAGGCATTCGAATCGAATTGGGTGAAGTGGAATCCGCGTTGGCGTCGTTGCCGGGAGTGTTGCGAGCGGCAGCGTCAGTCCGAAGCGAAGGCGGCGCGCCGCCGCGACTGGTCGGTTACGTCATCGAAGAACCCGGCGCCGATGCAACCGATCTGCGAGCCGAATTGAGGGAGCGCGTACCGGCACACCTGGTTCCATCGGACATCGTCGTCGTGGATTCCATACCGCTGACGCCCAACGGAAAACTGGACCGGGGTGCGTTGCCGGCGCCCCCTGCCCGAGCGGCGGCCAGAGCACCGCGAACCGAGATGGAAAGGCGCCTGTGCCAGGTCTTTGCGCGGGTACTCGGCGTTGATGCGGTGGATCCCGAAGAGAGTTTCTTCGATCTCGGCGGCGACTCGCTTCGAGCGATGCGGCTCGTGGGGGAGATGGAGCACGACCTGTCGTTGAGCGTCGGTGTAGGAACGCTGATGACCCGTCCGACAGTTGCCGAGCTCGCAGCACACCTTGACGAGCCGGCGTCCGACATCGATCTGAGTCGCGATCACCTGCTGATGCTTCGGGCCGAAGGCAGCGGTGAACCACTGTTCTGCGTGCATCCGGCGGGTGGATTCGCTTGGCCCTTCGCACCTTTGACCGGCGTCCTCGAGGCCGACCGTCCACTGTTCGGCCTCCAATTGCCCACAGTCGCCGGGAAACCACTCGAACCGACGAACGTGGACCAATTGGCAGCGATGTACGTCGACACGATTCGCGGCGTGCAACCGAGCGGGCCGTACCACCTGCTCGGCTACTCGTTCGGTGGCAACGTCGTTGCCGCGATGGCGGCTCAGCTGGTCGATATCGGCGAGACGGTGGAGTTCGTCGGTCTGATCGATACTCATCCACTGGGAGATCGTGACGATCGCGGTCGCGACGATGCAGACGACCGAGATCTGGCCGCCGCCCTGCCACCCGAGATCCTCACTCAGGCACCGGGACTGGTCGAGGCTGTTCTGGCGGGTTTTGATGCCACTCGTTTGCTCGTGGCCCGCTCGACGGACACAACCTACGACGGACCGGTTACTCTGATCACCGCCGACGCCGAGGCGTCCGGACAGCTGCTGGCTGATCGCTGGCGCGGAGTCCGCCGGGACCGGGACATGGCAGTACACCATCTGCCGTACGACCACGCCGGATTGGTGACCCCAGCCGGGTGGGCGGCGATTGCCCCGCTGCTCGACAGCCATCTGTCGAAACGCACGGCCACATAGTTCGAAAACCACACAGTTGAAACACAATGGGAGCTCAATGATGAAGTCCACACCGCCCCTCGCGATACGGAGTTGGCGACGTTTCGTCGCCATCGCAGGGTTGCTGATCGTCGCACTCGTGGCGATGATCGGTTGCAGCAGCGATTCGAACGACGAACCGACCAAGGCTGCAGAGCCCACGACGCGCGTGATCGAGACCGAAAAGGGCTCGGTCACCGTGCCCGCGTCGGCGGAGCGCATCGTGGTTCTGAGTGGCGGTCTCGCCGGATACCTGTACGCCCTGGACGCACCGGTGGTTGCCACCGATACCCGCGTCCTCGGTGTCACGAACCTCGACGGTGGATTCCCGCCGGCATGGTCGGACGCCGCAAAGGCGCAGGGCACCAAGGAATTGCCGGCCGGCGAGCAGCTCAATATCGAGGCCGTCGCGGCGGCTGAACCCGACCTGATCATCGGCGGTGGCCAGGGCATCACCTCGGTTCAGGCCGAGGAACTCTACGACCAGCTGACCGCTATCGCACCCACCGTGTTGGTCCCCAAGACGGTTGCCAACTGGGACAAGCAGCTTGAAATCGTCGCCGACGCCGCGGGCCGTTCCGACCAGGTTCCGGCACTGTTGAGCGCATACGAGGACAAGGTCAAAGAGGTCAAGGGCAAGATCAAGGTTCCCGAGGGCAACGTCGTCTACTTCCTCTCGGTCTCGAGCAACAAGCCGTACCTCGTTCCGCCGACGGCCGCGCTGCCCGCGATGCTCGCCGAGCTCGGTTTCAAGGCCGACGACGTCATGGCCAAGGCCGGCAACCCGCAGCTCTTCGGCTCGGGTGACTCGTTCGAGGTCAGCCCGGAGCTGCTCTCGCAGGTCGCCGATGCGCCTGTCGCCTTTGTCCTTCCGGTGTCCGGTCGCCCGATGGCCGAGCTTGCCACCGATCCGCTCTACTCGCAGTTGCCGTCGTTCAAGGCCGGCACGACGTTCGAGCTCCCCGCCAGCAGCTACCGTCCTGACTACGACGGCGCAATGGCTACGCTCGACCTGATCGGCCAGACCTTCGCATGACTCGATTCGGTGGGCTGGTGATCGATGTTTCACCGCTGCGGACCAGCCGTCCATTCCGGTATGCCTTCTCGGCGCGATTGATCTCGCTGCTCGGGATCGGACTGCTCGTCGTAGCCGTTCCCGCGCAGACATACCAGCTCACCGGGTCGACCTTGCAGGTTGCCGGAGTGTCCACGGCGATGGCCATCGCCATGTTCTTCGGCAGCCTGTTCGGCGGCGTGCTCGCTGATCGCTACGACCGGCGACGCACCATCCAGTTGGCCCGCAGTGCTGCGGGCCTCGGCTTCGTCATTCTCGGCTGCAATGCGCTCTTGCCACACCCGTCGATGTGGGTCATCTACGTCGCGGCAGCTGTCGACGGCTTGGCCGGGGGTGTCAGCAGCTCGGCCCTGATGGCTTTGATGCCGACACTGTTGCCGCGCAACAAGATGGCAGCGGCCGGCGCATTGGTAGCTCTGACCACCGACATCGGGACGATGATCTCGCCGGCAATCGCCGGCGTGATCATCGCCTCCGGTGGCATCCCCGCGACATACTTTGTCGCTGCGGTGGCCACCGCAGCAACGGTCACGTTGTTCCAAGCCATCGGACCTTCGCCTGCACCGGGAACGAATCACGAAAGCCCGATGCGCGCGCTGGTGACCGGCGTGAAATTCGCCGGCACGCACACAGTCATTCGCGGCATTTTGATCAGCGGACTGTTGGTCATGTTCGTCAGCGGCCCGATGGTGTTGCTGCCGGCATTCGTCGACCAGGTTCTCGGCGGTGGACCCACCATGCTCGGTCTGCTCTACGGCGCACCGGCCGTCGGCGCCGTGATCGGTTCGCTCACCAGCGGTTGGACAGGACGAGTCCACCGCAACGGCGCCGCGATGTTGATCTCTGTTGCGCTGATGCCTCTCGGCCTGGTGGTACTGGGTGCGTCGGGAGCAGCACTCGTCGCTTTCCTCGGTCTCGCCGGATTCGGCCTCGGACGCGCCCTCAACGACATTCTGAGATTTGCCGTTCTGCAACAGAACACGCCGGACGAACTGCGCGGTCGCGTCTCCAGTCTGTGGATGGTGCAGGCTGTCACGGGTACGGCGATCGGTTCGATGGCAGCCGGGTTCCTCGGGCAGTGGCTCGAGCCTGGTGCTGCGCTGCTGGCCTTGGGTCTCGCCGGTCTGACATTGGGCCTGGTGCTCCTGGCAATGTTGGGTTCGGTGCGCCGGGTAACTTCGGAGACAGCCGAAGTCGATCACTCCGACATCACCGTGCCGGTGGGGAATGCTCCGCCGGAAAAGGAAGGTAGTTCATGAACCGAGGAGACCACCTCGCGACCATCGCCGAAGTTCTGGCGGGAACCACCGGCGCAAAAGTGCCGTACCCCATCGGCATTCGCGAACTCGAAGTCGTTCGCAGCGAAATGGTCGGATCCGGACTGCTGCGTCTGACTTTGGGAGGACCTGAGTTGGCGGGCTTCGAATCGCACGCTCCCGACGAGCATGTCCGCCTCGTCTACCCGGATGCCGACGGATCTCTGAGACTGCCCGAACGAGACGGATTCAGCCTGAAGTGGCCTCGTCCTCTGCCGATTTCGCGTGAGTACACCGTCCGTCGATACGACGCCGAGGCGGGGGAGTTGGACCTCGACTTCGCACTCCACGACGGTGGGTACGCCTCTGATTGGGCTCAGGCGGCCACCATCGGCACTCGGGTGCACGTGGCAGGTCCGCCCGGTGGCGTCGTGGTTCCGTGGACGTACGACCGCTATCTGCTTGCCGGTGACATCACCGCCCTTCCTGCCATTGCTCGTTGGCTCGAGATGATGCCTGCTGCTGCTGCCGGGTGGGTGTTCGTCGAGATCACCGATCCTTCACAGGAAATCGAACTCACCGTTCCGGAAGGCGTCGAGGTGCGATGGCTGTACCGCGGCGACGTGCCGGCCGGTCACTCCGATCTACTCGAGCAGGCCGTCCGAACGGTCACGGTGCCCGAGGGCGAGCGCGTCTACGCCTGGATCTCCGGTGAGGCCACCAGCCTCAAGCCGATTCGCAGATTCGTGCGCGACGAACTTGGATTGAGTTCGGGCGACCACCTGATCACCGGCTACTGGAAGCGCGGAGTCGCGGACTTCGACGAGGACGACGACGACCACTGAACATTGGTTGCCCCGGCCCCAGCCCTCGGCATCGTCACCGCGACAACGAGTCCGACAATCGCAACGATTGCCGCTACCCCGAAGGCCGTGGCGAATGCCGAGTGTCGGGGAAGGCCGCCGGATGAAGTCGCGCTCGCGATGATCCCGGCGGCAATTTGGGTGCCGACGGCAGAACCCAGCGATCTGGCGATTGTGACTATTGCCGTCGTGACACCTACGCGGTCTGCCGGTGCGCTGTCGGCGGAGATGACGAACACTGCCGTCGACGCGGCCGCAACGCCGGTACCCGCCAGGATCAGCACCACAACGATCTGCCACATCGTGGTTGCAAAGACTCCGACGGCGCCGCTCAGGCCGAGGAGGGCAACTCCCGCTACCGCAATGGCTTTCGTGCCGACCCGTTGTGCGAGCTTTCCGGAGATCACCGACGCGATCACCGCTGCGCCGTAGCCGATGCACAGCAGGATTCCGATGGCACTTGTCGATGCACCGCGGCCGAATCCGCTCGCCGCGGGCGCGGCGAGTTGCTGCGGAAGTAGATAGACAACAGCGCCGTAGGTGAACCCGAAAACCACGCCGACGACCACTGCGCTCCACATCGAACGATGCCGCATCATCGTCAGGTCGACCATCGGCTCGTTTGTCCGGCTCTGATACCTCGCCCAGATCGTGAACACAGACGCAGAGGCGAGAACCAGCAGCATCGACGTCGGTGCGCCCCACCCGTTGCTCGACGCGCTCGCAAGCCACGCGGTCAGCGTCAACAATCCCAGGGCCAATCCACCCGCTCCCGGCCAATCGAGCCGGCTGCCGACGTTCGACATGCGATCTCGTGGTGTGCTCACGGCAAAAGCAATTGCGCCGAGCAAAACGAACGCGGTCGGAACTGCATACATTGCGGTGCGGGAGACGTTTTCGGCGACTGGCCCGGCCAGCACGACTCCCAGAGCGCCGCCCGCCACGACGACGGCACCGAGCAATCCGGTGGCCGTCTTCAGTTGTTCCGAGGACAAAGTGCGTCTTAGGACCACGAAGCTCACGGGCAACAACCCGAGCCCGAATCCCTGGAGAAACTGACCGAGGACGAACAGCGGGAAGATCGTTGCGAGAGCGGACACGCTGCCGCCGAGCACGACGATGGTCGTGATCGCGAGCAATGTGGGACGGGCGCCGTACACGTCGGCTATTCGCCCGGCCATCGGCGTGACGAGAACGGTGCTCAATGTCAGAGCGACGGAGGCGAGCGCTCCGACGTCGGCCGTCACTCCGAAGTCTCGCTGTATCAGGGGGAGTGCGGGGACGATGATGCTTTCGAGAGCGGCGACTGCAGCGATCAGAAGTGTCAGGCTGGCAATTGTTGCAACCGGTCGCTGCTGATGTCCGGTGATGCTCTCAGTGGTCATCGTGCTCTCTTTCGATCGGGGAGTGAGGAGCTTCTCGACGCGACGATGCGTCACCCCGCCAGGAGTCTGGAAGGGTTGTGGCACTGCGTATATCGGTTGGCGCAGTAGCGAGCCTTGATATTTCGTTACGCGTACCGTTATTGTGGAGGAATCTAATCGGATTCGTCAGACAAAGCAAGAGTTGGAGGGGGCGGAAATGGTGCCAAGTATCGCCAGACCGCAACGGGCAGACTTTCGCTGCAGCCGTCGGTCAATGTCAGGTGATGTGACGGTTGGGCCTATTTCTCGTCGAACATGACGCTGATCACCAAAAGGATTCTGCGAGCAGGGAGTTCATCTGCCGGACACATTCAAGGTCCCCGTTTGAATGCCGGGTTTGTTAGCTTTCTGCCTGTGACGCGACGTCACGGAAAGTTCACGAATCACGGAGGATCATCATGGGTTCTATTTCAACGATCATCGGAATCTTCGAGCTCTACAAGCTTCTCGAGCCGCTGCTGAGCTCGCTGAGCTGATTCAAGTGTTATTCCGCTGTCGAGCCGGGGCGCCGAGGGACTCGGCTCGGCAGCGGATCTCGAGGATCCGGCGCGATCAGGACCCGTGGAACGGATGTCGGCACCGGCAGAATTCCATCGCTCCGGTGTAGTGGTCCATCACCAGGATTTCTGCGCACCGAGCGGGTTGGGGTGCGAACCTGAGGCAGCGCTCGATCCAGCCGCGCTCGAGCGAAGGGGCCGGGTGCGCGCAGTTCCCGCATCGGCCGGGACGTTCGGCGACACGTACGGAACCGTGGTGCTCCGGGGGCATGCCAAACATCTTGGTGGTGCGATGATTCCAGGGCAACGGTTCGGCTCGAGCGGAAGCTATGTCACGAAAGCGCCGGCGGCGATATGCGAGGACCGAACGCGTTGAGGCTGCGCTACCTGGCTACCTGGCTCCCTGATAAGCCGATTGCCCAGACTGAGTTTTTTTGGTGCAAGCTGCGGCTACTGCGCTGACGCCCAGAAATTCTCGGACTATCTGGGCAACGATCATGTGGTGGTAACTGCGAACAGAATCCGATCCGGCTCGCGTTGCATACGGGTGATCGCGACGCGGCCCCCGATCCAAGCACCCAGTGCACCAATCGCAACAGCGACAGGGATGGCGAAATAGTTCACCGGGTTCGGTAGCAGCGCCCCGAGTAGAACGCCGGGCGCCGTTGTCGCGGCGAAGATGACGATGGCGAGGATGATCAGTCCGAAGGACGAGCCGTTGAAGGACCCGCGGGTGTTGAAGGAGAACGTCTTCTTCATCTCCGGAACCGGGTAGGGCGCTTTGGCGGATATCGCCACTACCAATCCTGCACCGACTCCCATCATCGAAATGCCGACGGCGATCGGCACGGCCAGTCGGTCGGTCCCGAGGTCCCCGAAGATCCGTACAGCAGCTGTTGCGACGACCACGAAGGGTGTCATCACGATTGCCCACGCGATTTGTCGGCCCCGGACGTCAGCGGCAGCGGCTTCGGGGATCATCACCAGATGCCAGATCGATGCGCCGTCGAATCCGTACAGATTCGATCCGGCTGCCATTGCCAGGTAGATCAGGAACCAGGCACCCCATGCGGCGGAGAAGGGGATCGATGACGAGATCAGCGGTCCGAAGCCAGAGACCAAGGTCATGATGGCAACGGAGAGCAGTTGTGTTCGTCGGCGCATGTCGCCGTGCCAGAGCGAAAGCTCGCGAGAGATGACGGTGCCCAGTCGGGATGCGCGCCAACCGGTTCGAATGTCGCGGCCCTGGTTCTTCAATTGCACGGAAGTGGCGCCCGCTGATTCTGCGACCTTCCCGTTGAAGTAGCGAACGACCAGGCGTTGCCATGACCACAGCAGTGCGAGATCGACCAGCACCAGGGCGAGGACTGCTCCGGCGGCGAGGAGCCAGGCGCCTCCTGCTGCTGCGTCGACACTGGCGATTCCCCACGCGAACGGGATCGAATGCGCGACCGTGAGCGGCCACGTGACGTCGCCGTCCACGACCGTGCCGAGGCGACTCTGCAGCGGAAATTGCAGCAGATACAGCCCGCCGAAGAACGTGCTGAATGCCAACAGTCCCAGTTCGCGGCTGCGACGACTCCGCAGGAGCTGCGACATCGCCAGCATCGCGACCCGTGAGGTGCCGACAATCAGCAGGACCGTTGTGGGCCACGCAACGATCGCCAGAGGCAACGCGGCAGCATGGTGGGTTGCTGCATAGATCGGTATCGCTGCGGCAGCCAACGCGGTGATCGGGACGGTCATACCGACCAGCGACGTCGAGAACAGTGCTCTGGCGAGTCGGACGGGTTCCAGGGGGAGTAGTTGGAAATGTCTGGGGTGAAGATTGTCATCTGACAGACCAGACATGATCGGCATCAAGATCCACATCACGCCGATAGCCGACAGTGCGAGACTGGTTGTGCCGCTGACGAGTTCGGAAGAGCTCGCGCTCGTCCCCGAGGCTTGCAGGCACAGCAGAGCTGCCCCCAGAACGCCGAAGAGTGCTGCCACGACTTTGATGACGGCTCTGCCGCCGGTGAATTGACGTTTGTAGAGGGTCACGCGCATGCGGAGAACAGTGCGCCACAGTGAGGTTGGGGCGCTGCGCGTCGTCGGCAAGCTCGTAATGCTCATGCGCGCATCCATGACAGTCCGTCGGGATTGGGACTGCGGCTGCCGACAAGGCGAACGAATGCCTCGTCGAGTGTGTTGCCTGCGCGCACCTCGTCGACCGTTCCTGAAGCCACGACGCGACCGTCTGCGATGACTCCGATGTGAGTACACAGTTGTTCGACAAGGGCCATCACGTGACTGGAAAGAATGACCGAGCCCCCTGAGTGGACGAACGAGAGCAGAATGCTCCGAATTCCGGCCGAAGAAATAGGGTCGACAGCTTCGAACGGCTCATCCAGCACCAGTAAGCGAGGGCCGTGCAACAGCGCCGAGGCCAACCCGATCTTCTTCGTCATGCCCGCTGAATAGTCGGCGATGACCGTTCCACCTGCATCGGCAAGATCGAGCGCGGCCAACAGTTCGTCGCGTCGTGATGCAATGACGTCCTCGGGCATGCCGCGCAGACGCCCGAAATAGGTGAGCAGTTCGTGACCGGAGAACTGGGCGGGCAGCGCCAAACCGTCGGGTAGAACGCCGAGCAGACTCTTCGCTGCCACTGGGTCGTTCCACACGTCGTAGCCGTACACCAGGCTGCGGCCGTAGTGCGGGCGAAGCAATCCGACTGCCATCGACAGTGTGGTCGTTTTTCCCGCACCGTTCGGCCCCACCAGGCCGAACAACGAACCTGGGGGCACCGCGAGGGAAAGGTCGTTCACAGCAACTTTCGCGCCGAACGCCATGCAGAGGTGTTCCACCTGTAAGGCCATCGGTCCGGGAGGCAACTGTCCTGTCGCGTGCAGAGGGTGCATCGATCGAGGGTAACTGTCCCGAGTGCTCTGTACGGAGACCTTGCGGAGTCATGCAGGCTGCGTGCACCGAATGTCATTTGTAGGGGGCGGGTTGCGGCATGAATCGTTGGTTGGCAAGCGGAGCGGATGGCAGGAGTCGAACCTGCGTGGACGGTTTTGCAGACCGCTGCCTTGCCGCTCGGCCACACCCGCATTGATCCAATTATGTTCGTAGTGAACAACAATCGCCATGATTGTGATCAGAGTGAGTTGATCGCTGTGTGCCAGGCCCTTGGTATAGCAGTGAACTGCCGGGCTAGGAGCGCGAGAACACCGCGACCAGGAATTCGGAATTGTCCTTGAACGGGCGAAGATCCCACGTGGAGAGCAGCAGATCAACCTCGAGACCACTCGTGGTCGCGTCGGCGAGAAACTCGGGGAACTCGTAGCCACGTCCGGCCCCGAATCCGATGACCACTCGGCCGCTCGGAGCGAGATGACGAGCAAATCCTGCCAACACTGCCTGCCTGGTGGACGGGGCGAGAAATGCCATCACATTGCCTGCCGACACGATGACGTCGAAATCCGCCTCGACCCCGCGGGCGGGTAGATCGAGCTCGGCGAGGTCGCCGACAAGCCACGTCGGGCCCGGGTGGTCCTCCTCCGCGGCAGCAATGAGAACCGGGTCGACGTCTACTCCGACAACCACATGACCGACGTCGTGCAGATAACCGCCGAGTCGGCCCGGCCCGCACCCGGCATCGAGAACCCGGCCACTGCGTCCGAGCATCGCGTCGATCAAACGTGCTTCCCCGACAATGTCCTTGCCGTCCGCTCTCATCGAACGGAATCGCTCCACATACCGTGTGGAATGCGTCGAGTCGGCTGCAGTGATCTCTTCCCACTGGCTGGGGACGCGCTCGTTCGGGGCCTGTGCAGTCATTCTTCGAGGGTACCGACAGCTCACCGGGTGCCGACTACCGTCCCGTCTGCGGCGTATCCGACGAGGGTTGGACGCGGGAATGTGAGCGATAATGGAATCCACCCGTAGAAGCGGTCTTCGGCAAGAATTGTGGGATAGATATTGCCATCAGCGGTGTGAAGTTCGGCCCGAACGGCGCCCCCCGCGCCTGCGTCGTAGGTCGCCTCGTGCGGGCCAGCTTCGTAACCGGCTCCGCCCCCGAATGAATCTGCGCCGTACAAGTCGTCGTTCGATCTGCAGCCGTGTCCGAGGCTGGTGAATTTCGACGGTCCAATCTTGTCGACGTCGGCTGACGGCTCGAAAACCGGGGCGACGCACCTCCATCCGTCCTCGCCGTGGGCGACGAAGACGCTGAACAGGGATCCGTCAGGTCCGGGAATGGACCCGACCCGCTCGGCGGTGGACGGATCTATTCCGCCGTTGGTTCCCGGCATCGTCTGCCAACCGGAGTACATGTCGGTAAACGGTTTCGGCATCATCGCCGTGGCAGCGGCGCAGCCCACCACCACTGCTGCGCAGATCGCCGCGACGAGAACGAGGGCACCGACTTGGCGGCGTGGAGTTTTGGTTGCTCCAATGTTGTTTTCGGTAGCCATGATTCGGGTGCGTGCGGCATCCTGGACCTTCTCGGGCCAGAATTCTGTGGTAACCGCATCGGTCGGCCGCAGCATCTCGAGCGTGGTCAGAAGATCTTTGCTCATGGGGTACTCCCGTGTTCGGCGGCAGCGCAAGGTCGAGTGACGTTGATCGGGATCGCGGTGACGGATTCTGGTGTCAAACCGCTGCTCAATCGACGCCGAGCGCGAAAGAGACGAACGTGCATGGCTGGCACCGAACACCCGGCGACCCGCGCTGCTTCGGTGGCGGTCAATCCGTCCCAGGCAGTCAGGAGTAGAGCTTCACGCTCGATGACGGTGAGTGTTGCCAGTGCTTCGAGAAGTTCCGTGCGGTCGGTGACAGTGACGTCGGCGCCCGGCGTCGATGCCGCAATCTGCTCGATTCGTCGCATCTTCTCGGTGAGCGCATCATTGCGTCGAACGCTTCGACGGCTGTTGTTCACGGTGTTTCGAGCTACCACCAACAGCCAGGGCAGAGCCTGCTCGGGCACTTCGTCCAAGCGTCGCCAGGCAACGAGGAACGTCTCGGAGACAACTTCCTGTGCGCTGTGATGATCGACGTGGCGGCAGGTATACGCGAACACCCGACCGGCGTAGTCGTCCCACAAGGCGGTGAAACGCTCTTCGTCGCTCGGTGGCGGCCTGTCCTCGGTTTTCGGCGTCATGTGAAGAGATGTCCGGCTGGTCGCTGATCCTTACAGCGTGGGCGTCAGTAGACGGTTTGCCGTGCTACTCCGTCCGAGGATTCCGACTGTCAGAAGCAACAACGCCAGGATGTACAGCGTCATGATCCAGATGCCGGCAGCGGCAGGCTGCCATTTGTTCGCCTGACCGAGCAGGATGAGGGCGTCAGAGGCGAGGAACAGTGCGCCGCCGATACCGGTGATCGTGTTGTACGCCAGTGCGGTAGATGCGGTTCCCACCAGGATTGCGGCGTACACGGGGACGGCAATTCGAAGTGCCGGTTCGAGCCCGGTCCAGGCATACGACACAAGAGCGATCCCGGCGACGGTGTAGGAGCACAGAAACCATGGCCGCCTTCGCATCTCCCGAAAAGCGCCGTGCGAGAGAAAGAATCGGATGAAACAGAGGTGACCGATCGCGAAGGCTGCCATCCCGATGACGAATGTGGAGTCCCAGATCAGGAACAGGTCTCCGAAAGCGCAGGCAATCAAGGCAGCAGCAACAATTCTCGGTCCACGATGACCGACAACCCAGGCAGCCAGAATCGGCGCGAGCATGACCTTGGTGATCCCGTCCCAGGGCTCAGCATCAGCGGCATTCAGGATCAGATGAATAATCGCTACCGCGGAAAACCCTACGAACCAGGGCGACCGGATGATGCTGGTCAGTCCGGCAGAACGATCGGATTCACGCATCGCCTCAGTGTACGAAGTCCGCTGCACGCTCGGCGAGGTCGAGCGCCGGCTGGGGGAGTATGCCGAGGATGAGCGTGACACCGGCGCCGAGGCCGATCACACTGCTGGTCAGCGCACTCGGCACCACGACGGTCGGAGCGTCCGCGGCCGATTCGGTGAAGAACATCAACACGATCACTCGCACGTAGAAGTACGCGGCGATTGCGCTGCACAGGACGCCGACGATCACCAGAGGTGCGGCGCCACCCTCGGCAGCCGCGCTGAACACCGCGAACTTTCCGATGAACCCACTGGTCAACGGAATCCCGGCGAAAGCCAACAGGAACAGCGCAAACACGACCCCGACCAGTGGTGAGCGCCGGCCCAATCCGGCCCAGCGCGTCAGCGTCGCGACCTCACCGTCTGCGTCCCGAACCAGACTCACGACGGCGAACGCGCCCACTGTGCTGAATCCGTAAGCCAGAAGATAGAACATCGCCGACGCGAGGCCGGCGTCCGAATCCGCAACCACTGCGGTCAGAATGAATCCGGTGTGTGCGATGGCCGAATACGCCAGCATCCGCTTCATATCGGTCTGCGTCACGGCGACGATCGATCCGACAACCATCGTGAGAATCGCGACCGCCCACATCAGCGGACGCCAGTTCACGTATTCGTTGGGCAGGGCTACGTAGAAGACACGAAGGATGGCGCCGAATGCGGCGATCTTGGTCGCCGTCGCCATGAAACTGGTGATCGGCGTCGGCGCCCCTTGATAGACGTCGGGAATCCACGAATGGAATGGCACTGCACCGACTTTGAACAGCAATCCCACCGCCACGAGTGCTGTCCCGAGCCACAGGAAGGCATCGGTCCCCGACCCGATGCGTGCTGCGTCGGCGATACCGGAGAGAGTGACCGTCCCGGCATAGCCGTACAGCAACGCGATTCCGAAAACGAAGAACGCCGACGAAAATGCCCCGAGCAGAAAGTACTTGAGCGCAGCTTCCTGGGAGAGTAGGCGACGTCGACGTGCCAGCCCGCACAGGAGGTAGAGAGGCAGTGAGAACACCTCGAGCGCAACGAACATCGTCAGCAGATCGTTCGACGCGGGAAAAAGGAGCATGCCGCCGACCGCGAAGAGGGTGAGCGGAAAGACTTCGGTCTGGGCGATACCGACCTTGACTGCTTCTTGTTCCGCAACGCTTCCCGGGACGCTCGACGCTTGAGGAGTGAAACTGCCGAGCGCGTCGTGTTGCGCGATCACCTCGGCGGTGTTGCCCGATCCACGTTCGGCGATCAGCAGTACTGCGGGGATCGACACGAGAAGGATGGTCGCCTGCAGGAAGAGCGTCGGACCGTCGACCGCTACCGAACCCATCATCGCCGTCGACCGCGTACCGGCCAGCAGAAGCACTGCCACGAATGCGGCCGCCAAACCTGCGACACCGAGGACGAGTTGCACGGGGTATCGAATACGCCTGGGCGCGAACGCTTCGATGAGTACCCCGAGCACCGCCGCGCCGAACACGATCAACATCGGCGAGAGCAGGCTGTATTCGATACTGGGTGACGCCGTACCGGCTGAACCGAGAACGGTCACGTCGGTGAAGGAACTCATTTGTGGGCACCTCCTTCGTGGTCGGCGACAAGCGGTGTCGGCGCCTCGTCGAAGACCGTGTGGCTCACTGCAGGAGTGATGACGTCCAAGGCAGGCTTGGGGTAGATGCCGAGTAGCAGCAGGAGAGCGATCAGAGGGGCGACCACCACGAGTTCACGTCGCGCGAGGTCGCGGATCGTTCCCTGCCCTTCCTTCACTGGTCCGCCCATCATTCGCTGATAGAGCCAGAGTATGTAGATCGCGGACAGCACGAGCGCAGCAGTCGCCGCGATGGCAGCGACGTGATAGCGCGAGTACGTTCCGACGAGCACCAGGAATTCACTGATGAACGGAGCCAGACCCGGCAGCGACAGCGTTGCCAGGCCCGCAACGAGGAAGGTCCCGGCCAGGACGGGTGCGACTTTCTGAACGCCGCCGTAGGCTGCGATCGATCGCGTACCCCGCTGTGAGACCAGGAATCCCGCGATCAAGAACAGTGCCGCCGTCGAGACACCGTGGTTGACCATGTACAGCGCGGAACCGGCCTGGCTCTGGCTGGTCATCGCGAAGATACCGAGAATGATGAAGCCGAAGTGTGAAATCGACGTGTAGGCGATCAGGCGCATGACGTCTGTCTGCGCGATAGCCAGTATCGCGCCGTAGACGATACCGATCACAGCTAGCGTGATGATCCACGGTGCAAAAGTCGACGACGACTCCGGGAACAGTTGCAGGCAGTAGCGAATCATCGCGAACGTGCCCACCTTGTCCACGACCGCCATCATCAACACCGCTGTCGACGGAGTCGATTCCACCGCGGAGTCCGGCAACCAACTGTGTAGCGGCCAGAGCGGTGCTTTCACCGCGAACGCGAACATGAATCCGAGGAACAGTGCGTTGAGCACCCCGGGTCCCACACCGAGTTCACCGCTGTTTGCCGCTGAGGCGATCGCCCGGAAATCGAAAGTGCCGCTGGTGAAGGGACTCTCGTCGCGGGTGGTGACCACGTACAGGCCGATGACCGCAGCGAGCATGACCAGGCCGCCGAGGAGGTTGTAGAGCAGAAACTTCACCGCAGCGCGAGATCTACCCACTCCACCGAACCCGCCGATGAGGAAATACATCGGTATCAGCATCGCCTCGAAAAAGATGTAGAACAGGAGAATGTCCAAGGCGCTGAACGAAATCATCACCATGGACTCGACAACAAGGATCAGAGCGAAATAGGTGTGCGGCATCCGTTTGGGTGATGCCGGGTCTGCAGGGACGTCGTTCCAGCCGGCGATCAGAAGCAGTGGGACCAGCACGGCGGTCAGGAGAACCAGAACGAGGGCGATGCCGTCGAGTCCGAGTGTGTAGGTCGTACCGAATGCCGGTATCCAGCTGTGACTTTCGACGAACTGAAACTGCTCGCCGCCGCGGTCGAACGCAACTCCGAGCCCGGCGGCGACCACCAGAACCACCACGGAGACAGAGAACGCGAGAGACTTCGCAAATTGGTACGACCGTGCCGGCAGAGCGAGGACAACACCAGCTCCGATGAGCGGAAGCAGCCAGAGCACCGTCAAGGCGGGGAAGCCGGCATTGGTCACAGAGTCGCTCACCGCTGCTTCGATCACCACAGTTTCGATCACCACAGTGTCACCGCCATCATTGTCGCGACCACGAGTGTTGCTCCGACAAACATCACCAGCGCGTACGAACGAACGAACCCGGTCTGCAATCTCCGCGTGAGCGCGGACAACCCGGTGACGACCACCGCAAAGCTGCCTACGACGCCGCCGATTCCCTTGGTGTCGACCACTTCCAACGACTTGGTGAGTTGTTGTCCCGGCTTCATGAACACCGTCTCGTTGAAGGCGTCACCGTACAGATCGTGGCGAGCCGCAACGGTCAACGGTGAAACCGGAGTCGGTGCCACCAGTGGAATCTCCCGGGTGGCGTACTCGCGATAAGCAATCGCGATGCCGGCGGCAACTGCGAGCAGTGCCAGCGCGGTGATCGACCATGCGGGTATCGGCGGTTCGACGTGATGGGAGCCGACAACCGGTTCGAGCCAGTTCTGCAAGCTGGACCCGATGGTCAGGAGCAGGCCGGCGCCGACGGACCCCACCGCCAAGATGATCATCGGTGACGTCATCACCGCCGGAGATTCGTGAGGTTTCTGGTTCTCCCAGCGGGCCTTCCCGAAGAAGGTCATCAGCATCACGCGGGTCATGTAGAAGGCAGTGAGCGCCGCACCCAAGAGCGTGACGATGCCCAGCACCACACCCTTGACACCGCCCTCGCCGATTGCAACCTCGATGATCTTGTCCTTGGAGAAGAACCCGGCAAACGGCGGAACACCGATGATGGCAAGGTAACCGAGCCCGAACGTGACAAAAGTCAGTGGCATGAACGCTCGGAGTCCGCCGTAGCGCCGCATGTCGGTTTCGTCGTTCATCGCGTGCATCACGGAGCCTGCGCCGAGGAACAGGCCTGCCTTGAAGAATCCGTGGGTGATCAGATGAAGGATTGCGAAGGCGTATCCGGCTGGTCCGAGTCCCGCGGCCAGGACCATGTAACCGATCTGACTCATGGTCGACGCCGCGAGGGCCTTCTTGATGTCGTCCTTCGCGCAGCCGATGACTGCGCCGAACAAGAGCGTCACCGCACCGACGATGACAACCACGAGCTGAGCGCCGGGTGCGAGATCGAAGATCGGATTGGAGCGCACGATCAGGTACACACCGGCAGTGACCATCGTGGCAGCATGAATAAGGGCCGATACGGGGGTGGGGCCCTCCATTGCGTCGCCGAGCCACGACTGCAGCGGCACCTGGGCGGACTTCGCGCACGCAGCGAGGAGGAGCATGAGACCGATCGCCGTCAGGACACCTTCGCTTGCGCCGGACGCGTCGGCGAAGACGTTGCTGAACGCGAGCGAGCCGAAGGTGCTGAACATCAACATCATTGCGATCATCAATCCGATGTCGCCCACCCGATTGACGACAAAAGCCTTTTTGGCCGCCGTCGCCGCCGACGGCTTGTGCTGCCAGAATCCGATGAGCAGGTATGACGCCAAACCGACGCCTTCCCAGCCGACGTAGAGTCCGAGGAAGTTGTCGGCGAGCACGAGGAGCAGCATCGCAGCGAGGAAAAGATTGAGGTACGCGAAGAACTTACGACGCTCGGGGTCGTGCGCCATGTAGCCGACCGAGTAGATGTGGATCAGTGAACCTACACCGGTGATGAGCAGAACGAAACACATCGACAGTTGGTCCAGCTGCAGTCCGAACTCGACCTGAAGACTGTCGACCGGGACCCAATTGAACAGGTGCTCGGTGACGGTGCGGTCGGCGGTGTCGCGGCCGAGCATGGCGATGAAAAACACCACTGCGACGACAAACGACGCGAGAGCCATGACGCAGGCGAGTAGGTGACCCCACGCGTTCGTGCGACGACCGGCCAGCAAAAGGACAGCGGCGCCGCACAGCGGCAGAGCGGGGAGCAACCAGATGGCGGACGTGATTCCTCCTGACATGTCAGTACTTCAGCAGGTCTGCGTCGTCGACGGATACAGAACGCCGAGATCGGAAGATGATCATGATGATTGCCAGACCGACGACTACTTCGGCCGCAGCGACCACCATCGTGAAGAAGGCGAAGATCTGGCCGTCCAGATTGCCGTGCATGCGCGCGAAGGTCACGAACGCCAGGTTGGCGGCGTTGAGCATCAATTCGATACACATGAACACCACGATGGCGTTGCGGCGCAAGAGGACTCCCGCGGCCCCGATGGTGAACAACAGGACGGACAGATACAGGTAGTTCTCGGGATTCATCGCTGAGACTCCTCACCGGCACTCGGATCCGGGGATCGCGGAGTGAGCGCGCTGCTGACAGAGAGGGTCGAGAACGATCCGTCCGGCAACAAGGCCGGCATGTCCACCGCGTTGTGACGTGCGTACACACCGGGACTCGGGAGTGGAGTGGCGGAGCCCTTTTCGGGATTGCTCTCATCACTGCCCAGGTACGTGAACCGTTGCTGCGAGAGTTCGCGTTGGCTGAGCGTGGCTCCGATCTTCTCCCGGTGCGCGAGCATCATGGCGCCCAGTGTCGCCGTGATCAGTAGAGCTCCGGTCAGTTCGAAGGCCCAGACGTAGCGGATGAAGATGAGATCGGCGAGAGCGTCGATGTTGCCCTGGTCGAGTCCGGTGAAACCGGTGAAGCCCGAGATCGATGCATTTCCGAGTCCGCCGATGAGCAGCAACCCGAAGCCGACGCCGATCACGATCGCGCTGACTCGTTGTCCCCGTAGTGTTTCGACCAAGGAGTCCGAAGAATCGACGCCCACGAGCATCAGGACGAACAAGAACAACATCATCACCGCGCCGGTGTAGACGACGATCTGGACGACACCCAGGAACAGTGCGCCCTGCACGATGTAGAACACGGCCAGGATGATCATCGTCATCGCAAGGAAGAGCGCAGAGTAGACGGCCTTGGGAGCGGCGACGACACCCAAAGCGCTGATCACCGCAAGGGTTCCGAGGATCCAGAATTGCACCGCCTCGCCGGTGGAGGTCGATGTCATCGTTCCCTCCGCCAGGACCGTGGTCGTGACCGCCCCGATCATTTCTCGGTCTCCGGGTTCGTCTCTTGCTCGGGTGCCGCTCGTTCGGGTGCTGCTGCGATGTCGCCGCGGTAGTAGTCGTCCTGAGTTGTGCCGGGACGCAGCGCGTGTGGTGGCGCTGCCATGTCGGGTTTCAGGGGCGCGAGCAGTTGGTCTTTCTCGTAGATCAACCCAGCTCGGTTATCGTCGGCCATTTCGTATTCGTTGGTCATCGTGAGGGCCCGAGTGGGGCAGGCCTCGACGCAGAGGCCGCAGCCGATGCACCGCAGGTAGTTGATCTGATACACCTGCCCGTAGCGCTCACCGGGGGAGAACCGTTCTTCTTCGGTGTTGTCAGCGCCCTCGACGTAGATCGCATCGGCGGGGCAGGCCCAGGCACACAGCTCGCAACCGATGCACTTCTCGAGTCCGTCCGCATACCGGTTGAGTTGATGGCGACCGTGGTATCCGGGCGCGGTGGGGCGCTTCTCCTCCGGATAGAACTCGGTCTCGGGTTTCTTGAACATGGTCGAGAGCGTCACTCCGAAACCCGCGATAGGTCCGAGGAAATCAGGCATGGGAGTCCTCCGATGTGTCGGAAACATCTGTGCGCCGCGGCGGTGGCACGTTCTGACCCGGCAGTTTTCGGGCCGGCAGTGATTGACCTGGGAGCGGTGGAACCGGGAAGCCACCCGACAGACCATCGAAAGGCAGGAGCTCCGAATCGGGCACCGACGAGGCAGTTCGGCGTCGGCCGCGGTAAGTCCCGGCCAACACCGCCAAAAGTCCAGCTCCGAGAACCAGTGCGACGCAGAGGAGTACGAGCCACGTGTTGTAGCCCTCGTTGCGGAACGCACGAACGGTCGCGATCACCATCACCCACACCAAGGCTGCGGGGATCAGAATCTTCCAGCCGAGATTCATGAACTGGTCGTAGCGCAACCGCGGAAGGGTGCTGCGCAACCAGATGAAGACGAAGAGGAAGCCCCACACTTTGGCGACGAACCACAGCACGGGCCACCAACCGGAATTTGCGCCGTCCCACAGGTTGAACGGGAACGGTGCGTGCCACCCGCCCAGAAACAGCGTCGTGGCCAGAGCGGACACCGTCACCATGTTCACGTACTCGGCCAGCATGAACATCGCGAATTTGAGTGAGGAGTACTCGGTGTGGAAGCCGCCAACCAGCTCACCTTCGGCCTCGGGAAGGTCGAAAGGGGCTCGGTTGGTTTCGCCGACCATCGCTGTCACGTAGATCAGGAATGAGGGCAGCAGAAGAAAGATGTACCAGGCACCCTGTTGGGCGCTGACGATGCCGGACGTGGACATCGTTCCGGCGTAGAGGAAGACGGCGGCAAAGGACAACCCCATCGCCACCTCGTAGGAGATGACCTGCGCGGTCGATCGAAGTGCGCCCAGTAGTGGATACGTCGATCCCGAAGACCAGCCGGCAAGCACGATGCCGTACACACCGATCGAGGTCACGGCCAGGATGTAGAGAACGCCGACCGGCAGATCGGTCAGTTGCAGAGGTGACCGGGTTCCGAAGATCGACACCTGCGGACCGAACGGAATGACGGCAAACGCCATGAACGCCGGGACGACCGCGATCACGGGCGCGAGCAGATAAATCGGCTTGTCGGCGCCGGTCGGCGTGATGCCTTCCTTGAGGGCGAGCTTGATTCCGTCAGCGAGACTCTGGAGCATTCCGCGGGGGCCGACGCGGTTCGGTCCGACACGCATCTGCATGCGCGCCATCACTTTTCGTTCCGCGTAAATCGCCACCAGCGGGGTGAGTACGAGGAACACGAAGATGGCGAGCGCCTTGCCGATCACCAACCACCATGGGTCGTGCCCGAACGCCGACAGGTCGACCGGAGCAGCGACGCTCTCGTACTCGTGGGCGGTCATTGCGTTCCCGCCTTCGCGATCTTCACGACAGATCCCGCGGTGGCGCAGAGTGTTTCGTAGACGGTGCTACGCGGTGAATTGAGCGGCAACCAGACAGTTCGAGGTGGTAGTTCGGTGATTTCCAACGGCAAAGTGACGGTGCCGGAGTCAGTCGACACGGCAACCTGATCACCGTTATCGGCTTCGATCTCGGCGGCGGTCTCGGCCGACAAACGCACGACGGGGGATCGAGCAGTACCGGCCAGGTTGGGTTCGCCGTCCTGCAAACGACCATTGTCGAGCAACATCCGCCAACTCGACAACACCGCTTCGCCTTGCGCCGGTGACGGCACGGTTGCTGCCAGTACCTGGGGTGGGGTGGGGCGCGATCCGGACCATGCTCCGAGGCGGTGTATCTCCGCGCGCGCGGAAGCTGCGTCGGGCAGGCCAAGATCGATACCCATCTCGGCTGCGATCGCGTGGAGAACGCGCTGATCGGGCATTACGCCTGTGGTTCTCAATGCGGTGTCGAACACACGCTCGCGGCCTTCCCAGTCGAGGAAGGTTCCGGGCTTCTCGGCGACCGGTGCCACCGGGAAGACGACGTCGGCGAGTTCGGTGACTTCGCTGTGACGGATTTCCAAGCTCACCACGAATCCGGCGGCTTCGATCGCGGCGCGTGCCTTCGCGGGGTTCGGTAGGTCACTCAACTCGACGCCGCCGATCAGTAGCGCAGCAGTCGTCGGCCCCGAATCCAGGAGGCTCGTGGTATCGCGACCGTCGGACGTCGGGATGGGGGCGTCCCACACCGATTCCACCTCTCGACGTGCCATCGCGTCCGCAACGAGGCGTCCACCGGGAAGCAGTCCCGGTAGGGCGCCGGCCTCGACGGCGCCGCGATCACCAGCGCGGCGTGGGACCCAAGCAAGAGAAGCTCCCGTCGCTTCGGCGAGACGGACCGCGGCCGAGAAGCCGCCCGCCACCTCACTGAGTCGTTCGCCCAACAGGATCACCGCACCGGGCCGTCGGAGAAGCTGACCCTCCGCACTTTCCAGGCGGGCCAACGAATCCATCAGAGCTGCTTCACTTCCGGGAACGGTCCGAAGCAAAGTGCCGCCCATCTTCTGCAGGCCCCGAGTAGCGAATGGCGCGCAGGAGAGCACGGTTGTCTTGCCGAAACGAGCGGCTTTGCGTAGCCGCAGAAAGATGATCGGTGACTCCTCCTCGGGCTCGAGAGCTACCAGCAATGCAGTCGGGGCAGATTCGAGATCCTGGTACGTCACCGACTCTTCGAGCGTGCGGCCCGCGAGGTGAGCTGAGAGGAAACCGCTCTCTTCGGCCGAATGAGAACGGATTCGGAAGTCGATGTTGTTGGTAGTGAGAGCAACTCGCGCGAACTTGCTGTAGGCGTAGGCGTCCTCCCGGGTCGAGCGCCCACCGACGAGTACGCCTGCGTCACCGCGGGCCTGCGCGAAGGATCGCGCAACGAGGTCGAGTGCCATGGGCCACGACGCCGGAATCAATTCGCCGTCAGCGTTGCGGATGAGGGGAGTGGTGATCCGGTCACCTTGGGTCGTGTACGTGAAAGCGAAACGGCCCTTGTCGCAGTTCCACTCCTCGTTGACGTCGGGGTCGTCGCCGGCGAGGCGACGAAGAACCTTGCCGCGACGGTGGTCGGTGCGCTGGGCACATCCGTCGGCGCAGTGTTCACACACGCTGGGGCTGGACACCAGATCGAACGGTCGCGCCCGGAATCGGTATGCCGTACTGGTGAGCGCACCGACCGGGCAAACCTGGATGGTGTTGCCCGAGAAGTAGGACTCGAAGGGCTCGTTGGCGTAGATCCCGACCTGTTGAAGCGCGCCGCGCTCGAGGAGCTCGATGAACGGGTCGCCGGCGATCTGACTCGAGAATCGCGTGCATCTGGCGCACAGGACACAACGCTCGCGGTCGAGGAGGATCTCGGACGAGAGGGGGATGGGCTTGGGGTAGGTTCTTTTCTCCTCGCCGAACCGGGATTCGGTGCGACCGGTCGACATCGCCTGGTTCTGGAGCGGACACTCGCCGCCCTTGTCGCACACGGGGCAGTCCAGAGGGTGGTTGATGAGCAGGAGTTCCATCACCCCGCGTTGGGCCTTCTCGGCCACAGGCGACGTGAGCTGTGTGGTGACCACCATTCCGTCCGCAACCGGTGTCGTGCAGGACGCCACCGGCTTGCGCTGACCTTCGACTTCCACGATGCACTGACGGCAAGCACCGAC
This sequence comes from Rhodococcus sp. P-2, assembly GCF_016598535.1. Classification (GTDB taxonomy): domain Bacteria; phylum Actinomycetota; class Actinomycetes; order Mycobacteriales; family Mycobacteriaceae; genus Rhodococcus_F; species Rhodococcus_F baikonurensis. Next base: position 201,271 of record NZ_CP066779.1, on the reverse strand, counting down.
CGGATCCAGAAGGGGATGATCGCAGAACCGCGGAATCTGGGTGCCGATCATTTCCGCAGCGCGAATGATCAACGTGCCCTTGGGTACCTGGAGTTCGCGGCCGTCGACGGTGAGAGTGACGAGATCGGTCGGCGGTGCCGCATCGGCTCCGGTGGTGGCATTCGTGGTGGCGTCGGCTGCAGTCATGAGACGAACGCTCCTGTCGCGAGTACGGACCGGCGAGGATCGAACGGGCATCCGTTGCCGTCGAAATGCGCTACGTATTCCTCACGGAAGTACTTCAGGGAAGACATGATCGGGCTGGTCGCTCCGTCACCCAACGCACAGAAGGACTTTCCGAGGATCGTGTCGGAGATGTCGAGAAGTTTGGTGAGATCGGCTTCGGTTCCTGTTCCACCTTCGAGTCGCCGCAGGATCTGCACCAGCCAGTACGTACCTTCGCGGCACGGCGTGCACTTGCCGCAGGATTCGTGGGCGTAGAACTCGGTCCATCGCAACACTGCGCGCACGATGCAGGTTGTGTCGTCGAATATCTGCAGTGCCTTGGTGCCCAGCATCGATCCCGCGGCGCCGACGCCCTCGTAGTCGAGTGGTACGTCGAGATGTTCCTCGGTGAAGATCGGCGTCGACGATCCTCCGGGAGTCCAGAATTTGAGTGTGTGTCCAGCGCGAACCCCGCCTGCGTATTCGAGCAGCTCGCGCAGAGTGATCCCGAGTTCAGCCTCGTACTGGCCGGGCGTGGTGACATGACCCGAGAGCGAATACAGCGTGAATCCCGGTGACTTCTCAGATCCCATCGACCGGAACCACTCCGGGCCGCCCAGGACGATCGACGGAACACTCGCGATGGACTCGACGTTGTTGACCACGGTCGGGCAGGCATAGAGACCGGCGACAGCGGGGAACGGCGGCCGCAGTCGAGGCTGACCGCGTCGTCCCTCCAACGAATCGAGAAGGGCCGTCTCTTCCCCACAGATATAGGCGCCGGCTCCGGCATGGACGACGAGATCCAGATCGAAACCCGAACCGAGAATGTTGCGGCCCAGATATCCGGCCGCGTAAGCCTCGGCGACGGCGGTCTGCAGGCGTCGCAGAACCGGGACAACCTCGCCTCTGACGTAGATGAACGCCTTCGCTGCTCGAATTGCGTGCGCCGCGATGATCACTCCCTCCACCAACGTGTGTGGGGTCGCCATCATCAACGGCATGTCCTTGCATGTGCCCGGTTCGGACTCGTCGGCATTGACGACGAGGTAGTGAGGCTTGCCGTCTCCTGGCTTGTCTTCGGAGACCTGGGGGATGAAGCTCCACTTGAGGCCTGTCGGGAAGCCCGCGCCGCCACGTCCGCGCAGGCCCGCGTCCTTGACGGTTTCGATCACGGCGTCGGGGGGCGTGGCCAGCGCTTTGCGCAGCGCCTGGTAGCCGTCGCGGCGAAGGTAGCTGTCGAGGGTCCATGAATTCGGTTGATCCCAATAGCGACTCAGGACGGGGGCGAGTGTCATGTCACTTCCCTTCGCCGGGAGTGTCGGCCGCGGAGGCCGAGCCGGGTGGGTTGTCGTCGTGAGATCGGCTGATACGTAGTCCGGCAAGAGTTGCCCCGCCGATGGTTTGTGCTTCGGCTGCTTCGATTCTCGTATCCGGGAAACCGGCCAAGGTGCGCGCGGTCTGTCGGAACGAACACAGTGTGGCACCGCGACTGGGAGTCACGCGTTCTCCGGCGCGGAGCGCATCGACAAGTGAGCGCGCCGATTCCGGAGTCTGGTTGTCGAAGAACTCCCAGTTGATCATCACGACGGGGGCGTAGTCGCACGCCGCATTGCACTCGATGTGTTCGAGGGTGATCTTGCCGTCGGACGTCGAGATGGAGTGTCCGCCTTCGTCTCTGGAACCTGTCGAGCCCAGGTGCTCTTCGAGTGCCGCGAGGATGTCGTCTCCGCCCATGATCGCGCACAGCGTGTTGGTGCAGACTCCGACCAGATACTCACCCGTCGGCCCCCGGCGATACATGGAGTAGAAGGTGGAAACGGCGGCGACCTCGGCGCCCGTCAAACCCAGCTTGGCACTGCAGAAATCGATCCCGGCCGGGGTGATGTAACCGTCCTCGGACTGCACGAGATGAAGGAGTGGCAGGAGGGCGGATCGACTGGTGGTCGCGGCGGCGTCAGGCTCACGGTAACGAGCGACCAGGGTTTCGGCGTCGGCGTCGAGTCGGGCGAGGACGTCGGGTGGATAGCTCGATCGTGCGCCAGGACGTACCAGTTGCGTGGGCTCCTCCGGACGCGGCCCGAGTTCGATGAACACCCGTGACGAGCCGTTCGGGCCGGTCATCGGTCCACTCCGCCCATGACGGGATCGATACTGGCAACCGAGGCGATCACGTCGGACACCATGCCTCCCTCACACATCGCCGCCACCGCTTGAAGGTTGGTGAATGACGGGTCCCGGAAATGGACGCGGTACGGCCGGGTTCCCCCGTCGCTGACCATGTGCACCCCCAGCTCGCCACGTGGAGACTCGACGGCGACGTACACCTGACCGGGCGGCACACGGATACCCTCGGTGACCAGTTTGAAATGGTGAATGAGACCTTCCATGGAGGATTCCATGATCTTGGCGATGTGCTTCTGCGAGTTGCCGAGGCCATCCGGTCCGACGGCGAGATCGGCAGGCCAGGCGATCTTCCTGTCTTCCACCATGACCGGCCCGGGTTGCAGCTTGTCGAGGCACTGCTCGACGATCTTGAGGGACTCCTTCATCTCCTCGACGCGGATGACGTATCTTCCGTAACAATCCGATCCGTCGTGCGTCACGACGTCGAACTCGTAGTTCTCGTAGCCGCAGTAGGGCTGCGCTCGACGCTGATCGTGGGGGAGCCCCGTGGCGCGCAGGACCGGTCCTGTCACTCCGAGGGCCATGCACCCGGTGAGATCGAGATATCCGATTCCCTGAGTGCGGGCCTTCCAGATGGAGTTGTCGCTGAGCATCAGTTCGACGTCACGCAACCGCTTCGGTAGGACTTTCAACAGGTGTCGTATCTTCGCGACAGACCCGTCGGGTAGATCTTGAGCGAGACCGCCCGGCCTGATGTAGGCGTGATTCATCCGCAGTCCGGTTATCGTCTCGAACACGTCCAGAATCAATTCGCGTTCGCGGAATCCGAACAGCATCGCCGTCACGGCGCCCAGTTCCATCCCGCCGGTCGCCAGGGCGACAAGATGTGACGAGATTCGATTGAGTTCCATCATCATCACGCGAATGACGGTGGCTCGCTCCGGAATGTCGTCGGTGATATCGAGAAGTTTCTCGACCCCGAGGCAGTACGCGGTTTCGTTGAAGAACGGTGACAGGTAGTCCATTCGAGTAACGAAAGTGACGCCCTGCGTCCAGTTCCGGAATTCGAGATTCTTCTCGATTCCGGTGTGCAGGTATCCGATTCCACATCGAGCTTCCACGACCGTCTCACCCTCGATTTCGAGAATGAGGCGCAAGACCCCGTGAGTGGACGGATGCTGCGGACCCATGTTGACCACGATCCGTTCGGCCTCGCCGGTTCGCTGGCGGGCGGCCGCGGTGACTATGTCGTCCCAGTCCTGTCCCGATGCTGTGACGACGGTTTCCGTCGCGGCACCGGAGTTGGTTCCTGTCGTCTCGTTCATCAGTTGTACGACCTACGCTCGTCGGGTGGCGGAGTCTGGGCGCCCTTGTACTCGACCGGGATACCGCCGAGCGGATAATCCTTCCTCTGTGGGTGCCCCTTCCAGTCGTCTGGCATCTCGATGCGGGTCAGGGCCGGATGACCGTCGAAGACGATCCCGAAGAAGTCGTACGTCTCGCGTTCATGCCAGTCATTGGTCGGGTAGATCCCGACGATCGACGGAATATGCGGATCGGAATCCGGCACAGATACTTCCAGCCTGATTCGGCGGTTGTGTGTAATAGAGGCAAGTGGATACACGGCGTGCAGTTCACGACCGGTGTCCTGCGGGTAGTGCACTCCGTCGACACCCAGGCAGAGCTCGAAGCGAAGATCCGGTTCGTCGCGCAGTCTGCGCGCAACCTGCGGCAGGTGGGAGCGTTCGACGTGCAGCGTCATCTCGTCTCGAAAGATCACTACTCGCTCGACTGCATCGGTGAAAGTGCCACCCGCGTTGCTCAATGCCGCGTCCAAGGAATCCGCGACTGCATCGAAATATCCGCCGAAAGGTCGAGAAGCCTTGTCCTCCAGAGAGATCGGAGGGGCGAGCCTGCTGTAGCCCGAGGTGTCGCCAGTTCCGCGGACTCCGAACATCCCTCTCGCGCCGGTGTTACCCGAGGTCATCGCAGAAGCCCCTTCATATCGATGGTGGGGGTGGATGCCAGTGCGGCGCGCTCGGCTGCCGCACGTGCCTCTTCCCGGTTCACGCCGAGGGGCATCTCCTGGATCTTTCGGTGCAGTTCGATGATCGCGTTCAGGAGCATCTCCGGCCGCGGCGGACAGCCGGGCAGGTAGATGTCGACCGGCACGATGTGATCGACGCCCTGGACCACTGCATAGTTGTTGAACATTCCGCCGGACGACGCGCACACACCCATGGCCAGAACCCATTTCGGCTCGGCCATCTGGTCGTAGACCTGACGAAGTACCGGGCCCATCTTTTGACTGACCCGCCCGGCCACGATCAGAAGATCTGCCTGTCGCGGCGACGCGCGGAAGGCCTCCATGCCGAACCGCGCCAGGTCGAAGCGGCCGGATGTGGTTGCCATCATCTCGATGGCGCAGCACGCGAGCCCGAAGGTGGCAGGCCACAGTGAACCTTTGCGGACGTAACCTGCAAGGCCCTCGACCGTGGTCAGTAGAAATCCGCTGGGGAGCTTTTCTTCGAGACCCATATCCGACTCTTTTCAGTCGTAACAGCTTCGGTGTGACCGGTTTTGTCTGACTTCTTTGTGTTGATCGTCTACTCGTCCAGCTAGTCCCAACCGAGACCGCCTCGTCGCCATTCGTATGCGTATGCGACCGAAACGTTGACTATGAAAAGGCCCATGGCCGCTAGACCGAACAAGCCGAGCGAATCGAAATGCACGGCCCACGGATAGAGGAAGACGATCTCGATGTCGAAAATGATGAACAGCATCGCCGTCAGATAGAACTTGACGGGAAACCGTCCGCCACCAGCGGTGCGGGGTGCCGGTTCGATTCCGCATTCGTACGCTTCGAGCTTTGCCCTGTTGTACCGCTTCGGGCCGACCACGGACGCGAGAACAACCGACACCACGGCGAAGGCCATCGCGATGACCCCGAGAACGAGAATGGGGATGTAAGCGTTCATGTCACCCGAACTCCTCTCCGCTGTGCGGATGTCCGCCTAGCCCGAAGGTGCCGTTAACCCGAAGGTGCCGTTAACCCGAAGGTGCCGTTCGAATTCGATACTGCCAGCAATTCACCACTTATGTGACCTGCGACACCCACACTAGGGGAGGCCTCCGGCATTGGGTTGATTTTCGAGGTGCCGAGTTTCGCTCGCGAAAGCCCGAAGTAGTCGGCGCCGCAACGAATCACCGCTGCAACGGGTGCTCACCGGCTCAGTTGCCGACGCAGAAGCGCGATGACGGCGGAAGAGAGTTCAATCGGATCTATCGGCTGCGGCACTGAGGCTTCCGCTCTGGACCACGACGCCAGCCACGCGTCGTCGGGTCGACCGGTCAGTACGAGGATCGGTGGACAGTCGACGATCTCGTCCTTGAGTTGTTTCGCGACGCCCATGCCGCCCGCCGGACTCGCCTCACCGTCGAGGATGGCGAGATCGATTCCGCCGGCATCAAGCTTGTCGACGACGATCGGCGCCGTCGCGACCTCGACGTAGTCGATGGTGGGCATCGAAGGATGTGGGCGCTCTCCGAGAGCGAGCCGAACTTGCTCGCGCGTGTGTGCGTCGTCGCTGTAGACGAGGATGCGCACGGGTGCCATGGAGTTGGGCTCTGCGGTCTCGGCGGACACGCGGCCGACGTTACTCCGGGCGGTCACCGGCTACCGGCGAATGTTCGACATCGGCAAGAACTTCCGAGAAATCGCAGCTCGGCTTCACAGCGAACGGCCCCTACCCGGCGATGAACGCCGAAGTAAGGGCCGCCTGAATTACGTGTGTGCTCAGAAGTTTTCGACGAACTTCGTCAGACCCTTGCTTGCCGTTTCCAGGGCCGTCTTCTGCGCTTTCTTCACCAGGAAACCGGGCAGCGGAATCTTGGGATCGATGGTCAGTTCGAAGGTGACCTTGGTTCCACTGTCGGTGGGCGTCAAGACGTACGAGCCGTCCTGCTGGTTCTGCTGGCCGCTCTCGACAAGGGTCCAGGTCACCTTCTCGTCGCCCTCGAAGGTGTAGTCGACTACCTGCTCGTCGTTGATTCCGAGAATGGACACGGCCATGCGAACGCGATGCGGGCGTCCGTCGTCGTGGGTGCTCTCGATGGTGATCTTCTTGTGCGCAGACGACCACTCCGGCAGTCGATCGACCGCGGCGACGGCCTGCATCACCGTCGCCGGATCGGCCTTGATCTCGAATTCCTTGACGCCCGAAACGGCCATGAACGTGCTCCTTCTCGCCTTGCGGCAACGGTTCGTGATTACTGCAGTTGCGCAATTAGATCATTCGGCGATCGGGGTGGCGTCGAACTAGTCCATGCCGTTCTTGCGCATCTGGTCCCGCAACGCACCCTGAACGGCTTGTGAAACCCACGAGTTGAGGGAAACTCCGTTCTGGTTGGCTGCCTCCTCGGCGCGGGCTTTGATCTGCTCCATCATCCTCAACGTCACTCGGCTGATATCTCCGCTGACGTCGTCGAACGAGTAGGGGGAGTCCTTCTTCTCGTCGCCTGCTTTTTCGTCTGCGCCCTCGCCGTCGATCGGATTCGTCGGGCGGACGACGTCGGTCACGATCTCGTTGCCGTCGAGATTGACTCTGACCTCGCGGCCGTCGAGTTTGGTCCCGATCTCCTTGGCCAACTCCGTCGCTGCGGCCAACAAGACCAGGCGGACCGAGGGTTCGATGGCGGCGGACAACGACGCCGCAATCCGGCGCGTGTGGTCGTCGCCGAGTTCGGCTGCGGTGACGAGGTCATTCTGCAGCTTTGCGGTGTACTCCGAAATGTCCATGACACCAGATTGACGTCAAAAGTGACGTCAGTCAAGGACGTGGTGACGTCACTCGATCTCGGGGGTGGGCGACCGCTATAGAGTTGCCCAGCACCTGAGGCGAACGGCGCCCAGGTTTTGTGCTTGTCGGTTTGTGCTTGCGAGGAGTGGGTTGTGCCGAACACGGTGTCGCTGAAAGTGCAGTTGGTAGCGAAGTCCGAGTTCTTCCCGCCCGAGGACATTCCGTGGGAGACGGACGCGGATGGCGGCGAAGCACTCGTCGAGTTCTCCGGCCGAGCCTGCTACCAGAGTTGGTCCAAACCGAATCCGCGAACGGCAACGAACGCCGGATACTTACGGCATCTGCTCGAGGTCGGGCACGTCTCGGTGCTCGAGCATGCAACCGTGAGCTTCTACATCACCGGTATCTCGCGCTCGTGCACTCACGAATTGATTCGTCACCGGCACTTCTCGTACTCGCAACTCTCGCAGCGATTCGTCCGCGAGAATGATGCGAACGTCGTTGTGCCTCCCGCCGTCGAAGGTGATCCCGAGCTCGAAGCACTGTTTCTGTCTGCCACCGACGAGAGCCGTCGAGCGTACGGCGAGCTGCTGACCGCCCTCGAGGGGAAATTGCAATCAGTGCCCGGTGCCCCGATGCGGGGGAAGCAAGCCAGGCAAGCCGCGCGCTCGGTGCTGCCCAACGCAACCGAGACGCGCTTGGTCGTGACGGGGAACTATCGGGCATGGCGGCACTTCGTCGAGATGCGCGCCACCGAACATGCCGACGTCGAGATCCGGCGAGTCGCGGTCGAGTGCCTACGTCAGCTTCGCGACGTCGCGCCAAATGTGTTCGGGGACTACGAGATTCTCCGCGGAAGCGACGGATCGGAAATCGCCGTCAGCGCATTTGCGGCCGAGTCGTGACTCGTGTGCAGAAGTAAGAGCTGAACCGGGTAACCTTCTGACCATGACCTACGGTGATTCCGCTTCTCTTGTCGAGCGTCCGTTCGGCACCATTTCCGTTGCGATGGTGACCCCGTTCACTGCCGACGGGAAGTTGGACGTCGACGCGGGAGTGCGCCTCGCAGCCCATCTCGTCGACAACGGCTGCGACGGCCTCGTTCTTGCCGGTACCACCGGTGAGTCTCCCACCACCACCGAGTCCGAGAAGCTCGACCTGCTCCGCGCTGTGATCGACGCCGTCGGCAACCGCGCCAAGATCGTTGCAGGCGCCGGCAGTAACGACACCGCGCACAGCGTCGAACTCGCCCGGGATGCGGCCCGCGCCGGAGCGCACGGTCTGCTCGTCGTCACCCCGTACTACTCGCGTCCGCCCCAAGCCGGACTCTTTGCGCACTTCACTGCCGTCGCCAACGCGACCGACCTGCCCGTCATGTTGTACGACATTCCGCCCCGCTCCGTCGTTCCCATCGAGACCGAGACGATCCGCCGACTCGCCGAGCACCCGCGAATCAAGGCCGTCAAGGATGCCAAGGGAGACCTCAACGCCGGCGCAGAGTTGATCGGCACCACCGAGCTTCAGTTCTTCTCCGGTGACGACCCCCTGAACCTGCCGTGGCTCGCTGTCGGTGCTACCGGCTTCGTCAGTGTCATCGGCCACCTTGTTCCGGGTCGCCTCCGTGACCTTCACACCGCGTTCGTGTCCGGCGACATCGCCCGCGCACGCGAGATAAACCTCAGTTTGATCCCTGTGATTCGTTCCGTTGCCCGCCTCGGCGGTGTCAGCGCTTCGAAGGCGGGTCTGCGACTCATCGGAATCGATGTCGGAGAACCACGCCTTCCGCAGGTTGCACCCACTAAAGAGCAGATCGACGGTCTTGCCGCCGATCTGCATGCGGCAGGAGTTTTGTAAATGACCCGTCCCCCCCGACGTCGTAGTGCCAGTCGTCAAGCCGGTCCGCCTTCGCCTCCGGCTCCCGAAACGGCCGCGAAGGCCGCGCCGGTAGAGGCACCATCTGCGCCGGCGGCAGAAGCGGCCCCCGCCGCAGCCGCCCCGCCCAAGAAGGCCGCAGCAAGCAAGTCTGCACCAGCCAAGTCCGCAGCCTCCAAATCTGCTGCGCCGAAGAAGTCGGCCGAAGACAGGTCGCCCCGCAAATCTTCCGGCGGTAACCGTCCGGCAGCGTCGAAGACGGGCAACGGACGCGGAAACAAGCGCCCCGAGAACCGTCCGGCCGTCGATCCGACGGGTCGCCTCGGAACACCCCCGAAGGCACCGGCATCGGGTCTGCGCATCGTCGCTCTGGGTGGCATCGGCGAAATCGGTCGCAACATGACGGTGTTCGAGCACCGCGGCAAGCTGCTGATCGTCGACTGCGGTGTGCTGTTCCCCGAGGACCAGCAGCCCGGCGTCGACCTGATCCTCCCGGACTTCCGCTACATCGAAGACCGTATGGACGACGTCGAAGCCGTCATCTTGACTCACGGACACGAGGACCACATCGGTGCTCTGCCGTTCTTGCTGCGCCTGCGTGCGGACATTCCGGTCATCGGCGCGAAGTTCACTCTCGCCCTGGTTGCCGCCAAGTGCCGCGAGCATCGCCTGCGTCCGAACCTCGTCGAGGTCGTCGAGGGAAACACGACCACCCACGGCCCGTTCGACTGCGAGTACTTCGCGGTCAACCACTCGATTCCCGACGCTCTCGCGATCGCGATTCGCACCGACGCCGGCGTTGTCCTTCACACCGGTGACATCAAGCTCGATCAGCTGCCTCTCGACGGCCGCCTGACCGACCTCGCCGGATTCTCCCGCCTGGGCGACGAGGGCGTCGACCTGTTCCTCGTCGACTCGACCAACGCCGAGGTTCCGGGATTCGTCACCCCCGAGCGCGAAATCGGGGGAGTGCTCGACAACGTCATCGGCAAGGCGAAGCAGCGTGTCATCGTGGCGTCGTTCGCCAGCCACGTGCACCGCATCCAGCAGGTCGTCGACGTTGCTGCTCGGTACAACCGCCGCATCGTCTTCGTCGGCCGCTCGATGGTCCGCAACATGCAGATCGCACAGGATCTCGGCTACCTCACGGTGCCCGACGGCCTGGTCGTCGACATCGACACCGCCGCCACCCTTCCCGACGATCGCCTCGTTCTCATCTCCACGGGTTCGCAGGGTGAGCCGTTGGCAGCGCTCTCGCGGATGGCTCGCGGCGAACATCGCCAGATCAACATCCGCGCCAACGACCTGGTCGTTCTCGCGTCGTCGCTGATCCCGGGCAACGAGAACTCCGTTTTCGCCGTGGTCAACGGTCTGGCCAAGCGTGGTGCCACCGTCGTGACTCAGCAGAGCGCCAAGGTTCACGTCTCGGGCCACGCGTCCGCCGGTGAGCTGCTGTACCTCTACAACGCGGTTCGGCCCACCAACGCCATGCCTGTTCACGGCGAATGGCGTCACCTGCGTGCGAACGCAGCGCTCGCCAAGGCAACCGGCGTTCCGGAAGAGCGCATCGTGCTGGCCGAGGACGGCGTGGTGGTCGACATGGTCGACGGCCTCGCCGAGATCGTCGGACGCGTACCGGTCGGACACGTCTACGTCGACGGTCTCTCCGTCGGTGACGTCGGTGAGCCGACGCTGTCCGATCGCCTCGTGCTCGGTGAGGGCGGCTTCATCGCCATCACCATCGTCATCAACGAGTCGACGGGCCGCGCGGTCAGTACGCCCGAGGTGTCCGGTCGCGGGTTCTCCGACGATCCGACGGCACTCAAGGACGCCGCGGATCTCGTGGAATCGGACCTGGCACGCCTGGCGAGCGAAGGCGTCATCGACGCTCATCGCATCGCTCAGTCCGTGCGCCGCGTCGTCGGACGTTGGGTTGCGGACAAGTACCGTCGCCGTCCGATGATCATCCCGACGGTCATCGCGGTTCCGTAGATTCGGCACAGCAGGTCGCTTACGCTCGAACCCGGTCCGGTTCGAGTACTTTGGCGAAGGTGACCTTCGCTCATGACGAACGACTCGCCCTGGTGGACAGCATGGTCGAATTCGGCCCCGATGCTCCGACACTGTGTGGGGAGTGGACCAATCGCGACCTGGCAGCACACTTGATCGTCCGGGAGCGGCGTCTCGACGCCGCTCCCGGAATCATGTTGAGCCCTCTTGCCGGACACACCGAGAGCGTGCGAAAGTCCGCAGCGGCGCGTCCGTGGGAGGAAATCCTCGACGACGTTCGGAGTGGGCCGCCGCGGTGGTCGCCGATGTACTGGCTCGACGCGCAGGTGAACACCACGGAGATGTTCGTCCACCACGAAGATGTACGACGCGCACACCTGAACTGGGCGCCGCGTCCGTTGTCGGAGGGTCGGCAGGCTCAGCTGTGGAAGTACGCACGACAGGTCGGCAAGATGGGCTACCGCAAGGCCGCTGTCGAGGTAATTTTCGAACTTCCCTCCGGCGAGAGTGCGGTCGTCCACAAATCCGGCTCTCGCAGTGTTGTTCTACAAGGTGAACCCGCCGAGTTGCTACTGCACGCTTTCGGTCGCAACGAAGTGCAGATCGAAGCCAAAGGTGAACTGGCCGACGTTCAATCTGTGATGGCGCTCGATCGCAGTTTCTGATTGCCTTTTTCCACCTGAGTGGAGCTCGACCGACGGGTTGTGAAGATCACGTTTCGCACTCGCGACCAGTGTTGCTGGTGTTGCGGATGGTCCAGATGGGGTCGCACAGACTAGCCTGAACTCCATGGCAGGTAAGTCGAGCGCCCGGGGATCCAGTACAAGCACGTCCACGTCCAGGGCATCGACCAGGTCGTCAGCCTCTACTCCGAGCGCCCGAGCGACCGCAAAACCTCGTACGTCGCGCACCACACGGACCGTGTCGACTCCTCGGAACGTCACGACTTCGGCCAGGGCTGGTGGGCGTCCGGCCTCGGGCAAGGGCTCCAAGCCAACGCCCAAGAAGGCGTCCGGTACGTCGTCGGCCGCGCGTCGCCCGGTATCGAAAACGTCTCAGCGGGCCAGTCCGTTGGCGGCTGTCGGGAAGGGAATCGGAGCCGGGTGGTCCCTGGCTGCCCGCGGCGTCGGCGCCACCACACGCACCGTCAGTAAGGTCGGCGAGATCGAAGCCGGCCACCGCCGCGACGGAATAGCGCTCGGCCTGATCGCATTCAGCGTCGTCATCGCCGGCGGCGTCTGGTTCAAGGCCGGTGGTCCGATCGGCGGCGGCATCGACACCCTCGTGCGCGCGATCTTCGGCGCGGCCTCGGCCGTGCTCCCCATCGTCGGCGTCGGCCTTGCGATTCTGCTCATGCGCACCGAACCGAAACCTGAGATCCGGCCCCGACTGATCATGGGATCATTGCTGGTCGGTCTGCCGGCGCTCGGCCTCTGGCACATCATCTCGGGTTCACCGACAGACTCCACCGGTCGCTCCAACGGCGCAGGGTTCGTCGGGTACGTCGTGGGCGGCCCGCTCACCAACGGGCTCACCGTCTGGCTGTCTGCGCCGCTGCTGGTCATCGCTGCCGGATTCGGAATCCTCCTTCTGACCGGAACTACTCTGCGTGAGGTGCCGAGCAAGTTCCAGTCCTTCTTCGGTGCCTCGTATCGCTCGGACGAATACGGCGACTACGGATCCGAATTCGACGAGGACGGCGAGCACCACTACGGCGAATCTGCTTACGATCCTTCACTGTTCGATGCCGACGGCTACCCGGTCGACACCTACGCCGAGCCACCGCTCAAGCCCGCCAAGCGGACCAGCCGACGCGCACCGATCGACAACTACCCGACGGACGAGTTCGAATCCGGCGACAAGAAGACCGAAGTACTCGGTCTGTGGAACGCCGACGAAACCGCGGTACCCGACGAGCCCGTCGTGGCTGCGGCAGCGCCCGTCGTGGAGACTCCGGCGCCGCGTCCCAAGGTGCCGGCTCGCTCGGTCCCCATCGCGAAGCCGGTGCCGAAACCCGAACCCGAGCCGGAGGAGAAGGAACACTTCGTCACCGATCGGGTCACCGACGGCGACTACAACCTCCCACCGACGACGTTGCTGATCGAGGGCGACCCGCCCAAGCTCCGCAGTTCTGCGAACGACGCGATGATCGAGGCGATCAGCGAGGTCCTCGAACAGTTCAAGATCGATGCCGCCGTTACCGGATTCACCCGCGGCCCGACAGTGACGCGTTACGAGGTCGAACTCGGCCCAGGCGTGAAGGTCGAGAAAATCACCGCGCTCGCTCGCAACATCGCCTATGCGGTGGCAACCGACAACGTTCGCCTCCTCGCCCCCATTCCGGGCAAGTCCGCGGTGGGCATCGAGGTACCGAACTCCGATCGTGAAATGGTTCGCCTCGCCGACGTGCTGAACGCGCCGAGCACCCGACGCGATCACCATCCGCTGGTGATCGGTCTGGGCAAGGACATCGAAGGCGACTTCGTCAGTGCCAACCTCGCGAAGATGCCCCACCTTCTGGTGGCAGGTTCGACCGGCTCGGGTAAGTCGAGCTTCGTGAACTCGATGCTCGTCTCGTTGCTCACCCGAGCAACGCCGGAAGAAGTACGGATGATCCTCATCGACCCGAAAATGGTCGAGCTCACGCCGTACGAAGGTATCCCGCACCTGATCACGCCGATCATCACTCAGCCGAAGAAGGCAGCGGCAGCGCTGGCTTGGCTGGTAGAGGAGATGGAACAGCGCTACCAGGACATGCAGGCCAACCGGGTGCGTCATATCGACGACTTCAACTCCAAGGTCAAGTCCGGCGAAATCACCGCCCCGCTGGGCAGCGAGCGCGTCTACCGTCCGTACCCCTACATCCTGGCAATCGTGGACGAGCTCGCAGACCTCATGATGACCGCGCCGCGCGACGTCGAAGAAGCAATCGTCCGCATCACCCAGAAAGCCCGTGCTGCCGGTATCCACCTGGTGCTGGCAACACAGCGCCCGTCCGTCGACGTCGTCACCGGCCTGATCAAGACCAACGTGCCTTCGCGTCTGGCGTTCGCGACGTCTTCACTGACGGACTCGCGAGTCATCCTCGATCAGCCCGGCGCCGAGAAGCTCATCGGTATGGGTGACGGCCTCTTCCTGCCCATGGGTGCGGGTAAGCCGACCCGTATGCAGGGCGCGTTCATCACCGACGAAGAAATCTCGGCGGTTGTCGACTTCGCGAAGAACCAGGCGGAACCCGAGTACACCGAAGGTGTCACCGCGCAGAAGGCCGGGGAGAAGAAAGACGTCGATCCTGACATCGGGGACGACATGGACGTCCTCCTGCAGGCCGTGGAATTGGTGATCACCAGCCAGTTCGGCTCGACGTCGATGCTGCAGCGCAAACTGCGCGTCGGGTTCGCCAAGGCCGGTCGACTCATGGACCTCATGGAAAACCGCGGCGTCGTCGGACCCAGCGAGGGCTCGAAGGCTCGCGAGGTACTCATGAAGCCCGAGGAACTCGACGGTCTGCTGTGGTCGATTCGCGGCGGCGACCCGGACGAGGCACCCGCAGACGAGTAGGGACACCTCGGCGGACAAACCGTCGACAGACGACCGGAGGAACCCGTGCATGTGACGCCGTTGGCTTGGGGAATCACGATCGTGGTGATCCTCGGTCTGTTCGTCTTCGACTTCTTCGCTCACGTCCGCACTCCGCACGCGCCGACGTTCCGGGAGTCCGCATTCTGGTCGACGGTCTACATCTCGATCGCCGTCGTCTTCGGTCTCGTCGTGATGTGGATCTGGGGCACCACGTACGGCGGTGAGTACTTCGCCGGCTACGTCACGGAAAAGGCGCTCTCGGTCGACAATCTGTTCGTCTTCGTGATCATCATGTCGACCTTCGCGGTACCACGAGAGTTCCAGCAGAAAGTCCTGCTGATCGGTATCGTCCTCGCGTTGGTGATGCGCGGAATCTTCATCGGTGTCGGTGCCGCCGCCATCAACGCGTACAGCTGGGTGTTCTACCTCTTCGGTGCGTTCCTGATCTACACCGCGTACACCCTGATCCGCGATCACGGGCATGAGAAGGAGGCAGAGGAGAAGCGCGACAGTCGCATTATCTCGCTCGTGAAACGGGTGCTGCCGACAACCGAGGAATACGACGGGGACAAACTGATCACCCGGATCGACGGCAAGCGCGTCGTGACGCCGTTGTTGTTGGCGCTCATTGCAATCGGGTTTGCCGACGTGCTCTTCGCGCTCGATTCGATTCCGGCGATCTACGGTCTGACCCAGGAACCGTATCTGGTGTTCACCGCCAACGCCTTCGCGCTGATGGGCCTACGGCAGCTGTACTTCCTGATCGGCGGATTGCTCGAACGGCTGGTCTATCTCTCGTACGGGCTCTCGATAATCCTGGCGTTCATCGGCGTGAAATTGGTACTGCACGCGTTGCACGAGAACACTCTCTCGTTCGTCAACGGAGGTGAACACGTCTCCGTGCCGGAAATCTCCACGGCACTCTCACTCGGAGTGATCATCGGAGTACTGGCGGTGACGACGGTCGCGAGCCTGTTGAAGACTCGCGACCGGGCGGGGGAGTAAGCCGGGGCCGAGGCTCTCAGGCGCTGAACTGACCCAATACCGGGACCCACTCGGTGATGCGGACGTTCTCGATCAAATCGGCGATCGCGAACGGATCGTGGGTGAAGAGGAGCGAAACGGTGTCGGCGTCCGCGGCGTCGACGATGATCAGCGCGCCGTTTCCATCTGCAAACGGGCCGGATGACAGAACGATCGAGCGGGAGACCAGATCCGCGAGCCACGCGCGGTGATCGCCACGGACTTCGTCGCGCTGAGGGTTCTTCTCGGGAGCGTAGGTGTATTCGACGAGAAACAACGACATCGTGACCGCTTTCGGGGACTGGTGATCGAGACAGGTGTGTGTGAAGAGCAGGGTGTGAGAAGAGTCTGAACGGTTCAGAGAGTCAGGAGCATGCGAGTGTTGCCGAGTGTGTTGGGTTTCACATAGCTCAGGTCGAGGAACTCGGCGACACCGGCGTCGTACGAACGACACATCTCGGCGTAGACCTCGGCGGTGACGGGAGTGCCGTCGATCTCCGCGAATCCGTGACGGTGGAAGAACTCGGTCTCGAACGTCAGAACGAACAACCGTTCCAACTCCAATTCCTTGGCGACCTCGATGAGTTTGTCGACGACATGGAAACCTGCACCTTGCCCCTTGGCTGTCGGATCGACTGCGACGGTGCGGATCTCACCCAGGTCTGCCCACAACACATGCAAAGCGCCGCAGGCGATTACCTGATTACCGCGCTCGGCGACCCAGAACTCCTGGACGGCCTCGTACAGCGTCACGAGATTCTTCTCGAGCAGGATCTTGCCGGCGTAGATGTCGATGAGGCGCTTGATTTCGGGGATGTCCGACGTTCGCGCGCGACGCACGATCAACTGGCTCTCGGTATAGGTCGGCGCGGTCGAAGTCATGTGGTGCACATTAGTCAATGCCCCTACCGATATTCTAAGTCGCGTGCCTGTCCGCCCCACGCAATTCCCGCGCCGCTCGGCTGTATCCCGGGTTCGGCTCACCGCTCGTGCGGTGATCCGATGAGTACCCCGCGCGATCAGAC
Source organism: Rhodococcus sp. P-2 (assembly GCF_016598535.1). Lineage (GTDB taxonomy): Bacteria > Actinomycetota > Actinomycetes > Mycobacteriales > Mycobacteriaceae > Rhodococcus_F > Rhodococcus_F baikonurensis. The sequence goes on along the minus strand of NZ_CP066779.1, from coordinate 184,629 downwards.
CGACGCCCATCGCGCTGCCGTCGGCCCGTCCGACGGCACACCTGTCGCGGACAACCCGGTTCCATTGCTGAACATCGCGAACATTCTCACGATGGTTCGAATGGTTCTCGTTCCCGTGTTTCTCGTTGTTCTCTTCGTCGACGGCGGACACTCGACGTGGTGGCGTCTCGGGGCGATGGGCGTGTTCATCGTGGCCGCGATCACGGATCGGATCGACGGCCAATTGGCTCGGAAATACGGTCTGGTCACGGATTTCGGGAAACTCATGGACCCGATCGCGGACAAGGCGCTGATCGGAGCCGCGCTCATCGGGCTCTCGGTTCTGGGTGATTTGTCATGGTGGGTGACCGGAGTGATCATCGCCCGAGAACTCGGAATCACGCTGCTGCGGTTCGCGGTTCTGCGGCACGCGGTCATCCCGGCGGGCAAGGGCGGCAAGCTCAAGACCCTCGTGCAGGCCGTCGCGATCGGCTTCTTCCTGTGCCCACTGCCGAGCAGTTGGGACATCGTCAGCGGGTTGCTGATGGCTGCTGCCGTCGTGCTGACGGTGGCGACCGGAATCGAATACATCGTGCAGGCGATCAGGCTTCGCGCCGGAGTTCGCGCAGTCGAGTCATGACCGATCCGCTGCTCGGACTCGGAGTGGCCGAACTGGTCGAGGTCCTCGGTGCCGCGGGGCAGACTGTCGCCGCCGCCGAATCTCTGACGGCCGGATTGTTCACTGCAGCGGTTGCGTCGGTGCCGGGATCGAGCGCTGTGCTGCGCGGAGGGCTGGTCGTGTACGCGACCGACCTGAAGGCGACGCTGGCTGGCGTGGACCCCGATCGCCTGGCAACAGACGGTCCCGTGTCCGAGAGCACCGCGGTGGCTTTGGCACTCGGTGCCCGCTCGAGGTGCGGCGCCGACTGGGGTGTCGGTCTGACGGGGGTCGCCGGTCCGAGTGAGCAGGACGGACACCCGGTCGGAACGGTGTTTCTCGGTATCGCCGGCCCGGACGGAACCGAATGCGTACCGCTCGCGCTCGGCGGCGAACGGTGGGAGATTCGAACAACCGCAGTCGCGACTGCCGTGTCGCGGTTACGTGATCGTGTCGCAGAGCGCGCGGCACGATAGGCTCGGGAACCAATCGGATGTGTTCGGACGTTGACGATTGTGAAGACGTACGACCATGCACGATGAGGTCACGGATGAAGGAGGAGCGAGATGGCGCTGCTATTGCGTGAGGCAATCGGTGACAGTCTCCGGCGTACGCGCGTTTCGCAGAGCCGCACGCTACGTGAGGTGTCGAACAGCGCGCGTGTGAGCTTGGGCTATCTGTCCGAAGTGGAACGTGGACGTAAGGAAGCATCGAGCGAACTGTTGGCAGCGATCTGTGATGCGCTCGCAGTCCCACTGTCCGACGTGCTGGTCGACGTGAGCGAGACCCTGGCCACGAAGAAGAGCGCTCCGGTAGCGAGTCGACAGGTCACCGAACCTGCCGTGTCGGCATCCGGTTCGCCGACTATCGCACGCGATACCCGCGTCGTGATTCCGGCACCGAACGCTCGAAGGTTGGCGGCGGCGTAGCCACTACCGGCCGTAACCGATAGATTTTGTACGTAACCGCCGGTTTCCAGCAGGTGGGGTCAGAGCAGATAGGGCGCAGCCCTTGTTTCGGTGCGCGACGGTCGCGCTCCGGGTCGCGTTCGGCGCGGCGCATCAGATGGAGGCAGGATCAAACCAATGGCTAATCCTTTCGTCAAGGGCTGGAAGTACCTGATGGCGCTCTTCAATTCGAAGATCGATGAGAAGGCAGATCCAAAGGTTCAGATTCAGCAGGCGATCGAGGACGCGCAACGCCAGCATCAGGCGTTGTCCCAGCAGGCTGCGTCGGTGATCGGTAATCAGCGTCAACTCGAGATGAAGCTCAGCCGTCAGCTCGACGAGGTCGAGAAGCTCAACGCCAACGCGCGCCAGGCCGTCAACCTCGCCGATCAGGCCGCTGCTGCCGGCGACAACGACAAGGCGATCCAGTACACCAACGCCGCTGAGGCTTTCGCGGCTCAGCTGGTGACGGCCGAGCAGGGCGTCGAGGACCTGAAGGCACTGCACGACCAGTCCTTGCAGGCGGCCGCTCAGGCCAAGAAGGCCGTCGAGCAGAACGCGATGACTCTGCAGGCAAAGGTTGCCGAGCGCACCAAGCTGCTCAGCCAGCTCGAGCAGGCCAAGATGCAGGAGCGCGTGAGCGAGTCGCTTCGTTCCATGGACAGCACGCTGTCGGCTCCGGGCAACACACCCAGCCTCGATGCTGTGCGCGACAAGATCGAACGTCGCTATGCCGACGCACTCGGCTCTGCCGAGCTCGCCCAGAACTCCGTTCAAGGCCGCATGATGGAGGTCCAGCAGGCCTCGGTCCAGATGGCAGGGCACAGTCGCCTCGAACAGATTCGTGCATCCATGAAGGGCGAGGCACTGCCGTCCGGCGGCGCAGCGGCCACTCCCGCGACTCCGTCCGTCGAGAAGCAGCCCCCGGCTGCCGGTCAGACCGGGCAGTAGCCGAATCCTCGATGTCGGCAGTGATGCTCTGATGTTTTCTTCACGAGACGGTCGATCTGGGCGTGAGCCCCGGTCGGCCGTTCCCGTTTCCGTATCCGGCGCTTTCGGAGCATTGGGACGCACCGCGGACACATTGCGCGAGGTCGGTCTGTCTGCGGCGGATGCAGCACGGCGGTGGCAGGACCCGCGCGCCAAATTCGAGCGCAAGCGTGCCCGAGCGCGTCGACGAGCGCAGCGTTGGGGTTTCATGTCAGGCGGATCCGTGGTCGGCACTGCCGGCCTCGCAGTAGCGTCCGCTCCAGAGTGGTCGGTGGTCGTGGCAGGCGGGGGAGCGGCACTGTTCGCGGTTCCCGCCGTCATCGCGGTCGGCCGTTACCGTTCGATGAGTTCCGGCCCACCGCCGTCCGCGCCGATTCGCCGGCGGTTGCCACCGTCGTCGTCTCGCGCGTTCATCCCGATGTCTCGCCTGATCGGCGCCGAGACTTCGCTGTTCGAGATCTTGAGTGTGCTCAGGCGTGCCGACACCATCGACCCCGGCGAGTTGGACGAAATCACCGTCACCGCTGATTCGGCATTGAGAGCGATGTTCGCGGTGTCCGCGGACGTGGTCGCGATGGAACGCGCGGTTGCCGCAACACCCAAGGTGACCGAACCTCTCGATCCCACTATCGACAGCGCCGTACGTGAATTGCAGTCGGGGTTGGATCAGTACGAGGATCTGGTGACCTCGGCCGCCGCATTGACCGCGCCCCACAGCCCTTCGGCACTGGTGGGGTTCAATCGAGAACTCTCGGCGTTGCACGCAGCCGCCGAGCGACTCTCGGCGCTTGCCGACGCCATCGGCGAGGTGGACGACATCACCCGCAAGTACAACTGACAGTTCTCGGTCTGATCGGCGCTCAGTCGTCGGCGCCGCGGGCTGCCAACGCCTCACCCATCGCATCCGCGGTCATCAGCGTGCCGACGATGACCGGCACGGCGAAAGAACGTAGCGAGAAGCCGAGTCCACGCGCCTTGCGTGCCTCGGACACCTGCGTGATGACTTCGAACATGAGCGGGATGCACCGGATCGTCATTGCGAGGAGCAGGGCGATCCGTTCGGGATTGACGCCGAAGCGTCGCAAGGGCGTCAGGAATCTGGTGATCGCGTCGAGCATCTCGGAGATCCGTGTGGTCAGACCCATGATCGCCGCGAAGGCGATCGAAATGATCAGAACGCCGCAAACGACGGCCGCTCGCTGCCATCCCGCGACCACCAGCTGGAATGCCCCGATGAAGAGCAACATCCACAGTGCCGGACGCAGTTGCCGGAGTGCCGTCATCGGAGGAATGCGCGCAATCACGTACAGCGCAACAACGACGATCGCAGGAGCTGCCAGCTGCCAGGGCTCACGCACGAAGATCGAGACTGCGAGGATCGCCGCGATCAAGGCGACGAGCTTGATCCCCGTCGGCATCCGGTGCAGCAGTGACGTGCCCGGGCGGTAGACGCCGAGGGTGGTCACGAGACCAACGACCGGTAGTGATCGATGGAGTCGGCGGGGGAGCCGTCCGCGACGATGCGGCCTTGGTCGACAACCAACACCCGTTCGAAGGATTCGAGGAGATCGAGTTGGTGGGTCACGACGATCAGTTGCTGATCGAGAGACTCGAATACCGAGCTGATCAGCCGAGAGTTGCGAAGGTCGAGGAGCGTGGTGGGTTCGTCGGCGACCAGTACGGTCGGTTCCGTCACCATGACGGCCGCGAGCGCGAGAAGCTGTTTCTGCCCGCCCGAAAGCTGGTGGGTGGGATGGTCGGCGTGCCCGGCGAGGCCGTAGCGTTCGAGCACCGAGGCCACCTTTGCGGCGCGCTCGGTTTTGCCCGATCCGCTACGGCGGAGCGAGAATTCGATGTCCTCGGCAACCGTCGGCATCACGATCTGGTGGTTGGGATCGGTGAAGACGAATCCGACCTGCTTGCGTACGTCGCGGCCCTTCTTCGCCGTGTCCAAGCCGTTGACGTGGACGTGTCCTTCCGTCGGAACGACCAGTCCGTTGATCATGCGAGCGAGGGTCGACTTGCCGCTTCCGTTTGCACCCACGATCCCGATTCGCTGCTCGCTCAGACGCAGATTTATCTGCTGCAGGACCGTTCGCTCACCGAAGCGGTGTCCGACGTTCTCGAAGACGATCTCACTCATCGGAGATTAGTTCGCCACCACGGTCTTGTTCGACGAGATCACCGAGTCGCGCAGTAGTGCCGGGTATGCCCGATGAACCTGGGACGCGACCAACGCAGTGACGACCGCTTTGGCGGCGTCGAGCGGGATGAAGGCGGCGTTGGCAGACCAGGCGGCGACGAAGCTCATGTGTCCGCGGACCATCATTCCGACGATGCCGAACGCGTAGAGAACGACGACGCCGCCGAGAAGGTTGATGCCGATGCCTGCGATGATCCGGTACTTGGGCAGCATCTTGGCAGTCAGCCATCCGATGACGAACGCCGTCGGGATCCAACCGATGAGGAATCCGGCCGTCGGGCTCGAGAGAGACACGAGTGCGGTGCGACCGCCGGCAAGGACGGGCAATCCGACCAATCCCAGGGCGATGACCGTCAAGACTGCGAGAACACCCTTGCGCGGTCCGAGCAGAGCGCCGGCCATCATGACGCCCATGGACTGAAGCGTGATGGGTACACCGGAGATACCGATGTTGATCGACCCGGGAAGGCCCAGCGCGATGATGAGTGCGGCGAAGACGGCTACATGCGCGAGATCGCGAGCGGGGAAACGGGTCGTAGACACTGCGGACGTGCTCCTTCGGCGTACGGGATGGAACTTCGCGAGTTTACGCCAGGAGCAAGCTCCGATGGGTTGGACACCTGACCTGCGTGAGGGCCGGTCTCGGGGTGAACCCTGATCTTTACCTGAACTTGCCGCTGAGCTGCTGCTTTGTCACGCCAGACCTGTCAGGCTGGTTCTACGGACGACGCAGCACCTGTCCGATTCGACTGATTATTCAACGGCACGTTGGAGGTAAGCATGTTTTGGAAGATCGTTTTGGCCGTCGTACTGGTGTGGGTCGCACTTGCGGTGGTCGGTGCGCTGATCAAGGGGCTTTTCTGGGTCCTGGTGGTCGGCGCTGTCGGTTTCGGAATCTACTTCCTGGTGAAGGCGATGTCGGGAAGTGACGACAATTCCCACGCTTCGCGGTTCTGACGGGCAAGATCTGCCCTATGGAAAACTTCCCCGAGGACTGGCAGCGCGCGATTGTCATCGTGGCGCATCCCGACGACATCGAATACGGCGCAGCCGCAGCAGTGGCGCAGTGGACCGATCGCGGTAAAGACGTGCGATACGTCCTGGCCACGCGCGGTGAGGCCGGAATCGCCGGTCTGTCGCCCGAGGAGTCCGGCCCGGTCCGCGAGGAAGAAGAGCGTCGCTCGGCCGCGATCGTCGGTGTCAGTGAGGTGGAGTTCCTCGATCTACCCGACGGTCGTCTCGTGGAAGGCTTGGAGTTGCGCTCGACTCTCGCCGCGGCAATTCGTCGCCACCGCCCGGAATTGGTGGTGACGATGAACTTCTCCCACACCTGGGGACCTGGCTACCTCAACAGCGCGGATCACCGAGCACTCGGGATCGGCGTCCTGGACGCGACCGCTGATGCGGCGAACGAATGGATCTTTCCGTCATTGACGGCTCAGGGACTGGCGCCGTGGTCCGGTGTGCGGTGGGTTGCGGTCAACACGATGACTCCCACACACTGCGTCGACGTGACGTCGACGGTCGATCGCGCCGTGGATTCGCTCGCAGAACATGCGCGATATCTGGCGGCGTTGAGTTCCACGCCGATCCGGGAACAGGCGCGCGCACAGATCGACATGGTCAGCGGACCGAAGCCCGGTTTCGACGCAGAGCGCGCAGTTGGTTTCGAGTTGTACTATTTCTGATGATCGCTGAGCGAGAGAACTCGCAAGTCCCGACGGGATTACCGGTGACTTGTCCGGTATTGTGTTACACACGATGGTAATCCGTAACGCAGATGACTCACTTGCCCCTCGCAAGGCAGATGGTCAGCGCATCCCCAGCCGCGAGATCGACGACGTGATTCTCGACGCAGCAAGGTCGTGTGTCCTCGATTTCGGAATGCAACGAACCACACTTGCGGAGATCTCCCGTCGAGCCGGCGTGAGCCGACCGACGGTCTACCGGCGATGGCCGGACACACGAGCCGTCGTCGCGGATCTGCTCACCCGGGAGATTCGATCAGTGCTGCCAGAGGTGGCGTTCACCGGGTCTGCGGGCACATTGCTCGTGGAAGCTATCGGTGACGTCGTCGGCCAGATTCGCGATCATCCGCTCTTCGTGAAGATTCGCCACGCCGATCAAGAGTTGCTCACCACCTACATCGTGGACCGACTCGGCGCGAGCCAGAAGTCGATTCTCGAACTGATCACTTCCGTCGTGGCTGCCGGTCAACAAGACGGTTCGATTCGCGAGGGAAGCGTCAACGAGATTGCGGCGATGGTTCTACTGATGGCTCAGTCCGTCGTCATCTCCGCACCGACTCTCGAGCCGGAACTTTCGGCCGACGCGTCGGTCGAGCAACTTCGACATGCGGTCGCTGCGTATCTGGCACCTGCAAAGAATTCGGGAGAATAGCTGTGGACCTTCGGGATTCGGCAGGCGGCGATTCAGCTCTCAACGCACAGCGGCGTACTCGTGAACTCGAGCAGTTCGCGAACGGCGATTCGGTTGACGTCCTGGTTATCGGCGGCGGAATCACCGGTGTCGGTGTCGCTCTCGACGCCGTGACTCGAGGGCTCAGTGTTGCGCTGGTCGAAAAGCACGACCTCGCATTCGGCACCAGCCGCTGGAGTTCGAAACTGGCACACGGCGGCCTTCGGTACCTCGCCTCCGGCAATGTCGGTATAGCGCGTGAAAGTGCGGTCGAGCGCGGCATTCTCATGACGCGCACCGCGCCGCATCTCGTTCGCGCCATGCCTCAACTCGTACCGCTGTTGCCCGAAACATCGTTTTTCGGGAAGGCCCTGGTGCGTACCGGTTTCCTGGCTGGTGACGCTCTGCGCATGTCGGCGCGAACCCCAGCGTCGGTTCTACCCCGATCACGGACGGTCAGCGCTGCTCGAGCGCGCGAATTAGCTCCCGCGGTCAAGCGGGAGAACTTACGTGGCGCCTTGACCGCGTTCGACGGGCAGCTCATCGACGACGCCCGCCTCGTCGTCGGCATCGCCCGAACCGCAGCGTCATACGGCGCGCGAATCCTGACCCGCGTCGGTGCATACGACGTATCCGGAACGTCGGCCACCTTGCGCGACGAGTTGACCGGGTCCGAGTTCTTGATGCGTGCCCGCGTCGTGGTCAATGCGACCGGTGTCTGGGCTGATCAGGTCGACTCCAGCATCACCCTGCGCCCCAGCCGCGGGACGCACCTGGTGCTCGATGCCGCGCGATTGGGGAACCCCACGGCAGCACTGACCGTGCCGATTCCCGGCGAGACCAACCGCTTCGTCTTCGCCCTGCCCGCGCAGCTCGGCCGGATCTACCTCGGGTTGACCGACGAAGCAGCGCCGGGACCGGTGCCAGACGTGCCGACGGCGTCCGAGGACGAGATCGACTTCCTTCTCGACACCGTGAACACGGCGTTGGAAGTTCCTCTGACCCGTGAGGACGTCCTGGGGACCTTTGCGGGTCTGCGTCCGCTGTTGGACACCGGTGAAAGCTCGACGGCCGACCTCTCTCGCAATCACGCTGTAGTCCGTTCGGACTCGGGCTTGGTCACGGTAGTGGGCGGAAAACTCACGACGTACCGCAAGATGGCCGAAGACGCCGTCGACGCCGCGGTCGAGGTCGGGTCGCTGAGCGCCGGAGCGTGTCGGACACGCGCGTTGCCGCTGGTAGGCGCTGCATCACCGGCTGAATTGAAAAAGATCAAGGCACCCGCGTCATTGGTGGCGCGATACGGCACCGAGGCTGAGGTCGTGGCCGCGGCGAGCAGCGATCGACTCCGGTCGGTTGCGGACTTGGAGATCTGCGGTGCAGAGTTCGATTTCGCGGTATCGCATGAAGGCGCCCTCGATGTCGACGACGTCCTTGATCGCAGGACGAGGATCGGATTGGTGGCTTCGGATCGCGAACGCGCACTGGGTGCGGCGGAACAGGCCTTTCACTCGGTGTGACACTCTGATCCGGTGCGTGTAGCCGTTGTTGCCGGGCCGGACCCGGGTCATGCTTTTCCCGCAATAGCGTTGTCGCTGGCGTTGATCCAGGCCGGCGACGAACCGATCCTGTACACAGGGACCCGGTGGGTCGAGGCAGCGCGAGCTGCCGGCGTGGAAGCCGAGCCGCTCAAGGGCTTGGCTCCGCGGCCGGGAGACGACGATCTTGATGCAGGCGCTCGGATTCATTCGCGCGCCGCCTATATTTCCACCGAACTGCTTCCCGACCTGAAATCCGTCTCCCCGGATCTCGTCGTCTCCGACATCCTCACTGCCGGAGGCGGATTGGCCGCCGAACGACTCGGCATCCCGTGGGTGGAACTCTCGCCTCACCCGCTGTACTCACCCTCGCGCGGTCTGCCGCCGATCGGCAGCGGGCTCGCGCCAGGCGTCGGAATTCGTGGTCGACTCCGCGATACCCTGATGCGCGCAGCGACCGGACGTTCGATCAAGCAAGGGTTGGCCCAGCGCTCCCAGGCTCGCGTCGGTGTCGGGTTGCCCGCTCTCGATCCCGGTCCGCAAGCCCGGCTGATCGCAACACTTCCGGCACTGGAAGTGCCTCGCCCCGACTGGCCGGAGCACGCACACGTCGTCGGCCCGCTTCTCTGGGAGCCGACCGAGGTCATTCTGGATCCACCGCCAGGTGACGAGCCGCTGGTCATGGTGGCGCCGTCCACGGCGCACACCGGGGCAGTGGGAATGTTCGAGGGCACGGTCGAAGGACTCGGCGGCGCCGGTGTCAGGCTGATCGCGTCGATGCTCGACGGAGCAGAAGGCGAGCATCCCGATTGGGTTCGTGCAGGTCTCGGACGCCAGGACGCGATGCTGCGCGACGCGTCGGTATTGGTGTGCGGCGGCGGGCACGGCATGTTGGCGAAAGCCTTGCTGGCCGGCGTGCCGACGGTCGTCGTTCCCGGGGGCGGGGACCAGTGGGAGTTGGCCAATCGCGCTGCCCGGGCAGGGACGTCGGTGATCGTGCGGCCCGCAGATGCCCAGTCGATTCGCGATGCCGTACTGCAGGTGCTCTCCGACAGACGATTCGCGGAAGCTGCGAAGTCTGCTGCCGCGACTGCGTCGCAGGTCACCGATCCGGTGGCGGTGTGCCGACAGGTGGTCAACGGTGGTGTGACGGCGTGAGCATGGTGCGCCTGAATGCAGGTGCACCGCTCTGTGGACTACGGTGGCGGCTGTGCGGTTGACCGAATTTCATGAAATGGTGCGCGAAGAGTTCGGGCAGGTACGAGGCGACTCGATGCTGATCGACCATGTACTCCAGAGTCTCGACGGAATGACTGCCGCGGAGGCTGTCGAAGCAGGCTGGGAGCCTCGCGAAGTGTGGCGCGCACTCTGCGTGGAGTTCGACGTACCCCCCGCCCGCCGCTGATTCTTCGGCGTGTCGAACGTCTCTCGTCTTCTGTTCGAACACGTGTTCGTCTATGCTGAACCTGTTCGGTGGTGACGCTCTTTTCGTAACTGCGAACTTTCGGTGTTCTACAAATGCGGTGTTCTACAAATGCGGTGTTTCACGAATGCGGTGTTTCACGAACGCGGTGATCGGCAAGCGCGAAAGCAAGATCGAAAAGTCTGTCGGTGGCCGGATCTACTCTGATCGCAACACACCAACAGGGTCGGCTCAGGCAGGCGCTGAAGAGACGGAGTCTGCTCAGGCAGGCACTGAAGACTGAAACAAGGATGGGGATCACGATGGCACCACAGGCACCTGATCGGGACAAGGCACTCGACCTCGCGTTGGCGCAGATCGACAAGAACTTCGGCAAGGGTTCGGTGATGCGCCTGGGTGAGGGTGTCCGCCAGCCCATCGCCGTCATTCCCACCGGTTCCATCGCGCTTGACGTCGCGCTGGGTATCGGCGGACTGCCGCGTGGCCGCGTCATCGAGATCTACGGCCCGGAGTCCTCGGGTAAGACCACCGTGGCACTGCACGCAGTTGCCAATGCTCAGGCCAACGGCGGCATCGCGGCGTTCATCGACGCGGAGCACGCACTCGATCCCGACTACGCAGCCAAGCTGGGTGTCGATACCGACGCGCTTCTGGTCTCGCAGCCCGATACGGGTGAGCAGGCTCTCGAGATCACAGACATGCTGATCCGTTCGGGCGCCCTCGACATCGTCGTGATCGACTCCGTGGCCGCTCTTGTTCCTCGCGCCGAGATCGAAGGCGAAATGGGTGACAGCCACGTCGGCCTGCAGGCTCGACTGATGAGCCAGGCGCTGCGCAAGATCACCGGTGCCATGAACAACTCGGGCACCACCGTCATCTTCATCAACCAGCTTCGCGAGAAGATCGGCGTGATGTTCGGTTCTCCCGAAACCACCACCGGTGGTAAGGCACTGAAGTTCTACGCTTCGGTCCGCCTCGACATCCGTCGCATCGAGACCCTCAAGGACGGTACCGACGCAGTCGGTAACCGCACTCGCGTCAAGGTCGTCAAGAACAAGGTCGCTCCGCCGTTCAAGCAGGCCGAGTTCGATATTCTCTACGGCCAGGGCATCAGTAAGGAAGGCTCGCTCATCGACATGGGTGTCGAGCACGGGTTCATCCGCAAGTCCGGCTCCTGGTACACCTACGAAGGTGACCAGTTGGGTCAGGGCAAGGAAAATGCTCGTAAGTTCTTGCTGGAGAACACCGATATCCGCGACGAGATCGAGAAGAAGATCAAGGAAAAGCTCGGTATCGGTGCTGACGTCACTGCAACCGACGAAGCTCCCGCCGACTTCTGAGTTCAGTCATGAGCTTCGACGACGGTGACCACGGCGAGAATGCTCGTGAAGAGTACGGCGCTCCTCGGCGTCGATCCCGTCAACGCTCCGAGAAACCGTCGCAACGTGCGGAAGGTGGTACGGAGGCGCAGGCCAAAGACGCTTGCCTGCGCCTCCTGACCGACCGGGCACGCAGCCGCTCGGAACTGGAAACCAAGCTGAGCGGGCGCGGCTTCGAGCCCGAGATCATTACCAAGGTCCTCGATCGACTCCAAGAAATCGGGTTGATCGACGACGCAGACTTCGCGAACCAATGGGTTCATTCGCGGCACACGTACTCGGGCAAGGGAAAGCGTGCGCTTGCAGTCGAGTTGCGGCTCAAAGGAATCGACCAGGACGTCGCCTCCGAAGCTCTGTCGCAGATCGATCCCGAAGACGAGCGCGAGCGCGCAGCAGATTTGGTTCGGCGCAAGCTGAAGAACAAGCCGATCGACGATCGTGACAAGGTCACGCGTCGACTGGTCTCGATGCTCGCGCGCAAAGGATATTCAGCGGGGATGTCGTACGAGGTGGTCAAAGCAGAGATGGCTGCCGCAGAGTCGTAGGCAACACATGTCGTAGGCATCGAATACCAGGAGCGGGGTGTGTCACCGAATTCGGTGACACACCCCGCTCCTCGCGTCAGTGGAACAGCAGGTCGATCAGCTCACGGCTTGGTCAGGTCCATACCCGGTACCGAAACCGCTGGGTCGGCAGACGGAGCCGCGATGGGGCCCTTGCCCTTTCGCTTGCCGGAACGCAGGCGCTTCTCCACCTTGGTTGCCAGGAAGGTAAGCGCGGAGTTGAGAGCGATCATGATTGCGGCAACCACGATGAGCGCCGGCAGGAAGTTTCCGTAGAAAGTGCCGAGCTGTTGGGCCTGACGTACCAGCTCGACATACCCGATCAGGTAACCGAGGGCGGAGTCCTTCAGCGCCACGACCATCTGTGAAATCAGTGCCGGCAGCATGGCGGTAACCGCCTGGGGGAGCAGGATCGTCACCATGATCTGCGTCTTGCGCATCCCCAGCGCCTTGGCGGCCTCACTTTGCCCACGCGGGAGTGAGTTGATCCCGGCACGGACGATCTCGGCGATCACTGACCCGTTGTACAGGGTAAGACCCACGACGACTGCCGCCAGTGCAAGGTACTTCGACTTGAAGACTTCGTATTCGGCGAACACCTGATACGAGAAGATCATCAGAATCAGAACCGGTACTGCTCGGAACAGTTCGACGATGACGCCGCAAATTTTCCGGATGATGTTGTGCTCGGAGAGTCGGCCGATACCCAGGGCAGAACCGAGGATGAGCGCGAAGACGATGGACATCGCAGCCGCGATCAGTGTCCCGCGGATACCGGGTATCAGATACGTTGTCCACGAGGTGGATTCGAGGAACGGATCCCACTTCGCTGCTGTCAGCTGGCCCTTTTCGTCGAGTGCGCGGTAGATGACGTACCCGATCGCGACCATGAGTGCAGCGACGACAAGGGACGCGAATCGGTAAAGATTTCGCGCTCTGGGGCCCGGCGCGTCGTAGAGGACTGTTGCGCGGTTGCTCATCGTGAAACCTCGAATCGCTTGCTCAGCTTGCCGAAGATCAAGCCCATGGGAAGTGTCAGGATCACGAAACCGACAGCGAAGATTCCACCGACGACGAAGATCGCGGCTTCGTTTTCGATCATCTTCTTCATCAGCGCTGACGCTTCGGATACGCCGATCACAGCGGCGATGGTCGAGTTCTTGGTCAGTGCGATCAGCACGCTACCCAGCGGTGCTGTGACCGCGCGAAATGCCTGAGGCAGGACGATCAGCCGAAGATTTTGTGCAAACGACAGACCGAGTGATCGGCCCGCTTCGGCCTGGCCGACCGGAACGGTGTTGATTCCCGATCGAAGTGACTCACACACGAACGCGGCGGTATAGACACTGAGTCCGAGCACTGCGAGTCGGAAGTTGTTGTCTGTCAAGAAAGTCGGTGAGTCCGACTTTGCGAGATTGACTCCGAGCGTCTGCGACAGACCGAACAGACAGAACAGCAGAATCAGTGTCAGGGGGGTGTTGCGGAACACGGTCACGTACGCGGTACCCAGGAATCGGGCGACCGGAACCGGTGACACGCGCATGGCCGCGATCAGGACACCGATGATGACGGCGCCGATCGCGGAGAAGAACGTCAGCTGGATCGTGGTCCAGAAGGCTTCCAGAATCTGGTCGCCGTACTTGCTCAGAAGGTTCACTTGCCGTCTCCCCAGATCACGGGATCTCCGTTGGTGGCGTCACGCGCTGCGGCTCCCGAAGTGGGGAGCCGCAGCGAGATTGACGGTGAAAAAAGCAGGTCAGTAACGATCAACGGTGGGCGGGGCCGGGATGGGGTAGCCCGAAGCACCAACGGTGTTGTTGAAGGCTTCTTCCCACGCGCCGGTGGAGATCATCTTCTCGATGGCATCGTTGATCTTGCCGCGACCCTCGGAATCGTCCTTGGCCAGGCCGACGCCGTACTTTTCGGTCGTGAACGGTTCGCCGACGACCTTCAGCTCTCCTGGGTACTGGGCAGCGTAGCCGGCGAGGATGATGTCGTCGGTGGTGACAGCGTCGACAGCGCCGTTACGCAGAGCTTCGACACAAGCGGAGTAGGTGTCGAGCGGCTGGAGCTGGACGTCCTTGGCGTAGTTGTCCTGGATGTTCTGCGCCGGAGTCGAACCCGACACCGAGCAGAGCTTCTTGCCGCCGGTGAGCGAATCGGGGCCGGTGATGTCGGTGTTGTCGGAGCGAACGAGCAGCGACTGGCCCGCGATGAAGTACGGGCCGCCGAAGCTGACCTTCTCCTTGCGCGTGTCGGTGATCGAGTAGGTCGCGACGATGTAGTCGACCTCGCCGTTCTGGATCAGGGTCTCGCGCTGGGCTGACGGCGATTCCTTGAAGGTGATGCCTTCGGGCTTCACGCCGAGTTCGTTTGCGATGTAACGGGCTACCTCGACGTCGAAGCCGGAGAAGGTGCCGTCTGGGTTGCGCTGACCGAGGCCGGGCTGATCGAACTTGATGCCGACGGTGAGAGTGCCGTCGGAAGCGCTCTCGGTGATCGACTTGTTCTCCTCGCCGCCGCCACAGGCCGTGGCAGCGAACGCGATGGCCATGATTCCGATTCCGAAACGGACGGAACGATTGATCTTCATGAAGATCCTCTCAGTTGTCGACACACGAACAGTGCAGTCGAGATGAACGGTGCAGCCGAGGTGAACGGTGCAGTCGAGCAAGTTGTCTTGTGGACGAGGACAGAACTGTCGGAGGGGAGACTGTAATCAGTGCGTGAGGATCTTGCCGAGGAAGTCCTTGGCCCGATCCGACTTGGGATGGGTGAAGAACTCTTCGGGCGTGGTGTCTTCGACAACCTGGCCGTCAGCCATGAACAGCACGCGATCGCCGGCCTTGCGCGCGAAGCCCATCTCGTGCGTGACCACGAGCATGGTCATGCCTTCCTTCGCGAGGGAGGTCATGACGTCGAGGACCTCGTTGACCATCTCGGGGTCGAGTGCGGAGGTGGGCTCGTCGAACAGCATCACCTTCGGCTGCATCGCAAGGGCGCGAGCGATCGCGACACGCTGTTGCTGACCGCCCGAAAGCTGCGCCGGGTACTTGTCGGCCTGATTGGCGATACCGACGCGTTCGAGCAATGCCTGCGCGGTCTTCTTGGCGTCTTCCTTCTTGGCCTTGCGGACCTTCATCGGTGCGAGCATGACGTTCTCGAGGATCGTCTTGTGCGCGAACAGGTTGAACGACTGAAAGACCATCCCGACGTCGGCGCGAAGTGCAGCAAGTGCTTTGCCCTCTTCGGGGAGCGTCTTGCCGTCGACGGCGATCGTGCCCGAGTCGATGGGTTCGAGGCGATTGATGGTGCGGCACAGAGTCGACTTACCGGAGCCCGACGGACCAAGGACGATCACCACTTGGCCCTTGGGTACCTCGAGATTGACCTCTTGCAGGACGTGAAGTTCCCCGAAGTGTTTGTTCACCGAGGTCATCGAAATCATGGATGTGGAATCGCCGGAGGTGGTCGGCGTCGTCGCATCGTCGGCTTGGGTCATAAACGAGAACCTTAGGCGTAGTTTGCGTCGACGCCCGTGATTTCGCCATGGTTCTTGCCATATGTAATGGAAATTTTACTGTGACGACGTTTATGTCGCGTTTCGGCTGTTTATCAGGGCGTTATTACACGTCGTAGTGGACGTGAGCTAGGCTGAAGCGTGTCACTGATCGACGAAATGTCCCCTGCACTTCCACAGCCGACTGCAGTTCCGGAACCGACGGCAGATTCCGAGCCGACTGCGACGCCTGTTCGCACCTACGAGGTGCGGACGTACGGCTGTCAGATGAACGTCCACGATTCCGAGCGACTGTCCGGTCTGCTCGAGGATGCCGGGTATTCGAAGGCGGAGACCGGAAGCGATCCTGATCTTGTCGTCTTCAACACGTGTGCGGTCCGCGAGAACGCGGACAACAAGTTGTACGGCAACCTCAGCCAGCTCGCCCCGAACAAGGAGGCGAACCCCGACATGCAGATCGCGGTCGGTGGGTGCCTGGCGCAGAAGGATCGTGACACCGTAGTCAAGAAGGCGCCGTTCGTCGACGTCGTCTTCGGCACCCACAACATCGGCTCGCTTCCCGCGCTGCTCGACCGCGCGCGCCACAACCAACGCGCCGAAGTCGAAATCCTCGACGCGCTGGAGGCCTTTCCGTCGACGCTGCCGGCCAAGCGCGAATCTGCTTACGCGGGTTGGGTTTCCATCTCGGTCGGTTGCAACAACACGTGCACGTTCTGCATCGTTCCGGCCCTGCGTGGCAAGGAAGTGGATCGACGTCCCGGCGACATCCTGGCCGAGGTGCAGGCACTCGTCGACGAGGGGGTCTCGGAAGTGACCCTGCTCGGGCAGAACGTCAACGCCTACGGCGTGTCGTTCGCCGATCCGGAACAACCGCGCGATCGCGGAGCCTTCGCCTCGCTCTTGAAGGCATGTGGACACATCGACGGCCTCGAACGGGTGAGGTTCACATCGCCGCACCCGGCAGAGTTCACCGACGACGTCATCGAAGCGATGGCAACCACTGCCAACGTCTGCCCGCAGCTGCACATGCCGTTGCAGTCCGGTTCGGACAAGGTTCTGAAAGCGATGAAGCGCTCGTACCGCAAGTCGAAGTACCTCGGGATCATCGAGAAGGTGCGCGCCGCAATGCCGCACGCCGCCATCACCACGGACATCATCGTCGGGTTCCCGGGGGAGACGGAAGAGGATTTCGAGGAGACGCTGGACGTCGTGCGTAAGGCGCGATTCTCCAACGCCTACACCTTCCAGTACTCCAAGCGCCCGGGCACGCCGGCGGCGGAGATGGCCGATCAGCTTCCCAAAGAGGTTGTCCAGGAACGCTACATGCGATTGCTGGCGGTTCAGGAAGAAGTGAACATCGAGGAAAATCGCAAACTCGTCGGCACCGAGGTCGAACTCTTGGTGGCAGCGGGGGAGGGTCGGAAGAACGCAGCGACTCACCGTCTCAGTGGTCGCGCGCGAGACGGCCGCCTGGTGCATTTCCGCCCCGAGGGAAACCTCGACGGCACAATCCGACCCGGTGACGTGGTGACGGTCGTCGTCACCCACGGAGCCCCTCATCACCTCGTGGCAGATGACGGAGTGCTCACGCACCGTCGGACCCGCGCCGGTGACTCGTTCGACAAGGGCATCACACCCAAGACCCCGCCCATCGGCGTAGGTCTCGGGCTACCGAAGATCGGTGCCCCGGCCCCACAACCCGTCCAGATGGGATGCAACGCATGACCTCGCAACACGAGAACACGACACCACAGCCCGGCGACGACGCCTTCGAGGGCTACCGCAAGGATCTCGACGACGCGGAACGCAAGGTCGCGGGAGAAATCGATCCAGGTGCGCGCGCCATGGTCGTCGCAGTTGCGGTGCTCGTGCTGGTCGGGACGCTTGCGCTGCCCCATGCGGGAGTTGCGAACGGCTGGGATGTGCTCGCGTACAACCAGGATGCGGAAAGCGAACGGATTGCACTGTTCTCACGCTTGTTCGTGTGGTTCGTCGTCGTCTTCGGCATCGGATTCTCGATGCTGGCACTCGTGACGCGTCGCTGGAGTCTGGCGTGGGTCGCGCTGGCCGGCAGCGCCGTGGCGAGTGCTCTGGGAATGATGGCCGTCTGGTCGCGTCAGACCATTCCCGCCGGTTTCAACGTGGCCGGACCGTCGATCGGGCTGATCATCGGGTGGTTCGCCGTCGTGTTCTTGACGTTCCATTGGCTCAAGGTGGTCTGGACACGAACCAACATTCAGCTCGCTGCGGAGGAACAACGCCGGATCGCTGCGGCTGAAGCCGAAAAACATCAGGAATGGAACGTCGGCTGACACAGCAGGCCGTCTGTACAAAGCGCAAGACAACGCCGGCTGACTCCTTTCGGAGTCAGCCGGCGTTTTGTTGTCTTGGCAGCTCGTCGTCGATTACTCGTTGACGGCGCTTTCGGCAGCGTCGGCCCACTCACGCCACTGCTTTGCCTGAGCGAGAGCCTTCTCGGCGTCCTTCGTCTTGCCGGCAGCCTGAGCCTTGGCGGCCTGCTCCTCGAACTGGCTCACCCGCTCCTTGAACTGCGCGACTCGGGCAAGTGCCTCCGGATCGGTACGACGCCACTCGGCGTCGACAGCATCGCGCACCTTGGTTTCGATGGCCCGGAGCTTCGCTTCGAGTTCCTGCATTCGGTCGCGCGGCACCTTGCCGATCGCGTCCCACTTCTCCTGCAGGTCGCGCAGCGCTGCACGAGCATTCTCGAGTCCGTGCGCCGGATCGATGTTCGCGTTGGCAGCGAGCAGCTCTTCCTTTGCAACCGCGTTCTGCTCGAATTCGGCATCGCGCTCGGATGCAGCAGCGTTGCGCGCGGCGAAGAACACATCCTGCGCGCCCTTGAAGCGCTTCCACAGGTTGTCGTCGGCCTCGCGCGGTGCGCGGCCGGCAGCCTTCCACTCGCTGAGCAGATCGCGGAATTCTCCAGCGGTCTGCCCCCATTCAGTGGAGGTCGACAGCTTCTCGGCGCGCTCGACCAGTTCTTCCTTCGTCGAACGGGCGCTCGCACGATCTCGGTCGAGTTCGGCGAAGTGGGCTCCACGTCGTCGGTTGAAGGACTCGCGAGCCTTGGAATACCGCTTCCAGAGTGCGTCGTCGACCTTGCGGTCGATTCCGCGAATCGTCTTCCACTCGTCGAGAATCTCGCGCAGTCGATCACCCGCGGTCTTCCACTGGGTCGACTCCGAGCCGATCTGTTCGGCCTCGACAGCGAGGGCCTCCTTGCGGGCGGTGCTGGCCGCGCGAGACTGTTCCTTCTCTTCCTTCGCGTGCGCTGCGGCCTCGTCGGACCCGGCGACGATCACGTCGAGTCGTCGGGCCAAAGCATCGAGGTCACCGATCACGGCAGCGGTGGAGAGGGATTCGGACAGAGCGATGGCGGCAGCCTTGGTCTTCTTGGCGTCTCCGGCGCCCGACGTCAGTCGCGCCTCGAGTAGCGAGACCTCGGTCGCGAGGTCGTCGTAGCGACGGCCGAAATGGGCGAGACCCTCGGCGGCATCCCCGGCCTGCCACGATCCGATCTGACGTTCACCGTCAGCGGTCTTCACCCAGGCGGTCCCGTCTTCCTCGACGCGTCCGTACTTGCTCGGGTCGCTGGCCGGTGCGGCGGTGACGGCATGCGAGGCTGCTGGGCCGGGGCGGGGTGCACCGGGGCGTGGTCCACCAGGTTTGGGCGCGCCGGGTTTGGGTGCTGCCGGGCTCGGGCTGGCCGAACTGCTGTCGGCGCCGGTGGTGGGTTCACTGTTCTCGGTCATCGGTCCTCGTCTCTGCCGCGCGTCACGGCTGCCTGATCGCATTCCTGGTTCCATTGAACCCGGTACTCACGTTCTCCGACTATTGAATCAGGTAAGAGGGTGTGAGGTCGCCACCTCGGGGTCGACTAGCGTGGCAGCTGTGTTGACTTCCGCTGTTCTCGTCCCCTCGGCGCCGTTACTCGTGCCGGAATTGTCCGGTGATTCGGCCGAGTCCGCTCAGGTGCGTGCTGCAGCGACAGCCGCCGTGCGCCGGCTCTCTCACGAGGCGGTTCACTGGGTGGGCGTCGGTGTCGACTCCGAGAAGGCAGCGGGCGAACTCTGGCGATCGGGCGTCGGACATGGGCAGATCGGAACATTTGCGGGATTCGGCGCCGATGTCCGGACGTCCCTGGACGCGGATGCGACCGGCGAACCGGTGCCATCTCTCGAACTGTGCGCCCTTGTCGCCGGCTGGCTGCGTGCCCGAGCAGACGAGGAGATCACCGTCGACATGCACGCCGTCAGTGCAGAGGCGTCGGCGAATGAATGTCGTGAATTCGGGAAGCAGCTGCGCAAGCAGCTCGACAGCGACAACCGACCGCAAGGGCTTCTGATCGTGGCTGACGGTGCGTCCACGCTGACGGCAAAGGCGCCCGGAAGCTTCGACGAGCGCGCCGCGGGCGTGCAATCGGCCATCGACGATGCCCTGACCACCGGTGACCCGGAGGGGCTTCTTGCTCTCGATCCGCAGCTCTGCCGGAGTGTCGGAGCCCAGGGGCGCGCGGCGTGGCAGGTCCTCGCCGGTGTTTTTACGAGCTCGTCTCCGTCAGACCATCCTCGCTCGACGGTCGACTACAGCGATGCACCGTTCGGCATCGGCTACCACGTCGGGACGTGGCGGCCGTGAACATCCCTGAAGAGCTTCGCCCGATCGCAGTTGTCGGTCCGACGGCGTCGGGAAAGTCCGATCTCGCGTTGGCACTGGCCGAGGAATTCGGCGGAGAGATCATCAACATCGACGCGATGCAGCTCTATCGCGGCATGGATATCGGGACCGCCAAACTGACGCCTGCCGAGCGCCGTGGGATTCCGCATCACCTGCTCGACGTTCTCGACGTGACGGAGACGGCCACTGTCGCGCGTTATCAAACCGACGCGATCGCGATCGCCGAGGATCTGATCGCGGCGGGCAAGGTTCCGGTGATCGTCGGCGGATCCATGATGTACGTCCAGTCGTTGCTTGACGAATGGTCTTTTCCGGCAACGGATCCCGAAGTTCGCGCGAAGTGGGAAGCAGTGCTGGCCGACGGTGGGGTCGGTGCGGTGCATACGGCGCTTGTTGCTGCTGATCCGGTAGCGGCGGCGTCGATACTGCCTACGGACGGACGGCGGATGGTTCGGGCGCTCGAGGTCGTCGAGCTGACAGGTCTGCCGTTCGCGGCCTCGGCGCCGCAGATCGGTGACCCTCGTTGGGGAACCCGCATCATCGGCGTGGATCGGGATACGGAAGAACTCGACAGACGGATTCGGTTGCGAACCGAGTTGATGTTTTCGGGCGGGCTTGTCGACGAAGTTGCCGTGCTGGTCGAGCAAGGATTGCGTGAGGGCGTCACAGCGCCGCGAGCCATCGGCTACGCACAGGTGCTCGCACATTTCGACGGTGAATACGATCTGGCCGAAGCACTCGAACGGACGTTCATCGGGACACGGCGCTACGTTCGACGCCAACGATCATGGTTCCGTCGCGACGCCCGCGTGCACTGGCTCGACGGTGCCGATCCGAAGCTGGCTCGCTCGGCCTTCTCTGCACTTGCAGATCGCGGTCTGTAACACGATCGAGCCGATCAGCTATCTTACAGTTAGCTCTTTCGCGATCCATCCGTTTCGCGATCGGCGGACTGGAGGACATCGAACATGGCGCAGAGCGGGACACACGCGCGACCGAAAGGCCGACGCGCGAGTCGGCTGCCGCTTCTCCTGCTGCTCGTCACATTTCTCGCGGTAGGCGGCGTGCTGATCTATTTTGCGGTGAGTGCCGCCGGGAAGCCCGTCAGCGCACCCGTTCCCGAAGCGCCATTCGACGTGGGAGCCCCAACCGATCCAGAGGCGACGTGGGCGCCCGCGCCGACGGACCTGCCGCCGAACACGCTTGCGATTCCCGATCTGGATGTGCAAGCCGAGATCGTGACCAGTGGGTTCGGCGCCAACCGCGGAATGATCCTTCCGCATCCTGACAAGGTTTCGCATTTCACCAACGGTGTGCAGTTCGGATCTTCGGAGGGCACCAATCTTGTTGCCGGCCACGTCGACGACGGTGATCGCACGCACGGCGCCTTGTGGGCGCTGCACCAGATGAAGCCCGGAACACCGATCTACGTGAGCGACGATGCCGGAACGATGTTCATCTATCACGCAGCGAGCCTGAAGCTGTACGAAAAGGTGGCTTTGCCTGCGGAGTTCTTCTCCGAATCCGGTGCGCCCAGGCTGGTCCTCGTGACCTGCGGGGGCGCAACCGTCCCCGACCCCTCGTTGCCGTCCGGATTCACGTACGAACAGAACGTGGTGGTCACCGCGTCACCTGCGTAAATCGGTCGGTAGGTCCGGATAGGATGGCGACCATGGATTTCAGTAAGGGCCACGGAACGCAGAACGACTTCGTTGTTCTCCCTGACCTCGACGTACGGATCGATCTCGAGCCGGCACGAGTGTCAGCGTTGTGTGATCGCCAGCGTGGTCTCGGCGCCGACGGCATCCTTCGTGTCGCTCGCGCAGGCGCACTTGCGGACGCCGGCGTGCTCACCGCACTTCCCGACGGCGTCGCTGCAGAAGACTGGTTCATGGACTACCGCAACAGCGACGGCTCTATCGCGGAGATGTGCGGAAACGGCGTTCGGGTATTTGCCCATTACCTCAAGGCGTCTGGCTTGGAGAGCAAGGACGAGTTCGTGGTCGGCAGCCGCGCCGGAGCGCGTCCGGTCGTGGTGCACGGCTACGACGCGACGCACGGTGACGTGACCGTGGCGATGGGCCGGATCAAAGAACTCGGCACCAGTTCGGCAACAATCGACGGCCGCGTCTTCGCCGGCGTCGGCATCGACGTCGGTAATCCGCATTTGGCATGCGTCGACGAGCACGTGACGGCAGAAGTGTTGAGTGCGCTCGATCTGAGTGTTTCTCCGGGCTTCGATCCCGGGTTCTTCCCGCACGGGGTCAATATCGAGATCGTGACGCCGATCCACGACGGCGGGGTCCACATGCGCGTACACGAGCGTGGTGTGGGCGAGACTCGTTCCTGCGGAACCGGAACGGTCGCAGCTGCGGCCGCGGCGCTGAAGTACGACGGCCGCGACGAAGGTTCGGTGCTGGTGCGCGTGCTCGGCGGCGAAGTGCAGGTCACCGTCGAAGGCGGTGAAGGGTCTTTGCGGGGACCCTCGGTTCTGGTGGCGAACGGGACGATCAGCGACGCCTGGTGGCAATCGCTCGTGTGACATCGCCCGCGGGAAATACGCCTGCAGGAAATACGGATGCACCGTGCCCAGGTTTCGTGGGACCATGGATCTTGTATGACGAACACACATGAAAACGAAGAGTCCACCGCTCACGAGCAGTCCGAGTACGCGCAAGCCGAATACACGGCAGATTCTGCATCGGGCAACCCGTCGACCGGTGAGATGCAACTCGCAGATCGCGGCGCCCTGCGCCGCGTGGCCGGTCTGTCGACCGAGCTCGAGGACGTCACCGAAGTCGAGTACCGCCAGCTTCGACTCGAAAGAGTTGTCCTGGTCGGCGTCTGGACGCAGGGAACCGCCGAGCAGGCCGAGGCGAGCATGACCGAGCTGGCCGCACTTGCCGAGACGGCCGGCTCGGAGGTTCTCGAAGGACTGGTTCAGCGCCGCGACAAACCTGACGCTGCCACCTACATCGGTTCCGGCAAGGCGCAGGAACTGCGCGAAGTTGTCCTGGCGACCGGTGCCGACACCGTCGTCTGCGACGGCGAGCTGACGCCGGCGCAGCTCACGGCGCTGGAGAAGATCGTCAAGGTCAAGGTCATCGACCGGACGGCTCTGATTCTCGACATCTTTGCTCAGCACGCGACTTCCCGTGAGGGTAAAGCCCAGGTGGCTTTTGCTCAGATGGAGTACATGCTCCCGCGTCTGCGTGGTTGGGGCGAGTCGATGTCGCGCCAGGCCGGTGGCCGTGCCGGTAGCAACGGCGGTGTGGGTCTGCGTGGTCCCGGTGAAACGAAGATCGAGACGGACCGTCGCCGTATTCGTGAGCGCATGGCAAAACTACGCCGCGAGATCAAGGGCATGAAGGCCGCTCGCGACACCAAGCGCACACGTCGACTGCAGAGCGACATTCCGTCGATTGCCATCGTCGGATACACCAACGCGGGCAAATCGAGTCTGCTCAATTCGCTCACCGGATCCGGTGTGCTCGTGGAGAACGCGTTGTTCGCCACCTTGGACCCGACGACGCGCCGCGCAGCACTCGACGACGGCCGCGAGTACGTACTCACCGATACGGTCGGCTTCGTGCGACACCTGCCGACTCAGTTGGTCGAGGCATTCCGCTCGACTCTCGAGGAAGTAACCGACGCGGATCTGCTTCTGCACGTCGTCGACGGTTCGGATCCGTTGCCGACAGAACAGATCAAGGCTGTGCGGGAAGTCGTCACCGATGTTCTGCGCGAGACGGATTCGAAGGCTCCGCCGGAGTTGATCGTGGTCAACAAGATCGACGCGGCAGATCCGGTTACCTTGACGCAACTACGTGGTCTGTTGCCTGGCGCCGTGTTCGTCTCGGCGCGGACAGGCGAGGGAATCGCTGAACTGCGAGCACATCTCAGTGAGGTGCTGGTTCGACCGGAGGTCGAGGTCGACGTGCTGGTGCCGTACACGCGGGGTGACTTGATGGCTCGAATCCACTCGGACGGAACGATCCTGGAATCGACTCACGAAGAGGCCGGAACGCGGGTGCACGCACGTGTGCCACAGATGTTGGCCTCGGCATTGGTCGAGTACGCACCTAGTGCGTAGTTTCGGGGCCGTGATCGCGGTGATTGCCGCGACTACGGCAACCGTATTGCTTCCCGGAGCACCCGCACAGGCATCGTCGTTCGAACCGAGCGAGTTCGCCCCACTGTGTACACCTACGGATCCTGCGCTCCAGGAATTGTCGGGGATGGTCGTCGTCGACGATCGGATCTACGCGATGGGCGACGGCGGCAGTGACGACTTCGTATTCGAAATGGACCTGAACTGTGTTGTCCAGAAACAGATTCCGGTCCCGATTGATCCCTACGACGTCGAAGATCTTGCGGTGAGTGGTCGAACGCTCGTTCTGTCGGACACCGGTGACAACCTCCGAACCCGCGAAACGGTGGCGTTCATCACGATGGACCTCGATTCCGGTGACGGTACGTTGCACCGCCTCACATACCCGGACGGAGCGCACGACACCGAATCGATTCTCCTCGACCCCGATGGCCACGTCTTTGTCGTGACCAAGGAATTGTTCGGCGCCAGCAGTCTCTACACACCGGTCGGGGGTCAGAAGCTGAGTGACTTGGCACAGCCAGGCCCGACGCCGCTCGAGCGCGTCGGAGCCGTGTCTGTCGGACCGGAGAAGCCAGTGTCGGTGATGTTCACCGGGGGAGCGGTGTCGTCGGACGGTTCGGCGATCGCGCTCCGGAGCTACTCCGATCTGTACCTGTACGAAGTCGTGGACGGCGGAATCGGCGCGACGCTCACCGATACCGAACCGCTGCGGATCCCCCTCCCGACGGAGCCGCAGGGCGAGGCCGTGGCGTTCAACGACGCGGGCGATGTTCTGATCGGATCGGAATCTGCGGGTGGAGCTTTGCCGCCGGTTTACGTGATGCGCGCGCTCGTGGAAGCGACCGAATCGACGGCTGACTCGTCAGGCGATTCGGTCGGCGTCGGCGTCGATCCGTGGACATTCGCGTGGGCCGGATTAGCCGCGGCAGGATGCGCGATAGGCGGTGTGGCGCTCGTGAGATCTCGACGACGCCGCTGATTCGCCTCAACTCCGCGAATTCGCAGACTGCCGGTAGATGTGGATACTGGAACGAATGCACGGGCATCAACTCCTGACGCGGCTCTCGCGTATGTCACTCGAGCACGGACACGTCATCGCAGCGCTGCTCGTGGGTTCCGTCCTCGTCGGTGTCGGCACGCTGCTTTTGCTTCGGTGGTTGTCGCGTCGGGCCGTGCTTGTCGCGCTGGGCCTGTCAGTGGTCGGGTCCGTCGGCGGCGCGATGTTCGTGTGGCTCAGTTATCGACCGTTGCCCGCGCAGCTACCCGTGTCGAGTTTCGTCTGGATAGCGCTGGCGATGTTCGGAGTCGTCGGCGCGGCGCTTGTTCTCCGTCGGCGCCCAGGACTTGCCCGCGGCCTTTCGGTGACGGCATTCGCCGCGCTGGCCACGATCGTCGCGGTAGGTCAGGTCAATGCCCAGACCGGCACCTATCCCACACTCGGTTCACTGGTCGGGCACTGGCCGGTCCGCGCGGTCGAGCACGTCGCCTTCGATTCGCTCCCCGGGGCCGAGCCCGCGTTACAGCGGGGACTTCCCACGGAAACCCATTGGCAGGTACCGGTTCGGATGCCGAGCAACGGCGTCGTCACGGAAGCGGCGATTCCCGGCAACATCTCGGGATTCGACGCGAGGCCTGCGACGTTGTACCTCCCGCCTGCCTACCTTGCCGATCCGCGTGCGGAGTTGCCCGTCCTGGTGCTGGTGGCGGGTGAGCCCGGCAGCCCCAGCGACTGGCTGGACAGCGGCCGGCTCGCGACCACCGTCGACGCCTACGCGTCGAGGCATTCCGGGCTTGCTCCCGTAGTGGTAGTGCCCGACGCGTTGGGGGACTACGACGCCAACCCAGGCTGCATGGATTCTGCGCTCGGCAACGTCGCGACGTATCTGGACCAGGACGTCCCGAACTGGATCGAATCGAACCTTCAAGTGAACCCGGACGCTGCGCAATGGGCCATCGGCGGGTTTTCGTACGGCGGAACCTGCGCGATCGAAATGGCCGTGAACTTCCCGGATCGCTACCCGTCATTCCTGGACTTCTCCGGCCAGGACGAACCGTCGACCGGTGATCACGAGGACACCGTGGCGGCCATGTTCAACGGTGACGAGGACGCGTTCGACGCGGTCAATGCCCGAGACCTGATGGCGCAGAATCGGTATCCGCAGTTGTCGGGTGTGTTCGTCGCGGGTGAGGACGATGACATCTACCGTCCGCAGCAGGAGGTCATGTTCGAGGCTGCGCGTGCCGCCGACATGAACGTGGACTACTACACCCTTCCCGGTGGGCACTCGGGTGATGTATGGGGCACTGCGCTGGAACTCGAAATGGACTGGCTGGGCCGGACACTCGCACTCACTCCGTGAAAGTGTCCGGCCCACTAAACAGCACCGGCCGAAATCGGATCAAGCGTCGAGATCAGCGGCCACCAGTTCGGCGACCTTGGCGAGTGCGTCGGCGTCGTCGGATTCGATGGTGACTTCGGTGTCCTTGGCGGCGCCGAGCGTCATGATCATCAGGGCCGAGCCGGCATCCACCGGTTCGCCGTCGGCGACTGCGAGGGTGACCGTGGCACCGGAGGCTCCGACTGCTTCGGCGATGAGGGCGGCGGGACGGGCGTGAAGGCCGACTGCGGAACCGACGGCAACTGTCTTGCTGGGCATGGGATCTCCTCGTTGTAGAACTGTCGTTGCGGACGTTGTGGGGTGTTCGGGCAGATCTGGTGACTTCGGTGGTGATTGCAGTGTTGCCTGCTGTCGATCATGCCGCAGCGGGCACGATTTCGGGGTCGAGTTCGGCATCGGAGGGACCCTTGCGGAAGAACTCCTTGGCTCCGACGACGGCGAGCGCAGCTACCACGGTTCCCGCCGCCAGTGAGACGAGGAACCAGCCGATGCCTCCGACTGCGAAGAAGACGAAGATCCCGCCGTGTGGGGCGCTGAGAGTGACGTCGAAAGCCATGATCAGTGCGCCGGTGACCGCGCCGCCCGCCATCATCGAGGGGATGACTCGAAGCGGGTCGGCAGCGGCGAACGGAATTGCACCCTCGGAGATGAATGCCGAACCCAGCAACCAGGCAGCTTTACCGTTCTCACGTTCGGCTTCGCTGAAGAGCTTGGGACGCAACACCGTCGAGGCAAGTGCCATGGCAAGCGGCGGAACCATACCCGCGGCCATGACTGCCGCCATGATGCGCAAGGTGGCCGGGTCGTTGACGTTGAGTCCGGCTACAGCAAAGGCGTAAGCCGCCTTGTTGACGGGCCCGCCGAGGTCGAAGCACATCATGAGGCCGAGAATGATGCCGAGGAAGATGGCCGAGCTGCCGGACAATCCGTTGAGCCAGTCGGTGAGACCGGAGGTGATCGCGGCGAGCGGACGACCGAGGACGATGAACATCAGTGCTCCGACGACCAGCGTCGCGAACAGCGGGATGATCACCACCGGCATCAGACCTCGCAGCCATTGCGGGACGGCGATCCGGCCGATGTAGAGCGCGACGACACCGGCGATGAGACCGCCGACCAGGCCGCCGATGAATCCGGCACCGACGAACACGGCGACCGCGCCGGCTGTGAAGCCGGGAGCGATGCCAGGCCGGTCGGCGATGGCGAAGGCGATGTAGCCGGCCAACGCGGGCACCAGGAAGCTGAATGCCAACGAACCGATCTGGAACAGCACTGCGCCGAGATAGGTGGCCAGACCACCTTCGGGAAGGTTGGTGATCGAGTTGTCGAGAACAATGTCCTTGGCCGGACCGGAGATCTCGTATCCGCCGAGCAGGAAGCCGAGGGCGATCAGCAGACCGCCGGCCGCGACGAACGGGATCATGTAGCTGACGCCGGTCAGGAGGACCTGACGGAGGTGGGTGCCGAACCCTACGGAACCGGCATCGGAATCCGCGGCCGCGGCGGCAGTGCCGTCCACGGTGGCGGCGGCGGGATTCTCGGAAGCGCGCAACGCTTCTGAGAGCATCTTGTCCGGTTCGTTGATCGCCCGCTTCACACCGGAAGCGACGACGGGTTTACCGGCGAATCGTTCGCGGCCCTTCACTCCGACATCGGTGGCGAAGATGACCGCGGCGGCTCCGGCGATGACCGACGGGTCCAGCGGGGTGCTTCCGCTCGAGCCCTGAGTTTCGACGTGAACCTTGACGCCGGCGCGTTCACCCGCAGCGACGAGTGAGTCCGCCGCCATGTAGGTGTGAGCGATTCCGGTCGGGCACGCGGTGACCGCGACGATGTGACGCTCCGCGGGCGCTGGTGCCGGGGTCTCGTCGGTGGCGTGTTTCCCGGTGGAAACAGGTTCCGGGGGTGTCACTGCCGCGGCCGTCCCTGCAGAATCCTTGGCTGCAGAATCCTTGGCTGTGGGATCCTTCGGTGCAGGATTGAGGACCTCGTCGACCAAGCGCACGATCTCGTCCGGCGTCGACGCTTCACGAAGTGACGTGACGAACGCGGGCCTGACGAGTGCTCGGGCCAAGGAGGAGAGCAGCTTCATGTGCTCGGCTCCGGCGCCCTCGGGTGCCGCGATCAGGAACACGAGATCGGCGGGGCCGTCGGGTGCACCGAAGTCGACCTTCGGATCGAGTCGAGCAAACCCCAGGGATGCAGACGAGACGGCCTCGGCGCGGCAGTGGGGAATTGCGATTCCGCCGGGCAACCCGGTCGCGGACTGCGCTTCGCGAGCGAGTGCTGCATCGACCAGTCCTGCGGCGTCGCTTGCCCGACCCGCAGCAGTCAATCGCGCTGCGAGAGAACGAATGACATCTTCCTTGGTCGTACCCAGGTCGGTGTCGAGTGAGATCAGTTCGGGACTGATGATCTCCGGGCCGGAACTGCCGGCTGCGGTGGTATCGGACATGTCAGGTTCCTTAGGGCGTCAGGCGAGTTCGGTGGGGACGGGGATGGGAGAGGCGGCATCTGCTGCAGATACCGAAACCGCTGCCAGATCGATCTGTTCGGGCGTGGGAAGGGTTGTGCCGGGAAGGGAGGCAGCGGCGCTTCCGTAGGCGACCGCGTGACGTAGCCGCTCGGATTCCGAGCCGCCTCCCGCTTCGGCGAGGATGTAGCCGGCCAGCGACGAATCGCCTGCGCCGACGGTACTGACTGCGACAATCGGGGGAGCGGTGGCGATCCACGCGCCGTCGGCCGTGACGAGGACAGCACCTGCTGCGCCGAGCGTGGCGAGCACACTGCCGACGCCGCGATCGACCAATCGCTGTGCCGCCGTGATTGCAGGCCCGCGATCACCGTTCTCGGCGGCACGTTCGAGGACGTGGCCGTCGACGCCGGTCAGTTGCGCGAGTTCCTCGCCGTTGGGTTTGAGCAGGTCAGGTGCCGAGTCGGGGAAGCCTTCGGCGAGTGCCGTCAGCGGGGCGTCCGAGGTGTCGACCGCTACCTTGCACGGGTGATCGCGCAGCGCCGCGACAAGTTCGCCGTACCACCCGAGAGGAACGCCGGAGGGCAGTGAGCCGGACAGCGCGAACCACAGGGCGGTATCGGCGCGGGCGATCAATTCCTGCGCCAAGGCGTCGAGCGTCGAACCCGACAGTGTCGCGCCGGGCTCGTTGATCTTCGTCGTGGTCCCGTCCGGTTCCGCGATGGTGATGTTGGTGCGAGCCAGACCCGTCGTGGCGACGCCGATGTGGGGAATTCCACCGGCGGCGAGCGCCGAGAGTAGGGGGTCGCCGCCGTTCCCCGGTAGGACCGCGAGGACGTCGAGGTCGGCTGCGGCGAGAACACGCGCGACGTTGACCCCCTTGCCGCCGGGGTCGCTGCGAGTGGAGTGGGCGCGTAGCACGGAGCCTCGTTCGAGCCGTTGCTCGAGCTGCACGGTCCGATCGATACTCGGGTTGGCTGTCAGTGTGACGATCATGCGATCACCACCTCGATTCCGTGGTCGTGGAACTCGGATGTGTCTGTGGGACTGATCTCTTCGTCGGTGATGAGGACGTCGATGCTGTCGAGGGGGGCGAAGCTGATCAAGTGCTCGCGGCCGACTTTGGTGGAATCCGCCACCACGACAACGTGATTGGCAGCTTTGACCATCGCTCGTTTGACTGCAGCCTCCTCACTGTCCGGTGTGGAGAGTCCGTGCCCGACGCTGATCGCGTTGGTTCCGACGAAAGCGACGTCGACCCGCAACGTGCTCAGCAGGCGTAGGGCGTCCTCGCCGACCGCGGCTTGCGTCACCCCGCGTACTCGTCCTCCGAGCAGGATCAGGGAAATCGAGTTCATCGATGCCAGTCGTGCGCCGATCGGGACGGAATTGGTGACTGCTGTGAAGTCGTTCTCGGTCGGTAGTTCGGGGATCATGCGGCCTGTGGTGGTGCCCGCGTCGAAGATCACGCTGCCGCCGGTAGGAGGGAGATAGGTGACCGCGCAGCGGGCGATCCGGTCCTTCTGTTGCGCCCGGGTCTGATCGCGTTCCGCCATGCCCGGTTCGGTCACGTGGAGGGATCCGGTCGGAACGGCGCCGCCGTGTACACGCCTGATCTGTCCGATCCGCTCGAGGAATGCCAGATCGCGACGCACGGTCTCGGTGGTCACACCGAAGGTCTCCGACAGAGCCGCCACGGACATGCGTCCGCGCTGCGACACCATGGTGCCGATCGCTTGTTGGCGTTCTTCCGCGTACACGTGCTCTCCGATTCCGAAATGTGATCCGACGGTGCGTTGTGGGTCACAGTGAATGTTGCTTTATGTTGTTTTACGCCCGAGTGTGTTGACATGTCAAGACTTGGGAGTAATCTTCGTCACAACGAAGGTGTGGGCTCAACGCGCTCGAGGTGCTCCGGTGTGACACCGGGCCCATCGCTCAAGGAGGACAGATGACCGAACAGCTCAATCGCATCACCGTGCACGGCACTCCCGTCGTGCCCGGAATTGCCTACGGCCCGGCTATCTGGCCGTCCAGCCGACCAGAACTCGTCACCGATGCGCCGGCCCTCGACGAGGCCGATCGAGAGGCCGCCGCCGACACCTTCGTCGCAGCGGCGAAGGTTGTCGAGAACCGCCTCCTCGGACGGGCGGCCGAAGCTACAGGCGCGGCTGCCGAGGTCTTGCAGGCCAACGCGGCGATGGCAGCCGATCGTGGCTGGATCGGGGCGGCCAAAAAATCGATCGCCGGCGGAGTGCCCCCGGTGCAGGCTGCGATCGCGGCGACGGAGCAGTTCGTTGTGCTGTTCACCAAAGTCGGCGGTGTGATGGCCGAGCGCGTCACGGACCTCGAGGACATCCGCGACCGCGTGATCGCCGAACTCTCCGGATTACCCGAACCAGGAGTTCCGATGCCCGAGACACCATCGGTGCTGTGCGCGGACGATCTTGCTCCTGCAGACACCGCGGGCCTCGATGCAACCAAGATCATCGGGCTCGTGACCATCTACGGCGGCCCGACCAGCCACACGGCAATCATCGCGCGGCAGTTGGGCATCCCGTGCATCGTTGCCGCGAAGGAATTGGAGTCCATTTCGGCAGGAACGCCGATTCTGATCGACGGAACCACCGGCGACGTGATCGCGGAGCCGGATCCCGAGCAGGCGCGCGAACTGGTCGAACAATCTCGGATCGATCGCGAACGCGTCAGCACATGGACCGGACCGGGCCAGACGGCGGACGGACGGCCGGTCGACGTTCTCGCCAACGTTCAAGACGGCGCGGGCGCTCGCGCCGCGGCGTCGACTGCTGCGGGGGGCATCGGGCTCTTCCGGACCGAGCTCTGCTTCCTCGGCCGTGAGACCGAACCGACCGTAGACGAGCAGGCGGCGATCTACGCCGAGGTTCTCGAGGCCTTCGCAGGAAAGAAGGTCATCATTCGCACGTTGGACGCGGGTTCGGACAAGCCGCTCAAATTCGCCAACCATCAAGAGGAAGCGAATCCGGCGCTCGGCGTTCGTGGGGTCCGAATCGCCTGGCAGGACATGGGAATTCTCGACCGCCAGCTCGACGCGATCGCCGCAGCGGCGGCGTCGACCAACTCGTCGCCGTGGGTCATGGCACCGATGATCGCCACCCCGGCCGAGGCGAAACGTTTTGCCGATGCCGTGCGGGCACGCGATCTTGTTCCCGGTGTGATGGTGGAGATCCCGGCGGCAGCGCTGTTGGCCGACCAGATTCTCGAACACGTCGAATTCCTCTCGATCGGTACCAATGACCTTGCTCAGTACACGATGGCCGCTGATCGGATGTCCTCCGAACTCGCCGACCTGACCGATCCGTGGCAGCCCGCGGTGCTCGCCCTTGTCGCACGTACGGCCCAGGCCGGTCAGGCGGCAGGTAAGCGCGTCGGGGTCTGCGGCGAGGCGGCCGCCGATCCGCTGTTGGCCTGCGTACTTGCCGGTCTCGGCGTTTCCTCGCTGTCGTGCGCTGCGGCGTCGGTTGCCGGCGTGGGAGCGAAGGTCGGGTCCGTCACCATGGCGCAATGTGAGGCGGCTGCGGCGGCGGTACTGGCAACCGGTGATCCGGTGGCAGCGCGTAAAGCGGCGGCTGACGCACTCAGCTGACGTGGTTTCGTCGGTCTAGGTCGGCGACCGAGCGCCTGACCTCTAGTATTTCGACCTGTGATCGAACGAGAAACTATGACCGGGGCCGGCGGAATCGGCTGGACTGTCCACGGAGACGGCAAGCGGATCGCCGACGGAGCCGTCGTGGCGCCGGACGAACGACTGAGTTGGCCGCGCACCATCGGAATCGGGATGCAACACGTCATCGCGATGTTCGGAGCGACACTGCTCGTACCGACCATCACCGGCTTCCCTGTCACGACGACGCTGTTGTTCTCGGGTATCGGCACCGCGCTGTTCCTGCTCATCACCCGGGGCCGGATCCCCAGCTATCTCGGTTCGTCCTTCGCGTTCATCGCCCCGCTGACAGCGTCGGCAGGATCGGGCCCGGCCGCGCAACTCGGTGCCGTCATGGCCGTCGGCATCGTGTTGATGTTGATCGGCGTAGCCGTACGTCTGATCGGCAGCCGGGTCATCGACGCCGTCATGCCGCCGGTGGTGACGGGAGCTGTCGTCGCGCTGATCGGTCTCAACCTCGCTCCGACGGCGGTCGGCTCCTTCGAATCGCAGCCGCTGATCGCCACGGTGACGCTCGTTTCGATCCTGCTGGTCACGGTCGTCGGTCCCGGGCTGCTCGGCCGGCTGGGCATTCTGGTCGGCGTCGTGATCGGCTGGGTCTTCGCCGCTGTCATCGGTGGTCTCGACAGTGAACGGGTGTCGGCCCTGCGTGAGGCAGACTGGTTCGGGTTGCCGAGTCTGCACGGTCCGTCCTTCGACTGGTCGGTGATCGTGCTCGCCCTGCCCGTGGTGATCGTTCTGGTTGCCGAAAACGTCGGGCACGTCAAGGCGGTCTCCGCCATGACGGGGAAGTCGCTCGACGATCTGGCCGGCAACGCACTGTTTGCAGACGGCCTCGCCACTACCTTGGCGGGTGCCGGTGGCGGATCCGGAACCACTACGTACGCCGAGAACATCGGCGTCATGGCAGCGACGCGCGTGTACTCGACCGCCGCGTACTGGGTCGCCGCCGCCACGGCGGTGATCCTCGCGTTCTCGCCCAAGTTCGGTGCGCTGGTGTTCACGGTTCCGAACGGCGTCATCGGCGGCGCGACGATGGTTCTCTACGGACTCATCGGCATTCTCGGTGTCCGTATCTGGATGGAGGCGAAGGTCGACTTCACCGATCCGGTCAACCTGACGGTCGCCGCGGCTGCGCTGGTCGCCGGCATCGGAAACTTGACGTTGACCATCGGTTCGGTCGAGTTGGGCGGAATCGCCTGGGGCTCCATCGGCATCCTTGTCGCCTACCCGATCATGCGATATCTCGCTAAATTCCGTACTTCGAGTAACAGATAACCGCTACAGTCACGAATCGTGATCGTTCGGGTCATCGACGGGTATCGCAACAGGTTCTACCGTCGGAGGCAGTGACGTGGGCCCGCGCACTTCGGCGTGCCCTGTCTCAGCGAATACACCCCAGTGGGTACGTCCCCAGCGGGTACATCACTGAAGTGCCGTATATCGAATTGCAAGGAGTCGGCGTGGAGCGCACCCTGTTCGAACCGGAACATGAACTCTTCCGGGAGTCGTACCAGAAGTTCTTGGCACAGCACGTGGCTCCGAACCACGAGAAGTGGGAAGAGCAGAACATCGTCGATCGTGACGTCTGGGTCGAGGCCGGAAAGCAGGGCTTCCTGGGAACCGCGGTGCCCGAGGAGTTCGGCGGCGGCGGTGTGAAGGATTTCCGCTACAACGCGATCATCACCGAGGAAACCACCAAGGGCGGGTTCAGCGGTATCGGCTTCACGTTGCACAACGACGTCGTGGCGCCGTACCTGCTGGAGCTGACCAATGAAGAGCAGAAGCAGCGTTGGTTGCCCGGATTCGCTTCGGGAGAGCTGATTTCGGCAATCGCGATGACCGAACCGGGTACCGGTAGCGACCTGCAGGGCATCAAGACCAAAGCAGTTCGCGACGGGGATCACTGGGTCCTCAACGGCTCGAAGACCTTCATCACCAACGGAATCAACGCCGACATCATCATCGTTGTCGCGTGTACCGACCCGGACAAGGGAGCGCAGGGCTTCAGCCTCCTCGTCGTCGAGCGGGACATGCCGGGCTTCGAGCGAGGACGCAACCTCGACAAGATCGGCATGAAGGCTCAGGACACCGCCGAACTCAGCTTCACCGACGTCCGCGTTCCCGCCGCCAACCTGCTGGGCGAAGAGGGAATGGGCTTCTTCTACTTGATGAAGAACCTTCCTCAGGAACGACTCTCGATCGCCGTTGTTGCCGCTGCCGCAATGGAATCGGTTCTCGAGAGCACGATCCAGTACTGCCGTGACCGCAAGGCATTCGGCAAGTCGATCGGTAGCTTCCAGAACACCCGATTCGTCCTCGCCGAGTTGGCTACGGAGACCACCGCAGTGCGGATCCTGGTGGACAAGTTCATCGAACAGCTCAATGCCGAGAAGCTGACCGTGCAGGAAGCTGCGATGGCGAAGTGGTGGACCACCGAAGCTCAGGTCAAGCTCATCGACCGCTGCCTCCAGCTGCACGGAGGCTACGGCTACATGAAGGAATACCCGGTTGCCAAGGCGTACATGGACTCTCGTGTGCAGACCATCTACGGTGGCACAACCGAGATCATGAAGGAGATCATCGGACGTTCGCTGAATCTCTGATTCGGGTGATGCACCGCTGATCGTCACGTAAAGACTCTGGGCCCCGGCTGATGCCGGGGCCCAGAGTCTTGTGGTCGTAGGGTGCGAGCGAGCTCAGATCTTCCGCATGACGGTGACAACCTTGCCCAGGATGACAGCGTTGTTGCCGGGAATCGGCTCGAAGAGGTCGTTGTGCGGCATCAGCCACACCTCCTTCTTCGTGCGCTTGAACGTCTTCACAGTGGCTTCGCCGTCGATCATTGCGGCCACGATGTCACCGTTCTCCGCGACGTTCTGCTGACGGACGACAACCCAGTCGCCATCGCAGATCGCTGCATCGATCATCGACTCGCCGACGACCTTGAGCATGAAGAGCGAACCCTGGCCGACGAGTTCGCGGGGGAGTGGGAACACATCCTCCACCGCTTCCTCGGCGAGGATCGGTCCGCCGGCAGCGATGCGACCCAGGATGGGGACGAACGCCGGCTCCGGTAGCGGGTCGGCGCTGTTGTACTCGCCCGAATGCTTCGACACGGATGCGATGGCGGTATCGGCTGCAACTTCGTCGAGGCCTCGAACATCGACCGCGCGAGGGCGATTGGGATCGCGGCGAAGGAAGCCCTTTCGCTCCAACGTTCGCAGTTGATGTGCGACGGACGAGGTGGAGGTGAGCCCCACCGCATCGCCGATCTCGCGAATGCTGGGCGGATACCCGCGCTCCGTCACCGAATCGCGGATCACTTCGAGAACGCGCCGCTGACGCTCGGTGAGCGTCTCGCTCGACGGAGACGGAACTGCAGAAGCTCCTGCCTCCGCGGCTGTGCTGGAGCGATCGTCCTTCATGGCCTGTTGCCTCCGTGTCTGAAGAAGTCGTGCCTGAAAAAGTGCCTGGTGCACATCACGCAGAAACCTGTCGGTGCCTCCTGCCAACATTCGAGCTGTCGACAAACACGGAGGCTTTCGCAAATTCCCGCTGTGTGGTCTGACACGAATCTAGCCGGATTTGCTCGCGGTTTCAAACATCTGTTCGATTCGTGTCGCTCCAAGTAGAGACATTGTCGGCCAGGCGTGGTAGAAATTCGAACATGCGTTCCATCGAACGCATGATCGAACACATCGATCGGTGTCGACCAGCGGAGGTCACGATGGGTAACGCAGCACTGCAAAGCAACAGGATTTTCGACGACGCGATTGGTGTCGACGCGTTTGGTGTCGACGCGATTGGTTTCGACGGCACGTCGGCACTGAAGTACCACCCCTCGTTCTATGGGCCTGATGGTGGGTCCGATGCTGACGTTGTGTCATTCGAACGGCGCGGTACGGCCGAAATGCGGGGTGTGGCCAGGTATGTCGACAACGAACCGCAGGCGGCCGTCGTTCGCCGTGTTCCGGCGGTGGGTGCGGTTTCAGGTTCGCGGTCATTGCGTGAGTCTCCTCGCCGGTGGGACAGCGAGCACGATTCGTCGCGCCCGTACGGAGGAAGTTTTGCGCACCGAAACCGAGTCGGTGTCTCACGGGTCGAACATGAAGTGGCTGCCGAGGACGTCAGCTGGAAGACAGTGTTCCTGGGCGCCGTATTCACTGCACTGGCAGTGTTGGCGTTGGTGGGGATCGGCGCTTTGTCGAGTGGTGATGTAGCTGCGACACACGGCGCGACCGAAGTGGTTCGCGTTGCCGCGGGTGAATCCCTCAGTGATATTGCTGCCAAGGTTGCGCCTGGCCAGGCTGTCGGTTCGGTGATCGAGCAGATCATGGATCTCAATGCGATGTCGAGCTCCGGGCTGTCCGTTGGGCAAACTCTGATCGTGCCGGTCTCGGGCCGCTAACCGTACCCCTCCCAGGCGGGGGGCGTACCGAGCGTGAGAGCAGTCGGTTCACAGCGAGTAAGCTGTCCACTTGACAGTCCCACCACCTCGGGTGGTCGCGTTGAGTACGTGGATCTGCTCTGTAAATCGTCGGAGGATTTGCAGTCGGTAGCGAATCTGAGTTGCGGCCATTTCGGCGACAACGAAGGAACCCCGATGCATTGCCCGTTCTGCCGGCACCCTGATTCCCGAGTGGTCGATTCACGCGAGGCCGACGAGGGCCAGGCGATCAGGCGGCGCCGTTCGTGCCCCGAGTGTGGACGTCGATTCACCACGGTCGAGACGGCAGTTCTCTCGGTCGTGAAGCGCAGCGGCGTGACGGAGCCGTTCAGCCGGGAAAAGGTTGTCAAAGGTGTGCGTCGCGCATGCCAGGGCCGCCAAGTGGACAACGACTCGCTGAATTTGCTGGCCCAGCAGGTCGAAGATGCCGTACGTGCATCGGGTTCTGCCGAGATTCCCAGCAACGAGGTAGGGCTCGCGATTCTCGATCCGCTTCGAAATCTCGACGAGGTTGCGTATCTGCGATTCGCTTCGGTGTACAAGTCCTTCAGTTCCGCCGCGGATTTCGAACGTGAGATCACCGACATGCGCGAACATGCCGAGACCCGTGACGCCGACAAGGCTCCCGGCGCCGAGCCCGTTTCCGTCGACTGAGGCCTTCGACTTAGGTAACGCTCAGAGCACGGAGCGGGCACTAGGTAACGCTGAGAACACAAAGCGAACAATCGAACAAATCGGGCAAGTTATTCGCTTAGTGTCTACCAGGTACGTTCGTCCGCATCTCGGATCTTCACGGAGGCGTTATGAACTTAGTTGCAGTTCTCGGAGTCGTGAACAGCCTGGTAACCCTCGGGTTCGCCAACACTGTTGCCACCTTTGGCGGTTTCCTCACCAACGTCAACATTCAGACAATCTACTGATCGCGCAGTCCTCGTCGAACATCAACGCTTGATCGCTTCGATAGCTTTCAGGACTCGCTTTTCGGATATCGGTGTGGGTGTACCGAGGGACTGCGCAAACAGACTCACGCGCAGTTCTTCGATCATCCAGCTGATCGCGTCGACGTCCCTGGCCGTGCGTCGCTCTTCGGGAAGTGAACTCAACAACCGGTCGTACGCTGCGTACACCCGGTCGAGGACATCCATCGCCTGCTGATCTCGTTGTGCGCTTGCAGGCAGAGCTTCGAGACGGAATTTTGCTGCGGCAAGATACCGCGGCAAATCGCGTAGGCGCGCTGAGCCCAATTCGGCGACGAAACCCGGAAAAAGCAGTGAGGTCAACTGCTCTCGGACGTCGTCGGCTGCCTCCCCGCGTGAGCGTTCGAGGACGACGCTCAGTTGGTGGGCGTGTTCGAGGATCGGAACAATCATGCGCAGGATCGCGGAAACGCGCCCGGCCAGTTCGGAGCGTGCGATCTTCACCAGGGCGTCGAAGGCCTCAGGCGTGCGCACCGGTCCACCGTGGGCTGCAATCACTTCGTTGGCAGCTGCCACTCGGCAATCCTCGACGAGGGCCTCCAAGCCGCCGTCCGGATTCTGGCCGAGCGCCAGACGCTGCGCGTTCGACAATCCGGCGGTCACTGCCTTGAGTTGGGTGGGAACGGCCGCCAGGAGAAGCGCCCGAGTGCCTTCCCGCATCGCCTGCGCCTGCGCAGCCGGTGTACTCAGGACACGAACGGCAACTCCGCCGTTTTCCGGCACCAGTGCCGGGTATCCGGTTACCTGCTGCCCGCCGATGGAGCGAGTGATGGTCGGTTCCAACGCGCCGAGTGTCTCGGATGTCCAGACGGTTGCCGCTGCCCGTTCGGTACCGGTTGCCGCCTTGGCTACTTCTTTCTGCACGCGCGGGGCGAGCACGCGTCGCAGCTGCGCCAGATCCTTACCCTTCGCGAGAACCTTGCCCGATTCGTCCTCGACGACAAACGTCATCCGAAGATGGTCGGGCAGCGCGGCGGGATCAAAGTCCTTGGCGTCGATCTGGATCCCGCCCAAGTGCGAGAGTTCACGGGCCATTGCGGTCATCAACGGCTCGGATCGAGGTTTGACTGCTGCCAACGCTGCGGCGGCGTAGTCGGGTGCCGGCACGACAGCGCGTCGAATGTTCTTGGGCAACGTCTTGATCAGAGCGGTAACCAGGTCGACGCGCATACCCGGGACCAACCAGTCGAAGCCGACCGGCTGAAGTTGCGCGAGCAGGCCGACCGGGATGTGCGCGCTGACGCCGTCGTCATCCTTTCCGGGTTCGAATTGGTAAGTGAGCGGAAACTGCATGTCGCCCTGGCGCCACGCGTCCGGGTACTCGCCACCGAGGACTGCAGCGGCGTCGGAGTTGACCACGGTTTCCGGTGTGAACGTCAGCAGACTCGGATTCTTGCGCCGCTCAGTCTTCCACCACTGGTCGAAATGCTTGGCGGACACGGCTTCCTGGCCGATACGTTCGTCGTAGAACTCGTAGAGAGTCTCGTCGTCTACGAGGATGTCGCGTCGGCGCGCGCGGTTCTCGAGTTCCTCGACGTTGTCGAGCAGTGCGCGGTTCTCGTGGAAGAACTTGTGGTTCGTCTGCCATTCCCCCTGCACCAGCGCATGGCGGATGAAGAGATCGCGGGAGGCCTCGGGATCGATTCGCGAGTACGTCACTGCGCGGCCGGTCACGAGGGGAACTCCGTAGAGAGTGACCCGCTCGTATGCCATCGCCGAGCCTCGCTTGGAGGACCAGTGCGGTTCGGAATAGGTCCGTTTCACCAGGTGCGGGGCGAGCTTTTCGGCCCACTCGGGTTCGATACGCGCGGACATGCGCGCCCACAGCCTCGACGTTTCCACGAGTTCGGCGGCCATGACCCAGCGTGGTGGCTTCTTGAACAGTCCCGATCCGGGGAAGATCGCGAAGTGGCTGCCCCTGGCGCCGAGGTAGTCCCGCTTCTCGCCCTCGCGTAGCCCGATATGCGAGAGCAATCCGGCGAGGAGCGACTGATGGATCGCGTTCTCGCTTGCCGGCGTCTCTCCTACTGTCCAGCCGAGACCGCGGGTGATCTGCCGGAGTTGCCCGTGCAGATCCTGCCATTCGCGGATCCGGAGCCAGTGCAGGAACTCGTTCCGGCACATCTTGCGGAACTGGTTGGAGGACAGATCGTTACGTTGTTCGCGTAAGTAGTCCCACAGCTTCAGGTAGGCCAGGAAGTCGGAGTTCTCGACATTGAACCTGGCATGCTTTTCGTCGGCTGCCTGCTGGAACTCGGCGGGCCGTTCGCGAACGTCCTGAATGGACAGTGCCGCGACGATGACAAGGGTTTCGTGAAGGCAACCGTTGTTCTTGGCTTCCACCAGCATTCGTGCCATCCGCGGATCCACCGGAATCTGGGCCAACTCGCGGCCGACGGGCGTCAGTTCGGGGTGGCTGGCCTCGGAACCTCGCGCGATGGCGCCGAGTTCTTCGAGGAGTCCGATTCCGTCCTTCACCGCGCGCTGGTCCGGCGGTTCGACGAAGGGGAAGGCCGCGATGTCGCCCAGGCCGAGAGCCGTCATCTGCAAGATCACGGATGCGAGGTTGGTTCGCAGGATCTCCGGTTCGGTGAATGCCGGCCGTGACTCGAAGTCCTCCTCGGAGTACAGGCGGATGCAGATTCCTTCGGCGACGCGGCCGCAACGCCCGGAGCGCTGACGCGCCGACGCTTGGGAAATCGGTTCGATCGGCAAGCGCTGCACTTTGGTGCGTACCGAGTACCGCGAAATGCGCGCCGTTCCTGGATCGACGACGTACCGAATGCCGGGAACGGTCAGCGAGGTCTCCGCCACGTTGGTTGCGAGGACGACGCGTCGGCCGGTGTGCGGCGAGAACACCTTGTGTTGTTCGGCGGCCGACAGCCGCGCGTACAGCGGGACGATTTCGGTGTTGCGCAGATGCCGATCGCGTAAAGCGTCTGCGGTGTCGCGAATTTCGCGTTCGCCGGAGAGGAAGACCAAGATGTCGCCTTCGCCCTCCGCGCTCAGCTCGTCGACAGCCTCGCAGACCGCGTCGACGGGATCGCGGTCGAAGGTGATGTCGCCGGATTCGACAGTCAGTGGCCGGTAACGCATTTCGACGGGGAACGTTCGCCCGGATACCTCGACGATCGGCGCGGGCTTACCGTCGACAGCGAAGTGCTCGGCGAAGCGTTCGGGATCGATGGTCGCCGACGTGATGATGACCTTGAGGTCGGGTCGGCGGGGGAGCAGCTGAGCCAGGTACCCGAGGATGAAGTCGATGTTGAGGCTGCGTTCGTGCGCTTCATCGATGATCAGCGTGTCGTAGCGTCGGAGCATACGGTCGCGCTGAATTTCGGCGAGGAGAATGCCGTCGGTCATGAGCTTGACGTAGGTGCGATCCGAGACCTGATCGGTGAACCGCACGGTGTATCCGACGGCGTCGCCGAGTTCGGTGTCTAGTTCTTCGGCGATACGTTCGGCAACGGTGCGGGCTGCCAACCGGCGCGGCTGTGTATGTCCGATCAGTCCGCGGACGCCACGTCCGAGTTCGAGACAGATCTTCGGGATCTGGGTTGTCTTACCCGAGCCGGTCTCGCCGGCGACGATGACAACCTGATTCTCCGAGATCGCGGTCGCGATGTCGTCCTTGCGCTGACTGACGGGCAGGGCTTCGGGGTACGAGACCGCAGGAACACTGACTGCGCGGGCAGCCAAGCGTGTGCGTGCCTTCTCGATTTCTTCGGCCAGCGCCACCAGAGCGTCTGGTGTGCGGGCGCGGTCGAGTTTGCGACGGAGTCGACTCTCGTCGCGGAGTGAGACCTGTGCCAGCGCGCTCTTCAGGTCACTCCGCTTGGGGGAGAGCGGGGCCGGTGGTGTTGTAGACATGCTGATGACAGCCTATCGAACGCGTTCACAACTACCGCTCGCAGATCGTTTTGATGTGCAAATATCGTCGAGTGACGACAAATACCGCAAATGAGGCTGCTGCACCGGTCGCGTCGACGCCTGTTGCCGTGCGAGTACTTCGCCTGTTGTTCGCGTTCTACGGACTCACGGCGCTGCTGTGGATTCCGATTCGAAACGCCGACGGATTCTCGTTGTCGAACTATCTGAGCTACTTCACCATCGAGAGCAACATCCTTGCGGTGATCGTATTGCTGGTCGGCGCCCTTCGGGATCCGCAGTCTCGGACATGGCAGTCGGTTCGCGGTGCGGTGACGCTCTACATGGTGATCACCGGAATCATCTACGCCGTACTACTGGCGAACATCGACGTCAATTTGAACGACGCGTGGATCAACTCGGCGCTGCACCGCATTCTTCCGCTGGTGATGCTCCTCGACTGGGTGTTCTTCGCTTCGAGGCACAGGATCTCCGAAATTCGCTCGCTGCAGTGGCTGCTGTTTCCGGTGATCTACGCGGTGTACACGTTGATTCGAGGGCCGATCGTCGACTGGTATCCGTATCCGTTCATGGATCCTCGCCACCAGGGCTATCTGGCCCTGTTCATCGGATTTGTCGTACTGGGCATCGCGATGGCCCTGATGGCGTTGGCGGTCAATGCCGTCGGACGGTTGGGCGCCGGGCTACGCGGACGGAACGCTGCGAAGTCCTAGTGGATTGCCGGAGGCGAGCACCTGCTCGAGGCGGTCCACGTTCGGGTGCTTGCCGGGGTTCGATCGCGCGTCCTCGGTGTGCTCGGCGAAGATCGTCAGTCCTGCTGTCGCGGCTTCGGGTGTCAGGGCGCCGTAGACCTCGGCAAGATGGTTGTACACCTTGACCGAGCCGGACTTTCCGGGCTTGTTCTCGACGGTGTCGATGACGGTTCCGTCGGCGTCGAGTACCTCGATGGCGGCCAGATGATCGATGGTGGGCAGTGCGGCGAGATTGTCGGCAAAAGTCACGGTCGACAGATTACGTGTGTACCCGGAAATGCCGGTGCCCGGCGAGCGCCGTCGTGCGCCGATTCCCGGTGTCGATATAGTCGCAGCACATCGTTTGCACACCAGCATCGTTTGTATTCGAAGGGGACAATGATGGCTTCGGCATTGTGGCACGGGTTCGCGGACATGGGCGCTGTGGAGAAGAACGGCGCGTTTGTCGTCTCTCGCGGTGAGGGCGCGTACATCTGGGACCGCGAGGGCACTCGGTATCTGGATGCGACGGCGGGCCTGTGGTTCACCAATGTCGGGCACGGGCGCACGGAGATCGCGGACGCGGTGGCGGCTCAGTTGTCGAAGATCGCGCATTTCTCCAACTTCGGTGATTTTGTTCCCGAGACCACGCAGGTGTTGGCGGAGCGGTTGGCGACGATCGCGCCGGTTGCCGGGAGCAAGATCTTCTTCACCTCGGGTGGTTCGGATTCGGTGGACACTGCGGCGAAGCTCGCTCGCCGGTATTGGCATGAGGTGGGGCAGCCGGAGAAGGCGATCATTGTCGGTCGTCAGAAGGCGTACCACGGAATGCATGTTGCGGGAACGGCTCTGGCGGGTATTCCGGTGAACCGTGAGGGTTACGGCGAGCTGATGGCGGATGCGGCGACGGTCGGTTGGGATGATGCGAAGAGTCTGCTCGAGTTGATCGAGAGGATCGGTGCGAACAAGATCGCCGCGTTCTTCGCGGAGCCGATCATCGGTGCGGGTGGGGTGTATCTTCCGCCGGAGGGGTATTTGGCGGAGGTGCGTGACATCTGCCGTGAGCACGACATTCTGTTTGTGGTCGACGAGGTGGTGACCGGTTTCGGTCGTATCGGTGGTGAGTGGTTCGCGTCTACTCGTTTCGATTTGCAGCCTGACATGATGACCACGGCAAAGGGTTTGACGTCGGGTTATGTTCCGATGGGTGCGGTGTTCATCGCGCCGCGGGTGGCGGAGCCGTTCTATGCGGGTTCGTGGTGGCGTCATGGTTACACGTATGGCGGGCATGCCGGTGCTGCTGCGGCGGCGATGGCGAACCTCGACATTGTCGAGCGTGAGAATTTGCTCGGGGAGTCGAAGCGTCTGGAGGCGTCGTTGCATACGCATCTGCAGCCGTTGGCCGAGCATCCGCGGGTGGCGGAGGTTCGTAGTGGGCTCGGTGCGGTCGCTGCGGTGCAGTTGGCTGATCCGGCGGAGGCTTTGCCGTTCGTGAAGACGTTGCGTGAGCACGGTATTTCGGGTCGCGCGGCGGGTCAGGGTGCGATGCAGATTTCGCCGACGTTCGTGATGACCGATGATCAGGTCGCGGAGATGGCAGCAGGGATCCTCGCAGCCCTCGGATGAGTTCAGTTGCGGCGCCGGAAGAGCTTCTCGATTCGGCGCCGCACTGCGTTGGGTGCAGGTTCGAGTTCCAGAACTTCTTGCTCCGACTGCTTGGCGTAGGCCTGGGTGTACCGCTCGTGCAATACCGAGCGAATCTCGTCCGGGGAGTAGGCCCGACGCTGGCGTTCGCCGCGCGCGACGAGGACCCCGGTGGCGGCAATGCCCATGGCACCAGCGAGGCCGACCAGTTTCCAAACGTGCGAGGCGCGCAGAGGAGTAGGGAGTTTCATCCCTCTACGCTAGAGGCATGGACCGACGATTGC
This sequence comes from Rhodococcus sp. P-2, assembly GCF_016598535.1. GTDB lineage: Bacteria > Actinomycetota > Actinomycetes > Mycobacteriales > Mycobacteriaceae > Rhodococcus_F > Rhodococcus_F baikonurensis. The sequence continues at coordinate 139,647 of NZ_CP066779.1, read as the reverse complement.
TTTCGCAGGTGAGTCTCGACGAGGCCGCCGCGGCGACCCGCACGGGCGACATCTGGATCTTCCGCGGAGAGTCGACGGCCGACCGGGCCATCCAGACGCTGACCAACAGCCCGGTCAATCACGTGGGAATGTCGGTGGTGATCGACGACCTTCCGCCGCTGATGTGGCATGCGGAACTCGGTCACTCGCTGCAGGACATGTGGACCGGACGCTTTCAGCGTGGTGTCCAACTGCACGATCTGAGGTCGGCGGTTCAGGTGTGGGGCGCCAAGTATGGGCAGCGCGGATGGTTGCGCCAGCTCGACCACGAGATCACCCGTGAGCAGGAAGACGCTCTGCTCAAGACGATCGCGCGACTGGACGGCACGCCGTTCCCGTCGACGGCCAAGCTCGCCTCACGCTGGTTCGGGGGCCGAATCCCGAAGCTGCGCAAGAAGTCCGACGTATCGGCAGTCGCCGCCGAGAGCGCCTACTGCGCCGAAGTGGTTGCCAAGACCTATGAAGCGATGGGTCTGCTTGTCGGTAATCGTCGGATCAACTGGTTCGACCCGGGCAAATTCTGGAGTGGAGATCAGTTGCCCCTCGCACCGGGAGTCGCGCTCGGTGACGAGATCTCGGTGACTCTCAGCGCAAGTGACCTCGAGGCCGGACGCAATCCCGCCGGGTACTCACAAGGTTCGTGACGGCTCGGCGACGACGCGGCCGCCGACTTCGAGCCACCCTTCGGGGGAGAAGGTGGTGTGAAGCACCGATCCGCGTCCCTGGGTGATGAGCAGTGATTTCCTCAACCGGTCCGTGATGCGTAGCGCTGCCGATCCGGTGGCCTCGTCCTCGGCGATTCCCATCACCGGTGCGAACATGCGTGCGCGGATGGCAGCTTCGAGCTTGTCCTGCCATGCCCACAGATACGAATGATCCGCCTCGTAGTCGGACGGATCGGCGTCGATGACGTCGTCGACCGTGTCCATCGGATAGATCGCGAATTCCGGTGCCCACTCGGCACGCGCGCGTACCCATGTGAGAGCGCCGGATTGGCGGACGTCGACACTGCCGGCGGGAACGTCGAGGGCGGTCACGCGGCGGCCCTGCTCGCCCAGCCACCACGTGGCACCGACGGTCGGGTGCCCGGCGAAGGGGAGTTCTGCTGCCGGAGTGAAGATCTGAGCCCGGGCACGCGAGGCGCCGTCATCCGGTACGTCGATGAAGATGGTCTCGCTGTAGTCGAGTTCCTTCGCGACGGCTTGTCGATCCGATTCTGCAACCGTGGATGCGTCGACGATTCCCAGCGGATTGCCGTGCTTGCCGTTCTCGTCCGTGAAGACCCGGACCACACTCACCTCGATACCCATCGGTCCACCCTAGCGCGCGAAAAGCCCTCCCCACCTTCACGGTGGGGAGGGCTCGTCGAACTGCAGTCGGGTCCGAGTGATCAGACCTGTGCGGCAGAGAGGATCTCGTTGGCTTCGACAGCCTGTGCGACGCCCGCGACGATGGAACCGGCGCGGATCGCTTCGAAGATGACCTCGCGGTCGACACCTTCCTGGCGGAGGGTGTTCTCGTGAGCTTCGAGGCAGTGGTTGCAGCCGTTGATCGCGGACACTGCAAGCGACCACAATTCGAAGTCGGCCTTGTCGACGCCCGGGTTGCCGATGATGTTCATCCGCAGGCCGGCACGAAGGTCGTCGTACTTACCGTCGAGGTAGCCCTTGGTGCGGTAGAAGACGTTGTTCATGCCCATGATCGACGCTGCGCCGAGAGCGGCGTTGTACGCCTCTGCCGACAGGTTGTCGGCAGCCTCGGATGCAATCTCCTTGAGCGTGGACGCAGACTTGGTGGCTGCGGCCGTTGCGAGGAGCGTTCCCCACAACTGCTGCTCGTTCAGGACCGTCGTGCGCGCAATGGAACTCAGGTTGAGCTTGAGGTCCTTCGCGTACTCGGGAAGCGAGTTCTTGAGGTTCTCGACGCTCATACTCAGACGCTCGCAGTCAGGAGTTCGCCGGCGTTGATGGTCGGGTCGCCCTTCTTCCAGTTGCATGCGCACAGCTCGTCGCTCTGGAGAGCGTCGAGGACGCGGAGAACCTCGTCGACGTTACGGCCGACGGAACCGGCTGTGACGGAGACGAACTGGATCTCGTTGTTGGGGTCGACGATGAACGTCGCGCGGTCTGCAACGCCGTCGGCGTTGAGGACGCCGGTGGCCTCGGCAAGCTCGCGCTTGAGGTCCGAGAGCATCGGGAAGGGGAGGGTCTTGAGCTCTTCGTGCTGTGCACGCCACTGGAAGTGCACGAACTCGTTGTCGACGGAAGCGCCGAGAACCTGAGCGTCACGGTCTGCGAACTCGTCGTTGAGCTTGCCGAATGCAGCAATCTCGGTGGGGCACACGAAGGTGAAGTCCTTGGGCCAGAAGAAGACGATGCGCCACTTGCCTGCGTAGTCGTCGCTGGTGACGGTGGTGAAGTAGTCATCGGGCTGCTGGGCATCGACCTTGGACAGGTCGCCGCCGATGACAGCCGTGAGGTTGTAAGCGGGGAACTGGTCGCCGATTGTGAGCAGAGCCATGTGTCTCATTCTCCTACGTGTCTCGTGAACAGGAATTTCTTGCGCACACGATCCGGCTGTTCGGATTGTGACGGCCGAACGTGCTGGATCGAGAGGGTTTGTCACCGTCAGCGGGTCGGACGGTTTCGACTGGAGTGTCGAGGTTGTGACCGGCGCTTTTTGGTATGAGTCCATTCTGCATCAAACCGTTCAAAAGGTAAAGGTGATGGGTGGCACTACACTGATAGGCATGTCTGATCAGACTTATCAACCTTCCTTGTCACAGCTGCGTGCCTTCGTGTCGGTGGCCGAGTATCGGCACTTCGGTACTGCCGCAGCACGTTCCGGTGTGAGCCAACCCACACTGTCCCAGGCGCTGGCGGCGCTCGAGGCGGGCCTGGGGGTCAAGCTGATCGAACGGAGTACGCGGCGCGTGCTCGTGACTGCGGACGGGCAGCGCTTGCTCGGTCAGGCCAAGCAGATTCTCGAGGCTGCCGACGGTTTCGTCGCGAGTGCCGCCGGCTCCGGCGACTCTCTGACCGGACCGCTCCGCATCGGGTTGATCCCGACCGTTGCGCCCTACATTCTTCCGGGGTTGTTGCCGGAGCTGCGCGACAAGCTGCCGTCGTTGGCGCCGCAGATCGTCGAGGATCAGACGGCGCGCCTACTCGATGCACTGCGATCGGGAGCGCTCGACGTAGCTGTGTTGGCGCTTCCTGCCGGAACGCCCGGCCTGGTGGAAGTTCCTGTGTACGAAGAGGATTTTGTGATGGTCGTGCCGGACGATCACTCCTTGGCCGGACGTGTCGATCTCACGGTGGACGTGCTCGACGCGCTGCCGTTGCTCTTGCTCGACGACGGCCACTGCCTGCGCGACCAGACGTTGGATCTGTGCCGTTCCGTAGACGCTCATCCGCTTGCCGGCGACACGCGGGCGACGTCGCTCGCGACGGTCGTGCAGTGTGTGGCCGGGGGACTCGGGGTGACTTTGGTCCCGGAATCTGCTGTTGCAGTGGAGGTTCGACGCGGAGATTTGTCGACGGCGCGCTTCGCATCGCCGGCTCCAGGTCGCACGATCGGCGTCGTGTTCCGCTCTTCGAGTGGCCGAGCAGAAGGATTCCGTCAGCTGGCCGAGTTGGTCCGTTCGGTCAGCCCGACAGTTCCTCGATGACGTAACTCGTTCGACGTCGACGTGAAAGCTAGTCGGATGAGCCTTCTTTCACGGCAATGACGGCTCCGGGATTGAGAATTCCCAGCGGGTCGAGCGCATCCTTGACCTTGCGATTGAGGGCCATGACGTCGTCACCCAATTGTGACGGCAGCCAGTCGCGCTTGAGTCGACCGACCCCGTGTTCGCCGGTGATCGTGCCGCCGAGCGCGATGGCGAGATCCATCACCCGTCCGAATGCGATCTGTGCGCGTTCGGTCATGTCCGGATCTGCGGGGTCGAAAACGATGAGCGGGTGTGTATTTCCGTCTCCGGCATGCGCCACCGTGCAGATCAGGACTTCGAGGTCGTCGGCGATGGCTTCGACCCCGGTCACGAGCTGGGGGAGTGCGCGCATGGGAACGCCCACGTCTTCGAGAAGCAGACTTCCCATCGCGAGCACTGCCGGGAACACTGCCCGCCGTGCTGCCGCAAAAGCGTCACCCTCGGCCTGATCGTCGGTGGCGAATACCTCGGTGGCTCCGTTGTTTTCGCACGCCTGAACAATCGTCTCGATTTCCAGCACGCCTGCCGCGCCGGGTGCGTCGGACTGCGCGAGCAGCAGTGCGTGAGCCTTGCGGTTCAGACCCATGCGTACCGAATCCTCGACGGCATTGATGCTGGCATGATCCATGAACTCGAGCATCGCCGGACGCATGTTGCCGGTGATCGCCAAGACCGCGTCGGCAGCCTCTTGTAACGAGTCGAACGACGCGACGACGGTTGATGCGGGCGGCTGCGCGGGAATCAAACGCAGGGTGATTTCCGTGATGATGCCGAGAGTTCCCTCACTACCCACGAACAGTTTCGTGAGTGAGAGTCCGGCGACGTCCTTGAGAAGGGGGCCACCGAGGCTGACCGCTGTCCCGTCTGCCAGCACGACCCGAAGTCCGAGAACGTAGTCGGTGGTTACTCCGTACTTGACGCAGCAGAGTCCGCCGGCGTTGGTGGCTGCATTGCCGCCGATGGAACAGATCTCGAAGGACGAGGGGTCCGGCGGGTACCAGAGTCCGTGCTCTGCGGCTGCTTTCTTGACCTCCGCATTCATCAAGCCGGGCTGAGTAACGGCCACACGGGCAACCGGGTCGATCGTGATCTGTCGCATTCGCTCGGTGCTGACCACGATGCAACCGTCGACGGCGCTGGATCCACCGGAAAGGCCCGAGCCGGCACCTCTGGGAACCACCGGTACGCGGTTGGCGGTTGCCCATCGCATGACTGCTTGGATGTCTTCCGTGCACGTTGCGCGAACCACGGCAGCGGGGTGGCCGGCGGTCGGATCGGCAGCCCAGTCCTGGCGGTAGCCCGCGGTCAGGTCAGGATCCAGCAGGACGGCTCCCTCGGGGAGTGCCGCTACCAATTCGTCGAGGGCTGAAGAACTCGCGGGAGTCATACTCTCATCATGCTCGACGGAGTTCGACGATGCGCCGTTTCGCGGCCCGCAGCGCGGTTCACTCGCGCCTGAACAGTTCAGCGATGTCAGGCAACGATCTTCCGAGTTGCCGGCTGAATCCCTAGCGGCCCTTCTGCTTTCCGGAGAACCGGCCACCCGAACTCTTGGTCCCACCGGACTTCCCGCTACCCGATTTGCCGCCCGCCTTGGCCTTACCGGAACCGGCGTTGCGTCCGGAAATGTTCTTCGCGGTGCCGGCGCCCTTCGCCTTCTGACCGTTCTTGGCAGCTTCTGCACGACGCTCACGGGCCGCGATCTTGGCTTTCACGGAACCCTTGATCTTCTCGGCCGGCTCGCCGTTCCGGCCGCGGGAACTTTGTGCCGTGCGGCCTCGCACGATGCCGATCAGTTCCTCGACCAGATCTGTGGTCTTGGACTCCATCCATGCCAAAGCCACGGGAGCCTCGGGCGCACCGTCCACCGGACGGAAGGTCAGGTCCTTGCGATGGTGGAACCGCGCCAGCGAATGTGGCACGACGACAACGCCGACGCCGGCGGCAACCAATTCGATCGCGTCGGCGATGCTCGCGGGTCGCTCGGCGGCGGTCTTTCCGGGACGGGTCGGCCAGTCGAGTCTGTCGTCGAGAGGATCGAGCACTATCTCGTCGGCCAGATCGTCGACGGAAATCTGATCGACAGTAGTGAACACGTGATCTTTCGGTACCACCACCACCGGGGTTTCCGCATACAGCGAGATGGCGCTGATGCCGGTCCGGTCGATCGGCAGGCGAACCAAACCTGCATCTGCTTCACCTGCGCGAAGTGCAGCTTCGAGTTCGAGAACCGGGAACTGAACCAGTTCCAGACGCACCTCGGGAAGCCGCTCGTGCCACACCCGGACCCACTTGGTGGGCGTCACCCCCGGGGCGTACGCGAGTCGAAAAATTGCCTGACTATCCGCACCTGTCACCAGGCAAGGCTACCGCCTTGGTAAAAGCACCCGTATCGGCTGGTTACTCTTGTTGCATGACGTCGAACAAAACTCCCCAGACGATGAAGCCGACGACGGCTGCCAAGAAGCTGGGTGTGTACCTGGAAGCAACACCTGCGCAGTTCCAGGAAGGCGACGTGACTCGTGACGAACTGACCGCGCTGCAGACCGATCCGCCGGAGTGGCTGCTGGAGCTGCGACGCACCGGACCGCACCCTCGCCCGGTCATCGCTGCCAAGTTGGGCATCTCGATCGCCGGTCTCGCTCGCGGCGGCGTCGAAGAGGCACTTACCACGGATCAGATCGCCGCACTCCTCGAAGAGAAGCCCGACTGGCTCGAGAAGGAACGCGCTGTTCAGGCCGACGTGCGGGCCGAGAACGTTCGCATCAAGGAAAAGCGCGCTGCTCGTCGTAATCAGCCGCGGAAGGCTCGAAGGGGCTGAAAGCCCCCTGTGCGCCCTACTGGTAGCGACCACTATCAGAAAGGCGCACAGGCGCTAGCCTTCTACGACGCTCAGCTCGTCGAATACGATTTCACCCGCGGCATCCGATTCCGGGATGTCGACGACGGCAAGCAGTGCCCATCCGTGATCGCCCTCCGGGTCCTCGAGCACCTGCCGCACCCGCCAGAACTCACCCTCTTCGGTGACTTGGAAGAGCGCCGGCCCGCGCGCCGACGGTCCGGTTCCGATGGTTGCGTACTCCTCGAAGTACGGGAGTAGTTGCTCTTCCCACTCAGCGGCGTCGATACCGTCCTCGAGGTTTTCCAGCTCGTTCCACTGCCGACGCGATGCGAGATCGATGCGTCGGAACATCGCATTGCGCACCATGACGCGGAATGCGCGCGGGTTCGCCGAGATGGGCCGGGGAATGTCGGCGCCGAACGCCACCTCTTCGGTGTCTGCTTCGGCTCCGGGGTCGGTAAGTGACTCCCACTCGTCGAGAAGGCTCGAGTCGACCTGACGGATCAGCTCGCCCAACCACTCGATGATGTCTTCGAGTTCCTCGGTGCGTGCCTCCGTCGGGACGGTTTGCCGCAGGGCGCGGTACGCGTCGGCGAGGTAGCGCAGGACGAGGCCCTCGGATCGGGTGAGTCCGTAGTGGCTGATCAATTCGGCAAACGTCATGGCGCGTTCGATCATGTCGCGCACCACGGACTTGGGGGAGAGGGCGAACTCCGTGATCCACGGGTGGCCGCCGCGATACATTTCGAAAGCCGGGAACAGTAAGTCCGACAACGGTTTCGGCCAGGTGACCTCTTCGAGAAGCTCCATGCGCTCCTCGTACTCGATGCCGTCGGCCTTCATCTGTGCCACCGCTTCGCCGCGAGCGAAGTGCTGCTGCGCCATGAGCACCTGACGCGGATCGTCGAGCGTCGACTCGATGATCGAGACGACATCGAGTGCGTAACTGTCGGATTCGACGTCGAGGAGTTCGAATGCCGCCAAGGCGAACGGCGACAGCGGCTGGTTGAGCGCGAAGTCGCGCTGCAGGTCCATCGTCAACCGTGCCATCCGGCCGTGCTCGTCAGGTTCGTCGAGGCGCTCCACGATCCCGGCGCTGAGCAATCCGCGATACAGCGAGATCGCTTTGAGGATGTGCTTGCGCTGCGCCGGCCGCGATTCGTGGTTGTCTTCCAACAGGTGCCGCATCGCGTCGAAGCAGTTGCCCGGTCGGGCAATGACATTGAGCAGCATCGAGTTGCTGACCGAGAATCGTGACACCAACGGTTCGGGCGATGCCGCGACCAATCGGTCGAACGTCGCTTCGCTCCAGGACACAAACCCCTCGGGAGCCTTCTTGCGTTGAATCTTCTTGATCTTCTTCGGATCGTCGCCCGCCTTGGCGACGGCCCGCAGATTCTCCACCTCGTGTTCCGGTGCCTGGACGACAACGGTGCCCATCGTGTCGTAGCCCGCACGACCCGCGCGGCCGGCGATCTGATGGAACTCGCGGGCTTTCAGATGCCGTGTGCGGACGCCGTCGTACTTGGCGAGACCGGTGAGCAGTACCGTGCGGATCGGGACGTTGATGCCGACGCCCAGAGTGTCTGTACCGCAGATGACCTTGAGAAGGCCGTCCTGCGCGAGAACTTCGATGAGCCGTCGGTACTTGGGCAGCATGCCAGCATGGTGAACGCCGATGCCGTGCCGGACCAGGCGAGAGAGTGTCTTTCCGAACCCGGTGGTGAAGCGGAAACCGCCCAATGCTTCGGCGATCGCTTCCTTCTCTTCCTTGGAACAGAAGTTGACGCTCGTCAGTGCCTGGGCGCGTTCGAGAGCGGCGGCCTGCGTGAAATGCACGATGTACACGGGGGACTGGTTGGTGGTCACCAGATCTTCGATGGTTTCGCCGACCGGCGTGGTCGCGTACGAGAACATCAGGGGCACGGGGCGTTCCGTGCCGGAGACGACGGTGGTGGGCTTACCGGTGCGACGCGTCAGATCTTCGGAGAAGAAATCGACCTCACCGAGGGTTGCCGACATCAAGAGGAACTGGGCGTGCGGCAACTCGATGAGCGGAACCTGCCACGCCCAACCTCGATCGGGTTCGGAGTAGAAGTGGAACTCGTCCATCACGACCTGGCCGATATCGGAGTTCGGGCCCTCTCGCAGTGCGAGATTCGCGACGATCTCCGCCGTCGCACAAATGATCGGCGCCGACGAGTTCACGGCGGCATCACCGGTCATCATGCCGACGTTCTCGGCACCGAAGACCTCACAGAGCGCAAAGAACTTCTCGCTCACCAGCGCCTTGATCGGCGCGGTGTAATACGTACGCTTGCCGAGCGACATCGCATAGAAATGCGCGCCGATCGCCACCATCGATTTGCCGGACCCGGTCGGCGTCGCAAGGATCACGTTTGCACCCGAGACCAACTCCATGACGGCCTCTTCCTGGGCCGGATAGAGCGTCAACCCTCGTTCGAGGGTCCACGAGGAGAAGGCGTCGAAAACGGAATCAGGATCCGCGTTGTCGGGGAGAAGTTCCGTCAGCAGCACTCGTACAGGCTAGCCGCAACCGCGGATCAGGTTGCGCTTCGCTCGTCCGAGCCCATGGCGTCGAGCACCGCCATGCGGGTGGACGACGTTCCGGTGATGGTGTTCTCGCCGACCCCGGAGATCAGCATGTGACGCCAGCGGGCCTCGTCGAAGACGAGTGGTGCGGTGCTGGAAAGAAAATCTTCGACGATCTGCAGGAAACGCATCGGATCGTCGCGGAACGGGAAGTGGCCCGAGCCGCGGAAGACTTCGAGTCGGGAGTTGGGCATGGCCGCATGCGCGAGGTGCGCGTGGGAGACCGGAATGACGGAGTCGTCGTCGCCCCAGATCAGTTGAACGGGCAGATTCTCGGTCAGATAACAACGGTCGAGCATCGTGACGACCTGTCCGCGCCAGTCCACCACCGCCCGCAGGGTACGAAGGTACGCCTCGTAGGCCGTGGGGTCGGGGAGATCGGCGAGCACACGAATCAGGTCGGGAGTGTCGTGCAGCATGGTGCCGGGACGCAGATTTGAACCGTGCACGACGCCGGCAAGGTTTCCGGCCATTCGGACGAGCGGCATCGCTCCAGGTATCCGGAGCAGTTTGACGACCTCGTTGACCACCGGAACGGACATGAGGCGCAGCAGTGGGTGGACGTCCTTGGTGACGCCACCGGCCGAGACCAGCACGAGGCGATCCACCATGTGTGGGAATTGGTAGGAGAATTGCATCGCGACGCCGCCACCGAGTGAATGCCCGATGACAGTGACGTGCTCGATGCCGAGCGTCGACAGGAGATCACGCATGCCGTTGGCGTACGCGGCTACCGAATAGTCGGCGCGCGGCTTGTCGGAGCGGCCGTGACCCAACAGGTCAGGTGCGATGACGGTGTACTTCTTGGCGAGGTGGGGAATGATCTCGGTCCACGTCGACGAGTTGTCGCCGATTCCGTGCAGGAGCAGTACTGCCGGGCCCTCTCCGGCTATCCGAAATGCGCGTCGGTAGCCGTGAATGGTCCGGAACATCATCCGAGGTTCCTCGTCGGGGACCGGTCGGAGCTGACGGTTCCGTGGTCTGCTCATGTCGCCTCCTGGCTCAGCGTGAGACCACGTTGACTGTCTGCTCCAGTTGTTGAGCCGTCAACGAAAATCTCACAGAGTTCGAGGCTATCCGACGGATGTGTCCTGAACAACAGCCCAGGTAACGGAGGGGTTGCGGAATGCGCACAATGTCGAATTATGCGCCCCGCCCGTCACATTTTGGTCAGATGTCGCCTCGACCGGCGTCTCCAGCTGAGCCGAAGTCGTCGTTCCCAGCCTGTTCGGCCAGGAACTTTTCGAACTCCGCGCCGATCTCGTCGCCGCTGGGGAGGTCGGCTTCTCCAGCTAGAAGTGACGACTGCTGTTCCTGGGCGGCCACGAAAGTGTCGTATTGCCGCTCCAAAGCGTGGACTACAGTCTGAACTTCTTCGTTTCCGGCTATGTGCTCGTTAACCTGTTCTCGAACGCGTGCCGCGGCCTCACCCAGTGCCGCCAGCGGAAGTTCCAGATCCGAAACCTCGGAGACGTTTTCGAGCAAAGTCTCGGCGGCGCCGGGGTAATCGGTCTGCGCGAGGTAGTGGGGAACGTGAACCGAGAAGCCCATCGCCTCGTGCCCGTGCTGAGACATACGAAGCTCGAGCAATGACGATGCGCTGCCGGGAACCTGCAGTTCACCTGACCAGCGCTGATGGTCCTGGATGAGGTCCTTGTTGGTCGAATGTGCTGTCACGCCCAGCGGTCGGGTGTGCGGGATTGCCATCGGAATGGCGTTGAGCCCGATGGTTCGACGCACACCGAGCTGTTCGGACAACAGACGAACGGCTGTGGTGAACCGCTCCCACTTGAGGTCCGGTTCCATCCCGGCAAGCAGCAGGAAGGGCGTGCCGGCCGTATCGCGCAGCGCATACAGATTGAGCGCCGGAGCGTCGTAGTCGGAGAAATGATCGGCCTTGAACGTCATCGTCGGTCGGCGCGAGCGGTAGTCGATCAGCTCGTCGACAGCAAACGACGCGACAAGCTCGGTTTCCAGGCTTTCCCGCAGATGCGTCGTCGCCAATTTCACGGCGTGACCGGCGTCGGAGTAACCCTCGAGTCCGTGAATCAGGATCGGTCCCTGGCCGTCGGCAGCCGCCAAGTGGGGCGCCGGAAATTCCAGCTCGTACATCCTCGACTGTTCGTCCATCGCAGTCCCCTTCGCTCTTCGGTCTTGATCTCAAGTGTCCACTATCGGCGCACGCTCGACAGCATCGGAGTCGGGTGCCCGACAGCACTGGATCAGACGTTCATCGGTAAGAACACCGAGTCGGTGACCGATCATTCCCGATCCGACGAGACGGGCGTTCGCCGAGAGCGAAGCCGAGCGGTATCTTTCGACACTTGTCCTGGGCGTTCGGTAGATGTCGGGTGCGCGGCTTCGGACATGGCAGAGTGGAACACAAGGTCGGCACGACTGATTTGTCCGAAATGGATTGGTCGATTGTCGGGATCGGTCGAGTGCGGAGGCTTACATGCGGGTGTGTCCACGATCGTCCAGGCGAGTGGCCGCAAGCTCCCTTGCAGCAGTGGCCGCGGTTGCACTACTCGCGGGCTGCTCCGGGTCGGTCCAAGGAGCACCCGTTCCGGACTCCGCGCCGGCGACTGCCGGTGTGACCGACAGCGGCTCAGCGGCGCCGAGTACGACGGCTGCCCCCAAATCCTCGTCGCCGAAATCTACCTCTCCGAAATCAGCGGCACCGTTGTCCGAACTTCTGCTGACTCCCGAGGAATTTCCCGAGCCCTTCGGCGCTGTTGTCCTGCCCCCGCAGGCTGTTCCGATGGCAGCGCCGGATCTGGTCGGCGTCCCACGCGGTGCCACCGTCGATCCATCCGAATGTGAGCCACCGGAACAGGATTACGGTCCGAACGGGACCGTGATGGCGGTCGGGACCGACAATGCGACGAGGGCAACGATTTCGGTCGAACTCACGAAGGTCGACGCACCCCTGGACGAGTTGGAAGCGCAAACTCGGCAGTGCCCGTCCATGACCGTCACTGCGAACGGCGTCACGACAACAGTGACGACGGAAATTCTTCCGCCCTCGCCGATCGATGCCGACAAGACGATGTCGCTGCGCCGCACTGTCGTTTCCCCCAAAGCTGCAGCCGGCGATCAGACGATGCTGACGTTGATTGCGCAGGTGGGCGACGTGCGGGTAGCGACGACACTGATGACGTTCGGTTCGGCGACGCCGTCGACAGCACCTCTGGATCAGGCATTCACCGCCGCTGTCCAGAAGGTCAAAGCGGGTAAGTGATTCCGCAGCATACGGGTCCGACAAGGATCGGATCGCCCCGTTGTGTCGGGGCACTTCGTCCACAACAATCGCGGTAATCCACAGACGACTTCGACGTGGGTGTTTCCCCTGGTCGAGTAGATGGCGGCGTCGGGGTGATCGGCCAGGGTCTGTGCATGACCACATCACCTCTTCCGGGAGAATTCGAATTCTCCGACGACGACCTCACCCTTTTCGGCTGCGTCGAACGTGTTTCCGATCCAGGCGAATTGATTGCGGCAATACCCGCCCTCCTGGGATTTCATCCGTCCAACTCCGTCGTTGCGCTGTCTCTGATGGGCATCTCCGCCTCGACGCTCGGCCCGGTGATGCGACACGACTACTTTCCCAGTGTCAGGGGAAAGCCCGCGAGGCAGATGAGTGCAGCGCTGCGCCAGTTCGCCTCCGTGTGTGACAGGGAAGGAGCGCGTGCGGTCGTTCTCGTGGTGATCACCGATTACTCGGCAGCTGAAACTCTGATCGATGAAACCATCGAGCTGGCCGAGGTATTCGAAGACATGCTCGGCGGAACCTGCGTCGGGCTGGCTGACGTATTGTGCACGGCCGCAATAGAATCTGGCCAACCGTGGACGAGCGTCACGCGTTCGATTCACCGGGGCACTCTGCCCGACCCGGCATCTTCGTCGGTTGCGGCGGCACAGGTGTTGGGCGGGAGGGTCATTCGCCGTTCGCGTGAGGAACTGGTCCGGTGGGTACACGGTGCCGCTCGCAATCACGAGGTGATTGCGGAACTGATCGCGAGCGGAAGGGAATCGGGTATGTACGGAGGGGGAGTCGACGGCGAGGACCCGGTCCAGGACCGGGTCGATCTGGTGCTGAAACATATTCGTCGTGTGGAGGGAGGAGATCACCCTGACCCGCAGGAATGCGCCGATCTTGTGGTCGCGTTGATGGACGTTCACGTGCGCGACGTGGTGCTGGGTCTGGCGATCACGTCAGTTGCGGCGGCCGCCGAGCAATTGTGGCTTGCGCTCACCCATGAAGTGCCTTGTCCCGAACGCGCTTGGCCGGCAACACTTCTCGGCTTCTTTGCATACGTTCGCGGTGACGGCCCTCTGGCCGGTGTGGCGCTGTCGGTCGCACTGTCGGCCGATTCGGAACACACCTTGGCCGGATTGCTGGACTTGTCCCTTCAATCCGGCGTGCACCCCGACGGGATCCGTGACCTTGCGGCCGTCGGATTGTCCATCGGGGAATCGCTCGGAATCGCCGGCTTGCCGCCGGCACTGCCGAGCGGAAGCTAGCGAGCAGCGTGTGAGCGATCGCCCAGATCCTGGAGGAACTGCCACGCATCGGCGACGATGACGTCGAGATCGGTACGCGTGGGCGTCCAACCCAACTCGGCAATCGCCTTGTCGCTCGATGCGATGAGGACCGCGGGATCGCCCAGGCGTCGCGACGCGTCTTCGACGTTGATCGGCAGGCCGGTGACCCGTGCACAGGCAGCGATCACCTCACGCACGCTGAAGCCGGCACCACTTCCCAGGTTGTAGATGCGGTGCTCGCCGGGAACCGAGGATTCGAGCGCCAGTAGATGCGCTTCGGCGAGGTCGAGCACGTGGATGTAGTCGCGTACTGCGGTGCCGTCCGGCGTGGGCCAGTCGGTTCCGAAGACCGAGATCTTGTCTCGCTGCTCGAGTGCGACCTGCAGCACGAGTGGAATCAGGTGGGTTTCGATCACCCGGTTCTCGCCGGCGGACTTGTACGCACCCGCGACGTTGAAGTAGCGCAAGCTGGTCGCGCCCAGGCCGTGGGCGATCGAGTACGAGGTGATCGCATGATCGATCGCGAGCTTGGTCGCGCCGTACGGATTGGTAGGGCGGGTCGGAGCCGTTTCCACGATGGGGGACTGCTCCGGCTCGCCGTACGTTGCGGCGGTGGAAGAGAACACGAGCCGGGGAGTGCCGGAGAGACGGATCGCCTCGAGCAACTCGATGGTCGTGACGACGTTTCCGCGCCAGTACTTTTCGGGGTGCAGCACCGATTCGCCGACCAACGACTGCGCTGCGAAATGCAGTACGCCGTCGAAAACGGGTGAACCCGCACTACCGAGGACCTCGGCGGCCAGCGCCCCGACGTCCCCTTCGATGAACTCGGCACCGGCGGGCACCGCGTCGGCATTTCCCGTGGAGAGGTCGTCGATGACGACAACCTCGTGTCCACGCTCGAGCAACACAGTGCTGCACACACTGCCGACGTAACCGGCGCCGCCGGTGACCAGGAGTTTCATCTACTACTTCCTCAGACCTGCTTGACCTGAACGGCGTGAGCCATTTCCTCGGACAGGTCGAACCCGCTGTGACCCGGCACGATGATGGTCACCGAGCCCGGACGGGTTTCGACCGTCACCCTGGCGTCGGGAACGACGCCGGCGTCACGCAGCTGCGCGATCACCTCGGGATCGGACTGCACGTGTTCGGCCAGTCGCCGAACGACCACCGCCGTCTGTGCGCCGTGCGGAATGTCGGTCAGACGCACCAACGTTTCGGTGGTGGCAACCGGGCCGTCGAGTCCCAACTGGTCCAAGCCCGGAATCGGGTTGCCGTAGGGCGACGTCGTGGGGTTGTTCAGAACGACGACGAGTCGACGCTCGACCTCCTCGCTCATCACGTGCTCCCAACGGCATGCCTCGGCATGTACGTCTTCCCATTTGAGACCGATGACGTCCACCAGCAGGCGCTCTGCCAGCCGGTGCTTACGCATGACAGAGATCGCGAGATCGCGACCCTTGTCGGTGAGTTCCAGATGTCGATCGCCGGCGACCATCAGCAAGCCGTCGCGCTCCATACGCGCAACTGTCTGGCTGACGGTGGGTCCGCTCTGTTCGAGCCGTTCGGCGATCCGCGCCCGGAGTGGGACTACGCCCTCTTCTTCCAAGTCGTAGATCGTCCGGAGATACATCTCCGTGGTGTCGACTAGATCCTTCACACTCAACCCCTTCGTCAGTTGATCATTCTACCGTTCAGTTCGTGGTTCCGGTGCCGCCTCCACTGCGGCGAGTCCAGCGCGTGTCCGAATTGGATTCGTGTCACTCGATCTCTGTCTCCGTAGCGGGCCACGAGTGTGGTGTGCAGCACGAAACGAGAAGGAAGTAGCGTGATCCCATGACCGCGTCGATCAGATCTGACGGGGACCCCGCGGCGTCTCGAGCGAATCGAGTCGTGGTGTGGAGTCCGGAGTACCTGAGCTATCGGTGGAGCGCCGATCACCCGATGAATCCCACTCGCCTCGATCTCACGATGGCACTCTCGCGAAGCCTCGGACTTCTCGAGGGCATCGAGTTTCTCGAACCGAGTGCCGCGTCCGATGCCGACCTCCTCAGAATCCACACACCGGCATATCTTGCAGCGGTCAAAGACGCGGGTAACTCTGCGAACAACGGTGTGAGCGGCCAGGATGTTCCCCACGGCCTCGGTACCGAGGACAACCCGGTCTTCCCGCACATGCACGAGGCAAGTGCCATCCTCGCCGGCGGCTCGCTGGCGGCAGCGCAGGAAATCGCTTCGGGGCGTACTAGGCGTGCGGTCAGCATCGGCGGTGGCATGCACCATGCGATGGCGGATTGGGCTTCGGGATTCTGCGTCTACAACGATGCGGCTGTTGCGATTTCGTGGCTGCTCGACAACGGCTACGACCGCATCGCCTACATCGACGTCGACGCTCACCACGGCGACGGTGTGCAACATGCGTTCCTCGGGGACCCTCGGGTGCTCACCGTCTCGCTGCATCAGCATCCGGCGACGTTGTGGCCCAACACCGGATGGTCGAGCGAGGTCGGTGACGGCGCGGCCGAAGGTACAGCGGTGAACATCCCGGTGCTTCCCGGGACCGTCGACGCGTTGTGGCTGCGTGCATTTCACGCCGTCGTTCCGGGAGCCATTGCAGCCTTCCGCCCGCAGATCATCATCAGTCAGTGCGGTGTGGACTCGCACCGCGAGGACCCGCTCGCGGACCTCGCCCTCACCGTCGACGGTCAGCGTGCGGCGTTCCTGGCAATGCGCGATCTCGCCGACCGCTACTCCGAAGGACGGTGGCTGGCGGTCGGCGGTGGGGGATACGGACTGGTTCGCGTCGTGCCCAGGGCATGGACTCACCTGATCGCGGCCGCACTCGATCGCGAGATCGACGTCGACACCGCTGTCCCCGAGGACTGGAAGGAATCGACGAAACTGCGGGCACCGAGCGTCGACCTCCCGCCGACCATGGGTGACGGCGGCGATGTCGCCTACACACCGTGGGACGGCCCGGGTGGTACACCGGAGACAGGCGTCGCGTCGGTGGACCGTGCACTCACCCGAATCGACTCGGCGATCATCGCCACACGCCGCGCTTCGTTCCCGCTACTCGGACTCGACCCGGAGGATCCCCGTGACTGAACAGTCCGATACCGATGCCGGCGGCGCGAGTGAGCAGGCGCCGAAGACCGACCCCGCTCACACCTATCCCCATTCGTGGGTAGTCGATGTTCTCGCCTCCGACGGCGGCGCGGTGGCGCTGCGACCCATCGTTCCCGAGGACGCGGACAAACTCGTCGAATTCCACGGCAAGCTCTCCGAGCGCACCCGTTACCTGCGCTACTTCGGCCCGTACCCCACGATGTCGGCGCGCGACGTCAAGAACTTCACGACGGTCGACCACCACAACCGCGTCGCGTTCGTGATGATGCTCGGCGACGAGATCATCGCGGTGGGTCGATACGAGCGCCTCCTCGACGTCGGTGACGGGAAGTCTGCCGAGGTCGCCTTCGTCGTCGCCGACGCACACCAGGGGCGCGGCCTCGGCCCGATCCTGCTCGAATACCTGGCAGCAGCAGCGGCCGAGAACGGTCTGACGATGTTCGTCGCCGAGGTCCTCTCCGAGAACCGCAACATGGTGACGGTGTTCCGTGAGGCGGGTTATCAGGTGAGCCGCTCGTTCGACGGTGGCGTGCTGCGACTCGAATTCGCGATCGACCCGACGGAAGCGCTTGTTTCGGTACGTAATTCGCGGGAGCGGGCAGCTGAGGCCCGCAGCATGGGAAACGTGCTGAGTCCACGATCGGTGGCAGTGATCGGCGCATCGGCGGACCCGGCCAAGGTGGGTAACGCGGTGTTGACCAACCTGCTGCGCGGCGGATTCACCGGACCGGTCTATCCCGTCAACGCGGAGCATCGTTCGGTGCACGGTGTTCGGGCATATCCGACGGTTCGTGACATCCCCGACGACGTCGATCTGGCCGTCGTGGCTGTACCTGCGGAATCGATCAATTCGGTTCTCGACGACTGCCTCGACAAGGGCGTCAAAGCGCTGGTGGTGGTCTCGTCAGGCTTCAGTGAGAGTGGTCCGGACGGACGATCGTCCGAACGCAAACTGGTCCACGCGGCCCGCGCTCACGGAATGCGCCTCATCGGTCCGAACGCCCTGGGTGTCGCGAACAACGACCCGGCGATTTCGTTGAATGCGACGTTGGCGCCGGTTTTGCCGGTGGCAGGCAACGTCGGCTTCTTCTGTCAGTCCGGCGCACTCGGTATCGCCATTCTCGACGAGGCCGCGCGTAGTCGAATCGGGTTGTCCGCCTTCGTTTCTGCGGGTAACCGTGCGGACGTCTCGGGCAACGACCTTCTGCAGTACTGGGATTCCGACCAGTCCACCGAAGTGGTTCTTCTCTATCTGGAGAGCTTCGGCAACCCACGAAAGTTCTCCCGCATCGCGCGTCGAGTTGCGCGCAAGAAGCCGATCGTCGCGGTCAAGAGCGGTCGGCACGCGGTTCCGCCGGTGCTCGCCGCCACCGGAGTCGAGATCGACGATTCCATCGTCCGGGCCCTCTTCGAACAGGCCGGCGTCATCCAAGTCGGATCCATCTCTCAGTTGTTCGACTGCGCACTGCTCTTCGGCTACCAGCCGTTGCCGGCCGGTCCACGGCTTGCAGTCATCGGCAACTCCACCGCGCTCGGTGTCCTTGCCGCGGACGCTGCCCGCAGTGAAGGATTGCAGGTCAGTGACCCGGTCGACCTTGGCGCACAGGCCAGTCCGGAGCTGTTCGCTACCGCCGTGCGTGACGCGTTGGCGTCGTTCGACGTCGATGCCGTCATCGCCGTCTTCGTTCCTCCGGTTGCAATTCCGGTCGAGCCGTTCGCGAAAGCACTCAAAGACGCCGTCGCGGGCTCGGACAAGCCGATTCTCACGACGTTCCTCGCAGCCGAGGGTGTGCCGGACGTCCTTGCGGTCCGCGACGAAGTCGGTAACCCGACCCGCGGTTCGGTGCCGTCCTACCCGGGGCCGGAGCGCGCCGCACTGGCGTTGGCGAGGGCTTGGCGTTACGCGGAGTGGCGCAGCAAGCCGGCGTCGAAGGTTGTTCGCCCGGCGGGGATCGACTCCGAGCGAGCTCAGAAGATGGTGGCCGACTGGCTCGAGAACTCTTCTGGCCGTTGGCTGTCGGACGTGGAGGCAGCCGCTCTTCTCGAGTGCTACGGGGTCGCGGTCGTCGAATTCCGTTCGGTCCTGAGCGAAGACGAAGCTGTCGAGGCAGCGAATGCTGTCGGCTATCCGGTCGCGGTCAAGGCAACCGGCGAAATGTGGCGCCACCGACCGGATCTGGGCGGCGTCAGGCTGGATCTGAGTGGACCGGAATCGGTACGCCTCGCTTACCGAGATCTTGCGGCCGCGTCGGGTGAACCGCTGCTGCACGTGCAGAAAATGGCAACCAAGGGCATCGGGTGTGTGGTCGGAGTCCAAGACGACCCGTCGTTCGGTTCGCTGATCTCGTTCGGCCTCGCCGGTGTGATCTCCGACCTCCTCGGCGACCGTGCCTATCGCGTACTGCCTCTCACCGAAGACGCTGCTACGGAGTTGATCGACGCACCCAAGGCTGCGCCGCTACTCTCCGGATATCGAAACGCCGTTCCGGTTAACAAGGGTGCCTTGGTTGATCTGGTCCAGCGCATCTCGGCGCTGGCCGACGACATTCCGGAAGTCCGCGAACTGGCCTGTGAGCCGGTACTCGCTTCGGCTACCGGCGCGGAGATCACCGATTCGCGAGTACGCATAGGGCCCGAGCCGAGCGCAATCGACCTGGGGCCCAGACGGTTGCGGTAGTCACAGCGTTCGAGATGGACACAGCGAACAACACCGGCCACCGCACATTCCCGAGGGGGAGGGAAGTAGCGGTGGCCGGTGCTTTGTGCGGTGCGTCAGCGCGAGTGGTGTGGCGCGCTGACGCACGTGCTGTGTTGTTTGATCAGCTTGCGTAGGACCGCAGTTTCTCGGCGCGGTCACCGACGCGGAGCTTGCCCATGACCTCGCGCTCGATCTGACGAACCCGCTCACGGGAGAGGCCGAAGAGCTTGCCGATCTGATCGAGGGTGCGAGGCTGGCCGTCGTCGAGACCGTAGCGAAGTCGGATGACCTGCTGCTCTCGCTCGTCGAGGGTCCCGAGCACGCTGCGCACATCGCTGTGCAGCAGACCGGCGATGACGGCGTTCTCCGCCGAAGTCGCCTCGGAATCTTCGATGAAGTCGCCCAACGGCGCTTCTTCGTCGTTACCGACCGGCATGTCGAGGCTTACCGGGTCACGGCTGTGATCGAGCAGGTCCGCGATCTTGTGGGCCGGGATGCCCGACTCTTCGGCCAACTCGTCGTCGGTCGCTTCGCGTCCGAGCTGCTGGTGCAGTTCGCGCTTGATGCGTGCGAGCTTGTTCACCTGCTCCACGAGGTGGACTGGGAGCCGGATGGTGCGGCTCTGATCAGCCATTCCGCGGGTGATCGCCTGACGGATCCACCAGGTGGCGTACGTCGAGAACTTGAAGCCCTTGGCGTAGTCGAACTTCTCCATGGCACGGATGAGTCCGAGGTTGCCTTCTTGAATGAGATCGAGGAGCGGCATGCCGCGGCCGGTGTAGCGCTTGGCCAGCGACACGACGAGTCGCAGGTTCGCTTCCAGGAGGTGGCTACGCGCCGACTGTCCCTCGCGAACGATTGTTGCGAGATCCCTCTTCTTGGCGACTGTCAGGCGCTTTCCCGTGGCAAGAACGTGGCTGGCGTACAGCCCCGCTTCGATTCGCTTCGCCAGTTCGACCTCGTCTGCTGCTGTCAGCAGTGCAGTACGACCGATCCCGTTCAGGTAGACGCGGACCAGGTCTGCGGCCGGGCTCTGGGCGTCCAGATCTGCGGCGCTCGGACGAATGCGAGTAGTGGTGCTGGGGCTTGTCATGACTTGCCTCCCTATCGGCGGTCTCTCACACAGTTCAACGTGTGAGAGTTCCGGGAAAGTTCCCGTGCCGATTTCCGCAAAATCGCCGTGACCTGCAGTTATTTCCCAGTCGTCCTGAGAAGTTGCTGAGAACACAAAAATCTGCAACTCACCGGGAACTCAGTTCGTGACGGGAAGCACCAACCCGTGCCGGACGAGCGAGACCAGCAATGTGACGACGGCCTCACGTAGTTGGTCCGGGTCTTCGTCGTTCGCCGCGGCGAGAAGTTCGACCAGCTCGTCGACCACCAGTCCATCCGCTCGAAGGCCGGCCAGCAGCGCAGCGCCCAGTTCGTCGATCTCGTGTTGCCAATGCGGTCCGTTTCCGCGGTGCACGCGAGTGACGACCGGCCGCCATCCCTCGTCGCCGGGGAGATAGACGCGTTCGAGTGCGGTGTCCGAATCGAGAACGAATCGTTCCTCGAGGACGTCGTGTTCACGCAACCAGGCAAGACGGTCGAAGTATGCGAGCGCCTCGGCCCCGAGCGGGTCCGAGAAGCCGTGCATGAGGTCCTCGGCCATCAGGTCGGTGGGGGAGTCGGTGCGGCGAAGGAACACGAAACCGAAGCCGACGCCCTCGACATCGGCTTCTTCGAGGTGATCCAGCCAGGCGTTTGCTCTCGATGCCGTTTCCGGATCTCGCGGATCCTGCCCGCCGTCCTTGAGCCACGTACCGACGTACAGAGCTGGATCCGCCACGTCGCGCTGCACCACCCAGGCGTCGACGCCGTGCGCCGGCAGCCACGACGCGATCCGCGAACGCCAGTCCTGTCCTTCGATGTGCACCCACGATGCCAACAGTGCTGCCGTGCCGCCGGGGTTCAGGTAGTCGATCGAGCGCGAGATCATCAATTCGCTCGCACCGTCGAGATCGAGTCCGGAATCGCGGTACGTGTGATGCACGCGTGCCTCGCCGACGACAAACGGGGGATTGGCGACCACCTGGTCGAAAGTTCGACCCTCGACGGGTTCGAACCAGGACCCTTGAAGCAGTTCGACGTCCAGTCCGTTGAGGGCCATGGTTGCTGCCGTGAGGTCGACGGCGCGTTGATTGATGTCGGTTGCGGTGACCGAATCGGCGTACGTGTTCGCGTGCAGGGCTTGGATGCCGCATCCGGTACCGAGGTCGAGCACGCTGCCGACCTTCGCGGTGGGAGTGGCCTGTAGCAAGGACAGTGACGCGTGCCCGACTCCCAGCACGTGATCGGCCGTGGCCTTCTTGGGACGGATTCCGCCGTCGAGGTCCGAGATCACCCAACGATCGCCGTCGCCGACATCGATGGGACGAAGATCGACCGCGGCCCGCACGAGCGGATTCTCACTGTCGAAGTTCTCACCTTCGAGCAGACCGGCGTCGACACACTGCGCAATCGTCAGTGGAGCCAGCGCCGCGGCGACGTCGCCCGCGGGGCAATCATCGGCGAGAAGGAACAGTCTGACGAGAACGCCCAGATCCCCGAGTTCCCGGGTGGCGCGGCGCACGGGTACCGGCTCACTTCGGCCGAGAGCGGCGTGAACTTCGGGACCCAATGCCTCGAGCATGGTTCCCGTGTCGAATCGATTGCGAAGCAGAGCCCCACGCAGCGCAGGGGTGATGGACAGGAGCGTTTCGCTTCTCACCCCGTCATTCTCGCAGGCGGAACTTGTCAGCCTTCGATGGTGTGGTGCGTCGCGGATTCGATCTCGCCTGCGGTCTTCTTTCGCCCGTCGTATCGACTCGGTTCGTCCTTGGTGCGCGGTGGTCGGTCGTTGGCGATCAGGACGGCGATCCAGGGAAGCGGAATCGATGCACCGATGATGAGCATCGAGATCCAGGCGTTGGCCCAGATGCCGTACGCGATCGCCGCGAGGATCAACGCCGGGAACCGGAAGGACATGATGATCATGTACTTGCGCACTCGGGCTTTGTGCTGTTCTTCGACGGACTGCTGCGCTTCGGTGATCAGTACGGGATTGTCGGGAGTCCCGGCCTCGTCGGACCTGCCGAACGCGCCATTTCGTGCCATGACTCCACTGTTCCACTCTCGGCCGACAATTGCACACGACCCGTGGGTCGCACCGCTGTGACGGAGACGGCATTATTGGAGGGGTGAGCACTCAAACCAAGGAACGTCCCGACGTCTCCACCGACGAAACGACCGACGACGACACCCCGAAGTTCTTCCACTACGTGAAGAAGAACAAGATCGCCGAGAGCGCCGTCATGGGAACCCATGTCGTCGCGCTGTGCGGTGAGGTGTTTCCCGTGACGAAGTCCGCCAAGCCGGGATCACCGGTGTGCCCGGACTGCAAGAAGATTTACGAAGGACTCCGTAAGGGCGACTGACCTCGGGTCACGCGAGCGGCAGTACTTCCAGAGCTCGGCGGATCGACAGCCTCGACGCAGTCGGCCGCCGGGCTCTTCGCGTCTGCCTGCGGGTTGTCGCAGTGATCCTGGTCGACGCAGGAGTTCTGTCGCGACTCCGTTTGTCTGCTGCGCGGCCGCCCGTACGAGGGGACAGTGGCCGGATCCGCTTTGTCGCCCGAGATGCGGATCGGGCTGGTGGCCAGGTGCCAGGTCAGGTTGGTGACCGGGCCGGATTCGTCATCGGTCTTCTGAGCCGCGAGCCACTCTCGCATCTGCTCCATCCGGGTGGCTCGAGCCGGCCAGAACTCCTGCACGGTCGCGTTGAACTCGGCGCCGAGCACGACGGCGAAACCGAGGAAGAACGTGAAGAGCAGAAAGGCGATCGGCGTTGCCAACGCTCCGTACGTGTAGCCGGTGCTGGTGACGAATCCCAGGTACCAGCGCAATCCGGTGCTCGCAGCCATGAAGAACACACCGGCGACCAGAGCGCCGGCGAGGAGCCGATGCCACGGCAGCGACTTCGGCAGAGCGACCTTGTAGAGCGTCGTGAGGCCGATGATCACCAGCAGGCCGACTGCGGGGTAGTAGAACGTGTCGACCAGATTCGATCCGACCACATACCAGGATGCGGGTAGTGCGCGCCCGACGAGCGTCGGGCCCAGTGCTACCAGCGGGAGGATGAACACCGCCATCACCAGGAACATCACGTAGAGCAGCAGGGCGAAGATGCGCTGCCAGATGGGATTGCGGGCATCCTGCTGACCGTGTGCCTCCACGATCGAGTCGACGAACGTACTGATCGCCGACGACCCCGCCCACAGTGAGAGCAGGAAGCCGACCGAGATGATCTCCGGTCGTCCGCGCTGGAGCACGTCCGTCACTGTCGGACGGATGATCTGGTCGACGACGCTTTCGCTGAAGATCGTCCCGCTGAACGTGACGATCTTGGATTCGATGATCTCGACGGTGTTGGGTCCGAACCACCCACCGATATAGCCGATCATTCCGAGAAGACCGAGCAGCAGGGGAGCCAGTGACAGCGTTTGCCAGAACGCGGCCGTAGCCGCCTTTCCGAAGATGGAATCGTCCCAGGCCTTGCTCAGGGTTCGACCGATCAACTGCCCGGTGCGGCGTAGCGGATGCCATCTGCGGTGGTGCAGATCACTTCCGCTCGACTTCTCGCCTCGCGCTTCACTCATGATGTCTCCAGCATCCCTGACGACACACCCGGTTGCCCAACCATGGCGCCGACGTGTCGCACATTTCTGAGACAATTCGCGTGCAGGTCGGCAGGATGCGAGAGCAGCGAAACCTCGCCGGCCGGAGTGAGAACGGCCATGAGTACGCGCTTCGAGTGCGGCTTTCGTCGGTGGCGACGGCTAGGCTCGTCGCCGGACATTGATGAAAATTCGAGGAGCGCGAGACAACAGTGCGATTCCAGTGGAGGCGCGGCCTATGACGTCTGAGACCGTGGCAGCCGAGTTCGGCAATTCGCCCGAACCCGCCGGAGGTCAATCCGCGGGAACCCAACCTGGCGCCCCTACCGGTTCCCTTCGTGCATGGCAGCGCCGTGCACTGACCAAATACCTTTCCAGCAGTCCCCGTGACTTTCTGGCAGTCGCAACTCCGGGAGCAGGTAAGACCACCTTCGCTCTGCGGGTAGCTTCGGAATTGCTCCGCGACCGGACGGTCGACCAGATAACCGTCGTGGCGCCGACCGAGCACCTCAAGCACCAGTGGGCGGAGTCCGCTCAGCGCTCCGGACTGGCATTGGACTCGCGGTTCTCCAACTCGACCGGCCAGACCTCGAGTGACTATCACGGCGTCGTGCTGACCTACGCCCAGGTTGCCTCGCACCCGTCGAAGCATCGCGTGCGCACCGAGGGCCGCAAGACGCTGGTCATCCTCGACGAGATCCACCACGGCGGCGACGCCAAGAGTTGGGGCGACGCCATTCGTGAGGCGTTCGGCGACGCGACCAGGCGTCTCGCACTGACCGGAACCCCGTTCCGCAGTGACGACAGCGCTATTCCTTTCGTCGAGTACGAGCCCGACAAGGAAGGCCTGCTCCGCTCGAAAGCCGATCACTCCTACGGATATTCGGATGCACTCAAGGACGGCGTGGTTCGACCCGTCGTGTTTCTCGCCTATTCGGGCGAAGCGCGGTGGCGAAACAACGCGGGCGAGGAATTCACGGCTCGCCTCGGCGAGCCGCTGAGCGCCGAGCAGACGACTCGCGCCTGGCGTACGGCCTTGGACCCTGCCGGGGACTGGATTCCTGCCGTGCTGCAAGCAGCAGACACCCGTTTGGCGCAGCTGCGCAGTACCGGTATGCCCGATGCCGGCGGACTTGTCATCGCAACCGACCAGACTGTCGCCCGTGAGTATGCGAAGGCGCTCACCGCGATCACCGGCGAACAACCGGCCGTCGTGCTGTCCGACGACCCCACCGCGTCCAAGCGAATCGCCGAATTCGGTGCGAGCGACCAGAAATGGATGGTCGCGGTCCGCATGGTGTCCGAGGGCGTCGACGTTCCTCGCCTGGCGGTCGGTGTGTATGCAACCAGCGCGTCCACCCCGCTGTACTTTGCTCAGGCGATCGGGCGCTTCGTGCGTTCACGGCGTAAGGGCGAAACCGCCAGCGTCTTCCTGCCGTCGGTGCCGGTGCTTCTCGACCTTGCCGCGCAGCTCGAGGCCCAGCGTGACCACGTACTCGGGAAGCCGCATCGTGAGAAGGACGGCCTCGAAGACGACCTGCTCGCCGATGCGAACAAGCAGAAGGACGAGCTGGGCGAGGAGGAGAAGGCGTTCACATCCCTGGGCGCCGACGCCGAACTCGACCAGGTGATCTACGACGGATCGTCCTTCGGTACCGCGACATTCGCCGGAAGTGACGAGGAAGCAGACTACCTCGGGCTCCCCGGCCTACTCGACGCCGATCAGATGCGGGCGTTGCTGCGTCAACGTCAGCAGACGCAGGTCGAGGCCAACTCTGCCAAGGCTGCCGCCCCGCAACCGACGGCGGCAGTGGTATCCGATCGAGCGGCCACGGCAGATCAGCTCGGTGCGCTCCGCAAGGAGCTCAACGGGTTGGTGGCGATGAACGTTCACCGCACCGGTAAGCCGCACGGCATCATTCACGCGGAACTGCGCCGAGTGTGCGGCGGCCCGCCGACGGCCATCGCGACTGTCGATCAGCTGACCGAACGCATCGCGATTCTCCGCAGCTGGTAGCAGCCGATAACGCTCCTCCAGGGCCCGCGAACGACAGAAGACCCCTGGACGGCAGAACGGGCGATCACAGTGAATGTGATCGCCCGTTCTGGCGTTCATGGCGCGCCTCGTGAAGAGGCCACCCCCGGCTGACAGGTCAGATTGCGGGTTCGCTTTCGGAGACGACGGCATTCATCTCGCGAAGTCGATCCGCGTGTTCGGTTGCGTGGTGTCCACAGAAGAGAAGCTCGCCGCCGGTGGGAAGCACAGCGCGTACGCGTGCTCCGGCACCGCACCGGTCGCACCGGTCGGCAGCGGTCAACTGTGGGCTGGTCAGTGTTCCGGGCATGACTCCTCCGTACTGGCTTTGCGGCATTCGGGCCGCGTGCCTGGGGCCTGGTCCGCCGCGTCGGAATGGCGCGGTAGATCCACTCTTACAGACGTTTGGGGTTTACGGGTTGTTCCCGAAGGCGTTTCTTAGTGTTGTGTCTCACTGGAAATGCGCTGGGCAGGCATTCTCCGGTGAAGATTGTTCGCTGACAGCTGATTCGGATCGCCGACCTCAGCCCGATATTCTGGGCTGATGAACCCCGGACGCGAACCACTTGTCGACGCGAGCGTCGAGTTGCTCCACATGTGCACGCGCGAGGAATGGGCGCGGGCACAACAGATCGGTGAACGCATCCCCGACGGATTCGAGGCCGAGGGCTTTGTTCACATGTCGACTCCGGCGCAAGTTCATCTCCCGGCGAATCGGATCTTCGCCGGCCGGGACGACATCGTGCTTCTCGCCATCGATCCGGCCTTGCTCGGCGGTGAGGTGAAGTACGAACCAGGTGTTCCCTCGGACCCGGAATCGATGCGATTCCCGCATTTGTACGACCCGATTCCGGCCGCAGCCGTCACCGCTGTCGTCGAGTATCTTCCGGACGCGAACGGCGTGTTTGCGCCGGTTCGGTAGTTCGCCGATTCGCCCGCCGTGGACTGCGTTCGGCGGATTACGGCCCTCACGCGATGCGGGTCGCCGATCGGCGCTACCGTTGGTATATGAACGTAGAAGTCACCCCACTACCGGGGATCGGGACGCGCAAGGATTTTGTTCTGTCTTCCGGTCGTCGCGTGGGTGTCGTCACCCATCGGGACGGTCATACCGATCTCATCGTGTCCAAGGCAGACGACCCTGACGCGTGTGCTGCCTCACTGCCTCTGACCACCGAGGAAGCGGCAGCGCTCAGCAATCTCCTGGGTGCCCCACAGCTGGTTGCACAGCTCGAAGAAGAGCACCGTGACCTTCCGGGAATTCGAACCAAACAGCTCTACATCAAGGACGGGTCGCGCTACGACGGGCAGACACTCGGGGACACCGGCATGCGCACCCGTACCGGGGTCTCCATCGTCGCCGTCATGCGCGCGGGACAGGTGAGCCCGTCGCCGAACCCCGACTTCACCTTCACCGGGGGAGACCTCCTCGTCGCAGTCGGAACGCCGGACGGTTTGGCCGCAGCGGCAAAAATCTTGGCCAACGGCTGACTGGCGCGTGGACACAACCACCCTCGCACTGATCGAACTCGGCGCGGTCTTCTTCGCGCTCGGACTGCTCGGACGGCTCGCTGCTCGCGTCGGCATGTCGCCGATCCCGTTCTATCTGATCGGCGGCCTGTGCTTCGGACAGGGCGGTTTCATCCAGCTCGGCGACATCGGCGAGTTCTCCCATCTGGCAAGTGAGATCGGGATCGTCCTGCTTTTGCTGCTGTTGGGGCTCGAATACACGGCGGCCGAGCTCGTCACCGGTCTCAAACGCTCACGGGTAGCGGGCATCGTCGACATCGTCCTCAACGCGACTCCCGGCGCGGTGGTCGGCTTGATTCTCGGCTGGGGCGTCGTGGGGGCGACGGTCATGGCCGGCGTCACCTACATCTCGTCTTCGGGAATCATCGCCAAGGTGCTCAGCGACCTGGGGCGCCTCGGTAACCGCGAAACACCGGTCGTGCTGTCGATTCTGGTGTTCGAAGACCTGGCAATGGCGCTGTACCTGCCGATTCTGACCGCAATGCTGGCGGGCGTCAGCTTCATGGGCGGGCTCGAAGCGGTCGGAATCTCGTTGCTGGTCATCACCGTGGTTCTCGTTGTGGCTCTGCGATACGGACGGTACGTCTCCGCGCTCCTCGACAGCCCCGACAGCGAGACGCTGTTGCTCAAGCTGCTCGGTGCCGCATTGTTGGTTGCCGGTATCAGCTCTGCGATGCAGGTGTCGGCGGCGGTGGGTGCGTTCCTCCTCGGAATCGCGATCTCGGGGTCGACGGCGCACAATGCCAGTCGCGTGCTCGAGCCCCTACGAGATCTGTTCGCCGCGATGTTCTTCGTGGTCTTCGGTCTCAACACCGATCCCAGTTCCATTCCGCCCGTCCTCGGGTGGGCGGCGATTCTGGCCGTCGTGACCGCGATCACGAAGCTGATCACCGGAGCCTGGGCGGCCAGACGTCAGGGTGTCGCGCGAATGGGTCAGGCGCGTGCCGGTGCTGCTCTGATCGCCCGCGGTGAGTTCTCCATCATCATCGCCGGCCTGGCGGTGTCCGCGGGTGCCGTCGACGCCGAACTTGCCGCATTGGCAACGGCTTACGTGCTCTTGATGGCCGTGATCGGTCCGGTGGCGGCAAGAGTTATCGAACCCGTTGCCTCGTTGTACATCAAGGTTCGTACGAAGTCCTGAATGCGGCCCTATCCTGTCCGGATGTCGAACAGAATCGCCCGTCCCGCCGCGACAGTCCTGTGCGCGGTGATCCTCTCGTGCGCTCCGGTACCGGCGCTTGCCGGTGGAATTCCCACGCTCGAACAAGCCGGACCCTCAGCTGCGCAGGTTGCCGCGGATCGATCGCTGCACCTCGAGGGTGCGTCGAACGCGCGTGACATCGGCGGCTACGTCACCGAAGACGGGCAGACCGTTCGGTGGGGGAAGGTGTTTCGCTCGAATGCCCTCGACAAGCTGACACCGTCGGATCTCGCGTCGTTGAGCGAACGCGGAGTGGAATCGGTTGCCGACTTCCGCACGGTCGTCGAGCGGACGCTCTCGCAGGACCGTATTCCGAGCGGGGCGCGAAGCAACTGGTTCGACGTCGTCGGAACCAACCCCGCCAACCTCCCGGCGCTGGTGGACATGCCGACGATGTACGCGTTGATGGTGACCGATCCGGGGGCGAGCCGCGCATTCCACGACGCACTGGTGAACGTCGCGGACACTGACGGTGCAGTCCTCTACCACTGCTCGGCGGGCAAGGACCGTACCGGCTGGATGACTGCAGTTCTCCTGACCGTCCTCGGCGTGAGTCGCTCGGATGTGAATACCGACTACATGCTCAGCAATCAGTACCTCACCGGACCTCGCACGGGGAGCGCGTTCATCGACGGCGTCGAACAGTCCTGGCTGGACACGTCTTTCGCCACGGTGGATCGGGTGTACGGCAACTTCGACAACTACGTCCGGGACGGTCTGCAGTTGAGCGAGGACGATATCGCACAACTCCGGGACACACTCTTGGTCTGAGGCGGCAAACGCAGAAGAGCCGCTCTCCGGAAATCCGGAGAGCGGCTCTTCTGCGCGTAACTGGTGTGACTAGTCGAGGTAGTCGCGCAGAACCTGCGAACGCGACGGGTGGCGCAACTTCGACATCGTCTTCGATTCGATCTGGCGGATACGCTCACGCGTGACGCCGTAGACCTGTCCGATTTCGTCTAAAGTCCTCGGCTGACCGTCGGTGAGACCGAAGCGGAGGCGAACCACGCCGGCTTCGCGCTCGGACAGCGTCTCGAGTACCGACTGCAGCTGATCCTGCAGCAAGGTGAACGAGACGGCGTCGACTGCGACTACAGCTTCGGAGTCCTCGATGAAGTCACCGAGCTGGCTGTCGCCCTCGTCGCCGATGGTCTGGTCGAGAGAGATCGGCTCACGCGCGTACTGCTGGATTTCCAGCACCTTTTCCGGCGTGATGTCCATTTCCTTGGCGAGCTCTTCCGGCGTGGGCTCACGGCCCAGGTCCTGGAGCAGCTCACGCTGGATACGGCCGAGCTTGTTGATGACCTCGACCATGTGCACCGGAATGCGGATGGTGCGAGCCTGGTCGGCCATTGCGCGGGTGATGGCCTGACGGATCCACCACGTGGCGTAGGTCGAGAACTTGTAACCCTTGGTGTAGTCGAACTTCTCGACTGCACGGATCAGACCGAGGTTGCCTTCCTGGATGAGGTCCAGGAACGCCATGCCACGGCCCGTGTAGCGCTTGGCCAGCGAGACGACCAGGCGAAGGTTGGCCTCGAGGAGGTGGTTCTTGGCACGGTTGCCGTCGCGGCAGATCCAGCTCATGTCGCGTCGCTGAGCCGCAGGCAACTTCTCGCCCTTGTCGGCGAGGTCCTGCATGATCTGCACAGCGTAGAGGCCTGCTTCGATGCGCTTGGCCAGTTCGACTTCCTCTTCGGCGTTGAGGAGTGCGACCTTGCCGATCTGCTTGAGGTAAGCGCGAACCGAGTCGGCGGACGCCGTCAGTTCGGCATCCTTGCGTGCCTGACGGAGAGCTTCGGACTCTTCCTCGTCCCAGACGAAGTCGCCGGAAGCCTTGTCCTTCTCGGACGGCTCTGCAGCGGTCTCTTCGTCTTCGCCGACTGCTACGACCTCGACGACATCGGACTCGACCTCGGCAAGGTCGCCGTCCGTGATGTCGATGTCTTCCAACTCGACATCGCCGTCTTCGGCGTCAGGATCGCCGGCCTTCTTGGGGCTGGCCTTCTTAGCTGCTGCCTTCTTGGCCGGAGCTTTCTTGGCCGGAGCCTTCTTTGCTGCTGCCTTCTTGGCGGGGGCCTTTTTCGCCGGAGCCTTCTTGGCTGCCGGAGCGGTGACGGTGGCCGCCTCCACGGCTGGAGATTGTGGCTCTGACTCTGATGGAGAATCAGCAGTCTGACGTGTATCGGTGGCTGCCACGTACGCCCTTTCGTGACGGTGTCGTGCGGCGTCACGCCAGAGTGGTGATCCGGCGGAGAGGTCAATGGTTGTTGGCCGGCGCGCAGCCGGACTTCACCATTGTAACGACTCTCAGGAAACTCTTACGTCACGGCGGGCCGTAACAGGTAGATTTTCCGCTTTTCACGTGCGGGTTTTCTCATCCGGCGACGGGAGCCGGCCTGGTCAATCCGACCGACGCGAGTGCAGCTCCGGCGATTCCCGCAGTGTTCAGCAGGGTGGCGGGGACGACCTTCGTGCGGTTGGTCAGATGCGGAATCCACTTCTCGTGTTTGCGGCTGATGCCGCCGCCGGCGATGAAGAGGTCGGGCCAGAGCAGGTTCTCGAAGGTGGTCAGAACTCGCGAGACCTCGACCGCCCACTCCTTGTAGCTCCAGTCCTTCTTTTCCTTCACCGACGAGGCCGCTCGATGCTCGGCTTCCTTGCCGTCGACCTCGAGGTGACCGAACTCGGTGTTGGGCAACAGAACTCCGTTGTGCAACACGGCAGATCCGATTCCGGTGCCGAAGGTCAAGAGGATCACGACGCCGGAGGTGTCCTTGCCCGCCCCGAAGGAGTCCTCGGCGATTCCGGCAGCGTCGGCGTCGTTGAGGACGGTGACCTCGCGGCCGCCCAGGGCCTTGCCGAAGAGCGCGGCCGCGTCGGTGTCGATCCAGGACTTGTCGATGTTCGCAGCGCTGCGCGCGACGCCGCCGGTCACGACAGCGGGCAAGGTGATGCCGACCGGACCGGTCCACTCGGCCTGCTCGACGATCTCGGCCACAGTGCCCGCGATCGCATCGGGAGTGGACGGCTGCGGGGTCAGGATCTTGATGCGGTCACCGATCATTTCCCCGGTGCTCAGGTCGATCGTGCCGCCCTTGACGCCGCTGCCGCCGACATCGATCCCGAAACCTGTGGTTGTCATCGTCCTGCGCTCCTGAGTGTCGAATTCGAGGTCACGATCTACCGTTGCAAACACTAACCCGAACAAGGACCCGGGCGCGTGCGACTCGAGGCGTTCGAGTGGTGCCCCTCGGTAGAGATGTGTTGCGATGGTCCGGTGCGCCCTTCAGAAAGAACGTTGCCCGACTTTTCCTCCGATTCTCTGGATCCCGCACATTTGCGGGCAGTTGCCGTAGCCGTCGCCGAACGCGCAGCCGAACACGTCCGCTTGCGTCGGCCCGAGGTATTCGGCCTGGTGGGTTCCGGTGCCGCCGAGGGTGGTTCGGTTGCTGCGAAGAGCACGCCCACCGATCCCGTCACGGTGGTCGACACCGAAACCGAGCAGGTGATTCGCGATCTTCTCGCGCAATTGCGGCCTGCAGATTCGATCTTGGGTGAGGAAGGTGGCGGAGACACCGACGATTCCGCGGGAGTTCGATGGGTCGTCGATCCCATAGACGGCACGGTGAATTTTCTCTACGGAATCCCCGCGTTCGCCATTTCGGTGGCCGTGCAGATCGACGGAATCTCGGTGGCCGGCGCTGTGGTCGACGTGTCGATGGAAACAACGTACTCCGCGCATCGGGGCGGCGGCGCAACCATGACAACGGCCGACGGCGTCGCCAGCGACCTACGCGCCAATGCGGTGACCGAGCTGTCAATGGCGCTGTTGGCCACCGGTTTCGGTTACGGAGCGGATCGCCGGAAGGTGCAGGGCACGTTTATCGGGCAGATCCTGCCGCAGGTTCGCGACATCCGACGCATCGGTTCGGCTGCTTTGGATCTGTGCATGGTGGCCACCGGCCGGGTCGACGCCCACTTCGAGCACGGACTGAGTCCGTGGGACTGGGCAGCGGGCTCGCTGATCGCTTCCGAAGCGGGCGCTGTCATCAACGTCCCGGCGCCCGATTCCACTTCGGCAGACGGCGATGTCGTCTACGCGGTGGCTCCGGCAATTGCCGAGCAGTTCGCCGGCATGCTCAGTTCGATCGGTGCGGATCAGCCGATTCCGAGCTGAGGCTTGTCAGCAGCGTGCGGTGCGGGCCGCTTTGAGCAGCGCGATGTCCATCGGGGCGACTTCGGCGTTCGCGGGCTGCTCGGCCAGGGCATGCAAGATCGCGGTGGCGTCTGTGTTGGGGGTGAGGGCGCCCTTGTTGTAGGTGCCGAGAGCCAGGTCGACTGTGTCGTCGCCGCGACCGTCCTGGACCAGTTCGGCACAGGGGGCGACCAGCCAGACGGAACTGGCGGCGGCGAGGCCGTTCGCTCCGAAACGGATCTGACCCTGGCACTCCATGTTCTGGTCGACGTAGACGGGGTCGTTTCCGACCTGAACGTCCGGCGCGCTGGAGAAGCCGAATTCGCTCAGTTGCGCCGCCACCTGGGCCGCCTGACCGTGTTCACCGTTGGCGTTGAACACGCGAACCTTGGTGGCCGCCAGGGGAGCGGGGTCGACGTCGAGCAGCTTCGACCGGTCGACGACGGTTCCCAACGGCAGTGGCGCCGCTGCCGACGGATCGGAGGAAGGCTGCGGGAGGTTGCAGGCCACGGTGTCACTGACTTCGGCCTCGGCGCTCAGGATGCGAACCCACAACACACTGCCGATCAATGCGAGTACCGCGAACACGGCGATCACCGGCCACGCGCGCCGACGGCGGAACGGACGTCCCTGGTCATCGGTAGAGCTGCCTTCGGTGATCAGAGAAACCACGGTATCCCTCGACTTTCTTGACGAAACTTCTACTTCGCCATCGGGCCGAGCGGTGCCGGCATGACGTTCGGTGCCTACCTTAGAGGGCATGTGTGACGACACAGCCGAAGCGAGGCTCGACGCGTCGAACTGCTGTCGATCGCCCACCGCCAGTTGGCCGATTACCGGCCTGTTTCTACCCGGATTCGGCCCGAAAACATCGCCGAAAGGTCACAGCTTGCTCTTGCCTTGGTGACAATTCGCAGTCATTTTTCGGAAATTTCCGATTCGGTTACTACTTTCGTGCTCACGTCGGCTACTGTCTGGCGGCCCAGGTCGTTCAACTGGGCATCGGCAGGACGCCGAAATGACAACCAAATGAGGCGCAGATCACGTTCTCGGAAGGAACTTCCGGGCACTAATTCCAGTCCTGCAGCGTTATGCAGCGACAGGGAATGATCTGGATGCCACGGCGGTTTCCATGCGCATCAAGGATCTACCGGATTCTCGGCGCACACGGGACCGGGATACACGAAGAGGATGGGGTAGACGAGATGGCAACTGACTACGACGCACCGAGGCGTACAGAGTCCGACGAGGTTTCGGAGGACTCGCTCGAGGAGCTGAAGGCGCGACGCAACGAAGCGCAGTCAGCCGTCGTCGACATCGACGAGACGGACACCGCGGAGTCCTTCGAGCTGCCGGGTGCCGACCTTTCCGGCGAGGAACTCTCGGTTCGAGTGGTTCCGAAGCAGGCAGACGAGTTCACATGTTCGAGCTGCTTCCTGGTTCATCACCGCAGCCGCCTGGCCAGTGATGCCAACGGACAGCTCGTGTGCATGGACTGCGCTGCCTGATCTCCCTTCCCGGTGGTCGACCCGTCAGCTCGAGGGTCGACCAAGGGTCGGGACGTACTGCTTTGCTGTGACCGCGCTGGTCAGCGATCCAGCGCAGCCAGCAGATCGGCGGGACGACGTGTGCTCACCAACCAGTACGGCGTGGGATCCTCCGGGTCGTCGAGAACGATCAACACCATTGTCTTGACCCAGGGGCGATGTTGGACGAACGCCGACGGATCGAGTTGGCGCCCCATCGCCGCACTCTTCGCGGATGCCGGCACTGCTGCCGCCCGCGAAATCAGTTCGACCGGCAGGTGGGCTCTACCCACGTGCAGTTCTTTCACCCCTGCTGTCTTGACCACCTCGACGCGCATCCGGCTGAGCCAGAATGCCGCCCAGATCGGGATGGGAAGCAGCACGACGTAGGCCAGGTACGAGAGAAGCCCCGGGCGGCCCATGTGGACCTCGGCCGCGAGGAGTCCGGCTACGGCCAGCCCGGCGATCCACCACCAGATCGGCACCCACAGGCGCTCGGAGTACAGCGTCGTGGACGGGGGCGTTGTGGTGGCGACGTCAGGTCGAGATGTTTCGGGCACCTGTCAAGGATAGTCCGTCGCTACGAGTAGTCTTGGCCCACGTGAGCGACCATCTCTCCATCGCCTTGAAGCGACTGGATCCAGACCTGCCCGTTCCACAGCGTGCGCATCCCGGGGATGCGGGTGTGGATCTGTGCTCCACCAGCGACGTCACCATCGAACCCGGCCATAGAACACTGGTCGGAACGGGGATCGCGATCGCGTTGCCGGTGGGCACCGTCGGGTTGATCCATCCGCGTTCCGGACTCGCCGCCAAATCGGGACTGTCGATCGTGAATGCGCCCGGAACCGTGGACGCGGGATACCGGGGCGAACTCAAGGTCTGCTTGATCAATCTCGATCCGGCCACAGCCATCGACATCCGCCGCGGTGACCGAATCGCTCAGCTCGTGGTTCAACGAGTCGAACTCCCTGTTTTCGAGGAAGTCGAGTCGCTGGACGACACGACCAGAGGAACCGGAGGCTACGGTTCCAGCGGCGGTCACGCGATACTCGATACCGATGTGCCTGGCGCGGTAGTCGGAGAGGGAGTCTGAATCATGTTCGGACGCAAGAAGAAGACAGACGTCGACGAGGAACCCACCAGCTTCTTCGGTGACGAGAACGACGAGTCGGTGGAGGTCGACGAGGTCGAAGACGATCTCGATGCCGCCGGCGACGAGTTCGGTGACGAATCGGAAGGCCCCTACGACATCTCGGAGATCGATTCCGACGATCCGACGGCAGGCCGTGACGGTCAGCGCCTGGATCTCGGGTCCGTTCTGGTGCCGATGCCGACCGGCGGACAGTTGCAGGTCGAGATGGCGCCCAACGGTTCGCCGCAGGCCGTGCACCTGGTCACCGAGCACGGTCGCGTCACCGTAGCCGCTTACGCCGCCCCGAAATCACCCGGTCAGTGGCGAGAGGTCGTGGCTGAGCTCGCGCAGTCGCTTCGCGACGACAATTCCGCGGTGAGCGTCGAGAACGGCCCGTGGGGCCGGGAACTGGCTGCTGTGACGGCCAATATGGACCTGCGGTTCATCGGCGTCGACGGTCCGCGATGGATGGTGCGCTGCGTCGTCGCGGGTCCGAGCGGATCCACAGCCGCGAACGCCCCGCTGGTCGCAATCGCACGCGACATCCTGCGCGACACCGTCGTCAACCGAGGATCGGAGCCGCATCCGGTGCGGACACCGCTGCCCGTCGTGCTCCCGCAGATACTCGCCGAGCAGTTGGCCGCCGCACACGAGCAGCAGCTGGCGGCAGCTCAGCAGCAGCAGGTCGCCGCCCAGCAGCAACAGCAGGCAGCTCCACCCGCTCCGCCGGCACCCCCGGCGCGACCGACCCCGCCGCCTCGTAGCGGCGAATCCGGTTCTGCCATGCAGCAATTGGGTCAGTAACAGGGTTTTCTTCAGGCGCTCGCGGTGGTATCGGATTCGATCGCCGCGAGCGCTTTGATGCAGGTGGCCCCCAGAACAGCGGGATCGCGCCCGATCATGTCGAGCGTCGTCGTGGCGACTGCGCCGCGGGGCAGTGCCGCCGCCCAGCTTTGCGCTACCGCCGCGGGATGAACCGGATCGTCCACCGCCGACGCAATGCCGACCGGAACACCCACCGCCCGTAGCTCGCTCTCGCCGAGCGAGTGGTACGACGCAGCCTCGTCGAGTGCTGCCGGGAGATCGGGCCACTGCGAGCGCCAGGAGCGCTCGAGTTCGGCTCCGAGCCATGCCGGACTCGACGCGAGCATTGCCGCGATCACCGCCTCCAAACCTTCGGAGCGCAGTTGCCCTGCGGTGAACTTCGCGCTCGCCGCAGCGGGTGCGTCGTCCGCCGACCCGATCCAGGCCGGAAGCGCTGCCAACACGCTCGCGGTTCGATCGGGGTTCGCGGCTGCCCACTGGAGCGCAACGGCCGCCCCGATCGAGACCCCTCCGACGATGATTCGGCCGTACGTGTCCGCGGCGCTGTTCATCGCGTCCAGGTAGCCGTCCACGACACGCCGAGGGTCCGGTTCAATTGCGACGATGCGCACACCCAGAGCCGCCAGCGGCGCCCGGAATGCACGGTCCGCGAAGTGGGCGTCAGAGCCTGTACCTGGGAGAACGACGGCAACGGTCGCCGATTCTGAGTTCTGCATCTTTTGATCTTGCCCGGTGCCCCCGAGACGCGGACTGACCGGTGTGGTTACACGCTCGTAATGGGTCTACAGTGGCGATCACACAGCCCTTCACGTGACGCGAGACCCTTGCGTCACACATGTTCGCAGGAGCGCGCAATGGCACCCGCCGCCGCAGGATATTTTCGTCGACTGACCCAGCGTCTGACCGAGGACGTCGACCAGTTGGACGCCCAGGAAATGGCCGAGTCCAACAAGGCTTCCGGAGGTCAGAAGGCGTGCGATTGTCGTCGCGGTGAAGAGGTCACGATGGTGGGCCGACTCCGCAGCGTCGACGCCTGCCCCAAGTCGGGCAATGCCAGTATCGAGGCCGAGTTCTTCGACGGCACCGAGGTGATCAATCTCGTCTGGATCGGGCGTCGCCGGATCCCGGGTATCGAGACCGGTAAGACCCTGCTGATCCGCGGTCGTGTGGGCGAGCGTGACGGTCGCAAGGCGATCTTCAACCCTTACTACGAACTGCGCGGCGAATAGGCGCGTTTCCCGCATTTACCGTGCAACTCGGTGACTGTGGCACCCTCGACAGGTGACTGAAACACAACAGCGATCGGTAATAGACCAACTCGGCGGGCTGAGTGGTCTGATCTATTCGTCTTTGCCGATTCTGATTTTTGTCCCGGTCAACAGCATCTGGAACCTCACTGCGGCAATCTGGGCCGCATTGGGCGTCGCTGTCGCTATCGCGGCCTGGCGCCTCTTTCGCAAGGATTCCCTCCAACCCGCTATTTCCGGGTTTCTCGGAGTCGGAGTTTCCGCGTTCATCGCCTATCGCACCGGCGATGCCAAAGGATATTTCCTCTTCGGTATCTACACGAGCCTCGCCTATGGTGCGGTCTTCCTGATTTCCATCCTCGTGCGCTGGCCACTCGTCGGAATCATCTGGGGCTATCTCAACGGGCACGGCAATCTCTGGCGTAAGCACAGCTCCGCCGTCCGGCTCTACGACATCGCGACGGCGGCGTGGGCGCTGGTCTTCGGCGCGCGGTATCTCGTTCAGTCACAGCTCTACGACACCGACCACACCGGATGGCTCGCAGTCGCCCGCATCGGCATGGGGTGGCCACTGACCGGTTTGGTGCTGCTCGTGACGGTCTGGGCGGTGCGTAAGGCCGATCGCATCGTCGAGCCGGAACCTGTTGTGGGGCCCGAAGGCAGCGAGCCCACCACAACGGACGAAGGGTCCGAAGAGGTGGGCTCGGTGAATCCGACGAAGCCGCGCGAAGACCGCGATCTCAGCTGATCAGGTCCTGGTACTCGGGGTGCTTGTCGAGAAACTTCACGACGTACGGGCAGACCGGGTGAACCTTGAGGCCGCGCGCGCGTAGGTCGTCCAAGGCTTGGCGGACGAGAACCCCGGCCAACCCGAAACCTTCGAAGGCCGGGTAGATCTCGGTGTGGTTGAACGAGACGACGTCACCGGACGTGGTGTAGTCCTCGATGCCGGCGAGGTCGCCGTCAGCATGGATCTCGTACCGGCTCTGGCTTGGATTGTCGGTGACTACGGTGTTTTCGGGTGCCTGTGCCATGAGTTTCCCTTTCGTGTCGGTGTGCTCGTGTCAGTTTTCGAGACGGAGTGCTACGCGCAACTGATCCTCGGCGTCGACGGCCGCAACGAAGAGCAGTTCGTCCCCGCCTTCGATGGGATCGTCCATCTGCGGGACGATCACGCGTCCGCCACGCAGAATGGTGACCAGTGCGCAATCTCGCGGCAGTTCGAGTTTCTTGACGGCCTTGCCGGCGAGCGGTGTGTTGTCGGGCAACGTGATCTCGACGAGGTTGGCCTGTCCTTGCCGCAGCGTCATCAGTTTGACCAGGTCACCGACGGAGACGGCTTCTTCGACGAGCGAAGCGAGCATCCGTGGTGTCGAGACGGCGACGTCGACGCCCCACGACTCGTCGAAGAGCCATTCGTTGCGGGGATCGTTGACGCGGGCGACAACTCGGCGAACTCCGAACTCGGTTTTCGCGAGCAGGCTGAGAACCAGGTTGGCCTTGTCGTCTCCGGTCGCGGCGATCACGACCTCGTACGACTCCATCGACGCGTCCTCGAGTCGGCTGAGTTCGCAGGCGTCCGCATGTACCCACTTCGCCTCGGGCACCGACTCCGGTTCGATGTGATCGAGCTTGCGTTCGATCAGCATGACGTCGTGTGAGCTTCGAATCAGCTCACGCGCAATGGAGCGGCCTACGGCGCCGGCTCCGGCGATGGCGACCTTCATCGAGAACTTCCAATCACGTTGTAGTGCAACACAGTCGCAGAGTTGTTGTGAGGGGCGGCGTGCGGTTCAGTCATCTGCGGCCTCCTCAGTCGTCGCTCGGCGGCGGGTTGCCGGCGAGCGCGACAGCCTCGGCGACGGTTCCCGATACGGCCGCGATGTAGACCTGGTCGTCGGCTTGGATGACGGTCTTGCGATCGGGGAGAACGCCGGTCCCGAAGCGGATGACGAAGGCGACTCGCGAACTGGTCGCGCTCTCGAGGAGGGAGATCGGCTTTCCGGCCCAATCCTCGTGCAGGGCAAGTTCGGTGATGGCAACGGTGCCCGAAGGATCGCGCCACTTCGCAGTCTGACTTTCCTTGGTCAGCGTGTGCAGGAAACGATCCGTCGACCACGGCACGGTGGCGACCGTGGGAATGCCGAGCCGCTCGTAGACGGCGGCACGCTTGGCGTCGTAGATACGTGCGACGACGCGCTCGACGCCGAAAGTCTCGCGCGCGACGCGTGCTGCGATGATGTTGGAATTGTCTCCCGAGGACACCGCGGCAAAGGCGTCCGCGCGCTCGATGCCTGCCCGGACCAGCACGTCACGGTCGAACCCCATTCCCAGAACCTTGGTTCCCGGGAAGTCGAGATCGAGACGCAGAAACGCACTCTGATCGCGGTCGATGACGGCGACCTCGTGTCCGATCCTGGTCAGAGATGCGGCGAGGGACGAACCCACCCGACCGCACCCCATGATGACGACATACACGCCCTACTCCGTTCATGGACCCTCATGGCGCGATTGCACGCCGAATCGAACGGTACAGCCCCTCACGGGAAGAGCAAGTACAACGGTCGCCTGCGTGCCGGT
Source organism: Rhodococcus sp. P-2 (assembly GCF_016598535.1). Taxonomy (GTDB): domain Bacteria; phylum Actinomycetota; class Actinomycetes; order Mycobacteriales; family Mycobacteriaceae; genus Rhodococcus_F; species Rhodococcus_F baikonurensis. The sequence continues at coordinate 99,093 of NZ_CP066779.1, read as the reverse complement.
TGTCACGACAAAAGGTGAAGTTGGGGCGCTGATGACTCCGAATCGGGCGAGACGGCTTACGCTTTGCACGTGTCTAAGCTCTCGACCGCTACCAAGCGGCTCCTGCTCGGTCGGCCGTTCCGAAGCGACAAACTCGGGCACACGCTGCTACCCAAGCGAATTGCACTACCGGTCTTCGCGTCCGACGCGATGTCATCCGTCGCGTACGCCCCCGAAGAAATCTTCCTGGTTCTCTCCGTCGCGGGTATTTCCGCGTACGCGTACACGCCCTGGATCGGATTGTCCGTAGCCATCGTCATGGCTGTGGTGGTGGCGAGTTACCGCCAGAACGTCCACGCCTACCCGTCCGGTGGCGGCGACTACGAGGTCGCAACGGTCAACCTGGGCCCGACCGCCGGTCTGACCGTCGGTAGTGCGCTGATGGTCGACTACGTGCTGACGGTCGCGGTGTCGATATCGTCGGCGGCGTCGAACATCGGTTCGGCTCTACCGTTCGTCGCGCAGCACAAGGTGCTGTTCGCGGTCGCCGCGATCGTGTTGTTGACCGCGGTCAACCTTCGCGGTATCCGTGAATCCGGCACGGCGTTCGCGATTCCGACATACGCGTTCATCGTCGGTATGTTCCTGATGCTCGGGTGGGGATTCTTCCGGATCTACGTCCTGGGTGAGGACGTGCACGCGGAATCGTCGTCGTTCACGCTGAACGCCGAAGACTCGCATCTGTACGGAATTGCCTTCGCGTTCCTGATAGCTCGCGCATTTTCCTCGGGCTGCGCCGCCCTGACCGGCGTCGAGGCCATCAGCAACGGCGTACCGGCGTTCCAGAAGCCGAAGTCGCGCAACGCCGCCACGACCTTGCTGCTGCTCGGGTCGATCGCCATCGTCCTGCTGATGGGCATCATCATCCTGGCTCAGAAGATCGGCATCGTCTACGCCCACAATCCGCAGGAACAGCTGGTCGGAGCCCCGGAGGGCTACCACCAGAAGACCTTGATCGCGCAGATCGCCGAAGCCGTGTTCAGTGGTTTCCCGATCGGATTCTTCTTCATGGCAATCGTCACGGCACTGATCTTGGTTCTGGCCGCGAACACCGCGTTCAACGGATTCCCGGTACTCGGATCGATTCTGGCGCAGGATCGGTACCTACCGCGTCAGCTGCACACCCGCGGCGACCGATTGGCGTTCAGCAACGGAATTCTCTTCCTCTCCGGTGCCGCTATCGCATTCGTCGTGGTGTTCGGCGCCGAGGTCACCAAGCTCATCCAGCTGTACATCGTCGGCGTCTTCGTCTCGTTCGTGCTCAGCCAGACCGGCATGATCAAGCACTGGACTCGGCATCTGAAGTCCGAGACCGACAAGTCTCAGCGCGCCCGCATGCAGCGTTCGCGAGTGATCAATTCGATCGGTCTGGCAATGACCGCCACAGTCTTGATCATCGTTCTGATCACCAAGTTCGCGGCCGGCGCGTGGATCGCCATCGTCGCGATGGTCGCGATCTTCATCGTGATGAAGATGATCCGCAAGCACTACGACAGCGTCGCGGCCGAGCTCGAGGAGCAGGAGTGGGACGGTGTGCTGCCCAGCCGCACGCACTCGATCGTGCTCGTCTCGAAGCTGCACATGCCGACCATGCGAGCTCTCGCCTACGCGCGAGCCACGCGACCGGACACCCTCGAAGCCATCACGGTCAACGTCGACGAGCCAGACACCCGTGCACTTGTGCGTGAGTGGGAGAAGAGCGACGTGACGGTTCCGCTCAAGGTGATCGAATCGCCGTACCGCGAAATCACCAAGCCGGTTCTCGACTACGTCAAGCGTGTACGACGCGATGCCCCGCGTGACGTCGTCACCGTGTTCATCCCCGAGTACGTTGTCGGACACTGGTGGGAGCAGATCCTGCACAACCAGAGTGCGCTCCGCCTCAAGAGCCGCCTGCTCTTCCAGCCCGGCGTGATGGTGACAAGCGTTCCGTGGCAGCTGAGTTCGTCGGCCAAGGCGAAGCCGCTCGACATCGAGAAGACCGCAGGCGCCACGCGTCGCGGTTACGACACCGGCGAGAAATGATCACCGGCGAGAAATGATCGGCAACATCGAAATGGCAGGCGTAGTTCGTTGAGTGAGAATTGGACCGGGCAGACCTTCGAGGTCGATCTGGGCAACCCCGGTCACGGCGGGTTCGTCGTCGCCCGGCACGAGGGGCGGGTCGTGTTCGTCCGTCACGGTTTGCCGGGGGAGCGGGCGCTGGTCCGGGTGACCGAGGACAAGGGCGGATCGTTCTGCCGCGCCGACGCTATCGCCGTTCTCGACGCATCTCCGCATCGCATCGATCCGACCTGCCCGATCTCCGGCCCGGGCGGGGCAGGCTGCTGCGACTACTCGCACGCGGATCTGAGCGTCCAACGTGAGATGAAGACCTCGGTCGTGCGGGAGCAGCTTCTGCGACTCGCTCGCGTCGAATCGGACGTCGAGGTGGAGGAACTGCCCGGAACCGGAGACGGAACGGGTTGGCGCACGCGAGTCCGGTTGGCGGTGGACGGGCACGGCGTCGCCGGATACCACGCGTACCGCAGCAGCCGGATCGTCACCGACTTGCGGTGCACTCAGATCGATCAGAGCGCCTACGACGGTCTCGGTGGCCAGCAATGGACGCCGGGCAGTGAGCTGCAGGTCGTTCTCGACGCCACCGGCGAGCGGCACGTCGTGGAAATCGCCGCGCCCGCTGTGTCCAAGACGGGACGACGGACTCCGGGGCGTCGCGGCGCCATGGCACGCCGAGCGGCAAGCGGCGGTCCGCGAAAGACGCGCGTGGCCATCGGGTCGGAAACAGTGATCGAGCGCGTCGGCAATCGAGAATGGGCGCTGTCCGCCACAGGTTTTTGGCAGGCCCATCGCAGCGCTGCGAACGCGTACTCACAGGTGGTCGGAGATTGGGCCGGAGCCGCTACCGACGACACGGCCTGGGATCTCTACGGCGGAGTCGGGGTTTTCGCAGCTGTGCTCGCCGACCTTGTCGGGCCGTCCGGGGTCGTGGAGTCCGTCGAATCCTCGGCGCGAGCAGTCTCCGACGGACGGGAAGCGCTCTCGGATCTCGGTCAGGTGCGCTTCCACAGTGCCCGAGTCGAGAACGTTCTCCCGGATCTGGAGCGATCGCCTGCCGTCATCGTGCTCGATCCGCCACGAGCGGGCGCGGGTCGTCCGGTCGTCGAAGCGCTCGCCGCAACTGGCGCCGAGCGGATAGTGCACATCGGCTGCGACCCCGCGTCGTTCGGTCGCGATATCGGTCTCTACCTGGAGCAGGGCTTCAGAATCGGCGGCCTCCGGGCGTTCGACGCCTTCCCGCAGACTCACCACATGGAGTGCATCGCGCTCCTCGAACGCTGACGCGTGCCGAATTCTTTCCCCGAACGGGTGTGACGCTTCTCGCGTTCACAACAGTTGCTTGCATTACGCAACTAATCGTATAGTTTCGTTCTGCAAGTAGTTTTCCGTTTTCAAGTCACGGCTCATTCGGGCCACTCGAATTCAGGGGTAGGCAATGTCGGTACAGCCGGAGACGGCCCAGGCGCTCGTCGACACGATCTTCATGTTCGGCAGATCGCTGCGAGCCGCGGTCACCACCGGCGCAGACAGCCTGCTGCCGCCTGCACTGGTCAGCGTGTTGTTCATGCTGGCAGCGCGGGGGGAGTGCCGACAGAACGAATTGGCCGTCGATCTGTGTGTCAGTCAGTCGTCGCTCAGCCGACAAATGTCGGATCTGGTCGACGCGGGGTATGTCGAGAGAAATCCCGATCCGGCTGACAAACGGGCGTTCCGCATCCGAGTATCGGAAGAGGGACACGACGTTTTAAGGAAAACCACGCAGCGGCGTGCGGCGCGTTTGCGCAACATGCTCGAAGACTGGAGCCAGGAAGAGGCCATGGCCGCAGTGACATCGCTGCAACGTCTCAACGAGACGTTCGGCGCATCGAATCGGCAGGCCTCACCGGCAGTTCCGCACACGGGCGTAGAAAGTATTGGGAGATAAGGCACATGGCAGCAACAGTTGGAGAAACCCGGGCAAGTACCGGAGGTGACGGATCGCCCCGCGAAGCGGCCGCGATGACTCACCGCGAAATCCTCGAGGCACTCACCGGCCTCATCGCAGCGCTGTTCACCGCGCTGCTCAGCAGCACCATCGTTTCGACCGCGCTTCCCACGATCATCGGCGAATTGCACGGAACGCAGACTCAGTACGCCTGGATCATCACCACGGCACTGCTCGCCACCGCGGCATCGACGCCGATCTGGGGCAAGCTGGCCGACCTGTACAACAAGAAGGTCCTGGTCCAGACCGCGATCGTCATCTTCGTGATCGGTTCGGTCATCGCCGGCGCGGCACACAACGTTCCGTTGCTGCTCGGTGCACGTGTCATCCAGGGCATCGGTATGGGTGGCCTGACCGCACTCGTCGTCGCCATCATCGGCACGATCATCCCGCCGCGAGATCGCGGTCGCTATTCCGGATACATGGGTGCGGCCATGGCCGTCTCGATGTCCGGCGGACCGATCCTCGGCGGCGTACTCGTGGACACTGCCGGCTGGCGCTGGTGCTTCTACGTGTGTGTCCCGTTGGCAGTCATCGCACTGTTCCTGCTTCAGCGCACACTGCACGTCGAGACAGTGAAGAAGGACAACGTCTCCATCGACTGGATGGGCGCCACCCTGCTCACCGCCGGTGTCAGCGTCCTGCTGATCTGGGTGTCGTTTGCCGGCCAGGACGACTACTACGCCTGGTTCTCGAAGGAATCTGCCTTCTTCGTCATCGGTGGTCTGGCCCTGCTCGGCCTGACGATGTTCGTCGAATCCAAGGTCAAGGATCCGATCCTGCCGATCAAGATCATCACCGAGCGCACCACGGCTCTCGCCATCATCGCCTCGATCGCCGTCGGTGTCGGCCTCTTCGGCGCGACGACCTTCCTGACGCAGTACTTCCAGACCGCACGCGGATTCGATCCCACCGAAGCCGGATTGCTCACCATCCCGATGGTCGCCGGTATGCTCGTCGCTTCCGTCGGCTCGGGACAGTTGATCACCAAGTTCGGCCAGTGGAAGCCCTTCATCGTCGCCGGCGCAGTCCTGCTGCTTGTCGGTTTCGGACTGCTGTCGACGATCGACCACGCCACCAGCCTCTGGACCATCGGAATCTTCATCGCCATCGTCGGTCTTGGTACCGGCATGTTGATGCAGAACATCGTGCTCGCGGTGCAGAACACGGTCAGCGTCGAGAACATCGGTGCGGCCAGCAGTATCGTGGCGTTCTTCCGCACGTTCGGCGGCGCGATCGGTGTTTCGGTGCTCGGGTCCATCCTTGCGACCCGCGTCAAGACACTGACAGTCGATTCGGTGTCCACCTTGCCGCCCGAGCAGCAGGCGGTAGCCGGAAAGAGCCTGCAGGACGGCCTGGATCTGAGCAACATGCCTGACTTCGTCTCGCAGATCGTCCGGTTCGCTTACGGCGACGCAACAGGTCGGATCTTCCTGGTCGCAGCCGTAGTCGCGGTGGTAACGCTCGTGTCGGTCATCTTCATCCCGAACCGTCCGCTGCGCACCACGATCGACCTGGCAACCCCCGACGCAGAGCAGAAGTTCGAGGAAGAGCGCGAAGAGAAGAACCTCACTCGCTGATCCGCATGCCCGGCTGGTCTACTGCCGGCTGCGTCTTCTGAATTACTTCTGTCACGCCATAGCCCATCGAACGCGGACCGAGATCGATTCTTCGATCTCGCCGCGTTCGACGGCTATCGGGGCGGAATCCGCTTTCATCGCCGCGACACGCCCGCGCATCGGCGCGATCTGGTCGAAGTCCTCGAGCACCTCGAGGACTTCGACCAGATCTTTGTCTGCGAGGTCTGCGAACTGCCTGGCCTTCGATTCGGCTGCCGTCCACGCCAACTCGCGTGCTCTTGTCGCCAGATCGCTGCGATCGTCGAGATCGAACTCCAGTCCGTCCAGCCGGATCGCATCGCCGCCCACCGATACACATGCTGCGATGACGGCTGCAGGTGAGTTCGCCGCTGCCGGCTCCAGTTCTCGCAGGACGACTCGAAAAGTTGTCGAGGCCGTGAATCCTGTTGTCTCCTGGCGGCCTCCGTCACTCCAATGAGTTTGCGGATAGACGCTGAGTCCGGCGGTGGTGAGGTCCGCTCCGCGTACGCCGCGCGAGTGCAGGGTCTCGGTCAGAGCGCTGGACAGCCGAGCGACGGCGTCGAATGCGTCGGAGACGGCTGTCTGTGTCACCGATACTCCGATCGTCAGCCGCACGATGTCGGGAACAGCTGTAGCAGTGGCGGTTCCGGTGACCGTGACAGTGGACGGCTCCGAGGTGAGGGCGGTGGTCGGCATGTGTACTTCCTATCCGATTCGTCCGGCGGATATGACACTCCGCAACATCAGGTCCAGTTGCTCGTAGGCTCCTGCCGCAAGTCGTTCGAGCAGTGCAAGTTTCAACTCGGGTGCCTGCGCGGTCAGTTCTGCGTATCGCTCCGGTGTCAGGACGGCCACGGTGACCGTGGAATCGGCGCGAATGTCGTTGAGGAAGGGGGTGTCGAGGAACATCGTCATCTCGCCGAACGTCATTCCGGCGGAGAGCGTCGTGATCCGGTGCTCGACCCCGTGTGCGTCCGTGAACATGGTGCTGACCTGGCCACTGAGAATCAGGTAGAACCCCGAGGCCGATTCACCTCGGCGGGCGATCTTCTCACCGCGGGCATAGGTTCGCGTCTCCAATTCAGCCGAGAATCCCTCGATCTGTGCCGCGGACAGAGCATCGAGAACAGGGTGGTCCTCGATCGAGATCGTCGACGCCTGACGATCGGCTTCACAATGCACCGCAAGCAACGTGTCTTCGCACCACTGCATGGCGGAATCGAGGTCCGCAAAAACCCGACCACTTCTTCTGGCGGGATCGATGCTCGAACTCCGTTGTCCCAGTAGTCCTTGCGGATCGACGACCGCCACCGCGCAGGCTTGTTCGGCCAGCTGAACCTGCAGCGCAGTGATCATCCGCACCGCGACGTCGCTCGCGTCGTCGACGCGGCGGACGTCGATGACGACAACTTCGAGACCTTCGTCCACCGAGCCGATTTCGCGGACCGCCGATTCGGCACCGGTGAAGAGGAGGTCGCCGTGCAGTTCGTAGACCCGGCTGCGCTTGCCGACGTCGTCGAGCACAGCCTGTTCGGTCGGGGTGCGTCGTACTCGCGACGGCGCTTCGATGACGCTGTATCTGGCTCGGATCGAGGAGCGTGACGCCCGCGTCACGTGGAGGAAGTGCAGTTCGAGTTCCTTCGACAGTGCCCGGGCGGAAGCAACTCCGCGAACGCTGTTTCCGTGAACGTCGAGTCGGGGGGAGTACACCGCGATGCCGATCTGGCCCGGCAGAACGGCCAGGACTCCGCCGCCGACGCCGCTCTTGGCCGGCAATCCGACCTCCACCAGCCACTTTCCGGCGCCGTCGTACATTCCGCACGTTGCCATGACGCTGAGGACCTGCTCGACGCCCGCGGGAGCCAGCGCACGCTCGTGGGTGAGCGGATTGACACCGTTGTTCGCCATCGTCGCAGCCATCAGACTCAGATCGCGGCAGGTCACGTCGATCGAGCATTGACGGAAGTACAGGTCGACGGCCTCGTCTGGATTGCCGGTGATGACGTCGAACGATCGCAGCATGTGTCCGATCGCGCGGTTGCGGTGACCGGTGCGCGCCTCGGAGGTGTAGACCGACTCGTTGAATGCCAGTTCACGGCCCGCGTACCTCGAGTACGCCGAGCGGATGCGCTCGAAGCGGGCCTCGGGATTCGGGCCGGCAACCAGTGATGCAGCGGTGATCGCCCCCGCATTGATCATGGGGTTTCGTGGCCGTTCGGTGAGCGGGTCGAGGCTGATTTCGTTGAACGGCTCGCCGGATGGCTCGACGTCGATTTTCGCGGCAACCGCCTCGCTTCCCCGATCGGCGAGAGCCAAGGCGTAGGTGAAGGGTTTCGAGATCGACTGAATGGTGAACGGGATTCGCGAGTCACCGATCTCGTAGACGTAACCGTCGACGGTGGCGATGCAGATTCCGAACGAATCGGGGGCGACCGCCGCGAGTTCGGGGATGTAGTCGGCCAACTCGCCCTCGTCGAGTGATCGGACTTCGTCGAACACTCGCGTTATCAGGTCGTCGACCACAGTTCCCATACGTCGACCTTAAGCTGACATGGCGGTCGTTTTGTGGAACAAGAGTTGTCGAGTCGATTGCGACGGATCACATTTGTCTGTGATTGCGATCACGAGCGATCCGTGGGATTTCGCTGTTACGCGAAGTCACACCGGAATCGGGCCGAGTCCGCGTGTCGGTTCGCCGGAACGCTCCGTAGACTGGCAGCACTGTCGCGAAGACAGCCGCGGCGCGCACCGGTGCAGCTGTGAAGCACGGAGGGAGCGATCTCGTTGGGTGTTCTTGCCCGCATTCAGGGTCCTGACGATCTAGGTCAGTTGAGCCACGCCGAGATGACGGAGTTGGCCGACGAGATTCGTGAGTTCCTCGTGCTGAAGGTCGCTGCGACCGGTGGTCACCTCGGGCCCAACTTGGGCGTCGTGGAGTTGACCCTCGCACTGCACCGAATTTTCGACTCGCCGCAGGACGCGATCATCTTCGACACGGGCCATCAGGCCTATGTGCACAAGATCCTCACCGGCCGTCAGGATCAGTTCGACACCTTGCGTAAGCAGGGCGGACTGTCCGGATATCCGTGCCGCGCCGAGAGCGAACACGACTGGGTCGAGTCCTCTCACGCTTCCGCCGCTCTGTCCTATGCCGACGGACTCGCCAAGGCCTTCGCGTTGACGGGTCAGAATCGCCACGTTGTCGCCGTCGTCGGTGACGGCGCGCTGACCGGCGGAATGTGTTGGGAAGCCCTCAACAACATTGCGGCCGGCAAGGACCGTTCGGTGGTGATCGTCGTCAACGACAACGGTCGCTCGTACGCGCCGACCATCGGCGGGCTCGCCGACCATCTCTCGGCACTGCGGACCGCACCGAGTTACGAGCGCGCGCTCGACAGCGGCCGACGCCTGGTCAAGAGACTGCCCTGGGTCGGGCGCACCGCGTACTCCGTTCTGCACGGAATGAAGGCCGGTCTCAAGGACGCGGTCAGCCCTCAGGTCATGTTCACCGATCTGGGTATCAAGTACCTCGGACCGGTGGACGGACACGACGAAGCCGCCATGGAATCGGCGTTGCGCCGAGCGAAGGCTTACGGCGGGCCGGTCATCGTTCACGCCGTCACGCGCAAGGGCAATGGTTATGCACACGCCGAGAACGACGTGGCCGATCAGATGCACGCCACCGGCGTCATCGATCCCGTCACCGGTCGCGGCACCAAGTCGTCGGCGCCGGACTGGACGTCGGTCTTCTCGGCCGCATTGATCGAGCAGGCTTCGCGTCGTGAGGACATCGTCGCCATCACCGCGGCCATGGCCGGGCCCACCGGACTCGCGGCCTTCGGTGAGAAGTTCCCCGATCGGATGTTCGACGTCGGGATCGCCGAGCAGCATGCGATGACCTCGGCCGCCGGCCTGGCGTTGGGCGGACTTCACCCCGTCGTCGCTATTTACTCGACGTTCCTCAATCGAGCTTTCGATCAGTTGTTGATGGACGTCGCTCTGCTCAAGCAACCGGTGACGGTCGTGCTCGACCGCGCCGGGGTCACCGGAGTCGACGGCGCCAGCCACAACGGCGTCTGGGATCTTTCGCTCCTCGGAATCATTCCCGGGATCCGCGTCGCGGCACCGCGTGACGCAGACACGCTGCGCGAAGAACTGGACGAGGCGCTTCTCGTCGACGACGGCCCGACGGTCGTACGGTTCCCGAAGGGTGCTGTACCCGAAGCAATTCCGGCAGTGAAGCGACTCGACGGAATGGTCGACGTTCTCAAGGCCAGCGAGGGTGAGCGCGGCGACGTGCTCCTCGTCGCGGTGGGCCCGTTTGCATCCTTGGCGCTCGAGATTGCCGAGCGGCTCGACAAGCAGGGCATCTCGGTTGCCGTCGTCGATCCGCGGTGGGTTCTGCCGGTCGCGGATTCGCTGGTGAAGATGGCGGACAAGTACGCGCTCGTGGTCACCATCGAAGACGGCGGTCTGCACGGCGGCATCGGTTCGACGGTCTCGGCTGCGATGCGTGCCGCCGGCGTGCACACGTCCTGCCGTGACATGGGCGTTCCCCAGCAATTCCTCGATCACGCCAGCCGCGAAGCCATCCACAAGGAACTCGGACTCACGGCTCAGGATCTTTCGCGCAAGATCACCGGCTGGGTGGCGGGGATGGGCAGCGTCGGCGTCCACGTCCAGGAAGACGCGTCCTCGGCGTCGGCTCAGGGTGAAGTCGCGCAAGGCTGACAGCTCGTCTCGCAATAATCTCGAAAAGCGGTGGCCCTCGGATCAATCCGAGGGCCACCGCTTTTCGGTGTGAAACCGCGAGATCTCGCTACTGGACGGATTCGAGTGTGCTGCCTCGCGTTTCCTTCACGAACCTCAGGACGACGAACAGCGACAGTAGCGCCATGACGGCGTATCCGGCGTAGGTGTAGGACAGATTCCAATCGGCCAGGGCCGGGAATGTCCAGGACACCAGGAAGTTCGCGACCCAGTTGGTGGCGGTCGCAATTCCCACCGCTGCAGCACGCACGCGGTTGGGGAACATTTCGGAGATCAACACCCAGACCACCGGGCCCCAGGACAGAGCGAAGAAGAAGACAAATGCGTTGGCTCCGATGAGTGCGATCGTGGCGTTGGCTCCGGTCAGCGTGGCCACGGATTCGCCGATCTCGTTCTTCGTCACTGTTGCCGAATGGAAACAGAAGGCTGCGGTACCCAGTGAGATGGCCATACCGGCAGAACCGACCAGCAACAGCGGCTTTCGCCCGACCCGGTCGATGACGGCGATGGCCACGAACGTGCCGACGATGTTGACCAGAGCGCTCACGACACTGATGAGCAGCGAGCGATCGGCCCCGAATCCGACTGCCTGCCAGAGCGTGCTCGAGTAGTAGAAGATCACGTTGATGCCGACCAACTGCTGCAGTGCAGCCAACGCGATGCCGACCCACACCAGATGCGAGACGCCGAGCCGCTTCGAGAAGAGTTGGCGGACTGTGGTCTTGGCCTGCTTCTCCGTCAGTGATTCACGAATCTCGTTCATCCGTTCGGTGACGGCGTCGTGATCTCCGCCTTCGAGGTCGGAGATGATCTTGCGAGCTCGATCGTCCTTGCCCTGCGCCACGAGGAATCGCGGAGACTCCGGAATCGTGGTCGTCATGATCAGGTACAGGACTGCGGGAACAGCCTCGAGCATCAGCATCCACTGCCAGGCTTCGAGGCCCGCGATCTGATTGCGATCACCGCCGGCCGCTGCTTGGAGGGCATAGTTGACCAACTGCGACACGGCGATTCCGAGGACGATCGCCAACTGGTACATCGAGCCGAGGCGTCCGCGAATCGCGGCGGGGGAGATCTCCGCGATGTATGCCGGGGCGATAACTGATGCGAAACCTACGGCCAGGCCGCCGACCACGCGCCAGAACGTGAGGTCGTAGACGCTGAACGGAATTGCGGAACCGACGGCGCCGATGATGAACAGCACCGCGGCTATCTGCATGACGCGGATGCGGCCTAGTCGGTCTGCGAGTGTGCCTGCGATCCAGGCGCCGAGTGCTGCGCCGAGCAGAGTCAGTGAGACCGTGAGCCCGGTGCCCGAGGCGCCGATGTCGTACTTGTCTCGGATCGCACCGACTGCCCCGTTGATGACGGCGGTGTCGTATCCGAACAGAAAACCGCCGAGCGCGGCGGCGCCGGCGAAGAGCACTGCGTGTCCGACGTCGGCGCGAGTAGCGCCGGATCCACCGCCGGAGGCGGTTCCGCTGAATGCCATTCCTGCCCCCTCAAAGGCCCTACGGTCGACACCCCGATGCGCCGATCCATCCGCGAGCACTCTGCACGCTACGCCCACCGGAGGAGATTTGGCGGGGACTCACGCGCCGTTATCCAGCTGAGTCCATTCCCGCGTCGAATCAGGCCGACTCAGAGATGAGGTATTGATTGCAGTGACTATGCAGACAATCAGGCAGGCGCAGGTGAGATGGGTTTATTCGCCCGCGAGACGCTCGGCTCTGGCCGCGATGTCCTCGAGATCCTTTGCCATGAATTTCCGGGTCACCCGCGCGCCCAATCGACCGAATACTGCTGTGAAGATCTTCGAGATACGTGACGTGGATTCGGATTCACCGAAGAAGTGCATCTCGAGGATCGCGCCTGTGGCGTCAGGCTTCAGAGTGAACCCACTCGTGTAGTTCATGCCGTGGGAGTTGGCTTTGACGACCGTGCGGGTAGGAGCGTCGACTTCGGTCACCCACATGTCCTCGGTTGCTTCCTTGCCCATCATCTTCCGAGTCTCACGCCACTTGGTGCCGACGGCGTAGCCCTCTCCGGCGAGCCGTTCGATGCGGATCACGCCGGAGAGGGTCTCGGCAGCATTGTCGAGGTCCGTGAGGACCTGCCACACGGTCTCTGCCGGTGCTTTGACGTGCCGGGTTACGGAGATCGAAAGTTCAGCCATGCGGGTGAGCATAAAGACCGTGACCGACACTGCATCTTTTCTAGGTGGTTGCGCGCTTCGCGGCTTCGCTCAAGGTCGGTGTGATCTGGCCGAGGACCCACGGCGTGCTCAGGACGTTGACGTTGCTCAGTCCGCCGATGACGCGGGTGTCGCTGAGGAATGCGGTGGATCCGCGCTTGACCGCGTCGAGTCCACCTACTGCGGATATGCCGGACGGATCACCGGAACCGTCGGTGAAGCCGACGATCACATCGGCGTCGATGTCGGCGATGTTCTCGTAGGAGATCGTCTTGAAGAACGATCCGCCTGCGTTGTCCGCGGCGAGCTTCTCGACGCCTGGTGCGTTGACGAACCCGAGTTCGGTCAGCACCTGGACGCGCGGATCGGTGGGCAGGTAGACGTTGATGTTGCTCGAGTCGGTGTCGAAGTTGACCACTGCCAACGTCTTCCCCGCGAACTCCGGGTGGGCTGCGGCGGTATCGGCGAGAGTAGCGTCGAGGCCGTCGACGAGCTTGTCGGCCTCGTCGCTCTTGCCGACTGCCTCGCCGACGATGCGGGTCTGGTCCTGCCAGGATGTCTGCCAGGCAGCGCCGGGGTACGCGGCCGTCGGTGCGATCTTGCTCAGTTGGTTGTAGACGGATTCCTCGAAGCCCTCGTACGGCGCGAGGATGACGTCGGGTGTCAACGACGCGATGGACTCGATCGGCGGTTCTCCGCTGGCCGGCATGTCGAAGAGCGTGGTCTTGTCCGCGTCGAAGTATTCCTGCGCCCAGGGCATCACGCCGTTGTCGTCCGCACCGTAGGTGTACTTGGGCTGTCCGACCGGAGTCAGATCGAGTGCGTACAGGATGTCCTGCGCGTTCCATCCGAGAGTGACGAGGCGCTCGGGCTTCGATTCGATGGTCGTGGTGCCGAAGGTGTTCTCGATACTGACGGGGAATCCGTCCGTACCTTGTGCGGTCGTCGAGGTGTCCGTATCCGAGGAGCACGAGACAAGGGCGGTGACTGCAATTGCAGCGGCACCGAGGGCGGCAAAGCCTCGAACAGAAGATTTCATGAAGGGCAGCCTAACCTACTGATTTTCGGCAGCCAAACGAAACCGAGTGCGCTGTTTATGCAGGTGGGGGTGAGATGTGGGCCGGGTTTCGCGGGCCCCCGTTTCGGTGGGCGATACTGTTCCGGTGCGATCACAGCAAAAGATTCTCGCCGCCGCTCTCGGACTGATCGAAGGCGGCGGATTCGAGGCTGTGAACATTGCCGCGGTTGCCACTGCGGCCGGTGTCTCGCGTCAGACGGTGTACTCGATTTTCGGAACGCGAGAAGAGGTCGTCTCCCAGGCGATGGGCGGTCTTGCCATCGAGGTGCTCGGGGAGATCACGGCACAGGTGGAGTCGGTCGACACGGCGTGTGACTATGTCGTCGAATTCATCGTTGCCGCGCGAACTGCCGTGCGTGCTCACCCGGTTCTGGCGACACTGCTTCTCGCAGAACGGGGAAACCCCGTCTTCGACGTCGAAATGATGAGTCGAGCAATACCTTTCGCTACTCAGATGCTCACTCCGATGGTCGAACGTGGTCTCGCCACGGACGTGGAACTCGACGAGATAGTGGAAATTGCCGTGCGTCTCGGACTTTCGGTTGTCGCCTTCGACAGTGAGCTCGTCCATTCCGACGACTCCCTGCGCGCCTTTCTCGCGCGGTGGCTCGGGCCCGCAATTCGGTCGACCTCGTAGTTCCTCGCCTACTTCGTCAAAACCTTGACACTAGATCGTCAGAGTGTCTAGTTTTGGCGTGCCCGGGATTCTCTGGCGACATTCTTCGAGGGAGCACCAGTCATGTCCGGAGTGAAACGTAGATCGTTCTTGGCCGGTACGGCCGCCGTGGGAGTCGCGATGACGGCGCCACGCACTGCCAAGGCTGCAACAGGGATTCCGCTGACACGTGAAGTGCACCGTGTCGTGGTTATCGGTTCGGGGTTCGGCGGAGGGGTGACGGCACTTCGCTTGGCCGAGGCCGGGGTTCCGGTCACCCTGCTGGAGAGAGGGATTCGGTGGCAGACCGGGCCGAATGCCGAAACTTTTCCGCATCCCGCCAGTCCGGACAAGCGTATCCTCTGGCATCAGTCCAACCCGACTCTGTTCGGCAGGCCGGCGATCTTCGAGCCATACGCGGGTTTGTTGGAGACGGTGACCGGTGAGAACATGACCGCGATCTGCGCAGCCGGTGTGGGCGGCGGATCGCTTGTGTACCAAGGGATGACGCTGCAACCGGAAGAAGCGGTCTTCAACACGCACTTTCCGGAGGAGCTCGATTACGCACGAATGGACCGCGTCCATTACCCGCGGGTGGCGCGGATGTTGCAAGTGGAAACTGCACCCGACGAACTGATTTCCAGCCCGAACTACGAGGCGGCACGTGTATTCGCGCGTAACGCAACGCGTTCCGGTCTACCCGTGTCGAAGATTCCGATGCCGATCGACTGGAACTACGCGTTGGCCGAACTGCGGGGTGAGATGAAGCCGTCGTACACCAACGGTGACGGCGCGCTCGGTGTCAACAACGGCGGCAAGCATTCGGTGGACGTCACCTACATTGCGGCTGCGGAAGCGACCGGATTGGTCGAAGTGGAGACTCTGCACCAGGTCACCGATGTCGAGCGGGCGGCCGACGGACGGTGGCGTGTGTACGTGGACCGGACCGACATTTCCGGCAACATTCTCGAGAACAAGATTTTGACGACGGATGCGCTCGTGATGGCTGCCGGCAGCATGAACACCACCAAACTCCTGGTCCGCGCCGCGGCAACGGGGCGGATCACGGATTTGCCCGACGAACTCGGCGCGGGGTGGGGGACCAATGCCGACCGGATCTACATCTGGTCGGATCTCGCGGAGAATTTCGGCGCGACACAGGGCGGGCCGGTCGTCTACGGCAGCCGGAACTGGGAGGACCCGCACAACGCGTTCACCGTCATTCAGGCGTCGTTCCCGCCGGTGGCGTTCGACGCTCACAGCACGGTGATGGTCGGATTCGGTGTCAGTACCGACCGAGGTCGGTTCGTGTACGACTCGGTGCGGGGTGAGGCGGTGCTCCATTGGCCGAAGGACGGGGATTCGGCGATCCAGCAACGCCACATCGGGCCGGCGGCCCATCGGATCGCGGCCGGAGGTCTCCTGACCGACACGAACGCGATACTGCCGTCCACCTGGCATCCTCTCGGCGGCGCCTGCATGAACTCGGTGTGCGACCTCGATGGCAGGGTTCTCGGTCAGCGTGGGTTGTACGTGCTCGACGGTGCTCTGCTGCCGGGTAACTCCGCCGCGTGCAATCCGTCGATGACCATTGCCGCCGTCGCGGAGCGTGCACTCGAGAACATCGTGAAAGACGATGTGGGAATCCTCTTCTGAGTCTGCACAAACGCCACGGACGGCGTACCCGAAGGCACGCCGTCCGTGACGGTTCGATCGACTTTCTCAGACGCTGGCAACGCCAGGCGCGAGGAAGCGCTTGCCGTTGACGGCTTCGGAGGTGCCGGTCCGGTCCAGGTACGGCGTGATGCCGCCGTTCCAGAATCCGAATCCGCCGCCGAGCAGCAGGCAGAGGTCGATGTCCTCGGCTGCCGCTACGACGCCCTCGTCGAGCATGATCTGAATTTCCTCGGCGAATGCACGACGTGTGCGCTCGAGGACCTCTTCCGAGGTGGACACCTTGTCACCCTGCGGCCACAGCGCGGCGACCTCGGGATCGACGGCCTGACCGTTCCCGCCCCAGGTCCACACGCCGGGCTTGCGAGCCTCGACGAGTGCTTCGAGTCCCGGCGAGCTCTTGAACCGGTCCGGGTACGACTCCTGCAGGGTCTCACCGGTGTGCAGAGCCACTGCGGGTCCGACGAGGGCCAGCAGCGTGAACGGCGACATGGGCATGCCGAGTTCGGCGATGGCATTGTCCGCGACGTCGAAGGGTGTGCCTTCGTCGACGGCGGACATGACCTCACCCAAGGTGCGGGTGACGAGGCGGTTGAAGACGAAACCGGCCTTGTCGCCGCAGAGGACGGCGGACTTCTTCAGTGACTTTGCGGTAGCGAAAGCCGTTGCGAGAGTGGCATCGTCGGTCTTGCTGCCCTTGATGATCTCGAGGAGGGGAAGAACGGCCACCGGGTTGAAGAAGTGGAAACCGACCACGCGCTCGGGATGCTCGAGCCCGGACGCCATCTCCGTGATGGAGAGCGAGGAGGTGTTGGTCGCGAGGATGGTTTCGGGAGCGATGAACTGCTCGAGTTCTGCGAAGACCTTCTTCTTGACGTCCATGTTCTCGAAGACGGCTTCGATGACGAAGTCGGTCTTGGCGAACGCGGCCTTGTCGAGGGAACCGGAAACGAGTGCCTTGAGGCGGTTCGCGGCGTCGGGGGACAGACGCCCCTTGCCCTGGAGCTTCTCGATCTCGGTGTGGACGTAACCGACACCCTTGTCGATGCGCTCCTGGTCGATGTCGGTCAGGATGACCGGCACCTTGAGCTGGCGGACGAAGAGCAGCGCGAGCTGGCTGGCCATGAGGCCGGCACCGACGATGCCGACGCCGCTGACCTTACGAGCGAGTGAGCGGTCGGGTGCTCCCGCGGGACGCTTGGCGCGCTTGTTCACCAGATCGAATGCGTACAGACCCGCACGAAGCTCGTCCGTCAGGAGGAGGTCGGCGAGAGCCTCGTCCTCGGCCGCGAAGCCCTTGTCGAGCGAGGCGGCATCGGTGATGTCGGTGCTGCGAGCCAATTCGAGCAGCTCGACAGCCTTGACCGCGCCGGGAGCGTTGCCCTTGGTCTTGCCGTCGACGATCGCCTTCGCACGAGCGATCGCGTCGTCCCAGCCCTGGCCACGATCGATCTCGGGACGCGCGGGGGTGACGGTGCCGGCAAGAACCTGCGACGCCCAGGCGAGAGATTGCTCGATGAAGTCGGCGGAGTCGAGAACGACGTCGACGACGCCGAGTTCGAGTGCCTTCTTGGGGGAGAGCACCTTGTTCTGGTTCAGTGCGTTTTCGATCACCACGGTGACGGCGTTGGACGGGCCGACCAGGTTGGGGAGCAACTGCGTTCCGCCCCAACCGGGGACCAGACCGAGGAACGCTTCCGGGAGACCGAGTGCGCCCGCGTTGGCGGCAACCGTGCGGTAGTGGCTGTGCAGGCCTACTTCGAGTCCGCCGCCCAAGGCGACGCCGTTGATGAAGGCGAACGTGGGAACCGAGGACTCACGCAGGCGTCGGAACACCTTGTGGCCCAAGCGACCCAGTTCGAGTCCCTGCTCACGTGAGGTGATCGCGGGAACGCCCTTGAGGTCCGCGCCGGCGGCGAAGATGAAGGGCTTGCCGGTGACGGCGATGGCAACCGGGTTGGCTGCAAAGGCTTCGTCGAGGGCAGCGTCGAATGCTGCGAGTCCGCCGGGACCGAAGGACGACGGCTTGGTGTGGTCGAAGCCGTTGTCGAGGGTGATCAGTGCAAACGGGCCCTCGATGCCGGGGACCGAGATGATCTTCGTGTAGGCGTTCGTCACGACCTCGTCGGCGAATGCTGTTGCAATATCAGACATTTAGTTAACCCCTGCCTGGTAGTCAGCGTGGTTCGGGTTCTCCCAGATGACGGTGCCGCCCATGCCGAGGCCGATGCACATGGTGGTCAAGCCGTAGCGCACGTCGGGACGTGTCGCGAACTGGCGGGAGAGCTGCGTCATCAGGCGAACGCCCGAGGAAGCGAGGGGGTGGCCACACGCGATGGCGCCGCCCCACTGGTTGACGCGCGGGTCGTCGTCGGCGATGCCGTAGTGCTCGAGGAATGCGAGGACCTGAACGGCGAACGCCTCGTTGATCTCGAAGAGTCCGATGTCCTCGATCTTCAGGCCGGTGCGTGCCAGCAGCTTCTCGGTGGCGGGAACCGGGCCGATTCCCATGACGGCGGGGTCGACGCCCTGGTAGGCGAAGCCCACCATGCGCATGCCGACCGGCAGTCCGAGCTCGGTTGCGGTGTCCTCACCGGCGAGCAGGGCGGCGGTGGCGCCGTCGTTGAGTCCGGCGGCGTTACCGGCGGTGATGCGTCCGGCCGGGCGGAACGGCGTCTTGAGCTTCGCGAGATCTTCGACGGTGGTTCCGGGGCGCGGCGGCTCGTCCTCGGTGGCCAGGCCCCAGCCTGCAGAACTGCGGGTGGCGACGGGGACCAGGGTGTCGGCGATGAAGCCTGCCTTCTTGGCAGCGTCGTACTTGTTCTGGCTGTTCACGGCGTAGGCGTCCGTGCGTTCCTTGGTGATGGTCGGGAACCGGTCGTGCAGGTTCTCGGCGGTGTTACCCATCACGAGGGCACTCGGATCGACCAGGCGATCGGCGAGGAAACGCGGGTTGGGGTCTGCGCCCTCACCCATCGGGTGGTGACCCATGTGCTCGACGCCACCGGCGATCACGACATCGTACTGGCCGAAGCCGATACCCGACGCGGTGGTGGTGACAGCGGTCATCGCGCCGGCACACATGCGGTCGATGGCGAAGCCGGGAACGGTTTCGGGGAGACCGGCGAGGATCGCGGCCGTGCGGCCGATGGTCAGGCCCTGATCACCGGTCTGCGTGGTGGCTGCGACGGCCACTTCGTCGATCCGCGCGGGATCGAGCTGCGGGTTACGACGAAGCAGCTCACGAATCGCCTTGACGACGAGATCGTCTGCGCGTGTGTCGGCGTACATGCCTTTCGGGCCGGCCTTGCCGAACGGGGTGCGAATGCCGTCGACGAAGACGACGTTGCGTTGGTTGTTTGTGGATGGAGCCACGCGAATTCCTCCTGATGGAGCTGCCCACCGCACCGAAGGGCGGTGAGACGTTGGTTCGGCGATCACGGCCAGGCGTCCGGCCTCGTATCGAGCGTACTACTGCCCATTACTGACCGGTAACTTAACGTGCCGAATTGCTCCAACTTCACACCGGGGTCAGGTCAGGATTCAGGCGCTTCGGCCTCGGGTTCGGCCGGGACCACGGAGTTCAGTGCCTCGGCGAGGACAGGAACCGTCAAAGTGCGTTGCCAGCCACGTGCGCCTCCCGAAGTGAGCTTGGTCTCGATCGCACTCTCGACTTCGGCGATGTCCGAGTCGGGTTCCAATTTCCAGTCCCAGCACAGGCGCCTGACCAGGTCGGGTTGGAGCAGATTCTCCACCGGTACCGACACTTCTTTGCTCAGGTCCGACAGTGCGGCTCTGGCCGCCGTCAAGCGGTCCGCTGCCGCCGGATCCTGGCGGGCCCAGCGACCGGCGGCCGGAGGTCCGACGATGAGCGGGGTCTTCGGCGGAAGCTCGCTGTCGGGGAGCCTGCGCGCAGCTTCCAATGCGTCCATCCAGACACGTGAATACCGGCGTTGACGTGGTCCGCCGAAGACGGGAAGCGAGCGGAGCGCGTCCAACGACTGGGGATCTTTGAGGGCGGCATCGATGATCGCGGAGTCGGGAAGAACTCGGCTCGGCGACACGTCACGCTTGCGTGCGAGATCCTCACGGGCTTGCCACAACGCCCGCACCGCCGCCAACTGGCGCGTGGTCTTGAGCGAGGTGATGTGCGACGTACGACGCCAGCGGTCCGGTTTGGGCTTGGGTGGTCCGGCCAGACGGATGTACTCGAACTCTTCCTTCGCCCATTCGAGCTTGCCTTGGGATTCGAGTTCGGCTTCCATTGCGTCGCGCAATTCGAGAAGCACTTCGACGTCGAGGGCGGCGTAGTTCAACCAGGCGTCCGGCAGTGGACGTGTCGACCAGTCCGCAGCCCCGTGACCCTTGCGAAGTTCCACTCGCAGAGTTCGTTCCACAATCGCGGCGAGTCCGACTCGCTCGAACCCGGCCAGTCGACCGGCAAGTTCGGTGTCGAACAGCTCGGCCGGTGTCAGGCCCAGTTCGGCGAGGCCGGGGAGATCCTGATCGGCAGAGTGCAGCACCCATTGCAACGGGTTGATCACCTCGGCCAAAGGCTGCAGGTCTTGCGCTGTCGGAATCGGGTCGAGCAGGAACGATCCTGCTCCTTCGCGTCGGAGCTGGATCAGGTACGCCCGTGCCGAATAGCGGAATCCGGATGCCCGCTCGGCGTCCACCGCGAGCGGGCCGTGACCGGAAGCCAGCGCGGCCGCGGCACCGGAGACGCCGGCGGCAGTGGTGATGACTTCCGGAACTCCGTCACGCGGTACGAGCAGCGGAACTACGTCGGAGGTGGGCTCGGTCGCATCATCGGTGACTTCGGACATGGTCATTGACTCTACGTCGCAGTGGGGACAGTGGTTGTCACCTCAGCGTCGAACAGTTCGTCGAGAGCTGCCCCGAAACCTTGCGCGAGCTGGTCCAATTCGGGTGCCAGATCGGAGCAACTGACGATGCCGACGTCGAGTTTTCCGTCGAGCGACATCACCGTGACGTTCAGGCCCGCCCCGTGGAAGATCGGGCCGAGCGGGAACATTCCTTTGATCTGTGCACCGAGGAAGTAGAGCGGGACCGGCGGCCCGGGCACGTTGGAGACCACCAGGTTGGACACCACCGGATGACGCTCGGCGAGCTTGAGCGACGAGTACACGCGCATGGCGGCGCCGAATACCGCCGGTGATGCGAACTGTGACCAGTCCTGGAGCATGTTCGCGCCCAGGGCTTCGTTGTGGTTCTTCGAGGTGGCGTTGTAATCGCTGATCGCGTGCAGGCGTTCGACGGGATCGGCGATCTGGGTGCCCAGTTGCGTGAACATGCCCGAGATCTGGTTCGTGCCCGGCCGGTCGGACTTGCCGTGAACCGAGACGGGCACCATGGCGACGAGGGAGTCCTCCGGTAGTTCGTCCCGGTCCTCCAGATACTTACGCAGAGCTCCGGCGCAGAGCGCCAGGACCACGTCGTTGACCTTCACGCCGTGGCGGTCTTTCACGGCTTTCACCTTCGCGAGATCGAGTTGGCTGAACGCGACGTTGCGGTGGCCGGTGATAGCGCCGTTGAACGAGGTCCGCGGCGCGGTGAACGGCGCAGGCATGGCTTCACCCTTGCGTGCACGCGTCACCCACTTGGGGAGCATGGCGATTCCGCCGGGGACCAGACGGGCAATTCGTGCGGGCCGTGCGACGACGGCCATGAGTCCGCCGATCGCGATGTCGAGAGTTCCGGCGTCGCCCGCGCCCTGGGCATCGGGATCCACGAGAGCCGGCGAATCCGGTTCGAGGCTGCACAGCTGAGCCAGGATGTTTGCGCCGGTGACACCGTCGGCGGCGCTGTGGTGGATTTTCGACATGACGGCGATCTGCCCGTCGGCGAGGCCCTCGATGACCCACATCTCCCACAGCGGACGGGACCGATCCAGCGGCTGGCTGGCGATGTGTCCGGCAAGTTCCGCCAGTTCCGCGTGCGTTCCCGGCGCGGGTACCGCGGTTCGATGGCAATGCCGCTCGATGTCGAAATCGTGGTCGTCGACCCAGACCGGGTAGTCGAGATTGAGGCGAGAATCTTTGAGTTTGCGCCGGAAGGTCGGCATGGTGGCCATCCGCGAGTCCAACTCGCGGAGGAGCTTCCGGTAGTCGTAGCCGCCCGGAATGGTTGTCGGGTCGAGCAGGACAAGTCCACAAACGTGCAATAGCTGGGTCGGTGTTTCCAAGTAGAGGAAGGTCGCGTCGAGTCCGCTGAGACGTTGCATGACTCATTCTAGAACAGGTTCTAGTAATTTTCCGGGGAAATGCGTAAACGAGTAGCGGAGTCAGTCGCTCTGCCGCGACAGCGTGGTTATCCCGGCGGGCGGAAGCCCTGCCGCGTATGCCAGGACTTCACAGAAGGCCTCCACGTGGTGAGCCAGTTCGGAAGAAGTTGCAGTCCAGGACGCTCGCAGCTCGAGCTGATGGGCCCGGGGCGGCCCGGCGATGTCGCCGTACCGCACCGACGTGGTGGCCGTGACCGTACCGCCCAGGGCGACAAAAGGTTCCGGGCCGGCCTCGAGTGCATCCACCAGCCAACTCCAGGCTACTTCGGGAAGCAGCGGATCCGCGGCGACGGCTTCGTCGAGATCGGCTTGGATGTAGGCCACCAATCGCATGGTCCCGTTCCACGCCTCGTCGCCGTCCGGATCGAACAACAGGATCAGGCGGCCGAAGGCGTCACCTTCGGACTGCTCTGCCACGACGTCGGAGTCCGGGTGCAGAACCTCGGCTCCCACGGCGTGACTGTACGGAGCGAGACGCTGCGGCGGGCGGATGGGACCGACCTCTATCTCGGGCCGAACCCGCGCAGCGGTCATCGCCTCCACGGCGGCACGGAACTCGGCCGGGTCGGCTGTCGATCCGGATGTCGTCACAGGTCAGGACGTTAGTCGGGGATGTGGGCGGGGAGGTGGAGGCGCGCCGACCGAGAGTGGCCCGGGTGTGTGGCCGCTCACGAACCGCTCGGGTGTCCGATCCGGGGTGTCGGGCATGGCAGCATTGAGTCGATCGAAGACATACGTTGGCGGAGAGCGCGAGGACTGATGAGCGGGTTGGACAACATGAATTCAGGCACCACCGGGTCGGCGCAATACAGCGCTCGGCGAGTCTTGCCCGACGCACCGTTGCTTGCCGCGGCGACCGGACGCACTCCGAGTCGGCGGCCGGTGTGGTTCATGCGCCAGGCCGGGCGTTCGTTGCCCGAGTACCGCGAGATCCGCGCAGGGATCGGCATGTTGGAATCGTGCTTCGATCCGGCGCTGGTCTGCGAGATCACGATGCAGCCGGTGCGTCGTCACGACGTGGATGCGGCAATTCTGTTCTCGGACATCGTTGTTCCGCTCAAGGCCGCGGGAATCGATCTCGACATCGTTGCCGGTGTCGGACCCGTGGTTGCCAATCCGATCCGTTCGATCGCCGACGTCGCAGCGCTCCCGCGATTGGTCCCCGAAGAGGTCGGGGCGATCGCGCAGGCCGTTCGACTTCTCACCACCGAGTTGGGCTCCACGCCGCTGATCGGCTTTGCCGGAGCACCGTTCACCTTGGCGTCGTATCTGGTCGAGGGTGGTCCGAGCCGGAACCACGAGAAGACCAAGGCGCTCATGCACTCCGATCCGAAGACCTGGCACGCGCTGCTCGGAAGCCTGGCCGACACCACGATCTGCTTCCTGCAGGCGCAGCTCGAGGCTGGTGTCGACGCGGTTCAGCTGTTCGACTCGTGGGCGGGCGCCCTCTCGCTCGCGGATTACCGGGAATTCGTACTTCCGCATTCCGAGCGAGTGTTCGCCGAGGTTGCCGCTGCCGGCGTTCCGCGTATCCACTTCGGTGTCGGTACCGGTGAACTCCTCGGGGCGATGGGGGAGGCGGGCGCCGACGTCGTGGGTGTCGACTGGCGGATTCCGCTCGACGTCGCCGCCGGTCGTGTCGGCCCTGGCAAGGCTCTGCAAGGCAATCTCGACCCCGCCGTCCTGTTCGCCGGCCCCGAGGTGATCGATCGCGAGGTGCGTCGGATCGCCGCCGAAGGTGACCGCGCGATCGAAGCCGGCGCGATCGGCCACATCTTCAATCTCGGCCACGGCGTTCTGCCCGACACCGATCCGTCGGCGATCACGTCGGCGGTGGAGCTGGTGCACTCGCTGTGACGACCACTCGGCCGTCGGTCGCGGTGATCGGAGGCGGAATCTCCGGTCTGGTTGCCGCGTACCGGCTTCGGCGCAGTCTGGGCTCCGACGCCGACATCACGGTTGTCGACGACTCGCCGAGACTGGGCGGGAAGCTGCGGACGATCGATTTGGGCGGCGGCCCGGTCGACATCGGTGCCGAGGCGTTCATCGCCCGGCGGCCGGAGGTGCCTGCGCTTCTCGCCGAGCTGGGACTGACCGATCAGATCGTTCATCCCGCTGGGCTGAGCCCGTTGATCTGGTCTCAGGGCTCGCTGAATCGGTTGCCGGCCGGAACCCTGATGGGAATCCCTGCGTCGGCCGAGTCGGTGAGAGAACTTGTCGACGGGCAGACCTTGGCGCACATAGCCGCCGAGGCAGGCGTCCCGTTCGAGTGGACCCGTGGTTCCGATTGCAGTGTTGCCGAACTGGTTTCGCAACGATTCGGCGATCAGGTGGTCAGCCGATCGGTGGATCCACTGCTGGGCGGGGTGTATTCGGGGCTGGCGGACACCATCGGCGTGCGAGCAGCATTACCGACGCTCGCTGCGGCGCTCGATGCCGGGGCTCGTAGCCTCACGGCTGCAGTCGCCGCGGCACTGCCGACGCCTGCACCCGGACCGGTATTCGGAGCGCTCAGGAACGGTTACGGCATCCTGCTCGATGCGCTGCGGGAGGCCGCCGACGCGAAGTTCGTCCGAGGAGAGGCCTCGGGGTTACGCAGAGACGGGACGGGGTGGAACGTCGATCCGCTCGGCAGCGTCGACGCGGTGATTCTGGCTGTCCCGGCTCCGCGGGCAGCGACGTTGTTGGCCGGAGTCGATCCGGGGATCGCGAGTATCGCGGCGCGGATCGAACTGGCGTCGTCCGTGGTGGTCGCGCTCCGCTTGTCCGGGCAGGTCGAACTTCCGCAGAATTCGGGGATCCTGGTTGCCACCGACGCCGACCTGACCGCCAAGGCGTTCACGCTGTCGAGTCGAAAGTGGACGCACCTCGCTGATCGCGGCGAGCATCTCGTTCGCGTCTCGTTCGGTCGATTCGGTGCATCGGAGATCGTCCACCGGCCGGATGGAGAACTCATCGAACTCGCGCGCGCCGATCTCGAGACCGTGACCGGAATCACCGAGGTGCCAACAGCGAGCTTCGTGCAGCGGTGGCACGGAGGTCTTCCCCAGTACGCCCCAGGTCACACGGAAATCGTGGCCGAAATCGAGTCCGGGATGGCGCAGTTCGACGGCCTCGAAGTGGCCGGGTCATGGCTGCACGGCGTCGGGGTTCCGGCGTGTGTCGCAGTCGGCACGACGGCGGCTACACGGATATTCGAGCGAGTGGCACGATAGACCCATGGCACGCCTTGATTTCGACAAACTGAACTCTGAAATCCGTTACCTCATGTTCTCCGTGTTCCAGGTGGAACCCGGTGTGCTGGGCGATGATCGGGAAGCTGCGGTCAAGGACGCCCGCTTGTTCTTCGAGGGTCTCGAAGACAAGGGCGTCGTGGTTCGCGGCATCTACGACGTCGCCGGCTTGCGCGCCGACGCGGACTTCATGATCTGGACCCACGCGGCCAGCATCGAGGAACTGCAGGCCGCGTACGCGGATTTCCGTCGCACCACGGTCCTCGGTCAGGCGAGTGCTCCCATCTGGAGCAACTCGGCGGTGCACCGCCCCGCGGAGTTCAACAAGAGCCACGTGCCCTCTTTCGTCGCGGGTGAGGATCCGGGCGACTACATCTGCGTCTACCCGTTCGTCCGCTCGTACGAGTGGTACCTGCTCCCCGACGAGGAGCGTCGCAAGATGCTCGCCGATCACGGTATGGCTGCTCGTTCGTACAAGGACGTTCGCGCCAACACGGTCCCGGCTTTCGCTCTGGGGGACTACGAGTGGATTCTCGCGTTCGAAGCACCTGAGCTCATCCGTATCGTCGATTTGATGCGCGACCTGCGTGCCACCGAAGCGCGCCTGCACGTTCGCGAAGAGGTGCCGTTCTTCACCGGTCCGCGCGTGGACATCGAGAAGTTGGTTCTTTCCCTTCCCTGATCTACCTCGAAAGTAGTTTCTGTGACAACTGCACCGAACCGGCGTCGTCAACACATGTCCCATTGGGGAATGTTCAGCGCCGAATCGGTCGCCGGCGAGGTGACCGCCGTGCATCCGTACGAGGGTGATTCGAATCCTTCGCCGATGCTCGGCAACCTCGCCGGATCGGTGCGCAGCCGGTCACGCGTCACGGGTCCGGCGGTGCGTCGAGGTTGGCTCGAGAACGGGCCGGGTCCCAGCGACCGGCGTGGAGCCGACGAATTCGTCTCGGTCACCTGGGACGAGCTGACAGAACTGCTCGCGCGTGAATTGCGTCGCGTGGTCGACACGCATGGAAACAACGCGATCTTCGGCGGCTCGTACGGCTGGGCCAGCGCCGGTCGATTCCATCACGCGCAGAGCCAGGCTCACCGATTTCTCAATCAGCTGGGTGGATACACCAAATCGGTCCACAGTTACTCGCTCGGAGCCACCGGCGTCATCATGCCGCGAGTGGTGGGAACACACTGGAAGTTGTTCGCGCGCTCCACGTCGTGGGACGTCATCGCGAAGCATTCCGATCTCCTCGTCTCGTTCGGGGGAGTTCCGATCAAGAACACCGGCGTCAATGCCGGTGGTACGAGCGGTCATCCGACACTCGGGGCGCTCGACGCGTTTCGGGCTCGCGGCGGAAAGATCGTCTCGTTCAGTCCGCTGCGTGACGACGTCGAGGGTGACTGTGAATGGATCGCACCCGTCCCGGGAACCGATGTGGCGATCATGCTCGCAGTGGCTTTTGTCCTGGCGTCGGAGGGTCTGCACGATCGCGAATTCCTGAACCGCTTCTGCGTCGGTTACGAACGCTTCGAGGATTACCTGCTGGGACGCGCCGACGGTGTACCGAAGGATCCGCGCTGGGCGCAGGAGATCTCCGGGGTGCCCGCCGAGTTCGTCACCGACTTGGCTCGGCGAATGGCGTCGGGCCGGACGCTGGTCACGGTCACGTGGTCGTTGCAGCGCATCAAACACGGTGAGCAGGCGCCGTGGATGGGGGTGACCCTCGCCGCGATGCTCGGCCAATTCGGGCTTCCGGGTGGCGGTTTCGGGCACGGCTACGGTTCGATGAACGAGCCGGGTCTGGCTCCGGTGCCGTATCCGTTGCCGACCTTCCCTCAAGGTGTGAATCCGGTGTCGGATTTCATTCCGGTAGCCGCGATCTCCGATCTGTTGCTCTCGCCCGGTGAGGAATTCGACTACGACGGCAGGCGCCTGACCTATCCGGATATTCGGTTGGTCTACTGGGCTGGTGGTAATCCGTTTCACCACCACCAGGATCTCCCGAGGCTGCGACGGGCATTTGCGCGTCCGGACACGATCGTCGTTCACGATCCCTACTGGACGCCGATGGCTCGCAGCGCCGACATCGTCGTCCCGTCGACCACTTCGCTCGAACGAAATGACCTGAGCTGCACACGAAATGATCCGCTTCTGGTCGCGATGCAGCAGGTCGTTCCTCCCTTCGCGAACTCGCGTGACGACTACGACACGTTTGCCGATCTGGCTTCCGCACTCGGATTCGGGGAGCAGTTCACCGAGGGGCGATCCTCACAGGAGTGGATCGAGCATCTCTACGATCAATGGCGCCCGTTCGTCGATGCAGACGGCGGCAACACACCGACGTTCGAGGATTTCTGGTCCGACGGGCACTACCGGATGCGAACCGAGGACAACCTCGTGCTCTTCGGTGACTTCCGCGAGGACCCCGAGAAGTATCCGCTCTCGACTCCGAGTGGGAAGATCGAGATCTTCTCCGAGACCATCGAGTCGTTCGGCTACGCCGACTGCGCCGGCCATCCGCGCTGGTACGAGCCCGACGAGTGGTTGGGCGGACCGCGGGCCTCGCAATACCCGCTTCACTTGATCGCCAACCAGCCCAAGACGCGACTGCACAGCCAACTCGATCACGGTGCTGTCAGTCAGGCGTCGAAGATCAAGGGACGCGAGCCGATTCGTATGCACCCCGATGCCGCCGCCGCGCGCGGCGTCTCGGCTGGGGACGTCGTGCGCGTGTTCAACGATCGCGGGGCATGCCTGGCTGGTGTGATCGTCGATTCGGATTTGCGGAGCGACGTCGTCCAGTTGTCGACCGGTGCGTGGTACGACCCACTCGATCCTGCCGATCCCGACTCTCTGTGTGTTCACGGAAATCCCAACGTTCTGACGCCGGACATCGGTACGTCTTCGCTTTCGCATGGGTGCACCGGCCAGCACGTTCTGGTGCAGATCGAGAAATTCGAAGGGGTACTGCCACCGGTCAAGGCGTTCGATCCGCCGGTGCTTGGTTCGCGCTGACGGAACCGATCGGGCACCTCCCGCGTCGAACCTCGTGAGCGCCTGAATCAGGCGTCACGATCTATCGAAGGTGGGGGCCATCGTGAATGCAACGGATGTTGGTTCGATGCGGGGGCAGGTCGAAGTTCTTCGGGCCCAGATCGATTCGATGCAGGTCGAACTGTTGGAGCGAACACGATCGCTGGCGGACTTGCAGGAGAAGATCGCTCGAGCGACGGCGACCGTGCATTCGAGCGACGGTAGCGTGGAAGTGGTCGTGGACGCTTCGGGCGCGACCGTGGGAGTCACCCTCTCGGGGAGCGCCTACGGCAAGCATTCGCCGGCAGCGTTGGGGAATCTGATCCTGGCTACCGCCACATCCGCGG
This sequence comes from Rhodococcus sp. P-2, assembly GCF_016598535.1. Classification (GTDB taxonomy): domain Bacteria; phylum Actinomycetota; class Actinomycetes; order Mycobacteriales; family Mycobacteriaceae; genus Rhodococcus_F; species Rhodococcus_F baikonurensis. The sequence continues at coordinate 70,122 of NZ_CP066779.1, read as the reverse complement.
CGGAGGACATGCGCCGACAGGTCGCCGAGATGTCGAGTCCGTTCACGGAAGCGGCCGGAATCGATTTGCCTGACCTCGTCCCCGGTGTGCTCGGATTGCGTGAGATTCTCGCGCCTCGTCCGGCGTCGGTGCCGGCAGGCGGCGACGAGAACTGGGACCGCACCGTTCTGAGGAGTTCCGGCAATGTCTGAACTGGGCGTGGACGTAGCCGCAATGAAAAGTGCTGCACCTGCATTCGAGGCAGTTGCGGCCGATCTCGACGAGGCGCGGAGTGCTCTGGAAACAGCGGCAGGCGCCGAAGAGGGTTGCTGGGGAGCTGACCAGTTCGGAACCGCATTCTCGGACGCATATGTTCCCGGTGCGTCGTCAGCGGTCGGTGGGATGACATTGATCGCGGGTGCGCTTCGAGAATTGACCGCCGCGCTGATCGATATCACCGATCGGTTCGAAGCGATCGACACCTCGCTTGCCGACGACCTGGCGGGTGGGCTCTGATGGGACTCGAGATTCCGGGCTGGTTACAGGCGGTTGCGTCGGTCGCGGTGGGCAGTGACTGGCCGCAAGGAGACGAAACGGCACTGTGGAGGTTGGGTGATGCCTGGTCAGACGCGGCTGATCGGATCGAGGCTTCGGCCGCTGCCGGTGGTTATGGTTTGCAAGCAGTACTGGCTTCGATCGACGGTCGAGCCGGCGACTCGTTGTCTCGGTATTGGTCGGAGGCCGGGGGAGTTGCGGAGGTCTTCGAGCGGTTGTCCTCTGCTGCAGCCGAACTGGGGCAGTCATGCACCGATACGGGCACGGACATCGAGTACACCAAACTGTCGATCCTCGCGGCGCTGAGCGCACTGGCGCTCGAGATTGCCGCCATGGTAGCGGCCGCTGTCCCGACACTGGGAGCGAGTACAGCCGGAATCGTGGCGGCTGAGGTCGCAACAACACTCACGGTCCGAATGTTGTTGCAGCAATTGTTGATACGAGTGATCGAGGCTGCAGCAGTGGAAGCTGCCGCAGCCGTCTTCTCCGGTCTCGCCATTCAACTGGGTCAGATGACGATGGATCATCGCCAGTCGATCGACGGTGGCAAGGTCATGACCGAAGGGCGCGACGGTTTCGTCAAAGGACTGGCGAACGGGGGGTTGAAGACGACGCCGGATCGTGTCGGGCCTGACCCGAACCCGCTCCCGACCGGTTCGAGGTTGCAGGAGATCGCACGGGGCGCTTTCGACGACGCGGTGTCGGGAGCGTCCGCTGCGATCGTGACGAAGGAAGTCACGGGCGGCGATGCCTCGTTGACGGACATCACGTCCGGCGCGATCGGTGGTGGGATCGGGTCAGTCAAGGACGGTCTTGTCGCTCGCAACGAGGACTTGAACGCGGCCGGTCTGAGCCCGACCGCGCTGAACTGGGACTTCTGAGTCGAAGTCTCGATCCGTGGGCTACTCCCGTGATTGGGGGGTAGCCCACGACCCGGCTACTGAGCGGGCTTGAGAACCAGCGAGATCGAGTTGATGCAGTACCGCTGATCGGTGGGCGTCGGGTATCCCTCACCCTCGAAGACGTGACCGAGGTGGCTGTGGCACTTCTTGCAGATGACCTCGACGCGGCGCATCCCGAGTGAGCTGTCTTCCTTCAGGATCACGGCATCCGAATCCGCCGGATCGAAGAAGGACGGCCACCCGCAGTGCGATTCGAACTTCTCGGTGCTGCGGAACAGCTCGGCTCCGCACGCCCGGCAGGAGTAAACACCTTCCGTGGTGGTGTCGGTGTACTCGCCGACGAAGGGGCGTTCGGTGCCGGCTTGGCGCAGGACGGCGAACTCCTCCGGAGTCAGCTTTTCGCGCCACTCGCTCTCGGTGTACGTGACCTCAGGTGTGCTGTCGATGCCATCGTGTGAAGAACTCATGCCTCCACGCTAATGCTTTGTCGCCGTTTCGGCTTCGTCGGCAGGTGAGACGGTATCGAGCGGGGGATCGAGGAGGTACGCGGGATCGATTCCCTGATCCAAGCGGCCCTCTCGACGCGCGACCAGATACCGGTATCCGAGGACACAGAAGATCACGATCAGCAGAAGGCTCCAGCCGAGGGTGCTCTTGGTGTATTCGGCTGCTCGGCCGAAGGTCGGCCAGCGGTTCGACCACCAGTTGTCGAACGTCATGAAGCCGTAGACGGCGAGCCACGCCGGCCAGTTCCGCATGACCGAGTTCTTGAGCACCACGGACATCAGGAGCGGCAACAGCATCATCGAGTAGTACATCTGGCCGAGCGAGGGCAGTAGGAACGACGCGGTCATGATCACGCCGGTCGCGGTGGTGAGGAAGAAGAGTTCGTCGTTGCGGTAGTAGCGGTACAGAAGCCACAGAGAGACGACGACCATGGCGGCAAACACGACGCGCAACAGCAGGATCAACCATTCGGGCAGACCGAAGTACGCGCCGTTTCCGACAATCGAACTGTTGAAGTAGTCACGGGATTCGAGCAGGTACGGCACGGTGCGGCGGACGAAGTCCATCGGATCCGACGCAAGTGGCCATGCGACGACCGTGAGAATGAACGGGATGCCGAGGGCGGTGACGAACACCTTCCACTGACCGCGAACGAGTGGCAGCAGGAGCAGCGGCGCGAGAGTGGGTTTCACTGCGATGGTGAGACCGATCGCGGCGCCGGCCCACAGATCCTTCTTGCGCATCAGCAGCAGGAGGAAGGCAACTTCGCCGAGCAGGACGAGACCGTTGATGTTGGTGAACACCAACGTGTTGGTGACCGTCTCCGACATGAAAGCGCCGAGAACCAGAATCGGCGCGGCGATGGAACTGATCGTCAGGTCGAACAAGCGCAACAGCAGGTAGAGAGCCACGAGGATGGCGACGGCATTGACACCGATGAACAGCCACCGTGAGCGCTCGGGATCGAGGATCGCCAGGGGCGCCATCAACAGTGAACCCGATGGTGGGTACAGGTAATGGGGGTCTACCGAGTTGAAATCTGCGGTGTAGACGTCGCGACCGTTCCAGAACGCCAGCGCGGCGTTGTAGACCGGTCGGAAGTCATCGGTGATGGCGCCGTTGACGGCTGTGACGATGACACGATTGAGCACGGTCATCACGGCGATCGGCCACAAAACGAAGTTGACGACTTGTTGGGTTGTCCGCCCGGTACGCGGCTCGAGCTGTCGAAGGAACACTTCGGCACGGTACACCGGAGCAGGGTGTGATCGGGGGATGCACCCCTTTTCGGTCGTGGTGGACGAGCGCCCGAGTCAGGCCGGGCACACGCTTCCGTTGCTGGGCAGGGAGGCGTCGGTGAGGTATGCCCTCATCGCCTGCTGCGCACAGGTGGATTGTGCCGCGGGGTGACCCGCACCCTGCCAGTCCAGGGTTGCGAAGCGCGACCCTGCGTTGGTGACGACGCCGGTGACGGTCGAGAGTCCGGAGTTTCCGACGGCCGGGTCACCCTGACCGCTCAGCACGAGGACGGCGGGCTTCAACTGGTTGGGCAGGGGAGAGTTGGCGGTCGACGGCCAGCTGGCGCATGCGAGCAAACCGAGCGCGGCTTCTCGCCCGAATACCGGATAGTTGGTGCCCCACGTGTCCGCCAGTTCGCGGGCACGCCCGATCCCCGGCCACTGCGTGCCGTCAGTGCATCGTCCGATGAACTGGCCGTCACCGTCCACCTCGTTCTCTGCCCGGGCGGCGCGCTCTCGAATCGGCGAAGCGTTGCCGGTACCGAGCGCGGACAAAGCGTCAGACAGTGAGCGGGTCTCTTGCTCACGGTTGGTTCCGGCAGTCCACAGACTCGCCGAAATCGCGTTCGACACCGCAGCGGCGGACAGCGGCTGGAATTCATCGGCCCGCGCGCGTTCCATCAAATCCGTGACCGATTTCTTCGGATCAGGTCCGAGCGAGCACCCCAGCGCCACACATCGCTGAGCAAATGCGGTCAACGCGGCTTCCTCGCCCTGCACGCGGCTCTCTGCCTCGGTGGCAGAGTCGGTGGCCACCGGAGCGGGAGAATCGAGGATCAACCTCGCGAGGTTGTCCGGGTGGGCCGCCGCATAGCTCAGCGCGATGTCCGAGCCGGACCCTGCCGACCACAGAGCGATGGTCTCGACGCCCCACCGTGTACGTAGAGCGTCGATGTCCTCGGCAGCGGAGTCCGCGCCGAACTTCAGTTCTTGAGGATCGAGGTAGTCGGTACACGCGATGGTCGCGTCGTGACCGAGTGCGGAGACCGCGTCGGCGGCATCGCCGGTGGAATCCGTGTCGTACTGTCCCAGATCGTGAAGGCCGCGCCGAATCTCCGGCGTCATGCAGTCGATTGCGGTGGACCTGTCGATTCCGCGTCGATCCAGGGCAACGACGGGGTGATCCGCAAGTACCGTCGTCAATCCGGTTGCAGCGAGCATGGCCAGAGATTCTCCCGACGAACGGTCGGTGCCGGAAGTGAACACGATCGGATACGCGTTTGCAGGTGTCGACGAGGTCCGCGCGCGGGTCAAGCCGGCAGTGAAGTTGCCGTCGATGGCACCGGTCACGTCGATGGGGGCACTGAATTCCGCGCATTCGAGGATGACGCCGGCGCTCGACGCCGCGAGAGCCTGGTCCGCTAGTGACGTGCCGGTGCAGTCCCGCCACGGTAGGTCGTCGGTCGGGATGCCAGGGTCAACCGGCGGCGCATCGGGCGACGGCCCCTCGCTCTGGGCAGGGCTGCCGTCGGTGCGGCCTTCGACCGCGACGGCGGGCCGAAGCGACGGTCCGGCGCCGCACGCACAACACGTCGCGAGGACGACGGCCATCAAAGCAACTCTGCGCATGCCGACCAGAGTGCCAGGTTCACCGACGTGGCTGCTGACGAACCCATCGAGTGAGGATCGTGCCGTCCGAATCGCCGAGGATGTGTGCGGGACGCATCGCTGTGGGCATTGCGTTGGGGGAGAGCGAGATTCGGCCGACTTTGCTCCCCACCAGTTGAGGTGAGGTGGTGACGCAGAGTTCGTCGACGGCATTGTCCTCGATCAACTGTCCGAAAAGTGACGGTCCGCCCTCGCACAGCACGCGGCGGAGCTTGCGGGCCGACAAGGCCCTGTCGATGTCGCCGCTGCTGACGTTCGGCGAGTCCGTCACCTCTACCTGCGCTCCGGCGGATCTCAACGCCGAAATCGCTGCAGTGTCCGCGGCGCTACCGACAACAAGGATCGGCGGAGTTTCGGTATCTCGCAGGAGACGACTTTCAGGGTCGATCGACGCGTGCGCCGAGACGACGAGGATCGGTGGGACCGGAGAGAGACCGCCGGCCGAGCGGCGCGCGCGGGCTTCGTCCGAGATCTGCACACCCCCGTAGTTCTCGGCTCGCGCTGTGCCGGCGCCGACCACGACGACGTCACAGAGTTCGCGCAAGATCCCGAATACCGACTTGTCGGCAGGCGTGCCCAGTCCATGGCTCACGCCGTCGACGGAGACGCACCCGTCGATGCTGGAAACGAAGTTCACACGCATCCAGGGTTGCGAGAGATTCTCCGGATAGGCGTACAAGCTGCGGAGCTCGTCTTCTCTGCCTGGTGTGAAGTAGGTCGCAATATCCATACGGTGCACATGAGAGATCACATCACGTAGATACCCTTGACGGATGCATGAACGTCTTGTCGATCGCAGCCCGGTGGTACCCGCCGATCAACTGGTAGCTCAAATGGTGCCTCCCGCAATGTTCGACGAGGTGAGTTTTGCGTCCTACATTCCTGATCCGAAGGAACCGAGCCAGGCAGCTGCTGTCGCCAAGGCCGAAGAATTCTCCAAGCGCGTCACCAAGATCCGCAGTGGTGGACGCCGCGGACTGTTCGGCAAGAAAACCCAGGCAACCGGCGCCGGCCTGTACCTCGACGGCGGATTCGGTGTCGGCAAGACTCACTTGCTGGCGTCGATCTTCCACAGCGTTCCGTCGCCCAAGGCGTTCGGAACCTTCGTCGAGCTGACGCACGTCGTCGGCGCTCTCGGCTTCAACAAGGCCGTCGAAGCGCTCGCCGACCACAGCGTTCTCTGCATTGACGAATTCGAGCTCGACGATCCGGGCGACACCATGCTCGTCTCCCGCCTCCTCTCGGAGCTCTCCGCACGCGGCGTATCCATTGTCGCGACGTCGAACACGCTTCCCGGCCAGCTCGGTGAGGGCCGCTTCGCCGCGCAGGACTTCCTGCGCGAGATCAAGAAGCTCGGCTCGATCTTCGAGACGATTCGCGTCGACGGTCCCGACTACCGTCACCGTGACCTTCCGCCCGCACCGGAGCCCATCTCCTCGGAGGAGTTGGTCTCTCGGGCCGACGCCATCGACGGCGCCACGCTCGACAACTTCGACGAGCTGTGCAAGCACCTCAGCACACTGCACCCGTCGCGCTACAACAAGCTGGTCGAGGGTGTGAAGGCAGTCTTCATCGACGGCGTTCACCCCGCAACGGATCAGTCGGTCGCTTTGCGCATCGTGGTTCTCGCCGACCGCTTGTACGACGCGAGCATCCCGGTCACCGTTTCCGGCGCACGCCTCGACGAGATATTCACTCCCGAGATGCTCGCAGGTGGGTACAAGAAGAAGTACCTGCGCGCGACCTCGCGTCTGCTCGCGCTTTCTCGTTTCGAGGTCGCGGCCGGCTGATCGGCAGGCCTGTCAGCTGACGGGGCGCTCCATCACGAAATCGTGGTGGAGTTGTGCGCCCACGAGAAAAGTCTTGGTGCCGACCTGCGTGAAACCGTGCTTGGCGTAGAACTTCTGGGCGCGCAGATTCTCCTGATTGACACCCAGCCAGATCCCGGCACTTCCGCCGCGTCGTGCATGGTCGACAACCGCGTCCATCAAGGATGCCGCCGCGCCGGTTCCGTGGTTTCCCGGAAGTACGTACAACTTGCTCAGTTCCGTCGTCGGGCGAAGTGTCACAGCAGCTTTGACGTCCGGATCGGCGGGCTCGTCGTCGACAAGCATCGCGTAGCCGACGATCGAGCCGTCGCGAATGACCTTGAGAACCGTTCGTGTCGGGTCCGTCAGATACTCGGAGAACTTGTCGACCGAGAGAACATTGTCGATGAAGGCGCTGATGTCGTCGTCGGATGCGTCCGGTGGGCAGGCCAGCGGAAAAGTCACCGCAGCCACATCGGCGATTGCTTCGGAATCCCAGATCCCGGCCCGGTCAACGGTGATCGTCACGTCAGTTTCTACCTCTCGCGCACATGATTCGGTCGATCAAGTACACCACTTTCCTCGGGCACAACGCTCAAGCGGCGTTCTCGGTGACCGGCGTCGTGGCTCGTTTCGGAGCGAACGCGGGAGCAAGAACTATCAAGATCGCGCAGAACGCCAGCGGAATCAGGAACCCGATTCGAAGGTCACTGAAGGCAGCGACCGCGCCGACGATGCCGCCGCCGACCACTGTGCCGACGTAGTTGAAGAGGTTGATGCGTGCGATAACCGCATCGACCTGATCTGGGGGTGCCATTCGCCCGGCGGCGCTGAAGCAGATCGGGGCGATTACCGGTACGCCGAGGCCGACGATCAGGAAGCCGGCGATGGCAACGGCGGGAGATTGTGCGAGGACGACGATCGTCATGCCGAACACGCCGATGAGAGAGCCGATCCGCACGACGGTGGTCTCACCGAACTTGCCGACCCAGTAGTCGCCGGTCAGTCGTGCGATCAGTGCCGCGATTTGGTACGCCGCTACGGAGAGTGCAGCCGTCCCGGCGTCGGCTAACAGTTCGTCCTTGACGTAGAGAGTCGACCAGTTTCCGACGCTGAAGTCGACCGCGTAGAACAGGGCCATCGCGACGCCGAGGAGGACGAAGGCGCGGGTGGGGACGGTGAATTTTGCGGTGCTCGTGATGTTTGCATCGGCAACCGGAGACTCGGAGCGATCGAGCAGTTGCGGACCGAAGGCCAGAAGCATCAGTCCGACAACAACTCCCGCGATCACCTGGGTCACGCGGATCGAGACGTCGAGGCCTGCAGTAGCAGAGATGAAGAGAGCGCCGACAATCGCTCCGACGCTCCAGGAAGCATGGAAGGAGGAGAGGATGAAGCGGCCCTTGGCGTGTTGGATCGAGACCGCCTGCATGTTGGCGGCCGCGTCGACCATGCCGAGTCCGATGCCGTAGATCGCCAGGGAGACGAAAAACATCGCCGCGTTTGGCGCAATTCCGGTTGCCCCGCCGAAGACTGCGATGACGGCAAGTCCGGTTCGCAGAGTCATCTTGCTCGACGTCCGTACGGCCAGCATCTCGGCGAGCACGCTGCCGAGCCCGGCGATGACGGACACGGTGACAACCGCAACCACAACCAGTGTCTCGCTCAGCTCGAACAAGTCCTTGTACTGCGGAAGCTGCGTCAGTATGGCGGCGAGCAGGAATCCTTGAAGTCCGAAGGCCACCGAAGTGGCGATCCGGGCCCTCGTCAGGGTGCGGGTGTTATCCGTCATCAAGCAGGGCCTTTGTCTCGTTCGTTCGGGTAGGCCGAACGGTACTGGATCTTGATACTGGTCGAGTGTCCAACAAACCTGCGTGTTTTGCACGGTTCTTTGATTAACTGACCGACATGACTCGGCAGCCGACACCAGAATTTCCGTCTTCTTTCGTCTGGGGAACCGCAACTGCGGCCTATCAAATCGAAGGAGCTGTGGCCGAAGACGGTCGCGGGCCGTCGATCTGGGACGAGTTCTGTGACCGTCCCGGTGTTGTCGTCGGGGGCGACACCGGGACGGTCGCTGCCGATCATTATCACCGCTGGGAATCGGACATCGAACTGATGGAACAGCTCGGGCTCGACGCCTATCGGCTGTCCCTGTCGTGGTCGCGAATTCTGCCCACCGGATCGGGGGCAGTGAACGCGAAAGGGCTCGACTTCTACGACCGACTCGTCGATCGACTGTGTGCGGTGGGAATTACCCCCGCTGTGACGCTTTTTCACTGGGATCTGCCCCTCGCATTGCAGGAGCAGGGCGGCTGGATGAACCGCGACACCTCGTATCGACTGGGGGAGTACGCGCAGGTAGTCGGTGAGCGACTGTCGGATCGAGTCGGAATGTGGATGCCGCTCAACGAACCGGTGGTGCACACGCTCTACGGACATGCCTTGGGAGTTCACGCCCCCGGACTCGCTCTGGGGTTCGAGGCTTTCCAAGCCGCACATCATCAACTGCTCGGGCACGGCCTCGCTGTCGAAGCGCTTCGGGCAACCGGATGCACGAACATCGGAATCGCCTCGAACCATGCGCCGGTGCGGGCCGCTTCGGATTCCCCGGAAGACGTGATGGCTGCCGACATCTACGACCACGTCGTCAATTGGATGTTCGCCGACCCGGTTCTGGTCGGGAAATACCCCGCCGACGAATTCGCTCAGCTGCTCAGCGGTCCGGTCGACGAGGACTTGAAGATCATCGGGGCGCCGCTCGACTGGTACGGGATCAACTACTACGAGCCGACGATGATTGCCGCTCCGGTGGAAGGCCAGGGGACCGAAGGTGTGCTCGAAGTCGACCTGCCGCCGGGCCTGCCCTTTGCCCCCGTCGCGATTACCGGTTATCCCACAACAGATTTCGGTTGGCCGATCGTTCCTGAGGGACTAGGTGAGATATTGCGGACGTTCCAAGCACGCTTCGGTGACGCACTGCCGCCGATCTACATCACGGAAAGCGGGTGTTCGTTCCACGATGCTCCGGATGCCGCAGGAGTTGTCGAGGACGAAGCACGAATCGACTACCACGATGCGCACCTTCGCGCCCTCCGATCGGCCATCGACGACGGTGTCGATGTACGCGGCTATTTCGTGTGGTCGCTTCTCGACAATTTCGAATGGGCTGCGGGGTACAAAGAGCGTTTCGGCCTGGTACACGTCGATTTCGACACCCAGAAGCGCACACCGAAGGCCTCGTTCGAGTGGTATCGCGCTCTGATCGCCGAGCACAAAGCGGCTCAGGTCTGACCTGCAGCGGAGGCGGTCTGAGTTGCTTTATGGAACCAGGCCGCCTAGCCTCGTCTCTCATGAAGCGAATTCTTGTAGTAAGCCGCCGTAGCGGGGTCTGAATCGGACCGACCCCTCGCTGCGGGTCGTCTTGCTACCAGTTGGTCCTCCACTTCATTCCAGGAAGACCACGATCATGACTTACAACTTCGCTTTCGCTTCTGATTCTTCTTCTATCGCTGCTGATCCCTTCGCGGCGCGTCACGGAAGATCCCTGCCCGCTGGCCTGCGTGCCGAATGCTCAGCGATGTCGTGGACCGAGTTCGAGTCCACGTATGCGGCTATGAGCGGCCCGATCCGTCTGGGTGCGTGGTCCTCCGAGAAGATTGCACCGGGTCGTTGGACCTTCGAAGCGACACTCGGGCTGGGGGAGCGCATCCAGAAGGCGTCCGCCACCTCGACCGGCGCGATCTCGGCCATGACGTCGATGCTGCACGACGCGGGAATCTCGCTCGAGATCCTGTCTTTCCATCAGCACCAGATCGGCCACCGCACTGCGACGTTCATCTTCACCGAGTGCGACGGCAGTCGGAGCTGGGCGATGGGTATCGCGGAGTCGTCGACGGAGTCCTCGCTGCGCGCGATGACTTCGGCAGCGAACCGCTTCTCTCACTGAGCAGTGACAACAATCTGATCAGCTACATCAACCGCGGTACTGACACGGAGCGCCCGAGGGGCCCTGCGTCAGTACTGCGGCCCCGTATGTTTGGCGCTCGAACGCAGAAAGCCGGAACCCTGAGGTTCCGGCTTTCTGCATTCTCAAATGGTGCGCGATACTGGGATTGAACCAGTGACCTCTTCCGTGTCAGGGAAGCGCTCTCCCGCTGAGCTAATCGCGCGGGTTCTGGAGAAAAATGGAGCGGACGACGGGATTCGAACCCGCGACCCCAACCTTGGCAAGGTTGTGCGCTACCAGCTGCGCCACGTCCGCATGAGCAATGAACTCCGTTACCGGAACTCAGTACTTTTCTAACTTATCAGACCTGCAAGCAGGTCTTGACCATCAGGCCCGAGGGCCTGACGTGGTGCGCGATACTGGGATTGAACCAGTGACCTCTTCCGTGTCAGGGAAGCGCTCTCCCGCTGAGCTAATCGCGCGAGGTGGAGACGGGAATCGAACCCGTGTGCACGGCTTTGCAGGCCGTTGCCTCACCACTCGGCCACTCCACCGTAAAAGGTTGAGTCACACCTCTCGAGCGGACGACGGGATTCGAACCCGCGACCCCAACCTTGGCAAGGTTGTGCGCTACCAGCTGCGCCACGTCCGCATCGCACCGTGTTGCTTGGGGAGCTGCTTGCTCTCCTCGGTGCGTTGGAAACATTAGCCGACCGTGTCGGATACACACAAATCACCAGCTCAGTGGCGTGTTCGACGTCGAATCGACCCGTCGCGGGCGTTGCAACAGTCCGACTTGGCGATGAATACGGCCTGAAATCGGCTCGAATTCGTGGATTTCGGGGTCACCTCGGGCAAAACGAATGCCAACCTGGTGATTCGTATTCGCCGCGCAGCCGTGTTAATGTTCCAACTCGTTCGAGCGCATGCGTTCGGATGACTTACGGTCCCGTGGCTCAGTGGGAGAGCGTCCGCTTCACACGCGGAAGGTCGCTGGTTCGATCCCAGCCGGGACCACCCGAAGAACCCCCTGGCAACAGGGGGTTTTCTTCGTTTTGCGGAGGGTTAAGCGTGGGGCCGTGGGCCCTACGTGGGCCCTAGCAGTTTACGGCGCTGTCTGGTAGGCCCTGTGGCACGCCGTGTCGTGGCGGGCGACTGCAATGGCGTGGCATGTAGGCTTGGAGCTAGACAAGAGAAGCCTCGGGGTCGTCTGAGATACCCCCGATACTTAGCCGGGTAAGACGCCACTGCGCGCGGGAGCCGGACAGAAATATCTGTCCTGGAGTCTCCTTGTCCACTCGAACTTTTGCATCGACACCCGATCCGTACGCCGACTTACGGGCGTTCAGCGTGCCTGAGGTGGCCGAACGCCTACAGCTGAGCCAGCGCGCCATCTGGCGCTTGCTTGCCGACGGCCACCTCAAAACTCTTTTCGCCCGCAAGCCGGGCGTTCCGGTACGCATTCCGGCCGAAAGCTTGCGGGCACTTCTGGCCAACGGCCACCGTGACGGTATCGGTGGCGATGCCTGATGTCGCACGCATAAAACCCGCCAGCAGCGCTGACGGGGCCTCGAAGAAAACTGAGTAGCTTGGGACAACGATAACTACGGTGGCCGCTTACGGCTGTCTCTGCGAGTCCCTCGCGGACGCGGGCCATATCGACAGGCTCGCCGTATCCGTGTCGGCCGGCACGCTGAACCGGCTAGAGCGCGGAGATGTCGCTGCCACCCGCGACAAGGCTAATGGCGCGTGAGTAGGCGGTCCGGCTACAGCCCAATGTCGAGCCCATCGACATCGGGCTCACCACGGTCTCCGGCACTGCTGACCCACCGCTGGGTCCCGACCTCGACGGCCCGCTACTCGAGGTCGGCTGCGTGTTCTTCCTAGCAGTGGGGCGTGGGTAAGACCTGGGTGTGTCTGCGGCGTGCCAGGACGCGGCGAAGGCTGCCAGATGGCCTCCAGTGTTGCTGTGTACCTATTCCTGGACGCAATGGTGTCGGCAAAGCCGTATGCACGCCTGCGGATGCTTGGGAGGCCCGACGGCGCCATCCGTCAGCGAGCAGTGAGCATCATGGACCCGGATGCACGGGGTGGTGAGCGCCCAAGAGCACGTTTGAGGCGCTGAGCGGCATCCTGCGGGGCCTTGGAGTCATTGCGAATGAACAGGAGAGCAAGCTGCGGGGTGAATCCCACCCCGTCGCTCCGAGCATCGGGTCGGGGGAGAGCACCGCCGACACATCGTCGCTGGACCCTGCGCGGCACTGAGTTTCGCAACGACCACGGTCGCAATGGCCACCAATTCCAGCCCGGTTGCCATTCCGCTCCTCCACGACGGTGCATTCGTGGGTCCGGCATCGACGTGCTACGTCACCATCTCCGCCGTCGAAGCTGCAGGCGAGAACACAGTCGCGGTGACATACCGCTATCCCGAACTCGGTGACAGCAATCCCGGTATGACCGGCCGGGCGAACTACACCCTCACCTGGGATAGCGGGAAGGTCAGCAAAGTTGGCACCATGCCTGCCCATCTCCCCGAGTCGATGGTTTGCACTCTGTAGACCAGGCGGACAGGCACGACCTCATGTCGTGGGCTCGACGTAAGTTTCATTCGAACGAAAAACCGGGGGAAATCATCATGCTTCGCAACAGCTCACGCAGGTACCTGGCGACAGCCGCCGCGATCGCGGCGTTCGCCGGCCTTCTCGCAGGATGCTCATCCGATACCACCGGCAGCGCATCACCCACTTCCGAGACCAGGTTCTCAACGACACAGGTACCGATCACCGCCGGAACCGGCACAAGCACAAGTGCATCTAGCCCTACCTCATCTTCGGTGACATCGACACCTCTCGTTCTCAGTCCCACCCAGCTCGCCGACATGTCGGACCTGACCGAGGTCTCTGCCCTGCCGTACACCGGGAATGGGCTTGGTACTCATTTCAGTGCGCTCGACAGCACCGTCGGCTGCAATTTCACTCCAACGCAGGGCACTTGCTACGTGGTCGATCCGCCGGAATGGCGCAGCGGAGACTGGTGCGCGGTCAACCGCAACGACCTGGTCTCTGATTCCAACCTCATCGGTTGGGGCAACCCTCCCGCCCCGTACACCCAGGCGCCGGCACACTGTGCGCGGCAAGGCACAAGCGGTGTCGGTCCGGACTATGCCGCCTCCTCCGCGGTCTTCGAATACGGCACGAAGATGACGATCCTGCTCTCCATTGCAGATAAAACGTCGGTCACCTGTGGTTCCCGGCCGAGTAGGCTGACCTGTCTCCTCGAACCTGGAGCAAGACACGGTTTCCACATCTCCTCGACCGATTACCTCACCTGGTGAGCTGGACTCGAGCTGTCGCAAACACTGTCGACGGCAATACCTACACTGGCCTCATGTTTGCGAAGCTACGCAGAAACCGTTACGTCGTCAGTTCATCTCGATCGGGAACGGCCACACACGTTCTCGACACTACCGACCTCGGTAAGGCGCAGGTCGCAGCTCAGCAAGCCCGGACGAATGTTGATCCGAGTGAACGCGTCCGCATCACGCGCTACCTGCGTGATCAAGAGTTGGCGTTCGAGGAATTCTCACCACTGGATCCGAGTCACCTCAACGACGCTGAGGTAGGAAGCGAAATCGTCCTCGACCTTCTCGGTCAAGGGGCCGGGATGATCTTTCCATCGGGGCGACATGGTTGGACGATCTCGTTGTCGAATCCGTTGACACCGCCGCATCTGCAGACCGAAACCTTCGCGCCACCCAAGCTGAGCGATCGAGTTCACGACACGCATCAACTTGCTCGGAATCGGATACTGCAGTTCTGGTCGGAGTCCCTCGATTCGCGGATTCCCGCCGCCGAACAGGTAGCCCACGCCGAAGCCGACTTCCAGCGTGTGATCGATACCGTGCACGAGACCGTCTGCACACTCGCCGCCGATACTGCGCTCACCGACGCGGCAACCTTTGCGCGGACAGCGATACTGTTCGGCACCAAAGACGGTGCCGTCCTTGAAGAATCGTTGATGCCAACGCATGTCGTGGACTCTCGCAATCTGTCCGAGTACATGAGTGCGGTGGCGGCCGGCGAACATTACTCGCATCTCACCGCGATTCGCGGTGGTATTCAACGCGTCCTGCCGAACGGTGCAGCCGACGATGCGAGTGAGTACCCTGCCAACCCGACACTCGTCTTCATCTCGGTCGGGCCAGGGAGAACTGTTGGTCACATCGCTCACCTTCGGGAACATTCAGGTCACCTTGCTGTCGGCAAGCTGATCCCCGTCGACCTCGACGACACGCAGCTGACCGGGGCGATGGACGCGGCCACCCTCGCCGCGCTCGAACGTCACTTCTGAACCTCGACTCGGCCGGGGTGTGCTGACAGTAGCGGCTGTTCTCCAGCTCACCGACATAAAGCTTGATTGAATCCAACACCAGGAAATAGATCGACCGCCACGGGCGAGGAACCCGAGATGTCGAGGGTCATGCGTCAAACGCGTTGTGCGCAAGATCACAGAGGGGGAAGACCATGTCTGAAATTCCGCGCCCGGGGTTTCGGCATGCCGTCACGGAGGGTCAGGATGGCACCGACGACGATGTCACATCTTTGCATGCCTCGGAATCGTTCTTGACCTGTTGAGACCAAGTTCGTTTTACGAGGAGGATTTACAACTACGACGATGGCGTGTCGGTCGTAGTAAATCCACGCTGCCGGAGGCATAGTCTCGGCACCAGATTGCCGTTCGATAGCACTCCGTGGAAGGCCCGTCTCCTCCCGTAACCCTCACGAAGAGACCTCCACTGCTTCATTCTTGCTCTCTGACTGCTGCTGTCGAGATACGTCTGTATTGGTGATCCCGAAAGGAACATGTACACACGGGGTGACCTTGGACGCTGGTAGAAGATGCTTGGTCTGGTCGTCGAAGAAGATGTGCGGTTTGAGGATCTCAAGGACTTTTGCCTTCGATACCCCGCCGAGAAAGAAGGCATCATTTACGGTGACGCCCCAGCTTTTGAGGCTACGGACTGCACGTTCGTGCGAAGGGGCGTTTCGTGCGGTGACGATCGCGACATGTACCCGAATCCGATACGCAGGGTCGGCCAAGCGGCGCTTTTCTTCAACTTTCTGGATGCGGTTTACAGCGGCGAGTAAGTCCCGCAAGGGACCTGGCTTCAATGGTTCGGAAACTTTCTCGACCTCATTGAGGTGGAAGTCATCCAATCCGCTTTGCTGCATCACGCGTTCAGATTCGTCCGAGGCAAGTACGCCGTCGAAGTCGAATGCAATTCGCAGATCGGCGTTGTTATCAGCATCTTCCACTGCATCTCCGAGCACCAGCCGAGCTGGGTGGCCTGCTGCGACGGCTTGACGGACATCTTCCTCGTTTCCGGAAAGGAATAAGGACATGTTGAACGCTGGCATGAACTTGTGTGGTGAACGCCCTTGACGAAAGACTGCTCGAGTGATGGAAAGACCATGATGCTGGATCGAGCGCATCACTCGTAACCCCGTGTCAGGATCGTTACGGGATAGGACGATCACTTCGACGAACGGTGAATCATCCTCTGGGGCGCGGTCATTGAGAGACAGAAGTCGCTTGATGAACGCGAAGGCCGCCCCAGGACGAAGCGGATCGTCGAGATGCTCCTCCTGGAACTTCCGATACCCTTCCTCGCCTTCCCGAAGGAATACGTCATGCGATTCCTTGAGGTCGAACAATGCGCTGGACGCAACACCAATGACCAGCTGATCATCCAGACTGACCGACATATCCGCACCACCTGTCTCTGGCCTCAGCAATGTTGCAAGCGAATCCCATGACGAAATAGTCCATGCGCTATTCCTTTACCGCTTCGATAGGGAACTCCGGCTGGACTGCCATCCACGCGATGAGATGAATATCGCTCGACTCGATGGCGAACCGTTTCGGTTTGTTCTCCGGCGCGGATAGTCCGAGTTCATCGACTAGTTCGATGAGCCTGTCCGTCTGGTTCTGATCAGTCAGGTTTTCGTCGTGCATGACGGACCGGACGACGCTGGTGACACGGGAGGCTTGTCCACGGGAATAGACTTTCATCGCCAGGTCCACGTCATCGCGGTTGCGGTGTTCACCGTGCTGTGACAGGTGTTTAACGGCTTCGCGGATGGTCGGCGGGACCGGACCGGATTGGCCGGTGGTGTCGAGGCTGTCGTTCCACATGTCAGCAATGTCTTGCTGTGCGACGGCCCATGCCTTGTACGCGAGCTCACGCCACGACTCCGGTAGCACCGCAGGCGTGTGTGGACTCGAAGGGCGGGCGACGGTAAGAGCAGAGAGGGTGTCGCGAATGACATCGACGGGTGTGCCGTCGATGTTGGGTCGTCCTCCTTGCTCTGCGACACCCGATTCGAGCAGATCTTCCGCGGACAGTTCTTCTACTGGGACCTGGAGTTCCCCTTCTTCCGGATGCGGCAGGAGGGCTGGTGGTAGCGCGATGAACCGGTACGCGGGTTCGCCGTCCCTGTCGAGGATCCGAGCGCAGAAGACAAAGCCTGCTGCCCGATCCGAGGCGGTGAAACCGGATCCGATCCCCCAAGGCAGCGCTTCGAGGCGGTTAGCGAGGGAGTCGTCGTCGATGGCCGTGCGGAGCGTCGCGCGGAACTCTTCGCCGGAGATGAGCCCTCCGCTGGTCCCGAGGAAGAGTGCGTTGTCGCCGTCTGCGATGGCGGTGATCTGGTCACGTCGGGCGTTAAATACGACGTCGTCGCCGGCTGCGATACCCGGGAGGACTTGTCCGGTGCCGATGGATTTCGCGGCCTTCGCAAGTTTGCGGTGCAGAATTGCTTCCAGTTTCAGCAGTCGATCTAGCGCCTGGTCGGGGAAGAAACACCACAGGTACACGTACGGGTGGTCGCTGCCGATTCGGTCCACGCGGCCATGCCGTTGCACCAGTCGCATCGGGTTCCATGGCAGGTCGTAGTTGACGATGTTGCGGGCCTGCTGAAGGTTCACGCCTTCGGCGAGAACATCTGTGGCGAAGAGTAGGTCGTACCGGTCTGTGGCGGTCGGGTTGCCGTCACGGTCTTGGGGGCCACCGGTTTTGGGGGCGAACCCCTCTACCGCTTGTTCCTGGTTGACGGTTCCTGCTCCGGCGCCGTGCCCCACGGTCTTCCTCATGCTTCCAGTCACGAATGCGAACCGGTCTTTGTATGCGGCCAGTCGGGAGTCGTTCAGGATCTGATTGATGTTGTCCTGCAAATAGTGAATGGTGTCGGCGAAGTAGGAGAAGACGACAATCTTGAGGTCGTCGCGGTCGCGAGACTTCTTCTCGGCCGGGTCGATGTCGAGCAGGGAAGCTGCGCGTAAACCGGCGTCGCGGTCCGCCTCGGCGACCACCTTCACCAGGGTTTCGGTCAGTGCCGCCAACTTCGGATCGGCGCCCGGCTTGATGCTGTCCTCGACAGTGGTCGCCATCTTCCCAAGTAGAAGAATATCGTTGCGGATGTCTGCAGCCAATGGGGCGGCGCGGTAGTCGCCGACAGGTTCGTAGTCTGCTGTTTGGCGCCACTCATCAAGGGTTGCAGGGTCATCCAGGTCGATGCGCATCCATTCCCGTAAGGAGTCGCCCGATGCCACGAGTTGTTCTTGTTCGATCAGATCGACGACCCCGCCCAGGGTTTCGGCCATCTTGCGACACGTCGAAATGAAGGCGTATCCTGATGACTCAAATCTCTTGAGTAGACCGGAACGCAACAGTCCCGCAACCTGCACTTCGTACGGCCTGTAGTTTTTGTCGTACCGATACCTCGACGGTGTGTAGCCGGCGAGCGTGAGCCTGTTCCCGTCGATGCTGGCCAGGCCTTCGTCGGGGATCTCACCGGCGTAAAACGGGTCTGGTTCGTTCTCGTCCCGGTCAGCACCGAGTGCGTGAGCGAACGTGTCGAAGAAACCTTCCAATACGGTTGTGAGGTCGTAGTCGACGCGGCGCACCTTCGGTTCGGGGAATACCAACGTCGCGCCGGTCTTGTCGATTTTCTGACCGACGTAATGGTTGCGGACGAATCGGCGGGTGCGCCGGACCGCGACGGCATCGAGGATGTCGAACAGATGCTCTGGAGACAGGTCGTCTGGGTTCATTTTGTCGGCGGCTTTGAAGTGCCCGGCCAGGCTCGGGATGCCGATCTCTGCGAACTCGTCATCGTGCACGATGAAGTACGACAACAGGCTGTGTAGGTCCCCGAGCGCGTTGTTGACCGGGGTTGCGGTAAGGAGCACTACCCGTTTACGTGGGTTGCCCTTCAAGATCCCGACCAGCTGCTTGGCGCGGCGGGTGTCGGTGTTGCGGACCGTGTGCGCCTCGTCGAGTAGCACCAGAGCGAATTCGTCCGGGTCACGGCCGGCAGGTAGTCCGTAGGTGGGGTTGTCGTCCTGGTCGACCTTCATCAGGTCGTCATAGGAGACGACGTCGACCCATCCGCCCAGATTGTTGACATCGACGTACGGTTTCCACACGGAATCCCGGATGATCTTAGGGGCGACGATCAGAACTCGCTGTCGGGCTCGTACCGTGTCCTTGACCAGCGCGCCGCCGACGTATGTTTTGCCCAGCCCGACCTCATCGGCGATCAGGACGCCGGTGTGCTTTTCCAGGATGCGCCGTGCCCTGCCGACGCCGTCCTTCTGGAAGGGCAGCAAATCCCGCATCGATGGGTCCGCCGCAAGAGATTGCTCGTCCCCCTCGATCTGGCTGCCGTAGGACTCCCACAGCATCCGTAGGAAGACGATCCACGGCTCATCCGGGATCACCTGCTGCGCGTAAAATCCGGCCAGATCGAACGTGTCTGCCTCGGCCCACAGTTCGTCAAACCAGTCTCTGACCGCGACGATCGTCGACTGGTTGTACTGGCCCAAGTTCAGTTCCCGGTTCTTCGCCAGCCCTGCATATGTGAAGTTGCTGGACCCGGCGATCACCCCCAGCGCGGGGTTGTCGATCAGATACGCCTTGCCGTGCAGGAACTCCTTTGTGTACCTGCGGACCTCAACCTTGCCCGCTCGGAGCCAAGAGATCATGTCCTCGACCTGTGAGCGCGCTAGAGAGGTGAAGTCGCCGAGGTTGCGTTCGAGTGCGAGGGCGTTCTGCTGTGCGTTCAGCGCTTCAGCAAGGTTCGCTTCCGCGGCACGACGCCGCGGGGTGGTTCCGGGACGAAGCACTACAGGGTTCGTGTCGCGCTGCGGTTCGGCGCCCAACATCAGTCGTACTTTTCCGACTTGCTTCAACTCGTCCGAAAGTAATTGCCACCCACCTACATTGAAGTAAGCGGATGCGATCGCCACAGACCGGTCCTGTGACTCATTCGGGAGTGTGAACTCCAGCATTTCGTTCACCGCGTCGGCCACCGACACCGGCTGCGTCGGATCGTTCGTTGCGAAGTCGGGTCGACCCTCCCACCTCCACGATGTCATTGGGTGCCTCCCGCTTCGTATGCCGAAAGCGATGCCACCAAGTCAGCTCGATGCCGAGCTGGCACGGCAGCGGCGGTTATCTTGAAGTCCGACAACAAGACCTGCACGTCCTCACTTGTCATGCCAATTCCTCTGATCGCCAACGCATCGAGCCGAACTCTTGGGTCGCCGTTTACCACAACATTTGGAGCAACCGCGGAAAGTGAGATGCCCTCTGCAACGCGCGTTGTTCCTCCGGCGATCAGAAGATCACGAGTGCATGCAGCGGCCTCCTCGATCTGATCCGTACTCCACTGCGGGAGAACCAGGCCGTTGATTATGCGTGCGCCTACGTGACGATCGACGAATCTGCGTGACCACCAGTCCGCCACAATCGAGTTCATATACCCGAGCAGCGCGAGGATCGGAGCGATCTCTGTCCCTGTCGGATGCTTGACTCCATGGGCATATCCCGTGCTGAACAGATAGCCAGCTTCTGGCAGTGCGGTGGCGATGAGTGTGCGACTGTCATCGTTCCGGCTCGGGAACCGGTACGTAATCATCGGGTGTGAGCTATCTAGTCGTGCTACGCCTTCAGAGGTCACGATCCCGCGGCCGAGCGGTTCAAGTTCAAACGGATCGATCTGTTTGTCGTACGGGTCGTTGGTGATCGTGAATGCATCGACGTGTCTGGTCTTGAGTATCAACCAATTGCCATCTTCCAGGGGAGTCGGCAGTGCGTAATCGCTGTGAGCTCCGCTTCCGCTGAAATCCCACCTGCCAGAATCGCTTGTCCCGGTGATCCATCCATCTCCGCTACTCAGCTTCGGATGTGAGCGCATGAGATTGAATGGGCGAGAATCGGCAGGTGTGTTGAACCACGGCAGTACGTGGGTGTCCGAAAGTTCCGAAACTTCTGAGCTCGTGAGGTCGATACCGACTTCCCACCGTCTATCGAATGCTGCGCGTGATGTCAGCCCGGGAAGGATCGTGACGCCGCCATCATTCGAAGTCCGTGACATCAGAACAACCGCGGTGCTGTGATGAACATTCTCGAACAGCCAACCTCCTGCATTCCTGCATTCCGCGGCGACTACGCGACCATTGGAAACTAACTGCGCCCTCAGCTTCGACCAACCGGACAGGAGCATGGCAGCCTGCGGAAGTACGACCCCGATCGTACCGTCGACTCGAACCAGCCGAACAAACCTCTCGCAGAACATCTTTGCGAAATCGAAATGCCCTCCACCCAGTAAGGTGTAACCGTTCGATGCAATCGCTTGGATGGTCTCCCGGAGGTCTTGTTCCCTTCGCTCGTCCTCGGCGTCCTCGGGCTTGTTGTCGCGGAGGAAGCTGATGCGCTTGTTTCGCCCTGGCGTACTGAGCGCGTTGAGGCCTGGATCTCGAGTCACCCAAAACTGTTGAGGCTCATGGCGAACCTTGTCCCAGGGGGGATTTCCGAGGAGACAATCGAATCCAGGACTCTCGCGGCGGAACACCTCAGGAAATTGAACCGGCATGTGCGCGGCATGAAGCGAGGCTGCGATCCTGCGTGCCCTGGGAAGATCAGGGTGCGCGATGATCGCGATCTCGAGAGTCTCAGCATTCAGCGCCGTGAATAGCCCCGGATTTGCGGTCAACAGGACCCTGTCCGGATGCGGGACCGACTTCTTTTTCGTCTTTTTCGGCTGCCCGAACCCTGGGTCGACAACGACCTCAATGCTCTCGTTGCCGAGGTGCCGGGTTGCTCGCTCAGCAGTGATGAGGTCGCACAGCGCCGAAAGTGGCGCGAGTGCTGCCAGGAGGTCGGATTGGACCTTGCCAGCGTGGGCGACATCGCCCACGCTGGCGTCGGCCAAGGACCCGAGTGCGGCGAGATGGGCGCTTGAACGGTCCATGAATTCGAGTAGCGCGTCGTCGAGAGTGCTCGATTGGATTGCGTGTCCCTTCTTCAGTTCGCGTTTTTCTGCTTCCGTGAGCGCTTCACTAATTTCGGCCAGTGTGCCAACACCGGTGAGGCTGTTACCCCAGATCAGACCGTGGTTGAGAAATGAAAGTGGTAGACCCGGTACAAATGTGTGGATCCAGAGCCCGAGTCGGGCCAACTCGACCGCAATCTCGTTTATGTCGAGGCCGTAAATGCAACGGCGGGCGATCTGGCGACGCAGCAGCACTCCATCGTCGATCCCGGATTCAGCCGGATCGAGTCCGAGCTGCTTTGCTGCGACAGTACGGAGGGTGTGGAGCTCGACGGCAACCTCCGGCAGTGGGTTTTCGATAAGGAACGCTGAGAATCGAGCTTCGATGCGGTCGACAGCGGCGACCAGAAAGTGCGCTGAGCCCATCGCGAGGTCGGCGACGCGGAAGTCGAATAACGCCTCGGCCGCGGATTTGGTTGCGCCTGCCGTGAGGAGACCCGCAATGCGGTCGAGGTGGGTGTCTAGTGCCGGCTCCAATGCCGTATCAAGGAGATGTTCGACTGCGAAAGGCTTAGTGAAGTAGGAGCCTGTTGCTTTGCGGGATCCGCTACGAGAGTGAAAATACACTTCGCCCGCCGACACGACTGCCCTGTTGCCGCTCTGGGCAGGGACATAGGTGTCGTTCTCGTCGAGGGTGAGGTCGGCTTCTGCGATGCCGAGACCGGATTCGAGGAGTCCTTCGTAGATGGTGCCGAATTCGCGAACTGATAGCGACCGGAAGTCGACTGCGCCGAGGGTGCCATCGCGGGTGTCGTCGATGAGGAGACCGCGCAGGACGGGCCCGATCGTGCTGTTTGTTAGCTCTAGTTCATAGGTCGATGCGCCGGCAGGGTTCTTGACCTTGTCGTGAGTGAAGAGTCCCCCGTTGTACGCAGGGACACCCCAACCGTGCAGGTCACCAGTGTCGATAACCTTCCATACCTGGGTCAGATCATCCCAGAGAGTGGTCGAGTTTTTGTCGAACAGCTGTTCTGGGTCGGTGAGGATATCCAACGCGAGCGTCTTGAGCGCATTGCGCGTGTATCGATCACTGACCTCGTAGGGCAGCAGTTTCCTGTCCTCGGCGTACGCGACGAACAGCAGGCGGAATAGGATGATCATCGACTGGTGGTATGCCTCGTCAAGGGCAGACTTCTGTTCATCCTGCGGCAGATCAGCAACACCGAGCTTGGCCGCGACGGCCACAGCGAGCGGCGGGATGACGTCGCTGTAGATGCGATCGCGAAGCCGTTCAGAGAGTCCGGCAGCAAACCGGACCGAGTCGCTGAGCAACTGCGTGATCGTGCCTTTGTCCCGAAGAGAGTCCGGAGAAAGCAACAGTGTCAGGAAGCCTGCCTGGCCGGCAGTGAGAAACGACAGGTCCAGTTCGACGAAGGTCTGTGTCTGCCCCTTGCGGCCGACACCCACGTCCGGATCGACCGGATACAGGCGGATAACCGAACCACCGAGTACGACCAGCCAATCCAGGTGCTCTCGTCGAGCGAGAGCGAGCCCATGACTTACGGCATTGCTGCCATGTAATCGACCAAGCGGATTATCGAAGGACTCCCCATCGGCAAGCAGTACCGCAGCTGCACTGCGTACCGATCCGCTCGTATCGCGCAGTACGCGACCTTCCGGCACGGGTTCCACCGTGTAACCGAGACCGTTCAGAAGGCCCTCGCCTCGCTTGGCGAGCAGAGGTTTCGCCGATTCGCACAGACCTATCCAGGCGGCGGTTTGTGGTTGTTGTTCGAGCACGTGCGAGGCGAACAGGCCTTCGTTCCTGACCCCAGAGGCGACCCCGGCGGCGAGGGTACCCAGCCGGCGACGGACCTCGCTGTGGAGTGCACTGAGACTGGACATCTCCAACGCATCCCGAACTAGTTGATCAGCTAGTTCGGGTGCGAGGCCCATCACTGGTACCGCGTCATCATCGAGGCCGAGCAAGGCGACCAGCGGGACTTTCTGGGCTTCGTAGGTGACCGTGACCAATACCGGGTTGACCCCGCCATGTGACCTGTCCCGCCACATGAATTGGAGATCGGACTTCGTCGGAATCGACGGAGCAGATGCGAGGATGACTGCGAGGTTAGTCTCCACACTCCCGCGCAGAACCTTTGTCGCGATGATCGGTCCGGACTTACGTTCCCACTTCAACCAGTCGTCCCACTCTGGCACCAAGTTGTTGGCGTTACCGTCCGCGCTGGCGATTGGCATCTGTGTAGTTCCTCATTCTCTGCGGGTCATGCTGGCGTGGAGTTGGCTGCTGCGCTGGTTCCCCAGAATGAGCCTGGTCTGCGATGGCAGAACGGTTAGGTAGTTAGTTGATCGGTTTGGGTCACGACGTCTCCCACAATCACGGATAGGCAGTTGGAGATCCGCGGGCCGGTCATTGAAGTTCGCTGATGAGGCGCTCTTGGTTTGCTCGTTGTCACTCTCGAACCAGCGTCAGTGCTGCCATTGACCGGTTTCCTCCTCCTTGGCTTTCGCCGGGGAGGGGGGTTACGGTTAGCCCGAACAGATAGCTGGCAAGCTCTTCCGGGGGGAGTCCGAGCTGTTTCGCGATCTCCTTGTGAGACATGCCACGGTTACGAAGCACATTCATAACCTTGCTGAGCAGCTGAGAAGACTCTCGGACCATGTCAGATCCTGGCTCGCTGCGACGAAAGCCTCGTTTGCTGAGATCGACACAGACGGATCGATATCCCCACTCGGACAATAGGTTCAACCCGTTCAATCGGTGCGCAAGCGCCATTGCAGATACACGCCACTTCCGCTTGGCTCGAATGATTTGGTCGGCGTTCGCACCATACAAGTTGGCCGCCAAAATGCTGTCCTTCGGCATGAGGAAAGAGCTCGCGAACTGGTTCGCTTCCGATTCGACTTCCCTGCCTTGCGGATGAACGTGTTCACCGTGCAACACCAGATGACCAAGTTCGTGGGCCGCATCAAATCGCAGACGTTCCGCGGTTTTGCTTGTATCGAGGAACACATAAGGAGTGCCATCGCGATAGAAACTGAATGCGTCCACATTTCGGTAGTCCGGCGCCAAGCTCAGTACCCGGATGCCGTGCATCTCGAGTGTCGGTACCAGCTGAGCAATAGGCTTGGCACCCAGACCCCATTGTGCGCGCACACCTTCGGCCGCAGTCTCTGGATCCAAACCGGTAAGAATCGGCACGCCATTTCCTGGCAGCTTGAATCGGGTCTCAATCCACTGCATAAATTCGACGCCAAGTCGGCCTGCCGCGGTTGCGCTTCCACGTTCACCCGCGGTCATCTTGCTTAATGCACGAAAACTCACCGACCCATCAGGCAGTGGGTCGATCTCGTCCGCGTGAAAGAAGCTCGGGAGCACACCGAGTGTGCGCGCCAGTGCGTCCTGTTGCTCTGGGCTCGGCTCGACGTCGCCGCATTCCCACCTCTGAAGTGTCTTTGATGCCACGTCGACCTGTTGGGCCAACTTGGTTCGAGGGAGTCCCCGTCGCCGGCGCGCGAATTCGAGCCGCGACGGTAGGAACTCGGACTTGACGTGTGCGGTCACAATTCCTCGACGGGAACGTCTGGGATGGGGGAGTCTTCCTCGTCGTCGATCTCGGAGTTCGGATTTGTCGGAATGGGTGGGAGGAGAATGCGGTCGTTGTCGTTCCATCCCCGTGGATACCCGGTGTTGTCCTGCCATGTTGGCGCACTGAGCTCCAGCCGGATCTCGGACTCGGTTGGGTAGTACATCAAGTACCACAAGTCCCATTCGTCCCGGTCGCCCTTCTTGGGGAACCAGTTGAAGCCAGAAGGATCGACCGACTCGAGCCCACTTGGAGGGGTAGCGCGAGCGTTCGAGAACGCGGCCGAACCCTTCGGCCATCCGGTCGTCAAGCTGCCTGTCAGTCCGTGAAGGCCCGTAGACGCATTACCCTTCGAAAACACGATCGCAATTCCGCGATCGCGTTGGACGGTGCGAGCGACGTTGTCCGCCTCGGCAATTGACCACCCTTTGGGCAGCAACAGCGAGCGGAGCGATTGAACGCCGGTGTCGTACATACTTCTTCCGCTTGCACCCTTGGGCGCGAGCGGACTGACATTGGCAGCCGACTGCAGCGCAGGGAAAATGACTTGATTGTGGATCTCGGCCACAGAGAGATCGAACTGTGCGAGACGGGCGTCGGATTCCGGCAGTCCAGCAAGCCGTAGGGCCTCCATTTGGCTACCTTCCTTCAGGGTGTCCACTTACCGTACCTCATTTGAGGTAGTAAATATGGACATCGGTGGTATGTCGAACGCCGTAGCACGAGCGATCAGCCGATCACTCCGAGTTTGATTGCCAACTGGTTTGGGCTCTACATCGTCGGCGCCACCGAAGGGATGGCCCCAGAAAAGCGATTGCACGGTGTGAATGAGGTTAGAAGTGCCTCGCAAAGTGTCTAGTGAGGTACCCGACTTGCGCATAAGAGCCTTTCTGGGGTTGGGCACCGGAATCGTTGATGTGGTCGACGTATTGCTCTGTATGCGCGCTGGACTCTTCACTCGCCGAAGAACTTTTCTGCTGTCTTCCTAATGTCGGTCAGACGCTTCGAAATCGGGCTGTGGTTGGCATAGCCGAGACGCTCGGCGATCTCCTTTTGCTTGGTCCATCCACTGTTGAGCAGGATGACGACCTGGCGCTGCTGCTCATCGAGCAGAGCGAGGAAATCATTGGTCACCATGTTGCCGAGCACCTCACTCTCGGGTCCTTGCACCGGAATCGTGTCGGTCAGCTCGACGAACCGAACCGATACTTTCGCGCGCTTGTTGTAAAGCTTGCGTTCGAAATCCTCGCGTGCGTAGGACCACCGATCTGAGAAATCGTCTTCGAGTCGGTTCGAACGGACGGCATCGAGAATTTCGCGCAATCGACCTGTCGAATCGCCTTCATTCACAGTCTGTTTGAGTACGTCAGCAGCTTCCCGCTCACCGCACCAGATGTCCCCGCCCATGCGTGGATTCCCAGTGACCGCGCCTTCGAGGAATCCGCCGTCTATCAACGGGACTGGTCCTGGAAGTACGCCTTTGTCGACTTCAGGAAACTCGCGCAGAATGCCCTGGATGATAGAAGTGACCGGAGGTACCCAGAAATCGAGATTATGGGCAAGAAGCCGGATCGGATCATCCTCCGAGAAGGCACGCAACCCGGATCCAGAGTTCAGGTGTGGCCAAACCTCCCACGCCCACGCACGGGATAAGCGCCGCTCAAAGTCATGGGGTAGGTACTTGTCGATATTCGCCCGTTCGATAAGGAACGGCCACTGTCCCATTCGGAGAAGTGGGAGTCCGAAATGCTCGAGAGTCCGTCTCGATAGAAGGTGCAGGAGCGGCGCGTACTCGAAGTATCGGGTTGCAGTACGGGGCACCAAGAGCAGATTGACATCGCCAAGTTCGGCGAGTTCACCCAACTTGCCTGGAAGCTCGTCGGAGTCGAAGAACCGGCGGCGGAACTGAGCAGACTCCCACAACATGTTCCAGCGGCTGACCGCGACGTCCAGTTCCACTGAGCTGGATTTCATCGGGATTGTGACGTATTCCGGGGTTTCCGGCTGTTCCGGTCTGATGATGCCGTTGTAGATGAATCCGGCTGACATATTCGAGATCCGGGGATAGGTACCAACAGTCGTCTCATCTGCAGGTATGAACAGCTCTTCACGCTGCCAAGCCTCGATCTCAGCTGCGGTCGGCTCACGGTCTTCGGTCACGTCTTGATCCAATGTGTCGTCGCAAATTTGTTTCATACTTACACCACGACAAGAGTCGTCCGATTCGTTCTCAATTCGGCTCGGCTATTGTTGGTCCGCGTTCACGCTGGTCGATAGGGAGTTGAACCTTGCCAGCGTAATGAGCACTGGTGGCGAGCCAGTATTACTGTCACCCGAACTGTGTGTCGAAATTAGATCGGTTTACGAGGCTCGAGCGACCACCGCATTTACGCAAGTTGATCACAGGTTGGAGCTGTCGATAACCCGAGTCGAAATTCTACGTCGGATTGCACGTGCGGCATAGTGTTTTCGACAATTCATGATCGGTCATCTGGGCACGATCCTCCATTGCTTTTGTCTTGAGAACCCCATACGGGGTGGTGGCCGGTGTCACCGGCGCGAAGCGCGCCTGGCGAGCTCGTCGTCACGGGTACCGGCATGTTGATAGCGCATTGCGGCTTTCACGCTGCTGTGTCCCAGCCGCGCCATAGTTTCGGCCACCGTTGCGCCGGTTTGCGCGTAGCGAGTTCCCGCATAGTGGCGCAGCGAGTGAAACGCCAAGTCGGAGCGGCCTGCTGCTGCCCGAGCCTTTCGCCAGTGGTTATTCACTGTGCTTTGTGACACATAACCACCGCTACGGTCTGTCCACAGCAGTGCGCCCGGTTTCACGGATTCGACGTGGGCGGCCACGATCCGGGCGTCGTGGCCGAAAATTGCGATGATTCGTCGCCCTGCGGCGCTCTTCGGAGGTCCGGCTACCTTGGCGATGCCATTGCCTTCGACGATGCTGCGCACGACAGCGATCCGCACCGCATCCACATCGCCGTCGCCATCGCGCTCAACGGCCACATCGTCGCTAGTCAGGCCGATGACTTCGCCGAATCGTAGGCCGCCGGCGGCGGCGATGATCACGAATGGTTTGTACTTCGGCACGATCTTTTCGATGACGATGTCCAGTTCGACCTCGGTCGGCGGCGTTGTGGACTTCCCCGTGGTAGTCAGCGAGCCACCCTTGATTTTGCACGGGTTTGCGCTGATCAGGCCGTCTTCTACGGCTGTTTTCAATATCGACTTCATTAAGTCGTAGGCCCTCGCGGTGGCTGTGGCCTTGCCGGATGCGAGTAGTTCAGATCGCCACTCGCGCACTGCATCGGCACGTATTTCGTTGATAGGTGTTGCCGCCCAATGGAATAGCGATCCGGTTGTGCCAAGCATCCGCTCGTATTCCTTGCGGGTGCGGGGGCGTAGCGGCTCACCCTTGCTATTGGTCCTGGTGGCGACCCATTTCTCGGCGTACACACCGAACGCGACAGCTTTACGTGCCTTCTCGGCCTTGGTGGCTTGCTGTGCCACGGCAGCGTCATCTGGGTGTACCCAGGTGCCCCCGGCGATTGCGTCCTGCTGCGTGTTCAGCCAGGTCTGTGCAGCGCCCTTGGTGCTAAACGTGCTGGGTGCCGGGATGCGCTCCGTGCTCCCCGGAGTGGGGTCGGGGTGGCGGGCTCGGTACCGGCCTGACGGCAACTTTTCAATGCGTCCGAATACTTTTCTGGCCATTCAGCTGTTTTCCTTGATTTCGTGGGCCCTACGTGGGCCCTAGAGTGTCAGAAGTTGGCATATCTTGGCACGGCGTGGCACTCCGTGGTGCCTCTGACCATATAGTTAGCTGCTCCGAGCAGATATATCACATCTGGTTCGATCCCAGCCGGGACCACAGAAAAATACTGAAGGCGTTCCCGATTATCGGGGACGCCTTCAGTCGTTTGAGAGCACAGCTGTTCGAGGGCCCGGTTGTTTCGGCATGCAGACCGTCGTCGCAGGTCGCCGGGCGATGATTTCGGTAGCCTGGTCGAAGAGACATTTCGCGACCGAAAAGGTGACTGACTTGAGTACCGAAAAGGTCGATTCTTCCGTCGACGATTCAGACCTGTCCGTCTTTCAAGAGGCAGAGTCCCGTTGGGAGCGGTGGCGTGCTGGAATCGCCGCGCGGCCCACACTCAATCTTGCGTACCGCATCGGCGTCGGAGTCGTGGGCGCGATCGTGTTCGCCGCCGGCATCGTGGCTATTCCGTACCCGGGGCCCGGTTGGCTCATCGTCTTCGCCGGCCTCGGCATCCTGGCGTCGGAGTTCGCGTGGGCACATCGACTCCTTCATTTCGCGAAGGCTCGATACGACCGGTTCATGGAATGGTTCGGCAAGCAGTCGTTGTTCGTCAAAGGATTGGGCGTTCTGTTCACCACAGTGATCGTCCTGGCGACTTTGTGGGTGCTCGGCACCTTCGGCCTGATCGGGACACGGGTGGGCCTGGACTACTCGTGGCTCGAATCGCCACTGTGAGCTGAACGAGGCCGGTTTCCTTCACTCGGTTGTCTCGACATGTCGGTAGGGCCGATAACATGATCGTGCGCGTGCTCGCAGTGGGTACGACGCCTGTCTTACTTGTCGCAATACCTTAGGAGCACATCGCCGTGACCAGTCCCGCGCCAGAGCACTCAGCCGCCCCACTCCGGGTGCCCGCGGGGACGACCGCCGGGACTGCAGTGCGTGAAGCCGGATACCCCACGAAGGGGCCCGACGTGATCGTCGTTGTCCGGGATGGCGAGGGAACGCTCAAGGATCTGTCGTGGACACCTGAGGTCGATGTCGACGTCGAGCCGGTGGCGGCTTCCACCGAAGACGGACGCAGCGTCATCCGGCACTCCGCGGCCCACGTCCTGGCGCAGGCGGTCCAGAAAGAATTCCCCGACGCGAAGCTCGGGATCGGTCCGCCGATCAAGGACGGCTTCTACTACGACTTCGCGGTGGATCGTCCGTTCACTCCGGAGGATCTGGCCAAGCTCGAAAAGCGTATGAAGCAGATCATCAAGGGATCGCAGCGTTTCTCGCGTCGAGTGGTCGATTCGATCGAGGACGCTCGGGTCGAGTTGGCCGACGAACCTTTCAAGCTCGAACTCATCGACGACAAGTCCGGTATCGACGATCCCGAGATCATGGAGGTGGGTGGCAACGAGCTGACCATCTACGACAATCTCGATCCTCGTACCGGCGACAAGATCTGGTCCGATCTGTGCCGCGGCCCGCATATTCCGACCACCAAGCACATCCCGGCCTTCAAGTTGACCCGAAGCTCCGCCGCCTACTGGCGTGGCAACCAGGACAACGCCGATCTTCAGCGTGTCTACGGCACCGCGTGGGAGTCCACCGAGGCTCAGGACGAGTACCTCGAACTGCTTGCCGAGGCAGAGCGTCGTGATCACCGCAAGCTCGGTACGGAACTGGACCTCTTCAGCTTCCCCGACGAGCTCGGTTCGGGTCTGCCGGTGTTCCATCCCAAGGGCGGCATCATCCGCACGGAGATGGAGAACTACTCGCGCAGCCGCCACATCGAGGCGGGTTACGAGTTCGTCAACACTCCGCACATCACCAAGGGGCATCTGTACGAGGTCTCCGGTCACCTCGACTGGTACCGCGACGGCATGTTCCCGGCGATGCACGTCGACGAGGAGCTCAACGAGGACGGCACCGTGCGCAAGCCGGGCCAGGACTACTACCTCAAGCCGATGAACTGCCCGATGCACAACCTGATCTTCCGTGCTCGCGGACGTTCGTACCGTGAATTGCCGTTGCGGCTCTTCGAGTTCGGCTCGGTCTACCGCTACGAGAAGTCCGGCGTCATCCACGGGCTGACCCGTGTGCGTGGCATGACTCAGGACGATGCTCACATCTACTGCACCCGTGAGCAGATGCGCGACGAGCTGACCACCACGCTGCAGTTCGTGCTGAACCTACTCAAGGACTACGGCCTCGACGACTTCTACCTCGAGCTGTCCACCAAGAACCCGGACAAGTTCGTCGGTAGCGAAGACGTCTGGGAAGAGGCGACCGCGACGCTCGCCGAGGTCGGCGAAGCTTCGGGTCTGACCCTGGTTCCGGATCCGGGCGGAGCCGCGTTCTACGGTCCCAAGATCTCCGTTCAGGTCAAGGACGCCCTCGGCCGCACCTGGCAGATGTCGACCATCCAACTCGACTTCAACCTGCCGGAACGGTTCGAACTCGAGTACACCGGCAGCGACGGCGTCAAGACTCGTCCGGTCATGATCCACCGCGCGCTGTTCGGCTCGATCGAACGGTTCTTCGGTGTGCTGACCGAGCACTACGCCGGAGCTTTCCCAGCGTGGCTGGCACCGGTGCAGGTCGTCGGAATTCCGGTGGCCGAGGCGTTCGCCGATCACCTGTTCGACGTCACGAAGAAGCTCAAGGCAGCCGGTGTGCGTGCCGAAGTCGACTTCAGCGACGACCGTATGCAGAAGAAGATCCGTAACCACACCACGCAGAAGGTCCCCTTCATGCTCCTCGCGGGCGAGCGTGACGTGGAGGCCGGCGCGGTCAGCTTCCGTTTCCGTGACGGCACGCAGATCAACGGAATTCCCGTCGACGACGCCGTCCGGATCATCACCGAGTGGATCGGCCGCCGCGAGAACGCCTCGCCGACAGCCGAACTGGTGCAGCCAAGTGTGGCGCAGTGAGCGCCCCCGGTGACGAGGGTCCAGGTTCGCTGATCGACCACGGTGTCGGCGACCCTGACCATTTGCAGCGCATCTGGTCGCCGCATCGGATGTCGTACATCACCGAGGCGCCCAACACCCCGGGTACGACGGGTGAACCGTTCATCGACATTCCGAAGATGTCGGACGAAGAAGGGCTCATCGTTGCGCGCGGTGAGCATGTCTATGCGGTTCTGAACCTGTACCCGTACAACCCGGGGCACCTGATGGTGGTTCCGTACCGCAAGGTCGCGGCGCTCGAAGACCTGACGCCGGAGGAGAGCGCCGAGTTGATGGCGTTCACCCAGCAGGCGTTGCGGGTGATCAAGAGCGTGTCGAATCCTCACGGATTCAACGTGGGCCTGAATCTCGGTGCGGCTGCGGGCGGTTCGCTGTCCGAGCACCTTCACCAACACGTAGTGCCACGTTGGGGCGGCGACGCCAACTTCATCACCGTGCTCGGTGGGGTCAAGGTGATGCCGCAATTGCTGCGGGAGACCAGGGGACTACTCGCCGGTGCCTGGCAACAATAGGTTGACGCATCCGGCTTCATGGCAGGATGCATTGCTGCAACGAGTTCCGAACCGGAACTCACGACGGGGAGGGTTCCTGCGGTGTTGAGCTTCTTCGGGCGCGCATCGGTGTCCAAGGTGACGGCACCTATGGGGAAAGCGCTGGTCAAGACCGGTCTGACGCCGGACTCGGTGACAGTGATCGGCACGGTGGCAAGCGTCGCCGGTGCGGTGACGCTGTTTCCGTCCGGACATCTGTTCTGGGGAACCATGTTCATCTGGTTCTTCGTCATGTTCGACATGCTCGACGGCGCAATGGCTCGTGCTCGCGGCGGCGGAACGCGGTACGGGGCGGTACTGGACGCGACCTGCGACCGCGTGGCCGACGGCGCGATTTTTGCCGGCCTCGCCTGGTGGGCGGTCTACCACGAGAACAGCAAGTGGCTGCTCGTCGCGACGCTCATCTGCCTCGTCACCTCGCAGGTCATCTCGTACGCGAAGGCGCGCGCGGAGGCGAGCGGGCTGACTGCGGACGGCGGGTGGATCGAGCGCCCGGACCGACTGATCATCGTGCTGGTCGGATCTGGCCTGACGGGTATGGGTCTACCGTGGGCGATCCACATCGCGATGTGGGTACTTGCCGCCGGAAGCATCGTGACGGTCTTCCAGCGAGTGCTCGCGGTGCGCAATTCCCCTGGCGCCCGGGAGCTTCTGCCGATCGCCCCGGCCGCATCGACGGTCGAAGGCACGCCGAACACCGACGGCGAGCCTAAAACGGACGGCGAGGCAGAGAAATGAGCTTTGCCGAGCGTGCAACCGATCTGGGATACGCCGCGGGTTGGCGTCTGGTGCGAAGCCTGCCGGAATCGGTGGCGGTCAAGCTGTTCGACGCCGGAGCGGATTTCGCGGCACGCAAAGGCGGTCCCGAACAACTCAGGAAGAACCTCGCGAGAGTTCTGGGCACGACACCGGAGCAAGTTCCGGATCAGTTGATCAAGGATTCGATGCGCTCGTACGCCCGGTACTGGCGTGAGGCGTTCCGACTTCCGTCGATGGACCTGGTCGCCACCGGTAAAGCGCTGCATGCACTGGTCGAAGGCCAGGAACATCTGGAAAAAGCGATGGCGGCAGGTCATGGCGCAGTGCTGGCGTTGCCGCACAGTGGCAACTGGGACATGGCCGGGGTGTGGTGTGTTCAGCAATGGGGTGGGTTGACCTCCGTTGCCGAGCGGCTCAAGCCCGAATCCCTCTACGAACGGTTCGTCGACTATCGCGAGAGTCTCGGCTTCGAGATTTTCCCGCTCAGC
The DNA here is from genome assembly GCF_016598535.1 of Rhodococcus sp. P-2. Classification (GTDB taxonomy): domain Bacteria; phylum Actinomycetota; class Actinomycetes; order Mycobacteriales; family Mycobacteriaceae; genus Rhodococcus_F; species Rhodococcus_F baikonurensis. The sequence continues at coordinate 36,051 of NZ_CP066779.1, read as the reverse complement.
GGCGGGGAGCATCCTCCGTTCGTCGAACTCTCCAAGCACCTGCGAGAGAACAAGATCGTGTGCCTGTTGGGGGAGCGCGATCTGGCGAAGAAGGGTGTACCGGTCACGTTCTTCGGAGAACCGACTCGCATGCCCGCCGGCCCGGCGAAGCTCGCGATCGACACCGGCGCGCCGCTGCTACCGGTTCACTGCTGGTTCACTCCCGACGGATGGGGTTTCAAGATCGACCCACCGATCGACGTTTCCGGCGGCGTCGGCCCGGCCACACAGGCACTCGCCGACCGTTTCGCGGTCAACATCGCAGCGCACCCCGCTGACTGGCACATGCTTCAACCTCTGTGGCGCTCGGACCTCTCCGAATCGCGGCTCGCCCGCATGGAGGGTGAATGAAAATCGGCATGATCTGCCCGTACTCCTTCGACGTCCCCGGCGGCGTGCAGGCGCACGTGGTGGATCTGGCCGAGGTGCTGATCGAACGTGGCCACAAAGTGAGTGTGCTGGCGCCGTCGTCCGACGACGACGAGTTGCCGGATTTTGTGGTTTCCGCCGGTAAAGCCGTCGCGATTCCCTACAACGGTTCTGTTGCGCGGTTGTCCTTCGGCCCGACGGCGAACGCCCGCCTCCGCAAGTTCATCGCGGAAGGTGACTTCGACGTTCTGCATATCCACGAACCCAATGCGCCGAGTCTGTCCATGCTCGCGTTGCGTATCGCGGAAGGCCCGATCGTCGCCACCTTCCACACGTCGACCACGAAGTCCTTGGTGCTGAGCACTTTTCAGGGTGTCTTGGCTCCGTATCTCGAGAAGATCAGCGGCCGGATCGCAGTCTCGGAGTTGGCGCGTCGTTGGCAGGTCGAGTCCCTCGGATCCGACGCGGTCGAAATTCCCAACGGCGTCGACGTCTCAGCGTTTGCCGAGGCCGACATGTTGCCCGGTTACCCGCGCGAAGGTGGAACCATTCTGTTCCTCGGTCGCTACGACGAACCGCGGAAGGGGATGGCTGTCCTCCTCGGTGCGCTGCCGGAGTTGGTCGAGCGTCATCCGGATCTCGAAGTGATCGTGGTCGGACGCGGCGACGAGGAAAAACTCCGCAAAGAGGCGGGCAAGTACTTCAAGCATCTCCGCCTGCTCGGGCAGGTCAGCGATGAGGAGAAAGCGTCGGCGCTTCGCAGTGCGGACGTCTACTGCGCGCCCAATCTCGGTGGTGAGAGCTTCGGGATCGTGCTGGTCGAGGCCATGGCGGCGGGCACTGCCGTCGTGGCGAGTGAGTTGGACGCTTTCCGCCGTGTTCTTCGCGACGGTCAGGCAGGCTTGCTGGTCCCCATCGGGAACTCCGATGCCTTGGCCGAGGCAATCGATTCCGTTCTCGGTGACCCGGATCGACGACGCGCGCTGGTCAACACCGCGACAAGTGTTGTTGCCGAATACGACTGGCCGGTGGTGGCCGAACAGATCCTGCGTGTCTACGAGACCGTCACGGTTGGCGGCACCGGCGTACGCGTGGTGGGTTCATGACCTTCTCCGCTCTGACGATCTTCATTCTCGGGCTCGTCGCTGCCGTCGTCCTGGTCGTCGGACTGTGGGCGTACGGGACGGCGAACCGACTCGATCGGCTGCATGTACGTTCGGATCAGTCGTGGCTGGCGCTCGATGCGGCACTGTCCCGTCGTGCCGCGGTTGTCCGCGCTGCGGCGGTGGACATGAGCGCCGACGACGCCCGCAGATTCGTCACCTTGGCGGACGCTGCCGAACGAGCGGATCGTCAGGATCGCGAACTGGCCGAAAACAGGCTCTCCAACGCTCTTGCCGCCTATGGCACGACGTCGCTGCGACCTCAACTGGTGGCCGAGTTGGCCGATGCAGAGGCGAGGGTGCTGATCGCTCGGCGGTTCCACAACGACGCGGTGCGCGACACTCTCGCGTTGCGTACGCGTCGACTTGTGCGCTGGCTGCACCTCGGGGGAACAGCACCGCTGCCTCAGTATTTCGAGATATCGGAGCGCACGACCGCGGCGGCGGTGCCCGAGGGCATCACCGTCGACACCTCGCGGACCTCCGCCCGCGTGGTCATGCTGGACGAGGAGGATCGGGTGCTGCTGTTGCGCGGCCACGATCCCAAGATCCCGAACACTTACTTCTGGTTCACCGTCGGTGGCGGGCTCGAACGCGGCGAACATCTGCGAGCGGCCGCGGTTCGTGAGATCGAGGAGGAAACGGGGTTCAAGGTAGCGCCGGAGAACCTGCGAGGTCCGCTCTGGCGTCGCGTGGCGATTTTCCCGTTCGACGGTGAGCTGATCCGTTCGGAAGAGCTGTTCTTCGCCACACGCACTCACGGCTTCGAGCCGGTCTTCCAAGGCCACACGGAATTGGAGCAGCGCGCGATCACCGGCCATCGCTGGTGCAGCGCCGACGAGATCCGCCGACTGGCCAAGTCCGGTGAGCCCGTCTACCCGTTGGATCTGGCAAACCTCCTGGTGGAGGCGGCGACGATCGCGGACGGTTCCGAGGATCCGGAAGTGCGTTCCATCCGTTGAACCGGTCGGCCGTTCAGCGGTCGCGGCCGTTTAAGGCCAGCAATGCCAAATTGGATACGGAATCGAAGGCCGGTTAGTCCTAGAGTTCTGGCCAGAGGCCTCCGAGCGAACGAACTCGTGTGTTCGCCGTGCCTCGTTTCTTTTGTCACGCCACTACTGCAGGAGTTTGCTGTGAGCACCCCCGACTCTGCCCCCACCACCGCCGTCGGCACCGCACGCGTCAAGCGCGGCATGGCTGAAATGCTCAAGGGCGGTGTGATCATGGATGTGGTCACCGCTGAGCAGGCCAAGATCGCCGAAGACGCAGGCGCCGTCGCCGTCATGGCACTCGAGCGGGTCCCCGCGGACATTCGCGCGCAGGGCGGCGTCTCCCGCATGAGCGACCCGGACATGATCGACAGCATCATCTCCACCGTCAGCATCCCCGTCATGGCGAAGGCACGCATCGGTCACTTCGTCGAAGCGCAGATCCTGCAGAGCCTCGGCGTGGACTACATCGACGAGTCCGAGGTCCTGACCCCGGCCGACTACGCCAACCACATCGACAAGTGGAAGTTCACCGCTCCCTTCGTCTGTGGCGCCACCAACCTCGGCGAAGCGCTGCGTCGCATCAACGAAGGCGCGGCCATGATCCGCTCGAAGGGTGAAGCCGGCACCGGCGACGTCTCCAACGCCACCACCCATATGCGCACTATCCGCGGCGAGATCCGCCGGTTGACCTCGCTCAGCGAGGACGAACTGTACGTGGCCGCCAAGGAACTGCAGGCCCCGTACGAACTGGTCGTCGAGGTCGCCAAGGCCGGCAAGCTGCCTGTCACCATGTTCACCGCCGGCGGCATCGCCACCCCGGCAGATGCTGCGATGATGATGCAGCTCGGCGCCGAAGGCGTGTTCGTCGGATCGGGCATCTTCAAGTCCGGCAACCCGAAGCAGCGCGCCGAGGCCATCGTCAAGGCCACCACGTTCTACGACGACCCGGACGTGCTCGCCAAGGTCTCACGCGGACTCGGTGAGGCAATGGTCGGCATCAACGTCGACGACCTGCCCGTCGGGCATCGCCTCGCAGAGCGCGGCTGGTGACACCAGGCTCGATGACCGGGCTCAACGCCTGAAGGTCTTCACAGACGAAGGGGCGGCGGTTGCATTGGCAACCGCCGCCCCTTCGGCGTATGGCAGACCGGGTCAGATGCTGTCCGATACCTCGAACACGAACTCGACCTCGACGGCACTGTTTCGGGGGAGTTCGGCCACACCGATCGCAGAGCGGGCATGTTGTCCGGCCGTACCGAAGATCTCGGCCAACAGGTCGGATGCGCCGTTGATCACCTGGGGCTGCTGCGAGAATCCTGATCCCGAAGCGACAAATCCAACGACTTTGACGACGCGAACGATGCGGTCGAGCCCGACCAATGCATCGACGGCTGCGAGTCCGTTCAGAGTGCACAACCGCGTCGCCAGGGCTGCGTCTTCGACGGACACGCCTTCGCCCAACTTGCCGATGCACGTCGTGGTGCCGTCGACGAGAGGCAATTGCCCCGACGTGTAAACGTATGACCCCGTCTGAACGGCAGGGAGATAAGAACCTGCGGGGGCGGCAACCGGCGGGAGGGTCAGGTCGAGCGCGGCGAGTCGTGCGGTCCAGGTACTTGCGTCGTTCATCGGTTCCTCAATGGGGTCTTTTGTCCGGGAATGGTGTTCGAGTCTGTCATCGGCGGTGTCTGCAAGTCCAAGTCGTATTTGCGCCCACCCCATCACTTTTGGTGATACTCACTGTCGTCGGATTCAAAATGGTGTTCGATTCGGCCACCTAAGCTTTGTTGTATGTCGTCAATTCGCAACATCTCGCTGGGGCTACCTGTCCGTTCCGGTCACGTACTCATGCTCGACGGCACGGACTCTGTCACGGGGGAGAACTTCCATCGATTGATCGGTGGCGGTATCGAGTTCGGTGAGACGGCCGAGGCAGCGCTGCGACGCGAGTTCGCGGAGGAACTCGGCGTCACGTTGGGGAGCGCCGAGTTGCTCGAGGTCGTCGAGAACATCTTCGAGTTCGAGGGGCGACTTGGGCATGAGATTGTCCATGTCTTTGCAGTCGACTCGGCTGACATCGATGCGATTCCGCTCGACGTGCAACTCCGAGTCCTCGACGAAGGTAGTCCAGTCCACTGGGTACTGACAGGTGTGTCCGACCGCCCCATCTACCCGGCCGGAGTCGCTCGCATTATCGACGCCCTGATTCAGTAGTGGAATCCGTTGCCGAAACAAGAGTGGCCGCAAATGTTGCTCCGCAACAATTTTCGGTCAATCGGGATTCTTCGGACTGATTTCCGGAAACCATAGCGATTCGAACAGAGTTTCGAATATGGTTGAGGAATGTTCGATGACGGAGTAGGAAGTTCAGGTACCGCAGCGCAGCTGCCCGGTGCCGAATCCGACTGCGCCCTCATCGATCTCATCGCCGACCTGCATGCGCGTGAATCGATGCTCGTGGAACGGAAACTCGCCGCCATTGCCGAGTTCTTCGAGCGTCGCAGCGCTGACCACTCCGATGCCGGCGCGTGGTCGTCCACCGCTCACGAACTGGCTGAGGCAGAGCTCGGCGCGGCGTTGACCATGGGTCGTGCCGCGGCGGGAAAGTTGATCGGTCTCGGCTTTTCTCTCAAGACTCGCCTCCACCGCACGCGTGCCGCTATGGCGCGTGGAGAACTCGATCTCTATCGAGTGGGCTTGATCGACTCCGCAACGGCCAACGTCGCCGACGATGTGATCGACGAGGTGGAACGGCAACTCCTCGAGAAGATTTCGGCCCCACCGATTCACGGCGGTACGGGCCTGACCGGTCGCCGATTGACGGCGGCTATCGACCGGATCGTCGCCGTGGTGGATCCCGAGGGAATGAGGGAACGTCGACGCCGCGCCCTGGCCGATCGGTTTGTGGGTGTGAGCGCTGCCGAGGACGGAATGGCCCGGATCTTGGGGAGTATTCCGGCGGAGAACGCACGGGCTTTCGACGGTCGGTTGCGGGAGTTGGCACTGTCAGTGTGTCGACATGATTCCCGTAAGTACGAGCAGCGACGAGCCGACGCATTGGGAGCGTTGGTAGCCGGGTCGACGATTCTGCCGTGTGATTGCGGCCGGGCCGACTGCCCACAACGTCGAAGCGGGATTGTTGTGGTGCGTCGGCCGTTGGTTCATGTGGTCGTGCTTGAGTCCGCGCTTCAAGGTGGTGAAGCACCAGGCGCAGACGAACCCGCTCACCTCGACGGGTACGGAGTGATCAGTGCGGAGCATGCGCGTGACATCGCTGCGGGTGCGGTGATTCGGAAGGTGAAGGTTCCAGCCGACGCGGAGCGTGAGTCTGCCGGTGCGAGCGAGCAAGCACCTTCGCCCGTAACCCCTTCGGCGTTCGTGTACCGCCCGGGCGCGTTCCTCGACACCTGGTTGCGGGTGATCGCAGGAAGCTGCCAGTGGTTGCACTGCGATGTCGCGGCATGGAATTCAGATCTCGATCACACTGAACCTTTTGATCATCGTGATCCCACTCGTGGTGGAAAGACCGTGGCGTCGAATATGAGTGCTTACTGTCGAAACCATCACCGCCTCAAGCATTCCGGTCAGTGGATGCACACCTCGAACCCGGACCGCAGCGTCATGCTGACCTCGCCGACCGGACATTGCTACCGAACGAGGCCGTCAGGTCTGATGTCGGGAATGCTCGAGCCAGTACCGCCCGAGGGCGGTCGGCGTCGGCGCACACGTCTGGAAAACAAGGCTGTGCGCGTCAAAGGTGAACGCCGGCGGCAGCGGTTACGAATGCACCTGCGAATGAAGAAGAGGGGCCGACGGAAGACCGTCGATCACGGAGACGATCCACCACCATTCTGAGTAGATCGGCGTGTCACTCCTTGATTTTGGATGCCCACTTTGGTGGCGGGGGGTGCGTCAGGCATTGTGTGAAGGTCGGTAGACGTCGGTACACGGGAAGATGTGGAGCATCGATGGCGAGGATCGAAGAAATTCTGGAGTTGGAACGCCTCGAGCGGGACATCTTTCGAGGAATCATCGCGGAGACCACCCTGACCCGCACTTTCGGCGGCCAGGTCGCCGGACAGGCATTGGTATCGGCGGTACGCACAGTCGATCCGGCCTACTCGGTACATTCGCTGCACGGGTACTTCCTGCGTCCGGGCAATCCGATGGAACCGACGGTCTTTCTGGTGGATCGAGTTCGAGACGGTCGATCGTTCGCGACCCGACTCGTCACCGGAATCCAAGACGGACAAGCCATTTTCACGATGTCGGCATCCTTCCACGTCCAGGACGAAGGCATCGAGCACCAGGACGAGATGCCACCGGTCCCCGACCCCGAGACCTTGGCCATCGCCCAGGATTCGGAAGACCCAGAAACTGCGTGGTTGGCGCGCGAGTGGTCCGACTGGGACCTGCGAATGGTGCCGAAGGCCGATATCAACAAACGTCCAGGCGCTGCCGCGCAGCAGCAAGTGTGGTTCCGTTCCCGCGAGGCTCTCCCGGACGACCCGGTATTTCACGTGTGCACGCTTGCGTACATGAGCGACATGACGCTGCTCGGATCTTCCCGCGGCCCTCACATGGACGTCGCCATGCAAAGCGCGTCGCTCGATCACGCCATGTGGTTCCTGCGTCCGTTCCGGGCCGACGAGTGGCTGTTGTACGACCAGACGTCGCCGTCAGCGGGCTTCGGTCGCGCACTGACGCAGGGACGAATCTTCGACAGCCGAGGAAATATGGTTGCTGCAGTCGTCCAGGAAGGCCTGACCAGGCTCTATCGGCCGAAGTGACGTCGCCTGAAGTGAGACCCATCGCAGTGAGACCCTTCAGGGGCGAGACCGCACCGCAGGCCGAGCTGGATGGTCGTACCTGACCTCGAAATCGACCTCCTCGTACACCTCTGATCGGTGTTCGAGGAGTGCGTCGACGGTCCACAGATCCGCCTCCGGTGTGTGCCGCCGCATGGCAGCCTCGCTCATGTCCAGGCGGACGCTGACGTCGAACTCCAGCCCACGCCCGAGCAACATCGGACCGGCGATCACGATGACCGCGCGCTCATGGACGGGGATACGGATCGAGCGAGCCGATCGATCGGTGGGTTCGTCCCAGAGTTTCGGCAACAGCGTTCGTTTGGTGCGGGCCGCGGTGATCACTTCGCGATCGAGTGCCGGATAGTCGAACCAGATGGTGCGGTAACTCAACCCATCCTCGTGGCCGAACTCGTATCGCAGCGAGGCCGGTCGCACGTAGTCGTGCAGTGACACAACAGCACTCGGTCTGTTGTGCGACTCGACCGCGGCGCCGACCAGTTCCGCGAGCCGAGACGGCTGCGCACAATCAGGTCCGTCGATCGCTACTACCGCCACCGACGGAAGGGATCCGCTCAGCCTTGCAATCTGCTCGGCCAGGGCGAGGGGAGTGGACGGGATGAATGTACTCACGCCCACCATGGTGCCGTGCCCGCTCGCCGAGGCGATATTGTGAACCGTCATCGCGCCCAGTGTGGCGGTCTATGTTTTCGGAGGACTCATGGTTGGTATCGAGGAGATCCTCGCGCTCGAACACCTGGAGAAGGACATCTTCCGTGGTGCGGTCCATCCCACCGCGCTTCAACGGACGTTCGGCGGGCAGGTTGCCGGGCAGTCGTTGGTTTCTGCCGTGAGCACCGTTGACGAGAGCTACCACGTGCACTCGTTGCACGGATACTTTCTGCGTCCGGGCAACCCGAAGATTCCGACGGTCTACCTGGTGGACCGCATCCGCGACGGACGCTCGTTCTGCACCCGCCGGGTGAACGCAGTCCAGGACGGCAAGACGATCTTCACGATGTCGGCCTCGTTCCACGTCGACGACGAAGGTATCGAGCACCAGGATCGGATGCCCTCCGTTCCGGCGCCGGAGGATTTGCCGGACGCGCAGACTGTTCCCAAATTGGCTGAATCGCAGTTCTACCAGGAGTGGAAGAACTGGGACATCAGAATTGTGCCCGCTGAGCAGAGCGCGTCAGCGCCGGATCTCGCCGCGCAACAACGCGTGTGGATGCGCTACCGCGAGGCTCTGCCGGATCGTCCGCTGCTGCACATCTGCACGCTTGCGTACCTCAGTGACATGACCCTGCTCGGAACTTCGAAAGTCCCGCACCGGGGCGTGAAGACGCAGACTGCTTCGCTCGATCATGCGATGTGGTTCCTGCGTCCGTTCCGGGCGGACGAGTGGTTGCTCTACGACCAGACGTCACCGTCGGCAGGTTTCGGTCGCGCGCTCACTCAGGGGCGTATCTACGATCGCGATGGCAACATGGTGGCAGCGGTGGTTCAGGAGGGTTTGACGCGTCTGGAACGCGAACCCGACAGCCATGAGAGCAAGAACAGCCGTGAGAACAAGACAGGAACTGTGTGATGACGCGTCCTTTGATCGGTGTACTCGCTCTCCAGGGTGATGTTCGCGAGCACCTTGCCGCACTTGATGATTCGGGTGCCGATGCCGTGGGTGTCCGTCGGCCGGAGGAGTTGGACAAGGTAGACGGAATCGTGATTCCGGGTGGCGAATCCACCACCATGAGCCGGCTTCTGCAGGTGTTCGAACTGTTGGAACCGCTTCGTGAGCGACTCCGCGGCGGGCTGCCGGCCTACGGTTCGTGTGCCGGCATGATTCTGCTCGCCAGCGAGGTACTCGACACCCGGCCGGACGCCGAACATCTCGGCGCCATCGACATGACGGTGCGCCGCAACGCTTTCGGCAGGCAGGTCGATTCTTTCGAGTCCGACCTGGAGTTCGAGGGCATCATCGGTGATCCCATCCGCGCCGTCTTCATCCGCGCCCCGTGGGTGGAGCGAGTCGGTCCGGGCGTTCAGGTCCTTGCGCAGGTTCCCGCCGCTGCGGGGGAGGCCGCGGGCCGGATCGTCGCGGTTCGGCAGGGCTCGGTGATCGCCACGTCATTCCATCCCGAGGTGACCGGTGACCGTCGGGTGCACGAGATGTTCGTCGATCTGGTGCGCGGATAACGATGCACACTCAGCCTCGGCCGAACCTACAGCTCCAGTTCGCGGGCAAGGATCGCCGCCTGGACGCGTGAGGTGAGGTGCAACTTCGACAGAACTCGCGACACATGCGACTTCACCGTCGGAGCACCGACACCGAGTTCCCGCGACAGTTCGGCATTCGACAGACCGGTCCCCAGCAGCGCGAGCACCTCACGTTCACGGTCGGTGAGCTCGCTCAATCCCATCGGTTCGGTGGGTTTGGGTGCACGCTGGACGAACTCGCCGATCAGTGCACGCGCCGCGCGAGGAGCGAGCACTGCATCTCCGGCTGCGACATTGCGGATAGCACTGGTCAGCTCGTCTGCGGTCGCAGTCTTGACCAGGAATCCCGACGCACCAGCGCGCAGGGCCGCGAAGACGTATTCGTCGAGATCGAAGGTGGTCAACACCAGTACGTGGCTTCGGGTAGTTCCGACGATCTGGCGTGTCGCTTCGATGCCGTCGGTGCCCGGCATCCGGATGTCCATCAGCACGACGTCGGGTTGATGTGTCCGAGTGACCGTGATCGCCGACGCTCCGTCACCGGCCTCCGCGACGACTTCGATGTCGTCGTGCTGCCGCAGGATCATCGACACGCCGGAACGGATCGCGGCGTGGTCGTCGACCAGAGCGACAGTGATCACCGATCCGTTCCGCTCGGTGCGGGGACCGGTAGTTGCGCGCATACCGTCCATTCTCCGTCGACCGGAAGTGCGTCGAGTGAACCGCCCAGCAGCTCGGCGCGGTGACGCATGTTTGCAAGTCCATGCGTTCCTACCCGCGGATTGGATGTGTCGTGACCGACGGGGTTTCGGATCTCGATCTGTAATGCATTGTGCTGGAGAGAGATCGACATCGAGATCGGCGCTCCGGGCGCATGCTTGAGTGCATTGGTCAACGCCTCCTGGGTGATTCGATACGCCGTATGATCGACCACGCTCGGCAGATCGGCAGCATCGATGTCGATCGCAACGTGCACAGTGCCGCCGGCTGCCCGAACTGCGTCCAGGACGACGGGCAACTCGGTCAGCCTCGGGGGAGAGGAACGCGGGTCCGGGGTCTCGTCGTCTCCGGCGTGGAGCAGTTCGATCATCGACCGCATCTCGGAAAGGCCCGCGAGACTGCTCGATCTGATCGCCCCGATCATCTCCCGCAAGCCAGTTTGTCGTTCATCGTCGGGTTCACCCCGTTCAGCGGAGAGAGCTGCGGTGGACAGTGCGGCCTCCGAGTGGATTGCGATGGCGGAGAGGTGGCTCGCGATCACGTCGTGCAGATCGCGCGCCATGGTCGCGCGTTCGTGAGCGACTGCGGCCTCGCGGTCCAGAACGGCGAGTGCTTCGTGGACTCGGGAACGCTCACGTTCGGCCTCGGTCAGTTCGACCTGTCGACGGATGACCAGTGCCCACCACACCGGCGTACCGAAGAACAGAGCGGTCACGACGCCTGCCCCGGCTGCAGCGCGGACGTCCTGGGTGGACAGATAGACGAGGGCGGCGAGCGCGGCAACCGTCACCGCGGTCAGAGAACACACCACGCGGCCCAGCCGAGCCGTCCCGTACAGAACTGCGGCGTAGGTGAGATCCGAGAGAACCAGCCACATCGGCAGAGTGGGGCCAAGGGCGGCGTCGACCGCGACGATGACGGTCCCCGCCGCCAGGGCCGTGGCCGGGCGCACCCGCCGGAACGAGTCGATTGCACACAGCAGAGCCAGCATCCCGATCCGGACTCCGACGGGGACGTCGGCGACAGCTCCGACATCGGTCCACATTTCGTACAAGCCGACGAGGTAGAGGAGCGCCCCGATCGCGAACAAGCCGAAGGCGATGAGCGGATCGTTCCACTTGCCGACACTCCGACTTCTGGTCACCACAGACTTATCAGAGCACATCGGGGCGCTCGACTTGTCATACCAAATGATGAGATCGGCGTTGTTCCGATGACTGATGTGCGGATTCGAGAGAGAAGACACGCTGGAGGCATGAAAATTCGATTCGAGTTGATGATCGGCATTCTCTTGGTCGTCGGTGGCGGCTGCCTGTGGCTGTTCGCGCGTGACGCCGAGTTCTTCTGGTTTCGCGGCGGGCCACTCGGCGTGATCCTCGCGATCATCGGTGCTTTCGACATCGTGAATGCAGTCCGAACGAGGGAGACGGCGATACCCGAGCGCCGAAACGACTGACGTGGACCTCGTCCTACTCGTGACCCTGGGCGGACTCGCCCTGCTGGACAGTACGAGCATCGGAACGTTGGTCGTCCCGGTCTGGATGTTGTTGATGCCGGGACGACCGCACGTTCGCAGGCTGCTGATCTATCTGGTGGTCATCACGACGTTCTATTTTGTTGTCGGGGTGGCAGTCTGGACGACGGCACGGGCAGGCATGCCTGTCGTCGCCCCGCTGCTCGAAACCCCCGCAGCCCGCGGTGCGCAGTTGATTCTCGGTATCGCGTTGTTCGCGTGGAGCTTTCGATTCGATTCCGAGAGGAGGCGCACATCCGGTCAGGCCGATCGAACTCATGTTTGGCGAGAGCGGGTGCTGGGCTCGGCGAGTTCCGCGAGAAGTGTTGTACTTCTGGCGATTGCTGCCGGGACTGCTGAATTGGTGACGATGCTGCCTTACTTGGCGGCAATCGCGATGATCACCGCTGCTGGGTTGTCCGCAGTCACGTCTGCGTCGATACTTGCCGGTTACTGTCTGATCATGGCCGCGCCAGCGGTCCTTCTTCTGTTCGGGCGGGTCGTGGCCGGCCACCGCCTCGACAAGCCGCTGCGCCGAGTGGATTCGTTCATCTCTCACCACGGCGACAGCGCAATGGGTTGGGTGTTCGGCATTGCCGGCTTCTACCTCGCCGGCAATGCCGCTGCCGTGTTGTTCGTAAATTGACGTCGTTCGTGAATCAACCGGCCTGAACCAGCGAATTGATCAGCTTCACACCGTCTTCCGGGTGATCGACGGTCACGGCGAACAGTCGTCCGTTCTCGAGAGTGACCACGATGGCCTCGCCCGAGCGGAGCGTGACGGCTGTTCCACGAGGTGTGATCCGGTACCCCCATCCACCCCATTCGGCCGGACGTATCGCGTCGACCGACGCGGACTTCACCTTCGAAATGGGGATCTTCTTCCATCGAACGCCCCAGGAACTGATGCCGACACCGTGACGGTCGACGCGCACGGTGACCGACGCGAATGCTGTGACGGCGAGGGTGGATACACCCAGGATCACGGCAACCCACCAATCCGAATACGCGGCAGTCGCGATCACGAGAACTACGAGGCCGGCGGTAGCGATCCACGGCCAGACGCTGCGGACCTGCCCGATCCACACTGCACGTTCGGATGACGTCAGTGGAGTGTCGAGCGTCGGAGTCGGCAGGGGCGACTTCGGGCCGTTTCGTTGCTGGTCAGGCAGCGCGTATGCCAGAACTCCCACGAGTACCGCCGCGATCGGCGCAAGAATCCACCAGCCGATACGTGCGTCTGCCGGCGTTCCGGCATCGAGCGTCAGGGCAACGCTCAGAATCCAGATCGTCGCCAGCGTTGCGCTCGAGATCGAGGTGACGGCGAGAAACAGGGGGGCGTTGTCACTCGAACGGGCCGCGACAACACACGCGATAACGACTGCCACCAGTGATATCGCCAGCGCGATGGAGAAAAAGGTCGTCGTGGTGCTGAACCCGTCCGGGTTCGACCCGGACCAATGGCTCGCGACGGTCTCGGGTAGGCGGTCACCCCACGCGAAGCGTGCGAGAACCAGGATCAGGGTCGGGATCAGAGTCAGCGAAGCTGCTGTCCAGAGTCGGATCTTGCTGGTCGTCATTGTGTGCTGGTCTCCTTGATGAGGTCGAGCATGTGCGCGGTGTCGAGTCCGAGATTTCGGGCTTGCCGTACGAACTCGCGCGCAGATTCGTTGAGAGCTGTTCTTCCCGAGTCGAATTCGGCGCGAATGACGGCGCCACGTCCGCGTCGGAGGTCGAGCAGGCCTTCGTCGCGCAGTGTTGCGTACGCACGAAGAACCGTATGGAGATTGACGTCGATCGACTCGGCAAGGGCGCGAGCGGACGGCAGGCGGTCACCTGGACCGATCTCACCGCGGATGACCGAGCCACGAACCCCGGCTGCAATCTGCTCCGCGAGTGGAGTTGTGGAGGCGTGATCTATTCGGACCAACATGTTTGCATTCTATGCAAACAATGCCAGGTTTGACTAATTCGTGTCGGGGGATGCAGCGAGTTGTGACGTGGGACGGGTAACATCGGCAGAGCTGAAAGACGCGCATTCGGCGTGCGCAACGCAGCAGGAAAGGGGCTTGAATCGCATGAGCGGCCACTCAAAATGGGCCACCACCAAGCACAAGAAGGCTGTGATCGACGCACGTCGTGGCAAATCCTTCGCGAAGCTGATCAAGAACATCGAGGTGGCGGCACGAACCGGCGGTGGCGATCCCACGGGCAACCCCACCTTGTACGACGCCATCCAGAAGGCGAAGAAGACGTCAGTTCCCAATGACAACATCGAGCGTGCGCGCAAGCGCGGCGCCGGTGAAGAAGCGGGCGGCGCAGACTGGCAGACCATCATGTACGAGGGTTACGGACCCAACGGCGTCGCCGTTCTGATCGAGTGCCTCACTGACAACCGCAACCGCGCAGCCGGTGAAGTTCGCACCGCGATGACCCGCAACGGTGGAAACCTCGCAGACCCGGGTTCGGTGTCCTACCTGTTCGCTCGCAAGGGCGTCGTCACGCTCGAGAAGAACGGCCAGTCGGAGGACGACGTCCTGATGGCTGTGCTCGACGCCGGCGCCGAAGAGGTCACCGATCTCGGTGAAACCTTCGAAATCGTCAGTGAGCCACAGGATCTGGTTGCAGTGCGTTCGGCGCTGCAGGAAGCCGGCATCGACTACGACTCAGCCGAAGCTGATTTCCGCGCTTCCGTCGAGGTTCCCCTGGATGTCGACGGCGCACGCAAGATCTTCAAGCTCGTCGACGCGCTCGAGGACTCCGACGACGTGCAGAACGTCTACACCAACATCGATCTGTCCGACGAGGTTCTCGCGGCTCTCGAAGACTGATTGCTTTTCAACTCAACCCGGCCCGGACGTCCGCGTCTGGGCCGGGTTGCGTGTTGATGCGGGGTAGTAGTACCGCACACCGCTAAGCTATCGAACAGCTGTTCGGTATGGAGAGGTGTGACAAAGTGCGCGTGCTCGGAGTGGACCCAGGGCTGACTCGCTGCGGGTTGGGCGTGGTCGACGGGAGCAACGGCAGGAAAGTGCGCCCGATTGCAGTCGACGTGGTGCGGACCCCGGCAGAGATGGACCTCGGTTCTCGGCTCCTGCGGATTTCCGATGCGGCCGAACTGTGGATCGAGCAGTACAAGCCCGAGGTGGTTGCGATCGAGCGAGTGTTCGCGCAGCACAACGTCAGTACCGCGATGGGAACGGCGCAAGCGGGCGGTGTTGTGGCACTCGCGGCAGCCAGGCGCGGAATCCCGGTGTGTTTCCACACGCCCAGTGAGGTGAAGGCTGCCGTCACCGGTAGCGGTAACGCAGACAAGGCGCAGGTCACCGCGATGGTGACTCGAATCCTGAATTTGAAGACTGCGCCGAAACCTGCTGATGCCGCCGACGCGCTGGCGCTGGCGATCTGTCACTGCTGGCGAGCTCCCATGATCGAGAGAATGGCCCGCGCCGAGGCGATGGCCGCTGAACAAATGCGTAAGTATCAGGCAAAATTGGCCGAGACGAAGAAGGCAGGTTCACGATGATCGCGTCGGTACGCGGCGAGGTACTCGATATTGCGCTCGACCATGCGGTCATCGAAGCGTCGGGCGTCGGCTATCGGGTCAATGCCACCCCGGTGACCCTCGGTGCGCTGCATCGGGGAAGCGAAGCACGACTGTTCACGACGATGATCGTTCGCGAAGACTCGATGACGTTGTACGGCTTTTCCGATACCGAGTCGAAGGATCTGTTCAGCCTTTTGCAAACGGTCTCGGGTGTCGGGCCGCGCCTGGCGATGGCAACTCTCGCAGTTCTCGAACCCGACGCATTGCGGCGGGCACTTTCGGAAGGCAACCTGACGGCGTTGACGAGGGTCCCCGGTATCGGAAAACGCGGCGCTGAGCGCATGGTCGTCGAACTGCGCGACAAGGTCGACGCGGTCGCGACGACGGCCGGCGCGGCTTCCGGTGTGGTCGCCGGCAGTTCGATCCGCGATCAGATCGTCGAGGCTCTGGAAGGTCTGGGCTTCCCGATCAAGCAGGCCGAGCAGGCCACGGACTCGGTTCTGGCGGAATCACCCGAGGCCACCACGTCGGTCGCGCTGCGTTCTGCACTGTCGTTGCTCGGTAAGACTCGATGAACTTCGACCCGATCGACGATTTCGAGGACGAGTCGCAGGTCTCCGCCGAATTGGTGGCAGGGGACGGCGACGTCGAAGCGAGTTTGCGTCCCAAGAGTCTCGACGACTTCATCGGGCAACCTCGTGTTCGCGAGCAATTGCAGCTGGTGCTCACCGGTGCAAAACTTCGTGGCAGCACGCCTGATCACATCCTGATGTCCGGTCCGCCCGGGCTGGGTAAGACGTCGATGGCGATGATCATCGCGGGGGAGTTGGGCTCTTCACTGCGGCTGACGTCCGGGCCCGCACTCGAACGCGCTGGAGACTTGGCCGCGATGCTGAGCAATCTCGTCGAAGGCGACGTGTTGTTCATCGACGAGATTCACCGCATCGCGCGTCCGGCGGAGGAGATGTTGTACCTGGCGATGGAGGACTTCCGTGTCGACGTCGTCGTCGGCAAGGGGCCGGGCGCCACGTCGATTCCACTGGAGGTTGCACCGTTCACGCTGGTCGGTGCGACTACCCGATCCGGTGCGCTGACCGGTCCGTTGCGCGATCGTTTCGGATTCACCGCGCACATGGATTTCTACGAACCCGAAGAGCTGCAACAGATTCTGATGAGGTCGGCCGGAATTCTGGGCGTCAATCTCGAAGTTGACGCCGGGGCCGAAATCGCGCGACGCTCGCGCGGGACGCCGCGTATCGCGAACCGCTTGCTGCGCCGGGTTCGTGACTTCGCCGAGGTCCGCGCCGACGGAATCGTCACCATGGACGTCGCTCAGGCAGCCTTGGCCGTCTACGACGTGGACCAGTTGGGCTTGGACCGTCTCGACCGATCCGTTCTGAGTGCGTTGGTGCGGTCGTTCGGCGGCGGGCCTGTCGGCGTGTCGACGCTTGCGGTGGCCGTCGGCGAGGAACCGTCGACGGTGGAAGAAGTGTGCGAGCCGTTCCTGGTCCGTGCCGGGATGATCGCCCGGACGCCGCGAGGACGTGTGGCTACCGCCGCTGCCTGGACACAACTCGGAATGACACCGCCGCCGGATGCCGCAGCGGGCGGTATCGAGGTTCGTGTCAACGAACCGCAGGCCACGTTGTTCGATCCGAACGGAGAGTGAATTTCGACTGGAAAGGCCTACTTGAACGGCCGATCTGTCAGGAATCCTCAGCAACTAATGGCACACTGGTGTATTGCGTAGGTCCATCCGGGACCATCGCGGCGTAAAACGTGCAACACAACCGAGGTTGATCAACACATGTCGAGTTTGCTTTTCCCACTCTTGATCCTCGCACTGCTGGTGCCCATGTTCCTGGGCATGCGCAAGCAGAAGAAGGCTTTGGCTGCCACTTCCGAGATGCAGGACTCGCTGCAGGTCGGCGATCGAGTGCAGACCACGGCCGGGCTCTATGCCACGATTGCTTCTCTGGACGACGACACCGTGGACCTCGAGATCGCCGACGGCGTCATCACCACCTGGTCGCGTCTGGTCATCCGTGAGCGCGTGGTCGAGACGGCCGAGACCGACGAGTACGACGACGACTCGATTTCGGAGATCGAAGAGTCTGCTGCCGACACCGAAATCCGGCTCACCAAGGAGTCCTGACTTCGTCGACCTGGTACGTGTTCTAGAGTTGTGAACTCGGACACACGTCCAGATCAGTTTGTCCGTGGTAGTTCTTTCGTGAGAATGGTTCTTTCGTCAGAGCCGTTCTTTGACCAGCAGCTCAGTTCATCCCGTTGATCAATCGTTGCAGTTCGAACACCGCAGCTCGGGTGGTTGTCGACCGCCCGAGCCCTGCATTTACTGAAGCTCTGCACCTACTGAGGAGACTTAAAGATCGTGGCACCTTCCACCGGAACGGTGCATCCGGTCCGCTACCTGGCCCTTTTCGGGGTCCTGGTGGTGGCACTGTATGCCCTGGTGTTCTTCACTGGCGACAAGTCGACTACGCCGAAGCTCGGTATCGACCTGCAGGGTGGAACGCGCGTCACGTTGACCGCTCGTACCCCGGACGGCAGCGCTCCCAGTCAGGACAGTCTGAAGCAGGCTCAGGAAATCATCGAGACCCGCGTCAACGGTCTCGGCGTTTCCGGCTCCGAGGTCGTCGTCGACGGTGACAACCTCGTCATCACCGTTCCCGGCGACGACAGTGCGCAGGCTCGCTCGCTCGGCCAGACCGCGCGTCTGTACATCCGCCCGGTGACGGGTTCGATCGATGTCGCCACCCGTGACGCGAATCGGACAGCTACGCCCGAGGCGCCGGCGGCCGAAACTCCGGCCACCGATGCTCCGGCTCCCGAAGCGCCCGCTGACGGGACCCAGACTCCGCAGAACCGTCCGTTCCTGGCTCAGGACCCGACTACCCCGGAGGCCACCCCGGCGCCGGAGACGACAACGCCGGCTCCCACCGGAGACGCGCCGAGCGACGGCACCGACGAAGGCGACGCAGCCGCAGCGGAAATCGCCGCAGCGCGCGCCCTTCGACAGAGCACCGACCAAACCGTGCAGCAGCAGGCACTGGCCAACCTCGACTGCTCGGTTGCAGATCCACTTCGTGGCAACGACGACCCGACCCTGCCGCTGGTCGCGTGCTCGCAAGACGGACTGAACATCTACCTTCTGGGTCCCTCGATCATCGACGGCCAGGAGATTGCCGACGCGTCGTCGGTCTTCAACTCACAGCAGTCGCGCCACGAGATCAGCCTCTCGTTCAAGACGACCGGCAGCAACACCTGGGCCGAGTTCACCTCAGCCAACATCGGCAAGCAGGCAGCGTTCACGCTCGACTCGAAGGTCGTCAGCGCTCCCACGATTCAAGGCGCAACGCCTGCGGGTAGCGCCACTTCGATCACCGGCAGCTTCACTGCAGAAAGCGCCAAGGAGCTGGCCAATACACTGAAGTACGGTTCGCTTCCGCTCTCGTTCGCCGCCTCGGAAGCCGAGACGGTCTCGGCCACGCTCGGCCTGGCCTCACTGCAGGCGGCATTGATCGCCGGAGCAGTCGGTCTCGTACTCGTGCTGCTGTACTGCCTCGTCTACTACCGCATGCTCGGCGTTCTGACGGCGTTGTCGCTGATTCTCTCCGGAGTCATGGTCTACGCGATCATGGTTCTGCTCGGCAGATACATAGGCTTCACACTCGACTTGGCCGGCATGGCCGGTCTGATCATCGGTATCGGTATGACCGCCGACTCCTTCGTCGTGTTCTTCGAACGCATCAAGGACGAAATGCGTGAGGGACGTAGCTTCCGCTCGGCGGTGCCACGCGGTTGGGCGCGAGCGCGCCGAACCATTCTTTCGGGCAACGCGGTGAGCTTCATCGCCGCTGCAGTTCTGTACGTACTGGCGGTCGGACAGGTGCGAGGATTCGCCTTCACCTTGGGTCTTACCACCATCCTCGACGTGATTGTCGTGTTCCTCGTGACGTGGCCACTGGTCAGCATGGCGTCCCGTTCGGCGTTCTGGTCCAAGCCCAGCGTCAACGGTCTCGGCGCAGTGCAAGAGGTTGCCCGCGAACGTAAGGTTGCCGCCGCTGCGTCGGCTAAGGAGACACGAGCATGAGCGAGTCCAACAACTCCCCGATGGGGTCCGACAACAGTTCCTCGGCCGCGTCCTCCGATGCCGCAGCCCGATCGGAGATCACCGACTCCGGCGTCGACCAGGGCGCGATGCCCAAGCACAGCTGGCTCTCGCGTCTGTACACCGGAACGGGTGCGTTCGAGGTCGTCGGCAAGCGTCGCTTCTACTACGGACTGACCGGCGCTCTGGTCGCGATCGCGTTGCTGAGCATCATTTTGCGCGGCTTCACCTTCGGTATCGACTTCGAAGGCGGATCGCGCATTCAGTTCCCGGCCGAGGGTGGAGTCGAGACGTCGGCGGTGGAAACCGTGTACTCCGACACACTCGGCTTCGAGCCCGTCAGCGTGCAGACGGTCGGCTCGGGTGCCAGCGCCACCGTGCAGATCCGGTCGGAGACGTTGAACGCGACGCAGATCAACGATCTTCAGTCTGCTCTCTTCGACGAGTTCCAGCCCAAGGACAAGAACGGGAACCCGTCGGCGCAAGCCATCAGTTTCGCGGACGTGAGTGAAACCTGGGGCGGCCAGATCACCAAGAAGGCGCTGATCGCGCTGATTGTGTTCCTGGTGATCGTGAGTATCTACATCGCCATCCGCTTCGAGCGCGACATGGCGGTAGCAGCCATCGTCGCGTTGTTCTTCGACATCATCGTCACTGCCGGCGTCTATTCGCTTGTCGGTTTCGAGGTGACGCCCGCGACGGTGATCGGTTTGCTCACCATTCTCGGCTTCTCGCTGTACGACACAGTGGTGGTGTTCGACAAGGTCGAAGAGAACACCCGCGGTGTTCTGCATCTGACGCGTCGTACGTACGGCGAGCAGGCCAACCTCGCGGTGAATCAGACCTTGATGCGATCGATCAACACGACCGTCATCAGTGTGCTTCCGGTGATCGCGCTGATGGTTGTCGCGGTATGGATGCTCGGCGTCGGCACGCTCAAGGACCTTGCGCTCGTTCAGCTCGTCGGCATCATCGTCGGTGCGTACTCCTCGATCTTCTTCGCGACGCCGCTCCTGGTGTCGATGAAGGAACGCTGGGGACCCGTCGCCGCACACACTCGTAAGGTGCTCGCTCGCCGGGCTACGCTGGCCGAGAAGGGTACGCAGGCGGTTGCCGTCGGCGCACCAGTTGCACGTCGTGCGCCGGTTGCTCCGCAGCCGGGTGCGCGGCCGACCGGAAAGCGAAACAAGAAGGGGCACTGAACATGCTCCCAAGGACACGCACACTGGTTCGATCGATGACGTTCGTTGCAGCCACTGCGGTGGCTGCGGGTTCGTTGGCGGCCTGCTCGGAAAGCTCCGAGCAGGTTCCCTCCATCGGATACGCCATCGACAACTCCATCTCCACGTACAACGCCAAGACGACAGCCGGATCGGTGTCCGGGGCGATGGCCGCGTTCGGCCGGGTGCTTCCCGGCTTCACGTTCACGGGCCCGGCCGGGGCACCGGTGTCGGACACCGACATCGGAACGGCGTCGGAGTTGCCCGGTGACGTCCTCACGGTCTCGTACAAGCTCAATCCGGCGTCCGTGTACTCCGACGGAATTCCGATGTCCTGTGACGATCTGGTCCTCACCTGGGCGGCGTCGAGTGGCAAGTTCACCAAAGACGTCGATGGGGTCGTGAAGCCCATGTTCGACACGGCGAACAATCTCGGATATGCGGACATCGACCGGATCGACTGCCAGAGCGGGTCGAAGGACGCGACTGTCTTCTTCAAACCCGGGCGGTCGTTCACCGATTGGCGATCTTTGTTCGGTGCGACTGCATTGATGCCTTCACACATCGTGACGCAGCGCGCCGGCGTCGGCGACGTCGTGAGTGCGGTGAATGCCGGTGACACCGAAGCGTTGTCGAAGATCGCGGACTTCTGGAACACCGGGTGGAACCTGACTCCCGGGCAAGTGGACACCTCCGTACTGCCTTCCGCTGGTCCGTATCGAATCGACTCGTACAGTGCCGATGACGGTCTGGTGCTGGTCGCGAACGAGCGGTGGTGGGGTAACAAGCCGGCGACCGATCGCATCGTCGTCTGGCCACGTGGTGTGAATCTGACCGAGGACCTCGACAAGAACTCGATCGAGGTCGTCGACGTCGCTTCCGGGTCGGCAGGCGAACTCGGCACTCCGTCCGGGTTCGATGTCCAGCAGATTCCGTCGCGGTCGATCGAGCAGTTCGTTCTCGCGACTTCGGGCGCGCTGGGGGACGAGGCCGCGCGCCGTGCCTTCGCGCATTGTGTTCCGCGGACAACACTTTTCGAGAAGTTCGGACAGACGGAGAATGCGCCGCAGGCCGGTCTGGGTTCCGGCGTGGTTGATTCACGACTGATGGCGCCGGATTCACTGGTCTACGGCGACGCCGCCGCGGTCGACGGTGATCGGTACGCCAATGCCGACGTCGAGGCCGCGAAGACGTCGTTGTCGGAAGCCGACCTCGATCAGTTGACCGTCCGGGTCGGGTACCTCGCACCGGACCCGGTGCGGGCGCAGATCGTCTCCGAGGCGAAAGCCGCGTGTGCTCCGGCGGGAATCACGATCGAGGACGCGAGTAGCGACAGCTTCGATCCGGCGAGTCTGCAGTCCGGGGGAGTCGACGCTGTGCTTTCCGGCATGGCAGGCAAAGTCGGTGCAGGCGGCACAGCGAGCATGATCGACGCGCGTGGAGCATTGCGATCGGGCAACGGCGCAAACCTCGGAACGTACGGAAACGCAAGGATCGATCAGATCATCGATCAGTTGAACGTGGATGCGAGCACCAGTGCGCAATTGGGACTCTCGGTGGAGGCGGAGAACATCCTGTGGACCCAGGTGCCTACGATTCCACTGTTCAATCAACTACGAACTGTCGCTGTAGCCCCAGGCATGTCGGCAGTGTTGGTCAATCCGACTCGGGCCGCTACCGGCTGGAACATGGACAGATGGGTACTACGCAGATGAGCGTCTCGAACGGTGTTGCCTTGCACACGACTGAAGAATTGATCGCAATCCGCCGGGCTGCCGGAGACGCCGTTGTTCGGTTGACCCGCTGGGCGGACAACTTTCCCGGTCCCGGGGTTCGGTTCGCCGATCTGACTCCGGTGTTCGCCGACGCCGAGGGATTCGGAGCCGTGCTCGACGCCCTTGTCGCCTGCGCTCCGGACGCCGACACGATCGCCGCCGTCGATGCTCGCGGTTTCCTGCTCGGTGCCGGCGCGGCCGCGAAGATGGGCGCGGGAGTAGTTGCCGTGCGGAAGGTCGGCAAACTGCCGCCGCCCGTGCTGTCTCGTTCGTACAGCCTCGAGTACGGATCGTCGACACTCGAGATCCCGGCAAACGGCTTCGATCTCACCGGACGGAATGTTCTGGTGATCGACGACGTTCTGGCTACCGGAGGGACACTCGAGGCGGCTGTACAGTTGGTTGAGTTGGGTGGAGCTAACGTCGTCGGCGTCGCAGTGGTGCTCGAGATCGAGGAATTGCGCGGCCGTGATCGCTTCTTGAAGTACCCACTGACATCCCTGGTGAAGGTCTGAGTATTAAAGTTGTCTCCTGGGGGTCGAGTTAGACCTCCAGGGCAATTACCCGATGCAGGGCGGTTGCCTCATCCAACTCGGTGGTAGGAGGTGGCGACATGACGTCGAATCTTGATCGATCACAGAACTCGGGTGCAGTGTCGCAGGAGACGGGTGCAGTTCCCGCTCCGGAGACGACACCATCGAAGTCCGCGGTTCCTGACGTTTCGGGATCAGCGCAAACTCCCGGCAATCGGGGTGGGCAGAATCTGGCCGTGCCCGCTTCGGCCTCCCGTAGGGTGCGTGCCCGGCTTGCGCGGCGCATCACCGGTCAGCGCAATGCCACCATCCGCCCGGTACTCGAGCCGTTGGTCAGCCTCCACCGTGAGCTGTATCCGAAGGCCGACCTCGCGCTGCTCCAGCGTGCGTACGACGTCGCCGAGGACAGACATTCGAGCCAGCGGCGCAAGTCCGGCGATCCGTACATCACGCATCCGTTGGCCGTCGCGAGCATTTTGGCCGAGTTGGGTATGGACACCACCACCCTCGTCGCAGCCCTTCTGCACGACACCGTCGAGGACACCGGTTATTCGCTCGAAGAGTTGACCAAGGACTTCGGTGACGAGGTCGCTCACCTCGTCGACGGAGTCACCAAACTCGACAAGGTCGTTCTGGGCACCGCAGCCGAGGGCGAAACCATCCGCAAGATGATCATCGCGATGGCGCGGGACCCACGCGTGCTCGTGATCAAGGTTGCGGATCGTCTGCACAACATGCGCACGATGCGATTCCTTCCGCCCGAAAAGCAGGCACGTAAGGCCAGAGAGACTCTCGAAGTCATTGCGCCACTTGCGCATCGGCTCGGAATGGCGACCGTCAAGTGGGAACTCGAGGACCTCTCGTTCGCAATCCTGCACCCGAAGAAGTACGACGAGATCGTTCGACTGGTCGCTGACCGCGCGCCTTCTCGAGACACCTATCTGGCCAAGGTTCGCGCCGAGATCAACTCGACTCTGTCCGCCTCGCGGATCAATGCCATCGTCGAGGGCCGGCCCAAGCATTACTGGTCGATCTATCAGAAGATGATCGTCAAGGGCCGCGATTTCGACGACATCCACGATCTGGTCGGCGTGCGCATTCTGTGTGAAGAAGTGCGTGACTGTTACGCCGCGGTCGGCGTTGTCCACTCGCTGTGGCAGCCGATGGCCGGACGCTTCAAGGACTACATCGCGCAGCCGCGCTACGGCGTCTACCAGTCGCTGCACACCACCGTCGTGGGACCGGAAGGCAAGCCCCTTGAGGTCCAGATCCGGACCCAGGACATGCACCGGACCGCGGAGTTCGGTATCGCCGCGCACTGGCGGTACAAGGAGACCAAGGGCAAGCACGCCGGCGACATCGCCGAGGTCGACGACATGGCGTGGATGCGTCAGCTACTCGACTGGCAACGTGAAGCGGCCGATCCGGGGGAGTTCCTCGAATCGTTGCGTTACGACCTCGCCGTCAAGGAGATCTTCGTCTTCACGCCGAAGGGTGACGTCATCACGTTGCCTGCCGGATCGACTCCCGTTGATTTCGCGTATGCGGTGCATACCGAGGT
The DNA here is from genome assembly GCF_016598535.1 of Rhodococcus sp. P-2. Lineage (GTDB taxonomy): Bacteria > Actinomycetota > Actinomycetes > Mycobacteriales > Mycobacteriaceae > Rhodococcus_F > Rhodococcus_F baikonurensis. The sequence continues at coordinate 11,462 of NZ_CP066779.1, read as the reverse complement.
CGGCCACCGATGCATTGGTGCCAGGGTCAACGGCCGACTGGTCGCACTGGAACGAACTCTCGAGAACGGCGAAGTCGTGGAGGTCTTCACGTCGAAGGCTGCCACCGCCGGGCCGAGCCGAGATTGGCAGACGTTCGTCGTCTCGCCGCGCGCCAAGGCGAAGATCCGTCAGTGGTTCGCGAAGGAACGCCGCGAAGAGGCGCTCGAGTCCGGCAAGGATCAGATCGCGAAGGAAGTCCGCCGTGTGGGACTTCCGTTGCAGCGGTTGATGAATGCCGAATCGATGAGCACGATCGCGCACGAACTTCGCTATCCCGACGTCTCGGCGTTGTACACGGCGGTAGGCGAGAGCCAGGTGTCGGCGCACCACGTCGTGCAGCGTCTCGTTGCTCATCTGGGCGGCGTCGGCGCCGTCGAGGAGGAATTGGCCGAGCGTTCGACGCCGTCGACCATGCCGGTACGCACCCGCAGTACGGGCGACTCCGGAATTCTTGTTCCCGGAGCGCCGGGCACGGTGGCCAAACTGGCAAAGTGTTGCACGCCGGTTCCGGGTGATTCGATTCTGGGCTTCGTCACGCGCGGCGGAGCGGTCAGCGTGCACCGTACCGACTGCACCAACGCCAACTCGCTCCACGATCAGTCGGAGCGAATCATCGACGTCGAATGGGCACCGTCAGCGACGTCGGTGTTCCTGGTCGCGATCCAGATCGAGGCGCTCGATCGTCATCGGTTGCTTTCCGACGTCACCAAGGCGTTGGCCGACGAGAAGGTGAACATCCTGTCCGCCTCGGTCACCACGTCCGGCGACCGAGTGGCAATCAGCAAGTTCACCTTCGAGATGGGCGACCCGAAGCATCTGGGTCATGTGCTGAATGTGGTTCGCAATGTGGAAGGCGTTTACGACGTCTACCGCGTGACCTCTGCTTCGTAACTGCTGTGCGCCTTTATTAACCGCGGGCGGTTAATAAAGGCGCACAGTGGGTCAGGCGACTACTGCAGTCTCGATGGTGATCGGGGTGTTGGGTGCACCGCCGCCGGTTGCGCCCATGCCACCGTCGTCGCCGTCGGCTGCGATTTTCTCGATCGTCGCCAGGCCGGCGTCGTCGATCTTTCCGAAAACCGTGTAGTCAGGCGGCAGCATCGAATCCTCGTAGACGAGGAAGAACTGGCTGCCGTTGCTGTCAGGTACGGACGAATGAGCCATCGCCAGAGTGCCGCGGGGGTAGACGACCGGCAGCGACAGCGCCGGGTCGTTCCCAGCGTATGTGGTCGTGGGGTACTCATTTGCAAACTGGTACCCCGGTCCACCGGTGCCCTTACCCGACGGGTCGCCGCATTGGAGAATCTGCAGACCTGGCATCGTCGAAAGTCGATGGCACGGGGTGTCGTCGAAGAATTTCTGCTCGGTCAGGCTCTCGATGCTGTTGACAGTGCAGGGGGCTGCTGCGCGGTTCAGTTCCATCCCGATCGGGCCGGCCGTAGTCGTGAGCGCGACGTTGACGGTTCCCTCGGTGGACACACCCGTGGAGTTCGGCGGATTGACGGTTTTGGCTGCACCCGCCGCGCTCGGGTACGAGCAGTCGACGGTCGCCGACGCCGGAGTCGGGACAGGCGGGAGTGCGTCGAACTGTGACATGTCGAGCGGCGGCATGGCAGCCGTTGTCGTCTTCGCCTTGGAGGTACTGGACGGCGAGTCCGAGCTACCGGAATCACTGGAACAACCAGCCAGAAGCAGCGCGGCGGCGCTTGCAGCGGCAATGACTACAGGAAAGCGCATCACGGGATTACGTCGCATCAGTCGAGCCTTACTGTCTTGATGTCGGTGGTCAGATTCGGCTTGCCGTCGCCCTCTGGCGTCGATCCGCCGGCCGCGACCTTGTCCAAAGTGGCGAGCCCGGTTTCGTCGATCGTGCCGAAAACCGTGTACTGCGGCGGGAGTTGTGAGTCGCCGTAGACGAGGAAGAACTGGCTGCCGTTGCTACCGGGTGCCCCGGTGTTGGCCATCGCAACCGTGCCGCGCGCGTAGGTGACGGGCTCTTGCGCTGCCGGGTCGGTGGTGGCGTAGGCCGTGGTGGGGAACTCGTTGTCGAATCCGTAGCCCGGTCCGCCGGTGCCGGTGCCCGACGGGTCACCGCACTGCAGAACCTGGAGCGAGGGGCTCGTCGTCATACGGTGGCAGGTGGTGTCGTTGAAGTAGTCCTGCTGCGCCAAGCTCACGAAGCTGTTGACCGTGCACGGCGACTTCGTTCCGTCGAGCGTGAGCCCGATGTTTCCCTGCGAGGTCTCGACGCTGATGCTCGGCGTCGCGTCGGGCGCGGTGGTGGGGATTCCGTCGGTACGAGGCGGATTGTTGGCCTTGGACGCGGTAGCGCCGTCAGCCGGGTACGAGCAGGACACCGTGTCGGCGAGCGGCGTCGACAGTCCGGCAGGCATGGCACCCGCAGTCTGTGGCGTGAGGCTCGAGTCGTCGGCAGCAGTGTTGGTGGTGTTCGCGTCGTCGTCACTGCGGTTGCTCAGCCAGATGAGTCCACCGACGACACCGACCACGACAACCACGCCGAGCGCAGTTCCGGCGATCGTCATCTGCTTGCGCTTGCGGGCACGTTCTGCGCGGCGTTCGAGCTGACGCTCGAGCTTGCGTTTCGCCGCCTCGCGGCGTTGCTCGTTACTCGGCACTGCTGTAGTCCTCCGTATCGCGGGTGGATCGTGGTCGGCCGGCCGAGCGACACCCTGGGGTCGGCTTCGGCAAGCGGCTCTACTCGTCGTCAGAGTCTCCCATTGCAACCTGAGAACTTACTGGCGGGGCAGCAGCTTAGGCTGTAACCGACACCGTGTTGTTCGTTTCCACCCTTCGAAGAGGAGTTGCCCCCGTGCTCGTCACTGGTTTTCCGGCCGGGATGTTCCAAACCAACTGCTACATACTCGCCCAGGACGACGCGTGCGAATGTGTGGTCGTCGATCCAGGGCAGGACGCGGCCGAGCCGCTCTTCGAATATCTCGACTCCAAAGACATGACGGTCAACGCGGTCCTGTTGACACACGGCCATCTCGATCACGTGTGGTCGGCCCGCGAGGTCTGTGAGCGGTACTCCGTACCCGCGTACATCCATCCCGAGGATCGCTACATGCTCAGTGATCCGGCACGGGGAATCGGCCCGACAATGAAGGAATTCATCCAGGGTATGACGTTCGTGGAGCCGGACGAGGTGATCGAACTGGCCGATGGAGACAAGATCACCGAGGCCGGAATGTCTTTTTTCGTGGACCACACACCCGGGCACACGCAGGGATCCGTGGTGTTCCGAACCCAGGCGAACACGGAGACCGGACCCGTGGACTTGGCGTTCACCGGTGACACGCTGTTCCAGGGTTCGATCGGACGCAGCGACCTGCCCGGCGGAAATCACGAGCAGTTGCTCGCCTCGATCGCCCGCAAGCTACTGGTACTCGGCGACGAGACAGTGGTCCTGCCCGGGCACGGTGGTAACAGTTCGATCGGCGCCGAGCGAAGCTCGAACCCGTTTCTCGTTGGACTCAGCGCACAAGAATAAGGAAAAGTACCTCTCGTGAGTAAAGCCAGCACCTTCTCTGCACCCAAGGGTATTCCGGACTACGTTCCGCCGCAGTCAGCCGAATTCGTCGCCGTTCGTGACGGTTTGACGCGCGCCGCCAGATTGGCCGGATACGGCCACATCGAATTGCCGATCTTCGAGGACACCGGATTGTTCGCGCGCGGCGTCGGCGAGTCGACCGACGTCGTGAGCAAAGAGATGTACACGTTCGCCGACCGTGGCGACCGTTCGGTGACGTTGCGTCCCGAGGGAACCGCCGGTGTGATGCGTGCGGTCATCGAGCACAGCCTCGATCGTGGACAGCTGCCGGTCAAGGTCAGCTACGCGGGCCCGTTCTTCCGCTACGAGCGTCCGCAGGCCGGTCGTTACCGCCAGTTGCAGCAGGTCGGCGTCGAGGCCATCGGGATCGACGACCCCGCACTCGACGCAGAGGTCATCGCGATCGCCGACGCCGGATTCCGGTCATTGGGGCTCGACGGCTTCCGCCTCGAAATCACCTCGCTCGGCGACGACACCTGCCGACCGCAGTACCGCGAACTGCTGCAGGAGTTTCTCTTTGCACTCCCGCTCGACGAGGACACGCGTCGACGCGCCGAGATCAACCCGCTTCGCGTGCTCGACGACAAGCGCCCGGATGTGCGTGAGATGACTGCGGGCGCACCGCTCATGCTCGATCACCTGTCGGAGAGCTGCAAGGCACACTTCGACGAGGTACTCGCGCACCTGGACGCCTTGGGTGTTCCCTATGTCGTCAACCCGCGCATGGTTCGCGGCCTCGACTACTACACCAAGACGACCTTCGAGTTCGTGCACGACGGACTGGGCGCGCAGTCCGGAATCGGTGGCGGTGGTCGCTACGACGGTCTGATGGAACAACTGGGCGGACAGCCGCTCTCGGGGATCGGATTCGGAATCGGCGTCGACCGCACTGTTCTCGCGCTCGAGGCCGAGGGTAAGTCGGTAGCACCACCGGCACGTGTCGATGTGTTCTGTGTGCCGATGGGTACCGAAGCGAAGGCAGCGCTGGTGAAGATTGCTCACCAGCTGCGTGCCAACGGAATTCGAGTTGACATCGCCTACGGAAATCGTGGTGTGAAGGGCTCGATGAAAGCGGCCGACCGCTCGGGTGCCGCAATCGCGTTGGTTCTCGGCGAGCGTGAACTCGAAGAAGGCGTGATCGTCGTCAAACAGTTGGCGACAGGTGAGCAGGAGTCGGTGGCACTCGACCAGGTCGTCGACAAGCTCGGGGATCTCGTTGAGCACTGAGGCCGAACCGGTTTCGCTCGATCTGGTTCCCGTGGCGTTGATCGCGCCGCGGCTGAAGAAGTTCGCTGTCGTCGTGGTGGTGTTCGGTGTTGTCGTCGGGTTGATCGTCAGTGTTTTCTCGACGGCGACCGTGGGAGCGATCGTCGGTGCCGTCATCGCGGTGCCGACGTCGCTGGCCATTCTGATGACGTTGCGCCGACACATCACCCTGTACGGCAACAGGATTCGGGCTCAAGCCGGCTTCCGAACCAACGACGTCGACGTCGCCGAGGTACTCACAGCGGCGCTGACGGTGCGATCCGGCCGGATCAGCGAGGTCAGCCTGACGCTCGGCGACGGGCGGTCCACCGTGCGAATCCCGCTCGCGTTGTATACCGCGGGTGGCGGGCGCGAGTTGGAGATCCTTGCGCTCCGCAAACTCGCCGACGCCCTGGCAGCCAGCGAGTTGGTACCGGCGGCCGCGTTGTCTTCGGTCCTGATCGAACAGTTGCGTGCCGAAGCCCGCGGCGCCGGGCTGGACGAGCGTCCGCTGTACCGCGCCGTCGAACTCGTGACGGCGGCGGGACGAGTGCCGAGAACCACACTGACAGACCACGAAGTGGCCGGATTACTCGACTAGCGTGGAAACCGTTCTTACAGCGTTGTAGAACGGACAGTCGTGAAAACGGCAGGTGAGGAGTCGGCAATGAGTATTGCGCCCGTAACCGTCACGGTGACCGGAGCGTCGGGTCAGATCGCATACGGAATGCTTTTCCGCATAGCTGCGGGGGAGATGCTCGGCGCTGACGTACCGATCAAACTTCGACTGCTTGAGATTCCCGCCGCCGTGTCCGCTGCCGAAGGCGTTGCGATGGAACTCGAAGACGGCGCATTTCCGTTGCTGAGCTCCATCGACATCACCGACGATCCCGATGTTGCCTTCTCCGGTGCGAACGTCGGCATGCTGGTCGGTGCGCGTCCGCGGAGCAAGGGCATGGAGCGCGCCGACTTGCTGAGCGCGAACGGCGCGATTTTCACAGCGCACGGGAAGGCGATCAACAACAACGCCGCCTCGGACGTCAAGGTGCTGGTCGTCGGCAACCCGGCCAACACCAACGCTCTCATCGCGATGAACAACGCGCCGGATGTACCCGATACTCGGTTCAGTGCGTTGACGCGTCTCGACCACAACCGAGCGATTGCGCAGGTGGTGAAGAAGACCGGCGTTCGTGCGTCGTCGGTGCGCAAGGTGTCCGTCTGGGGAAACCATTCGGCGACGCAGTACCCGGACCTGTCCCACGCGACCGTCGCGGGTGAGCCTGCGCTCGCGGTGATCAACGACCGCGACTGGGTGGAGAACGATTTCATCCCGACTGTGCAGGTACGAGGCACCGCCATCATCGCTGCGCGTGGATCGTCCTCGGCGGCAAGTGCGGCCAGCGCGTCTATCGACCACGTCCGCGACTGGGTGATCGGAACGGCCGAGGACTGGGTGTCCATGGCCGTGTGTTCGGACGGTTCCTACGGAGTGCCCGAAGGATTGATCTCGTCTTTCCCGGTGACCTGCGCCGATGGTGAATTCACTATCGTTCCCGACCTCGCGATCGACGACTTCTCGCGCGAACGGATTGACCTGTCCGTCAGCGAATTGGAGCAGGAGCGCGCGGCGGTACGGGAGTTGGGCTTCGTCTGAGGTTGTAATGCCGCCCCGGCCGGGAAGTCCCGATCAAAGATCTCGGAACAGATACTGATCGGGATTCTCGGCACCGAGCACGGGCGGTGACACCATCGGTAGGTCGTCGACCATCGAATTCTCGTCGCCGGCAGTCACGAGATACCCCGGGGTAGTGCGTGACGACTCGTCGTCCCGAGATCCGCGGGGTCCACCGCCCAACATGCCGCCCGGCGACATGCCAGCACTGGCGGCCGCCGACGATGGTGCACCCAGGCCGGGCGTTGCTATCGGGACCGGTTGAGCCGCAGTAACTCCCGCTGCGCCCCTTGCAATTCCACCGATAGTGCCGCTTCCACCCACCCATGCTCCACCGGAGCTCGTCGTCGCACTGGGTGACGGCGACCCGCCAGCTGTGAGTGACGTCGACGAATTGCCCGCGCCCCACAACTTGTCGACGCCGGTCGCAAGTCCGGCGCCTGCCTGCGCCGCCGAGGTCCGGACTGCGTCGGTGCCTGGCTGAGTGGAGTCCTGGTGGGTGGAGTACGCGTCACCGGCATCGGTTGAGGCAGACAGAGGTTGGGCGATCTGACGGGCGGCGTTGTTGATTGCCTCCGGAGTGACCAGGTTGGACAGTGCCTCACTGGTCGGTGGAGTCGGAACTGGGATCGACCCGGCAAGGGCGTTCATGGCTGCGGTGTGCCCGAGCATCTCCCCACGAGTCCGAGTCACCGACGCGACGGCTGCCTGCATGTGTTCAGCTGCCGAGGCAAGCAACATCGCCTGTCCTGGCGGTGTCCACGCGATCGGCGCAGCAGCTGCAACCGTGGTGGCGAAGGACTGCGCGATTGCCGCGAGATTCGCGTTGCCTCGCTGCACCGATTCCGCGGCGGCGGCAGCAGTTTTCGATATCGCGGTTCCGCGTTCGCTCAATTCGGCGCCGCTGTTCTGGGCGGATCGCGACAGTTCGGTCGCGGCTTCACTACCGGTGCTGTTCCAGGTCTGGCCCACCTCGGCGACCGCGCTTTGGGACAGTCCCATGGCGTGGTCGATGAGAGTGGACGCCTGATCGAAGATGCCGACGGGATCGATGCCCGCAAAAGTGCCTGTGCCGAGACTCTTCCCGAGTTCGATCAAGGGCGCGAACAGATCTTCGATTCCGGGTAGCGCCGGTACCGGTATGCCGGCGAGCATCGATTCGACCGCGTTGTTCGGCAGTACCGGGGCCGGAGCACCACCGTGAAGGAATTCGATGACGGTCGTCGAGTCGTCTTCGGTGCTCACGCGGTCGCGCCCGTCGATCCAGCCGCAGCGGTCAGATCTGTTGCGATTGCTTGATCTGTGGTGTCGTAGGCCTGCGCGGCTGCACCGGCCGTTGCGGCGTTGCCGGCGTAGAACGTGGCGAGTGCTGCAACATCTTTGGTGTGTGTGGCCTGAGCGCGCGCGAATGCTTCGAGAAATTCGATCCCGGCGGGGCCCACGGCCGGTGCGACTGCAGCGATGTTTGCACCCAGATCGACGGCGGCGGCCTGCGCGATGCGTCCTGCCGCTTCGGTCGACGTCGAGCCGTACTTTCGGATGCCGTCAGTGACGACAGTCAATTCGCTCATCATTACCCCCCAGTTTGGTAAGCGTCGTGAGAACTTTAGCGGACCAATGTGGGGATGTGCAGGGAGAGGACGCGACCTACTCAGCGGTTCCGGACAACCTGGACGAAGTGGCAGAGATTACATTCGGCTCCGGTGTTGGTATTGCGAGTGCGATCGATTTGGCACACTCGAACCATGCGAACCGCTTCGGACGTCATCCTCCGACTCACGTCCGATCCAGCTCGTGCGGGACTGGTGATGGATTTCGACGGAGTGCTTGCACCCATCGTCGACGATCCGTCGGCGAGTGCACTCCTGCCCGGCGCCGAAGACGTGCTCGCGACCCTGGCGCAGCACCTCTGTGTGGTCGGCTTGCTCTCGGGACGGCCGGTGTCGTTCTTGCGAGAGCGGCTCAGCTTGAATTCCGTTGTGCTCATGGGTTCCTACGGCGTCGAGACCTGGACGGACGACGGAATCCAAGTGCTTCCGGCAGTCGCGGCGTTCAGCGATGCTGTCACCGAAGCAGAAGCCGAACTGCGCCGCTTGTTCGACTCTCAGGCAGTTCCTGGCATCCATGTCGAGAGCAAAGGCCTTGCGGTAGCAGTGCATTGGCGTCGGGCCGCGGATCGAGTGGCCGCGCAGCGCCTGGTGGAAGCGGCGACAACAGGAATCGCGAGCCGGACCGGGTTGCGTCGTGAGCCCGGCAAGTTGGTCGAGGAATTGCGCCCACCCGTTGAGGAGGACAAGGGAACAGGCCTCCTTCGCGCGATCGCAGCCGCAGGGGTCGACGTCGTCGCGTATGCGGGCGACGACCGGGGTGACCTACCCGCCTTTGCTGCTGTCCTTGCCTCGGGTGGAGAAGCGTTGGTGGTCAAGGGCGATGACATTGCACCGGAGGTGGCTGCTGTCGACGGCGTCCAGTTCGACGGCCCGCAGGCGTTTCTGGAGTGGATGAAAGAGCTTGCCGCGCAACTGGAACGCTGACACGTAGGGTCAGTCTGCCAGGAACTCGGCCAGCGCGCGGTTGACCTCTTCCGGGTTGTCCTGTGTGCATTGATGTCCGACACCGCTGATCACCACCCGGCGAGTCAGGTCGGGGAGTTGTTCACTCAGCGCGTCGTAGATGCGATCGAGTTGGCGCGCCATGTCTACCTCTCCCCGCATCAGGAGGGTCTCCTTTCGGGGTGCCGTATCCACCGGGCAGAGTGACGCGAACCCGCTTGTTCCCAAATCCAGCCACGTCTGCCGTCCGGCGGCCAGCATGCAGTCGGCAACGTATCTGCGAGTTGCGGGATTTCGACTCGACCACCGACCACTGTAAAAGGCAAAGGGGCCCCACGGAATTCGTCGATACAGATGTGTGCCGATCTTGATCGCCGAGGCAGCGGCGGCACTCATTTCCCGGTGCTGTCCAGGGCTGCCGATCATGACGAGCTTGTCGACTCGATCCGGATAGCGGTGGGTGAACTCCTGCGCAATGTTTCCGCCGAACGAGTGTCCGACGATGCTTGCCCGATCGATTCCGAGCGAGTCGAACATGACCTTCACGTCGTCGATCACAGTGTCGAGAGTGGCGCGGTGGCCTTCCTTCAGGATGGACAGCCCTTGACCGCGTAAATCGGGTAGCACCAGGGAATAGGCCCCCGCGAGTTCCGCGACCTGGTCGTCGAACATTCGATGATCAACTCCGGCGCCATGCAGGAAGACCACGCATTTCCGGTCGAGCGCCGACGTGCGCCACACACGCATCTCGGTGCCCGGAGTGGAAATCGTCTGGGTTGTCAGAGTCTGCATCGCTGTCCGTTGCCTCAGTTCGTTGCCGAATCGAATAGAAGTGAGCCTATCCTAAGTTATGTGAACTTCGGTTGTGGCAACGAGAAACTGGCCGTACCGGAACCATCTCCGGTGCGGCCAGTCGTGGTGTTCGGTCAGGCGTCGCGCTTGTTGACGACGGCGATGCTGATTCCGAAAACCACCAGAACAAATGCGGCGAAGTAGAACAGGCTTCCCCAAGGGCCCCAATGAAAATTGGTGCTCGAACCCGAAGAGAGGAAGTGGTCGGCGTTGGCGAACGGGAGGAACGGTGTGACGTTTCTACCGAAGGATCCGAACATGCCGAACAGGCTCTCGATGAGCAGCGGCCACAGCAGCAGTAGTGCAATAGCTCCGGCAGATTGACGGAGGAGTGCTCCGACGGCGATAGCGAGGACGACGCAAAGGAACGCGAAGATCGGTACGCCGTAGACGGCGCGCCAGGCATCGGCGTTGTCGAGTGCCAGGTTGGTGGAACCTTCAGTGCCTGCAGCAGCTTTGGTGATGAAGACTGCGCCGAGCATGAGGACAAAGGACAGCACCGCTCCGAAGGCTCCGATCAGGCCGGCTTTCGCGATCAGAACCGACGCCCGACTCGGGATGGCTTGGAAGGTCGTGCGGATGATGCCGAAGCGGTACTCGCTGGTGATCGCGAGCGCCGCCATGATCATCAGGACCATGACGCCGAAGCCGGAAACTCCAAGCCCCGCGTCGTTGAACGTGGGGAGGAATTTCTCGAAATCAGGAGTTCCTGATGCGGCTTCGTCGTTGTACGCCTGAATGCTCGAACTCGACGAACGCCCGATCATCCAGGCGACGCCCAACCCCAGGACGATGATGGTGATCGTGCACCACAGCGGGGACTTGGTCGTGGTGATCTTGATTCGTTCAGCACTGAGAACAGCCATTACAGTGCACCTCCCATAGCGTGCTGTGTGTTTGCGTGGTGGGCTCCGGCACCCGGATCGACACCGGATGCGTGGTACTGGACATCGTCTCCGGTCAACTTCATGAACGCGTCCTCGAGCGATCCCTGCTGGGACGCCAACTCGTGCAACACGATTCCCTGCGAGCCAGCCAGACCACCGATCACATCGGTGGTCGAATCCACGACCACCAACACCGGCTCCGATCCTGAATGCTCCTCGCGGACAGTCAGTCCGTGGGCAGTCAATGCGGCATGGAGAGCGTCGAGTTGTGGGCTACGCACGCGCACCGTCGACTCCGACGAACGATCCACGAACTCCGCCACCGTCGAATCCGAAATCAACCGACCCCGACCGATCACCACCAACTGCTCCGCCGTCAACGCCATCTCCGACAGAAGATGACTCGACACCAACACTGTGCGGCCCTCAGCCGCCAACCGCTGCATGAACTTACGAATCCAGACGATGCCCTCCGGATCGAGACCGTTGACCGGCTCGTCGAACAACAACACCTTCGGATCCCCCAACAACGCACCCGCCAACCCGAGACGCTGCGACATACCCAACGAGAACCCGCCGGCCTTCTTGCCCGCCACCTCGGACAACCCGACCAACCCGAGCACCTCGTCCACCCGGGACTTCG